>CAWGGE010000004.1:0-61118 GCA_963822045.1 uncultured delta proteobacterium | reverse complement strand
CGTTTGCTCATGCCGTTACCGAAATCCGGCATTGATTTTGTCTGTGCTGCTTTAGTGTTGAGCATGCCTTTCTCCTTTCTTAATTATTGGCAACGTATGGCTTGACCATTTTGGCCGGGTCGACGACGCGGTCGAACTCGTCTTCCGTCACGAAGCCCAGCTTCAGCGCCGCAGCCTTTAGCGTGAGGTCGTTATCCATCGCGTAGTGTGCGATCTTTGAGGCCTTGTCATAGCCGATGACGGGCGCGAGCGCCGTCACCAGCATTAGCGAGCGTTCTACGTACTCGTCTATCTTCTTGCGATTCGGCCTGGTGCCCTCGACCAAAAACTTCCGGAAGTTTTCGCACCCGTCGGTCATGATGGTGATGGAATGGGTGATGTTGAAGATCATCAGCGGCTTGTACACATTCATCTCGAGATAACCGCCGGCGCCACCGAATCCCACGGCCACGTCGTTTGCCATCACCTGCACGGCGATCATCGTGAGGGCCTCGGCCTGGGTGGGGTTCACCTTACCCGGCATGATCGAAGAGCCCGGCTCATTCTCCGGGATCAGCAGTTCGGCGAACCCGGCCCGCGGGCCGCAGGACATCAGCCGGATGTCGTTGGCGATTTTGTAGAGTGATACCGCCAGGGTGCGTAGTGTGCTGGACAACTGCACCAGGGCGTCGTGTGCACCCTGCACCGTGAACTTGTTCGGAGCGCTGACAAATGGTAAACCAGTGAGCCTGGCAATCTCAGCCACAGCCGCCTCGGCGAAACCGGGCGCCGAGTTAATGCCGGTGCCCACAGCCGTACCGCCCAGCGCCAGTCGGTAAACCCCATCCAGCGAGGCGTCGATCCGCTCGATATCGTCTGCAAGCATCCCTGTATAGCCGGACCATTCCTGGCCGAGCGTCAGCGGCGTTGCATCCTGCATGTGAGTCCGGCCGATCTTGATTATATCTTTCCACTCCCCGGCCTTCGCCGCTATCGCATCATGCAGCGCCTGCACTGCCTGGATCAACCGCTGGTTCACGTTGACCGCCGCTGCGATGCACATGGCTGAGGGAAACGAGTCGTTGGACGACTGCGCCATATTGACGTGATCGTTCGGGTGAACCGGCGTCTTGCTCCCAAGCGGCGTGCCGGCAAGCTGGCAGCAGCGATTGGAAATCACTTCGTTTACGTTCATGTTGAACTGAGTGCCGCTGCCCGTCATCCACACGTGCAGCGGAAACATGTCATGATGCTGGCCCGCAAGGATCTCGTCACAGACCTGAACGATCAGCTTGTATGGCTGATCGGCGAGCCGCTTGCCCTCGTGGTTGGCGAAAGCGGCGGCTTTCTTCAAGATCGCGTAGGCGGTGATCATTTCGCGGGGAATCAAATCTTTGCCGATACTAAAATGTTCAAGCGAGCGCTGTGTTTGCGCACCCCATAGCTTGTCGGCGGGAACATAAACTTCGCCGAGGCTGTCAGTCTCTGTTCGAGTACCTGCCATTTATGGTTTCCTCCAAATGTGCTCACATCCGCTGGAAGCTGCGCTTTGACAAAGTCCGCGAAAAGCGATGCATGGACCGGTGATCGCAGAAGCGTAAACATTTTTCATTGCATCCCTTCTCTCGAATACGCCGAGGGAATTCGAGGGCCTTTTTCAGTCGAAAAGATTGCAACTCATATAAAAACCCTAACAACTGGAAAATACGTGAGCAAGTGGCTTCGCACAGGAAGCTCGACAGGCCGCTTGATCTCACACTGCCGGCTCCAGGCCGGGGGAACAGGTGGACCGGAGCTTAGAGATAGGGGTTCGCCAGACGCGGAGAGAACCGAAATTCAGCAAGATCGGCGGGATTTTCAGGGCTTAGAAATAGCCATTTCTATTGATGCTGTAAATCCTGTCTCACAAGGCTTTTCTCCCTCTGCGTCTCTGCGCTTCTGCGGTGAACCCTTGCTATCCCATTCTTGAAATTTATGGCGATTTCTATCATAGTGGGCCTGCTGACATCCGGCTGAAACGTGAGAACCTGAAAACTCCTTACTGGAGACCCCGATCTGAAAGTCAAGAAGTTAGCGACTCTTATCCTTTGTGAAATCGGCTGCCTTTCGGTGCTGTTTGCTTTGCAAACAGTCCGGGACCTCAAGCCGATGCCCGCTACTCTTTTGTTCGGCGACTCCGGGATAAAGAAGGCCCAACTTCTCGACCGAATCGGTAATCCGCTGTCGATCAGCTATCAGAACAGGTGGAGCGTTCAAACTGTCCCTCTGCACGAAATCCCGGCGCTTCTGAGAAATGCGTTTATCGAGTCGGAAGACCGGCGTTTTATGAGCCATGGCGGGGTGGACTGGCCGGCCCGTGTGCATGCCCTGGCCCAAAACCTGCGGGCTATGAAAGGGGTGCGGGGAGCAAGCACTATCACGGAACAGGTCGTCCGCATGCTTCACCCGAGGCCACGGACCGTGTGGTCCAGATGGCTCGAAGGGATCGAGGCTGCGCTTCTCGAGAAGCGTTTTTCAAAAAGCGAGATTCTGGAATTTTACATGAACCAGGTCCCGTACGGACATCAGAGGCGGGGAGTCGTTGAAGCGGCCCGATTCTATTTCGACCGTGATCCCGCAACTCTGAATGCAAAGGAAAGCCTTGCGCTGGCTGTTCTCGTGCGGGCGCCTTCCGGTCTCGATCCACGACAAAGGCACAGGTCGCTTGAAAGGCGGCTTTCAAAGCTCGCAACTCACATGCTCGACAAGGATCTGCTAAGTAAAGCGGAATATCGTACCGCTCTCTCGGATGGCTTTGAATTCGCTCATTCCGGGAGAGTAATCGAAGCGCCTCAATTCGTTCACTATGTCTTCGATACCACCAGCGCTGATGTATTGAACTCCAGCGGCAGCGTAACGACCAGCCTCGATGGGCGCATGCAGCAAAAAGTCAGGCAAATCCTGTGGAACCGTCTCGATGCGCTGCGATCAAGCGACGTGGGCGATGGGGCGGCTCTGGTCGTTGACAATAGGACCGGTGAGGTGCTTGTATGGGTGAGCGAAAGCGTTTCAGCCGGAGAATCGCAAGGGTGGGTGGATGCAGTGACGGTGAGGAGGCAGCCGGGTTCCACCTTGAAACCGTTCCTCTACGCCCTTGCGATGGAAATGGGATGGACCGCCGCAACCTTGATTGAAGATTCTCCTCTGTCTGAAGCTGCCGGTTCGGGTTTGCACAGTTTCCACAATTACAGCAGGACTTATTACGGTTTGCTTCGGCTGCGTGTTGCGCTTGGAAATTCCCTGAATACTCCGGCCGTAAGAACGATCCAATTCACGGGGACTGAACGGTTTCTCCAGTGGCTGCGCCTGCTCGGGATATCGGGTCTAAATAAATCGTCTGATTTCTACGGACATGGCCTTGCTCTGGGGGATGGCGAAGTGAGTCTCTTCGAGCTTGTGCAGGCTTACTCGGCCCTGGCGCGCCACGGCGCCTTCCGGCCGCTGCGCACTTTGTGCGAGCGCCAACTGCCCTCCGACGAAATACGTCCAGTGATCGGTCCGAGTACGGCGGCAATAATTGCCGATATACTATCGGACCCTCAGGCGAGACGCCTTGAATTCGGAGAAGGACACCTCCTGCGCTTTCCGGTCCAAACAGCCGCAAAAACAGGGACTTCCTCGGACCATCGGGATTGCTGGGCAGTGGGTTTTACCCAACGGTACACTGCCGGCGTGTGGATGGGAAATCTCGACCACCGGCCAACCAGGGGAGTCACCGGAGCCATCGGCCCGGCGCTCGTTCTTCGGGCGATCTTCGCGGAACTGAACCGTGACGGGGAAACAGGCCCTTTCCCAGCGTGGGCCGGCCTGCAGTCAGTGAGCATATGCGCAGTGAGCGGAATGCTTGCAGGCCCTGACTGTCCGCGTATGGACGAAAAATTCGAGCCGGGCAAAGTCCCGGTTGAAGTATGTCCGCTTCATTCGATCCGGGCTGGTTGCAGCGATGTGGGGGTAGAATCTGTCTGCGCTCAACCGGAATCGAGCATCCGGCATTCAGTATCCGGCGTTCATTTGCTTCAGCCTACCCAGGGTCTTCAGATCGCTATGGACCCGCGTATTCCCGCTGAACTTCAGGCGTTTGCGTTTAGAATCTCTAAAAATATAAAGCCGGAGAGAGTTCAGTGGATTCTGAACGGAGAACTGGCAGGGGAGACCGGAAAAGATGAGCATCGGTTCTTATGGCCACTTTCCCGAGGCGAATACATCGCGCAGGCCAGGGTGTGGCGTGGCGGCCAAAGTGAGCCTGCCGAAACCCCGCGGGTGGCGTTCATTGTAAAATGAGATCAGATGAGCACCGGAAGGATTGGATTAAAGTGACGCAGTAAACAGAAGCCAAAAAAGGAGAAAGCCAGGAGGGGCTCCTGGCTTCCGGGGAGAATAACAAAATCGTCCAGCAAACCAAAACTCAAGAAGGAGGGGTATCCTTATCATTTCAAAATATCAGATTTCTACCTTTTGAAAATCAGGTCGGGAGTGTATTTTCCATTTACCGATACGGTAATATGACGGTGGAGTTCTACCGATCAGATTTCAAAAGATCACACAGCGGTTGCGTCCGGTTCTTTTGGCTTCATAGAGCGCACTGTCCACTCGTTTGAAAATTGTTTCAGTGTTCTGGTCAGAAGGCTTTACAGTGGTACCGCCGATACTGACAGTCAAAGGAATTTCTTCGGCCTGGTAAAGAAAACGAGCCCGCTTTACAAGTTCGCGCAGTCTTTCAGCAACAATACGGATCCCTTGCTCGTCCGTTCCTGGAAGAATTGTGATGAATTCTTCTCCTCCATAACGAGCCAGAAAGTCCGTTCCCCGCAGAATCCGATTGATCAGTTTGGTGAGTTCTTCCAGACATCTATCTCCTGCCCAGTGCCCATAGCGATCGTTGACTGACTTGAAATTGTCTATATCGATCATCAGGATGGAAAAAATCCCTTCAAGACGTTCAAAACGTGCAAACTCTTCCTGTATGCGCTGTTCATAGGCCCGGCGGTTATGGACTCCGGTCAAAGGGTCAAGGAGAGTCTCTTTTTCCAGAACTCTTGCCCGTTTGTGAACCCGAACGATTTCTTGTTTCATGCCCGTGATGTTCTGCCTAAGTTTCTTGACCGCCACTGTTGCCTTTTTTAATTGAAGGTCGTCATATTGGCGCTTCTTTTCCAGTGCTTCCTTGATCGTCAAAAGTTTGGAAGCAACAAAACCCTTCAACTCAATCAGGTTTGTGCTTATGTGGATGGTCTCTGTGGTATCCGCCAAATTATCCGCCAGTGTATTGTTGAACGCTTTGTTGTTCTCGAAAGTTTCGCGAGTGAAGGAGAAGGAAGAGACGAGACCTGTTTCCATTTCGACCAAATCCTTACCTATTTCTTTCATGAGAGAGGTGAATTGTTCCAGTTCTCCCTTGGCCCTGCGGGTTGCAGCCCTTATAATTCTTAAAATATCGTCGTTTTGGCCTAAAATTTGTTCAACTTCATTGCTCTTGCTAAGGAGTTCACGGATTTCAGAAGCCATTGTAAGAAATTCTCTGGGGATTCTATCTTCGAATTCGCTAAGAAGATTCAGGCGGAAATCCTGGAGTGTCTTGATATAACCGCTCAATGAGTCGCTTCCTCTGTGGCCGGGCTGCTTTCCTGGAAACTTCTCGTCAGATTGGTAGGAACTTTCGAAAGAGGAGTTGGCTAATCCCCTAAGCGTCAGCAATTCGATGTAATCCAGTCTCTCAGACAGGGCCCGGTGGAGTAGGCTGGGAGTAACCGGCTCAGGGCTATGCCTGAGTTTTTTTAATGTCTCGATAATGATCCCGCACAAGGCCTCAACATCGTTGCCTCGCAATACGGTATCCATTTCCCTCTCCTTACAGCGAAAAGATTTATATCCCTCAATTCCTTCCCGAAACCCTAACGCCCAGGGTCCATAGACCATACGATATCCCAATCAAAATGCAAGTCGAAATCCCATTCAGGCAGCAATGTCCGGTCAGGTTTTTTCTGTGTGGTCAATGGATAAGCTTTCTTAAAGCGTGGGAGCTATGCCCCCACACCATCTGAATAGGACATCCTGGCGTGCCGGCCGCTGATTTCGTGCGCTGGTATCCTGTGGCCCGGGTGTCATGGTCTTGTCATTTGGTGGTGCGCACTATGAATCCGGTGACGTTTTGGTCTGCGAACTTTTGCTTAGGCGCCGGTTGCAGAACCTCCTACACGTCGATGGGACGCCGATTTGGAGAGTACTTTTTTGTCAGGAACTGTTTTTTAGGATTGCTTTGCCACCGTGGTATATTGCTTGCACTATGTCTCCCAAAAGGCTGGTTCTCCATATATCGACAACGGTCTTCACCACCCGGCTTGGAGCGAAAAAAATGAAAACAAACGATTCAAAATCCGTAGGGTACCATCTCCAACAGATCAGGGATGGGAAAAGGCGTTTCGAGAACGCGTATCAGGGCGTGGCCAGGATGATCCTCGACGAATCGGCGGCCATCGAGAAGGTGCTGGTCAACGGCAGGACCACGTTTGATTTCAGGATCTTCAGGATAAGCGCAAAACATGTCGTCGGGATGTACGACGAAGTGAACAGCTTTGTATCCTTTATCAAGGATGCGGCCGAAGGGGGATCGTCGCGGGAGATGGCCTTCGTGTTGGTGGGGGAGCCGGGGAACGGTAAAACCTTCTTTGTCGACAACCTGTGCGCGCTCTACAGGCAGTTTCTGGCCAGTCCGGAAAACCGAAAATATACATTCAATTTCATGCACCTGGACAAACTCGGGGGTTACGGCAAGATAGAGACCATCCAGTCGCAGACCTTCGAGGACCCGGTGATCCTGGCCATGAACCTGTTCGAATCCCGGGATGAGAGCAAAGAATTTCTCGCAGCTCTGGGAGATTTCCCGGACCAGCAGATAGACCGGCTCTACAAGAGCTTCAGGCCTCTTGGCGCTTGCAGCGACTATATTCTCAACGACATAAGGAACTACTGCCAGGGCGACCGGGAAAAGCTTTTGAACTTCTTCGAGGTCGTTCCAGTGCCCCTTAGCGAAAGCATGGGAACCGTGACCGGGAAGTACTCGGCAAAAGACAAGATAACCTCCTCGGCCGTGGACCTGCTGGGAGAAGAATCCATCCAGCGGCTTCTGCACATATCGGATCCGAACAATCCCTTCCGGTTCGACCTCAGACGTGGGGCGCTGGCGCGTGTGGCAGGCGGGGGAATTCATTTCAGCGACGAAATATTCAAGAACAAAAAAGATCTCGTACAGGTCTACCTGGGGGTCATACAAAACCGCAACATCGAAATCGACGGGTTCCGGTGGCCAATCGACACACTCATCATCGCTACCAGCAACAACTCCGAGTTCAACCGGTTTTTGGCCGAAAAAGAAGAGGCCCCCATTGTGGACCGCTGCCGGATCTGCTACGTGGCCCATAATACCGACTACCGGTTGCAGGAACAACTGACCGCCTACGCGGTCGGAAGCGAGGCCAAGACCACGCTGACTAAAGAGCGGCTCCACCAGGACCCCAACCTCAACTACGCGGCGTCCGTGGCAGCGGTGCTGACCAGGCTCCCCAAGTCCGAAAAGCTCACGGCCATCGAAATGATGAAACTGTCGGCCGGGGAGGTCGCAGGGGAAAAGAGCATCAAGACCCTGGCAGAGGTCATCGATACGCTCAACCACGAACCCGACATCACCAAGAGGTTCGGCCAGAAGGGGCTCGGCCAGAGAAACCTGGGTCGGGCGATCCAGCTCCAGATGGAGACCTCCGAGACCAACGAAGGACAGTGCATGTTTGCCTACGACATCTTCAAGTCGTTGGGCCGCATCGTGCTGGACTATGTTCCTGAGGCAAACGACAGGGCTAAGTACCTGGAAGACCTAAAGATTGCCCGGGGGCTCTACCGCGAAAGAATCATGACCGAGATGTTCAACGCCTACATGGATGAGCCGCACGCCATCCGCAAGGACGTGATGAACTACGTGAACATGATTATAGGCATCGACGCGGAAAACCTGGGGCCGGACAAGATGTGGAAATACAAAAACCCCCAGACCGGCGAGCTCAAGGCGCTCAAGATCGACGAGCGCTATATTCAAAGCATCGAAGACAGACTCGGCCTCAAGAGCAGGGAACAGCGCGAGTCGTTCCGGACCTCCATTAGGAAAATTTACGGACAGAAGATGTCGACCGACCGGGACTACGACTTCATGGACAATCTCGAGCTTGTCAAAGCCGTGACGGACGTGAGACTGAAATCCGACATAGCGGGAGCGGGCAGCCTCATCGGGGCGCTGGCAAACCGCACAAACGAGGAAAACCAGAAGCTCTACGATAGGATCCTCAACACCATGCTGAACAAGCTGGGCTATTGCCTGACCTGCGCGCAAAAGACAGTGGAATATTTCTGCACGAAAAACGACGAGAACTGAGCAGTGAGCGGGAAACGTTTCGGGTTTTGAGTCACCAAAAACTTATAACTGCTAACAACTCTTCGAGCAGTGAAAAACGATGGAAAAGGACATCCTGGAGACAGAAGGACAGGCCCAAGGAAATCCGCTGCTCGAAAAGAGCGGGGCCGATTCGCTTTTATATATGGCTGGGGAGGGCATCTACGGCCGGGGCGACTTGCTGTTTCTCCAGGGCGCGGCTATGCCCGGTAGCAACTACGTGTATAGCCTTAGCGCAATCGACGACCTTCTGGAGCGGGACAAGATGCGGGAAAAGGACGGCTTTCCGCGCAAGATCCGCATAGGAAAGCTCGTCAAGCCCGGCCGCGGTGGCAAGGGCAAGATCATTCTGGTGCCCACCACGGTGGAGGAAAAATTCATTCATGACCTGCGGCACACTCAACCGGGAGGCGAAGAGGGCTCCTCGGGCGGAACGGGAGAGGGCCAGGAAGGCGAAGTCATCGGAGAGGAGCCCGTTCACGGCACGGAAGGCGCCGGGACCGGCGCAGGTCAGGGGGAAGGCGCCGAGCATGAAATAGAATCCAGCGCTTACGACCTCGGGCGCATACTCAGCGAAAAATTCGAGCTGCCCGAACTCAAGGACAAGGGAAAGAAGAGGTCGCTGACCCGATACACCTATGACCTGACCGACATGCACAAGGGGTCTGGGCAGTTCCTTGACAAGAAAGCCACGCTTCGAAAGATCATCGAAACCAATATAGGTCTGGGTAGAATGAGTTCCTGGGAGGATATCGACCCAACCGGGCTGTTGGTTGCGCCGCGCGACAAAGTCTACCGAATCCTTTCCAAGGAAAAGGACTACGACTCACAGGCCATGGTTTTTTTTCTCCGGGATTACTCGGGCTCCATGACGGGCAAGCCCACCGAAGTGGTCGTCACTCAACACATCCTGATCTATAGCTGGCTCCTCTACCAGTACGAGAAGCGGGTCGAAACCAGGTTCATCCTGCACGATACTGAGGCAAAGGAAGTCCCTGACTTCTACAGCTACTACAGTTCGAATGTTGCGGGCGGCACGCGCCTCGCATCCGCCTACCGGTTGGTCAATGAAATCGTCGAGGCTGAAAGTCTCGCCAGCGATTACAACATCTACGTCTTCCAGGGCACCGACGGTGACGACTGGGACTCCGACGGAAGCCAGACCATACCGGAGATACAAAAGATCCTTGCGTTCACCAACAGGGTGGGGATCACCATCGCCTCGGCCTCCGAGCAGGCAGGCGGAACGGTGGTGGAGAGGTACATGGCCAACTCCCGGCTGCTCGAAGAACACCCCAGTCACATCCGCATGGATACGGTAGGCGAAAACGCAACCGAGGTGCGTCTCATAGAGGGTATGAGGAAGTTGCTTTCCTAAAAAGTGAAAACATGAAAAACGAAAAGCATTCACCGCAGCATTTCATGTCCATAAGGGGCACCCTAAACGATGAAAAGTGTCATTCCCTTCGCATTTTCGCGGCTCTCCATGGCCTGTCGATGATCAGTCTTCGCGTGGGAAACTTTTCGGAACAGCAGAGTGCACAGAGAAAAGACTGAGAAGACTAGAAATGACACAGCTTCTATCACACTTGAAACTCTCGGGCTTGCAGGTCGGATTGCTTATCAATTTCAATGTTATTGAACTCCGGCGCGGCATACGCCGCTTGGTCAATAATAAAGATTACTTTCTTAGGTTTTTCTCTGCGTTCTCTGCGTACTCTGCGGTGAATAGGTTTTGGGGACTTAAATGGAACTGATAGATCAACATACCAAGCGGATCATGGAAGGGTGTAAGGAGCGAGCCCGGCAAGCCGGGTTGCGGTTCCACGACGAGACGCTCGAATACATCGTGACCAACAGGGACCTGATCGAGTTGAGCCCGAAAAACATGATTCCTTCGCTCTACGACTATTGGGTCCATGATGTAGAAGTCCTAAGGGAAAAGGGAAGATACGATCTCTATCCCAATAATCCTTACGAAACGGTGATAAACACCAGCCCGGCTATCTCATTTTATAACGACAACAACCCGGACTGGCTCAACGTCATGATCTTCTATCACGTGCTCGCCCATATTGATTTCTTTCAGAATAACATGTTCTTCGAGCACACATGGGACAGGGATTTCGCCGGCCAGGCCCTCTCAGACAAGTCGACCATAGCCATGCTCCGTTCGGAGAAGGGGCGCTGGCTCGACTACCTGATCGAGTTCAGCCGCAGCATCGATAACCTGGTGGGCTTCTACGGCGAGATGTTCGATTCGAGCCTGCCGGAGGAGATCAAGACATCCATGCGGCTCGACTTCTACTTCGACGTATTTCTGCAAACGATTCGGAACGTGAGCCTCACCGACTACCTCAAAGAGGTGGAGCGCTACAACGAGGTGATAAGGCAGTGTGGTGACATGGAGGTGATGAGGCAGTGCGGCGACGTGGCGGAAAGCGTCTTCTTTTCGCACGTGGCCAAACGCTACCCCGAGTTCGACGCGCTTTTCGCCGGGCGTAAAAAACAGGGAAACCGGAGCGCGTGGGACCTGCTTCAGTACGTGCAGGAGCACTCCGCATTCCTGCGCAGGGACGAAAACCGCTGGATGGAGTCCGTCATGCAGATCGTGCGAAAGACCTCCCTGTTTTTCCAGCCCCAGATCAGAACCAAGATCCTCAACGAAGGCTGGGCGAGCTACTGGCATGAGAAACTCTTTCTAAAAGACGGCAGGATAAAGGGCAACGAAGTGGGGTTTGCGCGCGTGAACGCCTTGGTAACCGCATTGCCAAGAGTGGGGATCAACCCGTATGCGCTGGGCATGAGGCTTTTTGACCATATCGGGCAGATGGCCGAAAAGGGCCAGCTCTCCTACGATTTCCAGAGAATCCAAAACGCACGCCGGCGGCAGGATTTCGATGCAAAAACGGGATCGGGCACGGACTATGTGTTTAAAGTCCGGCAGGAGTTCAACGACTTCCTGTTCATAAATACCTTCATCGATCAGGATTTCGTGGACCGGCACAAGCTTTTCGTGGTCGGCAAACGCTTGAACAGCACCAAGAGGGTGTGGGAATACTTCGTTCAGAGCAGGAGCGCCGAAAAATACAGGCAGATGCTGCTCGATTCCCTCTATCACCCTCCTTTTATCGAAGTCGAAGAAGGAAAGACCGACGAGAGCTGTATCTATCTCAACCACCATTTCGAGGGCAAGCAGCTCGTGCCGGAATTCGTTCCCAATACCATGCTGGGCATCGAATACCTGTGGGGCGGGGCGGTCAAGCTCGAGACTACCGAACTGGTTGAACCCAGCGCGGAGACCATGACCAACGGGTATGGCGCGGCCTCTGAGGACTCAGGCAAAGAACCGGCGGAGCGAAGGGTCCTCTACACCATGAAGGACAGAAAGATTTCAAAGGAGGTCCTGTAATGGAATCGTCGGCCGTGACAAACAAAGACTCCTCGATGACGCATCTGTTTCGGAAGATAAGGGAGCGTGAGCAGCGAGCGCCGCTAACCTTCTCCGAATTCACAAACCTTTTGGGCAAGTCTCCCAGACTGATTTTTCGCAATATCTTCCAGATGTTCTATGACATGATGTACAGCTATGTGGGCGAGGGCGTAAACGAATATCCCGAAGATCCCGAATCCATTGACTTCGTCTACTACGACACGAGCCGCCTGTTCGTGGAGGGGACGGACCATCCCTTTTTCGCCGACAGGCTCTTCGCAAACAGGCTGATTAGCCACGTCAACACTTTCCGCAGGGGAATCCGGCAAAACAGGATATACATCCTGGAGGGACCACACGGGTGCGGAAAAAGCACTTTCCTCAACAACCTGCTCATGAAGTTCGAGCAATATTCCAGGACGGAAGAAGGAGCGACCTACGAGATCGTCTGGCGCCTGAATCGAAAGGACCTGGGAGGAAGCAGCGCTTTGGACGCAAGCCACCTCATGTCCCAGCTCCGGAGCCTGGCGGAGAAATCCAGCCTGGTCGAACTCCCCGAGGAAAAGGAAAGCACCTGCGCACAAACGGGCAAAGAGTATCTCGAGGTGCCATGCCCCAGCCACGATAATCCCTTCCTGCTGATCCCCAAAGCATATCGCGGGGACTTCTTTGACGAGTTGATAACCGATAAGGTTTTCAAGCGCAAACTTTTCAAGGAAAAACAGTACGAATGGGTCTTCAAGGACAATCCATGCACTATCTGCCTCTCGCTCTACCATACGCTTCTCGATAAGCTCGATTCCCCTTCGAAGGTATACGACATGGTCTTTGCCCGTAGATACCTCTTTGACAGGAGGCTGGGAGAAGGAATAAGCGTATTCAACCCGGGCGACAGGATATCGAAAACCCACGTTCTGTCCAACGAACTTCTCCAGAGCCAGTTGAACGCCCTTCTGTGCGACAGCAACAGGGTCCCGTACATGTATTCGCGCTACGCAAAAACCAATAACGGCATATATGCGCTGATGGACATCAAGTCCAACAATACCGAAAGGTTCGCAAACCTACACGGGATCATTAGCGAGGGAGTCCATAAGGTCGATGACATAGAGGAAGACGTCAACTCGCTTTTCCTGGCCCTCATGAACCCGGAAGACAAACAGAATATCTCGGACACTCAGTCTTTTTCAGACCGCATCACGAACATAAAAATCCCCTACGTCCTGGACTACAACACTGAGGTCAAGATTTTTACTAACATCTTCGGAGACCATATCCAGCGCTATTTCCTCCCGAGGGTCCTCGACAATCTTGCAAAGGTCATCATCTCCTCCCGGCTCAGCCCCAGGTCCGCCGGCCTGGAGGAGTGGATACCCGATCCGAACAAGTACCGGCTCTATTGTGACCGGAATCTGCTCCTGCTCAAGATGGACATCTACACGGGCCTCATCCCCTCGTGGCTCTCAGATGAGGACAGGAAAAATTTTACGGCGAAAAGGCGAAGGAGAATCATCGCTGAGTCTGAGACCGAGGGAGACAAAGGCTTTACAGGGAGGGACTCGATCAAAATCTTCAGCGAATTCTACTCCGCCTATGCCAAAAAGGACAAAATCATTACCATGGCCATGGTATGCGGCTTTTTCAACAAGTTCCGCAACGGCTCAGCAGGACTCATTCCGGAGGGCTTTCTCGATTCCCTCGTGTCGCAGTACAATTACACGGTGCTGCAGGAGGTAAAGGAAGCGCTCTATTATTACAATGAAGACAATATCTCCAGGGAGATCCAAAACTACCTGTTCGCCGTAAACTTCGAGAGCGGGCGTACCGAAAAATGTATCTTCACCGGGGAAGAGATCGAGATCACCGAAGAATTCTTCGAGGCTGTCGAGCGCCGCGTCATTGGGACGGACTCCACGGCCGTCCAGCGCATGAATTTTCGCCAGGAGGTGCAAAACCAGTATGCATCCAGCACCCTCACTCAGGAAATGATGGTCGACGGGAAAAAAATATACGAGACGCAACTCTACGAGTCGCTCTACAACAGGTACGTCCACAACCTGAAGGAAAACGTGCTCGATCCCTTCCTCAAGAACGACAATTTCCGAAACGCCATCAAGGACTACAACAATGAGGGTTTCAAATCGTACGATAAGCGCATCCGCGTAGACGTCACTCAACTCATGGGCAATCTCAACACCAAATACGGCTACACCGAGCAGGGAGCAAAAGAGGTTTGTATCTACGTCATCGACAACGGTCTGGCAGACGCCTTTTCCAAGCGATAGTTAGCCAGGAATCTATGTCCTTCCTGTAAAGCACCGAAGAGAAGCTTACAGATAATGATAATTACGACAGGGGATGGAAAATCTTTCGACACCGATCGGGACCTGACCGCTCCGGAGCGCCACATCCTGCAAAAGCTCGTAATATGGCAATTGTTCGCTTCCAGCGTCGATCAGTTCAAGGAGAAGGAAAAGGAGGCTTTGTTTAGAGGCTGGAACAATTCAGGCCCTATCAAAACCAGCGAAGCAATGAAGGCGATTTTCGCTCAATTAGAGGAGAATGTCGCCCTTCGACTCAGCAATGATACGAAATAGAACCGCCGATTCACACCTGTAGTTAGCTGTTATTGGCCGAAAAAACAAAGCAACCGGCCTTCTTTTCCCTGAAAACCTGTCCGCTGTCTTCAAGATATCTCAAATGGGCAATTGCCTCTCCGGTGGCGAACCACTTCTGGGACGCCGGGAAGGCTTCCCATGAATCGCAGTTGATATCCCAGGTCATCAATGACGCAACCTCGTAAGCTCGCATCCGGCCTTGCTTCAAAATAGTGATGGCTTCTTCGAGTCTATTCTGATGATGCCCTTTCAATTCCGTTATCCTGCTCCTGCAATTTCCTATAACGCTCCTGTGGCCGGGCAGCACCAGATCGATCTGCAGGCCGAAAATCTTGTCAAGGCTGGCAATATAGCTTTTCAGAGGATTTTCCTCCTGGGTCCAGCATGTGATGTTCGGCGTTATATCAAAGAGAATATGGTCTCCGGACACCAGGACCTTCTTTGCGGGTTCGTACAAACATGCATGACCTCTTGTGTGTCCGGGCGTAGCGACTGCTCTGAAGCAGTAGCCGCCGTACCCGAACGTGTCCCCCTCGTCCACTGCGCTCGCCTCCGGCATGACACCTGAGCCATACTTATTGCCCGGGTGGTTACTGACAGCCGCCTGAAGCTCTTTTTCCGGAAAACCGTTCAGCCTGGCAAAGCCGGCAAGCGTCTCCCAGCCGGCCCAGTTCTCCAGGTACTCCTTATCCGGCCGATTGATAAATATGGTTGAAGTGTCTTCAACCAGTCTCGGTGTAAGGGCGATGTGATCCGCGTGCATGTGAGTGATATAGAAGTCGGTCCTTTTCAGATCCACCTCGATTTCACTAAGGCCGGCACGCATCGCTTCGAGGCACTCTCTTCGATTCAACCCGGTATCTATGATCAGGTTCCTGTCGAGGCCTTTTATCACATAGGAGTTTACCCAGCCCAGGGGACTTCCCGGCAAAGGGATTTTTATCAGGTATAGGTTTGGTAAGAGCTCTTCAACCATCAAGCGGACCTCCATCCTGTCTGAATCTCTTGGAATCCGATCCCTAATGTAATTCACGGAATTATGGCAACGGGCCTGACCCAGCCGGCACTTGCCGCTTTAATCTTAATTGGAAAGCATGCCACTCTAAATCCATAGGGCGGGAGCTTGTCAATGTTGGTCATTTTTTCCATGTGATAGTATTCCTTTTCGATACCGGCGAAATGACCCTCCCAGATAAGGGATGCATCCTTGGTTTTAGAATATTCTTCAGCAATCAGAGCAAGGGGCCGGTCCCAGCTCCAGGCATCGGTTCCCACTACTTTTACGCCTCTGTCAAGCAACCAGAGAGTGGCCTCCCGGCCCATGCCGCTACCGCGAATAAGGTACTCGGCAGTTCCCCAATAGCGGGCGGCGCCTGAGCAAACCAGCACGATATCCAAAGGCTTTAGCCGATATCCTATTTTTTCAAAAGCCTGCTCCATGTCCTTGGCGGTTACTTTATAACCATCCGGCTTATCGTCGAAATGAATGCTGACTCCATCGGACATGCACCATTCCAAGGGCACCTGATCGATAGTACGGGCCGATTCCCGGTTGTTCATAGTCGGATGGAAATGCCATGGGGCGTCTAAATGAGTTCCACTGTGGGTCGTGAGCTTCATATACTCTATAGACCAGCCAAGGCCTTTGGGAAGATCGGCATCGCTGATTCCCGCAAAAAACAGTTTCATTTGTTGCGCACCTTTGACATGGTCCCAGTAGTCGATCTCCGTCGGCATGGAAGGGGGATCGGATGGGGTATTGTGTTCAATGGCGACGCTTAGGTCAATGAATTCCATTCGCCTCACTCCTCGCTAAGAGCTCATATTGATAGTTTGTTGACCATTTCCCCCTTGGGGTGCTGCATGGACCGTAAAGGTCCTGGAACGCACAAAAGTCCCATCCAATTATCCTTTATCCCGATAAGACTCGCAAGCGATAAACCAATGGCGTCGGTCCGGACTCCTTCATGGGGTATCGCCATTTCCCGCAGTTGGTAGCTCCTCTGCTCAATGCAGGTTAGAGGTATCATCCTTCATCACTCATTTGCCCAATAAATTCATCAGACCCTGAAATTTTAATTTAAAAATAAGACGACATCTGCCGAAATAATAAATAACAGGATATTTTGGAGGGATCTTATGTTGAATCCTATGCAGGCCCAGACGGTAAATCGACCAAGTGAGGTAGAAAGACGGGTTTTGTGCTCCCGCTACTCTGAATGTCTTGAACTTTGTCTGTCGAAGGGATGGCAGGGCTTCTCTTGCTCCCAATGTCAAGACTTTAAGTTTGAGTGTCCTGATGATACGGCTCATTGGGACGAACAGGGCAACAATTCACGATGGCTGCTCATGAGTGCTGGGTATTTCCCAAGGTGGATCGTTGACCTGGGTAAGACATCGAAAGCAGCCAGAAGATTTTTCTTGCGATTCTAAAAAATAGAGCCCAAGGTTTTTGCAGGCAGCCTGAGGTGGTAAATCATCGATTGATTTTGCTCTGTTTATCTGGTGTCCATCTGGAAACCCGGATGAGTCACTGGATTCCCGCGTAATGATGACTATCGATGCGGTGCTTACGGATAAGCTGCCAGAATGCGCGCCGATGCTTGTTGGAAGCCCTGGCTGCCTCGGAGATATTACCCTGGGCAAGCGAGAGCATCTGCTGAATGTAACTCCTTTCAAAATCCACAACGAATCTCTCCTTGGCATCATTAAGAGGTTCGAAAGGCGCTGACTCCGGAAGCCCGATATCGCAGGCATCGATTGTCCTATTCTGCAAATGCACCACGGCGCGCTCGATCACATGCGCCAACTCCCTCACATTTCCTGGCCAGTCGTAAAAAAGGAGCTTCTGCAGAGCTCGCAGTGAAAAGCCCTCGATGCGTTTCTCGGACTCGTGCAAATGCTCTCTCAGGAAGTGAACGGCCAAAAGAGGGATGTCTTCGCGCCGCTTCCGCAATGGAGGAAGTCTGAGTTGGAGGACATTTATGCGGTAATAGAGATCGCGGCGGATCCTACCTGAAGCCAGGACCTCTTCAGGCGCCCCGCCGAAGGTTGCAATGATTCTCACGTCAGCCCGGCATTCCTTCGTCGAGCCCAGTGGACGATACGTTTTTTCCTGGAGGAAACGAAGCAGCTTAACCTGTGCAGAATATGGCAAGCTGTCGATTTCATCTAGAAAAAGGGATCCACCTTCCGCCTCGCCGATCAGACCCTTCTTGACAGCCCTGGCCCCGGTAAAAGCTCCATGCTTATGCCCGAATAGCTCATTTTCGGCCAGTTCCGACGGCAGGGCGCCGCAGTTGATAGATACCAAGGGCCTGCCTGCTCTCTTGCCCAGGCGATGGATCAGTCGAGCGCAAACTCCTTTCCCCGTGCCGGTTTCCCCTGATATCAGGACACTGGCCGCGCATTTTGCTATTTGTGGGATTTTACGGATTTCTTCCATGAAGGCGGGGTTCCGGCCCACCAAGCTTTGGGATATAAGTTCTTCTTCCCGATGTTCCACTCCAACCTCCTGAGGACGGCCGTTCTTTGGTCGAGAATGGGGAGCAGAGAAACTGAGTGAAAGATAAGGTCTTTTCAGAATGTCGATGGCCGTTGAAGTGTTGCGCTGATGATTTCAGCTAGATTGTGCGTCACTCCTTATTTATAGAACCTGCCTGATGTATATTCGGGCACTCAATGTTGGGAGGTGGGTAGTCCTTAACTCGCCTTTCGAAGATTGAGCAGCTCTTCGATTCTAATTTTCATGCTGTCAATTCTCTTTTCGTGGAACCGGCAATTCAATGCATCATGCTGGGTATCGTAGAAATGATAGTGGCCGGTTATCAAATTCCTTCGGATAGTGCCAACAACGGAAGAACCGTTCTTGACCAGGATTTTCGAATATGGCGATTCCGGATCGTGTTCATAAATCATCTTTATTTCCTTTAGGTAGGTATAAATGGAACAACCTTCTGCATCGAGTTCCAGAAAGATAAGGAGCATTCTCCTAACGGTCGAACATATATGAACTTTCGAAATTGACAAGGGGGATTTACAGGGGTAAGAATGGGGTAAATAATGTACCTAATATTAGAAAAAAATTAATAGCATTATGTATATCGGACAATGAACGTATGATGTGAGGTCAAATTAATTTCCTGGCACAAATTGGAGGGTAGCTTCAGAAAAGGTCGAAATCGGAAGCGCGGGAAGCCTGCTGCATATTGTGCGTCACAATGACATGGAGTAATTCTGATGTTCCGGCATGGCTTGCGGCGTTGCGCACAGCGGCAAAGATCAACGGGCCTAAACGCGCTCTCGGCATTCAGAAATGAATCAGGATAACACCTGCGACGAGCAACAGAGCCCCTGAAGCCGCCGGATGCTAACCGGCCTTTTCGTCCGGATTCTTTGACGTCAAAACTACTGGTTTCTTATAAGGTGAAATTCTCCTACGTTCATCCGGGTTTCCGGATGGACGCTAGCCCGGCACACACCTTGATGAATTATTCGGGTTGCATTCGAAGATACTTATGATACTTCTATAAACGACAGATTGACGTTCGGTAGCAAGTGTCCGCGTGTCATCGTGAATGCCGGCGTCTTAACGACAGGAAGACTTGTGTCGTTGCTTTAGCAGCAGGTCTACAAAGGTTTTCCAGGGTGATGGGAGTGCTTCCACAGTGGGAACACAATTGGACAAGGAGTTGGAACGAATTCAGGATGAACTGATCGATCTCGGGGTGATGGTCGAGCGGTCCATAATCGAGTCTGTCGAGATCCTCAAGACACTGCAAATCGAAGCGGCCCACCGTCTGATTGCGGCCGATTCCGAGATCAACCGGAGACGCTACGCGATAGAATGGGATGCGCTTGTTCTTATAGCCAGGCAGCATCCTATGGCCAAGGACTTGCGGACTCTGGCAGCTATTCTGGAAATTGCAGGCGAGTTGGAGAGGATAGGCGACTATGCTAAGGGGATCGCAAAGATTACAGTACAGCTCGGTTCACAACCTTTGATAAAGCCGCTTGTGGACATTCCCCGCATGGCGGAATTATCAGTGGATATGCTGCACAGAGCGCTCTTATCCTTCGTTGATAGAGATCCGGAGACAGCGCGTTCGATTTTTGCCGAAGACCAGCTTATCGACGATCTTTATGAACAGATATTCCGCGAACTCATGACTTACGTTCTATCGGACCCCGGGAACATCAATGACACCAGCCGCCTAATGTGGGTAGCCCATAACCTGGAGCGCACCGCCGACCGCGCCGGCAATATTTGCGAGCGCGTAATCTTTACCGTGACCGGCGAACTGACCGAATTTGACGATGTGGAGCAAAACCCGCCCTCAGGATAAGGCGGTTTTCATTTTTAATCTGCGAGGAGGAAGAAAAATGACAAAGCCGAATTGGTTGCAAAGATCGCAAGTAAAGTTGATATAGTCAAATCACAGGCTGAAAAAGCGTTGGACGGACTTGTTTCGGCTGCTTTGTCAGGGGTGATAAGATTACGCTGATAGGTTTCGGGACTTCCAGCGTAATGGCGAGGTCTCAACGTGAAGGCCGCAATCCCGGGACCGGCGAAAAGATCAAAATTCCAGCCTCAAAGGTCGTCAAGTTTAAAGCGGGCAAGACTCTCAGTGAGGAGTAAAGTACTCAGACTCTCCAATATGGTACCGAGAATACCTCATACTAAAATGCTTTAGCCATTCGGTACATCGGGATTCTTGCAATATACAAGTGTATATTCCATCGGCTCGTCAAAATAATCACTCTTTATCACTACACGCATTTCCAATGTATTGCCATCTTGGCTAAGCTCACACAAATTAGTTCTAGAGCCTTTATCCGTTAAAAATGTCTGTTCCAATTTGTTGCCCTCCAAACGAGTCCGTAAACCCATAACATCACCTTCTCGATTGTGATACCTTAATATTGTCCCATCGGTAGGAGCAGGTGGAAATGCATGATCATCGGCAACAATACTGATTTCCTTGCCTGACAATGATATAGATACTCTTTTATGCACTCGGGCAACTTTAGTGATCTTATCTCGGGCAAACGGTCTTACAAAAAAATTCATCTTCGCTAGAACCGATTCTTCTATGTGTGCAACATTATCACTTTTTTGAGGAACCAGAAAAAAAGTGCCCTGCATGTCAGCCGCTCTTGCGTCTGGTGCCCAAGTTAGCGAAAGTATTACAAAAAGAGACAATACAAATCTTTTCATCTGTTACCTTTCGTGCTGTACGGATTGGAAACTCTTTCTTTTTAGCTGCAGATTATAACCTGGATTTTTCATAAGAATAGGCCAAATTATTCACGGACTTGATGCGAAGCGGGACCCCTAAAATCTCAATATCCATAATCCTTGCCGGCTACTTCTCCGCCCATGTCTCCCCAATCGTAACTTCCACTTGAGCTACCTTAACATTAATTTGCCTAAAATAGACAAAACTTTACAAACATTTTGGCGAGACCTTGCCGATACTGCTTCTGAATGGTTCAGCTTTCAAAAAGGTTAAAAACTTCAATAAGGAAGGGAAAATCTCCATGACAGTATCCGGCATCCCCTCGACAAACAACCTTAATCAAAGTGATTGGCAGAGCACTTTTTCACAGAGCCAACAATACTTTAACGCCCTTGGCCAGGCACTCCAATCGGGCAATTTAGCCGGCGCTCAGAGCGCCTTCTCCTCCTTGCAGCAACTAGCACCCACCAGCAGCCAGAATCCTACGGCGACTTCCAGCGCTACCGGTACGAGTTCCATTGGATCAGCCTTCAACGCGCTTGGCCAGGCCCTCCAGTCAGGGGATCTCGCCGGTGCTCAGAAAGCCTTCGCACAGGTACAGCAGGACATGCAGACTGCCCGTAGCGGCCATCACCACCACCACCATTCGCAAGCTTCGGATGCTTCCGCCACAACACAGGACTCAAACGGAACAACGTCGAGCAGTTCGGCCTCAGGCAATTTGATTAACGTCGTCGCATGAGTCACCAATGTCGGGGAGGGCGCTGAAGCACGGATTCGGTGGAGGGAAATCTAATAAATCTTACATATTTTCTCAACCAGCCCTCCTTTTTTGAAGGAATTGAGCATGATGGGTGGATTAAATATCCGGCTTTCCGTCGAATCAGACATGGAGCATTGGAAACGCTGGGTCGCCGACCCTAAGGTTTTACGTTGGTTCCCATTAACTTCAGAAGAAGAGATCGACAGAGCAGCGCGGCACGTATTCAGTTTCTTGCCGCAGCAAGCGGTGCTGACCGCCGAATGCGACGGCCAACCCTGCGGCATCGCGGGTCTTGTGTTGCCTGAATACCGAAAGACCATGCATCAAGCGACGCTTTCGATTATAGTCGCCGAGTCCCACCGCAATTTGGGTATCGGATCATTGTTATTACAGGCACTGCTGGCAAGAGGAAAAGTTTCGCACGGGTTATCTCTCATATTGCTTGATGTGTTCGAGGGCAATCCGGCTCGTTCTCTCTATCAGAGGATGGGATTCGTGGATTTTGGTTTTCAGCCCTTCTACAGCAACATGGAGGATAAATTCCTGGGGCGCCACTTGATGTGCAAAGCTCTTTAACCGGGTGCTAGTTCAGATATTCCTTTACGAAACTTTACCTGCTTTAACTAATATTAACTCGACCTTTATGCAGACTTTTTATATTTATTCATCGACAGACATCTTTATAAGGAGAAACGATATGAAAAGATTATTGACAGGGCTTACCATCACTTTGGTAGCAGCAGTATGGATAGTGGGATCATGCTTGTTCTCCAACTCTATCGCGGTCGGCGCGCAAGATACAGGCGCTGCTGGAGGGAGATGTGGGGAGCATTGGAAGCATCGTCACGGGCATCACCATTTTTGGAAAAAGCTCAATTTGACTGACGCGCAAAAGAAAGAAATGTTTTCCATCAGGCTCGAAGAGCGCGCAAAAATGAAACCTCTATTCCAACAACTGAAGGCTGGACGTGAGCAGCTCCGCGCTCTCCCGAAGGCTCAATTTGACGAGGCGAAGGTTCGGACCATCGCTAAGGGACAAGCGGATACGATAGCTGATATGATAGTGGCGAGAGAGCGCATGAAATCCAGGATCTATGCAGTCCTGACCCCGGAGCAGCGCACCAGGGTTGAGCAAATGCGTGAGAAATGTAAATCTCGACACGAGAAGGAACAGGAGCACAAGGACTAATCTTTGTGGGAGCGTTGCGAGAACCCTTCACCTCTCCTCCTGTCTCGCATGCTCCCGCTTCAGCGCGGATGAGAGTTTGCGCTTGATATAGAGAGCTTCCGATCTCGTCTTCGCATCTTCGCCTGGGAACTTTTCATAACAGTTGTGCACGTCCCTTCGGGACACCCGGAAACTATGAAAAGACGTGGTTTGGGCTTGGCAACCACGGCTGGCGGTCCCACCGCCAACTTTTCGAAGCAGTATCTCATGTCCCTTTTGAGACACCCTGAAACCATGAAAAGTGGCGGGGCTCCCACTTTCGTCATTTCGGCGGAGCTTTTGGGCCGGAATCCAGTATCTTTTCGAGGCAGTTGCTCACGTCCCTTTGGGACACCCGGAAACCATGAAAAGTGTCATTCCCTTCGCATTTTCGCGGCTTCGCGTCTTCGCGTGAGAACTTTTCGAGGCAGAATACATCCTATCGGTTCTGATGAATCAGTCAGGCCGATATGGCATTCCTTGAACTTTCCGGTTTTTGTGGAGAAGGAGTTAAGCAAATTCAATTAAGACGATCCGTGCATTGAATCAAGCAGGAGAAAGAATGAAGCGTTTCAAGCTGGTTGTGCTGGGGGGATTGGTTACGGTGTTATTCATGGCAGGTACGGCATTTGCCCAATGGCAGGGTGGCCACGGTGCTCAAAGGATGGGGTGTCAGGAACGTTTTGATGCGTTGGATACTAACCATGATGGGAAACTTACGAAAGACGAATTTATGGCGGCCCCGCATCAAAGGGGTAATGCCGAAGAGATGTTCAAGGCAATGGATGTCAATGGACATGGTTATATAACAAAGGAGGAGTTCTGCTCAGGCCAGGGAAAGGGTAGAAGAGCTATGGGTCAAGGTCAGCAAGGAAACGACGATAAAAAGGAGAAGGAGACACTGGACAAAAAAGTCGATGATGCCATCAACAAGGCGTGGGAGGAAAAATAGCGGAAACAAGAAACCGTCTCTGGCATGCCTTGCAAGAAATACAAAACCATAGAAGACGGGGAAAAGAATGTCTTTTGATAAAAGATCAAGATTCCGGCGTCAAAATTCATCAAGTTCAAAGCAGTTATTTCATGTCCCTTTGGGACATCCTGAAACCATGAAAAGTGTCCTTCCCTTCGCGACTCTCCTTGACCTGTCGATGCTCAGTCTCTCCCTGGCCTGTCGATGATCAGTGAGAACTTTTTCGAGGCAGCTTTTCACGTCCCTTCGGTACACCCTGAAACCATGAAAAGAGGCGGGATCTCCAGCTTTCGTCATTCCGGCAGTGCTCTTGGGCCGGAATCCAGTGTTTTTTCGAAACAGATAAGACGCTCAGGGAAAAAGTCATTTGAAATACGCAACCAACATCGGATCGATCCTTGTTCTCCTGTGTCCCAAGTGTGGTGACAGAGTTTTCATTCAGAACAATAGCAGTGGATCGACTTGATTTGAGCAGGTTGTTGCGAGGCTCCCGGGATCCCGGTTGTTTGTCCTCTACACCTGATCCGCATATCGTCTCTTACCTCAACTGGCCTTAAAAAACCAACATTCACCGCTTTAGCCAATTTTAGCGCGGGCAAGGATCATCCCTTTGCTTAAAAATCTGATTGCGAAACTTGAACTTTTTCAATACAGCCTGAGATCAACATTCAGGAGAGTAGACCGAAAAGCCTGGCTGCACCGGGTCCGGAAGATACTTTTTTTTTCTGGTGGGAGGAGTCTCAACCGCTGCCTTTTAATGGGTCCCCCTCATATTGCCGTCTAAAAAGTAAATGTTTACCGTTTTTGTAGTGAGTCGACGCTGGAGCAAGGCTCGACATCATGCACCCTGAGCAGGCGCCACGCTGAAAGGATTAACCATTTTAAGGAGAACCAAATAATGAGGTCCTTACGATTATTTGCGGCCGCTTTTGCGGTCATGTCGATTGTGATTTTGGGAAGTATTTCCGCCTATGCGCAAGCGGAAGCTTTGAACTGTGACCAGGCCTTTAAAACATACTCCGGCGGAAAGGCCTACATGAACCAGGGAGATTTTGAACAGTATTGGGTAGATGCTGGCGAGGGACGTGGCAGCAATATGAACCCGGAGATTGGAGGCTCGGGTTCTGCTTTTGAGAGCGCGAATCAGAGTGGAAATGGCATGCTGTCCAAATCAGAGTTCTGTGATTGGGCAAGGTCAAACCCGTAAGACGCGCGCGAACGTTTCGATAGGCGCTGTATAAATAATTGTCGTTGAACAGGCCCTACCGATTCAGCCGACATCTTCTTCCGTGACCAACGGGAAAAGCAGAGTTGGTCATCCAGCTCTGCTTTCTTCACCCAACAGAATCAATCTTCCTTGCCACGGTGAGAAATCCCCATGTGGCCGGAGTGGATAACGAAAATGAGAGTCATATGTTAATCGGGGTACCGGCCCCCTCCAACGCCACATAGGGGAGAGATGATCGAACGAGCCTGAACGGCCTTCCAATTATATGTTATGGAAAAACGTTTGCGGACCTTGCGCTCTATTACCTTCCCTATAAGCGGCGAGTTCCTCATCCGGCCCCATCGTCTCCCAACCCGATAACAAATTTTCTGGCGTCGCAATGTGAGGAATCCCCCAATCCCTCAATCCCAAAGCCGGAGTGATGGACCGGCGTCCGGGGGAAAACCGGAATCCGCGTACGTAGCGCGTACGTAAAAGAAAAATGGGAAATAGGCATAGCCTATAACCCATTGAATTTACTGGCGCGCCTGGGGCGACTCGAACGCTCGACCTACGGATTAGAAGTCCGTTGCTCTATCCAACTGAGCTACAGGCGCGTTGTCCTCTTATTAGTGATTTGTTGACCCGGTTGTCAATAAGCTTTCGCAGTTCAGGTTTTCAGATTCGGTAACAGGTGAGGGATTTGAAAAGTCAAAGAGGGTAGAGAAGAGGGAGCAGGGAGCGGGGAGCGGATAATCCATAAAAACGCTCCGCCCGGCATCCCGCCTCCAAAATTTAATCTGGTGAGTGGCGAGGAAGATGGACACGGAGATGTGGGCCCTTACCCCTTGGCCCGCGGCCTGCCGCCTTTCTGCTTTCACTCTTCACTCCTCACTCTTCACTCCTCACTCTTCACTCTTCACTCCTCACTCCTCCTTGCTCCCTGCCTCTCGCTTCTCGCTTCGCGCTTCCTGCTCTTTTTTATTTTTGCGTTTTCAGATAAAAATCGCTACGTATCGTAAACATTGCCCGGCCACTGTGAGTCTAATAGGGGGATGTGGCGGGCCATCTGGATTTTAACGGCCTCAGGGAGGTAAAATCATGGGTCGATCGATGCAATGGCTCAGCTTGACAGGAGGCATACTGATCCTTGGCTACGGGATATACAGGTTGCTTCAACCTCAACCTGATTGGATTCCCATGATATTGGGACTGCTGATAGTGGCGTTTTCCGTTTCCAAGATGGTGAAGAGCAGGGAGAAAAAAGGGCAATCGGACCATGGGAAGCAATCGTGAAGTCCATCCGCACTTTTGCAGAGGCCGAACCGGGGCGTCATCCACCGTCACTCGATAGTGGTCAACCGTCCGCAAAGACAGGCAAAAAGATAACCCCCTTGACGCAGCGGGCCAAATCATCTAACGTCACTCGCTTCCTGCCCGGCGAGAGCCAAACATGTGGACAAATGATATTCTTTTCCTTCACATAAGACCGGAAAAGAAGAGCTGATAAGAGAGATCATGGGCTTCGAATTTTTCATAAGCATACGATACCTGCTGGCCAAGCGAAGGCAGACGTTTGTCTCCTTGATTACTTTCATTTCGATTGCGGGAGTGGGAGTAGGGGTAACAGCCCTCATCGTTGTTCTGGCGGTGATGAACGGGTTTCATGAAGACCTTCGCGGCCGCATTCTTGGCATCACTTCCCATGTGAATATCACCAGTTTTGCCGGTGCGATCGGGAATTACAGGGAAGTGATGGACAAAGTCGATCAAGAAAAAGGGGTAGCGGGGTCAACACCGTTCATATACGCGCCTGTCATGATGACATCGGGTGGCAGGAGCGCAGGGGCTGTTTTTCGCGGAATCGACCCCCTTTCCGCGTCCAAGGTTATAAAACTCCAGGAAAACCTCATCCGGGGAAATCTCGCCGACCTGGTCGAGTCCTCACACGAGACCTCGGTTCGCTCTTATCCAGGGATAATCCTCGGCAAAGAACTGGCGAACAATCTCGGAATCAGGGTTGGCGAATATTTGACGATCATCTCGCCTGCCTGCCGGCTGACCCCGATGGGGCAGACGCCCAAAAGCGGGCTTTTCGAGGTGGTCGGAATTATAGAGTCGGGGATGTACGAATACGATAATACGCTTGCCTATGTGGATCTGCCCGTCGCCCAGCAGTTCCTGGGAATCGGAGACTCTGTTACAGGCGTCGAGGTCAGGGTCGATGACATCTACAAGGCGGGCGAAATTGCTGACGCGTTGAAAAAGCGCCTTGGCCCTCCTTTTTATGTCACCGACTGGATCAAGATGAACGGCAGCTTTTTTTCGGCCCTCAAGCTGGAAAAGGTGGTAATGTTTGTAATCCTTACGCTGATAATCCTGGTGGCCTCATTCAATATCGTCAGTTCCCTGACCATGCTCGTCATGGAGAAGGGGCGCGACATAGCGATTCTAAAAGCCATGGGGGCCACCACGGCCAGTATAAGGAAGATTTTCGTCCTGGAGGGGTTTCTCATAGGCATTTGCGGGACTGGTCTTGGCGTTCTGGGCGGTTACGTCTTGTGCCATCTGCTCGGTAGGTACAAATTCATCGATCTGCCGATCGAGGTTTATCACATCTCGAAGCTTCCGGTTCAAATGGAAACTTTTGATCTTGTGACCATTGTCCTTGCGGCGATATGCATCAGCCTGCTGGCGACTCTTTACCCGTCGCGCAAGGCTGCAGGGCTCGATCCGGCGGAAGCCTTAAGATATGAATAATGTCAGGCAGAGCATAGAAGTCCAAACATTGGGACTTACGAAGGTTTTTGGAAGCGGAATCAATTCAATCGAGCTTTTCAATGACCTCGAGCTTGTTATCCGAAGTGGGGAGAGGATCGCCATTGTAGGGAGTTCGGGCGCCGGGAAATCCACCCTGCTCAATATATTGGGTACACTGGAAAAACCGACCGGCGGAAAGGTCCTCTACGGTGGAGAGGATGTGTTTCTATGGGGCGAGCGGGAGTTGGCCAATTTCCGCAACCGCAACATCGGCTTTGTGTTTCAGTTTCATTGCCTGATGCCGGAGTTCAACGCGCTTGAGAACGTGATGATGCCAGGTTTGATCGCTGGTCTTTCGAGGGCGGAGGCAAGGTCCGGGGCCGAAGATCTGCTCGAAAGGCTTGGTTTGTCCGCGAGGCTCAAGCACCGGGTGGGCGAGTTGTCCGGCGGTGAGCAGCAAAGAGTTGCAGTGGCCCGGGCGCTTTCGCTTCGCCCGAAATTGTTCTTGGCCGATGAACCGAGCGGTAATCTCGACAGCCGCACGGGGCGCACTCTTCACGAACTTTTGGTCTCGCTCAATGAAACGCTGGGTTTGACCATGGTAATCGTTACGCACAATCAGGAGCTTGCCTCGATGATGCACCGGGTCTTACGCCTTAAGGACTCTCACCTCAAAGAGGAACGAGATCGAGTTGAGGTATGCTCGACGGCTTCAATATGATTGTGGATATCGGATATTGAATATTGAGTAAAAACTGTTCTGAAAAAATCTGACATATAACACGCAGAATCCAGTCCTGACTGGCCTGGACCTGGAATCGGCGCCCTTTTGTGAAGCGTGAAGGGGGGGCGGGGATATGGAAAAAATTATGTTGGGCTTGTGTTGAGAAGGTGGTATTAGAGGGAGCACGGGACGGGCGGTTGTCTGTAAACGGATTCAGGGGTGCGCGGCTTCGGGCTTGATTGTGACGGGTATGCGCATGAGCGGGGGGGCTGTAGAACATGGTGGGAGGGAAAAAAGCAGGAGGGGGAGTTTTATGGTTCTTCGTTTTTTTTGTTCTGGCCCTTCAGCCGGCATGGTCTGATGACCAACAGCCAAAAGTGGCGGTCTTGCCTCTGGTGATGCATGGCCAGCAAGATGTCGTCAAAACGCAGAAATCCATCGATGAGGTTTTCGCACGTCTCTGTGTTCGTGAGGGCATGAAGCCGATCGATCCCCAGGAGGTTCAAAAAGCAGCGGGCGGTCCCGTCAGTACCGAAGAACAGGCACGCTCCATCGGGAGCAGGCTTGGAGCTGCTTATGCCGTATTTGGAAGTTTCAACCAGATCGGCAATACCATCAGCATCGACGCCACGCTGGTGGATGTGTCCGGCGCTAAAAAGCCCGTTGTCCTTTTAGCCGAAGAAAAAGGGGCCGAAAACTTGGCTTTGGCGGTCGGGAAAATTGTTCAGCAGATGAGTGTTCATGTACTTTCGAAGACATTGATCGCGGATGTGAAAGTCAAAGGAAATGACCGCATCGAGGCCGAAGCGATAAAACGCGAGGTCAAGAGCAAAAAAGGTGAATTACTCAAGCCCGAACAGGTGAGTGAAGATATTCGCGCTGTTTACAAGATGGGCTTTTTCGAAAAAGTGGACGCTGAAGTCGCCGACTCTCCTGCCGGAAAGATCCTGACATTTGTCGTACAGGAAAACCCGATTGTCCAGGAAGTCAAAGTGAGTGGCCAAAAGAAGATAAAGGAAAAGGACATCCTGGCCGCAATTGTCACAAAACCGTATTCAATTCTGCAGCGTAACGTGGTCAGCGACGATGTCCAGAAGATACTCAAACTTTATCAGCAAAAGGGCTATTACAACGCTGAAGTTATCTCTAAAATCGATTTTCCTAAAGACCCCCACAAAGCGATCGTCACTTTCGATATCCAGGAAAAAAATAAAGTTTACATAAAATCCATAGCCTTTATAGGCGACCAGAATATTTCCCCGCGTAAACTGCGAGGAGTGATGCAAACAAAAGTCAAGAGTATCCTTTCACTTGTAACTGAAAGGGGAATTCTTCAAAAAGATATTCTTGAAACTGATATTGATCGAATAACTGCATATTACCATGACGAAGGGTATATGGATGCGAAGGTTAGCTCACCTAGTATCGATCTCAAAGAGGATGGATTTCACATAACTATAACGGTTGAGGAAGGCGATAGATATAAGATTACAGATGTCAAGCTGTCTGGAGATCTTATAGATGATTATGAAAAAAAGATCATGCCGAAACTCGATCTTAAAGTCAAAAGCTATTTCAGCCGTGAAAAAGTCCGACATGACATGGAAATGATAAAGATGACCTATATGAACGAGGGCTTCGCACGGGCTGAGGTAGACCCTCGAATCAAACGCGATCCTGAAACACATACAACCGAGATCGATTTCAATGTCGATAAGAAAGACAAAGTTAAGATTGGTCAGATTTTCGTTACGGGTAATACAAAAACGAGGGACAACGTCATTCGACGCGAGATGCTTTTATTTGAAGGCGATGTTTTCAACGGGAAGAAATTACAGGATAGCCTTACCAGACTGAAGAAGCTGGACTACTTTGAGACAGTGGATATTATTCCGGTCGATACGCCCCAAAAGGACGTGATGGATCTGAATGTAAGAGTAAAAGAAAAGCAAACCGGTTCGATAAGCATTGGCGGCGGCTACTCTTCTGAAGACGGTCTTTTTACGACAGGCCAGATACAGCAGAAAAACCTTTTTGGGACAGGCGAATTTCTCTCCATCAAAGCCTACCTGGGTCAACTGGCCTCACGTTACATGGTGAGTTACACCAAGCCGTGGCTTTTCGGAACTCCGCTGACAGCCGGAATTGACATATACGACTGGGTCAGGGCGTATGAGGATTTTACAAAGGAGTCGATCGGCTTCAAGTTGCGTGCCGGATACCCTATTGGCCAGTACAGCAATCTAACCGCGTTCTACGGACTGGAACGCGCAAGAATCGATAACCTGGATGCGGTGGCTTCGATCGACCCCCTTTTCGAGAATAGTCTTACTGGCTTCCAGATTAAGAGCGGGTTTGGCATCGCTTTCGAACGAAATACAACCGACCATCCTTTCGTACCCACCAGGGGGACCTATGTCGGAGTCGCTCTCGAGTACGACACGAAAACACTTGGCGGCAGTTATGACCTTTTTAAGCAGGAATACCATGCGGGCGTTTATTACCCGCTTTTTTGGAAATTCATCGGGCACCTGCGCGGTGAGGTAGGGTTGGAGACCTCAGGAATTGAGTCTTTTACTTCGAGTGGTACACCAAATGCCCTCGTCCCTCCCACAGTGCCAATCTTTGAGCGCTTTTTCCTGGGGGGAATAAATTCACTTCGCGGATGGAAGTTCGGCGAAGTTGGACCACTGGATTCTTTCGGCCTGGTGTATGGTGGCAACAAGTACGATGTCGTAAACGCCGAACTTCTTTTTCCTATAATGGAAAAGTATGGCATACGGGGAGTGTTGTTCTTCGATGCCGGAAATGCATACGACGAGAATCAGGCTATATTTTCGTCATTCAGGGAAGACGTTGGCCCGGGCATCCGATGGAATTCGCCGTTCGGACCAATTCGAATCGAGGTTGGGTACAAGCTTGACCAACGTGAGGGCGAAAAACCTTTTGAATTTCAGTTTTCTGCCGGAGCATTCTTTTAAGGAGTCAAAAAAAATGAAAAGATTTTTTGGATGTGTCGTGGTTGCCGCTGCCATTATCTTGGCCCTTTCTGTGAATACGGTTACAGCCGCCGGTTCGATGAAGATCGGTTATTTTGATCTCCAGACCGCGATAACGCAATCAGAGACGGGTAAGAGGTTTCTCCAGGATATGAAATCAGAGGAGGATAAGCTCAGCGGCGCCTTGGAGCAGAAGGGGCGCGCTTTTATGACCGCCAAGGATGAATACGACAAGAAAAAAGACGTAATGGACGAGAAAACCAAGGGCCGAAAGGAGAAAGAATTATCCGAGATGTACACGGAGGTGCAGAAGATGCGCTCCGAATCAGCCGCCAAGCTCCAGGAACAGGCAAATGCCGCCAGGGCGCCTATTCTCAAGAGAGTGAAAGATATAGCGGAAAAGATCGGCAGAGATGACAAGTATGACTTTATTTTTGAAAAGAGCGTTTTGTATTTTGCCGGCAGTGAAAAAGAAGATTTGACCAAGCGGATCGCTGCCGAATTGGACAAATCGCCCCCTAAATGATCGGGCGCTATCGAGGCCTATTTCCTGTAGAGGGCGGGACTAGGTCCCGCCCTTTTAATGCCGGGCAGTGATGATTGTTTGAGCAGTGAGTGTGGAAGCTGGCCATGCCCGCGATTAATCGTTATTTTTCCTCTAAGTGGTCTATTTTGCCAGATGGAAACCGGTGCGAATGATAAACTAAAGTATAAGGGATCCTTTTCGCTTGCCGAACTTAGCCGTCTGCTGGATGCTGAGGTAAAGGGGAACCCGGATTTGCATGTCACCGGCATAGGGGCGCTGGACAGCGCAACCTCCGGGCAATTGAGTTTTCTGGTTGATTCCCGCCATCGTAATATGGTCTCAGGTTGCAAGGCAGCGGCTCTGATTGTGTCTTCGGAATTTCAGGAGCTTGAATACAATCTTCTGATAGCCAAGAATCCTTACCTGGCTATGGCTAAAGCGGTCGAGTTGTTTCTGCCCGATTCGGTAGAGAAGCCCGTAATACATCCGGCCGCATTTATCGGTGATGGGGTGTTGTTCGGGGAGGGAGTTTCGGCAGGACCATTGGCGCACGTCGGAGACTATTCGCAGATAGGCGCAGGGACGAAGATAGGTGGTGGCGCTTACCTGGGCAAAAGGGTTCTAATAGGCGAGAAGTGTCTGATTCACCCCAGGGCTTCCATCCTTGACGGGTGCATCATCGGCAACAGGGTTATTATCCACGCGGGTGCTGTAATCGGAGCGGATGGATACGGGTACGCCCAGGACGAGAAGGGCAGGCATGTCAAAATCCCCCAGGTCGGCATAGTGCAGATAGACGACGACGTGGAGATCGGCGCTAATTCCACGGTCGATAGGGCAACTTTTGGCAGGACCTGGATAAAGCGCGGTGTTAAAATCGATAATCTCGTTATGATCGCGCACAATGTCGTGGTGGGCGAGGATTGTCTTCTGGTTGCACAGGTGGGTATTTCAGGCAGCGCCCGGGTCGGAAACCACGTGGTCATGGGCGGACAGGTCGGAGTAGTGGGCCACGTTCAGATTGGAGACGGAGTCAAAGTCGGCGCACAAGCGGGCATTCATCATTCCGTCAAGCCCAATCAGGTCATGGTTGGCTCCCCTGGTGTCCCCCATGATGAGTTTATCAGAGATTATGCCAACATACGGCGCCTGCCCAGGCTCAAGGAAGCCTTGAAACGACTGGACGAAAGGGTGCATAGAATCGAGGAGGCAATGAAAAAGGATGATGGACATAATTCAGATTAAAGAAATCATTCCGCACCGCTATCCTTTCCTCTTCGTGGAAAGAATCGTCGAATGCACCGCCGACACAATAGTGGGGATCAAGAACGTTTCAGGCAACGAGCCGTTTTTCCAGGGACATTTTCCAAACGATCCGATCATGCCCGGAGTCCTCATCCTGGAAGCCATGGCCCAGACAGGCGGCATTCTTGTTTTCTCCGTATTCCCCGAGTATAAGGACAAGCGTTTTTATTTTGCTGGTGTGGACAAGGTCCGTTTCCGCAAACCCGTGCGACCCGGAGACAGGCTTGTTATGAAAGTCAAACTTCAAAAACAGCGCGGCGGTTTTTTCAAGATGCTTGCCGAAGCTTTTGTGGACGATGAACTGGTGGCCGAAGCTGAAATGATGGCAAATGTCGATATAACCTCAGGGGTGGCCAAAGGCGACTAATAAGGTTTGAGCGTCTGGCCGAAGATCCTCTTTCAAAAACAGTGGAGAAAAGATGCCGATTCACCCTACTGCAATAATTTCCCCGAAAGCTGAACTTGCCGAAGATGTTACCATTGAGGCATACAGCATTATCGGGCCTGATGTTAGTATTGGTTCGGGAACCGTGGTGGGGCAGCATATAGTAATAGATGGCAAAACGACAATAGGCGAAAACAATCGCGTTTACCCCTTTGTTTCGATAGGTCTTTCTCCGCAGGACCTCACATACGCAGACGAGGAAACAAGTGTAATTATTGGAAATAACAATATCATTCGCGAAAACGTGACGATTCACCGGGGCACCGCCAGAGGTGAAGGGACAACACGGATCGGCGATGGGGTCTTTCTAATGGCCTATGCCCACGTTGCCCACGACTGCCGGCTCGGGAACGGAGTTTTAATGGCAAATGCTGCTACCTTGGGTGGGCATGTGAAAGTGGGCGAATTCGCTGTAATCGGCGGGATTGTGGCTATTCATCAGTTTGTAAGAATAGGGGAATACAGTTGTATCGGTGGATTCTCAGGAGTCCGCATGGATATTCCACCATATATGCTTGCCACCGGCGCCGTTGGTGCAAAACTCTACGGTCCCAATGTCATTGGCCTCAGACGACACGGTTTTTCAACGAAGTCTATCCAGGCGATCAAAAAGTTTTACAAAATCTTCTTTCGCTCACGCCTGAAATTGAAAGAGGCGGTTCAAAAAGTCCGCGAGGAGATAGAACCTCTGCCGGAAGTGGAAAAACTCATAGAGTTTGTCACATCTAGTTCCAAACGAGGATTATGCAGATAATGTCTTCGAAAAGTGCGCAGAGTTCAGACGGCAGGATCAGGGAAGTAGGACTTATTGCAGGCAGCGGGCAGTTTCCGCTTCTCTTTGCCCATGCGGCCCGTAAAGCCTCAGTCCGGGTTCTTGCAGTCGGTTTCGATGGCGACACCGATCCGGCGCTCTCCAAATACGTCGATGAATTCCATTTGCTTAGACTTGGGCAATTGAACCGCCTTGTAAAGACTTTCAGGAACGCCGGAATAACCCATGCCGCCATGGCAGGTGGAATAAACAAGACCAGGCTTTATTCGAAAATCCGGCCGGACTGGAGGGCGGTGCGATTTCTGGGTAGGCTGATAAATAAAAAGGACGACTCTCTTCTGAGGGCGCTCGCGGACGAACTGGAATCCGAAGGGATATTCATACAGCCTTCCACCATTTTCCTGCCCGAACTTCTAGCACCGGAAGGCATACTCACGCGCCGAAAACCAAACCGCCGCGAACAGGTGGACATCGCTTTCGGATGGTCCCTGGCCAAGGCGATCGGCAGACTTGATATCGGGCAATGCTTGGTGGTGAAAAACCAGGCTGTGCTCGCCGTTGAAGGAATAGACGGTACCGACGCCACCATTATGCGCGGAGGGCGTCTTTGCCGGGATGGAGCGGTAGTCGTAAAGGTCAGCAAGCCCATGCAGGACATGCGCTTCGATGTCCCGGCCGTTGGTTCGGATACCATCGGGGTGATGAAAAGAGTCAATGCACGGGTGCTTGTGCTGGAAGCTGGAAAAACGGTGATATTCGACCGGGACAAAATGATAGACCTTGCGGATTCTGCCGGGATTTCCATACTCGTCCAAAATGAGGGATTTCGGCCCCCGGAAAACCAGGACAAAGACGCCCTGGCAATCTTGGAATCGAGTCTTTTCGATCGGAACGGATTGCAGCGTGCCGAGGATTCAGAAGAACAAACCGAACCTCCAAGAGCCATTTTAGTCCGTAGCCCTCGCCCTGACGCCGTGCGGACTGCCGTCATCGGAGTTGGCTACCTCGGCCGGTTTCACGCCCAAAAATATGCCAGGCTGCCCGAGGCCAATCTGGTTTCAGTAGTCGATATAGACAGCCAACGCGGGCTGGAGGTGGCCAAAGAGGTTAATGCCCAGGCTCTAACCGATTACAGGGACCTCATGGGCAAGGTCGATGCGGTCAGCATCGTTGCGCCCACCCCCCAGCACTTCGCTATCGCCAGGGAATTTCTCTCTGCGGGGGTGCATGTTCTGCTCGAAAAACCGATGACGAAAAACCTGGAGGAAGCCTACGAACTCATCGCGATCGCAAAAAAGAGCGGTGCAATTCTGCAGGTCGGTCATCTGGAGCGGTTCAACTCCGCTTTTACCGCCGTTCGCCCGCGGCTGCGCGATCCGATGTTTATCGAAGCCCATCGGCTCGCTCTCTTTAATGAAAGAGGTCTCGAAGTGGACGTCATACTTGATCTGATGATTCACGATATCGATATCGTACTCAACATCATCAATGCCCCTCTCAAAGACGTTCATGCTTCGGGCGTTTCTGTCCTCAGTCCTCTTCCGGATATCGCAACCGTTCGAATGGAGTTTGATAACGGCGCCGTCGCTAATCTCACCGCAAGCCGAATTTCTATCAAGAACCTGAGGAAGCTGCGCATTTTTCAGGAGAATTGCTATTTTTCGGCCGACTATTCCAAGAAGCAGGCCTACGCCGTTTACAAGGAGGCAGAGCCGGGTGAGGACGGCTTTCCGCAAGTTTCTATGGAAAACTTCGAAATAATTGAGAAAGATTCCCTTGAGGAAGAGATCGCCGCTTTTCTGAACTCGGTCAGGACGGGCAGCCCGCCTGAAGTGGACGGCGAGCAGGGGCGCAGGGCTCTCAGCGTTGCACTTGACATTTCGCGTCGGATTGAGGAACAAATGCGCGCTAAACCCGTTTTGCCGGAGAGCGGGAATTGGAAATTTTCATAAGCGCCGGAGAAGCCTCAGGGGACCTTCACGGTTCCTGTCTTGCCCGCGCAATATGGTCTATTGCCCCCCAAACGCGCCTCTCCTGCCTCGGGGGACCTCACATGCATACCCAGGGCGTTCCGCTCATCGTTGATAATCGAAGCCTTTCGGTTGTAGGGGGCACAGAAATCATCGGTCATATTCGGGCGATATATGGCGCTTGGACAAAGATCAGGTCTCACCTTCTTGCAAGTCGTCCCGCACTGGTCGTGTTGATCGATTTCCCCGATTTCAATCTGTTTCTTGGTAAGTTTGCCAAGAAAATAGGCGCCAAGGTCTTCTACTATATCAGCCCCCAGATTTGGGCATGGCGGGAAGGCCGTGTAAAAACAATTAGAAAGCTTGTAGACCGGATGGCGGTTATCCTGCCGTTCGAAAAAGGCTTCTACGCATCTCATGGTATAGACGTCGATTATGTCGGTCACCCGCTGGTGGACATAATGGCCGATTTACCTGACAAAACTAAATGCGACAGTCTCTATCACAGTTTCGACGGCCCTCTTGTCGGACTGCTCCCCGGCAGCCGGCAGAGCGAGATTAAACTCCTTTTTGACATCTTGATGGACGCCGGCCGGATCATTTCGCACTCATTGCCGGCGGCCAGGTTCATAATCCCCGTGGCGTCTTCGCTGGACGCTCACGATATGGAAAGCAGGGTTGCCCGGTGGTCACTGCCTGTGCAGGTCGTGCACAACGACACCTATCGCGCGATCAGGGCGTGCGACCTGATCTTGACCGTTTCCGGTACGGTCACCCTGGAAGCCGCGATTCTCGAAACTCCCATGATAGTGGTTTACAATCTCTCCAAGCTGAGCAGGCAAATCGCCAAGCGGCTCATTCGTGCAAAATTCGCCGGGCTGCCCAATGTGATAGCGGGTAGGGAGATAGCCCCCGAATTCGTGCGGGAAGTGCCTACCGGACTAGACCTGGCCGAGTGCGCCATCAAGCATTTAACGAATCCGGCTCTTCTTGACGAGCAACGGTTGGGACTGAGGAACATTCGCAATCAGCTTGGCGCCCCCGGTATATCCGACCGGGTCGCGCGGCTCGTGCTGGATACGGCTGGGCACGCGCTATGAGGTTTTGCCGGCAGGCGATATTGATGGCCTACGATGCGGCTCTGTGTTTGAGCTGGCCGGCGCTGTACTTATATTATTTTTGCAGGTCTTTGACCGATGGCAGATACCGCGGCAATTACCTGAGCCGGATGGGACTCAGGCTCCCCGGCCCTTTGCGCGCGTCTCCGGCCCGCGCATGGATCCATGCGCTTTCAGTTGGCGAAACGCTCTCGTCAATTGCCTTGATAACTGAATTGAAGCTGGAGCGTCCTTCCCTTGAAGTAGTCTTTTCCACTTCGACCGAAACGGGAATGTCTATTGCTGTGGAAAGGCTCAAGGGAATGGTGGACATTTTTTTCCACTTGCCCCACGATTTTCCCTGGACCGTAGACAGGCTCGTTAAGCGTATCAGGCCGTCGCTCTTCGTTTTGATAGAAACCGATTTCTGGCCCAACCTCGTTTGGCGCCTGGATAGAGAAAGCGTCCCGGCAGTTCTGGTCAATGGGAGAATGTCACCCGGCTCGTTCCGCAGGTATTCCCGCCTGGGCGCGCTGGCCGGCATTATCTTCGACGGATTCGACCTGATTTTTGCCCAGACAGAACTCGACAGGGCCCGTTTCATCTCTTTGGGTGGTCTCTCGGAAAGGGTGATGGCGGCGGGAAACCTCAAATTCGAATCCTCCATCCCCGGGGTTTCAAAATCGGAGATCGCTTCGATCAGGGCTGACATAGGGCTGGATGCAGGCAGACCCGTATGGGTGGCAGGCAGTACGCATGAAGGGGAAGAGCAAATTCTGCTCCGCGTCCACCGTGACTTGCGTGCGAAGATACCCAACGTGCTCCTTGTAATCGCCCCAAGAAAGATTCATCGAGGAGCCGAAATCGCGGCTCTGGCAGATCACTTGGGTCTTGACTGCGGTATTCGCTCAAAGGCGGAAAATGCAGAGGGTAGATCCGTGTATATTCTCGATACGCTCGGTGAGCTTGCCAGGATATATGCGATTTGCGATATCGGCTTTCTCGGGGGGAGTTTTGCGCCAATTGGAGGTCATAACCCCCTTGAAGTAGTTGCCCAGGGCAGGCCCGCATGCTGGGGACCTCATTTCTTCAATTTCGGCGAAATCGAAAGTGAACTCCTACAGGCGGGGTGCGCAATAAGGGTCTCTTCCGAAAGGGAATTAAAGGATTTCCTGGAAGAAATCTTCGGTAACACTCGACGGATTGCGCAAATGATGAAGGCCGCAGAGGAATTCGCCGGGTTACAGCGAAATACTGCAGGGCGAATAGCATCCGCTTTGCTTGAAAGAATGGGATAGTCCCTTCCGGACCACCCGGGATATGGGGAGTTACATAAAATCTGCCATTCTAATGGCCTGCAGATACTCATTTGCCGGACGAACAATTAAGAAAGGTTATAATCTCGTCGGCGATCTGGATCGAGTCTTTTTCCTCTGTATCGATTTCGATGACTGCAGCCTGGGCGTAGAGCGGTTGGCGCTCGGAAAGCACTTTTACGATCTCCTGCTTCATCGGTAGCTCGGAGAGCGAAGGGCGTGTTTGAGGTGATCGAGGGTCTGAGCTTAATCGAGCGTAAATTGTTTGGGGCGTTGCCTTTAGCCAGACAGTGAAAAAGTGCTCACGGAGCAGTCTGCGGCTTTGGGGATCGAGGATAATTCCGCCTCCGGTGGCGGCCACAAGTCCTTTTTGCTCGCTGATGATCACAAGGAGGCTGGATTCTGATCTTCTGAAAGACTCCCACCCGTCCTGTTGTACCCATGTGGCTATGTCGCGCCCGGTTTCCGAGGTCAGGCGCTGGTCCATGTCCACGAATTCCATGCCCAGTTTGCGGGCAAGAATTTGACCCGCCGTGCTCTTGCCCGTTGCACGAAACCCAATAAGTGCTATATTGCGCTGTCTCATTTAAAGCCCGATAAGCACCAAAAAGCATGCGATAAATTATGGATACCCAATCTTTAAATATACACGACAATCCCCCGAAGCGTCGCAATATTGCGGAAAGCATGCCGTTTTTGCCGCCGTTTGCCGCCATGGCTCTGAGACTTCTTCACAGGACCTGCCGCATCGAGATCGTCGGGAAAGAAAATTACTTGGCCGCTGAAAAGATCAATCCCCGGATCGCCGCTTTCTGGCATTTTGCCTATCCTTCCGTCCTGTATTTTTACCGCGATCAGGGCTATCTCACGATAATCAGCCGAAGCCGGGATGGAGAGTTTGCGGCTAGGCTGGTAAAAAGTCTGGGGTACAATCCTTTCAGAGGTTCGCCCGGAAAGGGCGGGGCTGCTGCGCTCAAAGGGATTATTTCCGCTTTTCGAAACGGTCCGGGGGGTGGGTTCGTGGTGGACGGCTCTCAGGGGCCGGCGCAGGTGGCCCAAAAAGGACTGCTGCTTCTGGCAATGTACTCAGGATGTCCCATTATGCCTGTCAGCGTCGCTGCGGACAGGTGCTGGCGTTTTCGAAGCTGGGACAGGACGCTTCTTCCAAAGCCTTTTGCCAGGGTGGTCTTCTCCTGGGGTCCTATGGTCCGCGTCGAGAGGGGGGCTTCAGCGGCTGAAATGGAAGAATGCCGCGTCCGGCTTGAGCGAATTCTCAACGAAATCAGCGGGCAGGCGGAGAAGGCCGCAGCGGCGTTTGCATAAAGCGCTAAATCTGCTAATATATTATAGTGAAAGGGATTGCCTTCCGGGAGAATTATGAGTGTGCCCGGAGTAGGGCAGATGATCGCCGGCCGCGGTTTTAGTGTGGCTGGAGGAAAGTCCGGGCTCCACAGGGCAGGGTGCTGGGTAACTCCCAGTCTCGGTGACGAGGAGGAAAGCGCAACAGAAAGCAGACCGCCTCACGCGCTCGCGCGCGGGGTAAGGGTGAAACGGTGAGGTAAGAGCTCACCGGTCTCGGTGGTGACACCGGGAGCCAGGCAAACCCCACCCGGAGCAAGACCGAATAGGAGAGCGTTTGAGGGCTGCCCGTCCGATGCTCTCGGGTTGGTCGCTTGATCCCGCCGGTAACGGTGGGGCCAGAGGAATGATCATGCCCTGTTTGCCTTCGGGCATTCGGGGAACAGAACCCGGCTTATGCCCTGCTCCGGGATCCCTTTAATTCTTTCTCGGTGGTTATTTGTAAACATGCCGAAGACTTGCGTCATCATGCCTGCTGCGGGAAGCGGGACCAGGATGGGGAGCGCCATACCCAAGCAGTTCATCCGGTTGGCCGGAAAGCCGTTACTGGCTCATACCTTGAGCGCGCTCGCCAATCTGCCGTTTGTCTCCATCATTTTTCTGATCGTTGCCGAAGGCCAGATTCCGGATGCCGTTGAGGTTATAGCGGGGTGGAGTAGCCAAAGAGCTTCGCGCGTGCCCGAGATTTCAATAATAGCGGGAGGCGCCGAGCGCAGGGACAGCGTATATAATGGACTCAAGAAGCTTCCGTCCGAATGTGACTGGGTGATGATCCATGACGCTGTGCGCCCTTTTGCAAGTCCCGGCCTTATCAAAGCTGTATGGGAAGGCGCTCGGACGGCCGGCGCCTGCATAGCGGCCATTCCATCGACGGACACCGTGAAACACGCTCGTGACGGCGTGGTGCGGCAAACTTTGTGCCGGGATGAGATCTGGCTTGTCCAGACTCCCCAGGTTTTCCGCAAGCAGATCGTCGTGGCCGCCTATGAAAAAGCGGTCTCGGCTGGTTGGACCGGGACCGATGATGCCTCTTTTGTCGAACGCATGGGGATTCCGGTATCGATTGTGCCTGGTGAGCGCACAAACATAAAGGTGACAACCCCGGAAGACCTCCAGTGGGCGGAATGGTTTCTATCCGAAAGAATAGGAAAAGGTGGGATCTGATGCGGGTTGGTTTCGGCTATGACGTGCACAGGCTCGTTCCGGGGCGCCCGCTGATCCTGGGCGGGATTCAAATTCCATTCGAACACGGTCTTCTTGGCCACTCCGATGCTGATGTTTTGCTCCACGCCATTTGCGACGCAATGATCGGCGCGGCCGCACTGGGGGACATAGGCGCTCATTTTCCCGATACCAGTCCCGAATTCAAAGACATATCCAGCCTGATACTGCTGCACAGGACAGCGGCTCTTCTAACGGGACGAGGGTTGCGGCTGAGAAATATCGACTCCACGATCGTGGCCCAGAAGCCGAGGCTCTCTGCTTTCATACCTCGAATGGTTGAGAGGATTTCTACCCAAATCGGGTTGACCTCTAACTGTATCAATATCAAAGCCAAAACGACGGAGACCTTGGGATTTGCGGGCCGCGAGGAGGGGATTGCGGCATATGCGGTCGTGCTCGTCGAAGAACAGGCGGAGAAAAAAGAAGGCGGTGGCTAGGACCCCCTCAAAGGTTTAAATTAAATCCAGCAATGATAAATAACTTCCTTTGGTTGTTCAGAAGGTAGCTCAAAAGGGGATTGGCAGTTAATGGCCTTACAGATCTATAATACCCTGGCCGGGAAAAAGGAGGAATTCGTTCCTCTGGAACCGGGCAGGATAAGAATGTACGTGTGCGGGATTACCGTATATGACTTATGCCACATTGGACACGCCCGCTCCGCCATTGTATTCGACGTTATCTACCGGTTTCTCTTGAGCCTGGGCTACCAAGTTACTTATGTTCGCAACTTTACGGACATCGACGACAAAATCATCCGGCGGGCTGCCGAGGAGGGGACCGATTACAGTACGATTGCCCACCGGTACATCCGTGCATTCTATGAAGACATGGACAGCCTTGGCATTCTGCGCCCCACTCTCGAGCCGCTTGCGACCGAGCACATTCCTGAAATGATCGAAATCGTCCGCAAGCTGGTCGAAAAGGGCGTCGCGTACAAGGCCGGTACTGACGTCTATTTCAGCGTGGACCGGTTCCCTGGCTACGGGAAGCTGTCCGGGCGAGATACCGAAGACATGATGGCGGGCGCCAGGGTCGAGGTTGACGAAAACAAGAAAAATCCGCTCGATTTTGTGCTCTGGAAAGCAAGCAAGCCGGGCGAACCGGCCTGGGAAAGTCCTTGGGGGCCGGGGAGGCCGGGCTGGCATATCGAGTGCTCCGCTATGGCCACCAAATATTTGGGTCTGACCATCGATTTGCACGGAGGGGGGAAAGACCTGGTCTTTCCTCATCACGAAAACGAGATCGCGCAGAGCGAAACGACTTATGAGGCGCCTTTTGTGCGCTATTGGGTTCACAACGGCTTTGTAAACATCAATAACGAGAAAATGTCCAAGTCGCTCGGAAACTTCTTTACCATCCGCGACGTGCTGCAGCATGTGCACCCTGAATCGCTGAGGCTGTTCGTCATCAGCAAGCATTACAGAAGCCCTGTAGATTTTTCGGATGAGGCCGTTGGAGAAGCCGAACGCGGGTTGGAGCGTCTCTATAGTACCCTTGACTTGGTGCGGCAAAAGACGGCTAAAGCAGAAGGCGGCGAGTATCCCGGTGAGGTTCTGAAAAAGCAGGACCCGGAACTGTCCGAAAAGGCGGAGTCGCTCCCCGCATTGTTTGCTGAAGCCATGTGCAACGATTTCAACACTGCCCAGGCAATAGGCTATATCTTCGTTCTCCAGAGAAATCTTCAGCGTTTTCTGGACAAGTTCGGAAGCAAGAATCTTAAAGGCCCCGCTGCGCAGCTCGCCGGGAGGGCCGCAGAATCTCTTTTGAAACAATGCCGTGCTCTGGGGCTGCTGATGCTCGAGCCGCAGGTATTTTTAGACCAGCAGAGAAGGCTCAAACTGAAGACGACCGGCATTAGGGAACAGGAACTGAGCGACCTTATTGCTCTACGCCATAAAGCCCGCCAGGAAAAAAACTTTGCCGAAGCCGACCGCATCCGGCTGGAACTCGAGGCAAAACATGTCCTCCTCGAAGACTCCCCCGAGGGAACTAAGTGGAGGGTGAGTCTCTAGTATATCACTGGCCACTTCCTCATAATCGGTGCATGGTAATTAAAAATCCGAGACTTCTGCATCATCAAAAGGAATAACCTCTTCCAGGCTCCGTCTACCCGGAGGGACCGGAGCTTTTCCATTGCCTGATTTGAGATGACCGTTTGCTTTCTTTTCGTATGCAATCATCTTCGGCTCTTCCGCACTCTTATTAGATGAGGCCTTTCTCCGTAATGCTGTGGCGCTTGCGATGGTTGAATGGCCATCAGCGCCCCCGACCATGCTTACCAGTTCGGCCACAAAAATCTTCATTTGTTCTGCCTGGACGCTCATTTCCTCAGAGGCTGAGGCGGATTCCTCGGCGTTGGCGGAATTGCGCTGAATCACATTCTCCATTTCACTAACCGCCTTGGAGATTTGTCCAATCCCCTCGGCCTGTTCACCGGATGCCGCTGAGATCTCACCAATTAACTCTCCCATCCTGGCTGCGCTGATTTGTACCTCGGAGAATTCGGTGTTAGTCTTTTGGACAACCGCAGAGCCTTCCTTTATCTTCTTGACTGTCCCTTCAATCAGATTGGCAGTATTTTTTGCCGCCTCGGCAGCTCTCATAGCCAAATTTCTCACCTCATCCGCAACAACGGCAAATCCCGCTCCGGCCTCACCAGCCCTGGCGGCTTCAACCGCAGCGTTCAGTGCCAGCAGGTTTGTTTGAAAGGCGATTTCGTCAATGGTCTTAATGATCTTCGATGTCTCTTCACTGGCCTTTGAAATCTCCTGCATTGAAGTGGTCAGGTGCTCCATTGAAGCGTTGGCTTGACCGACAACCTGCTTGGTCTTTTTCATCAGATCATCCGCCTGATTAGCGTTTGCGGCATTCTGCTTGGTCATTGATGCCATTTCCTCCAGAGAAGAAGACGTTTCTTCAATGGAAGCAGCCTGCTCCGACGCTCCTTCCGCAAGTTCCTGGCTGGCGGATGCAACCTGAGCGGTGGCCGAGGTAACTTCCTCGGATACTCCGGACAACCCTCCGATAATCCCCTTCAACGCCCTTGAAACGGACCTGAATGTAAGAACACTCGTCAATATCCCTATGAGGGAAGTGACAAGGATGATAATCAGCATATTGCGGAAATAATTTTTTATTTTGCTGAAGAGTTCGGCGTTGGTCGCGTTTTTGGCATTCTCGATGTCCTTGGATCTAGCCTCGATCCCATCCAAAATAGCTCGTTGAAGAGGCTGCTCGGCCTCGACGTTCTTGATATAGTTGGTGGCCAGGTCCCTGACTTTGAGTATGTTTTCTTTTGAGATTTTTGGCAATGCTTCAAATGGGGTTCCAGCCAGGTTCTTCACGTCTTTTTCCACATTTTCGAGCATGGCCGTAGTGAGGTCCGAGAGCGCCTTATTTTCATTAAGGTCTCCTCTCAACCGGCTAAAGAGCACTTGTAATTGGTAATTTGAAGACGTGTTGATGTTCGCGCCGGCGATCACCAGTTTTTCCAAAGTGCTGACGCTGGCTCCATTGCTTTCATCCGTCAACTTCTGGACCACTTGCTGGATGTATTTGTTGGATTGTTCAATGGCTGAATCAGTTAATTGATAAATTTGCTTTTCTATTTTAGTGTTTTCCTCGCGGACTTTCCGGATCTCGCCCACCTTTACCCATAATTTTTCAAAATCCGCGGATAGATTTTGCTGCTTTAACTCCAGAAGCTGCGCTTCATATCTTTTTTCTAGTTCAGAATAGGAGGTTCGCTTGTTAATATAAGCTTGGACATCGAGGCCCGCTTTCTGTGTCAGGTCCGCTGCTCTATCGGAATGTTTTTGCTTTCCTGAAAGCGCTCCAATCAGGGTATTGGAGTTCACGAAGAAAAAGATGATGGCGCCAAGTAGAATTACGTACAATGCATTTGGGAAAAGCATTTTGTGTTGTATCTTGAGATTTTTTATTGCGCTCATAATGGTCCCCCGACTATTTTCTATTCTAGGTGAAAAAAAATCCGGCATGCCCCATCCACTAGACAAAAGAAGCCGTCCGTCATGATCACGACTCATCTCTACCAGGCAAGAAGTTATGCGACTTCCAGCAAAAGGGTCTGTTTCTCAGTGCAGAGCACCTTGTCGATATCCAGAAGAATTTTTACGCTTCCCGCTGTTTTTGCCATTCCAAGGATGTAGTCAGTGTTCAGAGTGGTCCCGAACTCCGGGGTCTCTTCGATGTCAGAACCCTTGATGTTCATCACCTCCGAGACCGAATCGACGACGATGCCGATCTGCAGGGTCCTTGAATCATTTTCGATCTCGACGACGATAATGCAGGTTCTTTCCATATAGCCGTTAGAGTTCATTCCAAACCTGAGACGGAGGTCTATCACCGGGATGACTTTCCCTCTGAGATTTATCACCCCCTTCACATAGTCCGGGGTTTGTGGAACGGGGGTGATTCGCATCATCCCGATAATCTCCTTAATCGTGAGAATGCCTACTCCATATTCTTCTTGGTTCATGGAGAATGTAAGGTATTTCCCCTCCATCAGGTTCGCATTCCTCTTAGCGATTTGGTCACTCGCCAGGGCTTTGGTCATTGTTGCGCCTCCTTTTTTCTTCAGTCCACGAATCCCGGTTCACAGCAAATTGTTGCCTTGGGCTGAAGACATTCCAGCTATGCCCTGGACCGTATCCCGGTGACGAAGGGTTACTTCAGTCCGAAGAATATGTCGGTGTTATTTGAGGAATTCTCGATGTTGAAAAAAAAGCGACAAAACAGTTATATGCATTCACTAAAATTCGATGGACTTAAGGCAGAACCTCATGTTGACTTTTTTCTGTTTCAACCTGAACTTTGAGCGAAGACGATAGCGGAGAGTCATGGCAGTAATTAATGCGACCCCGAGTGCTGGAGCTATTTCTTTGTCTATCTCCATCTCCTATAGCAACAATCCAATAGCAATTATGGCAAAGTAAGGTGACAAAATGTTAGATCTTTATAAAGATCCGCTTGCGCCACATTATCCATGCGATTAGATACATAAACAGGAGGGTCAGAAGCCCATAGAGCAAAGAAGCGGTTTCCGATTTTGCAATAGGGACGCACAAGCTGTTGAAAACGTATGATTGGCAGTCTATCACTTGTCCTTTGGATATGGACAGATTCAATATCCGGAGTGTGGTATCGAAGACTTCCGATAGCACATATACGGTGATAGGATTCAGTCCGAGTATAATGAACGGTTTAGACCATCGGGAAAAATCTGCGACATCGATCGACCAGTGAAAGAATGCCAGGCCAACAAGAGCCACACCCGCCATGAATATGCTGAAGGTGCTCGTCCATATGCTCTTGTTTATCGGCAGCCAGCGATCGAGTATATGACCGGCGATGAGCAGAACCAAGCCGGCGCATACCATTGCGGCAACTTTCCTGCGCTCGGGTAATGAAGACATGAGCCATTGGCCCGTCAGCACTCCGAAAAGAGTGGTGGCAATTGCGGGAATCGTGCTCACAATCCCTTCCGGGTCCCATGCATTATCATAATATGACCACATGTGCCCGCTCAAAAAAAGCGAATCGACCCAGGCGGCAAAGTTTTTTCCCGGCTCGAGCACCCCGGCGCCGATCCCCGGCACTGGCATGAACCGCATCATGAGCCAATAGGAGGCGAGCAGGCCGGCAAGCCATAAGATGCGGCCCCTCAAACCCGCATTCAGGACAATCAAAGAAGAAAAAAAATAGCAGAGTGCAATTCTTTGCAGAACTCCGGGTATGCGAATGGTTGAAAGCTGAAATGACGGAAAGCCGTTAAGAAAAAGCCCGAGCGCGAACAAAATGAGAGTTCGTCTCAGGAGCCGGACCATGTACGCCGAATTTGGCGTTCCTTTTCCTTCTTGCTTTGCAAATGAAAAGACGAGCGAAACTCCAACTATGAAAAGAAATGATGGAAAGACAGTGTCGGCAAAAGTCCATCCGTTCCAGACCACATGACTCAGAGGTGCATAGACGGACCTGGGGTCCCCGGGGCTGTTCACAAGTATCATCAAGGCGATTGTAAAGCCGCGAAAGGCGTCCAGGGAAGTCAGGCGTCCTTTAGGCGCAGGGGGCTCGGAAGCGGGGCTGGAGCTGGGCTGACGATCCATGCATTTCTCAGCCGGTGACTAAAAGCATCTCAGCAGTTGCGGTCCCGCATTTCAACAGGCTGCTGCAGGGCCGGTGCCGGGGTACTCAATGAAACGATCCTCACCAAGCAAATCAAAACCGCACAAAGCGGCGTTCTATTAACGTGGACGAACTTCGGAAGGATATAATCTCATAAGATTGTTGGAGGGGCAAGGTCAAACGTTGGACGCAACCGAAAGCCCTAAGAGCGAGAAAAAACGGTCTACCCAATATTTAATAGGAAAAAGGGCCAATACATAGAAAGTGACAAGAAACATAAGAGTGAATTCGATATAGGAGCCAAGCGGATCGGGCAGCGATTTTTGATAATCCCATATTTGCCGCAAGAGCAGAGCTCCAAAACCCCAGAAAATAAGAACTGCGCACCAACCTAAAGGTTTCCTCATCTTTTTCATAATCTCGAACCTCGCTGGAGGGAAGGTAGGTTTGCACTGCTGCCATTTCATCTCTTTTGATCCAGGGTTTCAATAGGGTGGATTGGGTATTCACCCCCGAAAAATACGGTAGTTTTGATCGTGCAATGTATACATAGTTAGAATCGATATTGAAGCAAAGACGCCGATCACGCAGGGAAAAATTGAACCTGCCCGTGGCGCTGTTGGGCGAGTTTACTTATATTTATGGCATTTGGCGGATTATTGAAGGCAAACTCCAACGTATCAAAATTTGAATAGGGGAAAAATGCAGGAAAATAGACCTGAAAATCAGCAAGATGCCTTTTTGGGGAGCCAAGTCGAGGAGAATCTCAGGGTCGCATTCGATGCGCTTCCAAACAAGGTTCCCGTGATGCTCTTTACCGAAAAGGGCCGAAACGATGTTCTCAATCAGGCAGCGCGAGAGCTGCTCAAGAGCTTCAATAAAATCTCGAATAAAATTGAGCTCAGCGAGTTCGACCTTTACGGGGAGGAAGCAAAGAAGCACAATGTGAATAATTCACCCACGCTTATTTTCGACCCGGATCGATACTCATTGCGGTATCTTGGGGTTCCCTTCGGAGAAGAAGCCAGGACCTTGGTTGGAATGATCCTGCTGCTCGGCTTCCGGACCGGCAATCTGAGTGAGCAGTCCCAAAAGGTGATGCAAAAGATTGGTTCCAAGAGGGAAGTCAAGGTTTTCGTCAGTCCGACCTGCCCTTATTGTCCTGATCAGGCGATAAATGCGGTGAAGGCGGTTATCGAAAGACCCGAAATCGTCTCCCTTGAGATAATAGATATCCAGTCAAACCAGGAAACCGCCAATCGCTACTCCGCCTTCAGCGTGCCGCAAACCTTTGCAAACGATATACTCATTGCTCATGGAGCGCAGACGGAGGAGTTGTTTGTGCTCTCGCTTCAAAAACTTGAACAGCAGACTGTCTTCATCCCCGAAATTGACTCCGATGTGATCGAAACCGATGTGGTCATCGTGGGTGGTGGGCCAGCGGGCCTTGCTGCAGGCATTTATGCGGTACGCAGCGGACTGAAAACGTCGCTGATCGAGAGGGGCCCACTGGGAGGACAGGTGGCGGCCACGCCCGTCGTGGAGAATTACCCCGGTTTTACTCGGGTGCCGGGAAAAACGCTGGTGGATATCCTGGTCAGCCACGCTTTGGAATACGTGCAGATATTCCAGGGGGAGGAAGTCGTCGGCATTCAACCAGGGCCGAAGATAGAAGTTCAGACCAGTAGGAGAAAGTTTCTTGCTAAAGCACTCATTTTCGCTACCGGGGCCAACTACAAGAATCTTGGTGTTCCCGGCGAGTTGCTCTTCCAGGGCCGAGGCGTGAGTTACTGCGCAACCTGTGACGGTCCGTTGTTCAAAGGTAAGAAAGTGATTGTGGTCGGGGGGGGCAACAGCGCCGTGACCGAGGCCATCTATCTCAATAACATAGACGTCTGGACAACCCTGGTTCACAGACGAAACACTCTGAGGGCTCAGGAGCACCTCGCCAAAAATATTTTTTCCAACAACATAGATGTTCTGTGGGACACCGAGGTCGTGGAAATAAAGGGCAAGGAAAAAGTGAGCGAAGTCCTTCTCCGAAACAAGAAGACCGGTTTGGTTTATCCATTTCCGGTGCAGGGAGTTTTCATCGCTATCGGTTATGAGCCTTCAGTCGATCTTGCAAAAACTCTGGGGGTCGAATTGACTCCCGACGGTTTCATTAAACATGATTCACATCACCGAACCAATATTCGCGGAATATATTCCGCTGGAGACGTCGAAGGGGGTTACAAACAGATAGTGACTGCAATGGGACAGGGCACCGAGGCTGCCCTTTCGGTGTTCGAGGACCTCATGCATCCTTATTGGGCGAGCCAGGCAGAAAAACAGGCGGAAACCGCAAAGACTTGATCACGGGCAAAGACTTTTCATCTCAGAGTACCTTCAGCGGGTCATGCTCGAAATCTTCAAATTCGATGAGTTCGCCGGTCACCGTGAAGATTACACGCTCGCAAATATTTACGACGCGGTCGGCGGCGCGTTCCAGGTTGTGAGCTACCCACATAAGGTAGCTTACAGCTTCGATGTTTCTGGGGTCCGACAGTACGTAAGTCATTAACTCGCGGTATACCTGGTCGTAAAGAGCGTCGATCTGGCGGTCTTCGGCAGGGATTGAACGCGCCGTAGCATCGTCTCTGTCAATGAAGCACAGGAGCGCTCTGTGCAGCATATCTGAAGCCAGTGTTGCCATTCGCGGGATATCCACAAGCGGCTTTATCAACAGTTGTGAACCCAACTGTATTGTGAGCTTTGCGATCCCCTTCGAATAATCGGCGATCCTCTCCAATTCGCCGGCAATTTCAAGGATAGCCGCAAGGGTCCGCAGGTCCTTAGCCATCGGTTGCTGTCTGGCTATAAGACCAAGGGTATCCGATTCGATTGCGTAGCGCCTCCGGTTGATCTCGGAATCGGCCGCAATCAGATTGAAGGCCGGTGCGTTTTCTCGTGTCATGAGGATCTCAACTGACTCGATTATGGTGCGCTCGACCATCACCCCGAGATCGATGAGTTCATCCTGAAGTCGTTTCAATTCTTTTTCCAATGCGGTTCCCACTTCAACTTCTCCCCTCGTTCAGGAAAAAACATCGCCGGCCTGCCGCTGCTGCAATGATACAGTCATCGTCTCGTTAAAACGTTAAGAACAGGCATTCTATAGATGGGATACGGATGATTGCAGGCAAACCTGCATCTGCCGCTCATAAAAGTATCATAAATATCTTGGAATTCAATTAAATCTCATCTTTTGGCCGGCATGGCTCGAGGATGCAAAAAACCCCCGTCCCACAACTGGGAGCGGGGGCTTGACACCGAAACAATGTCGAGCAGATTGGGATGCTAGTACATGCCTCCTCCGGGCGGCATGCCTCCCATACCGGCGCCGCCTTTATCTTCCTTCGGTAGCTCGGCGACCATGCACTCGGTTGTGAGCATGAGGGCCGAAACACTGGCAGCGTTAAGCAGTGCAGTGCGGGTTACCTTGGTCGGATCGATTACGCCGGCCTCGATCAGGTCTTCATACTGAGCGGTCTCTGCATTGAAGCCGAAGGCGCCCGTTTTTTCCTTGAGTTTTTGAACGACTACGGACCCTTCTTCGCCGGCGTTGTTAGCAATCTGGCGGGCAGGTTCCTCGAGGGCGCGCTTGATTATCTTGAGGCCAAGCGCTTCGTCGCCGTCAAGGGCAACTTTGTCCAGTGAAGACAGGCAGCGAAGGTAGGCAACCCCGCCGCCGGGAACGATACCTTCCTCCACTGCGGCGCGGGTGGCGTTCAGCGCATCTTCAACCCTGGCTTTTTTCTCCTTCATTTCAGTTTCGGTCGCGGCGCCAACGCTTATCACTGCAACACCGCCTACTAACTTGGCAAGCCTTTCCTGGAGCTTCTCCCGGTCGTAATCGCTGGTAGTCTCCTCGATCTGGGTGCGGATCTGGCGCACTCGTCCCTCAAGGGTCTTGCGGTCGCCGGCGCCGTCAACTATCGTCGTGTTGTCCTTGTCGATACGGATAGTCTTGGCCCGGCCAAGATCGTTCAAGGACACAGTTTCGAGCCGGATGCCCTTCTCCTCGCTGATTACCTGTGCCCCAGTGAGGATGGCTATGTCTTCGAGCATCGCCTTGCGCCTGTCGCCAAAGCCCGGGGCTTTTACCGCACAGACCTGGAGGGTGCCTCGGAGCTTGTTGACTACCAGGGTGGCAAGCGCTTCGCCTTCAATGTCTTCGGCTATAATCAGAAGCGGCTTGCCCATCTTGGCGATCTGCTCGAGAACAGGCAGCAAGTCCTTCATACTGCTTATCTTTTTCTCGTTTACGAGAATCATGGGCTCGTTGAGCAGGACTTCCATCTTCTCAGGGTCGGTGACAAAATACGGGGAAATATATCCGCGGTCAAACTGCATCCCCTCCACCACCTCAAGGGTCGTCTCCATTGACTTGGCTTCTTCGACCGTGATTACCCCTTCTTTGCCGACCTTGTTCATCGCTTCGGCAATGATATTCCCGATGGTCGCGTCGTTATTGGCAGAAATGGTGCCAACCTGAGCGATCTCTTTCTGGTCCTTGATGGGCTTGCTGATTTTCTTCAGTTCGTCGACCACTGCCTGGACGGACTTTTCGATGCCGCGCTTGATCGCCATGGGATTATGGCCCGCGCTTACCAGCTTGGAGCCTTCATAGTAGATGGACTGTGCGAGAATGGTTGCGGTGGTCGTCCCGTCCCCGGCGACGTCGCTGGTCTTGCTTGCGACTTCCTTTACCATCTGCGCCCCCATGTTCTCGAACTTGTCCTCAAGTTCGATTTCCTTGGCTACCGTAACTCCATCTTTAGTCACAGTGGGGCCGCCGAAACTCTTCTCGATAACTACATTTCGGCCTTTGGGGCCGAGTGTAACCTTTACTGCGTCTGCGAGCGTGTTGACGCCATTGAGCAGCAACTCGCGCGCCTTGGTGTCATATATTAACTGTTTTGCCATGAGACCGTTCCTCCTGGTGTTTTTTCGATTGAAACAAAGACTTAATCGATGATCGCAAGAATATCGTCCTCGCGCATAATGAGAACTTCCTGTCCCTCGATCGTGATATCGGTGCCTGCGTATTTGCCGAAGAGTACCCGGTCACCCTTTTTGACGTCGAGCGCTCTTCTGGAACCGTCTTCCATGACCCTGCCGTTTCCGGCCGCGAGGACTTCTCCCTGGATGGGCTTTTCTTTTGCCGTATCAGGAATGATGATCCCGCCTGCAGTTTTCTGCTCCTCTTCCATGCGTTTGACCACGACGCGATCGTTAAGCGGTCTGAGGTTCATAACAACTCCTTTCGCTTGATTGAATGAATTATGGGCAAGACTGAACTTACAGTTTTCACCCTGGTGTTAGCACTCACCTATGATGAGTGCTTTTAATCATCTCAATTTCATTTGGCAAGTGAAAAAGACCCGCTCGGTGGGAAAAAAAGTGAAAAGATTGTACCGGGGTTCGGATGGGACCGGCTTACTTCTATGCTGCCTCCAGCTTTCTCAACCAGTTGATACACTATGCTCAAACCCAGACCCGTTCCGTTTGTCTTGGTGGTAAAGAATGGATCAAAAATCCTTTTGAACGCGCCGTCAGAGATTCCACATCCGGTATCGCCGATCTCTATTCGGATCGGTCTGATTGCGCTGGCGGCCGTCTCCTCAAAGCCAACTGAGATCGAAAGTTCTCCACCCTCCGGCATTGCTTCAAGAGCGTTTACAAACAGGTTCCACAACACTCGGTGGAGATGATCGGGATCGATGGCGATTAACGGCCTCGTCTGGAATTCAGTCCTGATAATATGAGATGTGGTTACATGTTTTTTCGTCTTAAGAAGTGCGATAATCTCCTCTATTACGGAACAGACTGCTACATCCTCGACCTGTGCCGATTTGGGAGAACCTTTCGCCATCCATAGGAACTCGGTGACAAGCCCGTTTATGCGCTCGATTTCACGCTGTACGATCCCCATAAGCTTCTTGTTAAGAGCAGTTTGTCCCACTTCGCCCCTAAGCATCTGCATGGCTCCGCTCATCGCAGCAAGCGGATTCTTGATCTCATGGGCGATTTCGGCTGCGAATCTTCCGGCGATAACCAGCCGCTCCATCCTCTGTAGGTGTTCCTCGATAGCTTTTAGCTTGGTCAGGTCTACGAATAGGATTATCCAGCCAAAAGTCTCATTGCTTTCGTTCTGGAGGATCGAAGCGGAGTAGCCAAGGGTAATCTTTATGCCGGATGGATGGTTGTATTCGGTCTCCATGCGGTTCGTAGTTTTTCGGCCGTCCACACTGTTGCTGTGAGGAAGTCCCGAGATGTCGACATTTGAGAAAAGCTCAGTCACCGGACGCCCTGCAATTTCCCCGGATGTTACTCCGAGAATCTCCTGCGCGGCGTTGTTTGAAAAGATGACGTCTCCATGGAGGTCAACAGTCAGAAGACCACTGGACATGCTTTGGACGATGCTTGTATGAAGGGTGACAAGTTCGCTCAGATCTCTTTCGCGCTCGCGAACGCGCAGGCTGGATTTTTGCAACTCCTCTGCTAGATATCCCGCAACAAAGCCCAGCAGCAAAAAACCGGCCGTATTCATGAGGATGCAAAAAAAATAGGTGCCGCTGTCAGGTGCCCGCCCGGTGCCGGCAATGAGTTGAAGCGGTGAGATCCACCCGAAGTATTGAAGGTCGAGAAGAAGTCCGTAAATCAGCGCGCATGCGGATGCGGTGAGCAGGCTTCCCCGCCGGTAAAGCAGCAGGGCTGAACTTATGATCACGAGCATGTAAAGGAATGAGAAGGAGCTTTCGATTCCTCCCGTCATATAGACGAGGACGGTCACGGCGCCCAGATCGAAAATGATCTGGACCCTGGCGAACTGCACCAGGCTATGGACCCGTTCGAGGCTGAGAGTTCCGAAAATTGTGAAGAGGAGCAGAATGCACGAAAAAATATAAAGAGGATGGAAGTGGGCGGAAAGCAGGTCGGCATTCCTGGAGCTTTGGACGGCGAGGGTAAGAACCAGGAAAAAAAGGGCAAAAATCAGCCGGTAAAGCAGGAGCTTTTTGAGCTTCCCCCTGAATCGGCTGTCATCGGAGTCCTTATTTTGTCCGGGTGAGATTTGGGCCATTTTGCTTTCTATCTTGCAACCACATCCGCTAATTGGAAGATCGGCAGGTACATTGCCACAAGCAGGCCGCCGATAGTGACGCCGAGAAAGAGGATCAGCAAAGGTTCGAGCATTGATGTCAAGACACTGACGGCATTGTCGACTTCTTCGTCGTAAAAATCGGCTATTTTGGAAAGCATGGTGTCGAGCGCGCCGGTTGCCTCCCCAACCGCAATCATCTGGGTCACCATAGACGGAAAAACGCGCGTCTCGGCCAAAGGTTCTGCAACGGGACGGCCCTCGGAAATGGAGAGGCGCGCCTGCCGGATGGCTTTTTCGATTACCGAGTTCCCGGCTGTGGCGGCAACCACCTCAAGGCCGTCAAGAATGGGTACGCCGCTTGAGAGCATCGTCCCCAGGGTTCTGGTAAACCGCGCCACGGCTACCTTGCGGATCAGCACTCCGAAGACGGGCGATCTCAGCAAAATGCGGTCAAAGATGTCGCGCCCTCTGTCTGTCTTACGAAACCGGCCTAACCCAACAATGATCACGATAAGCCCAAGGATCATCCAGTGAAAGTAGTGCTTTGCAAAATCGCTCAGATTCATGACAAATAAGGTCATTGCCGGCAATGCTACTCCCGCGTCCACGAAAAGCTTGCTAAATACAGGAATAACCCAGATCAGGATAACCGCTACTACGATTACGGCAATTGAGACCACAATCACAGGGTAAGTTAGCGCGCCTTTTACCTTTTTCTTTAGCTTCGCAATCTTTTCGATGTATGATGCGAGCCTGTTGAGGATGATGTCGAGGATACCGCCGACCTCTCCTGCAGCCACGAGATTGTGGAATAGATTGTCAAAAACCTTCGTGTGCTTTTTCACTGCATCTGAAAGAGTTGATCCCTCCTCAACGTCCTTTTTGATCTGTCGGATAACTCTTTTGAAATTCGCGTTGTCCTGTTGCTCCTGGAGAATATCCAGGCACTGGACAAGAGGGAGACCGGCGTCGATCATTGTCGCAAACTGCCGAACGAATACGACTATGTCTTTATCTTTGACCTTTCCGGAAATGGCCGGGAAATAGTCCATCAGATCCTTAGGCTTCGCTCGCACGTACTTGGCGGTTATTCCCTTCCTCACCACCATCTGGCGTGCCAGGGGAAGATTGTCGGCCTCGATTTCTCCTTTTTGCTTTTTCCCGGTGCGATCCATACCTGCCCAAAGATAAACCGCCATTTCTCTCTCCTGTTGTGTCAAAAAAACCATATAAGAAGGGGTCACAGCGATAATGTCTGCAAATTTCGGTCCAGAAGCGTCTGGGACAACGCTTATTAATAGTGCGGGAGTTTCAAAGGGGGGATTCGTCGATTAATCTTTGGTCGAAGACCTGATGACCTCCTCAATGGTCGTTGTCCCGGCCTTCAGCTTATTAATGCCGCTGCGTCTTAACGTTGTCATTCCCAAACGGATTGATTCCTTCTTTATCTCAGCAGCAGAGGCTCCCATCAGCACCAGTTCGCGAATCTGATCGTGCAGAGGCATGACCTCGTACAAAGCGATCCGGCCCCGGTATCCCGTATCGTTGCAGATGGGGCATCCCTTGCCTTGATAGCATGTAAATGTACCCAGTTCTTCTTCAGAAACCCCCAACTCGAGCAATGTCTCAGGCGGGACATCTTCAGCGGTCTTGCATTCGCTGCATACTCGGCGAACGAGTCTTTGTGCTATGACGAGGTTTACGGCTGATGCCACCAGAAAGGCTTCTACACCCATGTTGAGCAGCCGGTTTATCGTGCTGGGAGCATCATTGGTATGGAGGGTGCTCAGCACGAGGTGACCTGTCAGGGCCGCTTTCACGGCGATTTCCGCCGTTTCGAAGTCCCGTATCTCGCCAACCATGATGATATCAGGGTCCTGACGGAGAAACGCTCGCAGGGCTGCGGCGAAAGTAAGGCCGATCGACTCGTGCATCTGAACCTGGTTTATTCCGGTGAGATTGTATTCAATGGGGTCTTCAGCCGTCGAAATATTCTGGCTGACTTTGTTGAGATCCGAAAGTGCGCTGTAAAGAGTGGTGGTCTTACCGCTCCCGGTAGGTCCGGTAACGAGCACCATTCCGAAGGGCAAGTAGATTGCTTCTCGAAAATTCTTGTACTGAGTTTCTTCGAACCCCAGCTTGGTCATGTCGAGCTGCAGCCCGGCTTTGTCAAGAAGGCGCATTACGACCTTTTCGCCAAAGAGCGTAGGCATTACAGAGACCCTGAAGTCCATGTCGCGTCCCTTTGTCTTGAGTTTTATGCGTCCATCCTGAGGGAGCCTCCTCTCGGCTATGTCCAGACGGCTCATTATTTTTACTCGCGAGATAAGCGCGTTCTTGAGATGGACAGGTGGGCGCATTACTTCGTAGAGCACACCGTCTATACGGTAGCGAACGCGCATAGTCTTCTCATAGGGTTCCATGTGAATATCGCTCGCCTGTTTTCGGATTGCGTCCACCAAAATCAGGTTCACGAGCTTTACTACAGGGGCCTCTTCGGCAGCGGTTTCCAGACTCGAGATGTCCATCTCGTCCGCCGTCTGCACCAAATCGATATCGACTTCATCCTTGAGCATTCCAAGAACATCATCGAGCGAGTCGTCTGCTGCAAAATGGAGTCCGATGACTTTCTTGATGACGTTGTCAGATGCGACGTGAACCTGGATGTTTTTACGGGTGAGGAAGCGGATGTCGTCGATTACGAACAGGTTGCCGGGGTCGGACATGGCAACGTGAAGGGTATTGCCCATAAGGCCGAATGGAACGACCTGGTATTTGTGCATGATATCGAGAGGAATCATGCCCGCAACTTGTTTGGGAGAGCTAAGCTTGTAAAGATTCACCTGGGGACAGCGAAACTGCCTGGCTATAAACTCCAAAAGAATATCTTCATCGATGATGCCCAGCTTTACCAGAGCCGCCCCTATGCGCTCTCCGGAATGCCGCTGCTCTTCGAGTGCGCGGTTGAGCTGCTCGGTGGATACAACACCTTCGTGGACCAGCAGTTCCCCTATTTTCTTGGCCACAGTTCAAAATCCTTCCAAAGCGGTTTTTCGTCGCAAAAACTCAATCGGGTCGGGAACAAGACACGTTCCGGCAACCTTGCAACTCAATCGCTCCTTGCACTTGCATGGGTCTTTATCAGGGATTTTCGCTCCCATATAGATTACATCCGGGCACATCCGCGCAACTATAATAGAATCGGCGCATATAGTTCAATATTCAACTAAAATTCAAAAAAAAAATATAAAAACCTTGACAGCGATCAATTCCCGGTTAATATTCCCAGCGTTTTCTCCTTTTGGAGAATAAAAATCATACCAGAATAGGGGGTGGTTGTCATGGTTTGCTCAACAATGAAGGCGGGAGCCGAATGCGCCTTCATGACAAAAACGGGATGTGGTTACAACGGTGGTACCTGCAATCAGATCGTGGAGCAGTGCGAAGGATGTCAGCGCGCTGTGGAATTTGCCGCCGGAAAGTTCTGCAGCAGCTATCCGAATCCTTCCATTAAATGGAAAGCCAGCGCCTGCAATTTTGCAACTCATAACAAGGTCGAACAGCAAGATCGGCAGAAGGTCAATCCTCTCAAGGCTTCCAAAAGACTCAACAAAAAGAAATAAAGTTCTTGCTGGTTCGTGAGAGCGGCCTCCAGTGCCTTCTTACCTCACGGAGGTTTGCTCTCACCAATCCCCTTGCCTGTTTCAGCCGTGCATCTGCGGGCATTTACAGTACTCTGAGCGCATAATCAGTCAGGTTTTCGTTTGACTTCCCCTTCGCCCATCCGTTATGGAAGTATGGGTGAAATTAGGTATTCTTTTGTCCCTGCCATACGCCGTGGAAAGCTTGCCGTCACGGTTGGTCCCGGAAAGGAAGCGCAAGAGTGGAACAGACTTTGATTATGAACGGAACACAGGCTGCTGCAGAGGCGGCCAGATTGAGCCGTGTTCAGGTTGTGGCCGCCTATCCGATCACGCCTCAGTCCAAAATACCCGAGATACTGTCCGGATACGTTGAGCGAGGGGATTTGAAGGCCGAATTGGTGCGTGTTGAGAGCGAACATTCGGCAATGGGCGTGTGCATTGCCGCGTCCATCGTAGGGGCGAGGGCTTTTACTGCAACCTCCGCAAACGGCCTTGCCTACATGCATGAGCAACTGCACTGGGCCGCCGGAGCGCGGCTTCCATTAGTGATGTCGGTTGCCAACCGGGGACTGGGAGCGCCCTGGACAATTCTCAACGATACCCAGGACAGCATCTCACAGCGCGACACCGGATGGATGCAATTCTACTGTATGAATAACCAGGAAGTCGTTGATCTTACTATCGTAGCGTTCAAGGCCGCAGAGCAGCTTCTGATTCCTTGCATGGTCTGCTTTGACGGATTTGTGCTTTCCCACACCCTTATGCCGGTAGTGATTCCTGGCCCTCAAAAGGTCGATTCGTTCCTGCCGCCCTATATCCCTTTCCACACGCTCGATCCGGAAAACCCGGTCAACATCAATCCGGTCGTTATGAGCGACCCTCTTCCCGACCCGGACGGGGTGCTTTCTCCCGGCTATATGGGCTTTCGGTTCCGGCTCCAGAAGAGCCTCGAAGAGGCCCTTCCGGTTATAAGGCAAGCCGGCCGGGAGTTTGGTGAGCTTTTTGGCCGCTCCTATGAAGACCCGCTCTTCCGCTACCGGGCTGACGACGCCGATTTTCTTTTCATCGCAATGGGGGCTCTTGCCAGCCAAGCTACCGAAACAGCCGACCTCCTAAGACAAGATGGTGTGAAAGCGGGAGTTCTGGGCGTTCGCGTATACCGGCCTTTTCCTGCAAGGGAACTGCTCGAAGCAGTCCGGGGCAAGCGCTCTGCTGCCGTCATCGAGAAAGCCATCAGCTACGGATACCAGGGCGCGCTTATGACTGAGTTGCAGGCTTCTCTATACAGAGAAAACGGGGGCGGTCCCGTGCTCTCCAACTATATCGTGGGTCTTGGCGGAAAAGATGTCTCAGCCGCCGACCTGCTTCAGGCTGCTCGCGAAAACATTGCAGCCGCGCAAAGCGGTAAATCGCCCGATAAAGCCATATGGATCGGCCACGAGATTTAATAGTTCAAAAAAGAAAGATGATCGGCCATGTCTTCGCAAACAGCCATTCTAGACTACCCTGAAAAAGAATATATACTCCCGGGCAACCGGCTCTGCGCCGGCTGCGGAGTTACAATCGCTTACCGGTTTATTTTGAAGGCGCTCGGGCAGAAAACAATCATTTCCGTGCCGGCCTGCTGTGTTACCATTCTGCACGGCATCTACCCTAAAACGCCTGTGTTGGCGACCACTGTAAATACGACCTTCGCCAGCACGGCGTCCACCGCCTCAGGATTGGCGGCGGTCTCAAAGCCACAGGGCGTGAGGACTGGAAGGTCCTTGCAATGGCCGGAGACGGTGGGACTTTCGACATGGGGCTTCAGGCCCTGAGCGGCGCTGCCGAGCGGGGAGATAACTTTATCTATGTATGCTATGACAACGAAGCCTACATGAATACGGGCACACAGCGGTCCAGCGCAACCCCTGCGGGGGCCGTGACCACTACGACCCCCGTAGTGCCCAAAGAACAACCCAAAAAAGACATCATGCAGATAATGGATGCCCACAGCATGCCCTACCTTGCTACTGTTTCGTCCTCCTATCCTGGTGATGTCTACGATAAGTTCCTGAAGGTCAAAGACGTAAAGGGAACCAGGTTTTTCCACCTCTCAGCGCCTTGTCCGACCGGATGGTGGTATCCTACCAAAGATACCGTCAAAATCGGCCGCATGATGGTGGAATCCTGCATATTCCCGCTCTATGAGATCGAAAACGGCCGTCTTAACCTCACAGGTAAGAGCCTGCAAATTGTCAAAAGCGGCAGAAAAAAGCCTGTAGACGAGTACATAGCCCTCCAGGGCCGTTTCAAAAAAATGACCCGGGAACAGGTGGCCGAGTTTCAAAGAAGAGTGGATGACAAGTGGCAGACGCTGCTGAAGAGGGCGGGGTTTTAACCCTAAGCGCTTAAATAAGACTGCTCCCCCCCCTTTTCTAAAGGGGGGGATTTTAATTTGAAAGCTTTTTCTACTCACTGTGCGTCCTCACAAAAGATCGGACGCCCAACCAGAAGCATCTCACGCTGGCTCCGAGGTTCAACGCGAACCCGATCATAGTGAGGGTGCGGCCTCACAAAAGATCGGCCGCGAACTTGAAGCATTCTACGCTCGGCCAGAATGCTCAACGCGAACCCGATCATAGTGAGGGTTCACTGTTCACTGTTCACCCATCGCGGAGCGATGCGGGGCAGGGGGGATTTGGTCTTTCCCCCCCTTTTCTAAAGGTTCATCCGGCAAACGAGTACCTATGGTATGGATTTTCTGCCCCGATAGGGGCTGCATAATATAGCCCGGGGTAAGTACCGCGCC
>CAWGGE010000003.1:0-83810 GCA_963822045.1 uncultured delta proteobacterium | reverse complement strand
TCTTTTAATGAAGGCTTGATTGAAGACGCAAAAAGAGATTTTTCAGGTGTTGGAGGAGATCCGGCAAAGTTGTTTTTTCAGGGAAAAACAAAGGCTGGAGGCGAAATCACTCAAAAGGATGGCATCTTATTTACTACCTATTCAACTCTGCGTGGTGGTGAAAAAAAACAGGCCAATGACCATGGACAGGCAGCGGGTAAAACTCGGGCTCAACAGATCATAGATTGGTTGGGCAAAGATTTTGATGGCGTAATTGCGTTTGATGAAGCGCATAGCATGGGCAACGCTATTGCAATTAAAGGCAAACGTGGGCTTAGAAAACCATCACAACAAGCGATTGCCGGTATCAACCTGCAACGCGAGTTGCCTAATGCACGTGTTGTCTATGTTTCTGCCACTGGCGCCACTGAGATCAGCAATCTCAGTTATGCGGATCGTCTTGGTTTGTGGGGTGAAGGTACGCCGTTTCCTGATGTGAATACATTTATTGGTGATGTTTCAAAGGGCGGCATTGCTTCGATGGAACTAATCAGCCGCGATATGAAGGCCTTGGGCATGTGTTTGTCCCGGTCTCTTTCTTATGACGGCGTGAGCTATGAACGGCTGGAACATACTCTTTCCGATTTGCAGGAAGATATTTACAACGAACTGGCCGGGGCTTGGCAGGTTGTCCTAAACAACGTTGAGCAGGCGCTTGAAATCACGCAGGCCAGAAAGAGTGGCAACGCAAAGAGTGCGGCAATGGCGCAGTTTTGGGGAGCACATCAGCGCTTCTTTAACCAGATTATAACGGCAATGCAAACGCCGTGTGTGATTGACGATATTCGCAAGCAGCTCGATACCGGAAATGTTGCCGTCATTCAGCTTGTAAACACAAATGAAGCAGCCCAGGAGCGAATTATTGCCGAGGCAACGGCACATGATGCCGCCCTTGAGGATTTGGATTTCACGCCTCGGCAAATGCTGATGGATTACGTTAGAAACGGCTTCCCTGTAGCGGCCTACGAAGAGTCCAGAAACGCTGACGGCAACACTGTTTATATTCCGGTGCGCGATTCAGAAGGAAACCAGGTGTTTGATCGTGAAGCTATTGCGCTGCGCGATTCATTACTTGAAACGCTGCAACAAATTCGTGTGCCTGAAAATCCGCTGGATTCAATCATCAATACCTTTGGCTCTGACAGAGTGGCCGAAGTGACTGGCCGAAGTCGGCGTTTTGTTCAGACTCGCGGCGATGAGGGTAATCTTAAAATTGTTGAGGAAAAGCGCGGTAAAAACTCATCCAGGGCAGATGCCGAAGCGTTCCAGAACGACAAAAAAGACATTCTGATATTTTCCGGGGCGGGTGGAACCGGGTATTCATTCCACGCCGACAACACAGCAGAAAACCAGCGCAAACGCATTCACTACATTTTACAGCCAGGTTGGCAAGCCGACAAGGCGGTGCAAGGTTTTGGGCGCACACACAGGACCAACCAAGCTCAAGAACCTCATTATGTGCTGCCCACAACCAACCTGAAGGCACAAAAGCGGTTTGTGTCATCAATTGCCCGCAGGCTGGATCAGTTGGGCGCCTTGACGCGCGGTCAGCGCGAGGCGACCAGTCAGGGCATATTTACGGCGTCCGATAATCTTGAAAGTGAATACGCTTCCATGGCGCTAAAGAATTTGTTTGGCGATCTTTATCGTGACAAAACCGCCCTGGCTTTTCACGATGTCACAAAGCAAATGGGGCTGAACCTGGTTGATGAAAACGGTTCGTTAAGTGAAAGCAAAATCCCGACAATCCCTCAGTTTTTAAATCGACTGCTATCACTGAAAACGGATATGCAAAATGCCGTTTTTAACGAGTTTGAAAAACGGCTTGTAGAGGCCGTTGAATACTCTAAACAACACGGTTTGTATGACGTTGGCTTGCAGACTCTAAAAGCATTGAGCATACAGAAGACGCGCGATGATGTTGTTTATGAAGATATGAACACTGGAGCGCAAACCCGATATGTCGAACTGGCCGTCACTAATAATATTGAATATAAAGATTGGGATGACGCCAAGAAAGCTGTCGGGAGAGAGTCGAAAGACCGATGATTTAAGCGGGTGGTTTGTATCTGAATTCGGAAAAAACAAGGGAGAGGTTTTTTATCTTAAGGATATCGGAGAAAGATTAGACTCAGAGGGGAATGCCGTTCGGCGTGGCGTCGTATATCCGATCAGAAAGAACGAGCATAAGTACATCGATAATGCCGATGAGATCAGTCGCGGCGAAGCATACAGAAACGTTGATGGTAGCTACCGGAAAGTTACTCTTACCAGGTCGATAGATGAGGTAGAGGCCGAGAAGCTTTGGAAGGAACAAATTGCGAACGCGCCAAAAACAATAACCAAAACCGAGCGGATGATAGTCGGTGTGATCCTGCCGATTTGGGATCGTGTCGAAGGCTCGGAAGTCATTAAGCGATTACAAACCGATGATGGTGAACAGTTATTAGGCCGCATGTTGGGGGCAAAGGCGTCAAAGCAAACGCTCAAGAATTTAGGGCTGGATTCCGGTCTGTCCGATATGTCGGCAAGTGACTTGTTCAATTCAATCAAGAACGGCAATAAGGCCATTCTTTCAAATGGTTGGGAAATCTCAACTGCCAAGGTTAACTACGAAGATCGTCTTGAGATTAAAGGACGCGGTTCTCTAACCGATGCTGAAAAGCGTGTCTTGAAAGAGCAGGGTGCGTTTATCGAGCGGATCAACTGGGCGGAGCGAGTGTTTATTCCGACTGGTGACAGCGGAATAGCGACATTTGAACGAATCACTGCGTCGAAACCAGTTGTTGATCTGATCGAAAAAAATCGGGGCAAGAAAGTTAATGAAGTCGAACAAGTCGAACAAAAATATGGAATCCCGAAAATATCAACCGAGCAGGTCCTCCAAGCAGCTTCCGGCGCCGACCCGGCAAAGACAATAAGAGTGTCCGCATCATGAAGGTAATTTCAATGAATAATCAGAAAAAACCCTTCCATGAGATGGTTGCGGAAAAGCTGATTGAACAATTAAAGACCGGAACAGCGCCTTGGCAAAGACCGTGGGAACCTGGTGAACCCAATGCTTTCTTGCCGATGAACCCCACTACCGGCAAGCGTTACAAGGGGATTAACGCCATTAATTTAATGGCTCAGGATCGTGGCGATTCGCGATGGATGACATACAAACAGGCGGTCGCTGTGGGCGCACAGGTAAGGGCAGGCGAAAAAAGCACGTCGGTTCAATACTGGAAGTTTAGCGAAGAGCAAAACAAGTTAGACGACCACGGCAAACCCGTCCTTGATGCACAAGGTGAGCCTGTCAAGGAAACCGTGATGCTTGAACGACCTCGAACATTCTTTGCCGCGGTATTCAACGCCGAACAGATCGACGGCCTGCCGCCGATCCAAATTCGTAAAGAGCAGGAATGGAATGCCGTAGACCGCGCAGAACATATCTTGCAGGCCTCCGGCGCCGTCATCACCCATAGCGGAGGAGATCGGGCTTTCTACAGGTTAACGGCAGACACCATTCATTTACCCGGCAAAAGCCAGTTTCCTAGCGCCGATCGCTATTACGCGACAGCGCTTCACGAGCTGGGGCATTGGACGGGACACCCGACCCGCCTGGATCGGGACCTTGGGCATCCATTTGGGAGCGAAGCTTACGCTCGGGAGGAGCTGCGTGCCGAGATATCGAGCATGATCCTTGGTGATGAGTTGGGGATCGGACACGATCCGAAACAGCATGCGGCGTATGTGGCGAGCTGGATCAAGGTTCTGCAGGATGACCCGCTGGAAGTGTTCCGAGCTGCTGCTGCCGCTGAGAAAATCCAGGAGTTTGTGTTGGGCCTGGAACAAAAACGTGTCAGGGAGCAGGAAACCAAGGAGACGGGCAGCACTATAGTCGTGAATCATGAGCAAGAGATGACCGGCAGGGTGATCGCGGAAATCGAACGGGTCATGGAAAACACTGCTTATTGGTTGGACCAAGCGGCAGCCGACGAGGTCACCCAGATGGCTCAATCCGCCGTTCGGTCCATGCGCGAAGGAGCATATGAAGGCGCTCTGTCGAGTTTGGAGGACGCCGGCGAACTGGAAGAACGGTACGCCGGAATAAGCGGGCCTTCCTTCCAAGGTGCGGCCGGTGTCCTGAAAGCCGAATGGAATTCTTTGAAAGAGATCCTGAATACGAAAAACACGCATGAGGAAAGTACCGGCATGGAACATCTTCCAGGAGGAACCGGCTGCAACGGCTGTTAAGGAAGAAGAGATCGGGCAGGAAAAGATCTATTTGAACGTCTCGTTCGAGGAAAAGGAGGAAGTGAAATCGCTTGGAGCACGTTGGGACCGCAACAAGCGCTCATGGTATATACCCCCCGGAGTTGATCCGGAACCCTTCGCGAAGTGGGGCAGGGGAGGGGCAGAAGGGCAGGGGGGAACACAGGCGCATCGAGGCGAAGAGGAGCGTCAATATCTGGCTGTGCCTTATGGCGAAAGGGAAGCTGCCAAGGCTCTTGGGGCAAAGTGGGATAAAGCATCTAAATGCTGGTATGTCGGGCCGGACGGCGACGCGGAAAAATTCAAACGCTGGCTGCCGGAAAACGTACAAGGGCAATGCCAGGCTCCGGCGATGTCTCCCCGAGAAGAATTTGCCGATGCGTTGCGGAGCGTTGGCGCCCTGGTCGCCGGCGTCCATCCCGTTATGGACGGGAAAACGCACCGCATAGCGGTCACGAGCGACAAAAAGGGGAACAGGCCGGTTTTTATGTTGCCCACCTCGACGGTCACCCTGCGGGTTACATCAAAAACAATCGCACCGGTGTTGAGATCAAGTGGAAGAGCAAAGGCTATATGCTAAGTCCGGAAGAGAAAGCCACGCTGCAGGCACAAGCGGCGGAAAAAGTGCACGCCCGCGCCGTAGGCGAGGAACGGCAACACGAACGGACCGCGCTAAGGATCGCTGACGAAATGACGAAGCTTATTCCTGTGTCCTCACAGACGACTTATCTCGCAAGTAAGCAAATTGCGGTACAGGCAGGAATATTTACCGATATGGAGGGGAAAAAGACCTATGTTCCGGCCCATGATGAAAACGGGAAGGTCTGGACCATGCAATACACATGGGAAGATGGAACGAAGCGCTTTGCTAAAAACTCACGCAAGGAAGGATGCTTCCATGCGGTCGGCGGCATGGATGAGCTCTCCGAGTGCCCCTGCAATCGTCATAGCAGAGGGGTATGCGACTGCTTGCAGTCTATCGGAGGCGCTGGGATTTTCGACTGTTGCGGCATTTGACAGCGGAAACCTTCCTGCTGTTGCGAAAGCGCTTCGGGGGAAATTTCCGGATAAACCTATAATTATCGCCGGCGACAATGACCTCCATCTGGAATCTCAAGGAGTGAACCCCGGTAGGACCAAGGCGCAGGAAGCGGCCAGGGTGGTTTCCGGCACGGCTATGTTTCCAATCTTCGCACCTGGAGAACAAACGGCTGATTCGAAGGCCTTCAAGGACTTCAACGACCTGGCCACGAAAGAGCATTCTCGGTAAGGATGGTCTTGAGCGCCAGGCCAAGGCGGTTGTGTCCGCGGCTATTGAGAAACAGCAGGCCAAAAACCGAGAGGCTGTCATTGAGCATGGCAGTGCATCCAGGAACCGACTCAACGCCAGGAACGGCAGGCTAGGGGGGCCAGAAGGTGAAAAAGAGGGTAATTGGAGTATGGGTCAAGTCGAGAAAATCGATTGTGGGGCATTTTAGAGAGGTCGTTTTTTGGGGTTGCTGCGGATCTTGGGGTGCAGCGCTCCAAGAGAGCAGGGTAGGGGGCTTAAGATGGTGACAATATGGACCTCCCGCGGCAACCCGGGTGTCACCAAAATATATGGTGACAGGCGTGCGGGGATCGCGGCGAGGACCTGGACCTCTTTGTCACCACAAAAGTTAAAACCTCGCTCACCGATGAATTGCAGAATAAGGGGGAGAGGGACGATATCGCAAAGGAAATGAAGCTAAGAACCCACACCACAGAGGGTCTTAATATTTTTGAGTTGACGTGAGCCACTTATGTCTTTTGCTTCACCGGCAAGGTTATTATGAATGTCGATCCTTTGCCCGGCTTGCTTTTCGCGGTAATACTCCCCCCGTACCGCTCAACAATTTTGCGGCAAATGGCAAGTCCCATTCCGGTTCCTTCATAGGTGCTCCTCCCGTGGAGGCGCTGGAAAGGAGCAAAGATGCGGTCCAGGAATGTCTCATCGAATCCGATGCCGTTATCTTCCACGAATATCTGGCAATCATGATCCGTACATTGGGAATGTATTTTTATGCGGGGCTGTTCTTCGCCGTGAAATTTTAGCGCGTTGAAAATGATATTTTGAAAAAGTTGGCGCATCTGGCTTTTTTCCGCCTTGATGGCAGGCAAGTCAAAAACTTCTACATTGGCTCTCAACCGTTCAATTCTTGGCTCCAGATCCGAAACCACATCCATCACCGCCTCTCGCAGATCGACAGTCTCCAGAGGTTCTGGACGGGTGGCCACGCGGGAATATTTAAGAAGATCGCGAATGAGTTCCGCCATCCGCTTTGCCGCATTCTGCATCCTGGCGAGAAAATCTTTTCCTTGTTCGTCCAGCGTATCGCTGCACTTGGTCCCAAGACGATCCCCGAAGGCTTGGATTTTTCTAAGAGGCTCCTGGAGGTCATGGGAGGCAATGAAGGCAAACTGCTCAAGTTCACAGTTACTGTTCTCAAGTCTTCCCGCAAGAGCCTTGAGTTCTTCCTCTGCCTGTTTTCTATCCGAGATATCAGTCATTGTCGTCCGGGTAAGACTTTGGCCGTCTGAATCCAGGAGGTATACACTATCAAGTTGAACGTAAGAATTGATCCGACTCCTTCCGTTCAGCTTTATCTCGCAGGTGTGGGGCTGTTTTGTTTTAAATACATTCCTCAAATGAAAGTGCAACTCCTCCCTGTAATTTTCTGCCGAGTATAGATTAAACGGCCTTCCGATCAGAATGCTTCTTTCTATTCCCAGTTGCTTTGTGGCAGTTAGATTAGCTTTAACTATTCTGCCTTCTTCATTTATTGTGAGGTAGCCGACAGGAGCGAAATCATACAGGTCGGAGTACTCTTTCCTGGACTGCTCCAGCGCCCACTGCGCAGAGCGAAGTTCTTCGTTTTGCATTTCGAGTTCAACCTGGTGAATCCGTAACTCTTCGACGAGCTTGCGCACATCCTCAACCGGCATCTTCTCCATCGATAATGTCTCGGATTTTATAGACTCCTTGGCCCGTTGTCGAAGTTCGGCAATTCTTACATCACGGTCGTTCATCGCTCCCAGCTCCCAATTTTTGTTATTGTGGGGTTCGGCCCCGGCTTTCATTTGGTGATGTCCTCCATGGCAAGGAGGATCAGTTGCGGCTGACTTCCCATCTGTTCGATTCGCTGGGCATTAAGGACTAATACCTTTTTACCGATCAGCGGGAAATCATGCTCAACTCTAAAATCCTGAAATGAGCTTTTTCCGGATATGATCTTTTCGAGAAGTTCCCGTAATGCTGGAATGTTCCACTGACCGCTACCGAGTTCGAAAACAGAGACCCCTTCGGATTCCTGGCCGGAAGTCCTGAATGTCTCGAAGAAAGCTTTGTTGCCCGAGACAACCCGCAAATCACCATCGAGGACCAGCAGAGGCTCCCGGATCGTTTCGACAATGCTCTTGGCAAATAGCTGAGCGTGTTTTACCTCGGAAATATCGATAAGGTTAATGACAACCCCATCGATTACATTTTCGATTGTGCGGTAAGGAAGCAACCGGATCGAATACCATCTGCCGTCATCATCCTGAATTTCATAGCTTGTCCGGTGCAGGGTATCCAGGACTTCGGAGGCTTCCTTTAGAAGATTGAGCCCGGTAACCTTCGATGTGATGTCGCCAATCGATCTTCCGATATCCGTCTCGATTAGATTAAAGATTTTGGTCATGAAAGGAGTGAAGCGTTTGATATGAAGGCGATTGTCGAGGAAAATGCTGGCAATCTCAGTACTTGAGAGAAGATTATTCAGATCATTTTTTGTATCGGAGACCGAGTTGAGGCTTTTCTGAAGCTCGGAGTTCAGCGTGTTCAGCTCTTCATTCGTGGACTGCAATTCTTCGTTTGCCGACTTAAGCTCTTCGTTTGAAGCCTGGAGTTCTTCCACTGTGGTCTGGAGGTGTTCTCTGGTGGCCTGAAGTTCACGCTCCAATCTCGCAACGTGGGGATCAACGACCTCGGATGAAGAAATTTTCTTTTTTTTCCTTCTTTTGGGCGCGTCTTTTTCGATAAAAGCTACAACGCTTAAACCCTTTGTCTCCGCGAGAGGATTAACTGTAAGATCGAAAATCCGATATTCTTCATTTTGCCCGAGTGCAAGGCTTTCAATTTTGACCGGCTTGCCCTCCCTTGCGGCTTCATGAAGGGCCAACTCAAGTTCCAGACGCAAGCTATCCTTTGCCATCTTCAAGATGTTGAAGCTGGGTTCTCCTTCGGGGAGCTTCAGATATTTTTCAACCGCCCCATGTGTAAAGAGGATCTCATATTTTTCATCGACTATGACATGGGCTGGAGCAAATAGGTCTAACACGGCTCGTGCGCTCAAATGGCCAAGGTCTTCCTTTTTGAGGTCAGGTTGACCTTGGGTTGGAAGCGTTGCGGCATGGACAGTTTGGGTTTCTGGAAAAGTTACAGCCCAAGGTTTTGAACCGATGTCTTTTCGCTGATAAATCTTGCAGTGAGCCTCAATTGTGGAAAAAAGATCATCAAATCTTCCGATTGACTCCGAGGGGCCAAGAAAGATATACCCTCCGTCATTTAAAGAATAGTGGAAAAGGGGAAGCACCTTTCGTTGGAGTTTCACCCCCATATAAATGAGGAGGTTCCGGCAGCTTATGAGATCCATTTTTGAGAGGGGTGTATCCTGAATTAGATTTTGGACCGCATAGACTATCTTTTCCCGAATGAACTTCTTTATCGTGTATACGTTCTTCGATTTTGCAAAGAAATGTTCCAGGCGCTCCTCGGATACGTCGGCTACAATGCTCTCAGGGTATTCCCCAAGCCGGGCGCGGTCTATGGCGGTGGGATCGAGGTCGGTCCCGAATATCTGGATATCGTGGCGCACTTTCACTTCTTCCATGCATTCGAAAAGAAGCATGGCAATCGAAATTGCTTCTTCACCGGTCGAGCAGCCTGGGACCCAAATGCGGAGTGTGGAGCCTTGTGGTTTATTATGGATCAGCTCTGAAAGGACCTTTTCGTAAAGCGCCTCGAAGGTCTCGGGGTCTCTAAAAAACCGGGTTACGCCGATGAGAAAATCCTTAGAGAGGGCCTCTACTTCAGAGCGATTTTCCTCAAGATAGCGAAAATAGTCTTCCATGCTATCTATTTGGTGTGTCGCCATCCGCCGCTCTACTCTTCGTCGGATGGATGACTGTTTGTAGTCCCTGAAATCGACTCGCGTCTGAGACTGGATCAAAAGAAGCATTCTTTCCAGGAAATTCTGAAGGGTCTTGGAGACTTTCCCGTTTTTATCAGTGACCATTATGGGAGGTCGCTTAGCATAGCTCAAAATTTTTTCGGCCATTTTCTCGACAGGCAGGATAACATCGACAAGACCTGTTCCAATGGCGCTCCTTGGCATTCCATCGAATTTGGCCTGACTGACGTCCTGAACGATTACCACGCCGCCATGTTCTTTGACGGCTCTGAGCCCCAGGGTGCCATCCGTTCCTGTCCCAGAGAGGATGACACAAATGGCCTTTTCTTTCTCGCTTTCAGCAATAGAGCGAAAAAAGGAGTCGATTGGAAATAGAGGGGCCTTGCCCGCTCTTGGCTCCGTCGAATGAAGAGTTCGGTTGACAAGGGAGACTTCCATGCCCGGCGGATTTACGTAGACCCTGTTGGGCTCGATTTTAATTCCGTTTTCAATCCCGAGGACGGCCATCTTCGTTTTAGCCTGCAAAAGCTCCCTCATAAAGCTCTTGGTCTCAGGGGATAAATGCTGGATGACAACGAAGGAAAGTCCCGGCTCGGCAGGCATATTGGAAAAGAAAGATTCAAGGGCCTCCAGTCCACCGGCGGAGGCGCCTATCGCCACTATGGGAAAAGCATCAGCCGTTCCCACTTCAGGCGGTGAAGGGGTTAGAAGTCCCCCCCCCCCCCCGGAATGATTCTCGGCTGAGAAGGTTTCGCTTTTTTCGAGTGAGTCCGCATCTGCTTTGCCCATGCTGGATCCCCAAGTGGTTTGTTTGAATGGGTTCGAGAGAATACGCAAACACGGTATTGTAACATCAAAGTTGTATTCATATTTGTTTTATATTTCCTGGCACTGGAACTCACGTTAATCGGTTTAGATATATTCAGGTAGCCTTGCCTCACGGATGAAATTTTGAGGTGATCCAAAATCCAAGAACGGCATGACGGGCTGGTAAAGCTCCAAGGAGGTAATCTTTGAGGTCTCTGCGGTATCGCAGCGTGCTTGTTCCGTTGCTACTCTCGGGCATATTTTGAGAAGCCTTGGTGATAATGAGATTACTGGTTGGATCGTCCATGCACGTATTACCGTACCACCCGGTTATATGGTTAGACACGGCGATCACCTTTAGCCGGCCAAACTGCGCTTGCCGTATACGGCCGCATGCGCGACTCTTCGAAACTTTACATACGGCCCTTAATCGATATGACCTGGAGGCGTCCACTGATAAGCGCAAACAGAGCCTCCCAGATTCGCGCCTTTTAACAGAGGCGAAGGCGGGGCGGAATTGATTTTGAATCATCGACACGGTCCCCGCATTTCGACAGCCACACCGTGGTTAGCGGGCGGAGTTATTCACGAGTACGAGCTCGAAGGCAAAACTACGACAGAGATAGACGAGAGATATAACCTTACTACCCGGTTAGTTGGTCATCCTGTGGAGAGAGCCAGTGTGCTGCCTCAACATTGTGTCGCAACGCATTTGAGAAGTCTTGGTGATAATTGCGATTTCTTGCTTGACAGGCATCGCCCATCCCCGTATGTTACCGTGCAACCCGGTTATATGGTTAGCAACGGTCATATGATTAGCAAAGGCGATCACTCATGAAAACTTTAGCCATCATTGCACAAAAGGGCGGCAGCGGCAAAACTACGCTTGCCGTGCATATGGCCGTATGCGCGACTCTTCGAAACCTTCATACGGCCTTAATCGACATTGACCCCCAGGCATCCGCTTATAAATGGAACCTGAGCCGTCCAGATGAACTTAAGCTTGATGCAACCAAAGCCGATGTTGGCCAGATCCCCGCTTTTTTAAAGCAGGCGAAGGCGGGCGGAATTGATCTTGTTATCATCGATACGGCCCCCCATTCCGACAGCACCGCCGCCATAGCCGCGCAGCTTGCCGATTTTGTGTTGATACCGTGTAGGCCCGCCCGTTTCGACTTGGACGCGATAGCGTCAACAGCCCAAATTGCCAAGGTTGCCAAAACGCCGGCCGCAGTGGTCATCAATGCAGCGCCGCGCGGTAGATTGGCCGAAGAAGCACGCGCCGCCCTGGAGCAACAAGGCGTAACCGTGCTTGACTCCGTCATACATCAACGCGCCGCCTACAGCCATGCCGTGATTGACGGACGGAGCGTTCACGAATACGAGCCGGAAGGCAAAGCAGCGGCAGAGATAGATGAACTATATGACCTTATTACCCGGTTATTTGGTAATAATAAGAAGGGAGGCAAGACACTATGAGCAAACCCCGTCCCCAACTTGGAGTTTTTCAAGATACAACGTTAACGCAGCCGACACCCGCGACCGAGAGACGAACAGATCGTATTGGACGCACAGCTATGCCTTTTTGGGTCCCTGTTGCAGCCCGAAAACAACTTAAGGTTATGGCGGCAGAGATGGATACGACCCAGCAAGAACTAATGACACTTGCGTTAAATGACTTCTTCAAGAAACATGGAAAGCCGCCCATAGCATGAAAGGAGAGATAGTAACCATATAACCTTGTTGTATGGTTATAGTAAAAGGGGGGGATAATGGGTACAGAAAAACAAGTGAAAAAGCTAGAACAGTACAAGCAAGAAAGACGGCAAATGGCCCTGTTTGAAGTCTTGCCACGTCACGACAAATACAGCAATACAATTGAGCTTTACGACGCAATTCCTAAATATTTTTGGGGAAAGCCGGACCGGAAAGACAATCAGTATCTCGACCCCTTAATGCGCTCCTTTGAATTTAGGGGACAAAAATACAAGGTCATAATAAGTCCTGCCAAAATACAGACTAAAGACGGCCTGTACCGAGATTGCTATCCGGCTATAAGAGAAGAAATAGTCGAGGATGGCCTCAGAAAACTCGCATGTGACGGACATGGTTTGTTTTTAGATGACGAAGCCGCTGTAGTATTTAGCTTGTACCAACTCCAAATGGAACTGACGCGAATGGGCCACACCTATAGTAAGGATCAAATAAAAGAAGCACTGCTTGTATGTGCAAAGACAAATATCGAAGTAAAAAGTGAAGACGGCAGTGCTGTTATGATATCAAATATTTTTTCTACGTTGGGGCTGCACACACAAGAAAACAGCAAAGAACCCAGGAATAAATCAAGGGCCTTTGTCCGTTTTAACCCCTTAGTAACTCAATGTATAAAGGACAAAACATTCCGCCAACTGAACTATGAGGAATGCATGACTTACAGGAATAGCATTGCCCGCTGGTTGCATAAGCGAATGTCACACATCTATCTCCAGGCAAGTTATACGCATCCTTACACTATTATGCTGAGTACTATTATTCGCGACTCAGGGATGAAGGCATATGCCCAGTTACGCGACAACCTCCGGAAAGTAGAAGAAGCCATAGAAGAAATGCAGGAGAGGCAAGTTGTTATGATGTACGAGACGAAGAAGGTCTTGGAAAACGGGAAAAAAACTATTCTTGACGCAAAATTTATACTTACGCCGGGCAGTGGCTTTGTTAATGACATGAAGAAGGCAAACGCCAAAATGAAAGCAATCAAAAGTGAGTGAAATCGGTAGTTCTGAGTCGCGCAAATCGGTAGTTCTGAGTCGCGATTCTTTTGCAAGATAGGTAGTTCTGAGTCGCGGCGGTCCTGTAAATCGGTAGTTCTGAGCCTCGATTCTTTGCGAGATAGGTAGTTCTGAGTCGCGGCAGTCGCACAAACAGGTAGTTCTGAGTCGCGGTATCGGTAGTTCTGAGTCGCGGTAAATCAAAAACGGTAGTTCTGAGTCGCGGTTGAAAAGCAAAAAACAACATTAAAACGCCAACTTATCTGTCTCTCAAATCGCCCTAATCTTTTTAATCCTTTTCAACCAAGAAAGAAACGCACGCGCGACGAGCGCTTCAATCGGAACCCGCTTCGCTAACAACCATTGAACAAGGGGCTTCGCCCCTCTTGCCTTCGGCAATTCACCCCTTGGAAATACCCTAAGAAACACCCCAAAAACCAATCGGAATTAACTTTGATCTTCACCATTAAACAGGGGCTCCGCCCCTCTTGCCTCCGGCAATTCACCCCACTAAAAACACCCACCAAAAAAACACAACCCAAAAAGAGCAATCGGAGTTCGCCTATCGGCTCAACCTTTTATAAAAAAAGATGATTATATCTTAAAACCAATTCTCTCCCCCTCAAACCCCACCCCGTTTTTACGCCAAAAAGAAAACAATATTTTAGCTGGCCATATCACGTATATTCGATTTCGTGAGTAACAACGGGTAAAAATACCCACAGTGCTATTTTAGTCGCTATGCCGAAACACTCACAAAAAACGAGAAAATAAAATTTTACCTCTTTTTAACTGTTGCAGCAGCAACTTATGCTAGTTGTTCACTACAAATTCTACAGAATTTGTAGTGATTTTAATTAACAAGTGCCCGAGATTGCGCTAAAAGAGGTGTGAAAATCCAAATTTGAGGGCAAAATCTTGAAAGCCTACGGGTATCTGAGGGTCAGCGGCAAGGGGCAGGTAGACGGTGACGGGCTCATTCGCCAGGAGCAGGCCATAAATGATTATGCGGCAGCTCACGGTATCGAGGTCGCAAGTATCTTCCGCGAGGAGGGAGTTTCCGGAACGAAGGAAAACCGCGTTGCCCTGGCCGAGATGATGTTATCCCTTGAACAGAATGGACACGGCGTCGACACGGTGATCATCGAGAAGCTTGATCGTCTGTCGCGCGATCTGATGGTGCAGGAGAGCATCATCCGGGACTTTATGTCCCACGGTTTCAACCTTATCAGCGCCATGGAGGGTCCTGACCTTCTCTCCGGCGATCCCACCCGGAAGTTTATCCGCCACATGTTCGGGGCCATCGCCGAGTATGAAAAAGACATGATTGTTTTTAAACTCCGTGCGGCCCGGGAACGCAAACGAGCCAGGGACGGCAAATGCGAAGGCCGGAAATCCTACACTGAGACCTCGCCCGAAGTTATTCGCGAAGTCAAGCGTCTTCGCAGACGGCGCAAAGGACAAAAGCAAATGCCCTTCCCGATGGTTGCCGGGGAGCTGAACCGAAAGGGTTTGCGCACGTGCAGCGGAACGCTTTTTACCGGCATGAATGTGGAGGCGATGCTGCGCCGGAATGAATGATCGTGGACCCAGTAAAAAAGAATGAAGAAATGCTATTTCTATCCAACCTTCCTGAAAAGGTAAAATTCGCCTGAGAGTGGAGCGACTCCTAAGAAATCTGGCAACTTAATCGCCCAGACGAAGCCCGACGCAATATTCGCCAAAGGGTATTCTGGAGGTCGCCGGGCGTAAAAAAACGACCCTTTTAAAATGCCCTACAATCCATTTCTTAACCTGACCCATACTCCATACCCCTTTTTATCCGTCTGGCCCCGCTAGTCTGGGTGAACTACCACTTGATAGCTAGTCTATAAAGCGTGAGTTCCAGGAGCGGGGAATCGAAAAACCAATTAAGAATTTGATGATCTCCATGCTACTGTTAAAAGCTTGCGTATTCACGAAACCGTTCAAACAAACCTATGAAGGCCCCAGCATGGCAAAGCAGGTACAGGATCACGCCAAAAAAGAGAAATCTCCACGGGAGCTTGGTGGTCTCACAGGGGACCGAGCCGATGCCACCATTCCTTCCTCAACCCTTCACCGCCTGAAGTTGAAGCGGCTGATACTTTTCCCATAGTGGCGATAGGCGCCTCCGCCGGTGGACTGGAGGCCCTTGAATCTTTCTTTTCCAATATGCCTGCCGAGCCGGGACTTTCCTTCGTTGTCATCCAGCATTTATCCCCCGAAAGCAAGAGCTTTATGAGGGAGCTTTTGCAGGCTAAAACGAAGATGGCCGTCAACGGGGTGGAAAACGGGATCAAAATCGAGCCCAACATGGTCTATGTCAATCCGCCGGGCATGGAAGTCTCCCTTGTCAACCGAACTCTTCACTCGACCGAGCCAAGAACGGGCAAGGCCCCTCTATTTCCAATCGACTCCTTTTTTCGCTCTATTGCTAAAAGCGAGAAAGAAAAGGCCATTTGTGTCATCCTCTCGGGGACAGGAACGGATGGCACCTGGGGCTTAAAGCCGTCAAAGAAGCAGGCGGCGTGGTAATCGTCCAGGATGTAAATCAGGCAAAATTCGATGGAATGCCCAGGAGCGCCGTTGGAACAGGCCTTGTCGATATGGTCCTGCCTGTCGAGAAAATGGCCGAAAGAATTTTGGGCTATATAAAGCGACCTCCCATAATGGTCACTGAGATAAACGGGAGAGTCTCCAAGGCCCTTCTGAATTTCATGGAAAAAATGCTTCTTTTGATCCGGTCTCAGACGGGAGTCGATTTTATGGACTACAAGCATACATCCCTTCGTCGAAGAGTAGAGCGGCGGATGGCAACACACCAAATCGATAGCATGGAAGACTATTTTCGCTATCTTGAGGAAAATCCGTCTGAAGTAGAGGCCCTCTCTAAGGATTTCCTTATCGGCGTAACCCGGTTTTTCAGAGACCCGGAGATCTTTGAAGTCCTTTCGAAAAGGTCCTCTCAGAACTGATCCATAATAAACAACAAGGCTCCACTCTCCGCATATGGGTCCCCGGCTGCTCGACCGGCGAAGAAGCTATTTCGATTGCCATGCTTCTTGTCGAATGCATGGAAAAAGTGAATGTACGCCACGATATCCAGATATTTGGAACCGATCTCGATCCCACCGCCATAGATCGTGCCCGGCTAGGGGAATACCCGGAAAGCATTGCATCCGATGTATCCGAAGAGCGCCTGGAGCGTTTTTTCGTAAAATCGCGGCATACGTAACACGATAAAGAAGTTTATTCGGGAGAAGATCGTCTATGCGGTCCAAAATCTAATTCAGGATACTCCACTATCGAAGATGGACCTCATAAGCTGTCGGAACGTCCTCATTTATATGGGGATGAAGCTCCAGCGAAAGGTACTTCCCCTTTTCCACTATTCCTTGAATGAAGGGGGCTACCTCTTTCTTGGCTCCTCGGAGTCAATCGGAAGGTTTGATGATCTTTTTTACACGATTGAGGCTCACTGCAAGATTTATCAGCGAAAAGGCATCGGTCCAAGACCTTGGGCCGGAATTTTTCCACTAACCGATGAAGCCCTTGCCACAACGCTCCCAATCCAAGGCCAAATTGACCATAAAAACGAAGACCTTAGCCATTTGAGCGCGCGAGCCATGTTAGACTTATTTGCTCCAGCCCATGTCATAGTCGACGAAAATTATGAGATCCTCTTTACACATGGCGCGGTTGAAAAATATCTGAAGCTCCCCGAAGGAAAACCCAGCATCAACATCTTGAAGATGGCAAAGGATGGCTTGAGTCTGGAACTCGAATTGGCCCTTTATGAAGCCGCAAGGGAGGGCAAGCCGGTAAACATTGGAAACCTTGCGCTCGGGAAAAGGAAGAATATCGGATTTTCGATCTTGCAGTTAATCCCCTCACGGAACCAAAGGGTTTAAGCGTTATAGCTTTTATTGAAAAAGACGCGCCCAAAAGACCGAAGAAAAACAAGAAGGCTTCTGCATCCGAGGTCGTTGATCCCCATGTTGTGAGACTGGAGCGTGAACTCCAGGCTATCAGAGAGCACCTCCAGACTACAGTGGAAGAACTCCAGGCTTCGAACGAGGAGCTTAAGTCGGCAAACGAAGAATTGCAGTCCACGAATGAAGAGCTGAACACACTGAACTCCGAGCTTCAGAAAAGCCTCAACTCCACCTCCGAGTTAAAAAACGATCTGGGTAGTCTTCTCTCAAGTACTGAGATTGCTTCCATCTTCCTGGACAACCGCCTTCATATCAGACGCTTTACTCCTTTCACGACGAAAATCTTTAATCTCATAGAGACGGATATCGGAAGATCGATTGGCGACATCACCTCGAAGGTTACCGGACTTAACCTTCTCAAGACAGCGTCCGAAGTCCTGGACACGCTACGCCGGGAAAGCTTTGATATTCAGGATGATGACGGCAAATGGTATTCGATCCGGGTGCTCCCCTATCGCACAACCGAAAATGTAATCGATGGGGTTGTCATTAACCTTGTCGATATAAACGAGGTGAAATGCGCTCAGGAATTTGCCAAAAGCATTGTCGAAACAATCCGAGAGCCTCTGTTGGTTCTCGACGGTGATTTTCGAGTCGTCTCGTACAACGAAGCTTTCCATGAAACATTCAGGATCTCCTTGCAGGAAGCCAAGGGAGTTTCTATCTTCAAACTCGGTGATGGTCAGTGGAACATTCCAGATTTGCGGAAACTTCTTGAAAAAATCATAACCGAGAAGATCCCGTTCCGTGATTTTAAGGTCGAGCATGATTTCCCACTGATCGGTCATAAAGTACTGGTCCTTAACGCAAGACAAATCGAACAGAGAGGTAGCCAACCGCGTCTAATCCTCCTTGCGATGGAGGACATCACCCAATGAAAGCGTGGACCGTTGGACGAACTCCATCAATAACGAAAATTGGGATCGGAGAACTATGAACGACTGTGATGTAAGAATTGCCGAACTTCGTAAACGGGCCGAGGAGACCATGGAATCCAAGCGCTCATCGATGGAGAAGATGCCGGTTGAGGATGTGCGCAAGCTCGTGGAAGAATTACGGATTCACCAGGTTGAACTCGAAATGCAGAATGAAGAACTCCGCTCCACGCAGTCGGAACTGGAGCAGGCCAAAAGAGTACTCCGACCTGTATGATTTCGCCCCTGTCGGCTATCTCACTATAAATGAAGAAGGCAGAATAGTTAAAGCTAATCTAACTGCCGCAAAGCAACTGGGAATTGAAAGAAGCGTCCTGATCGGAAAGCCGTTTAATCTTTATGCGGCAGAAAATTACAGGGAGGAACTACACCTTCATTTAAGGAATGTCTTTAAAACAAAACAGCCCCACACCTGCGAGATAAAGCTAAATGGAAGGTGGCAGACCAATTGCTTCGTTCAACTTGATAGTACATATGTCCTGGATTCAGAAGGTCAAGGTCTTACCCGGACGACAATGACCGATATCTCGGAGCGAAAACAGGCAGAGGAAGAACTCAAGGCCATCTTGCGGGAAGACTTGAGAACAGTAACCGTGAACTTGAGGATTTTGCCTTCATTGCCTCCCATGACCTCCAGGAGCCTCTTAGAAAAATCCAAGCCTTTGGGGATCGTCTTGGGACCAAGTGCAGCGATACGCTGGACGAACAAGGAAAAGATTTTCTCGCCAGGATGCAGAATGCGGCAAAGCGGATGGCGGAACTCATTCGCGATCTTCTTAAATATTCCCGCGTGGCCACCCGTCCAGAACCTCTGGAGACTGTCGATCTGCGAGAGGCGGTGATGGATGTGGTTTCGGATCTGGAGCCAAGAATTGAACGGTTGAGAGCCAATGTAGAAGTTTTTGACTTGCCTGCCATCAAGGCTGAAAAAAGCCAGATGCGCCAACTTTTTCAAAATCTCATTTCCAACGCGCTAAAATTTCACGGCGAAGAACAGCCCCGCATAAAAATACATTCCCAATGTACGGATCATGATTGCCGGATATTCGTGGAAGATAACGGCATCGGATTCGATGAGACATTTCTGGACCGCATCTTTGCTCCTTTCCAGCGCCTCCACGGGAGGAGCGCCTATGAAGGAACCGGAATGGGACTTGCCATCTGCCGCAAAATTGTTGAGCGGTACGGGGGGAGTATTACCGCGAAAAGCAAGCCGGGTGAAGGTTCGACATTTATTATCTGGCTTCCTCCAGAACAAATCGCATCGGAGAGATAGCAGGCCCGAACGCGATCTGGCCTTTTCGTTACCTTCGGAACTCCGGACGTCCACAGCCAAAGTTCACGCCAGGGCAAATCGAAAAACAAGTTGCACCACATTCTTACTCCTCATTGCCCCGAGGCTACCATGAAATGCGCCAAAAATGCGCCAAATGCCATTGTTGAGGCCGCCTTTATAGTATTACTCAATAACCTGGTAGTAAGGTTATATCGCTCGTCTATCTCTGCCGTTCCTTTGCCTTCCGGCTCGTACTCGTGAACACTCCGCCCGCCACTCACGGTGTGGCTGTCGGAATGGGGGGGCCGTGTCGATGATCACAAGATCAATTCCACCCTCCTTCGCCAGTGTTTAAAAGGCGGGGAATCTGGGCAGCTCTGTTTACGCTTATAAGTGGACGCTCCTGGATCAATGTCGATTAAGGCCGTATGAATGTTCCAAGAGTCGAGCATACTGCCATATGCACGGCAAGCGCAGTTTTGCCCTCTGCAGTCCTTCTGTGCAATGATGGCTAAAGTGATCGCTTTTGCTAACCACATAACCGGGTGACATGGTCACATGCGTGGCAAGAAAATTCTTGTCAAACCGAGATATCGCTTCTCAAAATACGCCCAAAGGGTTCCGACGTGACATGAGCACACCTTCTACACCCTTGTTGGGGCAGTGCCCCACCTCCCTTCATACTATTACCACATAACCGGTCACAAGGTTATATCGTAAATTTCCACCAACTTTTTCACTTGTCCTATGCCGCGCATCCTTTGGACGGCAACACATAAAGCAATCACTCGGAAGCCGCGCCGGATCGTGGTAAGGCAAAAACAGCACGCCCCGCCGCCGATGACCAACCGCTGCGCAAATTCGGTCTCATAAAACCGCCTGGCGCTCTCGCTCTTTACAGAAAGCAGCCGGACATAGGCTGACGAAGGAAGCGGGAAGCGGCGTGCAATATCGACAAGGGACAATTCTGCGGACGGCGTCCTGGCAAATCATAATGTTCGGGGTGCCAGCAGATTCGCCAGACGGTGTCTGGTAAAATCTGCTCAGGCAGGTAACCATATAACCGGGTAAGATGGTTACATGCATTGCTGAAGATTCTCGTCAAGCCCAGACATCCCTTCTCATAATACGCCCGAAGGGGAGTTCAATCGCCACCTATAGGCGGTTGGAGCGTGACATGAACACTCCCTACGACACCATTGTTGGGGCGGCGCCCTACCTCCCCTCATACTATTACCACGTAACCGGGTCATAAGGTGATATCATATATTACACTTAACTTTTTCACTCTGTCAGGTTCTGACATAATTGCTGGGAGCTTGTGAGGGATCTAGTGACTTCCGCACGGGAGGATCACCAGAGTGGCATAAATCAGGGACACAACAGGGTATGAAAATAGGCTACGATCGAGTCTCCACAGAAGACCAAAACCCCGACTTACAATTGACGGCCCTAAAGGCAGGGTGCAGCAAGATTTTTACTGACAAGGCCACAGCTTTTACGCGGTGGGCTTCCGGTAACGGTGGTGCAGGACCTCCTGGGGATGCGTCGCTAACGACAACAGCGGTTTCTTTGAGGCTGTCGGGGCAAGAGCCGAAAAGCATCTTAAAGTAACTGCCTGTTGTATCCGGGACAAATAGCAAAGAGGTTGACAGATACCCAGTTTTTTTGTAATGCTCTTTCCTGGGATCTCAAGGAGTCATGTCGATCAACCTTGCGGGAAGGAGCATCAGTGAATCAAAAGCCGTGGGAAATCGAGCCTAATTTACAAAAAGAATACCTCTGCCAGCTCGGGCACATTATTCGGGATGTACGCCAAGGGGTATTGGATCTGCATGACCCGGATGACGGTGATGGGCCGTGGAGCCTTGGATGCCGTGCATACGAGAGAACGATCAACATCCTTGAAAAGTCTGCGGACAGTTTGCCCTGGCTGAAGGTGATCAGGGAGCAGAGTCTTTATTTTCTTATCCTCATAGACGGCGTTCCACTTCGATTTTACAAGGGGAGATTTGATAGTCCCCCCGAAAGAACGCTCCGAAAGGATTACCCGGAACTACGGTTTCGCCAACTCTCTTTCGATCAACGAGAGTGGATGTGGCGAATAGCAGTCGAAACGGACTATGACGGGAGTGTACTTCGCATTACAGTGGCTCAGTACGAAGAGAAGGGCAACTTTCGTAATCCATGGGAAATACCGCTTACTGAGCCCATTCCCGCAATAACTTCATTAACGGAAACTCGTGCGGACAGTGTTATACTTGAAATACCGCCGCTTATACCACGGGATGAAACAATCCTAGAAGGAATGGAAGATGCTAGCGGCGAATGATCGGCCATTCCAGGGAACGAGGCTTAGGCTCGCACGTATATTCCAGGGGTTCACGTTAGCGGAGCTAGGCGAGAAAGTTTCCGTAACCCGCCAGTATATGCAACGCCTTGAGGCCGATCCAACCTCCCTGCCGGCCGAAGATCTGATTGCTGCGCTCGCAGAGATTCTCCACGTGGAGCAATCCTTTTTCTTTGAGCCGCTCAGGGCCGAACTCCAAGAAGAGATTTGTCATTTCCGAAAACTTAAAACAACGCCCATGCATGTGCGCAAGAGAGCGCTGGCCTATGGAACCATTTTCAATGCTATCGTTTCATATATAGATGCTAAGTTTGAGCTACCACCCATAAACATTCCCGCTGCGAATGCGGCAACGCGCAGCGACTTGGAGCGGGTAGCGGAGAAATGCAGACGTTCATGGGGACTCGGCCTAGATGCCCCTATTCACAATATGGTCCGCACTCTGGAACATGCCGGCGCGGTGGTCACTACCTTTGAGGGCGTATCGGCTAGCATTGATGCCTTCTCATACATGCATAGTCGGCCAATCGTGGTGAGGAACACCGCAAAAGTCAGTAATTCAAGAGCCAGATTTGACATGGCCCATGAACTTGGACATTTGGTTCTCCACCAGGGAATGGAGGCGGACAGTCCTTCCTTAGAGGACCAGGCCAATCAGTTCGCAAGTGCCTTTCTCCTGCCTAGAACAGCCTTCCTTAAAGAGTTCCCGAAACATCATCGCATCGATTGGTTTGAACTCCTCCAGATGAAAACGCGCTGGGGGGTGAGTATTCAGGCAATTATACGACGCGCCTATGAGCTGGGGCTCATTGGCGCCGTGCAATACCGAAACGCTCATGTGTACATCAGCAGGAACGGATGGAAAACACGTGAGCCAGGAGAAGATTCAATTCCTCCCGAGACCCCGGAGATCATACCGACCGCCTTTCAGTTACTTGCAAAACAAGGTGTGTCTTCGGAGGATATTGCCCGTGAGTTGCACATCGGTCGAATAATAATGCAAACATTCGCTATCCCCTGAAACTAAGAATGGATCATGGTGGCCTGATAATCACTCAGCAGCTCCAGGTCGAAAAAGGACAAACGGCAAACTATGAGCCAGAAGAGAGACGGAAAATCCGACTGGGATTTTGAAAAACTCGCCGGTGCTATCCGGCTGGTTCATGATGAACTTGCCGCACAGGCCAACCGGGCGGTCAATGTCAGCCTAACCTTGCGCAATTGGTTGATCGGATACTACATCGCCGAGTACGAACAGAACGGTGAGGATCGAGCCAAATACGGGAGCAAACTGCTTGAACATCTTTCCTCTTCGCTACGAGAGAAGGGTGTAAGCAGGGTTGAGGAGCGAGAACTTCGGCGATATCGTCAGTTTTACCAAATCTATCCACAAATTCGGGAGTCAGTGACTCCCGAATTGAGTCAGCGTTTGATAGGACCGGTGATGATGCCCTTGAGCCAAAAACGGGAGGCGGCGACTCCCGAATTCTCCATCTCCGGCAAGGAAGTGATTAGCAGGTTGTCTTTTACCCACATCGCTGAACTCCTGAAATGTGAGGACCCCACACAACGTGCCTTCTATGAAATCGAGTGCATCCGGGGAAACTGGTCGGTGAGAGAGTTGAAACGACAGATTGGCAGCCTCTATTACGAACGTTCCGGCCTTTCGAAAAACAAGAAGAAACTGTCTGAAATGACACAACAGAGCGCGGAGACCGCCGAGACCAAGTTGTCCATCCGTGACCCCTATATCTTTGAGTTTCTCGGACTTAAGCCTAAAGAAGTGATGTGCGAATCCGAATTGGAAGATCAACTCTTGAACAAATTGCAGGAGTTTCTCTTAGAACTTGGTCACGGCTTCTGCTTCGAGGCAAAGCAAAAACGCATCCTGATCGGGGATGAGCATTTTTTTGTGGATATGGTCTTCTATCATCGAATCCTCAAATGCCATGTTTTGGTGGAATTAAAACTGGAAAAGTTCACTCAGCAAAACATCGGCCAACTCAATACCTATGTTAGCTGGTATCGAAAAAATATGATGCTCGACGGTGACAATCCACCGGTCGGCATTCTACTGTGTACCGACAAGAACCATGCCCTGGTCGAATATGCTCTAGCCGGTATGGACAATCATCTATTTGTGTCCAGGTATCTCCTTGAGTTGCCCAAGAAAGAGGAGATGCAACGATTTATCGAACAACAAGCTGAAGCGCTCGAACGAAAGAAAAACATCGAGGACTTGTAGCCCATTTTGGTAACGAAAATACTTGAAGGTGAAGATATGCATACAATAATTCCGTAGGGCTAATGAGAAAACAACCTGTAAAATAATTCGCCGCCAATGTAAGGAGCAAGAGTATGGCATTTACAGACATCGTAGATATCGAAGCTAACACCAGACTTCGGGAGCCGCAGCGCATTGGCTGGATGCGTAGAAACCTTCATGCAGTAGGTATCGTTTGCCAAACCCGGGGAAACGATCACTTTCTTACGGTATTAATGAGTAGAGATGCTCTTTGCGCGCCAAATCGACGCGACTGGAGGTAACATGAATGCCCCAGATATTCGATAACATCGAGAAACATCTTTTGGTTGCCTTATCTGCAGCGCTGGGATTGTCGGAACGGGCGGATTTTTGCGTCGGCTACTTCAACCTGCGCGGCTGGCGGCAGGTCGACTGCCTCGTCGAACGCTGGCCGGGCGGTGACGGGCATTGCTGCCGGCTTCTTGTCGGCATGCAGCAAATGCCCCAGGATCAACTTCGTTCCGCGATGAGCCTGCTCCAGGTCGAGGACGAGATCGACCAGGCCACGGCCATCGTCCTGAAGCGAAAGCTGGCCCAGGATTTCCGCGACCAACTGACGATCGGTATTCCCACCAACGAAGACGAAGCCGGCCTGCGGCGGCTTGCGGCGCAGATCACGGCCGGAAAGCTGGTCGTCAAGCTGCTATCTGCGGCATCACCTCCACGCCAAGCTGTATCTGCACTTCCGCCCCGACCCGCTGAACCCAACCATCGGCTACCTGGGCAGCAGCAACCTGACGTTCGCCGGCCTGTCGAAGCAGGGCGAACTCAACATCGACGTGCTCGACCACGATGCCTGCGACAAGCTCGCCAAGTGGTTTGAGGACCGCTGGAACGACCGCTTCTGCATCGACATCTCCAAAGAACTTGTCGAGATCATCAACACCAGTTGGGCGCGGCCGGAGCCGATTCCGCCCTACCACATCTACGTCAAGATGGCCTATCACCTGGCGCAGGAGGCCCGCGCCGGGCTGACCGAGTTCCGCATTCCCAGCGACTTCGGCAACACGCTTTTCGAGTTCCAGAAGGCCGCCGTCAAGATCGCCGCGCACCATCTCAACAAGCGCGGCGGCGTCGTCATCGGCGATGTGGTCGGCCTCGGCAAGACGCTCATGGCCACGGCGCTCGCGCGGATCTTCGAGGATGATCACGGCGCTCGAAACGCTGATCATCTGCCCCAGGAACCTGGTGCCGATGTGGGAAGACTACCGCCAGCAGATATCGGCTGCGGGCCAAGGTCCTGTCCGATCACCAAGGTCAGCGCGAGCTGCCCGACCTGCGGCGCTTTCGGCTGGTGCTGATCGACGAAAGCCATAACCTTCGCAACCGAGAAGGCAAGCGCTATCGGGCCATCGCCGAGTACATCAGCTCCAACGACAGCCGGTCATCCTGCTTTCCGCCACGCCCGTACAACAAGACCTATCTCGACCTTTCCAACCAGCTTCGCCTGTTCATCGACGAACATGACGACATCGGCGTTCGCCCGGAAAAGTTGCTTCGCGAACAGGGCGAGACCGAGTTCATCCGCCGGCACCAGTGCCCAGTGCGGTCTCTGGCCGCCTTCGAGAAGAGCGACTATGCCGACGACTGGCGGGACCTGATGCGGCTGTACCTGGTCCGGCGCACTCGCAGCTTCATCCAGGAGAACTACGCGAAGCTACGATCCCGACGCGGCAAGCCGAAGTTTCTGGAGTTCGCCGACGGCACGCGCTCTTATTTTCCGACCGGGTTCCCAAGACGGTGAAGTTCAAGATCGACGACGAAGGACGCCGAGCGACCAGTATGCGCGCCTCTTCGCAGACGATGTCGTGCAGACGGTCAACAACCTGACGCTGCCGCGCTATGGGCTTGGGCAACTATCAGAAGCCCTCGCCGCACAAGCCGCCGACGCCTGACGAGGCCGAGTCCTGGCCGATCTGTCGCGGGCCGGCACACGCCTCAAGGGATTCTGCCGCACCAATCTCTTCAAACGCCTGGAAAGCAGCGGGCACGCCTTCATCCTCTCGCTGGAACGTCACGTCCTCCGCAACTTCATCTGTCCTGCACGCCATCGAGAACGATCTGCCGCTGCCCATCGGCACCCAGGACATGGGCCTGCTCGATCACTGGGCCAACGACCAGGACAGCGATCTGTGGGACCCGGCTGCGGATGGCGATGACGACGGCGCTGCCGCCGATCTCGACCGAGAGCCGTGAAGCCAGCCCTGACTGAGAAGCCGACTTACCGAGACACGGGCCGGCGGAGATCTACGAGACGCTATGCCAGCCAATTCCGGCGTCGCTTCAAATGGCTTCGCGCCGGAGTTGTTCGAGCGATGCCCTGGCCAAGGATCTGCGAGCAGACGCCAAGGCGCTGATGAAGGTGCTCGCAGCATGCCGGCGCGTGGGATCGCCGACCGCGATGCAAAGCTCCACGCGCTGCTCGACTCTGATCACGAAACACCATCCCGAGGACAAGGTGCTGGTCTTCACCCAGTTCGCCGACACGGTGGACTACCTGGACGCGCAACTTGAAGGCTCGCCATGTATCCGCTCTCGCCGGCGTCACGGGCGACACGGAAGACCCGACGAGCGTCGCCCACCGCTTCAGCCCGGTCAGCAACGAGAAGCGCAAGCAGGTGACGCCGGCCAGGACGAGCTGCGTGTCGTGCTCGCCACCGACGTCCTCAGCGAAGGCCAGAACCTCCAGGACTGCGCCGATCATCGTCAACTACGATCTTCCCTGGGCCATCATTCGCTTGATCCAGCGTGCCGGCCGCGTGGACCGCATCGGGCAGCAGTCCGACACGATCCTCTGCTACTCGTTTCTGCCGGCCGATGGCGTCGAGCGGATCATCAGTCTCCGCTCCCGCGTGCGCCAGCGCCTGAAGGAGAACGCCGAAGTCGTCGGCACCGACGAGGCCTTCTTCGACGATCGAGAAGACGATCAGGCCGCTCCTCGATCTCTACCACCGAAAAAGCCGGCATCCTGGACGGCGACGACGACACCGAGGTCGACCTCGCCTCCTATGCCTACCAGATCTGGAAGAACGCCATCGACGAGAACCCGGAACTGGAGAAGATCATTCCGGCGATGCCGAACGTGGTCTATTCGACTAGGTCAGCACAAGCCGACAGCCGACCAGCCGGAAGGGGCGCTGGTCTACCTGCGCACGGCCGAGGGCAACGACGCCCTGGCCTGGGTCAACACGAAGGCAAGAGCGTCACCGAATCGCAGTTCACTATCCTGAAGGCGGCCGAGTGCGCGCCAGGCACCCCGGCCGTGCCGCGCCACGAACATCACCATGAGATGGTCGCCACAGGGCGTGAAGCTGATCGTCGAGACGGAAAAATCGGTCGGCGGCCAGCTCGGCCGGCCTCCGGCGCCCGCTTCCGCACCTACGAACGGCTCAAGGCCTACGCCGAAGACGTCAAGGGCACGCTTTTCGCAGATCCTGAACTGAACAAGGCCATCGAGGACATCTACAAGTATCCTTTGCTCCAGTCAGCCACTGACACGCTCAACCGCCAACTCAAGAGCGGCATCGCCGACCAGGCCCTGGCGGAACTGGTGATCTCGCTGCGCCAGGATGCCCGCCTCTGTCGGTGACCGAAGACATGGAAACGCCGAACCGCAGGTCATCTGCTCCTTGGGGCTGCGCAGGACCGTGATCGAAGGACGATCAGCCATGAAGATCGACGTTGCCGCAGTGCGGAAGTGCCTCGAAGTCGTTCGACTTCAAACGCTCTTCCGCGAGCACCTGGGCTGGGACAAGCACCAGGCCCAGCTCGACATCCCAGTCGACGGCGACACCGCTTGTCTGACCGCCGTCGCCCAGAAGCGCGGCTTCGTCGCCTTCGTCTGCCCGACGATCCCGACCGCCCGCCCGCCTCAAGATCGATCACCAGGTCACCAAGTCCGCCCGCGAGCACTTCGTCATTTACGCCGATCAAGCACGCCGGCCACAGGTCTGGCACTGGGTCCGCCGCGAGCCGGGCAAACCGATCGCCAGCCGCGACCACCGCTTCGACGCCGCACAATCGGGCGATCCGCTCATCCAGCGGCTCGACCAGATCGCCGTCAGCCTGGAAGAGGAAGAGACATCACCTGTCGTGGATGTCGCCGGCCGGGCCCGCGCCGCCTTCGACGTGGATAAGGTCACCAAGAAGTTCTACGACCGCTTCAAGGCCGAGCACGCCGCCTTCCTCAAGTTCATCAAGGGCATCAAGGCCGAGGCCGACCTCGAGTGGTACACCTCGCTGATGCTCAATCGCCTGATGTTCGTCTACTTCATCCAGAAGAAGGGCTTCCTCGACGGCGACACCGACTACCTCGCAACCGCCTGCGACGGTCCGCGCAGGTCAAGGGCAAGGACAAGTTCCAGTCCTTCTACCGCTACTTCCTGCTCCGCCTGTTCCATGACGGGCTTGGCAAGCAGCAGCGCGAACGCAAGCTCGACCGCGACCTGGAGAAGCTGCTCGGCAAAGTCCCGTACCTCAACGGCGGCTTCTTCGAGGTCCACCAGCTCGAAGAGCACAACCCCGACATCGACATCCCCGACGAGGCCTTCGAGAAGCTGTTCGACTTCTTCGACCAGCTATCCGCTGGCACCTCGACGAACGCCCGCTCCGCGCCGACAACGAAATCAACCCCGATGTGCGTCGGCTACATTTTCGAGAAGTACATCAACCAGAAGCAGATGGGGGCCTACTACACCAAGGAAGACATCACCGAATACATCGGCAAGAACACGATCATCCCCTTCCTGTTCGATGCCGCCGAGAAGAAGTGCCCTATCGCCTTTAAGCCCGACAGCTTCCTGTGGCGGCTGCTCCGCGATGACCCTGACCGCTACATCTATCCGGCATCGGCGCGGCATTCCGCCAACGGCGTCATCGGATCCGAAAGCTGGCAACTCATTCCCTTCCCCATGGATATCGAGGCCGGGCGTGGACGTCGCCAAGCGCGACGGCTGGAACAGGCCGCGCCTGAGCCCGTACGCGCTGCCCACCGAAACCTGGCGCGAACTACGTCGCCCGCCGCCAACGCTGCCTCGATCTCCGCGAAAAGCTCCAGAAGGGCGAGGTCCACCAGATCAACGACCTCATTACCCTCAACCTGGACATCTGGCAATTCGCCCGCGACGCCATCGTCAACGAGCGAAGGCCCGGACTGCTTCGGGCTTTCTGGCACGCCATCGAGAAAGTTACGTGCTCGACCCGACCTGCGGCTCCGGCGCTTTCCTCTTCGCCGCCCTTCGCATCCTGGAAACGCTCTACAGCGACTGCCTGGAACGGATGGAGCGGTTTATCGAAGACCTGGCAGACAAGCCCACCATCCCGAGCAATTCAGTGACTTCAAGAAAGTCCTCGCCCAGATCGCCAAGCATCCCAACGACCGCTACTTCATTCTGAAGTCCATCATCATCAACAACCTTTTCGGCGTGGATATCATGGAGGAGGCCGTGGAAATCTGCAAGCTTCGCCTCTTTCTCAAGCTCGTCGCCCAGGTCGAGACCGTTGATCAGATCGAGCCGCTGCCCGACATTGACTTCAACATCCGCGCGGGAAATACCCTGGTTGGCTACGCGACCGTGGATCAGGCCCGCAAGGCATTTACACAGGACACAGGCGGGCAAATGAAACTCATGCCCGGTAAGGCGGCGGCGGCCTACCGGCGCTTCAAAGAAAATGTGCTGGTTGTCAATAAGATCTTTCAGCGGTTCCGAGCCCAACAGACCACCCACGGGGGTAAGATTACCTACGAGGATAAGCAGGAAGCGCGGCGCAGATTGGCCAAGCTCAACGATGAACTCGACTGCTACCTTGCCGGTGAATATGGTGTCGCAGACAACAAATTCAAAACCAAGCCGGCCTACGAGAAGGCCTTCGCCGAGTGGAATATAAGGCACCAGCCGTTTCACTGGTTTGTTGAATTCTATGAAATTATGGACAGTGGCGGGTTCGATGTGATCATCGGGAATCCGCCGTACGTGGAATACAAGGATGTTCGCAGTACCTATGGTGTTCGACAACTCAAGACCGAAGAGTGCAGCAATCTGTTTGCTTTTTTATTGGAGAGATGCACCACGCTCAGTCGTCAAGGTACAGAACTGGGCATGATTGTGCCGTTGAGCGCGTTCAGCACGGACAGGATGATTCCACTGATAGCTCATCTCAAAAGCAGTTCAGGCTGGTTGAGAGTTGCAAACTTCAGTTGGAGGCCCGGGAAGCTATTTGACGGTGTTAACCTTCAGCTTTCGATTTTGCTCCAACGTGTCGCACGGCCACTTGAGAAAATCGAAACGACTCGATACGTGATGTGGGACTCGGAAGCTCGGCCAGAGCTTTTTTCAAAGATTGAATATGCGGCAGTAACAGACAACCGGCTGGCAGGCAGTATACCAAAACTTGGCGCATACGAGGCATTTTCCATCCTTAAGAAACTGCGTAACAAGAAAAAGGAGATGGCCGGATGCTTCACACGCCATTCGAAAAACCGCATCTTTTATAGACGCGGCGGACTGTATTGGAAAGTGTTTGTAGATTTTGAAACCGGATCGAGCGAGGAAAAGATTATCCACTTGCTACCGGATGTTGATAGATATGGAATAATTGCGGCACTGAGCAGCGATTTATGGTGGTGGTATTTCACTATTACCTCCGACTGTCGCCATCTCGGAAACCGTGATATCGGGACTTTCCCATTTGATCCCCGCGAGATGAGTGTTAACGGGCTGAAATCTCTATGCGGTCTGGGAAAAGAGTATGTGAAATCCCTTCGGCAGCATGCTGTAAATGCGATTCGGGTTTACAAAGGGAAAAAAGCCGTTGAGTGCCTTTCATTCAGGGTAAATCAGTCGAAATTGATTATCGACGAAATCGACCGAGTGCTCGCGCAGTACTATGGTTTTACAGACGAGGAGCTCGATTTCATTATCAACTATGACATCAAGTATCGCATGGGACGGGACAACGGCAGCGATGAGGATGAGGCATGAGAAGTGCCAGACCTAGAAAGGCGTTTTGCAACTCGTTTAGTCCGGCAAGATCTATTGGATGCTCCTATCGACGAGCGCATCGCCGAGGCCACCTTCGATGCGCTACTCGTACGTACCTTTTCAATTAGCAATAGGTAAGGGACACATCATGGCACAAAAGATAATACTGTCGTCCGAAGAGCTGATCGTATGCCCGCAATGCCAGCACAAGTTTATGCTCGGTGACGGCATTACCCGACAAACTATCGAGCGGTACGAACAGGACTTTGAAACAGTTCTGAAAGAGCGCGTCGGCTGGGCTCCGTCAGGAACTGGAGAAGGAAGCTGAACGGAAATTAGCGAAGACCTACACAGCGCAGCTCGAAGGGCTCAAGGAACAATTGGCCGGGAGCCAGCAGGCTCTGACCGAGATGAAGTCGCGTTTTGAGCAGGTCCAGAAGGAAGCGAAAGACAAAGCCCTTGCTGACTTCGAGCTGGAAAAAAAGCTACTGCAACAGGAGCTATCCGAAAAGGACGGCAAGCTTAAAGAGCTCCGCGAGCAGGAACTGTCACTCCGCCAGGAGAAGGCGAAGCTGGAAGAGTCCCGCCGCGAAATGGAACTGGAATTACAGCGCAAAATTGATGAAGAAAGAAAAAAGATCGAAGAGCAAATCCGCAACAGCGAAGGCGAACGCTTCAAGCTGAAAGAGGCCGAGTATCAGAAAAAGATTGAGGATGCCCAAAAGGCTAACGAAGATTTGAGGCGAAAACTGGAACAAGGATCGCAGCAACTCCAGGGCGAGGTTCTTGAACTGGAACTCGAAAGCATTCTGAAAACCGCGTTTCCCTTCGATATTATCGAAGCGGTTCGCAAGGGCGCGCGTGGCGCGGATGTCTTACAGACAGTCGTCACACGCACCGGGCAGGACTGCGGCAAGATCATCTGGGAGGCCAAACGCGCCGAGAATTGGTCAAACGCCTGGGTGCAAAAACTCAAGGACGATCAGCATGAAGCCAATGCGGAGTTGGCCGTACTGGTAACCACGGTCATGCCAAAGCAGACAACCGAGCCTTTTTGCATGGTCGATGACATTTGGGTGGTCAACATCGTCGCTATCCGGCCCATGGCCGAAACGTTGCGCCTGATGCTTATAGAGGCCAACAAAAATAAACTAATGGGCCTCAACAAGAATGAAAAGATGGAGGCGCTTTATCACTATCTATGCAGCCCACAATTTGCCCAAAAGGTGCGGGCCGTCGTTGATGCTTTCACGAGCATGAAGTGTGATCTGGATTCCGAAAAGGCCGCTATGGCGCGCATCTGGAAAAAACGGGAGCAGCAAATACAACGGGTTACGCTTAACATGATGGGCATGTGTGGCGAGTTGCAGGCGATTGCCCAGGAATCTCTACCACAACTTGATGAAATCTGGCAGCTTGCCGGCGCCAGCAAATGAATTAGAGGAAATAGCCATTGAGAGCGAACAACAAAACAAGGAAGGGGTGGAATGAACAAGTTGAATGTTGACCTGGAAAATTGCTACGGGATCAAGAAGCTTCAAACACAGTTCGATTTCTCCAGCAAAAAACTTACGCCATCTATGCCCCCAATGGAGCAATGAAGTCTTCCTTGGCACAGACCTTCAAGGACATAGCAGATGCCAACCATCAAAGGATAGGATATTCCCAGCGCGAGTGTGTGTTAGACAAATTACTGATGAGCACGGCGTAGATTTGCCTAAGGAAAGCGTCTATGTCATTCGACCCTATGACGACGAAGACATCAGCCATACGGAAAAAACCTCGACCCTGCTCGTGGACAGTAAACTGCGAAAGGAATACGAGGAACTTCACATAGAGATCGACAAATCCAAGGAAATATTCTTGAAGGCTCTAAAGGAGCAATCCGGTTCGAAAAAGAACTTGGGCAAGAGATTTCCTCCACATTTACCAAGAGTGATGATGAGTTTTACCTTGCACTGATCCGCGTCAAGGATGAAATGCTCGCACAGAAAGACGCTCCATTCGCAGCTATCAACTACGACACTATTTTTGACGACAAGGTTCTGAACTTTCTTGGAACCAAAGACGTCAAGACGGCGATTGAGAACTACATCAAGAAATATAATGAACTCTTAGCCGCCTCTACATATTTCAAAAAGGGTATCTTCAATTACTACAACGCCACCACCATTGCGAAGAGCTTAGCTGAGAACGGGTTCTTCGATGCCAAGCACACAGTGAATCTAAATGCCGACGAGAGACTCGAAATCACCAGCCAAAAGCAGCTTGAAGATTTGATTGCGAAAGAGAAGGAAGGCATCTCGAACGATAAAGACCTCAGAAAGAAGTTCGCAGACATTGAAAAGCTGATCACGAAAAACGCGAATGTCAGGGGTTTTGCGGCTTACTTAACAGAACATGAAGAGATTCTTTCAGAGCTGACAAATATTGACCTGTTTCGCGAAAAAATCTGGAAATCGTACTTCAAGGAAAAATTTGAGCTCTACAAAGACTTGCTTGATAGGTACCAGGCCGCCGAGAAGAGAAAGAAGGAGATCGAAGAGGAGGCACGCAACCAACGGACACAATGGGAGAAGGTCATTGAGATTTTCAATAGCCGTTTCTTTGTACCGTTCAAGCTGAGTGCAAAGAATAGAGTGTCCGTCATATTGGGTCAGGAGCCGATGATTAGCCTCGCGTTCACCTTTGAGGACGGAGTGGACACGGTGCCTGTAGAAAAAGCTGCGTTGATGCAGGCCTTAAGTACGGGAGAGAAGAGGGCTTTTTACATACTTAATATCATTTTTGAAGTTGAAGCTCGAAAGAAGGCGAAGCTGGAAACCGTATTTGTTGTCGATGACATCGCTGACTCATTCGACTACAAGAACAAGTACGCCATCATTCAATACCTGAAAGATATTGCCGAAGAACCACATTTTAAACAGATCATTCTGACGCACAACTTCGATTTTTTCCGCACCATACACAGCAGATTCCTCGTCGGCTATTCACATTGCCTCATGGCCTTTAAGAGCAGTACCGGTCTATCGTTGGGACAAGCAACCGGCATTAAGAACGTATTCGCTAAGGACTGGAAACTCAAGTTTTTCACTAATGATAAAAAGAAGATTGCATCAATACCTTTTATTCGCAACCTCATTGAGTTCACAAAAAGCGACGACGACCCTGACTTTGTCAAACTAACGTCATTACTACACTGGAAGAGCGACTCTGCTGCCATAACTGAAGACGATCTGGACAGGATTTACAACACGGTATTTTGTACAACCGGAAAATCATCCAATGGCAACAGGCCGGTGATTGAAATCATCCAACACGAGGCAGGCGAATGCCTCCTGAAAGGTTGCGATGGCATCAACTTAGAAAACAAAGTCGTCCTTTCAATTGCCATACGAATCGCCGCTGAGCAATTCATGGTGGAGAAAATTAACGATGACACGTTCGTTACCAGTATCGAATCAAATCAAACACCCAAGCTGCTGAAAAAGTTCGAGGAGCTGTTCAGCGATGCTGACACTATCAAAACCATAAAGCGGGTGATTCTCATGACACCAGAGAACATTCACCTCAATTCGTTCATGTATGAACCGATCTTGGATATGTCCGACGAGCACTTGCGGAAGCTCTACGAAGACGTGTTGGCCCTGAAATGAGAAGTCCAGCCATGTGCCGTTAATTGGTCGACCGGATTGCTGGTAAGCCATTGGGTGGTCTACCACAAGTAACTTCCATATCCAGGAAAGGTAGATTACTTGTCTGCTTTTGCCGGTGTCTGTTGTGGTGCCTGTTGCTGCGTAGGCGGTTGTTGTTGCGGCGCCTGTTCCTGAGGAATTCGTTGCAAGGTAGGAACAGGGGCTCCATCCTGTGCAATTCTTTGCATGGAGGGAACCGGTGCACCTTTCTCTACCACGGTAACTTTTTTCTGCTCGCTCATTTTAGTGACCCTTTCGAAATTGGTTGAGACAAATGCCTTTAAATTACTTTTTGTTTACGTCCTTCGTTGGTGCCTGTTGTGGCGCTTGTGGCTGGGGAGCCTGCTGTTGTTGTGCCTGTTCCCGAGGGATTCTTTGCATCGACGGTATTGGGCTGCTTTTTCGAGACCATCCGGTCGAGCGATGTTCTGCATGGTCGGTGCAGGCGCTGCATCTTTTGTTATTTTTTGCATGGTGGGAACTGATGCGCCTCCCTGAAGCGAAAGTTTTTTCTCCTCACTCATTTTAGTAGCCCTTTCGAGATTGATTGATACAAATGCTGTTGTCAAAATGATCGCTGCTACAAAAACTAAACCCGATATACTATTCAGCCAATCCGTAAGCGAAGCCCAAATATTTTGGGCATCAAAGGCATCATCCTCACATTTCAGATAATAGCGCTCGCCGATAGATTCCAGCGTTTTCAAACCGCGCTGACTTGTCATGTACGAAATGATAGTGACAAGGACAGCAAGCGTGAACAGAATCCAGGAGGAATAAAGAAGCCAACTATGTTTGGCCGCTTGTTATCGGAAGAAAATCCTTTAAAAAGGCCAGGGACAAACCCAGCCAAGCCGATGAATATGTTAGAATGGCTTTGTCAAAGTTTTCGGCATTTGAGAGCTGTCGTTTATTTAGCTCCGTTTTAAGGTCAGTGAATAATTTTTTGCGCTCTTCTTCGTTATCCAAGTACCCTCTAACCTTCCCCTGGAAGTCGCTCCCAAATGTGATGAGGCAGGACAATTACCAGCCTTGCTCACAATCTCTTTTCCTTTATCAATCTCCAATACTGATAGCCCAAAGCCGTCAACCTGCATGATTTTGAGTTCATTGCAGCGAAATACATGTGTTCTTCGCCAACGGGAACGACCAGTCCGACACTTACAAATTTTTGAAGGTCTTTAAGTATTGCCACGTTCGCGGGAATCGCGACCGCCGTTTGAGAAACTCATAGGACGGATCGAGCGCATGTTCATCCTGCGGTGCTGGGAAATAGGTGCAAATTTTTCGTAATGTGTCGAAAGATACAGGTGGGGTTATAGAACGAAGTGAAGTGAAGCGCGTCACGTTGGTCTTAAAAATGGGGCGTTGATCCCACGGGCCAAGGGCTTGGTCAACATAAGCGTATATGCTGCCCGCTGTAACAAACCCACGCAAGTCTGCGGCTCCGCCTTGCAGTGCGTCAATAACCAATGCGGGAAAAACGCCCTTCCCGTTAATCTCAAGTGCCGATTCAGAGTCGCGGCTTGCCGTTAAAACGGATAGACCTTCGCTCAAGTGAGCAACATTGCTCCCCGTAATCGTTGGGCTTCCAAGTGCGCCTGAGTGACAACAATCTAAGAAAATCACCTTGTCTTTCGCCTTGGATTTATTGGCGAGAGCTAAGATGTCATCCATAGAAACGCCTTCGTCATATTTTTTGGCGTCCGGTGTAACTATATAACCACCGGTGCTTTTAATGAGGCCGTGGCCAGAGAAATAAAAGAGACAAATATCACAGTCGCCCTCAAAAAGCTTTTCAACCGCTCCCTTAAGCTCGGCCCGGCCGATAGTATCGCTTGGGGATGTCAGAGATATAACGGAAAATTGGGTGCCCCGGTCACCGTGCGTTTCCAGGACGCTGGCTCCATTGCATTTGCATTTCACACACCCGCGTAGAGGGGCACCAGGATAATCGTTGATGCCTACAATCAAAGCCTTTCGCATATTATTTTATCTGCCCCCACCGATTAAGGTCTTAAGATTATCCCAAGTCCATTTGTAAACTTTATCAGTAGATTTTGCAGCTTTCGGCTTCACACATGTTTTATCGGAATAGCCTGCAAGTAGAAAATATGGGATCTTTTCCTCTTCGGCAATGCCAAGCTCTGCGCTAACGCCTGTTGCCGCATTCGTGTGTTCACCGCACAGGACAACCATAAGGTCAACACCCTTGATTCTTGGAAGCGCCTTTTTCTTCCAATCGCCCGTGATGGCCTCTTTTATAGACCAATCCGCCAATTCAAAGGGCGAGTCATCGTTTTTGGCTTGCCCGACTAAAAGAGTCTTCAAGCTTGCGTCATGATCGTAATCAAAGCTGATAAAAACGCGCTGCTTCGTTTCTTTCGCCATTTCGTCCCCTTAAGTTTAAGAAGTCATTGCACACATAGGTGGTCTCCAGAAGGCCCTTTTCAACCCAGCCAGTTATTTTTTTGTTGGGCGTACGTCGCGACTCTTCGTCCCCAGTAATATTTTCTACTTTACCGGATACGCCCGCCTTGCGCATGGCGGCGGCGGCGGTATCCATATCTGGCTGAGGCACCTTAAGGACTTTTTTGCCCGCCCCGGAAGCATCAAGGCGACGAACTGCCTTTGCCAGTTGGGCGGGATCTCCGCTCCGCTCAACCTCGGTTGCCTTGGTAGCGTTCTTTGTAAGGGCGTCGAGGCGACGATTTCCTGAAAGCGGAACTTCAGTTTTACCCCCAGGCCCGGCAGCTTTGTTTTTGGCCTCTTTGTGGCTTTTGCTCTCGGCCATACCAATCTCCTCTAAATAAGTTGGCTTGGCCCTCTAGGAGGAAGGTACGCTACATGCGTAAAAACTCTCTAACAGGATTCGCAAGGGAAGGCATTTTTATACTGCTACGTAAAAAAATACTTTTTTGCGAAGGTCCCGTGGAGATTCTTCATCCCTCTTATGGGCCTTTACTATTTGAGTATTCCATTATTACCGTGAATCGGCGTGCATTTACCAGCATTTTCTTCCGTAGAGATTTCAAACCCTTAGGAGCACATTACAACAATTTTAATAACTTCTTTACAAATATGCTTTTTTAGTGAGGGGCCGCACACTTTTTAATTAGCCTCTGGCAGATACGCCGCCCACTTCCTGCGCCACTCGTGGAACAAGCCCGCCGATTCGAAGATTCTATAATCTCCAAGTCTTCTAAGCTGAAAAACTCCTTACGAAAGGAATAGGGAATTCCCCCTGGAGTGCATCTTCGCTTACTCATGTTTTCAGCTTGACATGTGGACTATAGAATGTCCCCTATGTCTACCCTTGGCGGAGCGCTGCGAGCATCTCTCATGGCCCATGCGACAGTTGCTAGGGCCTTTTTTCTTTGTCCGTAGCCGCATTGTGCGATTAGCTTTTCAGCACGATCAAAGTCGTCCTTCGGCACCTTCCAGGGATATGATCTGTGTGCATAAAATAATCCGGCACGCATAAGGTGAACATCAGCTAAACACAGGGTTAAAGGGCTCCAATGCGCCAGTTCGTAAGCCTCATCGAGCAATCTCACAGCAGCACTTCCTGGCTCGTTGATACTCCGAAGGAACCAAGCATATAGCAGAAGCCCTCGGCAAAGGTACTCTTGCGTTTCGGATTCTCGCAGAATGTGAATCGCCTCAACGATCATATCCCCTGCCTCGGCCACTCTCGCATCGCTATTGGGTTCAGTCTTTTGAAGGACAATCTGAAAAAACTTCGTTTTCGCGCGAGTCAGGCGTTCTAGTCCTTGGGACAGTAGTGACAAATAGGTCACTCCCGATACTGTTCTGTCCTCCGCAATACGACAGACCCCAATAAGTCGGTCAACGTCATTTTTAGAAGGACTGGAAAGACCGGTGACGGTACTATGCCAGACGGCGTGTTCTACTTCAGCCAAAAGCAATTCCGAGAAGCGAAACCCCCACAGACCATAAAGCCGTGGGTGCTGCTTGTCCGATAGTACCTGCTGAGCTTCCGCGTTTTCGAACATAGCTCTTGCATCCCTTTCCCGTCCTGCCTGATGAAGGATTTGCGCTAGAGCCGTCATGCGTCCGATGATCTTCTTACGGATTTCTGTCCTCTCTGCATAGCTCAGCGCCAGTTTGGCACTCTTCTCCGCGTCGGGAAGTCTACCCAAACACGCCTCAGTGGTGCATAGCTCACTGCAGTTCACGGATGCATCTACCCAGCGATTGATTTGAACGTTCAGTTTACAAGCCTTCCTTTGAAGGACCTCGGCCTCAAGGACCCGGCCGACCGCGTATAGGTAAAACCCGCTCTTCGCAAATAACCAGGCCTCTTGCTCAATACTAAAGCCTGGCCGGAGTTGTTCCCATCGTGTTTCAAAGAAACATGAGATAGCTGCGATGTCAAACTTGAAGGCACCTAGAACTCTTATGCTATACATGGCGTCATGCCGAAGGATGCGTTGTTTGTACACGCTATCTAGCACTTCTAAGTGTTTGCCAGCCTGGCAGCCGTGCGAGACAGCATTGTACAATGGACCGAGTCCAACGTGTGAATCCGGGAGTTCGCTTTTGCACTCTTGCAGAAATACGGAGTAGAGCTTTGAGTGGGCTTTCCTCCACGCGTCTTTTCGTAGCTTTGCTCGCGAGCGAAAGTACTCCCGAACCAGAGGGTAGGTGTCAATGGAGCGCTGAGCCCAATGTTTTTGCCGCTCTTCATTCGAGGTCAGCAGTAACCCGCAATTGGCGAGCGTAGTAAACGCAATATTGCGTTCATCTTCTGGGATTGGATCAGGCTTAGTCGACATGCGGCTCACGTTTGCCCAGAAGCCTGTCTCTTCTGGGTCGAGTGCGAATAGTCCGTCAGTTAACCTCCAAATAGGTTTGCCAAGAAAAATCGATAAAAAATCGCGCTCCACGGCGCCATCAAACAGAGAAAGGACGTACAGTATTGAAAGACAGGCGTGACCGTTCGCTCCTCCCGAACTGAACCAGGCAACATAGGAATCCAGAACTTGGGTGGCGTGTCCGCCCTGGATAAGGGTATCGGCCTTTCGAAAATCGATTCGGTCCCATCTCCTTACGTCGCACCTATGCGCTTCCCGAAGGTAGGCTCCCATTAACTTAAGCGTAAGGGCATGTCCCCTCACATATCTTACCAGCTTCTCGCGCTCGAAGAAGCTCCCCACTACGCTGAACCTATCCAAAAGCTTCACGCCACTCTCAACGCTCAGTCCGTGAAGCTGTGGATGGCTGTTGTCAAGTTCACCCCACTCACCTATGTATTCGACCTGGGGAGGCGTGTAACTATCCAGTTCAGGGATTCCCTCCCGAGTTGTGATGACGCAGATGGCTTTGCTGTCGGTTCGAACGAGAATCTCGAGCAGTCGGCGTAGCGATGAATCTTTGATGCGGCGCGCTTCGTATGGGACTCGGGAGGGTGCTGCAATACATCCAGGCCATCAAGAACCAGCAGACAGCGCCTTTTTGCTACCAAAGCCCCAAGTCGTTCACCCAGTACCTCTGGAGATTTGGGAGGCGTGTCGTATGTGCTCTGAAAGAAACGCAAAGCGTGCTCAAAAAAGGCTGTAGATGACGCCTCGCCTCCTAGCTGAGGTCGAAACTCCCAGACATAGATTGTGTCAAAGTGAACGGTCGTCATCCAGTGCGCAACAAGTGATGTCTTGCCTACGCCCCCCACTCCCGTGACCACGACTATCCTGGTGTGCCCCTCATTCAATAGACGGCACAGCTCCTGAAGTTCATTATCCCTTCCTAATGGCACAGGTTGGCCTGCTTGTTTGAACGAATGTGGAATGTGTTCTTGCGTTCGAGCCTTTCCACCTTTCAGCTTTTCCTGGATAAGTGCGGCCAATTCGCGAGGGGACTTTTCTTGCAGGTCAATGAAGCCAACAGAGTCTGGTAGACCAGGAATTTTCGTATCGTCGAATCTGGCTGGCAGGATGTACACTTCACTCTCTTTAAATGCTCGCGCCTGAGCGCTTTCCCTTTCGTGCTTGGTCCAGAGCTTCACAGGGTAGTGGCGTGAAACGAACATCACGCAGAATCTCGCCAGCGTACGATAAATCTCATCAAGATAGGCGTATAGATCTTTTCCCCAAGAGTCTGCTTCATTATATTGGTCGTAGTATACTCGCACACCACTTGCGTGCAAGAGCGCGGCCACTTCTTCGACGTAGATGCGATCCTCTCCGGCGTAGGACAAGCACACGTCATACATATGCAGATCCACCGAATCCCTCGTTTCGGGTATGAAGCTCGCGGGTTCAGCGTTTCCGGCACGTCTGTGGCTCAGCAGAGCGTCTGTGGTTTCCAGTAAAATCAAGTTTTCGATATCTTGTGGGCAAGCCCACCGATACTCCGCAACGCGCCCCGCGCCTCTGTGAGGGTCCGGCGTGAAGCTACTGGATGCGGGCTTGAACAGTCGAGCCCCGACCATCACAGCATTGACGAATGCAAAATACTCGTCAGTGACGGCGAGCATGTCCTTTAGCTCAGTCCATGTAAATTCCTGAAAATTCGGATCTGCGCGGTATCGTTTGCCAAGGAAGTCGAGCAACTGCTCAACCAAGGTACGCGTTTCCGCCGAGCGTGCCGATGCTAGAAGCCCGCGCAGGGTGATGTGATATGCTTCGTTGGGGCTGTGGCCGACTCGTTCAATCCAATGCGGAATGAGATGTTCGATATGCTCTGAAAACTGGTTAGAATTCGGGAGTGTTTCCCTCAGTTGACTCCCGTAAATACGACTTTCAGTCATGCCCTGGATCAGGAAAGCTAGCGCATCCAGTATTTCGCGTTGCCGGAACGTTGTCTCAAGTTCCATCATTAGTCTGAGCCTCGCAAGAAGAAGTGCCCTTAAGAAGAGCCTTTAAGGGTCAGTTCTATACTCTTGACATTCCATTTCGCCATTTGTCAAATTTGAGACCCTTTTACGACTCTTCCGCACTCCCAACAGCGTGCGTTGCGGTTTCACCTGCCCCGATGGCCTTGAGGTAGAAATACGGGGTTCATGCCTTGCGGTGGAGCGTCACGGAACCCGCGCCTCAATCGGAATCCTTGCCCCTTTGGCTCGATCCAGAGGAGATAAAAAGCCTTTCTCGGGCTTTCGGAAGCCTCCAGATAGGCAATCTTAAGGACCTTCGTGGTATGGATTCTTAGTTGCATTTTCCGGCGCTTTCAACTTCCCTGGTGACAAAAAGCTCCAGGTCCTCGGCGCGATCCGCGAAAACCTGTCACCATATGATTGGTGACATCTGAGTTAGTCCGGATAGCTCATTTTGTCGCCACTTAATCCCCTCCCTGCCTCCTGGAGCGCTGCCGGCCCAAAATCCGCATCTATACCTATTTGAGTTTTTCGCTGAGAGTTTTGCCCGCTTTGAACTTGACAACTTTTGACTCCGGAATTGTGATCTTTTCGCCAGTCCGTGGATTGCGGCCTTCACGTTGCGCCCTTATCCCTACGCTGAAAGTCCCGAAGCCCACCAGCGTAATCTTGTCACCGTCCGCCAAAGCGGCGGAAACAGTCGAAACAAATCCGTCCGCCGCTTTTTCAGCCTGTGATTTGGTAATTCCACCTTCACTTGCGATTTTTTCAACTAATTCCGCTTTCGTCATTTTCTTTCCTCCTTTAAAGATTCGAAAATGAAAACCGCTTCCTTTTAAGATGGGTCCTGTGCCTGAATCCCCGAAAAGTTCCATAGCGGGCCATATTGTGGGTTATCCACCTTGTCCCCATGTTCGAGGTCTACTTCTTGACCGTAAAACGCTTCGGCTCGTCCTGAGGCTCAACTCCCTCGAACTCTTTACCGCGAACGTAAGGCTCTATCCAGATGTTTTTGCGAAGTTCTCTCCCAGGTCCGTAGGGCTGGTTCTTGAAGTGGCCGGAAACCGATACGACCGAATTTATCGTCCTCACAGCCTCGGTCACGAGCCTCCCGCGCTCGTAGAAAATAGGAGGAAGCTTTTTCCGAGAGCTTATCACCGTATAGCGCATCGCGGTCTTGAGTTTTTCTCTCGCCTTCTTCACCTTGGCCGGGTTTTTGAGTCTTTTCAACTCCTCCCGAAGCGGCTTTTCCTCATCCACGACCTCGCCTCGGAATCCCTCGCTTGTGACATAGAGGATCGTGGCAAACAGGAGACTGAAAAGCTCGAAAGGAACGGCGGCCCCCCATTTTTTCTCTTCTTCCCGGAGGGTGTCGGATATGCGCCTCCCCATTTGAATCGGGACCATGAAGAATCGATAGAGCTCCTCCCCGCTCTTTTGCTCGAACCCGTAGAAAGTAAGGTGGAGATGGTTTTTTATACTGACGGCTCTTACGCCCCGAAACTCGTACACTTCATCCGGCCTCACCTTGAAAGTAGGATCTCCCTGCCAGGGGATGTCCGCCTGAACGAAATCGGCCGGCAGGAAAAGCCCGGTCGCACCGAAGTCTATGAGCATCCCTTGCTGCGGCATCTTGAAGTGATCCCACAAGATGTCGCAACGGGTGGCCAAGAGGTGCGGGAAAAGGTCTTTATCCACCCGATAGATCCCGCCGCGCCGGATGACCTCCATCTCGAGGGCAAGGTGGACGGCTACTTCGGTTCCACTCATCCCGGCCATGAGCGTGCGGTAAAATCCCGTGAGGCTCGTCGCCCACCCGATCAAAACCGCCTTCACTCGTTCCTCTGCGTCGTCCAAATCCATAGCGGCAATGATCGGCTTTCGGTCCTCCGGGGGAAGAGTGTTCCAAACCTGCTTGGTGAAAAAGAGCATTCGGTTTGGCGCCGGACAGGCGCGCATGGTTTTTTGAAGTCCCGTAATGTGCTCGTCTTCCATGCGGGGGAGCGTGATCCTGAGGTCTCCCGGAACGTCCTTGGGGTCGATTGTGCAACTGGGCTTCCCGGCTCGATCCAACGTGAGACGCACAAAGCCCGCCCGTTTGCCCGTCTTTAGGATTTCCGGCTCAATCGCTTGGATGCCCTCCGCAAGCATCCCCTCCGGACTGTCCGATCCCACCCTCACCTTACCGAGGCCGACGATATTCCAAGCCCCATATGCAGGGTTCGTGTCGGCCGTGCACCACTGATTGGTGTCGAGGCTATGCGCAAGGATGAGATCGTAGGGGAAAAGTTTTCCATGTGGGAAATCGATGTTGATCCAATAATTCAACGCATCAATGCTGTACGCAGAATCAGTGAAATCGAGATCAGGGTGGTCCCGCCTCACATGGTCGGGGACCTTTCCCATCTCCCCCTTGACATGAAGGTAGCGAACCAGAAAATCGATCCTGTCTCTTCCCACGTTCTCCCCTTTTTTAGGTCCTACTTGACGGTGAACTCATGTTTCTCCCCAGTGTTGGTCAGCGACACAGGCATATTCGCCTGTGTGAGATTCCCGACATCGGCAGATACGCCCTGCTGAAGGACTCATCTGTATTTCCCTTGGCGTTCAAACCCAAAAAGAGAAAAAACAGCCAGAAATTGTTCAACGTCCTCGACTTCGACCCTGAACCTCAATGGTTCTTTCTGCCGTAACACTCACCGCATCACCCAGTCGTAACCGCTGCAATCGTGTTGCCGTCGAGTGGTCGACCGGCAACACCAAAATCTGTTCGCCCTTCTGCAGAAGGGCGAGGCTTTCGCCGTCCACCTGGCGCAATCCCCGGAAAATAAGCGTCTCCCGCGTCCTGAGAGGAAAATCGCCGGTGCTCGGCAATGTCAGCAATGTTTGATCGCTTCTGGTTTCTTTCCTCGATGTATTTGTGAGCTGCCGAACCGGGCAGGTCCTCGCCGGTCATGAAAAAGAGACGGCGTTTCTCAAGATCCGGATCGTCGAATTCTATCTTTAGTCTGGCCGCGGCGGCTGTCCTAACCACCTCTTCTTTGAACCCGAGACCGCCGTTGACCGTGAGATTCTTGCCAAAGCGCTCTACCGCCATGCGTAAAGCGGCTTCTAAAGCTTCTTGGCTGGCCCCCTTCGACACCTTGAGTAATTTGCCGTCGTCCCGGATCGTGGCGCCGGCAAAGTGATAGATAATGGTGCCTTTCTTGGTCACAGAATCCACACGAACACCTGGGATGGCCCCCGAGTGGTTTGCCGGCGCTTTGTCGGAAGAAAGCGTATCCCCTTTGAGATTTGCGCGGACCTGCCGCGCTCGCAACGTATCAAGGGCATTCGCGTTTCCCTGCCGGGCCTTTTCTTGGAGCCAATCATTCCAGGAATAGCGCCTGTATTTCGCAAAGACCGCCTGACTCTCGGCCATGTACTCTCTGATTGATCTTTGCAATTTCCCCCTTAAGGTTTTTGCTGACCAGGCCGTAAAGCAACCGCTTCGCTGGCCCGCCCGTGGTGGCAAGCTTAATGGCTGCCCGCTTCAAACGGGCGGCGCGTTTTGCGCCTTCAATACGGCGGTGCTTTTTCTCTTTGGCCTTCTTCCATTCAAGAGCCCTGCTGTCCGTCTTGCCATTGCGCTCTGCCTGATATTCTGCGTAAAGCTCCGTCGTATCCACACGGGAAGGCATCGGCTTTGGAGCGTACCGCCGTTTTGGCCGCTCCTCGACCTGGGTCTCCGGCGAGGGCTCGAATTTACCAAGTCGAGCTTCGAGCGCCTTCTTTGAGCACTCTCGGCTGACGGAACTACCTTTAACTCCAATCCCGTCACGGTTGATAATGACCAGGCCATTGCCTCGTTCGCGTATTTCGAGGCCGTGCTCCCGCAGACTCGTATGGAGCTCGCTCCAGGACGTAACGCTCCGGATCTCTCGATAGGCACTCGCGCTGAATCCACCCAATTAGACTTTCTATGCCTGCCGCCGTCTCAATATCGGCAGCCTTGGACCGGCCTGCAGTTTTCTTTGGCGTGTGGTTGTCCCGTTCCAGGCCGTATTCGGCTTCAAGGCTGGTGCATAACTCGGCCAGCTTCCTGTGGTCGCGGTATGGCTCATAAATGGTGTGACGGCCAGGGTGAATCTTGTTGATGGCAAGATGCATATGTAGATTGTCGGTATCGTCGTGGATAACGCTAACACGCTGATGCTCGCCGTAGCCCAGCCCTTTACATATTCGTTCCTCGATGGCCTTTAATACTTCGGGCGGGGGATTCTCTCCGGTCGGAAATGATAGGATCAAATGGTAGGTCTTGTCGGATTCCGCCCTCGTGTTTTTCGCCTGAGCCGCCTCAACCTCAAGCGCCGCCCATTGCGGATCATCGGAATGACAATTATTTACCGAGACCTGCCCGACTCGGACCGCTTTGCCTTGCTCACCGACCAGGTACTGCACGAGCCCCGTAAAACTGCTTCTTTTGATGTTGTTCATCGGGACGCATTTGGCGATCATTTCAAGACCTTTTTCACCTTTTCCAAAAGCTCCAGTTGCACTTCCCCGATCTTTACAAGAACTCCATGGATTGTCTGCTGGATTTGAACCGGCTCGTATAGGGCAAGCTTCTCGTCGTTTGTGAGCCACATCTTAAGAAGGCCTCCAAGACGTCCCAAGTCTGCGTTGACCTTCGCCAGCTCATCTATTGCGTTGAGGTCCAGGACGCTCTTGGGCTGATAGCCCAGTCCGACGTTGCGAAGATATGCCGCAATCGAGAGCCCCGCCGTCCTGGCGTTCTCCTTGATGGCCTCTTCTTCCTCCGGCAGAACCGGAACGCGAAGATGCCGCCCGTTCTTGCGTGTGATGTTTTCCATTGCCCTACCCCCTTCTGGTGTCCGGACAGGTTTTGACGGCGGTAGCCGGCGAGCCTCGCAGAGCAGGATGCCCCGTTGAGCACGAAGTGCGAATAAGGGGAAGTGAAGTTGGATAACCGGCTTGTCCGGTTAGCTAACTTCACCCATCCTGCCCTTAAAAACACCGATTTTACGCCAGGAAATAGTCTACCAGCATGTACGGTTCGTCGCAAGATTATTGAGAGACTCCTATAGATTCTTGCAAATTTCTCGTGGTATTTTTGCAGTAATTGCCATTGATTTCCTCGGAAAACCATTATAGATTGCAATGGGATTCCATTGGAGGAACGTATGGGCAAAAGTCTATCAGACGCTATCGCTGCAAAAATGGCGCTAAGGCCTGCCAGCCAAAGCGCAAAAAATAGGACTGCATTCTTGGCAAATATGGAAGAAATACGCCAAGCGCTGGGTGACGGGTGGTCGAGAAAAATCGTTTGGGAAACTCTTAAAGAACAGGGGAAAATCTCGTTTGGGTATCAGGCTTTTCTTCGGTACGTAAGCCGGCTGATTGTGCCTGCCGCCGAAAAAAAGCCGGATCAGGCCCAAACCGAGGGGAAGCCGCTTGTTGAGACAGCGGCGGAAAAGCCTGAACCGGAAGGGATAAAGGGATTCAAATGGAATCCAAATCCCAAAAAGGAGGATTTGTATTAATGTCTAAAGTCCATATGATGTTGCAAGGCAAGGGTGGAGTGGGCAAATCGTTCATTAGCGCCTTGGTCGCCCAGTACCAGAAGGCAAAGGGACAAACGCCGCTTTGTATCGACACCGATCCGGTAAACGGAACCTTTCATGGCTACGAAGGCTTGAACGTCGTAAAGCTTGAGGTTTTGGCGGGTCAGGAGATTGTTCCGCGCAAATTCGATATGCTCGTTGAGCTAATCGGGAGAAGCGGTGGGGATAATGATGTAATTATCGACAATGGGGCGAGCACCTTCGTGCCGCTTTCTCATTATCTTATTTCGCACGGAGTCGCGGAGTTGTTGCGTGAGATGGGACACGAGCTGATTATCCATACCGTCGTGACGGGGGGCCAGGCTCAAGATGATACGGTCAATGGATTTGTGCATCTCGTTCAACAGTTGCCCGAGCCTGTCATGTTTGTAGTGTGGCTAAACCAGTATTGGGGGCCAATTATTGCAGGCGACAAAGGAGGGTTTGAAGATTTCAAGGCTTACAAGGCTAACAAAGGCCGGATTTCGGCGATTGTGAAGATCCCAGAACTTCAGAAGGACACCTTCGGGCAGGACCTCTCGGATATGCTGCGAGAGCGGCTGACATTTGATCAGGCTCTGGAAATGCCATCGCTTACGATTATGACCAGGCAGCGGCTAAAAATGATGCGGAGCAACTTGTTCCAGTTGATGGATAGTGCGGTGGTGCTCTGATTTCTCATGTGGCGGCAGCGACTTAAGAAGGACCTGTATTTTATGGGCAAGGTTCATATGATACTGCAAGGCAAGGGCGGAGTGGGCAAATCGTTCATTAGCGCCCTGCTGGCCCAGTACCAGAAGGCAAAGGGGCAAACGCCGCTTTGTATCGATACCGACCCGGTAAACGGAACCTTTCATGGCTACGAGGGCTTAAACGTCGTCAGGTTGGAGGTGTTGGAGGGTCAGGAGATTGTTCCGCGCAAGTTCGACATGCTCGTCCAGTTGATCGGAGCAAACTATGGGGATAATGACGTAATTATCGACAATGGGGCGAGCACCTTCGTGCCGCTTTCTCATTATCTTATTTCGCACGGGGTCGCGGGGTTGTTGCGTGAGATGGGGCACGAGCTGATAATCCATACCATCGTTACGGGGGGCCAAGCTCAAGATGATACGGTCAATGGATTTGTGCATCTCGCAGAGCAGTTGCCGGAGCCCGTAAAGTTTATCGTGTGGTTAAACGAGTATTGGGGGCCGATTATTGAGGGCGGCAAAACTGGGTTCGAGGAATTTAAGGCTTACAGGGATAACAAGCACCGGGTATTGGCGATTGTGAAGATCCCGGAGCTTCCGGAACTGTTTCGCCGAGATCTTACGGCCATGCTCCAGCAACGGCTGACATTCGCGGAAGCTTTGACGATGGCATCCTTTTGGATTCTCAGCCGGCAGCGCCTGATAATGATACAAAGACAGTTGTTTGGGCTGATGGATATTGCGGTGGTGCTATGAATGAACATGACGAAATAATCAAACAACTGGCGGTAAAGTACGGGATCGCGGTGACGAATAATGATCCCATTTTGATCGTAGAAACACTGCATCGGCTTCTCGTAGAGGATTTTGCCAAAAATCAAAAAGAAATGATGGATCGTTATAAGGAAGACCTTGAGGCGCTATTGAAGCGTTGGGGGGATGACGCCAGGAACAAGGCGGAAACAATCTTGAATAAATCGCTGGCTGCAAGTGAAGAAATGATGGCGAAAGCTGCAGAAGACGGGGCGGCAGTCACGGCAGCCATACTCAATAAAGAGATTGCGGATAACCTCGGAGCGGTTCGGGGTATCAGAGGGCTCGTGATTGCGAATGTGATCGCGTGTGCGCTCACCCTGGCCGCCGCATTTCTGGTGTTATGGGTAAAGAGATGATTGGGGCGATTAACGCGATTCACGAGAAACGTTCAGGAAGCGCACCCGGCTCAAGGTTTGTGACCGTTCCCGGTCTTGCGCCTTCATGCGCTGCAAGGTCTCGTGGTGGCGCTGGGCGGTACACAGAGCATCCCAGTCTTTGGCGAGATCGGGCTCCTTCATGCGCAGCTTCCGGACCGCCAGTTCTTCAATCTTCGGGCCGTGCAGACCCATGTCTTCCTTAATCTCCCGCACGTGCTCAAGCCGGTTTTGCAAGCGCTGTATAGTCGCCTGTCTCTTGGCCTGTCCCTGTTCCCAGGCGGCCCGCCTGCCGGGCCTCAAAAAAAGACCTGCCGGCCGATGCGCTTGATAGTCTTCCAAGCTGGCCATTTCCTGCTCGATCAGATTTTCCAGACGATCTTCAATCCTTTCCACCTGGTCCTGTTTTGCCTGAAGATATTCTTCCAGGGTCTCGCTATATCGAGACTCCAGGCCTGTGGTGTCCAGGAGGGCAGCTTGCCCGCTTTCGGCTTGCTGCGCCTGTTCAAGCAAATCGTTCCCCAGGTCGGCAGCCGTGGCGGTCCGATTATCAAGCTCGCCATCCACGCTCTCAACGTTGATACCCAGTGCTCTTGGAGCGTTCATAGAAACCTCGCATAAAAAGGCTTATGTCGAAATACTATCATCAGCTTAAGGATACCAACGCAAAATTCGGGCCTACCTCATCGTGATGTTTGATTTGAAAGGAATAGGCTCTTTGGAAGGGATGATGTGTATGCTTATCAATACAACGATGTAGGTCTTTAAGTACAGAATAAATCCATAGCAAATCAATATACATCTGCAAGATGTAATCAGCATAGAATACTGGCAAACACCAAGTTTGCAGCATAATCCACGAAATATTCTCAAATCCTAATCACTCTCAATAAGCCTTTATCTATCAGAGATAAAATGATTATTGCTGGTAGATACGGCTGACAACTTCCAAAATACTTAAGAGCCGGCAAAACCGTTGGCGTAACGAGTAAAGCACCAGAGGTGCTAAATGCCTCGATGGTACACTTTTTGTTTAAGGTCCATTTCTTGAGGGGCTTCCTCCTTAGCCATCCATCATAGGCTGTAAAGCGCGGGGTCGCCACTATGATGCCCTTGGCAGCAAGTGCAATCGCTTAAAATTTACGCTTTTTGCGTGGCCTGGCAAACTGTGGCTCAGGGAAATGAATTCTTGTGTCCAATTAATACTTGTGTGAAAAAAGGGGGCTTATGTTTTTAATCGGTAGTTTCACAAACCCTGGGTCGAGAGTGCCAAATGACGGAAGAAGAGTGGACACGGGTCAGCGCAAGCCTGAGCGAAAAAGCCGACGAATTGTTGAGAGCCAAGTTGCGACGAAAGGGCGACATAGGCGAGCGCTTCCGCAAGGCTATTTCGGGTACGGATTGGGACGCCGTGGAAATCCTCCAACGACGCAAAACACACCAGGCGTGGAAGGTCACAGGCTTTACTATCCAACGGGAAGTTTACGACAAATTGAGGCTGGCTGCCAACAAAAGGGGTGTCGAGATCAGCGCGTTGATCGATGCCATTATCATTTCATATTATTCTCAACCAGACGACAAAAGCACCTAGCTAAATTCCATCTATTGAAATCATTGGATTTTTCCTTTTTAGTTTCTTCTTGACAACGGTATTGTCCTCCACTATTCATGTTATAATCATGAGTAGTGCCGGTATTCATGATAAAATCATGATTAATGCCCGGAACTGGGCCTAACACGTAAGCTCCCAAGGAGGAGGCAAACCATGTCGGCAAACGTTCTTCGGTTTCCATCAGAGCAGACTTCAGTTCACACCTTTGACGTGGCTGATACCCCGCATATCGAACAACGTCAGACAGCTTGGCGCCGGGCTATTGGTTCGTTCCTGGGCCGGGTGGTTCTTTTTGTTTGTCTCACCCCTCTGGCGGTGATTTGGTCATTGCTGTTGCTGTGTTTTTTCGTTGTGAAATGGGTTGTGCTAATCGCAATCGGGGCGGACCTTTTATATCAGTTTTTTCGAATGCTCTATTACTGGCATACTCCCGGGATGCATGCCGGATGGACGTTCCTCCTGCATTACGGGGTCATTACGGCAGTGGGGACAGCGTTATACATGTTCGCGGTGCTCATACCAACAGGACCAACCCCCAACAACACCATCCGAGAGCCTAAAAAAAAGCGGAATTATTGGAAGCCTCTGGGGCTGTGGCTGCTCTTCCGGTTGAACAGACCGAGGTATTAATTGATGAACGAACCCGAAACAAAACCCCGCGAAATTGTACGGCTCGACAAACTAAAAAGGGACTTTGGGGCTTTGGTTATCGATGCTTTGAATGACCCGAGGACAATCGAGATCCTGCTAAACCCGGACGGGACGCTATGGCAGGAACGTTTGGGCGAGAAGATGAAGCGTATTGGCCACATGCCGGCGAGCAGGGCCGAATCAGTCATGCGGACGATAGCGTCTGCGCTCGGGACCACCATCACGCGCAACAACCCGATTCTCGAGGGTGAGTTGCCACTGGATGGGAGCCGCTTTGCCGGGCTGCTTCCGCCTGTTGTCTCAGCCCCGATGTTCGCTATCCGTAAAAGGGCCAGCGCTATCTATTCCCTCGATCAGTACGTGTTGGACGAAATCATGACCTCCCGGCAGAAGGAAATTATCTGCATGGCGGTCGCGGGTCATAAAAACATCATCGTGAGCGGCGGAACGGGAAGCGGGAAAACCACCCTGATCAATGCCGTTATTGGCGAAATGGTGGTGTGCGATCCGAACGAACGAATAGTCATCATCGAAGATACAGGCGAAATCCAGTGCTACGGCGGCCAATTGCAGCCCATTGCACACGAGCCTTGAGATCAGCATGACCAAGCTACTGCGGACGACGCTGCGCGTGCGGCCTGATCGTATCATCGTCGGCGAAGTGAGAGGTCCTGAAGCCTTGGACTTGCTTATGGCGTGGAACACCGGCCATGCGGGTGGGTGTGCCACACTCCATGCGAACAATGCCAAATCCGCCCTGGACCGTCTGGCAATGCTCATCAGTATGAATCCTGATGCGCCCAGAGCGATTGAACCTTTTATAGCCTCGGCTGTGGACGTTGTTGTCCATATTGCCAAAACTCCGGATGGACGCCGTATCCAGGAGATGATCGAAGTGACGGGCTATGATGAAGACGGGTACGAAACTCACAACATTGGAGGGGAAAACGCATGAAGACGACTGTCGCAACACAAAACACCTCAGCGAAACCCGCAACACTGCTAGCCTGCTTTTGCGGGTTTCTATTTTTGCTGACCTTTTTCGCTGCGGTCCCGCATGCCATGGCCTCGGCAGCGCAGGGAGGCAACCTTCCCTATGAAACATGGCTTACGAATCTTCGGCAAAGCATGACGGGACCTGTGGCCTTTTCACTCTCGATCATGGGGATCATCGTAGCCGGTGGAGTATTGATCTTCGGCGGAGAGCTTAACGCATTTGTCCGGACGCTGATTTTCATCGTGCTGGTCATGGGGCTTCTGGTCGGGGCACAAAATATGATGTCAACCTTCTTCGGGCAGGGGGCGCTGATTGGCACGGCTCAAAGCTTCCTTTTGTGCGGGAGGGTGTGACATGGCGCTTCGAGCGGTGCCGTTTCACAGGGCCGGAAACCGGCCTAATCTGTTTCTGGGCGGTGATCGGGAACTCGTGATGTTCACCGGGTTGATTGCATTCGCTCTCATCTTTTCGGCTCAGGAGTTGCGAGCAACGGCCTTTGGCGTGGGGCTTTGGGTTGTAGCGTTGTTCCTGTTCCGCCTGATGGCTAAAGCCGATCCTGCGATGCGGCACGTGTATATGCGGCATAGGCGATACAAAGCGTACTATCCGGCTCACTCCACGCCTTTCCGGGACAACGCGAGGGAGTACAAATGATGAGTGTTTTGGTTCAACCCACTGTTATCGAAGGTCTCACGCTGGTTATCGGTGTTTTTGGTCTGCTTTTGGTTGCAATGCTGTTTTTTGAGGTGCGCCAAACGCATGAGCACAACAAACTCAAGAGGCACCGGGTAACAAATGAGGGATTCGTCGATCTTTTAAATTATGCGGCTGTAGTCGATGATGGAGTGATCGTCTGCAAGAACGGGGCGCTAATGGCCGCCTGGCTCTATGAGGGTGACGATAACGCGAGCAGCACGGACGAACAAAGAGAAATCACCTCCGTGCGCATCAATCAGGCGATTGGGATGCTTGGTAATGAATATGCGATCCATGTGGACGCAATACGACGCAATGCGCCAGGCTACAGCGAGCGAGGCTTATCACATTTTCCGGATCGTGTCACAGCAGCCATCGATGAGGAGAGACGCAGATATTTTGGGAGCCTGGGAACCATGTTCGAGGGCTCTTTTGTTTTTACCCTCACTTGGTATCCCCCGTTACTGGCTCAAAAGAAGTTTGTCGACTTGATGTTCGATGATGATCGCAAGACTATGGACCGCAAGGAGCAGACCTATAGCCTGATCGATACGTTCAATCAATCGTGCGCTAACGTGGAGTCGCGGCTTTCTTCGGTCTTCCGGATGCGAAGACTCAAAGGACACAAGATCACTAATGAGGATGGCACGACCGTCACACACGATGACTTTCTGCGGCATCTTCACTTTTGTGTTACGGGTCTCGATCACCCTATCGTCTTGCCCGCAAATCCTATCTACCTGGATGCGCTCATCGGCGGCCAGGAAATGTGGAGCGGCACAATCGCCCAAATAGGCCGAAAACTCGTCCAGTGCGTGGCTATCGACGGGTTCCCGATGGAGTCGTATCCGGGCATGCTTTCGGCGCTCGCTGAGCTTCCGGTTCAGTACCGCTGGTCAAGCAGGTTCATTTTCATGGACCAGCATGAGGCGGTGGAACATCTCGAAAAATTCCGAAAAAAATGGCGGCAAAAGGTCAGGGGATTTTGGGACCAGGTGTTTAACACGGGAGGCGGCCGGATTGATCGGGATGCCGCCGACATGGTCGAGGATGCGGAACTCGCGATTGCTGAAGTTAATAGCGGCATTGTTGGGCAGGTATATTACACGAGTGTTGTGGTTTTGATGGATGAAGACCGTGACAAGCTGGAAGCAGCGGGGCGTCAGATCGAAAAAACTATCAACAGCCTCGGGTTCACCGCTCGTGTGGAGACCATCAATGCCATGGACGCCTTTTTCGGTAGTCTGCCAGGACATTGTGTCGAAAATATCCGCAGGCCGGCAATAAATACCATGAACGGGGCTGATTTGCTGCCGGTTAGCACCATTTGGACTGGTGAAAGCAAGGCGCCTTGTCCCATGTACCCGCCGTCGAGTCCCGCTCTCATGCAGTGCGTGACGGATGGGCGTACCCCATTCTGGTACAATGCGCATGTCCGGGACCTGGCGCACCAGATAATATTTGGTCCAACCGGGGCGGGCAAGTCCACACTTCTGGCGTTTATTGCCGCTCAGTTGCTGCGCTATCTGGGCATGACCCTTTTCGTTTTCGATAAGGGCCTTTCGATGTATCCGCTCTGCAAGGCTGCCGGTGGTGATCATTATTCCATCGCCGGCGATAACGACACCCTCGCCTTTTGCCCTTTACAGTATATGGAAACGCCGGGGGACCGGAGTTGGGTCATGCAATGGATTGAGACATTGCTGGCCTTGAGTGGTTTAAATGTTACTCCTGCTCAGCGCAACGAAATCGGCAATGCCGTGATCAGTATGCACAGCACCGGGTCGAAAACGCTTAGCGAATTCGTTGATACGATACAGGACATTCCGATCCGCGAAGCGTTGCTGCAATACACCCGCCACGGCATGATGGGGCATCTGCTCGATGCCGACGAAGATGGTTTGTCGCTTGGCGAGTTCTCCGTCTTTGAAATCGAAGAGCTCATGAACCTTGGCGACAAGTATGCCTTGCCCGTTCTTCTTTACCTGTTTCGTCGGATTGAGCGATCCCTGCACGGTCAGCCCGCGGCAATCATCCTGGACGAAGCGTGGATCATGCTGGGGCACCCCGTATTCCGGGAGAAAATCCGGGAATGGCTCAAGGTCATGCGTAAGGCGAACTGCGCGGTGATCATGGCGACTCAAAGCTTAACCGACGCCGCCCGTTCGGGCATTCTCGACGTGATTGTCGAGTCTACGGCGAGCAAGGTGTTCTTGCCAAATGTGTACGCCAGAGATGAGGATACGGCGAACCTCTATAAGCGGATGGGGCTTAACAGCAGACAAATTGAAATCCTCGCAACGGCCATTCCGAAACAGCAGTATTACTACGTTTCTGAAAAGGGGCGCAGGCTCTTTGAGCTGGCGCTTGGGCCGCTCGCACTCTCGTTTGTCGGGGCCACGGACAAGGAGTCGTTGGCTACAATCCGCACGTTCGAACAAAAGTACGGGGACGCCTGGGTTGATGAATGGCTAAAACAACGGGATTTACATCTTTCCGACTATTTGGGAGAGCAGCAGTCATGAAGATGAAGTGTGCAGGCCTTTTTAGGAAGAAAGAGCCGGTGGAACAAAAAGATCCACCGGTGGAACAGCAGGCGGAGACCGCCGTAAGTCCTTACCTCAACGCACAACGGACCTGGAATGACCAGTTCGGCAGAATTATGTCCTCACGCCAGATGTGGCAGGTGGCCGCCTTGGCAAGTCTATTGATTGCGTTGGTTGCGGTGAGTGGGATCGTTCAGATTGGACGTCAATCAAAAATTGTTCCTTACGTTGTCGAAGTTAACAAACTGGGCGAGGCGCTCGCCATAAAACCGGCCCAGGCCGCGCAGCCCGTCGATCAAAGAGTTGTGAGGGCAACTGTAGCCTCCTTTATTTCCGATGCTCGTTTGGTTACCTCCGATGGGCCTTTGCAGCGTGCCGCCGTATTGCGTGTCTATGCAGACCTTGCGGCAAATGACCCCGCCACGGCAAAAATGAACGAATGGCTAAATGGCACTCCCGAGTCAAACCCGTTTAAACGGGCTGCTACGGAAATGGTGAGCGTCGACATAAAATCGATAATGCCGCAAACAGATTCGACCTGGCAAGTTGATTGGGTAGAGACAGTCCGCGACCGCAAAGGAGTTATCAAGGACGTGCCGTACCTGATGCGCGCACTGGTGACGGTTTATGTGCAGCAACCAATCGCCGAGGAGCAAATCCGCCAAAATCCGCTAGGTATTTTTGTGCACGATTTTTCATGGACAAAGGAGGGAGCTTGAATCCAATGCAAAAATATCTTGCCGCTTTAATAATGATTTGCCTGGTGCCGGTGCTGGCGATGGCGGGCCCCGGCGATCAAATGGGCGATAATTATTTTTCACACGATAACCCGAAACTCACACCCGAGGAACAGACGGGGATTGGTATTGCGGACAGATGGCAAACATCGAGCGCGACCGGCACAAAGGCTCTTGCCGGAAACGATGGTTCGGTCCAGTTTGTGTTCGGCGTATCAACTCCGAGCATCCTTTGCGCGGTGCTTCAGGTCTGTGACGTGGCCTTACAGCCGGGAGAACAGGTCAATAACATCAACGTGGGAGATCCCCGGTGGACGGTGGAGCCGGCCATTACAGGTTCCGGCGCAAATGAGGTTCAGCATTTGATTATAAAACCGCAGGATGTGGGCCTTGACACAACCCTTGTGGTTACGACGAACCGGCGCACCTATCACCTGCGTTTGCGCTCCCACCGCACCAAGTTCATGCCCTATGTGACATTTATCTATCCAACTGATGATGCCACCAAAAAATGGGACGCAATAAAAGAACGACAAACGCAGGAGCAAGGCGAAGGCGAGCCGGGGAAGAAAGAATACCTGGGAAATCTCGACTTTCATTATACGATTGAGGGCCACAGCAGATGGAAACCCGTCCGGGTATACAACGACGGGGTAAAAACCATAATCGAAATGCCGTCCACCATGCAGCAAACGGAAGCCCCGACTCTTCTTGTGACCAGGAAGAACAGGGGCTTTTTATCTTTTGATAAAAGCCCCGAAGAGGTTCTCGTTAATTACCGTGTCCAGGGTGATCGCTACATTGTCGATAGCGTGTTCGACCGGGCCATCCTTATCGCCGGCGTTGGCAGCAACCAAGACCGTATCACCATCACCAGGTGCGATGCGGTGAGGGAAGGGAACTGATATGTCAAATATATCTTCCCCTCAGACACTGGGTAAAACTGCGGGGCGTCGCGTAAATAACCTGCCGATCTACATCATCGTCGGTGTCCTTGGGGTGTTCGTGCTGGTTATGGCCCTTGTGGCTATGGATAGATCGCAACGCCAGCACGCGAGCAAAGCAGATTCCGAAAAAGTCGGAAACCCCAACACAACGCGGTTCGCACAGGCGATTCTGGCGGATCACAACGAAGGCGTTGTCCCTGCGGCGGGACCGCCAGGTCCTCCGGAGCTCCCGAAGGAGCAGGCCTCCAGCGAGCAAGAACTGAAGGTGCCCATCGCGAAGCCCGATGATCCCTCGAAACCACCGGCTCCACCTGAGCGCGACGCGAGTAAGCAGAGGACCGCTGCCGATGAGGAGGAAGCGCGCATCCGCCAGGCGAAGTTCCAGGCCTTCGAGCAGGCCGTTAAGGCTAAAACAGAAGTCCAGGTGACGGACTTAAGCGGTAAAAAGGCGCCGGGCGAAGCGGGGTTGAATACTCCTGAGGCGGCGGAGGTCAGTAAGCTTATCGCGGCACAGACCGAAGATTCTATTAAAGCGCTGACCCAAAGCCAGGGGGGTGGAATTGCCAAGACTCCTGTTACTGTTGCCCGAAACGACATCAAACAATTCGCGGGGGTCGGCCAGGGCGACAGGTGGCGTCTTGACTCAAAGCCCGAGCCGCCGCGCACCAAATACGAGCTGCGGGCGGGGTTTGTAGTCCCGGCCACGATGATTTCAGGGATTAATTCGCAACTACCCGGCCAGGTCATAGGCCAGGTCAGCCAAAACGTATACGACACACCAACCGGGAAGTACCTGCTGATACCGCAGGGGTCGCGCCTCGTAGGAACGTACTCAAGCGATGTGGTCTATGGACAGGAACGCGTGCTCGTTGCCTGGCAAAGGATCGTCTTTCCGGACGGCAAGGCCATGGACATAGGGGCCATGCCGGGGGCAGATAGCGCCGGGTATTCCGGTTTCCACGACAAAGTCAATAACCACTATCTAAGGACATTCGGTTCGGCGCTCCTCATGTCTGCGATAATCGCAGGGGCCAGCCTCAGTCAGACAAACCAGAACAACGGCTTTGGCAATACACAGAGTACCAGCAGCGTTTTGAGCGCATCGTTGGGGCAAGAGCTAGGATCTACGATGGCCGCTCTGATGCAAGCAAATCTCAGCGTAAGCCCAACTCTCGAAATCCGGCCAGGGTTTAGATTCAATGTCATGGCAGTGAAGGATTTGACTTTCCCGAGGCCGTATAAGTCGTTTGATTATGCGCTTTCAGGAAAAGGAGGAGGAAAATGGTAAGCCGTGTAAGTAAGTATGTGTGCGTTCTGGTGCTTTGCATGACTGTGCAGGCTCATGCGCAGATGGCCGTCTTCGATAGCGCCAATTTTTCTCAGAACGTGGTTTCAGCGAAACAAAGTCTCTTGATGACCTTTAAACAGATTCAACAGTATTGTCTTCAGATTCAACAGTACGAGCAGCAAATACAACAATCCACAAACATGGTCAAAAATACGGTTGCGCCCATAGCCTATGTATGGGACCAGGCGCTTGTAACCATGAATGATGTATTGCAGACGATTAACGTCGTGGATCGTTACGCGCAGCAGGCAGGGAACCTCCAGGCGTACCTTAATCAATTTGAGGATGTGAATTATTACCGAAGCTCTCCATGTTTCGGGCCTAACGGCTGTACGCAGCAGCAGTGGGCGGCACTGCAAAAGACGGCGATCGTGGGCTCACAATCGCAAAAACAGGCAAACGACGCCCTGGTGCAAGAGATCGCCAAACAACAAGTCCAGATGCGCCAGGATGCGACCAACCTCCAACTGCTCCAGAGCCAGGCACAAAGCGCGGGCGGGCGTATGCAAGCACTACAGGCGGCTAACCAGCTCGCCAGCAATGAGGCGGCGCAATTGCTCCAAATTCGCTCCTTGCTCGTCGCACAGCAAAACGTCGCGGCCGCCAAGCAGCTAACGGATTCCGACAAACAGGCCCAGGCCGGCGCCGCCGATCAACAGTCAACGTCAAACTTTCCGGACCCAACAGATGAAAAGGGCTGGTAAGAGGAACGAATTTAATGAGGAAAGAAAAAGCATGAGAAAATACCTGATACTTTTGTTGATTTCCTTTCTGTCGTTGGGACTGTTGAACTGCAGCTCATCCAAAACCAAAACCAGCAAGGAAGAAACCAGACAGAAAGCAGATAAGCAATCAACATCAAACTACCCCGATCCAACAGATGAAAAAGGCTGGTAAGAGGAATGAATTTAATAGGAAGAAAAAGCATGGAAAAATACCTCACATTCGTGAAAGAGTTTTTTTCTTCCAGGCTCTTCGTCATTTGTTTACTGCTTTGTTCTTGCCTGCTACTTGCTCCCGAAAACGCTTCGGCACAGATGACAAGCTCCAATGTTTTCTCGGACATATTGCAAAGATATCAGTCAGTAGCAAGCGCTTGGTCAACAACCATAACGAAACATGCAAGTTGGCTTTTTTGGTGTCTCGTTTCGATCAGTATGATCTGGACATTCGGGCAGATGGCGCTAAGGAAAGCTGATATTGGAGAGTTTTTCGCGGAATTTATCCGGTTCATTATCTTCACAGGCTTTTTTTGGTGGTTACTCAGCAACGGGCCTAACTTTGCTAACACAATCATTCAGTCGCTACGCCAAATTGCCAGCGAGGCAACAGGGTTGGGACAGCAGGTATACCCAGGTCACATTGCAAAGATAGGTTTCGAGATTTTTTTTAACGCCGTAAAGCATATGTCGGCCTGGAGCCCGCTGGCCAGCGCGGTTGGTCTTGTTTTGAGCGGACTCATTATGATTGTGTTCGCTCTTGTTGGTGTGAACATGCTGCTTTTATTGTGCTCTGCCTGGCTGTTAGCGTATGCGGGCGTGTTTTTTCTCGGCTTTGGCGGCTCGCGATGGACGTCGGATATCGCAATAAATTACTACAAAAAGATACTTGAAGTTGGAGCAAGTTTATTCGCGATGATTCTGCTACTCGGCGTAGGCCAAAGCTTCATCGACGCTTACTACGCGAAGATGAACCAAGGCCAGGACGTGCAATTTGCAGACATGGGCGTGATGCTTGTCGTTGCCATAATCCTGCTGTATTTGGTTGAGAAAGTGCCTCCTTTGGTCTGTGGCATCGTTACGGGGGCTTCTATAGGCCATGCCGGCATAGGGCATTTAGGGGCAGGTGCGGCTATTGCCGGGGCAGGACTGGCCGTAGGCGCAGCCGGCATGGCCGGCGTCATGGCTGCAGGCGGCATGAAGTCCATTGCAGGCGGTGGGAATGCACTACTAGAAGCGTGCAAGGGCGGGCAAGAGAGCATCTCCGGGTCTGGAAGTACGGGTATGGCTGCCCCCTACCCGCAAGGTTCCGGGGGTGGCATGGGGGGCTCTGGCGGCAGTATGACTGCGGGCGCTCTCGGCACGCTGGCTGCTGGCCTTGCAGGCGCTCCCGGCAGGCTGGCAAAGGGTGTTGGCAAGGTAGCTGGTGATGCCGTTAAAGGCAAGATTGGCGCCGCAAAAGAGAGCATTAGCCAGACGGCCGGGGGGAAAGTAGCAAGCGCGATCAAAGAGCGGCGCGAGGGCGGCAATAGCCTGGGCGGAGGAAAGGTAACAAATCCCAACCCTGAAATCCAGGCGTTTATCGATGGGAAAGGCCGTGGCTTCTGATGAAGCGGGGAAAGCATCTCTTCCTGGTGGTGGTTGCGCTGTTAAACTTACCCATGATGTGCTTGGCTGAAGAGTTGCCAGAGCAGAGCGACGGCCGTCCGGCCTCCGGGTATGTAAATATCAGTCATCTCAAACCCGGCGAAATGAAAGAGCGCATCATCTGCTCGGTGATTGCGGCGGTGAAATACGACGTCCCAGCGAATATCATCCTCGCAGTGGCCGAGATCGAGGGCGGCAAGCCTGGCCGCTACGTCGAAAATACGAACGGGACATACGATGTCGGTACTATGCAATTCAACACGGCTTACCTCCACGAACTGGCAAAATATGGGATCTCAGCAAAAGATGTGGCGGCCCCTGGTTGTTATTCCTATGACCTGGCCGCTTGGCGTCTCCGGGGCCACATCTTAAATGATACGGGCGATCTTTGGACGCGCGCGGCAAACTATCATTCGAAAACCCCCTGCTACAATGCGGAATACCGAGCCAAGTTGATTCGAGCTTCCGAAAAATGGGGCAATTGGTTAGCCGAGCGGTTTAAAACTCAGGATATGTTGGCAGGTAAAAACAAGTGACAATCGAAAGTTTAGTCTTTGTTGGAATAGTATTTCTGGTTTTCTCTCTTTTTCGAAGCAGAGAGAGACTTGTGCTTGTTTACAACATGAGTGTGAGGGAGCTTTACCTGTGGTGGTTAATGAGGCTGATCTTGATGATTGTGGCGCTCGTAATCCTGTACTTCTTATTTCCTCACATGATCAGCTCGGCCAAAAGATTTCTCTTCTCTTTCACTCAGTTTATTCGATCTTTCGTGACTTCGTTGACCGGCTATTAAGGCACATTCCAAAACGGGTCAGATTAGAAACATAGGATCACGTTCTGCTCAAGGAAAAAGGATCGGAGTAAAATCCATGCGAATTTTAATGACAGTTCTATTTGCGGCAACACTATCGTTATTTATGGGTTGCGCTTCAGTGCCTGCGGGACGGCCCTCGGGCTTGCGCTTTTATACCTTTGATGATTCCGGGACTGGTCTCATTCGGGCCTTCCAGGATGAAAATACCACTGTGCTGCAGTTTGTAAATCTGGAGGGTGAAACCTTTGTCATTTTCGATGGCGAAGGGCAGCACTTGAAATATGAGCGGGTAGGGGAACACTACGTTATTCTGCCGGGAACTTACTCGTCGCTGACGGTTCGCATGGTGACCCGAAACGCGTCTGTAAACATCACAGGGACCTCTGATAAAACAGTTGAAAAGCGAAAGATATTAGCAGGGAAACCCTCGGCAGTACCCCCGGAACCTAAAACTCCGATTCCGGCAGAACCGGTACGGAAAAAAGTCGCCGTTCAAAACACCGTTCCAAGGCCTGAACCGGAAGTTGCGCCCACGTCAGGTAAGACTGAGGCGTCAGGTAATAGCGTTTCTTCCGGCTTAACAGGATACGTAGTGCAGGTATGGTCCTGCACTGATAGGCCCAGTGCCGAGAAACTGAAAGGTAGACTCGAAAGCAAAGGCTATGACGTAGAGATCAAGGTCCGCTCTCATCCAAAGACTGGCGTCGTGTACGGTGTGCGGCTTCACCCCATGGGAGAAGTGGATGCATGGGAGGCAATGAAACGCATCCGGCATGAACTTGGAGTAAAACCAAAGCTCATGGAGATCCCCCCTGACCAACTCGCGGCATACGAAGCGGGGCAGTAAGAACCATGAACACGGAGTGGAAGATCATGTTTGAGGGCATCCAGAGGGCTTTTCCGTCGAAGTTAGCGAGAGCGCTTCGGCCACGGGTGGTGTTTTTGCCGGACCGTCGCTGGCTCAATTGCCGAAAGGTACGGTACGGTTCATTTAATTGGTTGAATTTTGTTTTCTTGGGACCTGGTCTAAAAGACGCTCCGGAGTTTGTCCGGCCCTGGGTGCTGGGGCACGAATATGGGCATGTCGTGCATGGACATGGTTTGCTGATTCTCGTTTGTTTGCTGCTGCTTGTAGGATCGTTATTCTCGGAGACTCCGCTACCCTTCGTTATGGCGGGCCTGGCGGCGTTCATAGTTTTTAGTCCTCTCGGTGAAAATCAAGCCGATGACGTGGCGGTCAAGGTGTGTGGCAGTCAAGAGGCTGCCTTAAAGGGATCGCTTTGGATGGCGGAGAAGAACGGCACGATGGGGCAGTCGGTACGGCAAAAAAGGCTGTGCCGATTGGGATGGGACGGGAAAAGCACCTGGCGTGATGTCGGCGCCGATAGAGTTGTCCAGGTGGAATCCGCTGATTAGGAGAAAACACGAAAACGATGCTATCTGCGAAACGCAATACCGCCGTAGGCCCGCAAGTACGGCAAAAACCACATACCGACATGGCTATGCAAGCGGTCTGGGTATTTTTTGTATTTGCCTTGGGAGTGTTTTCCGCCACGCAGTTTGCGGCTTACCAATTCAACTACCATCCCGCTCTTGGCGTAAACGCTCGCGGGCTTTATCCCCCGTGGATGATCCTGGTATGGGCTTTGAGGTGGCATGCCAGATACTCCGACGTTTTTATGAAAGCCGGGAGCATGGGGGTAGTCGCTTCCGGCATCGGCATGATCGGCCTAGTAATGCGAAAGCTCCTCCGTGCAAACACGTCCAAAGCAAACGAGTACATACACGGATCGGCAAGGTGGGCGAGCGAAAAGGACATAAAACAAGCCGGGCTCATGGATAACGAGGGTGTTTATGTGGGCGGGTGGCTAGATTCGAAAAACACGCTTCGTTATCTACGCCATATTGGCCCCGAGCACGTATTGTGTTATGCGCCGACGCGGAGCGGAAAAGGCGTTGGCTTAGTTGTTCCAACCCTTCTCAGTTGGCCTCACAGCGCTGTCATAACAGACCTTAAGGGAGAGCTTTGGCAGCTTTCCTCAGGGTGGAGGCAAAAGCACGCACAAAACAAAGTACTCCGTTTCGAGCCCGCAAGAGACAAAGGTTGCATCCACTGGAATCCACTCGAAGAAATTCGACTGGGTCCGGAGCATGAAGTTGGGGATGTCCAAAATCTGGCGACTCTTATCGTCGATCCAGACGGACGGGGCCTAAACGACCATTGGCAGAAGACCTCTCAGGCCCTTTTGGTCGGCTGCATTCTGCATCTACTCTACAAAAGTAAAAAAGAAGGAACAGCAGCGACCCTGCCGGCGCTCGACGCCATGCTTGCCGACCCCCAAAGACCTGTTAGTGAACTATGGAAGGAAATGATAACATACGCTCACCAAAACGGCGAAAATCACCCGGTAGTTGGCGCTGCAGGGCGGGACATGATGGATAGACCCATCGAGGAGGCGGGGTCCGTCCTGTCAACTGCGAAATCCTACCTGTCTCTCTACCGTGATCCTACCGTCGCAAAGAATGTATCCAAATCTGAGTTTCGCATTAAAGACCTGATGAACCACAAGGACCCGGTGAGCCTCTATATCATCACTCAACCCAACGACAAGGCGAGGTTGCGGCCCCTGGTGCGTGTGCTGGTTAACATGATCCTAAGGCTCCTTGCCGATAAGATCAAATTCGAGAAGGGCCAGCCAACACCCGATTACAAGCATCGTTTACTTATGATGCTCGATGAGTTTGCGAGCCTCGGCAGGCTTGAAATCATGCAGGAATCCCTGGCCTACCTTGCCGGGTACGGCATAAAGTGTTTCATCATCGTACAGGATATCAACCAGCTTCAGTCTCGCGAGACCGGTTACGGCAAAGACGAAGCAATCACATCGGCTTGTGGGATCCAAAACGCTTTTGCTCCCAATCGTCTGGAAACCGCAGAGCACATATCGAAGCTCACAGGCCAGACGACCATCGTCAAAGAACGGATCACGACCAGCGGACGGCGAACCAGTGCGTTGATGGGCCACGTGTCCAAGACTGTCGAGGAGGTTCAGCGTCCACTCTTGACGGTTGACGAAGCCCTCCGGATGCCTGGACCCAAAAAGGACGCACACGACCGCATCGTTTCCGGCTGCGACATGGTTGTCTACTGCTCCGGATTTCCGGCGATTTATGGCCGGCTGCCTCTCTATTTCAAAGACTCTGTCTTCCAGGAGAGAGCTGAGATTGAAGCGCCCAAAGAGACGGATAAGCTGCTGCTCGTGGGGCAACCAGAAAAGAAGATCGTGATATGAGGAAAAGTGTCAAGGGCCTTCTGCTGGCGCTGGGATTCATCGCCGCCGTGGTAATCGGGTCCGCCCTGGCGGGGGCCCGGGTTAACAGCACGAAAAGTTTGCCGCTGGGGCTGTACTGGACGGTCGATGCGCCTCATCGAAAGGGAGCGCTCGTAATGTTCTGCCCGCCGAAAAGTCCGGTATTCGACGAAGCGAAAGCGCGAGGATACATCGATGCGGGTTTCTGTGCCGGTGGTTACAGGGAGATGATAAAAAAGGTTGCAGCTACGCATGGGGACCACGTGACCATTTCCAATGAGGGAGTTTGCGTTAACGGGAAACCAATCCGAAATAGCAAGCAGTTAAGTGAAGACCCTGCAGGGCGACCCATGCCACATTATGAGACTGACTGCGCGCTTAAAGACAACCAGGTGCTGCTCATGTCGGACCATAACCCGCTTTCGTTTGATGGCAGGTATTTCGGGCCGATCAATCAGGAGCAGATCCGGAGCGTCGTCCGCCCGGTTTTCACGTGGTAGGCAACAAAAAAGTTTTTAACAAGCAAAGGGCCGTAAAGCCCGTAAGGAAAAACAAAATGAACGAGGAAAGCGAAGAGATCGTATTTGACGCCAAGAAAGATGCAGCGGAAGCGCTTCTCGAGAAGCTGGCCGATATGGAGACGCCCGGCTATGTGGTGGAGTTTGACCCCGAGGAAGCAGATCTTGCCGGCGCGTTTGTCGAAGACGCATTGAGCGAGGAAGACGCAATGGAAGCCACAGTTTAACGGGAAACCCCGACTTTATTGATCATGGATAATTGAACATGGCGAAACGATTTGATCCGAAGCAATTGAACCTTTTCGGAGATTGGCAGGTTACCAGGGATACAACAATATCGTCTGAGAAGTCCCGCTATGTTCTCGCGAAACGCTTGGCTAAAAAGCTCGACCAGGACGGAGAAATCACGAGCAGGTTCTTAACCGCTGAGGCCAACCGTGTTTTTGGCGGAACGATGGCGGAAGGCTTTTATTCTTCAAAAGACGCATACGATGCGGTGGAAGTGGCTTTTAACATTCATCTGGATAAAACCGAGAGAACGGACTGGAACAATCAGGATGCGGATTGGGCAAGGGACAAGGCCCAAGAATTAGCCAATCGCATCCTGAAGTTGCCAACGCAATCCAGGCGCGATGAAGAAATGGATGAGTTTCAGCAATTCAGCACTCCTCCTGCTTTATCCTTTGTGGCCAATTGGGTGGCAAATGTCAAACCCACAGATGTGATGATGGAACCTTCGGCAGGGACCGGCGATTTAGCAATATGGCCGAAAATCGCCGGTGCTGAGGTTGTTCTAAATGAGCTGTCTCAACGACGGCAGGATTTGCTTGCCAATTTGTTCCCGGAGGCTACGCTCTTTAAAGAAAACGCGGAGCAGTTGGATAACGTATTGCCTCTCGATGTGGCTCCTACCGTTATCGTGATGAATCCCCCTTTTTCAGCATCGGCGGGGCGTGTGCAGGGGCAACGTGACACAGTAATCGGAGCCAGACACATCGAGCAGGCACTGAGACGGCTGCAAGATAACGGCCGGTTGGTTGCCGTTGTCGGCAGGGGCATGGCGGCGGATCGTCCTGCATTTAGCAAATGGTGGAAAGATATAGAGGAAAAATACAATGTCCGTGCAAATGTTGGCATATCCGGCAAGGAGTATGCGAAGTATGGCACGACCTTCGATAATCAAATCCTAATTATCGACAAAACCGGCGCTACCACTCAACCCGTTTTAACGAGTAAGGTCGAGTCGGTTGCCGATTTACCCGGACTATTGGAGGGCATCAGAAATGAACGTCGAACAATTCAACGAAGAGTCGATAAATCAGCAGTCGATAAGGATTCTCAAGCAGTATCAGATACCGTTCGATCCATCGAGGCAACTGGCGAGCCTGGTCCTTATTCGAGAAGCACTGGAACGAGGTCTCCTGGAGACAGGAGAGTTACAGGAGCCCCTGTTACTGATAGCAAAACTCGCGGCGAATCCGGAATTAGCGATGTCGTTAATGACGGAATCAGACACGGGAGACGAGTACTTGGAAATGGAGCTATCAGAAACATTGGAGGCAGCGGCGGCGGAGATATTGGAGGAAATAGTGGCGTCAATAAAATCGAGAACCCTAGAACCGTTGCAATAGAAGCCACGAGCAGCCAGGTAAGCGAGTTCTCAGATTCCGTCTTTGCGCAATACATACCACAGCGTCTCACCATTGCCGACGCTAAGCAGCATCCGGGGAAGCTGGTGCAGGCTGCGGCAATGTCAGCCGTAGAACCACCGGCGCCGACCTATTCACCTACGCTGCCCGAAAATGTCATCCGAGAAGGTTTACTCTCGCTCGCTCAATTAGAGGCCGTTGTCTACGCCGGGCAAGCGCATTCGGCCATTTTGCCCAACGGAAATCGCAGCGGGTTTTTTATTGGCGATGGAACGGGCGTAGGTAAGGGACGGGAGATATCCGGCATTATCCTCGACAACATGATGCAGGGCCGAAACAAAGCGGTCTGGATATCTTTTAACGAAGGTCTCATTGAAGACGCGAAGAGGGATTTTGCGGGTATTGGCGGCGATCCGGCAAAGTTGTTTTTTCAGGGGAAAACAAAGGCCAGCGGCGAAATTACTCAAAAAGACGGCATTTTATTTACCACCTATTCAACTCTTCATAGTGGTGAAAAAAAGCAGGCCAATGATCAGGGGCAGAAAGCGGGTAAAACTAGGGCTCAACAGATCATAGAGTGGCTGGGTAAAGATTTTGATGGAGTGATCGCCTTTGATGAAGCGCACAGCATGGGAAACGGCATCCCCATCAAAGGAAAGCGGGGCACTAAAAAACCATCACAGCAGGCAATTGCCGGCATCAATCTGCAACGCGAATTGCCTCATGCGCGTATCCTCTATGTTTCAGCGACAGGCGCAACCGAGATCAGCAATCTCAGTTATGCTGAGCGCCTGGGCTTATGGGGTGAAAGCACTCCGTTTGCCGATGTAAAAACCTTCATTGAAGATGTCTCAAGGGGCGGCATCGCTTCAATGGAACTTATCAGCCGCGATATGAAAGCCATGGGGATGTATTTGTCCCGGTCTCTTTCATATGATGGCGTGAGCTATGAACGGCTGGAGCACACCCTTTCTCCCCTGCAGGAAGATATTTACAACGAGTTGGCCGGGGCCTGGCAGGTTGTCTTAAATAATGTTGATGAGGCTTTGAAAATCACCCAGGCCGGAAAGGATGGCCAAGCGAAGAGCGCGGCCTTATCGCAGTTTTGGGGAGCTCATCAACGCTTCTTCAACCAGATCATAACGGCAATGCAAACGCCGAGTGTAATCGATGATATTCGAAAGCAGCTCGATACCGGAAACGCTGCCGTCATTCAGTTGGTCAACACAAACGAGGCGACCCAGGAACGAATTATCGCCGATGCTACGGCAAAGAACGCCACTCTTGAGGACTTGGATTTTACGCCCCGGCAAATGCTGCTTGATTACGTTCGAAACGGCTTTCCTGTCGCAGCCCATGAAGAGTCTCGGGACGCAAACGGCAACGTCATTTATGTCCCGGTGCGCGATTCAGAAGGTAACCAGGTGTTTGACCGTGAAGCGATTGCTTTACGCGATTCACTGCTCGAAACGCTGCAACAAATTCGTGTGCCTGAAAACCCGCTGGATTCAATTATCAATACCTTCGGCCCTGACAGAGTGGCCGAAGTGACTGGCCGCAGCCGGCGTTTTGTTCAGACTCGCGACGATGAGGGCAATCTTAAAATTGTCGAGGAAAAGCGCAGCAAAAACTCATCCAGGGCAGATGCGGAAAGCTTCCAGAACGACAAAAAAGACATCCTGATATTTTCCGGGGCGGGCGGAACCGGGTATTCCTTCCATGCCGACAACACGGCAGAAAACCAGCGCAAACGCATCCACTACATTTTACAGCCAGGTTGGCAAGCCGACAAAGCGGTTCAGGGCTTCGGGCGCACACACAGGACAAACCAGGCGCAAGAGCCTCACTATGTACTGCCCACGACAAATCTCAAGGCGCAAAAGCGGTTTGTGTCCTCAATCGCCAGAAGACTCGATCAGTTAGGCGCCTTAACGCGCGGGCAACGCGAGGCGAGCAGCCAAGGCATATTTACGGCGTCCGATAATCTTGAAAGTGAATACTCTTCTACGGCGCTCAAGAATTTGTTTGGCGATCTTTACCGCGATAAAACCGGCCTATCTTTTAACGATGTCGCAAAGCAAATGGGGCTGAACCTGCTCGATGAAAACGGTGGATTAAGTGAAACCAAAATCCCGACAATCCCTCAGTTTTTAAATCGACTGCTCTCGCTAAAAACGGATATGCAAAACGCCGTTTTTAACGAGTTTGAAAAACGGCTTATTGAGGCCGTTGAATACTCTAAACAGCGCGGTTTGTATGACGTAGGATTACAGACCCTAAAAGCATTGAGCATACAGAAGACGCGCGATGATGTTGTATACGAAGATAAGAACACTGGAGCGCAAACCCGATATGTTGAACTCGCTGTCACTAATAATATTGAATATAGAGATTGGGAAGACGCCAGGAAACTTTCGGGAGAGCGTCGCAATACCGATGATTTAAGCGGTTGGTTCGTATCTGAATTCGGGCCGAACAAGGGAGAAGTTTTCTATCTTAAGGACATCGGAGAAAGACTGGATTCAGAGGGGAATGCCGTTCGGCGTGGCGTCGTATATCCGATCAGAAAGAAGGAGCATAAGTACATCGATAATGCCGATGAGATCAGCCGCGGCGAAGCATACAGAAACGTTGACGGCAGCTTCCGGAAGGTCACTCTTACCAAGCCGATAGATGAGGCGGAGGCGGAGAAGCTTTGGAAGGAGCAAATTGCGAACGCGCCCAAAACAATAACCAAAACCGAGCGGATGATAGTGGGTGTGATCCTGCCGATTTGGGATCGTGTTGAAGGCTCCGAAGTCATCAAGCGATTACAAACTGATGATGGCGAACAGTTGTTAGGCCGCATGTTGGGGCCAAAGGCTTCTAAGCAAACGCTAAAGAATTTAGGGCTAGATTCGGGTCTTTCCAACATGTCGGCAAGCGATTTGTTCAATTCAATCAAGAACGGCAATAAGGCCATTCTTTCAAATGGTTGGGAAATCTTAACCGCCAAGGTTAACTACGAAGATCGTCTTGAGATCAAAGGGCGCGGTTCTCTTACCGATGCTGAAAAGCGCGGCTTAAAAGAGCAGGGTGCGTTTATTGAGCGGATCAACTGGGCGGAGCGAGTGTTTATTCCGACTGGTGAGAGCGGAATAGCTATATTTGAACGAATCACAGCAAGCAAACCCGTTATCGATCTGATCGGAAAAAATCGCCCCCAAAAAGTTAACGAAGTCGAACAAGGATATGGAATCCCTGAAATATCAACCGGGCAGGTCCTCCAAGCAGATTCCGGCACTGACTTGGCAAAGACAATCAAGAGCGTCAGCACGAGAGAAGTAACCTCAATGAATAATCAGAAGAAACCTTTCCATGAGATGGTTGCAGCAAAGCTGATCGAGCAATTAAAGACCGGAACAGCGCCCTGGCAAAAGCCGTGGCAACCAGGCGAACCTCGCTCCTACGTCCCGGTCAATGCATCGACCGGAAAGCGATATCGGGGAATAAACACCATTCAGCTTATCTCCGAGGGACGAAGCGATAACCGTTGGATGACCTATCGACAGGCTGAAAACGCAGGCTACCAGGTGCGCCGTGGCGAAAAGGGCACACGAATTCAGTATTGGAAGTTTACGGAGGAAAGAGTCAAGCTCGATGAGCAGGGAAAACCCGTGCTTGACGCTGAGGGAAATCCTGTAAAAGTGGAAGTGAAGCTCGAGCGCCCACGAGGGTTTTCTGCGACCGTCTTCAATGCCGAGCAGATCGACGGCATTCCGCCAATGGAGCGAAAGCCTGTGGCGTGGGACCCTGTTGAGCGGGCCGAAAGCATATTGCAGGCCTCCAGCGCCGAAATTTCCCACAACGGCGGTAATCGGGCTTTCTACCGGCCGGGGACGGACAGCATCCACCTGCCCGAGAAGGGGCAATTTCCCAGCGCCGACCGATATTATGCGACCTCGCTCCACGAGTTGGGGCATTGGACGGGACATGAATCGCGGCTCGCCCGTGACCTGGGACACCCATTTGGAAGCGAAGGTTATGCCAAAGAGGAGCTCCGGGCCGAGATTGCGAGCATGATCCTTGGCGATGAGTTGGGTATAGGCCACGATCCGGGCCAGCATGCGGCATATGTTGCGAGCTGGATCAAGGTCCTGCAGGACGATCCACTGGAAGTATTTCGGGCTTCCGCTGAAGCGGAAAAGATCCAGGATTTTGTCTTAACCCTGGAGCACAAGCAGGAGCTGGCGCAAGAGCAAACCGCCTCACAGGAAGAAAATGTAGTACTGGAGCAAGCTATGGAAGAGCGTAAAGCGCAGGAGCAGGCCCAAGCAACATCTGAGACAAACGAAACGAAGCGGCAATATCTGGCAGTGCCGTATGGCGAAAGGACAGCGGCCAAAGCCTTGGGTGCGAAATGGGATAAAGTTGTGAAATCCTGGTACGTGGGGCCGGACGGTACTGCCGAGAAGCTGAAGCGCTGGCTTCCGGAAAACGTATCCGGCAAGGGGCAGACCCTGGCAGTGTCGCCTCGTGAGGAATTCGCGGAAGCGCTCCTAAGCATTGGCGCTATCGTTAACGGGCTGCACCCCATTATGGACGGGAAAAAACATCGAATCGCGTGCGACGGGGACAAGGCCGGCGAACAGGCTGGTTTCTACGTGGGGCACCTGGATGGTCACCCGGCAGGCTATATGAAAAACAACCGGACCGGCCTTGAGATGAAGTGGAAGAGCAAGGGGTATGTGTTCAGTCCGGAGGAAAAAGCGAAACTTCAGGCAGAAGCCGCGGAAAAGCTGCAAGCCCGAGCGGTGGAGGTGGAGCGGCAACACGAACTAACTGCGCAGCGGATCGGTGAGGAAATGACAAAGCTTATTCCCGTATCCTCACCGACGACTTATCTCACTGTCAAGCAAATCGCGGTACAGGCGGGAATATTTACCGATTCGGAGGGGAAAAAGACCTATGTACCCGCCCATGATGCGAACGGGAAGGTCTGGACCATGCAATACATATTGGAGGATGGCGCCAAACGGTTTGCAAAAAATTCACGCAAAGAAGAGTGTTTCCATGCGATCGGCGGTATGGAAGGTCTCTCCAAGGCCCCGGCAATCGTGATAGCGGAGGGTTACTCTACTGCTTGCAGTCTATCGGAGGCGCTGGGATTTTCGACGGTTGCCGCATTTGATCCGGGAATCTTCCCGCTGTTGCGAAAGCGCTCAGGGAGAAATTTCCGGATAAGCCCATCGTGATCGCCGGCGACAATGACCTCCACCTGGAGGCCCAAGGGGTGAACCCCGGAAGGACCAAGGCCGAGGAGGCGGCTAAGGCGGTCGGCGGAAAGGTTATGTTTCCGATCTTCGCCCCCGGCGAGCAAACCGCTGATTCGAAGGACTTTAAAGATTTTAATGACCTGGCGACAAAGAGTCTCCTGGGTAAAGACGGGATCGAGCGGCAGGCTAAAGCAGTTGTGTCGGCAGCAATTGAGGCCCGGCAGGCCAAAACGCAACAGGTAGTGAGCGAGAAGACCATCAGCCAAGAACCGACCCAGCGGCAGGCAAGAAGATAGGACAACCCGAAAGCTTAACATGTAGACTGAAGTTCCAAGAAAGTATGAAGCAGGCAAATTGACCGTGGAGGCCGCTTTAGAAGGGTTCAAAACTTGACATCATAGCAGCATGATGCTATGATGCTAAATATCTTGCACAGCCCCTTAATCAAGAAAGGGCGACACCGGGGCTGGATATGCTCAAATACTAAGGTGGTTGGTTTTTATAGGGCACCAAGGGAATCTGCTCAAGATCAACCTGATTTGCTTCAGCTACTAAAAGGATTCGAGTAAACATGAGCGAAATTAAAAAAATACCAGCGGGAAGTGAGACATACCGCTTGATTGAAGAATGGTGTGCGAAAAACCCTGGGACGGGCGCAGCGCTCGGACTTATGCGCCTGGTGCTCTCTCTTTATAATGGCCGGGCCTTTTCATTCTCCGTCCCTGTGTGCATATGGGACCTCGACGCGATTCGCACCGAGTGGGCGAAGGCGATCATCCTCGATTACTTCGAGCGTGGAGAAAACGCTGAACTGCTGGAGCTCGCGGGCAAGTTTTCGCCGATGATCGAACCCTTTGAGTGGTCTCCGGAGAGGTCAAAGTAAACCAATATGGAGGTTGAAAGATGGTCTTATACCAGTTCACGCAAGAGCAATTTTGTAAAGTGCTTGCCGACACAATCGACATGTACCTCGAATATGTCGATGTCCACGGGCATGATCGGATGCGAGCTGCTATAGCCGCAATTGATGAAGTCCTGCAGGGCTTGGATGAGGAACGGGAGCTTGCGGAGCTTGGGGAAGTGAGGACCCTTAACCAACTGGTGATATGAAAGCGAGGGCGTAACATGCCAAGGTTACCCGCCATACTGAAACTCAAAGGAAAAATATCGACAGGGGAAGTCTGGATAGATGGGCAGCCGGTTTCAGCCGAAAGAAGTCTAAAGGTCTCTAACCATAGCCCAACGGGATTTTCATGGGGTTATCCCGGTTCGGGTCCTGCCCAGCTTGCTCTTGCGATTCTACTTAGGTATCTCCCTGAAAGCGAGGCCGTTGCCTTTTATCAAGACTTCAAGTTTAAGTTCATTGCAAACCTTCCCCAGACAGACTTTGAGACACAGATTGATATCCGCGAATGGATTACCGGGATAAGGGCTGAAACGAGTGGTGGTTCCCTGTGAGGTTCCCGACAAGAAACCTGCGCCTTGGGAAAAGCAGCCATTGCATAAAGGTAGTGGTGACACCCGGGGCACCAGCTCGCCGGCCAGGTGTCACCAACTTTTCCTTTTTATTCCCCAGTGGGAGCCTCCATGCATGATGCATCAGGACATCAAATGCCAGATGAAGATATCAAGCGAGTGACGCTTAGAATTCCAAAGCGGCTGCACGACGAGCTGATCGAAGCTTCTTATAAGAGCCGGAAGCAGGGCGAGGCAAAATCGATCAATGCCATCGGGATAGAAGCCCTGGAAATGTGGCTTGAGACTCAGGAGTCAAAAAGGGAGGGGAGTAAATGATGGCTGAGATGGCAAAATCCTTGCGCTATGCGACAGATGCCGAGGACCTGGCTGATAAAATGCGGGCGGAAGCTCATATCGTGCCTCAGTTGATCGAATCTCTTTGCAGCCGATATCGGGAAATTCTTACACGGATGCATGAGCTTGAAAGGGCAGGGATTATTTATGCGAAGCCGCACTACCGCCAGGGTAAATACCTCTACCTCATTTATCCCATGAAAGATGGGGAGCGCCGGCGAGAATACATTGGCGCAGATCCTGGAAAGATTAATGAAGCGCTCCAAGCGGTAAACCGGGTGCACGAATATGAGGCGCTCTCAAGAAAACTGGCCCAAACCGAAGGGTGTCTTTCTCAAGGTCAATCGCAACTAAATCTTCTGATCCGGACCCTATCTATGAAATGATGACAATACCGCCGCGATCCCGGCGCTGCAGGTTGCGAATTTGTCACCAAGAGAAAAGATGAGGGCTTGCAGGTCAGCCCGGCCCACGCCCAAAAACTTAAAGAATCACAACGTCGGCCATTGGGAAGTAGGGTGCCGGATTTGGTGACAGCCGCGCGCGGATCGCGGCGAGGACCCGCAGCTTTTTGTCGCCATCATTAACTGTTCCGCCAAGATGCGCTCAGGAATGTGTAGATAAAATGCAGGAGGCCATGTATGGCTAAATCCTCTTCAGACACCCTAAAAGTTGAAACAATCATCTCCGGCGGACAAACCGGCGCCGATCAAGGCGCGCTTGACGCCGCGATCGCTCTGGGCATTCCTCATGGCGGCTGGGTGCCAAAGGGACGTCTCACGGAGGCGGGCACTTTGCCGGATAAATATCAGCTTCAAGAGATGGCGAGTTCAAGCTACCCAAAGCGCACAGAGAAAAACATCATTGAGTCCAACGGCACTCTCATCTTGACATACGGCAGGCTGACGGGCGGTTCGGCCTTGACGGCGAAACTGGCTAAAACTCACTCCCGCCCATGCCTGCATATTGATCTCGGCGCTCTTTCAATCATTGAGGCGGCAGAACGTATCAGGCAGTGGCTCACTTCCAACCGCATCAGGACGCTTAACGTGGCGGGTTCAAGGGCAAGTAAGGCCCCGAACATTCACCAGGCGACCGTTGAAGTTCTCATGTTCGCGCTTTCGGATTTGCGCAAATGAACGGTCTACCAAAGGAGAATATCAGCGGCAAGGTCGAGATAGACAAAGCGTTTTTGCAGTCGCCCGACTGGGTGGCGGCGAAAACGGCCGTCGATGTCGCGGCGGCCCGAAGGGTCGTCGAAAGGCTTTGGTCCTACAAGAAAACCGAAGCTTTAAGACAAACTCTTGCCGGCGCAAGCGATATCGCAATTGTTTCACAGCCGAGCACATCGAGGTGCAACGTCATTCCGGTCACATTCGCCGAAATGCTCGCAAAAGAGATCAACGCCGAACACTTCCCGGGAGAAGCTTTTTATGCCGCTTCGCATTCCTGCGAAGTGAAGAACATACCGAGACTACAGAGGCCTTTTCACTTCCGCGACTACGCCCTGGTCGACCAATCCACACTTCAAGACAAACTCGCCGGTAAGACAGCCCTTATAGCCGACGATCTTCTTACGACTGGAGGGTCCGTCAGAGATTTCATATGGACACTCAAAAGAGACGGCGTTCAGGTGAGGTCTGTAGTGGCTCTTGCAGGTGACACACGCCTTTTTGTGGACGAGAAAACGAGAGACGCTCTGGAACGCGCATTGCGTGAAAAAGATATGGGACTGCCCTCTAATGAACTCGCTGACAGGCTGACCCGAACGGAAGTAAGAGGTATTATTTTCCTCATAAACAATGCAAGGACTGAAAATGCAAAACAAAAACTTACCGGAAAGCTACAAGGGATACTCGACCGAAGAGTTGCTCAGGACCTGGCAAGAGATCCGCAGCAAACGAGGCACCAAGGCCCCCAGGGAGAAGATTCTGGTCATGGACCAGCTCCTCAGGGAATACCGCCTCGGGATATTTTCGAAAATAGACGAGAAAGTTATGTGACGGGTGTTCCAGTTCTCCCCGATGACCTGGCTTCGTTAAAAGCCATATGGAAGGCTGAGATCGACAAGCTCCTTGTACCGATCAAAGCCAAGGCGGCGCGAGCCGAAGAAAAGATCAAGGCCACGGTGGTCCGGCATGATGAGCGAATGGGAAAGCACGAGAAAGCCAAACCGAAGGCGCCTTCCGGTCCTTTGGCGAGATTATCCCAGGGGAAGTATAATAAACGTCTTGCCGCATGGCAGGACGCACAAGACCGCCTTATCCGTAGATCCGCCCAACTCCTGCAGCGTTTAAACAGGGTGCGGGAGTATGTAAGGGACCCGGTCTCGGATTTCTACCAGTCCGGAGCGCAAGAAAACGCCGGCAACCACCTCGCCAAAGAACAGCCCGAATTAGTTCGCAAACTTGAACATGCACGGGAGCGCGAGCTAAAGCAGCGCTTCGAACAGATCACTATAGAATTTGAAAAACGAGAGCGCACCCAATCTCAGCAGCGAGGCCAACATCGGTAATGTCTTTACGGGCTTTCAAAGGCAAACATGCCGATGAAGGCTAATTTTACAGCGTTTCAAAAATTCCGCGGGTTTGGGCTTAGAACCCCTGTTTGTTCCTTTTTCTTGAAGAATGTATAGTCTGGCCCAACACCAAAATGGAAGGCAAACTTCAGATTCGGGAGGGGAATCAATATTGGCACAATTTCAAGCGCATCCGAAAATGAGGCACATCTGCTTTGGAATAGTTTTTTTTATTTCTTTGCTAATTTCCTGCCCAGCCTTAAAGCTGGAGGCAGCGGATACCCGCTCTTGGTCTGTCTTCTTCTCTCCAGAGGGCGGATGCACCGAAGCGGTAGTCAAAGAGATTCGAAAAGCTCGAACCGACATCCTGGTGCAGGCATATTCTTTCACGTCCGTCCCAATCGCCCAAGCCCTGGTCGAAGCCCAGAAGCATGGAGTCAAGGTCGAGGTAATCCTGGATAAAAGCAACAGAACCGACAAATATTCCGCAGCCGTATTCCTTCTTCACGCCGGTATCCCCACGAGGATTGATGCCGCCCACGCAATAGCGCACAACAAAATCATGGTCATCGATGGCGAGACAGTGATCACGGGAAGTTTCAATTTCACCAGGGCGGCGGAGGAGAAGAACGCCGAAAACCTGCTCATAATCTCTGATAAAAGCTTGGCTGAAAAATACATTTCAAACTGGAAACTCCATGCCAGACACTCTGAAGTCTATAAGGGAAGAGAGGGAAAGGATTTTCCAAAAGAAACACTGTCCCTTAGTGAAGACGGAGTCACACCCGCTCCGCCTTTGGATCTCTCTCCCGACGTGAAATCAGAGACTCGTGTTGGTGTGACCCTCAGTAACCAGCGCACGGTCCTGTATCACGGAAATAAATCCTCCAAAGTGTTCCACGAGCCAAGCTGCAGGTTCTACAACTGCAACGGTTGCACGGTGGATTTCGCTTCGAGACAGGCAGCCATCGATGCCGGTTATCGACCATGCGGAATCTGCAAGCCGTAAATGACTATTTCTGCCCAACCCCTCGAAAAGGTAAAATTAGCCCTGAGAGTTGACCACTCTTTTGCTCTTTTAGTTTCCATAACGTCTCAAACCCGACCCTGGCACACCACCCGGACCCGGTTTCGGGCCGTCTCAGGCGATACGGGCGATTTCGACGCTCAACAAGATGCTTGATAATCCCGAAAACACATCTCGTGAAAGCTCCAAAAAATGGGGATTTTCATCCCCTCGGCTCTAATGCAAGAGCTTGTCCACTTCCAGAGCGGTAACGCGCTTCCAGTCGTCATCCATGTTGGGGGACAATCTCGTAAAACGGTTCAAAAATTCTTTTTGCGCAATCCTCGTCGATCAACCCAGAGTTACCTACGATTTCGGCGTTCAATTGATAGCTTAGTGCTGCTCGTTCCTCTGGATCACGGAAAAGGAATAGAACACCGTGAATATAATCGCTAGGATGCGGTTCACCAGCACTCAAAACTTTATGAAAACGTTTTACCCATTCAACTTGATCGGGCTTGAGAGCCTTTCTTTCACGCTCAAACACGCCAACAACCGCAGGACGCAAGCATGCGGGGTGGCAATATATTGAGGTGATTTCATTGCCCCCGGTAGCCAGAAGGCAATCTCCGATATCAACTGTACCGAGTTGAAGTTCACACACATCCACCGCCACTAGGTTTATCCATGTTGGCTCAGGCTTCGGGTTGAACTTCTTGATTGAAGATTTCTCAAAGATGTCACGCTGAATTCTGGCTACGTCAGCCGTGTCATCTGAAATGCAGGCCTCGTAAAATTCGGTATCTTCCAACTGCTGCTTGATGGCCTCCCTGCTTTTCTTGTCCTGACCAAGCAACTTCATCTCGATGAAAACCTGATATCCATTTACGCACCAACAAAAATCGACATCCCCCCGCATACCCTGTTTTGCGCCGTATTGCAGCCCAATGCCTGCCACAAAGAAGAGGTAGGCGAAATTCACTTCGAGTACACGGCCACGGAAATCGCCCTGTTCTTTCGCGGATCGAAGTTGTACTAACATCGACTCGTATCCACCTGCATCTTCAAGGCGGTTAATTTTATTCAACAAGGCCTTGGCATATCCGAGCGGCCCCGATCCCCCGCCAGCGGCCTGAATAATTGACGTTAACTCATCCAATTGCATGATGTCCTCGCGTACGATTTTTTCCCGTTTCGTGAGCAGACCCCTATTGGAGAGATTAAGAAACCTCGAACATGCACGGTCCCCGACACCGCCGGAATGTTCCCGCGAAGCGCCACACGGCTTAACGGCGTCCGGTTCACCGACTGGTTATGTTGTTTCCGGCTCAGTGTGACCATGGCGGATAGCCAACTTTCGTTGACTGCTTGAAAGAGCCGACCAGAACATATGATCTCGCTCAGTCGGCATCTGTGCTAGATCCCGCTTGTACGTGTCCTTCTTAAGACTCACCTTGAAAAACGACGGACTGTGATCGATTTTTTTTGCCGACAAACGCCAAAACACGACGAATGCGAACTTCGGAGTCAAATACTTGTTCTTGGCGTAAAAGTCTAAGGCCTTACTCAGAATTTCGTTGTTTTCTTCCGTAGCGGCGAGTTCCCGTAACGCCCTGAGGCAGGAATCAAGGCGCATTTGGCGGCGCAAAGCATCAAGCTTTTTCTTCGCACGCTCTGGACTGAGAAGATTTCCTGCCTCGAAGACTTGCACTTGGAACTTAAGGATGCAGCTCGACCCTACCCACAACCGGTGGTTTGTATATCGGTTTTTGATCTCGAAGTGGTATCGAAGCTCTTCCTGATTGCAGAGCTGGCATGTTTCCTCAGCCGTTTCGTGGTCCTCGACGGCTTCGGTGAAGTACCACTCCCTGAACGCTTCTGGCAAAGTACCGGCTACAGAAAGCGGCAGTATGTTTTCAGCTACTCGTTGCGGATACGTACTCACGCTGCCTCCCTACAACATAACTGCCAGCTGAGCCGCGCCCGGCTTTCTGGGCGCCGGCTCCAGCGAAGTTAGCAATCCTATATGATCTTCACCAAAGACCTCGGCTATCTCGGCCATGGGGGGACGATTCCTGGTGCTCGGAGCGCCGATTATCGATTAAATAGGCCCTTCAGCCAACGCCAGAACTTTTGCACGATCCCGCCGCGTGAACGATCAAGATCATCATAGTAAACACGTCGGCGCTCTTCCTCTTGCCGGCGACCCGCGGCGATTTGCTCCGGCCCCCACTTGTCAGCCCATCTGATTTCGCCCCGATATATTACATAGTGCGACTGGCATGCTTGCTGCCAGTTCCCCACGGACGGGCGGAGACTCGGGCCGCTGTCAGTCTCCTCAACAGACCAATCAGTCGGACCAAGAGGAGTCCTGATCTTTGAGCCGCAGCCGCAGGCACAAAGATGCGCCGCAGCACCGAATTCCTCTGAAACATACAGAATCCCGGGCTTTAGCTCTTTCGGCATATAATGGACGCGTTGAAGCTCAAACTTCATTGCAGCTCCGACTCCCCGACGATCTTGAGATCGCCGACTTCTAGCAGCAGATGGTAATGGGGAACCTCCTCAAAGTAAAAGCCCCGAAGCTGTTTAAACCTGATGACGGCCAGACAGGCGTTAAGGGCGTTAAGCTCGCTTATCTGTATATTGGTCCGATATAAATCGTTCGAATTGTCCTTGAGCTCGGCAAGCTCCTTCCCGCGCACCGTCTGGCCATGCTCGGCAGAGTAATAGGTTGCGCGCAACATTCCGTTCAATAGCCCCTTTTTTCGATTGAGGCCCATGCCTACATCAATGAAGGGGATGCCCTTCGAAATGAGTAGATCGAAAATTCCGGCGCGTGATGAGCCCTTGTCAACGCACACGAACGCGAAAGTCACACCGTCAAGTATATCACTGCACGAAGAGTCGATAAACCGTCGCTCTACGGAGATCCCCTTCCGGAAGTTCTCGTAACGGGTAGAATAAATCTCCGCTTTCGTTTTGCCGAGTTCGGTCTCCTCAAGCCTGCCTGGAGATCGAAAGGCGTTGTGTACGTGGAACACATCGAGGTCGAACGCCCGGATTTCGAGGACGGGTGTCTTCACAAGAAAATCTAGCACGTATGCGCCTGTACCACCGACGCCGATCACAGCAACAACATCGTTCGCGAACTTGGCGGAAAGATCAGTGATTTCTGCTCTGCTGGTGAGCGTATCGTGAAATTTAAATACGGAGTCGGGCACCGTTTCTTTCACGCAGAAAGTGTAAGGGTTGACGTCGTGCAATTCCATCGCGGGTCCTGATATTATGCCCACATAACTTTCGATTTTTTCAAAGAAATCCGCAAATTTTCCGGAAGCCCGAGGCTTGTTGGAAAACGAGCGCTGAACGAGCACATCCTTGCTGGCCTCACTCAACGCAAGCTGAGTAGGTCCACCGGCGAGATTGGGGATTGGCGTTCCACCAAGATTGTGAGGGATGGAACCAGCGAAGAAAATCTGGTGGTCGTCCTGGGCGACCCTCTCCTTATCGACAAAAACGAGCTTTGTGACAATGGCCCCTATTTGCAATTGCCTCAGATTGTCCAGATAAGGAATGTCACGTACGACTAGGTAGCCGCTGTCAAAAGCAACGGCGTAGCCCTTCTCGACCAGACGCCGTATATCATCGTTATGACTGACCAGTTTCTGAAACACTGAATATCATGCCCTCCTTGACTTTTACAGAGCCGCCGGGCGACAGGGTCCCCTCAGGCTTATTGCCGTGCCCGTTCTTGTATTTCACGGAGTACGTGATTTCGGGATGCTGCGCATAGTTTGGCACTTCAAGAGTTACTACCTCCGCATAGCTAATCTCCTCCTTTGGCCATTCGTGCGGAGTCCCTTCCACGATGATTGTGACCATTTTCTTCTCTTCTGCCATGACGCGTTCTCTCCTGTGAAATGAAATTGGCCTCGAATCATCCGGCTGTCCCCGCCGGTCCAGCCGATGAATTCGAATTCATAATACGGCGGTACCGAACATTTGAATATTTGATTCAAAATAAACCGTCCAAAGTCCTTCCAGGTTCGGGATTTGTCTGCTCCTTTTGTGTTATGTCCAATTAATTCCCAAATAGCTTTGGAAAGATGCGAATTCCAAAATTCGGCTTTGTCACTAATCTTGGCTTGCTTTGGGAAACCAGTAACGTAATGATATAGTGAGTATTGTAGAACGACTCGGCCCGGAACTGATGAAGATCTCCGTTAACATCCTCGATTGTTAACCCGAAATCCCCGACTGGCCCACCTTTTCGCTTGCGGGTATTTTTATCGATTTGTCCGATCACCCAATCGGGAGTAACGCAAGAAAACTGCTGTTTGAACAATTTAGATCCGACAAAACGCCGAACCCTGTGCTCTTGCTCGGGCGGTTTAATATCCCATTTTGCGGTGCTTACAACCATTGCCATTGGAAGCTGATGACTAAACTCAACAAATCGGCGCAGTGTAGTGACAAACGATTTCTTATATCTTTTCTTTAGAAGCTCGATGCTGTCCCATCCCGGTGGTGTGTCCAAAGCTTCTCTGGTGAAAACCTCTCCGCCAAACATAAATGCTGATGCACCATAATGTGCCTCACCCTCGAGCATTTCCTGAAAATCATGGTCCAGGGTCTGCGCCGTGTCCCCTAGGAAGAGTGGTTTATGCCAAGGCAACACTGTATGAGTGGTATCGTGGTATGAGGCCCAATCTTTCTTGGGCGCAGGAAGTGACTCATCGATAAGTATCCGCTGTTCATCGGGAAACCATAATGCACACAGCCTGATCTTTTCTAAAATACTTGAGATACTTGAAATACTGGCGATTTTTTGGCCTCTTACTTGGATTTTGTGCCAAGCTCGCTGAATTACCGAGGGATTTGTCAGATCGTAAAAACCTCTGTGCAATTCAAGATGCGCAAGGAGATCCTCAATGAGAAATGGAGGCTGCTTCATTCCAGCCTCCTTGAGAATTTTTGATGTGATTCTATCGATCTCTACGGTCGTAGATCGATCTATCATTTACTTTCCTCACGCAAAAAGGCAACGAATTTATCAAGGGTTCGTTTTTCCTCTTCTGTCAACTTTGAAAATGACTCAGATTGAGCTGCAAATCTTGAAGCTTCTTCTTTGAAGCCGGCAGGGATAGTCTTAATAGCGCCGGCGAGTACCGCCAGTTTATTGTGAGGAATTTTATAAAAATTGCTCAATTTAAAGAGAGCAAGAGGAGATGGGAGATGATTTGGATCTCTCTCCATTGCCAGGACTTCTTCCTTGTCGATTTGCACCTTTCTTGCGAACTGGTCTATAGTTAATCCTTTTTTGAGCCGCAGTCCCTTTATAACCTCGCGAAAAGCAAATCGTATCGTGTTCCGCTCGGCATCAGAGAAGGTTTGGTTCAGATCTTTGTTGGCTAGCATTGTAATATTAATGTTCCTACCGAGTGCTTTGGCTATACGAGATAACATCGACAAGGAATGTCCCTCATAATCAGCATCCTCCAGGCGACTGATAACAGATTGAGTAGTATCAACTAAATCCGCTAAAGCTTTTTGTGATAATCCGGCTTCCTTCCTGATTTCATAAATCATCTGGGCTACGTCAGCATTAATGCGTTCGGCCTGGAGTGAAGCCTTTCCGAATCTCATCATCACCAATGTAGCGCTTTATGAAGGATCTCGACCGCACTATTTTTCCGGGTGCTTTCTTTCATTCTTTTTCCCTCCACGTATATTTAAGAGGATTCTTAGCAAACCGGTTTTTTCGATCCACTCCCAAGATCGATCTCTCCAGGTGGTACTTTGTCCTCCTTGGAACAACCGTGCGAAATAATTGCCTGCCCGCCCATAAAAAAGTAAAGCATTCTGTATTGCGCACCCCGAAAAGCAAACCGCAATTCATAGATGCCATCACGGAGCAAGTCGGCCTCCGGGCGTCTCAATTCGTGTCCACATTTGCTCAGCCGCTCAACTCGGACTGTACACTTAACTTGAACCTTGGACGGCAATAGATCGAGCCAGTCCAAGAGCGGGCAACTCCCATCTTCTTCTGCAAAAAATAGAACCTCTGTTTCCGGCATACGCCTC
>CAWGGE010000002.1:0-189157 GCA_963822045.1 uncultured delta proteobacterium | reverse complement strand
GGATCGATCTCCTGTACGATCCGGCGCTTAATAAGTCCACCGGCTTCACCGATGCCGAGCGCCAGGCGCTGGGGCTGGTTGGGCTGGTTCCCGATGTGACGGAGCCGAAGGACCTCCAGCTCCGCCGGGTTATGCAGCAACTCGGCCACAAAAACACCGACCTCGATCGCTACATCTACCTCGTCAATTTGCTCGACCACAACGAAACCCTTTTCTACCGTACGATCATGTCCGACCCGGCGCGATTTCTTCCCATCGTCTATGACCCCACGATTGGGGAAGCCTGTCTCAAGTTCGGGCACATCTTCCGCGGTCCTAGGGGCATGTATTTGCCTATCACTCGCCGGGGACACGTGAAGGAAGTGCTCCGTAACTGGCCCGTCAAAGATGTGAGATTCATCTGTGTAACGGATGGGGGACGCATTCTTGGCTTGGGGGACCTCGGCGCCAACGGCATGGGAATTCCTATCGGCAAGCTTCAACTCTACACCGCTGCGGCGGGAGTGCCCCCCGAAGGACTGATGCCCATGTATCTGGACGCGGGCACCAACAACGAGCAGTATCTGAACGATCCGCTGTATTTGGGTCTGCGCCGGACTCGTCCATCCACTGAAGATCTCTATTCCTTCGTGGACGAGTTTGTCGAGGCAGTGCAGAAGGTGTTTCCCAAGTGCTGCATTCACTTCGAGGACTGGACTGGCGCAGATGCCGTCCATCTGCTTGAACGCTACCGAAACGATTACAGTGTCTATAACGACGATGTGCAGGGTACGGCCGGCATAACGCTTGCGGGCATGATCAACGCAGCCAGGCTCAAGGGCACGCAACTGAAGGACGAGAATTATCTGTTCCTGGGCGCCGGTTCGGCCGCTATCGGTCTAGCCAACCTGCTGTGTTCCGCTCTTGTCTCCCAAGGCATGGCGATCAAGGACGCCCGGTCGCGGGTGCACATGTTCGACATAAACGGCCTGTTAGAATCGACCCGTTCGGATCTCGCGGACTTCCAGTTCCCTTACGCTCATCAGCACGCGCCCACCAAAGACTTCGCCGCTGCGATTCAAAGCATCAAGCCGACGACGATCATCGGTGTCAGCACGGTCGGCGGGGCCTTCACTAAACGCGTTGTTGAGGCAATGGCGATGATCAACAAACGCCCTGTGATCATGGCATTGTCGAACCCGACCGAGCATGCGGAGTGCACACCCGAGCAAGCGTACACGTGGTCGAAGGGAAGGGCTATCTATGCTGCCGGGGTTCAGTTCCCCCCGGTCCATCTCAATCGCAAGACCTTCCTGCCGGGGCAAGCGAACAACTTCTACATTTTCCCGGCAATTGGCCTGGCCGTCTATGCTACGCAGGCCAAGCGCGTTACCGACGAGATGTTCATCGAGGCCGCAGCAGCAGTAGCAGATCAAGTGCCCGAGGCATTGATGAAGCAGGGGCTCATATACCCTTTGCAGGCGAACATTCTCGAAACCGAGATCAAGACTGCGGTACGAGTCGCCAAGCTTGTATTTGACAGCGGGCTGGCGCGAGTCGACCGTCCGTCCGACGTCGAAGCGTTCGTTCGCCGCCAGGTATACAAACCGGAATATAAGAAGCTCGTCTGAGAGGACAGGTCATGTAGAGACAAAAAGACCTTTAGCAGGATTCACAGGCAACGTGGAGCAGGAAGCAAAACGCTTCCCGCTTCACAATCCCTTAATTGGAGATTTTTCAATCCTGTCAAAATCCTTGTGCTGTTCTTCCTGCCCCCCGGTTTCTTCAGAAAAAACCGAGAAGATTCAGAGCAAGGATAAGCAGGCCAATTGCAGCTATCCTTTTTACCACCAGAGGGCTCAACCTTTTTGCAATCTGAGGGCCTATGTAGCCGCCCAAAATCGCCCCGGGGAACATAATCAGGAAGAATATCAGGTCGAAATTCCCAAACTGATAGTGGCGTATGGTCCCCATAACGGTGTTGAAGAAGATCGCGAGAAGGGAGCTACCGACGACAACGAACATCGGGAGCCCCAGTCCTACGGTCATGAGCGGAACCATGAATGGTCCTCCGCCGAACCCGAACATTGACGAAACCACCGCGATCATAAACCCGCCGGCACACCCTAAAATCAAATTCACTTTAAATTTCTGGCCCCAGAATGCAACTTCCATATCAATCTCCTTATGAAAGGATTTCCTTGGCAATCATGCGGCCTTAGGAGCTGCGCCCGCGGCCTCCTCGGCCTTCTTGCGGTATTCTTTCAAAATCGCCTGCTCCCTGCTGTTTTTGGCAAGGTACCCCGGAGTGGTCTGCCATAGCATCAGCCCCGACAAAACAACCAGTATCCATCCAAAGACGAATTTATACTGTTCGACAGTGACCAGTTCGGTGAGCTTAGGGCCGATAAATCCGCCAAAAAGCATCGCGATGCCGATGAAAATACCCAGCTTCCAGTTTATGAATTTTATCCTGGAATAGTTCACAATGCCGCTGCCCTGTGAGAAAAGGATCGTCGGCATGACAGTACCGGCGACGACAGTGTGCGGAAGAGGCCACAGGGAAACCAGCAGCGGGTTCAGGATAAATCCCCCGCCTGCTCCCATCAATACGCCGAATATCGAAACGGCGAGGGAAAGCAAAAAGGGATAGAAAAGATTGATGGTGGTCCCGGCGTTAGTAAGATAAACGTGCGGAAAGGCTATCTTGTTTTCGAATGACGCCACTTCGCTTGCCATATCGGCGTCGACAACCGCCCGTACATTGTATTTCCCCCTTGGAGCGCCTTCGGGTACAATTATTTTTGCGCTGAAGGATCCATCCTTTTCTATTTCGATGTTAGGGACGAAAAGCACGCCGGGTGACCTGAACCTGGCTTTCACAAGCTGCATTGCCCGGTTTGAATTCTCCTGCGGACTCATTGAGGGAAGCAACTCCCCGCGCGACCCAAGCACGCTGCCGAGCAGGCTTGCCTGATACCTGCGGATCGCACCTGCCGCCGGCGCCCCGAAAGCACGCTCCGCCCCGAAATCTTTGAGTGCCTGCGAGTAGCTCCAGCTTTTTCCCTGCGCCTTCAACCCTGCAAGCACGTTCTGCTTATCCGGCGGAGTCAGGATTTTGTAGTAGGCCGGCATTTGTTCCGTCATATAGAGAATGTATGGCCTTTTGCCGGTCTTTTTGTCCGGATCTGAATCGAAACGGGATGCCCGAACTTTTTCGTCAGTCCATACCTCCACGTAAACTGGTTTTCCCGGGAGGGCAGTCCCGCTCAAATTGACCGTTCCGTGATTGTCAACAGAGGTCTTGTCTATCCTGATCTGAACGGAGGGCACAGCCTCTGCCGTATTCCGATTCGGAACCGCTTGCGCGGAGTCTTCTTGAGACAACACGACAGGTTGGCTTCCAGGTTCAACCGCAAATAAGCTGCCCTGGAGAATTATAAACAACGAGGCGGCCAGGACCGCCCCGGTTGAAATCGCAAATTTTTTACTCATAACTTCCCCCGAGTTGACCATTGGTTTATGATGAAACTCTACGTTTAAGAGCAAAAAAGCGTATCACTAATTGCAACGGGATCTGCGGGTTTGAGCACGGCCCTTTTGAGGGTGGTACCGAAGTTCATGCGGGCTGAGCCCCTTGGATTCCGAATATCATAGCTGATGGACCGGCACTGAACAAGACCAAATGATTCTTGTATATGTGGAAGAAACGCTTCCAGAGGGAGATGGTATGTCTGATCCCGCCAGAAGAAAAGTCTTCAGCGTCTGCGCCACCTGCAGTGTGCGGTGCCCTGTCGAGGTCGACGTTGAAAACGGCGCCGTAAAGCATATTTGGGGTAACCCTCACCTGTTGGGAGGGCGCTACCTTTGCCCGAGGGGAACTGCACAGAAAGCCACCCAGGCCGATACGGAGCGTGTCCGGTACCCTTTGATCAGGGATGGGGAGCGAGGCTCTGGGAAATGGAGAAGGGCGAGCTGGGATGAAGCCCTGGACTACGTAGCGAACGGGCTGAAAGCAGTGATTCAAAAATATGGCGGGGAGAGTGTGGTTCTTGGCGACAGGGGCGGTCCTTTTAATGATTTACATAAAGCCTTCATTAAGGCGCTTGGATCTCCAAACTATTTCAATCAGCACGCAACCTGTTCCAACAGCGTCCACAACGCCCACAACGGGATGGCCGGGCAGAGGCGAAACACGGTAACCTACGACTATAAGAACTGCAAATACACCATTCTTTGCTCGCGAAATATACTCGAGTCCATCGGCACGCAGGAAGCAAAAGACTTCATAGATGCCCTCGAAAGGGGTATGAAGTTCACCTATACCGACGTCCGCTGGAATTACACGGCTGCGAAAGCCGACCGCTTCTTCATACTTCGGCCGGGGACCGACTATGCTTTAAGCCTTGCCCTTATCAATGTAATCGTTCGGGAAAAACTCTACGACGAGGAATTCGTAAATACATGGGTTGTGGGGATGCGGGAGCTGATAGCATTTATCGAGCCCTACACTCCGGAGTGGGCGGAAAAAGAAACGGGCATTCCTGCAAGAGAGATACTCTCGACAGCGCGCGAACTGGCTGATGCAAAACCAGCGGTTATCCTGCACCAGGGCTGGATGACGGCGAGGCATGAACATGATTATTACATGCGCCGTTCTATTTACATCCTCTACGGCCTGTTAGGGGCTTATGAGGCGCCGGGAGGTCTCCTTTTCAATAAGAATGAGACGCACTGCGGTTTCAAGCCCTTACGTAAGTTCGTGCAACTGCCCCCCGATGTTAATAAAAGGCGATTCGACGGAATCGGATGGAAGCACAAGCACCTTTCTCCTGACTATGGCCTCGGCCAGATGCTTCCTTATGCGATATTGAACGAGGATCCTTATCCGGTAAAAGCTTTCATCTGCTACAGATTTGATCCACTCTCCGCTTTTCCTGATCCCGAAGCGTTTAAAGAGGGTCTCATGAAGCTCGACCTTCTCGTTTCGGTCGACATAAACTACAGCCACACCGCTTGGGTTTCCGACGTGATACTGCCTGAGTCCATGTACCTCGAAAGAACCGATCCCGTAATAGTTAAGGGAGGGCCCAAACCGGCGCTCTGGATCCGGCGTCAGGCAGTTGAACCCAAATATGACAGCAAGCCCAAATGGTGGATCGTCAAACAGCTTGCGGAGCGGATGGGTGTCGGACAGTATTTTCCTTATGACTCGGTCGAGGAATTAATCGCCTGGCAGCTTCAGGATATGGGTTTCAAGTTGTCGGATTTCGATGAAAAAGGCTTCATTGAGCTGACCTCGAAGCCGATTCTCTTCGACAGGAAAACCGGATTGGCTGAAGGTTTCAAGACGCCCTCGAAGAAGCTCGAATTTCTCAGCAGCATGCTGGAAAAAAACGGCATTCCTTCGTTTCCTCCTTACGAGACCCCGAAGCCTCCTCCCGATGGCCATTACAGATTGATAACGGGCAAGATAGCAACCCATACACAGGGAACCACTCTCAATAATATTTATCTCAACGAGATTCAGTCCGAAAACAAAATGTGGATAAACAGCGGCGAGGCCGGACAACTCGGAATCGAGGACGGCGACCTTGTGGAAGTATCGTGTGATGGAGTTATCCAGACCGCGAGAGCCGCGACAAGCGATTATATTCACCCGGAGGTCGTATACACGCTTCATGGCTACGGCCGGGAGATCCCCCTCCAGACGAGGGCATACAAAAAAGGCATGAGAGATAACACTCTCATGAAGGGTTTGCTCAAGGTGTCCGTCGGCGGGAACTGTCCGGTTGCAGATTGTTTTGTCCGCATCAAGAAGGCTTAACGCGATCAGATGGGAGTCTGAATCTCATGAGCAGCTACTACATATACCAGGACCAGAAAAGGTGCATCGGATGCCGTGCCTGTGAAGTTCACTGCAAAACCGAAAGAGACCTGCCCGTCGGGCCGTCGTTTTGCAAAATCGTTCGGGTCGGCCCCAAGGTCAGCGGAGGCATTCCCAGGGTCAATTTTGTTTTCATGCCCTGCTTTCATTGCGAAACACCCTGGTGTGTGCCGGCGTGCCCTACAGGCGCGATGCAGAAGCGGGCAAATGACGGTGTCGTGTTTATCGAATCCTCTCTTTGTGTCGGCTGTAAGGCCTGCATCACCGCCTGCCCCTGGGGTGCTCCCCAATGGAACCCTGAGACGGGAAAAGCCCTCAAATGCGACTACTGCAAAGATAGAATTGACAGGGGCCTCGAGCCCGCCTGCGTTGGAGGTTGCACCACGGCCGCGCTCAAGTGGGTTTCGCCTGCCGAATCCACCCGCATGAGAAGGGAGTCCTTTGCAAAGGTACTGGCTGAAACAGAATCGGTTCCGGGACAAAAATGAGGAAAACAGGGACAGTAAAAACAAATTCGGGTGACATCAAGGCTGTCTGGACGAACCCGCCATTCGGAACGATAAGTTCTCCTTCCGCTCCGGATATCGGTCAAATCGGGGTTTTTTCCGAGAACCTGCCCGAGCCTGGAATCAAATATCTCGGGACCGGTTGCTGCATCGTCTCCGAGGTAAGAGACGCCCTGGCGCAAACGATCTCGGGGGTAGCCGGAGTGTGCGGGAACTGCCTTGCCGGTCTGGTGCGTATCGAGTCGCTCCTTTCATCGATCATCGACGGTCAAAGCGGTGAAGATGCCGTCGATGTTCTATCGGAACTGGCGGAAGACCTTGTCACCCCGGAGCACTGTCCTCCGGTATCAGGTATTCTTGGCCTGCTTCTTTCCTCGCTCCAATTCTTTCGGCCGGAGTACGAAGCACACATATTCGCACGGAACTGCCCGGCGAGGGTCTGTGAAAGGCTTATTCCTGCCCCGTGCCAGAATGCCTGCCCGGCGGGTATCGACATTCCGGGATATCTGGCGCTGACTTCGCAGGGCCGTTACGGCGAAGCGCTCGAACTGATCCGGCAGGACAACCCTTTTCCATGGGTCTGCGGCCTGATTTGTCCTCACCCGTGCGAGACGGCCTGTGTGCGGGCAAAACTGGACGATGCCCTTAACATCCGGGCCCTCAAAGCTTTTGTCGCCGAGCAGGCGCAAAAGGATTCGGCTTTCGCGTTCCGCAAAGCAGGCACTGAAAAAAATGGAACCAAAGTAGCGGTGATCGGGTCGGGTCCGGCCGGACTTTCCTGTGCCTGCTACCTTGCGATTTCCGGCTATCCGGTCACTATTTTCGAGGCTCTTCCCAAACCGGGTGGCCTCCTTGTCTATGGGATTCCCGAATATCGCCTGCCGCGCGCCGTCGTAGCAAAGGAAATAGAAAATATTCGATCCATGGGCGTCGAAATCAGAACGGAAGTGAGCGTCGGCAATGATTTGACGCTCGATGATTTGCGCAAAGCCGGTTTCCGCGCCTTTTTCTTCGGGATCGGCGCGCACAGCGGATATCGGCTGGGAATCGAAGGCGAAAAGGATTTCGCTCCGGTCTATGAAGCGATCACTTTCCTGAGGGAGGTCAACTCGGGAACAAGGGGAAAGCCGGGAGACAGGGTGGTTGTGATCGGGGGCGGCAATTCGGCCATGGATGCCGCTCGCACCTGCGTGCGGCTTGGGAGCGGCGAAGTCCACCTGGCATACAGAAGAGCCAGGGAACAAATGCCCGCAAATCCGCAGGAAGTTCATGAAGCGATCGAAGAGGGCGTATGTTTCCACTTCCTCACCGTCCCGATACGGGTTTGCGGAGACGGTGGACGGGTGGCGGGTCTCGAATGTCTCAGGGCCGAACTCGGAGAGCCCGACCAAAGCGGCCGCAGGAGGCCCATTCCAGTCGACGGCAGCAACTTCAGGATCGAAGCGGATGCAATCATTGCAGCCATTGGCCAGCAGCCGGAACTCAGCCCTTTTTTGGGAAAAGGCAACGACTCATGGCTTTGTTCGCTTTCGGGGTATAGCCGTATTTCATCCGCAAAGCCTCCCATGCCGGATTGTATTGCGGCCAAAAGTCCTACGCAGACGCTTGTGCCTGATGTTTTTGCCGGGGGCGATGCGGTCACCGGCCCGGCGACTGTGGTACAGGCAATTGCGGCGGGAAAACAGGCCGCGATGGATATAGGTCATTATCTGAGCGGCAAACAGGGGGTTGCTGCACGCTTTTTAAATCACAAAAGAAGGCGCGAAAAGTTCCTTTATGTTCAGGCCGGGGAGAAAATTGCCGCTCGCCGCGTGCCCAACGGCTGCACGGAAACCGACGTTCGCAGGAAAAACTTCGAGCAGGTTGAACTGGGGTACTCGGAAGATGAGGCTGTAAGGGAGGCGGGCCGCTGCCTCAGGTGTGACGTTTGCATCCGGTGCGGAGCATGCGGCATTGTTTGCCGTGAAGAGATGAAAATCGAAGCGCTCTCATCCGTTGAAATCGCTCCCGGTAAGTGGATGATCTCAGACTATTTGCGCCCCGCCGGGCGCTGCACAACCTGTGGCGCTTGCGCCATCGCGTGCCCGACCGGAGCCATGGAAATCCGCAATTCTCAAACCCATCGTGAACTCAGCCTTTGCGGGACTATTCTGAACAAGTTGGAACTCCTGCGCTGTGCGAACTGCGGAGGGCCTTTCGTGCCGGAACGCTGCCTTGAGTTCGTGACGGAAAAGAGCGACTTGCAAGCAGGCATGAAAGTCGCGCGTGAACTCTGCCCCGACTGCGCCCGAGCTGCCGGGGCCCAAAAATTCGCCTGGTCGTTGCCTACAGATAGCGAAAAATAGGCTGATCGAGTGGCGGGAACGTTGAATCTTCGGAAAATCTACCGCAGAGACGCTGAGGAAACCAAAGTCCAACTAGATCAACAGGATTCCCATGGCTTAGAAATAGCCGTTTCTGTTAATTCTGCAAATCCCGTCTTACAAGGCTTTTCTCTCCTTGTACTGTCAATGACCAACCCTCTGGGTCTGCGTTGAGTAGCGCTTGCGTGTCGTCACTTGGTGAACCCATTCTTGAAATTCATGGCGATTTCAATCATAGCGGACTGTGCTTGACACATGTTGCATACACGATTTATACTTTGACATCATGTAAAGTAGAAATGGCATGAAAGGAGAACATTGGTATGAAGGCGAAGGTGACGGTGCGCGGCCAGGTTTCGATACCAGCCGAAATAAGAAGAAAATTCAACATAGAGCCCGAATCGAGCGTCGAATGGGTCGTGGAGGGGAGCAACATAAAGGTTGTCCCCCTTCCTAAAGATCCGGTGGCTGCGTTCAGAGGCCGAGGTTCAGGAAAATATTCCACGGAGCGGTTGATCGAGGAAAGACGTACCGAGAAAAAAGAGGAAGATGAAGAAAACAATGACATCTGAGTCGTACGTGCTCGACACCTCCGCGCTGCTGACCCTTTGGAACGATGAAGAGGGGGCCGATTTTGTGGACGATCTCCTGCGTTCAGGCGCCCACGTTTGCATTTCCTTCATGAGTTGCCTGGAGGGCAGATACCGCATTTGGAAAAACGCAGGCAAGCCGGAATCGGACGAATTCGCGAAATACCTCGATCTTCTGCCGTTGAAAAGAATAAACGTCACCGACACGATCTTCGAAAAGTCCATAGAGATAAAGGCATTGAACAATCTCTCCGTCTGCGACAGTTGGATTGTCGCCACGGCTGTTGCGCAAGAGACCGTTCTCGTCCATAAAGACCCGGAGTTTGAGCAGGTAAAAACGATCGTCAAACTCAAGGCCCTGCCCTATAAACCTCTCGTGTGAAAAAGAGAAAGAAAATAGCCGGGAAGGCATTCCGGAGCCATTCTCGACGCTTAGGGATTGAGCAGGGTGCTGAAAAACGGTTCTCTGCGGGAGAAACAAGGGATTTTTGCCCTGGTGTTGGGATTCCAATCCTTTTTCACTTGATCCGGGAACCCGGCATGGCGTTCGAGTATCGCCTCAAACTCGAGAATAGCGACACTGCCTTAGAGGACGTGGCGGGCTGCGCTTCATCTCGCGAAGCGTCGAGATTGAGTTTGATCAGGCCTTTTGCCCACCCTACGGTTCTCCTCTACCCCACCAAACACAGGATTCCGGCCCAAAAGCGCCGCCGGAATGACGAAAGTGGGAGATCCCGCCCCTTTTCTTGGTTTGGGGTGTCCCGAGAGGGACGTGAGCAACTGTTTCGAAAAGACTTGGTGGGCTGCGCTCCGCTTAGCCCACCCTACGGTTCTTTTCGTGGTTTCAGGGTGCCCCTGAAGCGGCGTGAAAAGCTGATACGAAAAAACACTTTTATGAAACTTCAAAGTTTCATCCTCGTTCGAACCGCGTCAATGACGTGGCGGCGGCGCTGGATTCCGGCCCAAAAGCGCCGCCGGAATGACGAAAGCGGGAGTCCCGGGTAGACCTTTTCGAAGCAGGGACATGAAATGCTGCGGTGGATCTTTTCCCGTTCACTCGGCGAGTTCTACCTTCAGCACACCAGCCGAACTCTTGCCGTAAACGTCGGGCTCATACATTTCTTCGGCTCGAGCCGGCAGCGCGGTGAATTCGCCGGGAGCTATCGCCTGAGCCGTGTACGAAAGATAATAATGCCCGGCGCCGAGCCGCTCTGAATAAAACCGGGCGGAGTCATGCCGCAATTCCTTGTGGTAGAAGCTCCAGCGGGATACCCCGAAGCTCCTCCAGTCTGTGTAGCGGCTGCGTAGCGATTCCGGCGCGAACGCAGATTCGCCTTTTTGCGCGTCAACCTCCGAGGAAGTCGCAAGTTCCCTGTTTACCGGTTCCAAGCCGGCCGGCACAGGGTCTTCCACAACGACGAAGTAGCGCTCGGAAGGCAAAGACACGAACAGGTCGACTCTTACCAGGTCGCCTGTCCTGACTTGGAGCGGATTTTGAGCAAGGACCCATTTCCCGTCGCGTTCGACGCTGTATTCCCTGTGAATTTCAATCCCTGCGTTGATTGAATCACCACTCACCTGAGCCGGTTCATAGGAAAGCATCGTATCGTAGTATAGCCTGCCCTCCCCTTCCTTGCGCACCGTCACAGCCGTTTTTCGCCCGCGATCCGAATCCTTTATCCGATAATCGAATTTCAGGGGCTTGTCCGCAGAGCTCTCGAAGTTGCCATGGCCGATTGGTTGAGAATCGAGCAGCGCTTGAAAGCTCAACTGCGGCTTTTGCCTTTCGAATACCTTGCTGTAACGAACGGCCGCCATCGCCGCGAAAAGGTTCTCCTGGGTTGAGGCCCAGTGATCCTGGCCCCTTCTGCTCGATGCTATCGTCGCCATGAGTTTCAAAGGGATATCGCCGAGGGGGTCTTCAAATCCCCCCTGCCCCCCTTTAGAAAAGGGGGGTGAAGATGGTTCCCCTTTAGTTGAGGAGGATGGTAAGGGTCCCCCTTCAGGAGAGGGGGGCGATGTTGCCCTGTAAGATAGAAAAGCCATAAGAATTGCTGAATCGTCTCTGACCGGCGAAGACAGGATGGAGCTCAGCGCCGAGTCCGGTTGCTCGCTGAACCTGATTGTTCCGCTACTCTGGTCGGAGTGGGCCAGAATGCTTTTTACCACTTCCTTTCTCATATCCAGGGTATCGGGCACTTTAGCGAGGGCTTCCAGAAACATGGCCTTACCGAAAAGATTCATCTCCTGCAAACGCATGTAATGTCGTTCGAGGTCGGCGCGTGAGATTTTACCGTTATCGGCCAAGGCGGACAAGGCAAGCGCCCTTACGTTGGAAAGAACACTCCTGGAACCGGCGTCTTCCGGTTCGTCGCGCTTCAGAAGATCGAGAAGATACTTTGTGAGTTTTTCCTCTACCGGAACGGGCGGCGCGTGACCCGACTCCCTTAGCCAGTTGAAAGCCTTGGCCGTAAAAGCGCTGAGAAAGGGACTTACATAGTCGTCACGGGGCTGGTAGAAAGCCATTCCGCCGTTGGGGGCCTGAAACTCCGAGGCAGTTGCAAGTATCTTGTCCGCCTCCTCCGGTGCGTTCTGCCATGAGAAGGAATTCGAAAAATAGGGCGCAAGGCCGGCGGCGGCGGCTGCAATGGCCGCCCGGCTTATTTTCTGCTCCCAGCATTCATAGGGATAGACTTTCATGAAATCGAAGGGTCCCTCCAGCCCCCCCAGGATGGAGGGCGACAGGCCTATGCTCAGCAGGCTGGAGTCCGGACGCATGTTCTGTGGGAATTCAATTCCTTGGGAGGCCTCGCCTTCGAGGATAGTCCCGTAGGCGGCCGCCACGTTTCGGTCAAGGCGCGGGAGAACTTTCAGAGTGTGCCTCAAGCCGTCCCGGTCCAGAGCGTCGCCGGCCTGCACGGTGAACACTATTTCACCCATACCGGTGGCCTCAAGCGGCAGCCGGACCGTATAGCGCTTATACGGCTCAGCGGCAATTGTTTGAGTAATCGTAGCAGAAACGTCTTTCGGCCAGCCGGATTGACCCGGTGCAACCTGCCCCTCGGCCGTAATTTTCACTTCGATATTTCGGCTTTCACCCGTGCGGTTCATTACTGAAAATCCGGCTGCAAAACTGTCTCCCTCGAGGACCTGATTGGGGAGCACGGGCCTGATTTCCGTTAGCTGATTCACCTTGAAGGTCGAATCTCCCAAACCCATGCGGTCATCCGGAGATACTGCCATTGCCAGCACCCGCCATCCCGTCAGATTATCCGGCACCTCAAATTCGACACTCGCCTTACCTTCCGCATCGACACGAATGGACGGGTTCCAGTAGCTTACGAACTTGAAGAGCGAGCGCATCCCGAGATCGAACCCGGCAGCAGCGGCAGGAAACCCTCCCTTTTTCTCCAGCTTCTCCCTACCCACTAATTGCATGATCAGGTTGTAATTGACGAGGTCCAGGTCCTCCAGCTTATAAAAACCCTCGTATGGATCGAAAGCGCCTCTTTTCTGCCGCAGAAGGTCGAAAACCGACTCATCGAGCACGGCGACCGCAAGTTCTATGGGTGGGACCGGCTCGCCGGGAGAAAGATTTCTCGGGCGGGCATCGAACTGGAGTTTTACCGTCTCGCGCGGTTTATAGGCTTCCTTGTCGCTTTTGCATTGTATTTCGATCTCTTTGAACTGGTCCTTGACCTCGAGCTTCGCGTAACCTATGCGAAAGACCGGTTTGCCGAGGTCTTCGCCTCCAGGGCCAAGAGGCTTTTCGACTCTTGGGGACATCACTATAACGGAGATGTAAAATCCGGGCAGGTAATCGGGCAGAACCGGAATTTCGATCAATTCCGCGCTGTTCTCCAGGGTTTTCACCCAGTGATCCAGCACCCCGTAACGCTCCACGGTCACCAGGGCCTTTGCGCCCGGGAACGGGTTTTGTACGAACACCCGCGCCGTATCGCCCACGCGGTATTCTTGCTTATCAGGATAGATATTCAGCAGGTTTCCTTCTTGCGACTTCCAGAGGACGTGACTTTTCCCCGAAACCCAGCGGCGCATTGCAGTTTTGTGGAGGCGGCCCATCGAGTCTGAAACACTGGCCACTATTCTTACTGTTCCGGATGTCTTCGGAGTAAATTCGAAGCCTTGCGGATCAACACCCGATGTAAGGGTCAGGGTTTCAACCGGCGTCCACTCCTCCTCGTATTGCGTCGGGTAAGCGTCTCCCGCCCCCTTGACTCGAGCGGCTTTGGTCTGCAGTTTCTCAATGTCGATTCGAACCTGTGAGCCCGGGACGGCTTTTCCCGTCTGATCCGTTACAATGAAGGCGGTACTGGCGGGTTTTCCTTCCTCGAGGACCCAATCCTGCTGATTCAGTCCGACAAAACGGTCACGCCCGAAGCAGGCTGCTGTCGTGCGGCTTGCCACCGATTTGCCCCGTTCGTCCCTAACCGAACTCTCCACGGTGAGTTGCCCGTAGTAAACCGGCAGTTCAGCAAGGGTAAACTGAGTCTCGAAATTGCCGTTATTATCCAGTTTGCCTTTTGTCTGGAAAACGGTTTGAACTTCGGGCCTGGTTTTGCCGTCCTCTTCTTTTTCGGCTTTTTCGGCAACGTCGAACTGGAAATCACGGGCAAGAGGATTATCGGGCTTAAAATCATGGGCTTCCACGGAAGCCGTAATTCCCAGGTCCGCGCCTCCATAGGGCCCGCCGGCATGGAGTTTGGCCTGCGTCGAGACGGTAACCGGCTCTCCCGTGCCAAAAATCTTCCCGTTGAGGTCGGTGGTAACCTGAAAGGGCGATGGCGTAAAGTCGCTCACAAGCACTTGAAGCGGTTCCAGGTTCAGTTTGGCAAAACTGGATTCAAGCTGAAAACTGTAGTATCCGACCGCACCGTTTTTAGGAATCAAAAACTCGCCGTCCATGGCGCCGAATTCTGAAAGTTTAATGTCATCCCGCTGAAAGATAACCCTTGAGGAAGGGTCCACGACTTTCAGGTTGTAGGAGGCCGCAGGAGGCTCGATAAAGTGCCGGTTTTGCTGGTCCCTGACGTAGATTTTGTACTGAACCGTGTCCCCTACCTTGTAGATACCCTGCGCTGTGGCGCCCCAGGCTTTAATGTGTCCGTGCAGCGAGCGCATCCATGAGGGAATGTACTGATAGTTCGCCCCCTCCGAGTCGACCCGGAAGTGATACATCAGCGGGACCAGCGCCATATCGTTTCCTTTGCGGCACAGCACCAGGAAACTTTGAGCACTGTCGCTCTCATAACCCTCAGCGAGTTTTAGCGCGGGATCGATTTTCGAGGTCCCGGCGAGTTCAGCGATGCCGTTCGAATCGGTCTCCGCCGTTGAAAGAGTTTCCGGTTGAGTTTCGAACTCTTTATACGAATCTTTCCGCACCTCCACACTGACCCCCTGGACCGGCTCGCCGGTTTGAAGATCGGTAATCCAGACCATTGTGTTGAAGTGTCCCATTTTTACATGAACATGAAAGGGGGTTACCTGCGCAAAAAACCAGTCGGGCTCCTGCTCGTTGTCCTTTCGATGAATCGGAGGGCGTGGCGAAACGGTCCCCGTTAAGACCCCCGACTCAGCGGGAATCAGCTTTCGTATCCCCAGCGGTATTGCAGCCGTGACGTCGCGAACCCTGGGGCCGGGAAGCGACGCCAGTTTTTCGGGAGACTTTCCAGCGGCCGTAAATGTCTGGTATTTGAGATCGATCCCGTCGATATTGCTTGCAAAAACCGGCAATTCGGTATCAAGCCCCTTCTCCAGGACAGACATGTTCTTGTAGAGGCTCAACTGTGGCAGCAAATGGCCGGTTTCCAACGGCATGTCAATGGCTTTGACAAGCGGCCTTCCGAATTCGTCTTTCAGGCTTTTGGCTTTGGCATTGATTCGGTATTTACTGAATGGTTTGAGGGATTCGTCTTCAAGCCGGTAAGCGAAATAGCCTCCTTTTTCGGGCATTTGCATGACCGCGGAGGAGCCTTCGTATTCAGGCCAGACGTTTTCTGCCCCGGCGCCCTTTCCCGCCAAGGCGACGGCTACTTTCTCTTTGAGTTCTGAATGTGCTACAGGAGAGCTGAAAAGCAGTGAAACCGGGCTTTGAGGATTACACCGCTTCGCAGGCGAAGCACCGGCCTGCGGTCCAATGATGATCTGCGCGCCGCTCAGGTCGCGGCACTGCACACCTCCGAACCGGAATTGCCCAAGTGTGCGAAATCTGAAGACCGCCCGGCTTTCGATGCCGGGTTCGTTCCCCCGTTCCGATAGAATTCCGGGCTCTACGACGAGTTCTGCGGTCTTGTCCGCAGGGAGGTCGCCGGCCGGGCTCAGCAGCCAGTTAAGTCCAGGTTTCTCATATTTGTCATACTGGTGGTCCTCCAGAACTTTCGCCCCGACTCTCAAGCCTCCCTCACCCCTGAAGAATGCGTGCGCTTCGATAGAGTCTTGCCGGACAACCTGTTCGAAACTCAGCCTGATTTGGGGCTTTTCAGGCGATAGCCAAGCATCGAACGCCGCAAAGCTGATTTTGGGACGCTGGGTTATGAAAGAGTGAGTGACCGGTTCAGCCAGAACTGCGCCTTCCTCCGACTTGATCTCAGGCCTGACCGTGATGTCGTAGCGTGTCGACGGGGCCATCGCGTGCTGCTCGTCCAGTTGACACGCCAGATTGGAAGAATTCAGCCACCGCCACCGGCACGAAAGGGCCGGTTCGATGGAAATCGGTACCTCTGAAGGGTTCCGTTCCATTCTACCGAGGGGCACAACCGGTTGGTTGAATTCGAAAACGATCTGCCTCCCAGGTGGGATATCGGCGCCCGAAGGCGTAATGCGGGTTATCTTGAGCGCGCTTTCAGCAGCCAGAGCGTCGGACCGGATGAAGCCAAGGACTACGAAAAACACAGCCAGAACCATGCATGCTGAAGTTATAGCGCCTCGATTAACCCCACCTCTAATCGACTCTTGTTCAAACATTAGCCCCTCCACCGTTGACGAATTCAGACCCTCACTAACCAGTTTCCGTCCGGAAAGGGTCCTTTTCCCCCCTGGCGGCGTCAATCTTCGGGGTTTCTTGTGCGGCGTACCCGTGTACGCCTCCGCGCAACCCCTTGATTTCCTTGCCAGGACGAAAAATGCCTCCTTTCCGAATCGAAAACGGCTAGTGTCTAGTCCGGGGTTTCCGGATGGACACTAACCAGTATACAACGATTTTACCCAGATTCGCGATCAGGATTTCTCGCTTTGAACTCTGGCCGACTGAGGCATAGGCGATTTAAATAAAAGGATTCTCTCCGAACCATAATCGTTTTGAAATGATTTTCACTAAGTTATCCGATAGAATCTTCCGATTAGATTAATCGTTATCGGCCAGTTTACTCAGGTATGATCGAAGCTTTTAATTGGAGGCAAAGTGGACAGGCGACCGTCTTCGGGTTTTTGGTCCATCCCAGGGAAGTTGCTGGTATTATTGCTGATTGCGTTCCTGCCCGCATTCGCAATAATTGTCTCTTCAAGCCTTGCACAGCGCGACAGAGCAATCCAGGAAGCAGAAAAAGGGGCCATGCTTCTAGTCCGGAGCCTGGCGGCCCAACAGGAAAAAATTACTGACGGCACAAAACAGATGCTAAATACCCTGGCCCAGTTACCTGAAGTGAAAAACCTGGACTCCAGGGCCTGCAATGAATTATTTAGCCAATTACACAGGAATTATCCGGCCTACTCCGTCATTGCGGCCTTGAGGCCCGACGGAAGTGTTTTCGCCTCCGATCCTCCCTTCGAGCCAGGCACCAACCTTTCCGATCGCAAGCACGTCAAGGATACAACAAGGACGCTCGATTTCTCTGCCGGTGACTATATCATGGGCAGGATCACCAAGGTCCCGGTGATTCCTTTTGGCGGTCCTGTTCTGGGTCCGGATAAAGAACTCATCGCAATCCTGGTCGTTGGTCTGAGGCTGGACGAGTACGCTCATTTTCTGAGAAATGCGAATCTGCCCGAAGGCTCCGCAGTTGGCATAATGGATCATAAGGGGATACGGTTGTTTCGCTTTCCTGAGAAAAACGGAATCGGTCCGGGCCTGCCTGTCCCCGAAGACACATTCCTGAAGATGTCGGACGGCCTTGAATCGGGAACATTTGAAAGAACCGGAGTAGATGGAGTTCCCCGGATTTACGCTTTTAAACAACTGCGGCTCCGGGAGGATTATACCCCATACCTTTATGTGAGCGTAGGCTATGCGAATCACAAAATTTTCCAGACCGCCAACCGGGAGATGCTGGGTTATCTATTTATTCTCGGAACCGTGGTCCTTCTTGTTATGTGCGTGGCGTGGTTGTTCGCGCATCACCTTCTAATCCTGCCGATCAAACAACTTGTCGAGACATCACAGTTATTCGGCAAAGGAGACTTGGGGACACGAACGGGTTTGCCGCACTCGCCCAATGAAGTCGGCCAGTTGGCGAAATCTTTTGATGATATGGCGTCACTTCTCGAAATTCGCGATACTGAGAGTCAGAGAGCCAACGAAGCGCTGCGGGCGAGTGAAGAGATGTTTCGTCTGCTGGTTGAAAATGCTCCTGACGCCATCTTCGTTCAGACTCAAAATCTTTTCGCCTACGTCAATCCGGCGGCTGTGAGACTGTTTGGCGCCGCCTCCCCGGATCAACTCGTTGGCAAGCCAAGCCTGGATAGAGTTCATCCCAGCTCCCATGAGACGGTCAGGAAACGAATCCATTTGCTCAGAGCGGAAAAAAAACCGCAGGCAAATGCGGAAGTACAACTCATTCGAATCGACGGGTCGATTGTTGATGCTGAAAGTACTGCTGTACCGATTACTTATAATGGCCATAATGGAGCATTGGTTTTTGTCCGCGACATCAGCGAACGCAAGTGGGCCGAAAAGGAACGTGAGCATCTCAACCGCCTGAATCAGTTGATCCTGGATGCCGTAAACGAAGGAATCATCGGGCTTGATGCCGAGGGGAGAGGCATTTTTGCAAATCCCTCAGCCACGGCAATGTTGGGATACGAATTAGAAGAAATGCTCGGAGAGGATATGCACGATCTCATCCATCACTCCAAGGGGGAGGGATCTGTTAACCCGCGCCACGAATGTCTCACGCTCATTACGCTAAAGACCGGAACACCTCATCCCATGATAGAGGAATTGTTTTGGAAGAAAAATGGAGAAAGTTTTCCGGTTGTCTTCTCATGCACACCGATCATCGAGGCCGGCGCCGTGATAGGCGTTGTCATAACTTTTCAGGATATCACTGAGCGCAAAAGAGACGAAGAAATCAAGTCCACACTCGAGGCCAAGCTTAGACTGGCGCAGAAGCTCGAGGCGCTAGGGACGCTGGCAGGCGGCATCGCGCACGATTTCAATAACATCCTGGCGCCTATAATAGGTTTTACGGAAATTGCCCTGAATGATGTCTCGCATTCCAGTCCCCTGAGGACTAGTCTGGAGCAAGTGCTAAAAGCCGCGTTGCGCGCAAGGGACCTGGTAAAGCAGGTCCTGACATTTAGCCGGCCCGGTCGAGAAAACGAGAGGGCTCCCCTTGAGATCAGCATGATCGTCAAGGAGGTTATGAAGCTATTGAGGGCTTCGCTGCCGGCAACAATTGAGATCCGGCAATACCTGGAAAAAGGCTACGCCCTGGCTGATGCCACTCAAATTCACCAGGTCTTGATGAACCTTTTCGTAAACGCTGCCCATGCGATGAATGATACCGGCGTGCTCGAGGTTAACCTCATTCGAATCGATCTGAAGAAAAGCGACTTGGCATCCTTGTCGCTTATCGGCATAAGACCCGGCACTTACCTTAAACTAAGTGTTTCCGACTCGGGAGGTGGAATAGACGAGGAGATCATGAAGCAAATCTTCGAACCTTATTTCACCACAAAGGAAGCAGGAAAGGGAACAGGCCTCGGGCTGGCGGTTGTGCACGGGATAGTCAGAAGACACGAAGGGGCTGTTTCAGTTCAAAGCATTGTCGGAAAGGGCACAACATTCAATATTTATATTCCCGAAATAAAACTGAAAGCCGAGGACCCTTCAGAGCCCCTTGATGAGGTTGCAAAGGGGAATGAAAACATTTTGCTTGTGGATGATGAGCAGATCATGGTGGAAATGGGGACCATCATTTTGGAGCGGCTGGGTTATAAGGTTACTTCCGAAACTGACAGCCTGCGGGCTTTGGAGTTGTTTCGCGCCAATGCCGGCCGGTTCGATCTGGTCATTACTGACTTTACCATGCCTAAGTTGACCGGGACCGTTCTGGCCAAAGAAATCAGCCGAATCAAACCCGGAATTCCAATAATCATATGCACGGGGTTCTCTGAAAGAGTCGTTCCGAGCACTACGGCAGACCTCGATGTGGCATTCATTATGAAGCCCTTTGTTGCCAGGGATATAGCTGCTCTGGTCAGAAATCTGCTTGACAAGGCCGTCAGGAAATCGAAGCGACCCTTTTCATTGTAAGAAGGCCCGCCCCGGTCAGGGCTTTTTGTTGCACCATGAAGGGCAAACTCAAAATGAGAATATCGGTCATTCTTGCTCATCCGAACGAGGGCAGTTTCAATCATGCCATTGCGCACGCAGCGGTCGAGCAACTGGGGAGCAATGGACATAAAGTCTTTTTCCATGACTTGTACAAGGAGATCTTCGACCCGGTGCTATTGAGCGAGGAAATCCCGGAATATGCTCCTGTGCCGGAACCGATCATGAGGCATTGCAGGGAAATCGCCGAAGCCCGAGGTATAATTGTCGTCCATCCGAACTGGTGGGGCCAGCCTCCGGCCGTATTGAAAGGCTGGATCGATAGAGTGCTGCGTGCCGGTGTTGCGTACGAGTTTGTGGAGGGGGATTCGGGCGAGGGAATACCAAACGGATTGCTGAAAGCCGGAACGGCGATGGTATTCAATACTTCCAACACCGCAACCGAAAGGGAGCAAAATGTCTTTGGCGACCCTCTCGATACAATCTGGCGCAACTGCATCTTCGGTCTTTGCGGTGTGAACGCCTTTTACCGCAGGACCTTCAGTGTCATTATCACCAGCACGGCAGATCAACGAAGGCAATGGCTCGACGAGGTAAGGATAAGCGTTGATACGTTCTTTCCGAAGACAGCAATCTTCCCGCCACGGTAATTCATGAAATAGAGGCCAGGAAAATCTTTCGCCTCGGCTTTAAAGCTGCTACAATTGTGTACAACTTATTCTCAGGGCGGGGTGGAAATCCCCACCGGCGGTGTCCCAGTTTGCACTGGGGAGCCCGCGAGCGCTCCTTTCGTCGTGAAGGGAGGTCAGCAGATCTGGTGAGAAGCCAGGGCCGACGGTAACAGTCCGGATGGAAGAGGATAAGGCAGTCAGCAACCCACCGCAGGCGCCAAACCCTGTGGAGAGCTACCCACGTGTACTGAGGGGGCTTTCTGTCTTTTCGCCCTGATTCTGGTGAATCATAATTTTTTGGGAGAATTGCCATGAATCAGACTCTATTAACTCAATTCGGAAATTCTTTTGAACGGGTGGAGAACGCATTGGACGCCATGCGTAAAGGTAAGGGCGTCCTGGTCACCGATGATGAAAGACGCGAAAACGAAGGAGACCTGATTTTCCCGGCACAATCCATCAGTGAAACACAGATGGCCATGCTGATCCGTGAATGCAGCGGAATAGTGTGCCTGTGCCTTACCGAGGAAAAGGCAGGCGCTCTGAAGTTGCCGATGATGGTGGAGAACAACTCCAGCCGATTTCGAACAGCTTTCACCGTATCCATCGATGCTGCAGATGGAGTCTCCACCGGCGTGTCGGCCCACGACCGCGTCAAGACAATCAAGACCGCTATAGCCGATAATGCCGAACCCGAACATCTTCACCGGCCAGGACATATTTTTCCACTCAAGTCCCGTCCCGGTGGAGTTCTGGAACGCTCGGGACATACCGAGGCAACTGTTGATTTGATGCAGTTGGCGGGACTCAAGCCCTATGGCGTGTTGTGCGAGCTTACAAATACCGACGGCTCAATGGCGCGCCTTCCTCAGATTGTGGCTTTTGCCCGCAAGAACGATTTCCCGGTGCTTACGGTGGAGGATCTCATGGACTATCGTAAAGCAGGGCAACGGCAGGCAGGTTGACAGGAGTCGCGACCGCCTCCCGTCTCCGGGTCTATAAAAGGTCATAGCCCGCTTTCTTTTGGCTCATCCTGCAAATGAGTACCAGTCGTCTGGATTTTTGCCGCGAAGGGGTTCGATAACATAGCCCGGGGTCAGTTCCGCACCTAGCGGCGCGTCACCCCGGGTCTGGATGCACACAAACCGATTTTACTCTGAAGGAGTTACATAAATTCTGCCATAGTCGCGACTGTCCGGCTAAACCCAAGACAGATATTGTCTTTTCTCGCGCTTTATAGGTGTTCATTTGCCGGATAATCCTTTCTTTTGTGCATCCCGGGCCTCGAAGGCCCTCCCCGCCGTGCGTGTGCAGGGACACAATTTACTTGACCCGAGCGTTGCGGATCATTTAGAATACTTCGTTGTGGCCCACTTGCGGGTGTAGCTCAGTTGGTAGAGCACAAGCTTCCCAAGCTTGGGGTCGCGGGTTCGAATCCCGTCGCCCGCTCCAGGTCGAGAAGTTCCCTTCTTTTCAAGGAAGGGTTTCCCTTTTTGAGGGGGCTTGTAAGTCAAGGCCTGCTTCGATCAGTGGATGACAACTATTCTGGATTCTGAGTTAAGGTTAGTCGCTAACTGGAATTTGAAAATTGTCGGTCTGCTAGAAGAAGTGGGTTTTATGACCCGCTTTTTTTTTATGATCGATAGGACGCGGAAGAGGCGTAGATTGGCTCAGCAGCTCAAAAAAGAAGACGAACTCATCGGTGAAGTATGGAATCTTCTAGAGCCGGTGATTGCCGCGCAGGGGATGGAAATACTGGAAATAGAATATCGGCGGGAATCGGTCGGGTGGGTGTTGCGTATCTTCCTTGACGGCGAGAGGGGAATTACGGTTGAGGATTGTGCTGAAGTAAGCCGGACAACGGGCGATTTGCTCGATGTTTCTGACCTGATCCATATCCCTTACAATCTGGAGGTTTCCTCACCAGGTATCGACCGGCCGCTGCGAAAGCTCGACCATTTTCAAAAGCATATCGGTGACATAATCGAAGTCCGCACGATATCTCCGATACAGAATCGGCGCAACTTCAAAGGTGAACTGAAACAGGCCTCTTTCGAGGGTGTAGTCATCGATTGCGAGGCAGGGAGTTATTCGATTCCGATGTCCGTTATCGAGCGGGCTCGGCTTTTATATTTCGAATCGATGGAGCGAAAATCGCTTTCATCGGCAGTGTTAAAAAAAGAATTATCTTGAATATGGAGGTAGTCTCTACTTATGGCCAGTGAACTCAAGCGGTTGATCGAGCAGGTCAGCAGAGAAAAGGGCATTGACCGCCAAACCCTGATTCACACTCTTGAAGAGGCCATCAAATCGGCCATCAGGAAGAAATACGGTGCCAAGCTGGATCTGGACGTTACCTTTAATGAGGAATACGGGGAGATCGAGGCCTTCCAGTTCAAGGAGGTGGTCGAAGAGGTAACCGACCCGGACAAGCATGTGCTTCTTTCAGAGGCTTTGAAACTCGACGGTGAGAGCGAGATCGGGGACGAACTGGGCATCAAGATGGATACGGAGACGCTGGGCCGGATTGCGGCACAATCCGCTAAGCAGGTCATCATCCAGAAGATGAAGGATGCCGAGCGGGAAGTAGTCTATGACGAGTTCAGAGGCCGCAAGGGGGAGATTGTAAACGGCATTATCCAAAGAGTGGACAAAGGCGCCATCCTTGTCAATATCGGGCAGGCGGAAGCCATTCTGCCTCAGAAGGAGCAGATTCCAAGAGAGGTGTTCCGGCAGGGAGACCGCATAAGATCATATATTCTGGATGTAAAAAAGATCAGCAAGGGGCCCCAGATCGTTTTGAGCCGGACCCATCCGCACTTTTTGATTCAGCTTTTCCATTCAGAAGTGCCCGAAATCAGCGAAAGTATTGTGAGCATCATCAGCGCGGCACGCGAGCCAGGGTCCAGGGCGAAGATAGCGGTCATCTCGAAAGATTCCGATGTCGATCCGGTAGGCGCCTGCGTCGGAATGAAGGGAACCAGGGTTCAGAACGTAGTACAGGAGCTGCGCGGCGAAAAAATTGACATTATTCCCTGGAACATGGACCCTGCCAAATTCGTGGTAAATGCTCTTGCACCGGCCATTATATCCAAGGTCATCGTCGATCAGGCCAACCGGAACATGGAAGTTATCGTGCCCGACGATCAACTTTCCCTTGCCATCGGCAAAAGAGGGCAGAACGTACGCCTTGCCTCCAAACTCACCAACTGGCGAATCGACGTGAAGGGCGAGAGCCGGTACGAACGGCAGAAGCAGGTGGGCTATCAGTCGCTTTTGCGAATTTCCGGTCTTTCCTCTGAGATTGCCGATAAGCTGTATGAATCCGGGATCGGTTCTCTTGAAGAATTTCTCGAAACCGCGCTGGTCGAACTTGAGGACACGACCCGTTTATCCGCTTCGACCCTGGAAATGATGAGGTTGGAGGCTCAAAGACTGCTTCAAAAAGACGAGGATAAGGTCCCTGAGGAGGCTCCGGGAGAACAGGCCGAAAGCGGACAGCAGGTAGAACTTCAGGATCACGAAGCGCCTGAGAGCCCCCTGCCGCCTCCGGAAGAACAAGCCGAAAGCGGGCAGGAGATAGAAGTTCAGGATCACGGAGCACCGGAGGCCCCTCTGCCGGCTCCGGAAGAACAGGCCGAAAGCGAGCAGCAGATAGAGCCCGATTCCGACCAGATTCAGGAAGGATAAACCGGACTGTCAAAGAGCGGCCACATACCTGTGCGCACCTGTCTTGCGTGCATGCGCAAAAAGCCGAAAGGGGATCTGGTGCGACTTGGCCTGGACCCGGAGAGTGGGCGCGTTTTGACGGACGCCAAGGGAACGATGAAAGGACGGGGCGGATATGCCTGCAGGGAGTGTCTGCCCGATTTGCGCCTCAACAAGCGAATCCAGCGGGCCTTCCGTAACCGGGCTAAACAAATCTGTGTGGCGCAAGGGCTTACCATCAAAGAAAAAGAATCAAATCCATGACCGGTCCATATCGGCTGGAAGGTGAAATGAATACTGAAGAAAGTGTCTCAAAAGGGGAAGGTTTCATGACGAGACTAAGGGTGCATGAACTCGCAAAAGAGTTGAACATGGACAACAAAGACCTGATTGACCGGATCGAGAAATTGGGCATTCAGGTCAAGAATCACATGAGCACGCTGACCGACAGCGCCATCATAAAGATAAGGCAGCAATATTCCGAAGTGAAACCCGTATCCGAGAAGGTGGAAGAGAAGCGCATCGGGCGCGAAGTAATCCGAAGGCGCAAAAAAATCGATCTGCAAGCGGAGCCTGAAGCACCCCAGGCGCCCGCCTATGAAGAATTACCGGCTCAAGCAGTCATGGAAGGCCTGGAACAACCACCGGTAGAGGTCGAGGTTGAGACCCCGCCCGGCAGTCCCGCCCAGGCTTCGGAAGTCCCTGCCGAGATCGATTTGCGAGAGACTGCTCCACCGGAGATCAAAGAAGTCACAGAGAAGGTAAAACCGCACCCCGAACGGAAACACGAAGCCGCAAGGATAATCAAGCCGGCGCCTTTAAAGGAGGAACTCAAAGCCCCCGCGCCCACGCCGGTAGAAGAAGTGGCGCCCGCCGCAGTGGCGGAGCCGGCTAAACCTGCGGTTAAACCTGTCGTCCCGCCCCCGATTCAACCCGTTGACTCGGAGCCAATGGGTGTCGCGCCCAAGGCGGTTGTTCCGCCAAAGGGCGCCGAGATTGCCGAAGAAGAGGAAGAAGACGACAGGGGAAGAAAAAGAGGCAAGAAAAGAAGACGTAAAAAAGCGAGAAAAGAGGAGCCGGCAAAGATCATCAAGCTTCCCGAGATCATGGGCGAGGGCGAGGAAGCAGAAGAGGAGCCCGACCTCACTGAACTGGCCGCTCGCTTTATGGCCAGGGGGACCGAAATTGTCGATCCTGCTCTAAGAGAGCAGAAGCGCCGCAAACCCGAAGAGGTGGAAAAGGCCAAAGCCGGCCGCCGCAAGGAAGTCTTCCAGAAAGAAGACCTCTATACGAAGAAAGAGCTTGCCGCTCAGGATGACCGGGGCCGTGCCAGGACAGGCGGGCGGGTATTCAAAGAAGCCCCTAAATTCGAGCCTGTTGTCCAGAAGGTCGGCAAGAAGCGAATAAAAATAGATGAGGCGATTACGGTGGCAGGTCTTGCCAAGCAGATGGGCATGAAAGCCAACGAGGTTATTAAGAAATTGCTCCTCCTAGGCCTTCAGGCCAATATAAACCAGGCTCTCGACTTCGATACGGCGGCACTGGTGGCCTCCGACTTCGAATACGAAATCGAAAAGACCGCTTTCGAAGAAGATGACGTTCTCCAGATGAAAGAGGACCGGGCAGAAGAGCTGGTTACGCGATCCCCGGTTGTCACTGTGATGGGCCACGTAGACCACGGCAAGACATCACTGCTTGACGCAATTAGAGATACCAAAGTAATCGAAGGAGAGGCTGGAGGCATTACCCAGCACATAGGGGCCTACCATGTGCGGCTCGATAAGGGTGATATCGTATTTTTAGATACTCCGGGCCACGAGGCTTTTACATCGATGCGCGCAAGGGGCGCCAAAGTTACCGATATAGTCATCCTGGTGGTAGCTGCCGATGACGGCGTTATGCAGCAGACGACCGAGGCCATAAATCACGCCAAAGCCGCCGAAGTGCCGATTATTGTGGCCATAAACAAGATAGATAAACCCAACGCCAACATCGAAAGAGTCAAGCGTGAACTCTCAGAGCAAGGACTCGTTCCCGAAGAATGGGGTGGAAGCACCACAATGGTTGAAATATCGGCCAAAAAACGCGTTGGGATCGAGGAACTGCTCGAAATGGTGATCCTCCAGGCCGAGCTGCTTGAACTCAAGGCCAACCCGAACAAGATGGCGCGGGGCAGAGTCATAGAGGCCAAGCTGGACAAGGGCCGTGGACCGGTTGCCACAGTCCTGGTTCAGGAAGGGACGCTCAGGGCAGGCGACGTTTATGTCTGCGGAATTTACTCGGGACGGGTCCGTAATATGTTCGATGGACGCGGGCACAGAATAGATGCGGCCCCGCCTTCCATTCCGGTCGAAGTTCTCGGTTTTTCCGGGGTGCCAAACGCGGGTGACGATTTTATCATTCTGGGCGATGAAAAGCAGGCCAAAGCCGTGGCGGAGCACAGGCTTCTAAAGCTCAGGGAAAAAGAACTTTCCCGCTCGAGCAAGATTACTCTCGAAAACCTGTTCAATCAGATTCAGGAAGGCGAGGTCAAGGAACTTAAACTTATAGTCAAAACCGATGTCCATGGTTCTCTGGAGGCAATCGTCGATTCGCTGCTCAAGCTTTCGACTTCCGAAGTCAAGGTCAACATCATTCACAGCGGTACCGGCGCGATCACCGAAACCGACGTTATGCTCGCTTCGGCCTCGAATGCTATCGTGATCGGCTTCAATGTGCGCTCGGACACGAAGGTTCAGGAACTGACCGAACAGGAATCAGTAGACGTTCGTTACTATGAGGTCATTTATCAGCTCCTCGATGACATCAGGAGCGCCATAGTCGGCATGCTCAAGCCAATCTACAAAGAAAACGTGATTGGCAGGGCGGAAGTGAGACAAACTTTTCATGTTCCAAAAATGGGGATGATTGCAGGCTGCTCTGTGATCGAGGGCCGTGTGGAAAGAAACGCCAGGGCAAGAGTTCTTCGAGACAATGTAATCGTCTATGACGGAAAGATCGGTTCCCTCAGACGGTTCAAGGATGACGTCAAGGAAGTCAAGGCCGGATTCGAATGCGGTATCGGGATCGAGAACTTCAACGATACCAAGGAAAAAGACATTATCGAGGCCTATGAGATTCAGGAAATAAAACAGGTCTATGAACCTGAGCAAGATCGCAGAGCTGGTTCGTAAAAACAGTGGTCAGTCGTCAGTGAAGGGTAAGAACGGTGGCCAGTGGTCAGCCGTCAAAGAAAGGCTTTTTCTGACCACTGGAGACTGGAGACTGTGTAATGACAGTGGGCGTGGCTCTAGTGAGCTTCAGGCTTTATGAAATCCGCTCCCTGAAAGATAAGCGGAGGATAGTGAAAAGCTTGGTGGAAAAAAGCCGCAGCCGCTTCAACGTGACGGTTGCCGAAGTTGCCGACCAGGATGTTCATCAGAAAGCCTCTATTGGTATTGCCGTAATCGGCAACGATGGGCGCGTGTTGAACTCGCTTTTGGATCGGATAATCGATTTCATGGATTCGCTGAGCCTGGCCGATCTGGTCAGCCGCGAAATAGAGTTGATAACTATCTAAGCTGGATATGGGATATAAACGTTCAGATAGAGTGGCTGACCTGCTTCACAAAGAAATCGCCGAACTTGTTTTCCGGCGCGTGAAAGATCCTCGCACAGCCAACACAACCATAAGCGGCGTTGAGGTTTCGACCGATCTCAAGCATGCCAGGGTATTTTTTTGCATCATGGGGGGAAGCGCAGACGAAGATGCGAAAAGGAACGCAGGATCGGGGCTCGAGAAAGCAAAGGGTTTCATCCGCATGGAACTTGGTAGGAGGTTGAGCCTGAGATATGTTCCCCAGATCGAGTTCGAGTACGATACTTCTTTCGAATACGGCGACAAAATAGAAAGACTACTAAAAGAGCTGCAAAAGGATGAGTGAGCAAAAGACCGCTAAAATTCGGGAACTGATTTCGGCCATTCGAAAAAACGAACGCTTTATGGTTGCCACTCACGTTCATCCTGACGGAGATGCTATCGGCGCCCTTCTCGGAATGAAGCTCATTCTCCATCGCCTCGGGAAAAAAGTCGATGTATATGCCCAGGACCGGTTTCCTCCGGAATTTGAGTTTTTGTCCCAAGCACGGACTGTATGCCGCAGACCACTTGAATCGGTTGAATATGACGCGGCGATTCTCGTTGACTGCGGTGATTTTGAAAGAGTGGGCGAGGAGCTTTCGGAGTTCATCAGCAGGCGGGTGCCTTTCGTCATAAATATTGATCATCATATCCCCAACAAGCCTTTCGGAAACATTTACTGGGTGGAGACTTCGGCGAGCAGCACCTGCGAGATGTTATTCGATCTGTGTATGAGTCTATCGCTTGTGCCTGACGAGGCCTTGTCGTCAGTTCTGTATACGGGGATTGTAACCGACACGGGTTCGTTCAGGTTTTCGAACACGAACAGGCGCGTTTTCGAGATAGTTTCAGTTCTGGTGGAAATGGGGGCCGATCCTGCCCATATAGCGACCCAGGTCTATGATTCAGCCACCCCCGAGAAGCTGAAGTTGCTAGTGCAAGTGCTGGGAACCATGAAGTTCCATGCCCACTCAAGGATAGTGACCGCCGAACTGGACCGCTCCATGCTTTCAAACTCCTCATCCTCATATATGGATAGCGAAGGATTCATAAATCACCTGCGCTCGGTGAAATCCGCCGATCTTGCGGTCCTGTTCCGGGAGGTCAGTGACGGATTGGTGCACATCAGCATGCGGTCCAGGGGAGGCATCAATGTAGCCAAACTGGCTCAGCGGCATGGAGGCGGCGGACACAAGCAGGCGGCTGCGTGCAGGATCCAGGGAAGCCTCCATTCGGTTCGGTCGATGTTTATCGACGAGGCGGTAAGGTACATAAACTGAGTTTGGAAAATGGGGATCACTTTTCAATTGGAAGCATTGGTTTTGGACCGGGATACGATCGGAGTTGAGCAGACAGGCGGCGTACTCATTGTGGACAAGCCCGAGGGATTAACTTCGGCCAGGGCGGCCGCCAAGATGAAGAAGCTGCTTAAACCCCGCAAGATCGGCCATACTGGGACCCTCGACCCGTTTGCGACAGGTGTGCTCGTGCTGTGTCTCAACGAAGCGACCCGGGCTGCGGACCAGATCACCAAGCTGAACAAGGTTTACAAATCGACCCTGCATTTCGGGATTGAAACGGACAGTTTGGACAAGACCGGAAAGGTGATCAGGCAGAGCGCCCTGGCCTTTTCCGAAAAAGATTTGATCGACGTACTGCAAACTTTTTCAGGTTCATGCGTACAGACAGTTCCCAGGTTTTCGGCCGTCAGGGTCGATGGACGCCGGCTCTATGAACTAAGCCGCAAGGGAATCGACGTGGAACAGCCCGAGCGGGAGATATGCATCCACTCGATTGAGCTGCAATCTTTCAAGTGGCCGGAGGCGATGATCGAGGTCTGCTGTTCGAAGGGCACCTACATAAGACAGCTTGCCTCGGATATAGGACAGAAATTGGGAAGCGGAGCGCACTTGTCGGCTCTCAGACGCACGAGCGTCGGGTCTTTTACCCTTGGGCGGGCAATCCGAATGGATGAAGAGACTTCCGCTGCATCCGCTGCGGCGGGGATTATATGTCTAAATGAAGCGCTTTCTCATCTACCGGCCGCTGTAATGGGAGATCAAGAGTTCCTGGGCCGGTTGAGAAACGGACAGCTTGATCCGGAATGGGAAAAAAAACAGAAAGAGTGCTTTTGCACCTGCTCTGACGCTGTGCGGATCGTGACAGGCACAAACCAACTGGCTGCATTGTGGTGGCCGAATTCTGCACAGAGAGGATCACGGCGCCTGCGCGTATTCCCATTTTGAGTTGTTCCGGGATCTGGAAATTTGGGAGCTGACGCCTGCCAATTGCATAAAGGCAGTGGCGATATGGAAACTTTGTGTACCAAGATTGGAAAATCGGAAGGGTCGGATACCCGACTCTTAAAACCTTGCAACTGCAAGACGGGACCTACTATAGACTTACCATCTTTGGAGGTCCGGTCTGCGAATCGGTGTGGTTGAGCGGTATCCGCACAAGAACTATCCTGGTTGACATCAAGGAGGAAAACAGCCGTGGTAATGACCCCAGAGAAGAAGAAGACAATTATTGATGATTTCAGAGTGCACCCGGCCGATACGGGCTCTCCCGAGGTACAGATCGCTCTTCTCAGTGAAAGAATCACCTATTTGACCGAGCACTTCAAAACCCATAAAAAAGATCACCATTCGCGCAGAGGACTCTTGAAGCTGGTCGGGCAGCGGAGGCAGCTTCTTAACTATTTGAAGCGGAAAAGCGTCGAGCGCTACAACACCGTAATCGAACGGCTTGGGTTGCGCCGGTAGCCTCAGGGCGCCACGGCGCCGGCACCCGCTTCTCAATGCAGTGCGGAGCAAATATATTATTGAAAGAAGGAAAACAGATGAAACATTCAGTACAAGTTGAGGTTGGCGGACGGTCCCTGACGCTCGAGACCGGAGAAGTGGCCAGGCAGGCTGGCGGCTCTGTTCTGATGAGATACGGCGACACGGTGGTAGTCGTCACCGCTACACACGAAGACCGGGTAAGGGAAGGAATCGACTTTTTGCCGCTCTCGGTGGACTACAAGGAGATGAGCTACGCGGCGGGTCGCATTCCTGGAGGTTTTTTCCGGCGGGAAGTTGGCCGCCCGAGTGAAAAGGAGACTTTGACCTCCCGTTTTATCGACCGCCCCATTCGCCCGCTTTTCCCAAAAAAATGGCCGTATGAAACCCAGGTAATCGCCACCGTAATGTCGGTGGACATGGAAAATGAACCTGACGTGGTAGCCCTTACCGGCGCCTCGGCCGCTTTACACGTGTCTTCGATCCCTTTTGGCGGGCCTGTTGCCGCAGTGCGTGTGGGCAGGGTAAATGGCGAATTCATTATAAATCCTTCAGCCGGCCAGCTTGCCCAAAGTGATATGAACATCGTTGTGGCCGCAACCCGCGAGGCAGTGGTCATGGTTGAAGGCGGAGCCGAATTCGTGTCCGAAGAAGACATCGCCGATGCAATCATGTTCGCTCACCAGGCCATAGTGCCTGTTGTAAACGCTCAGGACGAATTGCAGAAGCTTGTAGCCAAAGCCAAGCAAGCTCCCCCCGAGGTGGTAGTTGACCAGGTCCTGATCGACAGGATTTCAGACCTGGCCGTGGCCGGGATGCGGGAGGTGATGACCATCGCGGACAAGCTGTCCAGACGTGATCGCAAGAAAGAGCTGAAAACGTGGGTCAGAGAGCAACTTACTGCCGATTATGCAGGCAGGGAAAAAGAAATCGATGCGGCCCTTGACGACCTTGAAAAAAAGGTAGTTCGCGCGTTTATGGTCGAGAAGCGCTGCAGGATCGACGGGCGCGCTTTTGACCAGGTCCGTCCCATTTCGATCGAGGTAGGGAAACTGCCTCGCACCCACGGCTCAGCGCTTTTTACACGGGGCGAAACGCAGGTGATTGCCGCTGTTACTCTTGGCTCTTCTTCGGACGAACAGAAAATTGAAGCTCTTGCGGGCGAGTCTTTCAAGTCTTTTATGCTCCATTACAATTTCCCGCCATTTTCGGTCGGTGAGGTAAAACCCCTCAGAGCCCCGGGACGCCGGGAGATCGGTCACGGAGCGCTCGCCGAACGCGCCATAAAGCCTTCTTTGCCTAAAAACGGTGAATTTCCTTACACCATCCGTGTGGTATCCGAGGTGTTGGAATCAAACGGATCGAGCTCGATGGCCACGGTCTGCGGCTCATCTCTCGCCCTGATGGACGCTGGAGTGCCGGTCACCGACGCAATGGCGGGCATAGCCATGGGTCTGGTCAAAGAAGGCGACGAGTTCATAGTTCTTACGGATATTCTGGGAGACGAGGACCATCTGGGGGACATGGATTTCAAAGTGACAGGAAGCGACAGGGGCATCACTGCCTTCCAGATGGATGTAAAAATATCCGGAGTCAATCGCGAAATATTGAAAAAAGCTCTCGATCAGGCCAAGGCCGGTCGGCTACATATCCTTGAAAAAATGAAGGAAGCAATCGAGAAACCCAGGTCAGAACTTTCACCTTATGCCCCGCGAGTCATAACCATTCAGATCAATCCTGATAAGATCCGCGAGGTTATAGGCCCGGGAGGCAAGGTGATCCGCGCCATCGTCGCTGAAACGGGAGCCAAAATCGACATTGACGACAGTGGCCGAGTCGTTGTAATGAGCCCTGATGCAGCAGCATGTGACAAAGCAATCTCGAAGATCAGGAGCATTACTACCGAGCCCGAAATCGGTCAACTTTATATGGCGAAAGTAGTTCGAGTGACGGACTTTGGCGCGTTTGCCGAAATCCTTCCCAATACAGAGGGCCTGATCCATATATCGCAGCTCGAACACAAGCGGGTTCGCAAGGTCACCGACGTTGTGAACGAAGGCGACGAAGTTTTGGTAAAAGTAATTGATATCGACAAGGACGGCCGAATTCGACTCAGCCGAAAAGCCGCCCTGCCGCCCGAAGACAAAGAATCAAACTGATTTCGTGAGTTGTTTTTCGGGATATCGTGGTGAGCTGGACTCCTGTCTCACCCATTAATTGCCGTTCACAAACAGCAACTGGGACGGCTCAAGTCCTGCGATTGCGCCAAGGGGGAAAATTGTACCAGAAAACGGTTCTCCGCAATGGGATAAGGTTAGTAACAGAAAAAATTCCATTCGCCCATTCGGTTTCCACCGGAATCTGGGTAAACGTTGGCTCCCGTGATGAAAATCCTGTTGAGCGGGGGATCACTCATTTTATAGAACATATGCTCTTTAAGGGCACAAAGCGTCGAACCGCTCTCGATATCGCCAAGGAATTCGATTCGGTCGGCGGTTTTGCCAACGCCTTTACCTCTAAGGAGCAGGTCTGTTTTCACGCAAAAGTCCTTGCTGCCCATCTTTCACTGCTGATCGACCTTCTTTCGGACCTTTTTCTCCAATCGGTTTTTGACCCCGCAGAGATCGCGCGCGAACAAAGCGTCATCATTCAGGAAATCCGAATGGTCGAAGATACACCCGATGAATTCATCCATGTGCTTTTCCAGGAAGATTTCTGGAAGCAAAACCCGCTTGGGCTGCCTATCTACGGGACGGTTGATATAGTTGAAAAGATCGGCCGCAATGAGATGTTGGACTTTATTACCAATCGCTTCAACCCGGAAAGAATAATAGTATCGGCGGCCGGAAACCTTGAGCATCAGAATTTTGTCGACCTGATCGCTCCCTCCCTGGAAACACTCAACCACCGGGTCCAGCAACCTGAGCGCTTTGCTCCGGATTGTCATTTCTTCTCAAAGGTCGTAAAAAAAGACCTCGAACAGGCCCACCTGGTCATAGGCATGCCGGGGACCTCACAGACTGATGAAACACGGTTCGCATCACATCTGCTCAACGTGATATTGGGAAGCAGCATGAGCAGCCGTCTTTTCCAGGAAATCAGGGAAAAACGCGGCCTCGCCTATTCGGTCTACTCTTTTTGTCACAGCCATGAAGATTCCGGAATGCTCGGCATCTATGCAGGCATATCTCCTGAAAACATACAGGAAGTTTTGCAACTCATTAACGAACAACTCTTCATACTTGCCCAAAAACCCATTCCAGAGGCAGAACTCAATTCCGCCAAAGAATATATCAAGGGCAACATGTACATCAACGCCGAGAACAACGATTATCGTATGAACAGGCTTGCCAAAAATGAGTTTCTGTTCGGTCAATACGTTCCTTTCGAAGAAGTCGAAAAAAAAGTAAACATGGTTACCCCCGAAGATATACAAGCCTGGTTCCGCAGCATTTACAGCCCTGATAAAATGGCCTCAATGCTTTATGGACCCGTGGAAAAGGAATCGGAAACACCGGAAAACATTCTGAGGCAAGGATAGAGGCTGATGTCTCTGTTTTTCCAGGTGCTCGCAAGCGGCTCACGGGGGAACGCTATCCTGGTTTGCAGCTCTAAGACGCGGGTTCTCGTGGATGCAGGGACCACCTGCAAAGAGTTGGTGGGCCGTCTCGAAAGAACACCCGCTAAGGCGAACAGCCTCGATGCGGTGCTAATAACCCATGAACACAGTGATCATATCAGCGCGGTCGGAACGCTGAGCAGAAAGTTCAACCTGCCGGTCTACATGACAGGGGGGACCCTGGAAAACCTGCCCCCTAACATCGGCCAGTGCGCTTCAGTCACTATCTTTGGGACCGGAACATGCTTTGAGATAGGTGATCTTCTGATTCACCCCTTCGCCACCTCACATGACGCTGGTGAACCGTCCGGGTTCATTATCGAAAACGATGGGCTGCGCCTTGGGATATGTACGGACCTCGGAATTGCAACCAACCTGGTCAAAGTGAGACTAAAGGGTTGTAACGGCCTGGTCCTGGAGGCCAATCACGACGTGGACAGGCTTCTGGAGGGCCCCTATCCCTGGTTTCTTAAGCAACGAATCAGGGGCGCCCACGGCCACCTGTCAAATGAAGAAGCCTGCAATCTGCTCGAAACCGTGCACCATGACGGACTGCGCTGCGTAATCCTTGCCCACATGAGTGAGACTAACAATCATCCCGACCTGGTGCTCGAAAGCTGCAGGAAGCTCCGCAAGTCCCCGCATTGGCAATGCGTCCGTTTCGAACTGGGGAAACAGGATGATATAGCCCCCGCCATTGAATTGGGATAGCCGGCGGGAGGGCAAATCCTACCACAGGCGTGACTGACCCTTTCGAATGAAGCAAAAAGAGGATTTTATAAGAGGCTTGCTACAAATAAAAGAGCCGGTGAGAATCCCGGCCCTCATGCTGGCTGCTTGGATCGACATCCCCCGCGCGGGGGCCCATTCTTCCCGCCCTTCGGGGCGGCTCGCGAAAAGAAATTAGTTAAACAAGCTTCTTGACGTTAACCGCCTGCGGCCCCTTTGGTCCACGTTCTACGTCGAAACTCACGTGATCTCCCTCACTCAAAGAGCGAAATCCTTCAGACGCAATGGCGCTGTAGTGGACGAAAACGTCTCCCTGATCCTTGGTTTCAATGAAGCCATAGCCCTTTTTGTCGTTGAACCATTTCACCCGGCCTTCCGACATCTCTCTAATTCCTTTCCTTCTGTGATACTGTTTCCATTGCTTGCAGTTTCGCTGCTTCGAGCAATCCTAGCAAAACCCCCGCCACTTGCCGGGCCGGCCCAACCCGCCTCCCCCAAGGATCGGACCAACCGGTCCCCTGATTATATTTCCTATAGTAGGAATAGAAGAATGTCAAGCCTTTAATGGTCTTAACGCTACTTCAAATTAAACTTAATGTGCATGTGCATATTCCTACCAGATCAGTATCAATTGTGCATTTTGCAAACCTGCTTTAAAAGCACGTTATTGAATACGAAAGTGCTTGAAAACAAGGCATCAAATACGCAAATGATTGTTCTCTTGATGGGCTCTGGTCCTTCCTGAGAAGTGTCCGTTGAGACATCAACCAGAAAGTTCGAGCACTTCTAAGTGGGGCTCAAGTATCGAAAGGCTCACCTGAGCAAATCAGCAAGGGCTTGCTGGAGGGTGGGAAATCTGAAGGAAAAGCCGCTTTCCATCAATCTTTTTGGAATGACCCTTTGGCCCTTAAGCACTACGTTTGCGAATTCACCAAGCAGGGTGTTCAGCAAAAACGCGGGTACTGCTGGAAGCAGAACCGGCCGGCCCATCGTTCTTGCCAGGATATTCGCAAACTCCGTATTCCTGACAGGGTTAGGGGCCACACAGTTTAGTGGACCTAAAATTTCCTGGTCACTTAATAGAAGTGAAAAAATGTTGAAAAGATCTTCCTGGTGAATCCATGACATCCACTGCCTGCCGCTGCCTAGCGAGCTTCCAAGCAGATAGCGGAAGGCAGGCAGCATTGCGGCAAGAGCGCCCCCTCCCCTGCCCAGGACTATTCCAAATCGGCACAGAGCGACACGAATCCCGGACTGGGCAGCTTTTTCCGCCTCATCTTCCCATTCCATACAAATCTTAGACATGAATTCGTCGCCATGAGGAGCGTCTTCGTCCAATGTCTCGTCATCCATGCGACTTCCGTAGTAGCCTACCGCCGAGCCGCTAATCAAAATCTTTTCTTTGCTTGAAGAGATAAGTGCATCCACAAGATTACGAGTCGTAAGAATCCGGCTGTCGAGAATGGATTTTCGCGCCGAATCGGTCCAGATGGAAAGGATAGGGCTTCCGGCGAGGTTGATGGCCGCATCGCTTTGCTCAGCCTGTTGCTGCCATTCCCCCGGTTTTTTTGGATCGCCTTCGATGATGGTTGCCCATGGAATAGATTCCGTTGCCCTCACCGGTGAACGTGTGAGGATGAATACTTCATGGCCTGACTCGGCAAGTCTCCTGGTCACGTATCTTCCGACAAAGCCGGTTCCGCCTGTAACGAATATTTTCATGCGGTTTCCCTTAAAGTCAAGCTCCCGGGCTGAATCGTTTTACTGAGACTACTTTTCTTTTTCCTCACCGGGTTTCTTTGTATCCATGGCGCCAAAGACAAACCTGGAGATAAGACTTTCGAGATCGAGCGGGGGCTGAGTCTCCCGTATAATTCCACCGTTTTGAATGTAAGTGTCAGAGGCGCCAGGTGTGATTGAGACATATTTATCACCGATGATACCCATGGTCTTAATGCTGGCGATCGAGTCTTCTTCCAGTTTCACATTCTTGTTTATGCCCAAAGTGACTTCAGCGCGGCCATCCTTGAGCTGGACACTCTGGACCTCGCCAATACCGACCCCCGCCATCGTCACCTGGGCCTTGGTTTTCAATCCCGAGACCGTTGGAAAGAAGGCGATCACCTCATAGCGGCCTTTGCCGAAGCTCAAGTTCCCCAGACTAAAGGAAAGGTAACCCAGGCAAATTACTCCGATTATCAGGAAAAGACCAACGCCGAACTCCAACCCTTTTCGTTCCGGTCCCATTTTCAAATTTCCTTTTTTCCCCGTTTATCACAGCATCATCGAGGTAATTACATAATCACTGATAAGCACGGCGATCGATGAAATCACCACGGCATCGGTGGTCGCCCGCCCCACTTGCACCGGCCCGAAGCTGCCTTCGTCCACTCCCGCATAGAAGCCCTTGTATGTGCACACCCATACGATGATGACCGAGAAGCAGGCCGACTTGACCAGCGACATGGATAGATCGCTCCAGTCCACGCTGGAAGTAAGACCATCCCAAAAAGCCCCCTCATTGACCCCTAACAGACCCACCCCGATGAGGTAGCCTCCAAGGATTCCAACAACGTTGAAAAACGAGGTGAGGAGCGGAACAGATATTACGCTTGCAATCAATCTGGGAGTAATAAGATAGGAAAAAGGATCGATTGCCATACACTCCAGGGCGTCTATCTGCTCTTCGATCCTCATTATACCGATTTCAGCGGCAATTGCCGACCCCGCCCTCCCGGTTACCATGAGTGCGGTAAGGACAGGTCCGAGTTCTCGGATCAGCGACAGTCCGACCGCCGATCCCAACCAGCCTTCGGAACCGAACATTGTCAGTGTGTGGTAGCCCTGGAGGGCGAGCACCATCCCAGTGAAAGCGGCAGTAAAGCCTATCACCACAAATGACTTGGTGCCGATGAACTGGATCTGCTTCATCGAAGGCCAAAATTTTCCCGGCGGCCGGATGATGCCGCGAATAGTGTAGATAAAAAACAATCCCAGTCGGCCTGCCGAAAATACCTGCCGCAATGCGTAAGCGCCAAGGGACTGGATAGGATTTACCATTAGAGCGCCCCTGCACGATTTTTTCTCAAACCAAATTGAATTGTGAAAAGTGCCAAAATCATTTTCCCGTCCCCCCGAGCAGGCACTCGTAATAGGATTCAGCGTCTATTTTGTAGGCGTCGGCTGCCCTGCTCAGGAACTGTTGCACACGCGGATCTTTATCGTTTCGTATTTCTTCTGGATAACCTGCAGCCATGACTCTGCCCTTGTCCATCACAACAATCCGATCTGCTATTTTGAAGGCGCTCTCAAGTTCATGGGTGACCACTAAAACGGTCATTCCATACGTCTCGCGTAAATTCAGGATCAAGCGATCCAGACCGGCTGCGGTAATGGGATCCAAACCGGAAGAAGGCTCATCCACAAACAGTATCTCCGGGTCCATGATCAGCGCCCTTGCCAGCCCGGCCCTTTTCTTCATCCCCCCGCTGAGCTGGGAGGGCATATAGTCGGAAAACTCGGCGAGCCCAACCAAATTGAGCTTCATCACAGTCATAATCCGGATCGTTTCGTCGGCAAGTTTCGTATGCACTTTCAGGGGCATCGCGACATTTTCGCCCAGGGAAAGCGAATTGAACAGAGCGCCGCCCTGAAACAGGACGCCAATCCTGCGCCTGTATTGCATGAGCATGGTCTCCGAAAACGCGCCAAGGTTCTGACCATCCACCATGATTTGCTCACCGTCCGTTTTTTTCAGACCGGTAAGGTGACGGAAGAGCGTTGTCTTCCCGCAGCCACTCACCCCCATGATGACGGTGACTTGGTGTTTTGGAACGGCAAAACTAATATCGAACAGTACCTGGCGGCTATCGTAAAAACTGTTCAAGCCGCGTATTTCGATTATATTCTCGGTGGCCATATTGTATCCGGGTCTTGATAGTTCCAGTGCGATATGGGACTCAAGGGGCAGGAAAATTACAGCCCATTTTTCCGTAAATCGATACAAAGGGGGGCATTATATAAGACAATCATGGAAATACAAATCCATAATTCGGCATACCACATTTACTCCGTGTGCGACTTGTTTTCGACAGAGATCGGGACCAAATTATTTCTTTGTAGTGAGCCGATTTTGTGGGATACTTTGCTTGAAAAGCAGTACCGGGGACAAAGTCAATGACAACGCCTGACGCTGCCATAATGAAGGCCATTTATGAAAAGACGCAGCGTTCGCCATTTTGCCGATGCCAAGGTTTCTCGCGATTTGGTTATGGCTGCGCGGAAAGCGGCTTCCCGGGCGCCTTCGAGATTGAACAACCAGCCCTGGAGGACCTCAAACTTCCGGGTCGGCTCGAACTTATGGCTGTAGTGGCCGTGGGGCATCCTGCTCACCGCAACCAGAAATCGCGCAGCCGACCGATTGAGAAAGTAATTTTACTGGAAAAATAGCGGCCGCTGGCCGCTTGATTGGAAGATAAAGCTCCGATGATACTAGAGCGCCTGATCGTTGGCATGCTCCAGACCAACTGTTACCTGCTCGGCGATGAGGAAAGCGGACGGGCGGTTATTATAGATCCGGGGGCCGAAGGCAAGCGCATTTGCAGCAGGTTGGAGGATCTTGGGCTCCAGCTTTCGGCTATTCTTGTGACGCATGCCCATTTCGATCACACTATGGCCGCATGGACTCTCAAGAAGCGGTACGGCGGAGAAATATACCTCAATTTAGCGGACAAGAGTTCACGGCTCGAGGTTATTTTCAGGCTTGCCACTCATTTTTTCCCCGGAATTCACCCGAGTTCGCTTGCTGAAGTGGCGCGAACTATGGCTCACGGCGACCAGTTGCAGTTCGGCGCAATTCACATAGAGGTTCTGTCCACTCCAGGCCATACGTCTGGAGACGTTTCGTTTTACGTTAAAGATCAGGGCAAAATTTTCTCCGGCGATCTCATCTTTGCCGGCACAATCGGGAGGACTGACTTATCCGGAGGTTGCTTCCAGCAACTTGTGGACTCGGTTCGCTCAACCCTTTTCCGGCTCCCTGACGAAACTGTCATATATCCCGGCCATGGTCAAGAAACGACGGTTGGCATTGAAAGGAAGCACAACCCGTATTTTTCTCGGGAATCATGATGAACACCTACACCCCAAAAATGCCCGATTGCTTTTGGAACAATTTGGGATAAAGAGGAGGGAGGCGGTGGGAATTCAGAAAAGCGATAAGGCAAGATACTGGATAATGGCTTTGTGTATTTGTCTGGTGACAGCTTGCGGCTGCAGCAGGTCCAGCGCGCCGCCACCAAACCCGGTGGGCCAATCTCAGCAGGCGCCGGCACCTCCTGGTGGACCCGGACCAACCTACGGCCCCCATGCCGTCGCCCCTGCCAATCCTGTTCCCCCTTCCCTTTCCGAGCCCAAAGTCAAATTTTTTCAATTCAGCGATATCCCCATCCCGCCCGAACTTGATGTACAATCAAAGAATTCGAATGTCTTCGAGTCCGGCCAGCTCAAAATGGGATTCTTGACATTGCGCGGCAGAGCGGAATCTAATTCCGTAATGAACTTTTTTGTGGCTGCGCTCCCGCGCGAAGGCTGGAGATTGAAAGCTCAGTTCAGGTACAACCGCTCACTTTTGATTTTTGACAAGCCGGACAAAGTTTGTGTGATCTTGATGAAGGAAGAGACATATTATACATATGTTGAAATCTATGTGTCGCCTGTTGCGGCAAGCTAGTTGAAGCATGGCTCTCGACTCGAGTGGATAGAGCTCTGGTAAAGGTTTGAAATGTTATGCTGAAAGGGAAATCCATCCTTCTGGGTGTAAGCGGCGGTATCGCCGTATACAAGTCGGCCGAACTGGTGCGGCTTCTGGTCAAAGAGGGCGCTTCGGTTCATGTGGTGATGACGGCAAATGCACAGCAGTTCGTAACCCCTCTTACTTTTCAGGCGCTTTCGAACAATACGGTGGGGATCGATCTATTCAGCATGGAATCCGAATCGCGGATAAGCCATATTCAAAAGGCGAGGCTTCCGGACCTCGTTCTGATTGCCCCTGCCACGGCCAATGTTATGGCGAAAATGGCGGCCGGAATCGCCGATGACTACCTGACGACCATACTGCTAGCCACAACCGCTCCGGTGCTGGTTTGTCCGGCGATGAACGTGAAGATGTGGGAGCATCCGGCAACACAACGAAACTTACGGAGTCTGGCCGAACTGGGGTACCAAATTCAGCCGCCTGGAGTTGGTTATCTTGCCTGCCAGGAGGAAGGGGCCTGCCGTCTGGCAGAACTTGGAGACATTCTGGAGAAGGCCATCCGTATGCTGACCCCGCCAACACTTGCCGGCAAGAGCGTTTTAGTCAGTGCCGGTCCGACTTGGGAATCTTTCGATCCGGTGCGCTTTCTGAGCAATCCGTCGAGCGGCAAAATGGGCTATGCTCTGGCAAAGATTGCCGCGCGCAGGTCCGCCCGGGTCCACCTGGTTTCCGGGCCCTGTTTTCTTGAGGCTCCCGCAGGGGTCGAACGAACTTGCGTTACGAGCGCTCTTGAAATGCGGGACGTAATTTTAGGGCTTTCTCCGCAACTCGACGCCATCGTAATGGCCGCTGCCGTCAGCGACTATCGGCCATCGGAAAAATCCCCTCAAAAGCTGAAAAAAGTGGCGGAAGAACTAACGGTCATCTTTGAGCCCAATCCTGACATTCTGGCCGCTCTTGGAGAGATTAAGCGGCCTGCTCAGGTGCTGGTGGGGTTCGCCGCCGAGACAGAAAACCTTCTCAAAAACGCCCAAGACAAACTGCTCAGAAAGAACCTCGATTTCATCGTGGCCAACGACCTTTCCAAAAAAGGCTCCGGGTTCGGCTGCGAAACAAACGAGGTGACAATAATCGAACGAAGCGGCGCCGTTACCGGCCTGCCACCCATGACAAAGGAGGCTGTGGCCTCGGAGATATGGGACAGGGTCGAGCGGTTCCTTGAAGGTGGGAAAAACTGATCACGGACGATACTGCACATAACCTTGCCGGCTGTTTGGAGCGGCTGCGGTGGATCTTCTGGGGTTACAAGACCGGAGGTATCCGCGACTGGGAATATAGTGCCTCAAAACCTGAGGAAGAGGTGCAGATGTCGAGGATTGCCCAACCCGAGGAAAAACTCCTGCGGATAAGCGATGAGCTGACAGGGTGCACAAGATGCAGACTTCATAGCGGGCGCACCAATCTGGTGTTCGGCGAAGGTTCGGCCAAAAGCGGCCTGGTTTTCGTCGGCGAAGGCCCGGGGTTCGATGAAGACCGGCAGGGACGTCCTTTCGTCGGCCGGGCCGGAAAACTGCTCGATAAAATGATCCTCGCAATCGGTTTCGACCGGAACGAGGTTTACATCTGCAACGTCGTAAAGTGTCGCCCGCCGGAGAACCGGACGCCTCAGCCGGACGAAACAGCCGCATGTTCTCCTTTCCTGTCCAGGCAGATCGAAGCGGTTAGCCCGAAGGTCATTTGCGCTCTCGGCTTGAGCGCGTCCCAAGCTCTTTTAGGGAGCACCCGCCCGATTTCACAGCTTCGGGGCAAGGTCCAGTTCTGGCGGGGCATACCTTTGATATGCACATATCATCCTGCTTATCTATTGAGAAGCCCTTCCCAAAAAGCGGCGGCATGGCAGGACCTCAAGGAAGTGATCAAGCTCCTCCGGACTTGAATTACATATCAAAAGGCGGTCAAACGATATGAGTATCAGGCAATTCATCTGGTTTACAGCTATTTTGCTGACCGCAGTGTTTATTTTTCCACTCTCGCCGGTTGCCTCGCAGCAGTCACACATCAATATCATTCAGATCAAGGACTCGATCAATCCCGGGGTTGAGGATTTCATAAAATACGCGATCAAACGCTCCATCGACGATAAGGCCGAATGCCTGATTATTCTTCTCGACACGCCTGGCGGGTTGATGACCTCGATGCGTGGAATCTCTCAGGCCATTCTCAATTCTGAGGTTCCAATTGTCGTTTATGTCTCTCCGAGCGGTGCACAGGCTGCCTCCGCTGGCGTGTTCATTACGGCTGCGGCCGATATTGCGGCAATGGCGCCCGGCACCAACATCGGGGCCGCCCACCCGGTTACCGGTGGAGGAGGCGAGATACCTTCTTCTATGAGTGAAAAAGTCCTAAACGACACGCTCGCATTCGCCAGAAGCATTGCCGCTCAGCGGGGCAGGAACTCGGAGTGGATGGAGGATTCTGTCAGGAAGAGCTCATCAGCGACAGCCGATGAGGCATTCAAGTTAAATGTAATAGACCTGGTCGCCGACAACCTGCCCGCTTTGATAAAGAGGCTTGACGGCTGGCATCTGCAGCGCGGGGGGACAACTGTCGTTCTCAAAACCAATGGAGCAGAGCTGCGCAATATTGAGCCCGGATTGCAGCAGGATATTTTGCGTATCATAAGCAATCCGAATCTTGCCTACATTCTTCTGATGATAGGATTGGCAGGGCTCTACTTTGAGCTGTCCAGCCCGGGTGCTATCGTGCCCGGAGTCATTGGCGGCGTTTCCCTGATACTGGCGCTCTACGCCCTCCAGACTCTTCCGGTAAATTACGCAGGGGTTCTGTTAATTCTTCTGGCGGTGGTATTTTTTTTCCTTGAAATAAAGATAGCCTCTCACGGTCTACTGAGCCTTACCGGAGTGCTGTGCCTGCTTCTGGGCTCGGTCATGCTCTTCCGAAACCCCGAGGAGCCGAGGCAGATTGCGTTGTCGGTTCTTCTGCCAACCACGGCAGCCGTATCTTTGTTTTTTGCTGCGGTCGCGCGTCTTGCTTTCAGGGCCCAGATTACAAAACCGCAGACCGGCCAAAACTCCATGTTGGGCATGATAGGCGAAGTTCGCCAGGCAATAGACCCCGAGGGCAAGGTATTCGTGAACGGCGAGTTGTGGAATGCATGGGCTGACCAGCGAATCGAGGTGGGGGAAAAGGTAGAAGTGTTGGAAGTGAACAGTTTGAAGTTGAAAGTAAACAGGATCGATGGTACTAAATAAGATTTGTTCTATCTTTTTTCATGCGGACAAAAGGCCCGCAGGAGGGATGAATGTTCTATAACCTTAGCGCTTCGCTCATCGCGGTAATTATTTTTGCGATTCTTTTCCTCGCGAATGCCATTCGTATTTTAAACGAGTACGAGCGGGGCGTAATCTTCCGTCTCGGGCGAGTTATTCGCGCCAAAGGACCGGGTATTATCCTGCTTATCCCGGTGATCGACCGGCTGCAGAAAGTAAGTCTTCGCGTGATTGTCCAGGAGGTCCCGGCACAAGACGTTATCACGCGCGATAACGTCTCCGTAAAGGTGAGCGCCGTAATTTACTTCCGGGTAATCGATCCGGTCAAAGCGGTCGTTTCGGTCGAAAATTATCTTTATGCCACAAGCCAACTCGCTCAAACGACATTGCGCACGGTGTGCGGGCATGGCGAACTTGACACCCTGCTCTCGGAAAAAGATAAAATAAATGCGCATATTCAGGAAATTCTCGACAGTCATACCGACCCGTGGGGCATAAAAGTTTCACTTGTCGAACTCAAACAGATCGACCTGCCCCAGGAAATGCAGAGGTCCATGGCGAAGCAGGCGGAAGCCGAACGCGAGCGTCGGGCCAAGGTGATCGCCGCCGAGGGAGAGTTCCAGGCCGCCGACCGCCTTTCCGCTGCTGCCGATATTATTGAAAAGAGCCCCATTGCGCTTCAGCTTCGCTATTTGCAGACATTGCGCGAGATAGCAACAGAGCGCAACTCTACTACGCTCTTTCCGATCCCGATTGATTTGTTCAGGCCTTTTCTCAAGATTGCGGAGATGTTGGACAAGCAACAGCAAAAGGAATAAAAAAAATGGGCAAGAAAGAAAAAGAAAAGAAAGAAAAACCGCTCGACAAGATGACTGCGAAAGAACTTCGCGAACTGGCCCTGTCTATCGGTGGCGTCGTTGGCGTGCACGCCATGAACAAGGCTGAGTTGGTAGCCGCCGTCAAGGAAGTGCGCGGCATCGTGGATGAGAAGACCAGGAAAAAAGATGTGGACGTACGCAGCCTAAAGCTGAAAATCACAGAACTTAAGGAAAAGAAGCAAAAGGCCGTGGCGGATGGGCACTCCAAGCTGGCCGATTCTTTCCGCCGCAGGATTAGCAATATGAAGAAGAAGACCCGCCGGGCCGCGTGACTATGACTCGTGACCAGATTTTTCCATTCACGATTCACTATGCACTGTATTTGGGAGGTTGCTGATGAGTGCCGATCCGAAGTTGATTGCGGCTGTTTCGTCCGCTGTGGGGTTTTACCTTCAAGCTGAACAGGAGACCTTGATTGCGCAGCCATTGAGTCAGCGGGCGCCCGCGCCGGTGGTCATGAGCAGCCCGTTTGCGTTAGCGGGAAGACAGGCAGCCATGAACGTCAGGTGGAGCTGGCAGATGCGCTTGTCTCACTAGGTGTTGGCCCTATGACCCGTCAGGCCGCGAATAGATGAATATTGAAACCCCGAAGGTCGACAAATTAATATACCGGCAGTTTTTCCGGTTCGTTTCCCAGCGGATGATTTCTCATGTTGAAACTCTGGTTCTGAGGTGAGCTGACGTTAAGCCGAGTACTCTCTCGGACGCAAATAAGGAGACACAAGGATGGATAAATCACATTTGCATGGCACCTCATTAATTGCAAAACTGCTCGATGAGCCTCAGGTCGAGGTGGACAACCCGATCAAGATAGCGGATTTGACTTTCCGCGATGGTCATCAGTCTCTTTTCGCCACTCGTGGAAGGACCGAGGACCTTTTGCCTATTGCCGAGGAAATGGAAAAAGTCGGGTACTGGGCTATGGAAGTATGGGGCGGCGCAACATTCGACACCATGCACCGTTTTCTCAATGAAGACCCATGGGAAAGACCCCGCCAACTGAAGAAATACCTCAAGAAGACCAAGCTCATGATGCTGCTGCGCGGCCAGAACTTGGTCGGGTACCGCAACTATGCGGATGATATGGCCACGGCATTTGTCGAACGGGCAATTGCAAACGGCATAGAGGTCTTCCGGACTTTTGACGCGCTCAACGACTTCCGCAACTTTGAAACGGTCATAAAACCGATCAAGAAAAACGGAATGCATTTCCAGGGGACCATCTCCTACTCGCTGACCGAGCCCAGGATGGGCGGTCCGGTTTACAACCTCGAGTATTGGGTCAAGCGCGCGAAACAGCTCGAAGACATGGGCGCCGACTCGTTCTGTGTCAAGGACATGGCGGGCCTCATTGCGCCTTATGACGCCTACTACCTTGTTAAAGCCCTCAAAGAGAACATCAAGATCCCCGTCCATTTTCACAGCCATTTCACCTCTGGAATGGCCGACCTCTCGCTGCTCAAAGCAATCGAAGCCGGCGTCGATATAGTTGACACCTGTCTGTCACCATGGGCATACCGCAGCTCGCACCCGGCCATCGAGCCCCTGGTAATGGCTCTGAGGTACACCAATAGAGACACCGGTTTTGACCTCCATCAACTCGCCAAATGCAGTGAGTGGTTCGAGAAGATTTCGCCCAAATACCGCCACCTGCTCGATGACCGCATGTCCATTATCGACATTGGTGTGCTGCTGCACCAAACGCCGGGCGGCATGCTCTCCAACCTTATCAACCAACTCCGGGAGATGAACGCTTCCGACAGGCTGAACGATGTTTTCCGTGCGCTGCCTGAGGTACGCAAGGATATGGGCCAGGTTCCTCTGGTAACTCCTACCAGTCAGATCGTAGGTATTCAGGCGGTTAACAATGTTCTGTTCGACACGCCCGAAGAGCGGTACAAAATGATTTCCGGCCAGACTAAGGACCTGTTTTTCGGCCTTTACGGGCACACCCCGGTCCCGGTCGATCCTGAAGTGCAGAAGAAGGCCCTCAAGGGTTACCCGAGAGGCGAGACCCCTTTCGGCGGTCGTCCGGCTGAGATCCTCGATCCGGAAATGTCCAAGAATTATGAAGATATGAAGGGCTTGGCCAAAGACATCGACGACGTGCTTATCTACGGTATGTACCCGATCACCGGCAAACGCTTCCTCAACTGGAAGTACGGCAAAGAGCCCGTTCCGCCTGAGGTTCTTCCCAAGACCCTTGAGGACTGCGCCAGGGAAGCCGAACTGGTTAAGAAGGCCAAGGCCGGCTTGCTGGTCGAGAAACCCAAAAAGGAAGTCCCGCCGAAAGGCGTTGGAGTCCGTCAGTTCAACGTGTTTGTCGACGGCGATTACTTTTCCGTGGAGGTTGAGCCGGCCGGCGGCGCTCCGATGATTACCGGAATCGCGCCGGTGGCCGCTCCTATTCCGAAAGCCGCTCCCGCGCCCGCTCCAAAGCCTGCGGCAGTCCCTGCTGCAGCGCCGAAGCCGGTGGCCGCCCCTGTTGAAGGAGGCACAAAGCTTCATGCTCCAATGCCCGGCATGGTGATTCGCTACGAGGTAAAAGAGGGCGATTTGGTAAAAGAGGGTGACGTAGTAATGATCCTTGAGGCCATGAAGATGGAAAATTCCATTCTTGCGCCGGCATCAGGAAAGGTTAAACAGATACTGTGCACAAATGGCCAGAGTGTTCAAAAAGGTGACGTTCTAGCGGTAATAGAGCAGTGAACTTCGTACGAATTAGAGTTAGAGAGGAGTAATACAATGGCAAAAGCCCCCGTTCGTGTTGCGGTTACAGGAGCCGCAGGCCAGATAGGCTACGCCATACTGTTTCGCATTGCCAGCGGCGAAATGCTCGGGAAAGACCAACCGGTCATCCTGCAGATGTTGGAGCTACCGGTAGAGAAGATCCAACAGGCGCTCAAGGGAGTCATGATGGAACTCGAGGACTGCGCCTTTCCGCTGTTGACAGGAATGGTGGGCACGGGCGACCCGAAGGTCGCTTTCAAGGACGCGGACTATGCCCTTCTCGTAGGCGCAAGGCCGCGCGGCCCCGGTATGGAACGCAAAGACCTGCTGATGGAAAATGCAAAGATATTCATAGAGCAGGGTAAAGCGATGAATGAAGCGGCCTCCCGGGACATTCGCGTAATCGTGGTTGGCAACCCGGCCAATACCAATGGATGGATTGCCATGAAATCAGCCCCGGATCTGCCGCAGGGCAATTTCACGGCTATGCTGCGCCTGGACCACAACCGCGCCAGGTCGATGCTCGCCAACAAGGTTGGCAAGCCGGTCGACTCAGTCGAGAAATTGATAGTGTGGGGCAACCATTCACCCACCATGTTCCCTGATATTCGCTTCGCTACCATCGAAGGCAAGTCGGCGCCAAAGCTCGTTGACGAAAATTGGTACAAGAACGAATACCTTCCCAAGGTCGGCAAGCGCGGCGCTGTGATCATCGAAGCCCGCGGCCTGTCTTCTGCCGGTTCGGCCGCCAATGCCGCCATCATGCACATGCATGACTGGGCGCTTGGCACCAACGGCAAATGGGTGACGATGGGCCTTCCCTCCGATGGCTCCTACGGGATTCCGGAGGGCGTCATGTACGGCGTCCCGGTCACCACAACGCCTGGTAAGTACCAAAGGGTAGAGGGACTTGAGATCGATGCTTTCTCGCGGGAAAAGATGGACTTTACTCTGAAGGAATTGCTTGAAGAACAGGCAGGTGTCAAGGACTTGCTTGCGGCTGCCCGCTAGAAGTCTCTAAGGGTGACCTAAGGGCCTGACAGGAATGCTTTTTAAAAATACGGAGATCCGGCATCGGTTGCAGCCTCTCTGATTATGAACGAAATCCCCGCGTTTGAGCGGGGATTTTGCGTTATATGAATAACAGTCTCAGAGCGAAAAATACTTCTTTGAACGCAAATTGGTATTAGTTTATTCTCCGGATGATTAAACTTTTGCCGGATATCGGAACACACCGCTCGCGCAATAGCCGGAAATTTTGGTCCCGGCAGAAGCCGGGAAAGAGCTAACTGCTAACCGCTTGATTTGGATTGCAATCGAGGAGAGATGAATGGTCCACTGGAAACGATGGTTCTTTGCCTCCGTTGTATCGATTCTAGCTCTTGCCGGTATCATACTCGTTCTCAGCTTCTTTTTCTCAAGCTTTCTGGTCGATATCTGGTGGTTCGGTTCACTTGGTTACGAAGCCTATTTCTGGCAACGTACGCTTTACAGGTATGCTGTTTTCGCGTCGGTGTCCCTGTTCTTCTTTTTGATTTTCTTTTTGAATTTCTGGGTAGCATCCCGATTTCTTGGGGCCACGGCGCCGGGAAAAATTGCAACGGATGCCTCTATCAAATCATACCGGCATCTGCTCAGGGGATTCCGGACCGGCTCGGTGTGGGTCTATACGCCTATTTCGATCATTCTTTCAGTGGTGGTCGCCCTACCCCTTTACGATCGGTGGGAGTCTTTCCTTCTCTATATTTTTTCTCCCCATGCCGGGGTGGCCGACCCGGTATATGGGAAAGACGTCGCCTATTATCTTTTCGCCTATCCGATATACATACTCATCCAGCGACGCCTCCTCATGGCTTTCGGCGTTCTGCTCGCGTCAATGACGCTCCTGTATCTGGTTGAAAAGCGAATTCTCGCCAAGGAGGAAAAACGGCTTCATGCCGGGGCGCGGATACACCTGAACATGCTTATTCTGGCGGTGCTGCTGATTGAGATATGGGATTTCGTTCTCCAGCTCTACGGCCTTCTTTATTCCAAAAGCCATCTGCCGCTTTTTTACGGCCCTGGCTACGTCGAAATGAACATTATAAGACCCCTGATCTGGATTTGCCTCATCCTGCTGATTGCGGCCGCTGTTTCCCTCATTTACCTCGTCAATACACGCAGGGGCATTCGGGCTTTTGTCGGCTTCGCCGTCGTATTCGCCCTTGCGCTGGGCGCCAGATACTCTGATTTCCTGCCGCAGCTTGTCGAAAAATATATTGTCAAGCCCAACGAGAGTTCAAAGGAGCGGCTCTACATCCAGAACAATATCCAATCCACTCTTGCTGCCTACAGGCTCGACGAGGTGGAAATCCGGGACTTCAACCCCGAACGTATTCCTACCGAGATTTCGGTGCCGGACGTCCAGACAATTCTTAGAAACACTCCGGTTTGGGACGGCGACATGCTTGACGACGTTTACAAGCAACTCCAGAACCTTCGGACCTACTATGACTTCCCGAACATAAATGTCGATCGGTATAGCGTAAACGGCTTTTATCAGCAGGTTTTTCTTTCAGCCCGCGAACTCAACTACAACTTAATTCCGGAAGGCGCTAAGAACTGGGTAAACGAACACCTTTCCTACACTCATGGATTTGGGTCTGTAATGACTCCAGCGGACCAATCCGGAGGCGAACCGCTGGTCTGGTTCATACATGGAATTCCACCCGAGTCGGAGTACGGATTTGAAATTAAGCAGCCGGGTATCTATTATGGGCAAGATGCCAACAACTATGTAATCGCACCGAACACCTCCGGTGAAATAGATTATCCCAAGGGCGCAACCAACGTCATGACTTCCTACAGCGGGAAGGGCGGAGTTCCGCTCGATTCCCTTATCAAACGTTTCGTCTTCGCGGTTTTTTTCAAGGACAGGAACATTTTTTTCACAACCAAGATGACTCCCGACTCCAGAATGCTCCTTCGGCGCACGCTGGCCGAACGTGTTCGCACCCTGGCGCCCTATCTTATCCTTGATTCCGAGCCATACCTGGTGGTCACTCAAAAAAAACTCTACTGGATTCAGGACGCATACACGGCCTCCGATATGTACCCGATATCAATGCCGTTCACGGCAAAAACCGGAGCAATCAACTATATCCGCAATTCGGTTAAGATTGTAATGGATGCCTACGACGGAAGTGTCGATTTCTATCTTTTCGACCCGCAGGACCCCATAATCGGAGCATATAGCAAGATCTATCCGGGCGTATTCAAGGACGCGTCGCAGATGCCCGATGAACTGCAATCGCACGTGCGCTACCCGCAGGAGATTTTTGAAACACAGATGGCGATCTACGCCAAATATCACCAGACCGACCCGGAAGTTTTCTATCAGCAAGAGGACATCTGGGATTTCGCAAAGACGTACAAAGGCAGAGAGGCCTCTGAAATCAAGCCCTATTACTTGACACTGGACCTGATAAAGCCCGGCAGGTTTGACTTTTTGCTGCTCCTGCCCATGAGCCCGAGCGGGCGTGATAATCTCCGGTCCCTGACGCTTGTTGGTTGCGACCGTCCCTATTATGGAAAGATCATCGTTTACAATTTTCCTAAAGGAGAGCTCGTCTACGGCCCTTCTCAGATCTATGCCCTCGCTAACCAGGACACGGAGATCGCCCAGCAGTTTACACTCTGGGATCAGGCGGGGTCCGAAGTGGACAGGGGCAAGATAATTGTTCTGCCGGTCGGCAAGGTCATAATCTATATTCAGCCTGTTTATCTCAAGTCTGCGACACAACTCAAAATTCCGGAACTGAAGCGCCTGATCGTAAGCCAGGGGCAAATCGTAATCATGGAGAAGTCTCTTGAGGAGGCGTATGCCGAGCTCCAGAAGCGCATAAAAGTTGAAGTTGAGCGCACGGACAAACGGTTCGCCCCTATGTTGGAGCCGCCGCCGCAATAGAAACGGAAGGCGTTTCAACTTAGAAACAACAGTGGCCGGTGAGAGGCAGCCCGGCATCGAGTTAACTATGTTCTAATCGCTGCCGATAGTGTAAAATTAAACTCATTGGCTTTGAAGAGGGCTCGCGCTAAGCCGTTGTTCGCGAATTGACGCCGATTACCCTGTTCTTGAGACCTCTGGCCGGGTCATAATTCTGTTTACTCCACATCTTTTACTATTTCGTTTATTTTTTCACTCAATCCCCCCCGAAACTGATTAACTCTTTGCAAATACCCCAAGTGATGATAAAATTAGAACGCTTGGCTTCCTTGGCCTTTTTCCTTTGCAGTGTGGAGGTTGTATGTTTAAAATCGGCGATTTGGCTGTGTACCCGGCACATGGTGTAGGGAAAATAGAATCCATCGAATCGAAAAGTATCGGCGGTAAGCGTCAGGATTTCTATATAATGCGCATCCTTGATAATGGTATGAAGATCATGATCCCGGTACCAAATGCTGAAACCGTTGGGTTGCGAGGCCTGATTACTCAGACCGACATTCCCAGGGTCTTCGATATCCTTCTGCGAAGGGAAATCTCAGTTAATGGAGGCACATGGAACAGGCGCTACCGCGAATACATGGAAAAGATAAAGACCGGGTCCATTTACGAGCTTGCCGAGGTACTCCGTGATCTGACAGTCCTCAAAGGCGACAAAGAACTCTCTTTTGGCGAAAGAAAGATGCTCGATACGGCAAGAACGCTGCTTCTCAAAGAACTTTCCATAGTTCAGGACGTTACGGAAGGCGAAATAGAGGAATCTATTTTTGAGTTATTGAGATAGCTTCGTCCGGCTGAACTTTTTCGTTGTCCATCCAAAAGTTTTTATCATCAAAGATTTCCTTCCTGGAACTGGCATTTTTTGCATTTACCCGCATATTATTATTATCAGAGAGAGGGGGTGAGAAGTGTGAAATGGGGTTGGCTCATTTTGAAACTTGTCCTGATCGTCATTTGCGGCTTTGGAGGGTACGTAATAGCAGTAAGTTTGTACAATGAGGGCGTGGTCCACTATCAGTGGATGCGGTGGGCCGGAGTGCTTGGCGGCATAATTGTAGGCTTGGCGGGCCTCGGCGTCGAGAAACTGATCAAGCATATGCCGCTGAAGGCTTTGGTAGGCGGGACCTTCGGTTTGGTGCTCGGACTTTCCATTGCCAAACTCATCGCCGTGGGATTTGCAACCATGCAGAACACCACGGTCAGCATTGTCATCTATATTATTTTATCCTGCATTTTTGGTTACATAGGAATGGTGTTGGGCAGTTTTAAGATTGAGGAACTGCGAGTTCCGAATTGGCCTTGGTTCGTTCGGGGAATGCGCGGAAATCCTCTGACCAAGATTCTCGATACAAGCGTAATCATAGATGGACGAATCGCAGACATAGTGGAGACTGGCTTTTTGGGGGGTGTGCTGGTGATTCCCGAGTTCGTGTTACAAGAACTTCAGCACATAGCGGACAGTCCAGACCCTACAAGAAGAGTGCGAGGGCGACGAGGACTCGACATTATCAAGCGTCTTCAGTTGGAAAAACTAGTTGAGGTGCGGATCGACAGACAGGACTTCGAAAACCTGAACGAAGTTGACGCCAAGCTCGTGGCCCTTGCATTGAGACTAAACGCCAAGATAGTCACCAACGATTACAATCTGTCGAAGGTAGCTGAGGTCCAGGGAATTCGCATCCTGAACATAAACCAACTCGCCAGCGCGTTGAAACCTGTGGTTCTGCCGGGTGAGGTTTTACGGCTCCACATTTTGAAAGAAGGCAAGGAACAGGGGCAAGGGATAGCCTATCTCGAAGACGGGACCATGGTAGTCGTGGAGAACGCGAGCAGGCATCTGGGAAAAGAAGTGGAGGTCTCTGTAACCAGCATATTGCAGACCACCGCAGGCAGGCTGATTTTTACCACCTTGAAGGATGGAGAAATGTCCAGGCAACACTAAGGCAGTGGATAGTGAATAGTGGATAGTGAATAGTGAATAGTGAATAGTGAACAGACTGGTTCGCCGCCTGCTCACTGTTCACTTGATTTTCAGACCCCGAGTATGCCAGCCAGACATAAAAAGCTAAGGGTCAAAGTCGATTGCCGGGCGAACGCCCACGAAGGCGGCTCTATCCTTTGTGGCCCACAAGACAATATGCCGAGGAACACGTTGCAAAGGGCGCCATTGCCCGCATCCACATCAAGCGCCAAGTCAAGGAAGGCGAAGGCGGCGTTGTGCCCATCATCGGGGCGGAGGACAGAGACGACTGGTGACGCTTTCGCAGCATAATTGGCAGCGAGCAAAAAAGCCAGTAAGAACAAGCTCTCATTACGTACAGTGTTGTAAATTGTCCAGTTATCAAAGCAAAGGCGGAGCCACTTAAACCGACCCCACCTGGAGTTTCGAAGAATAAGGAGTTACCCGAGGTATTTCCTCTTGAAGCCGATCAGGCCAGCCAGACCGGAGCCGAGAAGCCAGACTGCGCCGGGGATGGGGGCGGCAGAAGCTCCGTTTGTCCATGTCCCTGGATTGTTGTTATTAAGATTAGTGCCATTAGAGAGGATAGAGAGGCCCCCCGTATATGATACCGAATCTTCAGAAGTTTGAAGTGCCGGATTGTTAGAGGAGTTTAAGAAGATTGTTTGTGTACCTTGTGATATCACGACATTCATAGACCAGCTATCTATTGTGCCATTATTAAGATCAAAAGAACTTGATAATAATCTGTTTGATGATGAGATAGTTAAATCTCCTGATGTTATTTGATCAAATATGATGTCCATTCCAGATACCAATCCGGTGTAGGTAGGTCCAATATTATTATCGAACGTAACAGAAGCTGTTATGTTGTTCCCAAGTTCAGGGTTCTGAATTGAAGTGAAAGAATTTCCGATGTAATTGTAGGTATAGTCAGCATGCGCTACCCCATAATTTGCCATAAACAGAACAGCCAAAAGCACAAGAATCCTTCTGCCCTTCATCTATCCCTCCTATTTTGATATGTGTCTTCTTGAATGGAAAATTGCCTTTCAGGCAACCCGACTATCTCAAAGAGGAGACTCGCAGCTTTCCGTCCCCGCCTCGCGGCAGGTTTGGTTTTGGCTGGTTCCAGTGGAAAACATTAAATAAGAGAGCAACCTTACACAGATAATCTTTGCCTGTGGTTACGGCAGGGTGAAGATTTCGTGTATTTTTTGCGCGAGTTAGACGAAGCAAAAACAAAAACTGGACAAAATGACAAGCCATACCTGCTGCCGCCTCTTTTAACTCCTTATTTTCGACAGTGTTTTTATTGTTTTTGCCACGTTCACGTCAGTTCAATTTGATGTTAAAACGCCGTGGGTCCCACTGCACCAATCCAGCGACTCACCTTGGCCGGGTTTTTCGGGTCCATGTAGAAGAAATGACACATCGTCGGCCTCACCGACTTGATGTTGGGGTCATCGAACGTCATCGCCACTTTGCCGTGAAAAACTTTGAGCGTTGGGCTGTCCCAATATTCGACGACGTCGTGATGTGCGGTAAAGCCCGTGTCGATGAACGCGCGCAGATTCTCACGGATCGCTTCGCGTCCATGCCAATCGGCCACGCCAAGGTTGCACACAGCATCCTCTGCAAAGCAGTCGAAGCCTTTACCGAACGTTTTATCGTCAATTTCTTTCCACATGGCCAAAAGCCATTCAGGTGGCGCAGTTTTCGTGAAGGTTATCGTGTTCATATTTATTCTCCGTTTTATATTTTGTCGATGTTGACTGCACTTTTATCGTTTTTGCGGTGTTGTTGCTTCCGTACCATTTGAGGTCAGAAGATATAATACAGTCTGCAATACCATAATCATTATCATTCTCTACTCACTGCTTACCGTGGCAGTTCAAGCAGTTGGGAGGGCGTTCGCCCCGCAGTCCGGCCAGCAGGTTATCCGCTGCCATATTGGCCATTCGTGTGCGGGTCTCGACGGTGGCGCTTCCGACGTGCGGCAGAAGGACTACGTTGTCAAGTTCAGCCAGTCCCGGGCTGAGCAAGGGTTCGTTTTCATAGACGTCCAGGCCGGCTGCCCGGATGCGTCCCATTCTTAGAGCCTCAACTAATGAGCTTTCATCGACGATAGGGCCTCTGGCGGTGTTTATCAGGCAGGCCGAACTTTTCATCATCCGGAGTTCCCTCTCTCCGATCAGGTGGTGAGTTTCCGGTAGAAGAGGTACGTGCAGCGATACAAAGTCCGAGTCTTTCAGCAGTTGATCAAGGGGGGCAAAGGCAACACCCAGTCTGTCTTCTTCATATTTTTCGAGTCGTGGGCTGTTAAAATAGGTCACCTTCATGTCGAATCCAGCGGCCCGCCTGGCAACAGCTTTTCCAATGCTTCCAAAGCCCACTATGCCCAGTGTACTGCCGCTGACATCCCAGCCGAAGAAATGCAAAGGCGCCCATTCGGCGCCCCTGGTCATCCTGTCACCTTCCACGAGTCTACGTGCCGTAGCCAGGATCAGAGCGAACGCGAGGTCGGCAACCGAATCTGCACTCACCCCATGGGTATTTGTTACCGGAATGGCTTTCCGGGTTGCAGCTTCAATATCGATTTTATCGAATCCGTCACCGTTGTTGGCTATAATTTTGAGGTCAGGGGCGCGTTCCAGTACTTCAAGATCGATGCGGTCAGTGGGCGTGCACAGAAGCCCGTCTTTTCCCTCTACGCCCGCTAGAAGCTTTTGTCTGTCGATGGGAATGTCTTCGCTGGGGGCCTCCACGGAATGCTCTCGAGCAATCCGGGCCAAAACTTCCTCCGGCAACCGAGTGGTGATAAAGACTCTCATTTAATTATTCTCCAGTTCCTGTCTTATATTCTTCTTTTGAAGACACAATCCGTATATACAAATTTGTTAAGTACTTCATGTCAGCGGATCAAGTTCAGGTATCCAGAGGGTCCAGGGAAAGCCGTTTGACGGCGGCGACGAGCGAGCGATAAAGGGCCGAGCACTCAGCGAGCTGAGGGGAGGCGGCGGTTTCACCGGGAGCATTCGTGCAGACAGCCACGTGACGTTCCAAGGAGTCTATCATATCTTCGAGATTCGTCGCCGCCGGTTGGGAGCCAGAGGCTATGCGAGTTGACAGGGCCAGCAAGGCCTTCGCCATGGCGTCATCGAGTTCGACCGCGGCTGCCCGAACTACGTTCGGCGCCGTGACATCGCGCCTTTCGTGAGCGAGCGTGAGCAACAGTATGAAGATAATCTGGGCGTCGCCGACAAACTTTTGGATCTCACTTAGTTTGAAAGCATCCAACTCAAACTTGGACGACTCGATTAGCCCCTGGATGTCTTCCACCTTCTGCGAGATCAGTCGACGCCACGAATCCACATCGTTGCCGGCCACAGTCTGCATCGCGCTGCCGGCTCCCGTGCGGACAAGCTCCCCCAGCAAGCGCATTATCTCGGCCAGACGCGCGCGCAGAGTGTCTGCAGCGCGCACGGGCCACAGCACAAGCTCTAAGATGCCGAACACTGTAAGACCGAAGAAAACGCCGACCAGGCGGTCACGGATGACGGTGAGGTTGAGGGCCGGGCCAAAACCCTGCAGGACAGCTTTGTAGAAAGCGAGGCCGATCTGGTAACCGCCGTAGGAGATGCGGGGGGTACCGAAGTTCACCCAGGCGGCGACGGCGGTGCCGGCGCCGAAGACCAGCCAGAAGCCGCCGATGCTCTCAAAGTTCGGCAACAGGTATACCAGGGCGATTAGCGCCATGCCGCCACCGACGGCAGCGCCGCCGAAGCGGAGGGTCCCTTTCTGGTTGCTGGCGCCGATGGTCGACAAGGCCACGACGAAGCAGGTGACCACGGAAGTGTAGATGCCGGGATAGTCGAAGCCAATGAAGCAAACGTAGCAGATGAACGCTGCCAGTGAGCCCCTGATCGCGAAACGGACATACTCGGGATTATCGAAGGCATCCGGCAAAAAGAGACCCCGGTCTTCTTCGGAAACAGCGCCGCATGCGCCAGGGTCTTTGAAGCAGCCGGGCATGGCCAGCGCGATCTGGTCGAGCGTTCGCTCCATGTCGGTCAGTGGTGGCATCGTGTCTGAGGTCTGCTCGACTGCAAGCGCTGTCCACTCGCTGGGTGACGGCAACCGCAGTTCCGCGAACGCCCGCCGTGTCCGGTCACAGCCGTCGGCCACCTTTAAAAGACGCTAGTTGCCAATCTGTGCGCCGGAAAGAGGCGCCAGCTCCTCGAGCGCCATTGCATCGGTAACCAACCGGTCCACCAATGTAATAATCGCAGCAAGTCCCACATGGCGCTCACGCGCCCACCGGTGAATTATCGACGCGGACTTCAGGAGCGCAAGAGGCCGGGACATGCCCACGATCTCAAAAGTATTCAGCGAGATAGCAGGCGGCTCCATTGCGACGTTGCCCGCCAGGCGCCGGAGCGAATGCTCAACTGCCTGAAGCCTTGTGTCCAGCACGCCGCGGAGCAGCATCAGAGGGTCCCCGGGAGAGAGCAGGAGCTGCACGCCGGCATTGACGGACAATCCGAGGATCACGCACCACCAGATCCAGAGTACGAAATCCACCAGCACTTCCGGGCGCGGCGGGGAAACATCGGGAACGATCATGACGAGGGCTGCCGGGAGGCCGATGGCGGAGCCGAGCGCGCCGATCTTTAGAACGCGCTTGAGGAACAGGCCTCCGAAGAGGAATACTATTATGAAGCAGAGGCGTAGCCACGGGATGTCCAGCGAAATTTTCCAGGCGAGCAGGGCTGCACCCAGACCGATGGTTACGCCCACCGCAGCCAGGACAGATCCGATGAGCGTTGCGGCGTAGTCTTCCTGCGTGATCAGAAACATGACGATCATGACGATTAGCGCTTCGGGAATCCGGTGGGTCAAGATCGGGATTGTGGCCGCCATGCAGGCCAGAGTGAGACGGAAAGCAGCGGCGCCTCTACCGGGCGTTGGCGCGAGTTCGCGGCGCAGAAAATCGAGGAAGGCTGAAGGACTCATTGGCCGCCGGTGGACCAGGAGCCTCGCACAGTCGCTACCGCCGAGGCGCCGAGGCGAAAGGAGTCGTCCGGATTCTCCACCTTTATGCGCACAGGAAAGCGCGCCGCGAGACGTATCCAATCGAGGGAGCGCTCGACCTGCGGCAGGCCATTTACGCTTGTCCCGTTATCGGGCAGCACCGCCCAACCGAGTCCAACGACGGCGCCTTGGAAGTGTTTGCCGGGTTGCGACAGCAGATAAACGTCAACCGGCGCCCCTGCAGGGATGTGACGAAGCTGCGTCTCGCGAAAGTTGGCGACAACGTACCAGGTGCGCGTATCCACCAGCGTGAATACCTCCACACCGGCCCTGGCGAATGCGCCATTTGATATGTTCATGTTAACTACCAGGCCGGTGAACGGCGCACTAACACGGCAATAACCAAGATCCAACTCCGCCGAGTGCACGGCAGCTTCCGCCGCAGCCAGCCTGGCATTGATACCCTCAATCCAGCCGATAGCGTCTTCCGCTCGAGACCGCTCACTGCGGGCCTGTTGCAGCGCCTCCTCTGTGGCAACATGTTGGGCACGCGTAGATACCAACGCGGCTACTGCCGCGCGTTTGTGCGCCCTGGCCTCGTTGAGCGCCGCGAGAGCCGCATCCCGCTGGGTGCGGGCTTCCTCTACGCGGTCTTCGGTGACAAACTGCTTTGGCAGCAGAGGCTCCAGGCGCTTCAAATGATCCTGGGCATTGTGGAGCTGAGCCTCCAGGCGGGCGATCTCTGCGTCGGCCGCGACCGGATCGGTTTCCCGGCGGGTGATCTCAGCCGCAGACGCGTTTACCTGGGCCTCGGCCTTGGATACGCCGGCGGCGGCAGAGGCGGCGGCGTTCTTCAAGCCATCGACTTCCGTACGGGTGAGGGCCAGCGTTGCCCAGGCGCGCTCCAATGCGATCTCGTAGGGCCGCTGGTCGATCAAAAAGAGAAGGTCGCCCTCCTGCACCTCCTGGTTGTCGCGCACACGGAGTTCGACGATGTGACCGTTGGCCTGCGGTGCGATGCCGACAAAGTTGGCGCGGACCGTGGCATCATCAGTCTGCGGCCTTATCTCCCATTGTAGTGCAGCCACAATCACGGCTATGGCTGCGGCCCCGACAATTCCCGCGCCGAGCAGCCGGCCAATGATGCGGCGGGCGCCGGGTTCTGATGGAACGTGTTTTTCAGCCATAGAGTCAGCCCCTGAATAAAGCCACCCATAGGGCCAGGGTGACGAGAATGGCAAGACTCGGATAGACCAGCTTTTGCGGGCCCAAATAAGGATCGAGTCCGGCGCGGACGAAAAGCCACCGCCCGAATAGAGCCGTGATGATCCCGATCAATGCGCACAGCATCCATGACGGGAAGAAAGAACCGATGATGTTAATCTGGGGGCCCATCGCTTTCACTTTCCCCGGGGGTCCTGACGAGATTCTCCGGCGGTGAAAGCGAGCGACGCCGAAGCATTGAGCAGCTTGAGCCTGGTATCCAGGTCGACAAACTGCGCGCGGCTTAGCTCGCGGCGAGCGGCCAATAGATCAATCAGCGTCCCGGTGCCGTGGCGGTATGATTCCAGAGCGGCATCGTAGGACTTCTGCGAAGCGTCCACCAGAGCCGCCGCAACGTCGAGCCTGCGGATGGCGAGCCGGACGTCCGTGTATGCCTTCCAAACGTCCCGAATGGCCTGGTCGCGGGCGGCGGTCACTTCGTCTTCGGCTGCCCGGCGCGCAGCCTCGGCCAGTTCCACCTTACGCCGCTTGGCCCCACCGTCATAGATGTTCCACTCCAAAGCAAGCCCGACGCCGTAGTTCGGCTTGTCGACATTGAACCACCCCGCCGGCGGAACCGGGCTGGAGACTTGAGCGCGACCGGCGATCGTACCGGCAGTGGACAGAAGGGAGAGTGTCGGGTAATAGGCCGCACGGGCGCTGCGCACATCGGCCTCCTTTGCGCGGAGCGCCGCCACCTTGGCGATGAGGTCCGGCAGGTTCTCGAGCGCCTGGTCGATTACCTTATCGACCGAGTCTTCCAATGCTGCAGGCGGCGGCAGCGAGGAGAAATCGGCGATTCGGATCTGCGTCGTAGGCGGAATGCCGATGCTCTCCGCCAGCGCTACCTGTGCGTCACGTTCAGTTTGAAGCACATCCTCCAGATCGAAGGCGGCCTGAGCTTCCTGCTGCCTGGCGAGAGAAACGTCCGTGATAGTCGCCAGCCCCTTCCGCAATTGTGCCTCCGCTGACTCGCGGACAGCGTGGGCCGAATCGACGGAACTCTGGGCAACCGCGATTTTTGCTCGAAGGCTGGTTAGCGCGAAAAATGCGCGTTGAACGCCGAAAGTGATCTCCTGGTGCTTGCGATTGAAACCAAGGTTGGCTGCCAGCAGTTGCTCTCTGGCAGCGTCCCGGGCGGTACCCCTACGCCCGAAGTCGAGCAGCAGCCAACGTAGAGTCAGCGTGGGATTAACTGCCTCGAAGTCCGCCCGGAAGAAACTGACGAGGGGCGCGGGAAAAGCCAGACTCTGGTAGCCCCCCAGCGCCACCAGCGTAAGCACCGGCAGGTACTGGCTTTCAACCAGTCCGACGCCAATCGCTGCCTGGCGTGCCCCTTCCCACGCGACGCGCGTCTCGGGGTTCGTCTGCATGGCAAGATCAATGAGATCTACGAGTTCGTAGCGCCTCTGCGGATCAATGGGTGAAGGCTCGGCCGACTTGAGCACGCTCGTGTAGCCGCTGAGATCGGGGGAGCGCCAGGGAGTGCCCGGCGTCGGGGCAACCTGGCGCCCCAGCCGTTCCGGCATTCCATAGTCGATTTGCGTTGACCCCGCAGACTTCACCCGGGAGTCCTGACTTCCTGTGGCCGGTGCGGTAGTCTGGCCCCGGACGCTAAACGGGAAACAAAGCACAGCGCACAGGACCCCGATTCCAATCAATCGACTTTGAGTTCGTCGAAATCGAACGGAGGGTGAGAAAGCATTAGCCTGTCGAGCGGCGCCACGACTTGGACTCATGATTTCAATACTGGTCAAAATTATGGGTATGAGAAATGAACAACAGGAATATACCACACATTTTACAATTATAAGAGCTGGAATCCAGGGGGCAATCTCCCAAAAACTCCTTAGCGCCGCTGTTATTGAATTCATGTTACGGTCCTCACGGAGCGGCGGGCAGATCGACCGTCACCCGTCTTTGCCGCCGTAGGATGCTTCCACGGTTTTTCCCGGGAAGATCCAATGCTTGTATGTAGTGTAGATCAATATAATCGGAAGCATAACGGCCATCGCTTCGAGCATGAATTCCCGGGTGTCTTTGGAGGCTGCGGCGGCATGAACGGTTATAGCGGAAGAGATCACGTTTGGAATCATATCCGGGTACATGCCCAATGATAGTCCGATGAAGGAAAACAGGATGATGCCGGCATTCCAGAGTAATGATTTCTATCTCTTGTGGCATTTCGGCCCTTATCCTAAGGAACTGCCGCCCGCCAATCGTACAGTAGCAAATGAGCGTTGACCGGAATGAGATCGGCTTTCAAATCTTCATGGGCATCTATGAGCATCAAGCAAAAAAAGAGGTTCTAACTTCACCTAGGACCATCAATTTCTTGGATCGTGAGATTCATCCGGTACAGTCGATTTACTCTGACCTTCTGAAAAGATTTCGAATGGAGGTAGGCTAGTCACCATTAATAAGAAGTCAACCGTGTCCAGGCTGCCAAAATGCGTAACGATAGGCGCCAAAGCGAGGCTTTGCTGCCGGAATTCATGTGGAGATGTGCCGGTAACGCTCAGGAGTGGGAGTGCCGTAAGTTGATCTCCCGAGCGACGGCTGAGATCCGCTCGGTCGCCTGAGCGATCTGGTCCAGACAGCGGGCGATCACTGCGGGTCTCGCCGGATCGAAGGCATAGTCCGGGAGCGGGCCGATCTCGCGGAACATACGTTCCCAGCGGCCGGATACATCGGGTTCCCAGCGTAATGACTCGAGGCGAGGGGCGCGGCCCGGGTCCCGCCGGAATTGCCCGGCTACCTGCTCCAGGTTCTCCATGGCCTGACCAGAGTAATCGGCGAGAACCTGAAAAAAGCGCAACCTTAACTGGTGCTCTGCCTCCAGACCAAGGATGAAATGCACAAACTCGAGGTTGGCATCAATCTCCTGCAGGCCGCCAAGAATATCATTGTAAGAAGGGTCGGCATGATCCGGTCCGGGGAGGTAGCGGGCGTCGTCCAACAGATCCCGGGCACGACTGAGCGTATCGCCCAGGCTTGGCGGCGGCCCTTTCCAGGTTTCGCGCGGACCGCTGAACAACCGGCCAAGGCTCACCCCGGTGTCGCGCAGGCCAGAAGCGATCAAACCGCGCAACTGACGCATAGGCAAAACCGGCCAGAGATAAGCGTGGATGACTATCGCAGTGAATCCGGCCACCACCAAGCCCGCAAACCTTGTCTGTATCGTGGTGAACGAGCCCCATTCCGGCCCGGTCGTTGCAAGATAGGCGAAGGGCAGCGCCAGGCCGGCCTGTGTGCCGGCGACGCCGTAGTGCGGCAGGGTTTGTAGAATCAGGGCGGCCAGGTATTCGCCCAGGAATACCAGGGCCAGCAGAAGCGGGAACTCTGGGAGGCGGGAGGTGAAAAGGCCGCCAAGACACCGAAGGCGAAACCCCCCAGGAGGCCGGCCAGGCCGACCAAGTCGGTCTTGTTTTGCCGGCCCAGGTTGCCGGTACTTGCAAAGAACGTCGCGAAAAAAGCGACCTGCGTACCCCCCGGAAGACCGAGGACCGATTCTTCCACCAGCAGCAACAGGATCATGAGGACCAACTTTGCGCCCGCGTGCAGAGAGTTCTCGTCGATGAGCCGTGCGTCGGTCGAAATAACCCGCAGAGCGACAAGTTCTCCCGCCAGGCCCCTGCGCAAGCTGGAGAGGAGGGCATTGTGGCACGAGATCATAGTCTGGAGGTCTTTAACCACCAGGCGCAAGACAGATCTATGAAGGCCCCGGACGAGCAGTACATCTTGTCCGACAAGCGTCGGCGGCCCAACGTCCCATGCGGCCGAATCCGCGTCTTCAATCAAGTCGGCATTCACAGGCGGCACCTCTTGCCGGTTCACCGCGCCTTCGAATAAGGCGTGCAAATGGCCGGCGCATCGGTCAAGAAGTCCTGCCAATGACCGATGCGCTTCCGCCGGCAGGGCCGTGGCGGCCGGGGCAATGGCCTGGTTAAAGAACCAGAGACGCAGGTTCAAGGAACGGCAGGCGAGAATCATTCGGGCGAATGGATTTGATGTGTCCCGGGCTCGCCGTAACTCAGGGGCCAGCAACTGCCGCAGCGGCCGAAACGGGGCCCACTCGAGAGAGGACGTCTCGACTGCGGGCGGCTCGCCTGAAAGGATTTGGCCGGCAGCTTGTCGGCAGTCCTCTTCCAAATGTGAGTATACATCGGCCAGCCTCTGCAAAAAAAGCTGCCGAGTGTTCAGCGGCCAGAGCAGGGTGTGGACCACGGTCACCGAAAAGCCGGCAATCAGGAAATTCTGTCCGTAAGCCAGGAAGAAGTCCAGTGTCGCCCCAACCGTCCCGTGAAAATTCACAAAAATGCCAATGGCGGATACCATGGCGGCAAAGGTCGCCGGGAAATTGAACCAATTCGAAAAGAGCAGGCAGGTAAAGATCCACAGCAGCGTCAGGGCCAGGTAGAGGAAAGGCGCGGCGCCGAACGCCACGAGGATGAGGGCCGATACGGTGGCGCTGACCCCGACCGCCAACTGAACCAGCAGCCAGTTCAGGCGCGGGCTGGGCATACCCATGGTCATGAGCAGGAAGGCAAAAACCGTGGCCAGTTGACCACTGGGCACGCGGAAAAAGTGGGCCAGTGCGGTGGCCAGGCAACACGCCAGGGCGGTTTTCAGGGCATGCTTGACCTTCCCTTGAAGCAGAAACGCCCCATGGAGGCGCTCGGTTGACGTTTCGGTTGAAACCATGCACACATCCCCTGCCGGCCTGAGGAACGGCAGACGTTGCGAGCCTAAGAGCAGGACGTTGAGTTCTAACGGAGATAATCGAAAAGGGACACGATCTTGTGCCAGATTTCGGTCACCCCGTTGAGCCAATACCTATCCCGGGTGTACACTACGACAGTAGCCGTGGCCCCGATGCGGAGGGGATATTCCGCCGGCATCTGTGGCGTCACCCACACCGGGAAGCGCTGTGCAAGCCTGATCCAGTTCTGCGGCTCGTTCATGGCCGGCAGGTTGCCCGAAGGCGCCGCCTGCCCCTGGTACACCCCCCAGCCGACCGTCTTAACCACTCCGGAGAAGATGCGCCCGGGATAGGTGTTGAAGCTGATTGCAGCGTGTTGTCCCGGTTCCAGGTATTCCAGGCTATTTTCCCGATAGTTGGCCACGACCCACCATTGGTCGCTGTCGATGCAGGTCAGTACAGGAATGCCGATGTGAGCGTATGATCCCTCCCGGAGTTGAACATTGGTTACGTAACCGTTGGCCGGCGCATAAGTACGTGTCCAGCTCAGGTTGAGTCTGGCATCCGCAAGTTGGGGCTCTATCCCGGCGATGATGGCTTTTTGAGTCGCCTGCGCCTCCACGGTCTTGCGGTTAATGGCCTCACTCCGTTTACGGTCCGCCTGTGCAACCTGGTATTTCGAGACGGCGTTCAGGTACGCCCGCTCTGTTGTGGCTAACTGCCTGCGGATTTCCGTTTCCTGTTCCTGGACTGCCCGGGCGTAGGCCTCTTCCGCCGTGCTCCTCGAAATATCTGCCTTGGAGGCCGTCAGTTCGCTTTCGATCTGTGCGATCTGCTTGTTGGCCTCGTCCAGCTTGGCCACAAGGAGAGCCACTTTGTGCTCGAAAGGTCTTGGGTCGATCTCGAAAAGCAGGTCGCCCTTACTAACGGGCTGATTTTCCGAGACATTGACCCGAATCACCTGGCCTTCAACCTGAGAAGCCACCTGAATTACGAAGGCTTGGACATACCCGTCTGTGGTGAACGGTGTGTAGCGGTTCTCCAGCACGTAATAGACCACTATGACCGCGATTACCATGAGGATGCAAAGGACCCAGAATCTCGCTGACAGGATGATCCCCCGCCAGTTGGCGACAAGCCGCCGCAGAAAGTTCCAAGGGAAGAGCAAACATCTCCGGAATACTTGCCAGGCTTTCATATCCGATCCCCTCGGGGCTAAAAGTCTAAGGAGCGCTTGCTTGCCTGAGCAGAGAGCCTTGCTGCCGGCCCATGGCGTAGTCCAGACGCGCCAGGGCGGCCAGGTAGGTATAGAGGGCCGAGTTATAGCGCTGCTGCGACCGGGTAAAGGCGGTCTCGGCGTCAACGATGTCCGTCGGGGTGGCGTTGCCATTGCGGTATTTTACCCGGACGATGCGCAGGTTCTCCCCGGCCTCGACGACCGCGGTACGGGAGAGCTCGAAACGCTTGCCCGCGGCCACATCGCCGGCAACCGCATTGCTCACCTCAAGGCTGATCCTGTCCAGAATGGTCTGCGCGTCGGCCACGGCGGCAGCCACCTCGGCCTGTGCAGCAGAGAGTTCACCCTGGAGCAACCCCCCGGTATATAGTGGAATTTCCATGTGGAGTCCAGCTCCCTCCTGCCAGCCGGTCAGAATGTGCCCTCCGTCAGCGCGACCACTACTAGCCCTGACTTCAATGCGCGGGTAAAACTCGGCCTTGGCTGCTGCCAGGCCCCCCTGGGCGGCCACGACCGCTTGCCGCGCGAAGCCGATTTCGGGGCGCTGGGCCGCCGCAATGTCCAGGCTCTTTGGTAGGGATGGGCAGGCTTCCGGCGAGGGCAGCTTCAGGTCGCAAACTTTAAGCGGCAGGGCGGCATTGCGCCCCATGACATTGTTGAGTTGGGCAGTGGACACGACCTCCGCTTCCTGGGCGCTTACGCAGGCATCCCGGCTTTCAGCCAGGTGTACTTCAGCGCGCAGCACATTATCAGGGGTGGCCACTCCTCCCTTTAGGAGGGCGTGTGCGTCTCCCAGCGTCGCTTCCGCCTGACGGACAGCGTCCTCTTGCACCAGAAGGGAGGCGCGCGCCAGAAGAATACTCAGGTATGCGGTGACTACTTCAAATTGCACGGTCTGGTCGATGCGGGCAAGCTGGAGTTCGGTGATCTGCTTCCGGGCGACCGCCTGGTGGTATCGTCCAGCGCGCCGGCCAAAATCGTAGAGCGTCCATATGAGTTGCAACGTTTCCTGATAGTAGCTGTAGGTCCCCGGGGTGGGGCCGGGCAAGAGAAATCCTGTCGGACCTGGTCCTCCCGGTCCCTGGTTACTCGAAGTGGCGCCGGTTTGAGACCCGAGGGTAATCTCAGGCAGGAAAGGGGCAAACGCCGCCTGCTCTTTGCCGCAGGCTCGTTCAATGTCCGCCCGGGCAGACTGCAGCCGGGGGCTGTGTTGCTGGGCGAAGGCAATGGCGTCAGTCAACGAAAAAGCCGAAGATTCGTGCTTGACACTTGCGCCGAGCTCCGGAGTTTCAGACGGGTCGCTTCGATCCTTGGGCACGTCGATCGTGTCAGCCCTATTGAGGTTCGAGTCTGCAGCGGTCAGCAGGCGAGCTTTCGCGCCCTCCTCAGAGAGTTCCTGCGGAGTGATCGTCGGCTGGTTCCAAGAGGCGCATCCTGCGAGGAGCAAAGCTACGAGGATTGCGGTGGTGTGGAATCGCATCCAACCGCCAACGTTCACGTAGGCCTCCTGAGCGAGCGTTTCAACAAATGGGCAAGAGAACTATCGAGTGGAATGTCATCTCAGCCCTCCGGACTTTATGCCTTGAATAATTCCGTCCCTCGTTTGTGCCGGGCAAAATGCTTCGAATAGACTGTCCATGAAAGGAAAACCTCTTCCCGGGGAACGAACGCCGCTCCGCACGCCGTCTGGACTTCGCAGACTGTATTTACGGTGCGATGCCTCCTAACCATTATCCCTGCGGGGAGAGGCGTGTACGAATTTAGCCGGACCACAACATATGCGTCTTTAAATAATGCCGGTACTACAAACATGCAAGCTCGGTCTGCTCCCCGGACAGTTTCCTTCCGCAACTTCTCCTGCATGAGCAAGGCATGCCCTGCCCTGCGTTTGGCCATGCATGGGCGAGGCGGGATGGCGGGTACCGCGGGGGGCGGCGAATCATAGTTGCAAGGTATTTGCGCCAACTCTGTTGATGGCGGCTAAAACGGCTGGGCATTATCGACGCAGAGATCAGCGAGGAAGCGGCCATGAGAGTTATCACAGAACGCAGGAACTGACAAAGAGAGGTTTGAATCCCTGTTTATCGCAGTCAATGCACTCTACTGAGTTTACATGGCGTTGCTACGTCACGATCTCAGCGGCTCAATTGCTCGCCTTGTCAACCGCTGGTGAATTGACTTCCCGCGAGACCGGGTAAAACTCATTGACCTCGCTTGCGCTTTTCACTCAGCCGCGACTGTGCCACACGTTTGCGTGCCGACAAGTGTGGATTAAGAGCTTATCCGTAAATAGGAGCCACTTTCCTCCAAAACAGAATTGCAGATGCGAAATGAAGGAGAGCCTCATAGCTCTCGGACAGCTTCTCGTGTCTGACCAGAAGCTTGCGAAACCGGTTGAACCAGGAGTGTGCCGCCTCCACGACGCAACGTCGATTCCCGGGAGGGCGGCCTCTTCTGCGTTTCTTTCGTGCGACCTTCGGGGTACATCCCCGTATGCGAATTTGCTCGCGCACCGGACTCTATACCAAACCCGATACCCACATCCACCATTGCCTATGCCTTGTCGCTCACAGCAGATCCACGTTGCGTTCGATCGTTTTTATGAGCGCATCCATCCTACCGCTCAGCACCTGTTTGCCAACGCTAAGGGTGTAGCCCTTAATCGTGTGGAAAGGAACGTGCGATGGGAGTGCCAGGGCAAAAGGATCAACAACGGCATCGACCACGACGGAGCCGCGTTTGTTTGCAAGGGCCTCAGCAAGACCGTCCACGGACGTCGCCTGGCTCCTCGATGCGGATACCTTTTGCGCCCATCGCTTCGGCTACGGCGGCGAAATTGGGATTCTTGAATCTCACGCCAAAAGGAATGAAGCCGGCTTCTTGCTGCTCGATGTTCACGAAATCCAATGATTCGTTGTTGAGTATGATATGGACCACGGGAGTCTTTCGCTCCACCTGGGTCAACAGGTCGCCCATCGCCGAGCATGGTGAACCCCCCGTCGCCACATATGGCGATCGTTTGCCGACCAGGGTATGCCAATTGCGCGCCGAATGCGTTTGCGGCGGCGTTGGCCATGGATGCCCACGAGAACGAGCCGAAGAGCCTGCGATCTCTGCCGCCCTTGATGTGTCTAGCCAGCCAAATACATGCCGTGCCAGTATCGGCGAAAAACATTGCATCGTCGGAGGCGAGATCGCTCAGCGTAGCAGCCAGGAATTCCGGACGTATGGGCTTGATCCCCGGACCTTTATCGACATAGTGCTGTAATAGTTCGGAGAAAGAGTCCGTGTCCGCAATGTGTTTGCGAAGAAAACTATCATCGGTTTTTTCACGGACGCTCTCAAGCAGCGCGGTCACAGTTGTCTTTATGTCCCCAACGAGCCCAAGATCCACGGGAGTCCGCCGGCCGATGTGTTTTGGGTTCTTATCGATCTGCACTTTCTTCACGCGGGCGCCTGGCAGGAATTCTGAAAAAGGAAAATCAGTACCGAGCATCAGTAGGAGGTCGGCCCCGTTATTTGCGCCATAGGCTCCTCCGTACCCGAGGAGACCGGTCATACCGACCGCATTGGAATTGTCATGTTCCAGCCACTGATTGCCCCGGAAGGAATAGCCGACTGGCGCTTTCAGTCTGCCGGCCAGTTGGATCACCTCATCGTGGGCATCTCTGCACCCTTCGCCGCCGAAGATTGCTACTGTATCGGCATCGTCAATCATCTTTACCAGCCGGCTGAGGTCGGAGTCTGATGGACGAAAAATCGGCCGCGTCGGGATAGTGATCTCAACAGAGTGTTCGGCCGCATCAGCCGAAGCGACGTCGCCGGGAATCGAAATTACCGTAGGTCCTTTCTCGATGACGGCTGTAAGTATTGCCGTATTGATGATCGTCCGCGCCTGAGCGGGGTTGACGAGCCGTCCGGTGTAGAGCGACGCAGCCTCAAAGAACTTGTACGGATTGAGTTCCTCCAGCGTGTCGGAGTCCATTAGCATCGTCTCCACATCACCGGCAATGGCAATAACCGCAGCGCCCTCCTTGCGCGCATCCATTAGCCCATTGAACAGATGTACGACGCCTGGGCCGGCAGTCCCACAAACAACGACAGGCACACCCGTGAAATACGCTTCCGCAACTGCGGCAAATACACCGTACTCCTCATTACGAACATGGACAAACTCTATCTTGCCGTTTCGTCGCAAGGCGTCGATGACTGGATTAAGAGCGTCGCCGACAATGCCGTAACAACGTCTTACTCCTGCGTTTGCAAGCATCTCCCATAAAACATCCGCTACGTTTCGGGCCATATTAGTCACCTTTTCTCCTCGAATGTTATTAACATCGCTGTCATCTGCATCCACATGGGTCCAGGCCCAATGCACGACCTTCCGGATCCTTACTATTGACAGCTCGCGTTCGTGGACTTTTTCCTACACCAAAGCCGCGTCCGTGTGAGCTTGTTTGAGATCGGCTTTGAAGCTTAGACGCTCTGGCGATTCACCTGGTGGCAGACACTTTTGGGTTGGGCTTGACACACCGTCTTAAAGCAGCAACGAGTCTTCGGCACCCTTTCCGGGTCTGTTGCCACCAAAGTCAGGTGAAATTTCTTTTCTTGTTTTTAAGGGTAAGAAGCTGTGAGGAAGCCGTCAACGGTATAAAGATTTCGGGCAACTGCAGGTAAAATAATAATGGATATCGCAGTTTGAGATCGAGTGATGCGAAAGAGACCGGAACATTTTTCAGGCACTTTTACTTTTTTTCGGAGGTCTTGCCGGAGGGTCTTTGGCGTGACTTGAGGGCCAACTGATCCCATGAGACGGCAGTGGCTCAAAAGATCTGACACCTCTGCTATATCGCGCAATGAGGGGTCTTCACTGAATTTTTCGAATAACTCTCCTATGTGACGTTGTGCGGTGGGCCATCCAGCATGTTTCTATGTGCAGATCATATTTGCACTGTTTTCTTTATAAGAAGATGGACCGATTTCGTGCTTTCGCGCTGCGGCTATACAAGAACGAAAAGCAGAAAGCACGATTTATTTTCAGGGCGCGTCGAGATTTATAGGGGTAGATTCAAAAAACGGAAAATAAAGCACGTCAAGGTGGTGACAAAAAGCTCCAGATCCTCGCCGCATCCGAACGGAACTGTCACCACCATTTTTCGGGGGCACCGCAGTATGATTCCAAATGGCCCCTGGTTGCACGACTGTTTGGTTAATGACCGCCGTACACCTTGCCACGATGGCCGATCCAGACCACCAGAACCAGTACTTCTTTCTCCCGGATCTCGACCACGATCCGATAGTCTCCTACCCGATACTTCCAAAGGCCGGCGAGGTTGCTCTTGAGCGGGGCGCCGGACTCTCGCGGGTCTAAAGCGGGGGCAATCCGCTCAAGCAGGAATTTGCGGATGCGTTCCTGAATCGGGCGATCAAGCGCTGCCAACTGCTTTCTGGCCGTATCGGCCAGCTCAATCCGCCAGGCCAAGTTCCCGCTCTACTTCTTCAAGAGTGTAGGTGCGCTCCTCGCCGCGGCGTATGCGCTCCAAAACCTGCTCGGCTAAATATATGTCCTCCAGGTCCTCGATGTGCTCGATGATCGCCTCTCTTGCGTAAAAGGTCTTCGTGCGCCCTGTGGCCTTGGCCAGGGCTTCGAGCCGGGATTCGATTTCCTCGGGCAGCCGTATCGCGAGCATGATTTTCTCCTTCTAAGGGACCCCAATTGATATATTTGTATATCAAAGTGTTTGCGGATTCAAGAGAGAAATCCCGTTTGCCCTTGGTGGTGCGAACCCTTCCAGGAGATTCCGCGCCACTTTATCCGTATTTCCAGCGGCGCCTTCAGCGATATTACCGGCGACCGAGATGGCCTACCGCCTCATTTACTGTTCACTGATCCTCGCGTAGCGATGCGGCCTCACAAAAAATCGGCGGCGAACTTGAAGCGTTTCACATGCTTACTCAGCGGTAGCCGCGAACCCGAAACATAGTGAGGGTTCGGCAGGAGGAGTTATCTTCTATCCAGCACCAAGCGATTTCAGAACTTTGCCGAGTTCTCCATGATTGATGCCGGTAAACTCAATAACTTTGCCTATCCGCACCGGCATTATGAAATGGAGCTTTTCACCAATACGCTTTTTGTCAGTTTGGATTGCATCGACTATCTCCCGGGACCCTATCGAAGCCGGGATGCGGACCGGCATTCCCCAGATTCCGCAAATGCTTTCCAGCCGCTCCAGGTCTTCTGCCTGCATCTTTCCGAGCCGGTGCGAAAGGGTTGCGGCAGCGATCATGCCTGTCGCAACGCAGTCACCGTGTTTCAGCCTGAAGCCGGTGAGTTTCTCCAGCGCGTGGCCCACAGTGTGACCAAGGTTCAAGACCCGCCTGCGTCCGGATTCTTTCTCGTCGGCCTGCACGATTCGGGATTTAAAAAGACAGCTTGCGGAGATTATTCTGAGCAACGCATCGGGTTCCCGCTTCTTAATAGCATCGGAGCTGTTTTCCACAAATTTCCACAGCACTTCATCTCCGATCATCGCCGACTTGATCACCTCGGACATTCCCTGCCTTAATTCCTCATCGGGCAAAGTTGTTATAAATTCGGGGTCGATATAAACCTGCTTTGGTTGCTGAAAGGTGCCGAGCAGGTTTTTGCCTTCCGGCAGGTCCACTCCCGTCTTGCCGCCGATACTGCTGTCAACCTGGGCAAGAAGTGTTGTGGGGACCTGAAAACAAGGAATACCGCGCATATAAATAGAAGCTAAAAAACCGGCGATGTCCCCGGTTACTCCCCCGCCGACCGCTATAATAGCACTGTCTCGATTGCCCCCTGCATTTAAGAGCCGTCTTGCGAGAAATTCCACTGAGCCAAGGCGTTTATCGAGTTCCGAAGCTGTAAGGAGGATAACCTGGCCGTCCCTCTGCATGGGCCAACCTAGATCGAGAGCTTTGCGTCCCCAGAGCGACCATACCGCCTCATCCCATATCCAGTAGGCGGAGCGGCCTGCAAGGGCCGCTTGAAGCCCGGCCGGGACGCGCTCCATAACGTCTTCTCCTATGAATATTTCCGACACACGGGAGGGGGCGCCATCCAGGGTGATATTAATATTCATTGTCGAAATGACCTCCCGCTCTCAGCAGTTTGCTCTTGCGGCGGCATCGGGTCCTCACAGTGCCGGCTTGCGATGCTCGCACAATTATCTCCACGTCCCGCTAGACGCGCCGAGCAAGACGAACATACGGATGACTCCGACCGGTACGCCCGCGAATAATATCTAATCAAATAGACTAAAACTGCTGCGACGATCATCAAAGTGAGTGCGATCTGCCACATCTGAGAACTCCTATCCCAGCCCCAGCCATAACCCGCCGCGGTAAACCAGCGCCGATATGATGAACGCTGTCAGAGTGTTGAAGCACAACGAAAAAATTCCCCACTTCCAAGTAGATTCCCGGATGATACACGTTATCGTCGGGAGACAGGGCGCGTACAACATAATAAAGATAATCAGTGAAAAAGCTTTTAGCGGGGTCCATGACGAGTCGGCTGCCAGACGGCTGCTCAGAGGTATTTGTTCCCCTCTTCTGCTCCGTCCAAGCGAGTAAGCGGTGCCCATTGTCGATATGATAATTTCTTTTGCAGCAACCCCGGAGAGCAGGGCGACGTTGGTGCGCCAGTCAAATCCATTTACCGAGCTGATCCGTGTGAGTCCTAACCCTATTCGTCCGGCAATCGAGTTTTTTAGAGCTGCCTGAGCTTCCTCATTGTCAACCTCCTGCAGGCCGGCTTTGGAACCGGGACCGCCCGAGGACGTTCCGGCATCCAACAGCGACCCTTTCACCCCTTGCGATGCCTCGGCCATGATGGACGCTCGTTTCTCATCATAGATTTTTCTCTCTGTCTCCGGAAGCCCGGGGAAAGACATCAGCGCCCAGAAGATGATCGAAACGGCAAGGATGATCGTACCGGCTTTGCGGACATACTGCCACGCCCGCTCCCAGGTATGGATGAGCAGCCCATTGAACGTAGGCAATCGGTATGGAGGCAGCTCCAGTAAGAAAGGCGTGCTCGGTCCCCGCAGAATAGTCGACCGCATCAGCTTTGCAATAAGCAGGGCAGCCACCCATGACAGGACGGTCAAAAGGAACATCACCTGAGCCTCTTTTGCCGGGAAAAAAGCCGCGATAAGCATCGCAAAAACGGGCAGCTTGGCCCCGCAGTTCATGAAAGGCGCGGTCATGAGTGTGGCAATACGTTCGCGCGAACTTCTGAGCGTCCTGGTGGCAAGCACTCCCGGAACTGCGCAACCACCCGCGATCCCTCCCGAAATAATGTAAGCCATGACTGAACTGCCGTGCAGACCGAATGTGCGAAAAACGCGGTCGAGCATATAGGCTACTCGGGCAAGGTAGCCCGTATCCTCAAGAAATGCGATAGCGAAGAACATGAACACGATCAGCGGCACAAACCCCAGTACCCCGCCCACTCCGTCGATCACGCCCGATACGATCAGCGACTTGAAAGGCCCCGGCGGCAAGGAAGAGTCTGCGAATCTGCCCAGCGCCGAAAAGCCTGCTTCCAGCCATCCCACCGGAACCTTGCTGTATGTGAACGTGAATTTATAGACAGCGTAAATTATCAGCATCATTATGACGGGCCCGAAAAAACGATTGGTGAGCACCCGGTCGAGTTGATCTGAGAGGTAGAGCCGGTCGGCTTTGTGGCTCTGCTTGACGATCCCTTCTTTGAGCAGCGCAGAGATGAAGCCGTAGCGGTAATCGGCTATAATGGCTTCAGGGTAGCTGTCCAGGGTTTTCTGAAGGTGCTTGGAGACCTGCCCGGCAACTTCCTCGAGTTTGCCGGAAAGAGTCGCGTCTTTTGCATTGCCTTTTCGAATTACCTCCTCGTCAGCTTCCAGATATTTGAGCGCGGTCCATCGGGCCGGGTGGGAATCCGTCAGAAATGCGGCTGTTCGAATTTGCGCCTCCATCCCGTCGAGAACCGGATCGATATCAGGTCCGTAAGAAATATAGAGCGGCTCCCAGTCTGTAGCCTTCCGCACCAGTTGCGCGGCCGCCTCGAGCAATTCCTCTTTACCACTGCCCGTGCGGGCAACCGTAGGTATAACCGGCAGCCTCAATCTGCGTCCGAGTTCTTCGGAATTTATTTCAAGTCCCCTCGCGGCTGCCATATCGACCATGTTCAAGGCTATCAGGACGGGGATGCCGAGTTCGAGGAGCTGGACCGTCAGGTATAGATTTCGCTCAAGATTGGATGAATCGACTATATTGATAACCGCGCTGGGGCGGTCCTCGATGAGGTAATTGCGCGCGACGAGTTCCTCCGGAGAATAGGCGGTAAGCGAATAGGTACCGGGAAGGTCAACCAACTCGATTTGTCTGCCGTTTACCTGGCAGTACCCTTCCTTTTTGTCTACCGTTATTCCGGGATAGTTTCCAACATGCCGCCGTGCGCCGGTGATTGAGTTGAAAAGGGTCGTCTTTCCGCAGTTCGGATTTCCTGCCAACGCGATCAGGTTTTCCCTCGGGTGATCCATCACACTTCTTCCACCTCTGCCTCGATAAAGTCGGATTCGCTGTTGCGAAGGGTCAGGGTAAAATTTCTGAGCCGGATCGCAACCGGGTCTTTCAGAGGCGCACGACCCTGCACCTGGAACGGAGTCCCAGGAACCAGCCCCATGTCCCGAATGCGGCGCCCGATTTCACCGGACGCAGTAACCCGGTGGATTGTTCCCTTCTGTCCCTTTGCCATTTTGCGTAAAAGAACAACGGCCATTGGCAAATCCTCGGTCTCGCGGGAAAATTAGGCGAGCCTAACATTTATCGAAAAAAAAAGGCGCTCAAGACGCCGCCCACTTTTCCAACCCTATGGGGAAGGGACTACAAGAATCTTGTCAGAAACACCTTTGCCCAGACTCAGGACTGCGCCGTTCACACGAACACATCCGCTACAGAGCAAATGCATCTCGACCCCGGGATAAATTCCCAGCGCGGCCATCCGGGCACACAGTCCGCGCTCCCCATGCACGCAGGCAACTTTGACCTTTTTCCCGGACGCTGCTTTGCGAAGAGGCATCAGGACGCACTCAGGACTTGACGGCCTGTCGCACCGCATGCAAGGGTTCTTTTTCACCGGGCTTAACGTCATCGATCACCTCAGTATCAAGGATAACGATAATTAGGTACGCCAAACTTTGAACGCTGTCAACAGTTTTTTTCGTAGGCACTGATTTAAGACGCCCCAACTTATACCGAAACAAGTGGATATATTTTCCAAGGTCTGGCATGTAGGGGACTGGAAAAGCACAGTAAGCAGGCCACTGGCCGCCTGCCCGGGTTTACTTGAGAAACAGCCCCATGGAAGATGGTTCGCCGCTTCTGTGGGAGTAGGTGGAAAGAACGATCGAAGATGCAATCGAAAAAGGTTGGATCGGCGAATGACACATCCCGGGGGATGAAGAATCTTTCGCCCTCAGAACGCGTTTCTGTCGATTCCGGTGTCCGCTATCCATCTTTCGTAAGGATAGCTTCCTGGCTCTTGTATGATTTTGGCATGGCCTGGTTTTCCATGGTCGTGCTCACCGCTTATTTCATTCTTTATTTCAAGGAGATCATAGTCGGAGAAAAAGGTTACGCCGATTTCCTGTGGGGCGTAGCCATATCCTCGGCCATGGCCGTCTCCGTTCTCCTTTCGCCTCTCCTGGGAGCGACCGCCGACGCAAGCGGAAAGAAAAAGAGCTTCCTGGTGGCGTTCGCCGGCGTATCCATACTGAGCGTCTTTTCTCTCTATTTCACAGGACCGGGCCAAAAAGCGTGGGCGGTATTCCTGGTAAGCGCAGGATATGTGGGCTACACGCTGGCCATGACCTTTTACAATGCTTTTCTCCCTGAGATAGCCGCTCCGGGTTCCATCGAGAAGTTATCGGGAATCGGCTGGGGGCTGGGCTATATCGGCGGGCTTGCCGCCTTGGTTTGCATGGCCTTCATGGTCCCGAACGTGGCCGGGGGGAAATCGATCCTACTGCTGGCCGGCGCGGTTTACGGGATTTTCGCGCTGCCTTCCTTCCTCATTTTGAAAGACTCGCCGAAACGCAGCGAGGCTCGAGACACAGGTATACGTGAAGGATTCTCGAGGCTTATTCTGACTTTCCGGGAAATTCACTCACTCAAAAGCATTTTCATATTTCTTATAGCCTACTTCTTCGTGAGTGATGCCATATCGACTGTAATCGTCTTTTTCTCCTCGTATACCGTTTACACTCTGCAGTTCACCGTAAAGCAGAATTTTTTCCTCCTCATGCTGATCCAGTTGTCTGGCCGCAGCCGGGGCGGTGGGCGCAGGAATGCTCGCGAACCGAATCGGAATACTGCGCACGATCGTCATCACGATCCTCATCTGGATATTAGCCCTGCTCGGGATAATCGTCTTTTCGAGCATCTCAGCCTTCTACACCCTTTCGGTTTGCGCCGGGCTGGTGCTGGGCGGGACGCAGGCTACAGCGCGAAGCTATATGGCGATCGAGGCGCCCGAAGGAAAGAAAGCCGAGTTCTTCGGATTTATGACCTTCAGTACCAAGATGGCCGCGATCTTCGGTCCACTGCTCTACGGGATTATATCCAGCCGGACTAACAATCCGCGCATAGCACTGCTGTCACTTGAGGCCCTGTTCGTCCTTGGGCTGATTTTTATGCTTTTGGTCCCGCGCGCTGATCGCCGCAGCAGCGAGGAGCAAAAACATGAATGAAGCTTTGCAAACCGAAGACTCGAAGTTTAAGCCTGTCGTTGACAGCAAATAGAAATCTCCTCTCTTAGAACAAATAAATTGTCCGCTCTTGCATTGGCTGGAGGACCAAATTCCGTCAAAATAGTTTTGTCTCCCATCCTCGTTTAACACCATCACGACGATGCAAGGCATAGAAATGCCTAGTGCTCCATCCCTGGTGGCACTATTTATACCGCTCAACCAACCCCAGCACCTCATCGACCGGAGCCACGCGGCGGAAAGGTTGGCAGAGCCGCTTATCGATTAATCCATCGAGTACGGATTCCCCATACCGATCGGCGCTCACCCCTTCTTCCGCCCTAATGGCCTTGACGTTCCTGTGGTCTTTCCCAGAAAAAACGGACAGGAAGGCTTAAGCCTCACCTCTGGCGGCTTGAAGATCGCATCAAACTACTGGAAAAATACCGGGAGGACAGCGCCACTTCGTTTTATCCATCGAAGGTGGAGTAGTTCGCCGAGAAAATATTGAGGAAAAGTGATCCGGAGCTTGCAAAAGCGGTGGACCGGGTCCGCGAAAGGAAGCCGAACGGAGGAGGGCGGGGATTGGGGAAGACCTTTAAAAAGAGCCGGAACGAGAGCGCGGTCGGGACCGGGGGCTTAGCCAGTAAGTGTCATTGAAGCAGTAGCATCTGCTACCCCGGCTTCGTGGGTCCGGGCAGGGTTTGTTCTCTTTGTCGGCGAACTGAGTAAATCAAGACCAGCACCGGGAGCAGGTACTGCCCGATGAGCAACAGGGTCAGGTCAACAGGTATTGCGGTGGTGTAATTGAAGAGAACTATCAGGAAATTGTCGATTCTGTGAAAAAGGTGTGTGAGAAAAAGGAATCCCAGTCCTGCGGCCAGCTGTTTTGTTCTGGGTTTCCACTGTGTAGAGCGGACCGCGAAAACAAGGGAGGTAAAAGTTACGATGCTGAAAGTTTCATAATAGACAAGGGTTTGTCGTGCAGGGTTGAAATGATGACCGAATATGGAAAATCCAAAGATCATGAATTGGTCAAGGAACCGGATATATCCGTGATGTACTTTTATCCACACAAGGAACAAACATCCGGCGATAAGAGCAAACCGGCCCAGAAAGCTTATCGCTTCCATTGGAATGCTCCATTTCGACTCTTCCTTATCAAGTGATTTCAGCCATAGTATGAAGCTCAGGAGGACTAAGAATACTGCATAGATTTGCCCCCAAAAGGCGTGAACCACCTCAAAGAGCTTCCGGTCGTATTGACCGGCCATGAAAATTGCTACGAGCCGAACCAAATTACCCAGATACAATGCCGAGATTCCCACCAGGAGGCCCGATACCTTCTGTCGTACCGTGGCAGGCGAAAAGACTATAAAGCATAGGAATAGGCCCATCATAAAGAGAGGAGTGCATTCCGGGATGATCTGCAAGGCAAAGGCTTTGCCGGTGACAGTATCCCCCGCAACTGACAAGGGGACACCAATCAGATTCAGGGCCAAGCCCAGGGCTTTGGCCGTATGTTTATTGATGGGTCCGGTGTATTGGTCGGGCAGACTTAAAATAAGAGCGTATATTCCGATACAGGAGAGGATGAAAGCCGCCACAAAGCGAAAATTCTTGAAGCGAGATATTCTCCTCGAAGGTGGTTTATCGTGAGAGGCCGGAAGGCCCTCCCGAAGGATTTGCTTTTTATTTCCTTTCTGAGATTTGCGTTTAGGCATTCACCTTCCTGCGCACCCATAAAATCACGCCTAACGCAGCAGCAGCCAAAAAGATAGCCGCAAGCATTGAAAGCGCCGGACCTTGAGAAGCAGGAGGAGGAGTTCCGACCATAAAACTGGCTTGCAGTGTATGATTAGACGTAACTTGGGATATAGTATACAAATAAGTGCTGCCATTCCAATCGGCGTTACTGGTCACGTCGGCACCGTTATCAGTCAGATGGTTTAATTCATAGCCCGACGACGGAGTGATTGTGAGAGTAAAACTATTGCCAGAATACACGGTAGCACTTGTGGGGCTTACACTGCCGTTGGCTCCTGCCGATGAGGTGACAATAAATTCTGCTCCAAAAGTTGCCGATACCGTGCAGTTGCTTGTGATCGAGCCAGTCGTGTATGTGTTCCCTGATAAGGTTCCGCCACAGCCTGTTACCGATGCAATGTAATACCCAGAATTCGGAGTCACTGCAAATGAGATTGTATCATTATAGTCTACTGTCTGCGGGGTATTGGGGTTGATGCTACCATTTGCTCCTGCTGACGGGGTAACAGTGAAAGTGAGTAGATTAAAGGTGGCAGTCAAGTTCGCGTTTTGTCCTGCAGGAATTTGACAAATTGCGCCATTGGGACTCGGACAGCCGGTCCAGCTTGCGAAAACGCTATCGCTATCGGGATGTGCACTAAGCTCGACGTAACTCTCCAGTCCGGAGTTAAGACGCCCGCTGCATGCACTGTTTCCATCTCCGCAGTCGATAATCCCTCCGCCCGACCCCTCGTCATCCGCGACATATCCTGAGCCATTCCCATTTAGGCTTACACTGACTTGTGAAGGTAAGCCATATACTTTTTGGAAGTTGTATACCACGCTCACGTTGCCTGTGTTAGACGATTGAATAGTGCAGTTTCCGTTGTTTAGGTCTCCCGTAGGGCAGCCTGACACGCTTGTGAGCTCGCAATCGTAATTACCAGTGGAATCAATCCCAGACATAGGAAATGGAACCAATACAAGGTAGTCGAATGGCTCGTTCAGAATCGAACAGGTGCATGTAGAAACGCACGTGCCGAAGCAAATATCACCGTACCCTTCGACATAGCTCGGTGAGTTATCAGTGTTCACTGTTACTTTGAGAGCGTAGTTTGCAAATGCGGGTAATGCACAGAGCGTGACGAGCAGCAGCGTCAAAAACGTGAAGCATTGAATTCTCTTCGTGTGTCTCATCTCCCCTCCCAAAAAAATGAGTAGTATGAAGCCTGATAGGGAAAAGGCACAATAAAGCAAACACTTGGACATAAATCCCTGATTTAGAAAGAAATCTATGAGCGGATGCAATGTTGCCTCTTCTGGCCCCAATAAGTCAAACGACTATTGCGTGAATTTTTTGTGACAACTTTGTAATGCAAGTTTTCTTGTTGAACCGTGGCGCACGTTGGGTTAGCTTCCGAGAGTCCATCGTTGCGCCTATCTCAGCGTGCCAGAGGCTTGGTCCGAAAGAGGGGACCATTTTTCCGAAAAGCTTTACTCTGGACAAGTAAACGAGCAAACTTTGTCCTTCGGCTGAAAAGGGGAGTGACCTCAAATGCAGTTCAAGAGATGGCAGATCCTTATGTCGAAAAATAACATTGTGCGTATCTCAATTATTTATATCCTCCTGACGGTTGCTACCATCTTGGCATATTGGCGGGTTAATTACAGCAATTTCATTTTTGGCGACGACCCGTTATATGTAACGGAAAATTCGCGTATTATACACGGCGTCACACTGAAGACTGTTTGCTGGTTCTTCACCAATTTCTACGCCAATTTCTGGCATCCTCTGACAATGATTTCTCTTATGTTAGACTTTCAACTCTTCGGATTGAATCCGTATGGATATCACCTGACCAACCTTTTATTCCATACCGCAAGTACTTTGTTACTCTTCTTCGTTTTGCATCGGATGACGAAAGCGCCATGGAAAAGTGCATTCGTGGCGGCATTGTTCGCCGTTCATCCTCTAAACGTGGAGTCTGTCGCTTGGGTGGCCGAGCGGAAGAACGTCCTCTCCACGTTTTTCTGGATGCTAACGATGGTTGCGTATGGGTTTTATGTCGAGCATCCCCGGCTCAAGACCTATTTGATCACCCTTGTGCTTTTTGTCATGGGTTTGATGTCAAAGCCGATGCTTGTCACTTTCCCTTTTGTAATGCTCCTTTTGGACTGCTGGCCTCTGCAACGCATGAGGCAAAGAAAGCGGGTGATAAAGACTGGGGTGGGGCTGCAAAAGCCTAGGTTTTGGAATAAAAGAGCATTCGAATCGGGAATGCATGGCCCCTCTCAAAGCATCGTGATTGATGCGGCTACCGGTGAGCATAAACATGAATGGGGGGCGATTCTGCCCCTCATCGTTGAAAAAATTCCATTTTTCGCCCTGATCCCTCTTTTCAGCGTTTTGACATACATCGCAGAAGGGGAAGTGGTCGCGCATTCATCATTGAGCTCCAAGATTTCGAATGCCCTCGTTTCATATGTCTTCTATATCGTAAAGGCGATCTGGCCTACCAACCTCGCCATTTTCTATCCTCTCCCGAACCTTTGGCCGTTATGGCAGACCGCAGGGTCAGCTCTTATCCTTTGCTCCATAACGGTAATTGTCATCCTGACGGCCAAGAGGTTACCTTGCCTTGCCTTCGGGTGGCTGTGGTTTGCGGGAACCCTAGTGCCCGTAATAGGAATAGTCCAGCTCGGTAATATCGGGAGGGCCGACCGTTTTACTTATGTGCCCCTTATCGGATTGTTTATTATGGTAGCATGGGGCTTACCTGAACTATTGAAAGGATGGCGCTATCGCACTGAGGCGCTCGTTGTGTCGTCTGCGCTTGTTCTCTCCTCCCTGTCTGTCGTTACTTGGATACAGGTCGGATACTGGCGAGACACCTTCACCTTGTATAATCATGCATTGGAAGTCACGAGATACAATTATCCGGTCTATTCTGGAAGGGGTGACGCCTTCGCCAAACAAGGCAACTACAGGCTGGCCATCGAGGATTACAATAAGGCTATCGAAATCAATCCTGATTATGCAAAAGCCTATAATGATAGGGGATTAGCCTATTTCAAACTAGGCGATTACAGACAGGCAATTTCAAATTATGACACGGCTATTGAGATAAAGCCTAAGAGCGCAGAGCCTTATAATAATCGGGGGTCCGCTCAATACGTGCTTGGCGACATCAGACAGGCGATTGCCGATTTTGACAAGGCTATCGAGGTCAATCCTGAGTATGAGGCTGCATATAATAATCGCGGTGTCGCCTATGCTAGACTCGGCAATAACAGGCAGGCAATTTGGAATTATGACAAGGCTATCCGTATTGAGCCGAATCGTGCGATAACTTTTAATAGCAGGGGTGCCGCCAATGCTGAACTCGGCAATTACAAAAAGGCCATCTTGGATTTTGACCGGGCCATCGAGCTGTGTCAAGAAAACACAGTCGCCTACTATAGCCGGGGCATCGCTCATGCCAAACTCGGCAAACAGGAGCAGGCGCTGCAAGACCTGAAAACGGCAGCAAGACTTGGCAGCGAAGAGGCAATGAAAATCTTAAGAGGCCAGGGAGTAAGTTGGTGAAATGCCCTCCGGAAGCTCACTCGCGCCTGGCCGAAAATGGATTCAGACCGGGTGAAACTTAGCCTGAGCTTATGTCCAGGTCGCGTTAGGAACGTTATCTAAAGCTTGGAGGCAGCAGCGGTCACAGCGTGGGCTTTTTCGGACAACCGCTGGTCCATCCTGTAAATAAGAAGTTTTAAGCCTGTCGTTGACAGCCTGCACAAACCGGATTAACATGATCCGGATGCATATATCAGCTTACCAATCCGTGGCTTCCGGAGCGCATACCAATACGACCCGGCCGATGGGACCGAGATGCCGCTCCGGGCTTCTCAGCGCCTTTATCGAGCGGAAGAAAAGTGAGAACAACCTTCGTACGGCCTCTCTGGAAGAAAAACCACTCGCTCTTTCCAGACTGAGCTCGTGCTTTCGGATTAGTTGGAATAGTCACGTCAGACGCTCAAAGGAGCACGAGGGAACCCGGGAACATACAAGCGAAGGAAATGCACAGTGACTGTTGATGATAGCTCTTCCTCGACCGGCGTGGTCAAGTCTGCCGGTAATTCGAACGACGCACCTGACAAATCTGCTTCCGTTGGATCTTCCGATGCTTCCGAGAGTTCTTCGACAGGTCCGGTCAAACCAGAGGCGGATACAGTAGGTAAGCCCGCGACGTCGGTTGCGGAATATACTGACGAACCTGCCCCCTCATCTTCCATCGTCCCTTCCGGTTCTACTCTTTCTTACGAACCGGTCGACGAGGTTGTATTTGAATCCACAGCCAATCCCAACGCCATTGCTGCTGTCGCAGGAGGATTTTACGCTACTCCATTCGACATTCTGGGTCTTCACTCTCTGCCCATGGCCGGCGCCCCCGGGCTGGTAGTCCGCACCGTTCAGCCACAGGCCCGATGCGTTTCGGTGGTACGCTCCGGCACTGAGTATCCCATGAAGCGCGTGCATACCGGCGGCGTATTTGAAGCCGTCTTTCCGGGTGAAACAACATTTTTCCGCTATGAGCTTTCTATTTGTCTTCCAGACGGCCGGACGTATACGATCGAAGACCCTTATCGCTTCCCGCCACTCCTGACCGAGTTCGATCTGCATCTTTTTTCTGAAGGCAATCACTTCCAGCTTTACGACAAACTCGGTGCGCATCTGGTCGTCAACGAGGGTGTGCCGGGCGTAAATTTTACGGTCTGGGCGCCCAGCAGCGAGCGGGTGAGTGTGATAGGCGATTTCAACCAGTGGGACGGCAGACGCCACCCCATGCGCCCACGGGGGGCGACCGGTCTGTGGGAGATATTCATCCCCGGTCTGGTTCAAGGGGATCTCTACAAATATGAAATCAAGACCCGCTACAAGGGCTACACAGCGATAAAGTCCGATCCTTTCGGCTTCATGGCCGAGTTGCGCCCCAAAACGGCTTCGGTTGTCTGGGACCTGGACCGCTACCGGTGGAACGATGCTGAATGGATGGCCGAGCGCAAAGAACTCCAGAGACTTGATGACCCGATATCTGTTTACGAAGTTCATCTTGGTTCGTGGCAGAGAGTGCCTGACCCGGATTTGGGACATCGGTGGCTTACTTACCGCGAACTGGCCGAGAAGCTGGTGCCCTACGTAAAGGAAATGGGTTACACGCACATCGAACTCATGCCAATTACGGAACATCCTCTCGACGGCTCGTGGGGCTACCAGACTATCGGATACTTCGCTCCTACCTCACGGCACGGCAATCCTGACGATTTTCGGTATTTCATGGATACGGCGCACCAGGCCGGACTTGGCGTGATCCTGGACTGGGTGCCTGCGCACTTCCCCAAAGACGCCCACGGTCTGTCGTTTTTCGACGGCACCCATCTTTATGAACATGCCGACCCGCGTCAGGCCGAACACAAGGACTGGCACACGCTCATTTACAATTACGGTCGAAACGAAGTGCGCGCCTTCTTGCTTTCCAACGCTCTGTTCTGGCTCGAAAAATATCACATCGACGGCCTGCGGCTGGATGCTGTCGCCTCGATGCTTTACCTGGACTACTCCCGCAAGCCGGGGGAGTGGATTCCCAACAAACACGGCGGCCGCGAGAACTTGGAGGCGGTGAGTTTCATCAAGCGCTTCAACCAACTCGTCCACGAGCAGTTTCCTGATGTGCTGACGTTTGCCGAAGAATCCACAGCCTGGCCAATGGTCTCACGCCCGACCTACGTTGGCGGCTTGGGGTTCGATCTCAAGTGGAACATGGGCTGGATGCATGACATGCTTGAGTACATTAGTAAAGAACCCGTACACCGCAAGTATCACCACAACCACCTGACCTTTTCGCTGCTCTACGCATTCAATGAAAATTTCATCCTGCCCTTCTCCCACGACGAGGTGGTGCACGGCAAAGGCGCGATGCTTTCCAAAATGCCCGGCGACTACTGGCAGAAGTTTGCCAACTTGCGGGCACTCTACGGCTTTATGTATGGCCACCCGGGGAAGAAGCTGCTCTTCATGGGCAGTGAGTTCGGGCAATGGAACGAATGGAACCACGATGGCCAGTTGGATTGGATGCTGCTCGATTTTGAGTCACACCGCAGCCTGCAGCAGTACGTGAAGGATTTGAACAGGATCTACGTTTCTGAGCCTGCGCTCCATGAGGTGGATTTCAGTTGGGAGGGATTCCAGTGGATCGATTTTCACGACGTGGACAACAGCATAGTCTCGTTTATTCGCATGGCCAGAGACCGGAACGATTCTGTCATAGTGGTGGCCAATTTGACGCCGGTGGTTCGGAAGGGCTACCTCGTGGGGGTGCCGGCGCCGGGCTTTTACCGTGAATTGCTCAATAGCGATGCGGCATGCTATGGCGGCAGCAATACGGTCAATTTCGATGGAGTATCTTCGGAACCTACGCCCTGCCAGGGCCAGCCTCACTTGATCATGCTCACTCTGCCTCCCCTGGGCGTAATCTTCCTTAAGCGTGAAGAAACCGCTTGATCTCATCGGATGGTTTGAACCGGCAATAAGTCGATATCCCCGAAGAATTTTGCACTCTCTATATCCAGATGGCGAATTGGGAGCACAACAATGCATATTGTTCATGTCGCCTCGGAGTGTGCCCCGGCCGCTAAAGTCGGCGGCTTGGGCGATGTGGTCTTTGGCCTCAGCCGGGAACTGCAAATCCGCGGAAACCAAGTGGAAGTTATTTTGCCCAAGTATGACTGCATGCGCTATGACCAGATCTGGGGACTGACGAAAATTCTTCATGACATGTGGGTGCCCTGGTATGGCGGAGCAATTCAGTGTTCGGTGTGGTATGGCGAGATGCACGGTGTGCGCTGCTTCTTTATCGAGCCGCACTCCCGGGACAACTTCTTCAATCGCGGCGGCTTTTACGGCTACCTAGACGAAGTGAAGCGCTTTACTTTCTTCAGCAAGGCTGCACTCGAGTTCTTGCTCAAGACTAACCGCCGCCCCGACATCATTCACTGCCACGACTGGCAAACCGGAATCCTGCCGGTTCTTCTCTTTGAAATATACAAATTCGCCGGGATGTGGAATCAGCGGGTCTGCTACACGGTCCACAACTTCAAGCACCAGGGGATTACCGGACAGGATGTGTTGTCGGCCACCGGTCTAAATCGCCCGGAGTACTTCATGCACCACAACCGCTTGCGCGATGAGTTCAACCCGGGCGCAGTGAACCTGATGAAGGGCGGCATTGTCTATTCGAATTTTGTGACCACCGTTTCGCCCCAGCACGCTTGGGAGGCACGCTGCAGTGACCAGGCTTTTGGCTTGGAGCGCACATTGCAGATCCACCAGGGCAAGTTCGATGGAGTGCTCAACGGCATAGATTATGACATGTGGAACCCTGAGATCGATCCTTACATCCCCGTTCGCTATAATGTGGAAACCCTGCAGGACAAATATCTCAACAAAGACGCTCTTCGGGACCGGTTGTTGCTTCGCAAGGATCTTAAGCCGATCATCGCCTACGTAGGCCGATTGGACTCACAGAAGGGGTTGCACCTGATCCGGCACAGTCTGTTTTACTGCCTGCAAAACAATGCTGCTCAGATTGTGCTCTTGGGCAGCAGTACGGAGCCCAGTATAAACGCCTATTTTTGGCAACTCAAACATCAGCTCAACGACAACCAGGATTGCCATCTCGAGCTCGGTTATAACGAGGAACTGTCTCACCTGATTTATGCCGGAGCGGATATGCTCATTATGCCCAGTCTTTTTGAGCCTTGCGGTCTGCCTCAGATGATCGGTTTGAAATACGGCACCGTCCCCATTGTCCGCGCTGTGGGCGGTCTTGTGAATACCGTGTTTGACCGGGACTACTCCGACAAACCGCCGCACGAACGCAATGGCTTTGTCTTTCACCAGACCGACAATCCCGCCGTCGAATCGGCACTGCATCGCGCCGTAGGGCTGTGGTCTGCATATCCGGATGAATTCCGCGAGGTGATGCTCAATGGTATGCGGTACGACTACTCATGGAATGGCCCCGCGACTAAGTACCTGTCAATTTACGATTACATCCGGCACAGGTAGTGCGCAGGCACTCCGAAGCATGCGGCTCTATTTGAAAATGGGCCGAATGAACACCTGTTAAGGACAGGAATTTTGTTTGATTGAATAAAGAAAGGAACGGCCCAACCTTGACGCGTATAGGTATTATCTTATATCTGTTGTTTGTGTACTTTGTGGCATAAGATGATTGGATTGAACCCAAGGAGTGAATGATTGACCATGAACGATTTGTCAGAAAACATTGAGGGCCTTCCCAACATATCCGGAGCGGAAGGGCTATGCGAGAAGGCCATTCAAGCCAACAAGGGAAACACAATCTATCTGCAGGACAGCGGCATTGATTTTGGACGCGTCCGAAGCGCATGCGCCATTGCCCTGCACATGCACCAGCCGCTCATTCCAGCCGGTGGGGACGATCTGCACACTGCTGAAATTATCAGCAATCTCCAATACATGATGGACAACCAACAGATAGGTGACAACCACAACGCGCCGGTGTTTCTGTGGTGCTACAAGCGGATGGGCGAGTTTATTCCCCAGTTGATAAACGAAGGCAGGCAGCCACGCGTTATGCTGGAATATTCCGGGACGCTGCTGCACGGCCTGCGCAAGATGGGTGCAAACGACGTATTGGACAGTCTCAAAACTATCACCCTTAACCCCGGCTACAGGCGTGCAGTGGAATGGTTGGGCGCTCCTTGGGGGCATGCCGTTGCCCCTTCCACTCCTGCTCAGGATTTCCGCCTGCATGTCAAGGCCTGGCAAAATCACTTTGCTGCTATTTTCGGCCTCGAAGCACTGGGTCGCGTTCGCGGCTTCTCCCCCTCTGAAATGGCTTTGCCAAACCACCCGGATGTGGCCTACGAGTTCGTGAAGACGCTGAAGGATTGCGGCTATCAGTGGGTCCTTGTGCAAGAGCATTCCGTGGAACGGCCCGAAACCGGCCGGGGGCCCGAACAAAAGCACCTCCCGCATCGTCTTGTTTGTCGAAACTCCAAAGGCGAGACGGCGAGCATCATTGCCATCATCAAGACACAGGGCAGCGACACCAAACTCATTGCTCAGATGCAGCCATACTATGAAGCCGTGGGACTTTCCCGCTGGGAACTAGCGGGCAGGCAAGTTCCTCCACTGGTTACGCAAATCTCCGATGGTGAAAACGGCGGGGTCATGATGAACGAATTCCCGTCCAAGTACTTTGAGGTCATTGGGGCGTCCAGCGGCTCGGAGGTCGCTATGGTGAACGTCACTGAGTACCTTGAGTATCTGTTCTCGCTTGGCGTCAGGGAAGAAGATCTGCCCGCCCTTCAGCCCATTATGCAAAAGAGCATCTGGGAACGTTTCAAGCCGGGCGATGGCCTTGAGAAAATGGATTTGGTGATCGAAGGGCTCAGAAAAGAAGATCATCGTTTTAATATGGAGGGCGGGAGTTGGACTAACAATCTCTCCTGGGTGCGCGGCTATGAGAATTTGCTGGGTCCCATGGAGAGGGTCAGTTCCCTGTTCTACGAAAAAGTCATCCGGGAGGGCATACCTACGGGCGAACACCGCTACCGCAACGCCCTGTTTCATCTGCTGACCTCACAAACAAGCTGTTATAGATACTGGGGCCAGGGATTGTGGACTGAATACGGGCGCGAAATCTGTCGGCGGGCGGAGGAGATTCTTACCCACGATTTCTAATTCGGGAAGTGATGCGCTAACGGCGTTTCCGGATGCCTGTTGTCAATCGATCAGGAGCGGGTATGCGTCCGTTTGCATCCCATGCGCTTGCTCTGTCTCCCACGTACACAGAATAATGTCTCTATGAGCGAACTTCCTGAGTATATCAATGGCCTTCCCAATATCTGTGGCTCTGAAGGGATGATCGAAGAAACCCTCAGCGCCTCTCCCGGCAAGTCTGTGTTCTTGCACGAGAGCGGCACGGACTTCGGAAATGCTCGCGGCTGTTGCGCCATAGCACTGCATATGCACCAGCCGCTTATTCCCGCTGGGGGCCCCGGCAGGGGCAGTGATATGCGCCATGAGCCGTTGGTCGGCAATCTGCAGTTCATGCAAGAGAGTCCCTATGAGGAAGACCGGCACAATGCAGGCGTATTCCGCCGTTGTTACAAGCGGATGGGTGAGTTTGTTCCACAGTTGGTGGAAGAGGGCAAGAATCCGCGCGTTATGCTTGATTACACGGGTACCCTGCTCCATGGCCTGTGCCGGATGGGAGCTTACGATGTGATTGATTCGCTCAGGACCATCACCTGCAACCCGCGTTACCGCCGGTGCGTCGAATGGCTGGGCACCACGTGGGGTCACGCCGTAGCGCCCTCTACGCCGCATCGAGACTACCGCCTTCATATCCGGGCCTGGCAGCACCATTTCAGCGCCGTTTTCGGACGGGAGGCGTTGAGCCGTGTGCGTGGGTTTGTGCCTTCCGAGCTGGCGCTGCCCAATCACCCCGACGCTGCTTATGAATTTGTGAAATCGGTCAGGGACTGTGGATTTTTGTGGATGATCGTACAGGAACATTCCGTCGAACGCCCACACGACGGTTGGGGAACCCAATGGCTGCATATTCCCAATCGTCTGATTTGCCGCAATTCTCAAGGAGAACAAAGCAGCATCATTTGCCTCATCAAGACTCGAGGCAGCGATACCAAGCTCATCGGCCAGATGCAGCCCTATGATGAGGCTTGCTCCCAATCGCGGTGGGACTATGAGGGCCGAAAGATTTTGCCGATGGTAACCCAGATCTCCGACGGTGAGAACGGACACGTCATGATGAACGAATTCCCGTTCAAGTATTTCCAAGTGGCGCGCGAAGCCTCCTGGACGGATGTGCCCATGGTCAATGCCACCGAATACCTGGAGTACCTTTTTGCTTCCGGCTGGAAAGAGGAGGACTTTCCGATTGTCCAACCCATCCGCCAGAAGCGCATCTGGGATCGGTACACGCCAGGCGAAGGGGCCGAAAAACTCGATCAGGTAATTGACGGGTTAGCTCAGGAAGACCCACTCTTCCACACGGAGGGTGGCAGTTGGACGAATAATATCTCGTGGCTCTACGGGTACGATAACGTGGTCGGGCCGATGCTGGAGGCCAGCGCCCTGTTTGATGAAAAGGCGGTCAACGGAGGCGTTCCCACATGGGAGCATCGTTATCGAAATGCCCTGTTCCACTTGCTGGCCGCCCAGAGCTCGTGCTTCCGTTATTGGGGGCAGGGGCGCTGGGCTGACTACGGAGTCGAAATCTGCCGCCGCGTGATTGAGATTCTGACGCACGACTTTGCATGAAAAAGGAAATGGTTGTGCGCGAAAAACTCATTGTATCCGATCCTGAGGTGATGGCTGGCCAACCCGTCATTGCCGGGACGCGCCTCACGGTAAACACGCTCCTTGAGAACCTGGCCGGTGGTGCAACAATCGACCAGATCCTCGACGCCCACCCCTCGTTGTCTCGCGAAGGTATTGAGGCTGCGTTGCGGTTTGCCGCTGAAACTGTAAGAGCGAGTTCGCCAGTTTCCAGCAGCGTATCGCTCGAAATCTTCGGGCCCCACTTTGTGAATGTGAACGGGGAACCGGGCATCGCCATTCGTGCGTTTTTGCCCGAGGCTCAGAGCGTGGCTATCCAACGGCAGGAAGCGGCAGCCGCCGAACAAGCGATGGAAGGCCGGGGACACGAGTCCGAAGCGCAGGGTCTTCCGCCTGGACTACACCCGCCTCAACTCGAAGTCACGGATCTGATCTCCGGCCTCCGCCAGATTCAGCCTGATCCTCTCCTTCCTCCGGAATGCCCGCAGCCGGCGTTGTTCCCCATGGAGCGCATTCATCCCGAAGGCGTCTTCGAAGCCGTCTTTTCAGGTGAGACCGAGGTTTTCCCGTACCAGTTGGCTGTCACCCTCACTGATGGCACCCGCCATGTGACCCATGATCCCTACCGCTTTCCTCCCGTTCTTACTGATTCGCAACTGGGGCTGTGGCATGATGCGGGCCATACCGCTAAAAGCCTCGAGTGCTTGTACGCCACCTTCGGCGCGCACCCGATCGAGCACGACGGCATCAGCGGCATCCACTTTGTGCTGTGGGCTCCCAACGCCGCGCGGGTCAGTGTCCTTGGTGACTTCAACCGTTGGGACGGGCGTCTCCACCTCATGCGGCCAGGGGTGAATCCGGTATTTGGGAACTCTTCATCGCCGGCATTGCTCCGGGCGCTTTATACAAATACGAAGTCCAGTCTCGAAGCGGCGCCGTGGCGCTGAAGGCCGACCCATATGGTTTTGCTGCAGAACTGCGCCCTGCTACAGCCTCGGTCATATGGGACCTCGGTTCCTATCGATGGAACGATTCCGACTGGATGAACGGGCGCCGACAGCGCCAGAAACCCGGTTCCCCCATCTCGATCTACGAAGTCCACCTCGGCTCCTGGATGCGCGCCGCTTCCTCGGAGGCGGACCCCGCGCGTTGGCTTACCTACCGCGAACTGGCGGAGGATCTTGTTCCCTACGCAAAAGAGATGGGTTACACGCACATCGAACTCCTTCCCGTCGCTGAGCACCCCCTCGACGGCTCGTGGGGCTACCAGACTGTCGGCTACTTTGCCCCCACCTCACGGCATGGGAATCCTGACGATTTCAGGCATTTAGTGGACACTGCCCACCAGGCGGGATTGGGCGTGATCATGGACTGGGTGCCTGCGCACTTCCCCAAAGATTCACACGGACTGTCGTTATTCGACGGCACGCACCTTTATGAACATCCTGACCCACGCCGGAGCCACCAGCAAGACTGGGGCACGTTCACATTCAACTTCGAGCGCGCCGAGGTCTGCGCCTTTTTGCTCTCCAACGCACTGTTTTGGCTCGACAACTATCATATTGACGGCCTGCGCGTGGACGCCGTCTCTTCCATGCTGTACCTGGACTATTCCCGTGGGCCCGGTGAGTGGCTGCCCAATGAGTTCGGCGGGCGCGAGCAACTTGAGGCCATAGAGTTTTTAAAACGATTCAACACCTTGGTGCACCAACGATTTCCGGACGTCCTTACTTTTGCGGAGGAATCTTCCACGTGGCCGAAGGTGACGGGACCTGACAAGGACGGTGGCCTTGGGTTCGATTTCAAGTGGAACATGGGCTGGATGCACGACACTCTGAATTATTTCAGCAAAGACCCCCTCTACCGTTGCCACCATCACAATCTACTGACATTTTCACTCACCTATGCGTTCTCCGAAAAGTTTACTCTGCCCCTCTCGCACGACGAAGTGGTGCACGGCAAGGGCGCGATGCTTTCCAAAATGCCCGGCGACAACTGGCAAAAGTTTGCCAACTTGCGCGCTCTCTACGGTTACATGTATGGCCACCCAGGGAAGAAGCTGCTCTTTATGGGTTCCGAAATCGGTCAATGGAATGAGTGGAACTTCGAAAAAGGGGTGGAGTGGGCACTGCTTGACTACGATTCACACCGGAGGTTACGCGATTATGTGGCGGCGTTAAACCGTTTGTATATCTCGGAACCTGCGTTGCACAAGGTGGATTTCAGTTGGGAAGGATTTGAATGGATTGACTGCGACCATGCGGAACAGAGTCTTCTCTCATTTATCCGGCGTTCCGAAAATCCGGATGAATTCATCATAGTGGCAGCGAACTTCACTCCCGTATTGCGCCATAACTGTCGCATCGGTGTACCCCGGTCCGGACGGTATTGTGAAGTGCTCAACAGCGATGCGGCAATCTACGGCGGGAGCAATTTCGTCAATGCATGGCCCATAGTCGCAGAACCCGGCAAATGGCAGGGTCAGGCCTGTTCCATCAAAGTCACTCTGCCGCCGCTGGCGGTTCTGTTCCTCAAACCTGTCCTTTCGCCGCATGGTCTTTTGCAACAGTCCTGATAGTTCAGCTTGGTTGGAATTTGTAGCTGACCTTGCATCAACCGCCCGGAAAAAGGTTTGTCCGGTCCCTCACCTTTTTGCTCGCAAAACTCCAGGTAGTCGTCGATGGATTCTCGGAAAGCCTGTTCTATCTCTTCCACGCTCTTTCCCTGGAAAGTGACGACGTCCCTAAGATCAAGCACCTCCCCATGAAAGATACCTTCGGTATCGTCATATTCGACATGCCCTGTATACCCTTTATATGTCAGCATGGGTTTTGCTCCTCCAACTGAACGCCAGCTTCAGTCAAAAACCGCCTCTTCTCGTTTCCCGCTATCGTCACCAGGGGTTGTTGGGAATTAATTCGACCTACCTGTGCCGGAAGTCTGCGAGGCGTCCTTCGCCATCTGAATCATTCGTATCGGCAACTGGGCCGACTTCCCGTCGGTCGGGCGTAAACAACCGGATCCAATTGAAGAACCACCAGCAAGAAAATATCGATGCTGCTTTAGCTTCCCGCTTACGGGTTCAATCCTGCCGAGAATTCAACTTGTAACCCACGCCGTATATGGTGCTGATTATCTCTTTGTCGGGGAGGCGCCTTGCTATTTTTTTCCGCAGGTTCTTCACATGAGAGTCGATGGTCCTGTCATAGCCTTCAAAAGCATACCCTTGAACTGCATCGATCAGCTCGTTTCGCGAGAAAATCCGGTCAGGGTAGCTCAACAGCATCTTGAGAAGGTTATACTCACAGGGAGTTAGTTTAAGTTCGGCCCCCCCGGCCAGCGCCTGCCGGGTTTCCTCGATCATGACCAGATCAGCGGCCATGAGCGTCTTTTGGGCATTGGGGCTATAGATCCGCCTCAGGACCGCATTCACACGCGCCACAACCTCCCTGGGGCTGAAAGGCTTGCAAATATAATCGTCTGCGCCCAATTCCAGGCCAAGCAAACGATCGATTTCTTCGACCCGGGCAGTGATCATTATTATAGGAACAGTGGAAAACTGCCTAAGCGCGCGGCAAACATCCAATCCATTCATTCCGGGAATCATGATATCCAGAAGGATCAAACTTGGGTGGTTTTGCTTCACATGGGGCAAAACCAAATCTCCGCGATCTAGACATGAAACCCTCCAGCCGGCGCTCACCAGATAGTCCTTGAGTATTTCCGCTATTTTGATTTCATCTTCTACGACCAGGATATCCCTGTTCATCCCATGTCTCCTTTGATCCACACACGACGAAAGGGCATCAGAGCCGCTTCTCGTCATGGCGCAGGAAGACCATGCTGACTTTCAACCCTCCGGCGGAAGAATTGGAAGCTTCTATTTTGCCCCCGAAGCTTTCTACGATGCTCTTGCATATCGCCAGGCCAAGTCCGCTGCCTCCATGCTCCCGGCTTCTTGCCCTGTCCACCCGGTAAAGCCTGTCAAATAAGAGCGCCAGGGATTCTTCGGGAACTCCGGGCCCGGAATCCTCGAAACTTACCAAAAGTTCACCGGACCCGGCTTCGAGCGAAATTTTCAAAACGCCCGGGACCTTTGTGTATCGCAACGTATTCTCAAGCAGGTTTGAAAAAACTTGTTTGAGCCGGTCGGCGTCCGCCACAATCAGAATGTCGCTTTCGCTGTTACCATCCATATCGAGACTTATGCCGCGCTGGTTCAGGCTTGTCCGGAAACACTGCAATGTCTCTGTCAGTATCTCCGGCAGATTTACGGCCGTCAGTTCCGGGTTGAAGCTCCTGGACTCGATCAGGGAAAGATCATGAAGGTCGCAAACGATTCGACTCAAATGCATTACCTCCAGGTGAAGCGAATCCAGCCCCTGCCGCGTGATTGTCCTCACACCATCCTGCATGGCCTCTATTTCTCCGCGAAGAATAGCCAGAGGGGTTCTCAATTCGTGGGATATGTCCACCAGCCATTGTTGCTGCGTTTGCTGATGTTTTTCCAGGGCCTGGGCCATAGCATTGAAACCGGCGGCCAGCCGGCCCAGTTCATCATGCGATTTGACGGCGATTCGCGTGTCAAACCCGCGGGAGATCAAGGCCCTTGTCCCTTTCTCCAGTTCCTTGACGGGCGCCAGCAGGTGCCGGGACAAAACGAACGTCACGAACAACGCCAAAATGAGGGCAACTAATCCTAAGGCATAGAATGTCTGCGACTGCTGCCTTATGAATTCGAACTCCAAATGACGAGCCGGCAATTCGTGTTTTCTGAGTCCAAGCCACCCGACCAATTTACCGTCAGCCTCGATGGGTTTGAGCCGGTAGCTCTCCGGAGTGGGAAAAGCCCCCATGGGGGTCAGGGGGCGTTTCTCCGCGTCGAACAGGGCGACCGGCGGATCAGGAGGCGGATGTTGCGGATGGGGACCTCGAGCGGTCGTAATCATTACCTCATGATGGGCTTCGAAAGCCGAACCGCCGTCCGGGATCTCCACGCCCACTCCACCAGCTTCCAGGGTGGGCGAATGCTCCTGCGGGAAGCTAAGCGCCAAGGGACCGGGGGGCGGGCCGCGGGGTGGTAACCCCGGTGGAGGCGGTTCCTTTTCTCCATCCACCGCTGGACCACCAGGCTGAAAGATCGCGCCGCCGGCTCCAGTTCCCGGTTGCCCGACAGGTCCGAACGTTCTCATGCCGAACCAAAGTCCCGGTTGCTTCAAGACCTTGTCCCAGTTGCCGCACTTCCGGTATTCCTGACTCAGTGCGTCGGCCAGCTTGCTGGACGTGGCGTCTTCAGCTTTGACTACATACTCTTCAAAATGACGCAAGGAAAAGTATCTGCCGATCAGAAGGACGCTGATGACGATGATCAAGCTGTTCAGCAGAAAAGCCAGAAATACTTTATGACTGAATTTAAGGTTCATGCTAAACCTCTGGCGGCTGTTAGACATAAAAGGTCATTAACACACCTTGCAGACAAGATGGTTCTCCATTTCTGGCTTATTCGGACCTGGAAGTCAATCCTGCTCATCGATCTCCATATTAATTCCACACCGCCTCCATACTTTCTCCATAATCGCCGTCTAAAGTCTACGCGTCCAAGCGGGATAAGAGGCTCGGCGCATGTCGCCAGTCACCCTGGCCGCGCCGTTAAACAATGCAGAAAAGGAGGTGCTAAGCTCGAATTAACACCAGACCCGGGAATGAGACAAATGAGAATCCGGTCGAACTGACTCAGCCATAACACAATCTACATATACAAAGGAGATGAACGTGAACAAGATACTGATCCCCTTTATTCTTTGTTTGGCACTCTTCTCGATTGCCGGGGTGGCCTACCCTCAGCGGACCACCAGCGGCACGCCGCCGCCCTTTTTTCCCGGCTTTGGGGCGGCAGGTATTTCCGGAGACACGCAATACCTTTACGTAATGGCGGGCGGAAAGCTACTGGAGTACCAGCTCACCAACATGACACTTCTGCTTTCAGTGGATCTCCCCGATCCAGGACCCCCTCCCGAGATCACCACATCTTCCACGACGCCCAGCTCCGGCCAGCTTCCGCCACCACCGCCTCCCATGCCGCAAGGGCTATGGGCCGGCAACGGTTATCTCTATGTGCTGCTGGGACCATCCGTATACACTTATAGCGTCCCCAGCCTGACTCTTCAAAATACCGTGGCGCTCCCTAAACCGGAATAGCCGCAGATCGGCAAGGATTGTGCGCGCAAAATTCTGCCAATTGCGAAAGCTCAAAAGAGCGGGGGAATGTTTTTGCACTTTAAAGATTTCCCCTCAATCTCCAGGCTATACCTCATCGGTCCATGGCCACAGCCGGAGATGCTGTCGGGGGCGCATATCCCCATATCCCCCGTACATGGAGGAGCCTGGAGTTGCTTTTTTTGCACACATCTGCGGCCTTCCTCAGACAGACCTTTAAGGCTCTGCCCGAAGCATCTGAGCTTCGGGTAGAGTGAAGTATTGAACTTAAGCAAACAATTTGCTCAAAATTCTGAATAATACAGAGGTCATTCAAATGCGTCGTCTCCTGATGATAGATGATGATAAGGGATTTTGTGAAATGATGGCGGATTATCTCAAGCCCGAAGGGTTCGAGGTAACCTCTATTTACGACGGGATGGACGCCTTAAAGCAGGTCCTGGCAGCGGCAAAAAACCAATATGATTTGATCCTGCTCGATATAACGCTCCCGGGCATGAATGGTTTTGAAATCCTGACACGCATCCGTTCCAGACAGAACACGCCTGTAATAATGTTAACCGGCAGAACCCAGAGAATAGATCGCATTGTAGGGCTTGAGATAGGGGCGGACGATTTCCTCGTAAAACCCTGCAATCCTCGCGAACTGATTGCAAGAGTCCGTGCAATTCTCAGGCGTGCGAACAATGACCTCAATGATGAGCTCAGGCCTGCATCTGAAAGAATAGTTCTCGGTGACATTGAACTTGACGGCGGCGCCCGACTTGTGCGCCGTAACGGAGAAAAATTACAATTGACTTCCATCGAGTATAGTTTTCTCGAAATATTGTTAAAAACAGCCGGACATGTTGTAACGCGTGAGCAACTGGCCCAGAGCGCCCTCGGCCGCAATCTCGGCGCCTATGACCGTAGTGTGGATATGCACGTAAGCCACCTGAGAAAAAAACTTGGTCATAAGTACAAGGGAATTGACCGGATCAAAACAATACGTGGAGTCGGTTTCGTCTACACAGTCCCAAACCCGTTTGACACTGATTGACTTGCCGTGTCAGTAATACGCATTGTTGTAAAGGATTTGAAGCCGGGTACATTCACCAAGTCTCCAATCATGAAGACATTACAACTTCTACAAGAGCATTTGCAAGGCTTCCCTTCGATGTTCACAATCGATCTGATCGTTAAATTTCCGATTCACACCCGTTACAAAACTTTACTCAAACCAGTAGCAAGTTTACAGGTCCTTAAAGGTTGATCTGCCGATGTATTATGTCACATAGGCGCTCGAGCCCTGAAACTTTTCAAACACACATGCAAGGAGATGGATGACAATGAGTTGGGGTAAACGCTGTAACCATGGACATTTGTAGGCAGGTTCCCTTCATAGCTGATGGGGGGATTCTTTGATGCGAATTTTCAAAACATTGCAGTGAAAGGAGCAAGCCATGAGCATTTCGGGAATCAGCAGTACCAACTCTCTCTACACGGATTTTCTTACCCTCTTGAGCCAGGTGGATAGCACCAGCACAAGCTCGAGTTCCTCGGTTTCCGGCAGTCAGTCAAATTCAGGATCGGGTAATCAGTTAATGCAGGCCATCAAGAAGTCGCTCAGCGAGATGGGGATTTCGATGGCGCCCCCTCCGCCGCAGGACGGTTCATCGAGTACGTCTGGAAGCTCCAGCAATTCGACTTCCAGCAGTTCCACTTCATCCACCAGTTCCACCCAAAACCCTGCACAAGCGCTCGGACAGTTTATGCATGACCTGTTCGCTGCGGTAGAGTCTGAATCGAGTTCAACCAGCAGCGCGAGCTCAACGTCTACGACCGCCACATCCTCCTATTCAACCCTTTCGTCCAAGATCGACAATCTGATCCAGGAGTTGGGGGACAGTTCCTCCAGTTCTTCCAGTTCCTCCGCGGACAGCGCCCTGAGCACGCTGAAATCGGACTTCAGCGACCTGGTTTCAGCGATTCAAGGGGCTTCCGGCCAAAGCGAATCGAGCAGCACGAACAGTACATCCGACACGAACAGCACATCTTCCACCAGCTCGGAGCTGGTGACTTTCCTCACCAACCTGGTTGCAAACCTCGGGTCCTCCACATCCGCGTCAGCAACCGGAAACCTTACGAACGTCTATTCGTAAATATTGCATCAAAGGTCGGCTGTCGTTCAGACGCAACCTAGCGTGCACTCCCCGTAAAACTGCAGCCAGGCTCAAGAAGGCCTGGCTGTAAAACTCACCTTATATTTGTCGCTCTATTTGACATAGGAACAACAGTAGTCGGTAAGCCTGGTAACCTTCAGTTTGAAGCTGGAGTTGGCAGCCACCTCAAATGTCTCTCCATCCCTTATGGCTCTCCACTCAGCAGTCCCCGGCAGGAGTACATCGAGATCTCCTGCAAGGATTTCCATGATCTCCTTTTCCGAGGTATTGAATTCATAGTCGCCTGGAAGCATAATGCCGAGAGTTTTCCTTGAACCATCCGCAAAAACGATACTCCGGCTGGTTACCTTGCCATCAAAATAGACATTGGCCTTTTTGATTACCGTTACATTCTTGAATTCCGCCACCGTCTTCTCCTTTCGATTCTACTGAGTACGGCATTTAACCCCTGCAGGCGGTTCTGGCGATGGCTGCAGCAGGTCCTGCCCTCACTCGTTCACCCGCCGGACACGTCCACCGGCCCCAACTCGAGGGGTCCCTCGCAGCTGCGTTCCGGGCCTGTAGAAGCCCGGCCGGCGCTGAGGCCGTTTTCCCTGCGCTTTCAAAGCCCTTTGGACAAACTGAACTTCGGAGCTGGGCCTGTGCACCATGTTCTCAGGAACGATCCTGCTCGTAACCCTGAGTTGATGAGAACGCTGCGCGCCCTGTGAGTACCTCATAGGTTGCCCTAGGCCAATCCGGGACAGGTTCCGCTGAACAGCCACGGCGGAAATGTTGCGTCTGGCGTTCGGGGCAATCATCCGGTTGTGGTTTATCCTTTCAACCACTGCCTGGTGGGGTTTTGCTGACAGATGGGCCATGTTGACATCAAAGATGTGGCGGTTCCGCATCGAACTGTAATTCGGGATCACCCTGTCGTTGATAACCGGCGCGGCCCTGTAATTGTTGATAATGGTGGTCCGGTTGATATTCGCGGCCCTGACGCCTGCGTAGCTGTTCACGCTATAGAGGCTGCCCAGGGGAACGACAACCGCATGGCCGGCATAAGCCAGCCCGCCGATGCCGATTCCGGTTCCGCCTGCTCTTGTTCTAACGATGAAGGTCCCGGGTCCCCAATACCTATGAGCGTAGTACTTCTCGGCCGGCGCGAGCGGGACCCAGCCTACATCCGCGTCCGTGTGGATCCATGAGACTCGTCCGGGATACCAGCATACGCATCTGCCTGTGTTGCCAGCCCTTACATTCACGGGAGGCGCCCAATACCAGGCCGAGTTTACAAAAACCCAGTTTCCATAATGGTGCGTGACATAGCCGAACGATTCGTCTGGAATCCAGACATTATCCCGGTACCACACCGTCCACCTGCCGGCCGTGAACGGCTGCCAGCCAGCGGAAACCCCCGTCGGGCGCCAAAGCTTTTGGTACTGGCCTTCATAGTAGACATTCTCCCACCTGCCGTTCCGGTCGAGATCGTAAGCATCATCGCGCAACTGCGCCGGCAGGTTATCGATTGACTCTCCCTTGACCTGCACCCTTTGTGTCCAGACTTCTTCCCGCTTGAGGTTCCATTCATCCCAGGCGGCGTCCACCTGCCCGTCTCCCTCAATGCCAACCTTGCCATCCGAGATTATGGAAGCGCCGCCGGCTTCGACCGCATACCGCTTTCCGCCCTCTCCGATGACTAAGTCAACGGAGCTGTTAAGGCTTATAACCTCTGCCGAATCATCACCCACATACAGATCGAAGGCTGCGCCGGGCCGCGCGCACACATACCCGAAAGGCGTCGTCGCCTTGATCACAGACTTTTGACTTTTGTTGTAGAACCTGGCGGTGCCTGATGCAACATCGATTTCTGTCAAGTCGTCGCGCAGGGCTATAAGCTGTATCTGGGTATCGCTTCCCGTTCGCACCCACACTCCGTTGGGCAGCTTGAACTCCGCCTTTCCCGTATCACTGGAATAGACGGCATCTTCGAGCCCGAAGGGTGCATCTTTTACAGTGGCGACCCAGTCCTGTTCATCATAAACGTAGCGGAGAAGCTGACCATCGATGAAAGTTATGCGGCCCACAAGGGCAGGTTCTGCGGGGTTCCCGGCCTGTGCGCAAACAACAGGCGCCCACACCACGGCCAGGATCAGTCCAAGCGCAAGAGCGCTCAATCTTCTCATTCCGTTCTCCTGAATAACGAGAATCAAACTCCATTTGCCCAAGACGCTAAAGAACCGCTCTCCGCTAAGAATCCCGGCGATGCGCGACATCTCCTCCGGATACCTCCAAGGTGTTAAACCAATACCGCATGAGTTGGTCTGCGGCTTTGGAATTTAAATTTCAGGATAGGTAAAGCTAAGACGAAACAACTTGAGAAAAAGTCTAACAGATCCCGCCGATTATTCTGTAAAAATGCGCATATCACAAAAATTATGAAAGGTCGATGCGGGAAACCACGGATATCACGAATATCGCGGATTTGGCTTGCCTTCATCAGCGCTCCCAATCCTTTCAGCGCGGATCTTTGTGCGTTTATCCGTGGTCGTCTTTGCCATCCGTGGTTGTCAAAAAAAGCGATTCGAAGTATAAGAACACACACGTCCGAGTCCTTTTTGGAAAATTCAGTTCATACACTTGAAAGGAAGTAGATGCGAAGAGGTATTTTCTTCTGCCTGTTGCTGTCATTCACTTTAGCCTTTGTTATGATTTCTTCGGTTGCCCCGATTGAGGGTGTTGCCAAGAAAACGAAAACGCAATCCGATGACGAGAAAAAAACCGGTGCGCAAAGATCGGACGCCAGGCGTGGCAACGACGAAGCAGCCAAGCGCGCCGGTGCGGCAGAGGGGCTTTCACCCGGCCGGATAAACGCGCGCTCTGCGATCCTCGTGGAAATTTCGACCGGAACGGTGCTCTTTGAACAAAATGCCGATGAACCTATCGAGCCTGCTTCTTTTACCAAGATCGCTTCTCTTTACCTGATTTTTGAAGCAATTCAGCAGGGCCGGATTCACATGAACGACGAAGTCTTGATCAGCCAGGAGGCCTGGCGGACCGGCGGCTCGAAGATGTTCGTCGGGATCGGGACACACATTCCCCTCGAGGAGGTCATAAAAGGCATCGCGGTGGTTTCGGGAAACGATTCCTGCGTCGCAGCGGCCGAACATTTAAGCGGGAGCGTTGACACTTTTGTAGATGCCATGAATAGTAAAGCCAAAGAACTGGGAATGACCCAAACCCGATTCCTCACTCCCAACGGATTGCCCGCTGACGGTCAAATTACAACCGCCAGGGACATGGCGACCCTGGATACGGCTTACTTGAGGGCATTTCCACAAGCGCTGGTCTACCATTCCATGAAGGAATACGTCTACAACAACATCCATCAATACAACCGGAATCGTCTGTTGCTCAAAGACGCGACGATCGACGGCCTGAAAACGGGATATATCGCGGCATCCGGATATCATCTTTCCGCCACCTCCAAGCGCGACGGGATGCGGCTCATCGCCATCGTTATGGGCGCCCAGAGCCCCCCGATTCGTGAGAGGGAAGCCCTTAAGCTTCTGAACTACGGGTTCAGGCAATTTACTATGGTCCAACCGTTCAAGGAGGGCCAGCCAGTCGCAAAAGCCCGTGTCTGGAAAGGACAAAAGGACGAAATCGATATTTATCCTGGTGAAAACGCTTCTTTTCTCATTCAGCAAAGCCAGAAAAACCTGCTGAAGTGGGAAATACATGCGCCTTCCGATGTAACCGCTCCAATCAAGTCAAACCAGCAAATGGGCGAGATAGTTTTCCTGGTGTCCGGCCAGGCGAAGCAAACCGTTGAACTGGTCAGCAGGGAGGACATCGCGCTCGGAGGCTGGTTCAAAAGAAGCTGGCAAACGGTGGCCAGCGTCCGCACAATTGACTGGAGGTGGCTAAGTGCGGCTCTCGGCGCCATAGCCGTTGTGGCTATTCTTGTCGTGCTCCTGACTGGCCGCAAATCTAAAAAGAAGTTTGCAAAGTAAAAGCCGTATCGACTTAGGCTCCCTGCGGACCTGTTATTGCTGGAATGAAGCGCAGGCGCCTTTAACGTTGGACTGTTTTGAAGAGGAGGACGATTTGGAAAACATTTTCAAATTTTTCGTCCCCATACAGGTTCGATATGTGGAAACAGACATGCAGGGGCATGTTTTCTTCGGCCACTATTTCACCTATTTCGACCTGGGGCTGACCGAATACCTCAAGGCAGCCGGTTATGACTATAGTGACTTTCTGAGCGAAGGACTGGATTTTTTTTATATCCAGGCGGATTGCCAGTACAAGGGACGGGCTTTTTTCGATGATACTCTGCACGTCCACATACGGGTGAGCGATATAGGAAACACCAGTTTCACTTTCGAATTCTCCATATTCGAGGAAACTGAAGGCCGGCCGATTGCCACGGGGCATATAGTTGCGGTGGTAATCAACAAGGATACAGGCGAGCCCTTCCGCGTGCCCGAGCGCTTGAGGAAAGCCGTAGCCGATTTTGAACACGCAAACAGTTGATGGTGCCGGCTGAGAATGCACTCGCCAGGCAGATAACTTTTTATCCAGATGAGCCTCTATGCCATGTCCTTCAAAGACCGGTAAGAACGGGTGTGAAACAGTTTCGCGCCCCTGCGGGGACGTGCTTTCACCGCCTGTAGAGTCGGCAATCCGGAAAGATTTGCTGATTGAAGCAGACGGAATTGATCTTTCGGCGGTGATACACCTGCCCGGGAAGGTTCCGGCGCCGGTGATAGTATGCTCCCACGGCCTTTTGAGCGCCAAGGCAAGCCCCAAGTTCGTCGCCATATGCGAGACAATGAGCGAAGCGGGCTTTTGCGCCCTGCGCTTCGATTTTTCAGGGTGCGGGGACAGCCCTCCAAGGCCCGCGATGAGTCTTGTCGAAGCAAGGATGTGCGACCTTGAGGCGGCAATAAGTTTTGCACTGAAACAGCCATGGTCGGACGGACGCATCGGGCTTCTAGGATCGAGCTTTGGCGGGTTCGTTTCACTTCTTGCCGCTAACCAACGCCCTGAACTGATTCGGGCCACCGTGTGCTGGGCAGCCCCTTTCGACGTCGGCGGAATTCATCTGGATACGGAGCATCTCGAGGAACTGCGAATCATTTCCCAGGACGGCTTAAATCTGGGCTCTCCAACAAATTTGGATTCCTTGGGCCAGGCGGGACGCGTTTTGCTGATTCACGGGCAACTGGACGAAGTCGTTCCCTGGAGAGATTCGGCCCGGATTTATGAGCGGTTGAACGACCCGAAGAAGCTTCTGCTCATGCGTTCCGCAGACCACCGGATCAGTGACGATTCATGGCGCAATAGCGCGATTCAGGCCAGTCTGGAATGGTTCTTGACGTATTTGAAATAACTTATCGGACCGTGTTCCAACAGCGTTCGCCAGCGGGTGAAGATCATTACCACCCGCCATACGTATTCATAAGTCCCCACGCAATCTTCCGGCCGGAATCATTGCTCCCCAGCAGGCTGTATGACGCCCGGGGACACCTGTATTTTTCATATAATTTTTTCATACATGCTGAAAAATCGCCTTCTGAATCGGAAGAAACCGTAATGACCTCTTGAGATATTTCTTCAATCGGCTTGTCCATGGTGTTTTCCATCAGCAAACCATCCTGAAGGACCCTGTTCTCAATTTTCTCGTAGGATATTTTGACCTTATGATCCTTTCCAAGGCTCTGTAGGTCCTTTTCTCTTATTTGTTCCAAAGGATCTCCAGGGAAGTATCTCAGCTTTACGTAAAATTCGGTCATAAGTATCTCCTTACCCTTTCAAGTATTCTGCGTATATTTTGGTCTTGGACTTCCTCTCGTCTCTTGTTCTCGTGAAATAATTCTTGGACGGAGCGATATGGTATGTGAAATGATTGTACGTCACATCCTGTCTGAGCCGGCTTTCAAGCAAGGCTGTTTCTTCAAAATCCACCTTGATCTTCTCATCAACAATGCTCAGTTTTCCCCTGATCCCACAGGTGGGGCATTCGACGTTTTTATTGTCTCTTAATATCCTCAAGTTCCTGTCGTGACAGGATGGACATATGCCTGGATCGCCTCGGTAGCTGAAATCCTGATCGCGCACGGCAAGGGCGATTTCTTCCCCCAGTTTGAATGCCAAATCCATTGAATCCTGATCCAGAACGACCTCCGATATCCCCTGCGTGCAGATAGCGGTTTCGTTTATCTTCGTGAACCCGGTGCATTTCATCAACATGTTGGATTGTACGTAAATATATGGAATCCATCCTCGAGTCGCATAAGGAACAATGACGGTTGCCGGCTTTTGTTTTTTGTCAAATTTGTGGCTTAGAATCCAGCATCTGTCCAGGAGTTGCTTGACGATGGCAGTCAACTCCAGATAATAGCACGGCGCCCCCAAAATCAGCCCGTCGCACTCTTCCATTTTCGAAAATATCAATTTGACATCGTCATCTTTCACCTGACAGACGTTATCTCTGAAAAGACAAAGGCCGCACCCCCGACAGGGCAGGATCTTACAATCTGTAAGCCTGATTACTTCAACATCGGCCCCTTGCGATTCCGCTCCCATCAGCGCCTGCTTTACCAGAATCTCAGTATTCCCGAATTTTCTGATACTCCCGTTCAATGCCAGAATTTTCATTGCCTGTCGCCTTTCCCTCGCTCTCACCGAGTTTCATGAACATCCGGTCTACTGCCCGAATCATTTCAGAGGTTCCTTTGGATCCGTTTCGTTTGAAACAATTATTTCTGTTTCCAATGCACCCATTCGCAGAAGTCGTCTTTGTCAATTCCTTTCGTCCTTTTGTATCCGATACCCGGAATCGCCTTCCACGTCTCTTCCATAAATGCGTCGCATTGTTTCACACAGCAATCGAGTCCGAGGCCCAGTTCCACAAACAGCTTTCCTGTCGGACAGACCAGAGTCTGCATGACGGCCTGGTCGTCTTCGATCCATCCCTGCGACCTCTCTCCCAGTATCCCGGCGCTTCGCCCTATTTCATACATGATTGCCGATAAGTCGTTCAGGGCGATTCCTTTCTTTTTGAAATATCTCCCGTATAGGCTGCCCGTGTGAATTCCCTTTTTCCTCCCCCACTCAATCGCAAGTTCTTTGGCCTTTTCCATACCGAATGTTGCGCTGAGAGCTTCAATCCACCACTGGAAATAGCCATGGATAACCTGCAGTCTCCGTTCCGCCAGCAAGTTATCGGGGATGTTGACCTGCGGTATGTCTCGTCCTTTATGCGTCGCGTATTTGCTCATTCCGCCTCCTTCATTTATCTATATTATTCGATCCGTCTGCTTATACGTCAATTTTAATTAGTCAGCATCCGGGATTTGGTTTCAAAGCTTTCTCTGCTCACTGCTCACATATTTCACTTTCCGCCAGGCAGGCAGCGCCGAATGCAGCCGTGATGCGGGGTTCCCTTGGTACGAAGATCTCGATGCCTAATGCATTGCCTATGGCCCGAACCAGGCCGGCATCCTCTCCGCCGCCTCCAGTCAAAACGACGTCGGGCTCCATCTTCAGCCTCTTGACGAGCATGCCCACCTTCGAGGCCATGGCGCGATGGACCCCGGCCAGAATGTCCTGGGGCCGGGCGCCTTCGGCGATTCGCGAGACCGTTTCAGATTCAGCAAAGACGGCACAGTTGGTCGAAAACTCAACCGGTTTCTCCGACTGCATCGATAGAGGACCGATATCCTCCAGCTTGACTTGAAGGATACGAGCGATGATCTGCAAAAAACGCCCGGAACCAGTGGCGCACTTCTCGCTCATCAAAAAGTCGGCAACCCGTCCCTGCGGAGTTATCCTGGCCACCTTCGTAAATTGCCCTCCGATGTCGATCACCGTCCGGGCGGAAGGAAACAGGACATGGCAACCCATTGCGCAGCAGGAGATATCCGATACCTGGCGCGCGGGAAACGCAGTGTTTCCCGCACCCAGACCCGTTACAAAAACGCCGGACAGCCGGTCGAAGGCGATCCCCGCCATGGCAAGGGCGGCGTCGATAACCTTCCGGGTCGTATCTCGATAGTTACCGCCCGAAGCGGCCAGCTCCCAGGCCAACAATTTCCCCCTGCTGAGGATGGCCGCCTTGACCGAAACGGAGCCGACATCGACCCCGGCGAAATATTTTACAACATTGCTCATTTGAAAAACGTTACGCCTTCCATCGCTCTTTTATGATCGCGCCGCATTCCCCGGCCAAAAAAGTCCCGGCCCAGCAGTGCCGCACCGAGGGCGCCGGTGAGAAACGGATCCGGAGGAAGGAGGACGGGAAAACCAACCTTTCTCTCTATAGCCCTGACCAAACCGATATTTTTGGCGCCACCGCCCGTGACCACAACGTCCTTCTCTATTCCAAGCTGGCGCGTCATATTGACGACACGGCCCGCAATGGCTTCATGAAGACCTGCCACAATCTCGGGGATCGCGGCCCCTTCCGCAAGCTGCGAGGTTACCTCGTGCTCGGCGAACACGGTGCAGGTATTGGAAATTTTCACATACGTTTCCGCCTTCAAAGACAGCTCCCCCATATCGGCAAGTTCGATGCCCAGGGCCTCGGCGATCACCTCCAGGAAGCGGCCCGTACCGGCGGCGCATTTATCATTCATGACAAAATTAGAAACCTTCCCCTGCCTATCCAGTTTTATGCCCTTGGAATCCTGCCCGCCGATATCGATGATTGTCCGCACCGTCGGCTGCACCACCTTCACCCCCCGGGCATGGCAGGTTATCTCGGTAATCTGTTTGTCAGCGAAGGGAACGTTGATCCTGCCATACCCAGTCGCCACCACAAAATCCAGGGCCTCAAAAACCAGGCCGGACTTCTCCATGGCCCCTTCCACCACCTGAAAAGCCAGATGGCGGTGTTCGGCCCCCGTGGGACCTATGACGAACGAGAGAATATCCTCGTTCTCACCCACGATGACCACTTTCGTCATCGTCGAACCTATATCGATGCCGGCAAAAGGCATGAATACCTGTCTTTCCCAAGCTAAGCCGCGCGGCTCACGAGCGATTCGATAAATGCGCCGATCTGGGCCTTCCACTGGGCCTCCGAGTAATCCCTTAGGTCCACCATGTCGGAGATGAGCTGCATCATCGGAATGTCGGTGTACCCCCCAAGCAGCGACTTCAGGTGCATCTGCCCCACGGTCATCGCGCGGCAGGACCGGCAGGCGTGGAAAACTACTCCGTCGATCCTGTAATCCCCGATCATCCCCAATAGCCTCTCCACCGTCGGATTGCCGCTGTTGGCCCTCGCCACGGCATGGCGCTGCGTATAGCGAAGAAACGTACGCCATGCAAGATATTCCACCGGGTCCTTGATGTGTGAAGGCACCTCCACCGGATCATTTCCCCGATAAACATTCTCGATTACAAAGACAGATCCGAAGCTTTCAAAATAATTGAAAATCCAGAGCGTATGCCAGGGTGGCAGGCCGCCGCCGTAAAGCAGACGGTACTTTTCATCGGCAATGACCCCGATCTTGTTCTCCACCTTGTATTTGACTTCATCGTAGAGCGCCTGATAGAAATCCACGGCTGTCTGTGTGCCGGAATAGTAATGGCCGGCGACCATGATGCTGAAGTGGTCCTGCGTCGGCATGGGGCCGGGAATCGCAACGCGTAGCCGATCGATGTCGTACCAGAGCTTCCATGCCTTGTCGCTCAGGCGGATCGCCTCCCAAAGGCGCTCTTTGTCCATCTTGTGTCCCATCTGCTTCTCCAGAAATGCGATCAGGCCCTCAAGTTGCTCCTTCTGGTACCGGATGTAATGATCGCGCACCTTGACCAGATCGGCATCGGGAGGCGGTACTACGACATCGATGCTGTAGGTCGGCACTTGCATGTAGCGCCCGGCGGCCTGGTACCATTTGAACCTGGGATCGCACACGGCGCTGCTCCCCAGCATCATATCCGGTTTGGGCATGCCCCCGTCAGGGGCATTCTCCGGCATGCCCCCGAGGTCCTGCCGCATGCTGTCAAAACCCAGGCCGATCCGGGCATAGCTGCATAACACTTGCGAATAGCCGTCCTCCTCGGCCTTGAGCAGAAACCGGTCCATATCGCGCTTGGCGGCACACAGGCCGGCGTAATTCTCTGTTGGAAGCGGAACGATATCCATGGCCCGAACGATTTCATCGTACTGGGAGGACACCATGAAATAGGCCACCTTCCTGCCCTGCTCCTTTGCCGCGTGAGCAGTCTGATAGATATTTTTAACCAGGCCCCGCACCTTCCGGGCTGTTTCTGTTCCCTTGACGGCCGTTGTCTTTATCTGGTTTTTCTCTTCCATGTGTCCTATCCTATCATCTCTATGAAGGCCTGTATCCGCGTGCGCAGTTGCCCGATGGTCGAAATCGAATAGTCGTCCTCGATCATCAGGACCGGTAGGCCCATACCGCTCAGGTATTCCCGCAGGTCGGGCCCCTCCAGTTCGCACGTATCGCAATAACGGACAATGTAAAAGATGACGCCATTTACCTGCCACTCCCCGATAAACCGGCCGATGTGTCCGTAGCGTGTCTCCAGGTCGTCCTCACGGGTTTCCGTTTTTGGGACATTACTCCGGGGGCAATGCGTGCCGAGATAACGGCTCGCGATGCCCTCAAGCGGATCTTCGGTCTCCGGAACATCGTCCCAGAAGGATCTCGTCCCCGTGCATAGGTCATCGGCTACAACCTGTGCCCCGCTTTCCTCAATAAGCTTGATAAAGGCCACATCGTCGATTTCGTTGCCCCAGACAAAAATACGGGGCTCTCCCGTTCTCTGCTGCAGCGGGCGGCTCCTGACTTCCGCGATAAATTGCTCGACCAGATCGATATGCTCCGAGGCCGGAATCCCCATGCCCGCCACAAGTACCTTTGTAATCTCCGTTCCTGAAACAGGCGGCGGGTCCCCTTTCCTCAACGCATACAGCTCTCGAAGCGCCGCGCGTCTCCGGTTATAGAGCATGACGGCCTCCCGGAGCTTGCCATTTTCCATCTTTCGACCCGACCAGTCCTCCATACATTTTATAAAGTACTTCAATTCCTCACGGTAAAACGTCTCTGAACTCAGGCCCTGCATATGAGGCACGTTAATGTAATGGTTGAAAGAAGAGGGCTTGTGGTGCCGCCAGATGTGGTACATTCGCTCTATAGTATCACAACTGTGCGGCGCTACGAATCCGTCCAGAAAATCGTATTCCCCTTTTAACGCCAGATTGAAACAGCTCCGGGCAAATGGACACGCGGTCGGCTCGAAATACGCATCCGCCTCATCAATCGCGATGCTCTGGTTCCCCTGGATGCGGTAGGGCACCATGTCAAAGGCAGCGATGATTTCATCAGGCACGTAGCAGCAGAAATATCCGATCACCTTTCTGCCGCTCTCATGCAAGGCCCTCGCGCGCTTTCCGCGCTCCTCGTAATAGCCCTCCATCTCCTTCATAGCCGTCATGTATCCCTCTCCCCGTTTTACAGAATTGTTAACAACACTAAGCGATCATTTAGTGAAATGCTCTGCTGCGTCGCTTTTAGAAATCTTTTCGCTCCGGTCACTTGCCTCCCGTATACTTTCCATCCAACCGGAGCCGGTCGATTTCCTGCTTTTCCAGTTCAGCACAAGCGATCTTCCCCACCCTGGTAAGGGGGAGGGCTTCGCGGAATTCCACCTCCCTTGGACAGGACCACTTGATCAGGTTTTCACGGCAGTGATCGATCAGGGCCTTCCCAACATCCGGGCCGGCCTTGGTCTTGTCCTTCAGCACGACGAAGGCCTTGACCCGCTCGACTTGGGTCTCGTCGGGAACGCCGATCACGCAGGCATCCCGGACGTCGGGATGGTTATAGAGAACGGCCTCGACTTGGGCAGGATAGACGTTCATACCCGAAGACTTGATCATCCTTTTCAGCCTCAGCTTGAAATAGAAATACCCGTCCTTATCCATCGTGAAGATGTCACCCGTATGGAGCCATGTCCTTCCGTCGGCATGCTTCTGAAGCGTCTTCGCCGTCTCTTCCGGCTGATCCAGGTACCCGAGCATGACCGCCGGGCCGTGGAGGCACAGCTCTCCTTCTTCTCCCGGCGGCACTTCCTCTTGGGTCTTTACCCCGACCACCTTGGCCAGCATGTCCGGATAGGGTATGCCGACGCTCCCTTCCCGGTATCTATCGATTGGGGTCACCATAACTCCGGTCACGGTCTCAGTCAGTCCGTAACCTTCCAGCAATTGGATCGTTCCCCCCTGTCTCCTGACAGTTTCCTCGAAGCGTTCCTTGACGGTCCTCGGCAGCGTGTCGGCCCCGACGGTGGTCGATTTCAAACAACTGAGGTCAACCTTCTCGAAAACGGGACTGCGGCTGAGGGCGTCATAGAGGGTCGGGACGCCTGCAATCGAGGTGGGGCGCTTCCGGATGATGAGGTCCGCCAGGATGTCCGGCGTGAACAGCGGGACAAGGATGCTGGTCCCCCCATTCATGAATACGGCGTTGCAGCAGATCCCCAGGCCGAAGCCGTGAAAGATGGGAAGGCTCGCCACCATGATTATCGGCTGGTCCCCTTGCGACTGCGCACGGAAGGTGTAGGCCATGATCCCTTCGGTGATGAAATTGTAATTCGAGAGCATGATCCCTTTCGGGTGTCCCGTCGTGCCGCCGCTGTAGAGAATAGCGGCCATTTCATCGGTACCCATCGGGACCTTGGGCACTGCCGGAAAGGGTCCGTTCATGAGGTCCTTCCAGCTCCGGATTCTGAGCCCTTGCGAGGGTCCGGGCAGTTCGAGCTTCGGGGAGCCGGCAAGCTGATCGTTCAGCCCCGTAAGAATGATCGTTTTAAGCGTTGTGGCTTCCTTGACCTCGTTGAACTTGTCGAAATGTTCGGTCAGGGTCAGTGCCGCCGTGCTCTTGCTAACGTTCAGGTAAAATTCGATCTCCCTTGCGGTCGACAGGGGATGGATCATGCTGGCCACCACCCCGAGTTTATTCGCCGCATAAAAACAGATGATCCCCTGCGGGGCTGTGGGCATGGCGACCGTAATCCGGTCCCCTTTTTTCATCCCGAGCGCGGCCATGGCATTGGCGAAAGAATCGATTTGCCAGGCGAACTGCCTGTAACTGGCCTTGTAATCCAGAAAATCGTAGGCCGTCCGGTCCGGAAACTGCTCCACGGTCCGCATCAGGGCCTCATACAGCGTCACACGTGGATAATCGATCGTCTGCGGCGCATCACCGTAAAACTTCTGCCATGGCTTTTTTTCAATCATAATAGCGCTCCTCCTATTAATAGTTTTCCGGCTTCGGACGTGTATAGCCCTTAATGTATTCTAACCTCGATCTGAGTTCAACCTCCCATTTGGGGAGGAAAAGAGCGGCAACGCAGTAAGCCATGCAGGATGGCTTCTCGGCGAGTTGGAAGTTCGGCATCTTTCTCATCACATTTCTGAAAATCAGCAAAGAGACTAACGTACCGAAGGTATTTCCTCGATAGCAAGCTACGGCCGGACAAGAAGACTGACTTAGCTGCGGGGGCACATGCGGACCACCGCAAAGGCGTGGCGAAAATCGAACCCGCAGTTATGTCTTTCTCCTTCTCTTATAATTGGTTTTCTACTTTTTAAGTTCCGCAGTTGCTGGATAGATGTGGCAACGTCGATGCAAAGGGGCGAAAATTCCCTTCTATTTTGTATATGATTGATACTTAATGATAATCGAGACTAAGGGCCGCTTAGCGCAATGAGCTGGCGCCGGAATTGACGAAATAGGATATATTTTTTTGTTACATATCACATTTTATCTAAATTTTGCCTAATAGCGTGAAAAACAAAAGTTGAGTTCATTTCAGCAGACGTTGTTAACGGAATTTCAACCAATAATATGAAGGTGAAGTCAAACGGCGCAAAGAGCGGGGACAGGCGCTCGGTGTATATGTCACTCTCCATCAAAGCCCGGAAAGCCAAGAATGCTGTCATGACACTTGTCCTTGCATTGACGGGACCGGGTTGAGAGGGCTATTGGTTTAAAAGTGTTGAACAGTATTTAAACATGTAAACTGGTTTAATGATTGGAGATTGCCGGATGGACGATCAAAAGGTTTCATAGGCATCGATTCTCTCACACTTCTTTTCAAGGTGCTGACAGGCAAGCGTCGGAAGTTACTCAAACTCATGACGGGTGCGGGACCGATGACAATTCGTAAGGCGGTCGCGCAGGTCGGGTCGGGACGTGAAAGCGGTTAAAACGATGTCATCAAATCCAGGGAAGGTGGTGTATCCTGAAACTGCCCAAACTGTTCTTACCGGCATTTTTCTTGCGGGTCTTGACGGCAATGTTGTATGATTTAAGGAGTTTTAACACTTTAGGAACATTTTCGAGCCGAATCTGACTTGGACATTCAGTTCGGGATCGTTGAACAGTCAAGTTGAGACATTACTCAGGATAACAATTATTGAAGGAACGTTCGATGAAGTTAGGTCTAGAGGGAAAGGTTGTTCTCATTACTGGCGGGTCAAAAGGGATTGGGTTTGCCTGTGCTAACGCTTTTGCGGCTGAGGGCGCCAAGATTGCTATTTGTTCACGCTCCCAGAAGAACATTGATGAAGCCCGTGTTAGTCTGCGTGATGCGCTTGGCGTTCCTGCTGATTTGACTGATGCTGATGCGGCTGCTCAGATGATCGACACAGTTGAAAGCCGTCTTGGGCCTATCGACGTTTTAGTGAGTTCAGCCGGTGCGGCAAGACGCACCCCGGCGGATGAACTAACGCCTGAGTTATGGAGATCGGCACTGGATGCAAAATTTTTTACTTATATCAACGTCATTGATCCTTTAGTAAAGCGAATGGCCGAACGCGGGAAAGGTGTAATCATCAATGTTATCGGTATCGGTGGGAAAGTCGCCTCGCCGACACATCTGGCGGGCGGTTCAGCAAACGCCGCGCTTATGCTTGCGACGGCTGGACTTGGCGCTGCTTATGCCTCTAAAGGGGTTCGCATCGTCGGGGTAAGTCCTGGCTTGACAGAAACGGATAGGGTTATGGAAGGCATGGAGGCTGTGGCGCGCCTTGCCAATATCACTATAGACGAAGCCCATCGGCGCAGTGTTGATCGTATTCCGATAGGGCGCATGGCGTCACCGGAGGACATTGCCAACATGGTGGCTTTTCTGGCGTCTCATAGGGCAAGTTATGTCACTGGAGTTACGATTGCCGTCGATGGAGGGCAGAACCCGATTGTGCTTTGAGTAGAGTTCGTCAAGTTGCGGTGCCTCCTGTTGCAGGATGCCCTCTTCTTTTAACCATCCCTCTTTTCCGAAACGATCAGTGCTGCGCCTCCACCAAGAAACGTACGGGTTGAAATCACCTTGAGAGGGAATTTGTCGATAAAGGCCTGCAGGCCTCCCTGTTTGATAAAAAATCGGAAGTTTCTGAAATGCATTTTCCCGGCGCCTCTTTCCACGGTATGTAGCAGTGCGAGGCTTAAACGGGATAATAATCCGGGACTTAAGCGGTAATCGAATAAAATGAGCTTCCCGCCCGGCTTCAGCACCCTGATGCCTTCCCCGGCCGTCCGGATAGCGGTCGAGTAATTCATCTCATGCAAGACAAGGCTCATGAGAATACACTCAAAAGACCCGGATGAGAACGGCAGATTTTCAGCATTACCCAAAAAGAAGGCGGCTTTTGGATGCCTTCTTGTCCGCGCTCTGGAAAGCATAGCAGGCGAAAGGTCTATTCCTGCGGTCAGGAAACCGTCTTCTGCAAGAAGTTCAACCTGTTCTCCCGTCCCGCATGCAATATCGAGGATTCGCCCGCACCCCGATTCACGGGCAACTTGGCGCACTCCATTTCGCACTGGCCTGAGAAAGGGTCCGGCCAGGAGATCGTAAAGGGGAGCGATCGACTTATAGAAATCGCGTTCGCCGGGAGAATCTGTCTGAAAAGGACCAAGTATCACAGTGAGAAGCCTTATTGTCTGTTTCCTTTTCCCGATTCCTGCCAACCCGGTAAGGTCCGAACCCAACGGCAAGACGGTGGCGGGCCCGGAAACCGCGTTTTCCTTAGCCTGTATTGCCGAAATATTGCTGGTCGTGGGACCGTTCCGCGTTGAGAACCTGAACCGGCATGGGCAGGCTGAAGTCTGAGAACCCCGGGGGCTGTCCGAAGTCGCTTAAAGCGCTCTGATCTGCGGAGCGGCCGGTAAATTGGTTCACATACGTATTGTAGGTGGTGAAGTGGATGCTATTGTTGTCCATGTCGAATTGCATAAAGCGGTACCATCCGTCGCCGCCTCCGCTGCCTAAGGTGGTGTTCCCCTGGTAGTCGGTCAGGACCTGGTAGACCGGGTGGCCGGCATTATTGTTGTCGATGCGGATGTTCTCCCCCTTGGAAACTCCATCCATAGTGGGAGTCCACGAATGCCCGCAGAGGACCATGAAGATCTGGTTGTTGGTTGCAATCAGCTTGTTCCATAATCCAGCGGCATCGTTCCAACCATCGGGAGAGTTGACCAGGTATCTGGCCGCATTGCGCGGGGCCGGCTCCACCAGGGGCAATTTGTCGTCGCCCGGGTGAGGGGGACTCTCGTATGAGTGGGTGGTTACGATGGTCGCATAACCAGGGTGGGAATTGATCACCCCCTGCGCCCACGCTATTGCGTTGTCGCCGGCTTCCATCTCCAGGGAGATGTGCAGAAATTTCCTGCCGGAGGCCGAGAACGTCTGGCAACTGGATAGCCCCGGGTCCCGGGCCAGCTTGTCGGAGGCTCCGCCATACCAGGGCTTGCCCAGGAAATACTTCGATCCGGAGCCAAAGTGCTTTACCCAACAAATTTTGCTCACCAGCGGAAGGTTGCCGGACGAATAGCTGAAGTTGTCGTAGTCGTGGTTGCCGATGCTCATTCCGAATGGCACCCCGGTAGCATCCAGGATGTCCATCGCCTTTTTGGCGGCAACCCATTCGGCCCCGGCGCCGAAGGAACTGTCGCCCGGTGTGCCCTTGGTTCCGTCCCCATGCTGGACCACATCGCCGACGTGCGTAACGAATGCCAGGTTCAAGTCATTCATATGGTCCGCCAGATACTTGGTCTGGGACGTAAAAAAGTTTTCGTTTAGCGGTTGAGTATGGGTTACGTCGACATAGTTCTGAGTATCCGGGATGACAGCTATGGTGAAAAAATTGGAGCCGGCGCCGGCGAGGGGCAATCGCCGCCCCAGCAGCGGTAATTTCAGCACAGTGGCGAGTCCTGCTGAACCGGCGGCGCCGAACTTTAGAAAATCCCTTCTGGAAAAGTTTTTCACTTTCCTCTCCTTTTTTAACTTGAATCTACTTATCGGCATGTCGAACTGCAACTGCCTAAAATTTCATGTCCTTTTCCCGCGCACTTCATTAATAACGGACAGTCCGTTCTCACGCGCAACAGCATAACGGAAAACCCCTCGATCACGCAAATATCCTTGACAGCATCCATACCAGATAATATCCGAAAACTATAACTGAACCAACGGCATGCTCTATCCTTGCGTCCTGACGACCAGTACGGTATCATCTTTCGTCCCACAAACTGTCCATTTCCAACTTTTTGGAGCAATCCTTATTTTGTAAATAATAGCCCGGGGCGTAGGAAAGGCTGGAAAGCGCCGGTGCTAATTAGTGTCCATCCGGAAACCCGGATGAACGTAGAAGAATTTCATCTTTTTAAGCGAATCCGGACGGAAACTCATTAGGACCGGGGAGGTTAACAATGCCTTTTATGACAATTCGAAACGAGCGAATCTATTATCATCAAACCGGGGAGAACGGCGGGGCTGGCAGGACCGTTGTCCTTCTGCACGGATCGGGCGGAACGGGACAGAAATGGGCCGCTCAGTTGGCGGGGATTGCCGGGCATAGGATCATCGCGCCGGATTTGCCGGGTCATGGGCAATCCGAAGGGCAGGCCCGAGGTTCCGTAGCTGAGTATCGCGAATTCGTTTCCGGCTGCGTAGGGGCCTTAGGTCTTAAGAGGCTCGTAATCGGTGGACACTCGCTGGGAGGGGCCATTGCCCTGGATTTTGCGCTGACGTGCCCCGATCTTGTGGACGGCATCATCCTGGTGGGCAGCGGCGGGAGGTTGAGGGTCAAACCGGAGATCCTGGAAATGCTCGCAAGGGGAGAACGTCCCGTCGGAAATGTTGAGTACACCTACTCTCCAAGTACCAGCAAGGATCTCCTGGACAAGGCCGCGAAGGAAATGCTGGATGTTCCCGCTCGTATATTTCTGGCAGATTTCATGGCATGCGACAGCTTTGACGTTCTGGATAGGCTTGGAAGCATCGGGGTCCCGACTCTGGTTATTTGCGGAAAAGACGACCGGATGACTCCGGTTAAGTATTCCGAATACCTGAGCGGACGTATTCCTGACGCGAAGCTTGTCCTGGTCCCGGATGCGGGGCACATGGCCATGATCGAACAGCCCCGGGAGGTCAACGAGCATATTGCGGCATTCATTGATGCCTTGCACGGTTGAAGAGAGAACTCGAATCGGCCATGATCATCGTCCACACTTTTCGAGTTGTTAAAACAGTCTTTGCAAAACGGCGAAGATGTTCTCAAAGCGGATTCGCGAGATTTTCTGTGAAAGAAAAGTAAGGACTACAGAGGCAGAAATTAACGTGTGACGGGAGATAACCAAGCTATGAATGAAACTATCGTTATCATTGGGGCAACGTCTGGTATGGGACTGGCTTGTGCGCGGTCCCTCGCGGGCGCGGGCTATCGCGTCATCATTTCCGGTCGTTCACAAAACACTGTCAACCTCGCTTTGGCAAAGATCCACGGCGAAGCTTCGGGCTTTCCTCTCGATTTCACCAACACTGATTCGGTCACGGCCTTTTTCAGTCATACTGGATCATTTGACCATCTCGCCCTCGTCGGCAGTGGACAGGCTGCCTGGGGCCCGTTTAGCGACCTCAAGCTCGATGCGCTCAAGGTTGCGTTCGACCAAAAATTATATGGCTTCTTTCTTTGTGCTCAGGCTGCTCTCTCTCAACTCCGCAAAGATGGCTCCATCACTTTTTTCACTGGCGGAGCTTGTCGTTCCGCCATTCCAGGCACTTCAGGCGTAGCGGCGGTTAACGGCGCCATCCAGGCAATGGCTTTCACCCTTGCCAAGGAGCTTGCGCCCATCCGTGTCAATATTCTCTCTCCGGGTTTGGTCGATACACCAATGTATGACTGGATGTCGCCGGAAAAGAAGCAAGAATTCTTTCAGCAAATGGGCAGCCAAGTGCCTGTGGGCCGGGTTGGGCGCCCAGATGAAATCGCGGAAGCGCTGTTTTTTTTGATTCGCAATGGTTTCACCACCGGCGCCATCCTTGATGTTGACGGCGGCAATAGACTGCATTGAGACTAGTATAAAATGTTCCTTAATGAATGGAGATTTCCAAATTCTTTCTGAGAGGAAACCGATGCGATTTCCGCCAAATATCAAAAGAGTCCTGACCTCTTCAAAGACAGGCCTCTTTTTCGGATTCTAATCCTTTCACTGCCGCTTATGCTCCTGCTCTCACCCGCTGTCCTGGCGCGGCAGGCTGAAATCAATCTTACCATCCTGCATGTAAATGACACCCACGGACATATCATTCCGTACCAGGACAAGAGCGCTGATCCAGACCGGCAGGTTGGCGGGGCCGAGTACCTCGCCAAAATGATCGAACAAGAAAGGGCTTCGAATCCGGACGGAACAATCCTTCTATCGGCGGGAGATATGTTCCAGGGCACCCCGGTATCAAACCTGTTCCACGGAAGGCCGGTAATCGAAATCATGAATTATCTGCACTACGATGCCATGGCTCTTGGGAACCATGAATTCGACTGGGGACAAGACGTCCTCAATTCAATGATTTCGTCGGCATCATTTCCGGTGGTTTCGGCAAACGTCTTCAAGCGCGGCGGCCGGCATATACAGGGAGTGAAACCTTATGTAATCCTGAAAAGAAAAGGGGTTCGAGTCGCAGTAATAGGTATAACCACCCCCGACACCTACTACACCTCAAAGCCCGGCAATCTTAACGGACTCACATTCGTTTATCCGGAGAAGGTCCTGCCCGCTCTGATCAGGCGGGTCCGGGCGCAAGGGGCCTCAATCGTCATTGCGCTCACCCATGACGGGTTGGACTCAGACCGGGAACTGGCAAGGAAAGTCAGGGGAATCGACATCATAGTGGGAGGGCATAGCCATACGGCCATAAAGAACCCGGTGATCGAATCGGGCACGGTAATAGTACAGGCAGGCTCCAACGGGATCTATCTCGGGGTCATGAACATCACTTTTGACCCGGCGAAGAAGAAGATCCTCAGCTTTACACGCAAGGACGAACTCCGGCTGGTTTCACCCGCATCGGGTGCTCAACTCGATCCAAATGTCGCCCTGATCGTCGATAAGTATGAAGCAAAAGTAAGGACCGAGTTTTCAAGAGTGATCGGCACAGCGGCAGCCGACCTTACAAGGGACTCTAGCAGGGAAAGCGACCTTGGCGACATAGTTACGGACGCCATGCGCGACACCTCCGGCGCTCAGATCGCCTTCCAGAACGGAGGCGGTATACGGTCCGATCTGCTGAAGGGACCGATAACGCTGGAGTCAGTGTTCACGGCTTTGCCGTTTGACGATGATCTGGTCACGATGGACCTCACAGGAGAGCAGATCAGGGAGATCTTGGAGAAGAGCGTGTTATCGGAAAATATGCTCCAGGTTTCAGGGATGCAAATCGTATATGATCTGTCCAAACCTGCAGGAGCGAAGGCGGCCTCCGTAGAGGTGGAGGGAAAGCCGCTGGCGGCCCGGGCAACCTACAGGGTTGTGACAAATGATTTTCTTGCCGCAGGAGGCGACCGGTTCAACATTTTCAAACAAGGCCGAAACATCTCTGTCGGACAACCGCAAAGAGACGCGGTAGCCGACTACATCCGCAAGGATTCGCCGATACATGTTCAGGTACGAAACAGAATCACTTTCAGAAACTAATGCGAAAAGGATTCACTGTAGTAGAGAATGAAAAACCTTTTGGGACAAGCATGACGTGAATGAGAACCTTGACGTTTACGTAAATGACCGAAAAATCAACATCTACCGAGGTATGAAGGTAAAACACGCCCTCATAGCTTACGATCAAAGTCTATATAAGGCTGCGTTGGCCGGTGAGGTCCGTGTCGAGGACGAAAACGGGTTTGCTCTGGAACTCGAAGGGAGCCCGGCGGATGGGTCCAGGATTTTCGCGGTTGCCACTGCCTGAGCAGGCGGCGCTTCGCGCTGACAACGAATCAGTCATTGTGGATACAAGATCATTTTCGCGCCAGCACCCTGCGGATTACTTGAGCCATGGTCGCAATATTATAAGGCTTCATGACCAACTCGCGAAGACCTGCTTCCATAGCCAGCTTTTCATTAATCTGGCTGCTGAATCCGGTACACAGGATTATCGGCACATCCGGGCGGATGGCCATGAGTTCTTCGGCGAGTTCTCTGCCCGTTAGGCCCGGCATCGTCATGTCGGTAATAACCAGGTCATACTCTTCGGGTTTGCTGCGGAACGTCTCCAGCGCATCGATGCTGTCCGTCTTGGCGGTAACAAGGTAGCCAAGGGATTCCAGCATATTGCTCCCCATTTCAGCTAACGCCTTCTCATCGTCAATGAAAAGTATTCGTTCGTTGCCGGTCGGGAGTGCTTCCGCCACTTTGCCTTTCGCAAGCATCCGTTCTTCAGACGCCGGGAAAAAAAGGTTAAAGGAAGTGCCTCGCCCCGGTTCGCTATTGACGGTGATCTCACCACCGAGACTCTTGACTATTCCCTCCACTACTGAAAGGCCCAGTCCAGTGCCTTCTCGAGGCCCTTTAGTCGTGAAAAACGGATCGAAAATCCGTTCCAGAATTCCCGTCTCCATGCCGTGGCCGGTATCGCTTACCGTAAGACACACATAGGACCTTTTTCGGCCGTCGAGGCGCCTCAAAAGAAGGTCGGCATCTGCTTCTGCGTCACGTAACGTAACACTCAAAACGCCGCCATTGGCGCGCATCGCGTGGGCCGCATTGGTGCAAAGATTCATCACCACCTGATGGATTTCCGTAGTATTGGCAAGAATAGTTCTTCTTTCGGGGCTGAGGGAGTTCTCATAACGAATCTCAATAGTTGCGGGCAGTGAAGAACGCAGTAACTTAAGCGCCTCTTCCACGGCGGGAACGATCTGGATGATTTCTCGCTCATGTCCGCTCTGCCGGCTAAATGTAAGAATCTGTTTAATTAGTTCCGCGGCCCGCTGACCGGCATCTTTCACCCTCGTTAGATCCTTATTCAGTTCGGGTATATATGCGCTTTTTAACAGGGCCAGCTCTGTATAGCCTATGATGATCCCGAGGATATTGTTAAAGTCGTGCGCAATCCCTCCTGCAAGCGTCCCTATGGCTTCCATCTTTTGAGCCTGATGGAGCTGCCTTTCAAGTCTCACCTCCCTGGTGATGTCCCGGTGGATGCTCACATAGTTGATAACGGCGCCCGAGTTGTCCCTTACCGGAGAAGCCGTGGCCTCGGCGTCATAGAACGTGCCGTTTTTCCTGGCGTTGACGATGCGCCCTGACCAGACCTGACCTCGGGCAAGTGTTTCTCGCATGTTCCTGTAAAATGCTTCGTCGTGTTGATAGCTCCTTAAAATGCGGGTGTGTTCGCCGATGATCTCTCTGCTGTTATAGCCTGTCAGATGTTCAAAAGCAGGATTGACGTATCGGATAATCCAGTCCGAATCGGTTATAAATATAGCCTCGCCTGCCTGCTCGATAGCTGCGGTCAGGCGCACCCGTTCTTCTTCAGACTGTTTTCGCTCGGTAATGTCCATGATGAACCCTTCAAGGGCCATCAATGCCCCGTCATCATCCAACACACCACGACCCTGCTCCCAGACCCATTTTACCGTGCCATCCGCAGCAAGGATGCGATAAAGGAGCTGAAAAGGTTCATGTGCGGCCAAAGCCTTTTGAACATCCTGCCACACGGATTGCTGATCCTCGTGGTGGATCAAATCATTGTAGGAAAGACGGGCGTTGCCGATCAGGTCCTCAGGCTCATACCCGGTGAGCGCAAGACATCCATGGCTAACAAATTCCATCGTCCAATGAATGTCATTTCGGCACCGATAGGCCATCCCCTGCAAATTGCTGAGAAGAGTTGACAAGACTCTCTGATTTTCACGCAGCGCATCCTCGGCCATTCTGCGCTCGGTAATGTCTTCGATCACCCCGAGGCCTCTCGCAGGCCGGCCGTCATTATCCCTGATCAATGTCACGTTTACGTTCACCCATACAGTTGCGCCGTCCTTTCGCACGTAACGCTTTTCATGACGCAACTCGGCTGCCTCACCACGTACAAGGCGCTGAAACGCTTCCCAGTCCCGCTGCCGATCTTCAGGATGAGTGATCTCCAAAAAACTCATGCCAAGCAACTCTTCAGCGGCGTAGCCGGAAATAGCACAGAATCTCTCGTTGACACGCTCCAGGCGGCCAGTCTGCGAATCTGCCAACGCCATTCCAACAGAGGAAAGCTCAAACACGGCGCGAAACTGCTCTTCACTCTTGCGCAGAGCCGTTTCAGCTTTTTTCTTTTGCGAACAGTCTCGAAAAACGAGCACAGTCCCGTCCATTGTTCCATCGGGCCGTATTATCGCCGAACCGCTGTATTCAATGGCAATGTCTCGATTCCTGCCGGCAAGAAGCAGGCTGTGACAGCCTGCGCCAACGACTTTTCCGAATTCGAGGATGCTCTTGGTCGGATCGACGGGTTTAAGCGTATTTTCATCGACAATTCTTAATACTGATCCCAGCGGCTTGCCGATGGCCTTCTGTGAAGTCAGGTCCGTCAAGCGTTCTGCCTCTGAATTGAAAAAAGAAATGTGCCCCTTCAGGTCAGTGGTGATGACTGCGTCGCCAATGCTTGCCAGAGTAACCGAATGTTGCAGGCGACTTGCCTCAGCACGCCTGCGAGACCGGTGCAATGCTTCGCTCAGAACGCTGATAAGTGCGCCATTAACGATCAACGTAATCCACTGAGAGAGATCGGCTGCACTGGCGATATAGAAATTATGAACCGGAGGTATCAGGAAATAATCTACACTAACGGCGGCCACGACGGTAGATGCCAGCCCCGGTCCCAGCCCCCCCAGGTAAGCGGAAAATATGATCGGGAGCTGAAAAAGGATCAGGAGCAGCCGTTCACCGAATTCCACCTTCATTTCCAGGCGAACAAACAATATAGCGAGTGTCGCCAGCACCGCGAAAATGTACACCAGCCACGGCTCGAATCGGCCCGGGGCTAACAACCCTGTGTGAGTCCTATCGGGTATGAATTTCCTCACGATTGGGATTTCCTCTGATCAAACAAATACTTAAGCTTGGCGGTCGTTCGACGCCTTTTTCGTATTGTAACAGTAACCGGTCGGGGTGGAATTAGACAACTTTGAATAAATGACGTGAAAAAGGGTATCGCATCCGTTCTACATGCGCTCTGTTGATCTTCTGTCAGCCATTACCGGCACAGTCTTCTAAAAGCTCCCCTCACCTCTCTTCTCAGGCGCAAGACATCCTGCCAGGTTTCAATCGAGTTTCCGTCAGAATGAGGGGGCCAAAGCCCCAGCAAAACCATTGCGTCGAAGGATTGCTCATCGAGTTTAGCCCTACTGGAATTCGTATGCAGTCTGGCCCTGTGGTCAAGCGCGCGGAGTGCGTCGAATATCGCGCTTATCTCATCTGAGCTCGACGCCGTTTGAGGCAGGTCTTTCAAAAGTTCGTGAACCGCCCTCCTGACAGACCGGTATGGCTCGGACCGGCCACCATCGACGAGGTTGTAATCGGCAAGTCGACGTTGAGTGAATTTGTGCCAGGCGCTCAGCCCTCCGACCAGCAATTGACCCTGTACCATAAACTCTATGTCGGCCAAGCCGCCCAGTCCCAGCTTCAGATCGATTTCCTTTTCGGTTTCTGCGGCACGCTCCGTTTCCATCCGGTTTCGCAGGTGGCACAGCCTCGGCCACACCGATTCCAGGGATCTTTTCCTGGAGCAGATTTCTCCTGCCTTATCTTCAATCCACTTTCCAAGCTTCGGGTCCCCTGCTATGTGCCGTATCCTGAGAAGCGCCTGGATTTCCCATATATCGGCCTGGACCTCGTAATATTCGAGCCAGGATTCCGGCGTTACGACAAGCGGACCATGAGTCCCCGTGGGTCTCAATCGTACGTCCATCGGGTAGCCCGGGCCTTCCTGGAGCGGCGTGTAGAGCATGTTAATAAAGCGCTGAATGAGACCGATTACCTCTTCGGGAATCCGATTGGCGGTATCATGTGCTCTGGGGGCGTAAACAAAAACGAGATCGAGATCCGAAAGATAACTCATTTCCACACTGCCCAGCTTTCCCATCCCGAGCACCGACAGGGACAGATCGGCCGGCAGTCCGAGATTTTGCTTTACCGCTGCCAGTGTGTTAGCAATAACAAAATCAGCAAGAGCAGTTTGCTCCTCTTCCAGGACCGCGAAATCGATCCGGCCGCCAAGGTCGGCCAGCGCGAGTTGGATGATTCGTTCGTTTTTCAGCCTCCTTATCCATTCCAGCTTTTCTCCATAATCTTCTGCCCTTTCCACCAGCCCGAGACTCGATGCCTCCCATTGCCGAGCCGGACTGAAAACCCCGGACCTTACGGCATGGCCTTCAACCAGTGCCGGATTATGCGAAAGAAGAGCCGCGACAAGCTCACTTGAGGCAATCGCCTGGCAAAAGGGCGCCACCCAAGGCTTAACTTCTCCAAACAGCTTTATCAACCCGGTTCTTCGAGCGACTCTCCCAAAATAAGTATCCACCCTCAGCAGGATTTTTTCCAAAAGTTCCAGGTCACAAACGCCGGAGAATTTTCCCAGTGCTCCAAAAAGGATTTCGTGCTGAACGCAAGCCGGATAGGTTTTTAGAGTTTCCTGAAGCTTCTCGAACGGTTCGGCGACCGGCGAGGCTCCACAGCCGGGTTGCGCGCTTGCAAAATCACCGCGTGCGAAAAGCGGCAAGGCGCCGCTGCCAAGTTGCGCGCTTGCAGAATCGCCGCGCGCCGAAAAAGGCGAACCGCCCCATCCTCCTGCCAAGTCGTGTCGGCGCTTTTCATTTCCCGGATCGTCCGCCTCTTCGGACTTTTCCTGAAATAGCTCTTGAAATCTGGAGTGAACGATAGAGCAGTGCATCTCCAATTCTTTTAGAAACGCGATCTCGTCGTCCCCGAAGCCCATTGCGAATACCAGGCGCATTCTTTCTTTTTCCGAGTGAGGCAAACTTTGAGTCTGCCTGTTTTGGTCGAGTTGGATATAATGTTCGACGTTGCGCAGGAAAGTGTAGGAACCCTTCAGCTCGTCCGCCGTGCCTTGCGGCAGGAGGCCAAGGCCGGAAAGCTTTTCCAGACACTTTAGAGTGTTTGGTTCGTCAAGTTCAGGATGCCGTCCGCCGTATATGAGTTGCATTGACTGAACGAGGAACTCAACCTCTCGAATTCCGCCGATGCCCAGCTTTACATCGAAGCGCCTTGCGCCCGGCCGAAACCGAACCGTTTGGGTAAGAATCCGGTTTCTCATCTCCCTCAGTTCGGCAAGTGCCTGGAAATCCAGGAACCTGCGGAACACGAAGGGACGAAGCTCGCGAACAAAGGCGATCCCTTCGGAACGCTCCCCTGCGACGGGCCGGCACTTGAGAAGCATCTGGCGCTCCCAGGCCTGACCTCGAAGCAGATAATGCTCGAGTGCGCCGCTCATCGAGGGTACCAATATTCCCTGCTTTCCCTGGGGTCGCAGGCGGAAATCTACCTGAAATACGCGATCCCCCTCAAACCTGTCGGACAGTAGCCTCGATAACCGATGAGCAAGACGGCTGAGCAGCATAATAAAATTCTCGCCATTCCGGTTACTCTCCGGATTTAAAAAGATCAGGTCCACGTCGGATACATAGTTTAGCTCATGGCCGCCCAGCTTCCCTAACCCCAACGCTACTAGCGGGATTCTTCCCCCAAGCCGCCGCCAGACATCCAGTTCTTCATTCCGGGCCCACCAGTCAGAATGCGCTGAAAGATAGTCCATTCCAACCTGAAGGGCTACAGACGCCAGATCGCTCAACTGTCCGGTGGTCTCGGACAAATCCGCATAGTGGAGAAAGTCTCTTGCGCCTATTCTCAAAAAATGAAGCTGCTTGAAGCGGCGAAATATCCTGAGCAGGTCGTTGAAGGACTGCGCCTTTTCAGCGTTGCGCCCAAGAGCGGTATAGAGTTCAGTGAGAGGGTATTTGCGTTTGAGGTTACCATCGCCCAAAAGCCATTGCTCGAAATCAGGGTTGTTCCGAAGAAGAATATTTAAGTACTGAGAGCATTTGCGGACATATTCAATATCGGTCATGAAACCGCCTATGACTGTTTGGTTAAAGTCTCTATTGCATCCGGTTGTGAGTTTATCATAGTATGGCTCGCGTCAGGAATTCCCCTCAAACATAGTCGTGAGTTTGTGCAAACATGTTTTTCCAGGATCGCGTCCGAAGCCAGCTTGCGGCGTGGGGCTCGATCTTTTTTGATGGCTTAAGGCAGACAAAATCTTATGAGCCTCCGATGCAAGGCAAACTCTTCGGAATCATTATAAAGGTTTGCTATTCGATACTTACCCGTTACAATTAATTGTCTTTGAGGGTTATCCTGCACTCATGGTCAATTTCCGATGTTGACCGAAGCCGGATTTTTTTCGAGCAGACGAAGTTGGTCGCAGTTAAAACTTTAAGGAACTTTAATTATGAACCTTCCGTGGAATCGTCCCAAGGCAATTCTTTTGCTCGAGGACGGGACCGTTTTTCGAGGATACACGTTCTGCGGGCAAGGCCGAACGATGGGAGAGGTGGTCTTCAACACCAGCATGACCGGATATCAGGAAGTACTGACCGATCCATCTTACAAAGGTCAGATCGTAGCGATGACCTATCCTTTGACCGGCACTTACGGAATCAACCCGCAGGACATGGAATCGGCGGCTATCCATGTGGAAGCATTTATCGTAAAGGAGTACCAGGATTTTGCCAGCAACTGGCGAAGCGACCGGTCCCTGGCCGATTTCCTTGCCGAACAGGGGAAGATCGGAATCGAGGGCATAGATACGCGCGCCCTTACCAGACATATCCGGGTTGGAGGGGCGATGCGCGGAATCATCGCGACCGACACCGACAACCTGCGCGAACTGATGGACCAGGTTCTGGCATATCCGGGGTTGAACGGGATCGATCTGGTAAAATACGTAACGTGCCAAAAACCCTATAGGTGGCGGGACGGCGAGAGGCATGAAATAGATTCTCCGCAATGGCTTCCAAATGTTGCAGGATTCAGGGTGGCTGCCCTTGACTGCGGGATAAAATATAATATTCTTCGCAAACTGGAGAATGCGGGATGCCAGGTGCTGGTTTTCCCCGCTCATGCCAGCGCCCCTGAGATTCTTTCCTGCGATCCCGACGGCATTTTTCTCTCAAACGGACCTGGCGACCCTGCCGCTGTACATTACGTTATCCAAACCGTTCGAGACCTGTTCGGGAAGAAGCCGATATTCGGCATCTGCCTCGGACACCAGATGATGGGACTCGCGCTCGGGGGCAGTACATTCAAACTCAAGTTCGGACACCGAGGTGCAAATCAGCCGGTAAAGGACCTCACAACAGGCAGAATCGAAATAACTTCACAGAATCACGGCTACTGCGTCGATCCTGATTCGCTTTCGCACATGCCTGTTCGCCTTACGCATATAAACTTGAATGACAACACGCTGGAAGGGATGGAGCATCTGGAGATTCCTGCCTTCTGTGTCCAATACCATCCGGAAGCCTCTCCCGGCCCGCATGACGCCTCATACCTTTTCGACAGGTTCTTGCAAATGATCGAAAAGAATGCGCCACTCCTGAAGCAGTCGCGCAGCGGGCGCCATTGATAAACAGGGTTCAAGGAAAACGAGTTCATGCCCAAACGCACAGACATAAAAAAAATACTGCTCATCGGCTCCGGGCCGATAATTATAAGCCAGGCGTGCGAGTTCGACTACTCCGGGACTCAGGCCTGCAAGGCGTTGCGCGAGGATGGCTATGAAATAGTCCTGATAAACAGCAACCCGGCCACGATCATGACCGACCCGGAAATGGCGGATTACACTTATGTGGAGCCGATAACTCCAGAGACGGTCGCAAAGATCATAAGGCGCGAACGCCCCGATGCTCTGCTTCCAACACTGGGAGGCCAGACAGCCCTCAACGTGGCTGTAAAAGTTGCCGAAATGGGCATTCTGGAGGAATTTGGCGTGGAAATGATAGGCGCTAGCGCCTCGGTCATCAAAAAGGCCGAGGACCGCCGACTTTTCCGGGACGCCATGGCAAACATAAATCTGAGGGTTCCGGAAAGCCTTGTCGTGGACAATCTTGTCGACGCGGAAAGTTTTGCCCAGACAATCGGCTATCCGCTGATCGTGCGGCCTTCGTTCACCCTGGGCGGCACAGGAGGCGGGGTCGCCTACAACCGAGAAGAACTTCTCCACCAGACCCAGATGGGTTTGGATGCCAGCATGATCCGCTCGGTAATGCTCGAGGAATCGGTACTCGGATGGAAGGAGTTCGAACTCGAGGTGATGCGCGACTACATGGACAATGTGGTCATCATCTGCTCGATCGAAAACATGGACGCTATGGGCGTTCATACTGGAGATTCCATTACGGTGGCTCCCGCCCAAACCCTCACTGACCGCGAATACCAGATGATGCGCGACGCATCCATTGCCATTCTCCGGGAGATAGGGGTCGAGACCGGGGGCTCCAACGTCCAGTTTGCGATCAATCCCAAAAACGGCGATATGGTCGTAATCGAGATGAATCCGCGCGTCTCACGATCCTCCGCGCTCGCCTCGAAGGCCACCGGGTTCCCTATCGCCAAGATTGCAGCAAAACTTGCCGTGGGCTATTCGCTCGATGAGATCGCAAACGATATCACTCGCGAGACCAAAGCTTCCTTTGAGCCTACAATAGATTACTGCGTGGTGAAGGTCCCCCGCTTCACCTTTGAAAAATTTCCCCGCACTGACGACATACTTTCCACTTCGATGAAGTCGGTGGGGGAAACCATGGCTATCGGGCGCACCTTCAAGGAAGCGCTCCAGAAGGCTGTACGCTCGCTTGAAATCGGCTGTTTCGGTTTTTGCGATCCACCCGCCGACATAGATTCGGAATATATCGAACAGTTGAAGCTAAGCCTTGCCAGGCCAAATTCTCAAAGGCTCTTTCAAATCGGCGAAGCCCTAAAGCTGGGAATATCGGTAGAGGAGATTAACAGGCTCACCTATATTGACACATGGTTTTTGAAGCACATCAAGGAAATTATCGAAATCGAGGAGGCAATAGCCCACCCTGCCTCCGGATCGGCTTTTCTCGAAAATGCGGAACAGCTTCGATGCGCGAAGGCCTGGGGATTTTCCGACCGGAGGCTGGCGCAGCTCACCGGCACCGAGGAGGAAACCGTACGCCAGAAGCGCCTGGGGCACGGCATAAAGCCGGTTTATAAACTGGTCGACACATGTGCCGCTGAATTTGAAGCCTACACTCCCTACTATTACTCGACCTACGAGACGGAAGATGAAGCGAGGCCTTCAAACAGACCCAAAGTGGTGATCCTCGGGGGAGGTCCCAACAGGATAGGCCAGGGGATCGAGTTTGACTACTGCTGCGTTCACGCCTCGTTTTCACTCCGGGAAGAAAATCACGAATCCATAATGGTGAACTCGAACCCGGAGACAGTATCGACCGACTATGACACATCCGACAAACTCTATTTCGAGCCGCTGACCCGCGAGGACGTTCTCCACATTCTGGAAAGTGAAAAACCCGAGGGCATCATCGTGCAGTTTGGGGGTCAGACCCCTCTGAATCTGGCGGTCCCGCTCGAAAAAGCCGGCGCCCAAATTCTTGGCACCTCCCCTGACGCAATCGACAGAGCCGAGGATCGAAAGCGGTTCCAGCAGCTTCTTCACAAACTCTGTCTAAAGCAACCGGAAAACGCGACCGCGTTCACCATTCAGGAAGCCTTCGAGGCTGTCGATCAGATTGGTTTTCCGGTGGTTGTCCGCCCCTCTTATGTGCTCGGCGGACGGGCCATGGAAATAGTCTATGATAAGAGCCGGCTCGAAGAGTTCATGCAAACAGCCGTGCTTGTTTCACCCGGCCATCCGATTCTGATTGACAAATTTCTCGAGGATGCAATCGAAATCGATGTCGACGCCATCAGCGACGGCCGGCTCACGGTTATCGGCGGCATAATGGAGCACATCGAACAGGCGGGGATTCATTCCGGAGACTCTGCGTGCGTGCTTCCACCCATCAGCATCTCAAAGGAGATGCAGGAGGAAATCAGAAGACAGACAAGGCTCCTGGCCGAAGAGCTTGGCGTTATAGGTCTTATGAACATTCAGTTTGCAATTCAGAATGGGGCGGTTTTCATTCTCGAGGTGAATCCGAGAGCGTCCCGGACGGTCCCCTTCGTCAGCAAGGCAATCGGGCGTCCGCTGGCCAAGCTCGCCACCAAGGTAATGCTGGGCAAAAGTCTGAAGCAACTTGGGTTTGAAAGGGAGATCGAACCTCGGCACATATCGGTTAAAGAGGCTGTTTTCCCGTTTTCTCGTTTTCCGAAAGTGGACACCCTGCTTGGACCCGAAATGAAGTCAACCGGAGAAGTCATGGGAATCGGCGAAAGCTTCGGGATCGCCTTCGCAAAAGCCCAAGCCGCAGCCGGATACGAACTACCGAAAGGCGGAACGGTTTTCATAAGCGTTCACGACGGCGACAAAGTCAAAGCGCTGCCGGTGGCGAAAAGATTTCTTCAGTTGGGCTTCAAACTTATCGCGACCGCCGGGACCGCCGAATACCTCGAACAGAGCGGGATACCCGCAGATCGCGTGTACAAATTGCATGAAGGCCGCCCTCATGTCGTGGACAAGATCAAGAGCGGTGAGATACAATTAGTTGTTAATACTAGCCTCGGCAAGAAAACCATTTCCGATTCATACGAAATCAGGCGCACCACGCTGATCTACAATATTCCTTACGCCACCACCATTGCCGGAGCGCAAGCCATTGCCGAAGCCGTATTGGCTTTGCAAAAAGGCGACTGGGATGTGAAAACACTTCAGGAATACCACCAGGGGATGCAACGTGATGGAAACTAGGCTAATGCCTGATCGCAAAATCACAGTTCCCGCAGGCCCGGAGATTTTGGCCCCTTTTACTCCGAATAAGAAAGAAGAGTGCGGAATCTTTGGTATTTTCGGCCATGAGGACTGTGCCAAACTGACTTATTTCGGCCTCTACGCTCTGCAGCATCGGGGGCAGGAAAGCGCCGGAATAGCAGTCGGAGACGGCAAGCAGATCAAAGACCATAAGAACATGGGGTTGGTCAATGACATATTCACAGAAGAAACTCTTAAAGCCCTCAAGGGCTACCTTGCCATCGGGCATGTGCGCTATTCGACCACCGGGTCGTCTCTTCTGGCAAACGCTCAGCCCTTCGTGGTTTTCCATGGAAACAACCATTATGCGATCGGACACAACGGCAATTTGGTAAACGCGATCGAACTGCGGCAGGAACTCGAGAGGCAGGGGGCCATTTTCCGTTCCACGATGGATACCGAGATATTCATGCACCTGCTGGCTAAGAATCTGGTGTATGGTCTCGAGGAGGCCATGGTAGAAGCGTTGAACAGGGTAAAGGGCGCCTATTCGCTGGTCATGTGCACAAAAGATACGTTGATCGGCGCGCGCGACCCCTACGGTTTCCGGCCTCTTTGTCTGGGTGAGATGAACGGCGCCTATGTGCTGGCTTCTGAAACCTGTGCCTTCGACCTTATCGAAGCAACATATATCCGCGACCTGGAACCCGGCGAAATCCTGATCATAGACGAGGATGGGCTGCGCTCGCTTTTTCCTTTCTCCAGGCGGCGTTCCTCTCATTGTATATTCGAATTCATCTATTTCGCCAGGCCGGACAGCAATATTTTCAACCAGAATGTTTATATGTTTAGAAAAAGGCTGGGGGCCATCATGGCCAAGGAGAACCCCTCGATTTTCACCGACCTGCTGATGCCCTTCCCCGATTCGGGAAACTACGCCGCCCTGGGACTGGCCCAAGAGAAGAATATCCCCCTCGAAATGGGAGTCATACGAAACCATTACGTGGGACGCACATTTATACAACCCAGCCAGGCAATGCGCGATTTCAGTGTCCGGGTCAAATTGAATCCCGTGCGGGAGTTGCTCAAGGGCAAGAGCGTACTGCTGGTTGAGGACTCAATAATTCGTGGAACTACGACCAGAACCAGGATCGATTCGTTGCGTCAGGCAGGCGCAAAAGAGGTGCACATGCTTGTCAGTTGCCCCCCGCACCGTTTCCCCTGCCCCTACGGGATCGACTTTTCAACCAAAGGTGAGCTTATCGCAGCATCGCACTCCGTTGATGAGATACGAAACTTTATCGGCCTGGATTCGCTCAATTACCTGAGCATCGAAGGGCTGTTGGAGGCGGCCGGGGCCACAGTGGACAATCACCCGTTCTGCCTCGCATGCTTTGACGGGAACTACCCGGTTAAATTCGGCGATGAGGTGCGAAAACACTGCTTCGAGGAGAAGCGTTCAAAGTGCTGACAATACTCAGGCAGCAATGTGGGGGAGCGCAGAAGGATAGCATCAACCTGACGTCCATTGTGGCTTCTGAACTCAAAACTTAAAGCTTCTTCCGAATGTACAATCAGCTTATCTATTTCATTATCGTTTTGCTGCTCTTCAGCGTCCAGCCACAGACAGGCAAGCCTTCTGCCGTTTCCTGGCCGGACGCGCTCTGGATTACAGCCCTGTTTTGTGTTTTTGTGTTCTACTGCCGCCGGACTTTTGAAAAGCTCCTGAAGGCGGCTGATCGAGGTATCCCTCTCTCCGTTCTTACCCGCGCTCTTTACCGCTCACAAACGCTCTTATCCGTTACAGCGATTGGATTTCTCGCCGTATATCTTTATGTTTTCAACCTGGCCGCTTACCTAAGTGTAATCCCCGGATATGACAAGTTCATGACCATATCGGGGATAGCCGGCCTGGCATTTTTCCTGGTCCACCTGGCAGTGATCTGGTTTTGGAGCCAGCCTGTCCATCAGATCGTATTCGGTGTGGAGGCTTCCCGGACAGATTTCATAAATGGACAGCTCTCCTTTACCTCGGTCATACTGGTTCCCTGGTTTCTCATTTCGATCGTGACCGACCTGCTCCAGTTTATAAAAACGCCCTCCTTCATGACTTCGGATTTTGGGCAGAAACTGCTCGTAGCACTCACGCTCGTTGGATTCGTCCTGTTCGGGCCGTGGCTGATCATTCGAATGTGGGGCTGCAAGCCGCTTCCCAATGATCATGTAAAGACGGAGTTGGAAAGTTTTTGCAACGATCATCACTTCAGGACGGGCGGGCTTCTTCTCGGGTCGGTTTTCGGGACACAGATGCTCACCGCCGGAGTGGTCGGCATCCTTCCGGGTCTTCGCTACATTCTGATCACATCCGGTTTGTTGAGGACCCTCAACATAGCCGAACTCAAAGCTGTCGTAGCCCATGAGATGGGACACGTCCGCAAGAAACACGTGCTGCTGTTTGTTCTGCTGTTGATCCTGTTCATTGTGTCCATCTCCGACCTTGGCGACACTTTATCCTTGCTCGCTCTGTCAAACAGGACCATATTCAACTGGTATGCCGCTCTCGCGAATTTCGCTCCATCTCTGGTTTCTCTTATTTCCGCCCTTCCGCTGATCGCGGTCATGATCCTCTTTTTTCGGTTCATTTTCGGGTATTTTCTCAGAAACAGCGAGCGGCAGGCAGACCTTTACGCCATGGAGCTTGTGGGGGACCCGCAGCCTCTGATTTCCTCACTCGAAAAAATCGCGATCCGCAGCGGCGGGATAGAAGACCTTCCGAGCTGGCATCATTACAGCATAAGGCAGAGAATAGAGTGTCTTGCCGAGGCGTTTAAAAATCCGAGGCTCATTCGCAGACAAAACCGGAAGCTCTATGGTTCGGCCCTCATATTCGTGGCGGTAGTATCGGCCCTTCTGATCGTTAATTGGAGGGCGAACGAAACGGGGTTCACCAATGACCTGCGCTCGGAGTACGACCTTCGAGTTCTGGAGCTGGGCATTTCCAAGGAACCAGGCAACGTGGAATACCTTGCCCTTTATGGTGGGCTTCTTTACGAGAAAGGCAGATACTCCGAGGCCGAATCCGTCCTAAGGGCAGCCCTCATGCATGACGCCGAAAACGCATCCGTTTTGAACAATCTGGCATGGCTTTATGCTACGGGCCCTTCCCCTTTCCGCAACCCGCAGGACGCCCTCGATCTGGCGTTGAAGGCAGTCGCTTTGAGCCCGGCGCCGGATTTTCTCGATACGCTCGCGGAGGCGTATTATATAAACGGACGGTACGCAGACGCGCTCTCAGCGATCAACGAAGCAATCTCCGAGGGCGGGCCTCAGCAAAGTTATTTCAGGAAGCAGAAGGAAAAAATCGAAAAAGCTTTGAAGGGCGAAATTCGAAGCTCATGAGGTTGCTCAATACCGGACGTTTCTCGCTGAGCGTGGAGAATGGCAGCCGCAGCCTGGAAAAGATTGTCAACGCACGGCAAATATATATAATGGCGAGGGCCAGTGCCGTTGTTTTAACGTGATCTTACAAATTATTGAAGGATGATAATAATGCATCTTCGAAAAAGATGTGCAGTAACCGGGGGCGCCGGATTTCTTGGGTCTCATCTCTGCGAAAGGCTTCTCAAGGATCAGGACGTACTTTGCATCGACAACCTCTACACGGGCAGCAAAAGGAACATCGTAAATCTTTTGGGCAACCCTTATTTCGAACTTCTAAGACACGACATAACCTATCCTTTGTATATCGAGGTTGACGAGATTTACAATCTAGCGTGCCCTGCCTCTCCGATCCACTATCAAAACGATCCTGTCCAGACAACGAAAGTCAACGTGCACGGGTCAATCAACATGCTTGGACTGGCGAAGCGTTTAAAGATCAGGATCATGCAGGCTTCCACATCCGAGGTTTACGGCAACCCCTTCGAGCACCCGCAAAAGGAGACTTACTGGGGGAACGTGAACCCCATTGGGCCGCGGTCCTGCTACGATGAGGGCAAGCGGTGCGCGGAGACCCTTTTCTTCGACTATTACCGGCAGCACAAGCTGGACATCAAGGTGGCCAGAATCTTCAACACCTACGGCCCGAGAATGCACCCCAACGACGGCCGGGTGGTATCCAACTTTATCGTGCAGGCGCTGACGGGGCAGCCTATAACGATTTACGGGGATGGCAAGCAGACCCGCTCCTTTTGCTATGTAGACGACCTGATAGAAGGATTCATCAGGCTGATGAACACTCCCAAAGGCTTTACGGGCCCGGTGAATCTCGGAAATCCAGTGGAGTTCACCATCCTCGAGCTTGCGGATATGGTGATCGAGATGACCGCGTCAAAATCCGAACTGGATCGTAAACCCCTTCCGCAGGACGATCCCGTGATGCGAAAACCGGACATTTCGTTAGCGCATGAAAAACTCGGGTGGCAGCCTAAAGTCCCATTGCGAGAGGGATTGCAAAAAACCATCGATTACTTCGACGACTTGCTCCGCATGGGGGATCCTGCAGTCATTACTGCACTAAACAGGTGAGGAACGCCGCGCTGCCCCCTGTCAGTCTTGCCCGTGCCTTGTCACTGGCCTCGAACTCGAATTCCATCCGCTAAAAATGACCTCGGGAGCAGAACATGGCCGCACAGAAAACCGAGACCGGAATCAAAGACCTTAGAGAAAGGCTATGGCGGGCAAAGCATGTAGCGGTATTGACCGGGGCAGGGATTTCAGCCGAATCGGGGGTTCCGACCTTCCGCGGGGAAGGCGGTCTCTCGAAGCAGTTCCGGGCGGTCGACCTGGCAACCCCGGAAGCTTTCTCCCGAGACCCGAAACTGGTCTGGGAATTCTATAATTGGCGAAGGGAACTGCTCGCCCCGCTCAGCCCGAATCCGGGTCATTTTGCACTGGCCGAAATAGAGCACCGGGTCCCGCACTTTACACTTATAACGCAAAACATCGACGGGCTGCATGGGAAGGCCGGGAGCCGGAGTCTTATCGAACTACACGGCAATCTATGGAAGGTGCGTTGTACCGGCTGCGAAACGGTCATCGAAAACCGCAGGATACCGCTGCCCGAACTGCCGGCCTGCGAAGAGTGCGGCTCTCTTCTGCGGCCTCACGTGGTCTGGTTTGGCGAGATGCTGGAACCACAGGTGATCAATGCAGCTTATGAGGCGATCGACAGTTGCGATCTCATGATAGTAATAGGGACCTCCGGAACCGTCCAACCCGCGGCGTCTATGGGAATGCAGGCAAAACGAAACGGGGCTTCAGTCGCCGAAATCAACCTGGAACCAACGCCTTATTCGGATGTCTATCATATCTCGATCTCCGGCAAATCGGGAGAAATATTGCCGAAGTTGCTCTGAGGACGGAAGACGGAAGACGGAGGACAGGGGACGGAAAGGAAAAATGCATGGGTTTCACTGATCATCGACACATCAGGAAGAGCCGCGAAGGCGGTGGGCGGCTAAGTGAAATGATATGCAATGATTCGGCGATTATCGGTCTTCCCGCGTATGCCACAGGCGGAGCACGTAGATAGTCGATTCCTGAATTTCGTATCGCATCTCGTAATGCCCTATGAGGGTGCGGCGAACCTCGCGCGGCTCGAATTCTTCAAGCTTCTCTCCAATGCGCGGATGCTCCAGGAGGCGAATCGGGGCTGCGCTCAGAGATTGCACGGTGCGAATTGCGGCGCGTTTGTCGACGCCGGCCAGGAAGCCATAAAGCAGCACCAAATCGGAAAGAGCTTTACTCGTCCATTTCAGTTTCACTAGCGCGGCGCCGGCAGCGGGCTGCCGGTGTCGAGGCTGGCCGCCCAGGCTTGCACATCATGGTGGTCGATAACGCAACCGGCATCGACGTCTGCCAGCGCCTCCAGCGTCAGCCGGCGGCGTTCTTCTTCCTGCTCGACCCAGGCGGACAACGCCTGTTTAATGATCCAGCCGCGCGAGCGCTCCAAGCGGGCAGCCAGCTCATCGACTTTCTCGGCTAACGACAAAGGGACGTGCGCGGTCAGCACTTTGGTAGTCATTTGGAGTCTCCTTTCAGGCAAGCCAAATCCGGCGGCAACAATCGACACGCAGGCCGCCTGACACCGCACGCCGACAACACCGCCCAGCCGTCTCACGTAAACAAAACACGCGGTGTTGCCGAGGTGCGGTTTTCAATCATAATAAATCTATTTACATCATAGCGATTAATTTTGATTAATTCAAGATCAGCAACAGTGTGCGGGCAAATAGCTGCTTGATCCGGCCAACCGTGTCCACAACCTCATCGCCCAGGGCCGGAAGCCGGGGATCCATGTCATGGCGTCACGGTTCATGTCCACAAAAACTACCTGCTCAGTTCCGCTATTTCCTTAATTGCCCCGGCGATCTGGCTCAAGGCCCCCATTCGTTGTTTGGCTCTTTCCAGGAAAGGAAGGGCTTCGGGGTTTTTGTGTCTTCCGAGGGCCTCACAGGCCCAGGCGACGATGTACCGGTTTTCGTGCTCTGTAAATTTCGCCAGGATTTCGAACGATTCCCTGCACGCTAGATTACCGAGGACGTTCAGCAGGCCGGCTTTGAGTTCATCGAAAGCCGGGTTTTCCTCCATGACGAGCGAAATCACCGGCACCGCCCGCTCGCCGGTCTGTTCCAGGAAGGCGAGGCATTTTTGAGAAAAATAGGGGTAGCGGAACATGGAAAGCTCGGCCAGAATGCGGATGCATTCTTCGGTGCCCCAGGCATGGAGCAGTCCCGGGACAAACAAGCTGGCCCAGGTAAAGTTATAGGTAGTCGGCAGAAGGAATGCAATCGCTGCAGGACCTTCCGCCTCAAGCGTATCGATGACGGGTGCCAACGCAAGCCTCCTTGCTTCGAACCCTTCTTCCTGCTTTGCCGGAAATCGCTTCAGGTCATTTGCCGCCTGCAGCTTTTCAACTATTTGGGCGAGTGGCAAGCTGCCACTGCCGGGTTGCGCGCTTGCAGAATCGCCGCGCGGTGGCAAGCTGCCACTGCCGGGCGCCTCGCCGTACTTTTCCCGCCAGGCGCGCGCGCGTTGGGCGATCCAGAATTTTTCAAGCCATGTGGAGGGAGAATAAAAGTGAACGTGCCGGTCCCTTTCTACCCCTTCACGCTTGTGGTAGCCGTTTTCCTGAAAGAAGAGCTTTTCCTCGACTGCGGTCTGCCATCTTTTTCGCGCAATCTGGAATGCTGCATCATAATCGCCCAGGGCAAAACTTGCGTTTAACAGAATATCATAAAATCTGTCATCTTCCGGGAAAGTCTCGATTTGTTTTCTTGCATACTGATCCGCACGTTGGTATTCCTGCGAAAAAATAAGCTCAAAGCCCTTGCCGACTTCTTTTTCGAGCTTTTCGCGGGCCTTGGCCTTCTCTTCCATTTGCTTCAACTGCTCTTTGGGCATCAGCTTGCGAGCTTCTTCATGCCCGGGCATGCAGCACTTCTTGTATTTTTTTCCGGAACCACATGGACACGGGTCATTTCGACCGGTTTTGGATGCAGTAAAGCAGTCGGCCACCGCAGCCTCACGCCGTGAAGCCTGATAGGCGCTCATCATCTTGTCGAGCTGTGTTCTGCCGATGCCGTATTTCATGCAAACCAGGTCAGGATCGGCTCCCTGGATCAGCTCATGCAGAGGTTGGAGGGGATCAAACACACCTTTTCCCGAAGCGTTGGGGTTGTCTTCCATTCATGTTCCCTTTCACAATTTGCGTGGTGGGACCGCCTGCGGGGGACCTCGACACCTCTGGTCATGGACAGATCAGGGATGGCGTCGAGATCCTGGGCGCCTCCACGCTAAAATCCCCCCTGCCCTTTTGTTTGGACCGAAAAGTGGGGGAAACAACATCCCCCTGCCCTTTAGGAAAGTGGGAGGTCGATTCCCAAGCCAGAAGGAATAATGTTTTTATTTCAGATGAAAAATCCGAACAAAAGACTCACGGTACGCACGATTCGCACCGGTGTTTTCTGATGAAGACCACTATAGTGCGCCCAAGGGCCCAGTCAGCGTTATCCTTAACAGTTTACAGCGGATAAGTCAAAAGCCCGTTTATCTCCGATGGAAATCGGACTCTCCGGCAACCGTTCGATTTGCTTGACGTAAAGAGCAAGAATGAAGTAATCTTGATAAGAGTTACCGTGATTTGAGGACCTTGGATTGAATGGAGAGGGAAAAATGCTCTGTGGCGATAACGCCGAAAGGCTGTCCGCCAGCCTGGAAGACTATCTCGAGGTGATCTTCCATCTCGAGCAGTCCAACCGCGTTGCAAGGGCAAAGGATATCGCAGATCAGATGAACGTGCAGCGCGCATCGGTGACAGGCGCGCTCAAGGCCCTGGCGGGACGCAGTCTTATCAATTACAGCCCTTACAGTTTTATCACTCTCACACCTTCCGGACGCGAAGTGGCGCGCGAGGTGATACGCCGTCACGGAGTGCTCAAAGAATTTTTTATGAATACGCTGCAACTGGGTGCGGAAGATGCCGAAGCCAACGCATGCCGAGTCGAACATGCCATCGACCCGACGGCTATCGAGCGCCTGGTGCGATTCCTGGAATTCATGAGCATCTGCCCCAGAACGGGTACTGACTGGTTCGACGCATTCGCCCGCTTCTGCAAGAAAGGCCTCCGCACATCAGACTGCCAGGCCTGTTTGAAACTTTGCGCAGAGCGTATACAGATCGAGCGCCCCCCGGAGCCGGTGGATTAGAAGTGCTGTGAGCGTGCATCGCGGAGCGTCGAGACGGCTATGCAACTTCCGACATCGTATCGTCAAACCATAAACCGGGTAAATTAATGGGACTCAAGCCCAGAATTCTTATTGCCGACGACGAACCTCTTACGCTGGAACTGGTAGTTGAGCGCATGGAAGCCGAAGGATACGAGGTAGAGATGGTATCAGGCGGCAAAGAGGCTATCGAGGCGGCAAGTAAGAGCACCTTCAAACTGGTGCTCACCGATCTTTCGATGCCCGGCATGGGGGGCATGGAAGTCTTGGCTCACTTTGTCAAGCATTATCCTGAAACGCCGGTGATCGTCCTTACCGGGTTCGGAACTATCGAAACTGCTGTGGAAGCAATAAAGCGGGGCGCCTACGATTACCTCTCAAAGCCCGCAAACCTGGACGAGATTGTCCTCACGCTGAAAAGGGCCATAGAGCATAAAGACCTCAAGGAAGAAAACGTTGCCCTGCGCTCTCAAATCCAAGAACAACATAGACCGGACAGACTTATTGGCCAAAGCTCAGCGATCCATCAGCTCTACCGCATAATCAAGCGGGTTGCAAAGACGGATTCGACAGTGCTCGTAACCGGGGAAAGCGGGACGGGAAAAGAACTTATCGCAAACGCCATTCATTACCAGAGCCCGCGCAGGGAGATGCCTTTTGTACCAATCAACTGCGGGGCCATTCCGGAAGAGCTTCTGGAAAGCGAGCTTTTCGGCCACGAGAAAGGTGCGTTCACGGGCGCTTTCAAGGAGAGGCGCGGTCGGTTCGAACTGGCCAACAAGGGCACGATCTTTCTAGATGAAATCGGGGAGATGAGCCCGAAGCTCCAGGTCAAACTTCTTCGTTTCCTTCAGGAGACCAAGTTTCAGAGGGTTGGCGGATCGAGAACGGTTGAAGTCGACGTCCGAATTTTGGCCGCAACCAACAAGGATCTGGAGCGTGCGGTTGCTGAAAGCGAATTCCGTGAGGACCTGTTCTACCGGCTGAACGTGATTCCAATCCATGTCCCTCCGCTGAGAGAGCGAACAGGAGACATTGCGCTTCTGATCCAACACTTTCTCAAACAGCACTGCATAAAGAAGAATATTTCCCAGAAGCAGATGTCCGAAGCTGCCATCGAAAGCCTGGAGCAATACGAATGGCCCGGCAATGTGCGGGAGCTTGAAAATGTCATCGAACGCCTTGTGATCCTTACCGACACCGATGAAATACAACTTTATGATTTGCCGGCAAGAATGCAGGCGGCCCCGCAGCAGCAAACCGAGGCAAAACATATTGAACTGGGGCAAGATGGGATAAACCTCAAGGAAACGCTCGACACTCTGGAAAACCGGCTGATTGTCGACGCGCTGCAAAGGGCCGGCGGGGTCAAGAACAAGGCCGCCAAGCTGCTCGGGCTCAACCGGACAACGCTGATCGAAAAGATGAAAAAGAAACAGATCGATTTTCCATCAAGCAGCGTCATTTGAGTGTTGGATATTGTGATTTCCTTGCCGCCGCAACCCCGATGCCGCGTTCATTGAAAGTGAAATATCCGGCTTGACCCGATAGCCCCCCCTACCCCACACACCCAGCCAAAACATCAGAGCAGAGGAAGGCGACCCAGTCAGGCAGTACTCATTCTGATTTCCTTAACCCCTTGTCCAAGGCTACGCCGCAGAAGAGCCCTGAGAGTTACGCCATCGGCATATCCAACTCGCGCGGCGATCTCTTCGACGGTCTCATCAGTGGTCTTCAGCAGATGCACCGCCCGCTCCACACGCAGTTCCTGAAAATAGGACAAAGGGGACTTTCCAAGCACGGCCCGGATGCGGCGAGCCAGCGTTCTCTTACTCGATGCGGTAGCTGCTGCGGCATCGTCGAGCGAAAACCCATCCATAAGCCTACCTCTCGCCCAGCGCTCGAACAGCTCGACCAGTGGATCAGAGTGGGCAAGATGATCGGCAAGGATATAGGCAGACTGTGACGGCCGTGAGTCTACAACCAGATACTTTGCTGTCAAAGCGGCAAGCCTTGGGCTTTTCTGCCTGACGAGCCATAAGGCAAGGTCCATGTGACTGAGGGCCGCTCCAGCCGTAATGAACTTCCCGGATTTTACAACCATGCGCGATTGATCGAGGCGCACCTTCGGATATCTCTGTCGAAATAATTGAGAGAGCCACCAGGTTGTGGTCGCGTCCCGGTTATCGAGTAATCCCGATTCAGCCAAGACAAATGTCCCGATACAGGCAGCCGCCGTGGTTGCGCCTCGATCCGCCCACGAACGGAGCATCTCGACTGCATCGCGAACATCGGATCTCGCGAGAGCTGCCTGCAGTGGGTCCGGCATCTTGAATCCGATTGCGGGAATTACGACCCAATCAGGAACAACCTTCTTCTGGGCAGGAGCAACTGGAACAGTCAGGCCTTGTGATGTTTTGACCGCTTTGCGCACCCCTACGATCGAGACCTCGAATCGCGGCGAAGCCATGCCTGACATTTCCGCGAGTTCGTTCGCCGTCTCGAAAGCATCGAGCACTACTGCCAAACCCGTGTCAAAAACCCCATCCAGAGCTAGAACGGTAATCTTCATGGCAATTATGATATCAAAATTGGCGATCTTGCCAATAGCTTATTCAATGCCTGAGAGCTATCTTACGGACTACTGAGTTAACCAAACATAAGGAGAAAGCAGATGGTTAGAGTAGCATTGTTCGTACGTTTAGAGGCCAAAGCCGGGAAGGAAAACGAGGTCGCGAAGTTCTTGGAAACAGGACTTGCGTTGGCCAATCAAGAAGCGACAACGCCCATATGGTTCGCGTTACGGTTAGGGCCGACGACCTTTGGCGTATTCGACGCGTTTACTGACGAAAGCGGACGTCAAGCTCATCTTGATGGTCCGATCGCCAAAGCGCTCATGTCGCAAGCGCCCGAACTTTTCGCCAAGCCACCTGTAATCGAGCCCATTGAAATTCTAGGGGCTAAGCTTCCCTGATAGCGAGGTTATCATGCAGGTTTTAACCACGGATGAGGAGCGCAGCGGGGTAGATGATCACGGATAAAATGATTCAAAGACCATTCAAGCACAAAGATCCTCGCCGGTAGGGTTATGGTGCGCCGATAAGGACAAGTGCCCTATCCGTGGTAATCCGTGATATCCGTGGTTTCCCGCATTTTCGATTACGGAGGCGGTCCAATGCCAATAACTGTTGTAAGACTTGGTTCACCGAGGAAAGCTAATGAGGGTTTGCGTCTAGGAACGGTTCGCAGACCGCCAAGAGGAGTTCCGAAGTCCGAATATGCCAAGAGAGATTTTTACGATGTTTGGCTGCCCAATCTTTCGCCAAGCCAGGAACTCCTGAAAGAAGGCTTGTCAGTGCAAGATGAAAAATCGTGGTCTATCTTTGAGCGTAAATTTCGATCCGAAATGAATAAATCCGACGCTGGAAAGATCCTCGACCTTTTGGCCGCGCTGTCTCATAGGACGGATTTTTCGCTTGGGTGCTACTGCGAAGACGAGAATCGATGCCACAGATCGATTTTGAGACAGTTGCTTGCCGAACGCGGCGCCGAGTTTGGCGAGACCCGGGACTCCGGCAGTAATGACCCGATGGATTAATTACGCAGCCACATTTGTAACGCAAATACACGTATCGACCGGAGTGACGCACACATGACAACCTACCACTATGGCTTGGCCAACCCCCGGGAAGCCACCGGCATGAGTGGCAAAGAACTGCTGCAGGCCATCATTGACGGCAGGCTGCCGCAGGCCCCGATTTCGAAGACCCTGTCGTTCTGGCTAGTCGAGGTCGGAGATGGCTTCGCCGCATTCGAGGGTGACCCCGGTGTGCACCTGCTCAATCCGATGGGCACGGTCCACGGCGGCTGGGCGCTCACGCTGATCGACAGCGCGGCCGCATGCGCCTGCCACTCGATGCTGCCGTCAGGATCGGGCTACACCACCATCGAGACCAAAGGAAACTTCTCCCGGTCGATTACGAAGGACATCGGCCGCGTGCGAGCCGAGGGTCGTCTCCCGGGGGCGGCATATCATTTCTTCCCAGGCGAAGCTGCTCGCACAGGATGGTCGCGTGCTGGCGCACGGCACCTCGACGATCATGGTTCTGGTCGGTGACAGATAGACCCGCCCCGGATTTCAATATCGCACCCAAAGGCTTCACCGCAGAGAACGCAGAGGGTTTGAAGCGATGAACCTTGTTCAAAACAACGGCTTCACAAAAAATGGCGCGTGGTTCGATGTGAAAAAAGGCGGTTCATTGCACAGAATGCGCGCAATTGCGGGATGCCTTTTAAATTCGGTCGCCAGAAACCGCCTGACCTTCGGCCTGTCCCATCCCTTCGGGTGAGAAAAGCGGGTGTAGAGCGACAGGTCTCCTTCGTAGTGAGGAGAAGTTGCGAACCTTTCTGCGTCGGGACTATTGAGCGGCATATTGAAGACGGCAAGATTCAGAAAATCGATAAACTGTTCGTGGCGGACCGTAAAATCGAGCGTATTCCGGGCCTCATCCAAGGATTCCGAGGGGGTTCCGAAAAGAAGATATACGTAGGCCCCTATGCCTGCCTTCTTGAGTGAGGCGAGGGCCCTGGACGCAACAGCAAGATCGATCCCTTTGCCCTCGGAGTTGATGACGCCCTGATCTCCGGACTCAAGACCAAGCTTGAGCATTACGCACCCGCTCAGTTTGAGAGCCCGGCAAAAATCCTCGTCCGCAAGCTTTCTGGTCACTCGCACGAACCCGTACCAGGGAGCGCCCGGCGGATTTGCCGAGAGTTTGCTCAAAAGGCCCGGACTTATTGCGCTGTCCAGAAAATGAAGGAGCGCCGGGTGATACCCTGAGCATAATTCGCTCGCTTCTCGGACCGCTGCTTCGGGTGAGAGCGGTTCATAGCGATTTCCTTCCGCTTTTTCCGGACAGAACGCGCAACGATTCCAATAGCATCCGCAAGATGCGCTATAAGGCAGAATCAGGCCGGGCGCAAAGTAATCCCCTAACGGGAACTGGTCATAGGAGACCCGGCGCTTTCGCGCGATTGCATTGATCCCGGCAAAATCAAGGAGCGCCTGTTCCCCGGGCCCGCTCACAACCCGGTCTACAAGCCCCGAGAAGGGATTGGTCCAACCCGGCCTGCGAACCCACGAGGTAACCAGACTGCCTCCTAATACGATCCGAACACGTTCGCATCGAGTCCTGATAAAGCCCATAATGGCAAATGCGGTAAGCGCCTGGCTGAGGTAGTTCAGGGAAATGCCGACCACATCGGGCGCGTGAAGCTCCAAGGCATGGGAAATTCGTTTTGAGAAGTATTCGTGAAACGGATTATCTCGATGGTTTTCTGCCGCCCTTAACAGGTCCGTGGCGCGAACCGCTGAAAGTTCGGAATGCTGATAGTCGGACAGGCTGAGCCGCACTGCACCGCCGCTTTGTGCAGACTTGCCTATAAGCCGGTTTAAATCGAAAACCGAGCGCTTGTAACGCTGAAGGTCAAGGTAACCCGGCGCGCTTCGGACAAGTTCGAGGTTGCGCACCCGGTTCCGAACGGCCCGCCTTGTCCACCTGTCGGAATCAGGCGGACTCTTTGCCAACAGATGCACTATTCCTTCGATGTTTGCGTCGATTACCGAGCATTTCACCCCCGCTGCGGCCAAGGTCCCGTAAAGCCTCGCGATACCGGGCGGCGGCTCGGAAGGCTTAACCAAGGGAGGATTAATTAATAGAATCATTCAGCCAATTAACTGATAGCAGTACAGAAATGCAAATGAAATTAACACGGCTTGCCGATATGGCGCCAAGACGATTATCTGTGCTGGGCCGCCAGTCCGCATGGGTGCTATTGCGACATGATGGAACGGCAATACTCTTCGTAGGCAGCGTCGGCGTCACCGGTGTTTAGTTCGATGACGTTTCGGAGATGAGTAAAGGAGTCCAGATCCATTTCCTGGAATTCAATCGCAATCCCGACCTCGGTCTGCCGGACTACGCTACCCATCAGCCTGATTGAAAGCAAGGAAGACGATCCGGACAGGATTATTGAGATTTCCAGAAGGTTGCTGCCGGAAAGGGTCTCCTTGGTGGTAAGAAACATCCCTTTCATGCTCAGGTTATCGACCATTCCATTAACTTTGATTTTGCCGGTCTCCGCGGTCGCCATGACTTGAAAAGGCACTCGTCTGTTTTTTCGCCTCTCCACTTGATCCTCCGTCAGTCAAAAGACTCAGTTTGGGCATTTTATTGACATCTTTAGTGTATTATCGGATCAACATCGATCGAACGAAAGCATTCTTTTCAAGTTCTACGGTGAATTCTGATAGCGAGCGCATCATCTCAGGCAGTTTCCGCCAGAAAAGACCTTGGTCCGAAAGTTCCACGAATAAAATAACTCCAGGCTCGACTGCTGCATAGGCGAGATCAATTCCCATTTAGTATTTCGTGTAAGTCGCAAGAGAAGAATCGGATAAATGAAAAACCGTTTATCCTTTTATCCTTCAAGGCCGATAATGTTAGCAATAAGAAGGCAATGGGGACGGCCCTCGTTTGCCTGCCAGAGCCAGAATCGCATTGGCCTAAGGATTGCTGTCTTGAAGCTTAATCCAGAAAAGGGCAGGAGAACTTCGCCGTGTCTGAGCTAAACCGAGAACAGCTTTTAATGGCCGTGATTGCGGGAAGAGGCCCCGCTTACCTGCGGGGGGTGAATCTGTGTTCTGTGGACCTTTCGGGCGCCGGGTGGCTGGCCGACGCCGACCTGCGGGGGGCTGACCTCTCCGACGCGAATCTGAAACGCGCCAATCTCAGAGGGGCAAATCTGGAAATGGCAAACATGCATTCGGCAAACCTGATCGGCGCCAATTTCGAAGGCGCTAACCTGTTCAAAGTGAAAGCAAATGTGGCCAACCTAAACATGGCTAATCTTCGAGGAGCAAATCTGAAGGAGGCCAACCTGGTAGGGGCAACACTGGTGCGGGCCGATCTTGCGGGGAGCGATCTGGAGGGTGCCGACCTCGAAGGCGCCAATCTGGAAGGATGCAACCTGACAAATGCTAGAATTACTAATGTGAATCTCAAAATGACGAATCTGGAAGGTGTGGACTTAACAGAAGCCGTACTGGAGGGCAGCCGCCGCCGCGACCTCCCGCGGGAAGACGAAAATGGGGATTTTCACGGCACCATTACAGCAATCAGACTGCCGGACATGCTTCAAATGGGGTGCCTTTCACGCTCGAATCTAAATATAGAGGTCTATTCCGCAGGCAGGGAGGGCAGCATCCACATCGGCTCCGGCCGGGTCCTTCATGCCCATACGAGCGGCATCGAAGGCGAAGAAGCTTTCATGAAGATACTCGAATGGGGCCAAGGCCGTTTTGTCACTCGTCCTTTCGTATCATCAGGTCCGACCTCGATCGACAAGCCGGTAGAGCATCTTTTGCTCCAGTGGCACCGGCTCCAGGACGAAAGAAAGTTTTCCGGCAGATACTCCAGACTGGTCCACAGAATTAAGAAGTATATGCCCGTCGAAGCGCAGGCGTCGGTAGATCTTGTCGAGTTCTTCGCAAAAGAGGGCAAAAACATCAGTAGTTTTGAGAAAATAGAGATTACCGACGTATTTGATCCCGAAGGCGATGGGGAAATTTTGTGCTCGATATCCACGAACGGCCGAGCGCTGGTAGCGCCTCTCAAGTTTGTGAGCCTGGACAGCAACCATCCGCTCCATAGCGAGCTAGCCGGCATCAAGTAGCGTCATCAAATCGCCCGCATGGTTCTTGCATTCGGCTTCGAGGGCGCGGTTTCACCACCTGGAGAACGTGCAATAATGAACCTGATACTGACAAAAAAAGACATTGTAAAACTCGAGGAGATTATCTCGGACCAACTTCTTGATTCGGGCGCCGACCACGTTGTATTGGCCGACCTATCGGGGAATTTAATCATGGAGTGCGGTTCGCTGGATATGGAGGACTTTTTCTCTTTGGCGGCGGTTGCGGCGGCCAATTTCGCGGCAACCGCCGAGGTAGCCAAGCTGATCGGTGAGCAGGACTTCGTTCTAATGTACCACAAAGGCGGCAAGCGCAACGTACATTTTAGCCGCCTTGCCAAGGATTATCTTATTATAACCCTGTTCAATGATAATGTTTCACTGGGTCTGATCCGGCTCAAGCTAGGAAGCGCAATACATGAAATGGGCGCAATCTTCGGGGAGCCTGAAGGAAAAAATCCGTGGCCTTCATAGATCTAAGCAAAAACGAAATCCAAGCAAAGATAGTCTACTACGGTCCCGGCCGAGGAGGCAAGACCACGAATTTGCTCTATGTGCATGAATCCATGTCCAAACAGGTTTGCGGTAAAATGGTGACTATCGATACAAAGGGGGACAGGACCCTGTTTTTCGACTTTCTGCCCCTAAATATCGGCAAGATCCTTAACATGACCATTCGCATCCAGCTCTACACCGTTCCCGGTCAAGTCATGTACAACACTACGAGAAAACTTGTCCTTAGAGGAGTTGATGGAGTGGTTTTCGTGGCTGACTCTCTCAAAGTTCAAAAGAGCAAGAATATCGAAAGCCTGGAGAACCTTATTCAAAACCTGGGCGAGCAGGGACTCTCAGTTGGGCAAGTCCCTCTCGTACTGCAATATAACAAGCGTGACTTGAGCGAATCTAATATACCGCTGCTCCCTGTCGCGGAGCTTGAATGTGATCTGAACGAGGATCTGAACGTGCCGTCTTTCGAAGCCAGCGCAACCTTGGGAACAGGCGTTTACGAGACTTTGCGCGAGATAAGCAAACGGACGGTAAGAAGCGTAATCCAGAAGATCGGTGGCCGCATTTCCGGCTGAGATCGATGGACGTTTCCCTTTGCTTTATGTTCTCAAAACAACCTGGTTCAAAAGGAAAGCTCATGGGTGAAAAAGAAACGCGTCACAGAGAGGCCGGGACGGAAATTGATTTCCGGGCACTCGAACTGGAAATAGACCGAGAAATAGACTCCCAGTTCGTTCCCATGGCGCAAAGGGCGGATGGGGCCAAAACAGTGGCGGTAGCCCATGATGCTCCTCGACACGAGCCCAAGAGTGAAAAGAGTAAATCTTCAGCGGAGCCGGGGGCCGACCTCGATTTAGGCACACTGCAGGCTGAAATCGACAAAGAAATAGACTCCCAGTTCGTTCCCATGGCGCAAAGGGCGGATGGGGCCAAAACAGTGGCGGTAGCCCATGATGCTCCTCGACACGAGCCCAAGAGTGAAAAGAGTAAATCTCAAGCGGAGCCGGGGGCCGACCTCGATTTAGGCGCACTGCAGGCTGAAATCGACAAAGAAATAGACTCCCAGTTCGTTCCCATGGCGCAAAGGGTGGATGGGGCCAAAACAGTAGCGGTAGCCCATGATGCTCCTCGACACGAGCCCAAGAGTGAAAAGGGCAAAACTCAAGCGGAGCCGGGGACCGACCTCGATTTAGGCGCACTGCAGGCTGAAATCGACAAAGAAATAGACTCGCAGTTCGTTCCTTTGGCCCAAAGGGCAGGTAGGGCCAAAACAGTGGCGGTAGCCCATGATACTCTTCGACACGAGCCCAAGAGTGAAAAGAACAAAACTCAAGCGGAGCCGGGGGCCGACCTCGATTTTGGCGCACTGCAGGCTGAAATCGACAAAGAAATAGACTCGCAGTTCGTTCCTTTGGCCCAAAGGGCAGGTAGGGCCAAAACAGCGGCGGTAGCCCATGATACTCTTCGACACGAGCCCAAGAGTGAAAAGAACAAAACTCAAGCGGAGCCGGGGGCCGACCTCGATTTTGGCGCACTGCAGGCTGAAATCGACAAAGAAATAGACTGCCTTTTTGTCCCTGCGGGCAAGTCTAAGCAGAACCAAGAATTTGTTCAGACCGGCAACCAGGAGCAGCATCAAAATATGCAGGGCGTAGCTCCAGGCTCAGATGCCCAAAGCCGTCCAGTTGCGCGAAATAGCGATAGTCCATCTCCAAAACCTTTTGAGACAACTACATCGCCTGAGAAATATGTTGAAACGCCGCCAGACGATACGTTCGACTCCAAAAAATATCACCGCCATGAATTGTCCAGGTTAATCGAAACATTCAACGCCGCATACCTGAGTCTCGACTGGGAATTATCCCGGAAAAACATAGAAAAACTCCTTGCTGCTATTCGCCAACTCGAACCCTTTGCCTCCAGGTCTCCGGATGCGAGGTCTGTTCTCAAGATTACGGATGCCATTCTCAAACGGCTTGTCGACAGACCCCATGCTGTAAACAGCAAACTGATCGGCCTGATCCGCGATTCTCAGGGATTGCTTGCGCATTTGCTTCTTATGGAGGACGAGACGGGACCCCATGAGAAGCAAAGGATCGAAGACATTATCCAACGTTTTCAGGATCTACGCCGAAGAGCACTAGCAGTCAAAGGCGAGACAAAGCGGCCCAAAGCGGAAGAAATCTTACCGGAGGCAATGCCGCCCGCTCAAAGCGACAAACTCCAAGCGCCTCGTGAAGTGCCACCCGCCTCGATTTTATCGACGAAGCCCCAAGGTCCGATTGAGGAAACCCGCAATTTAATTGAAAAAATATACGGCTCGCTTTCCAAAAACCTTGAGATCATTGATACGGAGCTTGCCCGTCTACGACAAATCGAGAAGGCGCTTCGAAGAACGCCGGCTCTGGTTCACATAGCGGGGAGACTGAACGAGATCGCAAACGCACTTAAAGACCAGGCAGATATTTTGCGCTTCTCAAGAGGCGAGATGAAGGCGCTAAGACCCAAGAGTGCAGAACTTGTAGATGAAACCGCTGCGGGATGCGAAAATACTGGGCTCGCCCACGCTCCCACGCCGGTTCGGCGTGAAGACCTCTTCCTGATCGCATCATACGGGAAATGGTTCGCGTTGCCCGCTTGCTGCGTAATAAGGGTGGCACGCTCGCCTGGAAAGAAAGCCCTCAAAATTTTGGAGCGTGGCTATGCGACTCTTGCCGATTTCACGCCTGTTTTCCGTTGGTTCAAGAGTGGGGTTTTAGGAGAGTGGACAAAACTGCCGGCAAGAGAACTCAAATCTTACAGGTTCGAACCTTTGGAGTCCCATTCGCCCGACATGGTGGATCCGTGCGGACCAATGGCGGTGCTGGCAAGCGATGGACAAACCCATAGGATCATATTTGGGGAAATAGTCAACTTCATATCCGATGTTGAAATTGACATCGGACCACCAACTGAGGCGTCTCTCGGCCCGTTTGAAAGCAAATCTCACATTCGGATGCCCGTTTTTGATCCCAACCGCCCGTTTTCCATACCGGACCAGCCTTCAAACGAAGAATCGAAGACCGATGAGTGTTGCGGGAGATAATAAATGGCGCCTGGAGAGCTAGTTCAAAAATTCCTCAGCCGCCTGTCGGAAGCCCGTCTCTGCATTGAACAAGGTCTGACAGACGGGACCGGTGACGTCATCAAAGAGATACTGGCTGAAATAGAAGAAGACGATTTCCCTCAGGCGGCAAGAGAAGAGATACTCTCTCAAGCCGAGCCAATTCTCAACGTCCTCAATGAACATTCGAACATGGAGTGTGTTCCAAACGCAGAGGAGGTTCAGGCAACCGATCCCGCTCAGTTCTACGACTACGGCCTGGCGCTCATGGACGGACAGTTCTGGGAGGAAGCCATTCAAGAGCTCAGTATGGCGGCCAGGCTCGGGTTCAAGCGCCTCGACGCCTGGGAGTGCTGCGGGGACTGCGCCTTTAACCTGGGCAGATGGGAGGATGCATTCCGGTTCTATGAGTATGTCTACTCGGATAAAAACGTTTCCGAAGACCTGAAAAAAGCTGTTCTGATAAAGATAACAAGGTGCTCTCAAGCTCAGAAAAAAAAGCATGCCCACACAGCGTCCATAGCAAAGGATAATACAAAGACCGAGCCTGAAGACCAGCAGGAAAAAGCCGAATTTGTCAATCCGTCTGTCCTCGAGCTTGGCTCTTATTCGGTTGATCCCGTCATCGGCCAGACGGTCACATCCTGGACCGACTCCAATGGGAAGACTCTCGCCGGTTACTCTCGTTCTTATCGAGTGTCCGATCTGCTCCACATAGGATCTAGTTCTTTGGTTGTGGAACTGGAAGAACAGGGCAGCGGGAAAAAATATGCGGGCCAGACTTTGGGCGGTAAACTGAGGAATGCTCTTTCAGCCGAAAAGCTGGCCTTGTGGGCACAACGGCAGATATCGATCAATTCCCGCCATCTGGTCAGGGTCTTCGATCTGGCCAACGTAGACGGACACTTGTTCATAGTGCGTGAACATCTGCCGCTTTCTCTGAGTGACCTGCTGGCATCGGGCGTGAACATGCCGATTTCGCTTGCCGTGAGGTTGGGCTATCAGGTACTGGAAGGCTTGGGGGACCTGCATCTTCATATGGCGGCAAACGGCAGAATAGAGAACATGTTCCATCTCGACTTGCGTCCCTCGCGCATCCTTTTGCGCAAAGACAAACCTCATCTCAAGCTGTATAACGGCGGCCTCTGGCAAGAGATAGCGAAGGCCAGCCCGGTCTGGACCAACTTAAAAGAGCTTCCACTCCCCTATCTTTCCTACAGGGCGCCTGAACAGTTCCGGACGTACCTTGCACGAAAAAGACCTCCCGTTTTTACCGATATCTACCTTTTCGGGGCACTCTTTTATGAAATGCTGACAGGGACCCAAGCGTTCAAGGCATCTTCTTTCGGCGAATATGAAATCCAGCACTGCGAACAATACCCTTCGCCGCCCAGAGTGTGGAGGCCCGAAATCCCCGAAGACCTGAACGAGCTAATAATGAATTGTTTGGCGGGGGACCCGATGAGGCGGTTTCGGAGTACGACGCAGATATCCCTCTCTCTGGAAAAGACTTTCCCAGCCGAGGTTACCCGTCCAAGGGACGACTCATACGAAAAATACCTCGAAAAACTGAAACTCGCGTGAAGCCATAAGCAGGGGGCTTTTGCTTCCTGCTTATGGCTCAGGGTCTCATTGTCCCACAATAATTGCAGTTAGATGCCCCACAATGTCAGCATCAAGTTTCCCATCCACTGCCATCTCGTTTAAGATCCTCAGACTCTGTTCGGGGGACATAGCCTTTCGGTATGGCCTATCACTAACGAGTGCATCATATATGTCCACCACAGCCATAATCCTGGCAACCATGGGTATTTCTAGGCTTTTCAGACCTTCAGGATAACCTGAGCCGTCCAGTTTCTCATGGTGATAGTAGATTGCCTGAAGCGCCGCCCCCAAGCTCTTCTTTAGTGGAAGACATATTTTATAACTCTCTTCTGCATGTGCTTCCATGATCTTTCTTTCGTCGGGCGTTAGTGGTCCCGGTTTGTTCAAGATGTCGTCGGGTATATGAATCTTGCCTATATCATGTAAAATACCACCGAGCCTCAGGGCTTTTTTATCAGTTTTTGACAGCCCCATCCTAGAGCCGAGATCATGCGCAAGGTTCGCGACCCGCTGGACGTGACCCTGCGTGCCGGCATCTCGTGCTTCGATAGCATTGGCCAGAGAGATGAGAACGTTTTCGATGCTGGCCAAATTGTCATTCAGGAACTTAGCATTTAACAATGATTTGGTGCGGGCTAAGAGTTCAGGACGGTTTGGCGGCTTTGTGATAAAATCATCGGCCCCGGCTTCGATCCCTCGCAGCTTCGCATCTGCAGCGTTCAAAGCCGTCAGCATGATAATCGGAATAAGTCGCGTCGACTGATGGGCTTTCAATCTTCGGCAGACCTCAAACCCATCCATGCCAGGCATCATGGCATCCAAAAGAATTAAATCAGGGTCGGTTTTGTGGACGATGTGCAGCGCCTCATCTCCGTTAGAAGCCTTGAGCACCTCATAATTGAGAGTCAGGAGCAAAGCCTCCATGAGCTTCTGGTTCACCGGTTCATCATCGACAACCAGGACTCTGGGGTGAGACTCCCGTGATATAGCCTGTTGCTCCTCATAGAGACATAAACGGTTTTTGCCTCTGGCTTTCGCCCATGCCAGAGCTTCCCGGGACCTGGAAATAAGGGCCAACGGGGTCGCCCCTTCATAGCATGAAGCCAAACCGACACTTAGAGTGACTTGGGCCCCGGTCGTTTTTTCTACGGCCGCGCACAATCTTTCGCCCGCTCTTGCAGCCTCCTCTAACTCCGCCATAACCAGTATCACAGCGAAGACATCGCCCTGATATCTCGCTGCGATATCAACGTCGCGAATGGTAGAAGCGATGGCGTGCGCAATATTTTTCAACATGCGGTCTCCGTCAAAGGAGCCGAACTTTTTATTAAAACTTGCAAACCAGTCTACGTCTACCAAACCCAGTGAAAAAGGGCTCCCATGCCGTTCATATCTTTTGATTTCATGTTCGAGAGCAACCAGAAAATAGCCGTGATTGAAAAGACCAGTCAGACTGTCGGTATACGGGGCGTGGACCACGTTCTCATATTCAACGACCAGGTCACTGTCCGTGGCACTCTTCATGATTCGGAACTCCTCACATTATATGTTGAGGTGAGCGAAGTTTGGATAATTGCTCAAAGGGTCGAGTCGTCGAGAAGTTTGCCCAAAGGGGCACCCTGAAATCTTCAGAGTACTCGGATTCTGTTTCGACCGCACTTTTTAGCTTCATAGATTGCGCTGTCAACCCTCGAAAAAAGAGAATCAGGTTCTTCATCGGTTTCCGTCACAGCGACTGCACCAATGCTAACCGTGATAGAAAAATGCACATGGTTGTGCCAGAAGACGGTTTTTTCAACGCACTTTCGAATTTTTTCCGCAACCTTTTTTGCATCACTGACAACGGCTCCAGGGAGAATGGCTATTATTTCATCTCCTCCGTAGCGCGCTAAAAAGTCAGTTTTACGCAGGCAGAATGAGGCAGCTTTTGCAATCTCCTGTAAACACCTGTCTCCAGCCTGATGGCCATAGGTGTCATTTACGGTCTTGAAATCATCAACATCCATGAAAATGAGGCCGAAAGACTCTTGATGGCGATGGTAGCGCCTCAAACTTTCACGAATCTGTATCTCATAAGCGCGGCGGTTGGAAATCCCCATTAATTGGTCGAGCAAAACTTCCTTTTCCAATGCATATGCATGCTCTCTCACCTGGAGAATCTCCTCACAGTTTTTTCGAAGGCAGTTTTGCAACTCATTTATTCTTTCCTCTGCAGCCTGAAGCTTTAATTCATCCTTATGTCTCTTTTTTTCTATTGATTCAGCTATTATAGATAGCTTTGAGAGGATAAAACGACGAATTTCCCCCAAATCTTTGTTGGTACCAAATATCTGATTTATTTCATTTGCGTGTAAAAGAAGCCCATCGCCAAATTCACTATTTACCGAATGCATTTCCTTATTATATGCATGACATGATAATAATTGTTGTTCAATTTGTGCTAAATCATTACTCAATTCGGTCAATAAATCATCTGTATAGTTAATTTTATTAACGGCTTCTTCGATAAGTAAATTAAGAAAACGTGACAGATCGACACCATGTAACATCAACGTATCGATGGAATCGCCATCAATTATCGATTGTTTCATTTTATTGAATCTGTTAATGTCAGCATCACTATCGAGTAACATTGAACATATATCAACAAATTCCACAAATCTACTGCGCACTTGTGCAATATGTAATGAACACTTCTCCGTTAAAATATTATCTTGATTCACATACTCAATAGGCACAGGATCGGCATTAAACGAATTACTTGAATGATGTTCGGACAATATAGTTGATAATTCATTTTTAACACATAGAGCCTTGCTTAGGGACTCGACAGTAAGTGGTAGCTTGTTTATATGAAAATCTTTCAATGTTTCGATGAGTATCACTGATAAATTATGCAAGTTGTTCATATATGCCTACCAGGTTATAATCAGCCACTGATACAAACTGACGTTCAAGAGCGGGCGGGGATACCCCCCTACGGGATTGCCGCGCGGTTCTTTTGCACATGAAGGCTTTATGCCTCCCGAAGCACCCGATTTGAACGCAACTCCGTGTGAGCGAAGTATTGCAAGGAAACAGTGCCCAATTTATTTTTTGAAGCATCTACACAGATATAGAGAACCAAATTTGTTGTATCCCTTCAATTCCGAAAGAAAAATCGGCAAAAAGCAGCCTCAACATTAAAAAAATTATCCATGCCAATGCAGCCGGCCCCGTCTCTGGTCATAGACAGATCAGGGAGAGCTTTGAAAATCCGTCGTGGGCCGGGAGCCGTTGTCCGGTTATTGAATGCCACCGCCTAGGCCGGCGGTGCGATCAAAAACTTTTCCGAATCTCTGCAGACAGGCGCCGAATCAGATAATGGCACGGCAATGGTCGTGGGGGAAGTGCTCTAATCCTGCGACGAGCCGTTGCAATTCCTTTGCCCCCGGTCTGGTGAGAGGGACTGGGGGGTTCCAGAAATGCCCCCCTCTTCTCACTCATGGAGATAAGACCATTGAAGCCCCACATGGTTCCGGAAGTTTCCTTTTCCGCCATGGCGAGTCCATTTTTTCTCTTATCCCATCAGAGTAAAAAGCCGACATACTCGAATAAAATCAAAAAACAGACGGTGCCGGTCGGCTTTAGTTCCGGCGAACTCAGCCCCTTTGGGGACTTGGCTACCGGATCTACAAACTATAGGCAGGTTTGCACTCTTTACTCGGAGGGAAACAAATTGGGGGTTTTCGCAAAGGACATCATCGAAGAAATCAAAACCAGCAATTCGCACGAACAGAATGGAGCACAGGGGAAAGAGCATTTCGAGCGTGCACTGTTTGATGTTTTTCCGGGAATAATAGTTCTTGTGGATTCTCAAGACAATACTATTGCTGATCTGAATAACTCTGCTACGAAGGCGATAGGCGCTCAGAAAAGTAAAATTGTGGGACAAAGTTGTGACAATTACATTCACCGGGCTCCAACCGGGTGTTCGACAACCGATTCCGTAAGATCGGATGACGGTACGGAAGCGGTTCTGATTACGACTTGCGGCCTGTGCCTCCCCGTTCTCAGGTCAACGGTTCCAGTCACGTTTGGAGGACATCGATATTCTTTAGAGTATTTTGTCGATATATCGGCGCAGAAACGAATCGAAGACAAGCTTGCCGCCGCCAGTTGCGAGATCGAAGCCATGAAGGAGGAATGCAGGGTAATCAAGGATGCCGCCAAAAACAACATCATGGCAAATATCGGCCATGAACTCCGTACTCCATTCAACGCTATCATCGGCTTCACCGAAATGATCCTCGACAGACAATTCGGCGATCTCACTCCTTTACAAGAGGAGTACCTGGGTGATGTGGCTAAGAGCGCACACAATCTGTTTGAATTAATAAACGATATAATAGATCTCACCGGGGTTGAAAGCGATAAGTTGGAGCTGGAGCCATCCCTGGTAAACCTGCACGATCTGCTCTCTCGTTGTCTGGTCCTTGTCAAAGAAAAAGCCATTAAGCACGGAATCAAAGTGACCAAAGAGATAAACCAAGTTGATGAAACGATTGAGGCTGATGCGACCAAGCTTAAGCAGATTCTTTTCAATCTTCTCACCTGCTCGCTCAAGTCCACTCCCGATGGCGGTGAAGTGCGGCTGAGAGCGGAAACGATTCAGGAAAATATTTATATTTCCGTCGAGGATACCGGTTTGGGAATCATAGGGGCGGATTTGGAAAGCGTCTTCAGACCTTTCGAACAGGCGGACAAGCCTTCCATTCAATCCTGCCAAAGGACTCAAACAGGTCTTTACCTGACGAAAAAGCTAGTGGAGCTGCATGGTGGCAGGATATGGGTTGAAAGTGAAGGTGAGGGGAAAGGGGCGAGTTTCCGTTTCTCGATTCCCAAGAAACAGAATGGCAACGATTCTTACTAAATTCCAGAATGGATTGGACTGCTTTTCCAATTTTGGCTGCTCAGACGCTCAAACCGCAAATACTCAAATAGCCAGACGCAGGAAGCCTTGCTATTGATAAGTTAATTACGAGAGGTAAGATATGCTGCAGTCCACAGCGTTCGATAAGATAAAGACACTGATCGCAGAGGACGACAAGTCTGTTTCATTGATTTACAAGATCGGTTTAAAGGAAGAAGTGTTTGAAAAACGCTTCTTCATAAATGGCAATGACGTTCTGGAAGTTTATCAGGAATGGAAGCCGGATATTCTGCTTCTGGACATAATGCTTCCCGGAACAAGCGGGTATGCGATACTGAAGGTCATAAGGGAAAAGCTGCAAAGTGGGGACACTGCGATAATAATGGCATCGTCTCTTGCCGATAGAGACGCCGTCCTGGATTGCCTGCAACTAGACATTCAGGGATATATCGTCAAGCCATTCTCTCATGAAGGAATATCCCATAGAGTCCTCGGCTATTATCAGAAGACGAACCCGGAAAAGGCTGCAGCCGCGTCGGCCCTGCTAGATACCGTCAAGGACGGCCATTGAGGCTGATATAGCGGCGGATATCGCCGTTAAACCCGGCCAAATCGAAACTTAGCGGATTCGTTAATTTAGAATAGCGGAAAAACACAGGATGCGGGTAGAAGGTGCCCTCCCCTGGAGTCCCCCAAACCCCAGCGGAGGGCAACACTTAGGAGGTAAACGAACAATGCGAGAATTAGTACAAGTCCGACCTTCTGTCAAGCAAAAATGCACAAATCCTCCGTCCGGCGGGAGACATTTATCGTCGGTGGCGGCTTTGAATCATCGCCACTCTTTTTGCGAATGAGTTTGGTAGGGGGTTGTTATCCGGCCGAACACCGTTAAGGCATATGTAGACAAGAATGAGTCAAAGGAACAGATCCACAGGCGCCAGAAAATTTTTTGATCGGATTCCAGCCTCTTCCAAATATTTCGGATAATGGATCATCGCGAGGAGATCCCGCGAGAGCGTGGCAAGAAGAAATCTTCAAAAAAGCGGGAACCATCAGGCCAGCGCAGAAGCCCTGTCCGCAAAATATGCTGGCGGCATTGGAACCGAGGTTGGAATGGCGTAACCTTTTCCGTCCATCAGCTCATTCAAAAAACGGCTGTGGAGAGCATGTCCGGCTTTTCGGATCTCGAATTTTCCCAGCACGGGCAGACCGGTCAACGCCAAATCGCCAATGAAGTCAAGAATTTTGTGGCGCACGCATTCATCTGAGTAGCGAAAGCCGTCCACGTTGAGCAGTTCACAATCGTCGAAGACCACCGCATTAGCGAGAGAGCCGCCCTGGATTAAGCCCATTTTTTGAAGCTTTAGAACATCTTTAAGAAAGCCAAACGTACGGGCTTTGGCTATTTCCCTGCCGAAACTTCCATTTTTGAGAGCCCAGGAGTATTCCTGTTTTCCCACACGCGGATGAGGATAATCGATCTCGTAGCGCACCTGGAATTGGTCTGACGGAGTTGCGATGATGAAGGAATCGCCATTTGATACGGTTAAGGGTTTTCGGATCGTGAGGTAATTCCTGGCCTCGTCCTGTTCCAGGATAGAGGCTTTGCGAATCAAATTCACGTAGGGCGCCGCGCTCCCGTCGAAAATGGGGGCCTCGGGGCCGCTCAGTTCCACGAGTACGTTATCCACGCCGCATCCATACAGGGCGGCCATGAGGTGTTCGATAGTGGAAACGGCTATCCCTGCGGAACCAATCGTGGTCGCCTGGAGTGTATTGACCACATTGTTGTAATGAGCGCCAATCGAGGGACTGTCGGGTATATCAGTGCGCAGGAACCGAATGCCATGGCCCGCAGCAGCGGGTTTCAACACCAGTGCCACTTTCAGTCCGCAATGCAAGCCCACCCCGCTACACCATACGGACTGGGCAATCGTGTGCTGTTTTAAGTATGTCACGCCCCATTAATCCTCCCCGCCGCCTCCAGAGCATCTTTCGTGCCAAACTCCACATTGACTGTCTGGTACTCGGCAAACCACCTTGGGACGTACTTTTACATTGACCGGTGCAAAATAACAAGTCCTGAATCTAGACTTTATGTGTGGCAAAAATAATACATGGCAGCATATGGTGTATCTTTGGCGCAACATTTTAATGCAAAAACTCAGTTCCAGCGTTAACCGGAATCTGCGAGTCATCGTAACTGCTTGATTATTTCTCTGCGATATTTAATACTTGCGATTCCGGTCCCTGCCCCGCGCATTCATCGCCTTGCGGTTAAGAGCTCCGGTTCTGGAACATTTTTGATGCACGAGGAGTTTGCATGCAAATAGATCAGTTCCCTTCCGAAATGCAGCCTTACGTTATTCCTGCAATCGAGGGCGAATACCTTTACCGCTGCCTGGGGTGCGAGAGTTGGTTCGGCATCGAGGAACTTCTCTACACCTGCCCGAAATGCGATTCGGTACTGCTCCTGGAAGACAGGCAATGGGAGCGCCTCAAGGAGTTGCCGGGCGCCAAGTGGCGCAGGATTTTCGATTACAGGAAAATGTTGAATATTCCGGCACTTAACGGGATATATCGCTTCCACGAGCTGATCGGATCGATAATCCCTCTGGAAGACATTGTTTTTTTGGGTGAAGGGCACACACCTGTCGTTTCAGCTAATCAAGCGATGAGCGACTGGGCAGGAATCAGGTTTTGCTTCAAAAATGACGGCCAAAACCCGAGTGCTTCCTTCAAGGACCGAGGAATGGCCAGCGCCTTCAGCTATCTAAATTATCTCGTAAACAAGCGGGGCGTTCGCGACGTGTTGGCAATCTGCGCATCAACCGGGGATACTTCGGCATCTGCGGCCCTTTACGCATCGTATCTGTCCCGCGATGTAAAATCGGCTGTTCTTCTACCCCAGGGGAAGGTAACGCCTCAGCAACTGGGGCAGCCACTTGGAAGCGGAGCAAAAGTCATAGAGATTCCGGGCGTTTTCGACGACTGCATGAAAGTTGTCGAATACCTCTCGGAGAACTTCAGCGTCGCGCTCATGAATTCCAAAAACGCATGGCGCATCCTTGGACAGGAATCCTACAGCTACGAGATCGCCCAGGCATTCGATTACGAGGTGGGCGGGCTGGCGGTCGTGGTGCCGATTGGAAACGCCGGAAACATAACGGCGGTAATGGCCGGTTTTCTCAAGATGTACGACCTGCACATCATCGACTCTTTGCCAACTGTAATCGGGGTTCAGTCAGAGCACGCGAACCCTGTTTACCTCTATTATCTCGAACCCGAAGAGGGCAAGAGGCAATTTCGCCCCGTTTCCGTGCGGCCAAGCGCCGCCCAGGCGGCCATGATCGGCAATCCCGTTTCCATGCCCCGCGTGATAAGGCTGGTCGGACAGTTCCGTAAGATCGCCGGTGAAGGATCGGTTCGAATCGTCCAGGTATCCGAGCAGGAGATCATGGATTCGATGCTATTTGCCAACCGCAACGGCCATATCGCCTGCACACAGGGCGGGGAGTGCCTTGCGGGGCTTCGCAAGGCGGTGGCTGAAAACAAGATCGACAAGCACCGTACGGCCATCCTCGACGCGACTGCCCATGCGCTCAAGTTTGCTGTTTTTCAGGATAAATATTTCTTCGACACCTTCGAGCCAGAATTTGAGGTTTCCCCGAAACCAGAGCTGCAAAACGCCCCATTCTCTCTCAGCCTTCCCGATTCAGTTCCCAGTCCGGCAAGGGGCAGTCTCGGTCAAGAGCAATTCCAGGAATTCGTAAAATATACTGCACATGTCATAGCCGAGATCCTGGACCTCAAACAACTTAAGCGGAAAAAGCAGAAAACATGAACAAAACTCTTAGTATACTTGCCTATCGAGACATTTTGCCCCGGATTGCCGGAAACGTTTTCATAGCCCCTGGCGCACGCATTATAGGAGACGTTGTCATCGGGGAGCGCAGCAGCATCTGGTTCAACACCGTGGTTCGGGGCGACGTTCACTACATACGCATAGGGTCGTTTACGAACGTTCAGGACAACAGCACCCTCCATGTAACCGGGCCCGGATTTCCTATGCACATTGGAGACCGCGTGTTAATCGCCCACAATACAATGCTTCATGGCTGCACGATCGAAGACGAATGCTTTATTGGAATTGGATCGATCGTACTGGATGGCTGCAAGGTAGGGAAAGGCTCGTTTATTGCGGCGGGGTCCCTGCTTCCACCCGGCTTTGAGGTCCCGCCCGAATCCTTCGTAATGGGCGCCCCCGCCAGGATAAAAAGGAAGGCCACAGATTTGGAACGCACAATGATGCAGGAGGGTTGTTCGCGCTACACCCAGCTTGCCGCCGAATACCTGAAGGTGGAGACCGCGAGGCAGACCGAGGCAAGAGGGCTTCAGAGATAATCGCCGGTTATGGGCCAGACCGGGCCATCAGCGACGTTCTGCGCTTTCAAACCAGCCCCTGCCCCGATTTGGCCGTTCGAGTCCGTTTCGGGGAGCTTTTATTATAAGGCCAGGCAGAAATGCCTGGCCTTTTTTTTGTCTTGGGGAACGACATGGGGTCAATGGCCGGTGGTGGTGCTAATAATAGCATCCCAGCAGGCTTGGCGCCGGATAGTATGCCTTAGTCCATATCCAAATGGCATTTCATCGCGTCCTTTTACCTGGATCATGGTCTCTTTATCCAATGCCCCGATCATTTTGATAATCCTACTTCGGTCGAGGGTACGGATTTGATCTGCTTTGACCTTTGAGGACTTGGGGAGATTACCAATTCCCTTGTGAAGAGATACTTCGAAAGGATAAACTTTTTCGATGTTGCCGGATGTTAGGGGCAGAACTGTTATTGTTCCCGAGAATTTATTGTTTATGTTGTTTGAGACAACGAGCACCGGTCTTGTCTTGGAGATCTCCCTGCCGATAACAGGATCGAGTGCGGCAAGATAGATTCCGCCGAGTTTAATAATCAACCCAGCCCTCCATGTCTGATGCTTCGAATTCTCGGGCAAGGGCCTTACTCTCATCGGCGTTGGCTCGATATCCCTCTTCCATGATGCCGCGCATTTGTTCTTTCTTCATCTCCTTTATCCGGCGCTTAATAGCGTCGGCTATGAACTGGCTGCGCTTCCCTGGATCTGTCACAGCTTCGAGTTCCCGGGCCAGCTTCTTGGGTAGAGTCAGATTGAGTCTAATCGTATCCATATACTTCACCTTCTAATGTGCACGGTTTTGTATCATGAAAGTTCATGCTTAGTTTATCCATAATTGAGTATCATGCAAATAGGAAAAGTCCGGGGCTGCATAAAGATGTACTCACTCTTCTGACGAGCCGCGTCCTACCTCGCTTGCTGCGCGCGTCGCCGTACTCGACGAACCCTTCACAACCAAGCTCCTCAGCAACAACCCTATCCGATTCAGCGCGGGCCAATAGAAGACCGGCCCAGCTCGTGGAGCGTGGAGTTCTTCTACACAGCTTCAGCGGCTTCGGGGCTTCCGGTTTCCACTTCCGCGCGGCTCCAATGCTCATTCGTTGGCTACACGGGCGCTCCACCTGCAAGGCTCCCTAACCTCCCGAAAAGGCCGTTAGTTTTCCAATACAGGATCTAGCGCGTTGCACAATACTTCTTTCCGTAACTGGATAGGATTTTGTAGACTTTCACGTTAATATTGGCAAACTTTACGCCTTAGCGGGATTGTATAGAAGCTCTGCAATACTTTGTTGACCAACAGGTAGCATCCCCAAATACCCCGGAGAGATTATGCCAGAATTAAAGCGTATGTCTTTTGGCTACGCGTGCGGGCATCAAATTTAAGCCCGCCCCTGCACCTTGTGGCTTAATTACGGTCAAGGACGTAGCATGGGATTTTGAGGTGTGCTATAAGGGTACTATAGCAAAAGGAGCAGGAACAAAATGAACAGGTGGCTAACCATGATTTACTGGAAAAGTGATAGATTCTGGCTCGGCAAGCTTCTGGAATATCCCGAGATAATGACGCAGGGTGAAACGCTCGAAGAGCTTGAAGAGAACATCAAGGATGCTTACCTCCTCATGGCCATGGACGATGTCCCGGATGGTTATCATTCCAAGGAAATCGCCATTTGAAGCGTAGCGAGCTCATTCGCGAACTGCTTGCTGCCGGGTGTATTCTACACCGCCACGGTTCCAGGCACGACATTTATCGCAATCCAGGTACGGGTCAAAAACAACCAATCCCATGACATGCTGAAATTGACAATAAACTCGCAGAGCATATCAGGCGGTTTCTTGGCCTGAAATAGTTCTATCGCAAGGATATCTTCAGATATCGACATGACGCTTTGGGTCATTTTTTTCCGGCGGGTCCGTTTTTGACTTGGCCTTTTTCCTCAGCCGTTCCGCAATCCGTTTCCAGCAGTAAAATGTATTCGTCTTGCGAACCTTTGGTCGATTCCAGAGGCTGCTTTATATAGCTGCCAAGCCGCAATCCCGGCCCCAAAGAGTCTCGTCCCCGGGTTATGGCGACCGGGGGATAAAGCCTCGGAATTTTGCCCGAACATACGACGGAGGCGGCAGGGAGCGGCTTTTCCGAATTGCCAAGCAACCTGTTCGAGTGCATAATCGATTTTTGATCAAGGGGCTCAAAGATGAATGAACTGCTGAAACAAATTCCCCTTTTTAGTTCTCTGTCACAAAGAGATATCCGGTTCCTGGCCCAAATTGCCAGGCAACTGGAGTTGCCCGCCAACACGATCCTTTTCAAGGAGGGAACTCCGGGTAACCGGCTCTATCTTATTGTGGAAGGAGAGCTGGAAATAATCAAAGCTTTTGGGACCCAAGACGAGATCGTTTTAAGTGTTTGCCATACTGGTGAACCAATCGGTGAAATGAGTTTCCTGAATCCCGAAGGGGTGCGCTCAGCAACTGTGCGGGCGAAAACCAGTGTACGGCTGATTGAGATTGCCAGAGATGATTTCGAATTGCTCATGCTCGGCCGCCCTGGACTAGCTTTGGCCATCGCGCGCAGTCTCTCCCAGAGGCTCCTTGACTCGGAAAACAGGTTCATTCGCACCCTTGCTGAAAAAAGCCGCAAATTAGCTACCTTCTCTAAACTCATTACGGCCTCCGTTGAGGAGTTCCCGTTGGCTGAACCAACCGAATCGATCAGCGAGAAGGCAGCCGGTGTTCCCCAGATCCAGATCAATGTGATTGGAAAATTTCAGCTTTTCCGAGGTGAAGCCCTGGTAACAGGAAAAGAATGGAGTACAAACCTACCACAGTTGCTCCTTAAAGCTCTAATCACCCGTGGAGCTGAAAATGTGCCAAAAGATTTGCTTATTGAAGATTTGTGGCCCGATGCCACCCCGGACGACGGCAAGAGAAATTTTAAAGTCGTGCTGCATCGACTCAGAAAAACACTCGGAAATCTGACGGGCACAAGGTCCCCCTATATATGGTTCAAAGGGAATATGACTTCACTGAATCGTGGCCTTGTCCGGCTTGACATCGATGAATTCCTCTCCTTCTACAAACGGGCGAGGAGAGCAGAACGGGCAGGAGACATCAAGAATTCCATAGTTTATGGCAATTGCACAATTGAGCTGTATAAGGGGGACTATCTCGAAGATGAATTATATACCCCATGGACCGTACTGAAGAGGGAGGAGATCCGCGCCCTGTATATAGATATTTTACGGCGCACGGCCGCGTATTACGAGAATCAAGGCAGTTCGCGAAGATCCGTCGATCTTTATAAATTGGTCGTGAAGACAGATCCGACATTGGAGGAAGCTTACCAGAAGCTCATGCTGACTTATTCGAACCTTGGAATGAGGACCGAAGCCATCCGGGTTTATAATGAATGCAGACAGGCTCTTGACAGGGAACTGGGTGTGGAACCGGATAAACTGACAACCTCAATATATGAACGTATCGTCGAGAGCTGAGAGGAATTGAGCGACTAATTCCTCGATTCCTGAATTCTCAATTTTGACGACTAATTCCTCAATCCCCCTAATCGGTTTTTCCAATATAAACCAGGCCATCCCAAAGCTCACCGGGAGGATTCTCTTGATAAATCCCACATTGTCCCAGATAAAAAGAAGCAGCCGCATCTTTTCCGGAAACTCTCAGACACTCCTGAAAAAACGCAATTGCCCTGTCCCAATGCTGTTTTTCGAACTCCCTGAGTCCTGCCGCAAAAATGGAACACAAATCTTCCCGAGCGTGGTTACTTTCCTCTACAGGACAAACTAATTCATAAACAGTGACAGGGTTTACTTTCCCACTAAGAACGAAACGGCCGAGCTCTCGGAGCAAGAAATCGTGTAATCCGTCAATCACCGTTCCGGTCACCAAAATTCTTGTCTGGAAACGCTTGTTGAGATTCTCTATTCTGGCTGCAGTGTTTACGACGTCGCCAACCGGCCTGTATTCATAATGTCCGGACCCCCCGACGGTTCCGAGCAGGACTTCTCCATAGTGAAGCCCGATTCGAGTGCTGAGAGTGAATGGACGATTCTGTTCATTGAATTGCCGGACAGCATTTTTCATTGCCCATGCTGCACGGCATGCCTCTCTTCGCTGCGACTGGTCCGGATGCGCCGTAGCCCATACGGCAAGCATCGAGTCGCCGATAATGTCTGAAATGGTTCCATTGTTGGCTTTTACAGCAGTGAAAACCGACTCGTAATAACTGTTCAGAAGTTTGTTCAGCTCTTCGGGTTTCATCATTTCGGCAAGCCGCGCATATTGCTCGCCGTCTGAACACAGAACTGTTCCAAAGGCAATCTGGCGACTATGGGCAATTCCCTTCATCTTCGGCATGTCGCTTACGATCTGATCGATCACTTTAGCAGGTAGAAAGAAGCCGAAAGCTTTCCTGATATCCTCACGACCTTTGCGGACACAATAAAAATTCTTGATAAGGCAGCCGGCAAGGGCAGCCGGAGACAGGAGCAGAAGGGGAATCCCGAGGGGAATCCAAAAACTGTTAGATGCAAACTCATGTCTTGCCGCCAGCGCATATGCAACGGTCCACGCTCCCACGATACAAGCCGATGAATACGCAGGGAAAAGCAGGGCGCAAGCCGATAGAATCAGACCATACAGGAAAATCAGCATAAACTGAAAGGCCGGCGGCAATTGGCGTATAGGCCTGTTTTCGCATAAATTCGCAAACGCCGTTGCAGCTATTTCGACTCCGCTCAAGTCGGTTCCATCCGGTTTTGAAAACACAGTGCGAAAACCGTCTCGCTGCCCGGCATCAGTTGGTTCCGAGACTCCAACAAAAACCGCTTTGCCTTTCAATTCCGATAACGCCGGTGAAGATGAATCGGATTGGATAATAGTGTGAAATGGAATAGTTGGAATGGAACCGGGTGGGCCGTAGAAGTTCAGAAAAAGGTTGTCCGGATTTGAATAGAGTCTTATGAAAGACTCAAGAATGCTTTTCTTATCTGGGTCCAGACCCGGCAAAACGCTATCCTGCATTGCGATCATTTTATCCGGCAGTGAAGGCTCTTCTTCAAAGATATTCCTGAACTTCGCAATAAGCCATCCCAGCTTCTGTTCCCGCCGCATGTCATCGACATTATCCGGGAATGTTCCAGCCAGCACTGGAGAGGCGGCCTCCAAAAGTTGAACGAACTCCCGATATACGGATAGCGCATGAATTTGAAGTGCTGCTGCAGGGAGGGTTGGATTACGTCCGGTCCCTGGTTCGAATGTCCAGCACTGACTGACATTGGAGGGAATTTTTGGCAACAGAAAGGGGGCCAGTAACGCAGCACTATTTGCCAAGGCTTCCATTGGTGGGACAGTTTTCTCAATGTACATGTAACCAGTTAAATTTAGAGGGATCGTTTCCTTTTTGAGCTGTTCGTACAAAATGACATTTCCGGCATTGAGGACAGCATTGGCAAACCCCTCATCGTCTGTTTGCACAGTGGGATCACCGAACAGAATATCGAATGCAATGACTGAGGGCCGTTGTTGGGCAAGGATTTCGGTGAGGCGGGCATGATAATGCCGGGGCCATTTCAGAAAGTTCGGGGAAAGTCCGAGGCTTTCGGCGGATTCCTCATTCAACGCCACAATAACAACGCAGGGCGGAACCGGCCTGGGTCCCCTGAGATGGAAAAGAATATCGAGGCCGACTTCTTGTTCCAGCCATAATCCCAGCGGAGTCAGGATGACGACCAATCCCAGCATTCCCACCAGGCAACCTGCTGCTACCGCAAAACAGTACCGGCGGTACATGGCAGATCCTTATACCACAAGTTGCGAACCTTAAATTACTCTTTAACCCTTTCGTAAGAGGGGGGGGGATGAAAGCCGCGACAAAATTCGCCCTCTTTTCCAACAGGCAAACGGAAATCTAAAAGTACTTTACCTCACCTGCCCCCTCAGATCAACGAATTTGGCCGTAGAGAAGAAAAAGAGGGGCTTGCTCCTGCCCGCTCTTAACCGCGAAGCTGTAACCATTGTGAAACCTTTTGGTGATATGTACGCACCGACAACTATGAAGACTCATACCATTCTGCATAGTGGTCAGTGGTTGTATCCGGTACGGACCCGGTCCGACACTCATGCGCCTGCAGAAAAAACGGAGGATTTCCCATGGTCACGCCAAAGGGAGGAATATGGAGATTTATCCCAAGCGGAAACTGGTTCTATGTGGAAAAGAAGGGAAGCAAATATTACATGTCGCTCAAAGTCATAGGACCCGAGGACGCCGACAGGATAATTCGAGGCGAAAATCCTCCGCCAAAAGTGGAACGGGAGATACTCAGCATCAGTGCTTTTGAACCCATTAGTGAAGAGAGTTTCACCAGCTTTTGAGCCCGTCGTGAGGCAAGCGATATTTCTCTCGGATATATTCACGACCGTTTTGCGGCCTACTTCAGTCATGGCATATGCCCTGAATGCGTTCGGAAAGCTCAAGCAAAGATGCAGAAGTATTGAATAAGACAAAGTCTGCTATTTATTGCAAGAAAACCCATGGGTTGTGCGGATGTCTAACAAGGCAATCTCGACGTCTCGCGGAGCGTCGAGATTGATTGATACCTTCGGGGGGAAGAAAAATTTTTTGGGGTCTTTCTGAGAAACCCAGTTCAGCAGAGATGAGGTCCGCACATAAGGACCCCATTGATAGTCGTGCAGGTTGTTTGACCACTCAGTCGAAAAGTGGTGATATTCTTGATGCAGGTTTCACCTTCGGTTTTAAAATCAACAATTGCGTCCATACGTTTGCCTTCGGCATCTATCACCTTTACAACGTGCCCTTCATCATCGCAAAAGATTGTAATCGTAATTCCCTTTTCCATTTTCGGTCCTTTCTACATTTGTTAGGTTCACTAACGGTGTATCCCAGGCCCAAGTCGATCTCCATTGCGCCTCTCTACCATCTTTTCAAGTGTTTAACAAGGAGCCAAGAGGCAACACTTCAACATTTCGCAACCGCCAGTTCAACCTGGAAGATAAGGTTGAACATTAAGACCCGTACCCTCCGCCCGTCTGGGGATTTTGATCCTGATTGCCCGGGATATGAAATTCTATTGCAACATATTACAAGATGATCTAGATTAAATTACTTTCGGTATTCACTCGTTTCAGAGAATAATTATTAAGTAGTAAAGATACTGAGGTGAGCGGTCTTGAATCCCAGCTCTGCTATTCCTTCAGGAGCGCTTCAAGCCGATCATTTTTCCAAGGTCATCGGAATTCCCCGTCGCAGTGGATTTGAGAGGTCTTAGAGACTTAGAGATCATCCTTGCGTTTATATTTCGCGGGTATTTTCGTCTTGAAATGAGCGAAAGCAACTCGCCTTCAATATAAATTTTTTCTGATTTTCGAGGAAGCATTTCCGTTCAGGTGAGGGCATGAAATGGAAAGGGTGATCTTCCTTCGGGCTTTATTTATCTGGATTGTGCTTTTAATTTTCCCAGCAATCGCCAAGGGGGAAGATTCATGTGAGAACTGGATGGCCCGGATCGAGTCGGTCCAGGGAACGGTCCTGGCCCAGAAAGCCGGACAGACGACATGGGTACAAGTTGGACCGGGGGAAAGATTTTGCCCTGAAGACAAAATACAGGTTCTTCAAAATAGCCGTGCGGCGATCTCTTTGTCGACCGGGGCCGTTGTCCGACTCAACCAGAATACGACTATCACACTTGTTGGGATTGAGAATGAAAAGAAGAGCATCATTGATGTTATCTCCGGCATTGCTCTTTTTTTCAGCCGCAATCCTTTCAGCTTGAAGGTGAATACCCCTTTTGTCAACGCAAATGTCGAAGGCACTGAATTTCTGGTAAAGGTCGAAGGTGACCGGACATCGATTTCTGTTTTTGATGGCAGGTTGAACGCTTCCAACGATTATGGAAACCTTTACCTGCAAAGAGGTCAGTCGGCGGTCTGCGAGGCTGGCGCACCGCCTGTGCTTCGCGCAATAGCAAGACCAGAAGATGCTGTACAGTGGGCGCTTTATTATCCCCCTATCCCGGAAATTGCCGCAAACGCCGCGATTTCGAACGCCAGCGCCGAGTGGCGGGAAAAAATATCGGCATCTGTCGAAGCCTACCGGAAAGGGGACCTGAGCGCAGCATTTGCTTCCCTGCAACAGCCGCCAGTCCTTGATGACCCGGCACTGCTCGATTACCGGGCATTGCTCCTGCTTGCGGTGGGAAGAGCCGATGAGGCTTCGGCTGAACTTTCAAGATCTCTTGAACTGAATCCGCAGGATAGCTATGCGCTTTCGCTCCAATCGGTAATGGCTGTTGCCTGCAACCAGAGGGGGCGCGCTTTGGAGCTTGCCCGAAGAGCGGTCGACAGCGACCCTTCATCGTCGGCCGCCCTGGTGGCGCTTTCCTACGCGCAACAGGCCCGATTCGATCTTAAAGCGGCCCTGGGCAGCATACAGAAAGCGGTAAACGCCAACCCGCTTGACGCCTACGCATGGGCGCGACTATCCGAACTGTGGCTCTCTTTTGGCTATCAGGACAGGGCACTGGACGCCGCGCAGCAGGCTGTCTCCATCGATCCGGCGGTGTCTCGCACGCAAACCGTCCTTGGCTATGCTTACCTCGCCCGTATAGATATAGGCAATTCCAAAAAAGCTTTCAGGAAGGCGATCGAACTCGACCAGGCAGACCCTCTTCCCCGGTTGGGGATCGGACTGGCCATCATCAGGTGCGGTGATTTGAAGCAGGGCATTATGGAAATAGAGATTGCGGCGATGCTCGACCCACTCAATTCCCTTATCTGGAGCTATCTCGGGAAAGCCTATTTCGAGGAAAAGCAAAGCAAGCTGGCTTCAGAGGAGTTCAAGCAGGCCAAAGAGCTTGACCCGTTGGACCCCACGCCCTGGTTTTACGATGCGATTCTGAAAGAGACGCTTAACCGCCCTGTCGAAGCTATGAAGGACCTGCAGAAATCTATCGAGCTAAACGATAATCGTGCAGTCTACAGGTCACGGCTGCTTCTCGATCAGGACCTTTCGGCAAGAAGCGCAAGCCTTGCCAGGATATACAACGATCTTGGTTTCGATCAAATAGCGCTTCTGGAAGGCTGGAAATCTCTGTCCGATGACCCCGCCAACTTCTCTGCCCACCGGTTTCTTTCGGATTCATATCTCGCAATGCCGCGCTACGAGATTGCCCGGGTGAGCGAACTGCTTCAATCTCAACTCTTGCAGCCGCTCAATATAAATCCCATCCAGCCCAGCTTGAGCGCGACCAACTTTTACGCCCCTCAGGCACAGGCCCCGGCCTCAACCTCGCCCTCGCTAAACGACTATAACAGCTTGTTCAACCGCAATGGAGCAGCCTTTCTTCTCGATGGCATAGCCGGCAATCATGGGACCCTCGGGGAAGAAGCAGTATTTTCAGGGATAATGGACAGGTATTCTTTCAGTTTGGGCCAACTCCACTCCGAAACAGACGGGTTCAGGCAGAATGACGACCTGAGGCAGAATATTTACGATGCATATTTTCAGGCGAGCCTGACACCTTCGACCAGCGTTCAGACCGAGTTTCGCCAACAATACTTCAATTTTGGCGACCCACGGGCGCTGTTCGATCCTGCCAATTTCTCGCCGGACCTTCGTCAAGAAGACAATATCGGCAGCATACGATTCGGATTCCACCATCAGTTTGCTCCCGGATCTGACTTTATCGGGTATTTTTCCCATTCGGACGAATCTGATAATTACAATGAACCTTTCACTTCCTCGCTGATTTTAAACGATAAACTCGACACGGCCGGCAAGGGGGGTGAAGTGCAGCATCTATATCGATCTGAAAACTACAACCTCATAACCGGGGGTGGATTCTTCGATTTCAACCGCGAGGCAGTTTTGACTTTCGCGGCCCCGCCCGTGAAAACCGAACCGAACGCAGAACGCGGCAATTTCTATATCTACTCACAGCTCCGCTACCCGGAAAATGTAGTCTGGACGCTTGGGGCAAGCGCCGATTTTTATGAAGGCGGCACGTTCGACCTGGACAGAAAACAGGCCAATCCCAAAATCGGAGTCATGTGGACCCCTTTTCCGAATACAACTATACGGGCTGCTGCATTCCGGGCAATGTCGCTTACCAACATCGGGAACCAGACAATCGAGCCGACGCAGGTGGCTGGCTTCAACCAGTTTTTTAACGACGACGAGGGGTTTGATTCGTGGGTCTACGGAGTTGGGCTCGATCAAAAACTCTGCTCCAATTTTTACACGGGAGCTGAATTTTTCAGGCGTGACCTCACAGCGTTCGGCGAATTTTATGTCAATGGTGAGACTATTAGTAGAGACTGGCACGAAAATATCGGCCGGTTCTATTTTTACTGGACACCGCATCCCTGGTTTGCGATAGGGCCGCAGTATCAGTTTGAGGAGCGTCAATACGCGCAGGATTTGATGCCGGATTATTCCCTGAATCTGACAACGCACCGTTTTTTGCTGGGGTTCTCTTTCTTTCACCCGTGCGGCATCTTTGCGACTATAAGCCCCGCCTACGTCGTGCAATACGGAGAATTTCAAGCCACGAATCTTATTGGACCGCTCTATTCCGGTAACAGCGATTTTTTTGTACTGGACGCAATCATCGGCTACCGTCTGCCAAAACGGCTGGGCTTTATTTCTCTGGAGGCCAAAAACCTATTCGACAAATCATTCCAGTTTCAAGATACCGATCCATATAACCCGGATTTGCTGCCCACTCGCTCTATATTAGGCAGGGTGACGCTTTATTTCTAAGCATCCGGATTTGCAAACCAGCGGAAAAGGACGCAAGATTTAGCCATCATTGGGCAGGATGTTGCTATAGTTTATCGATTGCTCTTTCCAGCAGTTCAATAACCTTGTCAGAAACAGGTTCGAAGCAGTTAATGTCATCTAACTCAACGCAGGTTTCCGGTATGGGCTTTTTGCCTTGGATTATCCGAACAGCATCTGCACATGTAATCCAGCAAGAAGAAAAGAATCTTTCCCCCTTTTTTTCCACCCAAAACCATTCCCTGGTATTCCTTGCCTGCCATACCCATCTATTCTTTTTTCTCATTTACCACCCTTCTTCTACAGTGTGACAGTTCTTTTATCAGAAGAAGGTTTCAAAAAGGTTACACTCAAGTCCTGGCGACCATGGTGTAAGACAGCGGAATTATGTGTGAAAATACGGCCATGGCGAAAGGGAGCATCTTTTCCGAATTGCAAGTAAGCTTTAGTGTGAACATCCTTTTCAGAATTGAAGCTTAAAGCGGATGAAATGTAGTGAAAATACTGGATTCAGGCCCCCTGCCCAGACACTTGTGGCGCGGGCTTCGCCGGAATGAGGGCCTGAGTACTCAGGACTTATGAAGTGGATTTCTAACGCAGGACACTAGTACCACGTAACATTGTTTTTTTCGTACAATAGCGGTAAAATCATGCAAATTCCAAAGGGGGAGGGATTTGCCATGAAACCGCGATACCGTGTGACGTTAACAGAGCAAGAGCGTCAGGAACTCGATGCTTTGAAAACAGGTAAGACCAGTGCGAAACGGTTCCTTTACGCACGCGCTTTGCTCCTGTGTGATGCCGGACCACTGGGGCCTGCCTGGACTGTAGCAGATGTCGCCGAGGCTATGGGCGTTACGCCTCGCACAATCGAACACCTGAAGCAGCGTTTCGTAGAAGATGGGCTGGCTGCTGCGCTGGAACGTAAACAACCGGAAAAGCCGCCGCGCGAGGTGACTTTCGACGGAGCTTTTGAGGCACGACTTATTGCATTGGCCTGTTCAGAAGCACCGGAGGGCCGGCGACGATGGACCGTACGGCTGCTGGCTGAGAAGGCGGTTGAATTGGAGCTGGCTCCGAGCGTCTCGCATATGACAGTGCAGCGCGCACTTAAAAAAACGAACTTAAGCCTCATCTCCGGAAGTACTGGAAAATCCCGCCGAAAGGGAGCGCAGCGTTCGTAGCCAATATGGAAGATGTAATCGATGTGTACCATTTCCCTTACGATCCTGACTATCCGCAGGTCTGCATGGATGAAACTTGCAAACAACTAATCGGGGAAGTGTACGACCCGATCGCTTGCGCGCCAGGAAGACCGGCACGGGTGGACCATGAATATATCCGCAACGGAGTTGCCCAGATCTTTCTTGAAGTTGAACCGTTGACCGGCAAGCGCCACGTGGAAGCCGCCCAACATAGGACGAGAAAAGACTGGGCGTGGTGGATCAAGGGCATGCTCGACGAACGCTACCCAAATGCCGTCCAGGTATGCTTGGTCCTGGACAACCTGAACACACACTGTCTAGCCTCCCTGTACGAGACGTTTGAACCTGAAGAGGCTCGGCGTTTAGCCGAACGCCTTGAAATCCATTACACACCCAAACACGGTAGTTGGCTCAATATGGCGGAGATTGAACTGAGCGCATTAAATGGACAGTGCCTGGATCGGCGGATTCCCGATCTGGAAACGCTGCGAAGTCATATCGCCGCGTGGGAAAACGACAGGAACAACCGGCAATCCAAGATCCAATGGCGATTTTCTACAACCGATGCACGGATAAAACTGAAGCATCTTTATCCGAAGTTGTAAATGTTACATGGTACTAGCACCATCTATCACGAGTGTTGGGATGCAAGTGCATGTCTTCGGGAATTGTGTCGGCGCCGGTGATAACACACCGTCTGATAAGCTCCATGGCGGCTGTTAACAATGATTCCTCGGTTCCAGTCCATTTCTGGCGGGCATGTTCCAGGGTGGGCGCCTGCCCGCCATCCATGAGCGCGCAAAGGAGTATGTAGAGCGAGGTCGCTTCAACACTAACCTTGAGATCGAATATGGCACGGTCCATGTTCATAAGCTTTTGTCCACTCCAAAAGATGTCATCCTTCTTAAATATTTTCTGGAACGTAGGCAGCGGAGTCGAGCAAGACGTCGGCAAAGACGTTTACAAGTCCCCAGACAAGGTCGAGTGAGCTGAGATGGGCGACGATCGTTTCGTCGAACAGAATATGGGAGGAAGGTTCGAATTCTTCATCTCTCACCCAAAAGATTATCATTAAGGGAATTCGGGGCAAAACCCTGAACCGGTAAGACAGACCCCCCATATCGACCTTTTCGCCTCCGATGCTCCGCGCCGCGGCATCAAGAAGGCTCGGGCGAGCATCGAATGCACCGGTGAGCGGCTCCATTGGAAGCGTGTGCGACGCTGAAAAAAAAAGGCTCCCGCCGGGAAGGTCTTTTTCGCTCACCCATTTATTGGCCAGAGGTTCATTGCGAGCGTACAGAAGGTAATGAAGGATCACCAGGTTTAGCTTAAAATCCTTTGAGAAATCTCCCAGGCGTCCGAGTACTTCGATTTCCTCAGTTTCGGGATAACACAGCGCTACTGTGTTCAGGAACGGAACGACATAGACGCTTTCTTCGAGGTCGTATTCTACAAGGGCCCTTGCTGTGACTTCCCCGGGGTCGGCCTGCCTCAAAGCGTCCCACAACCGGGGTTCGATCTGCAAGTCGCCGTTAAACGGCAGGTTGTCGAGTTCTTCAGTTTTTTCGGTCAAACCGGATATGATTTCGCGAGCCACATCGGCCATTTCTTTCGGGACCATGATTCGCCCCCAACCTTTCTGGGGAACGAAAAGGCCCGTATAGGGCGTTTCCTCGAACGACCTCACCAGCACTGGTATTCCTTCCTGCGTCAAAGCGCCGGCAATAACATCGGCTTCGAAGCGATTTGAAAGGGTGTGCACCTTTATGTATTGAGTTTCAGCCAATCGCCCTCCATTACATACAGGAATTTGCCGGTCTTTTCGGATGCGCTTTCTGTCAAGCATTCTATTCTATTATTATAGTCACAAAAACTCAAATAGCGTAATTAAGATACGAAGCACGCCGCCGTGGAAGACGGAACGCCGCTGCCGTGTGTTGCTGATTTATCTTTGTGACTTCGCCAGGACAGGGTTCACCGTGAGGGCGGGTTACAGGCTATTGGCTAATCGCTCGATTTAGGTGTATATAGGTCTCGCAAAAGATAGAGGCAGAGGCTTTGAGGGCAAGGAAACCGGCAACTTGGTTGGGAGGTTTTATGAATATTCTGGTTACTGGGGGAGCGGGATACATCGGTTCTCACACATCGAAGCTTTTGAAAAAGACAGGGCATGTCCCGGTAGTATTCGACAATCTGTCAAACGGATGGGCGGAATGGGTGAAGTTCGGGCCGTTCGCGTTCGGGGACATCCGCGATGAAGAGGCTCTTTTTCGCGCTCTAACCGGCTTCAAGATCGAAGCGGTCATTCATTTCGCTGCGAAAGCCTATGTTGAAGAGTCCACCCGGTTACCCGAAGTCTATTTCGACAACAATGTAAACGGTACGATCTCGCTTCTCAAGGCAATGAAGCGGGCCGGCACGAAGACCCTGGTATTTTCGAGCTCATGTGCGACATACGGCAACGCTGAAACACCGACCATCCGCGAAGACCATCCTCAGGCGCCAACCAACCCCTACGGTCTGTCCAAGCTGATGTGCGAGCAGGTGATATCTGCGGTGGCCCCTGTGTTCGGACTGCGATACGCTATGCTACGCTACTTTAACGTCATAGGAAACGATCCTGAGGGGGAGATTTTCGAGAGACACGAACCTGAAACCCACGTCTTGCCCAACCTGGTAAAGGCGGCCATCTCAGGCGGTTCGTTTTGTCTTTTTGGAACGAATCACGCTACGCCGGACGGAACGGCCGTGCGCGATTACGTACACGTGATCGACCTTGGGCAGGCGCACATAAGGGCAATCACTGAACTCAGCGCCAGGGATCGGCTGGTTTCCAACGTGGGGACCGGAGCTGGAACATCGGTCCGCGAACTGCTCGCAATAGTCGAAAAGGAACTAGCGCTTCGGGTCAATGTCGAAGAAAAGCCTATCAGACCCGGAGATCCGCCTAGCCTTGTAGCCGATGACGGATACCTTCACACCTGGTTTGAGCACACCTTCAAATCAGCCGGCCAGGCAGTGCGCGATATAGCGGCTACGAGCCGTGCCCCAGGCTGAGAACCTCGATATATTTCTTTATCGTGGGCAGATTGCGGTGGAACCGATGCGATGAGAGCGCTTCAGACAACGGATTAGTGTCGTAAGGGATGCGCAACATCGTGATCGTTTGCTCTTCTGAGTCATAGAGGACCGCATTAGCAACGGGCACTCCGTCCCGGTAAGGGCCCCCGACACTCCCCGCCTTGATCCAGTAGCGGGAGTTCCCATTCAGATGCAGCGTCAGGTCTTCCTTTGGCCCCGGGCTGTGTATCTTAACCTCTTCACCCTCCGGCAGCTCGTAAATGGCAGGGATATGGTCGTGTCCGCTGAAGATAAGCCGTTTGGGATAGTTGCGCCATAAAGGGACGGCATGCCGCAGGGCCGCAGGGTTGAGGTAACCGAAGCATTCGATAGTCGGGGCAGAGCCGCTCGCGGGAAGGTCGAACGGGGAATGATGAACGATGGTAAAATCATCATTCTCGATCGAGAGGGGGAGTCCGAGGATATATTCGATGGCCCCTTCTTCGGCAAACAGCAGCCCGGCGTTGTAGGCCGTCGCCTGCATCCGGTCGACCTGGCCTACAAAATCGGTTATCGCGCCTGCTATCAACAAGTCGTGATTTCCGGCCACCGTGGGCAAACCCATCGAGCGCAGCCTCAGAAAAGTCCGATCCCCGAATGGAAGCCAGCCCGCCAAGTCTCCAAGGCAATAGACTTCATCGGCCTTTTGCCCTTCCAGGCATCTAAGGCAAACATCCAGCGCATCGACATTACCGTGAAGATCCCCGAAAAAAAAAGTCCGCATAACCTTCCCTTCAAATTGGGAGATTAAGGATCATCAATTATCAATCCAATGCTTTGATCTCTCAACAGCTTTGTGCCAACCTCTCAAACCCTGACCTACTTTTTCCCGGGTTCGTTCCGGGTGAAATCGTCGATCCTCTTTCCAGATGGCTTGCAGGGTGGCTTGATCCTTCCACACTCCCGCCGCCAGTCCGGCGAGAAAGGCAGATCCTAAAGCGGTGGTCTCTATATTTTTGGGACGGCTCACCGTTACGCCCAGAATATCAGCCTGGAACTGGCACAGATAGTTACTGACGCAAGCCCCGCCATCCACGCGCAGGATTTTTGTTTTGATGCCCGAGTCCTTCTCCATCGCTTGAAGAACATCGTTGGATTGATAGGCCATGGCTTGCAGACCGGCCCTGACCAGATGATTTTTGGTAGTGCCTCTTGTGAGTCCCAATATGGCGCCTCTTGCGTAGGGGTCCCAATGCGGGGCGCCTAAGCCGACAAAGGCAGGTACGATATAAACGCCATCAGCCGATTCGACCGCGGTCGCCATTGCCTCGATTTCTTTTACATTTGTAAACAGTTGCAGCCCGTCTCGCATCCATTGCATCAAGGCTCCCGCGATGAAGACCGCTCCTTCCAGAGCATAAGTGACTTTGTCTCCGAGCTGCCAGGCAATGGTGGTCAGAAGACCGTGTTTGGAATCGATGGGTTCGCTGCCGGTGTTCTTCAACATAAAACAACCGGTCCCGTATGTGTTCTTGACCATGCCCCGCTCAAAGCACGCCTGACCAAACAAGGCTGCCTGTTGATCCCCCGCAATGCCCGCTATGGGCACCTCGTGACCGAAGGTGGACTTGTCGGTCACCCCTACGATACCGCTTGACGCCTTTACTTCGGGAAGAGTCTCCTCAGGAATTCCCAGCTTCGCCAGAATTTCCTCATCCCATTTCATTTCCTTAATGTTGTAAACCATGGTACGGCTTGCGTTGCTCACATCCGTCGCATGCACCTTTCCGTTTGTGAGTTTCCAGATCAGCCAGGAGTCAACGGTTCCAAACAGCAGATCTCCTTTAACGGCCAATTCTGCTGCTTTTGTTTCCGACATCAGAATCCACCGCATCTTCGGACCGGAGAAGTAGGCGTCTGTGACAAGTCCGGTTTTCTCTTGTATGACTTTGTCATAGCCATCTGCTTTCAACTGGTCGCAATACTCCGCCGTCCTTCTGCATTGCCAGACGATGGCCTTGCCCACGGGCTCGCCTGTCTTCCTGTTCCAGGCAACGGTGGTCTCTCTCTGGTTGGTGATCCCGATGGCGGTGACTTGGGTTAATTTGAGGTTAGCCTTGGCCAATGCAGCTTCCATGGTGTTATTTTGGGTTCTCCAAATATCTTCAGGGTCCTGCTCCACCCATCCAGGTTTTGGGTATTGACAGGGGAATTCTTCACTGGCCGAAGCAATTGTCTCTCCGGTCTCATCGTAGAGAACCGTTCTTGAACTGGTTGTGCCCTGGTCTATGGCCATGATAAACTTCGACATATCTTCCCCTCCATTGACGGCCCTGAAAGTACCGCGCGGCGCATTTTTATCCGCTACATGCTTTCGGTTTTCCGGCGGGGTAAAGATCCCCTATGCCAGCAGGTAACCCGAGGCAAGCCTGGTATAGTCCGCAACTTGCGCTTTCTGCCAGTCGTCATCATAATTCAGTTCGGCAGCCATTAGGCGGGCCACTTCGGCAGCCATTTCAATACTGGCCCCGGCATCCAGGAAAAGGGCCCGGCTTCGGCGAGCCAAAAAGTCTTCTACCGTGCGAGCCATCTCTTCGCGGACAGCCCAAAGGACCTCAGCTTTGATGTAGTGGAGATCCTGGTGCAATTTACGGCCAAGCGCCGGATCGGCATTTACAAGTTTTTTAATGAAAACGGCATCAGAACCGTAATAATGCAGAGGGTCCTGTCTGTCATAGTTTTTCAACCAGCCATGGACCCTCAATTTCCTGGTCACACATTCACGCTCATCAAGGCCGGCAACAAGCAGAGCATGGTTCACAGTATCTTCGGCCATTCTACGATAGGTGGTCCATTTGCCGCCGGCGATGGTCACCAAACCCGACTCGGACACCACCAGATAATGATCGCGGGAAATCGCCGCGGTGTTCTTGCTTTCGCCGACGTTGACCAATGGCCTCAGACCGGCGAAGACACTCTTGACATCCTTACGTGTCGGATCTTTCGTCATGTACAGGGCCGCATGATAAAGGATGAATTCAATTTCTTCATCGAGGGCGCGCGGCTCCAGGCTAACTTCCGCAACAGGGGTGTCGGTGGTGCCCACAATCACTTTGTCATGCCAGGGAACAGCAAACAACACCCGGCCATCCGCGGTTTGGGGGACCATGATGGCATCTTCACCGGGCAGGAATTCCTTATCCAGGATCAAGTGCACGCCCTGGCTGGGAGAAATGATCCCCTTTGCCTCGGGGTTCTCCAATTTGAGCAGCGTGTCCGTAAAAGCGCCGGTGGCATTTACAACGACCCGGCCGTTGATTTCGTACTCCCTGCCGCTTTCCATATCCTTTGCAATGACACCCTGGATCATTTCGCCAGACCTGATGAAGCCCGTCACTTTAATGTAATTGATCGGTGATCCACCTTGTTCAACCATGGTTTGAGCGAGGTTAACCGCCAACCGCGAGTCGTCGAACTGACCATCGAAATAGATGACTCCGCCCCGCAGCCCTTCCGGCTCCAACGTGGGGATGTGCTCCAAGGTTTCTTCTTTGGAAAGCCTCCTTGAAGGGCCAAGCCCCAGTTTTCCAGCCAACATGTCGTAGACCTTCATTCCCACACCATAAAACGGTCCGTCCCACCACACATAGTTCGGGACAATGAACGCCTGGTGACTGACCAGGTGCGGCGCGTTCTCCATCAAAAGCCCGCGTTCATACAACGCCTCGAGTACAAGCGAGACGTTGCCCTGGCGAAGGTAGCGCACGCCGCCGTGAATCAGTTTGGTGCTGCGACTGGAAGTCCCTTTGGCAAAATCGTGCTGCTCCAGTAAAATTGTCTTATATCCTCTCGAAGCAGCGTCTACGCCGACTCCAAGCCCGGTGGCGCCTCCGCCGACCACAATGAAATCCCAGTATCCACCATGATGTTCCATGCCCTTGAGCATTTCCTGCCGATTCATGCCTTCGTCCTTCTTTGCAGTGCTCACTGTTCCTCGCGTAGCGATAGAACCAAAAGGAGTTGTTTTTTACTATTCACTGTGCGTCCTCACAAAAGATCGGACGCCGAACCAGAAGCATCTCACGCTGGCTCCGAGGTTCAACGCGAACCCGATCATAGTGAGGGTTCACTGCTTATCGTCCACCTCTGCCCGTCTGATACGGCGTGCACGGCGCGATTGATATCGGTTCTGTACATGGGATATTCCTCTCGGTGCAACGCTCGATTACCACAGGCGCCGGGAAGCCGAACGGGTTGAAGACGGTTATACAACACGATCGGCCCAGGATGCATGCCCATTTTGATTAATCGCCAACTATGTTATCCGATAATTTCATACAGTTACCAGACTGTAGCAAGGCATCAATAACTTGCCGCACCGCAAGCTCTGCCCTGTTGCGGGTTCCTGCCCCGCCCGACACACACGACTTCAGAAACAGGATACCCGAACCCAGATATGATTGGCAAAACTTGCGTTTTTCAGAACTTCGTTTTTTCAAGGATAGGAATCTTAACTTTGACAAAACCCCTCCTCCATCCCGGAAAATAGTAAGACCGGCAACAGCCCTGTTTTAGAAAAATAAGTGGCACTTCCCTAAGTCACAGTCGTTGGGAAGCACCACTGCGTGCAAACCGCTCTACCAGTTCTCCACCAGCAATTCGAAATGCGCCTGCGGATGGGCATAAGCCGGACTCACACCGGGGCTTCTTTGCCCTAGTGCAGATAGCCGCAGTTGCGGCAGCGCCACATTACCTCTTCACCGTGATTGAACACCCTTCCGCTCTCCAGATTTGACAACAGGCCGCGGTAGCGTTTCTCATGCTGTTTTTCAGCCACCGAAATAAAGCCCCATATCGCGGCAATTTCAGGAAAACCCTCATCTTTGGCAATGGCGGCAAAGGAGGGATAGAGTTTTGTCTGCTATTCATGCTCTCCTGCAGCGGCAGCAAGAGGGTTTCCAACCGCACCCTATCCCGGCATCACCCCGGAGCCATAGTTTACTGAGAGCACGCAGGATTACAGAACTGAGGGCCAGGGACAATCGTGTCACTGCAAGCGCCTGCTATAGGTTGTGGGCTCATCGTCACTTTCCACAGATCCGTCTGCGGAAAGCAGCATGGGACAGGCCTGTGGTTCACGTCGTAGGCCCCGAACTGCTTGCTATCGCCAAGCGTTATCTTGAATCCAATGCAACCGGGCAACATCCCCGTCGGTCCCGGAAACTGAAACAGGGGACAATCGATGTCCTTTCCGGCTATGTTGGCGCAAATTTGCTGCGATACATCGTGCAGAGGATCGCTCGGGTCCAAAGAGGTTTGACACGTCCCGCCGACCAATTGACAGAATTCCTTGGGCCTGCAGTAATCCGCAGCGGTTGCGTCAAAATCGGTATTGAACTCGGAGAAGTCGGTGCTAACGGTCACCAAACCTCCATTGATTGTTGCCGTCAACCCATTCCAAGTGACGTCTTCCACGAACTTGAGGGCGTCGCTGCGGATATCGACGCGCACAGGTGTTATGTAATTGCTCATATTCGCATTGAACTCGGCTTCGGAGATTCCGCTCCCGATATAGATCTGATACTTCTGTTTGGTCAGCTCATTGGGGTATACGAAAAAGACATAATAGCTGGCCCCCGGCTGGAAGACATTGAGTGAGGTTATGGGGACGGGGCCTCCGAGGCCCTTCTTTTGCGTTGCTGCGCTCACGGTCGTATCCATGTAGTACGTACCATTGTTTGCAGTGAGCATGCTGCGCTGAGAAAAGCCCATCCCCATCATGGGAATGGTAAGGTTGTTATCCCCAGGCGTCGTAACCATTTGCCGGGACAAGGGCACGCCATAGCAGCTCGGGTCTGAGCAAGCTTCGCCCCATGTCGCATTGAGGCACCTCTGAGCAGGTTCGTTTGGGAGTGGGGGGGGACAATCCCCGTCCCTCGCGCAGGGTTCATTATGCAGCGAGCAATGCCCGCCGCAGTTTTTTTCCACCACGCAGGCCGGATAGACAACAGTCGATACATATTGGTATGGACTTGTATTGGCGGTCCCGCCGGTTGTATTCCCGTTTATACTTAAGTCGAAAGAGGCGCACTCGGGCGCTTCGACCGGGGCAGTGAAGAAAGGATCCAAATTGACCGATATGGTTTCCCCTGCGGCGGGTGTGACGGGACTGAGCAGGCCGGTGAGTGAGCCGTCGTCGTCGTTGAGCACCGTCTGACGGTCGACGCCGGTGAACCCGGTAAATGTCTGATTCTTCGTTGTGGGTGTGGTAGGAGTGGGGTCATAGGTACAATAGTTCTCTTTGACCTGCGTCAGGTCCGATTCAAACGTACCGGGTTTCCACAGCGGTTCAATGACGAGATGGCGGATGTCGACATTATTGAAGTATAGGTTCTTCGAATGAAAGGCGGGAGGGTAGTAAAACCCGTTGGGCTGTTTCCAGCCAATGGCTGCGTTCGGGAGAATACAGTTTCGCTTTGACCGGGTTGGCCCGCTTTCCTGATCGATGGGGATACCTTGGGCTGCAGTGTACATCCAGCCAGAGACAGCGGGGCAATCATCCGGTGTGCACTGCGATTCCAGGTCAGTTTTGGTGATGTCGAGATAGGCATTTGAGTCCTGATAGTTCGGTCCGTCATAGACGTTGAACAGCCTCTGCTGCATCGAAAAATTAGAAATCGGCATGGTGATCCCCTCTCCTTTCGAAAGACAGAAGAGGGATCTGTTCACGGTGTTGTCGCAGGAGAGCCCTTTGATTTTCTTGTCCGTGCTTACAAGAGGGTTAAAGGGTCCAGCGTTCGATGCAAGGGGATTATCCTCCGCCTTCTGGGTATTCCCAATAAAAACACTCCGTATAGCGGTCTGCCAGTTTCCGGGGATGACACTCGACAACGTATAGTCACCGCCGGTGACCAGACCGAGCCCCCCGTTTTGTGAGTCGGAGAGCACGCTATTGCTGAGCAGCATCCATTTGCCGCGCAGCCAGATTGCAGCAAAATTCTTCTCCGGCCAGTGGAAGGAAGACGTATAGCGATCGAGAACCGTTACCGGGCAGAAGTCGCGGGCATCGAAAGGCGCCCCGGGGTTTTGCACGCCGCACGGCGGCGTTTGAGTGCAATTCGACGTGCAGGTATTTTCTGGAATTGCCGGGGGCGGGGGGTTGCATTGACTGTCGGTCGTGCAGGGTTGCCCCAGATTATTAGAACAGGTTCCCGTGCACAGGGTGGGTTGGCGCAGCCCGCTCACCTGGGGATAATAGTCCGGATTAGGGGGAGCGGGGGCGAGCGAGTTGTTTATCGGACCCAGCTCGGCAAGGCCGTTACAGGCATCGGTCGCTTGGACGGTATTGAATGACAACTGAGCCGAGGAGCAGTAGTTCCCTACGAAGTTCTGTAGCGGGGCTCCCCCGGGTATGATCTTTTGAATTGAGGCGTACGATTCCCACACCATGTTGCGTGAATGCGTGCTGATCAGACCCGGCAAGAGCCAGTAACAGGCGCCGCATGCATTGGCGCCCACAGCCATGTTATACTGAAAATCGTTCCAGCCGTTCATGATCCAGAATACGGTAGGATTGGCAAAATCAGAATTGAAGGGCGGGTTTGCGCTTGTTTTGCTGCCTCCCGCCAGGATGCCCGGCACATTGCGGGGATTCTGGGTGTTGCTGATTGCCGCACGGGCGAAGATCCCGATGTTCGAATAAAAGTTGTTGTCCGTCTCAGTACCGTCCTCAAGATAATAGCCATGTCCGATGGACAGGTAGCCGACGTTGCGAGCCAGCGTTACGCCCTGGGTCCCGTGAAGGGTGTACCAACGGGTCATCGAGTCGTGGACGGAGCAATCATTCACAAACGTGGTAGCCGGTGTTTTGCGCGCCAGGTGGAAGTGGACCGGATAGCGCGCCTTCCTTCCCCCCTGGCCAAGTTGATAGAACTCAACCCCCTGTACCTGGTAGGCATTGAAACCCTCGAGGGCTATCGTATGGCCGCCATAGAAGCCGTCTGACACGGGGAAGCAGTTGTAGTCGCATGTCATTCCGGCTTGCGTCGTCGGAATCGTGTCCCCGCCGGATACAACCCGGATGCTGCGCGTCAGAAGGGCGACGGCAGCCCTGGTCTCGGCGGCAGCCGCCCCGTTATCCATCCCGCCGTTCCTGATCGCTCCATCTATATTCAGACGGTCCGGCAGGTTGTCCAGGAGATAGAGGTCGCCATTGTGTGCATAATGCGCCTTGCACGTCTCAGGAGGATTGGAGCCCGAACAGGCGACAGGAAGCTGATTCGTTGCTGAATCAATCTTTCCGATCGTGATCTGATCGGCGGTCGGATCTACGCTTATGATCTGAAACTCTTCCGAATGGCCCGGCAGATAGTCCGTTGTGGTAACTACGACCCGGTCCCCCGGTTTCCAATCAACGGCACGATCCAGGTTAAGGACGTTTTCGCCGGGTCTCGAATTATGGTTCCGAAGACGAACCCAGCTCTTGCCCGAGTCCCAGTTTTGAACGCCCGCCGTATAAGTAGCGCCTTTCTGGCCGAACAACTGCAGCGTCCCGCCATAGGATACCGCCAACACCTTACGTCCGAACATGCCCGTTTCACCCGCTATATTATCCGGCGGCATATATGGGTAGAAACAATCGCTTACTCCACCCGGGAGGACCACCTTCGTGCAGGAAGCGCTGGTGGGAGGTGGGTTCTGGTCCCAGATAGCTGCAGGGATGCCACATGGTGCACCGCCGACAACGGGGGACTGGCATTGGATGCCCGCCTTATCGGCATCTCCGCCATAAAGGTGTATCGTCAGGGTTCCGTTAAGGGTGCCTATGGGCGCCGCTGGAGTGCCGGCGATCAAGCTCCCGTTATTTTCCACCAGGATTGACTTTGCCCAGAAGTGTGTGTGGGCGTTTGCGCTTTCCGTGAACGTCAGGATGCCGCCCGCTATGATGTTCACGTTACCGTATCGAGAGATGCCTGCGCCCACGGTACACGGGCCGGTCACCAAGAGATCCTCGCCGCCACCGGGTGGTAATGTACCGCCGGTACATTGGGCTGCTGCGGCTTCGTTGTTACCGTAACCTATGAATGTTGCCGACAAACAAAAAAGTATGGCCGAAAGGAAGAACACCGTTTTACCTTTCATAACTTACCCCCTCCTATCTTCGGGTCATCGGGTCGTAACCAAACTATCCTGTCGGATTCTCTTCTCAATGTTCCCATCGGGCCATATTGTGAGTGCTTAACACCATTTTCACCCGCAAAAGTGCGGTGGCAATGTGGAAAAGATCCATCAATCGAGGATTATCGATGAACCATACCGATTTCGGGCGACTGAATCTCCTGGTAGCCGTATTCCACCCATTCACGGGTGGATATGATTGCTGGTTGCAATGTGGTTCAAAATGCACACCGACCGTGCAACCAACCAAAGATTACATGGGTGGCGTGACCAAGAAAACGAATCCATTAAGAAATGTGCAGCGGGTGGCTTTTTATGCGCCCTTAATCGCTCATTTCGTTCCATCCAATAAGACGACTGCTTGGGGCGGAGCGACCTACGCCTTTGAAAGGGATTTCATCCATATCTTCATTCCCAATTAGAATAAAGCTTTTGTAAGGTAAGGCAGTGTTTGAATGTCGTCAATCAGAGAGACTGTGACTCGAATAGGAATAGCAAGACACAACAGATTTGTATATGGACTCAAACGAACTTCCCCGCGTCGGCGCTCGCGTCTCTCCGCCAGCGTTGCCCTATCCTCCGGGCGGGCAAAAATAACTCTAGCACAGAGAGATTCGAACCAGATATACTGATCTAAGGAAAGGATGAAGGAGTCGCTGAGATGAAAAAACAGGTAGATATAAAGAATGTGATAATAAGCAGCAGAATTACTCTAACCAATTTGTAATCACTAGAAAAACTCGCCTTTATTACGTACGGTTATATAGCCTGATCGGCCCGGGATGCGTCATTCCGTTTTCCAGGCTCTCGGGCTCCTGCGTCCGCATTTGCGAGAAGAAAGCGCAGATGAAATCGAGTTCATCCGGATGCCGCGATCCTTGAACCCCGCCGCCGATTCCTCCGATGCACTTCATGAAGGGGTCAAAACGAGAGTGTCCATTGCGGCACGGCCAGAAATAATTATAGTAAATATATGAAAATACAAAATAAATATATGGAGGAAACCCGTGGAGACCTTAGATGATCTTCGTTATACGAAGCTTCTTCTCAATAATGGCTCGCTTATCCCGGCACTCGGGTTCGGCACCCTGATTCCTGACCTCACCGACACCGAGAATGCAGTATTGACTGCGGTGGAAGTGGGATTCCGTCAATTCGACTGTGCCGAACGTTACCGTAACGAGAACGCCATTGGTGAAGCGATTAGGAGGATTCTTACAGAAGGAAAGGTCAGGCGCGAGGATTTGTTTATCGCCACAAAACTGTGGAACACCAATCACCGCCCGGAGAGGGTAAAACCAGCCTTTGAAGCGAGTCTCGGAAGACTCCAACTCGGCTACGTCGATCTCTATCTCATTCACACTCCCTTTGCCTTTAAACCCGGAGACAACCAGGACCCAAGGGATGAAAGAGGTAATATCATCTATGATGAGGGGGTGACGTTGCAGGATACCTGGCAAGCCATGGAGAGCCTGGTGGATGCGGGCAGGTGCAAGGCCATCGGCTTGTCGGACGTCAGTTTGGCAGTCCTGCAAGAGGTTGCCGATGCCGCCAGGATAAAGCCTGCCGTGGTTCAGGTCGAGTCGCATCCATATCTCCAGCAGTCGGACCTTCTTGATTACTGCAAAAGCCACGGCATCGTGCTGCAAGCCTTTGCGCCCCTGGGGCACAACATGACTCCCAAGTTGATCGACGACCCGGTTATTACAGCTATCGCCCGGCGGGTAAACAAAACTCCCCCTCAAGTCCTGTTAGCCTGGGCTGTGCAGCGGGGCACGGCACTCCTGACCACCTCAACAAACCCAGCTTACATCAGGGAGAACTTTGAAATCTCCACCATGCCTGAAGAGGCCATGCAGGAGATTAATGAAGGAATCAAGACGCAACACCGGTTTAATGTTGTGGTGGAAACCGGGGTTCCCGGCTTCATTCCGGAAGGAAGATGACTTCTCGTGCCCACCGGCTGTGCATAAGAACGTATATTGGCGGGCATGGTGACACTGTGCCCGCCCTACACGGAATTATGTAATTTTTATTTCATCCGCTCGATCCATCGTGCGCGCCAGACAGGCGCCTCAAAGGGATCCGCAAAATATTGTGTTTCGTGCATCACCTTGCCGTCTCGGAACTCCATGATACTCACCGTGAAGGACGGCTTCCCTTGGTAAGTGATTATGTACTCGGTGATCCAGAGATCTCCCCTGCCCAGCACGCGCCGAACCTGAAAACCGGACGGTTTGGCTGGATGATGGGCGCGGAGCCCCTGGATGTTCCGACGTCCACAGATGCGCTCGCCAGATTGTGGGTAGTCGCATATGGCGTCCTCGTGATAAATATCGTGTTCCTTTTCCAGATCTCCGGCTGCAGACGCGGTCCAGTGCCGGTCAATCGCATCCCGGATATTTTGATCTTCCATCGTCCTTCCCTTTCGCCGTGTTTGCGCTCGCGCCTTCGGCCTGAGCCCAGGTCAGCGGCCGTTGAACAGCGTTTCCACCCCCAACATTCATATCTCCGGGTTCTTGACGGAGTTT
>CAWGGE010000001.1:5470000-6203763 GCA_963822045.1 uncultured delta proteobacterium | reverse complement strand
AGCCTGTCGGGATAACGGCTTTTAAAATAACTTTTACAATTGGGGTGATCGCTTTGAAGAAAATCTCTCACCCCGCAAAGCACGATTCAATAAGGATTAGCCAATAATAGGCATTCGCGTGCAAAAGTTTGGTATCAATCGCCGGGAACGGTTCAGTTGTGTATTGATTGCAACGCAGAACGGCGGCAAAAGCTTCCCCGGGTCCATTAGAAGGGGCCACCGTGCCGATAGAGTTTAAGCAGATTGTGAGACAGACACCACATCAGCCACTCTGCGGATACGTTTTCGTATCCTCTTAGTGAAAATTGCCGTAAGCCCCTGGCCTGTTTAATCTGGCCGAAGACTGGTTCAACGGTTGACTTTCGCTTGGAGTAAATCTTTTGACCGCGTTTGGTGCAAAGCTTTCTTATCATTCGCTCCTTGGGCGTCAGGTCGTTTGGAGGCCGTCCTCGAACCGGCGGAAGAACTTCTCCGTGTTTCATTTTGATTGTGGCGATAAACGGATCGAGCAGTGCGTCCTCAAAAAGCATCACATTGGTGTCACTAAAGTATCCGGCATCGGTTGTGATTGCCATTTTGCGGGGAATCCCGCCAAGGTTTTCTTCCAAGATATCCAGTATTGGTTCAACTTCGTCCACATCGTTTGCATTCCGGGAAAGTCCGGCAGCCACAATCACCTGAAAGGAATCATCAACCATTGCCTGGCCGTTATAACATTGATCAAAGGAATTGGTGGAGGTCACCTTCATGATCCGGGAATCAGGATCTGTGAAATTCCTCTGTGCACTGCCGGAGGGTTCAATAGGAGGGGGCTGACTTGCAGGCGCTTGTTTTTTCTTGGTTTTAGTCTCTGCAGCCTTCTGCTTTTCGGAAGCCTCTTGCCTGGCCTCCTCCTCAAGCGCATTCATGGCTTCTTTGATCTTTGCCAGCCGAGTCTCACGCCTTTTGAGTTCATCGGGCAGATCCCAACCCTTCCTGCCCTTGCCGTACTCTCTATCCTCCTGCTTGTCTACAGCCTCGGCATTTTTGAGAAGTACTTCGATCTCTTTTGCAAGCTCCTCTTTTTTCTTTTTCATCCTGCCGTAGCTCATCGCTTTGTGCTTGGAAGCATTGGCCTTGATCTTGGTTCCATCAAGGGCCACATGGCCAAGCTTAACAAGCCCCGCTTCCTGGCAAAGTCTGAGGATCTGCACAAAAAGACCGGCAAGAGCTTTAAGGTGGCGCTTTCTGAACTCACATATCGAGTCATGATCGGGGTGCCTGTTTGCCGCAATCACCCGAAAGGCAACGTCTTCGTAGGTTTTCTTCTCGATTTGACGGGAGCTGGGAACACCTGTGCAATAAGCGTAGAAAAGGAGGGCTATCATCATCCGAGGTTCGTAAGGGGGTTGCCCCCTGCCGTCTCCCCGATAGGACGAGTACATCGTTGAAAGATCGAGCTGCTCTACCACATCCAATATGAAATTGGCCAAGTGTCCCTGCGGGAGCCAGTCCAACAACGAAGGCGGGAGCAGCAACATTTGTTTGCGGTCACAAGATTTGAATGTCTTTTCCATAGTGGAGCGATATTAGCATAAAATGGCTCTTGATGCCATTTCTCCGACAGGCTCCTAGCCGCCAACTGCTTTGGGCCATAACGGCTTTATATACCATCTCCCAAATTGGGGGCCTTCATGCGTCCTCAGCCTTTTGGACCGGCTTTGAGAAGGAGGTCGCTTGCGCCGATCCGCCTAACTCGCCGAGATCCATGGCTGGCCAATGGCAAGTCCTTAGGCGCGTTAAGTCTTGTCATATATCTGCCACGAAAACCGGAAGCACTTTATGCGGATCAATCTGATTTCTTGTTAGGCGTGTGCCAGACACCATCTCGCTCAGAGCAGACGGGGGGCCGATGAACCTGTCCGATTTTTTCATAAGGGGACGCCATCTCTTCGGATTCCTCGTGCCAGGGGTAATGAGAGCGTCGGAGGGTCGGACCAAGGGAAATGACTGATCTTTCATGAAAAGAGGCGCTGGAAAGGCCATTTTACTGGCTTAAAAGCTCATTTTCGGTATTGAAAGTGACGCTCTAAGCCAGGCTAGAAAGGTGATTCTGCCGAGCATCTGCGATCAACACACCTCTCCTCCGTCTTGAGAAACGGAGGCCTCAAAAGGCTCTCCCTGCCAGACCGTATGTTGATTCTCCGAAAACTGGCCCGACGGGGAGATCAGGTTCCACCCGTCTCGAAATCCGGATTAACCGTACAAATTCTCAACCCACCTTGTCGCCCCACTATCGCTGATTTTTCCGAGGTAACGTTGAGTTGTTGACAGATTGGCATGCCGGAGAATTACCTTGCTCACGATTTCAATCGGAACACCGGACGTGGATGCATGCGTTGCTGCGTGTCCTCTGAGATCATGTGGTCTCAAATCAATTCCGGCCGGCTTGCCTGCCTTCTTTACGACTAGTCTCGCCGCCGCGTAAGTGATCGGAAATATCCGTTGCCCGGATCTGATGCCTTTCTCCCTTCAAAAGATATTATCTTTTTTTCCCTCCACCTGGCGCCCTGGATGCGCCGGCCCTTGGCAGCGCGCTTTTCTGTGCCCCGCCGCTTCTCGGTGCCCGGGCGCTTACCAGCCCGTACGCTTCGCGTTTCGTTTCTCACGATTCACGATTCACTAATCACCATTCACTGCCTTTTTGCCTCTTCTGGTTGCCGTATTTATTGCCGCTTCTGGACGCCGCTTCTCGTTGCCGTTTTGCACGACCTCACCGAGTGTGCCAAAATGTTCGGGAAAGAAGTAGATTCACCAGACGCAGAGTACGCAGACAGGAAATATTAAAATTCCCGATCCGGCGGAGCTTTCGGGCTGCAGTCTGTTTCCCATTTTTACCTCTGCGCCCCTGCGTCTCTGCGGTGGATCTAGTATGGAAACAGTCTCCCAAAAGTTTCCATAATGTTTCCATAATGTTTCCACGGAGTTTCCATGATGTTTCCATGTGTTTCCACGCGGAAAAAGGGATCAAACGCATCAGCAAAGTGAGATGGCAAGCCGCTTTCTTCGGCTTTTACTCAGTCCCCAGTCCTCAGTCCTCAGTCCTGCGTAACGGCCCGCGTCGTCGAGCGGAAAATGTTTGTGGAGCTCATTTTGACTCAACCCGGCCATGACGCAGTAAACCAAAAATTCCCATAATGTTTCCAAGATGTTTCCATGGTAAAGAAAAAGATTAATGATGACAAACCCTTACAACTGATCCGGGATGGAAACGGCCCTGCCGGGGCAGCGCGCGTTTCGTTTCTCACGATTCACGATTCACTAATCACCATTCACTGCCTTTTTGCCTCTTCTGGTTGCCGTATTTATTGCCGCTTCTGGACGCCGCTTCTCGTTGCCGTTTTGCAGCATTAAATCCTTGCATGGTAGGATATTACCGGCTAATCGTAGGTGTCGAGTGGGATTTAAGAATTCTGTTTTTCAGGATTCATCATTCATCATTCATCACTCATCACTAGGTACCGAGGAGTTGAAATTGGTTTCTAGCCATTCACTATTCACCATTCACCATTCACGATTCACTATCCACCATTCACCATTCACTATCCACCATCCACTATTCACTATCCACCATTCACTATTCACTATCGTATACCTTCTAATTTCCGTGTTCCTCCTCTTTGCCGCTGGCGCGGCCTGCGCGCAGGAACCAAAAATCAAAGACTTGATTCTTGCCACCACAACCTCGACCCAAGATTCGGGACTTCTGGATTATCTTGTGCCAATTTTCGAAAAGAAGACCGGCTACAGGGTAAAGACAATTGCAGTCGGTACCGGCCATGCGCTGGCTATGGGTGAGAAGGGCGAAGCGGACGTACTGCTGACGCATGCCGAGAAGGCCGAAAAGAAATTGGTCGAACCGGGGATTGTCCGAAATTACCGGCTGGTGATGCATAATGATTTTATCATCACAGGTCCGCCGGAAGATCCTGCGAAGATTAAAGGGAAGAGCACCACCGAGGCGCTAAGAGCAATTTTTGGAAGCGGCGCTTTTTTCATCTCAAGAGGCGACGATTCAGGGACCAATAAGATGGAGCTTACTCTATGGGAACAAGCCGGGCTAAATCCAAAAGGGGCCAATTGGTACCTTGAATCGGGGCAGGGGATGGGAGCCACCCTTCTTATGGCATCGGAGAAAATGGGTTATACTCTGAGCGACCGGGCAACCTACCTGGCGCAAAGGCCTGGCATAAGGCTCGATATACTCTGCGAAGGAGACCCTTCGCTTCTCAACATCTATCACGTTATGGAAGTAAACCCGGAAAAATTCTCTAAAGTTAACGCCGGCGGCGCCAAAGCGTTTGTCGATTTCATGACCTCGCAGGAGACCCAGAAGCTGATAGGCGATTTCGGGAGAGACAAATTCGGGCAACCGCTGTTTTTCCCTGACGCTGGCAATCAACTGTGATCCGGACTACCTGGCTTCCAGGCCGCAACGTTGGAACCCGGGTCTTCTTTTTGGCTCGGTTTTTATTTTTCCTCTTTTGATCCATAAGTGAACAGGTCCCGGAAAAGCTCATCGGCAGATGCCCTTGTGAGGTCATTGAGTTTTTCAAATCTTTCTATGATTTCTCCGGCGAAGGGGGTAAGTTTGGAACCGCCTCCTCTGAGACCTCCGGTTTTTTTGTCGAGAAGGTCTCGTCCCAGTCTTTTCTCGGTGGCCCGGATTTTTCCCCAAACGGCGCGATAGCTCATTTGAAGTTCCTGGGCGGCTGCGTGAATAGAGCCGTGTTTGGTAACGGCCTGCAAGATGTAGAGGCGGCCCGTCCCGAAAACCACCTGACCGTTTTCGTCTTCGATCCAAACTTTCGATTTTACAGAAAGATTCGTAGGATTTGGCATCTATTTGCTCGAAACCTTTCCTCAGCGTTTAAGCGTTCATTGTGGACAAAGCAGTTGACATCGATGATTGGAAGATTGAAAGCTCAATCATCATAAAACGCTTGCATGGCATCAGAGTAATGCCTGTTTTCGCCGTAAATGTAAAAAGGCTGTTCGACCTTGAGTTCTTCCCCCCCGCCTTTGTGGCATTCAAGGTGAACAAGCCGGCTCGAACCGCGCGGATACGAGTAGATGACCGTCAGCCGCTTCGGGCTGAAACCGTGGTCGAGAGCCGAACGCATCAGGTTTGGGAGCCGAGTCGCAGGATAGACAAGGGCAACTCGCCCCCCCACCTTGAGCAGGTGCCGCGCAGCCTCGAAAACATCGGCCACGGTCGCAGTGAGTTCGTGGCGTGCAACGGCTTTTTGCCTGTCAGGGTTCATGCGGCCGGTACCCGGCTTTCTGTACGGAGGATTGCTGAGAGCCAGGTCAAAGCTGCCGGCCTCAAACCCGGATGAAATCTCACGAATATCCATCTGGTGAATCTCTATGCAGTCGCCAAAATTATTTTCGTCGACATTTTTTCTGGCAAGCTCGGCAAGTTCCGGCTGAATCTCCACGGCGGCAATTCTACGCTCGGTCCTTACCCGATAAGCCAGCAAGAGCGGTATCACGCCGCAGCCAGTCCCGAGATCTATCACGCGGTCCTCTTTCCTTATACGGGTAAGGCTGGCCAGCAGGACCGCATCAAGCGAAAAACGGTAACCTTTTTGTTCCTGGTGGACGCTTAATTTTCCGCCAAAAAGGGCATCACAGGTTTGGGGCCGTTTCTCTTTCAAAATCTTGGAAATCAATAAATTTTCTCGTCGGTTGAAAGAGGGTTTATCACCAGTCCGGATATTACCTTCGGATAAAAGTAGGTGGACTTATGGGGCATTATGAGACCTGCGCTTGCAATTTCACCCACCTGTTCGATTCGTGGGTGGTTTATGAAAAAGCCCGCGTCAAATCTGCGAGATTTTACCGCGTCGAGAGCTTCAGCAAAATCATGCATGAAACTAATATTGCGTTCATTTGCGAGAAACTGGTCCGAGAGTCCGAGAAGGTCCCTTAGCACTACCTGGTCAAGCACGACCACATCAAGCGTTCTCAGTGGCAAAGGTGTCCCTTGCCGAGCGAGCAAAGATGAAACCACGTCTCTGTTCGCCGTGAGCACATAAACGCTTGCCGCATCTTTGCAATAGAAACCGATTGTCGTGTCCTTCCTCAAACCTCCAGCCTTGATTGCCTCTTTCCATCTCAGTTCGCCTTTTTCAGACTCGAAGCGCTCGACATGAAAGTAGCTTTTCGCTCTTTCGACAAGCCGCTCACAGTCCCCATGGCCGAGGTTTCTCAAGAGCCGGTGAGTAGGCAAAATGGTGAGCCCGGGTTCGTTCATATCGGTAAGGTATACCATTATGAACTCGTAGGAGGCATTAGGGTTCCCGCTGCCGTAACGCTCCCTGAGGGCGTTTCTGTAGTTCAGCGCTGTTTCGTAGCGATGGTGGCCGTCTGCAATAAAAATCGGCTTGTCCAGCGTGAGTTTGCGGACTTCCTCCAGGACCGGTTGGTCAGTTACAGGCCAAAGCCTGTGAGTCATGCCGGCGAAATCCGTAAACGATGCCGCAGGGTCCCCTCGTCTCCCGGAGGCCAGAGCGGAGTAGGCCTCTTCATTCGAATCCGGATAAAGCGCGAATACTGGACTCAGGTTTGCCTTGCAGGCTTGCATTAGGGCCAGGCGCTCATCTTTTATGGTCTGGAAAGTCTTCTCATGAGGCCGGACCCTGCCAGAGGAAAAATCCTCGAGCCGCAAAACGCAGATGAAGCCTTTGCGGGTTTTGACAGCTCCCGAACCATTCTTATAATCCAGTTCATAACAGTAAATGGACGGCTTTGGGTTGCGTACCAGAATCCCCTGTTGCGTCCATTGCTTCATCCATGCTGCCGCTCTGGTGTGGGGATTATCCTCGCTGGAGTCTTCCGGCGTCGGCAATCCCAGTTCCAGGCGGATGAAATTGTATGGACTTCTTTCGTGAAAGGTCTGCTGTTCCTCAGGGGATATAACGTCGTAAGGAGGAATAACCACCTGAGCCAGGTCGGGAACCATTTCCTGGTTATAACGCAATCCCCTGAACGGAGCGATTTCAGCCATGAGCTTTGATGGTCCTTTCTGTCGGTATGTTTTGGAGCATACGAACGTTTGTAATGAGGACATTTTTGCTAACACAGGTTGGGTCGTTTTACAAACTGAAATAGGATATCGGAAGGGTGGAAGGAAGAACTCGTAGCTCGGAGGACGTTATCGGCGTTTGTTTTTGATCACTTGTTAGATTTTTCCATTCGGAGGTAATCAGGATGAACTGGGAATTTCTGATCAACGAAAACACTATTGCCTGCCTGCTTCCCGATGCATATGCCCATTACCAAAGACCTTTACAGGGCGCCCTCACCTTGTTCCTCGAAGGGCTTCCCGCCCAACGTCAGGAGGCTATTGCCATTGAACAGGCAACACTCCCCTCAACCGCGACTGCATTGCAACGCTTAGTCCTGTTGGCTCTAAGCTGCCCTGTGCTGCACAAACTTGGGCAAACCCTGGCTAGAGACCGTGCTCTCTCAGCCGAGCTGAGAGGTTGGCTTCAGCAACTTGAGTCTCTTTCCCCCTCAATTCCCTTCGAAGCCGTTGAGAGCGCTCTAACGCAGGAACTCGGTCCGCTGGATCGCCTCGGGGTAACCCTTCTGCCTCCTGCATTGGCGGAAGCGAGTGTTGCCGTCGTCCTCCCTTTTCATTTTTCAGGGGGTGAAGTACCTCTGAATGCAGTGTTCAAGGTGTTAAAACCCGGGATAGAAGAGCGTCTTGAAGAAGATCTCGACATGCTGGAGCGAGTGGGCTCGTTTCTGGATCAGAGATGCGATGATTTGCGAATTCCGCATCTTGACTACCGCGAGTCATTTGAACTGGTGCGGGAAAAGCTCCGGTTCGAAGTCCGGCTTGACAGTGAACAGCGCAACCTCTCTTTGGCCCGCGAATTCCACGAAGGAGATCCCAGGGTTCGGATTCCGGAAGTGCTGTCCGATCTGTGCACACCCCGGATCACCGCTATGGAAAGGGTGATCGGGCAAAAAGTGACCGAATGCAGCGGGGATTTCTGGATTGAGAAGCGGCGAATGGCCAAACTCCTCATCGAAACGTTGATTGCTCGACCGATCTTTTCAAGAGCTGCTCAAGCGCCGTTTCATGGAGATCCGCACGCTGGGAACCTATTCTCTACGAAGGACCGTCGCTTGGCCATTCTGGACTGGAGTCTTGTTGGCCTGCTCCGTGAGCCCGAGCGCATCTCGATCATGCAAATCATGTTGGCGGCGATGACTTTCCGCGCTGAAAGAATCGTCGCTGTTCTCTGCGGACTCTCGAAGCGGCAACCCATCGACCTGCAGGCCCTGAGATCTATCGTTTACAAATGGATTGAACGAATACGAGAAGGGCATCTGCCGGGATTCTCATCGCTGACGAGCCTGCTTGATGAGGCGGTCCGGAACGCTGGTCTGAGCTTCGGAGCAGACCTCATGCTGTTTCGGAAGGCCCTTCATATGGTTGAGGGCGTGGTCACCGACATGGCGGGCGGAAGCGGGCTCATCGATCAAGTGCTTCTTAGGGAGTTCATTTTCCATTTTTCTGCCGAATGGCCCTGGCGATTTTTAGCGTCACCGGATTCCCGCTCATTTGCCACTAGAATCTCTAATACTGATTTGGCAGAACTGATGCTGAACTTTCCTTGGATGGCCATCCGATTTTAGCTGAATCACAACCGTGGTCTGCGGAACTGCGAAGCGCCGCCTCGCCTTCGCGATCTGCCTCAATCTGCGCACCGCATCTGTCTACCAGAAGGGTCCTCCGTCTTCCAACATGCGCTTGCGGGCCGAATCGGCAGAAACGATCCCGGAAAAATCGGCCGTAATTTGGGGCGCGCCGGTATGGTCTATAATGCGGTAAGCTAGGTCCATCCATCGAGTGGAACAATCCATGATGGCCCTGTCGCTGCTTGCGGCAACGCACCTGTCGAAGGGAAATTCGTGCTCAGGGACCGGGGTGGCCCTTGCTCCCCCTGGAATCCCTGCCCTGATGAGTCTGTTGCGATAGATGGCCGCAAGCTCTCCGCTCCGGCTCATTGGTTCGTCGAAAAGGAAAAGAACCTCGCCAGGCGGAAATTCTTCGAAAAACCTGAACAACATGTCCATGGCCATTTTGCTCGTCTCGGTCATGCGGTACCTGTAGGACAGGCCGGCAAGGTCCCTCAGGGCGCCGTCGTTTGCCTTGAGCAGCGGCCTGCTTTCAATGTAGCTCTCGATAGTAATCTGGATGTTATGGCCGTCCACGACAAGCAGTTCCCGCTGCCAGCCCGACCCCATTTCGCGTTTTTTGCGCCTGGTCAGGGCTTCCTGCTGGCTGAAAAGCCCTCGGCTGAGCAGCATGCGTTCCAGTGCATCCAAATTGTACCGGTTTCCCGTAAGATGGAGAGCTGCCGTTCTCGGATAGGACTTGTTCAAAAGAAAAAAGAAATCGGCGGCTGCCTGGTACAATAGCCATTTTCGTATTGAGCTTACCATAGCTGCACTTTTTCACTCATAAGGCAGCAGGCCCCTCTTTGTAAACGCATCTTCTCATGTTAAAATCCCATGATATAAGTCTACTATAGACTAATTTATGACACTCAGATGCGCACCTTTGATTCTCATGGAGCCAAGATAAATATGCAGAGCAGTCCCGTAAATGTTCTTCTAATCGATGATGATGAAGACGACTACATAGTCGTACGGGACCTACTCTCAGATATCTCTTCCATTCAATTCATCCTGAAGTGGGTTTCGGACTACGAAGATGCACTGGGTTCAATCCTTTCGGGGGAGTTCGATGTCTGCCTGCTGGACTACCGGCTTAAGGAGCGAAATGGTCTGGAACTCTTGCACGAGGCCCTAAGCCGTAACGCTGTGACGCCGATTGTTTTTCTCACCGGCCATGGACGCTACGATCTGGATCTTGAGGCCATGGGCAGGGGCGCATCTGACTGGCTTGATAAAGGCAAGCTAAGCTCCGCGCTTCTTGAGCGCTCTATCCGCTACGCGATAGAACGGCAGCGGAAGCGAGAAGAGCTGATTAAAGCCAAAAGGGTGATCCAGGCGCTGAGCGAGTGTAATCATGCGGTTATCCACATCGAAGATGAGTTTGATCTGCTGCGCGCGATCTGTCGCATTGTGGTGGATGTGGGTGGTTACAGGATGGCATGGGTGGGATATGCCGAAGAGGATCGGGATCAAACGGTCACACCTGTTGCTAAGTACGGCTATGAGAAAGGTTATCTTGAGACGTTCAAGGCCACCTGGCAAGATGCCGAGACGGGAAGGTGGCCTGAGGGCGCCTGCATCCGCACTGGCTTTCCCAGCGTCATTCGTTCTGTTTGCAATCAAGCGGAGTTTACACCCTGGAAAATGGAGGCTTCAAAGCGAGGCTATGCTTCGGTCATAGGCCTCCCTCTGCTTCTCGATGGACGAAGGCTGGGAGCACTTACCATCTATTCCTCGGAAACCGATGCTTTCGATTCGGAAGCAGTAGAGTTCCTTGTCAAACTTTCCAGTAATCTTGCTTATGGCATAGGAGTGCTAAGACTCCGTAAAGCTCGAATGCAGGCTGATGAATCGCTAAAGGAAGCCAATCGCGATCTGGAAAGGCGGGTAGATGAGCGTACTGCCGAACTGATTAAAGTCAATGCGGAACTTACTAGAGAGGTCGTGGAACGCCGGCAGGTTGAGGATGCGCTGCGGCTTAGCGAAAGGAGCCTTAACAGGGCGGAGTTGGTGGCCCGCCTGGGCAACTGGGCGTTTATTCTGGGGTGCGATAATGTGGAGGCCTCCGAGGGTGCGAGAATCATTTACGGGTTGAAAGACGCCGAGTGGTCCATACCCAAAATACAGAAGATCTCCCTCCCGGAGCATCGGGGCATGCTGGACCAGACCCTTAGTGCACTCATCGAAGAGGGCAAACCTTATAATGTGGAATTTAAGATCCGCAGGCCTACCGACGGGAAGATTCTCGATATCCATTCCATAGCCGAGTATTCTCCCGAGAAGAGAATGGTGTTCGGCGTCATACAGGATATCACCGAACGTAAGCAGATGGAGAAAGCGCTCCTGGCAAGTGAAGAGCGGCTGCGCACTTTGATCAACTCGACTCCGGACATCGTGTGCTTCAGGGATGGCGAGGGGCATTGGCTCGAGGCAAATGATGCTGAACTTGAACTTTTTGATCTCAAGGGAGCCAGCTATAAAGGCAAGAAGGCTGCGGAACTTGCCGAGTTCAGTGAATTCTATCGGGAAGCTCTTCTCGATTGCGAGACAACCGATGAATTGGCATTTCAGAAGCATGCGCCCGTGCGCGGTGAAGAGATCATCCCTCGTCCGGACGGAACGACCATGGTCTATGATGTAATCAAGGCTCCGCTGTTTCACCCGGATGGTCGGCGCAAAGGGCTTGTGGTTTTAGGCCGGGACATCACCGAGCGCAAATGGGCGGAAGAGGCTCTCAGGGATAGTGAAACCCGATTGCGCGTCATCACTGACTCGGCCCGGGATGCAATCCTGATGATGGATCCCGATGGTGTTATTACCTTTTGGAATCCGGCTGCGGAGCGCATTTTGGGCCATACGAGAGAAGAGGCCTGCGGCCAAAATCTGCACGGACTCATCGCGCCTCAGTATTATGATGCCGCGTACCACGGGGCCTTTCCAAAGTTTGTGGAGACGGGGCGGGGCGGGGCTATTGGGAAGACCCTCGAACTGGTGGCTCGTCGAAAGGATGGTGAGGAAATCCCTGTCGAGCTTTCCCTTTCCGCTGTTTTCATGAACGGCTGGCATGCCGTAGGCCTGTTGCGGGACATCACTGAGCGTAAGCGGGCGGAAATTGAGTTGCGCACGAGCGAGGAAAGTTTCTCCAGATTCTTCCGCGCCAGTCCAGTCGGCACCAGTATCACTCGCTTCAGCGACTACCAATATGTCGACGTCAATGATGCTTGGCTCGGCTTATTTGGCTACACGCGCGAGGAGGTCATCGGCCGAAACCCGTTGGATCTGAAAATATGGGCCGTTCCTGGAGACTCTGTGAAGATGGTTGAGATACTGCGAAGGCAAGGCAGGGTAAAGGACTTTGAAACCCGGTTCCGTTTAAAGTCCGGTGAGCTCGCGGATGTGCTTTTCTCCGGGGAGGTGATCGAGGCGGCAGGGCATCGATATATCCTGGGCCTTGCGTATGATATCACGGACCTCAAACGGGCGGAGAAGGAAAGAAAAAAACTTGAGGAACAACTGTTCCAGGCCCAAAAGATGGAATCAGTAGGGCGCCTGGCCGGCGGCGTGGCCCACGATTTCAACAACATGCTGGGCGTGATCATCGGTAGGGCGGAAATGGCATTAAATAAGGACGTTTCTGCTGACAAACTCCAGCACAACCTCGAGGAGATCCTCAATGCGGGCCTGCGTTCAGCGGACCTTACCAGGCAACTGCTGGCATTTGCCCGCAAACAGACCGCCGTCCCCAAGATACTGGATTTGAACGACACGATCTCTGGCTTGCTCAAGATGTTGAGGCGCCTCATCGGCGAAGATGTCGACCTGTTCTGGGCCCCGGGACTCGATCTCTGGAAAGTCAAAATTGATCCTTCCCAAGTGGACCAGATTCTGGCCAATCTTGTGGTCAATGCCCGCGATGCCATTTCAGAAGTAGGCGCCATCACCATGAGGACTGAGAACGTAGTGATCGATGATTCCGATAGGGCAGAGCCCCCCGATTTCATTCCCGGACAATACGTCCTGCTGACCGTGAGAGACACCGGCGAAGGTATGACTAAGGAAGTCCGCGAGAAGATCTTCGAGCCTTTTTTTACCACCAAGGAGATGGGCAAGGGAACCGGGTTGGGATTGTCCACAGTCTACGGCATAGTAAAACAAAACGAAGGCTTTATTTATGTCGCCTGCGAACCGGGGAAAGGAACCACCTTTAAAATCTACCTGCCGCGGTTTTACGCTGAAACCGCACAGATCGTCCCTGAGGAGATGGCCGCCAAGCCCCCGACAGGTACCGAAACCATCTTGCTGGTCGAGGACGACGAAGCCATCCTGGACCTCGGCAAGATTATTCTCGAAATGCGGGGCTACACGGTCCTTGCGGCGCAGGCTCCGGAACAGGCCATTCATCTTGTCCAGGATCATCCGGGAGATATTCACCTGCTTATCACCGACGTAGTGATGCCGGGAATGAACGGGCGGGAACTGGCAGAACGGCTTGGCGCCATCCGGCCCAACCTCAAGTGCCTTTATATGTCGGGCTATACCGCCGACGTGATAGCACATCGAGGCATTATGGACGAAGGACTGAATTTCATTCAGAAACCTTTCGGAAGCGAAGATCTTGCGGAAAGAGTAAGACAAGTCTTAGACCACTTGGAATAGATGGCTACTCAGCCGTTCGGCTCCCCGCTTCCCGGCAAACCAGTTCTTCTCCAGTTAATCCTGTTCACCCTGTCAAAATCTTTCCGCTCCTAGCTCCCCGCTTCATTCCTTATGATCAAGTACCTCGCCAAGAGTTGACATTGCAAAGGAACACTCGATCAGGACACGCATCATAAGGACAATGGCAACGGCATTGAGCACTCCGCAGGCGACCCACGCCTGAGCGGCAGCGGAGGCGGCTCCCAGGGTGGCAAAAAACAGGGTCGTGAATATCCCGGCGGGAGTGCAGCGCGGCCAGCCTTTTAAACGGATGAACTGATTTCCACCCCCGTGCTCTTCCACGGCCATAAGTACGCGAACCGAACCCAGCAGACCTCCGCGCAGTTCCAGGTCCCAACCGTCAAAGTCGCCGCCTCGCACTACTACTGCCCGAAGGGCCTTTACCCCTGCCTCAACCGATTCGAGCCAAGCTATGGGTGAGTGCCACTGTTGGCTCCAGATCGTGAAAGTCTTGGGCCACGGCAGTGGAATCGCTATGCCGGAAGCCACTCCGCATCTGCGCCACGGGGTCAAACCGAGTTTGATTCTACCTATCAGGCGCGCCATTGGTTGCATAATATGCAGAAAAGCGGTGAGCGCCTTTAGCCTGCGCCGCTGTGCCGCCGGGAAGTTGAGGAAAGACAGCCTGGATGCGCACGATATCGCATGTGCTACCGGCAGTGAGGCTGCCAGAAGGAAAAGAGGAAGAGCCAGAAGAAGAGGGCGCCACTCCAGTCCCAGCAGCGAGAAAAAACCAAGAACCGCCACTATGACTATCCACTCGGGCATGAGGGGCAACGACCACAGAAGGCTGGGGGCGGGTTGGTAGATCGATTGAAAAAGAGCGCTGCCCCATGTGCCCTGATAGACTCTGCCCCGGAAGCAGCCCAGAAGACTTTCAAAGCCCTTAAAATAGATCCTTCCGGCCCATGGGATATGACCAGCGGCATTGTATTTTTCAGGCCATTTGCGCTCCAGGTAGCCTTCGGCCTTCCCGTAGTTTAACTGCTGTTTCCAGTAGCATTTGACGGAATTGCGGCGGTGATGCCACACCATAGCGGCTGGACAGAAACCGAGTGTCCATCCGCGCTGGAGTAGGCGCCAGCAAAGATCGACGTCGTCTCCGGCGATCCGGAACTGATGGTCGAAACCGCCGATTGCCTCCAAAGCGGCTTTTCGGAAAGCCATGTTGCAGCCCGGAAGGTGTTCGGCTTCCAGGTCGGTCAGAAGAACATGTATTGGTCCCCCCGGCGCGTTTGCAACGCATTCGGCTACGGGGCCGTCGTCGATCGGCGGAATATTCGGGCCGCCAACCCCAACGTGATCGGTCGAAAGAAAAGTCGCCGCAAGATAAGTAAGCCACTGCGGGTCAGGAACAGCATCGTCGTCGGTATAGGCGACAATTTCTCCCTTTGCGGCGCGCATTCCGATATTGCGGGCGTTGCTGAGGCCGCCATTCGGAATAGAAATCACCCTGAAGCCGTACTCTTTAGCTATTATCTCTGTGCCGTCGGTGGAACCGTCGTTTACGATTATTACCTCGAAGTTGGGATAATCGACCCTGCGCAGGCCTTCCAGGCAGGCGCGGATGGTCCGCTTCCCGTTGTAAGTGCAAACGACAACCGAAATGCTCGGCCAGTTTAGATCGGCAGGGAAGGGGACTTGCGCGTAAGCCTTGCTGACGCTTGCCAGCGATGGCTTGGGATTGCGGTTTCGGTCGGTCAACCCGAATCCCCAGTCTTCGATATCAAAGCCACCCCTGTGCCATTCATCGGTCCAGGAAAAAACAAAAATACCGGAACACCCGGTCGCAAAAGTTGACCTGATCTGCCACTCCAGCGTCGAAGCCTGTGCGTCCTGACCGTTCCGCATGCTGTCCAGACCGATTTCGGCCATGACCAGCGGCTTTTCGCCTGCAAGGTTCTGAAGGCGCGCCAGGTAACCTTCAAGCTTCTCACGGGTTTCTAGATAGACGTTGAACGAGACGAAATCGACAAAGGGAAGTTCCAGGTACTCGGTCGTGGGAAAGTTCACGTAAGTAACCAGAGCCTCCGGGTCAACCTCCTTTACCGCTTTGTACAACCGCTCGAGGAAAGATTCAATGCGCCGCCGACCATGCCAGCGAACAATCGAAGAGGGTATCTCGTTGCCGATAGTAAAGCAAAGCACGGCGGCATGTCCGGCGCATGCCTTCACCCCTTCGCGCACGCGGTGCTCGATAGCTTTCGCGAGCTTCTTGTCATCCAGGAACGTAATGTGCTCTTCCCACGGTAGGCCGATCATGACGCGCAGGTTGTGCTTCAGCGCTATATCGAGAAGCCACCTGGGAGGTACGGTGTAGGTTCGGACCGAATTGATGCCGCTTGAGGCCATTTGCGCGAAATCGCGGTCAACCGTCGCCGGATCGTGGTACTGGCAATCCTGCTCGTCAGGCCTGAAAGGACCGTAGGTTACCCCGCGGATGTAGAACTTCTCTTCGCCGACGTAGATGAACTTTCCCCTGACCACGGTCCGCACACCTTCGCGGACTGCAATATGCCTGGGGGGGGTCAGGTAGAACTCGGCAATGCCGCTCGGCTTCGGTTTTTCGAAAAGCGGCAGGGGCAAAGGTTTTTCTTCCGGAAATCGGAGAAGATCTCCGGCCTGTTTTAATTTCTTTGTATTTGCACCCTCAAGTTTGACCTCGGGCCGCAAAAATCTACTCACCCCTCGGTCCTGAGGTTGGGGAACCGAATCCGCGATTCCCGCCTGGTTTGGCTGGATTTCGGGATCATCGGCTGATACATCGGATACTGCATTGCTTAGCCTGCTTTTTACCATCTGTTTCCTCTCCCGGGAAATGTCCTAACTCTACGCTCCGCGTAGGTGCTATCTTGAACATAGACAAGGCAATAAACGTACCATTGCCTAAGATATGAATATTGCTGTTAAATCCTGCGTGTCCGTAAAGCCTCTGAATCTGAGGTTACGATTTTTGCGCACTTTGGTTACGATTCGTGCGCGTTTAACCCTGCCTGACAATTTTATGACCGATTTTACCGCTTCGTTCTTCGAAGGTATTTTTGCTTTTCGAAACAGTTGATCATGCCCCTTTTGGGACACCATGAAACCATGAAAAGGGGCGGGGTTCCCACTTTCGTCATTCCGGCGGAGCTTTTGGGCCGGAATCCAGTATCTTTTCGAGGCAGATTCTTGTTAAAAAAACCACCGATAACTATACTTGTCTCTATCCGGAAACTTCGGATGAACGTCGGAGAATCTCACCTTATAAGAGACCGACAGTTTACGATTCGGATTTTTGACCTGAAAGAGAGGCATTTTTAGTTCTGGCCGGCCGTTGCGATGCTAAGCTCGGACCTGAACGTAGTGAGGGTCCAGTATTTAACATCGGTCGGAAGCGTTAGCGCGAATCCGAACGAAGTGAGGGTGCGTCCTCACAAAAGATCGGACGTCGAACTATAAGCGTTCAATGCGGGTTCGGATGTTTAACGCTAACCCGAACGAAGTGAGGGTTCAGGGGAGATTCTAGCGCGGAGGCGTACATCGGTATCGCCTCCGGTCATGGACAGGGTAGTGGTAGCGTCGAGATTTTGCCCATGCCGCCACCGGAGGTAACGGCGAATCTGGCTCGCGGTCCCACTGCCCAACCGCCGAAGGCAGCGGTCAAGCAGGTTGGCGGTCCCACCGCCCCTCATCAAAATGATCCGGCATTGGAGATTGATGAATTCAGCTCTTCTCGAAGTAAAAGACTTGAAAACATATTTCCTGACCGAGGCGGGGATCGCTCGGGCCGTGGATTCTGTCAGCTTTAAGATGTCCGAAAAACAGGTGCTGGGCATTGTGGGAGAATCCGGATGCGGCAAGAGCGTGTGCGCCCTTTCGATTTTGCGCCTTATTCCTCCCCCGGGTATAACCGCAGGTGGTGAGATTCGGTTTCGTGAGAAAAACCTGCTTTCGATTCCGGAATATGAAATGCAATCGATACGGGGTAACGAAATCTCGATGATTTTCCAGGAGCCTATGACTTCGCTCAACCCCGTTTTCCGGGTCGAAGACCAGATCGCTGAAGTCCTGTTGCGGCACAGGCGGATTTCGAAAAAAGAGGCCCGCCTTCAGGTTATCGATCTTCTGCGGCGTGTGGGTATCCCATCGCCCGAGATCAGGATGAGGGACTATCCGCATCAAATGAGCGGGGGTATGCGCCAGCGCGTCGTGATAGCGATGGCGGTAGCCTGCAATCCTCGCCTTATTATTGCGGACGAACCCACGACCGCTCTGGACGTGACTATCCAGGCTCAGATACTTTCCCTTCTCGATGATCTGCGCCAAACACACGGTATGGCGATTTTGCTTATTACCCATGACCTTGGCGTAATAGCTGAGATGGCCGAACAGGTCCTTGTGATGTACACCGGCCGGGTAGTGGAGCACGCCAGCGTAAAAGAGCTTTTCGAAAATCCCCTTCACCCCTACACTCAGGGGCTCATGCACTCGGTGCCCGGACGCGTGGTCCATGCGGACAGGAGCAGGCTCGAACCAATCCCGGGCGTCGTTCCAAGTCTGCTCGCACTGCCGCCCGGCTGCAAATTCAACAGCAGATGCCCATGGTCTTTTGACCGCTGCTTTCGAGAAGAACCTGACCTGCTTGCGCCCGCCGGGGCTCACTCGGTGCGCTGCTGGTTATATTAGTTAAAGGCAATTGCCGGTCGCCAGACTACTGTGGTCTGCAAAAGGGCTCTCTCTGACCACTGACGACTGGACACTGGCCACTGACAACCGACCACTGACGACTGGACACTGTATTTAAAGGGGGTTTTGCTTGCTTCAAAGATCGGAGCTTTTGAGAATTCGCGGTGTCAAGAAATACTATCCCATAACCGAGGGCCTATTTCGCCGGGAAATTGGGACTGTCAAGGCTGTGGACGGAGTGGACCTGGAGATCGGCCAAGGTGAAACACTTGGTCTGGTGGGAGAGAGTGGATGCGGAAAATCCACCTTGGGTAGGGTGATCCTTGGGCTTGAACCTCTTACGGAAGGTCGGGTTTTATTTGACGGACAGGACCTCTCTTCTGTGCATGGCGAAAAACTGCATCAGTTCAGGAGGCGAATGCAGATCATATTCCAGGACCCTTACTCTTCGCTTAATCCGAGGCAAACCGTGGGGCGCATTATAGGGGAAGGTCTGGTCATACATCATATAGGTACTCCTGCCGAACAAAAGGAAAGCGTGCGCCGGATCATGGAGGTCGTTGGACTTCGCCCCGAGCACATCAGCCGCTATCCGCATGAGTTCAGCGGCGGACAGAGACAGAGAATTGGAATCGCGCGCGCCCTGGCTCTCCACCCTGAACTGGTTATCTGCGACGAGCCTCTTTCCGCACTCGATGTCTCCATTCAGGCACAGGTGATTAACCTCCTCAAGGATTTGCAGCAGGAGTTCAAACTTACCTACCTTTTTATTTCGCATGACCTCTCGGTCGTGCGGCACATCAGCGACCGGGTTGCCGTTATGTACCTCGGGCAAGTCATCGAGCTTGCGGAAGCCGTGGAACTGTTCAGCAACCCCTGCCATCCTTATACTCGAGCGTTGCTCGAAGCAATCCCGCTGCTGGACCCCAACCGTCCAAAGAAACATTGGAGTCTGGTAAGCGAATCCTCCCCACCGGCGCTTCCCGAGTTCTGTGTCTTTCAGCCGCGCTGTTCTCAAGCGGAACCGCAGTGCGAAAAGATTGCGCCTGAACTCCAGGAAATATCCCCCGGCCACTGGGTCAAATGCCTGGCTTATCCTCTGCTTTCCCCGCGTACGTAAACAAGTATGTGGATCTTTCCGGATAGACGCCAGTATTGGAAAAGTCCCGGAATCTTTATCTATATTAAATCAGTATGATATAAGTCTTTAAAAATGGTCTTCCAAGAGATCTCTTAACCGATTGATTACATCGTATTTTTAATATGATAGCGCTTCGGAGCGGAATGCCGAGGCTATATCGGTGCAATTTTCTTTTTAAGGGAGAACAAATAAATGTTTGTTAAATTTCAATCATAGTGCACAATTAAGAAGTGAATTATGTTAGAGTAAACCGTGAATTGTGCCGCATATAAGATAGGTAAGAGAAGCATAATGGTTTTCGTCGACGAGGGAGTACTCGAAAAGGCGTAAGTGATTCGCTCTTTGTCGGCTCTGTGGAGCTAAAGGCCGGTTTTAGGATGGCGGGAAAATACGATGTGATAGTGATTGGGGCTGGCCATGCCGGCTGTGAGGCTGCGCTTGCTGCCGCTCGGCTGGGCTGTAGAACTCTGGTTATGTCCATTTGTCTGGATACGGTCGCCCACATGCCCTGTTCGCCTTCAATTGGCGGAATCGGCAAAGGCAATCTGGTTAGGGAAATCGACGCACTCGGGGGTGAGATGGCCAAGGTTTCCGACCGGAGCGCGATCCAGTTCCGCTTGCTGAACACAAAAAAAGGACCCGCCGTTCGCGGCACTCGGACTCAGAACGACAAAGTGCGCTATCGAACTGCGATGAAGCACCAATTGGAGCTTCAGCCAAACCTGGAATTGAAGCAGGCCCTTGTCGAGTCCCTGCTTATAGAGGATGGAAAGATATCTGGAATAATTGACCAGTTCGGGGTTTTATGCCAATCCGGGGTGGTTGTTGTATCAACGGGGACTTTTCTACACGGACTCATCCATATTGGGAAGAGCCGGATTCCGTCGGGCAGGGCGGGCGAGTTCCCGTCTATTGCGCTTGCCGACCAGTTGCAGGGTCTCGGGTTTGTTTTTGGTAGGATGAAAACAGGGACTCCGGCCCGACTCCTCCGTCGAAGCATTGATTTCGGCTCTTTTCGCCCACAGCAAGGCGATCCCGAACCCAGACCTTTTTCACTGTTTACCGAAAATCTTACCCTCCCACAGGCGGCATGCTACATCGGGCGCACGGCAGAACGGACCCACGATCTGATTCGCCGCCATATTCATCTTTCTCCACTGTACAACGGGGCCATCCAGGGTGTTTCGGCGCGCTACTGCCCGTCTTTGGAAGACAAGGTGATGAAGTTTCCGCACAAGGATTTTCATCAGATAATTTTGGAGCCTGAGGGTTTGGATACTGAGGAGATATATGCCAGCGGCACGGGCAATTCGCTTCCGGTTGAAATTCAGCTCAATTTGATTCATTCGATCCCCGGACTTGAATACGCCGAGATAATGCGGCCTGCCTACGCAATCGAATATGATTTCATTCAGCCTACCCAACTTCACCCCACTCTCGAGACGAAGCTGGTGGAGGGCCTTTTCCTCGCTGGCCAGATCAACGGAACCTCCGGCTATGAAGAAGCGGCTGCTCAGGGAATGTGGGCCGGTATCAACGCCGCCCTTAAGGTTCAGAAAAGGCCACCATTTATTTTGGACCGCTCGGAAGCCTACGTTGCCGTCATGATCGATGATCTGGTGACAAAAGGGACCAACGAGCCATACAGAATTTTCACCTCCCGATCCGAATACCGTCTTCTATTGCGGGAGGACAACGCCGATTTGCGTCTTCTCAGAAGGGATATGAGCTTGGACTCCATGATTATTCGGTCTACAGGGAGCTTCTAGACCGGCGTGAAGCGGTTGGCGCCGAACTGCAAAGACTTCGAAAGACATTTGTGCGGCCCTCCTCCAGGGTGAGTGAAATGTTGGTGAGCAGAGGCTCGAACCCGCTCGATGAGCCGGTCTCCCTTGAAAAGCTGCTCAAAAGGCCGGAGCTTTCCTATTCTGATCTCGAATCCATTTGCGGGGCAGATCCCGCGCTTTCCCAAAGGACTAAGGAACAGGTCGAGATCGAGTGCAAGTACGAAGGCTATTTGAGGCGCCAGGAAGCCGAAGTGAACAGTTTTAAACAGATGGAAGAAATCCGGATTCCATCGGATTTTCCCTGCGATCAGGTACCCGGGTTATCAAACGAGGTCAGGCAGAAACTCGCGGCAGTGCAGCCGGTTTCGATTGGACAGGCATCGAGAATACCTGGAATAACCCCCGCAGCCATTTCCATTTTGCTTGTTTTTCTCAAGCGTTTCAGTGAGTTGTCTTCTAAAGTGGAAAGCGCTGCTTAGAAATACATATTATTAGTGGATTTTACTTGCGCAAATTTGAGTTTACATATAGTAGCAGTTAAGGTTCGTCTATTGCTACTCCCATTCGTGCTCCAAAAACAAGGGGGAAAGAGATCATGGAGGTGAAAAATGATAAGGATTTCATTGCAACTCTGAGAGAACACGGCCTTCAGGTAACCTATCAGCGGCTGGCCATCTATCAGGCCCTCTATTTTACCAAAGAACATCCGAGCGCTGAAGCTATTTATCAGCAGGTCAAGAAGCGCTTCCCTATGATTTCTCTGGGAACCGTCTACAAGACGCTCGAGAAGTTCTACGAGGTCGGCCTGATTCAGAAGGTGAGCCCCATAACCGAAGTTGCCCGGTACGACGCGCTAACCGGCCCTCACCACCACATGGTCTGCCTGGAATGTCAATCGATCCAGGATGCTGACAGTATTGTTGGAGAGCCCAAAATATCGGTTCCCGAGCAAAACGGATTCCACGTACTGCGGCAGCAGGTGGTCCTTCACGGGTATTGTCCCGCGTGTAAGGCCAGTATCACCGATTGCCGCTCTTAGAGTTCTCTGAGCTGTCTCGCCCCGGTGTAGCCCTCCCGTCCATCCTGCCTCCATGAGAAGAGCGGACTGATTTAAGCTCCTCATGGAGGCGTGTTGTTAAACTCTCTGGTTCAAGTACGCCATTCTGCTGTGATCGAACCATCGCGTATCCACTCTAATATAAACCAGCTTGCCGTCTGCTCTCCATGATCTGTCCATGACCGGCCTCTGCGGAGGATCTCCTTATGGTTTGCGATTCTTTTGAACTTGAGCGATTTTCTCTGGTATGATAAAAAATTCACCAGCCCAAGAAGGCCTGGACCCGGGAAAGCTGAATGCCCGGCAATGTGTGTTGCGTAGTAGCGCTCAAAGCAGGTGCTCCTGGAGGACATAAGGCCCTCCCCTAAAGAGCCGGGCTACAGCGCCGCAGGGGCGGGGCTTTTCTTTGTCAAAAAAGTCCCCGCCTGGTCTTGAGCGCAACTTCGTATGAAAACTATGAATTCCTGGCTGCGTTGCAATGGCGGTGCGGCAAACGGCCTTTTTGGGCTGTTGCTCTGTTAATCTATAAGGAGCGGAAAGACTTGGAAATAATGGATTACTGGCATGAAGGACTAAGAGAAGAGGATATTTTGCACAACATACCCCTTGGACTCCTGCTAACTCTTTTGGATAACCCTTATGAAAGTCTGATACTAATTGATGCCGACGGCATCGTTCGGTTTATGAGCAGTTCCACCGAAGGTGTATATCCGGTTCCGCCCCGCGATGCGGTTGGCCGCCATATCAGTGAAGTGAGCCCTCAAAGCAAGCTCCTGGGAATACTCAAGACGGGTAAGGCCGAAATAGGCAGGTCAATGGTGCTAAAAGACCGTCAGCGGGTGATTGCTCGTGTCCCGTTAATCAGGGACGGCCGTGTCATCGGAGCGTTCGGAAAGCTGATGTTCTGGACGCCGAGGAAGCTCAAGGAACTTTACGGTCGCATCGATACGCTGGAAAATCACCTTGATTATTACAAAGAAGAATTAAATCACAGGCGTGGGGTCCGGTACAGTTTCGACACAATAGTCGGCGAGTCGGATTTAATCAAACAGACGATAGATTTGGCCCGGCAGGCGGCCGAAGCCGATTCGCCTGTGGTGATTACGGGGGAATCCGGGACTGGAAAGGAACTGTTTGCCCATGCAATTCATCAGGCCAGCCGGCGCAGGCACGGCAGCTTTATAAAAGTCAATTGCTCTTCCATCCCCGCGGACCTATTCGAAGCCGAATTGTTCGGGTATGAAGGGGGCTCGTTTACCGGCGCGCGCAAAACAGGCAAGCTCGGAAAATTTGAACTTGCCGACAAGGGCACCATATTCCTCGACGAAATCGGTGAGATGCCCCACAATATGCAAGTCAAGCTGATGCGCGTTCTCCAGGAAAAGGAAATTGACAGGATAGGCAGCAGCAGACCTCGCAGTGTAGATTTTAGACTCATCTGCGCCACCAATCGCGACTTGGAAAAAATGATACGCACTGGAGGGTTTCGCCTCGATCTTTACTACAGGATCAATGTTATCAATATTAAATTGCCCGCATTGCGTGAATTAAAAGAGGACGTCCCTCTGATGTTCGATCATTTCCTCGAAGAAATTGAGCCGTGACAACAGCCGCAGCGTCCTCACCGTGGCGCCTGAAGCGGCTGAGTTGCTGAAAAACTATGCCTGGCCGGGCAACATTCGTGAGCTGAGTAATATTGCCGAGCGCGCCATGATACTGTCGGGGGGCGACGTCATTCAACCTGAAGACCTGCCCATGGCGGTGCGCTTTCCAGCCAGTTGCCCTCCAAGGCAGATGGAAGAGCCGATATCCTCGTTAAAGGGCTTGTTGGAGGAGACCGAGCGGCGCGCAATTGTCGAAACCCTGCAAAAGACCGGCAACAACAGGGCCAAGACCGCTCAGATTCTAGGAATTCACCGGACCGGCTTGTACCAGAAGATGAAAAAATACAACATCGATTGAACTCTTCTGCAATAGACTGTGCGTCTCCTCGGGGCAGGCGCCGCCTTCCACGGCTGCGCCCGCCCTCGAAGGAAAACAAATTTACCGTTGCTGAACCCGGCTATTGCATCTTATTCGTTCTTGTCCATATTTTCTGTTTTTCAGCATCTCTTATGAGTCCGTCCCTGAAGTCCGGGTGAGCTATATTTATCAGCAATTCCGCGCGCTGCCAGGTGGATTTTCCCAAAAGATTCGCTTTGCCGTATTCGGTAACGATGAACATGGGTATCGTTCTAGGCAGTGTAACTATGTCCCCCGCTGGTATAAATGGAACAATCCTTGAAACCGTGCGCCCATTTTTCAACGTGTTCGTGGCTGGCATGCAAATAAAGGATTTGCCCCCCTTCGACAAATACGCTCCAATTGTGAAATCCATCTGGCCGCCTGTTCCGGAGATCTGTCGAAAGTCGGCCGATTCAGAGGATACCTGCCCGTAAATGTCGACCATGATTGCATTGTTGATTGCAACCTGTTTATAATTTTGGCCGATTGCTTCGGGGCTGTTGGAAATGTCGACCGCATAAATAGCGCATGTAGGATTATGGTCGATAAAATCGTAAAGACGTTGGGAACCAAGGGCAAAGGTATAGACCATCTTGTATTTGTGCCTTGTCTTGCAGGCTCCGGTGATTTTCCCCTTTTCATAGAGATCCAGGAAGGCGTCACACATCATTTCACTATGGACCCCAAGATCTTTGAGATCGGACCCGGCCAGGACCTTGCCAACGTTATTAGCCACTCCCCCGATCCCCAACTGGAGTGTGCAGCCGTTTTCCAGTTCCTCTACAATGTGTAGGGCTATTCTTCTTTCCACGTCGGTTGCGGATGTATCAGCGGGTAAAACGGGCATGTCGTAATTATCCGTTTCCACGACATGGGTGACTTCCGATATGTGGACACATTCCTGCTCTCCTCCCAGACAGACCGGCGCCTTATTGTTCACTTCCACCACAATATGGTCTGCCACGTCGCACAGGGCCCGTTGAAAGGAAGCAGTAGCGCCGAAATTAAAGTAGCCATGGTTATCCATGGGGGGAGTCTTCAGAAAAAATACCCTGGGATGTGTCGAATGCCCTGAACGAACGACGGCCGGAGCAGTCCAGAATACCCCGGGCATGTGCATGCATCGCTCACCCAGGTATCTGTCGTAAGGACTTAGAAATCCGCTGTGATATATGAAGTGCTCATACTTTGGGTCTACTTTTGCGACTTCCACTAGTTGGAGCGGGCAGACGGCACTTATCTTTACGTCGAGAAGCTCGTCTTTTCTTTTAGCAAGCGCCTCGTCGAGGCGCCGGGGCGCCATGGCGAATTGGCTGTATGCCACCCAATCCCCGGAATCAACCACTCTTACCGCTTCTTCAGCAGACACAAGTTTCTGTTTGTACTCGCTTACATAGTTTCTCGTCATCGTTGCAAGCTCCTCTAAGAAAGGTGTACGTATCCAGATGCTGCTGCGTGCCTTTTGCCGCCCATGGATGCCAGCCTGTTAAGGCGGCATTATCAATCTAACTGGCCGTATCGGCAAGTAAATTTGTTCTCTAACAAGAAGAGGTGGAGACATGCGAACTTTTCGTCATTTTTGGGCAAATGAGATCCATGCTGCTGTAGCCAAGCCTTATATGGCGGCGCTTGGAGCTGCCTTACGCCGTAAATCGGCGCCTTTATCACCGACGCTGCCGGAAGCCTCGACTATGCTCTCTACATTTCCGGTACGGTTCTGGTACTTGCTATATCCGTGGTTATCAGGAGGCCCTTCAATGCAGGTGAAAAGCCACGCGGCCTCCACACCCTCCTGGGCCCGGCGCAGTGGTCCTCAGGACGGGAATAGGCGGGTGGGCGAGAGGTTGCGCCCACCCTGCAACTCACTTATTTACGTCATCGACAATAGCAATTATTAAAGCCGGCTATTATTTCTTATTCGTCCGGGTCCATATTTTCTGCTTTTCAGCATCTTTTATGAGTCCATCCCTAAAGTCAGGGTGAGCTATATTTATCAGCATTTCTGCACGCTGCCAGGTAGACTTTCCCAAAAGATTCGCTTTGCCGTATTCGGTAACGATGAACATGGGTACCGATCTGGCCATTGTAACAACAGTCCCCGGGGTTATAAATGGAACAATCCTTGATACCGTGCGCCCATCCTTCAAATGGTTCGTGGATGGCAGGCAAATAAAGGCTTTGCCCCCCTTCGACAACCATGCTCCATTTGTGAAATCCGCCTGGCCGCCTGTTCCGGAGATCTGGTGAAAGTCGGCCGCTTCGGAGCATACCTGCCCGTAAAGGTCGACCATTAGTGCATTGTTGATTGCAACCTGTTTATAATTTTGACCGATCAGGTCAGGATTGTTGCAAATGTCTACCGGATAAATGGCGCATGTAGGATTGTGGTCCAGAAAATCATAAAGACGTTGGGAACCAAGGGCAAAGGTGTAGACCATCTTGTATTTGTGCCTCGTCTTGCAGGCTCCGGTGATTTTCCCCTTTTCATAGAGATCGACGAAGGCGTCACACATCATTTCGCTATGGACGCCGAAATCTTTGAGATCGGATTCTGCCAGGAGCTTGCCAATGTTATTAGACAGTCCCCCGATTCCCAATTGGAGTGTGCAGCCGTCTTCCAGTTCCTCCACAATGTGTGCGGCTATGCTTTTTTGAACGTCGGTTGCGGGTATATCACCCGGTAGAACGGGCATGTCGTAATTATCCGTTTCAATGACATGGGTGACTTCCGATATGTGGACACTTTCCTGCTCTCCTCCCATGCAGACCGGCGTCTTATTGTTTACTTCCACCACAATAAGGTCTGCCACGTCGCACAGGGCCCGGTGATAGGAAGAGGAAGTACCGAAGTTAAAGTGGCCTTTGTTATCCATGGGGGGAGTCTTAAGAAAAAGTACCCGGGGATGGGGTGCATGCCCTAAACGAACGGTTGCCGGAGCTTTCCAGTAAGTGCCGGGGAGGTGCATGCAGCGGTCGCCCAGGCTTCTGTCGTAAGGACTGAGAAATCCGCTGTGATATATGAAGTGCTCATATTTAGGGTCTACTTTTGCGACCTCAACTGTTTGGAGCGGGCAGACGGCCCTTATCTTGACATCGAGAAGCTCGTCTTTTCTTTTCGCAAGCGCCTCGTCGAGGCGCCGGGGAGCCATGGCGAAATGGCCGTATGCCACCCAATCCCCGGAATCAACCACTTTTACTGCTTCTTCAGCAGACACAAGTTTCTGTCTGTACTCGCTTACATAATTTCTCGTCATCGCTGCAAGCTCCTCTAAGAAAGGGGTGTACGTTCCAGATACTGCTGCACGCTTTTTGCCGCCCGTCGATGCTAGCCTGTTAAGGCCACATTGTCAATCTAACTAGCCGTATCGGCACGGTAAATTTGTTCTCCTTCAATGAGGGGTGGAGGAATATGAATTTTTCGTCATTTTTGGCGAAATGAGATCCATGCCGGTGGTAGCGCCGTCTTCCAGGGCGGCGCTTGGAGCTCATTTGGCGGATGTACCGTCAATTACGGCATGGGGTTTTCGTTGGAGGTTGGATCAGCTTCCTTATGCCGGGAAGCGGCGCTTTTATCGAGCACGCTGCCCGCGAGCCTTGACTATGTTTTCTGCATTTCAGGTATGGTTCTGGTAATTCAGGAATACGCGGGTGGGCGCCAAGTTTGGCGCCCACCCTGCAACACCCGGAAAGCGTCCTTTAGGTCTTGATGGGGCTTGGGAGCAGGTTCGCGCCCCATGCGGAGTGTCGAGGTCCGGCCCCGTACCCTGTGCTGTTGACTTAAGAACAAAGCAAATCAGATGTGTGGGGCAGGCTGGAAAGCCCGCCCCACAAAAAATTGAACCGCCTCAAGTTAACAGCATTGCCCGCGAACCGATCCGGGGACGAAAAATGCCTCCTTCCCCGGATCGGCAACTGCTGTAATCTCTTATCCGGTCTTTCCGGATGGAGACAAAACTAGAAAGCGTTGTCGGGTATCTCGAGGACTTCCCGTCCATGCCGCAGGCACGACTCGAGGGTCGCAAGAGTATGGGGCAGTGTCATGTCTACGAAGTAGGTAGCCTGTAACACTTTCCCTTTGTAGAAATCATTTTCCTCTCCCGGCTTCTGAGAGCGTGCATAAGCGATAATCGCCAGATCGAGAAGCCTCCAGGCCATAGTCACTTCGCTGAACGCAATCAGGGCCGGATAAGTGTAGGAGGCCCAGTGCATAGTATCGGTAGCCATCCTTTTGGTCATTTCCGCGGCGGCTTCCCACAGGCGGGTGGCAACTCCCGAAAGCGCTCGGACCCTGTCTCCCAATCCGGCATGTTCACGATTTTGCTGGCAGAATTTTTCGATCTCAATTTTGAATGCGTTAAACGCAGCTCCGCGATTCATCGTCATTTTGCGTCCCATGAGGTCCATGGCCTGGACACCGTTTGTTCCCTCATACAGAGACATGATTTTTGAATCTCTGAGGTACTGTTCCAGGGGATAATCGGCGCAATAGCCATATCCACCAAGGCACTGTATGGCTGTCTCGCACACGCGGAAGCCCATATCGGAGCAGTAAGCCTTGGCTATAGGGGTGAAGAATTCGACGAGATTGTTGTAATGCGTCTTTTCGTCACCGTCGGGAAGCCCTTCGGAAAGCTCGATCCAATATGCGCCGGTATAGAGCAGGGAGCGCATGCCGTCTACCATGGCCTTCATCCAGAGCAGCATGCGCCGGACGTCGGGATGGTCGATAATAGGCACGTAACCGGGCTTCTTTTTATCAAGGGCGGAGCCCTGGATGCGTTCCTTGGTGTACTGCAACGCGTTCAGGTAGGCCGTGCTGGCCAGGGTCATACCGCTGATGCCCGTGCCGATGCGGGCGCCGTTCATCATCTGAAACATGTGGGCCAGACCTTGGTTTTCCTGGCCGCAAAGATATCCGATGCATCCGTCATTTTCACCGAAGAGGAGCTGGGCGGTGGGAGAGGCATGCAAACCCATTTTTTTCTCGACACCACCGCATAGCACGTCGTTTGGCTGTCCCAGGGACCCATCGGGATTGACCCTGACCTTGGGGATGATAAAAAGTGAAATCCCCCGAACCCCCTCAGGTGCTCCCTCGATGCGGGCCAACGCAAGGTGAATGATGTTTTCGGTCAGATCGTGGTCGCCCCAGGAAATGAATGTCTTGCTGCCCTTGATCTTGAAATGGTCGCCTTCCCTGTAAGCCATGGTCTTTAGAGCGGCAAGGTTGGATCCGGCGTTCGCCTCGGTAAGGGCCATGGTCCCAGCCCATTTGCCGGTATACATGTTGCTGAGGTATGTATTCTTGAGTTCCTCCGTCCCGAAGGTTTCGATGAGGTGTCCTGCGCCATGGGTAAGGCCCGGGGCCATATTGAAAGCCTGGCACGCCCCAGAGAACAAATCGTTGAGAACGATGGTCATCATGCGCGGAAATCCCTGGCCGCCCCATTCGATGTCCTCACACGGCGCTATCCAACCATTTTCGGCGAAAACCTGAAAAGATTTCTTGAACTCGGGCGGGTTCTTGACGATTCCGTTTTCAAAAATGACGCCCCATTTCTCGCCGATATCAAACAGAGGAGCAATCTCCGCATGGGCGAACTTAATGGCCTGGTTGACCAGCATGTCAAGGGTTTCTTCGTCGAGTTCCTTGTAACGCTCGAACTCGCAAAGCTTCCCGTAGCCGATTTGGTCCTTTAAAATGAAAAAAATGTCTTTGGGGTTTACTTTGTAAGATGCCATAGTTTTATGTTCTCCTTATTCAGAAGTTTAGGGTTGTGAACAATACGCAGACGGCGAACGCCATATAGCTCTGCCATGCCTGCGTGCTGGGTTACTGCCCGGTTTTTCTCGTCACGTCTCCATTGTATTCATGCCGGCTTTGATCTTCCTGCAGTGCAACAGAAGCGGTAGAAGCCAGAAGCCTCGACTATGCTTTTAACATTTCCGGTACTGTTCTGATAATTGCTGTATCAACTTGCGTAGTTATCAGGAGGCCTCCACGCTCCAGGCCCCGGACACAGTGGCCCTCCGGGCATGAACAGGCGGGCGGGCACGAGGCTGTGCCCGCCCTGCAACTCTCTTAAATTTACGTCATCGCCAATAGTAAAAACTGAAGCCGGCTATTGCTTCTTATTCGTCCTCGTCCATATTTTCTGCTTTTCAGCATCTTTTATGAGTCCATCCCTGAAGTCCGGGTGGGCTATATTTATCAGCCCTTCCGCACGCTGCCAGGTAGTCTTTCCCAAAAGATCCATTTTGCCGTATTCGGTAACGATGAACATGGCCATTGATCTGGTCATTGAATGGATGGTCCCCGGGCTCAGAAATGGAACAATCCTTGATATCGTGCGCCCATCTTTCAACTTGTTCGTGGATGGCAGGCAAATAAAGGACTTGCCCCCCTTTGACCGCCATGTTCCACTTGTGAAATCCGCTTGGCCGCCTGCTCCGGAGATCTGTAGAAAGTCGGCCGATTCTGAGCTTACCTGTCCGTAAAGGTCGACCATTAGTGCGTTGTTGATTGACACCTGTTTATAATTGTGACCGATTATCTCAGGGTCGTTGCAAATGTCCGCCGGAAAAATGGCGCATGCAGGATTACGGTCCAGAAAATCATAAAGACGCTGGGAACCCATGGCAAAGGTATAGACCATCTTGTATTTGTCCCTCGTCTTGCGGGCCCCGGTGATTTTTCCCTTCTCATAGAGATCTAGGAAGGCGTCGCACATCATTTCGCTATGGACGCCGAAATCTTTGAGATCGGATTCCGCCAGGAGCTTGCCTATGGTATTCGCCAGTCCCCCGATTCCCAACTGGAGTGTGCAGCCGTCTTCCAGTTCCTCCACAATGTATGAGGCTATTCTTTTCTGATCGTCGGTCGCGGGTATATCACCCGGTAGAACCGGCATGTCGTAATTGTCCGTTTCCACCACGTGGGTGACTTCCGATATGTGGACACTTTCCTGCTCTCCTCCCAGGCAGGTCGGCGCTTTATCATTCACTTCCACTACTATACGGCCTGCCGCGTCGGCTAAAGCCCGGTGATATGAGCAGGAAGTGCCGAAGTTAAAGAAGCCATGGTCATCCATGGGGGCAGCCTTCAAAAACATTACAGTGGGCTGCGTTGCATGCCCTAAACGAATGACGACGGAAGAATCGTGGTACGTCCCGGGAAGGTAATGGCACCGGTCACCCAGATGCCTGTCGAAAGGACTGAGAAATGCGCTGTGATATATGAAGTGCTCATATTTGGGATCAACGGTTGCGACCGCCACTGTATAGAGCGGGCAGCAGGCCCTTACCTTCACATCGAGAAGCTCGTCTTTTCTTTTCGCAAGGGCTTCGTCGAGGCGCCGGGGAGCCATGGCAAAATGGCTGTATGCCACCCAATCCCCTGAGACAACCACTTTTACTGCTTCTTCAGCAGACACAAGTTTTTGTTTGTACTCACTGACGTAATTTCTTGTCATCGCTGCAAACTCCTATAAGAAAAGGTGTATGTTCCAGATTCTGCTGTGTGCTTTTTTGCAGCCTATAGATGCTGGCCTGTTAGGCGGCAGTGTCAATCTAACTGGCCGTAATTACACGGTAAATCTGTTGTCCTTCAAGGAAAGGCTGATACATATGAATTTTTCGTCATTTTCGGGGAAATGAGATCCATCCCGGTGGCAGCGCGGTCTTCTACTGCGGCGCTTGTAGGTTTCATGCACAAACATCTCCCTGCTCGTTGTGACTCGATAGGCGACCGGTATTTCGTTACGGCCCGGCACGAATGCGTGGAAGGATAATTTCCCTCCTGGTGCAGCAAGTACTCATTTGGCGGATGAACCGTCAATCACGGTATGGCTTTGGTTGGCGGTGATATCAACTTCCTCATGCCGGGAAGCGCCGCTTTTATCAAGCACGCTGCCGGTAATGGCCGCGGCAGCTTGCCTGGTTATTGGAAAGCCCGTCAGGGCAGATAAAAAGCCCGGGCGGGCTGCACAGTCCTGAGCCCGATGCAGTGGTTCTCAGGACAGGAATCGAAGGTGGGCGCGAAGTTGCGTCTACCTTCCAACTCTTTTAAATTTTACGTAATGGCCAATAGCAAAAACTGATCCGGCTATTGCATCTTATTCGTCCGGGCCATATTTTCTGCTATTCAGCATCTCTTATGAGTCCCTCCCTAAAATCCGGGTGAGCTATATTTATTAAGGACCTTTCATGGTCTAAGAAGTTCGGCTTGGCAAAGGGTTATTTCCCCTTGAAAACAGGCGGTCGCTTTTCCAGGAAGGCGGCAAACCCCTCCAAACGATCTTCCGTTTCGCGGACGATCCCACTTCCTTCGGCTTCCTTCTTCAATCCTGCATCCAACCCTTCGTACATTCCTGTCGACATCGCATTGAGAACGCAGCGAACAGCGATCGGAGGCCGTTTGGCAATCGCGCCTGCAAATGCCAGAGCGTCTTGCATCAAAGTTTCCGGGGCCGATAACTTGTTCACCAGACCGGCCTCAAGGGCCTCTTCGGGTGAGAGCATCTTGCTGAAAAAAATCATGTCGAGGGCCTTCGACCTCCCCACCAGCCGAGGCAGCCGCTGAGTTCCACCCCACCCGGGAATGATTCCCAGGTTGAGTTCGGTTAGTCCTACCTTGGTTTTGGGGCCGTTGCTCATAATTATGAAATGACACGACATTGCCAACTCCAACCCTCCGCCCAGAGCGAAACCGTTGACAGCCGCAATTACCGGTTTTGGAAAACGATCGACTCGCATCCATGTCTCTCGTCCCAGCGGGCTGGTTTTGCCGGCGTTGGCGGCATCCTTGACATCGAATCCGCCTGAGAACATTGTGCCCCCCCCGGTGATGATAACGACACGAACTTGGTCATTCGCCACCACCTGGTCCAAACATTTGCCGAATTCCTGCATCATAGCCAGGTTCCAGGTATTTGCCGGAGGATGGTTTAGTGTGATGGTCGCAATATAGTCTTTTTCTTCCAGAATTAAGTTTTCGTAGCTCATGTCTTTGTTCCTCCGATTGATCTAGACGCTTGAGATTGGTATAGATAGCCCTCTGCTTCAACGATCGCCAAATAGCTACGGACTCCGGTGGACTCATGAAGAGTGCCGCCGGAGCCAGCCCCGGACCAGGTCCGGGGGCGGAAAAAACCTTTCCGTACTGAAACCGATAATGGATGCTTAACTCAATCCTTTAGACTCATTTCCACTGCAGGTTTTCCCAAATCATCGCATATCCCTGGCCTCTGCCGACACACATGGCACTCAGCCCATATCGCGCTCCGGGGTTTTCCTTGAAGAGTCCCTGCAAGAAAGCCACGAGGCGCGGTCCCGACGAGGCAAGCGGGTGCCCAAAGGCGATCGATCCACCCCACATGTTGACTCGCGGGTCATCGGGTTTAAGCCCAAGGTTGACCAGGTTGTGAAGGGCCTGGACCGCAAACGCTTCGTTCAGCTCGATTACACCGATATCTTCTACTTTCAATCCTGCTTTTGCGAGCGCCTTTTTGCACGCCGGCACCGGGGCGGTTCCCATAACCCTTGGATCGACTCCTGCCACAGCGCTGCTCACCCATCTCATTTTAGGGGTCAGCCCAAGTTCCTTGGCTTTGTCCTCGCTCATGAGCAGTACTCCGGCGGCGCCGTCATTCAGCCCTGAGGCATTCCCCGGGGTTACCCGCCCGTTTTCTCTAAAAGGCGTCTTAAGGGTTGCCAGCCCTTCCATGGTAGTTCCGGGCCTCGGTTGCTCGTCTTTATCGGCCATTTTTTTTGTGCCGTCGGCAAGCTCGATCTCGATGGGTATAATCATATCCTTCATCTTGCCTGCCTTGATGGCTTGGTCGGCTCTCTTCTGGCACGCAAGCGAATAGAGATCCGCCATTTCCTTGGTGAGCTCCGGAAAGCGGTCATGAATATTTTCCGCCGTCATTCCCATGCTAAAAGCCGATTCGTCGCCCATGACCTCTATCGAGCGCGGATGCGGGTCTCTCATAAAGCCCATGGGCAAGTGCCCCATGTGCTCGACGCCGCCTGCGACAACACAGTCGGCTGCCCCTGCTGCAATGAAATTTACACCGAAATTAACCGCCGTCAAACCGCCTGCGCACATCCGGTCGACCGAACAGCCCGGCACTGACCATCCCCAGTCCGCCAGCATTGGGAGCATCCGCCCCAAGGTCCCGCCCTGCTCTTTCATCTGGTTGGTAACACCCCAGATTATATCTTCAACCATGGTTGGCTCTACCGCCGGGTTTCGGGCGATAAGGGCCTTGAGCAGGGGTACACAGAGGTCCTCTGCGCGAGTTTTCCAAAACATGCCCTTTTCCCCGGCCTTGCCAAATGGGGTTCGAAGCGCATCGATAACTACAACCTCTTTAAGTTCTCTTCCCATAATTCATCACCCTCATTAGTCCATACGACAAATTCTGTGAAATATTGTGATTACAAACAGCCAACGCCGGCAGGGTGGGCACGGCTTGATCGTGGCCACCGTTACGCCACCCCCGAAGCCGGTTCCCACCCTGAAAGTGTGCTCTCGGCCTTTACGGGCTTGGAAACAGGATTGCGCCCCATGCGCAGTGTCGAGATCCTGCCCCCTACCGTGTGCTGTTGGACTTGAAAAAAACTGAATCCAATGTGAGGGGCAGGCTTGAAAGCCCGCCCCACAAAAAAAAATGAACCGCCTCAAGTTAACAGCATTGCCCGCGACCCGATCCGGGGACGAAAAATGCCTCCTTCCCCGGATCGGCAACTGCTGTAATCTCTTATCCGGTCTTTCCGGATGGAGACAAAACTAGAAAGCGTTGTCGGGTATCTCGAGGACTTCCCGTCCATGCCGCAGGCATGACTCGATGGTCGCAAGAGTATGGGGCAGTGTCATGTCTACGAAGTAGGTAGCCTGTAACACTTTCCCTTTGTAGAAATCATTTTCCTCTCCCGGCTTCTGAGAGCGTGCGTAAGCGATAATCGCCAGATCGAGAAGCCTCCAGGCCATGGTCACTTCGCTGAACGCCAGCAGGGCCGGATAAGTGTAAGAGGCCCAGTGCATAGGATCGGTAGCCATCCTTTTGGACATTTCTGCGGCAGCTTCCCACAGGCGGGTGGCAACTCCCGAAAGCGCTCGGACCCTGTCTCCCAATCCGGCATGTTCACGATTTTGCTGGCAGAATTTTTCAATCTCAATTTTGAATGCGTTAAACGCAGCTCCGCCGTTCATCGTCATTTTGCGTCCCATGAGGTCCATGGCCTGGACGCCGTTTGTTCCCTCATACAGGGACATGATTTTTGAATCTCTGAGGTACTGTTCCAGCGGATAATCGGCGCAATAGCCATATCCACCAAGGCACTGTACGGCTGTCTCGCACACGCGGAAGCCCATATCGGAGCAGTAAGCCTTGGCTATAGGGGTGAAGAATTCAACGAGATTGCGGTAATGCGTCTTTTCGTCACCGTCGGGAAGCCCTTCGGAAAGCTCGATCCAATAGGCGCCTGTATAGAGCAGGGAGCGCATGCCGTCCACCATGCCCTTCATCCAGAGCAGCATGCGCCGGACGTCGGGATGGTCTATAATAGGCACATACCCGGGCTTCTTTTTATCAAGGGCGGAGCCCTGGATGCGTTCCTTGGTGTACTGCAGCGCGTTCAGGTAGGCCGAACTCGCCATGGTCATGCCGCTGGTGCCTGTGCCGATGCGGGCGGAGTTCATCATCTGGAACATATGGGCCAGGCCTTTGTTTTCCTCGCCGCAAAGATATCCGATGCATCCGTCATTTTCACCGAAGAGGAGCTGGGCGGTGGGAGAGGCATGCAAACCCATTTTTTTCTCGACGCCACCGCATAGTACGTCGTTTGGCTGTCCCAGGGACCCATCGGGATTGACCCTGATCTTGGGGACGACAAAGAGTGAAATCCCGCGGACACCCTCAGGTGCGCCTTCTATGTGGGCCAACACGAGGTGAATGATGTTTTCGGTCAGATCGTGGTCGCCCCAGGAAATGAATGTCTTGCTGCCCTTGATCTTGAAATGGTCGCCTTCCCTGTAAGCCATGGTTTTCAGAGCGGCAAGGTTGGACCCGGCGTTCGCCTCGGTAAGGGCCATGGTCCCGGCCCATTTGCCGTTATACATGTTGCTGAGGTATGTATTCTTGAGTTCTTCCGTCCCGAAGCTTTCGATGAGGTGTCCAGCGCCATGGGTAAGGCTCGGGGCCATATTGAAAGCCTGGCACGCCCCATAGAAGAAATCGTTGAGAATGATGGTCATCATGCGCGGAAATCCCTGTCCGCCCCATTCGGGGTCCTCACACGGCGCTATCCAACCATTTTCGGCGACAACTTGAAAAGATTTCTTGAACTCGGGCGGGTTCTTGACGATTCCGTTTTCAAAAACGACGCCCCATTTCTCGCCGATATCAAACAGAGGAGCAATCTCCGCATGGGCGAACTTGATGGCCTGGTTGACCAGCATGTCAAGGGTTTCTTCGTCGAGTTCTTTGTAACGCTCGAACTCGCAAAGTTTCCCGTAGCCGATCTGTTCCTTTAAAATGAAAAAAATGTCTTTGGGGTTTACTTTGTAGGCTGCCATAGTCGTACATTCTCCTTATTCAGAAGTTTGGGGTTGTGAACAATACGCAGATGGTGAGCGCGATGAAGCTCTGTCATGCCTGCGTGCTGGATTACTGCCCGGCTTTTCTAGTCCCGTCTTCATTGTGTGCGTGCCGGTTTTGACTTTCCTGCGAAGCAACAGAAGCGGTAGAAGTGAGGTGTTTCCTTGTAGCATGCCATCATGGACCCGTATGTATCATCCAATCCCACCATATCGCCCGTTTCAAAAATGCCCGTTTTCCGGCCCGATGCCAACGCAGTCCCTTATCGATATCTCCAGGCGCTGCTACGCCCTCTTCAATCAGCCTCATAGCCTCGAAATTCGATGGCATGTTGGTCCGGCTGATAACGCATCCGGCGGCCTTCACTGTTTACCATGATGGGTCTCTTGCCAATTTGAATAACGAACTCCCCGCCTTTCTGCATTGTTTCATCGCTAGTCGAACTTCCCCGTTATAACGTCAGTTTTCCCTCTACATCAAACTTGTCCGCCAGACTTGGCGATGTTCTTCACTCCCTCTCGAGTGCTTGTTCGACCGCACTGGGTATCGGCGCCTCAATGCCCGCCCGGGCACAGGTCTTAGCGATCTCCCCGCCTTTCGACCCGGCGCCGGCAACCACAACGTATTGCGCGCGCATAACGATTTCTTCTGCACCTACCACATTAATACCGGCACATTCTTTAATGTTTTTCTCCGGGACAACCGATTATATGGAAGCAATAACTTTGCCAGATTTTCACATACTGACGCCCATATGCCTCAAATGGCGCTGCACCTACTTCCGTGGGCCTTTGCGCCTGGCGCATTTGCCTTGAGGAATGATTATCATACGCATAGAAAACACTACCCAATTTCAGCGCGTTACCCCATAATTACTTGATATTACCTGGGGTTATTACTGTATGTATAGAAAGATCTACATGTCGAGAAAGCTATGCAGTTTTGCCTGCGATGTCGCAAGCAGGAGGATAGCGGAGCTGTGGAAGGGCAGGAAGGTACACAGGAGGCAACGGGCAAGAGCCCCTCACCTTCACATCACGAAGCTCGGCTTTTCTTTTCGAAAGGGCCTCGTCGAGGCGTTGGGGAGCCAAGGCGAAATGGCCGTATGGCGCCCAATCCCCGGAATAACCACTCTTACTGCTTCTTCAGCAAACACGAGTTTTTGTTTGTACTCACTGATATGATTCCTTGACATCCTTACAATCTCCACATCTGCCGAAGAAAGGTGGTAGCCCCTGGTCCTGCCTTACTTGATCTCATCGAGGACCTTGCGTAGGTGTGACAAGTTCTGGGTTATTTCCCTTTGAATAAAGGCGGAGCTCTTCGGGCCGTCGCGGCTTAGACCTGTGAAGGGTGCATAGTGAATGGACAAAACAGAGCCGGATGAGGGAAAACTTCATGTCCGGAATCGACGAGGGGAGGCAGGATAAGCCTGGCGAAGCCTGCTTCCTACCCTACAACAAAGCAAATCACATGTGCGGGGCAGGCTTGAAAGCCCTACCCACAAAAAAAAATGAACCGCCTCAAGTTAACAGCATTGCCCGCGACCCGATCCGGGGACGAAAAATGCCTCCTTCCCCGGATCGGCAACTGCTGTAATCTCTTATCCGGTCTTTCCGGATGGAGACAAAACTAGAAAGCGTTGTCGGGTATCTCAAGGACTTCCCGTCCATGCCGCAGGCATGACTCGATGGTCGCAAGAGTATGGGGCAGTGTCATGTCTACGAAGTAGGTAGCCTGTAACACTTTCCCTTTGTAGAAATCGTTTTCCTCTCCCTGCTTCTGGGGGGGTGCGTAAGCGATAATCGCCAGATCGAGAAGCCTCCAGGCGATGGTCACTTCGCTAAACGCAATCAGGGCCGGATAAGCGTAGGATGCCCAGTGCATAGGATCGGTAGCCTGCCTTTTGGACATTTCCGCAGCGGCTTCCCAGAGGCGGGTGGCAACTCCCGAAAGCGCTCGGACCCTGTCTCCCAATCCGGCATGTTCACGATTTTGCTGGCAGAATTTTTCAATCTCAATTTTGAACGCGTTAAACGAAGCTCCGCCGTTCATCGTCATTTTGCGTCCCATGAGGTCCATGGCCTGGATGCCGTTTGTTCCCTCATACAGGGACATGATTTTTGAATCTCTTAGGTACTGTTCCAGGGGATAATCGGCGCAATAGCCATATCCACCAAGGCACTGTATGGCTGTCTCGCACACGCGGAAGCCCATATCCGAGCAGTAAGCCTTGGCTATAGGGGTGAAGAATTCAACGAGATTGCGGTAATGCGTCTTTTCGTCAGCGTCGGTAAGCCCTTCGGAAAGCTCGATCCAATATGCGCCTGTATAGAGCAGGGAGCGCATGCCGTCCACCATGGCCTTCATCCAGAGCAGCATGCGCCGGACGTCGGGATGGTCTATAATAGGCACATACCCGGGCTTCTTTTTATCAAGGGCGGAGCCCTGGATGCGTTCCGTGGTGTACTGCAACGCGTTCAGGTAGGCCGAACTCGCCATGGTCATACCGCTGGTGCCCGTGCTGATGCGGGAGGAGTTCATCATCTGAAACATATGGGCCAGGCCTTTGTTTTCCTCGCCGCAAAGATATCCGATGCATCCGTCATTTTCACCGAAGAGGAGTTGGGCGGTGGGAGAGGCATGCAAACCCATTTTTTTCTCGACACCACCGCATAGCACGTCGTTTGGCTGTCCCAGGGACCCATCGGGATTGACCCTGACCTTGGGGACGACAAAGAGTGAAATCCCGCGGACACCCTCAGGTGCGCCTTCGATGTGGGCCAACACAAGGTGAATGATGTTTTCGGTCAGATCGTGGTCGCCCCAGGAAATGAATGTCTTGCTGCCCTTGATCTTGAAATGGTCCCCCTCCCTGTAAGCCATGGTTTTCAGAGCGGCAAGGTTGGACCCGGCGTTCGCCTCGGTAAGGGCCATGGTCCCGGCCCATTTGCCGTTATACATGTTGCTGAGGTATGTATTCTTGAGTTCCTCCGTCCCGAAGCTTTCGATGAGGTGTCCAGCGCCATGGGTAAGGCTCAGGGCCATATTGAAAGCCTGGCACGCCCCATAGAAGAAATCGTCGAGAACGATGGTCATCATGTGCGGAAATCCCTGTCCGCCCCATTCGACGTCTTCACACGGGGCTACCCAACCATTTTCGGCGCAAACTTGAAAAGATGTCTTGAACTCGGGCGGGTTCTTGACGATTCCGTTTTCAAAAACTACGCCCCATTTCTCGCCGATTTCCTGCAGCGGAGCTATCTCCGCATGGGCGAACTTGATGGCTTGGTTGACAAGCATGTCAAGGGTTTCTTCGTCGAGTTCTTTGTAACGTTCTAACTCGCAAAGTTTCCCGTAGCCGATCTGGTCCTTTAAAATGAAAAAAATGTCCTTGGGGTTTACTTTGTAGTGTGCCATAGTCGTACATTCTCCTTATTCAGAAGTTTAGGGTTGTGAACAATACGCAGATGGTGAGCGCGATGAAGCTCTGCCATGCCTGCGTGCTGGATTACTGCCCGGCTTTTCTAGTCCTGTCATCATTGTGTGCGTGCCGGCCTTGACGTTCCTGCGAAGCAACAGAAGCGGTAGAAGTGAGGTGTTTCCTTGTAGCGTGCCATCATGGACCCGTATGTATCATCCAATCTCATCATATTGCCCGTTTCAAAAATGGCCGTCTTCCGACCCGATGCCAACGTAGTCCCTTATCGATATCTTCAGGGGCTGCTACGCCCTCTTCACTCAGCCTCATGGCCCCTCGATATTCGATGGCATATTGGTCCGGCTGATAACGCATCCGGCGGCCTCACGGTTTACTATGACGGGTCTCTTGCCGATTTGAATAACACACTCCCCGCCTTTCTGCATTGTTTCATCGCTTGTCGAACTTCCCCGTCATTACGGCAGTTTTCCCTTTACTACTAACTTGCCCGCCGGACTTGGCGATGTTCTTCACTACCTCTTGAGTGCTTGTTCGACCGCACTGGTTATCGGCGCCTCAATGCCCGCCCGGGCGCAGGTCTTAGCGATCTCCCCGCCTTTCGACCCGGCGCCGGCAACCACAACGTATTGCGCGCGCATAACGATTTTTTGTGCAGGTACCACCATATAAATGCAAAGCAAGGGTAATGCCATGCCTTACGTTCTGTTAACTATCTGTTTTAATTAATAATTAATATTTGTGATGTCGTGCGGAGAATCGCCAGGATTTCACGAAAAGATACAAAGATAAATCAGCGATAACCTCGAAATGCAGGACTGGTGAGTAGTTGTTTTATTCTTAACCTGGATTGATCGAATCATGAAAGTTTCACCTTTTAGTAAAATCATGAAGCATCAAGAAAACGAGTTCCCTAGGAGCCTGTCGGGATAACGGCTTTTAAAATAACTTTAAAAATTGGGGTGATCGCTTTGAGGAAAATCTCTCACCCCGCAAAGCACGATTCAATACGAATTAGCCAACAATAGGCATTCGAGTGCAAAAGGTTGGTATCAATCGCCGGGACCGGTTCAGTTGTGTACTGATTCTGACGGAGCACGTCGGCAAAGGCTTCCCAGTCCATTAGAAGGGGCCACCGTGCCGATAGAGTTTAAGCAGATTGTGAGACAGACACCACAGCAGCCACTCGGAGGATACGTTCTCGTAGCCTCGGAGTGAAAATTGTCTTAAGCCGCTGGCCTGTTTTATCTGGCCAAAGACCGGTTCAACCGTTGACTTTCTCTTGGAGTAAATTTGTTGGCCCTTTTTTGTGCAAAGCTTTCTTATCATCCGATCCTTGGGCGTCATATCTATCGGAATTCCCCCCCCGGACCTGTGGAAGCGACTTACCTGCTTATTTGAGCGCCTACGTGGTTTTTTCCCCCGGAAGGGCTGGCCACCGGCCACTGCCTTTTACTTTTTTAAAATCTCTTCGTTTTTCACTATGCTTACCAGAGTACCCTGGGTAAAGTTAAGCTTCAGATATCCCGTAAACCTACTTGTCACAAAGCTGTCTATGATCGACCAAAGCTTTGTGAGCTTGTCGGTCTTTTTCTCTGCTGGTTTTACTTGTTCCCGGGTAGGCTGCATTTAATACTTACGAAAAAGATGTGTACGCAAATCGACCGCCTGAGCTGCCTTCCACGTACTTTTTGTTCTCCCGGAAGTCCTCTTCTGTGAACCCCGAGATTCCAGTGTCCTGCATTTCAGGTGCATATCAGCCCCGGAACCGATATCCCACACCTCGCACTGTCTCGATCCAGTCCGCGCATGAGAGCATCTTTTGTCTGAGCCGGCTAATCTGGGCGTCCACGCTGCCGGCATATCCTTCGAAATTATACCCCCACACCATGTCAAGTAAATATTCACGTCTCAGGACTTTTCCCCGGTTGTTTACCAATTCGGCAAGTAATTTGAACTCCGCGGCAGTAAGTACGATCTCATGCCCGTCCAGGGTGACGCGATAGCTTTCGAAATCTATTTCCAGTCCAGCCCTCTTGAATACCTGCTGCTCAGGTTTGTATTCATTTCCGCCGCAGCGTAGAATCACTCGCACCCGTAAAAGAAGCTCACTAGGCTTGAAGCGTTTGAACACGCAATCGTCAGCCCCCAACTCAAGGCCGATTATATGATCGATTTCCTCAAAGAGATCGACACCATCGGTCCCAAGCAGCATCAGATCCAGAGTAAGCAGACCATCGTGCCGGCCTCGGGTCAGTTTGATCTCTTCGTAGCTGTCTCCCGATACCGCGACGCATCCGGCCTTTTTCATTGTGACGGCCAGAAGCTGCGCTATATCACGGTCATCTTTCACAACCAGGGTCTTCGACCGCATCATGTTTCACTCGTTGTGGGCAGGCCTGAAGATGTCAGGAAAATAAATATGCTCTTAAAGGAGAGTGGCATTGCGCCCGCGATAATAACTCCTTCCCCCAACTCAACTGCCTTCCTCCTTTTTTTGTTCGTCAATCATGGGAATATCTTGTTCTCTTATAGGGCTTCTTTCCCGCCCTGCCGGATTGCAAGTATCATATTCTTCTAAATCTCCATGGGAGAAGGGCAGGCTCAAACAGTGCGTAACCTCGTTCGCCATCAGGCCGTTTGGTAACCGCGAAGCCTTGACATTGAACTGACGCAATTCCCCTGGAGAGCCCGTCTCCTTTCATAACGTCCTCTGTATGGGCCGAAAATAGCATATGTATTGTATACACGTCAGATATCACGTTATGAACTGCATCGCTTTTCGCAATCACCCTCTTGGATGACAGATCTTACGTTTTAAACGAACATCGTAGTGAGAAAGAGGCGGTCCTAAAAGACTAAAAGCTGTTTTTTTTGTATTCGAACAAATCTAAACCATTGCCTTGGTCCAACGGGTCCGGTTGCGTGGCTGAATCGATTATGCCGTCTAAAAAATTCAAGCTTTTCTACCGACCTTCCGATGGAGGTATTGACCGGCTCTGGAGCCATACGTGCGCCCAAATGGAGAAGCTGATCACGAATGAGCTGGGTGGGTCTATCTTAAAATTAGCCCGAATGATTGCGCCTTTTGGGTAGCACAGATATTTACTGAACATATGCAATAGCCAAACGGAAGAAAATGAATTGGTTTTCTTGAACCTTGTTCGTTAGGTGGCAAACCAAATGGTTAGATATTTTACCAAAACATATTGAAAGAGGTGAATTTATGGACCGTCGTGAATTTCTGAAGTTTGCCGGAGTTGCCTCCGGAACGGCTGGCCTGATGCTCAAAGGGGAGCCGGTTTTGGCACGCGGCATTCCCGCCTCGGCTTTTCCGGGGACCCCAAACGGACAATGCTATCAGGGACCACCCCGCGGCGTTATCCTAACTTCACTGACGGACTTGTTCAAAATCGGTCCAGGGCCGTCAAGCTCTCATACCATTGGCCCACTGCGCATATCGTGCAATTTCCGTGAAACAATCGAACAGTTACCCAAGAATGACGTGGAGTCGGCCCTGTCCATCCGGGTTCACCTCTTTGGGAGCCTCAGTGCAACCGGTAAGGGACACCGTACGGACCGCGCAATTATCGCGGGACTGTTGGGACAAAGACCAGAGACATGCGATCCCGAATTGATGGATGAGCTTGCCGACACCTCCCGCAGGCATACGACAGTTATAAACGGAAAAACTTTCGATCTCGGAAACGACACGATTATCTGGGACAAGATTGAACACAGCTATCCGTTCACCAACACGATCATCACGCGACTTGTCGGCAAAGACGGTTCCACGCTCCTGGAGCGGGAATACTATTCACCGGGCGGAGGCTTTTTCCAGTGGAAAGGGCAGCCGGCGCCGGACCGGGGGAAACCGGCGCACCCATACGGCAGCATGACGGAATTCAAGAAGCTGATAAATGAAAAGAAGATGAACCTTCACGAAGTGATTCTCGAAAACGAAAAAGCCATCATGCACACGGACGAGAAACAGATTTTCGAGCACCTCGACCTGGTGCTCAAGACCATGGAGAATGGAGTCAGGCAGGGCCTGGGGGAGGAGGGTCTTCTCCCGGGTCCGTTCGAGTTTTACCGGAAGGCGAAGAGGATTTACGACCAGTCCAAAAATACCGGGGACGGGGACGGTTTCATGCAGCAGGTGAGCAGCTACGCCCTGGCCGTTTCAGAGGGCAACGCAGCCGGCCGGCTGGCGGTTACTGCTCCCACGCTGGGTTCCGCGGGGACCATCCCGTCGCTTGCGTACGTGATGAAGAACCACCTGAAGCTTTCGCAGGACTCCATGCGGATGGGGTTGGTGGCTGCGGGGTTGGTCGGTTTCCTTTGCAAGAATAACGCGAGCATCGCCGGCGCCGAAGTGGGCTGCCAGGGTGAGATCGGCGTAGCCTCGGCCATGGCGGCGGCAATGGTGGCCTACGCCACCGGGGCATCTGTCGATGTTACCGAAATCGCGGCAACAATTGCTCTCGAGCATCATCTGGGAATGTCATGCGATCCCGTGGGCGGTTTCGTGCTAATCCCCTGCATCGAGAGGAACGCATTTGGAGCGCTCAAAGCCTACAACGCGTATCTGATTGCCAAAAATGAGATCAGCTCCCAACACTGGGAAGACCTGGACCGGGTCATCGCGGCCATGCTGGAAACGGGCAAAGCCTTGCCCGCGCCGTTCAAGGAGATGGGTACTGCGGGTCTGGGCGTAAGCATGGTTGACTGTTAGCCCGATTTAACGTAATTCGCACGGCAGCCGCCGAAACCCGGATCATCACCACGGTGGCGGGAAAAGACCTTTTTCGTCATATCTAAGCCAATCCGGACACTAACCATTGGCGCCGCCGCCTTCCACGGCGGCGTTCTTCATATCAAGCAAAAGGGCCTTTGTGCGCGAATCACATAGCCATGGCTCCTTTTCCCCATTTACCACACAAAATCATCTTAAAATCTTCTTGACAATTCGTGAAAAGAGGCTGTATATGTAAACTGTAAAATGAATGAAGGTTCATTCATTTTACAGTTTGGGATGTAGCCTTGGTCGCTCGGTCCACCTCCCAAACAACATCTCTCGTTCGCTCTCTATCTCGTGTTCGCTTTGGGTAGCTATTTTTCTCGTCTGCCTCTCTAAGATTCGTTACTCCTTCCATTCAAATTTGATGGGCCCGTTCTGACCCGGGACCATTCTTTGGGGGATCTGCCATGCGGTTCAAAACAGGCGATAAACGCCTCAGGATTCTCGACGCAGCCGTCAAGATATTTGCCCGGGAGGGCTTTTTTAAAGCGAAAGTCTCTGAAATAGCCGGTGAAGCGGGTGTGGCGCCCGGAACGGTATACCTCTATTTCAAGAACAAGGAAGATCTTCTCATTTCGATTTTCGAGGTGAGGATGCAGAACATCAACTCAAAGTTGCGCAAGGCCATCATGGAAAAAGAGGATGGCCGATCTCGCCTGGAATCTCTCGTGCGGCTGCACCTGCTGGAGTGCAACCGGAACCCTGACCTGGCCGCCTGCTTTCAAGTCGAGTTGCGTCAGAGCGGTCGTTTCATGCGTGAAAAAGTCAAACGCGAACTTCAGCAGTATTTGGATTTGATCAGGGAAATCGTCGAATACGGCCGGCGTGATGGGACGTTTCGAAATGAGATTTCCGTAGGGCTGGTTACCCATCTTATTTTCGGAACTCTCGATGAGGTGGTTTCAACGTGGGTGATTACGGGCATGAAATATAACCTGCTTTCCCTTGCCGATCCATTGATAGATCTGTTTATCAACGGCATCGGCCGAGGTATGGGCGCTCTTGCGCCCGATGGCCCGGTTGGGGGACAACTTGAGCAATCTACTATGTCGGCGCTGCCGGCGGGAAGGAGATGAGAATGAATCTGCTTGTCGATGAAAGGGACGTGAAGTTTGTGCTCTATGAACAATTGCGAATGGAGGGGCTCTGTAAGTCGCCTCTCTATGCCGATTTCTCACGGGAAACATTCGATATGGTGCTGGAGGAGGCGGCAAAACTGGCAGAGCGGGTTTTCTATCCTTGCAATAAAGACGGGGACGAGGAAGGCTGCCGTTTCGAGAAAGGGAAGGTCAAAGTCCCGGAATCATTCCACGAGGCATACCGACTTTATAAGGAAGGGGGCTGGCTGGCAATGGGTGAATCGCCCGATGTAGGCGGCCAGGGTTTGCCGACTGTATTGACCTCCGCCTGCACTGAGATGTTTGGTGCGGCCAACTGGTCGCTCCAAATGTACCCGGGGCTGACCCATGGGTCTGCGCGTCTTCTCCAGGCATTCGGGACGCCGGAACTTCAGGAACTTTACATGCAAAATCTTTTCTCAGGCGAGTGGACCGGGACGATGTGCCTTACCGAACCCGGCGCCGGGAGCGACGTTGGAGCTTTGAGGACCAGGGCCGAACGCCTGCCGGATGGGACTTTCAAAATCAGCGGTCAGAAAACCTTCATCTCCTCCGGGATGCACGATCTCACCGAAAACATCGTTCATATGGTGCTCGCCAAGATCGATGGAGCACCCAAAGGCACCAGGGGGATTTCCATTTTTCTCGTGCCTAGGCTGCGCTTGGACGAGAACGGAGAACTGGTCGGTAACGACGTGGCCTGCGTTGGGATCGAGCACAAGATGGGCATTCACGGATCGTCCACCTCCTCGCTCAACTTCGGTGAGAACGGGGGATGTATCGGTTACCTGATGGGCCAGGAAAACAAGGGTATGCAAATCATGTTCGAGATGATGAACGAAGCCCGGCTCTTCACAGGTATGCAGGGACTTTGTCATGGTAGCAGCGCCTACCTGCACGCGTTGCAGTACGCCAAGGAACGCATCCAGGGCGCGCCGATCGAAAAAATGAGGGACGCGGATGCGGAAAAGGTGCGCATCATCGAACACCCGGATGTAAGACGCATGCTGATGTCTATGAAGAGCAGCACAGAAGGGATTCGTGCGCTCCTCTACCTTGTCGCATACTGCATCGACCGGGTTCGGGTCGCTGAAACAGCGGAAGAGAAGGAGCTTTTCCAGGGGTATGTGGATCTGCTGATTCCGGTCTGCAAGTCGGTAGGAAGCGATTTGGGATTCAGGGTATGCGAGACGGCCATACAGGTCTACGGGGGCTATGGATATTGCAGTGAATACCCTGTCGAACAGTTTATGCGGGACTGCAAGATCGCATCTCTCTACGAGGGAACAAACGGGATACAGGCTCTCGACCTTGTGGGCCGGAAAGTGGCCTTCAAGCAGGGGTTGTTGGTCAAGAACGCAATGAAGGCTGCCGGCCAAATCCTGTCCAAGGTAAGGGAGAATTACCGTATGCGCGATCTTGTCCGGATTTATGACGAAGCGCAGGAATGCATGTATCAGCTCACAAAATTTTTCGGAATGAAGGGCATCACCGAGGATTTCCTCGTGCCGATTCTCTACGCCAAACCTTACCTGGATCTTTTTGGCGACGTGGTTATGGGATTTCTGCTCCTTTGGCAGGCACATCTGGCCGACCGCCGGCTGCAGGAAATCTACAAAGACAACGGGGCAAAGGATGAAGCCTCACAGAAGAAGCTCCTTTTGGAAGATCGCAACGCCACCTTCTATTTCGGCAAGATCGCCTCGGCCCGCTTCTTTATGAACCATGTTGTGATCCAGGCTCCTGGAAAGGTTCGAGGAATGATGAACAATGACAAATGTCCTCTCGAGATCCCTGAGGAGGGATTCGCGCTGAGCTGAACTGAAAACCGGAATGCTCATGTGGCGTAGATTGCGTACATTGAAAAGGATCGTAGGTCGAGGTGCGGGGCATGCCCGCGATAAATTCTTCGGAACAGAATAGGAGAAGGGCTAATGAAAGCCAGAGACGTTGTGGTGGTGGATGGAATCAGGACTGCCTTTGGTCGCGCTGGAGAGAAGGGCTACTTCTGGCAGACCCGGGCTGACGACATGGTGGTGAAGGTCATTCGGGAGTTGCTTCGTCGTAATCCGAAGGTGAGCCCCGACATGATCGAAGAAAATGTTTGGGGCGCAACGACCCAGGAAGGCGACCAGGGATTGACCCTTGGGCGTTCGAGCGCCATTCTTGCCGGTCTGCCGGATAGTTGTTCCGGATTCTCGGTGGACAGGATGTGCGCAGGCGGACTGACCGCCATTACGGCCGCCGCTTCGGAAGTTGCCCTCGGGGCATGCGACGTTGTCATTGCAGGAGGCGTAGAACACATGGGACACCATCCCATGGGGGCGACCGCGAGCCCCAATCCCAGGTTTCTCACAGACCGGCTCGTAACTGAGGACGCTCTTGAGATGGGGAGAACGGCGGAATGTCTGCACGACATGTTTCCCGAGATCACCAGGGAAATGACCGACGAGTACGCCGTGTGTTCGCAGAAGAAAACCGCCAGGGCCTATGCCCAGGGCAAGATTCAGAAGATGATAGTCCCTATGAGCGTCTATACCGGTGAAGGCTGGATCGTCGCAGACCGTGACCAGCAGCCGCGCCCGGAAACGAGTATGGAAGGGCTCAGGGATCTCAAGACGCCTTTTCGGGTACAGGGGAAAGTGACCCCTGGCAACGCTTCGGGTCTCAATGACGGTGCGGCTGGAGTTATCCTCATGAGTGCTGATAAAGCCGCCGAAATCGGGGTCGTCCCCCGCATGCGCCTCAAAAGCTTCGCCTATGCGGGTGTAAAGCCTGAAATCATGGGCTACGGGCCCATCCCCTCCACCCGGAAGGCCCTGGCAAGCGCCGGGCTCACAATAGGTGACATCGGCGCAATAGAGCTCAATGAGGCTTTTGCAGTCCAGTGTGTCGCGTTTATGAATGAATTCGGGTTGAAGTTTCCCGATGACGAACGGCTCAATCCAATGGGAGGAGCGATAGCTTTCGGCCATCCTCTTGCCGGTTCAGGACCCCGGTTGGTCATGCACCTTATGAGTACATTCTCCGAACATCCGGACGTCCGCTACGGGATTACGAGCCTTTGTGTCGGCCTCGGGCAGGGGGCGACGGCCATCTGGGAAAATTTAAACTCGTGACCTGTGATTCGTGACTGGCAAAAAAGTTTTCACTATTCACCATTCGCTATTCACTATTCACCAAGGAGCTTTTATGGCTGAACCAATTACCATTTTTCATACGCGTTTCTACGATTCACCGGTTGGAAAGATTGCCATCCTGACAATGGACAACGGTCAGGACCACAAGAAACCCAATGTTTTCAGCGAAGGTGCGATTGCCTCTTTAAATAAGGCGATCGATCGTGTAGTGGCCGAAGAGGATGTTAAGGGCTTGATGCTGACCGGAAAACCCTACATTTTTGCGGCAGGCGCTGATCTTAGCGGTGTGCCTTTCGTCAATACCTTCGATCAGGGATACGCCAACGGCAAGATAGGTCACATGGCAATGAAGCGGCTCATGGACCTGGAGTTTCCGACTCTGGCCGCCATCAATGGCGTTGCGCTCGGTGGAGGTCTGGAGATTGCGCTCTACTGCAACTACCGCACGATTGCCCGTAGCGTGCCCGCCGTCGGGTTTCCCGAGTGCTTTCTCGGGCTCGTGCCCGGTTGGGGAGGCTGCACGCTGACCCCAAAGCTGATCGGACCGGAAAAGGCCCTCCAACTCATAATATACAACGCCTTGAGCCAGAACCGGATGTTGAGTGGTCCCGAAGCTTTCGAGCTTGGACTTGCCGACCGGCTGTTCGACAGCGCTGAGTTCCTCGACGAATCCCTCAGTTTCCTTTTGAGCATCATTGCGGGCGAGACGACGGTAGAACGGCCGCCTGTTTCGACCGGACAGATCGGCGCGCTCATTAGCAAGGCGCGGGCTTTTGTGGACGGGAAGGTGCACGGGGCCTCCTTGGCGCCCTACCGCGCCCTGGAATTGATCGAGGGCGCCTGTTCCTGGGATCTGGACCGCGGTTTTGAAGAAGAAAACAAGGCACTCGGCGATCTTACAAAGACCCGCCAATGCAAGGCTTCGGTCTACTCTTTCGATCTTGTGAGCCGCCACGCAAAAAGGCCCAAAGGAGTTCCGGAGATCAAGCCCAGGCGCATCGGCAAGGTCGGCGTCATCGGAGCAGGCCTCATGGCTTCCCAGCTCGCGCATTTTTTCATCCAGCGGCTCGGCCTGCCCGTCGTAATGAAGGACGTGCGGCAGGAGTTCGTGGACAAGGGAGTTGCCTACGTCCGCGGCCAATTCGAGCAAAGCGCCAAGAAAGGCAAAATCTCCGAATCCCGCGCGGCCTATATGGGCGGACTGGTTCACGGAACGCTCGACATCGGTGATTTTGCCGACTGCGATTTCGTGATCGAGGCGGTCTTCGAGGAAATGGCGGTCAAGAAAAAGGTCTTTGCCGAAGCGGAGTCCGTAATATCGGCTGACGCAGTTCTTGCCACCAACACTTCGGGGCTCAGCATAACCGAAATGGCCTCCGGCCTTAAAAAACCGGAGCGGGTCGTTGGATTTCACTTTTTTAATCCTGTTGCACTTATGCCCCTGGTTGAGGTAATAAAGGCTGAAAGAACTGCTGACCTCGCCTTGGCCACCGCATTCGATCTGGCAAAAAAGCTGAAGAAGACGGCTATTATGGTGAAGGATTCACCGGGATTTTTGGTGAATCGCATTCTTCAAAAAATGATGTGCGACTGTATCGCCTTGGTCGACCAGGGGGCGAGCTTCCAGCAGGTGGATCAAGCGGAACTCGAACTGGGACTGCCGATGGCGCCGTTCGAATTGCTGGAGATGGTTGGCCTCCCGATCTCCTATCACGTAAACGAGACCCTCTGTAGCGCTTTCGGGTGTGAGCGGTTTCCGTTGAGTGAGAATTTGAAGAGGCTGGTCGAAGCCGGACAGCAGAGAATCTACACTAAAGGGAAGGTTGACCCGGCGGTGGAAAAACTTTGGGTAAAGAAGCAAAAGAAGACTTTCCACCCGGAGGAAATTCGAGAGTTTACGATGAGCAGCCTGGCTCGGGAAACCGACCTCATCTTAAATGAAAAGATCGTGGCTGGGCCAAAGGAGATCGATCTCGCTATGATCATGGGAGCCGGCTGGCCCTTTTTCATGGGAGGGCTCACTATGTATCTTGATTTAACGGGTATAGCACCGAAAACGCTGCAGAAGGTCTTTTTCGGTTCGTAGAGGCGGCGCCGCCTTCGGGCGGCGCTACAGTTAATTCTTTTCTTACAGGGAGGTAAATAATTATGGCTACGAAGCTGATCGACCGGACCCCTTCAGCTTACGACTACCCCCTTCTAATCAAGCACATTCTACACACTCCCCTTCGATGCTCACCCGGAAATGAAATTGTCTACAGGGATGTAAAACGCTACAATTATGTGACGCTGTACAAGCGAATCGGCCAACTGGCAAACGTCCTGGAAAACCTGGGGATAAAGGCCGGCGACACCGTGGGCGTAATGGACTATGACTCTCACAGGTACCTTGAGTGCTTCTTTGCCGTCCCCATGACGGGCGCTATTTTGCATACAGTCAACTGGCGTCTTTCTCCCGAGCAAATCCTCTACACGGTTAACCACGCAGAAGAGGACGCTCTCCTCGTTCACTCCGATTTCCTGCCCTTGGTGGAAAAACTTCGGGGTGCAATGAAAACGGTAAAGAAGATCATCGTTCTGTGTGACCAGGGGCCGGTTCCCGAAACGAGTCTCGAAGTCGCGGGAGAGTACGAGGCGCTTGTGGACGAAAGCCCGAGCGATTATGATTTCCCGGATTTCGACGAAAACTCGAGGGCCACCACATTTTACACTACGGGCACTACGGGCTCCCCCAAAGGGGTCTACTTCAGCCACCGCCAACTCGTGCTCCACACACTGGGGTGTTTGGCTGGTGGGGCCATGGGCGCAGTGAGGGACCTCCTCTCAGCGGAAGATGTCTATATGCCCCTTACCCCCATGTTTCACGTCCATGCCTGGGGATATCCTTACATGGCCTCCTTGCTCGGTGTGAAACAGGTCTATCCGGGACGCTATGTTCCCGAGGAGATCCTTGCCCTTATTGCAAAGGAAGGCGTGAGCTATTCCCACAGCGTTCCGACCATCCTCTACATGTTGCTTGGAAGCCCGAGTTGGGCATCCATCGACCTTAGCCGATTTAAAATGGTCATAGGCGGTTCTGCCCTTCCCAGGGGGTTGTGCCAGGCGGCCAGGCAAAAAGGCATGAATATCTTTGCAGGATATGGGATGTCCGAAACCTGTCCGGTCCTTACCGTTACTCACCTGAAGCCCGAAATGACTGGGTGGGATGAGGATGAGCAAATTGACATTCGCTGCCGCACCGGGCTTCCGCTGCCTTTGGTTGACCTTCGAGTGGTCGATCCCGAGGGGCGGGAGGTTCCGCACGACGGCGCCAGCGTCGGAGAGATCGTGGTAAGAGCTCCGTGGCTGACGCAGGGCTATCTCAAGGAGACCGACCGCTCCGAGGACCTGTGGGCGGGTGGTTTTTTGCACACCGCCGACGTCGGGTGGATCGATGAGGGAGGTTATCTCCAGGTTACAGATCGCATTAAGGACGTGATAAAGACCGGGGGAGAATGGATATCGTCGCTGCAAATCGAGGATATCCTGACACAGCATGAGGCCGTGAGCGAAGCGGCTGTTATCGGGGCTCCCGACGATAGATGGGGTGAGCGGCCCTATGCTATGGTCACGATAAGGGAAGAGCACAAGGGAGAGGTCTCCGAAGATGATTTGAAAGGCTTTTTCAAGGATTTTGTGAGCCGGGGCATCATTTCGAAATGGGGCGTTCCCGACACTGTCGTCATAGTCGAGTCCATTCCAAAGACCAGTGTGGGCAAGTTGGACAAAAAAGAGATTAGAAAAATGATCAAAAAGTAGTGTCGGCTAAGTGACATTTGCAGGACGGAAGTTCCCACACATCGGCAAGGCAAGCACCTGCCTTGGGCGAAAACTGATCGAGGCGGAGCGTAGGTGTTTGCTCAGAAATATAAGAATCGGGAATTTCGCCTGGGAGTTCACTGCATTGGCGCTGGCTGATTTCTGGCTTCCAATCTCGATCTCTAAGCTCACTTTCCTGAACTGGTCATCCAGCGGCCGGACAGCCGGTTGGTCATTATATCTTAGCCTTAACCAGGGATATCCACGTTGGAAAGGAGGCTGGTTCGTGAAAATTGTGGTCGTTTTAAAGCAGACCCCCGATACGGAAAGTGTTATTCGGTTAGCCCCGAATAACGATAAAATCGTAACTTCAGACCTCAAGTGGGTCATAAATCCCTACGATGAGTTCGCCACTGAGGTGGCTCTGCGCCTCAAGGAAAAACATGGCGGCACTATTACGGTCGTCAGTTACGGGCCTCAAAGGGTAGTTGAAGCCCTTAGGACCGCTCTTGCCATGGGCGCTGACGACGCAGTGCTGATAGATGATCCCGACATGAAGGGCGCCGACTTCCTCCATGTTACCGGGGCCCTGGCTGCCGCTGTGAAGGAAAAGGAGCCGGATATCGTCCTGCTTGGTTCAAGGTCTGTCGATTATGACCAGGGCCAACGGGGCGCTATCCTTGCCCAGATGCTTGGATGGCCTCATGTGGCGGTGGTAGTCTCTCTGGAATGCGACGGGACAAAGGTGACTGCGGAAAGGCCGATTGAAGGTGGTAAATTGACCTTGGAGGCCCCTCTGCCTGTATTGGTTACGTTCGGTGGATCGCATGGCGTATGGAATCCCAGGTATGCTTCTCTTCCCGGAATCATGAAAGCAAAGAAAAAACCCCTGATTATAAAGAAACTTCCGGACCTCGGCCTGAACCCGGCTGATTTTAAACCTGAGAAATCAAGAATCCGGATTAGCTCCATGGAAATGCCTCCAGTTCGAAAAGCGGGCATAATAGTGAACGGAGGACTTGATTCCGGGGAAAAAGCAAAAAAACTTGCACAACTCTTGCGCGAAGAAGCCAAGGTCATCTGATACAGGAGCTAACCCAATGACAAAGAATGTGCTCATAGTTACCGAGTTCAGAAACGGCGATTTTCGCCGTGTCACCTCTGAAGTGGCAAGCGAAGGAAGGCGCATAGCAGATGCGCTCGGAGCCCAGCTTACCGCTATTGCGCTCGGATCGGGCGTCTCCGCTAAGGCGGCAGAACTGGGAAAATATGGGGTCGATAAGGTTCATGTGCTGGACGATCCCGCACTGGAGCATTACCTGGCGGAAACCTACGTTCCTGTTATAGCGCAGATTGTTGAAAAAAACCAGCCGGTTGCGGTGCTCCTGCCCGCTTCGGTCAACGGCCGCGATATCGGCTCGCGGCTTGGCGCGACAATCAACTCGCCGCTGCTCCAAGACGCGGTCGAGATTCGGGTAGGCGAGGCCGGAAAGATGACGGCCAAATGGCCGCTCTTTTCAGGAAAATGCTTCGCGTGGTCCGATTGGGCCCAAGACGTTGCACCCATGCTCTCAATTCGTCCCAACATGACGAGTGCTGTCGTCGTGGACGAAAACCGGAAAGCCGAGTTAGACAAGATTGATATGCCGGTGCCCGCTTCCCTGACCCGTGTCGTGAAATATGAAGCGGACGTCTCCGGCAAGGTTGATCTGACCGAGGCCGAGGTCATTGTCGCAGGCGGTAGAGGCATGAAGGATGCTTCAAACTACGATATGCTGCAAGAACTGGCAGGGTTGCTCGGGGCAGCGGTTGGCGCCACCCGCGCGGCTGTCGATTCAGGTTGGCGTCCTCATTCGGACCAGGTCGGGCAGACCGGCAAGGTGGTAAACCCCAACCTATACATTGCGGTCGGCATCTCGGGGGCAATTCAGCATCTGGCTGGTATGGGATACTCGAAAGTCATCGTAGCGGTCAACAAGGACCCCGACGCGCCCATTTTCAGTAAGGCCGATTACGGGATAGTGGAAGACCTGTTCAATTTTATCCCTGCATTTATTGAAGAAGTGCGCAAGATGAAGGCTTCGGGCTGAGATACCGTCTAAAAGCGGAAAACATTTGCAGTTTACGGTTCGGATGTTTTGTTTGAGAAATTTTCTGACCTAAAAGAAGGGTTTTCGTCCCTGGATCAAGTCCTCTCGGATCAGGTCCGGGGTCCGGGGCAGGCTCTGATCCGGGGGCGGAAAAGGAATTTTTTGACGTCAGACTATCCGGACGGAAACTGGTCTTTCTAAGGAGGGATTAAAGCATCAATCCCGCAAAATGTTCACTCGTGGACCGCCGTCTGTTTGTGCATCGTCTGCGCGCCCTTTGACCAGGACCATCAAACGGTTTACGAAATCGATCATATGCTCTGCCTGCTCTTGCATCTGAGTTGAGGTGGAGGCTGCTTCCTCCGCGTTTGCCGCGTTTTCCTGGACCACTTTGTCAACCCCTGCAACCGCCTGGTTGATCTGTTCCACCCCCTGCGCCTGTTCTTGTGATCCTGTTGAAATCTCTTTGACCAGGCTGCTGGCTTTCAAAACGCTTGAAGCGACCTCCGAAAATTCGCCGCTCATGCTTTTTGCCAGATCGGCCCCGGTCTGGATCATCGTTACATTGCCCTCGATCAAGGCCGCAGTGTTCTTTGCGGCTTCCGCCGCGCGCATCGCCAGGTTTCTCACCTCGTCGGCCACAACGGCGAAGCCCGCTCCCGCCTCTCCGGCGCGTGCCGCTTCCACTGCCGCGTTAAGGGCAAGAAGGTTGGTCTGGAAGGCAATCTCATCGATGGTTTTTATGATCTTTTGAGTTTTGTCGCTAGCGCTCGAAATCTCCTGCATGAATTCCATCAGCCTGTTCATGGAGCCCTCGGCGCTCGAGGTAATTCCTTCCACCTGGTGCATCAGTTTGTCGGCCTGAGTTGCATTTTCGGCGTTCTGCCTGGTCATGGCAGACATTTCTTCGAGCGAAGACGATGTCTCTTCGATTGCTGCCGCCTGGCTTGCAGTGCCGCCTGCCATTTGGTCGCTGATCTTTGCTACTGCGTTGGCGGCAGCCCACGCATTTTCCACTGTTTCGTTAAGACCCGAAACCACCTGGCGGATCGGCCTGTCTACAAGTCTTCAAGATCATTAAAATGAGAAGCAGGGCAACTGCCAGGCTCCCAAGAAGTCCTATGAAGATATTCTTGTTGCGCATAGCCCGGATGGCTGTGAACATGCTGTCGCTTCTCTGCTCCACAAGCATCCCGCCCAGTGTCGAACGGCTCGATCCATGGCAGTGCTGGCAGCCCTTCTCATTGAGAAACGGGCGCAGAAGGCTTTGGTAGTGGTTTCCATCTCGTTGCTCGTCAAACCCGGCCTCGGAACTTTTTCCGGTTGCGAGCATGTCATTGAGCTCCTGAATCAGGCCTGACGATTTGATGCTTTCCGATAACAGGGAATTGGCCTTGCTAGGTTCCGAAGTGTAAGTGATGAGCTTATCGAAGCCAAAAACATAGACTTTGACATTGCTGCTGTTTTTTTCGAATTCCGCCATCTGCCGCACGATGGTTTCACTGTCTCCGACGGCCATGGGGTAGAGAATCGCGTTATAGACCGCATCGGCGAGAATACTTGTTGAGCTTTGAAATTGTTGCCTCATCTCTTTCTGCTGATAGAAAAGATTTAGGCTGATGATCGAGGCGAGCCCGACCACAAGGAGAACAGTGACTCCCAGAACGATTTTTATCTGCAGGCTCGTCTTGATATTCTTCATCAGTGCGCGCCTCCATACACCAGTGGTTTGTATTTGAATGAATTTACGCGCTCGGGGTTGTGGCAGGACTCGCAGTCTTTTGCGGTGAGCTTTCCTTTGATCTCTTTGGGGTCACCCGTTGCAGCATGAATGCTGCCAGGTCCGTGACAGACCTCACAACCCGCGTCCTTAAGCTGAGGCGTTTCCTGCTCGGATCTGAAACCGCCATCCTTGCCATAGCCCGTGGTGTGGCATTCGAAACATTTCTTGAATTCGGCTTCTTCCAAGCCCTTTTTCAGGCGTATGATGCTTTGGAATGAATGGGACTTCTTGTTGAATTCTTTGAAGGTGCGATACTCGTCTGCATGGCATTCCTTGCAACCTTCCGACCCGACATACTTTGGCTGCTCAGCGCTCCGCGCCTTTTCTGTCTTCCAACCTGAAAGCGAAAACAGGAAAAATAGGGAGAACAAGATAATAATGGAAAGCAACTGCTTAAAATTATCCATACTCGAGCCCCCAATCTGTGAATAACTGCAACATAAACCGGAAATTGATACGTTCCCTGCAACATTGCTGAAGCCTTTTACAATACTAATGATGTCCAGAAACTTGAAAAATGCCGTGACGAATATTGATTCGGATATGAGGGAGTATTTCTTTAGAACTTTCTATGCAGAAAATAATATATTTCACATAGAAACTAAATAATCATCAAGATGCACAAACAAACGCAAAAAGGCCGGAAGCTTCATCGGTTTCCGGCCTTAATTGCTGCTGCCACAGCTTAGATCATCAAAGCTGAATGTGGCGTCGCTGTATGCCCGTTGGCGACTGCCATTTAAGCCTTTTTAGACTTTTCGGCCACCCTGGCGTTAAATTTGTCGGCAACGATTATAAACCGCTCGTGGGTGGCTTCTCCGATTTTTTCCACCTCGTCGAAGGCCTCCAGCTTAAATGTGAGCTTTCGTCCTTCGACGGCAATAACTTCCGTCCTTACCCGGATCTTCATCCCAAGCGGCGTGGCAGCAGCGTGTTTGAGATTCATCGAAATCCCTACGGATTGTTCGCCTGGGTTGAGATGTTCGTTAATGAGTTCCGCTGAGACGCGTTCCATCAGGCCACCCAAGCACGGCGTAGCGAAGACGTCGGGGAGATTTGGATAAAAACGGCGAGCAGAATCTTCCTGCGTGGAATCTATTATTAATTCCCGCCACATGCCTGGCTGAAATGGTGAACTCATGAACTCAAACCCTCCTTGGCTGAAAATGTTAACTTAGTAATCGTAGTGTTCCTCCGAAAACTGCGGAATGTACGGCTTTGGTTCAGCGAATAGGCAGCTTACGTGCTGCTTGCCCTTTTCCCGGACATGCTTCAAAAGCCGGCGAGAGGCCGAAAGATTACATGTTTCTTTTTTTACGGTCAAACCAAATCGGCGATAGTTCTTGAGACATGTTCGGACTGAAGGCAGGCATTTGACTTTGGGTTAGCTCCTTCTTATTTTCAAAGTCCAATCGCCAGTGCTGTGGCCCGGGAAGCATGTGTGGCTGTCCTCTTTACTATACTAATTTCTCGAACCAGGGAGCGAAGTGATGTCAAAGACCGAAAAGGACCTGTTGGATGCTTTTGCCGGCGAATCTCAGGCAAACAGAAGGTATCTGGCCTATTCTCAGAGGGCCGAAGATGAGTTCCTGCATGGAGTGGCAAAGCTTTTCCGGGCCATCGCCGAGGCCGAAACCATACACGCCGTCAAACACCTGCGCACCGCAGGCAGGGTTAAGAGCACCAAGGAAAACTTGGAGGACGCGCTCGCCGGTGAAACGCATGAATTCAAGACTATGTATCCGGAAATGATAGCGCATGCGAAAGAGGAGGGACAGAAGTCGGCCGAAATCAGCTTCGACTACGCAAACAAGGTGGAAGCCATCCATGCGCAACTTTATAGGAAGGCGCTTGCCGATCCCGACAAATTTCCCGTCCAGGATTATTATATCTGCAAAATCTGCGGGTATACTGCAGAGAAAGAATCGCCCGATGTGTGCCCGGTATGCGGGGCAAATGCCAAAGCCTTTTTCAAGGTGTGATGTTTCTGGGCAGCGTGTGGGTGGGCAAAGGTTATCCTGCTAAAGATCGTGCCCCACAAAGGTCGTAGGCCGGATAAAAGCGTGCCTGCCCTAATCGCTGACTGCGGGTATCCTTTCGAGACTGTGAGCTTTTCGAACCGCCCTGAGGATCGCCTCCCCTGCTGCTATGACGGCCAGTGCGCCGATAAGGCTCACTTCCACGCCTTCCAGGGTACCACAGCTCAAGGCAAAAACGGTGTCGCCATCGTATTGTGTGTGTGTCGGATAGATGGTCCTGGCAAGTCCGTCGTGGGCCATCTGCGCTACCTTGGTCAACTGGACTTTATTTAATAGAGCGTTGGTCGCAATCGCTCCGACAACTGTGTTTTCTGCGGCTGGAAATCCCCCCAGGAAGCCGGTCATTTTCATTAGCGCAGGGATGGTTTCGACGAGTTCGCGGCTCCCGGAGCTCTTCCTTGCGCCAGCAATTTTTATACCAGTATTGGGGTCGACTATTTCTCCAAATGCATTGACAACTATGAGCGCACCGACTTTAAGTCCATCTGCTCCGTGGAGCAAACTACTCCCAACGCCTCCCTTCATGCAGCGCTCGAACCCAAAAAGCTTTCCGACTGTCGCTCCGGTCCCGGCCCCGGCGTTGCCTTCCGCCACAGGTTCCGACGATGCGTTCCGGCAAGCCTCGAAGGCCAACTCCGCGCCTGGATAGACTCCAGCTCTATTGACCCCCAGGTCGAAGATGATTGCGCCTGCGACGATAGGCACAATTCCGAAGCCGGTGTCAAAGCCTACATTGCGATCTTGGAGGTATCTTTGCACCCCGCCGGCTACGCTCAACCCGAAGGCGCTGCCGCCCGAGAAGAAGATTCCGTTTATTTTTTCAACCAGATTGAGAGGGTTCAATGTGTCGGCGCCAAATGTTCCCGGGGCCCCTCCTCTGATGTCAACTCCGGCCACCGCGCCGTGCTCGGGCAATATTACCGTACAGCCGCTGGGGATACCCTCCAGTTGGGCATGGCCGACCCTAACACCTTCTATAGCCGTAATCGTATCGTTTTCCATCTGTCAGTTCTCCCGATAATGCTCAAGCAGGTATCTATAGATTTCTTTTCCAATCTCCATCCCGGTTTCAATGATCTGGGGGCCAAATTGCCGACCGGTGGTGGTCCTGAAGGTTTCTATGATGCGAACGGTCCCTGACATTCCCCAAGGGAATTTTTCGATCAAGTCTTGAGGGCTCAGAGCCTGGTAATGCATCATGTGCCAGAGCGTGTGTGTGAACGTGTCGGCTCCCCAGCGGAATTTGTCAGCGTCATAGAGGCAGTCGCTCACAAGCTGGGCCCATTGGCTGTCGGCAACTGCGCAAGGCCCGAATGCCTCGTGATTTCTTATGGCGTTGCTTATGCAGGCAATTTCGTTCTTGCTGAGCGAAAAGGCGTGAAGTATCCTTTTTGCTTCCTCAGCGCCGCACTCCGCGTGGTTTTGTTCATCGCGGCAAATATCGTGCAGAATCCCTGAATATATACCCATCACCATGAGCCGTTCGACCGCAACCGGTTTCATCCGGTCGCCATTGGTTTCAATAAGGATGAGAGCGGCGCAGTCGATGCTCACACGCGTGCAGTGGAAGACGCCATGGCCAAGTGCTTCGTTGTAGTCGGGCTCCACCATCCCGCGCAGGCGCAACGCCCCGGGGTGCTTATAGAAAATCCTTCTTGCAGTAGCAAGCGGCGCATTGAACCGCGAATAGAATTCGGGAAGCGGGTGTTTAGAGGCGATTCTTTGTGCTTGTCGTTGCAATTTCGAAATGACTTCGTTCATTGCATCTTCTTCCCTCTTCGTGTCTTCTTTGACGAAGAGTTCATTTAGACGGACCTCACTAAGAAGTCACTGGACTACAGGTATGTTACAGCAGGCTGAATTTTTCTGCAATAAGCCGTCGGAAACGAGGAGTGTACAGTAGTTCGAAGGTCTCTTCCTTTCCGGGAAATAACCTCATTGCCTGTTGCCGGACCGCTTGAACGATCCGGTGCGCTTCATCCAGAGACATGGGCGACTGTGCGATAAGAGCAAGGGAGAAATCAACCAGCCTCCTTAGATGTTTGATTCGTTGGTTCTCTTCCTTGATTTCAGCTTCGGTGTATTCACGCACAGGGGCGCTGTTTTCCATATTTATTCCCTTCTTTTCGAGCCGGAAATTTAGCCGGCATATCGATTTTAGAGTTTCAGCCCTCCGAGATCGAAGGTAGTTGGTATATACTTAATCATAACCTTAAGTCCAAGCCGCAGACAGAGGTTGTCGCGGATAGACGTTGCGCTTGGTTTTGATAATGATTATCACCTTGCCTTCAACATGAAAAATGTTCCTGACTCTACAAACTTTCAGGCGAAAACTGGCAAAAATTCAGAAGGGAGATCTCGATGCGACCGGTGGAAATTAAAAGGGACGTTTACTGGGTTGGTGCTCTGGACTGGAACATTCGCGACTTTCACGGTTACTCAACCCCCAAGGGGACCACTTATAACGCTTACCTGGTAATAGACGAGAAAATCGCGCTCTTCGATACGGTGAAGAAGCCTTTCAAAAATGACCTGATCGAGAACATAAGTAAGATCATCGACCCCGGGCTGATCGACTACATAGTGGTAAATCACGTGGAAATGGACCATTCGGGTAGCATGCCGGATATCGTGGAACTGGTAGGGCCGGAGAAGGTGGTGTGCTCCCCGATGGGCAAAAAGGCCCTCATAGACCATTACGGCCGTCAAGACTGGCCGTACCATGTTGTCGAGACCGGACAAACCCTCAAGCTCGGTAAAAAAACAGTAAGTTTTCTTGAAACCCGCATGCTCCACTGGCCTGACAACATGATGTCCTATATACCGGAAGACAAGCTGCTGCTGACCAGCGACGCCTTTGGGCAGCACTGGGCAACCAGCCAGAGGTTCGATGACGAAGTGGACGCGGGGGAACTCTATAATCACGCCGCCAAGTACTACGCCAATATCCTGCTTCTCTTTTCCCCCCTGGTCGAAAAAGTGATAGCCAAGGTTGTCGAATTGGGGTTCGACATAGATATGATAGCTCCCGATCACGGCCTTATCTGGCGAAAGGACCCGGGAGGGATAATCCAGGCTTATCAGAAATGGAGCAGGCAGGAAAGCCGTCGAAAAGCGCTTGTCATCTACGATACCATGTGGCAGGCGACCGAGAAGATGGCTTGTGCAGTAGGCGATGGGCTCAAAGATGAGGGCCTGGACTTCAAGATGTTCAATTTGAAGTTCGATCACCGAAGCGACATCATGACTGAGGTGCTCGACTCAAGGGCGCTTGTTCTGGGTTCTGCGACGATAAACAACGGCATGATGCCCGCAATGGCCGACCTGCTCTGCTACATGAAAGGCTTGCGTCCTATCGGCAAATTTGGGGCTGCATTTGGCTCCTACGGCTGGAGCGGCGAGGCGGTAAAGCTTATCTCGGAAGCAATGCGTGAAATGAACATCAATCTGGTTGGCGAGGGGGTTCGCGTTAAATATTCTCCCAAAAAAGAGGACCTGGACAGGTGCGTTGAACTGGGCAGGCAGATTGCCCGCGCAACTTTGGGTAAAGATGTGAACGGATTGCAGGCGGCCGCCAGGCCTTAGTGCCCCACTAAGGATTACAGGGTGAATCGTAAAGCATTTCGAATCGAGAAGAGCAACGTGCTTTTCCTTTGCTACGGGAATGCGTGCAGGAGGATAATGGCTGAAGCTCTCGCGCGCCATTTTTGGGGAAACGGGATGGAAACCCGTTCTGCGGGGTTGGTTCCCCTGGGGCATATTCCGTCCTTCACGCTTGAAGTACTGAAGGAAGCTGGCATTTCGACCGATGGGCTCTATTCGAAAGGACTTTATGAAGCGGGGATCGATGATATAGACTACATGGTAAATCTTACCGAACTCAGGGTTGCCCCACTCATACCGCCGGGCTTTTCCGGCAAGCTGATTTCCTATCCCGTCCGTGACCCTTTTGGGCCAAATATCGAATTATACAGAGAGGTTAGAGACGAGCTTGAACGGCTCCTAAGAGAAAAGCTGCCCGAGCTTATCGCTGCACAAGAGAAAGGGGGCGGGTGAATTCCGCAAGTGTACGATTTGGCCTTACGCTGGGCCTGGTGATTCTGTTTTCCGCCAATCTTCCGGCTGTCGGCCAGAGGCCGCCCGGCCTGGATGCAATCATAAAAAACGGGTTGATATATGACGGCTCCGGGGGCCCGGCGTTCAAGGCGGACGTCGGGGTTAAGGGAGACCGCATCGCCGCAGTTGGCGACCTCAGTGGGGCTTCAGCCGGCACAGTCATTGAGGCGAAAGGCCTTGCGGTTACACCCGGGTTTATTAACATGCTTTCCTGGTCCTCAGTTTCCCTGATAATAGACGGCCGTTCGCAGAGCGAACTGCGCCAGGGGGTTACAACTGAAATCTTCGGAGAAGGCCAGTCGATGGGTCCGCTCACCGAGGAGATGAAGCGCCGGACTATTTCCCTGGAGGGTGAACTCAAATTTGATATTGCCTGGACCACGCTTTGTGAATACTTGAGCTACCTGGAAAAGCGGGGTATTTCTCCGAACGTCGCCTCCTTTGTGGGCGCAGGAACCGTTCGGGAAAATGTGATCGGTCTGGAGAACAAAAGGGCGACCTCAGCTCAACTCCAAAAGATGTGCGAACTGGTTCGGCTCGAGATGGAGGCCGGGGCGTTGGGCGTCGGCTCCTCGCTGGGTTATGCGCCGGATATGTTCGCAACAACCGATGAGCTTATCTCCATATGCCGCACCGCTGCGAAGTACGGCGGAATGTATATCTCTCACGTGCGCAACGAGGGGGACGGGTTGATCGAAGCGGTAGAAGAACTTCTTCGCATAAGCCGGGAGGCCGGGATTGCAGCGGAGATTTATCACCTCAAAGCCGGTGGAGAAAGAAACTGGGGCAAAATCGACCGAGTAATTTCGATGATCGAATCGGCTCGCGGGAAGGGTTCGCGTATAACCGCCGATATGTACCTCTACACGGCGAGTTCGAACAGGCTTTCATCGAGGCTGCCGGCCTGGGCGCGCGAAGGTGGGGACGAAGCACTGCTCGAAAGGCTTCGAGACCCGGTGTTGCGCAAAAAGATCGCCTCAGAGATGCGGCTGCGTGGTCCGATGCCCAAAACGATATTGGTTGGCTTCACTGCCGAAAGTCTGCGCCCGCTCACCGGCAAGACCCTGAAAGAGGCCGCCCGGATTCGCGGAAAAGACCAGGTCGAAACGATGATCGAGTTGGTTGACGAAGATAACGCTGCCACGCGCGTGGCCACATTCGTAATGAGCGAAGAAAACATCCGGAAAGAGATCCGACAGCCCTGGGTATCTCTGGGATCGGATGCTGTTTCGATCTCAGCCGAAGGTGTGTTTCTAAACCAGTCGACTCACCCGCGCGCCTATGGGAACTTCGCCAGGCTGCTTGGAAAATATGTGCGTGAGGAAAAGGTAATTTCTCTTCAGGAAGCGATCCGCCGCTTGACAGGCCTTCCTGCCGCCAACCTGGGCCTGGACCGCCGGGGATTGATCAAAGAGGGATATTTTGCAGACTTGGTGGTGTTTGACCCCGAAACGACAGCAGACCGTGCGACCTATGACAATCCGCACCAGTATGCAACTGGCGTCAAATATGTGCTGGTAAATGGTGTGCGAGTAATCGAAAATGGAGAGCACACGGGGGCAAAACCTGGAAGGGCGCTCTGGGGCAGGGGGAAAATCAGATGATGGAGCGTGGGATGAAAAAGGTCAATCACACGAAATTTGAGGGTCCCTATTGGTACTGGACGTTCATTCATTGGGCTTTCCTGGATTCCGGCCTGCGAGACTGTGCCGTAATTAAGAAATGATCGGACAAGGCCGATGGGGCCAGTCTTTTCTTCCCCCTTTTGTAAAGGGGGATAGAGGGGGATTACAAGTGGTTATGTGGTATCGGATAACGAAAATCCCACCCGCCCTCCTCTAGGAAAGGGGGGGAATACGAAAAACATTACCTTTGCGACACAGTCTCCTGCGCCGGAATGACGGACAAGAGCCCTCTTAATCACTACGCCGGATTTTTACGGGGCTTTATAATTTTGCCGCGAACGCTTATAATTACCTCTTCGATCGGAATATCCTTCCCCGCTTCCTGCATCCCTTTTCGAACGATAACCGGCAGGGCGGAACAACAGGGCACTTCCATATCTATTACCGTAACGCTGCGGATGTCCGCGGTGTGAAAAATCTCGGCAAACTTGTTTACGTACTCCGTAGTATTGTCGAATTTGGGACAGCCGAGGAGAACCGCTTTCCCTCCAACGAACCTGCGGTGAAAATTGGGGTATGCCACGGGCGCGCAGTCGGACACAACCATAAGGTGCGCTCCTTTGAGGAAAGGCGCACCAGGCGGAACAAGCCTTATCTGGATCGGCCAGTGAGAGAGTTCCGAACCGCTTGCGTCAAGCTCTTCGAGCGGGGCCCCCTTTTGTGAAGGCGGCTCTTTGGCAAAAGTTTCGATTCGAGCTGAAGGACAGGCGCAGGCGGCTGTTAATTGTTTGCCATCCGCCTGTTTCCGTTCTGCAGCCTTCTGCCTTTCGAGGTGCTCTTCAACCGCTTCGGGATCGAATTCACGGGCTTCACGCTCGATAACACGAACTGCCCCCTGCGGGCATCCTGAAAGGCAGGCGCCCAGTCCGTCACAATAAGATTCTTTTATCAGGCGCGCTTTCCCGTCTTTTATCTCCAGAGCACCCTCCGCACAGGCGATTGCGCACATTCCGCAGCCATCGCAGAGTTCTTCGTCTATTTCAACTATTTTCCGTGTTTTCCTCATCGTTTATTCTCCAAATCGAAGCCGTCTCGATCTTTAAAGTCATAGTGTAATCATTTTCAGGGCCGAACAGCATTATCGTCCGTGATCCGTTCCATCATCTTTTTGCCTGTTTGAGTGAGAAGAGGACCATCAATGGCTGCATTCCTTGCGTCCTCAGGCTGGCCGGCCTTGAGCGCTTCGCTTAGGTTCGCGATTTGGACCGCGTCAAATACACACTTGAAATTGACTGAATTATCCGGCGGGTCCATAACGCCGAGATTGTTCAAGATGGAAAGAGTCGTACGGGCCAGTTCCTCCGGAGCTCCGGCTCGGGAGAGAACGGATTGTGCCTCGGTTATGTCTTCGGGAGAAAACCGTCTCCCGTAGCGCGCAGGTCCGGCCGAAGCTCCACCTGCAATGGCAGAAAGGTACGCGGCCAGGGTAACAACCGCCGGATCGCCTCCTTCGGATTGCTGAATCCTCCCGGCGTACTCGACCACTTTAAGGGTTCGCCCGATACGTTTAAAATTTCGGCCAAGGAATTTCTTCACTTCCGCCGCTACGCGGTCCTTCAGCAGATCGGTCCTTCGGGCGAGAAGCTCCGGGGGCATATCGGTCCCCAGGCACTGAGCGGCGAACCTGCAGTAGGTGGCGCAGCCGAAATCCATTTTGGGATTGAGAACCTTTGTGCCGCATTTACGGCACTTTCTCGAGCTCTCATCCTTGAAGAATTCAATCGGCCCGCCGCAGTTGGGGCAACTGGATTCGCTAATGGCTTCCGGCCCCCAAAACCGGCTGTCCTGACCCGGGCACTTCATGGGTTACTCCAGTGAAAGAGTGAAGGTGAAAGAAATCCCCTGGACCCCGGCCCCCGGACTACATAAGTCCGGGGGAGGCTTGGCCGGGGTGACAGGCTTGAATTTGTTACGCGCACTCATAGAAGCAGGCACTAGCCCAAAATAGCCTTGAGATCTTCATCCGGAGTGGTGATCGGCTTGATCTCGAAATTCTTGACGAGCACGTCGAGGACTCCCGGACTGACGAAGGCCGGAAGCGACGGGCCGAGCCGGATGTTTTTTATACCAAGGTGGAAAAGGGTCAGAAGAATGGCCACCGCTTTTTGTTCGTACCATGACAGGATCATCGACAGCGGCAGATCGTTCACTCCAACGTTGAATGCTTTTGCAAGCGCAACCGCGATCTGTATGGCCGAGTATGCGTCATTGCACTGACCGACGTCGAGAAGGCGCGGGATCCCTTCGATTGTCCCAAGATCTTTGTCGAAAAAGCGAAACTTGCCGCAGGCAAGCGTCAACACTATGCAGTCTTCCGGGACTTTTTCCACGAATTCGGTGTAGTAGTTGCGGCCCGGTTTTGCTCCGTCGCAACCGGCGACCAGGAAAATGTGACGGATTTTCTTTCCCTTCACCGCCTCGATCACCTTGCCGGCAACGCTCATGACCGTATTTCGCGCAAACCCCACCGTTACGGTCTTTCCGTTGGAATCATCCGCAAAGCCCGGAAGCGCCAGCGCCTTTTTGATGACAGGCGTAAAGTCCCGGTTTTCTATGTGAGTTGCACGCGGCCAACCCACGCAGCCGCTCGTGAAAATGTTGTCCGCGTACACCGCTGCAGGTCTTTGGATGCAGTTGGTGGTCATAAGTATTGCGCCGGGAAAGGCCGCAAACTCTTTTTGCTGATTCTGCCAGGCGGTTCCGTAATGTCCGTAGAAATGCGGATATTTTTTCAGCCCGGGGTAGCCGTGGGTCGGAAGCATCTCTCCGTGGGTATAGACGCTGATACCCTGGCCCTCACTCTGCTTGAGAAGGGCCTCCATGTCCACGAGATCGTGGCCGGAGATTAGTATCGCCTTGCCTTTTTTATGCCCGAGCGGGACGGGTGTCGGGACGGGATGGCCATACCCGCCCGTGTTGCCCGCGTCGAGAAGCTCCATCGCGCGCAGGTTGATTTCACCGCATTTCAGGACGAGCCCAATACGGTCATCTACCGAAATGTCGTCCTTGGTCAACGCCGTTAGAGCATCCTGGACGAAGGCGTAGACGGCGTCATCCTCCTGGCCGAGAATCCGAGCGTGGTCGGCGTAGGCCGAAACTCCCTTTATACCGAAAAGCAGGGTATGCCTGAGCGAGCGGACGTCGTCATTCTCGGCCGGATTGGCTTTTAACCCCACGCTCGCGGCCTGGGAAAGAAGTCCCTCAATTGTACCGGCGGGCTCGAACCTGGCAGCCGGCGATGCGAAGTCGGTCTTGCCGCCTGCAGCCTCGATTTTGCCCTTGAGCTTTTCGCGTATCTTCACCGCGCGGGGAATCGTTTCGAGAAAATATTTTTGATCGAAGTTCACGTTCGTAAGCGTTGAAAAAAGAGAGGTACAGGTAAAGGAGTTTGCCTCCTTATCGGTTATCCCAATTCTTCTGGCCTCCACTGCAAAAAGCGAAAGTCCCTGGAGAGCATAAACCAGAAGATCGTGGAGATCGGCAACTTCGGGTTGCTTGCCGCAAACACCGATTTTCTCGCACCCCTGGCCCTTGGCCGTCTGTTCACATTGGTAACAAAACATCATTTGCCTCCTGATAGAATCGTTTTTTAGGGTTAATTTATTGTAACTCGCGCACTGTGTTTCAGAGGCAAGATAATCCCTCTGCCAAATAGAACTCTTGACTTAGGTCAAAAAATCTGAATTTTTGCTTCTCGCTGACGAAACGGAAGGACGGAATGTGTTTCAACGCTCTGGCGCCCTCTGCAAGATGGTGCAAAAGTTCATCCGGCAAATGAGTATCTGCAGGTCGTGACAATCACAAAAATCTGATATCTTATACATGTGCATAAACCGGAAACGTCCAAGCTCCGGAGCCCCTATGATTGTGCTGGACAATCCGGACCTCATGTACGCATTTGCCTGATGAGCCATGAAAAAGGTTGTCCCGGTGGGACATGATGAACTGCTTAGGGTAACTGAGATGAAAATTTCCGATGAAGTTTCAAAAGCATCGCTTTTCAACGGGCTTCCCGCCGAACAGATTCAGGAACTGGCCCAAATCTGCCTGGACCAAAAATATGAAAAGGGCAGGGGGCTTTTTTCGGAGGGAGACATTGCAAAGGGATTTTACCTCGTAGTGTCCGGAAAAATAAAAATCTATAAACTCTCGCTCGATGGAAAGGAACAAATCCTCCACATATTCGAGAGCGGTGAAATTTTGGGCGAAGTCCCGGTTTTTGCGGGGGGAAGCTACCCGGCCAACGCCGAGGCGATCGAACCCAGCCGGATGCTGTTCTTTCCAAGACAGTCCTTTGTGGAGCTGATAGGCCGGGAGCCCGCGATAGCTTTGAACCTGCTTGGGATCCTTTCGCAGCGCCTGCGCCGGTTCACTCACCTGATCGAGGACCTGTCGCTCAAAGAGGTTCCGGGCAGACTTGCCGCATACCTGATCTATCTGGGTGAGCGGAGCGCAAGCCGCCAAGCCATCGAGCTCGAGATAACGAAGGCGCAACTGGCAAGCCTCCTTGGAACAATTCCGGAGACACTTTCACGTATCCTGACGAAGTTGGCCCAGCAGGGGATCATCTCAGTCGAGGGCCGAAACATCAGGGTGCTCGACCGCAAAACTTTGGAGTCGCTTGCGGCGGGCGGAAAAGGACCGTAACGGTCAACCTGCGAAAGATCCACCGCAGCATTTCATGTCCCGTTGGGACACCAGGAAACCATGAAAAGGGGCGGGGCTCCTACTTTCGTCATTCCGGCGGCGCTTTTGGGCCGGAATCAAGTGTCTTTTCGAGACAGTACCTCACGTCCCCCTCGGGACACCCGGAAACTATGAAAAGACGCGGTGTGGGCTTGGCAACCACGGCTGGCGGTCCCACCGCCCGGCATACTATATGCGTTTAGATGGTTTATAATCAATGCGTTCGTGTAACTCGACGCTCTGCGCGTCAGGATGAAAGGAGCCTATGTCAAAGTCTTCCTATTTTTCCGGCTGGCTGATCGACGGGACGGGAAGTCCTGCGCAGCAGGATGTCCTGATTCGCGTAGAAAACGGATTGATTTCTTCTGTTGAGAAACTTTCATATCTGGAGAAACTTTCATATCTGGAGAAGGCGAATCCTGGGGTTCAGGGGGGATTTTATCCCACCTGCACCATACTGCCGGGGCTCATTGACTGCCATGTTCATCTGTCCATGTCCGGGAAGATCGACCAAAATCTGCGTTTTCGCCAGCTTCTGAATGATTTTGAGCAAAACAGCCCCCTCATTTGTGAAAGAATAGAGAAAAGCCTTGCGTGCGGGATCATGGCGCTAAGAGATGGAGGGGATATCGGGGGCCACACTCTCGCTTATGTCAGGCAAAACGGTTCCTCGCCTGTCCGTGTCAAATGCCCCGGAAAGGCATGGCGCGCGCCGGGCAGGTATGGAAAGATCATAGGCCGCGTTCCGGAGAACGGATCGAGCCTCGCCGAAAGCATAAAGGCCAACCGCGATGCAGCCGATCACATAAAGATTGTCAACTCGGGCCTTAACAGCCTGAGTGAATTCGGCAGTGAGACCCCGCCCCAATTCAACCGGGATGAACTCGATGCGGCTTTTCAAGTCGCGCGAAAGCTCGGACAAAAGGTAATGGTGCACGCAAACGGGAAGCTGCCGGTGCAATTGGCGGTTGAGGCAGGATGCGACTCAATAGAACACGGCTTCTTCATGGGTGAGGACAATATGAAAAGGATGGCCGACCGGCAGGTCTTTTGGGTCCCGACGGTGTTCACCATGAAAGCCATGAGTGCTCATATGACCGAAGGGAGCGATGGTGCACAAGATCCGCAGGTGGTGTCGAGAATCCTCGAAGCTCAACTGGAGCAAATGAGCCGGGCCCGGGAGCTTGGGGTCAGACTTGCAGCGGGAACTGACGCCGGATCGTTTGGCGTCCGGCATGGCGCAGCCCTGGCCGAGGAATTGAAACTCATTATAAAGGCAGGATTTTCCGTAGAAGAGGCAATCGGCTGCGCAACATCGGAAGGCGCCCGGCTGCTTGGCCTGGATCATGAACTCGGGCGGCTTGCCGAGGGAATGCCTGCGAATTTTATAATTGTCGATGGACCGCCCTCAAGTCTTCCGGGTTCGCTTAGGAACGTGAAAGCCGTTTGTGTAAATGGCGCCGGAATTGTTTCTCCGGATACTTTCAAAAGGTAAAAGATGAATTGAATTAATAACTAAAAACGAGTAGAATAATTTCTACTGAACCGGTCAGGTTCGCTGGAGTTGGCTGGATCACGCTCCTGTTCGAGTTCTCTTATTGAAAGCTCACTGGGATGGGTCAGTCGGAACAAACCGATGCAATTATTGACAGCCGCGCCATTTGCCGCCGGGTGGAAACCTTCGGGTTATGTGAAGATCCCGTGCGGGTCCGGGAAATCCTGGCCAAGGCACTGGAACTCAAAGGACTCGATTCGCAGGACGTCGAAGCGCTTATTGCCGTAAGCGGTCCCGATCTGCTCGAAGAACTTTTTCATACCGCCCGAAGCGTGAAGGAATCCATCTACGGCCCACGCATCGTGCTGTTCGCGCCTCTTTATATTTCCAACCTCTGCAAAAATAACTGCCTCTACTGTGGATTTCGCGCCGAAAATAAGCAGATACGGCGGCGCGCTCTATCTCAGGAAGAAATCGCATCTGAAGTCAAAATCCTCATAGAGCAAGGCCATAAGCGCATTCTGCTGGTTGCCGGGGAAAGCTATCCCGGCGAAGGTTTTTCCTATATTCTCCAATCGATTGAAACAGTTTACAAAACCCGTAGCGGGCAGGGAGAGATCCGTCGCGTGAACGTCAATTTGGCGCCGCTGTCCATAGGTCGATTCAAGGAGCTAAAAGCCGCCGGTATCGGTACCTACCAGCTTTTCCAGGAGACTTATCACCCGGAAACCTATTCCATCATGCACCCGTCCGGCAGCAAACGCAATTACGCCTGGCGATTCGGGGGAATCGAGCGCGCGATGAAGGCCGGAATCGACGATGTGGGGATGGGCGTGCTTTTGGGATTGTATGACTGGAGGTTCGAGGTCCTGGCCCTGCTCCGGCATGTCGAACATCTCGATGCGGTGTTTGGAGTTGGACCGCACACGATAAGCGTGCCCAGGCTCGAACCTACGGTCGACTCAGAAGTCGCCTCAAATCCTCCACATCCAGTGAGCGACAACGATTTTCTCAAGATAGTCGCTATATTGCGAATGGCTGTGCCCTATACCGGCATAATCATGTCAACCCGCGAAAATGCCGAGACGCGGCGGGCGACTCTAGCCTTGGGGGTTTCGCAGATTTCCGCCGGCAGCCGGACCAATCCCGGCGGATACGCCGATGGAGTTCAGAACAGGGGCGCTCAGTTCGAGCTTGGCGACCACCGCATGCTCGACGAAGTGGTCGGCGATCTCGCCAGGCTCGGGTACATCCCGTCGTTTTGTACGGCATGCTACAGGCTGGGGCGAACCGGTCTGGACTTTATGGCGGTTGCAAAACCTGGCGCCATAAAGTTTCGCTGCGACCCGAACGCCCTTTCGACCTTCCTCGAATACCTTATCGATTACGCGTTGCCCGAAACCGGGCTTGCAGGCCAACGGCTAATAGATGCGCAACTAGACCGAATGGATGAACGCGAGAGGATAAGAGCTTTCAGGATGCTCGAGCGGGTTCGCGCCGGAAAACGGGATGTTTACGTCTGATGCCATCGAGGTCCGTAACACGAGGATCGAGCGCAGCGGTGTGAAGGGTGAAGGTAGATCACGAAGGGGAGAAATCGATCAAGAGCGCGGGGGAATGATTTTTCACTTTAAAGATGCCGCGCACCCCCCGGGATTCGGCAGCGCGTGCGCGGGGTTGCCGCCGTAGCGCCACACTGAGCCGCGCAGTGGCGAGGGGGTGTGGGGGGCACAGCTCCCCACGCTTTTAGAGCTTTGCAAGCAGTTGTTCATGTACCCTTCGGTACACCCTTGAAAAGTGTCATTTCCTTCGCGTCTTCGCGTCTTCGCGTGGGAAACTTTTCGGAACAGAGGTGGACTGTCAAATGGCTGGGGCATTTAGAATAGAGCGCGATTTTCTCGGCGAGCTTGCCATTGCGGAAGGCAGGCTATTTGGCGTTCATACGGCCCGGGCGCTGGAGAATTTCCCGCTAAGCGGCTCGTCCGCCTCATGAGGAACTGGTTCGCGCCTTCGGACAGGTTAAGCTGGCGTGCGCTCAGACCAATCGGAGACTCGGGTCATGGAAAGACGATCCGCAAAAAGCTGATGCGATCGAACGAGCTTGCCTCGAAATGTCCGAAGGGCTGCTTACCGAACATGTCGTGGTCGACCGGCTTCAGGGAGGGGCCGGCACCAGCAGCAACATGAATGTGAATGAGGTGCTTGCAAACCGTGCCCTGGAAATTCTCGGTGAAGCGCACGGCAGCTACGGCAGGGTATCTCCTTTCGACGACATCAATTTGCACCAGTCTACAAACGATACCTATCCCACAGCCCTGAAGCTCGCCGCAATCCGGCGGCTAAGGGTGCTGGAATCAAAAATCGTATCGCTGCAGGAGGAATTCCAAAACCTCGAGAAACGCTTCGCACACGTGGTCAAGGTTGGCCGGACCCAGCTTCAGGACGCGGTCCTCACTACTCTGGGGAGGGAAATGAGCGCCTACGCAGAAGCCGTGAACCGCGACAGGTGGCGGATCTACAAATGCGAGGAGCGGCTTCGTGTAATCAATCTCGGCGGCACAGCCATCGGCACGGGGTTGTCCGCGCCGAGGGATTTCATATTCGGGGTGACTGAGGTCTTGCGGGCAAATACCTCTATTGGTTTCGCACGCGCCGAGAACCTGATCGACAACACTCAAAACGCAGACGTATTCGTGGAAGTATCGGGGATTTTGAAGGCCTGCGCTGCCAGTCTGCTCAAAATCTGCTCCGACCTGCGGCTCATGGCGAGCGGACCTGAGAGCGGGTTTGCCGAGATTATCCTGCCCCGGCGCCAGGCCGGGTCTTCCATAATGCCGGGGAAAGTCAACCCGGTAATCCCGGAGGCGGCCAGCCAGGCGGCCATGCTCGTCTTCGGCCTGGACGCCTCGCTCACGTTCGCCTGCGCTTCGGGAAGCCTTGAACTCAATCCCTTTCTGCCTCTGGTGGCAGCCTGCCTGCTCGACAGCATCGACCTGCTTGCCAACGCCTCCGATATTCTGTGCCGGCTCTGCGTAGCCGGGATCGAAGCAGACGAGCAACAGTGCAAGAGATACGTTGAGACCTCCACGGTGACTGCGACAGCCCTTTTGCCGGTCCTGGGCTACGATCTCATGTGCCTGATCGCGCGGCGTGCACGAGAAGAAAAAAAGAGCGTGAGGCAGATCGTGCTCGAAGAAAAATTACTGAGTACCGAGCAGTTCGACCGGCTTACAAGCCCGGAGGCCGTGTGCAGCCTGGGAGGCGCTGCAAAAGCGCCGGGAGGTCCCGCATGCTGAAAGCGCCCTGTAGCATGCGCATTCATATCGGCATTTTCGGCCGCCGCAATGTTGGCAAATCGAGCCTTTTGAACGCGATCACGCGCCAAAGCGTAGCCATTGTCTCCGAATTCGCCGGAACAACCACCGATCCGGTCGAAAAACCGATGGAGCTGCCGCCGCTCGGTCCCGTGCTCTTCATCGACACAGCGGGTATAGACGACGAAGGGGCGCTCGGAAGGCTTCGGATGGAAAAAACGCGCCAGGTTTTTGACAGGACCGACGTCGGCGTGCTTGCAACCGATTATTCGACCTGGAGCGCTTTCGAGGAGGGTATCGCCGAAGAGCTCGAGGCGCGTGGAATCCCGATGTTCGTCGTTTTCAACAAATGCGATCTTGGCGCCCCCGACCCTGTCCATCTCGAAAGGCTCGCCGGGCGAAAAATACGTTCTGTTTGCGTCAGCGCGCTTTCCGGCCAGGGGGTTGCTTCGCTGCGGCAGGCGCTTTTGGAGAGCGCACCGGGCGAGTTGATCGATAATCCTGCAATCGTTGGTGATCTTGTCGGGCCGGCTGAGGTGGCCGTACTGGTCATCCCGATCGATAAGCAAGCGCCCAAAGGCCGGCTTATCCTGCCACAGGTTCAGACAATACGGGACTTGCTTGACAGCGACGCTATTTGTATGATGGTAAAGGAACGTGAGTTGCGAATGGCTTTTGAAAAACTAAAGAGTCCGCCCAAGTTGGTGGTCACGGACTCGCAGGCCTTCTTGAAAGTTGCGGCCGACACTCCCCCGGGCATTCCTATGACGAGCTTCTCGATCCTTTTTGCGCGCTTCAAGGGCGATCTGCTCACCCAAGTCGAAGGGGCGCTCGAGGTCGAAAAGCTAAGGGGTGGAGACCGGGTGCTGATTGCCGAGGCCTGCACTCATCATCCGATCGCCGAGGACATCGGCCGGGTGAAAATCCCTCGATGGCTGACTCAATACGTGGGAGCAAGACTGGAAATCGATCATGTCCAGGGGCACGATTTCCCCGAGGACCTTTCGCCTTACAGGCTTATAATCCACTGCGGCGCCTGCATGTGGAACCGGAGAGAAATGCTGAACCGAATACTGCATTGCCGTCAGGCGGGCGTTGCGATCACCAACTATGGACTCGTAATAGCGTACAGTCTGGGCATCATGGAACGCGCGCTGGCGCCATTCCCCGCTGCACTCGAAATTTTCCGGAAATCGCGTCTCGCACAGGCAACGGTGTCCGGTTAGGTTTTTGCACGGAAGATTTCTAAAACCGTGGGGGACATGTGCCCCATAAGCGCTTAAATAAAGATGAGCAGCTACGGGGAAAAAGCCCGTCATTCCGGCGGAGGCCGGAATCCAGAGCCTTTGATTTTTGTTGTAATATCAACAGGTAATGGCAATGGACCCCGGTTTGCACCGGGGTGACGTTGACACATAAACAGGCTTTTAATAATTTCAATGACTTACCTGCTTGTTTAAGCGCTTATGGACATGTGCCCCCCACACCCCCTTCGCCGCTTCGCGGCTCACTGTGGGTGCAGTGGAATTTTGAGTATGAGGAACAGCCATGAATGAGAAAAAAGAGCCGATAGAGTTGGCGATCTGCATGGGAAGTTCCTGCTTTTCAAGGGGAAACAAAAGTAACATCGTTCTGATCCGCGATTACATCAAGCGGAACGGGCTTAACGGGAAGGTGCTTTTGAAAGGGCACCTTTGCGAAGGCCTGTGCAAAGACGGTCCCAATCTTACGGTTGACGGCACCGTTGTTAGCCTGATGAATTCCGACAGCCTGGAATTTATTCTCGACATCCATCTGAAAGGTAAGTAATAGGGCAGCGATATGAACTCTCGAACCCCCATCTATACCGAACGAACCGAATGCCAGGACTGTTTCAAGTGCATTCGGGAGTGTCCCGTAAAAGCGATCAAAGTCGAAAACGCGTGCGCCGCCGTAATTCCGGATCTGTGCATCCTGTGCGGTCACTGCGTCGAGATATGTCCAAACGGGGCCAAGCATGTTAGAGACGATCTGAAGCGGGCGCGCCTCCTTCTGGAGGAGAAGGAGCAGGTCTATGCGTCCCTTGCGCCCTCTTTTGTCAGCGAATTCCCCGATATTCCCGCATCCGCCGTTATCGGCGCCCTGAAGAAACTGGGTTTCAAGGGTGTTTCGGAGACGGCGCTCGGCGCAGAAAGGGTCTCAGGGAGCGCGGCCAGGCTGCTGCAGGACAGGACCCCACGGGTTATCGTCTCCACCGCTTGCCCCGTAGTCGTTAATTACATCGGTAAATACTACTCGCAGTATGTCAACTACCTCATGCCCCAAGTGTCCCCGGTCCTGGCGCACTGCGAAATGCTTCGCGAAACATACGGTCCCGGCATCGGCATCGTTTTTTTCAGCCCCTGCATCGGCAAAAAGCAAGAGGCGGATTCAAATCCGCAAATGCTCGACGTAGCCCTGACATTCGAAGACATGAGGCGCTGGATGGCTGCCGAGGGACTCGTTTTCGAAACCGGTTCGAGCGGCTCTGAGAGCTTTGTGCCTTATACAGCCAGCGAAGGGGGTCTCTACCCGGTCGATGGGGGAATGGTGGCCGGGGTCAAAGCAAACTGCGGCATCATGGAAGCGGATTGTATGGCTTTTTCGGGGGTTCGGAATATAAAAAAGGCAATTATGGGACTCAATGAAATTCGCCTTTCCCACCCCGTCTTTCTTGAGTTGCTGGCCTGCGAGGGCGGTTGCGTAAACGGCCCGAAGGCCAGCCAGCGCAATGCTACCGCCTGGAAGCGCTGCCAGATCATAGACTATGCAAAATATCCCGGAAACGAGATACCCCGCCCGCTCGAAGCTCCGCAGTCAATCGGTCCCGTCCCCGATCCGGTGCCGGCCAGGGAGTACAATGACAAGATAATGAAGCAAGCCCTTCAGTCGGTAGGCAAGCACGGTCCCGAGGACGAACTCAACTGCGGCGGCTGCGGTTACGACAACTGCCGCGAGTTTGCAAAGGCGCTGATCGACGGCAAGGCCGAGAAGGTGATGTGCGTCTCTTACATGCGAAAACTCGCGCAGAAGAAGGCGAACGTCCTGATGGAAAAGGTCCCCAACGCAATCGTGCTGGTCGATGAGGAGATCAGGCTGATCGAGTGCAATATGAATTTCGCAAAGCTTTTAGGGCCTGACGTTGAAACAGCCTACCGCAGGAAGCCCGGCCTCGAGGGTGTGTTTCTGCGTGAGGTCGCCCCGTTCCATTCGCTTTTCAAAATGGTGCTCGAAAAAGACGAGGATATGCTCAGCCGCGATTTGAGGTACAAAAAATCGGTGCTCCACGTGGACATATTTTCCATCGAGAAGAATCGTGTCGTGTGCGGCATTTTCCAGGACATCACCAAGCCCACCGTCCATAAAGAGGCAATGATTCAGAAGGCGCAGGAAGTTATCAAGAAAAATCTTGAGACGGTTCAGCAGATAGCTTACCTTTTGGGCGAAAACGCGGCGGAATCCGAAGTTATCCTCAACTCCATAATCCAGGCCGTAACGACGCAGGAAGTAGAATGATAAAGACCACGCAGGATTTTTTTCTCGATATAGATTCTTACTCGTTCAACAAGTACAAGCAATATGTCTCCGGCGACGTGGTGCTGACCCATAAGATCAAGGAAGAAAACCGCGTGATCACCTGTCTTTCTGATGGGCTGGGCAGCGGGATAAAGGCGAGCGTTCTGGCGAACCTCACGGCCACCATGGCCTTGAAATACACGTCCAATTACGCCGAAGTGAGCGAGACCGCCGAAGTCATCATGGAGACCCTTCCTGTCTGCAAAGTTCGAAAGATCAGCTATTCGACTTTTACCATAATCGACATCAACGGCTCGCTGCACGCCCGAGTAATAGAGCACGGAAATCCCGATTACGTGCTGCTCAGGGGCGTAGATCGGGTCCGGGTGCCGGGAAGCCGGATACAGCTCAAGAAATGGAGCCAGCGGGAAGTCAACATCTCCGAGTTCGATTTGCAGATAGGCGATAGGATCATCTATTTTTCCGACGGCGTCAGCCAGGCAGGCATGGGACTTCCCGGCTTCGCGCTCGGCTGGGGCGTCAAGGACGTGGTCAAGAGTATCGAACAGTGGATTGGCTGGGAGAAGGGGATATCTTCGAGGGCGCTCTCGAGGAAGATCGCGATTCACGCGCGCCAGATCGATTCCTTCGAACCAAAGGACGATATCACGTGCGGCGTGATATATCTGCGGCATCCCCGCTTTCTGCTGCTTGTAACCGGGCCGCCTTTTTCGGAGGCCAAAGACCGGGAAATGGCCGCAGTGGTCAAATCTTTCAACGGGCGAATAGTGATCTGCGGGGGTACAACCGCCCAGATTCTGGGCCGCGAACTCGACCAGGAAATCGAAATGGACCTGGACAACGTCGATCCGGAAATTCCCCCCCCTTCGAGAATGGCGGGGATCGAGCTGATAACCGAAGGCACGCTCACACTGAGCAAAGTGTCGGAGATGCTCGAAAGCGGGCAAAAGCCCGAGACCGCGCGGGCCAACGCAGCTTCCGAACTTGTATCGATCCTGCTGGACAGCGATGTTATCTATTTCCTGGTGGGAACCCGTGTGAACGAAGCGCACCAGGACCCAAACCTCCCGGTGGAACTCGACATCCGCCGCAATATAATCAAGAAAATCGTCTCCCTGCTCGAAGAAAAATACCTGAAAGATACGCAGAAACGGTTCATTTAGGGAGAAACCAAAGAAAGTCCACCATCTCATGTCCCTACGGGACACCCTTGACACCATGAAAAGTGTCATTCGCTTCGTGTCTCTCCTTGACCTGTCGATGATCAGTCTTCGCGTGGGAACTTTTCGGAACGAACCTGATTCAATTGATTTGCGAGACCGGTCCTAAATCGGCACCTCCAGCCAGTCGCGCAGCGTCTCCGTGACCGCTTCAGGCTTTTCGAGCGGGGTGAAATGGCCGGCCCATTCGATCACTCTGAGCTTGGCGCCCGGGATCTGCTTAACCAGCTCTTCGTGGGACGCCACAGGTGTTCGCCGATCTTCTCGCCCACAGATCATGACCGTAGGGCACGCGATCCGCCCGAGACAGCCGCCGAATCCTGGGTACTCAAGCAGCGCCCGTATCTGCCGGACGGCGACGGCCGGGCCGAGGCTCTTGCCCATAGCGGCGAATGTTCCCCACAGCTCATGGTCATTTATCCGTTCGGGCGCAACATAGCGGGGGAAGGCATCTGCAAGGTAGTCATCGAGGCCGTCGGCCTCGATGCCCGAGATCGAGTCCCGGAGTTGCCGGCTAACCGGGGGCAACAGCCCGCGGGCGGTGGTGCTCAGCAACGCCAGACGGCACACGCGCTCAGGCTCTCGGGCAACGACCTCAAGAGCGACGCACCCACCCATCGAGAATCCAGCCACTGCAAACCGCCACGGAGCCTGAGTCAGGACAGCGTCCGCCATCGCTGCGATGGACTCGTACGCAGTAAGGTCACAAGTTCGACTGCGCGCAGACCCCGCCAATGCCTCCGTTTGTGCAGCCCAAAGGCGCTCGTCGCATAGCAGGCCTGGAAGCAAAAGCACGTCACGAAGCGCGTTCCTCTCTTTCACTCGTTCACCTCTGCCCAATAAATATTTCTATGGTTTCTTTATCGCCATATCTCCGCTACCCGGGCAAGTCTGATCTGATCTGTCAAATATGTGGAGTGTAGTAACGCTTTGACAGTCCGGAGGCCCACATTTTTTGAGTTCTTAGTAAGTATAATCACGGCTTATACACGATGCCTTAAACACGGGCCGTTAGCAACGGTACCGAAGAAGGCGACCTGAATCGGCGAGGAGAAACAAAGTTCTCTAAATACAGGGATGCCAGACTGCGTCCGGCCCGAACCGCGTGTCAGCTTTACGGATAATGTTCTGTGTTTATCTTTTGAATAAAATTTAAAAGGAGTGGGAAACAATGAAATCGTCACTATTAAGGATTTTAGTCATCAGTTTAGTCGTGATCGGGATCACTGCCACCGGCATTGCGGTTAATGCCGTTGATGTGGGCCCTCGTCACGGGAATCTGAGAGCAGCCCAGAAATTCATTGAAAGAGCAATCAATAAGATAACTGCTGCCCAACTGGCCAATGAATATGACATGGAGGGCCATGCAGCAAGGGCAAAGGAACTGCTTGACCGGGCTTATGATGAAATCAAGTTGGCGGCTCAGGCGGCTAATAAGAATAGATGAATTGTTGACTGCATGGAGTCGCCTCCGCCCCCTGCGCTGCCCGCAAACAGGGCGCCATTAACAGTGCCCCGGAAACATGCATTTCGAAGAATGATAACGCTCTCCGGGCTGTGGAGTAATAATAATGGAAGATAAGATGAACCGGTCGGTGTCATCCGCCATAGGGTGGATCACGACAACTCGGATCGAGGCTCTTAGTGATGGTGTGTTTGCGATCGCCATGACGTTGATGATTTTTAACATCAAAGTACCCCAGATCCCGAGTGAGCGGGTCGCTGCAGAACTAACCCGGCGTCTATTCGACCTGTGGCCCCACTTTCTCGTCTACGTAATTAGCTTTGCGATGGCAGGTGTGTACTGGGTCGGTCATCACAACCAATACCACCACATTCGTCGGACGAACCGCGTACTGCTCTGGATCAATATTGCTTTGCTGCTATGTGTGACTCTAATCCCGTTTTCGACAGCCCTCTTAGGGAGTTACCCCACCCACCAAGGCGCAGTTGTCCTCTACGCAACCAATCTCATTCTCGTCGGCCTTGTTTTGTTCATTCATTGGCGCTACGCTACATCTCAACATGCTCTGGTGGACCCTGACCTCGATCCGGAGCTTATCAGGCTTGCGAGCCGGAGGATTCTGATGGGGCCGGCGTTACTGGCCTTGGCTATCGTATTTTCCTTTGTGAGCACGCAAGGCAGCCTGGCGCTGTGTGGGGTAGTTCCCGTTCTTTATATTCTCCCCGGCAGAATCGATCGCTATTGGAAGCCGACTTCATCCGAGTGAATTTCTTTCCCTGACAATGTTGTCTCGCTGCCCCACCGAGTTTTGATGAATGGGTCGAAGGGATGAAGGAAGTGAAATGACATGCTGTGCAGAATTGCAAAAATACAAGAAGATACGAAACTTGCCTTGGTTAGACCTTAATCGATTGGATCACGGCCGCCTTCCGCGCAGTCGATTCGGAAACGATCAAGTCGCATGTCAGATCACGCGCCAGGATCGACATGGAAAGACGCCCTGCAGCATCTCAAAGCTCAATAGAGCTTTCGAGAACTTTGAACCTTGTGCCGTTCGGATTTTCCTTCAAGCATGAAATGAACATCTTAAGCGTCTCGTCCACGGAAAATCCGACGGGCGTTGACGGAACCGGGTGTCCCGCCCATTGCTCTAGCAGTGGCAAATGCGGTCTTTGCAGCTACCGGCAGGCGTTTCCGGAGCCTCCCTTTGCTCGAAACGGACGGGTAATGGTCCAAGAGTTGCTGAGTGCAGCAATCGGCCTGCACCCCCGTCGTTTCGAACTCGTCATCATTTCGAAAGGCCCAGAAGGCCGCCAACGTCCTCAGGATACCCCGCGGCCGCGAACTGCCTTGCTTTGGCGTCGAAATAAGCTTGGACCCATTGGAAGCGCTCCCCGCTCTTGGGCAGCCCGACCGTGTCGGCGATGCCGGCAAGACTGATGGTCTTGCCATGGGAGGCCCAGTTACCCTCCGTCACCTCTTCGATGATGACCTGCACGCTCCCTCCTTGGCCGGGATCGTCGGGGTTGCCGGCGACGGCCACGATGGCGGCAGTTACTGCGACATGGACCTCAGTCTTGTGTGCCTGATTCATGTAGCCTTCGGGGATGGTCACGCGAACCAAGAACTTGCCCGGCGGCGCGACGTAAGTGGCATCGGTACGGCCACCGACCCACCAGTCCGATTGCGCGACCTCGGTGAACAGAACCGAAGCGAAGCCGAGACCGCCAGCCGTCTTGGCGTTGCCCTCCATCATCAGCAAGACGTCGGTTAATTTTTGGGCGAGCGCCGCCTTGCGTTCACCGGTCAGCGATCCTTGGGGGCAATAGACTTGCATTATGGGCATTTGCGTTCTCCATTTTCATCGCGCCAGGCGAGGCCGTCTGGTTGCCGATTGAGGTGACGCCAAGCGGGTCGAATCACTTCGCCCGGTTATGGGGCAGTTTCAACGATCAACAGGTCGGATTCCTGCGGCCCTGTCCGGAGGTTGATCCGATCCGCACCCCAGATTCCGCTGCTGTCGCGGCGGGCGAGGGTGACGTCGTTGCAATGGACTTCGCCTTCCAGCACGAAAACGTAGATGCCGTGCGAGGCCGACCGCGGCACGTAGTCGACCGAAACCGCTGTGTCACTCGACAGGCGCGCCACCGTGACATCCTGCGAGACGCGCAGCGCGCCGTCCGCATTGCCCACCAGTTTAACGAGCTGATTGCGATTGGCCAGAGCATCGAAATGATTCCGCATATACGACGGGGGAAGCAGGAACTGGTCGGGGAGGAACCACATATATATGGCGTGCATGTCGTCGTTCTTCAGGTTCACCTCGCAGTGCTTGCCCCCAGAGCCTGCGGAGAACACATAGTAATCGCCCGATGTCAGTTGATCGATGTTGCCTACCGTGTTGATGTGCGTAAGTTCACCCTGCAGAACGAACGCGCAGATGATGAAGTTGTGATGTCTGTGCATGTTGTAACCGCAGCCGGGTCCGCTAAAAACCTCGTCGCCGAATACCCTCATTCGGCCGAACCCTGCGCGGCCAGCCTGATATGGACCAAAGTTGAAGCTCGAGTGGCGAATCAGAACTGCCTCGGGATGTCCCGAGACGTAGGTGGCGAGCGGACCCGTCGACACTAACTTGTTGTAGCCGCGCGCCCCGGCGCGCATTATGAAGGACGTTTTCACGGTTGACCTCCTCTAGATGATATGGAGTGAGGGTTCAGGCGGCGGCACGATAGGGCCCACCCGCGGCAGATGGGGCTCACCCGCGGCATAGGGAATCTCGACCATTTCGAACCTGTGTTTGGGCGTGAAGCAGTCCGGACATGCCCAGTTCTCAGGGATATCCGCCCAGCGAGTGCCCGGTGCGATGCCGTGCTCGGGCAGTCCCAGAGCTTCGTCGTACAGGAAGCCGCACCCTAGACATATGAAGCGCTTCAGGTCTTCGCTCATGTTGCTCTCCGTGGATTAAATGTTGTCTTGGAGCGTCACGCATTACGGCAGCGCGTGATGCATATTATACCAATCGTCGTTTGGGGACCCGGCAGAGGGGACTGGGCATCATTTCCTTGCCTCTTCCTGAAGATCATCGGAAAATTGCCAACAGGTCAGGTAAGCACTCCTGAGGAATAGTCAAGCTGGTGCAGAGGATAATTGAAAGAAGGTTGAATGGCGATGGAGCGGGGGGAATACAAGCCCAAATCGGGTCGGACCAAGCTAAAGTGTGACTACGTTGGGAAAGAGTGGTCCGGATTGCCTAATTTAGAGTATTAGAATGTGGTTTTCGACCCCAAAATAGCCATTCTAACGGCGACTCTATCCAATGGGCGTTCAAATCTCTCCGACGCCGCCGACCTCCCGCAACGGATTCCCTTTTGCCTTTTTACTTTTGCCTTTTATCCCCTGTCCTCTATGAAATCATTTAGAATCTGCCCCGGCCCGAGGTAAAACGTTCAAATGAATACAGCTATTCTAAAGGGCTTACTGCTAAGCAATAACTTCATCTGCTTCTAAAGTATTTCTCAGCGACCTCCGCGTCTACCCGATTTCTGCCATTCATGGGATCCTAAGATGTGCCCAAAAGTACCTGTCCCCCTTGGTTTCGCTCGATCGGTACCTGGTCGATTGCGCGAAGAGCATGGACATACGGGTCATGGAGGTAACTTGATGGCGGCAGTTTATAACTATTCAAAGGCGCGGCAGAACCTTGCAGCAGTGCTTGAGCAGGCGGCAAGAGAAGGCGAGGTCAGGATAAGGCGCAAAGACGGGCAGGTTTTTGTAGTGAGGCCCGAACCCGGAAAGGATTCCCTTCTGGATATCGAGGGAGTCAGCCTGAATATTTCGACTGAGGAAATCGTGGCGATCATTCGTGAAGGCCGTGAGGAGAGAAGCCACACACGACAGCAACCGTAGGAGCGGGAAGCAGTGAAGCAGTTATTTCATGTCCCTTTGGGACACCATTGCCCTTTTTGTCGCGGGCCAATGTTGCTCGGTACTACTAAGGTGCAAATTCTTGAAATTTTGGCAAGCATACGGGCTAAGCGGTTATTGTTTCGCTGCGTTTTCCTCAGCGATCTCTGCGCCCTGCGGTGATAGCTTTTAGTCTTTTGGTTGCGGCCCTGGCCGCTCATGTGTTTACCGATTTTGCTTCTCGCTATTCACCACTCACCATTCGCTATTCACGATTCACCGCCTTTTTGCCGCTTCTGGTTGCCGCTTCTATTGCCGTTTTGCAAAGAAAAATCACTGTGCAGTACAATATTGCTAATCAAATGTCGAAGGGATCGGGGGGGCGAAATTGTTTCTCACTATTCACCATTCACGATTCACGCCCTTTCCCATTGTATTTGCCCTGTATTTCCAATGAGAAGCTCCATTTGCACTCTGGAAAAAGAAAAGGGGGTCAAGCCAAACACCTTCGCCGGAATCCCATTTTAGAACATCCCGCAAGATGCCGATATGGACAAAAGGAGTGGGCGGCGAATTTGGATAACGCATGCGCCGTTGCTCGACTCTCAGTGTGGAACCATGGCTGCTCTAGGATCATCATTATCGATGCCGATGTCGGAAGGGCATAACCCGCAGCCACAAGCGGAGGTAGTGAAAATGAGAAGACCCGGCTTTGGATTATCGATTGTTCTGACTGCTTTGGCGGCATTTCTTTTTTTTTCCAAAGCCGATGCCTGTACGCGCATCTTTTGGAATAACAATGACCAGGCCATGCTCGTAGCGCGCAATATGGACCTCGCGGAGGACGATCTGGCCACGTTCTACGTCTTTCCGGCAGGAATCAGGAAAAACGGCGACGCCGGCACCAATTCGGCTAATTGGACTTCCAAGTACGGAAGTGTTGTCGTCGGAGCGGGCACACCTTATTATTCCAGTGATGGGATCAACACAAAGGGATTAGCCTTTCACTGCCTCTTTCTATCCAGCACGGAGTACGAGACTCGAGATCAAAGGCCGGGGGTTTCGCTGGGACAATATGGTGAATTTCTTCTAGACAACGCAGCTAATGTTTCAGAAGCTTTGAATCTCATGGGGCAATTCCAGTTGGTGCCTGTGGCTTTCGTTGGTTATGTATGGCCCATACACATTGCCATTGAGGATGAGAGCGGCGACTCAGCGGTGATCGAGTTTGTCAACGGTCAGATGATAGTCTATCACGAGTCAACGCCTACCACAGTTCTCACCAACGACCCCACCCTGGATACCCAGTTGGGATACCTGCCTCTGTATACGTACTTTGGAAACGCAAACGGTTACCCGTTGCCTGGCGACGTCGATCCAGCGAGCCGCTTTGTGAGGGCTTCGGCATTTCTACTAAGCTCGCCTAAACCTTCCAGTGTCACCGATGCCATCTCTTACCTGCTAAGCGCAATCCATTGCGAGGTGGAACCCTTTGGCTCCGTAGTGCCGTCACTCTCCGGAGCTTCACCTGGTTGGCCAACCCTCTGGACATCCCTTTACGATCTTACAAACAAGTGGATCTATTTTAACCACACCGTCCCAAGGAACGACTTTTGGATCGACATGAAGAAGTTCAATTTCTCAAAAGGCGCTCCCGTGCTATTTCTGAATGCGGAAATACCCGGTTTGACAGGAGAGGTGTCAGGATTGTTCCGGGTAGGCGCGCCTGTGAGGTAGTCGTCGAGGAGCGGGGAGCATAAAAGCAGTGAATAGTGGAGGAGCATGAAGCGGATAGCTTTTGCTCCTCGCTTCTGCACTATTCACTACTCACCATTCGACCAGCCGCCCATTTCTGGACCACATCCTAATGAGTTGAGCATCACTAGGAAAATCGAGCCACTGCGAGGAAGATAGAATTGCACCTGCGAGTCATCTTGTCAAAGAAGAAGCCTCGGAGTATCAGCATTCATTACGGCTCCGGTTCAACCGCGAAAAAACTCCTGTAGAACTCAAAGTTTCGCTTTTCAACTGTGCGCTCTAATCCGAATTTCTCCAGAGAATAGTGATGCACTCCATACATATTTTGAGGGTTTTGCGCCAAAAAGCACAGCATTGCATTTTCCGTTTCAACCGTTAGTTCCATATCAAAATGCCGGTAAATCCTCCGGACCACCTCCATGGGTTCTCTTATAAGGTCTGAATACAGCACATTGAAAAGGCGCCCCTGCGAATTGCCGTTCCTCTGCCGGAATTCAATGGCAAGGCGCGCGCCCTTTTGCCAGTGCTGCGTTATTTCGGCGCCGAGATTCTTCCTGTCCAGATGATTGGTGAAAGATCCTCGCAACGTTTCCGTAAAGCTCGCACATGATGGTAAAACCTTGAGCGGGTCGCGGTGAGTCATGATAATTCTTGCGTCCGGATACACCTGCATCAGTGTTTCCAGCGCAAATAAGTGGCTGGGGGCCTTGAGGACCCAATGCGAGCCGGGAGCACGCCACTGCAGATGTTGGAGAAATTGTCTGTGGTATTCATATGCGGGGCGCTTGTCCTGGCTTTCATGCCAGGCGCGGTATGAGTCGACAAAGTACATCGATTCAAATAGATAGCTGATAAATGCATGGCCGGTAATGGCTATGCATTCTTGAGGCAGCCTTGGACCGATCGGATGGACCCTCCTGAAACCCGGCGTGATAACGTCGAGCCATTTCAGTTGTTTCGCAGTTCTGGAGATGCGCAGGTCATCGTCATAGGAAAACCTCTCGGGGGGTGGAGACGGATGCATAACTTCCCAAGTTTGCGGCGCGCGACTTGAGACATCCTGCGCCAGAAGCCCATGCAACAGGGTTGTCCCTGTTCTTGGAAGTCCCGTAATGAACAGAGGCGCCCTTATAACCTGATCTGCGATCTGAGGGTTGCGCTTGCGATCTTCCTCCAAACGGAGCCGGTTGCAGAGCATTCGCAAAATGTCTCCATAAGCGCAGACTTGCCCGATGATATTGAGATGGGCGTCAGATTCCAATGATTTTACAAGCATCACAAAAGCTTTGTGGAATGACCCGTCACCAGGATCATCGAGGCCCGTCAGTTTGAAAGCCTTGTTGAGAAGGCTCTTATGATCGATCATTGACCGAGGGAAGCCGATCCTAGGAAAAAATCGGCAAATCGATAGAATCAGCCCCTGAAGACTCCAGCCTCCTAATGGATATCGCTTCGGCAGAATGGTTCTTGCGAACTCCGTCTCGCCGGAGAATAACTTACCGAAATATGCTCCCAAGCCCCAACTCCCTCTGTGGCACTATTCTCAGTGATTTGAAACGTCCCGTTAAATGCACCCTTCACGCCGACAAGTCAAGTCGCTCTTTGACGGTACACATGTAACTCAATTTCGATACTCCGTCATGCTACGATAGACTTCCCCGCCGGGAGATGAACAAAACCTGTCGGTAAGTCCTTCTATTTTGGTTTCACCTTACATGAAAACAGGGTTCAAGGTTCTTCCACGTATTTACAGGACCAAGATTTTGAGTTAGTTTCAAGCACTTATAGAATGGCAAATTTTTGCTCCATTTTCCCGTGGTGGAAATACGACTTTGCTCCAGAAATCAGTCAAACTCCGGCCGTACGAAGAAAGGGACAGAGAATCGGTGCGTCGCATCTGCTGCGACACCGCGTTCATGGGCGAGAAGATCGACACGGTTTTTCGCGACAGGGACATTTTTGCCGACATAATCGCGGAGCCATATCTCAGGTATGAGCCCGAATGGACCTGGGTGGCGGAATCTCAGGGCAGGATTGTCGGTTTTCTGATGTCTTCGGTTAGCCGGTATTTTCATGTGAACCGAATGCGGACAAGCGCTCCCGCCGTTGCCAAGCTAATTTTTAAATTGAATCGCGGCCTTTATGCCGATCACCCCAGAAGCGAGCGTTTCGCCAGGTGGCTCCTGTTCAAGTCGTGGAAAGAAAAAACAAGCCATCCCAAGGGGGCCGCTCATATGCATTACGATATCATGAAGGGTTTCAGATCGGCTGGTTTGGGATGGGTGATGTGGCAGACGTTCGAACGCGCTTTGAAGGCACAGGGAAAATGCCATTATTATGGAAAATTCTTTTCCTGGCCCGGCAGAAACGTCGAGCGTCTCTACTGGTTGGTAGACGCCCACACGTTTTCACGAAGCCGCACCACCATTTTCGATCAGGAAATCCCGGAGCTGGAAATGATTTGCATGCATAAATGGATTTCAAATCACTAGCATGGACTTACAGTATTATTAATTACTGTCCATCCGGAAACCCAGGATGAGTCACTAGCAGTTTCCGAGTCGGAAAGGAGGCATTTTTCGTACTGGCAAGGAAATCGAGGGGTTGCGCGGAGGCGTACCTATGTGCGCCGCACAAGAAACCCCAAAGATTGACGCGGCCAGGGCGGAAAAGGCCCCTTTCCGGACGGAAACTAATTATTGTCTGTCTTGCCAGGGTGATTGGGGACAGGTCTCCCGACTCTAGACGCCATTTTCGAAGTTCTGTTTCATATCCTTCACCAGTTTACCAGAATTTTCTTTCCGCCCGCTTCGGCAAGGACCCGGCAACTGAAATCGGGGTGTCGCGCAATGAAGGACTCCAGAGGTTTTTCTTTACTGAACAGGAAAATCCTGTTTGCAGATTTCCATTGGTTGAGTAATTCCTCCTCTGTGATGGCGAGCCGAGGGGCGCTTTTGTCCTGCAGACCATACCATAGTACGCCCCCGGAACCGTTGAGGACGAGAACCTGGAGACCCGTGTAGTAATTGAGGGTTGAGCCTTTCTCATAAAAATCGTTTATCACGATCTTATCTCCCTGCCTGTAATCGTGCAGGATGACTTCGGCGAGGTTTTTGGAGCCGAACCGAGCCTCGAAGGCGACCATCCCGGCATTGTACATGCGGCACAGTCCTATCATCATGACGGAAAGGCACAGAAAAGAGACCATCCAGCGTTTCCGCGCAGCAAATAAGAGCGCGACCAGGGGACCGACGATCAGAAGGGCGGCAGTTGGGTACACTAGAGGAGCGAGGTAGCTGAAAGTCGCCGGGGTTAGATCTCGCAAGTGGTCGATAGCGAGGAAGGTCTCAGGATTTGTAATAAGAGTTGCTGAAAGCGTCTGTGCCTGCCCGTGGCCGCCGATCAACGTAAGGGCTATCATGGCAAAGCCGGTCGAGAGCGTCAGAACCGCCATGGTCCCGATACCGATGATCCCTATCTTCGGGGAGATTCTGCCTGTTTCCAGATCCCCCAGGGTCTTGCCCAGCAAGAGCGCCAATGCGGCCAGGCAGGGAAATGAGTAGTACTCCTGGGCTGTGCCGAGCGTAAAGAATGCCATGACAACGCCGATCCAGATAAACAGGAGAAGGCATGCTTGTTCGGTCTTTTCCCTGCTCCATACCGGTTTTGGAAAACTTTTGACAAGCCCCCACAGGAATGCGCTCCATGGGAAAAGCCAAAGAAGACCAAGACACCAGAACGCAGGGGGCGAAAGGGAACCATAGTCCCTGGGGTACCGCTTTTCGAGGAAGCGCAGAACATGCTCACGGATAAAATAGAACCACATGAAATCCGAATTGGCGAGGGCGGCCGCAACATGCCAGGGGGCCGCCACGATCAGGAAAATGATAGTCCCGTAGCCAATCTGAAGTCGCCGCAGGATTTTCCAGTTGCCGGTCACAAGGATGTGAATGAAAATAGTTGCACCGGGAAAGATTAGTCCGATCAACCCCTTGGTCAGCACGGCCAGGGCGGCGGAAATATACAGGGCCGCGCACCACAGGTCGATCGGACCGATGCTTATCGGCTCGATTTCTTCGATCGTTATCCGTGCGTAACAATAGAGGGAGAAGGCGATAAAGAAGGACAAAATCAAATCGGGCGCAAATCTCCGGGTGAAAGCGTAATGGCCAAGGCAGGTCGCCATCACAAGCCCTGAATAGAAACCGGCCTTTCCACCCCAGAGCCGTGCTCCGAACCTGAAGATCAGCAATATCAATAAAAGTGAGAAAACCGCAAGGGGCAGCCGGATTGTCCAGTCATGGAGTCCGAAGGCGGAAACCGCGAAAGCCGCCAGCCAGTATATCAAAGGGGCTTTCTCCAGGTATCGGATGCCGTTGTCGATCCTCATGGTCACCCAGTCTCCCGACCGGAGCATCTCTCGCACCGCTTCAGCATGGTAAGAAGAGGCGCCGTCGAAAAGCGCCGGACGGTTGATCGTGGCTATGAAAATGGCGGACCACAGCACGATAAGGATAAACGGATAGATAAATCTGTTCAGACTCGTTAGCAGGCTAATTCCTCCGCTTCTGTCGAAACCTGGCCAGATGCTTCCTGTTGGTTTGTCGCCGACTGCCCGCATGCCGATCTCTATCCCTTAGACGCATATGCGACATAATATCAACTGGTTGGGATGAATGCAGACCAATCTTGGGAATGCTCACCCACAATCCGGATTTAGTAATCACTTGCGCACTAAAAGCAGGCTGCTTACCATACGATAGACTTACGGCGCAACTGATATTAGTTTCGCGCGTAAGGGACGGTCATACACTAAACAAATTCAGCCGCACTCTTTTTACCGCCGGGGTGAGGTTGTTTTTTTAAAGAACAAAGGCACTTCCGACGTTCTTGTGGAAAGGACTAATGTTATGAAACCAACAAGCATTTTTTCTGCGAAAACTTTTGTAATTTTAATGAGTATGTTGATTCCGTATCTCCATATAGGTCCCATCCTGGCTGCCGACGCGCCCAAGATCACGGAGCACTCGATTCCCACTTCGCAAAGTATCCCCTTCGCCATCACGAGCGGCCCGGACGGCGCCATCTGGTTCACGGAAAGTATCGGCAACAAGATAGGCCGAGTCGACCCCACAACCAATGCGATCACCGAGTACAAAGTCTCCGCTTCGAACAACGGTCCTGCCGGAATCACGACCGGCCCGGACGGCGCCCTCTGGATTGCTGAGGCGACCAATTTTATAGCCAGGATCGACCCCAAGACAAAGGCGGTCACTACGTATCAAACCCCCCTTTTCACCCGTCAGGCTGGCATCGCCAGCGGCTCGGACGGCGGTCTCTGGTTTACGCAGTGGCTCAGCAGCCAAGTAGGCCGAATCGACCCCACTACGCATGACATCACGGAGTATGGTTCCCCCGTCTTCGCTGGTGCGGGCATTACGAGCGGTCCGGACGGCGCCCTCTGGTATGCCGGGAATGGACTCGGCGTCATAGGCAGGATAGATCTCAGCAAGACACCGCCTGACATCACCGAGTACCCTACCCCCACCGCGAACAGCGGCCCTATCGGCATAACGACCGGACCGGACGGGGCGCTCTGGTTTACGGAAACGGGGAATTTTACCTTTAACAATAATAAGCTCAATTTTTTTTCCGGATTCTTCGGCGCTAACCAGATAGGCAGGATCGACCCCACGACACATGTCATCACCGAGTACCCTGTCCCCACCGCCAGCAGCAGCCCTTTTGGCATCGTCACTGGTCCGGACGGCGCCCTCTGGTTCACCGAGGCTACGGCCAACCAGATAGGCAGGATCGACCCCACAACCCATGTCGTTACCGAGTACCCTGTCCCAACTTCGATGAGTGGGCCTTCGGGCATCACCAGCGGTCCGGACGGCGCCCTCTGGTTCACCGAGACGGCCGGCAATAAGATAGGAAAAATCGTAATTGCTGCCGCCGGTACAGTGACCGCCAGTTTCACGGCAAATCCGACAAGCGGCCCCGTGCCGCTTACGGTAACCTTCACCGACACTTCCACAGGGCCGCCTACCGCATGGTCATGGTCTTTCGGTGACGGAGCGAAAAGCACGAGCCAGAATCCGACTCATACCTACACCAAAGCAGGCGTTTTTAAAGTTACCCTAACCGCTTCCAACTCGGCAGGGTCGAGTTCCACATCTCAAACCATTACCGTCAGTGTTTCCGCCACAGCAGTACCGGGTGCTCCGACGATTGTGTCCGTAACCCCCGGCAACGAGCAAGTGACCGTAAACTTTAAGCCTCCGGCCTCAAACGGTGGAAGTCGAATCACTAAGTATACCGTTTCATCCAACCTTGGAGATACAGCCACAGGCGCCGGCAGCCCGATAACCGTAAAAAAACTTACCAACGGGACAGACTATACATTTACAGTTACCGCGAGCAACATCGATGGGCCCGGCCCGGCTTCATCTCCTGTCCCTGCCACTCCGGCCACAAAGCCAGGCGATCCGGCAGGAGTTGAGGCAACAGCGGGAAACGGCGAGGCAACCATCACATTTACTCCGCCCAGTTCAGATGGAGGGAGCGCCATAACCGGCTATTCGGCGATCTCGAATCCCAAGGGAGGCGCGGACACGAGCGCCGACACGACTTCAACCACCCACCTTATGACAGGACTTAAAAACGGTACGCGGTATTCATTCACCGTGGAGGCGACCAACGCCGTCGGCACGACTGTTTCGAAGCCTTCCAATAGCGTAACTCCGGCAACCGTCCCCGGCGAACCCACAGATGTCAAGGCGACTGCGGGTAAGACCAAAGGCACGGTCACGGTGAGCTTTAAGCCTCCCGCTTCAAACGGTGGAAGCTCAATAACCGGTTACACCGTGGAGTCTCCTCAGGACGGCAGCGTCAATGTAACGGGCAAATCCAGCCCGATAATCGTAACGGGATTAACGAGCGGAAGCGACTATACATTTACGGTGTTTGCCACAAACTCCAAGGGGAACGGGCAACCATCAGGCGCATCCAACTCCGTTGCCGCCCCATGATATCTGCTAAAGGGGCAGATCGCCACAGTTCGGGCGACTGCCCCGGAACCCACTGAAAGAAGATCCGCGCAGGAGGTTTTCGCCGGCCCTGGTTATTGACAAGGAGCAAGGAGCAAGGAGCGGGGAACGGAGGGCGAAAAGATTCTGACAAGATTAACAGAACTAGTTTGCCAGGGGGCGGGGATGAGTGAAGAGTGATGAGTGAAGGAGCGGGGGGCGAAGAGCAAAAGCTACTCGCTTCCCGCTACCTGCTTCTTGCTCCCTTTAGTTTCATTGCTTCCTGGTTATGCCGCCTGCAAAACAGAAGGCATCGGGTATCAACTCGATTTCCATGATGCTGGTTTGTTCCAGCAGTTCGCCATCAGCTTCGCACGCGATCGGCATTGAGGAGCAGAGCACCGCCCCACTTCCATGCAACCTGGTTATCACGGAATCGTCCTGACGCAGCCCCAGGTAAGCTCGGGCAATGGGGGAAAATAAACCCAGCGGAGACATCGGCGCTGCGACTACGAATTCAAATCGATCATACGAAGGAGACGCATCGAGAGCGAGCCGCATTCCTTTTCCGAAGCAGCAACCGAGGGACGCCGCGAAAAAGACCATATCGGCCCGGAAAGAGGAATTGCCCACTGTGCCCTCCAAGGCGAACGGCAGAAGCTGCCTCATCTCCGCAATAGCGCTTATGCCATAAGAAAGTAAGCCCAATCGCTGGAGGTTGGAGCTCTTAAACCGGCGGACCACTTCTGCGTCAAACCCAAGTCCCAGGACATTCGCGAAAACCCTCTGCTTCATGCTGCCGTCCCGAACCTGGTAACGGCATTTTCCAAGACTGACTTTGATGGCTGATTCTCCGAGGGCCGTTTTCAATCTGGAGGCCATCCCCGTCCCGTTCTCATAGTTTCGAAAGTAGTCGCACCCGCAGCCGAAGGGCACCATGCCAACCGAGGGCATATCTCCATGTTCTTCCCACCATAGTCCGTTCAGGACTTCGGACAGGGTGCCGTCTCCGCCCACAGCGATCACCCTGTCGTATCCGGAGCGGCGGACCGATGCGGCAATCGATTCGCAATGCCCGGGATATTCGCTCCAGAATGTATCAACCTTCTTTGCTTCCCATCCGATCGACCGGAGGAGAATGGGCCATTGTTTGCCAGCCGTCCGGCTTCCTGCGAACGGGTTCACGAGTGCAGCTACTCTCATCCCGCCTTTTTCCTTTTAACGGGATAGCACTCACCCGTTAACTTGGAATCATTGCATTTCAGATGATAGGGCAATTGACAAACATTACCCGGCTTTGAGGCTAAGGGTGGCCCCTTCCATGAAGCATGGATGGCGCCAGCGAGCGGTGTTAAACTCAATAATGCGTCAACTTGACCCCAACCGGAGGTTGCGAATCGGACTCCATCCGAAAAAAGCCCATGGAATGCCGGTTGCGCGTAAATCATACGATATTCCGATTAAAATCGGCAAGAAAAATGCCGCGAGGAGCGGGAAGCAGGAAGCAGTGAATAGAAAATAGTAAAAACAAAAACAATTCCGCTTGGTGAACCCTCACTGTGTTCGGGTTCGCGTTAAACATCCGAACCCGCATTGGATGCTTATAGTTCGGCGTCCGATCTTTTGTGAGGACGCACCCTCACTGTGTTCGGGTTCGCGGTTACATTATGTAACCAGGGCAGACGCTTATAGTTCGCGGCCGATTTTTTTTGAGGTCGCATCGCTGTGAGACGAGTAGTATATAATGAGGGAATTGGGAGCAGGGAGAGGGGAGAGGGGAGAGGGGAGGAAAACTGGAGTGGTGCGGGTCTGGAAATACAATGTATTTCTTTTATCCATGGTGCTGTTGCTGGCCGGTTTCGTTTCGTCCGACGCCTGCGGGCAAGAGATGGAGCCAGCCGATCTGGTTCTTCTTAACGGCAAAATAGTCACCGTGGATGAGAAGAAGCCGGATGCAGAAGCAATAGCAATTCGAAAAGACACTATTATCGCGGTGGGAAGCAAAGATGAGATAGACCGCTACATCGGAAAGTCCACACAGTTACTGGATATCAGAGGCATGTTCGCCATGCCGGGCTTCATAGACGGTCACGGGCATCTGCTATCTCTCGGCAAGTCAAAGATGGAACTGGATCTGAGTAAGGCCGGGAATTGGGACCAGATCGTATCTATGGTTGGGGATAGCGTGCGGAAGGCCGGACCGGGTGAATGGATTGTCGGATCGGGTTGGCACCAGGAGAAATGGAATAAGCGCCCCGCGCCTCAAATTGAGGGATACCCGACCGATGACGCCCTGAATAAAGTATCTCCCGAGAATCCGGTGCTGCTCACTCATGCCAGCGGCCATGCCCTGTTCGCCAATCTCAGGGCAAGGGAACTGGCAGGGATAACAAAAGATACGAAGGACCCTGATGGCGGTGCAATACTCAGGGATTCCAGCGGGAACCCGGTGGGGGTCTTCTTCGATGCCGCAGAGGGCATGATTTCAAGAGTCCATGAAGAGGCCATGGCAAAGCGGACTCCGGAGCAAATCGAGGCGCAATGGCGCAAGGCCGTCGGTCTCGCTGTCGAGGACTGCCTGTCCAAAGGGATCACCAGCTTTGAGGATGCATCTTCTTCGTTCCGGGAAATCGATCGGTACAAAAAACTCGTTGAGGAAAACGATCTCGGAATCCGGCTCTGGGTGATGATTCACGAGCCCAACAAAGACCTTGCGGCAAATCTTGCCAAGTATAAGATTATTAATTTCGGCGATAAGAGGCTCACGGTGAGGGCCATTAAGAAATTCATGGATGGCGCCCTTGGGTCGCATACGGCGTGGTTGCTCGAACCATATTCCGACCTCCCCGGAAGTACGGGACTGAACGTCGAACCGGCTCAAGACATCCTCGAGGCTGCCCGGCTTGCCGTCAAGAACGGTTTTCAGCTTTGCGTGCATGCCATAGGAGACCGCGCCAATCGTGAAACGCTCAATATTTATGAAACCGCCTTCAGGGAGAATACGGGCATCAACGGCAAAAGCCTGCGATGGCGAATCGAGCATGCCCAACATCTCGACCCCGCCGATATCCCACGGTTTGCCCAGCTTGGAATCATAGCATCCATGCAGGCGATTCACTGCACGTCGGATGGGCCCTGGGTCGTCAAGAGGTTGGGAACGAAGCGGGCCGAAGAGGGCGCCTACGTCTGGCAAAAGCTCATGCGGAGCGGGACAGTCGTGACGAACGGAACGGATACACCTGTTGAGGACGTCGACCCGATTTCAAATTTCTATGCCGCTGTGACGAGGAGGCTGCCCGATGGCTCAACCTTTTATCCCGACCAGCGAATGAGCCGCGAAGAGGCCCTCCGAGCGTACACAATCAACAATGCCTATGCTGCTTTCGAGGAGGGAATCAAAGGTTCGCTAACGCCCGGGAAACTTGCCGATATAACCGTCCTTACGAAGGATATCATGACGATACCGGAAGATGAGATCCGATCTGTCCGTGTGGTCTACACCATAGTCGGCGGCAAGGTAATGTATCGGAGACGATAGGTCTTAGGGTGTAGTTTTACCATGTTTCAGTACGTTCCACCTGCATTTTACTGTATCAGAAAATGGAAAATACACACTAGACCTGATTTTCAAGAGGGAGAAGGCTGGCTATTTTAAGGCCATAAGACACTGCTCACTTTTTAAGTGACCCCGTATGCATCATCCCAGAAGCCAAGGATCCCCCGTCCTTGGCTTTCTCCTTTTTTGGGCCGTTTCACGCCTTTTTCGGCGCCCTGCTAGATGTTGCGGGCGACTTCATAGGCGCCCCATATCGCGTACATGATGTTTTGGACTTGCTGTGCATCGCCGATAAGATGGATGTCGGCGGTTTGGTCTTTCACCAGGTTGTACAACGTTGTTTCCGGATTGTAGCCTATTGCGATCACAGCGGAATCGGCTTTCACGGTTCTCGACTGGCCGCCGTCGCGGGGTTGTATGACGAATCCTTCCGGCCGCTCTTCGACAACTTTGGAGCCTGTGATCACGTCGACTTTTTTGTAATGAAGCAATTCCGTGAGCATTTCGCTGTTTGCGTGGCACAGGGGGCCCGCGAGCTTCAGGAGTCCGTCCATCACTTCGACAATTGTCACTTGTTTGCCCTTTTCCGCGAGCCAAAGCGCGGTTTCGCACCCGACCAAGCCCCCTCCAACGATCAGCACGGACTGTCCGGGGTCGGTCTTCCCCAACAGAACATCGATTACGCTTAACACATTCTTCGCGCCGGGGATGGAGAGCACCTTTGCAATGGCGCCGGTAGCGACGATGACCGTGTCGGCCTTCGCGGCTGCCATTGCGTCAGCGTCGATTTTCGTGTTGAGGTGCACCTTAACGGCAAGATCTTTCAACTGATCTTCGTACCAGGCAATGAGCGCGTGATCGTCTTTCTTGAAGTCCGGCATGCCCCCGGCAATGACTACGCCGCCGAGTTCTTTTTCGGATTCGTAAAGGTCGACATGGTGCCCTCGAACAGCAGCGACTCTAGCCGCTTCCATACCCGAAACGCCGCCGCCGACTATCATCACTTTGCGTTTGGCGGGACTCATCTCGATGCCGTAATCCCTTTCCCGTCCGCACGCCGGGTTGACGGCACAAGAGATGGAGCCGAATTTGGCGAGCCGTCCCATGCAGCCTTCCTGACAGGATAGGCAGGGCCGTATTTTGGCGAGCGAGCCGCGTTTTATTTTGTTCGGCAGTTCCGGGTCGGCCAACAGCGGCCGCGCAAGACCGATCATGTCGGTTTTTCCTTCTGCAATTGCGCGAGAGGCAAGGGCCGGATCGTCCATTCTTCCCGCCGTAATGACCGGGACCGTCACGGCTTTTTTGAGTATCTCATTGTAGGGAAGATAGAGACCTTTGTCCTGGTACATGGGTGGGTGGCTCCAATACCAGGCATCGTAACAACCGACATCGCCATTCAAGGCGTCATATCCGGCGCTTTCCAGCATCTTGGCCGCCTCGATGCCTTCAGGAATGTCCCGTCCTTTCTCTTCAAACTCCTCGCCGGGAAGGCCGCCCTTGAGCCAGTCCTTGATGAAGCTCTTAAGGCTGTAGCGTAGGGACACCGGAAAGTCCTGCCCGCATCGCGCCTTGATGACCTTCACAATGTCGGTTGCAAAACGGAGACGATTTTCGAGGCTGCCGCCGTATTCATCGGTCCGATGGTTGAAAAAGGAGATGGCAAACTGATCGAGCAGATATCCTTCGTGAACCGCGTGAATTTCCACCCCGTCGTAACCGGCATTCCGGCAGATTTCCGCAGAGTCTGCAAACTTGCCGATATAGGTCCTGATTTCGTCTATCGTGAGCGGGCGGCAGATCACTCCCGGTATCCACCGGTGAGGGATAGCCGAAGGGGCCACGGCGGTATTGCCGACGATGGTAGGGATGCTCACACGTCCGAAGCCGGCGGATAGCTGAATAAATATCTTCGCGCCGTAGGCATGAACCCGTTCCGTCATGAGCTTGCTCGTTTTGATGAAATTGGTGGGATTTAGCGTCGGGCAAGGCAGTGACGGAAGTGCCCACTTTTCAATCTCGTTTTCCACCATCGTCACGCCCGGCATGATCAGGCCGGTTCCCCCGCGCGCGCGTTCAACATGCGCTATATCGCGCTGTGTAGCTTCTCGTAAAACCGGTTCCCCCGCGCGCGCGTTCAACATAGAACTCGACGCCACGATAGTTAAATGAACCGTCTGCGTCGCAGAAGCCTCCCGGCCCCATGGGGGCGAGCATAAAGCGATTCTTTATTTCCACCTTGCCGATCTTGATCGGTTGGAAAAGATTGGCGTACGGATTAGCCATGTCGCACCTTCCTTTGTGAGAGGTTGTAATTGGCTGGAGCGAGCACCGAATAGATTTCGCCGAATGTTTGTAAATCATACGATATTCCAATCAAAACCCGAAAGAAAAAATGTGTGGAGCAGGGAGCAGAGAAGCAGTGAGTAGTAAGCAGTGAATAGTGAAAGAGCAAGGAGTGGGGAGGGGGAGGGGGCTGCAGCGCCTTTTGTTTTAAAATGAAATAGTTGGGAAAATGCCTGCATTCCGGCGCCTGCCCTGTGTGGTTTATTCGTCTGCCTGCTCTTCGCTTCTAGCTTCCCTCTTTGAATAGGATTTGTGCTCTGCACTTTCTAGTCTTATTTTATGATTGTAGAGGTTTCTAAAAGATGAGGCTAAAGGAGAAGTGACGTGGAGAAACTAAGCGTTCTGCTGGCCATTGCTCTGCTTCTGATCACTTTTGCGGTATCGAATACATACGTGCAAGCGGCAGAAGCGGGAGGTGCAGGTAGTATAGGGTCCAACTTAAGGGGCTCTGGCTCGTCGGGTGCAGTGTCATCCGGTTCATTTGGCAATCAATCCGGGGGGTCGTTCGAACCGGGGCCATGCGGCGTACAGCCCTTTTACCCGCCTGGAACGGACACGGGCATGGACAATGACAAGCCGGGTCTTGACACCGGACCGGGCTGCGAGACAGTTGATCCATCGGGATCGAGCTACTAAAGAAGCTTCCGCTCTAGAACGGATTCGTTCAGGCGGCATGCATCGTAGGGCAAGGTAAATTTGTTCTCCGTCAAGGGCACGCAGAGGCATATGAATTTTTAGTCATTTTTGGGGAAATAAAATCCATTCCGACACAACCCTGGCATTTGGTCACGGCCGTCACGCACGAAGTGCATCTCTATTTCGAATCGAAACATATTATTCAAAGCAAGAAATATAGTTAAAGGCGTTAAACAATCCGTCCGATTCTGAATATGAGGCAGTGAGCAACAGGTATACCCTCGACTCATCGCTGATGATGGCAGTGTGCACATCAACCTTCGAGCGGTCAATCGGAGCAACTAATAGTTTCGAGAAACTTGTTGTTTAGTGGAATCTTTAGAAGGCTGATTGGTGGGAGGATTTCAGATGCAACGGTTTAAGCTTTCCACGAAGATGATATCATTGGGGCTGGTTTGTATTATCTCCGTTGCACTGGTGTTGAGCTGGGTTTATTTTAAAATTGAAACGATGATATACCGCGAAAAGCAGTCAGACCTAAAAAGTGTTACCGAAGTAGCATTCAGTTTGATGACCGATTATGAGAGCAGGGTTAAGTCGGGGGAGTTTACTCTTGAAGATGTTAAAAAAAGGGCGGCCCTTCAAATCAAACAACTTCGTTACAGGGGGCAGGAATACTTCTGGATCAACGATTTAGGTCCGACGATGATCATGCATCCGTTTAAACCTGAGCTGGATGGAAAAAATCTGAGCGACTTCGCGGACCCCAACGGAAAGCACCTCTTTGTCGAGTTTGTCAAGGTCTGCAAAGCAAATAAAGACGGTTTTGTAGATTACATGTGGCCCAAACCGGGTGACAGCAAACCTGTACCCAAAATGTCCTATGTCAAGTTGTTCGAGCCCTGGGGTTGGATTGTCGGCTCGGGGGTCTACATAGACGATGTCCAAGCGGAGTTATCGGAGATACGAAAGCTCTTTCTGGGTGTGGTGATTCTTTTTGCATTGATCGGAACACCACTGTCCTGCTGGATAGCAAGAAGTACAACTCGTCCCATCAATCTTGCTATCGAAGGACTTACGTCAAACGCAGACGTCGTAAGTCTTGCCGCCGGTCAATTGTCATCTTCCAGCCAGAAGCTGGCGGACGGAGCCTCGGGGCAGGCAGCGGCCATTGAAGAGACGACCTCCTCTCTTGATGAGATGTCCGCAATGACGAAGAGGAATGCAGAAGGCGCCAAACAGGCTGATCGACTGATGCAAGAAGCCACAGGTATCATCGTGCGCGCCAATGATACAATGAAGAATCTTACGGTCTCCATGAATGAGATATCCCAGGCCAGCGAAGACACACAGAAAATCATAAAAACTATTGACGAGATTGCCTTCCAGACCAATTTGCTGGCGCTGAATGCGGCGGTAGAAGCTGCCAGGGCGGGAGATGTCGGAGCAGGATTTGCAGTAGTCGCCGACGAAGTGAGAAATTTGGCAATGAGAGCAGCGGAAGCTGCAAAAAGCACAGAAAATCTCATTGAGGGTACCGTTAAGAAGATAAATAACGGCTCGAGTGTAGTTCAAAAGACCAATACCGAATTTACGGAAGTTGCTAATATAGTCAAAAAAGCGAGTGAACTGGCCGGTGAAATAGCTGCTTCTTCCCAGGAACAGGCACAGGGGATAGAGCACCTCAATCGGGCGGTTCAGGAAATGGACAAAGTTGTCCAGCAGAATGCGGCCGGTGCTGAGGGAAATGCTTCCATGTCCCAGGAGATAGGCGCTCAGATCGATCCGATGAAGAAGATGATTGCCGAATTGGAGTTTTTGGTTGGCTCGAAAAAAGACAAAGCCGGTCTTGCGATGAACCAGGAAAGCTAAAAGACTGGCGTCAACGCAACACCCGAACGACTTTATTTGGACACACGACAACAAGGGGCGGGAATGGCACCTCAAAGGTCCAACAGATATTTTGCATCACGAGTGGGAAAACCGGAGACGGTGAGGATGATTTCGAGGTAAGACCCTGGCAGTGAATATTCCCAATTCGGGTAGGCAGAAAAAGGGAACAGCCGGTAGAACTCTATCTTTATTTTACAGTATCTGTAAAAGTGAAATACACTCCAGACCTGATTTTCAAAAGGATGAAAGACGGCTATTTTGTGCCCATAAGATCCCGCTCACTTTTTAAGTGACCCCGCCCCATCATCCCCCGGAAGCCAGGAGCCCCCGCCCTGGCTTTCTCCTTTTTTGCTCCCCGTTTATTAAAAAACCTGTTAAGGAGAAGTATGAGTAGAAAACATAAGGATGGGTTGGCGAAGACGTCCTGAGGTGGAGTTGAGCATGAAGACATGGATTATTTCTGTTTTACTTGCAATATTTCTGAGCAGCCCGGCTGTATCGGGTGCTGCCGACGATCAATCGGATCAAGGAAAAGCCACTTTCTTTGATATCCCGCTTTTGAAAATTCCTTTAGGAGCAAATTCGGATTCCAAAGCCGCCAAGGAGAAAAGGGAGGCGGAAGAAAAGGCAAAGATGGAGGAAAAAAAGGAGAAAGAAGACAAAAAAGTTGATGATGCGATCAAGAAGGCGTGGGGGGATAATCAGTGAAGTGGGAAGTTCAGACCTTTTTTCAGCACGCAGCTAAAGCTCTCGAATCCAAATCAGACGGCGTTTTTCCGATCAACGGTCATCTCCGGCTTTTTTCTGAGTTGTCATCCGCTGAATAAGAGAATCAAAAGAATTATTCCTTATGAATGCGCCGAAACCATTACGATAGGTCTCGACCGTGCCAACTCCATCGATTATCACATCTCTGATCATCCACTTCCGGCCTTTGGACTCGAGTACATAGTCGACCGGGATGTGCTCGTTGGTTCGCATTATTACAGTGCTCACTTTTATGTATTTACCTTCGGGGGTCTCCCCGGGGTATTCAATCGTCTCTCTTTTGAGAAAATCCAAAACGCGCCTGGAATAGGAATCCGTGAAAATACCAGTGAAAAGCGTCTGGTACTGTTGGCGCTGCTTTGCTGAAAGCTTATCCCAATAGCCTTGCAGCGAATCCCTGGCCATATCTGTGGTCAGGAAATTTTCGGATATCAGTTTCCTGATCAGTTGAGCCCGTTCTTTGCGGTGTTCAGGCCCCTGGAGTTCAGGCTTAGTCTGCGTGTCCATGGCCTGGTCGAGCACTGAGCGCACTTGGTCGATGGCGCCGGATTGTGCTCTAAGAGGCGAGGCTGCGGCGATGACGATCAAAAAGAATGCGAAAATAAAATTCCATACCCTAACGCCGAGCATTTATATCCTCCTTGTCAGCAACCGGTGCCGGCATAAAAGAAAGAATTGCGGGCAGGATGAACAGCGCAGCGACAAGGACGCAGATGCTTCCGACCCACGCTACAAAACCCAGGCTGAAAATCCCCCTGTGGTTTGATATCATCAACGTGCCAAAGCCAATAGTGGTAGTGAGGGCTGCCAGTATGACGCCTTTACCCGTACTGAAAGGAAGGCGTCCATACCCCACGTGGCCTTCTCTCCATCTCTGGAGAATTATTACCCCGTATTCAACGCCCGCGCCAACTACGAGCGGCATAAATATGCTGTTTGCAAGATTGAAATCGAAGCCCGCTGCCCCCATTATGCCCACAGTCCAGACCGTGCCGACCACGAGCGGGATAAGAGATATCAGCATAAGGCGCAAACTTCGAAATGTAAATGCTAGAAGCATCGAGATGGCGATCAGTGCGTAAATGGATGCGTTGAACGACGCTTTCTTGAATGCCGACGCAAAGACGTAGAGATAAATCGGGTCGCCCAGGACGTCAGGGTTAACTGATTGGATGTCGTTGACAAAGCGGGTCAGCGTTCCCTCCTCCCAGATCGATTCCCTGGGATAAATCCTGATGAGATATTTGCGCCCCTGAAAAAACTGCTCTCTCAGTATAGACGGAAGATCGTGAATGTCCATTGGCGAAGCGGAAGAACTCTCCTTGATCAAGGTCCACTGCTCCACGATGTCTTTTTCAAAATGCCGGCGGTATTCGAAAAGCCGCTCGGAGTCAGCGGGTGAGTTATCAAGCGAGTGAACGATCCTGTCTATCAGCTCCCTGACTTTAGCCATTTGTTCTACGAGGGGTTTTGAAGCTCCCCACTTCCTGGCCTGTTCATCTTGCATCTTGAACCTGATCCTCTGAAGGACCTCGATCAATCCGGCCCTATAGGTTGGACTGTCGCACGCCTCTGCTGCGGCACCGAGATTGTCCAGGCCCTCCTCCGAAGTCAAACGTACTATCGAGGGTTTCAGGTCAGGAACCAGGAGCGCAATAGAACACAAAACCGGCATTTTTTCTTCCTGGTCGTCGGGAAGGAGCGTAAAGATGTTATCAACGTGCGAAACGGTTTGCAGACGCCTGAATTTTGCCGACTCGTTCCTTGCTTCTTCCGCGGAGTCCGTAATGACGGCCGCCGAAATTATCGAGCGGTCGGAATTTTCGACCAGAACTTTTTCCCAGTAGACAGATTCGGCGTTTTTGGACTGGAGGCGCAGAGGATTCAGGTCGAACTGTACACGTGAAGCACTAAGGGCGCCAACTATGCAAAAGATCAGGGTCAAGGCGAGAATCGATCTCACGCCTCTGGGCCCCAGCCGCAGAAGATACCTGTTATTTGCCAGAGCGCTCGATCGTTTAGACAGGGTTTTTTCGACAGCCAGATAGCGACTCAGTGCGGGCAGTACAGTGAAGTCGGCCAGTATGATGAAAAGGATTCCCATCCCGGTTATCATGCCGAGTTCCATGAGTCCGCGAAAGCCTGTGAGAATAAAGGGAAGGAAGGAAAATGCGGTGCTGAGGCCCGCAAGCATTATTCCGGGGCCGGACTTATCCATTACCCTCCGGATAACATCTGAGCGAGTTCCATCAGCGAGGTCCCTTTCCTCCTCAAACCTGGCAAACCAATGGATTGCGTAATCAACTCCCAGACCGCAGAGCATCGGTGCAAAGACAATCGAAAGAATATTCAAATGACCTATGAAAAGGGCAGTCCAGCCAAATGTCCAACACAGGCCCACAGCAAGAGATATGAGGATTATCACCGGATGGCGAAAGCCCCTTAAAAACAGGACCATTATCAGCAAGACCCCCAGCATCGATAACCAGGTCGCCTTGGTCATATCCGCCATTGCAGTGCTCATTTCATCGTCGTTAAGCGCCTCTTGCCCGGTAACCCCAGCCTCAACGTCGCTAAAGCCTGATGCCCTGAGATCCTGTATATAATTTCGAAGTTGGCCAAGCGATTCCAGGGTCTTGCTCACCTGCCCGGAAACTTTGGCGGACATCACCTCGGCCATCAGCAACTTCTTTTTTCCTTCCCAAAGGTAGCCCTCTTTTTCGAGGTCCCAGGCCCCGCTTTTGAAAAATGAGGACCATGGGGAAACATACTTTGAGCCGGAAAAATATCCCGAAAGCCCATCGAGAACCTTTATCAGGAATTCGAGGTCCAGCGGCTTAGAGTCTTTACCAGTGCCTTTCGGGGTAACCTCCTCGTCGAGAAAGCCTGTAAAAAACTCCCCGACCATTCTGGAGGCCATATCCCGGTTTACCAGGGCGAAAAAATTGAGCAGGTCCGGATTATCGGCCATCTTATGGACGAGCACGGAGTTCTTTTCGAGCGTATTCCTGACGCTGACGAGTTCGTCTTTTTCGAGGTAATATAGCAGCCATTTCTTGAACAGATCCGGATTGATTCTGTAAAATACGTTTTGAAAGTGTTCAGGATCGGCCTGTATTTTTGAAACTATTGCGTTCATGAATTGGATGGCCCTGTCTTGTGTGGGGCCTCTAACGACGAGCGCAAAGGTGGTTTTGTTATGAAAATTGAATTCGTCCAACATCCGGGATTTGGCAATAAGGGGATTTCTGGTGGAGATGAGTTCAAGCTGGTCGGTTCGCACTTCAAGCCGATCAGCCGCAAGCCAGAGTGAGGCGATCACGCTAAGCAATGCGGCCGCCAGAATAAAACGTGGCCTGGGAAGGACCCAAGCCACGAGGTTTTGCGAAAATATCCTCAGCAGACTCATTCTTATCCTGGCCGGCAATCTGAAACCATTTTCATGTAAATATCAAATATGCACTTCCATGGCAGGTTATTCAAGGCATATCGGTTCTTTTCCCCGTGGCATAATCCAGACGCGCAAGCGACACGTGGTAATTGTATAGCGACTGCAGATAATTACCTTGGTTTTTTCCATAGCGGTCTATGGCATCGAACATATCCCGGGCTGTGCCGATCCCCAGATCGAAATTGGAAAAAGCCGTTACGATCCAACGGCGTGAACCAACAGCCGCCTGCTCATAAGCCGTGTAGGATTTGTAGGCTTCAACAGTGTCCTGATAATATTTTACCACCTCGACGGGGATGTTTTTTTCGGCGAATTGCTGAGTATTGCGCATCTTCTGATACTCGGCCCGGGCTTTGTCGAGCTTTCCCTGTCCGATACCGAAATCGAGGTGCCATTTAGCGCCGGCAAAGATTCCGGCGTAAGAATGATTAAAGTCATCGGTTATATATGAATTATCGAATTTTTCACGGTCGGGCGCGCCGGCAAACGATCCCGTGGCGGCGGCAAAAATGGAGGGATAGAGGTCGGCTTCGGCGGCATCAGTCAGTTTTCCCTTGGCTGCGACCCCTTTTTTGACCTCCAGGATCTCGGGTCTATTTGCGATCGCACGTTGGATGTATTCATCTTCAGGTTCAAGGTCCGCCGGATTTTTGGGCAGCTCAGTCTCTTTGAGTCTTAATTCTTCGTGATCGGGTAATCCGACTGCTTTTTTTAGAGCGGCATAGGCGGTGAGGGATCCTGATTCCGCCTTGGCGGCAAAAGCTTTAACCTCGGCTGCAAAAGCGTCCATTCGGTAAAGATCGCTGGGGTCTACATTTTTTGCTTTCAGTTCGATTAACCGTTTTATGCGTTTGCCGGCGTCATCTATATAGGTATCGGCATCCCTGGCGGCGTTCTTGCCCTGTAAGGCTATAAGATATGCGTAGTAAAGCTCCTTGACATTCAGAACGATCTTGTTTCGCCGCTCTTCCCTGGCTGCTGTTTGAGCTTCGACCCCCAATGCGGCGGCATCTCTGCGGTTGGTTATCTTCCCGAAGGTATAGAGGGGCTGGGTGATAAAAAAATCGAGCCTTCCGAAAATACCGATATCCCCGAATCCTTCATCATGCGAAACGATTATGCCTGTGTTTTTACCCGTCAATAAGACCGTGGGGAATTGGGCGTTTTCGGATGGACCGCCTGTTGCTACAACATCAAGTTGAGGCAGCAGGCCGCCCTTCGCCTCTTTATATTCGCTCTTGGCCGCCAGGATGTCCTGGTCGGCCATTTTTAGCTCAGGGCTGGTCTCCAGCGCCATTTGGACAAGTTCATCCAGACCAAAGGCCTTCGGTTCAGCGGCTTGAGAGGTCCCAAGGCCCAACGCGATGATAAAAAAACAAAGGAGCAACTGTAGAGAACGGCTTTGCATTACGGCTTTTTTAGTCATCGCACGCCCCTTGTGAACTGGAATTGATTTCATGTAATAGCAGACTTTTATACAGTACTTGTCGTCCGATTTAAAGTATTAATCCTTAAGGTGCGGTTTTCAATTTTGAAGAGCGGGGTCAAGCCGCAGGCGAGGGACCATGCAATGAAAAAATTGACATCGGTCTCCATCTCTGATAGCGAACTTTGTTCCCGGTGAGGTGCATAATGCAGAGAGGCTGCCGACCGAGGTAGATTATGCGGCGACTGTTAGTTATCAATGCTGACGATTTTGGATTGACCAGAGGGATTAACCTCGCCGTATCCGAATGCGCAGATGCCGGACTGCTTCGAAGCGCAAGCTTAATGGCAAATGGAGATGCTTTCGATGACGCGGTGAGAATTGTCAAAGGGCGAGAGGGGTTCGGGACGGGAATCCATTTTGTTCTCTCCGGTTTAAAGCCGCTGTCGCCCATAGAGAAACTTTCCGGCCTTGTCGGTCCGGAGGGTTTTCTGCCCTCAGGGCCTGTCGAACTGCTGAAAAAAATCGCGGCGCGGAAGACGCTGAGGGAATCGATCAGAAGAGAACTTTTTGCGCAGGCTGAGAGAGTTTTCGATTCCGGAATCACCCCTACCCATTTCGACAGCCATAAGCATGTTCATATCATTCCAACCGTGCTCGATGTTATGATCGAAATAGCGGAGCGTTTTTCGGTGAAATGGATGCGCACACCTTTCGAAGCCGGGGGCGCGTGGAGGTTTTTTCCTGATCTGGAGAAGGGCCAGCGGGCCAAATTCGTGAAGCAGTTTGCTGTGGCTCGCTCAAGCACTATTGCTCGACCGATTTTCAGGTTGCTGATTCGCAAGGCTGGGATTGAAACGCCCGCCGCATTTTATGGCATTTCTCCCACCGGGTTCATCAACGAGAAAATAATTCGGCGCATCTGCCGGATTCTGAAGCCGGGACTTAGCGAGCTAATGACTCATCCGGGCATAGTGGATGCGGATCTCGTCCGGCGAAAGTCACGGCTGCTCTTTTCCAGGGCGAGGGAGAAAGAACTCTTGGTTTCCGCAGAGGTCAAAAGGCTGTTTGCAGAGCGCGAGATAGTGGTCATCCATTTTGGAGAGGTCCTTAATGAGTGAGATGATACTGGAGCGGGAAGTAGCGAGCAAGGAGCGGCAAGCAGAAAGATTTGACAGGATTAAAAGCAGGGAGCCGGAAGCAAGGAGCAGGGTACAGCGCCATTATCTATTGATATTACAATAAAAATCAAAAGTTCTGGATTCCGGACTGGAAACTTCCGGGGCAGGCTTCGCCGGAATGACGGGCTTTTTCCCTGTAGCTGCCCGTCTTAATGGTCAAATGGCTTCAGATGAAGGTGTTTTATCTCTTCATTCAGAAAAAACCTGCTTTCCTTTACTTTCTTCTCAAGCATACCGGTTGTGAAAATAACTTTGTTCACCGCAGCGAAACTGCCGAGGCTTTTGACCGCCGCCAGGGTAACCAGAGTGTCCAGGCATATGGCGTAAACTATTTCGTTCCCTTCGCTCATTGCTATAATGTCAACCGGCGGTCGGCGATTCGTGGAGGCATGTAGTCGGCCACAGTACTGAAGCCAAGTTCCTGCAGCATCCTGTATAAATGACATTGAAGCGTTCTGTGAACGGTCCGATCGCTGCGAAAGGGTTTGGGAATTTTGAGCCACGCTTTTTCGAGTTGGTTTTTCCATAAATCGAGATTTCGCTCCAGGTCCTCGTTCATTTCACCCTCCGCTCATATTATAACCAGTTCTTCAGTGGCTGTATTCAGAGATTCAATGCCATCAGTTGTGACAAGGTAGGTATTTTCGAGTCCGGCAATTCCTTCGTCCGGAATTATGACCTTGGGTTCGAAGGCGATAACCATTCCTTGCCGAAGCTCCAATTTCTGCCCCCTGGCTATAAATGGAAATTCGTCGACCTCAACGCCTAAGCCATGTGCCACAAAGGTAATCTTCGGTTCTGAACAGCCCATGAACCATGCGGCCCATCCTGCTTCTCGAGCCCACTCCCATACGGCCTCATAGAGTTCGCCCGTGATGGCGCCGGGGCGCGCCAGATTTCTGAAGCGGGCATGCGCCGAGCGAACGAATTCGTAAGCGCCAGCGAGCCCGGGAGGAGGCGGGCCGATGCAGAAATTCCTGGTTTGGTCATTAGCATAGCCGTTCCAGATGATCATGGTATCGACGCTAACAATTTCACCAGGGATTATTTTTTTGTTTCCCGCGCCTTGTCCGAATGCCGGCGAAATACCCGGACCTCCCGTAGGCGCATCAATATAGGAAGGGACTGCGGCATTGGATCCCGACAGGACATGTCCGAAAACCATCTCAAGGTTAAAGGTCCTTAAGCGAATCATTCTTGAGTCGCCGGCCTTGCGTGAGACGGCCTCCAACTCGGCGCACAGCTCGAATTCGGTCATTCCCGGCTTGAGAATATGCGGGACCGATTCAGCCACCTGTTTTGATATGGCGGCTGCATCCCGCATTATGCCGATTTCCCAGGATGATTTTGTCATGCGTACCTGACGTATGGGGCCGCTTATGTCAACGATCTGCTGTTTGGGAAAGATCTTTTCGTCGTAGAAGAAAAATATGTTGGCCGGCAGTACGTCCAGTTCAAAACCGATTGTTTCGGGTTCGCTGGTCCCACATGCTTCAAAGGTGACTTCTCGCAGTTCCGCCAGGCTTTTCATCTGGATAATGGGACGCAGAGGCGATTCCGCCTCTGCCCGCGCGAGGCTTCGCCGCACAAGGAAGACCGGGTTCCCTGAGGATGGCACGATGAGGTGAGAATCTTGAACCGTGCCTGTGAAGTAGAACAGATCGGCATTTTGCCGTATTACTGCGACATCGATTCCATCTTTTCTCAGCAGCGCCTGCAGCGCGACAATCCTGTTTGCAATCTCGCTTGCTGGTACCATCTGCAACTGCTTTCCTCCAAATCCGTTGTGCAAAATTATCCGCGTCCGGATCAGTGCAAGGCCGCGCCGGATGAAGCAACCCCGGAGCGTGCCTTTCTCAGCAATAAAGTAACCGGGATAAGAACGGCCGTCGCGATTGAAAGCACATAAAAAGTGTCGTTGAACGAAAGTATGTTCGCCTGACGCAAAACCTCCTGGTAAAGGAATGCAAGTCCTCCCGTTGATGGAGCGGCCGCCGAATGATTCATCTGGAGCAAATCGTGCGCGCGCTGATAGGCCTCGCGGAAGGCGGGATTGTAGGGAGTAATGTTTTCAGAAAGAAAGGTCTGATGGACTTGAGCGCGCTGCGAGAGGAGCGTGGTGCTGAAGGCGACTCCAAAACTGCCCCCCAGGTTTCTCACGAGGTTGAAAACTCCGGATGCGTTGCCCATCTTCTCGATCGGGACGTTAAGGTAAGCCGCCGTTGACAGAGGGACAAAAAACATTCCCAGGCCAAAACCCTGGATTAGCCGAGGCAGGGCTATCGAGTAAAAGTCTCCCTGCAGGTTGAAATTCGACATCATGAATAATGCATAAGCTGTGATGCTGAGACCCGCAATCAGGAAGAGCCATGGTTTGATACCCTTTCTCATCAAAATGCCTACAAGAGGCATTACAAAAAAGCTCGATATACCTCCAGGACCCAGGACCAGTCCGGCCCAAAGCGCTGTGTAACCCATTAGCTGCTGAGTGTAGAGTGGCAGCAGAACGAAGCTGCCGAATAGACAGAAAAAACTCAGGAACATCATTACGGTTCCGGCACTGAAAGTTTTGTCCTTGAAAATCCTGAGATCGACAACGGGATGTTCGGCACGCAGCTCCACGATAATAAAAATAGTCAAAGCCAGCGCAGCCGTGGCCGAGAGGATGAGAATGAAATTAGAGTGAAGCCAGTCTTCACGCTCCCCTTTATCCAGGACGATTTGAAGCGCGCCAAGGCCGAGGGTAAGTAAGAAAAGGCCCCATCTATCGATACGGAACACTTCGCGTTTTATGTAGGCCGGATCGTGGATGAAAAGAGTCGCCATGAAGACGGCGAGCACTCCGGCAGGAAGGTTGATGTAGAAAACCCATCGCCATGACCATGAATCGGTTATCCACCCGCCCAGGACCGGTCCAACTATGGGGGCCATTACCACGCCCATTCCGAAAACGGCCATTGCCATACCGTGTTCGCGACGAGGGAAGGTTTCGAGCAAGATGGCCTGAGAAAGCGGCTGGAGCCCGCCGCCACCGAGACCTTGCAGGACCCGGGCCACTATGAGCAGTCTAAGAGATGGCGCAGCTCCGCAAAGAAGCGAGCTGGCCGTGAAAAGAAAAAGGGAAAAAATCAGATAGCGCCTTCTCCCGAAGACGCTGGCCAGCCAGCCGGTAATGGGGATTATGATGGCGTTTGACACAAGGTAGGATGTCAGCACCCATGTGACTTCGTCCACTCCAGCGTTCATGCTTCCTTGAATGTGGGGAAGGGATACGTTAACGACACTGGTATCCATCACCTCGATGAAGGTCGGGATCATGACCGAGAAGGCCACAATCCATTTATTGACCCTTGGAGATTCCGCGAGCTGAGAGGTCATTGCTTTTGTGATGTTGCCGAGAGGGCTTGATCCGGGGTGGTTTGCAGCAGATGCAAACCGCTCCTTTCAGCCACATCTATGGTCACTTCCAGAGACGCTCCGACCCTCAGTGGATGATCAGGGGGGGGTGGTTTGTCCAGTTCGATTCTTACCGGAATACGCTGAACGACTTTGATCCAGTTGCCGGTGGCATTCTCGGGTGGAATGAGGGAAAAAGCTGCGCCGGTCCCCGCCCTAATTCCGGTCACCTTCCCTATGTATTGGTAGCCTGGATAGATTTCGGCCGATATTGAGACGGGCTGCCCGATACGCACGTCGGTGAGCTGAGTTTCCTTGAAATTTGCTTCTACGTAAATTTTGCTAAGAGGGACGACAGCCATCAGGGCCTGTCCGGGCTGAATCCTATCGCCCACCTGAATATTTTTTTGGGCAATGTAGCCGTCAATCGGCGCCGCAATCATGCAGTAAGAGAGATTGAGCCGGGCAGCCTCGAGGTCGGCCCTTGCTTTGTCACGTTTACCCTGGAGAGCCTCGGCTTTGTGGATCTGGACATCCACGTTGGCCAGCTCGCTCCTTGCGGTTTGAAGCTGAGCAGCGGCTCGAGCCACCTGTTGAGAGGCGGCCGCAAGAGCCGACTCCGAGGCGGCTATCTGGGCGTCTACAGCTCGCAGTTGGGGCTTCGCCTTGTCATATGCCGTTTGTGCCTGCTCTGTCTGGCGTTGGGTGCCGGCGCCGGAAGCCGAAAGGGTTTCGAAGCGTTTGTAATCTCGCTCGGCCTGGGCTAAATCGGCCGCTGAGGCGGCGCGGCCGTTCCTTAATTGTTCGACGGTGTGCCTGGTTTGATTCTCTGTGTCCCGGGCAGCCCTTAGAGTAGCCTCTGCGGCCTCCACATGAGAGGATGTCTGGACATTGACCGGAGGCACCATTATTTGCGCGGATTTGAGATCGGCTTCAGCTTCGTCGAGTGACGCCCTCGCTTTATCGACGGCAACTTTGTAATCGGCTGAGTCCAGTTCGATGAGGGGTTGTCCGGTCTGGACCGCAAAATCGTTATCCACGAACACCTTGAGGACAGTTCCGGGAACCCGGGCGCTAACCATCGCGCTGTCCGCCCTGGCATACGCGTCATCGGTAGATACATAATTTCTCACGAAAATCCACCAGTAGACGCCCGCCACAATCGCCACAACCAGGACTATGAATCCTGCGATCTTTATTCGCCGAGCACTGCCATTACTCTTCGGGGGCTCGGATTCGCTTGGTAGTCCGCTTGACATATTCGATGCCATGATAGCTCGTTTTCAAGTTGAAATTTTAATCTATGGGCCCGCCAATTGCCCTCTCCAGTTCAGCTTTGGCGATTTCGTATCCGTAGATGGACTGATAGAAGTCGGCGCGTGACTGGGCCAGGAATACCTGGGCGTTCAAAACCTCCAGGAATATCACGACCTGCTCCTTATACTGGAGCGTGGTTATCCGGTCGTTTTCCACCGCCTGTTGGACAGCGACCCTGGTAGTTTCGATGTTAGCTTTCGCAACCTTTAACTGTTCCAAGGCGTTTTCCACCTGGAGCCGGATTTTTTGAAGAAGGTCGTCGCGCCTCTGTTCGGTGGCTCTTATGCGGTACTCCGATTCGAGTTCGGAAGCTCTTGTCTTGCCCCCATCGAAAAGATTCCAGTCCAGTCTAACGCCCACGGCTGCGTTTTCATTATTTGCGAACGGATTCTTATCGGCCAAGAAATCCTCACCTTCCCGGTAATACTGAGCAAATGCGGAGACGCGTGGATAATAGCGGCTTCGGGCCGCAACTTTTGAGTACTCGGCCTGCTGAATCGAAGCTTTAGCTGCCAGGTATTCCGGCCTTTTTTCCTCGGCAGCCGAATATAGCTGATGCAGATCCGGGACCCGGGATATTTTTTCCTCTATCCCGGCCAGATCGACTTTTTCCTGCAGGTCGAGGTCCAGGAGTTGATTCAGGTTCGAGCGAAGAAGAATCAACTGCTTAACGGTGTCTCTTTCGCGCTGCACGGCCTCGGACAGGGCGACGTCAGCTTTGAGTACGTCGTTTTGAGCAGCGACTCCCTGCTGGTAATTCGCCTCGGCGTTTTTTTTCTGCACTTCCAGGCTGAGACATTATCATGGGCGACTTGAACGAGTTTCGCCGCAAGGAGCGTCTGCAGGTAGGTGATCTCAACATCGCGCACGAGGTTGAGGCGGGCTTCCTCGAGCTGGTATCGAGATATCTTCAGGCCAAGTTTGCTTGCCTTGTACTGGGATTCCAGTCCAAAGCCGGTAAACAGAGGCTGGACCATATCGACTTGCCACCTGTTGATGGTTTGTATCGAAAAGGGGAGCTTCTGAAACGCCGTACCGGGTATCGAGATAGTGGGCTGTTCAGAGAGCTGTGTAAATGCATAGGACCCGTCGAGCTTCGGCAAAAAGTCGGCTCTAGCCTCGGAGACCTTTTCGCCGGCCACCGAGACGTCCTCGAAAGCGGCCTTGTAGGCCCTGTTGTGCGACAGAGCATATTGGACGGCTGCATCTTTGCCAAGAGGTTGGGGCAGGTCGTTGCGGAGAGCCTCCCCACGAGCCGGGGAGGAAATAAATAACCCAAGCAGGATGAAAAGTGCGCTTATTCGTTTCATGGTTGCGCCTGACGCCGCAGTTTCAGCAGCTTTAACATTTCCGGGAAGCCAAATTCAGAAAGAGAGTCGATCACCTTGTCAGCCTCAGTGAGCTCAGAAAATGAAAACGAGTTTGTTACGGCAATGACCAGAAGCCCCGCCAATTTGGCAGATCGGATTCCGGCGGGAGTATCTTCTATTGCAATGCAATTCATAGGGTCAAGGAGCCTTGATCCCCGGAGCTGTCTCAACCGTTCTATTGCCAGAAGATAGGTCTCCGGGTCAGGCTTGCTCTTCTTTACTTCGTCTGCAGCCACAATTGCGTGAAACACTCCGTTCAGGCCGAGAGACGCAATGAAAGCGTCGATTTCATGCCGGAGCGCCCCCGAGGCTACAGCCATCAGGACCCCTCTGTTCATCAGTTCACCGACCAGTTGGCCTACTCCGGGAAAACCGGGGACCCCCTGTGCGATGAGGTCCAGCAGGGCCAGGGCCTTCGCTTCCATAAGCCTGTCCAGAGTCGTCCGGGCGAGATACAAGCCTGCTTCTTTGAAAGCGTGGATAAAAGCGTCCCGGTCGTCAAAACCTACGAAATGCTCCAGGTAAGTCTCGTAATCGTGTCCCATCCCCAGCGGAGCGAGCACCTCCTGGAAGGCCCTGTAATGCAACGGCTCGGTATTGACGAGAATGCCGTCGCAGTCGAATATTACTGCCTGAAGGTCCGGATCGGAGTTGGATTCAATATTGACCAAGTTTTTAACACTCCCGTGAGACTTCATTACCAAGGAGTTTGTTTAGCACTTTTTCAGGGTTCTGAAAATTCTTTTCATTTCAAACAATAGCGACTTCCTGATAAGAATGGCTATATATAAAAGTTTAAAGTTAAAATGGAATCAGCCGAAGCCGGTTTACACATTCAGCCATAAGTTCGATCCTTTTTTAGCGCCCTGTTAGGAGCCGTTTTGTTGCTGACCGTAAATGACGTCTGGAAATATCTGGGAAAGAGGGAGCTTTTTCAAGGAGTGTCTCTACACGTGCATCCCGGCCGCAGGATCGGCCTTATAGGCGCCAATGGCTCCGGGAAATCCACTCTGTTCCAGATATTGCTCGGAGTTATCGAACCCGATTCAGGCAGTATTGCTAAAACTAGAGGGCTTCGAATCGGGCATCTACCTCAGGAAATGGTTCCGGCGGGCGGCAAATCCGTCCTGGCCCGCGCCACGGACATCCACGAGGACGCACAAGAGCTGCGGGCCGAACTGGAGTCCATTCAACTGGAGCTGGAGCGCGAAAAGGACCCCCTGGTTCTGAGCGCTCTGCGGGGAAACACGCAAGGGCGCTCGAACGGATCGAGCACCTGGTTGGATACGACTTTGAAGCGAGAGCTGAAAAAATCCTTGAAGGCCTCGGGTTTCGTAGCAACCAGTTTGGCATTGCGGTATCGGAGCTTAGCGGGGGTTGGGTGATGCGCCTCGAACTGGCGAGGCTTCTTTTGTCGGAGCCTGACCTGCTGCTGCTCGACGAGCCGACAAACCACCTCGATCTTGAATGCCTTCTGTGGCTGGAAGACTATCTTTTGAACTGCTCGTCTGCTTTTATCCTGGTTTCGCACGACCGTGCCTTCCTCAATAGAACGATTCAACGCATAATCGAAATCGAGCAGGGGGTGTTCCACGAATACAACGGGAATTATGATTTTTATCTCGAAGAGAAGGCGAAGCGCATGGAAGTGCGCCTGGCGACTTACAAAAACCAGCAGGACCGAATCAGGCAGATCGAAAGATTCATAGACAGGAACCGCTACGATAAAAAGACGGCCGGGCAGGCTCAAAGCCGCATAAAGATGCTGGAGAGAATGGAGAAAGTCGAAGCTCCGGTTGGGGAGTCGCAAATCCATTTTTCATTTCCCGAACCGGCCCGCTCAGGGAAAAGAGTTATCGAGCTGCGGGACATTAGCAAATCCTACGGCGATGCAACTGTATATCACGGGATAAACCTCGTTATTGAGCGCGGGGACAAAATCGCTTTTCTCGGCCCTAACGGGGCTGGAAAGAGCACCCTTTTAAAGATTCTTGCCGGAGTTGTCCAACCGGGTTCCGGAGAGCGGTCAGTGGGCTTTCATACAACGGTTGGCTACTATGCGCAGCATCAATGGGAGCAGCTCAATGCCGACGTCACGGTCTTTGAGGAGGTGCTGGGCGTTTGTGGCGACATGCTCCAGACACAGTTGCGCGGGCTTTTGGGGGCCTTTCTTTTTCGCGGGGAAGACGTTCTGAAGAAAACGGCAGTGCTGAGCGGAGGTGAGAAGGCGCGCCTGGTCCTTTGCAAGCTCCTGCTTCAGCGCGCAAACTTCTTGCTTCTCGATGAGCCGACCAACCATCTCGACATTTCATCCAGGGTGGTGTTGGAAAAAGCGCTAGGTGATTTTCCCGGAACAATCTGCTTTATAAGCCATGACCGGCAGTTCATAAACGGCGTCGCAAACAAGATTCTGGTTGTAAAATCGGGCGAGATTCACGTTTTTCCCGGCAACTACGACGACTTTCAGCGAATTTGGAAAGCTCGCATCGATCTCCCACCTCAAAACGCGGCAAAGGGAAAAACAGAGGGCATCGGTCCGGGCGCAAAAGCCCGCACCGTCCAAAAAAGAGCCGAGGCCGAGTGGAGGAAGGAACTTTTTCGCGTCAGAAAACCCGTTCAGGACCGGATTGAAAACATCGAGCGGGACCTGGATTCATGCCACGCTGAACTGGAGCGCTTGAGAGAGCGGCTGGCCGACGCTGAGACTTACAGGCAGGGGAGAGTGGTTGTGGAGATTCAATCCCAATACCGCCAGGCGCAGGACACGATTCACGAGCTGACCGGACAATGGGAAGCAAAAGTTCTTGAGCTTGAACAAATAGAGGAGAGTTTTAGAAGCAGGGAGCGGGAAGCAGGGAGCAGGAAGTAGGGAGCGGGAAGTAGTGAGGCTAAGGACAGGTAAATAGGCGTCCTCTGCGCCTCTGCGGTGGATTTTGACAAGGCAGAAGCGGGGAGCGAAAAAACGCTTCACGCTTCTCGTTACCAAAGGATTTGAGATGGATATTCACAGGCTGATGATTTTTTGCAAGGTTATCGATCTGCAAAGCTTTACCAAAGCGGCTGAGGCTGTCAGGCTGACGCAGCCCACGGTAAGCGAGCATATCCGAGCCCTGGAGGAGTCGCTCGGAGAAAAACTCGTAGACCGGCTGGGACGCGAAATCCTGCCCACTCCGGCAGGGAAGGTCCTATACAGGTATGCTCGCGACATAGTCCAGCTTCGGGACAGGGCGGAGCAAGCGATCGGCAAATTCAAGGGTAACCTCTCGGGAGCCCTGCATGTGGGGGCGAGCACAATTCCAGGCACGTATATTCTTCCTCGGCTGGTGGGGACATTTAAGTCCAGCTATCCGTCGATCCAGATTACACTTGGAATTGGAAGCAGCGGCGAAATCGTCCAGAAGATTATGGACGGCAAAGTCGAGTTTGGCATAATCGGCGCCAAGTGGGATGAGAAGCGGATCTTGTTTGAGGAGATTTATTCCGATGAATTGGTGCTGGCCGTTTATAAGGGCCATCCATGGGAAGGGCGCGAAAATGTAGAACTCAATGAACTCGCAGGGATGCCCTTCGTTCTGCGTGAAAGATCTTCGGGGACCCGCATGGTAATGGCCCAGGCACTCGATGCCGCCGGATTTGCCCCGTCGCTTTTGAATGTCGTTGCGGAAATGGGCAGCACCGAAGCGGTGAGGGAGGCGATAAAGGCCCGGATCGGAATATCCATAATCTCCCAATATGCTGTGAAGGAGGATATCGAAAGAGACGTTCTCCGTGCGGTTCCTCTAAGAGAAATGTGTATTCAGAGGTCGTTTTTCCTGGCGCAAAGAAAAAATCGAGAACTTTCGCCCCTTTGTTCGGCGTTTCTGGAACACCTGAGGACGGATGCTGTTTAGGTCGCGCGAGGGACGGAGGACGGAGGACAGAAGACGGAGGTGGACCTGGAGCTGAGTGGTGGATGCTGATGACTGGAAGCTCTTGCTCCAGGACGACCGGCCGCGACAACAGAACACGAGAACACGCTACCAGACCAAAAAGGGTTTGTCCGGCGTTGAAAACCGCCCCGGCACAGGTGACACATCAACCGACCAGGACTAATCCGCAAACAGTTGCCATAGAGGTGTCACTCGGCGATTTAACCGTGTTCCCCGGGTTAGCTCTGTTCAAGGTCCATCCAGCAGTTTGCATCAGCTTGGACACGTTGATTCCGAATCCGGACATAGATGGACGGGCGCGGTCAGGATGCCTGCATTCACCTCCTTCGCTCAGAACACGGCACTTTGGATTATCTTGGCAAAAGAGCCTCTTGCAGGAACCACCTGCAAACGCTCTTGCATTACGGTATCCCATTTGCACGGCAGACTGCTCGATGCAGGCGGCGATCTCATGGAGCAACCGGAATATGTCCTGGCGATCGCTTGAAAAAAGGCTTTCTGATGGGACGTCGAGCTTGAAGACCACTGCCTGTCTGAATTCCATTAGCAATTGCCGAAATCCTGAAGGTCCCGAAACATAAGGCGGACAACCGGCGCCCAGCCCATAGTTTTCGCATTGTGGTTCCCTGCATAGGTTTGCCAAATCATCTTCGATGGAGATATCCGCGGTGCAGATCGCCTTGGCGCTGCCCGCACCAAGGCGACATGCCAAATCGATCAGAGCCGATAGCTCATCTTGCTGTTCATTACTCATTTCCGTTGACCTCTTTCGTTTTCGTTTCAAACGCCCAAGGGCTCGATGTGCCCTTTGCCGCCTTCTCCCCGGTGTCAGGTAGCGTTGACTGGATCTCACTGCCTCGAAGCGCGGAAATCACGGCGCCCACCAGTCCCAAGGAGGCGCCGACCCGGAAGGCGAAGGCTTGGGCCTGGACGTAGGCGTCGAGGGAGGGGGCTGTGGCCAACGCGTCGTGGGCCCGGGCCAGTATTTCCGCTGCTCCTGAAGGTCCCAACCCATGGCCGAGGATCGCCGCCGCCAGCGCGGCCCCGATGGCTTGGCCGAAGTTGCGGGCCGTCGTGAAAAATCCGTTGGCCCCGCCCAAGTCCCGGGGAGGCACGGCGCTGAGCACGGAGCTGTTGTTAGGCGGGTGGAACAACCCGCCGCCCAGCCCCGCGAGTACTAACAGGCCGACCATGCATGGGTACGAGGCCTTCGGACCCAGGAAGGACATCCCGAGCACGCCGGTGCTGGTGCAAATAAGGCCCGCGGTGCTTACGATGCGGGCGCTGAACCGGCCGGCCATACGGCCAACCAGTTGACTCGAGACCGTCAACGCCACAGACAGGGGTACGATGAGCAAGCCGGCGAAAAAAGGTGATAGCCCAAGCACGATCTGCGCGTACAACGGCATCAGAAAGTAGCCGAAGGTCGCAACGATGAAGTAGAAGGCGGCGGCAATCGCCCCACAGGTGAAGGCCCTCGACCGGAGCAGGCGGAGGTCGAGCAGCGGCCAAGCCGAACGCCGCTCCACCGCTATGAACAGCCCGAGCAGTATGATGCCGGCCAGCAAGAACGCCAGGCCGATCGGGTCTTGGAGGCCCCGGGACAGGCGCTCGATCAACAGAAAGGGAGCCCCGACGATTAGGACCGACAGCACCCCACCCCACCTGTCCATCGGCGCGCTGGGTCCGGTTGTGCGGTTGCGGAGCACCACCAGGTCGAGCACGAAGCCGAGCCCTCCGATGGCCAGGATGACCAGGAAGATGGAGCGCCAGCCTAGCCAGTCGATCAGGAAGCCCCCAAGGAGCAGACCTGTGACCTGGCCCATTGCCAGGACCGAGGCATTGACAGCCATGGCCCGGCGCCGTTCCTCCCTCGGAAAGACAGCGGTGATCTCGGCCATCACATTGGCCAGCACCAATGCGCCGCCCAGCCCCTGCAGGACCCGGAAGGCGATAAGCGCAGTCAGTGTGGGAGCCAGTGCGCACAGTGCCGCACCGAGCGAGAGCAGCGCGACGCCAACAACGGTCACCGGCTTGCGGCCCCACCGGTCCGCCAGGCGGCCGGCAAGAAGCAGGGTGACCGTCACGGCAGCGAGGTAAGCGACGAGCACCCATTTGATTTCGTGAATGCCCACTCCGAACTGGCGCGCCATCGCGGGCAGCGCCAGGGTAACGATGAAGCCATCCATGTAGACCACGAAGTTGCCGCACTCGACCGCCCCCAGCACCCACCAGCGGTAAGCCGGCCCCTGCGAGGCCTCTCGAAGGCGTGTGACAAGTCCGATCGTCATACGGCACGGTCTCCTTACCTGGCGGGCGGGCGACCCAGGCCGCCGGCCTCCCTGTCTACCTTGAGTACCACAAGAGGAACTCAGGGAAAAGATACAATCGAGTCATATAGCCTTTACTTCCACTTTAAAGCCTTCTTCAGCTTTATCAAGATCAACTTCTATGAGAGAATGCTGAGTGAATCTTATGGACCAAGGCAGTTTGGGCGCATAGAGCAGAAGTTGACGCATACTTCCCGGTGAAAGGATTTTAAGATGATTAAAACAGCCATCACAGAGATGTTTTCTATCAAGTACCCCATTATTTGCGGGGGTATGATGTGGATCTGCAAACCGAAATTATGCGCCGCCGTATCGAACGCCGGAGGTATGGGAAATCTGACGGCGGGCATCTACGACTCGGAAGAAGAATTCCGCGAGGCCATTCATGAAACGAGGAAATTGACAAACGAACCCTTCATGGTCAATGTGACTATCCTCCCCTCCGTTCGGATCACTCGGGAACATTACAAAATGTATTTGCGTGTTTGCGCTGAAGAGCGGATTGCAGGGTTGGAAATCTCCGGGGCCCCGATCGATAAAGCATTGGGCCTGGAATATGTGGATATGCTTAAGAAAGCGGAGGTTAAGCTTTTTCATAAAGTCGGTTCTGTGCGTCATGCCCTCCATGCGCAGCACGCCGGATATGACGGTGTATATGCCGCCGGGATCGAAGAAGGAGGACACCCGCTCAATGACGATGTCACAACGATGGTCCTGACCGCAAGGATGGTTGAGTCGCTGTCTATTCCTGTTGTAACGACGGGCGGTATTTCCAATGGAAAAACCATGGCTGCCGCCCTGATGCTGGGCGCCGAAGGCGTCATGATGGCCTCGAGGTTCATGGCTACGGTTGAATGCGAAATCCATGAGAATATAAAAAATGAACTGGTGGCCCGGCAGGAACATCATACGACTTTGATTTGCAAGTCGATTGAACTCCAGGGACGAGCGCTGAAAAACGACCTGGTCGAAAAAATTCTCGAAGTTGAAAACAGGAAAGGCGGCTTGACCGAAATCATCCCCATGATGTCCGGTGAGAAAACGAAGGCGGCATGGATGACCGGTGACGTCGACTGTGCTCCCATGATGGTCGGCCAGTCGATCGGCCTGATCCATGACATTCCCTCGTGCGCTGAACTACTCGAAAGGATGATGGCCGATGCAGAAGGGCAAATAATGCGCGTGGTTGAACGGATGCAGGCGTCGGAGGAAAGCCGGTCCGGTCGTGAGACTTCGCGTATTCAGGAGCGATCCCATCGGTAATCATCCCTGGCAGGGCAGTGAAAAAGGGTCTTGGTTTGGGGTTGGAGCTAACGCCGTTAACTTCCACTCCTTGATTTCAGATTGCAAATGGAGCTTCTCATTGCAAATACAGGGCGAATACAATGGGAAGCGGCGCAACTCCTTGATTTCATTGATAGCTGAAATTTTATTTTCAATGAAAATATATCACCCGTCTCCTTTTCGGCCGTCACGAAGCTCACGAAGTTGTCACGAGGAACACGGAGGGAGTAACGAAGCTTATTCTCGTTTTGTCATAATATTGTCCGGCATTTTCTTTTTTTTCTAACGGCTGATGTTTTTTCTTCATGCTCTTCGTGCATTCCTTCGTGCTCGTGATGCAAGAAGCGTCGTTCCGATTAACATAATACAATAAATAAATTGGGCACTGCAAAACGGCAACAGCTTCGCAGTGAACAGTGAGCGGTGAGAGTCGTGAATCGTGAGCCGTGAATGGTGAATGGAGAAAAAACCGAATTCTTAAATCCCGCTCGATACCTGCGATTAATCGGTAATATCGTTGCTTCGCAGTGATCAGTGGTCAGTGAGAAACAATTTCAACCCCCCTTATCCCTTCGACATCTGATTAACAATATTGTACTGCACAGTGATTTTGCTTTGCAAAACGGCAATAGAAGCGGCAACCAGAAGCGGAATTAGAAGAGGCAACCAGAAGCGGCAAAAAACAAAAAAGGCAGAATGCCACAGATTCACCGCAGAGGCTGGTCATAGACAGGTCAGGGAGAGGCGCGGAGGAATCGGGATTGATGGTGTAGCTCTAGTGGAGGCAGGAGCAGCGGCTCGAAGTTCATAAATTCCTATTTCAAGACTTGCCCCTCGTTTCACTCATTGTAGAGGTTGAGTTTTCTGATCACAGAACTGCCTTAAAATGGGAAAAATGACCACAAAAATGACATGCTGGCCCTGTAATTTCAAATACTTACCGTGATGGACATTGGAGGTATCTCGGTATATCGAATAATTACCTTGGTACGACCCCGAGTGCCGCTCAAAAAACTCGATGGTAATCAACCATGAAATTTGACTGAGATGAAAAAAAAGCTAGAATTGCGTGTCTGAGAGTTGATCTGGATCTTGACAAAGAAAGATTACTACTCTCGAATCTCACGACACAATAGTCAATTCCCCTTCCGGCCTTTCTAGGGCTTCCGTTTCCGTGGATTCATCCGACAACGGGGACAGGGGAAGCTCTGTTTTCTTTTTCGTCTTCTTAGTCGTGTTCCAAGATTTCAGACCATGGTCAGGGTGGGCCAGCGTCATGAAACCTCCGCCTTTTTTCTCTCTTTTGACATTTTGTCCAGTTTCCAGGGTACTGGTCAGCCCGCAACGCCAGGCAGGGTGCGGAGTGATTTTCAAAATATGGACAAAAGACGCTCAATTGTCCAGTTTGGTCGGGGAGATCTTCTCGATCTTGGCGACAAACTGCTTCGTGCTCATGAGAGCGGCTTCTCTACTTTTCCAATAGTTGAACTTTTCTCGAATAAGTATCCTAGCATAACAAATACGAGTATCGGGAATGCCCATATTACAAATGAATAGATTGGGAGATAGAGATAAATCGACTTATTGATTTTGTGTCCAGACTGTAACTCGATGGCCTTTGCCCCTTTGACACGCTCTATGAATTGCTCTTTCGATAAGAATTCATTGGGGTTTGTATAGAGCACAGCACCCAAATAAATATCGCCATCTATTTCTTTTTTTTCAACTCGCTGTGGTGCATAAATTGAATAGTCTTCAGTAACATAATCTTTCTTCATTATTTCGAATGAAACTACCACTATTCCAACGCAGACTACTGACCATCCAATAACCAAGAATTTTGTCCAAGTCTTCATCTTGCCTCTACAATGTAAAGATTTGTCAGACACAAGCTCCATTATATCAGTGTCAATAGCTGCAAGAGCGAACGTCATTGCAGCCTTCACCTGCCCATATGCCCGCCTGCACTTCGCCTCAGTCTTGTCTGGATCGTGCATGAAATTCACGAATTCTTCAGACACTCTCTCCGGCATCAAAATCATAAAGTCGGATATGACATCCGACGAATAGCTGTCGTTTGCCATACAATCGGCAAGTTGCTTGATGTTTTTTTCAAACATTGCCTCTTGACGAACGCGTTCAGATTTTAGGTACTCAAGCTTTGCCTCACGTTTCCAACGATAATGGCCAAGAAGAAGAGTGGCGAGGGGGATAATGCTGCCAATGAGACCACCGATAATTACTCCGAGAAGAGTATTAGACATATGATCTCCAAAGATGTCTCACAAGTTATTAAATGATTTCTGGCTGCGAACATGGACAGAATACAACACTGTACGTAATGAGAGCTTGTGTTTCTAGTGATGATTGGGTCTTAGCGGAAGTCTGCTCTTAACTATTGGCTTCTTCATATCTATCTGATTTTCCATCTTTGCAGACTCCCTGATCTTTTCTCGGTGATCAGTATATCTGATCCGAATCTTTCTGCGCTAGAGTTTTTTGCCCTCCCTGCCGCTGGGGAGCGACCCCCAACGCCGAGGCGGTTTTGTCAAACTGATTTGCCCCACCACCAAAATGTGGGGGTGCCGGTGGAGGGGGGAAACGGAAGGAGCCCATAGGGCGACTGGAGTTTCCCCACTCCACCGGCTGGGTTAAAGTGGTATGAGCTTATGAATCGCCCGGCACCGGTGCGGTTTCCAGGGGCGAAGTTCTTTTCACTACCAGATCGATTGCCCGGTAGTAGTCCCTTTCCACTTTCCGGTTCGATACTTTGCAATACCTCTGAGTTGCTGTAATCCGGCTATGGCCAAGGAGGTCCTGGATAATCGTAATGTCTGCATCGGCATTGAGAAGCTGAGTGGCCATGGTATGCCGCAGGTGATGACAGGAAACTTTGAGGCCGCTCTCACCCGCGTAATACTCCATCCTCTTCTGGATACCTCGTGCCGATATTGGCTTTTCTTTGAACCGTCCACGTTCGACCAGGAAGACAGATTTCGATTTCAATCGGGACCTTTCCTTCAGATAGCATGTCAGGGCTTGGTGGGCATCCGGGCTCACATAAACCACCCGATCCTTTGCACCCTTGCCGCTTTTGACCAGAAGACTTCCCCGTCTAAGATCAAGTGCGCCGAGAGTGAGGGATGCAACCTCTTCCACTCGAAGACCGCACCTGAGCATAAGCAGGAACATGGCGCGGTCCCTCGGGCCTTCGAGTTTTTCGAGAAACCGTGAAACTTCTTCGTCCTTTAAAAACCGTGGAAGAGGCTTTGAAAGCCGGAGGCCATAGCCACTCTTTACCGGATTTGCGATCTCCAACTCCTCGCTTTCCCTGAGGTAGTCGTAGAATGAGCGGATGCTGTCCAAATAGCAGTTTATCGTCTTGGGTTTAAGTTTCTTATCGAGAAGATAGTCAATGAACCAGAGCACTTTTTTGTTGCTCGCCTCTTCGATGGGACAATCCAGCCAGACCACAAACTGTTTGAGAGTGCTCATGTAGTCGCGAACGGTTCGTGGCGAGTAATTCTTTCTCTTCAGATGTCTTCTGAAGTTAATGATCGAATCGATAATGGCCACCTGCCAGCTCCTTTCTCGATGATTGCCATTGCCCGGAAGTATTCCTCCTCGCGTGTCCTGTCGGTGAGCCTGGCGTATCTTCGGGTCACCTCCAGGCTTGTATGCCCAAGGAGGGGCTGCAAACACTCAAGCCTCATCCCGGCATTCAGGAGCTCGCTTGCAAAGGTGTGGCGAAGGCAGTGGATCGTGTAGCCCATTGGCGACAGGCCGGCGGCTTCAATGTATTTCTCAAACCTTAGCTGAGCCCCTGTATAACCCAGGCGATTTCTTCCCTGCCCGTAGAAGACAAACTCCTTTTCGGGGTCTCTTGCCTTGAGCCAGGAACACAGGGCCTCTTTAGCGTCATCGCTAAAATAGACCACCCTTCCGACCCTTGTCTTCTGCGCTTCATAGAGGATCACCTTCTTTTCTTCCAGGTTGACCTCAGGGATTTTCAAATCCAGAAGTTCGCCTATTCTCATTCCTGTCCGCAAGAGCATAAGGAACATGGCCCGATCACGAACATGATCGATTGCCGCAAAAAGAGCCTTTATATTTTCAGGTTCGATGGCTTTCGGCAGCGCCTCCGGCACTTTCACCCTTATTTTCTTTCTGAGAACGTTCGGATCAATCACATCCCCCTCGACAAGAAACCGAAGGAAGGCATGCACCACCATAAGCCGGACGCTAACCGTCTTAGCCTTTAGGCCCCGGTCTTGCTCATGCTCGACGAATGCCTCTATGCTCCGCCTGGTGACGTGATCGAGATGGATTATGCCTTGCTGGTTTCCGATGAACTGTAGAAACAACCTGATAGATATTTGATTGGCCTCGATTGTGCCGGACCGGCAGTTTTTTCGATACAAGTGCGACAGGTATTGTTCGGCGTGCTCTTTTCCGGGAAGCTTGCTTTGCCTGAGGATGTTAATCTGCTTGTCCAGGTACTCACGGTTCTCCGTTTGGCGTGGCGCTGTCCGGGGAATGCGGCAAGGCCCTGCTGGCGGGTGTCCTTGCTGGATTGGGGGATTTACTGAATCTAATGAAATAGTTGCCGGGTCCATTTCTGCCTCCTTTTTCTGTTTCACTAGAAAAATCAGGCAGATAATTCACCCTCTACGCTCCCGGGTCAACCATCTTTCTCGTTACGTACAGTACAACAAACTGTCCAGTTTCGCACGCTGTTTTTACTCGCTTTTTTGCTCGCTGGCAACTTGAGCGGAATTCTGTGCGGTTCATTCAAAAGGTTCAAGAGGTATTGCAAAAATTCTTTGTCTCAACCCATCCTCTAGATTCGGAGCGGGTTGCCTCTTCGCTCTTCAGCTTCGCTTTCAACCCTGGACTGTTGTTCCCGTTCCCTCTCTTCCTTGCAAGTCCTTTGGAGGGCCTCTTCGATCTTAAAAGCGGCGACGACAGTCATAGCGTCCGCCGTAGAGTGTGTGACGCCGAAATACAAGCGTAAGAAATGTGGATGGAACATGGTGTACTCCTTTCATTCAAGACGTACCTTGACGGATGAGATGAAAGTTTGGTGAAGGTATGAATAGCGCGATAACCCCCATTCAAAAAATGTCATAATACTTAGCGAAGTCTCCATTAACGAATACCTTTCAGAACACGCATCGCGAAAACTTCAATACAACTCTGCTTCCACGTAATTAATGAGACGCTGAAATCGTTGCCATTCCCGAATCATGTGTGAGCTTTCACTTGACTATTTTCCCCACTTTTCCATAAAGGCAGTGTTTTCAACGCCCAGCAGGAAATAAGGATACTGACTGCCCTTTCTCTTCATGACAACCCAGAACGGTTTGTCGAGGATAAAGCTCCTGAATTGTACCGGCGCAGGTCTTCGGGCGCCTCCCCTGCCGCCTTTTATTACGGCCTCATTTTCAACTCTTGCTCCCTTTTGGTCCATGTCGAATTTTATATTTTCGAACATCTCCTTGATAATGACTTGTTCCCATCCCTTGTTCTTGAAAAACTTGTTGATCAATTCTCCATAGTTCCGCTGATGCTTTAAATGCAGTTTAGGCATTTCGAACCGGTCCACGCGGTCCATGTCCGGGAAATTACCGCTCCCATATTTGGCGATTCGGCTCACAACAGCCCCGGGACCATGCATGTCGAAACCCTTGGCCAGCAAAAGCCGGTCAGCCTGATTTTTTAACTTGAGGCCGATTATAAAATGATCGTCGTCTTTATACTCGAGGACTTCCACGTTCCTCTTCTGGTCGACAGTGGCGGCGCCAAAGCCTTGCACGATTACCTCCCTGAAATTGACGCTTTTTTCTTTGAATTGATTCAAATATTCAACCTGCTTCAAGAAATAAGCATAAGCGATGAAATCGGCAGGCTCTAATGGCATATTCAAATCCGCAAAACTCTTGCCGGGAAATTTTAGCCTGGATTCATTGTTTATTATGTCCAAGGTTTTTTGGCCTAAACCGCTTTTTACGTAACAACTGTTTTGGTCGAGATCTTTCTTGGTAAAAGGAGCGCGGTTGAACTTCGCCGCCATTTCCAGGGCGGCCTTATTTCTCGTATTGAGCTGGAGTTTTTCGTGTAAAATATTCTCGGTCATCTCATGCCAGGCAAGGTTCATGGCCCCCCCCCAAACGTAATTGCCTTCTGCTCTGCTCCCTTGATATTCCATGGGGGCCGCTTTGGACAAACCGGGTGCGATGACCAAAATCGAGAGCATAGACATGTAGATATGAATCATCCTGAAGTTTGGCATTGCAGGCGCCTCCTCAGCAATTAAGTTTAGATAGTTTCCGTCCGGAAAGGGTCCTTTTCCCCCCTGGGGCGGTGGGACCGCCACGCCCCGCGGAGCGTCGAAATCGGATTATGTACGCCTCGGCGCAACCCCTTGATTTCCTTGCCATGGCGAAAAATGCGTCCTTCCCGGCTCGGAGACTGCTAGTATCTCATAAGGTGAAATTCTCCTACGTTGATAAGGTAAAATTCTCCTACGTTCATCCGGGTTTCCGGATGGACACTATTCTACTCACTTCCTGGATTCTTCCCAACTCCGCTCAGAATTGTATCGTCTGTAAACGTACAATTTTTTGCCACTTTTATGTACATCAAATTGTTTACTAAGATGCCGCTGCAAGCCGGGCATAAATATGGTAGCAGACGTTTCAAATTCACACGGGCAGGATGGGCCTAGGGGATAGTGATACCATGGACGAGCAGGAGAGGCAGGCTCTGGAGGCTTTTAAAAAGTTTTTAGAAAATAGCCACTTGCCTCGATTTCCTGAATATATGATCCGAACATGGCAAAAATATTTGGGCGTCGAGATTTCAAGGTGCAGGAGAGATGTAGCAACTTCTTCTTAAAAGCACAGATAAATGAATACTGGCAAAATGTAGCGTTATCCAATAAAAAGACTGGTGTCCGCTGATTCAGCTGCTTCCAGAAATGAAGCGACTCCGCCGATTTGAACACCATCAAGGAGTTCTTCGTGCTTCACTCCCATGAGATCCATACTCATCTGACATGCTACAATATTTACCCCGGCCTTTATTGCCGTACTGATCATAACAGACAAGCTATCAACATTGCTGCTTTTCATTATTCCTTTGATCATCGCTGAGCCAATTCCGGCCATGTTCATCTGAGAAAGTGCGAGTTTTTTTGCTCCACGGGGAAGCATAAATCCGAACATCTTCTGAACCAGTGTCTTCTTTAGATTGGGTGGTGAGCTGTCTTTTTTCAGCACACTGAGCCCCCAAAAAGTTGCAAAGATTGTTACTTTGCGGCCCATCGCCGCAGCCCCATTCGCGATGATGAACGCGGCAAGAGCCTTATCAAGAGCCCCGCTGAACAAAATGATCGCTTTATCGTTAGGAAGCTGCCCCAAACCTTCGCCCTTCTTTGTTAAGGGAACCGATTTCTTCACTACTCCGAGGAACAAGCTGTTTTTCTTTTCAAGGGATAATAGTGCATTGCCAGTGCTTCTGCACCATGCAGGCAGATCCGACGCAAAACCGGGGTCCGTCGCCGTAATTTTAAGCAGAGAACCTTCCGGCATCTCTTTCATTTTCTGAGCCAGTTTGATGATTGGACCGGGGCATTGCAATCCGGAGCAGTCCAAAACCTTTTCGACTATTATGTTTGAAGGATGTATCGTATCATCTAGATAACGTCCTATTGTTTTTTCGTCTTCTGAAACCGGAATAGCAGTAACAAATTTAAAAGATGAAAGAGGCGCATGCGCAATGTGATAGAGCTTAAATCCTCCGGAAAGATTCCGGACATCCGTGTAACCATTTTGAGTCAGAACACGCGCTGCGAAGTAGCCCCGAAATCCCACCTGACAATAAACCATGACCGGTTTGCCGTGCGGAACTTCATGTATTCTGTTGCGTAATTCAGTATCGGGAATGTTTATTGCCCCGGCTACATGCCCCAGGCTGAATTCCTGATTTGTGCGCACATCAAGGATAAACGCTCCCTTTTCACGCAAATCATCTATTTCTGACCAGTGTACATTAGTTACGTCTTTTCTAATTACATTCGCAGCTACGAATCCTGCCAAGTTAACAGGGTCCTTTGCAGATCCGAACGGAGGCGCATAGGAAAGCTCCGTTTCCTCCATGTCAAACACTGTTCCGTCTCTCTGTATGAGAGCAGAGATAATGTCGATACGTTTGTCGGGACCGTCCGCGCCGATAGCCTGCGCACCCAGAATCTTTCCGTTTTCTTTCTCGTAAATCAGTTTTATGGTGATTGGAGCGGATCCTGGATAATACCCCGCATGATTATTCGGGTGCAAATAAACTTTATCATAGTTCATTTTCCCTTCAGCAGCCAAAGACTTCTCATTAATACCTGTGCAAGCTGCGGTAATTCCGAAGACCTTCACTATGGCTGTGCCAATTACACCTTTGAAGCTTGAATTTCTTCCAGCGATATTATCAGCTGCGATTCTGCCTTGCCTGCTTGCAGGCCCTGCCAAAGGAAGCACAGTATCGTCGCCGGTAATAAAATGTTTAATCTGTACTGCATCTCCAACAGCATAGATTGCACTGTCTGAAGTCCGCATATGACGGTCTACAATAATATGGCCACGAGGTCCGACTGCCAAACCTGCTTCCCTTGCAAGTTTTGAGTCGGGAGAAACCCCTATTGCCAGAATGATCATATCGGTTTCGATCTTTCTGCCGGACGTTGTTCTTACGATTTGCGTTTTGCCTGATCTGGAAAATGAATCTACGCCGTCTCCAAGCACAAGCTCAACGCCGTTCACTATGAGTTCCTGATGGATGAATTGTGCCATCTCCCGGTCGAATGGCATCATGACCTGTTCGGCCATTTCAACTATGGTTGTATTGATGCCAATATGACGAATGTTTTCCGCCATCTCCACACCTATAAATCCGCCACCGATTACAACTGCTCTCTTAACCTGTTCATTTTGTATATAAGATTTGATGGCTGCTGAATCCGGGATTGTGCGAACAGTGAAAAGGTCAACCTGATCTGATCCGGGAATCGGAGGTTTTATGGGAGGTGCACCCGGAGAAAGGACTAGAAAATCGTACTCTAAATCATATGTTCTGCCGTTAGAGTGATCAACAATTTTTATTGTTTTGTTTTTTGGATCTATTGAAAGCGCCTCGTTATTAACGTGGACACTTATATTGAATTGGTTAAAGAAAAGCTCAGGCGTCATGAGTTCAAGAGAACTCTGCTCTCGTATGACATTACCAACAAAATAGGGAAGCCCGCAATTTGCAAATGAAACATATCCACCTTTCTCCAGAATGGTAATCTCGGCGTGTTCATCCAGCCTTCTAAGCCTGGCAGCCGTGCTTGCTCCACCGGCAACGCCACCGACTATGACGATATTCTTAGGCATAAGTTATCTCCTAATATTTATTTACTAAAGTATCCTGAATAATGCCTTACCTTGACCCCCAACTGGAGCCGAACCGCATTTTGCGGCTCGGATTCAATCCGAAAAATCTTTTGGAATGCCGAGTCTCTGTAAATCATACGCTATTCCGATCAAAACTTGCAAGAAAAAGTGCCGATCAGACCAATTCGGGCAATTTGAGGACATACCACTATCCCCGCAGTTAATAGCTCACTCCCCGTCTCTCATGGTGTTGAAAAGGCTCAGCGAATAAGATGCCATTATAGCAGGCGAGGTAAAAAGCCGTCGCAACTTGGACGTACCACTTCCTGGCATGATAGACCACTCTGGCCCCAACCTTTACAAGCCGCAAGATGATCGAGTCAATCTTCCTTGCCAACGTGGAAAGAGTCCAGGTTGCTGCGATTTGGTAAATAAATGATATGAAAACAGCGAAGATTTCGGCTCTCCATTTCTCAACAACGAGGAGAGATCTGGAACGACCACTTTCTTTCATTTGTGAACGGAGAAAACCTCCCAATCCAATTCCTCAAAAACTAAAATCAGAAATATCACGCCAAACATTCTATTTTGCCGGCTAATCAGGTATATTGGCTGGGTCTACAACCACTCTAGCCAGGAGCAGAGCATGAGGAAAAACCGGGAAGAAATCAATGAAATTGCGATGCTTAAGATGGGCGCCAGGATTAAAGAGTTCAGGGAGAACAGCAACCTCACTTTGGAGGACCTTGCCGCGCAGACGGATATAGACAGAGAGGTTCTTTCACGGATTGAGAACAGTGAGTTCTTCCCTCCCCTCGCAACTCTTTTAAAGCTTGCCAACGCGCTCGACGTGGAGATTGTCAATTTCCTTCAAGGAAGAGCCAGCGTCGAAAAAATCTCCATCACACGCCGGAATGAAAGGGTTCGCATAGGTCGGCGGCCTCATCACCGCCAGGGGGAAGTCGATTATATTTACGAGGCGCTCGAAATCAAGCAAAACTTCAGGCATATGGATCCCTTCATGGTGGAGTTTCCCCTTCAGGATATCAGCGAGATGGTTTTCAACAGCCATGAAGGAGAAGAATTTCTCCACCTATTTAAGGGGACGGTGGAATTTCGATCGACCGACCGCGTGGAGGTGCTCAATGCTGGAGACAGCATCTATTTCCAGTCGGATGTCAGCCACAGCTTTCGAAGCCTTGGCAAAGTACCCGCCAAGGCGATCGCGGTGATTTGGAGCAAACGGGAGTGAACTTACGATCTTAGATTGCAGATTGCCCAAATCTAAAATCGCCCAATCAAAAATCTAAAATTTCTAAATTCCTTCAGCCTTAATCTCTGCCTTTCGGTTTCCACTCCTTTGCAAGGCGTTGCGCCTCTGCTATCTCGGTTGGGGACATGCGCCAAGCTACCGAATCCAGGCGCTTTTGAGCGTCCGCGTCCCCATGTGCGAACGCCGAACTAAGCCACATGTGGGCCTGGACGAAATCCCGCGGCACGCCCTGGTCCTCAGTGTACATGGTCCCCAGAGCACTCTGCGCCTCCGGGAAATCTTTTCCCGCTGATTTGCGGAGCCATGTCGACGCCACCGCGTAGTCGCCATAACGACCTAACTTCACTCAGAAAAACAGAGTTTGTTACGTACAGCTTGCCAATATATGAGGTTGGGGATTTTCCAACATATGATCTGGATATAACGCTTTCGGCGGCAGCATCGGCGAAATACCGGATGAACTCCCTGGAGTCCGGTTTCTATCGGGGGGCGAGTCTTTTTATCTGATCTGAATTTTGACCTCGAAGCTGTCGGCCGCTTTTTGAGTTCCTTCCCACGGGCGGTACAGAAGCATTTTGAGATGGGTGTGCCCGGCCTTCACCGCTTTGATTTTCCAGGTCTTGAGTAACGGTCCGCCGGCAATGCGCCCCTCTTTGAGCGGAGTTTCAGTGGATTCAAGCACCTTGAGATGCGTTTCATCCGGCTCGACTATTTGCCACAGATATCCCGTCCCGCCTGCCTGCTGCAGACGAACTTCAAAAACTGCGCTTTCGAGTACGGCGATTTATTTTCCATTGTCCTCCCTGGTAAACGCCATGGCCTTTGATCCCCGAACACGACAAAGAAGTGGCGCGGTTAACAATTTTCTTATACATTATGGGTATTACAACTCCGAGACAAGCGGCCCATGAAGGGATATGAGATGAGGATGCTTGACGAGGCCCCACTCACCGAAAATGATAACCGGACCATCAAAGCAGCCGTCGGGATGCTCATGGAGCGATTTCCGGTTGAGAAGGTCATCCTTTACGGCTCCAAAGCAAGGGGTGACTCAGATGAGTACTCCGACATCGACCTTCTCCTCGTGACCTCACGGCCAATCCGCTGGCGGGAACGCGAAGCCATGATTTACGCCCTGTTCGATGTCGAGATGGCTCACGATGCCATCATCAGCATTCTGGTCGTTCCGGTGGATGAATGGTCAGAGGGTATGTTTACCGCATTCCCGATTTACCAGGAAATCATGCGGGATGGAGTGATTGCGGCATGACCGGGAATGATCGGCAAAAGAAAGACTACAGCGCAGTTCTTATTAGCCACTGGGTTGATAAGGCTTGCAACGATCTTGAATCGGCACAGGTTAATTTCCAATCCGGAAGATTGTCCAATGCTGTGCGAGACATCTACTTTGCCTGTTTCCACGTCGTTTCAGCGGTTTTCATGAAGGAAGGAAAAACGTTCACCAAACACTCCCAAGTCCGTGCCAGTTTTCACCGTGATCTTATTAAACCCGGAAGAATCGATGTCCTCTGGGGGCCGTTTTATGAATGGGTCTTTGACCATCGTCAGCAAGCGGATTATCAGCCCATCGTAGAGTTTGAATCAGATGAGGTAAAAGCAATTCTCGACAAGGCTGAGACATTTGTCGGCGAGATGAAGAAGCTTCTGGAAAGCCGATAAAGGAGACATGGCCGAGCGACAGTAATGGAAATGGTGATTAGTGATTCGTGAGCGAAATTCTCTATTAACTATTTTATCTGAATCTTGACCTCGAAGCTGTCGGCCGTTTTTTGAGTTCCTTCCCACGGGCGGTACAGAAGCATTTTGAGATGGGTGTGCCCGGCCTTCACCGCTTTGATTTTCCAAGTCTTGAGTAACGGTCCGCCGACAATGCGCCCCTCCTTGAGCGGAGTTTCAGCGGAATCAAGCACCTTGAGATGCGTTTCATCCGGCTCGACTATTTGCCACAGATATCCCGTTCCGCCTGCCTGCTGCAGATGAACTTCGAAAACTGCGCCTTCAGGTACGGCGATTTCTTTTCCGTTATCCTGCTGAGTGATCACTTCAGTTTTGGGTTCCGGACCCTGTGCCGAAGCAAAACCGGCAAAGAGCAAAGAGACAAATGCAATAAGAAGAAAGGTCCTGGAGAGTTCCACAATTTCTCCTTGTAAGCGTTCACCACGAAGAGCATACCCATTTACCGCAGAGACGCAGAGGGCGCTGAGTAATAGAGAATCTTGACTAAATTTCGGAAGCACAAAGTTATGAAGAGGTGAACAGGATCGGATGAATTCCTCAATTCTAAATCTCTGCGTTCTCTGCGCCTCCGCTGTGGATATTTTTGGTTTTCCTGTTCACGGCTCACTGTTTACCGTTCACCGTTCACCGGCCTCATCTTGCCGTCTTTTTCAAGCAGAAAGACCCGGCCTCTCCACTCCACACGGTTGCCGAAAAGGGCTGCCGACCAGATGAAGGCGCTGAAAAGATCTCTTAGGGGAACCAGCAACAGGTTGTGTCTCAGGATTTTATCCCCGAGCCGCCGCACCCCTACCATCCAGGCCATCCAGAGCCGTAAGGCGATCACTGATGCGAAAATGTAGAGTCCAAATCTCGAAAATCCTGAAAACGCGAAATAGAGAAAGGAAAGGGCAGTTCCATTAGCAATCAGCGACCCGGTGTGCCCCCAGGGGGCACAGGCTCGTATACCCCTGGCCCACCTCAACTGATGGCGGACAAAACCGATTATGGTCATCCTGGCGAGAACCGTCTCGACCACGTACCTGGAAAGTATTACCGGAAGACCCGCCTTTCGCACCAAGTTACCCAACATGTAATCATCGGCCAGATACGGAGCAACAGCAGCGAATCCGCCTATGGTTTCGAGTGTTTTCTTACTAACGGCAATGGCTGCCCCGAAGGCAAAGGAAATCCCACCGGACAACCGGGCCACGAGCACGCCCGGAGCAAATTCCGACGAGATTCCCACCGCCTCGAGTTTTGAGGGCGTCCCGGGTGCCTCTCCGGCGCGATAGAGACAGGTGAGAAGGCCATCGGGGGGAAATTCTGCGGAGATCGCCTTAAGAAAATCCGGTCCAACCCGGATGTCGCTGTCCAACATCAGGAGAATCTCATGGCCGGCTTGCGGGAGCATGTTGTTTAAAGTGCTCACCTTGGGATTGGGGCCGATTTCCTCGGTGCTTATCACCATTTGGATGCGGACTTGGGGGAAGTCTGCCTGCAGTTTTGCTATAACCGGAAGGGACGAATCCCGCGAATCGCCAACTCCGAAGATGATTTCGAATTCCGGATAGTCCTGGCGGCAAAGGGATGCATAGTTTTGATAGGCCCCAAAGTCCGCTCCGCAAAGAGGAATCAGAATGGAAATGGGTGGAAGGTAAAATCCCCCCTGCTCCGCATCGCTCAGCGATGAGTGAGTAGAGATGAAGCCTTCAGACGAAAATCCCCCCTGCCCCCCTTTAGAAAAGGGGGGGGAAAGTGAGGATCCCCCCTTTCCCTCTTCAGAAAAAGGGGGGGGGGGAAGGAGCGGCAAAGAACTTTTCAGCGCCAATTATGCTTAACAGGTAATAACAGGCCGAAGCCGCAGTCAGGACGGCAAGCAAGACCTTGACAGGCGTTAGGAGACCCGACATGGAGAAGGTCTGGTGTTCGGGCAGGCAGATGAGCGCTACGCCAAAGCAGACCAGAAGGGTCCCGGCCCAGCGCATCCGGTCGATTTGTTCCCCCAGGAAGAATTTTGCCCCCAGGACCGTTACCACATACACGATTGCAGTCGCCGGCACCACAAAACTCAGGTTGGCCCAGGAGAGTACGGTCAAGAAAGAAAAAAAGCTTACGGCCAGGCACACAACGCCAAGGACAAAGTTGAGGTTGCACACCATTCGCTTTATTGTCTGCAGGATTTCAAGCCGGTTGAGCGCCGAGACGTCGCCGACCTGCTTCATACCCTTGGTGAGAAAAACGTCCCCGGCGGCGTTTGAAAAGACAACCATGAGGACCATTAGAGCGGTCAGCATGCAACTCCCTCCGGTGCAGGTTCGCCGCCTTTGGGAAGCGGGCCCCCGGCTTTGTCTTTTTTTGCGCCTGAAAGTGAAACCAGGAAGACCCCGAGAACAATGAGCACAGAGCCAAACCAATGTGACTGCGAGACCGGTTCGTCCAGAAAGTAGTTGCCGGTAAACACGTTAAGGATGTATCCCAGCGCAGTTGCAGGAAGCACGAGGCTCAGGTCGGCCCACGAAACGGCGGAGAGAAAGCAGGCGAAAAAAACGATCAGCAAAACGATACCTCCCCAAATGAAAGGACTTCGCAACGCATATGCCAGCATGATGAGAGAGAAGCCGTCGCTGAATGAAGGCATCGAAGCGATGATCTTCATTCCCTTGCTGAGCAGTGTATTTGCGACTGCCTGGGCAATAACCGCCAGGGTGATTACAAACGCTGTTTTCATAAATCGTTTTCCAGGTCAAAGTAGGTGGAAGGGATTATTCCAAGCCGTTCGATTTTAGAACGCACACGGGGATCGATCAAGATGCAGAGCTCCCTGAATTGCTGGAATTGCCTTACATTGCGCATTGACGGCGAACAGGGGAGGGCGGGATGAAAATATATTTCGCTTTCCCCCTGCGGCAGGCTGTCCAGCAGCGATAAGACGTACTCGAGGCTCATTTTGCCGGTCATCAGGTTTCCATATACCCTCTGCGGAAAAACAAATCCGTGTTTTCGGACTTTCCGCTTCATCCTGCCCGTAAGGAGTTTGAAAACAAGAGCATATCCGGCTGTCAACGGGGGTGAAGCTAAAAAGGGCAGGGCTGCAAAAAAACTGTCGGATGGAATTCGCACTCGTTTTATGCGGTAGCTTTCGCAAAGTTCGACTACTGCATCGAGGACGACGGGATGCACGTGCAAGTGGCAGTGGCCGTCCACGTGAGAAAAATTCAAGCCGGATCGGCTGAATTTTTCGAATTGAGCGGCGATTTCATTGAAAAGCTCCTTTCTCGCGTTCCGGCAAAAAAAATACCGCAGGCCGGCCCGGGCCGGGTCAGACGGAAAAGTTCCATTTTTGCCTGCAAGGTGCGGGATTTCCGATGGGCGCAAAACTGGGTACCCGTCGGCGCAGGTTACGTGAAGTCCTACAGCAAGGCGGGGATTTTCTTTTGCAAGAGTTACCGCATGCTCGTATGCCTGGCCGGAGACCATCAGGCTGGCGCTTGTCAAAATTCCACGGCGGTGAGCAAGGATTACGGCTTCATTAACTTCCCTCGAAGCGCCGAAATCATCCGCGTTTATAATCAGGCGGCGGGATGTCATCGTGGCCGGTCCCCAGGTTCCGCGAGGCTGTTGAGCCCCGGAGATGATTTATCACCACGAAGATCACGAAGCGCCGCGAAGGGACATAAAAAGACACCGATAGCCTTTCGAGTCATCGACTGGACTTCTCGAAAACGTTGCCGGTAAATTTTTTCCTCCGCGACCGCAGTCTCAGATAATCTCGCGCTTCCTGGTAGAGGCGGCTGCGCTCCTGGCTGTCGAAAATTGCCCTCCTGACTATCCTGTAGATTACTTTTGGCCTGAAATAGTATCGGCCGTAAAAGTACTCGACCGCATCCACTATCTCCTGCCGGCTGAGCCAGGGGTACTCGTAGTTGGGGAGTTGGTGTCCCAGTTCGTCAGACATGTCGTCTTCGGTCAGGTAGCCATTGGTTTGAAGATATTCATAAAATTCGGTGCCGGGATAAGGATGCGCCAGAGAGACCTGGATGGTTTCGGGATCGAGTTTTTCGGCGAATTCGATGGTGCGCATAATGGTTTCTTTGGTCTCGCCGGGCAGGCCGATCATGAAGTCTCCGTGAACGGTCAGACCAAGTTCGCGGCAGTTTTTCATGAACGTGAGGGACTGTTCGAGGGTGATTCCCTTCTTCATGTTGTCAAGAACTTCCTGGACGCCGGATTCAAATCCCACCACCAGAAGACGGCAGCCCGCTTCCTTCATGGCCTTGAGCATGTCGTAGTCCGCGTGGACGCGGCTGTTGCACGACCAGGTGAAATTGATCTCCTTTAGGTGCTTGCAAAGCTCGATTACACGTGACTTACCCCATGCCCAGGTGTCATCGTCGAAGAAGATTTCTTTTACTTCCGGGAAGAGTTCAAGCGCGCGTTTCACTTCGGCAACGACGCTTTCGTTGCTGCGAAGGCGCCAGGGATGCCCGGTGAAAGTCTGCGGCCAGAGACAATAGATACATCTGGCCGGGCACCCGCGTGAGGTGTAAAACGCGAGATAGGGATGCTTTAGAAAAGGAATATTGTATTTGGCAGGATCAAGGTCGCGCCTGTATATTTCCACGATGAAAGGAAGCGAATCCAGGTCCTCGATAGGTGGCCGGTCGGCGTTGTGAACTATTTTCCCATCTTCCCTGTAGCTGACTCCTGCGATCTCCTTGAGGTCCTTTCCCGAGGCGAATTCGGCAACTGTGTAGTCGAACTCTTTTCTTGCAACGAAATCGATCGCCAATGAGGCATTCAAGGCCTGCTCCGGCTGAACGGAAACCGGCGGGCCGACAAAGGCGATCTTAATGGCAGGATTGACTTCCTTTATCTTTTCTGCAAGGCCGACGTCGTGATAAAAGCCTGGCTTGCTGGTGAATAAAACGAGGAATTCAAAATCCTTAGCGATGCGAATAGTTTCTTCAGGGCCGATTCCGTGCGGCGAGGCGTCGACAAGCCTGCTTTCCTTTATCAATCCGGCGGCATAGGCAAGCCAGACAGGGTACCAGTAAGATGCTATTTCGCGGCGCGCAGGCCACCGGGCGCCGGCGCCCCCGTCAAATTTCTCGAATGACGGAGGATTTAGAAACAAGGTTTTCATATTCCGTGGTCTCCTTAGGTCATACAAGACCTGTGCTGACTTCCGCCGGGGCTCATTTCGGCATTATTCACAGTCAATTGATTCGCTGATTCCCTTGCCTGCCAAAACCATCGGCAAGACATTCTCTTCGGAGGGGACAACGCAGTTGATGATTGCCGGCCTGGGTTTTCGCAGCGCCTCGGGCAGTCCTTTGACTACGTCCTCTTCGGTTCTGAACGTGTATCCTGCTATGCCGTATGCCTTCGCAAGGATTTCGAAATCCGGATGGAACGAGAAATTTACGGCCATATAGCGGCCCTGGCAGTAGTATTCCTGGAGCTGGCGCACCATGCCCAGGACGGAATTGTTCAGGATGATGATTTTAACGCTGAGGCCCTGCTCCATCATCGTGCCAAGTTCCTGCATGGTCATCTGGATACTGCCGTCTCCGGTCACCAGAATGACGTCGGCGGCAGGAGCGCCGAAACATGCGCCGATAGCAGCCGGCAGGCCGAATCCCATACAGCCCAGCCCGCCTGAGGAAATGAGGGTGCGCGGTTTTTTGAAATGGTAGTACTGAGCTACCCACATCTGGTGCTGGCCGACGTCGGTTACGATGATGGCCTCGCCCCTCGTGTAGTTCCAAAGCTGCTCGATAACGAACTGAGGCTTGAGTAGACCACAATCGCGATTGTAGCTCAAAGGGTATTGAGCTTTAAGGGACTTGATCCGTTCCAGCCATTCGGAACGGTCGATTTTTTCAATAAGCGGGAGGAGCGCCTTCAAAATGAGTTTTACGTCACCGACCAACGGCACATTTGTAGGGACCACCTTTCCAATTTCTGCCGGATCGATGTCGACGTGGACTACTGTAGCGTGGGGGGCGAAGTTGTTGATATTCATTACGACCCGGTCATCGAATCGCGCGCCGAGGCCGATCAGCAGGTCACACTCCGTAATTGCCAGATTGGCGTAGCGGGTCCCGTGCAGACCAAGCATGCCTAGGAAGAGTGGATGGTCGCCGGGGAAGCCGGCAAGGCCCATGAAGGTATTGGTTACCGGGGCCGTTATGACCTCTGCAAATTTCAAGAGTTCTTCGGACGCGTCTGAAGCGATTATCCCTCCTCCTGCATATATGACCGGTCTTTTGGCTTTCGCTATGAGCCTGGCGATCTCGGTTATTTTGGAAGGATGCCCTTTATAGGTCGGTCTGTAGCCTCTGAGCCGCACCGTTGACGGGTATTTGAAAGTAATCCTAGCCAGGGCCACATCCTTTGGAATATCAATGAGTACCGGGCCGGGGCGGCCTGTCGATGCAATATGGAACGCGTTCTTTACTACGACCGGCAGTTTCTGCGGATCCTTGAGAAGGTAATTATGCTTTGTAATCGGCATCGTGATACCGGTGATATCCACTTCCTGGAAGGAGTCCGTTCCAACCTGCAAAGTAGGAACCTGTCCGGTGATCAAAACGAGCGGGACCGAATCCATATACGCGTTTGCAATGCCCGTAACGAGGTTGGTAGCCCCAGGGCCCGAAGTGGCAATACAAACACCTACGCCGCCGGTAACCCGGGCGTATCCATCGGCAGCGTGCACAGCTCCCTGTTCGTGCCGCACGAGCACGTGCTTAATTTTTGTCGAATGATAGAGAGCGTCGTAAACCGGAAGGATTGCCCCGCCCGGATAGCCAAAGACAACTTCCACGTTTTCTCTTTCGAGGCACTCAACCAGAGCCTCGGCAACCGTCATTTCCACTAATACACCTCCGGAAAGTTCTGCGACCGGCCGCGCCTGCGGTCCTTCGATTCTATTCCTCTTCCAGTTCCCGCGCCTGGGCGCCGTTGCTCACGGCTACGAATTTGCTTCCCCGAAGCATGGCTATCTTTCCTGTGCGAACCAGTTCCTTGATCCCGTATGGACGAAGGGATTCTCCGAATGCATTTATTTTTCCCTCATTGCCGGTGCATTCGAAGGTCATGGTCCTCCTGCCCAAGTCAACGACACGAGCCCGGAATATCCCGGCGATGTGCATGATCTCGACGCGCTGGCCAGGTTCGGCCGCGACCTTGACCATGACCAGTTCCCGGTCGACATATTCGTCTTCCGTTATATTACTGATCTTGATAACATCTATAAGCTTGTGGAGTTGCTTTGTAACCTGCTCTATGAGGGGTTTGTCTCCCTCTACTACGATGGTCATCCGGGAGACATCGTCCCTGTCAGTGCGACCCACCGCGAGACTGTCGATATTGAAGCCGCGGCGAGCAAACAGGCCTGCAACTCGAGTCAGAACGCCTGGAGCGTTTTCAACCAGCACCGAAAGGGTGTGCTTATCCATTTATCTGAAACCTCCGGCTGAGTTATGGAAGCAGGTTGAATTTACATGGTTTGGGGGAAATATATCAACATTGACCGAGCTTTTAAAGCGCAATAGCTTCAAGAGCTTTGTGCTATGGCTGCAAAAAGGCTCCGGACGCTAATTAGTTTCCGTCCGAAAAGGGTCCTTTTCCGCCTTGTCTGCGTCAATCTTCGGGTTCGCTTGTGCGGCGTACCTAGGTACGCCTCCGCGCAACCCCTCGATTTCCTTGTCAAGACGAAAAATGCCTCCTTTCCGAATCGAAAACTGCTAGTGACCTCATCCGGGGTTTCCGGATGGACGCTAATTTAAAGGAGATTCGATTGGGCTACGGTAAAATCATAAACTTCTTTTTTGAACTGGGGATGCTAAAAAAAACCCCTCGCTCGGGTTTCCAGTTTCTGGGGTCCGGCCGCGAATCCGTTGCCGACCATTCGTTCCGTGTGGCAATGATAGGCTTTGCTCTTTCCCGTATGGATTCAAACGTGGACGCGTTCAAAGTCGTTTCAATGTGCCTGCTTCACGATCTGCCGGAAGCGCGCACCGGGGACCAGAACTATGTCAACAAGAGATATGTCGCAGTAGACGAACCCGGTGCAATAGCCGATCTCGCCGACTCACTTCCCTTCGGGGACGAGATAATAGATCTTCTCAAAGAGTACAGGGAGTCAGAGACACTTGAATCCCGGTTAGTTCACGATGCAGACCAGCTTGACCTGATTTTGGAACTCAAGGAGCAAAACGACCTCGGAAATTCCTACGCCGTGAAATGGATAAGTTTTGCCAGACAGCGCCTGATTACTTCGATTGCAAAAGAGATAGCCGAAGAAATTCTAACGACGGATTCAACAGACTGGTGGTTCAAAGGACACGATGAGTGGTGGGGGAAAGAGGGGAAAGGCAGAAAGTAAAGGTGAAAGGGCAAAAGTGAAAGGGCAAAAGTGAAAGGGCAAAAGTGAAAAGGCGAAAGGCATCTTATCCGTCCGGCGATTTTGTCTTTTTACTTTTTACTTTTGCCTTCCGAAGGGGTTATTCGCGGTCTTTTTTCTTGTGATCGGATATCGATATCACTTTACCCTGCTTAGCGGTTTTTGTTTCTTTTTGTTTTTTTTGCACGACCAATTCGGGTTTTGCCTGATTTTTTCTTGCGTCTTCAGGTTCGGCATCTTCTTCGGCGGGAGCGGTCACTTTTTCAATTCGCATTGGCCTGCCTCCCATGGTGAATTCCTGGCCGTTGAAATAGGACTCGCGCAAAATCCAGGTTACCGACAGTAGAGGAACCTGGAGCACCAGCAGTTTCAAATTGAACCAACCCGGCTTTACGTCGGCGGATATGTCGTCGACTCTGGCGAAAAAGGTCGGGTTGTTATCCATATATACGAGAACGACGTCCCCAGTTTTAGTCATGCCAGTAGCCTACCGTTGTTGGGCCCGCATCAGAGCTGTTAAAATCAGTATACACCTTATCCGGAAATGAATATACCGGGACCGGCTGTTTTCCGGGTTCCGTTCATGTATTCTTCGTCCAGGGTTGCAGGGACCAAAGGCAGCTTTTCGATATCCGGGAGCCTGAAACCAAAGATCATTTCAAGGAACTGAGTAACGATCCTGAAGGTTGCCCCCCATAGAAGTTCGGCCCTTTCCGCGACCTTAAAGACGAAACATGGAAACTCCATGGTCGTCCCTCTGAATCTCTGTTCCAGATTGGGAGGGACGTTCCTCCTGTAAAGGGCGTAGTTAAACGGGTTTAGAAGAGCACGCAGGGGAAACTGCACGATCCTTTCAACTTCCCGGCTCAAGTGAAATTGTTTCTGGTCGGAAACCCATGCAACCATGGGATGGACCGACCGGCGAAAGAGAACGAGGCATTGTGTGGGAAGCGGACCAAGGAAAGTAAGCCCAAGAGGATAAAGACCCATTTCTTCCCAGGCCTCTCGGAGGCCCGCCGCATAAAGCAGCGAGAGAAATTGGGCATTTTGCGGCTGTGCTGTTTTTAATTCGCTCCAATATGGCCATCTCGAAAGGCTTGACCCCCTGAGTTCCAGAAGACGGGCAAAGAAATGGTCGAGTTTTTCAATGGCACCGCCGGGGCAGCACAGGTCTCCAGCCTGTCTGATTTCCTTTGATCGTTTGTTCAGGATGACGGAGATCTCCGGAATGCCGCCTTCCTCGGAAGAAAGCCACCCAAGGAGGAGCAATACGCTCGATGTGCGCACGCCGTAGCAGCAATTCTCTTCCTGAAAAAGGGTCTCCATGCCGCAGCGCTTCGAGAGCACGCTAATCACACGCTCCTGCAAAGCGGGAGCATCGAATACCAGGTTCAGGTCGGCCGGCAGACTGTTCATGCAGGAAAACCGTGTAGCTTTTTCTCTATACGTTTGCCCGAGATCGGAAACAGGGTCTTTACTTCGGGAGCAAACAGGCTGATTTTGAATTCCTCGATCATTTGGGTAACGTCCTCTATAAAATCAAGCTCCTCTTGGGTCGATCTGGAAAGAATCCGTTTTTTTATCTCCTCGAGTTCGGTACTGTATACACCGAACTGAGCTTCTTTGGCACGGTCCTTTTCCGGGGACACGTAGGCTCGCTCCGCGCGGATTCCAAGTCCCCTGAGGTAACGTGGCAAAAGTCTCACACGCCGATCTGAGAAGCGAGACAGAAAATCAGGCGGAATAAGTGTTTCAAGCTCTGCGGCGATCACGGCCAGCCGGTCGGTTACAGCCCGGTTTTCACGCGCCATGCGCATAAACCGGTCAAGCACCGCGCGCGTATCATGCCTCTGCCGTACCGCCTCGAGTACGGGTGTGCGAATCTGATTGCCTAAAATTCCCATACGGCCCTTTAGTCTTTCGACATTTTCCAAAAAACCGTCCCGGCTGGGATGCTGCGCTGACTCCAATCCGAACAGGCCGCGAAGAATATAATCATAGAGAGCGGAAGAAGCCTCCTTTATGCCGCCCATGAAATGAACTTTCGATGCTAAGGTATCAGGAAAAGCCCAGTCTTTTCGGAACTCTTTTAGTTCGGCGGCGAATGTCCGTTTATAAAGACGCATAAGCCCTGCGCGGGTCGATTCCCTTGCGCGGCCGGGCTCAGCGAAGAGACGAACGGCGACCTTCCCCTGCTCATCAGCCAAACCAGGAAAGGCAAGTCGTGGGATCCCCAATGCATCGGTTCCAATTTCCACGCTCTGCGGCAGTTCCCCGAAATCGGAGCCTGCGAGTTCATTTATTTCCCAGTTTTTTCTGGCTTCATTCCACAATTCGTCCTCGTGCTTTTCAATGGCAAAGGGCCGAAGGGTCTCGATGTTACGTCCCGAGGCCAGAACGTTACTCTGGGGTCCCAGCACTTCAAACCGCATCCTGAGGTGATCGGGCAACTGCTCTGTGTCCCACTGCTCGGGTGTTACCCGGATTCCCGTAAGATTGAACACCGCCTCGCTTAGCCGGCGGTAAAAGTCTCCGTGTCCGAACTCGAGTTCTTGCCATATGCGCCGGGCAGTTTCATTCACCGGTACAAGATACTTGCGAATGCCTTTGGGAAGGCCCTTAAGCAGGACGGTTACTTTTTCCGGGAGCATGCCGGGAACGAGCCACTCGAAGGGTTCGACAGGCAGGACCGGCAAGGTATGGACCGGTACCGTGAGCGTTATGCCGTCGTCATCCTCGCCGGGGCGGAAGGTGTATCGAACGGGAAGCCTGGTCCCGATCGCGCTTAGAGTGTCGGGGAATTGCTCCTCCGCGCCGATATCAGGTTCGGTTCTCAGGAGGTCTTCCTTCTTCATTTTCAAAAAATTGTCTCCTCCCCTGTCTTTGATAAGCTTGTCGAAGGACCTGATATCTGCGATTTGCGGAATACGCGCATCATAGAATTCAAAGAAAGCCTCGTCGTCGACAAGGAGGTCCCTGCGACGGGTTTTGCTTTCGAGTTGCTCAATTTCTGAGAACAGTGCCTGATTGTGTTCCAGAAAGGCGTACCTGCCGGGAAGGTCTCCTTCGACGAGGGCCGAACGGATGAAAATCTTGCGCGCTTCGGAGAGATTTAAGCCGGCGAAATTGACTTTGCGTCTGTCCACCACGGTGAGACCGTAGACAGTGACCTTTTCGAAAGCCGTGACCTGGCCGCGTTTCTTCTCCCAATGCGGCTCGGACCAACTGTACCTGCACACGTGCCGCCCGACCTCTTCTATCCATGCGGCCTCTATTTTTGCCGCCGTGCGTGCAAAAAGCCGGGAGGTCTGCACCAGTTCAACTGCGACGATCCATTGGCCGCCCTTGTTGAAAATGTTGGATCCCGGAAATACCATCGCCTGCCGGCCTCTTGCGGCCGAGTAGAAGTTTTTCTCCTTGTGTAAGGCCACCTGGCTGAGATAGCCGCTAAGAATCGAGCGGTGGATGGCGTCATAGCTCGCTGGGGTTGAATTTTCAACAAAATCGCCGAGTTCGTTGATAATTGAGCGAACTTCCGCAAAAATATCGCGCCACTCACGGATCCGCCGGAACGACAGAAAATGCTCGCGGCAAAACTTGCGAACCTGGCTGGAAGTCCTGCCGGAGGAGCGTTTTCCACTTATTCGGACGGGACCGGCATTACCGCTCAGGCTCGCGCCGCCATTTGCTTCGGGCATGGTTTCGGTTGTAACCGGTTCCTGCCAGCAGCCCTGCCAGATTTTTAACAAAGAGACAAAATCGGAGCGCGGGTCTCGAAAAACAGCCTGGGCCTGCTCGGCCTGTTCTTCCCGATCTAGCGGCCTCTCGCGAGGGTCCTGGATGCTCAGAGCAGCGCCGATAACCATCAGCTCCCCGAGTGCGTTTTCCCGCCTTGCCTCGATCAGCATCCGGGAGATACGCGGATCGAGCGGCAGCCGGGCCATCATTCTGCCAGTGGGGGTAAGCTTGTGGTGCTCGTCAACCGCGCCCAGTTCACGCAGCACTGCGAAGCCGTCCTTGATTGCGGCGGGAGAGGGCGGATCCAGGAAAGGAAAATCCTGTATTTTGCCCAGCTTCAAGTGGAGCATTCGCAGTATAACCTCGGCAAGGTTCGACCTTTGGATTTCCGGTGGCGTATACAGGGGCCGCTCAAGGTATTCGCTCTCGGAATAGAGCCTCACACAGATGCCGGCCCTCACGCGGCCGCATCGACCTTTCCTCTGATCGGCGCTCGCCCTGGAGATTGGCCCCACCGGAAGGCTGCGAGTCTTTGACCGTGGGTTGTACCAGGCTGTTCTGGCCAGTCCTGTGTCGATTACATACTTTATTCGCGGAATCGTGATGGAAGTCTCCGCGACGTTTGTGGCAACGACAATCTTGTCCTCGGAAATCGGGGCGAAAATCTTTTGCTGGTCGGATGCCGCCAATCTACCGAAAAGGGGCATGACGACGGTGTTGGCATAGCGTTGATCTTCGAGGCGCTGGACCGTTTCCATGATGTCGCTCTCGGTCGGCATGAATATCAGAATATCGCCTCTTTTGCCGGGGCCGAGTTTAAACAAGTCAGCCGCTGCCACTGCCTGATCGATATAGTTCACATCCCCGGCTTGCTCATTTTCCTCCTCTCCGGCGGGCCGGTACCACACTTCAACCGGCCAGGTCCTTCCGGAAACTTCCATGATTGGCGCGCCGCCGAATGCGCTGGAGAATTTTTGCGGATCGATCGTGGCCGACGTAATGATCACCTTGAGGTCTTGTCTTTTCGTGAGCGTCTGTTTGAGAATGCCGATGAGAAAGTCTATATTGAGGGTGCGCTCATGTGCTTCGTCCACGATGATTGTGTCATAGGAGCGGAAATCTCTGTCCCTTTGGGCTTCAGCGAGCAAAATGCCGTCGGTCATGAATTTTATTCTGGTCGTGCGGGCGGTGCGATCCTGGAAACGTATTTTGTATCCGACGAGGCCGGGTGCATTCTGTTCGAGTTCCTCAGATACCCGTGCGGCAAGGGTGACCGCGGCGATCCTCCGAGGCTGGGTGCTGCCGATGAGGCCGGATCGGCCTCTTCCAGCTTCGAGGCAGAACTTGGGAATCTGCGTGCTCTTACCTGAGCCCGTCTCACCCGTAATCACCAGGACCTGGTGTTCGCGGATGGCGCTGACGATCTTTTCCCGCCATTCGGTAATAGGCAGCTCTGGAGGGTAGGAAGGCACAAATACTTGTGGGATATCGGCAATGTCGCGATATTTTCTGTTGGACGGGGAAGCAGTCATCGAGCGTGTGAGTAACCATTCCATTTCAATTGAATCAATTATTAGCTAACCCTGACGAATCAGATTTTATTATAATCGGCGCAAGAATTCCGATTTATTTTCCGCCAGCTATGGAAGTCATCTGCGACATCCAGATTTTCGGATGGACATTAGTTATTCAGGGGATTCGCCGAACAAAAAATCCCGTTTATTTTCCACCCGCAACGGAAGGACATCAATGATCGGGTTAAAATCCAAGGTGCAGGAAGCAGCCGATTCGATAAAACTACGCCTTACGAGCGAGCCGGCAGTGGGGTTAATCCTCGGAACGGGCTTAGGCGGCATTGTGGATGGGATCGAAAATGCCGTCGTGGTGCCTTACCAGGAGATACCTAACCATCCGGTCTGTACCGCCCCCGGTCATAGAGGACGGCTGGTATCCGGCAGGTGGGCGGGAAAGCCCGTTATTGCAATGGACGGCCGTTTTCACCTCTACGAAGGTTATTCGCCCCAGATTATTTCATTTCCAATCAGAGTCCTTCGGGCATTGGGAACGAAAACACTTGTGGTTTCGAATGCCGCCGGCGGTCTGAACCCGAATTTCCAGGCAGGGGACCTCATGGTGATAACGGATCATATAAATTTTACCGGGCAGAACCCGCTGGTTGGACCCAATGTGGACGATTGGGGGTTGCGGTTTCCGGACATGGTCGAGCCATATAGCAGCCGCCTCTTTGAGCTTGCGGAAAAAACGGCGCTTAAAGAGGGCATTGTGCTCCGCAGAGGCATATATGCCGGAGTGCTCGGCCCTTGTCTCGAGACAGGCGCCGAGACGCGTTTTTTGAGAATGGCCGGGGCGGATGCCGTAGGCATGTCCACTATCATGGAGGTCATAACGGCGATTCACGCCGGCATGGAGGTGCTGGCAATATCGGCAATAACAAACGTGAACCTGCCCGATTGCTACAAGCCGGCGGCGGTCGAGCAAATCATAGAAACAGCAAGTTGTTCGGGAAAAATACTCAGCAGGCTTTTTGAAAAGATTCTCGAACAATGCTGAAGGCGGGGAGCACGAAGCAGGAAGCGGGAAGCAGGAAGCACGAAGCAGGAAGCACGAAGCAGGAAGATTTTGACAGGATTGAAAGGATTAACGGGATTAACGGGATTAACACTGGATTAACACGATTGACAGCAGGAGCGGGGAGGGGGGGAGGAGTGAAGACCATAAGCGTTAACTTAATAGCAACGGCGCTCTGACGAAGGCCCTGCGAAAATCGGAGGATGCCTCTTGTTCGTCATTCCGGCGAAGGCCGGAATCCAGTCAAACGAGCGTGTGATACAAATCTTCCCAATCGGGATTCGCACTCTCAATTAGCCGCATTTTCCACCTTCGCTTCCACTCTTTCAATCGCTTCTCCCGCTGAATAGCGGACTCCATGCTCTCATGCGGTTCGTACCAAACCAGATTATGGATGCCATAGCTTTCTGTAAACCCTTTCACCAGACCGTTTCTATGCTCCCAAATCCTCTTGACGAGGTTTGAAGTCACACCAATGTAAAGGGTACCATTTTTTTTGCTTGCTAAAATGTATACCGCTGGTTGCTTATTCATTGCGCTTTCCTGGATTCCGGCCTTCGCCGGAATGACGAGTGAAAGACCTCAGTCATTAAGTTAGCGTTTATGGGAGTGAAGACCCCGAAGCCGGTCAATGTAGGCTGCCAGATGACCTGAGATCCCGTCCAACACTTCTGGCGCGCAGGCATGCGAATTCTTGCAGACCTCCAAATCCGGCAATGACTTTGCCGGACTTTTATTCCTGCTCCCTGCTTCTCGCTCCATGCTCCCTGTTATCAATCTGCCCATGGACTCCAGAAGTTTCTCTGAAAAAAATCCCTGGCCGAAAATCTCCTGGTTTGACCCGTATTTTTTTATACGGCCCTCGTACATGACTGCTGTCTTTTCTGCCAAAAAAGGGATTTCGCTATAATCGTGCGTAACGAACAGGGCGGTCATGTTCATCTGTTTGAGAATTTTGCCCAGGTCGTTAAGGAGAGAATTGCGGGTGGGATAGTCAAGAGATCCGAACGGTTCATCCAGGAAAAGCAGGTCAGGTTCGAGGGCAAACGCTCTGGCCAGGCTCGTACGTTGCGCCTCGCCTCCTGAAAGCGATCTTGCCCGCTGCGAAGAAATATGCCCTACGCCAAAAAGGTCGAGCCATTTTTGCGCTCTGGCAAGAGCCGTTTTCCCGGGCACTCTGCGTATGCGCAAAGCCGTAGTGATATTGCCAAGCACGGACATATCTAGCAGGAGCGATTCCTGAAAAACGACGGCCATTCGGCGGCGCAACTGAAGAAGATTGTTTGGGCCGGCGGTGACGCCGTGGAGTTGGATGGAGCCGGAGGTGGGTTGATGCAGCAGGGCCAGAGTGAGAAGGAAAGTTGTTTTTCCTGCCCCGTTTGGACCTATGAGCGCGACGGTTTCCCCCCGATTCAGGGAGAAATAATCTACACTCAGAATCTCTCTTGCGGAGTCTACCCGCCGAAGATTTCTGGCAACCAGCAATGGTTCCAAATCGGAACAACAGCCTTTCGGATTACAGTGTCATTCCAAAAACTCATGCAAATAGTCGTTATGTCAGCCTTGGCATATACTATGTGATGGCGGCCTGGTCAAAGTATTTGATTGCCGGAAATCCTTGACCTGGCGCCGCTGCCTGAAGCGTGATCCTGAAATATCGTAAAATTCGGATTCCGGCGGCAAAATGCCGATTCTTGTACGTTGATCCCATCTTCCTTCTTCCCCCTTATTGCTTCCCGCACCCTGTTCCTTGCCCCGGTGGCATGAGGTTTGCCTTCACCTGTTTGGAGAATTCTGAATCGGGGCGAAGCTCTTTGGAAAAAGGGCTGAATCAATGTTTTTGCGGAGCGGGCTTTCCAGCCCACCGGCCGCTTGTCACCGACAAAAGGAGGATGATTGTGGGAAACTGGAGATTGTGGGTATGCCGTTATGCTGCGGCAATTTTAATTACTTTGGGTTTTGCTGTCTGTTGGACGTCATCGGATGCCTATGGCGGAGGCGTTTATATGGGCTTTGGGATTGACGTTCCGCCACCGGGTTATGCCGTGGCTCCTCCTGAAGTGGCGCCCCCGCCGCCGGTAGTGTTCGAACGGAGGCCACCCCCGCCCCCCGTGGTTGTGCAGCGGACTCCACCCGTTGTTTACGAAGCGCCGGTGGTTGTCGAGCGGACTCCGTCCGTCGTTTACGAGGCGCCCGTGGTGGTTGAGCGACGGTCCGTGTACTACTACTACCGCCCGTCCTGCCAGTACCGTTCTTATCACGTGGAGACGGGAAGGGAGTACATCAGGCAAAGAAGTCAAGAGTGGCAAGATGATGTAGAATACTGATGGAGAATCATTGAAGTGTGAAGGGTGAAGTTGGAAGGGTGAACTTCCGGTTAAAGCCGGTGAGAGGGAACAGATTATCTGAACTCTTCGCCCGTTCATCCGCTCTTAACTCACTCTTCACCCTCTCTTTCGCGCTTGACGATCCGTGCCATTGACATTCCGAAACGCCTCAATTGCACTCTTCGAAAGATCCTTTAAGGACAGTCGGCAATGAGGGTAAATTACTTAGTTCGTATCCATCCGGAAACCCCGGATGGAAACTAGTTTGGCCCTTCTGTCAGGACCACTCGCGCTGTTTCGACAAATTCCTTTATGCTCGGGATCCTGCTTTTAACCGTCACTATGTTTTGCCAATTCACTTTAAGATACTGGTGGATGGTTTCATTTCGGTGTCTCACGAGGGGTGCAACCTTGATAACGATTTCGCCAAGGAGTTCATGGCAGGCAAGGATGGTATCCCTGTAGGTGTCAGGGATGATCCTTTTAGCCTTCTTCAAGCATTCTTCAGAAATATCCACGAGGCAAAGAATGATGTCGTTGATGGTTTTGTCAAGAATATTGCGAATGTCTCGATCCGCGAAGTAGCGATCTCGATCCACGTTTTCACTTCTTGCGAGAAAGTATATTATGGTTTCGTCCATGAAGGCCAGGAGCCGAGTCGACTTATCCAAGGCTGTTCTCCCTTCTAAAACGAATAGTCTCGCATTCGTGCAGCACTCTGTGGCATACCTCGTAGAGTATTTCCAGATCAGGGTCCACCAAGTGGACTCCCTTGAGGGCTTCCTGCACCACAAAAGGAGATTCGTCCTGGTCGTCCAGTCGCAGTATGGAGACGTCTCGATCGACGGACATAAGAATCCGGTCGATCAGGTCTAATTCTTCTTCAAGGGTTGCCGCATTGAGATAGACGGCAAGATCGATGTCGGATCGAACGTGTTGGGCGCCCTTCGCGAAGGACCCGTAAAGAATGGCAAGATAGATTTTGCCCGCGTCCTTCATTTCGCCGAGGATCTTTCGAAGTTCGTCAATAGATTTCATATCAATGCACGTCATGCAGGGTTTGATGTCGTTCATGGTCTTGGCGTGGATCGGGATTCCTGTGCTTGTGGGGCATATTAAGCCATACTGCCTTTTTATTGTCCATCTCGATTTTGAGGGGGTAAGAGGGAGCAGGGAAAGGGTGGAGAGTGAGGGCTGAGGGCTGAAGGGGAGGATTAGGGAGCAAAGCTTCTCGCTTCTTTCTTCGGCCTTCCCCCTTCCCGCTTCCAAAAATTGCATCAAGGAATTGTCCGGAATGTTCGATTATCATGATATAAAGTATTTTCCACCTTAGTATCGGAGAAGGGTTGACCGATGATTATTGTATACTGCTGCAAATCCGGTTGCGGCGGTTTTTGGTCTTATAAGTAGATATATGCTGGAGAAAGGCATGGAAAGTTCTGACGATTTATTTCTGGCAGCCTGTCGGACCATGATAAAGACAGTCCTTTCATGCTTGGATAGCGCGACCAAGGGCACAATTTACAAGATCGGCCTGATGCCGGAACTGACCGCCATGCGCGTTCTTTCAGGCTCTAGAAAACAGGATTCGGATGAATTGGTGTGGGGGCTGCCGGCAGTCTCCGATTACAATCCCCCCGGCAAAGAATGGGAGCATTACAGGGATGAGCCCGGCCGTCCTCTGGAAGCGATGGGTTGGTGTGTCGAAAAGCAGATGAGCTGGACGGCGGACGACCCTATGCATGACTCCCGCAGCGTGAGAAAGCAGCTTTCGGGAGAAGCCGAAGATGAATATCACATGGAGCCCGTGCTGATTCGAAAGAAGAGCCTGTACGGCTATTCGGTCGACAAGATTCAATATTCGGTCGATTGGAAGGGAAACCCGATCTGGCAGGACAGCCCAAACGCGGTTGCATCCGTTATAAAGATTCACTTTAAGCCCGGGACGTTGAGGAGCGGCGATCGTTCGACCAGAATCATCAAAGATTTATCGCGAAGCCTTGGCTCCGAACTGCTCTCTTTATGGTTCAGGGATAAACTCTACCAGGCGACCAAGCACTTTGCGCGCCAGCGTCTCCAAAGCTGCGAAATCCTTGCCCATGAACTCAGGAACACATTGGTCAAACTAGGGTTTGTGTTCTCGGCGATAAACGCGCAAATCGGCATTCTTCGGGCCATGTGGGAGGAGTTGCTCCGGAAATATGCGCCGGAACTCGAGTGGAAGGGACCTATTCTCGACGAGCTGTGCGAGGCATTGAGTGAAAAACTTCCGGAGTTGCGCTCCTTCGGGGACCTTTTTGTCGTAAGTCAAAGGCTGCTCATTGAACAAGAAGAACTGTCAAGACTTTATCTTTCTCCCCACCAGGAGCGTGAGTGGGTCAAAAACAAGATTAACCCCAAGTGGGAAAAACTCCTTTCCGGGACCAGCCTTTGGAATCGGTCGGAGATCAAGTCTTTGTTGGACCGCCTGGCAAATTCATTGCCCACGGGTATGAACTACGACCTTTCCAAGGAGGTGGACGGCTTGCCGCCTGAGCTTCTGGAACGGTGGTCTAAACTTGCATATGTGCAGATAACGTCGAGCAATCTCTTTCAGTTGGATGAAGTCATTCAGTTGGTTGAACATCCGGTCCTGCCGGTCTGTCATAAAGAACAGATGCTTAGGGTGCTCAAATCTTTGAGGGCCATAGTCCATACGATACCCGAAGTCGAAGAAAAAGCAGCCAGCATACTCCAGTCTCTGAGGTTTGGGACGTGGGAGGAAGACCAATACAGGTTCGGTCCCGAGTCTCTGGGTTTGGAGTCCGGTGGAGAAGCCGGGATGGGTTTGACCGATTGAATAGGTTGTTCTAAGTCATTGATAATCTTTTGCTCTTTTCTTGTAAATTGGGCCGAAAAGAAGATATAATGCCATCGGTAAAGTCTATTGTTGGCCCCTCACCAGGTGGAGCATGCGGGAAGGCTTGCGGAGGCGAAAGCGATATGTCCGGTGGAACATACGAAGGTCCTCTTTCTTCTGGTTTTCAAGTTTCCGATTTGAATCCAGGGATGATGTATAAGCGTTTTTTCGACGGCGCGGGTGACATGCGTTTTATATCGAGCGGGGGGGGCAAACTGCTCGATGTGAATCAGGCGGGTGTTGAACTGTTCGGCTATTTGAGCAAAGAGGAATTGCTCGGGCTGGACAACGTGTACCTGCTTTTCTCCGATCCCGAAGATGGACAACAGTTTCAACAGCGGCTCGAAGCGGAAGGATTTCTGAAAGAATATGAAGCCGAGTTGAAAAAGAAGGACGGGACCGTTTTCAGCGGGTCCATTACGGCAACCTTGTGGTTCGAAGAAGATGGTTCGATATCGTGGGAGGGGGCGCTAAGGGACATATCGGGCTTAAAGGAACTCCAGGAGGCATATCTGGAAGCCGAGAGACAGAACCGGGAGCTTTCGGAATCCGAGCGGCGGATACGGGAGCTCAACCAGCATATACTGAACATGCTGATGATCATGTCTCACGATATCCGGGGACCTCTTGTCTCCATTGCCGCTACTCTTAAGCTGCTCATGCGCGGTTCCTTCGGACGAATGGACGAATCAGTATGGAACACGGTTGCGGATTTGATGGCGCGTGTTCGGCACCTGATCAACATAGCGGAGGACTGTCTCGGGAGCGCTCATTCTCTTGAGGGTGTGCTTCTCAAAAAAAAGGAATTCGTGGACCTGCGCCAGGACATCATAGATGCGGTGCTCGACGAGATGTCAAATGAAATTGAGGAACGCAATATTGTGATCGACAACCGGCTCGGAGCGATTCCCGGCGGCACTATTCCAATCGGGGCCGATATGGTGTGGCTGAAAGCCGTGTTCAGAAATCTATTCAAGAACGCCGTAAAATACGGTGGTAAAGGCTGCAGGATCGCTTTCGGTTTTGAAGATCACGGCTCTTTTTATCGCCTGAACGTTTACAATAGCGGTAAGCCGATTCCGGAGGAGTACAGGGACAGGCTTTTCACCAAGTTTGCCCACATGGACGCCGGGGCCGAGAAAAAGGATGGGTTCGGTATGGGCCTGTACCTGATAAGGGAAATCATCAGGAAGCACGAAGGCGACATGTGGTACGAACCGAGACAAGACGGTTCGGATTTCATTTTCATCCTGCCTAAACAACCCGTTTGATATATTCATTGGTGGAGATTTTGTAAGCGTTCACCACAGAGGCACAGAGAGCGCAGAGGTGAATTTAAATGGTATTGTCTTCCATCGAACCGATTCAAGAAGCACAACTTCTGACATACCTAAAACTTGGAGGATCAAATGAGAATTCTCGACGCTTCGCGAGACGTGTCGGCATTAAAGGACGGCATACGCCGGAGAATTCCATGACCTTTTCTCTTGCTCTGTGTCCTCTGTGCCTCTGTGGTGAGTAGATCCCAAGATTTTTAATGTGTCTTCTGCGAGGTTTGGAACATGATTTCGGCTGCCGAAATCGAAAGGGCGGCCGGCGTCCTTAAGGGCCGTGTAATACGAACACCTCTAATATATTCTCCAACGCTCAGCAGGCTGGCCGGGTTCGAAGTCTACCTGAAATTGGAGAATCTGCAGGCAACCGGGTCGTTCAAAATTCGTGGCGCAACGTACAAGATCCTTAGTGAGCTTGACCGGATCGGGAAGGGCGGGGTGGTTGCGGCATCGGCCGGCAATCATGCTCAGGGTGTCGCTCTGGCCGCGAACCGGGCGGGGTTGGCCTCAACCATCGTAATGCCTGAATGGGCTTCGATTTCAAAGCAGGAGGCAACGCGGGGCTACGGCGGGAAAGTGATCCTCGAAGGACAGAGCCTTTCAGATTCAATAATAAAAGCGCTGGAACTTGCAAAAGGCGGCAAGACCTTTATTCATCCATTTGACGATCCGGCGATAATAGCGGGGCAGGGGACCATCGGCCTGGAAATAATGGAAGACTTGCCGGATGTGGACCTGATAGCCGTACCGGTCGGCGGCGGCGGATTGGTGGCCGGAATTTCAGTGGCTGTCAGGTCCGTCAGGCCGGGTGTTCGGATCGTCGGGGTTCAGGCGGAGAATTGTCCTTCGGCCTTCCGAGCCGTTGAGGCCGGCGAAAGAATCACGGTCGACGCGCTCCGTTCGATTGCCGACGGAATAATGGTCAGGCAGATCGGTGGCATTCCTTTCGATATAGTCCGTAAAGAGGTCGATGAGATCGTCCTGGTGAGCGAAGACCGGATAGCCGAAGGTGTGATTATGCTCCTGGAACGGAAAAAGATGCTTGCCGAAGGGGCGGGAGCGGTTTGTGTGGCCGCTCTTCTGAGCGGGGCGATAAAGGCCCCTCCGGGGGCAAAGGCTGCACTGGTTATCAGTGGTGGAAATATCGATATTTCTCTGCTGGACAGGGTCATATGGAAGGGTCTGTCGCAGAACGGACGCGTTATGCGGTTTAGCGTCCGGCTGGATGACGTGCCGGGGGCACTTGCGAAGCTCCTGGGAATAATCGCCGGGGCGAAGGCCAACGTTCTTCAGATCTATCACAACCGGGGCGGGGCCGGTATGTCCATTGATCAGAGCCTGGTGCGACTTGAAATCGAGACGCGTAATTTCGAGCATGTCCGGGATGTGGAGGCTTTGCTCAACCAAACCGGGTATCATATCGAAGAGTGAAGGGTGGGAAGTGCAGGAAGCAGGGAACAGGAAGCATGGAGCGAGAAGGATGGAAGGAGAAGCATGGAAGGACACTAAACAGGCTAAGTTTCATTTTTTTTGGCATTCACCTGCTCACCCACTCACCTGGGCTCATCCGGCAAACGAGTACCTGCGGTCAGGGTTTTCCTGCCCCGAAGGGGGCTTGATAAGTCAGCCCGGGGTCAGTCCCGCGCTTCGCGGGACGCCACCCTGGGTATGGATGAACACAAACCGATTTTACTCTGAAGGAGTTACATAAATTCTGCCACACTCACGCCCGTCCAGAGATTGAGGCATTCACCCGAAAATCCTTTTTATATGCCAACTCTAAAAGCCTCCGGCGAATTCATTGCAGATAGATACTGTCTTTCACAATCTGCAGGTACTCGTTTGCCGGACGAAGTGTTGTGATCGGTAAAGCTTCCATCCGATTCTGGAAGGCTTTTGAACAACTGCCCTCAAAGGCAAAAGCTAAAGCGAAAGAAACCCACAAGCTCTGGATCCCTAAATCCCTAAATCCCTAAATCCCTAAACCCCTAAAAGGTTCTGGAGCTGAAAAACCGCCTCCTGGACAAGAGAAAGTTTGCCGGATCTCTCAAAACCCAAACGCTAGCCGAAAAGAAGATTTGCGATTTGATGTGGGAAGGTTGACGTTTTCCCGAGCTATATTTGTCAATGTTAGGAGAGATAAGTTGGCCCCATAGACGTATGACTTGCGTATTCCAGCCGGGGATCGTATACTTTTTGCAGTCTCAGGCGCGTAACTGAAGTTTTTTCGGGCAAAGACCCCACCCGAAGAAGCGGTTGAGATGGTTGGCACTTAAGTTGGTGCATTATTCCGGTTTAGTACATGCAGTTGGGGGTCCAGAACCCAACAACCCCCACCTTCATTCTTGGTCATGAAGGGGCTTTCTCATGGAAAGATTTGAATATCCGAAGTCTATGAAATGGCTCTCCCTCTTTTCAGTCCTGTTTTTTGGTGTGTGCGCAGCAGCCACTCCGACTATACCGCACGATTTCAAAAGGTTATCGCCAGTTTTGATAGTTGCAGCTATGGAAATTCTTTTTATATTTCTTGCCTATCATGGATATGCGTTCTTTAGAAGAACTGATGATGTATTCAGTGCAACAGAAAATGGTCTTGATATACAAACACGTAACAAACAATTCGTGATAACCTGGCATGAAAGTGGTGGAACTAAGTTCTATCAGTTACTGCAACATGTGGAACTATACAATCATTCTGGAGAACATATTATTACTATAGACTACCAACTTAAATCATTTGACACATTACTAAAATTAATTGTCTCCCGTATACCTATGCTCGATATAGTATCTCAAAATGAATTCACTTTATCAAAATCTACTCATTTTACCTACATCATCTTTATCGTCATTCCATCGTTGGCGGCAATTGGCGTTATATTATACTATCCTGTAACCAATTCGGCATTTGTCGACATATTCGTATGTACATTATGTATATGTTTTGCAGTTCTATTTCTCATTTCGTATGTTTGGGCGATAAAAGCTGTACGCATCTATCCAGATAGAATTCAAATTAACAACATTATAAAAATAAGAACCATTTATTATGAAGATATTACCGACATTATGCTGCGCACCCGAATCACGGATGAATATGGCGACAAGAAGGTAGCCCTCTTTATTGAAAGGCATGGGAAGAAACCGATAAGACTTAGCGGCATCAAAGGCGGTCTCATCCCGATATACCAGTCTATCCGCCATGCACTGAACGATTATCGGATTGCCAAGTCCCCGGTTACTAATTCCGTCGTTAATCACCGGACATGAGAGATGCACAGCGTGGCGTGCCCACTCACGACAAGGCACGAGATGTCCGGTTATTAAAGTAGTTCCCAGTAGTTGAAGATGAAAATAAAATGAGCCGTAATTCGGGGGTCGCCCACGCTAAAACCTTGCTGGCCAAAGAGAGAGTGGCCACAATCGGCCATTCTACAGTCTTAAAATGCTGTTTTTAACCTGAAAACGGCCCCTCTAATGGCGACCATCCGGTGAGGAAATATTCCCCACCCACTCCACAAAATGTTCACACTCAAGGATTGTCGATGCAGTCACCTTCTCGAATGCCCTCGGAGACGCTCTCCTGGCTGCTCCCTCCACGAAATCCCGGTACCGCTTCCGAGCTTCCCAATCGGACCTGAAGAAGTTCAGGATGGATTACGGCCATTTACGCGCCATGTTCGCCAGGTTTCATCCTCAGAGCCATCGCTTTCTTGCTGATTTCTTCTATGGATAAACCCTCGTCCAGACCTTGACGCCACTTCGTGTAATCAAACGGTTCCCTCTGAATAAGGGCGATAAACCGTTCCGCTTCGACATCGCCGAGGTGCCTGGCAAGGATTTCAAGCCCTTTCAACCTGATTTCTGTGTCGGTCATCATGAGAAGACCTCCTTAATGAAGCCGATTGGGTCGTAAATTTTACTCGTTTCTCACTTCAGTTTCCTCACGTCAGGATTTGCGGCGAGAACCTCATTGCTCGATCACCCAACGCCGCCGCCGAATTTCGAGCAACCACGCAGGGATACCCACTCCCTGAGTCTACCATCATCTGCCCCTGTACGTGACAAATTTCTTTAAACAGCCGCCAGCTCAGGCTCAGCCAAAACCCACAAAGATTGCCATTCGGGGTCAGACCAGCCAAATCATTGCTGCTCAGGAAAAGAGTGGCCACAATCGACCATTTGTTACCCTCAAAATGCGGTCAATGGCCATGAAATTGCCTTCGTAAGAAGGGGTCTTCACACAGCCTTCGGGTGGGCCGACGCTAAAGCTCGACTTCTTCCCCGCTCCTCAGTTTCCGCTCATTGTCATCCCGCATGCCTGGCGTTTCGTTTCTCACCATTCACCATTCACCATTCACCATTCACTATATCGCGGTAGGAATGCCGGTTACCCGGCACCCCCCGCACAGATCCGTACGTGAGGAATTACCTCATACGGCTCCTACTTCGAGTGTATGGCGTGAAAGCGATCATTGGGATACATGTGCAAAATCCGACATCTTGGAAGCCATCTGTCCACATGCCGACGGAATCTGTCCCAGGCGAGCCGATGTTTTTGACTTCTGCGCCGAAGCGCCTGAAGCCAGATACGAGCAACCTGGGTGCGGAAAGCTCTGATGCTGGCAAGGTTACCGGGTACCGCGTAGTAATTCATGAAGCCCTGCACAACCGACCTGAGCCACTCGCCCAGTATAGCGATGGGATCGTGAAGTCTACGGCGAAGAATCTGCTTCACCTCTTTCAGCTTATTCCGCAGCCTTTTGGCTATGGTCTTGCGCTTGATGGTGAATCGCTCTCCGTTCCGGGTCGTTGCGCAGATGTGGGTGAAACCCAGGAAATCAAAAGTATCGGGCTTACCCAGGCCCTGCTCCCTCCGTCGTTCCGCAGCAAATCTGCCAAACTCAATGAGCCGTGTCTTGTCGGGATGCAGCGCGAGACAATACTTGCGCATTCGCTCCCCAACATCCCGCAGAAACCGCGCGGCTTCCTCCCGGTACTGGAATCCCAAGACAAAATCGTCGGCGTAACGCACGATGATCATGTCTCCCCTGATTTTGCATTTGCGCCACTGGTTCGCCCACAGATCCAGCACGTAGTGCAGGTAGATGTTGGCGAGCAGTGGCGAAATGACCGCACCCTGGGGGGTACCGACTTCTGTTTTGGACCAGACGCCCTCTTCCGAGACCCCTGCCCGAAGCCATTTCTTAATCAGGCGAAGAATCCTCGGATCGGCGATCCGGTGCTCGATAAACTTCATGAGCCATCCGTGGTCGATGGTGTCAAAGAACCCCCGAATGTCTGCTTCAAGCACCCAGTTGACCTTTTTCTCCGTGATTCCGACAAAAAGAGCATCCAGCGCATGGTGCTGGCTGCGCCCTGGCCGGTATCCATAGGAGAAGCCCAGGAAATCTTCCTCGTAGATGGCATTGAGGACCATCACCACCGCTTGCTGGGCAATCTTATCTTCCAGGGCTGCTATTCCCAGAGGACGAAGTTTTCCGTCTCCTTTAGGAATATAGGCGCGCTTGGAAGGCTGTGCGCGGTAGGTACCCCGGTGGATGCGCTCATGCAGATCGACCAGGCGATCTCCCAGACCATCTTCGTACTCTCGCCATGTCATCCCGTCTACTCCCGGAACTGCTTGACGCTTGAGGGCATAAAAGCTCTCATGCAGGAGGTTGACCGTGACATGGTGCAGTAGGGCGTTAAGTTGCACATGCTCTTGTTTGCGCGCTGCTTCACGCACACCCTGCAATCCGATCGACACTTCCGCCCGACTCTGCGTTCGGGCCGTGGCCGTTTGCAGGGAGTTCCTCTCGGTCGGTTGCCTTCCCTCCGCCATCTCCGCAGGCGGGCCGCCGCTCTTGTTCGATGGCTTCTCAGGTACTATGCAATCGTCTGACTTCCCGCAGGCGTACACGCCGGACGTACGGCAATCAGCCTTTTCCGGCCGACCCGCCCTACCATCCTGGACGGGTACCTTCGGGATCTCCCGGTTTCCGTGCAAAGAGTTTCCACACATGCTCAGGGTCTTAGACTGCGCCGGGTCCGCCCATGACTCGCGGCTAGCGCCATGCGCGATATTGCCTTCCGCACTAGTGAACGCCGTCGGCACTCCGAAAGAGTTGATTTCGCAGCTCAATGGCTGGCCTGTGTGTACCCCTGTCAACGCTTCACCTATGTCCTCACGGACATCGGCGCATGACTCGGGGCCGGTGTGGCTCGCTGGGCCTTCACCGTATGGCTCTTTCATCCACTACTCCTTGCCGGCTTTGACCGGCGCTTTCTCACTAATCACCATTCACTGCCTTTTTTCCTCTTCTGGTTGCCGCTTCAATTGCCACATCTATTGCCGCCTCTGGTTGCCGTTTTGCACTGCCTCTCAGAGTATGCCAAACTACTCGGGAAAGAAGTTCCACCGCAGAGACGCAGGGTACGCAGAGAAAACATCAATTTACAGATAAGACCTTGCCCAATGAACAAGAATTTAACCGCTAGTTTATTAGCTTTGGTTTTTCCATTTTGTCCATTGTTGCAAAACCTCTGTGCCCTCTCCATGTCCGGACTATGCCCCGTCTCTGTGGTGAATGGCTTCAGAATGAAAACAGTTTCCCAAAAGTTTCCATAATGTTTCCATAATGTTTCCATAATGTTTCCATAATGTTTCCATAATGTTTCCATAATGTTTCCAAGGTGTTTCCATGTGTTTCCATGTGGACAAAGTGAGATGGCAAGCCGCTTTCCTCGGCTTTTACTCAGTCCACAGTCCACAGTCCGCAGTCCTGCCAACGGCGCGCGTCGTCGAGCGGAAAACGTTTGTGGTGCTCATTTTGACCCAGCCGGGCTATGACGGCAGAAAATAAAAATTCTCATAATGTTTCCAGGATGTTTCCATGGCAAAGAAAAAGATTAATGATGACAGACTCTTACGATTGATCCGGGATGGAAACAGCCCGGCCGGGGTTGGAAAAACGTATTAGCGCCCTGGAGGCTTTTACTCAGTCCTCAGTCCTCAGTCCTGCGGCCTCACAAAAAATCGGCCGTGAACTTGAAGCATTTTACGTGCGGTCAGAACGCTCACCGCGAACCCGCAACGCAGTGAGGGTTAGTCCTGCGTAACAAGGATGTTTCCATGGCAAAGAAAAAGATTAATGATGACACACTCTTACGATTGATCCGGGATGGAAACAGCCCTGGCCGGGTTGGAAAAACGTATTAGCGCCCTGGAGGCTTTTACTCAGTCCTCAGTCCTCAGTCCTGCGGCCTCACAAAAAATCGGCCGCGAACTTGAAGCATTTTACGTGCGGTCAGAACGCTCACCGCGAACCCGAAACGCAGTGAGGGTTAGTCCTGCGTAATGTATCTCATACTCCTTCCCAATCGGCAGGCAAACCGCTATTATCCGCAACTGCCAATCCACCAGGGTAAAAGAAGTGGCTGAAAAGATTTATCCGCAGCACCTTATGTCCCTTCGGGACACCATGAAAAGTGTCGCTGCCTTCGTGTCTCTGCGCCTCTGCGTCTCAGCGGTGAACAGTCTTTTCGAGGCAGCTGACGCAGATGACGCAGAAAATCAGGATCCAGCAATGATCGATTTTGAATGGCTAATAAGGCGGAGCGCCAGGAGAAAGACCCTCTCGCTTTGTGTTTATCCGGACAACAGAGTAATTGTGGCTGCTCCGGAAGGCATCTCCAACAAGGAAATCGCCGGATTCGTGGAAAGGAAATCCGACTGGGTCCGCAAGAGATTGGAGCAGAACCGGGAGAAGCAGGGACAATCACCCACGCGGGAACTCAATCCTGGCGATATGCTGCTGTATCTTGGCGTGGAGCACACCTTGGAGGTCTGTGAACGTCGCAGCGCGGGGGTATGCTGCGAACGAGGAAAAATAATCGTCTCCATACACCCGGAAATCCCCGCAGGGACCCGCGCTCCGTTTGTCAGGCGATTGCTTGTCACCTGGTATGCAAATATGGCGCTGAAAAAAATCAAAGAGCGCGTCACGCATTACATTGGCATAATTGGCGTAACGCCCCGTGCGGTGAGGATTAAATCACTCAGGTCACGGTGGGGCAGTTGTTCCACCAATGGAGGCATAAATTTCGCGTGGAACATAATTTTGGCGCCTGAACCGGTCCTGGACTACCTTGTAGTGCACGAACTCTGCCATCTGGTCCACCACAACCACTCTGCGGAATACTGGAAGCTCGTGGAGAAATTTCTTCCCGAACACCGGGAAAGAAGAAAATGGCTGAGAGAAAACGGGCATTGCCTGTCGTTCTGAGTGGAATGCGTGTAGAGATGGGTCGTTATGCCTCGCTCTCGGGTCAAGGACGCTTTCCCGGTTGGTTTTATCTTGAATGTCATTTACAGGGCGGTCGTTATGCAGGTTCGCGAACATACCCGTTACGGTACAGGAAAGGCGATTATGGTTATTCTTACTTTACCGGTCAGCGGTATTTATCCTTTAATCGGTCCGTTGGCCGATATCAGCGAGTCGGGGCTATGTTTCACGTATTTGCCTTTGCAATGTGACATTGACATTCCCATGAAAGATCCTTGTGAGGTAGTACTTAAGTACGGCTTCAGGTCTTTTAGCGAACCGATTCCATGCAAGATCATTTATGAAACCGTCTCTCGTCCCACGGGGTCTTCCTTTATGGTACCGGTAAGGCGCTGTGGCATACAGTTCCTAACCCCTTTACCCGCTTTAGATCTGGAATACATTCGCAGCTAATCATCCGATCTTCCCAAGCAGGCTGAGTGAAGAGTGAAGAGTGAAGAGTGAAGAGTGAAGGGCAGGGAGCAGGAATGAAGAATCAAAAGAGCAAACTGGGCTGGGCCCCGTTCGGGTAATACGACGCATCGTAGATCATCGGCCGGCTTCATGGTTTTAACGGCCGGGAGGCGGGGTGGCCTCAGTGAGTTTGTCAGCCTGGTTCACCCAACCCCCTCCGATGGCCTGATAGATGGTGACCAGCGAAGCCAGGACCGAGCCGTGGATCTGTGAATAGTCGAGCTCAGCGGGAAACAACAGCGTTTCCGCGTTGAGCACAGTTCGACCGACCGAAACAGAGACGTATGACCAAGTGGTTTTGTGATGGGCGATTGCGGCAATATCTGTGGCCAAATTCGCTATATTGAGCTATTATTAAAAGTTCATGGCCCTGTTCAAACCTACAAATATGTGGATTACGGCGGCAAGATTTCTGGCTGAAAAGGGTTTTTTTTTATGTATTTTGTTCCCAGAGGGAATGGCATGTCTTATTTGCAGCAGATCGATCCTGAAATTGCCCAAGCCATTGAGGAAGAGGAAAAACGTCAGCGGGGGCGCCTGGAGCTCATCGCGTCCGAGAATATTGCCAGCAGGGCGGTACGGGAAGCCCAGGGGTCCGTTCTGACGAACAAATACGCCGAAGGCTACCCGGGGAAGAGGTACTATGGCGGATGTGAACATGTTGACGTCGCTGAAAAGTTGGCGCAGGAGCGTGCAAAAAAGCTGTTTCACGCGGATTATGTAAACGTTCAGCCTCATTCAGGCTCTCAAGCGAACATGGCCGTGCTCTTCGCTGTGCTCAAACCGGGCGATACTATACTGGGAATGGATTTACGCCAGGGGGGGCATCTCACTCACGGAAGTCCGGTGAGTTTTTCAGGACGGCTTTTCCGTGTCGTTTCATATGGGGTGAGGCATGACACCGAGCAGATCGATTACGACCAGGTTGAGCAAATGGCCAGGGAGGAGCGGCCGAAGCTCATAATAGCGGGAGCCAGCGCCTATCCCCGAATTATCGATTTTGAACGTTTTCGTCAGATTGCAAAGCAAGTCAGCGCCTATCTGCTGGTGGATATGGCCCACATTGCCGGTCTTGTAAGCACGGGTCTTCATCCGAATCCGGTCCCGAGCGCGGATTTTGTAACTTCCACTACCCATAAGACTTTGAGAGGACCGCGCGGCGGTTTGATTCTGTCTCACGCGCCATATAGCAAGATGCTTGACAGCCAGATTTTTCCGGGAATTCAGGGGGGGCCGCTCATGCACGTAATAGCCGCCAAGGCGGTGGCGTTTAAGGAAGCCCTTCAGCCTGAGTTCAGGCAATATCAGGAGAGAGTGCTTGCGAACAGCAGACGGCTTGCCGAGGTGTTATCCAGCCATGGATATCGGCTCGTTTCCGGGGGAACGGACAATCATCTGATGCTGGTGGACCTGAGTCCAAGAGGACTGACCGGAAACGTCGCCGAGGAGACGTTGGACAAGGCGGGAATTACGGTGAACAAGAACTCTATACCTTTCGACACTCGGAAACCGAACGTGACGAGCGGAATCAGGATTGGCACGCCTGTAATAACGACCCGCGGAATGGGGCCTGAACACATGGAGCGAATCGGGGGTTTCATTCACCGAGCCCTGGAATCGGTTGGCGACGACGCAATACTGAAATCACTGACCGATGAGGTCGCTGAATTCTGCTCCGGTTTTTCCTTGCATCCATAAGGTTTAAAACAACTCGTAAAGGGGCGGGAATTTCCGGAAATTTGTATGGGGCCGGCGCTATGCGGCCCCAGTTTGATTTTGATATGGAAAGCAGCACCTGGAGAATATGGTTCGAACCGATCCTGACTCACAGTTTATGAAAAGGGCGCTGCGCCTGGCGGCGCTTGGCGCAGGCATGACCAGTCCCAACCCTTTGGTTGGGGCCGTTGTAGTTAAAGACGGCGTTATTGTTGGCCAGGGCTATCATCAGGTGCTCGGCGGGCCTCACGCGGAAGTGAATGCTTTAGCAGACGCTGGCGTCGCCTCCCGGGGCGGGACCCTCTATGTTACACTTGAGCCATGCAATCATCACGGCCTGACCCCTGCCTGCACGAAAGCTGTTGTAGATGCCGGGATTGCGCGGGTTGTGTTTGGAATGGTCGATCCGAACCCCGATGTCGCCGGCGGGGGGGCCGAGCACTTAAGGCGGGCGGGAATGGAGGTCAAGGGAGGAGTTCTCGAGCGGGAATGTAGAGCACTCAACCAAGCTTTCATAAAATACGTAACTGCCGGCGTTCCATATGTTATGCTGAAAGCTGCGGCGACTCTCGACGGATTCATTGCAACCTCGGCCGGTGATTCAAAGTGGATCACCAGCGAACTGTCCAGGCAGTTTGCGCACCGGCTTCGGTCACATGCCGACGGCATCGTGGTCGGCATTGGAACTGTGATTGCTGATGATCCCCTTTTGACCGTGCGTTTGCGCGGGGAAAAAAATCGCCGTCAAAAGACCCGAATTATTCTTGACAGTGAGCTTAAGATCCCTCTGGGCTCCCAGTTGGTGCGAACCGCGTCCATGGGTCCCGTTTGGGTTGTTTGCAGCCGGGACGCTTCGGCCTCCATTGAGCGAAGTCTTGGAAGCGCCGGTGTCCACGTGATAAGGGTCCCATCGGGAGAGTCCGGTGTGGATTTGCCGTGTCTGCTCAAAGAACTGGGTAAAAAGCGCATCTCCAGCATTCTTGTTGAAGGCGGTGGGCGCGTGTTGGGATCTTTCATTGAAAGCGGGTTTGCGGACGAGTTTTATTTTTTCTACGCGCCCAAAATCCTTGCCGATCCTGGCGGGGTGTGTATGTTGAGCGGCAGGCCCAGGCTAAAGATCGCTGATTGCGTTCGGGCCTATGGGATCAGTACTAAGAAGCTGCGAGAGGACCTGCTCGTTTGCGGCAGATTCCGCGAGCAGCTCTACTGAGGCTGAAGCATTATGTTCACCGGTCTTATAGAAGGAACCGGGACGTTGCAGCGAATGGAACGTCACGGAGTGGACGCGCGGATGGTGATTCGTCCCGATTTCCGTATGGAGATTTTCCTTTTGGGTGAGAGTATAGCCGTTGACGGAGCCTGTCTCACCATCGTTGCTTTCGAACAGGACGCCTTCACGGCGGACGTTTCCGCCGAGACGCTGGGACGCACGACTCTTGGCCGTAAGGCCCCCGGGAGCACGCTCAATCTTGAGAGGGCGCTTCGGCTCGGTGACCGGCTGGGCGGCCATCTGGTTACCGGACACATTGACGGGATTGCGGTTCTTAAAGAGCGCAAGTCCGAAGGCCGCTCGTTGCGGCTCTTTTTCGACGCCACCCGGGAGATTATGAGATACGTTATCGAGAAAGGCTCCGTTGCAGTAAATGGAATCAGTCTGACGGTCAACGGGGTTTCAAGCGTTGGTTTCGATGTAAATGTCGTTCCCCATACCGCTTCGATGACCACGGTCGGCGGCCTCAAGATCGGCAGTGAGGTCAACATAGAAACAGACCTGATCGGAAAATACGTGGAAAAGCTGGCCCGTCCATGGGAAAGCGCATTCGATAAAGGGGGCGTCAAAGAAAATATTGATTTCGATTTTTTGAAACAGCACGGGTTTATCTGAAGCGATACAACCCGCCAACTTGAAGAGATTATTCGAAATATGTTATATACGCCCGACGGATTTCTAAATCGCTCACGCAGACTTTCTTAAAAAGGAGAACACTAGGATGCCTTTGGCAACAATTCCCGAGGCCCTTGAGGATATAAGGCAGGGCAAGCCCGTCATTCTGACGGATGACGAAGACCGCGAAAATGAGGGAGACCTTTGTATCGCTGCGGAGAAAGCCACACCGGAAGCCATCAACTTTATGGCTAAATACGGGCGCGGGTTGATCTGCCTTGCCCTTGAGCCTGACTTGGTGGATCGGCTCGATCTCCCGATGATGGTTACTAAAAACAAATCGCCCTTTCAAACGGCATTCACCATATCCATCGAGGCGCGACAAGGGGTGACGACGGGAATCAGCGCAGCGGACAGGGCGCAGACGATTCTCACCGCCATCGCCGACGGTGTGAAGCCCGAAGACTTGGTCAGCCCCGGCCACATTTTCCCTCTTCGTGCAAAGAAGGGCGGCGTTCTATTCAGAACGGGACAGACCGAAGGATCGGTCGATCTTGCCAGGATCGCGGGGATGAAGCCGGCTGGGGTCATCTGCGAAGTTATGAACGAAGACGGCACCATGTCGCGGATGCCTGATCTGGAGGTATTTGCAGCGGAACATGGACTAAAGATCGTAACAATCGCGAGTCTGATCCAATACAGAATGCAGAACGAATTGTTCGTGCACAGGGCGGCTTCGGCTAAGCTGCCGAGTTCGTATGGAGGGGACTTCAAGGTAATAGTCTACACCAACGATATAGACGAATACTGTCATCTGGCGCTGGTGAAAGGCGAGATCGACCCTGAGCAGGAGATACTTGTTCGCGTCCATTCGGAATGCCTCACGGGCGATGTCTTCGGCTCTCTGCGGTGCGACTGCGGCGTGCAGCTTCGGGCGGCTATGAATCAGATCGGGCGCGTTGGAAGCGGAGCGATCCTCTACATGCGCAATCATGAGGGACGCGGAATAGGTATCGTAAACAAGATTAAAGCTTATGCCCTTCAGGAAAAAGGCTACGATACGGTCGAAGCCAACGAGGCCCTTGGATTTCGAGCCGATCTGCGCGATTATGGAATAGGGGCGCAAATGCTCGTCGATCTCGGCATCAAGAAGATGAAAATCATGACAAACAACCCGAAAAAAATCGTTGGGCTTCAGGGCTACGGCATCACAGTAACCGAAAGAGTGCCGCTTGAAGTCGAGCCAAACGATTGTAATCGCCAGTACCTGACCACCAAGTGCGTCAAAATGGGTCATATTTTGAGCTGCATATCCGATGAGGGGGAAGCTTCATGAGAGTTTTCGAAGGAGAGTTGCTGGCCAAGGACCTCAGGTTTGGAATCATTGTCAGCAGGTTCAATGACTTTATCGGAGAGAGGCTCCTGGGAGGCGCGCTCGACGCCCTCAAAAGGAACGGGGCCGACGAACAAAACGTCGATATTTTCAAGGTCCCCGGCGCGTTCGAAATACCCTTGATTGCAAAAAAAGCGGCGGAGAGCGGCAAATACGATGCTGTGATCTGCCTGGGCGCTGTAATCAGGGGCGGGACACCTCATTTTGATTACGTGGCGGCGGAGGTCTCTAAAGGGATCGCCAGTGTGGCCATCGAAGCTGGTGTCCCAATCAGCTTCGGGGTGCTTACCACCGATACGTTGGAACAGGCGATCGAGCGGGCCGGAGCAAAGTCAGGCAACAAGGGCTGGGACGCTGCGTCTGCAGCCATAGAGATGGCCAATCTTATAAAGCGGATGCCGTCTTGATGCTAGGACAGCATTCCGTAAGTTCCACGATATTTAGAATGATGAAGCGGAAGCGGTTTTCGTCATTCCGGCGGGGCCTGCCCCGGAAGTGTCTAGTCCGGGGGCCGGAATCCAGTGTTTTTTCGATATGTTAAAACACCACGCTCCGCCTGCGCCGAGGTGAAAGGCGTACCGCCTGAGATATCGCGTTGTATATGGAATGCAACACTGAGGACTGAGGACTGAAGACTAAGGAATGAGTCCTCAGCCAGTCCTGGAGATTTTGATGGGCCAGCGGCGCAAATCAAGAGAGATAGCTTTGCAGATGCTCTACCAGTTGGAGATGAGCGGACAGCCTCCGGATGTGGTCATCGACTTGTACTACGAACTGGCTTCGGGCGATGAGGATCAAAATCATGATCTTGGGAAAGCTGTTCGCCCGTTTGCCGAGCAACTCCTATATGGCGTTCATGCCAACCGGGACGAACTTGACGGAATGATCGTGGCGGCCTCGGAAAACTGGCGGCTCGAAAGAATGTCGATCATCGACAGGAATGTGCTTCGGATTGCCCTCTACGAAATGCTCTATCGTGCTGAAATCCCCCCCAAAGTGTCAATAAACGAAGCCATCGATCTTGGAAAAACATTCGGCAGCCCCGATTCGGGGGCATTTATAAATGGAATACTCGACCACCTTCTGCCGGAAGTAAACCGGATTCGTGAAGGCAGCGGGACGATTTGATCTGCACAGAAAGAGCGTGGGAGGTGAATTTGGGCTACGCCGTTGCGTTGGGCGGGAAAGGCGGAACAGGCAAGACAACAATATCGGGTCTTCTCATTCGATATATGCTCAATCATGGGATGAAGCCCCTTCTTGCCATAGATGCCGATTCCAATTCGAATTTGAATGATGTTCTGGGAGTGGCGCTGGAGGAAACGCTGTCGGAAGCGCGTGAAGAAATGAAGACGAGCGTTCCGGTGGGCATGACAAAAGATATATTCATGGAGATGAAGGTCGAACAGGCCCTCGTCGAGGCGGAGGGGTTCGATCTTATAGCGATGGGCCGTCCTGAAGGCCCTGGTTGTTATTGTGCGGCAAACAATCTTCTGAGCAGCCTTATCGATCGCCTCATGGGGAACTACCCGTTCATTGTTATTGACAACGAGGCTGGAATGGAGCATTTCAGCCGTCTTACACAGAAGGATATAGACCTTTTGATCCTGGTTTCCGACCCCAGCAGGAGAGGGCTTTCCGCCGCATGCCGCATAGCCGAACTTGTCAAGACTCTGCCCATGCGCGTCTCGCAGATCGTGCTTGTGATAAACCAGGTTCGGGAGGAACCGGCAAGCTGGCCTGAAGACGTCGACCGTATTTTCGGAAAGGAAAAGATCGCCTGTCTTCCCGCCGACCCGCTGATTTCAAAGTTCGATATGGAGGGCAAACCTACTGCGATGCTTCCTGACGATGCTCTGGTGGTAAGGGCTGCCGAAGGACTGTTCGACAGGATTTTCAGCAACCGGGACAGGCTGGAATGATCTGTTTTTAATGTGAAAGAGGAGGAGAGGATGTTTGTTGTTCGCCGCGCGGTGTTGAGCGTTACGGATAAGACGGGATTGGCTGAATTCGGCAGGGGACTGCAGGAACTCGGCGTGCAAATGCTATCGACCGGAGGCACCGCAAAGGCGCTTCGTGACGCTGGAATCGAAATAACCGAGGTCTCCGATTATACGGGATTTCCCGAAATGCTCGACGGCAGAGTCAAGACACTGCACCCCAAAATTCACGGTGGAATACTGGGAATCCGTGACAACCAGGCACATGCTTCGACCATGGCTAAGCACGGAATAGAGCCGATCGACATGGTCGTAGTCAATTTGTACGCATTCGCAAAGACGGTTGCGCGTCCCGGGTGCAAGCTGGAAGAGGCAATCGAAAACATCGATATCGGAGGGCCGACCCTCATCCGCGCCGCAGCAAAAAATAACAGGTTCGTGGCGGTGGTCACGGACCCTTCCGATTATGCTGAAGTATTGAAGGAAATGCAGACGAACAAAGGCGGCATGTCGACAACAACAAGCCTGCGGCTGGCCTGCAAGGCCTTTTGCGCGACCAGCAGCTATGACGCCAATATCTGCGAATACCTCACAGGGGTAACAAGCGGAAAACAACCACGCCAAATAATTTGAAAGCTTTTTGATGAAAGTATTGGTGGTAGGCACGGGGGGTAGAGACCACGCTATTGCGTGGAAATTCACTCAAAGTCCGCGAGTCAGCCGGGTTTACGTCGCGCATGGAAATGCGGGGATAGCGGAAACAGCGGACTGTGTGAAGCTGAAAACCATCGAAGAGATGGCCGATTTCGCACGAAAGGAGAGAATCGACCTGACGTTCGTGGGCCCCGAAAAGCCGCTTTCGGCGGGCATTGCCGATCTGTTTGCATCTTACGGGCTGCCGATCATCGGTCCGGACAAAAAGGCGAGCACGTTGGAGTCGAGCAAATGTGACGCCAAGGTGATGATGCGGGAGCTTGGAATTCCGGTGCCGGAATTCGAAAACTTCAGCGAACCCGATAAAGCCCGCGACTACATCCGGAGCGTTGGATACCCGGTTGTTGTCAAAGCAGACGGTCTGGCTGCCGGCAAGGGCTCCCTGGTTTGCGAAACGGTTCAGGAGGCCGAAGAGGCCGTTCGCGCGATTATGGAAGAGCGAGTATTCGGCGACGCCGGCGAGCGGGTCGATATAGAAAGACGGCTCTACGGCCGGGAGCTTTCCTTTTTTTGCTTCACCGACGGCTATACGATAGTTCCGATGGTTGCGGCGCAGGATTACAAGCGTGCAAGGGAAAATGACGAAGGGAAAAACACAGGGGGGATGGGTTCCTATTCGCCTCACCCCTGGCTGGATGCTTCTCTTGTAAAAACCATCATGTCGAAGGTGGCCGAGCCTCTCATAAGGGGAGTGCGGGAAAAATACGATATCCTGTACCGAGGGATCCTCTATCTTGGACTGATGCTTGTCGAAAGTGGGACCGAAGTTACTCCTTACGTGCTTGAAATAAATATCCGTCTGGGAGATCCCGAAGCGCAGGTAATACTGCCCCGGCTTAAAACGGATCTTGTGGACATCAGCGAGGCGATTACCACGGGCAGGCTTGACAGCATAAAGCCGGAGTGGGACGATGACTACCGCCTGTGTCTCATTGCCACCAGCGGCCTTACCAAGGGGAAAAAAGGCTGGTACAAGGGTTATCCTGACCGTTACAAGATCGGCGTCCCTATAGATGGAGTGGATCAGATCGACCAGAGATGCCTGGTTTTTCATTCCGGTACGGAAAAGAACGCTTCCGGCCAACTCGTTACGACCGGCGGAAGGGTGCTTTGCATTGTGGGTTCCGGAAGCACCCTCAAGGAAGCAAGGGAAACGGCCCTTGCAGAAATCGCAAAGGTCCGATTCGAGGGAATTTACTATAGAAAAGACATCGGTCTGGAATAAGCAGGGGGCGGTGGGAGCCCCATAAGCGCTAACTTAATGACGGAGGTCTTTCACTCGTCATTCCGGCGAAGGCCGGAATCCAGGAAAGCGCAATGAATAAGCAACCCGCGATATACATTTTAGCAAGCAAAAGAAATGGTACCCTTTACATTGGAGTGACTTCAAACCTTGTCAAGAGGTTTGGGAGCATAAACACAATCTGGTGGAAGGGTTTACAGAAAGCTATGGGGTTCATAATCTGGTTTGGTACGAACCGCATGAGAGCATGGAGTCCGCCATTCAGCAGGAGAAGCGATTGAAAGGGTGGAAGCGAAGGTGGAAAATGCGGCTAATTGAGAGCGCCAATCCCAATTGGGAAGATTTATATCACACGCTCGTTTGACTGGATTCCGGCCTGAACCCTCACTTCGTTCGGATTTGCGTTAAACATCCGAGCCAGCGTTAAATGCTGGACCCTCACTACGTTCAGGTCCGGGCCATACGTTGCAACCGGTAGTTAGATGCTTCTAGTCCGGGCACGATCTTTTGTGAGTGCCCAGTTCGTGTCCGATCCTTTGTGAGGACGCGCCGGAATGACGAACAAGAGGCCTCTTCCGATTTTTGCAGGGCCTTCGCCAGAGCGCCGTTGCGATTAACTTAGCGCTTATGCAGTGGGACCCGCCCCGCGAAGCGTAGAGATTGGCCTTCGGCGGTGTCTTGCCGCGAAGCCAGGGCAGAGAGGGAGTTTCAGTTGTCAATGGTGAAAGCTCTCGTGATGACAGGTTTCGGCCTCAATTGCGATCTTGAAACCTCGTATGCGTTGGAAGTTGCCGGGGCGGAGGTGGAAAGAGTGCACCTCAACAGTCTCATTTCAGGCGAGAAATCCTTGACCTCTTACCGGATCTTCGTGATAGGCGGAGGATTTTCCTGGGGTGACGACCACGGGGCCGGTGTAATTATGGCTATGCGACTCAAACACCGGCTGCAGGACCAGATATCGGCATTTGTGGACGCCGGCGGAATCGTGATCGGGATATGCAATGGCTTCCAGGTGCTGGTTAATCTGGGACTTTTGCCGGGATTCCAGCGGGGCGAAATGAAGCGGGAAGTCGCTCTCATAGCCAATGACTGCGGGGGGTTTCGCGATCAGTGGGTAAACCTTTCCGTCAACCCTGCATCACATTGCGTTCTTTCGCGCGATATCCGGAGCGTCGAGCTGCCGATACGCCACGGTGAGGGGAAGTTTTTCGCCGAACCCGGCGTTATTGAAAAACTCATTGGCCGCCAACAGGTATTTTTGCGTTATGCAAAGCCCGACGGCAGTCCCGCTCTGGCAGAGTTTCCTTTCAATCCGAACGGTTCAGTTGAAGATATTGCAGGAATCTGCGACCTGACTGGCAGAGTCGCCGGGCTGATGCCGCATCCCGAGGCGTTCAACCATTTCACGAATCACCCCGACTGGACTTTTCTTAAAGAAAAATATAGGCGCGCGGGGAAACCGATTCCGGAAGAAGGGGAGGGGATCAAGTTCTTCCGGAATGCCGTGGGCTACTTCAAATAACCGGAAATTCTGCTTAATTAGAAGATCAGCTTATGGCCAATTCCGCGCGAAAACTGCGGCTCGCTTTGCTCATCTCGGGCGGCGGGACCAATCTGCAGGCTATGATAGACAGGTCCCTGGCCGGGACCCTCCATGCTGAAATCGTTGCGGTTATCAGCGACAGGCAGGAGGCGTTAGGTCTGGAGAGAGCCGCAAGGGCCGGTATTCCCGCATTCCATGTGGATTACAAAGCTTTCCTGAAATACTCCCCCACGGAACTCGAAAAGGTCGAATTGCCGGTCGATCTCGCTGATTTGGACCGGAGGCAGAGAATAGTAAAAAATCCCGATGCGATCGAGCGGCAAGCTCGGCTTGCGCGATTGGTCCTGGCCGAACACGAGCTGATCCGAATAATAGATTCTTACAACGCGGACTATGTTTGCCTGGCGGGTTTCATGCGCCTGGTAACACCTTATTTCATAAGTCACTTCAATGCGGGCGGCCCGAGAATCATCAACATCCACCCGGCGCTGCTTCCGTGCTTTCCGGGACAGCACGGTTATGAGGATACTTTCGAATACGGCTGCAAGTGGGGTGGCATCACCGTGCACTTCGCCGACGAAGGCGAAGACACGGGGCTCATTATCGCCCAGGCTGTCTATCCAATCTGGCCGGATGACGATATCGGTAAAATTCGCCGGCGCGGATTATCGCTCGAGTACGAAGTATATTCCCAGGTGATCAATTGGCTTGCGCAGGGCGATGTGGCGTTGAAAAGCACGCCTGGCGGCGGGACGCGTGTGGAAATAAGCGACCCCGATTATGCCGCAGTTGTTGGCGGTTGGGTCGCAAGCGCGTGTAGGACCTGATATTAAGTATACGATGAGGCCCGCCGCCGCCGAAGGCAGCGGCGAGTGAGGCTTCGTCAATCCTGGTTGGCGGTCCCACCGCCTGAGGCCCGCCGCCGCCGAAGGCAGCGGCGAGTGAGGTTTCGTCAATCCTGGTTGGCGGTCCCACCGCCTGAGCCCTGCCCGCCACTGAAGGTAGCGGCGACTAAGGCTTCTTCAATTTTGGCGGGCGGTACTACCGCCCCACCGCCATTGGATAAATGATGCGCGCAATGATTTTGGCTGCCGGGCTTGGCACCCGGCTTCTGCCGCTTACAAACTGCCGCCCGAAGGCCCTGGTGTCGCTTCGTGGAGTCACATTGCTCGAATTCTGGATTGAGAGACTCCATCGCTGCGGGTTCGACGCTGTGTTTCTCAATGCTTATCACCTCAAAGACCGCATTGCCGCGACGGTCTCAGAAAAGCAGTGGCCGATACCGGTCAAAGTGCTCGACGAGCCGGTGCTCCTTGGAACGGGAGGTGGTATCAGGACTGCGGCAGAGCACTTTGCAGACGAGCCTTTCGCAGTTATCAACGTCGATATCATCAGCAATGTAGACCTGAATGCGTTATATGAGCGACACAAGCTGGGGGGCGGTGAAGTCAGTCTGCTGTTGCATGACTGGCCGGAATTCAATAACGTAGCGGTAGGTGAGGATGGATCTGTGCTCGGATTCGGGCGCGAGGCGCAAGAGATTAAAAAGAGGGGCAACGGCGTAAGACTGATGGCCTTTACCGGAATCCATCTCATAAGCCCTTCGGCTCTGGCAGGCTCTTGTGCCGGAGTGCCCGGAGATATTCTCAATATCTATCGAGGGCTTATAGCGCGGGGCGCCGCCCCCAGGGCCATTACACAGGAGGGCCTTTTCTGGCGCGAAGTAGGGTCGGTCCAAAGCTACAGAAAAGTTACCAGGGATCTTGCTCAACTCGATCCGGAGTTGCTTCCGCCTGTTAGAACCGGGGAGAATATTTCAATTCATCCGGAAGCGGTTGTACACCCGGACTGCAGCCTCAAAGGATCGGTTGTAGCGGGGCAGGGGGTTCGAATTAGCGAAGGCGTAAGTCTTGAGAACGTCATCTTGTGGGACGACATACGGATCGAGAAGGGAAGTTGTCTCAAAGACTGCATTGTGGCGGATGGGATGAGTATTTCGGGCAGCCATACGGGAAAAATATTCGCGCCGGCGTAATCGTTTTCAACGCCATTGAGCATCTTTCACGCTTTGGGTGCAATAAGGTGTCATCACGAAAGAGCGCGAGAGATAAACTCCCAGGATGGATGTGTTAGAATCTAATATCTACAATTCCCCGGGACTTGACGACCTGGTCGAAAAGGCTGGAACCATCTCGGGCGCCTTTGAAAAGATTCGGATCTCACCCTTTTTCGGCGATGGGTCCGACAGGAAGTTTTTTCGGATTTATTGCGGGTCTTCTTCGTTTGTCGGTTTGATTTCACCTCGAACAAGAATAGACTCCACAGATGAGAACGACTCCTATCTTCTGATCGGCAATCACCTCCATTCGAAAGGCTTACCGGTACCGCGCATTATCCATGCCGACGTCCGTGAGGGAAGATTTCTCCTGGAAGACGCCGGAGACCTGCATTTAGAGAGTTTCGTTCATTCACGCCGGACAGACCTGGAATCTATATACAGTCATGTTGTCAGGATGCTTGGAGCGCTGCACAGGAAAGCCCCGAAGGGTTTCGAGCCCGGATTTTGCTTCGATACAGTCTTATACGACCCGTCTTTTGTCTATGAGCGTGAGCTTGAGTATTTTCGCGAATCTTTCGTCAACGGCTGTCTTGGGTTTGAAATCGCTTCGGATGAACTCCGCCCGGATTTTGAAGCGCTTTCGGAGGCTGCGGGAGTACACAAAAGTTCTTTGGTTTTTCACAGGGACTTCCAGAGCCGCAATATCATGGTCTGCCGCTCCAGGCTCTGGCTGCTCGATTTCCAGGGAATGCGTTTCGGGCCTCCAGCCTATGATCTTGCTTCGCTGCTGATTGACCCTTATGTGAGAGTCCCTGAAGGATTGCAGGACGGACTCGTTTCAATGTATTGGTCTTGTGCGGGAAAGTACCTTGGCGCCTCGAAGGGAGATTTCATAAGGAAATTCGAGGCAGTCAGGCTCGCCAGAAATCTTCAAATGCTTGGCGCCTTTGGTTTCCTTGGGGTTAAGAAGAACAAGAGGCAATTTCTGAACTACATCCCGTTCGCCTTTGAGCAGTTGGCTCGGCATTTGTCTAAATCGGGCCGGGGGCAGTTCCCTCGCCTCCGCAAGCTGGTTTCGGCCATCAGCAGGCACGGCCTGAATTACGAGAGATCAGATCGGTGAGGAAATCTGATGACATGATCGATATTATCTGTTATATCGGCTTCACCGCTATGATTGGACGAATTTGATCCGGAGCCCCCGGGTCTTTTTAGGAGGAGACGAAGATGGGTTCAAAAACTCAAAAGACGGAAATAATCAGGCACAGAAAGCACGCCCCCAATAAAATCAACAGGAAAACCGATCAGAAGCAGGTTCGCCGGAATTTGGACGTGATGGTGAAACTGGAAAATGAAGAGCGCAAATAGATCAGCTCTCTATTTTCCTACCCATTGCCACAAACTCACTGACAATCCTCTGTGCAAGGTGCGGCGCGTTTCCGCCCGCCCGGTTATTAATTATGACATTGATCTCAACCTCACCTCTGATTGCCTCCCACATCAACTGAGCGGTCTGGGCAATCATCCCGGGCTGAATCATTTCCTCTATCGGCCGGTCGAAAGGAAAGGCCTTGGCGTAGGCGTCCTCGTAACGGATGCCGATTGGCGTCATCAGCCGAATGACGGCCTGGCCCCCGGCGGTTGTAAAACGGTTTCCAGCCATTGAAAACTGCCTTTTGAGGGAAGGGAGCCATGTCCAATGTGACAGTATCTGTCCCGTGCCGTGTTTTCGTAGAACATCGGTTACCGGCCTGCAGTAGTATGCTTCAGTCCGCAGTTCCACGTGGTACCTGTTGTCACGAGGAATAGAGCTGAGAAAGCGGTCGAGTTGGGTTGCGAGTTCCACGGGGGGAATGCGTTCCGACTGCCGCTGATATTCCTGTTCGAAAATGATGCCCTTAAGGTTTGAGTCAAGCAAATTGACAGCCGGTTCATAGAATTGCCGGGTAAAAGCATCTGAGGCGAGGTAGTGTTCATTAGGAGCGTAGTCTTTTCCGCGCCTCAACTTCTGGGCGAAAAACATCTGCGGCGCCTTTAAAAAGACCCTGTCTTCAGGCCTCATGCGCATTGAGTATTGCTTCAGCGTATTGGCACAGGGTGTCGGGACCCCATTTTCGATTAGAGGCGCATAGAAGGTGTAATCTATTTCGAGAACCTTAAAGTGCTGGAAATATTCCAGAACCGAGTCTACCGGCAGGACTTCCGCCCGGAAGCTTTTATTTCCAACCCGGTTGGTACGGCTGGTTATTTGTTCCCTGTAAAGCTCTTCGGAGTAAATCTGACCGGTCCAGCCTCTGTAGCGGTCGCTTGCCGTTCCGATTGATATCAGAGGGTGAATGCTGCGAAAAAGATATCTCTCGGCACATTGCAGGACTGTGTTATTGATGAATTCAGATCCGCTCATTTCCGTATCGAGGATATCAGTCCGGGTTGCTTGACCTTAAAGCAAAGACCCTTTGTGGACGGAACCCAGCTTAAAATCCGCCTTTGCCCGAGAGAATCAGGAAAAAATAGGGTGTCTGTGGGTCATTGCACGTAACGAGAGCAGACTTCTTTGCACCGCCTGAGCAGGATGAGGCGCTGACCGCAAGTGTAATTGTTCCCTCACCGCCGGGAGGGATTGCCCTGTCAAAACGGGCGACCCAACTGCCTCAGCCGGGAATGATTTTCTTGATTATTAGTTCGGATGCGCCGACGTTCTTTATTTGGAACTTATGGACGAACACTGAGTCTCCACTCATCGTTCCGAAATCAAATGATTTTTCGGGAACTTGCACGACAGGCGCAGCTTTTTCCGGCGGAGTGACGGATGAAGTGATTTCGGGGGCGCATGCAGCAGGGTCCAGAAGGCAGATTTGAGGTGCTGCAGGAATGAGATCCGGGGCCTTGGCTTCAGACTGCTGTGGTGGTAATTCTTGCCCGGAGCAGCAGGAAGAATCCTTGAATGCTGCACAGCCGCAAATCCCATTTACAAATGCAAAACAGAGCAATCCGATGAACAAACGCTGCACGGTTTGACCTCCTCGTTTTCCAAGACTTTTGAGAATTTGCCTTGCGTTCACAGACCTACGCCGATAAAGTTTCCAGGTCAAGAGGAATTTTTTGATGATAACTGTATGTCAAAAAGACACTGGCTGCAACTCTGAAGAGGAAAGCAGAGGAGTGGTTCAGATGGGCAGTCTTAAGCGGAAGGTGGCGCCTCTGAATGTGTCGAGCACTTCAAGACTGCCATCGTGCGCTTCGATGATCTTTTTGACAATCGGAAGCCCGAGGCCAGTTCCCTCTTTCCTTGTGGTGAAGAAGGGCAAAAAGATCTCCTTGCGGATTTCAAGCGCAATACCGGACCCCTTATCCGTCACGTCGACAATCAGGTCCTTCCCGAGCACACGGTAGCATATCTTGACTGTCCCGCCTTCAGGTGAGGCCTCAATGGCGTTGGTCAGGAGATTGATAAACACCTGCTTTATTCGTGAGCGATCGAGCTGCAGAGGAGGCGCAGACCCAAGGGCCTCGACTCGCAGTTCGACTCTTTTCTCACTGGCCAGCGCCTTTGTCACGGCGACACTCTCTTCCAATACGACGCCGATCTCCTCCGGCGACTTCTGCAGGTGCAGCGGTTTCGAGAAACAGAGCATGTCCTGGACCAATTTCTCGAGCCGTTCGGTCTCGCTCAACACGATTCCCATTTTGCCCCAATCGGGATGGGTTTTAGCGAAATGGCGCTGCACCTGTTTTACAAATCCCCCGATGGCTATCAAAGGAGTTTTCATATCATGTGCAACGCCGGAGAGCGCCCTGCCGATAGCGGCCAGATTTTCTGAATCCTTCAAAGCCTTAATGGATCGCTCACGCTGGATCAATTTCCACATGCCATCCATAAGCAGGCTCAGTTGTCTGAGGTCCGACTGGTCGAAATCATCACTTTTGTTCGCAACGACTGCAACAGCGGTTATCCTGTGCCCATCGAAAACTGGAATGCTCATGAACCGCCTGAGACGAATGTGGGAAAACGGCAACCCCTTGAGGTCCCCATCAGCATTTGAGGTCTCATTTACAACGACCGGTTTGCGGTTCCTGACAGCATCGGCCCATGTTCCGGCTTCTCCGGTCTTAATGTATGAAAATTCAGAAGAATCGTGAACCCCGGCGGACCAGGTAAGCACCTTTTCCTCTTCGTCGAGAAAACCTATCGCACCTGTTTCGCTTCGAGTGAGCATAATTTCCTGGTCGAGCACATAGGCGGCGATCTCCCTCTCGGAGGCCCAGGGAATCTGGCTGAGGTCCAGCAGGGCTTCAAGCCTCTTTTCATTGAGCCGCAGCGCTTCCTCGATCCGCCTTCGTTCGACTACTTCGTTCGTCAAAGCCAGATTCGCGTCCGCCAATTCCTCTGTTCGTTTCTGTACCCGGATTTCGAGATCATCGTTGGCTCTAAGGAGCTTTTGCTCGATCTCCTTTCTGGCCGTTATATCGAGGCAGTACTCGATGATCTTTGAGACTTCTCCATTTTCATCGAGAATCGGATGACCGTGAACTTCCACGTATCGGGGCCGGCCCAGGTGATCGTAATGGATATGTTCGGTTGTCAGCGGCTTCCTCGACCTTTTGATTTCCTTCAGAGGACATTTGTGCTCCTCACCCTCACAGGGTTTATCGCTCCGGTGAAAGAGCGTATGACATTTGGTGTTGGACGGAAGCTCCCTGGATGCTGCGGCGGTATTAGCGAGCACAACGCTGTAGTCTTTAGCGTCGACTACATAAAAAGGATGGGCAATTGACTCAAGAACTGTTTTAAGAAAGGCGTGCTGCTGAAGTATTCTTTCCTCTGCCTTTTTCCTGTCGGTTATGTCGCGTGCGGTTCCAATCTGGCCGACAATGCAATTCCCGGCATACAGGGGGGTGGACTGGAATTCCAGTAGCCTGAATCCACCGGGTTTTACGAACACCCGTACTTCTCCGGGCGGAAACTCCTCACCCATAAGCACCTTTTGCCTGCGTTCCTCCAGCATTGGCAAATCATCAGGATGTACCAGCAGGCCATAGTTCCTGCCGACCCACTCTTCAGGTTTCCAGCCGGTTACTTTTTCGAAGGCGGGGTTTAGTGAAGTTATGACGCCGTCGGTAGCAATAGTGAAAATAATATCCAGAGAGTTGATTACCAGAGAGCGAAACATTTCTTCGTTTCGCCTGAGAGCCTGCTCGACTTCCATGCGCTCCTCGATCTGTGTGCTGAGACTCAGGTTTGCCTGCCGGAGTTCGGAAGTCCTCTGCTTAACAAGGTCCTCGAGATGGTCCCTGTGACGCCTCAGTTCAAGTTCGGCTTTCTTTATTTCCACGGCATACCGGATCGACCGCTCTAGAGAAGATGCGCTAATTTCGCCTTTTACCAGATAATCAGACGCGCCTGCGGCCAGAGCCTCAAGCTCGGTTCCTTTTCCGGTACGGGCCGTTAGAAGGATCACAGCGGCGCCGGCGCCTTTCCGCCTAGCCTCAGACAAAAGCTCGAGACCGCTTTGGGGTCCGAGCGCGTAGTCCAGCAGACACGCGTCGTAGCCGATACGGCACAGGGCATCCAACCCGGCGTCGTAGGAGCGCGCCCAGTCGACTTTTATTCTGCCGAAGGCGGATTCGGACAGGAGGGTACTTATGAGGATGTAATCGTCTTCATCATCCTCTACAAGAAGCACCCTGAGTTCATCGTTCGAATCCATAGAGTTTGCCTCAACGACCATTGGCCCTGTGGGGCTGGGAGTCTCTTAATTACAATCTATGCACGCCATATACGTGGCGGCAATTCCGGCATTACGCTCAATCGGGGCTATCGGGCAGGATAGGCGTTTGGAGTTGATTGTGATATTTAAAGCCAGTTTCTGAAGGATGCGGAGAAACAGATGGATCGGGCATCGGGAAAAGCAGGTGCGTGTTCCATGCCCTTAAATTGATTTGAATCGATTCATCCCGCTTATCGAAGATAATATTATTCACTGTAGATTGGAGTGGCAAGCGGAGAGTATTTTGAATTGCATTTCAGGCAAAACATTTTTGAGGTCCCGGTATGGAGCAGATTTTGATCTGATCAATCTGTACTTGAAGTTCAGTTAGCGTGCCGTTATGCTTCTTTCCTGCCGGTTTGACAGGCATCCATTACCCTATTGTATTTGAGTAATCTCCCAAATTGGACCTGGTACAGGAGAGAGAGACTTATGGTCAAAAAACTTTCGCGTCGAAAATTTCTGAAAACAGGGCTCGCGGCAACGGCGGCAGTAGTTACGGGGTCCGGACTCGCGATGGCAGATAACCATTTGTTGTTCAAAAAATCTTGGATCAGATCCCTGGAACTTTCCAACCGTGCCATCAGATCTTCCACATGGAGCGGCGTGGGAGATCAGAAAGGTTATGTGACCGACCGTGCCCTGGAATTTTATGGCGAACTTGCCAATGGAGACATCGGGCTCATTTTGACCGGCTACCAGTATGTGATGACAAATGGGCAGGGACTGCCTTACATGTTGGGTAATTACGACGACACACAGGCTGAAGGGCTGAAAAAACTCGTCGACACGGTGCACAAAGACGGTGGCAAGATCGCTGTTCAACTCGTCCACTGTTTAGCAAGAGCCAACCCCGAGCTTTTTTTCCGGGAAGGCGACGAATTATGGGGTGCTTCTGCGATTGCATATTCTACGAAAGACAAAGTCCCCAAGGAGATGACCCGTAAAGATATAGCCCGGCTCGTGGAGGCTCATGCTGCTGCTGCGTCCCGGTCTCGCAGGGCCGGCTTCGACGGTATTCAGATTCACGGTGCTCACGGGTTCGGTCTCAACCAGTTCCTCTCCCCCGCATGGAACAGGCGCGGCGACATGTATGGCGGCAGTCTCCAGAATCGGTACCGTCTAGTAGGAGAGATCCTTGAAGCAATCAGAGGAGAGGTGGGAAAAGATTTTCCGGTTATGTTCAAGCTCAGTGCACAAGACTTTGTCGGGGATGGTCTCGATCTTCCGGAATCAGCAGAAATTGCCCGGCGTCTCGCCGATGACGGAATAGATGCGATCCAGGTAAGCGCCTGCTGCTCGATTTCAAATGAAGATAAACATTGCGCGCATAGTATGATCGTTAAAGAAAAAGATGAAGCCTATCTGGCGGATTTTGCCCAGTACATAAAAGAAAAGACTAATGTTCCCGTCATAACTGTCGGGGGCATACGGTCAGTTCCCGTAATAGAGGGGATTCTGAAGGAGAAACAAGCAGATTACATTTCCATGGCGCGGCCGTTTATTCGTGAACCGCATCTCATCAAACGGTGGAAGGGTGGAGATACAGCCAGCGCCAAGTGCATCTCATGCAACCGATGTTTCGAGACAGGCATGAAGGGCCTGGGGATTTCGTGCTATTGGGAAAGGAAGCTCAAGGAAGAACGACGTAATACATAGGCAGAAATTTTTATCAAAAGTAGCAGACAGAATTGAATCTTAGCTTTGAGCAATTTTCTTCTCTAACTGCTTCAATAAATCATCAAATGAGTTTCTCGATAATATTTGGGTGAACTGGCAGCGGTAATTGCTAACCAGACTTCTTCCCTGGACAGCGACATCGTGTACCTTCCAGTTCCCGTTCTTCAGGTAGAGGTAGTAATCGATACCGACCCTGCCGGCCCAATTTTGACTTAAAACCGCCTCGACAACGGCATTATCTTGTCCCATCTGTTTCTGGTTATAGGTAATATTGCCATTGGCATAATCTCCGATTTTTCCGATGCTATTAATTAGCAGTTCGCTGAGATCCTGTGTAAATTGCTGCCGCTTTTCGGGTGACTGATTATCCCACTGCGGTCCCAAGACGCACCTCGCCATCCCTTCGAAGTCAAAGAATTGATTGAGGACAGCTCGGATTTCTTCCCTGCGGGCATGGGTGTTTTCAGGATTTTCGTTGAGTATCTTAAACACCTGGTCCGTACCGTTTTTGATTACTTCCCGCGGATTATCGTTCGCTATCGCCTGTGAAACCCAAAAACAAAGGCAGGCTACCGATAAGATCGTTTTGAAAATACGAGAACTACCGGCTGATCTTAAAAAATGTCTTCCCATCACTGACCGTGCCAATCTCCTTAACAAGGTGTCGAGTCTCTCTCCAGGGAAAATGCCGCTGCAGAAATCCTCTTTTAGAGGTGAATTGCTCCTCGTGCCCAGGTCTTATGCAGAGATTCTGCACTCTCGATTTTCTTGCCAGGACAAAAAAGCCTCCTTTCCAAATCGAAAATCGCTAGTGACTTATAAGGTGAAATTCTCCTACGTTGATAAGGTAAAATTCGTCTACGTTGATAAGGTGAAATTCTCCTACGTTCATCCGGGTTTCCGGATCGACACTATCTACATAAACGCCAGCGATCATTCTTATTATTGTCAACGAGTGTAGGTTTTTCACTGCAGTGCAGGCCGTGAGGAGCGAGCAAGGCCAGTTGGCGCGCCGGCCTCATTGAATAGCTGAGAAAAGGATGCCAGCGAAGCGGCTGGGATATTCTCATCAGGGGATTCGGAAACATTGAGTAAAATGCAGCCGGGGAAAGTTGGGCTCCCCGGCTGCTAATGTTGCTTTTTGCTAATGCTTTGCGATCCATTTTTCCAGAATCGTGAATCTCTCGTTTATCGCGGCAGTGATCTTTGTCCCTTTCGCGATGTTCGTCGCCATGCCGTCTAAAGTGGTTATCTGCTCTGAGATCAAATCGGCCCTTATATCCGTCCAGATGGTCGCCTGAAGAGTGGCGAACGCGGACGCAGCATTCTCGAGTGCCGCGAGGTCGCCGGTTGAGTTGGTCCCGATGGGGTTGCCGAGGAGGATGTCCTGGATCACCTGTGCCCTGGCGGCGGCCAAATTTGTTGCAGCGGTCTTAATGGCCGCTTTGTTCGTGCTGAATATTGCGGCTATCTCGGTCTTCTCGGCCTTTGTCAGCTCAAGCTTGTGCAGCACCCCGAACATATGATGGTGGCCGAATCGGCCATGGTGTGTCCCGATTTTCGCCGCTATTTCGTTTAGATCGGCTAGCTGCGCCGATCCCGTCAAATCGGTCCTTATTCCCGTCCAGATCGTAACCTGAATATTGGCGAGGCTGGTCTCTGCAGTTGCCAGGGCCGTGAGGTCACTAGTGATGCTGTTCCCCTGGAGGATGTCCCAGATCAACTGTGCCCTGGCAGTGGCCAAAGCCAGTACGTCGGTCTGCAGAGCAGCCACATTCGGGCTGAGTGTGCCGGCGACGGTGCTCTTCTGAGCGTCCGTCAGATCAAGTTGGTTCAACAATCCCAAGAAAGGATCGCCGCCGAATCCGCCATGTCCCCAGCCTGGACCAGCGCCGATGGCATTGCCCACTAAGAACCCTGTGATGAGAAAAACCCCTATCAAAACAGCGAAACCCTTTTTTGCCCTGACCATCTTGCATCTCCTTTTCTATGTTTGGCCCATCAATTCCCAGTCATGCTAAAGACTTCCTTTAGCGCAGGCCTTCCTTTAGCTTCAGATGATACAAGACCGCCTCGCAAAGTCGAGTTAAGTATAGTTAGAATGCGTGAAGTTTTGTTAAGGAAGGCATTGACTTATGGAGAGCTGGATAAAGGGTGTCATTGGCCGCATTTCATATTGGATCGTCAGAAGCCGGTAGCGGCGGACTGCGGCTTGCCCTTCGGTGTGAGAACTATGAAGGATAATAGCCGGTGGGCTCAGGATGCGGGAGAAGGAGCTAAATCCCGGAACGGGGGAGGAGCGTTTCACATGGCGGTGTTCGAAGCCTGATTTGTCGGTGGATTCAATATTGGCAAGATGCCGGTTTAAGAGAATCACCCTTCAGCTTACCTTGAAAGCCTCCTGAAATGGACCGATAAACCTGCGGTCCCGGGACCAATCCAGAATGGCAAAAACTACCTGCCTGTAAGCTCCCTTGAAGTTCTGTTGGAGCGCCCGATAGAACAATTGAGCGATTTCATGGCCGTCGTTTCCGAATGCTCCACAACCCCATGCGCCAAGGACAATGGAATCGTGAGCATGCTTCACCCCAATGGAGAGTACCTTGAGAATACGCATCCACATGGCCGGACCTATTTCATTCTTCCTGCGAAATTCCAACTTGTTGGCGTTTACCGCCGGGAAAGTGATGATTCCAACCATGTATGGGTTCATCCAGAAGGCTTCCATCATCCGAGCGAAAGACAGGCACATCAGATGAATAGATTGCGTAATTCGTATAAATGGGGTCCCGGCGAGAACGGTGAAACGCATACATTGCATGGTCTTTGATACAGGCGTAAAGGCCCGACGACCTGGCCAGGTATTCCTCCTGCGCTCTGGCGCCGCCGAGAAAACCGCCTCCGGGATTGGTTGCCGAAGCGAAGTTGAGTATCGCCGGCCGATGCCCTTGAGCGATCAGACGACACGCAGCCACAAGAGTTGTCATGTTTTCGACTGAAATCTTTGTTTGATAACTCCCGCTGGACGATTCCTGAAAAGGTTGGTCGGGGGGATAAGAGACCGCCCCATCGATGGATCGTTTGCCCAATCGGGAAAGGTTCACTACTCGGCCGGAAGGCGCCAGGTATTCGCCGGACTCAGTGATTTGGACTGCCTGCCGGCCATACTCGGCGGCCAACTCTCGAGATATTTTGATTTTGGAACCGCTCACTTCTTATCTCCGGAAATCCAGTGAAGTAGTATGCTACAAGATGCGAACTACAGGTATTCGTTTGCAGGATGAGCCGTAATAAATAGGGAGGGCGACTGGAGGGATACAGAAGTGCTTTTCTTCCACCAGAGAACCCTTTTTCATTACGCTGCTAAGCCGCTAAAATAGTGAGAGCCGAGAAGGAAGGCGCCACAATTGGCCCTACTCACGGCTCTCGGAAAAGGCATAAGACTTCCAGTAATATTGTGGGAACGGATCACCAAAGGTCTAAAGCAAAATTAGCCACAGTGCCCTGGAATCCATTCGCCATGCTTGTTGTTATGCCCTGGAATCCAGTGCTGATGTTTCCAGTGAGGCTCAATCCATTTCCCGTGTTTGTTGTGGTGACCTTCAATCCAAACCTTCCCGCAAGGAGGGTGGGCGCTAACATCAACGGCTGTGAAGCCGGACAAAAGCGCCAAGCAGACACCGAAAACCAGCAGTTTCACTTTCAATTCCTCATTCCTTTTCTGATTGGATGTGGTTCGAGCAGTTCATCTAATATCCGCCTTAGAGACAAGGGAGTAAATTGTTTCGTCTACATTCAACAATATTTTCCCCGGTTACTCTAAGGCCATACCTGGAAAAATATCATCACCAGCGTGGGCAGGAATGAGGGGGACTTTTCTTCTTCGATTCATGCCTAAGCCGAACTCATATCCTTTATCATGTCCGAAACCTGACGATAAAACCGCTCAGCCTTCATGAGATGATCGAGCGCTTTTGATTGTGCACCCGTGTCTTTTGAAAGCTTCTTATAGTTTTCTGAGTGTCGCGAGGCCTTTTCGTGAAGGCGAACCAATCGACGGATCTGACTGTAGGTCATAAACTCCTCCTCCAGATAAAATATGTGCCGAGTAAAGCTGAGCAGCAAGGGAAATGGAATCCGGTCGATACAGTAAATTCGCGGTAGGAATTGCCTTATTTCGAGGCAGGGGTGTGCAAAAAGAGGCATTGAATAAACTTTTTAGGGCTATCTATTTGGATGTTTGGCGCATTATTCCGGTAAAAAGGGCTGCTACGCTCTAAGGCGCTGAAGGGATAAGAGGAAGACTTAAGGTATGCGAGAAAAAGGCTGGCTCCAAAAAAAGGTTGAACCCCAAATGACCGTTTCAGTTGCCCACCCGAACCACGTTTGGTTCATCCCTCAACTTCCCATCGAAGATTTCACTCTTCTCTTTTCCGTTGAGTGATTTCTGCCAGTCATATTCACCGGGCTTCCTACTTAGACCTCTTGGGGCTCGACTGTAAGTTAAGCCCTGAAGGAAAAGCTGTCAATGTGCACTAACCGGCTGCTGAAAAAGGGTTCTCTGGTGGGAAAAACCCTTAAATGGCTACTATTTTCGTCATTTCGGCAAAGGGGGTGTGGAGGGCGCAGGCCCTGCCGGAATGACGGGCTTTTTCCTCGCTGCTGCCCGTCTTTATTTAAGCGCTAATGGGGCGCATGTCCCCCCAACCCCCACACCGAGCGGGCCTGGTGTTATTTTATTTGCAGAACTTGAGGCAAATGTCAGTGCGGGGGGCATCTTCACCTGATGTCCCCCCGCTTAGTCAGATGCCGCTCGGCGAAGCGCTATTTTCTTTCCAAAGTCAGGGCATAGCCCATGCCGCCGCCAATGCACAGAGTGGCCAGGCCGGTCCGGGAATTTGTACGGATCATTTCCATCGCCAGACCGTAAGTGATTCTTGCCCCGGTGCACCCGATGGGATGCCCAATTGAAATCCCGCCGCCATTGACGTTGACCTTATTCCAGTCCATCTTCAATTCACGCAAGCAGGCCAGGGCCTGAGCAGCAAAGGCCTCATTAAGCTCGACAACCTGAACCTGGTCCATGGTCCATCCGGCCTTTTTCAATGCCAGCCGGGTGGCGGGAATCACCCCGATGCCCATGTAGGCAGGATCGATGGCGCCCGCTGCATATGACTTTATATAGGCCAGGGGCTTAAGTCCCAGTTTGTCGGCTTTTTCCTTGGACATCATCAGGACCGCTGCGGCCGGCATCGTTTAGACCGGAGGCTGTGGCCGCCGTGACCGTGCCGTCTTTTTTGAAAAACGGCTTCAGTTTGGCCATTTTCTCCAAGGTTGTATCCATCGGGCGTTCGTCGACTTCGAAGACGAGCGGATCGCCTTTGGCCCGTTTCACGGTAATAGGTACGATCTCATCTTTGAGTTTGCCTGAAGCAATTGCAGCTCTGGCGCGCTGATGACTTTCCAAACCCATTTTGTCTTGATCTTCACGGCTGATCGCGTATTTCTCTGCGATGTTTTCTGCCGTTACCCCCATATGATAGCCGTAAAAAAGCTCCCACAAACCGTCGTTGACCATCAGGTCTATGGCCTCAACATTGAACATGCGGGCGCCGTCACGCAGTTGTGGTAAGGCATAGGGAATCTGGCTCATGTTTTCCATCCCGCCGGCCACGACTACATCGGCATCACCGACTGCGATTGACTGGTAAGCCAGCGCAATCGCTTTCATTCCGGAGGCACAGACTTTATTGACCGTAAAAGCCGGGGTTTCCTTTGGCATACCGGCATAAATCGTAGCCTGGCGGGCCGGGTTCTGTCCCTGGCCGGCCTGAACGACGTTGCCCATTATGACCTCATCGACTTCGATTTCGCGATGCGAGTCATCCCACTGACGGTATTTTTGTTCCAACTCGATAATGCCGGTCCCCTGCAGCTTCTCCGGTGCAAAGGCAACCATGTCTGCAGTCGCCTTCGGTTTGAGGCCGGCACGTTTCAAACTCTCCCGAATGCAAATCGCTCCGAGCTGTGCTGCCGGGACGTCCTTGAGCGATCCCTGGAAAGTTCCTACCGCTGTCCTCGCCCCACTTACGATAACTACTTCTTTCATAGTTTCTCCTTATCTGGCACTAATCGGTAAAGTATAGGGTGTGTGTTCCAATGAAAGAGTTTTTAAGCCTCGACCATCGGCGCCTCGTTCTGTGCGTAATCAACTATTAACTTCGGTTACCGGCCACTCTGTAACGATAACAGGCCGCAAGGGATTATTCCCGCGCGCAGCGGTTATACGTGTGGCACGGCGACAACATTCGACGCGATGCATTGCAAGGGACGCACCCAGCCGTCTTGCTCTAGATAAGTAATGAATATCACAAGATAATAGATTTGGCTGATTTAGGGCGAACCAGAGTGGACCGAAGGAAATGATTCTCTTATCCGATGGTCCGGCAGAAGGTGTCGGGGGGTAGATGGTTTGAGAGTGACTGCTTGGGCTCACCGGGACAGGTCGAAGCATTTGATGCTCTATGAAGCATTTCAGCTAAAACATTTGTGAGGTGTGGGTATGGAGGAGATTTGATTAACCCGGCCCTTCCAGTTTCATGCTTTGATCGCATATTTTTCAAGGCGGTAAATAAGAGTGGGGCGTGATATGCCAAGCAGCTTGGCTGCTTGCGTTCTATTACCGGCGCTCATCTCCAGTGCCTGCGAAATCAGACCTTTGTTCAACTCATTGAGTTTGATTCCCGTGGGCGGGAGCTTGAAGTCGTTTGTGCCTTGGGAGGAAGATCCGAGGTCCTGGGCAATCAGACTGGCGAGGTGCGCGGGGCGAATCATTTCGTCGTTTTCCATGAGCACGATACGCTCGATAAGATTTTTGAGCTCTCTGACGTTACCCCTCCACTCGAACCGAATTAACGTCTCTTGCGCTTCTTCCGTCACACCTCGGAAGTTTTTGCCGAATTTGGCATTAAATCTATTCATGAAGAACAATGCCAGTGGGATGATGTCAAGTTTTCTCTCTCGCAGAGGCGGTATGAAGATTGTAGCGACGTTCAGTCTATAGTAAAGATCTTCTCGAAACTTTCCAGCCTTGACCAGGGTTTCCAGTCGCTTGTTGGTTGCGGCGATGATCCTTATGTCGACTTTCTTTTTCTGGGTGCCCCCGACAGAGTAGAATTCCTTTTCCTCAAGAAATCGGAGAAGCTTCATTTGAGCAGACGGCAACAAATTACTAACTTCATCGAATAAAAATGTGCCCCCATCTGCCAGCTCGATCTTCCCCTTCTTGCCTTCCTGAAGTCCACCTGTAAACGCTCCTCTCTCATAACCGAAGAGCTCGCTTTCGAGGAGGTCTTTGTTGATGGCTGCGCAATTGATACCCACGAAAGCTTTAAGGAAGCGATCGCTCCTGTTGTGGATGCACCTCGCTATAACTTCTTTTCCTACTCCGCTTTCCCCCTCCAAAAGAACTGTAGTATCGTAGCCCTTGGACGCTTTGTCGGCAATGTCGAGAGCTTTCTTGATTTCCGGGCTCTCGCCAATCAAGAAGTCGGTATTGAATGTGTGAAGGTAGCGTTTTCGAAGTTCCTCGACTTCTTTTTTCAGCTTCAGGTTTTCAAGCGTTTTTTCGATGATGAGTTCCAACTCATCTATTTCAAGAGGTTTAACAAGATAATCGTTGGCGCCCATCTTCATGGACACGATAACCGTCTTCACATCCTCGTAAGCGGTCATCATGATGACGGCAAGGTGTTCGTAGATCTTTTTGATTCGTGTTAGAGTCTCAACCCCATCTATCCCGGGAAGCCGGATATCGAGTAACACCAGATCGATTGAATGCTTCTTCAGAAACTGCAAAGCATCCTCACCACTTCCAGTTATCGTTACGTCGTATTTTTCGGACAGAATGTTTTTTAAGGAATTTTGCAGAAGCCTGTCATCATCAACTATCAGGATCTTATGCTTATACATTAGCTTAGCCCAAATGATCGGATGGGAAAATGAAGAACGAAAGTAGTTCCACTGTTGCAGTCGCTGTAAACATCAATTGTAGCATCGTGTTGTGCCAGTATCTTGTGTACAATGGACAGACCGAGTCCTGTTCCTTCCGACTTTGTCGTAAAGAAAGGGTCAAATATTCGTGGAAGATGCTCGGGCGCGATACCAATACCGGTATCTTTGAACTCGAGCATTAAACGATCTGATGATAATTTGTGACCGTTCCTATGGCGAATGCTTCCCAGTTCAATTGTCTCAATCATACACTTGATGGAGATCGTACCTCCCTTCGGCATACCCTCAATTGCATTTAGGAGAAGGTTGACGAACACCAGCCGTATCTGACGACTGTCAATAATGATTTCCGGCAGTTCGTCAGGCAGGTCCAGTTTAATTTGGATCTTATTCTTTTTCAGTTCAGGGTCCATGATTGAGATAGAATGTTCGAGAACAGGGGCAATAGAGTCGAACTTCAGGCTCGGGGTGGATGGTTTGGCGAAATCGAGGACGCTCTTCACAAGGCCCTTTATTCTTTCGACGCCCTCAAACGTATCAGCGAAGATCTTCTTCATCGTTTCGTCTACGGTTAGTCTTTTAGAGAGCATTTGTACGTTGAAATAGATACTGCTGAGCGGATTCCTGATTTCGTGAGCAATACCGGCGGAAAGTTGGCCTAGGGAGGTCAACTTTTCCATTCTTACCATTGCCGCTTCGGCCTTCCTTGTCTCAGTCAAATCTTTAACACGTATCATGGCCCCGATCAGATCCCCCCAATGGTTTTTAAGAGGAGAGGATGAAATCCCAAGGATTCTTGTCTTGCCATCCTTCCCCTCTCTGCGAAACTCTTTGATATCCGAGACGTTGTTCTGAGACAGGGCAATATCAAAAAACATCGATATGTCATGTTCGAGGATGTCTGCGGGATGGAGCATATGCACATCAGTTCTCTTTATTTGGAATATCTCCTCGGCCTTTCGATTTACAGATATGATTTCCTTTTTCAAGTTGACGGCAATTACTCCGTGGGCAGAGCTCTCAAGGATATTCTCCTTGAGGTTTCTTTCAGCGGTCACCTGCTCATAGAGCCTCAAGTTCCTCAACAGGCTCTCCGCATAACCGGCAAAGATTGTGAGCAGTTTGAGATCTTCCCCACAGAAAGCAGCCTCGTTAGGACTGAACACCTCAAGGATTCCCAACACCTGTTCTCTTTTGATCAAAGGGACGGCAAGCGCCGATTTTGCGCCCAAAGCGCGCCAAGAAATCTGCGGACCTTGATAGGGGCTCTTCGCAAGGTTGTCAACGGCGATGGGCACCGCGTTTAATGCCACCCTTCCGGCCAGGCCATCACCAAACTTCACTGTAAGCGTTTTAATCCGTGGGTTGCTAAAACCGCTGAGGGCGCCAACTCGCAGAAATCTGCCTTCTGCATCAGCAAGAAAGAGAATGCCGGATGATGCATTGCTGATCCTTATCGCGCTGGCACAGATGGTGCTTAGCAATTCCTGCAAATTGAGCAGGGAAGTCGCGTTTGCGTTGACCTCTTGAGGCGTCAGAGGCGTTTTCGCCAGATTCTGCTCCATGAGTTCGGGAGGCAGCAATTTCTCGAAATCGAACAGCGAGTTCGTGTTTTTGCAGACCTCCTGCAGTATCAGAAGCTGTTTTATTTTTCTCTGATCCTGTTCGAGCAGACGTGCATTCTCGATGATAATGGCCGCCTGATTGGCAAATGTTGAAAGCGAGCCGAGATCCTTACGGGTGAGTTTGAGATTACCCTGGTCCCTGTCGGCCACAATCAGGCCTATAACGTCCTTTTTGATCTTCATGGGCAAGACCAGAGCCGAAACCCGCTTCATGACCAAGCTTGATTTCAAATCCACATCGGTGATTTTGGAATAGGTTTGTAAGTCTTCTACGAAAGTGGTTTTACCGAATCTTGCCACCCTGGTTTCGATACAGTCTTGATCATTCAATCGAAAGGGACGGGTGAGAGCTATTTTTGTTTCCCGGGGGTCAAAACCGATGATGTACTTACATTCCAGCAGCGTCTTATCTTTGTTAGTGAGGTAGATGCCAACTCTTTTGAGTCCAAAAGCGACGGCAGTCTGTTTCACAATCGCCATCAAGATTTTATCAAGGGGCGCGGGGCGCGTCAGCAGCCTGCTGATCTTATGTATTGAAGCCAACAGCCCGTCCCTTCTTCTCAACTCAAGCGGGGATCGTGCCTGGTGTTGGCAAACTTGCTTTTCCAGCATAACTGACCATCACCTTTGAGGACTGGACGTCCTTCATAGAGTCAGGCTCCATCGGATGGTCATAAGGATAGTGAGTTGACTCAATCCTATGATAAACCTGGAGCCTGACGTGAAGATGAGTGTCAATTATTAGCACAAATCGTCCCGTTGATCAAGCAGGTTGCTCCGGAGATATTAAGGGGAGCTGGCCAGTGTCAGCGAGAAAGACTCCCCTTGAATTCCGCCTTGCGCTTTTCCAGAAATGCAGAGACCCCTTCGCGCATGTCTTCAGTGCCGAAACACACGCCGAACGCCTCTGCTTCGAGGGAGCATGCATTTTGCAGGTCAATGTCAAATCCGCAGTCGATCACTTTTTTGATTGACCGCAGCGCGGCGGGGGACTTAAGAGCAAGAGCCCCGGCCGTTTTCATTGTCTCGTCTATAAGCTGGTCAGCAGGAAATACCTTTGCGACAAGCCCGAGGTCTTTTGCCTGCTGTGCATCGATCGCTTCGGCCGTCATGCACAGTTCTTTGGCTTTTGCCCGTCCTATCAGTCGCGAAAGCCTCTGCGTGCCGCCAAATCCGGGAATGAGCCCCAGGTTGATCTCGGGCTGCCCGAACTTCGCCTTATCGGACGCATAGATGAAGTCGCACGACATCGCGACTTCGCAACCGCCGCCCAAGGCAAAGCCGTTCACGCAGGCGATTACCGGTTTTGGCAATCGCTCTATGCTGAAAAATACTGCCTGACCCAGTTCAGAGAAAAGCCTTGCCTGCAGCACATTCATCTTGGCGAACTCAGAAATATCCGCTCCCGCTACGAAGGCCCGGTCTCCCGCACCGGTAAGAACGAGCACTCGGATGGTGTCGTCGTTTCGTATACGCTCCACTGCATCACCAAGCTCTTCGAGGGTTTGCGGATTTAAGGCGTTGAGTGCCTTCGGCCGGTTGAAAGTCAGAATGCCAACTCCATCCCGAACTTCAAAGAGAATGTTGTTATACTCCATAATCAGTTTCCTCCCTTATTGTGAACCTTGATGCCGCGCCTAGGGCGCGATGTCTCCCGCACTTGTATTGTCTATCTAGCTTTTAACGCATAACCCGTTGCTCACGTATTGCACCGATAGCTTCGAATTGATAATCGACTGGATGGCGCGCGGATAGTCGAGCTTTTCGGGGAGGAATATGAGTTCGGGATCGACGAATTCTCTAAGGACGAAAAGCTCCTTGTACGTCGGTGCCGGGGTTTCACCCATGCAGCGCTCCACATTAAGTTCGAATCCGCAATTGTCCTGGATCTGTTTCACGGTAAAACCCGGATGGACAGTTGCCAGGTATATGATTCCATTTTTATCAAACCTGTAAACGCCCATATTCGTTACGACAACATCGGGCCCGCAGTCGGCAAAGGGAGTGTCCTTATATACTTCCTTCTTGGGCTTCCATTCACGGGTGGCATGGTCCCAGCACCACCAGCCCGGGGTTGTGGTGTAATCGTTGCGTTCAACGAATCGCCTCTTTTCCTGCACGATAATGTAGGCGGTGCGCCCAGCCATGGCGCCTATGTCTGCGTTTCCGCCCGACCCCGTGAACCGGTGGGAGGGGCTATAGTAATCGCCGATCGAGGTTACGTTTACTCCGCCGTACTTGTCGATTGCAGCGCCGCCCAGAAAGCCCAGCGACACGTATCCCTGCTGGAGATAGAAGGCGAACGTATCGATCAGGCCGCCAAGGGTGGAACTACAGTTTGCCGCCCTCTGATCGCAAACGGTCATTGGGACGTGCATGGTTTTACCGTCACAGATTCCGGATTCAAAGATGAGAAGTGCGTGCGGAGCGTTCAGCAAGTTGGCTGTCATCATCCCGACTATCGGGAGTCCCGTGCCGGCGAATACGATATCATCATCCCTGACTTCGTGGGCCACAGTAATGGCCATGAGTTCGGCCAGAAGGAACTCGCCGGGCAGGGCAGACTCGTCGGGCATCCATTCGAGCAGCTCCATCGAGTCTTCCATAGTTGTGCACATAGAGTTCCCCTTTTCTAGTAGCCGTTTCTTGCAACTGACAGAGGCATTTTTATCATGGGGGCCGGTTTCTTGCCCCGCATCATCGCAGTGCTATACCCGGTAGCACGGTCCGCCTTCAGCTCGCCCAGCCTTTGTTCGCCCAGTTTTGCGACGAAGTCTTCCCACGACTTGGGTTCGAAAACCCATTCGTCGAGCCATTTGTTGAGGTCGTCTGTGTTCCTGGACGCCTTATCCATGGCGCGCATGAAATTAGCGTCATAATCATAATAGAAGGGAACGGAACTCGGGAAAGCACCCCAAGGCTGAACGACTATGGCGTCAACCGTGAAGAAGGGGATCCTGTTGGCTTCGGGGTCCTTGCGCATCTCGGCTTCAGGAAGCAATTCCTCGCACACCACCACCACCTTGTCCGACGCGAATGCGATTTCCTTGTCGATAGTCCCCACCCCGCGCCAGCGCGCCGTGCCTTTGTCGCCGGCCTGGGCAACATGGATTATCGCAAGATCGGGCCGTGCAGCCGGCAGGAGCACAACTTCGCCATCTCCGAAGAAGGGGTCTTTCATCTGGATGAATTTTTTTTTCGCAATCTTTGGATTGCTTCCATCACGCAGACCCGCGCGGCCCAGTGCGTCATATTCAGGATTGTAGAGATCAGAACCCAGAGGACCCTGGTAAGGAATAAAAGGTATGCCCATCGCTCCCGCCAAAAACCTCATCGCTGTTGCGCCATGGCCGCAGTCTTCGAGGATGAGTTCTTTGCTCTTGTAGCGCTTTTCCAGATTGACGTCCAACTTGCCGGCCATTTCACCCCAGCCCATCCAGTTAGTCTCGAAAATCTTCATGGCGCCCACAGCGTTGAACAACCACGTGCAGCAACTGCCGTTCCGATCCATTACATGAATATCCTTGAATCCCTGCCTTACCGTCTCCCATGCGAATGCGACCGGATTTCTGTTAAATCCTGTGAAACCGCTAAAAGCGCAAACAATACCGTCGCGCATGTATTTCGCAACGGCGTCTTTCAGGGACAGGATTTCAACCTGCTTTCGCGGTCTGAATGCCTTTCTCACTTACTGGCTCCTTTGAAAGCTTGGAGTAAAGTAAAACTCCGCGTTTTCTGCAGCGGTCGAAATGACAAAGGAAAGTATTGCACGGCAGGCCTGACATACCGAACTGGCCACGCGTTTCAGTAAGAGCCGAGAGACCGGCCGCCGGCATGCCGTGCACGATCCTGTCCTGAAATAAAGTCTGCCGCGCGCTCTTACCTGCTTTTCAGGAGATTTTTCGCGATTACGAGGCGCATAACTTCATTGGTGCCTTCGTATATCTGGGTGATTTTAGCGTCGCGCATATGCCTTTCCACCGGGTACTCTTTGACGTATCCATATCCGCCAAAAATCTGCACCCCTTCCACAGTGGCCCACATCGCGGTGTCCGAAGCGAGGAGCTTGGCCATTGCCGCTTCTTTTTCGTAAGGCTTATGATGGTCCTCGTTGTAGGCAGCGCGCAGGGTCAAAAGTTCAGCGGCGTCCAGTTGGGTAGCCATATCGGCGAGCTTCCACTGGATGGCCTGAAAATTGGAGATAGGTTGGTCGAACTGCTCACGGGTCTTGCTATAGTCAAGTGAGGCTTCCAGGGAAGCCCTGCCGATGCCGATCGCCTGGGAAGCGATACCGATGCGCCCGCCATCCAGAGTGGTAAGCATTTGCTTGAAACCCTCGCCGGGTTTGCCCAGCAGGTTGTCTTTGGGTATATGAGCGTCTTCGAAAACGAGTTCCGAGGTTCCGGAAGCGGTAATTCCAAGCTTTTCCTCGATTTTGCCAACCTTAAAACCCGCCGTTTTTTCTAAATCTACAACGAAGGTGCTTATACCTTTGTACCCTTTGGACTTATCGGTAAATGCAGCGATGACGGCGTATTTTGCAACATTTCCGTTGGTGATGAATGTCTTGGTCCCGTTGATGACCCATTCGTCGCCCTGTAGAACCGCCGTGGTCATCATTTTTGCCGGGTCGGAGCCTGCGCCGGCTTCGGTCAGCCCGTAGCAGCCAATCGCTTCACCGCTTGCGACGGGACGCAGGAATTTTTGTTTCTGATCCTCGGTGCCGTAAGCGTAAACCGGAAAACCGTAGAGGCTGTTGCAAACGCTCATGATGACCCCACACGAGGCGCATGCCTTGGATATTTCGATCAACGAGAGAACGTAGCTGACATAGTCCATTCCGGCCCCACCGTATTGGTCCGGGATCGCTACGCCCATAAGACCCAGTTCCCCCATTTTTTGGCATATGTCGGCGGGATGAGCGTGAGTGCGGTCGAGTTCGGCCGCGACGGGCTTGATTTCCCGCTCTGCAAACTTGCGGGCCATTTCCTGAATCATCTTTTGCTCGTCTGTCAGATCAAAATTCATGTTCTTTAATCCAGTTCTGTTAGAGGGATGCTATTTGTATTCATAGAATCCACGGTTGACTTTTCGGCCCAGCCATCCTGCTTCAACGTATTTTCTGAGCAGAGGGCAAGGACGGTATTTTGAGTCGGCGAAACCTGCGTACATAGTCTCCATTATGGCCAGGCAGGTATCCAAACCAATGAGGTCGGCCAGCGTGAGGGGACCCATTGGGTGATTCATGCCGAGGCGCATAACTGTGTCGATGTCCTCGCGGGTTCCGACTCCCTCTTGAAGGCAATAGACAGCTTCGTTGATCATTGGAACGAGGATGCGATTGGCGATGAAGCCTGGATAGTCGTTTGCTACTCCGGGTGTTTTGCTGAATTTATCAACCAACATCATCGTGGTGTTGAACGTATCATCGGAAGTGGGCAATGACCTGATTACTTCCACAAGCTTCATCACGGGTACCGGATTCATAAAGTGCATGCCGATGACCTTCTCGGGCCTCTTCGTTTGCGCGCCAATGCGGCCGATAGGGATCGACGATGTGTTCGAGGCAAGTATCACGTGAGGAGGGCAAATTGAGTCAATATCGCGAAAGATTTGGAATTTAATAGGTTGGTTTTCGGTTGCAGCTTCTACTACGAAATCTGCGGCCGCCAGATCATTAAGGCCGACAACACCCTTAACTCGTCCCAAAACTGCGCCCTTTTCTTCGGCGCTCATCTTTCCCTTTTCGACATTCTTGCCCAATAAGGTCTCAATATTCTTCAAACCCCGTTGAACAAACTCATCCTTGATGTCGGACATGATTACATGAAGCCCGCTCATTGCAGCTACCTGAGCGATTCCGTTTCCCATCTGTCCCGCGCCAATCACTCCAAAAGTCTTGATCTCCATACTAGTTTCATCTCCTCTCTAAAAAGGTGGTTGTGCAAATAGCCGCCTGACCTTAGTGCAAAGGACGTACCCGGTCTCTTACGCTGGATAAGTAGGCGAATGTACATGATAAAAACTTGACTGATCCAAACCATCCCGGATTTGATGATGGAAATGATGCTCTCATTCTATAGCATAAGTGAAGGTATCAGGGGTAAGATGGTTTGAGAGCGCCTGCTTGAGTACACCGGGACAGGTCGAAGCATTTGATTCTCGATGAAGCATTTCATGCAAATCACCCGTAAGGTCCCGCAGCAGGAGACGATCCTGGCCTGATCTACTCCAATCCGGCGCGCTGCCCCGGCCGGGCTGTTTCCATCCCTGATCAATCGTAAGAGTGTGTCATCAATAATCTTTTTCTTTGCCATGGAAACATCCTGGAAACATTCTGGGAATTTTTGTTTTCCGCCGTCATAGCCCGATTGAGTCAAAATGAGCACCACAAACGTTTTCCGCTCGACGACGCGGGCCGTTACGCAGGACTGAGGACTGGGGACACTGGACTGAGTAAAAGCCGAGGAAAGCGGCTTTCCATCACACTCTGCTGATGCCGTTGATCCCTTTCTCCGCATGGAAACACATGGAAACATTATGGAAACATCATGGAAACATTTGGAAACTTTTGGGAGACTGTTTCCAAAAGCTATTCACCGCAGAGAGCGCAGAGGGCGCAGAGAAATAGACTATTAGGCTGAACCCTCACTTCGTTCGGGTTTGCGTTAAACATCCGAACCCGCATTGGATGGTTATAGTTCGGCGTCCGATCTTTTGTGAGGACGCACCCTCACTACGTTCAGGTCCGGGCTTAACATTCTAACCGTTGGTTGATGCTTCAAGTCCGGATACGATCTTTTGTGAGTGAACCCTCACTATGTTCGGGTTCGCGGGTAGCATCGAGGAAGCGCGTTAGATGCTTCAAGTTCGCGCCCGATCTTTTGTGAGGACGCAGACTGAAGGCTATTAGGTTTTAAAACCTTCAGTCTAAATGCCTTCAGCCTACCTATTCCTTTGCGCTCTGTGGTGGACCTGCTGTTTTCCCGAATAGTCTGGCATTCTCTGAGAGGTCGTGCAAAACGGCAACCAGAAGCGGCAATAGATGTGGCAATAGAAACGGCAACGTGAAGAGGAAAAGAGCGATGGATCGTGGATCGTGAATCGTGAATCGTGAATGGTGAGTTGTGGGTCGTGAGTCGTGAATTGGAGAGGACTTGGGCAGCCAAAGAGAATACAGACGAACTGAGGAGCGGGGAAGTGGTCGAGCTTTAGCGTCGGCCCACCCTAAGGCTGTGTGAGAAGACCCCTCTTACGAGGGCAATTTCATGGCCATTGACCGCATTTTAAGAGTAATTGACCGGCTAACGTGCGGTTGGCTTTCCTTCGATTTTGCGCACGCAAAATCCTTTTGCTTCCCTGTATCTGGTTTTTATTCTTCCTGATTTCCTTTTTCCCTCCTTCCTCCGGATGGGTTTATGGTTTTTCTCCGCCAGGGAGGATGCCATGAACTCTGTTATTGCATGCGCACATTGTGGGTGCCTGTTTGCTCCGGATCCTCGTGTAAAGAATCAGGAATAGCCTGGAAATCCTGCGGGGGTGCGGGGGAAACATTCGGCACACGGTCCAGATCAGAGGGTTCATTTCGCATTAGTTATCTCATACGCGGTAAGGTTAGCGTTTTCATCTGTGAAATAGAGCTTGCCGTTCACGACAATTGGGCTCTCCCAGTGAATTCCACCGATGAGCGCGTCCTGCCAGAGCAGTTGTCCGGTTGCCGGGTCGAGAGCACGGACAAAGCCGCTGCCTATGTAGAACAGTACGCCGTGAGCCACTATCGGCGATGTGCCTCCGTTTGGACTTTGCCATACAGTCTGCAGGCTCGGGTTTCCTGCCCGGTCAATTACCAGCTTCAGCCCCGAAATGCCGTTGTCGTTGGCAATAAAAACCCACGTTGTGTTCCGAACCGGCTGAACCCAGACAGCCGGGGTGGTAAGAACCTCACCGCCTTGAGGCACCGAAATCGTCGTACCGATCTCTCCTCCGACATTTCCCGTCCCACCCCGTCCACTCAGATTATCAAGATCGAGCAGCCGCAATAGCTGGTCTTTCCCGCTCTGGACGGCCAGATTGCGGACTTTGCTTTTGGCCGGGACCGGCAGAATGGCAGGAGACGTGCTGCCCAAGTCAGAATCGGTGATCTGTAACTGCAGGAAGGTAGCAGGCGTGTAACTGTCGAGTGGGCCACCGTCTACCCCTGTCCCTGCCGGATGGAGGGCAAAGACGGTATCGCCCCAGGCGAAGGCTCCTGGTAAAAAGTCTCCGTTCCCGGTCGCCATATAAATCTTGTCCGTTATCGAGTTGTATACGACTCCGGCCCGTGCCCAGATAGCCGACTGCACGTCAACACAGTCGGGAGTTCCGGGTGTTTCGAGGAAATGGACGGCAAGGTTGCTGCAGTCGGCGTTAAAGACTTTTTGGGAACCATTGGCGAGGTTAATGGACGTAACGTGTCCCTGGTAATCACCAGCGTCGCCCGGATAGCCGCCATTGGTGACATAGAGATAGCTAATTCCGTTCCTGGCCACGGCTATTGACAAAGCCGACGAGCCTTTCTCATTGAAGGGCTTTAACGAAGCGAGCTCAGGCCATCGATGCCCGGTTATTTCCGTGCCGGCCCCGACTCGGTATTTGTGTACGAAACCATCCAGTCCGTAACTGTATACGAATCTGCGGTCAGGGTCGATGGCTGGAGAGGACGTGGTATAGCAGTCTGGTACGCCGTTATTGATGCGGCAGGTTCCGGCCGGGTTCTGACGGCTCCATACCTGATCGCCGGTTTTCGCGTCCAGTGCGATGATATGCCCGGCTTTGGTCGTGACAAAGATGAGGTTCTTCAGACCGTTCGGCGTACTGACGGAACTGAGGTAAACCGGCGATCCGTCGGCAACGCTGGGAAGAGTGACCTGAAACAACTTGCCGAGCCGGTTTACATTGCCCGCATTGATGATCGTCTCAGAGGTGTTGTTCCCGCTATGCTGAGGATTGCCGTTGAACTGAAGCCAGTCATACGAAAAACCCACGACCGGCGTAAGTATCAGAACGGTGAGCACCACCGCTGACAAAGCTATGGGATTGCGGTTGATTGCCAGTTTCAAAAATTTCTCCTTCGATCTTTTTCGGCCCTGAAAAGTTTAGAAAATATGACTTATTCGGTGCCGAAGCCCTTTCTCAGAGGAACGGGAGGGCAGCCACCGGCGGTTGTGCCTCGATACTCTCAAAATCCGCTGTGGTGCATTGCGGAGTGCGGTTTGAGAGGATGAATCCCGGTTCCCGTTCATCGGGAGATAACTGAATTCCGCTCACCATAGAGGTAAATACGAGCAGAAAAGGGGTCAAGTCTCCGTGAGGCGGCATTTCGGGGCCTGCCTGGACCGGGCAATCAAGCAGGGCGGGCAGGCTTGCGGTGTGATAAATTCGCCGGCTGGTGTTGCATTCCATAAATAAGACGATATCTCGGCAGTACGCCTTTCACCTCGGCCGGGCGCAATCCTGTTAACTTAAGGTATATGGGGGCCCACAGGGGCATAGGGGCACAGGTCTATCACCACGAAGATCACGAAGGACACGCACGAAGAACACGAAGGGAAAAACCTCTTGTTCAAAATAAATGAAATGCTTGGGAACAGTAGGAGGAAAACTAATCTGGATAATGCTTTAATGCGTATCCAACTAATGTGCAGGTGGCACACGAAGTGAACAAAGGCCTCGAAGGGAGCCGTTCCCAGGTCTTGACGGACGACCATGCGATGACACCCGAAGACATTGGCGGTTTTCTAAAGTTAGCGGCATTGGGGCAGGCGGGGCTGGGTGCTTTAACATATTGAAAAAAAGTTGGATTCCGGCCCCCGGACTAGACACTTCCGAGGCAGGTCCCGCCGGAATGACGAAAATCGTTTCCGCTTCGTCGTTCAAAATATCGTGGAACTCACGGAATGCAACACCGGTTCTACCAGGGAGATTTGCATAGAGGCATTCACTCCATCTCTTTCTGCTCCGTCCTTCCTTGAATTTCGATGGCCGGCTCGCCTGCCCTCCGACTTTAAGACTCGAATTGATGCATTCATTCACGGTGATTATTCTTAAACTGAACGGAATGATACCGAACAGAAAGTAATGCGATGACCGGCATTGGAACAATAACCGCTATGTTCGCTCTGCTGCTTACGGCAACGGCTTCATGGGGGTTTGGCGGCGCCACTATGAACCAGCTCATGCCGGGTCCGCCCACTAACGTAATAGCAACCGCAGGCAACGGCGAGGCGACCGTCAGCTTCAATCCCCCGAAATCGGACGGCGGGAGCCCTATAATCCGCTATACTGTTGTATCGCACCCCGGCAACATTGTAACCTGGGGCAAGCAAAGCCCGATAACCATAAAAGGGCTGACCAACGGAGTAACCTATTCTTTTACGGTAACGGCCGGCAATTCCGTTGGGACCAGGGTTGGCTCGCAATCATGCAACAGCGTGACCCCAAGGGCTCAATGAGAACGGGAGGCTCGTCTGTCTCGAAAAGACTATTCACCGCGGAGACTGATCATCGACAGGTCAAGGAGAGGCGCAGAGATACGAAGGCAGCGACACTTTTCATGGTTTCAGGGTGGCCCGAAGGAACACGAGCAACTGTCTCGAAAAGTTGGCGGTGGGACCGCCAGCCGGGGTTGCCAAGCCCACACCACGTCTTTTTTCATAGTTTCCGGGTGTCCCGAAGGGACGTGAGGTACTGCCTCGAAAAGATACTGGATTCCGGCCCAAAAGCGCCGCCGGAATGACGAAAGCGGGAGTCACGCCTCTTTTTATTGTTTCAGGGTGCCTCAGAAGGGGCGTGAAGAGCTGTCTCGAAAAGTTCTTTCAAAATCCCCTGCCCCCCTTTACAAAAGGGGGGGGGATCGTGCGCCTTTTCATGGTTTCCGGGTGTCCCAAAAGGGGCATAATCAACTGTCTGTCTCGAAAAGACACTGGATTCCAGCCCAAAAGCGCCGCCGGAATGACGAAAGCGGGAGTCACGCCTCTTTTTATTGTTTCAGGGTGCCTCAGAAGGGGCGTGAAGAGCTGTCTCGAAAAGTTCTTTCAAAATCCCCCCTGCCCCCCTTTACAAAAGGGGGGGGGATCGTGCGCCTTTTCATGGTTTCCGGGTGTCCCGAAGAGACGTGACTTACTGCTTCGAAAAGTTGGCGGTGGGACCGCCAGCCGGGGTTGCCAAACCCACACCACGTCTTTTCATAGTTTCCGGGTGTCCCGAAGGGACGTGACTTACTGCCTCGAAAAGTTCCCACGCGAAGACGCGAAGACGCGAAGAGGCGAAGAGGCGAAGGGAATGGCACTTTTCATAGTTTCAGGGTGTACCGAAGGGACATGAGATACTGCCTCGAAAAGACTTGGTGGGCTGCGCTCCACTTAGCCCACCCTACGGTTCTTTTCGTGGTTACAGGGTGTCCAGAAGGGACGTGAGCAACTGTCTCGAAAAGACGCTGGATTCCGGCCCAAAAGCGCCGCCGGAATGACGAAAGCGGGAGTCACTCCTCTTTTTATTGTTTCAGGGTGCCTCAGAAGGGGCGTGAAGAGCTGTCTCGAAAAGTTGGCGGTGGGACCGCCAGCCGTGGTTGCCAAGCCCAAACCACGTCTTTTCATGGTTACACGGGTGTCCCAAAGGGACATGAATAACTGTTTCGCTCAGTTGAGACTTTCAAGTGCTCCGATGTTCTGCGGGCGGGAATGAATGGGGGGATGAATGAAGAAAGATGGTATTCACCCGCTCAACCATTCAACTGTCTTGCAAACAATCAGTTCATAAATTTCAGTGGGATTTATCGGGTAAGATTTTGGCACATGAAATGAATGATCGCCGCCTTCAATAACTTCCAATTCCCACGGCGCAATCAGCTTTGAGAGTACCTGCCTCAGGAGTTCCAGGTCACAAAGCCGATCCCTTGTGCCGGCGAAAAAGAACATCGGGGATGAGATCTTATAGAGGTGACTGTCTCGAAGCCGATCCTTCTTTCCGGGCGCATGAAGCGGATATCCAAGAAATATCAGGCGTTCAACGGCCAGCATCCCTTCTGCGGCCAATTGCGATGCAATTCTTCCTCCCATAGATTTTCCCGCTGCCACTATATGCTTTGGCCGGTATTCGGGATGTTCGGCGAGGAACCGATATGCGCCCTGCCATGCAAGATAGAGCAGGTCCTGATTATCCGGACTCTTCTTTCCCATTTCCCTGTAAAGGAAATTGAAACGCAGGGCGAGATAGCCTGCATCGGCAAGGCCTTCAGCCAATGACGCGAGAAGAGGGTAAGTCATGTCATTTCCGGCGCCATGGGCCAGGATCACTCCTGTGCCGTTTTGGGCAGCATCCGGAATGGAGAGAATCCCTGAAACTTTCAGACCCTCCGAGATGGGAATTGCCACAGGCTTGTGCTTCATCGGAAAAACTCCTTCGTCTCACTGACGTTCACCGCTGGTTTTATCGGCCATCGGTCATATTTTAAACATAGATCGTTACAAATATAGTTCATAAGAAAAATTTTGCGCGCTCCGGGCCGGAAAAGAGGCGCGGGGAGAAGCGATTATAAGGAGAATAAAATTGAAAAGTGCTTACGAATACTTAAAAGCCAATCCCATTTTTCACCTGGCTACCGTAGATGAAGGCAAAGGAAGAGTCCGCCCGTTCGGTTTTGTCATGAAAAGGAATAATTTACTCTATTTCGGCACGACCACAACCAAGGATGTATACAGGCAATTAGTCGCGAGCCCGGAGATCGAGATATCAGACAAAGGGGCTGACGACACCTGGCTGAGAATACGGGGCAAGGTCGCTTTTGACGGCAGTAGAGAGGCGAAGGTCCAAGTTTTCGGTGAGGCTCCCGATCTTCTGCGGATTTATCCCAAAGGTGCGGATGAAGAGACCTTTATCACATTCTATTTTGTCGATGCCAAGGCGACGTTGTTCTCTTTGAGCGAAGCTCCGAAAGAGTTGCCGCTTTTGTGAGTGCAAGCAGCGTAGAGCAATATTCCAAGGATATGCGTGAGGGGCCCCGGCCCCTCAGTTGCGCAAGCAGGTGGGCGGGTTGTCAAGAACACGGAAAAACAGTAACTTTTGCTATCAATAAATACATGTTGTATTTGATTTGGTCGACTTAATGCTGACCCCTCCAGTCGCCCTGCAGGCCATAAGAGGGATAATACTGATGATAATGATACGGGTACCCTCCGTAATACGGGTAGCCCCGAGCGCCCCACCGCCAGTAGGGGTACAAGCCACGACCGTTATAATACCCGTAGCCACCGTAATACACGCGACCACCGTAATGACCGTAGCCCCCTCTGTATGAATAACAGGGAGATGCAAGCATCAGGACAGCAACTACCACCAGGACCACCGAAAGGACCTTAAACAAGCGCTTCATGGTTTTTCTCCTTGAACTTGCGGTTTTCTAGAATTCGAACAAAACGCGTTACGGTTCGAGACAAACACGGTAAAGGGACCGGCAGAACCACCCCCCTCCCAACGTTGCCGCTATCCTCTAAACGTCTATTCACTACCGCCTGCGTCGAGCGCTCGGCCCCTGTGAGGTTTAAACTTCTTGGTGGCGATTGTTCACCAAGTTCCGGCGCTACCCTGCTATCGTCAAAGACGTATGGCTCGGAGCTTTTGCCTACTAAGAGTCGGAAAAATATTGGTTCATCCGGAAAACGAGTACCTGCAGATTCTGAAAGGACAGTACCTATCTGGGGTGAATTCGCCGGGGGGCTTTCAGAGTTACATAAAAAAGGGATTTCCGGGTGAATGCATCAGTATCCAGACAGACATCGGTGTGGGGGATTTTATGTAACCCCTTCAGGGTAAATACGGTTGGTGTACATCCATAACCCGGGGTGGCGTCCCGCGAGGCGCGAGACTGACCCCGGGCTGACTTATCAAGCCCCTTTGTTTAGGCAGTGTCCCTTCGGGGCTGGAAATCCAAACCATAGGTACGCGTTTGCCGGAAGACCCAAAATATTTACTGGAGAGCGCCTTGAAACTCAATATCCATAAACACACATTCAATACACGAAATGGAAACCGACATGCCCTGATATTTAGCAACCGGTTACATCCAGATGGCGGCAGGGGGTGGCCTTTTCTTCGTCCGCGTGATACAGTCGGAAGTTACCAGGGGATTCCGTCTCCACCAAATTACGTCTAAAGCCGTATTCACCCGTAATTTGACCTATTTAAATTACGCCTGACCGAAACCTGAACCAGGAGTTTCTAACTCATGTTGTCAATGGCCATACCAAAAACTGGATGGTCGACAACACCAGATAAAGGAGCCGCGCCCAATGAGAGTTTTTCTCAAAAGGCTTACGGCCCTTGCCATCTGCGTGCTTGCCGCGCTGCCAGTTCTACAGGTGAGGGTTACAGCCTACGCACCAGTCCCGCGATGTACGAAGATAATCAACCCAGAGATAACCGCTTCCGGGCATCGAATTGTTCCCGCAGATCATTACCGGTTAGTCGCATTTAGCCCCGATTTGGCCAAGCAATTTAAATTCGGAGACCGATTTCGACTGGAAGTCGGAGGGGAGTTTTTTGTTGTTGAGTACCAGGACCGCATGCCTGGCCAACGACGGAAAAAGATCGACTTTCTTCTCCCAACCGTTGGGAGGTGCAAGGAGTTTGGAGTTCAAAAGGGAAAACTCAAATTGATCAAGGGTAAGGAGTTGTTATGATGATGAATATGCCCGTAGTCGATCAGTGCAATGGAGAATAAAATCCGACCTTTTGTTTGAGAGGTAGTGAGGAATAGATATGTCGCTTGCAAACGCACAGGATCTCGCCCGCTATGTTACTGACCACTGGGGCGATACTCGGTTAAATGAATTGAGCAGAGTAATCGATTGCGGCCCTGAGGATTCTCTCCCTGGCCAGAACACTCTCGAGCATCTTCTTTCATGTTGTTACCAGGCGAGTCTTATGAGGGAGGAAGACAGACCCGTGCGGTTCCGTCTTATTTTGAGAGAGCCCGGCTGTTTCGACGGAAAAGAGGGACCACCTGCCGGCCTGCATCGACTTCCGTTTAGCGAACCGCAACCTTTTGATGAGTATGCACTACAGAGGCTATCTCCCGCGACCGATTTTTATCGATCTCTGATTGGAGTAAGACATAGCGGTCAAGAGGGTCTGCAAATCTGGGGTATTGTCCACTCCGGGTCTCGATGGGTCCAAAATGTACACGGCGGAAGGAAAATCGCACCCGCACTGCCCCTTTCGCCGGTCGTTTACGTGACTGATCCCGGTCGAATAACCGTCTGCAAAGGTCCTTTGACGATTGCAACATTAAATCGTGGTCAGATTATTTTTCCTACACACGAAGTCTTTGACTCAGGCTGGCTTTCCACCGGTTCTGCCTCAGTTCGCTCCAGGCTGTGGGGGTTACACTTAGCGGCAAAGGATGCAGCCACGAAGCCATGGGCGGATCTGGATCCAGGTATTGCCCGCACAATTGCCCAACAAGTAGCCAGGCGTATCATCAGTTCTGTCAGAAATTCCGGTCACGGTGGCACAATCCTCGTGATCCCTCCGGAAATGGTTGGGCAGGTATTCGAGGAAAACTCATACCTAAGCATTGAATACATGGTGACTGATGAGACCACACGAAAAAGATTTCAGACTTTGCTGGTGAGGCTTATGAACACAATTGCCGAGGTTCATGGCCAGAAAGCAAACAATGGGGAGCTCGTTGGATGGGATGAGTATGCGGCTAGCACCGACGAATCCCTTGCTTTGTTGGATGAGGCTGTTTTTGACCTCGCGCATCTCTTTGCAGATCTGTCAGCGGTGGATGGTGCTGTGGTGTTCACCGAGGCGTTCGAGTTGCTGGGGTTTGGGGCTATGATATCCGGGGGACTGAAGGGAGTGAAGACAGTTGCTCGCGCATTGGATATAGAGGGGCTTCAGATAGAACAGGTATACTCAGGAAGCTTCGGTGCAAGGCACCGGTCTGTGTTTCGCTTTTGCAATGCCGTGCATGAGGCAATTGCTATCGTAATCTCTCAAGATCGGCTGGTGCGCATCGTCAAATGGAAAGAAGGAATGGTTACCTATTGGGATCATGTTGCAGCAAGCATCATGGATTTTTAGTAAGACGCCGCTCCGTTTTGCAAAATGGTAAAGATGTTCTCTTCAGCGGATTCGGGAAATTTTCTGTGAAGGGAAAATATCAAGGTATTTCCGGATACGGCTCGAAGTGGGCTAAAGAAAACTGTCCGATGATGGGCCGGGCCCCCGTGGCAGCTTGCGCCTCATGCGCAACAGAAAGGTGGCGGGCCTTTTAAGGATGACGGAAACAAACTCGAACTCCTCTTTGGTCTTTCGCGATATCTCTCCAAATACGTCCTCCGCGCTTATGCAGCGGATCTCGATGTATTCGCGCATCGTTCCTGCCTTTCGTCTAAGCCATCTTGGTGTAAGATACTCATTCCCGGTGATCGAAGATAGAGCCGCTTTACCTTTAATTTTCAGGATATCCATTAAAGAACTTCTTATAAGTAAGGCATTGCCTTTCCCTTCATTCCCGGTGATGAGCCGGGCGGAATCACTGGAGGCAAGATATGTCGGAACTGGAACCAGTCAGCCGGGTCCTCCGGGAGTCTTTAAAATCGCTCAGTAAAGAAGAAGTGCAACTTCAATTGAAATTACTTAGAAAGATCAAAGGAAGTTACCGATTGGACCTGGAATCAATCGATCTGGCCCTCGAAGCCTGCGCAAAGGGCGGATGCGAAATTGTGTATCCGCTTTTGTATCGGCTTGTTGGAAAAGAAAGTCTCGATGAATGGCTTAAAAATCCAGCGGCAGCCAAACAGAAGATCAATGAGACGAGGGACCGGATTGCAGAGGTCGAGCAGCTCATCTCGCTTTTGAAGGCGAAACTGGGATCACTTTTCCCAAAGGTTCGTTGATGAGCCGGGCCTTATTTTTCAAACTGGATGGATAAACCAGTGTGGACCAGGCATTCCAAGCCCTTCTCGCCCGAAGAGAAATCAAACCGATCGATTATACGGCCAGTTCTTTCGCTTCGACCGTCCCGGTTTCCAGCATCTTGATCAGGCGAGACGACCGCCAATAGCCGGAAAGGCCTATAAAGGTCATTGCCAGGCTACCCAGACCCAGCGAGGCATCGAAGACGGACCACAATGAAATGCTAAAAAGGCGAAAAAAGGCCACACTCAGAGCCAGTAAAGCCAGGCCGGTTCGAATAAGAGCAAGGTAAGTTCGTCCTCGGGCCAATTCGGTGCGCACTTTGGAGAAGATGGTTCGAGCGCCCGCCATGCGGGTGCGCTGCTCGGCGAGGTTGGTTCTGGCACGGGAGAAGTCGGTGCGCAATACGGCCAGATCGGTGCGTTGGCCCGCCATGACGGTCCTCTCTCGCCCAAGGTCCGTGCGAATAGTGGCCAGTTCGGTCGATCGAGTTGAAAGGCTTGTCTGTTCCCGAACAAGAGCGGTTCTCTCCTCTGCCATGCCTGTTCGCTGTTGCGCCAGGGCATTCTCCGTATCGGCATGTTCGAGCAAACCGGAAGTGGTCTCCGTACGCTGCTTTTCCAGGGCGTGAATGGCCCTCTCGGTCTCCGTGCTTTGCTCCTGAACTTCCAGCGAGCGACTCAGGAGTAACTGAATTCGATCTAATGCGGCAGCCAACTCATCATGAAATCCGGGTTCATCCATTTTGAACTCCTTCTCGAGGTTTTTACCTTTGGACATCGAGCGTTGGCGCGTAGCCGGGAGTGTATCGGACTTTTTCGACCCCTGGCACCGTTGCAGCGATCTCCTTAACAGTCTTCACTTCAGCGCCATTAAGATAAGGACCAGACAAGCCGAGAACTCCCTCTTCCACTTTCGCGGCGATCTCCAGCGCGTGGGTCCGTAACCAATGCCGCCTCGACGCTTGCTGCCAGAAAAAGTTTCTCCACCTGAATCCTAGTCTCATGGCTGACCTTAAACTCTTCTTCTGCCATCACCCTCTCGCAAATACTGCACATGGCCTTGAGGCTCATGTGTCCAAGGTTCAGGTGCAGGTCATAGTATTTCGGGTCTCGAAGGTCGCGGGCGAACATAAACCGGGCCCACCGCACCCGTTCGCCATCGACTTTGCTGATGTAATCTCGAGCGGCTTTGTCATCGCATTTTAGACGTTCCATGGTCATCTTTATCCGAAGATCCAAGGGGGCGTCGATGCGAACCCGGATGAAATGCTGAAAGGCCGGCAACAAAAAATGGCCAGAATAGCCATTATAGATCATATTGTCTTCGAGAACTTCCTCCAGCAGAGCGTGACGCATCAATACGAGGTATGGCCATCGCAGCCTGCTGAATTGATCGTATCCGGAGATGGCATCTGCAAGCTGTTCCACCACACGGGTTGCGAGTTCGCCGTACCTGTTCACGATTTTGGTGAGGCTTTCGTGAGAAGCGCACCTGAACCCTGTGCGTTCGTGGAGGGAGTCCACCAACCGGTAGACGCCGGACATGGTGCCGCGTGAGATGAATAGAATCGACATGGATGGGTATCTTTCGTTCAAGTGACCATGAGATATGGCCATAAGTGTTAGAGTCGCACCCAAACGAATGGAAAATCAACATCTATGATAGTGCATACAGTAGGAGCTGTCATTTGGTGAGTTCTGACCTGCAGGTTGAAAAATCTCACAGCCGGAATGGTTTCTGGAAAAGCGGCACTTCTATTTTTGCCCAAAATGGCGTTGACTCGGTCCCAATGCGATTTCAGAGTATTTCGAAATCAGGTTTGCAAGGCTTGAATATGCCGGAGGAGAGAAATTCAACATGGCATACATGCGGCACACCGGCCAGTGGTGGGAAATCTTTCAGGGTCTTAGGTTGGACCAGTGCTTTGAGGAAATAAAAGGGAACTCCCTTCTGCAAACCATAGCAAGCGAGCAGAGCCGGCAATATTGTTTCAGCAGACACACATTTAGGAATGCAAACCTGCTCACGTCATCTTTTATTTCACTGGCCAACTTTCATCCAAGCAGATCAAGCGCCGTTTTCATTGCTTCGATCCCAGTCCTTTCGATAAAGCGGGCTGTCCTTTCCCGTTTTTTCCCATTTGCCTGGTAATATTCCAGAGATTTCTTTGCGAGTTCCAAAACTTGCTCGTTTGTCAAATCCTCGGCTAAAATGTCGCCGATTCTTGGGTGGCCTCCCGAATTGCCACCAAAAATAAAGGTCCACCCATTTTTTTTGCCTTGTACCCCGATATCTCTGACGAAGCTTTCTCCGCAGGTCATAGAGCATCCGGAAACACCTATCTTCACTTTGCCGGGTAGGTTCCCGACAGAAAGCTTTCCCAACTCAAGGCCAAGTCCGAGCGAGTCCTGAACTCCCAGTTTGCAAGCAGCCGTACCGATACAAGCCTGCACATAATGGACGCAAAGTTCGGTGGCTTTCCCGGGCTCCATCGAAAGCTCCCTCCAGACCTCCTCGACATCTTCGCCCTTTATCCCAACCAGAGCTATCCTTTGGCCGGAGACAATTTTAGCTACTGGTATCCTATACTTTTTGATAACGAGGATGAGTTTGTCCAAATTATCCGGCGTGAGAAGTCCTACAGGTATACGAGGAACGATTGCATAGGTTTCTTTGTCGCGCTGCAAAATAGCTCCCTTGGGTGTATCCATTTAGATTCCTTTCAAATACGGGCGGGTTTTCGGTGACAGGGACAAGCTGCTGTTACGAAAAGACTATTCACCGCGGAGACGCAGAGGCGCAGAGACACGAAGGCAGCGACACTTTTCATGGTTTCCGGGTGCCCCGAAGGAACATGAGCAACTGCCTCGAAAAGACTATTCACCGCGGAGACGCAGAGGCGCAGAGACACGAAGGCAGCGACACTTTTCATGGTTTTCGGGTGCCCCGAAGGAACATGAGCAACTGCCTCGAAAAGACTATTCACCGATCTTAAAGGGATAGTGATTGGTGGTGCAGACCTGCAGAAGAAGAATGTATCGTGACAGAAATGGACTGAAATTGCCTAGGTCTGGTTATCCCTGGGTTATCCCTCCTCTGAATTTACCCCTTTTATTTCTTCTAGATTGGTGCCTAGGGCGGGAATCGAACCCGCACGCCCACAAGGAGCAAGGGATTTTAAGTCCCTTGTGTCTACCAGTTCCACCACCCAGGCACTCAAAATAATCGCTTAAGCTCAAGATCATGGCCGAAACTTTTATCATAATCGGCGAGGGGAGTCAAAAGAACAGGGAGCGAGGAGCAGGAAGCGAGAAGCGGGAAGCAATGCGGAAAGAAGGAAGCAAGAAGCAGAGAGCGGGAAGGGGGGGAGAGTGGGGAGTGAGGAATTAGGAATTAGGAAAAGTGATGAATGATGAGTGATGAGTGATGAGTGATGAATGGGGAATGATGAGTGAGGAGCAGTGAAGAGTGAAGGGGTGAAGAGTGATGAGTGAAGAGCAAGGGGCAGTGAGGAGGGGAGCGGGGAGAATGAGCAAGAGGCAAGAAGCGACCCATTAACTCAAGGAGGCGGAAAGCGGGCTATAAAACTTCGGGGATGGAGGCGCGTGCTGAAATCGCAAAAACGGATCAAGCTAATGTTGCATTCCATAAACAATGCGATACCTCGGGCAGTATGCCTTTCACCTCTGCGGAGGCGGAGCGTTGTCCCTTTAACGTATCGAAAAAAAACATTGGATTCCGGCCCCCGGACTAGACACTTCCGGGGCAGGCCCCGCCGGAATGACGACAGCCGCTTCCGCTTCATCGTTCTAAATATCGTGGAACTTACGGAATGCTACACTTAGTAGAGATAATCCCGCAACGATGATCGGAAAGATTATGGCCTGGCACGGAAAATTGTGCCGCAAGAGGCAAGGAGCAGGGAAGCGGGAAGCAAGGAGCAGGAAGCGAGAAGCAGGGAACCATTACCTGGTCTTTCTTCGTGTTGTGAATGAAACGATTGGTTTCGGGACTGACATCTCATTCTCAACCGATCATTATGGCAAGGGGAAGACAAAGTAGAAGCAGCCGGAAACAAACTCGAGACCGAACCTTTAAGCGTATTACAATTAACCCGTTACGATTGGGTGCCGGCAACCCGGCTCCCAAGGCCAATGGTAGATTTCAATCTACCCAAGAGCACAGGTTTGTCACAGTAATAGATCTGGACGGAGAAAACCAGCATCAGCACATTTTCCAGGACCTTTTTCCATCCGATCGGCTCACCCACAACATCGTAGCACCCGCAGTTGATGGGGGCACCCTGGACCATGTTGATCAGAATCATTACGTCGAACATTATCAGAAGCAATCCGATCACTATTATGGATGTGCGGGACTTAAAACCGATGATCAAAAAAAGGCCGGTGACGAGTTCAATCCATGGCAGTATGACAGCTCCCAGATTAAGGGACATGTAGGGAATCAGCCGGTAATCTGCTATTGCTTCTGCAAACTGGGCGGAATGCGGTATTTTGCTCAAACTTGCGTAGATGAAGAAATATCCCAGGTAAACCCGTAGCGCAAATGAGAGATATTCGCTCGTTATAAGCCGTTTAATAAAAGAGCGGATCATTTCGAAACCTGTTCCTCAACCGGATACCCTTTGGCCTTCCAGGCAATTAGGCCACCGTCCATGAGTTTGACGTCCGAATATCCCCGGAGCAGCAGTTTACTCGCAATTTCCAGGTCATACGGCCTGCTTATCGTATTTCCGTAAACCACTATCTTTTGAGCCTTGTCTTCTTCGGAAAAGTTCATCAGGTAGACGATATCGAAAAGAGCCATCGGCATGTTAACCGCGCCTTTTATATGCCGCTTTTGGTAGAAATTTTTCGGCATAGCGTCCACGATGAGAGTCTGTCCCTGCCGGTAGTCTTCCATTGCCGCAGAGGCGCTGATCGAAGAGATTGACTCTGCGTCGGGGCGCTCAGGGACGAGAGGAATTCCATAGGGATTGTAAAGGTTAAATATTATCGCCAAAAGGACGCTCACCCCGATGACAAGGAGAAAATCAAACAGGGAGACTCGAGGCGCCTTGAATACCATGTTGGCTTCTTCTTCTATAATTTCCTGGTCTTTGAGAAGCCAGCGGCGCATTTCCCTGACGAAGTTTCTGAAAAGATCCGGGTGGTCCAGCAGCAGGCGGTCAAACCCCTCTTTGGGCAGGCCCATGAGGTGGGTTTCGGCAAGGCTTTCGACATTGGCGGTATGCGTCGCTCCTGCTAGAAGAGCCAACTCGCCGAAGTGCTCGCCCGGTCCACGTACAGAGAGATCCCTCTCAATCCTGTTGTCATGCCGGACGAAAACCCTGACTTGACCTGAACCGATGATATAGAAAGCATCCGCCGGGTCCCCCTCCTTCAAAATGAACTCGTTCGGCTGCACAACCCTGCTTTGAAGGGTTCGGGAAAGCTCATCGAGTTCACCCGGTGGCAAATCCCGAAATATTGAATGTCTTAGCAGATCTTTTCTGTTTTCTGATTCTGTGTCGGTCATTGCGGCACTGCTTTTTTTGTGTAATGCCTTTAATTGCTGAATAGTTATGTAAGCTTGCAGAATCTTTCGACTACATTGTTTATGTAGATTAGTTCCGGAGCGGTATTCGTGTATAAATAGGCTCTATCATTGCATATAAACGAAAGCATACAGGGAGTAAATAATGTCAAGAATGTATTTGTGCACTGGGTGCGCAGTACGCTCGTCTTACATTTTTGCAAAATCGTCACCATGAAAGTATTGAGTATTCTGGTTCCGGCAGGCGAGATTTCTTTGCCTCTGTAAAAGCCAAGGCCCTATCTGAACGACTCGGCATAGAATCACATAAGAAAGCAAGCAAGGAGCAAGGAGCAAGGAGCGAGAAGCGGGGAGCAGGGAAGGAGAGTGAGGAATGAGGAGTGAGGAATTAGGAATTAGGAGTGAGGGGTGAGGAGTGGGGAAAAGTGATGAATGATGAATGTGGAGTGAGGGGGAATGGTAAGCGGGGAACCATGGTCCAGCACTTCGTTGGCGGTTTGAGAATACGGAGAAAACCAAAATGCAACTACTCCCCCATTCGCCTGCTTTTAAGATCAAGAGGAACGTAGAACAATTTCGCCTTTAGAAATAGCCGTTTAGGATTTAGGGGGCTTGGGATTTTGGAATTAATTCCTTAATGCTTCGATTTCTCGATCAAATCCTCTGTTACAAAGCCTTTGTCTCCATGACCTGTCTATCACCAGTCTGTTCCGAAAAGACTTGGTGGGCTGCGCGCGGCTTAGCCCACCCTACGACTGCGCGGCTTAGCCCACCCTACGACTGCGCGCGGCTTAGCCCACCCTACGACTGCGATTTAATTCCTCAACAATCCCTCAACTCGCTGATTCTTCAAACAAATCTTATCTTTAGAAGTCTATCTCTGCTTGCCCTGCCGATTAGCAGTCCTCTCCATGACTTGTCTATGACCAGTGTCTTCGGTGAAGGATTACCCACGTTCAGCGAGGTTTGAATCTACCGGACTGCTTGACACTATTTTGCTGATTCTTCTAACCATCTGATATTACAATAAAACAAAATATTTAATTTTATGACCGTTGACATGAACCGAAACTGCCTTTACGTTTTTCCTAACGAGTTTTTGTATCGAGTTCTCAATGGTTGTGGCATTTAGAAGAATGACTATTTGGATGTACAGGAGATAGAAATGAGCAAAACATTAGTAGTTGCATTGGCGCTTTCGCTGGTTCTTGTCAGCGGTGGCATGTTCAGCGCGCAAGCGGATTGTGGCTGTCTCAATCCCTGCGGCTGGCACCTCCCATCGCTTTGTAACATTAACTGGAATCCCTGCGGCTGGCATTTGCCCTCCTGCTTCAGTTGTAGCCAAAGAAACGCGGACAGGGACAAGGCGGCCCCCAACAACAACATGGACACAGGAAAATATTAACGCGGCAGGGCCTGCACACCGGGCCCAGGCTTTAAAATGGCTGACGGCACCTGATTCAATCGAAGTAGCTAACGAACAAGACCCCTGGCGCTCGGGTTTTCGCCGGGGGTTTTTGCTGCTTAAGACTAAAGAAAGGATTTCACCGCAGAGACGCAGAGGACGCAGAGAAAAGAGAGTGTGCATGCAGAAAAAACCGGGAGCAAACAAGGACATCCAATTTAGTTTTGTCTGTTCGTTCAATTGCTTTCCTCTGTACTACTAACCTGCAGATTCTCGAAATTTTGGCAAGCATATCAGGCTAAGCTCCTGTTTTCTCAGCGCTCTCTGCGTCTCTGCGGTGAATCGTTTTTCGTCTTTTGTTTGCGCTTCTCACACCTTTAAGTATGCCTTCGCCTGACGGTGGACGGCGGGGCTGGTCGAGTCGGAAACGTTGACGGCGATCCGCTCCAGGGCGGCGATCACCATACGCTGGAGATCCGGCTTCATCTTGCGCACGTGCTGAAATGTGTTCAACATGCGCGAGGCGTTCGTGTAGTTGATCGGGGCAAGCTCGATGACCATGCCGGCGATCCAGGATATTCCCTGCTGGTTCCAGATCATCTTGTTATTGTTGGCCATGGTCAGAAAAAGCGCGCGGGACCAGGTCGGTTGAGTTATCTGGAAGGTTGGCCTTCTGCGTTCCCTTTCGATTTGTTCGAAAACGTCTTTGCACGTTCCACTGCCGATAACACGGAGGTAATTGGCATATTCGCTTATATTCGAATGCCACTGGCCGTAAACTTCTTCCAGGACATCAAGCCTTTCGGGGGCTGAACTGCGGTTGAGGGCGGAGAGGGCGGAAACCTTGTCATTTGCGGCCGTGGCGCGGCGGAAATGATCCAGTATGGTCATGTGGCTCTCAGTAGTGTCCTTTACGGTTATCAACTCCAGCAGCACATTTTTGAGCAGCCTGTCTTCGAGCCCGTCCAGCAGTGTTTCGGGGGACCAGAGAGCGTAGGTGTCAAGACGGTCGAACTGTTCCCGTAACTCTTGCCGATAGAGACTGTGGATAGAGAGCATGAGTTGTTCCCTGGCAGCGACGAGATCGGGGAACCATGCGCTGTACGTCCTGTCCATCGGCTGCTCGTCGATCTTGAGAAAAAAAGCCTTGAGCGCGGAGGGAATGGAACTGTCCGCAAGGATTTCTCCATACAGCCCCAGCCATAGGGGATCTATTTCTTTGGTCTCACCGGGATTGAGCAGCTTCTTGCGTTCGATATCGGTCAGCATGCGCATTGCGTCAACGCGGCAATAATAGTTCGGGTCGATCCTTGCCTGCATGATGAGCGCCTCGACGTTTGCGCTCCGGTCTACGAAAGTCCCGTAGAAGGAGTAATCCCGGTTGATCGATGCGAAAGCGGGAATTTCCTGGAGGTTTTCAAAAGTAAGTTGGGCCTCCCGTTGGTTCAACTCGAACACCCGGTCGGTTCCGGGAATGTCCCTGCCTTGAGGATCGACCAGCGCGAGCCGGATTGGAACGACAAAAGGGGGCTTTCCATCATCATTTTCCTGGCGCAAACCGATGTGAAACGTCCTGTTTTCAGCGTCCAGGAAAGTTTTGGCGCTCACCTTGGGGTAGCCGACCCTGTAGAGCCATTGTTTTTTGAACTCATCGAGCCGCCTGCCGGATACTTCCTCAAAGCATTCGAAAAACTGATCGGTATTTGCGTTTTTCGAACGATAACGCTTGAAGTAAAGGGTCTTGCCGGCTTTGAAGTTTTCCTCTCCTAGCAGCAGGCGGAGCATGCGGACAACTTCCGCCGCCTTGACATAGGTGACCCCGTCTATGAGTTCGTCAGGGTCGTTGAAGCCCTCGCGCACGATGCGGCCGGCGTGTCCGGAGTCCTCTATGGCCAGGGGGCCGAGAAGCGGGCTTCGAATGCTTTCAACCTGGTTCAGCCTGACCACTGCCGGATCGAAAACGTCCGCCATGAACTGCCTCTCCACGTCCACAGTGAAGGCCTCATTGAGCCAGACGTCGAAGGGGGTCTCCATGGTTGTTTCACTGCCGCACTGGTTATGTTCGAACTCGTGTACTATCACAGCATGGGCGTAAAGGAGGAACTGGTCCAACGTGTGCTCGCCGACCAGGGCTGCATCCGTGACGATTGTGGTGTTACCGGCGTTTTCCATGCCTCCGAAATTGGATCTGCCCATGCAGATGGTCCGATAGGTATCTCCCGTGTATTCATAGTCCTGAGTCGCCTTGACCCACAGGACCGACCTTTTGAGGATCATCATCGGGATTTGCGCGCCCCTGCTTTCGCCCGGAGGCACAAGGTATTCGAGATTTACGGTGCGGCCGTTATCATAGACCGCGCGGTCCCTGAGAACGTCCCATGTCCCTGCGCAGGCGATGAAAAGGTAAGGGGGCATCGGAATGGGGTTGTTGAAAGTGATGGTCTGCCTGTCCGGCTGACCCGGTTTGCGAACGGGAACACCATCCGGGTTGGCTGCAGGGTCTATATCTCCGTTGCTTACAAGATGCGTGTAGGCGATGCCGGCTTCCAGGGTCGTTCTCATCGTACACTTGGCGCGGCAGTCGTCGAAGATGGGCATAATTCTCTGAAAGCCCCATTGCTGGCACTGGGACATGTACTGCTGGGGCGCTCCGGGCGGAGTGACATCCTTGTAAATGCCCTCCAGGACGTAATCCGAAGGGTAGCACACGCTCGTGGTGCGCACGGAAAAGCTTTCTCCCGCCGGCACTTTGCGGGGCAGTAGGACGATGAGCCTGTTTTGCCCGGCAAGATATTCATACCGAAGAGGGTCCCCTGCCGAATCAGGGCCGGAGCACCATTCGACGCTCACTATTTCAAGGTCGCGGGCATCGAGCGAAATCCTGTCGATCTCCTGCCTGGCAGTCATCCGGAGGCAGTTTAGAGCTTCGACTCTGTCGTTAAGGAAGTTGAGAACGATGTCAAGATGTTCCAACTTAATGGGAAGTTCGCCGAAATCCTCGCGAAGATATCTATGGTTTTCGTTTGGCAAGTTAGTCCTCCTGCAAAAATAAATAAATCCGGAAAAGCGCGGGTGTCATGTACAAGGAGCCTGTTGCACGCGAAGACGCGAAAAGCATTTCACGCGGAGACGCGGAGACGCGGAGGCGCAGAGGACAGACGATATGCGATGAAACACTCTGCGCCTCGCAGAGCGTCGCGATCACCGGCCACTTTTACAGCAATGCCCGGAGGGCATGTCCGGAACAAGCCGATGCTTCTTTGCGTTTCCCCGCGCCTCTCCTTGAGCTGTCGATGATCAGTCTCTGCGTGATCCTTCTCTTTCTTTCTGGCGTGAAAAAATCTCCTGCAAGATATGGAAAATTATGATGCAGCGCAAGCGGTCAGCGATAATAAACTCAAACTTCGTCGATCATCCGGCCGCGCACGACCATATTGCCGCAAAAGCGGCTATGGATTTGGTCCAGGGCGCGGTCGAGCCGCCCCTGTTTGCCGGTTTCCTCCGTCGATGAACTAATCGTCATTTGACTAAGGCCCGAAGTGAGGTTGGATACGCCTATTCCTATCAGGCGCACCTCTCGCGTCAGCTTCAGGTCCGCTAAAAGCTTATGTGTGGTGTGAAACAAAACGTCCGTTGTGTCGAATGGCTCAGGCAGAGTGCGGCTTCTGGTGATAATTTTAAAATCGGAGAGCTTTATTTTCAGAATTACCGTCCTTGCCTTGAACCCGAGTTTTCGAATTTCCCGGCCTACTTCCTCGGCCTGAGAAAGAAGCATCTTCTCAAGCTCGGCGACGTTGGCGGTATCCTTGGGGAAGGTCTCTTCGGCGCTGATAGATTTGGGGTCGCTGTAAGGTTCGACAGCAGAATTATCTATGCCCTGCGCCTTTGCGTAGAGGGCGGCGCCCCATCTGCCGAATTTATTTTCCAACAACTGCGCGGGAAATCTCAGAATGTCCGAGGCGAAAACAATGCCGAGCTTACGCAGTTCCTCTCCACTTTTCTTGCCCACCCCGGGAATTTTACCAACCGGCAGATGTTTCAGAAATTCTTTGACCTGATGTTCTTCGAGTATCGTCAGCCCATCGGGTTTTTTGAAATCGGAGGCGATCTTGGCGAGAAATTTGTTTGGCGCTATTCCGATGGAACATGTAAGAGAAGTGGCCTCGCGGATAGCTGCTTTCAACCGATGGGCCAGATCGTATGAAGGACCGTGGAGCCTTTCAGTCCCGGTAATGTCCGCAAAAGCCTCATCGATCGATACCTGCTCGACAAGAGGCGATATCCCCCTCAGGATTTCCATTACAACGCGGGAAACCTCTTTATAACGGTTCATGCGGACCGGAAGGAAGACGCCCTGCGGGCAAAGCTTCCTGGCCTGGAAAACGGGCATAGCGGAATGAACGCCGTAGCGCCTGGCCTCGTAGGACGCCGCACAAACCACCCCGCGCATTGCGCCGCCCACCAGCACCGGCTTTCCGCGCAACTCGGGGTTGTCCGACTGTTCAACGGCGGCGTAGAATGCGTCCATGTCCAGGTGCATTATTCTTCTTGTCACCGGATTCTTCACTTTACAAGCATAACCGGACAGTGGGAAAGGACCCCGATCTTGAAGCTGATTGTCCCCCAGCCTTCGGCGGCGTTTTCGGGATCGAGTTTGTGCGAGCTCATTATAATCAAATCGACATCGTGCGCGACCGCAAAATTGAGTATTTCGTAAACTCGTCTCCCGTAAACTATTTGCTTTTCCATTGTAATGCCTTCGCGGCCGAATTTGGCAATCAGTTTATCGATTTTCCTTCCGGCTCGAGCGCCAAGTTGCTTGTAAAATTTCTCAAAGTCCTCGGAATCGACTTGCTCAAGAGTTTCGATCACATGAAGCAGAGTAACGACGGCGCCGTTTTCCAGCGCCAACTTGACGGCGATATCCATCGCTTTGTGGTTTCTTTCGGTGAGGTCCGAGGGTATCAAAATGTTTTTAAACATTTGCGCCTCCGCAGTTAATTCAGACAAGCACGGATTAGACAAAAGACGGGCCGGTGATTAAGAATTTAAGACCTAAGCAGGCCGGTAACCAGATGGGAAATTGACCTCCTCACGCTGAAACAATTGACAATTAGGGGAAATAAGTTCTTTAAAGAAGCAAGAAGCGGGGAGCAGGAAGCGAGGAGCAAGTGGAAGAGTGAAGTGGGAAGTGGGAAAAAAAGGGGAAAGTAGGGAGCAATTTGGATGTCGGCATTTCTGAACCAAGTCAAAAGAGCCTTTGAATCATGTCATCCATAAATAAAACAGGGGTTTACCTATTAGGCGCGCTCGGTTCCATCGCCTCAACGGTGGTGGCGGGGGCCCTTGCCTTGAAGAAAAAGCTGGCGCCGTCAACCGGGATGGTCACCTGCTTGCAGATCTTCGATGGAGTCGATCTTATCGAGCCGGCAGACCTTGTTTTCGGCGGCTGCGATATAAGAGCGGGGGCAAACTCCCGCGACATTTTTGAAAAAATGGCCCCGGTGGCGCCTGGAATTCTCATGGAAATTAAGGCTGAACTGGAAGAATTTCATCATAATATCGATTGCGGGTGCGCCAAAAACTGTGGCGAAGCCATAGAAAACCTTGTCCACCCTGTAAATACGAAAGAGAAAAATCTCGAGCAAGAAGTTGAAGACATGCGCGACAGCTTGCGGATCTTCAGGCGCAAACATGGGCTCGATGAGGTAATTGTCGTAAATCTTGCGTCAACGGAGCCGCCCCTGGAACTCGACGCCAGCCACTTTGAACTTGCATCGCTAGAAAAGCTGATCTCCAGCAACGAAACGGAAAAGCTCCGGGCGAGCACGCTGTACTCCTTTGCCGCAATCATGGAAGAGTGTGCATATATAAATTTTACGCCTTCGAATGGCGCTCTTCCGCCGGCAATCTTGCAGCTTGCCGTCGAAAAAGGCGTCCCTGTCATGGGAAACGACGGAAAAACGGGTGAGACGCTGGTAAAATCAGCGCTGGCTCCCATGTTTGCCTGGAGAAATCTGGAGGTAATGAGCTGGGAGGGCTTCAACATTCTGGGCAACATGGACGGCCGGATACTCGAACATCCGGGAAACCGCGAATCGAAAATCCGCACCAAAGACCAAGTCCTGTCCAAAATCCTTGGGTATTCGCCGCATTCTTCGGTCAACATAGGTTATGTCCCGTCCCTTGACGACCAGAAAACGGCCTGGGATTTCATTCATTTCAAAGGGTTTCTGGGGGCTAAAATGTCACTTCAATTCATCTGGCAGGGATATGATTCCATTCTCGCAGCGCCGCTGGTGCTCGATCTCGTCCGCCTGGCCGAACTGGCGAAAAGGCGCGCTGAAGCCGGAGCGATGCCCCACCTCGCTTCCTTTTTCAAAGCGCCGGTCGGGGTCGAAAAACATGCCCTTCAGGACCAGTTCCTTATGCTCACCGAATATGCTGAAAAGGTGAGGAGAGAACGCTAGTGAAGAGTGAAGAGTGAAGAGTGATTAGTAAAAACAAGAACAATTCCGCTTGGTGAACCCTCACTGTGCTCGGGTTCGCGGGTAACATCGAGGAAGCGCGTTAGATGCTTCAAGTTCGCGGCCGATCTTTTGTGAGGCCGAACCCTCACCAGGTTTCGGGTTCGCGGTTAGCATTATGTAACCAGGGCACATGTTCGCGGCCGGTTTTTTTGTGAGGCCGAACCCTCACTTCGTTCGGGTTTGCGGGTAACATCGTGAAAGCGCGTTAGATGCTTCAAGTTCGCGGCCGATCTTTTGTGAGGCCGCATCGCTGTGCGACGTAGCCCCCGAAAGATTGAACTTCCCACGTGAAGGTAGAAACCTCTTGGGGCTTTCACCCTGGCGAAGGCTGCCCCCGTAAGTGTGTAGTCCGGGGCAGGGGGCCAGTGTTTTGTTTTAAATATCAAATAGTTCGAGAAAGCCCTGGATTCCGGCCTGCGCCGAAATGACGCAAAGAAAAGCCCTGGATTCCGGCCTGCGCCGAAATGACGCAAAGAAAAGCCCTGGATTCCGGCCTGCGCCGGAATGACGCAAAGAAAGCCCTGGATGCCGGCCCCCCGGACTTGAGACTTCCGGGGCAGGCTCCGAGACGGTGTCGCACATGTAATGTTTTTCGTGCTTGCAGCCTTTCCTAAAAGCTCATCCGGCAAACGAGTAACTACTGCACGAGAAAGGACAGTATCAGTCTTGGGATTGGCTGAACAGTCATGATGCAGAATTTATGTAACCTCTTCAGAGTAAAGTCGTGGTTTGTGTGCATCAATAGGCTGGGTCAGTCCCTCCGTTAACGGGACTGACCCGGGGCTAATTTATTGAGTCCCTTCGGAGCAGGAAAACCCTGACCACAGGTACTCGTTTGACGGATGAACCTTCCTAAAGGGAGGCAGGGGAGATTTGAACGCCACCTGTTCGTACTGCTAAACGCCACCTGCGCCAAAAAACCACTCCAACGCACCTTCTTTTATCTTTTTTTCTCCATACGTGCACGAGTCAAGAGCGATTGTACATTCTTGCGTCATTCCATGCTTTTTAACGGCGGCCGAGGTCGCTTTCTGTGCGTCGAGCATCATTTTTGCGCCTCGCGTCACCATTGTCTTGCCTTCCGCCATCGTGCTCCCGGTCATCATGCTTTGGCCTTTGGTGATCATGTCATTGCCGTCGGTCATCATCTTTTGGGCCGACGTCAAGTCTGCGTCTTTTATTCCTTTCTTGTCCATTGTATCCATTATCATTTTGTTTCCATCCATCATCTTCTTTGCACCTTCCATGATCGCCTTCTGACCTTCCTCGACTGATTTATCACTTTTCATAGGTTGTGAATATCCAACTGAGGCGAAAACGGCGATTGATAGAAAAACGATTAAAGAAGTTGCAAAATACCTGCTGAGACTTTTCATTGTGATTTATCCTCTCTTACGTGGTGGATGATATCCAGGAGCTTTGTGCTCTCCCGGGGCGACAGCAGATTTCCAAGTTCAGCCTGAATGGTCGCGTAGGGGCCTTTCAGGGCAAGATAGCCGTTCAGGCGCGCTGCGACCGTCGAATTCACGAAGTCGTCTTCGGACGGGTATATCGCTTTGAGCTCTTTCATCAATTCAGGCCTCTGCCTCAGGTAGTACTTCTGGTGATAGTCTTCCGCCAGATAGAACCTCGCGGCAGGCGATAGCTCAGTGTAAATTTTCCCGTGTGTTTTTGTTTCCTCCCGTTTCATTGATTCAACAGCCAGTTTTTTTTGTTCTTCGTTGTGGTAGAAGATTGCGGACATATACTGCCTCGACCACGGGCGGCTTCCTGGATCATGGTTCTTCCAGAAGATTTCAAGCAATTCCCGGTACGAAACAACGCCCGGGTCATAATCTATCTCTATGCTCTCCGCGTGATCACCCAAAGACCGGTAGGTCGGATTCTCCTTATTGCCGCCGGTATAGCCTACCCGCGTACTAATCGCGCCGTTGATGCTCCCGAACTGGGCATCAGAACCCCAAAATCAGCCAAGAGCAAATGTGGCGGTTTCGATTTGCCCCGTCGCCGAAGCTGGGCGGTTGAAATGTTCATTCTCCATGTTTGTCCGGATTTGTGATGGACTATTCATTGTTTCCCCCTGTTTCACCGGTTGTGGTTCGTCTTGGGCAGGAGGGTTAAAGGGACATAGCGCGCTGCCCAGAAAAAACCCGGCAAGCGCCAGCCAGATGGTCCTGCTCCTTGGAGCGATGACCAACTCCGTTAATCTCTTTGGCAGTGAAGTCATTTGTGTTCTCTCCGTTCGCCCGGAAGTTCTGCCGGTTTTTCACACGGAAACCGTGTGTCCGATTACCGTTTTTTGTACGGTGTAGCTCAATGTTAACCATGTTCTGTGAGGAGATTTTAAAGAGAAGGTGAAGATTTGATAAAGAATTGGCAGATCGGGTGAAGAGTGGAGAGAGGGATTAAGAGCAAAAGGAAGCGGGGAGCGTGGAGCAGGGATTTCTCGCTTCCAGCTTTTCGCTTCAAGCCCTCTCCCTGACCTGTCTATCACAAGGTGGAATTTAAGCGTCCAGTTTCCCGTAGTAGCAGCGTAGGGGCCTTTCTTCACAAGCTACCAAGCAGTAGTTGCAGGCAATGCATTTTGAGGTTCGTTGCACGCCTTCCTGGAATTTTGCTACAATATTGGGCTCAATAATGAATGGGCGGCTCATTGAAACCGCATCGGCCTTATTTTCTCCGATAATACCGGCAATGTCGTCTAAAGATGTTATCCCGCCAACAACAATAACCGGAATAGAAAGCTGCGATTTTATTTCTTGCGCGGCATCAACATTATAGTTCTTGAGAGGGGTCACCGGAGGAATAATGAGGTTAGCAAACGGGAGCATCAAATTCTGAATAAAAGTTGGGTATGATTTATATTTGAAAGTATATTTAAATACAGCCTTAAGAGGAGCTTTTGTCCCTCGGACCATATAAAACCCATCTTCAGAGATCCCGCATGAAATTTCAATGCCGGAGCACCCAACCTGTTCAAGCCGTCGGGCAATCCGGACAGCTTCTTCCAATCTCATCCCCTGCCGGCGTCCATCGTAAGCGTTCATCTTGACGAGGATCGGAAAATCCCCTACGCGCTCTCTTGCCCTTGTATAAATCTCGTGCAAAATTCGAAAACGCTTCTCTGTGGTTCCACCCCACTTATCCTGCCTTCTGTTCATATATGGGGAGAGGAATTGTGAGAGCAAATACCCATGCGCCGCATGTAGTTGGACCCCGTCGAATCCTGCACGCCTCGCCCGTTCTATGGCATTCACAAAATTGACGATCAGAGCTTCGATCTCTTCCGATGTAAGCTCTTTGGGAAGGTCTTCATTGTAGAATTTGTCGCGAATGGCTGATGGAGCAACAGGACGTTCGCCTATCATCTTTGAGCGGGTTTGTCTTCCGCTATGGGCAATTTGAAGAACGATTGGAGTATCATTTGCGTGAACAGCCTGAACAATATCCTCATATGATGCGGCCGCTTCATCGTTATCAATCATAAGCATACGATGCAACGGACTTTTTCCATTTGGCTGAATTCCGGCAAAGCCCGTTATAATTGCTCCAACGTTGCCCTTTGCCAATCTGAGATAGGTCTGTTTCAGTTGTTCTGTCGGATAGCCTCTTTCATCTGCCATTCCCTCATGAGTGGCGGAGCGGATAATCCTGTTCCGTAACGGGATCCCTGCGAGTACCGTCGATTCAAAAACCGCCTTGACCATTATATTCCCTTCCGATCATTGTTTGGCGCATAAAGTCTCTTGACCCATTCGCCAACCTTATCGATGGCCTCCCGGGCTTCCGGAAACATGCCTAAGAACATGAGCTGCCACACGTGAACCATGCCATCCCATGTCTGCAGGGTGGCCTCACCCCCCGCTGCATTGACTCTTTCGACAAATTGTCTCGCATTTTCAAATAATATTTCGGGCGGCGTTGCCTGGACGAGCAACGGCGGAAATCCCCGGAGGTTACCAAAAAGAGGTGAAACCAAAGGGTTTTGGAGCTCCCCATGATTCTCTTCTCCTAAGTAGGCAGCACGCCACCAGAACATGCCTGCGTCGGCGAGTATGGGATCAGTTTCTCCATGGGAGATGGAAATATTACCGCTGTCAGTGCCGGGAGAAAAACAAACCAGCCCTTTGGGGAAAGGGATTTCTTTGTCACGAAGTTTGAGAATAGTCGCCAAAGTGAGGTTCCCTCCAGCGGAGTCGCCTGCGATTACGATATTCCACGGCTTGAAACCCTGACGCAATAGCCACTGGTAAGCCTTCGTGCAATCCTCGAGGCCGGCTGGAAAAAGATTCTCAGGAGCGAGCCTGTAGTTTATGCTGAGCACTTTCATTTCGGTGGCATTGCCAAGCGCGACCGTCAAGGGGCGATAACTATATGTGGTCCCTAAAACCCAGCCACCGCCGTGTAAGTACAACAGTACCTTTTCTTCAGACGCTCCGGGAACGATTTGCCACTCGGCCGGCACCCCGTCGGCGTCCACACTCTCAATCCCGACACCTTGCGGCAGCGGGTTTTGTTCCATCCTCATCTTTGCTGTTTGCTCGAACACATGACGCAACATGCCTGCCAGCGTCAACATCTCTTTCCTGGTAATTACTGTCCAGACATCTTTGAGGGTCGCTTCGCCCTTAAATAATTTCTCGTTGTTCTCTGCTACTTTAGGCCAGATCGTCGCTATTTCCGGCGCCTTATCCGTTACGTACTCCCTCATGATGTGAGCCTGAATGCCGGTGCTCATTTTCAGGAATTGACGGACATCTTCTCGAAACGTGTCTAATTTTGCTATAGGCATCGTAACCCTCCTTCCGGATTCGATCTGAGTATGTATCCGAACAGCATTTCGAGTGCCGGACTCCGCCAGAAAAAACTCCCGGGACAACCCGAAAGCCTGCAAAACCATACGATTCTCCAATCGAACCTTCAATTCAGGTGGTATAGGCGCTTCCCGTCGTTTACGGTGGCCGTAACAACCCTTTCTTTTTCCAGCATTTCAAGGCAACCGCGCACTTCGGAAATACCCATCAGAAGCTTCCCGCCGTCTGAACCACAGAGAAACAATGATTTGGCGACTTCAAACTGGCTCATACCGTCTGTTTGCGCCTGTCCACCCTTCTTGCCGTTCAATATACGGAGGATTCCCCGCCGCCGTCTCTCCCTCTGATGCTTTATCCGTTCGATCAGCTCCAGGTGGCCCGAAAAGGGCGCGCCGTGGCCGGGCAGGACCGTGCGAACCGGCAGTGCGGTCATCACCTCGAGCGACCTTTCGTATTGCTCGAGTACTGCAATCGCGCGGGAGGTCTCCGGGACTTTTGAGATCTATGGTAACGTATGGAACAACGCCCTGAACGAGACAATCTCCGGAAAAAAGAACGCCATTTGTTTCGTCGAGCAGGCTAATAGAGCCGGAAGTGTGTCCGGGCGTATGCAGGACTGCAAGATTGAAGAGATCAAACGAGAATAGTTCGCCGCCTTTTAATAATTCCACGTTCGATAATGGGCTGAAGTGCTTGCGTAATCGACCCAAAATCGTCGCAATGCTTTTGTTGGCGATTTGCTCCGGAGCACCAGCCTCTTGAAAAATCTCCCGATAAAGTACCTCATTTTCTCTGCTTACTTCCTCTGATCCCGAAAGAGTCATGCGTTTGTCCCGGTAATGAACAAATACGGGCGCCATGCTAATGGCCGCAACCGCTCCGGCCAATCCCGCATGATCCGAGTGGCCATGAGTCAGAATGATTCTTCGAATATCCGAGACCCCGGCGCCCACCTTTCTCAAGCCGTCCTGCAGACTTTGAAGCGCTTCGGGGGTATTGACCCCCGTATCGATCAGGGTTGGGGTCGAATCGGGGATGTAGTAGCAGTTCATTTTACCCGGTGCGAAGGGTACCGGGATTTCGATTCTTTCGATTTGCACCATTTTTTCTCTATCTGCGTATGATATCGTGCATCACCCATTATAACGCATCGGCGCGTCCGCACAACCTGCTATCAACTGTCTACTACCACCTCTTTGCCCAACGATACTTTCGCTTTCATCGGTTCTTATCCGAGTCCATCCGTGTCTCCATTTTCTGTCAGGCAATCAGGCTGTCTGCCGCACCAGAGTCTATCTTGCGAGGCAGGCTGAACCAGAACAGGGTTTTGCCGGGAGCGCTTTCCGCCCCTGTTTTTCCCCCGTGTGCTTCCAGGATTTCCTTTACTATGGCTAGCCCTATTCCTGTGCCTCCAAAGTCTCTGGAACGGGATTTTTCTCCCCGATAGAAACGCTCGAAAATAAATGGCAGGTCTTTGGCTTCAATCCCGGGACCGCTGTTTTCGACAAAGAATTTAAGCGCCTGGCCGGAGTTCTCCGTGCCAAGCGATACTGATCCACTTTCTGGCGTATACTGTAGAGCGTTTTTCAGAAGGTTTTCTATCACCCGGTTTAGTTTTTCGCGATCCGCCAGCACAGGGGCTGCTTCACCCAGTTCGGCCCTGACCCGGATATCTTTCTGTCTGAATTCGAGATCGAATTTTTTTAAGGCGCGTGAGGCCAGTTCGGCAATATCTGTCTCCTCCAGGTCAAGGCTCAATCTCGCAGCATCGGCACGGGCCAACTGCAGCAAGCCTTCCACAAGGGAAATCAGCCGGAGTGTTTCTTCGAGAAGCAGTTGAAAGGTTTCCTGGGTCGGTGGGACTACACCGTCTTGAAGCGCCTCAAGGTATCCTCTGATGTTTGTCAAAGGAGTGCGAAGCTCGTGAGCGACATCCGAAACCATGTTCCTTCTGAGTTGTTCGACGCGTTCGAGGCTTGCGGCCATCTGGTTGAAAGCGTTTGCCAATTCACCGATCTCATCGTGCGAATCCGCCCGCACCCTGGAGGAATAATCACCCCTGGAAATCAGGCGAGTCGTTTTTATCATCTGGTAGAGCGGCCGCAGCGCCATTTCAGTCAGCAGGAAGCTCAACAGTGTGGCCAGGACCAGTGCGCCGATGCTGGTCCACAGAAGATAGCGGTGTACGGAGTGGATGAACATCTGGTGTGCATCTGTAGGATTGATCCGGTACTCCTTCATGAGAACCGAGAAGTAATCGGCCGCAAGAGTATCGAGAACCAGCCAGAGGACAAGTATTACCAGTGCGACCACAGGTACATTGATTGCGAGCAGTTTCAAGAGCATGCCCTGTTTCATGGCAAAGATTCCTGGTGATCGTCCTGGGCAATGCGGTACCCGAAGCCTCGTACTGTCAATATGTATTGCGGGTTGGCGGCGTCTTTTTCGAGTTTCTGTCTCAGCTTGCCTATATGTACATCTATTACTCGATCAATTACCTGTTCACCAAGAGGATAGAGCGCATCCAGGAGCTGCTCTCGTGTAAAGAGCCGCCCCGGCGCATTCATAAGCAACCGAAGCAGCTTGAATTCCGATGGAGTGAGGACGATGCGGCGATTATCCACCGTAACTTCGTGGTTATGAATATCGAGCACAAGCCCCCCGGCCTTTAGCTTAGTGGACCTTTCCCCGGCAGTAATACCGGTTCGCCTTAACACCGCTTTGATTCGAGCGACAAGCTCGCGGGGGCTGAAGGGTTTTACCACATAATCGTCTGCGCCAATTGTGAGCCCCAGGACCCGGTCGAATTCCTCACCCCTTGCGGTCAGCATCAAAATCGGGACATCGGAAAATTCCCTTATCCGGCGGCACACTTCCCAGCCGTCAAGCTTGGGCAGCATGAGATCCAGAATGACAACTACAGGATTTTTCTGACGGACCAGACTCAAAGCTTCTACGCCATCGAAGGCAAGGGCGGTCTCGTATCCTTCGCGTTCAAGATAGAGACTGATGAGCGAAGCGGTTTTATTGTCATCCTCAACGATCAGAACCGGGCCAAGTTTTGCCATGAGCTCTCCCCAAGGGTGTTTCAACGATTGCCTGCCGAAGCATAGTTTAAAAACCCTGCTGCCTTTGCGCAAGTTCCAAAGAGCGGGGGGCGTTGCTCCCCGCGCTTTTCCGGATTATTTATTTGGTCAGCACATTTACCTAATCTTTATATTCTCCTGACGTTTTCATTACCTTCAGGAATTACTTTGGTCGAAACAGGAGTTAGATTTAATTAGCCCCCCCGGGGGAAACCAGGGCGGCTGCAAACTGAAGGGAGTATTGCAATGAAAATGATCTTGCTGGCGGCATCAATCGTATTGGCAGGATTTGTTCTGATGGGACTGGGATCTTCGCAGGGCAAGCAGATCGAAAAGAGTTCGGGCGCGGACGACGAATATCCCGGGTTACCGAGAGCCACATTTGCCGGAGGATGTTTCTGGTGTGTCGAAGCTGATTTTGAAAAAGTAAACGGAGTCGTAGAGGCCATATCGGGCTATGCGGGCGACCGCGTAGAAAATCCTTCATATGAAGAGGTTTCGGCGGGAACGACGGGACATGTGGAAGCCGTTCAGGTCATTTACGACCCGGCGAAAGTGAGCTACGAGCAACTTCTGGATTCCTTCTGGAGACACATCGACCCGACGGACCCCGACGGACAGTTCGTTGACAGAGGCGTTCAGTACCGCAGCGTCATCTTTTTTAACGATGAGGCGCAAAGGGCGGCTGCAGAACAGTCAAAGCGCAAACTGGAGAGTTCCGGCCGCTTCGATAAACCTATTGTTACCGAGATCGTGCCGTTTACGAACTTCTACAGAGCAGAGGAATACCACCAAGGCTATTCCAAAAAGAATCCTTTGCGCTACAAATATTACAGATATGCGTCCGGAAGAGATCAATTTATTACAAAAATATGGAGTAAGGATATGCACATTGCTGAATCGAAACCGGAAACCACCATATCGGGCGTGCACCCGATTGAATACTTGAAACCCGATGATGAGGCGCTTCGGCATAAGCTAACCGATCTGCAATACAAGGTGACTCAAAAGGGTAGTACCGAACCACCGTTTAAAAATGAGTACTGGGATAACAAAGGCGAAGGGATCTATGTGGACATCGTTTCGGGCGAACCTCTTTTCAGTTCGACGGACAAGTTTGATTCCGGAACCGGATGGCCAAGCTTTACGCGGCCTCTTGAGCCGGACAACATCGTGGAGAAACAAGACCGGAGCTTTTTCACGGTGAGAACCGAGGTTAGAAGCAAGCACGGCGATTCACACCTTGGACATGTGTTTAACGATGGACCGCCTCCAACCGGGCTTCGGTACTGCATGAATTCCGCCGCCCTGAAATTCATACCGAAAGCAGATTTGGAAAAGGACGGATATGGCAAGTACGCAAGCCTTTTTTCAGATGAACACGGAGACCGGCAGGCGAATCGCTGAGCGGCCAAAAAAAACCATTTGCGCCGCCTTCCACGGCGGCGCAAAAGAGGTAATTCGTTGGTAAAAGCGGTTTATGGACCATCGGGTCCGTAACGAAGCAGAGTATCTCCAGCATATCGAAATACATGCGTTTGAATCCGTACAAACATCAATTTATAAACGATGAAAATGAGCCATGGCGATGGTGGTTCGTCCATAAAGACCCTTTTGCGTGATACCCCAAGGCCGCCATGGAAGGCGACGCCGCCATGGGGGATGATTTATTTTGGGTCTTCTCCGGGATAGCGTTGTCCTTGACGATACCTTGTATGATGCTAATATGAAATTCGCGCAGTCCGGCTGAATGAGTAACCGGGTCTGGCCGGGAGTACGGGTTTGCTGCCGAATTGAAAGCAGGAAGGTCCCGGTCTGCGCGTGCAGGTGGCCAGGCTATAGAATGGAGGAGGTCGAGTGCTTCAAGTATTATTCATGCTTCTGTTTGCGTTTGTTACACTGGCCCCTGCATGCGCTCTGGCGGAAAAACCTAAGGCCATAGAGCCGTTTATTTCGAAAGACACGCGTCTTATGGTCTTTTCGCCGCACCCCGATGACGAGAGCCTTGGAGCCGCAGGCCTCATTCAACGCGTCATCAAAACAGGTGGAAGCGTGAAAGTGGTCTTTATGACAAACGGAGACGGCTTTCCGGAAGCAGTGGAAATGGGGGGGCATATATCCAATCCCACCGCAAGGGACTTTCGCGAGTATGGCGAAGACCGCATGTATGAATCCCGGAAGGCCCTCGCTACTTTGGGGATGAAGGAAAGCGATGTGATCTTCCTCGGCTTTCCGGACGGCGGGTTGACGGCCCTTCGTTCGAAGCACGGCGGAAAGCAGAATGCTTACACCTCTCCAACCACCAGGGAAAACCGTCCATCGTCTTTTGCGGTTGTTGTCCCTCAGGCAGGGTATACCGCTGAGGGGTTGCAAATCGAGGTCGAACGAGTGTTCTCAGATTTCAGGCCTAACATGTTGGCGACGACCGGGCCTGAGGATACGCACCCGGACCATGCTTCAACTCATTTCTTCGTTAAGCGGGCGTGGAAACATTTGCATAAAGAACATCCGGAATTCAAACCCACCTGGCTCATCTACCTGATTCATTATGGCGAGTGGCCGATGGCCCAGGGTTTGGGGACCAGGTCAAAACTCGATCCTCCTGAGACCTATCCTCACAAAGAGAAGTGGATCTCGTTTCCCCTCACGCCCGAGGAAACAGCCACCAAGCGCAAAGCCCTCCTTGAGTACCAGACACAGATGATCGTCATGGGCCGGTATCTCTTGAGCTTTGCCAGGGCCAATGAACTATTCAGGTATGATGATGGACTGCGGTGAGCGGCTTGCTGAAGGTTAAGCAAGATTCTTTTGATGCACGAAATCGAGAACGAATATAATGTGCTCGCGCATCGCGCTGTAGGCTGCTTCCGGATCGCGGTCCCGGACCGCCTTGAGAATGTTTTTGTGATGCTGGGTGATTGATGCGAGAGTGGCGGGTTCGGTATATAAGTACTGCAGGTTTGTCTTGATGCCGTAAAAAAGCAGATCGTAAAAACTTTTCATTATGTGTATCTGGACCATGTTTTTTGTGGCGTAAGCGATGGCCATGTGAAACGTAACGTCGGGGTCGCTTCCCAGTCCTCCGGCATCTATCTGGGTTTCCATGTCCCGGAGACTTTTTTCCATATCCCGTATATCTTCTTCGGTCGCTCTGCGGGCGGCCATCATGACCGCGTTGCATTCGATACCGAGCCTGACCTCAAGCAGGTCTGCCAAGCTCACCTCCTGGTCGTGCGGGACTCCGAGCGCATTCTTTTCCGCAGAGGGCGAAACGACAAAAGTGCCCTGTCCCTGCCTGTGCTCGAGCAGTTGAAGCGCAACCAGCCTGTTTATGGCTTCTCTTACCGTGGGACGGCTGACGGCGAGGCTTTCGGCGAGTTCGCGCTCAGTCATGAACTGTTCACCCGGTTTGATGCGTCCCTTGAAGATGAGATCGCGTAACTGTTCAAAAACCAGGTCTGAGATGCGTTTTGGTTTAATGGGCGTCAGCATCGAAGCCTCTCTCCAGTGAGTCGGCATAAATTTCGATGGCATGTTTCACCTGGATACGCTCACCCGCTTGAGAGAGCATATCGCTTATCTGAAGCATGCATGCGGGACAGCTCGTCGCAACCGTCGAGCATCCCGACTCTACAATGGTGTCACGCTTGCGCTTACCAATTGACGCCGAAATGCCGTAATATTGAAGGTTGAAACTACCGCCGCAACCGCAGCAGCGGTCCGCTTCGCTCATTTCTTTGAAAACGTAACGGGAATTGGCGCGAAGAAGCGTTCTGGGCTGGGCTGCTATCCCAAGGGATTTCTTCAAATGACACGGGTCGTGATAGGTAATGAGGGTCTTTTCCTCCTCATCTGAAGAAGCTGCCTTGATCAAGCCTGTTCTTTCTACCAGAAACTGGCTTATGTCCATGGTTTTTCCGGCAAGTTCCTGCATCCGGGATTTTTCCACTTCGCTCAGGTCGCCTGCAAACATCGGCCAGAGCATCTTTATAGTGGATGTGCAGGAGGCGCAGGCGGTCACAAGGCAGTCGAAATCTGCGGGTGAGAATCTGTCGAGATTGTGGCGCATAAGTTTATGAAAGGTCTTGAGGTCTCCGGAGGAAAGCGCCGGTATCCCGCAACATCCCTGCTCTTCAGGGATAAGGACCCCGATCCCGTTATGCTTGAGGGCGCTTAAGACCGCATGGGCGATATTCGGGTATATCTTGTCGATCATGCAGCCCACAAAGAAACCAACTTTCAATCCCGAGGCGCCGTTTGTGTCGAGCCGGCCCACGCTCGAGTGGAAGGAAACGGGAGCAAGAGTCTTTAGATGCCGATCAGCCAGCGGAAAGGAAAATCGTGCGCAAGATGTGCCGAGAAAGTCGTCGGCGGGTTTTACGAAGATCCCCTGGAGCCTGCCCGCCGATTGCACAAGGCTGTCGAAAAGTCTCGGGTGGGAAAGCATGCCGCGGAAAACGATCCTTTTGGCGGGGTGCAGTCCCATGTAGCCAACCAGGATGGCGCGCGCCTTGAGAAAAATATCGAGCACTTTCACGCCGCTCGGGCAGTTGTACGCACAGGAGCCGCAGAGCAGACATCGCATCATGCGCTCGTTTACGCCCTTTGGGTCTTTGAACATTTCCTGAATCAGGCCGTCGAGCAACGCCAGCTTGCCACGGGCTACGTCAGCCTCGCGGCCGGTTTCGGCGAAAAGCGGGCAGACGGCCTGGCACATTCCGCACCGCATACAGACCACAAGCTGATCTTCAAGCTCCTTGACCAGCGAAGCAAGCTTTTTCATGTCGTACATGCTCATCCTCCGATGATCTTGCCTGGATTGAGGATGTTTTTGGGATCCAGCGCACTCTTTATCCGGCGTGAATAGAGAATGGTAGCACGATTGGTTTCTTTTTCCATGTATTTGGATTTGGCGGTTCCAATTCCGTGTTCTCCCGACAGTGTGCCGCCAAGCGCAAGAGCCCGATCGAAAATGGCGTCGATCGCTTTTTCCACTCTCGACCACTCATCTTTGTCCCGGCGGTCGGTCAGTATGGTGGGATGGAGGTTTCCATCCCCGGCATGGCCGAAGGTGCCGATTGTGAGATGAAATGTGCGGCTGATTTCGTCGATGGAACGAATCATTTCCGGAATCTTGCTCCTCGGAACCGTTGCGTCTTCCAAAACGGTTGTGGGCTTGATTCGGGATAGAGCCGAAAGGGCAGCCCGCCGGGCTTCCCAAACCTTATCGCGTTCCTGCGCATCCTGCGCCACCCGAACCTGCATTGCCCCCAGTTGGCGGCACAGCTCTTCGACCTTGGCGGCGTCTTCCTCAACCTGCGCCGGATGCCCGTCGACCTCTATAAGCAGAAGGGCGGCGGCATCGACCGGGAGCCCCACATGAGCGAAATCCTCCACCGCACGTATGGTAAAGTTGTCCATGAACTCGAGGGTTACCGGAACGATTCGATTGGCGATGATTGCGGAAACGGTCTCGGAGGCCTTCGAGACTTCGGAAAAAATTGCCATCATGGCTTTGCTTGTCGCAGGCATGGGAATCAGTTTCAAAATTATCTTATTGAAAACTCCAAGCGTTCCCTCGGACCCCACGAGCAGACCACCCAGGTTGTAACCCGTCACACATTTAACCGTGCGTGCGCCTGCTTTGATCAACTCCCCGTTTGCATCGAAGAATTCGAGTCCCATAACGTAGTCGCGTGTCACTCCGTACCTGAGCCCCCGCAAGCCGCCGGCGTTTTCAGCCACGTTGCCGCCCAGAGTGGATACTGCCTGGCTGCCGGGGTCGGGCGGGTAGAAAAGGCCCTTCGATTCGACCGCTGCGGCGAATTTAGCGGTTATCACTCCGGGTTGCACTACGGCATAGAGGTCTTCTTCATTTATCTCGATGATTTGGTTTAAAGCCGTAGTCAGTATTACGACACCGCCGGGGCTTGGAATGGTCCCGCCGCTCAGATTGGTCCCGGATCCTCGGATGGTGACCGGCAGAGCTTCTTCATTGCATAGGCGAACAGCCTGGCCGAGCGCCTCGCTTGTGGCCGGCCGCAAAACGATGGAGGGAAGGGAGGGATCAAGCACAGCAGCGTCGTAAGAATAGGCGAGGCGGTCCGCTTCGTCCCGGAAAACGTTTTCCTTTCCGAGGAGTTCGCAAAATTTGTTGACCAACTTATTGCCGTCCATATGGTTTTCCCTTTCATCCCGTGTTGCGACCTGCTAAGAGGCTAGGTAAGACCAATACCGTAATGAGTTTCCATCAGGTGTGGCAGGTCTTCTGATTGATTGATAGTACAGCCCTGATACACGTTTTGTCAAGATATATATCAAGTCAGTCAGTGGAAATAATTCTTGACATTGGCGGAGCGGCTCTGCTACAAATGGGCGTCGATCAAAATGGTATTACCAATTGTCAGAACCTCTCTGCTGTGCTAACAGGAACCCGGAAGAATTCGCTGCACTTAAACCGAACGAAGAGCACCCATGGGCCTTCACCGACAAGGAGAAATCTGATGAACTGGACACAGGTTTACAATCCTTTGGGCAATCTAGCGTTATCCGCACTGGTTGCCGGCATTCCACTGTATATCCTTTTCTATATGCTGGCGGTGAGAAGGTCGCCCGGATATTGGGCGGCGCTGATAGCCACCGCTTCCGCTGTGGTGCTCGCCATTGTCGCCTGGGGAATGCCGGTTGGTCTTGCTTTGAATGCGACTTTGATGGGTGTGGCATTTGGGCTTTTCCCGATCGTGTGGATCGTGTTGAACACTATATGGGTATATAACATGACGTTGGAATCCGGGGAATTCGATATAATTCGAAATTCTTTGGCATGTATAACCGATGACCGCCGCCTCCAGGCGGTGTTCATCGCTTTTGCTTTCGGATCGTTCATCGAGGGAACGGCGGGTTTTGGCACACCTGTGGCCATAACGGCAGCGATGCTCGTTGGCCTGGGCTTCAACCCGATGTACGCCGCTGGAATCTGTCTCATCGCCAATACCGCACCGGTCGCTTTCGGCGGGATTGGAATCCCGATCGTGGTCGCCGCCAAAGTCACGGACATCGACGTGATGCGCATAAGCCAAATCGTCGGCCGGCAGCTCCCCTTTCTTTCCATTATCGTACCCATATGGCTAAGCGTGACGATGTGTGGCTTCAAGCGTTCGCTGGAGGTGCTTCCCGCACTTATCGTAGCCGGGTTATGTTTTGCCGTGACGCAGTTTGCCGTCTCAAATTTTATAGGACCTTACCTGCCCGATATCCTGGCCGCAGTTGTGACCATTGTCGGCCTGGGTCTTTTTCTAAGGGTGTGGAAACCATCGCAGGTCTTTCATTTCCCGGAGGAAACGGCGGCGGGTCCTGTCACGTGCCTCTATAGCCCCGGTCAGATATTGCGTTCCTGGACCCCTTATTTCATCCTGGCAATCATGGTATTTTTGTGGGGCCTTGACTCTATAAAGGCGATGCTCGTGCCTCTGGGGACGGTCATAAACTGGCCCGGTCTGCACAATCTGGTAATCAAAACCTCTCCGATCGTGGCAAAGAACTCGCCTTATGCGGCGCAATTCGCTCTAAATATCGGATCAGCCGCCGGGACCGCCATCCTGATCTCCGGTCTTCTTGCGGTATTGGTAATTCCGAAGTATGGTTTTGGACGCGCCTTTGGATGCTATGCGAGAACCGTCAGACAGTTGCGCTTCCCGATTCTGACAATTGCAGCGGTTCTTGGTCTTGCTTACATAATGAACTACTCCGGTATGAGCGCGTCGATGGGACTGGCGCTGGCGGCCACAGGAGCCCTGTTCCCGTTCTTTGCTCCCATTCTGGGATGGTTGGGCGTTTTTCTCACCGGCTCCGATACTTCTTCCAACGCTCTTTTCGGCTCTCTTCAGAAAACGACAGGGATGCAGATTGGTGTTGATCCGGCCCTTACGGTTGCCGCCAACTCGTCGGGGGGCGTTTGCGGCAAGATGATTTCACCGCAAAGTATATCTGTGGCCACAGCAGCCTCCGGCCTGGTGGGTCAGGAAGGAAGCATTTTCCGGTTTACACTGAAACATAGCATCGCCATGGTGCTTTTCATCTGTGTTTTGACGGTTTTGCAGGCATACGTGCTGAAGGCAATGCTGCCTTGAGCGTTAAGGGAGGTGGCGGGAATATGTCCCGCCACCTTAAGAAAAACATTACCAAGTGACGAGCAGCCGATATAATTATTCGAGGTTCACGAAGAGTCATTGCCAGTAAGTTCGAGTCCTGAAGCCCAATTGAATACTGTTTTTCGCTCTTTGTGCCGGCCGGACCATCCTCGTAGGGGAGGCTAGATACCCATGAGACAAGACGATGCACTGACGCTGCTAAAAGAAAGGGCTCAGGCCGTGCAAACAATAACGGCCGAGGTGGCTGACTTCCGGGCTGCCTGCCGGTACGCGGTTGATTTGACCGTGCGACAGGGTGGATCGAGCATAGCCGCTCCAGGGCTCTCCGGGAAAGACCTCTCTCACTTGAAAACCGCCTGCAAGGCAGGGGGTCTCAGGCTTCTTACGAAAAATTTAAGGGAAGATATAGGCCAGATCAGTACCGGGCTTACCATGGCCGATTGGGGGATCGCAGAGACCGCCACTTTGGTGATGGATTCCACGTCAGAGGATTTCCGGATTGCCACGATGTTGTGCGAAACTCATGTGGCCATTCTGCCGGCATCCAAAATCGTGCAGGACGCCATGTCGCTCGAAAATGAACTTAGTTCTGCGCTGAAAGCCGCTCCCAGGTATCTTGCATTCATAAGCGGCGCCAGCAGGACGGCGGATATCGAGAGGGTGCTGACGATCGGGGTGCACGGCCCCCAGGAATTGCACCTGCTGATTGTGAAGGGAGCCGGCGATGAAAAAAACGCCTCATGACGTAATAACATACAGGAAGGAGCTCAAAAACGCTCTTCGGAACGAATTTTTGGGCGCCACGCTGGATAACTTTGCCACCTCTTACAGAACTTCGAGGGCAAACGCTTTCTCGGGAATCGACTTCGACGCCTTGGCCCAAGAGATTGCAGCGGGCAGGGACCAGTCCATTCCGCACCTCCCGGAATTGCTGGAGGAGTTTACCACACAGGCTGAGAAGGCCGGGGTCAAAGTCCATTTTGCCAAGACCGCTTTTGAGGCCAATTCCATAATTTCTTCGATTGCAAAAGCGAGCGGAGTAAAAAAGATCGTCAAGGGCAAATCGATGACCGCCGAAGAGACTTTCCTCAACGAACACCTGGAGAAAGAGGGCTTCGAAGTCACCGAGACCGACCTGGGGGAATGGATCATCCAGTTGCGAAAGGAAGGTCCTTCGCACATGGTGATGCCCGCCATCCACCTCTCCCGGAAGGAAGTTGCCGAGCTTTTTACAAAGGTGACCGGAAAGGTTCAGGACCCTGACGATATCGACGGCATGGTCAAAGTGGCAAGAAAGGAACTGCGGCGCAAATTCCTGAATGCTGACATGGGAATAAGCGGAGCAAATTTCGCCATCGCTGAAAGCGGCTCGATCGGGCTTGTAACAAACGAGGGCAACGGGCGGCTTGTGACCACGCTGCCAAGGGTGCACGTCGCACTGGTCGGAGTGGATAAGCTCATTCCGGATATGAAATCGGCCCTTCGCATACTAAAAGCCCTCCCGCGAAATGCTACAGGCCAGCTCGTCTCGACCTACGTGACGTGGATAACCGGCCCGACTGAATGCAAAGCCTCGCCCGATTCAAAAAAGGAGATGCACATCGTCTTTCTCGACAATGGAAGGCTCGCCCTTGCCTGCGACCCTGTTTTTTCGCGGGCGCTCAGGTGCATCCGCTGCGGAGCCTGCGCTAATGTATGTCCGATATACAAGCTGGTTGGAGGACATAACTACGGCCATGTATATATCGGAGCGATAGGGCTCGTCCTGACCTATTTTTATCACGGACGCCGAAACGCTCGAGCCATCGTTAAGAATTGTCTGAACTGCCAGGCTTGCAAACAGGTGTGTCCTGCCGGGATCGACCTGCCTTACCTCATAAAAGAAGTTCACCGTACGGTTCTGAACCTGGAAGGCAAGAAGCCGGTCAAAAACCTGCTGCTCAAAAAGGCCCTCGAAAACCGCCGCCTGTTTCACTTTCTGCTCCGAAGGGCGGCTTTTGCGCAAAAGCCCCTTACCGAAGGCGGGTATATGCGGCATCTGCCGTTTCTTTTCTCCGAAGAGCACAACTTCCGCAGGCTGCCCGCAATCGCCAAAGTCCCGTTAAGAGACATGTGGGAGAGCATCAACCAGCGCGTTGAGAACCCTCGCTGTCGTGTTGCTCTGTTTGGCGGCTGCCTGAGCGATTTCGTCTATCCCGAACAGGGGCAGGCGCTTTTGCAGCTCTGCCGGGACCGTGGCGTCCAGCTCGAATATCCGATGGAGCAAACCTGCTGCGGCCTGCCTGCGCAAATGATGGGCGAAAAAGAGACGGCAAGGGATGTGGCGATTCAAAACATCAAAGCCATGGATCCAGCCGATTATGATTATATACTTACGCTATGCGCTTCCTGTGGCTCACACCTTAAAGAAAACTATGGAAAGCTGCTGTCCGAAGAACCTGCTCTTGACGTGAAGGTGAACCAACTGAGGGACAAGGTGATCGATTTCAGCTCATTTATGGTTAATGTGCTGAAGGCCGGTCCCGAGGAATTCCGGAGAGCCGGGGGCAAGGTTGCTTATCACTCTCCGTGCCACCTGTGCCGAGGTATGGGAGTGACAAAAGAGCCGCGCGAACTTCTTGCAACGGCCGGCCTGGAATATGTTTCGGCGAAGGATGAAGACGTCTGCTGCGGATTTGGCGGCTCGTTTTCACTCGATTTTCCGGAAATATCCGCTGAACTGCTGAGGCGAAAACTTGACAATGCCGAAGATACCGGGGCAAAAGTGCTGGTGACTGACTGCCCTGGTTGCGTTCTGCAGCTTAGGGGCGGAATGGAAAAACGTGGTGGTAAAATTAAGGTCAAACATATTGCCGAGGTTGTCGCGGAGCAGAAAAAATAGCCCGGGGGAAAAGGATGGAACATGCCGCCGATAAGAAAAGTCAGAACAGATATGCACGAGGCGCAGTTAAGCGCGGACCTGGAAGGATACCTGCAAAAAGCCCTCGATCTGGGAGCTTCTAAAGCCAGTATAGTTAGAGCCGAAAAAATTCCGGTGGACGAGAGAATACCGATGAAGTGTCAGATACCACGATGTTTCGGTTATGGCGCAGGCGCCCAATGTCCTCCCAACACCATGAAGCCTGCAGAGTTGAAGGATTTGTTGAAAAAGTACGAGTGGGCAGTTTTCTTCACAATGGATATACCCCCGGAAGTTATCGTAAGGGACAAGGCGACGATAAAGGAAAGAGTGGCCGCCTATCAGCAGATGTACGCGATCGTCTCGGAAATAGAATCAGCGGCGTTCTACGATGGTCACTATCTCGCCTTCGGGTTTGCCGCCGGGTCCTGCAGACACACTTTTTGCGGCCAACTGCCGGATTGCCAGGCAATGAAGGGCGACAAATGCAGGTTCCCGTTAAAATCCAGGCCTTCGATGGAAGCGGTTGGAATAGACGTTTACAAAATGGTCGCCCTGGCCGGCTGGGATATTTATCCCATAGGGAGCGGCGCAAAGGCCGAAGATGTTTGCAAAGGGACCCTCGCCGGGATTGTTATCGTTCAGTAGGGGAAAGAAGGAGGCCTCCAGCCTGACTGTCTTCCGCCATAACCATCCGTCTTCGATTCTCCGTTTTCAGCCCGCTAAGCTGCGGGTATCCGCCTGACTTGCAAGTCGCCTCTACGCTGTTCCGCCCGCCAAAGATCGTACTGTACCTGCTGATTTAGCCAGCTCTCAGAATTGGGTTTATTCCGCCGGACAGCCGGGTTCCGGTTGGCAGGTGACTCCAGGTAACACGTTGGGTGGAACATCTGTTAGAGGTTCCACGTATTGCTGGCCGATTGCGTTCATCATAAGCTTTTGAAAAACGCCAAAGTTAACATCGAAATCGGTGGCCGAATTGCTGCCGCCTGGAACCAGAAGCTGCATTGTTGCAGGTGGTTGACTTAGCGACAAAGTCGACAGATTACGGAGTTGATCCAAGGTCTGTGCGGTATAGAAGACGCGAACAAGATACCCTTTCGATGTATTCGACTGTCGCAGTTCGAAAACGAGCGCTCCGCCGGGAGCACAAAAATCCGGTTGATATTGGGGCAACTGCCAATGCAGGTTAAGAAGTCCAGCTAATCCGGCCACGTACGCATCAGAGCTGATAACTACAACCGTCCGTGATTTGGCGTTGCCAAATGCTCCACGAAGATTAACGCCATTTACAGCTTGCTGCATCGTGCGGAGTATGTGTGAGGCGGCATTGGAACTTTGCACCCGGGCGAGGTAGGGCGAACGCATTTCAATATTAAAATGAAGGCCTACAAGCCGGGTCTGTTGGGAGACTTGATCCAGCGAGAGCTCGCCCCAAGCCGTCTCCAAGCCATCGGCGTATTGCATGACGAATGGATCGGCCGCATCTATGGTGGTTCCCAGCCCGCCCTCATTAATAATGGCTCCTGTATAATAATACGGGGCCGAGGATTGCGGGGGATTGGCAGTGAGGGGAATTGGTTGAGCGGCCGGGTCAACACAGGGTGTCGACGAAGAGGACGGGCAGTTTGACGGCATAAGGGACGGTGGCTGCAGCGTGTTGAGAATTAGGGAAAACTCGCCACTCCAAGCGGATGACAACGTTGTTTCATTTGTTTCATTTGTTCCATTATTGAACATTTGCTGAACCTGGGTAGCGGCAATATTGGGGTCGACTTGCGCCACGCCTGCGGCTATGGGATCGAAAACCGGGTCGGTCGTGCCGATAGGGTAGGAGTTTACTGGCGGAGGCAAGTTCGGGATCAACCCGGTCCCAAATGAGACAGCCGTCTGCCATGAGCGCTCGATGGAATTGGAACGGAAATAGGAGTGCAGTGCATCTGTTTGAGGGTTGCCCGTCAGCAGTCCCTCGTAGGTCAGGTACAGGTTGTAATAGGCGCCAAGGTGGTTTTCCGCCGTCTGCCCGTTCGGGGTCAAACAGCCCGGCAGGACCTCGAACTGCGGGAAAGCCTGGAATGCATACGTGGCCAATTGTGATGGGCACGTTGTGGATGAGCGTATGCTGTGGCGGCCGAAGATGATAATCTGTTTAAGAGTTGTGCCGTCATTTGTAACCGTCTGCGCAAGGACCGGAACCTGGAAGGGGACGGTAAACGTAAGCACAAGACCGAGCAGGACGACCATACGTTTGAACATCATGTTGCTTCTCCCGAGCCGATGGGTAAAAGGTAAAGAAGATTACCATTGCCAGTTGCAATTTTTTATTCGGCATCATGATCGTTTTAGATAAGCAAAACTTGTGGCGGGGCAGGCCAAATAGTGGATAGTGACTGGTGACTAGTGAATAGTGACTGGTGAATAGTGAATAGTGAATAGTGAATGGTGAAAGAGCAGGTTAATAGTTGAGTAGGTGAGCGGGAAAAAACCATGGCGGAGCCTTAGCCTGCAACCCGCTCCTGATTCGCTCTCGGCGGCCGTTTCCCTATCGAGGGACCTATCCTCCGACGATCTCGTTCAAGCCTTCAATGATTTGGGCGAATTCTTCCGGCGAAACTGCGCCGATCTTTCTTCCGATTCGCTCTGTCGAGAGTGTACGAATTTGGCTGATTTTCACCCACGAGCGTTTAGGAAGGTCCTTGGGGTCGAGTTCAAGAGTAAGAGGGAATCCGGCCCGCTGAGACTGACCGGAGATGGCCATGGCGATCACTGTTCCTGAGCGTTCGTTGAAAACATCCTGGCTGAGAATTACCACAGGGCGCAGACCGGCTTGTTCCTTGCCCCTGACTGGGTTCAGGTCGGCCAAGCGAATCTCTCCCCTCAATATTCCTGCGGCCACAGTTCCAACTCCTCACCCATACCCTCCTCGGCCATGGCTCTTTCCATAATGGGGTCAAGCTGTGCACACTCCCTGGCAAGGCGGTTCCGTTCCAGTTTCTCGAGTTTTTCTTCTACTGCGACCTGAATGGCTTTACTGCGATTGGGGAACACCCGATCTTTAACCAGCCGATCAAGCCGGTGAAGAGTATTCTCATCCATTGTGATTGCTATTTTTGCTGAAGCCATCATGCACCTCCGGTATGATAATATGTCATACCGAATGGCAGGTCAATCATTAATTTAGTGAATAGTGAATAGTGAATAGTGAATAGTGAATAGTGAATAGTGGATAGTGAATAGTGAATAGTGAATAGTGAATAGTGAATAGTGGATCGTGAATAGTGAATAGTGGATAGTGGATAGTGGATAGTGGATAGTGGATAGTGGGAAAGCGCCGGTCAAAGCCGGCAAGGAGTAGTGGATGAAAGAGCCATACGGTGAAGGCCCAGCGAGCCACACCGGCCCCGAGTCATGCGCCGATGTCCGTGAGGACATAGGTGAAGCGTTGACAGGGGTACACACAGGCCAGCCATTGAGCTGCGAAATCAACTCTTTCGGAGTGCCGACGGCGTTCACTAGTGCGGAAGGCAATATCGCGCATGGCGCTAGCCGCGAGTCATGGGCGGACCCGGCGCAGTCTAAGACCCTGAGCATGTGTGGAAACTCTTTGCACGGAAACCGGGAGATCCCGAAGGTACCCGTCCAGGATGGTAGGGCGGGTCGGCCGGAAAAGGCTGATTGCCGTACGTCCGGCGTGTACGCCTGCGGGAAGTCAGACGATTGCATAGTACCTGAGAAGCCATCGAACAAGAGCGGCGGCCCGCCTGCGGAGATGGCGGAGGGAAGGCAACCGACCGAGAGGAACTCCCTGCAAACGGCCACGGCCCGAACGCAGAGTCGGGCGGAAGTGTCGATCGGATTGCAGGGTGTGCGTGAAGCAGCGCGCAAACAAGAGCATGTGCAACTTAACGCCCTACTGCACCATGTCACGGTCAACCTCCTGCATGAGAGCTTTTATGCCCTCAAGCGTCAAGCAGTTCCGGGAGTAGACGGGATGACATGGCGAGAGTACGAAGATGGTCTGGGAGATCGCCTGGTCGATCTGCATGAGCGCATCCACCGGGGTACCTACCGCGCACAGCCTTCCAAGCGCGCCTATATTCCTAAAGGAGACGGAAAACTTCGTCCTCTGGGAATAGCAGCCCTGGAAGATAAGATTGCCCAGCAAGCGGTGGTGATGGTCCTCAATGCCATCTACGAGGAAGATTTCCTGGGCTTCTCCTATGGATACCGGCCAGGGCGCAGCCAGCACCATGCGCTGGATGCTCTTTTTGTCGGAATCACGGAGAAAAAGGTCAACTGGGTGCTTGAAGCAGACATTCGGGGGTTCTTTGACACCATCGACCACGGATGGCTCATGAAGTTTATCGAGCACCGGATCGCCGATCCGAGGATTCTTCGCCTGATTAAGAAATGGCTTCGGGCAGGGGTCTCGGAAGAGGGCGTCTGGTCCAAAACAGAAGTCGGTACCCCCCAGGGTGCGGTCATTTCGCCACTGCTCGCCAACATCTACCTGCACTACGTGCTGGATCTGTGGGCGAACCAGTGGCGCAAATGCAAAATCAGGGGAGACATGATCATCGTGCGTTACGCCGACGATTTTGTCTTGGGATTCCAGTACCGGGAGGAAGCCGCGCGGTTTCTGCGGGATGTTGGGGAGCGAATGCGCAAGTATTGTCTCGCGCTGCATCCCGACAAGACACGGCTCATTGAGTTTGGCAGATTTGCTGCGGAACGACGGAGGGAGCAGGGCCTGGGTAAGCCCGATACTTTTGATTTCCTGGGTTTCACCCACATCTGCGCAACGACCCGGAACGGAGAGCGATTCACCATCAAGCGCAAGACCATAGCCAAAAGGCTGCGGAATAAGCTGAAAGAGGTGAAGCAGATTCTTCGCCGTAGACTTCACGATCCCATCGCTATACTGGGCGAGTGGCTCAGGTCGGGTGTGCAGGGCTTCATGAATTACTACGCGGTACCCGGTAACCTTGCCAGCATCAGAGCTTTCCGCACCCAGGTTGCTCGTATCTGGCTTCAGGCGCTTCGGCGCAGAAGTCAAAAACATCGGCTCGCCTGGGACAGATTCCGTCGGCATGTGGACAGATGGCTTCCAAGATGTCGGATTTTGCACATGTATCCCAATGATCGCTTTCACGCCATACACTCGAAGTAGGAGCCGTATGAGGTAATTCCTCACGTACGGATCTGTGCGGGGGGTGCCGGGTAACCGGCATTCCTACCGCGATATAATGGATAGTGGATAGTGGATAGTGAATAGTGGATCGTGAATAGTGAGTTCACTGTTCACTGCTCTTTTGGCGGGCTCGCCTTTTTTCTCAAACCCTGCGTGATTACAAAAAACACCGGGACAAAGGGGATGGCCAGGAGCGTCGAGGAGAGCATACCACCGAATACGACCGTCCCGATGTCACGTTGGCTGGCGGCGCCCGCACCGGTAGCGTAGAGCAGGGGGGTTACCCCCAAAATGAAGGCAAATGAAGTCATGATGATGGGCCTGAAGCGTCGTCGGGTCGCTTCCACCGCTGCCTCGGTAACGGACATGCCGCCGGCGTGCAGCTCTCTGGCGTATTCGACGATAAGAATGGCGTTCTTGCTGGCAAGGGCTATCATCAAAACCAGCCCCACCTGCGTATACAGGTCGGTTTCGAAGCCCCGGACGACCAGTGCCAGAAGCACCCCCACCAGTGCCAGGGGCACCACCAGGATGACGGCTACAGGTGCAGTCCAACTCTCGTAGAGAGCGGCGAGCACTAAAAACACCAGGGTGATGGAGAGGGCGTAAATGAAATAGGCCTGGCTGCCCACCTGCTTTTCCTGGAAAGCCGTGGCTGTCCAATCATAGGAAAGGCCTTCAGGCAGGGTGTTGGCCGCCACCTGTTCCATCAGATTAAGTGCCTGCCCGGAACTGAATCCCTGCGCAGAAACTCCGATAATGGGGGCGGCAGGATAGAGATTATAGCGGGTGACCAGTTCGGAACCCAGGATATGCGTGGCCTGCATGAGCGAGGTGAGCGGCACCATTTGGCCCAGGGTGTTGCGAACGTAAAGGTCGTCGAGGTTCTGCCGATGGAGCCGGAAAGGGGCGTCGGCCTGGACGTAGACCTGGAACACCTGGTTGAATTTATTGAAAAGATTGACATAAGTAGACCCCAGGTAGGACTGCAGCGTGGAAAATACATCTGCCAACGGGACCTGCAGGGATTGGACTTTCGTGCGGTCAATGTTCAGATAGACTTGGGGGCTGTTGGCGCTGAAGGTGGTGTTCAGGTTGCGCAGAGCGGACTGTGAACCGGCGGCGGCAATGGTCCGCCGGACGCTCTTTTCCAAAAGAGTCAGTCCCCGGCTCTCCCGGTCCTCCACCATCATCTGGAAGCCGCCGGACTGACCCAGCCCTCTAATGGGGGGCGGCACTATCACAAAAATAATCGCTTCTTTTATGGAAGCCACCTCCCGGCGGAGGTTGGCGAGGATGTTATCCTGGCTCAATGCGGCGCCGCGCTTGCTCCAATCCTCGTAGACAATGAAAGTGGTGGCGATGTTTGAGATATTGGCTGCATCCAGCGCAGAATAGCCGCCGAAGGTCACCGAGGCCTCGATTCCCTTCGTCGCCTTGAGTTTCTCGTTAAGTTGCTTGACCACGGCCTGCACCCTGGGCTGGGAAGCCCCCTCGGGCAGTTTTGTGATTACGATGGCGTAGCCCTGGTCGTCCTGTGGCAAGAACCCGGTTGGGTGACGGGCAAACTGCCAGCCGACTACGGCAATGATGACCACAAACACCAGCAGTGAGAGCCAGGGGCGATGCACCATGCGGGAGACCAGCCCGACGTAGATGTCCTCCATGACTCCATAGGCGTGGTTAAAGCCCTGGTAAAACAGATTGGGTTTTTTCTCCGGGTGAGGACGCAGCCAGAGGGCACATTGCGCCGGTTTGAGGGTAAGCGCGTTGATGGCGCTGATGACGGAGGTCGCGGCGATCACCAGGGCGAATTGCCGGAAGATCTGCCCGGTGATGCCGGGTAGAAAGGCTGCAGGCAAAAACACTGAAATCAGGGCCAGGGTGATGCCGAAAACGGGTCCGGTCAACTCTTCCATTGCCTTGACGGTCGCATCCCTGGGCGTCAGCCCCCGTTCGATATAGTAGGAGGCGCCTTCCACGATGACAATGGCGTCGTCGACGACGATTCCGATGGCCAGGATCAATGCGAACAGGGTCATTAGATTGATGCTGAAACCGAGGGCGAGCATGGCCGCAAAGGCCCCGATGATGGTGACCGGGACGGTGGTGGCGGGAACTAGAGTGGCGCGCCAGTTTTGCAGAAACGCCATAATCACGATGAGCACCAAAATACCTGCCAGCAACAGCGTCGTGTAGACGTCTTTAATAGTCTCGGCCACAAACTTGGTGGTGTCATAATGAGACTCCCAGATCATGCCCGGCGGGAAATGTTTGCTCATATCCGCCATGGCCTGCCTGACCTCCCGGACGACGGTCATGGCATTGGCCCCGGGCAGGAGAAAGACGGGGATATCCGCTGCCGGGTGGCCGTTTACTTCTGCAAAGGTGCTGTAGGTCTGCTGGCTGAGTTCCACCCTGGCCACGTCGCGCACGCGCACGATCTGCGCTTGTTCGGGGCCTCGGGGGCTCTTGACGATGATATCTTCGAACTGCGCGACGTCGGACAACCGGCCCAAGGCGTTAACGGTAAATTGGAAGACCTGGTTGGACGGCACTGGCGGACCGCCCATCTGACCGGCCACCACCTGAACGTTCTGGCCCTGGATGGCGCTGACCACGTCCAAGGTCGTCAAGTTGAAATCCTGGAGCTTGTTGGGGTCCAGCCAGACCCGCATGCTATAGGGGCCGGCGCCTTTGATAATGACCTGCCCCACTCCCGGCAGGCGCGCCAAAGGATTTTCCAGATTGATGATTGCGTAGTTGGAGAGGTAGGAGGCGTCGAATCTGTCATCCTTCGATGAAATGCTGACCACCAAAATGATATCGGTGGAGACCTTCTTCACGGTGATTCCCTGGTTGGACACGCCGGAGGGCAACTGCGCCAGGGCGGTGTTCACGTAGTTTTGCACCAGGGAGAGCGAGGTATTGAGGTTGGTTCCGACGTTAAAAGTGACGGTCAGGCTATAGCTGCCGTCGCTGGCGCTGGTGGAGGACATGTAAATAGCGCCTTCCACCCCGTTGATTGCCTGTTCGATGGGAATACCTACGGTCTCAGCCACGACCTCTGCGCTGGCCCCCGGGTAGTTGGTAGTCACCTGGATGGTGGGCGGCACGACGGGCGGGTACTGCGACACGGGCAGGACATAAAAGCATACCATGCCCAGAATGATAGTGATGATGGCGATAACATTGGCGAAGATGGGCCGATCGATGAAGAACTCGGAGATCATGAGACACCTTTTCCGGAGTGGTGGGCGCGAGGCATAGCACCAGTCTTTTCCGGCCCGGGAGTCAGCGGCTTTCTGACTGGATTCACCGGACGGCCGGGAACAGCCAGTATCTGACCGTTCACAATGACCCAATCCTCCCCGGTAAGGCCCTCCCGCACCACCTGGCTGGTGTCTTCCCGAGCACCCGGTTTGACAGAACGGCGCTCAACTATTTTATTGCTTCCCACCACCAGGACATAAGGGCCCAGTTGGTCGTAAGCGATCGCTGCTTCAGGGATCACCAGGGAGGGTTTTTCCGAACCCACTACAGGGGCGCGCACACGGGCGAACAATCCGGGCAGCATCTTGCCGTCCGGGTTGGGAAAGATGCCGCGCAGCTCGAGGGTGCCGGTGGTTGGGGAGAGACTGATGGCGGCAAAATCCAGGTGTCCCTGATGAGGGTAGCCGGTTTCATTGGCGAGTCCTAAAGACAGCGGTATCTTTATCTGCTCGGCCTGGACCTCCGAGATGCCGGTCTCGCCCACGACCTGCAGCAGTTCCCGTTCACTGATAGTGAAGTAGACATAAAGCGGGTTGATCTGATTGACCCGCGCCAGATCGGTGAATTCTCCGGCTCCCACGAGGTTGCCGGGGTCCACCAGGCGGCGATCAATCCGCCCGTCGAAGGGGGCGTTTACCATCGTATAGTCCAGGTTGAGCTTGGCCAGGTCCCGGTTGGCCTGGGCAGCCAGGACCGCGGCCTGGTAAGCGTCCTTCTGATACTTCCAGTTGTCCAAGTCCGTCTGGGAGGCGGCCTGCTTTTGTACCAGTTTCTCATAGCGGGCGGTCTCAACAGTAGCATGCTCAAGGTTGGCCTTTTGTTGGAGGATTTGCGCTTCGGCTTGCTTCAATTGGGCCTGGTATGTGTCTTGTTGAATCAGGAACAACCGTTGTCCCTTTTTCACCGGATCGCCGTCTTTAAAATAGACCTTTTCCAGATACCCCTGCACCCGTGCCCGGAGTTCCACTGTATTAATGGCCTGAGTATTGCCGGTGAATTCCAGGTAGTCGACCACCGATCGGGTCACGGGTTGGCTCACCGTAACCTCGGGCGGTGGCGGGGGCGCATAGACGTTTCTTTCGCCACAGGCTGGAATAACTAAGAGTCCACAGATAAGGGCCAAGCCGGCCAGTTTTGCCTTTATGCACCGTTGCGACTCAACAGGTGTCATTTTACGATCTCCCCCAAGGCGACATTGAAAAAGCAGGGACTCGCCAACTGTTTACCATTCGGGAGCCCGGATCAGAGGCTTCTGTTCCTGCTGTTCCGGCGTGGGCGGCGGTCCGCTTTTTGGAGTCAGCAATCCTCCCCAATTGGTGCGTTTTTCCATTATCTCTCTGATTTCAGCCGGGACAAAATCCTGGCCTTCCCGGATTTCCCATCCGCCTCCCAGGGCGCGATATACACCTACCAGATAGGTGGAGATATTGCCCAGGGCGGTTGCGAGGCTGTCCTCAGCACTAAGGAGGGACTGTTGGGCGGTCAGGACGGTAGTGAAGTCCGTGATGCCTTCGCTGTACTGGATCACTGCAAGATCGAGGGAACTTTGGGCGGCCTCGGCGCTTTCCCGAAGCGATACGGCCTCCTCTTCCGAGTGCAGGAAGCCCGTCAGGTTATCCTCTACGTCCTGTTGGGCGCTTAGGACGGCATTTTGGTAAGTAACCAGCAGTTCCTGGAATCGGGCGTCCTGGACGCGCACCAGGTTGGTAAGCTGACCGTAGTTAAAAATATTCCAGGCCACTGAGGGACCGATGCTGCCGGCGCGGCTGCTCCATAGGAACATATCTCCAAGACTGTAGCTATTGATATTGCTGGACTGGAAGCTAAAGGAGCCGAGCAGGGAGAGCGCCGGGTAGAGTTGTGCCTTGGAGACGCCGATTTGGGAGCATTGGGCCATGGCATTGTATTCCGCCGCGAGCACATCCGGACGCCGGCGCAGCAGGTCCACCGGGATGCCGACCACCACTTGGGCGGGCGGCGCCGGAATCTCCGTCTCTTCGCCATTGAGTTGTTCTGCCAGAAGACTTGGCGGCATTCCCAATAGTATGCTCAGGGCGTCCTGGGCCTGCCTCAACTGGATTTGCAGGACCGGCACCGTCGCCTCGGTGCTGGCCAGAACAGTTAGGGCCTGCTCTACATCCCGTTTGGAGGTAGTGCCGCCCTCGAAGCGGTACCTGGCGATCTGCAGGCTTTTCTGCTGGGTTTCAACATTGCTGCGGGCGATGGTAAGCCGGCGCTCCAGGGTGCGTATAGTGACGTAAAGATTCGCCACGCTGCCGGTGAGGCTCACCAGGGTGCTGTCGTAATTGGCCACGCTGTTCATCAGGCTCGCGTCCGCCGACTCGACGGCCCGGCGGAATTTGCCCCAAAAGTCGATTTCCCAGGTGGCGGTCACACCCAGCGCCGCTGCACTGTAGTTGACGGATGCAGGCACTCGTTGGCTTTCCCGCACGTTTTCCACCGAACCGATGGCCTGCTGCGTTTGGGGATACAACTGGCCGACCGCTGCGCCCAATTGGGCACGAGCCTCCAGAACGCGCAACCCTGCAACCCGCAGATTCAGGTTTTCCCGGTAGGCGGTCTCAATGAGCCGGTCCAAAATGGGATCTTTGAATACTTGCCACCAGGCCCGGTATTCCCCGTGCCCTGTCCGTATCCGGTTCTCCTGCGCCTCGAGCCAGTTTTCATTGGTCTCGGTGGCAGGCCGGGAATAGTTCGGTCCCACCTTGGCGCACCCAGCGACCAAAAGCAATGAGAGCAGCAAAAAACAGCGCCATCTGTCGCAATAGGTGTTCTTTGGCATATTCACCGGTTAGTCAGGTCTGTGGAACTAAGCTGTTAGTTCGGAGAACTGAACCGAAAGGCGTCCTTGTTAGAAGGCAATCGCTCCGCAAGGGGGCCTTTTGCCAAAATCGGCTTCGCGTCCGCTCATGTTTTTAAGCCGGCAGCCGCAAAACGATTATTATCTTAACATCGAAAACGATTTCCCCGCACAGGCCCGCTGTGTTCGGCGAGTCGCGGGTTTCATCACGGGCATTGCTATGATAGGTCTGGCGGCAATATAATCACCGGGTCGCGCACTTCAAGATTTTAAATTGGGTATTGGCTAAGAGGGTTAAGGAATTGTGGCACAACGCGCTTTTGATCTTTTTGAGATATCCTGACGCCGGCAAGGTGAAAAGACGGCTTTCGGAGGAGATCGGGTCCGAAAGGGCCGCCGAAGTTTATGAGAAGCTCATCCGGAGGACTTTGGGCGTAGCTTGCGATTACAAGCGCAGGGCGCCGGAAGTTCGAATAGTCCTGTTTTGCACGCCGGAGGACCCTCTCGAGAAATTGAAGAACAAATTCCGGGGTCCCTGGGAGTTCTGTGTTCAGGAAGGAGAACACCTGGGTGTGCGAATGGCGAACGCGCTTGGGGCCGCGTTTGCAACGGGCGCCAATAAGGCAGTTCTCATCGGGACCGATCTGTCTGATATAGAGGCGACGGATATAGAGGGGGCATTTCGGAATATCGGTGAAAAAGCCGCTGTGCTCGGTCCGGCTGCTGACGGCGGCTTCTATCTTATCGGGACCGATCGTCCGATTGGCGCTCCTTTTCAATTTAACGGGTGGGGAACAGGCGAAGTTTTTAGTAGAACTGCACGGGAGCTTGAAGCTGCCGGGTTTAGCATTCACCTGGCCGCCGAAAGACACGATGTGGACTACGAGCGGGATTTGGATTTAGTGGACCGTGATTTCCTGTTCAACAGCTCCATATCTATAATCATTCCCACTTTAGCCGATCCGGAAAAACTCTCGCCTTTGTTACTGTACCTGGAAAGTTCGCTCTGGCCGGGAGACGAAATTGTTGTAGCGCATGGGGGCGCGTTTGAAAAAGCCGCCCTGCGGCGGATATCGTCATCGCTTGCATTTGTGAGCACAAGGAAAGGGCGCGGTATCCAGCAAAACGCCGGAGCTATTCTTTCCAGGGGCACAATTCTTTTCTTCTTACATGATGATACGGTCCCTCCTCCGGAATTCTCCTACCTGATCCGCAGAACCTGCCGGGATTACCCGGCAGCGCTTGGCTGCTTCAAGCTGCGCTTTCTACCGTCGAACCGCGCGCTCGGGCTGATCTCTTCATGGGCCAATCTGAGAACCGCCTTGTTTAATCTTCCATACGGCGATCAGGGCCTTTTTTGCAGAAAGGAGATTTTTGAAAGGACAGGCGGTTTCGGGCGCAGCTACCTGATGGAAGATGTTGACCTGGTAGGCAAATTCCGGAAAATGGGGCAGGGTGGGGGGGCGGTATTTATCCTCCCAGTCCCGGTCTATTCCTCCCCGAACAGGTATCTGCGCAAGGGGATTATCAAAGCCTCGCTCCTCAACCATTCAACCTTCCTGCTGGCGGCGCTCGGGCGCGATGAACGGATACTGTACCGAAAATACTACGGCTTGGAGACGCGAGACTTATCCAGGTAATCTGATGAGGCGATTTTACTTAAGTTGACTATCGGTCAGGAACTCTTAGTTTAAGGCTAAATAGTTGAATTAAGAAATATTTTGAAGGGACAGAATTACTTCGGACTTGGTCCGACTGTCCCAGTTGATAACACAGTAAGAGACGATAAGGAGAATGCCAGATGTTTCTTTCATGGGCAGTGATGTTTCTTGTTATAGCCATCATTGCCGGCATCCTCGGCTTTGCCGGGATTGCCGGAACTTCCGCATGGATTGCGAAGGTTTTATTTGTTCTTTTCATTGTCTTCTTTCTTGTTTCCATGCTTACAGGAAGACGCCCTCCAGTGAGCTGAGCGCCAATGCAAACTCGGTTTCCATCCGGCAAACGGGCCCCGGCCAACTGGCAGCGGGCTCGTTTTTTTTGCTGAATTTTTTTTTGTAATCGGACGATGATTATCTTGCAGCTTGGAATTGCAGTGTACTAAGCCGTGCTTTCAATGGAGGAGCAAGGATGAAAGTCAGGATATTTTATGTGCTTTTTATCGTGTTATCGTTCTCATATTCTGTCATCTGGTCGGGACTTGGAGCGGCAAATGAGGCCGGAGGGAATAGTGGAAGCCAAAAGTCGAATATGACCTGGACACAGCGGGTAATAAATGAAAAAGAACTCGAGGCCATATTCAAAAGGGACATGGACCTTAGCCCCAGCGCCAGCCGGAGATTACTTGCCAAGTTAAACGCCAGGGATTTCGACTACATCGCGCAGGACATCCAAGACGGAAAACCAATAAAAGTGCCGAACGATTTCACTGCATTCAAAACTTGGACGCCGCTTGCAAAATACATTGCAGACGTGGCCGATCTGCCCAAATTCATTCTGATTGTCAAAGATTTGCCATACATCGGGTGGTATGAAAGAGGCAAACTGGTGGGGGACACATATATCTGTGTCGGCAAAGTTAACAGCGCGACGGCGGAGGGTCTTTACACCGTACAGGAAAAGGATTTGAACCACGTGTCGAGGAGCTATCCCAATGCTTACGGGGAGCCTGCTCCAATGCCATGGGCGTTGAGGATCTATGGGACTGTATGGATTCACGCTGGAGACATTGCGAGCGGGCACTGCTCGCACGGCTGCGTCAACCTGCCGATCTTTTCGGCGATGAAGCTGTTCGATTGGGCCGCCACCGGAACACCTGTTCTGATAGTAGAATCCCTGGGTGCGCTACCGGCGGTTTTGGCTGCAAATCGTTCCAACTGCACCTTGCATGCATTGGTGTGCATTTCTGCAGGCAGAGTTACCCCGGGGAGCTAAGAGCACCGCGCTGAGCGGGATCGTTTAAGATGCTTTAAATCCTTGCTATGGCAGCCGTTATGTTGTCCCTGCCGCCAGCTTCCAGGCATGCGGAAATCATCAGGTCCAATTTTTCCTTTATAGCAACGCCGGCAGATAGAAAAGCCGCGATTTGCTCGTCGGAGATAAGGTCATGAAGTCCGTCGGAAGAAAGCAGGACATAATCGCCGTGTGTCAGACCAAACGCGCCTGAATCCGGATCAGGACGCTCGCAGCAGCCCACGCACCTTGTCAAAACATTGCCGTAAGGGTGAATCCGGGCCTGTTCCGGGGTGATCTCTCCTTTTTTGAGCAGCATGCCTGGAACTGTATGGTCATCCGTAATCCGGGTGAGCGATCCTTCATGGAGGTGGTATATGCGGGTATCTCCGACATGTGCCCAAAAAGCCGACGTACCCGTGATATACAGGGCGGTGAGCGTCGTGCCCATGCCTCTGAGGGAACTGAATGCACGGGAGCGTTCCACGATGTTTTTCTGAGCTTGCAGTATTTGATTGAGGAGTTCGGCGCTAATATCAGGGCTGCCCGGCCTATAGCCATCAAAGCTTTCCAGGGCAAGTTCCGCTGCGACTTCGCCACCGGCGTGACCGCCCATTCCATCTGCAATAACCAGCAGGGCGCAGTCATTATCCAGAAGATTGACGAGGCAGCGGTCCTCGTTATTCTGTCTGCGAAGCCCCTGGTGAGTAATTGTCTCGACTTGCATTCTTGTTTCCGAATTAAGGCTGCCGTTATTTACACGCCCTGAAATGAACAAAGCTCACCCCGAATATAGCTCCCTGCCCCTCATGGCAATAGTTGCGGCCGTTGTTTTGAGACGGGTGCTAACGGTACCATGGCTTAGGCTTAGGCCTTTCTACATTTCGCTCCTCTTCTGATTTTTTTACCCACATTTGGCCTTGGCCGTCCGTGAAGACGTTTCCCTTAAGCTGGCCCTTGCCGGTTCTGCCATCATCGAGTACGAGCGTTACCTGTTCCTCGTTTATCGCATATTTTCCGGAAAATTCAACGAAAGGGTTTTCTTTGTCGGGCGGCTTTTTTCTTTGTTTAATAAAAAAGGTCGCATCCGGGCGGAGCGTGAGGAATTGAGTGTCGTCAGCTTTGTTTAAGTATACACCGCTAACTGCAGTCAAGTCTGCCGCGATGCTCTGGACCGCAAAACAAAGCAGAAGCGCCATGGCAAAAACGATGTTTCTCATGATTGTCCTCCAGTGATCGATCTGAGCCGGCAGAAAACTACCTCTGAAATGATCCGTGTGTCAATCCGGTTTCGAGAAAACGAACGATTTCTGAAACATGGCTAATTTTGATTTTCTCTGTCATCAGTTGCCCTTGCTCTGGCCTGCACTCTTGTGAATGGCAACGGTAACTGCTAGGATTGCGCACTCTTTCGAGGGACAGAAATTAACGGGGCAAGGCCGCCCGGGGCGGCGGGCAATCTCCCGCTTCCACGCTTTGAAAGGAAATCATGGAAAGAAGTCCTGGAAAAAACTCCAAAACATGCCTGAGTATAGTCGTTCCATGTTTCAATGAACGCAATACGCTCCGTGAGTGCCTGGAGAGAGTCTTATCCATAAGGGAGCCGGAGCTGGTTCTGGAGATAATTATAGTGGACGACTGCTCAACGGACGGCAGTCATGCGATTGCGCTCGAACTGGCGGAGAAATATCCTGAACAGGTAACCGTGCTCAAGCATCAGATAAACCAGGGAAAAGGGGCGGCTTTACGGACCGGGTTTGCTAAAGCTACAGGTGATTTCGTGTGTGTTCAGGATGCGGACCTGGAATATGACCCATCGGATCTCAAGAGACTCTTGAGGCCGCTTATATCCGGAAACGCCGACGTGGTATTGGGATCCCGGTTCCTATCAACGGGGGAGCACCGGGTACTTTATTTCTGGCATTACCTGGGGAACCGTTTCCTTACCCTTGTCTCAAACATGTTTACTGATTTGAATTTAACTGACATGGAAACCGGCTACAAAGTGTTCCGAAGAGACATACTTCAGAAGATCACCATCCAGGAGAACCGGTTTGGCTTCGAACCGGAAATAGTCGCGAAAATTGCTCACTTGCGTCTTCGTATTTACGAAGCCGGGATTTCCTATTACGGACGAACATATGAGGAAGGCAAAAAAATCGGCGCCGTGGACGGTTTGAGAGCGATCTACTGCATTATGCGGTATAATCTGCACCAAGCGCCGCTTCCGGTCCAGTTCATAGCGTATCTTTTCATAGGGGGCTTTTCGGCTCTTATCAATCTCGCTGTTTTCCTTGGGGCCTATTGGTCGGGGTACTCCGCCACCGTCTCAACGCTGTCCGCTTTTTTGCTGGCAGCCGCCCTGAACTATGTGCTGTGTATCCTGCTATTGTTCCGGCACAAAGCGAAATGGAGCGCACCGAGGGAAATAGCGATTTATTTGTTCATGGTATGCGTGTTGGGAATCCTGGACGTCGAACTCACCAAATTTTTGCTGAAAACCGGACTCGTTCCATGGATAGCAAAATCGGCGGCAAGCCTGGTTGGGCTGGTATTGAATTTTGCCGGGCGCCGGTTGCTTGTATTCCCGGAACCCGCAAGCGGACCGTGGCAACCGCAGCATGTGGAGAGCGGCCATGAGGAAGCGGTTCGAACCAGTGATATTGATAGGCCCCTTTGAATTATTTTCAGAAGCGCTTGATTCGATAAAGATGGGAGATTAGTTTAGCCTAAAGTCGACGGGCCATTTCACGGATCTTTTTAGTCCACCTTAATTCATTCGCCTCGTGCAGGCGCGAACAACATTTTGCTAACAAACGGCCGTAATCTGCAAACGCTCAAAAATGCCAGGGAGGAAGAATTATGAATCAGCAATTCAGGATGGTGAAACAAATGATCGATTTGCAAAGGGCTTCCAGCGACGGGATGATCAAGAGCCTGATCATGATATGGGAGCAAACCGGTACGCTGCTCGAAGGGGCAACCTGGTTCCCGGAAGAGGGCAGGAAGGCGTTGAAGCAATGGATAGACATAAACAAGAAAGCCTGCGAGAACTTGAAGAGCGCCATCGACAGCAGCTATTCCAGCATGGAGAAGTTTTTCGAATCAAGCGATCAAAAGTAGTCACAAACAGCCGCTTATAACAATCCGACTATAGCCCGAGAAGCCAGGTGTTCCCGCTCCTGGCTTCCTTATTATGGGATGTGTTGGATTGCTTCCTGAAGAGCCAATAACACGGAAAAAGTAATGACCAGTGGCGTATCTCTTTTGAATGGTCAGGGGACAGAGCCGACAATGTAGTTTTTGAGGACTATCACTGACACGAGGAGGTTCTAAAATGCTCCCGAAGCACAGACCCATACCCCCGGGTGAATTTATCAAGGAAGACATCTTGAAAGAGTTTAGCCTGACCCAACAGCAATTGGCAGATAGGCTTAAGGTTCATCGCAGAACGATAAATGAGCTTGTCAAAGGGAAACGCGGCATCAGTGCTGATATGGCTTTGCGTCTCGGGAAGTTTACAAGCACCGAACCGCAGATGTGGTTGAACCTCCAAAACGCACTTGACCTATGGGATGCTTACCAGAAAGCCGAACAATCCCGATGTATTGATTGTATCGAAGCTTGCTTGGCTCGCACATAGTCAGGACCCGGTGACAAGCCGGCAATTCCTCCAAGCTACGCATGCGCAGTGGAAAATCGGGGACCCTGCCCGGCGCGTGGGGGGTTTTTACTTAGTTTTCCTCTGATGTAACTTCTCTCGGTTGGAAATAGGGTTGGAATTTTCCTTGGCTGAATTTTCCAACCTTTGCAAAGTGAGGGTGAGTGACCGGACTTGAACCGGCAGCCTCTGGGGCCACAACCCAGTGCTCTAACCAATTGAGCTACACCCACCAAAAACAATGAATTATGACAAATACCACCGGGGCGGAAAGAAATCAAGCGTTCGAACACCCGATCGATGGACTTTGATCTGAATAAGCCGGCCTCCATTTGGTCTATTGCTTCAGTCTGCACCTTGCTGTAGACTGAAGACCTGTGCGTATCTCAACTCTAACATGAAGGAACATGCATGGAAGGCAAAGAAGACATTATGGCGGTAGCCAGGGCCTTTATGCGGAGCAGGATTATCCTGACGGCCGCTGAACTGGATCTTTTTACAAGTATCGATGACTCCTTTACGAGCGCGGAAAATTTGGCCGAAAGATCGGGCCTCGACCGCAGAGCGCTCGAACGGGTCCTGGATTGCCTCGTCACATTCGGACTGCTCAATAAAGAAGGCGGGGCCTATTCGCTCACCGAGGAAGGCGCTTTATATTCGTCAAAACACCCCGCGTCCGGTCTTCCAATGTTGCTGCACATGAGTCGTCTGTGGGTCAGTTGGAGCGACCTGACCGAAGTCGTCCAAAGAGGTCCCGGTTCTGAGCAAAAACCGCCAAAGCCGATGGATATTGGCAGCAGGAGTGCTTTTATCGGGGCGATGCACGTTATCGGCAGGGTTCTGTCTGAAGAGATTGCCGGTTCTTTGGACTTGAGCGGCTACCGGAAGCTTTTGGATATAGGGGGAGGATCAGGAACTTACACTATCGCCTTTCTAAGGCACAACCCACAGTTGAAGGCAATCCTGTTTGACTTGAAAGATGTTATTCCAATAGCTGGTGAGCGGATTTCCTCGGAAGGTTTACTGGACCGAGTCGAACTGAGAGCCGGGGATTTCTATCGCGAAGATCTGCCCGGGGGATGCGATTTGGCCCTGCTTTCTGCGATCATTCACCAGAACAGCCGCCAACAGAACCTGGAGCTGTACAGGAAGGCTTACCGGTCCCTGGACCCCGGCGGCATGCTCCTGATTCGCGACCACATAATGGATGAACAAAGAACCCGGCCTCCGGAGGGGGCGATGTTCGCCATAAATATGCTGGTAAATACGCAGGGTGGGGACACTTACACCTTTCATGAAGTGGAACAAGGATTGCGAGAGGCCGGCTTCAAGGATGCAAGGCTCCTTCGCGCCGGCGAGAGAATGGACGGCATCATCGGAGCATTAAAACCCCGATAAATCCAACAGGTCACTAGTGAAAAAATTACCGTTGACAGCAAGATTCATCTGTGACACTAATCGCACGTGTTGATTCACAAATCAAGAAAAGTGAAAGTAGCTGAGCGGCAGTAATCGTTTATCATTATGTGCGTTTTCTTGCTAAAGCGACTTTGACTGACCAATCGAATGCGAACAGTGTTACCGCTGCGTTTCCCCCCTGCCGGCGTACTGCCTTTTTGATTTCCTGACTTTCCTGTCGTTTTAGGCGTTCAATCTCCGGAATGGCGACGGTGTGCTCATGCGTGCCGCCGCATTATTTCCTGATAGCCGTGGGGTAGAAATTGTCAAACACGTGTGATGAGTGTGGGCGGTCCGAGGAGGAGTTTGAATTCTGCGAATCCCGCTGCATGCTGCAGAGTTGCGAAACATGCGCTTTCCTTCTTCAACTGTATGGAACCGGATGCGGAAGCGTTCGAGTATATTATTTATGCCGCGACTGCTACGACGAACGGATCAAGAGGGGATATGTTGAACCCTAGACAGATTCCTTCCGGAAAGAGTCCTTTTCCGCCCCGGGGTGGTGGGACCGCCAGCCAGATTCGCCGCCGCCTTCGGCGGCGGCATGGGCAGGATCTCGACGCTATCCCTGACCTGTCCATGACCAGAGGCGGTACATAGGTACGCCTCCGCGCTAAAATCCCCCCTGGCCCTCCTTTAGGAAAGGGGGGGAGTTCGATTTCCTTGCACCTTTCGGTGCGGCGCCGGGCAATACGGAAATGTCGGGGTGCCAAACTGTACGCGCCAGGACGAAAAATGCCTCCTTTCCGACCAGAAACCTCGCAGGGCGTGGAGTTTAGATAAGGTGAAATTCTCCTACGTTCATCCGGGATTGCGGATGAACCCTGGACAGGAGGTGACGCTTGAGGGACCCTCTTTCGAGCTGAACTCTTAATTCCCCAACAATTAAGACACGGAGGATGAAAATGGCTGTTAACAAGTTGATGACTCTCAAGGAAGCGGTATCCAGGTACATTAAAGACGGCGACACTATATACTATGGCGGCTTCCAGATCATGGTTCCCATGGCCATCACCCATGAGATCATTCGGCAGAAAAAGAGAGATCTGACCACAGTTGAATCCTCGACCGACGTTGGCGGGCTTGACCTTCTGGTTGGCGGTGGATGCGTCAAGGAGATTCATTCCGCGTGGATCATGAACTGGTATGTGAAGGCGGTTTATGCAGTCCGCCGAGCTTTCCAGTCAAAGGCAGTCAAAAGGTTCGACATTTCAAATTTCGGCGCCTACAGCGCACTGATGGCGGGATTTCTGGGTGTGCCGTTTTTGCCGGTACACGGGAATATCGGCACCGACATGATGAAATACAATCCGACTGACCTTTCGGTTGTAAAAGACCCATTCACTGGTGAGGAGATCACGGCTGTGCGGGCGTGGCGCGCTGATGTGGCTGTTATTCACGCTCAGGTTGCCGACACGCTGGGAAATGTGATGAGTTGGGGTACCCGTGGCGTCACGGATGAATTCGGGGCTATGGGCTCCAAGCGAGGGGTCATAGTGACGGCAGAAGAGATAGTCGAACCGGAAGTCATCAGGTCCGACCCGGATCGAACGGTTGTTCCTTATTTCAAGACATTGGCCGTTGTACATTGTCCGTGGGGGGCTCATCCCTCAGCATGCCGCGGCTACTACGGCCTGGATATCCGGTTCAGTCAGTATCAGGGCAAGTATGAAAGAAATGCGGAACTTCTCCCCAAATTTTTGGACGAGTGGGTATATGGCTGTGAAGACCGACAGGCCTACATAAAAAAATATGAACAGAAATTCGGCCGGGAAGGATTTGAGCGGCTCAGGCCTAAGCTCGGGTACAAGCCGAAATTCCAGGTCGATTATGGTTTTCATGATCCGGGGGTTTGGAAGGGTGTGGGGCAGTACACAGACGAATATATCAAGGCTTAGGCTCGGCCATAAGATCGCAAAGGAGAAGACACAATGCATGCCACTAATTACAAGTTGACTGAACTTATGGTCGTAAGATGCGCAAAAGAGATCAAAGATAACGAGGTAGTGTTCGCCGGGGTCGGTTTGCCTCTGGTTGTGGTAAGTTTTGCAATGTTCACTCATGCGCCCAATATGATTCTTTTCACCGAAGGCGGGTCCATTCGAGCGACGGCGCCTCCGGGACTTGCTATCAGCGTAGACGATCCGGCTCTTTTCTGTAATGCTGACGCAACTTACGGGATGCTTTCCACAATGGCGGCGCTTCAGAGAGGTGAAGTTGATGTCGGCTTCATTGGCGGCGCGCAGATCGACAAATATGGCAATATCAATTCCACGGGTGTAGGTGAGTGGACAAAGCCTGAGACCTTCACCTATTTCGCCGGCAGCGGCGGCGCAAACGACATGGCAACGTGCAGCAAGCGTGTGCTCGCCATCATGCCTCAGGACTCAAAGAAATTTGTTGAAACGGTCGACTACATGACCACGCCCGGGTTCCTCAACGGACCAGGCGCCCGGCAGCGTCTCGGGATGATCGGCGGAGGTCCTGATGTCGTTGTCAGCACGATGGGCGTCTACAAGTTCGACGCAAAGACATGCGAGATGTACCTTGCTGAATACTTCCCCGGGCAGTCGGTCGAGAAGGTAAAGGCTAACTGCTCCTTCGCCCTGAATGTTTCGCCCGATGTCAAAGAAACCACTCCGCCGACCGAAGAGGAGCTATCTGTTCTTCGCAATATCGACCCTACAGGGTTCTACCTGGGATAGCGCGTGTTTTTCTTTATTAAGATTGACCTTTGTGGCGGGACCGGCCTGGTCCCGCCTTTTTTTTGGCGGTGCGCCCGGCAAGGTGAGACGGACAGGGGGTACTGTTGAGCCGTGCCATGTAAGTCCATTGCCCACTGATCCTTTTTTCAAAACAGTTTTTTTCTTTATGGCGGATCGCAAAAGAACCGATTTCCCTTGTGATGTTATTGGATGGATGAGGAGCGGATTGTGTCAAGCTTGGTGGCATAACCGATAATCCCTTTGGATCTTGGGTGCTTGGAGGTCCTTTTTAGAATGGATGGTTATAAAGAATTAGACGAGGATAAGTTGTATCGCTCGCTGAGGGAATACGCTCGAGTGAGCGCATTTCTGCCCATCAGGATTCGCCCGGTTTCGGAAGTGGAACGGCAGGGCCTCAGGTCTCGCATTGTGGTCGAATCCGCTTTGACAGAACATCGGGAGATGCCTGAAGTAGAAGACGAGGCCCTCGCTGCCTGTTTGCATATGCTCAACTCCAAGCTCGACTCGATCATCAGGTTGCTTGCTCTCCAATCGAACAGCAGTAGAGAACTCGATTTTGCCAGGGTCAACATCAGTGCCGGAGGAGTGAGCACATCCTCCAGCCAGTGCTATGCGGTTGGTGATCATGTCGAAATAAGGCTGATGCTTGCGACCTCTTCTTTTACGATTCTTTACGTATATGGGAAAGTTGTTGGTTGCGATACCTCACGGGAAAAGTTTGAACTTTGTGTCGCGTTTACCGAGATTGACGATGATATCCGCGACCAGATCGAAAAATATGTTTTCCAAAAGCAGCGCGAAATTCTCAGGAAAAAAAGGAGCCGTACAGCTTAAATGTTCCTGTTCATTGGAGCGGCGATAGTTCTGGGTTCGGTCATCGGCGGGTACCTGATGGAGGAGGGAAATCTCAGTCTTCTGATTCAGCCGGCGGAACTGCTTATTATTTTCGGCGCGGCCATTGGCGGTTTTGTCATTTCTTCGCCCCTCAAAGTGATCAAAGCCGTTCAGGTCGGTGTCATGCGTATGTTCAAGAGCAGGATATACTCCAGCAGCGACTACATGGAAGCGCTTGTCCTGCTTAGCGAGATATTTTACAAGATCAGGAAAGAAGGGCTCGTTTCGATCGAAAGCGATCTGGACGACCCGGCAAAAAGCCCGATTTTTCAGAAGTACCCCAAGTTTCTCACCAATCATCACGCTCTGGAATTTCTCGCGGACACTCTGCGCACTCTGACCATAACGGATATAGAAGCCCACGAAATGGCTTCTCTTCTGGAGTACGAAATCGATGCTCATTACGAGGAAGCCCTCATACCGGCCAAGAGCATCGCCAGTGTCGCGGACGCACTCCCCGGGCTTGGCATAGTGGCCGCCGTGCTGGGTGTGGTGCTCACGATGAAGAAAATCAGCGAGCCCCCCGAAGTTCTGGGTCACAGTATAGGCGCCGCCCTGGTGGGCACGTTCCTCGGCGTTCTGCTGTGCTATGGTTTCGTTGGACCGATGTCGCGCAACCTCGAGCATATCGCTAATGAGGACCGGGAATTTCTAACGGTCATCAAATCGGCTTTGCTTGCGTTCATAAACACTCCTTCTCCGCAGGTGGCAATCGAGTTTGCGAGAAGGGTTGTTCCGGGCCATTTGAGGCCCACTTTTCTGGAACTCGAAACCGTGGTCAAGAAGACCAAGAAAAAATAAGCATGGATGACGACAAGCCCAAAAAGATCATCATAAAAAGAGTAAAAAAAGGACACGCCGAAGCGCACGGCGGAAGCTGGAAAGTGGCGTACGCGGACTTCGTTACCGCCATGATGGCCTTTTTTCTGCTGATGTGGCTCCTCAACATGACCTCTCAGGAAAAAAGGGCCGTTCTGGCCATGTATTTCAAACATTTCAGCCTCTTTGAAAAAAGTGGAAAATCGTTCATGCAAGAGGGTGGGATGAGGCCCGCCGGGCAGAATTTCGGAGGCGAAGATGTGGTCGACACGGGCGAGCATCAGAGCGGTATTACCAATGACGACCTTGCCACAAAGCTGATGACCGGGATCGACCAGAATGTGGGGGCAGGGAAGGAGCAGTTTTTTATAGCTATTACCGAGGAGGGTATACGCATTCAGATCGTGGATTCACAGAAAAACCCGATCTTTCCCGCTGGAAGCGCTGAACTCACGGACCTGGGCAAGCAAATGGTCAGAACGGTTGCGTCCATTATTAAGAATTTTCCTAACGAAATTGCGGTAGAGGGGCATACCGATTCTTCACCGACGCGGAGCGAACAGATATCAAACTGGGAACTATCAGTCGCGAGGGCCTCATCGGCCAGGCGCGAACTGGAACAGGGCGGAATAGGACCGAGCCGGATCTGCAGAGTTGTGGGTTTTGCAGACAGAGTGCCTCTTTTCACCGACTCTGCTGATGACCCCAGGAATCGCCGGATCAGCATTGTTTTTCTCAAAAACAAAAAGCTGCTACCGCCCGACCGGCTTCAATGGCTTATGAAGTCACCCGAATAGCCTCGCGAGGCGTTTAGTTTTTCTTTTATCCCGCCATTTCATAGAAAAGGGCTGCCGCCGCGCGGATCCCTCGATGAAAATCTTCGATGTAAAATCGTTCGTTGGGAGAATGAGCACCGTCGTCCGGACTTCCCCAGCCCAGCAGCAGGATGTTCTCCTGTCCGAGATTTTTCTTGATCATGTTGACGACGGGAATTGATCCACCCTCCCTTATAAATACCGGCTTTTTGCCGAACCCTGCCGCTATTGCTTTTTCAGCCGCCAGCATTGCCGGGGTGTTTCTTGGGACCAGGACGGGATCGGCCCCGTGGAGCCTGGTAATTTTAACGCTGACCTCCGGCGGGCAGTTAGCGGTTACGAACTGCTGAAACAGTTGGTCAATTTTTTCGGGAACCTGGTTCGGAACGAGCCGCATACTCACTTTTGCCCCTGCTTTTGCCGGGATTATCGTCTTTGCTCCTTCACCGGAGAAGCCGCCCCATAATCCGTTGATATCCAACGTGGGCCGGGCCGTCTTGCGTTCGAGAACCGAGTATCCCGGCTCTCCTGCAAGTTCGGAAACCCCGACGTAATCCTTGAGAGACTGTATATCGACGGGAAGAGAGGCCATTTCCTCCCTTTCCCAGTTCTGCGGAGCAAGCACGTCATCATAGAAACCGGGAAGGGCTATCGTTCCATCCGGGTTCTTGAGTTTTTGGAGAATGTCCACCAATACCTGGGCAGGATTGCAGACTATACCTCCGAACCCGCCCGAATGCAGATCGAAACGCGGTCCGCGGATATCCACCTGCAGATAGCTCAAACCTCGCAAACCATAAGTGATGGCGGGAATTCCACGGGCAAATTGCGCGTTGTCTGAAATCGCAACAGCATTAGCGCGCAGCTCATCGCGGCGTTGCATCAGAAATTTTTCCAGGTTTTCGCTTCCGATCTCCTCCTCACCTTCCGCCAGGATAATGAGATTGAGCGGCAGTTTTTGTCCTGCGCGCAACACGGACTCTATCGCCTTGATATAGGTGAGAAGCTGGCCCTTGTCGTCGCTAGCGCCGCGGGCGTATATGTAACCATCCCGAATATCGGGCGAAAAAGGAGGGGTTTGCCATTCATCGAGGGGATCGGGCGGTTGGACGTCGTAATGGCCGTAGATGAGCAGAGTGGGCGCGCCGGCGACTTCGGGCGAATGCGCAAGCACTATCGGGTGGCGTTCCGTAGGATAGATCCTGCCGGTGAACCCGGACTTCTTTACCTGGTCCAGTACCCATTCGGCGGCGCTCATGACGTCTTTTTCGTGCTCGCTCAAAGTACTCACGCTGGGAATAGTGAGAAATTGCGTCAGTTCCAGTACAAAACTCTCGAGATGATCCTTGATATATGCAGAGATTGAATCGGGAAGCATCTTGAACTCCTGCAGACATTTGTACAGGCGGCCCGGGAAATACTGAAGCAAAAACACTTCGCCTGGAGTTGTGGTACAATACGATCCGGTAATTATAATTAATCGTGAAACATCAGGTTCTAAAATAGTACAGGAGAATTGATCTCGCCAGATGGGAAACAGTGTAAAAATATTTTCTCGCATCGAAGAAATTCCATCGTTGGAGTGGAACGGTCTGGCTTTGCATGCAGCCCCCATGCTGGAGTTTGAGTATTTACACGCCCTTGAGAAGTCCGGTTCGATCTCGGCTGACAGAGGTTATATCCCCGCACACCTGGCGCTCTATGATGGACCGGCAATTATCGCAATCGCGCCTCTTTATCAGCGAGACCGCGCCTGGGTGGAATTCGGAGACGGTGGGCTGATCGATTTTTTGACGGAGCTTACAGGTTTGCCGTTCAGCTCGGGCTTAGTAGGGAGTATCCCCTACACGCCCGTACCCGGGTATGATTTCCTGTTTGACTCGCGCCTGGATGGCTCACGGATTTTTGCCGATCTGCTCGACAAGATCGATGAGATTTCAAAAGAACGTGGCCTGTCCACAACCCGCTTTTACTTTGTAGACCAGGAGTCCAAACTGCACGCCATCCTTGCTGAACACGGATATCTCCGGCTGAGCAGCGCGCACCTGCTCTGGTTCAATCGGGGATACGGCAGTTTCGACGATTTCCTTCTTTCATTTAAGTCCAGCCGCAGGACCAAAATCAAGCGGGAGTGGCGCGCCATTCGCAACTATGGACTCGACTTCAGTATGGTTGAGGGTTCCAACGCCCCGGCCTCGTTCTACGACGAACTTCACCTGCTCTACAGGCGAACATGGACCAAACACATGGGCACAGGAATAAGGCCGTTTCTGAACGAATCCTTCTTCAGGCTTCTTGGAGAAAACTTCCGCCACAGGTGCAGTTTCTCGGTATCTCAAATGTCAGGAAAGCGGACGGCGATGGCCCTTTTCTATAGTAAAGCAGAAAAGCTTTACGGCAGATACTGGGGGAGCTTGCGTGAAATACCCTTCCTGCATTTTGCCACCTGCTACTATTACCCGATAGTCTATGCCATTGAAAACGACGTAAGGGTGATCGATCCAGGTTTCGGAGGAGAACATAAAACCTTGCGCGGCTTCGAGGATTCGTACGCATACCATTACATCAAGTTCTACGATGAAAATCAGCGCCGCATTGCGTACGCGGTACTCGACCAGATGCGCGGCCAACTGAGCTCGAAATAGGATGACTGCGGGAGCGGGAAGCGGGCAGCGAGAAGCGGGCGGGCATCCCATAAAGCGCAATCATTTACAGTTCTGGCCGAGTCCGGACGTTCTTACTGCTTGATGACGAGAGGAAGTCGATTGGAGGGCTTTCAGAGAGAATTCATATATATGGGGCAGAGGCTCAGAATTTGAACGGCCATTGGTTAATGAGAACTGGGTCGGATTACGTCTCTCATTTTTGATATAACTCTTGTCATTAACGTGGCTGTTTATAAAGATCGTCGTGGGATAGCACGCGCAAGAGAGTGACGCTGCCGGCCCAATCCGGGACGCCTGAGGGCAGGAACTTGTGCGGATCGAAGGAAATTCGATAGCGCCTGTCCACTCGGATGCTCCAGGCGCTGGGATCGTTTACAATCCGTTCGAGGTTCAATCCCGGATGATTGGGATTGGCTTCAAGGAATACGAGGGCTTTGGCGATCTTCCGGATGATATCTCTTTGGGTCTTGAATACCTCGATGTCTTCAAGAAATTTTCTGCTTGGAATCAGCTTTGGCATCTTCTATCTCTTTGTCAAACCAGGGGGGCATTTCGCCTGCTCCACTCTCGCGTGCTTCCTTGAGTTTCCTGAGCCCTTGTTCGCTAAGCTGTATGGTGGGGTAAATCATTACGGGCTGAAGAACAATAATGCCTCCCTCTTCGACTGAGAGGTTCAGGTGATCTCCGCTTTTGAGCCGGAGCTCTCTTCGAAGCGATGCAGGGAGGTTGATGCTTCCCCGCTTGTCTATCGCGATAATCATGGAAGACCTCCTTAAATGGTTTTTTCTTATTTTATCACAAATTGTCATATTGTCAATATGACGTTAGGCCTTTCGTAAGCTGTGAGCTGGGAAAGTAAATCCGTTTTTCTAGTTCCGGGTAACATCATGTTGGAAGGCAAAAAAAAGAGAAGACCAAGCGGAAGGAGGGGGAGCCGCCTGATCTTCTCCGGAGGAGGAAAGATGTTTTTTTCTTTCCAAGCTTAATGATAACCTCACGGCCAGGTGAAATAAAAGCTATCGAGCTAATTATTTTAAATAAATTTCAATATGCGAAGAACATCGCCATGGAAGGCGGCGCTGCCGGAGAAAACTGGTCAGAAAGCGCCGAAATAGGCCTGCCGCAATTCTTCTATCAGGGCAGCGTCGGGTTTGAAGGGAATGCATAGCGGGCAGGGCAGGGGTATTCTCGCTTCGTGGAACGGGGTCTCGCTTTCAAATTATTACATAGTATCAGGCGGTAACTGCGCACCATGGATGACGGCCAGCACGTCTATTTGATTCGGCTTTATCCTGTAGATGATGCGGTATGGCTTCTCGATGATCTCACGGATATCTTCGGCGTCATATTCGGGAACTTTGCGGCCGGAGAAAGGCTGGTCAACAATCTGTTCGGATCGGCGAGTGATTCGGTCCACCATTCCCTTGGCATAGGCAGGGGAGTTCGTGGCAATGTACTCAAATATGTTGACCAAGTGGCTGATAGCGTTCTTTGTCCAGAGCACCTTCATGCCGGCAGCCCGAATCTTTTTCTAACTTCTTTGACATCGACCGCTTGGCCCTCATCGCTATCTTTTATACCTGCTTCAATGGCTTGCCGGACATAGATCCGGTAGATGAGATCTTCCCATGTTGCCGAGTCGGGCAGATTGTCCAGCAGTCGACGAGCTTGCTCTCTTATGCTTTTTGCTTGCATGGCGGGGTCTCCTTACTATGCTTCAAAATACATCACCCGATAGTAGCGTGATTAAATATACCACAATGTGCCCTCATGTCACATCGGGAGGACTTTTTTTAAAAAATCTCAATGTTCGACAACCAAAGACCGACTCACCGGAGAAAACTGGTCAGAAAGCGCCGAAATAGTCCTGCCGCAATTCGTCTATTAATCCAGCGTCGGGTTTGAAGGGAATGCATAGCGGGCAGGGCAGGGGCAATCTCGCTTCGTGGAACGGGGTCTCGCCGGCCTTCATGTTAAAGGCCTGCACCATCAGGTTTTCGAGGTTGACCGTATCGGCCATGTTATAGGCCAGAAGTGTTTCCAGCGCTTTTAGACTGCCTCTTTTGCTATACTCGCGCCAGAGCAGCACTGCAAAATAGCCGTCAACGCCGTTTAGTTCGGCTCGGTCCAGCCCCAGGCTTTTCTCGCAGCCCTTCAGGCCGCCTCGGTAACCGAGACTGCTCAACAGAAACCGCAGATCGATGTGCACATGGTCAACGGCTATCCCGAAATAGTTCCTGATAAAAGGCAGATCGAAACAACTCCCGTTGTAGGTGACAAGAATTTTGTATTTTCCGAGGTCACGGGCAAACTGATCGAGGTTATCGCCGAATATGTAATAGAATACTTCTTTGCCGTCATAGAGCGCTGCGGTCGTAATGTGATCGTCGGGTCCGCCAAGGCCGGTAGTCTCTATATCGAGGTAGGCGGTGCATTGCCGAAAGTCTGCAAAGAGCCTCCAGAGATGCTGTGGCGGCAGAGTGTGCGCAAAAAATGCCGGATCGAGTGCGCATAGCCTTTCGCGGCTTGTTTCGAGCCGGCTTCGCAAAGCATCATATTTTTTCTCGCCGAAAGGCGTCAGCATCCAACCATGGTCGTCGTGGAAGAATCCCCAGGAATGAATTCCCTTTTGCCAAAGAGAGCGTTCCGTTTTAAGACCGATCCCCGGCAGATGGACAAAAGTATGTCGCAGCATCTTAAAAGCAGTGAATAGTGGTCAGTGAACAGTGATCAGAAAAAACTATAAAAACAGTGAAATAGTGGTCAGTGAACAGAAAAAAACTAAAAAGTAAAACCTAAAAACTCCCTTAGTCGCTACGCCTTCCGAATATCCGGAGCAAAAGCAGGAACAGGTTTATAAAATCGAGGTAAAGCCGCAGGGCGCCGATGACCGCTCCTTTTCGCTCGTCCTCGGACCCGGCAAATCCTCCGTAGGCCATTTCCTTTATCTTTTGGGCATCGTAGGCGGTCAGCCCGACAAAAATGGCTATACCGGCATAGGTCAAGAGCCAGTAGAAGGCAGGGCTTCTGAAGAAGAAATTAACGAACGAGGCAATGATTATGCCGATGAGACCCATCATAAGGAAACTGCCCATGGAAGTCAGGTCGCGTTTGGTTGTGAGTCCATAAAGGCTCATAGCGGCGAAAGTTCCGGCGGTTATGAAAAAGGTACTTGCAATTGAAGCCTTTGTGTAGACGAGGAAAATGGCCGCTAATGTCAGGCCGTTCAGAAACGAATAGGCGAAGAACATAATCAGGGCTGTCGATGATTGGAGCTTGCCGATTGCCGCGCTCAGCGCTATTACGATGCCGAGTTCAGCGAGGATCAGCACCAGCATGACCCCTGGACTTAGAAGAGTGTGAATCACGCCGCTGTTGAGCGCGAAAAGGGAGGTAATCGCCGTGACCGCCAATCCGAGCGCCATCCAGTTGTACACACGGCGAATGAAATCGGTTTGGACAATTGCGCGTTCCTCCTGAAAAACTGTGCTCCTTTGCATTGCTAACCCCTTTCGGAATGTTTTATGAATTCTTTGTGATCTTGGATTATAACTTATTACCTGTGCCCCGGTATTGCAAATATTTTGACAAGTGTCCCGAAACATCGGATGAGACACTTGCAGCTTTCAATTCGGATTTTTTGACCAAAAAGAAGAGGATTTTTCATTCTCCGGCATGGAAAGCAAGCTCCCCCTAAAGGGGCGGGGGGATTTTAGCGCGAAGGGGATTTGGTTTGTCCCCCTTTTGTAAGGATAAACGATGAAAGACCTGTCGCAATACCGAAGTGAATTCCCCATCACCAATAATTTTTGCTTTCTAAATAACGCCGCCATCGCAGCGCCTCCGTTGCGGGTGGCAAAGGCAGTGAGCGAATTGATGCTCCAGTTCGCCAATGAAGGCTTAGTCCTTTATCCGGAATGGATGAAAACGGTGGACAGGACCCGCTCCCTTTTTGCGCGGCTTATAAACGCGGACACCTCGGAGGTTTGTTTCACCGTCAACACGTCCGAAGCTCTGAGCATTGTAGCCGGTGGAATTTCTTGGAGACGCGGGGATAAGATTATTGTGACTGTACCCGATTTCCCGTCGAACGTGTATCCCTGGGTGAATCTGGAGCGCTCCGGGGTCGAGATCTGTTTTGTTCGAAAAAACGAGGGCCGTTTCGACCTCTCGGACATCACCGCCGTGCTTCAGCCTGGAACCAGACTTATCGCTGTGAGTTCGACGGATTTTGCCACCGGGTTCCGGTGCGATCTCGAAGAATTGGGGAATTTTTGCCGGCAGAATGGTATCCTGCTCTGTGTAGATGCGATACAGAGTCTCGGGGCCATACCTCTGGACGTAAAAAGCTGCGGCGTTCACTTCCTGGCCTGCGGGGGTCACAAATGGCTCCTGAGCACAATGGGCATCGGAGCCCTCTACGTCTCGAAGGAGGTAAACGATCTGCTTCACCCGGTCCGGGTCGGATGGCGAAGTGTCGAAAATGAAGAGAATTTCTACCATCTTCAACTGAAAAACCTCGAATTGAGATTGAAAACCGATGCCCGCCGGTTTGAAGCAGGGACCCTCAACCTTGCGGGAATCACCGCTCTTGGGACCTCACTCGAAATGCTGCTCGAAATAGGGATCGAGCGCATATTCGAGAGGATATCGGGTCTTAACGGTGTAATCGCATCGGAGCTTGAAGGGAGGAATTTCCAAGTCATCAGTTCGATGGAACCCGGGCGCAGGTCGGGAATCCTAAGCTTTGTACCCGAGGATGCGGGGGGACTTTTCCGCTATCTTCTAAACGCGAAGGTGCTTGTCGCACAAAGAGGAAACGCGGTTCGGCTCTCACCTCATTTCTATAACGATGAAAGCGACATCGAAAGGTTTTTGAATGCGCTTGACAGCTACTGATTGGAAAGGAAAGAATTCACCGCAGAGGGCGCTGAGGGCGCTGAGAAAACCAAAACTCAACAAGACCACCCGGGGATCTCAGGCCTCGAAAACATCCGCTGCCGTTAATCCTGTTAATCCTGTCGAAAAGGAATCTCTTTCTTTCTCTTCCTCTCTGCTTCTTTGCGCCTGGTGAATCGCTTTTAGTGGTAATGGTATAAATCGGCGTCATGGAGGTGGCAATAACGGTTTTTTTGTAGCTGTGGTAAAATGCTTGAGGCCAGGCTTTTTAACTGTCGTGTGCAATGGTTGGGGTTATAAAATGCCGGGAATGATTGCGCAGTGAACTCTTTTCGATTCAGGGAGAGACGGATGAAGCGGAGGGGATTTGCATTACCTGTATTTTTTATTTGTTTCTGCCTGTTTCCGGTGGTGGCCGGGGCCGCGCCGGCCGCTGCATCGGCCGGCGGCTTCAGCATGTTCTGGGCTATTGTCGGGATTTTTTTGGGAGGAATGGCCCTGAATCTTACCCCATGTGTTTATCCTCTGATACCCATTACGATATCCTACTTCACCGATAAATCGATGGATCTGAAGGCAGGGCGAGGCGCCATTGTGATCAATGCTCTCCTCTATGTTCTGGGGATAGCAATAATGAACTCCATGCTGGGGGTTTTCGCCGCGCTCTCGGGCCATCTTATGGGATCGCTGCTTGAAAATCCCGTAACGCTGGTGGTGGTGTCCCTGGTTATGTTCCTTCTTGCGCTGAGCATGTTCGACGTCTGGGATTTCCGGCTGCATGCATTGGTAACCGGCGCTGCCGCTCGCAATTACGCCGGTTATCTCGGAAGCCTTGTCATGGGGTTGACTCTGGGCATAGTCGCCGCTCCTTGCATCGGGCCGTTCGTTGCCGGGGTTTTACTCATGGTTGCCAACAGGGGGGACCCTGTTTTCGGTTTTTGGATTTTTTTCAGCCTGAGTCTTGGAATGGGGTTTCCGCTTTTCGTTCTGGCCTTGCTTTCCGGCCGTTTGACCATGCTTCCCAAATCCGGTGAATGGTTGCTGTGGGTGCGCAAAGCCATGGGGTGGGTAATGATTGGAGCGGCCGTTTATTTCATTTCTCCCTTACTGCCCAGTCTCCTGGGTACGGGACTGCTTTCAGTCACAGCTCTGGCGGCAGGGGTTCATCTGGGTTGGATAGATTCGACCATGGCCCGTTTCGCAGCCTTCAAATGGATAAGGAAGGGCGTCGGGGTTGTTTGTATCGGCATCGCAGGCGCGATTATCTGGTATGCCATGCCGACGGATGGGGGAATAAAATGGACGCTCTATACTCCGGGAGCGCTGGAACAAGCCAAAGAATCGGGCAAACCCGTCATAGTCGATTTCTACGCCGACTGGTGCTCACCATGCCGGCAGATGGATCGGACCTCCTTTCATGATCGCGCAATTGTTGAAGCCGCCGCAAAAGATTTTGTAATGATAAGAGTGGATCTCTCTTTGAGAGGCGATAACGCAAAAGAATTGGTGGCGCGCAGCTATAATGTTCTAGGCATACCCAGTGTCATTTTTCTCAAGCCGGGGGGCGAGGAGAGGGCCGATTTGCGGATTATGGACCTCACGCCGCCCGAGGAGTTCCTGGAGAAGATGACCCAATTGAGGAAAGGCGACAGTTCTTCGGATACGCAGTAAGTCCATTACTCACTCAGACTTGGAGCCGACACTGTTCTGGCGAACTTTTCTGAGAGAGCCGATGACGTCCATTACGGCAGTGGACTTGGCCAAGGGCTCGTCATAGCCGCGTTTGTACTGGTATTCGAGGAAAAGATCGATCGCCTTCTCCACAAGTTGCTTGAGCTGTCCGGCGTGGAGCAGATATTTCTCCATATTTTCTTCTTTGCGGGTTTGAATTAAACTGGATATCGCAATCGGATAACAAGATAGTTTAGGTCCGGATTATGTGCGCCTCCGGGCTAAAATCGCCCCTGCCGTCCTTTAGGGCAAGAGAAGAGTATCTCCGTTCGGCAGGTTCAGGGCAAGCTCAATCTTTGCCGGGACGAAAAAACATTCCTTTCCGAACGGAAAGCTCGCGGGGTGTGGAATTCGCCCCGGTTAATTCCGGATGGACACAAGATAATACAATTTTTGAGCAAAATCACCGACTACCTGATTCTCATTTTCGATCTGTGATATCGCGACACCAAGCGTTCGGTGTTTTTGCGTTATGTCGACATTTTTATGATATTTAGGCAGGAGTTTTACAATGCCGCTTGAAAAAAAATGCAGGTTCGGGATTCTGGTACTGGTTTTAATTCTGATGCTGGGGCTCTACGGGACGGGAGGGTGGAGCGGAGTCGATTCGAGGCCGCCCGCCGTGACTTGGTTTGTGCCCTGCTTTGGGCTTCCGGAGAAGGCCGAGCTTTGCTCAGAGGCGGTGCCCCTCGGGTCTGCCGACGTTCGCGAAAGGTTCGACCGTGAGTTTACAATCGTTACACAAAGCCATGCGCAGGTTTACCTCTGGCTGAAAAGGACAGAGCGCTATTTCCCGTGGATCGAAAAGCAACTCGCGTCAAGGGGGCTTCCGGACGATCTGAAATATGTGGCTGTTGCTGAAAGCGATCTGATCTCTTCGGCCGTTTCACACGCGGGTGCCGCAGGCCCCTGGCAATTTATGGCGAACACGGCGGCTTGCTACGGGATAAAGGAGTCCGAAGCCATTGATGAGCGCTATGACTTCGAGAGATCTGCCAACGCTGCAATAGGGTATCTGAAGGACTTGCACGATGTGTTTCAGAACTGGACTCTTGCCATTGCCGCTTTTAATTGCGGTGAGCGGCGTATTCAGGTTGAAATCGGAAGACAAAAGGTCAACAGCTATTATTCTCTCAAACTACCCCAGGAAACCGAGCGCTACGTTTTCAGGATTCTGGCCATAAAGGAGGTTTTGGAAAGCCCTGAGAAGTACGGCTATCACCTTCCCAACGGGGCGGGCTATCAACCGATAATTTTCGAAAGGGTGAAAGTCCAGCTTCCCGGGCCGTTGCCGATCTCGGTGGCAGCCGAGTCCGCCGGGGTGACGTACCGCGAACTGAAGGTGCTTAATCCCTGCCTGGTTTCGGACGTGATCCCGAAGGGGGATCTTACGATACGCGTGCCCGAGGGCAGGGGAAAGCGATTCGAAAAAGTGGTAGAAGTTTGGAAATCCACGTTTAAGCCGAGCGTTCTCGTGCACAAGGTTTCGCGGGGTGAAACGCTCGATTCGATTGCCCGGAAGTACAGTTCAACCAGGCAGCAGATTTGTAGTTGGAACAATATTGCAGGGAATAAGATTCGAATCGGGCAGGCGCTCAAAATTTACAGGTAGTGGATTTTCGGGAAGCGGGCAGGCGGTGGGACCGCCAGCCAGATTCGCCGCTACCTTCGGTGGCGGGGCGGTGGGACCGCCGGCCAGATTTGCCGCTACCTTCGGTGGCGGCATGGGTAGGATGTCGACGCTATCCTGATCTGTCGATGATAGCGCCGCAGGCAGGTCCTCCCATCTCATCCTATCTCGCGAAGCTGGATGGCCTATAGCGCCGGCGGGGTCGATCATGCGCGCTGGGCGGGTACGGGAGGCCTTCTTCATGAATCGGCATTTTATCTCGTTTTGAGGCAGGATTTGAGCTCCGCTTAAAGTCTTGACAAGTATTTCCGGGAGAATTACGATAACGCGCCGTTTAGAGTCAAAAAACTTAATTATTCTGGTGAAATATGGAAAAATACCAAGAATTGTCCAAGATGCTTTTGCATAGCCGGTATGCTGTAGCCCTGACCGGCGCCGGGATTTCGGTAGAGAGCGGAATACCTGATTTCAGGGGCAGGAACGGATTATGGAGCAAATACGACCTATTTGAATACGGGCACATAGATTCTTTCCGCGGCAATCCTGCGAAGGTATGGAAAATGCTTGTGGAGATGGACGCTCTTGTGGAAGGAGTCAATCCCAACGACGCGCACGTTGCGCTGGGAGATCTCGAGAAGCTCGGTATCATGAAGATGATTATTACTCAGAATGTGGACAGCCTCCACCAAAGGGGGGGCAGTTCCAATGTCGTCGAATTTCATGGAAGCTTCCGAACAATGCACTGCGAGCGTTGTGAGAAATCTTTTCTTAGAGAGGATGTATCACTGGTGAGCCTTCCGCCTAGATGCTCGTGCGGAGGACCAATCCGGCCAGACATTGTCCTTTTCGGGGAGGCAATTCCTCCGGAAGCTTACTCGCTGGCATTCGAAGCGGCGGAGAAGTGCGATCTGATGCTTGTTGTCGGGACTTCGGCAAGCGTTGCTCCTGCCTCTCAGCTTCCGCTGATTGCAAAGGGGAGGGGGGCGCATGTTCTGGAAATAAATCCGGTTGCCTCAGAACTATCCGGGTTTGTAACGGAATTACACGTTATGGAGTCAGCCGCAGTGGCTTTCAGGAAAATTATGGAAATTGTCAGATCGATGAATTCAGAGGTTACAAATTGATGTTTATTCAGTTCTTGTCGGCAACGGCATATGCAGCTACCGATCTCGCCCCGCCTTATCAGAGATCGGCGGACAGCGTGATGGATATGATCTTCAATGCAGGACCGATGGTAAAATTCGTGCTATTGATCCTTATGGCGCTTTCCGTTGGGTGCTGGTGCGTCATAGTGCTCAAAATCCGCCTGATCCGCCGGGCAAACCGGGAGTCGGGCGAATTCATATCCCTTTTCAGACAGCGTAAGAACTACTCTGCGCTATACCGGGACAGCGAAAAACTGGATGACAGCCATCTGGCACAAATTTTCCGGGTAGGTTATGCGGAATTGAGCAGGCTCGGGAAATCGCTGGAAACAAGGAACCTGCTGGAGCTGTCTGCAAACCCTGAAATCCTGCTGGAGAACGTGGAGCGGGCTATTCAGGGCGGAATGACTTCGGAGCGGCAAAGATTGGAGCGCTATCTGCCTCTGCTTGCCACAACCGGCAGCACCGCCCCGTTTATCGGTTTGTTTGGAACGGTCTGGGGCATCATGACGAGTTTTCAGCAAATCGGAATCAAGGGCGCCGCCAACCTGGCCGTAGTGGCCCCGGGAATTTCCGAGGCGCTTGTTGCCACTGCCATCGGTTTGGGGGCGGCGATTCCAGCGGTTGTCGCCTACAATCACTTTGCCACTAAAATCAGGGGAATCGAAAACGAGATGAGCCATTTTTCCTCCGATTATCTTAATATGCTCAAACGCGACCTGATCCGCAAGGGCAGGCAGGAAGAAAGTGCGGCGAGCGCGCCGCCGGAACAAAGGTTTGCTTTGCAGGACTGAAAAACAAAGGATAGAGGCTGATGCAAGCCAACGGGAACTCCAAAGGAATGGTTTCAGAAATTAACGTTACGCCGCTTGTCGACGTAATGCTTGTTTTGCTCATCATATTCATGGTAACTGCGCCAATGATGACGCAGGGAGTTGATGTGAAGCTGCCTGAGAGTTCAGCGCCGGCCATCCCCTCTGATGAAGAACGGCTGGTCGTCTCGATTACCCAGGACCGAAAAATCTATATCAACGACAATCTGGTGGAGTCGGACGAACTGGAATCCAAGCTCGTGGGCATTACTGAGAACCGGCAAGATCACAAGGGAGTTTTTCTACGAGCCGACGAAACAATTCCATATGGGTATGTCATGGAGGTTATGGGACTGATAAGAGGGGCTGGAATTGATCAGATAGGGATGGTGACCGAGCCTGCGTCGAGTCCTTCTCACAAGTCTAAACAAAAGGGTAAGGGCAAGATTTGATTTCCCTTCATAGTCGTTTACCGTATGGCTGCCGGTGAAAGGGGACATGAATGGAATCCCTGACATTTGGTGATAAGAGAATTCCCAGAAAGGACTTGGTGACCGGGCTCGGAGCCTCGCTTCTTATCCATGTGCTGGTTTTCAGCTCCGCTTTTATATGGACTTTGGTGATGCCGCATAAATCTTTGAAGTCCCCTTTCTGCACGGTTAATCTGGTGTCCCTGAAAGATCTGGGAGTTGGCTCGTCGGAGCTCAAGGGCCACCCCAAAGCTGCTGAGGAAGCGGTCGTTTCCGAGAACGTGGCGAATTCGGGCAAGGCGATTCGAAAATCAGAGCCTGCTGTGCCGATAAAGCGCCTGGCAGTCGATGAGGCGGTGAGAAAACCGGAAATTCAGATAAAGAAGATCGAACCCAAAGAGGTTCCCGTTGCGCCCGAAAAGACGAATAGCCTTGAAGATATCGAAAAGAACCTGGATAAGCTGATCGCCAAACCGAAAGCAATTCCGCACACCTCGCCGGCATCGGCGGGGCAGGCGGAGCCTCAGCCTAGATCTCCGGCGACTCCGGCTCCGGCTAAGAACCAGCCGGGGAGTGAAAAAGTGGCTCGCGGGACGCCGACCGGCGTGGCTGAAGGGGGGGCCAAAGGTGCGACGCAGGGCAGCGTCTTCGGGTCTCCTGACGGAAGCGGAACTATAACTGCCGCCGCGCAGTTTTATTACTCAAGAGTTACAGAAGCGATAAGACAGGAATACAAACTTCCCGATCAGAGCTCTGCAAGTTTGGAGGCGAAGATCTTTTTCGTGGTGAACAGGAATGGGAAGGTAGTAAACTTCCAGATCGAGAAATCTTCGGGAAACAGTATCCTCGACGCTGCAGCGGTGCGAGCAATTCAAAATGCAAATATACCCGCGATGCCTCCGGCCCTGGAGCGTCAGCAACAGGACTTCACCCTAAAATTCAACTCTCGGGGTGTATCGTAAATAGAAAGGTATTTGGTCCATAGTCATGAGTCAACGGAGCATTTTTAAGATTGCCGGAACTTTTTCTGCATTGTTTCTGACTTTAATTTTGCTCGGTTCTGAAACTGCATTATCCGTGGTTGAGTTACCCCCAATTAGCCCGTCAGGCATCCAGAAAGTTCCAATCGCCGTGCCGGATTTCAAATACATGAACCCTGAGCAAACCCACCTGGCCCGGGAGATGAGCGACGTGCTCTCAAACGATCTCAATATCTCGGGCGTTTTCCGGCCCCTGGACCGGAAGGGGTTTCTGGAAGATCCTCAGGTGATGGGGCTTGAAACTTCCGAGATCAAGTTCGAGGATTGGAGGCGTCAGGGGGCGGCTTTTCTGGCTCGCTGCTCTTACCAGATCCAGGGGAATTCAATCAGATTGGACGGCCGGCTCTTCGATGTTGCGGGCATGAAAATGGTGGGGACGCCTAAGAGCTATGCCGGCGAATTGCGGGCCTGGCGTCAGATGGTGCATGCCTTTGCAGACGATATCATGATGATGGTGACAGGGGAGCGTGGGGTGTTCGATACGAAGATTGCGTACGTCCAGAGCGTTGGAAGCGCCAAGGAGATTTTCTACTGCGATTTTGACGGCTACAATCCGGTGCAGTTAACCAGGGACAACAGCATCGCGCTTTCTCCGTCATGGAGCCCCGACCAGAGCCAGCTCGCCTTTGTGAGCTATAAGGACGGTGCGCCCAAAGTTTATGGTGAAAACGTGTCGAACAACTCCAGATACCTGATCAGCGGTTTTCCGGGGATGAACATCGCTCCGGCATGGAGACCGGGAAGAAATGAGCTGGCTGTTGCTTTGAGCAAGGATGGATCCCAGGATATTTATCTGGTAAGCCCGCCGGGACAGGTCGTACGGAAATTCGGGGTAGGTTTTGGGTCTTCGATCAGTGTATCTCCATCCTGGTCGCCGGATGGCCAAAAGTTCGCCTTCGTTTCCAATGAATCCGGCAACCCCCAGATATACATTTTTGATGTTGCGACCGGCCAAAAAAAACGACTTACATTCAGCGGCAATTATAATGTGTCTCCATCCTGGTCACCCAAGGGCGACTGGATTGCCTATAGCGGAAGGGAGGGAGGCGAATTCAACATCTTCATCATTCGCCCGGACGGCGGTGATAATCATGCGCTGACAAACGGAGGCAGGAATGAAGGTCCGCGCTGGTCGCCTGACGGCCGGAATATTGCTTACAGCTCAACCAAGCAGGGGGGGTCCGCAATTCGGATAATGTATTCGAATGGGACTGGGGACTGGCAGCTTACGCGGCAGGCCGGGGCACAGGAGTTGCCTGATTGGTCACCGAGAAGGAATCGCCAGTGAGCCGAATCGTAGGAGGGAGAAAGGAATGAAAAATAAACAGAGTATTTTTCTCGTCTTGACGATGTTTGCATTTATAGCCGCAATGGGTGGGTGTGCGAAGAAAAACGTTCCTCCACCACCCGCCTACGGCGCTGCGGGGCAGGAGTACGGTGCTCCCGCCGGGGGACCGATGACGGATGAGGCGAGATGGAGGGAGCTTGGCATCAACTCGGAAGCTGAAAAAAGAGAGTTTCTGGACAAAGCTAAAGCCTTCGAAAACCAGGATGTCTACTTCGACTACGACGCTTATACCCTTACAGAACCTGCAAAAAAGGTTCTCGATGAAAAAATCGCCTTCCTGAAAAGATACCCCAAAGTGGCTGTGACTATCGAAGGCCACTGCGACGAGAGGGGAACAACCGAGTACAACATTGCACTGGGGGAAAGGCGTGCGCATGCGGCACAAGAATATATAGCCCATTCTAACTCTTCAAACCTGAAGCTTACTACCGTCAGCTATGGCAAGGAACGCCCTATCGCGGTTGGGCATGATGAGGCCTCTTATGCGAAGAACAGGCGCGATCATTTTGCTTTGAATTATTAAATGTTCCTTTTGCCTTTTGTTGGGTATTTAAAAGACCGGTCTTCATGATGTATCATGAGGGCCGGTTTTTTGGCTTTTTGAAGAGCAGATCCGGTTTTCGGTACATACGAGGAAAGGGAATCTATGTCGGGTGGAATCGAGAATAGGTTGTTGCGGTATTGCGTGGCGGTTTTCTTTGCAGGACTGCTTGCGGGGTGCGCGTCGACGTCGGAAACCACTACCATTCAGGAAAACCTGTCTATTCTGAACCAGCGGCAGGCTGCAATCGAGGCGCGCCTTCAAAGCACCGAAGGAACATCGCGGAAAAGCGGAGACCTTTACGCGCGGATGGAAGAGCTGCAAACGCAGATGAGGACACTGAACGGCAGGATCGAACAACTGGAGCATAAACTCGATCAGCTCCAGCGCGCGCAGGCTTCCGCCGCCCAAGCGCCGGCGCCGCAACCCTCGATGCCTCCTCCTGGAGCCGTCGTGACGGAAGAACCGCCGGCATCGCGACTACAGCCGCAGGCCGCTGTGCCTTCAGCACCGCCTGCTGCCGTGACTCCTCCACGAACCGGAGTCCCGGCGTCCAATCCGGAGGTTCAGGTCAAAAACGCCGAACAGGAGGGATTTGAGAAAGCTGTCCACCTGTTACAGCAAAAGAAATATGAAGCTGCGAGAAAAGAGTTTCAAGGATTTGTCTCGGAATTTCCTAAATCCAATTTGGAAGAAAGTGCTTTGTATAACATCGGTGAGTGCTACTTTTCGGAAAAGCACTATGAGGAAGCTATTAAAGCATACCAACAGGTGGTAGACAAATACCCGAAAGGGGGTAAAACCGCCGCCGCCCTTCTCAAGCAGGCAATGGGATGGCAGCAGATGGGCGAAAGTACAATGGCTCGTATCATCTACACGCGGCTTGTGGAAAAATTTCCCGGTACTGCCCAGGCTCAGGCCGCTGAGAAGAAATTGCAGCAGATGTAGTAAACACGAAGGCATGCTTCGCGCTTTGCCCGGGGTGGACAGTGATTTCGAGTCGGCATTCGGAATTGAAACCTTTTAATGATATTCCGATCCGTACCTGCACTCCGGTGTTTTTCATCTTCCAAGCCGCAGGCTCAGCCAGGAAGAGTTTTGGATCACAAGTTTCCAGCCATTCTACTGATTCTTCTCCCGCTTCTTTGGGCAGCCTGTGCACTTGGCGCTGAAGGCGATCTATCGCAAGCGCCCGAGAACAAACAAAAACCTCAACTCCAGGTGCGAGAGATCCGTTTCGAAGGAAATAAAATTATCCCCTCAAAGGAGCTAAAAAAGATCCTCAGCACAAAAGAGAGAAAGTTCCGTTGGTTTTTCAAGGCCCCATTCGACGAGAAGATCTTTTCGGAGGACCTGGAAAGGATTCCGCGGTTCTACCTTAGCCAGGGATTCTATCATATGCGGGTTATATCTCATGAGATCGAACCCCTGGTTGGTAATAATGTCAGGATGGTCATACGCTTGGAGGAAGGGCCTCCGATGATGGTTTCAGAACTCAATCTGAAAATCGACGGCCCGTCTCCGGAAAAGTGGCGCAAGCAGATCGTGAAAGTTCTTCCCATTAAGGCTGGAAAAAGATTTACCACACCCGAATATAAGGACATCGAAAAAGTTACAAGGGTTTATCTGGCCGATCGTGGTTATCCGAAGGCAAAGGTGGATATGCGCGCCCGGCTGGATAAAGCGTCCAACCTCGGGAAGGTCTTGGTCGAGATTGAGGTTGGTCCTGTTTGTAGCTTCGGGGCTATTCGTGTGGAAGGCAATGAATCGGTTGCCAGCCATGTAATTATGCGAGAGGTCAGGTTTCACAAGGGCGAGCGATTCGACGCCTCCAAGATCGAAGCAGCCCGGCAGCGTTTGTTCGCTTTAGAGCTTTTCCAGTTCGTAGATATCTCAGTGGAGGACCTTGAAAATGAAACAACGGTGCTGCCGGTCCGTATCCTCGTCAAAGAAGGAAAAAAGCAAACCGTTCGACTTGGAGTTGGCTATGGCACAGAGGACCAGCTTCGGGGACAGGCGCAGTACGAGATCAGGGATTTTTTGGGCGACGGCAGGCGTTTTCAGATCAACGTCAAGGCAAGCGCCATTGTGCAAATGCTCGAAGGGAGATTCATACAGCCCTATTTTATGGACACGAAGGGCTCTCTAGTTGTAGACGGCGGCATCATGCGGGAGAGTCAGGTGTCCTTCGAAAACCTTAAAGAATACATTCGGCCAAAGTACGAGTACAAATGGCTCGATGGACTGGTGTCCTATGTGGGATACAATTTCGAATCCAATTATCTGGGCAATGTGGAGATCCCTCCAAGTCCGACGGACCAGGAGCACCAGGCATACTATGTATCCTCGCTCATAGCCGGGAACACTTGGGACAGTGTCGATTCGGTGCTGGACCCCACAAAGGGTTGGCGCGTTCTGCAGAATATGGAATGGGCCAGTTCATTACTCGGCTCCCACGTGGATTATTTTAAATTCACTGTGGAGGGCAGGGGATACTTGCCCGTATTGAACTTTGGCTCATTGGCCGCGAAGCTGAAATACGGCGCAATCGAGCCCCTCGAAACTACTTCTGAGGTCCCGATTTTTAAGCGGTTTTTCGAAGGGGGCACCGACAGCGTAAGAGGCTACCCATACCAGAAGCTCGGACCGCTTGACTCGGGTGGAAACCCGATCGGAGGCATGGAGCAACTGGAAGGCAGCCTCGAATGGAGATTCCCGATAAGGTTGCCTCTGGAAGGAGCCGTTTTTTCCGATTTTGGGAATATTGCGCCTACGATAGGCGATATTTCCTGGGCGGACACGCGATACACAGCCGGAGTCGGACTGCGCTATCTCACGATAGTGGGTCCGCTCAGGTTTGATGTGGGGTATGAGCTAAACCCCCCGGAGAACCATCCGTTTGCGCCCTATCAGTTCCATTTCAGTATCGGGCAGGCCTTTTGACGCCGGCTGGTAGTGGAGACCGGAGGCCGGGGACAATCCCGACGCTATCCCTGATCTGTCCATGACCAGAGGCGTGGCGGTACCTATCGGACGGTCTACACCGGAAAAAATAAGCAAAGAGTAACTCCTTAAAAGACAGAGTTTCCGGCCAGAGCGTGTGCTCGCCCGGGAGTTGCTGGACTTTGACTACTCTATTGCCACTATGAAAATACATATTTTATTCGAGTAAATACTTCGTTCACCCCATATATATTCTCTTCCGACCGTTGTATTCGTCAACATGAATACTGTTCGTGTCATTCGCTTTCAAACAACGGGCGAGTAAATATTCTGAAATCATGGTTTTCCGGAGGACAATATGCAAAGCGCCCTGATTCAGACTTTTATGAACCAGTATCGCATCTCAATGCAGTTGATGAAGGTGAATCCGGACAAATCCGGCCACATTCATCCAGAGACGCGTCTGGACCGTTATAGATGCAAGATTCGCCGGCCCGGGAGAGAAATAAACGTCTTTGTCGCTGTCCCTCCCGAAGAGGGTGCCCTCACACCATCCGATGTGCTGTTCATGCTTATTCTGGATGCCTCCGGCTGCGAGATGTTCAAGGATTATTACGCCAGGCAGGATGAGTTCAATGAGATTTTCTCCCGTTCGGATTCAAGAACGGACAAATTTGATGATTTTTGGCTCGAATATGAATCCAGGTGCGAGCAGACCAGAAAGCTCCGGAGTTTTCTGGGCAAAAATCTCTATGAGAAGCTTATAAACGGGTTCGGCTTCGATAATTAGTTTCCGTCCGGAAAGGGTCCTTTTCCGCCCTTGCTGCGTCAATCTGCGGGGTTTCTTGTGCGGCGTAGATAGGTACGCCTCCGCGCAACCCCTTGATTTCCTTGCCAGGACGAAAAATGCCTCCTCTCCGAATCGAAAACTTATAGTGTCTAATCCGGGGTTTCCGGATGGACACTAATTAGACGTAGACCCCCCGTGTCTCCTTCGATCAGAATTGCAGCCCCGGTGTGGACTGCAAGCCAAGGACCTTTTACCGCACGGCCTCTTCTCGGGGCGGTCCTCTGGATTTTCGCCCCTTAATGTCTACCGGTTTAAAGAAAAACGGACGAGTTTTTTTCAGATTTGCCGATTAACATGCAAAAGGCGATGAGGATGATGCCCTTCGAGGTATAATATTGTTCGGAGGCGCGCGGGGAGAGACATGGTGACAACGGAGACAAAGACAAAGAGGAGCGCTCGAGGGTTTAGTGAATTGAGCCTCGAGAACATTCTACGCAATCTGGTTATGGACGCAGTCCTTACCCAAAAAGACGCGAAAAAAATTTTAGACAGGCCGAGGCCGAAAGAAACCGCTTTAACCGAGCATCCGCTGACAGCCATAGCCGAAGCCAGACTAAGCAGAGCCACACCGCCCCACGAAGCAATTTCAATGGAATTTCTGGTAGCCTGGCTGGCTAGAAGAAGCGGCCTGGATTACATGAGGATCGATCCACTGAAAGTGGATGTCAGGGCCGTTACGAGCCTTGTCTCATATGCCTACGCATCGCGATATAAAATCCTGCCCGTTGAAGTGACGGAAGATAAGATAGTTATTGCCACAGCGGATCCTTTAGACAGCGAGTGGAAAGAGGAACTGGAGCGTATTCTTAGGAAGAAGATTTGCGTAGTACTTGCCAACCCGAATGACATAATCAGATATCTTATTGAATTCTACACCCTTAACGACTCCGTGCAGAGGGCTTTCGGCAAGTCTGACGGCGCTCGTCTGGGTGGGAGCATGAATCTCGAGCAGATGCTGGAACTCGGACGCGCCGGCAAACTGGACGCAAATGACCGTTATGTGGTCAACATCGTGGATTGGCTTCTTCAGTATGCGTTCGATCAGAGGGCCAGCGATATCCATCTTGAACCGCGACGGGACAACAGTGATGTGCGTTTCCGGATCGACGGGGTGCTTCACCCGGTCTACCAGTTGCCGACGGTGGTAATGAGCGCTGTAATCAGCCGCTTGAAAGTGCTCGGCAGAATGGACCTTACGGAGAAAAGGCGTCCGCAGGACGGCCGCATTAAGACAAAAGGTCACACAGGTGGAGAGATCGAACTGCGGCTTTCCAGCATGCCCTCAGTTTTTGGTGAAAAATTGGTAATGCGGGTTTTCGACCCGGAAGTAACGGTGCGGAGCTTCGAGGAACTGGGATTTTCAGATCGCGAACTTGGGCAATGGAAAAAAATGGTAGGCTCTCCGTATGGTATTGTTCTCGTTACCGGGCCGACCGGATCCGGAAAGACGACCACGCTCTACTCAACCTTGAAATACCTTGCCAAACCGGAAGTAAACGTATGCACGATCGAAGATCCGATCGAGATGGTTGAGCCCAGGTTCAACCAGATGCAGGTGCACGGCGCGATCGGGCTGGATTTTGCCAGCGGTCTCCGAACCTTTCTTCGGCAGGACCCCGACATCATAATGGTTGGGGAAATACGGGACCTGGAAACGGCGGAAATGGCCATTCAGGCAGCCTTGACCGGCCATCTGGTTTTCTCGACCCTCCACACGAATGACGCTCCCTCAGCCATTATAAGGCTAATGGATATCGGGGTTCCGCACTATCTATTGAGGGCCACTCTTCTGGGAGTAGTCGCCCAGAGACTGTGCAGGACCCTCTGTCCCAGTTGTCGACAAGAAAGCAAAGTGGATGCGGAGCTTTGGCAGTCATTGATCAGTCCCTGGGAAATCAAACAAACCGGTTCCATCTTTCGGCCGGTTGGTTGCCTCGAGTGCAGAGGAACCGGCTACCATGGGCGAGTAGGTATCTACGAAATGCTCGCAATGAGCCCAACCATCCGAAGTCTGATAAGGACTGATTCCGATCTATCGAAGATCAGGGAACAGGCTATAAAAGAGGGAATGTTGCCGCTTCATATAGCCGGCGCGCTCAAGGTTTGTTCCGGACTTACCTCGATTGAGGAGATTTTTCGAGTTGCAGCACCAGTTGATTCGGTGTAAATGCAAGACTTCCACAGAAAATACGCAGAAAGCGCCGTTGGGATAAACCGTAAGTTTGCACCACCCGGGCACAGATGATCCGATTCCTTATAGCTTTTTTATCAGTCTATTCGCTCCTGCACGCGTTCGTTTATTCTCGCGTCAAGGTCCTCTTGCCTGCAAAGTTGCCCGTCCGTCTGGCGTTGATTGCGTTCATGACCCTCATGGTTTTTGCGCCGATCGTTACTCGATTGCTCGAAAGGGCCGACCACTACGTAATGGCGCGAATAAGTGCTCTTCTGGGATATAGCTGGCTGGGATTTCTCTTTTATTCTTTCTGGGGGTTTTTGCTGATAGGCGCTGCCGGAATCGTTTGCGGGGGGGTAAACCTTATCGCCGGGTCCCGTCTGCCGACCTTCACCGGATCGACAGCGGCCTTCTGCGTCCTTGCTGCAGCCTTTGTCATAAACGTCTACGGGTATTTTGAGGCCCGGTCCCTGCGGGTGGAAAGAGTCGTTGTAAAAACGGCCAAACTCCCTGTGGGAACAGACCGGTTGAGAATAGCACAAATCTCTGACGTGCATCTGGGGTTGCTGGTTAGAGAAGAACGTCTGGCCGACATCCTGCACAAGGTTGAGGACGAGAACCCGGACATTCTCGTAAGCACAGGCGATCTCGTCGACGGAGATATGAAAAGCATTGAGGCTCTTCCAGCTCTATTCGGAAGATTGCGGCCTCGACTCGGAATGTATGCCATAACGGGCAATCACGAAGTTTACGCCGGGCTGGCTGAGTCGCTTGAAGCAGAAAGAGCTTTCGGCTTCACTGTGTTGAGCGGCGAGGTGAAAACGGTGGACAATATTTTGAACATCGTTGGAGTTGACGATCCGGCGGCCGGAGTGCCGGAGGATGAAAAGGCCATCCTTGCAAAGGCTCAAAACGGCCTCTTTACACTATTTCTAAAACACAGGCCGGACCCGGCCGCCGGCAGTCTCGGCCTTTTCGATCTGCAGTTGTCCGGGCACACGCATTATGGTCAGTTATTCCCGTTCCGGTATTTTGCAGGGCTCCTCTACCCCCTTCAGAACGGGCCCTATTACCTTTCGAAAGGGTCCATCCTCTACACAAGCAGAGGCTCCGGTACATGGGGGCCGCCGATACGCGTTCTCGCCCCTCCTGAGGTTACGATTTTCGATATAGTACGCGAGTGAGTGACAGCAAAGCAAAACATCGGCTTTTTATTACCCGCAACCCGATGGTCAGGATATGTTGCGTTTTCGCAAGCGCTCCATCTCGCGGGTCTCTTCCTTCCTCTTCAGGCTTTCCCGCTTGTCGTATTCTTTCTTGCCTCTAGCAAGAGCGATTTCTATTTTTGCCTTTCCATCTTTGAAATAAATTTTAAGGGGAACCAGCGAGAACCCGCGTTCCTGAGTTTTCCCCAGCAGTCTTTTTATTTCAGATCTGTGAAGCAGAAGCTTTCGCACCCGTTCAGGTTCGTGATTATCGAAGGAAGCGTGAGTATATGCGCTGATGTGCAGGCCAAAAATAAATACCTCGTTGCGCTTGACCCTGGCATAGCTGTCTTTCAGGTTGGCGCGTCCCTCACGAAGCGATTTCACCTCGGTACCGAGCAGAACCATCCCGGCCTCGAATTTTTCACCTATTTCGAAGTCGTGAAAAGCTTTCTTGTTCTGGCTGATTATTTTGATTTTTTCTGTAGGGCTGTTGGCCTTGGACATATACTCGAAAGGGACTCCTTCCCAAGCCTATATTATAACCTTTTGCCGCTTTGGGAAACAGGCAGGCGGCTTCTTTGATGCCGGGGCAAATAAAACCGGCTCACCGGACCTTATTCCTGAATGCCCGCAGGCTGTCGTGCAGGGGCGGCTGCGTCCCCGTGATAGTTCGCTTCGAATACCCGGAATTCTTCCGGGAACTTTTTCATAACCATTTTTCTCACTGACTGGTTTATCTCCTCTGCCGTCCTCATCCGGAGCACTTTGTTTGCAAACCGGCAACATTCCTTCATCGAGGAGCGCCTGATAAGGTTTTTGACGCGAGGCAGGGAAGCCGGGTTCATGCTGAAAGAATCGATTTTTAGGCCGAGCAGGATCGGAACGTACATTGGCTCTCCGGCCATCTCTCCGCAGAGTGAGACAGGGATTCCGGCTTCGTGGGCGGCATTCACCGTCTGTTTTATGAACCTGAGAACGCCGGGATGGAGCGGTTCATAAAGATAGGCAACGTGTTCGTTTGACCGGTCAATTCCAATGGTGTACTGGATTAGGTCATTGGTGCCGATGCTGAAAAAATCCACCTCGGGCGCCAGCAGATCCGCTACGGCGACGGCGGAGGGGACTTCTATCATTACTCCCAAGGACATATTTTGATCGAAAGGGATTCGTTTTAGGGACAGCTCCTCCTGGACCTCTTTTATAATGCGTTTGATCTGAAACATTTCTCCGACGCCCGAGACCATGGGCAACATCAGCCTGATGTTGCCGGCGATTGCGCTGGCTCGCAGAATAGCCCGGAGTTGGTTTTTGAACAATTCCTTGTAGTGCAGGCAAAGGCGTATGGAGCGTAGTCCAAGCGCGGGGTTTGTCTCATCGAGTCTTGGAAACCAGGAGCTGAGTTTGTCGGCCCCAAGGTCGAGGGTTCGGATCGTGACCGGGCAAGGCGCCATCAGCTCGGATAAATCCCGGTAATCTCTGTACAGACCCTCCTCATCCGGGAATTCCAGCCGGTTCATGAAAAAGAATTCCGTCCTGTAAAGGCCTATGGCTTCGGCGCCATTGTCTTTGGCAGATACGACTTCTTCGAGGACCTCGATATTCGCCTCAGCACCGACCCTGTGGCCGTCACGGGTTTCTGCGGGCAAATGAGCATGCCTGGTGATCTGTTTGACATACGCTTCTAATTCTTCCTGACGTTCGTAATAGAAGCGTAAATCGCTCTCGCCGGGATCGATTATTATTGTTCCTGTCCCACCGTCGATGATGAGAATGTCACCCATCGAAATGAGACGGACCGCGTCTTCGGCTCCTACGACAGCCGGGATGTTGAGGGAGCGCGCAACAATGGAAGTATGGGAAGTACTTCCCCCGATTTCGGTAACTATGCCCATGGTTCGCCCCACCTGCAACTGGATGGCGTCGGCGGGTGAAAGATCGTGAGCTATAATGATGACCTGTCCGCGAATATCTCCGAGGTTGCTATGGCTGTGCCCCGTCAGAATCTGAATGACCCGGTCTCCGGCCGCATTCACGTCGGCTATTCTGCTCCGCGCGTATTCATCATTAAGACCGCTGAAAAGTTCTCTGACTTTCCGGAGCGACTTTGTAACTGCACGCTCTGCGTTCGAACGTTCCTTCTCGATATAGCGCAGGGATTCGTCGTAAATTGACGGGTCCCTCAGAATCATCAGTTGCACATCGAGCAGCCGCGCGTGTTCCCTGAATTCGGATTTAATACTCTTTTTTATTGCCTCCAGATCCGATTCGGCTTTAGCGACCGCATCTTCAAATCGCTTGCACTCATCATTGACGGCTTCATCGCCGAAAAGCCTGTAACGGGGAACGGGGATTCGACCCCGTTCCATCAGGTACGCCTTCCCGATCGCGATTCCCGGCGCGGCCCCGATCCCCTTAATAGTCAATGAGGAATGGTTGCTCATCAATAATCAGGCCTTTCTAAAAAAAGGATAAGCCCTAAATTATCTTCTTCTTAGTCCATTTTTGCGGTTGATGGAAGAGTCTTCAGGGTTCGCCGAATTTAGCCTGAAAAAGTGCAGCCAGGGCATTGAGGGCTTCGGCTGCGTCCGGACCTTTTGCGGAGATGAGGATTTTGCTTCCATGAGGGCAGATGAGGGTCATTAGATCCAAGATGCTCTTGCCGCTAACCGTAACCCCGCACTTTGCGATCAGTATGTCCGATTGAAACCCGCCGGCAACTCTGACTATTTGCGCAGCGACCCGCGCATGGATTCCCAGTCTATTGGCGACAATGAATTCCTGCACAAGAGGAGGAGATTCTGCGGCACTCGATTCCAAAGCACTTTTCCTTCGATATAAAAATTGCGCGTTTATTAACTTATGGGCGCACTGTATGTCAACTCTATGAAGGCCACATAAATATTAGTATCGGCGAACTTCCGCGTTTTTCTTAACACAAATCTAACAATTAAATCTGAAAAAAAAACGGATTCATTTCGAGATCTCTTTGCTCTGCAGGATTTCGATGACCTTTTTCGCAATGGATTTTGAATAGATCATTGCAGTGTGGCTCAGTGGGGCCGTTTCATAGTAGATCCACCCCGGGTAGGGAGCTTTCATGGCCTCGTACGGAAGCACCATATTGTCGACTGGTGAAATGAGGGCGAACCCGCTGCACGGCAGTCGAGGCGTCCCACATTCAAGTTCGGTAAAAAGACATCCACGGTAGAGCAGACTTTTTGCCAGCTTCCCCAGACCAAAAGCTGCGACTTTGGATCCCTGGTGTGGGCTTGCGATCGTAATTACGGCAGCGGGGATGGCTCCGTCCCGCGCTCTTTCCGCATACACCCTGGACAAAAGCCCTCCTAGACTGTGGCCGATCAGGTATACAGGCTGGTTCGGGACCACCTTTGTTGCATCGGCGACAAATCTTTCGAGTTTTTTTAAAGTATTCTCGAAAGAGGAAAAAAGACTCCCGTAATTCATTACGAAAACGTTCTTGAAGCCGGCCTTTCGCAAAAAGCCCCTAAAAAGCAGCCACGCGCTTGCATTATGATAAAGTCCGTGCGTGAGTATAATCACGGGTTCTGAGGCGCTGATCTCCTTGGGCTGCCAAAAGCGGCGAAACAGGCCGAAAGGGAAGGAAAGAAATATAAGAACAATGCTCACGATAGAGGAAAATAAACCGGAAAGGACCATCAATCCAGGTTTTTTGCCTCGATCCGGCCCAAATCGATCGTTCCCTGCGTTTTCATACAAGAAAAGAAAGTAGGTTGCCAGTGAAGCGCCTATCGAAACGAACAACAAAAAACGCACCAGGCAAAGCAGAACGGTCATAGCCATTGATCACACCTCTCACCGGTTAGTCATCGCCGACTGCCGAGTCCAAAGGCATTCGGGCTGCATTAAATCCGCTCCGCTTTTGCCTCAGAGACTCCGTGACCGTGGGGAAAAGCTCCACGTCCGTATGAGGCAGAAAGAGAGCGGCTATAAACTCGTTCATGAATTCGGGATGCACGCTCAATTCTATGTAGGTCATGCGGTTTGCGATCTCTTCGGCCCTGTGAAAAGCATGGGAGGAGAGAAGGGCAAGCCTGGCCCCGGCAAGGGAACTGTTTCCGATAAAACGGATTCGCTCTTTCGGGACATCGGGCAAAAGACCGATAAAAATCGCCTTTTCGATATCGAGGTGAGCGCCAAAGCCTCCCGCGACATAGATTTTTTCAAGATCTGTGAAATCCATGTCCAGGGTCTTGAGCAGCACGCGCACAGACGCCAGTACTGCCCCCTTGCTCTTGATCAGATTGCTGATGTCATCCTCGGTGATAACGATCGGCTCTCCTGTGGCCGTTTCTCCCGCATCGGCGACAATGAATTCAGGAACGTCATCGATCATCCGCACTCTTGGATGCTCCAGGAGAGTGAACCGTCCGCTTTGGTCTATTATGCCGGCGGAGAGAAGCTCTGCAATGCCGTCGATAATTGCGGACCCGCAAACCCCTATGGGTTTTTGTCCTCCTATGGTTTCGTAATGAACGCGATCCCCATCGATAGCAATCTTCTCAATAGCTCCTACGATAGCCTTGATGCCGCATTTGATCCCTCCGCCTTCGAACGCCGGTCCTGCGGAAGATGAGCAGCATACGAGCCATTCGTTATTGCCGATTACAATTTCTCCGTTCGTGCCCACGTCTATGAGGGCGCTGATTTCATGATGATCGTGCATTCCGCAGGCGTAAACGCCTGCCGTGATATCGCCCCCAACATAGCTGCTGACGCAGGGCATACAATGTAAGAGAGCCTTGGGATTGGCCTGTAGTCCTGCTTCTGCGGCCTGGAAGTGGGGAAATCGCGTGGCGGAGGGAATGTAAGGAGCAATGCGGATGTTGCACGGATCGAGGCCGAGGAGCAAATGGGTCATAACCGTATTGCCTGCAGCCACGAGGCAAGTGATTTCATTTTGCTTTACATGGTTTTTCCTGAGCAGAGAATCGATGAGGGCGTTGATCGTAAAAGTTACGGCCTCGGTAAGGGGTCCCATGCCGGCCTGGCCACAGGCAAAAATCATTCGCGATATGACATCTTCTCCATACCGCGCCTGGGAATTATGGCTTGCCTGCATGGCAAGGATCGTTCCAGTGCGCAAATCGACCAGTTGAGCAGCGATAGTGGTGGTTCCAACGTCAATAGCAATACCCCTATTCCTCGATGTGGTATTGCCTCCTTCAATTTCACGGATCATCGGGCAGTCGGTGTCATGGAAATGGACGGTCGCCGTTATTTCCCATTTATTTGCCCGCAGTAGTGCGGCCAGACCCCACAGGCATGAAAAATGCGCCTGAATGTGGGGATATTCAGGGATTTTTTTCCTGAGCGCCCGGTAAACGCGGTCCAGATCGGAAAGGCTGTCGTCTATCGTCGGTGGGGACAGTTCAAGATAATATTTCTCACACAGGGGCCTGATTATAGGCGCGGGACCGTATTCCGGGCCGTGTACGCTGGTCGGTTCATCGAAGGAAACGATGTAATCAGAAATCTGGATTTGAATATCGCTTCGGGATTCAGGTGGAATTCGAACTTCTACGTCATCTTCTGCGAGTTCTGCCTGGCAGGCAAGCGTGTAACCCTGTGTCATTTCTTTGCGGCTCAACTTGCCGATGACCTTGTTGCTCAGATTTATCCTGCCTCGTTGAACCTGGACGCGGCATCTGCCGCAGACGCCCTGGCCTCCGCAAAGATTACTGATGTCTATGCCCGCGCCGGATGCGACATCGATCAGCTTGTCCCCCGAATTTGCCTCGGTGCGAGTGGATTCCGGTTGGAAAATTACTGTTATTTTACCCATCAACGTCTCCCCATGGAGAAAGCTTGCCTGTCTTGCCCGCAAAGAGGCGAGGAGGATTATGGAGAAAGCCGGAGGCATGAGCGCTCAACTTGCACGATGCTGATATATAGCGGTTTTGCGCCAAATCTACAAGGTTTCCTGATAAATCCGGGATTTGAAAAGAACAGGCCGACAGGCCTCGAGGCGCCGCGAACCGTTCCAACATTCGGCTTCCATCTCCGGCATGCCCCTTTTCTTCGAAAACGTGCTATGATGAACTCCATTCACAATCACTGATCAAGAAGAAGCGATAAGAATGTACCTCACTTCCTTCATTCATCGAGAAGAGTTGCTGCGCATTGCAGAGCGCTGGCTTTGTGGAAGGTCCGAACCTTCGGACGCTATGGTGCTTACGCGGGTATTTATCTGCGACGGCTATGTCCTGGGCGAGACCCTCGAAACGGTGATCGGCCAAATTGTGGGTATGCTTCCTTCCGGGCACTTTCGCAAGGTGCGCATCCGGTCCAAGGGAGAGCTCAGGAACGCAATGTCTCACATGACAGGCGAGATCAGTCCAAGGGTGGCATATCTTTTCGGACGCTATCGGCAAAATCCTGAGTACTTCTTTTATGAAACCCCTATCAACGGGGTCCTTTGCGTCGATGACGGTGGCCGGCTCATTGCCACATACAGAATCAAACGGCCTAAGAGAATCGCCGAAAAGGCCAATAGGCGGATTGCCAACTGGATTTTTGAGACTGTTCAGGGTAAAGCCATGGCAATGGCCGGCGCCCGCGCTGAAAAGTCCGGTATTCCGCTCGATCAGTTGATCACTCCACTGGAGGAGATGGAGCGCGAATTTATCGAGGCTGAGGAAAGCATTGCCGACAGCTTCCGGGATGGCGCCATCCGATTCGACCGATCCTCGATTACGATAGACGATGTGGGAGGGATCAAAATCCCGGGGACTGAGGAACAACTGGCAAAGATCGAAGCAGCTCTCAGGAACGATCCTTCTATAGGCGTTGGGAAGCGGGAGAGTTTCTACGGAAGCTACGAAGCTTCCAGCCTGGTTCTTGATATTCCGTGGGACCCTGAAGAAGTTTGCAGAAAATATCTGGATTCGAAAAGCTGGGAAAAGTATGTGAATCGCGGCATTTCTGCATCAGAGTTGCAGAAGGGGATTGAACCCCTCATGGAAAACGCGGAGGCGCGAATCAAAGTCGAGCTGATCCTGTCGACACCGGAAGCAATGGTGGAATCCGAGCTGGGAAACAGCATCCACGAGGAGAGGATAATCTCCCAGCGAGACTTTAAACCCTACAAGGGATACATTCCCACCAACGTCGAATTTCTTCTCGAGTATCTGTTCGCCGTGGGACTCGGTCCTTCGGCTGAGATTGATGGCGTTCCGATAAAGCTCTGGGGAAGATATTTGCCGGATACGCTCGGCATGTTCATACGTGAACTCTTTCATCTTCCTCAATATGATCTCTTTTACTGACACGCATTCATTTAACCTGTTGCTGCACAAGGAGTCGAAAATGCCGGAATTCAGTTACCAGGACCCTTTCCCCCTTGGAAAAGAGGACACGAAGTACAAACTGCTGGCCAAAGGTTATGTTTCCGTTGCAAACTTTGAAGGGAAACAGATTCTTAAGGTGGACCCCGAAGGACTCGAATACCTCGCAAATCAGGCAATGCGTGATGTTTCTTTTCTGCTTCGCCCCAAACAGCTCGAAAAGTGGGCTGCAATCCTTGAAGATCCGGAATCCTCTCCGAATGACCGTGGCGTAGCCATCGCGCTGCTTCAGAATGCGGAAGTATCCTCCAGGTTCGTCCTGCCTCTCTGTCAGGATACCGGGACTGCCACGATCGTCGCCAAAAAGGGGCAGCAGGTCTGGACAGGGGTAAGAGACGAGGAGTATCTTTCCAGGGGCGTCTATAAGACCTATACGGAAGAAAATCTGCGCTACTCTCAGACGGTCCCTCTGACCACGTATGAAGAGGAAAACTCCGGGTGCAATCTCCCCGCTCAGATCGACATCTACGCAACCGAAGGGGAGGAGTACAAGTTCCTGTTCGTGGCCAAAGGCGGCGGTTCAGCCAACAAGAATATGCTCTACCAGGAAACGAAGGCTCTCTTGAACCCGGCGAGCCTCGAAAAATTCCTGATCGAGAAGATGAAGTCTCTCGGTACGGCGGCGTGTCCGCCCTACCATGTAGCCTTCGTGATCGGCGGCACGTCGGCTGAGGCCTGTTTGAAAACGGTGAAGCTTGCCAGCACCGGATATCTCGACGGCCTGCCCACCTCCGGCAACGATTGGGGCCGGGCGTTCCGGGATGTGGAACTTGAGGAAAAACTCCTGCAGGCATCCTATAAGCTCGGATTTGGAGCTCAGTACGGCGGAAAGCACTTCGCGCTGGATGTAAGAATCGTCAGGCTCCCGCGTCACGGCGCATCGTGCCCGGTAGCGATGGGAGTTTCGTGTTCTGCGGACAGGAACATCAAGGCTAAAATCAATGCGGACGGCATCTGGATCGAGGAACTCGATGCGCATCCGGAAAAATACATACCCGCAAAATATCGTGGGAAACATGACCATGGCGTTGTGAAGGTCGATCTTAACAAGCCGATGAAGGAGATCCTTGGCGAATTGACGAAGTACCCGGTCCAGACTCAGCTTTCGCTTACCGGAACGATAATCGTTGGCAGAGATATTGCCCATGCCAGGCTGAAGGAAAGAATCGACAGGGGCGAGGGGCTGCCTCAATATCTAAAAGATCATCCCATCTATTACGCCGGCCCGGCCAAAACCCCCGATGGGATGCCTTCCGGCTCATTCGGCCCTACGACCGCCGGGCGCATGGATTCCTATGTGGAACTGTTCCAGTCTTATGGCGGCTCTCTGGTCATGATTGCCAAGGGTAACCGTACCAAACAGGTGACCGACGCTTGCAAAAAACACGGCGGCTTTTATCTTGGTTCGATCGGTGGGGCTGCTGCTATCCTGGCTCAGGACAACATCAAAAAAGTCGAAGTGCTGGAATACCCCGAACTGGGTATGGAAGCTATCTGGAAGATCGAAGTGGAAGACTTCCCGGCTTTCATCCTCGTCGATGACAAAGGCAACGACTTTTTCAGCCAATTGCCGGGTTGTAAGTAGAATGATGAATGATGAGTGATGAGTGATGAGTGATGAGTGTGACTGATGAGTGTGACTGATGAGTGTGACTGATGAGTGTGACTGATTAACAATATGGTTAGGGCGGCAGCGAGTTGCGACTTGGTGGGGAATAGATGATGAATGCAGGGTGATGGATGCTGAGATTCTAATTCATCACTCATCATCCATCATTCAGCCCACTCTTCCACCACTGGATTGCTCAGAACCCCGATCTTCTCTATTTCGATTTCCACTACGTCTCCATGACGGATTTGTCCCACTCCGCTCGGAGTGCCGGTTGCGATGATATCTCCGGGCATGAGAGAAAAATTCTTTGATATGAACGATATTAGATTGTCTACCGGGAAAATCATCTGAGCGGTGTTGGCATCTTGAACGGTGCTGCCGTTTAACCGGCATTGAAGACGCAGTTTCTGAGGATCGCCGATGTCTTCATGGAGAACGATCTGCGGCCCAATGGGTCCGAAGGTGTCCAGGGATTTTCCACGAAACCACCCCGAACGGTCGCCGGTCTGAATATTTCGCTGGCTAACATCGTTCATGCACGTATAGCCCAAAACGTGCTCAAATGCCTCCTTAGGCGTTATATTCTTGCACTTCTTCCCGATTATTACCGCCAACTCGGCTTCGTAGTCGGTTCGAAGGTCCGTGAATCCGTATTCCAGCAGGAAAGCGGGTATCACGATAGGTTCGCCCGGTCCGATGAGTACGTTTGGGGTCTTCGGGAACAGGATGGGTTCCAGCGGGACCTCGTCTGTAAACCCCCTGACTTTGACCGAATGGCTTTCCGCGATGTGGCTGCGGTAGTTCAGGCCAAGAGCAATTATCTTTGACGGGTTTACCTGGTAAGACTGCGACTTGCCCAAAACCGGCAAAAGAACCATAGCTTTTCCCTCTACTCCTTTGGCGGAACTATCGGCATAGCCATTTTCTCGTATCCCGCCGGCAGTTCGAAGAGGGTATCGTCAATCGGCCCCAACTTGATATTCTTGTACTCCATCGTCACTTCCGAATCTTCTATCTTGATCGGAAACGGAAATTGCGTGGAAATCCAAAAGAGGGTCTTTTCCCCGTCTTCTATGGTTTCATACTTCTTGCAGGGCATGCCGGAAACGGTTTCTTCTCCGAGAGATTTAGCATTCTTTTCTTTGTCGGCCGTCCATTCTTCAAATGTCTTATCCGTAGACTGATACGGCATTTCCATATATGTCTTCTCTTCGGGCGTGATCATCCAGGTCACCTTCTTATCGGGACGGATGATCATGACTTGAGTCTCGTCTTCTTCGGTAGTTTCCTGCCTGACTTTGTCGCCCTTTACAAAAATTTTGCCTTTCATCGGTTCATCGCCTTTGGGCACTATGACCATATCGGCTGAAAACTCCGCCGCTTTAGCTTGAGCGGACCCCAGAAACGCCAGGAAGACAAATGATACGGAAAATATTACGGAAAAAATCAGCGGTCTTCTCATCGCATACCTCACGGGCTGTACGGTTTTAATGGCGGGAGCGCTAACGCCGCCCGCGCACGAATTGCTCAGAAACTACACTTTATTTCCACTACGGTATATATTCTACCAGTCAGCCTGTCAATAACTGTGACAGGTTGCAGGCCCGGTTAACCAGCGAAACCGCAACCGATTGGAATGTAAAGTGGCGCCTGAAGATTTCGTTTATTTGTCGGAGAAAGCGGGAGAAACGTTTCTTTGCGCTTACATTCAACCAAGGGCCTCGAAGAGTGAGTTGTGCGGCACTTTCCGCGAAAGGCTGAAAATACGCATCAGCTCCCCCCCGGTTGAAGGAGAGGCAAACCGGGAGTGCATCGATTTTCTTGCCAAAACACTTGGAGTTTCCAAATCCGAAGTCAAACTGCTAAAAGGTGGGCAGTCACGTGAGAAGACATTCGTTATTTCAAGGCCTATCGGGTTCGTTCGTGAAAAATTGAAGGAAGCGGGTCCGAACCGAGTTTAAATTGTGTCCATCCGGAAACCCGGATGAACGGCTGAAATGCTTCACTGGCCATCAAATGCTTCAGTGTGTCCCTGCGAGCACAAGCAGACGTTCTCAAACCATCTAACTCCTAATAACTCCTGTTGGTCCAGTTGATGAGGGAATCATTTGCTTCGATCCGCCCTGATCGGCCTCAAATCAATCAAACCTATTATCTTGTGATATTACTCACTTATAAAAAGCGGCACTGCTGAGTGCGTACCTTGCAATAGATCGGTTCAAATGCCTTTGTCGTGACACACGGATAACTCGTGCGCGCGGGAATTGCTGAATAACTGTAAAGAGGGGGCCCGCGAGCGGAGATGCAAGCGGAGTATGGTTACTCGCTTGCGATCATCGTGGGAGAAACCTGTAAACGGCAAAGAGATTCGTGGCCGGGAATAATCCCATGCTGCCTGAGACTGTTGCGGAGCCCCTAACAGCCGCAATTAAAAACGTTTAAGAATATGAAGCTGATTACTCACAGAACGCGGCCCCGATTGTCGAGGCTCAAAAACTCTCTCATCAATACACACCCCCTATACCTTTTGTCAAAAACGGGTTCTTCTGTTAGAAAAGGCTATGAGATTTCACTGGGGTGTAAACCGACCTCTTGTTGCCAATCGTCCGAACACGATCACCCGCCATGACCGGTTAACCGTTGAGTCGCGTAATCCAGGTTTCTCTTTTTAAATGCGGGTAGCTACGCCCCTTCTTCCTGTAGTCCATCGAGGACTGTATTATATCATAACGTGTTTTCACCAATCATAAGGAGACTGCAATGCGAGAAGCAGTAATCGTTAGCGCCGTTCGAACCGCGCTGGGGAGCTTTAACGGGTCGCTCAGTTCCATAGGGGGCACAAAGCTGGGTGGGATAGTAATCGAAGAAGCTGTTAAGCGCGCAGGAATCAGCAAAGATCAGGTAAACGAAGTTATAATGGGGATGGTGCTGCCGTGCGGTTATGGGCAAAATCCGGCCAAACAGGCTGCAGTTGCCGCCGGTATGCCTTGGGAGTTGGAAGCCGTCACGATAAACAAAGTCTGTGGTTCGGGTCTTAAGGCGGTGATGCTTGCCGCCCAGGCAGTCCAGGTGGGTGATGCCGATGTTGCGGTTGCCGGCGGGATGGAGAACATGAGCATGGCGCCCTACTATTTGGAAAAAGCACGAAACGGATACCGGATGGGCAACGGCGTCCTTGTGGATCACATGCAGCATGACGGCTTGTGGGACATAGTAAATGATTTCCCCATGGGCATTTCAAACGAGCTTTGCTCTGAAAGATATAGCGTAACTCGTGAAGATCAGGACCGTTATGCCGCCGAATCCTACAGGAGATCTCTGGCCTCCATTGCCGCCGGTAAATTCAAAGAAGAGATCGTCCCGGTGGAGGTCCCGTCCCGCAAAAAAGGCGAGAAGATTATTTTCAGCCAGGATGAGATCCCGAGGGAAACCCCTTATGAACAGCTTGCGAAGATGAAAACCGCATTCAAAGAAGGGGGTGTCACGACCGCCGGAAATGCATCCGCTATAAGTGACGGCGCCGCTGCGGTCGTTGTTATGTCAAGGGAAAAGGCGAAAGAATTGGGGTGCAGCATCATGGCCGTGATAGGCGCCCAGGCATCGGCCGCTATAGATATGAAGTACGTTCTGGTAGCTCCGATCTGGGCCATACCCAAATGCTTAAAGAAAGAGGGCATCAGTAAGGATCAGGTGGATATTTTCGAGGTCAACGAAGCCTTCAGCGGATCGACTGTATGCGTGCTCAAAGACCTGGAACTGGATACCTCCAAGGTGAATGTGGCCGGGGGCAGCGTCTCCCTGGGTCATCCTATAGGCGGGAGCGGCTGCCGCGTACTGGTCACGTTGCTCCATGAAATGAAGCGTTCGGATAAAAAGACCGGACTTGCCACCCTGTGTCTCGGAGGAGGAGAAGCCGTTGCCATGGTGGTCAAGAGGTAGACAGCAGGAAAAGAATCACGAATGAAGATGAAGTATGTGGAAGCTGGATGGTTTGGAAGAAAAAGTGGCCGTGGTTTCTACGAATATTGATAAAGGATTGCCAAAATGGATTTCGAACTAAACGAAGAGCAAAAAATTATTCAGGATACCGCCGCAAAGTTTGCAAAACGAGAACTTGAGCCTGTCGCAGCCGAGCTGGACCTGACGAAAAACCGGGACATCCTGAAGGCCAATCTCAAGAAGCTTGCCGAACTTGGTTTTATGGGATTGAACGTGGATATCGAATACGGCGGCACAGGCGCCGGGACCCAAGCCTTTTCACTTGTAATGACCGAACTTGGCCGCGCGTGTGCGGCTACGACCGTTACGGCTTCGGTAAATAATATGGTCGCGGAAGTAATCCAGGTCGTGGGGACCGAGGAGCAGAAAAAGAAATATATCCCTCCCCTTTGCAGCGGCGAGTATCTTGCGGGCTGCTTCGGATTGACTGAGGCCAGCGCCGGGTCCGATCCCGCCGGGATGAAAACGACTGCCGTGCTCGAGGGAGATTACTGGGTACTCAACGGAAATAAGATCTTCATTACAAGCGCGGAATATGGCGGGGTCTTCGTAGTTTGGGCAGTAACCGACAAAGAGGCCAAAAAAGGCAAGGGAATTAGCGCTTTTATCGTTGAGCCCACTTTTCCCGGATTCATCGTTGGAAGAGACGAACATAAAATGGGCCAGAAAGGTTCATCCACAAATGAGCTGATCTTCGACAACTGCAAGGTCCCGAAGGAGAATCTCCTGGGTAAGGTAAATGACGGCTTCCGGATCGCTGTCACCGAGCTTGCAGGCGGCAGGATTGGCATCGGGTCGATGGCCCTTGGTATTGGCCTGGCCGCCATGGATTACGCATGTAGCTACACACAGGAAAGGATACAGTTCGGTAAACCAATCTCTTCACTGCAGGCAATCCAGTGGATGATTGCCGACAACTACACGCGCCTTGAAGGGGCCCGCCTGCTCCTGCTTCGCGCCGCCGGCCTCAAGGACAAGGGGAAGCCCTATTCCAAAGAGGCCTCGATGGCTAAGGTCTACGCTACGGAATCGGCGAACAAGGCCTGCTATGACGCGCTTCAGATGCTTGGTGGTTACGGTTATTCAAATGAGTATCCGATCGAGCGTTTCACCAGGGATGTTCGTGTAACGACGATCTATGAGGGGACCAGTGAAATACAGCGGGTGGTCATAGCTCGCGAATTGTTGCGGTAAGTTCTTAGGGCAATTGCGATTACATTTTGTTTCTCCATCGTCTTTGCAATTGTCCTGAGCTTCGCTCGTCGGCCTCGCAGCATTTTAGAGCGAGGTGATACATGTGTGACGGACAGGGGATGATGTCATAACGGCTTTCGGTTCCTCCCCTTTATAACCCTGAAGCAACAAATGTTGTTGTAGGGAAAAAGGGGAGCAGGGGGGGGTGGTTTTTCCCTCCTTTATATAAAATGGGGCAGGGGGATTTTAATAATCCTATAGCACATAAGCATTTGCAATCCCCTCTGTCCCCATTTCTAAAAGAAGGAAGATTCAATCATAGAGAGGAGAATTGCCGCGAAAGCCCTTTGTTCACTGTTTCAAAAACCTCTGCGTCTCTCCTTGAACTGTCCACGACCAGTCTCTGCGGTGGATCTTGTTTTCCTGATCGCCGCCATTTCATTACTGTTCGGGGCGCCTCAACTACGGGCTGAGCTGGAACTCGCGGGCCGGGCCGAAATTCTCGCCGGGACGGTAACCGTTGAGAGGGAAGGGAAGCACGAGGCCCTCAAGACCGGCGACCCCGTGTTCGTTAAAGACAAGATACTGACCGGCGCCGATAGTTCCGCTGAGATCGTCCTTGTTGATCTTAGCAGAATGAAACTTGCCGCAGACACCAGTCTGGAAATTACCGGGTATGAGTACAATCCCTCTGAAAAAATCAGGCATGGACTCCTTTCATTGACCTTCGGAAAAGCCAGGTTTGCCGTGCAGGAATTTCAGGAATTCGATGACAGGCGGTTTCGCGTTCAAACAGGGACAGCCGTCGTAGGGAGCCTTGATACCGACTTTATCGTTGCCTATGACCGGGAACTGCCCAGGGACGAAGTTTGCCGGGGGGGGCTGGCGACCGTGTTGTGCCTGGAAAATTCCGTCATAGTCTTTAGCCCTCTATTTCCGGGCAAACTTGTGGTCCTTGCCGCCAATATGATGAGTCAGGGCTGCGGACCGAATTTGCCCACCCCGCCCCGGTTTGCAACAACAGCAGAATTGGCTCGAATTCTGGCCGGGCTCGATCTGATTGGAAATACAAAGATCACGCTGCCCGTGCCAACGGAAAACCTTGACGGCTGTCCACCGAAATAGAGAAGATCAGGTCTCGATGAATCCGACAGTTTGCACAGCAAAGCCGATGCCGGAATCAACATACCCAAACGTTATGCGTTATGTTCCTGCCATCGTATGCGATTCAACAGTGGCAAGAAAACTTGAGGTTCCGTTACACCCGCTTTCATTTCTTTCTTTGCTCCCGCGGAGAGACAGCCGGGACCCTTACACCGTCGGATTAAAGAAATGGGTATCTCGATTTGGTACATTCCGTATAACCATCACCTGGCGCCTGCTCAGTTCCCGGCTTTATGAACTTTTTGTTGAAATGTTCTAAGGACATGTTTATATACCACAAGCCTCAATTGCCGTTTATACTTTGTCCTGCATCTGTGATTTTTCTTTATCAAATTAAGCGGAGCACTTTGTGGCACAGTTGGAAGCAGAAATGCAACATTGTTTATTTTTATGCCGCCCATTTTGATCCAGAAGCTGTCATAGCTGCTGTGGAACCTTTCTACTGGTTCCATCTCGCCTACTACGATTTGTTCTCTTGCCGTAATTCCAGCAATGCTCTTAATCTCATAGGCGGTGGAAATTGCCTGGATTGCTGTAAAAAGTATTACCGTAGGAGCTATATCATCGAGTTCCTTTGTAGCTCGCCTTATCATATCGAAAGTTCCGGCAACGCCTTGGACGCGAGTAATAAAAATAATATTATCCTCATCTATTCCCAGCAAATGTCCTTTGATAATGGTAAAGGACATGTGATATACAGATGTTAATCCAACATGAAATGTTACACATAAATCGCCTTCCATATCGTAGTATGGAATATTAAATGAAATGGACATTATATCGTATGACGGCTCTTCCCACAGAACTATTTCGCCTTTCGCTATATCGTTTATACATTCTTTAGTCATATGGCTGTTTAAAAATCGATAATGATTCTTCAAACAGTCACCGCGACGGCGATGATCGAATGACCGGGCAAGATAGACTCCGACATATTTGATGGCCATAAATCGGCGATGAAATCTGATACCTTTTATATTTGCAAGTCTAAATACTTTGATTATTGAAATAAACGTGCGCAAGCTAAAAAGCAGGAGAATAGCTTGTAAACCTCTTGTTCTTAGCGAATCAAGCATTTTTATCTAAGCCGTGAGTATTGAGGTTGCTGTTCCCGTTCTGTTTGTTCAGCGGCATTCCACTGACTATTCCTTACCCTTACCGGCAAATCAGGACCCAGGTATCATAGTTGAGACAAAAGGAGACTTGGTGGATCAGGGCACCCTGGCCGCCGTTTGTTAGACACCTTCATCAAGCCATTGTCTGACCTCCGTGAGCCCTTTCACAATAATATCTTTGTTGCCGTGCTTGTTGTTCACAAAGAGAGGGCTGGGGCGTGGTAATTTGAACATTTTCAGGTCTGGTCTCAGGCGCGACAGATAGCCCTCTGCTTGCTGAGCTTTAAGACCGTGCAAGACCACAACACGCAGCTTGGGTAGAAGGTTGAGAAGACGAATAAGGTGTTGCGCCGCAACTTCAATGTCGTTCTTAGTCGCAGAGAGGATTTTTGCTTGAGAGCCGATGTACCACGGTACGATATTCCATGAAGCCGTGCGCTTTCGCAATAAGCCAGCTTCAACACTGAACTTGAAAAAGTTTTCGGCCGTTTGATCATTGTTGTTACGAGAAATAAAGTCTGATTTCAAAGCGTTGCCCCCTGGAGCATCAAAGAGAAACAGGCACTCTGCATCGATCCCTCCATCCCAAGGATCAAAATAAGGAATGCTAATCCTGGTAGAGGCAACTCCAGAACGTAATGCCAAAAAATAGGCAATGATGGCAGAGCCGACTTCAGAACGTAGTTCCTCCACAAAGGCGGTTAGTGGCTTGATGTGTGATTCTTGAAGCTGAGCCCGCCGAGCCTCTACTGCAAAATTATTACGAAATAGTCTGGGTTGATCCCTAAAAAGATAGATTTCCATTTTTCGAAGCCCTTGTCCCTGTGCGTAGGAACTCACCTGGGTTGTCAGCACGGCGTCAGCACATGCGATCCAGTCTGAAGAAAAGTATCCCGTCCCCTATTTCCCTGTCCGGAGCCGATCCCTGGCTAGCCTTTCCTCCTACACTGATCCATTCGTGCTTGGCATTGAGGGCCATCCTGGTCGATTTAATTTTGCGGGATTGAAATTGGAATTAGTTTCCCGCGACTGGGTGATCCGCACTTTGCCGTAAACGAAATAGCGTCCCGCCCGTCGATAAACGCCTCGATGTCGGGGTTGCGCAGGCCGCACGCTATCATATGTTGAAGCTCGAACGAGAATACGCGCGCCAAGGATACAGATCCGGCGGGCGCCAGGCCCGTTTCCGCCAAGCCGGTTTCGGGTATCCCGGCCGCTGAGCAGAAGGTTTGGTTTGCCGTGCCGAAGATTTGATCGAAGGACAGTCTGAGATCATTCGACAATGTCACACGCTTCCCATTTAGAGCGTTACATATGCTGTCGATCGCCTCCACTTCCCGGTGTCTCAGTGGTCTTTGCACTCGGTTGGCGTAGAAAAGCAGAAGGCTACTGCGCAGGGGCCGTCTCATATTACTTCGCAGACCAATGTCCGCCGCTCTCACTTGGAGGTCCGGACACACAATGCTGCAAAAATCCGAAATTGTCGAACCTCCGATCAATTGATGATAATTCCTCACAATCAAATTGGCATCCGCGCAGGCAGCCCACCGTTCGTAAATGGATGCGTAATCGAATTGGAATGTCCACTCCCGGACCTGGAGTCGCCGCTCACGGAGCAATGGCCGCGCCAAGAAAGTAAACTCCTCTCCCACGCCATGATTAAGCAGCGCCAAGAACAGGGACTCCAAATAGGATCTCTGATTGCGGACATAAATTAGGACAGTAAATTCACGTTCTCGCAGAGCGGGATGACGCCGCAGAGGAGCGAAGCGCTCTGGTTCGTCGATGATAGACTCAAAGTCCTCGCTGGACAGGATGACATCGCCATCGAACTGCGCGACCTCATTCGCCAGGTCATCTATAGTTCCGGATGAGGATTCGAATCGCCGGTCTCGCATGATTTGCCAGGCAATGTTATGTTGCCCCATACCAAACCGCTTGTTCACCCCCGAGCACGGGTACAGGAGCCCGTGCCGACGGAGATCGCCGACCTTAGACATCAGGAACGCCTGAAGTGCAGTCGTGCCGGTTTTATGGAGTCCGGCGTGGACCAGCAGCCGCCGGCGCATACGCCCGCGAACAGCCGGCTGATTCACAGGGGCCGACGCAGACACTTTTGATGCAGCACGTTTTCGGGGTACTCCAGTCATCCCTTGGATAAAGGCAAAATCGGTGGGCCTTGAGAGTGGCAAAACGGGATCACGCTCGTAGAAATGGGCGCACGTCACGGCAGAAGTCTTGCCCTGGCCGGATGCCACGCCAGAGGTATCGATCCGAGTCCCGAGAATATCATTAAAGATCTCTCGGTTAATTCGGAATGAGGAAACACGATAAGTCGAATAAAGTGTGAGCAGACGTTCTTTGAATGCTGTCAGGAGAGAATCTAAGAAGCTTCTGCCTGCGGTTTGGGGAGAAGGACGTAAAATCAACATAATGCTTGAACTCCTGTCGGGAAATAAAGAGGAAGGTTGGGCGGGGCTCGAATACGCAGACTGGAATTAACTATACTGCCAAGAAGGCACGCGGTGGAATGTCGACGGGAGTAGGACAAAGTTGCGATATGCCTCCGGCTGATATCGGGACCTAAGTCGCCGTCAAGACTACCGACTCCAACTATGTCCAGGGGAGACGCGCGGACAATAACGGCGCCCGGGTCCAGATGGGTCAGCCCGCGCATGTACCAGACCACAACGTCTCCGGTTGCGGCATTTTTCCAAAGGATGTCAGGAGACCCATCTCCGTCGAAATCACCAATTGCAATAATATTCCAGGGAGGAGGGAGACTTTCCATAGTCTCCGCACCTAAAAGGAGCATCCCTTTCATATACCAGACGACGGTCTTTCCGGTCGCCGGATTTCTCCAAAGAATCTCCGGGTTTCCATCCCCGTTGAAATCTCCCACCCCGGCAACGTCCCACGGACTGCCCAACCCTGCGAACGTCTCCTGACTCATAACGGCCGACCCGTTCAGGTACCATAGCCGTATATCACCGGTTGACTTGTTCCTCAGAAGAATGTCCGGGCTTCCATCCCCATTGAAATCTCCCACTCCAACGACACCCCATGCGGAATCAGGCGCTGACTCAAACTTCTGTTCAGCAGCCAGGGTATTTCCGTGCATGTACCAGAGCGCCAGAGCCCCGGTTGCCTGATTACTCCACAGAATATCCCGGCATCCGTCCCCGTTGAAATCCCCGACCCCCACGATGGTCCAGTCAGTACCGCTTACCAGGTTGGCCGCAGTAGAAGAAGGGAATAAGGCCGCCGTAGCGAGAAGGAGCCAAATTAAGATGAAACTGCACTTTTTCATGTCAACCTGCATAATTCGCTGGAAAACCCAACAGTCCGCAAATATCCGATTTCTCAATCGAACATGCATCTATCTGAAATTTATTCACATTGCCTTGAATAGATGAGATGAAGTTCACAGAGACCCTTCCCATTTCTCCCGATTCATGAGGCTAAATCCCGATGCACAGTGTTCCGCGGGTCGCTCGCCTTGTTGTCGAAAGCGACTCAAATTCCGGGAGTTCGGCCACCATCAAAAACAAATAATCCGGGGTTATTTACCAATGCAGGTTACTGCGAGCACATATCTTTTGAAAATACCAGAAAGGGTGTATTTGATATGCCTAAAAATTTGGGTGCCGATAGTACTTTTTACTGCTACCATTGGTAGAATTTAACAGAAAACAGGATGGAATCACTTTTTAGTCATCGGAATCAATGTACCCATGGCTGACACCGTCTTTAAATAAATCTACATTTTGTCTGATTCTCAATTTATTCTTGATGTTGGTCCGGTGATCCATCCACGCCCTTAGAATATTTTCGGCGAAAAAGTTGCGTAATCTGCGTCGAAACCATATCTGATACGTACTTTCCTGCCTCCCGAATCTTTTCAATGGCCGAAACGATCTGTAGTCATCTTCGGATTTCCTCCTCTACAATTCCAGCCTCAAGCTCAATGTGGCGATCGGGATAGAGTCTCATGCATTCCTGACGTTGCCACTCAAGTGCTGCCAAGAGCCCTACATTGTCAAGCATAGTTGGGCGCAAACCCATATAGATACTTCTGGTTTATCAATTGAGCGCTGGAGAATCGGAACGAACTGTTCCAGGCGGTCGAAGGCTGCACTGATATTGCCTTCATCCCTGAGCCGCAGAGTCATCTCTACCCAGAGCTTGAGAGCGGCAAGAGTCTGTCCTATGCTGTCGTGGAGTTCGGAAGCAAGCCTTTTCCTCTCTTCTTCCTGAACGGAGATGAGTCTTGATGGTATTTGCCGGAGTTCCTCGTTGGCCTTCTCCAATTCTGCCGTTCGCTCCTGAACCCGCAAATCCGGTTCATCGCGTGATTTTCGAAGGTAAATTTTGCTAGAAATAACAAATCCCAAAGCTATCACTACAGTCGTAAGAAAAATACGAGAAAATAATTCATGGATTGGCTCATCATATAACAAACATTGAATAAATGTGTTGGTAGGACTTAAGCTTATACCTCCTGCTTTACCCTGGCCTTTGTCATGCTCAACCCGAGGCCGTCGAAAAGATAGAAGATTGCGTAGCCCCACCACATGGTATAGAGAATATAAAAGACCAGCAGGCCGATTACCGTCAGGGCGTTATCCAACACTTTCCGAGGCTCGATATTGTAGAAATTGAACGCCGGCTCGATGCCCTTCTTCATCACCTCGATTATTATGTCCGACTGCTCGACCCGTTTGCTTTTCTGGAATTCCTTGGCCGTGCTGTTCAGAATTGCCCACCAGGTGGACATGACCTCTCTTGCGTCCATCCCGTACTTTTGGGAGATTTCGCTGTCCTTGTCGTAGTACATGGCGTTGGAGTCATCCAGAACATTGCCGAGTTCCCTGGCCAAGTCGCCATTAATAGTCAGCTCCGAACCCTTTACGGCCACGTTCATGTGAGCCCGAGTCAGGATCTTTGCGGCTTTGGAAGCCCTATCCGCGCTTTCCATCTTGATGGTTGTCCCACCGATATCCTTGTCCTGCACCTTCTTCAGGCTGTCGGTGAGTTCCGGAATAAAGTAGGAGGAACCTTTGGCCAGTTTGTTAAAGAGCGCATCGGAATATTCCAGTCCGGTTTTCCCGTCGCCGAATACCGGGGAGAAGATCAGCACCAATACGCCCATGAAGCTCAACCCCAGCAATGCGCCAATGGTCATGGTTTTCTTGTTTCGTACCAACATTTCGATATCTCCTCTATACCAGTTTATTGAGCAATCGCCGGTTTGACGGGGGTCTTAGCCACAGTTGTCTCTTCTCTCAGACTTGCAATGCTGCCGAAAAACCTGGCGAAAATCCACAGCCCGAAGACTGCCACCACGACCCAGAAGAGGATATTTCCGACGAACTCGATATTGGAAGTAACCACCTTCGGAATGCTAACGACTTCGAGTTCGACCATTTTCCTGGGAAGCGTCGCGACGCGGTTTACAAAGCCGGCCAGGATGGATACAGCGTAAAAGCCTCGGATGTGTATGCCCTTGACGACTTTGGTAGTCAGCGCGCCTACCTGGATGCCTATGAGCGAACCTATCAGCATCCCCATGGCCAGCGAGTAGAAGACGTACCCATAAATCGCATACTGCCCGATAGCCCCGAGACCGGCGGTGAAGATGATCTGAAAAATATCTGTGCCAACTGTAGTCATGGAGGAAACCCCAAATATGTATACAAACATGGGAAAGGTTACGAATCCGCCGCCCGCGCCCATAAGCGTGGCAAGGATACCCACAACCAAACCGCCTGCTGCGACGATGAGCCACGAAATCCTCTTGCCGCCGGGGACGAAATCCTCATCGAAAGGAATCATTGGCGGAACTTTAATTGCCTGCAGTTTGACCGCGATATTGGGGGTGCCGGAAGGCCCTGAACCGTGTGCATCTCCACCGATGGGGCCTTTGCGTAACTTCAGGAAGTCGAACAGCGCGTAGAAACCTAGAAAGCCGAGAATGACAGAGTAAACGGCGCTGATGAAAGCATCACTCAAAATCGGGTTCATAAGGTAGAGTAACCTGTTCAGATAGCCGCCAATGAACGTACCCGCTCCGGACCCGACGAGGAATGATATCGCGAGCTTCCAGGAAACGTTGCCGAGTTTCTTGTGAACGGCCGTACCCATGATAGCTTTTGCAAAGATGTGAAACATGTCGGTGCCGACAGCCAGAATACCCTTCACACCAGCGGCCATGAGGGCCGGAGTGATTATAAATCCGCCGCCTGCGCCTATGCATCCGGTGATAAGCCCGGCGGCAAGACCGATTGCTATCGAAACCAAAAAGATCATTGGCGAATAGAAAGCGGGAGCATAAGCCTGTTTGCCGCCCAGCAAAGGTGCAGCTTCAAGCAGAGACACTATCAGAACGGGCGCAAGCAGCAGAAACAATACGATAAGCTTCTTGCGGTTTTTGATGATAGACGTCGACACCTCTAAGTCCCACTGCGCATGGGCAATGGAAGAAGCCTTCAGGAATTCGTAAACCTGCCTTGCAACACTCATTGGGGAAAACCTCCTTTTGATCTATTGGCGTTGAAACTCGAATCAGAAACGAAGGCACAGAGCGAAATTTCAGCCTCGATTCGCCGCAAGGTGTCAAGCACCATCTACTAGCAGTACAGTGGTATTTACAGATCGCTTTCAACTCATTTACGAACCTTTTCGCAACACGAATCAGAAGGTCTCACCGTGAATGGGAACAGATACATGGAAAGTCGTGCCAAGCCCAATTGAACTGTCCACAGTGAGATCCCCTCCGAGTTTTTTGATGATTCCATAGCAGATCGACAGTCCCAGCCCGGTACCTTTTCCGACGGGCTTTGTCGTGAAAAATGGTTCAAATATGCGCGATATAATCTCTTTGGAGATTCCGTGTCCTGTGTCCGCGATGTCCACGACCACTTTGTGTCCCACCACCCTGCTCCGGATTTCGAGTAAGCCGCCCCCGGAACCCATCGCGTCAATAGCATTATTGATGAGATTCATAAAAACCTGCTGCAATTCCGTTGGCGAGGCAGAAATAGCCGGCAGTTTACTGTCAAGCTCGGTCTGTATCCGGATGTTGCTGAATTTCGAGCGCTGGTCACAAATGCTCAGGATTTCTTCAATTGTATCGTTCACCTGGATCTCGCGATGAGCCGGGTCCGTTTTGCGGGCAAAGCTAAGCAGCTTATGAGTAATCTCTTTGCACCGCACTCCCTGGAGGCTGATCTGTTTGAGCGATCTCCTGAATTCTTCCACGTTTTCAGTCTCCTGAAGCTCATGCTCCTCGAGCAGGTCTCCCATCCACCCGGCTTCTTCGACCATAATGGCCACAGGATTGTTTATCTCGTGTGCTATCCCGGCAGCGAGTTCGGCCGATTGAGGCCAGCTTCCCCGTCTCTATTACCTGCTCGTTCATCACTTCCTTCTCCAGGTCGGCCTTCTTGATCTGGTGAACCACCTTCCGGGTGAAGAAAAGGGCAACGAAAACAATTCCCAAGCCGCCGAAGACGAAAATAGTCAGAACTAGGACCCTTGCGCGGCTGATCTCGGAGAACGCGTCATCTTCGACCTGTTCGTAGGCCAGGGTCCAATCTCCGTCCTTGAGCGGCATCAGAATGCAGATGATATTCCTGTTTTGGCTCCTTACCACTGACGATACGGCATTCCCGGAAGATGAAATCGATTTGATCATCCGAATCTTCGATGAAACAGGCGGGACCGTTTCCTGCCACTTCGTCCCGGCCCACGGCATACTCCTCAGCAGGCCGCTCATGTCGGAAACGAGTTCAGTCCCCGGATGGGTCTGATAATCTCCCGCGCTATTGACTATAAAAGCGGAACCTGTCTTCCCGATGCGAATTCTTTCAACCAGTGAGTTGAAAGCCGCGAAATCTATTGTCGCCCGCAGAAGCCACTCAGTATCTCCGCGTCTTTTCTTTACAGAGATGATAAAGTGAGGCGTCCGGCGAAGACCCGGGAAAACATCTGAAATGTAATAGTCTCTCTTTATGGCTTCCCGGAACCAAAGCGCATTGGAGTAATCGGCCATGAGCAGCCTAAGATTGCCTGCGTATGAAATCTGTATGCCCGCGGAGTTGACCACCCCTAGATCCACAAAAACACCCGAATAGGCATTTTGGAGAATAACCAGCTTGTTTTCGAGAAATGCCTCGGTGGTCAGTTCATCGTAAGTGTAGGAATCCGCCAAGACCTTTATGTAAGAAAGCTTTTCATCGAGAAACGAATTTATGTTCTGCTGATGCTTTTCAACCAGTTCCTGCAGATGTGCCACGACCTTTTCCCGATAAGAGGTCTCGACGTAGTAGCCAATGAGACCTGCCATCAGAATCAAAGGTGTAAAGCAGACCAGGACGACAATCAGGGTCATGTTCCTGGCCAGAGATGTATAGTAATATTTCTCCTTCATATCGCGATTTCATACGGAGTTGCGTTCAAGTCAGGTGCTAATGATCAACTTGGCCCTCCGAAAAACATTACAGGATTTTGCGAGTTGTCGATCAGGAGGGCATAAAGCCCTCCCCGAATGAGCCCGCGACAATGCCGCTGGGGCGGGTTCGATACGACGAACTGGCTCCTGCTGGTGATCCCTGCGGATTGAGTTTGTGCAAAAGGTTGCCCGAACAAAAAAAGACTGTTTCCAATAAGCGGTCAAAAAAGGGCATGGGAATCCCTTCTCACCTATGGATTTGAGGGCTTTTCACCCCCACCCCGAAAAAACCCATTTCAGCGCATAGACTCAATGATGTCTATTATAGCGTCGCGTGCCGTATCTTATGGATTCAGGCCACAGGAAAGATATTTTAGCAGCTGACTTTTGGAAATACGTGAAAGTATGTATTTAGAGCCGGTTGAAAATTAAAAGCCTCTGGTAGTTGTTGCTATGCGCGCAGGTAAGATCTACCCAAAAGTTGAGGGATGGGGACGATCATGATTATCTTTTCATAAATAGACGACCGTTGATCACTTTAATCATAGGATTGAATATATCCATGTCTAACACCATATTTAAATAAGTCGACATTTTTTCTGATTCCCAACTTATTCTTGATGTTGGTGCGATGGTTGTATACCGTAATAATGCTGATACGCAAAAGTTCGGCAATTTCTTTTGACGATTTTCCATCCAAAACGAGTTGTAAAATCTCGTTTTCCCTGACAGTCAAAGGTTCTGATAATCCACTCTTGTCCTGTGGCAGCTTCTGGCGAAAAATCTCCGTGATCTGGGTCAAAACCAGACTGGAGACGTAACTTTCTCCCTGTCTAATCTTTTCGATTGCAAAAACGAGATCTGCTAGCGCGTTTTCCTTCAAAATGTAACCGTCAGCCCCGTACTCGAATGCCCGGGCAATGTGTTGTCTGGATTTGTGCATGGTCAGAATCAATACTTTTATCTGGGGGAACCGGCTCTTGACTGCCTGGAGCGCCTCCAAACCATGCATGCCCGGCATGGTGATATCAAGCAAGATCATATCGGGAGTAGATTCCTGCAAGTGCTCGAGTATCATATGTCCATCGGCCACCTCTCCCACCACTTGGATCGAGGGCAGTTTCTCGAGAGTATTTCTAATCATTTCCCGAATCAGGACATGGTCGTCGGCGATGAGAACTCGATATGGCTGCATTGTCTAGGCTCCTTTGACGAGAGGAATGCTGAAAGACACACGCGTTCCTGTTCCTTGCGCGCTTTGGACTTCAAGGGACCCTCCCAGCATTCGCACCCGCTGTTGCATTGCGGAAATCCCGATGCTCCTTTGAGGACCGTTGAGGGAGGCTACATTTTTGACATCGAAGCCCTTTCCATCATCTTTCACAATGAACAAAACGTGATCGCCCCGGTTTTTAGCGTCTACAGACACCCTGGCAGCCTGGGCGTGTCTTGCTACATTAGTAAGGCATTCCTGGAAGATTCGAAAAATATTTAGTTGCGTCTCAAAAGGAAAAACTTGATCAATTTGATCCACCTCGATTGAATTGCAATCCAAATTATAATGACCACAAAACTCCTCGACCAAGTAGTGGATGGAGGAAGTAAGACCGATCTCCTCCAGGACCGAAGGGCTCAATTCCCGTGAGAGCCTGCGCACGTACTCGATTATTTCATCCACACAAGAAAGCAACCCGTCGCCAGCATCGGTCGAGCGAAAAGAGATATTCTGATATTCCTTAATGAAGGAGGCAACCTTGAATTTCAAATGCATAAGGGCCTGACCCAGTTCATCGTGCAATCCGATAGATATTCTCTGCCGCTCGGCCTCCTGAGCGTTAAGCAGTTCAGAAGCCAGGATTCCCAACTGCTTTTCTGATTCCAACAGAGCCAGCTCTGCCCGCTTGCACTCGGTGATATCGCTTCCGATGGCAAGTATCTCCAGCATTTGCCCGTCTTGGCCGAATACCGGCTTGTAGGTCCAGCTCATCCAGACCCGGTTGCCATCTCGAAGAATGTTCTCATTTATATTGTTTGCGTACCTTTCCGGGTGGTTAACAATATTCTGACCCAGATCGCTCAGATCGCCGCCGGTGGACTCCTCTCCAGGCATGAGAATATTCACGCTGTTACCGATAACCTCTTCCGCTCTATAGCCGAAGAACTCCTGAGCGTATTCGTTAAAAAAGGTTAAAGTCCCGTCGCGTTTCCAGCGGATGATGGCGCTGTTGGCGTTTTGGACGAGTTCGCGGTACTTGCTCTCACTTTTCTGCAGGTCGACAGCCGCCTTTTCACGCTCGGCAGCAAGTCTGGACTGTTCCTCTGCTTTGTGCGCCCTTGCCTGGGCGCGATACATGGCTTCGGCCAGATATGAGATCATAGTGCCGCCGGCGAGAAAAATGACCAAGCTTATCAGGTCAGCGAAATTTGTAACTGCGAATTGGCCAACCGGCTCCAGCCAGAAATAGCTGGCAAGAGCGGCTGAGACGAGTGTGGCCAGAAGCCCTGCGACAAATCCTCCGTATAGCGCAGCAATCGCCATAGCGGGGTAGAAGGTCACGAAGGCGGCGCGGAGCTCAAGAATTTCCAGGAAATGCAGCCGAATAGCAGCAGCAATGACAGCGGCAAGAACGCCCACTGTGCAGCGGAGCCATACCGGACGGCTTGTTCGACCCCATATCATGAGATTCCCCTATTTGAACAGCTAGAGCCGGTACCCGCGCGGGACCCGTATCTCTCCCCATTGACAACCTATTTATAGCTGCCGCTATTTCTTATCGAGTGAAACGTTTGACTCAGGATTTGCTAAACATGTATTCTATATCATGCACGGTGGGAATAGAAAACCCTTCTTGGGAGGAGCCAGAAGCGCACTGATTCCATTTTTGAAGCTTTGTTGACTGCCGGACTTCAACACGTACGTGGGTGGATACGGAGAATTGGCAGAATTCGAAAGGGCAGGATCAATACTTCGGATTCTCCGAGGACGGCGACCGGTCGCTTTTCGATGTAAATAGCACCTGTTAAAACATCTCTCCTACATAGCGTTATGAGGAACATTCAACTCCCCAAATCTTTCAATTGTTCGTCATCATGGTGAACAGGCAAACGGCATCTGTAAGAAATGTTTCTCATTTTCAGCATGCATGTTATAAACTTTCAGCTTCAGATATGCTCAGGTTTTCAGGAGACGATCGTTTCACTCGACAATCACCGATAGCAGTTCCAGAATAATCCGGCGGCGAGGAAGCCTATGACACTCGATGTCACCGAAAGATATTTTCCTTAGAACAGGGGAACCTCATGGTATGGGATCGAACAGACCGTCCGGTGTGGCTCCGCTGCACGGCAGGCATTCTCGCCGCTAGCCTTGCCGCCGCTATCAGGTGGCAGTTTCCGGGAGTTCTTGAGATCCATTCGGCTTTTCTTACCTTCTACCCAGCCGTGCTGGTTGCCGCGCTATATGGGGGCTTTAGCGCCGGATTGCCGGCCACATTCGTCTCAGCCGCCCTTGCAGACTATTTCTGGATAGAGCCGGCAGGCCAATTCTCCATTACAAATTTTAATCACCTGATAAGCGTAGCCGTTTTTCTCGCCGGCGGCGCCCTGATGTCTTATCTGGCTGAAGCAGCATATCGCGCCAGGGTACGCGCAAACAAAGCAGAGGAACAATCGAGGCTTGCTGCTGAATGTCAAACCGAACGCAAGCAGGCCGAAGAGAGCTTCCGAACAACAGTCCAACGTTCTCATAATATCTTATCCAATATTTTTTCCGGCCTCCTGGTTATAAGCGAAGATGATCGAGTCGAGTTCGCAAATCAAATTTTTTGTGACCAGTTTGACCTGAAAGTAGCTTCATCAGCCTTGATCGGAATGACTGCTGCGGAAATCCTGCAGAAAGTGTCGCCCGGCTATGCGAATCCCGAAGCAAATGTAGCTCGCATAAGACAGATTGTCTCCCGGGGACATCGTATCGAGGATGAAGAGGTTTTGATGCGCGACGGACGGGTGCTCTCGAGAGATTATACTCCGATTATTGTTGATGGAAACGAACGTGGCCGAATGTGGCAACATCGCGACATCACCGGGCGCAAGCAGATGGAGGACGAACTTCACAAGTCATATGATGAGTTGGATCAGAAGGTTCAAAGGCGTACCGCCGAACTTTCAGAGTATGTACAAAGGCTAAAGCTCGCTACAGAAGTGGCAAAAATGGGGGTATGGGAGTTGGACGCTAAAACGGAGAGGATCGAATGGGATGATCAAATAGTTGATATCCTTGGAATCCCCGGTGGTAAGTCGATAACTTATGACGATTGGAGCGCAATAATTTGTCCGGATGATGTGCCTCGAATCGTGAAAACGTTCTGGAAGGAAATTTGTGAGTGTGGTTATGGCGTTTTCGAGTGCCGTATAACTCGACCCAGTGATGGGGCGATTCGGGACATACAGTGTGCCGCTTCGGCTATATTCAATGATGATAAGGAGATGGTCAAAGTTGTCGGCGTCTACTTCGACATAACTGAACGTAAGAGGGTGGAAGAGGAATTGCGGGCAACTCCTTCCAGGCTTATTGAAGTGCAGGAAAACGAGAGAAAAAGGCTTGCCGGAGATTTGCACGATAGCATCGGACAGACGCTTGCCGCACTGAAGTTTCGCATCGAACACGTTATCAATACCCTTGAAAAGCGAGAATTCAAGCAAGCACTACAGCTTCTGCATGAATTTGTTCCCATATTGCAGCGCTCGATCGATGAAACCAGGACAATCTATATGGGCCTTAAACCAACGGTACTCTCAGACTTCGGCCTTTTGGCTACGTTGGAGTGGTATCGCATGGAGCTTATAAAGCTTTATCCCAACCCGCATATAGAACTTGAGACCGCAATCGAAGAAGAAAGCATTCCCTATGACCTTAAAACAACAATATTCAGGATTGCCCAAGAAGCCCTGAACAATACTTTCAAGCATGGCAAATCGGAATGGGTGGATGTTCGTCTTGCCTTAAATAATGGGGCAATTGAGCTTGAGATTAGCGATGACGGGATCGGGATGGATCTGGATTTCATTATCGAATCGAGTACGGGAAGGAGCCTGGGGCTGATGGGAATGAAAGAAAGGGCCGAACTCACTGGAGGAGAATTCATTATAAAATCAGCTCCAAATGAGGGTACTACTATCAAAGCGACTTGGCGAAATCATTTTTAAGAATTTACAAATTCCCTTTTGAAGGTTTGCCCCCTTGTTTCACAACGCCTGTTTTATTTATTGTTAGATTGCCTTCCTTTGAGAAATTTCAGGCCTCTTCTTCCAGGACTATTCTTGAATCAGCTACCACAGCTCCATCCTTATGAGCGATGACAGGGTTAAGATCGAACTCCTTTATCTCCGGATGTCTCTCGATTAAGTCGGACACCTTCAGCAACAGTCTTTCCAGAAAGAGAATGTCAACAGCCTCCACCCCCCTGAATCCTGTTAAGAGCGAATAGCCCTTGATTTCCATGATCATCTCATGGGCATCGCGCGGTTTTAACGGAACGAGTCTGAAAGCCACGTCCTTCATTACTTCAACCATGATGCCGCCTATGCCAAACATCAGGAGAGGGCCAAACTGCGGGTCCTTAGACATACCGATGATTATTTCTTGTCCCGGTCGAGCCATTTTTTGAACCGATACCCCCTGTAGCTGTGCAGCGGGGTGGAGGCTTTTGACAGATCGCATTATCTGGTCATAGGCTGCCTTTATTTCATCGATATTCCTCAAGCCTAATTTGACTCCACCGGAATCGCTTTTGTGGGTAATTTCCGGGGAGATGATCTTCATGGCTACCGGGAACCCCATTTCCATGCCAAGATGAATTGCCTCCTCCTCCGTTCTCGCCGGTTTGGTCTCAACAACCGGTATTCCGGCCCGTTGAAGGAATTGCTTGGATTCAACTTCGGTTGCAGTGGTCCGTCCCTCTTTGAGAATCTGAATAAGTATTGGATCAGCGGTCATTATTCTGCCCCATTCGCTGGTGATACCTTATCATCTTGGCCAAGGCGTCGAAGGCTCGTTGCGTTGTCGGATAAACAGCGACCCCGTTTTCCTGATAGTATTTACGGAGCCTGCGTCTTTCAGTCTCGTAGGATAGTTCTTCGAATGGCTCTCCGCCTTCGCGCAACACTACCAGCACCGGCATTTTGTATTGACTGCGAATACGCACAGGAAGCTCCTCCAGCCACGGTTCATCCTTCCGGCCTGTCCGTTTGTCCTGACCAAGAAGTTGCCGCATCGTCACAGACATGACAATCTTATCGATGATGATACTACCTGCGCTGCCTGAACCTGCAACAGTCTCCAAAATATCTGCGAGCATTGCAGGCCTTGGAAAAGGGTTCATACAATCGAGCGGATTACCTGGACCTGATGATGTTGGCGGCAAATTAGAACCCAGTTTTAGACGAGTCGCTTCATCAAAGGTAGCGAGGGTGAGACCTGCGCGGTGGCATGCATCGCTTGCCGCCACCCCGAAGCCGCCCGCTCCGCAGATTACGGCTACTGTGTCATCGCTGCTTGCAGGCAGATGATAGAAGGCGGAAACGGTATCCAGCAGTTCCTCCAAACTCAAAGCCTGGATGGCGCCTGTTTGTTTAAAGAAGGCAGTCCATGCGGCATCGCTTCCTGCGAGGGACCCGGTATGACTTGCAGCCGCTCTCGCCCCGCCCGGGCTAAGACCCGCTTTCCAGATTATGGTCGGCTTAGCTGCCGCAAGGTTTTGCACCGCTTCGAAAAAGCTTTTGCCAGCTTTTACACCCTCAATATAGGCTGCCACAATACTCGTTTTTTCGTCAGCAAAAAAATACTTCGATAAATCGACTTCATTAATATCACAGGCATTCCCGTAACTCACAGCCTGGTTAATGTAAAAGCCATGGTCTCGTGAAAGCTTGCAGAAATTATCCGTTATAGCTCCGCTTTGTGCCAGGAAACTGACTGCGCCGGAGGTTCGGGGATAGTCCTTACCCGGCATGATCGTGATACCGCCCGCAGGACTATAGACTCCAAAGCAATTGGGCCCTATGATACGTATGCCTGACCCCGCCAGGCTGCCCAGTTCCGCTTCCAACCTCTTGCCATCCGTTGTGCCGGTCTCCCCGAAGCCGCTGCTGATTACCTCCACGGCCAAAATCCCCTTCGTGGAACATTCTCTAACAGCTTCAGGCACCAAAGCGGCCGGCAAACAAATGATCACCAGATCCACCTCTTTAGGCAGATCTGATATCGATGGATAGACTTTTTCGCCCATAAACTCTGTGATACGGCTGCTTACCGGATAGACGGAAATTGTGGAGTCGAAACTCCGGATGGCATCAAACATAGCGCTCCCGAATTTCCATGACTCTCTTGAGACTCCAGCCACAGCTACGGCACGAGGGTGAAAGAACGGCCGCATTTCCGACAGTATATTCAAATCGAGCCCCCTATACGTTGTTTGAACTATTGATCACTTGCTTATGAACAGTGGTTTCCTTTTATGTATACTACGTTCACATTGAGTTTACCAAGCAGATCTTAGGCTCATCCGGCCCATGTGTTCATGACGAATCACTATCACTTACGGCCATGAGGATGATGTCCGGACGCTGCCAGTATTTGTCTTTTATATCTCATTGAAACACCCTGTTAACGCAGGCGCTGTCCGGCCCAGTCAAGAAAACGGACGATCAACCCGGAGCGGGCAGGGGAGGGCGTCCCGGCATCAGCCATTATCCATCCCTTGTTCTGAGAAATGATGGTCTGGCAATGCCTTAGATCGGCCTGGACCTGAGGTGACTCCGGCGCTTCGAAGTTATCGCTCAGCCACTGGAGGAAAAGGTTGGAGGCCTCCTCGCTCCGGTTCATGTAAAAAGAACAGTAGGCAAGGGAAAGAACGCTTTGGTCCCGAATTTTCTTATCCGGGGACAAGGTGAGCGCACTGTAAATATTGTAGGCCCCAAGATATCCGGCGGATGCAAGAAGCCCTTTGGCAGTATCGAGAAGTGCGTCCGCTCCAATCATTTCCGCCAGGCGCAAGCCCGCTTGCTTGGTAGCGTTACCTTCAGGCCAGGAGAAAAGCGCCTGCCGGAAAAACCTCTCCGCGTCCTCTTTGTGGCCCGTGTTGAGGTACGCCTCCCCAATCCATGTGAGGCCATCCGCATAGATGCGACTATCCGGGTTCTTTTCCAGGAACTCCTGCAGCATCGGACGCAGGTCATCCCATCTTTTCCAAGTCGACATTAAAGATGCCTTGTAAGACATGCAACTGTCGAGTTCCGAGGAATGGCCGAATTTTACGATACATTCATCCAGGAGGTGAAGGTCCGGCGGCTCGCCGAATCGAGTGAATCTTGAAACACCGGTTCGCCCGGGCCTGTTTCTCCCCCCTTTTCCAAAGGGGGGTAAGGGGGATTTTTGCCGTTTTCGATTCCTTCGAATTTGCCCGTTGCAAGGTCGTATAGAAGAACCGGGTCACGATGATTTCTCGTAAGTATTGCTCCCGGGATAATAACGGCCATAAGCGCAAATGCGGCAAAAAACCTGGCGTTCGTTCGGACCCTTGCGGGCAGGGGGAGCGGCGATTGTGACCGGTCTGAGTTTACGCTGCCAGGACCCTTTCGGCGTTCTAAAATCCCACCCGTTGCCCGGTCGAGCAGGAGCAGTATGAATGCCATGACGGTGAGAAAGAAAAGGATTTTCCCCCAAAGATAAATCCCTGTTCCGGTGTCAAACGTGAGGACCACCCTGGATGTCTTGGGTACGAGAAGCATAAAAGCCGGAGAGGCAAGATAAAGTTCTCCCGCCCCCTCGGTTATCCGCCAGTCCGGATGATACGATACTTTTACCCAAAGCGGATGCCCCGGCTTTGAAGTATCGATGGTGATCGTTCCATCACCAAGGATGGCCTGCGCTCGAATTGTTTCATGCTCCATATCTTCGATGGGGTCTGCAGGTGAAAAAGCGCAGGGAGTTGGGGTTCGAGCGGCTGAGGCTTCAGAAGCTTGTGTAATCGGGACCTCGGGTAGGCGCTCGGGGTTGCCGTCATAATTCTGCAGGCCTTTCCAGAAATCGCCGGGCGAATTTTGCGACGCCACGAGGAGGGGTACTTTGAGTGTGGATTTACGTAACCATTCGAACTGAACTTTTTTCCAGTCTCGAGGGGTTATGCGCAACGGTTGGAATCTCAGCGGCTCCACGTAGGAATCGCTGCAATGTCTGAGGCGATAAATCCTGTAGGGCGGGAAGGTCATGGTAAGTTCGTAATCGGGCGAGGAGTCCAGTGCATTGGCGATATTGTCGGAGACCGCGATGACCTGGCTGACGTTGAAAAGACGCAGATGATCGGCCGCGCGGTTGGGATCGGGCCGTGAAAAGTAATAGCGCGACAAGGAGGTGGACGGGGTTTGAGTCAACTCCGATTGAATATAGAAGACGAAAGGAGAATTCGGGCTCGACTGCATGTAGAGCCCTTCGAGGGTCGATCTCCCCGAATAATAGGGAAGCAGTTCGAAGGCCCTGGTGGTTCCGGCCCAGTTTGTTATTTCATTTTGCTCGGATACCACCCTGGGGCTGTTTTCATCCCCGCTCAGGTATTCGTTTACCAGGCGGTAAGAATTCCAGAGAGGCTTGGATTCCATGCCGGAATAGTTCCACTGAATCCACGAATCGATGGTTGCCGTCCTTGTCAGTGCAAGGGCGATAATCCCGGCGCAGAAGCCGGCCAGCCATAGATTGGGGCGTGGAAGACTCGATAAGAGCCTGCCCCACCCGACTGCACCGAGCAAGACGAGCATGATTTGGGCGAAAGGCAAAAAGCGGGCGTCATCAAGTCCCAGGGAAGGGGCGAGACCGAAGCAGAGCAGCGCGATTGCGAACTGCCAGAATAAATAAAATTCCGGACAGTCGGCCGATTCCGTGAAAAGGGCGGATAATCCCTTCCCCGGCCGAAAGAAGCTGCGTATGCCGTATACGGCCACTATCAAGGCCCCGGCAAATGAGGGCCACAGAAGGGGCGGCGCTATTTCGGCCCAGCTTTTGAAACTCCAGGACTGCACATATGCCGTATTCCAGGGAATGCGCCAGAGGAGCGGAAGCAGCCAGAATGCGGCAAGGCCGAACGCCCCGGCGTGGAGCCGGAGTATGGTTCGAAGGTTGCCGCCCCGCACAATGAAGTAGGATGTCCCCATTACAGACTGGACAAGGGGATATCCGTGGCCCATGGCCATCAAAGCTTCGAGAGCGGAATTGACGAACGGGGATTTACGTTCGGAAATGTCCGCATATAGTTTTCCTGTGAAGATGATGTAGAGGATGAACGAAATACCATAGGCAAACTCGCCGGAAAGAGTGCTGCAAATATTGCCTCCCCACATAGAATTTTCAGTCATGAAAAGAAAGGGGAGCGAGAGTATAGCGCCGATTGCAGCCGTATTTTGTCCGTAGCGCAGGCGGCGCAGGCACAGATAAACGGCCGCAGGCAACGGGATAATGGCAAGAAGCGTTACGAGCTTGAAGGCGATCCTGATGGAAATGGCCTTCGAGATAAGCGCTGTTAGCGCAAATGGCAGGGGAAAGTACTGAAGGAAGAGCGGAAAGCCGGCGTACGCGCCATGAATCCAGGTGACCGGCGAAAAAATGGCGAACAGGCCCGTGTTCATCGCAAGTGCCGAGAGGAAATGAGCTGGGGTGTCGCCTCCGGCGGCCAGGGTCGATTCAAAAACAAGGGAGGCAGGAAAGAAAAGAATCAGCAGGACTTCGGATATCAACAAAAACAGGATTGGAAGTGTAATTCTTCGCACAAAGCTCACCGGATTGTGAATGATTTGCCCTCCTCGAGCAGTTCCAGACATACACCGGGGATGCGCGCCAGTTCAAGCTCAATCTGCGGCCTGTATGGGGGTTTCAGGTGTGAAATATAAATCTTTCCCGGCGTGCTCGGCATCTTGCGGATCTCTGCTTCCAGAAGAGATGGGGAGAGATGTCCCGTGGCCAGGGCACGCGAGCTCAGATCATTTGGAAATGAAACCTCCACGATAAGGGCTTTCACGTTATGGTTGCGCATGTTTTTCCAGATCGCCTCGGTGGGACCGGTATCCCCGGTATAGAGCAAAGACGCTCCCGAAGCGTGCTCGACAAGATATCCGTAAGCCGGAACGGTGTGATTGACTCTTGTGGCCTGGATTCTGTAGTCGCCAATCACTACCGGTTTTCGTGTCGAGATCACCTGATAGCGCAACACGGGATTTTGAGCATTGGGTATGTTCGTAAAATCAGGCCAAATCCTGTTGTTGAATATGTGCTTCCTGACATCGGAGATCACCTCTTTGCCGCTGATGACAAGAATTTGGCAGGCCGGATTCAGGGCATTGAGATTGTCGAGCAGGAAGGGTATGCCCTTTAAATGGTCTATATGGGCATGAGTAAGGAATATGTGGGTTATGGGGCATTGCGCGATCTGGCCCAGAGTGAGCCCAACGGTGCCCGCATCGAGCAAAAGGAAATTGTCAATGAGAAAAGCCGGGGGATTGAGCCCCGGGGCTTCAGAGCCTGCGGACCCGAGAACGCTGACTTCCATTGAGACCTTCGTGTCAGGGAATGTGTTCATTGAAAGCCTGTGATTCTAGAGTTTTTTTCAAATTTTACAATTGAAATAGTTTTAAGGATCTCGAACAGTCTCCGGGGGATTCTGCCCGCTGCCCACTCATCGCGGAGCGATGGTACTACAGCAATGTGCGCAGGCGGTTCACGATCCGGTCTTTGGGAACGGCGCCCAGCAGGCGGTCAACAAGCTGGCCGCTTTTGAAAACAAGCATTGTGGGGACGCTCTGGACCTGATATCGAGAAGCCAGGCCCGGGCTCTTGTCCAGGTCGATTTTCGCGAATTTTATAAGCCCGGAGTACTCCTTGGCCAGATCGTCCACGACCGGCAGCAAGACTCGGCAATGGCCGCACCATGGCGCCCAGAAAAGCACCAGCACGGGGCCGGAAAACCTGATGACTTCGACGTCGAATATATGTTCGTTTACGTCGATGGCGTGTTCGGGATAGGCTGCCGCGATATGAAGCGGCGCCCGACACTTGCCGCAGACAGCCCTTTCTCCGAAACGTGAGCGTGGGATGCGGTTTTTTGCACCGCACTGGGTGCACCGGTTTATAAAACTGTCTTGCACCATTGATCTTAGCACTCCATTTAATTTAGAATAGCAAACTCCGGATTCGGTGGAGATGAACCAACGAATAATCACGTTATTTTTCCATGCAAGTTACAGCAGTTCTCTAACTCAGAACATTTGTTGAAATTTCTCGTGCGCCTTCAGATGCTGAATTTCCTATTTTACAGAGGGAGGTGGTGGAGTGGCTCGCATAGACGATTACAAAGAATCATTCCGTCTGGCTTCGGTGGAGATGAAAAAAAGGGATGCCGCCACGCTGGCCAAAGCTGCCGGAGCTGTGTTTTCCCCTGAGCAGGGTTTGATTATTTCCTTTCTCGGTTCTGAGTATAGAGTTGAAATCCATCCTCAGACGGATATTCGAAAGGTCAATTCGAACGAAGAAGTTTCGATTCCGGACAAAATCTTGATAGCTCATTATTTGCTTGGTGCTACAGGGAGAAAAGTTACCGGGAACCTCATCACTTTTCGCCAGGTTCGGGATGGGCATTTTTATTTTGAAGCGTTCCAGAGGCGGGCCAGAGATCCGTTTGCAAACTTTTTCGGCAATAACGGCGGCTTTTTGTAAAATGTGCCGAAATGATGGGAGCAGCCCCTGTGGAAATTGGGGATTTCGGAATGGATTTTCCCGTCTTCCCCCATATTCACATTCAACTGATTCTGTGGTCGGGGGATGAAGAGTTTCCTCCCGATGCTACAATTCTTTTTGATGAAAGTGTACAGCGGATTCTTTCGCCCGAAGATATTGCTGTGATGAGCGGCAACCTGGTCTACCGGCTTATCGGTTTGGGAAGAAAAATCCAGTCGGGAAGCTGATATCACTTGGTAGCGAGAAGCGAGGAGCAAGAAGCTGGAAAAAAACAGTCCGATCGCTTTTGGTTTCCCGCTTCTGATCCATAATAAAAAGACGGTCGCAGGAGGGAAGGTCGAGGTGCGGGGCAAACGGTTTTTTATCCTTGCTTCCCGCTTCTCGCTCCCCGCTTCTGCCTCATTGGAGGAAATACCTTGAAAATAGCAATAACGGGTAAGGGCGGGGTCGGAAAAACCACCTTGAGTGCTTTCCTTGTAAGGTGGTTTGCCGAGCAGGGGAGAAGTGTTCTTGCCATCGACGCGGACCCCGATGCCAACTTGGCCCATGCCTTGGGGATAAAAAACGCCTCGGAAATCCTGCCTATTTCGCAAATGCGGGAATTGGTAGCCGAGCGGACCGAGTCGGTTCCCGGCACTTATGGCGGTTTTTTTAAGCTTAATCCTAAAGTTGACGACCTGCCCGAAAAACTTTCCGTCCGCCAGGGAGAAAATATAAGGCTCATGGTCATGGGTGGAATCAAAAAAGGCGGAACGGGCTGCGTGTGTCCGGAGAGTATTCTACTCAAGAACCTGGTTCAGCACTTGATATTGAGACGTGATGAAATGGTGATTATGGATATGGAGGCCGGGATTGAACACTTGGGCCGTGGGACTTCAAAAGCGGTCGACTGGCTGATCACTGTCGTGGAACCTGGCCAGCGCAGCGTCGAGACAGCCGCCCGTATTCGTGAACTCGGCAAAGATATCGGTCTTACGAGGATCGGCCTGGTCGGCAACAAGATTCGTAACGACCGGGATCGTTCGTTTCTGAGAAAAGTACTGAGCGGCCAACTGATCCTTGGCTTCATGCCCTACGATGACCTGATCATCGAAGCGGACCTGCAGGCGGAATTTGCTGGAAAAGTGAGCGATCAAATCAAGGCAGCTCTCGAAAAAATAGTCAAAAACCTCGTAGAGGCGGCGAAAGCAGCCGGCGATGGCGCGGAGTGACCTCTTATGATCGATGTCCAGAATCAGGCTGACCACAGGAATATCAGCATCGATAAGGTTGGCGTAAAGGATATCCGCTACCCGCTCACGGTAATGGACAGAAACAACGGGGTCCAGCATACGGTGGCCTCTGTAAACATGTACGTGAATGTGCCGCGTGAGTTCAAAGGCACTCACATGAGCCGTTTCATTGAAATTCTCAATGAATTTCACGGTCACCTCGATATCAGGGAATTCTCCCTTGTTCTGGAAGTTCTCCAAGAGCATCTCCAGGCGGAATCCGCGCATATGGAAATAAACTTTCCATATTTCATTCGAAAGCTCTCACCGGTGACCGAGAGCGCCGGCTTGATGGAATACCGCTGCCGTATCGCAGGCACTTTGGACCGGGAGAAAGGCTACGATCTGGTCGTCGAAGTAAATGTTCCCATCACGACAGTTTGCCCGTGTTCCAAAGAAATAAGCGATCACGGGGCCCATAACCAGAGGGGGTGTGTTCGCATCGCTGTTCGTTTCAGACGCTTTATCTGGATCGAGGACCTTATCGATCTGGTGGAAAAGGCCGCTTCCTGCGATGTCTACTCGGTACTCAAAAGGCCTGATGAAAAATACGTTACCGAGTACGCCTACGATAATCCAAAATTCGTCGAAGATGTCGTACGGGATATAGCTTTCGAGTTGAAACACGATCCGAATGTCACTTGGTTTTTGGTGGACGTCGAGAATTTCGAGTCGATTCACAACCACAGCGCTTATGCGTTTATCGAAAGGTTCAAGTAGTGCCGTGAACAGTGAGCAGTGACTAGTGAGCAGTGAGCAGTGAGCAGTGAACAGAAAAGTCTAACAAGCCGAAAGCAGGTTAGGAATTTGCCTGAACGATGCCTTATTTAACCCCTTCAGGGTATAACCGGTTTGTGTGCACCTTATTACCCGGGGTGGCGGCCCGCGAGGCGCGGGACTGACCCCGGGCTGACTTATTTAGCCCCTTTGGGGCTGTTCGACAGTCATGATTATCATTTTCGGTGTGCGTGCCATTTTTTTCCTGCCTTTTCACAATAATTCAAACAGATACTTATATTGAGGCTCACTGATTCACTTGAGGAGAGATCCAGTGAGCGATCTGAAAAGATTTGAGCAGTTGTGCCTGGATATGGCCCGTCCAGCCTTCTATCCTCATCGGGTATCCGTGCTGCAAAGGCGCGAGACCCACATATCGGTCGTCTTTCTAACCGGCGAGTTCGTTTATAAACTGAAAAAGCCCATCGATTTCGGTTTTCTTGATTACACCGGTCTCGAGGCCAGGCACAAGATGTGCCTGCTTGAAGTCAAACTCAACAAACGGCTGTCCCGGGGTGTGTATCTGGGCGTGGTTGAATTGAGAAGGGACGGCGGCCGGTTTCATCTCGAGGGTAGGGGCGAGGTGGTGGAATACGCAGTGAAGATGAAACAGCTTCCCGACGACGCCTCTCTTTCTAATAGGATCATGGGCGGGAAAGCGACTGCGGATGATATGCTGAGACTTGGAAGGCGTTTGGCTGAATTTTACGCTACGGCCGAACACAGCGAACAAATCGATTGGTTCGGCGGTCACCAGGTCATAGAATTCAACACTGAGGAGAATTTTCGCCAATTGGCGCCTTTCGTGGGTAACCTGGTTGGGCGGGAGCGTTTCGATTTCATAGTCGAGTCGAGCCGGGGATTTTTAAGGGATCGCGGGGACCTCTTCCAACGCAGGATTGCAGAAGGCCGAATACGCGACGGTCATGGAGACCTTAGAGCCGAGCATGTCTATTTCCTCGACGGGATACAGATAATCGACTGTATCGAATTCAACGAACGCTTCCGATACGGGGATACGGCTGTTGACCTCGCCTTCCTTCACATGGATGTCGAACGGCTCGCAGAACCGGATTTAAGCCTCGCGGTATTGAACGGCTATACAGAATCCAGCCGCGATTACGGTATATACACCTTGCTGGATTTCTACTCGTGCTACCGTGCTGTCGTAAAAATGAAAATCTCCTGTTTGAGCACCACCGAACTGACGGAAGGCTCCAGAAAGCGCGAAATGCAAATGCGCGCCGGCCAATATCTCGATCTCGCCTTCCGGTACGCTGTGCAGTTTGCCAGGCCGACAATCTATATCCTGTGCGGATTGCCGGGGACCGGTAAGTCAACCTATGCACAAAGACTGCACGAGATATTCGACATCGCTCTTTTCAGGTCCGATACGGCCCGGCAGGAACTTCCGGGATACGGCGCACACCGGGGCCCTGTGCCCTTCGGTACAGGGATATACAGGCATGAGATGCGGGGGTGGGTCTATTCATGGCTGCTCTCAATGGTTCAGGAGGAACTCAAAAAGGGGCGCTCTGCCATCCTGGATGCCACATTTTCAGGGCGAAAATGGCGCGACGAGGCTGTGAGGCTGGCCAAAGATCTGGATGCTAACATCTTATTCTTCGAATGTGTGAGTTCGCAAGACACTATTTTGCAAAGGCTGGGACGCCGCCGGGAAGGCGAGGACGGCCAATCGGATGCAAGACCCGAGCATCTGCAGGGCCTTGTGAATGAATTTGAGACTATCGACGAACTCGCCCCCGAGCTGCTCACCAGGATAAACACGGAAAAAGAGATCGAAGCAAATCTTCGGACAATTCTAGCCGGCGCTTATTCAAAAAGACGCGCGCAGGTGGAAGGGAAAATAGCGGAACTGTAAATGCTTGGAGCGAAAGCATTGGGCGGAAGCATCATGGGCAAAAAACAAAGTCTGCAAGGGGCAGGAAGTGTTTCCGGGTCGTCTGTCGTTTCGTCCAGTTCTCGAGGTTTTTTATAGGGCGCAAACCTGCGCCAGCCCTGAGGGCATTGTCAAAATATGGACAGTATGCGCTATTGTCCATTTATTCTTTCTGAACAGAGTAGAGTTCCTCGATGAGCTTTTTTGTTCGCTCGGAAGATGCGGAGCCTGATCTGCTGGCCTGACCGAGATTGAGCACGGACAACTCTGCACTTATGGCTTGAATTCTAGCTTGACGCTTCATTTCTCGAAGCATACGATGTGTGCTGCGAGCGTAATGATAAGTTATGACGGATAAAACCACAGTGCTGATGGCGGTAATAAGGCTTAAAATCTGTTCAGCGTTCATTTTCTTCTCGCCGACGTAAAGTTTATTGTCCGATAAATCTTTTAAGATCGACCCCAACTCCCGATATATTTGGAGCCAAGATAAGGGCATCAAAGATCGCCTTTCCAACACCCTTTTTCATTTCTTTGCATATCTTAAAATCTCGAAGGTCTTTTTTATCTGCAACATCTTTAAATATTTTTTGAATCAGGGTCACAACCTCTGTGGTGTCTTTACAAAACTTTTTGAACGGAATGAGAATAAGCTTCATATCCTTGTGTTTGCTTTCTTGGTACAAGCCCCTATCGCTTTGAAACGCATGGTAGTTTTCGCGAAAATATCTAGGATGCCTATTTGTTATTAAAAGTGCAGGAAGAACGTCGTCAGCCGCGCATCCATTTATTTTGTGCCAAGAGAATACTTCGTCATCGAAATGGCCGATGTCTGTCCCCCGGATAATGACAGCTCGGCTCGGAGCAGACTTTCGCGCCATTTCGTCGAAATTGTCTCTTAGGGCATTGCCGATTGGTTCGTCCCATCCGTAATCAAGGAGGTAAATGAAGTAATCCCTATTTATAGTTTCTGGGACATTTTCTAGCGACAGCACGTGAAGGCCCATACCCAATCTCCAATTCTTGCGCTACTTGCGCAAAATCTGAAATACAAGCACTACAACATTTAGCAAGCCCACAATAACCAAGAACAACGTTAACCAATTTAATCTGGTCCCAATTTTGAATTGTTCTTGAGCAAGAAGAACTTGAAGTTTTCGATCATCGTTGCGCCTTGCATCGGGGTCACCATAGCCATTTCCGTCAGCGACTCTGCCGAGCAACTCATGAATATCTTCTCTATTTGCCATACCACTGACACTCCCCAGAGGCTCGATTCCGGTAAGCTATGTTTCCCATAACTGAACAATGTTACAACAAACTGTCCAGTTTTGCCCGCTGTTTTCACTAGCTTTTTTGGTTGGCCGGCACGAGCGCGCCTTGCGCGCCTGCAGGGCGCAACCAAAGGCGCGCCGGCCCATCGCGGTGTGTCAATTCTGTAATCAGGCTCCGGTAAAATGGCGGTGAGTTTCCTGTGTCACTCGTGGAATTCGCGAGTCAAGTAAGAACTAAAGACTACTGTTCCGTTTCTTGCGTGACTCAATATTTCGAAAACTCTCTGGAATCCGGCCCAAAAGCACTGCCGGAATGACGGAGTGTGGCGGCTCAAAAGCACTCAAACACGGAATGACGAAGTGGGGCGGCTCATTGTACTCAAATCTCGATGAATTTGTGAAGCGCTACACTAACAACTAAAAACTAAAAACTCTCAACTCTTTTCCATCGCAAGCTCGATCAACCTGTCCAAAAGCTGTGAAAAGTCTATGCCCGCTTTTGCTGCCGCCTGCGGGAAAAGGCTTGTGGCGGTCATTCCGGGAATGGTGTTCGTCTCGAGTATATAGAGGTTGTCCCCGGAGAGGATCATGTCGGTCCGGCTGTAGCCCCTGCAGTGCAAGGTGTTGTGGGCGAGCTTGGCGTATTGCTGCGCTTTTTCCGTAAGCTCCGGGATGATCCTGGCGGGACAAATCTCTTTTGTGGCTCCGAGCGTGTATTTAGCCTCGTAATCAAAGAATTCGTACCTCTTGTCCGGACAGATTTCAATCAGGGGAAGAGCCAGCAGGTCTTCGTTTCCCAAAACTCCGGCGGTGATCTCAACTCCGCTTACGTATTTTTCAACCACGCAACGCCTGTCGAAACTCCATGCTTTTTCGAATGCGCTCCGGAGGTCTTTTTGCTCTCTTACGATTGTCAGACCTATGCTCGATCCCTCGTGTTCGGGTTTTATGACGACCGGCAGCCCCAGTTTGCCGATAACGGCCGAAGTTTGAGGCGGGTTTGACCTTTCCGCCACAATGTAGGGGGGGGTGGGCAGTCCTGCCTGAACATAAAGCTGCTTGCTCAGGATCTTATTCATGGCAATGGCGCTTCCGAGCACGCCGCTGCCCTGATAGGGTATTTCCAAAGAATCGAGCAATCCCTGGATGGTCCCATCTTCGCCCATTCGCCCATGGAGAATAATGAGAGCGACGTCCAGCGTTTTGGCCTCACGCGCCAGCAACGGCAGGTCAGTCGCGGGATCGTACCTCACAACCTTGTAGCGCGATTTATCGAGCGCGCGAAAAACTTGTGCGCCGCTCGCCAGGGAAACCTCGCGTTCAGCCGATTTCCCTCCCGCCAGCAAGGCTAATGTCAGCTTTTTCGTTTCCATGACGTAGGGTTACGCTCCTTTGACGCGGTCAAATGTGATCCCCATAATTTCCGAGCCTTGAGGCGCGATGGTGAGGTGAGAGAAAATCGTCCGTTCGAGCGCAACGTAGAGATCGAGTTTACGAAGCAGGAATTGAACTTGGGGGGGCCCTTTTGCATAGCGCTCGATCAGGTCTTGATAGCGTTCCTCGATCGGGACGACCTGGTCGTGCTTGACCCTTTTGTCAGCGTAGTTGACGATCAGCGATTCCGTAACAGGACCGTCAACTTGCGACGAATCGAGAGATATGTGTTCTTTTACGATACGGGCTACGGGCGGTGCAACGATCCCCTCGAGCATTCGAGCCCCAAGGAGCGCATGGTCTTCACGTGTCTTGATGCTGGGCATTTTTCCTACATCGTGCAAAAGGGCCCCTGCTTCTATGAGTGGCAGATCCAGTTTGGAGCCGTTTCGGTTCAACCGGTCTGTAAGCAGAATCGCCACTTCGGCAACGATCACGCTGTGCCTGCGTATATTTTGCGGCATATCGAATTGCCCGAGCAACTCCATACATTCGGTGCGGGATGGAAAGAGCATTCTTGTTTATAAGTCCCTAGTTCTATGGTTTTCTGTAAAACTTCGTCCAGGGTTGACGTTCGGTTTCCCTGAGGTCGAGAAGAGCGGCTTGCAGAGTCTGGACGGCGAGTTCAGCGCAATGCATTTCCGCCTTTGGCAAAGACTCCAGGAAATCGGCAATCTGCCGGGCTGAAATAGCGCCGGCCTCCTCGATCGGCTTGCCCTCGATCATGCCGGTCAAGGCATTGGCACAGGCGATCGTGTATATACAGCCCTCCGTGTAAAACGACGCCAAAATAATATGGCCGTTACGCGACACCAGGCATATTTCCAGGGTATCGCCGCACTCGCGGCTGCGCTTTCCATATCCGTCGGGATGCTGAATCCTTTTGCGTCTGGCTGTCGCAGTCGCCATAGCAAGGAAATTGGCGGAGTGCCGCCGCCGGAATTCAAGAACTTTCTGGTCCATCCGTCCTCCCCGAGGAAACAAAACTTTTTTTCATTTGTACCTTAATTCGCCCGGTTTTTAAACACTGCCTGTCAGGTTAAGGAATGATTTTATAAACTCACACAAGCTTCAAAACAATAAGCCCCAGAACATTTGCGAAAATTCCGGCCAGGACATCATCGAGCATTATCGCAATCCCGCCGGTCAGCTTGCTTTCAACCGAGCGGATGGGCCACGGCTTCCAGATATCAAACAGGCGAAAGAGCAAAAAACCGATCAGTATGGACTCAAAGCTTACCGCGTGACCCGCCATGGCCACAAGGTACCCGCATAGTTCGTCGATTACGATCTCTCCGGGATCTGTCCTGCCCAATTCCCGTTCCGTCTTCTCGCAAAGACCACAACCGATCCAGAATAAGGCGCAGGCAAAAGCAATCTGAACTTGCCAGGGAAAGTGCCCGACTGCGAGAAAACAGGGAATTCCGGCAGTCAGAGTCGCTACTGTACCGGGCGCCACCGGCGCTTTGCCGAGTCCGAAAACTGAGGTCAGCCAGAAACTTATCGAGTGACGTTTTTGCATTCTTTTTCCCGGAATGAAAACTTCACGAAACGACTTGAACCCTAATAACAAGGGTGCAGAGTATACTACGTATTAGTGCTAACTTAAGCGCAACATTGCTCTGGACGAAGTCCTGCGAAAATCGGAAGAGGCCTCTTGTTCGTCATTCCGGCGAAGGCCGGAATCCAGTCAAACGAGCGTGCGATACAAATCTTCCCAATTCGGATTCGCACTCTCAATCAGCCGCATTTTCCACTTTCGCTTCCACTCTTTCAATCGCTTCTCCTGCTGAATGGCGGACTCCATGCTCTCGTGCGGTTCGTACCAAACCAGGCTATGAACGCCATAGCGTTCCGTAAATCCTTCCACCAGATTGTTTCTATGCTCCCAAATCCTCTTGACAAGGTTTGAAGTGACACCAATGTAAAGGGTCCCGTTTCTTTTGTTCGCCAAAATGTATACCGCAGGTTGCTTATTCATCGCGTTTTCCTGGATTCCGGCCTTCGCCGGAATGACGAGTGCAAGACGTCAGTCGTTAGCGCTTACTGGATACCAGGTTCAGCATTTTCTATGTCAATTTATGACTTCGATTATCTTGAGGTCCACCCCCTGGATGCATTTGTCAAAAATTTCAAAAAGGTTGTCGGCCGGGATTTTCTGTTTTGGTCCGCGTGGACTGATAGTTGCGGCGTAAATTCCGCAGATGTGAATCTCTATCTCGAATTTGGGTGGTTTATACTCGAATGAAACGTAATCGTCGCCCTCGGAGTAAGAAAATTCGAGGAAAACCGGGCTCCCCTTGTCAGTAGTGAAAAATCCCTGCCCCTTTTTCACGAATGATATTTCCGGGCCTTCCAGTTTCTGCTGGGGTTCGGCTGCAATATCGAATTCCAGGTTGTTCGAAGTATCATGGGAACGAAGCCTGAGCCGGTATTGGGCAAAACTCCGCAACGACTCCAAGATAGGCGGGTGGATCCACACGCCGAATCGCTCGGCAACGTCCGGATAAATCCTTAGAATATTTTCAAAATCGTTCTGCTGACGGGTTGGGAGTTGGAGCATAAGTTCGTAGAAATTGGACAGAAGGGGTTCGAGGACTCGCTGCACTGTCTCTGCCGGGACTTTGCCCAGAAGCATCTGCTTTCTGAAGCTCGAAAACAGAAGCTCAGGGAAACTCTGGAATAATTGGTCGGGATTCATTCTTCATGTCTCCGGCTGTACTGGTGCTATTTGCAAAAAAAAGTCAGTACCTGCTCGAGTACACATTTTCTGTGTTCGGCAAGAAGACACCTGTTGGCATGCTCAATCTTGTTCTCCATGTTGAACTGGCGTTTGAGTTTTTCAACGAATTGCCTTCGGTCTTCTCCCTGGAGCCAGCCAAAAAGAGTGCTCTCCCATTTTCCACCTTCGTAGCCGGGGAGCCTGGTGTCTTCGTTTATAATGGTCCCCTCGATCGTACGATCAAGCAAATCCCGGAATTTGTTCCTGAAGTATTCGAAACCTTTCCGACATACGATCTGCTCGGATTTTACAATGTCGATCGCCAGGTAAAGGAACCAGACCATTGACCGCAAACGCATCGTCCTGTCCTGGTCCGTGGGCTGGTCCGGCTTTTCAGGGGAGAAAAGGTGGAGAAAACATAACACATCCTTTTGATCTGCCGGTTTTGCCCTGCGAAAGAGGCATTGTATAATGATTTTTAGTGCTTCATTTTGATGAGGGATGAGAACTTCGTCCCAATCGGCCTCCGATATCACCCCGAACGAGTCTTCCAAAATGACCTGGACTGTTTCCGCATCCCGGAAAATCGTGAAATGCTCCGAAGTGATTCGGCCGGTAATACGCTCGAGTGCGTAGCCGAGCAGGAACATGCGCACTGCATCGCGGCCTGTTCCGGTCTTTTGGAACCCCTCGATCTGTCAGGGTGAGAAGCTTTTCCACCAGTATCTCCCGGTCATGCCGGAGAATCTCAGCCAGTGGGGCGAAAGATGGATTAGAGGACCAGGCGTGAATGTGGTTGTCGATTGTGGCATTTATCCGGTTTATGCGGTCGGACATAAACATTCCCGGGTTCTCCCTTCGATGTTGGGAGAAGTGATCAGGATGAGAACTCGACGCCCCGGGATAGCTGTCCGGGGTTTCCGGTCGGATTTTTTGTCTATCGGGCTTCTATCGCGCGGTGAACGACACTTTGAAGCAAGTGCAGGTCCTGTCGTGATAGAGCCCGGAAATTTCCCGGCTTATCTGCGGTTTCTGACGCAGGTTCCAATGGGTCACAAAGGAGCACAAACGGTGTCCCTGGTGAAATCTCCTCGAGGATTTGAAAAAGAGAGAGATCCTCAGCACCCGACCCCTTAGTTTCGGCCCTTTCGTCGACTATAACAAGAGCGAATTTTGCCTTAACAAGGGCCGAAACATATTCCGCGTGCGTCTTTACGAGCTTCGCCTCAAAATTGATCCCTGTAGCGGCAAGTCCCCGGATAAGTCTCTCGGCGTCCCCCGCGTCGGCCCAGAAGTGCAGGATTGGGAGTTTATCCTTCAAAATCGAAGTCAAGGACCGATTCTTCCCTGTTTTTAAGCAGAATGGCCAAGGGCTTCCCGGGCCGGTTTATAAAACTGTTCCAGGCCTAACGCTTCGGCCACCGGTTTGAAGGTAATGGCGCCTTTGTACATATTCAGCCCGTTCATTAACGCGGGTTCTTTCAGGCAGGCGGTTTCCACTCCATGGGCAGCGAGTCTGAGGCCATATTTCCCAGTGCGGTTGTTGAGGGCAAAAGTCGAGGTCCGGGCGTAAGCGCCCGGCATGTTGGCGACGCAATAGTGAATGACGTCGTCCACAGTATATATAGGATCGCTGTGGGTTGTTGGCCTGGAGGTTTCCGCGCAGCCCCCCTGGTCTATTGCCACGTCGACGATAACCGATCCCGGCTTCATTATGCCCAAGTGGTCGCGCTTTATTATTTTAGGTGCTTTCGCGCCTGTAACCAGAACGGCCCCGATCACTATGTCAGCCTCCGTGAGGCCCTTGTCGAGCGTGTATGCGTCCGCGTAAATCGGGGAAACGTTTGAGGGCATGACATTGCCCAGATGTTCGAGGGTATCCAGGTTTATGTCGAGCAGGGTCACCCTGGCGCCAAGTCCTGCAGCAACTTTGGCTGCGTTGCTTCCAACCGTGCCTCCCCCGACTATTAGCACGCAGGCGGGTGCAACTCCCGGAACACCGGTCGGTAATAGCCCTCTGCCTCCATACATCTTGCTGATGTAGAAGGCTCCCATAAGGGGGGCCATTCTTCCGGCCACCTCGCTCATCGGTTTGAGCAAAGGCAGCGAGCCGTCGGGTTCTTGCACCGTTTCATAGGCGAGGGCCACTATCTTTTTGTCCAGGCAAGCTCGAGTGAGCTTCTCGTCGGCCGCGAAGTGGAAATAAGTATAGATAAGCTGCCCGGGTTGCATGAAATCATATTCTGCGGCAAGAGGCTCTTTGACCTTTACGATCATCTCCGAGGAATCCCAAACCTCCCGAGCCGTCGGGCGAATGCGTGCTCCCGCTCGCTCATATTGCCGGTCTGGTATTCCCGACCCGATGCCGGCGTCTTTTTCCACCCATACTTGATGCCCGGCATCGACGTAGGCCTTGACAGCAGCGGGGATGAGTCCCACTCGGAACTCCTGGTTTTTGATCTCTTTCGGACAGCCGATTTTCATGCAGAGCCTCCTGGTCGTGTTCGGGGACAAATCCCCGGTCCAATCTTAATCCGGAAACCAATGCTATTATATATCTTTGTTGCTCAAAAATGGCTGAATAAATGGTATATGCCATCAACTGCAAAGGAATTGGGAAGGAAAATTTACCCGCGAGCTGTTTCTTTGAAGCCTTTTGTGAAGCTTCATCATTCTGTGTAGAGGAAGATTTTTATGTCGATAGAGCCGGTGGATATCGGAATGTGCAGGAGCGTTAAAATTCGCTGTATTTCTGAAACGAGTTGGTTTGACGCCGAACAGATGCTCAGCGATGTAAAAGATGGTGGGGGCAGTACGCAAAGCCAATACGCAATCGACTGGAACTTGAAAAACTCGGGCGGCTACAGCGCCCTGGTCGAAACCGAAGACCTTGACGGCAAAAGGACTAAATTTCTGCTCGACACCGGTTGGAACAAAGCTTGGATGGATTATGCGTTTCAGCGGGAGGGAGTCGATAAGATGCTGGAAAAAGGCGAGATCGATTTCCTATATATCTCGCATGAGCATATGGACCATTTCTGGGCGCTTCCGGTTGTCATAAAATATAATCCATCGATCAAGGTGATTATTCCGCGGAGTTTCTATTCTGAGGGTAAGGAACTCATCAGTTCGAGCGGGCACAAGGGTGATCTGATCGAACTCGAAGCGGGAAAAATCCACACGCTGTTTCCGGGATGCGGCTCCGTTACGTTTGACGTCCCTATTATGCTCAGGGTCCGGGGCGAACACGGACTTTATTTCAATCTGAAGGACAAGGGACTGCTAACGGTAACCGGCTGCTGCCACATGGGAGTAATCGACCTGATCAGATTCGGAACAAACAGCATCGCGGGGCGACCGCAGCCATACGGGCTTTATGGGGGCCTGCACATAGCTCCTTTTGACATATGGGAGGAAAAGCTCGACCTGGTGATCGGCGATATGGCCTCCCTGGGTCTTAAAAGAGTTGCCGCCAACCATTGTACGGGGGTCAAGGCAATAGAGAAGATGATCGCCGCAGGTATACCTGTTGTGAGCGGATCGGCGCGATATGGGAGCAAGAGCAAACTCTATATCGGTAATGGTGATGAAGTGATATTTTAATCGACTCCCGCGCGCCGGTCGAAAGCTCTCCCTGTCCAAACACGGTAAATCTGTTCTACCGCAGAGGATTGGTCATGGACAGGGCATGGAGAGGCCGCAGAGATGACCACCAGCGAACGTTGGGTCGGAACCAATCCTAACCGGACGATGTTACGGTAAAATCAAATTGGACCAGAATACCCCTGCCCGTCCAAAACCTCTGCTTGACCAGTTAAAATAAAGATGCTATCAAGGCAAGTTCTGTTTATCTAAACTCCTTGCTCCTTCCTGCGTGAGGGGGCTAATTTAACCCAAGAGGAGATCCAATGCGTAAGTACGAGACTTTTTTCATTATCGACCCAGATCTGCCTGACGAAACAAACTCGGTTCTTGACAACAAAGTCCAGTCTATCGTTACCTCGAATGGAGGAGAGGTGCTGACCTATGTTCCATGGGGTAAAAGAAAACTGGCCTATGCCATCCGGAAGCGCACACGCGGACTCTACGTGCTGATGGAATACGCCGGGGGACCTAATCTCGTGGCCGAACTGGAACGAAACCTGCGAATTGACGAACGTATCCTCAAGTTCATCACCGTTATGCTTGAAGAGCGCTTCGACCCTGAAAGAGACAGGGAGCGAAGAGCGCAGGCGGCCATTGTCCCCTTCGTCGAGGATGAGGAATCCGCTGCGGTCCCTCTGGGTGGGGAGGAAGAAGAGGAGATGCCCGAGGATTTCGATGTTGAAGGTCTCAAGGACGAAGAGAGAGACTAAGGGATCCGGAAATACTAAAGATTATGGAAAGAGAGCCCAAATATGATGACTGTCAGGCGTAAGAGGCGTACATTTGCCAGGCGTAAAATCTGCCGTTTCTGCGTGGATTCGGATCTGCACATTGATTACAAAGACTCGAAGACTCTCCGCTACTTCGTGACAGAGCGCGGTAAGATTGTTCCGAGGAGGATATCCGGCAACTGCGCAAAACATCAGCGCGTGCTCACGCTCGCCATAAAGAGGGCGCGCCAGATTGCGCTTCTGCCATATACCGCCATACACATGCTTTAGCATGGTGAACTCTTAAGAGAAATGAATGCGCCCCAGGTAGATTTGCCGGACTTCCGGCCAGGTTCTGCGGGAAAAGAGTTCTTGTTGCTGATAGTACTGACGGTTGGTCTTTTTCTCTCGATCAGCTTCGTACCGTTGGTCGGATTCTTTCCCTGCATGCTGACTCCTGCACCGGCGGCGCTTGCTTTTATAAGATGGGGGTTGCCCAACGCATGGCTCGTACCGGGCTGCTCGGCGGTGATTGGATCTCTGATTCTTTACCTGCTGAACCTGTCTGACAACGTTGTTTACCTGCTGACCCTGATCGGAATGGGCGTTCTTATTGGATACGGTCTCAGGCGCCAATGGTCCACGGAGAAGATAGTCGGGATTTCCACTCTGTTTGGAATCGCGATAGCCGCTCTGTTTGTGATCCTGGCATTCACTGAGACAAAAGGAGAGATGGTTCGGCTGATTGAGCAGGACCTTCGGGGCGCAATATCGGCCGCCCTGAAAGAACTCGGGAGTTCTTCACCAGAGATTCAGGAGATGGAGAAAAATCTCCTTGAGACCGTTCCGCTGATAGTGAGAATCATGCCAGGGGTGTTTGTGTCCTGTACTCTCGGGATCTCCTGGCTCAATTTGCTCGTTTCGCTCAGGTATTGCCGCTCTGCTGCGACTGAGTATTGTGTCCGTACGAAATTGACGCTGTGGAAAGCCCCGGAATTTATCGTCTGGTTCGTCATAGCGGGCGGCCTGATGGTGCTTTTGCCTGTGGGCGATATGAAAATGCCCGCGATAAATCTAATTATCGTCATGGGGACTATCTATTTTCTTCAGGGAATTGCGATCGTGGCTTTCTATCTTGAAAAATGGCAATCGCCCTTTTATGTGAAGGGCTTTGTCTATGCTTTGTTATTTCTGCAGCAATTCGCGTCGATGGCAGCGGCTGTCTTAGGGCTTTTTGACGTCTGGTTTGATTTTCGAAAGCTGGGGAAAGAACCGGCCTGAGGCTATGCTCTGGAGGCCGGCAATCGACTTGCTTCCATACTCGGTTGTGATGTATTTTCGATGAGCCTGCCGGCTCATCCCATCAGGAGTCTCAGAATGAAAGTGATATTAACCGAAACGGTCGAATCCATGGGGCAAATTGGCGACGTGGTGAATGTGGCGCCGGGGTATGCCCGTAATTTTCTTCTTCCCAAAGGTATGGCCATGGAAGCCACCGGCAGGAATGTGAAAGAGTTGGAACATAAAAAGCGCCTTCTCGCGCAAAAACGTGAACAAGTGCGCCAGCAGATGCTCTCTTACGCCGAGAAGCTGAACTCGGTCACCATTACTATGCGCCGCAAAGTTTCCGAAGAAAATAAACTCTATGGTTCGGTGAGCGCGGCCGACATCGGGAAGGCGCTGGAACAGCAAGGGTTTGAGACTCCGAGGAAGGACATAGTTATCGAACAGCCGATCAAACAGCTCGGAGAATTCAGCGTTGTTGTCAGGGTTGGCGCCCAGATTAGCGCAAATATTCGCGTGGTGATTGAAAAAGAAGAGTAGTTTATGGAGGACCTCTCAGCGGAACTCCGCAAACTTCCACCCCAACAGATCGAGGCGGAACAATCGCTGCTGGGTGGAATCATGGTTGACAGCTCCGGCCTGCCATCAGCCCTTGAGGTCTTGAAGGGCGACGAATTCTACAAAGAATCCCACCGTGTAATCTACACGGTAATTCAGGACCTTTTCGAACGCAACGAACCTGTTGACATCCTGACAGTTACGAACCTGCTCGAGGAACGCAAGCAACTCGAAAGCGTCGGCGGGGCATCGTATATCGCCGCCCTTACGGATGCGATGCCTACCTCGTCAAATGTCGCCGCATATGCAAAGATAATCAACGAAAAAGCCGTTCTACGAAAGCTTATCCAGTCCGCAAACGAAATCATATCGTTTGCCTATGGCGGAGGAAAAAGCTCCGAAGAAGTCCTGGACACCGCCGAATCCGCCATTTTCAGGATCGCGGAACGCAAAATTCGCAACTCATATTTTCCATTAAAAGAAGTCATCAAAAAGAACATAGAGACAATCGAACGCTACCAGGAATATCGGGAGAGCGTGACGGGCGTTCCTAGCGGATACAAGGAGCTTGATAAGCTAACCGCAGGGTTTCAAAAATCCGATCTTATCATCATCGCCGCCAGGCCGAGCATGGGAAAAACCGCCCTTGGTTTATGCATCGCCCGAAATGCCGCGAAGGAGAGCGGGGTTCCGGTGGGCTTCTTCTCTCTGGAAATGAGCAAGGAACAGCTTGCGATGCGCCTTCTCTGTTCGGAGGCCAGGGTGGATTCGCACAAGATCCGTTCCGGCTTCCTCAGCAGGCAGGAATGCGGCAAGCTCCTCCAGGCTGCCGGGATTTTTATGGATGTTCCGATATACATAGACGACACTCCTTCCATTTCTCCTCTGGAACTGAGGGCTAAAGCTCGCAGGATGATGGCGGACCAGGGGCTTGGGCTTGTCGTGGTCGATTACCTGCAGCTTATGAGAGGCCGGGATAGCGTGGAACGCAGGGAGCAGGAAATCTCCGAGATATCCCGCTCGCTCAAAGGATTGGCAAAAGAATTGGACATCCCGGTGATCGCCCTCGCTCAGTTGAACCGAAAAGTTGAGGAGCGCAATGACAAAAGGCCCCTTCTGAGCGATCTTCGTGAAAGCGGAGCCATAGAGCAGGACGCCGATGTTATCGCTTTTATCTATCGTGATGAAGTTTACACCAAGCAAGCCTGTAAAGAGCCGGGGGTTGCGGAGATCATAATTGGAAAACAGAGAAACGGCCCTACCGGCGAAGCCAAACTGGCATATATAAGCACATATACGCGTTTTGAAGATCTTTCCATCAGTGCATGACACAGCTGAAGATCATCTGTGCCCGAGACTTTAAAGGTTCAAATGACAGCATGACAAATAATACTGAATACTGGGATAAATCCGCTGAAACTCTTACCAGGGCCGGCATCGAGCAACTTCAGGCCAGCCTGCTGAAATCGACTCTGGCGCGTGCCGTCCGCTCCAGGTTCTACGGCGAAAACTTTAAAAAGATCGGTTTCGATCCGGAGTCGGTGTCCAGCCTCGGCGACGTTGGCCGAATCCCTTTTACGGTAAAGCAGAACCTGAGAGAGAGTTACCCTTACGGCTTTCTGTGTGAGCCGAAGGAGCGGCTGGTCAGGATGCACGTTTCCTCCGGGACGACCGGCCAGGCCGTAGCCGTTTTTTATACGAAAGCGGACCTCGAACTCTGGGCTGATTTGCTGGCCCGATGCATGTACATGGCTGGAGCGCGCCCCGAGGATACTTTTCAGAACCTGAGCGGGTACGGCCTTTTTACAGGCGGCCTCGGTTTTCAGTACGGGGCTGAGCGCCTCGGCATGCTGACTATTCCTTCGGGCGCGGGCAACAGCAAGCGCCAGATTCAGTTAATGCAGGATTTCTCGACCAACGTCATCCATATCATCCCCAGTTTTTTGCTCCTCCTCATGGATGTTGTAAGAGAAATGAAAGTCGATCCGCAAAACGACCTTTCGCTCAGGATCGCGTTTGTCGGGGCCGAACCTTATTCGCCGGAGGTCAAGAAGCGGCTTGAGGACTTTTACGGTATAAAAGTGTATAATAGTTATGGTCTTTCGGAGATGAACGGGCCAGGCGTCGCCTTCGAGTGCGCCTACCAAAATGGGTTGCATGTCTGGGAGGATGCGTACATTGTCGAAATTATCGATCCGAATACGCTGGAGCCGGTACCCGATGGACAATACGGCGAGCTTGTAATGACTACTCTTAGACGTGAGGCTATGCCGATATTACGTTACAGGACCAGGGACCTCACGCGGATATTGCCCGGTCCATGCGGCTGCGGCCGCGTTCACAAACGGATCGATCGTATTCAGGGCCGCACGGACGATATGTTTATCATAAAAGGAGTGAATGTTTTTCCGGTGCAGGTCGAGCAGGTATTAATGAACGTCCCTGAAGTCGGTAATAACTACGTGATCGTCCTCAAGCGTGAAAATAACGTCGATGATATGGTCGTTCGGGTCGAGGTGACCGACTCGGTATTCGTTGAGGACATGCGCGAGTTGGATCGCGTTCGAAAAAAAATAGCCCACGATTTGAAGAGCGAATTGCTGCTCACACCGAAGGTGGAGCTGGTCGAACCCCACAGCCTGCCGAAAAGCGAAGGAAAGGCGTTGAGGCTCATCGACCAGCGGGTGATTTGATAAAAGTGGAGCAGGAAGCAAGGAGCAGGAAGCAAGGAGTGAAAGCTTCTCGCTCCCCGCTTCCCGCCTTTTAGGAGCAACCATACGAGGATAATTGGCAGCGTAACCGGACTTAAGCCCGGTGTTCGCCGGCGCCTGGAGAGCCTGGGCCGGCGTAAGGTCCCCGCATACCAGGTGATTTCACCCGAACTCTCCCGTGACCTGGCACATATCTCCTTTGAATCCGGACGTCAGATAGGATTGCTCATAGGCCGCGACGGCAGTGTGGAAACCGTGCTCGTTGGTGGTCCCCGCTCCCTCTACATACCTGACCTGCCCAAGAGCCGCGGCGGAAGATGGCGTCTTCGGGGGCTTCGGTTGGTGCATACTCATTTGAACTCGGAGCCGCTTTCGCAGGACGACCTGATGGATCTGGTTTTTCTACGGCTCGACTGTGTTGGGGCGGTTTATGTGGACCTGCACGGCGGGGCCACTCAGCTCGAAGTTGCACATATACTGCCCGGGACCGCAGACGGCATGAGAGGCTGGGAGGTGCTGGCGCCGATGCCGTGCTATGAACCCGACCTCGATTTTCTGGTCCTTGTCCGCTCTCTCGAAGACGAACTCGAACGCAACCGGCTCGCCATCCCAGCTTCTACGCATGGAGAAGACAGGGCTATTCTGGTCGGCGTCAGCGATTCTGACAGGGAACGCGCCAAAAGATCGATGGATGAACTGGTCGAACTTGCACGCACGGGAGGAATTATCGCTGCCGACATCGTTATCCAGAGACAGCGCCAGAAAAATCCGAAGTTCTTCATCGGAAAGGGCAAGTTGAGCGAAATTGTCTTGCGAGCGCTTCAGTGCGGTGTAGATTTGCTTATATTCGACCAGGAACTAAACCCCTCGCAGGTACGCGCAATAACCGATACGACGGAGTTGCGTGTAGTGGACAGGACCCAGCTCATCCTTGACATCTTCGCTCAGCGGGCGCAGAGCAGGGAAGGCAAGATTCAGGTCGAGATGGCGCAACTGAAGTATCTGCTCCCGAGACTGGGGGTAAAAGATGACGCCTTGTCCAGGCTGACGGGCGGCATTGGGACCAGGGGACCTGGAGAAACAACCCTGGAGATCAACCGGCGACGTACCAAAGACCGCATAGCACAACTCGAAGACGACCTGCAAAGCCTCCGTAAAAGAAGGAATCTCAGGCGGACAAAGAGGATCAGAAAAGAAATGCCCACTATTTCGATTGTGGGATACACCAACGCAGGGAAATCCACTCTTCTCAATTCTTTGACCCACAGTTCGGTTTTCGTTGAAGACAAACTGTTTGCCACGCTGGACCCGATCAGCCGCAGGCTTCGGTTCCCAAAAGACTTCGAGGTCATAATAACCGACACTGTCGGTTTCATAAGGGATTTGCCAAAAGATCTGCTGGAAGCTTTTTCGGCCACCTTGGAGGAATTGCTGGATGCCGACCTGCTGCTTCATGTAATCGATATAAGCAACGAGCAGTTTGAAGAGCAGATGATCGCGGTGGAAAGGACCTTGTCAAAGTTGGAACTCAACACAAAACCGGCCATAACGGTTTTCAATAAGACCGACCTGGTCCCTGCGGACTTTGTCGAGCGCAAGGCAAGAAAATACGGGGGAATAGGCATATCGGCCAAGAATCCTCGTACCCTCGAACCGCTCATTCTGGCCATGCAGGACCATGTCGCCGATTTCATGGAGAGAGCCGTTCAGTAGAGCGTCGTGCACAAGGGCGAATAGCCCCATAAACGCTCAAATAAGAACGTTCCCCCATTTTTCCCAAATAAGCCCGCTCCCCCCCTTTTTATAAGGGGCAGGGGGATTTTCGTTTTGAAAGCCTTTCCTGTCCTCTATCTTCTAGCTGGCCAGAATCTTCTTCGCTGTGTCGACGTCCTTTCGGATCTGCACGATGAGTTCATCAGGGCCGGAAAAGCGGAGCTCATCGCGAAGCCGGTCTATGAACCTTACCGTGATTGGCTTTCCGTAGATATCCCCGTCGAAGTCAAAAAGGTGCGCTTCGAGGGACAGGTCGGTATCGCCGAAGGTTGGATTGTATCCGAGATTGGCGGCGCCTCCGTAAGTCTTGCCGTCCACCTCGGCCTCCACCACATAGACGCCGGTTTGGGGCGACACGATCGCAGGCATTCGGATATTGGCGGTTGGAAAGCCCAGGGTGACGCCTCTTTTTCGACCTGGAATTACTGTGCCGCTTACTTCGAAGAACCGTCCCAGCAGCTTGTTGGCGTCTTTGATCTTCCCCGCTGCAATCATCTGCCGGATGGTCGTGCTGCTCACGACGGTATCATTCACCTTGATGCCGGTAACGGTTTCGACTTTAAAGCCGTATTGCTCGCCGAGCTTCTTGAGAAAGGCGATGTCGCCCTCGCGGCTGTGCCCAAACCGGTAATCATGGCCGACGACAATCGCCTTGGCGCCTATCTTTTCAACGAGAACGATCTCCACAAATTCGAGCGCAGACATCTGCGATAGCTTGTGATCGAAGGGGATCACTATTGTGGCGTCGATCCCGCAGCTTGCGATAAGGTCGAGTTTTTGCTGGTGAGAAGTAATGAATGATGGGGCTTTTTGGGGGAAAAGCACTTCCATGGGATGCGGGTGGAATGTAACCACAGCCGATTCCCCGTTGAGTTCTTCTGCCCATTGCTTTACTCTTTGAAAGAGCGCCTGATGACCCTTGTGAACCCCATCGAAGTTGCCGATTGTGATTGCCGGGTTTTTGAGCTTGCGCTCGACGGCCTCGATTCCGCGAAACACCTGCATTTAGCTGAAACACCTTCCCGAAAGTATTTTGAATCGCCTTGACAGGCAAAGACTTTTAGAATACGATATTTCTGTTGTTTATACAAGTGATTTGCCGAAGTGGCGGAACTGGTAGACGCGCTAGGTTCAGGGTCTAGTGGCCGTACGGCTGTCGGGGTTCGAGTCCCCGCTTCGGCAAACCAGTCGAAATTATAAGGGATTCAGTCTTTGGGCTGAGTCCCTTTTGTGCTTCAAAAATTTAGATAGCATTGGCGGAATGGGGCCGCTCTGGATAACCCTGGACGCTTGGAGGAATTATGCCGAAGACGATAAGAAAACGTCTGGATGAAATATGGCGTAAAGACTATGGAGAGTGCGGTGATAGATGCGAACCGACAACCCAACAGATCAAGGCAGCCATAGATGAAAAACGTCTTGAAACCAGGCCATTCCAGAATGGCGAAAAAATTATCTATTATGAATGTTGGGCGAATGCAGGGGGGGATGTGAGAAAATTCCTAGACTGAATGACGAAATATCATGCCGAGAGGGCGGCATATTTTGTAGTTAATCGGCTATGGGAACCAATTAAGTTGAAAAGAGGTAGCAATGAAATAGATGATGGTTCGCATCGCCACTTGGCGGCAAAGTATAGGGCACAAATTTACGGGGACCCGGACTCCATTGATGTTGAAGTAAATGACGATTCGGCACCCCGCTCCGGATAACATCTGGGTAACAGGGTAGGGCTGCTATAGAGCAGGCAAAGGTTTGAAGTTGGTGTTCGATACATTGTAAGATAGTTAGACTTCCAGGGGATAGGGATTGCAACCTGACAAGGCCAGATTCCTGCACGGCTTCCCTCTGGATCACCCTGCAAGGCGCATAGCAGAGCGCGCGACATGCCAAAGGAGATTACCAACCAGCAGGCGGCCTCTTACGGCAGGCAGCCTGAAGAAAACTACCGAGCATGACACGGAGGTTCCTGAGTTGCCGGCGTTTTTGCCGGACGATGAGTGTCCACCCAGGCAAGGGGTAGATCGTTGATTCTAGACCATTCTAGAAGGGCCAGAGATCTGCCGGTTGATACTGCCGCGGTTATAGGTTCCCTTTTGATTAGTGGCTGGTTGGGAAATTGAGCGAAGAAAAGAATTGTGAGCGAAAGCCGAGAGCAGTATAGTAGCCAAAGAAAGGAACTCGAGGAAAGAATTCTGAGATGGTCATCTTTATAGGAGAGAAATATGAGCACAATCAGACGGAAGATGCCCTGGAAATTTATCCAGAAAAATGATGTGTTCATTCTAGAATTATTTCACGGTACTATCTTCCCTAGAACATCACCCATTCTGCCAGATATTGATAGCGTATTTCTCTGGTTAGATAACCGGTCAAAGGAATTCTCCCAATTAGGAAATATTGAACCATATGGTATGACGGGGAACTTGGATCGTGAGAAAATTAACCTATCGGAATGTTGTGAAAGAATAAAAAAACATATTAAGAACGGAGAAACACATGATTAAGTGAATCATGCTGGAGTTACGGTTATGATGGATTTTTTACCTCCGATTGTAACTTACATCTGGTTGGTAATACGTCATTTTATGACAATCATTGTTATGTATGGAATTTATACTTACGCCCGCAATGATTTTGAAAGATTAATCGTCTGCTCCCTAGTTCTTATCTACATTGCAGTGAGTGAGTTCTCCCGAGCATGTGGTATGTCCCAGATGTTGAATATGGCGTTTATGAAACAAGAAATCGATAAGTTACGGGACATTTTAACAAAAAGGGAAAGAGCAGCCCTTGCCGCAGCCAGAACGACCATTCCCCTTGATCCAGAAGATGATCCGATTGAATGGGAAAGAGAAGCTGAGAATGAAGAATTGGACCTAGTTAAAGAGACCATTAATAAAACTAAAGTGGCTACCATAATTACGGCATCATTTCATTCTATCGCGTTCTTTCTCACTCTAGCTGGTATTTTAATTATTCTGATGAAATAAAGTTATCCACAAATACGTTGGGTTTTGGGATCAGACCAACTAATAACTCGATTTCTATAGGTAAATTTCAAGGTGCCCCATTTATTCCACTTCTCGAAAATGAGCTGCTCCTAGAGAAATGAGTTCACAGAGTCGGCAGGCCAAAGGACGCGAGGCTTTGGTTCAGTATCCGTTTATCAATGCGAATTCCGCTCCGCTGAAGTTCCTCATAGGATTTCCGCAGATCGGAAATGTATTTTCTCCGATATGCAATTTCCAGAACAGCTATTGATCCTATTACATTTACCCCTTGTGAGTTTGCAAGAACTCTCGCTTTACGTTCATCAATCAGAGCCAGTGTAGCCCCAAGTTCTGTCGCCAAGATGATGGTAGCGATCTCCCCCAAGCCGAGATTATAAGAGGCGTGCCACTGTGCAAGCAGAGCCGTGTTGGCAATGGTCCTCACCCGTATCCAATCTGCCTTCCGTGTTTCCGAAGATCCAGCTTGACCGGCACCCTGAATCACGACTTCCGTATGGACTTGCTGAGGAATGTGAATTTCGCCAAACAGTTCATGGAGTACACGAAACAGATTTATCCGCGCGAAGGAAATCAGGGGTGATGCATTAGAAACAACGATCACAGATCCAAACCCGCGGCCAGCTTCCTGTCGCTTTCAAGATCTTGAAGCGTGTAATGGAGGGGGACTTCCCTGTGGGCAGCGAACTGCATGAATTCCTCAACTGAGACTCCGCATAGTTCTGCTGCTCTTCCCATGGAAACCATTTGCTCACGGAAAAGCTCCAAGGCTATCACTTTCGCAACTTCGAGAGACAGTTGGTCGAAAGATATCCCTGCCGCTCTCAGGAGTTCCACAGGAAGCTCGACCCGCACTTTTGTCATGATTGTTAGCCTTTCTTAAACCTTCTTGCCGTTAGGTTAACAATGTTCGTCGCGAGAGTCAAATTGACTTTCCAGGCTTTCATCAGTCATCACGTCTTTCAAGCTGCTCGATCAGGACTTGTTCGACGCTTTTAGCTTTACTCGGCTCCCTGAGGTGTTCTTCCCACGCCGCGTTTGCCTCGGCAATCTCATCGTGAGTTGCATCGGAAGCATATTCAATGTGAGCTTGCAGATTCTCCCATTCCTCGATGGGAACCACAACTGCGGTGCGCCGCCCTTGGTCGTCGGTCAAGTACTGCACTGACAATATCTTCTTCCTCCTTGCCCCGTTCTTGCATCTGGATAACGAATTGTTAACGGTTGCCCTCGTTCTCTCCCACATCGGATACTTTGTCCTGCCTATATTTTAAAGAATGCTTTAATTTTAGCCTGATTTTTTCGGATCTGCAAATTCTTGCTAATGGTTACGGCGGGGTTGCGAAATTTTGAATGCAGAACTCATCCCGAAAAATGTGGTCAATCGTATTGCACCTGTCGAAGATTTCATCGGTGGAATCGCCGGTAATTTCCATGATGACCGATTCTGGTGCTTGCTCATGCAGGGAAATCCAGGGCGATAACAACGGCATGGAGCCCCATGGCCGATCAGTCCCTTGGACACACTGTCTTCTGGAACGCATCCTGCCTGTTCGATGTGATTTCCGGCATGAGGAAATGAGACATCCGGCTTAATTCAGAGCACCTTGGCGCACTCTGACGGCAGGTTGCCGTTATCCCTTGCCCCACACTGCCGATTCGACGGTGAACACCTGCGGAGTGTACCCGGATCGGGATCTGGCCGGTCTACAACTTCTCAATAAGCCACGCTATTTGAAGAATAACGCTGCTGTAATATCCGAACTGATTATCAAATTCCTTTGCTTCGAACAGTCCGGGTAAGAGTTGTTTGAGATGCAAGAAGCTATGGTAAAGAAACGAAAGGCTTGGTAGAATTGTTGATGAATACATGCAATCTTCTTCTGCGATAAAGACTGAATTTAAAATAGTAGCCCACACATCCTCTTTCAGAAATATTATGTGTGTATTCAATCCTATTGTACTGCATCCGAATTGATAGAAGGGTCTAATATACTTATACAACTGTTGTTTAACACTATCCTCGGATCTATGTTTAATCACCTGTTCTATATTATAAGATTGAGAATAAGGATAACAGAGTAAACCTCGTGCCGTGTTTTTAAATGATGCAGATAGACTATCGAGCGAGTCAAGTATTTGTAAACTATTGATAGTGGCAATAGTTTCCATTAGTCTAAGTCTAAGGCCGTAATAAATAGACAAATAAATAAAAATCCCAAACTGTTCCTTGAAGATGTTTGGACATTCCTCATATGTATTTACCGCAAAGTCCACCAACTCCGTATTCAGAATTGAAATAATTCTGGCTAGATATGGGTTGGAATCGATATCCGTGTTAAAATCAAAGCCTCCTCTGGTTATAGGACCGGTTTGTTCGATCCATCTCAAAGACACCGGAATACTTTGCCCCAGGAGTTGGAGATAAAGATGACTTTCTTTTAGTCGCAGTGAATCATCGCAGTTGAATTGCAGTAGGACTCCTTTCTCTGAGAAATCAACGATGCGGAATTCTAAAGCTCTATTGCCGGCGTCTCCATGGTTGCCCCTCTTTTCGTATTTATCCGTGCCATCGCCGGAAGGATCGGGTTCTTCCAAAACAAGACTGCCTTCAGGGGCGTGGATGTCCGACTTACCTGACAGGGCCATGGGAGTCGGAAAACGGGGGAAGTTTCTTTTCTGATTTTCCGGCCGAAGCTCAACAATTGATTCGACCATTTGTCGAATGCTTTGTTCATCGGTTAAGCCAGTGTGATCGGATTTCTGCGGTACGGTAACCGTCACGGGATTCTCCCTGCATGGCAACCAAACTGTACACGATGCAAAAAGCCCGGGCGCGCCTTAAGGCGCCCCGGGGCATGAAATGGGTTGCACACGAAACAGGATGCTAATGATTCAGAATTATGCGGACATTTTGGGCGGTCTTAGGCGCTACTTTGACCGTACTTGCCGCATTACTCTTTTGGCCTTTGGCGACCCGCGTCACGACGACCTTCGCCTGCCCCTTGGGCATGTTAGCCACGCTGAATTTACCGTTGCTCGTGGTGTGCAGCGTAACGGTTTTTGCGGCCCCTTTCCCCGGACGGGTGAAGGTCACGACGGAGGAGACATCGTTGGTTTCATCGTTTACTTGCTGCCCGTGCCTGTCAAAGACATCGAAATCAACCACAGTGCCGGGAGCCATTGAGGTCAATTCATAGGCAGTAAACGGAACCCCCGAAGTCGCCGGCACATTCGAAGTGAGCTTCATTGCAACGAATTGCCCCACAATCAACTGGCCCAAAGAGATTGGCTGCCGATCCTCACCCAACAGCGTCGCGTTGGAAACATCCACGGTGATCACCCCTGTGCTTCCAAGAACCGAGACTGTATAGGGGAGAGCTGATATGCTGATTGCATTCAGGGGAGCGGTGATGCTTACCGCAGACTCATCTCCACAGGAATATGCGCGTTCAACCTCGGTTGCCACTAGAGGGGGGCCGGTTTGATCCTGCAATGTAACTTTCACCAGTTGGCCGGGTTGCAGATCGGCACAGGTCAGGGTGCTGCCCTCAAAAACGGCCGAGGAAGTACTGACGGTCTGCCCGAGCACGGAGATGTTCGGACAGGTAAAGGTCGAATCCAGTGGAGCCACTACTTTGGTTTCGAGCAGGTGTAAGTAGAGTGAGGTCGCGGTCAGTGGAGAGGCGGTCGAAGATGAGACCACGTTGGCAAACTGACCTTCAGCTAACTGGACCGGAGTCAACGCCGCCAGCACTGCCGGAGTAAGAGGCTCATCGTCATTGGACTGCAGTATCGTTGTAGAAGCTATGGTGATAGGGAGCCCCAGAATGGAGACAGAGGTGGTTGTGGGGGCAGGGGATGGCTGGATTGGGCCGCTGAGAATCACAGCCCCCTGGTTTTGCCCGTATTCCGGCTCCGTCACCGAGGTTGCCGTTAACTGCCCTGAAGTCAGGGTATCACTGGAAAATGTCACACTCACCGTTTGACCGGCGGTCAGAGTGTCGCAATGGAGATAGTTACCGTAACCCTCGTAGCCGAATACCGCATCGGTGGTATTGATTGAAAGCCCGAGCATGGTGATGGTCGGACAACTGGTTGACGCGATGGGTGCCTGCAGCATGAACCCGACCTGCTGCTGCCCCCCATCGCACGCTCTTGCGTTCTGTGCCGGCAGCGCCACAAGGCAAAATAGCGCCGGAACCATAATCAGCAGCGAAAATCCGACAATCAAACGTGATAAACAAAGCGGCTTCTTCTCACTCATCTTTCTCTCCTCTTTTAAAGGTAATGAAAGCAACGTTTGATTAAACAACCCTCCGAACTGATAACTCCTCAAAAAGGGCAACGTCACGGATTACAAAAATGTATTCGGTAATACAAAAAAGCTGCGATTTCCCTCTGCGACACCGTCTCAAGGCTATCCAACTGCAGGCGTTTCACTTCGTCAGTGTATTTAAAACCGCACATTTGCAGACCGGCAAACAGAGACAGACCGGAGTTGTATAACCTGTCCCAAACGGCTCCCACACTATTCCCGCGTGCAACTGTACAACGCGAGTTTCCTGTAGAGTTCATTTTCAGCGAATGATCAGTTGCAAGCTTGAAGCCAAGATTCCGGATTTTCGCTCGCATGGGCTTATAAACGGCACGATAGGTGTGCGCAATGTCTTAGAATGTGAAAACGCCTTGACCCACTATCCAAAATATTGTTGGGAATCGGAATGTCACTGTAATATGATTTCGGCGTCAGGTTTGCTCGCTTTGGCAATTTCTATTAGATGCCGCAAGATCGGAGAGGCGTAAATGACAAGATTCAAATTCCTGGTTTTCCTGGCTGTGCTGGCCGGATTCGCTACGCTCGGCCATGCAGCAACTTTCAATGAGGCTAAAGAAGCGTATGACAACGGCGATTTTGCCAACGCTTCGAAACAGTTCAAGGCCTTGGCGGAGCAGGGAGATGCTAATGCGCAATTTGCTATAGGTTCCATGTATTACGTTGGCAAAGGCGTGCAGAAGGACTATGGAGAGGCGGCGAAGTGGTTTCGCAAGGCTGGAGCGCAGGGACAGGCTGACGCACAGTATAATCTGGGAGTGATGTACGCTGAAGGCCAGGGCGTTAAACAGGATTATGCCGAGGCTGCAATTTGGTGGCGTATGGCTGCGGACCAGGGGGCCACTGAGGCGCAACGTAGTCTGGGAGCGCTGTCTGCAAGGGGCCAGGGTCTTCCTCAGGATTACTCCGAAGCATTGAAGTGGTACCGCAAAGCGGCGGAACAGGGAAATGCCGACGCGCAACTTAATCTGGGCGCGATGTTCGATAAGGGGCAAGGCGTAGCGACGGACTACGCGGAGGCTGTAAAGTGGTTTCGAATGGCGGCGGATCAAGGACTTTCCCTGGCGCAACGGAATCTGGGATTTCATTATGCGCGGGGAGACGGCGTTCCACAGGATCTTGTGCAAGCATACATGTGGTTGAATTTAGCGGCGGTGCAAGGAGACCGGACGTCCAAAGAGGGCGGAGATGCGGTTGCCGGGAACATGACTCCTGAGCAGATTGCCGAGGCGAAACGTCTGGCGGCTGTGTGGAAGCCAAAATGACGGGATTAGGGCTGGCGTTTTTATTAAGACCATTATTTCGGAAACTGGAATGTGATTGTAATATGCTTTCGGCACAAGGTTGCCTTGGCCGATCCCGATCCCGATCCCGTTGATGCCTTTCCAGATCGAGGAGACGAAAATGACAAGATGTAAATTCCTGTTTTTTATATCTGTAATGGTCGGATTCGCAGGGCTTGCTCATGCTGCTTTCGATGACGGCAAAGCGGCCTATGAAAAAGGTGACTATGGCAGGGCGTATACGGAGATGAGGCCGTTGGCGGAGCAGGGACAGGCGCCTGCGCAATTCTATCTGGGACACATGTACGACCTGGGGCAAGGTGTGCCGAAGGATCGCGCCGAGGCGTTAAAATGGTACCGCAAGTCTGCCGATCAGGGGTTTGGTCTTGCACAAGTTAGTATGGGCTTGGCGTACGACTTTGGCCAGGGCGTTTCACAGGACTACGCCGAAGCGGCCAGATGGTATCGCAAGGCTGCCGATCAGGGGTCTGCAAACGCACAATGCAATCTGGGAGTCATGTACGCCAACGGCCACGGTGTGCCACGGGACTTTTCCGAAGCGGCGAAATGGTGGCGTATGGCGGCGGAGCAGGGCGATGCTGAAGCTCAATCCAACATGGGAATGCTGTATGCCAAGGGCCAAGGCGTACCACAGGACGATGCCGAGGCTGCAAAGTGGTGGCGTATGGCGGCGGACCAGGGGGATGTCACCCAGCAATTCAATATGGGAGTAATGTACGAAAATGGTCAGGGTGTCCCGAAAGACTACGTCCAGGCGCATAAATGGTTTGAGCTGGCTGCAGTGCAAGGGGATTCGGAAGCTCGAAAGCGCATGGACTTGTTAGCTGAAAAGATGACGCCTGACCAAATCGCAGAGGCTATTCGCCTGGGAAGGGAGTGGAAACCGAAAGGTCGAGATTAGCGTCTTGCCGCTCCGTCCATCCGGTGGTTATCGAGGGACATGGGACCTGAAGAAACAAGTTATCCAGGCCGCCTGCGAAGATGCTATGCGACAATTATGGGAAAATCAGAGGGCCAAGCTTCTCTTCGACCTCTCTCAGGACTTCGGCAGGCAATGTGTCGAAATGCTGAGCATTCCTTCCACGCCAATCGATACACTTGATATGGTCGGCCAGAATCGTTCCCTTGACCTTGCACCTTTTGGGCACTTGGACTTCAAAGGGATAGCCCTTTGCCTTCATTGTAATCGGGACGACGAGAGCGAGTCCGACAATCCTGTTATATTCGTCTGCCGACAAGACAAGCGCTGGTCGGCGTCCGCCCTGTTCGTGACCGTTCACGGGATCGAGGTCCACCGTGATTACATCACCGCGCCTCGGCATAAAAGCCTTGTGGCTCACCACACCTCTTCTCCAGCAGGGCTTCCCCAGTGAGTTTCGGGATGGATGTTCTCCTCGCTGACACCAGCCAACAGGTCTTCAAGCGAGTATTTCCATTTCCTCGATTGCATGGGAGCGATGATGAGCTTTCCATCCTCAACCCTGAGATCCACGGTCGAGTTTTCGGACAAATTAAGTTCTGCTAAAAGCCCGGTTGGGACTCGAAGCGCGAGACTGTTTCCCCATTTCTTCAATTGCGCTCTCATGGCAGTTTTGCTCCTCTTATTTTCCCGGACTGATTAAGCACAAAGAAAGCATTTATACATTGTATATACGCATTCACAAGAAATCAAGAAAAACCGGATGGGGAATCGATTCAAGCTTCCCTGACGGGACTTTTGCCGAGTCACCTTTATAAGACCTATGTTTGGGTTGGGACCGGGCTGGAAGTCTCACATTGGTCCTCGATGATGGGCCGATGGTTTCCTGCTGTTGGAATGGAGGATTAAGTAATGGCAAGGCGATAATTGGCCTCTTCATTCCTCGATGGGGACCCTTTTCGACCTCTCTTTTTTCAAAATACTTTGCTGTTTCTTTTCCTCCAGCCTACGCAGCTTCGCCCCCTTGCTGACCCGTGTCTTCTTTCTTATCGGTAACTGCTTTAGCGCATCCCGAAGCAGTTCGGCGAAGCGTTCAATGGCCAGTTCCCTATTTTCAACCTGGCTGCGGGTTTGCTGCGATATTACTCTAAGTAGGCCATTCCTGCCTATACGGCTCGCCAGCCGGCGTATCACCAATTCCTTCTGGTCCGGCGATAGGCTCGGTGAGTTCACCACATCAAACCACAGCGTTACGCGGCTGGACACCTTATTGACATTTTGGCCGCCTGGTCCGCTGCTGTGGGACGCCGTGAAAACCAGTTCATCTTCCGGAATAGAAATGTGCTCATTGATTGCAATCATAGTCTTTTGTCTCTGTCGCAGGGGGCGTTCTCATGGGCCGGAGTTTTACATACCAAATTAAGTTAAGAAGCGAAACCGGAATTGCGGAATATGATTTTTTGCCGGCATAAATGAGAATCAGAAAGGATGCATACCCTCATAGCGTTTCTTAACTTGTCTCCATCCGGAAACCCCTGATGAACAAAAAGGGGAAGGGGGGGGCGGTTTGAATGTTTTTTCTGCTCACCATTCACTGTTCACTCATCGCAGAGCGATACGAAGGAGGAAAAGATGGAATATGATTTTCTTGTAGACACTTATGAGACAGAACGGCTGAAAACTCTTAGTGTCTGGAGCACATTTACGGACGATGACCTCCCCATTCGCCCTCGTCCGTTGGACAAAAGAGACAGAAATGCCCTCGAACACATGGTGCACCAGTGCTTGAGTGAAAACAAGTGGTTTTGTAATATGTTCGGCATTGATGTTGGAGCGCCTCCCTTGCCTGATTCGGAAACACGTCTTGAGTTTATCAAACGGTATGCTGAGGATAGTGCAAAGCGGCTTGCCGCTCTTAAGGAAAAGGATAAAGCTTGGTGGAAAATGGAGGTTTTATTTTTCGATGTTAAAAGAACAGGAGCTTGGATTATGCTGAGAAGGATAACACACACTGCTCATCACCGGGCGGAGCAGGGGGTCTTGCTTAGAATGCTGGGAAGAGAAGTCTACAGCGTATATGGATCGTCAATCGATTCAGGATGCTTGCCTGAAAAAGGAGCACTTACCATATATCCATATCCTGACGTTGAATCTCTTATTAAAGGAGAAGCAGCAGGTGGGCGGAAAGCGAAGTTGCCGGGACCTGGAGATGAGCCATTCACAGAACGGCCGGATTGTTGAGAGAAGTACGCACAATTTACTGCTATAAGTCATAAACCTTAATCCGCTAAAAAGCGCTCTTAACCACTCCGCCGTCCACACGCAGGGCAGCGCCGGTTGTTGCGGATGAGAGCGGACTGGCGATATAGAGAACCAACGAAGCCACCTCCTCCGGTGTGGCAAAGCGTTTGATCAGCGACGTGGGTCGAATTTTCTCGAAAAACTCCTTCTCGAGCTTATCAGATGATTTGCCCTCCGACTTTGCCAGTGAGTCCACAAATTCAATGACCCCACGGGATCTGGTCGGCCCCGGGAGGACACTGTTCACGGTAATGCCGGTGCCGGCAACCGCTTCGGCGAGGCCACGCGAGACGGCGAGTAATGCGGTCTTGGTCATCCCGTAATGAATCATTTCGGCTGGAATCTGGATAGCACTTTCGCTGGAGATAAAGATGATGCGGCCCCAGTTTCTGGATCTCATGCCGCCCAGGAACAGGCGTGAAAGACGCACGCCGCTGAGGACATTCACTTCAAAGATGCGCCGCCAGTCTTCGTCGGGGATGTCCTCGAACGCCTTGCTCTCATAGATCCCAAGGTTATTGATGAGGATTTCTACGTCCGGGAACTGCTTGGCAAGCTGATGGGCTGCCGCATCGGTACTAAGGTCACCGGCAAAAGCAAATGCCTTGCCGCCTGTATCGGACTCTATGCTTGATACGGCATTGTCCACCGTCGCCTGTGAGCGGCCGTTGACAATGACGCGGGCGCCTTCGCGTGCAAGAGCCGCTGCAATTGCATACCCAATACCGGCCGTACTACCGGAAACAAGCGAAAGTTTATCGTCGAGCTTGAGGTTCATAGTCGTCTTTCTCCATTTTGATCAGGGTGACGCTAGAAATTCTGCTTTGATATTCGACATCATGTCAATTTAATCATAAGCATTGTTCATCCCATTGCAGTGCATGAAACATGGTTGAAATTTCCTTGAACGACAATCGGTTCCGAGCCTGCCGGGATACAACGGAAGAACCACAAGTTTGCCGGTTCCCCTTAATGCTGTGGATTTTTGCCGGTGGATCTAAGTCCTTGCCCGCCAATAATTTCTGAAGTATCTTGGGAAGAAAAAGCGCAAAGGTCAAAAACGTGAGCTTTATGGTAAAATGCTTGCAATTGATAGGAATGCGGTAGATATATGGGCGCCGCTTGACAATACTTGAAGATTTAGCCGAAAAACTGGAGTCCTTGGCGAAAACTATCCACCAGTCTGGATCTCCCTTACATTCCATTCCTCAAGTTCATTTTGATTGGGCTACAATCTAAAGAACGCACCAGTTATTCTTCACTTCACGCCGGCTTGGCCATACACGAGTAAACTTCGTTGGTTGCATAGCGTCGATGAACTTAAGAGACGCGACACTACGGAGCACAGGAAATGTGGCCGCCAAAAATAGCCGGCAGGCGAATAAAAGTTCCCCTCCTGAAAGGGCACAGTGAACTTTATTTTGGTGAGCATACTGTCAGGACCCCGCTTGAGGTCCTGGAGATCATCAATGAGATGCGATAAGGAGAACCGATGTCCCGGCCATTGCTCTTGACACTGTGTGCGGTAATCACGCTCTTAGTGACGGCGACGGCAGGGCTAAGCCAGGACCCCGGCGGCCTGCCCGAAGTCGTGCAATCTGTCCCGGCCGTGCGGCGGCAGATTCTGGTTCTCGCGAGCTACCAATACGGCCAGCCGGTACCGGACAGTATCGACAAAGGTATCCTGGCCACGTTGAGAGAGAGGGCCATAAGCGTTGGCGACATATTCATCGAACACCTTGATCTCGCTCGCTCTTCGGATAGCGAGCATCGGGCCAATGTGGCCAATATGTTGCGCCATAAACTGGCAGGCAAGCGCATCGGCATTATCATTGCCGAAGGGGCCCCAGCCTTTGATTTCATGGCCGGGGAGGCAAAGGATTTCTTCCCCGATGCCGCGCTGGTCACTTTGATCACACCGGGCATTGGCGCCTTGAATGCCGGTCAACGCAAGGTGATAGACATTCCCTGGCGGGTGAACCCCGCCGGCACACTGCGCGCCGCGCTTGATCTTTACCCCGGGACGCGGCGAGTTGTCGTGGTCACGGGAGCCAATAACAGTATTCTGCCCTTTCTTGACGAAGCCAGGAAGGCTTTCGCCCCGTGGGAAGACAAACTCCATTTCGAATACACCGACGAGATGACCTACGAGGAGATGCTGCAGCGGATATCCACGCTCCCCCGCGATACAATCATCATCTACTCGCCGTACTTCATGGACACGTCCGGGCGATCGTTTGTGCCCGTCGAGGTCGTCGCCAAGGTCAGCCAGGCGGCCACTGCTCCCGTCTTTGCCAATCTGGACATATATCTGGGGCAGGGCATCGCAGGAGGGTCGTTGCTGAAAACGGAGGAGATCGGCAAACAAGCCGGCAAGATTGCAGTCGACTATCTGAATGGACGTCTCAAACTCGTCGCGCCGGTGACGACCTTCGAGATTCCCGCGCAGACGATGTTCGATTGGCGCGAACTCATCCGCTGGAAAGCAGAATATGCCCGCCTGCCCAAGGACAGCATCGTTATCAACCGCCCTCTTACCCTGTGGGGGCAATACAAAACCCAAGTAATAGTGGTGACGGCTGCTTTTCTGGCCTTGACCGTCCTGATCGTTGTCCTGCTGATCCTGAACCGCCGCTTGAAGCGGATGGAAGTTGCCGCAAACGAATCCGAAGCTAGGTTCAGGGTGATGGTGGAACGCGCTCCCGAGGCGATCCTCGTCTACGACATTGACCTGGATCGGATCGTCGACGCCAACGCCAAAGCGGAGCAGCTTTTCGGCTGCAACAGGGAGAAGCTGCTGCAGGGTGGGCCTGAAAGGTTTTATCCGGCTCGTCAGCCTGACGGATCGGCCGTCATCGAGAGCATGAACGATCACAACCTGCGCGCCATAAGGGGAGAAGAGGTGGTATTCGAGCGGGCCCTCCACAGAGATGACGGCAGGAACCTGATGTGCGAGGTCAGGCTTGTGCGCCTGCCTTACCACGATCAACGGCTGTTGAGGGCCAGCTTCATCGATATAACCAATCGCAGGCGTACCGAGCAGGCCCTCCGGAAAAGTGAGAAGCGATTCCGAACTCTTGTGGAAAACCTTCCGGTAAAGGTATTCGTCAAAGATAGAAATTCGGTCTATGAGACTTGCAACCCCGGTTACGCGAAGGACTTGGGGATTGATGTGGGTGGGATCCGGGGCAAGACGGACTATGATTTCTATCCTCACGATCTTGCCGAGAAATACCGTTCGGATGATCGTAAGGTCATGGACTCCGGCTGTGGAGAAGAATTCGATGAAAGCTATATTACAAATGGCCAACACCTGTGGGTACATACCATCAAAACGCCCCTTACGGATGAAGCGCAGCATGTAACAGGAATAATGGGAGTTTTCATCGATATCACTGACCGCAGGGCCACTGAGGCTGAGCGTACGCGTCTGATAATGGCCATCGAACAGGTTGACGAAGGCATTATGATCGCCGATGCTAACTGGATCATTCAGTTTGCCAACCCGGCTTTCGCGCGCATCACCGGCTACAGCAGCGGTGAATTGATCGGCCGGCATGCTGGTGTTCTCAAAAGCGATGCACAGGACCAGGCCTTTTACACGGAATTTCGCACTACCCTCGAACGGGGTGAGGTATGGTCGGGACTGATTTCTTCCAGGAGAAAAGACGGCACTTTATATCAGGTTCAAGCTTTGAGTTCACCCGTCAAAGACACTTCCGGAAAGATTATCAACTATATAAATATTCGTCGTGACGTCACGTTGGAAAACAAGCTTGAAAGGGAACTGCGCCAGGCGAAGAAGATGGAGAGCATCGGAACGCTCGCGGGAGGTATTGCCCATGATTTCAACAACATTCTCGGGATCATTCTCGGCTACACCGAACTTGCTCAAACCCTCGCCACGGCGGAGAGTGCTCTAAATAAGAATCTAACTCAGGTGGTCAAGGCCGCTTTACGCGCAAAAGACCTCGTAAGCCAAATCCTTACATTCAGCCGCCAGACTGAGCAAAAGAGGCAACCCCTGGAGATCGCTCCTATTGTCAAAGAGGCACTGAAGCTCTTGCGCTCTTCACTTCCCACAACGATCGAGATCCACCAGGAACTCGATATTACTTCTGAGAACGGCGTTGTCCTGGCCGACCCAACGCAGCTCCATCAGGTCTTGATGAATTTGTGCACTAATGCGGCCCACTCGATGAGAGCAAATGGTGGCGTGTTGAGTGTGCAGCTCTCTGAGGTCGATGCCACCGCCGTGCCCGGACACTCCGGTCTAAGGGCTGGGCCTTATCTGCTGCTTACCGTGACTGATACCGGACATGGCATGGATGCGGCGGTTATGGAACGGATATTTGATCCGTATTTCACCACTAAAGGTGTTGGCGAAGGGACTGGGCTGGGACTTTCGGTGGTGCAGGGCATTGTCAAAGATCATAGTGGAGCGATAAGTGTATACAGTGAGCCGGATCGCGGGACCACCTTCCACGTTTATCTCCCAACGGTTGAAGAAGATGCCGCCCCGGAAGTAGTAACGCAAGATATGCCTCCCCGAGGCAATGAACGGATACTATTCGTTGATGACGAGAAGTCTATTGTTGGTTTTGGCAAAGAGATGCTGGAAGGGCTTGGATACAAAGTGACCGCTAAGACGAGTAGTCTCGAAGCGTTAGAGACTTTCCGCGCTGAATCTGGCGCCTTCGATCTGGTTATAACGGATATGACCATGCCGGATCTTACGGGTGCTGCGCTGGCCCAAAGACTCTGGGCCATCCGGAAGGATATCCCGATTATTTTGTGCAGCGGCTTCAGCCAACTGATAGACGGCAGTCAGGCTAAGAAACTCGGTATTCGTGAGTATATCACGAAACCATACACGCTTATCGCGCTTGCCAAGGCTGTTCGCAAGGCATTGGAGCAAAAATGATTTTTTCCCATTTTCAACCTGGCTGAGGGTCTGCTGGAATATTACTCGAAGGACACCGTTTTTGCCGATACGATTCCCAAGGCGGCTCATGATGAGTTCTTTTTGTTCCAGGGAAAGGCTTTCGCGAGTTTACCATATCGAACTAAAGGTTACTTAAGAGCTAATTTCAATAGGATTCTAATTCTGCAGAGAAAATTGGTTTGAAATTCAGGATGTTCGGAGGGGTTCATATCTCAGCCATCAGGTAGAGGATCTGCGGCAACCTTGCTACTGGCGCTTCGTAAGCGAAGCAGTTGCGGCGTCCCTGGCCTTCATGTCCAAAACGTCCCAGCGCCGGTATGCCTCATCGAGTTCCTGTTCGATGGTCTTGAGCCTGAGTTTGGCGGTGGCTATTTCAGTGCCGTCCTTCCGGTAAAATGTTGGCTCTGACATGGATCTGTACAGCTCTTTCTGCTCTGATTCGAGAAGTTCGATGACTCGCGGCAGATCTTCGAGTTCGCACCGTTCTTTGTAGCTTATCGTCTGCCTGTATTCGGTTTTTGGCCGCTGTTTGTAAGATGTAACAAGGGGTTTTTCAGGGTTGCACGGTCTGTCCGATCCGCTTTGGCGCACCCAATCGTCATACCCTCCGACGTACTCGCCGACTCTGCCTTCGCCCTCGAACACCAGGGTACTCGTTACCACATTGTTTAAAAAAGTGCGGTCGTGACTTACGAGCAGTAGCGTGCCCCGGTAGTCCAGAAGCAGGTCTTCGAGCAGTTCCAGAGTTTCAATATCCAGATCGTTTGTCGGTTCATCGAGTACGAGCAGGTTCGACGGTTTAGTAAACAGACGAGCCAGAAGGAGCCGGTTGCGCTCTCCGCCGGAAAGCGTGCTGACTGGGGACTTGGCCTGTTCCGGAGAAAACAGGAAATCATTCAGGTAGCTTATGATGTGCCGGGGTCTGCCGTTGAACAGGATTGTGTCATTCCCGTCGCCGACGTTTTCTGCCACAGATTTATTTTCGTCAAGTTGGGCTCGAAGCTGGTCGAAATAGGCGGTCTCGAGATTGACGCCGTGCCGCAGTGCTCCCGTTTCCGGGGACAAGTTCCCTAAAAGTACCCGCAGCAAAGTAGTCTTGCCGGAACCGTTCGGGCCTATTATCCCGGTTTTGTCGCCTCGCATGATGCAGGTCGAGAAGTCTTTGATTATAGGTTTTTGCCCGCTATAGCCATAGCTGACTCCCTCCGCCTCTATAACCAGTTTCCCGGAATTGACCGCATCCTGGGTTTTCAAGCGCACGGAGCCAATGAGTTCTCGACGCGCGCGCCTGGCTTCACGAAGTTTTTCGAGTTGTCTAACCCGGCCCTCATTTCGTGTTCTTCTCGCCTTGATGCCCTGCCGGACCCACACTTCTTCTCGAGCCAGTTTATTGTCGAACCGTTCCCGTTGTACGGCTTCGGCTGCAAGAGCAGCCTGTTTTCGCTTCTGGAACGTATCGTAATCACACGACCAGTTTATCAGCCGCCCTCGATCGAGTTCAACGGTGCGTGTCGCAAGCTTTTGGAGAAACTTCCTGTCATGTGTGATAAAGAGCAGAGTTCCTTCAAAGCGCAGCAGGAATTCTTCCATCCAGGCTATGGAATAGATGTCGAGGTGATTGGTGGGCTCATCGAGCAGCAGCACGTCCGGCTCGCTCACCAATCCTCGTGCGAGCATCGTTCGGCGTTTGAGCCCTGCCGAAAGGGTTTCGAACCGCTCATTGGAGTCCAGATCCATACGCGAGATCGTTCTCTCTACGCGATTGAGCCTGTTTGCGGTATCGGAGAGCGCGGTTTGCGGCTCATCCAATCCTGCTGCCACAATTTCCAATACAGTTCCCGAAATTTCCTGAGGCACCTCCTGGGGTAAAAACGAGACCCGCACACCCTGCAGATAAACGATCTCGCCTTCATCCGGAGGGAGGTCACCATTTAACAGGCGCATCAGTGTGGACTTGCCGGTCCCGTTCCTCCCAAGGAGACAAACACGTTCCCTGCGCTCTATATGAAAATTAACATGATCGAGCAGCAAAGGCTCTCCGAAGCCAATGCATACGTCGCGCATGCTGATCAGCGCCATTCCTGTCTCATTCCTTCTTTATAAATTAATGATCAAAGCGGCCGTTGAATTAATGATAACCGGATATCAGGGCTGTGTGCGTAAAATTCTGCAAAACTGCGAAAGCTCAAAAGAGCAGGGGAAAACGTGGTCAGACCTCAATCTCTTGGGCCGGAAGGCGCATTCTGAGCTCCTTGCGCCGGAGCGCCACTTACTACCGTAATAACCGTCTTTGCCTTATCCTGCAATCCTCCGAAACCAGTCACCGTCAATTCGAAGACCAGGTCTTCGCTGGGTGCATCGATGACTGGGGCCACAAACACAGGTTTGATGGCTGCCGGATCTGATAAGGTAACCGGCGGGCCTGCAATCTGTCTCCATCCATAGGATTCTATGCTGCTGCCCTCATCCACTGAGCCTGACCCATCCAGGACCACCCTGCTTCCGGGCGAAACCGTTTGATTCGGACCTGCCTGGGCTACCGGCGGTCGGTTATCCGAGACCACATTCACAATGCAGGTATCCCGTGAACGAAGCCCGGCCTGATCGGTTATGGTCAGCTCAAAAAAGAGTGATTCACCGAATATATTCACGTCGGGGGCAACGAAAGTCGGCTGTGCCGCCGAAGGATCGGACAGACTGACCGGGACACCGGATATCTGGCGCCACGAGTAAGAAAGTGTGCCCGTATCCCCGGTTGGCAAGCGGCCACCGCCCGATGACCGTGAACCATCCAATTCGACGATCTGGGAACCCGCTACTGTTTGGGTTGGGCCTGCATCCGCTGTTGGAAACGCCTTATCCTGAACTACATTGACAATGCAGTTGTCTTTGGATTTGGTCCCATCGGTCCCGGTAACACTCAGTTGGAAGCGAAGCGACTTACCTTCAGACCCCGCCTCTGGAGCTACAAAGCCGGTTGTAATCCCAGAAGGATTGGCGAGTGTAACCGGAGGCCCGTCAAGCTGGGTCCATAGGTAAGAAGCGCCACCATTGCGAACGTCCGTGGAGTTTGAACCGCTCAGTTTAACCGGAGCCATTTGGCTCACTCTTTGGTCGGGACCGGCTGAAGCAGAGATGCCCGCAATGGTGAAGGTGCTACTGTCGCCATAAATTAATCCGTTTGCTATGCTCGTTATTTTTACCGTGTAGTCAGTTCCGGAAGTCAGCGTTTTGGGGATCGTCCAGGAGTAAGAGCCGGTCCCGATTGATCCCACTGCAGTGCTGGATATTACGGTCAATACTTTTGAGCCGCTCTTCAGAAGATCGATGCTGACAGCGCCGGGACTGCCCGTGTAGGTCCATTTGATCGTGTATTTCCCGCCGGCGTTCCAGCTACCCCCATTGGGAGAGGTTACGCCAATGGTCGGTCCGGTTATGGTGAAGTTTGCACTGGTGGCTGTACAGGAGCTGATTGCTATGCTTGATACCTTTATCTGGTAGTCGTTCCCCGATGCCTCGGTGTTGGGGATCGCCCAGGAGTGAAAGCCGGTCCCGATTGATCCCACTGCCGTGCTGGATGTAATGGTCGATACTTTCGATCCGCTCTTCAGAAGATCGATGCTGACAGGGCCGGGATTGCCGGTATAGTTCCAGGTGATAGAGTATTTCCCGCCAGCGTTCCAGCTACTCCCATTTGGAGAGATTACACTGACGTTAGGTCCGGTAATGCTGAAGGCGCTGCTTGTGGTTGTGCAGGAACTGATGGCCGTGCTCGATACCTTTATCTGGTAATTGCTTCCGGATGCCTCGGTGCCGGGGATAGTCCAGGAGTAAGAGCCGGTCCCATTTGCTCCCACAGCCGTGCTGGCTATGATGGTGGAGACTTTCGATCCGCTCTTCAGAAGATCGATGCTGACAGGGCCGGGACTGCCGGTATAGCTCCAGGTGATTGGGTATTTCCCGGTGGCCGCCAGTGTTTCCCCGCTTGTGGGAGAGGTGACGTTGACCGTAGGTCCGGCAATGCTGAAGGCGCTGCTTGTGGTTGTGCAGGAACTGATGGCCGTGCTCGATACCTTTATCTGGTAATTGCTTCCGGATGCCTCGGTGCCGGGGATGGTCCAGGAGTAAGAGCCGGTCCCATTTGCTCCCACAGCCGTGCTTGGTGTGATGGTGGAGACTTTCGATCCGCCTTTCAGAAGGTCGATCCTGACAGGGCCTGGATTGCCGGTATAGTTCCAGGTGATAGGGTATTTCCCGCCAGCGTTCCAGCTACTCCCATTGGGAGAGATTACGCTGACCGTAGGTCCGGTAATGCTAAAGGCGCTGCCTGTGGTTGTAAAGGAACTGATGGTTGTGCTCGATACCTTTATCTGGTATCCGCTCCCGGAAGCCTCGGTGCTGGGGATGGTCCAGGAGTAGGAGCCTGTCCCATTCGCTCCCACAGCCGTGCTCGGTGTGATGGTGGAGACTTTCGATCCGCCTTTCAAAAGCTCGATGCTGACATGGCCTGGATTGCCGGTATAGCTCCAGGTGATTGAGTATTTCCCGGTGGCCGTCAATGTTTCGCCGCTCGTGAGGGAAGTGAGCCAGATCGAAGGGGTCAAGACAAAAGGATTAGAAAAGATGGCTCCGCCGGGATTGAGATCGAATGGAGTGCTGGTGCTATTGTTGCACACCCAATTCCCTGTCGCGCCAATGGAGGCAAGAAGGCCGGCCCTTGTCGCTGTCTGCGTCCCACTGTAATAGTAATTTTCACAATGCAGGTTTCCAACGGCGCCCGTCAGCGCCAGGGCCGAGGTTCCATTTGTGAGTGAATCGGGCAGGTTCGACTGGTTCGAAACGGAAGGCTCAAAAGTATTTAACTGCCATTGCCCCGGGGTCGCGATGATGGCAGGATTTGAGGCATACTGGTTGCTGAAACCGTAAATGAAGGTGGGGGAAGCTTCGGAGCCCTGGTAAATGAAGATCTGGTCGCCGCCCTGGTTGAACACATATTGGGTCCACCCCGTAACTGCAAGAGTGCTTCCCGCATTAGCCGGCGTAATGGTTACCGAACCCTGAGGCGATCCCGGTGTTAAGGCTAACTTATAGAGAGCGCCACGGGGGATAGCCGTGCCTACCGTCCAGGTTATAGTCCCCTCATTGATAGGCTCACCGAAAAAGGTCGACGTAGTCGAATCCCACCCTTGGTCGGTTATATAGATGACCGTCCCAGCCGCAATATCGGCCAGCGCGACTATGGCCGCTTCCTGTGGGCTCTTGTCAAAGTTGATCCCAATGACAGCCAGATCGCCGGCCTGAAGAGGCGCCGCATGAGCTGCCGCAACGCCCAAACCAAACCCAATCGAAAGGATAAGACACAGCATGAAGTAAATAGGCCGAAGCCTTCGGGTGCTCATCATCCTGTTCAGTCTCATCATGACTCCCCGTCAATTGAGTTTGATCTACAAATCGCGATTGATGTCCCGGTTCTTTGGCTCTTTTGTGCAGTGCGAAAAGAGAACCTCCCCACAACTTCAACTCTTTACCTGCCAACCAGTTTCCATAGCCCAGCCGCTCGAAATGTGATTCTTAAACAAATCCCGATCCGTCGCATCAATTTCGGCTCGGGAATATTCCTTGCAATGCGATGCAAAAGTTAAGAACTAGAAAAGGCTGTAAAACGGAGACAGGAGTCGTTCCGCCACTGTTGCCGATGGAGGAGGAATGCATCGCGGTAGTTCCAGGTCCTGCCGCGTACTCGTTAACAAAATCTCCCCCATAGTTCGCATTTGCCAGAACTTCATTTGCTGGATCAGCAGTATCGGCTGCGGCAGTGGTAGCATTCAGTGCATGATTGTGCTCCGGCATTTGAGCAGTGGTGAGTGTAACAGTTTGCGAACCACCTGTCTGACCCAAATCATAGCTGCTAAGCCCGGAACCAGTGCCTTGATGAATCGGTATGCGCCCTCGCAGGTCGGGTAGTGCAAAATTTGCGGTGCCGTTCCCCCCGTAGGTTGTACCGAGTAGAGCGAACAGTGCGGTGTTCTGGGTGATAGGCATAATTTGACCGTTACAAAATGCCCATCCTGCCGGTGCAAAATTAAATCCAAAAATCCTTATCTCTCCTAAAAACGGATCAGACATACGTTCTCCTTTCTTGTCGACGCCCCCCACGCGCCAGGGGTTCATAATGGCCTGCCCTGACACTCGGGGTTCCATAACCCGCTGCCTCAATATCAGGATCTATCACTTCACAGGGCGGCTCTCTCGGGTTTGTCCAAAAATCTGCTCACTCAAGCAGACGATACATGCCACGCAAATTACAGCCTGGCTGCCGGAAGGCAAGGAAGGGGGCCCGAACATTGGCGGCTAACCCTATCCAAGCAGGGGATCTCTTTTCGCTGTCTAAACCAACCGGTTGAAAACCGCCTCGTAGTGGATCCCTCCTTCTCTGGCAACCATCACGGGGACCAAAAAAAGTTCGAAGGTCCCCATCTCGGGGTGTTCCATTCTGTATATCATCTGTGTAAGGACCTTATCGAAAGGTCCACGGAACAATAGAGAGAAGCTCTTCGATCTGTTGGTTTTCATTTCTGTGATATTTACTAGTTCCAATTCAAGACGCTCAGACGGCCCCGAGTGGATCAGAAACTTCTGTCCAACGTAAGGATCAAAGGTAGACCTTTGCAGGTCCTCCACCTTAAGGGACTTTTGAGTCATAGTCTTATCCTTCTCAAACAAACAGGTACGGGGATATCCAACCCGACCTTCGAGTCGACCGGATTGACTGAATAGAGGGATGGTGCTCGGAAATCGGGTCCAGTTCGGCTATGACATCGTTGCACCATATTCCGTCACGATACCTCACCTCTGCCAAATAGAGGGGCACATCAGTTCTGTGCGCATGGGGTTTCATCCGCACGCGGCCCCGAGGACTCGCGCACTCGGCAGCAGCAAGTGCCTCCTCAAACAAGGTTTTGCCGTGTCCGTTTCCACCAGCGGCCTTCCATGCTTTACCGATCAATCGCGCCGTATCGTAGCCCAGTAAGCCGAAAACATCGGGCCTATGTCCTGTCTGCCGGAGATAGGCAGCAGTAAAGAGTTTGTTTGCAGGGGTATCCAGGTCGCAGGACCATGGCAGGCATGTCTTGATCCCCCGCCCCGCTTCACCATGGATTGGCAGGATAGCCTCATCAGCAAGAAAACTCGAACCCAGCAACGGGATTTTTCCGGCCCATCCGGCGTCGGCGTAAGCTTTTACAAAATCGACGGCAGCCTTTCCGCAATACGAGGCATAGACAAAATCGGGCTTGATTTGCGCGATCCTGTCCATGACCGAAACAAGATCCGTTAGGCTTGAAGAGGAATGGGTAACGAAGCTTTCCTGCACTTCCCCGCCCGACTCCTCGAATCCATTGCGAAAAGCCCAATGAGCATCGTATCCGCTGTCATAGAGCGAGGTGACCATGAATGCTTTCGAACCCGGATTGGATGCCGCCCAGGCCCCCATGGCCCAGCTTGCCTGCCAGAAATCCAGCGATGCATGGCAGATGAATGGCCCCTGTTCATTTCGCCTGATGACGTTGGCCCCGGCCCCGCTGACAACAAGAGGGACCTTCGCCCGGTTGAAAAGTTCGCGCAGGTTGGCGGCTACACTCTCACTTATGACACCGACCACTACATCGGCCTTATCCCTGTAGATCAGTTTTTCCGATTGGGCAACAGCCCTCGAGCCTTGCGGACTGATGCTCCCGACTATCAGTTCTGCTCCGGGCTCCCCGGTCTGAAGCCGCATTTGATCAAGGCCGAACCTCATCCCGGCCAGCATGCTGACTGGCAGGAGCGGGTGCAGTTTTGAGTGCGGGAGCAGTACGCCGATTTTGATTCTGCCGGAGGTTTGCGCATTCGAAAGCCATGCCCATGGAGGAGCAGTCAGGATGGAGCCAACTGCTAGCCCAACCCCCTTGACTAAAGTGCGTCTGCTGATACCTGGAGACCGTTCCAACTCACTCATACCCGTGACCCTCCGAAGCCTTGCTGGTGCAGTTGCGAGCAAAAACATATTTCCATGAAATGCTGATGGAGGAACTAAGCAAATAACCATATTCCCGGTCTTTTTGCAACGCAAATACGAGAATACTTCTTGAAAGAGGTAGGTGCAGGATGTGAGTTGACCCGATGATCGATTCTAACTTAGAATGAAAATGTATAAGCGACATGAAGGGAATGAAAAATGGATCAGCCACTGCTTCAGTTCAATGAAGAACCTTATGACGCCGATACGCTGAAGGTCATGCTCAGCGAATTCAGAGACCGAGGTTATGTAAGGCTGCCTGACGTTTTTATAAGAGATACCGTGGATGACTATGTGAAGCAGGTGCATGAGGTGATGTATCATAACGGATTGGCTCTAGTGTTGCCGGATGATTCACCTCTGATTATCTGGCCGGCGCAGGCGCCCCGCATAAGGCAGTTAGTTACCCCGGCTCTGAGTCATTCTGTAGCCAACCCCCTCCCATCCCTTTATTTCAACACATGGGTAATCCAACCGCAGGATAAACCCGGGGTGGTGCCTGGCTGGCACAAAGATCGTGAACCGGACGGAATGCCCGGAAAGGAGTACCACTACCCCAAAGACGTTTTCATGATTCTATATTTTACAGATATGACGGAAGAATATGGTCCGACCAAGATTATTCCCGGATCCCATCGCGATCTTTCCCTAACCCCGTTTGCCGGGTCTGCAGCAGAATCAATCATATGCCGAAAGGAAGATGGTTTCCTGCTGGATCAGCGCGCGTGGCACTGCGGGACACCACGCAAGGTGCCCGGAATCCGCACGCTGGTGGTCTACGGTTTCTTCCCTGTCCCTTTTCATTACAGTTTTCCTTTTCGAATGCCACGGGCTCAGCGAAACGCGTGGCTTGAGTCTGAAAAACGTGCAGACAAGGCTTTCTTTGGCGGTATCTTCGCACCACCCGATGAGCTGAAACGCTAAAGAATATCAACACTCGGCACCGTGACTTAAAGCACCCGGACAGGGCATCGTTGTTCAGAATAATTTATGAGTTATACACGACTTTAATGAATTCATTTGAAAAGACAGGATCGGATCCAAAAACCCTGAAGCATTTTCGTCACCTCGTTCTGGAAGACGTGGAGCTTCAGAAACGACTCTCTCAAATGCCGGATCCGGAGGCATTTTACGTTCTTGCCGTCCAACTGGGCAAAGAACGTGGTTGTGGTTTCACAGTCGAGGAACTCAGAGAGGCACTTCGCGCAAGCCGTCACATTCTTCCTCAGGTGGAAAGAAAGGTCCATCTCGATCATCTGTCGGGATGGGTCCCCGTTTCGATCTGCATGGAACAATCTGTGCTTTCTCTGGATTGGTGTTATCTCGGGTCGCGTCCCTTCACGGAGCCGTTCTTTGAGCAAACTATCCGAAACAGTCTGTACCATCCATTTGGCAGGCTGTTCCGTCGTCGAACCTCAATCGAAGTTCTCCAACAATGGCAGGAAGCCTCTCCAGGCGTACAGCCAAAAGGGTTCATCTTTCACATGTCGCGATGCGGCTCAACCCTCATTTCACAGATGCTGGCCAGTCTCCCGGTGAACGTCGTTATATCCGAAGCGCCTCCGATCGACTCGGTCCTTCGCTTAAACTTCAAGGACCCCATTGTCACAGATGAGATGCGCATATCATTGTTGCAGGGGATGGTCAGCGCACTCGGCCAAAGACGATGCGGCCGTGAAAGACATTTCTTCATCAAGTTCGACGCATGGAGCATCATGGATTTGCATATTATACTGCAAGCATTTCCCTGCGTTCCTTGGGTCTTTGTGTATCGTAATCCTGTTGAAGTCATCGTTTCGCACCTGAGGCGAAGAGGAAGTCACATGGTCCAGGGAATGATCGAACCTGAATTGTTTGGCCTGGAGAAGAAATCCGTTGCCGGAATGCAGGCGGAGGAGTACTGCGCCCGAGTTTTAGCATCCATCTGCCAGAAGTCTTTGAAGCACTGCGACCGCGATCATGGCCTGACGATCAACTACTCTCAATTGCCTGACGTGGTCTGCACGTCCGTTTTGGATTTCTTTGGAGTGATAAGCACTCCGGAGGATCGCAGGCATATGCGCGAAATAGCCGAATTTGACGCCAAAACCCCGTCGTTTTACTTTGCAGGCGATGCAGCCTCAAAGCAACGAGAAGCGAGCAATAAAGCGCGATGGGCAGCGCAGGAGTGGGTGAACCCATTGTACGACGAACTCGAACGGGCGCGCTCCGCAAGAGGCTGTTCCTCGCAGTAACCCGGGAGGTTTGCGCATCCATAGCGTTGGGCTGCAGCCTGGGCAAGAAGGTTTTTGACCTTTTATTTACGAACTTTATAGCTTATTGGCGAGGTATCATTGATCAGGGGGTTTCCACTCCATTAGCAAGTAAACGTCCGAATCGCCGACTACGGCAAAGCCCAGCCGTCTGTACAGGTTTTGTGCCTTGTTAAACCGCTCCACATAAACCCTCATTGGAAGATGATCCGCTCCTGCCTGGGCCAGCATGGTTTTGAGTAGAGAGGTCCCGATGCCCCTGCCTCGATACTCCGGTAAGAGGGCAAGATCAATGAGATGCAGTTCATCTTCTCTGCGTTCGCAATACAGTCTCCCGATGGGACGCCCCCCGGACTCGATGATCATGAAGGATGCAGAGGCCGAGACTTCCATGTAATACTTGTGCTGGCAGGCAAACTGCATTCTGAGGAAGGCCTCTTTCCGGGACGCATCCCAGGCCACCTGCGCCAGTTCCTCTTCCCGGGTGCTTGCGTAAACACGATAAAGAAAGCCCTCATCTCGAAGGGTAATGGGGCGGAGTGTGATATCAGTATCCATTGAATTTCGCCTTACCCCTGATGTTGCCCCTTCCCGTCTCTAATTTGGCCGTTCAAGAAATCCGGTATGCCGCTCTGGCGTCTGTCTTAGAAAAATCATTGCCTTTGAAGAGAAGGGGTTCGCCGGCGCATTTTGCAAGAGCATAGGAACAGCAGTCGCCAATATTGAGACCTGCGGGGTGTCGGCCCTTTCCATAATTCCTCCAGGCAGTGCGCGCCATCTCAAATTGTTCGACGGTCAACGGCACAATTTCGATCCTTGCCTGGTGGACGAGAAGATCTAACTCACGCCCACCGGACTCACCCTTCTTTGCCTCTATGACAATGCTGGCCTCAAGGGCCGTAAAGACGCTAATGAGCCTTTTAGGATCGCTGCCTATTGCCAGTGCGAACGGCTCGGCTTCGGGTTCTCCCAGAAGAATGGCAATTAGGGCAGAAGAGTCAATGACCACTATTGTGGGAGCCCCCTCTCGTCGTAGCCCAGGATCTCGTCTGCACTGCGTTCATCCTTTTCCGGCAGTGCTCTGCAGCGAAGGGATATCTTCATGATCTCCTCGGCGATATCTGTGGTCGTGCGGCGGCCCTGGAGGCGTTCGAGCCGCTCCTCCAACGCATGGACGATCGCCTCCGTAAGGCTTTCGCCACATTCGGCTGCAACCTGCCGGGCAAGCTTTTCGGCTCTTGGATTCCTGATGCTCAGCGCCATGGCATCCTCCTGTACGCGTATTGAAAGTAGTAGAGAGTATATACAAAGGGGAATGCAAACTCAACAGGAATCAATTTTTTTGCAACACGGCCAGGTAGTTGGATCGTTGGGACGCAACTGCCGCAGCTTGCGAATTCACGTCCTCCAGGATTGGAGCTCACGATGAAGATGCATTACGGTAATTATCAGAAGGGTGTTGCTCCTGATGCAAAAGGGTGACTTTGAGCGAGATGGTTTTGCCCTATCCCGTTGACCGGGCGACGACTACCTGCGCCGGTTCCCGATTAGCTGCCCGGCTGCGGGTTTTCTGCGATACGGCGCCAAGGACGCCGTTCTCGTAAACCAAACTTGCATACAGTACTGAAGAAAAAGAATACCCGGTCGTTGCACATACCCTTCAGTTGTTTACGTCGCGAAGCGCGGAAGGCCGACCGCGTGGTGTGTGCAGCGCGAGGGCTTGCCGATGCGGCTTTTCAGGCGGCGCAAAACAAGTTCCTTCTGCTCGGGAGAGAGGCTGGGAGAGTTCTCCACGTCGAACCAGAGGGTCACTAGTGTGCCCGTCTTGTTAACATTATAAGTAATTTAATTCTGCCATGGGAACCGTTCCGAGGCTATCGGTTTGAAGGCTTGTTTGAACTCTGGGTTGTTGTACAATAAGTTGTACAACACTTACTATTACAGGAGGACAACAGATGAATGCCACTACTTACTCACAGGTTCGTAGCGATCTTGCCAAAACTATGGACAAAGTCTGTGATGATCACACCCCTATCATCATCACACGCAAGAACCAGCGGTCGGTGGTGATGATCTCCCTCGAGGACTACGAGTCTCTCGAAGAGACAGCCTATCTTCTGAGAAGTCCCCGGAATGCACGGAGGCTCCTTGAGTCAATAGCCGAACTCGAATCCGGTGGCGGCACTGAACGGGAACTGGCAGAGTGAGACTGATTTTTTCGGAGCACGCCTGGGAGGACTATCTTTATAGGCAGCGCACGGACCGAAAGGTGCTTGATCGCATCAACAAGATTATCAGGGAGATACAACGTACACCGTTTGAGGGGACCGGTAAGCCCGAGGCACTGAAACATGGCTTGTCAAGCTACTGGTCGCGGCGTATCAACGATGAACATAGGATCGTCTATAAAGTTGAATTGGATTGCATCCTGATTGCCCAACTCAGGCATCATTACTGACATACCTTGCCCGTAACAAAAAAGTGAATTCACAAAGGGTATCTGTTTATTGCGTACTTTTGAGAGTACATGAATATTCTTGTCTGATCCCGCGACGGTATTACTTAGTAGGTTGTTGTCAACCATTTACTAATGGCACCTACCCGCCGGTAACGGGCACAATACCCTCGGCGCGAGCTAAAAAGCGACTAGTGGCGCCCATTTCCCGAGCGATCTGCGCATAGATACCGGCTTCTCTCATGTTGCCCTTTGCTTTCTCACCCTCAGCAAGGAAACACGCCAAATCGGAGATGAAAGTCCGATTTAATGCCGGGTTCCCGAAGGCGTCACGCCCGATGGACAGCCCGGCATCTATCTGTCCCCTTGCGATCAGGAGGCAGCCCCTGATTCCATCCACCCTCGGATCGGATGGCTTGGCGCCGGTCGGCACACGGCTGACAAGAGCCAGCGCTTCGTCATAGGCATCCTGGGTTCCAATAACCAGGGCAGCATAGCCAAGTAACAAGACAGCATCACTGCGGAGTCGTCCATGCACGTTTGCTTCGGTGACAAAGGGGCGAAGCAGATCTCTTGCCGCCTCGCCTTGATTTTGCCTGAGCCGGATAGATGCGAGCAAAACACGTGCTGGGCCGGGAGAGTCCTCTGAAGCGACGGCATCCTCGGCCCAGTGCTCAGCGACCATGTACTCACCCGAAGCCATTGCTTGCGCCGCCTCAAGGACTGGCCTTTGGGCGATTCCGTCGTAGGGCGGTTTTGATGAGAATAAAGCTCTTAATATACTCAAACCGTCAGTGGGCATCCTCCTGCCCCTTATCTGGACAGTCGCTGGCCAGAGACTAATAAAGATGCCAAAAAGGTTTGGGAGCAAACAGAGATACAGAGGCAACGCCCCGGCACCGAGGCGTTCAAAGGTAATGCTGTAATGGGCTGCCGCATATATTAGGATCGTGGAAATCACTGCATTCACAAAAGGCCCGGCCGGGAGAGCAGGAGCCTGCGAATACGCGAGTTTCCAATAAAGGTGGGTGCAGCAATCACCAAGCCATGAGTAGGCAGAATGCGCCACTCGAAATCGGTGCCACGGATCCGGCGACTCCAGATGACAGGCCCTGTGCCAATGGACACCGAAAATATCCTATAGCCAAGCAGCTTTCCGGCCACTGCGTGACCAGCCTCATGCGGAACCACAAAGATCGGGCTTAGCACAAGGAAAATCAGGATTAACAGAATCCACGCCCCCAAATAGCGAGTGGGACCCGGAATAGAAAGCAACCCACAGGTGACAATCGGGGCACCGAGAAGCATCAGGATACGACGGAGGCGAGAAGGTGTTCTGGATGCCCAGCACCTTGGGCAAAGAGGTCTTCTTCCAAAGAGAAGACCTCCCCTCTGTATGAAAAAGCCCGAGACCTGGGAAATGAAGCCGCACCTGGAACAAGTTGTACCATCGCTGGGGCCCGAATCCTCTAGTTTGATTTCATCGTCTAGGCTTCCATCGTCTTTGCCTTCGAATGCCACCCGCTTCTCCTAATGACTTAAATGCGCAATTTGTCTGCCATTGCTTACTACATACTCGGGTGACAAAGACAACTCGGTTGTCCGTGTGCGAAGTGTTGTAGTATTGGGTAATTCATTCATCCCGTTCGTTAACCGGACGGTATTAGTCCCCTTTGCGTTCTCCCTCCAAAGAATCCGAGACGGTGCTGCTGACTTGGCCTGTGTTGGGGTCCACTTGCAACGAACTCACATTGACGGGCTCGAACTGGCTTAAGGTAAAATTGGTAAGACACGCCAGGTCGGAATCGTCCCACCTCGCATCGGGAGTTCCGATAAGTCCCCCGGTAAGACCGTTATCAGCCAGGATGATCCCATACTTTTTCATTGCATTGAGAATGGTAGTGGCCTGAGGATTGGAAGCGCATACGGAAATATCAACGTCAGCTTGTAATCGATAGATTTCTCCTGCAGGACCGCTCATTGTGCAAGACACCGGAGGGGATTCCTGACTTATCAGGGTATTGTACGATGTTGATTTGTCGGAATTCGTGCAATATCCATCGCCCGCACTGTGCCTGGCCGGCCACACATAATTAGATTGCATGTGGTTTACGGTAAACCGGATCGGGTGATTGATCGTCCTGTTGGCCACCTCGTCGTAATTGACTGTCAAGGGCATTATAGGGAGTCCAGCGGCATCTCCGGAAGTCCAGCTTAATGGCCTTAGGTCGTTACTGCCAAGATCCCAGTAAGCCCCGTTGGAAGCGGTCCAAGTACCATCCCCGTTGGGAGTGGTTTCCCAAGTTTCGTACAATTTGCAGGGTTGTCCGTTTCCCGCCGTCTGCACGACCAGAACATGCTTGTCCCCGGGACTGTTTGCCGTGCCTTCGATAGGGGCATTTGGCGGAAAGGGATAGGGCCCGGGGTCTGACTCGGTGGGGTATCCATTAAACGTCACGGTCACCATTGGCTGGTTCCAAGGCACCCGGATGAATGGGATTCCATCCGGCCCGGCGTCACTTCCGAAAAACACCCGTAGATGACTGGATTGATATGGGCTATCGATCTGCGCAGCCGGAGAGGTGTCGACCGGCAACTGATCGACCGGCTGGTGGAAAATCGAGTCGGCGGGGAAAATGTCGCACCCCCCGTAAGTGCTGTCACCGGCGACATTGATCACGAAGGTTGCGGTGGCGGTTTCCCGGGCTGAGTCCTCCACTTCAACCTGAAAGGAATATGCACCCTGTCCCCCAACGGCGGATGAGGAGATCAGACCGGTAGAGATGTCTATCGTCATACCTTCCGGCAACGTGTCGTCGGCGGTCGTTATTTGCCATGCGTAGGGAGGAGTCCCTCCCGTCGCAGTAAGGGCAGGGGCCGTATAGGACTTGTACTGCGTGGCGTTGGGGAGAGTGGCGCTATTGATCTGAAGCGAGGCCGACGGTGTCGAATAGTTCGCCGTTACGGTCGCGTTGGAGGCCGGCATGGTGAGCGTGGTGGAAGCCAGCGCAGGGTTGCCCACGGTCGCTCCGGTCCAATCGAGAAAATTCTTCCCGGTGGGAGGGGCGTTGGCCGTGATCGTCACCACAATGCCCGCCGCATAGGAACCACTCCCGGTTCCGTTCACCACCGTGAGCGTATATGTCGTGGGCAGGGTCGCGTAGTTCGCCGTAACGGTCGCGTCGAAAGCTGGCATGGTTAGTGTGGTCGAAGCCTGTGTGGAGTTGCCCACGGTCGCTCCGGTCCAATCGAGAAACTTCTTCCCGGTGGGAGGGGTGTTGGCCGCGATCGTCACCACAGTGCCCACCGCATACGAACCACTCCCGGTTCCGTTCACCACATTGAGCGTGTAAGTCTTGGGCAGGGTTGCGTAGTGCGCCGTAACGGTCGTGTCGGAGGCTGGCATGGTTAGTGTGGTGGAAGCCTCAGTGGGGTCGCTCACGGTCGCTCCGGTCCAGTCGAGAAACTTCTTGTCGGCGGGAGGGGCATTGGCTGCAATCGACACCACGCTGCCCGCCGTGTAGGCGCCGCTCCCGCTCCCGTTCACCACCTTGAGCGTGCAGGCTACCGGGACCGTGATCGAGTTGCTGGATACCGAACCGGGGTTCTTCACGGAAAACGATGCCGAGGCTGTGGGCCCCTGGGTACCCGTCGCCCGAATCGTTGTCGGAGTCACGGATAATGTGGTCAATTTGACGGGGGGGGCTTTATAAGTGTCAAGCACGACGGCGCCCCTCTCAAATCCCGAACCCCCGATGGTAGTTGTGAACCTTCCAACGGGGATAGGATTGGGCGAGACCGAGTCGATCGTTGGTCCGGGAGCAAGCAGGTGGACGTACACGGATGCCGATGTCTTCGCGTTGACAGTGCTCTTGGCAATAATCTTCACCGGATTTGGCCGCGGAATAGCGGCGGGCGCGGTATAGAGCCCAGTTGAGGTGATCGTCCCCACCGTGGAGTTGCCCCCTGTTATGCCAGCTACCGACCAGGTGGCGCCGGCGCTTGATAGTTTGGTGGCTTGAGCCGAGAATTGTACGGTCTGTCCGACCTCCACCGAAGGATCGGAAGGCTCGATCGCCAGGCTCTGAGCATGCAGGACGCCCGCCGGAGCCAGCATAAATGCGAGCATAATAAGTCCGAAATTCCTCATCATGGAAAGCATTTTCATGTTGCTCCTTTTCCGGGGAGAAGGCAAAAAGCCGGATTGCGAAATCATAAGGTTGGATATTGGTATGAGTGGGTTGAAAATGGAAGACAAAAGACGTAGAGACTTTTCAAAAGACGATAAGCTGGACATTTGCCACCTTCATCCGCGTGTATCGCCGGTTGGCCTGGCCTTGATCGAGACGCCGTTTCAACCGGCCCGGCAGCCCTGCCGCCTTATCTCGACTTTCCGAGACTTATGCCGAAAGCTTTGCGTCTGAACTTTTTAAGTGCTCTGCCCCTTGCGAACGTTGGCGCCAACCAGCGTGCGCCCCTCCATCCAACGTGCTCTAAAGGCAAGAGGGGTGCCAACTATAAAAGCGAAAGGGAGGAACCGGAGGGAAAAAGCGGTAATCTGCGCGGACCCAGGTAAAATCCCGTGCTGTTCAAAGCACTTACGCGATATGTTTCCGCAGTCGGCCAAGGTGGAAAAGCGCCCTCTATCCATGCAGTCCGGCGTCCACATCCGGGAGTTCTGACAAAAATTGTCCACCTCTGCTGTAATTTGTCCACACCGCTATGCTCGTTATAGAGTATTTGACAAGGGGCCTCATGGTCATTTCACGCAGGCTAATTGGAGATCTCTTTCAGACATCAAGAAGGTCTATCGGAATGCCAGCTTTTTGGCCGATAATACGGTGGTTTTCAACATTAAAGGTAACACTTACCGGCTCGTGGCGGCCATTCAGTATGAATTCGGGATTGTCTACATCCGATTTGTAGGTACCCATAGGGAATATGACCACATTGATGCTGCCACTGTCTGACTGGAGTTTGAAGAAAATGGATATTCGGCCTATCAAGACGGAAAATGATTACAAAGCTGCACTGGAGGAAGTGGACCGCCTTTTTCAAGCAGCACCCAACTCTCCGGAAGGGGGATCTGCTCGAAGTATTGACCACACTTATTGAAGCCTACGAAGAGAAATATTACTCGATTCCACTGCCGGACCCTGTTGAGGCTATCCTCTAATATGTTTCAAGCCGAGGACTCTCCCGCAGGGATCTTGAGCAATTCATCGGAAGCCGCGCTCGAGTTTCCGAGGTTCTCAGTCGAAAGCGCCCTCTCACTATCGGGATGATCCGAAAGCTTCACTCAGGCTTAGGCATACCGGCAGAAGTGCTTATACAGCCATACTCTTCGGAGAAGTCTGCTGCGTAGCCGGGGAAGGCAGTTTTATTAATACCGACAGCTAAAGCTAAGGCCCACGGTTGCTTCCTTGCCATTTCATACTCCCTCTTTTAGGCATCGACGCAACACCTGTAGCTACTTCATTACGGTCCACTGCTATACATTCATATGAAGACGCATTCAATGATTCTGGCGATTGTTGCCTTGACCCCTTAACTTCCGGGCCGGACGCGGGACAACACCTCGGAGGTGAAGTCGCGCATCATCTTCTCGGAGGACTTGACCGGCCCCTCGTATCTGACTTGGTGCATCATCCTGGCGCCGGAGACATCCCAAAGTCGTATTTCCAAATCGCTGAAATCCGTACTGTAGATGTCACAAAGCCCGGTTATGAGATACCTTGCCCCCGCCCGCCTCAGCTTTTGGAAATCCAGATCGGAAGCCAAATGGGATGGGCGCCCCGGGTTCTTGAAGCACTGCTCGACCTCGATGACCTCGGTTCCCCCGTCTTCGGCCAAGTCCGCCTTGAGAAATCCCGCCAAGCGCTCAATCTCACTTAGATCGCATTCCTCGCAAATTCGCTTCCTGAATTCAGATACCACAATGGTGAGGGACCGGCTAGAAGACCGTTCCGATGCAGTTGTGGCTGAGGGCTTGGGCTTGCGCGCTCTGGGAGAGGACGAAGGGGGCGATTTCGCATGCGCGGGCTTTGCGCTCTCTGCTTTCACCTTGGGCGCCGGTTCGACCCCGATCCTGTCTTTCGGCTCCTTTGCCGGGGGCTTTGCTTCGGAGGGAGGTTCGAAATCCTCGATCCTCAACCGGTCAACGGACGCCTGTCCCCAGGCCGGCTTGCGATCCGTCCCCCACATACCCGCAAATAAGGTCAAGGCTGCGAAAAAGAATACATGTCTTTTCATGGCGCGAAGCCTTCCCGTCGCGGCCGGCGGACAGGGACCGGCCCGTTATCTGTCCGTTCGTTTGAGCGCTTCTTTGGCGAGTTCATGCCCCTGGGCGGCCGCCAGCGAGCACAACCGATGTGCTTCCTTCATGTCCCTGGGGACTCCGTACCCGTTCCTGTACATGTTGGCGAGGTAGAACTGCCCGTCCGGATCTCCCTGTTCGGCAGCCTTGCGAAACCACTTCGCAGCCTCCTCGTTGTCCTTCGGAACACCCTCCCCCTTGAAGTACATGATCCCGAGATTGTTCTGGCTCGGCGAGTAACCGCCTTCGGCAGCCTTGCGAAACCAGTAAACGGCTTTGGCGTAGTCCTGGCTACCCGCCAGGCCCTGTTTAAGCATGAACGCGAGTTCGTTTGCGCTCTCCAGGTGGTGCTGCTGGGCTGCCTTAAGAAAGAATTGCTGCGCCTCGGCGTAGCTCTTGTTTTCAAGATGTTTCCGGCCCTCCTGAAAAAGGGTCCGAGGGTCTTCCCGCGTCTGTGCCCGGTTCGCAGCGACCGTCTCGTTTTCCGCCTCCTTCTGCCGTTCGAGGACCCTCAGCTTGAATCGAGCGACGGAAGCCAACCTGCTTTCCGGAAAGCTGGCGATGAAATCCTTGTAATCTTCAACGTTGTTCGAGTTTTCCACTACTTTCCAGGCTTTTTCCTCGGCGTACCTGGAGTCGGTGGACGCGGAGGACACCGGTTCAGGCGTCTGTGCCCGGATCTGAGCCTGCCCGGGCTCCTGACGCTGCGCGGCGGGCGGTGTAAAATAGAATCTTCCCGTAAGGGACGAAAGCTCCCACGGCGTCTGCCGCATTTCCGTTTCTTTTTCGACGCTCGCCCTCACCTGGGAGAGCATCTCGCGGATCTCCAGTCCCGGAATGTCCATTTTGCTTAAGAAATGCTTGGTAAAGACCCCGTTTCTTCCGTCTCCATCTTGGGCCACGCGGCCCGGGCTCGTTGCGTACACGATCAGGGATCCTCTCGGAGAGTCCATCTGGGCCAAGCCCTGCGAAATCGAACGAAACTTTGCATAAGGATTCACCCGGCAGGCATCCAGCACCATGATGTTCATAAAATTCCCCGCAGACTCCATTTTGCTGAGGATGAAGTTGGCATCCACGGCCTTGAACCGGATTTCGTCTTCGGCCTCGATGTCGGCGTCCACTGGGACGAGATAGTTCGTCCCGTTCACCTGGAGGCCGTGGCCTGCGTAGAAAAAAAATCCGACAGTCGCGTGCTGGATCGATTTGCCGAACTCCCGGATGGCCTTCTCCATCTCGGCATGGCCGGCGTCTTTCCTAAGGGTTACCTCGAAGCCTTTCCTGCCCAGGACCCCAGCCATGTCATCAGCGTCATTGGCGGCGTTCTTTAAGACGGGGGTGTGCCAGTATGCGGAGTTTCCGATTAGCAGGGCCACTCGGCGTTCCGGTTCAACTATAACTATTCCGCGGTCCGTCGTCTCCTTAGCTTGCGCGATCAGGGGGAGCAGGAGAAGGGCGGCGAACGCTATTGCGATGGGTTTACGGATGAGCTTCATGAACCATTTCCTTCCTAGGCAAGGATACTTTTTGAAATATACACCGAAAAGTTCTCCGGCTATAGCGTTTTGTTTACAGAATCTCGGGTTGTTTGGTCCTCTGCTCTTGCGTTGCATCCGGGGACTTGCGTTCAGTGTGAGACAGCATGGCGGGAGTCTTTGCATTACAAACCTAAAGCTTGGAGGTTCCATTCTATATTCTTTGGGACGCTCAACAAAAAGGCCTCCCCGCATCCACCGTTTGAAGTGGGTGTGAATAGCACTAGAGCCCCCAAACCGTTCTTTCGTAAGTGCTTGCCATTGGCATCCAGTGCCAATACGTAAACAATGGCTTCAAATATTCGCCGAGCCAGGAGGCTTTCGCAAATAAGTATTATCCTTATTCCTTGAGGAAGATGGTAATTAAAGAGAATGGAAACTATTTACCTATAATTCTCTAGTATTCCGTGCCAGTGGCCTGCGGTGGCCCCTTTTACCTAATCATCAACAGGGACCCTCTTCGACCCCTCATGCTTCGCTAAGCTTCGCTGCTTCTTCTCATCCAGCCTGAGGAGCTTCGCCCCCCTATGTTTCAAGCCGTGGACTCGCCCGCAGATATCTTGAGCAATTCATCGGAAGCCGCGCTCGTGTTTCTGAGGTTCTGAGTCGAAAGCGCCCTCTCACTATCGGGATGATCCGAAAGCTTCACTCAGGCTTAGACATACCGGCAGAAGTGCTTATACAGCCATACTCTTCGGAGAAGTCTGCTGCGTAGCCGGGGGAAGGCAGCTTATGAGGGTTAATACTAAGCCCTGAACTCCGATTTTGATATTTGAAATCGCCCCTGTATTCTCGCTCAGGATCTTTGCCGATTAACATTAAACACAAATCGTGAATAGAGCCAGCTTATGGAAAGGAGACAGAGGCCCAAGCAAAAGAAGGACAATACCCGCCATAGACCGGTGAGAGCCGATGCGTCATAGAGAAATACCTTGCCGACCGTTAATAGGATCATAGGCAGGGAAGCCACTCGGATCAACTCATTATGACGCAAGATTCCAAAAAACAAGTTGCCGATTCCAAAGAACAGCCAGACGACGGAATAGGTATAGATTTCGGCGCTGCCGGTCCCAGCTACATCCAGCCGGGTTCCGTGAAAGCATTGGCGTACGTCCAGGGATACCAGTACAAAGGCGAGTAGCAGCATGAAAGCATAGCCATATTTGGTCCACTCGATTTTCCTGAGCCGTTGGTATTGCTTTATGGCTGCCCATATCCAGAAAATGGGAAGGCCGTATGGTAAGAGCAGCCCGTTGAGGATCGGCAATTCGCCAACATTTTGTGCCGACCATAGAGGATTATACCGGATGAGATCGAAATAGCTGATCCTGAAGAGTGCAATCCCGGAGAGCACCAGTCCTCCGAGCACAAAGGCTCTTCTGGCAAATCTATTGCCGGCCCATAAACAGGCAATACCAAAGATGAAAAAGATATTGGTGATTACGCCTCTTTCGACAAACCCGGGCGTAGCGAAGAGCACATTCTGGTCCAGGTGGAACATGTGGCGTGTGAGGTAATACCCCATGAGCCCAATAAGTCCGATGGCTGCTGCTTCCAGGGAAAATACCAGGCTGTCGTCCTTTTCGCCTCGAAGCAAATAGCTTCCTGTTAAGAAGCACAGGGCAGGCAGTCCGAGTTGAAAAACAGGCCAATTTACGATTGGAATACCTTCCTGCAAGTACAGCTTTGCTTCCATCAGGCTGAAAGCCGTTAGCTGCACGACCAGGATGAATTGCGGGATTAGCAGAAAACCGAACGCGCAAGCCAGAAGAGCATCGATCCAGCGCAGCACCCTTATGTCCACTTTCGTGTTGATCCAGGCAACAGCAAGCACTTCCGCGGCAAAAGCCACCGAGAGGAACTCGCGTTTGAGTTCGATGGTAAGGCCGATGGAAAGAAATGCGGCAACCACGCCGGTATAGATAGCCAGAAGGTGCTGCTTTCGGGCATAATCCCCGGGCACGTGTGATACGATGTCCTGCAGGATATAAATTCCGATTGCGGCAAGCGTCAGGGCCAGAATACCCCAAAGCAGGGGGATATCGGCATAACGAGGATTTAAATGGATTTGAAAGTAGCCGGTCAGGTAATAGCCCAGGCAGGCGACTCCCGTAAGCGCTGCCCAGATCAGGGGGGTACGGCCTTTCGATTGGAGAAAATAGGCGCCGCATACGTGAAGAGCAGCAAAAATCCCCAGAACCCATGCAAATTCTTCGACGCTTGCATATTGCCAGACCGCCAGCATGATTAAATTTACGGCTGTCGCTGTCCACGGCGCCAGGACGTACAGCTTCGGGTTCCAATGCGCAAGAGCGAGACTTGCGGCGGACAGAAGACCGAAAAGGCACCACTCCATGGCGCCAAACCCGCTACGAGCCGCGGTAATGCCCATCAATACAATCGTACCGCAAAGGGCCAGGTTGTTGAGTGCGGATGTTACAGTTTGCAGGTTGATCTCGCCGGCGCTGTCTCTTTCGTATTGTTGCTTCGAGGCGGTAACGACCGTCGCGCCGGAGGCCAAAAGAAATAAGCCGAGCCATAGGGTATCACCCGGTTCGAAATGCCCACCGTAGAGCCAGATCGGCACCCATAAAAAAGCGCAGAGTACCGTGGAAATTCCCATGAACCACCAGTTTCTAAAGCGGATGACCGCCATCAGTCCGGCGAGCAGCAGGAAGAGATAAATAAAAAGGATTGATGCCTGCGGATGCGGCGATGTAACCAGCGCCGGCGTTAGGAATCCTCCCAGCAGGCCGAGCAAAGCGATCGGTCTCCCGTGCCAAGTGGACAGCGCCACTGCGACGGCCGTTGCAATGGACATCCCGGTAAAACCGGCCAAGGCTGGTATCAGATCGTAAAGACTCGTTGCGGCATAGAAGCTGGCATACAGGACGGCAATCCCGGCCCCTGAAAGTGCCTGGGCAATCCGCATACCGTTTGCGAAGCCCGGATGAACTCTGACCCCGTTTCCGGCACAGAGCAATGCAATGCCGAACATAATCCCCATCGTAACGCGCACCGTTGGGCTGAGAAGACCGATTTCGATCGAATACTTGACCAGGAAAAAACCGGCAAGTGCAAGTGCGACAGCCCCAAGCCAGACGTAAGCACTGCTGCCGAATAGGCGTTCAAAACCTTCATGCCGTTCTTCCGCATCGTCGGCGTTCGGAATCTGGGCTTTATAACTCAACGTCTCTTCGCGGCTCTGATCTACACGAATCGTATAAGCCTCCGATGCCAAAGACGCAGCCGTATGATCAATCTGCAGGTCAGGCTGCGGCTCGTGAGCCGGTTCTGGATGGTCCAATCCCTCTGCCAACCCGGTCCTGACTTCAGATTCTTGTGACTTCGCCGCACCGCCATCGGTCAGTTTTCCCAAACTCGTTCGAAGCTCTGCCATATCCCGCTGTAACTGCGTGATGTGTAGGCGCAACGCGTTGATTTTGCTGAGGTTGACCCAGGGCAGGACCAAGCAGGCTAAAATTAGTCCTAGAACTATTAGTCCGAACAGTAAGGCCACCTTTGTTCTCCTTCATTTACATTTGGGCTGAGTCAAAACACCAAGAAAACAGAAAAATGACCGCAAATTTCCGTTCGGCAATTCATGTGGCCTCTCTATTTTGCATTTGGCGCTTGAACAGTATTTTTGCATGGCATTGAATGGTGTTAACTTTCTGTGAACCAACTCACTACTGTTCGGTAAAATTTTGATCTTTAACTGTAACTAGTGGATTTTTATTGTTCTTTGACATGAGTTCCCGTTTTCGATTTGAATTTCGGCTGATGATACCGTTCCCGGTGCTTTGGGAGGGTATCTATGAATCCGGGCAAAAACGTTTTCAGGCAATTGCTTCAGTTTCTCCCGGCATGACTTTAATCTTTGTGTTCGCCGATATAGAGGGGAGCATTGGGTCAAATCCTTTACTATGTCTGCTGAGATATAACCCTCATTACTCCGTTCTTGCCGATGCGGCTCGCAAGTCGGTGCATCACCAAATCCTTTTGCTCCGAAGACAGGGCAGGGGAGTTCACTACGTCGAACCACAACGTCACCCGGCTGCTCACCTTGGTAACCTTATGCCCTATTTAACAGGGGCACAGGTGACATGGATAGCTGGGTCGTCCGCGCACTAAACCGTAATTTGGTCAGGGACAGTATTCATTGGTCCAGCAGTTTACGTATCCGGGCAGTTGTCATCTATTCTGGGCGATACCTTTCTGTTCCGGCTTTGGGGTCGAACTGCCCTTTCATATGATCCTGGATCAGCGTTAGGAACTGTGCTCCATATGATTCAAGCTTTCTTCGGCCGATACCGGCGATCTCCGCCATCGCATCCATAGACCGAGGGAGGTGTTTGACCATTTCTTTTAACGTACTATCGTGAAAGACAATGAAAGGCGCAATTGATTGTTCTCTTGCAATCGCGAGGCGCAGTGCGCGCAATTTTTCCCAAAGCTCCGTAGAAAAGGAATCGGTCGATAGATCCGCTCTCTCGTGCTTAAGCCTTGCAGCTTTCTTGCTTTTGGCTGAAACGGGATCCTTCCGAAGCTCGAACTTCTGTTCGCCTCTCAACACCGGCCGACTTAAGGGCGAGAGTCGAAATCCGCCCTTCCCGTCGATATCTATACTGAGAAGCCCGGCAGCGACAAGCTGGCGGAAGACGGATTTCCATTCCCCCTCCGATAGTTCCGTACCTATACCAAAGGTAGATACCTGGTCGTGCCCGAAACGGCGGATTCGCTCATCGTCTTTTCCGAGAAGGACATCGGTAAGATAAGCCGCACCGAATCGCTGTCCTGTTCGATAGACACAGGAGAGGGCCTTCCGGGCGACAGTAGTCCCGTCCCATGTTTCCACTTTTCCGACGCAAGTATCGCAGTAACTGCACGGTCTTGAGAGTTCCTCTCCGAAATATGCAAGAAGGACCTGCCTTCGGCATCTTGTCGTTTCGCAGAAACCAAGCATTGCTTCCATCTTACGCTGCTGGACTCTCTTGAACTGTTCATCCCCGCCAGAAGCATCCAGCATCAGTCGAAGGTTCACGACATCCGCCAGGCTATAGACCATCCAGGCGTCGGCTCTCTTTCCGTCGCGGCCAGCGCGGCCTGTCTCCTGATAATATCCTTCGAGAGTCTTCGGAAGATCCAGGTGAGCAACGAAGCGAACATCCGGTTTATCAATTCCCATTCCAAAGGCGATTGTGGCGACCATGATTACGTGTTCTTCCTGCAGGAATCGACGCTGGTGCTTTAGCCGCAGGATTTGCTCCATCCCTGCATGGTAGGGGAGGGCCGTGAGGCCATTCTCGGAGAGCCACTTTGCGGTGGACTCCACCCTCTTTCTGCTCAGGCAGTATACGATTCCGGAATCTTCCGGGTGTTCCGTCCGTATAAAGTCAAGCAACTGTGCCCTCTCTTTTTCCTTCAAATCCACCCGGTAATAGATGTTCGGGCGATCGAAGCTTGAGATGAACTGCCGAGCTTCCTTAAGCCGAAGCTTCTCGATGATTTCTCTTCTTGTTACAAGGTCTGCCGTGGCTGTCAGCGCGATTCGAGGAATCAGCGGAAAACGCTCCGGGAGAACGCAAAGCTGGAGGTACTCAGGGCGGAAATCGTGTCCCCACTGAGACACGCAGTGCGCTTCATCTATTGCGAAAAGGGCCAGGTCCATTTGACTCAATAGTCGCTGAAACTCTGAGGTCATAAGCCGCTCTGGGGCCACATACAAAAGATCGATCTCACCGGATAGCATCTTGAGTTCTACTGCGCGGCTTTCCACGGGGTCCAGTGTCGAATTGAGGAATTCAGCTCGGATGCCGAGTTGGCGAACAGTGTCCACTTGGTCTTGCATTAACGCAATCAGGGGAGATATCACAATTCCAACACCGTGACGCATGATTGCCGGTATCTGGTAGCAGATCGACTTGCCGCTGCCTGTCGGCATCAGGACCAGAGCATCATTTCCGTCGATCAGGTGGTGGATGATCTCCTCCTGATGGTCCCGAAACGCGCCGTAGCCAAATATGCCACTTAGGATCTCAAGTGGAGAATTCTGGTTGGAAGCTCGCATGATTACCACACAATTTCAGGTGAAGCCGGGGCGTCTCACAAAATTCGCTAAATCGGAATGTACCCGCGATCTTGGAACAGATCAGGAGTTGGATGCAATTCCACGGAGACACTATACTCTGATGTCGTATTCAAGAAAAGAGTGCGCACGATTAGCGGATCAGAGCCTATTTCAAGAATTAACAGTTCCGCTTTTATCTCCGATAACTCAGCATCCGGACGTAGAGCGCGCTCCAGTACTTTGATTCCTACAATAACACATCAATAGAGGTTATGACGCTCTATCGACCTGTTGAGGTTCCGTGAGCGGAGGCAAGGTGTGCTTTACGCGTTTAAACCCCGTTCGCTGAGCGGTTTGCGCCTACCCATCAATTGGTGCTATCTTCGGCCTCCTACTTTTTAGAATGCCGGGCTGCTTCTTCTCCTCCAATCGGCGGGGCTTCGCTCCCTTGCTGATCCGTGTCTTCTTTCTCACTGGAGCCTACTTTAATGTACCTCGCAGCAGTTCGGCAAAACGCTCTACCGCCAGGTTATATTTATCATATGTCCACTTGATTTAGGTCTTCAGATGGTCGCTCTTTATATCCAATCGATTTCAACTATATGCTCAACACTCTTGAATTCCGGGTCTCCCGTCACGACAGATGCGTCGTGCCTTAGTGCGCTCGCTACTGCAAAGCAATCGGCATAAGAAAGAGCGTAGTCTGCCTTTACTTCCGCTGCCGATGCAATGATTTCCCATGAGGCGGGCACTATCTCAATACGGAGACTGTGAAAGTGTTCCAGGAACTCCCTCGCGGACTCAATCCCCATCTTCCTGATTGTGATGTAGTAGATCTCTCCCAGATTGATCTCGTTCACAAAAGCCCGAATCATGCCGGCCTGTGAAGCCGTGAGGAGTTCCTCAACTCTGTTCGCACCAGCTTCATCCTGGGCGAACTTGAGAATGGCGTGTGAGTCAAATACCACGTCTTTCATCGATCTCGCTATCCTTCCTTCTTTCTTTAAGCAACTCTTCTGCAAGCGATGTGTCAGATCTGAGCATACCCCTCATTGCCTTCACAGGTTCATCTGTTAAGGGGATGATTTCCGCATGGTCTCCAACAAGCCGGAATAGCACTCTCTTGCCTGGTACGATCCCGAGCTTTTCCCGGATCTGCTTCGGAATAACGATCTGACCTTTTGATGATGTTCTTACTATGGGCATCTGGTTCTACCTCTATGTGTTTGGCTTAATGATCGATTTAAAGTTTAACATAAGTGCGATAAGTATGCAAATCCTCCTGTGAGGCTCCTCCTCCTAACCTGTTTTGTCTCACACCCCAATGGTTCCATATAAGTCGATAGAGTCCTTTTTGCATGGAATACATCTTACTATTGTAAACGAGGTAAGAAAGTCGTCATGCGGGCGAGGCCCGTCTGTTACGAAAGGTTTCACACGAGAAGGCGCGAAGATATTTCACGCGGAGACGCGGAGACGCGGGGTCGGGAAGTTGTTTCACGCAGACGCGAAGGGCACGACACTTTTCATTGTTCAGGGTGTCCCAAAGGGACATGAGATACTGTCTCGAAAAGTGGGCGGTGGGACCGCCAGCCGGGGTTGCCAAGCCCACACCACGTCTTTTCATAGTTTCCGGGTGTCCCGAAGGGACGTGAGCAACTGTTACGAAAAGACTTGGGGTTGCGTAGCGTTTAGCCCACCCTTTTCATGGTTTGGGGTGTCCCTTGGGGAGATGAAATGCTGCGGTGGATTTTTTTGTTTTCTAAGGAAATGGACCAGCATTAAAAGGGAAAAGCCGAATCGGTGGGGCGGACCGATCGGCTTTGAGGAGGAAAGAGTTTATTGTCGCAGGATGGATAGAGCAACGTTCATGCCAAATCGGAGTAGCAAATTGTTTCACTTGGTAATACAGCTACTTGTACGAAACTTAGTAACTTACTGCTGTAATCCAATCACGCCACCAAGCCGCCCTTCGCAGTGATTCACGCCATAATCACGCCTTGTAATGGCGGCTTTGGATGTAACGGGCGGGATTTTTCAATCTGGAGAATGGACGGAATTTGGTGATTACTTGGATTACAGGTTGGAACAGACTTCTGTCTTGGGATTTTTCACAATGAAGGAAGACCACGGTATACGGAGGCCGCCTGGCAAAGAGCGCAGCCAGCCTCCCTTTTCGACTTCCGTCTTCTCAGTGCTCACCAGGCATGCATTAGCCGTGCATTTCCCGGGCAAGATCGACGGCGCCGCTTACGAAAGCCAGGGCCATGCAGCGGGCGTAATCGTCACTAAGAGCGTCCCCCTCAAGGCTTTCCTGTTCGTAGCATCCGCACTTCTGGCAGGAAAACCCCGGCCATTTCTTGCGAATGGTGTAGTTAAGGCACTCACCATAGTTGCGGCAGAACACGTTTCGCCTTACCTTGTCGCAACTTTCCACAGCCATGTAGCGCTCTGGTTTTCCCCTATCCACGACCGTCTCCTCAAGTTTTTAGGACCATGTCTATTGGTCCCTAAAATAGTACCCCGTAAATTGAATTGAAATCAGGTCCAAGCAGGGTATTTAAATACTTGATGACTGTATTTTCCTCCCTGGAAATATACGGGCAGGTAGAGCGTCTTATTTGTCGGATTATTTATATCAGCTTGAATCAATTAAATTTACCTCTTCATCTCAATCCAGCGTGTCACACATCTACAGTGACGTGAGTCTTTTTCAAGGCCCGATATCGCCCGTGGTTATTTCTTTTGGGCCACCGGCTGGCCGGAATGATTGATAACATTGACCAGCACTTCGACTTTTTCATCAGGTTTGATATCGGTTTCGATTGTCAGAGTAGCCTGTTTGCGGGACCCGGCGGGAACACCCTCCAGCTTGGGTTCGACATTGAGGATGAAGCCCGTTTGATCTTCCATCGTTTCTTGCCGTACCGAGATGATATCTTGATCATAGGTTAGCCGCGTAATCTCGAAAGGTTTGTCACGATTGCTGACGACTACTACTCTACCAACGCGCTCCGGTTGGCCGTCGGCCAGTTTGCCTATCAGAATATTTTCCGGCTTTGCGGAGATTTCGCCCTCTATAAACCCACTGACACGGATGATTATCTCAGGTTTTTGAGCCAGGTCGGTATTCAACCTGATGAACCCGCTGTAGTTTCCATGAGCGATCTTGTTGGAAACCTTCAGCTTGTATTTCTCTCCTTCTATGATTGTTTCGAGCGTATAGTCTATATTTGCACCGAGGTTGCTGTCTTTGCCTGAAATATGAAAAGGCGTCGATCCCACCAGGTCTAAAACGGATTCGGAGAGCTGATCGGCCATGCCCCTGAACAAAATGTTCATTGAGGGTTTTATTTCGACAATGGCCTTGACGGTTCCAACCATCCTTACGACCAGCTCAGGGTTATTAGGATCGTTGCTCTGGACGGTTGCCTTTTTGAGAATCTTTCCCTGAAAGTTTTTCAGGTTTACCTTCATTATCACCTTGCCCTCGCCACCGGGAGGGATCGCCGGGTCGTACCGGGCGACTGTGCACATTCACTCAGGCCGGACGCGCTCAATATTGAGGAGGGCCTTCCCGGTGTTCCTGACGGTGAATTCGTGTTCTAATTCGGTGCCTTCCATGACCTCGCCGAAATCATATTCGGGCTGCTTTATCTGGATCGACGGCTGAGCCTTTGCCTCAGAAGCCTGGGGCTTTGCACTTGGGGGTATTGTTACTGCGAATGCAGGCGAGAAGCAAAACGCTATGCAAAGAACGGCAGCGATAGTAGTCTTTGTCCGAGCGCAGGTTTTCATTCAAGTTCCCTTCTGGTACGGGTATCGGATATTTTATATCGGAGGGCTCATGTCGCAACTTGCGAATTTTGATCTCTGCCCCCCGGCTTTGGTATCACCTCTTTATCAAGTCACGGGCTGAAACGATCTCGATCCCTTCTTCCTGGAAATGGGCAGCCGCTTCCTGCAACGATCTTAAAGTTGTTTTATGTGGATGTCCAATAGCAAGAGCCATGCCGCGGATTTTGGCTACCTTCACTAGTCTTGCAATCTGGGATCGAATGGCCTCCGGAGATTCATCGTCGTCAAGAAAAATGTCACGCTTAAGGGCTGGAATCTTCAGTTCCCGTGCTACATTCCACGCTTTGCTCTCGTTGGTCGTCATGCTGTCGATGAAAAAAAGATCGCGGCCTTTCAGCTCAGAGAGTACGATTTTCATCATTTGCGCATCCCGGGTCATCCGCGAGCCCATGTGGTTGTTCACTCCATCGAAGTAAGGGGAAGTATCGAGGGCGGTCCTGATGTTACGGCGAATTTCTTCGCCCGACATTGAAAGCAGGAGCGCCCCCGGGCCCGGGTTTTCTCTGGAGTTCAAAGGTTCCATCGGAAGGTGAAGAATGACTTCCCTGCCTTCCTGATGTGCCAGTTCTGCGATCTCCCGGCTGTGCGCCAAGTGTGGCAAAACAGACAAGGTAACGGGGAAAGGAAGAGCGGCGAATCGTTTGGCGACCCCTACGTCGGTTCCAAAATCGTCAATGACGATGGAAACTTTCGCCAGCTTGGGCGAGATATCCGGGGATGGGACGCCACCCGGTCGAGGTGCGGGCCTGACCTTGGGCGTGTAGGCAAGAGGAGGTAAAGCTTTGGGCAGGGGCAACTGAGCTGAATTATCGCTCCCGGAAGATGAACTCTCAGGCTTTGGTTCAGACTGCTCCGCACCGGAGGCCAAAGGGCGGACCTGTTCCCGCTTAGGGCTTGCAGGGGCTACCTTGGCCCCTGATTGCGCAGTCCGCGTTTGGGAGTCATTTGTAGTCTCAAGGGTCGACAGCTCAGCCGGCTTGGGCAGGCGCCGGCTCTGTGCGGCGAAATAAATAAGAGAAGCCAAAAATATGACTGCGAGTGCCCATGCAACCAAAAGCGGAGTGGGAGGCCTTCTTTTCGGGGCGGGAGAACCTCCCTTTGGAGTTTCTTTTTTGCGCCCGCCCCGTGCCCTCCCGGTTTTAGTCCGTTTTCCCGGCGGCAAAGTCTTCTTCTCCGGCTGCCTGCATTAAGTCGTTCAGACCAAAACCGTAAGGTTGCTATTCTCTTACTTGCTTTGAGTTTGAGCCATTATTTTGTAGCCTTTGAGCAGATCAAGGGCCCGCCGTACCTGGTTGTCTGCTTCAAGCAATTTTTTTGCATCTGCCTGGGCCGCTCCATCCCCCTTGCTTTGAGTCTCCAACTTCTGGTTCTCCATATGCCTTGGGAGATCTTTTTCCCGAACGCGCATCGATTCATCGCCCTGAGGCTCTTCGCCTTTCGGAGGACTCTCCCTTTTGACTACGATGTCAGGCGTGATACCCTTGGCCTGAATGGACTTTCCCGAAGGCGTATAGTAAAGCGAGGTGGTAAGCCTGAGGGCTGAGCCGTCGTTGAGCGGAATCACAGTCTGAACCGAGCCCTTGCCGAAGGTCTGCTCACCCATGATGATGGCTCTTTTGTGGTCCTGGAGAGCTCCTGCAACGATCTCCGAGGCGCTCGCCGATCCCGAGTTCACCAGCACGACAATCGGATAGGTCTGTGGCTTCGCTTTCTTGTGGGCCTCGAAACGCATTTTCTGGTTTTCAAGCCGTCCGCCGGTGTACACGATCAGTCCTTCGTCCAGGAACTCATCGCTCACTTCCACAGCCTGATCGAGCAGACCGCCTGGATCGTTTCTCAAATCGACTATTAATCCCTGCAGCCCTGGATGATCGGCTTCGAGTTGGGTGAGCGCCTTGCGCAGTTCGTTTGCCGTATCGCTCTGGAAACTCGAAATCCTTACGTAGCCGAACCCGGGCTCAAGTGTGCGCGACTTCACGCTCTGAATTGAGATGATATCCCGGACCAGTTCAAATTCGAGCGGCTTCTGCTGGCCTTTCCTCAAGATCGTCAGCTTCACCTTGCTTCCCTTAGCGCCTCGCATCTTCTGCACCGCGTCCATCAGGGACATGTCCTGGGTGGGTAGGTCATCGATTTTCAGGATCTGGTCGTTTGCCTGGATGCCGGCTTTATCAGCAGGGGTATCTTCGAGCGGAGAGACAACCGTCAAAATGTTGTCACGAATTGTTATCTCTATGCCAAGGCCTCCGAACTTCCCCTTCGTCTCGATCTGAAGTTCCTTGTAATCCTCAGGCTTCAGAAATGAAGAATGCGGGTCGAGTTCCCGAAGCATCCCGGTTATCGCCCCGTACATGAGCTTCTTCTGGTCGGTCTTTTCTACGTAGTTATCCTGTACGATTGAGATGACGTCGCTGAAGAGCTTCAAATACTGATAGGCGTCCTGGTTTTCGGGTGTGTTGTTCTTGGCCTTGAGCGTCGACCAGCCCCCGAGGGCAAAAATCAGTGATCCGGCTACAACTAGAAGTAAAAGTTTGCGGGTCTTCAACATATGGTTTCCTTACTGGATTGAATTTTGAAACCGGCGGCACAAAAAGTCCCGGAGTTTAAGACATTCAGGGCTCTGGAGTCGCTTCCGGCGCTCTGAAAACCAATCGGCTTTCATCCTGAAACACCGGAGGAGAATTCCACGCCCCTCGAAACTTACGATTCGTAAATGACCTTTTCTGGATGGAAACTTATCATAAGCCATCAAATTTAACAGTGCCGCCTTAAAAGGGCAACTCAATTTTTATGCCGAACCGGAGACGCAGAGGTGGAACCAGCGCAGGCGCCGGCATCCCGTGTGCAAACAGTCTAGCACTAATCGGACCAAAAAGCATGCTGTGCTTAGCAAAGCGAGGAAAAAGGGTCCTCAGGTGGAAGAAACAACTGAGACTGATAATGATTTCGTCATTCCGGCGAAGACCCACCCTCTTAGGCGACTTCTATAATTTTCCTGTAAATGGACGAAGTCAGTCTGCCGGGTTGCACTCCAATCTCCCTCTGAAGGGCCTTTCTGCAATCTTCATATACCTTCAGGGCTTCAGCCCGCATGCCCCCGTTGGAGTAGATGAGCATCAACTTCTGATAAGCGGCTTCACAGATGGGATCGGTTTTGATTATCATTTTATAGTACTCGAGGGCTTTCTTAGGTTTCCCCTGCGCCTCGCATAACCCGGCGGTGCGGTACAAAAGATCGATGTACATGGTACGTAACTGATACCTTCTCAGTTCGGCCCAGGCCTCATAGAGATCCTCGGCAAGAAAATCACCCTTATAGAGCTCGATTGCCGATCTGTAACAAAGGATGGCTCGTCCTGCGTCCCCTGCTTCTTCAGCCCTTTTCCCCTGCTTTTGAAATGAGAGGAATTCATCCAGGTCCGTGCGGCAAATATCCTTTCTGAGAGAGACCAGATTATCTTTTAAGATCACGTAGGAGGAACCTCGGGATTTGTCCATCGAAGGTTCAAGAGCGTAACGCAACCGATGCAGAGCCACTTTGAACTGGCTTTCAACTGAATCGGACGATGCCTGGGGCCAGAGATCATCGATCAGCAGGTCTTTAGGCACGCCTGATGCTCCCCGGGCTATAAGCGCCTTCAGCATCAATTTGGGGGACCTTGCTCTCCAGCTCAGATCGGGTACCCGGGTTTCTCCTCGTAGAACGGCAAAGTTACCGAATGTCTGGACCCTTATCGGCAGAGTTCCGCTCCCCCTATCAGTTCTTATATCTTCATCTTCCAGAGCAGGATGCGGTTCGAAATCATGCGGCCCGGATGCTTCCCCCTGTTCGGCGAATTTGGCTCTTGTTAGAGCCTGGGTTAGCCTGCGGTCCTTCTCGGCAATTGTGCGAAGAAGGATCATTTCCGTATCGAGGAGGCGCTGAGTTATTCCGCACGCTAAAGAATACTCCAATTCAGGCCGCCGGTTCAGAAGAGCTTTAAAATCGTCCGTTGATATTTCCAGTAATTGCACCCGGGTAAGAGACCTTACACTTGCAGTCCTTACTCTTTCGGGGTTGAACAGGTACATTTCCCCGATATACTCACCGGGACCCCGAACGGCGATAATATACTCGCTGGCTGTGCCAAGCGATTTTAGAATCTCGAGGCTGCCTTCAACGACCACGTAAAGACAGTGCCCTGAGTCGCCTTCGCGCAAAAGGATGGTATTCGGAGGATACTCAATTTCCTTGGCAATTTGCGCCAGAAACTTAATTTCTTTCTTGTTGAGTGAAGAAAAAATGGGAAGCGCCTGAAGCAGTTCTATCATTTTTGCCATCCTCTGAAAGGTAGGGGGTGGATATAGGCGGGTGGACCGCCAGCCGGGATCTCGACGCTCCGCCCTTTCGGAATCGGAAACTATTTACTTTCATCGTCCCCCTCATCGTCGGCGGAAAGATCGACATATTCACTGGCTGCTCGCAGGAAGTAGTCGCTGAGAATGTGTCCGCCCGCTGTGGTAAGGTGTACATTGTCCTTGGCGCGTATGCGAGTCACCTTTCCGTCCGGCCCTTTGATGAAGGCCGTGTAGTTTCCGTTGCTGTCCGCCAGCGCCTGCCAGACTGTCTACGTAAACGCACCCGGAAACCTTACCGCATTCGCCTTCGACTATCGAGTTGATGACGTTGATCTTGGCGCAGTATTTCTGCGATCTCATAATCGGCAACCCTACCCAGAAAGACCGGATGTTCTTGGCGGAGGCGACTTCCAAAAACTCCCTGATCCGCGATGCGTAAACCTCTTTCCATCGGTCGCAGCCGCAATATAAGCGCTTGCCCGAATCGTCAAGTATGTCGATGGGGTCGTTGGTGCCCATGTGAACTACTATCAGGTCGGGTTCGTTGTCCCGGATTAATTCCTTCAAAGCCGAAACCCAGTTGAAATCTTCCTGATGGACAAACCCGGTGGAATATTGCCCCTTGCGAATGACTTCGAGGGATGTGTATTTTCTAAGCTCGCGCTGCAGTGCAGGTCCAAAGCCTTCGGCGATCATCGAATCTCCCACGAGCAGCACCTTATGCGGCTTCAACTTTAACGGTGAAGTTTCGGAGTCTTCCTGCCCGTTGGTAAGGCACGCGCTTTGAACCGCCGGGCTTTCCTCATTGCCGGCGCCGGTCGAATCGGGCTGTGCAACCTGTTGATCGTCGTCCTGTGCTGCGGGGAGGCCGTTAGCCGCTGCTTGAGCCGTTTCCGTATCCTCTGGGTCGCCTCGAAGAGTTGGGTCGTTTTGGGCTTGATCTATACTTTCGGCAGGGTCTGGAGCCTTGGAGACTGATTTGATCGGATTCGTGGCGAAGCTGTCAAACATCTGGCCGGAAACAAACTTCCACCGTGTTTCCTTCATCCATGAAAGCACTCGGGGCAGTTCGCAGCAAACTACCAGTACCAAGGCTATGGAGTATATCAGTACCGCCTTGACTGGATTAAGCTCGTTGGTCTTTTTTACCATTCGTCCTCCCTTAGACCGATGCCTACCCTAAAATTGAAAGTAAATGAAAGGTGGAACCCCGGAAGGGCCCAGCTTCATTATCAGGACGCAGAGCAGGGCGAGGAGTGCGGCCTGGAGTGGAATCGGCATTAGCCGTTGGATTTTGGAAAATAAATCCTGTGCATAAGGTCCGGCGAACTGCGCCATAAGGCCGGCAGCCACCGCAGGCAAAACCAGGGACTCAAAGCTCATTCCTTTTGAGTTCAACGCAAAGATTGCCCGAAAAATTTCCATAGCCCTGGCGCTGTCTTCTGCCTGGAAAAAAACCCAAAGGAACGAAACCAGGTTGAAGGTCAAAAACCATGCCCCGGCTTTGAACGCAGGCGCCCAGATGGATACCGGCGGGCTTGCGCCGTTTTTCTTATCCCTTTCGCCGGCAAACCAGGATTGACGAATGTCTTTAACCGCATGAGTGAGCGCGAGCGCGAATCCATGCAGTGTTCCCCATAGCAGAAAGCGGCTGTGGGGGCCGTGCCACAGGCCTCCTATGGCCATTGTGGCCATCAGGTTCGCGTACTTGCGCAGTCGCCCCTTTTTGCTGCCGCCCAGGGGGATGTAGAGGTAGTCTCGCAGCCAGGTGGAAAACGATATATGCCAATGGCGCCAAAACTCCTGAACATTGCAGACTCCGTAAGGCACACCAAAGTTTTGAGGCAGGCGGAACCCCAGCAGTTGTCCAATTCCGATAGCCATGTCCGAGTATCCGGAAAAATCGCAGTAAATCTGAATCGAGTAAGCGTACACGCCCAACAGCACGGTTGCTGATGAGTATGCCGCGGGCACCTGGAATACGTCCCGCACGATGTGTTCGGACAGGTAACTTGAAATCACCAGTTTTTTGAATAATCCGCTCAAGATAAGCGCAAAAGCGTCCTGAAACGAACGGCTGTCAATGTTGGGCTTATCGAGTTGGGGGACAAACTGACCCGCTCGCATGATCGGTCCCGACAGGATCGTTGGAAAAAACGATACGAACAGCAGAACGTCGACGGGGTTTCGTATTAGCTCCTTTGGGTCCCGGTAGACGTCGATGCAGTAGGAGATGCCCTGAAAGATAAAAAATGAAATCCCGATTGGGAAATAGAGTTCGATAGAGGGCAGAGGTAGATTCAGACCCAGGGGAACCAGGACCCAATCCAGTGACTGGTACAGGAACTCGAAATACTTAAAAAAAGCGAGAAAACCCAGATTGAGGATTATGTCGGCGCCAAGCCAGACTTTCCTGAGAGTGCTGCCTTTTGCCCGTGAAACAAACAGTGCAAACAGATAATTCGACATTCCGACGCCAAGGGGCAGCAGAAGAAGGCCGGTGTTCTGAGAAGCATAGAACAGGGCGTTAGCGCTCAGCAAAAAGATCCTGTAGGCGGCTCTTTTGCTGCGAAGCGCCCAGTTCAGCCAGAGAACTACGAGCAGAAACAGCGCAAACTCAAAGCTTATGAAGGACATCGATCACTATTGGCGCAGCAAGGTCTGACGCCGTTCAGTTTTGGCCAATTCGCAGAGCCGCCTGGCATGAAAGGATACATGAAGCGGCAACTGCGAGGTCCAATACGCCCAGTCGTGTCCGCCCGGGGACTCATAATAAAGGTGTTCCGCCTTCATTTTCTCCAGTTGCTTGTGGACGAGCCTGTTGTCGGCTATCGAAAGTTGATCGCCTTTCGATACGGTTATCAGCATCTGTAAAGAACGGATATAGTCCGCGTTCTTTTCTATGAGTTTGAGCGCAGAATGCTGCTCCCAGTCTGCTATGTACTCTCCTTCGTAAGGGCCGAATACTTCCGGCAGCCGCCACTGGTTTTTATGGCGGGTTATATCGAGAATTCCGCTCATGGAACTGACTGATGAGAAAACTCCCGGATTTCGGAGGCAAAGGACAAATGCCCCATGACCGCCCATTGATAGGCCTGCGATGCCGCGCAAGCCGTTGGTGGGAAAATTCTTTTCGACGTCTGGAATGAGCTCATTCAAAAAATAAGTCTCAATCTGATTGTTCTTGACAAACCGGCTGTCCGCATACCATCCGAAACTTCCCCCTTCAGGGGTTATGATGATTATCCGGTATTCAGATACAAGGTCGCAAATAATCTTTTCGGCATGATCGCTCCAGGCTGTGTAGCTGTCATAAGCCCCGTGAAGCAGATAGAGCACGGGGTAGCACGCAACTTCCTTCGATCCCCCGGGAACAAATGCATAGTATGCTATTCGAGCGGCGCGTGCTTCGGAAAAGGATTCTCTTCGTTCGATTCTGCAGATCCCACAGGCTGATTCGAACCCTTTTGTGTGGGGACCTTCGGGAACGGACACAGACCTGGAGGATAGAGGGGCCGCCAAGTCAGGTATATGCTCAGGCGTGCCTGCAGCCCTGTTTTCAGCTAACACCGAATCATCGATGCGGATCTCTGCCTGCAAGCCGGGGGCTGCGATGAGCGCCATCAAACCTAGCAAAAACGCGGAGATGATAAAGACCTGCCTGCAGGGCACTTTAGCTCCAAGGCCTGGAAAGGCGACACGGTCCATAACTTTCGCTCCGCATATGCATGGAATAGTCTCTGGGGGATTCTTTCTAAATACTACTTTTGCTCGGCTTGTGAAAGGGAGAATTGTCGCTGGAGACCATCATATTTGGCAGTGTGATAAAAGCCCTGGTCATCTGACATTTCAGACTAATTTACCTGGAAAAATCCGCCCCTTTTCTAACGCGATATGTCACATCCCGTACCACTGTTCACCTATTGCGGAGCGATGGGTGAACAGTATACGGGCGCTGTTCGTCACTATAGTTAGTTTCCGTCCGGAAAGGGCCCTTTTCCGCCCTGGCGGGCGGTGGGACCGCACGCCTCGCGGAGCGTAGAAATTGCTCGGCGGCGGCGGAACCAGAATCTCGAACATCGCTGCCTTTTATTGCCTGGCTGTCTAAGCGGTTTCCTTTCAATCCTCAGACTGAGCGAAGCACATGGGTCCATTCCACAAGTTTTACCAAAAGCAGGCGGATGAGCTCTATTGCTTTTTCATCTTTCAAATTTCCCTGTTCGTCAAACTTGGACCCTGCGTTTGCTATCATTATCTCCGGCTGGTTTAAAGGGTACATGTTCAGGAATACGAAAGATTGCCGGAGGTGGTACTGCGCGCGGGCAGTGCCAAGTGTTCCGAGTGAAGCGCCAATGACCGCCACGGGCTTAGCGTCCCATGCGTTGTCGCCATAAGGTCTGGAGGCCCAGTCGATTGCGTTTTTCAGAACGCCTGGAATCGAGTAGTTATATTCGGGGGTTACAAAAAGTATTGAGTCCGATGCTCGCACCTTGGCTTTTAGTTCTGCGACTTTCGGAGGAGGGTTGGATTCGAGGTCCTCGTTGAACCCGGGTATATTGTCGATATCGAAGATTTCCAGGGTCGCCCCTGAGGGGGTTAGAGATTTGGCGGTGCGCAGAAGTGAGCGGTTGTAGGATGCCTTCCTGAGGCTTCCTGCAATTCCAAGGATTGTTACGTTTCCATCAGTCTCTTTTGCATTCATTATGTCTCCTCGTGCCGCTTGGGCGGGCTGCAAATTAAGTGCATCTCACTTTTTGGGAAACCTGAGATCGAAAAACATCATACTGGCGCAATCTACAGATAATGATCTGCCGGACCGATTTCAACCCGCCAAACCCGATGCCGCCGTTACTGCCCCGATGGGAAGATTCTCCGGGAAATCCTCCAATTGGACCTTCTTTCGGTCGATGTATGGATAAGCGTTTAAGATTTTTCAGTGGATTCCGATTATTGTATCAGGCATGGTTCTGTGCTTTTGAGGTGCTTTGCATTGTGGAAAGAAGAATGTTGCCATGAAAATGCATAACTCTAACGTACTTCTGGTCGACGACAATCTCGCGAACCAGGAAGTTGGGCGCACTATGATGGAGGCCTTCGGATGTCGTGTCGACGTCGCCTCAGATGGTCATGAAGTGCTCGACATAATGGAATCCACCACATACGATATCGTTTTTATGGACTGCGAAATGCCCGTGATGGATGGCCTGGAGGCGACTCGATTAATCAGAGAGAGAGAGAAGGAGCAGGGGAGGCCCAAGGCTACGATAGTGGCGCTTACGGCGCATGCCGCCGATGAAGACCGCAGCCGATGCCTCTGCGCAGGGATGGATGACTATCTAGGCAAGCCTTTCCGGATGCAGGATCTTTTCCGTATGATGGAAAAGTGGCGAGTCAAAATCTCTGCCATAGATTATGGGGCCAATTCTCAAGGGTTTGAGTCGGATTCAGGACTGCAGGAAAATGTCACGGAAAATTACCTCGATCGTACCAGCCTGCATAATATAAGGTCGCTTGGGCCTAATGGCCCCAGAATGCTTTCTACGGTTATAGCCATTTATTTGAATGACTCTCCGATCTTGCTCGACAGATTAAGTGAAACCTTCGATACGGCTGATGTCGAAAGTGTGCGCAAGGCGGCGCATGCGCTGAAGTCGTCCAGCGCAGGCCTCGGAGCGATTGCTTTTGCCGACATGTGCCAGCAGGTCGAAGATATCGCCCGTTCAAACTCCTTGGATGGCGCCGGTGCCCTGATTTCCCAAATCCGGTTGGAGTATGAGAAGGTGCAAAAAGCGCTGCAACTCGAGATGCAAAAGGGGCTTTGATGGATGATGTGTTTAGCGGGGATGATGGGCCGGTTGCACTGGTAGTAGATGATGACCGGGGGGCGCGGTTGATCGCATCCAGCGTGCTGGAGGAATCCGGCTTCGTTGTTGAGCAGGCCGCTGATGGGGTCGAGGCCTTGTCCGCCTTTGAGCGCTCCAGGCCCTCCATAGTGCTTCTCGACGTAGTCATGCCCCAAATGGACGGTTTTGCCGTTTGCAGGGAGATAAGAAGCAGGTCGGAGCAAAACAGGCATATTCCAGTTCTGATGATGACGGGGTTGAATGATATAGATTCTATTAACCGCGCCTACGATGCGGGCGCTACTGATTTTATTACCAAACCGATCAACTGGGCCATTTTCCATCATCGCCTCCGCTACATATGGCGGTCGACGCTTGTGAGTCAGGATCTCAGAAAAAGCGAGACGAAGAACCGGGCGCTCATCGACGCCATGCCGGACCTTTTACTCCGGATCAACAGCGAGGGCCGGACCCTGGAATTGCGGGAACCCGGCGGTTTCCATCAGGTCTTTTCCGGAGTCGGACTGTTATCTCAGAAAATCAACGAGGTATTTAGCGAAGAGGTTTCCCTGCTTATTATGCAAAACCTGCATAGGGCACTCGCCTCTGGCGGAATGCAGTTTTTCGAACATAACCTCCATGTGGGCGAAGATGACCGGTATTATGAGTGGAGAATCGTGGGTAGCGGTAAAGATGAGGCACTGGCGATTGTGCGCGACATTACGGAGCGTAAAAGGACTGAGGAGCGCGTATTCCGCCTGGCTTATCACGATATTCTTACCGGACTGCTCAACCGGAATTCTTTCAAGGAACACCTGGCTCAGGCGCTTGATCAGGCCCAGCGTCACGGCCGCTATGTTGCGACCCTGTTCCTTGATCTGGACAGATTTAAGCGTATAAATGACACCTTCGGCTACAATGTCGGTGACCTGTTGCTCCAGAGCGTCGCCGAGCGGATACGGCAAGGGGTTCGCAAAAGCGATAAACCGGCCCGTCATTTAGATAGCGTTTCTCGGCTTGGCGGAGATGAGTTTACGATACTGCTGCCGGAGATCAGCCATGTCCAGGACTCGGCCAGGGTTGCAAAACGTATCCTGAAAGCTGTATCAAGCCCTCTCATTGTAGCCGGCCACGAGATATTCATTACCGGTAGCATCGGGATTACTGTCTATCCGATGGACGGGGAAGACCCCGACACACTGCTCAAAAACGCCGATGCGGCCATGTATAGCGCCAAAGAGCAGGGCAGGAACAATTACCAGTTTTACTCCGAGGCGATGAACGTTTCATCGTTGAAAAGACTCTCTCTCGAGAACGCGCTCAGGAAGGCGCTCGACCGCCAGGAGTTCCTGCTTCACTATCAGCCCCAAGTTCATATCAACTCAGGGAAGATCGTTGGGATGGAAGCCCTGCTTCGCTGGCAACATCCGGAAATTGGAACAGTCCCTCCCGGTGATTTCATTCCGCTGGCTGAAGAGACCGGCCTGATCGTGCCGATAGGTGAGTGGGTGTTAAACGCCGCGTGCATTTATAATAAGTCCCTGCAAAAAATGGGACTGCCTCCAATACGCGTTGCCGTAAATATATCAAGCCTTCAGTTCAGGCCTGAAAGACTCGTCGCGACAATAACGCGGGCCTTGAAAGTTTCAGGCCTTGATGCGCGTTGGCTCGAGATCGAACTTACCGAGAGCGCCATTATGAAAAATATGGAGGAATCCTCCGGTATCCTGCGCGAGCTTAAACTGATGGGGCTGCGGGTCGCCATCGATGACTTCGGCACCGGCTATTCATCACTGGCCTACCTTAAACGATTCCCACTGGATGTCATCAAGATCGATCGCTCGTTCATTCGTGACATTCCGGGCGACAGGGACAACGAGGCGATTGCGGCGGCAATTATTGCGATGGCGCAGAGCCTCAATCTGGAGGTTGTTGCTGAAGGGGTCGAGACCGAGGACCAACTTTCGTTTCTGCGTGACCATGCATGCGGCGCGGTGCAAGGGTTTATGTTCAGCCATGGCTTGCCCGCCGAAGAAATGGTGGAGTATCTTAAAAAGGAGCCGGAATTGGTAGCCTGGGTAGCCCGGTTAGCCGAGCCCCTGGAAGCAGTCTACTGTCGATGACTATAAAACCGCTGGGAAAAGTGCTCTGTCGCAATGGCGGCGAGCCGAATCAATTCGGCCTGAAATGTTTTTTCGGCACCACAACTATCCCCCGCGGGGTCACCGTGAATCTCTCTCTGTCGGCCTGCGGGTTTATTCCAATTTCAGTGTAAGGCGGGATAACGTTGTCTTTGTCTATGATCGTCTTCTTGATTTTGCAGTGACGGCCCACCTCCACACGGTCCATGATCACCGATTCGTCAACCTGCGCCCAGCTTCGGACCGTTACGTCCCAGGAAAGCACTGAACTCCTTACGGTACCTCCGCTTATTATGCAACCCGGTGAAACCAGTGAATCCACCGCAGTCCCGGTGTGCTCGGGGTCGTTGAAAACAAATTTGGCCGGCGGGTACTGGCGCTGGCGGGTCCTCACTGGCCACAACGACCCATAGAGGTTGAAAAACGGGTCAACGCCGGTCAAATCCATGTTGGCGTTCCAGTAGGCGTCCAGCGTGCCGACATCCCTCCAGTACTGCGAATCGCGGGTCGCGTCCACCAGGCGAAGCCTCCTGACCCCATCGGGATCAACCTGGCGTATATAATCAGAAATATGGTTCATGCGCCTGTAGGGGTAAGCATAGATTCTAAGTTCGTCTATGAGTCTGGGGATTATGTCTCTTCCGAAATCGTCATAGTCTGTCTTGTGAAGCAGGTCGAGAAGCAGGTCGGTCCTGAACAGGTAAATCCCCATCGAGGCCAAGCAGCGCTCCGGGTCGTCCGGAATAGGCTTTGGCTCCCGGGGCTTTTCCTCCCATGCGCGGATTCTGAGGTCGTTGTCCACTCCGGCAATCCCGAATTCAGAACCTTGTGCCCGGTCCACTTCCAAAAGAGCCACGGTCACGTCGGCCTCGACTTTTTCGTGATAATCCCGAAACGCGGAATAGTCCATTTTATAAACATGGTCCCCCGAAAGGATAAGAACGTGCCGAGGCTTCTCATGTTCGATCATATAAAGATTCTGGCGCACGCAGTCGGCCGTCCCGCGGTACCATTCCTCTCCCGTTCTCTGTTGAGGGGCAACTATTCGCAAATAATGGCCCAGATCGCCGGAAAATATATTCCAGCCCTCTTCAAGGTGATCCACCAGGGACTGTGATTTGTACTGAGGAAAAATCAGAATCTTGTAGAGCTGAGAATTGATGCAGTTGCTAAGGGGTATGTCGATAAGCCGGTATATTCCCCCAAAAGGGACAGCGGGTTTGGATCGGTCATCGGTGAGCGGCATCAACCGCGTGCCCCTGCCTCCGGCCATGATTACGGTTAACACATCCTTCATCGATACATCTTTCCGTTCCCCATGTCTACTTTACCAGACTCATTGGATCCGAAGGCAGCCGGTTTCCGTGGTATTTGACCGTTCCGGTTTTATCCAGCAAAACGAAATGGGGTATTCCCTCAACCTTAAAGGAACGCGTCACCTTCGAATCAGGGTCATATAAGACAGTGTAAGGCGCCGGATTGGATTCCTCAAAACGCTTTACCTTGGCCAGCGAATCTCCGCTGCCCACATTGATCGCAAGGATTTCAATGTCATCGTGCCCTTTGGACTTGCGCAGTTTGATTACCTCCGGCCGCACTTCCAAGCAGTGAGGGCACCACGTCGCCCAGAAATAGAGAAGAACCGGTTTTTCTCCTTTAAACTGGCTCAGAGTTACGTTTGTTCCATTCAGGTCCTGGAGTTGGAAATCAGGCGTAGCAACAGCCGGCCCCGTCTGCTTATCCTCGGTCGCCGAAGCCGGTAAACCGATGAGCATCGTTATCAACAAAATGAAGGAAAACAAAAGTGCCTGAAATCTTTTTTCACTTCTTAAACAGTTCATATGAAAAACTCTCCACTCTTTACGAGAAAATATTCCGCCGCCAGAATCATAAGCACTCCGAAAACCCTTTGCACCCGAAGCATCCATATCCCGGATCGCGGCAGCGAGGTAAGCAATCCGGTGAACGTACCCACCACCACTACGAGCGCTCCCAGGCCGATTGAAAACGAGAATAGCATCCCAATCCCAAGGGCGATCTGGTGCTTGGCTGCAACCAAGGCCAGAAGAACGCCCAGCACGGGCGTGGTGCAGGTACTGACCACCAAGGCAGATGCCCCGCCAAGTATCATGCTGGTAAAAACATCGTGGCTGCTGAACTCCGTCACCTTCAGGTTATTGAGAAAACCGGGCGGCGTAATAGGAACGGCCCCGAGCATCACCAGACCGAAAAAAAGGCAAATATTGCCAACGATCAGATAAACCCAGGGGCTGGCGGTAAAAGCGCCGAACAACTGTCCTGTAAGGGCCGCAAAAATGGCTAGAGCCGAATAAACAATCGACATGCCCAGGACATAAAAGATCGAAAGTAAAAAACCTCTGCGTTTGCTGCCGTTCGCCTTCCCCCCGATAAAGGCTACCGTTATAGGCATCATTGGATAGGTGCATGGGGTAAAGCTTGCCAGAACACCTCCGGCAAACGACAGAGCTATTGCAAGCAACGGGGAGTTTTGAGCGATTCCCTCGAAATGGCTTATCCACTCCATAAAAAACCTTCCAAAAGAGCCAACCCCCGGTTCGAGGGGGTCATCAATTGGTTTACGAATCCCTTTGCTGCGCCGGATATTTTCTGTTGACCGGCCAGCAAAGTCCACATGAAGGCAAAATTTGCTCGAGTACCTTGATGCTCTGGATTTCCTTTCTGGTATGATAGCAAAACCAGTCGAGAAGTCCCATCAAAAGGGGCGCCTTCATTTCACGGCTCATCCGAAGCCGCCATGTTCTCTCAAGAGGAATCTTCCTCAAATAATGTATTAACGCCAATGTTCCCGTATCCAAGGCAATATAGCTGGTGTTGGGACAAAAATGATCCTCGCACACAAGGTTGCCGTCTGCCGCCTGCCAAAACCATTTTTTGGCGGTTTTTAACCTGCGCTGGCAAACGGCGCATCCATCCAGCGCCGGCATATATCCCATCAAAAACTGAAAACGTAGTAACGCCAATACTAGCACATTCTGCGGGTCCTTGTCCCGTTCCAATCTTTCGAGGGTCTCCTTGTGGAGAAGAAAGGGGTCGAGATGTGATTCCCCTTCGGGGACCATTGCAAGAATTATTTCGGAAAAAAGCGCCGCATATGCCCATTTCTCGATGTCTGCGCGCATCGGTAGATAAGGTTCCACCAGGTTGCAGGCCTCGATCCAAATAAAAGAATTCCTTTCACGGCATTCCAGGCGCACAAGGCTGCACGGCTCAAATACGTTCGCAAATCTTTTCCTGCTTCTCCTGGCGCCCTTGGCAATTCCGCGCAATCTGCCGAATCCGGCGGAGTGAAACGTCACCAGGCGGTCAGATTCGCCGTAGTCGCACGTTCTCAAAACGATTGCATCGGTTTCGAATGTTTTCATTTTCCCCGGCTACGCGAACTGGATACGAACTAGTGTTCGGATGCAACTGTGCATTGTAAACATGTCGGAGAATTTGTTCAAGGAAGGTTTGGTACGATTTAGAGGCAAGGGCAAACATTCCGCCATTGGCGGCAAAAAATGATTCTGCTGCCCGGGGCGGAGTTCACTGTCCACTATTCATCACTCATCACTAATCCTTCACTGTTCACTGCCCACTGGAAGATCGACTCCAGCCTTGCATGCAGGAAAAAAGAGCACTAGGATGTCAGCCGGAAACACCCAGATGAGACAGTAATGGTTTCCGGACGGAAACTGAAACGTAACCTATCTTCAGAACAGGAGAAACAAAGCATGGCGAACTTTCTTTTTGTGCTCAGCAAAAACGAGACCGAACCGGCAACCAGATGCTTTCATCTGGCAAAAGTCGCTCATTCCAAGGGCCACAATGTAAATCTTTTCCTGCTCGACGGCGGTGTCTTATGGGCTGACCGGATGAGGGATTTCAGCGCCAAAACAGTTACCGGTGATTGTCCGAATGATTTTCTGCCCTATCTCGTCGAACATGAAGTCTATATAGGCGTCTGCACTCCCTGTGCAACCGCCCGTCAGATTGACGAGGCGAAATTATTCCCGAACATGGCCCTGGACGGTGGACCTCATCTGATCGATATGGCTGCCGAAGCCAAAGTCTTCAACTTTTGAGCGTTTCCGCGCCGCCGTTTGCAAAGTATCGGTTATAAGCGTTAAGATAGGCGCGGGCACTGGCCTCGATCACGTCCGGACTGGTTCCTATACCCGTATAGATCGTATCGCCGATCTGCAGCCTTATCATAGCCTCGCCAAGTGCATCACGGCCCATTGTGACCGCCTTCAAGTCATAATCGCAAAGCTTGCCCGATACTCCGGTGATTCGCTCTATTCCGTTGAAAACAGCGTCAACCGGACCGTTTCCAGTCGCTGCGTCCGTATGGAGTTGCCCGTCCCGCTCAAGAGTTACCGATGCGAGCGGGACCATCTTGGTGCCGCTCATGATCTGAAGGCTGTGCAACTTAAATGTTTCGGGCACCTTCGAAACCTCGATCTCAACGATCGATTGAAGGTCCTGGGTGCCAATTTCTTTTTTGCGGTCAGCGACATCGATGAAACGATTGTATACGCGCTCAAAGACTTCGGGATCGAGTGAAAAACCGAGTTCGACGAGGCGATGCTTGAGGGCGGCCCGCCCGGAGCGGGCTGTGAGCACTATGGTGTGCTGTTTTACCCCGAGGTCCTCCGGTCTCATGATCTCGTATGTAGTCCTGTCCTTGAGAACGCCGTCCTGATGAATCCCCGAAGAATGAGAAAAGGCGTTGCTTCCAACTATCGCCTTGTTCGGCTGCACGGGGATATTCATGATCCTGCTCACCATTCGGCTCGTACGGTGTATTTCGTTTGTATCGATGGCTGTGGTCGCCTGGTAATTTGCAAACCTTGTCTTGAGGACCATTACGATTTCCTCGAGAGCTGCGTTTCCAGCCCGCTCCCCGATGCCGTTGACCGTGCACTCTACCTGGTCTGCTCCGTTGCGGATTGCGGCGATACTGTTGGCGACCGCCATGCCGAGGTCGTTGTGGCAGTGGACGCTCAGAAGGGCGCGGTCCATGGATGGAACTGTCTCGCGGATCCTGTGGATAAGGTGGCCGAACTCCTCCGGCAAGGCATACCCGACTGTATCCGGGACGTTTATCACATTGGCGCCGGCCTGAATGGTCGCTTCGATAATGCGGCACAAAAACTCGAAATCCGTCCTCGACCCGTCTTCGGTGGAGAATTCGACATCACTGCACAGGTTCTTCGCATATTTGACCGCCTCAACAGCCATCTTCAGAGTGCTTTCACGGTCTTTCTGAAGTTTCTTCTTTATGTGGATATCCGATGAGCCAATGAAAACATGAATCCGAGGCCTTTCCGCCTCGCGGACCGCTTCCCACGCGATATCGATATCCTCTTGCACCGCGCGGGCAAGGGCCGCAATCACGGGGCCTTGCACCTGTTGCGAAATTGCCTTGACCGCTTGGAGGTCTCCGGGGGAAGAACAGGGGAAACCACCTTCGATTATGTCGACCTTGAGCTTAGCAAGCTGCTGGGCGATTTCAATTTTTTGCCTCTTATTGAGCTTTGCACCCGGAACCTGCTCCCCGTCCCTGAGCGTTGTGTCAAAAATATGTATCTTTCTGCTCATCTTCTTCCCCTTTGTCTATGCGGCTGTTAAAAATCAAAAAAGGTCCACAAACGCAAAAAAGCCATGGGGAGAACCCACGGCCTTTAGTTTCAGTCAGTATCAGTTAACGTCATGGTAAGACGAAGGCGAATGGTCCCCCGGTCCGGCGCGGCGGCCTAAGTAGTAGAACGAATAGTAGAAATAGAACGAGGGTAACGATCATTTTCAATCTCCACAAAACGCATTTTATCATGCTTGATACACGATATACCTGCCCGAAACGAACAAGTCAAGACCTGATAGCGCAGACAATGGCGAAACAGAGCGCAATCTCAGCAAAAAAAATAATCATGTTGAGCGCGTATTTCCCGACGGGGAAATCTTCGATGATGCGATTTGCTGCTTGCATCTTGGCGTATGCCTGTTCTGTATCCATCGTAAAATCCCGCCTTGCAGATTATATCGGCTGATCGTCGAATTTGATTAAGCCTTAAAGTCGCTTGCACCAGATCATATGCTGCTATTATATTTGCCATGGCGAAAAGATCAAGCCTTTTCGGAAATCGCAGTGGAAGGATTGAGCGTGTTTGGTGTAGATCGATTCTGGAGCGCAGAGGGACGCATGGAAATCGGAACCTCCTTTGTCCCCGGCGACGTTCTCAGGGTAATGGAAAAAATCCACAAGGCCGGAGCTGACGTGTGGGTCGTTGGCGGAGCGCTGCGGGATTTTCTCCTCGAGATCGAGCCAAAAGATTGGGACCTTGCCACCAGCGCAAGCACGGGGAAAATCATCTCCATTTTCCCGAAGGTCATCCCTGTGGGAATCCGGCACGGCACCGTGCAGATTCATACAAGCACCCGCGATATAGAAGTAACGAGCTTTGAACCCTCCGGAGAGGCCGGAATATTGAAAGACCTTGGACGGCGCGATTTTACGATGAATTCGCTGGCGCTTTCATATCCGGACGGTGTCCTGATCGACCCGCATCGAGGCCGCGAGGACTTGAAAGCCGGTCTGATCAGAACGGTCGGAAATCCTCAGGCCAGGTTTTCTGAAGATCCGCTGCGCATCGTACGGGCCGCCCGGATTTGCGGAATATTCGGCTTCAAGGTCGACCTCGCCGCTTTCGACGCCATGCGGGAGTTGTCTGCAGAGCTGCAGGGCGTTTCAGGCGAGCGGATTCGGGACGAAATACTCAAAATACTGCTGTCCGCGAACGCAGCCGAGGCTTTTGACCTGCTGAGGAAGAGCGGAGCCCTTGCCCGCTTGCTCCCGGGACTTGATGCGGCCGTTAATATCGAAACCCGCGCGGGGTCGGGCGTCAGTATCTTCACGCATACCCTTGCATGTATCATTAATTGTCCGGAGATTATACGGATCAGGCTTGCCGCTCTTTTTCACAAAATAGCCGCTCCAACTGCAGAGGCTGGAGCTGACGGGCAACAAGCTGACTTCAGGCGCGAAAGCGCCCGTAGCGCCGGACAAACAATGAAGATGTGGAATATGTCAAACAGAAGCATCCATGAAGTTTCCACGCTCGTTGCGCACCAGCTTCCGCAGGAGGCGCTATCCTGGAGCGACGCAAGGATCAGGCGGTTCATTACCGCGGTCCGGCCTGAGCTTATCAACGATTTCATCTCCCTTGCCGAAGCCGAAGTCCTCTCCGGGGGGTATGAACAAGTTGGAATCGAAGAAATAAGGCAACTTCGATCCAGGATGAGAACACAGCTCGATCTGATCTCGGCCCTGAGCGTGCGTGAGCTTGCGCTGAGCGGCGATGACGTTATGAAGATTCTCGACCTTCCACCGGGGCGGGAAGTGGGAAAAGTTCTGGAGCGTCTATTCGACCTCGTCCAGGAAAACCCTGATCTGAATACGCGCGAGAGCCTTTCCCGACTGGTCGAGGCAGAAAAAAACGGGAATTTAGGAATTGAGACAACGGATGAACTTGGATAAACACGGATAAACACGGCGCAGCATAGCCGCAACCAAAAAAGAAGATCCACCGCAGAGGCGCAGAGAGCGCAGAGGGTTCGAAACAATGAATAAAGAAGAAAAAACCAAAGTGGCACTTTTGATGCCCGGACGACGACCCGGGATTCAAACGGGCCGCAGAGAGGGCTGAGATCGAAGAGAAACCGGCAACTTATAGACAAAACGTTGCACAAAAAACAAGAAAATGACGGATAGTAGTACGGATGAACACGGATGAACGCGAAAATGTCATTGGGCAAAGAGGTCGTCATGGAATTGAATTACCTTAACGCCCATCTATCTACCCAGCTTTGCACCTCCATCCGCCTCCATCCGTGTCTCGTATTTCAAAAGGGAGGGTGAATCATGAACCTTGTGGACATGCTTGAGCGAAACGCTCACAAATTCGCCGGCCGTGACTGCCTGCGCCAGGGCGACCGGGGCATCACCTATGCCGAGGTTGCCCGTACCGCCTCCCGTGCCGCTGGACTCCTGCAGTCCTGGGGGGTTGCCAAGGGCGATAAGGTGGCCATCATGAGCTTGAATACTCCGGCATTCGTCTACGCCTTCTTCGGAGGGCAACTGTGCGGCGCGGCGGTGGTGCCCATCAACCACAAGCTCACAGCTCCGGAGGTGGATTACATCCTTGGACACTGCGAGGCGAAGGTCTTCCTCTTCGACGGCGCGCTCGCCCCGGTGGCCGAAAAGCTGGCCCATGTCTGCAGGAAGGCCTGCCTGGACACCGCTGTGGAAGGGGTCGCTTACTTCGACGCCCTCTTGGACGGAGCGCCCCAGCCCCGGCCGGTGCCGCTGAAGGACCATGACCTGGCCGAAATTCTCTATACCTCCGGCACCACCGGCAAACCGAAGGGCTGCCTGCACACCCACAGGAATGTGGTAATGGCCGGCATCACCGGGGCGATGGCCATGAAGATGGACCAGGTCGACCGCCTGCTCATGGCCATGCCCATCTGGCACTCCTCGCCGCTCAATAACTGGTTCATGGGTGCGCTTTACGTGGGCGCGACCACCGTGCTCCTGCGCGAATACCACCCCCTGCGCTTACTGCAGGCCGCGCAGGACGAAAGATGCACGATCTACTTTGGCGCGCCCGTCTCCTACCTGGCGCCCTTGCAGATGGTCCCCACCTTCGCCGATTTCGATCTCTCCTCCGTGCGCTGCTGGATATACGGCGGAGGACCCATCTCTGCTGACGTGGTCCGGCGGCTCATGGCCGCCTACAAGAGCGACAGGTTCTACCAGGTCTACGGCATGACCGAGTCCGGACCCACGGGCGCCACCCTTTTCCCGGAGGAACAGATCGAGCGCGCCGGTTCCATCGGCCGCACCGCCCTGCCCGGAGCCGACATGCTGGTGGTCAAGGGCGACGGCTCACAAGCCGGCGTGGGCGAGGTCGGGGAAATCCGGCTCAAGGCGGACAGCATGATGAACGGTTACTTCAAGGACGAGGCCGCCACTCAAGCCGCTTTCAGCAACGGCTGGTACAAGACCGGCGACGTGGCCAGAGTGGACGAGGCCGGCTATCTCTACATCGTCGACCGCACAAAGGACATGATCATCACCGGAGGCGAGAACGTTTATTCCAGGGAGGTGGAGGACGCCCTGGCCACTCACCCTCAGGTGCTGGAGGCGGCCGTGATCGGAAGGCCGCATCCCGAGTGGGGCGAGACCGTGGTTGCCGTGGTGGTGCCGGCCGGGGGCTCAGACCTCAGCGAAGAAGCGCTCAAGGAGCACTTGGCGGCCCGCCTGGCCAAATACAAGATACCCCGCGAGTTCAAACTGGTCGAAGCGTTGCCCCATACACCCACGGGCAAAGTCATGAAGTATAAGCTGCGAGAGGAGATCTGATGTTCGACTTTCTATTGAGCAAGGAACAGATCAAGTTGCGTGACGAGGTGCGCGACCTGGTAAGGTGGGTCCCGCGCCAGATGATCCTGGATATGGACCAGGACGACCTGCAGTTTCCCAAGGAGTTCCTGGCCGAGGCCGGCCGCCGCAACCTCATGGGTTGCCGCTATCCCCAACAGTGGGGCGGGCGCGGCATGGACTGGGTAAGCACCTGCATGGTCATGGAGGAAGTGGGCGTGCTGGGCTATATCTTCGCCTGCGTCTTCGGCGTGGGCGCGGAACTGGTCTGCGACGCCATCGTCCTGCACGGCGCCGACGAACTGAAAGAGCGTTATGTCAAGCCGCTTTTGGCCGGCAAGATGTTCGCCGCCGAATGCCTTACCGAGCCCCGGGGAGGCAGCGACTTTTTCGGCACCACAACTCAAGCCGTAGCCGACGGAGATGACTATCTCCTGACCGGCCAGAAGCGCTTCATTGTGGGCGCAGAGGGCGCGGACTACTTCCTGGTCTACGCCCGCACAGATCCCGTGGCCAAGCCCCACCAGGGGCTGACCTGCTTTATCGTGGACAAGGGGCCGGGCGTCACCGTCGATTACCTCTACGGCCTCATGGGCTGCCGGGGCGGCGGGGCAGGGCGCGTTGTCTTCCGCGAGGCCCGGGCGCCCAAAGCCAACATCGTGGGCCGCTTGAACGGCGCGCTGGATGTCTTCAACACCATGATGATCCCCGAGCGCCTGGGCACGGCGGCCATGACCATCGGCGCGGCGCGGCCGGCTCTTGAAGTTGCCACCGGCTACACCACCCGGCGCAAGGCCTTCGGCCAGCCCATCAACCAGTTCCAGGGCGTCAGTTTCCAGGTGGCCGAGGCCGCAACTCTCCTGGATGCGAGCCGGGCAATGGTCTATGCCACTGCCAGGGCGGTGGACGCGGGCGTCCCTATGAACCGCCTGCGCCGGCTTGTGAGTCAGACCAAGAAGTTCGTTACCGAGTCCTGCCAGCAGGCTTCCCGCCACGCCATGCAGGTGATGGGCGGCATAGGCTACACCAACGTCTTCCCTGTGGAGCGCATCGTGCGCGACCTGCAACTGGCCAGCATCTGGACCGGCACAAACGAGGTAATGAGCATGATAACCGCCCACGAGTGGTATGGCGAATACGCCCAGCTCAAGGCCGCCGGCGCCGGCCGCGACCACGAGATGGACGCCCGGTGCGCCGCCGACATGGATGAAAAGGTTTACGAGTAATATGAAGTTGCGTTCAAATCAGGTGCTTAGGAGGGCGTAAAGCCCTCGCATGGAACCGCGTGATAATGATGTAGGGGCGGGGTTTATCCCGGGTTTATCCCCGCCCGAAAAGGGGAGCCGCTTTTGTTCCCTGCCCCTTGCCCTTTCACTATCCACTATTCACTGTTTGACCCCTGTGTTCTCATCATTGCAAATACAGGGCAAATACAATGGGAAAGGGCGCAACTCCTTGATTTCATTGATAGCTGTAATTTTATTTTAAATGAAAACAATAAAAAATGCAGGCGAACGGTTAAGCGAATCGCTCGATTCCTCAATTCCGCCTGGAAAACGGACGTCCGCCCTACCCCTGTGGGGAAGTGATCAGTGATCAGCCAAAAATCAACTTCATCAATTCCCGAATTCCTCAATTCCTCAATTCCTCAATTATAGCATTAAGTCATTTGGACCTACCAAACGGCAATCAGAAGCGGCATTAAACGGTGAACAGTGAGCAGAGGCCAGTGAATACTGAGAAACCAAATGCCTGAACCCATCAATCCCTCAATTCGTTCTAATTATTTTATCAGCAAATATTCTGCCCTGCAAAACGGCAATAGACGCGGCAACCAGAAGCGGCAATAGAAACGGCAACCAGAAACGGCAAAAAGAAGAAAAGCGGGTGAATGGGCGAATAGGTAAATGGGAGGAGACCGGGGTGAATGGTGAGAAAAGGAACGCGAAGTATACGGGGCTGATAATGGGCGGAAACTATGTTGAGATCATTGAAGCGATTTGAGAAAGACGAGAGATACCCGCCGGATTTCCGGAACGGCCAAATCGAGCCTCAGCGAACCTGCTGGTTCCTTGCAGCGGTGATTTCAAGGGCAAAAATGAGCTTTTAAGCGTTTCAAAAACCCGTTTGTTCAACATTTATCCATAGTTATCTTGGAGTTGGTTTGGCCCGACCCCATTTTGACGGCGCCCCATTTTGACCGGAGCGACCCCATTTTGACCGGCAGTCGTCCGGTTGGGTTTTTCTTCTTTGTTCATTGTGTAAACCCTCTCCAAGACTTGTCCATCAGCAGTCTCTCCATGACCTGTCCATGACCAGGTGGATCTCTTGGTCCAACCATACATAATCTTTCTCCCCGGGAAGAGTCTCAGGCGGTTCGAAATTTATCTATTTATTTAATTCAACTGTCCACAACTCCACAATTCTTAGATAATCCTCCTGGAGCCCCTCGTGCACTCGGGCATTTCGAATCGCAATGGCCCCCATTTCGGCCAATGCTTCCGCAAAGTTAATCTCGTCTTCGGAAAAGTTGTGGGGAGCCCCGGTATAGATCCGCATTACACCGATGACACGCCCTTGGATGGAAAGGGGGATGGAACCCAAACTGGCAATCCCTTCCTCAATCGCCGCTTTTGGATACTGCGCTCTAGGGTCCTCTACTACGTTGAATACCGTCACAGTTTTCCCTTCCATGGATTTGGCAATGCTAAGGTCCGCATTCACAGGACCTTTCCGAATATATTGCTCACTCAAGCCCTGTGAAGCTACCAACTCCAAAGTCCCCTTCTCGGGGTAAAGAAGGCGAATGGCGCACGCCTTCAGATTCAAAACCTCCGTGACATTTCTGACCAGCATGTCCAAAACCTCTTCCAAGGACAATGTGGAAGTCACCGCTTTCAAAACTCTTCTGAACGATTCAAAATAATATCTCTCTTTGGAATCCATGATTATCTCCTTTTAAAAATCAGAAATTTGCTGTTACTTAATCCGGAATAATGCATAAACCGCTGCACTATGCATCGAAACTGCATCGGGAATCGGATTTTTGCCCGACAAGTTTCCCTGCGCCTCGAAAGTCCTCAGAATCAAAAGATAATCATAAGATTAGATGTTTCAGCGGTCCCTGGTCTTGGCAATTTCAGGACGCACCTCCATCCCCGGATTTTGGTAGCCCGCTTCCCGCCTCGCCAAGAGAGCCGTTCAGGCGAATAATACTGCCGAATTGGTGAACATGGGGTCCTGGCATGCTACCATCTCGCTATTTAAAGGCTAATCTGCCTGAAAGAACCGTCTTTCGTTTTTAGAAGCGTGTTTTTGCTCCGAAACCATCGCTCTAAATCAGGAAACATCTCGCAGGGTGAATTCGTCATCCATTCGGGAAATCCATGACCTGTCCATGACCAGTACTCTGCGTCGCTGCGCCTCTGTTCCGAAAAGTTCTCACGCGAAGTCGCGAAGTCGCGAAGTCGCGAAGAAAACGACACTTTTCATTGTTAAAGATACAAGGGTGCCCCAAAAGGGGCGTGAAAAGCTGCTTCAAAAAGGCTAGGGGTCTGGATACCGGCCCAAAAGCACTCAAACACGGAATGACGAAAGTGGGAGTCCCGGGTCTTTTCGTCGTTTCGGGTGTCCCAACGCGACATGAAATGCTGCGGTGGATAGTCTCTCCAGTTGGTCCACCGCAGAACGCCATATACCAGAGATATAGCAACTTCTGCTTGCGATCATGTGTTTAGAAATTAATGGAAGCGCAGACGGAGGGAGTTAAGCTGTAATATTTCCGCCAACCCGTTTGTACATCAGCATCTGATGACTTCCGTGTGTAGACGTATTACCCAATTCATACCACCTAAAATGCCCCTTGACTCGTGCTGCGACCGTCGATAGCATGCGAACTCCATGTGGGGAGTCTTCAGCAACGCAAGTGTTGTGTCAACGAAGTTTTCATATGTTCCAAGGACCGTTTATTACATGAGGGATGGATCAAACGTCCGCTAAGAGGGGCGGGTGTCCCCACCTTTTCTATAAGGGGGGCAGAAGGGATTTTGCAAGGTAGCAATAGGTAAAAACTAAGTTGATGGTGCGCTGGAAGAGAGTTCGTTTTGCATCAACAATCAAGGGGGTCATTATGAAGAGTTCGAATTTTGCCGTACTTGCGTGTATTCTGGTTTGCACCTTTCTTGCGGGCGGTTTCGTTGATTTGGCTTCCGCCGCAGCCCCAAAGGTAACCGTCACTCCTTCAGATCCGGCGGTCAAATTGGGCGGGACGCAGCAATACACAGCCAAAGTCACCGGAGTCAAGGGAGCGACCGTGACCTGGTCGCTCGACTCCACTTCTCTTGCAAACGGCTGCGCAATCAGTCCAAGTGGAAAGCTCAGCGTCCCCACCACAATTTTGCCGGATTCATTTAAGCCCTTGGTCACAGCGACGTACGCGGGACCGCCGACCGCTTCGGGCACAGCTACCTTTACCATAACGGATCCGATTCCGGCCCCGGGGCTTTTCATCGGCACATTCAATTGCACAGGGGGGTCGTGTAACGGAGAGGCATTCGATTTGGCGATGAACGTGAAAAAAGGCGGCGCGATAGATGTGATGGTGATGAACGGCACATTAACCGGTTACGAGACGTTTCCCGGGGCCATTATCCTGAAAACGAATACAGTCCATGGAACTTTCAAAAATTCCTCCGGAACATTCACAGCTCTCGGCGAGGTTGAATATAACGGCGGAACGGCTGAAGTCATGACAGGGAGCTTGTACACTACCGGTGTGGTTGATCCCGTTGGCGCATGGACAGCCACGTTGACGAGCACGGGGGCCGCTAAGGTTGGGACTTTTACGATTACCGACAAGTCGCTTTTCGGGGTAGTTCTTAACGGCACAATTGCCGGAATGGCCATTCCCCCCAGCACAAACGCTTTTTTCGGTATCGTTGAAATTCCCAAGTATAATGTTATCGCGCCGGTCTACGGGAACTATGACCAATCATCCAATAACATAACTTTCAACTCATCCATCAGGGATTACGCCATCAGCGGGACTGGGACCATGTCGGCCAATGGAAACGTTTCCGGGAATCTGGTTATCGAGGGGAAAACTGTGGGGACCTGGGAGCTTCACAACCTTTAGTATGCTGAATCGGGGCAGGGTCGACTTTGTGCGGCCCCGCCCTTTCCTTTGCTACAGTCCCAACCTGGCGCCGTTTTCTCGAAGCCGGCAGCTCTTGGTATATCTTGGCAGGCATTAAAAAATGTCTCCTGCGCGATATTCGATGGGCATGCGGACTCTTGCAGCGGTTACAGCTTCAAAAGTCGCTTCAGTTTCGGGCCGATTACAAAGTCAAACGCGCCAGTGGCCTCCAACTTGTTCGCCCCGGCCTGGGAAAGCATATTCATGCACCTGTCCTGCAAACGGCCGTATACGCTCTCCCGAATAGAGCGGTCCATGCTTTCGAGCTTCAGGTTGTCCAATGTGTGGTCGATGGCGTCGATTTTCTCGGGTGAGAAATTGATCTTTCCAAGTGGACAGGAGGGATCCAAGAGGAACTTCTGGGCTTTCTCACGGCCGATGTCGTAATCGTGTTTGCGATATTTGAAGTCGAAAAAGCCGCTGAACGCTTGTAGATCCGTGCCGGCCAACTCCGAATCGTCGGAGGTAATAGCAAGAATACGCATCTCGTCGCGTTCTCCCATTTGGGCCGCCGATTCCAGCACAAGAATGGCATCCACCCATGTATTGCGCGCTCCTTCCGGAAGGCCGTTGTATTCTGTAGTAAATTGCTTCTTCAGACGGTCTCGTGCTGCGTCGATTGAGGCGCCGCTCGCTGCATTTTTGAACAGTAACGGCAGCAAAAGGTTTGCGGCGGTTTCCAGACATGTCACGAATTCTGCGGAATCTGCTTTCTCTTTGAGAATGGAGGCGAGTTCCACTGCGCGCTTATTGAAAAGGTCGATCCGGCTGTTCACATTTTCGACCATGATCCAATCCTGGAAACCAGCCTGGTTGAATACAGCGGTTGCGAGCCGGCTGCCGAACGGTAGAAAGTCGGCGTTGCCGGCGTTGAGTTCAGAGGATGCAACCGATTTCTTATTGCCGTGAGACACGAACAGATAATACCGGTTATCGGTATCGACGTGCTCGGGGTCTATCATATCGACGAAATCCTTCGCCATTCCGAGCGGCTCATTCTGGAACACGCCGCCGTCGGTGTAACAGAAGTTTTGCGTCGGTAAAATCTGCGATCCCAAATCCGGAGAATCGTACTCAAATTTGTGACGGACCACCTCAACGGCACTGAATGCAAACGGGAATGCGCCGCACGAAACCGCCGCGTTTCGAAGCGGCTCCCAAACATCCATGGTGTCGTCACTCGGGGCGTTTTCGATGAGCACCTTCAGTTGATCTTGAAAGCGGGTGTAGATGAATTCCCCTTTCGGCCATGTATCTACTTTGTAGTCCACTCCGTTGAGGTTTGACAGGGCAAGGCCAAGCCGGATTGTGTCCGCTGCAGCGCTGTGATGCGTGCGCGGAGGATCGGTGTGGCTCTGATAGCGAGACGTGAGATAACGCCGAGATATATCTTCTACGAATTTCGAGGAAAGGATCGACTTCGTGGGGCTGTCACCGGGTCGTTCCGTAAGGAGATCGAAGATGTTCACGTCCGTGACCCATGGCATGTAAAGCGAGTTGAAATAGTCGCCCTCCAACGCGTCCGCTTCGAACATCAGTTTTTGCGCAAGTATTGTCGCCGTCATCCCGCCCGCGGATGCGCCGGTCAGGATGTCTATCAGGATTCGGTCCTCTTCCGGAGTATCACGAGATTCGTTGTGCCGGCCAATGGCGCGAACGACTTCGTACATCACGCCCGCCTCGTAACTTCCGAGCGACACTGCTCCCGAAACTGTAATCGCAAGCTTCTTTGCCATAATGAAAGGCTCCTCTTAACTCAGCGTTTCACTCTTTAACCGTCTCCAGCATTACCCTCACGGTTTCGGCCATAACCTGGTGGTCCATAATCAATGGCGGCATCAGGTAAAGGGTGGCGCCCAGCGGCCGAATCAGGATGCCCTTTTTCATGGCCCTCAGGCAGACGGCTCGGGCACGGTCTGCTCCGGTAGCGCCTTCTTTTTCGGTCAAATCAAACGCAGCGATCATTCCCAGGCAGCGAACATTCGTCACGCCGGCAATGCCCTTGAAAGCCTCGAAGTGCGCAGTCAGGACCTCCGCTGAGCGCGCGGCTTTTTCTACTATGTGTTCTTCCCCGTATACATTCAGGCATTCGATGGCTGCGGCGGCCGCAATGGGGTTCCCTGCAAAAGTGTGCCCGTGGTAGAATGTATGGTCCTCGGGTTCATCGGCAAATGTTTCGAAGATTTCCTCTTTCACCACCGCCGCGCTGATTGGAAGATAACCGCCTGCGAGGCTTTTCCCGAAACATACGATATCCGGGTCGATGCCTGCGTGTTCAAAAGCGAACATCCTGCCGGTTCGTCCAAAACCCATAGCGATCTCGTCCACGATAAGCAGCACCCCGGTTTCCCTGCAAAGCCCGCCCAGCCTCCTGAGGTAGCTTGCGGGATACATTTTCATTCCGGCGGACCCCAGGCATAACGGCTCAACAATTACGGCCGCAAGTTCGTCTGCGTGCTCTTTGACCGTGCACTCCATGGAAGAAAAGCACTGCACGCCGCACGTGTCGGGGGTTGTCTCGGCGGGACACTCGGCGCAGTCCGGCACTTTTACCTTGTGGACCGGGAAAAGCAGGGGCTGGTATGCGGCGTGAAAAGAAGGCAGATATCCTACGGCCATGGCTCCGATGGTATCCCCATGATATGCGTCCTCTAACGCGGCAAACCTGTAGCGGCCGATCTCCCCCATGTTGTGCCGGTACTGAACGGCGATCCTTAGCGCGGCCTCCACCGCGCTGGCCCCATCGCTTGCGAACACCGTTCTCCTGTGCCTGTCAGGGAAAAGCCCTACGAGTCTGTGAGCCAACTCGGCTGCACGGGGGTGCGTAAGGTTGCCTAGAATACTGTGCTGGAGTTCCCCGGCCTGGCGTATGATGCCCTGGACTAGCCTCGGGTGGCTGTGGCCCAGGTTGCAGGCCCACCAGGAAGAGATTGCGTCCACGTACCGGTTGCCTTCGCTGTCGAAAAGGAATACCCCTTCGCCTCTCGTCATTACGGGAAACCCGTCTCTGAGCGCCGAATGCCTGGTGTATGGATGCCACAGACTTGTCCGATCAAGCTCTTGATAGTAGCCGGTAAGGTTTTTCATAACTTTTCCTGTTTCGTGCTAATGATTCACCACGATGAACCTCATTCACCACAGAAAAGCTTATTCACCACAGAGACTGGTCGTGGACAGGTCATGGAGAGGGCACAGAGAAAGGCAAAATCTAACAAGCCCAAAGATCAGGGAGCAAAGGCTTCCTTCTACCGTGGCAATGCTCTGTGCGGCCTCACAAAAGATCGGCCGTGAACTTGAAGCGTTTTACGAGCTTTCGCAATGATTACCGCGAACCCGAACGTTGTGAGGGTTCCTCCGTGGCTCTGTGGTGAAATCATGTCCCAACCGCAAGCTGCTCCGTATACCTTCTGAAAACTTGAGGACTGATACCGTCCTTTGCGGCCAGTTCGGCCATATACGGAATGCGCCCCAGCACTCGGGCTTTTCCCATTCTCTCGATTGTTTCAACGTTGTTTTCTTCGATCTCCCCCCAGCCGGCCCTTGTGGTTTCACAAAAAATTATCCCATGCAGCGTAAGGCGAGAGCGTTCAATCTCCCTGATTGAAAGCAGAGTATGGTTTATGGAGCCTAGACCGGGGCGGGCCGCAAGGATAACCGGAAGTCCGAGCGTCCTCATCAGATCGATTGTCGTTCGATCGCCGGAAAGGGGAGCCAGCACGCCTCCCGCGCCTTCCACAACTACTCGTTCGTGTCTTCGGAGCAGGCTGTGAAACGCTTCGAGAATCCGGTCAAGCGATATTTCCCGGCCTGTTTTGACCGCCGCAAGGTGAGGCGAGCAGGCCGGTTCGTAAATGAATGGGACCATATCCTGCAACTCCTCAGGGTCTGGCTGCAGTTCGGCCATGCGGAGGCAGAATGTGAGATCGGTGCTCTGCAGCTCGAGGCCTTGCCCAGCGCCCGTCCCGTCGCCACTCAGCCAGGGCGCGGTCGAAGACAGCGCCGAACCCGGCCGGCGGTCCCACCGCTCGCCGCCGGTTTGAACCGGTTTCATCGGGACCGCGTCGATCCCGCAGGCTCGCATCGACACCAGCACGGCAGCCGCGGCAACTGTTTTGCCTGCGTCCGTATCGGTGCCGGTAATAAAGAAACCTTTCCCTGGTTTAATCATTTTTCCTTCCTCGATCCCTTCCACTATTGAGCATTCATCACTCATCACTCATCACTCATCATTCAGCCATCACTCATCATTCATCATTCACGTCTTCTTCGCCGTAACATAAAGAACGCGGTAGGTTGCGAATATGCCGCCTGCGGGGGTCGAAAATCTTCGGTCGTAGTATCCAGTCAGCTTTCGCAATTCTGTTCGATTGAGTAGTTTGCATCCGATGTTCGGCGCTCCCGTGACTCCCTGCCGGTTCAGGCTTTGGAGAAATGATCGCGCCGAGTCATAGCGCTCCTGGTGCACTTCCTGGCTGCTGTGCTCGATATGGAGACCTGCCACAGCAAGGGCTTCGAGGACTTCTTCTGCGTCCGGCATGCATACAGGGGCGGTCTTGGCGGGGAAAAGGCACGTTCGAGCGGCATGGAGTTCCTCAAGTGTCCCGTTGACCATTAGCGCCGAAACAAGGTTTCCACCGGGTTCGAGCATGCCGGCGAGCCGTTTGACGGTCTCGGATATCGGGGTCATCCAATGCAGAGCGGAGCTGCTGATAATCAAGGGGAAATCCTTGTCGGGGCGAAACTGCCTGGCATCGGCGACGTGCCAGCGGATTCGGCCGCATTCACCTATGCGCTCCCTGGCCAGATCTATCATTGGACGAGCAATGTCTACGGCATCGATCAGGGCGCCGGGAAAACGTCTTGAGAGCAGTTCAGTCAAAAACCCCGTTCCGCACCCAATTTCGAGAATGCTCTCAATTTCCTCGCGGGCAGGGATTGAAGCAGCGACTTTTTCAGCAACTGCGCGCTGCACGTTGGATTCGTTGTGATAGCTTTGCGCTGCGGCGGCGAAACGAGCGGAAACTGAAGAGGAGCAAGCTGTTTGGTTCATCTGCGTAATCCCTGAAACTGTAGGATTCGATTGATTAGGTCCTTCCCGGACTGCTCGATGAGCGAATGACCCGCTGAAGGCAGCAACTCGACCTCTGAGATCGGGAGCTTTGAAACCAGGAATTGGGCTGCCTGCCATGGCACTATCCTGTCCAGTCTGCCGTGGATTATGAGGCAGGGGGCCGTTATTGACGGCAGAAGGTCCCGCAGGTCCACGCGGACCAGATATTCGAGCCCGTCGATCAGGCGATTTGTTCCCTGCTTGAGTGCGTTTGTCGTTCTCCGGGCCAGTTCATCTGCGGTGATGTGTAGGGGAGAAAGCGCCTGCACGAGAAAATCTGCGATTACCACTTCAGGCTTTGTTACAAGCCTTCGGATCATTACGTGCAAAACGGCAGGGGCGACGCCCGCGGTATATCCCGTATCTGAGCAAAATCTCGCTGTTGAGCTCAAGAGCACCAGGCCGCAGACTTTTTCCGGGTAGTTGGCTGCCGCCTCGATCGCTGCAATCCCCCCGGTTGACCATCCAACGATACAGGCAGACTCGCCTGCTTTATCGAGATGTTGGGCAATTGCGCGAGCATATGGGGAAATTGATGCAGCCCTGTCTTTCGGGCCGTGCCGGCCCTCGCCTTTTCCTTGTATTCCGCTGTCTTTTCTTTCTTCGGAGCCCTCCCTGACCTGTGGATGATCAGGCTTCGCGTGAGAAGAATTTCCGCCCGGCCGTCTGCCCCCGGAGTCGGTCCGGGGGGCTATGCCAGGGCTCTCAAGCGAAAGTGAAGTGACCCAATGGGATTCCGACATTGCCTCGGCCAGCGGTTGCATGGCTTCAGCTCCGTGCGCCCAGCCGGAAACGAGCAGGACTGAAGGTTTTTTCATTTTTCCATCCAAGACAAAATATCACCGCATGAGGAAATTCACCGCAGAGTCGCAGAGAGCGCGGAGAAAGAGCATTCAGAGTTCAGACACGTTTTGCGGAGTTTCGTTCAAATCGCGCGTCTGGACACATCGTGAAGCCCTCCGCTGCAAAAAGGACCGCGCTATGATGTCGTAGGGGCCGAGTTTATCCCCGCCCACTCTTGAACCCAACTTGGTATATGACCAAGCCTTGGGTGAAATCCAGAGGCCAAAGGCAAAAAGCAAACCATAAGCAATCCTGTCAATCCTGTCAAAATCTTTCCTGCTCCGTGCAATACTGTCAAAATCTCCGCGTCTCGGCGTCTCTGCGGTGGACTATCACCCCCCCGTCGCCTCGGCTATGATTTCTCCGGCAGCCCGTTCCAGATCGTCATCGGAGTGGTCCAGGGTGACCGAAAGCCTCAGGCGGGCAGTTCCTTCGGGGACCGTCGGCGGACGAATGGCCACCGCAAGTATACCTTTTGATTTTAGTCGTTGCGCGACTGCCAGTGTCCTGCCGTTTTCGCCGATGAGCACCGGAACGATCTGGCTTGCGGAATTCAAAGTGTCAAGGCCGGCTTCCTGCAATCGCTTCCTGAAAGTTGCAGCCCGCCGGAGAAGCTCCACTCCTTTGTTGCCTGCCTTTTCGATCACGGCAAGGGCGCCGAGGGCGCTTCCCATAACAGCCGGCGGAAGTCCGGTCGTGTAGATAAAAGACCTGGCGCGATTAACCAGCAGTTCGCGCAAGGCAGAAGAGCATGCTATAAAGCCGCCATAACCGCCTAGCGCCTTGCTGAGCGTACCCATTGACACGTTGATCTTGTCCTCCAGGCCGTGTTCCCTGATCAAACCGCTTCCACCCGGGCCGAATACACCTGTCGCATGCGCCTCATCGACCATTACCATAGCGCCGGATTCGACGGCCGTTGAAACTATCTCGGCAAGCGGGGCGATATCTCCGTCCATGCTGAAGACGGATTCGGTGACAACGAGTTTGCTGGCCGCCGGCAGGGCACTGTTTCAGAAGGGTCTTGAGATGGTCCGGATCGTTGTGATGGAAACGCTTGAAGTTAGCCCGGCTCAGCACGATGCCGTCTATCATGCTGGCGTGCGCCAGCTTATCGGCAAATACATGATCGCCGCGCCCGGCAAGCGAGGTTATGATGCCCGCATTGGCAAGAAATCCGCTGCCGAAGACCAGCGCTTGAGGATATCCCTTAAAAGCTGCAATCGTCCGCTCAAGTTGATCATGTGGCTCCAGGGTGCCTGTTACAAGTCTGGAAGCCGTCGCCCCGCAGCCATACGATTCGAGGTATCTGCGGCTTGCGGAGATCGCTTCAGGGTGGCGTGCAAGCCCCAGGTAATCGTTTGACGAAAAATTGAGAAAGGTCCTACCCCCGATCTGTATCTTACCGCCGGCCTCGCTGAAAACCGAAAGACGGCGCTCCAGGCTCTTTTCACGCAATTGTGCAATCTCTTCATCTATCCACGTCTCAGAACGCATATTCGACCTCCAGGTCCCGAAGCATCTGAAGGTCCCGGTCCACGTTGCCGCCGGCAACCGTTAGAAGCGGCCCTATCATCATTGAATTGGCCCCGGCGATGAATAGCATAGACTGCAGGTCGCCCAGATGCACGCGCCCGGCGCAAATCTTCACCTCAGCGCGGGGGTTGGTCAGGCGGAACATGCTGACTGTCCGCAAAATATCCAGCGGCTTCATGATTTCCATTTCTTCCATTCTTGTCCCTGCGATAGGGATCAGGAAATTGAGAGGAATGGAATCAATTGCTTCGCGCCCGAGGGTCAAAGCAAACTCAACTCGTTGCTCGATCGACTCCCCAAGACCGAAAATTCCGCCGCAACAGACCTCCAATCCGGCTTTCTTCGCCATCCTGATCGTTTCCAGGCGCATTTCCCAGCTATGTGTGGTGCAGATTTGCGGGAAAAAGCTCCGCGCGGTCTCCAGGTTGTGGTGAAATCTCTTGAGGCCCGATGCCTTCAAGGCGCACAGTTGATCGTAGTCAAGGCTTCCGAGTGAACCGCACCAGCTTACGCGTGGATGTTTCTGCTGCCGCACTGCGCTGCACACGCGCTCGACTCCGTTTTTGGAAAGCGCGCAACCGCTGGTGACCACGCCAAAATGCGTAACGGGAAGCTCTGCGGCGGCATCGAAGGCCTCGATCATTGCTTCTTTCGAGCAGAGCGGGGTGGTCTCTATTGCGGTATTATGGCAGGATGCCTGAGCGCAAAACGCGCAATCCTCGGAACAGGCTCCGCTTTGCGCGCTCAAAATCGAACACAGGCGTACCGAATTGCCGAAATAGCGCTGGCGTGCCATGCTTGCCGCAGCAAAAATCAGGGGCAGATCTGCGGCAGAGGAGCGAAGAACATAGAGCGCAGCTTCTCCGGATATCGGCTGATCGTTTTCCGCCGCCTTCCAAATCGCGTTCAATTCCCGGTTATCCATGGATTTCACCTCTTCGGGCATGATATTTTTATGGTTAACCTCGAATTACAATGAGGTTAACCATGCCCGCATTTTTTATCACTTCCAGGGGTAAATGGAAGAAAAATCTTGGCATGAGATCTATCGACAGACCCCGAGTGCGATTTAACTTTCCTTTTAGGACTGAGTCTACAACCGGTTTTCAATAAGCTTTCCACGGTGAGACAATTTCACGATTTTTGTAGACAAAGCCGGCAACCAATACGTCTGTTAAGGTGAAAAAAGGGTTGCGAAGTTGAGCCGGTTATCTCTTTAAGGAGCAAAAGCTATGAAGAAACTGATTAAAACATTCTCGGTGGTCGTGGTAGCGGCTGCTGTGCTTATGCTGCTTGCATCTCCAGGGTATGCATTCAGAGGCGGTGGTGGCGGTGGTGGCGGTGGTGGCGGTGGTGGTCACGGTGGCGGTGGATTTCACGGTGGAGGTGGATTCCACGGAGGTGGATTCCACGGAGGCGGATTCCACGGAGGCGGATTTCGCGGAGGTGCTGGATTTCGCGGAGGGTATGGGTTTCGCGGAGGGTGGTGGGGAGGCGGCTGGCCCTGGTGGTGGGGTGCTGCAGCATTGCCTTATTACTATGGCGCCTGGGGTTACCCCTACTATGGTTACCCCTCCTATGGTTACCCGTATTATTCGGGTTACCCCTCCAATGGTTATTCGTACTATTCCCAACGTGCAGTAGCCAGACCGCAACCACAGCCCAGGCAATATCAAGCGGCTCCTGCGCCCAGGCAGGACCGCAACTAAATCAGTTCCGGTGCCCTGCCTTGGCGTTGATAAAACACGAGGCAGGGCCACCTGCGGTTGTTCCAGGACAATAGAAACATGCCGATTAGGCACGGACATTCATTGAAAAGAATAGAAAAGATCAGGCTGGGCCTTTGGGCGGCATTGCGGTGCACAAAACGTTCAGGGAACTCATGCTCGCTCGTAGCGAGTATCGCAAAAGGGATTTGCCTTGGCCTCATGGCCATCAGTTTCAACCCCCACCAAGTTGCCGCTGGGGAGAATACCGCCCAATTCTCCAGTCCGGACCGCTCATTGTCTGCGTATCAAGTAGATGGAACCCGCCTGACTGTTAAGACGCAACCCGCCGTGGCTACTTACCCCAAACGGGTGAACTTCGAAGGGGAGCATAAGTCCGGCCAAACCGGGCACATGGCGGATTGGGTCCTAGATTCAGGCGACAATCGCGGCATGCCATTCGCAATTATTGACAAGATAGACGCCAAAGTCTTTGTATTCGATGCCCATGGACGACTTCGCGGCGCTGCCTCAGCCCTGCTTGGGCTCGAACGGGGTGATTACGCCGTCCCCGGTATCGGTAACCGGAAATTGTCGGACGTTCGCCCTGAGGAGCGCACCACACCGGCGGGCCGCTTCACGGCCTCGCTGGGTTTCAATTCCCACGGAAAAGACGTCCTCTGGGTAGACTACAAAAATGCCGTTTCTCTGCACCGGGTGATCACGAATAATCCCAAGGAGCACCGACTGGAGCGCCTGGCCTCTCCATCGCCGCTCGACAGGCGTATTTCCTATGGTTGCATCAATGTTCCTGCAAAGTTCTTTGATAACGTCGTGAGATCGACTTTTAGCGGAACGGGCGGCATAGTCTATGTGCTGCCGGAAATCCAAGCGGTCAGCGAAATCTTCAAGTCATACTATGACGTCGAGTTGGGTCCGGGAAGAGGCACAACTGCGAATTCTTACGAGCATAGAAGGCCAAGGTTTCAGTAGCAGGACCTCAGGTTCGGCCGCCATAAGGCTCGACCTTATGGAAAACCTGAAAGGAGTGTGGAAGAACATAAAAGCAGGATGACAAATGAATGTGATTTGCCTCGCCATGATATTTCGATAACCCGGGTAAAAAATAAGGTTCCAAATCTCGGCTCCCCGCTCCCCTTTTCCTGCTCCTCAAAATTGTGCATACCCTGACTCAACTCATCGAATTCCATAAACCCCGAATAATTTTCGACACTTTGCCTATAGGCTTGAAGTTAGCTTCCTGACTGCATTCGAATCTCTTCAAAAGCATCGATGTAAGGTACAAGCTAAAATGCTGAAGTCAAAATTCTGCTAAAGGCTGAAATCTTCTGAGCCGATAGCAGTGAAAAATCGAACATGAGCTTTTTCTGCTCACTGTTCACTGACCACTGTCCACTCATCGCGGAGCGATGCGTTGGGCAGGGAGGATTTTGGTTTGAAAGCTTTTTCTGCACACTATTCACTGTTCACTCATCGCGGAGCGACGCGTTGGGATCTCCATCTCACGAAAGGAAGGATTATGTTACGAAAGTTTACAAACTTGAGCCTCACCCTGAAGATTCTTAGCCTCCCACTAATGTTTCTGTTAGGCATGCTGCTGATATGTTGCATCAACCTGAGTATTAGCAGTAGTCTGAGCAGCAGAATTCTCAACGAAGAGGTGTATCCGAGGGATGAGGGGCTGATTCTCAACGGCCAAAAAAGCGCCATCAAGCTTTTGGTGGATGCAGAGGCTACCGGCCTGGCAGAGAAACTCAAAGGGCAGAAGAGCGGAGAAGGAATACTGGATAACATCACAAAAGAAACAGATCCCATCCGCTTCTTCGATGACAACTCAGGTTACTTTTTTTCTTATGGTCTCAGTGGAATAAGGATCAATGTTCCTATCGATAAAGCGCTAAATGGGAAAAATTGTATAGATCTTAAAGATAAAAAAGGCAATCTGTTTGTACAGGAATTTATTAAAGCGGCGAAAACTGGAGGCGGATTCGTAGAATACTACTTTGAGAAGGAAGGAAAAGGAATTCAGCCGAAAATAAGTTATGTTAAGTTGATTCCAGGCACGGATTCCTTTATTGGTGCTGGAGCTTACATCGATAACGTTCAATCCGAGAAGGACAATCTTCAACAAACTGTCGAGCAGGATATCAAACACTACACTATGAGTGTTACTATGGTACTTTTAGTACTCACCGTGGTAATCGTCCTTTTCTCATTGTTGCTTGCACGTTCATTGACTAAGAGAATCAAAGCGATCGCCACGGGCTTGTCATCGGCATCCGAGCTTGTGGTTTCAGCTTCCGGCCAAGTCTCATCGGCCAGCCGGCAGCTTGCCGAAGGGGCAACCGAGCAGGCCGCATCTATTGAGGAGACATGCTCGTCCCTCGAGGAAACGTCATCTATGACCAAGCGGAATACGGACAATGCAAACGATGCCAACGAACTGATGACGAGGACAAAAGGGACCGTAGCACGCGCCAGCCAGTCGATGGAAAGACTGACCTCTTCGATGGGCGAGATATCCGGAGCGAGTGAAGAGACCTCCAAGATCATAAAAACAATTGACGAGATTGCCTTCCAGACAAATTTGCTGGCGCTCAATGCCGCTGTGGAAGCTGCGCGCGCGGGGGAAGCCGGAGCTGGTTTTGCCGTGGTCGCTGATGAAGTAAGGAATCTGGCAATGAGAGCTGGCGAGGCCGCGAAAAATACTGCCAACCTTATCGAGGGTACGATTAAGAAAGTTAAAGAAGGCACGGAACTGGTGGATGAAACCGACAAAGAATTTAGCGTTGTGGCAGATAGCGTTGGGAAGTCCGGTGAATTGGTCGGGGAAATTACAGCGGCATGCCGCGAACAGGCCTTGGGCATAGAGCAGATCAACAAGGCTGTGGCAGAGATGGACCGGGTTGTCCAACAAAATGCGGCTGGCGCCGAAGAGGCGGCATCCGCTTGCGAGGAATTGAACTCTCAGGCCCTTCTGATGAAGGGATACGTTACGGAACTGACCGTCATGATAAACGGTGGCGGAGGCAAGGAAACGAGCTAGTTTCCGTCCGGATTCGCTTAAATACGTCGAAAAAGCCCTTTGCCGCCCTTGGGCGGTGGGACCGCCAGCCAGGATCGCCACTGCCTGCGGCGGTGGCACAGGTAGGATCTCGGCGCTCCGTGAGGCGGTACCCATGTACGCCTCGGCGTAACCCCTTGATTTCCTTGCCAGGACGAAAAATGCGTTTCTTTTGGGTCAAAAATCCAAATTGGAAACTGGCAGTCTCTTATCCTGAATTTCCGGTCAAAATCTTTCCCCTTTTCCATTCACCACTCATCAGTCATCACTCTTCCCCCCGGCATTATCGTTTTGACATCCCAATCCCTCCGATTGTATCTTATCTGTAACCTGTTAAATTCTTGAATACTGCCATATCTATGCACGAAAACTAGCAATCGAGGAGGAAAACCGTGGTTGGAAGGTTGCTGAGTATCTTGGTTCTGACGTCAATATGCGTAGGGCTGTTGTCTGAACCCGCCTCCAGCGCAAATGACCGGGGGACACGGCGACAAGACGCAACCTCCGCTTCAACGGGGGACCGCGTGGCGCTTGTAATTGGCAATGCTGCTTATAAGCATACGATGCCGCTTGAGAATACGATCAATGATGCCGCTGTTATGGCTGATGCGCTAAAAAGCCTTGGGTTCGAACTGGTGGGAGGCAAGGCGCAGACCAATCTGGACAAAACCGGGCTCGAAAATGTCATCCGGAAATTCGGGGAAACCATGAGGGGTAAAAGAGTGGCTTTCCTCTACTACTCCGGGCATGGGGTCCAGGTAGACGGCAGGAATTTTCTTATACCAACGTCCGCCAATGTGGCGTCGAAGACCGACGTCAAATATGAGTTGGTAAATGTCGACAACGTGTTGGACGATATGAATGCTTCGGGAACCAAGGTCAATATCATCGTTCTGGATGCCTGCCGCAACAACCCTTTCGGCGATAAGGGGTTGCGGGGTATGGGATCAGGTCTGGCCAGTATGGACGCGCCGACCGGGACCATTGTTGCCTATGCAACCGGTCCCGGGAAGACCGCATCCGATGGCGGTGGTAAGAATAGTCCGTACACCGAATCACTTGCCCGCATCATTAAAGAGCCCGGGCTTGACATCGAGGACGTATTCAGGGAAGTGGGCAAGGATGTTCAGATCAAGACGGGAGGCGTGCAGGTCCCATGGAAAATGGATAGTCTGACGGAAAAATTCTATTTCAAAGCTACCATCGAGGTCGAGGGATCGATCCAAACGGCGGGCGGGCCTGGTCCGGTCACCGTGCCGCCGAAGTCTGAAAAACCGGGGACCGGATCAATCAGTGTGAAATCGCATCCCGTTGGAGCCATGGTTTATGTGAATGGCGTTCAGAAGGGGCTTACGCCCATGACTATCAGTGGGCTTGCGCCTGGCAGCGTGGGGCTAACAGTCGATCTTGACGGATATGAGAGGGTGGAAGACGCAGTGATATTAGAGGCTGGGAAAGTGGAGACCATGAATTACACGTTGGCGAAGGTGGCAGTGGCGCCGCCAACAAAGCCCGTCATGGAGACTCAGCCTAAACCGCCACCAACCACCGCAGGCTCAACGCGGCGTGAATGGAAAGATCCAGCCACGGGGATGGAATTCATATGGGTGGAGGGAGGGACATACTTGATGGGGTGCGGCTCGGTGGCAGGCGGTTGCCCGGCCAACGAGTCACCTGAGCATGAAGTGACAGTAAGTGGTTTTTGGATTGGGAAATACACGGTAACCCAGGGCCAGTGGCAGAAAATCATGGGGAGTAATCCGTCGGGCTTCAAGAAAGGGGACAACTACCCTGTCGAGTCGGTAACATGGGATGATGCCAAGGAGTTTATCCGGAAGCTTGACGCCAAGAGCGGATATTCGTTCCGCCTGCCCACAGAGGCTGAATGGGAGTACGCCGCACGCAGCGGCGGGAAAGCGGAAAAGTATGCCGGAGGAAACGATATAGATGCTGTAGCGTGGTATGGCGCGAATAGCGAAAAGTCGACTCATCCCGTTGGCGGCAAGGCTCCGAATGGACTGGGAATATATGATATGAGCGGAAACGTGTGGCAATGGTGTGAGGACATATATGATGAAGACGCTTATAAGAAGCACCAGCGACATAACCCCGTATCTAATAGCGGTGGCTCGTTAAGGGTCTTACGGGGCGGTTCTTGGTCCCGCGACGCTTCTTGGGTGCGTTGCACCTTCCGGGGCCACTGGGAACAGTCCTCCCACGGCTTGGGGGGCCGCCTGGGTGGCAGCGGCCTGGGCTTACGCCTGGTGAAGACTGATTGACTTTTAATAATGGTGATGCGTGAATCTGCAGTCGTTTTTCATTCAAATTGCGGTCAGCCGGCATTGCGCTCGCTTGATGCAAGTCTTTCTGGTTACTGCAGCAGTGCTGATGCTATCGGGGATTTGCGCCGCGCAGACGGATGCTCCGGGAGAACGCGTTATAATTCCTGGCGCCGCAATCGCCGGCTGGGGAGAGGTGGATAAGGTTGTTGCCCGCTTTTGTCGGCCTGCAGGGTTGATGACCAAGGCGCCGGCTGTGCTGATCCTGCACGGCGGTGGCGGGGTGGACGGGCGGGGAGCCTTTTATGCCGGGGCGTTGCAGGAAGCCGGCATAGCAACCCTCGAAATAACGATGTTCCAGTTCGGCTCCCCACCAAAAGCCGGCCCCCCGGCAACTATGCCGCACGCATCGGCAGCGCTCAGGTGGTTGGGTGCGCAGCCTGCCATTGATGGTAAGCGATTGGGGGTAATGGGCTTCTCCTGGGGTGGAGTGATGACTGTGCTATTATCAAGCGAACTGGTGCAGGAACGCCTGGGAAAGGATGTACCCCAGCCGGTAGCTTTTGCGCCGCTCTACCCGGTTTGCTCCGGTATCGCCCGCATGGTGCAAAACCCTGAGCGCGCCTGCTATGATGCGCAGACTCGGATGGGGGCCTCGCCCATGCTCATAAATGTTGGGACCAACGACGATTACGAGGAAGGCAAACGTCCTTGTGACGCGCTTATCGCAATGTGGCCGGCTGCAGCGCGAGACAAGGTAACAGTAAACTACATCGAAGGCGCAACTCATGCCTTCGATTACCAAACGGCGGCGACGCGCTTCTACGACAGGTTATCCCACGCCGGCCGCGGCGGGATGGTTCGCATAGTCCCGAGTCCCAAAGATGCTGATGAAACGCGCAAAGCAGTCGTTGGCTTTTTCGTCAAGCACCTGAATCCCTGATTGGCGCTACGTTCGCTTTTTAATGCGTTTCGCCAATCGAAGATGAGAGGCACGTCTATTCTTCTGTGTCCATTTCTTCAAAACTTCTGCGCCTCTGCGGTGGATCTTTTCTTTTGCCATGGTCCTTTCAAGTCCATCCGTTTTGTTCGAGGGCGTGCCTCACCCGTTCGAATTCGGTTTCGAGGCGGGGCAGCACATCGAACGCATCCCCCAGTCTCCCGGCTTTCCCTATCTGTTCCAATTCAAGCGCCACATCCCGAAGGGCAGGGGCCCCAAGGTTGGCCGCAGCCCCTTTGATGGTGTGCGCCTGACGCTGGGCGCCGGGCGCGTCCCCGCCGCTAAGAAACTCTTTGAGCCTGCTGACCTGGACCGGTATATTGTCAAGGAATCCGGCCACGATCGTGCGCGCCAGATCTCGATCGTCCATGAGGCGCTCCAGCAGTTCGGATTCATGGAATACCTCATTGTCCGCAGGAGGGGCAGGGGCTGCTTCGCTCGAAGGGGCCTTTTGACTGTCCCTGGCCTTACGGGCGGAGAAAAGCCAGCGATCGAGCATCTCCGCCAGTTCTCGGGGCTGCACCGGTTTGGACAGATAGTCGTCCATTCCCGCGTTGATGCATCGTTCCCGGTCGCCTTGCATCGCGTTGGCCGTCATCGCTATGATTGGCACCCGCTGGTTGAGTACTCCTGAGCCGGCACGGATGCGTTGGGTCGCATCAAAACCGTCCATTTCCGGCATCTGGCAGTCCATAAGGACCAGATCGTAGGGGACGCGAGAAAGCGCGTCGATGGCTTCCAATCCGTCTACCGCGATATCCGCCCGGTAACCGAGTTTCTTGAGTATAGCCAGGGCCACTTCCTGATTGATCGTGTTGTCTTCGGCCAGAAGAATACGAACGTTTCGCCGGTCGGACTTGTCGTCCGCATGGCGGGTTGCGATGGGCTTTTGCATGACGCTATACGCCCTTGCCTCCCTGCCCACGACCACGGAAAGGATCTCCCGCAATTGGGTTTGCCGTATCGGCTTTGTGAGGGATGCCCAAAAACCGGCCTGCTCATTTCTCGCTTCGTCCATTCTCTGCCCGAGTGAAGACATGAGGATCAGGCGCGTATCCCTGACCTCCGGGTTCTCCATGATCCTGTGCGCAAGTTCCTCACCGTCCATAGCGGGCACCTGGTGATTGGTTATGGCAATCTGGAAGGGTTCGCCACGCCGGGCGGCATCGAGCAGCAAGCCAAGGGCGCTTTGCCCGTCCGAAGCTTCGCACGGGTTGCAGCCCCACGACCGGAGCAGGGTGGCAACCAGGAGCCGGTTCGTTTCGTGATCGTCCACAACCAGTACCTTGAGTCCTGCGATGCCTGTGGGTTCTTCGGATATGCCGGACTGTTTCTCGGGCTGTCTGGCAAACACAGCCGTGAACCAGAATGTTGAGCCTTTCCCCTCATTACTTTCAACTCCTATTGCTCCGCCCATCAACTCGGTCAGTTGCTTGGAGATTGCCAAACCTAAACCGGATCCGCCATATTTTCGTGTGGTGGATCCGTCCACCTGGGTGAATGCTGTAAAGAGTATGCCCAGACGGTCGGCTGGGATACCGATTCCGGTATCCCGGATCTCAAAGCGAAGGGTGGCGTGCGTATCGGTTTTCTGTCCAAGGCTGACCCGAATGCTCACTTCTCCACGATGTGTAAACTTCAGGGCGTTGCCTGCCAGGTTAACGAGCACCTGGCGCAATCGCCCGGGATCGCCCCTTAGAAGCGACGGCACATCGGGCTCAACCAGGCAGGTAAGTTCCAGCCCCTTTTCCTGCGCCCTCACAGCCAGCATCTCAGCGGTGTCTTCCATGGTAGCGAGCAAATCTAAGTCGAGGATTTCAAGATTGAGCTTTCTCGCCTCGATCTTTGAAAAATCCAGGATGTCGTTAATGAGGGAGAGTAGGTTCTCCCCGCTCGAGCGGATCAACTTGGCGTATCGCTTTTGTTCGGAGGTAAGCTCCGTATCCAACAGCAGACCCGTCATGCCGATTACCCCGTTCATGGGCGTGCGGATCTCGTGGCTCATGTTGGCCAGGAACTGGCTTTTGGCGATGTTGGCCAATTCAGCCTCTACAGCCAGGGTGTTCGCGCGTGCGATTGCCTCTTCGATTGCCTGGTTTGTGGTTTCCAACTCGGCCATGGCCTCGCGAAGGGCCTCTTCCATCTTCGTGCGCTCGGCGGCTTCCTCATGCAGGCGCTTATTCGAAGCTTCCACTTCGGTCAATGCCTTAGTGATGTCGCTCAGGTCTCTGGCAACGCTTACACTACCGATAACTCCCTCCAAATCGTTTCTCAGCAAGCTGATGGAAAGCTCTGAAGGAGCGACGGCACCGTCTTTTTTTAACACGTTGATTGCATATTTTCGTATGGCGCCTTTACTGCGTAGTTCTGTTAGCATCTTGTCGAGTTCGCCGGCATCCTCATACAAATCAAAAATTGATATCCCCTCGAGTTCTTCGAAAGTATACCCATATTGTTCGGCTGCCGCCGTATTCCATTTGAAGAACTTCCCATGCCTATCCACAATGCCAATACCATCAGGTGAGTTCCTGAAGATATTTTCGAGGAGGTCGTTGGCTGCCATCATCTGATCTTGAGCCCGCTTGTGCTTGGTAATGTCGCGACAGACGTGGACGCTTCCGGCGAGTTTTCCCTCCGAATCCAAAAGCGGGGAAACGCTAATGGCGAAATCGCCGCCGAGGCGATCCACGTAAGCCTCCGCCGAGTGCTCCATCCCGTCCGCGAACAATTGGACGTTCGGGCAAAACGAAGGCGGCTCGCTCGTCCCGTGAATGACGCTGTAACACTTCTGTCCGATACACTCTGCGGGAGTCAAACCTAACCTGGATGCCATGGCCTCGTTCGCGCGGATAATCCCGTAATCTTTGTCAATTATGGCGATCAGGTCAGGCACGGCGTTGAAGGTCCTCTCCCAGTCCTCTTTCGCTCGCAGCGCAGCCTCCTCAGCTCGCTTGCGCTCGGTGATGTCCACTAATGACTCGAGCAGGCAAGGTCTGTCGCCCAAGGTTATAGGCACCACAGTCTTGAGTACGGGAATCTGCTTTCCATCGTCGGCGATCAGCACACGATCTGCATTATCCAGGATCTGGCCCTTATCCGTGATAGGACAATCGCACTGCTGGTTCGGACACGCAAAGCAGTGGCAATCACGGCCTAGAATGTTGTCGCGTGATGCGCCAATCATTTTGCATGCCGCAGGATTGGCTTCGATAATCGAGTGCGTCTCCGCGTCGACAATGATCATTCCGTTTTGAAGGGCTTGGAAGACAGCATCCACCTGTTTCTTGCTCGCGAATAGTTCGCGAGTTCTTTCGAGGACCTTAAACCGTTTACGCGGCATGTCTTTCATCCTCCGTTCCGCAACTGGTAGAAAACAGCGCGTAGATAGCGCTTGGCCTCGAATTCCGGGCAAATACCCGTCATGGACTCCGTCGAACCAATGATGAGGTAGCCGTCCGGCGCCATGACCTTGGAGATCGATTTGAACAGGCGGGTTTTGTCCGCTTCGGTGAAATAAATTGCCACATTGCGGCACAGAACAATGTCGAATCTGCCGGGCAGGGCCAAAGATTCCAAAAGGTTCATCGTCTTGAAAGTGGCCATGGCGCGAATTTCATCGCGGATTTTCCACGTCTGCCCCTCCGGGGCGAAATACTTGGTCATCTTATCCACCGCCATTCCCCGGTCCATTTCCAACTTGCTGTAGTGGCCGTAACTGGCTTGGGCGACGGCTTTGTCAGAAATGTCCGTACCCAGTATCCGAACATCGTAGCGATTGAGATCAACCAGAACTTCCTTGACTGCAATGCCGACGCTATAGACCTCCTGTCCTGTCGAGCAGGCTGCGCTCCAGATGCGAATAGGGATTTGACGACCATTTCCCGAGGTTTTTGAACGCTTGTCGATAAGGTCCGGCAGAACTTTGTGTTTGATCAGGTCAAAAGGAGAACTATCCCTGAAAAAAGATGTCTCCCGGGTTGTGATAGCATCGATGATCTTTTTCCTGAGCCCGTTCGTAGGGTCTGCCTTGGCTTTGTTATAGAGGTCGGTCAAACCGCTGCTGCCTGTATCGCGAAGTAATGGAGCCAGGCGGGTTTCTATTAAATAGCCCTTGGAACTATCTAATTGTATGCCGCAAATAGTGTGGATGTAACGCGACCAAAGGGCGAGTTCATCAGCCGAAACGTTTGCCATGGTCAGCTCCCGCGCACTGAGGCGACGATCCTGGCCGCTATCGCCTCGATAGGCAGCACCGCGTCAACAACCCCTGCGTCGATTGCTGCCTTGGGCATGCCGAATACGACGCATGAAGACTCGTCCTGAGCAACTATGTGACACCCGTGGCGTTTCAGAAGACGCAGTCCAAGAGTCCCGTCGCTTCCCATCCCGGTTAAAATGACGGCCATCGCGCGGCCCGGAAACTGGTTTGCAACGGAACGAAACAGATAGTCAACGGCTGGCTTGCAGTTGTTTTCCGGGGGGTCGTCCGTGATCTCGATCACCTTAGAGCCGCCATTTCCCGGAGCAACACGCATCTGCCTGCCCCCGGGAGCTATGTATACAGTGTTGGGTTCGACTTTCTGGTTATGCGAAGCCTCGCACACCCGAAGCGCGCACTTGGAGGAAAGGCTCTCTGCTAATGATTGTGTGAATACTGGCGGCATGTGCTGAACGAGCAGAATCGGTACACCGATGCTTCCAGGAATCGCCGGCAGAAGTTGCGCCAATGCGTTGGGCCCTCCCGTGGAAACACCGATCAAAATCATTTCCGGCTTGGTGGCGGACGCCACGCGCATCATGGTTTCCGAAACCTGCCCCAAGTCGACGGATTTGGAAACCGGCTGGAGCGTGCTCGCAAGAACAGGTCGGGGAGCACCCTTAAGCATGTTTCGAATGGCCCTCCGGTGGGCAAGGGCGCGCACTCGAGGGCCCAATTCCTTGAGCACGGCCGTGCAGCCGTTTTCAGCTCCCATAACATCGGGTTTGGTAATAAAATCCACGGCGCCTTTTTCCAGGGCCTGAATCGTTAGACGCCCGCCCCGTTGCGTGAGGGCGCTGACTACTATAACCATCGTGTCTTCACCTGCCTGGCGTAAGGCGTCCAGGACGGCCAGGCCATCCATTTCCGGCATTTCCATGTCGAGGGTGAGAAGGTCGGGCTTGAGCTCCCGAACGCGCTGTACGGCCAGCTTGCCATTCGGCGCGTTGCCCACCACCTCCACGTCGGAAAGGGATTTGAGGGCCTCTGCGATCACGCGGCGAAAAAGCACGGAGTCGTCTGCAACCACAACTTTAAAGGGCATTTGTTCTATCCTTACCGAAGCGATCCAATCCATACGGGGCCTAAATAATACTTGCGCAAATCTTCATATCCATCACCACGGTGCAAACCGGGGGCCAGTTTCTTTTCGACCCGTGAAGCAGATCGAACACCTCTGGATTCCGGCTTTCGTCAGGCTTGCGCCCGAATGCCGAAAATCTTTATTTCGCCACTATTTATGTTGTTATGTCTAATTTTCCAGAGCCAGCACCGCTGCCATATCGAGCAGGGCGGCCAGTCGTCCTGCGACCTGGAAAACTCCCTTGAATTGCCGGCTTTGCATGTTGCGTACATTCTCCGGCGCGGACTTGAGATCAGCCTGATCTACCACGATTGCTTCAGCCACCCGGTCAACGAGCAGGCCGACCTGTTCGCCTTGCCAGTCAACGATAAAAATGCGGCTGTCCGCGCCGGGCTCCCTTCGGTCAAGCTCCAGCTTGACCCCCAGGTCGATCACTGTGACAATCCTCCCACGCAGGTTCATCACGCCGAGAACGAATCCCGGCGCGCTGTGAACCGGCGTTACCTCCCCAACTCGAACGACTTCCTGGACCTTTGCGGTATCCAATCCAAAGGCTGCCTGACCCAGGAAGAAGGTCGAAATGAGCATCTGCTGTTCGCCGATCTCGGTACTGTGCTCCGCCATGCAAGACTCCATTTTCACTTACATTTTGAATCTTCCGGCCAGTCTCTTGAGCTGACCTGCCGGGGTGTAGAGGTCCAGCACTCCGGGTCCGACCTGTTTGCACCGTTTAACCGGTTTGCAAATGAGGTGTTTCTCAGGGATACCGCCTCCGTCCTTCACGCGGCAGATTGTCACTGTTTGACATTTACAGTGCCGGCTAGTTGGTCTAGCTTCTGGCATAAGCCCCGTGATGTCGCCATAAGCTCCTGGAGCTTCGTGGATGCTTCGGTCCGTTTGCCGGTGGCTACGAACTGGGCAATCTCACGGGTCTTCGCATGGATTTCTGCGTGAGGCGTCTCCAGGGACTTAAAGATCTCGAAGATGACCGCACTCTTTTCCTCCCTCGCCGTAGTACCACTTTCCGAACTTGCAGGCATGGTGATCGATAACCTCATTTGCATCCAAAGACTGCTTACCCGCGAGCAGATTGGCGGCACGAGAGACCCATGCCTGATGCGCCATTTTAATTGGGCCTGGATCGAAAGTGCCGTCCTTGTTCAGCTTGAAACGACCGATCAGGCTCTCAAATGTTTCCCTCAATCTCAACAAGTCATCGGCGTTTGACTGAACGCATTCATTGTCGCGAGTAAACCGGGTGATGGTCGCGGTGACCCGGGCGATGTCTTCGGCAATCGACTGGGAGACCGTTGCCGTCTGCCCGATCCGCTCGTTGGAATCCTGCATGCCCATTGAGGCTTGTGATATGTTGGAAGCGACGTCTCTGGTGACCACCGACTGCTCTTCGATGGCCGCAGCAATATTTGCCACGATTTCCTCGACCTGCTTGATGACTTGGGCGATCTTCTCGATGTCACCAATAGCGCCGCCGGTCGAGGCCTGAATCGACGCTATTTTACCCTTGATATCCTCCGTAGCCGCCGCAGTCTGCTGGGCCAGTTCCTTGATTTCATTGGCCACCACGGCAAAGCCTTTGCCGGCCGCACCTGCTCTCGCAGCCTCGATGGTGGCGTTCAGGGCAAGAAGGTTCGTCTGAGCTGAAATGCTCGTGATGGTCTCCGTCACCTGGCCGATTTCTTGGGCGGCCCGGCCGAGTTCTTTCATCACGGTGGAGACTGCCTGCGCCTGCACGGTTGCCTCACTGCTTATGGCCCGCGCCTTTTCCGAGTTGGAGGCGATCTCACCGACAGTAGCGCTCATCTCTTCGGTGGCGCTTGCCACTGAGCTCAGGTTGGTAGTCGCCTGTTCCATGCTCGCAGCCACCGACACCGTGTTGGCGCTCGACTCCTCGGCTGCGGCGGCCACTCCGTTTGCACTCTCCGACATGTCCTTTACTCCGTAGGCCATTTGCGCTGAAACAGTCGAGAGCTCTGAAGACGACGAGGCCAGAGTCTGCACGCAGCCGTTTATATCTGCTACCATCCGATGCATATTTGCGCGCATCTCGTTGAGTGCACCGGCAAGATCCCCGATTTCGTCCTTCTGCTCGATTTTCAAGGTTTGAGTCATGTCCCCTTGTGATATCGAGGCTGCAAATTCGACCCCCTGTTTGACCGGGCCGACGATGCTGCGAGTGATGACGACACAAAAAAAAGCGGCGACCAAAAGGGCCAATCCTCCGCTCAAAATCAACAGCCAACGCAACTTCGAGTAGAGTGAGTTGGCGTCTTTGACGTGGATGGCCATCTGCTCCGCCCTCCATGCCCGCAAATCATGCACTGCCGAATAAACTTTCTCCATGAGTGGAGCGCTGTTTATGGTGAACATCTGCGCAGCTTCTTCATTCTGGCCCGCCATTGCCAATTCCGTCAGTTTAATGTTGACTTCTCGCGCCGCGTCTATAGAGTTTTCGATGGCTGCGAGCTTTTCTTTGCCCGCCTGACTAGATGCCGTGGCTTTGAGCTCTCCCATTGTCTTGACATATTGGGCCCTGACAGGCGCAAGGCTCCTTTGAGCTCCTTCCTTATCCGCCTTATCACGGGACAGGACGATGGTTGCCAATCGATTCCCGATGTCGCGCACATTATCCCTGACCTCGGCGGCTGCCATCGACTTGTCGCTTTCCGAGACGATCATTTCTTTGAGATTATTCACGGTGGACAGCCCCCAGATTGCCATCACCGTCATCCCAAGCAGCAGTGCCACCAGGACGCCAAACCCAGTCCCAAGTTTTTTACCGATCTTCATATCCCTCAGCTTGCTCATGGTTCATGTTCCTCCTTGTTAAGATTTAATGGCCGTTTGTACCGTTCGTATCCCACTTAACTCTATTCTCTCATCCTGCCTCACATGTTCAGAACGCCTTGCAGTCCCTGCGAGAGTTTGTCCCGGTCCAGTTTGATCTGGTAATCAGTTATGCCGATGGCCTTGCCGCGGGCAATGTCTTCATCTCCGGCAAGAGACGTCAGAGCGATTATGGGCAGTGATGCCACTCGAGGATCGGAACGGATGCGCTGGGTAAGGCCAAGGCCGGATAGACGCGGCATTTCGATATCGGTTACAACAGCTTGTATTTTATCGATATTTTTGACCAGAAGTTCCCAGGCTGCCTCACCGTCCGGGGCAGCCAAAACAGAGTAGCCGTCTTCTTCAAGGAATCGCCTCACCTGAGTACGGAAGAAATCCGAGTCTTCGGCCAGTAGTACAGTAATGGCGGCCTCTTTTTTATTCGTCGCCTCCATCGCCTGCGCCTTGCCCCACTCCGGATAAACTGCTTCCACAAGTTCATATATGTCTGTAAGCAAGACTGTCTTGTCGCGGATGATTGTCGAACCTGCGATCCCTTTTTGCCGATGTGTTCTCTGGTCGATAGCAGATCGGGATTCAATAACATCTACAGGCATAGCGCCAAGGAGTCCTACCTCGTGACCGTGAACATTGGACACAATGACAGCCAGGCCGCTTCCTTCCTCAATAGGCCTCACCTGAGCGGCGTCCGACAATGTGACAAGGGGCAGGGACGCACCTCGGTACTGCATTGTTCGTCGACCGCCTGCCATTTCTATCTGATGCGCGGAGATTTTTTCGATGCGCAGCACCGTATCCAGGGGCGCGGCGCATACCTCACCGGGCGCATTGTGGAACACAAGGAGCGAAAGCGTATCCTGAAGCCTTTCTTTTTCGGCTTCTTCCACCAGCTCCATTGCGCGCGTGGAACCGGAGAGAGGTCTTAGGTCCGCTGTTGCCGCCAACCCATTCACATCCAGTATCAAGGCAACCTTTCCGTCGCCCATTATGGTCGCCCCCGCGTATTGCTGAAGGCCTTTCAAGTGGAGCCCGAGGGGCTTGACCACGATTTCCTCGGTATTCTGAAACGAGTCAACAACTAAGCCATATTGCATCATACCGGTGGTCACCACCGCAATTTCGATATCGCTGTTAGAGCTTATCCTCCGGCCTTCTATGTATCTCCGGTCTTGCCAAGTGTCCTCGACCTCCGCTCCTGTATCTTTATGGGGGGTATCTTCCATGATGCGGCTGCGAGGTGAACGCCTGTCGGCAAGCCTTGTTCTTCGGGAAATTTCTCTTTCCCCCGTATTAGGGTCGATGTAAGTCGGGGGGACCCCGAGGAAGTCAGCGAATCTTACAAGAGGCACTATTTGGTCTCGCAATTTCAGCACTTCCGCATCGCCGACCACCTCGATCCTTTTTTTGACCTGTTCAGCTCGAATTCGAAGCAACTCAACCACGTTGATCTGCGGGATTGCGAACCGTTCCCCTTGTGCCGTCAAAACAAGCGAAGGAATTATGGCAAGGGTCAATGGCAGCTTGATGCGAAGACTTGTTCCCGCCCCGGGCTCGGATTCGATTTCGATTTTTCCACCCAGTCGATCCAGATTGGTTTTGACTACATCCATGCCAACGCCGCGTCCGGAGAGATCGGTTACTTCCTCGGCGGTGGACAGGCCGGGCAGGAAGACCAATGCCATCTTGTCCTTGTCCGACATCCCCTGAAGCTTGTCCTGGGTGATCAGGCCTTTTTTCAATGCGCTGGCGGCGATTTTGTGCGGGTCCAGCCCCTTGCCGTCGTCTGCGATTTCGACAACCACAAGGCCGGCTTCATGTCTGGCTTCGAGCCGTATTGTGCCCGCCGGTTTTTTCCCGGCGCGAACACGTTCTGCCTGCTGTTCGATCCCATGGTCGGCTGCATTTCGAACCATGTGCGTCAGGGGATCGGAGAGTCCTTCAATCAGGCTCTTATCAAGCTCCACGTCTTTTCCACGGATATCCAGGTCGATTTCTTTGTTCATTGCATGCGCTATGTCTCGCACGACCCTTGGAAACTTGCCGAATACATTGCCTATCGGTTGCATTCGAGTTTGCATGATTGCGTCTTGCAGTTCGGATGTGACCAGGTTGATGCGTTGAGAAGTGGCCGCAAGGGCCCTGCGGTCGTTTTGTACGACCGCTTCGCGTAACTGGTTGCGGCTAAGGACAAGCTCACCCGCCAGATTCATCAAAGACTCGAGCAATCTGACATCTACGCGGAGTGTGCCGTCTCCGGAAGGAGCCGCCGCTATGGTCTTTGCCTCCACTTCGCGGTGCTCCCCAACTCCTGTGGCGGCAACAAACGGCGGTGTCTCGCGAACGCTTTCAACGGGAGGGACAATCGTCACTTTAGGCTGGGGGGCGGGATCGGGCGGTTCGGGAAGAACATCAACTGATAACGAAGGAGCTTCTGGAGTCACTATAGAGTCCATCACCGCCGGGTTCTGGTTCGGAATGTTCGGGTCCAGCAATAGATGAACCTTTTCGTTGTCCACATCGAACAGTGTCGCGATAATGTCAGGATCGCAAATGGTGGCAAAGGTTAGACGCAGAGGGACCTTATTGCATATAGCCTCATCGAGGCTCCCGACCGCTTCGAAGTCCGGGGCGCAGTCAAGAATTTCGCCTGATTCGTAAAGTCGGTTGAAGACCGCCAGCACGTTTTTGCCCTGACGCTCAATGTCGTGAATCAAGTCGTATTCGACGAGATAGATATACTGACCGGTTCTTCTTGCTCTTTCGAGATCGATCTGCGGAATGCCGATTGGTGGAGATTCTTTTTCTGCGCGAAGCAGGACCACTCGGTTGATGGAGTCCTTCTGCTCTGCAGACAAATACGAGGCTGCCAGGTGGTTGAGGCTTGCCACATACTCCCAGATGTCGGCGCTTTCGCTTTCGGCGACATTGTTGATCATGTCGCGCAGCTTGTCGAAAGCGGCAAGAAGGATATTGGTAATCTCGGGATTGGGCGCCATCTGACGCGACCGAACCATATCCAGGACGGTTTCCGCTTTGTGGGCAAGTTCCTTGATCTTTTGCAGCCCTAAAAAACTACTGCCGCCTTTGATAGAGTGCGCCGCTCGAAAAACCTTGTTGACGAGTTCTTCGTCAATGTCGGCACCGGCTTCCTCGATAGCCAGCAGGTCGGTTTCAATGTCGACCAAGTGCTCGAGCGCTTCCGCCAGAAACTCCCGCAGAAGATCATCATCTTCAAAAGTGCTCATGACAGGCTCCCGGTAGTTCGTTTCCCCTCAACCTCAAAGTGACGGTCCAGGCGCATTGCTTTGAATAGATGCTGTATCTCGGAAGACGCACCGGTGACTCGCAAGCCCCCGCCTGCCTTGGTTAGGGAGTTGTGGGTCGCAATGAGCAGCCCAATCCCGCTGGAATCCACCACATCAACTAGAGAAAAATCGAAGAATATGTTTGATACCCCTTCGGTGATCAGTTGCTGTAGTTGTGGCCGAAGCTCACGAGCAAAAGTCGCTGTCAACGGTTTCTGCAGTTCTATAAGTGCGCGGTTTCCGTTTTTCTCAATCTGGATTGATGACACTTTGCCCTCCTCCTTTAGTCGGCGGCGCAAAAGCACGCGGTTGCCCAGCCGGTTGAATACAACTTCGTCCGCATAAAGCCTGTAGATTGCGAGACCTCGCCCACCCGTATCCTCCTTGTGTGCCAGATGTTTCCGCTGGCGCGCCCAGTTGAAGCCTGCGCCGCCGTCTTCGACCGAAATGCTTAACCACCTGCGTCCACGCCAGAGTTCGCAATGGACGAACAATGCAGGGTCGTTGCGGCTGCCATGTATCACCGCGTTATTCAGGCTTTCTCGCAGCAACATGGCAATAGCGAACCAGTCTTTTTCAAGACCGTTTTCTTGCATCCACGATTTGGCGCAGACGCACAATTCGTCGATATCGGGGGAAGTGGCGGGAATCTCGAAACGTATTGCCTGTGAGTGTTTCATACCTCGATTCCCATCAGCGCGATGTCGTCGGTTTGTGCACCGTGGATCGAAGCCAACCCGGCAAGTTCGGAAACCTCGGTCTGCAGGTCTGTTTCTCGCAACTGCCGACAGAGTCGCACGAACTGTTCGATTCCATCCTCCCAGTTGGTGCCTGCTCCCTCTTCGATGAGCGCATCGCTGAACAGAAACACGCGGTCTCCAGGCCCAACGGTCAACTCCGAGACGCCAAATTCCGGAGTTTCGAAGGCGCCCACCACGTCGCCCTTGAGCCATAATGCGCATACCGTTCCGTCGGTTTTCTGGACCACTGCCGGCGGGTGACCGGCGCTTGCCAAAGAAAGACGTTTGGTTTTTCGGTTGAGGCGAGCGTACACCACTGTGATGAATTGCTCTTCAGGCAGAAGTGAGCATGCAACCCGATTGATGATTTGCAGGGTCTCGTTTGGAGAGTATAGAGCGGAGCAGTTCTGCCGGAACAGCGCTTGGAGTGCCCCGGTCGTCATGGCGGTCCCTACATCATGTCCGCTCACATCCGCCACAATGTAGTCGTGGAGTTGTTGGCTTAGCTCAATAACTTGGCATACGTCGCCACCCGCCTCCTGTACGGGTACATAACACACATGGAACTTAGCCGCCGGCATCTGCTCGGGCCGCGGCATCATGGACTTCTGGGCGAACGCAAGTTGGGCGAGCTTTAACGATTGCAGTTCGATGATAGATCGGTAAGCTTCATGCAAGCGCAGGTGCGTACGCACTCGCGCCAGCACCTCCGCTCGATGGAAGGGCTTCGTGATGTAGTCGACAGCGCCAGCTTCGAAACCGGCGATCTTGGTTTCTATATCGCCGTCTGCGGAAAGGATAAGCACAGGCGCTTCCGTCGTTAGGGAGCCCCCCTTCATCAACCGGCACAGATCGAGTCCGTTCCCATCCGGCAGATGGACGTCGAGGATCGCAAGGTCGAAGGAAAGTGCTTGGGAGACCAACGCTTTCGCTTCGTGGATGGTAGCGGCTCCCATAGTCCCGAAACCCTCCTGTCTCAACATTCCGGTTAGCATGGCCAATGCCGTCGGATCATCTTCGACTAATAAAACCTGGGGTAGCAGCCCTTCCATTAGCGCTTTCCTCTTCTATGCGGTTACTTGCCGGTGCTCCCGGGACATTCTGAGGTGAGTGGTTTTCAACTGTCTAACAGACGCAGCGGCCCCAAGGATGCAGCGACAGACGGTTTTTCCATGAACACCCCAAGCTCGTTCCAGAAACTGATTTGACTCTTCCGGTAAACGGTTTGAGTCGATCGTCATGCCGGCGCTGGAGACTGTGTCGCAAATGTAATGTTTTTAGTATTTGCCCCGTTTCGGAAAAGAGGGTAGGGGGGCGGTTGTGTCCTCCGTTTCCTATAGTGTTTCTAATGTATCAAGATACTCATGGATGAGGTCATGGCCCTTATCGCCCAATTTGCGGAGCAGATTCTCAATTTGTTTCAACGCAAGCGGGGACGGCCTTGTTCGCCCATGTTCCCATCGACTGACTGTCGGAAACGTTACGCCGAGTTTGGCCGCGAATTTCTCCTGAGTAAGCCCGGTACGCTCCCTGATCTCCCGGATCAATCCGGCTATGTCACTGTGAGCATTCAACTCTTCTCTCCTTTGAGGTTGGGTAAGACGCTTATCATATCCCGATGTCGACATGCGACTTATCAAGTGACATATTCTATTATCGTCAAGAGGCGGGGGGTACTTGAGGATTTTCGATCGCGTCACAAAAATATTCCTGTGAACAGTGCACCACCGGATTGAAAGGAGATGTTAGTTTTCCCACGTATTTTCCCTTCAGTTTTTTCGGTATTTTAAAATCTGGGGGGTATAGCATCTCCACAAAAAAATCATTATTAATACTCGATAATGCGTAGGTACCCGTGCGTCCGAATGCTTGCCTGGTGAGCACCGTTCCCACGGAACAATATCTTTTCCCGCTCGCTGGCCTGATGGCAGACACATTGAAAGTCTTGAGCTTGGCCGCATAAATAAGTCCCTGGGCCCGTTATGCTCGATAAACATGCTGAGGGTTCTATGAGCTTTAACCTGTCCGATCTGATCGATATCGAAAAAACGCAGAGGCTGCTTCAGAACTTCTTTGACTCCGGAGGGATCCCTGCTGCCATAATCGATCTTGAGGGAGTGGTCCTTGTAACATCGCGCTGGCAGAGAGTGTGCACTGATTTCCACCGCGTGAATGAGGCAATGTGCAGCAGATGCATCGAAAGCGACACGGTGCTCGCTAATGAATTGCAGGTTGGAAAGGCTTTTTCGCTATACCGCTGTCAAAACGGCCTCACTGATGCAGCGTCCCCTATCATCATTGAAGGGCAACATATCGCTAATGCTTTTATAGGGCAGTTTTTTACGGAAACACCTGATTTGGAGTTCTTTCGCAGTCAGGCTAAGGAGTATGGATTTGATGAGCGTGAGTATTTAGAGGCCTTGTCAGAGATACCTGTAGTAGCCGAAAAGACCCTGCATTCAGTTCTCTCGTTTCTTACGTCCTTTGCCGAGATGGTAGCAAGCCTGGGACTAAAGCAGTTACAACAGAAACAACTGGAAGAGGAATTGCGTGAGTCGCGCGATGAACTGGAAACACGGGTTAAAGAGCGAACAGCCGAACTGATTGAGACCAACAAACAATTAGAGGCGGAAGTAAACAATCGCGTAAAGATCGAAGAAATAGTCCGGGCAAGGAACCAGTTGCTTCACGCAATGGCCAATGCCGTGTCCAGGCAGGAGTATCTCGATAATGTTGTCAGGCAAATCCGGGATTGGAGTGCGTGCGGTTGTGTGGGGATTCGCCTTCTGAATGAAAGCGGAGCCATTCCATACGAATCGTATACCGGATTCAGCAAAGAATTTTGGGAATCGGAGAACGAAATAATCCTGGGGAGGGATTCATGTGTTTGCACTCGCGTAGTTACGGGAAAATCCGAAGCTCCGGATACTCCTTACATGACCGCCAACGGGTCCTTTCGATGCCAGGATACCGCCTCTTTTGCCGCAAGTCTCACCGGTTCTGAATTATCCCGGTACAGGGGTATTTGCATCTCTTCCGGGTTTCAATCGCTCGCCGTTATCCCGGTCCGTTACGGCGCCGGAATTTCCGGAGCTATCCACCTGGCCGATACAAGGCCGTCCATGATACCCGATCGGATGGTTGACCTGCTCGAGGATTCCACTCTCCTGATAGGAGAGGCAATTCACAATTTTCAGATCCGGGACCGGTTTAGGCGATCTCGGCAACTGCTTGAAAAAACCTTTGAGGGACTTGATGACTCGGTCCTCGTAATAGACTCGAAGGACCAGACCGTTCTTGAATGCAACTCCGCTCTAACCAGGGATTTTGGATACAACAAGGAGTACGTTACAGGACGGAATACCGAGTTTTTACACGTGAACCGGGAGGCTTACCAGGAATTCGGAAGACGCATGATTGCCGCGCTGGACAAGGAGGGGGTGTTTCGAACCGAATTCCGGATGCGTCGTAAGGACGGCTCGGACTTTCCGACGGAACATATCGTGACTGACTTGGTGGATGATTCGGGTGAGCGTACAGCGATCGTTGGGACGATCCGGGATATCGCGGCTCGTAAAAATGCAGAGGCTGCGCTTGTGGAGAGCGAGAGGAAATTTCATGCCATTTTCGAATCCGCCCTCGATACCATCGTGATCGCCGACAGTCACGGAAGATTCAAGGATGTAAATACGGTTGCTTCAAGTTTGTTCGGTTTGGAAAGAGAAGAACTCATTGGCCGCTCTATCAGGGAATTTTCCTCTTCCGATTTCAATTTTGATAGAGCGTGGGGCGTTTTTCTCAAAAAAGGGATAGCGAGGGGAGAACTCCGCCTCTCCCGAACGGACGGAACTGTTCGGGACGTCGAATATTGTGCTGTTTCAGGGTTTTACCCCGAGCATCATTTGGCCGTCCTACGCGATATCACGGAGCGCAAACGGGCAGAGGAAGAACTCAAGTCCTACGCAGCCAGACTTGAACAGAGCAACCAGGCGCTTCAGGATTTCGCATTCATCGCCTCACATGACCTGAATGAACCGCTTCGCAAAGTCATCTCTTTTGGCAACCTGCTAAGGCAAAAACATAAAGATTCGCTCGGGCCGGCCGGCAACGATTATTTAAACCGGATGCTGGATGCGACCCAGCGCATGCAATCGCTGCTCACATCTCTGCTGGAATACTCAAGGGTAACAATGAACCAGGAGCCCTTTCAAGAAGCTGACCTTCATGCTCTTGTCCACGAAGTTCTCTCTGACCTGGAAGTAAGAATTGCAAAAACGGGAGGGGAAGTTCAGGTTGGAGAACTGCCGGTTGCAGCAGCAGACCCCGCACAGATGCGGCAGCTATTCCAAAATCTCATTGGCAATGCGCTCAAATTCCACAAACCGGACGAGAGGCCGATAGTCAGGGTGCGCTCCGTATCCATTACTGATTCAGGATGTCAGATCATTGTTGAGGATAACGGCATTGGTTTCGATGAGCAGTACCTCGAAAGGATCTTCGCCCCCTTCCAGAGGCTCCACGACAGAAACAGCCGGTATGAAGGAAGCGGTATGGGCCTTGCCATCTGTAAAAGGATTGTTGAGCGGCACGGAGGGACACTTGCCGCGAGGAGCGAACCCGGGAAGGGATCGACTTTCATAGTGACTTTGCCGGTAAAAGGGAAGCAACATACTATCAGTTAAATTCTTGTTCCTTGCCCAAGGTTTTATCTGCGCGTTGCCGTTTTCTCTCCATGACCTGTCTATCACCAGTCTCTGCGGTGGGATTTTCTTGCCAACTCTTAAGTTGAAGGCTATGGGCTTCCGAATGTAGCCATAAGAGGTTTGGGTCCTTATCTTTAGCTAGTGGAGACAAGCATGGTCGAGAAACGCGAAAAGAAGACCGTTTTGCTCATGGCCGACGATGATGAAGATGACTGCCTTCTTATGAACGACGCGGTTCGTGAAGTCTTTAAATCGGAGCTTTTTTTCTGTCTCCGCGACGGCCAGGAGCTTATGGACTATCTCCTCCGTCGAGGTATCTACACGGACACTGAGAAATTTCCGGCGCCCGATCTCATCTTTCTAGACCTGAACATGCCAAAAAAAGATGGCTTCGAAACCCTCAAAGAGATCAAAGAACATCCGAAACTTAAGGCCATTCCCGTATTGATCTTCTCAACCTCACAGGAACAGAAGCAAATTGAGGCATGCTATGAGCTTGGGGCCAACTCTTACGTAACCAAACCAATGTCGTTCGAAAATTTGGTTAAAGCCGTAATATGCCTGAGCGAATATTGGTTTGGTATCGCAAAGCTGCCTCCTACTGAACGACTATGTGCGTGCTTGCCTTGTGAAGATGTGAAGCCTGCGAAGTGCGCTTTTTGATCTTGGACCCGTAGCGCGCTCTCTCGATCACTCAATGAGGATGTGGAATAAATAACAGATCGACTTGGGAGTGTCCCGGAGAGTGCCGGTTAATGGTAATCTCGCCTTATTTACCTCACACGACATCTACGAGACTGATCCTACCCCCCGCATCCGCTTGCAAACCTTCGCTCCAGCGTTGTATTTCTCCACTGTTATGTTGCAATTCCATCGAATTATTATAAACTGATCTATGTCACTATAATCGCAGTCATCTTCTCCAATTTCTCATGAATTCCGTTCAACTCGTGTCCAGCGCCGGATACGTTGCGAAAATACTATGCTCCGTTGGCCCTAAGAACAGTATAAACAGCAAGAACAACTTCAAACATGCGGGCATGCAAATGAATTCATTGCCACGTTGGATGAAAGCCACTCTGTCTGTGATGCTTCTGGCGCTGCTGTTTGGCGGCGGCTGGTTCTACCGCGTCCAGGAACTGACGTTGCGGCAGCAAAAAGAGACGGACCTGTCTGCCGTCGTGCGACTTAAGGCGCAGCAAATCAAGGCCTGGCGCGAAGAGCGTTTAGAAGACGCTGCCGTACTGCAGGAAAACCCTCTCTTTGTCCGGGCGGTAGCCCGCTTTCAAGCCGATCCGAGTGACAAGAATACCGTGGAGATCCGCGCCCTTTTCCACAGTCTGTCGAAGCGCTACAACTACGCCGATGTACTGCTGGTGGATCCCGACGGGCAGGTGCGCCTGAGCCTGAGTGGACAAACTGTGGTCCACAGTGGATACGGCGCAGCCCTTGCCGCCGCCCTGCGCGAGCGCAAGCCCGTATTCCTCGACTTGCATACCGAGGAGCAAAATCCGACACCCCGTATTTCCGTTATCGCGCCGCTTTTCAGCGGCGACGAGCAGGCCCCGAAGCCTGTTGGCGCGGTCATTCTGGTTTGCGACGCCTCACGGTTCCTCTACCCGGCGGTCCAATCCTGGCCAACCCCCACAAAGACCTCGGAAACGTTGCTCGTCCGGCGTGACGGCGACCATGTGCTTTTCCTGAACGATCTGCGCCATAGGCCCGGCACGGCGCTGAAACTGCGCATTCCTCTGAGCCGGACGGACGTGCCGGCGGTGATGGCCGTGCTGGGGCAGGAGGGCGTTGTCACGGGTAAAGACTACCGCGGTGTCGAGGTTTTATCGGTTATCGAGCCCGTTCCGGACTCACCCTGGTTCATGGTGGGTAAGATCGACGCAGACGAGGCTTTCGCCGAAGGGCGCTTCCGTTCCGTCCTCATCCTGGCGCTGTTCATGGGCCTTGTGGGGATAATGGTATTATTTGGACTGGTTGTAAGACAGCGGGAGCAAAAGAAGCACTACCGGGAGCTTTACCGGTCCGAGTTCTCACTGCGCGCGAGTGTGGAGCGCCATAGCATAACACTGAAGGCCATAGGCGACGCCGTAATCGCAACCGATGCCCGGGGCCGTGTGGAGCTGCTGAATCCCGTGGCCGAGCGGCTCACAGGCTGGAGCGATGAGGAGGCTCGCGGCAGGCCGCTGGAGGAGGTCTTCCGCATCGTTAATGAACAGACGAGGGCGGAGGTTGCAAACCCCGTGGCCCGCGTGCTGAGGGAAGGCGTGGTGGTGGGTCTGGCCAACCACACAATGCTGATCGCCAGGGACGGCGCCGAACGCCCCATCGCCGACTCCGGCGCGCCCATAAGAGCCGATGACGGAACGATCATCGGGGTGGTCCTGGTGTTCCGCGATCAGAGTGTGGAGTGGAGGGCGCAACGTTTGACCCGGGTACGGCTGGACCTGATCGAGTACGCCGCCGCCCACACATTTGAAGAACTCGTGACAAAAACTTTAGATGAAGTCGGCGCATTCCTGGACAGCCCTATCGGGTTTTACCACTTTCTGGAAAACGACCAAAAGACCATTTCCCTGCAGCACTGGTCTACTCGAACCTTGAGGGAGTTCTGCCGGGCCGAGGGCAAAGGCCTGCACTACAGTATCGATCGGGCCGGCGTCTGGGTGGACTGCGTACAGGAGAGAAAGCCGGTAATACACAACGATTACTTATCCCTGGAACACAAGAAAGGAATGCCGGAAGGACACGCCGAGGTCGTTCGCGAGTTGGTGGCCCCCGTCATAAGGGAGGGCAAGGTCGTGGCGATCATGGGCGTGGGCAACAAGCCGGTAAACTACACGGAAAAGGACGCTGAAACTGTATCCTACCTCGCCGATGTGACGTGGGAAATCCTCGAGCGCAGGCGGACGGAAGAGGCGCTGCGAGCTAGTGAGGAAAAGTTCCGCCTGGCCTTCATGACTAGCCCCGATGCAATCAATCTGAACCGTGTTCAAGATGGTATGTATCTGGATAGCAATGATGGTTTTGCAAAGATAATGGGTTATGCGCGTGAAGATGTTATCGGTAAAAATTCGCTTGAATTAAACATTTGGGACGATCCTAAAGATAGAGAACGCCTGGTCGCCACTCTTGAGCGCCAAGGTATTGTCGAAAATATGGAAGCCGGATTCCATGGGAAAGACGGTGGGATCAGAATTGGCCTTATGTCCGCTTGTCTATTACGCATCAATGAGGAAGATGTTATCCTTTCGATAACCCGCGATATCACTGAACTCAAGCGTGTGGAAACGGCTCTGCGGGAGAGCGAGGAGTTGTATCGCACGCTTGTCAGCTTATCCCCCGACGCTATCTCGGTGGTGGACATGAACGGCTCGCTTGTCTTCACTTCACCTAAAGCCACGCAAATGTTTGGAGATGCGCCTGATGGGAAGTTTCTTGGACGCAGTATATTCTCCTGGGTTGCCCCTGAAGACCATGAAAAAGCGTCTGCGAATATACAGCGGCTCATGAGAGAAGGAACACTCGCAGGTGCTGAATACACACTGGTCAAACAGGATGGGACCCGCTTTATCGGAGAGGTCAACGCCGCGGTCATTCATTCTCCCGACGGCAGTCCAATGAGTATGATTGTCATTACCCGCGACGTCACCGAGCGGAAGCGGGCTGAGGCGATACTACGTGAAAGTGAACAGCGCTTCCGCAGCCTCGTCGAAAATTCCCCCTTTGCCTATCAGGCCCTCGACATCGACGGGTGTTATATTGATGTTAACCAGGAACTCTGCGACCTGCTCGGTTACCGCCCTGACGAACTCATTGGCAGGAGCTTCGCTGAGTTCTGGCCGGAGAACGTCCGAGCGAGCTTCGCCCAATCCTTCGAAGCCTTTAAGCGCGATCGTAAGGTCAACAGAGAACTCCTTCTGATCACCAAAGATGGACAGGAAGTCAGCGTCATCCTTGCGGGGCGCATTGAGCAGGACAATGACGGCAACTTTGTGCGAACGCATTGCATCTTGACGGATATCACAAGGCGAAAGATGGCGGAAATTGCGTTGCGAGAGAGCGAGGAGCGTTTCTCCAGGTTCTTTCGAGCCACCCCCGTCGGCACCAGTATCAGCCGCCTGAGCGACGGCCTGTACGCTGATGTCAACGATGCGTGGCTCGGCTTATTTGGCTGCGTGCGCGAGGAGATCATCGGCCAAAATTCGTTGGAGCTGGGGATGTGGGCTAATCCTGAAGATCGTGCCAGGATCGTCGAGATACTGCAAGAGCATGGCAGGATGCAGGACTTTGAAATCCAGATGGTCAGGAAATCAGGTGAGATCAGAGATGTGAGTATATCGGCGGAGGTTATCGAGGTGGCCGCGGAGCAGTATATCCTGGGCCTTACGCATGACATCACCGAGCGCAAGAGGGCGCAGGAGGAAAGAGAGAAACTGGAGGCACAGTTGTTTCAATCCCAGAAGATGGAATCGGTGGGACGGCTGGCCGGCGGCGTTGCGCACGATTTCAACAACATGCTGGGCGTCATCATCGGCCGGGCGGAAATGGCATTGTATAAGGACGTTTCTACCGATGAACTCCATCACAACCTCAAGGAGATTCTCAATGCGGGCCTGCGTTCAGCCGACCTTACCCGGCAACTCCTAGCCTTTGCCCGAAAACAGACCGCCGTCCCGAAGATACTGGATTTGAACGATACGATCTCGGGCATGCTCAAGATGTTGAGGCGGCTCATCGGTGAGGATATCGACCTGTTCTGGGCGCCGGAACTCGATCTCTGGAAAGTTAAAATTGATCCCTCCCAGGTTGACCAGATTCTGGTCAATCTTGTGGTCAATGCCCGCGATGCCATTTCAGGAGTGGGCGCCATCACCATGAGGACCGAGAACACTGTGATCGATGATTCGGTTAGGGCAGAGACCCCCGAATTCAGTCCCGGAGAATACGTCCTGCTGACCGTGAGCGATAACGGAACGGGTATGAGTAAGGATGTCTGCGAGAATATCTTCGAGCCTTTTTTTACCACCAAGGAACTGGGCAAGGGAACCGGGCTGGGATTGTCCACCGTTTACGGCATCGTTAAACAAAACGACGGCTTTATTTATGTTGCCAGCGAACCGGGCAAAGGAACCACCTTTAATATCTACCTGCCGCGATTCGAGATTGAAACCACACCGGTTCCCTCTGAAGAAGCTGCCGGAAAGCCCCCGTCAGGTTCCGAAACCATCCTGCTGGTCGAGGACGATGAACCGATCCTGAACCTCGGCAAGACGATTCTCGAGATGCTGGGCTACACGGTGCTTGCGGCAAAGGCTCCGGGACAAGCCATTGATCTTGTCGAAGGTCATCCGGGAGATATTCACCTGCTGATCACGGACGTAGTGATGCCGGGAATGAACGGGCGAGAATTGGCGGAACAACTTGGCGCCGTCCGGCCGAACCTCAAGTGTCTTTATATGTCAGGCTATACCGCCGACCTGATAGCACATCGAGGCATTCTCGACGAAGGAGTGAATTTCATTCAGAAACCATTCGGCAGCGAAGATTTTGCGGCAAAAGTCAGACAAGTGTTGGACCACTTGGAATAGACTTTATCCGCACGTCGCTGTTTTCTCTCCATGACCTGTCCATGGCCAGCCTCTGCGTCTCTGCCGTGGATCTTTTGCCCTTGATAAATGTTGTCATGGGCGTTTTTCTCTCGTAGCGCTTCCCCCGGGGATAAAAAGCAGCGAAGCCCCGGGATTCCCGCCGGCTGAACACACAAATCTATTTAAGTGTAACTGCTTCTCAACCGATTTTTTCCATAACTCGTGAAATTGGCTGGGGCGGCTTCCATCCCAAAGCCCTCGGTGATGGACCGTAACATAATTTAGAACGTTCTTGCGGCAACAACTTATTGTGGTTTAAAGGAGAAGGCGATGGCGAAAAAATGGCTGCTATTGTTAATGGGGACGTATTTTCTAACGATGTCCGCAGGGGTCGTATTCGCAGATAATGTTCCACAAACAATCTATTATCAAAAGAGTATTGCTTCCGGGTCTTTGCTTGAACCCGGGGGAGGGCATGGCGAAATGCCCGTCTCCTTCACTTTCACTCTGTATGACGAACCCGAAAATGGAAATATGCTATGGAGCGAAACAAAATCAATCGATGGTCTGGACTCAAAAACGACAATGTTAAGAACTAACCTCGGCGACACAAATCCGCTCAGTCTGGCAGATATTCAAGCTGAAATGTGGGTGCAGGTTTCTGTGACAAACAGCAAAAACGTAACCAGGATTTTGGCTGGGCGCGATCCGCTGGTCGGAGCACCGTATGCGCTTTGGAGCGCGAACAACGCAATCGGCCCACAAGGTCCTCAGGGACCACAAGGGGCAACAGGGCCGGCAGGACCCGCAGGGGCGACAGGACCCACAGGGGCAACAGGGCCGGCAGGACCCGCAGGGGCGACAGGACCCACAGGGGCAACAGGGCCGGCAGGACCCGCAGGGGCGACAGGACCCACAGGTGCAACAGGGCCCACAGGGGATACAGGGCAGGCAGGACCCACAGGCCCGGCAGGGCCCACAGGGGATACAGGGCCCACGGGAGGGACAGGGCCTGCAGGGGCGACGGGTCCAACAGGACCTACCGGTTCGAACGCGCCATCATGGCAGTGGTTTACTAATGTTGGTTTTTGGAATGACTTATCAGCGAATGTCCGGGTGCTGGTCGACACAGCCGGTCTTGAAGCCGCCATTGGTCTTCCGCCTTCTCCCAATGAAGGTGAGACGGTCGAATTGGCCGATCCGACCGGCTCATGGAGCTATGGAGTTGACATAGCGACCTTGGATTTAAGCCATATTTACGTTAATGACGCCGATAATGGAGGTTCTTATCACGACACTACCAACGGTGATCATTTGCTCTTATTTTATCATTCGAATAAGTGGTATCTGTTGAAGCTATAATAATATGATACTACTCTGCTGTCCGGTTAAGACAGGTTTAAGGAACTGGAGAAATCTATTATAGGGTGAAAGTTGACATTTGCATTAATGGAGATACGCCATGAAAATCTGTGTCATTGCGAGTCTGGTGCTGATCCTCGTATGCGGTGGTTCGGCAGCGTTTGCCGAAGTTGCCGCCGGCAGCTACAACTGGACAGGTTTTTATGCCGGCCTAAACATAGGCTCGGCGATAAATGATTCCAGCTACAGGCTCAGTCCAACGGGTAATTACTCTGGTGATCCTAATAATTCTTTAAGAACGGATTCGGGCGACTTTAACAGTGCAGCTTTTACGGGCGGTGGCCAATTGGGCTACAATTACCAGATCTGCTCCTGGATCCTGGGCCTCGAAACAGATTTTAACTACAACGGCGTGGAAGAGTCGCAGTTCGTCAGCCGTGCGTTGACTTCACCGCTTTTGGGTGATTTTAATCATAATGTGACCCAAAAGACTGACTTTTTCGGGACCGTCCGTGGCCGCGTGGGCTACACACCCTTTAATCGATGGATGATATACGCAACCGGCGGTTTTGCCTATGGACACGTCGCTTCAAGCAGCAATCTCTTATTCACTGAAGCAGGGGACCACTATGCTGCGTCCTCGGCCAATGGTCAGGCCGGCTGGACGGTAGGAGGCGGCGCGGAGTACGCGCTCAGCAGGTGCTGGAGCGTCAAACTCGAGTATCTCTTCATCGATCTCGGATCGAACAGCTACACTTATGGAAACCAGTTATTTCCGGGTTTCACTTATACGACCCAACTGGACACGTCCGAACATGTGGTGCGGGTAGGAGTCAATTACAAGTTTTAGCTTAAGAATAAATTTTATCTGCGCGTTGCCGTTTTCTCTCCATGACCTGTCCATGACCAATGATCGGTCCATGACCAGATCTCAGCCTTCTCTGCGGCCCGCTTTAATTCCACCGCATAGCCGGGTCGTCGTCCTGTCGGTTTTTCCTTCTTAGTTTATTTTTTAAAAGCCTCTGCGCCTCTGCGGTGGGATTTTCCTTGGCCCGCAAGCAGGAGCTAATCTTCCGATTGTACCTGCGCCCGCACACCGTTATGGTCCGCGAAATAAATCGCCTTAAGATTATCGTTGCTCGGGTTTCGGCTCTCCAGATAAACAGGGCGGCCCCATAATGAATAGATATGCCCCAGGGTCTTTCTGCAATACTCGTCATCGAGCGGCAGGCCTTCGTATTCGTGTTTCAGATACAACTGTGAACTGTTCTGATAATTGCCGTCCACAACCAGTATCCTTGGTATTCCCCAGTTCATAAGGCTCTGCACCATCAGGCGCTTCACTTGCCTCCAGTTGGTTTCCTTTAATTCGAGATCGACGTGCGAGCCTTTGTCCGATTCCAGGTAGATATAGAGTTGCAGGTCTTCCACCACATCCCTGTTCAAAAATTCATCTATGAAAAACCAGTCCATATGCGTTCGCCGCACTTCCATAATCTTTTCAAGGCCCTTGTTGAAGTGGACGTCCCAGTTCTCTTTTTCCAGCGCATTGGAGCAAGCTTCGTATTCCGGTCCGAACCGTCCGGTGTTCCAGCGCATTTCGATATTATTGAAAAGAGCGCTCCCGAGCAAGTAGGGGTTCAGGTTCCGCGGGTTGTGCGCTTTGACTCTTGAGTTATAGAGGTTGAAATAGCCATGTTCTTCGGGGTTGAGGAACTTCTCGGCAAACAGGCGGTTCATGATCTTTTCATGCCAATAGGTAGCCCAACCTTCATTCATGATCTTGGTGCGCCTGTAGGGCAGAAAGTAGAGCGCCTGTCCGCGAATAGTGCTCAGAATGTCCTTTTCCCAATCCTGGGAAAGACTCGGCGAGTTTTCGATAATGTATTTGAGAACGTCTACAGTAGGCTCAGGAGGAGTCTGTTTTCTCAGTTTACGCTTCTCCTCGTGGACAATGGTCTTTTTCGGCGGTAGAAGGTCGTCGAACCTGCCTTGAGCAGGGAGCGTAGCGGACCAGCCATAAAGCCTCTCGCGTGTTTCCCCTTCCGTTTCCGGACTGATCAACTCGTCAGGGTCGATGTTCCACTCGATTGCCAGCGCGGCGTCGATCAGCGTTTCGACCTCCTCCCGGCCGTAGTCCTCCTCGTATCGGCGAAAGCGTTGAGCCGCCTCTGAGGCCGAACTTACCATGTCCCGCCGAGTTATCTGGAAGTGCCTGTTGTTTTTCATGAAGTCATTATGGGCATAGACGTGCGCCATTACCAGGATCTGAATGGGGAGAGGGTTCGTTTCCATCAGGTACGCGCGCGCGGGGTTGCTGTTGAACACCACTTCGTAGGGAACCGAAAAACCATGTTCGTATTTGGTCCGCTCTATTTCGTAATCTCGACCGAAACTCCAGTGAGAGTAGTTGACTGGAAGGCGGTAGGCCAGGATTTCCAGCATTTTCTGGGCGGGGATTACGTCGAATTCCTGCTGCATGAAGTCCAGTCCGAATTCGACCCCAATCTTCTTTATAAGCCTGTCGGCTTCGTTTAGCTTTTCGAGATCTGTATCTTTCATACTTTCATCAACTCCCCTGGCCCAGTTTGTCTGAATGCAGGAATATACGTAAGGCCGGGTAAATGTCCGTCTTGTTCCTGATTATCATGCCTAGAACCGGTGACTTGCCCCGCGCACCGCGATAGTAGGAAAGGTTCTCAAATGTATCGCCTTCCAGTCCTATTTTCTGCCTATATGCTTCCATGAGAACCGATGATGAGTGTTCGGTCTGGATTTCGCCATATCCAAAGTTTGCCACTCCTCGGTCGAGCATTTTTTCAAGAGCCCTGATTGTCCGGTCCACGTCCCAGTCTTCGCCGTCTGAAAAATGAAAAGGGTAAACGTTCCACTTGCTGGTGGGGTACTCGGTATCGATGAGGTCGGTGGCAAGCTCATAGGCCGAATGGCATGAAGTCCCGCCGGACTCTCCCCGGTGCAGGAAGTCGTACTCGTCAACCAGCCGAGCCTCGGTCGTATGGGCGATGAAGCGTATCTCGACGCGTTTGTAAATAATCTTCAGAAAAGAGGTCATCCAGAAGTAAAAAGATCGCGCCAGGTACTTTTTCATGGTTCCCATGCTGCCGGAAACGTCCATCATGGCAATGATCACTGCGTTGGACTGGTATTCGGTGTCCTCGACAATTGTGCGAAACCGCAGGTCGGAGGTATCGAGATGGAAGGGAACAGAGCCGGGAAATCTTTGCTGCGCAACTGCGAGAGTGGGATAATCCCGTTTGGCCCGAAGGGACTCGAGCGCCTCGCCGAGGTCACCCTGCGCATTCTCCAATGCCGCACGGCACTCATCCTCGCTCATCCCTGAGCTCAGCATCAGGCTCTGCACAAGGCTTTCGACTCTTTTTATAGCCTCCCTGATGGTGCGTTTCTTGTCCAACCGGGGACGGATCCCGTGCTTTTCTATTGAATCGTATTTCCAGCCCTTCGAAACTACCGCTTCCTGAATCTCCTTTTGCCGAAGATTGGGAAGGCCTATATCTTCAAGCATCATTTCCACCAACTCGGCCAGTTCAATTTCAGTCTCCAGGTAATCTTCTCCAGGTTCCTCTCCCGCCCGGCCCGGCTGTCCACTGCCCGGCTTAGGACGCGTCCCGACAACTTTTCCCTCATCCGATTCCCCGCTGCCAAATCCCCCTTGAGCCCCATCCGAGTGCCTGTGGATAAACCTGAAGCTCTTTATGCCGCGAACAGGCACACGCACGATCTGGTCGCCGCTTCGCGTAATTATCGCCTCATCGCTTATGATGTCGGGCAGGTTTCGCTTGATGGCTTCCTTAATCTTTTCACGGTGCCTGGCCGCGTCGGTATGTCCACGCGGGCCTGAATCGTAGTCGGGTTTAAGCACTGCCATGCCGGCTACTCCTCTCTTCTCAACATATCTCCGACAAAATGCAGAAGATTGTTTGCGCAAACGGGGCAATATCCCTTCTCGAGAAGCTTGGACATGGCGTCTTCTTTGCGCTTTATTGTCTTGGGGTCCCTGATGTTCTTATCCGCCAAAGTGAGCGAGACGATATTTTTGAGGTCTGACATGAGCTTCTTCTCGACGGCTTCCTGGAGCGGCAGATATGTGTTGAAGCTGAACTGCTCTCCCCGATCCAAGGCGTCTGATTTAAATACAAAAAGACCCTGGCGGAACTCCCTTTTCGCTATTTCGGCAATTCCGATCATCTCCTCGATCGAACGCAGGAGCTTTTCATCCGGTTCCTGCTCCTCCTGAGTGACCGGGTCGATTGTCTTTCTCTTCAGGCAAAAAGCTGTGGCGTTCTTCATGTAGTTGTCGAAAAGCGCCTGTGCCTGGTCCTCGTAGGCAAAAAGAAAAGCTCGGTTGACCTCGCGCCTTGCGTCGGCGCGGAACTCTGAGAGTGCGCTCCCTTTTTCACCCTTGAGGAGTTCCAGGTACCGCGTCTTTTCTTCTTCCGAAAAGCCGATATGGTGTTCGAACTGGTGATTGAGGGCGCGGATGATATCTACCGGGTTTATGCAGCCGCTTGCTTCCATAGAGGCCCCGAGAGCAATATTCAGAGCATTCATCACAAACCTTGGACTTATCCCGCTCATGCCCTCGCCTTTTTCCCGGCCCTCCATACGCAGTTTTTTGACATCTACCGGGTCTTTCTCCTTCTCCATTATGACTTGACCGTCATAATACTTTGCCTTTCTTGTCTGCTCGGAACAAAGGTTGGAAGAAATAAGGCGCGTCAGCACGGCGAACATGGCAGCCGTTTCTAAAGTGTGCGGGGCGATATGTACCTTATTGTGGAACTCGCTTCTTTCGGTCAGCTTTTGATAAATCGCGACTTCGTCCCTGATTCGCAGATTGTAGGGAACAAATATCGGGTACATTCTATCGTGCAAAGCTTCATTTTCTTTGTTGGACTTGAACTTGTCGAACTCGGTCTGGTTCGTATGGCTGAGGATTACAGTATCGATATAAATCTGGGGGAACCCGGGGGCTTTGATCAATTGCTCCTGTGCAACCGTGATCAGGACATAATGAAATTTGATGTCGCATTTTAGAATTTCGATGTACTCGATCAACCCTCTGTTCGCAACCTCGATCTCTCCGTCAAACTTGTATCCGAGCGGATGCGCTTCGCCATACTTCGTTATCTTTCCGAGGTCGACGTGGCCAATCAACTCAGAGATGTCCTGGTTCTTGGGGTCGGAGGGCTGAAACGTGCCGATGCCGACGCGGTTGCGCTCGCTGAGCTGAATCCGTACGACCGGCATGTTTTCCCATGTAAATTGGCCGACCTGGTCACGGCATTGAGAGTCTTCCTCCAACTTGCATTTGCACACCGGACAAAGATCCCCGTCTATCTTGATCCCCAGCAGTTGTTCAAACTCGGGCCGAAGCGAGCGGGGAATGAGATGGAGAGGGTCCTCGTGGATTGGGCAGTTCTTGATGGCGTAAATCGGGGTTTCCACCCGCTCGAGTCCTGACCGCAGCAGGGTAGCAATGGTAGACTTTCCGGACGAGACAGGGCCTACAAGTATCAGTATACGTTTGCCCGTCTCGGTACGGTTGGCGCCAGCCCTGAAGAATCGCACCAGGTCATGGATGGACTCCTCGATTCCGAAAATCTCACTCGAAAAAAAATTGTAGTTTACCAAGTCTTCGTAATGGGGAAGTTTTTCAGATTCTAATAGTTCGGTTGTGCCCTTCGAAGCAATCATGTCGTATATTCGAGCTGGAGCGGATTGAGCTATTTTCTGGTTCTCCGCAACCAATTCGAGATAATCTTTCATGGTTCCTTCCCACATGGTGCCTTCTGACCCGCTTTTTCGGATCAGCATTTCCATTGACTTTAAAAACTCATCTTTCTTGGTGGTCATGAGTTCACCTCTCTCAGAATGTTCAAACAATTTCGGGTTCTTACCAATAGACATTCAAACTGGAATTTTTGTCTACACTTTATTGCTCCCGAACTCCATCAGAATGCCAGGGACCCTTTCCAATCGCGCAAAAACCTCGAAACCGGTAAGACCCCGATTAACCACAAGCACCAATCGAAAAAACCGAACTGATATCCTCTGAAAATCAAATTTCAACTGCTGTCCTTCTCTAACGGGAAAGTGAGAGTGAGCTGTAACGATCGAATCATATATACGTAACCTCTTTCCAATTTCAGTTTCAATGGTACATCGCCTTGCAAGGTAATTCTAATCACGGTGGTACAGATTCAATAGATATATATTTCCTGTGTAATTATCAAGTAAGTAGCTGTAATATTCGATAAAGTGCGAATTGCAACGCCGCAATACAGTGTCTCTGAGCCCGAAATACATGCTTCACCTTATTGTAAAAAGATGCTCATTTTCAGTTGCGCTCCGCCGAGGGCCAAACCTCCCACGATCCGGCGTCGGTCTAAGGCATTCGAGTCAGCCACTGTTCTTATACCTTCCAAGGGCTAGTCCCTACAGGGGCTCAAATAAAGACGAGCAGCTACAAGGAAACAGCGCGTCATTCTGGCAATACCCGCCCCGGAGGTGTCTAGTCCGGGGGCCGGAATCCAAAGCCTTTGATTTTTATGGTAATATCAATAGATAATATCACTGGACCCTGGTTTGAACCCTCACTTCGTTCGGATTTGCGTTAAACCTCCGAGCCAGCGTTAAATGCTGGACCCTCACTTCGCTCAGGTCCGGGCTTAGCATCGTAACGGCTGGCCAATGCTTCGAGTCCGGGCACGATTTTTTGTGAGTGCCCCAGTTCGCGTCCGATCTTTTGTGAGGACGCGCCTGGGTGACGATGACATGTAAATAGGCTTTTAATAAATTCAATGACATACCTGCTTATTTGAGCGCCTGTGGAGCTGTTCCCTTGCGCGCAGGAAATTATCCTTGGCACTGCGGCCGACTTAGACGGAGCCCGGAAAGTCATCGGAAATAATTATCATTACATTCAGGCTGGGTATTGTTCAACTAAAGTCCTAGCGGCGGCATAGGCGGATTCTGGAAAAGCTGAGGGATAGAACCTGTTACCTGCTTCCTGCTTCCGGCCTTACAATCCCCGAATCTATAAACCTGAATCTATAAATTGGAGATTCTTAAATCCTGTCAAAATCTTCCCCGCCACCGCTCAATGAATTGTCGGTCTATCGTCCTCTGGCTTCACTATTTTAAGGTGAACTTTTCGCGTCTTGGCTTTTCGTTCGATCTTTCTTACCTGAGGCCGTGGACTTCCGCCAAAATTGGTCCGGCAGTAGCTTACTGCGTGCAGTACGGGTTTGACGATTAGAATGAGACCTATAAAAGCGACTGCAAGCCCCGTGGCCGGGTGCTGCCCCAAGGCGAGCAGGCCCGTGTATATCAAGGTTATACCGAAAAAGAACAAAGCTGATGAAATCATGAGAGTTCTTCCGAGTTTAGATCCTTGCCGGATAGTGTCAGGCAAAAAGTATGTTGAACAAAGGACTGTACGGGAGCTTTGTGCAAGCCGGGGGCTTCGGACCATGTTTTTGAACGGGCAAACGCATCTTATTTGGCTTTTTTGAAGAAAAGGTCCTCCGACCCTGGCAAAGTTACGTGAATTACTCCATTCTCAAGGCTTCCAACGATCACTCCCCCGCTCTTGGTGTTGAGCCTAAGTTCGTTGCCCTTTACATACCAGGAAAAAGCCACCTCGTCGTCTCCAACCCTCCATGCCCCGACTCCGGTTTCTTTCAATTCCAGGGTCGTTTCATGGTGATGCAAAGCTTTGACCTGGGCAATATAGGTCCCAACGTGCGCAGTTGATGGACCGCAACCTGCCATGGCGGCGGCAAGGAGGCATAATAGAAGCAAATGCAAAAAAACTGAATATTGTATCTTTATACGCATCACGATAAACCGTCACATTTGAGAGGACGTAATTCGGCTCCCGGTGCCGACGATCGATTTCAATCTATTCAAAAGCTCTGGTTTGTCAGAATAGTAGATCTGGACTGAGAAAACCAGCATTAGCACATTTTCGAGGACTTTTTTCCAGCCGATCGGCTCTCCCACAACATCGTAGCACCCGCAGGTGATCGGCGCTCCCTGGTACATGTTGATCAGGATCATTACATCGAACATTATCAGAAGCAGTCCGATCAGTATTGTGGATGAGCGGGACTTGAAACCGATGATCAAAAAAAGGCCGGTGATGAGTTCGATCCACGGCAGTATGACAGCTCCCAGGTTGAGCAACATGTATGGAATCAGCCGGTATTGTGCTATTGCTTCTGCGAACTGGGCAGGATACGGTATCTTGCTCAAACTTGCGTAGATAAAGAAATAGCCCAGGTAAATCCTTAACACAAATGCGAGATATTCACTCTTTATCATTCGTTTAATAAAAGCCGGGATCATCGTCTCGAAACCTTTTGCTCGACAGGATAACCGTTGGCCTCCCAAGCCCGTAGGCCACCTTCCAAAACTTTCACATCCTTATATCCCCGGAGCAGCAGTTTATCTGCAATTTCCAGATCATACGGCCTGCTTATAGTGTTGCCGTAAACCACTATCTCTTTGTCCTTCTTCTCTTCGGAAAAACTCATCAGGTAGACGATATCGAAAAGAGCCATGGGCATGTTGACTGCGCCCTGTATGTGCGCGTTCTGGTAGAAATTGTTGGGCATGGCGTCGACAATTAGTGTTTGTCCCTGCCGGTAATCTTGCATTGCCGCAGAGGCGCTGATCGAAGGAACCGCCTCGGGGCGCTCGGGGATAAGTGGAATTCCGTAAGGATTTGAGAAGTTAAAGGTTATCGCCAGGAGCACGCTTACCCCGAGGACAAGCACAAAATCGAACCAGTACACCCGGGAAGCCCTGATTACCGCATTGGCTTCTTCCTCGATGATTTCCTGGTCTTTGAGAAGCCAGCCGCGCATTTCCCGTACGAAGTTTCTCGAAAGGTCCGGGTGATCGCGCAGGAGGCTGTCAAATTGCTCCTTCGAAAGCACGACGAGTTGTGTTTCGACCAGACTTTCTGCATTGGCTGTGCGCGTGTCGCCCGCCAGAAGAGCCACTTCGCCGAAGTGCTCGCCTGGTCCGCGCACTGCGAGTTCCCTCTCGATCCTGTCTTTATGTTTTACGTAAGTCCTGACTCTACCCGAACCGATGATATAGAAAGCGTCCGGCGGGTCTCCCTCGTTGAAAATGATCTCGTTCGGCCGCGCAACCCTGCTCTTTACCGTTCGGGCAAGCTTGTCGAGTTCTTCAGAGGGTAAATCCCGAAAAATAATGCTCTTCAGCAAAATTATTCTATTTTCAAGTTCGGCATCGGTCATTGCCATCGCTATTTCTTTTTGTGCAGTGTCTGCAACTGCTTTATGAACTTGTCAGGGTCCTGAATGACGCCCGTGTGGCTGTAGAGAACTGTCCCGTCTTCAGTTGAAACGATCATGGTAGTGGGCGTAGGCACACCTTCCATAGATCCTGAAATTGACATATCTTCGTCAAGCAGGATCGGAAAGGGAGTCTTGAACTTTATCTTGTAGGCTTCCACTTCGGCTTTTTGATTGTCCATCGCTATAGCTATCACCTTCACATCGGCCAGACTTGAGTCACCTTGGATCGTCTTGTAAATATTGTTCATTATGGGGGCGTTGACATGGCAGTGCGGGCAAAGCGCGCTCATGAACTCGATAACCACCAGCTTCGCTTTTATATCACTGACTTTAAACGGCTCCATCGCTTTCAGACCGAGATATTTCTGCGCAGGCGCAGAATCGGGGGCGGGAAGGGTGAATTTCGCAGGCGGAAATTGTTCCGCAGAGGCGGTATAAAAAGGTCCGCTAGACTGCAAAAGAATGAATGTGCAGATAATAATTTGAAAAAAATTGATGTGTCCCCTCTTTTTCATCTCTTTTCTCCATCCGGTGTGCGATTCTCATGATTAAAAAAACTCTGCGTTGCCTGCCGATCCTGCGCTCGCTTTTTTGCGTTCAGAGATTTCCCTTGGGCTGATTAGCCCACACTGTTGGCCAGACTGCTCGCTCCCCCGACGGATAGACCGAAAATGCGTCGGATTATACAGAATATGTGATGCAGCATGCTCAGTCAATCACAAGATGACTCAGGCACAACATGAAATAATTTTAGCCTGAGTTACCGGTTGGACAAGTCCCGCGTTTTATGCCCGACCCTCTTGCTGTCACTCGTATGGTATTGACCGGCGCCGCGAAGAAAGGTTTAATTCCGGGCGGTAATTGCGCATCGATTTATGAGGCACTAACGGTTTCCAATTCGGGAAAGAGGCATTTTCGCCTTGGCAAGGAAATCGAGGAGTTGCGCGCAGGCGTACATAATTTGATCTCGGCGATCGAGCCCGCCGAAGCCTCTTCTGCTGCCACCGCCGAAGGCAGCGGTGAAGTTGGCTGGCGGTCCCACCGCCCCGGGAGAATCCTGGATGTGGAATGAAAATCGAGAAGTGGAATTGGAGGCCGAACTTAAGAGGCTGCGCTCCAGAGTCTCGGAACTGGAGTCGGTGGCGGAAATCTGCCGTGAGGTGGAGAAGATTCTACGGGATCAGCTTCAGTTCCTGCAGATATTGATTGACACCATTCCCAACGCGATCTTTTTCAAGAATAAGGATGGAAAGTACCTGGGGTGCAATAAAGCTTTCGAGCGGCGCGTCGGATTGGACAGGGGCGAGATCATCGGAAAATCCGCCTCTGACATCTTTCCGGAGCTTGCACCTAAGTATGAGCAGCATGATGCGGAGCTTTTCGAGCGGCCCGGGGAAAAGATATACGAAACAAGGGTGACTTATCCGGATGGACAAAAGCGTGACGTCATCATAACAAAGGGAATTTTTACGGATTCCGAAGCCAATGTCGCAGGGTTGGTAGGTGTGCTGCTCGACATAACTGAGCGCAAACAAGCTGAAGAAGCGCTGCAAAGAGTGAATGACGAACTCGAGGCGCGCGTACAGAGAAGAACCGCTGATCTGGCGGAGGCGAACCTAAACCTGCGGCAGGAAGTCGCCGAGCGAAGCAGGATTGCCGAAGAGCTCCGAATGAGCTCCGAAAAGCTTAAGATATTTGCGTACTCTGTTGCACATGATCTGAAGAGTCCCTCGATCGGAATTTACGGGCTTGCCGCACTGCTGCAGAAAAACTTCGCAGGGACCCTCGGTGAGAAAGGCGCAGGCTTTTGTTACCAGATAATGAAGGCATCGGAGCATGTGGCCTCCCTGGTTGATGCAATCAATATGTTTATCGCCGCAAAGGAAACCCCGCTAAAGATCGAAGAGACAGATATGGCTGAGGTCTTTCACATGCTGAGGGACGAGTTTTCGGCTAGACTGACAGTGCGGCGTATAGAGTTGCTTGAGCCCAAAGGGGTTCCGCTTGTGCGTGCAGATAAGATTTCAATGCTCAGGGTTTTCAGAAATCTGATCGATAATGCCGTCAAATATGGAGGCGACGGGCTCACGACGATTGAAATCGGGTATGAGCAAGCCGGAAATTTCCATAATTTTATGGTAAAAGACGATGGGGCCGGTATTCAGGCTGATGACGGCAGGGAGATATTCCAACTGTTTCACCGGCAGTGCGCAGCCGATGAGATCGAGGGTACGGGCCTGGGACTGGCGATCGTAAAAGAAATAGTCGAGATGCATAAAGGGAGGGTACGGGTGGAGCGGGGCAAAGAGAGGGGAACGGTTTTTCACTTGTTCATTTTAAAGGGTCTTTAATTCTTCTTTTCGGGAAATGTAACATATGCAGCATGAATACAAGCACGTATGGGTTCGCGACTTGCCTTGGCTCATCGTCTTCGGCTTTGTCTCGTCGGCCTACTGCGTGCTTGCTGGCGCTCACACAGGTGCGACCTGCGACGAACCCACCTATCTGCTTCAAGGCCTTAGTGGCTGGCATCTTGGCGGCAGCGGGGGGTTGACCAAAATTGGCACGATGCCTTTGCCGGTCGATGTGACGACATTGCCGCTCTACGTTTGGGAGTTGTTGCGAGGCCGGCATTTTGACCTGTTCTCGGAAATCCGCCGGATGCTGCCCGTGGCGCGCGCTGGGACTCTGGTGTTTTGGTGGATGGTGCTGTTTTACGGCTGGAGGGTGGGAAGGAGCATCGCGGGGCTTTGGGGAGGGCGGCTGGCTGTGGCGATGCTTGCCTGTGAACCGTCCCTGCTGGCCCACGCAAGCCTGGCAACAACCGATGTGGCGATCACTGCCTGCATGCTCGCGCTGGTATACCACTTCCGTGAGGGACGCACATCCGGGTGGTGGTTGCGTGTGGGTCTTCCCTCCCTCTTGTTCGGGCTGGCCCTGCTGGCTAAAGCCTCGGCGTTGATGCTGGGCCCGTTATGCTTATTGGTGATCGAATTGGACCGCTTGGCGCGCAAACGGGCATTCGCTGTCCAGGCAAACGGCGGGGCAGGGCAATTGTTTAGGCGGCTCAACGCAGAACTTGGTCCGTTTCGCAGCGACTTAAAGCAGATCTTTGGTTTGGGATTTCTCCTGATGCTCATCTACTGCGGTAGCGATTGGCGCCCCGAGCCCGGTTTTGTAGCATGGGCGTCGGCACTGCCTCCTGGACCCATGGCGTCAATTATGGTCTACGTGGCGGACCATTTGCGGATTTTTAGCAATGGCGCGCAAGCAGTCGCTTATCAGATCAAACACAACAATATCGGACAGGGTGTCTTCATTGCCGGCCGGACTGACCCTCGCGCCTTGTGGTACTACTTTCCTGTCGCGTTGACAATGAAGTTGACGGCGTCTCTGCTGGCCTTGCCGTTGCTTGTTGTTATTATAAGGCCAAGAGCGCTGTGGAATTGGGTGACCGCGATAACAGCGGTGCTGATTCTTTTCAGTGTCACCTTCAGGGTGCAACTTGGCATCCGGTTGGTTTTGCCGCTGATCGGTTTTTTTATCGTAGGTTCTGCTGGTGCTGCGGCTAACATGATCGCTGCGACGGAATCGGGTTGGCGAAGATATTTGGCTGCAGGGGCTGTAGCTTGCTGTGTGATTTGGACTGCGGCTGCATCGGTCATTGTTTGGCCCAATGCGCTCTGTTATGTCAACGAGCTGTGGGGCGGCACCGCAGAAGGTTACAAATTGTTGAGCGATTCCAACTATGACTGGGGCCAAGGGAGCAGAGAACTCAGAGACTGGCAGCAGCGAAATGGCGTCGAGAACCTGAATGTCTGGTATTTCGGCTCTGATCCGGATCTGCTAAAGGGACCTTTCCATCTGGTTTCGATGAGCGAGAGTAACTTCCATGGGCCCGATGATTTTATTTCAAGGTTTCGTGGGAGCTATTTGGCTGTCGGCACTACGAACCTCTATGGCGGCTACATCATCGAGAATCCTAAAAAGGGGCGGCACGTTGCAGAATCAGACCTGATCGCCATGCGGTATCTCAGGACTAGACAGCCCGTTGCCCGCACAACGACATTTCTGATCTATGATTTCACCGGTGAACGTTAAATTGGGTTAGGTCCCGCCTTTTTGCCTGGTCTCCCTTCAGAAACACGATCTGTACGCCATCTCATACTGCCCTTCAAATAAGGTCTATCGGGATGTGAACACCGGCTTGCGTTTTTCCGAAAACGCTCTCAGTCCCTCCGTTCCTTCGGCTGTTTCAGAGCAGGCACTAAGGCCATCACGCTCCCGTTCGATTTGAGTTTCGAATGAAGAATCAAAGGAGTCCGTGAGCAGCCTTTTGGACCATCCGAAAGAAGCTGAAGAACCTCTTGCAAGCTCACGAGCCATTTGGGTTGCCTCTTCGATGACATCTTCATCCTTTACGACCTTGGTTACCAACCCCCAGGCCAGGGCCTGTTCCGAAGAAATCGGCCGGTCAAATGCCATTATCTCCATCGCGCGGCCCAGCCCCACCAGCCTGGGCAACGTAAACGACCCGCCGCCGTCAATGCACAGTCCGTTGGATGTGTATGCCTGCCGCAAAAGTGCGGATTTAGCCATTACCCTGAAATCGCATACCAGCGCCAGCGAAAAGCCCCCACCGGCAGCGGCTCCGTTAATTGCGGCGATAACGGGTTTTGGCATCCGGCGAATCTCTAGAACAGCTTGGTGAAAACGGGCGGCCAGCTCGTGAAAACCAGCGGCTGGCCCTTGCGGCAATGAAAGGACATGCTTTAGGTCTCCGCCTGCACAGAAAGCTTTGCCCTCTCCGGAGAGGATGACAGCTCGGATATTTCGATCTGCTGCAAGGCTGATCAAATTTTGCGCCAGGCAGTCTATTAATTCAAGATCGAACGCGTTGTAAGCGTGAGGTCTGTTCAGCATTACAGACGCAATATTTTCAGCTATCCTGACTGTTACCGGTTTTGCCACTTGTTCGCTCCCTGTCAAGAAAAGTCGATTGTCTCAGACATTCATGCCGCGCCAACGCGCAAAAAGGCGGATACACGTATCCCAATGTCGCCAGGCGTCTCTCATGAAGATCCCATATGTATGATACTGCCCCTGGGCGACCATCTCGCAACTTTAGGAATGATTTCATCGTAGCACTCGATGAAATCGCCGACCTTACCCAGGCTTAAGCCTGAGACCTGTACGCCTACCTGCTGCCCCATTCTGGCTTCCTTCACCTGCTGCTTCTCGATTTGGAGCGATTCGATCCTGGCGCTGTGAACCGGTCCCATCGCCGTTACCACCCGAAAATGCTTTCCGGTTTGAACCGTGCCTTCAACGACCTCGCAGCCTAGAATAACGCCTCCTTTTTTCGATTTGAAGGTGGCGATCACCTCGCATTTTCCGATGACCCTCTCTTCGGTCTCGACCGGAGACAGATTCTGGACAATGGCTTTGACGTCTTCAGCCAACCTGTAGATTACGTCATAGAGGCGTACCTCGACCCCGTGTTCTTTTAACCACTGTTCCAGTTTCGGAGTGACACCCACGTTGAAGCCGATGACAAGCTTGGTCCCGGTCAAAGCCATCAGCAGGTCTTGTTTGGTTATGTTCCCCACGCCGGATTGAATAACGTGCACTTCCGCATCGGGCAGCTTCAGATTGGCAAGCAGAGCTGAAATGGCTTCAACGCTTCCCATCGTATCCGCTTTGAGCACTAGTTCAATTTTTGCCCTCCCCTCGGATCGGTCCGCAAATTCCACGGGGGCATGCCTTGTCTCTTTTGAAGTACTATGGGAACGTTTTTTTTCATGCATTTCGATCTCCATTCCGGTTTGGAGCCTATTTCCGAAACTTGAGCAAATATTCCGTAAAATTAAGACATGGCAGGATTGCTGGCTAGTGCGAATCCGCAAAGACCGAATGAAGGGTGAAGAATTCTACGTGATAATAGTTAGTGTCCATCCGGAAACCCGGATGAACGTAGGAGAATCTCACCTTATAAGTCACTGGCAGATTTCGATTTGGATTTTTGACATAAAAGAAAGGCATTTTTCGTCTTGGCAAGGAAATCAAGCTCCCCCCTTTTCTAAAGGGGGGGAGCTTGAAGCGTTTAGCATCGGCCGGAAATGTCAACGCGAATCCGAGCGAAGTGAGGGTGCGTCCTCACAAAAGATCGGACTCGAACTTGAAGCGTTTAGCATCGGCCGGAAATATCAACGCGAATCCGAGCGAAGTGAGGGTTCATGGGGGATTTTAGCGCGGAGGCGCACCTAATTAGAGATCAGGCCGCCACCGAAGGTAGCGGCAAATCTGGCTGGCGGTCCCACCGCCCCACCGCCCTCTTAGGCAAGCTCTTTATCGAAAGTAACGATCATGGCCCTGACCGGGCAGCTCTTAACGCATAGCTCGCAAGCGCTGCACCGCTCGGATTCAAATTCGACTTCCATCTGAGGTCTCTTCACGTGCAGAGCCCCGGTCGGGCAGACAGCCGTACAGGACCCGCACTGGTAGCATCTTTCCTCGTCGCGTCGAATTCCCTGTCCGACCGGTTCCACCTGGACGCCCACCTGTTCCAGATACCGGAGCCCTTTTTCAAAATTATCGGCGCTGCCTCGCAGTTCCATTACCAGCATTCCCTCTTTTCGAGGAAAGATCTGAGCCTTCAGGATATTGAAAGCCAGGTCATAGTCCCGCGCCAGATTGCTCATTATGGGTTTATCGACGATTTCCTTCGGGAATCTCAGTACAAGAGTTCTTGAATGCATGATCGTTCCTTTCTCTTAGGTCAGGTAAAAATAACATTGCCGCCCAAAAGTCCAAGTTTTTTTTTCGAACCTCCCACCCCCCGAGCTTGCGGCGTTACATCCTGTTTCGGCCACCCCGTTTATTTCTTGACCCCGAATGTATTAGAAATATACTATACCAAAATGCTGGAAATAATTTTTTCTTCACGCGCCTTGGAGCTGATATGAAGCTGTCCACCCGAAGCCGGTATGGAGTCAGACTTATGCTCGATTTGGCCCTTCACGCAACTGAAGGGCCTGTTGGCTCGGGTCTGTTGCCAAAAGGCAGGGTGTAGGGATAAAGTACCTCGAACAAATTATAATCTCTTTAAAAAAGGCGGATTACGTTGCGAGCGTTCGCGGCCCCAAAGGCGGGCACATGCTGACTAAACCTCCCGAAAAGATTACCGTGGGAGAGATCGTGGGACTTCTGGAAGGCGGCCTGAAGCTTACCAGGTGTACTCAAAATCCGGAAGAGTGCGACCGTTCCAGCCACTGCGTTACCAGAATTCTTTGGATGGAGGCGACCGAGGCAATTCGCGAAAGGCTTGACACGATCACTTTCAGAGATCTTATGAATAGGTCGGCTGCTCAGGTTGATGCAAAAGAATGCAAGCTATAATCGCCATGGTCTGGGTAAAGTCATGAGGAGGAGGTGGGTAATCTGGAATGAAGATTAGATCGATTGCGGTCAGCAAAAAAAAAGGCACTCGGAAGGAACCTGTCGAACAGGCGCTGCTGGTTACGGAACATGGCATCCAGGGCGATGCGCATGCGGGCGATTGGCACCGGCAAATCAGTTTTCTTGCAATGGAGAGCATCGAGAAGGCTAAAGCCGCCGGGCTCTCAGTCGGCTTCGGAGATTTTGCCGAAAACGTTGCAACCGAAGGAATCGACTGGGTTCATATGCCGGTCGGCACCCGGTTCAGGCTGGGCAAGTCGGTCCTTGTGGAAATCACTCAAATTGGCAAGGAATGCCTGAAGAAATGCGCGATCTACTATCAGGCTGGAGACTGCATCATGCCGCGCGAGGGCGTTTTTGCCAGGGTTATCGAAGGGGGTCTCATTTGCTGTGGGGACAACATCGCCAGGGTTGACGCCGCTGGTCCTGTAGAATGAAGCATGAAATTTCCACTGCGCCCCCATATCTTGAAGCTATCCCCGGTCTGTCCATGACCAGAGGCGGAGGTGGTGCGGGGGCACAGCCCCCACATTTTTCAGGTTTATGTATTTGCATGGGATGACGCAGGCGGGTATCTTAAAAATTTTAATCCCTGGAAGTGAATTCAGAGGTGAGTAAGGAGATCATGCAGACGAACAAAGTTCATTTAAACCACGTGGAGATAATCGAGACAATCCAGGCACTGAAACAAAAACTCGGCAAACAACTGATTATTCTGACCCACCATTACCAGCGAAAGGAAATCGTTGATCTGGGCGATTTTGTTGGGGATTCATTCGAGCTGTCCAGAAAAGCGGCACAAGATCGGGATTGCCGCTACATTGTCTTTTGCGGAGTGCACTTCATGGCGGAAAGTGCCGCGATTCTCGCGCAGCCTGGCCAGGTAGTTCAGATTCCAAATATGGAAGCTGGATGCTGGATGGCCGGAATGGCGGAAGCCCAAGCGGTGGAATCGGCCTGGGAGCAACTCCAATCGGTTGCCGGGAAGGATGCGGTCACTCCGGTTGTCTATATGAATTCGGACGCCGAACTGAAATCATTTTGCGGCAATCGCGGCGGTATCGTCTGTACCTCGTCCAACGCGGACAAAGCTGTAAGGTGGGCTTTCGGACAAAAAGAGAAGATCTTGTTCTTCCCCGACCGGCACCTTGGCCATAATGTTGGTCACGATCTTGGATTAGCCCCTGAGGAGATGGTTGTCTGGTCGCCCGGTAACACTTTGGGTGGAAACGACCCTGATGCGCTCAAACGCGCCAGGATGATCCTCTGGGACGGCTATTGCCTTGTGCATACCCGGTTTACGGTTGATCAGATTAAAAAAATGCGCGCCGAGTTTCCCGAGGCCAGAATAGTCGTGCACCCTGAATGCACCAGAGAGGTGGTGGCGCAGGCCGATGCGTGCGGGTCAACCAGCTATATAGTGAAATACGTAAGGGAGGCGCCTCCGGGTTCGACAATCGTCATCGGTACGGAAATAAACCTGATCCATCGTTTGGCAGCGGAATATCCGGATAAGAAAGTGCTCGACCTGCATTATTCACTCTGTCCCAATATGTTCAGGATAAACCTGAGCAATCTGCTGCAGGTCCTTGAAAATCTTGGCAAAATGAATGTGGTCGAAGTGCCTGAACAGATAAGGGCCGGCGCCAGCCTAGCCCTGGACCGGATGCTGGCTCTGGCGTAGTCGATGTTTAAGACGCTCCGGCCCCTTATTCTCGCCTCTGAGTCCCCGCGCAGGAAAAGTTTGCTTCTCTCCGTCGGGGTTGAGTTCGAAGTGCATCCCAGCAGGATAGACGAATCGGTCTGGCCGGGTGCATCGGCCGAACCCGCGAAAAGTCCTGCCGAAGTTGCCGAGATATGGGCCTGTCTCAAGGCCGATTCGATTTCTCCGTTCCACCCCGATTCATGGATTTTGGGAGCCGACACCATAGTTGTCCTCGACGGCCGTATCTTCGGAAAACCGGCGGATTGCGCCCAGGCCGTGCGTATGCTCAATACCCTTGGCGGCAGAGTACACGAGGTAATTACGGGCATATGCCTTATCCGCCCGGGGGGGGAACTCTGCAGGAGCGGATCGGTTACAACCAAGGTTCGCTTTAAGGACCTCTCGGCGGAAGAAATAGAGGCATACGTCAGGACGGCCGAGCCTATGGACAAGGCGGGAGGCTACGGTATTCAGGGGATCGGGGCTTTTCTGGTAAGATCTGTCGAAGGCTCCTATACGAATGTAGTAGGCCTGCCGCTTTGCCAGGCTCTTGAATGGCTGATGGATGAGAATGTTATCGAGCCGGCGTAACCACGGGGGCTTTGCTCTCATTTTTGCGCAGCAGCACGTAAAATGCGCCCCAGCCTCCGTCATAGGGACGAGCCGAGGCGAATGCCAGGACCACCCTTTTCAGCGGCGCGCGCGTAAGCCAGGCGGGTAAATTGTTCTTGAGTACCGGTTCCTTATCCTTCGAATTGAGGCCTCTTCCCGCAATTATCAGTACGCATCGGCGCCCGACGGCAAAGCATTCCATGATGAAGTCCCTTACTTCTTCGCGAGCCTGCTGCCTGTTGAGTCCGTGCAGGTCGAGATAGTCGAGGTAGCTGAAATAGCCCTCTCGCAGCTTCTTCAAAACCTCGGGCGAGATACCCAGAACAGCACCGTCGATGTATTCATCTGAACTCGAAAGCTCAAAGGGCCCATCACCGGCCACCAGGTCTACCAATTGAGCGTAGGCTTCGATTTCCTCCCTGGCGAAAAAGCGCGGATATTTTTTCTCGCAAGGCTGGAGCGGGACCTTTTCGCAGTGTCCGGCGGGCAGGGGGCTGACGTCGGCCATTGCCGTTTGAAAAATGGAGTCCTCATCGCCTTTGTCTTTAATCCTGTGAGGATAGACCACGTTTTTTTCCAGGAATGGGTCACGGTTGGCTAAATGTTTCGGCTGGGATGAAAATGCTCGTCTAAAGAGTTGATCTAACTCCTGAAACGGGGTATAGAAACCATGGTGGGGTTTGTGCCGGACGGATCGGCGCATCGATTTGAGGCATTCGCCTTTGCGTTCGTTCATTCGGCCTCACTTTCTCGCCTTAAGATAACACAGGAGAAAAGGGCGGAAAACCTATATCATGAAATTGAATAATGCAGCTCTGATTGAAAACCAGCATGATTTTTCGAGACTTATAGCTACCGTCGAAAAATCCCCTCACGTTGCTATCGACACAGAGTCAAACAGTTTTTACGCCTACTTTAACCGAATTTGCCTCATTCAGATATCTACCGAGCAACAGGATTTCATAATCGACCCGTTTTCTGTCGGAAATATCGAAGCCTTTGGGGAAATCGTCTCCAATCCGCACATAGAAAAAATCTTCCACGCCGCTCCCAATGATATCGCAGGGCTCAAACGCGATTTCAAATTCACTGTGCACAACGTTTTCGATACATCGGTCGCCGCGAAAATGCTGGGATATAAACAACTGGGGCTTGCGCCGATTCTTCTCGAACACTTCGGCATTAGTCTCAATAAGAAATGGCAGCGATATGACTGGGGCAGACGCCCTCTTAGAGACGAACAGATCGAATATGCCCGCTTCGATACCCATTTTCTCATTCCGCTGAGGCACAAGCTTGTCGCAGAACTCGATGAAAAAGAGCTCCTCGGGGTCGCCCGCGAAGCCTTCGAAAAGCTATGCCTGCAGCAGATTACGGAAAAGCATTTCCGTCCCGGGGATTTTTTGCATATCTGCGGGGCGCAGTCTCTGGATGTTGCCGGAAAGCGCATCCTCAAGGCGTTGTATCTGTTCCGCGAAAAAGAGGCTCGCCGTCGCGACCGCGCGCCCTTTAGGATTCTAACGAACGATACGCTTCTCAGGCTTGCTCTCCAACGGCCGAGGAATCTGCAGGATTTCACGAAAATAAAAGGCATTCCCCGCATCTACGCTACCTCCCGAACCGCCGCAATGCTTCTGGAACTGATCCGCAGAAACGAAGAACAAGAAGATGAGGTGGTTGTTAATTGAATGAACTCTAATATTGAAATAAAGGACAGTTTCAAAAAGTATAGTCACGATCAGGATAAAACCAGGACTCCCGAGCAGACCATCTCATGGGTGAGGCAACGTTTGGCAGGGCTGGATATGAATGTTCTCGCAAGGACTGTGAGAATCGATTCCGGCAGACTGGACATCCCCATATATATAAGTCTTTGCGGTGACGACGCCATCCGGTTCACCGGTACCCAAAAACAGATGGGCAAAGGCGCCACCCCCCAGCAATCCGAAGCCAGCGCCCTGATGGAGCTGATGGAGCGGTTTAGCTTCTTTGCATTCGTTCAACGATTCTCGTTTCCAACTTTCCTGCGCAGCGGCCTCGACGACTTTGCGGTCTCGGCGGATGATTTGAAAAAATCGGTGTATGATTCTCAGACACCGCTGGAACTTTGCCGGCAGTTTCTCGACGGTCTGCCCCTCCGGTGGGTCAAGGCCTGCAACCTTTCGCTCGGCAGGGAACAGTGGGTTCCGATCGACTGGTTCTACACCATCAACGAGTATAACGGACCGGCCGCAGGAAACACTCTCGAAGAAGCAATACTTCAGGCCCTGTGCGAGGTGGTCGAAAGACACGTCGGCTCGATCATTAGCAACGATATGCTGGTTACCCCTGAAATTGATGTAAATTCTCTTCGCGACCCCGCTGCAATAGAACTGGTAAACAAGTTTCGGGCAAAAGGAATTGAGTTGTTTCTGCGAGACTTCTCTCTCGATACCGGGATCCCAACCGTGGGAGCGCTTGCCTACGACCCGTCCACCTTCCCGGAAAAAAGCGAGATCGTCTTTACGGCCGGCACCACCTCCAATCCCGAAAAATCTCTTTGCCGGGCGCTCACGGAAATTGCCCAGCTCGCCGGAGACTTCCAGAGCCACACTTCGTATCGGCCCACGCTTCCAAAGTATGCCAACTTGGAAGAAGCCGCCTACTTGATGAAAAGCAACGGAAAGGTTTCCATCCAGGACCTACCGAACCTCGACGACAACAACATTCGGGTGGAAATCGAAAGGTGTACGGCTGCTTTGGCAAAAATTGGCCTTCAAGTCCTGGTGATTAATGTCACGCATCCACGACTGCAGGTCCCGGCAGTTTACACGATCATCCCGGGGGCGCACTTTCTCGATCACACCCGCAACACCGATTTTCCGCAGCACGCGGCGCGAACCATGCTGCGGGGACTTGCCGACGCCGAGATGGTCCCGCAGATGGAGCGACTCCTGTCCACCTTCGGGCCCCGTTATGATCTAACGTTCTTTCTGGCCCACAGCCTCGAACTCAACGGGCGCCCGGAGACGGCCTTACAGCTTCTCCGGGGTGCTCTGGATCAATCCCCGGACCCTGGTGAAATCGGCAGCGTCTATGTGCACATTGCCTCCTGCCTAAAAGAGTTGGAGAGGTACGAAGAAGCTCTGGATGCGCTCGACCTTGCCGAAAAGGCCAACCCCGAACTGAAAGAAATCTTCAACCTGCGCGGGTTCTGCTATTTCAAACTGAAAAAACACAATGAATCGATCTCTGCTTTCGAACGGGTTATAGAACTGGATCCCGGATCCGCAATAGATTACGCCAATATCGGATCCAACCTGAGAGAACTGGGCCATAAGCAGGAAGCCGTTCGGCTCTACCGCATGGCTCTTGAACTCGATCCGGACATCGATTTCGCAAGGACTAGTTTGGAAAAACTGGAAGCCGAATTGGCCGGAAAATGATTTCTCTATAACTGCTAAGACTAGGAATTACAACTTCTGCACCGGCTGGCAAATGGAATTGAACAAGATATCTTTTCGGGCAGTTTAACGATGCCGAAATAATACTCGTGAAGAGATCCCATGATCCTGATCATCTCGTCGAGGCCATGGGGTTTAATGATGAAAGAATCGGCTCCCAGCTTGAGTCCGGAAGACATATGATCCTGCTTCGTCCATGAGGTGAGCAGCACTACGGGAATTTTCCTCAGATATGGGTGCCCCTTTATATCCTTCAATGTTTCGAGACCGTCTTTCCCCGGCATGATAACATCCAGCAGGATGACGTCGGGGCGCGGGGAAGTCTCGTGGGCCAGGTATTTGCCCGTGTGCAGAAGGTAATCCATAGCCTCCTGCCCGTCTTGAACCCACCGCAGATCTACTTCGATGTTGTTTGCTTCAAAGGCGATTTTAACCAGGATGTAATCGTCCTCGTCATCGTCGGCCATCAAAACGACCAAGTGCGGGTCGTCACAACTCTGTTCCTTGACGTTCCGCACAACCTCCTCAACCATTGTTGCGTTTTCTGAAAGGGCCATGACCATATCTCCTTTCGGTTGGATTGTGGATTGGAACAGATTATCGTCTGGCAGTAATTCCTGGTAAAGTAGTAGAGTACCGTATTTTTAAACTACTGCTCTTGCCTTGTGGGTTTTGAAGCGGGAAGCTTTTTCTGCTCACTGCTCACTGCTCACTGCTCACTGCTCACTCATCGCGAGGCGATGCTGTAACATGCCGTCCAAAACCAAACCAGTTTTTTAACTCTGGAGTTACGTAAAACCTCTGCGCCCTCTCCCTGAGCTGTCCATGGCCAGGTGGATCTTCTTTGACGCCTATGGCTTCTGCGAAAGTCTTTGCACGCTGGCTAGAAATGCTTCCAGTCCGCTCGAACCCAGGGTCGCCTTCTCCAGATCGTAAAACTGTCCGGCCATCTGCAGCCTTTCGGTCTCAGAAAGATTTTCTTCGATCAATGGAAGTAACTCCGAGTTTTCTTTGCGGATGTGCTTCCTGACGAAGTCCACGTACCGATCTGCTCTTTCCACGAATTTATGGTGGTCAGCCTCAGGGCTGGAATGAAGCGTCACTGCATTGGATTTTATCTTTTCCATGATCGTGCGGGCCTCACGGTGGTCTTCGACGAGCGAGTTGATGAGAGAATCGATTTGCGCGGTTCGAGTGCGGCAAAGCGCGGGGAAGAGTACCTGTTCTTCTTTTCCGTGGTGATACCGGTCCACATAAATCTCAAAAAATTCGATGAGCGCTTCGAGTTCTTTTGTCTCGCTCTCCTTTAAATCCGGAACTTTCGCCATAATCCTCTGGAGAGCTGCAAGCATCTTCATGGTCGCGCCATGCTCTTGTCTGAGCGCTTCCCTTGGGTCCATGCGGGTGTACCTCTGCTCACTGTTCACTATCCACTCATCGGGGAGCGGTGCGAAAGCTTTTTCTGTCCACTGTTCACTCATCGCGAAGCGATGCGGGACAGATCACTCCTCGACGTCGATGGCTCCCGGCGCACATTCTTGGGCTGCCTGTCTGACTTTATCCTCAAGATGAGCGGGCACGGTATCGACACGAACGATCGATTGTAGCTGGTCCTCGTTAAAATCAAAAACTTCAGGGCAAACCTTGTGGCAATTTCGGTCGCCCATGCACAGGCCGTAGTCGATTCTCACCTTCATGGTATCCTCCTTAAACGGTGATTTCAGGTATCGAAAGACCAGCTCTATCTTTAGCAGCCCTAAAGCTGTTTGGGCCATTCAGCATTGTCAAGCCTTTCAACAAAATAGCAGAACTTGTCCCATTCAACCTCTCGCCGGCTTACCGGACAGCGCAGGCTTACCTTTTTTTCGATCACCACGGCGAAGTCTGTCCCAAAAATCCTGAGTCCGGAGCGGTGATGCATCATAGACGTCACCCCGGCGGGGCCTGCCCCGGAAGTGCATAGTCCGGGGGCCGGGGTCCAGTGGTATTAACTTTAAAATCAGGTAGTTGGGAAAAATCTTCATTCCCGCTTGCGAGATCGTGTCGCAGATGTAATATTTTGTCTTTGAAAGTTCTTTCTGCTCACTGTGCGTCCTCACAAAAGATCGGACGCCGAACCAGAAGCATCTCACGCTGGCTCCGAGGTTCAACGCGAACCCGATCATAGTGAGGGTCCACTACTCATCGCTGCGCGATGCATGCTACAGGTTGAGGCATTCTTTTATCTGATCTTCTCTGAAACCTATGATGACCTTATCGCCGATGACGAGTGTTGGGAAAGCGCAGATTGGGTTGATTTCCTTGATCTTCTCCATAACGATCTGCCTTTCCTCTCCTTCCAACTCATCCACATCGATACAGTGGTACTTTACACCACAGCCATTCAGGAACTCCTTGCAGCTTTTGCAGTGGCTGCAGGTACTCAAAGCATAAAGCGTCACATCGCGAGCATACATCCCGGCACTCCTTTCTTGATTTATCGGACCTGTAATCTAACCCTTCACGGCGATATGGGACCACTTGGAGATAAATCCGCCTGTCCGCTATTCATTTGCACAGTTTTCACAATAGCCGTGAAAGATGACCTGGTGGTGTGTAATCTTAAACCCCGGCTTCTCGGGAAGTGGGATCGTCCCGGAAAGCTCATGGATATCATGTATCGACTGGCACTTCTCACAGATCATGTGATGATGCAAGTCGGTCTTCGCCTCGTATCGGCCAACCTCTTTGACTGGATTGACCTTTTTTATCAGTCCCACGACATGTAATCTTTCAATGGTCTTGTAGACTGTTCCCAGGGATATCATGGGAAATCGCTTCGTCACCTCTTTGTGAACTTGTTCGGCGGTCGGGTGTGCCCCGGTTTTACATAGCGCCTCGTAGACGGCCAGTCTCTGATGGGTAACCTGAAGACCGCATTCTTTAATCTTTGACATAGCTGGAGAACCAGTAGGTTTTGCACATGCCATCTATTCTTTCCTTTCTCGACGATCCGCTAGGTTGACGCGAGCGCCTTCCTGGCTATTTCCCGCCCATAATCTTGAGCCATTTTGATCCCGCCTCCAAGGTCTGCGGCTTTCAGCATCAGTGGCTCCCGGACCATATTCATCTTGAAAATATGTGCCATAGTGTCGAAAATACGCCCGGGCGCCTCTCCACTCCATCCAAAAGAGCCAAAGGCGCCGCCGGTTTTTCCCTCGAGGTTTGCTTTTTCAGCGAGAAACAGGAATGTCTTCATAGATTGAAGCATCTCGCCATGATAAGTGGCCGATCCGAGGACAACGGCGTTGTAGTCGCTAAGTGATATGCCCCCCTTGTCGACCGCGGTCACATTGAGAACGTCGATGTCATATCCTTCGAAACGCATTCCTTCGGCAATCAATTGAGCGATTTTTTGAGTCTGATTGGTTCTCGTTGCAAAGACTACGAGCCCTTTCGGCATGATTGTCCCTCCTTTGGACTAATGCCATTTTAGTGGCAATATCGCAGGATTTCGGCAGTGCAAAAAGTGACACTGCCGAGCGCTAGGCGTTGGCGGCGCGGGGGTGTGGAGGCCTTGCTCACCAAGCTTTTCAGTTTGTTGTCGGCAGTTCGCATCGTACTTCTTCCGTGGAACTTTCTCCAACGAGCGGGCGAAAACATTTTTTTGTTCCGCCGCAAATGGGGCACCTCCAGGAATCCGGAAGGTCTTCAAACTGGATCCCTTTGGGTATTTTCCCCTTCCGGTCACCTCTGTCTGGATCGTAGAGATACCCGCAGTTATTTGTCTGGCATCGCCACATTTCTTCTGGATTAGACATAATCTCGCTTTCCGGCATTGTGCTGTTTCGGGGTTTTTTGCGTAAAAATTTTTGCATTAAAATTAGAAAAGAGATGAAACCGCGCCGGAGTTTATCCTTGATTGCTCTGCGCTCGTTCCTCCTAAGTCAATTCCAGCGCGGTATTGGCAAGAATAGTTATTATCAGATAACGAGTCAATAGGTTGGGGCCCTTTGAACACCATTATCCACCGCAAAGAGCGGATCTTGTTTGCTTGCGGATATGAGCAGCCGACAGCAGGCTGCTTTTATTCCAAGAAGTTCGCGAACTGTTTTTATGCTTTTACCACAGGAAAGATGCCACCATCCGCCGATATAAATTGGCCGCATGGGATTGAATCGTTCCAGGGAAGAGGTGATTTCAGAGGCTATTTGTCTTTCGCGCTCCTGCCAGCGGAACGCATCGGCAGGTCGAATGTCGGGCTGCAAAGACTCTGCGCTGATTCTTCTCGCAGCCCGGGCATAAAGGGAGGAAACAGGCGGCCCGGCGCTATCGAGCTCGAGGAGCCGATCGATGTTTTCTGCTGAAATCATCTCCTGCCAGGTTTCGATCCATCGGCGGCTGAAGTCGGAATAGTCCACCATAATGAGATCGGTCCCGGTTCTTTTTGCGTATGCGGCTGAGGCCCTGTACTCGAAGGGAATGCCTATCTGGCGCAGAATTGCGGTAATCTGGACGTGCTTTACGGTTCTGCGAAACTCAACTTGCAGTTTCCTGGAAGTGGTCCTGAGCCGGTCGAGAAAAACCTTTCGAAGCTTGGATGAGTGCTCTTTGCGAAATTGCAGCGCAAAAGGGCTGATTTCGACCAGTATGAGGTCCGGTCTGTGCCGTTCAAGGAAAGCGCTGGTCCTGGCAAACCCTTTCGGGTCGGAATGCACTGTGCCGAGCAGGATCAGCCCGGCAGCCGGTTTGGCGAAAGGCTCAGACATTCAAAAATCCACCGGGGCATGGTCCGGACAGGGAGAGACACAGAGGCCACAGAGGGCATTCATCCATTTACCCAGCGTTAACTCACTCATCACTCGTCACTCTTTTTCCGCCTTCCCGCTTCCCCCGAATCTCCTCCGTGTCCTCTGTGTCTCTGTGGTGGATTTTGCGCCTTCCCGCTCAGCGAACAGTCCGTTGAGTTCCTGAAAATGATTGATATGCAGGTCAGCCTCCAAGGCAGAGTTCTTGTAGCTGACGAAATGAATTCCTGTGGCAAGCGCCAGAGCCTCGTCCACCCTGGAGTCGCCGATATAGAGGACATGATGAGGCAACACACCGAATGCGGTGAATATTCTCTCCATTATTTCGGGATGGGGCTTGGGGTTGCTGACGTCCGAGGCGGATAGCACGAGGTCGAAATACTCCCTCAGGTTGTACTTCTGCAGAAGTTCGAGCGTGGAAACGGTGCGGTTTGTCGCCAGGGCGGTCCGAAAATGGGTTCTGGCAAGTTTGAGAAAAGGGACCAATCCGGGTTCGCAGCTCAGGTAGTCATTGAACGGGCCGAAATCTATGGTCTTGAAATACTCGAAGGCGCGGTCGAAATCCGCACCGTCCCCGCCGGTCAAGTAGATCAGAGACTCCCGAACGGGGTGCATATGTATGAATTCATGCTGGTCCGCCCTTACGGGAGGTCCCCCGATTATTTTCATTATGTGGCTGTAGAAGTGAATATTGGCCTCTCGTGAATCGAAAAGGACCCCGTCACAATCGAGCGCGATTACCTTGAGATCGTGGACTTGGACGGCAAATGCTTCCCATGCTCCGTTATCGGTCTTCTTATTCATATATTTAGAGGTCCTTACGGGGTTTCCGATTATGTGCGCAAAATTGTGTAAGTTGCGCATGCTCAAAATGAGCGGGAAAAAGATTCATCCGCTGATGACTGATCATGTAACTGCTTTCCGCTTCTTTCTCCTCCCATTAACTATTCACTACTCACTATTCATTACTTGCCGCAGATTCATTTTCATACTAATAAATACAAAGAATTACGGGAAATTCAGATATTCGAATCCTCCCGTCAATCTCAATATGAGGAATCCGCAATGAAAAATCAATTCGATTATCTCGTCATCGGCAGCGGAATTGCTGGTCTGACCTTCGCCTTGAAAGCGGCGCGCAACGGATCGGTAGCAATTGTAACAAAAAAAGACAAACTTGAAACCAACACGAATTACGCACAGGGCGGAATAGCATCCGTGTTCGGGCAGGACGATTCTTTTGACCTTCACGTCCAGGATACCTTGAATGCGGGAGATGGGCTGTGTCATTCTGAAGTGGTGGATTTTGTCGTAAGAACCGGCCCGGACCGCATCAAGGATCTTCTGGAACTGGGGGTCGCCTTCAATCGGGGAGCCGATCCAGACTCATTCGATCTGGGAAGGGAAGGGGGGCACAGCCGCAACCGGATTCTTCATGCCCAGGACATGACGGGCAAGGCCGTTGAAAAAGTCCTCATGGCTGCCGCCGAATCGGACCCGAATATCGTTATCTTCGAAAATCATCTGGTGCTGGATTTGGTGATCATGCATCAGTCGATGAAGACCGGCTCTTTGGATCTTTACCAGCGGGACACGTGCCGGGGTGCATATGTCTTCGATATTGCCGGAGAACAGGTTCACACCTTTGTGGCAAATGCCGTGCTTCTGTGCACCGGGGGGGCAGGGAAAGTCTATCTTTATACCAGCAATCCCGACGTGGCAACCGGCGACGGGCTCGCCATAGCCTATCGGGCGGGAGCAAAACTGGCAAACCTGGAATTCGTTCAGTTCCATCCTACCTGCCTGTATCATCCGTCGGCTAAAAACTTCCTGATCTCCGAAGCGGTCCGCGGCGAAGGGGGCAGGCTGATCGACCGCCATGGACGGGCGTTCATGGAGAAATATCATCCGCTGAAAGACCTGGCCTTTCGCGATATTGTGGCGCGCGCGATAGACACGGAAATGAAGACCACGGGAGATGACTGCGTTTTCCTGGACATCAGTTACAAGGACGCTGAATTCATCAAAGGGCGTTTCCCCAACATCTACCAGAGATGTCTGTCCCTTGGCATCGACATCACCAAAGATCCTATTCCGGTCGTTCCTGCGGCCCATTACATGTGCGGGGGGATTGTTACCAATCTTTCGGGACGGACAACGATCCGGAACCTCTATGCTCTTGGCGAGTGCGCCTGTACCGGGTTGCACGGAGCAAACCGCCTTGCAAGCAATTCGCTGCTCGAAGCTATGGCTTTTGCGCACGTGGCGGCCGAGGAGTGTTCCGAACTAATCCAGTCGTGGCGCAGCCAAGTCTTTCCCGACGTACCTGACTGCTCGGCAAAAGTCGCCCATCAGAATTCGTCGAACAATGAGATGGTGATGATAGCGCATAACTGGGATGGCATCAGGCGGCTGATGTGGAACTATGTCGGCATCGTGAGGACCGACAATCGGCTTGCCCTGGCCTTGAATCACGTCCGCCAGATAAGGATGGAATTAAGGGAGCATATGCCCAAAATTCCTCTGAACAGCGACCTGACCGAACTTCAGGGGCTCGCTTTGGTGGCCGAACTTATCATTCGGTGCGCCGTTAAGAGAAAAGAGAGCAGGGGGCTGCACTTCAATGTGGATCATCCCGGAAAGGACGATTCCAACTGGCTGAAAGACACAGTGGTAAGAAAAAATCCGGCGGAACAGTTCATCTCGACGGTTGGGTTCAGGACAGATGAACACGCTTTTGACCTGGGGCGGCCTCAGTCGTTTCTGCATCGATGACGGGTTCGGCGGGCTCTGAAAGGGGTGCATCTAGAAGCTTCGGAGCGTTCGGGTTTTGTTCTATCCTCATAGTGAGCATTCCGCCCATTATGCTGATTTCGTAGTTGCGGTCCGCTTTGCTGAACGATTCGCTCATTCTTTTGAGCTGCTTTTTTGCTTTCTTGTATATATAGATCATGCTTGCTGCAAAGAGCAGGAACATAATCAGGAAAACCCATCCGGGGGTCGAGATGACCTTGCCGATGAGCATGATTACCCCCATGATCCCGAACACGAACAAGACTTGGAGCCCGATGATCATGTAGAGGTAATAGACGCCCTGATTTATCGTGGGTTCGCGATCCGCCCCGCGTTTGACGGCTTCGGGTTCCTGCTCTTCTTTTTTTATTTTAGACGAGCGGCCGAACCACATTTTTCAATGTTCCCCTTGCATAAATTGATCCCGAGTCTCTTCTGTTTCCGAACGGCCGGTAAGCAGGTGAGGAACGGGATTTTGATCCAGAAGCTGTTGTTGTATCCGGTACTTCTCGATTTCCACCTGATTTTCGAGCATCTGCTTTGAGAGCCGGTACCGCAGGTAAATCACCCAGACGAGCAATAATCCAACGAATGCGCATACTCCGGTAAAGAACCACGGATAGTCCTTTACTGCGTTAAAGAGGGATTTTGCCATATCGCTCATGAGTGACGGAATCAACCACAAAATAAGCATGGTCGCGACAATCGTGAACCCGACACCCAGAACGGAAAAGTTTTTCGATACGCTCATGAACGTGCTGAAACGCGTTTTGTGCAACTCCGTTTGCTCAGGGGCTTCCTCATTAGGGCTTCCGTTGAGGAGAATGAGCCAGACTTGGGCCATGAAGAAAAGCATCAGGATGAGGCCGAGGGGCATGCCGACAGCCAGTAGAATCCAGGATCGGTAGTTGAACGGCGCGACTTCGGATTCGAGCCGCGTGGTGTAATCTCGAAGAGGACCAAAGTTGTTCTCGAACACCATCTTTTCATAGGAACTCAGAGCCGGGCCGGGGCTTTCATAGATCTTCGCTCCGGTAGAGTCCAGGATGCAGACCCGGGATTTGAGACCCGACTGGTTATAGACGGCAAGAAAAATTCCTAACTGGAGCAAAAGGAGCAAAATAGCTCCCACGGCCAAGACTAGTTTGGGATATTTAGTATCCTCGAATAACCCGCTAAGAGACAAACTTTTTGCCATATCCGGTTCCGATAGAGGTGTTTAGGCCGAAGGGGCTTAGGCTGAAGGGACTTAGGCATTACCTGAAAGCCTTTAGCCTCTCTCTTGCTTCAGCCTAAAGTAGGCTTCAGCCTGTCCCAAGGAAAGCTATCATTGCGCGATGCACAGAGTCAAACAAAAACACCCGGAAGAAGTGGGAAGTCCTCGCTCCCTACCCCTTGCCCCTCCTCATCACTCATCACTCATCATTCATCACTCGCTTCTTGCCCCTCGCTTCGCGCTTCATCGCCTCGTGTCGCATTTGAGAAAAAATTCTTGAATATACGCATGGCTCCGTATATAGTACGAATACACGTTTTAGATGCTCATATGATCATTAACTGTTCATGCGGGCAATATCAATTCAGCTCAAGCTAAGGAGTAATTTAAAATGATCAAATCGAGACTCTGTGACATGGTCGGAATCAAGTATCCTATTATCCAGGCGGGCATGGGCCCCTTCAGCAATAATAACCTTTGTGTTGCTGCTGCCAATGCAGGCGTTTTAGGTCTGCTTTCCACAAGCGGTCTTTTCAGCAGGGAAAGCCAGCCTTGGGTCTACAATGCGTTCGTGGATAGTGGAGAAGCGAACCGGGATGACGATATGGCCACCGTGCTGGAAAAGGTTTTGAAAAGAACCTATCGGCTGACCAAAGACCAGGGCGGCATCTTCGGCATCAACGTCATGGTATCGGCGGAGATGAAGGAGCAGGCGACCATCATGGTCGATAAGGCCATCGAGGTCCGGGAAAAGAACCCTGATATTAAGAATCACTTCAAAGTAATCTTCACCTCCGCTGGCGATCCCGTTGGCTGGAAAGACAAGATCAAGGGCGCCGGCTTCACCTGGATGCATGTGGTTCCCTCCGTTAAGGGCGCCCAGCGTTGCAAGAAGGCGGGCGTTGACGTGATCGTTGCCTCGGGCCATGAAGGCGGCTTCCATACATCGTGGGAACCGGTCCATTCGATGATTCTGCTGCCCGCAGTGGTCGAAGCAGTGTCCGATGCCAATACGCTCGTGTGCGGCGCCGGCGGCTTCTGCTGCGGCAAGACGCTGGCGGCGGCCCTGGTTCTTGGCGCAGACGGCACCCAGATGGGCACCCGGTTCCTGGCTACGCAGGAAAGCGATTTCCATCAGATCTGGAAACAGGGCGTGGTTGACGCTCAAGACAGAGGGACCCTTGTGGCTCGCGGCTTTGTGGGACCAGCCCGCTGGCTGAAGACCCCCCGCAGTATCGAGCACGCCAAAAACACACTGGCCAAATCTCCCGGCGTCTACCTGGGTACGCCTGACGACTACACCACCATCGACATGGCCCTGATCGATTATGAAATAGACTCCATTCGGGCAGTCTATGAAGGTAACGCGGAAAAAGCATTGATCGCGGCTGGCGAAGCTGCCCAGAGAATTAACGACATGCCTAAGGTCAATGACCTGGTTCAGACGATGGTTAACGAAACGGAAAAGATTCTGAGAGGCGTCCCCAAATTCCTGATTTAAAAATGGTGGCCGCTTAAGAGGTTTTGAATTGAACCTTTGAATCGGTGGTAGCGCCGCCTTCCACGGCGGCGTTCCGCCTGAGCACACAAAAGCCCCACGGGAAAAGACCTTCCCGGGGGCTTTTGTGTTTTCAAACTGATGGAAAAACCTTAATCCGCAGATGTCACAGATGTCGCAGATATTTCAACGACAGATGAATGGACAGCTTAGCTTTTGAGTACCGCCCCTCGCTTCGCGCTCCCCGCCCTTTCACATGATTAATCCGCAGACTACGCAGACTAACCCAGATGTTTCAAAGGGAGAGGATTACCCGTTCATTCTTTACTGCCCCTCGTTCCCGCCTTCTCTCTATTCACTACTCACTATTCACTGCCTCATCGCTTTCTGCTTCCTGCTCCTTGCTTCTCGCTTCATCTTCTTAAATGTCTCATCACTCTTCCCAGTTCACTCTTCACTGCTTTAAATCCTTGACTGTAGACACACATTGTTCACATTAAACTACGCGCTTTGAATGGGACGAACTAAAGCGGCTTTCCAACCTTGAAAAGCACGGCCTCGATTTTCTCGATGTTGCCGTAGTTTTCGAGGCCCCGCACGCCGAGGTGCCTTCGACTTACCTTGGCGAAGAACAGAGATTTCTAGCCTTAGGGACTTTTGAAGGGCGTGACGTGACGGTAGTTTGTGCCACCTGGAGCGAGGCTATCAGGGTCATTTCCTTCAGGAGGGCGCGCCATGAAGAAAGACAAAAATATCAGGAGCTATACGGCGGCGGAGCTTAAAGTCAAACGTGCGGGTAGCCGCACCGATTTGACCAAAGTGGACGCCATGACGGACGAAGAACTCGAACGGCGGATTGCAGAGGACGAAGAGGAGACGGTCTTGAAGCCCGATTGAACACGGGCCAGGCTGGTTTTGCCGGCCCCGAAGCAATCCGTGCACCTGCGGCTTGAGCAGGACATTATCGACTTTTTCAAATCGCACGGCAAAGGGCATATTGCGCGGGTGCAAGCGGTTCTCAAAGCTTACGTGGACGCCCACAGGCCCCATGTCAAATAAGAGGCAACCAAAAATGTATCCGCCAGATGACGCAGATATTTCAAAGGGAGATGAACAGACCTATGCCGTTATAGGAGCCGCGATGGCGGTTCATGGCGAGTTGGGTTAGGGTTTTCTTGAGTCTGCATATAACCATCTGCGCGCATCTGCGAACATCAGTGGATGAAAAGTTTTGCTCTTCCGATTCACCTATTGACCTATTCACCTATTCGCCCGCTCTTAACCCATTCACTGTTCGCCACTCACTGTTCACTGCTTAATGGGCATTTGCGGATAAAAAGCTTTAGGGGCTTCGACCTGCTTCTTTCTCCATTCACTACTCACTACTCACTATTCACTGGTTCATTGCTCCCGGCTCAACCAGCCCCTTGATAGATCTGTTCTCTATGATAGCGCAGAAACTGTTGATGGGGTCTCGACAGAGGATCATCCGGAACCATGATCCTCCCTCCCGGAAGAAGCAGACGCTTGAGTTGATCCGGCACCGATTTTTGCACTAGGATGATCTTGTAATCATCCGCAATGGAAATGACGCCGCGATCGAACAACCAGTGAAAGGTGCGGGAGAGAGCAAGCCCATTGCGCATGGAATCGGGGCCGTGATGCTCTGCTCCCACTGGGCGAATGTGGGCTGCTTCGATTTCGGGCCGGCCTCCTCCGTTTATTAACTTCAGCCCGGTCATCGCGCAAGTAAAGTCGTATGCCGAGGCAATTTTTTTAGCGAAGGCTCGATCTCTGAACAATCGAGACGTTATAAGGGAGGAACGAAGCATCTGTTGCTCTTGTTCCACCAGCAACCCATCACCGTGAATAAGCTCTTTCTCTTCCAGCTTAAGGGCAAATCCAGAGGCGAGAATTAGCTGGTACTCTTCATCACTGATGAGCCGTACAGCTCGCCCGAAAGCACCCTTGCTTGTGGTTCCGTCAGCCTTCTTGAGCGCTCTTTCGAAGTATTTGCCTCCGATGGAAAATGGCGCGATATCATCGAACTCTAGATATTCGTCAACGTAAGCATAATACAACCCTGCCACCCGAGCATCCTGCTCAACTCGGACTACCCTTGCGGTGGCGAAATAACCCTGACGGCCACCTCTTGAAGATGGTTCGGCAGAACTGCGACGAGGCTCATAATAGATGATCCAGTCGCCCACAATCCGCTGAACTTGATTGAGATAGGTTTTGGGGAAATGGTAGCGAGTTTCCGGCAGGTCGTCGTAGGAAGAAACTGGCTTTGTGGTGAATACCCCTTTCATAGTCTCATCCTGGCCTTAACAGTTCGTAAGGTCAAACTGGAAAATGCCATTTGAAACGGTATTGAACGGGTGAGGTGTTGCAGATCACGTCAGGCATTCTGAAGGTCCCTACCCAGTTCCTCCTCACTCAAACGAAATGTGACGACTCCGTAGTCCCCAAGTTTACTCAGAAACAGCGGCTTGGGAATTCCGGCAAGTGCTGCGGCAGCTCCTGAAGACAACTTCCCGAGCTCATACAGCTTTACGGCAGCCGCCAGTTTCAACTCGTTTCCGAGTCCTTCCGGCGCCATCTTTAGGGCCAGCAAAGCCTCTTCCGGTACGGTCACTGTTACTTCGATCATATGCTCTCCTCTTCTGAAGCCGATTCCTGGCTCTCTTCGTCCCATAGTCATGCAAGCCGTAGAGGAAGCGCAGTTCCATCGGGTGACATTGTCTTATAGGTATACAATAAACCAAAAGCTGTAAAAAATCTCCCGTGAAAAGCGCACGGCGGGCGCCTGACGCCGTCGGGCTCAAATGCGGCTAACTTGAGAGAAACATTTGGAGAGTGAAGAGTGACAGGGGAGCAGGGGAGGGCGAAGAGTGACGGGTCGATTATCGTTCTTAGAAGGCCAAATTTAAACGTGAAGCAGGGAGCGTGAAGCAGGAAGCAGGAAGTGGCGAGCAGGGCAGGGCGGAGAGTGAATTCAGAGCAGGTGAGTAGGTGAATGGGTGGAGAGGTGACACTTCAACTCAGTCCTCAGTCCTGTTTCTTTTACTTTATTGCACCCATAAATAAGTGGGGTCAAATTCCTACTAAAATCGTGTGAAGACCCTATTGCAATTTAAGCTTCTCGTAACCTTCATACAAAAGATGGTTGCGACGCCGGCTCAAAAGAGCACGAATCTCATCAAGCGGAAGACGAAGTCGCATTTCAAGGCCGATTTATGAAGAAACCAATAGTATTTCTTTGAAAAGGAGATAGAAATGAGGAAGAGGATTATCTTTGTTGTAGTCTTTGCGTTCGCTGGGATTGTGGGCTCGTCCTTGAAAGCCGGCGGCGCCCAGTTGGCGCTTGGCACGCCCGGGGCAACTTTGCGGTTGCAGAACTCGGAGCTCTTTACCGCCATTCCCATCATCAATACCGGAAAGACGATTGTTGAAGACCTGACACTAACTGTGATCGAGATCACTGGCGGGACGCTCACGCTGCCCGTATCCCTTCCGTTTAGCTTTGGCACGATTGTGCAGAGAGACTCAAGGGTCCTTGAGGCCGACTTCGCCAGCGTCCCGGGTGAATTATTCACGACGGGTGGCAGCTATGCTCTAACCGTGAAGGGGACCTATAAAATATTCGGTGCATCCCCGAAAATCATCGACAAGTTCACACTCACCGGCCATGTGGTTCTTGCACCCGCTTCGCCCGGGTCTGCAGCCGTAAGCACAACAAATGTACATTCACTTAAGGTTGCGGGTGGGAAGTACCACCATCAGCCGGTTATGATGGATAATGATGTCAACACGGCAGCCCCCGGGGTCCCGAGCGTGCTCCCTGTTGTACCGCTTGTCCCGACGCCAACACAAACCATTATCACCCCGGCGGTAATCGACGATCCACCGGTTTTTTTTGCAGTCAACAACGGATTGGGGCTCACATCCGGAACCACCAACGGCACAGTCGCCAACGGCACAACCGGAACCGTCAACGGCAGTCCCTTCGATCTTGGCGCGGTTGAGCCGAGCGGCGCGGTAACCGCCGGTGGCGTTATCTTCGTTACGGCGAACTGGATTGCGTCTTATTCGACGGACGGGGTTCATTTCACGCAGTTGGATCCGACCAAGATTTTTCCTAACGATGCGGTCGGATACTGTTGCGACCAGATCGTCCAATATGTACCAAGTATAGATCGCTTTATCTGGTTGCTCCAGGGCAATGGGTATCGCCTCGCGATGGCCAGCCCGGCGCAGATCATCAGTAGCAAAGGCACCGCCTGGACTTATTGGACTCTTACACCACAGTTTTTTGGCAACCCAAAGGGCACCGGTTTCGATTACCCCGATTTGTCGGTTGGAGACAACGAGCTCTACATGAGCTGGGATGCGGGAATACCGTGCCCGGCAGGCTGCGTTCAGGGTTACCAAGTCGCACGGACATCGTTGGTCGGGATTAAGGCGGGCGGCACTATCACGGTCGAATGGACGAATCCCGCGAATGGCCCCAGCAGCGTAACTTGGGGCGAACACCTCACGCAGGACACCGGGAACGAAGTTTTCTGGGCAGGCCACGACGGCAACAACAACTTACGAGTTTTCTCATGGGCCGAAGGATCGAGTAACTACTTCTGGCTCGACGTTGGAATTTCAAGCTGGGCGAATAACGCCCCGACCTCGACCACGCCGGATGGAAAGGATTGGCTGGCCTATAACTTCACTACGGGGGTCTTCCCACGAAATGGTATTATTGGCGCGACCCGGTCCGGAAACGCCCTCTGGTTCGCATGGACAGCAGGGACGGACGGCAATTTTCCAAACGCCCACGTCGAGATGGTGGAACTCGACCGAAGCAACAACTTCAATTTACTCCAGCAGGTTCAGATCTGGAGCAATGATATCTCATATGCATATCCGGCGCTGGCTACCAATGCCTGCACCGGGGAAATCGGTCTTTCTTTAGAGGCCGGCGGCAATGGTAATTATGAAAATAACTCTGTCGGCTTCTGGGGGGATTTTGTTACATACCAGACGACCGATAGTGCAGTCGGCACGGACCGTTACGGAGACTTCTCGACCATCCGGCAGGCGCCGGCGACCACTGCGAACCCCGGGAACCTGTTCAGCGCCTTCGGCTATGGGTTCAATAAGCCCCACGATGGCGATATTCATTATGTCCTGTTCGGCCGGCCGGCTTCATCGTGTAAAAACACTGGAAAGTAGGCCCGGAAGCAACCTTGGATCAACGAGGAACTGCGACGAAAAGTGACAAGATAATTTGAAGTTTGGTTAAAGGGCGAGGGTAGGTCTTTCGCCTTTTTTGTATTCTTATCCCGATAATTCAAACAGACGTGGATTACTCACGTTGTGAAGTACCAAAGTGAAGTGATCGTACTTGGAGTACGTGCCGGCCGAGGTGTGCTCAGAATGCGGTGAAGGCCCTGTTGCCGCTGCTTTCGGTAGAAGCCATTGAAACAATGCTCAAAAATCCAGGGAAGCCTGTTCGTACAGCCCCGGTCTACCAAATGCCGGACGCAGTACTAAGCGCGTAAGAGCGGGTGAAGATTGAATGGGAGGAGCAGGAATCACGGAACAGGAAATGATTTAATTCCTCTTGGGTTCTATCGGTACGCGAATTCTAGCATCCCCGCTCTTTCATCCTTCACACTTCACTCTTCAGTTACATACAACACTTTGTTGCCCCACGCTAGTTCTCCGAGTTTGTCCGTCAAGAGCCATCTCCTCTCAAAAGGGACAATTACGGCACGACGTATCAAACTGGCTGCATAGTGCAGGCAGGCCTTGATGTCTTGCTTATCAAGCTGTGGATAATGCTCATGAATTATTTTGTCCGCGTCAAGCTCCGTTTCCAGGAGTTCCAGGACCTGGCACACCACAATCTTGGTGCCTTTAATGCACGGCTGACCGTAGCATACATGCGGATCAATGTAAATTCGCTCCTCGAGTTCTTTCCCAGCATTTATTGCTTGTAACAATTCCAGTGTATCCATCCCGCTACGCTCGTTTATCTGTTGGTTCGTTAGTTTTTAGCAGCTCAAAGCTCTTCCAAAATTTCTTGCCTGGACACGATATCACACCTTTCCGCCGATAAACTCCGAATGGCTTTAAAGTTATTATACAGTAAACCAAAGGCTGTAAAAAATCTCCCTTGGAAAGTGCACGGCGGGCACCTGACACGGTCGGGCTCAAATCCCGCTAACTTGAGAGAAACATTTGGAGAGTGAAGAGTGAAGGGGAAGGGCCGGAAGCAGGGCGAGGAGTGATGTGTAAGGTCGGCAGCTGTGCCGGGCGAAGCACCTCAATAAACAGCCAAAAGATTTAACCAAACGGCGATTTTCGTTCTTAGAAGGCAAAATTTAAACGTGAAGCAGGGAGCGTGAAGCAGGAAGCAGGGCAGGGGCGAAGAGTTAATTAAGCGCGGCTGAAAGGTGAAGGGTGAGACTTGTCCAGCAATGGCGCCGCCTTCCTTCCCGCTTCTTGTTCTAAGCGGTGCATTTCCGCCTTCCCTTCACTCCTCACTCTTCAATGTTTAACGCTCTCTCCCTCGGGAAAAGCGGCAAATACCTGTAGGAAAGCGAAATGATCAGTGCGCAGTACGCAAGCATCGCAAGGATTGGCGCGGTCTCATAGATAGTCGGAATGTAGACCTGCCATTTATCGAAGGGCATCACGGGAGCGGCGATGGCCGGGATAGTCATTACAAAGCGATTGAGCGACACGCCGATAATGTCCAGGAAAAAAGCGCCAAACAGGAAAAGATTGCTCTTTCTGCCTGCGGGCGAAAGAAGTATCACCGCCGGAAGAACGCCGCAGATGCCGACCTCGGCGATCAGCAGCCATATTCCGTATGGGCCCCAGTAAAAATCCCCCAGTTTCAAACCGAATCCGGGTGACTGCACAAAACCCCAATATGCGGTATCGGCGATCTTCAGCAGTATGTAGACGCCCAGGAGCACGCCTTCGATCTTGGCGATCAGTTCATAGACGCTCCTGTCCACCATTTTCTTCCTGGAGACTTTTTCGATGGTCCGGCAGATAAGAGCGGTGAAAGCCGGTCCGGAAGCTATTGCGGACAGAATGAAAAGGAAAAATGTCCAAGGCCAGATAAAAAGACCGGATCTGTACGCATAAGGCCTGGCGAACAAAACGCCGGCGACGCCGCCTAGAGAGCCTTGATGGAAAAAGCTCAGGAAGGTGCCGGTGAGGGCGAATATGGCCATTATGTCATGCATGCTGTGTCCGAATACCCGGAGAGGCTTCACTTCCCCAAGCTTGCGGTTCTCGAGAATTATCGGCACATATTCGATGATCAGGACGATTGCATAACAACTGATGCAGAATATAACTTCTGTCAGCATTGAGTGGACGTTTGCATGCCAGTATCCGAACCAGCCGCGAAGAGGCTGTCCTATTTCGAGCACAAGGACCGCCAGAGCCCCCGTGTAGCAAACGAATCCCACGACGACGGCAAGATTTATTATTTTTCCGAGTTCCTTGAGGGCAGGAAAGAAACGGGACAGTCCGTAGTAGAGGAAGCCGGAAAAAAACGCCCCGGCGCCCAGCGCGATAATGGCCAGGTCTGCCGTAATGTAGGCCCCGAAGCCGAAATAGTCGTTTAGCCCTGTTAGGTTCATGGCCCTCAGGAGCACCAGGCCTCCAGCCAGTACGCCCCAGCCGATCACTGCAACCAAAACCAGTGTCCAGAGCCCGAAAATCGGAAGCGGGCAGCGCTTCAATCCTTCTGGAATAAGTGCTCTATCCATTCTCTACCCCTCATAGCCAACTACGTCGGATTTAGGCTGATTTTCCGTCCTGTGATTTTTCTGCTGTAATGACATTATCGGAAAGTTTCTTTATCCAATCCTGAGTGCTGATATAGTAAACCTTTGGCTCGGTACGGAGCTTTTGAAGAATCCGAAACGCGTTCGGGTCCTTTGACAGCTTGCCCACTTCCGAATTCGGGTCTCTAAGGTTGCCGAAATGTATGGCCTTAGCTGGACAGGCATCCTCGCAGGCAGCGTTGAATGTCGCCTTGTCGGGATCGGTCCCGTCCTTGTAGGCCTTAGATCGCGCCTTGAGAAGCCTCTGATGGCAGAAGGTGCATTTCTCCACTACTCCGCGCATCCTTGTGCTTACCTCCGGACTCAGCATGCTTTCCATAGGTTCGGGCCATTTGGGGTCCCACCAGTTGAAAGACCTCGCATGATACGGGCAAGCGACTATGCAGTACCTGCAGCCGATGCAGCGTGGGTAAATGTGCGTTACGATCCCGTTGTTCTCGTCCCGTGTCGTCGCGTTGACCGGGCAGACGAAAGTGCAGGGGGCGTGGTGGGCCGCGTCGCAGTGCATGCATGGACGAGGCAGGAACGTATATCTGTAATCGGGGTAATTCTCGCCGTTGTTCAACTGGAATATTGACATCCACGATATGGAGCGCAGCTTATTCGAATCGTCGGGCCCGAAAGATATGTTGTTTTCGGCCTGGCAGGCAGTGCTGCATGCGCCGCAGCCTGTACACTTGTCCAACTCGATCACCATGCCAAAACGAACACCGCCGCCTTGTTCATGTTCTTTTTCGCTCACGGATTACCCCCTTACACGCGACGCAGTTGAGCGCGGCAAGCCCACACAGTCCCGATGCCGCTCACTGGATCAAGTTGAACTTCCATCAAGCTGTTCGCATTGATACCCTTGTTCTGAACGTAGCTGTCGTAGGCCTTGTGTCCCAGCCCCACAGGCAGGTATACGACCCCGGGACGAGCCGCACTGGAAATGTTTATACGCACGGCCGCTTCCCCCTGAGTCGTTTTTAGTGAAACGATCTCGCCCTGCGAAAACTTGAGTTTGGCAGCCGTATCGGGATTCAATTCAATGAACACATCCCCGCCCTTGAGGACTGAATTGGGAATGAGCTTGTTCATGAAGGGCGGGTTCGGCAAATAGCCGCTGGCCGTAAACGAGGGCTTGTAGGTAACCAGCAGCAGCGGGAACTCGCCCTCATTGCCCGATGGGTTCGCAGGTTCGAAGTGAGGCAGATAAACCTTATCGTCGGATGCGGCGCCGTCCTTTGTCCCCATCGACTGGCAGGCTAACTCCAGTTTACCCGAAACGGTCTCGAAACCGGCGATTGCCGCAGGCGCGTCATACCAGCAATGGCCAGCTATGAGCTTTTTCCAAAGATCTGCGCCATCGGTGAAATTCGGCTGTACGGACTCACCGGCGGTTAGATTGATGATTGGGATATCGGGCTTATCGGCGACCGCGCCTTTCCGGGATTTGGCAAGGCCATCGACCCTGAACTTGAGGTATTCTTCATAGCTTTTCCACGGCATGGAAGCGCCGATTGAACCTCCGATTTTCCCTGCCATTGCCAGGAGCACGTCGCCTGTGTGCTTGGTATCGAGCAGAGGCTTCAGTATGGGCGTGCTGACGGCATAGTAGGAAAAAGGTGCCCAGGGAATACCCACTACGTCATCGCAGCGTTCGAAAGCCGTGTGGTCGGGCAGTAGGAGATCGGCCTGGGAGGCTGTCTCGTCCATATAAGATGAGAACGAAACCAGGGTCGGAATTTTTGTGAGGGCTTCATGGAAGAGCTTGTTTCCCGGCATGCTGTACGCCGGGTTGGACTCGTGGACAAGAAGCATATCGATCGGGTATTGCGATCCTGTGCGGATGCTTTCGAGGAACTCGTAAAGACCGTATTGCCGAAGCGGCGCAGGCCCGTATTTCGCCTGATCGATTCGAACCCGCCGGGCGCCCTCGTCCGCCGATTCGTCCTTTTTGACAGGCGGCAGGCCGGCGAGCGCGACGCCTGGAGCGATGCTTACGAGCCCGTTGGGTTTTAGATTGCCCTTCAAAGCATTGAGGGCAGCAAACGCCAGTTGGTGATAGGTGCCGTTGGCGTTGTCGGGCTGGCCCACTGCCCAGATAGCGAGGGCTTTTGGCTGTGTGGCGAATTCCTTGGCCACGCGGTCGATTTGAGTTGCTTCAAGGCCGCACACTTTCGCCACCTCTTCAGGGGAGTAGGCCGCTGAACTCACGAAATTCCTGAACCCCTCATGCTTCTTTCCCGCGGCATCGGTCCAGTCTTCGAAACCCGAGACGTTGTTCTTCACGAAATCAACATCATATTGTCCGTTGCGCACCATCAGGTGAGCTATTCCCATGGCGAGGGCGGCTTCGGTGCCCGGAGCAACGGCTATAAACTGATCGGCTTTGGACGCGGTCATCGAACAACGGGACTCGACCTGGACGAGCTTGATAGCTCTTTTCCCTCCCTCGGTCCATCGGCGAAGGGAAGGGAACGCCACGCTCGTGGCGCCCGCGCCTTCGAATAGATTCGACCCGAAGCTCAGCACGTACTCGGCGTTTCCGAGCGCGAAAGCAAACGGCGAAGCCTTGCCCGTTGTAAGCTGGGCGGCAAGTTTCAGACCGTCGGCGGCAGACGGCATCCTGAACAGATTGGGAGAACCATACGCCGTGAAGAACTGAAGCCACAGGTCGGCCATGCTGCTCGGCCTGTTCGAAATTATACCGGCCACTTCGTACGAATTGCCCTCCGCGCGCGCATCGTCCAACTTCTTTCCAAGCTCGGCCAGCGCTTCATCCCATGAGATCGGCTTAAAGCCGGACAGGTCTCCGCGGCTTTTTGTCTGCTTCATGGGCTTTGCAATACGGTAAGGAGCGTATAGGAACTGCAGGCCTGATGAGCCAAGGGCGCAAATACCGCCTCCGGTGAGCGGATTTGCCGGATTTCCCTCGATCAAAATGGCCCTGTGTCCGTTTACCAAGCGTGCCAGTATGGCGCAGCCTCCTTCGCACATCGTGCATATGCCGGCAGCTTTTGTGACCTCTCCGCGTTCGGGGGAAGGACGCCATGACCAGTTCTGGGACCACCTTGCAGAGTCGGCGGCCAATTGCCATGGCAAGGGTGAAAGCAACGAGCCGCCGACTGCTCCGGCAGCGAACTGTAAAAAAGCTCTGCGAGCAAAATTCATTGCATTTCCCTTCTCATGAAAACCAGTGACCCGGAAATCGTTCCAGAGCTACTTAACCGCTTGAAATCACACTAATTCTTTACTTTACTTGTGACAGATCTCGCAACTATTCGAAGCCCCTTTGAGGGCATGGCATTTCTCACATTCCACCATCTTCATGGTGGATATGCTGTATCCGGTAATCAGATTCTGCCTGTAAAGCGGGACCTTCTCCTCATTGGAGACGTCCCTGTGACAGCGGGTGCACTCCAGACCCTGTCCCTTGTGCGGAGCATGAGAGAAATAGACGTTGTCGGGCTGCCAGGCATACACCTTCCATGGCACTTCCCGGTTTTTCTCCACATAGTCGCTTACAAGCGTGGCCTCCGCTTCACTGCTCCCCTGAGCCGACTCGTGGCATTCCTTGCATCTGTCTATCCCGGGGATCCCGCTATAGGTGCCGTCGGTGCGCAAGCTGTGGCAGGACTCGCAATCCTCGCTCTGGTGCGCGACGTGGCTGAAATTAATAGGTTGAGCCTTCTTGGAATAGAGCAGGTTCGGAAAAACGATCCATCCGACGGCAAGTGCGCCGATAAAGCCCAATAGAAAGAAAATCACCCCCAGTGGCTTGTTGGCAAAAGAGCTACTTGTCTGTTGGTTCATAGGACAGCCTCGGTATTTCCGTGAATGGATGAAATGGCCCGGCAAGGATTGTGCTCTTTATGCATCTTGGAGCAACTCCGGCAAGTGATAAAATTAACATGCGCGGACAAACGCTAATAGGTAACTTTACCAAAATACGCAACCACTTAATCGCGTATCCAGAATCTTGTCAAGCGAAAAAAAAGACTGAGAGCGCCTGGTAGAAATCAGATTTGGCGCACCCTGGGAAGTAGAATCGCGAAAACATTCACACATTCTGATCATCCGCCAAAAGTTAAATCAGGTTGAACTCCAATAAAGTTCAAGGTAAAAAAAGATGCGCCTATGTTGCCATTTCGTTTTCAAATAAATTAATTGGAGGTCGAAGTATGCTCAAGCACGTAGTCTTTTTAAAATTCAACAAAGGGTGCCCCGAATCCGCAATATGCGAAATAGAGAAGGGGCTCGCAGAACTTCCGGACATTATCCCGGAGATAGTGGAATTTCAGTCAGGCAGGGATGTGGTGCGCTCCGAAAGGTCTTACGACTTCGCGCTTGTTTCTGGATTTGAAAATCTTGAAGCTATGCGGCGCTACCAGGTTCACCCCGCGCATCAGCAGGTATTGTTGAAAATCAAAGAGCGTTGCGAAAGCATACTCGCAGTTGATTTCGAGAATTGATGGAGAACCAGTTCGACAACCTTGACAATTCGCCATTAGAAAAAAATACTTTTGCCGTTGTGTGCGCACCGTGGCCAGACGTTTGACGCGATTGGTCTTCAGAGGCCTGATGAAATCTTCCAGGCTTAGCGTGGAATGGCCGATGGGTATAGATCACATTCAGGAGGCTCACGCAATGAACCCCTTCTCGGCGAGTCCGCGAAGCAGAAGGTGGAAATAGACGAGCCCAGCATATTCACGCCATTTTGACATAATATCTTCCAGTTCGGGATCGGAGAGCTTACGATGGGGTCTTAGCCAGCGATCAAGGCTTGCTCGAGCTCCTGTGTCTCCCCTCGGGAACACGTCCAACCTGCCCAGGCCTCTAAGAAGGATATAATCGGCGCTCCACCTGCCTATGCCCCGAAACTTAACAAGCTCGGCAAAAACCGCCTCGTTATCCATTTTTTCAAAATGGTCAAAAGACAGACTTCTCTCAATGATTCGCTGGGCACATTCAACAAGTGCCCTGGCCTTGTTCGTCGACATGCCGACCCTTTTTATTTCTTCAACTCGAAGGCCGGCAATTGATCGCGGTTCGGGGAATAGATAACAGGCGTTTTGACTGTAATCGAAATAGACGCCGTAACTCTCGGCCAGCCGATTGAGGATGCTGACCCCGGCATTGACTGAAAGTTGCTGAAAGACTATGGCGTTTGCAATGGACTCGAAGAGCGTGAGAAACCGTGTGGGCTTAACTCCTCTAAACCTTTTTACGACGGGACCCAGATGTGTGTCAGCCTGCGCCATCGCGTAAAACCCCCTCAGGTCTACGTTCAAACCAAGCATGCGGATGAGCGCTGAGTGGGCCGCCGCGCTGATTCGGGGAGATGGGTTTGCGCAGACAAGAGTTACTCCCAACTCAGGTTCTGCCGCAGTCCCTTTTTGTTCTATGCTTGCCTTGACGATTTGGGAGTCGAGAATCATTGCCCGCCGGTATGTTTTTCCATCCCAGGAATCGATCCGGTTGGTGTCGCGCCGCCGCAGTACCCAGACCGTTAAGTCCAGGCGGAACGGGGCAGACGTGAGCAAATTGAATTGAATGGTTTCCATTGCAGTGAGTGTAACGACGGAACTTTTCAGTTTTGAAATTTTCGGCTTTAAAGGTGAAAAATAGTGGCTGCATTTTTCCCGCAAATGCGGTCCATATCGTAATTGAGGAGACCAGACTCCCTCATCTCCGTAAAATAGCGCTTCGGAGTGATCAGGGGATAATCACTGCCAAAAAGAATCCTATCGGGTCCCACCATCTGAGCTGCCAACCTGTAGATGTCACTCCTATAGACAAAAGGAGAAGCCGCCGTATCGTAATAGACATTTGTAAAAAGCCCGAGCTCTTTTTTCTTCAAAAGTTCGAAAAAAAGCAGACCGCCGCCCCAGTGAGCTAAAATAAGTGTGGCTCCAGCCGCCGCCGTTGCCATGTTATAGTAAAAATCGAGGCCGAATGGAGCTTTGCCCGGATATTCATGTCCAACGGGTTCGTTCGCGTGGATTAGGAGCACGAGGTCTTTTTCACGGCAAAGAACGGCAATTTGCTTGAAATTGTCGAAGAGACGTTCCATATTCCCGCCAGCGGAGTAAACGGCTAGTTCTCCGAAGCCCCGGACGCCATCGGCGAGCAGTTTTTCCGCTTTTTCGACGCACCGTTGCGAGAAAAGGTCAAGACAGGCCATAGGCAGAAGGCGGTCAGGGAATCTTGCGGCGGCATCGAGCACATAATTATTGTGACGGGCGAGCAGCTCATCTGTTCGCCAGGGGAACCCAAATACCACTGAGCGGTCTATCGCGTTTTCATCCATCGACTGGATGAGCATTTCCGCAGATGCCATTTTCGAATTGGCGGGGCCGTATAGAAGTTGGAATTCAGGCTCGCCTCGAAAGAACGGGTCGCGCCCGCGAACGATATCGGTCGGGAAAATATGAGTATGGACGTCTATAATCAAGGTTGAAGAACGCTCCGTTCGGCTTTAAATGAGGTGCGATGCCGGGGAAGTGGATATCTTCCCGTGTGCGGCATTTTTGTAACCGATTTCGACTTTAGATGCAAGCCGGTGAGGAGATCCCCAACATTCTTAGGAGAGAAGATGGTCAACGAAATGGAAACTATAGCGCGCAAGATTATCTTTGAGGCGGGAGCACTTATCCGGCAGCACATCGGACAGGTGGCCGGTTCATGGGTTCAGATAAAAGGTCCGTCCGATTACGTGACAGATATCGATAAAAGGTGTGAAAGGCTGATCACAGAAGCGATTCGGGAGAATTTCCCCGACCACAACATTATGGCGGAAGAAACGGCAAATGAGGGTTTGCAGCCGGGGTACACGTGGGTAATCGATCCAGTAGACGGCACAACAAATTTTATTCACGGATTTCCGTTTGTTGCTGTTTCCATCGGAGTGTGTCTTGATAAAGAACCGATCTTAGGATTCGTTTTGGATCCCGTTCGAAACGAGCTGTTTTCAGCAAAAAAGGGGGCAGGGGCCTGGCTGAACGGATCGAGACTTCCGAGGCTCGAAAAAGTGAATCTTGATAAGGCGCTGATTGCAACAGGGTTCCCGTTCAGGGCCAAGCAATATATTGACGACTACCTGATGGCTTTCAAATCGATTTTTATGCACGCAAGCGGAATCAGGCGGGGAGGGGCCGCAGCGTTGGATCTGGCATACCTGGCTGCGGGACGAGTGGACGGCTTCTGGGAAATCGGCCTGAAAGCCTGGGACATAGCCGCCGGCGCACTCATTATCACAGAGGCCGGCGGCATGGTCAGCGATTTCCGAGGCGAGGGCAACCACCTGTTCAATGGAAATGTTGTAGGAGGAGTACCGTTGGTCTACGAGTTTCTGCTTGAGCAGGTGCAGCGGTGGCTGTTACCCGCTCTGGAAGCTCAGAGTAGATCGATCAGGCCGCCTGGTTCGAAACGACAATGTTCATAGCCATCAATTTTTTGCTGTTTTCGAAAATTACTTCGATCTTTCGCGGCGAGATGACTTTGGTGACTACGCCGATCCCGAAGTCAGTGTGCAGAAGCAGAGCGCCTTCTTTATAGTTGTCCGAGATCTTGTAGGCAGGGATACCCTCCCTGCCGGCATCGAGCAGCAACTGTCGCCAGTCGTCGTCGGTTTTCGGCCTGGTTATCCCTTTATAGAGGACCGATGGGAGCAGGTCTTCATCGTCTTCGCCTTCTTCGAGCAGCAGGTCGTCTTCGCCAGCGAAATCAAGCTCGTCGGTTTGCTCGAACTCAAGACCGGAATCGTCTTCAAAGTCATCCATCATCTGGTCGCTTTCCATATTTTTCTTCGGCATGATTCAATTCCCCATTTTTCACAGTTGTTTGATGCAGTCTCGTTTATTGGAACTATGATAAAAGGTCAAGGTTTTTCGGTATCCAACCCTGCTTGACAAAACCACCCTTCCGGAATACGAACTTTCAACCATAACACTATAACCCTAGACTTTCAATTCGTCCTCAGTTGCCAGTCCATATTTGAGGAGGCGGTATCGGAAGGAGCGGAAGGAAATCCCGAGGAGTTGAGCGGCTTTCAGTTTCGCGCCGCCTGTCTGGTGCAAAGCTTGCTGAAGCAACCGCTTTTCGATTTCAACGATGTGCTGGTCCAGATCGAATCCGTCGATTGGAATTTCTGAAACATCGGAGGCGGCCGCCTGTTCCTGCTCTTTTCGTCTGTGCGTTGAAAGAGTGAGAGAGTCGGGCAGGATGATCCTGGATGATTCCATCGCGACGCCGCGTTCAATTATGTGTTCAAGCTCCCTTACATTGCCCGGGAATTCATAGCTGTGGAGTATATCCATGGCATAGGAAGAGACTTTGTGGATGTTTTTGCCGAAATCTTTTGTGAACTTCGAGAGGAAATACTGGGCAAGAACGGGGATGTCCTCGCGTCGCTCTCTAAGAGGCGGGATGCGGATAGGGAGCACATTGAGCCGGTAGTACAGATCCTCACGAAAGGTCTTGTCCATCACCATGTGTTCAAGATCGCGGTTGGTGGCCGAAATGATCCGGACGTCCACCAGGATGTCCTCGGTCCCACCGATCATTTTTATCGTTTTATCCTGGACGAGCCTGAGAAGCTTAACCTGAAGAAGAGGGGAGAGTTCTCCTATTTCATCGAGGAAGAGGGTGCCTCCCTGGGCGGCTTCGACGAGTCCTTTCTTGTTTGTCGCAGCGCCGGTGAAAGCGCCTTTCTTGTATCCGAACAGCTCGCTTTCGACCAGGTTTTCGGGGACGCCCCCACAGTTTACTATCACTAAAGGTTCGTCGCGCCTTGCGCTCTGACGGTGGATCGCTTTAGCGACAAGCTCCTTGCCCGTGCCGCTTTCGCCGGTGATCACGACATTGCTGCTGGTCTTGGCTACCCGCTCGATACTCTCATAAATCTTGTGCATCGGAGGGCTTTCACCGATGAGGCAACCGAAATAGAGGGGCCCTTCCCGAGGCTTGCTCAGTGACTGATCATCGCCCCTGTTGCAAAGGGCATTGGAAATCACAGAGAGGATTTCCTCATTGTTGAACGGTTTGGGAAAGTAATCGTACGCGCCTTCGTTCATCGCCTCTACAGCCAGTTCTGTGCTGGCGTAGGCGGATATCATTATGACAATGGTTCGAGGAGAGATTGTCTTACATTGCTTCAAGACCTCCAGCCCGTTCACAGGTTGCATTCGGATATCGGTTATAACGAGATCGAATGGTTGGCTGCGGATTATGTCGAGCGCCTCGAGACCGCTTTCAGCGCACTCAACGTCGTAGCCATGCTTGAGCAGCAGGATTTCGAGAAGTTCCCGCATGCTCCGTTCATCATCTACGACAAGAATTTTTGGGGGGTTAGGGTCCTGCGACATAGTAAACTTTCCGATCTTACAAGATTATGAGGCGGAAAAAACGACCTTGCCTCCCACAAGCGTCATAACTGCTTTGCCCTGTACTTCCATGCCGGCAAAGGGGCAATTCCTGCTCTTGGATTTGAACCGGTTGACATCAACCGTATATTTCACTTCCGGATCGATAATAGTCAAATCGGCAGCCATCCCTTTGCCTAAAGTGCCAAAGGGGATTGTAAGGATTCGGGCAGGGTTGCGCGATATCTTTGCTACAGCCTCCAAGGGAGTGAGGACGCCTTCGCGTATGAGCCGCAAAATTAGAGGCAGGGACGATTCCAGACCAATGATGCCATTTGCTGCATATTCGAATTCGAGTTCCTTTTCAACTGTGCTGTGAGGCGCATGATCCGAAGCAATAGCATCGATGGTTCCGTCGCCCAGCCCCGCCTTTATTGCCTCGATGTCCTCGGTCCTCCTCAGCGGTGGATTCACCTTGTAGACCGGGTCGAAGGTAGAGATCAGTTCTTCGCTAAGAGTAAAATAATGTGGTGCAGTCTCCGCTGTGACGGGTACGCCCCGTTTTTTGGCCTCGCGTATCAGCGCCACAGAACCGGCGGTGCTAATATGAGCTAAATGAAGCGAGCTCCCGGTAAGCTCTGCCAACAGTATGTCGCGGGCTACCATAATCTCTTCAGCAGCGCTCGGTATACCCCTCATGCCGAGCCTTGTCGATACGGGCCCTTCGTTCATCAGACCAGCGCTGGAAAGGTGCAGGTCTTCACAGTGGCTTATGACGAGCAGGTCGAAAGTTTTTGCATACTCGAGCGCGCGCCTCATAAGCAGGCTGTTCATTATGGGACGGCCGTCGTCGGATACTGCCACGACGCCAGCCGAACTAAGTTCCCCGTATTCAGAAATGTTCTTGCCATCGAGCCCACTGCTTATGGCCCCCACGGGGAATACCCGGCAAGAGCCCTCATCCCTGGCCTTCTCGATAATGTACTGGGTTATTGCGGCGCAGTCGTTTACCGGGTGGGTGTTGGGCATGCACGCCACCGAGGTGAATCCTCCTGCAACGGCAGCCTGCGTTCCCGAGGAGATTGTCTCCTTGTATTCTTCTCCGGGTTCCCTCAGATGAACATGCATATCGATAAGGCCCGGGACTATCCATTTGCCGCTCGCATCGATCTGCTCGAATTGCGAGAGCTTTTCGGGGCCAAGTTCGATTTTCGCGCTAATCTCGGCTATGACCCCGTTCTCAACGAGAACGTCAACTACGGCGTCCAATTCACGCGCAGGATCGATCACTCTGCCATTGCGCAAGACAAGACTAGCTGAATCTTGGTTCTTTTTCATTATCACTCCCGGGGGCGTGGAGTTAAGATAAGGTGGAATTCTCCTACGTTGATAAGGTGAAATTCTCCTACGTTTATCCGGGTTTCCGGATGGACACCATACTATCTTTGCGCGAGTAGAAAGAGCAGCGCCATCCTTACGGCAACACCGTTTGTTACCTGGTCCAGAATAACCGAATAGGGGCCGTCGGCGACCTCAGGGCTGATTTCTACGCCCCTGTTCATCGGACCGGGATGCATAATCAAAACATCCTTTTTCGCCTGCCTGAGTCTTTCGCTGTTTATGCCGTACAAAGTCGCATATTCGCGCAGTGAGGGCAACAACATCTGTTGTTGCCTTTCCTTTTGAAGCCGCAGAACCATGATCACGTCTGCATCGGCAATGCACTGTTCCGGACGGTTAGACACCTGAACGCCCATTGCGTCGATATTGGGGGGAATGAGTGTTGCAGGGCCGCATACCACTACTTTGGACCCCATTTTTGTCAGGCCCCAGATATTGGAGCGAGCCACCCGGCTGTGGAATATGTCGCCAACGATAACGACATTCAACCCGTCCAGTCTGTTCTTGTTGTCAAGGATAGTCAGCATGTCGAGCAAGGCCTGTGACGGGTGCTCGTGCATCCCGTCCCCGGCGTTGATGACCGACGCCGTAGTACGGCCTGCAAGCATCTGCGGAGCGCCGGAAGCGGAATGGCGTATTACGAAGACATCGGGTCTCATAGCCTCGAGGTTCTTGAGGGTATCGAGGGCGGTCTCGCCCTTGACTATCGAACTGGTTGAGGCAGTTATGGAATAAGTGTCGGCGCTTAGCCGTTTTGCCGCGATATCAAAGGAGGTGCGCGTTCTGGTGCTCGGTTCGTAAAAAAGGTGAACTATGGTTTTGCCTCTGAGGGTAGGCACCTTTTTGATGGACCGCTCATTGATTTCCTTGAAAGAACGGGATAATTCTAAAAGGTATTCAATTTCGGCCACCTCCAAGTCGCGAATTCCCAGAAAATCTTTCCGGTTGAAGCCCATAAGAGTCCCTCACGAGGTCCGGGAGGACCGCTTCGAAGTCACCGCGTCGAGTCGATGTTTGGGGGATGCCCGGCGCCATTTGCCGGTTCCTGAATTCTCAACCGCGCACTTTACCACGACGTCGGCGATTGAGGGTAATTCAAAATCGGGTGTTGGCAAAAATGAGGTTAAATTCTGTGTATGCCTGCCGTCATTTTTTGATGACGTTTTTTCAATTTTGGTATTAAAATGTATTTGAAAAGGGTCGAGAGCTGGAAAGTCCGTGCTGTTCCATGCTAGTTGACATGCGCTTGCCATGACACTAAATGGAACGGCATATTTTATTTTGAAAGGAGTTGGAATGCCGAGAGTACCCATCACCAGGAATGGATACGACAAACTCATGAGTGAATTAAAACGACTGCAAAAGGAAGACCGCCCCTCAAACATCAAGGCCATCGAGGAAGCCCGCGAGCACGGAGACATCTCGGAAAACGCCGAATTCGAGGCGGCCAAGCAGACACAGGGCATCATCGAAGGAAAGATCCAGGAATTGACCTCAAGAGTCGGGAACTCACAAATAGTCGATTTGCCAAAGGAGGTGGATGGGAAAGTGGTCTTTGGCTGCGTGGTGATCGTCGAAGACCTCGAAACCGGCGAGGTGAATTCGTATCGCCTGGTGGGTCCGTATGAGGCCGACGTCTTCGAGGGAACCATATCTATTACATCTCCCATAGGCAAAGCTCTCATAGGCAGGGAAGAGGGCGATGAAGTCAAGGTTCAGACCCCTAAAGGCATCCGAAATATCGAAATCCGCGAAGTCCAGCCCTGAAATAACCCTTGGCACTCCAGGGTTGGATTCAAGGACTGCGCGGAAGTCCCTCTTTGCAGCGCGGGGCCGCTCTGCAGCCTTCTCCTCGCCTCATAACGAGACAGCTTGAATAGTGTTCAGTTAAGCAAATCCTAAACGATGAAAAAATTCGTAAAGCTCAGGAACACTTCAAATAAGACGCAATTGTCACTACGCAGTGTGTCGCGTTTTCAGCAATGTATATCGTCTTCTTCCTAAACTGCCGAGTTCTCAAAAAGTTCCTCAAAACATTTCATTGCTATTTCATTGCTCAAGCTTTAGAATGGGACAAGCAGGAGTTTAATTAATTGCCAAAGGAGCCGTATGAAACTTCCGAGGCTGGTAATAACGATTGTACTTGTCGTTTCCATGAATATGGCCGCGCCCACCGGTTTTTTTGGTTACTCAGGGGGCACGGTGTTCGCTCAGGGGGAGCGCACCCTTGACAGTCCCATGCCTTCGTTTGAGAACCGCTACGAAACGGACCACTTTATTCTCAAATGGACAAACAAGAGCAGCCATTCCGGGGATAATATCAAAGACCCTCAAATTATAAAGGACACAGCGGGGTATCTCGAGGAGGCGTGGACAAAATATACGGAGCTCTTCGGAAGAAAACCTTATACCGTCCCCGGCCATGACAAGATAGAGGTGGTTTTTCGAGACTTTGACTGCTTTGGAGTTGCCGATCCTCCGGAAGGGCCGATTCAGTTCAATTCGGATGCCTGGGTAAACCACAAAGGCATTCGGCAGCCAACCTCAGCACATGAGTTGTTCCATAAAATGCAATACGCTTACGGTTACAAAACCGTGTGGAAACCGCGAAAGCCCTACATGTGGTTCTCAGAGGGCACTGCAGCCTGGTCCGAGGTTTTCGTGTGGGGAAGGGTGAGCCGCAGTTGCAAGGTGGACACAATATTCAAAGATACCAACATGGACCTTTATCATGCAGACGATATGGCGATGCCCTTCTGGATATATTTTGTCCAGGGCAATCACGAGCATCCGAATCATCACCTCATGGTGGAGTTTTTCGAGAAATGCGAACAGCTCCATAGCGCAAGGCTTGCTTTGAACGAAGTGATACAGGGAACATATGGATCGGTTGACGACTTCTTCAAGGAGTTTGCAAAGAACCGAAAAAATGGATTCTGGAGCGATGCTGCCTGTGACGTCCGGTACAGGTGCATCCTGGGACCAGAAGGAAATGACCTTGTTGGCGAGGTTAAAAATATCCAAAAAAAGTGAAAAGGGAAGTTATGCCGAGTTGCGTTAGAGATAGATCCCCGGGAAAAGATCCACTCCAGACACAGAGGGCGCAGAGGTTTTGAAGCAATTAACAAAGAAGAAAAAACCAAGGGATCATGCATGTCCAGTTCCCGATCTGAGCGTTTATGCCTATGTCACCCCCGTGCGTTTTTAGAAAGCATCCTTTAATATAATACTATTCTTTTTATAAAAATTCCCCAATCTGACGATATTTTGTTGAACCGAGGCGATCAGGGCCGACGAGGTGGTACTGTCCTGTTGAAAAGGGGTGGAGTATATGAAAAATGTCATATTATGCATCGTCTTCCCGGCGCTTCTTTTTGCGATCTTATGGAGTTGTCCCGCGAAGGCCGATGTTAGCCCGGATTTGGTCGAAGAAGTTCGACCGGCAACGGTCATGATCTATGTTTTGGATCGAGCCGGCAAAGTGGTGGCCCAGGGCAGCGGTTTCTTTTTCAAAGAGTATGGACATCTGATCACCAATTATCACGTTCTCGGCAAGGCGACGATGGCCAAGGTCAGAACCCCCGATGGCAGGGAATTCAATATAAAATCCGTCCTGGCCGAGGATCAGTCTGACGACGTGATCGAAGCCCTTGTGGATGTCTCGTATGGTTCAGTGCCCTATCTCAATCCGGCGTATTCCGCTCCTAAAGCCGGTGAGCCCATCGTGGTGATCGGCAGCCCCCTTGGGGTCGACAAGGTAGTGAGCGAGGGCCATGTGCATGCAATCATGGAAGTACCGAAACTGGGAAGGTGCATAGTCCACAGCGCCCACGCATTCCCTGGATCAAGCGGGAGCCCCTTGGTGAACGGTCAGGGTGAGGTGGTCGGCATCGAGACCGCTGCAATTGTCGGCAAGCCCGACGTGCAATTCGCCGTACCGGTGGAACGGTTTACAGGCTTGAATCCCAACTACCGGGAGTTTCAGGCCGTAGCAAGCGCAAAGACAACCGTGAGGGGAGAAGTCCAAGGGCCGAATGTACAACCGGAGGCGCTTCAGGAAGATATAGAAAGGGCGGACGCGGGTGACCCTGAGGCCGAGGTAAGACTCGCGGCCAGATACGAACAGGGGCGTGAACTTTCCAAGAGCTGCTTTGACGCGCTCAGTCTGTACCGCAAAGCGGCCAATCAGGGCTATTTGCAGGCGCAATACCATATCGGGCTGATGTACTATAATGGTGGTGAGTGCATGGGGCCGGATCTGGGCGAGGCGGCCAGATGGCTGAAAACCGCGGCTGAGAGAGGGCTCGCGGACGCTCAGAGGGTTTTTGGAAAGATGTGCTTCAATGGGGAAGGGGTATCCCGCGACCGGGTCACGGCATGTATGTGGATGATCCTCGCATCATCCCGGGGAAATGGAGAGGCGAAAAGTTTATTGAAGTTCATGACGTCTGAATTGACCCAGGACGAACTGAGCATGGCGCGGGAAAAGGCGAGGAGTTGGAAGAGCAGTGAGTAGTGGAGGAAAGGGAAGCAGGAAGCAAGAAGCGAGGAGCAGGAAGATTAGACACGGATAGACACGGATGGACACGGATCGAGGAGCATAGAGCGGAAAGCTTAAAGATATTGAGAGGATTGACAGGATTAAAAGCAGGGAGCGGGAAGGCGGAAAGGATGGCGAACCGAAAGGAGACCAGTATTGAAAATCAATTTCGGTCCCGCATTTTCACATTCTTTTAACTTAATCTTCACTTGACTGTAATGAACATTACCCGGAGGGATGCTATATGTTTACCAATGACGACCAAAAGTTGTCATTCCTAATAACGAGGCTCAGGTAACCCCTTGAGCCTTTTTCATTATCATGACCCCGAACACGGTCGTATCCCCTAATTAACAGGGTAAACCTCCGGCTCTGCCGGCGGACTCTCAGGGTTTGACATTTCCGGGAATGAATGAAAGTTTTGCATGGTGGATCGCTTAAAGCTCGATGAAAAACACAGGATCAGATGTCGTCATTCCGGCGGCGCTTTTGGGCCGGAATCCAGGTATTTTTCCGGATTGCATAGAAATCAAAGCACTGGACCCCGCCCTCACGAAATGATCGGGCGCGGGCTATACGCATCACATCACGCAACGCACGTAGCGGAGGCCCGAACATGAGTGAGTGCCCGGCTTAAAACCTGCCGGGGTGACGTAATGCGGCCTCATAGGCTCGTGGATAATGAGCGTGCCAACGCTCCAGTCGCTTTGAGCGGCCCACGGTTTTCCAGGCCTCCTGCTTGGCCGGAGGTATCAGACTCTGAACGAACACGAATAACCTGTGGCCATCCGCACGAGTTCGGGGGAGAGGACGGCGGTTTCGCTCGTTTGTGCCCAAAATAAATGAAACAGCACAAGCCTTGAAAATGACGGGGGGCCATCACAGCGCGGATTTAAGTTGCAGTTCTATTCGCTCCTGGTCTCCATATATAAGTGCCACCAAAATGCTCAAATACTCCTGCAAATTTCTGGTCAGCAGGAAATTCTGCCGGACCAATTCTTTTGCTATGCGACCCATTTCCAGGGCTTTATCGGGGTGACGCAAGAGATATCTGGCGCGCAAAGCAGCTCCCTCCGGGGTCTTAACAAGGAAACCCGTGTGATTGTTCACTATCTGAAGTCGAATTCCCCCTGCATCGCCGCCAATCACAGGTTTTCTTTTCCATAGGGCCTCAGTCACGGTCAGGCCGAAGCCTTCTTTAAGAGACTTTTGAACCACTACGTCTGCGCCTCGCTGCAGCGCATTGATGGTGCGGTGGGCATCTGGAGGCAATAGAAGCACGTGGATGTCTTTGTCGGTGCCAGCCCCGTTGCGAACCTCGGCCAGAACCGCAGCGCCTTCTGGGTCATCGGTGGCTTCACCGCCTGCGAGGACCAATTGCAGTGACGGAGCAAAAGACTTGACCAATCGATAGGCTTTAAGCACGCCCAGAGGATCTTTGAAGCGATCAAATCGTGAGACCTGGAGCATTATTGGTCTATCGGGGTCCAGACCGAATTGAAGTTTGGCGGCCTGGACTTCCTCCTGGGTCAAATCCATGTTTTTTTCGCTCAGAGGGTCGATGCTTGGCTGCATTAGATACTGGGTGTGCGGCAAAGGTTGGGCAAAATCCGCCAGGGAAAAAATGCTCGCATCGTATTCCATGACATAGTTACGCAAGTATTGCCACACCGGGCGATAAGGATGGCTCAGGTCGATATGACATCGCCAAATCCACTTGCCCTTTCGGTTCGGGCATGACCTCAAAAGTGGCAGCGGCTGCGGATCATGTATGATAACTATGTCGGCTTCCTCAAGGATCGAACGGAGCTGTTCAGCGTTTTGAGCGCCGGTTTCGTCGTAAACCTTGAGCAACGCATCCCACAGTGGAATGGGTATGCCTTGCAGCCCATTGTGGAAACTCTTTGTAACCTGAAAGAACCGTTCTTCACCTCGAATCACTTCCCACCGAACATCGAGGCCCAGATCTTTCTGAAGAGGAACGAGCTTGCTCAGAATCTCAGCCACACCCCCACCCACATAAGTGGAGTTGACGTGCACGACTTTCATTCCTCTTAACGGTCTTGCGAGCTCATAGAGACGGTCAATCACGTCTTCACCGGTTACCGGCACATAATCTTGAATAGATGTCATTCGGACACACTCCGAAAATAGTTTTCAAAAAGATTTGTCAGTTGCGCGCGTAGTTCCACAAGGGAACCAAAATAGGGATCTACTTCAGCCAATTGTGAGAAGAGGTCTTCACAATCGGCACCGCTGGACTTGAACCATAAGAGGAAGTCATCCATCATTTCAGGGTTGCGGCGTCTCGCGTCAACACAATGATAGAATACGCTTCCCACAGACATCTTTGGCACAGCCTCCACCAATTGCTCCGGAGCTCCAATTGTTTCCCTGGTATCGAAGACTATGATTTTAGAGCGGACAAAATGAAATTGCATGTCGAGTCTGGCCCAGGGAAGCGTTTCGATCTCATCCAACCTCTGTTCCATGATTTCGAGCAGTGCTTCGCGCAAGGATTCCAGATCCGGGAAAGTCGTGGGGTTGATAATGGACAACCGTTCAGCAAGGATATCGTCTTGAAGCGCATTGTGAACCCATTCTGCAAAATCGTTGTTGTATTCAGGGCCAGCAAACCTGGGTCTCAAGAGCCCGTCCCAAAAATGGTGGTATATGCTCCCTCGATGGATAGTAAGTAAATGATCTGTCATTTCTTTCAGGTTGCGGGCCCTCTTCCCGGTTGCTATGGTTAGCAGCGCGCAGTCTTTTACAACAAAAGGTTCGATGGTGGTATTTGTAGACATATTCCCTCCACAAGCAGAGATGCTTATTGCCCTTTGGCTATATTGACCCGTGGCATCGGTGGGGGCTTCACTGGAAAAAGGCCGGCGGCGCCCCTGTCGTTTTGTGCCATCGTGGTAGTGCTCACACTGTTGGGGCCCTCGCTTCCTTTCCTTCGCCCATGAGCAACGCCACTGGAAAACTGCACAATATATCTCCAACAGACAGCGCCGTGCCCGCAGAAAGCACCTCGTTTGTGATAACGTTGCGCCATTGTGCAGGCGCGCCGTCAGGCATTATCACCTCAGTGTCCTGCCATGCTTGTCTTCCCAATGGGAAATCTCCTTCTTGAACCAGATGACTGAAAAACCTGGGAGCAACGACCAGTGCCCATTGTTGCTCACACCTCCAGGCAAAGCCGATGACATGGCTTCTGAATCTTCCCGCCGACTCAAGCGGAAGATAAGCCCCGGAACGGAAGATCTCTCGATTTGCTTTTTTTGCTTTGAGCGTCCGGTAAATGAGAAAGAGTTTAATCTTTCCATCCTCTTTCGTTGAAAGAAGATCCTGGACCAGTCGGCCAATATCGGCATCATCCGTTTCACGGATGCTCGCCAACATGGCGCGCCTTTTTTCGAAATCCACCGGCGGCGATTGTCAGGATCCACCAGGCTGAGGTCCCACAATTCAGATCCCTGATAGAAATCAGGCACACCGGGTGAGGTAATCTTGATCAGCGTCTGAGAGAGCGAGTTGAGTATCCCGTAGTGAGAAACTCTCCGGCAAAAGGGGATAAGGTCTTTCAGAAATTCGTTGGCTTTCGAGCGGGCCAGGATTTTCTCAGCGAATGAGACGTAAGCGTTTTCGTACTCAGTGTCGGGTTTCAACCACGCGGTGTGGACTTTGGCTTCCCGGACAGCTTTGACAATATACGCCTTAATTCTTTGAACGAAGCCGGGATAATCGGTATCTGAAAATGGCCATGCGCCAATCATCGTCTGGTATAAAAAATACTCGTCGTTTCTATCCGGAACATCAAAGCCTTGAACGCGATTCTTTTTGCCCTTGTTTATCTTGATCCATGTCCCGAGCCTTTTTCCCCACTCGTCCGGCATCTCGGACAATACATTTATTCTGGCGCGCGCGTCTTCGCCCCTTTTCGTATCGTGAGTCGAGGTTGCATTTAATGAATCCGGCCACAACTCTCTTTTTTTCGTGTTGAAGTTGTGGAATTCTTTGAGTGAACAGCCGAATTGACCGGGACGTCCACCCACCTCATTGAGTGACAAGAGCCGGTTGTACATATAATGTGTGGTATCTTCGACTCCCTTTGCCATTACCGGCCCGCTAAGCTGCTGAAACCTCATGGCAAAGTGAAGCCACTCCAGCTTTTCTTCCTCAGAAACGTAGTCAGGAAAGTCCAGGAGAAGGAATCTTCGTACGAACGCAAATCCATGTAACAGGGCGGGGAAATTGGCTCCGGCCCGGTCCAGCGCTGCCAAAATGGTCTTGCTGTCGTCGTCCGAGACCACAATCCGGCTGATGTAGGTCCTGTATACGGGAAATACTGCAAGGACTTCGGTCAAGGCTCTTTGCAGCGCGGTAAGAGTTATGTCGCTTCCATGGCGATCTCGGCTGGAGATATTCTTCAGGAGTTGAGCGAGGTTGTGGACATCGCTTGCCATGTCTTCCTGGATCATCAGTTTTTTGTTGTCACGCACGATATCTTCATAAGAATTCTTTAAGCCGGTTACGCCGGCATAAATTTTGGAAAATGCTCGCTCATTTTTCTTTTCGCAAAACAACTGATTGACATAATTTGTAAAATCGTAACCAGTGGTCCCCTGGACCGGCCAGGAAGGCGGCAGCTCTTCGTTAAGATCGAGTATTTTTTCAACGACCATATAGGTTGCCTGCGCCCTGGCTCTCACTTTCTGAAGATAGCTTGCCGGATCGTATAGCCCATCGACATGATCAATTCTTAAACCGGTTACGATTCGTCTTTCAATCAGATCGAAGATCAGGCCGTGGGTGTAGTTTAGAACGTGGTCGTCTTCCACTTTGAGTGAAATCAGCCCATTAATAGAAAAAAAGCGGCGATAGTTTATTTCTTCCGCTGCAACTTTCCAAAACGAAAGCCTGAAGACTTGTTTGGAAAGAAGGTCATCAAGAAGATTAAAACTTTCGGCCTTCCCCTTTTCACCATTGAAGGTCCGCACGTTTTGATCGACAAACGCCTTTATTACTGCGTTGCTGTTGTAAACTTCCCACATAGTGTGCTGGATGAATTTAATCTGGTTATTGCGCTCCTCCGGTTCATCGCCCAAAGAGAGTGACTTCAAGACATAGAGGATGCCTAAAAGTTTGATAAAGTCGGGATTGTCTTCGCCAAGCTTTCTCTTTAACTGGGACAAGTTGCCAAAAAGATTTAGATAAGATTCGATTCGTAACGGCAAGGCGAAGTTGTAGTAAGCTGTCTTGAAGCCATCAGGACCGTATTGGAGGACGATCTCTCCATCTTCGAGAGACTCCCCATAGAACCTGCCAAGAAATGGCGCCAGAATTCTCTTGTTGAGGCTGGCGGCCGGATAATCCCAATCGACGTCGAAAAACTGAAAGTACCTGGAGCTGGAACCATTCTCCAAAATATCCATCAGGAAACGATTTTCCGAATCTATCGCCATATGATTCGGGACGATGTCCTGAATCCACCCCATTTTGTATGTTCTCAGTTCCGAGGCCAGCCCCTCCAAGTCAGAGGGCTCCCCCAACTCAGGATTGATGTGATTGGGGTCAACCACATCATAGCCGTGGAGGCTGCCCTTGACGGCTTTGAATATGGGAGAAGCGTACAGATCGGATATGCCCAGGTCCGCCAGATAAGAAATGACTTTCTGCGCGGCCTGAAAGCCGAACGCAGGATTTAATTGAATCCTATAGGTTGCGGTTGGCATATCCATGATAGGATTCCCTGTCTTCTATCCATTTGCAGGTTTGCTGTTTTCGGGGCATACGGGCGCCCGCAGCAAAAAATTCTCGGCCAAGACCGTGCAATGGCGTAGCCATTCTTTGGCGTTTTGGTCACCCAAGCCGGCCTTCTCATTGAAGTTGGGACAATTGACGTGAAGGATCTTGTAGCAGATGTTTTGGGTTTTCCAGAGGTTAACCTCGAACGGCAAGGTCCGCACCAGTTGTGCAGCCTTATTCAACCTCTCCAGGCGGGAAAGGTCGTCAGGTTGTTCGAGAAGTTGTTCGGCCAGATGTTCGACGTTGGCGGCCAGTAATAATCCTAGAGCAGTAGCGTCCAGATTCGCGCCGGCCAAACGAGCTTCTTCGAGAAGCGGTTTAACTACTTCCGGGTCAAGTCCCTCCTCTTGAAGCAACCTGCGAAGCTTGGCATTCAAGCGCAAGTCCGCTGCGACCGAAAGGACTTGGGGCCGTGGCGTGCCGGACCCGGTCAGGAAGCGAATCAAGGGGGCATGGTGCTCATAAATCGAGCTATATGCAGCTTCAGCCTCTCTAAGAGTCGGCCCCATTATAATGTTCAAGACTTTTCGGCGCTCATCGGCAAAGAGGGAGGTCAGAGAGTAGGTGGAGGTCCCGAAGTATTTACCAAGCAGAAGTATGGTCTTCGGGAAGTCGGCTCCGGCGAAAGCCGCTGAAATGTCTTTGGCCAGCGCTTCATATTTTTGGGCGCCCTGATATTCACCGGTGCCGCAGGCGATACTGTGATCACCAAGATGCAGAACGCCGAAGCACAAGCTGGAGGATTCGCGCGAAACCTCTGAAGTGACCGTGGCCCGCCCGATTACCAGCCTTGAGCCTCCTACCTGAAAGCTGCGGTAGTCTTCCCGGGTGGCGGAATACGCATAGATCGAACTGCGTTCGCCGATATCCTGAAACATCGAGCTTAAGGCATAGTGGGCGCCCACATCTTTCATATCGAGCATGGCAGGCCTGACCCATTTTTCATAGACGGTGCGGCCGTCACGGTGTTCAGGTAAGTTGCTTTTTGCACGTTCAAGACGTTCGAGAAAACCAGGTTCGAAGGAGTCGCTAAAAAGCTGGTCGGCCAATTGCAGGACCCTGCCGGCGTATCGTATGTCTTGAAGAGTCTCGATACCGGAAAGCTCGTCAAAAAACCAGCCGCAGCTTGTGTACATGAGCATGGCGTGGCGTTGGAGCTCCATGAGCTTCAGGACCGTGATCTCGTCCCCGGAGTTCAAGGGGCCGGGCGCGTGGCGGTTAATAAACGCACTGATGCGTTCGGGTGAACGATCCACGATGATGTCGATGTAGTCGTCTCGCGCCGCCCATGGATCGGTGAGAAACTGACCGGCCATTTGTTCGAAAGCCCCGCCGTTGTTGAGCAATCCTTCAAATGCCAGGGCCTGTGAGATGGGGCCGTCGTAAAAGAACAGGTTCATGGCTCGGCCCGAGGGCAGCGACACCCGATAGGCCATGCCGGGGTCGATCTTTCCCCCACTCACGTCCTGCCATTGATCAGCATCAATGGGGCGAACCCGGCGTGCCTGGCTGGGGGCAAGTATGGCAAAGCCGATGCCGTGTTGCGCCATGATGTCAAGGCTCTCAAGATCAACGGCCGTCTCGGGGAGCCACAACCCTTCGGGCTTTCGTCCAAAGCGATATTCAAAATCCTTGATTCCCCAGATAATCTGGGTGTTCTTGTCGCGGCTGTTGGCCAGCGGCAGGATCATGTGATTGTAAGCTTGCGCCAAAGCATTTCCATGACCGGAGAATTTCTCCACGCTCTGCCTGTCAGCCTCTATAATTGCCTCATACGCTTCGGCGGCATATTTCTGCATCCAGAGCAAGACAGTCGGACCGAAGTCGAAGCTTATACTGGCATAATTGTTCACCAGTTGGGCTATTCGCCCTTGGGTGTCCCAGATTCTCGACACGGCGTTTGCCGCGTAGCATTCGGCTGTAACCCGCTCGTTCCGGTCGTGGTAAGGGAACGCCGAATCCTGAATCTCTATGGCCTCCAACCAGGGGCTTTCCCTGGGAGGTTGATAAAAATGCCCATGGATACAGATGAACCGGTCCATTATTTAGGACTCCTTTTGTCGTCAGCAATCCAGGAACATCAGACCGCATACCCCGGCACTGTGCGAAGAAGTGACTGGTGCTACGCAAAACAACTTAACATCGATGTCATGCCAGGGCTACAATCGGCTCTCCGGCGGAAGCGGCCTGAATCCTTATTTCCTCGGCAAACTTCCTCAGTTCCTCACCGTCGATGGATTCTTTCTCGAGTAAGATGCCGGCTAACTTCCTAAGGGGGGCGCTGTAATTCTTCAACTTTAGCAGCACTTTCCGGTGCGCTTCATCGATTATCCTGTTCTTCTCCTGATCGATCTCCTGTGCTGTCTGTTCGCTGTATTCTCTTTGGCCTGGACCCAATCCCATGTCGAGGTATCTTGACTGCTGCTGATGTGTGTAGGTCAAAAGCCCGAGGCGCTCACTCATCCCATACTCCATCACCATGCTGCGGGCAATATCGCTGGCACGCTGCAGGTCGTTCTGAGCCCCGGTTGAAATATCTCCAAAGACCACCTCCTCTGCTGCTCGCCCTCCCAGAAGCACCTGCAAGCGATCCAGGAGTTCATCGCGTGTCATGAGGTAACGATCTTCGGTGGGAAGCTGCTGGGTATAGCCCAACGCAGCAATGCCTCTTGGAATGATGGAGACCTTACTGACCGGGTCGGCACCGGGCAGAAGCATCGCAACAAGCGCATGGCCTGATTCGTGGTAGGCTACGATTTCCTTTTCCTTCGGGCTCATGGCCCTGTTCTTCTTTTCGAGGCCTCCGATGATCCGTTCCGCTGCCTCCCGGAAGTTAATCATGGCAACTTCGTCCCCATCCCCCCGGGCAGCGATCAAGGCAGCTTCATTGATCAGATTCGCCAGATCGGCGCCAACGAAGCCGGGAGTCATGGCTGCGACTTTCTTGAGATCCACATCCGGACCGATTTCGACATCTTTTGCGTGAACCTTGAGAATAGCCTCGCGGCCGCGAATGTCGGGCTTGTCAATCGCTACATGACGATCGAACCGGCCCGGGCGCAGCAGAGCGGGATCGAGTATGTCCGGGCGGTTTGTAGCGGCCAGGATGATCACCCCGGCCCTTGGATCGAAACCATCCATCTCAACAAGAAGCTGGTTCAAGGTCTGTTCCCGCTCGTCATGCCCGCTCATGGGGTTGAGTCCGCGGGCCTTTCCCAGTGCATCCATCTCATCAAGGAAGATAATGCAGGGAGCATGTTCCTTGGCTTGTTTGAAGAGATCCCTGATACGGGCCGCTCCCACGCCCACGATCATCTCCACGAATTCTGAACCGCTCATGCTGAAAAACATTACTCCTGCCTCGCCCGCAACGGCCTTTGCAAGCAACGTCTTGCCGGTCCCCGGCGCCCCAACCAGCAGAACCCCTTTGGGAATACGTCCCCCAAGGCGCTGAGATTTCTCCGGATCTTTCAGAAATTGGACGACTTCCTCAAGCTCACCTTTGGCTTCATCAATTCCAGCCACATCATTAAAGCTTACCTTTACATCCTTCTCACCATAGACTTTCACTCGCGCTTTTCCCAGGGACAGAACACCTTGGGCGCCTCCGCTCATTTTTTTCATCAGAAAAACCCAGACGAAAACAAAGAATACGAGGGGCAGGAGCCATGAGGCCATCGCCCCGAGCCATTTATTCTCAACATAGCCGCTGAACTTGATCCCTTTTTGTTCAAGCTGCCCGACGAGTTCCGGATCTTCAATCCGAACGGTGACGAATGATCTTTCAGGCTTGCCCTCGTCTGCTTTCAGTTTGCCTGTTATCTGTTCCGGGCTGACGATAAGGTTTTCCACCTTTCCCTGCCCGGCCCACTGCTTGAAATCCGAATAAGAAATTGTTTCGGTCCGCTGGCTCCCCGTGTAATTCTGGAACCAGAAAAACATCAACATGCCCGCGATGAGATAATACCATATGGAAAAGTGTACTTTTTTGCGTGCCGGGTCGACCTGGTTCAGACCACCCTTTCCCGCACCCTTTATAAGATCAATGATCCTATCCGTCAGACTGGAATCGTCATTTCTTCTTGTTGTCACTAGATTGCTCCTGTCCCGATGCGTTCAGGACAACTCCACCGCTCCACTTTTCAAAGCGCGGATATCTTCCATTAACTGCGTCAGGATTCCAATCTGGTCCTGCTGTACCGCGACCAGTTCACTCCACTGCTCTTGCCTAAGCGTATCCAACTTTTGATGCAGCGACATGATCTCCAATTCCGCTTTCAGGTTCACTTCGTAGTCGTGTGCGGCATCAATCCTGTCTTTTTCCGAATGGCGGTTCTGGGACATCATGATAACCGGGGCTTGTATCGCCGCAAGCATTGACAGCACGAGATTCAAGAGGATGTAAGGATAGGGATCAAATGTGTGGTTCCATTCGGCCAAAATGAAAGTATTGACTACAATCCAAGCGACCAAAGCAGCCAGGAACAGGATGATAAACGGCCATGATCCGCCAAAAGACGCCACGCGGTCCGCCAGCCTCTGTCCCGGGGTCAGTTTTTCCTGATGTTCTGCCAGTACGTTTCGACTTATGTGCAAGCCATCGGCAATGCGGTCAATTACGACCTGCTCGCGTGGGCTGAGCAGGTCGAAGTCTTCGTGGAGGAGTTGTTGCGCAAGCTTATGAACACTTGGCCTCATACTCTTTAGTGTCCCTTTAAAATGAAATGGATTTTACCTGTTCATCAGACCGACATTTAGATGCGTGTTCATTCTTACACCAGTGTAGTTTCGTTTTGTTCCATGCGACCTGTTATGGGAAAAGTGTTGTAAGCTGATGGAATCACCCCTTTCCCCACAACAGGACCTTACCTCCCGACACGAATTCCCGAAAGCGAACCGATGACACCGAAGACGATCAATAGCCAGACGATCACACAAATCGTCACGACTACATTCAAGATCCTCTTGATTGTATAATCCATCGGTATGTAGTTGTTAACAAGCCAAAGGATCACTCCAACAACGACCAGAATAAGAATCAAATGAATCAAAGGCATATTATTCTCCTTTCATGCCCAATGCCCTACTGTTTTATAACATATCCGATCTTTCCCGCTTTTGTTTCCAATTCCCTGTTTACTTTTGTTCGCAATCAAATCCTCTGATTTCCAACCTTTACTGCTATTGTTCGTGCCCTTTCCGCTATTCTTTCTCTTTAGCTTCACCTTGATGTTGCGGCTGTTGCTGCTTTTGTGGCTGAGGCTCGCGCTGCGCAGCAGGGTGCTGCTGTTGCGGCTGAGATTCGCGCTGCACGGCAGGGTGCTGCTGTTGAGGTTGAGACTCGTGCTGTACTGCAGGGTGCTGCTGTTGCGGTTGTTGTTGCTGAGGTTTTTGTTCGTGCTGCGCAGCAGGCTGCTGCTTTGCAGGTGGGGCCGCTTGAGCCGGACCTGGTTTGCGTCCTTCGGCGCGGGATGGAGCAGCGGGGTGGCCCTGGAATCCTTTCTGCCACTCGCCGCCCTGGCCATGATGGTGTTGCTCGAAAAATTGCTGGCTATAGCGCTGACCCTGCCGGTGTCCACTCCAATAAGGATACTGCCGCTGAAAACTCTGCAAGTATTGAGGCTGTCCCTGATACCATGCCAGCCATCTCGGAGCATACCAGGTTCCGGGTCTGACAATATAGCCGGGATCATAAGCGTAATATGGGGCCCAACCGTAATCAGGGCCGTAAAAATAGTACAGGACGCCATTTAAAAACCAATCACCGTTGAAGTAGACCCATGGCGTATCAGGCCCCACCCAGGGTGACTCATAAGGATTCGGAGGCGGGGCTGGATACTCATAGGCCTGAGCATAGGAAGGTGAAGACATGACGGCGACTGCGCCTCCAGCCAGCGAGAGTGCTATTATCAAAATAAAGGCAATTCTTTTCATATCCACCTCTCATCGATTTTTCCGACAGTGCATGTGTGGAGATGATTCCGCACGTCGTAAGGGTTTATGCCGTTAGCGGCGCGCACAGCCTGGACCGCGCACCCCGGGGCGACCGGCGTATGGTGCGCCGCTCGCCTACTTCCCGAAGACATTCTCAACCTGACCGATCTTTTCTTGTACTTTGCCGGCTATTTTTTCGTCTTTGCCTTCCGCTTCCAATTCGGATTTCATGCTGAGCTTCCCTGCGATCTCTTTGACCTTACCCTTTACTTTGTGAAACTTGCCTTCGGCCTGGTCCTTAGTGCCGGATTTCATAGTATTCCTCCTGTACCGCAAACTTGCGGGGTTTGACTGATGGTTGCCGACGGTCTGTCCGAGTTGCGTTCACATCGCCTTGGTCAGCGGCCCCCTCCAATCGATTGATGGTCCAGTTGCATAATTTCGCCACCTGTCCGTTCCAGCTCTCTGCGATTTGATGCAAATTCATGACTTGTTCCTTATCTCTTAAAGAAGTTGAGCGTTTACGGTTGCCGGATTATGCCCTCACTTCTGTCAGATACGCCCTGCTAAAAGGAGCACGAGCACGATCAAAAGAACCAGTCCCAGGCCACCGCTTGGATAGTATCCCCAACCCCTGCTGTGTGGCCAGGCGGGGACTGAGCCCACGAGCACAAGAACTAATATAATGAGGAGAATCGTTCCCAACATTTTAATCTCTCCGTTCTGCCGAAAGTTCGGCGTTTAGAACTCTACAAAGTGACACAGTTTAAATCCATTGAGCTTGGCAGACTGAGGCTCCCTCTCAAAAAACATGTCGCTACTCGCTTCTTTCACCTCGATGAGCCTGTCTCCCTTACTGAATGTGGAATAAGATTAAGAGAAGCAGGATAGGAACCAAATGAGCCACGCTGCATTATCTTTAGGCAAGTTTTATGCCCACCGGATCCAGAAGCGTAAATGTCGAACTTTAGCTAAAAGATACGGGAACTTACGGTATGGCCAGGAGCATCAAATGGTATTAACTTGAATCGAAGAAGTGTTGCATGCAACATAAGTGTTGCATAACTTCCGTGTCGCATGTTACATTTCAATACAGGGAAGTCCTCTGCAGTTGAAGCCGATACAGCGGCTTGAAGTGGGCAATGATGTCTGAACATTACCAAAAAGACCACAAAGTTCTCTGAACCGGGGCTGCAAGTATGACTGAAAATAAATCCGAGGTTACCGTCGAGAACGAGCAGCGCCTCCCGAAGTGTCGGTGATGGTTTCGGCAAAAGCTCTGGCATCGTCTGCAATCTTTTCCACCTCTTTAAGGGCGGTAATATCGACAAACGAAACGACGACACCGTCGATCACGTTCTCCGCGGTTCTATAGGGGAGCGTGCGAATGGAAAACCAGGCCCCCTCCTGTTCTGCACCTCTGCTTCACTGTGCTGGAGCGTTTTGAGCACACTCCTGACACTGGCCGTAAGGTCATAGTCTGCAAGCTTTGACGTGATATCGCTTATCGGCCGCCCCACATCGGAGGGAATAAGATTGAAAATCTCGGTCAGAGCCGGGGTGAAGCGTCTGATATTTAACCGGGTATCCAGAAAGACCGTCCCTATTGCTGTGGAGGAGTATAGGTTCTCCACATCGTTGCTGAGTTCCGAGAGCTGAATGACCTTGCTCTGGAGTTGCGAATTCATGTTCACCATTTCCTCCCTGGAGGTTTCCAACTCTTCGTTAGTGCTCGTCAATTCCTCATTGGCGGACTGCATCTCCTCGTTGGTTGACCTGAGTTCCTCATTCGCGGTCTGGAGCTCTTCGATGGTGACCCGAAGGTATTCCTTCGTTGCCTGAAGCTCGTTTTCAAGGATCAGTACGCGCGGGTCTGTCTCAGTGGACTCCTCCGGCTCCGTATCCCCTTTGGCGATTTTACCCGGATAGGGCTTTTCCTCGAATGAGACCATGATCAGGTCCTGTTTAAGGCCCGGCTCCCTTACAAGCTGTACGATCACATCGACGCTAAAAATCCCGGAGTTGTCGTCCGGAGCAACCTGCACTCCTTCACACACTACCCTGGTTTTTTGCCGGACGGCTTTGCTAAGGGCCGATGCCAGCTTGGCCTGCAACTCTCTGCGGGCCATCTTAAGGATGTTGAGTGTCGGTATTCCGCTCGGCTGAACCAGGTACTTGTCGGTTGATCCCTGAAAGAAGAGGATGTTGTATTGATCGTCGAGAAATACGCATGGAGGAGAGTATTGCGCAATGATCCGCTTTTCGGCCAGTTCACGGATATCGATCTCTCCTTGTGTGCTCTTCCTTTCCACCCAGTCAGCCAGCAAAGTGACGAATTGCAGAGGAGGGAGAGGAGGTATTGAAGATCTGTGCACGATGGGACCCTTGCGCTCATAGATATTCCATCTCGAATCGACTGGCGAGAAAAGATCGTTGAACTTCCCGATGCTCTCGGAGGAACCCAGGAACAAGTATCCATCCTGATTCAGGGCATAGTAGAAGATAGGAAAGATTTTCTGCTGCAGTGATGTATCGAAATAAATCATAAGATTCCTGCAACTAATGAGGTCCAGTTTGGAAAACGGCGGATCTGCAATGAGGTTCTGGAGGGCGTAGACGATCATTGCGCGTATTTTTTTGGATGTTCTGTATCCTTTGCCTTCTTCTTTTACAAAATACTTCTCCAGCAACTCTGCCGGGACATCGGCAACAATATTTCCCGTGTATTTACCCGCGCGGGCATACTGATCGCATCCGGGTCCAGGTCCGTTGCGAAGATCTGAACATCGCAATGCCTGTTCGACTTACTTACCGCTTCCTCCATGAGTAGGGCAATAGAGACAGCTTCCTCACCGGTGGAACAACCCGGAACCCAGATGCGCAAAGGAGCATCTGCCTGCTTTTGCTCAAGCAAGCGCGGGATGACTCTCTTTGCCAAAATGTCAAAAGCCTGGGGGTCCCTGAAGAAACTGGTCACGCCGATGAGCAGGTCCTTAAAGAGTACCTGCACTTCCGTTTGTCTTTCGGTGAGGAAACGGAAATAGGCGTCCATGTGGTCTAATTGATGCACGGCCATACGCCGCTCAATTCTTCGCGAGACAGTAGATCGCTTATAATGCGTAAAATCCACGCCTGCACCGGAACGAATCAACATGAGGATTTTCTGAAAGGACGCATCGTTCGTATCTTTAACAATGAGGTTGCTTTTTACACGATCTTTGACGTAAGGGTGTTTGACGTAGGCAATAAGTTCTTTCGACATCTTTTCAGTCGGCAATACGAGATCCACCAGCCCTGTCTCAATGGCGCTTTGAGGCATTCCGGCATATTTTGCCTGATGCTCTTCCTGAGCTATGGACATACCGCCCTTTTCCTTGATGGCCTTTAAACCAAGGGTCCCGTCGGATCCTGTGCCTGAAAGAATGACACAAATGGCCTTCTCGGCGTGATCTTCGGCAAGCGAGCGGAAGAAGTAGTCAATGGGCAGCCGGAATCCCTCGCGCGACGCCGGATCTGTAAGCCGGAAAACCGAATTGAAGAGAGCCGTTTCTTTATCCGGCACATTGAGATAGACACGGTTGGGCTCTATCCGCATCGCATCCTCGATTTGGGTGACCTTCATCGGTGTTATCCTCTGAAGGATCTCCGCCATCAGGCTTTTGTGTTTTGGGCTGAGATGCTGAATGATAACAAAGGCCATCCCGGTATCGACGGGCATAGGTGCCAGGAAATCTTCCAGAGCCTCCAGGCCGCCTGCAGATGCGCCTACACCGACAATGGGAAAATCCACCGGCGCATCTCCTTTTGTGCTAATCTTCTTTCGTGGTCCGGATGTGGTCATGAGTTTTTCCTCGGCTTGGGGAAAATTTCTTTAGCTGCTGTAATATTTCATTATATAATTATTGCACAAGAAGCTGGCTCAGTCCATGCCAACTGATGATGATTTGATCGTTGAGAAGCATGACTGATGACGTGATTCAGCAAGAAGTCAGGGCTCCTCAATCCATCCAGTTGACTCGATCAGTACAAGAGTCCCTGAAATTCCTCAAAAACCCGAAGGGGAATCGTTAATGGACAAGAAAAGTGAGGACGGCAACTCCATTTTACGCAGGGAAGCCGAAACGAAACTGCAAGAGAATCCGCCGGACGATGTCCCCACTGAAGATGACAAGAGTCTGATTCAGGAGTTGCAGGTTCATCAGATCGAGCTTGAGATGCAAAATGAAGAACTCCGTAAAACCCAGGCTCAGCTCGGGGAATCCAGCAGCCAATATGCCGACCTCTATGACTTTGCCCCCGTTGGATACGTCACTTTGGATGAAGATAGTCTGATCTGGGAAGGTAATCTTCACCGCCGTAACAGCTGGGTATTGAAAGAGCACGTCTTAGCAATAGCGCTTTGCCTTATTTGTTCGCGTGCCGGATAAGGAAAATTCTCGTTTACACATCGCGAGGGTTTTTAAAACAAAGGAACGGCAGACCTGTGAAGTGAGACTGGCAAAGGCAGACGAGGAACTCTATGTACAGCTTGAGAGTATATTCTTTGAGGATAGAAAAGGCATGGGCCGGTTTGCAGAACTTCGGTTATCGACATATCCCGTTCCAAGATTGCCGAGCAAGAGTTGCAGCGGGCTCATGACGAGCTGGAAAAAAGGGTCGAGGAACGCACCGCCGAGCTCAGTGAGAACGAAAGGAAGTTTAGAAAACTCTCACAGGAATTCCAGACTCTTCTCAATGCTATCAGCGACAGGTTGATCCTGCTCTCTCCCGAAATGGAAGTATTGTGGACAAACGGTGGAAATGCTTTGGAATTGAATGAGACGGCATCCGATGCGGTAGGGCAATACTGTTATAAATTGTTACATTATGATTCTGCTTCCTCTGAGGACTCCCCGATAGCAAGATGTTTCGATACGGCTGAAAAGGAAGTCTCAGTCGTAACTCACAATGGGGCGGTGCTGGACATTAGGGCATTTCCAATCAAAGAGGCTGAGAGGGTCAGCAGCGTGCTCCTGCTGGTGAGTGATATTACCGAAAAGATGGCGATGCAGGCAGAAGCGATGCAGGCAGGTCATATGGCCTCACTGGGGGAGTTGGCCGCCGGAGTTGCTCATGAAATCAACAATCCCATCACCGGCATCATAAACTATGGTCAAATACTGGTAAATGAGTGCAGCCCCGAGAGCATGGAAAAGGACATCGGGGAGCGCATTGTGAAGGAAGGTGAGCGTATCGGCCGTATCGTAAAGACCCTCCTCTCCTATGCTCGCGATGGACGGAAAGAGAAAAAGCCCTCTCGAGTCTCCGCCATTCGTTGAAGAATCCATCATTCTAACCCAGGCGCAAATCCAGAAGGAGGGCATCGATCTAAAGATAGATATTCCCGAAGGCCTTCCCGAAGTAGATGCCAACTTTCAGCAGATCCAGCAGGGTTTTATAAATATCATAAACAATGCGCGCTATGCTTTAAACGAGAAGTATCCTGGAAGGCATAAAAATAAACGCTTCGAGATCACCGGCGAGAAAGTGATCGTCAGCGACCGTCCGTATGTGCGGATCATATTTTACGATCAAGGGGTGGGCATTTCCGCCCATCAGCTCTCCATGCTAACGAAGCCGTTCTTTTCCACAAAGCCGTTCGGCAAAGGGACAGGCCTCGGGTTGAACATCACTCAAAGAATCATCACGGATCATGGCGGGCAGCTCAGCTTCGAGAGCACCAAAGGGGAATTTACCAGGGTCATAATCGATTTACCGGCTAATCGGAGCGGTTACGGGGTGGAAAATGAGTACGAAAATTCTTGTAATCGATGATGAGGAATCGATCAGGTTTACGTTTGAAAGGTTCCTTGCGGCCGCGGGGCATATCGTGGCGGTTGCTGAAAGCTGCAGCGAAGCTTTGGCCCGAATAAACGAGACGAGCTTTGATGTGGTATTTGCAGACATCATTCTAGGGGATGGGACGGGAATCGATATCCTGCGTGAGATCAGGGCAAGAGGACTGACCTGCCCGGTAATCATTATCACGGGAGATCCGGGTGTCGAGACCGCTGCCGACTCCATTCGCCTGGGCGCGTTCGATTACATCCCCAAGCCCATCAACCAGGAGTCATTGCTGCATGCGACCCGAACGGCTTTGAAGTATAAGGCCGTAAATGAAGAAAAGGAAAGATACCGCACAAACCTCGAGGCTATTTTCAGGAGCGTGACGGATGCCATCATCACCGTAGATAAAGAATCAGTTGTGATCGAGATCAATGAAGCAGCCATAACAATGTGTGGATATTCTCGCGATGACATAGGAAAACCTTTTAGCTCTCTAGCCAGGGTGTGCAATGAGAGATGTGCGGAGATCCTTGGAGAAGCGATCAAAAGTGGAGAGCCTGTTGAGGTGGACCGTATCGAGTGCCGGCCTCCCAATGGCGCAATAAGGGTCATCAGCGTAAGGACATACCCCTTGCTTGGCCCACAGAGTGCGCTCGAAGGCGTTGTTATGGTGTTGAGGGACGATACGCATGTCGCCGGCCTTGAAACGGAGCTCAAAGAGCACCGGCAGTTCCATAGCTTCGTAGGTAGAAGCGAGCCGATGCAGAAGGTTTTTTCACTCATAAAAACCTTGGCCCATGTTCAAACGACTGTCCTAATCACGGGAGAAAGTGGGACGGGTAAAGAACTTGTGGCCGACGCGCTGCATCGTGCCGGAGAACGCAGCCACAAACCTCTGGTCAAGGTGAACTGCTCGGCATTGCCTGAAAGTCTCCTTGAAAGCGAGCTCTTCGGCCATGTTAAGGGAGCGTTTACAGGCGCTGTTAGAGACAATGTGGGGCGGTTCCAGAGAGCGGATGGCGGCGCCATTTTCCTTGATGAGATTGGCGACATCTCGCCAATGATACAACTGAAGCTCTTGCGAGTGCTTGAAAAGAGGGAGTTCGAGCGAGTCGGAAGCTCCACTCCAACCAGGGTGGACGTTCGACTGATCGCTGCAACGAACAGAAATCTCATGGAGAAAGTGAGCCTTGGCGAATTGAGAGAAGACCTCTACTACCGGCTCAAGGTGGTTGAGATCAGGTTGCCGCCCTTAAGGGACAGACGGCAAGACATCCCGCTTCTAGTCGATCACTTTCGCAATGGGTTCAACGTTAAATTCAAGAAAAGCATTGAGGCGATATCCTCCGATGTGTTGAAAGCTTTTCTCAAGTACCCCTGGCCCGGCAATGTGCGGGAGCTCGAACACACCATGGAGCATGCCTTCGTCCTTTGCAACCAAAACATCATCACCTTCGATCATCTGCCGCCTGACTTCATGGATGCTACCGGAATCGAGCACCGCTCACCGGAGGAGACACACGAGGTCGATTCTCACGCGATTCTTGACGCCCTGGATAAGACCGCCTGGAACAAAGCAAAAGCGGCGCGCTTACTGGGTATAGATCGCGTGACCCTCTACCGGAAAATCAAGAGATACAACCTCACTGAAGATACCCCCTGATGGTGAAGCGTTGCACGTGACACAGAAATCATGCAACGCTTCTGTTGCATGCAACGCTTTTTCTATTCAAGTTCACACCCTTTGAATGGCTCTTGCCATAGCGCAGGCGTCACCATACCTTATTTAAATGGGAACACGACGGTTCTCGATCCGGCGGGCATAAAACTTGCGACGTAAAGATAATGCAATGTATCCGGGATAACTCCCCCTATTGTATTGGATTGTGAGGAGGCGAGCAACATGAACCTGAACCTGAGAAAAAGCGTGGGAATGCTCTTGCTTGGCATCTGGCTCATCGTTACAGGCCTACTGCAGGCTCTATCGGTCGGTAATCCAACCGTCAGTGTTTTACTGGCTCTACTTGCTATCGTCGCCGGTGTTTTAATCGTGCTTAATCGTTAGGCTGTCCGGTTTCAGCTATCATTGACATGTCAGCAGAATCAATCGTGAGAAATGTTTTTTTCCTGTTTGGCTGTTTTTACTGAAACGTGGGCTCAATCGCTCTGACGTCTATCGAATTATCCCGTAGGAGAAAGGAGCAACCCTATGCAGAGACCTAAAAACTTCATAATACTGTTTCTGGCAATCTGCACATATTTTGTAACCGAGACCCTCGCCGCTCAGCAAGAGGTGGACAAAACCGCTGGCGTCCAGACTCAAAAGGATGAAAAAGCAGCGACGACTGCAGGATCTAATCAACCAAGCGAAAAACCCGCCATGGAGGCTGACAGAGTCACCAAGATGATAGGGAAAGCAGTGATAAGCCAGAAAGGAGAGGATCTGGGAAAAATTGAAGATATTGTGCTTAGCAAAGAGGGGTGTCTTGACTATATGATTCTGGCTCCCGGAGGTTTACTTAAAACCGGTGACCGATTGATCCCTGTTCCATGGAAGGCCGTGACGACAGGTGCTCAAGCGGACACGATCATCGTCGCCATGGACAAAAGCCAGTTAGAGCAAGCTCCAAGCTTTGAAAGCAAGAAATGGCCTAACTTCTCTGACTCCGACTGGTATGGGAAAATCCGAGAGTTCTTCGGAGGACAAAAGTAGGCGCAGACGACATATTTAATATAAAAACTACCTTCGTGCTGCTCGTCGAGCAGAACACAGCAACGCGGCAGGAGGAAAAGATGAGAATAAATATACAAATTGAGCCCTTGATCGGATTCTTGATAATAGGAATTGTAGCGGGTTTTCTGGCTGAACGAATTATGAAAGGAAAAGGAGCCGGTCCGGTCGTCAATATGGTCGTAGGAGTCGTAGGCGCCATGATTGGAGGCGCTCTGTCCGGCTTTTTGAAGTTGTCTTTTCACGGACTGATCGGGACGTTGATCAGTGCCACGGTCGGGGCGGTGATACTCCTATTCCTGGTAGGAGTGGCTAAGATTGTTCTTTTTTCACATAAACCATGGTGGCGAAAAGCTCTTGAACGCAATTGAAGCCCCGGATAAGACCGCCTGGAACAAAGCAAAAGCGGCCCGTTTGCTGGGTATGGATCGCGTGACCCTATACCGGAAAATCGAAAGTTACAACCTCACTGAAGATACCCCTGATGTTGAAGTGTTGCTTGTGACATGGAAGATATGCAACGCTTCTGTTGCATGCAACGCTATTTCCATTCAAGTCCGCCTCCTTGGACGGTACTCCCTCCTTCCATAGGTACCTAACTATATTACCTAAAAGGACAACATGGCAGTGCTCGAACCCCCGGGCATAGAACTTGCCTAAGCAAGAGGCACGTTTGAGATTTCACCGGACACCGGCCGTTCCGGTGCACACACATTGATCGTTAAGTCAGCCCTTCCGAAGGAGCTAGCGATGAACGAATGCAGTTCAGGAAACATCGCGATAAAATCGGACCCCGAAACGAGAGAAAAAGCAATTTTTGCAAACAAGGTTTTCTGCAGGCTTTGTGATGAGCACAAAATCAAGACCTGTTCTTGGGAGAAATCGCCAACATGGAATGAATACGTAGAAGGGAAAATAGACGAGGCCGAACTTAGCCTTACGGCGGAAGCAAACGTCAGGGACTTTGTCAAAATGTTTTCGGATTACAAGGACCCGGGAACACCCTTCGTCAATGTCCCACAAGAGGATCAAAAAAAGCGCCGAATTCGAATCGCCAATAAAATTTATCGGAATGCGTGCGCGAAATCAGGACTTAATCAATGTTTTTTTAAGAACTTTGCAACCTGGAGCGAGTACGTCAACGGGGCGATAGATGAAGACGCTTTTATTGAGAGCGCGGTTTTCGAAGTGCTGGAAATGAAGAAAAATACTGATGCGGAGAAATTATGATGAAAGAGGGCCAGGATGAATTCTCAGATCAGCTCCGGTACATCATCGAGCGCGGGTTGATGGCAAACCTGAGCGGCGGAGCTTTCAAAAATCATATCGTTTCACTGGTTCAGGAATACTCAAGAAGAACCGCGCTAGAGGGCGGGGAGCTGTGTCCGCTTTTCCTCACGTTTTGCGATCTGATGATCGACGGGCACTTTGCCCGGATTCCTGAAAGCGCACTCAAAATGCTTGTACTGTCGGAGGTCTATTACAACCATTCAGAGCAGTCCCCGGGACTAATTCAAAGATTATCTGGAATCGCGGCCCCTGCTATAGAAGAAGCCGTGGATTACCTTCGGGAAAATAGCTGCCTTGCTTTGACAGCATCAGGGCATCGCACACGAAGAGGCGGAAGAGGAACTCAAGGCACGGGCAGATTCTTTGAAGCCGGAACACCCAGACCCATGAAAAGAACTGTAGGGTGAGCAATGCGGTGCGCAACCGACCAAGTCTTTTCGAAGCAGTTGATATGTAATTACATCCCATCGAAATTAATTTAACGCAAAGGAGCATACAATGGCGTTCGATTTTCATGACCTCCCGGCTATTTCAGGGCCACTGATATCTTTAATTGCCGGCCTGTTGGTTTTAATCATGCCAAGGCTATTGAATTATGTTGTGGCGTTCTACTTGATCGTTATAGGTATCTTGGGTTTGCTCCATCGCTAATTGGAAATAATCCACTGTAGTATATTCCTTTAGCATGGTGCTCAAGAAGGGTCTGTTGGCGGGAGAAGAGCCTTAAGAGGACCAGCCTGTCAGATTCTGTCTCGGGTTTTCCAGCCAAGAAGGCAGAGCCGACTAGCCTGCCTCTTTCCAGACTCACTCCCTCCTACCACCATCGGCTGGTGGGCCTTGCTCCAATCAGACCAAGTATGCCGGTTACAATCAGATAGACTGCCACAATGACACTCAATAAACCGGGTTGAATCAGGATCAATATCCCGGCAACCAAAGCAATGGCCGGCCCGAGGTAAGGATGATATGGCGACATTTGCGTATCCTTTCATCCGCGACTGTTTGATAACCCCCGCAGTCTTGCTGCAAAGCGGGGCCGTCACCTATGTGATGCATGATTCCAAGCGTGATAATCCCAATCGATAAAGTAAGGAAATTCTGTGCAAAGTAAACAGATTGATCAGTGGATGCAGACGGTAACGAACCATGCCGTTGAACACTTCTCTTCTCCCACTTGAGAAATGAGGCGCCAAAATCTCAGCCGTTTTCGAATCATTTGTTCATCGAATCGCAGCAAACCGGCCTCTTTCGAATTGGCCAAGAAGGTACTCCGCCATGTTGAAACGTTGCACGTGACACAGAAAGCATGCAACGCTTCTGTTGCATGCAACGCTTTTTCTATTCAAGTCCAGCTCCTTGGGCGGTGCTCGCTCCTTTCATAGGTATCTATATATATTATCTAAAAGGAGAACATGGCAATTTCCGATCTCCCGGGCATAAAACTTGCCTAATCAACTGGATAGGACAAGCAAGTAGTAGAAGGCAGGATTTATCAAAGTACCGGAGTGTGTATCCGGCAAAATAGAAGAGGGCATATGGCATCAGACAAAGAAACCGATAAGAAGTTCAAATGAAAGACAATGTAATCTTAGGCTCTGCATTTCACGACAATGAAGATTTTTAGGAGATAAAAATGAGAAAAATACTGATTATTGGAATCGCGCTTTCCCTGATCCTTGTGAGCGGCGGCTTGTTCAGCGCCCAGGCAAGTTGCGGTGGCTGCTCTCTTTCCGCCCTCTCTCCTTGCAACTGGAATCTTTCCGCCCTTTCCCCTTGCAACTGGAACTTTTCCGCCCTCTCTCCCTGCAACTGGCACTTTCCCTCCGTTTGCGGCTTGGGCTTCCATTGCGGCTCAAACGAGGCGAACAGCGTGTCGGCAAGAGATACGGACAGACAATACGTAGCTCACCTGAGCACACCGGACTTGATGGGCTCGCCTGGTTTCTGATTTTGTTGACAGCCCTGCCGTCGGGGATACACAGACTGAGTTCTCCGATTTGGCAGGGGGCACGGCGACAACAAATTGGCAACAATAAATTATGGTTTATCGAAAAGAGCGCTCCGGCCTCGGTGGGGCCGGAGCACAATCCCTAACCAGTTCGCATGTAAAGGAGATGAAATTGATGAAACGCGTTCTCTTATTTTCGCTATTTTTGGCCCTGGTTGCAACGTTCAATGTTCCTGTAACATACGCAAACGAGCAGGATGAGGTAGATCGGGCCGTGGCGACAGTCCAAGCCTTCCGGGATATGCCCGAAAAATCCATCCCCCCGGATGTGCTGAGGCACGCCAGGGGAGTGGCTATCATGACGGTTTACAAGGCGGGCTTCGGCATCAGCGGGCGCGCCGGCTCCGGTGTGGTAGTGGCGCGAACACGCAAAGGCTGGAGCGGGCCCTCTTCAATCGGGACTGGTGGAGCGGGATTCGGCTTTCAGATCGGAGCATCGGAAACCGAGTTCATTTTCATTCTCAATACTCGTGAAGCCGTGGAGGCATTCGCTCATGGAGGAAACGTGCAATTTGGAGGCGATATAAGCGTGGCTGCCGGTCCCGTGGGTCGCACTGCCGAAGCGGATATAACACCTGTTGCCGCAGTCTATGCCTATAGCCGCAGCCAAGGTCTTTTCGCAGGTGTATCTTTTGAGGGCACCATCATTGTGGCGAATAACGACGCAAACGCAGAATATTACGGACGGTCGGTCACACCGGGACAGATCCTGTCCGGGAAGGTCAAAGTACCGGCGGGGGCCAGGAGGCTTCAAAAAGCGTTGGCGAGATACTAAAACGCAAATGTTTAAGGGAGCAATAGGTCCAGGGATAGTCTTTCACCAAAAATGAGTTTTGCCGATCCTGACGATTGAAATCCCCCTTGCGCGCTTTTTCAAAAGAGTGGCAAGAGGGGAAATTCAGTGTAAATTGCGTTCAAAAGAAGGGGCCATTAGAGGATTCGTGCAATGAAAAATTTGAGCACCGGTCCGCTAAAGGGGCCTCTTTTTTTATTATTCACGGTTCTCTGTCTGGTCTATGTTCCCGGCTGTGCATCCCTGCCGAATGTACAGAAAATGATGGGCCATGAACTCTCAAGCTCCGATCAACCGACAAAGATCGCGGGGCCTAAAGGAGAGCTTTCTTCAAAAACCAGTAAAGCCATGATCAAACGGCTTGAAGGGCAGGTCGATGCAACCAAACTTCTGGAGCAGCAGGTTCAGTTGATGCAGTCGGTCAGCGGGAGTCTTTTAGTGGCCGGCAACAAGGTCACCCTGCTCATTGACGGGGCGGCTACTTACGCAGCGATGTTCGAGGCCATCCAAAACGCCAAAGATCACATTAATTTTGAAACCTTCATATTTGAAGATGATGAAGTCGGCAAACGATTTTCCGATCTATTGATCCGGAAAAGCGCCGAAGGCGTAAAAGTGAACCTGATTTACGATAGTTTTGGATCCAAGAATACTCCGGTTAGTTTTTTTCAGCGCTTGCGCGACGGGGGGGTTTCAGTGCTTGAATTCAATCCCGTTAATCCTTGGAGGGTACTCGCGGGCAAAAAATGGGCATTACGACATCGAGACCATCGAAAGATCCTGGTGGTTGACGGCGCCGTCGCGTTCACCGGCGGAGTCAATATCAGCGCTGTTTATTCCGGAAGCTCAGCCTGGTGGTCTCGTAGAGAGAAGAAGGATGAACCTTGGCGAGATACACATGTTCGAATCGAGGGTCCGGCAGCACTACGGCTCCAATGGCTTTTCATGAAAACCCGGGAAAGGCAAAAGGGACCGGCACTTACCGGCAGGAACTATTTCCCATACGTGGAGCAGGCTGGAAACACGCTGGTCAGGGTGGTCGGCAGTTTACCGGGTGAAAGTAATCGGCTCATATTCATGATGTACATTTCAGCGATTACTCATGCGGAGAACTCCATTTATTTAACGACTCCCTATTTTGTGCCTGACGACCAAATGTTAAAAGCGCTTAGCGATGCTGCAGCGCGCGGTGTTGATGTGAAGATATTGCTTCCCGGCTTTAGTGATGAAGCACTGGTTTTCTATGCGAGCCGATATTACTATACACGGTTGTTAGAAGCAGGCGTGCAATTGTTTGAGAGGCGTGGAGGGATGCTGCATGCAAAGACCGCAGTTATCGATGATGTCTGGTCTACTATCGGATCGAGCAACCTGGACAATGAAAGTTTCATTACCAATGACGAGGCCAATGCCGTGATCCTCGGCCGCGACTTCGCCGACAGCATGCAAGCAATGTTTGAAAGAGATTTGGAAGACTCTGACCGGATAACTCTGGAGGAGTGGGAAAAACGGCCAATCGGCAATCACTTCAAGGAATGGCCGGCCCATCTGCTCAAACACTTGCTATAAAGCCATATGCAAAGCAGGTGGAGCGGTAAAAAAAATTCTACTCTTGCTCATGCTCTATAAGTATTTCCCCAAGCCATTTTTCCACGGGGACATTCCCCTGTGCCGTCGATACCAGATAGGGTTGACCTGACTCAAGGCTATTTGACGCGCAAAGACGGATGAAATCCTCAGGAGATTCTATCCGAGACCGGGATTTGAAATACTTATACTTATTACTGATATGCTCAGCGGCCTCCTGGCTCGAATATTCGATTCCGTTCCTGGTGAATGTTAAATGTGATTTCGCTACCTGATCTATCAAATATGCTATTACCTTCTCAGCGTTTTCCCTTTGACTGCATTGTTCCTCTCCGTGGGTGATTAAACAAGAGAACAGCAAAATACTTAAAGAGCAAAAAACTATTTTCAGAGTCTTCATCTCGATAACCATTACCTTTCATCACTGCAGAGGGAACATTTGAGTGATCTTTATTCTTGTATTTATTTAACCTTATAGGTAATCATTCTAGACCTCAAAGTAAATAGCCTTCAGGATCTTATTAATGGACAAGGAATTGAGCGCTGTCGCCTTCATCCTAATGTGTTACATGCAACATAGGAATAATGCAACGCTTCTGTTGCATGCAACACCTTTTCGATTCAAGTTAACACCTGCCGATGCCTCTGACTATCCCATAAGTATCTGTATTTTATAGTGAAAGGTTAAAAGTGACGCCTCACGGTCCGCTGGGCATAAAACTTGCCTCAAAGATAATGCAGCAAGGCTTATTTGGCTCCCATCCTGCTTCTCTTATGCTACTCCACCTTTGGTAAGAGACAACAGACTTATTGAGGTGAGAGAAGCGAATACTGACATATTTGTTGACAGGACACAGTATGTGTCGATCTGCCTGGCCCAATGGACTTAACGTGTACACTTTATAGATGTCAGTTCTAAACGTCGTGCTTTCGGCAGAACGGAGAGATGGAAACGTTGGGAACAATTCTGCTCATTAACAGACGTATTGCATTAACAACCGCAGGGAGGAAACATCATGAAATTAAGTGGATTTCTAAGCCGATCTTTGATCGGGTTAGTCGTTGTGATGATGGTCCCGTTTGGGGCTCTTTCGCAGGAAACAGCAACCTCAGGCAAGGCATTCAGCGAGGCAGAGCTTGACCAGATGCTTGCCCCTATTGCGCTATATCCGGATTCGCTGATGGCGCAAATCCTGCTGGCTGCGACCTACCCGGCCCAGGTCGCGGAAGCGGACACCTGGTTGAAGGCAAATCCGGACCTTAAGGGGGATGCGCTCAATGACGCCCTCGATAAAATGAACTGGGACCTGAGCGTGAAGGCGCTGGCGCCTTTCCCGCAGGTGCTCGCAATGATGGTTGAGCAGACGGCGTGGACTCAAAAGCTGGGTGAAGCTTTCATGGCCCAGGAGTCCGATGTTATAGCCGCCGTTCAGAACCTGCGCTCGAAAGCATACGCTTCGGGCAATCTCAAGTCGAGCGACGAGCAGAAGGTGGTTGTAAAAGGTGATACGTATGCAATCGAGCAGGCCAATCCTGAAGTTGTCAATGTGCCGCGTTACGATCCGTCGGTAGTCTACGGGTCCTGGGGATGGCCTGAATATCCTCCCTACGCATATTACCCCGTTTGGCCGGGGGTGGCCATCGGCCTCGGAGTGTTCGGGTTTTGGGGGGGTATAGGCGTGGGACCTTTCTGGGGTTGGGGCTGGGGTTCCTGGAACTGGGGCGGCGGATATATGAATGTCAATGTCAATCGAAATATTAATATCAATAGCAGGAATGCCAATATCAATAGAAACTTCAAAACTGCAAACGCCCATAGTTTCGCAGGCCGGGGAGCCGCCGGTCGAGGGACCGCCAGCGCTGGCCGTGGCGGTGGGCGTGGTGCGGGAGGCAGACCAACGGCAGCCTCCTTCGAACGTGGAATGGAGGCCGGCGGAGCTCGTGGCACGGGCAGTCGCAGCACTGGTAACGTCAGCCGCGGCGGAGCGCGCGGCACAAGCGGTCACAGCACCCGTAGCGCCAGTCGCGGCAGCTCACGCGGGGGCGCATCCCGTGGAAGCGCATCTCGCGGTGGTGGCGCACGCCGTGGTGGCGGAGCCCGTAGCGCCGGCGCAGCACGCGGCGGTGGTGGTCATGCCGGCGGTGGCGGTCACGGCGGTGGTGGCGGTCACGGCGGCGGCGGTCATGGTGGCGGTCATAAATAAATACGTCAGGTATTTGGTCGGATTCGAAAGGAATGAGTGCTTCGCAAAGGGATGCTTATCACTCCTTTGCGAAGCGGCATGGTCTTGCAACTGTAAGCACTAAATATCTTTAAGAGAAAAGGAACAAGTCATGCACTGTCATCAACTCATAGGAAACTGGAAGCAAGTCAAAGGAGCGGTCGGGGAGGAGAGAGGTAAACTCACCGACGGCAACGCGGACGTCAGTTCTGGAAATCATGACATAATTCCAGGCAAGATACCAGAAGGACATAGCATCGCACATGAAGAGGCGGAAAGGAGTTCCAAGGATTGTGAAGCTTCTTCGAAGTAGTTGAGGCGTACTCGTCATTCTTCTCGTTCCCATGGTCCATCTATGACGGGATATTAGCGCAAATACATCAGGGCGTTATCCAAAAACATCGTTGGAGATCCATTGGTAGCGAAACTTACAACAATTTAAGATAAAGGAATAAAATGATTAAGACGACTTATTCGACAATGCTGCTCGTTATCGGTTTCATGGCGCTAATATTCATGTTGCCATCTGCTAATCTCAACGCTGAAACCATAGGTAACCCAGCCGTCCCCGTATCTATCGTTAACCAGACTGATATTGAAGGCTTAAATCAATCAGAATCCCCTCTTCTAATGGCACAGACAACGGAGGAGCATCGTTCCTCCACGAACTCTTCGAGTTCCACGACAGAGACGCCGCCGCCAGTACAGGAGAATCGTTCCTCCGAGAGTTCATCGAGTTCCATGAAAACCACTATCACAGAGGCGCCGCAGGCGGCAGTGGAGCATAATTGCGCCGGTCATTGTCATGACCGTTATACTGAAAGTCTGGGCGAGTGTAATGAGCCGGGCCACCCGCACCACCACAGTTGCGAAAAATGGGCTCGGGAACGTGAAAGTGAATGCCTCGACAAATGCAGCCGGGAATAAGCGAGGTAGAGGCCGGCTGAGTAAGGCCGGCGGGAGCATTCGTTGATTCTTACGAATCCTTGCATTAAAGAGATTGCTTGAATCGGACTGGCCGGGGCCCTTGTGGCCCCGGCTCATTTGAGGCAGTGTCCTGACATAAAGACACGCTCTGGGCGACATTATTTCAGAAGGGGGCAGTCAACACTTCGCTGAATCTTTTCACTATTGCATCCGTGGAAAATGGATTCCAGAGGAAGTGAGTTCCCTCCTCATCTATCAGTATAAAACATCCCCGGCAGGAACAATTCCGGGTACCGGTCCTGTTCCCAGCTCACCTCGCTTCGCCATAAGCGTCTTCTCATATACCCTAATGTATTGCCTTGCGGACCTGTCCCAGGAAAAATCCTTAGCCATGGCTCTTTTTTGAATCTCGATCCATTTGGGGCTGTCGCGGAATAATTCGAGCGCTGACTTTATAGCTTCAAGAAAAGCCTTCGGTTCGTATTTGTAAAATTTGAAGCCGGTCCCCGAATCCGGATACTCCAGAACGTCCGTCACCGAGTCCCCAAGCCCCCCGGTCGCGTGTACCACCGGGATCGTACCATACCTCAGGCTATACATCTGGTTGAGCCCGCAGGGTTCGTATCGGGAAGGCATCAAGAAAATGTCGGCTCCCGCTTCAATCAGGTGCGCCATTTTGTCGTCAAAGTGGTTGGCTAGTTTCAGGCGGTTCGGGTAGAGTTTTTCCATATTGCGGAGGCTTGTCTCGATAGCGGCTTCCCCTGTTGCAAGGATTACCAGGTTCACCGGCAGTTTCATCAAATCCGGCAGGATTTCTTCGAGCAAGTCGAAGCCCTTTTGAGCGGCAAGCCGGCTGATCATTCCGAGCAACGGAAGGTCACAGCTCTTTTCTATGAAACCCGTCCGCTTGTAGAGAGCTTCTTTGCAGACTTTCTTGCCGTCAAGATCGCCGGCGCTGTAATTGCCGGGAATGGAGGGGTCTGTCTGCGGGTCCCATATGTTTGTATCAATTCCGTTCAGTATTCCCTGAAGGCTGTCTTTTCGCGCGCTTAGCACCCCATCGAGCCCGAAGCCGAAATCCTCGGTCGTGATTTCTAAGGCGTATCGAGGACTGACGGTTGTAATAAAATCGCCGTACTCGATCCCTGCCTTAAGAAAATTGCAATTCCCCCAAAATTCGATCCCCTGAGGCGACCAGGCGCTCGGCGGAAGGTCGGTCAGGCTGAAAAAACCGCCCGGGAAGATCCCCTGATAGGCAATATTGTGAATGGTAAAAACGGTTCCCGTGTGAAGGAATTTGGGATCATCGCGCCAGCTCAATTGAAGATATGCCGCAACCAGCCCGGTTTGCCAGTCATGGAGATGAAAAATCGACGGATACCAGTCGATGGCCGCGCAAAGTTGCCTTACCGCCAGACTAAAGACTATGAACCTTTCAGCGTTGTCTTCATAATCACCACGAAGGGGGCTGCCATAAAGGTATGACCTGTCGTAGAATTCGTCTTTTTCCAGGAAATAGATGGGGATGCCTGATTCGGTCCGGCTTTCCCACAAATGAATGCGGTAATCATGTGTCCCGACAGGAATGATTATGCCCTGAGCCAGAGGATCGAGGGCCGTTGTTTTCTCGCGCACTGAGCGGTATAGAGGCATGAATATCCGGACGTCGCAGCCAAGCTTGTGGAGTGCTTCGGGTAGGGCCCCGGCTACGTCGGCAAGACCGCCTGTCTTTGCGAAGGGCGTCACTTCGGAGGCACAGAACAGAATTTGCATTTCGATGACTCTTTTTCTCATGAGAATCGGCGGGCAAGACAACGACCAATCCATTAACGTGGTATATCCATTGAGCATCCAGGAAACCGCCGAGGTGATGCACTATCGCTTTCAGCTTCGGCCTTCCCATTTACAACATTTCACGTTCATACCGAACAAGCTTTCGAAAACCCCCGAGGCCCATCGAATCATACGATATACCCATCAAAACACGCAAGTGCAATGCCGATTAGACCAATTTGGGCAGTTTCAGTTCAGATTTTTATAAAGAAGCGCTTTTCCTGGAATACGGAACCCAAAGGAGCCGAGTATCGCCATTTGGACAAACAAAGAGGTTGGGCAGAGCGGGGTTGTCAACCCGGGAACTTGGTTTCAAGCGCCATGGCGATTTTTTTCTTCAGTTCGGTCAGATCGTAGCTCTTTACAACATAGAAGTCGGCCGCAATCGATTTCGTCTCTTCTCTGAAGGAATCGTATGCAGTCGCGAGTATAACAGGCAGGTCATAAAAGTGGTTTCTGATGTCCTGGAGGATGTCCAGACCGTTGTAGTCAAACATCTGTATGTCCAGAATGACCAAGTCCGGTTTTTCCTCCTCAATTGTCTCGAGAATCTTGTAACCACCCTCCGCCGTGATGACCTCGTATCCAGCTTCCTTCAGTTCCACCGAATATAGGAGCCTGATGTGTTTCTCATCATCGACAACGAGGATCTTGCGCATAATTCAACCCCTTCTTCTTTAGTCCATACCTTTATAATTCCGGATAATGCATCAACTTGATTCTCCGCTGAAGGCGAACCACATTTAGGGGTCGGATTATGCCTCAAGAAGCTCCTCTGCCCAATGCTTTACGGAGGGTCCACTTCAATTGTTCCTTTTTCATGAGAAGTGGCCCCCCTGACGCGATACTGTAAATCGACCCATTCGGCTTCATAGATGACGACATACTTATCTTAATGTATCTATCAGAACATCACCAAATAAATGGCTGCAATATGCGAAATACGTGATTAGCTGCTCTTACCTGCCGGTGCTTTCTTGGTTATCAGCGCCACGATTTTCCCGGTCGCGATCAGCAGCGCGCTTTTGAGCAGCAGCACGCTTGCGAGCAGCAGCCCGCTTGTGAGCAGCAGCACGCTTGTGAGCCTGTTCTCGTTCATAGGCCCGTTCGCGCTCATACCTGTCCCGGTCGGGGTCACCGATATTCGCGCCTGCCCCCAAACCTCCGACATGCGCGCCTGCGCCTACACCCCCCTCTCCAATACCAACGCCTGCCCCAACGCCTCCAAGATCGACGCCTGCCTCAATGCCGACGAGCATTATCCGTCCGCTTGTGCCGTTATCGAAAGCGCTTGCATTGCCGGGGATACCGAAGGCAAGCACAAGGGCAAGGGCAATTCCAAAAAAAGATACACTTGCGATCCTCTTCATTTCATCTCCTTTTTGCCAAGCATTATTGGCATCTCGCTATTTTATTGATACACCATTAACCTAAACACAACCGAAGGTTATTCAAGGATTCTTCGGTCGACGATGATTCTCTCCTTAAAAACAGGATCACGCCTTGTATCATGATATTTTGGACTCCCTTTTCTTTGACTATCGGGTTTAGAGTTGCATCAATGATCCCGACATGCTCGCCAAGTGGTAAAATAACGCTTTGTGGATGTTGTCCATGGAGAATCTTGCCCGGATTTTCATCCAGGCGTCTGACCACCGGCCCGTATCCGGTCGCCTAAAAGCGGCGCCTCGACCGGTAGTATCCTCCACCACCACCGAAGATCAGAAGCAATACGACTATTATCAGGATAGTTTCCATATCATCACCACCTCCAGGTTGGAATGAGGTAAGTCACATTATACTTGAGCATGTTCCATGCCATACGGGCTGACAAACGCAGCACCTTCGTTTTTACATATATATAAGCACTTACGGAAGGATATGTCCGTCGAAACCTGTCAATGTGGATTTAAGAACTGTTGCATGCAACAGAAGCGTTGCATTCCATTAAAGTCATATGATACTTGAATGTTAGGAAATACCTTATGTTGCATGCAACACTTGTTCTATTAAAGTTCACAACCTTCGAGGGTACTCTCCCAGCCGTAAATATTTCTAAATATGACTTAAAAGGAAAACATTACGGTTATCAATACACCGAGCATGGATTTTGCTTAAACATAAGGCGTAAGGAAGTATAACGCGTTAGTTGAAGGCAGGATCGGAGTGCCGGAGTATTTATCCGACAAGATCCGGGTAGAAAGGAGTCTATTTTATGCGCGGCGTAACGTATGAGTCTTATTTGGGACGATCATTTTTACTTTCAAAATAATACAGATTCAGACGGTCATCGGGACATTCAAATATTGCCGACTGTCTCTGTAGATGGGAGAAAAGTCAATGTTTGTAGCTCTTTCACAAATTGGATTGATGAGCAAACGTTTCATTTCAAAAACGCTCATCTTGGTGGTTTGTCTTTGTTTGTGGGGCTCACCGGCTATAGCGGCCGAGAATCCGCAGGCAGTAGTCCAAACCGGTACGGACCAGATCCTCAAAATACTCACGCAGTATCCTCAAGATACCCGAGTTCGCAGGGAACAAATTCAAGCGGTCGTCGAGGGATACTTTGACTTTGAGGCGATAGCCAGACTCGCCTTGGGACCACAATGGCCAAGTCTGCTCCCCGAAAAGCAGCAGGAATTTACGCGTGACTTCAGCAAGCTGCTCTTTAACACACACATAGGAGACCTCGAAAAATATGCTAAACAAATGTTAACTTACAATCACAGGACAATAAACCAAGATTATGTCGTCGTCGAGGCACTTGTAAGGGACCAGAGCGGCCCGGTCTTTCTTGCTTATTACTTACACCTCAAGGACGTGAACTGGAAGGTGTACGATATCGCTGTCGATGGAGTGAGTCTGGTGTCCAACTATCGCAGCCAGTTCCAATCAATATTAGCGAATAGCTCATTTGACCACCTGTCGATTATGTTAAAGCAGAAAATTGCTAAGATATGTGGATCTGATCGTTGCTAGGAGCCTGTCGGGATAACGGCTTTTAAAATAACTTTTACAATTGGGGTGATCGCTTTGAAGAAAATCTCTCACCCCGCAAAGCACGATTCAATAAGGATTAGCCAATAATAGGCATTCGCGTGCAAAAGTTTGGTATCAATCGCCGGGAACGGTTCAGTTGTGTATTGATTGCAACGCAGAACGGCGGCAAAAGCTTCCCCGGGTCCATTAGAAGGGGCCACCGTGCCGATAGAGTTTAAGCAGATTGTGAGACAGACACCACATCAGCCACTCTGCGGATACGTTTTCGTATCCTCTTAGTGAAAATTGCCGTAAGCCCCTGGCCTGTTTAATCTGGCCGAAGACTGGTTCAACGGTTGACTTTCGCTTGGAGTAAATCTTTTGACCGCGTTTGGTGCAAAGCTTTCTTATCATTCGCTCCTTGGGCGTCAGGTCGTTTGGAGGCCGTCCTCGAACCGGCGGAAGAACTTCTCCGTGTTTCATTTTGATTGTGGCGATAAACGGATCGAGCAGTGCGTCCTCAAAAAGCATCACATTGGTGTCACTAAAGTATCCGGCATCGGTTGTGATTGCCATTTTGCGGGGAATCCCGCCAAGGTTTTCTTCCAAGATATCCAGTATTGGTTCAACTTCGTCCACATCGTTTGCATTCCGGGAAAGTCCGGCAGCCACAATCACCTGAAAGGAATCATCAACCATTGCCTGGCCGTTATAACATTGATCAAAGGAATTGGTGGAGGTCACCTTCATGATCCGGGAATCAGGATCTGTGAAATTCCTCTGTGCACTGCCGGAGGGTTCAATAGGAGGGGGCTGACTTGCAGGCGCTTGTTTTTTCTTGGTTTTAGTCTCTGCAGCCTTCTGCTTTTCGGAAGCCTCTTGCCTGGCCTCCTCCTCAAGCGCATTCATGGCTTCTTTGATCTTTGCCAGCCGAGTCTCACGCCTTTTGAGTTCATCGGGCAGATCCCAACCCTTCCTGCCCTTGCCGTACTCTCTATCCTCCTGCTTGTCTACAGCCTCGGCATTTTTGAGAAGTACTTCGATCTCTTTTGCAAGCTCCTCTTTTTTCTTTTTCATCCTGCCGTAGCTCATCGCTTTGTGCTTGGAAGCATTGGCCTTGATCTTGGTTCCATCAAGGGCCACATGGCCAAGCTTAACAAGCCCCGCTTCCTGGCAAAGTCTGAGGATCTGCACAAAAAGACCGGCAAGAGCTTTAAGGTGGCGCTTTCTGAACTCACATATCGAGTCATGATCGGGGTGCCTGTTTGCCGCAATCACCCGAAAGGCAACGTCTTCGTAGGTTTTCTTCTCGATTTGACGGGAGCTGGGAACACCTGTGCAATAAGCGTAGAAAAGGAGGGCTATCATCATCCGAGGTTCGTAAGGGGGTTGCCCCCTGCCGTCTCCCCGATAGGACGAGTACATCGTTGAAAGATCGAGCTGCTCTACCACATCCAATATGAAATTGGCCAGGTGTCCCTGCGGGAGCCAGTCCAACAACGAAGGCGGGAGCAGCAACATTTGTTTGCGGTCACAAGATTTGAATGTCTTTTCCATAGTGGAGCGATATTAGCATAAAATGGCTCTTGATGCCATTTCTCCGACGGGCTCCTAGGAGCCGGTAGGAGAAAAATGCCGCGAGAAGAGATAAAGCCCTGAGAATGGGTTAATCCTCAGCTTAAATAGGCCAATAAGCTCGGATGGTTGCCCCTTCACCAGGAAGGGACTCAATCGCGAAGCTTCCTCCGGTCAGTTCTGCTCGTTCTCTCATGCTGGTAAGGCCAAGACTTGAAGCGGTGCTGGTCTGCATGATTTTGTCCAAATCCATACCCACTCCATCGTCAGAAACGGACAACTCGATTTCAGCCCCATTTTTCGAGAGCGAAATGTTAACCCACACCGCCTTGCTGTGCTTAGCAATGTTGTTCAGTGCCTCCTGGGCGATTCTAAAGATGTTTACCTTCAGGTTTTGAGGGATTGCCTCTTCTGCAATTCCAGCCTCAAGCTCAATGTGGCGTTCGGGGTAAAGTTTCATGCATTCCTGACGCAGCCACTCAAGTGTTGCCAAAAGCCCCTTACTGTCCAGCATCGAGGGCCGCAAGCCCATGTAGATACTTCTGGTTTCTTCAATTGAGCGCTGGAGAATCGGAACAAATTGCTCCAGATGGTTCAATGCAGCATTGCAATCTCCTGCATCCTTGAGCTTCAAAGTCATCTCCACCCAAAACTTGACAGCGGCAAGTGTCTGCCCGATACTGTCGTGGAGTTCGGAGGCAAGCCTTTTCCTCTCTTCCTCTAGAACCGCTATGAGCTTTGATGGAATTTGCCGAAGTTCTTCGTTTGCTTTTTCAAGTGCAGTTGTTCGCTCGTTAACCCGTCGCTCCAGTTCGCCATGGGCGTTTAACAAAACCTGTTCCGCCTTTTTGCACAGAGTGACGTCACTCATGTTGGTCCTGCAAAGCCCGGCGCCGTCGTCCCCCTCCATGTATATGCTTTCGAGCCGTGCATAGAATTGTCCCCCGCTTTTCGGAGACAATCTTACTTCAGCGATCTGCCTTTCACGCTTATCAAGAATCGCTTTGAGGTGGGAGTGAAATTCCTTTTTATCCGGCTGGAAAACGAAATATTGAAAATGCCTGTTAACCAGAAGCCCTCTCTCAATACCAAGCTGCCATGCCGCTGTCAGGTTGAGATCAACGATTTGGCCTTGTTTATTCAGGGTGAGGTAGCCGACAGGAGCAAAATCGTAGAGGTCGGCATATCGTGAGCGCGAAATTTCGAGGTCGTTTTGTAGCCGCCGGAGTTCTTCGTTTTGCATTTCGAGTTCGATCTGATGCACCCGCAGTTCATGAATGAGTGAGTTTGCCTCTTCGAAGCACATATCACCCGGTCTGTCGGGCTTGGGTTCCAGGCTTTTCTCAGCTCGCTTTCTGAGATCTTCGGAACCTTTATCGCTTCTGTCATTTTTCATCATCATCAGAAACTCCAAGTAAGGGAGGTCTGCCTAACAGAACTCAAAATAACATTACCCGTAGTTTATGAATCCTTACCGGGTAGAGTTGTATCATCTTTAGGCAAATTCTATGCCTGGTAGATCCAGAGGCGTTGCGTTTTGAATTTAGCTAATGTGTGTGAAGGGTTATGGCAGGGTGAGACCCATCGAAGGTTGTGGATTTGAGAAGAAAAAGTGTTGCATGCAACAGAAGCGTTGCATTCCTTGCGCTCACCGCCCTTGATGTACCATGAGGATCAATAGCAGACATAGTGGTAGCAGCCGCATACGAGCGTTAGATCTTGATTCCATCGGCACGGTGCAACCTATTCCAAGCAGCCGAAGTAACCATGATTTTTGCGGGATCTGACAGTCCTCCCCTGCGGAAAGTGAAGAGCCGATCGAAATAATAGATCTGGATGGTGAAGATCAGCATAACGATATTTTCAGTGATTTTTTTCCAGCCAATGGGTTCACCCACCGTATCGAAGTACCCGCAAGTTATGGGCGCACCCCAGTACATGTTGATCAGGACCATGATGTTGAACAGGACAATCATGAATCCGATGAGTATTGCGGAAGCTCTCGACAGGAAGCCGACGATGAGGAACAGCCCGCAGACAAACTCGAGCCACGGCAAAATGACCGCCCCCAAATTGAGGCAGCATTGGGGCACGAGCCGATAGTTCGCCGTTGCTTCGGCGAACTGTGCCGGGTATGGAATCTTGCTCGTACTCGCATAGAGGAAAAAGCAGCCAACGCACATCCTGAGCACAAAAGCCGTGTACTTGCTCATAGCGACTCGTCTGAGATACGACCAAATCATCTCTTTGCCCTCTCCTCCACCGGATACCCACTGTCTTCCCAGGCCGTCAATCCCCCCTCAAGAATCCTCACGTTCTTGTAACCACGCAGAATCAGTTTATCGGCAACCTCAAGATCGTAGGGTTTACTGATCGTTTCACCGTACACGACGATTTTCTTTTCCTTGTCTTCTTCGGCGAAGGTCATCAGGTAAACAATATCGAAGAGCCCCAGGGGGATGTTGACGGCTCCCCCGATATGACGTTGTTGATAAAAGTTGGCCGGCATGGCATCCAAGATGAGCGTTCCACCGTGCTGAATCTCTTCCATAGCCGCAGAAGGGCTGACCATGGGAATGGAGCTTCTGTCAGGCAATTCAGGGAAAAGAGGTATCCCGTTGGGATTGGTCGAGTTGAAAAGCACAGCAAGAACAATACTGATTGCGATGACCAGAAAAAAATCGACCCAGGACATCCGGGAGGCTTTGTAGGCTTTGCGGGCTTCCTTCTCATTGCGCTCGTCATCCCTGAGAAGCCAGCGCCTCATCTCTTTCACGAATATTTTGGAGATGTCGGGAAAATCTCTGAGTATACGGTCAAACTGAACTTTTGAGAGGATCATCAGGTGTGTCTCTTCCAGGGCCTCTATATCGGCAGACATTGGTTCGCCCATGAGGAGCGCCATTTCGCCAAAAGTATCGCCTGGCCCCTGGATGGAAAGGTCAATCTCCACTCCTTTTTCATTTCTTCCAAAGATCCTCACTCTGCCTGAACTGATGATATAGAGGCTATCTCCGGGATCGCCCTGTCTATGGAGGATAGTGTGTTGCGGCACTACCAGGTCTTGAACCGCCCGGGTGATTGCGTTCAATGCCTCCTTCGGCAAGTCCCGGAAGACAGGGCTTCTCATCAGGATATTCATTTTGTTATCGTTCTCGGTCATTGTGCTCTACTGCTTCTTGAGGTTTTCTCTCAGATCTTTTAGCAACCCGTCGAAGTCCTGGATGACCCCGCTGTAAATCTTAACCACCTTGCCACTGTGCGTTACCAGGACCATGGTCGGTGTTTCCTTCACTCCCACTGCCCGGGCAATGGCCAAACTCTTGTCCGGAAATAACGGAAACGGTACCTTGAAGCTCTTCTTGAATGCATCTATTTGCACTTTGTCGTTGCCGCAGCATATCCCGATGATCTTCACGTCACTGGCCAAATCAGCGTCGTTCCGGATCACCTGATAGAGCCTGTTGACTATGGGCGCGTTCGCCTGGCAGTGAGGGCATAAGGCACTCAGGATCTCAATAAAGACAAGTTTTGCACCTATCTGGGAGACGTTGTAAGGTTCCATCGTTCTCAGGCCAAGGTAACTCAATGTTTGTTGCGAGACCGGAGCAGGCAGGGTGAACTGCGGAAGCTGGGACCCTGCTGGAAGCGGCTTGCCTTGAGAACCATAAACGGTATAGTATGGTAAGGCGCACAAGAGACAAATAATGAGTTGAAGGCTTATACGGAACTGTTTCTTCATTGACATTCCTCCTCGGAATCAAGCGAGTCCCGCCATCTGAGCTCTTAGCTGTTATCCCTCATCGGATACGGGACGACGGTGGGGGAGCAGGATAAAGGAGAAGTGAGTTCTGCTGCAAAAGCTTAGAGCAAGTTTTATGCCCTGCGAATTGAGAAGCTTTGGTTTTTTCTTTTGGTCAATTTGTATAGACACTTACGGAAAGATAAGGCCAGTCGACTGTTGTGGACTCGAGTAGAAATAGTGTTGCATGCAACAGAAGTGTTGCCGTCAAATTTAAGAAAACGATCGAGGCGGTATCTTCTGATGTATTCAAAGCCTTTCTCAAGTATTCCTGGCCGGTAATGTACGGGAGATCGGGCAAAGCATAGAGCATGCCTTCGTCCTGATACCGCCGAAAAATCATCGCACCCGATTATCTGCAAAAAGATACAACTTCACTGCAGATACACCCCGATGTTGAAGTGTTGCACGTGTCACAGAAATCGTGCAACGCTTCCGTTGCATGCAACACCCCCTTTCCCTACCAGCTATAGATCATCCTGCTGCCTATTCAGCACTAACCGATTGTTATACCTTCATAATATGGAATAGAGAGATTATTTGTCATCTCGGCACAGATTTTGATTATTGCAAACCGTGACCGGAGTTATGCCGCGCGTTTCTCGTCTGTTCACCACGTGCATGATAGATGAGGGGCGATGGTTGAAGGTTCTGGAAAGGAGAAGGATATGGGGAATCGAAGGAGAGGAGAATTCGAAACAATCACTCTGGAAGATCACCTGTCATTGGACGAGATAAAGTTAAAGATGCAAGCGAGGTCAGGCTTCTTAGCGATGCAAAAATGGCTTGTGATCTATAATGTCATTGTGCACCCAAGACCTTTATCACAAATCGCTGTGCATACGGGTCTCTCTGAATCAACTGTTTATAGAATGGTTTCTGATTACAACACGCTCGGACCTGAGGCTTTCGATATAAAATGAAGACAAACATACTCATAATCGATGATGAAGAAAGTATCAGGTTCAGCTTTGAGAGATTCCTTGCAGCCGAAGGATATAACGTGATCACTGCTCAAGGTTACCGGGAAGCTCTGACAAGAATGGATGAAACGCAATTTGACCTGATACTTGCAGATATCGTTCTCGATGACGGATGGGGGATCGATATCCTACAGGAGGTAATACGGAGAAACCTCAAAACCCGTGTAATCATTATGACGGCATATCCTACTACGGAAACGATTAAGGCGAGTTTTGCCATGGATGCTATCGATTACCTCACTAAACCGCTAAGGCAGGAAGGGCTCCTCTATTGTGTGAGCAAGGCATTAGAGCAAATGGAATTGGGAGAGGATGGGGGTGCTGACCCTGTCGGGAAGGCATTTCCCATTGCCTGTGATGCTTTCTCATCTGTGAATGTTGCTTACGGTTCAAGCGTGAACGTCAATGCTCCAAACAGGAAAGGAACGAGCCGGGTGCAAAAGGGACCCGTTTGTTTGCCTGTAGGTGATCAAGGAGTCTCGGGATATGTACATTCTTCTCATTTACCCAAAATTTCCTGATACGTTTTGGTCTTTCAGGTGCGCTTTAAGTTTCATTGGAAAGAAAGCGGGCCTTCCCACCCTTTGGCCTGCTGAGAGTAGCAGCCTTGTTGCCGGAAGCATGGTCAAGGCGCCTGGTGGACGTCAATGTGGACGATCTTACGGATCATGACCTTTCATGGGCGGATATGTAGGATTTGACAGCGATTCGCACTCTACCTTCCAGCGACAGATCTCTTTTATAAAGAAAAGCCGAATTGTGACCGCAATGGGTCGGGATCCTCCAGGCCCCTCCGGGAACACGGCTATTTGATAGACTCCAAAGAGAACACCGGTCATGAGACAATAACTGATAATCAGGCAGAAAGGCAACATCATGCAAAAGACTTTCAAAGACGAAGACATCGAAAAGGTACTGGCTGAGGCCGATGAACTCCTCCAGAAAATTAATCCTGCGATCGTCAAAGACATGGAGGAAAGGCGTCGAGCCCAACTTGATGAACATGCTCAAAGATTAAAAAAACTCAAGTCTGAGGTTCAGGACAGGATCGGGAAGGAAAAAACACCGGAGAACAGATCTTACGGTGAAGGAATGCACGAGGCAATGGATGATATTATGAAGGCCATGAAGGACTTGGCAAGCTATCTTTCCTGATTTGCGCCAAGCGCAGATGAATGGAAGCTGTCAATGCCGCCTGAGGCAAAAGAACCTGATTCCCTCCGTATGAAAAACGCGCCGTACTGTCTTGCGTTCAGCAATTTGTTCGAAGATGGCAGCGCCTTGGGATTACATCAAGAGTTTCAGATTCATCCGGTCAAATAACTGTTTGAAAACACAAAAGGAGAAATGAAATGAGCAACAAGAACTCAGTCGTTGGAATCTACAAGACCCACACCGAGGCCGAAGCAGCGGTCAAAGAGCTCCAGAAATCCGGTTTTGACATGAAGAAGCTTTCAGTGGTGGGGAAGGACTATCACACCGAGGAAAATGTCGTCGGGTTCTACAACGCCGGGGACCGGATGAAGTACTGGGGGAAGCTCGGGGCCTTCTGGGGAGGCTTGTGGGCAATTCTGTTTGGTTCGGCCTTCTTTGTCATCCCTGGGTTGGGCCAACTGGTGGTGCTGGGTCCCCTGGTCATGATAATTGTGGGCGCCCTGGAAGGCGCCGTTGTGACCGGAGGGCTAACCGCTCTGGGCGCAGGACTGTATAGCATCGGAATCCCCAAGGACAGCATCGTCAAGTACGAGACCGCCCTGAAGTCGGATAAGTTCCTGGTCATAGCCCACGGCTCAGCCGACGACGTCGCCAAGGCCAAGTCGATCCTGGAATCCACGCCCAAGGAAGATCTCGCGGTCCACCAATAGATACCAGGGGCTCGGCCCTAATGAGAGGTAGATTTCACGACAAAGGAGACAGTCCATGCACGATGTCAGTCGGATTCTGGTCGTTAGCAGATCAACGAAATATTGTCAAAAAGCCGTTCACTATGGAATTTCGCTTGCTCAAAAATACGGAGCAAAGCTTTTTGTGATTCATGTCATGCATAATCCTTTCATGCTGGAAGGTTGGAACCTCGGGATTCCTTCTTTGCAGATGGAATATGAAAGTTTGCAGCAAACATTCCGGGAGGACATCGATCACATGATTGAAGCTGAAAAAACAAAGGGTCTCGCTGTCAAAGCAGTCATGAAAGAAGGGGACCCCTTTGATGAAATCATAAAGGTGGTCAAGGAAGAAAAGATCGACTTGCTCATCATGCTGGCCCACGAGGAAGGTCATATCGAGCACTTTCTATTTGGCCATGACAATGAGGTGTTGATACGCAAGATGCCCTGTTCCATCATGCTGGTCAAAAAAGAACCTCACAAGGTAGCGTAATGCAGAGATCCCCGGCGCCGGAGCTGGAGAACAAAAAGGCAAGAACATGAAAAACAATCCCTTGAAACAATTGGGAACGCTCGGCCAATCCATCTGGCTGGACTACATCCGGCGAGATCTGATCGCAGGCGGCGGGCTTCGGCGTCTGATCGAGGAGGATGGACTGCGGGGGATGACCTCGAATCCATCCATCTTCGAGAAGGCGATTGTGGACAGCCACGATTACGACGAGGACCTTCGGGCCATGGCGCTTAAGGGAAAAAGCGCAGAGGAAATCTACGAAACCATCAGCCAACGCGATGTGCAGAGCGCCGCCGACGAGTTCCGGCCTCTCTACGACAGGACTGACGGCAAAGATGGATATGTCAGCCTGGAGGTCAATCCCCACCTGGCGCACGACACCAACGCCACGATGCTGGAAGCCCGCCGGTTGTGGGACGCTCTGAACCGGCCCAATGTCTTCATCAAGGTCCCGGCGACGGCCAATGGGCTGCCCGCAATCCGGCAACTCATCAGCGAAGGAACCAACATCAACGTCACATTGCTCTTTGGGTTGTCGCGTTACCGGCAGGTGGCGGAAGCCTATATCGCCGGAATCGAAACGTGCTTAGCCGAAGGGGAGCCCGTGAAGAATATAGCCTCGGTGGCCAGCTTTTTTGTAAGCCGCATCGATGCGCTTGTGGATCCTCTGCTGGAAAAACTCGTTGCACAAGGCGGCAAGAAGGCGGGCCTCGCGAAAAAGGTGCGCGGGCAAGTTGCGATCGCCAGCGCGAAGATGGCCTATCAAATCTACAAAGAGATCTTCGGCAGCGACCGGTTCAGGAAGCTGGCTGCTCAGGGCGCTAGCGTCCAGCGGCTGCTCTGGGCCAGCACCAGCACCAAGAACCCCGACTACAGCGATGTGAAATACATCGAGGCCCTCATCGGACCGGACACGGTCAACACGGCCCCGCTGGAAACCCTTGACGCCTACCGCGACCATGGAGAGCCGCAAGCCCGGCTTCAACAAGATGTCGAGGAATCCCGCTGGGTGTTGGAGCGACTGCCGGAACTGGGCATCAACATCGATAATGTGACGCGGCAACTGGAGGAAGAAGGGGTGGAGAAATTCAATAAGCCGTTCGACAAGCTGGTGGAGACCTTGGCGCAAAGGTCACAGCGGCATTTGACGAGAGAGTCATGAAAGTAAGCCCTTATGCAGGAAAGCCCGCCGAAACATCGCCTAAATCATGGAGGTAATGGACATGAGAAAAAGCAGCTCTTTTTCAACATTGATCTTCATCGTAATTATTTGCATTGGCGGAGGATTAGCATTTGCCACGAATAGAGCCAACATGGAAAACGCATGGATTGGAGTCATTACCGTTTTTATCGCCTTCGTTGCTTATCTCGGAATTAAGGTTGCGGATCAATGGGAAAGAGTTGTGATATTGCGGTTAGGCAAGTTCCGCTCAAGGGGGCCTACCTGAAGCAGATGGTGCAGGACAAGCTGATAGAGCACAAGCAGTACATCGACAAGCACGGCGAAGACATGCCGGAGATTCGTAACTGGAAGTGGAGCAACCCCAAATGAATGCGCAAGAGCTTATACTACAATACTGAGATAGAAAGGACATGAGAGCATTACAAGTAGTATCCCGCGACTGACGAAACTTGCGGAATAGCAAAGACAGGAGAATACCCATTATGGAACTTAATGCCGAGCAGCCCAAGGCTCCCCAATTGAAGTCCAATGCGAAGGACGATTTAAAATCCCTTGCCATTCCGGAACTGCAGGCAAAATTGGAGTCGTCACCGGACGGCCTAAGTCAAGCCGAGGCCCAGAAACGGCTGACTCAATATGGGCCTAACGAGATTGAAGAAAAAAAAACCAATCCCTTCCTGAAATTCCTCACCTATTTTTGGGGTCCCATCCCATGGATGATCGAAGCGGCCGTGATCCTTTCGGCGGTAGACCGGCATTGGCCGGACTTTGCCATCATCCTCCTTCTGCTTCTGGCCAACGCCGTGGTCGGATTCTGGGAAGAACACCAGGCTGGCAACGCCATCGCCGCGCTGAAGGCCAAGCTGGCGATCAAGGCACGTGTGAAACGTGACGGGAAGTGGACTACCCCGGAGGCGCGTGAGCTGGTGCCGGGAGACGTCATCCGCTTGCGTCTGGGCGACATCGTGCCGGCGGATGCGCGCTTGCTCGCGGGTGACGAGGTGGAGGTCGATCAGTCCGCGCTGACGGGAGAGTCGTTGCCCGCCACGCGAAAACCCGGCGAGGCGGTGTTTTCCGGCTCGATCATTCGTCAGGGTGAAATCGGCGCGATGGTGTACGCCACCGGTACGAACACCTACTTCGGCAAGACGGCGCAACTGGTGCAGGAGGCGCAAACCGTCAGCCACTTTCAACGCGCGGTGCTGAAGATCGGCGATTACCTGATCATCCTCGCGGTGGCTATGGTGGCGGTGATTATTACCGTCGCGCTCTTTCGCGGTGATCCGATCCTCACCACGCTTCAGTTCGCATTGGTGCTGACGGTGGCCGCGATTCCCGTAGCGATGCCCACGGTGCTGTCGGTTACGATGGCGGTCGGCGCGCGCCTGCTGGCCAAAAAAGAGGCGATTGTGAGCCGGTTGGTGGCCATCGAGGAATTGGCGGGCGTGGACGTGCTTTGCGCGGACAAGACCGGCACCCTGACCCAGAACAAGTTGACGCTGGGCGATCCGTTTAGCGTGAACAATGTCCCCGCCGATCAAGTGATCCTCAACGCCGCGTTGGCATCGCGCGCGGAGAATAATGACGTCATCGACTTGGCCGTTCTGGGCGGCCTGAAAGACGAACAGGCGTTGCAGGGGTATCAGGTGGTCCATTTCCAACCGTTCGACCCGGTGCATAAGCGCACCGAAGCAACCCTCAAGGGCACGGACGGCAAAGAGTTCAAGGTGACCAAGGGCGCGCCGCAGGTGATCTTGGAGTTGTCTGCCAATGCCGGGCAGGTGAAGCCCGCCGTCGACAAGGCGGTCAACGAATTCGCGGCGCGAGGCTTTCGTTCGTTGGGGGTGGCTCGGGCCGAGGGAGAGGGCCAATGGCAGTTTCTAGGCGTGTTACCCATGTTCGATCCGCCACGGGAGGATGCAAAGGCAACCATCGCTACTGCGCGACAGATGGGCGTTAAGATCAAGATGGTTACGGGCGATGCATTGGCGATCGCTCGGGAAACCGCCGGGAAATTGGGGCTGGGCACAAATATCCTCGATGCCGGCGGCCTGGGCGACGTAAAGCATCAGGAGACCGCGCCGGTGGCCGAGTCCATCGAGAAAGCGGACGGCTTCGCCCAGGTGTTCCCCGAACACAAGTTCCACATTGTAGACGTCCTGCAGCAACGCGGCCACATCGTCGGCATGACGGGCGACGGGGTAAACGACGCTCCCGCGCTGAAGAAGGCCGACTGCGGCATCGCAGTTTCGGACGCTACGGACGCGGCGCGAGCAGCGGCGGACATCGTGCTGATGACGCCCGGCCTGTCGGTGATCATAGACGCGATCAAGGAGAGCCGGAAAATCTTCCAGCGGATGAACAGTTACGCGATCTACCGCATCGCAGAGACGCTTCGCGTGCTGTTGTTCATGACGCTGGCGATCCTGGTGTTTAACTTTTACCCATTGACGGCGGTGATGATCGTGATGCTGGCGTTGCTAAACGACGGGGCGATCCTATCCATTGCCTATGACAATGTTCACTACGAGGACAAGCCAGAGGCCTGGAACATGCGCATGGTGATGGGGGTCGCCACGGTGCTGGGCGTCCTCGGACCCGTGGCCGCGTTTGGCCTGTTTTACCTTGGCGACCGTGTCTATCACCTCGACCATAATCATCTTCAGCCGATGATGTACCTGATGCTGTCCGTGGCCGGACATCTGACGATTTTTCTGACGCGCACGCGCGGCCCGTTCTGGTCCATACGTCCCGCGCGGATTTTATGGATGGCCGTGTTCGGTACGCAAATCTTGGCGACGTTCATCGCGGTCTACGGACTGCTTATGCCACCCCTCGGCTGGGGTTGGGCCGGGTTCGTATGGGGATACGCGCTGATATGGGCGCTATTGAGTGACCGCGTGAAGCTGCTCGCGTATAGGGTGTTCGATCCCACTGCCGCGCCCCTATTGGCCAAGACGCCTGTCGATGTGACCCCGCAGATCGCCAAGCGAGCCTATGAACTCTACGAGCGGCGAGGCCGCCGCGTTGGCAAAGCAGATCAAGACTGGCTTGTGGCGGAGCGGGAGATTCGGAAAGATGAACTCCATAAATAAGCCGACGCGAACAGCGCAGGGGGCCTGAAGCCGACCATATCATTGCGGGCGATGGCGGCCGGCACTACCCCAAGCCCGAGGAGGCGATCTGATGGCATTACCCGGCAAAGTTGTGTTCCTGTTTGACGTGGACAATACTCTGCTGGACAATGACCGGGTGCTGGATGACCTCAGGAACCATCTTGAACACGAGTTCGGAGCCGAGACTCGGGACCGTTACTTCGCTATCCTGAAAGAGTTGTACGCTGAGCTTGGCTATGCGGACTACCTGGGTGCTTTGCAGCGCTACCGGCTCGAGGACATGTGCGATCCGCGACAGCTCATGCTGTCTTCCTTTCTGGTGGATTATCCGTTTGCAAACCGGTTGTATCCTGGTTCGCTCGCTGTCCTTGCGCATCTTCGCCCGTGGGGAGCAACGGTCATCCTGTCCGATGGAGACGTGGTCTTCCAGCCGCGAAAAGTTCAAAGATCGGGACTATGGGAAGCAGTCGAGGGCCGCGTGCTGATCTACATCCACAAAGAACAGATGCTGGAAGATGTCGAGCGGCGCTACCCTGCGCGGCATTATGTCATGGTGGACGATAAGCTGCGCATTCTGACAGCAATGAAAAAGATCTGGGGTGAACGGTTGACGACTGTATGGTCCCGCCAGGGACATTATGCCCTCGACCCCGAAACAGTCGCTGCGTATCCGCCGGCCGACCTCACGGTTGAGATCATCGGAGATCTGGTCAACTACGACCTGACCGCATTGCTCGGCGCCAATGCAGGCCGTCGCACAGCACTTCGGGTTTGAGCGTGAACATGTTAGGAGATATGACAATGACAGGAATACCTTTTACTGGTATTGAGTACAAGGGTTTCACCAACGCCGTTGACTGGTTCATTTTTGGCACACGCCCAGCCCCATCAGCGAGGTCTGACCATGACTAAGACTAGGCTGGGATTGCCCAGCAGCATCCACGCGTGCCTCTTTGATCTTGATGGTGTGCTCACGGAGACGGCGACCCTCCACGCCAAAGCATGGCAACAAATGTTCGATGGCTTTCTCTCCGTTCGGGCTCGATCGAGCGGCCAGCCATTCGTTGCATTCGACGTCGTCCGCGACTATGACCTGTACGTCGACGGCAAACCACGCGAAGACGGAACACGTTCCTTCCTCGCCTCGCGCGGCATTGAACTTCCCGAAGGAACAGGCGACGATCCGGCAACGGCAGAGACCATCCAGGGGCTCGCCAGGCGTAAGAACGGCATCTTGCTCGCTTTAATGCGAGACCAGGGCGTGAAAGCATATCCGGGTTCGGTGCGCTATGTACGCGCCGTCAAGAGTGCCGGCCTGCGCACCGCAGTGGTGTCCTCGAGCGAGAACTGCCACGAGATGCTCATTGCCTCCGGAATCGAGGAGCTGTTCGACGTCCGCATCGACGGCGTCGTCGCTGCCGAGCGGCACCTCGCAGGCAAACCGGCGCCGGATACCTTTCTCGCGGCGGCCCGCGCTCTTGTCGTCACTCCAGCCCAAGCGGCGGTCTTCGAGGATGCCCTTGCCGGTGTCGCAGCGGGTCATGCGGGCCGGTTCGGCTTCGTCGTCGGCGTAGACCGGGTGGGCCAGGCCGATGAGCTTCGCCGTAACGGCGCGGACGTCGTAGTTACCGACTTAGCCGCGCTCATGGAGGCGACATGATCCTGCATCCAGCGTTTCGCGTCGAGCCGTGGGCCCTTCACGAGACCGAACTGCACCTCGACCTCCTGGCTCAGAGTGAGTCGCTTTTCGCACTGTCGAACGGCCACATAGGTTTACGGGCCAACCTCGATGAGGGTGAGCCCTGCGGACTGTCCGGCACGTACTTGAACGGATTCTTCGAGCTGCGTCCTTTGCCCTACGCTGAGTCCCAATATGGATCGCCGGAGTCGAGCCAGACACTTGTCAGTGTGACCAATGGAAAGCTGATGCGCGTGCTCATCGACGATGAGCCCTTCGACGTCCGTTACGGCGTGCTCAGGAGCCACGACCGCTTACTCGATTTTCGCTCCGGGACGTTGACGCGGACGGCCGAATGGACCTCTCCCGCTGGGCGCACGGTGCGCGTGACGTCACTCAGGTTCGTCTCCTTCACGCACAGATCGATCGTCGGCATCAGCTATGAGCTGGAGCCGCTCGACGGACCCGCCAACATCGTCGTGCAGTCTGAGCTTGTCGCCAACGAGCAGCCACCATCTGTCGCCGGAGACCCGCGCGTCGCCAGCGCGCTCGAATCGCCCCTCCAGTCCGAGGAACACCTGTCACGAGAGACTGAGGCGGTGCTGATCCATCGGACCCGACGCAGCGGCCTGCGCATGGCGGCAGCGATGGATCACATCATCAGCGGCACTTCTAAAGTGCGTATTGCGACGGAGACGTCGCCCGACTCAGCTCGCGTCGTCGTCACCGACGCGCTCGAACCCGGACAGCGCTTGCGATTGGTTAAGCTGGTGGCCTACGGCTGGTCCATCGAGCGCACCGTGCCAGCGTTGCGCGATCAGGTCGCCGCCGCCCTCGCGGCGGCTCGTCAGGCTGGATGGGACGGTCTGCTCGCCGACCAGCGGCGATATCTCGACGACTTCTGGGCACGCGCCGATGTCGAACTCAGTGGCGATACAGAGTTGCAACAAGCGGTGCGCTTTGCGCTGTTCCATGTGCTCCAGGCCGGCGCGCGGGCCGAGAGGCGCGCCATTCCTGCCAAGGGACTGACGGGCACAGGTTACGACGGCCACTCGTTCTGGGACACAGAGATGTTTGTCCTGCCTGTCCTGACGTACACCATACCGACCGCTGCGGCCGACACGTTGAGCTGGCGCCATTCTACGATTCCCGCCGCGCAGCAGCGCGCGCACGAGTTGGGCCTGGCCGGTGCCGCCTTTCCGTGGCGGACCATCCACGGCGAGGAATGCTCGGGCTACTGGCCCGCGGGAACCGCTGCTTTCCACGTCAACGCCGACATCGCCGATGCCGTGATTCGCCATGTCGACGCAACTGGCGACGAAACCTTCGAGCGTGATATCGGCGTTGACATCCTCGTGCAGACGGCGCGACTCTGGCGCTCCCTGGGCCACCACGACCTGCAAGGCCGCTTCCGCATTGATGGCGTGACCGGACCCGACGAGTACAGCGCCCTGGCCGACAACAACGTCTACACCAACCTTATGGCGGCGCGAAACTTCGTCGGCGCGGCGGACGTATGCGAGCGCCATCAGGACAAGGCACGCGAGCTTGATGTGACGCCCGAGGAGATGGCCGACTGGCGCGCCGCCGCCGATCGCATTTTCATTCCCTACGATCAGCAGCTAGGCATACACCCGCAGGCTGAAGGCTTCACCGACCACGAGATGTGGAACTTCGCCGAGACGAAACCGGACCAGTATCCGCTGATGCTGCATTTCCATTATTTCGATCTCTACCGCAAGCAGGTCGCGAAGCAGCCCGACCTCGTTTTGGCCATGCAACTCTGCGGCGACGCATTCACCGACGAGCAAAAGGCGCGCAACTTCGATTACTACGAGCGCATCACTGTACGCGACTCGTCGCTTTCCGCGTGCACTCAGGCGGTGCTCGCGGCCGAGGTTGGGCACCTCCGTCTCGCGCTCGACTACGCCGCAGAGGCCGCGCTCATGGACCTGCAGAATCTCGAGCACAATGTGCGCGATGGCCTGCACATCGCGTCGCTGGCAGGGACGTGGATCGCTCTGGTGAACGGTTTTGGCGGCATGCGCGATCATGCCGGCGTGCTGTCTTTCGCGCCCCGGCTGCCAGATGGCCTCACATCGCTGTCCTTCTCCATCGTACGTCGCAAGCTTTGCCTTCGCGTGGAGGTGACCGCGCACACAGCCACTTACCGGCTGGCACAGGGCACGGGGACGCTACAGCTTATACATCATGGAGAGCCATTGACGCTGACCGACTCCGATCCAATAGAGCGGCCAATACCGGAGTTGCCTCCGTTTGAGCCAACCGCGCAGCCTCCCGGTCGGGAGCCGCGGCGTCGTTCGCCTGAAGGGGTGTCTCGGTGAGATGTGCTTTAGAAAACACCTTCTTCTCATATGGGCTTACGCAGAAGAGATCATCCCCGTGGAAGACGACTATCGGTTTCAGTCCACTCGTTTTTAGACATCTCCTATGTGGCGTTCTGCGCTGGGTTATCCATGACGGTAGTCCAGAAGCATCATCGCAGTTACATTTCCGATGACTTGGCCTTCATGATCGGACATAAAATGGAAAGCAAACAATGAAAGGGCGGGTATCATACTGCCCGCCTCTCCATCGTTTTTTGTGACGAGACGGTGTTTTGCGGCGAAACCGTCTCAAACGGGATGGATAGGATAGTACCGTTAAAGGCATTGGCGATGCCGCCGAGACCTGTCTGGCTGTCACACCACAGCTTTACTGGCGGGCGAGCGGATGAGGCCTCCGGCCGTTATTTCCTGCAATTCATCCTCGGAAATCTCCAAGCCCGAGTGTCTTTCCCACGCCGGGGGAAGTCTGTCTGTATATATATCTCCGCCACCACCAAGAAAGTCCGCATAGTCGTCTGTGTCCAGATCGCTCATCCACAAGGGCCTTCTCTGTTTCCTGAGTTCTGTGATATTGAGTTCCATGGTTATGAATCCTATTCTTGTGAATATATGTTCAGTTTTGTTGACTGCTTGTATCATAACGGATAACTATTATCTGATATATCAAAAAGTAAGCATTAGTTTCGGATTGTCCAGCACCAAAGTCCTACAGGCTCAGCCGGCATTATTACCTATGTCCTCTTCTCCTTCGCCGATGAGTAACACCACCGGGAAACCGCGTAAATATGTCTCTCCTCATCTTGAGAAATGAGGCGCGATAATCTTTGCCATTTTCGAATCATTTGTTTACCAAATTGCTTAAGGCGCATTAAGGGCGAGAAGCGGGAAGCTGTACTGCAAAGCTAAGCAAAGTCTGTTCACCTCTTGGGAACATCTGTGCTAATCTCCCTGACCAGTCGATGATCACTAATCTGCGGATTAATCCAAGGAAGCCCTGGATTTCGGCCCCCGGACTACACAGTTCCGGAGCAGGCTTCGCCGCAATGACGAAATCTGTCAGTCAGTGCTTCAGTGCCTGTTCCCGACGAATACGGAGTGTGAAATGACTGAAACCATACCGGATAAAATGCTGGCCGTTCAACTGGAAAAGAACGGCGGCCCGTTATCGGTAAGGCAAATCCCCGTGCCGCGCCCCGGACCGGGGGAAGTCCTGATCAGGATGGCTGCGTCTCCAATCAATCCGTCAGATTTGTTTTTTCTGGCGGGAAATTATGCCTTTCAAAAACCTTTCCCCGTGGTTCCGGGATTGGAGGGGAGCGGAACGGTCGTGCGCGCCGGAAAAGGCCTGGTTTCCCGTATGTGGATGGGGAAACGCGTGGCCTGTGCCGCAGCACAAACGACGGACGGCGCATGGGCTGAATACATGGTGACGTCCGCGATGCTTTGTTTTCCGCTGCCAAAAAAGCTCACTACGGAGCAAGGGGCAATGTTGATAGTCAATCCGATGACCGCCGTTTCTTTCTTCGACCTCGCCAAAAGCGAAAAACACGCGGCCATTGTCAGTACTGCAGCGGCCAGCGCGCTGGGGCGGATGGTGACGCGACTGGGCCGGCAAAATGGCTTGCCCGTCATCAACATCGTGCGGCGGCAGGAACAGGTGGAACTTCTTGATTCGTTGGGCGCCCAATATGTACTCAACAGTCTCGATGATGACTTCGCCGATCGGCTTCGTGAGCTGGCGCACCAACTGAATGCCACCCTCCTTCTTGATGCGGTAGGCGGAGATATGACGCAACGGCTCTTGGACGCTGCGCCATTCGGCAGCACGATGCTTGTTTATTCGAACCTGTCAGGCGAACCGAGCGTATTCAACTCAGAAACTTTGATATTCGGCGATAAGAAGGTTGTGGGGTTTTTTCTTTCGAACTGGGCGGGAAGAAAAAGCTTTATTGCAAAACTGTGGTTTACGCGACGAGTAAAGCAACTGGCAAGCAGCGCCTTGCAGACCACCGTGCAAAAAAAGCTTCCCCTTTCAGCGGCACAACAGGCGCTGCATATATACCAGACTAATATGACCGCCGGGAAAGTCCTGCTTGTGGCAAATCCGGCAGAAGTCGATTTGAATCTCGAAGTCGCTTAGTAGATTGGGTCAAATCAAGTTGACAAACCCATAAGAATTGCAAGCTCTTGATCCTATTTTTAGAGCGCAATTCGTTGCATCATGACAAAATTTGTCATTTCCGCAAAGAAATACTTAAATTCCGGTGCCCTGGCTGCTCCATCAACTGCGCAAATCACTGGGTTTAGTTACCTGACAGAAAAGAGTGCTATGTTGGCACAGTCGTTGCTCTGCCACTGCGGCAACGGTGCTATCTGATCGCTCTGACTCGAGATACGAATCGGTCTCGGCTTGCTTTTTTCAAGGATCAGCCACACAGGGTTTCAGGCACAATGCTGCGGCAATATCGGAGAAGGCTGTCTTATGGGGATCGGTCTTTTAGACGAGAATGAAGTTCGCTACAAAGTTTCCCAAATCAAAAACCTTCCCCCGCTTCCTTTAGCCTTAAATCGGGTGTTGGATATCATAATAAACGAAGTGGATTCGCCAGATGAACTTGAAAGGTTCATCAGCTACGATCAGAATCTAGCGGCCAGGATTCTTTGCGTTGCCAATTCTGCATACTACGGGTTTCGCGGCAAAGTTCCCAACTTGAGCAGGTCAATCAACATCATCGGCTACGACGAAGTAAAATCCATCTGTGTATACGCACTTATGTCGGAAATTTTTTCCGGACTGAACTCGATAAAGCGTTCTGAGCGAGAAACGCTGTGGAAGCACGCTTTCGCGACAGCCAGGATCGCATATCACATCGCCCAGAGGCGTCCGTGGGTTTCCAAACATGAAGCTTATCTGCTGGGCCTTCTGCACGACCTGGGGTGGGTTATAATGGCGGTCCATTTCAAAGAAGAGTATCAAACCATTCAACGATTAGCCCGAGACAGGAAGATTCCGCCAAGATACGTAGAATCCCAATTTGGAATATACCACACGCTTATCGGAAAATGGATTGCAATACGCTGGTCATTTCCAGAACACTTCCAGGCAGTTATGGAATTTCATCATGAGCCGGAGAAAAGCCCTTCATTTAAGCCGGAGGTGAGGATAGTCGCCCTGGCAAACATTCTTGCAAATTGCAAAATGTATCCTGAGTATCTGGATGATGATTTAACGCGCATGTATTACCAAAAACTCTACATAACCGACGAGGAATGGGAAGAATATCAGAGCCGATTGGGGCAACTCTGGCCTGAAGTCGATCAGTTTTGGAATTTATTAAAGTGAAAGAATACTTCGACTATGATCGAATTGCAGCTAAAAATTCTTCAGCGGTAACAATGGAAGCTTGCCTGGGAAAGACCTTCTCAGCGAGGCAAAGATGGACATCGGGGTCCCGGTCTGCACAGCAGTCCTTGATCACGATACAGCGATAATCCGAATCAGAAGCATAACGCAGTGTCGACAAGACGACGCCGCTTGTTGAGATTCCCAGGAGAACAAGTGTCTCAATGCTGCTGGCACGAAGAACCATATCGAGGTCGGTGCCAACGAAGGCGCCTACACGATGTTTGACAACGATGACCTCTCCGTTTTGTGGCGCAACCATCGGGTGAATCTCAGACCCGGGTTGGTTCATGATGAAACGCCCGCTATGTTTTACTCCTGTAAACATCAGGTTCCGTGGACCGATTTCCGGATAACCCCGGCGAAAACCTGCCGTGACGTAAACCACCGCGATCTTAGCATCTCGCGACGCTTGAAGGACCCGGGACGCCCGTTTCAAAAGATCGTCCTGACCGGCCCCCAAAAAACCTAAGATGTCGGTTTGATAGTCCATAATCAGAACAGCAGTTCTCACGGGTTCCATGCTCAAGTTCTCAGACATCTTCTCCTCCGGACCAAAGAATTATATGGCAGGGCTGGCAGAGCCACAATGATAATTCAGTGATGAGTGATGAGGAGGAGCAGGAAGCGAGGAGCTGGAAGCGGGTCAAACCCCTCTGGCGGGGGTATACTTATCAGTGGCAAGAATAGCGGCATTTACCAGAAGACGGTTGCGCCCGGCGATTAGATCATTAGCTTCAAATTCATCCGGCCGATACGCTCAAAAGGGAAAGGAGAAGGACATCAGCGATTTGTTGGTTGTCCCCGCTTACTGCACGCAAGAAAAAGGAGAACTGTCATGAAGGGTTCGTGGGCATTGGTTACAGGTGCTTCCGCCGGCATGGGCAAGTCTATTGCCCGGGCATTGGCCTCTCGTGGAGTTAATCTTCTGGTCAATGCGCGCAGGGAAAGCAGGCTCTTGGAACTCAAGGAAGAACTTTGCGGCAAATACGGGGTTCGGGTTGAGCCGCTGGTATTTGACATCCGAGACCTCAAGCAGTGCGAGTCGGCGTTTAAAGGGAGGGCAGAGCTGGTCTCACAGGTTTCGATCCTTGTAAACAACGCCGGGCTGGGCAAGGGTACAGGACCGGTGTATGAAGCGTCGATCGACGATTGGGAACAGATGATCGACACCAACATAAAAAAAGGCCTGCTTTATATGACGCGTTTCATCCTCCCACACATGGTCGAGCGCAATGCGGGACATGTTGTAAATATCGGTTCAGTCGGAGGGCGCTGGACACTCCCGGGTGGTGTGGTTTACTGTGCGACAAAGTTTGCGGTAAGGGCAATTACCGAAGGCTTGCGCATGGATTTAATGGGGAAGAAAATTCGTGTGACAAATATTGAGCCGGGCCTGGTTAAAACCGAATTCAGCCTTGTGCGCCTGGGAGATGAGGCCAAGGCTGAGGCTAAATACGAGGGATACACACCGCTCCAGCCTGAAGATATAGCCGAAGCTGTAATCTGGTGCCTGGAGAGGCCGCCTCATGTAAACGTGCAGGAACTGGTTGTATTCCCCACGGATCAGGCCGCAGTGGGGCCGATGTATATACACCGCAGTTAGTTTCCGTTTGATGTGATTTCAATCCATGCCTCACTTCACAGACGTCTTCATTGCTGTGAACTTGACGCTGGCCACTTTCCCTTCCACCGCAACACGATCTTGCTTGCTCGGCGGTGGAGTAAATTCTTCGCCGGGGCAGCAAGCCATTGCTTCGAGTTCCTCCGGCGTAAGCAGGTGACGGGTCACAATTTGAATCTCAGCAAAGCCTGCTTCTCTCACTATCCGCCAGTAGTCATCTTCAGGGGCAGCCCCTCCCAAACATCCCGACCAAGTTGACTGGAAGCGTTCTTGCAAATCTGAGGCGACACTCTCGGTGAAAACAACGTCAGAGACAGCGATTCGCCCACCTTCTCGCAGGATACGAAAGGCTTCTTTATAAACTGCATCCTTGTCGGGGCACAGGTTAATGACGCAGTTGGAAATCACCACGTCCGCGAACTCGTCCGGAAGCTGTGTTTTGTCCAAGTATGCGGTGCGGAACTCGATGTTCCTGTCCTGCAAGCCTGCCTCAGCTACACTCTGCCTGGCCCGTTCGATCATCTGAGGCGCGCAGTCTATTCCGGTTACTCTTCCCCTCGATCCGACTTTGTGGGCTGCCAGGATGACGTCTATCCCGCCCCCGCAGCCGAAATCTACGACTACGTCGCCGGGCCGAAGGTTCGCAAATCCAGTAGGGTTGCCACAACCCCGCGAGAACTTGAGAGCAATCTCCGGCACCAAGGAAAGCTCCGCTTGACCGTAGAGCCCCTGATCCACTGCAAAACCCGAACCGGGCTGTCTTTTGCTGGGTCAACAGGACTCTTTGGGGCTGCCTGCCTCGGCAAACTTGCCATAACGACTCTTTACCAACTGCTTGATGTCATCTTTAATCATAATGGACTCCTCCAGCCTTTTAGGCGATGCGGGAGCGAGAAGCGTTAGAACAGGAAGCAAAGAGCGGAGAGCAAAAAACTTCCCGCTTCTTGCTACTTGCTTCTTCTGCCTACCGCAGCAATGATTCATAGAAAATGCGCCAGTTTTCCCCCATAATTTTTTTAATGCTTGGCTCGGGATATCCATGTTCACGCATTATGCGGACGAGGTCCGCCAGCCGGGTGATGTCCTCAAACCCCTCGTTTGCGGTGAAAAAGCCGCAAAAATCAGTTCCGATGCCTATCCCGCCGGCATCAAACGACTGAGCTATCCAGTCAATATGGCGGAAAATGTCCTGAATGGAAGCCTCTCCGGAGGGGGTGAGCATTGCCGGATCGGCGGCTATTCCTATCACGCCATTGCGCTCGAGGATGGCAGCTACCTGGCTCCTGGTGAGGTTTCTGGGAATGTCGGAAAGCGCGCGCACCCCGGTATGGGAAGATAGGAGCGGCCCTTCATAGAGCCGGGCGAGGTCGCGAAAACCGGGCTCGGCCAGATGGGCCACATCGAACGCAAAGCCTTCCCGGGCCAGATCTTTTACCAGTGTCTTCCCTTCAGAGGTCAAACCTTCCGGAAACGGGACATTATTGCCGTCGCCAATCCTGTTTCTTCCCATGTGCGTGAGGCCGGCCACTTTTACGCCTGCGTGCCGGAGCCTTGCACGATCGAACTCCAACAGCCCATCGGCATTTTCGATGAGCCATATCATTCCGGGCTTCTTTTGCCTGATACACTCATTGAGATCTTCGGCCGATTTTATATGAAAAAGCCCCGTTAGATATCGTTCCGCATAGACCATGAGTTTTGACAGAAAATCGGCCGATGCCGCGCCGTTATGAATGTCCGGGCAATAGAGGGCGGCAACGGTCACGAACACGTTGGCGCTTGTTATTTTTTCCAGTGTTACCGGAAGGCCGCTCAGTTCTTCGAAAGGCACGTTCGAATGCGATTCGAACATTTCATGTAGGATATCGACATGCCCGTCGATTCTGAAATCCGTCTCACTCGATTCTATTTTTGGATTTGCCTGCATGGGATCGATTAAACCTCGTGGAGTGTTGAGATAGATGTTTACCACGGCATGGACAGGGCACGGATAGAAAAGCATTTTTTGACAGGATTAGCAAGATTGACAGGATTAACAGGCTTAAGAGAAATGACTATTTTGCATATTTTGGGAACAAAAGTGAAATTCTCCCGGGTTCATAAGGTGAAATCGAACCTGCTAACCCTTGATATTAAAAAAGAGCCGGGGTATAGGGCCCCGGCCTTTGATGCTTTCAGTTCGTAAAGCGAACTTGTTTAGGCCATTATCTCCGAACCGGAGATTCCGTGGGTGCGTGTCACATCGGCACGACATATGTCGTCGACGCTTCATTTACAGTGGTAGCCAGAATCTTCTTTTCGATTTCCTTTACCTGGAGCATCCGTTTCACCTCCTTTCCCCTCAGAATCAGGCGGATGCGAACGGGGCGATGAGCTCAAGGCCGGCCAGCGTCCCTGCCGTTTCCGCACATATGACCGCGAACTGCTCGCGATCTTTATTTGCTCCGTATTTTGGGTAAAGTTGATCGGTTATTTCTTCTAAAGTCGACTTTACACCACAAAGCCGGAGAAAATCGAACCCGAATTCGTTGATTTCCCTAACGACCGTGGCGCCCCGGGCCTGGGTGAATGCGAGAAAAACCTCTCTTCGCGCACAATTGCCCGGAAAATGGCCGCACTTCGTCTGTAAGATAAAACTCGGAATATCGAATGTAAACCTTTCGATAGAAATGTTTACGTTGCGCAGCGGTTTTAGGTCACCGATCCGGGAAGAGTCTATGTGAAACGGTGAAGGAAGCGATCCGGCTTTTCCTGCGCCGAGCAGGAGCGTTTCATATTTTACAACTTCGGAGATGTAGTCCCGTACAACAATGTCATGTCCCGCGAGACTTTCTGAGGCGAAATCACTGAAATGCGCCAGGCATGCCCGGGGGGTAAGGCGGAAAGAGGGGAGCGGGGAGCGGGGAGCGGGAAGCAGGAAGTTCTTGCTCCTTGCGCTTTGCTCTTGCTGAATTTCGGTTTTTTCTGTGTCCTCTGCTTGTCTGGACCATGCCCCGTCTCTGCGGTGATGGGCTGTGTTTTCGGCGACCCAGTCGAGGAAGCGGAAAAAAAGATCGACAATGGGCTGCTTTAGTTCAAAGCTGAGCAGCAAGAAACTTCTCGGGTAGAGGGTCGCGATGATGTTGAAGTAACTTGCCGTTTCATTAAGTTCTTCCAGGGTCGCGGCAGGGCAGGGGAGGTTATGGAAGCTCGAAAAAATTGCCGGTTCGGAATCAATGAGCGCATCATCTGATGCAATTCGCTTCCCCTGGTCGAACTCAATGCCAAGAGAAAAATATGTATCGACCTCTCGAACCAGCCGGCGCCAGTATTTTTGGTACAAATCCGTCCCGGGCAGAATGGTCGTCATCTGCACCAGGATGTTTGCATTTCCCGTAGCTGCGGATTTGAGCGCCAGCTCGAGGGTTGCTTCGAGGTCTTGTCTGGTCTCCTCGGGAAATCCGATCACGAAGCTCAAGGTGGGGACGATGCCCGCTTCAGTCGTTTCTCTGACCCTGTCGAAAAGGACGTCGCGGTCAATTTCTTTGTGAATGAACGCCAGCGTTTTTTTCGATCCCGAGTCGATCCCATAGCACATGGTCTCGCATCCGGCTTTGCGCATCAAATTCAAGAGGTCTCTATCGACCGTATCCATCCGGGAGATGCAGTACCAGGGCAGGTGGTTCAGGCCGGCATCTATCAGGCCGGTGCAGAACTGCTCAGCAAACCCTCTTTTAGCGGTAAACTGATCAAAAGCGAGGAGGAAGCACTCGGCGCCAAAATTTTCAGCGAGGTTTTTCATTTCCCCGATAACCCGGTCTGTTGAAAATGTGCGTGTCCTACGTTTCCACATAATCGATTGAGAGCAATAGATGCACCGGTGCGGACATCCCCGGCCGACCTCCAGGATGGCAATCGAGCGCGTGATGCCGCAGACGTCCCGGTATTCGTGAAAAGGGGGGACGAACGTATAGTCGCTTACAGGCAGAGAATCGAGCTTTTCGATCAGCTCCCTGTCTGGATTTCGAACTATCCGGTCCAACGTGCGGAAGGTAATGCCATCTATCGAGGCCAAAGGGAGCTGCCCTTCGAAAGCGCGAACCAATTCGGGGAAAGTAATCTCTCCTTCGCCGCGAACGATTGCGTCGATGAAATCAAACCGCGAAAGGGTGAGTTCATCTACACATGAAGCGTTATGCCCGCCAAAAACTATCTTGAGCGCCGGGTTTAATTTCTTTAGTTCCCCGGCAATTCTTACGGCAGGAGGGTAGGTGGTGCACTGGACTGAAAAAGCCGCCAGATCGGGTTCGAACTGCAGGATATGCCTGGCGCATGCCTCGTAGATGTGCTTGTCCATGGGCAGCGCTTTACGGCGAATATCGAGTGGAAAGTCGATTATTCTTACGCTGTGAGGGGAAGATTTCAAAACCGTGGCAAGATTTATGAGCCCTAAGGGAGGCAGGCTGTACATCGTTTCTAAATAGAAGGGTGGAAAGACAAGAGCTATATTCATTGAGTCTCCCACTTTAGTGCAGAATCTGGCTCAGAAACAGCCTGCTTCTTTCGTGCCGTGGATTAGAAAAAAATTCCCCGGGGGTGTTTTCCTCCAGGATTTGACCAAAATCCATAAAAAGAACCCGGTGCGCCACACTCCTGGCAAACCCCATCTCATGGGACACCACCAGCATGGTCATTCCTTCGCGGGCAAGTTGTATCATGGCGTCCAGCACTTCCTTCACCATTTCGGGGTCCAGGGCGCTGGTCGGCTCATCGAATAGCATCACTTTGGGCTTCATACAGAGGCTTCGGGCAATGGCGACACGTTGCTGCTGTCCGCCCGAGAGCTGTCCGGGGTATTTTGCGGCCTGTTCGGCAATGTGTACCTTTTCCAGATAATACATTGCGAGGTTTTCGGCTTCGGTGCGTGGCAGCTTTCTAACCCAGATAGGGCCAAGAGTAAGGTTTTCAAGTATCGTCAAATGAGGGAAAAGATTGAAGTGCTGGAACACCATTCCGACTTCAACCCTGATTTTTTCGATATTCTTGATATCGTTTGTGAGTTCGATATTGTCGACGATAATCTTTCCTCGCTGATGTTCCTCGAGCCGGTTGATGCACCTGATCAGGGTTGATTTCCCCGAACCCGATGGGCCGCATATAACGATACGCTCGCCTTTGTTGACGGAGAGATTGATATCGTTGAGGACGTGAAGTTCTCCGAACCACTTGTGCATTCCGATAATTCGGATAATTGGTTCGGTCGATATCTTGTCCGGGGTTTTCGACTCCAGGTCAGTCATTTTGCGGTTTTTAACCTCACAGAGGGTGGAGTCAGATAAAGGGTTGGCCTCTCAGGTCTTTAATTTTTGTTCGAGACGGCGGCTGAAGTTAGACATTGCAAAACATCCCACAAAATAGATGGAGGCGGTAAACAGGTAGGCCTCGGTGCTAAAACCCATCCATTCCGGGTTAGACAGTGTGACGTGAGTGGTTCTCAAAAGATCGAAAAGACCGACGATGACGACAAGTGAAGTATCTTTGAAAGCTGAAATCAGGATGCTCACAGTAGGGGGTATAACCGTCTTGAGCGCCTGAGGCAAAATGATCAGGCGCATCTTAAGATAGTAGTTGAGTCCGAGTGATTCGGCGGCTTCGTACTGACCTCGCGGTATTGCCTGAAGCCCGCCCCGGACTACTTCGGCGATGTAGGCGGCCGTGAACATAATGATCGCCGCCTGTGCGCGCAGGATTGTGTTGACAGTCATCCCTTCGGGCAAGAAAAGTGGAAACATCACCGAAGCCATAAAGAGCATGCTGATCAGGGGCACTCCACGAATCAGTTCGATGTAGAGCAGGGAAAGGGTCTTTATGGCCGGCAGGCTGGAGCGGCGGCCAAGCGCCAGGATAACTCCGAAGGGATATGCGGCGGAAAGCCCGAAAATAGAAAGAAGCAAGGTCAAAGAAATACCGCTCCATTTTTCGGCTTCCACCGATGGAAGTCCAAAGATACCGCCGTGCATGATGAGTCCAATGAGCGCCAGTCCAACCGGCCATGCTATGAGCAGGCGTTTGTTCCAATTGCGTTGAAAGCTGCTGTAAAAAACAAAGGCAGCCAAGAGGCCGATTGACAATACCGGTCTCCACTGTTGGTCGTAAGGATAGAACCCGAAGAGGATGAATCGGATGTTCTTTGTCACAACGGACCAGCAAGCTCCTCTTGCCAGGTTGCAGGCCTGGCCGTCCGACCACCACACAGCGTCGACAAGAGCCCACTTGATGAAAGCCGGCACAATTCTGTACAGACTGTAGGCAATTAACAGGGTCAGCAGGGAATTGAAAGGACTGCTGAAAAGATTTTGCCTGACCCAGCCTATTGTGCCCATACTTGTGACGGGAGGGCTGACATTTTCAGTTGATTGCATGGTAACGGATGCGTCTTTCAAAGTTTATCTCTCGATCAGTGCTTTTTTCTTATTGTACCAGTTCATGAAAGCGGAGGTTACCAGACTGATAACCAGATAAACGACCATGATCAAAGCGACCCCTTCGATTGCTTGACCCGTCTGATTAATTGTCGTATTGGCGACGGCGACAAAATCCGGGAAGCCTATCGCAATTGCAAGCGAGCTGTTCTTGGTCAGGTTCAGCATCTGGCTTGTGAGAGGCGGAATGATGACGCGCAGCGCCTGAGGCAGGATTACCAGTGAAAGCACATGGCCGGGTTTCAGGCCTATGCTCAGTGCTGCCTCGGTCTGTCCCGTGGAAACCGCCTGAATACCGGCCCTGACGATCTCCGCAACGAACGCCGAGGTATAGAGCACGAGGCCGACGAGGAGCGCTCCGAATTCCGGGCTAAAGGAGAAACCTCCTTCATAGTTGAAGCCAACCAGATGAGGAATGTCGAGGCCGGCCGGCATACCGAAGACAAACCAGATGACAAGAGGCAGCCCGATAATTGCGCCAAGCGATACCGGCAGAACCGGGAAAAGCCGGCCAGTCTTATCCTGGCGCACCCTGGCCCACCGGCGCAGAAGGTAGGTTGCGCAACAGGCTGCAAGCAAGGCGGCGGCCATTGCGGGATAAGCCGGGTGATATTCAGGGAGTGGGAAGTAGAAGCCTCGGTTGTTGAAAAAAACACCTGGAAAGGGATTCACTGACTGCCTCGGCCCAGGAAGCGCAGTGTGGAACAAGCCGTACCAGAAGAAAAGCTGAAGCAGCACGGGGATGTTCTGAAGCACTTCGATGTAGCCGGTCGCAAGCCTGGCCAGGAGCCAGTTCTTAGAGAGCCGGGAAATCCCGACGAAGACGCCGAGCAAAATAGTCAGAATTACCCCGGTGAAGGCGACCTTCAGGGTGTTCAGAAAGCCGACAAACAGCGCCCGGACATAAGTGTCGGCGGCCGAGTAGGATATCAGCGGCTCCCCGATTTCAAAACCGGCTTCCTTTGAAAGAAAACCGAATCCCGTGGCGATGGACTGCCTTCGCAAATTGGCCTGGGTGTTGCTGAATATCCAGTAGCTCAGCATGAAGACCAGGCAAAGAGCAGTCACCTGGAAAACAATCCCCCGCTTTGAGGGATCACGCCAGAAGGGAACCTGTTTGTCCGGCAGTCCGGTATTTGCTACCTGCGTTGCAGACATGCTTTACACCAGCACGATTTGCGTCCTTACTTGAACGGCGGAGCATACATCAGGCCGCCGTCCTTCCACTGCGCGTTAAGGCCCCGCTTTAACTTCAATTTTGTGTCTACGCCCACGTTGCGCTCGAAGACCTCTCCATAGTTGCCAATTATTTTGACTATATTGTAGGCCCATTTCTCATCGAGGCCCAAAGCTTTGCCGTTTCCAGGCGTAGCGCCCAGGAAACGCTTGGTGTCCGGGTTGGGGCTATTGAGCATCTCATCTACGTTCTTGGATGTAACGCCAAAGTCTTCGGCTTCTATCATAGCGAGGACACAAAAATCGACGATATCCCGCCATTGCTCGTCTCCGTGTCGAACGGCGGGCGCCAGCGGCTCTTTAGAAATTATTTCCGGCAGAATTATATAGTCATCCGGGTTGGGAGCAACTGCCCTGACACCCGCTAACTGTGAGGCGTCGGAGGTCAGGCAGTCGCATCTTCCTGCAAAAAAAGCCTGGTTGAGCTCGGTATTCTGTTCGATAACGACCGGTTTCATAGACATTTTGTTGCTGCGGAAAAAGTCGGCCACATTCTGTTCGGTAGTGGTGCCGGGCAGCACGCAAACACTGGCGCCGTTGAGTTCTTTTGCACTCGTTACCCCCAGCTTTTTAGGGACCAGAAATCCCTGGCCATCGTAATAGTTGACAGCAACGAAGTTGAGGCCCAGCTCAGTCTCGCGTGTGAGTGTCCTGGTGGCGTTGCGGCACAGGACATCGACCTCTTTGGACTGGAGGGCCGTAAACCGCGTCTGTGTCGTCAGGGGCACGTACTTTATCTTGTCGGGATCTCCAAAAATCGCCGTGGCGATTGCACGGCCCGTGTCAATGTCGAGCCCTCGCCATACGCCCTTTTCATCCGGCATCCCGAAGCCGTAGAGCCCTCCATTGACTCCGACGATGAGGTATCCGCGAGCCTTCACCGCATCCAGTGTTTCTCCGGCAAAAGCCGCCAGCGGGAGCGACAGGACCAATGCGGTCAGCAATACAACAAAACCTGATTTAGGGAACCTCATCTTTTTGCTCCTCTTTTTTCCGGGCGGCCGGGCCGCCACGCCTCTGGTCATGGATAGATCATGGTAGTTCCAGATTGCTCGGCGGCGGGGCGGTGGGACCGCCAGCCAGATTCGCCGCTACCTTCGGTGGCGGCCTAATCTCCAATTACGTGCCCCTCGGCGCAATCCCTTGATTTCCCAGCCAGAACAAAATATACCATCTTTCAGAATCGAAAAGTGCAAGTGACTTATAAGGTGAAATTCTCCTACGTTCATCCGGGTTTCCGGATGGAAACCAGCCGGATCGGAAAGTCCGACAATGAATAGAAGATTTCGGTTAATTTCTACATTCATGGGATAAATTGGTCAAGGAATGGCTTGCGTTCGGCTGCTATGACTTTTGAAACAGGCTCCATTATTCGGCGGTTTGCGCAGGAGTGCTTCATGCGTTGTGGAACCGTTTGATCGGGCCGGGGCCTCAAAAAGGTGAAAGCCAGGAGGAGGGAGGGGGGCCTGGCTTTCGGGGATTAGGGTATTTATAGAAACCAACTCTTGTAATGACAGTCTCTACCATTTAATGCCGGGAAGCAATAAGGTAGAGGCAGTAATCACGAGTAGTGCGATACAGTACTTTTTGCATAAAGTCAAATAATATATTACATGATTTTTATGATTTTTGCGATTTTGCACTTTGTTTTCGACGATTTGGACTACCTTTATGAGCCAGGACATTGAAAATGCTGTTAGAAACCGCCGGTTGATTACCGCGCACCGAGGCGCTCGCTCGCTCGCTCCGGAAAATACTCTGGCTGCGGCCCGGGCAGCTCTTGCGGCCGGCGCGCACATGTGGGAGATCGACCTGCGGATGAGCCGTGACGAGGAACTCGTACTTGTCCACGATCCGGACCTGAAGCGTACAACTGATGCGGAAAGTAAGTTCCCAGGCCGAGGTCCCTGGCTCGTTGACGATTTCACTCTTGGTGAGCTCAAGTCCCTGGATTTTGGCTCCTGGTTCGCCAAAGCCGATCCTTTCGGGCAAATTGCGGCTGGTGAAATTTCGACATCGCAGCTAGCGAAGTACACAGGCGAAGCGGCAGTGACTCTCGAGGAGGCCATCCTGTTCACGATTCGCAACGATTGGCTGCTGAACGTAGAGATCAAAGATTCGCCAGGGCGGCCAGGGGCATGAGTCGATAGTGGGAAAAGTTGTCAACCTGATCCGGTCGCTGGACGCGGCTGAAAAAGTGTTCATTTCCTCTTTTAACCATTATTATCTAAAGCTCATAAGACGATTGGACAGGAACATCCGGACTGGAGTTCTAGTGAAGAGTTTCCAATCAGATCCCGTCGGATTGATGCTCGAATTGGACGCTTTTACCTTTAATCCGGGGTTGCGGGCCTTTTGGCCGCCGCAAGTTCGCAGATTGAAGCAAAAGGGTTTCGGTGTGCTTGTTTGGGTCTTAAACAATCCACGGGTGGCCGGAGCATGTCTTGCCCTGGGGGCGGACGGTATTTTTACGGATTTTCCTCAGAGATTTTCTCGAATAAAAAGATTGGGGAATTGAGGGATAGTGATTCAATGAAAATCTTGATACTGTCAGCCCTTCCTCAGGAGTATTCGCCTCTACGAAAGGTTTTTCCCTCCTGGCGTCTGGACAGAAAGAGGCCATCGAAGAAGTTCGCTTTCAATCTCCCCGACAAGGAGATCGTCCTAATCGAATGCGGCATGGGATCAAAATGGGTCAAAGAAGCGCTCGGGGCCGAACTGAAGGGGGGCACCCCCGATCTTCTTATATTCTCCGGTTTCGCAGGAGGCCTTCATCCAGACCTGCAAACCGGTGTTGTCTGTTTTAGCGTGTGCGCTCGAGGAATATATTCCGAAGAGGTTTTCCAATTCCGGGTTCCAAAAGGGCTCTCCGATTTCCTGGCACAAAATCATATCAAGCCGGTCCTGACAATTAGCGCCGATAGTCCAGGAGATAAGCAGGCACTGTCTGCCCATGCTTCCGGACAGATGGCTGTTTTGGACATGGAAACCGCGACGGTGGCCGAAATAGCCTGGAGATATAAAATACCCTTCATTTGTTTAAGGGCCATAAGCGATCCCATCGGCCACGATCTTGGCTTCAATTTGAGCGATATTTCTGACGAGCGCGGAAGGATAAGGCTAACCGGCGTGCTTTTTACAGTGATAAGAAAGCCTACCACCTTGAAGGCCTTTTACATTGTGTGGCGCAGTTCCAGGCTGGCGGCAAGGAATCTGTGCTGGTCAGTCGCCGCTCTTCTGGGGATTCCAGCCCCTTTGCTGGGCAAGATTACGGATGAAATCAAGATCGAGCGGCAGTGATCGGGAATCCCCCGACGTTTGCGGATGCCGGGAGAAGTAATTATATACCGCTTCAGGTGAAACATTCGAATTCTTATAGAACGTGAAAAATACCATCGGCACAAGCAGGACTGCCAACAAGAGCAGGTCCACCAGGCCGAGCAGCATCTCGCCAATGTAGAAAGTAACCGAGATATTGAAGAAGAGGACTGAGAAGTAAAGCGCTGGCCCGAGCAGCCTCATCCAGGACGAGCGGGCGGTGGGCGATTGGAGTTTTGAATCCGGAGAAAAGATACATTCCAGCGCCTGCAAAGCTCCCGTGAGGACGGCTCCCACGAACAGCCACCCTCCAAAATTGCTCATCGGAATTCCAAAGTAGAACCCCTCATGACGGTATCCGTAAATCAGGCCGAGGAACCACCTTTGTCCCTGAAGGGCAACCGGGTCAATAACTATGTCCAGCAGGACAAAAAGGAATGCGCCAAGAATGAGCGTCTGCCACGAGCGCCTTATGTGAGATGTTTCGAGCGTAAACAGATTGCCGGACAAAATGGTCACGGGGCTCATGAGAAAAACGGCTAGCGAGTAGCTGCAATAGGAAAGGAAAACATAAGAGAGGGAATCCATGAAAGGGACCCCCAAAACCCATAATTCCCTGTGTGCTGTGTTCTGGATATAGAAATAATCCCCATAGGGAAACCCCCAGTGAATCGAGGAAAATTCAGAAACCCATGCAAGGGCGTAGCCGACCGGAATATAGGCCAGTGTCCTTTTCCAGCCGATATGCCTCGAGCCTGCGACAAGATATACTGCAAGAAAGGCAAAAACATAGGGGCGAAGGAGTATGGTTCCCCAGAGGAGTTTTGGAATTTCACCCATTCAGGTTCCATTTGAGCATTCGAAAGAGGTCCTTCAAACCCATCTGACGCACGATGGTAGGTTCGAACCCACAGTGGACCATGCACTGGGAACACCGGGGGTCGGCGCCGGAAACGTAATGGTCCCAATCGGTGCGATCCATCAGTTCGGCAAAAGTGCGGTAATGAGTATCCGTTATAAGATAACAGGGGGATTTCCAGCCCTGTGGGTTGCGTGTTGGATTTCCCCAGGGTGTGCACTTAAGAGATCTTTTTCCGGACACAAATTCCAAGTAGAGCGGAGTGCTGACTATCGGGAAATCGCGCCCCCATGTGCTAATTTCACGAAATTTTTTCTCGATTTCACTTCTGGTTAGAAAAACGTCCCGCACAACCTCTTCGTAGCTGAAACCGGGAGCCACAAGAATACCGTCGACTCCGGCGTCTGTGAGCTGCTGAAAAAGCCTGGCGATATCAATTACCGAGGAGTCGCGGTAAACAGTAGTATTTGTGCTCACACGAAATCCCTTGGCCTTGGCGGCTTTTATCCCGTTAAGCGCTTTGATGAATCCTCCCGTTTTTCCGATGATGGTATCGTGAATATGTTCGGTCCCGTCGAAATGGACGTTCCAGGTCAAGCGCTGGCTCGGCCTGAAAAGCGATAGCGATTCCTCAAGCAACAGGCCATTTGTGCAAAAATAGATATGCCTGCCTCGTCCGAGCGCCTCTTCGACGAGTTGTGGCGCTTGAGAGTAAAGAAGCGGTTCTCCCCCGGTGATAGTGACTACAGGCGTCCCTGATTCTTCGATTGAGGCTATGCAATCTTCGAGGGACATTTCCTGGGAAAGGGTATCGTGATACTCTCGAATCCTGCCGCATCCGGCGCAAGTCAGGTTGCACCGGTGAGTCGGTTCGAGCATCAAAACGAGGGGAAACCGCTCGACTCCACGCAGTTTCTTGCCGACAAGGTAACTTGTCATCGAAATGTAAAGACTGGTTGGAAAACGCATCAAAACCTCGATTCTCTGGATTGGAGCTGTAACGGTTCCTGCATGCTCCCGGTTGTTGCCTCTAATTCCGTGTAACATATCCGTTTTGTCTAAACCATGCGACCGCGTCGCGCAGGGCCGTCTCGACAGGGGTCTGCGGAAGCCCCAGTTCCCGTATCGCCTTGGACGGGTCGAAAAACATACGTTTTGCCGCCATTTTTACCCCTTCATAAGGGACTAGCGGCTGACGCCTCGTAAGCAGGGAGACGAGAAGCAGAATGCCTGCAAGCCACAATATCGGGGTATAAGGAAGTCTTACCCCGGGCGCGGGAACTCCGGAGATCTCTTCAAGCATTGTAAAGATTTCCGCCAGTGTGAGGTTGCGGTTGCCCAGGATGTACTTTTGCCCAATTTTGCCCCTCTCCAAAGCCAGTCTGTGCCCTTCGGCAACGTCTCTCACATCGACAAGATTAAGACCCGTGTCAAGGTAAGCAGGCATTTTCCTGTTTAGAAAATCGACAATGATTTTGCCGGTCGGAGTTGGTTTGTGGTCGCCAGGGCCTACCGGAGTGCTTGGGTGGACGAACACCAAAGGCAATCCTTTATCGAGGAATTTCTCAGCCTCCCGTTCGGCCAGGAACTTCGATCTTTTATAGTGTCCGACCATGTCTTCGAGAAAAACGGGAGTGTTCTCATCGGCTGGAGTTCCGCCCGAAACGAGCCCGAGCGCTCCTACGCTGCTTGTATGCACCACCCGCCCGACCCCGGTCGCCAACGCAGCCTGCATTACGTTGACCGTGCCGGTTACATTGCTCTCATAAATGTCGCGGGGGTTGCGAGCCCATAACCTGTAATCGGCAGCGACGTGAAAAACCGCCTCGGCCCCCGACATAGCACTCGTTACCTCGCCGGGATTGCGAATATCGCCAACCTGCCAGTCGATGCCGGGCAGGTCCCCGTACTGAGCCGATTGTCTGCGGCAAAGCGCCCTCAGGCTCCATCCCTTGCGAATCAGGGCCTCCGCGACGTGATGTCCAACAAACCCGGTAGCTCCGGTTATAAAGGCGACAGGCATCTTATCCCTCTTATGGTCCGGTCTTTCGACCGCTTTCCTATAACAGAACGAAGCGCAATAGTGAATAGCGAAGGAGCAGGGAGCCGTGAGGGGTGACAGAGTGAAAATCAAAGAAGCCGGACGGAAACTATCAGCCGGGCGGTGTGAACCGGAGTTCAGGGCTGTTCGCCATATAACCGTGCAATTCCTTCAGATCGGTGGTTTCCAGGCGGTTGATAATGCCCTCCCATCTGTCCCTTATCCCACCTTGTTCGGGGGCCCGGTCGCTGAACAGGAAGCGGATATTCGAAGAAGGGGCAAATGCAATTTCTTTAATCTCTTTGAGTTTGTTGCAGAGCGCCTCGGCAAATATCGCCACTGACCTGTTTACCACCTGCAGCGGGACACCGCCCTCTAGGGCTTTTTCCAGGTGCGCTCTGAAGCGGGTGAGGCATTGCGGAAGCATTGCCAGGAGCGGAGTTGTCCAGTCCGTGAAAGACCCGGTGGTCTCGATTATGATAAGTCGTGTGGGTATAGATCTGGAATTTAATTGGATCACCTCATCGCCGTCATCGTAGAAAATCTTGCCGGTACGCGGGCTCGCCCTTCCGAGTACGAGTGTGAAAGTTGCCGCGCCGCCGAGCAGATCGGCCAGACGCTTTATGAAATTGGGGTTTTTGTACCAGCCGATTGGAATCTTGTCAGTGACAACACCGGAAATATACTGCCGCTCAAAGAAAAAGGCCGGGATCAGTCCCAACCCGGGGATCCGTTCATCAAGCCTGATGTCGCTATAGGAAAGAATGGGAAAACCCAGTTGAGCCGCCGCATGGAGTCTGTCGAAAATATAGTTGCGGTAATTGATCGTCTCACTAACAGCTTGCTCCAGGGGAATGCCCATCTTTATACGGTGAATGACGTCCCATTTCATGAGCCGCAGGATACGAATAGAATCCTGTTTGTCCCGGGTTGTCATTACTACCAGATAGACGTCTCTTTCCTCCTCTTGAGAAATCTCTCTTGTGCTCTGGGACTCCTCTATACGCCCGACATTAATCGAGAGAAGTCCGCCTGATATTTCCCAAAAATGCGAGATTAGACCTCGGATGCGATGATGGACCCCCGGGTCGAACCTGAGTTCATCATCAATTATGGACGCTCCAGGCAGCCACTTTACATTCAGATGAAATTCGGGGCTTAGGTCGAGCGCCCATTCCTCGATCTCTTCTTCGTTGATATCGAACAGACGGCAGAACATGGTTGTTCGCCACACGGGGTTATGATAATCGTCCACCATCAACTCGAAGCCGGCCGATTGGGCGAAATGAGAGGCGAAACGGTCAAACGCTCTTAGGGCAATTATTGTGCTTTCACGAGAGGGAAGTACTTCGAGCAGACAGACAACTTCCTCCAGGCCAGCGAAATCGAGACCGATGTCCGCAGGCAGGAAAAAGCTCAATTCGCGGGCCCCCCGGCTGTTTTGTCGTTGGAGAAGGTTTAGAATTTCCCTGAGTCGAGCGAGGGCCTCTGTGCGATCGTGTTCGAACAGAGGTCTGATACGGATGAATTCATCGTAAGTGAGGAACCTTCCTCCGGTGGGCGCGTTGTAATAAACCGTCAATCCGGTGCCGACCTGCACTTTGCTAGCCCGCACGTGAGAGCAAACTTCCTCTACGGACCTTGGGGCCGGAGACACTCGCCAGCTTTCTCCTCTCTGGCGCAATTGCTTCCTCACCTCCGGAATATGCAACCCGGTGAACTGAATTCGCTCTCGGCTGAAGAAGGACTGCAGTATTCGGTCCGCAGCAAAAACACGTTCCATACCGGCTGGATCGGATCGAACCAAGATCAGCGAACCGCGAAAGAAAAGTGACACAGCATCCTGGTAGATCTCGAGTTCAAGCTCCCGGATTTCACGCAAATTTTTTTCGGGAGACCTTTGCCTGAGAAGTTCGAGCATAATCGAAGCGTGGCATGCATGAATGCCCCGGACAGACACTATCGTGCGGTGTTTTGGAAATACTGATGCAATCGGGCTCAGCAGGTCGCCTTTTTCGTCTGTGGCGAAGAAATCGGGACCGATAAAGGTTACGCCCATTTTTTCGCGCGGTTGCAGAGGTCCTTCAAGTGTAATGTTTTCGTTAAAAAAGGTCATACCCACCGTCTAAGCTCAAAAATACGCTCCTCTATATCGGCCTAGGGATGCAAAGCATAATAGAGTCCATATATTTTTTATAGCACAAACTTTCGATGCAAGGTATTTATAATGGTGGAGAATCTTTGGTTTTTTCCCTACCTTGGGCGGTCCCACCGCCCTAAGGCGGAAAAGGACCCTTTCCGGACGGAAACTATCTACTGTGCCACAAAGCACCGATTGCACTTAAGATGGTATTTTTTTCATGCTATTGAGTAATTTTTTTTCATCTATACCTTAGCTCTATAGCCGGAGGATAAGTGAAATGAGCCGATTCAAAATCTTTTCAGTTGTTGTGCTTGTGCTCGCTGCGATCGGATTATTCAGCCGGCCTGTTTTCGCTCAAACTTCCATCAGACTTGGGGCTTATCTGCCAATGACGGGCGGCGTTGCCGCCTATGGCAAAATGGCTTGGTCGGGTATACAGATCGCGAAATCCATGGAGCCCGAAGTTTTGGGAAAAAAGCTTGATATCATACTACTGGATACGAAAAGCGAGCAGATTGAAGCATCCAACGCAGTTTCCCTGCTCGTCGAGATGAAGATTGCGGGCATAATAGGCGAAGCTATCAGCGCCGATACGATGGCAGGCAATCCCATCTCGGAGAAGGCTCATATCCCGAGCGTGAGTCCCACGGCGACAAACCCGCTCGTCACACAAGGCAAAAAGTACGCTTTTCGGGCCTGTTTTATCGACCCATTTCAGGGTGAGGTCGCCGCAAGGTTTGTTCAAAAGGACCTCAAAGCCAAAACCGCTGCGCTTATAATCGACCACGCCCAGGACTACAGTGTAGGGTTGGGAAACTTCTTTGAAAAAGAGTTCGAGAAGCTTGGCGGCAAGATCGTTTCGAAAACATTCATCCAGACGGGCGATCAGGATTTCTCGGCTCAACTTTCCTCGATCCAGGCAAGCAAACCAGACCTGATTTATGCTCCTATCTATTATACGGAGGACGCTTTGCTCGCTGAACAGGCTCGAAGATCTGGGGATGAAAATACCCATTGTGACCGGCGACGGCGCCCAGGTTGACCAGTTAATCCAGATTGGAGGGAAGGCCGTTGAGGGAATGTATTTTACCGGCCACTTTCATAAGGATGCCGCAACGACTGAGCGCGCGAAAGAATTTACAAAACTCTATGAGGCTCAATACAAAGAAGAAGTAAACGCTTTCTCCGCCCTTGGGGCCGATGCCTATTTCCTTCTGGTTGACGCGATAAAAAGGGCCGATTCTACAGACGGACCAAAGGTGCGGGACGCGCTTGCGAACAGTAAAGATTTCAATGGGGTTTCGGGTTCTCTCACGATGGGACCTGATGGGGACCCAATTAAGAGCGTGGTTATCAACAAGGTCGAGAACGGGAAATTCGTCTATGTCACCACAGTTACTCCATGAAGCACATGAAGGGGTTCAGTAAAATGCCCACGCAAAAAGGCGGTAACAGGAACTAGGGCTTTTTCCCTGTCGAGAGGTTTTCAATGATGAGGCATAAAGTAAAGGAACTGATGACCGGACTTTCGGAAATAGCGGTGATAGATGAAAATTCTACTCTTTTCGAAGCCGTACTGGAAATCGGCATAGCTCGGGCAAGGGACCCGGCCGGCATAAGATGCGCGGCTGCGCTTGTGGTGGATAAAGCAGGGAACGTGGCCGGTTTTCTTGAATTCAGAAACATGCTGAGAGGTCTGGAGCCCAGGCACGACGAATTTGTGGAATCCGCAAATAAGGCAGGATTTTCCCCTGATAAGATCAGATCGGAGCTGCAAAAATACGGTCTTTGGGAAGAGGCCCTCGAAGGTTTGTGCAAAAAAGCCGGCGAAATGTTGATAAAGCGGCTTATGACTGTTCCTGAAGAGAGCAGGATAACCAATGCGGAGGGTTCAATAAATGAGGCGATCTATCAAATGATTGTTTCGGGGCATGATTATCTGTTTGTCAGGGATGGGCAGGTGCTGGCGGGTATAATCTGCCTTTCGGATATTATGGGCCACATTTGCGATACGGTGAGGGCCTGCCGGATATAGGGCGGTGGGACCGGCAGCCAGGATCTCGACGCTATCCCTGATCTGTCCATGACCAGAGGCGGGTGGCCACAGACAGAATCTCAACACCTCTGGTCGTGAACGGATCAGGGATGTGTGGAGAGTGGATTATGTGCGCTTCCGCGCTAAAATCCCCCTGCCCCGCATCGCTCCGCGATGAGTGAACAGTGGTCAGTGCAATTGTTGAAAGATATTTTCGATACGACGAAATGCTAAATGTGCTATATTGCGCTTGCCTCAAAGGCTAAATCCCCCAATTCAGTCTACATATTGATAGCTAGTGGGCAACCCTTTTCCTCTGCTTGGAGAAAGAAGCCAGCTTTATTGCTATGTCCAGTCGTTTGCGATCAGTAAAAACCTCATCGATGAAGAAAACGGTCGTCCTGTTTCTGCTTTTTGTGATTTTCCAGTGTTGCCGGTCGGGTTTTTCCAACGCATCCGATATTCCTGTGGGCCGTTTGATCAATCCTCAGGGATCTGTCGGCGTTCTTACCTCAGGCGCGCTTTCCTGGGAGGGGGCGCAGAACGGCAGAGACCTTTTTGCCGGAGATTCCGTAAGAACCGGCCAGGATTCCCGCGTTTCGATTCTGTGTGTTGACGAGACGCAACTGAAATTGAACCAGAATACGCTTGTCGTCCTTAAGAGCAGTGCGCCTTCGGCGAGGATGGGGATCGGTGTTCCGGCAGGACAAAGAGATGCGGGCGCAAGTCTCTATGAGGTGCCTGCAGGAGAAATATGGCTGCGCAACAAGAACGAGAAAGCCAAGTTTGAAGTCCAGACCCCCGCTGTAACGGCAGCAATTCGCGGAACTGAATTCAATCTGAAAGTGGACCGAGCCGGCTCAACTTCCCTTGTCCTTCTGGAGGGAAAGCTGACACTGGCCAATCCTCAGGGGCAAATCGATCTGGACTCCGGTGAAGAAGGCCTCGCCGAGGTCGGGCGGACGCCGGTGAAAAGAGTGATTCTGCAGCCGAAAGACGCTGTCCAATGGTCGCTCTATTATCCGGGAATCTTCAGCTACCGCGATATTCCTCTAGGCGCACTGGGGGAGGGGGCGGCGCAACCTTCCATGATTAGCGATGCTCAGGCCTCTTACAGATCGCGGAGACATGGACGGCAGCGAGCGGGATGCCAATGAAGCGCTGACGCGAGACCCTGAAAATGACCAGGCTCTTCTGATCCTTGGCTGGATATCTCTGCAGAGGCAGGACCCGCAAAAAGCCATGGGGTATTTCGAAAGAGCCCGAAAGGCTGAGGGACCGCAGCCAGGATCGCGGCTGCCTTCGGCCACCACAGGCCTCAGGGATCGTTCGGCGGAGTTGAGTGTCTGCGGGCTGGCGCTGGCCGGCTACCGCAGGGGGGATGCCGTTTGGGCCTATAAGCTCATGGCCGCAGAGTTGGAAAAGGGGCCTCCTTCCTCGCTGATACTGGTTATGTCGGGCTATTTTTCAATGCTTGTCGGCAAAATAGAGGAAGCGAAGGCGCTCCTGACGGACAGCCGCATCAGCGGGCGGGAATCTGCCATTGCGCATTCACTGCTGGGCCAGATATACCTCATCCAGAACAGCAAGAAGCTGGCGGCCGGCGAGGCGGCAGCCGCCATGCAGATAAATGGTGAATCGCCGATGGTGCTAATGACGTCGGCTTTGGTCAAGATATCCTATTTTGACTTGCCGGCGGCCAGGAGGCTTCTGGAAGAGTCGCTTGCCGCCGACCCCCATTTTCTCGAGGCTTATGTCTACCTTGCCAGGCTTTGGCTGGGAGCCGATTACCTGGACAGGGCATGGCAGGTTATCGGCCAGGCGTTGGAGATTTCAAAAACGGACAGTGAGGTCTTGAGTCTGGCCGGATTCATCCGTCTTGGCTACAGGGATTATGATCAAGCATTCAATCTGTTCACAGAGGCGGTAAAGAATAATCCGGGGTTTGGAGAACCTCACATCGGTCTTGCCAATATTGCCTTCAGAAATCGAAATTTCAGCCAGGGTCTGACGGAAATGCTGACGGCGACGCTGCTCGAACCCAGGGTGTCGCTTTACCAGAGCAGCCTTGGGAAGGCGCTTTATCAAACGAAGGCTTTCGATAAGGCGCTGGAAGTCTACGATTACGCCAAGACCCTCGATCCCAACGATCCCACGCCGTATCTCTACAAGGGAATTGCCCTGACCGATTTGTACCGCCCGGGCGAAGCGATCCAGGAGATCGACAAGTCGATAGAGCTAAACGACAACACGGCCGTATTTCGTTCGAGGCTCATGCTTGACCGGGACCTGGCCGTAAGGAACACCAACCTGGCAACCGCTTACAACCAGCTTGGAATGGCTGAGTGGGCATACAGCAAAGCCGTTACGGCGTTAAAAAGCGACCCCCTGAACGCTTCGGCCCACGAGTTGCTTGGCTCGGCATATCAGGCCACGAACCAGAGGCTCGGCGCCTCCGAGTCCGAAGTTCTTCAGTATCTACTGCTCGCTCCGGCAAACGAAAACACTTTCATTCAATCATCCTCCGGCAGCTACGTCGATTACACCCAGATGTTCGAGATGCCGTATGTGAAACTTGAGGGTGAAGCCGGCGCCGGCGGCTGGGCCGACCACGATTCCCGGTACCAGGATTACTGGATCAACGTTGTGGGCGGCCTGCCTGGTTTGGCAGTGGATGCCCTGGCCGAATATCAATACGATCCCGGATTCAGGAAGATCAATAACCAGCAGGAAGTCTTTGCCGGGCTCATCGACGGGAAATTCGACCCCACCATCAAGGATTCTTTTTACGTCAATTATACAGGTGGTCATTACCGGTATGGAGATACCGGAAACCCGAATGATTTCTCGTATCAAAGTGATCCGAACCTGAAAATCATTGAGATACCGAATTCCGCAGAGGGCGGGTACGTCCACCATTTTTCACCTTCTGCCGTATTCATTGCGTATTTTAATTGGGATAATGAATTATTTAATATGACGGATTCCTTTTTCCCTATTATTAAACCCTATCCAAACATTTATCCTCTGAATCAGTATGTCCACACCATCTTCGACACCAAAGACGTTCAACTCCAACAACAGATAAAAATCGGCGATCATACTTTCATAGCCGGCCTCGATACCCTTACCGGCGTTCAGAACTATCACGGAATCGATTCGTATATTTATTACATCTCTCCTTATTACTATACCGATACTTTCAATGATCGGTTCAACCCTCCGGACCGCGAGACGATGACATATGTGCGCGACTACTGGCGCATCTGCCCTCAGCTTCTTGCGGAGCTGGGAATTTCGGGTGATTTTGTCACAAGTTCGCGCTCCGGTATTGCCGGATCCATATCTTCGGCCACCGCCAATCCCCTGGCGGGTCTCGATTGGGAAATCGATAAATCGAACACGCTTCGTTTGGCGTACCAAGGCTATGTAATCGGACACCCGGTCTTGAACGCCAGCATAGTTCCCACGGAAGTGGCCGGATTCCCATCACAGATAAATACCGATGATGGTTCGAAAGTAAAGGAGTTGGGCTTTGCGTGGGAGTCGCAGTGGAACTCCAGAACGTTCACCGTGCTGCGCGTGCAGGCCTATCGGATCGATGATCCTCAATATTCACCGCAGTTGTACATAATCGATGACCGAACTCAACGCTTCGAAGGTTCTTTTATCGTAAACCGGCTGTTGACCTCATCTCTTGGCTTGTCTGCCGGAATCACCGGGAAACTCATGTCTCTGGAGGACCCCTATCTCGATCTTACCGGTGATTTCTCCGAGATTGATGTTGCCGTCGGGCTTTCGTACATGCATCACAGCGGCTGGTTTGCATCGATACAAGATACCGTGGTCTACCAGGACCTTGACGGCCTCAGCACTAAGACCTTTGCGCAACAACAGGCAGACATGGGAGATCCTTTCAACCTGATCAATATCACCGTCGGCAAGTATTTTGCCAACAAGCGTGGATTTGCTTCTCTGGCAATAACCAACCTGCTCAATCAACATTTCTTTTATGAAATCGAACCGGACGCTTTCGGGAGTTTTTCCCCGGATCGCGAGGTAATATTTCGGGTGGGCCTTTACTTCTGAGCACTGAAGATCTTTGATGAACATCGACTCTTTTCTAAAATCTAGAAACCGGGTTGGGGCCCTCTGGATATTCAGCCTGCTCCTGGTCTTGCCGCTTGCGTTCTTCCCGCTGACCAGGGGACTTGAAAACCAACTCTTTGACCTGTTTTTCTCTATAAGGGGCGCTCAGCCCTCTCCCCAAGAGCTGCTTCTTGTGGCGATAGATGAACCATCCTTTCAGGAATTGGGCCTTGCATGGCCCTGGCCCCGAGGCCTGCATGCCCGGCTCATCGATCGGCTGTCGGCCGCCGGCGCACGGTTAATCATGTTCGATGTTCTTTTTGCAGAAGCTTCGGACCCCGAAAACGACGCTGCTCTGGCTTCGTCCATAAAGCGCGCCGGCAAAGTGCTGCTTGCTGAAACCATTGATTATACCAATGACAGCCTTTTTTCCCGGGCCATAAGAATACGGCCGCTAGGCCAATTTGCCGACGCCGCCAAGGGGATTGGGCTAGCCATGATAGAACCTGACAGCGATGGGGTGGTCAGGCATTTTCAGGTGCAGATCATGGGGGGGGCCACTCTGCCTGCCTGCGCCATCCATGCGGTGGGCAAACCCGATTTGCCGCCCGGGTTATCCGGCGTGATAAAATACACCGGTCCTGCCAGGAGTATAGACACGCTTTCCTACTATCAGATACTCGATGATGAACACCCTATCCCGGCGGAACGCATTCGAGACCGCATCGTGCTGGTCGGCCGCGAGCTGCAGGCGTCGCCTGCGCCGTTGGGCCAGACCGATCTTTTCCCTACACCTTTCTTCGCAAGCACAGGCATTTACACTAGCGGAGTCGAGATACACGCCAACATCATACACAATCTCTTAAGCGGGCAATGGGTGAGGGAGATCGCGGCCACGGTAAAGCTGATCGCGTGCTTCGGGTATTTCTTGCTTTTTTCCCTCATATTCACTGCAGTCTCTCCTTTAAGAGGGCTGATCGTCCTAACCGCATCGAGCCTGGGCCTTACTGCCCTTAGCTACTGGCTTTTTAGCGTTTTCGATTTCTGGGCTCCTCCAGTGACGTTTGTTTTCGGAACCGCTTCCATTTACACGGGTAATGTGGTGCTTCAACACCTGGCCGAGGCGCGGCAGAAAAAATGGCTGCGGAGCGCTTTCAACCGATACGTATCTCCAGCGGTGGTAGAATCCATAGTTAATGACCCGAGTTCCCTCGAACTTGGCGGGCAGGAAGTTCATGCGACAATTTTCTTCTCCGATCTCGCTAATTTCACCAGTTTTTCCGAACGGCTGCCTCCAAAGGACCTCGTCGCGTTTCTCAACGAATACTTTACTCCTATGACAAACATCATTCTGGAGCATCGTGGAGCGCTGGATAAATTCATAGGAGACGCCATCATGGCATTTTGGGGCGTGCCGCTTCGGCTGGAAAACCATGCTCAATATGCGTGCGAGGCAGCCCTCAAGATGAAGGAGACCATCGCCTGCCTGCGGGAAGAATGGAAGCAGCGCCAGTTGCCCCTCCTTGAGGCCCGCATGGGCATTCACACCGGCCCGGTTGTTGCCGGCAACGTGGGTTCGATGGAGCGCTTCAACTACACTGTGCTCGGCGATACCGTGAATTTGGCTTCCCGGCTGGAGGGCGCAAATAAATTTTACGGCACGACCATTTTAATCAGTGAGGATACATTTCAGCTCGCCGGTCCTTCGTTTTTGGCGAGAGAGCTCGACTCGATAAGGGTAAAAGGGCGGCAGGCCCCCGTGAAGGTTTATGAACTGAGAGGCAAGCGAGAAGAAAAGGAAGTCACGTTTCTTGATACCTTTGCAGAAGGTTTGGCAGAGTACAAGAAACGGCTGTGGGACCGCGCAGAACTGCACTTCGGGTCGATTGCTTTGATTGACCCGCCATCCCGAACATATCTGGAACGGTGTCGGCATTATAAGACCCATCCGCCCCCGGAGAATTGGGACGGAGTATTTACTCAAGCATCCAAGTAGAAGCGCTGTTTGAGGTCATCAGGTTAAGGCTTTCGCCCTATGGCTATCATGCGGAGATTCATGAAGCCGTAATCGCCCTGCTCCCTGTATGGAGAGAAGTCCGTGATTATCCTGACGCCTTCGAATCCTACCTGGCCGAGCAATGCAGAAATTCTCCGGGAATCATAGAAACGGATTGAGTAAGTACGGTCGCTGATAAGGCCTCTTTTTTTGCTGAGAACCATTTCGCGGACGGATACCGTATCGTCCTTCAGTTCACGCCGGCGGCAGACGAGGATATCTTCACCAAACTCGTGCCAGGCTTCGGGTTTGAGATTGTTCCTCACGGCCTCTCCGTCGGCGAGGTCAATCAAAAGCCAACCTCGATCGCGCAAGACCCGTTTGGCTTCGATCAGAATTCTCCTGTCAGCCGAAGGTTCGGGCAGATATCCCAGTGAATTGCCCATAATGAGCGCATGGTCGAAGGTTTGCGAGGCGAGCCCGGTGCTCTGCGCATCGGCCAGTATGAAATCCATGGGGTAATTGTTTTGCCTTGCCTGCAATCCGGCGCGATTGAGCAAAAATTCAGAGTAATCGACCAGCGTGCATCTGGTGAAACCTCGCCGGCTCAGTTCCAGGCTGTGCCGGCCATGTCCCCCGCAGAGGTCAAGTATCCTGTGGGTGAAATGGATCGGAAGCAATTGACAGATAAGGTCCACCTCCCGCTGCGTTACCTCGTCATCGCAGACCGAGCGGGCATCGGAGAGGAGGTAGGACTCATCGAACATCGTTTTCCACCACTCGGGGTCCACGTCTATAGTCATGATGGCTCCGGACTTGCGCCGAAATCAAACAGTCCGTCAGAAGCTATAATTGCAGGACTGCCGCCCCAGGGTTGCATGCGAGCGATTTCAAGTTCTTCCTCTTCAATCTTGATAATCTCATCCAGTTCGCCGGAAAGCCACATTTTCTCCAACATCAGGCAATCCGACCACAAAGCATGACCATAATCGTTGAGCGACTGCATCTGAGCGGCGCTGATAACCCGCGGACGCAACGCGACCTTGATGGGCCCCAGCAGATAGGTAAACCGCTGCTCCACGGCCAATCTTTGCTGCATCCGTACAACCCCTGCCAAGTCGCCATAATTCATCCGCAGGATGGCCTCGTTGATACGGTTCACCGCATCGCGTATAGTCATCTCGGAGCGAAGAACGGCCAACGGCTGAACACCGCCCCCACTGCCAACGTTTGTCGGGACCCCTCCATATCGGCCAAGGAAGCCGAAGAGACCTCCGGGACCAACCATACAGCGAAAGTCGGTTTGACATCGATCCAGGACCACGCGTCCTTGCTCCTGGTCCAATATCGGATTTTCTTCAGCCCACAGGTCCAGCGGGACCTTTTTCTGAACGATGTAGCTTCCCTCCCGAAGCGCAAGGTCGATGGCTTCCCGGGCGTCCGGATTCACTACACCGACACGCACTCCTTTGCCGGAATAACCCCTTTCAGGCTTTAGGACCAAGTCGTTCCAATGACGATATGTCCACTCGATCAAATCGTCAATCTCTTCGCCCCCGGGCCCAACAGTGCGGCGTGCGTGGAACTGGCGGGTCCAGGGAGTTCGCTTCACTATTTCCGGATGAAACCGGCCGCTGTGGAGGCCGCCCACAACTTCGAACATGCTCTTGACGTTGATCGGTTCCGTACCTCGGGGATTGATCACGCGCTTTTCTCGTACAGCCTGCAGAAGGGGCGTCAGGTCATGTTTGCGGTGCAGACTCAGCAGCACGTCGGAGTTGAAATCCACGAAAACGGTCGATACGGCTTGACCTTTCAAGCAGACTCGTCCGTTTTTCAGTTCGAGTTGCCGGGGGCTCGCCAGTACGCCGGTGATTCCATCAAAAGTGCTCAGGCGCTTGGCTAGATTGATATTTTCGGTTACGTCCTCAAGGGTTTCTTCTTCAGCCACCACTGCAATCAAACCCGGATTTTTGCCTTCGCGGGCCTCATGGGCTTCGAGCAACATTTTCACGAACCCGTTGACCGGAAACAACAACGGATGGTCAAAGTCCAGGTCGACCCCTATGGGCGCAATGCTGTTGAGCGCTGACCATACGGCCTTGCCGATGACCTGGGTGATACGCTGATAGTCCCATCCGCCAGGGCTGCCGAGGTTCCATTCGGAATGGAACCCCGCAAAATCTTTCATTGCATTCACCTCCTCATTTTTGAGACGTATCCCTACTCCTGAGCCGCTTTTCGATCAGGTGAAAGGGCAACTGTCCTCCCTCGAGCAACAACCTGTGGAACCCGTCATGTCCCTTTTTACCGGCATAAGCTTCTCTGAGCCGCAATATTTCAAAACGGCCTAAACTATAACAGAGTTGATAGCCGGGATTGAGCCGAAAGCGATCAATCTGGCCCCGGGCCTCATCCGGACTAAAGCCGGCGGTTGTCAAAAGTCTTTGCGCATCATCCGGAAGCAGTCTTCCCGAACTCAACCCAATGTCGATCTGGCATCGTGCGGCCCTCCAGAGCCTGCGTTTACGGTCGATCAGGCGGTCCATCGGGCTTTCGGCATACCCATACTCCGTCAGGAGGGACTCAACATAATAAGCCCATCCTTCGTAAAAAAGAGGGGATTCAATTTGGCTTCGCACCGGATTTTCAAGCATCCTGCGCGTCGAGTCCAGCAAATAATGACCAGGAAAGGTTTCATGGGCGGTGAGGAACTTGTACTCCCTGTGAAAACGTTTCTTGCGAAGCTCGCTGGTTTCACGGCTCCTTTGACCTTGTGGCTGTGTGGTGATGAAAAAAAAGTCCTTTTCTCTGCCGTCCCTGGTAAAGGCAGCGCTGAAGGAAGCAGAGCCGCGCACCGATTGAAGGTAAGTGGGAGTTTGACAAACCAGCGGCGACCCTGTTGCAATCTTTCCCATGAAACCAGTGGACTCGAAAAAGTGTTTCAGCCTTTCCATTTCACGCTGGTATAGCGTGATGGTATCTATTGCGCCTGCCTCCTCGGGAGTGTAATCATGATACAATTGGCTCCAGGATTTGCCGGGCGCCAATTCTTTTTGCAGGCTCTCCAATTCCCTGAGGTTTTCCAACCATTCTTCGACGGCAATGTCAAATATTTCGGACAGATTTCGAACCGACCCAAACCTGTGCCGCAAGGTTGTCTCGAGACCTGAAACTGCAAGTTTCCGACCCGGGACAGGTCGAAGAGAACCAAGGTATCTGCCGAAAGCCTCGAAGAGAAGACAGAGCGGCTTCGATTGCAGCCGCAAGCCGCCCGGCATCCTCTGTGGCCAGGCCCTGCGCAGTTTCGCGCAAATACCTCCCACAGTCGTTCAGCATGGCAAACGTTGCCTGATGATAAGTCTCGGGCACGAAATCGAGATTTCCGGCGGCCCGTCGTAACAGGTTTGGAATGGCGCTGAGCCGGGCCAGCGTCCTTTCTATCCTCTCCTTGTGATTGTCTGCCGGTTTGGTGAGGGCATGGTCCAACCCTATGAAAGCTATTTTCAAATATAGCAGGGGGTTTCGCCTCCAGACAGGATTTTCCTCCAGTTCGATCAGGATACCGGCGATGCTTGAACGGAGTAATTCCAGGTCGATGAGTCTCTCCAGGTCATCTTCGCAGGAGGCAAGAAGATTGAAATTTGTCTGAAACTCCCTGAGAGTGAAAATACATTCTTCGATAAAGCCGGGATCGAGGCATTCCATCCGGTCGTAATACCGGCTGGCCGCTGCCGCTCGAGGAAGAAAGTGGAATTCATCGCTCGCGCACATTACGGGAAAGCGTTTTGCCAGGTAATCAAAATAGCTTTCAGCCAATTTCCCCTGAGACTCCGGCATTGCAATGCTCCATTTTCCGCAAAGGCTGGTCTACTTAGTTTATGATACCATTTTTCTAGAATGCAAGAAGCGGTGGTTGCGGCCCTTGATATCATGATAGCTGGGCAGACGTTGGTGAAGCTCTATACGGGCGGGGGATACGCCGGGAGGCAACTCGAGCATCATGAGCGGCGGGGGGGCTTTCGGCGCCCCCGGCCTGGATCGAACGTGAGACAGATGATGAATCGAATACTAAGAAGAGGTAAAGCGAATAATCTATTTGGCCTTACGTATTGCCACCGGCCATCATAGATCCGAAATGTTCCAGGTGCCCACTTTGGTATTGCCGTTGAACAAATCACCCGAGCCTGTCTTTTTGGCCGGATTGTAGGTCCCGGTCCCTCCAGTGGCGGCACCACCATTATTAATAGTGAAACTTATGTCATCCGAGGTCCACATACCCGAAAAAGCCATCCCCTCCGGCTGGCCGTTCTGCGTGCTATCAGCGATACAGGAAAGAGTGTAATCGTCGTTGAATATAACACCCAGCGATCCTGAAGGCGGCTTCTGGCCGGGAATGTGCCACGTGCCGATTTTAGGACCGGCGCCAACAACGTTGGTTTCAGCGACTGACCAGGTGCCCGACTGGTCGGGCTGTGTCCAGGTCCCTGAAAGGCCTGACGCTGTAATACTTCCGCTAATCAAGACATGATGACCATCGCTCGTGAAAGCCGCGCTCACGTTGCCTGTTTTATCAATAGTTCCAGAAAACTCCTGGAAAGGATTATCGTCACCATTTAACGCCACGGCATGGAAGGTCGTGGCAGTCGCGTGTACCGCAAGTGCTCCCTGATCCGGACCGTCGCTGCACTCATTAGTACACTCGTGAGTCCCGATGAACACACCCCCGGAAAAAGGCTGGGCAAGTATTGTGACATCGGCCTGGGCAGAGATGGCCGGGTATCCGGCAACCGCGACATTAACGAAGCCTGCAATGGTGATGGTGGCGCCGGATGCGCTGTTGGGTACCGTCAGGACCCCGTTTTTGTTAATCGTGCAGGGCGCGCCGTCCGCACCATTAACGGTGTCGTTAAGAGTCCAGTCAAGTTTTAGGCCTGTGATCTTCTTGTTGCTGGAGTCATAAACTGTCGCCGCAAACTGCACTTCCTTCCCCCAGGCAACTGCAGCCGATTGGGGAGAGATAATGACAGTAGTTGGAACCGGAGGCGTGCTTTTCGCCATTGCCCGGGGCGCCTCAACGAAGTTGACGCAGATAAAGGCGCAAATAAGAATACAAACTGACAGGACAATTCTGGATATTTTCATACAATTCCCCCTCGTGATTGTTTGAAAATAATTTTCACCATCCATGGTGCTGAATTTGCTTGGCATAATGCATGAATTCTATTTGATGTCAACGGGGATTCTCATAGCGATAAAATGAGGATCAAAGATACCTAAAAGCGATATTTTATACTGTAAATACAATATTATAATATCACACTCGGATGAGAGCGGCTTCGACCTGTGAGAAGACAAAAAGTTGTCGAAACAGTTCGCCTTCGCTGCTATGATGAAAAGTTGTTTGAATCGGTCCAGAGTAATACAAAGTAATGCAATCGCCGATTTCGCTGTCCCCAACTCCGGCCCGGAGGGCGCTTGACTTTGATAGCCGGTGGCCCTGCGGGGCTGCAACCAACAACGAACGCAAGTCTCATCGAGGCGGGATTGATGACTCCCGTCTTAATCACGGAAAGGGTCCGATGAAGAAAATACTGTTTGTAATCGTGCTCGCTCTATTTGCCGCCCCTGGCGCTCTTTTCGCCGGGGACGTCCTGCGAGAAGTAAAAGAGCTTCAGATCGTGAAGAATCTATTCCCTCCACAGGTGGAAGTGGTCGAGGCTAGAGATCTCGGGAGTCTCTTCGAGCTTGTGACAAAGGAACCCGGGAGAGGAAAGCAGATATACTACGTTACGAAAGACGGAACATATCTTATTGCGGGCGGAAACCTCATTACCGGGGATAAGGTAAATCTTACTCAGAAGCGGCACGATGAAGTAACGAGGGTCGATGTGTCGAAGCTGCCCTTGAAGGATGCCGTTGTTATCAAGAAAGGAACCGGGGCCAAGAAGCTCATCATGTTTACGGATGTCGACTGCCCTTTTTGCAGGAAGGCCTACGACTGGCTAAAGGGTCAGAGCAATTACACTCTCTATTTATTTTTCTATCCGCTTCCGATGCACCCGAATTCTCCTGGAAAAACCGAGCAGGTCCTTTGTTCCAAGAATCAGGAAACCGCTATCGAGAATGCCCAGTCAGACAAGGATATTGGCTCTCAAAAATGCGAGGCGGGCGAAAAAATGCTTGCCAATCACAAAGCCCTTGCAGGGGAAATCGGAGTAGACGGAACACCTCTTTTCATAACGGACGACGGCACCAGGATATCGGGCCTTAACACATCTGCATTGGAAAGCTATTTGAAAAATTAACGAACGTTGCAGGTTTCCAAAAGGGATCGCAGGACCGCCATGTTTTCCTTATCTTCCTTCAGGTCCTTCCCTTTTGGGGTCTCCAGGACCATTGGGTGATCGCGGAACCCTGGATCGTTCAACAGGAGCCGAAATCCGTTCAAGCCTATTTTGCCCTTGCCGATGTGCTCATGCCTGTCGACGCGAGAGCCGAGTTCACGCTTGGAATCATTGAGGTGAAAGAACCTGAGCCGGCCGATTCCGATTGCCCGGTCAAATCTCGAGATTGTGAGACGGTATGTCTCCTCGTCCCGCATATCGTATCCCGCCGCAAATCCATGAGATGTATCGTAACACACCCCCATGGTTTCGCCGAATCTTGAGTTTTGCAAAATGAAGTCGATTTCCTCGAAGCTCGATCCAAGAGTCGATCCTTGTCCGGCTGTATTTTCGATAAGTACTGAGACTGACTCGACTCCGGAGGTTTCAATTGCGCGGTCCAGGTTTTCTACGAAACGAATTAGACCTGCCTCTTTTCCATCACCAAGGTGCGCACCCGGATGCATGACCAGGTATCGTATCCCAAGGTTGGCGCAGCGCACCAGTTCCGCCGCAAGAGCGACCACCGATCTGGAAAGAACCAGTTCGTTTCTCGCGGCGAGATTGATCAGGTAGATGCCATGTGCTGCGACAGGAATACCCCCGTTTTGTTCCCACCTGTGCTTGAAAAGTTCAATCGCCGGCGGGCTGAGTTTTTCAAAACGCCACTGCCTGTGGTTAGTGGTAAAAATCTGGAGGGCATTGCCCCGAATTTCGTTAAGCCGGTCGAAAGCCAGGTGCATTCCCCCTGCGATTGACATATGAGCGCCAAGACAGGGCACTGAGAGTATCCCTTTCTGAATTGGAAGTCCGGTTTTGGTTCGATTCCGAATCGAAAACTTCTAGTGTCTAATCCGGGGTTTCCGGATGGACACTATTTAATACCAAATCACGCGATTTGTATTTAGGCTGCTTTTGAATTATTCTGGCTCTCTGGAAAAAATAGGAACTCGTGAGGTAGAGTGAAAGACGTCGATGTAGATGTTCAACACGTCCAAAAAAGGTTAATTCACCTGCATCCAGGGAGAAAGAAATGATCGAACGCTATACTCGTCCTGAAATGGGGCGAATTTGGACACTTGAGAATAAATACCGCAAGTGGCTGGATGTCGAGCTTGCAGTTTGTGAGGCGCTCTCCCGAAGAGGCGAGATCCCTCCTGAAGACTTTAAAACCATAAAGGAAAAGGCCGGTTTCGACGTTGAAAGAATCGAGGAAATCGAACGTGAGACACAGCACGATGTTATTGCATTCCTTACGAGCGTATCTGAGTTTGTCGGTCCTTCGTCCCGTTTTATTCACGAGGGTCTTACATCGTCGGATGTTTTGGATACGGCCTTGGGACTACTTCTTACAGAAGCATCCGACCTCCTTCTGGAAGATATCGAGAAGCTGCTTTCGGTACTGAAAAAGAGGGCCTTTGAGTTTAAGGATACGGTGCAGATCGGACGCTCTCATAACGTGCACGCCGAACCAATCACGTTCGGGCTGAAGCTCGCGGTGTGGTATTCGGAAATGACGCGCAACCGGGACCGTTTGCTTCAGGCTCGGGAGAGCATTCGGGTGGGAAAAATCTCCGGTGCGGTCGGCACTTTTGCAAACATCGCCCCTGAAATCGAGGAGGCTGTTTGCACGCACCTTGGGCTGAAGAGCGCTTTCGTGAGCACACAGATCATCCAGCGCGACAGGCACGCGCAGTTTTTCTCGACACTTGCCATTATCGGGTGTTCGATCGAAAAGATTGCAACCCAGATTCGTCTGCTCCAACATACAGAGATCAGGGAGGTCGAAGAGTATTTTTCACCCAGCCAGAAGGGGTCCTCCGCTATGCCCCACAAACGCAATCCGATTTCCTCCGAGAACCTTTCCGGCCTGGCGCGCGTGCTCCGGGGCAATGCCCTGGCCGCAATGGAAAACGTGGCGCTGTGGCACGAGCGCGACATCAGCCATTCATCAGTGGAACGCATTATAGGTCCGGATTCCACCATTCTGCTCGACTACATGCTGATACGCCTCACACGCGTTGTCGAGCGGCTTGTGGTGTTTGCAGACAACATGAAACGCAACATGTCCGTTTCCGGGAGCCTGTATTTTTCCCAGCAGGTGTTGCTTTCTTTGATTCACAAGGGAATAACCAGAGAAGAGGCCTACCGGATAGTCCAGAATAACGCGATGGAAGTCTGGGGAAAGGGCGGCGACCTCAAAGACGAGCTCAAGGGAGATAAACGGGTGACGAGCATGCTCACAGAAAAGGAGATCGATTCCATATTCGATCTGAACTATCACCTCAAATACCTGGACGCTATTTTTGAACGGGTGTTCGGAGCAAACAATGGAATTTCATAGGCGCTAAAGTGAACCCTAAACCCGAACTCCTCGCTCCGGCCGGTAATATCGAATCATTTTTCGGCGCAATTCAGAATGGCGCGGACGCGGTCTATCTCGGCCTGAAAAAGTTCAGCGCAAGGGCAACAGCAGCCAACTTTACCATCGAGGACCTCGCCACGCTCTTGCCGTTTGCACATAATCGTGGTGTTCACATCTACGTGGCTTTGAACAGCCAGATCGGCTCGAGCCAGATTCCCGAACTGCTTGACACCCTTCATGCTCTTGCATCCCTAAAACCCGATGGTGTGATAGTCCAGGATGCGGGGATTTTTCATCTGGTCCGCCGCTGGTTCCCCGGTCTGAAGCTGCTCGCCAGCACGCTTACAGCCGCACATAATACAGCCGGTGTAAGAGCTCTTCAGGGAATGGGCGCCAGCCGGGTGGTGCTTGCCCGCGAACTGAGTCTTGAGGAGATTGAAAAAATATGCCAGGCCACGGAAGTTGAACTGGAAATCTTCATTCACGGCGCGCTCTGCTATTCTTATTCCGGCCTGTGTTTGACGAGCAGCTTCCGCGGCGGCCGAAGCGGCCTTCGCGGTGAATGCGTCCAGCCATGCCGTTTGAAGTTCCGTCAGGGGAACAAGGAAGGGTTCTTCCTTTCGTGCAACGACTTGTGCGCCTTACCGCTGATCCCGAGACTCAAGAGGCTACGAATCGCCGCTTTCAAGATAGAAGGCCGAATGAAGCCCGCTGCCTGGGTTGCCGACGTCGTAAAGGCCTACCGCCTGGTTCTGGACGCCGAATCCGCAGTCGAAGAGCAGCAGGCTTTGATTAAAGCACAAGAATTGATCGCTCAGGCCCCTTCGAGGCGCCTGAGCTCGGGGCATTTCGACCAGGCAGGCGCCGACAGAATTCTGGCGCCGCACCGGTCGGGCTCAAGCGGCGCCTGGTCGGCCACTGTGAAGTCTGTCCTTGAAAATCGCGCCCTGATCGATTTGCGTTATCCAATTGCAAAAGGAGACAGGCTTCGCCCGGAATCCTCCGCAGGCAGAGAACAGGAGGCCTTTACAGTATCGCAACTCTTTGACGGCGCAGGGGAAAGCATTCTCTTGGCACAAGCCGGCGCCCAGGTATATCTTGCCTGTCCAAAACCCCTTAATTCCGGGGACAGGCTTTTCAAAGTGGGTACAAAATCGGAGTCCGCCGCCTCAATCTGGAAAAAAATCAGGGAGGAAGTTCCGAGGCGTTTTCATCAAAATTCTAAATTTCCACGCAGGCAAAGCATTCTTGAGGATCTCGAAAAACCTGTTGGACCGCAAACTAGGCAAAATGAAACCCTCATCGTCAAAGTGGACTCGGGAAACCACCTTGTAGAGGCCTTGAAATCGCCGGCTGCAATGGTCCTCCTCAGCGCAACCAAAAATAACCTGGAGCGCATCGCCAAACAGAGGTTTTCGCCTTCCCAACTGAAGAAACTCGGGTTCTCCCTGCCCCCTCTTATTTTTGAGAGGGACATCGAATATTTCAGGGCCGCCGTCATGTGGTTTATAAAAAAGGGTTTTCTGCTGTGGGAGATCAATAACTGGGGGCATTTCGACCTGACCGGGCAGGGCAGGGGAATGCGTCTTGTTGCCGGATCGAGGCTAAACCTGCGAAACAGCGCCGCGTTCGCCCAGGCTGTTGAGCTGGGATGCAGGTGGAGCGTTGTTTCCCTTGAAATCACGAAGGAAGAACTCAAGGAACTTTCGCAGAAAAGATTCAGCGCCGGACTTGTTCTTACGGTCTACTGCCGGCCTCCGCTCTTTACATCCCGCCTGATTCCAGCCCTCCATGAGGACCGTCCGTTTTTTAGCCCCCGAAAAGAGGCATATCATGTAATAAAGAAGGCCGGCAGCGCAGAAATCTACGCCGACCGGCCCGTAAGTTGGCTGGAGCACCTGCCTGTTCTTAGATCTTTTGGCTACGGCAATTTTCTTGTCGATTTCAGCGAAGGCAGCGGAAAGCAACCTGATTCCCTCGAAGCCGCTTTGAGAGGGTTTTCGGCTTCCAGGTCCCCGACGAAGAACTACTCCCTGTTCAACTTCGAGCGAATGCCGTAGGAGCAGTTGTTAGTTGTTAGTTGCCGGTTTTTAGTTACTTAACTAAAAACTAAAAGCTAAAAACTGAAAACTCACTCAGGCTGCCTTGGCGTGCCGGCTTTCCAGCAATTTCAGTGAAGCTTCGATAAACGCCGGAATATCCGATGGCTGTCTGCTTGTCACCAGGTTGCCGTCAACTACCACTTCTTTGTCAATATAGTGGGCTCCCGCGTATTTTATGTCCTCAGTGATCGACTTCCATCCGGTGGCCTTCCGGCCTTCGAGTTTCCTGGCCGATATCAGAAGCTGAGGCCCATGGCATATCGCAAAAACCGGCTTGCCGCTCTCGATAAATTCCTTTGCGAACCGCACGGGCCCCTCGTGCGCCCTGAGATTGTCCGGAGAGTAACCTCCCGGAATAAGCAATGCCTCGAATTCCCTAACATTGGCGTCATTTACTTCCATATCTATCTGAACGGGGGTTTTCTGTTTTTTGCCTGTGACGGTCTCGCCCTTCTTCAACCCGAGATGCACCGGCTGATATCCGGCCTTTTTAAAGGCTTCCACAGGCTGGGAATATTCGGAATTCTCGAAATCCTTCCCAATCAATACTGCAATTTTGGTCATTTTTTCCTCCTGAATCATAGGATGTTCTATAAAGATTTGCATCTGGGAGGAATTTGCAAGAGGGCCGGGGGATAACGGAGGCCCGGCAGTGAGATGTCCGTGATCGGTTTTTTTGACAGGATCGACAGAGGATTAACAGGCGTTAAACGCGAGTATGGAGCCGCATTGCACTCAGTCGTCCTGGAGGAAAGATTTTAGAAATGAGCACCTTTCGACCTCAGATAGAGGGCAAAACCAAGATCGAGTGCAACGCCCAGCGCGATTACAATCACTCCGGGCTTCCACCATTTGCCCCTAGTTCTCCTTCTTACAGAGAATCCATAAGCAAGTACCGCTACTCCAATCCACTCAACCGGCGTTATCATCTCATGGTCCTCAGTAAAATCGGGACACGCTTCACTACTTAGTGTCCATCCGGAAACCCCGGCTGAGATACTAACAGTTTCCAATTCAGAAAAGGGCACTTTCCGGATGGAAACTAATTAATGAGCCTTTTGCGCATTACTAGCAGTGCGAGCGGGAAAAGCAGGACAAACAAAAGCGTGATGTAAACGATACGCCAAATAAGGTCAGTGGTCAATTCGCCCAGGCAAAAAGCGCGGCACAGGTCCACAAGGTGGGTCAGAGGGAGCGCGAGGGAAAGTTTTTGTGCCCATCCGGGAAGGGCCGATGTGGGGAAAAATGTCCCGCTGAAGAGGAACATCGGGGTTATGAAAAGAAAAATCGGAAGGTTGAACATGTCGATACTGGGCACAAGGCCCGTAAAAACCATCCCCATGGTTCCGAAAGCAAGCCCGGCGAGAAAAGAGAGGGGCAGAATCAGCAGGCCGTGAGGAAAATAGACCAAGCCGAAAAAACTCACCACCGCGAGCATTATTGCGGTTGCGATAGCCGACTTTGTGGCGCCCCATACAATTTCACCGGTGATGATATCTTCCAGGGACAGTGGGGTCGCCATCATAGCGTCAAAAGTCTTCTGATAGTACATGCGCACGAATGAAGCGTAAGTATTTTCGAAAAAGGAATTGTACATCATTGTGATAGCCAGCAAAGCCGGGGCGATGAAAACGATGTAAGAGATCTCGTCTCCATGATAGTGCACCTGCCCGATAAGGGTGCTCATCCCCACTCCGAAGGCCGCAAGGTATAAAAGGGGTTCGAAGAGTGGTACGAGAAAGTTCACAAGCCAGATTTTGCGGTACACCACCATATTGCGGTTCCAGACGCGGATGAAGCGCCACGAGATATTTGTAATCCGAAGCCCGCCGCTCATTCGCGAAGCTCCCTTCCGGTGAGTCTCAGGAAAACATCTTCAAGGGTTGCCAGTCTTTTTATGCAGGTTTGCGCACAAAATTTGTCCCCGATTATGTCGAATAGCCTATCGGCCTCCTTGCCATAGATAATCATCCGATGGTCAAGGGCATCGTGCAGGAAATTGTGAGCATCTACGAACTCCTTTACGTCGCTACCAGGATTTACGATTTCAACCACGTGGTCGCCGGCATGGGAACGGATCAGGTCGGCAGGTTTCCCTTCAACGAGAATTTTGCCGTGATCCATGATTATCAGCCTCTCACACAGCCGGGAGGCCTCGTCCATATTGTGGGTGGTAATAAGGATCGAAAGGCCGTTTTCTTGTAGAAGCTCCAACCGCTCCCAGACTTGGTGTTTTGACTGTGGATCGAGCCCGGTGGACGGTTCATCCAAAATAAGCAGTTCAGGATTATTGATGAGCGCGCGGGCCAGCACCAGCCTTCGCATCATTCCCCCTGAAAGGCTGGTTACCTTGTCATCTTTTCGGTTCTCCAGCGCGATAAACGTTAGTAGCTGAAGCGCGCGGTCACGAGTCTCCTTGCGTGGAATGTTAAAATAGCGTGCAAATATCTCCAGGTTCTGGAGTACGGAAAGATCGGGGTCGAGATTGTTCTCCTGCTGGCATACGCCAATTTTCGCTCTTATCTGGCGCCACTTGGTGTTTATGTCCAGACCGAAGACCTCGAGTCTGCCGGAAGTCATTGGAGAGAATCCGTATACCATGCGTATAGTCGACGTCTTGCCGGCCCCATTGGGGCCAAGCAGACCGAGGCACTCACCGGGAACCAGATGGAACGATATACCGTCAACGGCCTGGAAGCCGTTGAATTTTTTTCGTAAGTCCGTGGCCCGGATTATGTCCTGCTTGTTTTCAGGCATGGTCTAAATTCTGTTGGAAGATTTTTGTTCTTTTCCGCACGGAAGATAGAATAAGGGGTAAGCCTGTTAAGCTCAAGATATTTATAATGGTTCAACATCAAGAAACCAAATCTAGTGCCCGGCCGCCTGAGTTTTCAGGATGGTAGTACGGCGGATATGGGCTCACTCGATCTCCGTTTGGGGCCATTCGTTCAGGTGGAGAACTGAAGGCCGGGGCCCGATCCTGATTCGGCAGCCTCTTCACCGATACCGACGGGTCCCGTCGGTCCTGAACCCCAACCGGATTGCCCTGCGCCAGGACGAGTGCTGCAAAAACAACAGACAAAACCAATCTTTTGAATTTCATGACCGAGTTGCTCCTTTCGTCCTGCGATGACCGCTTTCGACGTAGCGGCATGTCACAAATCACCGTCAGGGAGAAACCGGTTACCGCCTATCATTCTCGGTGATCAAACTCAAAATAATCACACTGGTGCAATATTGCAGGATGCTGGTTTGGGGCATATTGGCAGGTGCGGAAGAGAAAAAAGAAAGGAGCGAAGAATAAGGGAATCAAGGCATTGAGAATTGGGATTCAGCCGCCTGTCCCTCAACTGCCCGATCACCGCTACGCTCCTGGTTGCTTTTATCCTTCATCGAGTTTCTCATTCGCGCGATGGGAGATTCTTTCCTCGATGGTCCAGTCATCTACGTCAATATACTTGAAGACCCCCAGTCCATCGGGAAGAACGACCCGGCTGATGCCCGCGTTTATGATTACGCGTTTACAGAGCAGGCAGGGAATTACTTGCGAGACGAACAGGCCCGTTGCCACTTCAATGCCAACCAGATACAAGTCAGCCCCAGCCATATCGAGGCGTGAGGCATGGATTACTGCGTTCATCTCGGCGTGAACCGCCCGGCAAAGCTCGTAGTTTTGGCCGGCAGGAATATTTTTTTCCTGGCGAATGCAATACCCAAGGTCGACACAGTTGGTGGTTTGCCGCGGGGCGCCATTATAACCGGTGCTGATTATCTGATCGTTTTTTACGATTACAGCGCCGAATCTGCGCCTGAGACAGGTGCTCCGCATTGCTACAGCACCGGCGATATCCACGTAATACTGGCTTTTGGTTGGTCTTTTCACTTTCACCTCATGGGCGGTGGGACCGCCAGCCAACTGTGCCACTGCCTTCGGCGGCGGCACAGGCAGAAACTCGGGTTATGTACGCCTCGGCGCTGAAATCCCCCAGAACCCTCACTTCGCTCGGATTCGCGTTGACATTTCCGACCGATGCTAAACGCTTCAAGTTCGCGCCCGATCTTTTGTGAGGGCGCCCCCCTTTAGGAAAGGGGATCTCGATTTCCTAGCCGGGACGAAAAACCCTCCTTTGCGAACCGGAAACTGCAAGCGTTCTCATTGAGTGTTTTCGAGTGTATACTATTTAGATCATCGACGACGAAAAATTCAATCCGAAAATGAAAAAGTAACTTTATCTCCTGACATTGGGCAGATCATCATATAAATATATTCAGGTGTTTTTTGCTCCGCCACCTCAGGAATTTGCTCAAAGGTATGCGCGGTAGATCTTTGGTCCTTTGGATGGAAAGGCAATTTAAAATGGCTCGAAACGAAATCTACGACGTTATCATCATAGGTGGGGGACCTGCGGGACTTACAGCCGGGATTTACGCCATGCGGGCGGCTCTAAAAGCTGTGCTTATCGAGAAAGGCCTTCCAGGCGGCCAGGTGGCCATCACAAAAGGAGTGGAAAATTACCCGGGATTTATCGACATAAGTGGATTTGATCTTTCAGACAAGTTTTTAGAACACGCCAAGTGGTACGGGTTGGAGATGGTGCAGCAAGAGGCCGTAGCGGTAGAGCCCGGAATCGATTTCCACTCGGTTCGCCTCGAGAATGGAGAGGTCTTGAATGCATACAGCATCATCATTGCTGCGGGAGGGAAGTCCCGAAAGCTCAACGTTCCCGGCGAGATCGACAATTTCGGCAAAGGAGTTTCCTATTGTGCTACGTGCGATGGCTTTTTCTTTCGCGATAAAATCGTTTGTGTGGTGGGTGGCGGTGATACCGCCCTCGAGGATTCGCTCTACTTGGCAAAGATAACTGAGCGCGTATATCTGATACACCGGCGCGATGAGTTCCGTGCCAGCAGGATTTTGCAACAGCGCCTCGTTTTAGAACCCAAGATTGAAATCATTCTAAATACGGTTGTCACCGAGATTAAGTCCGGGGAGCAGGGTGTGCGGGCGGTCGCATTAAGAAACACTCAGACGAGCGAACATAGAGAGCTTGAAGTCGAAGGTGTTTTTATTTTTGTCGGTTTTTCGCCACATAGCGCATTGGCGCCCGTAGGCGTAAAGACGAGCACCACAGGTTACGTGCTGACCGATGACAAATGCGAGACGAGTATTCCCGGGATCTTTGCAGCCGGGGACTTGAGGCAAAATTACGCCAAACAGATAGTGATTGCTGCTTCCGAGGGCTGCATTGCCGCACTGGCCGCGGCTCGTTACGTCGAAGCGAAAAAGCCGTAGTCTTCCTGACGCAGCAAGGGGTTTCCCATGCAGAACAAGATATTTGTGCTTAATACAAACGGTTGTTTTCAAGTCCTGAGAGACCATTGATCTTGTTGAATTTTTGTTCTTTCCGGTCGTCTGTGTCTATCTATCTAATAATGATGGAAAACCGGCGGGAAAAAGCGATATAGTGCATGCGCGGCCGTCGGCCGAGGCGCTTGCCGCGTGGTTACCGAGGAGAATGTGAACACGGTGATATGTGGAGGAATCGAAAAGGAGCACCTTCAGTACCAGAAGCACTCGGGCATAGGGCCGGCCAAAGTTGCTCTCAGCCGATTTCGAAAGCGAGCCCTTAAGTCCGGGGACATACTTTTAAAAGAACGGAAGGCTTGAGGTGTCTTTGTCCGGTTGGCTCAAAAACCTGAGTTTGCTCGAGTTTTCCGATGAAGGCGGTTCCCCTGAAATTTACCGCCTGCTTCGCAGACGGATCATTGTCCTGATGATAGCGGTCACGATCATTCCGCTTTTTGCCATGGCGATGATAAACGCTCACCAGTACCAGAACACGCTCAGGCAGGAGATCGTGAACCCGCTGCTCGTTCATGTGAACAAGAGCAAACATTCGATGGAGCTTTTCCTTGCCGAACGACTTTCGGCCGTAAGTTTTATTGCTTCCGAGCATTCTTTTGAAGAATTGGCTGACGAGGGAAACCTAAACCGCATATTCCGCGTCATGAAGCAGGAGTTAGGCGGGTTTGTAGATCTGGGCGTGATAAATGAAAACGGAGTTCAGGTAAGCTATGTGGGACCTTACGATCTCAAAGGGCTCAACTACAGCGAGCAATCCTGGTTCGGCGAGGTTCGATTACAGGGTGCGGCCATCAGCGATGTCTTCATGGGTTTCCGCAGGTTTCCACATATCGCAATGGCTGTTCAGAGAAAAATTGAAGGCGGAAAATCCTGGTTTTTGCGGTCCACCATCGATACGCACACGATAGATGAGCTGATTGCTTCGATGCGGCTGGGCGCGAAGAGCGATGGATTTCTCGTAAACAGCGACGGCACTCTGCAAACCACCAGCAGGAATTACGGAGGGGTTCTGGACCATTTCCCGCTTGGCATCCCTCCCTATTCGAGCGAGCCGACCTACACAGAGACAACCGATTCACTGGGCCGTGAAGTTCTGGTGGCATACGCTTATTTCCAGAACTCTCCCTACATACTCGTAGTCGTCGAACCCAGGGGAGAACTTTTCAAGTCCTGGCACACACTAAAAAGCGAAATATTTTATGTGTTTCTTGCAGGCGTGCTGATAATCCTGCTCGTCGTGTTCAGACTGACTGGTTCTCTCATTCGCAGGCTTCAGGAAAGCGACGAAAGGCGTGAGGCCGCTTTTCGGGAAATCGAGCACAGCCACAAACTCTCCTCTATCGGAAGACTTGCCGCAGGGGTGGCGCATGAAATAAACAATCCGCTTGCGATTATGAATGAGAAAGCCGGTCTGATGAAGGACCTGATCGAGTTCGGGAGTGATTTTAAGGACAGGAATAAATTTCTCGCCTTGACCGATGCAATTATCAGCTCTGTCGAGCGCTGCCGCTCGATTACCCACCGGCTGCTCGGATTCGCGCGCAGGATGGAGCCTCATATCGAAAATCTTGACATCAATGAAGTGGTTCGCGAAACCGTGGGTTTCGTTGAAAAGGAAGCCCACTTCCGGAATCTGGACCTTCGATTTGAACTCGGGGACAACCTGCCTGAAATTGCCTCGGATCGCGGCCAGCTCCAGCAGGTCTTTCTCAACCTGCTGAGCAACGCTTTTGCTGCTGTGAAAGACGGTGGAACAATTGTCATATGCACCTGTGACAGTGGTGAAGCTCTTTCGGTTTCATTGGAAGACAATGGCTGCGGTATGTCGCAGGAAACGCTCAATCGCTTATACGAACCCTTTTTTTCCACAAAAGAGAAGGGACATGGAACCGGGCTTGGTTTGTTCATTACCTACGGCATCATCAAGAGGCTCGGCGGGCGTATTGAGGCCAGCAGCAAAGAAGGGCAGGGGACTAAGATGACTGTTCTTCTGCCTAAAACGCTCAAACCGCAGCAAACAGGGTAAATTCGCATGGAACAAATCTGAGTGCAAGAACCTGATATGACTATCTTTGAGGGAATGTGTTTATGCTTAGCAAGGTTTTTCCATTTATCGAGTGGCTAAAGGTTTTAGATCGCTCTTCGGTCAAAGTGGACATCGTTTCCGGTTTGACTGTCGCCCTTGTACTGATTCCGCAATCGATGGCTTATGCGCAGCTCGCGGGAATGCCTGTCCAGTATGGACTCTACGCCGCATTTCTCCCTCCTATCCTTGCCGCTCTGTTCGGATCGAGCCGGCAGCTTGCAACGGGTCCGGTTGCGATCGTTTCCCTCATGACTTCAGCGGCCCTGTCGCCCCTTGCCACTACGGGAAGCGAGGGTTTTATAGCCTATGCTATCCTGCTTGCGCTCATTGTCGGTGTTTTCCAGCTTGCCCTGGGAGTTCTGCGGCTGGGACTGGTTGTGAATTTTCTTTCGCATCCGGTGGTAAACGGATTTACCAGTGCGGGCGCAATCATCATCGCCACTTCACAGCTCTCGAAGATGTTCAACGTGCAGGTTGAAACCGCTGAGCACCACTATGAGACCGTATACCTGGTCATCAAAGCGGCGCTTCACTATACACACTGGCCGACCCTGGCGCTGGGGATGGGCGCTTTTGTGATAATGTACGGGCTGAGGTGGATCAACAGGCGCATTCCATACGTGCTTGTCGCGGTAGCGATCACCACTGTGATTTCATGGGCGATTGGATACGAGCACAACGTCCGTGTCCCTCTCGACACTATCGCTTCAAATGACTGCAGGGAGCTGATCACTAAATTCAACGAAGCCGCAAAGGAATCAGTGGAACTGGCGAAGACCCGGGCCGAACTAACTCCGCTCCTCACGGACGCTGAGAAACTATATGGCGGCCGCTCCAAGGAAGCCCTGCAGATAAAGTATGAATGCGACGTGGCCGATTTAAGAATCGCCGATCTCAAGGAGGCAATGGCTCGAAGGCGCACGAGGACTAGAGCTTATCTCTTTACTGCCGCCACTGACTCCGATGGCAAAAAGATTTACGTTCCTTACGGCGAAGTCGAGGGAAGTTTAAAGGGCGACGGTGGGATCTGGAGGGTAAGAATCGGCAATTCTGCAGTCGACGAGAAAGCTATCGTAATGATGGGCGGGGGAAGCGTTGTGGGAAATATTCCTCGTGGATTGCCAAGTTTCGGGTTTCCCGGGCTGGATTTGAATGTCCTGGTAAAGTTGATCCCAATCGCGGTTATCATCTCTCTTCTCGGATTCATGGAAGCAATTTCGATTGCAAAGGCGATGGCCGCTAAAACAGGACAGAGGCTCGACCCCAATCAGGAACTCATCGGTCAGGGTATTGCCAACATTATGGGGGCCTTCACAAGAAGCTTTCCGGTATCGGGATCTTTCTCCAGATCGGCTGTAAATATCCAGGCAGGTGCGGTAACGGGGTTATCGAGCGTGATAACCAGCATTACAGTTGCCATAGTGCTTCTTTTCTTTACCCCGTATCTCTATTACCTGCCTCAGTCCGTGCTCGCTGCGGTTATCATGATGGCGGTCATCGGCCTGATAAATGTCTCTGGCTTCATTCACGCATGGAGGGCTCAATGGTACGACGGGCTTTTCTCAATCCTGACCTTTGTGGCAACTCTTATTACAGCCCCGCATCTTGACAAGGGAATCATTTTCGGCGTTCTGCTCTCGCTCGGGATGTTTCTCTACAAGAGCATGCGTCCGAAGGTGACAACCCTTTCGATGTATGAGGACAGTTCTTTTCAGAGCGCTCGCGATCACGGCCTCGAAGAGTGCAGGCACATTGCCATGATCCGTTTCGATGGAGCACTTTTTTATGCGAATGCAGGCTATCTGGAAGAAAAGGTATCGGAGCGAGTTCGTGCGATGCCGGAACTCAAGCACATTCTCATTATCTCCAATGGAATAAATGATTTGGACGCCTCGGGTGAGGAAGTGCTCTCCCTCATTGTGGATCGGGTGCGAAGCGCCGGCTACGGGATTTCCTTTGCGGGGCTGAACGAAAAAGTGCTCGGAGTTATGAAACGCACCCATCTGTTGGCAAAAATCGGTGAAAACAATATCTATTCGACGATCTCCACTGCCCTTGAAACAATACACTCCAGCAGTCACACCCAGTGCGGGGAAAGCTGTCCGCTCCTTTCGGTCCGCTTTGTAGTGGGTGACACGCCGCATCTGGCAAAGAAGGAGTAATCAATCATGCCGGTTCTCAATGTTTTTTGTGGTTCTTATTGCGGAGCTGAGGAAGTAGTACGCAGCGTTATAGAGAAAACAGGTTACACGCATCTTGACGATGCCGCTCTGGCGGCTGCGGCAAGCAAGCGGTTCAATATTGAAGAGAGCAAAATCCGGAATGCGCTCAGGGGTAAAGTTTCTATTTTCAATAAGGTTACGCATGAAAAGGAGCGTAGCCAGGCCTGCCTAAGGCAGCTCGTTGCCGATTCTTTGAAGGGCGATAATTTCCTCCTGTCCGGACTCTGCACTCTGATGGTTCCAAGGAATATATCTCACGTACTCAACGTGTGCATGATTGCGGACGCTGGATATCGTTCCGACGTGGCCAGCCGCCTGGAGGGAATTTCGACGAAGGATGCGCTTAAAAAGATCCACAAGGATGACGAGTCCCTTGTTCTCTGGGTTGAATATCTCCTGCGGCAAAAAGACCCTTGGGCCGCCTCGCTATATGATATCGTTATACCGATGAATAAAGTCGCTCACGAGGATGCGGTCCGGCTTATATGCGACCATCTTAAGAGCAGCGTTTTGACGGTGTCGCAAGACTCTTTGAACGCTGTGGCTGATTTTACGCTGGCTTCCGAGGTCAATCTCAAACTGGCGATGGAAGGTCATGATGTTTCAGTTTCGGCAAAGGATGGCCTGGTAGTCATGGAAATCAACAAGCACGTAATGATGCTATCTTCGCTTGAAGAAGAACTCAAAAGGATTGCATCGACTGTTACGGGCGTGAGAGGGGCAGAAACCAAAGTGGGGCCGGGATACTACCAGAGTGATGTTTACCGCAAGTTCGACTTCGATGTTCCTCTGCCCTCAAAGGTGCTGCTGGTCGATGACGAAAGAGACTTTGTCGAAGCCCTGTCGGAGCGCCTTCAGATGCGGGATTACTCTTCCGCTGTGGTTTACGGCGGAGAGGAAGCCCTCTCGGTTGTCGAAGAAGATGAGCCTGAGGTAATGGTCCTTGATCTAAAGATGCCGGGCGTAGACGGTCTGGAAGTTTTGCGCCGGGTGAAACAGAAGCATCCGAATGTCGAGGTGATCGTACTTACTGGTCATGGTTCCGAGGATGTTGCCAGGCTTTGTGCCGAACTTGGGGCATGCGCTTACCTGGAGAAGCCGGTTGATATCGAGAAACTCACCGAGGCAATGCAACTGGCCCATAAAAGGATAAGAGAATCAAAGGCTAAAGCGAAGGTTGACTGAATGAGCGCCATTTTACGCAAATAGCGCAAGGGGAATCGGGGTGAAAACAAACGAGCTTGCTTTTTTCGGTAAAATAGCCGCTAGCGTGACTCATGAGCTGAGAAACGTTCTGGCTGTAATTAACGAATCAAATGGGCTAATGGCGGACTTTCTTGCTATGACGAGGGATGCCCCGTTTCCGCACCGTGATAAGTTTCAGCGCTCGGTGCAGAAGATAGAGGAGCAGGTTCGAAGAGGGGTCGAAATAACTTCGAGGTTCAACCGCTTCGCTCACAGCATGGACCACGCCTTCGCCGATATTGATCTGAATTCGATTCTGAATCAGACGGTTTCGCTGGCGAAAAGACTTGCTGCACTCCGCAATGTGGAACTCAAGGAAACGGTCTGCAACCGCCCGATCATGCTTTTTACCAATGCATTCAGGATGCAGATGGCTTTGACCATGGCCATCGAGGCGTTTATTGAATGTATGAGTGGCGGCAGTGGTTCTATTTTGATTCATGTGGGCGAGGATTCCGGGACTCCATGTCTTGTTTTTTATTTCGAGGGCGAAGCATGTGAAAAAGTTGTAAGAGAAGCCGTTGCCGAATTCGGGGAATGGCAGGAGTTCGAGGAGTTGGCCTCCAGTTTGGGTATGCGTTATAACTGGCGGGCCACTGATACTAGCTTTGTCCTCTTTGCTCCCGGTGGGCGACCCGCTGAACAATCCGCCTCGCCGGAATGATTTTTCCCACAGGTCCGATTGGGTTGGCGGGTCTTGTTATTTCTATCTGACAAGGTTTGATCCAAATGGGAATCGAGATTCTTATCGTTGACGACGAATTGGAATTTGCCGACGCTTTTGCGGAACGGCTTCGGTTGAGGGGGTTTGCCGCTCAGACTGCTTCCAGTGGCGAGCAGGCGTTGCAAATTGTTGACCAGGGGTCTGCAAAAGTCATGGTGCTCGATCTTAAAATGCCCGGCATGGATGGCTTGGAGGTCTTGCGCCGCGTGAAAAAAAGTCATCCGGAGGTAGTGATAATAATTCTTTCGGGCCATGGGTCCGAAATGGATGAAGCCTACGTCCGCAATCTGGGTGCGTTCGCTTACTTAAGAAAACCGGCGGACATAGCTGATGTTCTCGCAGAGGTGAAGAGGGCTGAGAAGCTGCTGGCAAGCAGGACCGATTAACCCATTTTTCTAGTTCAATGAAAGAATCCGCCTGCAATCCGATATGAAGGAAAAGCATTACTACTCATCTTTGACCAGGAACATGACCCTGATCGTGATCGTGGTCTCGTTTACGCCCCTAATTCTGATTGCGGGTCTCACCGGTTTCTATTTTGAGACTTCTTATCGGGAAAAGGTGATGGAGCATCTCCATGAACTGGTGGAAAAACATCAGCAGCTCATCAATTCCTTTCTCGATGAAAAGGTCTCCTACATAAAGGTACTCGCCGATTCTTACAGCTACGAAGAATTGACTGATGAAACCTTTCTGCAAAACAAATTGGTTATTCTTCAAAATGCCTATTCGGGTGTGTTCGTGGATCTAGGGGTCGTAAACTCAGAGGGAGTGCAGATTTCATACGCTGGGGGCCTCAAGCTGCAAAACGCCGATTACTCTAAATCAGAATGGTTCCGGGCAGCCATACAAAGAGATTATTACCTGAGCGACGTTTTCCTGGGTTTTCGCCGCAGCCCGCACTTTATCATCTCTGTGAAAAAAAAACGGGGAGAGACAGAATGGCTCTTGCGGACGACAATAGATTTCGCAGCGTTCAACTTACTGGTTGGAAAAATTCATATCGGTGAAACGGGCTCAGCTTTCATAGTGAACAGTGCGGGAGAGCTACAGACGCGCCCCTCGATCGAACTGGTGCCCAACATTGCGAGCCTGCTCAGCAGAACTTCATGGGCCAGAGCGGGAGGTGCGAAAAACGCCGAACCAGGGGCCATCAACATCGAGAAGATCAAAACATTCACATCGGACAGCAATGCCGTTTCAGGAACAGTTAAGAGCCTGAATGGGAACATTCTCTACTTTCTCATGCCACTCAAGTCAGGCGAATGGACGCTGGTGTACCAGCAGGATCTGGATGACGCGTTATCGGAGGTGAATCGTGCAAGGGCTATTGCTCTGGCCATCTTTACCTTTGGCTGCCTGGCAATTGTTCTGGTTGCCTTTATTATCTCGAAAAAGGTGGTTCGACGTATCGAAAAGGCCGACCTGGAAAAGGAAATAATGAATGAGCAGGTAATAGAAGCAGGAAAGCTCGCATCGATCGGCGAACTTGCTGCTGGGATAGCGCACGAAATAAACAACCCTGTCGCAATTATGGTCGAAGAAGCGGGGTGGATGGGAGACCTGCTCGAGGAGGAAGAGCTTAAGGAAAGCGAACATGTGGATGAGTTCAGGCGGTCCCTCAAGCAGATAAGCCTTCAGGGCGTGCGGTGCAAAGAGATAACCCATAAACTGCTTAGTTTTGCCCGCAAAACGGACCCTGTTCACCAACAGATCCAAGTAAACGATACAATTGAGCAAATATTGAGCATTTGCGAAGAGCGCTCAAAATTCAACAACATAAGAATTCAAACCGAATTAGATGAGGACTTGCCGCTTATTTCGGCTTCCCCTACCGAACTGCAGCAGGTTTTCATGAATCTGATCAATAATGCCATCGACGCGATGGGCGCTGGAGGCGGATTGCTCGAAATACGAAGCGGGGTGGAAGGCGACAAGGTGGTGGTCGACATTGGAGACACCGGGCACGGAATCTCCAACAGTGTTATTGCACGCATATTCGATCCCTTTTTTACCACCAAGCCTGTGGGAAAAGGCACCGGGCTGGGACTATCGATATGCTATGGGATCATTAAAAAACTCGGAGGAAATCTTACCGTGGACAGTTCGGTTGGGCTCGGCACGACTTTCCATGTACACATTCCCATTCACGATGAGACCTCGTGATGCAGCCTGGAGACCTCATTAACTCTGAAGAAGACCGAAGCAAGGGGACCAAACTTCTGCTTGTCGATGATGAGGAGGGCTACGCTACAGTCCTGGCAAAAAGGCTGTCCAAGCGCAATTTTCTGGTCAAAACCGCGCTGTCCGGAAGCGAGGCGATTCGCATTTTGCGAAATGAATCTTTCGATCTCGCTGTTCTTGACTTTAAGATGGAGGATATGGACGGGATTGAGGTTTTGAAGGTATTTAAGATTATGGAACCGAAAATGCCGGTCATCATTCTCACGGGGCATGGGTCCGAAACCGCGGCCCGCGAGGGAATAGAATGCGGGGCATTCGATTACCTGGTCAAGCCCTGCGATCTTTCCGAGCTGGTCGAACGCATCAGGCAAGCTTGCGCCAAGGGCGTCTAATGTGTATTAATAACTCTTTTCAGGTGCCGCTTCGGTATGTGAATAATTTGTTTCCGACCTCGTTTAGGAAAGCGTCGCAAAATGAGCCTCACGCTCTTTGTTCAACAACTCATAAACGGCGTCTCGCTGGGGAGTCTCTATGCCCTGATCGCCATCGGATATACGATGGTTTACGGGATTTTGAGGCTCATAAACTTCGCGCACGGCGATCTATTGATGGTAGCAGCTTATGCCGGCATGTATGGAGTTTTGCTTTTTTCACTTCCCTGGTTTATCAGTTTTCCTCTGGCAGTCATAGCAACCGGATCTCTTGGTATTCTGCTAGATCGTGCAGCTTATAAGCCTTTGAGGCAGGCCCCTCGTATTTCATTGCTAATCTCCGCAATCGGGGCCTCTTTCCTGATGGAAAACCTTGCCCTTGTGCTCATTGGGGGCGTTCCAAAGCCCTTTCCACGGCCTGATTTTTTCAGCTACGTCATCAAGGCCGGAGACCTCCACATCCTTGTGCTCACGATTTACTCTCCGATCATAACACTGCTTCTAGTTCTGGGACTGCTTTATATCGTCTTCAAGACCAAGGCAGGCAAGGCGATGCGTGCGGCTTCGCGGGACTTCGAGGCGACTCGGCTCATGGGCATCAACCTGGACAGGATTATTGCCCTTACTTTCCTAATCGGTTCGAGCCTGGCAGCAGCCAGCGGGATCATGTGGGCGATGAAATACCCTCAGATAAATCCGTTCATGGGTGTCATACCCGGTTTGAAAGCTTTCATTGCAGCGGTTATTGGAGGGATCGGAAACATCGTCGGCGCTGTTCTCGGTGGTTTTCTGCTCGGACTTTGCGAAATTCTGATCGTGGCCCTTTTGCCCGACCTGGCTGAGTACCGGGATGCATTCGCTTTTTTGCTTCTTATAGGCGTGCTGCTTTTCAGACCGACCGGGATTATGGGTGAGCCTATAATTGAGTAATTCGGGATTGGGGTCTTGAGCGAAAAATTGAAGTTCGGGCTTAATGTCGCCTCGCTTGTTGTGCTGTTCGGCATTCTTTTTCTATTCAGCCGCTACGGTTCCGGCTATCAGATCAGAATACTCAATAATATCGCTATTTTCATCACCCTTGCAGTCAGCTACAACCTGATAAACGGTGTCTGCGGCCTTCTTCATCTTGGCCCCAACGGTTTCATAGCGATCGGCGCCTACACCTCCGCGTTGCTCTCGATGACCCCGGCGGAAAAGCAGCTCAATTTCATAATTGAACATGCGGTCTGGCCAATTAACGTCATCCATGTCCCCTTCGTCGTATCGCTCGCCGCGGCTGGAGTTGTTGCCTCTTCTGTCGCCTTTCTCATAAGCTTTCCGGTTCTGCGTGTGCGGGGTGATTATCTGGCGATCGTAACCCTGGGGTTCGGCGAGGTCATCCGGGTACTCTGCAATGCCAGTCAAAGCGTAACGAACGGGCCGCTTGGACTCAAAGGCCTCTATCCGCATACGAACCTGTGGTGGTCGTGGGGGGTCGCGACCGTGGCGGTCTTCGCCATCCAGCGGTTGATAAACAGTAATTACGGCCTGGCGATGAAGGCCATCCGTGAGGACGAGACGGCTGCGAGGGCGATGGGAGTCGATCCGTTTCAACGCCTTATGCTTGCCTTCCTGATAAGCGCTTTTTTTTCCGGAATCGCAGGGGGGCTGCTGGCTCACCTCATAACCACCATTTCGCCCGGTCTGTTTACCTTCCTCCTTACGTTCAACCTCCTTATCATGATAGTCGTGGGAGGTCTTGGGAGTACGACCGGAGCAATCATAGGGGCGGTACTTTTCGCTTGGGGGGGCGAGGCGCTTAGAATAGTCGAACGGCCCATGGAGATCGGCCCTTTCACGATTCCGGGAATCCCGGGAATGCGCATGGTTATCTTCAGCCTGATTCTGATGCTGGTTATTCTGTTCGTTAGAAATGGAATCATGGGGCGCAGTGAATTCAATTGGGATTCTGTGGCATCGAAGCTCGTCGGATGGAGGAGAACTCAAAGGCCGCTATGAGATCATTTTTCCAGATGCGCCGTGTGACAAGGGAGTTCGGGGGGCTAACGGCGGTAAGCGATTTCTCCATCACGGTCGAACGGGGTGAGCTTATGGGCCTGATAGGTCCCAACGGAGCGGGAAAAACTACGATTTTCAACATGATAACCGGCCTGCTAAGACCCACTGCAGGCGATATAAGCTGGAAGGGAGAAAGCATCACCCGGCTTCCATCTCACCTGATAACGGCCAGGGGCATCGCGCGCACCTTCCAGAACATAAAGCTTTTCACCGATATGAGCGTGCTCGAAAATGTTATGGTTTCGTGCCATTATTCGCTCGATTCGTCCTTCTTGGCTGCGATGCTCGGACTGGCCAAACACAGAAGGGAAGAAAAAAGAATCCGGGAACACTCACTGAAATACCTTGGAGAAGCAGGGCTTAGTGCCCTTGCTTTTGAAAAGGCTCAAAACCTTCCTTACGGCCTCCAGCGGAAGCTCGAAATTGCCAGGGCGCTTGCCACCGAGCCGGGGATGCTCTTACTGGACGAACCGGCTGCCGGGATGAACCCGATTGAAAAATTGGAACTTGCCGCCTTTATTCGCCGGATAAGGGAAAAAAGCGGGATTACCATTTTCTTGATCGAGCACGACATGAAGTTCGTCATGAACATTTGCGAGCGCATAAAGGTCATCAACTACGGCCAGTCGATCGCCGAAGGCAGTCCCGATGAAGTCAGGAGAAACCCGGAGGTCATCTCGGCTTACCTCGGAGGCGCATCGCATGCTAAGGGCTGAGGACCTCCACGTATATTACGGAGGGATACACGCGCTCAAAGGGGTCAGCCTCACAGTCGAGCAGGGACAGATAGTCTCCTTGATCGGCGCCAACGGAGCGGGCAAGACTACCGCCTTCAAAGTCTTTGTAGGACTCGTCAGGCCGCACTCCGGTGAGGTCTATTTTCTCGGAACTAAAATAACGCAGCTCAATACTCACAGTATCATTCAACTGGGAATCGCTGTCAGTCCCGAAGGAAGGCGGATATTTGGGAATCTGACCGTTATGGAAAACCTTGAGCTTGGCGCTTACAACCGCACTTTCGCCGAATTTAACAGTGGTCTCGAATGGGTGCTTTCGATTTTTCCACGGCTTGCAGAGAGGCGGATGCAGTTGGCTGGGACGCTCAGCGGCGGTGAGCAGCAAATGCTCGCTTTCGGCCGTGCGCTGATGAGCAGACCGAAGCTGATTCTGCTGGACGAACCGTCGTTGGGACTGGGGCCCCTCATGGTGGAAGAGGTCTTAAGGGCTATTCAGCAGATCAACGCTGAGGGAGCGACCATCCTTCTGATCGAGCAGAACGCGGTAGCCGCCCTCGGCATAGCGCATTACGGATACGTACTTGAGACGGGTGAGGTGGTTCTTGAAGGCCCGGGCGGGCAACTGCTCAAAGATGAACGGGTCCGAAAAGCCTACCTGGGCGAGTAGCACTAAGTCATGAGACCTGTTGTGTGGATCCGGTCATATTACGAAGAAAGTTTCTCCGGCTCTATCGGGTCCCGGGTTTGAGTCTTCCTGAGAGGCAGGGTTGCAATCTCGGTCCAATATTCGGCGAGCGTTTTCATCGCGGAAACCACCTCGTCGAAGCTGGCCTGCTTGGTAATGTACGAATTAGCGCCCAGGTCGTAGCAAATCTTTACGTCCTCCAATTCCCGCGAGGTTGTCAGAATGATCACCGGAATGGCCCGAAAGCGGGGGTCCGTCTTCAATCTTTTCAGGACCTCACGGCCGCTCAACTTTGGCATGTTGAGGTCTAACAGGACGATATCCGGAACCGGAGACACTTCAGGATTCTTGTAAGGTCCGATTCGATTTAGATAGTCCATCATTTCGACGCCGTCCCGAACGCAGCGAAAAGTGCAACCGTTACAGGCCAGCTTTAAAGCCTCGCTTACAACGAGACAATCGTCTTCATCATCATCCGCCATTACAAGAACCACCCGGTCGCGCACGCCGTGTTTGCTTAAGATCTGCTGAAAAGAGAGACCGGCAGGAGGGGTTTCAGATTTCTCGGAGAGGTCGCCGGAACATTGAGAGGTCTTTAACATTGCACGCCCTTCTTGTCTTTCTGGAACACCGACCCATTCATTACTCAATCCCCACTATCGATTTTGAGTATTGAAAACGGTCGGTTCACTATCTGAGTAATAGTTATTGAATGTTGATAACCTATCATTTATTGAAAAGAGAGGCCACTGATATTTTGGCACTCAGGGACAGGATCTTTTGCAACTAGTTATAAGAAAAGGACAAGGCGTGGAAAATCAGCAAATCCCCGGGGTCTATCGGCGATCACATTTTCACGGGCCCAAACCAATAATCACATGTTTTCTTCACAACATTGACCAGTTCATCCCAGGGAACCGGCCTGACGATTACAGTATTTGCGCCGAGGTCGTAGAATCTCTTTATTAAAGCGTCGGGCACCAGCCCAATGAGGACGATAATGGGTATTTGCCTCAAACCGGGATTAGATTTAATCGCTGCTATGATGTCAAATGTGCTTTCCCATGGCAGGTCCAAGCCCAGGATCACCAGATCGGCTGCCGCGCCGTTTTTCGCGAGGCTGCTCTTGATTTGGTTCAAGTAATCGAGCAGGTCTTCACCCCTTTCAAAAGAATGGAGTTCCACGTCCTGCCGGCACTGGCCGAAAGCCTCCTGCAACAGAAGGCGATCGTCTGCATCTTCATCGAGTATGGCGACAACAGGTGATGTTTTTGCTATCAAGGCTTCCCTCGGGAGTCTATCGCCGGACAAGATCAGGCTTGAGTTTGAGTATGCAAGATTATGGTCCCTTGCTGCTGTTTTTTATCTGGTCTTAAAGTACTGATTTTGGGCCGGATTGAAAGCCCAAGAATTTGAGGGGTAAATATGGGGAAATAACTGGTATATTATGTGAGACTCAATAGATGAGACCGCAGGTTTGCTCCCGTTCCTCGCATTCCCAGCTTGGTCCTGATATTGTTCCTGTGAAATGAGGCCGTTTTTTCGGAGATACATAAGATGTCAGCGATTTCTTTGCTGGTTTTACCTTCTCTTACGAGCGCTGCGACCCTCATTTCAGTAGGCGTGAGAACCCTGTATTCGAGCGCAAGCGTTTTACCGAATTTTGAACTGAGTTCTTTTAAATGAGATTCCAGGATTTCAAGCAGTGAGGCCTGAATGCTGGTCAGGGGCCCGCTTTTGAGTCGCTTGATGTATGGTAGAATAAGGTTTTCAATATTGATCAGAAGAGCTTCCTCGAACTCTTTTCTGTCTTCGTCCCTTTGCCGCAACAAAGCTTTCAATGCGGCGTTGACTTCCTGGAGACGATAGGATTTTGCCTGTAGTTCCTGCTCCATATTCTTACGCGCTACGATATTTTCGGTGCGCAGTTCCTCTTCCATCCGTTTGTGTTCGGTGATGTCTCGCCAGACGTCAATCCCTGCGATTACATTGCCATGTCGATCAAGGATGGGTCCGGAATTGCAAAGCAAGTTCAGCTTGACGCCATCCGAGCGCCTCAGCAGCCACTCCTCATTTGTTACAAGCTCGCCTTTGAGAGTGGCTCGAATCAGCGGCAACCCCTCAGAAGGGGGCGGAGACCCCTCAACATTTAAAAAATCCTGGATTTTGCTGTACTCCTGGTACGTAATTCCCTCGACCTTATCCTTGGAGTGGCCGAGTAGCTCCCGGCCGCATTTGCTCACCATTCGAACAGTGAGGTCACGGCTATCGATGATGGTAATTGCTTCGGGAATATGCTCCACGATGGCCTCAAGAAACCCCTCGGCATCGGCCAAAGCGGCTTTTAACCGGGCATTTTGCTCGATAAGACTCTTGGGGTCTTCGACCAATTGTTCTCGGCGTTCATGCTTCATGTGACGCTTCCAGCAATACAGGACTTGAGTTAGGATTCAGGGATTGAGAATTCTCAATCCTTCAATCCCTCAATAAGTTTCTCTATCTTTTTTCGAGTTGGGAGTTCTCCCCTTGGGGGAAGTGTAGCTGTGTCCAACCAGTACTCTTTTACCACCTTAATCGCAGCAAGCAGTCCGGCAAACGAAGGTTCCTTGACAATGTATGTATTGGCGCCTGCATCGTAGCAGAAAGCTACGTCCTCCTCATTACCTGAGGTCGTCAGGATGATAATCGGGATGGCGCGAAACCGTGGGTCTGCCTTCAGCTTCTGAAGGACTTCGCGGCCGCTCATGCTGGGCAGGTTGAGGTCAAGCAGGATAAGGTCCGGACGCGGCGCACTGTCAGCGTCATGATAGGAGCCTCGCCGATTGAGGTAGTCGAGTACCTTCAGGCCGTCTTTAACGCAGTGAAAATCGCATTTTAAGTAGGCTTCGTAGAGGGCCGCCTCCACCAGCAAACAATCATCCTCATCATCATCAACCATGACGAGCACTATTTTGCTGACTGTTTTGTGATTCATAAGGGCGGACTCTCAAGAAGTGTAAGGTTCTTATAGCACGCATGGGGCAAAATACAAAATGAACATTTGAGAGAGCTTGCATTATCGCTCCATCAAACCACAGACGGCAGCAGGCAATGGAACCACAAAACTGCGCCTTTCCCGGCAAAAAGCTGGAATATTCGTACATTTTCATTAGAATTAGGTTTATCCTTCGGGAACTCCATTTTTCGAGGGGAAACATGTGGCTTTTCGCTCGTGGGGCTGCGAAAGGCATGAAATTGACCTGGCGAGACCAGAAGCCAATGGACCAGTTAAATATGTTCGAAAATGTCTCCGTTGATGAACCCGGAGGACAGGCGCCCTTAGCCGAACGGATGCGCCCGCGAAACCTTGGGGAGTTCATCGGGCAGTCGCACCTGCTCGGGCCTGGAAAGATACTCGATCGGGTTTTGCGCAACCGGCGTTTCCACTCCCTTATCCTTTGGGGGCCTCCAGGTTGCGGCAAGACGACTTTGGCCAAAATTATAGCCACGCATACTGAAAGCCACCTTGTCTATTTGTCTGCGGTGATGGCGGGGGCCAGGGAAATACGGGCGGCTGTTCAGGAAGCCAAAGAAGTTCTCGTCAAAAAGAAAATGAGAACATGGCTGCTCATGGACGAGATTCACAGGCTGAACAAGGCACAGCAGGACACCCTTCTGCCCCACGTTGAAAATGGAACGGTGCTTCTGCTAGGGGCCACCACGGAAAATCCATCGTTTGAAATTATCCGTCCGCTCTTGTCGCGGGCTCAGGTTGCGGTTTTGGAACCGCTCGAACAGGCTGATTTGAAACAAATAATCGACCGTGCTCTCTGCGATTCGGAATGGGGACTGGGAAAATTCCCGGCGCGCCTTGTCGAGGAAGCCCAAGATTATTTGCTTGCTGCCTCCGGAGGCGATGCGCGAGTCATTCTGAACGCCTTGGAAATTGGTGTCCTGACTACTGCGCCTGATTCCGAAGGTGTGCGTACCGTGGATCTTGAAGCCGCAAAGCAAGCTCTGCTGCGCAAGTCCGTGCATTATGACAAGGCGGGCGAGGAACACTTCAATCTTATTTCCGCCCTCCATAAAAGCGTCAGGGGAAGTGATCCGGACGCGGCCCTCTACTGGCTGGCCCGGATGCTTGACGCCGGCGAGGACCCGCTCTACCTCGCCCGGCGCATCATAAGGATGGCCTCCGAAGACATCGGTCTTGGCGATCCAGCCGCTCTTATCCAGGCTGTAAATGCTTTCCAGGCCTATCATTTCCTCGGCAGTCCCGAAGGCGAGCTTGCCCTCGCTCAGTCTGTCGTGTATCTTTGCCTCGCGCCCAAGAGCAATTCGCTCTACGTCGCTCTGGACCGTGCTAAGGAAGCTGCTAAAAACAGTGGCGCCGCCCGGGTGCCTTTGCACCTGCGCAATGCGCCCACCGGACTTATGAGAAAACTCGGCTACGGCAGAGAATACAAATACGCTCACGATTTCGAAGAGGGGTGGCTCCCCGAACTCTACATGCCGGAGGAACTTGCAGGCATGCGTTTCTATGATCCCAAAAACACGGGATGGGAAGCGGGATTCACGGACAAGCTCGACCAAAGGCGTGCAAAGGTAAAACAACTACTGGACAAAAAAGACAGCTCAACAACATGAAATCGATTCAAGCCAAAAAAAGAGTTCTGGAAAGCGTCAAGCCGTTTCAACTGGTCAAGTATCTTGCACTTTCGAGTCTTATGGTGATCCTGGTTTGCACCATTGTTCTGTCTGGGTTTATTTCGCAAAAAGCCAAGGCCATTCTGCTGAAGAAAAGCGAACAATATGCCCTCATTGTTGCCGAAAACCTCAATCACCAGGTTTTTTTTCAATTCACCCTACCGACGTTGATCGCCGACGGGGAAATCCACCTTAGCCGTCAAAGCCAGTATGAAAGGCTCGACAAGGTCGTAAGAAACACGATCCATGGATTGTCGGTGGAGCACGTGAACATCTACGATTTGGAACAGGTGCTCACCTACAACAGTACGAATAAAGAATTGATCGGCACCAAGGGTGAGCTTGGAGATTCTTTTACTCGAGCTTTGAACGAAGAATCCGTTTCGGTTATGTCGACCGAGGAGACCAATTTTTTCGGATTCGAACTGAAAAGCGGTACCAGGAGACTTATTACCTATCTGCCGATGTGGGAAGAGAGGCCGCTTAGCTGGAGAAAGGGGAAGGTCCTTGGAGTCTTTGAAATAACACAGGATATAAGTCATGATTATGTAAGCATACGCCGGTTTCAGTGGATAGTCGCACTAAGTTGTCTCCTTTTCGTCGGCATCCTCTTTGTCACCATCCTGTTTATAGCACGTCGTGCTGAGCGGATAATCACAGCAAGAAGCCAGGAGAAATACAGGCTCGAAGAGCAGCTTCATCAATCGGAGCGGCTAGCTGCCCTCGGCGAAATGATTGCCGGCGTATCCCATGAAATCCGCAATCCCCTGGGTATCATAAGAAGCACCGCAGAGTTGCTGGATTGCCGCATGAACGACGAGAAACAAAAGAGGTTTTCCTCGATTATCGTCGAAGAGTCTACACGCCTCAACGATATCCTGACCGAGTTTTTGGATTTCGCCAGGCCTGCGCGGCTCCAGCCTGCGACATGCAAGATTGAAGACATACTCGACAGGAATCTTTCGGTAATGGAAGCCGAGTGTCAGCGGCTCGGAATCAAGGTCCAGAAATGTTACCAGAAAGGGGAATGTTGCCTGGAGGCCGATCAGGATCTGCTTTACCGCGCCTTTGTCAACATCTTCGCCAACTCCATTCAGTCGATGCCCGAAGGAGGAACACTAACCGTACGGACCACGATTACCAACGGGAGGGACGGCGCCTCTTTTGTGGAAATCCAGGTCCAGGATACCGGGACCGGCATTCCCAAAGAGACAATGAAAAAGATTTTCAATCCTTTTTTCACAACGCGCGAAAAAGGAACCGGACTGGGGCTCGCCATCGTTCAAACCATTGTCGATAATCACAGCGGCGAAATCGAAGTGGTTAGCCGGGACGGGCAGGGCGCCACCTTCATCATACGACTCCCGCTTACGCAACAGGAATTTGAGGCCGAAGGGGAAGCTGCGGAATAGAATGAACACCGTTCTCATTGTCGATGACGAAAGAAATTACCTGCTCGTTTTGGAGGCGCTGCTTTCAGAAGAAGGCTACCAGGTCATCACTGCCGAAGGCGCCCTGCGTGGCCTTGAGTGCCTCGATGAAAACGAGCTCGACGTGGTCATAACGGATATGAAAATGCCCGGAATGGACGGCATGGATTTTATGGAACGCGTTCAACTGAGGCAGCCTGATCTTCCGGTCATTATGATGACCGCTTTTGGCAGCGTCGAAAAGGCTGTTCAAGCGATGCGAAAGGGCGCTTTCGACTATATTTTAAAGCCCTTCAAGAACGAGGAATTAAAACTCACCATCGGCAAGGCTATCAGTCATTATAACCTGATCAGGCAGAATCGGCAGATGGCCCGCGAGTTGCAAGGTAAATACCACTTCGGAAACATAATCGGCAAGAGCGCCCAGATGCAGCGCATATTCGAGCTGATTGAAAAAGTGGCGCCGACCAAGGCAACCGTTCTGATAACAGGTGACTCGGGTACCGGTAAGGAGTTGGTTGCCAGGGCAATACATTACAACAGCCCGCGAAAAGACCAGCCGTTCATTTCAGTAAATTGTGGAGCCTTGCCTGAAACATTGCTCGAGAGCGAGCTTTTCGGGCATGAAAAGGGCGCGTTCAGCGGCGCCATCAGCCAGCGGAAGGGCAGGTTCGAACTCGCGCACGAGGGGACTCTATTTCTGGACGAAATCAGCGAAATGTCTGCTCCGCTCCAGGTCAAACTTCTTAGAATTCTTCAGGAAATGGAGTTCGAAAGGGTAGGGGGCAGCCAAACCCTCAAGGTCGATGTCCGCGTAGTGGCCGCCTCTAATCGAAATCTCAAGGAGGAAGCCTCAAACGGGCGGTTCCGCAGCGATCTTTATTACCGCTTGAACGTGGTCCATGTCTATCTGCCTTCGTTACGCGAACGGGCCGACGATCTGCCTCTTCTTGTAAATCACTTCCTTGCCAAGTACGCAAAGGATAACCATCAGGAGATGATCTCCATCACATCGGGCGCCATGGAACGCATTCTCGATTATAACTGGCCCGGCAATGTACGGGAGTTGGAAAACGTGATCGAGAGAGCGATTATTCTTTCAGACAGACATGAAATTTTGGTGAAGGACCTTCCCCCGGACGTAAGAGAGTCCCGTGCGGAGGCGACTGCAAACACGACGGACGACAGGAAAATTCCTGCTGCGGGATTATTGCCCCTTCCAGGGCTCAACGCAGGTGACCGTCTAAGCGATTCGGGCTTCAAGGTGCGTCAGATGCGCGCAATGGAATTCATAAAAACGAACGGATTCATTACTAATAAGTATTACTCACAACTTGCCGAGATTTCCGAGCGCCAGGCCTTGCGCGAACTGAGCGAACTGGTCGACTCAGGCAGACTTCTAAGGACAGGGAAGGGAAGGGCCTGTCGTTATGTACTGAGCGAGCCGGCTGGAATTTAACTGCGCCATGTCCGTACTTCTCACACGACTAGCAGAACAGGTTGGCGAACGAACGGCGATCGTTGCGCCGGAAGGCAGTTTTACGCACCGGCAACTCCTGGACGCGTCGGGTAAGATCGCATCCTTTCTCCTGGACGGTTCAGTAGTATCAGCCCTGCGCCCTGTCACGCCACCGGCTTGGGGGGCTTGAGGGCAAGGCAACCCAGGGAGGCGGCCAGGGCCACGGCAGCCAGAACATAAAAGCCGCTCACGAAGGTTCCGGTTATATCAACCAGCCGGCCGATGACAGGCGGCAATACCATGACGCCGACGGCGCCCCAGGCGTTGACAAATCCCATGGCCACACCGGGAGTGTCAGGGCAGTTGTCCCGAGCGCCGTTAAAAATGCCGGCAAAGGGCAAGCCTGCCATAATGCCGGTAAGGATAATGGCCAGGGTGGCCGTGCCCATGGTAGTGGACAAACCCATCCAGGCAAACCCCAGGGCCAGGCCTGCGCCGGCCAACACCAGCAGTGCTTTGGTAGAAAGAATCTTGCGCCCGAGGATGATACCGCCCAGGGGCCGGGAGAAAATCCCCAGTAACAACACGATGGAACCAACCATACCGGCGGTTTTGGGATCGAGGTGGACGCTTTTGATCAACATTGTGTTTACCCATACACCGGCAGCGATGATAACCCCGAAGCTGCCGAGTTGCGCCCATGACAGCAGCCAGATATTGGGGTTGGCGAGGACATTGGCCCATGCGATCTTGGGACTGGCGGTATGGCTGGGAGTGTCGGGAGCAAAGAAATGCCACAACACGGCAAAGACCCCCGCCATGCCGCCGGTAACGAAGAAAACGCCATGCCAGCCCACGGCAGCCAGGAGCTGGGGGACACCGTAGATGACGAACCCGGATCCCAGAAGAACGGAACCGCCATAAACTCCCTGTGCCCACTGGATTTCTTTGCCGGCAAAGAATGTGGGAACATAGCGGGCCCCGGCGATAAAAGCTGAACCTGTGCCGATGCCGATGATAAACTTCAAAGCGAGGATTTGATAATAAGAGTCGGAAAGGCCGATCAGACAGTTTCCCAGAGTGATTATTAACAGTGACCACAGGGCTACTCTTTTAGCCCCCAGTTTGTCGGCCAGCGCTCCACCGGGTATCTGAAGGGCGCCATGCGTGAGAAAGATGGCAGTGGTCAGTGCCCCTCCCATAGCCATGGTGATACTCAGGTATTTGACCAGTGTCGGCACCAACGGGCCATGGTTGGTATAGTTGGCGGAAAAGACAAAGGCAAACACCGCCACAAACCATAGCGCTTTCCATCTCTGCGTCCAAAGTTCTTCCATTTCTTTTCTTTCCTCTTAAGGTGGACGGGCTCGCACTAAATGTTTCCGGGTCCACTTCGATCCGGCATTTCTGCTTCCGGGGTTTCTCACGCGGTTCGGTTTATTATGCCTTCTTCCTTTAGAAGTTCGATCTCTTGTCTGTCATAGCCAAGGAGCCTTTCCAGAATTTCTTCCGAATGTTCGCCAAGCATCGGTGCGGGGGCATATACCCTCCCGGGAGTTTCGGAGAGGCATAGGGGAGAGCCAGCGATCTTCATTTTTCCAACCTGCGGCTGGTCTATTTCGACGAGCATTTTCCTGTGGCTTATGTGAGGGTCCTCGCATATCTCTTTTATACTATTTACGGGCGAATGGGGCAGACTTGCGGCCCCAAGCAGATCCAGCCATTCCTTCCTGGTCTTCTTACTGAATTCCTCTGAAAGAACAACCTCGAGGTCGTTCCTGAATTTCGTTCTCAGCGGATTTGTGGCAAATTTCGGATGCTCGATCAGGTCCCCCCGGCCGATCAGGTCACAGAACTTTTTCCACAAAATGTCATTTCCCAGGGCGAGAATGATCCATGAACCATCCTTTGTCGGAAACGATTGGAAGGGAGTGATCGATGGGTGAGCAGTGCCTAAAGGAACCGGCACCTCACCGCTGACCGTATACCGGACAACCGCGTTTTCCAGCACAGCAAAAAGCCCATCGATCATAGACCCGTCGAAGTACTGACCTCTGCCGGTCCTTTCCCGATGAATCAATGCAGCAAGAATACCTATCGCGGCCTGATGCCCTGCGACAATATCGCCCATCGATGAGCCAACGCGGCACGGAGGCCCGCCCGCCGGCCCCGTGATACTCATCAGACCGCTATATCCCTGAGCCACCATATCGTAGGAGGGGCGGTCGTCATATCCTGGCAATGAATCGTGTCCGAACCCGCAGATGGAGGCATAGATAGCCCTCGGATTGATCCGCTGAATTTCTTCCCAGCCGAAGCCCAGTTTCTTCATCGTGCTCGGCCGAAAATTTTCGACCAAAACATCCGAAATTCTTATCAGGTCCGCCAGTATTTTCTTCCCTCTGTCCGTTTTTAAATCGAGGACCAGACCTTTCTTGTTGCGGTTCAGGCTGATGAAGTAACTGCTGTTGTTCTTGGACTGCCTGCCTGCGAATGGACCGAATTCCCTGGCATCATCCCCTCCGGGGGGCTCAACATGAATCACTTCGGCGCCAAGATCCGCCAGTAACATGGTAGTAGTAGGGGCCGCCAGGACATGGCTCAGGTCGATAACCCTGATGTTTTCCAAAGCTCCGCTCATGCAATCTCCTTTCATTGATCCGGACGCTCTTTGCGCCCCTTGATTCTGCGGGATTCCACTATTTTCTCTCGAACAACCGGCAGTCTCTTCTTGTGAATTACGCCGATAGGCCAAGAATTTTATCTTGTCAAGAAATCTTTCCATCTCCGATTTTTCGAATTACCACAGAGTGCTCGCTATGGCTCCTTTGATGCCGGGGCGGATTTTATTCAGAAGGCACTCTTGCGTCTGGCAACGATATGAGCCTCAACGAATTTAGCTTCTCCCCCCTCGGTGGGAATACCGATTTAGATCTCAGCATTACTCCTTGCATTTCTCCTGGATACAAGCATATATTCATTGCAAGCTGGCAATACCACCAGCCATCACGGTGGAGGGTTCATGAAGTAGATCCTGAAGCCGCTTAGATCAGAGAGCCTGGTGGAGGTATTCATCTCGCGGTTCGAAGACCTGACCTTCTCTATGGCAGTCCCCACCATCTACCTAAATCTTATAGACGCCTGGGAGAAGGCTTCGACTGCCGAAAGGGAACGCATGTCACGGGGGTAAGCGGGTCGTCGCTGCGCTGGTGATGCGAGAAAGGGCGAGTTTGAATCCCGATGCACTAAGAGCCTGGGGGAAGGAGCGGCTCGCTCCCTACAAGGTCCCTAAAGACGCGCTGGAGTTTCAGGAGTTGCCAAGAAATACAATGGGAAAGGTTTCCAACCGCAATCCGGGCCTAGGATCAGAAAGGAAAGACAAGTTCAGAATGAACAAGCCGTGGCATGAGCTGCACAAAATGCCTACTAAGGCCACGCTGGAACAGAGGGTGCACTGGCATCTGGAGCATGCCAAACAATGTGGATGCCGACCAGTGCCCAGCTCGGTCCTTGAGGAAATGAGGAAAAGAGGAATCTCGCCACCCAAACCGGCGCTGCAGCGGACGCGCGAAACATGAAGAATTTGAGCTATAGAAGCACTTCGTTATAACTTTTAGGCTTACTACCCATTTCCGTAGGAATCCTTGCGGTCAACCTATCTCGGCGGCAAGCTCGACAGGAGCAAACTCATAACCGCTCATCACTGGTTATCTGTGGCATCCGTGGTTTAAATCTTTGCGTTCTTCACGATCTCCTGCCGTGCAAGTTCGTCGCAACGCTCGTTTTCAGGATGGCCTGCGTGTCCTTTCACCCAAATCCATTCGATCAGGTGCTTTTGTGCAAGATCGTCGAGAGCCTCCCAAAGCTCTCGGTTTTTGACCGGTTGCCTGCCTTTGGTCCGCCAACCATTGCGTTTCCATTCGTGTATCCACACGGTAATCCCGTTGCGCAGATATTGAGAGTCCGCGTGGACTTTTACCCGGCACGCTTCTTTTAGCATTCCGAGGGCCTCGATCACCGCTTTCATTTCCATTCTGTTGTTGGTGGTCTGACCGTCAAAGCCGGAAATCTCCTTCTCTGATCCCTTATAGCGTAAGATAGCGGCCCACCCGCCCGGCCCGGGGTTTCCAGCACAAGCGCCATCCGTGTAAATATCCACAATCTTGAGGGGCGGCGCACCTGCTTGGGCCATTGGTTCAGAGTCAGGATTATTATTTACATCAACAGTATACACGCTATTCGCTAATACTTCCTAAAAGGAGAAAGGCTGCGCCGAACAAAACGTTCGATCGAGGTGGATGTCAAGCTCCCAATTACCTCAGACAGGCGGCTAAGCGGAATCTCTGCGCGGGCCATCGCCTGATGTCCGCCTGCGCATCCCAGGGGTGCAAACGTGCGCCTGATCAGCTTACCGGCGTCCTTGCGGTGTCCGTTGTTTCGAACAACGATTATCAGGCTGTCTTGACAGATACCCGACACAATACTCCAGTTGATGTCGCGAATCTTTAGCATGAATTCAGCGACCTCGACCAAAATGTCGGAACAGGGCACCTGGTCGAGGTATATAAACAGGCGGTCCTTTACTACATGTTTTCTTTCGAAAGCCTTGTGAAAATACTTTGTGTCACTAAGGGAAAGGTCTGAAATGTCGATTTTCCCCAAAATATTGTGGTCGGCATATTCGAAGAGGTAGCTGAAAGCCTCGATGTCTTCGATTAAGGTATGGCGTTCAAAGTTGCGGGTATCTGTTTTTATTCCATAGAGAAGAGCGGTTGCAAGGGCTTGGGAAGGTTTGATCTTTGCAGCCCTGAGATATTGCGTCATTATCGTGGAGGTGGACCCGTACTCCGGGCGTACATCAGATAAGCGGGCATTCGTCACTGCCTCACTTTCCGGATGATGGTCGATTACCACCGTATAATGAAAACAACTGAAAGCATCATTGTGAGACGGCTGACCGTCGACTAAGACCAGCTTATCTGCATGGTGGGTATCGGGCGTCTTTAAGGGAAATAAAGGAAGGCGGAGCAGCCTGACCATTGCAAGGTTGTTGAGTCTTCTTATGGGCCTGATGATTCCTATGGAAGTCGATGCCACTTTATGCCAGAGCAGCCTTTTTACGGCAAGGGCCGAAGCGATGGCGTCGGGGTCGGGATCTATCGTAACCAGAACGGAATCCTTGGAGGCGAAGCAGGAATAGAATTCATCAAGCTGGGTTTGCCAGCTTTTCCTTTTGATGGCATGGATTTGCTGAACGAGCGCGCTTTGATTCATGATTTACAAATATAGGCAGAAGTGGTTCGAAGTCCACAAAAAAAAGGGTGGTTTCGGAACCACCCTTGATTTGCCATGGAGAGCGGGAAACGGGATTTGAACCCGCGACTTCAACCTTGGCAAGGTTGCACTCTACCACTGAGTTATTCCCGCGTAAAAAACTCAAATAAGATTATTTGAAGGGCGACTTCAAGTCAAGTCGAAAAAGAATGTGCTGCACCTGACGTCTGATAATATATATTATGTAAACTAATAGGGATGCCGCCAGATTTACATAACATACCCGATGAGGTCCTGTTCAAGCTGCACATTTTTGCATAGACCCAAGTCATAGGGTTCCGGCATGTGCAACTCACTTGGGATCATATCCGGAGTACGCCCGATAGCTGCGCACCAACACCCCGCGCCAACCCTTGAGACTCTAGTACCCAGTTCTCGATTGAACTATTCATCGAATATCTTATAATCCGAACTTCACACTCAAAAACTCAGAGCCTCAAACATGCTGAAGCACCAACCTAAAACGCTCGCGAAAACCCTCGGCTACATTATTACGCACTCGCCCGGCGAATACGGACTCTTCTGGGACACTGACGGCACCATGCCCTGGAAGGAATTCTACTGGGCCCTGCAGCAAGATCTTTCCTTGCGCTTTGTGCGTCAATCCACCATCCATGAACTTACGCTGCTTGGAATCGAGCTTCCATTCGCACTCGACGGAAACCTGTTGCGTCTTCGTCCTGAATTTGTCCCGCCGGTCTATGCGCCTGCCTCTGATGTACCTAAGAGGCTCTACTTCGGCTTGAAGCCCAAGAATTTGGTTCATACCCAAGAAAATGGCCTTAGAAGCTCCCGTCGCCGGTTTGTGCCAGTTTGCGGCGAGCAAGAACTTGCATTGCGGATCGCTCGAAGAGATGAAGAAAACCCGATCCTGATTGAAATACTGGCTCGGGAAGCTTGTCAAAGCGGGCTGTCGATCCTTGCCGCCGGACTGCATTTATACCTCGTCGAATCCGTACCCGTGGAATTTATCCTCTTTCCACAAGTCCGCCAGGACCTGGCGGAAAGACTCGCAGGGCCGGCGCGCAAGCCTGAGGTGAAGCCCTCCCACCCTGTTGCTCCAGGCTCGTTCATTCTTCAGACCCACCATCTTGAAGCCCCTGGCCTTGGGAAACCGGCTAAAAAAGGCGCAAAGGGTGGGTGGAAAAAAGAGGGACGAAAAGAGAGGCATAAAAGAGAAATTTAAAATGAATTTGCCCGTGAGTTCAGACATCGAAAGCAGGATTCGTGAAACGGGATACCGCCTCTACGATCTTATGGAGGAAGAATCGGGGTCCATCTTCAGCAGGCAATACTGGGTAGGCAAGCTTTTCGAGTGGTGCATGCACAACGAGGCCTTTAAAGTGCAGATGTTTCGCTTCATCGATGTTTTTCCCTACCTGAAGGATGTCGATTCGGTAATCAGTCACATACAACAATATTTTTCCGATCCCGCCCTGAACTTCCCCTCCGCGGTGAATTGGGGAATCAAATACGTTGCCCCCTCCTGGATGACTTCCAGGATTATTGCCGGGGCAATTGCAAGAAACATCGGCAGGGTGGCCAGGCAGTTCATGGTGGGGAGTTCTCCGGAAGACGGACTGCCGGTGCTTGAAAAACTGCGCTCCCGTGGTCTGGCGTTCTCGATAGATCTTCTGGGTGAAGCCGTCGTATCCGAAAATGAAGCCCAGGTGTATCTGGAGCGCTATCTTGAGTTGTTCGACTCCCTGGACGCCGCCCGGCGCAACTGGCGCTCCCTTGGCGGAGTTTCGGGTGATCTCGATTGGGGGCATTCTCCCTCGGTAAATGTGTCGATCAAAGCCTCTGCCATGTACTCACAGATAAACCCCTGCGCTTTCGGCCACTCCATCGAGAAATCAAAGGAACGCTTGCGTCCGATACTGCGCAGGGCAATGCAGGATGGCGCCTTCGTGAATCTCGATATGGAACACCACGGGATAAAGGACCTGACTCTTGCGCTTTATCGAAGTCTTATGGAGGAGACCGAGTTCAGCCACTACCCGCATACCGGGATTGTCATTCAGGCTTATTTGCGCGAAAGCGAAAAAGACCTGGAGCAACTGATTGACTGGGCTGCCCGAGGCTGCTTTCATTTTACCATCCGCCTGGTGAAGGGCGCTTATTGGGACCAGGAACGCATCCTTGCGAGCCAGAAGAACTGGCCTTCGCCCGTGTTTGCCGACAAATCCGACACAGACGCCAATTTCGAGCACTTGGCCGGGATCATCCTCAAAAACAGGGGCCATATAAAGCTCGCGTGTGCCTCTCATAACATCCGGTCGATTGCAGCGGTTGTCGAAACGGCCAAAGAAACCGGCGCAACCGAGGAAGATCTCGAATTTCAGGTGCTCTACGGGATGGGGCAGCAGGTTCGAAGCGCTCTTCGTAAAGCCGGTCTGCACGTTCGCGTATACTGCCCTGTGGGCGAGATGTTGCAGGGGATGTCCTACCTGGTAAGAAGGCTGCTCGAGAACACAGCCAACCAATCCTTTCTGATGCAGGCCTTTGCACAAAAACTGCCCAGGGAAGACCTGTTAAGCAACCCGGCCGGCAGATTGAAAAAAATGGGGGAAGAGCCGCCAATAACCTGCGAACAGGGCGACATCGGCCCTTACATGATTGAACCGGTTTTCGACTGGTCGCGCGCAGAGCATCGCGCTCGATTTGCCGATGCCTTAAAGAGAGTGCGCGGCAGCTTTCCCATACAGGTCCCGTTACAAGTGGGCGGCAAGAAGATTCAAACCGCATCCCGGTTTGCCTCAGTGAACCCTGACCTCGCCGATGAAACTGTGGGAATCATCGCTGCGGCCGGCGTCAAAGAAGCCGAATCGGCAATCGCGGCCGCAAAGTCGGCTTTCCCGGTGTGGCGGGACACCCCGGCGGAAAAAAGAGCGCAATTTCTTTTCAAAGCCGCGGCTTCGGCCCGGCTCAAGCGCTACGACCTGGCGGCGCTTCAGGTCTTTGAGGCCGGCAAATCGTGGAACGAATCGGATGCGGACGTTTGCGAAGCAATCGATTACCTGGAGTACTACGGCCGCGAGATGCTTCGGTACAGCCGTCACATGACGATGGGACACGTGTTGGGCGAAACGAGCCAGCTTCTGTATGAACCTCGCGGAGTTGCGGTGGTTATCGCCCCCTGGAACTTCCCGATGGCCATTTCTGCCGGGATGAGTTCTGCAGCCATAGTTACCGGCAATACTGTAGTCTATAAACCTGCATCTCAGTCACCGGTCATGGGGTATATGCTGAACGGCATTTTCGAAGAGGCGGGGTTGCCTACGGGGGTTTTCAATTTTGTTCCCGGCCCTGGCGGCACGATGGGAGACGCCCTGACAGGACATCCAGACGTCGCTATGGTCGCATTTACGGGCAGCAGGGACGTTGGCCTTCACATTTTTGCAAAGGCTCACGAGATCCATGAGGGATCTTCGGTCATCAAAAATGTCATCGTCGAGATGGGCGGCAAGAACGCCATTATCCTCGATTCGGACGCCGATCTGGACGAGGCTGTCATTTATGTGCTTCAGTCCGCTTTCGGATACCAGGGGCAGAAATGCTCCGCATGCTCCCGGCTGGTAGTTCTCGAGGGCATTTACGACCGCTTTGTGGAGCGGTTGAAAGATGCGGCGCAAAGCGTCAACATCGGACCTGTCGAATTCCCTCAGAATTTCATGGGAGCGGTCATCGAACCGGCAGCCCGCGACAAGGTGCTAAGATACATCGAAATAGGTAAAAATGCCGGCTTCCCGCTTTTTGAACGCAAAATCCAACTGGAAAACGGCTATTTCGTCCCCCTTTCCATTTTCACCGACGTGCACCCTGAAAGCAGACTGGCCCAGGAGGAGATTTTCGGGCCTGTGCTTGCTGTAATAAAAGTAAAGAACTTTGACGAAGCGCTTTGCGTGGCAAACGCGACACAATATGCATTGACCGGCGGCGTGTTTTCCAGAAGTCCCGCAAATATCCGGAAGGCGCGCGAGAGTTTCAGGACCGGGAACCTATATATAAACAGGGGCTGCACCGGTGCTGTTGTGGGACGCCATCCGTTCGGCGGGTTTAAGATGTCCGGTCTTGGATACAAAGCTGGTGGTCCGGACTATCTCCAGCACTTCATGATTGCTCGAAACATAGTCGAAAATACGGTTCGCAGGGGATTCGCCCCGCGTGAGGAAACAAAACCTGAATAAGAACATTTGAGAGATTGAGCGATTGAAGAGTTGCCGGTTTGAGCAGTTGGAGGTTTTACTTCCTAAATGCGTAATTTTCTCTGCGATCTCGGCTGTGAAACCCTAACGTCAGAGCTGGTCTTTCTTTCTAAGGACCCTGTGGCCGTCTTGCCTGGTGAGCGAATATCGCCGGCCCTTATATTCGAAATCCTCCATGTAGCTGTAAGGAAGATTAAGGTCCTGTGCTTCCGACATGGTCTCGAGCAAATAGGACAGCAAGACTGCGTATTCCTCCATGGACACGAGGAATTCGTTCCGCCCTATCCATATCTCGTCCAGGTCGAAAAGCCCGTTCAGGCCCCGAGTCTCGAAATGAGCATCCGCATCGCTCATGATAACGCTGATTATCTGGTCCGGTTTCTTGCTATTCTGGATCTGCAAGAAAACGGCATAGCCGTTGTCAGGCATATCAAAAAGATTCCTAAGCTGCAGCCCTTCCTTTTTTAACCTTTTTCAGTGAGGCAGGATAAGCGAAAAAGGCATTCGAGCTGATCGCAATAGTCCCCAGCGGTCGCGTAGCAATCGAAATTGCCCTGCTTTCGTTGAATCTCCTTTATGAGCTCAGCCTTGGTCATGCCGAAAGAATTTATTCCCAAATTTTTTGCGATGGCGCGCACCTCTTGCATTTTCATGGAAAAACTCCTTTTTTTCATTCATTTATTTACCGAAATCATGCCTCCAGAAGATGTCAACCCCGGTCTGCTCTGCACCAACCTGTGTTCTGAATGACACGCCTCTGTCGACTCTATACTCAACCTGGACTTCGTTGCCCTCTGTTCCCTTCACATCCCTTCCGTATATGACATGGAGGTCGGGCGTTATGTCCTTCCCAATTTCAACTATTCCCGTCTCCTTGCCGATGGCCGCCTGGCTCTCATCATAGCTGAATCTATGATCGTATTTTCCAGTATAGCTCCTATAGCCGACTGCATCCGGAGCAATCATGTTGTTTCCCAGTACGCTTTTGATTGCGTTGGAACTTTCGGAACCAAGCCAGGAAGCGGCACCGCTCTGCAACTGGGAATTCTGGCTTATGCTGAGGTCCGACGCAGGACGTTCGAACATAAAATAAGATAGAATATCGACCTGGTTCATAACAGGCATGCTGCTAAGCACCATCTTCGTGTGGCCTAATGGTCCTGAAACCAACGCCTGAACAGTAACGTCCCTTATGTCTTTTCGGCAAAGTATGTGGAGCATCGGGTCCGACTGAGGTGTGCCGGGGAATACCAGAGAGCCTTCGACTATCTTCAGCTCCTTTCCCTCAAAATTATATCCGCCCCTGAGAGCTCGCAATTCGCCGGCGAGACAGACGCGGCCCCCGGGGGGTTTCTTTAGCTCCAGACTGCCGTTTATCTCCGCTTTTAGCCCCTTTCCGGTAACCCAACTCCCGCTTTGCGGCAATTCGAGCAAAACATTCATAGTGAGTCTGTTGTTAAAGTTGCTGGGATGATTCGAAACTCTCAGTTCAAGCAAATCGCCGCTGGTGTTCGGCTCGATGATCTGGATATTCTGCGCTATATTCGTTTCCAGCTTGCCGAGGCTCATCTGCGCCTGGGAGAAAAGCAGTTTGCCGGTAAGTTCGGCCGCCTCGGGGCTGTCCTTTATCTCGGCATAGCCCGATACTTTTCCCTCTATTCCATAAATATCGTGAACCTGCAGGTCCTTGCCCTCGGCTTTGAAATCAAGGGTCCTGAATTTAGGGTAATCAATCTGGCCCGTTACCGAGACAGCTCCGCCGAGGTGGGAAACTTCGGCCCTCTTAACGTAGAGGTTCTTCGAGTCAAGCTCCCACTCGGCCTGAATATTTTCAGCCGCATGAGGCCATCTTTTTTCCTCAAAAGAGCCGTCTTTCCACCTCCCCGCCCCGCTCACAACCGGTTGATTAAGGCTCCCCGCAACGTGAATCTCCCCCTCAAGTTGACCTCCTGCTTGCGACAAAAAAGGCAAAAAAGGCACAAGCGCCTCGGCGTTCAGATCTGAAATCTTAATGTCCGAGTGGACTTCTTCGGAAAGTCTCACCTCGAATTGGGGTGGCTTAAAGCTGAGCCGGATGGGAATCTTGGCCGAAACAACCATCGGAAGTCGAACTGCAGCGGCCTTTGCGGTCCCCTGGACGGCTAGGATTTCCTTCGAATAATCTCCCTGCAAAACGAGCTTATCGATGTGTTGTTTTCCGTTGATAGTGCAGTCGTTCCCCTCAATGTTGAGTCTGCATTCGGGCTGACCGGGGCTGCCGCTCACATGTATCTGCCCGGAAAATGCGCCGCTCATGCGGGCCTTCTGATCAAGCAATTCTGATATCTTTGCAGCGTCGATCGACTCGATGGAAAGCAAAAGATCCACCTTGGACTCGGATATAGCGCCGCCGGAAGTCAATATCTTTTGCCTGCCATGCTGAAAGGATGCCGAATGAATCCTTATTCCATCTCTTTCCACGTCGAACTTTGCATCTACGGTCCCGCTCAGCTCCTTTGAATCGAGTTGGCCCTGAGCCGAAACAGACATGAGCGGAAATTCCCAAATTCTGTCCAGCTTGCCCGAAAGCCTGGCGGAGACATGATTCAGCATTCCATCACCTTTAAACTTGAAAACGCACGAATTGTTCTGCTGGTCGAGGTCGATGTTGAGAGAAGCGATCCTTTTAGCGTCGAAAACCACATTTTGAGCTTTGACGGAAATTTCTCGCCTCTCCTCTTTCCCGGCGAGTTTTCCCTTTCCATGAACAGAAAGCTGATCGGCCTGATAATTTGAATACTGAAAATGCGGCCAGTTGATTTCACCATCCCAGAACAAATCAGGCCATTTTCCGTTCATCGTCCCTCGCGAAACCACCCTACCCTTTCCCTGCCATTGAGGAAACAGCAGGCAGATTTTTTGGGCGTCGGGCAAATCGAGGTCATAGTCGGCTTTGAGCTGTTCGTTATTATAGGTCCCGCAGCCTTTGAGAGAGATGGTTTCGGGAATGTTCAGCCTGGCGTCGATTTTTCCGTGCCAGCTTCTGAGGTTTGTAAAATTACCCGGATCGTAGTTGGCTTCGAGGGAAATCTGGCCGGCGGCCTTTTGCTGGAGCCTTGAATTTATTTTCTCCAGGTTTCCCTTTTCGAAACTGATTTCCGCCTTGATGCCGCCTTTGTGCCTTGCATCCGATAGACCGCGCAGATCGGCTGCCAAGGTGAGCTTTAAATCGCCAAGGGAGCAGTTGGCCTTGCTGCTCCTGACGTTCAGAACACTCTGCACGAATGTCCCGTCAAGGTCGCATAATTGAACAGTCTCGGCACCAACTGTGGATGGATCCAGATGGGCCCTGAATTGAGCATCCAGAACGTTTGCTCCTTCGATCAACGCCTTGATCTCCATGCGGCCGTTGAGCCTGGAATCGGGTAAATTGGATGACAAATGGACCTTAAAGTCTGTGAAACGCGAATCAAGTGTGACAGAGCGCGGACCAGAGGGCGTTTTGTCGATCTTGAGAACGCCTTTCACCACTCCAAGATCAGTTGACATATCGGCCTCGAAAGACCACCTGCCTTCACAACGCGTTACGGCAATGCTTCCGGAAAGGACAGGAAGTCCGCCGAGACTCTGCCGAAGCAACGGGATGGTATCCGCTGAAAAGTTGTTGATGCTCAGATTTGCTTTGCCATTATCAAGGGTTCTAATGTCCCATTGTCCCTGCACCTGGATGCGACAATTATTCGGGCCGGACAGAAGCATGCTTCGGACATGTAACTCCTGCCCCTCGAGCACTCCTGAGCCATCAATACCCCATGCTGCGGACTCCCCGATCTGTGCACGCGCATGAAGGTTTTCGATATTAATCTGAATCGTGGGGCCTTCTGCTCCCGGTATGGCCTTCAGATGAACTGCCCCGGAAATATCTTTGACGGAAAGAATACTATTTCCCTGCTGCCTGGCTTCAACGGTGCCCGAAACAATCTGAATCCTGGGTAGTTGAATTGAAGCCCAAAATGGCTCAGATGGCTCACCGCCGGCCTGGACTTCCCCTTTGTGCCCTATTCCTTCAGGCGGGGCCGGGACCAGCCATTTGCCGTCGGGGCTTCTTTCGAGTTGTAGAAACGGCTTTTCCAGGCAGACTTCTTCAACAATGATGTAAGGCCGCACTATTGATAATTTGTAATTGAGGAGAACCTTGTCGCAGTCGAGGATATGCTTTCCTGCCGATTCGATCTTGACATCGGACAGATATATGCCTGAAAAGGGCCACCACTGATAGGAGCGGATTTGCACTTTGAAGTTCGTTGCAGCTTCTATCCGTGTGATAACCCTGAGTATGATTTCCTTCTGGATCGTAGGGACGTGCAGCGCGATAATTGTTGACAATGCCAGAAAAAGCAGGACTGCGGTCCCCCATACCGCAAGGCGAATAAGAAATGGCGCTTTGTGAGGCCGCGTTCTTTTGGTATTGTTTTCGTTGGACAATGAAACTCCCTTACGTTCCCATAGTTGGGCAATTATGAAGAATTTGTGCAAACAAATCAACCAGCAATAAATTTCCTCGAAGAAGGTGGAGATTATGAAAGCGATGGTGCTTGACCAATGCGCGCCTGTAGAATCAGCCCCTCTTAAATGGATGGAGTTTCCCGATCCTTCCCCCGGCCCGGGAGAAGTCAGGGTGCGGGTAAGGAGCTGCGGGGTCTGCCGTACGGACCTTCACGTTGTCGAATGTGAGCTGCCTTTCCTTGGGCACCCGCTCATCCCCGGACATCAGATCGTGGGAATAGTCGATCAGCTCGGCGCAGGATCCAAGCGATTTGCGCTTGGCCAAAGAATCGGCATAGCCTGGTTACGCCACACGTGCGGGGAATGCGTCTACTGCCGGGCGGGCCGGGAGAATCTGTGCGAAAGCGCCAGGTTTACCGGATATCACGAACACGGCGGATACGCGGAATTTGCTGTCGTAAATGAAGAATTCGCATATCCGATCCCGGACGTCTTTTCAGACCTGGAGGCCCCGCCTCTGCTGTGCGCAGGCATTATTGGATACCGCAGTCTGAAGCGTAGCGGTCTGCGTAGCGGCGAAAGCCTGGCGGTATATGGGTTCGGGTCGTCGGCCCATATCGTGATTCAGGTCGCTCTGCATATGGGCTGCAAAGTTTACGTGTGCACGCGGGGGAATAAACACAGAGAGCTGGCAGCACGGCTGGGCGCAGAATGGGTGGGTGAAAAACCCGAAGAGATGCCGGTCCTGGCGGACAGTGCGATCATTTTTGCACCGGCGGGAGAACTGGTCCCCAAAGCCCTGGAGCATTTAAAAAAAGGCGGTACTTTGGCCCTTGCCGGCATCTATATGTCCACAGTACCGCAGATGGATTACGAGAATCATCTTTTCTATGAAAAAAACATTCACAGCGTAACGGCTAACACTCGCCACGACGGCATGGAATTTCTTAAGATTGCCGCCGAAATCCCGATCAGGCCCGAGGTCCGGTTTTTTGCTTTGCAAGAAGCTAACCAGGCGCTGCTATGCCTGAAAATGGACGAGATGGAGGGATCCGCAGTTTTGGTCATCGAGGGAAGCGCTCTTTAAAGATTTAAACTACGAATGCGATATTCGTGAAATCCGTTATTTCCCGCATTTCCCAACGAAGATTTTGGAGAAAATACATTGAATCACCCCGTAAATTCGACTGACGATCTCCAATTGCTGCTGGAGGTGCTTCCTCCGCACATTCGCGAAAGGGTTGAATCCAGACCGGACATATCTTCTCTCATTGAAATCGTACTCGACCTTGGAAGAAACCCCGAAGCCCGGTTCGACAATATGATCGAATATCTTTCGAGCGATCAGGTTACACGTGACGATATAACCTACGTGGTTTCCCATATCGGGAAATTCTCCGAAGACAACCGGGCGGGAATCGAGCGCACCCTTCACAGGATATCGGCGATGAGGAGCAGAACCGGGTCGATCATAGGCCTGACATGCCGGATTGGAAGGGCGGTCTTCGGTACCGTGGATATAGTTCGGGACGTGATTGAGGAAGGCAAATCGCTGCTGCTGGTTGGTCCGCCCGGCGTGGGGAAAACGACCCTTCTCAGGGAGGCTGCGCGCGTTTTGGCTGACGATCTGGGCAAAAGGGTTATCATTGTCGATACCTCAAATGAAATCGGCGGTGACGGTGATATTCCGCACCCCGGGATTGGCCGGGCGCGCCGCATGCAGGTGCCGTCGCCGCATAAGCAGCATGCGGTTATGATTGAGGCCGTCGAGAATCACATGCCGGAGGTTATCGTAATAGACGAAATCGGCACTGAGGCCGAAGCAACTGCCGCGCGAACGATTGCCGAACGTGGCGTAGAACTCATCGCCACAGCACATGGCAGGACTCTCGAAAATCTTCTTCAAAATCCGACCCTGATGGACCTTGTTGGGGGAATACAGGCCGTTACCCTCTCGGATGAAGAGGCCCGGAGGCGCAGAACTCAAAAGACGGTGCTCGAGCGCAAGGCGCCTCCAACTTTCAACGTGATGATCGAGATCCAGGAGCGCGGCAGATTGGCTGTCTACGATAATGTGGCCGAGGTGGTGGACCGATTTTTGAGGGGGGTTCCACTATCCCCCGAAATCCGAACCAGGACTGAAGGCGGTCTGGTGAAGATCAGCCGGAGAGAACCGATAGAGGTGCAGAAACCGGCAGACGGAAAGGCTGTGGCATTTGAGGCCGTGTCCGTTTTCAAACCGGCGCGCAGGCGGCAGAGGCAGAAAAATCTTAGGATATTCTCCTACGGAGTGAGCAGGATAAGGCTCGAACGTATCATCGAAAAACTTCGGGTACCGGCGGTAATTGCTTCTGACATCGACAGGGCCGACCTCATTATCACCCTGAAATCCCAGGAGAAGCGGCAGCCGGGAAGTATTCGCGAAGCCGAAGCGCGGGGAACTCCCAGATATGTTCTGAAGAGTAACACTACTACACAGATGGAGAATTTCCTGCGCTCGCTTTTCCCTTCTCTACCTCATGATGTAATGAACGAAGACGAGGCGGCGGCAATCTCGGAGGCCCAGGCCGCCGTTGAAGCCATTCGCGTATCCGGACACCCCGTTGAGCTCATGCCCCGAAATTCCCGTGTGCGCAGGCTGCAGCATTTGCTGGCCGAACAAAGCGGTTTGAGATCTCAGAGCATCGGCAGGGAACCAAACAGAAGAGTGATCATACATACCGAGCAAAGTTATTTTACAGATATGTAAGGTTCGCTCAGCGGCTCTGGCGGTATCCGAATTCAAGCAGGGCTTTCGGATCTTTTCTCCAGTTTTTCTGAACGCGCACAAAAAGACCCAAGTATATGTGGCATCCCAGAAATGTCTCTATTTCCCTTCGGGCCTGTTTCCCGATCTCCTTGAGCATCAGCCCGCCCTTCCCTATTATGATGGATTTCTGAGACTCACGCTCCACATTGATTGTCGCCTCTATTTCTATGAGGTGCCTTTCGGGTGTTTCGCTGAATTTTTCGATAATCACAGCGACCGCGTATGGAATTTCCTGGTGAACTAGGTGAAAAATCTTCTCCCGAATCAACTCTGCGACAATAAAGCGTTCCGGCTGGTCTGTGATGTAATCTCCGGGGAAATATTGCGGCCCCTCAGGTAAAAGGGGAAGGACCTCCGCCAGGATGTCCTGTGTCCCCTCCCCTTTCAAGGCGGAAATGGGAATCACTGCCTTAAAATCAAACCGCTCCCCATAACCTTGGATCAGCGGCAGTAATTCGCCTTTATTTCTCAGCGTATCGATCTTGTTTATCACGAGGATTGCGGGCGTATGAATCCGGCGAAGGTTGTCCAGTATGTACTCATTTGTGGGCCCGTATGACTCAGGCTCTACCATGAACAGCACCGCGTCGCTTTCGCTCAGCATGGCAAGAGCTGTTTCCACCAACCCGCGGTTGAACTCATCGCGTGCGTTATGTATTCCAGGGGTATCCACAAAGACGATCTGGTAGCCTTCTCCAGTAAGTATTCCGGGGATTCGGTTCCTGGTCGTTTGGGGTTTGGGCGCTGTTATGGAAATTTTTTGCTTCAGCAGTTGATTGAGCAGAGTCGACTTTCCCGCGTTCGGCGCCCCAACGATAGCAACGTATCCAGATTTGAACTCTTTTTTTTCAACAGTGGGCACCACAGAAAGCCTCCTCTATTTTATAAGTTGGTGTCAAACACTGTCAGCAGTCAGTTATTTTCGACAATCATTTCAGTCCCCGCCAGGCCGGCCCCGCTAATAACCTTTGCACTTATGCCCCATCGTGCTTTCCAGTGCCGGACGTTTGACTTCCCGTGGCCTATAACGTCGCCTACCTGATTTGGCGAGACAAGCAAAACAATGTCGCACCCTCGGAGTCGGGGGAACGATGCAAAATGCTCATCTACGCGGTCCCGCCACCAGCGGCATTTTACGAGACAGCCGAAAGCCGGGTGGTAAGGTCCGGCCAGGATGACACCGGGCTTTTCCAGGGCAGCGTCGGGTTGCAGGCCCATTCTGATTACAGGTATGCCGGCCCTTAGCGCCAAATCAAACGCGGGTACAATCCAAGTTAGAGCTTCATCTAGACTCAGAGGACTATATATGCCGTTTCTAAAGGAGTCAGCCAAATCAGTGCCGTTAAGCACAAGAGTCGGATATATGCGAAGGAAATCGGGCTCAATCTCGATCGCTTTGCCCATTGACTCGAAAAACACGCCTTGAGTGTCTCCAGGCAATCCGGCCATAAGTTGGATCCCGAGCTTCCATCCCTTGTCCCTGACAAGTTTTGCCGCATCATGGACCGATTTCTCGCAATACCCTCTCCGGCTCTCTTGCAGGACAGAGTCCGACAGGCTCTGGACGCCGAGTTCAACCGTGCGGATCGGGTATCTTGAAAGGAGATCCAGAACCTCGCCGCCAAGACAATCCGGGCGGGTTGAAAAGCGAATCCCCGTAAAAATCCCTTGCCTCAAGGGAATAGTTACAGCGGCAAGGATAGATTCGATCAACGCAAGAGGCAATGCGCTGAAGGTGCCGCCAAAGAAGGCAATTTCACCGGAGCGGCCTGACTTGCAGATCTGATTTGAGTAGTCTCTCAAAGCAGACTCTACAAACTCGAGAATGTCGCTTTCCCGGCGATTGTGAGAGACAACCACCTGCTGATTGCAATAAATGCACTTAAACGGACATCCTGCGTGGGGCAGGAAAACGGGATAGATCATTTTTTTAGGAAGCATCTGAGTGAAGCAGTTCGGTGTCTTTTTCGATTTCAGCCATGGCTTTTCGAGCGGCTTCCTGTTGCGCTTCCTTTTTGCTTTTGCCTGAACCGTGCGCCAGCACGTGCTCCCCGATTGCAACTCTCATGAAAAAAGTCTTATCGTGGTCAGGCCCTTCTTCGGCCTCGAGAAAATAGACGGGGGTAAGCTTCCGCTTTGCCTGCGTAATCTCCTGGAGCTGAGTTTTGTAATCTTTATCGAGGGCTTTGAGCAGATAGTCATCTTCCCTATATTCCAGGTAGCTGTGAAACAGCTTTTCAACCAGCCGCACCGCTGAATCTAGACCACCGTCCAGGTACACGGCCCCAAGCAACGCTTCGAGCCCGTTGGCCAAAAGAGAAGACTTCTGGCGCCCTCCCGAGAGTTCCTCCCCTTTTCCCAAAAGAAGAAAATCTCCCAGATTGATGCTCGACGAGATTTGCGCCAGTGCCCGCTCGTTCACGATAGAAGAGCGGAGCCGGGACAACTCCCCTTCATCGTAGTCCGGAAAAAGATCGAGCAACAGATGGCTTATTGCCAGTCCAAGGACGGAATCGCCAAGGAATTCGAGGGTTTCGTTATCCGCCGCAACGTCCTGATTCTCGTATGCAAAGGATCGATGGACAAGCGCGCGGAAAAGAAGGTCCCTGTTTTGAAATCGGTACCCGAGTTGATCCTGCAGTTTTTCGAGATCTGTTGTCTGGAGCATTGTTCCGTGTAAAATGTAAAATATGGTAAAAAAAGATTATGATCGATTCCACTTTTAACCCCGGCATGTTTATATTATACACCTTTTTCATGCCTGGTTTGAGTATATTCTCATTCGTATGGGATGCAACGGTAGAAATGCTTGTATGGTTCAGTTCTCCCCAACCGAACAATAGCCGGTTTCTCCTTTTAGACCGCGATGGCGTATTGAATGTAAACCGGCCCGATTATATAAAGAGCCTCGAAGAAGTTTGCTTTTACCAGGACGCTCTCGAAGCGCTCAAGCTTCTCAATCGTAACGGCATAGGGGCCATTTTGATCAGCAACCAGTCCGGAATCAATCGGGGTCTGATCCGCCGGGACGATTTCTGGAAAATTCATGAAGGAGTCATTCGGCAGGTTGAGGAATGCGGCGGGAGTATTGCTGGCCGCCTTTTACTGCCCCCACCGTCCGGATGAAAACTGCGAGTGCCGCAAACCCGCACCAGCCATGATACTTAACGCTTGCCGATTTGCCGGCATTGACCCTGGCCAAACATATTTCGTTGGAGACCGTGAGTCTGATATGAGGGCCGCCGAAAACGCCGGGTGTCCCGGAATTCGGATCTGCCGCGGCGGCGATGCCCCGCAAACAGAGTTCAACACCTCTGAACGGCCCGGTTTTACGACTCTTTTCGAGGCGGTTTTTATGTACCTGCACTTAGAGCGTTAAAGAATTTGGGGATATATATTAAGACCTGTTTCAGTCACATTGTCCGGATGCAGTCTCTACCCTGTTCATCCGGTTGAACGCCACCTATCAGCCAGAAGGAATACCCAACATGTCATCTCTCGATAATAACCGTTATGCGCCGCTTTTGAAAAACAAAATGTCCGCCGAAGGTTACCGCAAACTCGTCGAACTCGATAACTTAAAGCTGTTCGAGTTCGCAGGAGAGTACACCGAGCTATGCGAACCCGATTCCGTCTACATGTGTGACGATAGTGACACAGATGCCGAATTTCTCCGGAAAAAATCACTGGAACTCAAAGAGGAAAAACCCCTGACAAAAGAGGGCCAGACAATTCATTACGATGGTTTTAACGACCAGGGTCGAGCGCCCGGAGCCACAAAGAACCTGGTGAGAAAGGAACTTGTGCCGCTGATGAGCGCACTCCTGGCCAAGGAGAGAGAGGAGGGTCTGGCAGAAGTACGCGACATTCTCAAAGGCATAATGAAAGGCAAACAGGCGGTCATAAAACTGAGTTGCGAAGGCCCGACCCACAGCCCGTTTTCAATAGCATGCGCTCAGATGACCGATTCCTTCTATGTTTGTCATTCCGAAGAACTGCTCTACCGGCGAGGATATGAGCACTTCCGCCAGATGGCGTCCAAGGACAAATTTTTCCGGTTCGTGCACAGCGCGGGTCGCCTCGATGAGAACGGTAACTGCACAGACCTCGACAAGCGGCGGATTTACCAGGATATGGAGGACTACATAGTTCTTTCCACAAATAATCAGTATGCTGGAAATAGCGTGGGGTTGAAAAAGCACGCCATGCGCCTGGCAATCAAACTCGCCGGGACCGAGGGCTGGCTATGCGAGCACATGTTCGTCATGTCTGTCCAGAATGAGAAAAAAGGCCGAGTGACTCGATTTTGCGGCGCTTTTCCGTCAGCCTGCGGAAAGACTGCGACCGCGATGCTGCCTGGCGAAAAGATAATCGGGGACGACATCGCCTATTTCCGCAATATAGAAGGTGAGTTTAGAGCCGTTAATGTCGAAAACGGCATTTTCGGGATCATAAAAGACGTAAATGCTCTAGATGATCCCCTTATTTTCAAGACCCTTCAGACCCCCGGACTAGAAATAATCTTTTCAAACGTTCTCACGGGTCCGGACAATGAACCTTACTGGTTGGGCATGGGGGTAGATCACCCAAGACGCGGCTGGAGTTTTTCGGGAGAATGGCGGGAGGATAAAACGGACGAGCAGGGCAATCCCATTCCTTTTGCCCACAGTAACGCCCGCTATACACTAAGGCTTGGATATCTCGAAAACATCGACCCGGCTTTCAACGACAAAAATGGCGTACCGGTCAGAGGCATTATCTATGGGGGCAGGGACAGCGACACTTCTGTCCCCATAGAAGAAGCAGCGGACTGGAAGAGCGGAATTATCCTGAAAGCATGTACTCTGGAATCCGAGACAACCTCGGCGACTATCGGACAAGAAGGTGTGCTCGCTCCTCAGCCGATGGCGAACCTTGATTTCATCAGCTACCCGATAGGCCAGTATATCGGGAACAATATTCGATTTGTCGAGGGCATCAAGCAAGTCCCGAGAATCTATGCCGTCAACTACTTTCTAAGAGACACAAATGGACATTTCCTGACTCACAAACTTGCCAAGAAAGTCTGGCTGCATTGGGCTGAGCAGCGAATCTACAACGAAGTTGACGCTTACCGGACCCCGCTTGGATTCATTCCGAAGTATGAGGACCTCAAAACTTTATTTCAGGAGATCTTCCAGGAAGACTTTTCAAACGAACTCTACCAGGAACTCTTCAAATTCCGGATCGATGCATGGACAGCCAAATTATCCCGTGCCATCCGCTTCTACAAACGCATTGCGCCCGATTGCCCGGAAGAGTACTACGATATATGGAGATCGACCATACAGAAACTGCAGGATCTCAGGCAGGAATACGGGCCGTTTATTCAGCCCGGCGCATATAAAGAATAAAACAGCTCCGGAACCTGACTGCGGGCCGTTTGAGAGGATGGTCAGATGTTTTATCCACCTTTTCTGATTTTTTTTGCGTTCATATTCATATTTCTGCTTCTGTTGGCTTTCGGGCTGATCCAATTCGGTCTTTTTTCATGGGCGTTCAGCAAAATCGGCATCCCGCCCGAGTATCTTTTTACGCTGTTGTTCCTGTGCATTGTGGGCAGTATGATCAACATTCCACTGCGCAGGATCCCGCTCGAACAGGATGTCGACGACTGGAAAACCATCTCTTTTTTCGGAATGCGTTTCCATCCTCCGCGTTCAGAACGGCCAAATGAAATGGTGCTGGCGATAAACGTAGGAGGCGCAGTAATTCCTGCTCTTCTTTCGCTGTACCTTTTAATCAACTCGCCTCATCCGATCCGAATGATGCTCGCTCTTGCCGCTGTCAGTTACGTCGTTTATCAGAACGCGCGTCCGGTCAGCGGTGTTGGAATCGCTGTTCCGTGGCTGATTCCACCCCTGGCCGCCGCAGTTGCAGCCATGATATTCGATTATGGTTTTGCCGCGCCGACGGCATACGTCGCAGGCACATTGGGTACACTAATCGGAGCCGACATTCTTCACCTGGATGAACTGAAATATATGCGCGCTCCCGTGGCGTCTATCGGCGGGGCTGGAACCTTCGATGGGATTTTCCTCGCAGGGATCATTGCCGTTTTACTCGCGCCCGTCGGAGGCTGAGGCGGTGGGACCGCCACGCCTCTGGTCAGGGACAGGTCAGGGAGAGCGTCGAGATTGCTCGGCTGTGGCCACAGAAGCTTAAGTATCAGAAAAGAGGTTTGTGATGGCGAGCCCGGTCTATTTTACAAATTTGCGTGCAGGATTTGAAAACAGCCTGTTGACAAAAATTAAGCTTTTGGCGCAGGCCGCCGGGTTGGAAAAAATTGTTAGGCAAAAGGGGCTCACAGCGGTCAAGGTCCACTTCGGCGAAAGAGGAAACACTGCCTTTATCCGGCCTCTGCTCGTTCGTCCCGTGGTGGATGCGCTTCTGGAAGCAGGCGCCAGGCCGTTTATTACCGATTCGGGGACACTTTACCCCGGCACACGCGGCAATGCGGTGGACCACTTGAATACGGCCGTTTTGAACGGATTTGCTTACTCGGTTATAGGCGCTCCCCTTATCATTGCCGACGGCATCGACGGACACGACGAGGCAGCAGTGCAGGTCAACCTGAAGCACTTCGAACAGGTGTATATCGGCTCAGCAGTGGTTCGCGCCGATTCTTTGGTCTCGCTTGCCCACTTCAAACTGCACGAAGCGACAGGCTTCGGCGGCGCAATAAAAAACGTCGGAATGGGAACGGCTTCACGGAAAGGCAAAATGGCCCAGCATTCCGAGGTTGCCCCAGAAGTAATTTCCCAGAAGTGCATCGGCTGCGGGGTTTGCCTTGATCAATGCGCCCAGGGCGCCATAGCCCTTGTCGAAAGGCCGCCGGATGTCCCGGCCGCCGGGGCCGGTGTCACCAAGGTCATGCGGATCGACCAGGAACTGTGCGTCGGTTGCGCGCGGTGCATTCACGCCTGCCCGCAGGACGCTCTCAGCATTAAGTGGGAAAAGGACCTGCCCAAGTTCATGGAAAAGATGGTCGAATATACTGCAGGGGCACTCAAGGGAAAGGAAAAGCGCTCGCTTTTCGTCAATTTTCTTACCCAGATTTCTCCGGCATGCGACTGTTATCCCTTTGCAGATGCTCCGATTGTCGGAGATATAGGCATCACAGCTTCAGTGGACCCCGTTGCGATAGACCAGGCATGTGCAGACTTGGTAAACAGCCAACCTCATCTCGAATCCTCATGTCTCAAGGGAATCGCGATGCCGTGCGCCGACAAGATCAGGGCCGTTTATCCGCACATTGACTGGGAGCACCAGTTAACCTACGCATCGGAACTTGGGATGGGGTCCAGGGAATACGAACTGGTGACGGTTTAGACCCTGCGGTCATTGGATTTGGTAAATAAATCCGGATTGCCAAACCCTTTGCAGCAGTTTATATTCACCGCTTTGGAAGCGCCAAGCTCACTGGTGGGGCTCCCGGACTTCAAATCCGGTGTGAGGGCGTGAAGGCGTTCTCAGGTGGGTTCGATTCCCATGCGCTTCCGCCAATTCCAGCCTCGTTCTACGAGGCTTTTTTTTCGTTTATTGTTATATAGTTACTGGGTGTATCATAACTTCCAACCAGCTTCATCTCTTTATCTCAAAAGCTAAACCAGATAGGGGTTTAGCAGCGCATATATCATTGTTCAAGAAGTTTTTTCGGGCAGAATCTGACTCGAAAATCCAGTTTGGATGCATAGGGCTCGACCTGGTGCATTATTGAGGGTAAATCGTTCGCGCAATCCCTCGCTGTAGGTCATTTTCATGAGCAATCAAGCTGACGCCGCCAAGATGGAAAGGAAAATCAAATGAACTATCTGATCCAGCCGAAGAAGTACAAGAGCCTTATGGCCGACGAGGGATCAAAGGCCATCATGGACAAAACCATTGCCTTCTTTGAGAATATGGGCAAACAGAGACTGCTCGAAGACTTCAACAAGAAGGTCTGGTACCGGGAGTTCATCGACTTCATTGGCAGGGAGCGGATCTTTTTTAAGCTTCTCACCCCCAAACAGTATGCCGAGGGTGACCTGGATGTCCGTTGGGACACGACACGCAACAGCGAGTACTCGGAGCTTCTGGCCTTCTATGGGCTGGGGTACTGGTACTGCTTCCAGGTCACAATCCTGGGCCTGGGCCCCATCTGGATGAGCTCCAACGAGGAGGCCAGGAAGAAGGCCGCACAGTTGCTCAAGGGGGGCGCCATTTTCGCATACGGACTTTCCGAGCGTACTCACGGCGCTGACATATACTCCACTGAGACTACGCTGACCCCCAAAGGTGACGGTACGTTTATAGCCAACGGTGAGAAATACTACATCGGCAACGGCAACGAGGCCGAGATGGTTTCCACCTTGGGCAAGGTCAAGGACGGCACGGATGATTTTACCTTCTTTGCCACAAATTATCGCCACAAGGCCTATGAGCTGAAGAAAAACGTCATCTCCCACCAGGAATATGTATCCAACTTCGCGCTGCACGACTACCCCATAACCAAAGACGACGTCCTCTCCCGCGGTTCCCATGCCTGGGATTCAGCTCTGAACACAGTGAACATAGGCAAGTTCAACATCGGCCCGGCCTCCATCGGTATTGCCGAGCATTGCTTCTACGAGGCCATCACGCACGCTTCCAACCGCATACTCTACGGCGTGAAAGTTACGGATATGCCGCATGTGCGCAAGAACTTCATGGATGCCTGGCTCAGACTCGTTGCCATGAAGATGTACCAGCGCCGCTCCACCGACTACTTCAGGAGCGCAGGAGAGAATGACCGCCGCTACCTGCTCTATAACCCCACCAGCAAGATGAAGGTAACCCTGCAGTCCGAAGAGGTGGTCAACCTGCTCTGGGACGTGATCGCTGCCAAGGGCTTTGAGAAGGACACCTACTTCCATATGGCCGCCGCCGACGTGCGCGGCCCCTCCAAGCTGGAGGGCACGGTGCACGTGAACGTGCAGCTCATCCGCAAGTTCATGAAGAACTACTTCTTCACCCGGCCGAGTACGCCCCGGTATCGCCCGACTTCTCACTGAAGGACGACTCGTTCCTGTTCAACCAGGGCCCCGCCAAGGGTCTGGGCTCGGTCCAGTTCCACGACTACAAGCCCGTGTTCGAGGCCAACAAGGGCCTGCCGAACGTGGCCACCTTCATCAAGCAGATCGGAATTTTCAAGGAGATGCTGGAAAAGGCCGGTCCGGACAAGGCCCAGGACATGGATCCTTCGTGGTCCCTGCCGGTGGGCGAGATGTTCTCCATCGTGGTGTACGGCCAGCTTATCCTGGAGCAGGCCAAGTTCGACAAGGTGGACCCGGACATCATCAACCAGATCTTCGACTTCATGGTGCGTGACTTTGCCCATTTCTCCCTGCAGATCTACGGCAACCACAGTTCCAAGGACGCCCAGCGCGAATACTGTGCCAAGATCATGCTCATCAAGGCTGTACCGAACCCCGAGCAGTACAACAAGGTGTGGGAAAAGTATGTTTCCGTTTTGAATGGTGAGTATGCCATGAACGAGTAATGGGTGGGCTTCAACAATTCTCAATTCTTAAAAGAAGGGGAGTGCAACTGCACTCCCCTTCTTCGTTTCCCTTATCAGGGAACATGTGTCCCGCAGCGGAGGTCCACGGTCGGGCTCAATGTTCCGGCAAGATAGAAGAGGTTTTCATCGGAAGGGCCTATACGCATATGCACAATTTTACTTATGATTCCTGCCGAATAGTCCGATTATAAAAACGACAGCATATAAGACGTCGGGATCAACTTCAAAAGTCGCTGAGGTACTGTACCGGCTCAAATTCCACGGTTAAGGAGGAGGTTGGATAATGCATCGCGAAGTCAGACGACATGTCCGGCATAAGATGAAAGATGGAATGCTTGCGGTGCTGCCCTTGCCGGGAACACTTAAAGTAATTGTCGGGCAGATTATAGATATATCCGAAAACGGACTGGCGCTCAGGCATAAAGATGAAATCGCAATGTCTCTGGGTAAAGCCGAGCTTATCCTGATGGGCCATGAGCACTCTGAAGGGCCGACGTTCGAGATTCCCGCCCGATTAGTTTACGAACAGGAGCAAAGAGAAGGTTATCGATCCGGTTTTCAATTTGGCGATTTATCCCAGGGACAGATGTCGGCACTCGCCTCTTTCATTCATTCCAACATCGAACCAATTGGAATGTAGAAAGGGAATCGGGCCTTGGATTACGACGTCCGGGCCTGCTTTTCCCCGAAAAGCCTGCTTAATGAGGATGAGTCTAAAAAAACGGACAGGCAGGGCCATTTAAAACCGGCCCTGCCTTTAAACACGCACGGCAGGCTGGCTAACTAACGTTGTGTTTCTTACCGAATGAGCCGCCCTGTGAACTTGAACCGGCCACGAGAAGGGTAGCGGGTTCGAGGATTGCGATATCTCAACATGACGGCTTGGTTGAATTACTTAATATCACTAAGCTTCCAGGTGCCCACGATATTACTGCCGGCACTGAGCATATTCCCGGTTGCCGCTTTGTGTGCAAGTACATAGGCCCCGGTCGCGTTAGTGGAGGCGTTGGTGGCTGAGCCGCCTTCAGCAAAGGAGGGGAAAATTACATCGTCGCTGTTCCAGGTGCCGGGAACCGATATCCCATTGAGCAACTGGCCGTTTACTTTTGTCAGTGCGACGGCAGCCACGGTAGTGCCGTCGTCCTCGAAGATGGCGGCAAATGGACCGGTAAGCCCCGCAGCTTTCGGTGACTTGGTTGCAGTAATCTCCCAAGTGCCCACTTTACCTCCGGCGCCCGGCGTTGTGGCCAGAGTGGTCGTCCAGACGCCGCTGGTCTCGTCGGTCGATGACCATTTTCCTGACATGACTGATGCAATTCCGTCTGGATAGCTGAGCGTGCCTGTCAGTGTGATGGTTGAGTTATCGGCGGTATTCTTGAAACTCGCGCTGACGCTGGTTTCCTTGTGAATGCTCCCGTTAAACTGGATGTAACCAATCGTCCCCGGTGTGTTGTCGATAATCAAGCCGGCAAACGAGCTTGGGAGCGCATCGATCGCTAAATAATCGTCAATGAGGCTGTTGCACACCCCCATATTGCAAGTGAGTGTTCCAATAAAAACACCCCCGGTGAAAGGAGTATCGATCGCACTGAAGCCGGCCGTACCGGAAACGTTCGGTGTTGCAGTAACCGCCGCCGTAACTGCTTTAGCGAATGTGCCTGGTGATGCGTTGTCGGGCGGCACTGACAGCACTCCGTTTTGGTCGATCGAGAAGCCGGCGGTGGTAGCTGCCGCGTCGAGAGTCCACGTCAAGTCCACATGTGTCGCGATTTTAGCGCCCTTCGTATCATAAACGGTTGCTGTGAAATCCTGTGTCAGTGTCTTCCCTATGGTAACGGTCGGATCTTTGGGACTGAGCACAACTTTTCCGGGAGTTTCTGTCTGGGCCGAATGAGCGAAACCGGCGAATGCAAAGGCACAAAGCAAAACGCAGGCAAGTACGACAAGTCTCGAACCTCTCATCTTTTCCTCCATAATTTGATTAATTAGAATGAACTAATTTAGCGTCCCTGTTTAATTCGCCTCAAGCCACGTTACTGGATCTCCCAAATAAAAAAAGCCCGAAAAAAGAACAGACCCCTCCTCTGAAGGAAAATCTTCTGTTCAAATTCCGGGCTTCCCGGTCCCTTGACTTACGAACAAGGTCGGGAAAGTACCACGAAATATCGACATTTTAAGGCAAAGAGCAAAGGTTACAACTGCCCTTTTATAACTTACCAAGAACGAATCCCGCGTGCAAGATAAATTCTATCTCGATATCGCGCAGATACCTGCATTCGATCACGCGCTTCCGGGCACAATGCTCACGATTATGACAATTGAGTGAAAGAGGGGTTTCAAAGCAGCTAGCAGACGACCCAAACAGTCTTGTCCTTCGCCATGTGGATCACCCGGTTGCTGATTCGCCCCATGACGAATTCCTCGACCCTGGAAAGGCCCCTTCTTCCGACAAGGATGGTATCGTATCCGCCTTTTTCAGCTTCTTCCATAATAGTATGGGCAGTATTGCTTTCGCCCTGTGCGATCTTCTGATGAATTCGGGCAGGATCCACTCCATGGGAGATCAGAGCGGCCCTCGCTTTATCAAACGATGGTTCCATGAGTCCCGCAGCTTTGTCCAATTCTGCGTGGATTTTTTCGATGGTTGCCTTATCCCCTTTCGAAGAAAAAATTTCGCGCATGAAATTCCTGAAACCGTGGAAACTGGGAATCGCATGGAACAGGGTGATTTCGAAATTTTTCGAGGTGTCCAGGACGTCGCCAAGATGGTTCAAGGCGAGCATCGACCCTTCGGAGCCGTCCAGACATGAGAGGAACTTTCCCGACGGGCTTTCTCCCCCCACAATCCACACGGGGATGGATACAATCCCCAGAATGTGCTCGGCGACGGAGCCGAGCATAAAGTCCTTGAGATCGCTAAGGCCCCTCCGCCCGACCACTAGCGCCTTATACCCGTTTCGGGATTCAGCGGCGATATCTCGGGCGGTCCCGATCTTTCTGTCCTCGATTCTCACTGTGACCGCTTCTTTTGGGAATCCGGCGTCCATCAGGACCGTCTGAGCTTTTTCCATGGACTCCCGGATTGCTTTCTCCTGTTGCTTCTCCCAGATTTCTACGCTCACTATTTCATAGTGGTACGCAGGAATTCCTTTTTCGACGTCGATGAATGATTCGGGGAACTTGGTGACAACATGAAACAGGACCACTTCGAACCGATCCGGATCCAGGATGGAAGATACGTAGCGGACCTTCGACAGAAAGTATTCGGATCCATCGTTTGTGACGAGTATTCTGTCCCGCGCTGAACCATTCATTTGGCGTCCTTTCTATGTCGGTTATTTAAGAACCGCGGCACATGCGGCGGTGCGCGGATGATTCAATTCAGAGCGACGGGCTCTCCGGACTTCGAGACTATGACGGACGAAATATCGGCAAGCATTTTGCTTTTGAGTTGCAAACATGAGGCGTCATCAAACATGATCATGTCAATCTGGCGAGTGTGCATGAGCAGGTATCCAAGGATATTGAGCTTTTCCTTCATCACCTCTTCATCGTAGCCTTCCAGTCGCGCCGTCACACCATCGTCCCTTACGTCACTCCTAAACTCGAACTCTTCGAGGATATCGCCCACAAAGCGTGCGCGGCGCACACGCCTGCCCTGGTCGGCAGCCCCGCCTTTAAAAGTGAAACTGACGTAGTTCTCGCCCGCCCTTTCACCGATAAGGGCCTCGATGTTTGCGAAATGAAAACCAAACCGGGAACTGAGGCTGCAAAAATGCTTCGATATCATAAAATAATTACGGTTCGAATAAGGGGAAGGCATGGAAGGGTCGAGCGACGGATTAGAGCTGGCTTCCATGAGGATCGACATGAAACCCTTGGAATTCACAGGCGGAGGCCCCACCCACGGCACGGCGACAATCCCTTCCCAAAGTGCAAGCATAGGGATCGAGGCGATATTGTTCATGTCCACGAACTTGCCCGGCACGTCATCCCTGAACCCGTCGTCAAGGTTGAGCACCCACCATTGCATGGGAACCCCGCGACACACCAACTGCTTGCTTGCCCTTTGCGAAAAATGGTGATCTTTCCCGAAGCTAAACATCTCCAGGACGGATTTCTCATGGCAGAATCTGGTTATATCGTGAAAACTCCGGCATTGAGAAGGTTTAAAATCCGTTGCGTCAGGGTCTAGCAGATGCAGAGGGATTATTTTCTCGGATACCCTTTTCAGGATGTCCAAAACCGGGGAGCCGTCCATAAGGCCTTTGCATGGTTCCTTACCCTGGAGCAAGATTTCGATTTTTCCTTTGCAGACTCTTAAGCCGTCCGCATCGACCGTGACGGGCTGAGCGTTTTTGAGCAAAGCAGTTGCGCCCTCAAGTCCCACGATTGCCGGCACGCCAAATTCTCTGGCCACATTGGCAAGATGTCCGGCTTCGGTCCCCTGTTCGGCGACAAGGGCGGAGGCGCGGCCGAGCAAAGCGGCCCACCTGGGCAGCGCCTGTTTTACAACAAGGACTGCTCCCCTGGGAAAACGAAGGGCCTCGCCCTCTTTCCTGACCACAAAAACCGGCCCAAACCCGGCTCCGGGACTTGCAGTAAGACCACCCGAAACGATCGCTTCACAATCAGGGATGACGCACTCATTCTGCCCGCGCTCAGTGAGCGCTGTCCCCTGCCTCAAAGGACGGCACTGAAGAATTACTATCTCCCCTTTGTCGTCTAACGCCCACTCGATATCCTGTGCAACCCCGTAATGATCTTCTATCCGGAGGGCGATGTGCGCAAGCTCAACCGCAGTATGATCGGCGATGGAAGCCAGGAAACCCTCGCCGCCGACGATTTCAAGCTTGCAGACACCCTCGTCAGGATAGCAGACAAACTTCTGCTGCTTCTCCGCGATGTGTTTTTTGACGATCTGAGGCGGGTGATTTCTGGAGACGATTAAAAGATCGGCCGCAACGCTGCCGTCCACCACCGCTTTGGGCAAGCCAAATACTGAGTGAATAAAAATCCGATCATCGCGCGCTTCAAGAGGATTTTTCGAATAAATAACACCACCTGCCACAGCGTTAACCATGGACATGCACCCCACGCACATGTCGACGTCTTCGTCGCGGATTCCCCTGTTCAACCGGTAGGTAATCGCCTGCAGGCTGTACTTGCTTGCCGCTATTTCCTTGTAAGCGTGGATGAGGTTATCGGCGCTGACATTCAATTCCGAGAGGTACTGGCCGGCAAAGGAGACTTGCGCGGAATCTTCGCCAAGTGCGCTGCTGCGAAGCGAGACTTTGATCCCCTGCCCTTCTTCTCTTTCAAGTTCGGCGTAGGCACTTAAAATAGCTGTTTCCAGCACGGAGGGCATACCGGTCCGGGTGATCAGTTGTTGGATTTGTGCGCTAAGCTCAAACAGTTGGTCAATTTCTTCGGCCGCTGATGACTGCATAAGGCGGTCTATCTCAGCCTGAAGGTCGCCGGCGCGAATGAATTCGCGAAACGCCCGGGAGGAAATTACAAAGCCATTGGGAACCTTTATACCAAGGCGATTGTGAATTTCGCCGAGGTTCGCCATCTTGTTGCCGGCCTCATCAGACCTTGTTTTATCAACGTCTCGAAGAGAAATGATCAGCGGACCGTCGCTCGTTTCTCTTTTTTCGGACAAAATGTCGGCGATGCTAACCTGAATCGACCTGAATCTCTCGAATAGGTCGCTATATTTGCCGGGCGCCAGTTGATCCATGCACTGCACCATGCGGAAGACGTTGACGGAGACAGCGGTGCAGTTGGTCCGAATAAAGGACATTCCGAACGGCGTGTCGCCTTTACGGACCTCCTCAAGCTCAGACATTATCTGGAGGGCTTTGTTATTGGCGCCAAGGAGCAGCTTGAAATTATGATACCTGGTCTGGAAGGCGGTGCGGAGAGCTTCGGCGTCAAATGGTGTAAGCGCCTTCTGCCTTCTCCCCGTTCCAAGTTTTTGCAGCCATTCTTTTATTAAATGCATTCACCAGTCCGTGGTCCTGAAACGTTTAACAGTTCGTCAACCGGATGCGCCCCGTGTTTCCTCGATTCCGGCTTTTTCATTGAGCCTTTTTCTTTTATAGGCGTCCTGTATTTTATACAGCAGTTCGTCGATTTCGATCGGTTTCATAAGATAGTCAAACGCGCCGCAGTCCATCCCTTCGATGGCCACTTCCATATTCGCATGGCCCGTAAGCATGATAACTTCGAGCAGACTGTATTTTTTCTTTATTTCGCGTAAGGTATCAAGACCGTTCATACCGGGCATTTTTACGTCCAGCACGACGATGTCGACGAGGGTTTTCTGCAATTGTTCCAGAGCCGCTTCACCGCTAGTGACGCCATTTACGTCCAGTTTTCTTTTCCTGAGTCTTTTGACCAGAGTCTCCAGGAATTCGACTTCGTCATCCACAATCAGAACGCTTAAATTTTCCACCTGCACAGCCTCCAAAAATAGAAACGGGAACCTCAGGCGATGCCTGTCATGGCAGCGGTCCCTCCGCTCGTCCAGGAGTGGCACCGGGTTACGGGAAGGGCACGATCCTATAGGTTATTATTGCCAATAAGCGGGAATTTAGAAAGGAATATCTTGAAGAGTCGACAATGTGAAGGGTGGGGAGTGAAGGGTGAAAAATGCACCTTCAAACTTCACCATTGGCACTCACGTTCCGGGATGGAGACCAGCTACCGTGCCTCGTCGGCCGGTCCGGCATTAAGAGACTGGTCCGGGTAAAATCTATTGAGCATATCGGCGATGGCTGTCTTAAGGTGTTCTATATTGCCGCTCTTTTCGATGTAGATTTCCCCTTTGTTCAAGCTAAAATCCCGCTCGGATTCCTCGGTCAGGAAAGTATGGATTACAACGGGCAAAGGGGGCCGGCGATTCTGGCTTTTCTCAAAGATCTTCGAGCTGTCGGCATCCGGCGTTTCGAGGTCAAACACCAGCAGATCCACCCCATCCTCGCGATCTATTTCGGCAAGAATCTCGCCGCCATCCCTTGCGACCGCAACATTGTAACCTTCAGCCGAAAGTTCGCGGCGAAGAAAATCACGCACGTTCCTGTTTTTGTCTGCGACCAATATTGTAAAGATCTTTTTCATATTTTAGCACCCGTGGAAACCGGGAATGCAGTTAGTGAATATCCCTGCCCTTATACTTCCCGCTTTACCTTGGCCTTTTGCATGCTAAGGCCGAGGCCGTCGAAAAGATAGAAGATTGCGTAGCCCCACCACACGGTATAGACAATGTAAAAGGTCAACAAGCCGATTACCGTCAGGCTCTTATCCGATACTTTCTGAGGTTCAATCTTGTAGAAATTGAATGCGGGCTCGATACCCTTTGTCATCACGTTGAGTATTACATCCGCCTGCTCAACCTTGTTAGTTTTCCGGAATTCCTTGACCGTCCTGTTCAGAACTCCCCACCAAGTGGACATTACCTCTCTTTCGTCCATCCCATACTTCTTGGAGATTTCGCTGCCCTTGTTGTAGTACATGGCGCTGGCATCCTCCAAAACATTACCGAGCGCCTTGGCCAAGTCGCCATTGATGGTAAGCTCATTGCCCTTTACAGTCACATTGATGTCAACCCCGGTCATGATCTTTGCAGCCTTGGAAGCCGCGTCGGCGTTTTCCATCTTGATGGTTATCCCGCCAAAACTCTTTCCCTGCACCTCCTTCAGGCTCGCTGTGAGTTGCGGGACGAAGTACGAGGAACCTTTGGCCAGTTTGTTAAAGAACGCATCGGAATATTGCAGCCCATTTTTTCCCTCGCCGAATACCGGCGAAAAGATCAGTATCAGTATCCCGATGAAGCTCAATGCCAGCAACGCGCCAATAGTCATTGTTTTTTTATGTCGTACCAACATTTCGATATCTCCTCTATATCAGCTTTATTGAGCAGTTGCCGGTTTGACGCCAATCTTATCCACCTTCATCTCTTCTCTCAGAGCCCCGATGTTGCTGAAGAACTTAGCAAAAACCCAGAGCCCGAAGACTACCATTACGATCCAGAAGAGGATATTTCCGACGAACTCCATGTTGGAAGTAATCGACTTAGGGATGTTCACGACTTCAAGTTCGACCATCTTCCTGGGAAGCGTTGCGACACGGTTTACGAAACCCGCGAGTATGGATACAGCATAAAAGCCGCGGATGTGAATGCCCTTTACGACCTTGGTGGTCAGTGCTCCGACCTGGATACCAATGAGTGAACCGATAAGCATTCCCATCGCCAGAGAGTAGAATACGTACCCGTAAATCGCATACTGTCCTATAGCCCCAAGACCGGCCGTGAAGATGATCTGAAAAATATCGGTGCCGACTGTCGTCATCGAGGAAACCCCAAATACATAAACAAACATGGGAAAGGTTACGAATCCGCCGCCGGCGCCCATAAGCGTGGCAAGGATACCAACAACCAAACCGCCCGCCGCGACAACGAGCCAGGAGATCTTCTTGCCGCCCGGCACGAAGTCCTCATCGAAGGGAATCATGGGCGGAACCTTGATCGCCTGCAGTTTGACCGCAATATTGGGGGTGCCGGAAGATCCTGAACCGTGCGCATCTCCACCGGTGCTGCCTTTGCGTAACTTCAAGAAGTCGAACAGCGCGTAGAAACCGAGGAAACCGAGAATGACGGAGTATATGGAACTGATGAAAGCATCACTCAGAATCGGGTTTATTCTGTAGAAGAATCTGTTCAGGAAGCCGCCCACGAAGGTGCCCCCTCCGGACCCAACCAGAAACGCCATCGCGAGTTTCCAGGACACGTTGCCGAGCTTCTTATGAACGGCCGTGCCCATGATGGCTTTGGCGAAGATGTGAAACATGTCTGTTCCCACTGCCAGAATACCCTTTACGCCCGCAGCCATGAGGGCCGGGGTAATGACGAATCCGCCGCCCGCGCCTATGCATCCGGTGATAAGCCCGGCGGCAAGACCAATGGCTATCGAAACAAGAAATATGTTTGTCGAATAGAACGAGGGAGCGTAAGCTTCTTTGCCTCCCAGCAGCGGGGCCGCGTATAGCACCGATACGACCAGGATGGGCATGGACAGCAAAAACAATACGATAAGCTTTTTGCGGCTCTTGATGATCGATGTCGAAACCTCTAAGTCCCACTGCGCATGCGCAATGGACGAAGCCTTAAGGAACTCGTAAACCTGCCTTGGACCACTCATTGGGAGAAACCTCCTTTTGACCTTTTGCAAATGGAACTCAATCCGAAACGATAACACAGGGCGGAATTCAGCCCTCGAGGAGATTGGCAACTTGCATGCCATAGAGCGTCATTATGAATAGATTGAATAACAGTATGATTTACCTACATAATTAAAGAACATCCCTTTTGGATGACCTCAGAATCATCGGGTAAAGTGTCAGCCTTTTTTACAAAGTGTAAAAGCAATGAGGAGCAAGCTCAGACAGGAGTGTCAGGATTATCAGGAATGTGTATGGACAAAGGCATTCAGGAATTAATCCCTCATATCTCACTCAGGAATAAAAACAGTTCAAGAATCTCCAAAGGGTTTCCGATATGAAAACTGAGGGACCAATGAGTCTCGGAGAACAGCGATTTTGAACGATAAGAGGAGGGAGAAATGAGAAGAGCGGGATTGATTTTGGCGTGTGTTGGTTTCCTGTTTGTTTTTTGCCTTGGATTTGCAGTTGCGCAACAGAACGCCACCAGGGAGGAAGCCGTCGCCAAGTGTAAAGAGGCTGCGGCTTTGATCAAGGAGGTCGGGGTAGAAGCAGCGATGGCCAAAATCCAGGACCCCAAGGGGCCGTTTGTCTGGAAAGATTCATACGTGTATGCAGCGGAACTGGATGGCAAAATGCTCGCCCACCCGATGGCTCCCGGGCTGGTTGGGAAGGCTTTGAGGGGGTTGAAAGACCCAAACGGCAAGATGTTCGGCTCTGAGATCGTCGAAGTGGCAAATAATTCGGGCGAGGGCTGGGTCGAATACTTGTGGCCGAAGCCCAACGAACAAACGCCTTCTCGTAAAGCGGCTTTCGTCTATCGTGTGCCGGGGCAATCGATGTACGTAGCTGCCGGTATTTATGAAGATTAGCTACTTCACAACAAAAGTTTTGCTAAGGAGAAAGCCAAAAATGAAAAAAACAGCTCAAGTTTTGGCCGGTTTTGCTTTCCTGTTTATGTTCTGTCTAGGCCTTTCAGCCGCACAGGAAAAAGCCACCAGGGACGAATGCGTTGCCAAATGCAAAGAGGCCGCCGCTTTAATCAAGGAGGTCGGGGTTGAAGCAGCGCTGGCCAAAATCCAGGACCCAAAGGGGCCGTTTGTCTGGAAAGATTCATACGTGTATGCAGGAGATCTGGATGGGGTATCGTTGGCTCACCCGATGTCCCCCAAGATGGTTGGGAGTAACATGAGGGGGATGAAAGACCCAAACGGCAAGATGTTCGTAAGTGAGCTCCTCGAAGTGGCGAAGAATCAGGGCGAGGGCTGGATTGAATATATGTGGGCGAAGCCCCATGAAGAAAAACTATCTCATAAAGTAACTTATGTACTCCGGGTACCGGGACAGTCCATATATGTGGCTGCCGGTATTTATGAAGATTAGCTTGTTCGCAAGAAATGTTTTGGCGAGGATAATACAAAAATGAAAAGAGCAACTCAAGTTTTAGCCGGTTTTGTTTTCCTGTTTGTATTCTGTCTTGGCTTTTCAGCCGCGCAGGAGAAGGCCACCAGGGACGAATGCGTTGCCAAGTGCAAAGAGGCCGCCGCTTTAATCAAAGAGGCAGGAGTTGAAGCAGCGATGGCCAAGATCCAGGAAGCCAAGGGACCGTTTGTCTGGAAAGATTCATACGTGTATGCAGCGGACCTGGACGGAAAAGTGCTGGCGCACCCTATGGCTCCCGGGCTGGTTGGGAAGCCTATGAGGGGGATGAAAGATCCAAACGGCAAGATGTTCGTAACCGAGATCCTCGATGTGGCGAGTAACACGGGCGATGGATGGGTTGAATACATGTGGGCGAAGCCCAATGAAGAAAAACTATCTCGTAAAGTAACTTATGTGCTCCGGGTGCCGGGACAGTCCATATACGTCGCTGCCGGCATGTATGAGGATTAGTTTCCCTTTTATTCACTCAAATTTATCGTGGACAGATTTCAGGAGATGCTGAATTACCTGAGGCCGCTCCCCTATGGAGCCCCCGGGCATCCGGGGCCGCAATCACGGTGGGAGGGGCGGAGTCTGGTTGCAAGGCACGCGCTGGAGGAGAAAATCAAATGTCAATCATAAGGCGGATCAAATCATTTACCATTCGCGGCAAAATCTCCATGCTGGTAATCCTCGGGGTCATGGGTGTGTTCGCTATTTCAGGATTCGCAAAGTATTCCGCGGTAAAGAAAAATACCTACATGAGCGTGCTTGACCATAGCCAGACGGTTGAAACACTGATGCTGCAAATTATGATGGGAGAGGAAAAATTCATAAACACGCTGGATTCGAAGGAGTTGTCGGGCCTGGACGAGTACCGGCGCGGACTCAATGAGGCCCTCACCCAGTTAAAGTCATTCGATGTCGGCGCCGGGATAACCAATGAGGCCGCAGCTATGTCCCAGACGGAAGCAGAACATGCGAGCGTCTTCCAAAATGTGGCCAAGGGCCTGAATGACATGAGCAAAGACAAGGCCGACCTCTTCGCCAAAATCGAATCTGTCAATTCCAGTATGAAAAAGGTCCTCGACATCATAGAAGCGGAAGAGGCCACGCTAAATATGAGGGGTGAATTCCTGGCGTTCGATAAGAACGCGGTACGTAAAGAGATGAGCGACCTCCTGGTGCTTTTTTCAGACAAGATAATGAATATCCAAGACCTTTTGCTTCTCGGCGACGCTTCGAAATACCGGCAAACCCGGCAGGCCATTGAAAAGAAACTGGAACTGAAAAAGAAAAACATCGGGTTAACAGTTTCCACCATGAAGGATTTCACTCAGGCGTGGCAGGCTTCGGTACCCGTAATAATTGAAATCACCCGGCTCGAGGACGCCATTTTTGAGCTGTGGGGCAAGAATAACGATTTGAGGAAGACACTGCAACTTACAGCGGCGCAGATACAACAGAAATCAAAAGGTATATCCGAATCCTCCAAAGCCATCATCGAAAACAGCAACAAGGCGACCGATCGGATTAGCCTGGCCGTATCACTGGGTGGGATTCTCTTCCTCAGCGGTGTCGGTTTCCTGATATCGCAGTCGATCAACAAGTCTTTAGGAAAATCCATTGCCGGCCTTATCGAAGGCGCCGACCAGGTCGCCTCAGCCTCCGCTGAGGTCTCGTCGGCAAGCCAACAACTCGCTGACGGAGCGTCGCAGCAGGCGGCTTCAATTGAGGAGACTACAGCATCGCTGGAAGAAATTTCCTCCATGACAAATCAGAACGCCGAAAACGCCTCCCAGGCCAATCAACTGATGACTGAAGCCAGGCAAGCCGTCGGTAAAGCTAACAAGTCCATGGTGGATCTCACCGAGTCCATGGGCCAGATCACCAAGGCAAATCTCGAAACTCAGAAGATCATCAAGACCATTGACGAGATAGCCTTCCAGACTAACCTGCTTGCCCTCAATGCAGCGGTGGAAGCGGCAAGAGCGGGCGAGTCCGGGGCAGGGTTTGCGGTCGTGGCCGACGAGGTCAGAAACCTTGCCATGCGCGCCGCCGAGGCGGCAAAGAACACGGCAAACCTTATCGAGGGGACAGTTAAGACGGTTAAAGAAGGCTCCGTGCTGGTCGCTACGACAAACAACGAATTCAATTCCGTTGCGACGACCATTTCTAAATCGGGTGAGTTGGTAAGTGAGATCGCGGCAGCTTCGAAGGAGCAGGCCCAGGGAATCGGGCAGGTGAGTTCTGCGGTCGCAGAGCTTGATAAGGTTGTCCAAAGCAATTCGGCAAGTGCCGAGGAGTCTGCTGCCGCCTCTGAGGAGATGAACGCCCAGGCGGCACAGTTGAAGGTTTATGTGGGTGAGCTGCAGTCACTTGTCGGCGGCTTGAGTGAAAATCGGCAAGCGAGGAGCGAGCACCGAGGAGCAAGATGGGAGGCAGACGTCGTTAAAACTGCAGATATGGCCGGGGGCAGCGGAATCCATCCGCAGGTGTTTGCGGCCCGGAAAAATAACGGCGGCGCTCGTGTCCCAAAAGGAAACAGACAGAGCCAAGGGGATATCCAAAAGATGACGAAGCGCCCGGAAGAGTTGATACCTTTTGACGAGGAGGGGGAATTCTAGAATGTCTGACAGTTCTTCATGTACTCCCGGGGCGCCCTGAATCCACGAAAATGGACCCATCCTGCCGCTGAGTGTCGGCAGGATGGGTCCATTTACCGAAAGTACCAGAAGGTACTGAACGACACCGTTGGAACTCGCCATGACTGATCGTCTCACACCAGAACAAATCGACGAGATAAACACACTGCAAAAAAAGTACTTCAACGACAGGGTGGACCTCTTTGAAGCTCCCCTCCCGAAAGGGGTGCCGGAGCGACTGAAAACCACCGTAAAAGCAAGCGGCCTGCGATCGGGCGAAAGCGTTCTGGATGTGGGAACCGGGACCGGGATTCTTATCACCTTTATTCTGAAGTATGGGCCAGCCGAGATCCATGCTTGTGATCTCTCGGAAAACATGCTTCAGCGGGTAAAGGAAAAATTTCCACGGGTCATAGTCCACCGTTATGATATCAGGGACCTGCCGCTTCCGGACGACAGTCTGGACGTAGTCTTCATCAACGCTTGTTTTTCCAATATAATGGATAAACCAAAAAGCCTGGATAACATCTACCGGTTGCTGCGGCAACATGGTAGATTGGTTATCAGTCATCCTCTGGGCAGAAGCTTCATCGTGGAACTGATGAAACACACGCCTTTTCACCTGGAAGCGCTGCCTGATGAGCAAGCCGCGAGAGGATTGCTTGAGCGGCATGGCTTTGAGGTCATTCGGTTTAGAGACGAACCTGCGTTTTACCTGGTTGTCGCGAAAACAACGAAGCCGGATGAACCTTCGGTCGCCAACCACGAACATCTAACCTGACTCCTCGGGAATCATGAGAAATCGAGTCGCTTAAATGATGACTGTTTTGCTTTCTGACATCAGTCGAAGAATCCGTTTGGGCGGCACGGCAAGGAGCCCGGATGATGTGATTTCTCTCTATAAGCTGGGTCTTGAGTTCGCGGAGATTACCATCACGGAGCCGGCGAACTTCCACCTTCTTCAAAATGAGTACCGAGCCACGTCAGAAGAAACCGGTCTCTACTACCTTTGTCATGGCCCAAGGGAAGGCGATGCCAATAACGTACATACCCTGGAGACGATTTATTTCCCGAAGTTGCTCCACATCCTTTCTATTATGTCCCGGTTAAAGATGCGGCTATTGACATTGCACCTTTGGATGGACCCTCGATTCGTGCCGGAGGAGACCATTGTTTATAAAATTGGCTTTCTCAAAAGGCTGACAGACAGGGCCGGCACCGTTGGAATTACTGTTTGTCTGGAGAATCTGAGCGAAAATGCCGATCACCTGGCGAAGGTTTTTGCCGCTGTCCCATCGCTGAATCTTACCCTGGATTTGGGACATGCTGAACTTCTGACAAAGGAAAATACCAGTTTTGGTTTTCTCGAAAAGTGTCCTGGCAGGATTAAACACATCCATTTGCATGATAACCTTGGAGGTACTTCGCCCGATGATGATCTCCATCTTCCGGTGGGAGAAGGAAAGATCGATTTCCATAAAATCTTTCAAAGATTGCATGCTGTTCACTACGCGGGAACCATGACGTTGGAATTGAGATCGGATGAGATTAAGAGCTGTCTGGGATATGTTGAGCATCTAATTGATCCCACAGAGCAGGGGTAGACCCAGCAGTGGCGTTACCAGGGGCCATTTGAACTATTCGCGCGGCAAAACGGGTATTCGTTAACATATTCAAATCATTTCCACATTGGAACATGGACTCGGGATCGGATACAAGGCGACGGCGTATGTCGTGTTTCACCCGGAAAACCGTTGTAATCAATTTCATTTTTCAAAGAGCCGACATTCCGCTGTGAAACTGAATGTCACGAGTCAGCATTGGCTGTCCGACGAGCCACAAGCTGCTTTCGACCCGAAACGCTTGCCCCCGTTCTATTGCAAATACAATCCAAATGCAATGGACGGGGACGGGTGTTGTGAGGACTGAGGACTGAGTGGAAATCCGTAACGCGCACTCTGTCGCCCGTTCACTGAGGAGTGATAAGGGAAATTCCTCAATCTCTCAATTCGCTCTAATTATTTTATCAGCAAATATTTTGCCCTGCAAAACGGCAGTAGAAACGGCAACGAGAAGCGGCAATAGAAGTGGCAGTAGAAGCGGCAAAAAGCATAAAAGGAGTTGATCGTGAATCGTGAATAGTGAATAGCAAAAACAGGGCGAGTTGCGGGCAGGAGGACCCACACACTTGACAGAACCCTTCCATGGTCCCGACCCGGAGTATGGATATTGGTTCGGACGGCCGTATAGCTCTAGACTCGCAGACCGTAGCGCCTTTTGGCTTCAAACAGCCAACTGATCCAAGACCTGCGGTCACGCGAATTTGAGAAGGAGCCCCCTCTTTGTGACACCGGTGGGTGACGCGCCATGCGTATTCAGGCAGAAAGAGCCGTTTAGGTCTTGGCATTGATGATGCGCCTTGCCTGTGCTTAGATGGTCATTTTCGATGCCAAAGATGATCCCCCTATTGAGGCAGTTGAATATTTGCGAAAACGTCAGAAAGAAGGGAAGCGTTGCATATCCAAGGACGCACCGACAGACTTTATACAAGAGGAAAAATGGAAGAAACTGATCTTTCTGGACATGGCCGTTGATCCCGATTATTGCAGAGGAATTTTGCAGGGGTTGAACAAGGGCGGGTCTCGAAATTACCTCGCCAAAGAACTCAGATATGCAAGACAGGGAACCTTTCGCGAAGGGGACCCGGATATGCGTCTTTCTGCCGCCTCCTGTCTCAATCTGGTCATTCTTTGCATCGCCATCTCGGATACGGTGCACACACGAAAGGCTATCCGCCAACTGATAAAGGGCGGGATGAAGATATCAAAGGAGGATGCCCGCTTCTTATCGCCTTACCCGTTCGGACATCTGAACTTTTGTGGTCAGTTCAACTTTGTGCCTGTGCCTGAGTCCGACAGTCAGTTTGTCGAAAGAGAAATTCAGCCTTTGGAAGAACTTTTTTAGCAAGTTCCTTTTCGCGAAACTTGTAACTTTTGCTCATGCTTCGCTTTGAAATTCCGGCCCAGACTTTTTAAGTACTTATCTTTTGCATAAGTTATTTGCAAAAGTAGATTGTTTTTACTATATCTTTTGCAACACTAACATCGCATTAAGGGGAGCCACATGACAAGAGTTCAAGAACTCGAACAGGAAGTGAGAAAACTTGCTCCGAGCGAGCTCGCAGCTTTTCGCAAATGGTTTAAGGACTACGATTCGGATCAATGGGACAGCCAGATTGAAGAGGATGCCTTGACCGGCAAACTTGACCGGGTTGCACAAAAGGCCCTTGCGGATCACAAAGCAGGAAAGACGAGCGAAATTTGAGGCATTTTGCATCCCCTGATTTCTGGTCATGTTATCACCGATTGCCAAAACAGGTCCAGGAATTGGCGGATGCCAACTACGAACTGCTTAAGATAGATCCTTCTTACCCTTCATTGCACTTTAAAAAGATTGGCAAATACAGGGCTGTGCGTGTTGGCCTTCACCATAGAGCGCTTGCCATAGAAGTTCCGGAAGGCCTGCTTTGGTTTTGGATTGGAAGCCATTCCGAATACGATACGATTCTGAGCTCATAAGGGCCCGCATGAAGATAGGTTATGCTCGAGTATCTACCGAGGAACAAAATACGGAAATTCAACTGCAGGCTCTCCAAGCCGCAGGCTGCGGACACATTTTTCAAGAGAAGCTATCCGGCAAAAACCGCAACCGCCCCGAATTGGAGCGGATGCTTGATCATCTGCGGCAAGACGACGTTTTGGTGGTCTGGAAGCTTGACAGGCTGGCCCGCTCGACCAGGGACCTGCTTGGTATCGTTGAAGAGATCAAGAATGCCGGCGCCGGTCTCCAATCTCTTTCGGAACCATGGGCAGATACAACCAGCTATGCCGGGAAGATGGTTCTCACCATCTTTGCAGGCATCGCCGAGTTTGAACGGGACCTTATCCGCGACCGGACGTCGACCGGCCGGATGGCGGCAAAAATACGCGGCGTTCGATTTGGCCGGCCCGCAAAGCTCAACCCAGAACAAAAGGAGCTGGCCGTCCAGCTTTTTGAGGAAGGCAAATCAGCCAAACAAATTGCCAAGACGTTCAATGTCCACCCGGCGACTATTTATCGTCTCGGATCAAGAGATGCATAGACTCCCAATGAAAACTAAATGCGTTTTCACACGATAGGCTTAGACAAACGCTTTGAGGTTGGCTATGCAGCTTTTCCAAAGAAAGCGGACAGGTATAGTACCCGATACTACACCGGGTCCAAGCCCATGGTATCTTTGCCGGCGCGGGACGGAGATTCATTCCAATCGAGGCCTCCTTGTCTGGCGTCCCGCAGGCGACCGAGATTCACGAGAGGGGAAGACGGTTTTGACGACGGACACGAGGGAGGCACTCCCTCGTTCTCAATATTCACTGGTATGTCCAGTCTTTGTCTGGCGACCGCATCCTGCTCTGGCGGCTTCAACGAAGTGAAGACATCGTATCACCGCCTCATGTACGCTTTTTGATCTTGGAAGTTTCCACGCTTCTCGCTTTTTCCGATGTGGGAGGGGTTTGCGAGAGGATGAAGAAGACCGGTTCAGCAATCTACTTCGATGGTGAGTTGCTCTCTGAACGTGTAATACCTGCCGCGCTACCGGCGGGAGATCACTCCTTCGCATTTCCGGATGCTTTTTCGAACATATACGAATTGCTCGTGCTTTCAGCTCCGGAGGCCGATCAGTTGAGCCTCTGGATCGTAAATCCCCGTACCGGGATCGTTTCGGTCTTTCCTCAGGACTGGTGGAACAACTCCGAGGTTGATTTCGGGTACCAGTGGGTCACCCGGGTCGCTCGTGATCGGGGGACAAGAAAAATCATCGGTGAAGGCATAAGAATCAGCCCGTTCGTTCTCGACGCCAGCAACCGGAATCTTGAGACCTCGTGAGTCAGCGCATACGTGATTAAAAATCTTGTCTTGGACTGAAAGGCCAGAGAGCGATAAAAACACTCATGCCGGTCGCTGACTCGCGCATTGATTCATCGAAGACGTGTGAAGCAAATTATTTGCCAAAAATGCTTCATTTTTCTATACCGTTCGAGAAAGTACGAATCCCCCCGACCCTCAGCTTAGCCGGTTGCATCTGCCCATGGTTTCTGAAAGAGATTGTGAATTATTCTTCGCTTATGGCCGAAGTTTCGAGGCGGATACGGTGTTTTTCGATTTTCGCCATGAGAGTCGGCCGGGAGAGACCGAGCATCTTCGCGGCACGGGACCTGTTCCCGCCGTTGAGGTTCAGCGCTTCGGAGATGAGCAGGGCCGAAAACTGCTCCATCGCCGAATCGAACGTACCTAAACCGGCATCCGGAGAATTTAGAACCCTGCGGATCCAGGTCCGGATGGCCTCCTCGGGCAAATTGGCCTTTCCGGCCGCCTGGTCCGAGGCGATTCTGCTCGCCCGCGCAATGTCTTCGAGTGATAAAGGGCCTCCCCGGTTGAAGATCAGGGCTTTTTGTACGGAGTTCGCCAGTTCGCGCACGTTGCCCGGCCAGGAGTAAGCGCAAAGCATCTCGATGGCTTCACCGGTAATGCCAGGGTCAGGGACCCCCATTTTTTTCGAGTAACGCCTGATGAAGTATTCGCAAAGCAGGGGAATATCGCCCTCCCGGTCCCGCAAAGGAGGTAGCGAAATAGTAACGACCTTGAGCCTGTAGTACAGGTCTTCCCTGAATTTTCCCTCCGAAAGAGCGGCCTCAAGATTGCGATTGGTAGCGGCGATTATGCGCACGTCAACCGCAATAGGTTCGCGGCCGCCGAGCCTTTGGACGCTTCTTTCCTGAAGCAGGCGCAGGATTTTCGCCTGAATTGAGAAGGGCATGTCCCCGATTTCGTCAAGGAAAACCGTCCCGCCGTCCGCTTGCTCGATGCGCCCTACCCTGCGGTTCACTGCGCCCGTAAAGGCGCCTTTTTCGTAGCCGAAAAGCTCACTCTCCAGGAGCGTCTCGGGGATGGCCACGCAGTTAATAACCAGGAAGGGTTTGTGTGACCTTGCGCCATGGTGGTAGAGGGCCCGGGCGGCGAGTTCCTTTCCTGTGCCCGATTCACCGCGGATGAGGACCGTAGCATCGCTGGAGGCTGCCCTTCCGATCTCTTTGTATATTTCCTGCATGGCCCGGCTGCGTCCGATAATGGCTTCGCCGGAGCCGGTTTCAGGCATAGAGTCCAATTCGACCCGTGAGCGCATGAAACGGCCGGCCTCCACGGCCTTTTCGATCAGGGAGAGCATTTCGGGGATGTTGAAAGGTTTGAGGATATAATCGAAAGCACCCATCTTAGTCGCTTCTATAGCAGTTTCGGTAGTCCCGAACGCGGTCATTATAATGACCGGCAAGAGCGGTTCGATTTCACGGATCGCTTTGAAGGTCCGGAGACCGTCCATACCGGGAAGCCGCACGTCCATAACGATCAAGTCCAATTCATCGGACCTTACAAGGGTTAGGGCTGCCTCGCCGCTCGAAGCCGTCCTGACTTTGTGTCCGTCCTGGGTGAGCAGCTTATCGAAGCTCCGGCGCAGATGGTGATCGTCGTCAACTATAAGGATCGCAGCCAAGCTCCCTCCTCCTGGCATGGAAGGGTAATTGTAAATGTGGCGCCTTTTTGGGGTCGGCATTTAACGCTTAGACAGCCATGGTGTTCCTTGATGATACGGGCCGCTATGCTCAATCCGAGCCCGGTGCCTTCCTGTTTTGTAGTGTAGAATGGTTCGAAGATTCTCTCTTTTATCGCCTCGGGAATGCCCGGCCCGAAGTCGCTTACGCGAATCACAACGACCCTTCCCACCGGATCGGTTGTCCCTTCTTCTTCGGTTATGAGAATGCGCCCGCCATCGCCCATCGCCTCGCACGCATTAACGATCAGGTTTACCAGCACTTCCTTGAGTTGGTCGGGGTCGCAGTCGACTTCCGGAAGTTTCCGATCCCTCAAAAGTTCCAGAGTAACTCCATAAGAATCGATTCGATATCGGAGAAGCTGCACGGCCATATCGACAACATCCGATGGACTCGTTTTTTGAATCTTCAGTTTCGGAGGCCTGGAGAACTCTAGAAAGTTCGCGACAATTGTATCTATATGGAAAATCTCCTCGGAAATAACGTCAAAGTCTTCTTTCTGAGCAGCCGAAAGCGAGAGCGTGCGCTCCAGGCTAAACAAGCGCATTTTTACCGAGGTGAGCGGATTTCTTATGGAGTGGGCCACCCCGGCGGCAAGTTTTCCTATTTGCGCCAGTTTTTCGGACTGAAGCAGATGTCCGCGGCTCCGCTCCAGTTCAAAGCGCGTAGTATCAACGCTTTCGATCAGCCAATGTATTTTTTTCCCAAGGGCTTTCACCTCGTCAGGTTCGTCGGGCAAGACACCCCCTTCGCGTCCGGCGGTGAGTGCCAGGAGCCGGATCGGCACCAGCACCCGGCTCAAAAGCAATACCCCAAGCGTAATCCCCAGGCTAAGTGCGCAAACCATGGCTATGGACGAGGCTGTATCAAAAAAGGCCACCTTAAGCCTGATACCCTCAGAGATTAAACCGACCTTATCGTATTGGACCTGCTTGAACTGCTCGCAAAGGTCCCGTACCGAGTAAAAGGGACTGCGCACGTCCTTGTGCAATGCGTATCCTTCTTCCCGTTTTCCTCCTTTGTAGAGATCGATGACTCGTTCGCGCAGGTTGCTGTATCGAACGTATTTCGATTCAATATCGTTTAGCAGTTCACGCTCACGGCCGGAGTCAGCAAATTCGCGGGCTTTTTTCAGCCAATTATCGAATTCCGACCGATGCCGATCAAGCTGAGTCAGCCACTCACTATTGCCGTCAATATAATAGTAGCTTAGCAGACCCCTTTGCAGTGCGAGAGAGCTCTCCAACTCCTGGCTGGCGTTTAGCGCGGCGACTCTGGAACTGATTACCGAAGAAACGGCGCTGTTCATCCTGTGCACCATCCAGATGGTGGTCGAGCCGCCCAACATGGCGATAGCGACCAGTGCGCCTATAGCGAACATTATTTTAGTTCTGAGGCTGAAGCGCTTTAACATTTATAGCCCTTTGCAAAGGCCTTCACCACAGAGGCGGGACGGCCCCGGGTCTTTCAATCCTGCCTCGAAAAGACGCTGGATTCCGGCCCAAAAGCGCCGCCGGAATGACGAAAGTGGAAGCCCTGCCCTTTTTCATGGTTTCCGGATGTCCCAACGGGGCATGAGGAGCTGTTAATCCCGTCAAAAGTCTTTTTCTGTGCTCTCTGAGGTGAACGCTTATTCTCACCGCTCAAGTGCCGGAAAAAGTAGAAGCGCGCCATCATAGGAGGCGCAGATCCGGGGGACGAGGTCATTTGCCCAGAATGCCCCAATTCCAGCCAGTCCCCTGGTGGCCATGGCGACCAGGTCCGCCTGTCTCTCCGCTGCTGCTGCTGCGACGGCGGGTTCGGCCTCACCACGTTCAACGCTTCCGCTCGCCTCCACATCGCGGGTGAGCAGCAATTGAAGCTGTTCGTTCATGCGCGCAGTTGTCTGTTCGGTTTCCAAATCCAGCAACAGGCGGGTCGTTCTCGGGACAAGACGTCCTGCGGGGACTTCATCGGGAGTGACGCTCTCGACAGTCGGCACTACGAACAACAGGTGCAGTTTCGCCTCAAATATCTTCGCCAGTTCCGAACAGGCAGTCAAGACGGGATCGCTGTGCAGCGTACAGTCTATAAAAGCGATTATGCTGCGGGGGCCAAAATCGGGAGCGCGCCCGTATTCATCGGTCTTTATGAGAACTACGGGCGTGTGACCGTGCGTGAGCACCTGCTCGGCATTGGTTCCGAACACAAATCTTTTGAGCCCTCCGCTTCCGTGCGTACACAGGACAATGAGGTCCTGTTCAAGCTCTTCGGCGTGCTCGGCGATGCACTTGGGAACATCGCCCTGCGGAACATGGTGCACATGGCTGGAAACTTTCAAGCCCCAGCCCTCGAGCTTTTCGACTATTAATGCCAGATAGCGTTCGGCGCCTGCGGCGTCCTGGAGATGAGTGTCACCATGTATGCTGCTCGGCGGACGCTTTTCGATAACGTGAAGTAGTTTAACCCCGCACCCAAGGCCTTGCGCCAGCCTCCTTACGACCGGGAGAACCGATTCCGCAAGCTTTGACCCGTCGAGAGGAACGAGCAGATTCGAAAACATACACCCTCCACCTACATACCGTCCGCCGCGTAAAGCGAGAAGCGTGATATACGAATTTAGCCACAGCAATTCATGTCCCGTTGGGACACCCGACACGATGAAAAGACCCATGGCCATAATGGGTGGAGCGAAGCCCAACCCTTCAGGCCTTGTCCAGACTGAGACAGAGAGAACACGGCTCCCTCCCTCTTCATGTCCGGACCATCTCCCGCCTCTGTGAAAAACTTTCTAGCCGCCCCCGACCGCCATAGTGTAGATCAGGTAGAAATTCAACGCCAGAATCAGCAAGGTTGCCGTACAGGCCATAAATGAGGTGAACCGCCTGTTTACCAACGGCCCCATTATCTTTCCGTTCGCCGTAAAAAGGACGAGCGGGATTACAGCAAAAGGAAGCCCAAAGCTGAGCACTACCTGGCTGATTACGAGCGTCCTTGTTGGGTCCAGTCCCAAGGCCAGAACGGCCAGCGAAGGCAGGACCGTAACCAGGCGCCTGATCCAAAGGGGGATTTTGAAGTGAACGAACCCCTGCATAACCACTTGCCCGGACATGGTCCCCACCGCCGAAGAAGAGAGCCCGGCGGCGATCAGCGCAATTGCGAAAACATAGCCGGCAGCCGAACCCAGAATGGGAGAAAGCGTCCTGTAAGCTTCCTCCAGTGTTCCGATCTCGCGCAATCCCCGAGCATAAAATGTCGATGCGGCCATAATGAGCATCGCTGCATTCACAGCCCCTGCGATCGTCATCGCTATTGCCACGTCCATTACTTCAAAGCGGAACAGTCTTTTAAGTTTGTCTGCATCCTTGACGATTATCCGCCCCTGGGTCAGGGCGGAATGAAGGAATATTACATGCGGCATGACCGTTGCCCCCAGAATGCCTGCAGCCAGCAAAACCCCTTCGCTGCCCCCGAAGCGCGGAATCAAAAGTGAGTTGACGATCTGCGCGGGTTCGGGTTTAACCAGGAATATTTCAATCAGGTAGCTTAGCGCCACAATCCCTATCATTGCGGAAATTATGGCTTCTAGAGGACGAAAACCGAATCGTTGCAGACCAAGGACCAGAAAGGTGGCAACAGCGGTCAGTAACCCGGCATAGATGAGTGGGATACGAAATAACAGGAAAAGTCCAACCGCGGTCCCTACGAATTCGGCTAGATCGGTTGCGATAGCTACAATTTCAAGTATAACCCACATCACCCGGACAAGGGGGAGTGGAAAATGATTCCTGCACAGTTCCGCCAAGTTCAATCCAGTGGCGATGCCAAGCTTGGCCGAGAGGATCTGAACGAGCATGGCCATTAAATTGCTTACTATTATAACCCAAAGGAGGGTGTAGCCCAGTTGTGCGCCGCCCTGAATGTTTGTAGCGAAGTTTCCGGGATCTATGTACGCAACGGCGGCGATAAATGCGGGACCAAGGAAAGGAAAAAGCCTTTTGTGCCAGGGGACTGTCTCTCTGGCCAGTACCTTTTCCGCCGCCGAAATCGTGCCGGAGTCAAAGGTGCGAGGTTTGTTTTCGGGGCGGTCTTTGGGCACGCCTCATCCTTTCAAGGGCAGATATGTCACGAAAAGGCCATTCACCGCGGAGACGCAGAGGCGCAGAGACGCGAAGGGAATGACACTTTTCATGGTTTCCGGATGTCCCAAAGGGACATGAAAAGCTGTCTCGAAAATCCCTGTTGGGCAGCGCTCCGCTTAGTCCACCAAGTTCTTTCCATGGTTTGAGTGTCCCGCGGGGACATGATGTGCTACGATGAACTATTACCACAGACTGTTGTTCGAGGTGGTACAAAGAAGTGTGAAGAGTAAAAATTTCACTCTTCACACTTTTAACTTTCCGGCAAGGCCCAAGATGTCCAATACCTTCTGACTTCACCTTTAACACTTCAGTACCCGGAGGCGTTAATTTTGGACATGGCCCTCAACAACCGCAAAGAAGAAGGGGAAACTGCTTGAAAAGCTATCGAAAGGAGCTGTGGTTCAACGTCCAAACCCGCACAGCGTTCATCAATATCACGCGAGAGGTAGAAGAATGCCTTCATGAAAGCAGCATCCGGGAGGGGCTCGTTCTTGTCAACGCAATGCACATCACCGCTTCCGTGTTCATTAATGACGACGAACGCGGACTCCATCGCGACTACTCGGCATGGCTGGAAAAACTCGCTCCCCACGAACCTGTCAACCAGTATCGCCACAACGACAGCGGCGAAGACAATGCCGACGCTCACATGAAGCGGCAGATCATGGGCCGTGAAGTGGTGGTTGCCATAACTGGAGGCAAACTTGACTTTGGCCCCTGGGAGCAGATCTTCTACGGCGAATTCGATGGACGCAGGCGCAAGCGAGTTCTTGTGAAGATCATCGGCGAGTAAGACTGAACTGCTCACACGATTGTCGCACCTCACTGAAACTAAAATGCGACAACATGAAACTATAAGGGGACATAAAACGAGTTGTTATTCGCTTGCGGACACGGAGAAATCGTCTATTAGCTTTCTTAGCGAACTCACCGTAACTGGTTTGATAAAGTACCCTGCAGCGCCCATTTCCAGGGCTTTCTTTACGTTATTGCTCTCCATGAGATAGGCGTCGACTATGACGACCGGCCGGCAAGCCGCTTTCTTAATCGAGTCCAGTATTAGAAAATGGTCCTGCTGGAGCATAGAGATATCGGCAAGAAGAAAGCTGAAGGCAATTTCTGAAAAAAGGCTCCTGGCTTGTTGAGTGTCGTTAACCCAAAAGCACTTATAGCCATCGCAGTGGCTTTCGAGCGCTCTTGCGAAAAGCTCGGCGGTGTCTCTTTCGGGGTCCAATATGAGAATATTTTTCCGACTCTTCTCAACCATTCTGAACGCCTCAAACAACACAATATTAAATCTCGGAACACATACGGCGAAGAATGGGGTTGCTCCGCAATCGTTTTAAGTACAAAGTTTATGCCAGAAGCATGATTAGCTGCAGCGATTCGAAGAATTCTTCAAACAGGGGGGCGGCGAGTCACTTCGCGGAAGGCGGGCAAAACTACTTTAAAGGTCGTTCCGGAGGCGCCGGGGGCTTCCTCGTCGCTCAAACTGCGGCACTCTATTCGGCCCCCGAACCTCGTTATTATCCCGTAGCTTACCGAAAGGCCCAAACCGGTGCCTTCACCAACTTTCTTAGTGGTAAAGAAAGGATCGAATATCCGGCCCAGGTATTCGCTCTTGATTCCGCACCCCGTATCCATAACTGAGGCTTCGACTTCTCTTTCGCTCGAACCAGGGTGGCTTTCTATTCTGAGGGTACCCTTTCCGTCCATCGCCTGAACGGCGTTGTTTATCAAATTGAGAAAAACCTGCTGAAGACCGGTCGAATCTCCTTGCACAGGCGGCAAATCCGGACACAGGGAGAGGACCAATTCTATGTTATTCATATCGAGTGTATGTTTCACAACTGAGACGATAGATTCGATATTCGAGTTGAGATCACAGCACTCCTCGTGCTCCTCTCTTATCCTGGCGAAGCTCAGCAGTCTTTCCACGATGCTTTTGCAGTGCAGGCCGTGTCTTTCGATGGTCTTTAGGTCGTTATACGCCAGGGAGCCCGGGTCCATTTTCTCCAGAAGCAAATCGCAAAAGCCGAGCATTATCCCGATCGGGTTGTTTATTTCGTGGGCGACACCGGCAGCCATAGTCCCAAGGGAAGCGAGTTTTTCGGTGTTAATGAGCTGCTGTTCGAAATCCTTTCGTTCGGTAATATCTCTGGCGATTGCAAGGGCGTGGTCTGCTTCAACCCCTTCACCTTTCAAAGGAATATACTGAATATCGAACCAGAGATTTCCGGTGGGCAGAGTCAAATGAGTTTCGATCTTCCTGCCCTTTCCTGAAACGAGGACCTCCCGAACATAATTCAACTGCTCATAAACCTGCTCTCTGGGTAAAAACCGGTATAGGCTCTGGCCTGTCATCTCATGGAGGTTGGACTCGAAAACACGAGACATATGCTGGTTTGCGGTTCTTATCAGCCCCTTTCGATCCATAGTGAATATAAGGTCTTCGGCGCTTTCCACCAGGGACCTGTATTTGGTTTCCGAGCTCTCAAGCTCATAGGCGTATTTGTGGATATGTTCCGTCTTGACCGCGACTTCATGCTCCAACTCACTGGACCATCTGCGCTCATAAAGCACGACGAACAGACTGCCCAGACATATGATGAACACGACCAGGGCCTGAAGGATAAACTGCCTCGCGTATACCGAATCTATGAGAGATTCGACCTCCTGAGCCGGAGCCGTTACCGCTACAGACCACACATAGTTCACATAAGGCCCTTGAATATTCACCGGTGCGAAAGCGAGCAGTTTTTCCATCGGTTTGACAATTTCGCGATGCCATCCGGTAAAATACGATCCGGTACCCTCCATCCCTTTCGTCATCCGATCTCGCTGAATTTGGTTGATGTCATTAAATGAGAGTCCGGGGCCTCTTTTGGATCTCGCATCGAGGGCGGTATCACCGATGAACGATTTGTCCGGGTGATAGATAAACTTTCCATATGAGTCAATGACCCATGCGTAGCCGGTCTTTCCGGAACGGATGGAGGGCATTATCCCGTTCATCAGATGGGTGACGTCCAGGGTTAGTCTGAGGTACCCGCAAAATGCTCTCGAGGGCAAAGGGTGAGCGGTATTGGAGGCGTCTTCGTAAGTTGGCGTAATCAAATCGCATACGAGGGCCCCTCTGTCTTTTGCCCCTTCCTTGGGATATATGGACGTACTCATTGTTTGGCCCCTGTTTGCCGGATCTGAGGCCCAGGACAGATACGCCTCGGGCTCCTGCTGCGCCGGGCTCATATTGCGCATGACGATTCCTTGTTCGTTCACAGCGAAAATGGGGCTTCCCTGCTTGTCTATTCGGCGAATCGCGATGATGCTGCTGCCGTTGAAAACCGGAAGCGCCGAGAGCAGCAGGGCCTCGTAGCTGTCAGGGTCGCCGTACTGAACTGCAGGAAAAGAATTTAGGAGCAGTAACTCGTCGATAGCGCCCTTTATCTGCGCTTCCACTCGCTGGGCGGCATGCCTGGCCAGCACCAGTTGCTGTTCGTTAAACTGGTCTCTGAGAATGCCTTTCATGTATCTGGCGGTGGAGATAGCCAGCCACGAAGCTCCAGCTACGAGCAGGAAGGTAGTTATGCCGATGATTTTTAGTACTTTTGAGCGCTCCGGCCGTGTTTTTGCGTCCATTCTCTTTGTCTACGCCAGGGTAAAAGAAGAGTGACATGCGAAGAGTGAAAATTGCACCCGTATAACTTCACCCTTCAGCCTACTGGACAGTAAGTTAAGATTAGAATAACATGCCTAAATTGGTAAACTGCAACTTTCTAATGACATTTTATTTGACTATGCGTCAACAGTGGAGTGAGAATCCCGATGAACGGAATCGGGATTTCAGATAATCGCTGGACCGATCAACGGTTTGAATGCAGCTTCGTAACGTAAAAAGGATAAAAATGTCTTCAATTCTTGCTTTGGACGACGAGCAGGACATGCTGGCTCTTTTGAGCAGAATCATATCCGAGAAGAGTTCCCACGAGTTGACGACTCTAAGCGATCCTTTCGAACTCGCCCCGCTTTTGCAAGACAAGTTCTTCGACGTTGTGTTGACCGATCTTAAGATGCCGGGCAAGAACGGCATTCAGGTATTGGAGGAAGTCAAGGGGAAAAGCCCGCAGACGGCGGTCATCATAATGACGGGCTACGGAACGATTGAGTCGGCTCTGGAGGCCACCCGCAAAGGGGCTTTCGATTATATTACGAAGCCTTTCCGCAAGGAGAGGATTCTCCATGTGATCGGGCAGGCACTCAACTGGCAGCGGCTTCAGAAAGAAAATATCGACCTTCGTCAAAAGCTTGAAGAAAAAGGCAGTTTTACCAGCCTGGTGGGTTCGACTTTGGCAATGCGGTCCTTGCATGATGAGATACGAAAGGTGGCCAAAACTTCAGCCACGGTGCTCATCACGGGCGACAGCGGGACCGGGAAGGAACTGGTTGCCCGCGCACTTCATTCCCAGAGCCTGAGGAGCGAGCAAGAATTCATTCCCATTGACTGCAGCACAATTCCCGAATCGATCATTGAAAGCGAACTGTTCGGCCACGTTAGAGGGTCTTTCACCGGGGCGATCCGGAACAAGAAAGGCATGGTCGAAGAGGCGAACCGCGGGACCCTTTTTCTTGACGAGATAGCAGATCTGAGCCCGGCAATGCAGGTGAAGCTGCTTCGTCTTCTGCAGGAAGGCGAATACAAGGTCGTGGGATCCAATGCGATCTGTAAGGTGGACATCCGATTCATCGCTGCGACAAATCAGAACTTGAGCGAAAAGATCAGGAAAGGCGAATTCAGGGAGGACCTGTACTATCGGCTCAATGTCATCAATATTCAACTCCCTGCCCTCTCTGAGAGAAGAGATGATATCCCGCTGCTTGCAAAGCATTTTCTTGAAAAATATAACAGTATGCACAGCAAAGATGTCAAACAGATCTCGGATGAACTTATGCAACACCTGCTTGAAAGGGATTGGCCGGGAAATGTCCGCGAACTGGAGCATGTATTGGAAAGAGGCGTGATAATGGCTTCAGGAGACATTCTGCAATTAAGCGAAGCTGTCGCGTTCGGAACGGCCCCCAAATCCATGTCCCAAGAATTGAGTCACTCCACCGATCTTTTTGCCATGCCGTTCAAGGAAGCCAAAGACAAGTTGATCGATCAGTTTCATGCCGAATACATATCCAGGGTTTTAAACCGCAACGATGGCAATGTTTCCCGAGCCGCCCGCGAGTCCGGCCTCAAGCGGCAGTACCTGCACAGGCTGATACGCGAAATCAATCTGGACTCGAAATCTTTCAAGAGGGATCATCACCGCTAGAAGAGGGCAGCGAGAAGCGGGGAGTGGAAATGACGGTTATAACTATCAAGCGACCGGTGAGAATTTCCACCGTTTTTTAAGGGCTGGCGCCGGTTCCAAGATACTTCGTTTTCAAACCTGAACAAAACCGTTAGATATACCCAGAGCTGTCAATGCGGCGAATGCAGCCTCGTATTCTTCCTCTGTCGGTTTCCTGTCAAGGGGTGGGGTGGATGGGCCCTTATGAGCCGGGAAGTACTGGTTCATGAGGCTAACCCAGACCTGCGGGCCAAATCGCCGCACGAGAAACGAGAGGCAATCGCCGGAACCCGACAGGTCTTCCGGCAGCACCAAGTGCCGCACCATCATGCCTCTTATCGCGATCCCCTGCGCGTCGGTTCGGATCGGTCCGGCCTGCCTCCACATTTCGACAAGAGCCTCCCGGTTATAACTAACGTAATCTGCGGCCCCGGAATATTTTTTTGCTATTTCGGGGTCGGCGTATTTAATATCGGGAAGGTAAATGTCTATGATTCCATCGAGCAGTCTGAGGGTCTCAAGAGATTCGTAGCCGCTCGAGTTATACACGATCGGGATTCGAAGACCCCGGTGCGCGGCCGATAGAAGCGCGCTGACAACCGCAGGCATCTGATGAGCCGAAGTTACCAGATTGATGTTGTGAGCCCCCTTGTTTTGGAGCTCGAGCATCCCTGAAGCAAGATCCTCCACGCTCATTTCGCGGCCAACCCCGAACTGGCTGACCGGATAGTTCTGACAGAATATACACCTAAGAGTACAGCCGGAAAAAAATATCGTGCCGGAGCCGTTGGTTCCCGAGATAGGAGGTTCTTCCCATTTGTGCAGATATATCGAGGCCACCCTTGGCAGACTCCCAACACCGCAATAGCCCGATTTTTCCCTTTTTCGGTCGACGGCGCAGGATCGAGGGCAAAGGTCGCATCGGTGAAGTCTTGCATCAAGGGCTGCGGCCCTGCGTGAAAGCTCACCGGTCTCCAGAAGTTTTAAATAACCGCTTTGTGCCACAGGGGCGTCGACGTCTGAAAATTCAGCCCTCAAACCGCTCCATCCATTTTTCGCCATCCCAGATACCCAAAATCCTGCCTGAATTTGAAACGTCATAGCCTCCCATTGAGGTCACCATCCGGCGAAACGAATCCGAAGAAATGACATCAAGAAGTGTCCTCATCTTGAAGTCCGTCCATGCACTTTCCGCTATCACGAGGTCGTAGCGTTCCCGGCCGATCGGAATGAAACCCAGGTCCAGCGCTTTTGCCGAAGAGTAGATCGCCATTCCGGCATCGGCCCGGCCGCTCAATATATTTACAGCAACGCTCATATGTGTGAATTCTTCCTGGTCATACCCGTTGATCTTATCTGCCGCAAGGCCTCGCTGCTGCAAACAGTAGTCAAAGAGCACGCGGGTGCCCGAACCGGCCTGCCGGTTTATAAAGACAACATCCGGCCGCAGAAGGTCCTCTATTGCATTTATGCCTTTCGGGTTCGTTTTGCCTACAAGCAACCCCTGCTCCCTCATCGCAAGCTGAACGAGCCGCACGGGTGTCCCTCTCAGATAGCGTTCCACGTAGGAGTAGTTGTACTCTCCCGTCTGGGTGTCGAGCAAATGCGAGCCGGCAAAATGTGTAAGTCTGCGCCTGAGCGCCATCAGTCCCCCGAGGCTGCCCACATTGCTCGATGAGAGATGAATTCTGCTATCTCTGCCCTTCAGTTCGTCGGCTATCAGGTCAATAGTATTGTCGTGGCTTCCGATCATGATGAGCGTATAGTCAAGCTGGTCTTCGGGCCGAAGGATCCTCACCTCTACGGAGGAGCCGGCATCGATGCCCTCCAGTTCCCGGGGCACCTGCAGGATGCCGTCGGCACGGGTGAGTGATGTGATTATGCCGGCCCCTCTCTGGATTGGCATTGCAACCAGTATGTCATCGACCCGGCCCAGGATCACGCGGACAAATTCTTCCAGGCCCAGTTTGGAAGGCAACTTCCTGCCAAGAACGGCCGAAACGGTGGGGAAAAGAGGACTTTGAGTTCCCTGAAGAGAGTAGAGCAGTGGTCTTACGAACTGTTCGAAGGCCATGATCGCTGAGACGGGATATCCTGGAATTCCTATAACCGGTTTCCCGCCTACCACCCCGAGGATAACGGGTTTTCCGGGCATCATGGCAACCCCATGGGTCAACACTTCCCCGAGTTCCTCGATAACAGCCGCCGTGAAGTCCTCAGATCCTGCGGAAGACCCGGCGTTTATCAAAACGACATGGGCCGAAGACTCAACCCCCTCCTGTAGGGCCTGCTTAATCGAGTCATATTGGTCGGGCACGACGTTACGCAGTATGGGAAGCCCTCCGCATTGCTCGACCATTCCCGCAAGAATAGCCCCGTTGAACTCGACGATTTGACCCGGCAAAGCTTCAGCGGCCCTGCCGGCTGGAATGATTTCGCTACCGGTGGGCTGTACAAACACTTGCGGTCTGGCAAAAACGCCTACCGTCAAAGCGCCTGCCGCCAGGAGTGAACCGACGTCGGCAGGCCGTAAAACATGGTGGCGAGGCAAGAGCAACTCGCCCGCCACGATGTCTTCACCCACTTTGCGCACGTTTTGCCAGGGAAATGCAGCAGAACGGATTTCTATCTCGGAAAGCGTAACGCGCTCGACATGCTCGATCATAATGACCGCGTCCGCAATCTTTGGAAGCGGGTCTCCGGTGTCGACCGCATGGGCGCTTTGTCCGCTAAGCCGAACGGGGGTAGTGTCGCTCGCGCCGTATGAATCGCGGGCGCGCACCGCGTAGCCGTCCATCGCCGCTCCATGGTAATGCGGGACTGAGTGCATGGCGATAACAGGCTGTGAAGTAATACGCCCAAGACTTGAAGCCGTCTGGACCTGCTCTTCGGCCGTCCGGAGGGCGCCGACCCGGCCTTGCCAGATTTCCAGCGCCTCATCGAGAGTTTTCAGTTTGAGATAGATATTTCTCTTCGGCATTTTCATAGGCCTGCCTATTTGCCAGGGTAAATTTGAACCCCACTCAGCCAGGGGCAGGCGGTCAGTTCTGTGCTTAAAGCCTTTTGAAACCAAAACGCTTGAAGAAATCGGTTCGAAAGCGCCTGGCGGGAGTCAGGTTTAATTCTGCCATATAAACCTGTTCGAGCTCGTCGAGTTCTGCCTGAACCCAGTTTTCAACGTTGTCCAATCCCCTCGCCCACCGATTGAAATCTTCTTTGTCCAGCATTTTGGGAGGTTGGAGGATGAAACTGCCTCCCCCATACTGGTGAACACGCTTTTCACCGAACACAGCGTTGTAATCGGCGGTGTTGACCCCAACAACCGGAACGAAATTATCGAAGGCCCGGACCATCGCCGCCGTTTTCCAGTGGCCGCGCAGGACCGGAAAGCTGCTTGGATTGAAAATGATATCGACCCCCTGCTCACAAAGCTGGCGCCCGGCTTCGGGCTGTCCCCACAAATCGATGCAAACCGGCATGCCGAGCTTTCCGAAATCGGTTGCAAAGCCCCTGAACACTCCGTCTCCCGAACAGATTCCAAGCCTTTCGCGCTCCAGTGCTCCCACGTTGAACTTGCGCTGCCTGCCTGCAACCCTTCCGGCCCGGTTGAAAAGAGTCGCTGTATTGTAACGCTTTGCTCCGTCTTCCTCGATTATGCCCGCTATCAGATAAGAGTTGAATTTGCGGGCCGCCGAACCCATCTCCCGTTCGCCCATTAAGGGGAAATATTCCGGAAAACAGATTACGTCCAGCTCTTCGTCCCGGCATTTCTCGATTAGTTGCAGGGCGTGTCCGATATTTCGCGGATCCTCGAAGGAAGGGTACGGTTTGGGCTGAATAATAGCTATTCTGATACTGTCTTTCATAAAAATCCCTTATTCTGGGGGAGCGTGGAGATTTTGTCCTGCGGTCACACGGCTCCTAGTATCCCGCCCGCACTTGCGACGATGTGCCTTGCTATGGCCAGAGAGGAGGTGGCGGCCGGAGAGGGTGCGTTCAGCAGGTGAATAGCTTTCTCTGTCTGCTGGATGACAAAATCGTCGAGAAGTTTTCCGTCACCACCCAACGCCTGGGCCCGCACCCCCGCACCGCCCGGCTCAAGATCCTCTTTTGAAACAGCGGGCACTAATTCTTGGAGCGCCCGGGTAAAGAGGGATTTCGAAAAGGAGCGCAACATTTCGCCCGTTCCGGTTCTCCAGTGTTTCGAAGCAAGGCGCCAAAAACCAGGGTAGCTCAGGGTCTCCAACAGTTCCATGGGAGCAACCCGCGTTCTACTGTATCCTTCGCGGGCAAACGCGAGCACCGCGTTGGGTCCGGCCTCGACTTTCCCGTCGATCATTCGAGTAAAATGTACGCCAAGAAAAGGGAATCCAGGGTCCGGGACCGGATAAATGAGATTTCTGACAAGATATTCGCTCTTTGGTTTTATCCGATAGTATTCGCCCCTGAAAGGAACGATCCGGCAGTTGGGGTGCGTGCCGCAAGAACGGGCGACGCGATCTGAATAGAGCCCCGCGCAATTTATGAGAACCCGGCTTTGAAATTCACCACGACTGGTTTCTATCCTCAGTGTTTTTGAATCGAGGCGCCTTACTTTTTTGACTTTGGCCCCCGGGAAAAGCTCTCCACCCTTTTTTCCAAACACCTCGGCATAAGCTTTGGCGACTTGTCTGAAGTCCACGATTCCTGCGCCCGGTACCAGCATTCCACGGATGCATTTCGCATATGGCTCAAACTCTCTTACCTCTTCAGGACTGAGCATCCTAAGGCCGGCAACGCCGTTGTCACTGCCCCTTCGAAAGAGTTCGGAAAGGGCCGGGAGCTGCTCATCACGCGTCGCTATGACCACCTTCCCGCATATCTCATGCTTGATATTGTGGTCCAGGCAGAAACTGATGAGTTCATCGCGGCCCGACGCACACAATCGAGCCTTATGAGAGCCGGGCCGATAGTAGAGTCCGGAATGGATGACACCGCTGTTGTGTCCGGTCTGGTGAAGGGCAATCATGCTCTCCTTCTCTAAAATCGCCGTCTTTAGTCCGGGGAACTCTTCCAACAGTCTCATTCCGGTGGCAAGACCGATTATTCCGCCCCCTATAATCGCGACATCGAATGTAATATTCATAAACACCCAAGGCTACAAAGGCGGAGTTCGTCTCCGCGCTTAAGGCAAACATCAGGGCCGGATCGCTCCCCATAACCTCTTCAGTTGAGTTATTCGAGTTACTATACCAGATTCGCGTTCGAACATCGACCACCAACACAGCAGCCGTGCGCCGGGTGAAGGGCTAACCCCGTGTTGAATTACATCTTAAGGGAATGTTAAGGGGGAAAAATGGCTGCATGGACTCTACGCAGCAATAAATATAATGCGTCCGGCTATCGCCTCATGGTGCTGAAATCTTAACTATACTTGCGTCTCGGCTCCTGTGGTCGACAACGGTGAGAATCATATGGGTCATGGGAGGCGTCGTGCTTAAAATTTCGCTTAGTTCATCCGGTCCTGCAAGAGTTTTCCGGTTTATCTGCAAGATTATATCACCCGGCTCTATCCCTGCCTGGCCGAAAGGCCCCTTTGCCTCAACGCGGCTGACCACGACCCCGTTTCCTTCATTAAGCCCATATTTTTTCGCATCCGTCTTTGCAACGGGCTTCACTTCGATACCGAAGCGCTCAGTCACCGAGGACAGAAGCGCCTTTCCAAGTTCCTCATCGCTCGATACCATGATATTGATCTGCCTGGATCGGCCTCCGCGAAGTATGGTCAATGGAACAGTTTGTCCTATGGAGGCTGCAGCCACTTCGTTTCGGAACGCATCGAGGCTGCCCACGGGCTTCCCCTGGTATGCCGAAATGATGTCTCCCCGTTTGATCCCGGCCTTCTCAGCCGGTCCATCCTTGAAAACGCTTGCTACCATGACTCCGTCTGCGTCGCTCACTCCAGATGAACGCACCAGTTCAGGCGTAAGATTCTGAATCGTCAAGCCGAGGTATCCCCGCTGGACTTTTCCACTCGAAATCAACTGTTTGGCTACGCGGAACGCCAGATTGCCCGGGATAGCAAAACCGATTCCCTCAAACCCCCCGGATTCGGACATAATGGCTGCGTTAACTCCTATCACCTCACCTTCAAGGTTGAGAAGCGGGCCCCCGCTGTTGCCGGGATTTATGGCTGCGTCCGTTTGAAGAAAATCCTGGTAGCTGCTCGGGTCGGTAATACCTCGCCTGTGCTTAGCGCTTATAATCCCATGAGTTACAGTCTGGTCAAGCCCCTGCGGATGCCCGATCGCCACCACCCACTGTCCGACGTCTATTTTATCGGAATCGCCGAAAACGGCGAAAGGAAAGCTCCCTTTATCCGTAATCTGTATAACTCCCAGGTCGGTTTTGGAATCTACGCCGATGACCCTGAGGGATCTGCCGGTGAACTTCCGGCCGTCTGAGAGAACGACTGTCATCTTTGTGGCGCCGTTAACCACATGGCTGTTAGTAAGAATGTGTCCCTGGGCGTCAATAATGATTCCGCTCCCTAGACCTTGTATTTCCCTCTCGAATGTTTTCGGCGCCGTACCGGGATTTCCAAAATAATACCGAAAAAAAGGATCATTCTGAAATGGCAGCATTGGATTGACAACAGACTGCTTCTCAATCACCTCGATATGAACGACTGAGGGGATCGCCTTTTTCGCCACATCCTGGAAGGCGGTTACGAGATTTACATCGTAGGGGGATGCGTTTGCGGGAGCCGCCCAAGCCCAAAAAATCACGAGTGCCGCAAGCAAAAGCATCCTGCGCGAGGTCGAATAGACTGTGATGTTCACAGATGGAAATTCCTCCTTCCATGGAAAACCCGTTCACGATACCTCAAATAGACTTCTTAGCCCGAAACGTCCGAGGAAAAAGTCCGGCCCGGCCCACTTCCAGAATATAAAAATAACTATCTGCAGTAGCATCCGCCATACGATCCGGACCGTATAAAAGCGGGGGAAGCTCAGCTTGGTTTCAGTCAATTGCGCTTAGTTCGGTTTCCGTCCCCGAAGGGGTATTGCCTCAAAGGGCTCAATAAGCCAGCCCAGGCTCAGTGTCGCCCCTCGCAAGACGCCACCCCGGGATTGCAACGCCAACAAGAATCAATTTTTTTTACCCTGTAGAGGGTTACCCCCGACGATCAATGGCGGCAGAATTACTTCGGTTGACATGGGGTTTTGCTCGGAGTATACTTCAAAATGTTGCCGCGGGGTGGAGCAGTCAGGTAGCTCGTCGGGCTCATAACCCGAAGGTCCTTGGTTCAAATCCAAGCCCCGCTACCAAGACAAATTAGGGGACTTAGCCAAAAAAGCTAAGTCCCTCACTTTATGCCTTGGACATCCATTCCCGCACTATCCCCCATATCCAAGGCAGAAAACCGCTGAAAAATAACTTCGCCCCACAGGTGCAAGTTCTGAGCGGGTGCCTTTGCATCCTTAATCAGGGATTTTCTCCATCCTCTTCCGAATCTCGCCGGTCGCGGCAACGCGCATGCCGGCGCTATCGGGGTCTATACTGTCAATCCGGTCGGGGTTATGCACTCCGGTTGAAAAACAGTTAATCCGGAAACGGCCAGAGGGGTTTCAGCAGCCATGCCGACACACAACAAAGCTGATGACTATTTCATCCCGGCTTTAAACCCATATGTGCAATGGGTAAAGGCCTATAGAGAGCTTATATCTGCTCTTTACAAGGAGCACAAAACGGTCAAGAAGGCATGGAGAGCCTTCAGGGACGCGATACCAGGGGTCGAGAGGAGGCTGGAATTCGGCATTTTCGAGCAAATCCTCCTGTTCAGCCTTTTTCTTTCAGAATGGAGTAATAGCGAAAAAGAAGATGCTCCCGCTGCAGATGGAGGTCAAGCGAACGGGGGCAGTATTTACGGGCCGGAAGACAGCGGAGAAAAGTTAGACATGGTTAGACAGAAGCTCCGGGATGCCATTGCGGAAAGAGACAGGGCCTTGTGGAATCTGAAGCATCTTGAACAAAGCACTCTGGTGCTAAGGGATCAAAGATCCGATATGGCAACCCAGGTGAGCAATCTGAAGAAAAATCTGGAAAAGCTTGAAATTGAATTGGGCACGGCGAATGAACAGTTGATTCGGGTTACACATCAATTAGACAACCAGAAAGTAGAAAATGCGGCTTTAAGGAAAGAGAGCCTCGTTTTGCGGGAGAAGACCACTTCTTTAGAACAACAGATCGAGAGGCTCCGGAAAAAGCTCGGCCGGCTATCTACAGGCAAAGTGCAAACCCAGCAGATCGTTGCTGTAAAAGATCCCGAGGGCACAGAGGGATTTTCGCAAACGGTTATACAATGGGTTCGACAAGACGCTGCGCAAAGGGTTAGACCCGACGTTGCACAAAATTTTGAGCGGAGAATTTCCCCAAAAAAAATAGGCAGGTGGAATGCTCAACGCTCAAAGGACGGCTACTACCGCCTGTACCGTAAAATCGGGGGCAGGGTCTATTCGATCTATGTTGGAAAAGAGCTCGATATCGACAAAGCCCAGAGCAGGATAGCCGATAAAGAAAAAAAGTTGTTGATCCCCAGTCCCGCCACTGGCGGGGCCGATAGCTCCTACAGCGTCAAATGAAATGCAGGCCGCTCTTTCGAGCCGTCGAGGCCCCGGCAAATTAGTGACAAAACTGATTCAGACACGGATGGACAAGGATAAAAACTGGTCGTGAAATTCAAAGCCATTGACCAGGACCGGGGGCCGGCTAACTGATGCCACCGAATAAGTTCTCAGATGTTTCATGGGCTGTGTCACTCGAAGATAGTCTACTCCGCTTCTGATACCCTACCGATTTTTTTCGGAGCTAAAAATGAGGCCGGAGCAATTCAGCTCCGGAAATCTGATTAGAAAACCTCCGGTTATTGATCCATTAGTTGAGCTTCAATGAGGCCGGAGCAATTCAGCTCCGGAAATCTGATTAGAAAACCTCCGGTTATTGATCCATTAGTTGAGCTTCAATGAGGCCGGAGCAATTCAGCTCCGGAAATCATATCAATCGTTACGGGAAAAACCTCAGAGGCAAGCTTCAATGAGGCCGGAGCAATTCAGCTCCGGAAATCTTTTTTGGCTGGTATTTCGTACCCGTCCAAGTTCGCGCTTCAATGAGGCCGGAGCAATTCAGCTCCGGAAATGCGAAGGTTCTGAACGTAGGCTTGATGTACGCTGAGCTTCAATGAGGCCGGAGCAATTCAGCTCCGGAAATCCAAAGCGAAACTCTATTCTTCGGCCACCATAATCCGGCTTCAATGAGGCCGGAGCAATTCAGCTCCGGAAATCTCGCTAATCGGGATTTCAACCGGCACTTACACGCTAACGCTTCAATGAGGCCGGAGCAATTCAGCTCCGGAAATCTGATATTGCAGGAAAAGGAACGCAGGCGAAAAACAAGCTTCAATGAGGCCGGAGCAATTCAGCTCCGGAAATCTGCCGATGAACTGAAAGTCTACGACATGGAATACACGCTTCAATGAGGCCGGAGCAATTCAGCTCCGGAAATCTCGCGCCTAAACATTTCGGCGTCACTGTTAGCGTCTGGCTTCAATGAGGCCGGAGCAATTCAGCTCCGGAAATCCATGATCGTAATGTTCTCGATAGCCGCCTGGGTGAATGCTTCAATGAGGCCGGAGCAATTCAGCTCCGGAAATCTTCCCGAGCGCTGCGCCGTGACATTTCACCCGCCAGAAAGGCTTCAATGAGGCCGGAGCAATTCAGCTCCGGAAATCTCTGAACGAGTTACGATATGCCGTACCGTTGTACAGCGCGCTTCAATGAGGCCGGAGCAATTCAGCTCCGGAAATCTCGAAGAGGGGACAAAACACGCTTTCCGAAGACGGACCGAGCGCTTCAATGAGGCCGGAGCAATTCAGCTCCGGAAATCGCCAGCGACTGGCGGCCATTCCAACCTGGCCGTTATGGCAGCGCTTCAATGAGGCCGGAGCAATTCAGCTCCGGAAATCGCCGAGTCGAGCAGATTATCGACCGAGATCGACTGCTCGCTTCAATGAGGCCGGAGCAATTCAGCTCCGGAAATCTGTGCGACAAACTGTCGTCATACGGCTTCCCGGAAGCTGCTTCAATGAGGCCGGAGCAATTCAGCTCCGGAAATCTCAGGTCACCGGCTCGACAGACAGTGGTCGCTGCGGATGCTTCAATGAGGCCGGAGCAATTCAGCTCCGGAAATCTGACGGTCTATGTCGGCAGCTCGACAGCGCTGTCGCAGCCTTCAATGAGGCCGGAGCAATTCAGCTCCGGAAATCAGCCCCTCTGCCAAGCTTTGCTGCGCGGGTCTCTGTGGGGCTGTTTGCGAGACCCTGTCAAATAGGATCTCAGGTTTTCAAAATGTTCCGCTTCGAATCCTTTGGTCATTTCACATTTCTCCATTTTTTCAAAGAACTTACACGCTTGCGAGCGGTGGCGTGGATTTTCATGTCACAAGAGCCCTCGCGTGCATGCGGCAAAAAAAATCACACTATGACCGGGTCCTTTTCGATGGGATCGAAAGACCTGCCGATGCTCTCGACCCGCAGTTCAACGGTATCCGCCGGCCCCAGGTCGATTATGAGCACATGGTCTTCGCTTCGCTTGATCATACCGCTGAGGCTATCCTGCATGCGGAGATACTTTTCTTTGGTCAGCCGGCAATGAAACACCGAGAGCTGGAGCCATTCGCCCACACCTTTCATGGTTCTATACACTTTGCGCCAGCGCCGGGGGTCTCCGATATCATAGCAGACCAAATAAGCATGCTCCATGGGAATCACCGCGTCAGGAAATTAGGGTACCTTGGGATTTCCCCTGCCAGATATCGCACAAGCAATCGTGCCTGGACTTCGAACAGTCGACGGTAGCTGATGCGGTATTTAAAGATGGGGTGAGTGACCTCCTGGGCCAGCCTCCGTTCAAAGGCCGCAATAAAGCTTTTGCGGCCCTCAGCTTTGAGGCTGCACCCGACTGCGCTACTGATAAAATCCGCCGGTTTCACTTCCCCGTTGTTGATCGCGGTCAGAACTGTCGAGTCCGCCACCAGGGGCCGAAACGGCTCCATCATGTCCAGGGAAAGGGCCGGACGCCCATGGCGAAGCTGGTGAAAGAACCCCCGGTAGGGGTCCAGGCCGACGGCCGACAGCGTGACGGTCCATTCCCGCGCGAGCATCGCATAGCCAAAGGAAAGGAGAGCGTTCACAGGGTCCTTGGGCGGGCGCCGGTTTCGGCCGCAAAAATCAAAGCCCATCTCCTCGATTCTCCTGTCCGTGGAGATCATGCGATGAAGGTATTCGAAATAGCGTCTTGCGGCGTTGCCCTCGATGCCCAGCAGTTCGGCGACGCCTTTGGCCCGGCCCGCCTGTGCGATATCGTTTTTCATGGCCTGCATGAGATCGGCAGGCGCCCTGCTCTCTTCACCATCGGGCGCCTTCCAGTTTCGCCGCAACAGCGTGCGGCAGTTGTGAATCTTGGCAGCCACCAGCTTTCGAGCCAGCTTAAGGCAGGCCTCAGCATCGAAACTCGCCTTGTATTGCAGAGTTCGGGTCATAACATTTTTGTGCCCCGTGCCGACCGCGTGTCCGATAAACCATCCGCCATAGCTCATGAAAGTGACGGGAATATCGCGCCGAAAGCATTCGTGGAGAGCGGGGGTACTGATGCCGGCGTGTCCGAAAAGCACCACCTGTGAGGTGTCCATATAGCGGGCTTCAGCCACACGGATCTTTCTATCTTCGATGACGATCTGATCGCCGTCTTTCTTAACATAGCTTCCCGGTGATTGGACATACAGGGGAAGACTGTCGGTCGCACTGGCAAAGATCGGTCGCACATCGGGCGTCGCATGATTTATAAACCCGATTTCATCAGGGAGACAAATTCCTGCCAGCGAACAGCGCGGGCACTTCGGGCTGTCCTCAAGCGGACAAGGGGGCTTCTCCGTGAGGGCCAACGCGCGGAGCCCCTCAATGGAGGCCATCGTCAGGCCGGTCAGGGCTTCATCGAAGTCTATCTTGACTCGTTCTTTTGAGGCGACGAAGTACAAATATCCGTATCCGGCGTTGAAACCATGCTCCTTGAGCAGCAGGCCCTGCGCGCAGAGCTGCACCCTCTCGGGGTCGTAAGCCCCTGCCGCCACATGAGGCCGCTTGCCCTTCTTGTAATCGACCGGCTGCACCCCCTCCGGCCCGCCTTCGACAAGATCGATCTTAGCGGTCAGCCCCAGCCTCTCCGAACTCAGATGCACAGAGCGGGCGTGTACCTTTTCCGCATCCTCCCCGCTTTCGGGCAGAACACCGGATGCCTGGTCCACGCGCTTGTGCCGAATGGTCCCCTCCACCGTATCAGCATTGTGGGCAAACTCGCTTTCCACCCACATCATGTAAGCCAGCCGCTGGCAGTAGACATACTCGTTGAGCATGCGCGCGGGTACCATCTGACCACTAGATTCACTTTCCACAGCAGGTGATGACATGTCGGATGTGACCATGGAGGCCTCCCGGCTTCAACTCACAGTACTGAAGACACCTAGCCCGAAGTGACTGCCGTAACCAAGGCAAATGGGGCCTTCGACCGGCTCGGCGAAGCGAAGGGCAAGGGAAAAACTACAGTCGATCGGCGCCTCAGGGCCGCGTCTCCGCGACCTGATGAAATGGCGATGACGCAGATAACGGATATCTTCACGGGGGTCTATGACCTGGATCGAAACAGCTTTAGGTAGCCCGCGAGAAGCAAGTTCTGCACATACTTGCCCTTCCAGCGTGTCTTTTCCGCTCTTCTTCAAGTGGCGTGGCGGCACGAAAGGCGTCCGGCTTGCCCACTCGACTGTTCCTCCCGAAGGGCCGAGCACCGATCTCAAGCTCTGCCCGAACACATCCGGCAGACATCGAAACTCTTCCAAGCGCCCTGAGCCCTCCAGCGCAAGGCGCAGAGGGTCGGCGCCACGCTTTGTAAAGGTTTGGCGTACGGCGCGAACCGCCTTCTGGGCCGTGGCATCCAGGCCCATTGGCGCCCAGATCAAAACGTGGTCCAAGTGGCTGTCCTCGTCCAGGTCTAACGGCAGAATATGGCCATGCTCATGGCGGCCGCGGAGTGGTTCTCTCGCTTCGTTACGACCGATCAGGGCTGCAGAAAAGTTCACGCCGTCTCGCGTCGCGAAGCTGACCATGGCCCGATGCAGCAATTCGGCTTGGGGTAGAGTGCGAACAACGGAGGGCAGCGCATGATCGTTGCCGCTGGCAGTGGTCATAGACATCAGCATGGCTTCGACAGGAGGGGCTGCGGCCTTGGTGGAGTGCGGCTGGTGTGCACCTGCTTCCAGGGCGGCTACGGGACGCCAATAGTACACCCGCCGAGTGCCTGGCGGCTGGCTCCAGCCATGCCTGTGCAGCCATGAGGTCTCCACCTGCAGGCATGAAACCAGGTCCAGCGGATAGGAGGTCTCGGCTTTCTCGCGCTTCGCCAGGTCTTTCTTTTCGTCTTTGGTGGGCTTTTTCTTGGCAATGTCTACAGCGGGAAATGCCGCCAGTGCCGAATCGACAGCAGTCTGTCGCCAATGCGCATAATCTTCTTTCTTCTGAGCCGTCAATAAAGGCACCTGCTCCCATCCTGGAAAAGGTGGCGTGTCCGAAGGATAGCTGTCAAGACCATTGGGCAGCGGTTCAAATGGTTGTGCCAATCGGACCGTGACCCAACTTTCAGATCGTCCGAGATAGTTCATCCGCTCGGCCAATGCCGACAATAGGGCGGACTCCTCGGGTGTCAGCTCCACGTCCCAGATAACGGCCAGCACGCCGCCATCCACGTGCGCCCATGTGTCGAACACCATGGTGGTATCTTCTCTACCATTTTTGAACCTGGCAAGCGGCATATAATGCCGGCTATGAGTGCCGACGGCCCGAGGCAGACGGTATCGGGGCAACACACCGGCAAGTTTTTCAATCAACGAGCGGGCGGCAGCGGACGGACCTTCTCCGTCCCATAGGCCTGCGGTATAACCGGTGGCGAGCAGTGCTCTTAAAATGCGCCAGGGAGACGGCGGCCACTCGATCAATCCTTCGTTTACATGGTGACCCCAGGGTGTGGCGTGATAACGCCTGGCTGGGAATTGCAGGAGCAATGTTTGCATGGCTCACGCCCCGTTTCCCAAAGATTTATCGTCATCTGCCTCTTCCTTGCCCTTCTTCAGTTCATCGTTGAAGGCAATTTCGGTCACCGTCATGCGGCCCTTGCAGCATGCGATAATTGGCTCAAGCGCCTTGGTCAAGTCGGGCATAGCAGGCAAGTCGAAGCCTTCGGGCGCGGTGGCACGAATCGTTTTGCTTGTGGCATGGAGATCGCAAGCAGTGCGTAACCGCAGATTACCCTCTATCAACGCGCGTAGCTTGAAGAAGGCAAGATGAATCAGGAGGCTCTCCACGTCGGGGCCCAGTCCGTAGCCACGGATTTGAGCCAGATCCAGGTTGGCAAAAAGCGTTATGCGCTCGGCCGTAAACTCGTCGCGTGCGAAGGGGACATTGCCGAATCCAGCTTTGGTTTCTCCGGACGGGTTTACATGGTCGTTCTTCACTCCGCCCGAAGCGGCAATTCGCACCCCATCAGCCTCGATAAAGGCTGACAAGGTCCTCGACACTCTCAGACGACCGCCTGCCAGGTCCTTTTTCGCCAGAAATACGCCATGCACCAGGGAGCCAATGTCATACTTCAGGAGCACGACTGCAAGTTTGCTCCTGTCGACGGGGCCGACGTCCGATATCCCCAGTTCATCCCTGAGGCGATTGAAGAAAGTCTTGTCCGAGTTTTCAAGCAAATACGGGCTGTTGAGCCGGTGAGATTCCAGCATAGTGTCCGTTAGAAAGCTACCATTCCGGGTTACCTTAACATGGGAAAGGCCATACAGTCCCGCTAGCAAGTCCTGTTTAGCTTCATCCCAGCAGGTGAGTTCCAACCTATTGGCCATGCTCTGCGCGCTTTCAACCAATAGGCTGGCTCCGGCTGAGGTTTGAAAGGTCGCGGCACCCAGACCGGGGAAGCCAGTGGGTTGAAAGCGATGCCCTTGAGTCGGAGCTAGAGGGATTTCGAACAATACGCGCTGCACGCCGGCGAGAGGGATCAGATCGACGGTCATAATGTTTTCTCCTTTAGGCTGTTAGCGTTAAGGCGGCGGAGGAAACCGGCCGCTGTATATTGGTCTATTGGGAAAGCCAAAGCCGCCACCCAGAGGCGGGCTGTTTGCGGTGGAGCTGCCGCGGTTCGTACGGTAGCTTTGATACCGGCGGCCAGCAACCGCTGCAAAACCATCTTTACAGCGGCGGCGGTATCACCGCTCTCAAGACGGCGAACAATGGCGGGATCGACACCGATACTGCGGCCATCCGGCAATGGGAATGGGAGCAAAGCGAGGCGAACAGCCAGCCAAGCGTCATCCGGATACATTTCATCGGCCGGTAAGGTGATCGAGCATGGTCTGACGGCCCATTGTTCAGAGTCGATGGCCATCAAACCACGAGCCAGTTGCATCGTGCTATCAAGGTCTACCTCACCTGCGAGCAACCTGGCGAGATCACCAGGAAGGGCCGAAGCCTTTCTGGCCGCTATCAGCGGCAAGAGGCGTTCCCCTCGTTGCCCGGTCTCGACTAGCCGACGCTGAACCAACGCTATGGCATCGTCAATGCCGCACCGTCCGGAAAGCACGACTCCCGGATCAGTCCGCATTCGAACCTGGCTGCCGGCGCCAGTAGTGGCGAAGCGATTTCCATCCAGGCTCAGCCAATGGCGGCGTACCAGATCGACAGGACTGCCGTCCCGACGAACCCCCCACGATTGCAGGGCGCAGGAGAGCGCAAGTCGAAACTCGGCTGAGCCGTCGTCTGCCGCATCTACCCATTCCGTCCGCAAACGAGGGACAGGCCCTGCCTTCATGCCGGTCCCCGTGCGCAGGACGCCTTCAATATCGGCCATCACAGAAAGCACTGACTGCCAGCGAGCCGATTCTGCCGGGTGTTGCGTCACTGCAAACAAGGCGTCAGACAGATTCCGTGTCAATAAACCCAAACGGGCCGGAGCATATGAAGAACGTGCTTCACGGCGGAGGCGCCCGTACCAGGCATCGAGGTCGTCGAGACAGGAAAGCCGATGTGAGGAATACTCCGGCACCCGAAAGCGGCCGAGCGGGACGGCAAGATTGCTCTGACCGTTGCGTTGAATATAGCCATAGCGTTGGAATGCAGCGATGCCGCGTGCAGAACCCAACCGTGCAATGGCAAGGGCCAAGTCGAGAGGTTCTTTGGCGGAATGCGCGCCGATCTGTGCCCGTCCCTCCGCCAGCAACCGGCGCAGTTCAGCCAATGTCAGGGGCTGAGACCAGAGAGGTATCCACTGTTCGCCGCGGGCACCTTCATCCGTTCCGGCGGCGCTGAAGTAACCTGCTCCCTGAGGGCTTACTGCAAATGGTGCCGCTGCACGCGTCTGTCCCTGGATCCCCAGCCTGCGGGTCGTGTGCGCCGTAAAGAGTATCGTCCCCTCCATCATCAGTATAAAATCCACTGGGTTTAACAGACTGTCACCGCTCGGACCATTCGTGCTGTTGGCGCCTCCCGCCATTCCAGGTAGGTGCTGCCCCACAGCGCTGCCGACTTGGCAGCCCGTAATGGGCGCACCCCAAAGCGCCCCGCTAAACCATTCTCGGGTCTTCGCCCGAGGGTTGCCCTTTACCGATGAAAGATCGAAGAGTTCATTGAGTCTCTGTAAAAAGTTATTAGTGAAATCGAGTCGGCCATCATTGCCCCCCGTGCCCAACAATGCTGGAAATAGCGGAAGACCATCGTCCCTCAAAACCATAGCCGCATCCATCCATTCGCGTTTTGGTCCGCGCCATAGAAGCCGAATACGAGGTATGAGGTCTGCCTTGAGGTGCTTGAATGACCTTTCTGCTTCTGCCAGCCTTTTCTTGTATTCAGGGGACTGCTTGAGTAATTTTTTCTGCGTCGAAGTAAGCCTATTGTCACTTGCCTCGGCTTTGACACTCCGAACTACAAGATCGGCCTGAGAGAGTTCATTGAGCACTGCGCGTCCAGCGGAAATAGTCAACTTTAGGGGAGAGGCCCGTAAAGCCTCACTAGTCTCAACTGGAGTCAGTCCAGGGTCATTTGGATAGAAAAACCCTGATCCCTTGTTCCAAGGCGAAACGATCGGAGTTGGCGCATATCGATTTAGAAAAAAGGCCTCAAGCTCCTTCCTGTCGAGATTGCTCGCCAACCGGAAGCGTTCGCCTTCCCACCAGCCGCGCGCCTGCGGGTCGGCCTGTTCTGCTACCAATCTCAGGATGCCCAGCGCCTTGAGATAATGGGCCAGGGGAACTGGAGCGCAGCCGTCGAGGTTATGCACAATCATTGTGTCGCCTCCCTTTCGAGCAGTTCATCTTGCACGGGCATACGCGATGCCCGCTGGTCGGCGGCCCGCAGCAGGGCTTCCAGCCAGGCCAGGGTGAAAGGGCCGTGCGCTGCCAGCAACGTCAGCACACGCTCCGTCCAACTAGGGCCACTGCGAGGGCTGAGACCTGCGGCAGCAGGAGAGAGATCGATGTTAGTCTGTGGGATAATATGAAAAGTGTGATCAGATGCCGCTAAAAGCAGGGGCGGCAGCAGGTCACCGTCCCGCAGACCTCGGATGCGCAGCAGATCGTCCTCGGATGCCTGATCCGCCGGGCAGGCGTGCCAGGCTATTCGAATCTTGCCATGATGGGCACAGATAAGGTAGGCAGCCAAGTTGAAGCTCCAGGCGTTTAGACGGAGGATTTCCCGCTCCAAGGGGTTGGGAGGTGCCGATGGTGGTAGTAATCCCTGCGACGGCATGCCGGCATCGGTCAATAGCGCGCGCCAGGGCCCGAGGAGAGCCGGGTGATCAGGGTCATGTCGTTTAAGCACCTCAATCAGGGCCAGAGCGCTTGCAAGCTCATGACGAAATCCGGCTCTACGCGGAGCACCTGGCACAGGGTAAAGCCTCTGGACGGGCAACCATGCCTCCTTAGGCGCCTTGGCCAGATCGCGTCGCTTCGGCCTGCCGGTGCCGCAGATGGAATTGTTGAAAGCTGGATGCACCTTTCCTGCGTCGTGCCAGCGGCCTGCGATCTCGAAAAGATCAGAATATCCAGGGGCAAGGATGCGCGCAATATCTTTGGCGACTGCGCCTGTTTGCCGACCGTGAACCGCTATGGTTTGCCACCGGAAGGCACTCAGCGTCTCGTCATCCTGACTGGCGTCGGAGAGCTCATCCGGCATGGGTTCAGCAGCACCGGCAGGAATGACAGCTTCCACACTCTCCGGAGCCCAACCCTTGTCCATCAGATAGCCGCCGCAGCCGGCTTCAACCAGTACCGTCTGGCCTGGATAAAGATCACGCCGCTCCGCAGAGCGCCAGCGACCATCAAGCCAGTCCCATACCCACGCACGCATGCCCTCTTTGAGCCGAGGGGCCTTCGCAGTAGAGGTTTCCTTGCCGCAGAGCCAGTCGCGGCACTTAAGGAACGGAACAGCGCAAAGGGCCTCGCGTGAGGCCCACAGCTCTCGCGGGGGGGTGTCCTTTTTCAGTACCTCAGCCCAGAAGACATGCAGATCACGTTCTTCGCCTGAACGAATGAATCGGCTGATATCAATATCCGCGCCCGAAAGATCAGGCGTGGTGTCGAAAAGCTCTTCCAACTCATGTCGAAGCAACAGATGCTTAGGCTCGAACGCATAGAGGCGGGGCAGAAGCTCTGTATGCGTCTCCTCGAAAGATTCCAGATGTGTCGGGGCCACGTCGGTGAAATGCTCCAGTGCCTCACGTGCCGCGTCGATCTCGTCTTTTGAGTATGGCGCGGCTGCTTTATCATCCTTGGGATACATGTCGAAAACAATTACCGCGGCCTTACCACCCCAGCGCGCGCAGCGGCCAAACCGCTGCACAAGGCTTGCCCATGGCGCCAATTCCGTGATGAGCACACCCGCCGAAATGTCCACTCCGGCCTCCACCACCTGAGTGGCGACGATGACGCGGTTCGTCCCCGGGGCGCAGGCTTCGCGATTAAGGAAGTGGTCTAGCCAGGAGGCCCTTTCCACTGGGCGGAAACGGCTATGCAAAAGCTTGATTTCGACCCCTTTGTTCCTAAGGTGCTTATCTTTGCAGAGGGCTTCGTGCACCGCCACCGCCCTATCAACCTGATTGACCACCACCAAGGTTGGGCCTGGAGCTCCATACCCTGCTTTGCAATGTTCCATGACAATCAGTTGAGTAAGATCCTTTGCTTCCGGAATCTCTTTCCGCCGGCATGGTTTGCGGATGTCATCCCAAAGATGTCCTTGACGCTCCGAACCTGGAATGTTGGTTAGCGATAGCTTGCCAGCCATGTCGACGGTGTCCGGACTCTTTGTGAGCCAATCTTGCTGCAGGGTGGCGCTCATCCACCAAGTGCGGCAGGGGCGGAGGCTTCGTCCCGCCGTAGAATCGTCCTCCCGGAAGGCCTGCATCTGGGCCGATGTGGCGAACCCCACGTCCATGAGTTGCACCTCGTCCATCACCCATAGGCAATCAACATTGAGCAGGCCGAATTCCATCGGCCAGCGGGCGCGGGGTGCAGCGTACCCCCGGTTCATGGCGCGGGACAGCAGCATGTCCTGGGTTCCGATAAGCACGGCGCACTGCTCTGGATGCAGATGCCATTCGCCTGAATCGGCTCCCCCCATCAGGAGATGGACACCGACAAGATTGGTGTGATCTCCTCCGTTCCAGAGCAACCCAAGCGCATTAAGGGTATTGCGTACCACCTGCTCTGTCTGCTCTACCAGAACTCGCATGGGCAAACACCAAACCAGCCGACGAGGCCAGCTCTCATCCCGATTGTTTACCCGGTGCCAAAGCCAGGTTGCAAGAATCCCGAGAGTCTTTCCGAACCCGGTGGGTATGCGGATCAGGCGGTTGCTGCAGACTCGGTCAGAGGCGAGTCCGACTTGCCACTGATGAGGTTGGCGATCGGAAGTAAGTCTTTTAAAATATGCTTCAAAATTCATCATCTAATTTCTCCACCGTTTATATAGGGTTTACCAGACGGTCGAGACCACTATTATGCGAGCATGGGTTGTGAATCGAAACTTCGGCCCAAAGCCCAAGACGACCAGAGTGGTGATGCTTTTAAGGGACTGCGGCCGAACTCATTGGTGTAACCTCCTCGTTCCTGGCTAAAGAGGCGATCTCACCAGGCAGAGTTGCAGAACCTATACTTATTTTGAGTCTTTGGTAACACAGGCAGTGGGACATCCGACGACCCATGTCCGCAGCTTTCCGTTTTCATCGCGATTTTTTTGTCAGTCTATCACCGGTGTATCGGGGTTCAAGATAGCGAACTATTGACTTAGTTCAGTTATTAATCTATATTTGACCTATAATTGATCAATTGAGGTTTAAACCATGATCAGACTCAACATTCATGAAGCCAAGACTCATCTCTCGCAGTATCTGGACCGTCTGGCCGGAGGGGAAACGATATTGCTCTGCAAGCGCAATGTACCCATAGCGGAGATCCGTCCACTTCCCCCGGAGCGCAAGGCCCTACGGCCCATCGGGTTGGCGGGGGGAGCATTCAAGCTGCCGCCCTCCTTTTTCGAGCCACTGCCGGATGATCTGAGCGCTGCTTTTCGCGGAGAGCGTGCGTGAACATTCTACTGGACACCTGCACTTTTCTGTGGATCGTGACGGATGCCTCGGAGCTCTCCGCACGGGCGCGCGAGCTGTTCCAAGATCCCGCCAACGCAGTCTATTTGAGCAGTGTTTCCGCCTGGGAGATCTCAGTTAAGTATATGCTGGGGCGCCTGCCGCTTCCCGAGCCTCCGGACCGCTTTATCGGCCCGATGCGGACAAGCCACGGCATCGATCCGTTGCCGCTGGAGGAGGAAGCGGTCCTGATGCTGCCCCGGCTGCCGGATATGCACAAGGACCCCTTTGACCGGATGCTGGTCTGCCAGGCGCTAACCCACCAATTGGCATTGCTCACTCCCGACGACATGATCCGTCAATACCCGGCCCTGGTTGTCTGGTAAACGGTATTTTACCACGTAGCGAGAAGCGAGAAGCGGGAATCAAGACTCAGAGTCGTCATTCTCGCTCTCTATTCCTCGCTTCTCGCGGGGTCGTATATCTCTGTCATCCGGGCCACCTCATTCGCGATTTCATCCCGCAATGCATAGGGCGCCAGCACATGCACGTCAGCGCCGAATTGCAGGATCATCATCTTCACCTCTCGAAAATCGGCTACAGGAAAAGAGAGCTCAACGCCGCCGTCCGGAGTTTCCCGGAGATCCTGTTCCGGGTGCCAGAGTTGTTCGCGGACCCAGCGGGAGCGGAAAGGGTTGAAGCGCAAGGTGACGGGAATGGAGGCCGCGCCCTGGAAGATGCCGAAAGCGCCCTCGAGCTGATGCGCCCATTGCTCGCGCGGCCGCACAGCGAAGGTTCCGGGCAGGGTTTCCAGAGTGTCTATTCGGGAAAGATAAAATTTGCGCCAGTCATCGCGCAGACGGCAGTAGGCGATAAGGACCCATGACGCCATATAGTGCTGCAGATGGTGGGGTTCTACGATACGCCGCGTGTTCGCGCCCGACCCCGGGGAGTAGTATCCAATCTCGATCAGGCGGCGTTCGATAAGCGCTTCGGCTACCGTCCTGAAGATCTTGTCAGGCACTGGACTGAATCCGTGCAAGGAGGCCGAAAAGGATTCTTCAATGCGTGCCTCATCCATTCCCAGGGCGGCGGCCGCATCCTGGAACTTTCGACTGAAGCCTCGAAATGCCTCGCTGATAAATCCTCCGGGGCTATGGGAGAGCAGGCGGCGCGCGACCAGCACGGCGAGTATCTCCTCCTGCGTAGCCGGCAGGCGGGGAAGATCGAAACCCTCCTCGGTGTAATAGTAGCCTTTGTGCGAGGCGTCATAGTCTATGGGCGCCCGCATCCGATCACGCAAGAAGCAGATGTTGCGTTGGGCGGTCTTGTGCGATATTTCAAATTGTTCTGCAAGATGGGATGCGTTGGGAAACCGCTTTTGCTTCAAACGGCCGTCGAACCAGATGAATCGCTCAAGCTGTGGCAATACAGCCATGACTGTCGCCTCATCCGAATGGGTGCGCTCTCTTGCCGCACTTATAAGACGCCTGTGCCGCAACGAAGAAAAGAAAGGCGCAAGAGAATGCTTAGCGCACTTTTGACGTAGGTGTCAAGCATTTGTAGGCATGCGGAACAACCCGTTCTGGTTGTTTATCAATGGAACCCGTCCCCTCGGCGCTCTCCTTTTGCCTAAAAATGTCATGCAACCGCGCTGGAAATCACCGGGCGGAAAGTCACTCCCTGGTGCGCCGCTGAACGCTCCCATTTTCGATGCGGTCATCGGATTTCAGGCGGGGCGGCAGGCGTCTGGCAGTATAGAAAATGACCGACGATAAGAAAACGGTAATCCAGGCTACCGTGAATGCCAGCGTCTTCCCATGCCATAGACCGTCAAACCAGCGCCTTAGCTCGTCGGCAAGAACATTTGCGGTTCCGCCGTAGAGTTCCAGACCACGTAAGTATTGTTTGGAATCATCAGGCGAAACCGGATAAGCCGATCCGCCTGCATCTTCGTAACCCAGGACGCTTCCCGAACTATCGCCGGACGACGCATAAATCAGGACAGCACTGCACAGACCGAGCAGCAGGATAATCCCGCTGACGAAATAAAGGCAGGTATTCAGATTTGCGGTTCTCCCTTTCATGATGTGACAGTCTTTCAGTTACAATGGTTGGCGATTACCTCGCCTCAAAGAGAAAATAAGACCCGAATCATAAAATCGCTTCGCCCGGTAAACGCCTGGGCCACTCTTTTATCCCGCTTTGTTAATTTTAAATAAATCAGTTCGTCGAAAACTTATCTCAGTAAGCGGCGCAAAAGTTTACCGGTTGGCGTCCTCGGTAGCTTTTCCATGTATTGCATAATGCGAGGGAGCTTGTAAACGGCTAGGTGGTCCCGGAGAAAGTTATTGATTTCATCGCTCAACTGATCGGAACCTGTAAATCCCGGTTTTAACTCGACAACCGCTTTGACTATTTGCCCTTTGTCCGGGTCCGGGATACCTACTATGCCAACATCCGCTATCGCCGGATGCATGGACATCGCTTTCTCAACCTCCGCTGGGGCGATCCGGTAACCCGAACTCTTGATCATGTCATCTTCGCGAGCAACAAAAAAGATATTGCTATTCTCAGTCATGTAAACCGCGTCGCCCATTTTGTTCCAGCCGTCAACCACACCCGATTTCTGCGACTTGAGCAACTTCTCGTTATTCTCGTAGGGCTTCCAATAAAGAGTTCCCGAAGCGCCTTTGAGCACCATGCTGCCCACTTCACCCGATTTGCAGTCTTCGCCTGAGGCATTGACTACGCGAACCTCAACGCCGGGAAGTGCTCTTCCGATGGAGTTTGGGACGGGTTGTGGATTCATGGTGTTGGAAGTGACCAGATGGAGCATTTCCGTTCCTCCGAGTCCCTCCCAGATAGGCTTGCCGGTAAGTTCTGTCCAGCTCTGAAGTGTTTCAGCGCCAAGCGCGTCGCCCCCTGAGGTAAAAAGCCGCACCGAGCTGATATCATAGCTCTTGAATCCCGGGAATTTGATAAGTGCGCGGTATGCGGTCGGCAGCCCGGTCAGCACCGTTATCTTGTGCTTTCCGATCAGTTCCATCATTTCGGGAGGGACAAACTTGGGAACCAGGGAGATGGCTGCCCCGCCTTCGAACGGAATGAGAGTGAAAGTCCCGAAACCTGCTGCAAAGGATACGGGCGCAGTTCCCCCGAGCACGTCTCCAGCCTTGAGTTGATATACATATCGATTTACTATCCGGGTCTCGATAACGGTGGGACGGACGAAATGAATGCAGCCCTTCGGCATTCCCGTGGTTCCCGATGTGTAGAGTATTACGCCGATATCGTAGGCATCCAGCATTATGGCTTCCAGATTCGGCGGACCTTTGGCGAGCATTTCCTCAAATACCAGGTTCCCGGCGGCTTTGACCTGCTCCGGATCGCCCCCGATTACGATAACTTTAGTACCGCACTGAAAGTTTGGCTTTGCCGCCTCGACCTGCTCCATTAGCGGAGCATTCACGACGAAATACTTCATTTCTGCATCGTTCACCACGAAAGAGATCTCTTCGCGGGACCACAAAGGCGATGTCGGGACAGGAATAGCCCCGATTTTTTCAATGGCAAAGATGGTGACCAGGGATGCAGGAGCGTTTACCAGTCGAATGCCTACCCTGTCCTGTGGCTCCACTCCGGCGTCTTTGAGAGCGTTGCCGAACTGGTTGACCATTTTCTGGAGCTGTGCGTATGTAATCTCCTTATCCATGAATTTGACCGCAACATTGACTCCCCCTCCCTCTCTGATGTGCCGGTCAAGCAGAAAGTCGGCCAGATTCAGTCTTTCCGGAGTGCCTGCAAATTCTTCGGGAGTGAGGTATTGCGGCCAGGTCTCTTTTCCTGGCAAGTAGTTTTGTGGTATTTTACTCATGTGTACTCCTTATCTTATATTGCTGTTTTGAGAAGACCAATTCTAATAATCCTGCGAAGGTGGCTCTCATGTTCCATTTCGGCAAAAGAAATACGCTCACCGGTCTTGCAAGAACCTGTGGTTGAGCGGCTAAAATAGCTCCAACAGTTTTGTTGGAGGCGCTTAGAGGTTTGCCGGCTTCCTCGGATCCGAATCTCCTCGTCGGCTTCGACACGAGTGACGATGCAGCGGTCTATCGGGTATCGGATGAAATTGCCGTAATATCCACGGTTGACTTCATAACTCCGCCCGTTGACGATCCCGTATGGTTCGGCCGCATTGCCGCCGCCAACTCGCTTTCGGATATCTACGCAATGGGTGGGCAGCCCATTACCGCATTAAATCTCATCATGTTCCCGTCGAAAAAGCTCAGCATGGAGATATTCAAAGGTATCCTGCAGGGTGGGAGCCAAAAGGTGGCCGAAGCCGGGGCTTCGCTGGCAGGCGGTCATTCCGTCGAAGACGAGGAGCCGAAATACGGACTAGCCGTAACCGGTATAGTCTCCCCGAAAGGGGTGCTCACCAACGCGGGCGCAAAGCCCGGCGACCTGTTGATTCTCACCAAGCCTCTCGGAACGGGCGTCCTATTTAACGCCTGTAGATCGGGAAAGCTTCCCTTGAGAGACCTGGAGCCTATATTACCCCAAGTGGCTGCGTTGAATCGCACGGCAATGGAAATTGCCCTTAAATTCGAGGTACATTCCTGCACGGACATAACGGGTTTCGGAATTCTGGGACATGCGCTTGAGATGGCCAAGGCAAGCTCTGTCGGGATCGATCTCGAATTCAGCGCCCTACCCTCCTATCCAAACGCCGTAGATATGTACCGCAAAGGCGAAACAACGGGCAGCAACGAGGCAAACCGAAAACTCGTCGAGGATTTCGTGCAAATCTGTGCCCGGCTCTCCGAGGAGCAGCATCAATGGCTTTTCGATCCACAGACCTCCGGCGGCCTGCTTCTATCCGTTCCGGCGTCCGTGGCGCAAACCATTGTCAACCAATTCAGGAGCGCTGGAGTAAGTTCTGCCTGCGTGATCGGGAAGGTGGGAAGCAGCCCTCATCCGGAGATCAGACTGGTTTAGCGGCGCCAGGCTCGAGCGGAGGTGTCCAGTGCATGGGCGCGATTTGAAGAGATGCCTGAGCCGGCTTTATGGGATAAGCTTCTTCCAGGTCCAGTTGGAAACGCACCGGACCCCGTGAGTTAGCTTTCGCGCACGGCGCTTTATCCAATTTCATTTGAATGGGGCATTCGGAAACGGCTGAGGCCCATAGAACAGCGATTGCCGTGTGCCCTTTTGGAAATGTCGTTACTTCGGCATCCACAAAGTCCAAAGGCGCCAGGGACGCACTTTCCTCGACAAGTTCATCCTTTTCGGCAATACAAATAAGCCACTTTATCCCTTTTTCCTTGATTCGCTTGAAATTCAGGCTGCGCCCGAACAGCTTGATCGGCAGCGTCCCGTCACCGGCCACGGGTCTTGTGTAAGAATCGAAGCTCAGCCTGGTAATCTCAACTGGAATATCTGTAATATCATAGGCCAGCCAATGGCTGAGAGCCGCAACCACCTTATTGATCATCGGCGGTTTGTTCACGCCGGTGTTAAACATCATCACGTCGCGGTAAAAGCTATTGATGGGGGACTCTCTTTCGATACTCTTAAGTTTATAGACCCAGCTCATGACTTTTCCGTCAACAACCTTGTTTCCATTTGGCAGAGTCTTGAGGCCATATCCCAAGTCTCTGAAATGGGGCGGCAAGTGCTCGATGTATTCGACAAGCCCCTTGCTGCGAGAACCATCCATTGGCGACACGCAGGTTATGAGGGCGTCAACCAGATAGTCCAACTCGCCTGACATGATGCCAAGGGCCGCCATGAATCCACCCTGACAATAACCGTTCAAAGTTACCGGCCTTCCATGCCTTGCCACGAGTTGTTCGGCGAAGTAGCGCGTGTCCGCGACATCGTCCTCACCTCTCATTACCTGTACGGCGGGATTTTCGTCTATGTTTTTGACAATACGAATGTAAGTAGGAATTCCGACATTGGCGAAAGCGTGAACGTAGCTTCTGTTCTCACCGGGCAAAAAGGCCAATATGTTCGCGCCAAGTACGTATGGAGGGATAATCAGTGTGGGCTTGCCATTCTCACGCACCTTTATCGTTTTATCAACGGGAAGTACCTGGTAGAGTTCGAACCGATCTGTTTCAGCAACCCTGACATACCTGCCGTTATCGAAATGAAACCCAAACTCTGATTCGATTTCCCGAACGGCGCCCGGATAGATGTTGACCGTCATGTCCATCAGCCTGAGCTGTCTTTGGGAGAAATGGAGCAAATCTTCATCGTTTTTCTTGAATAGAGTGTTCTCGATCGCGGCCAAAGCATCCGACATCTCGCGGACATGATATTTACTGATTGCTGAGATGTCAGCCATGGCGCCCCGGGCAGCGAGTTGCATCTCGAACAGCAGAAGTTCGATAAAATCAAGAGCGGACCCCGGCGGATATTTGCCCTTCGAGCCGATTTTCTCTACATTGGAAAAATATTGCAGGGCGCTCCAGAATGGCGCCATGAAACCGGAGGCATACCGCATCATGCCCGTAAACTGGAACCATCTCAACCTGGATGTAACGAAGATCGCCTCAAGCAGCTCGGCATTGAGTGTCAAAAGCTCTTGTGGAGAAAATCCCGGGATTGTTTTGATCTTAAAATCGTGCAAGGACCCGGAACCACCGGCATCAAAAGCGTCATTTTCCAATCTTAACCTCCATTGTCCCTCGAACACCATTTCAGAGGGCAGTTCAAACCACGCGGTCCCTTCTATAATGCTAAGACCGCTAAACCAATTGGCAACACCAGGGTTACACCGCTATCTTCACCGGGGAGCAGGCGTTTCAACTTGCTCCCGCATTCTATGGGATCAAAAAGATTGTAATTTAGAAAGCCGGTTGATAAAAATCCATGGGGTCTCTATATATTAATGCCGTGCTTGTGAGCAATCACTTAAACATGGTATTTTTCAAGCATCAACATGGTATTTTGCTATAGAGAAAGTGTCAGCCGGCCAAGGACTTATGCCCGGGTTTTATGAAAAATTGAATTTATCTGCCGCTGCCGGGCGACGGCGGACATTACCTGTTGCCAATCCAGACTCCCAAGCTATATTGAGAATATGCATAACTTTTGGACATCATTAAGAAAGCCTATTTTTGCTCTGGCGCCCCTTTCGGGAATAACCGACAGTGCGTTTCGCCGGATATGCAAAGGCTTCGGTGCTGATGTCGTATACAGCGAGTTGTCAAGCTCCACCGGCTTGGTATATCAACCCGAATCCACGCTTAAGATTATGCGTTTCAACGAATTGGAACGCCCTTATGTCGTGCAGCTTTTCGGGAATAATCCCGAACATTTTGCAGCCGCAGCCCGATTTATAAGCCGGGAAATCAAGCCGGACGGGATCGACATAAACTTTGGCTGTCCTATTGCAAAAGTGTTCAAGCGAGGAGCGGGAGCGGCCTTGATGACAAATCCGGTCCTGGCCAAAGAGGTTATCCTGAGCGTCATCGAAAATACTCCTCTGCCTGTATCAATAAAAACTAGGATCAGCGTCAAAGAAGCTGATCTTCTCAGCTTCCTCGATTACGTCAGCGACCTGGACATCAAGTCCATAATGATCCACGGCAGATCGTATGCGCAGGGGTTTTCCGGACCAAACGATATCGAGACGACCCGAAACGCCCGCACCCACTTTAAGGGGACAATCCTTGCAAACGGAGGGGTAAGAAGTGCGGCTGAGGGACTGGGATTGCTTGAACAAACCGGGGCAGACGGAGTGGGGATTGCAAGAGGAGCGATTGGAAATCCGTGGATCTTTGAGAGGTTGAAAGCAGCTTACACCGGCAACGGGAATGGAAGGCCCGCCGTTGAAGACGTTTTCAGGACAGCAATGGAACACGCAAGGCTTTCAACCGATTTGAAAGGCAGGCGCGGAATCGTCGAGATGCGAAAGCATCTGTGTTGGTACCTCCGGCAAGTGCCGGGAACAAAAGAGCTGAGACAAAAAGCGGTCAAGGTATGCGACCTACAGGACGTGGCCGAGTTGCTCGCCGCGGCGCTCGAAAGGGCGTGCGGGCAAATTGTTGTTGGTTGTGAGGTGTTGGATGGTTGATTCCTAAAAAAGGGAGGATATACGACAATGCCCGCTTCTTTGATAACATCGAAGGGTCGAACGACCATCCCAAAACAAATACGGAAATATCTGCACCTTCAGCCCGGTCACCTTGTAAGACACTAGCAGTTTCCAAGTCGGAAAGGAGGTATTTTTCGTACTGGCGCGTACAGTTTGGCGCCTCGCCCTTTCCGGATGGAAACTGTCTAAAGTATTTCGCCCAGCTCAATTTCCGCCCATATCGGAGTATGATCGCTGGGATTGGACCGGCCGCGCAGACCGGCGTCCACCTGACAGTCAATCGAGGCTTTGGCGACAGGTTCGGTAGCCCTGATATGGTCCAGTCTCCAACCCAGGTCCCTGTTAAAACTCTGGGGCAGCCGGTAATCCCAGAAGGTGAACTGTCGAACGTCCGGATGGTGTTTTCGGAAAAGGTCGATAAATCCCCATGACACCACATCGGCAAGCGCTTGCCTTTCCAGAGGATGAAACCCGATTTTCCCGTCCATTCTTCTTGGCGAAAAGACGTCAATTTCCTCCGGCGCAACATTGATGTCCCCTGTCCAGATAATTGGGTCGGAAGGCATGAACTGTCGAGCGAAAAGGTTTTTGAGCCTGGCAAAAAAATCCAACTTGATCAGGAAGGCTGGATGATCGGGACTTTTGCCCTGGGGAACGTAGGTATTGAAAATCCAGATTCCATCAACTTTTGCGGCAATCAGTCTGGCCTCGGTATCCAGCCCGCCGTCGCCGAAGCCGCGCCGGACCTCCTCCGGTTTACGCGTGCTCAGAATTGCCACACCATGAAATGATTTTTGTCCGTACACGCTCGCGTCGTATCCGAGTTCCCGCAGAGAATCAAACGGAAACTCCGCATCCTGGCACTTTATCTCTTGAAGACACAGAACGTCGGGTCTGTTTTCGTCAAGCCAGGACAGGACCACATGTTCGCGCGACCGAATACCGTTAACGTTGAATGTGGCTATTTTCCATTTCATCTGAAGAACCCCGGGGTTAAAAGCGCGAGGTAGATATTTAGTTTTGCACGTAATCAGGGTGAAGCTTTTTCAGTTGCTCGAACATTTAGAACGTGTTAGTAAATTCTGTTCAATAAAATTCGCACTCCCCTTTACCTTGTGGTGTCCGGTTACCGATGCGCGGCCCGGATGCAAAGGGGCGGAGGCAAAACCAGAAGGAGTTAAGTTATGGCAGTTGTTGGAATGAAACAGTTGCTCGAAGCAGGGGTTCATTTCGGTCATCAGACCCGCCGGTGGAACCCCAAAATGAAACCCTTCATCTTTGGTGCTCGCAACGGGATCTATATCATAGATCTGCAGCGCACGGTCAGGCTTTTCAATACCGCCTACCAATTCGTAGTCGATACCGTCGCCTCGGGCGAAAGCGTTCTTTTCGTCGGCACCAAGCAGCAAGCCCGTGACACCATTCAGGAAGAATCCGCTCGCTGCGGCATGTATTTTGTCAATCAGCGATGGCTTGGCGGGATGCTCACCAATTTTAAAACAATCAAACAAAGAATCGACCGTCTCAAAGAACTCGATTCAATGGCCGAAGACGGCAGCATCAACCGTTTTCCGAAAAAGGAGATCCTCGGGCTTCAGCGCGAGCGCGAAAAGCTTGAAAAAAACCTTGGCGGCATCAAGAAGATGAACCGGCTTCCAGGCGCGCTCTTCGTGGTAGACACTCAACGTGAGAACATCGCCGTAATGGAAGCAAACCGTTTGGGCATGCCGGTCGTTGCCGTTGTGGATACGAACTGCGACCCGGATGTTATCGACTATCCCATTCCAGGAAACGACGATGCAATCCGGGCAATCAGGCTCGTTACCTCAAAGATCGCCGACGCCTGCATAGAGGGCAAAGAGAAGTTCTCCGAGGTTCGGCAGGCCGACGTGGACAAGGGCATTGAACTCGAAGAAGTTGCACCTGGACAGGTTTTGGCGCAGGAGGAAAAAGGTCCGATCGTAGAGATCATAAACCCTGTGCAGGCCAATCAAGGGGAAGAGTAACCAGGCGGGGGGCCTGGGGCCCCAACCGCTCGGGGCTCCCATACTTCCGGATACAGGTCCCGCACCGGCCTCCCGTATTCCTTTTAGCGGAATGCAGGGGGCCGTCGCAAGCCCGAATAAAATCCCGGATTTGAGAATAGGTCGATTTGTTATATAGGAGGAAGAAATTGGAAATCACATCAGGGATGGTGAAAGAACTTAGAGACAGAACCAACGTGGGAATGATGGACTGCAAGAAGGCTCTCCAGGACGCTTCGGGCGACATGGAGAAGGCAGTTGACCTGCTGCGTCAAAAAGGTCTTGCCAAGGCAATGAAACGGGCCTGCCGCGAAGCAGCCGACGGTCTGATTCACTCATATATCCACAGTGGCGGGAAAATCGGAGTCCTGGTGGAAGTGAACTGCGAGACCGATTTCGCTGCCAAGAGCGAAGATTTCGGTGAGTTCGTGCGCAACGTTTCCCTTCAGATAGCGGCGACAAACCCGCTCGGAGTCAATCCCGAAGATATTTCGCCCGATATCGTTGAGCGTGAACGCGCTATTTACCTGGCTCAAGCGCAGGAATCCGGAAAACCTGAAAATATCTTTGAAAAAATGGTTGACGGGAAAATGCGAAAATTCTACGAAGAAAACACACTGATGCAGCAAAAGTATATTCGTGATCCGGACAAGACTATTCAGGATTATTTGAATGAGTTGATCGCGAAAATCGGCGAAAAAATACACGTTCGCCGGTTTTGCAGGTATCAGCTTGGTGAGTAGTCCAAGGGCCGCATTTGCCGACGAAGAATGGAGTAGACCCTGATGAGCGAAGAGGAAAAGCCGGTTTACGGCAGAATACTTCTCAAGCTGAGCGGCGAAGCGCTGATGGGGTCTGGATCCTATGGAATTGACACGGGAGTGCTGCGCTCAATTGCCGAGCAGATTTCGGAAGTGCACAAGCTGGGCACACAGATTGCGCTCGTTATCGGAGGTGGGAACATATTTCGTGGAGTTTCGGCCGCTTCCGGAGGAATGGACCGTTCCACTGCAGACTACATGGGCATGCTGGCAACCGTGATGAACGCCCTTGCGATGCAGGATGCGCTGGAAAAATTCGGCATTGCCACCAGGGTCCAGTCGGCAATCGATATGAAGGAGGTTGCCGAGCCCTACATTCGGCGCAAAGCTATCCGGCATCTGGAAAAAGGACGAATTGTAATTTTTGCGGCCGGAACCGGACTTCCATTCTTTACGACAGATACGACCGCCGCGCTTAGGGCCAGCGAGATCGCCGCCGATGTACTGATGAAGGCAACCAAAGTGGACGGGGTCTATGAGTCCGACCCGGTAAAAAACCCCCAAGCCGTGCGCTACGAGCGTATTAGCTTTTCGGAAGTTCTCAACCGGAACCTCAAGGTCATGGACGCAACGGCCATATCCCTGGCCAGAGAAGAGAAAATGCGCATCATTGTCTTCAATCTCAATACAAGGGGCAACATCAGGAAGGCTGTTCTCGGCAAGTCGATCGGGACTGTGGTGGAGGAAACCTGTTATGCTTGATGACATTTATCGTGATCTTGACGACCGCATGACCAAAGCAGTAGAGACGCTGGAAACCGAATACAAAAAGCTTCGAACGGGAAGGGCTTCCATTTCGCTGGTTGATCAGGTCAGGGTCGACTACTACGGCTCTACGACCCCGCTAAGCCAGCTCGCAACCCTGACCATACCCGATCCGAGATCGATTGTGATTCAGCCTTGGGACACCTCGGTGGTAGGCGAAATAGAAAAAGCCATACTGAAATCCGATTTAGGACTGACCCCAATGAACGACGGCAAGGCGATCAGGATAAATATTCCGCCGCTTACCGCCGAGCGCCGTCGCGATCTTGTCAAAGTTGTGAAGAAAAGAGCTGAGGAATCCAAGGTCGCCGTCAGAAACATCCGGCGTGATATAAATGAAAAGATTAAAGATCTGAAAAAAGACAAAAAAGTGTCTGAAGACGAACAGTTTCGAGCACAGGATGAAATTCAGAAGATTACGGACGACTACGTGAAGAAAATCGACGTCGTTTACGGCGCTAAGGAAAAAGAAGTCCTGGAAACTTAGATGGAACTTGATTTGGAGCGCCTTCCCGTGCATGTGGCCATCATTATGGATGGCAACGGCCGGTGGGCCAAGCGAAAAGTGAGGAACCGAATTTTCGGCCACAAGAAGGGCGCCGAGAGTGTGCGCTCGATTCTGACCTGTTGCGGTGAATTGGGTATCCGCTATTTGACACTCTATGTATTTTCCAAAGAAAACTGGAATCGCCCTCAAAGAGAAGTAAAAGCTCTCTGGGAGTTGCTCGCAAAATATCTGAAGTCGGAACTCCAGGAACTCATCGAAAAACAGATACGCTTGCGCCATATCGGTGATGATGAGGGCGTTCCCGACTCAGTCCTCAAACAACTCGCAATCGCCGAGCATGAGACGGCCCATTTTGACAAACTTGTCCTGAGTCTCGCTCTGAACTACGGTGGCAGGCAGGAGATCACGCGGGCTGCAAAACTGTTTCTTGCCGATGCCATGAATGGGGTATGCGGAGCAAGCCAGCTTTCCACGGAACTTTTTTCACGCTATCTATATGGAGCTGACCTTCCTGACCCCGATCTGGTCATCAGAACTGGGGGAGAAATTCGCGTCAGCAACTTCCTTCTTTGGCAAATCGCTTATGCAGAACTTTATTTTACAGAGGTTTTGTGGCCCGATTTCGGCAGAACCGATTTGATCGAAGCACTAAAGGAGTTTCAGAGAAGAGAGCGACGATTCGGACGCACGAGCGAACAAGTAAAGAATCCTCGGGGCTCATCGATCGACGATGATGCCGCGACCAGGGATATTGCGCTTTCAGGTTCGAGTTTACGATAACAGGTGGGCGCCTTCCCCGGTCACCGTTCCGGGAACAACGCCCTTGCCTGAGAACCAGGAAAAATAACTTGTGTTAAGTTCTAAGGTTTATATCGTCATGAAACCGTTCGCTTTGGGGAGGGTGAGCCGCAGAGGCGCCCATGTTCTTCGATACCTCATGAACCCCCATTATCCAACAACGCTCTGGATGCAGCATTCGCTGAAATTTCATGCCTGATTCCCTGAAATCAAGTCCCTACCTTCAGCGCTGGGTTACCGGAACACTGGTCGGCCTGCCGGTTCTCGTATGTGTAGTCGCCGGTCCACCTTGGAGTTGGTGGCTGCTTGTCAGCCTCGCGACCACAATCGGCTTGTGGGAACTGCACGGCCTCCTTTTTCATGTTCCTCTTTCACGGAAATGGCGAGTCTTTTTGTTCGCCGCCGGACTCTTTTTGCCCTTCGCAACTTACCTCCGGGGAACCACGGGCCTTAATTTCGGCCTTTTTGTCTCGTTTTTCGCAGCACTTTGCCTTATGATGATTTCCTCTCCACTTGATCGCGATGAAATCGGGCGGATTGCTCTTCTGTATTTCGCGTTGCTGTATCTGCCCTATTTCCTCTCGTTCGCCCTCCTTCTCGGGGAGGCTCCGCAGGGGAGGTCCTGGATATTGTTTTTGCTGGTAGTTATCGTCACTGGAGACACCGGGGCCTATTACACGGGACGGCAGATCGGGCGCCACAAACTCTGCCCGGCAGTCAGCCCGAAGAAGACGGTCGAGGGCGCTGTTGGCGGGCTTTTTTCCAGTGTAGTTGGCGGATCGATTATCGGATTGATTTTTTTGAGAAATGTGCCCCTGGCAAGTCTTTTCTTTTTTAGTCTGGCAGTCGCTGCCACCGGACAGGTTGGAGACCTCATCGAGTCCATGATCAAGCGCAACTCTGGCAAAAAGGATTCGAGCGGACTGCTTCCGGGCCACGGAGGACTCCTCGACAGGCTGGACTCCCTCATTTTCGCTTTCCCTGTTTTGTGGACGCTACTGCAATGGACGACTCAGCAGTAGATATAGCGGGTTTTGATACGGCACCGAACATGACAAAAAAGAAGATATCCATAATCGGCAGCACTGGTTCGATAGGGCGGAGCACACTGGAAGTGGTGCGCCAGTTTCCAGACCGCTTTGAGGTCGTTGCCCTCGGAGCTGGGTTCAACGCGGAGCTTCTTTTTGAGCAGATACTGGAGTTTAGCCCACGGGTGGTTTCCTTGCTTGACGCTCAGGCAGTATGCACCCTCGAAAATCTTCTCGCCGGCAAGTCCTGTTGCTTTCCAGAAATCTTGTATGGCCAGGAGGGGTACCGCAGGGTGGCAGCGTTGCCCGAGTCCGATATGCTGGTATCTGCCATGGTCGGTGCAGCCGGTCTTTTACCTACGCTTGCCGCAATCAACGCCGGAAAGAACATCGCGCTGGCCAACAAGGAGACCCTGGTTGCCGCTGGTGAGATCGTAACCGGAGCCGCCTCGGCGAATAACGTAAAAATCCTCCCCGTGGACAGCGAACACAGCGCTATTTTCCAAGCCCTTCAGGGCAACCACAGGGAAGCTCTGGACAGGGTGCTTCTTACAGCTTCCGGAGGCCCTTTTTTCAACAAGTCCAGAAAGGATCTGGAAACAGTTTCTCCCGAAGCCGCCCTTTGCCATCCCAACTGGTCGATGGGACCCAAGATCTCAATTGATTCGGCCACTCTTATGAACAAGGGACTCGAGGCGATCGAAGCCCACTGGCTGTTCGATGTGCCAGTCGACCGTATATCCGTTCATATTCACCCCGAAAGCATCGTTCACTCTATGGTGGAATACGTTGACGGCTCGGTTATTGCGCAGATGGGGGTACCGGATATGAGAATACCGATAGCCTATGCCCTCGCCTATCCCGAGCGCCTTCCGTTGGCGTGGCCCAAGCTCGATCTTTTTCGTCTCCAGAAACTTTCCTTCTACCATCCGGATGAAGAAAAATTCCCTTGCCTGCGCTTAGCTTTCGAGGCTTGCCGCAAAGGATCGACGATGCCTGCGGTCCTGAATGCGGCTAACGAAATCGCGGTGCACGCTTTCCTAAAGAAAACGATCGCTTTTTACGATATACCTGCTGTGATCGATGAAGTTATGTCTTCCCACAACCCTTGTGCTAAGCCTGACCTTGAGGCAATTCTTCAGGCAGACGCGTGGGCGCGCGAAGAGGCATCGAAAATTATTATCGCACGTGTGGCAAAAACTGCGGGCTAAATTGGAATTAATATTTATATTTGTAAAAATTATTCTTCGTTGAAGTGAGGTGCTGCCCTTGTTGACAATTTTGCTCTCAACCGTAATAGTCCTTGGAATTCTCATTTTTGTGCACGAGTTGGGGCATTTCCTGGTGGCTAAACGCAGCGGAGTTACGGTGCTCCGGTTTTCGCTGGGATTTGGACCTAAATTATTTGCAGTCACACGAGGATCAACCGAATACTGCCTCTCTCTGATACCTCTGGGTGGTTATGTCAAAATGCTCGGGGAGGATACAGAGGAAGAGTTGTCGCCATCCGAACTGGCTGGCGCTTTTTCCGAGCAAAGTGTTATGAAGCGGCTGGCGATTGTATTGGCGGGGCCGCTTTCTAACTTTGTTTTAGCGATCGTTATTTTTACCTTCCTGTTTGCATTTTCCGGGATTCACGAACTAGCGCCCGAGATCGGATCAGTCAATGCCGGATCGCCCGCGGAACAGGCCGGATTGCAGGCTGGAGACAGAGTGGTTTCGATCAATGGCCAGCCGATCGCTACGTGGGAAGATCTTTCCGAAACCATTGAAAAACTTGGCTTGAACCCTCTTGACATCCGCCTGAAGCGAGCCGATTCTGAGATCGCCGTAACGGTCACACCCAAAATCGATGAGGTGAAGAACCTATTCGGTGAAACGATCAGGCGGCCTCTGATCGGCATTGCCGCCTCAGAGTCTACGATCGTCAGATCGGTCAATCCTCTTGCGGCCGGCTACTACGCCTTGGTCCGAACTTACGACCTCAGCAGGCTCTTTTTCCTAACCGTTGTGAAGCTGATAGAGCGCATAGTGCCGCTGAATACGCTGGGAGGTCCGATTCTGATCGCACAGATGGCCGGAAAGCAGGCGCAAAAGGGTGTTCTTGATCTGTTGAACTTCATGGCCTTTATCAGTGTAAATCTGGCGGTCCTGAACCTTTTGCCTATCCCCGTACTCGACGGCGGCCACATTTTCTTTTTCCTGATCGAAGCGGTCCTTGGCAGGCCCCTTTCGCTGAAAAAAATAGCAATCGCTCAGAAGGTCGGGCTAGTCGCTCTTCTGTCCCTCATGGTGGTGGTTTTCTACAATGATTTAATGCGGCTCGACTGGTCTTCGGTATCTTCCTGGCTTCATAATCTATTGTCCAGGTTGTGAAAAAGAACGATCGGCAGTCGCGGTTTTACAATGCGCCGGCGGGTTAAGGCGCTTTCTTTTTTCATCTCGAAGCTTTCGGTGGGGCGCCAGTCTCCTATACGATGAGAATCCTTGCAGCCGATACCTCTTCAATGTCTGGCAGTCTTGCGCTGCTTGATGATGAAAATCTGACAGCAGAATGGACGCTCAGGTCCGGGAAGACCCACAACAGAAGATTGCTCAAATCGATTGATTCTCTTCTTCGGGAAGCGGGGTGGGACCTGGAATCCATCGACGCATTTGCGGTGGCGAGCGGGCCGGGGAGCTTTACCGGCCTTCGGATCGGCATGGCAACTATGAAAGTGCTTGCCTGGGTCAGGCGCAAGCCCTATGCCTCCATTTGCTCTCTTGACGCGCTGGCCCTGCCCTTCTGCTTTTCTACCTACCAGGTATGTGCTCTTCTTGACGCCCGAAAGGCTGAAGTCTATTGCGCTCTTTACCGGCCTGACGGGAAAGGCGGCCTCGGCATGGAGATTCAGCATACAGCGATGACTCCCTCACGACTCGCCGAGACCTTAATCTGCAAAGTCTCCCAACCCGTTATATTTTGCGGGGACGGTTGGACAACATACCGCAACTTTCTAAAAACAAAGCTCGGGGAGCTGTTTTTGGAGCCCCCTGCGGTTTTTCATGTAATCCGGGCAGCCTCTATTGGAGAGCTGGCCAGAAGAAGGTTTGTCAAAGGAGAATCCGATGACCCCAGATTCAGTTCGCCTTTGTATCTGCGCCCATCGGAAGCCGAAATCCATTATCCTCATCTGGCTAAAACGAGCAGTGAAAAACCGCAAATTATTTGATTCGACCCGGTTGAAACGCTCTCTCAAGATAAAGGGGGCTGCAGGGAACGCGGCCGTAAAGGACCTATGTGCCACCGGATTCCCGCTTTACTATGTGATCCGAAACCTGGAATGGCTGAAACGCGAGAAGTGGTGGAAAGCTCTGTCTCCCCGCGCAAAACGAGTCCGCGCCTTAAGGATTGTCACGGAGCGAATTGCGATTTTCAATGAGGTGAAAAACTGGAGAAAACACAAGGAACCGGCGCGAATGTCCATATTCAACGTGAGCGACATGAAGGCGCCGGGGTATTGCAATAAGTGCGGTCTATGCTGTGAGGTGGCAAGCGGGATGCCGAACTTCCCCGCTCCTGACGCACTTCCACGTGGCTGGCGTGATATTTTTGCCAACGGCCTTGGACGTGGCCACCGCTTTTGCCCGTTTCTATGGGAAGACAACGGCTCGGGTGGCGGCCTCTGCTCTATTTATCCGCTCCGTTCCAATCCCTGCCGGCTGTTTGGGTCCGAAGAATGTGACTTCTTCTGGAACTCTCCAGAACCAGTTGAACTCACGAGCGGCAGGGAAATCCTCCTGATTGGACTATGGCTGATCAAGCTGGTTAATCCCCGCAAGCTGCCACTGGCGAGAACCGGCGCCACGGCTAAACGTCCAAAACTCCTGGCGTTTGACAGGATTTAGCTTGTCCCCGTCAATAACTTCCTCAGTATTACCGTCAAGTGTGTAATCCAGCAGGTTGGCGGTAAAGAGCACAGTGATGAAATCCTTGCCGGATTCCTGCCAGACTTCCGCGATCTCCACCTTCCGAACCGCAATGTTCTCCAGCCGCTTAATCATATGTTGCTGCTTCATTATTGCAAATTCACCATTGAAATAGTCTTTCATTTCCAATGTTATCAGGTCGGTGACGTTATCAAAGCTGCGATTCATCCACGCAGCCTGTATACGGAGAAACAAACCTTCCACACTTTCCAGGAAATGCCCGGTGTTGAATGAAGGGTCAGATCTCCCAATTTCCTCCAGGCCTTTTTCTGTCTCGTTCGTTTGAGCTTTATAAACCTGCCGGCCTTCACCGGAATAAGGCGTTCCATACCGGGGGTAGCTCTCGCTCTCTTCATCATAGATCGATTGATCGCCTCTTCTGCGCATAAAAAATCTGTAGAGAAAATAGATCAACCCCCCGATTATAAGTAGGTCCAGCAAACCTGGCCCTCCCCCGTATCCCATCGCTCCTCCGAATGCGCAAACTCTGAAAAGCATATTGGCTCAAGTATAGCCAAACCAGGGATCGCTTTCAATTGATGCCTCAGCCATAGTCTGGTACGCAAGTCCTGGCGAAGTCCCGACGAAAAAACACATGTTTGGGCATGAGATTTCCATGCACCCGTGCCCACCTGCCCAACCTGGGCAGAAAAACAAAAAATCCCCTCACACATTTTGGTGTGTGAAGGGATTTTCATATAAAAGATGAGGCGGCAGCGTCCTACTCTCCCACGCAGTTTTCCCGCGCAGTACCATCGGCGCAGAGGAGCTTAACGACCGTGTTCGGGATGGGTACGGGTGTGGCCTCCTCGCCCTAACCACCGCCCCAAGGCGGATGACGCAGTTACTCGAATAGGGGTTGTTTTTCGACGATTGGTTTTCCCGGGGTTTGACCCGTTGTCCTAAAGGAAAAGATTGGTCAAGCCGCACGGCCTATTAGTACCGGTTAGCTAAAGACATTACTGCCCTTACACACCCGGCCTATCAACCTTGTAGTCTACAAGGGGCCTTCAGGCAGGTTTTACCCTGCGGGAATTCTCATCTTGGGGTGGGTTTCCCGCTTAGATGCTTTCAGCGGTTATCCCTTCCGAACGTAGCTACCCAGCGCTGCCCCTGGCGGGACAACTGGTACACCAGAGGTCCGTCCATCCCGGTCCTCTCGTACTAGGGACAGATCCCCTCAAAATTCCTCCGCCCACGGTAGATAGGGACCAAACTGTCTCACGACGTTTTAAACCCAGCTCACGTACCGCTTTAATCGGCGAACAGCCGAACCCTTGGGACCTGCTCCAGCCCCAGGATGCGATGAGCCGACATCGAGGTGCCAAACCTCCCCGTCGATGTGAACTCTTGGGGGAGATCAGCCTGTTATCCCCGGCGTACCTTTTATCCGTTGAGCGATGGCCCTTCCATTCAGAACCACCGGATCACTAAGACCGACTTTCGTCCCTGATCGACATGTCTGTCTCACAGTCAGGCTCCCTTCTGCCTTTACACTCTACGGCTGGTTTCCAATCAGCCTGAGGGAACCTTCGCGCGCCTCCGTTACGCTTTTGGAGGCGACCGCCCCAGTCAAACTACCCACCAGGCACTGTCCCCAGGAAGGGTTCACTTCCTCGGGTTAGAACTCTAGACGCATAAGGGTGGTATTTCAAGGGTGGCTCCACAAAAGCTGGCGCCCCTGCTTCATAGCCTCCCACCTATCCTACACATACACGCCCAAAATCCAATGCCAAGCTGTAGTAAAGGTGCACGGGGTCTTTCCGTCTAGCCGCGGGTACTCGGTATCTGCACCGAGACTGCAATTTCACTGAGTCCCTGTTTGAGACAGTGCGGAAGTCGTTACGCCATTCGTGCAGGTCGGAACTTACCCGACAAGGAATTTCGCTACCTTAGGACCGTTATAGTTACGGCCGCCGTTTACTGGGGCTTCGGTTCAATGCTTCTCATACCCGAGGGCACAATAACATCTCCCCTTAACCTTCCAGCACCGGGCAGGCGTCAGACCCTATACATCGTCTTGCGACTTAGCAGAGTCCTGTGTTTTTAGTAAACAGTCGCTACCGCCTCTTCTCTGCAACCCCCCTCGGCTCCAGGAGCAAGTCCCTTCACCTTGCGAGGGCACACCTTCTCCCTAAGTTACGGTGTCATTTTGCCGAGTTCCTTAAACAGGGTTCTCTCACGCGCCTGAGGATTCTCTCCTCGCCTACCTGTGTCGGTTTGCGGTACGGTCACCTGGAAGACTCACTAGAGGCTTTTCTTGGCAGTGTGGGATCAGCCAGTTTGCGGGATTGCTCCCTCCACATCACCTCTTGGCGTTAACGGGATAACGGATTTGCCTGTCATCCCCGCCTACGGGCTTATACCGGGACTTCCAACACCCGGATGGCCTACCCTACTGCGTCCCCCCATCGCTATTAACGCTTTCCCGGTGGTACAGGAATATTAACCTGTTTCCCATCACCTACGCATTTCTGCCTCGGCTTAGGGGCCGACTAACCCTGGGCAGACGACCTTTACCCAGGAAACCTTAGGCTTACGGCGAGCGGGATTCTCACCCGCTTTATCGTTACTCATGTCAGCATAATCTCTTGCACTACCTCCAGCGCTCCTCACGGTACGCCTTCGCAGGATGGTGCAATGCTCCCCTACCCAACGGAGGTCGGATAACGGAAAACGGATGACAGATAAGAGAAAACAGATGACGGAAAACGGAAAAACCGTTTAATCGTATCGTTTCCAGTTCTCGATCATGCGATAAATTCGCTTGCCGAGACGCTCATAGCCTTCGATGAGATCCCTGCACAACTTCTCGTCCATAAATCCAAGGGCCATAGCAAACTCAAGCCATACCTTGGTTTCCTGGACCGACCCATGGGCCATCCGCAGGTATCTTCTAAACTCCGCCTCACTGTCTATCCTTCCAAATCCCTCAGCTATCACCGCACAGACGCTCTTGGAACTTCTGCGTACCTGGGATTGAGTCCCGTATCGTTCCTCAACGGGGAAACACTCCGTTTCCCGGTGTACCTTCAGGGCAAGATCAAAACCCTCCCGGTACACCTCCATATCATGATAGCTGCGAATGGGCATCTTTTCCACTCTCCAACATCTTGGATACCGGGGGCTTCAGACCTGTGTTCTCAGTCTTCCGTCCTCCGTTATCCGACCTCTGTTGCCGCGGCTTCGGTAAGGCGCTTTAGCCCCGTTAAATTTTCGGCGCAGGCACACTAGACCAGTGAGCTATTACGCTTTCTTTAAAGGATGGCTGCTTCTAAGCCAACCTCCTGGTTGTCTGTGCATTCCCACATCCTTTGCCACTTAGCGCCTATTTGGGGACCTTAGCCGACGGTCTGGGCTCTTTCCCTCTCGACCACGGAACTTATCTCCCGCAGTCTCACTCCCGAAGAAGATATAACGGCATTCGCAGTTTGGTTGGGTTTGGTAATCCGGTAAGACCCCTAGCCCATCCAGCGCTCTACCTCCGTCATTCTAACCTCGAGGCTGCACCTCAATGCATTTCGGGGAGAACCAGCTATCTCCAGGTTTGATTAGCCTTTCACTCCTATCCACAGCTCATCCGAGAGGTTTTCAACCC
>CAWGGE010000001.1:2707500-5465000 GCA_963822045.1 uncultured delta proteobacterium | reverse complement strand
ATCCGCTCGAGATCTTCAAGACGCCTCACATATGTTTCGAGGAGTTCTTTTCGAGCACCCGGCCGAGCCCCTGACAGAGCGTCGGAAGCCTGGACGAGAATTGCGAGGATGTCCTCTGCCGGAATATCTTCATGGTGGGCCGCTATCGCGTGTACGATTATCGGGCTCTCACCGCATTTTCTGGCAAGGTCGGCCCCTATTGCAGCGTGAGGGCCTTCCATTTCGTGGTCTACAGCCTTTCCGATATCGTGCAGAAGGCCAGCCCGCCTGGCGTGTTTTTCATTGAGGCCAAGCTCGGCGGCCATTATTCCACATAGAAAGGAGACCTCTCTGGCATGTTGGAGCACGTTCTGTGCGTAGCTCGTGCGGAATTTCAGCTTGCCGATCAACTTTATGAGCTCCGGATGAATGCCATGAACGCCTACATCGAATGCTGCCTGCTCGCCTGCTTCTCGGATTGAGGTCTCTATTTCGGCATTTACCTTTTCTACGATTTCTTCGATTCGCGCGGGATGTATCCTGCCATCGGAAATGAGTCTCTCAAGTGAAATCCTTGCCACCTCACGCCTTATGGGGTTAAAGCCAGACAGTATCACCGCTTCGGGAGTATCGTCGATGATCAGGTCAACACCGGTTGAGGCCTCGATGGCACGGATGTTTCGGCCCTCCCTGCCTATAATTCGTCCCTTCATTTCTTCGTTGGGAAGGTTTACCACAGAGACCGTCTTTTCAGCCACATAGTCGCCGGAGTATCTTTGGAGAGCCAGCGATATAATGTCTTTGGCCTTTCTGTCACCAGTTTCACGCGCTTCGGTTTCAATCTTTTTGACAAGCAGAGCGGCATCGTGGCGGGCTTCGTTCTCAACGGAGCGCAGCAGCATCTCTTTAGCTTCCTGCGCGGACATTCCAGAGATGTTTTCGAGCTTTGTTCTTTCCTCCTTCAGTACGGTCTCCAATTCCTTTTCCCGGTCGATCAAATCCTTTTCCTGCTGCGTTAACTGCTTTTCACGCTTGCTCAGGGAAGCTTCCTTTTTGTCGACCGCCTCGGCTTTGCGATCAAGGTTTTCTTCTTTTTGCAGGATTCGCTTCTCGAGATTCTGGAATTCTTTCCTGCCTTCTTTGGCTTCTTTCTCGAACTCCACTTTCATTTGAAAAAGGCTATCCTTGGCCTGAAGGATGGCCTCTTTCTTGATTGTTTCAGCCTCTTTTTTAGCCTCGGCGAGCGAATTCCGAGCATCGCTTTCGAATTCCCGGTGCTTTTTTTCCAACCAAAAGTACCTTACAACGTACCCTGAGGCTCCGCCTGCAAGCAGTACAACAATGAATAACAGCGTCAAATAGATATAATTCATTATTTAAGTTTCCTTTCGGGGCGGCTGGGCCGCACGCCTCGCGGGTGGCTGGCTGTCGAGATCCCGGCGGCGGCAACGTGTAGACATCCAGGTCCGCAAAACCCAATCAGCAATCTCCACGGGGATATGATGGATTGCTGTGAGAAAAGTCCTCCCGCGCCGCTGTCTGTTTCAAAAAGTTCATCGAGGGCTTTGCCCCGGGAGCGTAGCGGGGTCTAGACCCTACGCCTTTTCATGGTTTTCGGTGTCCAGCGGGGACACGCTGAACTCCTGTGAAACAGACCGCCCACAATCTAGGGGCTGGACAAAAGGTCGATGAAACGATCTCCACACGCTCGCAAAGCCTGGAGATTTGCGTTTCCCTTTGAAGAACGAAAAATCCCATCTTTCCGAATCGGCACCCCCGCCCGGTTCCATACCTGGCCACAAGTGAGGCGGGACCTCCATTCCGAATGCACACCAACTAGACAAGAATTAGAGAGTAAACAGGGATGAATGCAGGAGGATTTCAAACCGCCGAAGGACGTCTTGAAACCCAAAAACAGAAGAGAAGACAAGAAAGGCAATGCCCCCGCTTTGTACCGTGTTGGCAGGTGGTCTAGAACCGGAAAGTTCAAGTGGGCGCCCTATAACTCCTTTAGGCTTTCAGCTGAAGCTGACCTGCACACCAGAGCCAGGCAGGGCTCCCGTTCATTGTATGTTGGCTCAGAAACATTCTGCCAATCACGCGCACAGCAGGGGCAAACCGCGAAAATTCCATCAGCCCGATTTATTCTTTCGGCCCTTCAATGCCGCACATCCAGTTGCAACGCGGCAGACGAGCCGGAGTCAAAAATTTGGTATTTCTGCCGAATAATTCGGTAATGAATGACCGGTTAAGCCGATCTCACCTCTTCCAGTCTCAGACGGTCCGAAGCGTTTTCCTCCACTCTCGCCGGTTATATGGCTAAACACCTTAACGGCCGCATGCATTCGTCTTCTTCCTGCGGCTCCGCTTCGAACTTCCGGCTAAGGCCGGCAAAGCACCAATATCTGCACTCGCCATTATATTAGTCAAAAAGTGCAGGCATAGTCAAGTTGGATTATGGTTTGAGGCGCAGGCAAGACTGACCGGGAGCATTTCGAGAGGCACACACAACAAAAAAGCCCCCGGATCGAGAGGGGCTCTTTTGTTGTGCTTTGAGAGTACGCTATTGTCTCTCAGCAACCCTAAGGCGCGCCATCGCTCTCTGCAGAGCAGCCTGGGCGCGGGTGAACTCAAGTTTATCTCTGGTTTCGGCGATCCGCCTTTCAGCTCTTTCCCGGGCAGCCCTCGCGCGGATAACGTCGATTTCTGTCGCCGCCTCGGCTGCTGTAGCCAGGATGGTAACCTGATTGTTCAAAACCTCGGCGAAGCCTCCCATTATTGCGACGTGCACGGAAGTGGCGCCGATCCGGTACCGAAGCTCTCCGACCTTGAGCTTGCAAAGGAAAGGGATGTGACCGGGGAGGACGCCAAATTCACCCAATTCTCCGGGGGCAACAACAATGTCTACCGTTTCGCTGACAACTTTTCTTTCAGGCGTAACGATTTCCAGCAAAATTTTTTCCGCCATATGCTCACCATCTTCTTATACTAGGTTAGTCTCCGCCCTCAAAAGAAGGGTGAAGAGTGAAGATTTCACCCTTCCAACTTCACCCTTTACACTACATCACCACAGGTCTGGCGGGACTCATCCGGCGATTCCGGATGACGCTAGGCTGCTGCGGCCATCTGCTTGGCCTTTTCAACCGCTTCCTCAATGGACCCGACCATATAGAAGGCCTGCTCTGGAATATCGTCATGTTTACCTTCGCAGATTTCTTTGAACCCTCTGATGGTGTCTTCCATCTTCACGTACTTACCTGCTACGCCGGTAAAGGTTTCAGCGACGTGGAAAGGCTGCGAAAGGAAACGCTGCATCTTCCTGGCTCGAGAGACGGTCAGCTTGTCTTCATCCGAAAGCTCGTCCATGCCAAGAATGGCGATGATATCCTGCAGGTCTTTGTACTTCTGGAGTATCTGCTGTACTTCGCGCGCCGCGAAGTAGTGATCGGTGCCGAGAACGTTTGGATCCAGAATACGAGAGGTGGAGTCAAGCGGGTCCACCGCAGGGTAAATCCCGAGCTCGGCGATCTGGCGAGAAAGCACGACGGTCCCGTCGAGGTGGGCGAAGGTCGTAGCGGGCGCCGGGTCAGTGAGGTCGTCAGCCGGTACGTACACGCACTGAACCGATGTGATCGATCCCTTGTTGGTCGATGTGATACGTTCCTGCAATTCCCCGAGGTCTGTACCCAGGGTCGGTTGATAACCAACCGCTGAGGGCATACGGCCGAGCAGGGCCGAAACTTCAGCGCCTGCTTGGGTGAACCGGAAGATGTTATCAACGAAGAGAAGAACGTCCTGGCCCTCGATGTCGCGGAAGTATTCGGCCACCGTAAGCGCGGAAAGCGCAACACGGGCACGCGCCCCCGGAGGCTCTGTCATCTGGCCGTAGACCAGCCCGGCACGAGGAAGAACGCCGGAATCCTTCATTTCGTGATAGAGGTCGTTTCCTTCACGGGTCCTCTCGCCAACGCCCGCAAAAACCGAGATACCGCCATGCTGCATGGCGATGTTGTGTATCATCTCCATCATAACGACGGTCTTGCCGACGCCTGCGCCCCCGAACATGCCCATCTTGCCTCCGCGGGGAAACGGAACGAGCAGGTCGATAACCTTTACACCGGTCTCAAGGACTTTAACCGACGTATCCTGCTCCGTAAAACTAGGCGCAGAACGGTGAATAGGCATGTATGTGTCGCTCTGGATCGGTCCGAGCCCATCCACGGTCCTACCCACGACATTGATAACGCGGCCGAGGACCGATTTCCCGACCGGCATCATGATCGGCTTTTCTGAATCTTTTACCGCCATGCCCCGCACGAGGCCGTCCGTCAAGTCCATCCCGATGGAGCGCACAACATTGTCACCCAGGTGCTGCGCCACTTCGAGAACGAGATTGTCTTCAGCGGAACTGAGTCCGGGATTGCTTACAAACAGGGCCGTCAAGAGCGCAGGGAGCTTTCCCTCTTCAAATTCGACGTCCACAACGTTTCCTATAACCTGTACTATTTTCCCCATATTCATGGGCCTGTATCCTCCTTGATCTATTACCTGAGGGCCTCGGCGCCGCCGACTATATCCATCAATTCCTTGGTAATGCCCGCCTGCCTCGCCTTGTTGTAGGTAAGAGTGAGACTTCTCACCAGTTCCTTACAGTTGCTGGTCGCATTCTCCATGGCAGCCATTCGCGCGGCGTGTTCGCCCACGGATGTCTGGTACAAACTCTCCAGAACCTGGACATAGATATAATTTGGCAGCAGATCGGTCAACAGTGCCTCGTGGGAAGGCTCGAACAGGTATTCGAACGCTTTTTCCCCCTCCTTCTGCCCGGCCGGAGAGATGGGAAGAAGCCTGACAATAGAAGGCTGCTGCTTAGCTATGTTGATGAAATGACTGTAGAGTAGGTAAACCTCGTCAGCCCCGCCCGTCTCAAACAACTCGATCAGCTCGCTCCCCAGCCGCCGGGCGTCTTCGTAGACGACCTTGTTGAGCAATCCGGTATACTTTTTTCGCACCTCAACAGGCCGCCGTCTGAAGTAATCACTGGCCTTTCTGCCGGCATTGATCAGACTTACCTTAATGCCTTCGGCATTCCTGGCCCTGATGAACTTTTCGGCTGCGACTACCAGGTTGGTGTTGAAACTGCCGCAAAGACCCCGGTCTGCGGTAACCAGCAGAAGCTCAACCGTTTTCACTTCCTCTTTGGGCGTGAGCAGCGAGTATTGACTGGCATCCTCCACACCCGCCGCAAGCCGTCCGATGAATTCACGGAACTTGAGTGCGTAGGGATGGAATTTTTCCATGTTCTGCTGGGCGCCGCGGAGCTTGGCCGCGGCTACCATATTCATAGCCTTGGTAATCTGCGAGGTCTTTCTGACGGCGTCTATCTTCCTCTTTATGTCTCTTAGAGTTGCCATGTTTCATCTGTCCTCTGGTTTATTGCGACGCCGTTAAGCCTGGAAAATTCCCGCAAATTCATTCAGGGCTGCAACTATCTTCTCATCAAGAGAATCGCTGATTATCTTTTTCTCTTTTATTTCGGCCAAAATGTCCGGATATTTCCGTTCGACGAAAGCCAACATCTGTTGTTCATACTGGCTTACTTTATCAATGGGAATCGAGTCAAGGAAACCCCTGGTACCCGAATAGAGCGACATCACCTCTTTTTCCGCAGGCATGGGCTGATACTGGGGCTGCTTGAGCAGTTCGACCAGGCGTATGCCTCGGTTCAACTGGGCCTGAGTCGATTTGTCGAGGTCGCTCCCGAATTTGGCGAACGCTTCGAGTTCGCGGTACTGGGCCAACTCGAGACGCAACTTCCCGGCCACCTGTTTCATTGCCTTTGTCTGAGCGGCGCCGCCTACGCGGGAGACCGAGAGGCCGACGTTAATGGCCGGACGCACACCCGCGAAGAAAAGCGCGGGTTCGAGATAAATCTGCCCATCGGTAATCGAAATAACGTTTGTAGGGATGTAGGCTGAAACGTCACCGGCCTGGGTCTCGATGATAGGCAAGGCCGTGAGCGAGCCCCCTCCAAGCTCCTGATTGAGTTTGGACGATCGCTCCAGAAGTCTTCGAGTGGTTATAGAAAATATCGCCGGGATAAGCTTCGCGCGCGGGCGGACGGCGCAGAAGGAGTGAAACCTGACGGTAGGCAGTAGCCTGCTTCGAGAGGTCGTCGTAAATGATGAGGGCATGTCCGCCTTTGTCGCGATAGTACTCGCCCATAGATGTACCGGCATAGGGAGCTACGAACTGGAGCGCGGCGGGGTCACTGGCAGTAGCGGCCACAACGATCGTGTAATCCATCGCGCCGTGCTTGCGTAGCGTTTCCACAACCTGTGCAACGGTGGATTTTTTCTGCCCCACCGCCACATATATACAGATTATACCGCTGTCTTTCTGATTGATTATGGTATCTACAGCAATGGCAGTCTTGCCGATTTGGCGGTCACCTATGATGAGTTCGCGCTGGCCGCGGCCAACCGGAGTCATTGTGTCGATAGCCTTGAGCCCTGTGTACATCGGCTCGTTGACCGATTGCCTGGCGATAACCCCAGGGGCGATGACTTCGATTCTGCGGAATTCGGTTGCATTGATGGGGCCTTTGCCATCGATCGGGTTTCCAACCGAATCGATAATCCGGCCAAGAACCGCATCACCAACCGGGACTTCAGCGATACGGCCGGTACGCCTCACCTCATCGCCCTCTTTGATATGGATGTCTTCTCCCATGATGGCGACACCCACATTGTCTTCCTCGAGGTTGAGGGCCAGTCCGAAGATGTTTCCATGAGCGGTAGGGAACTCTAGCAATTCCATGGACATGCACTTTTCGACTCCGTAAACGCGGGCAATGCCGTCGCCTACGGAGAGCACCCGTCCGGTCTCGCTGAGATCAACCTTTTTCTCGTAATCCTTGATCTGCTCTCTAATGATCTGGCTGATTTCTTCTGCTCTGATTTCCATTTATCCTGCTGCACCCCTCTTCAAAGATTCTTTAAAATTGAGTAGCTGACGCTTTATGCTACCATCTAAGACAAAATCGCCGATCTGGGCAAAAACTCCCCCAAGCAGAGAAGGATCTTGCTCAAATTCGACGACAATTTTCTTTCCAATTTTCTTCTCCAAAGCTTCAGCAATCTCTGCGATCTCGGCGGCGCCTAACTCAAAGGCCGCTTTGACCTTTGCCCTTGAGATATTGGAATATTCGTCTATTAACCTGTGGTAGTAGTCAGCAATTTCGGGCAGGTGCTGTATACGCTTTTTCTCGACCAGAAGACTCAGAAAGCTGTTGATTATCGGTGAGAGTTCCAACTGAGCGGCAACTTTCTGGAAAAGACTCTTTTTTGCGGCTTCCGGGTAAAGAGGATTGCGCAGAGCGTTTTCGAGGTCAGGGAGATCTTTTAGAACCCCGCTGAAGCCGTCCAGTTCCGTTGCATACCGTTCGATCGCCTTTTTCTCCCGGGCGAGAGTGAACAGTGCCTTGGCATAACGTTTCGCAATGACTTGATTTTTCACTTCGCCTCCACCACCTTCGTCATAAATTCACGGACCAGACGTTGCTGATCCTCAGCCTTTATTTTCTTTTTGATTATATCCTGGGCGGCGGCTACGGAAAGGTCGGCCACTTCGTCCTTTAGACTGTCGCGGGCAGCCTGAATCTCTTGCTCAATGGCGATCTGAGCCTGCTGCTTGATGTACTCAGCCTCCCGGTGGGCAGCCTCAATGATTTTTTTACTTTCCACTTCGCCTTCAGCAATCAGTTCATCAATAATTTTTCTCGTATCCTCTTCCAGGGAGCTTATCCTGGCCTGCACCCGCGAGTATTCGGACCTGGCTTCAGAGGTCTTGGCCTCCAGTTCGGAAAGCAAACGTTGAATCTCTTCCCTGCGCGAGTTGAGGAAGTTGGCAATAGGCTTTCTGAGAAATTTTACCAGGACACCAGCCACAATAATAAGGGCGACCGTACGATATGCAAAGTCCATCCAATTCAGGTGGTGACCGCCTTCGGCCTCCGAAGCAAAAGCGTTGCTCACACAGGTGAAATAGAGCACCATCCCCAACAGGGGCGCTAAATGCTTGGATCTCATCATCTTTCTTTTTAAACTCGCATGCATTTAAATCTTCCTCCCCAGAATCTTCTGCGCCAGATCAGCAGAAAAGGTCTTCACCTGCTGTTTGAGATCCTTTCGAGCAACCGCAATATCCTTCTGAATCTTCTCGCGCAGTTTCTGAACCATTGCGGCCGTCTTCTCCGACGACTGGCGCACCAGTTCCTTCTCTTGCTCGTAGCCCGCGGCCTTGAGTTCCTGAATTCTCTGCCCCCCCGTTCTCCTGGCATCCTGAAGTCTGCGGTCGTATTCCAGGAGCGAGGCTTGAGCCTGTGCTTCCAGACTCTCGATCCCTTCCTGTTTTTCGGAAATCAGTTTCTTTCTCTCGGCCACTATCCGCCTGATCGGACGGTACAAAACGAGGTTCATCAGGAAGACAAAAACCAGGAAATTCGCCATCTGGATAAAGAGCGACACATTAATATCGATCATCTTACCCTATCCTCCATGTTGGGTGCCAGCAAATATAAAAAATCAGAAGAATATTCGGGTACGCCTGCTCAACTACCTAAATATCTCAAGCGGTCAAAAACCAGAAATTTAGCATGGGCGAGGTTACTAGCACAGGTCAAGAGCATTGGCAAGCTAAAAGCGAGAGGAATCACCTAATTAAGAAGAATTGATTGTGCTCTTTCGCACACTATTTGGAGCTTTTAGTGCGTTTGGAACACGTAGCGTCGCATGCTTACATTCTCTATCAACCCGATTGCTAGACAAAGGGTTATGAGCGAGGAGCCGCCGTAACTCACGAAAGGAAGTGTAATTCCCACTACCGGCAACACTCCGATCACCATGCCAATATTGATGAACGCCTGCCAGAGGATTAGGGCGCTCATCCCGACCACAACGAGAGAACCAAACCTGTCCCGCGATCTTGCGGCAACACGCAGCGTAAGAAAAATAAGCAGGCAGAACAAAAGAATGAGAACAGCGCACCCCACAAAACCCCATTCTTCGGCCCAAACTGAAAAGATGAAATCCGTATGTTTTTCCGGCAAAAACCGAAGTTTATTTTGGGTCCCGTTGAGAAAGCCTTTGCCCCAGAGCATACCTGAACCAATAGCAATCTTTGATTGCCTGATATGATATCCAGCTCCAAGGGGGTCTAGGTCCGGACTAAGAAGTATAAGGACACGACGTTTCTGATAAGGTTTAAGGACGTGTTCCCAAACGGGCACGGTGAGGGGAATGACCGTCAAAGCCAAAACGGCCAGGTATTTCCATCGGACGCCCACAAAAAGGATCATCGTAGTTGCAATGGCCATCAGGGAGATTGCCGTGCCAAGATCGGGTTCGGCAAGAACCAGCAACACCGGGAAAACAACAAAGCTCACCGGAAGGATCAGTTTTTTTATGGCAGGAAAGTTGCTTAAATCCTGCGATGAAAAATAGCCGGCCAACTGAATCACGATAATTACCTTCATGAATTCAGATGGCTGGAACTGAAAACCGCCCATTTCCAGCCACCGTTTAGAACCGTGTACCTCTTTTCCGACCGCGAGGACCACTACAAGAAGAACAAGAATCAATCCATACAGCCACGGGCTGAGGTTCCTGAGGCGCTGATAATTGATAAAAAGCGAACCGCCCAGGACGGCAAAACCAATGGCAAGCCAGATAATCTGCTTCACAAACAAATTGCTGGTCGGCCGGGCTTGAATCTGGGGATAGAGGGCGCTGTAGATGCTGAGAAGACCGATGCAGATAATCGCAAGCAAAGTCCAAATTATGGACCAATCGAAATTTTCGATCAAGCGCCTGTCCATCATAACGAATAGCGACCTTTTAGATATTAAGAGTGATAGGCCAAAAGTGAAAGGTGAAGGGTGATAAATTTTGCCCTTGCAACTTCACCTCTGACACAAGTCTATTACAAGCAAAATGAGGTGTTACAGCCGCCAGTGTCTCATCGGGTGCTTCCGGATGGAGATCAGCCTCGTAAGCCGAAAGACCTGTTTTCACTGCTGGGCCGGTTTCTCGGTGTTTTTCAAATAGGCCATGATAACCTTCTGGACCATCGGGGCTGCAGCCGATGCCCCATGGCCCCCATGTTCGACGAAGGCGGCAACGCATATACTGGCGTCCGAAGCAGGCGCGTAGCCCACAAACCATGCGTGGTCCCTGTCTTTGGACTTGGTCAGCTTTTCTAGCAGTTTTCTATTCGCCCCCTGGGCCACATGCACGACCTGCGCAGTACCGGTCTTGCCTGCAATATGAATAACGGGGTCCCGTATCAGATGCCCCGTTCCCCTCGGGTCTTCAACAACACTCGCCAAAGCCCTCTTCACGAGATCGAACCAGCGTTGATCGATTGAGATCTTTCGCTTCAGCCTGGGTTTGATTTCATCTATTTCACTTTCGGAGCCGCCCTCTATCCTCTTCACAACGTAGGGCTGCCAGAGTTTTCCGTTGTTGGCGATTGCAGAGTAGCCCAAAGCCATCTGGAGTGGTGTAACCAGGTCAAATCCCTGCCCTATGGCTATCGAGATAGTTTCACCCTTCTGCCAGGGAACGCCGGTAGCCTGTTTTTTCCACCACGAGGTGGGGATGAGCCCCGGATGCTCGCCCTGGAGGCCTATGCCCGTTCTTTCCCCAAGCCCGAACATTGTCACATCCTGAGCCAATCTATCAACGCCCAGTTTGAGGCCCGTCTGGTAAAAGAAAACGTCGCAGCTCTCCATTAACGCCCTTTCCACTGTTATCGCACCATGACCACGGTCTCTCCAGCAACGATACTTGCGATCTGCAAATTGAAGGTAACCGGGACAGGTGAATGAGGTGGTCGGGCTAATCACACCTTCCTTGAGCGCCGCAAGAGCAACGAAGGGCTTATAAGTGGACCCGGGCGGATAAGCAGCCCCGCTTCCTCTGTTGAGCAGAGGATGACGCGGATCCTTGCTCAGGGCAAGCCATTCATCCTTGCTCAGTCCACGAACGAACTTTTCCTGATCGAAAGAAGGGCTGCAGGCAAAAGCCAGGACCGCTCCGTCATTGGGATCTACAGCTACGATTGCGCCGGTTCTGTCCTCGAGCAGGGACTCAGCGGTTTTCTGAAGGTCCATATCGAGAGTGAGCCAAAGGTTACGCCCGGCAATGGGCAAATGTTCTTCTAGCAGGCGCACCCTTCTGCCGGCGGCGTCAACCTCGAGCTGCCGCCCTCCCCTGCTCCCGTGCAGATACTTTTCAAAAGCGCTTTCGATTCCGACTTTGCCTATATCCTCGCCGGAATAATACCCCCGGTATTTTTCGCTCTTGAGCTCTGCTTCGGTAATCTCGCTCAAATACCCGATGAGGTGAGCAGCCGTTGCATTCCATTTGTACTCGCGCTTCGGATCGAGTTGAATCACCACGCCCGGGAGCCTGATGCGCCGCGCCTCAATCCTGGCAATGCAATCCCTGTCCAGATCAGAAGCCAGGCGTATGGGAACGAACTTAGGGGACGTTTTGTTGGCTTCTATAATTGAGAAAAACTCATCCGGATCGCGTTCGCACAACAGGGCAAGTTCTTTTATAGTCGCTTCCAGGTCAGTGATGTCCTCACGGATGATCACAAGGCTGTAAGCCGGACGGTTCTCGACAATGGGCACTCCATTCCTGTCGAATATTATTCCACGTGGCGCGGCGATGTCCTCGATCCTGATCCGGTTATTCTCGGATTGGAAGCGGTAGAATTCGCCCTGGAGCACCTGAAGATGCCAAAGCCGCACCATATAGATCATCATAAGCAGCAGCATAATGGCGCAGATCATGATGTATTGCTTCTGGAAAGAAACCGACTCGCCATTATCCCAATTTATGAGCTTGAGTCCGTCAAGTTTTTTGCCTTTTGTTTTCATCTCTGTTCGAATCCGGCCAGCTCAGCCGCTAAATCGTATTTTGCTGGTTCAACATCGGATAGATCAAAAAAGGGGCGATTGTAACTGAAAGTAGCGTTCGAATGCCAAGGCCTATCCATATGGAAGTGAGCTCAGGAACATCCATGGGCACAAAGGATAAAAACAACCCGAGCGCAACGGACTGACATAGAGCACAAAGCCCGACCAACCCCATCTGATAGCCCGGGCTGCGCCAGTCGAACCTCTCCGAAGCCATGTTCACCAGGCAAACGGTCACCGTGTAGGAACCGACATGCAGGCCCCAGAACTCCCCTGAAAAATTATCCACAACGAATCCCCAAAAGCAGGCCCAGAGAACTCCCGCCAGCGGTGGCCATTCAACCGCGATACCAAACATGAACGGAATGAGCAGGTCAACCCTCAGAGCCGGGTAGGGAAGCCGCTGGATCAAATGAGCCTGGAGCGCCACTAAAAACAAGCCGTAAAGCGTTGTCTTGATTATTCGTCCCGCAGTAATACCGGGGGTAACAGAGCCGGAAGCAATCATCTTCAATCCACTTTGGCCTTGGGTTTCGCCTGGCCCTGAGGCGTCGTTTGAGATTTCTCCGGTGGCCCCTTCTGTGGTTTGGTCTGCCCTTGAGGCCTGGTTTTGGGGTTCGCCTGAGTCTGAGGCTTGAGCTGAGGCTTTACCTTGGAAGTTGTCTGCGTCGGAGGCTTTGCCTTCGAAGTTGCCTCAGTCGGAGGCTTTGCAGGCGGCTTCAACAAAGTCTTGTCCACAGGCTTGGTTGCAGGACCTGCATGAGGCTGTGCCGCGGGATTTGTCTGAGTCTGGGTTTGGACCTCAGGTTTCGACGCAGCCGGTTGGTCCTCCTCTTCAACCCCCAACCCAGCCCCAACGTGCGTTACTATGAGCACCTCCTCAAGTGCGCTCAACCGAACCAGCGGTTTGACTTCGATTTTCTGAAAAAGATCGACCGGGTCCTTAAAGACAGCACGTACGACACCCAACCGCAGCCCCTTGGGATAAATACCATCTTTGCCGGAAGATATCACCAGGTCACCTTCTTTTATATCCAGGTTACCACGAATGTATTTCAAAAGGCATCCGTTCGCGTCCTTGCCACTGAGAATACCCCGTACCCGATTGCGCTGGTCCACGGCGTCTACAGAGCTGCCCTGATCGGTTATAAGCAAAACCCGGCTATATCGGTCCGAAACGTCCAGAACACGGCCAATCAGCCCTTCGTCATTGACGACCGGCATATCAGGAGCTACTCCATCTCGAAACCCTTTATCCACCATCAGTGTCTGAAACCAGCCCGTCAGATCGTGAACTATGACCTGAGCAGGAATCGTTTCTGTCATGGTCGTGGTCTTGAAATCGAGCAGACGTCTAAGCCGCTGGTTTTCAACGTAAGCTTCCTGGTAGGACGTTACCTTGCTCTGCAGTTCGGCAATCTCTCTTTTGAGCGATTCATTCTCACCGCGCAGATTTTTGAGCCATATATAGTCCTTAAAGAACTGTTCCAAGTACGAAAACAACCAGCCGAACAACCGGATCGGAGGACTAACCGTTTCGGTCACGGAGCGCTGCAAGACGTCCATCTTGTTGGGAGTTCGGAAATTGAGGGAAAAAATATACAAAAAGGCGCTGATAAACACGAGGATCAGGAGCGCACCACGCATCCGGCGAAGCCAAACGCCCGTATTAAACAATCTCATATCTGACACTTCGATTTAGAAAACTGATAGCCCGCCAAGCTTCAAACCTGCTCAGACAGCTTTTGACTATGCATATAATGTTATTGCAAAGAATCTAGTTGGGGCCACAGGTTGTACGGCACAGATCTAGCACCGGTGTTGGCCTGCTGCCTGGTTCGAGGCAGAAAAAGCTCGCCGCGCTCCGGCCTCGGCCTCTCAGGATAGCACGTCCTTTAAGACTGCAAGTTCGTCCAAAGCCTTACCAGAACCGAGCACCACGGTAGAGAGGGGGTCCTCAGTCAGCATTATCGGCAATCCCGTCTTAAGTCTCAGGAAGTGATCGAGGTTTTTGAGAAGCGCTCCTCCACCGGTCAGAACTATCCCACGGTCAACGATGTCGCCGGCCAATTCGGGAGGCGTTTGCTCCAGGGCAACTTTTATGGTTTCCAGGATGGAATCGATTTGTTCCTGAATCGATTCGCGGATCTCATCCGAATTGACCTCAAGGGTCTTGGGAATCCCCGTTACCAGATCCCGGCCCTTGATCATCATGGTTTCGGTTTCACCAAGAGGAAACGCATTTCCTACGGTGGTCTTTATAAGTTCGGCCGTTCTTTCACCAATCAGTAGATTGTATTTGCGTTTAATATGCTGGAGAATGTCCTGGTCCATCTTGTCACCACCGACGCGCACAGACCGGCTGTATACGATCCCTGCAAGCGAGATGATAGCGACTTCGGTCGTCCCTCCGCCAATGTCTACAACCATGTTGCAAACCGGCTCGGTTATGGGGAGCCCAGCCCCGATTGCGGCCGCCATAGGCTCTTCTATCAGGTACACTTCATGGGCCCCGGCAGATTCAGCGGACTCCCTAACGGCCCTCTTTTCGACCTGCGTAACCCCGGAGGGAATACAGATTATCACTCTTGGCCTTATAAGGGCGCGCCTGTTGTGCACTTTGCGTATGAAGTATCTCAGCATTGCCTCTGCTACTTCAAAATCCGCAATAACGCCATCTTTCATAGGCCTGATCGCAGTGATGTTGCCCGGAGTCTTCCCTAGCATCATCTTTGCGTCTTTGCCCACAGCCACGACCCTGTTGGCGCCCCGCTCATCCTTGCGAACCGCAACAACGGAGGGCTCGGTCAGCACAATCCCCTTGCCCCTGACGTAAACAAGGGTATTGGCAGTACCAAGATCTATTGCAAGATCATTTGAGAAAAGGCCGAGTATCCTGTTGAGAAACATCCGATGAATTTCTCCTTTCGATCAAAAATTAGAGTGCTCTTACATAGCATGCGAATTGCCTATTCGCAATGCCAAAGAGAAAGGAATACGCAGCACCGGGATAATTTGCCCAAACTGGAAGGTAAAGGCTCAAAATCTCAAAATCTCAGTTCTTACGCCTTTTCACGAGTCAAGAAATCGGAGCGATCACGACGAGTGGGTTTTTGAGGGCTTTTTGCATGCTTGACAAACAATGAAGATTTCGATTAAAAGTAAGGTTTCGTGCATGCCGGGTCGTTTCAGAAGGCTTTGGGGGCGCTTCCCGGTGCCTGATCCAGGGCGCAAAATATAATATACCTTAAGGGGAAGTTTAATGTCTAAGCAAACATTTCAACCAAGCAATGTGAAAAGAAAGCGCACTCACGGCTTCCTTGAGCGAATGTCGACCAAGGCCGGCCGCAGCGTACTGAAGCGGCGACGCGCAAAGGGCAGGAAACGACTGTCGGTTTGAGACGAGATGGGCTCCTGGAATCTTCGGATGAGGAATCTTTGAGGGGTAAGTTCAGTTTCCGGCCTCATGAAAGAATTCGTTGCTCCGCCGATTTCCAGCGCGTCAAAAAAGCGGGAAAACGCGCGAAAACACCCCATTTCGGTCTGAATTTCATTCCAAACGATCTTGCATATCATCGATTAGGCCTTATTGTGCAAAAGCGGTTCTGGCCTGCTGTAAGGCGCAACCGCATCAAGAGGGTCATCCGGGAATGGTTCAGACTGAACAAGGTGCAAATTCCACAACCGGGGAAAGATATCGTCCTAATTGCCCGCCCTGGAGCTGAAAAACTCTCACCCGGAGATCTCCTTAGGGAGTTCTCAGCGGTTTTCGATAAACAGGAAAAATAACTGATGATCCGGTCGATATTTCTGGGTCTGATTCGATCATATCAATATATCTTTTCACCGCTGTTTCCCCAGGCCTGCCGCTTTTCGCCAAGCTGCTCGCATTACACCCACGATGCAATCAGGATGCATGGCATTTCCAAAGGTATTTGCCTGGGGATGAGACGAATTCTGCGATGTCACCCCTTCAACCCGGGCGGGTATGACCCAGTGCCACTTCCCTCGCCCTGGAGTGACAAGGATTAATGGAGATTTTCTGAATGGATTCAAAGGCCCTTTTGGCAATAGTATTATCATTCCTGCTTTTTCTGGTTTGGCATTTTTATTTCGGTCCTGTACAAACTCCACCGCAGCAAAGACAGGCCGCTCCCACTACGACTCAGCCCCAAACACTGCCATCTCCGGCCTCACTTCCGCCCCCGCCCCCGCCCAAGGCCGATCTTTCAGCCCAGAAGACCTGGACGATCGGGGATTCACTCTACAGAATGAAGATCATTGCCCAGGGAGCGCGAGAGAGTTCTTTCCAACTCCTCAAGTTCAAAGAGCAGCTCAAACCCGATTCCCCACCCATGCAAATGATTCGGGACACAGCATACCTTCCACTGGACGTCGAACTCATTTCTCATAAGGATTTGGAACTCTACAGGCAGCATTTTACGAGCGATGCGCCCACCGAGGTCAAGATTGCTCCGGGCGAACCTCCCAAAAACATTCCATTCGAAACGGAAATCCCCGGGAAAGTCCGCCTGACAAAGACTTTCACAGTGCAGACCGATTCCTACGCTATGGATCTGGATATTCAGCTTCAGAACCTCTCGGCTGAAAAATTTTCCGACCAGATGGGAGTCAGCTTTTATTTCAAGCCATATGCGGAATCTGCGCACGCGTCCTATAACCAATCGCGTCTGACTTTCTCAACCAACGGGTCTAATCATGATGTCGGGCCCAAGGAGATTGCAAAGCCGGACGCAATCCCCAAACCTCCTTGCGACTGGGTGGGATATCAGAATAACTTTTTCATCCAGGCAATCATTCCGCTGGCAGAGGGCGGTTATCAGATAATCCCGAGCATAGTGACCGACGAGACTCAGCATGATCAAATCATCAGGCTGGTTCTCCTGACAGATAGGTTCGATCTCGAGCCCAACGAATCCACTTCCCTCAAACTCAGGCTCTACAACGGCCCCAAGGAAATATCCACTCTGAAAGAGGCAGGCCATAACCTCTCTGCTGCAGTTGATTACGGCTGGTTTACTTTCCTGGCAAAACCGCTCCTGGTGGTGCTCAAGTGGTTCTATTCCTTCACCGGTAATTACGGGGTCGCCATCATTTTGCTCACAGTCATCATCAAGATTATCTTTTGGCCTCTGACCCAGAAAAGCTATACCTCGATGCAGAAAATGAAAAAGGTTCAGCCCAAAATTCAGCAGATTCGGGAAAAATACAAGGATGACAAGGAGAAGCTGAACCAGGAACTGATGCAGGTTTACAAGACCTATAAAGTGAATCCGATGGGTGGATGCTTGCCGATGGTGCTTCAAATACCCGTTTTCTTTGCCCTCTATCGCATGTTGAACTCAGCGGTCGAACTCCGTCACCAGCCGTTCGCACTCTGGATACACGATCTCACAGCTCCTGATCGCCTGAATCTGGGGTTTTCCATTGACCTTCCGATGATTGGCCATTTAGACGGGGTGCCGGTTTTGACAATCCTTATGGGCATAACAATGTTCCTTCAGCAAAAAATGACACCGTCCCAAGGAGATCCTCGTCAGGAAAAGATAATGCTCATAATGCCGGTCATGTTTACCTTTTTCTTTATCAACTTCCCGGCAGGTCTTGTGCTATATTGGTTTGTAAATAATCTTCTCTCTATTGCTCAGCAATATTTGATCAATCGTCGTGCCGGCGCTTAGCGGTTGTCTCTCCCAAACTACCTTATCCCTTTGCCGTGAATTACGGAGGAGAGCATGTCCACTTTTGAATTCGAAGAAAAATCAGTCGAAGATGCGATTGAGCTTGCCTGCAGGCAATTGAAGCTTCCTCGTGAGAAGCTCGAGATCGAGATCGTTTCGAAAGGATCTTCAGGGATTTTCGGGATTGTCGGAGCGAGGAGGGCTAAAATCCGCGTAAACACCAAAGTTCCTCCTGCCGGCCCTGCGGCCGACAAGGCGAAGGAAGTTTTGGATGAGATACTCAAGCATATCGATTTGCCGATGGCCGTCGAATGTGAAGCAAGAGAAGGGTACTACTATCTGAACATAATCAGCAACGGTTCGGGACTGCTCATCGGCAAACGTGGCAAGACGCTTAGTGCGCTCCAGTTCCTGGTGTCCAAGATAATGAGCAGGCAGACCGGAGAAAATGTCTCCGTCATAGTAGACACCGAGAATTACCGTTCCAAGCGGGAGTTGAGCCTGAATGAACTGGCACGCCAACTGAGCGACAAGGTCAAGAAGTCTCACCGCTCCCTTACAACCGGACCGATGAGCGCTCAGGACCGCCGGGTGATTCATTTGGCTCTAAAAGAGGACCATGAAGTCAGGACAAAGAGTAAAGGCGAGGGGAACCTCCGACGCGTTGTAATTTATCCGGTAAAGAAGACAAAGGCCCCGCGGAAAGCCGAGGAAAAAACGGATTAGCAACCGCTCGGTCTAAGTAAGATAGATTCATATACCCGGCCGTATTTACGTCTATCCCGCTTACGGCGGGCCGATAGGCAAGACACCTCAACATGGACTTCAGACTGCTCCAGGATACCATTTGTGCAATAGCCACCCCCATTGGCGAAGCAGGCATCGGCTTGATCAGATTAAGCGGGCCGGATGCGCTCAATATGGCCCGGAAGATTTTCACGCCTAAAGGTCCAACTCGAAGCTTAAGGTCCCATACTCTCCATTACGGATGGATCAAAGACCCTGTTTCGGGCGAACTTGTGGACGAGGTGCTGCTGAGTTTTATGGCCGCGCCCAGGACTTATACCCGCGAAAACGTCATCGAAATCAACTGCCATAGCGGGTACGCAGTGCTCAACCGCATCCTCGAGCTGGTTCTCGCAACGGGCGCCAGGCTGGCCCAACCGGGAGAGTTTACACGTCGCGCCTTCTTGAACGGACGAATCGACCTATCACAGGCTGAAGCCGTTATAGATATAATTCGTTCCCGCTCCGAACAGGGAATACTTCTTGCCAATCGCCATCTCCGGGGGGATTTCAAGGAACTTATTGAAAAATGGCGCGAAACGCTCATCCAGGCGCAAACACGTCTCGAAGCTTTTATAGACTTCTCCGAAGACCTTCCGGAAGAAACGGAGCAAGAGGCCCCCGAGTATGAATTGCTTCTGGAGCACGTGCTGGAGGGGGTCACAAAACCCCTCAGAGCCACCTTGAACAAGTACGAAGAAGGACGCGTGCTGCGCGATGGACTCACACTGGTACTGGTGGGAAAACCAAACGTTGGCAAATCCTCGATGCTCAATGCACTTCTCGGCAAGGACCGGGCCATCGTCACAGCGGCCCCTGGCACCACCAGAGATGTTATCGAAGACACATTTCTGCTGAAAGGGGTGCAGGTTCGAATCCTGGATACGGCCGGAATTCGAAATGCACCGGATGAAATCGAATCGTTTGGGATCGAAATGACGATACGCTCCGTATCCGAGGCCGACGTGGTGCTCTGGCTCATTGACAATAGCAGACCTCTTACGAGTGAGGACCGGAAGGTCTACGAGGCCGTAGACGGGGCACGCTGCATCGTCCTGCTCAATAAGAGCGATCTTCCTCCAGCCTTCCCCGCAGAAAGCGTTCAGCAAAACTTTCCCGGCTCGAGTCCGGTCTTTAGACTATCCGTAAAGAATACCTCAGACATCGAGCGCCTCAAGACCTACCTGGCCGAGGCCTTCATCATGCGGCCACTAGAGAGTTGCAGATCGGAGATCGTGCCAAATATGAGGCAGAAAGAATGCCTCGAAAAAGCAATGATCCCACTCCGAAGAGCTGAAGAACTCTTGCGCTCCAACGCCTATGGTGAACTGGTCAGCCTTGAGCTCGACGCAGCCCGAAGACACCTCGATGCCGTCATCGGCTGGGAGAATGACGGCGAGTTGCTCGACAGAATATTCCTTGAGTTTTGCGTCGGGAAATAGAACTCCCACCCTTTACGGGAACCACATTGGATAATGAATTTACCGATCTTATCCTGCAATTTACCTGCAAGGCAGGGATTGCGCTCACTGAAAGACAGGCCCAACTCTTGAGCCGGCATATCCAACTCATGCTCGAGTGGAACCTCCGCCTCAATCTAACCCGCATAACGCGCAGAGAAGAAATAATAGTTAAACATCTGCTTGATTGCATTCTGCCCGCGAAATTTCTTCCTACATCCGGGTATGCCCTCGACGTTGGCACAGGGGCCGGATTTCCTGGAATTCCCTTGAAGATTGTTTATCCCGATCTTCAAATGGTTCTGCTGGATTCCAGCAGGAAAAAGGTCAGTTTTCTGGCTGCAGTGGCCGCCGCGTTGGGATTGAAAGGTATCCGGGTTTTACACGGAAGATGGCAGGACCTTTCTAAGATTGAAGAACATGTCAATAAATTCGCACTGATCACCATGCGCGCATTAAGGCTGGAGCCGGAGCACATCAGATGTCTTGCCTCGACGGTACTGGGCTTCGGCGGGGTTTTGGCGTGGTGGGGGGCGGGAGACCAGGAGCACCTCACGGACGGGTGGACGGGCTGCGGAGGTTCTGACAATGTTAAGACGAACTATTGCGATATGGAATTTCTCGACGATCTTAAGTATTTGCTCCCCGGCATAAAACAGATGAGAGCCGTCTGGTTGTGGAGGAAAACCGGTATTGGCAGGCCAAGCGACAGCGTCACCCAATAATGACTCGCAGGCTGGCCTCATTTCTTTGCAACCATAAGATTCGCACGCCTCCCCTCGACCTCTTCACTCCATTTGAGTCGTGCTGCTTTACGGTCCAACTCCTTAAGCGACTCGCAAACTTCAACTGGATAAAACTGTTCCGGGTGAACCGTCTTGCATATTTCCGGAAGCTTTCGCCACTCCTGCGAGAAACGCGCCCGGATTTCCAGCAGCGACTCAGGCGCCCGAACCCTTTGCCCTCTATCCATGACCAACTGCATCATCGGCTCCCCTTCCAGCTTTCCCGAGTCAAGAAGGCACACACGGTCAAAATCCATCTTCCCGTCGACACCGTAGAAGCGATAGACCTGTTTTTTGCCAATCCAGGTTTTTTTGCCGGTCGAGAGCTTGAGTACGGGTCTGCCTTCGTATTCCACAAGTTTATAGGCAATATCGAGGTAGGGAGCGTCAGCGGATACGCCCATCCGGGTGCCCACAGCGTAGAAATCGATTTGAGCCTCTGCGTTCTCCAGTGTCTCAATCCGATATTCATCTAAATTTCCGCTAGCCATTATTTTTACATCAGGAAGGCCGGCTTCATCTAAGATGAGCCGCACTTTCCTGCTCAAATCGGCCAGGTCGCCGCTGTCTAATCGGACCCCTAACAGTTTCTTTCCCCTTTCCCGCAGGGCTTTTGCCACTTCGACCGCCTTGAGAGCGCCGGCGATGCAATCATAGGTGTCAATCAAAAGCACCGTATTGTCGGGAAACGCACGTGCAAAGGCGTGGAAAGCCTCAAGTTCACTGGGGAAACTGGTAATATATGAGTGTGCCATGGTGCCGAATAAGGGGATACCATAAATTTTGCCGGCGAGGAGATTGCTCGTACCCTGAAAACCTGCCAGATAGCTTGATCGAGCAGCTTTTACCGACGCATCCACACCGTGGGTGCGCCGCATCCCGAATTCTATGAGTCCCTTGCCTGAAGCAACCGCTGAAACCCTCGCAGCTTTACTGGCCAACATGGTCTCAAGTTGAATTACGTTCATAACCAGAGTCTCGATGACCTGAGCTTCAATGATCGGACCCGTTACCTCCAGGATAGGCTCCTGAGCGAAAAGAATGCGGCCTTCGGGAATAGCCCGTATGCTTCCGGAAAAACGAAAACCGCGCAGGTATTCTATTAACCTGCCGGAAAACTTCCCGAGGGAAACAAGGTATCCGAGCGATTCATCACTAAAGCGCAAATCGGGTAGAATCTCGAGCAGGCTTTCGAGTCCGGCTGAAACGAAGCAGGAGCGATCCGCCGGATAATCCCTGATGAAAAGACTGAACGTTGCCTCGCCGGTCATCCCTTCCTGAAGATAGCTCTCAGCCATGGTAAGTTCATAGAGATCGGCTATCAATTCCGGCGTGTACTGCTCCCAAGGCTTCATATTCCTTCCTTTACGCTAAGCAGCCGCTGCGATTTCTTTTCCTCCGGCACCGGCTTTTGTCAGCCTGGCGCCGTAGATTTTTTTCATGCGCTCCAGGGCAAACTCATGCCAGACCGGGTCAATATCGGCAACCGCGTCTACGGGGATCACCACCGCATAGTCTCGGTCCCGCAGGCCCCCGGTAGTATCCATTATGCAAATAGATGTCATAACTCCGCTAACCCACACTTCGTCAGGCTTGATATCTTTGAGCAGATCGGCAAGCCTGTTTCCAAATAGCCCGGAAAAACGAGTCTTGTCCACTATAGAACTATTCAAACCCGGTGCAAGCTCGCGAATTACTTCAGAACCCCAGCTCCCCTTGATCGCGTGGGGCGGAAAGAGTTCGAATTCCTTATCATTCTGAGAGTGGGCGTCCCTCAAAAAAATGACAGGTTCTCCCCCCTTGGTAAACTGGTCAATCAGCGACCTGATTACCGGAATTATCTTCCTCGCCTCTTCCCCGCAATAGAGTGCACCCGCCGGATCGAGGAAATCATTCAGCAAGTCAATGACCAACAGAACCCTTCGTGTCATTTTCATTCCTCCTGTCCAAGCACTGGCAGCGTGAAACTTTCCCGACAAAACTGCGAGCCCAAACACATGATGTGGCGAGCATTTTATTATATCCTCGGCAAGAACTTAAGGACCAGGTCAAAAAAATTAAAGCTAAGTTCGAGTATTTCCGATCTATTTTTGGCAGGACAGATAAGTGATTTGAATTTCGAAACGCCAGCTTATTGGGGAGCCACAAATTGAGCGGCGAATCCGACTATTCGCAAGTAAGCAAGATTGGGCAGTCAAACCCGTCAGGTCCTTTGAAAGCGTCCTCTCCCCGGATTTTGATAGTAGATGACAGCCCGACAATCCGAACCGGTCTGAAGAGGGATCTGGTGCAAATCGGAGCAATCGTGACCGAAGCCTCGGACGGCGGCGAGGGGCTTAATATCGTCGACTCTCAAGATTTTGACTTGATTATAACAGATATCGAAATGCCGCGGATGGACGGGTTTACCTTCTGCAGCAAACTAAAAAATCATCCCACCAAAAATTCAATTCCAGTCGTCATCTTGAGTTCCAAGGAAAAGGAAGAAGACATTGAACTCGGATTCAAGGTCGGCGCCGCCAGTTATATGATTAAGACAAATACCAAACACCAGTTGCTTGAGCGCGTCAAAGAGATATTGGACAAAAATTCACTTTTGAAGGGTAGAACGATCCTTGTAGTAGACGATTCACCGTCTGTGCGTAATCTGATTGTTAAAGCCCTTACAAAAGCAGGATTTCATGTCGTGTCCGCAGAGAATGGCCGAAAAGCTCTCGAATTGCTTAGCCGGTGCACTCCGGATATGATCCTGAGTGACTTGCACATGCCGGAACTCGATGGCTTGGGTCTATGCAAAACTGTGCATGCAAATAGAGATCTGTCTAAGATCCCTTTCATTATCATGAGCTCGGACGGCGATCGAGCCACCATGCTGCGGCTGCTGCAGTACGGGGCCTCCGCTTACCTTGTTAAACCCTTTAATATCGACCAGTTGGTCGTCACCGCCGAGAGGTTTCTCTCGGAGCATTTCAGCCGGATTGTAAAGGAGAGGGAACGCCTCGAATCAGAACGGCAATTCTTGATTGGAAGCATAACGAGTCTGGTCTTGGCGTTGGAAGCTCGCGATCAGTATACTCGCGGCCATTCGGAATCTGTGTCCTCATTCATGGTGGATATCGCCCGGGAGATGTCCCTGGACGAGGACAGGATCGAAAGGGCGAGAATCGCCGGGAAATTGCACGACATCGGCAAGATAGGCATTCGTGACGAGATTCTGCTCAAAGCTGGCCCGCTAACCGATGAGGAATGGAAAATCCTGAAGCTGCATCCGCTCATAGGGGCAGAAATCCTGGCCCCAATTCAAAGCCTGACGGATATAATACCGGCGATCTCAAGCCATCACGAGAGAATTGATGGAAAAGGCTACCCTAACGGACTGAAGGGCGGCCGAATCCAACTTTTGCCTCGAATGGTTGCCGTGGCTGACACATATGACGCGCTAACGAGCGACCGTCCATATCGCAAAGGGTTTTGCAGTGAAGATGCGCTAACAATCATCGAAGATGTCAAAGGAACCCAGCTCTGCCCGGACTGTGTTCAGTGTTTTTTGAACGCCGTGCAGAGAAAAATGCATATTTGATGTCCAGACGATGCTAACATTTTCCACTGATGACCTCTTTGACAACGCTTTAACATCAAAGCTCCAGTCAGGCTGAATTCTATCCGGACCCGCAGGACCGCCACCCATCGCGAAGCGTCGAGATCGGATTGTGTACCCCTTAGCGCAACTCACCCCTTCAGCAGGATATCATGTAGCTCATTTTCTACTGATTTCACAGATTGGCCTGATTCATTGAAAAAAAGAAGCCAAAGAAGTAGTATCGTAAAAACGTGAACAGGGTGGAAAATGCAATTCGAAGATATCGAGGTTTCGACCCGGGATCAATACAAGGGAGCCCAGGAGCCCGTCTCTTTTGTGTGGCGCGGTGAAGAGCGCCACATCGCCCATGTGGTTGACAGGTGGTATGAAGGGCAAATTGATTCCACCCGTATGCCCATGCTCTATTTCCGGGTGAAAACCCGGTCAGGTGAGATTTTTTTAATCAGGTATCATGAGTTTTTCCAGGCATGGAGCATTCGGGTGTGAGCCCGGGGGAAAACCCTTATCATTCATGGAGGAAAGTTCCTTGATCCGAATTGGTGTCATAGATGGACAGGGCGGCGGTATCGGCACGGCCATAATAAAGAGGATAAGAGAAGTTTTTGGCGAGCGCACAGAACTATGGGCGCTGGGAACAAACGCCATTGCCACAGCGCAAATGATGAAAGCCGGAGCGAACCGGGGCGCGACGGGTGAAAACGCTATTTGCCACAGCGCGGCGCAGGCCGATGTAATAATCGGGCCTATTGCTATATTGCTTGCGAATGCGATGATGGGCGAAATGACGCCCCTGATGGTTCGAGCGATTGGCGAATCGAAAGCCGCAAAGCTGCTCCTGCCTCTTACGCAGGAACCCCTCACGGTTGTCGGAACTATCAGAGAACCCCTGCCTCACATGGTTGACCGGCTTATATCCGAACACCTGTCGCGCTATGTGGACTCTTCAGGTGAATATTAATGGTTCCTCCCGGCCAGGATTTCAGAACACCTTTGCTGGTACTCGGTGGCGCTAGAAGCGGAAAAAGCGCCTGGGCCGAATCCGTCGTGAGCCGATTCTCTCCGCCTTATGTCTATGTTGCAACCGCGCAGGCTCTGGACGACGAGATGAAACTGAGAATACGGCTTCACAGGGAACGCCGCAAAAACCTTTGGCAGACCATCGAATCACCCTACGATCTTTCGGCCGTTCTGAAAAGCCTCATGGGCCTGAGCAAGCCTGTTCTGGTGGATTGCATGACGCTTTGGCTCAGCAACTTGCTCTGTGCCGCATCGGCCGAGGCCGAATTGGGCGTTGATGGTGTATGTGAGTCGATTGAGGCTGTGGATTATCCCCTCGTGATAGTTTCCAATGAGGTGGGCGGAGGAATCGTGCCGGACAACTCGCTCGCGCGAAAGTTCCGCGACCTTTCAGGATTCACTAACCAGAGGCTCGCTCGTATCTGCGCTTCGGTTTTCCTGGTTACGGCGGGTCTGCCTTTGCGCCTGAAGTGATTAAGACGAGGACATGATACCGATGGGGTCGACAAAGCCAACGCAGTTGGAAATTCTGAAAATCCTCAAGGAGAATGAGGGAAGCTTTGTATCCGGCGTTGGTCTTGCCGAAAGGCTCCGCATCAGCCGGCCGGGGTCTGGAAGCACATGAACAGGCTTAAGCAGATGGGCTACGAGATCCAGAGCCAACCCAGGCTGGGCTACAGGCTTGTGGCCGTACCCGACTCAGTTTCCCATGAGGAAATCGTCCCAAATCTAAAAACCAAATGGCTCGCGCACTCGTATCATTACCTCAGCACCATTGGTTCCACAAACGATTATGCTCTGCTGCTGGCTGTAGAGGGCGCCCCTCACGGGACCCTGGTCGTAGCAGAGAAGCAAACAAAAGGACGCGGCCGGCTCAAACGAGAATGGATATCCTACCCCAACCGTGGGATTTATCTCTCCATCCTGCTCAGAAACCCTCTGCCGGTCCGCGTTGCGCCCCAGTCAGCCTATATCGCATCGCTTGCCCTTGTGAAGATGCTCCGCCAAGAATTTGGCATCGTCGCCTCCATAAAGTGGCCAAACGACGTCTTGATAAATGGACGCAAAGTCGCGGGAATTCTGACCGAGACACAGTCAGACTTGGACTTCTCACGGTTCTGCGTTATGGGAATAGGAATTAATGTAAATCACAGCAGGGACGAAATGAGGGGACCTTTTCGATACCCTGCGACCTCGATAGCCATAGAAGTGGGGTTTGCCGTCAAAAGGCAGAGAGTGCTGCTGCAATTCCTCAGCCAATTCGAGACCAACTACGACCATTTCCTCCAAAATGGGCTCTCGGTCCTGATTCCCGAGTTTGAGGCACACTCGGAGGTCCTTGGGAAAACGATAACAGTGGTATGCGGAGATCGTGAAATTATAGGGAAAGCGCAGGGGTTCACTCCCGAAGGAGCGTTGCTGCTGCTAAGAGAAGACGGATCACAGGAAACTGTCTGGGCAGGCGATGTCTCGCGAGTCGAAGGCGCGGTCTGATATTTGTTTAATAATTATGCACCTCTGACGCGCTCAACGGCCTCCTGCTTTCGCTTGCACTCTATGCACAAAGTCGTCACAGGCCTGGCGTTTAGCCGTTCTATTCCGATATCGTCGCCACATTCGTCGCATTGCCCGAAATGGCCTTCCTCTATCCTTTGCAGAGCCTCGCGAATCTTCATGATCAGCTTTCGTTCACGGTCGCGGATGCGCAGGATGAAGTTTCTGTCCGATTCAAGGGTAGCGCGGTCGGTAGGATCAGGGAAATTCTCCTCGTTATCGGTCATCCCGGCGACTGTTTTCTCGGCTTCCGAATAGAGTTCATCCAGCCTCTTTAGAAGGACTTCCTTGAAATATGCTTGGGTTTCCTTATCCATTTCCAACTCCGCTCGCAAATTTGAACGTTAGTGACTAACATAATCGCCATCAAGAGTAAAGGCGAATCGTAATTGTTGAGAATCACTAACCGCGCTCAAACAGACCGCTTTTCCCACCCGTTTTGAAAGTCAGGCGAGTATTGCGGATGGTCATTCCACGATCAATCGCTTTGCACATATCATAAATGGTCAAAGCTGCATTTGTGACCGCAACGAGTGCTTCCATTTCGACGCCGGTCCTGTCGTTGGTTTTGACACGCGAACTAATCCTCACCTCGCTTTTCGATTCATCGGGGAAGAAATCCACCTCGATCCCGGTCAACTGAAGCTGATGGCAAAGCGGAATAAGCTCCCAAGTCTTTTTGGCAGCCATAATTCCGGCAAGCCTCGCGGCCTCGAATACATTTCCTTTATGAATATCCCCCGAACAGATGCGCCGCAGGGTCTCACCTGCGAGGCTGACAAAGGCCTCTGCCCGGGCTTCCCTTGCGGATATATCCTTCTCGCTTACGTCCACCATCTTCAGGCGGCCCTGCGAGTCTAGATGAGTCAGTTCGCCGGTTGACATTTCTTTGCCTCAGTTTCCTTCGATGATCTGCAAGAGCAGAATCAAGTCCCCGGGAGGCGCCGCAGGCAAGACGGCATCGCCTGCGCCTGCCACGCGAATCCTTGTTCCATCCACGATTCCCGCCGGAATCCAGACTCGTAGCGAGCAGGCCTCTTGACACTCCCCGACCCCACCGCACAACTGGCATCCGGATCTCCTGGACCCATTACTACAATTTCGGCAATACACCATCCTCACATAACTGATTTCTTCGTGAAAGCCTCCGTTTTGAAGAGAGCTCCTTGAAATCTGCAAGTCGAACCTGAGGTCGCAGCCATGACTCGTGCGAACCTGCCGCTTGCCTATCCCGAACAGGTCCTGAAATATCTCGTCGAACGAAGAGGCCTCGCCGCCTTCGTTATGAATGTCCGTCCAGGATGAGTCGGAGTAGTTCCTCCTTGCCTTCCGGTAACCTTGACCTCTATCATATCTTCTGCGTGCGGCGGGATCTTTCAGTGTTTCATAAGCCTTGCGGACTTCACGAAAGCGCTCGGCCGCCATCGCATTGCCCGGATTTCGATCCGGATGCAGCTTCATCGCCAGATAACGAAATGCGCTACGTATCTCCACCTGGGAAGCCCGAATCGATATACCCAGGACTTTATAGTAGCACGTTTTCTTTCTGGCTCTTGCTTGTGGTTCCAAGTGGCATCCTTGTTCTTTGCTGAGTTGAAGTTCTAATTTTATTAGGAATGGAGCTATAAAACAAGAAGCGAGTCATCTGACTGCATTGGTGTTTATTAACGCTATCGAGTATTTTTTCCCATCATCATGGGGGCTCAAGCGCGCTGAGATCTTTGACCCAAAGAAGGCGGACGGGGTTTTTGTGGACTGCGCCACTTGTGGAGCTGCATTGAAGAAAGAACACTGTGATGTTTTGGAAGCATAGAGGAGCAGGTGCTTTTCAGTTCGAGCATTCTCATCCGGCGGAGGGGATACCAACAAACAAGATTCAGGCGATCATTGAAACGGCCGCCAATCGGGTTGCAACAGGGTGGACCCGATGCCGCCTGCAGATCCATGGCAACCCTGAGGACGAATCGATCCAAGTCGTTCAATCCATAGAGTTCCTGGCGTTTGGCATGTCTTGAAACCAGGGAAAATCTCACCAGGCACTTCGAACTACTTTCGCACGTGGCATTCCCCGCAGGCAACAGGCCCTTTTCTCATTGTCTCATGGCAGCTTTTGCACTGAAAATGGAAAGCATCTTTGAGCGAAGGCTGGCCTCCATCGGCTTTATCGTTGTGGCAGGAATCGCAGGTCTGCCCCTCTCCGCCCCGGTTATTCAGGAATGCATCAAAATCATGATGGCACCGAGTGCAATCCAGCTTGTTTTCCGCATGCAGCTTATGATTGAACTCGACCAAAGGCCTCTGGTGATTTCCAAGCTCTTTATGATTGAGCAGGAAGGTATCATCCTGGGAATGAGCCGCCGGGACGAAACTGGCGAGAACGAGGACAACCAGCAAAAGTTTTATGTATGTCATGGGAATTCCCTTCATTCCTATTCTTTCTCGAAAAACTCTCTCCCGTCGACTCAATCCTTCGCTTCCTCATCTTCGGTCTCAACAGGTTTAAACTTCTCCGGTATGATCATCGCCTCTGTGATCACCTCCTTGAATTGAATCACTTTGATCCCCAGATTATACTCCTTGTTGAGGTCCCCGATCTGATCGAAACAGTTGTGGCAGGGAGTGATAACAATCTTTGCACCGGTTGCTTTTATCTGCTCGGCTTTTATCCTTCCGGACTCCATCCTTCTTTTTCTGAACTCCGGTCCCATGGGAATAAAACCACCCCCGCCACCGCAGCAGTGATTGTAGATGGAGTTCGGCGTCATATCGCGGAAATCCCTGGCGATATACTTCATAATCGCCCGGCCCTCCTCCCACAGTCCGCCGTTTCTGGAAACATTGCAAGGATCCTGGTAAGTTACTGGGTCTTTGAGCATCTTGTCCGGATCGATTTTGATCCGCCCGTCTCTTAGGTATTCATAAAAAAGGCGCACCGAGTGTACGACCGGAACGGGAGGTTTGCCGCTACGGAGGCCCAACAAGTATGGGCCTTCGAAAAGAGCCGACCTGTAAGCGTGCCCGCATTCGGTGATTGCGATCGCCTGGACCCCTAGTTCCACGGCCTTATCGTACATGTTTTTTACAATCTGGCCTGCCAACGCTTTATCCCCGGCAAACATGGCCAGATTGGTGTCGTCCCAGCCGGTGCTGGGCATTGTCCAATCTTCCCCGGCCACAGTAAATATCTTGGCCGCCATCGCAATATCCTGCGGATAGTACATGGGTTCGCGGGCATTTACCGTATACATTATTCTAGCGCCGTGCTTGTCAATCGGGATCTCGAGTCCTCTGAGCTCTTCGGCTGTTTCCTCGGCCATCCATGAGCAGGTGTCGATGAAGTCCTCCGTACTCATGCCCATCTGATTTCCCGAAGTGCGGTAATTATCCGCTGTCTTGAGCAGGCCTTCAGGGACGATCCCCTGCGAGTTGCAAATCCCACGCATTGTGGCGATCATTACGGATATATCAATACCAAACGGACAAAAGAGCGAACATCGCCTGCATGTCGTACATTCGCCCCAGATTATGTTGTAGCATTTCTCCAAAAACTCGCGGTCAACCTCGCCTTTTCTACGGTAAAGTTCGCGTAGCGTTGCCCTGACCTTATATGCTGGACTAAGCTTTGGGTCCTTATTCTTTGCAAGGTAGAACAAGCAACTCTCGGCGCAAAGGCCGCAACTCGCACAGATACTCAGCCAGGTCTTGAACCTTGCGCTATCGTTTATGTCCAAAAGCTCTTTTATCACCTTCGTATTGATTGGCTTTTGAAGCACGTCATTCATTTCTCCGGTTCTCCTCTCGAATAAATCCAAACCTTATTCAGACTGGTTTTCAACGGGCGGCTACCAAGTCCGCGCCCCTCGCCTTCCCATTTCGAATCCGAAAGAAGCGCGCGAAAAAAAGAAAAGCACGATATGGCCGAGCTTGCTGAATGGAATAACTACCAGAAGTATTTCCGCAAGAAAAATATGCAGAATCAGAGTCAGTTTATATGGGCCGATCTGGTGATATGCGAGAAATCCGGTAACGAAAGGCGAACTTGTCAAAATTAGTAGAAAATAATCCCAGGCTGAGGACAGGAACCGCACTTCCGGGCGCAATATTCTTCTGGCCAGTAGGACTAGAGCCGCCAACACAAATACCACTGTGAGGACGTCGGCGATGGAATCCGGCAGCGAAGGGAGGCTGATGCCGAAAGCTTCCTGCCAGAGTGTATTGTGCGCAAGCAAAAAGATAGGAACACCCAGAAGACAGAGATGAAACACGAAAAAGGCTATTGCGAAAACCGGTTGTGCCCGCAAGCTTACGCTTCCAAACGGGATCAGCCAGTGGAAGATCGAACGAAAGCCCCATTTCAGATCCACGTGGTTGTAGAAAACCCTGTCGCGTTCCTTGCTTATCCCATAAAGATAAACCACCCTCACAATGAGGCCCACTACAAATATTATAAAAGTAGCCCAGAGAGCAGGCCCTGTGAGGAATTCATAAAAGTCGTCCATGCGTTGCGCCCCCATGATGTGGATAAAATCGGGTACCAAACAGATTTACACACACTTTCACTTACTTAGGTCACATATAAGAATTAATTATCATATCCATGTTCCACAGAAAAGAAAAAAAACGCAGAAGTCTCCTTTTCCGCTCTCGTACAAGTCCCCCGGTCAAAAACTACCAGAAATCGTTCCGATTTTGAAACAATACCAAAACAAACTCGACGATTCGAGCAACAACATTGGAAGAAAACAAAACAAGAAGCGCTTCGGAAGGAACGATGGGTTAGCAAATAATAGGAACATATTCGAGAGTCTTTTTCAAGGGGAAAGCGGATGGTGACCTGTTACTCAATCCTGGAATGATCACATTCGACCCACTTGCATATGGTAGAAGTGAAGATTCCGACTTCCGCCCTCCGACATCAGACTTCCGTTCATTGCTCTTCTTCAATGGTCTCTGCAGCCTGATTCGGGTCCTGGTTTGTACCCGGTTCGGCATTCGCCGGAACTTGTCTTCGTGCAGCCTGGTGGGCTGCAACATTGGGGTTAGGGTGAGGGTTTTGAACACCCGGAGGCTGATTGGCCCCTGCCTCCTGGGGCGCGACTTCGGGTGCAGCCGGCTGGGGTTGGACAGGGGGGGGAGCAGGAGCTGGGGCCGATGGTGGAGTAACCACTTTATTCTCAGCAAATAGACTGATTGTAAACGTTTGACCATCCTTTTCGAGCGAGATGCTTTTAGATTCGATTTTCGACACGCGGTAATCGCTGACCACCTGGCCTTCCCGAACAGTGACGAAAGGAGTCACGGGCTGTCCTTTCTTGGCAGCGGCCCCGGCCGGAGGGTTCTTCATTCGCAACACCGCCCTTTTGACATTGCTCTGAATTATTACTCCATCGAGTTGAATGTTTCCGACCGCCATTCCAGGTTTGGCGCTTTTGGAAGAAGTCTCAGCGGAATCTGGCGAAGGCGGCTTGCGGTCCGTTGCGAACAAGTTTCTCTCAACCATCAGCGGGGCAGCCATGCAAACAGGGTTAAGCGCGGCCCCCCATACCAGAAGCAACAAAACCGAAAGAAATTTTTTCAGAAACACTTGTTTACTCCTTTGCTACTCGCCCTGCATAGTTGCCGTCCGGATTGTCGTCCTACTATAGTCCTATTCCCATTCGGAAACAGCATCTATTCAGATGTTTCCGGATGGACTAAAGGTAGATCTTTGAAAACTTGTCGATCATCTCGTGAAATGCTTCATGGGTCCCCTGCCCGATCTCTTCCTTTTCGAAGCGTTCGAATTGCTCTCCGATCAATTTCAGCTTATCGGCGGGAACCACTTTTTCGGCCATCGGGAACAGGACATTATTTTCTTTCCATATGTGGCTCCTGAGCAGGTTCACATACTGGAGCGCCGGGGTTGTGAGCACCAACAAAAAACCCGATTCCCCTTTCTCGCAAGAGTTCAGAAGATTCTTCATCTCGGCTATGAATTCCCGACCCCTCGCGTGCTCTGAGAACATGACTGCCAGCGGTCCGCCCTCCTTCGCAACCCCCGCCTCCTCCATTGCCGCAAAGAGGAGCCGCTCTTCTTTGCCATGATGACACTTGTCGGCAAAAACCTGCAAAAAATCCAAAACCTGCCTCAGATGATCAGTTGGAACCTTTTTGCCCGCAGCAATCCTCTCCGACATTCTATCGAGTACATCAAGCATCAGGAGAATTCCCTCATGCTCAGCCTTGAGATCTTCTATCGGTTTCATGGCTCTTCCTTCTGGAGACTTGCCCTCAGAATAGCTGAGGGTCTCACGTCAGCTATACTCTAAAGCGCATGCAGAAGTGAACGAGTTGCTGTATTTTGGAAATCTCTTCAGCCGGCTTTAAAAATGTGGCCCCAATCTCAGTCTTCCGGTGGATCTGGTTATATTTCACGGTTGTTATCGTGCATTGCAGATCTTTTATTAATTGATCGTTGGGAAGCGTGAACGTAGCGATAATGCCAAGACCTTTAAACAATGAAATAATCTTTGGCAATTCAAACGAACAGCCGGTCTCGCTGATGTCTTTGACCAGCCCTGAATGTTTCAGGTCACTTATGCACAATGCTGCCTCAAGATTTACCTTTACTCTGGGCTCCGTTCTCAATTGCTCTACTTCGTAATCTTCTGGATAATCGATACAGATGATATTTCTTATAAGTTTCTTGTTGAATCGGCTTTTGAACGTGAATAAGTATCCTTCATATAAATAGGCCACCAGGAAATCCTCTTCAACAATTGCGGTGATATTGTCGCTTATCGCAAACACAGGGTTCTCGATCATTATAAACTCTTTTTCGAACACCCCGATTATTTTGCTTTTCGTCTTGTGCGAGGGGTTGGATGACGAGCGGAGCAATATCTCCGAGCCAAGTTGAAAGGGGATCTTCTTGAAAACAATCATGCCTTTTTCCGATCCATTTTTTGCGCCGTTCGCCAGCTCCGATATTGTTGATATTTATACCATTCACGCGGTTAGGATTGCAAAAAAAAACTCCCCGAAGTGAGGAGCAGAGGCAATTATAGGAATCAGGAAGCCAAGCCGGCCACCAAGCTTGGAGAAACTTTAGCATAAATACGGTGACACCGATGGGACTTTTCACATACGATGTCTGCTGGATCCGGACGCAAGCCATGCCACCAGCACTGAATAATTAGGAGTATCAGTGTCTTCCGGCATCCCACGTTTTTGCAAGGTCAGGACCCTGACTTACAACTCATCCTGAATCACTTCAGTTGCCAACCTCTGCCCACAACCGCATCGGACCGCAAAAGGCGTCCCCGCTCCTAGGCTTTCATCGTGCTCTGGGATTGGGATTCCTCGATGTCAAAGGTAAATTTCTTCGAAAGAGTCTTCGTAACCAGACATTGGCTTGCGACACTGAGAAGTGTTTTCCTCTCCTTTTCCGTCAGATCCCCAATGAGTTCGATCTGTTCCTTCACAAAAACCTTTTCAGGATCTTCCTTATCCATCGACACTCTTACCACGGCATCGAATAATTTCATTTTACGGCTCTCGGCGTATGCTCTCAGCGTGATATTTATACAGGCCGCCAAGCCGGCTTCAAGAAGGTCAATCGGCAAAAACCCGGCATCTTTTCCTCCCTTTTCAGGGGGAATATCACAGGCAATCTCATGTCTTCCATCAGACACGAAACTGCAGAAAGCTTCCTCACCACCCTTGCAAACAACCATTTGCCTCTCCTTCCAGGTGTAAAGATCTCTGAAGTCAAGCAGAAAAATCTGCAAAACCCATCTTGAAAACAGACGAATAGCTTCAGTTTTGATTCGTTAGCCTCGACCCGCTCCGATATTCGTGTCATCATCATACCCGCAACATGCGGTCGATTCAAGAATTATATGTTTTTGCAAAAAGAGCTTGTAGGACAAAACCCTACTCGACTGGGAGGATTCATCCTATAAAAAAATCAGACTCATGCCGACATTCATTACATGTTGCTTATGAGATTCTACAGTTGAGGAGGAAAGACTCTTTTCTCAAAACAGATTCACCCCCTTGCTTCATGCGGCGGCCCGGAAGAATCGGCAGCCGGACGGGTGTTGGAATTTTCAATTGAACCGATTCTTAGGAGGAAAAAAAGATGTCCATTTACATGTATGATCACGCCAAGGAAGTGACCCCGATGGAAAGAATGTTTGCATGCTACAAAGGCGAAAAAATGGACCGCGTTCCCGTTGAGGTTCATCCGCGTTGGGCCGCGCTGGAGTATATCGGGGCCACATTCAAGCAGGCGTGGGATGATCCCGATCTGTTCGTAAAAGCTCAAATAATGGCTCAGGAGCGCTTTCAATATGATTCCGTGGCCGACTATATTATGATGGGCCCGGTTGAAGAAGCCATCGGTGCTACCCTCAAGTACCCCGAGGACGATGTTCCCCAGATCGCAGAACCTTTCATCAAAACCAAAGAGGATATGAAGAAGGCCAAATGGAAGCTTGATCCCACCGAAGACGGGAACATGCCGAAGGTGCTCTATTGCATTCGCCGCCTCAAGGAGGAATTAATCAAACGCGGCAAGGGAACGCAGCAGGTTCCCATTGTGACATGGGGAAGCTGTCCGTCACGTACCGCAGCCTGTCTTACCGGCTTCAAGGAATGGTTCCTGATCGTGGCCAGGGATCCGGATTGGGCGGTAGAACTCATGGAACTCGCATTTGACGGTTGGCTCAAAATGGCAATCGCTGCCCACGAAGCCGGTGCGGACGCGATATGGATCAACGACCCCGTTTCCTCGGCCGACTGCATCTCGAGGGCTCATTATGAAAAACTCACCCAGCCTTACGAGAGAAAATATGTCGAAGCCATCCGGCGTGAAACCGGCATGAAAATCTCGTTCCATCCATGCGGCAACTGGCATGACCGCCTCGATCTCGTCTACTCCAACCAGGCCGATGGGTACTTTCTTGGCCCCATGAACATCGATCTTTGCGCCGAAAAAGCTGTCGAGGTCAGGAATAGCGGAGCCAATCCTCACCTGCACTTCATCAACGGCAATTACGGCGCCGCAACCAAGAGCTCCACGGCCAACAGAAAACCAGTTCCCTATGCTACAACACTTAAGTTCGGTACCCCCGATGAGCTCATTGAAGAATCCAGAATCATCATTGAGACAGTAGAAGGGGCTGACATCCGCTGCATGCTCGGACCCAACTGCCATGAACCCAAGTCCATCCCTTTCATCAATCGTGATGCTACGGTCTTTGCGGCACGCAAATTCGGGCAGTACAAGTAAACGAGGAGGAATTACGTGAGCCAGTTAGAACAAATTCAAAAAGCCGTTTTTGACGGGGATGAGCAACTGACTGTCAACTTGGTGAACGATGCTCTTGCCGCCGGCCTGAACGCTCAGGACATTGTGGACCGGGGGCTGGTAAAAGGTCTCCATGACTGCGGAGCCGGTTATGAAGCCGGAGAGAAGTTCATCCCGGAAATGCTTATGGCTGCAGAGGCGATGAAGGCCTCCATGGCTATCCTCAAACCCCATCTCGCGGCAGGCGAGGCTGGAGCAGGCGGGAAAGTCGTCCTTGCAACTGTTGAAGGCGATGTCCATGACATCGGACTCGAGCTGGTCGCCACCATGCTCGGAAGCGCAGGATTCCACGTAAATTTCATGGGGCCGGACGTGGAAACTGCCAGGATCATCGAGGCAGTAAAGGCTGATAAGCCGCATCTGCTTGGTTTGTCTGCTCTGCTTACGAACACCATGGATGAAATGCCGGTTATTATCAAAAAACTCGAGCAAGAGGGCCTCAGAAGCTCCCTCAAGGTCATCATCGGCGGTGCGCCCGTTTCGCAGGATTTCGCGGACAGGATCGGAGCTGACGGTTATGCATATGATGCAGCAGCAGCAGTGCCGGTTGCCAAAAGGCTAAGAGCTGAACTTTCGTAAACCGAACCCGTCGGAAGGCACTGAGACCCGGTCGCCTTCCTCTTAAACGGTCATTTATCGGAAGGTCATTGCCGGAAGGAAGCCCCGATGGAAAAAGAGCAGGGACCCAAATCTCAAAAGGGAGTTTCCAGGCGAGATTTTTCCAGGATTGCTGCAACATTCGGGCTGACTTCGACCATGCTGGCCTACGGCGGATTTGCGAGGGCCGGCCTCGCACCCGACGCGGTGAAGCTGGCCCAGAAAGCCGATGAGACCGCAAAAGACCGTTCCAGGGTGACCCCGAAGGTAAGACTCAAATACGGATTGGCGGGCCATGACATCGAATCGACCTGGGTCGCAAAGGTGGGCACTTACGATTTTATCTATGACATCGAAGAGCGTACTGACTATGCCATCCAGGTCGAAGCGATGGCCTCAAACTCGGTGTGCGGTGAGATGACATGCGCGGACAAATGCATCCAGGGAATAGTAGACCTCTACGTTACCTCCACCAACAACGCATCCACCACATGCCCCTACCTCAACATCCTTGATTTCGGTGCGCTTTGGCCTTCACGCGCATCTCTCTACTCCTTCGCGGTGGACTACAGGAGCGAAGAACTCTGGCGCGAACCCATGAGAAGACAGTATGGCATCGAAATGCTCTTTGGAGATTACGGGCTTCGCGGTTTTTTTATGAGTAAGATGAAGTACGGAGAGGGAACGCCTTCAATTGACACCCTGGAGAAGCTAAGAGCTACTGGCGCAAAGCTCCGGACCACCGGGACCCTTTTCGGCTTGAAGAGTATGCAACTGATGGGCGTAAACCCGGTTGCAACTTCCTACGAGGAAGTTGTCGACGCCATGCGCCGGGGAGTGATCGACGGCGCCGAAGCCTGGGAGATACCATTCTCGGTGATTCACTTTACGGAATTTACCGGCCAGTATCTTTATCTCAAATACTGCTCGGGAAACTGGGTGACCGGTATGAACGTCAACAGTCTGGAAAAGATGCCTTCCGACCTGAGAGATGCTCTTATGGAATCGGCCTATCTGGCCCAGGTGGCCACTCTAGGCAAAGAAGAAGCATCCATATGGATGAAGGCCGGGTCTGGCGAATGCAATCCTCCTCCTCCATCGACGGAACACTGGAGAGCGGGTATTCGCAACATTCAGTGGTCCGGGGAGGAAATGCTGAAACTTGAGAAGCTGATCTCACCGTTGCATAATCCCGATCCTTGGAAAGAATGGACCGAGAAGCTCAATAAGATTTACGGCCGTGGTGATATTTTCGAGAAAATGTATGCCATAGCCCATGAAGTCCCGGCTAATGCCTATGCCATCGATATTTTTCCCAAACGGTGGTGGAAGCCCAATCCGCCCTGGTGGAACGATCCTCTTGCGGCTCCATGGAGAAGGGGCGTCGGTTACTTCGGCAGGACTATGGACAAGAAAGTGAAATTAGTAGGGTGAACTCATCTACTAAGATTTGAAGATATCAATGATCAACCAAAGGGAGGCAGGGCGATGGAACGTAAGGATGAATTGGGGAAAATGATAACTGATTTTGAATCGGGCAAAATGGACCGCCGGACCTTCATTAAGGGCGCCACGATGATGGGCCTGACTCTGTCGAGTATCGGAGGGTTTCTGTCTGCAACGGCTCTTCCGTTCAACGAGGCTTGGGCACAGTCTGAAGGCAAGCCGGTCGACGTTACGGTCGGCTTTTTTCCCACATGGGTGGGCGCATGGTCCGGAGTGGTCGTCAAGCATCTCGATTTGTGGAAGAAGCACCTCCCGGCAGGCAGCAAGGTCGATTGGGACATCCAAACCGCCGGCCCTCCCATGGCCGCCAACATGATGGCCGGCAAGACCCAGATCGGTTACATGGGGGATACGCCGGGCATAGTCTTCGAGCACGAGACGCGAGATCGCAGACCTCCGGATGGTTGCTATCAACATGTACTCGGATACGGGTCAGATGTGCTCCGAAATGTTTTCGAGGATCGATGCTCCGGACTTCAAGAGCGTTGCGGAAGCCGTTCAGTGGCTTAACGGCAAAAAGGTTGCCGTGGCCCAAAAGGGCGGTTGCGCCGATCGGTTCTTTTCGACCTTCCTCAAAAAAAGCGGCGTCAAACCTGAATCGGTTCAACTTCTCGACCCCACGATCATCAAGACCACGCTTCAGGCCAAGAAGGTGGACGCCGTTGCCGTCTTTCAGCCGCACGCCGCCCAGATCGTAGACGACGGCATCGGCAAAATGATGTTCACCGGCTCCACTTGGGGCATGAATGACGGCAGTGTCATCGTCATGCGCAAGGACTTCATCGACAAGAACCCGGAAGCTGCGAAGGCATGGCTCAAGGCCGACATAGAGGCCAATCTCTTTATGCTCAAAAACCCGAACCAGGTCGCCGAGATGGTAGCCAAGGAACTGCCGGGCTTCTCTGTCAAGGACATCTGGACGGCTTTGTACGGGCAATACCCGCCAAATACCGGCTCCCGGGAAGACAACGTCATTTTGCAGGAGGCGTTCGACGACAAGGTCAGGGCCTACATGGACGATGCCTTCCAATTCCTTCATGGGATCGGTTCCATTCCCGTGGACAAGCCTTTGCCTGGCGCCCTGTACGGCGAGTTGATAGACGCGGCGTTGAAGGAAATGAATCTTAAGGCGCCTCTGGGAGCAATCAAGGGCTTGCCCCTGAGCGAATTCAAGGCCGGCTAGCTGTTGGACGGCTTTGCAACGCCATAAACATTGTCATTACGGTCCGGTATGTGCCTGGACAAGGACCCTGCGCGAATACCGGTCTTTTCCCGATGATACCGAGGAGGTGTCCTGATGCCCGCTAGTACAAAGTCGGCTTCCTTTTATATCCAGCTTTTCAGGGGCCTGGCAGGGATAGCGCTCTTCCTGATTTTGTGGGAGATGTCGACAGCAGTTTTGCACTTGCCGCGCTTTAAATTGCTGCCCGATCCTGTTTCGGTTGTCAGGGAATGGGTCAGCTTTACGCCGGTTTCCGGACGGTCCATATTCACGGCGGACTATTATCTGGACATAGCCTATAGCGTTGCTCGAGTCATGATCGCCTTTTCTCTGGCCACGGTGTTGGGCGTCTTCCTCGGCCTTTTTATGGGCTGGAATCGCATTTTCTATGACTTCACCTTCCCGCTGGTCGAGATACTTCGGCCCATGCCACCTTTGAGCTGGATCCCGCTGGCCGTGCTCATACTGCCCGGGATCGAGGTGCCGGTGGTATTTGTGACGTTTATAGCGGCGTTTTTCGCGACGGTCCTGAATACGCTTCTGGGTGTGTTCTCCATCGACAAGAACTACTTCCTCGCCGCACGATGCCTTGGGTCCAAACCTGGACAGATCTTCATGAACGTGGTCGTGCCCGGCGCACTGCCCTTCATATTCACCGGGCTGCAGATCGCCATGGGCATCGCCTGGCTGTCTCTGGTTGCCGGCGAGATCATAGCGGGCCAGAGGGGCCTCGGTTATGCCATTTATGAAGGCTATTCTCTATTCCAGAACGACCAGGTGGTTTACTACATGTTGACTCTGGGCATCCTGGGCTATATCAGCAGCGCCGCCATCAGGGCGGCCTGGCCGCAGGTTGATGGCATGGGAAGCCAGAAGGAGAGGTATATAGATGAATAACGGCAACCATCTGCCCGGCGCAATCAGCATACGGAATGTGAGCAAGATATACGACCCCGATGGAGTGCATGTAGAGGCTATGCGCGACTGCACCTTCGACATTGCCGCCGGCGAGTTCGCAGTGGTTGTCGGTCCGTCGGGCTGCGGCAAAACCACCTTGCTTAATGCCATTGCCGGCTTCGATAACATTACGGCAGGTGAAATCTACCTGGATGGCGAGCTGATTTCTTCCACCCGGCGCCAGATCAAACCCAATGTCGACCGGATGGTGGTCTTTCAGAACGGCGCCCTTTTCCCATGGAAAACGGTTCTCCAGAACATCACTTACGGTCCCATCGTGCAAAGCAGGATGAGCAAGCAGGAAGCGCATGCAAAGGCGCGGGAAATGCTCGAAATGGTGTGCCTCAACGGACTGGAAGACAAATACCCCGAAGAGCTCTCCTCCGGCGTGCAGCGACGGGTAGAAATCCTGCGGGCGTTGATAAACGAACCCAGGGTGGTTATGCTCGACGAGCCTTTCAGGGGGCTCGACGCCGTCGCAAAAACCGTGATGCATGAGTTCCTGATGCAGCTCTTCTGCGCCTCTCCCCGCACCATGTTTTTCATCACCCACGATCTGGACGAGGCCATATTTCTGGGAAACAAGGTGGTCATCATGACCACCAGGCCCGCACAGGTCAAGAAGATCGTGACGGTCGATCTGCCTTGGCCCAGAGAACACAGCATCATGAACTCGAAGCAATACATCGATCTCAAAAAGGAAGTGCTGGACGCGGTCCACGAGGAGGCCAAAAAGGCCTTCGAGGCCGGCGAAAGAGAAATGGCATGAGGTGCAATAACGGCAATGGGAGGTCTTAACCGTGTCTGTAACCGTGTCTGAATCTATGAATGTCGCACAGCGGCCGGCGAAATCAACGCCTGCCCAATTTAAAATACTATTGAAGAAGGTTTTCAACTTCAGGAGCCTGCGGGGCTTTGCTTCCCTCCTGGTGTTCGTTGCCCTTTGGCAACTGGTCGTCTACTACGAGGTTCCCTATCTGAAGTACCTGCCTTACCCGCGTGATGTGGCCTACGATGCCGGCACTGCCGCCATCACGAGTGATTATTGGATCAACTGGGGCCTGAGCCTCATGCGCATCTTCATTGGTTTTATCGCAGCCCAGATCGTAGCCGTTCCTTTAGGCCTGGCTATGGGGATCAGCAAGACCTTCAAACAGTTCACCTTCCCGCTCTTCGAGATTCTTCTGCCGATTCCGCCCATCGCGTGGATACCTCTGGCTATCCTGTTCTGGCCTACACGGGAACTCTCCATATATTTCCTGGTTTTCATCGGCGCCTTTTTCATACAGGTCATCAATGTCATCCAGGGCGTATCCAATATTTCGGTCAACCAGAAATGGGCTGCATTCTCACTGGGCGCCCAACCCCGGGACATCTTCTGGCGGATATTGCTGCCCGGTTCCCTCCCCTCTATCATAACCGGCATGACCGTCGGCATGGGAGTCGCGTGGAACGTCCTCATCGCCGCTGAAATGATCGCCGCTAAAGGCGGCCTCGGGAGAACCACTTGGGAGGCATATACCAATCACAACATACCTTTCATCGTTGTGGGAATGGTCAGCATCGGTTTGGCAGGTTCCCTCTGCAGCGTATTGGTGCGCTGGGTGGGTAAAAAAGCCATGCCGTGGACAAAGAAATTTTAAAAGGAGACACACCAGATGACAAACAGCGCCAGTGACGGTGGTAGCCACACTGCCGGGGATTTCGGTGAAGTTCGTCTTGAGGGCGTAAGTAAGATTTATGAGCAGGAGGGTGAGCGGCTGATTGCCTTGGAAGGCCTCGATTTCCGTGTGCAAAAGGGGAAAACGACCGTCCTCATGGGCCCGACCGGGTGCGGTAAGACCGTTCTAATCAACCTGATTGCCGGCTATGAACAGCCTACTGCCGGTGCCGTTTACCTCGACGGCGAGCCGGTGCAGGAACCGGGGTGCGATCGCTTGGTTGTTTTTCAAGAAAGCGCCCTTTTCCCCTGGATGACCGTTCATGCCAACGTGACTTTCGGTTGTCAGGTGCAGGGGATGCCGGAAACCGAGATCAAAGAAAAAGCGAAAATCATCCTCAAGAAGGTCGGTCTTTTCGATTTCCGGGACAAGTACCCCGCACAGCTTTCGGGAGGCATGCAACGCCGGGCCGAACTCGCCAGGGCGCTCATCAACGATCCCAAAATCATGCTCATGGACGAACCCTTCCGGGGTCTCGACGCCATGACTCGGCAACTGATGCAGGAGTTCTATGTTCGGCTCTATGAAGAAGAAGGCCACACGAACCTGTTCGTTACCCACGAGATCGATGAGGCGATATTCCTGGCCGATCGGCTGGCTATCATGACCTTCCAGCCCGGCAAAATAAAAGCGGAGATAGAGGTTGACCTGCCGAGGCCGAGGTCGTTCAAAGTGATGGCTACGCCCGAGTTTATGAAAATCAGGGCGCAAGCGCTGGACATGCTTTACGAAGAAGCTTCAAAGGCCTTGGCCGCCGGAAGGAAAGCTGCCTTCGACCTTGTGGGAGCCCTGGCGACAACGAAGGATTCGTGCCAGGCGCCCTTGTAGCGATTCAAACTCAACGAAAAGGGGTGCAAAGATGACAAAGGCGACGCTTTTTCGAACTTTGGCCCTGTTGCTTTCGTTGATCGCTCCGCTGTTCATTTCCTGCACGTCATCAGAGCGCGAAAAGTTCGCGGTGGGGTGGCAGCCTTATTACATCTCGACTTTCCAGGTGGCAATCATCCAGGAACTGGGACTCGTGAAAAAATACCTTCCGGGGGTCGAAGTTGATTTTCAGGAGGCCCTTGACGGAGCAATACACACTAGTAACATGTTGGCGGGCAAGGTGGAAGTCGGATACATGGCTGTCATGCCCTCAAACATCGCATGCAGCAAGCGCGACCAGGCCGACATCAGGGAAGTTGCCAACACTGGAGCCTCCTATGGAATGACTTGTGCCCTCCTGATGGTAAGAGCCGATGCGCCTGACTGCCAAACCCCCGAAGAAGCCGTTAAGTGGATCGACGGCAAGGTCGTTGCCTCCCCCGCAGGAAGCTGTGCTGACCAGTTCATGCGGATGGCCTTCGATAAGCTCGGCGTAAAGCCGGCAGAGTACCTCAACCAGTCGATTGAAATCATCCAGACCAATTTCCGGGCTGGTAAGCTCGATGCCGCCGCCGTGTGGGAACCGACCGCATCACGGATCGGCGATCTGGCGGGCGAAGGTTTTGCGAAGATCATCGCCACCGGCAATCTAATAGGCGACCGCGATATCGGCATGATGATCATGCGCGGCGATTTTATCGATAAACACCCTGACTTGGCGAGAGGTTATCTCAGGGCCGAGCTCGAAGCTCTGCAATTCATGACAGACCCCGAGAACCGGCAGAAAGCGGTCGAAATGATTGCGAAGTACGCCGTAGGCATGCCAAAGAGGGCGATCTGGTATTCGCTCTACGGTCAGGTCCCACCTCAGATAGGTGGTACGACAACAAAACAGACCTTCACTTTCATCATTGATGACGACATCAGGAAGAATATTAATGAGGTCTGGGCATTCCAGTTCAAACAAAAGCTCGTTGCCACGGAAAAACCCTACTACAACACCATTGATGACAGGATCGCCAGGAAAATTCTTGCCGAGGCCGGCTTAAAACCACCCATCGGCCGAATTATGGGACAGCCTCCTGAGGATAATCCATACAAAAAATAAACCTTCCCTGCCGGCCGGGAAGCGATAAAAGGCGCGTGAGATAATGCGATGCCAACTAAAATTATAGACATCAAAGCGCTCTCAGGCGATATGATGCGAAGGGCCGAACTCGCCAGGGCATTGATCAACAGACCCAAAGTGATGCTGATGGACGAGCCGTTCAGGGGGCTGGACGCTATGACGCGCGCATTGATGCAGGAGCATTACTTGCGTCTTTTTGAGGCAAGACCCCGGACCAATCTCTTTGTTACTTCAGAGATCGAGGAGGCGATTTTTCTGGCTGATCGCCTCATAATCATGAGCAACCGGCCAACCCGGATCAGGAAGATTATGAATATTGACCTCCAAAGGCCGCGTGAGTTCAAAATGCTCACCTCCAAAGAATATCTACGCTACAAAGGAGAGGCCCTGGACATTTTGTATGATGAAGCTATGAAGGGCTTCCACAGCGGGAAGAAAGGCGCAAACGTCGATTTCCTTGAGGCCTGTTCGCAGGCAGGCAAGGGTTCCTGGAAACATCCAGATGCTTAAGCAGCAGGAGGGAGTTATGAGACCAGTTGTTCAATTCAAAAATAAGTCTTATGAGATTGGAGAAGATGGTTTTTTGGAGGATCCGTTCGAGTGGGATGAGGATTTTGCAGAGGGAATTGCTCAGGAAGCCGAGATCTATGGCGGGTTAACGGATTCACACTGGAAGGTGATCAATTTTATTCGCAACACTTTCCTGGAAGGGGGCTGCTGTCCTCCCGTTTATCAAACTCTCAGGCACCTCAATCTGCGCATAAAGAACCTCAAGCAACTCTTTCCAACAGGTTATCTTCGGGGAGCGTGCAAATTGGCAGGGTTGACCTACAGAGCCGAACACATCCATCCTTTGTGGCTGCAAAAGGCAGGAGTCGATAGATCTCCCGAGTATTTGAAAAACAAAGTGTACCGTGTGGATGCTTATGGATTTCTCGTGGATCCGTCGGAATGGGACGAAGATTATGCCATCAATAAGAGTGAAGAACTGAAAATGCCTGGCGCCGGTTGCCGTCTATCTCATAGCACTCTGAACGCTGAGCACTGGGGTATTATTAGATTCCTGCGCAAGCGATTCATGGAGACCGGTACGGTCCCGACAATTTATGAAACCTGCCAGGACAATCAACTCGAAATTGAAGATCTGGAGAAACTCTTTCCTGACGGCTATCATCGTGGCGCCGTCAAAGTTGCAGGTTTGCGCGTTTAGGGAGCAGATTTTTCCGTCGCATATCCATTGCCAACGGAGAGGTTAACGGAAGGGATTTGGTAGATACTTTCAAAATGAAGATGACTTGAAGGATGGCAACGGGCAGGGTGTATCGATGGGTGGCTTCGACTCCGATACCCTGCCCGTCATGCATCAAGGCTTAAAATACAGGTGTGTTAACATCTTAAGCCCCCGAAGGCTCCCTGCTCCGCTCTTGGAGCGCTGCAGCCCCAAAATCCACGGCTGTCCTAAAAATCGACTCCTCTAAACTGCCCCACAATCGATTTTCTCGACCCGCCCCATATTCCAACACACCTTTTCACCTTGTGGGCCTTCCGAACCTGCTGCCCTTCGGGATCTCGCTCGTCTCATATCCGAGCGACCTCATTACGGTCAGGCCCGTAATCCCGATCCTGATTATCCCTGGTGATGCGCTCAAATTCAGCAAGTGCCTGCATAGACCGTGTGCCAAGGAAAACGTTGTCAGACTGTCCATCATCCGGGACGCGTATGATAGACTCCTCTGACATAGGTTATGCCGTTTTGGCGCAAGAGGGCAGCTACCTTCTCCAACTCACGCCTTCGACTGTTCTGTTCGCGAACCGCGCCAGCCGTTCTATTTTTTTTACCCTTTACTCGCTGCTCATGAGATCGCTCAGCTTATGTACGCCTTTCTTGAAACCCATACTAATAATACTCTCTAGTAAATGAACATTCCATGTAGTTAGGTATGGTATTGCAATGTATGTCTTTGCGTCTTCGGTCCGACCGATCCAGAAGGAACCATCCGCACTCCAAATCTGAACTTGGTGCCAACTACAAAATACACGCTTATCGTCTCCGTACAACGTGTGCTCTGTTAATGTGACGCCTTCGTTGTCAATCAATGCCTCTCCAAAATGAAACCTTTTACCTGCTGCAAGCCCTTCCAATAGCCCTGACATCAAACGAAAACACACGGCACGCCACAGTTTATCGATGAACGTAGAGTATATTTCTTGGCTTGCCAATTCGATAATCTTCTCGCCATCATCACAATAGAAAGCAATTGTGTACGCTATCCCTGAAGAGTAGCGAATTCCGCCCCATCGTACGCGGGTGATGGACTCAAGAGGGTATTGCCTGCCTTTCCACTCAATCCCATCTGGTGAAATGCCGAAAACATGCCTGTTAAGCAAACCACCGATCTCCACCTTAAAAGTAATCTCCCGCGTCCACTCCTCTTCGCGGGCTTCTGCCTGTCTCCTGTTTTCGAAAAGAGCCTCTATTTTAGAAGCATCTTGTTCCAGTGTTTCCGATACTTCTGGTAACTCTGAGAAGTGTGCTTGGAGAAGGTCTATGATCCTCTGCGATTGAGATAGCATGCCATGGTCGTTAAAGAGATCGACACCGAAATTTCTTATTTTCAAAGCCATATCTCTGCTTGCATGATGCTCGATCCCTCGGGCCTTCATGCTAAGCTGAATTGGATAGGCGACTTTGCTCCAGTTTTGAATAACCTGGTCGAGCTTTTCCACCAGTGGCTCGACAATCACTTCGCCCCCTTTGGCACATTCCCTGGCAGTATTCAGCAGATTAGAAACATTTTCAGCCTCTTTTTGCAGGAATACCTGTGTTTCTACCTCATAACTGTCCACTACTTCATCGATTAGCCAAGGCGCTTGATACTTTCCCCCGTCGGTTGCCAAATCCACCACTTCGGACATCGCCTCCAACAGTCTGCCTGGCGACATGTTGTCAAGTGCTTCTATGATCACCTTCCTGTAATATTTTTTAAGTTCAGTCAACTCGTCCTCAACCAAGTCAATCGTACTTATCTCCGGGAACCCGGAAACTAGACGATCCTCGTTAACGTCCCGTTGGATCTCCTGCGGCTCCAGCTTCTCAACAACTTGAGCAAATTCCTGGATGTATTCGGCCACCTCAGGCGTCGAGTTTTGATCATTAAGGCTTGCAAACACCGCAGCCATCAAGTTGGCATGCGCCAATGTTGGAATTCCTTGTTCCGATCTGATTGACATCGGGTCCTCAGATATACGCCGGAACAGGTGGTCCACCTTCTTCGGAGAGACTCCCGGGAGCCAGTTTATCTCAGCCGTCAATCTTGTTCTAGGGCTAATAAGGTCGGCGCGGGCTTTCTGGCAGGCCTCGTGATCCAATTGGAATGATCTCTTCTCGGCGAGTTCCGCAATTCGACGACGATTATCTCGAGTCGTAGCTCCGAGTACCCAAAAGGGGTTGAGATGTAATCTAGTATCATTCATCTTGCGCTACCGTCATTATTGAAAGCGCGATAAGTGGTCTAGTCATCTTGCTTATACCATAGACGACCAGTAATATATTGTATTTACAATTATTACTAAATTCGAATGTTACTGATTCATTTTATGCCCAGGCGTAGCGCATATTTTCCATTCACCGGCTTCTTTAATGAGTTCCAGGGTTATTTCCCATAATTCTGGTTGTAACCCATATTTTTTATGAACAAGCGAGGTTATTGCCTTAGCCTTATTCGCTTCTTCTGTGAAAAGAACATTTATATTTTCTATTTTGTAATACTCGGTATCCTTTGCGATTGCAGCGATACGGGATTTCTTTATTAGTGGCAGCTTATCGGCAGAATAGCATTTCATTGCTCCATCGACATCTTTTCTCTGAATCAGTTCGTAATAATTATAAATGCTTCTTTTGACTGATTCCGATTCAGGGGCAGTGCTGGACTGTCCAGCATGTTGTCGATCGTTCGGATAATTTAAAGTGGGTTCTGATGGTGGTTCCGATCCTTGGATGTTCTGGAATCGACCTGCTCCATCGGCCAGCAGCGTGGATCTCTTACTATCCACCTCCAATTGTATGCTTTCCATCGTGCTTCGTTGGCAACTGAATTCAGCACATCGGCTGTTGAAGTCAGCAACCGTCGCATTAAACCGATCAACTTCTGCAGGAATGTATAGGTTCACTGAGGATTTTGCTCCATCGATCCTGATTTTTTCCGAAAGACAATATCGAATCTGAGCCTCGTTTAGTTTGTTGTCCGTGCCTACTGGTGGTCTCAGTTCTAATGCCAATCCTAGGTTAAGCTCAGCATTTCTAAGCTTTTTCGCAAATGGACTATCATATACAGACTTTTCCGGTTTTGGCACTGATGTATCCTGTGTAGGCTCGGCCCGCTGTGGCTGTCTGGCGGGAACATTGGAAGGGGTAGACGTTCTCACTGACACCGGGGTGTATTTATTTACCGATACATAAACAAGGACCCATATAATACTGACTGTAGCACCGATCGCCAACATCCCTTTCCACAGTTCCCTGATCGGTGATTCGGCTTTTTCGCTTCCCGTCTCCGGCCCCTCGCTCTTACCTCGTGAGCTACCGCCGAAATACGGCTTGTCAACGAGCACGAAGTTGGGTTCGGATGGGGGTTGCTGATTCGGTTCGTGCGAAATCTTCCCGCCAGATGATTGATAAAGTGAACCAGAGTCAGATCGAATATCGGAAGTTATCGGTGAGGCGGGTCGGTGTTCGACAGCTTCTTTTGCCTTTGCAATTTCAGCATCGACATCGGAAATAAGAGCCGAAAGTCCTGCAAACCCTCTCGTGGCTCCCCCATCGTTCTCTTCTTCTACTCCCATTTCCTTACACCTCAACTGAACCCGATTCGACGTGATGATCCCTCACGAGCGCGCGAGGGTGTAGAAGCTAATGCCGTAAATAAGCTTTCCGGATCAAGCCGATCATTCCCGGAGCGAGCTGCTAAGCGCGCACCTTCCCTGACAACGAAAGAGACGTCGGAGAGTGGACGGCCAGCGAGTCTCTTCGAAATAGGGCCAAGATCAATCCCCTCGTCCTTGGGCAAATCAAATAATATCTTCTCCAAGAGCGACTTTACTTCCTCTTCTGTTGGAAGGTTTTTCCGCACCCAGTAGGGCCGTGCAACACGACCGCGGGAGGAAAGCCAATCCCAAGGGTATGATATCGCTCCCGATTCTGGATGATCTCAATGATGTGTTCATTGAAAAATGATTCCAGCTTCGGGCGCCCTGGTAATTGGAAGACGTGAGTTTGACATTCTGCAGCCTCGCCCTTGCTATTTTCTGGCTTCCGGGAACTTAGTCAACTGATTATCAAACGAAGAGGGCTCCCTGACTTCGAACCCCGCTGCCTCGACTACCTCCTTGAGATGGCCTTCACCCATCCAGCTCATTATTGGTCCAGTCTCTTGAATGACTTGACCGAAATATGGACGCCCCCTGTTAGCCAATAGCCTAGTACGACTTCATCATCGGTCCTTGAACTGATAGAGTATGTCGGAAGGAGAAGCCCCAGCCAGTTTCCCCTTGTTTGCCCAGCAGTCGTTTGACCGAACCGATGATAATGCTTTTTCTATGAAAAAAATCAGGATGATTAATAGCAGAATGGCCTACAAAAATCTGTTCTGAAGGAGTTAAAAGTACGAGAGAAGGGACGCTGGTTCGCTCGGCTAAATCAGGAATTATAAAGGATCTACTCTGTTGATAAGCTCCCACCACCGATTTGGTTGAACCCAGGTCGACACCGATGATCACTATTGCCTCCAAAAAAGGACAACAGGTCATTAGAAATATCACAGCCAGTGTGGCTTATTAGGATGGAACCCTTCATGCGTTTCGATATCTTATTTTAGAGCCGAGGCTTTTTCAAATAGAATTTGCTTCGCATGCAGCATCGAGCCTGTCGCGAGAACCAAGTTTAAAGCAGGAAAATACGCAAGCCGTAGCGTTCGGCCATATCGGGAAACGCCCAGCCCACCGATGGCTGATTGGAAAATGGCTCATAAATGGCTCATGCCAGTATCCGTCAAGTTCGACCTACGTCGCTTCCCACAAAGGAGCAATTTGAGAGAAGAGTTTGCGAGTCAGTCTTGACCTGTGAAGTATTACACTTCACAATCAACCAGCTTATTCTTTACCGCATAGTACGTGAGTTCCGCACTGCTTTTCATTTTCAGTTTTTCCAAAATCCGGGTCCGATAGGTGCTGATGGTCTTAATGCTGAGGGCCAGCTCATCGGCTATCTCCTTTACCGTTCGTCCGGACGCAATCATACACATCACCTGGTACTCGCGATCTGAGAGTTTCTCGTGCGGCGGTCTTCCGGTGTCTTCCTCCAAATTGAATGCCAACTGTTCAGCAAGGCCGGGGCTGATATATTTTCCACCCGCAAGTACTTTCTTAATGGCCTTAACGAGTTCCTCCGGAACATTCTCCTTGGTCATGTACCCGGCGGCGCCGGCTTTGAGCACGCGCATTCCGAACTGATCTTCCGAATGCATGCTCAAGATGAGAACCGGCAGCTTCGGGCGCAACTGTTTCAACTCTTTTAATACCTCAAGCCCGCTTCTGCCCGGCATTGTGATATCCAGCACCACGATATCCCAATCCTGCTTCCAGACCAGGTCGAGCACCTCCTGACCGGTGCGGGCTTCGCCGAAGATAATCCTGTCGAATTCTTCTGAAAGGATGAGTTTCAAACCACGTCGTACAATGGCATGATCGTCGGCAATGAGAACTTTCATAATCGCGCTTCTCCCAAGCTTCGCTCTCTTAATCGAAAAAACGCATGACACTCTATCGATTAAAACATCCGGGGCCGGAACTGCGCCGCATCACATCCCCTGCATGAATCCCGTTGCATGCCCTCAATCAAGCTATGGGGATTTTAACGGTAGCCCTTGTGCCATCGCCCGGCATGCCTTTGATGCTGAACTTGCCGCCCAATAGCAAAGCACGCTCGCGCATACCCAATATTCCGAGCGATTTCACATTATCACTCTCTTTTTCCGTAATGCCCCTGCCATTGTCTCTTACCTTGAGTATCAGGGTTGCACCCCTTTCTTTCAAGCTTATGGAGACCTTCGTTGCGTTCGCATGCCGGGCAATATTTGTCAGGAGTTCTTGAAAAATCCGAAAGACAGCGGAAGATCGCCTTTCATCCAACTCCATCCCATCTATATTGGATATAACCTCGAATTTAATTCCCATCCTGGTCTGATATTCAGATGCCTGCCATTCAACGGCCGCCAGCAGACCCAAATCGTCGAGTATTCCGGGCCTCAATCTCGTACTGATTTTTCTTACGCTTTGAATGGTTGTATCAATCAGTTCCTTCATTGACCTCGTCTTCATTGAAAGAACATGATTCGGATCCCCGCTGCAGATACTGGTCAACTTTTTATCCAGCCATGAGATGTCTATTTTCAAACCGGTAAGAATCTGCCCGAGTTCATCGTGAATCTCACGGGCAATCCAGGCACGTTCCTCTTCACGCACAGACTCAACGTGTTCAGCAAACCCACGCAGTTGTTCGTGAGAATTCTTCAGTTGCTCCTCGGCATGTTTGCTCTGCGTTATATCCAGCATAATACCCTGCAGAAACGGTTGGTCGAGCTCGTCCGACACCAAAATGGCCTCATCACGAAACCAAACAATACGCCCATCTTTGGCCCGAATTCTATATTCGCATACAAATCCGGCATCCACAATCTCGGGGTAATTCCCATAAACTTTTGCCAGCACACGCTCGCAATCTCCGTGATGGAGCTGTTTCAGCCAGAGTTCGGGGTCCTGTATCCATTCTTCGGGCGAAAATCCAAGAATCATTTCGATTTGAGGGCTTACGTAAAGAAGGCCCTTGGCCCTGTCCAGAGGGGCTATATAGGTGATCATCGGAATTTGTTCGACCAGGGTCCGATACCAGGTCTCCGCCCTTTGTGCCTGCCGGGTTCTCTGTTCGAGCGATTCAGCCATATCGTCAAAAGAGCCGGCCAGCATGCTGAGTTCATCCTTTTCTTTAAGCGGCCCTATGCGAACACCAAGATCTCCCGAAGCCAACTGTCTAGTTGCATTCACGAGCTGTTTCACCCTGCGCAAGATGAATACCTCTCCACCGAACCAGGCTGCGAGCAGCGCAAGCACAGTTACCACACCAACTCCGGCGATGTTTCTAAAATACAGCCAGCTCAGCCGGCTTAAGACGGCTTCCTCGGAAACTCCAAGGCTGACATACAGGTCCGTTTCATAAGCTGCACGTATCGTGGTGATTCCATATAACCGCTGGGTAGAATCCAAGCCGGCTAAACTCACGAGTGAATGCTGGCCTTCGCCCATGCCGGCAAGTACGACAAGTTCTGCCGGCATCAACTCTCCTACCCATTTTCTTGCGAACGGATAACGGGCAAGCACCGCTCCGTTATAGTCAAGAACAAGAAGTTCAGCTCCCAGAGGCAATTGGGTCTCGAGTTCGAGCTTCCTGAACCAGCCCAGGTCCAATGAGGCAAAGACGGCAGATTTCACAGGGCCTGAACCATTTTGAACGGGGTGGACAAAGGTCATTACGGGAATGCCGGTTATCGCTTCAATCTGATAACCGCTGATGACAAATCTACGCGTTGCGAAAGCGCGTCGAATATAAGCATGTTGCGACAGATTGACACGCTCTTCGGGCTGCAGTCCGCTGCAGATGATGTTTCCATCGGAGTCAATGGTGCCAAGATTGACGTAGTAAGGATATTGGTTCAAAAGATTAGTAAAAAGCTCACTGCAGGCGACTGAGTTTCCTCGTTGCACTTCGGGCATTTCAGCAAGACCGATCAGAAGTTGACGAGCCCCCTCGATAACTTGGGCGATATCCCCCGCGGCAAGCCTTGTGGCGCGAAGAGTGTCCGCTTCCACCTGGAGCTTTTCCATGCGATGATCTTCACTGGCGGTGAACAGTGTCATTCCAAGCAGTGGAAGAGCGGCAAGGAGCACAAGACATATCAAGCGGCCACGTAGCCTTAAGCGCGAGAAATAACTCATAGACCCGTCGATCCTTCTCGCCCTGAGAGGTCAAGATTTAAAGAACGTCAATTTGACAAGGTGCAGATGATGTTACCATGAACCAGCTAAACAGACTAGGCCCGCATTACTTTTCCTTTTTAAACCGTCATTCACGATTCACCACCCACTACCCACTATTCAAAAATCTTCTTTGGCGCCGGTTCCAATTTGATATCCGAGCGCGATTCCTCCAGGACAAACGCGAATTCGCCGGACAGGATCTTATTGACAGGGCATCGTTCGGCAACTTGGAGAAGATCCTCTCTTTCCTTTTCGCTCAGGTCTCCGATAAGCTGGACTTGCTGCTCCATTAAGATCTTTTTCGGATCTTGATTGTTCATCGAAACTCTAACCACGACATCCGACAGCTTGGTTCCCCTGGTCTGGGCGTAATGTCTCAATGTGATGTTGACACAGGCTGCCAATGCCCCCTCGATGAGCGTAGACGGCCTAAAACCGGTGTCTCTTCCTCCACGGTCAACTGGAATATCGCAAAGCAACTCGTGAGTACCATCCGTTACAAAACTACAGAAAGCATCTTCTCCACCTCGGCAGAAAACCATTTATTGTTCTCCTTCCAAAAAATGAAGATCTCAAAATTAAAGATCCCGCAGAAGCGGGATCCGAAAAAGCTCGTTAAACAGCCGCTTGAGTTTCTTCTGAACTGAAATTCAAGCACTCATCACATATCAAAAAGTGCAGGTCGTGCAATTTCGTCGTGGCCCTTACCACCAACTTACGGTCTTATCGCAAGTGAATATCAACTCCACCAGTCGATCATAATCGACATCCCCTTGGAATAGGTCGATGCGGATGGTCTCATTACCCTCAGAGATGATATCCGCCAATTTGAGCACATCCGGACTTGGTTCGGAACGGAACACCTGTAAGAGTTTCATTACCTACTCCTGGCCTGTTTTGGATTGCTCCCGAGTATATTGGAGCACCTTAAAAGGGAACGATAAAATCCATTCCCTTGAGTTTTTCGCCCAGCCCTTCGATGGTTATCAGCTCAAACCCGTGTTCCTGATTGGCCGCGCGATTCGAGTAGATCTTTCCCTCCATTTCGAGAAACCAGTCTAGATTTTCTCTAAACTCAGGAGTCATCTCCACTTCCTGGTCCAGGACAGCCATGATCACATCATTGTTCTCAACGATCAGACCGAGGCTCGAGCGAAGCCCCTCCCACAACTCCTCTTTTGAATGAACGAGAAACGCAACTTTATTCATGTCTCTCCCCCGATAACTTTAACCCGCCGAAAAAATCATCAGCCGCCAAAACAATTCAGCTCTTGAACCTGTTAAAGGACCAGATATTTGTCACAGTCTTCAATTATCTCTCCGTGCCGGGCTTGTGTGCCAAATCCCTTTGAATCCATTCCGGGGACTGTTTTCCCTTTCAATCCATTGGCCTCCCAGCCGACATTGCACACGGAGTACTCTGCATGGCCGGTCAATTCCTCAAACTCGGGCTCCTGGGTGAGAAAAATCCCCTTATGTGTGAAGAAGACAATTACCTCTTTGCCGGCTCTTTCGGCAGCTTTCGCCGTTTCAATGACATGGCGTAAACTCTTGTCGGAGGACACGAAAATGCCAAGTTTTTCAGCCATAATAACTCCCCGCTTAAAGAGATATCCAAGGGGTTAAGCCTCAACAGAGCTACTTTTTCCGTAAAAAGTACCGGTTGAATCCTTCGTCTTCCTTTTCGCCGAGAAAGTCGTGACCGGATCGCTTCGCCCATTTCGGAAGGTCGTTGGCGGTCCCGGGGTCCGTTCCCAAGATCTCCAGAATTTGACCGGAAGCAAGTTTTTCAATGGCTTTTTTGGTCTTCAAAAGAGGCATGGGGCAACTGAGACCGCGTGCATCCAAGGTTTCATTGGGTTTAATATCGTCCATGCAAATTCTCCTGTAAAATAAGACGGATAGTGTGCCTGAAAGAACCTGGATCTCATTTCACTTATACGCCAACGGTAAATTTGTTCGTTTCCTCATTCCAGGACAAAACGAAATACCAGAGGAATAGAACCAAAGCGATGACTCCAAGAGCTCCCTGCCAGCCGAAGACGTCCGGCAGGAAAACTGCCAAGCCGAGCTTGGCCTTCAACCCCGTGCCCACTAAAAATATGTTCATCAACGAGTTGGTTAAGGCAAATGAAATAAGCGCCACCCATAGTTTGAGGTGTCCCTCGGCTACCCTCCAGAGTGTCCCGCTTCCACATCCGCCCGCTATCACCATGCCGATTCCAAAAATCATACCGCCAAGCAGGGAACCCCATCCGAAGGTTGGGACCACGTAAAGAGATGCCGGCCTGAATCCGTTCCACTTCATTATGGCAACGCCGGCGGTTCCGATCAGGACGCTGACCACAACCGCCTTCACTACTGCAGCGTCGCCCGTCATGAAGGGGTCGCGAAAGGCACGTACAAAACAGAAACGGCAACGCTGGAGAACGATCCCGAAAAACATTCCGAAAAGAAGCAGGCCACCAATTTCCGTGTAATCATACCGGTTGTAAATATAGGCAGCAATCAGCATGCCCAGGAGTACTGCGCCTCCCGCATATGGCTGGACCGCTTTTAAGTCGAACGCGTTAACATTCTGCTTAGGCTTGACCGTCGCAGCCGGAGGCGCCGGGAAATTTTCCAGTTCCCAGAGAAGATAACGTAGTCCGATGTACGCACCAACGATCAATCCCGCCATCATGGTAAAGCCGTTCGCTGAAAGATTTATCAGTGTACTATAGAAGGCCCCGACGTTGCACCCCATGGCCAGGGAAGAACCGACTCCCATTAGTATCCCCCCGCAAAAGCCCTTCATGATCTCGAGCTTGGGAGAGGTGCGCAGAGCAAATTCCTTCGCCATCAGTGCTGCGGCGAAGGCGCCCAGCAGGAGGCCGATATCCATGATTGATGACGAGAAAAAGAGAGGATGCTCCGGGGCTTTCGAAATAATGCCAACGCCGTAGAAAATCCAGTCTGCCCAGTTGCGCATCCCTCCAACAATGCCCCAGGGGCGGGACCACATTACGATCATAATGGACAGCAGACCCAACAAGACCCCTCCCACCATATCCGGCCATTGCTGGTGGAAAAGAAAGCGATAGCCCTCTTTAAGCTTTATCGACAGAAAATTATTGCTCATACAACCCCCGTATAATACAACTCAAATACCGCATAAACACAAGCCTGGTAAGAGACTTGGCAAATCATAACATTCCATGATCCGACGTCAATCTTTGTCCTTTTGGACGCTTTCCCAAAGCCGGCGAAGGACTCATTTTACCCTTAGTCAGTATAGTCAGAGAAGCCGCGATATCTGTCGGTAAGACTCCTATTTTTCTGTCCGGTCAAGTCCTACAAATGTCTGGCGGCTCCTCCGAGGTGCAGCGGCGGCAGTTCCGTTCTAAACAAAGGTAGAGTCAAAATGATCGCAGAGATGGGCAAAAGAAGGGATTGCCCGTCAGATAAAAGGCGAGAACGCGTCAAAAGAGTTGATTCATCTTGTCAATCAGCAAAAAGCCCGCCACAGAAACATGGCAGGCTTATCAATGCAGCATTTTGGATCTTTGTTAAGATACTCTTCGGCCACAGAATCCGCTGGCAAACAAAATCACGATGTCAGCACCCCTCGTAGCTTCTCTTTTTTTCAGCGGGTTTTGCGGATGTATCTGTCTGGGCTTTTTCCTTTTCTTTTGCCTTATCATCAGAAGGAGCTGCGGGATTAGCCGGCGCGGTACCCTGCGGAGCAGGGGCCGTGGCTGTGGTTTCATTTCCTTTAGTCTCCTGGCATTCACCGGTGCGAACCATCGACACTCCAACGAGGAACAACAGGCACACGCCTATAAGAACGATCTGCTTGCAATTCATTCGTCTCTCCTTGACAAACGGTTGGTAAACCAGAAATGCAATTGCGGAAAAGCCAATTATGGATGTTAGTTTACAAAGAGATCGATGTCAATCCGGAATCAAAAGGCTGGAGGCCGTTCCATACAGTTTCCGACCCACCTGCCCGCTTTCCCGCTCTATCGAAATCTCATTCCTTCGCTCACTCAGATTTGCTATCTCAACCCCGGCATGGAATTCCCGGTCAAAGCAGTTGGCCAAGTCTTCCATCCCTTCTCACTCGCCAGAAGTGATACATAATGAAAGCCAATGCCAGACTTGGTCCTATCAGGCAGTGAATCACATAAAACCGCAACAAGCCAACTTCAGACATTTCGGAACCACCTGCAAAAACCCGCTGCAGCCCGCCTCCAATAACGGGTACCTGTCCCAGCAGTTGACACACAACTTGGGCCGCCCAGAAGGTCTGCGCATCCCATCTTAAAACATAACCCGAAAAATCAAGCCCGGCAGTCAGGATGAACAGGATTATTCCGACAAGCCAGTTAAGATGTTTCGGGGGCATATACGCGCCAGCAACAACAACCCTGGCGGTATGAAGCACCAATGCGGCAACCATGAGTTGGCCGGCCCAGAAGTGGATAGACCTCATTAGCCAACCGAAAGGAATTACGTGGTCGAGGTCATGAATTCCCGCTCGTGCCCCCTCTGCCGTTGGAAGATAATAGACGGCGAGAAGAAGCCCGCTTATCCCCAAAACAATGAACAGGAAAAAGGCTGCCCCGCCAAGGCAAAACGTGGTTCCTATGCGGACTCGTTCTTCCGAGATCTTTACAGGGTGGATATGCCCTATGAAATTATCCAGCTTCATCACACAAACCTGTATCCGGGCAGGACTTTTTCTTTGGGGTATGCCACAAGAGCCCCCTGAGCATCAAGACGCAGCGCGGCCAAAGCCATGCCATGAGTTGCCGGTCCGGCCTGCAGGCGGCCTTCGCTGTCAAACCGGCTGCCATGACATGGGCATACGAAAATATTCTGCTCCTGAAGAAAAGCCGGCCGGCAACCAAGATGAGTACAAACATCAGAGACAGCCCAAAACCCATCCTTGTCCCGAAAGAGTACCACCCTGCCCTTTTTTGCGGCCGTGCCAACGGGATAAGCCCCCGGGGGCCCGAAAGTGCACGGTTCCAACCCTGAATGTGTCTGGTCCCCCGCAAGAAACCTGCACGTGATCCAACTCATAGATGCCGAGGCCAGCCCCGCCAGAGCCCATCCAAAATAAGAAAAGAACCTGCGGCGCCCCACAGTTGAATTGAAAAGCATGTCTTCCTGGTTCCTTGACATATGCTCCTGCAACCGGTTAGGAATATAAATTCAGAGGATTGTCTTGACGCAAATGACCGAACCCCAAAACAATCACAGGCTCATTGTGCGCCGTGAACTCCTTGCAAGGGAGTTCCTCACGGTTATGATCCTGACACTCATACTCATCGGCCTCGCGCTGGCCATGCCGGCAGGTTATAATGCAGTGGAGCCGGGTAGCCCGGCACCCGCCGAGATCAAAGCTCCCTGGCTCATCATTTGGCTCCAGGTTCTCCTCCGCCATTTCCCACCCCTGATCGCCGGGTTCGCATTTCCTGTGGCTGCGCTCATATTCGTGGCCTGCCTGCCTTGGATTCCGCATTTCGGCGGGCACGCCCCTTTGAAGCAGTACCAGTTCGGTTTTCATCAGATAATCTTCATCGCCATGGCATCGGTCCTTGTATTCCTCACTTTTTGGGGCCTGTAAATCCAGCGGGATCTCCATAGGCCTCCTTGCCTTCGAAAAACTCAAGGAGGTATCTTATATAGATGGGATTATGGGCCGACATTCTCTCAAGTTGTGCCGCGTTCAAAAAACCGGCTCCAACCACTGAAGACGTCTGAACAGGCTGCCCCATGTCGTCGATTACCCGATCCAGGTCAAAATCGATTCCAAGACCGTCAGCTTGTGATCTGCCCAACCCGGCACGCCGCCCGTCTTTCGCCCGGACGACCGTCGGCCCTAAGCCCATAGCCCGTGGATTTCCATGACAATCCCAGCAATCTACAGTTTGGGTCCTTATCGTGTGAGGAGCATAGGGGTTCCATGCCAGCGCCGCGCGACCGTCGCTCAATCGAGGAATGGTTGAATCCAGAAGCGTCTTCCCCTGCGCATCAACCCAACTGAGCCAGTACTGGTATTGAGGTCTAATGGCGCTGACAAGGCCCCGGGAATCCATTCCCAGAATCCGGCCCTCCCAACGGCGCATCGAATAGCCCCCAAGCCAGACTCCAATTTCGGAACGGCCTGTCAGCCAATCCCGTGATCTCGGCGCAACCCACTGTTCGCGAGGCTTTAGAAAATTACTTTCCAGCACCTCCCGGGCTTGAGGATCTCCCTGGGTTGTCAGCCAACCCCAAGGCCCGTAATCTGGATAGTCCAGCCGCACCAGATGTAGACCCAAGTCCTGGAAGGTCCACGCCGCGTGACAGGCGCTGCATTCCATCCTGTCAAGGTGCCCGGGGATGCGATGATTGAGAGGTTCCGTCCCGGAGGGTTCACTCCCTAAAACAGGTATCCGGTGCACTTTACCATCGACTTTCGATGTGAGAAAAAAAGCGCCGTCCTCTTGCGCCGTGTTCGTCAACAGATGTCCCCCGGAGGTTTCGATAACCCTGCGGCCGGCTTGGAGATCGTAGTGGCCATTAGCCTGTGCGGCCCTTAGAGCCCGAATATCGGAGGCCGGAACCTCTCGCGTCCTTGGCGGTTTTCCCGGAAGACCATGGCAATCCGCGCATCGCACTCCGACCTGGTCCTGTGACTGGGAGTGGATTTTGCCTTCCCCCATGAGTTCTTCTACCGGATGGCAATCGATGCAATGCATCCCCCGTTCATAATGAATATCGGGAAGGAGATAATGGTAAGCGTGCTTCATAAGGTGCGGAGCAACGTCAGGATCTACGGCCTCGAAGTTGTAGGCAAGAGAGTGGTCCCGCTCGAACAGCCCGGCATAGTCCGCACCTGCACGGTTTCCATTGTGGCACCTCAGGCACTGGGACGTCGGTATGGCTGTGGACACCCGGTGGGCTTGAGTGGACCCTTGTGTACCCGGGCCGATAAGCTGCTCGTTGGGCGAAATCCCGTTTGTCCGGTTCAGGACGTGGCACGCGGCGCAACCGGCGCCGGCAGGTGTATCATCATTCTGGTTGTCCGCAGAACCGATGACGCCGTTCGACCCCAAATGACATCGAAGGCATCGGCGGCGCAGCAAATCATCGGCCAGGGACCCGGATTCATCTCCCCTGGGCAATGCCTTGAGTCCATCGACCTCTCTGGCCCCATATCGGGCCAGCACGTCCTGCTGCGCTCCCCACAGAAACCGCGTCTGGTTGATAATACCGGCCGCGGTAGCCATAAGAGTTCGATTTACCTGTCGGGTCTCTTCTTCATGACAACGGCCGCAAGCAAAACCAGGATTCGTGAAGTCGGATGGATTGGCAATCATTCCCTCATGCGCCGAGGGTTTGTCGGGCTTATCGTCATGGCCAAGATGGCAATCGATACATGAGGCGGCATGAAACATCACCTGGACTTGAGGATGACATTTCAAACAAGAGGATGCCCAGCCCAACTCCCCTCCAGGCAACAGGATAGAAGCAATCGTGAGGATAGTGAATGAAAGCCGCTTCATTTGGGGCCTTCCAGAAAACGGGCAACCTTCTCCTGGTGGGCAGGAAGTTTCGCACGAACAAAGGGATCTGCTGGATCCGTCCATATGGGATCGTCATATCGGCCGTGGCATGGCAGGCACGGCGCCACCCTGAGTATCCGTTTCAACTCCTCTCCGTTGAAGGGGCGCGCACCGGAATGAGTCGTTGAGGCCAGGGGAAGTCCCCGCGAGTCTGAAAGGCTTTCCCACGCAAATCCCATAGGATTGATCCCGGGCTTCAGCAGTGGCGTAAACGTATTCTCATCCCAGGTCCTTCCGGCCTGAAAAAGCCCCTGCCCTATCCCCATCGCCTTTGGATCCGAATGGCACTCCTCGCATGATCTCACTTCTGTGCGTGTAGTGTGGGGCGAAATAGGCGTAGAGACGATGCCATGCGTAAAACCCGGGCCTGTAAAGATTTTGTCTTCAAGCCCGGGCAGAGCATTCCCATTAGCGTCCAGCTCGGTATAGACGACCTGACAGCCAGGCACAATTACCGATACTCGATGCCGTGAGTTGATACCCAGAGCCGGTTTTTCATAACGGTAAAAATCCCTCGTCTCCTGCCACGCTCCATCGGTTGTCTTCCCGAGCATTGAATCCGTCATGCTCTCTCCACGCCGCCGGTAGTCATGACAGCCGTAGCACTGGGGGGCCCAGCGGCTGTGACAGGTAGAGCATTCCATGCGAGATGGTCCATGTCCGGGAATACGGTGATACTTGTCATCGCTGATAACCGGACACAGGTGGTCCTTTTGATCCAGCTTACTCCTGAGAATAGTCTTGCCGCCCTCCATCCGCAGATTCAAAACAGGCGTCCCTCGTTGCGTCATTCCCACCTCGGTGGATACCATATCAGGCATTCTCAACGCCCTTGCCTTCCAGAGCGCTTCCTCATCCCGGGGCGTCAAAACTTTTGTCCTGGGCGGCTGCCCGGGTTCGCCATGACAATCGATGCAACGGATTTCGACTTGTTCGCGCATGTGCCCGCATATATGGCCATCCCCCATAATTTCGTTTCCCGTATGGCAATCCGTGCAGGCCAGGCCTTTCTCGAAATGTATGTCCGCAACTAAGTGGCGCACATCCCTCTCGCCCGAAAGCTGCCGGAGATTGGCCAGGCCGCCGCGATATGGAGTCCCATAGCCGTCAGCCTCCTGAAGACCAGTAAAGGAGAGTCCTATGCGCCCCGAACGATTGTGACAGCGCAAGCACTGCTCGACTGGTATCGCTGTGGTCAATTGATGCCGCAGGGCATAACCCGGCTTGTTTTTCGGCAGAGTAGGGTCAAGTCCTTCATAAGTGGCCTTGGGGTTGTATAAGGCATGGCAGGCGGCGCAACCCGACGAGTGAGCGGATGGCCCGTCCTCGCGCGCGCTCCAAATATGGCACCTTGCACAGAACTTCCTCCACTGATCGTCGGCGGGCTGCCCTGAGATCGTGAGGGACTGGTTCATCTGGTCCTTGAGTGTCGCGCCCCGCACATGGTCCATCAGAGGAACCGGCAACAGCGAGGTCTCCTCGCCTCCGTTCCTAACGGGGCCTTTCACTCCAACTGATGCGTAACCGGCTTCCGGCGCAGGTTGGGCATTCCATGAATACCTCAGACTCGCTATGACTCCGCTCATCGTAGCCATAACGCCCCTTCGGACCCTGTCAACGGAGTTCTGAGACTCCAACTTCCGCCCGGCATGACATTGCCCCCCGGGCCTTGCGCAAGTCTGATCAATGACAGCCAGGTCGGATGGATTTCGACCGCCGATGAGTCCCCTATGTGCGATATCCTCAGTAACCCCAAGTCCGTCACCGCCATGGCAGATCACGCATCCGAACGAATCCACCGGGTGCGACGGACTGATTTCCTCTATTCCTTCGTGGCAGGTCAGACAACGCTCTATCTTTCCGGTTAAAGCCGGTCTCATTTCCTTTATTTGAAGCGGCAACTGTCGAGCGGCTTCCACCCAGTTTCGCAGCTCCGCTTCGGAGAGAGCGCCCTTTAACGAGGATTCCGGGATTTTTGCACGATTTTCCAGGTACGCCCTCTGGTAGACCTTCCACTGCTGATGCTCATCTCGCGATATGGCAATGCAAATGAGTACGATCAGGGCAAGGCCGAGTATCGGGAAGAGTACTGTCCCCAGCACATGCCGATTCTGCCTTTCTCCCACCACAGCTCCATCCGCATCCGCAAGCTGCGCGGTGACAAATCACTGCTCGCGGGCCATTAATTGGTAAACGTCGTATTATCAAGACAAAAACAAAAACTGGCGACACAGCCGTTCTTCAACACTCTTCGATACTTAAAGGGACCTCCAGCGCAGATCCCTTTTCATCAGTGCGCTGAATAAGGAAAAGAACAGAAATAAAAAGAAAAGATATAGTATAACCGATCACAGCAGGAAGCAGCTTCGCTTTTAACAGTTCCGGTTCCCGGACGGCTATCATCACAACGCCGGCCATCGCGACCAAGGCAAAAACAACACCCTTCCGGGATCGATTAAACCTCATCCGGCTGCGGTTTTCTAATAATGTTGAGACCGTAATAACTACAATGGAGGCTATCATACCGACGAACATGGGGTGGGCGTCGAGAAGCATATCGGGGTACTTTGCGACATACCAGGCGATACCGATACACGGTCCGGCAATCGCGGCGGCAAGAGCGGCTCTTCGTGAGATTGCATTCCAGAAAAGGCCGATCACAATAAGCGGGAAAAGGGCCGTATCCCTCACCACGAAACCGGCTACAGTCCAGAACGCGACACCGCTGGGAATGAGTATGGCCAAACCGACTGTCAGTGCTGACAGGATAATAATGGCAACCCTTCCAACCCTCATTAGTTCAGTCGATGAGGCATTTGGAACAAAGTAACCGTATATGTCATTTGCGGCCACCGTTCCGCCGGAAAGGATGCACGAGGAGGCCCATCCCAGGGTAGTAAAATACAGTCCCGTCACAACTATTGTGGACAGCGCGACGGAAGGCATGCTTGAGGCTAACATCGGCATCGCCTGCACGGATTTTATCGTCGGAAAGAGGACCTTTGCAGCCATTCCGGCAATCGGGGCAAGTATTACAATGGGAATATAACCCAGTAAAACATAAAAGAGTCCCTTTCTGCCGGCATTGATCGTTTCACACGACATGACAATCTGCAGCGCGGCTTGTGCAACGAAAGCGTTGATGGCAAAAGCATAAAACCACGCCGTTATGGTGGCGGGATAGGATGGCGGCATAATATCGAAGTATTTGGGTTCGAGATTCATTATATTATGCCATCCCGCCATTTTAACACCAACAACTGCGGCTATGACAAGAGCCAGCATCTGTACCGTTACCAGGATCTTGCCGTTATAAGAAATAGCATGCATTCCTCCCAGCAGGGTATAAACCACAAAGGATCCTACCGTAAAAGTGGCGCTTGCCCAAAGAGGCCAGCCAAGTATTGCCGAAAAGAACGCCGCAGCGCCGACAACGGAGCTCACCGTGAATATAGTGAAATTCAGCGCTGTAATGATTCCGCCCAGGAGTTTAAGAACCGGAGAACCGAAGCGTTGCGCAATGAAATCCGGCAGCGTGATCATCGCGAGCTTTCTAAACGCGCTGCCCGTTACCAGGACGATTATAATAAGCTCCACCGTTCTCACTATACCGAACCAGACGGAAGCGATGCCGTCCCTGTGAGCCAGTTCCACGGTCCCAGCTATGGTGTTGCCTCCCCAAAAAGCGTAGAGGGAAAAAAAAATGCTCCAGCAGTTAAACGACCTTCCGCCAACGGACATGTCTTCGTGCTTCTTTACCCTCCGTTGTGCCAGTATTCCCACGCAGGCCAGCAGAACTATTCCAAAAACAAGAAAAGTTATTTGAATCACATGTGCTGACATGCTACGATCATCCCGTTGAACACATCATACATACACTTGAAATGCCTGTGAATACTCACGGTTGGGCGTAAACTATGGAAGCTCTTATAGAGAAGGTCGAAGAAGCCCTGCGAACTACAAGGGGGATACTTGATGTCGGGTGGATCGGAGAAGAAGACGTAAATGCAATTTGCCGGTTCGAAAAAGACCTTCAGGAGAAAGGACTTGGTGGCCTCGGGAAATATTGCAACCAGGGGGTCTTTGACGTCATATCGAGGCGGCTTATCTGTGTCGTTCTCAACAACAACGAATTCAGGCATGCGGACAAGCCTTGCCTGTCCTGGATGATGGGTGACGCCGTTATCGGCGAAGAAATTACTGACAAAGACCATCTGGAATTCCTCAAAACGTCAGGAAAAATAAAGGCCATCGGCAAAAATTTCGTCATCTATTACGATAGAATAAAAGCAGCTTCGGGGCAGCCGCCGGTCTTTATTTGCCGAGCCCTTGCCTTCCCTGAAATAGAGGGCGTTCATGGTGTTCGGGATGTCCTGTCCGCTTCTCCTATCGGCATGGCTGATCTGTATTTGAAAAATAAATTCGGATGGGATACCAAGGATTCCGCACTCGGAACCATTCTAATCGGGTTCAATTGCGCTGACCACGATTCCACGTCCGATGCCCTTTAACATCTTGCCTTTCTATGCGCTCTCCAAGGTCGACGATTTTAATCTTTTGCGCCCCAATTCTAGGAATTCTTCATAGCCCTAAAGCCTTTTATCCATTTCATCCCGCTGCGGTCTCTTCCCATAACCAGGTCGGCAGCTCGCAATGCCACGGCTTCATGCGTTTTCAAAGGATTGCAGATCGGACAGCTCAATCCGGCTTCAACCGACATGGCCATGAAGAAGGCCGTCAGGTTTTCACGATCCGGCATGCCGAATGAAATGTTGCTGGCTCCCATGGTGATATTTACACCGAATTTTTCAACGATCATGCGGATTGCGTCCAAAACTATTTTCCCCGCCCGCCATTCCGTCCCAAGAGTTAGAACCAAAGGATCGATGACTATGTCTTCGACCGGTATGCCCAACTTATCGGCTTCTTCAATAATCGTTGCAGCATACTGGAATCTTTGTTCGGCAGTCTTTGGAATCCCGGCGTCGCCGCTGCAAAGTCCTATTACGGAACATCCGTACTCTTTTATCAGCGGAAGCACTTCCTTGAGGCGTTTAGTTTCAGCGCTGACCGAATTAACCATCGGCCGGGCGCCGTCTTTACAGTAATGCCTCAGCGCAGCATCGAGTGTTGCAGTCTTTGGGGAATCGATGCACAACGGGAAATCATCGGTCGCTGCCCTTACTTCATCGATTATCCGGATCATCAGGGCTGGCTCGTCGGCGCCGGGCAAACCAGCATTGACATCCAACAAGGCGGCGCCTGCGGCCACCTGTGCAGCGGCATCCCTGCGCACCATGTCGAATTTCTCTTCCTTCAGTTCAGCCTGAAGCACTTTTCGGCCGGTCGGATTGATGCGCTCTCCAATGATTGCAACACCGGTGTCGCGAGAAATACGCACCTCTTTTTTTGAAGATTTTACCACTGTAGTCAGGTTATTCGACATCACCGTTCCTCGCTTTCCTCATTGGCTTGCAGCGTGAGGATGAATCCCGTTTAATGCCGGAAGAAGCCGGCTTCCGGCGCCCACATTCATTGCCGACGTTAAAACACTTTCCACGTTTTCAGAAAAAAGGAATCCCCGCCAAGACCCTGTTGCTTTCCAGCCGGAGCTTTCCACAATTGGAAAAACCAGGGCCATGCACGGGGATTCTTTTGCACATGGCGATGCGCTGTACTCCGTCCCGTTGAGTTGGCGCCGCCGATTTCCCCCCGCCGGCACAGATCATCCCGCCCTGTCAAACCAGTATGCCGCCTTGGGGGTATCCGCCTTCTACCAATCTTTGAGTCCCCACTTCTGTGCCAGGCCCATGGACGCAGTGGAGGAATCGTTACCGATAGATTTTACCTTCACAAAAGAATCCTTCTCGGGAACCTGGAAGGTCCCGGGCAACAACATAAACAGGCCGTGATTGTTGACTACCGGGAACCCATTTTCAGCCCAGCCTCTGAAGCCGTCGGTAATGTTCGTGATCTTGCCGCTGTAGCCCAGGTCCAACATGATCTTCTTTACATAGGCGCCGCGATTCCCGCCATTTTCGGGGCTTCCGCCTTTGCACATAAGGTAGTAATCGGCCGTTGGGTCAGGGGCCTTGCCCGCCAGGACCCAATAGGCAAGACCGGCGTCAACGCGAATGGCGCCGGGCACGCGCCCCTGGTCATATTCTGCTTCTGAACGAACATCCAGAAGCTTTATTTTGGGGTTTTTAAAACCTTCTTGCTCCATCCATATCTTGTAGAAATCGTTGGACGAAATTCCGATCCCGTACTGCAGGAAAATAGCTCTGAATTCGCGTTGGCCGTTGCGGAAAAGCTGCTCCTGGGTCAGATTTTCGCCTTCAAAGCGCGGGTCGAGTTTTTTCTCGATAACGTAACGGGGCGCTCTGCCCATGGCATTAAGCTCTGCCTGGGTCCACGGTTTCTTTGCGAATTCCTGAAGCTGTTGTTCAGTCCAATCCTTGCTGGGCCCTTCTGCCAACGCCAAAGATCCGGCAAAAGCAATCGACATGAAAAGGGCAACTGCCAAAACGCCTAAACTGGTTTTGCGGGTATTTGCTCTCACGAATGCTCCTTTCAGCCTTGATATGTTACAAGAATTCCACCTGCCAACCCTCTGTCTCCGGCCACTATTTTCCCCTCATCACCTCCGCTTCGAAGAGCTTGCGATTAAAACTTATCCCATAAACACTATTTCCCACAATTGATTATTCATTTTTTATACTTAACCGCTGAAAGGAAGGCAAGAACAAATGCGGCCGCCCCTCTGTTGCTTTCGCCCGAAAATACAATTACATAAGCGGCTCTTAAACTCTGTCAGGGTGAGTCTGATTTTTTTATAGGATTTCCTCCTTATATAGAGTAGGTGTTTGTCCTACAATTGCAAAGCTGGAATCGCTTGCGAGTTTCCCCTCTCAGAATCGATTCCGAAGCACCGATTACAAACCGGCACGAAAGAAACGCACCTGTAAATTCCAAGGATTGATTATGGCTGGAATTCCATGGCGCTTATGCGCTCAGTTCCCCAAATGGGCAAATCTCGCTCACCGCTCGGTAGCCGCCCTGTGCCCCATCTGCGTTGCGCTTTTGTTAGCGGCCTGTTCCACGGCAGGTGGACTACTTCAGCCTCCCTCTGCACGACCCAATCCGGAGGAGTTTCATGTCGGCGACGTGGTCGAGACTGCCACGGGCAACGTGATCAGCTTCGACGAGCTTATAGCTAAACTTTCCGATGTATCCGTCGTTTACGTTGGCGAAATGCACACGAGCCAGGAAGATCACAAAGTTCAGCTCACGGTCATGCAGAAACTCTCTCAGGTGGGACGATGCGTTGAACTGGCAATGGAGATGTTTCCAGCAGAGGCGCAACCGGTTCTGGACCTTTATCTTCGTGGGCAAATGACCGAGGAGGACTTTCTTAAAGAGGTCCGATGGGAGGAGGTCTGGGGATTCCCCTACCCTCTCTATCGCGGCCTTATCGACTGGCAGAAAGAAAAGCACATGCCTGTTCTCGGCCTGAACGCCCCGATTGAGGTGGTTAGAAAGATAGGCCGTAACGGCCTCGATTCGCTCACGCCCGACGAACGCTCCCGGGTGGCCCGCGAATTTCATCTCGACGATCCCGCCAACCGGCTCCGGATCCGCAAAGAGTACACTGTGCATGAAAAGGGGGCGATCAAAGATTTCGAATCGTTTTTCGAGGCACAGTTGGCCTGGGAAGAGACAATGGCTCAAACCCTTGCGGAGCGCCTGGAGCAGACGGCAGGGAAGTGCAAAATCGTCGTCGCTATCGGACAAGGCCATATAAACGACCGCCTCGGGGTCCCATATCTCACCCGCCTTCGAAAGCCGAACGAGTACAGGACCATAGCCCCGGTCCCGATAGATTATCCATTCAGCACACTCGACCGGAACCTGGCCGACTACGTCGTGCTGACAGACAAACCCGAACAGGTCCAACGGCCCAAGCTCGGAGTCATGATCCAGCCGGCGGCATCGGGTCGGGGGGTTCAAATCCTCGGCACTTTGCCCGGTTCCCCCGCAGCAGAAAGCGGTTTGCGCAAAGGAGACATTATCCTCTCGGTCAACGGTTCGCCCGTGCAAACCGTAGAGGAAGTTCAGCAGACGCTGGCTCAGAGCGGTCCCGATTGCAAAATCCTCATTGAGCGCGATAAAAAAAAGATGACGATTACTGTGATTATTCCGCAGTAGTTTGGATGAGGGCACAGGGGAAGCTGTCATTCATAATGGACTTCCGGAGGCATTCAGTATCTCATTTCCGAAATTCGTGCTTTTCTGGTAGAAAATTCCTGAAAATACAAGAGGAGCGTAGTGGACTCGAACGGGGAGCGTTCATCTAATTCAACACTTCAGTCTTTATCCGGTTCATCCGTGCTCATCCACCCCGCTACGCTCCTCTCAATTGTCCCTTAATTCTTGTTTCCCGCAAACCCTTGTGATATAAGGATTCGCAAAAATGGGCTGGCGTAGCTCAATGGCAGAGCAGCTGATTTGTAATCAGCAGGTTGTAGGTTCGACTCCTATCGCCAGCTTCAGGAAAATCAACAGGTTAGCCTCAAAATGGGCTAACCTGTCGTGTTTTTTGCGCTGATTTTGCCAAAATTTTGCCAAAATCATGTTTCCCTCTCTTTACCTGCCGTTACTGTTAGTCTCGAACAGAGTGTCGAGTTTCGACCCATTCAGTGTCCCACTGGCATTTTCAATGAACCGAGCATAATGTGTATGAACCATTTGGGTGTTCGCATGCCCCATGACTTTGGAGATCCACAACAAATCCTCCCCACGGCTGATTGCCAAGGTCGCAAAGGTATGACGTGTCTGTTTGATCGAACGGTAGCCGACCTTCGCTTCCTTTAAAGTCTTTATCCACACTTGGTTCCTGAAATTGCTGAGATCAACTCTGCACCCGGTAGGCGAACAGAAAAAATATTTGCCGCCGAATTGGTCATAAACCTTCTTCTGCGCAAGAAGAGCTTCCTTCATCGATTTGGTGAGGCGGATTGTTCTTCTGCTGTATTTATTCTTGGTTCTCCCAACCATCGGTCGCCCATTGATATCCAAGGTCAATGCTCTTCTGACCGTGACGGTATCCTGCTCCCAGTCGATATCATGTGGCATCAAGCAGATTAATTCTCCCGGTCGCAAACCTGCGCATACGGCAAAACAAAAAAACGGCTTCCAGTGATCGGGGAGAACCAGAATAATTACTCTGACTTCATCGATACTGAATGGGAGAATTGGTTCACCCTCGTCATCCAAAATGTCTTCGAGGTCGCCCTCTTCCACTTCAACACAGGTTACAGGCACATCGGTGCGGTTCTTGAAGCCCTTAAAGCCAAAGAATGGGTTAAAGTCTTTCCATTCAAACTCAATCGTAGCCTCCGTTAAAGCCATCCTAAGAACAACGAAGTACTTCTTGACGGACTCAATTTTGACCGGTTTTCCTTTTGTATTCTGTTCCCGTGCCCAAGCAATGAACTTCTCCATGACGTTGGCGTTGATAGACTTGAAGTCCAGTTTGCCGAAATAGGGTTCGAGGTAGCCCCTTATGTAGCCTTTATAGGCGTAAAGAGTTCTTCCACCCGCTGTTCCGTTGCCCTTTTTGAGATCAAACCATTTCCAAATGTATTCCCCGAATACTACATCCTTGGGACTCTTTTTGAACCCGAACAATTCTCGCTCTTTGGTGGTAAAGAATTCCCGATGCTTGCTTTCGGGAAATACCTCAGCATACCTGAATGTGCCAGATTTGATTTGAACACCGATCCGATCAAGTTGTTCTCTGACAGCACGCATGTTCTCGTTAGTCCAAACCAAGCCAGATGGTTCCCTGACAGGTTCCTTCAAATAACTGAAATTAACATACACTTTCCCGTTCACATTCCGAACGGAACCGAATCTGTTGCGATTTATGCCTGATTTCCGCTTGTTCTTAGGCTGCTTCTTCGATCCGGTAAATTCCAGCACCTTTGCCGTTGTTTCTTCGGCATTACTCATACTATGACCCTTCCATATGACACCTCCTTCGGCTGACTTTTCACTCTTACGATATAACACACCATCCTCAAAATGTGCAGAAGCAGGGACGAGTTAGATGTTGATCCTACACTTTGGCTTTACGGAAGCCTTTTTGATATTCCGACCCTTCTCTCCATCATCCACATTGGCTCCGATGGGTTCTGATCCACATGATCCTTCATCACGTGATCCGCAGGCTTCAATGGTCAGATCATGTTCACGCTGCCCGTCTCCGCATGATCCTTCGAGCCATGCGTGAATAGCTGACCACTTGAATAAGATTTTTCTACTGCTCGGTTTAACGTAGTGTTGACCGAGCTTCCATGTCCCTTTACTAACATTGTTGTAGATGGTTTGTGGAGCGTGCTTGATCCGGTCGCTCAGTTGTGGAGTTGTCAGATATTCCTCGTTCATTCGCTTTCCTTTCTCAGAGAGAGGGGAAAAATTTTAGGGTAAATTCCGACCGGTTACCTAATTTTCATACCTTGCGCTCCCGGTCGTTCTCTGTTGTTTCATATTGTGTATATATTTTGAGGTCCGATTGGATTTCGGATGCGAGGAAACACGATAAGCGACTGAAATGATGATTAAAACGAATTACGACGGTAAGGGGACTGAATTGAACATGGACTTTGTGAAAAGAATTATTTACTTTTCTTTATTTTTCTTAGGCGGTGACTTTGCGAACATGCAGGTCGCAGGAAAAAACTGTCACATTCAGTCGCATTAGGTAGTGGCTGGTGTATTTAATATTTAATTATACAAAATATTGTGGGTTTGGAGGAAGATAGGTTCATCCAAGTTTCAGACACTAACCGAAATGCAAAGTCCTTACCATAGGATAGATATCTACGTGCGCAGCGCCTTTCGTAAGTGGTACAAAGATTATTTCCATGGCAAAACCATTAAATCGTGATTAATAATCTTTTGCATATATTGAGAGTACGATCCTGAAGGAGCGTATACATTGTTATGCCACTTTTCGTAATTGGCGAACATTTCGGTTCATTAAGAAGAATGGAAATTATTTCTTGACATGGCTATAGCAGTCTGTTAAGTTGATACCGATCAGTAATAGAGAGGGAGGTATTATGTAATGGACATTGTATCGTATGGCTTTAAAGAATTTGCATCACTACTGGGAGCGCAACGTGAAACACTGTTAAACCCGAGGCTTAGTGCGGGGATGAAGGTTTTGGCGTTTGGAGCCGATGGGACAGGGAAGACGTGGTTGTTCATGTCTATTGGAAAAGCTCTGACTACCGGACATTCACTGGGTCCATGGGTAGCATCGAGGGCTGTCCGTGTGATGTATGTCTGGAGCGAAACTTCAGCCAAACTCATCAAAGACCGTGGTGAAATACTCGGTTTGACGGATGAATTTCGTGTCTACGACCGGCAGACCGCATTAGAACTCAATCACCCGGTCCCGAACCTGCTTGATCCCGTTTGGCGATACGCCATAAAGTCCCACTGTACGCAGCATCATATCGAAGTAGTCATATTCGATTCCATCACATCTCTTACGCTTGGCGGAACAGGTACCAAGAAAGAATGGGAACCAATCGATTCTTGGCAAAACGACATGAAGCGGATGGGTGTAGCCACGATCATGCTTGCACACGTCAACGTTAACGGGCAAGTCCGTGATACGCTCGTCAAGCGCCAACTGACTGATATGTGCGTTCGGCTTGAAAAGCTCCCGGCTTCTGAATGTGCATTTCGGCTCCAGTTTGAAAAGAATTGGGACGGACCTCTTCCACCAAATTCTGACTGGCGCTTAAATAACGGTGTCTGGCGGGTGGAGGATTCTCCCACAGACATCGAAGAAAAGGCGTACAAGCGGGCGGGCAAGAAGCTACTTGATAAGATGATGGAATTCTTATTAAATCCTGAAAACGACCAATACACATCCGTGTACGTTGCCGATAAGTTTGGTTACAGTGAGTCAAGGGTTCGGCAAATCAGGATTCAGATAAACAAAGGACGGTATAAAGCCGATGGTAGTGAAGCATCCCCAAGCGAAGCATCACTTAAACCCGCTGTGCGGCTGGTGCAACCAGCCAAATCCAAACCACGCAAACCAACAGGGATGTGGCAATTCATCACCGGCAATACCGCTTCCAGCGCAAGCAAACCCGATGGCGGCTCCAGTGATTGACATTGTCAAGCGGCTAACGTTAATTAACGAGAGTATAATGTATAGTGCCGTTAATTAACGTTGATTGACATTGTCAACGAAGCTCAAAATGATGGCTCCCAAATTCACCCATACTCCACATCGTTTTTTCCGAGATGATGGCTCAGAAGGTCATCCAGACGCTTCCGAATTGATCTGAGTGGCTCCCACCGATGAAGATTAAGATCTTGGAGGTTGAGACCGGTCCCGGCGACGGAAAGTGTCTGCGGTGATGCTGGATACAGTTGTTATCAAATCAGTGCGTTACCAATGATGGGGAATAGTGGCTGCGATACTCTGGTATCGATGGAGGAACTGGGTCATTCGGTGGTTAAGGGTTGGAGGTGATATGGTTTGGATACCTCATTTCGAGACCACGTACCAGCTTCTGATAGGATTGGCTATCGATTCTAATCAGTGAACTGAGAGTAGAATGGCTCTGCATATAACTTTCAACTGAATGTTACACTTTTTGAGAGCGAGTGACGGTGGCGCAGCACGGCGCAGCCGATAGTTCTAAAAGCCCTAAAACCCATATTCCATAATCAGATCAATATGATATGTTCTTTCTTCTCGTTCACGACAACCAAATACAATGTTGTCATCATGCCCATAAAGAAAAAAAGAAGTTATAGAGGTATTCTGGAATGGTTAGGAAATGATGTTTCTAGTTTAGCTCTACATTTTGAAAACTAACAAGATAAGATGAGATTGTAAGATAGTGAACCACATTATGGAAACCAACAAGATAAGAAGACGTTTTGAGATAGTAAACCAAAAAAAGAAAGATTGATTGGGCATTGGTTGGTCATTGATTCTGAAAAATAGTCTTTTTAACGTAGCGCCACGGGTGATCTCGTTACCGCCGCTATCGAGATACACGCTTCTGACGAAGTACACGTTTCAGATCGAAGTCCTAGCATCTGCGAAAGTCCTCCTGAATCCATAAAAATAACATCTTCTCGCTTTAAAATATATTCTAATTTTGAAAGATGCACACATATCTCCGAATAACTTGAGATCGAACTTGAGGATGGAAATGAAAAACGCAACAACAATAAAAAATGCGCTGGCACGATTTGTCGCCCACTTGGTGAAGGAGCCGCATTGTAATGACAAAAACGGCACGCCTCTATTAAAGCAATTCAAACCCGAAGCTCTTAAGCACAGGCTTATAGCTCTAAACATCATGTTGAAAAAGTATCTGGTATTTGATCTTGATTTTTCAAATGCTGAATCCAAATGGCACGAGGTTGGTCTTCCTTCTCCTACCATTATCTGCGTCAATCCTGAAAATACACATGCCCATCTATTTTACGGGCTAAAAGAAGCGGTTTCTTTTCGCAATAACAAAACGGGTCTTGGTGATGCACGTCAAAAGCCAATGGAATACTATAAACGTGTTTATGATGCGATGAGGGAGATTCTTCGGGCTGATGTTAAGTATACCAGATATATTTGTAAGAATCCTTTGCATCCAGATTAGATTGTTAAAGTAAGCGAGGATGCAGTATATGATCTGAATCAACTGGCTAATGCTGTATCATTGAACCCGTATCATTACCCGAAAGCCAAATATATTCAGTTCACATATTCCGATGGAGCCGTTGGTGAGACAATTCAAAATCGGAGAAGGAAAAACCAAAAGGACGATTTTATAGACACAGGCGAGATCATTCCCGATGGTCAAAGGCACAATGATCTTTTTGAACTGGGAAGGAACTGGGCATATCGGATGGTGGCTAAATCACGATCATATGATGAGTTATATGAATCGTTAATTGAATATCTCCAATCGGTTAATTCAAATCGATGTGATCCTCCTGTTGAAGACAGCTACCTTCCATCACTGTCACGGTATATTTCCCAATGGACGTGGGAACGAAGAAAAAGCTTCAAAAAAATCAGACCACACGAGGGAACCATGAATCTTGAACCTATGCCATGGTTTGATGATATGAATGAATTTAAAGCGGAAATAAAAAGAAGAGAAAGTATAGGTGGTAAATTCGCAAGGAAATTACAAAAAGATGCGACTGAAACCAAAATAATTTCAGCTATCAATGAAATCACAGCAACTGGGAAAAAGATTACCGCTGCGGAGATCGGACGGAGAATCGATATGGATCGTATACATATTGGAAAGTATTATAAACATTTATGGACATCAGGAGACACAAAATGAAAGAACGTTTACCAGTATACTATGAGGAAGATCGAAATAAAAAGATATTTTATACCATCATCGAGTGGGCTGATAAAAATGGTGTTCATCTACGTGATTGCAAAGGCGCACGACATGGAAGGAGGCTGGATATTACACTTGGCATGTACGCCTCAGAATTCTCACGGAAAGAGGGTAAAAAAAGAGTCAAGATTGATGTATGAATATGTCCTCAATAATGTAGACTACGTCCCGTATCTCGGTTCATTGAAAGGGGCGACTCTGACCTATTTGGACCGCAGCGGAAACGACTACGATCAAGCATCCCTTCTCATTGCCTTGCTTCAGGCTGCGGGATATACGACGGCGACCTACAACTCAGGACAGGTCAACTATCCGATTTTCAACGGCACAAACAATTATGACGTGCAGCATTGGCTTGGCGGCACCACTGACCAGAGTTCAACAACGGAAAGCGCTATCGTCAACATCTTGTCCAATGCAGGATATAATGTCAGCGGCAAGTGGTATTCAAACCATACGCTCACTCTTGACAGGATATGGGTGCAGGTCACAATTAACGGGACCACTTATCAACTCGACCCCGCTTTCAAGCGCTACAATACAGACATGGGTGTTTCGCCCTCGTCTATCACCACAGCGGCAGGCTACACAAGAAGCGACATCATGACGACGGCCGGCGGAGGGACCGACCCGACTACGGCCCAAAACATGAACGAGTCCGGAATCGACGGGAAACTCAATGGTTATGTCACAAACCTGACCAATTATCTGAATACAAATTACCCGAATAGCTCCATGAGCGACATCGTTACAGGCCGCACGATAATGTGGGAAGACACGCCTCAGCTCACCACGGCCATTCGCTTTTTCTCCGTCTTACCTGCCGATACGACGGTTAACTATTATCATACCGTGACCATCAATCACGGGGGCATCGTCAATCAGATCCTGACACTTCCAACCGTTGCCGCAAGAAGACTCGCCATGATCTACGACCAACCAGTCTGTACTGACACCGGCGGCTCTTCATACGGAACTGGCGGCTGGAACTTCGGAACAGTCTGCCCGCCAAGCACGGAAGGGGTGGGGATGGGCTTTACCAATCCGACCGGCTCGTCTGTCACCTTCACGGCCCAGCTTCTGAACAACTCAAACGGTGTGTTCAAATTCTCGGACGGCACTACCGGGACGCATACTTGCGTCGCCGCTGCCAACAATGGCTCGTGTTCATTTAGCCTAGAAGTCCTCGGCTCCGGCAGCGGAACCACGGTAGGCACCAACATGACCGCCAATTTGCAGATCTCTGCCCCTGGATTCGCAACGAAGCAATATCCTCTTGAATCGACGGTTGCACCCATGGCCAAGGCGACCCTTCTTCTCGACGACTCTACCTTAGCTGCGGAGACTTCGGGCAGCGCCGACAGCACGATAAAGGTGCAGGTAAAACACCCTTATGTAACAACGAATTTCGACGACACCAATCCGCTCTCCTACCCGGTAGTGCGTGGTGGAGTATATGTTTTTGCGTCTGAATTCGGCGGGTCGCAAAGCGGACAGGCCCTTGCCCGCACACAGAAAAGGCTTGCAGGCATTCTTGCGGGCACTGTATCGACACCATTGACGCAGGATGAAACCATCGAGACGCTGAACGTAATAGGGCAGACGTGGCTTCGGCAAACCACGCTAAATACCGCCCTTGGCGCATGGGCGACCAACACCCGGTATACTGTTCATCACCGGATAGGTCTTGCAGGAGTTAACACCAGTTTTTACGTGGACATCAGGAACCAGACGGGAAGCGTTACCGGCTACAACGGAAGCGTGGGTTCGGGACTCATGACAAAAATCTGCGGACTTGTTCCAAGTTCACTTGAACACGGGGTCTTGGAACAACTCCAATTTGGCACGACGGCGGTTTCAACGGTCAAGATACTTGAGTTGGCAAATACCGGCGCACAGAAAGTATTCATGACCAACTCAAGCAATTGGTCCACGGTGCAGCCGCAACTCACCGGCTACAGCAGCAATGACCTCAGCACTTTTTCAGCCGATATCGGCAACGGATACGTCCTTTTCCTGCCGCAAAACGGAAGCAACCTGATAAATCAATGGAAAGGCGAAGGCTATATCGCATATTACGACAGCGGCAATTATTCGAGCATCATGATGGCAATCGGTGGAGGATATAACGGCGGGTTCATAACTGAAAATAATACTCCACCGAGTCCGCCAGTCATAAATACGCAATCGACCCCATCAATCACGGCTCCCACCACGAATTTTTCCGACCCCGGTACCCATGAGCCTATCGATTTGGTGACAGGGGCATACACGCTTGACCACGCTGATTTAAAACTTGGCTCGGCAGCACCTCTTGGGCTTGCGCTCGGTCGCTCCTACACAAGCCAAAATTCAAGCCAGCAAACCGCAATCGGGAACGGATGGCGGCACAGTTTCGATATAAGCCTTTCCACCTATAGCGACGGAGCCACCCCGCTTGGGCTTCGAAGACATGTGGACGCTGCCCCGGCAATAGTTTCAGCGCTTGTGATAGCGGACCTCATGCAGGACATTTCAGGGACCGACCCGGCGACCGCTCAAAAGTGGCTTGCAGGGGCGCTCACCGCCAAATGGCTTACCGATAACCTTCTTAACCATTCCGTTTCAATCTATTACGGTGAGAAGGTCATGAACTTCACTCAACTTCCCAATGGAGCCTATATTTCCCCTCCCGGCATAACTTCAACACTTGTCTATTCGGGTGGGGTTTACAAACTCCAAAACCGAGACGGCTCGACTCTCGCTTTCACCAGCGTTGGCACAAACGATTATCGGGCATCCAGTTTGACCGATGCGAATGGCAACGTGATGTCGTTTACCTATAATGGCAACTTGCTTTCAAAGGTTACCGACGCTTTTGCACGCACTCTGACGTTCACATACAGCGGAAACCTTGTGACATCGGTTCTGGACTCCAATGGTCGAACCGTAAAATACGGCTATGACGGCTCAGGCAACCTCACCGGCTATACCGACGCCGACAGCAATCTTTGGCAATACGGCTACGGGGCGGGTTTGGGACTTCTTACAACCCTGACCGACCCCTTGAGCCAGACCTACATCACCAATTCTTACGACAGCCAACGCAAAGCCTATAAACAGGTTGCCCTTCGGCAAAATAACCAGAGCGCTACTTATAACGTTCTTGTAAACGATTACAGGTCAGAAGAAATCGGTCCCTACGCAGACGCCGCAGACTATTTTTACGACCGCAAGGGCAGGACTGTGATGACAGGCAGGAGCCTTTCCGGCTCAACAAACGTGGACAACCGGACCACGATGGTCTACGACGGTCAGGACCACACGACGCAGGCGACCGACCCGGACAATAACACCACGAATTATATTTTCGACGGCAACAATAATCTGTGGAAAATCACCGACCCTTTAAACAACACTACAGTCAATTCCTACGACACAAGCCTTTTCAGGCTCACCGGGGTCACAGACCCGCTCAGCCACTCAGTAGGTTACGGCTATACTGATTCGGCGCATCCCTATTCAGTGACCCAAACCACGACGAATCCTTCGAATACTCTTTCCATAACCAATTATGCAGCCTACAGCGGACCCAAAGGGCTTGTGAGTTCGACCGTAGATGGGCGCAACGCCACCACGAGCCTCGGCTACACTCTGTCGGGCAGTTGGATATCGGGCATAAGTTCGACGACCGGGAGCCACCCGGCAGTGCAGAAGACCATGGACCAAGTGGGAAGGATGACTCAACTTGTGGACCAGAAAGGCTCTACATACAAACTCGGATACAATAATCGAGACTTGGTAACGAGTGCAACCGACCCCTTTAACAAAACCGCGAGCAGTTTCTACAGGGCTGACGGAAGGCTCGACCACACAGTTGACAGGAACGGCACGACCACTACTTTCGGCTATACTCCGAGCGGCAAGGTTCAGACCATTGCCTACCCCGGTAGCCTGAATGTTGGGTTTACATACGACCTCGATGACAAATTGACAAACTTGAGCGATTCCATGGGCAGCACGACCTATGGCTACGATGGGTATAACCGGCTTAACTCCGTAAAGGACGCTCAGGGGTCTACAGTTGGCAATTCGTATGATTCGGCTTCCAACCTGAAGAAGATTACATATCCTGATGGAAAAACAGTTACTTACTCTTATGATCCCTCGAACCGGTTGCAGACGGTTTCCATTGACTGGCTGTCCGAGACTGCAACGTACTTCTACGATAACGCGGGACGGCTCACGGGCATAAGCCAGTTCAACGGGACAATCGTTACCCCCGGATACGATAATGCGAACAGGCTCACTTCTCTTAACAATTACGCGGGAAGTTCCGTTATAACTGGCTACACCTATACTCTCGACAATAACGGCAACCGAACAACAATCAATGCTACAGGAGCGCTTCCTCCCGCCAATGTCGCCCAAAATATAAGTTATACCTACTCTTCCACGGGCAACCGCTTGACAAATCTCGGCTCGACGGCTCTCATTTACGATAACGACGGTCAATTGCAAAACAACGGCTCCACCAGTTACACTTTCGATGGGGCGCATCGCGTGACCGCCTACGGAACATCAACTTTCTACTATGACGGAGCAAACCGCAGGCTCAAAGCGACAAGGGCAGGGGTAACCAAAAAATATGTTTATGATGCTTTAGGCAACTTGCTTGTCGAGGAAGACGGAAACGGCAATATCCTCAAATATTTCATATACGGAAAGGGGCTTCTCGCGTGGGTGGACGCGAGCACCAACAAGCTCTATTGCTACCACTTCGACGGCAACGGAAACACGGTGGCTGTTACCGACGTGAACCAGAAGGTCGTTAACAAATACTCCTATTCGCCCTACGGCGTTGTGGAAGGCAAATTCGAAATGCAGCCGCAGCCATTTACCTATGTCGGACAATTTGGGGTGATGGATGAGGGCAGCGGCATTTACTATATGCGTGCGCGATTTTTTGACGCGAACGTGAAGCGGTTTATATCTGAAGACCCGGAGGGGCTGGGTGGAGGGGATACGAATCTTTATGCGTATTGCCTAAATAACCCGATTATGTTTAGAGATCCACTGGGACTGGAACCTACTTTTTGGGGTACGGTTGGGACGATGTGGAATGGAGTGCAGACTGCGGTCTCTGGAGGGTTTCAGGGTGTTACCAGTATAGCCACTAACGGTCCCCCTGAAGCCAAGGCACTGCTAGGCTTAGCTGCTCTAACAACCGGTGGTCCCTTACTAGCTGCCGGTGGCATTGTCGCTGCACCACCTACAGCAGCGGTGATTAACAGCGCTGTGCTCGCTTCTCCCGTAACCACGGTCGCTCTCTCATATGCTCCGCAGATAAATCAAGCTGCAATAGCAGTGGGCGACTTTGCCCAGAGTTACTACCTTACCGGACCTTACTCCATGTCACCTGCGGGCAAAGCGGGTGGTTTTTTAACTCTGGGAGTGGCTGGATATCAATCTATTTTCCCATAAGGCTAACAATCCAATATGATAGATATGTTTTTCACTCTTTGTTTAGGTGTAGCGTCAATTTTTCTTGGAATAGTGATAATGGTCCATCCTAAATTTTACCATGCACTATCTGGGCAGACTATCGATGTAACGGGTTTTAATGTACCATTAGGTTGTGCATTAATAGTGTGTGGTATATTGATACTGTATTTTGAATTAACAAAGCAGAACAAGTAGACAGAATGGCTAAAACAAAGCGTACTCATCGTTATAATGTAATTATCTAACCAACGTTATCCAATTGGAGATATTATTTGTTAATATGATAGATCATTCAAAAGTACATTCGATACAGAACTGGGTAATCACTATTTCATGTATTTTCCTTTCGATATCTGGAGTTGTTTTGGCTCTGGTATGCATTTTCTCCCTCCCAGACAAGTCTACACGACCGCTCCTTGGGAGTATTTGCTTTATTGCTAGCACTTTGCTGCTTATGACCTTGCTCCTGTTCTTGCGAAGAAATAGTGAAAGGTATCAAATATCACAACTCGCTGGAGCAACATCTGTCGATTCGGATGCAGCTAATGCAATTCTCAGGGAGGCAGTTTCCGATAAGGTGCTCAAGTGGGTCGTCACACTCTTTTCGGTTTTTTTCGCTTACGGTGGAGTTCCATTCGGTCTGATTTGTATCTACTCATTACCTGACAAAACGGTGCAGCCTGCTGTTGGAGCTGTTTATTTTTTTTGTAGCACATCACTGATTGCAACGTTTATTTACGTAGTATGGAAGAAAAGATGAAGAGCGGAGGGACACACTTAATCGTGCGGAGAGTTTACAGCACTGCTGGTGCAAACAAGAACCGAAGTGCGTCCCCAGTCTGCAAACAAATTGGCGTGAATGAAATCCAAAGGCAAGTTCATATGAGTTGAGGAGGACATTGTGAAATCCATTTATGTTGTATTCTCCATATTTGTCGGTGCAGTTCTTGGCTTCGCAGTTCCAGTACACGCACAGACCGCGACCGTCACCTTCACTTATGACGACTTGAACCGCCTGACCAATGTCAGTTACCAAGGCGGCATCAGCCAGACTTTGTAGTTGGTACTGGCTTGTCAGGGGGGGTTGGACTTGGGGGAATGGGTTATGCGGGACCTACAAATACCGTCATTGTGCCTATTAGAAGCTCGTCGCCAAAATAATCTTATGACTCGTGACGAAAGTAACGGTGTAATGTCAGATTGTTTGGGGGGAAAAGTGAGGATTCTCGAACTAGTACTTGCGATCATAGGCGCTATCACCTTTGCTTCATCATGGATACTAAGTATGTGGCTGTGGAAGGCAATGCCGATACAACCTGATAGCGTCCGAGGGTTTATAATTCCAATGATTATTCACGGACGCACGATATATCTCAACACATCGTTCGATACAATGCATAAGTCTCTATTTTGGGGAGGTCTTGCCTTATTCGCAATTGCAGTATTAATCGACTTCTATAAGGACCCTTTCAATTGGCGTGGTTTGCGGAAGTCGTAGAATGGTGATGCATAATACCTTCACTTTTAAGGTTATAATAGTACAGACTGTATTCACAATATTCTAACGTTCAGATTGAAAGAATTGTCAATGATATCATTTAGAATATTTGCTTATTCGTTGATGATTGTTGCGTTAGTTTCATTGATATCATGTGTTTTTCTATCAATCGACTATCTGAGAGCTATGCCTAAATCCCCTCAACCAGAAACGGGCAGAATCTATCCGTTGAACATACATGGTACAGTCGTGTATATTACAAAACAACAGAACATGGTCTTAACATGGTCTTTCTGGATTATGATATCAGCAGGACTGGCGGCAGGTATCATTAATGTAAAGTGTAGAATATTATGAAGTTATTCAATATTTGGAAAAATCAAGTGTATTTCTAATTCATATTAGTTAAGGAGGACATTGTGAAAGCTAAAACTGTCATATTCTCCATACTTGTTTTATCAATTCTCGGTTTTACGGTCGCAGGACACGCACAGACCGCCACAATTACTTACACCTACGATGACCTGAACCGCCTGACCAACGTCAGTTACCAAGGCGGAATTACGCAGACCTTCACACCCAACGACGCCGGGAACCTCACGGCGAGCACTGTGACGACGGCTTCAGTAGATTCCAAGGGTGTAAACGCCACGACATGGGCATTCTTCGGAAATACCAGTTCATGCAATTGCGGCATTCCCGACGCTTGGGCTTACAGTTACGGGCTGAACTACTACGACACAAATCTTGCCATGGAAGACCCTGACAGCGACGGTGACACCAATCTGGCGGATTATCAGGCTGGAGACCCTCCAAGCGGTCCTCCAGACCCACCTCCGTCCGCTTCCGGTCCAGCGCTTTCAACTTTTTCGGCTATCTTTTTGACTGCGGCGGCGTTAGGCGTGATTTTATGGGTGCGCAGGAAGGCGAATGCCTAGCGAAGCGGCTATGCCTAAACGCAAGTCAACAAAGCGAAATAAAAAGCAAATCATTCGGGCGGGGCTTCCGGTTCCTCCCGATACATTCACGCTTCGGCGTTCCCACTTCAAGAATTTTGGCTTTGTGGCGGCTTTCATCCTCACCTGTGTCGGAATATACGCCTTCATCTTTTCTCTACCCGACCGATACACCGGACCCCTCAATGAGCATACCGCCAAAGCTCTCGCTCTGGCGCTCAAATTCATCGGTATCCCAGTGTCGGTTGCCGGGGATACGGTCACCGTGAAAGCCTTTGCATTGCATATCATCCCTGAATGTACTCCGCTTTTCATGTTGGGTCTGTTCCTTTGCTTCATTGTCTTTTCTCCCGCTTCCGTCCGTCAGAAGGCATCGGGTCTCGCCATAGGAATCCCTGTATTGTATTTCGGTAATCTGGTGAGGCTCATAGCGATTTTCATGGTAGGTCAGCACGACCGGAGCCTCTTCGAGCCTGTTCACGCCTTTTGGGGGCAGGTGTATGCGGTACTCTTAGTCCTTCTGGTCTTCATCCTTTGGCTGAAATCACTTGATAAAGAAATCGGCGGAGCCGCTAATGAGATCGGCTTTGCCGCTAAGGAAGGGTCGAAGTGGAGCTTTTCCAAGAAAACTGTCATCATCTTCCTTGGTCGATTTGCTTTTATTGCCGGTTGTTTGTTCCTCGTTTGGATGAAAGTCCATCACGGGTATATCTGGCTCCTTGACCAAGCCATGCTCTTCGGCTTTTCGCTGTTCGGATATCATTTCAACCCCGCACGACATACTCCGGTCTACTATGAAACTTTCAGCATCGTAACCTTTACCGCCCTTGTGCTTGCGGTCCGCTCGACGCCGTGGAAAAACAGAATAAAGGAACTCGCTCTTGGACTGGGCTTCCTTTTTCTCACGCACCTTTTTCACCGAATCGATAATTTTTTAATGGTTCTCTTCAATTACGCCGGTGTTCAGACTATAGACATGACGCTATTGATTACCGGGCAATACCTGCTCCCGGTGCTTTTTCTGGTTTATTCGATCCGTAGCGAAAAACAGGAAATCTTGCCCGAACCCAGAAAAGCAAAAATCCCCGGCTATCGCATTGGGTGAAGGACGGAGATGTCAATTTTGAGATTTCTCCCCCTGTTGCTTGTAACGTGATTGATTGACATTGCCACACGTTTGACGATTTAACCTGAAAAAACCCCTACTCAGAGTATGGGTAGGGGGAAGATCATCGATTGTGAGGCATTATAGAAGGTCAGGTTATTGATTCGAAGTATCCGACCGGGACTTTCCCACATACTCACTCATCAATTGATCGAGCAGGTCACCGGCAGTCTTGCCTTGGGATATAGCCAAAGCACGGAACTGCCTCCAGACCATTTCATCCACTTTGACACCGATGTTCTTCTTCCTTCCAGCGCTGGTATCCGAATCTTTGCTCTCTTTTCCTGTTTCCATAATTATTCATCTTTTCCTTGTTATCGACTGCCGCTAATTCCAGAGTCCTTTAATCTGATTCTGGATATCCTCCATGGTCACATCGGCGTAAATTTGAGTCGTCTGGATGGAAGCATGACCCAGTTGTTTCTGAAGCGTCCGCAAATCTTTCTCCTGCCTATACAACTCGACTGCGTAAGAATGCCTGAGAGCATGTACAGATTTCTCGCTTTCGTAAAGTCCAAGTACCTTTAAATACTTCTTAACGAGTTGCTGGATGGCTTGTGAGGTCCACGGACCCCGCTGCCCCAAAAAGAGGTGATCGTCATGACCGGTTGCTTCACCCCGGCTCGATTTCCAAGCGACGAACTGCTTGAGGTGCTTTTTCAGTGAATCGGGTATCTGCACAGTGCGGGACTTGGAGCCTTTTCCGTCCCTTACGAATAGGGCGCTCTCTCCATAACCGGCTCTAATGTCGCCACATCTGACATTTGCAGCCTCAGATACCCTGAGACCAGTAGACGTGATAATATCAATCGCTATCCATTCTCTTAAAGCGGTGATCTGCCCGCCCGCCTGATCGAGGGCGGCTTGGTCACGAACGGTGCGCCGAAGTAGTTTTATCTGTTGTTGGCTGAAATACTTGATGCCGTCAACGTTTTTGATTTTGCGCAGAGGTCGCTCATTTGCTTTTTCCCGTGTGCTTGGAAACTCAATCACTTTGCCCTCGACACTCATAACCCTCTCCTTTTACGATTTTCTATTGAGTTTTCACCTTAAATTGACACGGTGGAATAAGGCTTTCAGGCTCCCAATTTCGCTAAACTCAATACATTTTGACCCTTTCCTATTGAGTTTATACTACCACAGATTATGTAGATTTGTCAAGTTATATAGATAATGTAAATTATATTGATTATGAGAGTAATGCATGGCAGGTTGGTTATTGCGATTATGAAACCGTTCAGATCCCGGAATGGAAGGGGGCTGAACTATCCTTCCAGCCCCCTTCAGGAGTCAAAAATTTTTTGCCAAAATTTTGCTAAAAAATGCTAAAAGCATGGGTAATCAGAGGTAACAATGTGAAAGTCGAGCCGAAGGTTCGGCGGTTGAATGTCCTTAGAAAACAGTTATTTGATTTACTTGGTGTTACTTTCTGTTACCGATTTGTACTAGTAAAATCGGTCAGTTATTTGATTTGTAATCAGCAGGTTGCGGGTTCAAATCCCATCGCCAGCTTTAGTAACGTCAAGCGGCTACAGTGATCGCGCTGTAGCTCTCTTTTCTTTTTCATTATGTGTTTTGCGAGACGCTCATTAATTTCCCGATGGCGGGGTACTGGTTGACACATGCGGGTTTCGGGGTTTTGATACCAATCGTGTCTGCTTCCATGGCGAATCAGTGTACAACCCCGCTCTTCGAGAGTTCTAACGAGGTCTATTCGCTTCATCAGACCGCCATGTCTTCATGAGTCCGCACGAGCGGAATCTCCTTGCTCTCCAGATCGCCGAGGATGTCTTTGAGATTTTCTCTTAACTCATCGAGGGTCTCGCCCTGGGTCATATAATCCGGATAACATTCCAGGTGGCCCACCCACATGCCATCCGTTTCTTGCCAGTAAACGATTTTGACCGTCTTCATTTTTGGTTCCCTCGCAACTCATATCTTTCCGCATTTTAATCATCCGGTCAACGAATAATAAGAGAGGGCAAAAGAAATCGCACTGGTCCAGAGGAGTGGCTCCACTTCTCCCCGCGCCGGGCCGGTCTAAGCCTGACACTCACTTATTCCGGTCATTGCATTCTATACCCCTGGTCTCCCAGGATCTCGCAGACCACATTTGCCGCACTGCTAGTGCTTACTTGCAAAAGTTAACGTTATAATGTAAAACTCTGGGCAAGGAGGGAATGCCTATGCCCAGAAAAGCCCCAATTCCAAGCTGCACCGAGAAGGACAGAGAAGCATTGGAGCAGATGGTACACAGTCGGACTGAGGAAGTGCGAATGGTTGAACGGGCCAAAATCATCATTAAGTGCCTGGAAGGCGAGCGGGTCCATAAGATAGCAAAGGATCTTCACATACGTCCGAACACCGTGATTCAATGGCGAAGACGTTTTGAAAGAGATGGTATCAAAGGGCTCAAAGATTGACCTCGTAGCGGAAAGCCCGCATTCTACGATGCAGAATTCCGCAATCAAGTTTTAAAGACCTTGGAACTTCCACCCCCTGCGGGTCAGGCTCAATGGGATGGTCCTGCAGTTGCAAAACATCTCGATACTTCAGTAGATGCCATTTGGCGCCTATTGCGTAAAGAAAACGTATGTCTGAGCCGGCAGCGCAGCTGGTGCGTAAGTACCGACCCGGAGTTTATCCCCAAAGCTGCTGACATCGTGGGACTCTACCTGAATCCCCCGGAAAATGCTTTGGTCATCTCGATTGACGAAAAGCCCAGCATCCAGGCATTGGAGCGAGCCACTGGCTATGTGGAAACAGACAATGGGAAAATTGTGCGCGGCTTCAAGAGCACATACAGGCGCCACGGAACCCTGAATTTGTTTGCGGCGCTTGAGATTGCAACAGGAGCCATCTATACGCAAACCACCCAGCAGAAACGTCGTCTGGAGTTCCTTGCATTCATGGAGCAAGTATTGGCTGGACTTCCCGGAGACAAAGAGATTCACGTCATTCTCGATAACTACTGTATTCACAAGAAGAACGATGAATGGTTGGCCGCCCATCCCAATGTTCAGTTTCATTTCACTCCAACATCTGCGAGTTGGCTAAATCAGGTCGAAATCTGGTTTGGCATCTTTTCCCGCAAGGCACTAAAGGGCGCCAGCTTCGAGAGCATCGAACATTTGCGCCAAGCTATTGAGGCTTTTGTCGCAGCTTATGGTCCCACCGCTAAGCCGTTTGTCTGGCGCAAACGAGAGGTAAAGGGGACTCAGCTTAGAAATACTATCGCTAACTTATGCAATTAAGCACTAGCATCAGCCGTGTTCTCTTTCAGCGGCAATGGGGACCGTTGTTGGTACATGGTTTGTTCTGTCCTTGCCTCCGGAGATCCATTCGGTATATCTTGCTTTACCTCCCGTAGCTCCCGTTGAATGTGCCGGAATAGTCAGGATTAATACAATTAAAGGAGATGAGCGATGGACACCAGTTCTGTAAAGGCATTTGATGGTACGGATATTTTTACAACTAAAGACACTGTGCAAACCCCCCGGGCGGTCCTGGTAATTGTCCACGGTCTGGCCGAACATGCAGGACGATATGATTACGTGACCCGCAAGCTCAATGAAAATGAGATTTCGGTTTACCGGTTTGACCTTCGGGGACATGGCAGGTCCGGTGGATTACGGGGAAACAATGATGATCCGGATAAGTTTTTAAAGGATACGGATCTGGTCGCGCGCCTGGCTCTAAAGGAAAACCAAGGGAAACCGGTTTTTATGCTGGGCCACAGCTTGGGAGGTCTGATAGCTGCCGGTTACGGTGCGGGCCACGGAGATGTGCTCAAAGGCATGATTCTTTCCGGGGCGGCCCTGGATTTCCTCCCGGCCTTTGGTGACCTTGCAAAAACCTATACCGAAGCTATGGGAAACCAAGTGAGCCCCAATTCCCTGGCCGCCGCCATATGCCGGGATCCTGAAGTGGTCAAAGCCTATGAAGAAGATCCCCTGGTGCTAAAGGGCGTTACCTTGAGGCTTTTGTATACTACCTTTATTCAAGGGATCGAAAGACTTCATCAAAACATTCTGAACTATCGAATTCCATGCCTGATCCTTCACGGGGGCAACGACCTGCTGGTTCCTAACAGCGCCTCCCAATGGTTTTATGATCATATTCCTAACCAGGATAAGACGCTGAAGATCTATCCGGAATGTTATCATGAGATTCTTAATGAAAAGGAAGAGAAAGATCTGGTGATAGCCGATATGGTGGGCTGGATCAACTTGAGAGCGTAGATGATTAAACAGTCCTTGCAAAAGGGCGAGGATGTTGTCATCAGCGGATTCGGAAAATTTTCAGTGTGAGAGAAGCAGGCGCGTAGGGGAAGGAATCCACTGCATTTCATGTCCCTGAGAGACACCCGGAAACCATGAAAAGACGTGGTGTGGGCTTGGCAACCCCGGCTGGCGGTCCCACCGCCACTGGCCATCCAACCTTCCTGGATCGGATCATACGTCAAAGATTTCCTTCACGAGATCTCTGTAGGCTCTGGCTCCAGTTGACGACCCCGCGTATTCCGTTGCTGAAACCCCTCTGCGTGGAGCTTCGGCCACTCTGGTACAGGCAGGTATCACGGTCCTGAAAACCTTCTCGCCATATCTTCTTCTCATGTCTTCAACCGACAGCCGGGACTCTTTTGTGCGAAGGTTTGACATAGTGCCAAAATAACCAAGTATCCTGATATCGGGATTCAATCTGCGTCGCACCTTTTCGACGAGTTCATTGATATCTTCCGCAACTTTCAGGTCCAAATAGGCTGTTCTAAACGGAATGAGCACGTCCCGGCTCATTCGTAGCGCATTCACCATTAGAAATGGCGAGACGGGCGGGAGATCCATAATTATGAAGTCGTATTCGCTCGCATGTCCGGAAAAGCGCTCAAAGAGGATACTCTCCTTGCCGATCTCTGCGTTCAACTCCGATTCACAGCTTGCCAGGCTTTCGTCGGAGGCGGCAACATAGAGGTTTGCGGTAGCAGTCTTGTATATAGCCTCAGAAATATTTCCATTCGGATTGCACAACACATCCGTGACAGTCCTGCTTGAAGGTTCGAGTTTGATTCCCAGATGGGATGTCGCTCCAGTATATGGATCGAGGTCCACAATGAGCGTCTTCTTTCCGGCTTGTGCGAGGCAAGAGGCGATGTTTACAGCCGACGTGGTTTTACCCACTCCACCTTTAAGAGATAATATAGCGACTATTCTCGTATCGGACATCATGGTCCTCTTCTTGATAACCACTGTGAAGAACCACTTCCATTTGCCGGCTCGACCGTTCTATGTCAGAGCAAAGGTTCCGGCTCCGATGGCCCGAAAACGGGGGGGAGATCAACTTTTTAGCACACAGTACCGCCCGAGGAGTTCATCGATTCTCCTCTCCTTGGCCAATGTCTTCAGGAGTGGAAGAACACTTCTCTTGTCCATTTCAAGGTGGTGGGCTATCTCCACGACCGTTGCACCCCGGTTCGCGGATTCGAGAAAAGATATGATATCCTGAATTGTGGCGGCTTCAGTTTGAGCACTACCGGTTAGGCTCTCAATTTGGCGCTCGGGAATCGCCTCACCATCACTGCCGGTGATCTGTGCGGCTTCCCGCAAGGTCTCGGTCTCGGGCACAACTGCGGCAAACCGTTCTTCTTCCTGGCCTATTTCCTGCGCGTGTTCATCCATTGGATCTTTGACAGGCGCATCAGCCTGGTCCAAAGCCATAGGCCCAGCTTGGACCATATGGTCAGATACCGGTGCTTCCCTTCCGCCGAGTCCAAAGACCGCTCGGGTTAGTTTCAGAGCAAGTTCGAACTGATCCGAAACGAGCTTTACCCAGATGTCTATCATCATATGCCTCCTGTCGAGCCGAATGATACTTGCGTGGCAATGTCCCTTTGAATCGGCCATCGGAGGGATATCAACGCAGGGTCTGTCCGAAAACCTTTTCCTTAACCCCTCTTCGGCAAAATACATCATCATGATAGTGGATTCAAGCGACTTGCGTATAGCGCTTCAAAGCCCGTTTCCGGCTTGGCAATCCTGAAAAGGCAAGTGAATGAGTGGCCAACTTCCAACCGGCCATTTTGGATGTTTTTTGGACCGGCTTTGTGCCCCGACCTGATTAAAGGGATTCGATCTTCTTAATGGTGGCTCGAATCCTGTCTCTATCAGCCTCCGAGAATAGGGGGCCGGCAAAATAGATTTTCACCTCTTCTTCCTTGACTCCTTCCTTGAGTTACGCTGCCTCTTCGCCACCTGCTGCCGTTCACGCTCGATCTCCTGTTGGGCCTTCCATGCCGGGCACCATTTACCATGCCAGGCCATAATCTTACCGATCATTGTTGCGGGATTATCTCTTGCGTATCGACATAAGCGGCATCCATCACATGCCTTGCCCAAGAATTGTTCGATCTGGTTCATTTGCAATCTCCAGTGCGGCTGGAAGTCTAAGAAAGGTCTTGTCTAACGTGACCCGTTCACTCACGGCATTTGCCTCCTTTAGTTGACCTTATGTGCGTACCCATTGCCAAGCAGCTTCCATTTCAGACCGGTCGAAATGCTCCACATCTGTGTGAGTTAACATTCCGCCAATCTTCACCCATGATTTGATCCACACCCTATTGCTAAGAACCGCCATTCGCTCTATTTCCCTTGCATGCTCCTTGGCAAATCTCACTTTCTCCAGGAGCGCCTCCGGCTCCATGTGGCGGAAGCCTTCAATCTCGATCAGAAGCCGTATCTTTCCTGATGCAGCGATTGTTTGAGACATTATCCTGCTAATATCGCCTATGTCTTCGCCAGTTGTATCTTCGCCGATCTTGAATCCAAGGGCGCTTCCAGCACTACCGCTCAACTGCTTGAACATGATGCCGCCTCACTTGCCTTGATCGCCGGCAAATCAAACCGCCACCTTCTTCCTAAGTCTCGTCCGCTTTGATTTGCTGGCCGTCACTTTCTCTGTTACCGCCGATTTGGCTGCCACCTTCGCCTTTGCCTGCCTTCTCTCCTCAATCACCTTCTTCAGATTTTCGGGCAATCCCCTCTTTTTAGCTGCTTTGCTTCTCGCTTTGGTCAATGATTTTGCAGACAATGGCGTTCGCATCGAAAATCCGTATTTCTTCCTGTACTCTTTATGGCTCATGCCGTGGGAAACAAGATGCTTGTGCGTGAGCTGTCTCATCTCAGCGCCACATTCAAGACAGATTACTTTGTCGTTTTGGATAGAATCTGCTGAGCTGAGCTTCGTTGCGGCTGCTTCCTCTGCGGCCGGCTGAGTAAGTTCAATAGCGATTCCAGCCGTCTCAGCTTTTTCTAATTCATGGAGCGTGCCGAAGACCTGCCGGAGAGATGAGGCGATCTCAACTGCCGACATGGGAGAGCGGGAAACCTGTGTCTGGACGATTTCTGATGCAATTTCGATGAGTTTTTTGGGCATTGGCGAATCCTTTTACATAGGTGAATGGGCAACTTCAAAGTTCAGAGCACTGTGATTTTAATAGGTTAGGAAAGGAATGCAATGCTTTTCGAATCCGCTTCATCACTATTTACATCTAAAACCGAAACTAACTGATCACTCATGAATATTTAGGGAGATGGTTTGGTGTTGGATCGCCCTCTCATTGACCAAAAACGCTTTTCTAGGTATTCTTCTACCACATAGAATAAATCCGCCACCTTTTGAGATGGGAGACTGAAATGAAGATCGTCTGTCTATTTGGAAGTCCAAGGGAAAAAGGAAATAGCGCCACTATCGCAAAGCGATTCTGTGACACCGCTGAAAAGCTTGGAGCGGAAATTTCCACCTTCACTCTGAACAAACTCGAATACAGGGGCTGTCAAGGATGCATGGCGTGCAAGACCAAACTCGACAAATGCATACTTGAAGACGATTTGACCGAAGTTTTGGAGGCGGTTCGTGAAACCGATGTCCTCGTGCTCGCAACTCCTGTTTACCTCTGGGATGTAACGAGCCAGTTGAAGACGTTCTTCGACCGGACTTTCTCATTTTTCGTGCCTGATTTCATGACCAACCCGAATAGATCCCGCCTTGCACCAGGGAAGAAACTGGTTTTCATTCAAGTTCAAGGAAACCCCGATGAGAGCATGTTTACCGGTATCTTTCAGAAATTTGACTACTTCTTCAAAAGCTATGGTTTTAGTGAGAGACATCTCATTAGAGCATGTGGGGTTCGAGGGCAAAGGGAACTTGAAACACGCCAGGACGTGATGAGGCTGGCCGAAACAATGGCTGAGACCCTGTGCAATGGGATTTGAGATAATCGAAAGTCATCAGAGATTGAGGGGTTTCAGGTCAAATCATCGGTGAGGCTCCCCCTTCGACGCAATCAGGTGCGATCAGGTATTTCAACAAATAGTTGCGATGGATCATGGGTTAACCAGATCCTGGCGAACGCTCCTGCTGTATTTATTCTTGGTTCTCCCCACCGTCGATGTCCATCGATGTCTATCCAAACATACAAGGATGGGTGAGCGGAGCGCAACCCGTCCGATCTGACGCCACTGCCGGTGAGATAACTCTCAAGATATCTACTGTATTTCCGATTTGAGAATCATAAGGCTTCGCCATTTTTTTGGAAAAAGGAAGCGAGCCGGAAATGGAACTGGATAACCCCGCTAAAGGAGGGTGCCTGGCAATCCGAAGGCATGCCGCGCTGCAGGCGATTCATTCCGGTTCCAGGCATTCAGCGCTGAGAGAAAAAAGTGTGTTCTCTCGAAATAAGGAACCGGGCCAAGAAAAGGTAAGCGCATGGATAAGGATAATCGGCATTTAACAATGAAACATCTTACTTACGTAATTCTTATATTAATCGGTCTCACTGTCGCTGGATACATTGGAGGCTTCGGCTGCCACAAGACTCCAGCCCATGCCGAATTCCCGCTTCAGTCTTCCATAGAGAAGACTTCGGCCCCAATGCCGTACCTGCAAACAGGCCATCCCGTCGACTGGTGGTTTGTTTTTAAATTCAACGCCGCAATCTTCCCCGGCTGTGTCTCCTTCGGTGGAACTAATGCCCCAAGAGAATGCATTTTTGGTGGCACCGTACAAAAATACGAGGGAGGATACAGCCAGCAGTACGTTTATGCGAGCAGCGAAGACTCTGTGCTGCGAAAGGGAAGCGGCTGCGCCGGCGACACACTGACCGATCCGGTGGGAGCCACCTTCGAGCAGGTGTATAACGGTTCATACTATTACGTTATATGGAATGATCAGTTTTATAATGATCCTGTCATACAAGGATGTATAGACTATTGTAGCGCTCCCTGGGGCCATTCCAAGGGGATGCTTGCCTGGGATGATAACGGAGACGGGTTTGTGATGCAAGTGACGACACCGTCCTGGCCGGCTTCAGGAAGTAGTTCGCACCCGCGTATCAGCGATGGTAATACATTGGGCTGTGTAAATGATGACAATGTCGAAGTGAGTCAGCATTTTTTTGCATTGAAGGTGAACAAAGATGATCTGATAAAGGTGCTCCAGTCTATCCAAAATGCGAGCGTGGTAACCGATCCCTCTAACCCTCAGATAGTAAAAAACGGAGGGCCTTCCGATGTTCAGGCACTCGTCGAACAACTCGGAAATCAAAGCAATAGCACAACCTATATGGATTTTATGCTTTCAACCGGAGTAGAATTGATTTCCAAACCGTCAGACTTGTATGTACCGCCATGGCAGATGGTTTCAGCGGTGCTTCATGGGCTTCCACTCAGAACGGCCACATGGTGGGCTGATCCTGAAATACCTACAACCACGAGTTCGACAAAGATCAGTTGCTGGGATGAGCAGCTCAGCACTCCCGGTCCTGTGGAAATTGCGACAACAGGGCGATGGTACGAAAAAGTTTTCGGCCTTCAGGGAATATTACCCAATGGCAATCATGCCAAAATCGGCGTCTCTGAAGATCCAAAAAACCCGTATGCTATTTTCGGCGATATGAACCAGCAAGGTGCCCTGGGGGGTAACGATTGCCAAAGCAGCCAAAACGGCCGGGGAGGCACATTCTATGTAGTGAAAGACAAGGGTTTGCATAGTGGCTTGAAAATCTTAATTACAGGACAAACTGCACCCGTGGCCAAGGGAAATTAATTCATTCCCGAACACTGTGGCTGATTTTGCTTCAGACCTTCGACGTTCTTTCCGATAATATCACCGGAGGCCTTGTGCCTCTCTTCGAGAGCCGTGAGTAGGGCCATTGTGGCACCTTCCTTCCCGGCTCTCACTATTTTAGCGGGTTCATCACCCGGACCGTTGGGACGAAGCCAGCCCGAAACCAATGCCGGCCTGAAAGACAACATCGAAATTGAGCGATTCTCGCGATTTTCCAGCTCCGCTTCTGTCTTCCTTCTTCCGTCTTCCCTGTTGATTCCCGCACCTCCTCATCACTCATCACTCATCACTCATCATTCATCACTCATCATTCATCACTCCTCATTCCTCATTCATCACTGCTCCCCGCAGCCCGTTTCTGAATTCCAGGCAAAGTGCATCGGATATCTGATGGCGAAACAGATCCCCTTCCGGGCTTACACCGTAGATTGCTCCATCCCGCAGAAAAATACCGAGTAGTCTTTTGCCGATCACACGCCTTCCGGCTGCATGAGTCTCGACGCTGTACTGAGCCTTCGAAACGGGTATTTTGGCCGGAACCGTTTGCGTTTCCTGCTCTTTCGCAAGACTCAGCACCTCCTCTCTATCCGATGAATCAAGCGATTTAACAAAATTGAGTATTCTAGCCAGTCTGAGCAGTGTGATCGAATCCTTCCTGCTAGTCGTATCGGAAATCGGGAGGGCTGTTGAGCGCAATTGACTAAGCGCGGGAGGCAGCAGATTTTGGAAGCCGCATTTTTCGAAATCGGCGCTGCCGGGGGCTGGATAGAAAACGGATACTCCAGCAATCGAAGTCTTGGCGGCCAGGTAGACCAAGTCTGCCACAGAGTCTTTCGGGTCTTGCCCCGGCGCGCCCACAATGATGTATGCAACCGACTCGAGCCCGTATTTTTCAGCGTACAGCAGAGATCTTTCAAACTCTTCGCGCACGTCGGGACGTCTGAATTTTTTCAACTGTTCGCGGCAGGTCGTGCAAAGAGAAAGATTAAGCGCGGTAAAACCGGCAGCCTTCATCGCACAAACCACTTCCTCGTCGAGGGTCGGAGGAAAAAGGCCGTTCATGGCCCTCAACTCCAGGCCGCAGCCCCGAAACTGAAACTCTATTTCCTTAAGGAGATCGAGAAACCATTCCCGCACGTACGAAATGTTTTCATCTTCGAAATCTATGAAACGCGCCCCGATGCCGAAGACCGCTCGTTTCATCTCTTCGATGACCCTTGGCACGCTCTTCATGCGGAAGCCGCACCACGAGGAACTCCCGATCGAGCAGTAGCTGCAGCCGAGCGGGCAGCCTCGGCCGGCAGTAATCACTGCGCCTGGCTTTTTTCTGCGGCGGTAGAAGTTGCTGTCAATGAGATCGATTGCCGGAAGAGGAACATCGTCGAGGTCCGCCAAAACAGCGGGCGGTCTTATGAAAAGTCTTCCACCGGAGGTACGAAACCCTATCCCTGGAACAGATTCGACCGAGGTCCCGCTGTGTATTGCTTCGGCTAGAAGAACCATGGAAGCCTCACCTTCGCCTCGGATAATGAAATCTACACAATCCCGCCTCAGCACATCTTCAGGCATCTCGGTCGGATGATGGCCGCCAAGAACTGTCACGGCCTCCGGGCGCCGGTGCTTCACTAATTCTGCGGTCCGCACCGCCTCGGCGCTGTATGCGGTAAAAAGAGACGATATTCCCACCAGGAATGCCCCGGCGCCTTGGACCCTCTCACCGATGTCTTCCTCACTCAGTCCGAAGCGTTTGAAATCATAAAACATGGAAAAAGGGGAAATATCCGGCCCTGAATAAAACTCGCGCAGGTACGACATTTCGGGTGGAAGCCCCGCCTTTTTTGACCTGCTTGAGGCAAGCGCGTCCAGGATTTCGACCGAGTAGCCTTCTCGCAGGAGCGGAGAGGCGATACATGTAAGCCCGTAAGGGATGGTCCTTTTGGCCGTTAAATAGAAATCCCGGATCGGGGGCTGAATGAGGATTATGTCCGGCATGGAGGTTTCATATCTCGTTCGCCGGATCGCGGTCCACAGTGATTTGCACGGACCGGAAGGCGGGATCGCCTTTTATGGATTCCAGCACGCCCTCAGTGAAGCTCTGCATATCCGAACTCGTCCAGGTTTTTATGAATAGTTGCCACCTGAACCTGTTCTTGAGCTTTACATGGGCTGCGGGCGACGGGCCAAGAACGGCTGCGCTTCTTCCCTTATTCCTCAGGCAGTCTGCCTTTTCACGGCAAACTGCGGCAAGCAGGCGAGCCCCCGCGCGAGCCGATTCCTCACTCGCGGAAGTGACCAGTAGCTTCAACAGGCGGGTAAACGGTGGATATTGCAGGGTCTCTCTCGACTTTAGCTCTTCCCTGCAGAAACCGTCATAGTCAAGATTTAGCGCCGATTCAATGGTAAAATGAGAAGGATTGAACGTTTGAAGGATGACCCGCCCCGGTTCTTCTCCTCGTCCGGCGCGTCCCGCAACCTGTATGAGAAGCTGAACCAGGACCTCTCCGGCCCGGAAGTCCGGCGCCTGGAGACCTGCGTCGGCGTTTATTATGCCCACAAGCGTTATGTTAGGGAAATCATGGCCTTTGGCCACCATCTGGGTGCCCAGCAACACGTCGGCTTTCCCCGAGCGCACCGCATCCAGCGCACTCACCAACCGCTCGTGGCTGTTCATTGTATCCCGGTCCATTCTCACAATACGCGCAGCGGGTAAAAGTCTTTTTACCTCCTTTTCCACTTTTTCGGTCCCGAACCCGTGGGGAAACAGCGCAGCGTGGGCACAAACCGGACACCGCTCGGGCAGAGACGTTTCCCACCCGCAGTAATGACAGCGGAGGCGGTTATCCTTCTTATGGTAGGTGAGAGTTACGCTGCACGACACGCACCCGAGCGCCTGGCCGCAGGCGTTGCATAGATAGTACTTATCATAGCCTCTTCTGTTCAAAAACAGGAGCACCTGCCGGCCGTTGCGTATCGTCTCGCCGATTGCCTCCGAAAGCTTGAACGAAAAAATTCCATGTCGCTCCCGCTTCATGTCCACAACATCGAATTCAGGCAGGGGCCGGTTCATCACCCGGTTTGGAAGCGCAATCGAGCGATAGCGTTTCTCGCTGCATCCGTGTACCGTTTGAATCGACGGGGTTGCCGACCCCAGGACCACGGGCGCGCCCGCAATCTTTGCCCTCATCACGGCCACATCCCTTGCATTGTAGCGCAGGTGGGTTTCCTGCTTGTAGGATGTGTCGTGCTCCTCGTCTACTATGATCAGCTTGAGGTTTTGTACCGGCGTGAGCACCGCCGACCTTGCGCCCAGCACTATTTTCTTCCTCCCCGACCGAATGTCCGCCCATGTTCGCTTGCGCTCCCTTTCAGGCAGAGCGCTGTGCCACACGGCAAGCCCGGCGCCGAATCGTTCCCGGAAGATCGACTCCATTTGCGCGCTAATCCCGATCTCCGGCACCAGCACAAGGGACCCGTTGCCCGCTTGAGCGGCTTTTTCCATCAAGCGAAGGTAGATTTCCGTTTTCCCGCTGCCGGTTACTCCGTACAGCACAAAAGGCTGAAAACAGGGATTGTCCAAAAAAGGAGAGATTTGATCCAGGGCGGCGCCCTGATCATCGGTCAATTCCAGAGCGCAGGGGTTATAAAAGCCGCCCGGTTCGGCACAAAATCCCCCCTGCCCCCCTTTAGAAAAGGGGGGGGGAATTGAATCGCCCATGCCCTGCCCCCCTTTAGAAAAGGGGGGGAGAGTTGAATCCCCCATGCCCTGCCCTCCTGTGGACAAGGTTGGGATTTTAGTCCCCGCTTCACAAGAGGCGGGATAGTCAGGCCCCGGCCCCGTCTGCGGCTCTTCGACTGCGATTATGCCGTCCTTGATGAGCTTTTTGAGCGAATAATCCGGGTTCTTACACAATTTGCGCAAGTCCCGCAGGGCGGCGCAGCCGCCTGCCGCACGAAGCAATCGAACTATTTCCTTTGATTTTTCGGATTTTAGGCTTTCGCAGGCTTGACACTCGGCCAGCCGGACCACTTTGGCAACAGGACCGCTCAGCGCACGCCAGATCGGCTCGGAACCACCGTACGGAATTACGAGATCGAATACTTGACCCAGTGGATAAAAATAATAGCTGGATACCCAGAGGCACAATTCGAGAAGGTCGGCCGGCATCGTCGGCAATTCATCGATCGTGTCGCGGATCGGACGGATCTTCACTGCCTCCGGCAGTTCCGGAAGGGAATTCACAACGCTTAATACGATCCCGGAGGCTTTCCTGTTTCCCAGTTCGACCGAAACCCTGCTCCCCGGCTGCACTTTTCCGGCAAGCACGCCGGGAATCGAATAATGAAGGCCCTTATTCAGGGCCGTTCCCATTATAACGACTTCTGCAAACAGATCCTCCATTGTCAATCACTGCCGGAAAGTATCTCATGCTTTTGTCCATCGGGGATTCCTTCGTGCAGGGCGGCCTCACAAAAATCCCGCGATTTTTCAAATTCTGAGACTATCGTCTTCGGTACTGATTTAGAGCGGGTAAAATCTACGCTCTGGAAGTTGACAGGCTTTCCGTCCTTGTAAAAATGGAAATTGAGATAAGATCTTCCGCCCCCGGCCGACCCTATCCAGCCGATCGCCTCAGCCTGGGAAACCGGCGATCCGCGGGTCAGCCCACGGGTGCAGGATGAGAGGTTTCCATACCAACTCGAGAATCCTCCCCGGTGCCGGATTTCGATGGAAAAACCTCTTTTGCCCTCCTTGCGAACGGCCGAGACCACCCCGTCCCCAATCGCGCAGACCTGAGTCCCTCTTGGCGAGACATAATCCATCCCAAGGCGGGGACGATGGATCTTAACGACTGATTTGATAGTCCTGCCCGATTTAGGAGACATCAATAGCCGATGATAGATGGGACTCCTCACAAACGCCCGTTTGAGCGATACCCCTTTTGCGTCGAAGTAATCCCACGATCCATCCGGAAGCTGAAATCCGAATGCCTGGTAGACTTTGCCGGAAACGCTCATTTCGGCGCCGAGGATGAGAAACCGTTTCCCTTCACCCGATTTGATCGCACCTTCCTGAAAAAAGACTGAAAAGGAATCTCCCTCCTTCAGATCGGAGGTGAAGTCTACATCATAGGAGAAAATCTCCGCAAGGTTCGAAATAAGCGGCGCCGGCAACCCGCCTGCTACACAGGAGTCATAAAAGTTTTCCGACCAGGCGGCCCGCACCGTCTTGCCGGACCGCGCGGCGGACGTTTCACCCGACCTGCATTCCCAGCCCGCTGAGTTTTTCCTTAGTGTATACGAAGGCCCGTCGGATTGCAGGTAAATGACTTCAGCAGGAAGACCGTCAGCTCGGTTCAGCATAAAAATCAACTCGTCATCTTCATTGATTCGGTCGAACGGGGCCGAGCAGGCCTTGCGCCAGTCGTCCGAATACGAGACAGACATGCCGGAGGCTTCAAAAATCCTCGCCAGTGTATCGCCGGAATGAAGGTTCAAATGGCGGATTTCAAACTTGTCGGAGGCTTCACACTTGTGTGCGGTCGCCGGCGCCGGAGGCGGCGCCTTAATTGGTTGGGCAACGGCCGCTGCGATTGGCGGTATGCGCCCGGGCGGATTTGCCTTTGGCCTGTGAACCCATCTGTAAGCCGCGAAGCCCGACCCAAGGATGAGCAAAATAGCGAACAAATGCCGCCCGCGAAAACGCCTTTTAGGCGAAACGCTGTAAAAGGTACTCCTTGAAGCCGCTTTAACTTTACGCTTTCTCATTCGAGTCGACGACATCACAGACACATTAATTTAATTAAGGAATTAAGGAATTTAGGAATTTGGTTCCGACCGATCAGTAGTATCATATGAGTCCGTGGAGGTCAAAATCAATCGGCCTGGATCGCCTGCATTGCGTGTGCAACGAGCCTGAACCAAAAAAGATTCACCGCAGAGACGCTGAGGACGCTGAGAGAACAATACTCTTTTCATTTTTTCAAAACCTCTCCCTGACCTGTCCCTGACCAGCGCTCTAGACGACCTGTCTATGACCAGTCTCTCCATGACCTGTCTATCACCAAGTGGATTTAATGCGCAACTCCTTGATTTCAGTCTGTAAATGGAGCCTCTCATTGCAAATACAGGGCAAATACAATGGGAAGCGGCGTAACTCCTTGATTTCATAGATAGCTGTAATTTTATTTTCAATGAAAATATATCACCCTTCTCCTTTTCGGCCGTCACGAAGCTCACGAAGTTGTCACGAAGAACACGGCGAGCACAGCCGCAACCAAAAAAGAAGATCCACCGCAGAGGCGCAGAGAGCGCAGAGGGTTTTGAAACAATGAATAAAGAAGAAAATACCAAGGCGGCACTTTTGATGCCCGGACGACGACCCGGAATTCAAACGGGCCGCAGAGAGGGCTGAGATCGGAGAGAAACCGGCAACTTGTAGACAAAACGTTGCACAAAAAACAAGAAAATGACGCGTAGTAGTACGGAGGGAGGAACAAAGCTTATTCGTTTTTGTCATAATATTGTCCGGCATTTTCTTTTTTTTCTAACGGTTAATCTTTTTTCTTCATGCTCTTCGTGTATCCTTCGTGCTCTTCGTGATGCAAGAAGCGTCATTCCGATTAACATAATACAATAAATAAATTGGGCGCTGCAAAACGGCAACGAGAAACGGCAACCAGAAGCGGCAATAGAAACGGCAACCAGAAGCGGAAAAAAGGCGGTGAATCGTGAATTGTGATTCGTGAATCGTGAATGGTGAATAGGGAGAAACATAGTTCCTCGATCCTCGGTCCGGAACACGGAAAGACCGAATCGCTCAACCCTTCAGGCCCTAAATCCTGCCATTCGTTTTAATTAGTTTGAATTGGACGAGATTTCGAAAATCCCTAAATCCCTAAATCCCTAAATCCCTAAATCCCTAAATCCCTAAATCCCTAAATCCCTAAATCCCTCAATCCCTAATTCCCTAAACCCCTCAATCCCTCAATCCCTCAAGCGATCTTGACAGCCTACAGGCGAATGAATACTCATTCTTTGCGAACCCTTTTTTATGCAGGGAACGGCTAAAGGCCACCGTCCTTTGTGGATGGAGGATTGGGAAGGTAAAGCAGTGGCGCCTATTATTAGTTTGAAAAATATCACTAAAGATCGGAGCCGCGACACCGGAATGGCCATGGTGCTCCTGCTTCTGCTCGTATATATCCGTACCAGGCGGGACGGAATGCTGCTTGCGGCAATAGCCTTGCATGTCGTGAACATGATCGCGCCCCGGGTCTATGCGCCCATCGCAGTCGTCTGGCTGGGTTTTTCTCATCTGCTGGGCGCCGTGATGTCCAAAATTCTACTTTCTATCTTGTTTTTTGGCCTCGTAACCCCGATTGGCGTTCTGCGCCGGCTCTTCCGAAACGACTCCTTGAAGCTGCGTGCCTTTAAAGCCGGTGAAGAATCTGTCATGTCGGTGAGAAATCATACGTTTGTCCGTAGCGACATCGAGAAACCTTATTGAATGGAGGAAATTAGCATGGACTTCTTCTTAAAGGACTTGTGGGGATTCATGAATCAAAGGAAAAAGTTCTGGCTGCTGCCGGTGATTGTGGTTCTGCTGGGCTTTGGAGCCATTACGGCATTGACCGCAGGATCTGCCATTGCGCCGTTTATCTATTCGATATTCTAGGTGCCGCCAAAAGGTATTGAAAGTTAAGGAATCAGGGTGAAAAAAGCTATCCTGGGTATATCTGCGTTTTACCACGATAGTGCCGCGGCCGTCCTTGTCGACGGAAAGATTGTTGCCGCCGCGCAGGAGGAGCGGTTCACCCGAAAGAAACACGATTCGTCATTTCCGATTAACGCCTGTCGCTACGTTTTGCAGGAAGCAGACATTGATTACAAGGACCTTTCTGCCGTGGCGTTTTACGAGAAGCCGTTTCTGAAATTCGAGCGGTTGCTTGAAACGTATCATGCCTTTGCGCCAAGCGGTTTCGTGAGCTTCCTTTCGGCGATGTTGGTTTGGATCAAGGAAAAGGTATTTATGAAGCGGATGCTCACTGAGCAACTCGCTGCGCTCGGCGATGGGAGCCCCCCGATGTACTTTCCGGAGCACCACCTGTCTCATGCAGCGAGCGCCTTTTATCCTTCGCCATTCCTGGATGCGGCAATCGTCACTATAGATGGCGTAGGAGAGTGGGCCACGACGACCATCGGACGCGGTCGAGGCAAAGAGATCGAGATAATAGAAGAGCTACAGTTCCCCCACTCTATAGGACTACTCTATTCCGCCTTTACCTTTTACACCGGATTCGCGGTGAATAGCGGCGAGTACAAACTCATGGGCCTGGCTCCGTACGGGAACCCCGATTCGCGAAGGACTGCGGACTTCAAAAAGAAAATTGAAACGGAACTCGTCGATATCCGAAAAGATGGATCGATCGTTTTGAACATGGATTACTTCGAATACGCCACCGGGCTCAAGATGGCCAACGAAGAGAAGTGTGAGAAACTCTTTGGAGTGCCCCGCCGAAAACCGGAGTCCGAGATTTCCCAGGTTTACATGGATATGGCGCTGGCCATCCAGCAGGTGACCGAGGAGATTGTCCTTCTTCTCGTCCGCACGGCGAGGCAATTGACGGGCAGCAAGTACCTGGTGCTGGCGGGGGGCGTGGCACTCAATTGTGTAGCCAACGGAAAGATTCTCCGAGCCGGGATTTTCGAGGATCTCTGGATTCAGCCGGCCGCAGGCGATGCAGGCGGCGCTGTCGGGGCGGCTTATGCCATTTGGCATATCCTCGATGGAAACGAGCGGCAGCTCAATGGTGCCCGGGATGCGACCGGGGGCTCCTACCTGGGCCCGGAGTTCTCGGACAACGAGATTCACCGCGTGTTGCAAAGATACGACGCGAAGGCGCGCCGCTATGAAGACTTTCAGTGCCTGGCTTCCGATGTCGCTGCGAAGCTTACGGATGGAAACGTCGTCGGTTGGTTTCAGGGCCGGATGGAATTCGGCCCGCGCGCTCTGGGCAACCGAAGCATCCTGGGGGATGCGCGAAACCCGGAGATGCAAAAAAAATTGAATCTTAAGATCAAGTACCGGGAAGGCTTCAGGCCGTTCGCGCCTTCAGTCCTGGAAGAGGATATCGGCGAATACTTCGATCTCGACCGTCCATCTCCCTACATGCTGCTGGTTGCACCGATCCGTGAGGACAAAAAAAATCCGCTTCCTGAAGGGTATAACGACATGCCTCTCTACGAAAGACTTTATATCCTTCGGTCCGATCTTCCCGCTATTACTCATATCGATTACTCCGCCCGGATACAAAGTGTGAGCCGGGAGACCAATCCCCGGTATTGGGAATTGATCCATGAGTTTAAAGAGCTGACCGGCTACGGCGTGATCGTGAACACAAGCTTCAATGTGCGCGGTGAGCCGATCGTTTGCACTCCCGAGGACGCCTACCGATGTTTCATGAGGACCGAAATGGATTTCCTGGTCCTTGGGGATTATCTCCTCGATAAGAAGGACCAGCCGCCGTTATCCGAAACAGACGATTGGCGGAAGGAATTCAAGCTCGATTGACCCAAAATAATGACGCAAGCCTTGGAGCTTTACAATAGTGGCGCGGTTTGTCCGGTGTTCTGAATTAAGGAGGGAGAAAGCTTGCCCATGACCAGGAATCATACATCGACAGTCCCGGCAGACCTGTACGGCGCGAAACGAGGAGTGCGGCAATTCCTCTTTCCGGCGTCACTATCGTTTAGTGCAATTGCGGCTTCGCTTCTAATCATGAACTTCGCGCCGGCGCCGGTCTTCTGGCTGTTGCTCACCTGGGCAGCGGCCTTGTGGGCGGCTATGTTCGGTGTCAGCGGGTCCTGGCCCCGCGCAATCCTGTTCAACCTTGGAATTGTGGCATGCATGCTGGCCGGTGTCGAGGCATACCTGGTCAACCATGAATACCTGCCTCGGGTTTATACGCCTGGTTTCATGGATCCCGATGACTTATTGGGATGGGCCCCTGCGAAAGGGATGCAGGCTAAGGCGGTGGAAATCGACTCCATAGACCTGTTCCACTACCCCGTTAGAAAGATATCCGATACCGTTTATACGGTAGACTCCAACGGGCTCCGCGTCGCTCCCCCGTACAGCAATAGCGATTTGGCCGGCACGGCTCTGTTCTTCGGTTGCTCCTACACTTTCGGTGCAGGCCTCAAGGACGACGAAACGTTGCCATACCAGGTCGGTATACAGTCCGAGGGGCGATATCGTACCTTTAACTTCGCTTTTGTGGGATATGGCCCGAACCAAATGCTGGCAGCCATTGAGGCAGGCATGGTAGGCCGGGTGGTGGACACCACTCCCCGGTATGTTTACTACGTAGCCATTCCGCATCATGTGTGGCGGGCGGCGGGACGGGTTGGCTGGATTCATCACATGCCGCGTTACGTGCCGGACGCCGAGGGAACACTCCAACGGGCGGGGTATTTTGAGGGCCGTAAACCCTTGGGTCAGCAGCTCGGGTTTGGCTGGCCGATCGAAGGGCTGTTGAACGGGATCGAGAGGCAGTTGAACAAGGCGGCCATATGGCGAAGAGCTCCTGGTTTTCGATTCTCGTATTACCGACGACGACATACGTCTCTATTTAGCGATGATTCGCCGCTCACAAGAACTGATCACAACACAATACCCGGGTATTCAGTTTCGCATCATCCTATGGCCGGGTCAGCGCGGCAGCGTCGCGCAGCAATCCACTTACGAGAAGATCCGGGATGGGTTTTCCCGGATGGGAATCCCGGTCGACTTGGTGGACGGACATTCTGCCCGGCTATAATACCGGCCGGGAAGAGTTCCAATTAAGTTCCAGGGACACCCACCCGAACGCACTGGCGAACCGCCTGCTGGCCCAATACCTCGTAAGCAAACTCGCCCACTAACATTAGGACGTTACCGAATCAAACGGCGAGCAAGATTTACCAGCCGAAGGTTGCAAAACTCGTGGCTATTCGGGGAGGGCTATTCTCAGGCTCAGGTCTTGTATCATGATATTTGCGGACTCACACTTCTCTGCCTATTCAGCTCATGGTTGCATAATTAAGCCCAACATGACGGGATGATTCGGACCTGCAAAACGGCAACCAGAAGCGGAAAAATGCATGACGCTGTTCTCTCTGCGTCTTCGCGTGATAAGGCTTTTACTCAGTCCTCAGTCCTGCGGCCTCACAAAGGCGGCCTCACAAAAAATCGCCGCGAACTATACGCATGGGGCCTAGTTGCATAAAGCTAACCGCGAACTCGAACGTGGTGAGGGTTCGGCAGGCGAATTGGGCACTCACCAAAGATCGTGCCTGGACTCGAAATATTGGCCAGCCGTTATGATGCTAAGCCCGGACCTGAACGTAGTGGGGGTCCAGTCTTCAGTCCTGTTTTGTACAGGGAAAGACCGAATCGCTCAACCCTTCAGGCCCTAAACCCTGCCATTCGTTTTAATTAGTTTCATTGGTCAAGATTTCGAAAACGATCAGTGAACACATGATTCTGAAACTCTGACTTCTTTTGAGTTCTATTTCTTAAGGTTCAGGAGAGATGTGTTGATCAGAAAGGTTGGATATTCCAGGTCGTATTTGAGGCCGATGAATCTCCCCGTGGTTGCTTGTCGGGTTCATTCGTTTTTTGGGTATTCTTCCTTCTCGTCTTGTTTCGCTTCTAAGAATCGCTGTAAAAGAGCGCTAATTCCATCTGCATGTTCATCACGCTGTGCCAAAGCAGCCGTCCAGCTCAGGAAATCATCAAAGAAATCATTCGGTATAAATGCCAAGATGTCTTTAGCATTTGTGTCAATATCGAACAGCCATAGATACTTTTGTAGCCATTTATCATCAATGGAGTGGTTCAATACATATGCTTGTACTTCAGAGTAATCATTATTATTAAGTTGTCCCCACCTATAGAGTATGCTGAGGACATCTTTCTGATTTTCCAAGAAGTCCTGTGATACAGCGGCTTCACGGACACTGGCGAGCCAACGCTCTTTTGCCCCGTAAAGCTCTTCGTAAGAAAAGAGGTCCAGCAAAAGGCTCCTTGCTACCGCTTTCGCTGCCTCCTTATCAGGCAAGTACTTTCCTTGCGTCCAGATTCCGTAATCAGCCAAGAAATACGATAAGTCATCTCGGACAGGGCTAAAGACATCGTGCTGGAGACAAGCCTGTTGAGCATTTCATATCTGATAGGGTGATCCTGTTGTGCTTTAATAACCTCATACAGAAATTTTCCCAATTGGCGTGGTAGACTTTTGAACGATGTTTCTGGATTACAATCGTTCGTCGTTTTAAGGAGTAAGTCGCACAGACCTATTGGATCGGCGAATATGGCTCCAGAACTATCTATAAATTGGCTAAGATAAGTGATCCAGCCGTATAGATCATTCACATCACTATACTGAGCCAGAATCTGTTGGCGCTCTGCAGGTTTAGTGCAAAAGCGTTGTGCTTCTTCCGATGAGTACGTGAAAGATGTGGGACCACAATGTAATAATTTCAACAATGCATCACGGTTCTTCACCCGGTTTATGCTCTCTGGAATACCTCTCTCATGGTAGTCTTTCCCTATCAACTGGGGAAACAAGAATAACAGGATGGATTTGACAGCGTCACCCTTTCGCTCTGAGTAATTCACCCTTTGAAGCAAGGTGTCCAGAGGAACCTGTCCGTCGTTTCCCTCTTTGCCTTTGGCAAAGGCAGTGTGAAAAGCTGCAACGGTGTCTCCAGATGCAAACTCCTCGTCTATCCCACCTCTAGCGACAAAACGATCTGGTTCGGTTCTGATGATATTTGACAACTCAGGAAACTTCAGTTCCAGTGTCTCGAACGCGACGAGATCCGAAAAAGAGACCTCGTTAAGGGTGTTTGGAGCAGAGAGTCGCAGACGATTGCATAATCGGGTAACGTCCCGAGGGGTTTCCAACACACGGACTAGATCAGTCCGGTTGAACAAGACCTCGAAAAGTTCGGCTTCTGGCCCGGAAAGCTCAATAGAGCATTGCGCCAATAGGTGCCGCATGTTGACATGTACGAAGTCTTTCATGTGGGTAAAAGGAAGCCGGGGCAGTCGGTAGGACACTTGTACTATCTTTTCAAGGTATTTTTCCCCGTCGTAGACTTCGCTGTACGATAGGGCGTTCCTTATTGGTTGGGGATCGTAAGCAATCAGATATGAGACGCGATCAAAATCGCACACCGCCTTGAGCATTTGGAAGACAATACGGACATGATCGGGTGGAAGCCGATCAACATCATCGATTATCACAACCAAGGGTCTATCAAGGCGATTCAGACTCTTCTGAAGATCTTTCTTTCGGGCTTGGAGGCTTAGATTGGCCAACTCAGCACCAGCTTTCACAGACTCTCCCACCGCCGAAAGTACACTTTCTACCATGGACCCCCAAGGTTCCACTCCGGGAATCAGCTTAATTGGTGCAAGCATTTTACCGAACTGTAGGACTTTGTGAGCAGCAGTTCTCGCATTCTGAGATGCATACTGTGTTCCAATGGCTGACGCCAACTCTATAAAGAACCCTTCTATGACAGTGTCCAATGTTGAAATAAGCCATGGCCGGTAATCAACAATTATCGGTCGAGGGGAGTTCCCCAGAACTATTTCCTTTACAATGTTTATACAGGAAGTCTTCCCTTCTCCCCACTTGCCTTCAATACCCACCACGATAGACGTTTCGTTTTTATCTAAGCAAAGAAAGCTTGCCAAGTGCCTTGCAAAGGCCAAACGTTCAAACACGTCCTGTTTAATGTTCTCTATTGGCTTATCCGAGTCCATCGTTACCCTACGCTCCATTATGTTCCAGGATGAGTCCATCCTAGCGACCCCTTTTCTTGCCCCATAACACACCAAATGATTCTGTGGGTTCTATGAAACTCCAGGACGCGGGATGGGACTCCGAACGACAACGAGGCAAGGGAGATCTGGTCTGAAGGTGCGCCGTGAGAGCTGACTTCCACCACCGTCCACATTTGGCAATCTAATTTAGGCTTAAGGCCCTTGCAAGAATATTCAGATATAGGATGCGCATCTTTCTGTGAAACAAGCATATTGGAAGGACTTCGAGAAACTGGAGGGCTTCCCGTTTTTCAGTTTCTTGCCACCTTGTGAACTTCTGGACCTCTTAAAATATGATTCGGGAATGGAAACGATTTCGGGGCACCATTTCTCAACTACAAGGAGAGCTATCTCAAGACTTCTGCCGCCGGTGATTCGGGGTCGGACCATGTCAAAACCTTGCTGATCAAAGAGAGGGCGGTCATAATTGACCATTCTACAGCCTTAAAATACTGTTCTTGACTTGGAAATGGCCATTTTAACGACGACCATCCGGTGCATCCGCCTCTTCGCGGCACCCATGCGCCGGGGGTGCTTCTCATGACTCGAACTCGCTCATGGGCACAACTGACTGCCGCTCTTGCGTCACGATATGGCTGCCTCGGCTGGCCGGGGTGCTGCATCCCAGGTACGTCCATCCAGTACGCGCCCATTGTGTTTCTTGCTTCCTTTTTTACCATCAATACTCCACCCACCCCACTGCTTGAAGAAAAAAGCTGCCCCCTGCTCCTCACACATTCGCTTGACGTTCAACACCCATTCGGGATTCATCTGCCGAGCCTTCGGGCCGGACTCCCCTCCGACAATTACCCAGTGCATACCGGTCAAATCAATTTCGGCGAGGTCCTCAAGCAAAGGTTCCGCGGATAGGAAACGCACATAAGCAGAAATTCGACGCAGAGCATCGAGACGAGGCAGGCCGTGAGCGCGATTCTCGACAGTCACTCCTAACCAGGCGTTGCGAGGGAGTTGCCTCCCATGGAAAAATTCAGCCATCCGCTCTGCTCTTTTAGTCAAAATCTGGAAAGTATGCTGAGGCGCCTGCTGGATTACTTCCAACACCCGCACGAGGTAATCGTCTGGGATCTCTTCGTGGAATAAATCACTCATGGAATTAACAAAATACACCGTGGGTCGCTTACGTCTGATGGGTTCGTGGAGCCTCTGGGGAAGAAGCGTCAGGCGAAACCCGTTTTCGTAACCTTTAACACGCATGGCCTGGAGGCGTCTGGCCATAACTTCGGCGTAACAGTTCGCGCAGCCGGGGGAAACCTTGCTGCAGCCGACAGCCGGGTTCCAAGTCTGCTCTGTCCATTCAATGGAGGTCTTGGTGCTCATTACTTTTCCTTAATATAACGAGGCGTTCACCCTTGCTGTCCTGTTCTGTGAAATGAATAAACTTCTTCGTGCGTCTACCTGTTGCATCAAGATTTTTGACCCTGCATTCTCTCTCCAACTCATGAAACGCGACCTGGAAGTCACTCTCAAACCACCCGGTTTCTTCGATCATGTCGGCTAATTCTTCAATGCCAAACCGACGTGGTGTGGACGAAAGCCTAGTGAGCCAGTAGGGCTTGACCTTGCTTGGGTCCGCTCGTTTTTCTTTTCGAACAGATTTTGAGGCCCGAAAGAGTTCAAGTTGGCCACTCCGAGTTTCCCGATCTTCCTGCTTGGCCTGCGCACGAGCGCGGCCTTGTATGAGATCGAGCTGGTCTGATGCCTCCATGAAAACAGTTATACCCTTTGGATGCCGAGTAAGATATACCAAATGGTAAAGGGTACGGTCGATAGTGGGGTAGAGCACCGGTACAGAAACAATACGGGGTTTACTCCCCCAGGTAGGCGGGATCTCTTTGAGGCGTTTTCCGTATAGGCTAATCAGATACTCTTCCTTCCCCTCCGGTGCCAGTCCTTCGGTGTCAGGTACCTCTCCGAAAATGGCCTGCATATCCTCCCTAAAGGATTTTTGGGTGTGAGTACGAAGAAGGAAATCGTACATGAAATTGATCAAAAATTCAGAATTAGGCCGCCGCAATAGCGGGGTGAGCGTTGGTATTTCTACTACGTTCTTCCATCCTTTGGGGTCAACGAAAAAGAATGTGAAATCATTAGGCCCGCACCAGTCAAGAATCAAATCACGAAGCCCGAAAAAATCCCCAGGGAAAGCAGAGGTCGATATTCCAGTCTGTTGAAAACTGCCTAAATGATCTTGAAGTTTCCTAAAGGCGGTCTTGTCCTTTTCAATGAAAAGGGCATGGAACGCAACATCCTTACCCATCTTTTTCAGGCCCTCACGGCTTTTTCCGATAATCTTCAGGCTGATCCCGATTGAGGTGTCTTGAAGCTCGGCGCTTCCTTCCTGCCAGGGGCCTGAAAAACAGTCTACATACCGGATGCTTTTCTGATGGAGGCCTATGATCATGAAAAGGCGCTGCAGGTAGGCCTCGAGGAGACGATGCTTAACAAAAGTTTGCTCGCGTCCATGGTAGCTTTCCGGGACAGGCATATTAGTCCTCTTTCGAGAGTCCTTCTACCTCAGAATCCAGATGGTCAAGTGTTCAATGGTCAAGGGTCGGGACACCTCTAGGCCGAGATTGAGGCTCGCGTAGCGCGGATTCGCCATCCATTTCGGAAATCCAGCGATCGTTTGCCTTCATGCCTAGGAGCCTGTCGGAGAAATGGCATCAAGAGCCATTTTATGCTAATATCGCTCCACTATGGAAAAGACATTCAAATCTTGTGACCGCAAACAAATGTTGCTGCTCCCGCCTTCGTTGTTGGACTGGCTCCCGCAGGGACACCTGGCCAATTTCATATTGGATGTGGTAGAGCAGCTCGATCTTTCAACGATGTACTCGTCCTATCGGGGAGACGGCAGGGGGCAACCCCCTTACGAACCTCGGATGATGATAGCCCTCCTTTTCTACGCTTATTGCACAGGTGTTCCCAGCTCCCGTCAAATCGAGAAGAAAACCTACGAAGACGTTGCCTTTCGGGTGATTGCGGCAAACAGGCACCCCGATCATGACTCGATATGTGAGTTCAGAAAGCGCCACCTTAAAGCTCTTGCCGGTCTTTTTGTGCAGATCCTCAGACTTTGCCAGGAAGCGGGGCTTGTTAAGCTTGGCCATGTGGCCCTTGATGGAACCAAGATCAAGGCCAATGCTTCCAAGCACAAAGCGATGAGCTACGGCAGGATGAAAAAGAAAAAAGAGGAGCTTGCAAAAGAGATCGAAGTACTTCTCAAAAATGCCGAGGCTGTAGACAAGCAGGAGGATAGAGAGTACGGCAAGGGCAGGAAGGGTTGGGATCTGCCCGATGAACTCAAAAGGCGTGAGACTCGGCTGGCAAAGATCAAAGAAGCCATGAATGCGCTTGAGGAGGAGGCCAGGCAAGAGGCTTCCGAAAAGCAGAAGGCTGCAGAGACTAAAACCAAGAAAAAACAAGCGCCTGCAAGTCAGCCCCCTCCTATTGAACCCTCCGGCAGTGCACAGAGGAATTTCACAGATCCTGATTCCCGGATCATGAAGGTGACCTCCACCAATTCCTTTGATCAATGTTATAACGGCCAGGCAATGGTTGATGATTCCTTTCAGGTGATTGTGGCTGCCGGACTTTCCCGGAATGCAAACGATGTGGACGAAGTTGAACCAATACTGGATATCTTGGAAGAAAACCTTGGCGGGATTCCCCGCAAAATGGCAATCACAACCGATGCCGGATACTTTAGTGACACCAATGTGATGCTTTTTGAGGACGCACTGCTCGATCCGTTTATCGCCACAATCAAAATGAAACACGGAGAAGTTCTTCCGCCGGTTCGAGGACGGCCTCCAAACGACCTGACGCCCAAGGAGCGAATGATAAGAAAGCTTTGCACCAAACGCGGTCAAAAGATTTACTCCAAGCGAAAGTCAACCGTTGAACCAGTCTTCGGCCAGATTAAACAGGCCAGGGGCTTACGGCAATTTTCACTAAGAGGATACGAAAACGTATCCGCAGAGTGGCTGATGTGGTGTCTGTCTCACAATCTGCTTAAACTCTATCGGCACGGTGGCCCCTTCTAATGGACCCGGGGAAGCTTTTGCCGCCGTTCTGCGTTGCAATCAATACACAACTGAACCGTTCCCGGCGATTGATACCAAACTTTTGCACGCGAATGCCTATTATTGGCTAATCCTTATTGAATCGTGCTTTGCGGGGTGAGAGATTTTCTTCAAAGCGATCACCCCAATTGTAAAAGTTATTTTAAAAGCCGTTATCCCGACAGGCTCCTAGTCGGCGCTTTCAAACATCAACGAGTCGCAGTTCTCTATGGCGGTGACACGCGTGTGTAATCATATCTATGAATCTACGTGCAGTTGCAAGTAAAATCCAATACACCGCAAGCGCCTGAACCTGTCTTCATAGGGTTGGTCAGAGAGAACAGCTTGCCACTGTACGAACTTCCGTATTTTTCAACATATAATCTGCATCTCTGGTGTTGGCTCAATCGTGCATAGGATTGCGCCTCTCTGCTCCTGCTTCCTCCGCGTCCCGGATTGTCGTCCGGGTAACCCATTCGCGGGAGAAAATTATCTCCCCTGCGCTTCCGCGTCTCCGCGTGAGAACTTCGCGGCTTCGCGGCTCAAGATCAACTGTAGCCCCTCAAACGAATCATTGGATAGTGTGGGTTGTCGATCGCGTGGAAAGCTGCCACCTCTGCGTCTGGTGGATTTAGCGCAACTCCCTGATTTCATAGATAGCTGGAATTTTATTTTCAATGAAAACAATAAAAAATACAGGCGAGCGGTGAAGCGAATCGCCCTCCTAAATCCCTAAATTCCTAAGTCCCTAAACCCCTAAATTCCTAAATCCCTAAATCCCTGCCCAATACCTCAAGTGATTAAGCTCATTATCCAACCGATCACCCCTCTTGGTTCGGAGCGCCCGTCCAGCCTTCGAACTATAATATCGTCGATGCCCAGACTGCGGCCTGCCCGTAAAACCGCAAACGTTATTTGTAGCAGGACCAGAAAAAAGTAGGTCCAGGGCCATTCCGTAGGTGAGCGGTAGAGACCCAGCCAGAGGTTTATGGCCATAAGTGCGCCCAGCGCAGCGCCAAGCCGTGTGAAAATCCCCAATATCAGCGAGGTTGCGATAAGAACTTCGGTACAGTACACCAAGGGCGCGAAGATGTTATAGTGAGCCAGAACGATATCTTTCACGAACGCGCTTTGTATGCTGAAAGCAGCGTTGTTTACCATTTCGATCATCCAGTGTTTCAAACCACTATCCGGTACAGATGGGAGATCGGTGTAATAGGGCGGCAGCTTCCAAAGTGTCTGCTGCCACCACATGCTCCCGAGCAATATCCGGGCAAAACACATCCATACGTCCCTTACTGTGCGCTGCTTCGCGTCAACTCTCAGATTGTAGACCGCTGCAATGCCGCCTCCCAACAGGAGAAGCCAGAAAAGATAGATGGGCCATTCGCCCCGCATTAGGAACTTAAAGGCATCAGAAAAAGGATTCATTTGCCGTACTCCTTTCCTGTTCTAAGTATTTTGCCCTATGACATCCAAGCTCAATGCAAATTAGCCGCTGTCAGTGGATGGACATAGCATCATCTTGAAGAAACTCCAGGGCCTTATCTGCAGGTGGGTATCGGTAAGGGTTGATCGATTGCAATCAAAAATCACTTCCGTCAAGCTGTAATTTCATGAGATTCCTCCACCTCTCGATCATAGAAGTCCTGACTGTCTCATCCCGGGCCAAACGGGAGTGGCAGTTCAGGACTTCGTCAACCCGAAAATCTGGAGCCGCGCCCTCAGGCCGCCAACCTTCTGGACGTCTGTTTAACTGACTGGAGGTACTCCAGGGCGATCCGCTGGAACACCTCTGCCTGCGTGGGATAGCAGTGGACAGTCTCAGCCAGCGCCTCCATCGTCAGCTTGCTCGTTATAGCCAGCGTCAGTTCGCTGATCATCTCCCCGGCGTGCGCCGCCACCAGCGTCGCTCCGGCGATTTGGCCGGTCCCTTTGCGGGTGTAGATTTCAGCGAACCCCTCTTCTTCACCATCGATAAATGCCCGCTCCACCTTCGAGAGTTCCAGTCTGTACGTGTCTAGAGCGACTCCTTCCTCGGCCGCCCGCATTGGGGTCAAGCCGACACTGGCTATCTCGGGGTCGGTGTAGGTGCAGTGCGGGATGATCAAGTCGCGCGCGCGGCGGTTTGCTCTGTCCAGAGCGTTGGCGACGCACAGCCGCGCAGTCGCCATCGCTGCATGCGTGTACTTTTCCGGAAACGCAACGTCGCCGGCGGCGTAGACGGCCGGATTGCTCGTCCGCAGGTACGCATCGGCCTCCACGCCCCCATCTTTTACTCTTATTTTCGCGGCGTCGAGCCCCAGGTCTTCAATGTTTGCCCTGCGGCCGATGCCCATCAGAAGCGCGTCATACTCAAATTCCCGCTTTCCGGCCCTGCCCTGCGCCGTCAGCCGGCTTTTCGCCACCCGCACAGCCATAAATTCAAAATGTAGACGAATTCCATCTTGCTCGAACCGGCGGCGCAGCAACTCGCCCGCCTCCGGCACTTCTTTTGGCAACAGGTTGTTCCCGGAGTGGACAAGATCGACCTCGCTGCCTAATCGGCGAAATGCCTGGGCCGATTCGCTGCCCATCGGCCCGCCTCCAAGCACCAACAGCCTGCGGGGCAGTTCGGTGAGTGAAAAGACGGTTTCGTTGGTTAAATATTCGCCATCCCGGAGTCCCTCGATGGCCGGCGCTACGGGGCGTGAGCCAGTCGCGATCACCGCCTTGTTGAAACGCAGCTCGCGTCCGTCTACCTTCACTGCGTTGGGCTTCGCAAAGCGGGTGTGGCCGAGGTAGACGTCCACTCCAGCCCCAGCGACCGCTTGAACGGCGTCACCGGCACTGCTCATAGACCGAATGCGTCGGACTCGCTCCATGACCCTGGCGAAATCGACTTGCGGGGGTGCAGAGAGACCAAATCCGAAATCAGTTCCCCTTCCGGCCTCGTAGACCGCGCGGGCCGAACGGATCAGCGCCTTGCTCGGCGTACAGCCATAGTTGACGCAAGTCCCGCCGGTCAACCACTTCTCCGTCATCGCGACTCGGTGGCCGCCTGCTGCGGCCGTCAGTGCTGAGATCAGCCCGGCTGGACCTCCACCGATGACCACTAGATCGTAGTCGCCGCCGGGCGGGTTGTGCCAGGTCGGCGGGTGGCCTTGGTTGCTCGTGCGTTGGTTATACTTATCAGGCGGTGATAATTCCACGCTCATTGTCGTATCCTCCTGAAAAACCGCTATAAAGCCGGTTCTTATCTGGTTTTTGCTTTTGCGGCCCGTAAAGCCGGGTAAGAAGTACGGATGAAGTCCCAGTCATCGGCGGCACTCGCTTGATGGCAGGACGGATAGATCGACTTCAGCTTCTTGTCATTTACGCTATCAGTACGTTCAACCGACAAATTTTTTTCCCCTCAGCCCACTCCGGGTTGGTAACCGGCGTCTGCTTTGCCGAACCGGTCGGGAAACCTCAAGCAGGATTCGAAATCCATGCCTTGTGCGCCGGTAGATGTTTCGCTCAAGCACCTTAGGACCTTGATAGTCTCTTCCGGTTCAGGCCTTATGGTGTAATCAGCGTTGACGTCGGCGGAACGAATTACCCCCCACTGATCGATCACGAAGCGTGCAGGCATGGGCAGCGTCCACGACTCATCTCCGTTAAACTTCTCCAGATCCACCCCGAAGCTAAGGTAGACTTCACGCAAATCTTCCGGCAACTTGAAAACCAGGCTGAACTTGCGCGCCACCTGATTACCAGGGTCGCTCAGCAGCTTCAGGGTCAACCTCTTTTCTTTGACCAGCTTGCGGTTGAACTCTTCGAGCTGAGGTGAAATGGCTACTAGGGACGCACCCAGCGAGGTGATCTCAGGAAGGGCCTTTTCAAGAGCTTCCAGCTCCAGATTGCAGTAAGGTCACCATCCTCCCCTAAAGAAGCTTAAGACGACTGGCCCATGTTTCAACAGCAAACTGAGGCTAATGAGGGCCCCTTCCGCATCCCTGAGGGAAAAATCGGGCGCCCTGTCCCCGGCCTTTGGCGCATTGTGTTTAAGACCGGACTTTTCGAGTTCTTCTGTCGCACGGTGCATGACTTCCTGTTTTTCCTTTGGGGTTATGGCGTCATATTTTGCTTTTAGCGCGTTTATTCTGACTTGCAGGCTCATATGAACATCCTTTCGTCTGGGCTATATAGAGATACACTATATTTAGCCTAAGCACCCGGCAGGATACCGTCAATGACGATCCAAGGAGGTGTAACCTTCCGAGAAGATTGTCTAATCTCTTACGGCGAAAACGCGAATCCGAACGAAGTGAGGGCCAGGGGGGATTTCAGCGCGGAGGCGTACCTAATCATGGACAGGTCAGGGATAGCGTCGAGATCCTGCTTGTGCCACCGCCGATCAATCTCGACGCTCCGCGAGGCGTGGCGGTCCCACCGCCCTGGCACCTGCGCCGCCAAGATCGCGGACCGGAGGGTGCCAAGTCGCCAAGTCAGGAAGGAAATCGCGTATCGCTGCCGCGATCTCGGCCGCATGCGTCTCCAACGCGAAATGACCGGTATCCAAGAAGCGCACGACCGCGCCGGGGATGTCGCGCTTGAACGCCTCGGCGCCCGCCGGCAGGAAGAACGGATCGTTCTTGCCCCACACAGCCAGGAATGGCGGCTTGTGAGTCCGGAGATATTTCTGGAAGGCCGGATAGAGCGCGACATTGCTCTTGTAATCACCGAACAGGTCGAGCTGCAGATCATCGGCGCCGGGCCGCGCCAGATAGAAATTGTCGAGCGAATAGCCGTCCGGTGAAACCGCCGTCGCGTCGGGGACGCCATGAGTGTATTGCCAGATGGTCGTCTCGGGCTTGAGGAAAACGCGAAGCGCCTCACGGTTGGCTGGCGATGCCTCTTCCCAATAGGCCCGGATCGGATTCCAGCCGTCGCTCAGGCCTTCCTCATAGGCGTTGCCGTTCTGCGAGATGATTGCCTCGATCCGATCAGGATGCTTCATGGCCAGACGGAAACCGGTCGGGGCGCCGTAATCGAACACATAGACGGCATAGCGGTCGAAACCGGCAATTTCCGTGAAACGGTCGATCGTGTCCGCGATCCGGTCGAAAGTGCAGCCGCGCTCCGGCATGTCGGACTTTCCAAAGCCCGGCAAATCCGGAGCGATGATGTGGAAGCGGTCGGCAAGAAGCGGGATGAGGTCGCGGAACATATGGCTCGCGCTGGGGAAGCCATGCAGCAGCAATAGTTTCGGTGCATCCGCCGAACCCGCCTCGCGATAGAAGATCTTGAAGCCGTTCAGGTCGGCGGTTCGATATTTGATGGTCGTCATGGGTTCATCTCCTCTGGTTTCTAAACGGATAATCGGTAGCGACGCGGTTATTTGAGCTGGAAAATAACCCGTCCAAACGATAATCAGGTTATGAGTAAAACTTTCACATCTGCGCCTCACAGGCTTGCAGGCTGCGTCCGCCCTCACAAGAGATCGGGCGTGGACTAGACGCATTTTGTGACGGCCCGGCGCACACGGGGACACGCAACAAAGTGAGCGTCCGCCCTCAGCGGGCAGCCACCGCTTCGATCGCCTCTCGGATGATGTCCACAACGGCGGCCGGCGCGGTCACGATCGGTGTGTGATCGACGGGATGGGAACGTAGTTGCGCCTTCATCCGCTCCGCCATGAAGAGTTGAGTTTCGCGGACGATCATACGATCCTGCTCCGCCACGAGAAACCAGGCCGGCCGATCCTTCCACAGCGGCCGCTCCATCGCGACTGTGATGCATGCGGGCGAGATCGGCCGCTGAACCGCCGCCAGCACTGCCTGTTCCTCGGCGGGCGCGTTGGGAGCGAAGGCTGCACCAAAAGCGCCCTCAGGCAGATAGATCAGGCCATGGCTGTCGGGAGCCAGTTTAGGCGCCTTTGGGTGCGGTTCGGCACGATAGAAGACATCTGCGACGGTTTCGCCTTCGTCCGGCGCAAGACCTGCCACATAAACAAGGGCCTTCACCTTTTCGTCGCGCGTCGCCGCGATGACGGCGCCGGCATAGGCATGGCCGGCAAGCACGACCGGCCCCGTCACGCGCTCCAGCGTGCGATTGAGCGCTCCCACGTCATCGGCAAACGACGTCAGCGGCAACGGCGCCGCAACCACCTTGATGCCACCGGCCGCCAGCGGCGTGATTACCTTCGCCCAACTCGATCCATCCGCCCAGGCGCCATGAACCAGCACAACGTTCACATCGCTCGAGGACACTGCCGATCTCCTTCCGAAAGGGTAATCCAAGTGACCCCATAAACATATGATGGTTACTCTCAGCCTGGATTTCCACAGAATTTGTCATGATTTTTTTTGATTAGTTCGCGAACACCTTGTCTCCATCGAGCATTTCAGGGCACTTGTCACGAAGCTCATAATGGTTAGGTTATTTGACGTCTTATATTCTGGTGAATCTTATAGTGAAGTGTCTCGAGTTCGGGTGAGGTAGCAGCATGATTCTGGATGCCCACGAGCTTCACGAGGAAGCCGAACACGCACATGCCAAGGGAAACAAAGGCATCGGTCTCACCATTGCTTTTATCGCGGTGTTTTCGGCATTCGTGAGCATGCTTGTCACCGAAAACAACACCAACAAAGTGATCGTCGAAACCAAAATCGCCGACTGGTGGGCCTACTCCCATTCTAAAGCCAGCAACGCTCAGCTATACGATGTCAATGCCAAACTTGCCGAGTTGAACCCCGGCGGCGGCGGCGTCGCCGAGGAACTTCGCCGTGAGCGCGACCAGAGGCGAAAGGAATCCGAAGACGCTCGCCTTATGGCTCAGGATCTCGAGAGGGAATCCGCGGCTCTGAGCCGCAAAGGAAATTACTATTCGGTGGCGGAGCTTTTTCTGCAGTTCTCGGTGGTGCTCTGTTCTGTCGCGCTGCTAACGGAGATAAACGTTTTTTGGAAGTCCTCCTTCGTCAGTATGAGCGCGGGGCTGCTGCTGGCCGCTGTGGGTGTGATTCTGCGCTGACGCGGAAGGAATTCAGTCACTCGCGATAACGATGGTCGTACAGGAACTTTCAGACTTAGGCAGCTCGCGGCAGGCAGCCATTCTGATTTCAAGCTTGGGGGCTTCGCCACGGATCACGGGGCAATAGCAATCCGTTTCCAACGCGTCTTAGGCATTGCCAAGGTGCGTTACCGCGGCCACGAGAAGAACAGCGAAAGCCGGCTATCATGCTCTCGCCTTCCGACGTATCCCGGAGCATCTCGATGTTACTGGGCATTTAATTACGAAGGCGCTGTCAGGCAGAGAAAACCATCAACCTTAAGCATATTCTTTAGGCGGCGTGCCTTGTCAGTTCCCAGCCCAGGCAGGCAAGCCATACGTGTTTAGGGATTTGCTTGCGTCCCATGCGGTAATAGGTCACCATCCTTTTGGACATACCCAGCGCCTCGGCTGCGGTGCTTAGAGTCAAACCGTTCCGCCGCATCCACTCAAAAAACATTTCATGGGACGCTTCGCCCATCTGTTCCCGTGTCCATGCATATATGTTGTCGTCGCCAAATTCAGAGTCGAACCACTCGATGCTGCCGCCCCACTCTGCTATGTGCGCTCGCCTGAAGACATTAGGATCGAGGATGCGACTTAGTGCCGGGACGCTACGAAGCTGCTTCTCAATATCCACGTCAAGTGTTTCTCCCGTATCCCATTTTATGCGCAGCTTGTAGGGATCAAGCGCTGTAACCTCCAGTGCTCTTGGAAATCGGCTTTTTACGGGCGCCATTTTCTCCACTCCTGCATAAGCTGTTCTTTGTTGTTAGATGCCCACTCGATCACCTCCGCAATTTCAAACACTTTGACCTCACCGAACACTTCCAGGGAATCGATTTCAATCGAGCAGTTGCGGCCATCGCTCATAACCACATGGAAATGCGGTGGCATGTGGTCGCGGGATCGTATCTCAACGCGGCAGTTTGTAAATCGTTTCAGTGTCGGCATGGGAACTATGTAGTGCAATGGTTGCAGCAAGTCAAGGTCCTCTTCTGATGCGCCAGGCTAAGGCCCCTCATGCTTGCATCCCCTGATGCCTCCCACAGGATCCCGATGTTACAGGACATTTAATTACGCAGAACAAACCAACATGCGCCTCTTTTCGCCTTCAAGGTCTAAGGGGACCTCATTCAGTCTTCGAGCGCGTAGCTTTAGGTAAACCTCCTTTGTTATTGCGAAAAAGGGCAGGAGGCTCTATCGTTGGCATGTGAGCGTTGAAACGACGAACATTCTTTTCATGCTAAGCAGTCGAGGTCTAAAATGAATAAGTTCACTGCTATAATCGAGAAGTGCCCCGAAACCGGTTTGTATGTCGGATATGTCCCGGGTTTCCCGGGAGCGCACAGTCAGGGAGAAACCATGGATGAACTCCTCCGGAATTTGCAGGAAGTCATCGGTATGCTTCTTGAGGACGGTGAACCTTTATTGGAAGGTGAATTTGTAGGGACCCATGTGGTAATGGTAGCATAATGGGAAGGCCTCCTGTTCTAAAACCAAGAGAAGTCGTCTCCATTCTTGAAAAACTCGGTTTCGCTGAGGTGCGTCAGAGAGGGTCCCACCGTCAGTATCGCCACATGGACGGGCGACAGACCAGACCACAGTCCCTTTCCATAAGGGGCAGGACATTTCACCAATATTGTTGCGGAGGATTGCAGGGGACATCCGCTTGACCGTTGAGGAATTCCTTGCGGGAGCTTAATTCCAATCCGTTCGAAATTACAGACTTTCTCCAGCTTGGCGGCAGACAGCAAAGAGCTGTTGATCGAGATCTCAATCCCGAAAGGGTACTTTTTGGGGGGTGAACCAGCGATATTGAATTAGCAATATGAGAATTTCAAATGGCATTGTATAGGGAAGGGGAAGTCTCAATGTTTTACGTTATGATCGCGCTGGCGATCTTTGGCTTGATGGGGACAGTGCCGGCAAAAGCTGACGGCCCGAAATGGGAGCCATTTGTTTCAAATGTCGATGGAACAACTTTGGATCTGGCTCCGCCCGCCGGGTTCGTTGAAATCTGTGGCCAGGATGCCCAATTGTGTCATAATTTGACCGCCGGTTATCCACCAAGCACCAAGACCCTTGGCTACTTTGTTCTTTCAGAGGAGTGGAAACAATTCAGGAAGGAACGGATAGGGTTTAGCCGATATCTGATAGCACAGCTCGCGATATCGCTCTCTCCAGATGATTTACCTGGCTTAAAGAAACACATACTGTCTAATCAAGGCTCCATTCCAGATCATACTTCCCTCGTAAAAATCCTTGAACTTAAAGGTCGCGCACCAATAGGCGTGTTCTTGGATACGGCGGACGCGATTGCTTTTGGCCAGGTACTAAAGCTGCGAATGAATCCGCCAGCGCCGCCCAAGGATATAATACTTGCATCGACAAATGTGGCGTTAGCTGTGAAAGGGAAGATGCTATCCCTTTACGCCTTCGACGAAGTTGCTGAAGACATGAATGTGGAGGCAGTCAAGGAACTCACACGAAAATGGCTGGAATGCCTGCGGGCAGCAAACGCGCGGTGATACCCCCATAAAACGTACCAAGTCGGTTGAAGCAATCGGAGACAAAGGGAGGCCACTGGGACCAGTAAGGCATCTTCCGTTTTCACAACTTTTTGAAGCTGAGTTGGTAAACCTGGAATAGCTCATAAGCGTAATTGTGGGAGGCCCGGAAATGCGGTGCGGGATGCGCTTTGGCAGCCTGTTTCGAAGAACTATTCAGGACCCAAAAATGAAAACATTAATTCTGTTAATAATCATAATATCTTCTTCGGCAGCTTATGGAAGTCAAACCACCGAGTGGATAAATCAACTTGAACATCCACATTGGGACATTAACCAATTAAGACTTGAAAACTATAAATCACAATATATTAATTACGACTTTACAAATCTTTTTATGCCTGGAAGTAAGTTCTTGGGCTATATTGGCCCAACATACACAAGAATTAACATTGATTATCAAGCGATTTATAAAATTACACCAGATACGTACCACGTCACTGGCGTGTCAATGGTAGACAGAAATAAGCGTAGTTTTTCAGGACTAATCGTTATTAAGCAAGTAAGATCGTTTAAGATAATGCATTATGGTTGTGATAATGAATTTATAGATGCGGGTTTCAAAGCCCAAGGACTTCTTGTAGGTGAATATACATTTAAGGAAAACCCACTGCGCAGACACAGTGGCACACTTAAAGGAATTATGACACTATATTGGTTAATAGATAAAAATAATCATATTCAATATGATGACATAGATCTATCGTTTTCTGATAACTATAAGAATAATCAATATATTGGCACATGGAGTGAATATGGCACCGGTATTAAGAAGACCTGTAATTGGGGTGAATACAGAATTCCATTTCCTGGTGATTTAGATTATGGTGCAAGTGCGTTTGGAGTAAATCCTAAGTATTATAACCAAGGATGGGATGAATTTAGAAGAAACTAAGGATCAGGGGTTACAGCCTGAGTGGGGTATACTTGGCGAACAAGCATATTATGACTTTTCAAGCCAGACAAGTCATAGATAACACTTCACTCAGCTTTGGTCGTTGGGCATGACGAGAGTTTTCGAAATGAAAAATAAAGAGAGGGGGCAAACCTACTTTCCACACCCCTAGGAGCCTGTCGGGATAACGGCTTTTAAAATAACTTTTACAATTGGGGTGATCGCTTTGAAGAAAATCTCTCACCCCGCAAAGCACGATTCAATAAGGATTAGCCAATAATAGGCATTCGCGTGCAAAAGTTTGGTATCAATCGCCGGGAACGGTTCAGTTGTGTATTGATTGCAACGCAGAACGGCGGCAAAAGCTTCCCCGGGTCCATTAGAAGGGGCCACCGTGCCGATAGAGTTTAAGCAGATTGTGAGACAGACACCACATCAGCCACTCTGCGGATACGTTTTCGTATCCTCTTAGTGAAAATTGCCGTAAGCCCCTGGCCTGTTTAATCTGGCCGAAGACTGGTTCAACGGTTGACTTTCGCTTGGAGTAAATCTTTTGACCGCGTTTGGTGCAAAGCTTTCTTATCATTCGCTCCTTGGGCGTCAGGTCGTTTGGAGGCCGTCCTCGAACCGGCGGAAGAACTTCTCCGTGTTTCATTTTGATTGTGGCGATAAACGGATCGAGCAGTGCGTCCTCAAAAAGCATCACATTGGTGTCACTAAAGTATCCGGCATCGGTTGTGATTGCCATTTTGCGGGGAATCCCGCCAAGGTTTTCTTCCAAGATATCCAGTATTGGTTCAACTTCGTCCACATCGTTTGCATTCCGGGAAAGTCCGGCAGCCACAATCACCTGAAAGGAATCATCAACCATTGCCTGGCCGTTATAACATTGATCAAAGGAATTGGTGGAGGTCACCTTCATGATCCGGGAATCAGGATCTGTGAAATTCCTCTGTGCACTGCCGGAGGGTTCAATAGGAGGGGGCTGACTTGCAGGCGCTTGTTTTTTCTTGGTTTTAGTCTCTGCAGCCTTCTGCTTTTCGGAAGCCTCTTGCCTGGCCTCCTCCTCAAGCGCATTCATGGCTTCTTTGATCTTTGCCAGCCGAGTCTCACGCCTTTTGAGTTCATCGGGCAGATCCCAACCCTTCCTGCCCTTGCCGTACTCTCTATCCTCCTGCTTGTCTACAGCCTCGGCATTTTTGAGAAGTACTTCGATCTCTTTTGCAAGCTCCTCTTTTTTCTTTTTCATCCTGCCGTAGCTCATCGCTTTGTGCTTGGAAGCATTGGCCTTGATCTTGGTTCCATCAAGGGCCACATGGCCAAGCTTAACAAGCCCCGCTTCCTGGCAAAGTCTGAGGATCTGCACAAAAAGACCGGCAAGAGCTTTAAGGTGGCGCTTTCTGAACTCACATATCGAGTCATGATCGGGGTGCCTGTTTGCCGCAATCACCCGAAAGGCAACGTCTTCGTAGGTTTTCTTCTCGATTTGACGGGAGCTGGGAACACCTGTGCAATAAGCGTAGAAAAGGAGGGCTATCATCATCCGAGGTTCGTAAGGGGGTTGCCCCCTGCCGTCTCCCCGATAGGACGAGTACATCGTTGAAAGATCGAGCTGCTCTACCACATCCAATATGAAATTGGCCAGGTGTCCCTGCGGGAGCCAGTCCAACAACGAAGGCGGGAGCAGCAACATTTGTTTGCGGTCACAAGATTTGAATGTCTTTTCCATAGTGGAGCGATATTAGCATAAAATGGCTCTTGATGCCATTTCTCCGACAGGCTCCTAGCTCCCTCTCAAGCATTCCAACAGATTTGCTCTGTTTCATCTCCTCTGCAACCAGCCTGTCTGCCCCACCATTGTCGGGAGTGTAGGCGTGACCCCTCTCTTTCTTGCTTCAAGGTTATTCCTCTAATCTTAATCCGTGCGCCTGCCGATTGAATTTCCAATACTGAAAATATGCCGTACCGGTGTGGTGTCCGTAACCTGAAAGCGACCTCTATCAGGCCAAGCCGGGTTTTACGCTGTTATGCACGAGGACACGGAACATCCACAATGTTTGGTCAAACACCTTGAGAAAAGAACCAGTCCGTTCGGCCTTCCGGTAAAGATCAAAGCCGGCAGTCCAGGCGGAACGGGGCTGCAATTCAAGCTCTGGAGTGTGCAATGAAGAGTCACAAGAAGTTAACGATTGGTATATCGCTGCTAACAATGCTTGCTGTCTGGCCGATGTTTTTGCAGGGGGTTTGCGCAGACAACGGCCCGCGTAAAGTCGGACTTATTGGCAAGGTCTCCTCTGTGGATGGACGGCTCATGAGGTACGTACCTCAGACGCGGGACTGGGTGCTTACGGTGAAAGACACCCCTTTTGGTTTGCATGACGCGCTGGCGTCCGGGGCCGACAGTCGAGCCGAGATAGTGAATCCAAACAATACATTTTTTCGAATCGGCAGTGACACGGTAATTCATCTGATAAAGCTGGAGGATGATTTCACGGAAGTTGACGTCAGTGCGGGCGTTGTGAGGTGCTTCAACAGAAGCTCATACCTGCTCATGAAGGTAACCAATCCCTTCGGCTATGTTATTGTCGAGCCGGAATCAGTCCTGGACGTCTACGTCGGGTCCGAGTCGATTGAGATCTTTACGCTACAGGGGAAAGCGGAATATGTCTCGTCGGGTGGTGAGTCAAAATACGAGCTTTCGCCCGGCCCTCCTATTATAACCGACGGCGCGAAGGTCGCTGCAGGCGATTACGTGGTCGATCTCCAGAGGGAAGCCTGGGACCTGGAAAGAAACAGTCTTATGTTAACCAGATTGGGGATAAAGGGGGCGTCGCAGGAAATTTTGCCCCAACCTCTTCAAAGTGAAGCCTACTCTCTTGAGGAAAACGGTGTCTGGCAGGAAGTTTTTGACCCGTCATGCAACTGCAATCGGCGGCTGTGGCGCCCGACAAGGGTCAGCCAGGGCTGGATGCCGTTCACTTCCGGCAGTTGGGTAGAGATGTACGGAGAAAACTGTTGGGTACCCGACGAACCCTTCGGTTATGTCACTCATCATTACGGCAATTGGGAGCTTGTCGACGGCAATTGGTATTGGGCGCCTCCGAAAAGTGAGCCGGCGCAACCTGCGGTTGGAGGAGACGGAGATCCTGCTGCGCCGGCGATCGCCGAGCCCGCATGGTATCCTGGAAGAGTTGGCTGGCTCTCAACAGACACTGAGATCGGATGGTTCCCGCTCGCCTCTCAGGAGCCGTTTTTTTCCGTTAATTCCTGGGGACCCCAGGCCGACGTCACCGACCCGGGCCAAAGTGACGACTCGAATTGGCCTGACTCCGCCTACTCTGACGATGGCGGGGTGGCCGTCGAGCAAGACCAATTCTACAGCGCAGAAAATTACTCCAGAAAAGGCATGACCCCTTTGAAAGCTCGGAGTCCCGGCACGCGCAACTTCAGCCGCATGCGGACGGCTTCGGCGAATAAATCTGTGGCCTCTGACAGCTCACGTTTCGGCGCCATCCCGCCGGCAGGTCAACCGAAGCCATCGCAGGCGCTTACCGCAAGGGTTCAGCAAACGAAAGCCGGCGCGTCCGAGAGCCAGGGGGCCGTGAAATCCGCATTATCCGGAATCCATGCGGCAAAGCCCGCTCCTTCTACGGCTTCTACCATTAAACGACCCGCTTCAGTCACCAGGGCAGCGAGTCATGGGTTGCAAATGTCTTCGCCTGAGAAGACTGCGGGACCCGGCCCAAACCGGTCGAACCCTTCCCCGGAGGCATCTTCCTTGAAAGCTGCCAAAAGCTCGTTGAAGCAGGAAAACGGCCGCGGGAATAAGTCATCTGCATCAGGAAATTCCAGAGCAAGCTCAAGGTCAACGGATGTTCGGACGGAGCGGCGGAGTTCCGGCTCTTCAGCACGTTCAGCACGTTCCGGCTCTTCCGGCTCAAACGTCAGGTCCAACTCCCTGGGAATTTCCGGCGAAAAGCAGGCGCGGTCCGCTTCCGGTACGCCCTCAACACAGAAAATGTCACGTTCCGGTATGAATCGAAGTTCCAGCGCTCGCCAGGGAGGGCGATCGGGAGGGCCCAGGGCTGGCGCCAATATGAGAAGCGCCGGGGCACAGAAAAGCGCCACTGTGAGAAACGCCGGGGCACAGAAAAGCGCGCTGCCAAGGGGCGGCGCATCCAGGGCATCAGGCGGAGGGAAAAGAAGATAATATCTTTTCAAAGAGAATTCTTAATGTTTATTTGCGCGCCTCTATAATCTTTTTCAAATCAGGTTTTGAAACCTTTCGCATCGCATACCTTTGAAGCTCCTTGAGTACAAGGGAGTCCACCAGGACCTTGCAGGCGCCAAGACGTTGTTCGCCCCAAGCCCTCAGCGCGCCGGCATTTAAGCCCAATAAGTGCTACTAATTCTTACCTGATAGTGGTTGGCTCTAAATATCAGTTTTGTAACGGAATTCTCACCTTCCTGTCATGAACGTCTGCTGAGAATCTGGTATAGAAAGGAAAGTTTAGAAAAGCGTTACCATGTGGGTATTTTGCTGATCCTGTAATGAACATAGAACCAGGAAGCGCGGAATTGGAACGGAGAAGTCTCTTCAAAGGACAGGTCTGTTCTTTCCCGCCTTTTTTTTATTCCAAAACGGCAAAGCCCAGGGAAAAGACAAAGTTGCCGCCTTGGCAGTGGATATGTGGAGGCCGGGTATCAAATTCAGTCCAGTTTATTGTACAGGCTTTTGACTTGATTTGACAAGGAGGAGGGGATATGAACGAAAGTACCAGATTGCGGAAGGAAAAGGTTTTTTGTCGAGCTTATCATTGCGACTTTTGACTATCACCTGCATAGCTGGAATTTTTGGGGTGCCAACTGGGGCACTGGCTCAATTCTCCGTTCTTCATAGCTTTGCAGGTTCAGCGACCGACGGAGCTAACCCGGTCGGCTCTCTCATCCTCTCTGGTTCAACACTGTACGGGATGACCTCGGGAGGCGGTGCCGACAATTATGGCACGATCTTCAAGATCAACACGGACGGCAACGGATTTCAACTCCTGCACACCTTCATCGGCAGCGACGGGAATAGCCAAAACACGTGGCCTGGGTACTTCCAACCTCATGGTTCCCTCACACTCTCTGGCTCAACACTGTACGGGATGGCCTATGGGGGCGGCACCAGCAATTATGGCACGGTCTTCAAAGTCAACACGGACGGCAGTGGGTTTCAACTTCTCCACACCTTTACAGCCAGTTCAAGCGACGGAGCTAACCCGGCCGGCTCTCTCACCCTCTCTGATTCAACACTGTACGGGATGACATCGGGAGGTGGTGCCAACGGTAGAGGCACAATTTTTCAAATTGACACGAATGGCAGCGGGTTCCAACTTCTCTACAGCTTTGGCTCAAATGACGCGGCTTACCCTTTGGGATCCCTCACCTTCTCTGGTTCAACACTGTACGGGATGACCTCGGGTGATCTAGCATTCCTTAGCGGTACTGTCTTCAGGATCAACACGGACGGCAGCGGATTCCAACTTCTCACTGACTTCAACGGAACGAGCCCCGATATAATTTCGCCTTTCGGTTCCCTCACTCTCTCCGGATCAACACTCTACGGGATGACCTCCCTCGGAGGTGGCTCCGACTCTTGGGGAAGTATTTTTCGGATCAACACCAACGGCACAGGATATTCACTCCTCTATTCGTGGCTGAACAATCAAAATATCGTGCAGCCAATTGCCGCCGATTCCCTCGCTCTCTCCGGATCAACACTCTACGGGATGACCCTTCAGGGTGGCGATGAAGCCACGGGCTCAATCTTCCAGATTAACAATGACGGCAGCGGATACCAGACACTGTACTCCTTCACAGGTTATTCAGAGGGGGGTGGGCCTTACGGCTCTCTCACTCTCTCGGGATCAAACACTCTACGGGATGACCTATGGGGGCGGCACAAATGGCCTCGGCACTGTCTTCTCCTTCACCCTTGCCTCAGTCTCAAGCCAGGCTGTCCCAGCCCTCGGCGCATACGGCCTATTGACAGCCGTAGGAGTGCTCGCTCTGCTTCTTGGATTCCACAGGAAGGGTACCACACCCGATGGGACGATCTGCTGATTACATGTTTCTTCAAAGATTTATAAAGCCACCTTTTAAAGAAAAAGGAATCTCGTCCGCGCATAGCGACCACGCAAAAAAACCTATAGGTCCAACCCTATCCCTGAAACAAGGGGTTACCTATAATGTCGGCTAAGGGCGAAGTTATGCGTGGCCCTCTGATTTATACTTTTTTGATGATTGCTACTCTCCTAGCATTCTGGAGGGTTACATCGTGCAATTTCATTAACTTCGACGATCCCGCCTACGTATCCGAAAATACTAATATTCAATCCGGTATCACGACAGAGGCAATTCGTTGGGCATTCTCAACGGGCCACGCGGGGAACTGGCATCCCTTGACGTGGGTGTCTCTCATGCTCGATGTCCAGCTCTTCGGGCAGAATCCTCATGGGCACCATCTGATCAATCTCCTATTTCACATTGCCAATGCACTTCTACTTTTTTTCGTATTTAACCGGATGACCGAATCGCCCTGGAAGAGCGCTTTCGTGGCGGCCTTATTTGCCCTTCACCCTCTCCACGTGGAATCAGTAGCGTGGGTGTCCGAGCGAAAGGATGTTCTCTCCACTTTTTTCTGGATGCTTACCATGATCGCATATACTTATTATGCTGAGCATCCGCGACTTAGAACCTATCTGACCGTCTTTGCTTTCCTCGCTTTAGGCTTGATGGCAAAACCGATGCTTGTAACCCTCCCCTTAGTCCTAATTCTTCTTGACTACTGGCCTCTCCAGCGCTTCGAGCGCAAGTGCAAGGAGTCCTATCGAGAATACCATGCAGAGATAAGTCGGCAGGGAGAGGAAAGTATGGAGCAGGCGGCTAAGCGCGGGCAACAGGATACTCCCTTACCAGTACAAGGACAAAGGGAATCGAGCGGAAAGCACGGTGCAAAAACGTCAGGTATTGAGGAAAAGCCGACAACTCCTAAATGTCAGTGCGCCTCTACGAGTGCTCTGCTTCTCGAAAAGATGCCTTTTATTGCTCTTACGGCGACTTCAAGCATCATAACCTTCCTAGCTCAACTGAGGGGAGGGCTAATTGCTGATAGGATTCCTGTGGGCGTCCGCTTTGCCAACGCTTTCGTTTCCTACGTGATCTACATCGAGAAGGCCATTTTTCCGTACAATCTTGCGTTTTTCTATCCCTATCAAGTGTGGGCATCCTGGCAGATTTTGGGTGCACTTTTATTTTTGATAGCGGTGACCCTGATTGTATGGACATGCAGGAGATTCCAGTACTTGACAGTTGGATTGCTGTGGTTCGCAGGCACACTTGTGCCAGTCATAGGCATTGTGCAGGTCGGCGAGCAGGCGATGGCCGACCGATATACGTACATTCCGCTCATTGGCTTATTCATCATGATCGGATGGGGAGTACCTGAGCTTCTGAAGAGTTGGCGATACTGCAAACAGGCTCTTGTTGCGTCGTCGATATTGATCCTTTCTTCTCTGTCTTTAATTACGTGGATACAGGTTGGGTACTGGCGAGACAGTTTCGCTTTGTATGATCATGCCCTGGAAACTACCTGCCGCAATTATTTTATCCATTACTGTCGGGGAAGTGCGTATTACAGTATAGGCAAGTACAGCCAAGCGATTTTGGATTATGATAGGGCCATTCAGATTAGTCCTGAGTGCCCACCCGTCTATTATGGCCGAGGTTTGGCCTATGCAGGACTGGGAAACTACAAGCAGGCAGTTAATGACTACAATACATCTATCACAATGAATCCCAGGTTTTTAGATGCCTATAATCAACGGGGCATCGCGTATCTCAAGCTTAACAGCCCCAAGCGGGCGCTTATGGATTTTGACAAGGCCGTTGAAATGAATCCTGAATTGGGAATGGTCTATGTTAACCGCGGAAATGCCTATATGAAACTTGGTAACCACATGCGGGCCTTTGAAGATTACGACAAGGCGATAGAATTGCACGCTGAGCTTTTTGGCGCTTATTACAACCGTGGAAACGCGTACCGTGACCTTGGCAAACATCGGCAGGCAATTTCGGACTATGACGAGGCCATCAAAATCAATCCTGAACATGCCGCTGCATATAATAATCGTGGTATCGCGTACGCCGAAATTGGCGATCGCTGGCGGGCGATCTCGGATTATGACAGGGCCATCCAAACCAATCCTGACTACGCTGACGCATATTATAATCGGGGTGTCGCCCGTGTTCAACTAGGCTACGACAGCTTGGCGACCGAGGACATGAAAACAGCGGCAAAACTTGGCAGCGAAGAGGCAAAGAAGCTCTTGAGAAGCCAGGGGATCGGCTGGTGAGGTGAACTGCTCCTGGGGTAGTGGACTGAACGGACCTCGCAGAAGTACCAGCACCATCCCCATCCCAGGATATCGCTTTAGAATGGCTGTTCTCAAATGCCGTGTCTAGATATGGGTTGCGGCTAGAAAATGGCTGAGAGGTGGCAGAGCTTGGTTGCAGTTCCTAAAGACTGAAGGAAAGAAAGGGGTCAAGTCTCCGTTTGACCAGTTGTTAGAGGTCTATTATTCGGTAAGCGTTATTTGGGGCTTTAAAGAAAATGTGCAAAAGGCGATTTTGGTGTACATTCATGTACTTAGTCCACTGCGTCCACTGCGTCCTCTTTGAGCTCGCATTTAAAGGCATCCGGGAATGCCCCCTTCAAAACCCTGACCTACAGAATCATCTACTTGCCTTTGGCTTCGACTTCGGGTAGGGCCAAAGCAACAGACTAAAATTTCTCGACAATGATTCAATATCATGGCTTCTATGAGTCTTAGAGGTCTATTTTAGGAGGTCGAAAACCGTAGTCCCTTCATTTCGGCAGGAATACGGCCTTTTTCCTGGAGATAGATGATCTCCACCAGGCAGATTGTAGGGACATGGATGGTGGATTCCCCACGGTCACAAGCTTCGAAGCATTCCCTGGCTGCTGGACCTAGGCGTGGGCTGTCTTCCACGTACCAGATCAGGCTATGAGTATCTGTAACATAGTCCGACATCAGATATCCTCACGAGGAAAGTCGGTCCATGTTTCTCGCCGTGCCTTAGCAATATCTTCTTCGGAAAGATCCACACCTCTCCAAATGCCTCGCAGCGCTTTTCGCTCAGCGGGATTACAAGATTTCAGTTCGTGCTCGATCTGTGACGCAAGACGCTCGATGAGGCGTATCTTGTCGATCGCTGAGAATTGCTTTGCCAATTCCATGAGCCTCTCCAAGGTCGCCGCTTCACCCATACCACTCCCTCCAGAAAAAGCGTGCGGAACATGCAATTATTTAAAAGATAGCAAAATCCTCAAGCTAATGAAAGTATTACTCAAAAGGATACAATGCTCAAGCCCTGAATGCCCATTTCGTCAGCAGCTCTCAGCTCGGGATTATCGAAAGTTCACACAGCTTTCCACTGTACGTGCTTCCGGATTTTTCGCCACATAATCAGTATCTCTAGTGTGGGCTCAATCGTGCACAGGATTGCGCCTCTTTGCTCCCCCTTCCTCCGCGTCCCGGACCGTCCTCCGGTGACCCCATTCGCGGGAGAAAATTTTCTCCCCCTGCGCTTCCGCGTCCTCGCGTGAGAATTTCGCGTCTTCGCGTGACCTCTGCGCCTCCGCATGACGGCGTCTATGCTGCTGGAAATCTGCATTCGGGGTCGGACTTTGCCAAATCATTGCTGCTCAGGGAAAGAGCGCCCATAATCATGAAATTGCCTTCGTAAGAGGAGTTTTCTCACACAGCCTTCGAGTGGGGCGACGCTAAAGCTCGACCGCTTCCCCGGTCCTCAGTTCATCTGCTTTTGTCCCATTCAGGATCCACGATTCACCGCCTTTTTTCTTAGTCACGATTCACGATTCACAATTCACGATTCACCGCTTTTTTACTTTTTTCCTCTTCAGGTTGCCGCTTCTATTGCCACATCTATTGCCGTTTCCGGTTGCCGTTTTGCACGGCCTTTCAGAGTGTGCCAGACTATTCGGGAAAGCAGCAAATCCACCGCAGAGACGCAGAGACGCAGAGATAAAGAAAATAGACATGTAGCAAAACCTAAAGCAAACAGTGATTTGGCTCTTTTAGTTTTGTATTCGTTCAACTTGTTTTCTCCGCGTCCTCTGCGCTCTCTGCGGTGAATAATTTTTCGTCTCTGCGGCGAACGCAAATGGAAACAGTCTCCCAAAAGTTTCCATATGTTTCCATGATGTTTCCAAGGAGTTTCCATGTGTTTCCATGCGGACAAAGGGACCAAGGGCATCGGCAGAGTGAGATGGCAAGCCGGTTTCTTCGGCTTTTACTCAGTCCTCAGTCCTCAGTCCTCAGTCCTCAGTCCTGCGTAACGGCCCGCGTCATCGAGTGGAAAATGGTTGTGGTGCTCATTTTGACTCAACCCGGCTATGACGGCAGTAAACAAAAAATTCCCAAAATGTTTCCAGGATGTTTCCATGGCAAAGAAAAAGATTAATGATGACACACTCTTACAATTGATCCGGGATGGAAACAGCCCAACCGGGCCCATTCGCGGCAGAAAATCATCTCCCTCCGCACTTCCGCGTCTCCGCGTGAGAATTTCGCGGCTTCGCGGCTTCGCGTGGAAAGCTGGAGCCTTTGCGCCTTCGCGAGGCGGCGTCAATCCTGCTGGTAATCAGTTGCAAGCCGCAGTAAAATGACAAGTTGAGCCATTTTGGAAATGACCTTTGACAAGTCGACCTGACATATGCCTGCTGAAAAAAACTCGTGCGTAATAGAACCAACGAAAGGCAGACATGAAGAAAGCCTGCCCCCCCATGCGATCCTGGTTTTCTGTCCCGAAGACCTTGCTTACATTTCGGCCTGCTTCTCACAGCCTCTCAGACGCACGCACGATCTTTATCTTTCCACGGTTTTCACCGGCGCCCATGAAGGGGCGCACGTCGCTCTTGCCGGTCCGATGCTGGGCGCTCCCCAGGCGGTTCTGGTTCTCGAGAGGATGATCGCCCTCGGGGTAAAAAAATTTATCGCTGCAGGCTGGTGCGGATCTTTGCGCAACGAACTGCGAATCGGCGACATCGTCCTTCCTTCAGGGGCAATCTCCGAGGAAGGGACTTCCGGTCACTATCCCGGGGTCGCATGTGCTCCTTCTTCAGAGTTGTTCAATTCACTGAAATCTGCTTTGACCTCAACGGGTCAAACAATCCATGAGGGGACCGTCTGGACAACCGATGCGCCGTTTCGCGAGACCTTCGCCAAAATCAAGGCTTTCCAGTCGCAAGGGGTTTTGTCGGTCGATATGGAGACCTCGGCCCTTTTTTCAGTATCGCGGTTTAGAGGGGTCGATCTTGCCGTAGTCCTGGTCGTTTCAGACGACATTTCAGGCATGAAATGGGTGCGTGGATTTAGAGACCCAGCATTTCATGCTTCACGAAAAAATGTTTTGAAATCAACATTGATGACTATTTGCCGGGTATAGCAGGTGGCGAAAAACGGATGGGCCCGATGATCGATAAAGAAGATATTTTCGCAAGAATCGGAGAGCTGCGCAAGCTTATCGATTACCACAATTATCGTTACTACGCCATGGATCAGCCGGAAATCAGCGACGCGGAATACGACAAGATCTTCCGCGAACTGGTCGATCTCGAAAACGCGAACCCCGAACTCATAACGCCCGATTCGCCGACACAACGCGTCGGGTTTGCGCCGATCGAGAAATTCCTCCCTTTTCGCCATGACGTACCGCTGCTCAGTCTTGAAAACGCGATGAACACGGAAGAGGCCCTTGATTTTGACCGCAGGGTCTGCAAGCTCCTTGGAACCAGTCAGAAAGTTGACTACGTTGCAGAGCTGAAAATGGACGGACTCGCCGTCGAACTTGTTTTTGAAAACGGGGTATTCACCGGCGCAGGCACTCGAGGTGACGGATTTACGGGCGAAGATGTTTCGCAGAATGTCAAAACGATTCGCGCGGCGCCGTTGCGGCTTTTTGCCCGTCCAGAAGAAGGATCGCCTCCGGTCAAACTTGCCGTTCGTGGCGAAGTCTTCATGGAAAAAAGCGATTTCGAAGCACTCAACGAAGAACGAGCCAAGCGCGGCGAGCCTTTTTTCGCGAACCCGCGAAACGCTGCCGCTGGGTCTTTGCGCCAGCTTGACCCATCCGTTACCGCAGGCCGGCCCCTTCGCGCCTTCTTCTACGGCATAGGAACGTTCCTTGCCGAAAAGGAATTCCTGACACAGTTCGAGATGCTTAATCAGCTTCAGCGCTGGGGACTTCCTGTAAATCCCAGGTCCCGAGTCTGTCATGGCATCGAGGAGGCCATCGGCTATTATGAAAAAATAGCTGAAGAGCGTGAATCTCTCCCCTACGAAATCGACGGAGTCGTAATAAAAGTAAACAACCTCCTCTGGCAAAGACAGCTTGGCGACAAATCCCGCAGCCCTCGCTGGGCGATCGCCCTTAAATTCAGTCCGGACAAAGCCCAGACTCACGTCGAGGATATCGGCGTAAACGTCGGCAGGACCGGAATTATTACTCCAGTGGCTTTTCTTAACCCCGTCCTGGTGGGCGGCGTTACAGTCAAGCGCGCCACGCTCCACAATATCGATGAAATCGAAAGAAAGGATATCCGGAAAGGCGATGCCGTTATCGTTCACAGGGCCGGAGACGTAATCCCTGAGGTCATCGAGGTATTAATATCGAAAAGAACGGGAAAGGAAGAACCTTTCCGGATGCCCGAGCAGTGCCCCGCCTGCGGGGCGCTGGTGGTGCGGCTGCCCGATGAAGCCTTTCACAGGTGCGTGAACCGTAACTGCCCGGCTCAAATCAAAGGGTCGATCGTGCATTTCGCAAGCCGCGACGCCATGGACATAAACGGCCTCGGGGATCGGTTAGTGTCGAGGTTCATCGACGAAGGAATTATCCGAAGCGTTTCCGACCTCTACAAGCTCCGAATGGAAGACCTGGAAAATCTTTCCGGCTTCGGGACCAAATCGGCCCGAAATTTGCTCAATGCAATCGAGGGGAGCAAACGTACAACGCTTTCCAGGTTTCTCTACTCGCTTGGCATCAGCCATGTGGGAACCTTCATCGCAGACCTTCTCGCCAGGACTTTCGGCTCTATTGAGAAGATCCGTCGGGCACAATCGGAGGAGTTGCAGCAGATTCAGGGAATCGGACCGGAAGTTGCCACTGCTGTGGTGACTTACTTTGCAAACCCTGAGAACAGCAGGCTGCTGGATGACCTGGCGGATTTTGAAGTGGCAATTGAAAATCCACAGCCTGCCCGCCCCGTTCAGAGCGGCTTTTGGCCGGGGAAGACAGTTGTATTCACCGGGGTGCTTTCCTCAATGACCAGGCAGGAGGCGGGGGAGAAGGTGGCGGCAAAAGGCGCACGGGTTACCGACAGCGTTAGCAGGAAAACCGATGTCGTCGTCGCCGGCGCGGACCCGGGCTCCAAACTGGCCAAGGCTCAGAAGCTGGAAGTACGGATAATGAGCGAGGATGAATTCCTCGGGATGCTCGATGAGTACTCAGTTGCGGCGGGGGTCTAAAATGAAAAAATATCGGGCGCACGTCTGGATCACGGGAAGGGTCCAGGGGGTTTTCTTCCGGGCGTACACCCGTGACGCCGCGCAACGGATCGGAGTCACCGGATGGGTTCGAAATCTGCCTGATGGCAGAGTGGAGGCCGTTTTAGAAGGAGAGATGGACAAGGTCGAAGCAATGATCGAGTGGTGTCGCGAGGGAAGTCCCTTGAGCCGGGTCGAGACGGTCGAGATCATCGAAGAAGTCTATACCGGAAATTTTGACAGGCTTGAGATAACACGCCGATAGGAGGCCCGGTGAAAGAATTTTTTAACAGCATCTATAATTTTCTGGCAGTCAATGATTTTCCCACCTTGCTCGCAGCCTGTCGCAAGCTTGAATGGAGTCAGGTGGCGAGAAGCCCATATACATGGCTAATAGTCCTGCCTATTCTCATTTACCTGCTCTGGACCAAAAAATTTAAAATATTCATTGGCATTGCTTCGTTTTTTCTTTTTTTGCTGCTGGTTCAACAATACCTCCCGAACACCAATGAAAATTTGTCTTTGCATGATTTATTGATTTTTCTGGGAGGAGCTGTAGCCCTTATCGGATTAAACTTTTATTTGTTTTTTGTCAGGGAATGAACGCAACTGACAACTGATAAAGCAAACTCAAGAATCGGTGAATCGAGGCATCAATTCCCAATTCACTTAAATCCCCGAGGTCTTCATTCACTTCATCTTGACCGGGGCCTCGATAACGTCTTCTCCGTTGACTCTTTCCTTGAGTTCCTTGCCTACTTTAAAGAAGGGCAATTTCTTGGACGAGACTTCAATCAGCGCGCCGGTTTTTGGGTTCCTGCCCTTATACCCCTCGTAGTCTTTCACCTTAAAGCTGCCGAAGCCGCGGATTTCAAGGCGGTCCGAACTGACGAGCGCCTGTTCCATACTCTGAAAACTTACGTTGACCGCTGTTTCCGCAGCTTTCAACGTGATCCCCTCTGCCTTGGCCAATGCTTCGATCAACTCACTCTTAGTCATGGTAGAGACTCCTTAAAAAGTAAATCAGCGTAGCTTTTCGATTACCTTCATATTTCCCATGTATGGACGCAAAACTTCAGGAATAACGACAGTTCCGTCCTCCTGCTGCCGGTTTTCAAGAATCGCCACGAGAGTTCGCCCAACTGCAAGCCCCGACCCATTCAGCGTATGAACAAGGTCCGTACGGTTTTTCCCGTTTCGGCGAAAACGGATATTGGCGCGCCTTGCCTGAAAATCCTCAAAGTTGCTGCAGGATGATATTTCCCGGTATGTATCCTGGCCGGGAAGCCACACCTCGATATCGTAAGTCTTGGATGATGAAAATCCCATGTCCCCAGTGCAAAGCAGAACAACACGATAGTGGATCCCCAGTTCTTGAAGTATTGTTTCCGCGTTATTGAGAAGTCTTTCAAGCTCAGAGTATGAATCCTCAGGCCTGGTGAATTTGACGAGTTCAACCTTATTGAACTGATGCTGCCTTATCAGACCGCGGGTGTCTTTTCCGTGTGAACCGGCTTCGGAGCGAAAGCAGGGAGTATACGCCGTATAACATCGAGGCAGAACGGACTCATCGAGAATCTCGTCGCTGTGAATATTGGTAACCGGTACTTCAGCGGTTGGAATAAGCCAGTAATCCCATCCGTCGAGCTTAAACAGGTCTTCCTTGAACTTAGGAAGCTGCCCGGTGCCCCTCATACTCGCGCTGTTTACCATGAATGGCGGAAGGACTTCGGTATAGCCGTGGCGCCTTGTATGCGTGTCGAGCATGAAGCTGATCAAAGCGCGCTCCAATGCAGAGGCAGCGCCCCAATACAGAGTGAACCGCGCCCCGGTAATTTTTGCGCCACGCTCGAAATCAAGAATTCCAAGCCCCTCTCCGATTTCCCAGTGAGCCTTAGGCTTGAAATCGAAAGCCGGTTTTTCCCCCCAGGTGCGGATTTCCCTGTTGTCTTTCTCATCTTTGCCGACGGGCACCGAGCTGTCAGGTATGTTCGGAATGGTGAGAAGAAGGTCCCTGAACTTTTCCTCCACTTCGCCAAGCTGCTCATCGAGTACTTTGATTTGCCCGCCTAGTTCCTTCATTTCCTCCACGAGAACCGATGCGTCTTTTTTCTCTTTCTTTAGTTTCGATATTTCCTCGGATGCAACATTTCGCCGGTGCTTTTTATGCTCCACATCGACCAAAATGCACCGCCTTGTTTCATCGAGTGCCCCAAAGCGCTCAAGGTCCACGTCAGACTGGCGGCTCTTCAGCATCTGTCGCACGAGTTCAATATTTTCTCGGACGAATTTCACATCCAGCATGATCGAGACCTTTCGGAAATAATTTTTTACCTATTTTTTCAGGAGCTTGGACAAGGCCCTTTTTACACTTAAACAGCGTCTTTGTCAATTCCTTTCGTTAGTTCAATAAGTTGGCTTAAAAACAAGAAAGGAGTCTGAAAAGGCCTTTCAATTAGTCAGATTTCGAACTGATGACATTTACACTGTAGTTGCTGAGGGTGCTCACCTCAGGAAGATTATGGAAAACGAGCATGAAAGGCGCCTTGCCGGCCGGAGGAATCCGGACATTTTTGAGGTTTTTGCCTTCCCGGTTCATCATTCTTTCTTGGATTTCGGAAAGGTTGAGGTTAGTCACTTCATTGCGCGTGAAAGAATTACCCACATAGCAGCGCTGGATTTGTGCGACCGTATCCTTGCTGTTGAATAGTTTTCCTTCGATCATTACGAAACTCACCGGCGTGCTGGATTCGTTGAGCACTTCGCCCTCGATTACCAGCACCTGACCGGAGTGCACGTTTTCCAGGTAGTAGGCCTGCACGCTGTCAGTGATCGTTACGACAGGCTTTGGAGGCCCTGTGGCAGGGTTCTTGCCCGTGAAAGGCGGAAACGAACCGCCTGACCATAAAACCAAAGCGACTATGACAAATATCAGGACTGCTGCAAGTCCGGCAAGCAATACCTTTTTCTTTAAAGACGCCCCTTCCCTTTTCTCCGGCGCTACGGTCCTACCAATCTCCTCAGTAATGGTCCCGGGAATGAAATCGCTTTCCTCATCGGATATTTCAATATGAATGAGGCCGTCTTCCTCGGGCCGTTCGACTACGAATATATGCTTACATTTGGAACACCTCACCTTGTTTCGAGGTTTGTCGAGTTTTTCGGAATCGAGTCGGAACCTTGCTCCACAGGACTCACAGGTTATCACCATTGTGGGCATGTATCATTTTCCTTCCGCAGACGAATATTGTCCCGAGACGGTCTTGTCGAACACAACTTCATAAATGGCGGGCAGGTTCCGGTGTTTCTCGGAATAATCCAGTCCGTAGCCGACCAGGAAGCCGCCAGTCACCGTCATGCCCACATAATCGATGTGAACCTCGACTTCACGGCGCTCAAGTTTATCCAAAAGAGCGCATACTTTCACGGATTCAGGGCACAAGCTCGAAACATGATCCAGCAGCCACTTCAGAGTGAGACCGGAATCAACTATGTCTTCGACGACCAGCACATGGCATCCCTGTAAGGGAAGTTCTAAGTCCTTTGTGATCCTGACATTTCCACAAGTCTGCGTCTTATCCCCGTAGCTGGCCAACCTAACGAAGTCCAGTTTGAGGGGAACGTCAAGACGCCTTGCCAGATCGGCCATAAAAATAAATGCCCCATTAAGAATACCGACCAGGACAAGATTTTTGCCCTTATAGTCACAGTTTATCCGGTGTGCCAGGTGCTCGACACACTTATCGAGCTGTTCGCGTGAAATACGCTCTAAAAGCTGATAATCCGCCATATGGCTAGCCTCCTGATGACTCCGCAAAACACCGATATTTTTTAACAGGCCCGCATTCTACTGAAAACAATACTAAATTTCAATTCCATTCCCAGAAGGGCCATTATTTATATATAGTCTATAACTTAGGAGGATTTTGTTTTCCCTTCTTCTCTTATATGTTATCTTGCGCCGTTATGCTTCGATGCTGACAATCATTCTGACTGGAGGAAACAGATGCGTGAGAAAGTCGAGCAAGCGCTTGCCAAGATAAGACCCATGCTGGAAAGAGATGGCGGAAGCGTTGAGCTGATAGAGGTAGAAGGTTCAGTAGTCAAAGTTCGGCTGACCGGCGCCTGCCGAGGTTGCCCCATGAGCCAGATGACTTTGAAATCGGGTATCGAAAGAATCATTAAGCAGGAAATTCCCGAGGTCACCGAAGTTGTCGCCGTTTAACGCATAAGAAGCCCCTAGGTATTCGGGAATCGCCACAGCTTTTGCTCTTGGCCGTCGCCACACCTTGGCCTATCTATTGTAGGGCTCACCTTTTATAATCGTCAAAGCGCGATAGAGCTGCTCAACGAGCATCAGGCGCGCGAGGTCGTGGGGAAGAGTCATCTTCGACAAAGAGAGCACGTCATGGGCGCTTTGCACCAATTGAGAGGACAGCCCGACCGGTCCTCCCACCGCCATCCAGAGGTCCGGTATTGCCGAGGCGCTCAGTTTGTCCATCAGCTTTGAGAGCCCGGGGGAATCGAGTTCGCGGCCTTTCTGGTCCCACACGATCAGATGTCCCTTGCGTCCCGCCAGTTTCAGGATACGCTCGCTCTCGCGCTCACGGACGAGCCTATCCCCAACCGTCGTTGTGATCTTCTCCGCCTTTATGTGGTGAATCTCCACCGGACAGTAGTGCCGAAGTCTTTCCACGTAACGATCTATGGCCGACTCGATGTCGCGAAAGGCCGTCTTGCCGACGAATACCAAATGAATGCGCATACCGTTTTTACCCATGTTTGTGCGCAACCGCCGCCATCAGGAATTCCCGGTTTCCCTTGGGCCCCAATATAGGGGATGGAATTATTCCAACCACCTCCAATCCAAGCCCGGCAGTAAATTTCGCAATTGCATCGCATACCTCTTCGTGTATTCGCGGGTCCCGAATAACTCCCGCGCCCTTCGAGGCCTGCTCGCGGCCTGCTTCGAACTGCGGTTTTATGAGTGCGACGAGCACGGCTTCGGCTTCCAGAAAATTCAGCACAGGTGGAATCACCAATTTGAGGGAGATGAAAGATGTGTCGATGGTGGCTATCTGGACAGGCTCGGGCACGAGTTCGGCAGGCAGGTACCGGATGTTTTTTCTTTCAAGCACGATCACACGGGAATCGTTTCTCAGTTTGAGCGCAAGCTGGCCGTATCCGACATCAACGGCATAAACCCTGCGTGCTCCGAATGAGAGCAGACAATCGGTAAAACCCCCAGTTGAAGAGCCAGCATCCATAGCAATCCGGCCGGAAACCTCGATTGAAAACGCTCGAATCGCATGTTCGAGCTTCAGGCCGCCCCGGCTGACGTACGGGATTGCGTCTGCGATAATGCTGATCTCTGAATCTTCGGGAACTTTATGTCCGGACTTGGTCAGAATCCGGCCGTTTACGAGGACTTTTGCAGCCAGAACAAGCGACTGAGCACGTTCGCGAGTAGGAGCAAAACCTTTATCGACGAGCAGTTTGTCCAATCGCTCGGAGAATTTGGCCATGACTGACATCTAACAATTTATGGGCAGCGCTCTCAATGGCGTCGGCGTCGATTCCACAGAGATTTCTCAGTATAGTCTGGCTTCCATGAGGAACAAAACAATCCGATACACCCAAACGTTTTAACGCCTTAGGGAAAAAAGATTCTTCCTCGAACATTTCCAATACCGCGCTTCCAAAGCCACCCTGGAGTGTGCCCTCTTCAACGGTGATAACCCTGCCTGTATTCTCAGCCCAGGTCATGATCAATTCACGGTCAAGGGGCTTGACAAACCGGGCATTAATGACAGCAGCTTCGATCCCCTCCGAAGCAAGCCGTTCAGCGGCTTCAATTGCACTCTGCACGGTGGCCCCTACGGCCACTATGGCCAAATCTTTGCCGGGCCTCAGCAATTCGCCCTTCCCGATCTCAAGTGACCTGAGTTCGTCATCGAGCTTAACACCGATCACGTTTCCTCTAGGATATCGCACGGCAATCGGGCCGTCGTGCTCGACCGCCGTCTTCAACATATGCTGAAGCTCGTTTTCATCCTTTGGGGCCATCACTACCATATTCGGCATAGACCGCAGATACGACAGGTCGAACAGCCCATGGTGCGTTGGTCCGTCTTCGCCCACCAGTCCGGCGCGGTCCATCGAAAAGACCACCGGAAGGTTCTGAAGGCATACATCTTGCAAAATCTGGTCATAAGCTCGCTGGAGAAAAGTAGAGTAGATGGCCACCACAGGCTTGAAGCCCTCCGTGGCAAGGCCGGCCGCAAAAGTTACAGCATGCTGTTCCGCGATGCCGACGTCGAAAAACCTCTCGGGAAAGGTCTGGGCGAAGCAGTCGAGCCCGGTGCCCTCGATCATTGCGGCCGTAATGCCGATCAATTTCGGGTTGGTCTCAGCCAGCTTCTTCATCGCCCTACCGAAAATTTTGGTATAGGAGATGCCGGAGGAGTTAACGCTCTTGCCGGTCGCTATATCGAAGGCCCCTACCCCGTGAAATCTCGTGGGGTCTTTTTCAGCAGGCCCGTAGCCCTTCCCTTTTTGGGTGAGCACATGAATCAGAACAGGACCTTCCACATTGCGCGCCAGTTCGAATGTCTCTATCAACTTGTCGAGACGATGCCCGTTTATAGGCCCGATATACTGAAACTCGAGGGCCTGGAACAGCATCCCGGGGGTAAAAAAGCTTATCAGCGAATAAACGCTGCGTCTCAACACCTGGAGAATATTCGGGCCGATTCCGGGGATCGATTTGAGGAAATCCTCCATCTCCCGCTTCAGGTACATCAACGTCTTTCCCGAAAGCTTGCGGCTCAGAAATGAAGAAAGAGCGCCAACATTGGGAGAAATCGACATCTCGTTGTCGTTGAGGACCACGATGAGGTTTCTGGCAAGGTCACCGGCGTTATTGAGTCCCTCGAAAGCCATTCCTCCGGTCATGCTGCCGTCACCGATCACGGCGATCGCCCGAGACTGGCTTCCCTTAAGATGATTGGCAACCGAGATACCCAAGGCCGCCGAAATCGAAGTGCTGGAATGGCCTGTCCCGAAAGCATCATACTGACTCTCGGAGCGCTTCGGGAAACCACATATTCCGCCGTACTGGCGCAGGGAACCAAATTCCTTTTGGCGGCCGGTCAAAAGCTTGTGTGCATAAGCCTGATGGCCAACGTCCCATATGAAACGGTCATGCGCAGCATCGAATACGTAATGAAGGGCTATTGTCAGTTCCACTACACCGAGACTGGGAGCAAGGTGTCCGCCGTTTTCGGCAACGACGCCTATAATTCGAGCGCGGATTTCCTCAGCCAAATCGAGAAGTTGTGCATAAGATAGGTTTTTCAATTGACAGGGGGTTTCGATACAGGAAAGATGCCCTTCACCTATCGTTTTCTTTTTCAATTTAGCCCCTCTAATTTGATTTATTCCTAATCTCAGCCAATTAATGAAAAATCCGGATATAAGTCAAGATATTTTACCCGAATTATCCTCTACGCACCAACAAGTACCTCGCGATGGCCCGCAACGGTTCAGCTCTTTCGTCGAAACCCGCCAGCGCATCGAGGGAACTCTCTACATGCTCCCTTGCCGCATCCCTGGAGTGGGCAATGCCCAGCAGGGCGGGATAAGTCATTTTGTTTTTGGCGGCGTCCGATCCAGGTGTTTTGCCCATCAGCGCGGGGTCTCCCTCAACGTCAAGAAGATCGTCAGTAATCTGAAACGCAAGCCCGATGTGATGTCCGTAATTCTTTAGCGCCCTTGTCTGAACCTGGTCCCCACCACCAAGGACGGCCCCGATCTCAAGTGAGGCCGAAAGCAAAGCTCCCGTTTTATGAATGTGCATGTACTCAACTGTGGCCAGGTCCACCTTCTGGTTCTCACATTCCAGATCGATTGCCTGTCCTCCTATCATTCCCCTGTAGCCGGCCGCCTTGACGGCAATCCGGATTACTTCGATTATTTTGTCCGGACTCACACCGCTGAGCGCGAAATATTCAAAAGCTTCCGTCAAAAGAGCATCTCCCGCCAAAATGGCGATCGTGTCTCCGAATACTTTGTGGTTAGTAGGAACCCCTCGCCTGAAATCGTCGTTGTCCATTGCGGGCAGGTCGTCATGGATCAAAGAATACGTGTGAATCATCTCGAGGGCGCAGGCAGCCGGAAGGACCGGCTCAACATCACTCCCCACCACTTCCGCAGCGGCCAGGCAAAGGATCGGACGCAGCCTCTTTCCCCCGGCAAACAGACTATAGTGGGCAGCTTCGATTACTTTCTTTTGAAGCCCGGAGCCGACGGGAAAAATCTTCTCCAGCGCGGCCTCAACAAGCTGCTTTCGCCGGCTTAAATAAGTTTTCAGGTCGAATTCACCCATAGAAGCCCAGAGTAGAGGTTAACTTTCTAAATAAACAACGAAATATAACATGGACAAGCAATAACTTCCACCTACAAATACTTCTTCGTATCACGCAAAAGGCTTTTCATGCACGAACCACCATCGCCATGGCTCATTTTCATCATTTACCAATTGATGTTTGTACGGATTCAAACGCATGTATTCGAGATGTTGGAGGTAATATTCTTTGAACGCAACTTGTTATTACCCCTTCTCCGCCGGGTTCTTCTCGACAGCCTCGAAAGGCGCGGATTCCCATCCGCCCTGCTGGTCTTTAAGGAGCATCTGAACCTTGTTTTCGGCTTCTTCGAGTTTCTTGTGGCAAAACTGCGCCGTTCGAATCCCCTCGGAGAAACATTCCATTGCCTCTTCCAGGGGCAAGTCTCCCTTCTCCAGCTTTTCCACTAGATCCTGAAGCTTTTTCAGAGCCTCTTCAAACAGATCGCTTTTTTTCTTGGCCACGCGGTCACCCTTCCTCGTATGACAGATTTGTTAGCAACACTAAAGTGAAAAAAACACCATTGCATTCGTGTATACCCGTGTTAAACGCAAAGCCGTTTGACACGGTACTGCCTTCTGTGGCGCGCGTTTAAAGGCAAGCCCGATTTATAGCACGTCATAAGTGAAGCGTCAGAGATGTCAAGTTCACGCTTGGCGCGCCTTGCGTCGCTGCAAAAACTGAAGCGCCGACAGGCAGCCTCCCTTAGCGATGTACTTCGCGTATCGCGGGAAGGCTCCCCGCTCATACTCGACGCTCTTCCTGACCTGTCTATGACCAGAGACGGGGCTTTCAGCGGGGGGCCTTATCGGTCTCAACGTTTTCGGCCTTATCGACCATACACTCCAGCCGGCCGTCGGCAAGCCTCACAACAACACGATCTCCAGGCCCGGTTTCGGTGTAGCTCCTGAGCACTTTCCCATCCGCGATTCGACTCGTAATCGAATACCCGCGTAAAAGAACTGAAAGCGGACTAAGGGCCTCCAACCGCGAGACGTTATGCTCATACTTGAGCCGGTATCCGTCTAAAATCAGGTGATGATGGAGTATAAGCTCTTTGCACAGGCGGTTCAGCTCCGCCCGGCCCTTCTGGATGCCCGCCTCGGGATTCAGATACAGCAGCCTGCCGCCCAGATGACTATGCGAAACGCGCATCCTCTCAAGACGTCTCTCGATGGCGAGAGTGAGGCGTTCCAGACGATCATCGAGAGTAAGCCTCAGATTCTCGAGGCGCCTCTTGGGATGCGTTATCCGGCTCCCCAGGTATTTGAGCCTCAAGCCCAGATTATCGAGTCTTGCCTTTATAACCTGGACCAACCGGTCCCTGCCCCCATGCAGGTCATGATGGAACTGTTCGAGCTTCTTTACCACCCATTCGGCCGCACCGGTAGGCGTAGGCATTCGCAGGTCCGCAGCCATATCCGCTATTGTAAAATCAATTTCATGGCCGACCGCCGAAATTACCGGAATCGAAGACGCCGAAATAGCCCGCGCGACAATCTCCTCGTTAAATGCCCACAGGTCTTCCATGCTTCCCCCACCGCGCCCGACAATCACAACATCCCACTCGTGCCGCCAGGTGAGCATGTTGGCCGATTCAATAGCTTCGGCAATTTCGAGACGGGCCTCGGGGCCCTGCACCGTCACAGGAAAAAGTGTGACCGAGACAGGGTAAGGGCTTCTCTCCAGCACCTTTAGGATGTCCCTGATTGCAGCGCCGCTCTTCGAAGTAATGAGGCAGACATTCTGAGGGCAAAGCGGGAGGACTTTCTTTCGGGCCGGGTCGAACAGACCTTCGGCCTCGAGCTTCTTTTTCAAGGCTTCGAAAGCGAGCTGCAGATCGCCGACCCCAAGAGGCTCCATGACCTCCACGATTAACTGGTATTCGCCCCTGGGTTCATAGACGCTCAGACGGGCCTGGCAAATGACCTGCATTCCCGATTCGGGAAGAAACCGGAGAAACCGGTTCTGGGCTCGAAAAAAGACCGCATTGATCTGGCTCTGCGAATCCTTGAGCGTAAAATAAAAATGTCCCGAGGCCGGGACCCGAAAATTAGAGATCTCACCTTTAACCCAGACAAACGGGAACCTGTCCTCCAGCAGAGCCTTTACCTGCTGGTTAAGCTTGCTGACGGTAAGTATCCCGCTCTCGTCTCCAATGTGCAACTGGAGCATAGCAGCCTGCTGAAGTAGAAAGTAAAAAGTGCCCGTGCCTATCGGAACAGTTTCGGGTCCATGGCGTCTCGAAGTCCTTCACCGACAAGGTTGTAGGAGGTGATGCTGATGAATATCGCAAACCCGGGGAAGACGGTCAGCCACCATGCAAATTCAATATAGGCACGGCTCTGTGAAAGAATTTGGCCCCAACTCGGTGTCGGCGGCTGCACGCCAAACCCCAGGAAACTCAAGCTCGACTCCGTGAGGATAGCTCCCGCAATTCCGAATACCGCCGAGACCAGGACCGGGGCCATCGCATTCGGCAGCATGTGCAGAAAAATTATACGCTTGTGCGAAGCGCCAAGAGCCCTTAGCGCCATAATGAAGTCGAGTCGTTTGAGCTTGAGAAATTCCGCGCGCACGAACCTCGCAATGCCCATCCATCCTGTCAGGCCGATTACCGCCATGATATTGTATATGCTGGATCCCTTTACCGCGATTATAGCGATGATCAGGAAAAATGTCGGAATCGTGAGCATGATCTCGATTGCGCGGCTGATCACTATGTCGGTCCATCCGCCGAAATAACCCGCCATTGCTCCCAGCCATATCCCGATGATCAGCGCTATTCCTACGGCAACGAAACCCACTTTTAGAGAAATCTTCGCGCCGTAAATCATTCTGCTCAGCACGTCGCGGCCGCTGTCATCGGTGCCGAACCAGTGCCTGGCATTCGGGGGAGAAAGGTACTCAAGCAGATTGTATTCGGTAGGTGAATATTTCACCAAGGGCCATATCGCTATCGCATTTTCTTTTCCGGTAACGTGCTGGTAAACGAAGGGAGCTTTTTTCTTCATGTCCCTCCAAACAAACGAACCAACCTTGTCGGCGCCGGAAAAAACGGGAAAATAGACGTTGCCCTGGTGATAAAACACGATAGGCTTGTCGTTAGCGAGCAAAGGGGCAAAAATGGCGACAAAAAACAAAAATATAGTTATCCACAACCCAAAGACCGCCAGTTTCCTCTTTTTGAAATGATAGCTCACCATTTTCCAGTAGGTATTGGGGACCTCCCCTTTGACCTCTGATTGCGTTTCCGGAATTTGAAAATCCAGTGTTTTTGCCGGCTCGGTCATTGTTCAAAACCAGTTCAACGAAATTTATTCCAGCTTGATCCGCGGATCGAGCGCTGCATACAGAATATCGGAAATCAGCAGTCCAATCAGAGTCAACAGTGCCGAAATCGCGGTTATCGCCATTATAACCGGGTAGTCGCGGCTGAGGACCGCCTCGAACCCAAGCTGCCCCATTCCCGGGACCGAGAAAATGCTTTCTATGATCACGCTACCTCCGAACATGGATGGCAACAGAAAGGCAAGAAGCGTTATAAGCGGGAGTAGAGCGTTTCGGAAGGCGTGTTTGAAGATCACCACACGTTCGCTCAGACCTTTTGCCCTCGCCGTTCTTACGTAGTCTTCCCGGATGACCTCGAGCATACTCGCCCGCGTCAGTCTTGAAAGGTAAGCAAGACCTCCGTAGGTAAGACACGCAACCGGAAGCACCAGGTGCCACATCAGGTCTACCAGCCGGGGCAGCAGGCTCATCGTTTCGCTGCCTATGGACGATATGCCGTAGACAGGAAAGACGTCCCAGAAATCTCCCCCTCCCAGGAGCATTATGAGAATCATCGCGACCCAGAAACTCGGAAGTGAATAGAGGATGAAAAAGCCTACCGTCAAAATATTATCCGAAACCGACCCCTCATGAGTCGAGGAATAAATGCCGAAGGGTATGGCGATCAGATAGACCAGAAAGATCGAGATTATGTTGAGTAGAAGCGTTATCGGCAGCCGTTCGGAAATCTTGTCCCACACCTTACGGTGGTCTTTGTAGGAAAACCCGAAATCGAGGGTAAAGATGCGTCTTACCCACCGGTAGTATTGGACGTACAAGGGCTTGTCCAACCCGTAGAGTTCTTTTGTCTGCTGGATTATCTGCTCGGAAAAAGCCTTATCACCGAGCGTCCCCCCCTCCCCTTTTCCCATCTGGAGTTTGAGCAACGCCGGATTTCCGGGCGCCAGTTGGATAATGACGAAAGTAATAAAAGTTATCCCCAGAAGGGTCGGAATGATCTGGAGGAGCCTCTTGATCAGATAGGCTTTCATTTAGGGCGACGTCATCCTTGTGTGAGGGATTGAGGGATTTAGAGATTTAATTCCTCAATTCCTCAATGTGTAATCGGTCCCTTATTCCTCTTTTCGAATCACAAAGCCTTGGCCCGCAATGTCACGCAAACAGAACGGGCTTTCGGCGTCGAACCAGTCCTCGATCAGCCGATTGGCAATCGAAATCGTCGAGGGCAGCTTTACTTCGCCATTTTCAAGGGTTTCAAGCAGTTCGCGGCGGCCAAACCAGCGCGCGTCCTCCAGTTCTTGATCTCCAAGGCTTATCCCGCCATCTTCGGCTTCAGCCGTAAATCCCAGCATAAGCGAACAGGGAAAGGGCCACGGCTGCGAGGAATGATACCGGATGTTTTTCACACGAACCCCGACCTCTTCAAAGACCTCGCGCGCAACTGAACCTTCGGCGCTCTCGCCCGGCTCAACAAATCCCGCCAAAACTGAGTACATTCGCTCGGGCCATATCTGCTGCCTTCCAAGCAGGCATTTTTCACCCAACTGTATCAGAACGATTATGGCCGGATCAGTGCGCGGGAAATGCACAACCCCGCACTGTGGATTCACGCAGGCGCGGCAGTGCCCGCCTTCCCTGATTTCGTTTCTTCCTCCGCACGCGCCGCAAAAACTATTGCGCTTATGCCAGTACGCCAGGGTTTTGGCATAAGCGAGCAGCGCGCCATCTTTTCGTGAAAGCAATGGCGCAACGGCACGCAGGTCCCGAAACCGCCCCGCACGGCCAAAAGCGCCGGGGGCTTTTTCATCCAGGTCAACAGCAAAATAAGAATGGCCGTTCTCCTCGCCAAGGAAAAAAGTGGAATCTGCTGAAGCATTCCCTTCCAACTGTTTCCACTCCAGAAGAACAGGCTGGGGGGCCTCGCCTTCGGAAACGAGAACCCTCGATTGCCGCACGAGCACGAAAAATGCCCCGGGGTCGCGCATCTGCCGTGCAACCCAGTCCGGGTCTTTGCGCCGATTGTGCGCACGGTCAAGACCCTGCGCCACGAACATGTTATTCAGGGACTTTTGGAAATTGTCCATCGCAAGCACGCCTTAATTAATCATGGAAGCGGGGAGCAAGGAGCAGGGAGAAAAACCGCCTTTCGCTTCCCGCTTCCCGCTACTGATTCTAGTATTTCTGGGCCACTTTCGGCACCCACCAGTACAGCGACGCGGTCCCCATGGGGTAAACCTCGACATTTTCAAACCGTCTCGAAACCGTCTCAAGAGCTTTGAGTGTAAATAAAAAAGTGTACGGCTGTTCGTCATATATGATTTGTTGAAACCTGTGGTACATTTCAAATCTTTTCTGAGGATCGAATTCCTTTCGCGCATTCTCCATCAATTTGTCGGCTTCCTCATTTTTAAATCCGACAAAATTCGAGCCCTTTTCGACCGCCTGTGAAGAATGCCATATCTGGTAAGGATCCGATTCCCAACCAAGTTGCCAACCCAAGCTACAGGCATCGAAATTATGCTCCTCGATCTTCTGGACGAAAACAGCCCATTCCAACTGGCGGATCGACATCTTAATGCCGATCTCTTTCAGGTTCTCCTGAAGCATGGTTGCAATTTGCTCGGCGGTCTGACGGCTGGCCGGAATCAGGAACTCGAATTCGAAGGGCGCACCATCTCTTGTAAGAAAATCCTGTCCGTTCCGGTATTCCCACCCGGCCGATTTCAGCAGCGCCAGGGCAGCTTTCGGGTCATACGGATAAGGCTTGAGATCTTGATCGTATTCCGGACTCTTTATGTAAAAAGGTCCTGAAATTACAGTCCCAAGCCCGAACAGAATTTTTTTCAGGAAAAGCTCCCGGTCCACAAGCATGGTCATTGCCTGACGGACCCGCTTGTCCGAGAAAATGGGCTTTCGCATATTCCAGCCGATATATGAAAAACTGGGCGCATAATAGCTGATCTTTCGGAAATTTTCCTCAAACCGTTTGCTCTCGGTCTGCTTCTCCCATTGAATCGGCCTCAGGCTCATTTCATCCAGGCCGCCCTGTTTCAGCACCTGAAGAGCGACCGTCGATTCGGTGATAATTTTGAAAATAACGCGGTCAAGACCCGGTTTTTGACCCCAGTAATCTTCGTTTCGAACGAGAACGATTTCTTTTCCCGTCTCCCAGTGCAGAAGCTTGTAAGGACCAGTGCCGACCGGATTTCGTCCGATCCGGTGCTCGTTAAAGTTTTCGCCTTCCTTAAAGAGGTGCGCAGGAACGATGGTTATGTCACCACAGATAGTCAGCGCCCGGAAATAAGGTACCCTGTAATGATAGCGTATCGTGTAATCGTCCACCATTTCCAGGCGTTCAATATCCTGGTAATAATTACGCAAGTGGGCTGCGTCGACTTTTGGGTCCATTATGCGGTTGAAAGAAAAAACGATGTCCTTTGCCGTGAAGGGATACCCGTCACTCCACTTTATGTTCTTTTTCAGGTGGAAAGTGTACATGAGGTGGTCGGCCGAAATCTCCCACCTTTCCGCAAGAGATGGCACGAATTCCATCGACTTCGGATCTCTTTTGATAAGACTTTCGTAGATATAGCCATTGATCTCTCCCGCGAATGCGTCGGTCGCAGTGATCGGGTTCAGGGTTGCAGGTTCTGCGCTGAGCTGTGTAACCAACCAGTCGCCAAAGACCCTGTCTTTTGGCTGTTCCAGCTCACCGGGAGCCTGAATGGGAGCGGCCAAACAGTTGAAGACAAAGACCAAGCCGACAAGACCAACTGCAAAAGATTTGAGGGCCTTCATTTTCATTACGCAAACTTCCCTCTAAACAAGACGCTTTTCAGGTTTCAGTCTCCTGAAGTTTTTTATATCCAAAGCACGCACTGTTATCAATTACGACCGAGGAAATCAACGAGATTCCACAAGGAAGCAGGAAGCGGGGAGCACGAAGCGGAAAATCCACCGCAGAGGCGCAGACGCACAGAGGGAAATTGCCCTTTTTTTCATCAGCCGGCCAGGCGACGATATGTAGTTGATACTTATAGGCAAGCTCAGGGCACAAAAAATCCCCTCTCACAAAGATGATATGCAAAAGGGGATTTTCGAAGGCCTGCAGATCCAAAGCAGTTGGCTCACCTAGTGAGAATCGGGGCGGTTACAGCGAATTAACGTCGATATTTCGAATGAATTCCTTTATATTTTTCATCAAGAGATCGAGCTTTTCATCGCCTTGCTTTTGAGCCGCTTCCTGTGGTTCCCCGGCCTTGGCCGCAGTTTGAGTCCGCTCAACCGAAAAGGACTCTACCGGTCTGTTGGGGGCCTCAACATTCACCTCGAAAGGCCCTGCCCCCGGGTTATCCATGATACTTCCCACATCGTTCATCATCTCTTCCTCCAAAGTCGCACCTCTTCGGTACGCCAAAATTGTAAAGAAGATAATCATGGTCGTTTGATATGTAAACCATAACTTATCACTATCTATTTGAATATTGGGTCGATTGTCCGACCGGCCGCATTACCGTTTCGCTGTCGTTTCCCAGCATTATCGTTTCCTTTGCCCGGCAACCAAACAGGTGTATCATGGAATGATGAATGATGAACGATGAACGCCTTATGAGAAGGCCAGGGGAAACTTTCGCCCGCTCTTTTGAGCTTTCGCAATTTGCCGAATTTTTGCGCGCACAATCAAAACAGGAGGTTTCATGATCCTGATCGACGGCCAGAACTATTGCCTCCCAAACGGCGAGAGGGTTATCGCCAGGTTGATCGAGGAAAGATTCATCCTGGAATTCAAAAGACAGTATAGAGCGCCGCTTTCAGTCGGAGATGACGGGACTCTTTTTTTGCGGGGCGAGTCGACTGGTTTGACGGTCGACTCTCTTGCGGTGGCCGAACCGAGAAATGCGGTGAACAGTGACCAGTGACCAGTGATCAGTGAACAGAAGGAACCTAAAACCGGCCGTTTGCGATTCGTTTTCGATACAAGAGTTGCGCCCGATTTTTGCCCGATTGACACCGTTTCAAGATACGGTTAATCTTTGCAAAATTTGTTTTTTCGGCAGTGCCCGTTTCAACGCTTGAAGGGCGTTTCATCTAAACCCATAACGGAGTGGCAACCTTATGTTTCGCGCAAACGCAAACTGTAGTCAGGGAAATCGCATCTGCTCACGAAAAGGCTTCACCCTTATAGAGCTGCTGGTGGTAATGGTTATTCTCAGCCTGCTTGCCGCCTTCGTTGGAACCGACTTTTTCAAGCACATCGGCTCATCCAAGCAGAAAGCTGCAAAAACCCAGATAGAAATGTTCGGCACTGCATTGGATTCGTTCAGGCTCAGCGTGGGAAGGTATCCATCAAGCGCTGAAGGTTTGCAAGCCCTTCGCGTAAATCCGGGCGTCGATCTCTGGGACGGCCCATACCTTCGAAAAGAAGTCCCCAACGACCCGTGGGGAAGGCCCTATATTTACGCCTGCCCCGGACAGCACGGTGATTACGATCTGGTTTCGCTTGGAGCCGACGGGCAGGAAGGCGGGGACGGAGAAAACGCGGACGTTCTGAGTTGGAAATAGGGCGGTGGGACCGCCAGCCGGGATCGCCGCTGCCTTCGGCGGCGGCACAGGCGGGATCTATCTGGACGCTATCCCTGATCTGTCCATGGCCAGAGGCGGGTGGCCGCAGAGGCTTAGGCGATTTCGACGTTTCTCTCATGAGCCGTAACGTGCCTGATCTTGTGGGAAGGCTGCGCCGTTCTGGAGCATCTGGAGGTGATGGTAAAGGCCGGCCTTTTCCATAAGGATTTCGTGGCTGCCCTGCTCAACTATGCGTCCCCGCTCCATGATAATGATATGATCTGCCCGTCTGATCGTGGACAGCCGATGAGCGATTATGACGCTCGTCCGGTTTGTCATGAGCGCCCTGATTGCCTGCTCGATCAGCATTTCGGTTTCTGTATCCACATTTGAAGTTGCCTCGTCCAGGATGAGGATCTTAGGGTCCCGAGCCAGAACCCGAGCAAAAGCCAGCAGTTGTTTCTGACCTGCCGACAGATCCATGCCGCCCTCCCCTATTCTTGTGTCGAGTCCCTGAGGAAGGCTTTGCACCACGCTTTCCAATTGCGAGAGCTGCACGATTCGGCCAATCTCGGATTCGGACAGCTCACGGTCCAGCAGTATGTTCTCTCTCATCGATCCCGGCACTATGAAAATATCCTGCATCACGAGCCCGATGTGCTCCCGCAACAAGTGTGGCTCCAGACTGCGGATATCCACGCCGTCCAGCATTATCTTCCCCTCCTGCGGGTCGTAGAACCTTTCCAGCAGATTTATGATCGTTGTCTTTCCTGATCCGGTTGCCCCGATAATGGCAAGAGTCCGGCCCGGCTTCACTTCGAAGGAAATGTTTCTCAGGACCGGCGGCCGGCCTCATAGGAAAAAACGACGTTGCGAAATTCGATATACCCCCTGATTTCGCCAACGCTTACCGGATCGATACCCTGCGGCGTGTAATCCTTTTCTTCCAGCAGTTGGAAAATCCTCTCTGCCGAGGTCATCGCGGACTGCACTATCGTGTATTTTTGAGAAAACTCCCTGATGGGCTGGAAGAAAAGCCGCATGTAGGAAATGAAGGCGGTGAGAATTCCTATCGTCATGTAGTTTCTCAGGACCAGGCCCCCGCCGTACCATATTATCAGAGCAAGCGAAACCGAACTCATGACTTCGATCAAGGGCACAAAAATACCGAATACCCGAACCTGGTACATCGCTGCTTGAAAATATTTTCCGTTCAAGCGTGAGAAACGCTCCCGCACGTCTTTTTCGCGCAGAAAAAGCTGAATGACCGATATCCCCGAGACCGCTTCCTGCAAAAACGCGTTAATTCCAGCAAGGTGAGCGCGTATTCCGCGAAAAGCCTGCCGGCTCAGCTTGCCGAAAGTCAGCGTTACAACGATCATCAGCGGAAAAGTGAGAGCAAGGAGGAGCGAAAGTCTCCAATCCATCCAGAACAGGACCAAAAGGATGCCGATGAGCCTGACTCCTTCATTGAAAAGAGTGATGATGACCGATGTGAACATCTCATACATGTTCTGGATATCGTTTGTGTGCCGGGTAACCAGCCTTCCCACCCTGTTGGCGCTGAAAAACGAGAGGTTCAGATGGACGACGTGCTTGAACAGACTCTGGCGCAAAGAATGCATGATTTTTTGGCCGGCCCATTCGAGGGCGATAACCTGGAAAAAATTCGCCACAAACCCTACTGAGATAACACCCAGAAAAAGGAAAGCGATCCGGGTCACCCCGTTCATCCGCTCGTCGACGGGCAGGGAATTGTTCAGGATATACTTGTCGATGGCCAATTGGACGAGTCTTGGCCACATAAGGCTGGCGCCGGTAATGATAAAGGCGAGGCTAACGGCCGTTAGGACCCACTTCCACTGGGGAACTATGAATTGGAGGAGCCGTCCCCACAGTTTGAAGTCGCCGAGGTAGCGTATTTGCTCGTCATCCAGGATTTCCTGATCGTGATTCATTGTTCACCGCCGGCAACACTGTCTTCAGCAAACCCACTCAAAGTTTGATGCCTGTAAATGCTTGAATAGAAATCGTTTCGCACGACTAATTCCCCGTGCGGTCCCTGGTCCACAACCCGCCCTTTTTCCATTACCACTATTTCGCCGGCATCTGCCAGAGGCGCTATCCGGTGGGACACGACTATGCAGGTACGCCCTTCAAGGTAAGAGGCAATAGAGCGGATTATCGCGTGCTCGGTTTCCATGTCCACTGCCGAAAGACCATCGTCAATCATAATTACCGGCCGGTTCAAAAGGAGCGCCCGCGCTATGGCAATTCTCTGCCGCTGGCCGCCGGAAAGTTTTATTCCCTTCTCCCCTATTCTCGTTTCATATCCTTGCGGCATGGCGGCTATCTCGTCATGAATGGCGGCAGCCTTGGCAACCTTTTCGATCTGGTCGATGGAAGCTTCGGGCGAACCGAAAGCGATGTTGAAAGCTATAGTATCGGAGAACAGACCCACATCCTGAGGCACGTATGCAATTGCGCTTCTCACCGAATTAATCGAAATGGAATTCACGTCGAAACCATCGAAAAAGAGGCGCCCGTCCGGGACATCAAAAAGCCGCGCCAGCAGATTACATAATGTGGTTTTCCCTGCCCCGGTCCGGCCTACAATCCCGAGGAACATTCCCCCCGGGATCCGGAGGTCTATTCCATCGAGACTCAGACCGGATTGCCCGGAGTACCTGAAGGATAGGTCTCTCACCCGGATTTCGCCTCGGATAATCGACACAGAAGGCGCACCCTCCCGTTCAAAAAGAGAAGGTTCAACGTTCATAACGGCCTCTATCCGGGAAAGCGATGTAATACCGCGTTGAAACAGATCCGCCACCCACCCCATAGCCATCATCGGCCAGGTCATTATGAAAAGGTAGCTTATAAATGCGACTAAATCCCCCGCCGTAATAGCTCCGGATATCGTCAGACGTCCCCCGAAAACCAGCACCAGCAGCATGCTCGAGTTCCCGATAAAGCCGGATATCGGGAAAAGCATTCCGTATACGCCCGCGAGCCTGACATTGTTGCTGACATAAGTTTCACCCATTCGGGCAAATAACCGGGTTTGATGCTCCTCCTGGTTGTAAGCTTTGACCAGACGAATGGAAGAGATCGTTGAACGGACAAATTCGGTCATAACCGAGAACTGTTCCTGGACTTTTTTGAACCTTCCGTGCAGGCGGGATGACAGTGTCCTTGTCAAAAAAGCGAGTATAGGCATCGGCGCAAGGGCTATAAAGGTGAGACGCGGGTTAATGTAGAACATGAAACCAAACGCTGCCAGCCCCATGAAAACCGCGTCCACAAAAGCTACGACACCCATCCCGGTTGCGAGCTGCACAGAAGAAAGATCATTGGTTGCAAGGGCCATCACCTCACCCGTTGTGGTTTTCTGGAAGAAAGCCTTATCGAGGGTGAGCAGATGCGAGAACATCCGGTTTCTCAGGTCCACTTCGACAATGCGTGAAAACCCAAGGATAAGCTGACGCCAAATAAATCGAAGGCATGCAACCGCGACCGCGATCAGGACGATAACCAGCCCATACTCCGCCAGGCCACGCGGGGTCGCAATGCCCTTTTGAAGCGAGTCCACGGCATATTTGACAACTCGGGGGACAAAAAGCTGAAGCAGGTCGACCACCACAAGGGCCAAAAACCCCCCTGCAAGCCTCAAAAGATGACGTTTTAAGTAAGGCTTGAGCAGTCTGATCGAACGCCAGGAACTCTCTTCAGAGGAATCCTTGGAGACCGTGCTAAGACTCTTTCCTACTGAACCTCTCACAGAATATTTTTCCCACCCCGATCGGTTTCTAAGCGTACGTTCACCGCTGAGGTTCACGGACAAAAAATTCTCACCACAGAGACTGGTCATGGACAGGGCAAGGAGAGGGAAACGGTTAAACAAACAAAAGCCAGGTGAAAGTGATCCCTGCGCTCCCACTTTGCGCATCAGTGGTGAACGATTACGTTGCTAATAATTACACGCGTTACAGAAAAGGTAATCCAAATTCCTCAATTCCTCAATCGCTTACAGAGCCGGAACCTAAAAAAGCTATCCACGGATGAACACGGATGCACACGGATAAAGGGATTGAGGGATTGAGGAATTAATCCTAGACCCCTTCAGCCCACTTCAGGCTGAGGCAAAAGATAGGCTGGAGGCTTTTAGGTTTTAAAACCTTCAGCCTAATCTCCTTCAGCATCCCCTTTGGAAAAGCGATCCACGGATGAACACGGATCGTGCTGCCCCGGTCGGGCTGTTTCCATCCCGAATCCAATTGTAAGAGTGTGTCATCATTAATCTTTTTCTTTGCCATGGAAACATCCTGGAAACATCCCAGGAATTTTTGGTTTACTGCCGTGATAGCCGGGTTGAGTCAAAATGAGCACCACAAACATTTTCCACTCGACGACGCGGGCCGTTACGCAGGACTGAGGACTGGGGACTGGGGACTGAGTAAAAGCCGAGGAAAGCGGCTTGCCATCTCACTTTGCTGATGCGTTTGATCCCTTTTTCCGCGTGGAAACACATGGAAACTCCGTGGAAACATATGGAAACTTTTGGGAGACTGTTTCCATTTGCGTTCACCGCAGAGACGAAAAATTATTCACCGCAGAGAGCGCAGAGGACGCGGAGAAAACAAGTTGAACGAATACAAAACTAAAAGAGCCAAATCACTGTTTGCTTAAGGTTTTGCTACATGTCTATTTTCTTTATCTCTGCGTCTCTGCGTCTCTGCGGTGGATTTGCTGCTTTCCCGAATAGTCTGGCACACTCTGAGAGGCCGTGCAAAACGGCAACCAGGAACGGCAATAGATGTGGCAATAGAAGCGGCAACCTGAAGAGGAAAAAAGGAAAAAAGCGGTGAATCGTGAGTCGTGAATCGTGACTAAGGAAAAAAGCGGTGAATCCTCACTGCGTTCGGATTCGCGGTTAAGCTACGGACCAATGTCCGGTTCGTATAGTTCGCGGCCGATTTTTCGTGAGGCCGCATCGTGAATCGTGAATGGGACGAAAGTAGATGAATTGAGGAGCGGGGAAGCAGTCGAGCTTTAACGGCGCGGAGTTGAGAGAAAGTCAGGGCGCTTTATGTTTTTTATAGTGATTCTTCTGAGTTACAACCATCGTTTAGCTGTCTAGAAGGAATGACTATTTGGACTTTCAGGAGATATTAGATGATCAAAAAACTAATTTTGGCAGTCGCTTTGTCATTGGCCATTATCGGCGGGAGCTTCTCCATCGCCAGCGCTCAATGCTGCTTTAATCCCTTTTCCTGGTTCTCTTGTGGTTGTGGTTGTGGTTGCGCCCCTGCCGCCGTGACCCCTGCCCCGAGGGATTTGGACATTGTGCCGCAACCCCAGTCTTTACCGCCTGATCGAGACATCGAGCCCAAGCAGGACCGCAACTAGATTTAGGGATTTAGGGATTAATCCTAAACCCCTTCAGCCTCCCCTTGCTCGAATTCTTTGCCGCACCCGGCGAACCAGCCGGTGCGAGGGCCGCTGCGGCTGTCGTGGCTGCACGAATCAATGAACTACACGCAGCACTAATTTCCCACGATTGCCGCCTCTCAACCCTTGTTCGAAAGCTTCTTTCGCCTTATCCAAGGGAAAGGTCGCAGAAATGATTGGACGCAGGGCGCCTGAATCTATCAACTCTGCTATTTTGATCAACTGATGCCGACTAGGCGTTACTATGAAGAAAACTGCACGAACTCCATGTTGAGCTGCTTTCTCTTGAGAAACCGGTCCCACCAGACTTATCAAAATACCACCTGGCCTCATTACGCTCCAAGAGCGCTGCTGTGTCTCTCCGCCAATCGTATCAATTACAACGTCGACATCGCTGGTCGCCTCCTCGAATTGCACTTTCTTATAATCGATCAATTCGTCTGCTCCAAGTTGACGTAAAAAATCAAAATCCTTTTCAGATGCTGTTCCAATAACGTACGCACCGTTCCAGTGGCCAAGCTGCACGGTAAAAGTGCCGACTCCACCAGCAGCACCATGAATTAGGACTCGCTGGCCAGCTTTAAGATTGGCGTGGTCGAAAAGTGCCTGCCATGCGGTCAGTGCAGAAAGCGGAACGGCAGCAGCTTGAGCGTAGTCGAGGGTTTGAGGCTTTGGGGCCAGATCGGCAGCACGGACGGCCACATATTGGGCATCTGTTCCATTCCTACAAAAAGAGGTCAGGCCGTACACAGCATCACCGACGCGCACGTCCGCATTGGCCTCATTTGCGAGAGCTTCAATCACACCTGAGAGCTCATGTCCAGGTATGCTCGGCAATCGGTCGGCTCCATCGCAAGTCTTGTATGTTTCGTCCCAGTTAAGCTCAGTTGGTGTAATTCCTGAAGCATAGACAAGAACAAGAGCATCACCATGCTCCAAAATCGGTCGTGGCGCCTCTTCATGCCTGAGTATCGAAGGCCCGCCACGAGCGTGTATGCGGATTGCTTCCATCAGGTTGTTCCTTTCATGGCTATCTAATTGAATTATCAACAAGTTAGGAATTTGTAGGCTATCTTTCAAGGCCTCACAGAGCGAGGAAAGGGGGGTATGCCAGCGCCTTCACTTGGATTCTCTTGCTGTCCAAGAGATGATTATCCCCACCACTACAGCCCAAAAATAGAGCCCAATCAAGACTTCTGAAATCGTCAAAAATCTAACTAACACATCCTGTCCGGCCAGACTGATGTCTCCCGTTCCCAAGGCTGTCATAGTAGTGAAGCTGAAATAAATAAGATTGATCATCTCAGGAGGGGGATTAAAGGAAGAGCGGCAAAGCGCGACATATAACACCCCAAAAGCTGTCGAGATCGAGATATACGTAATAAAAGCAAAAACCAAAGCCCTTAGCGGCCTCATGTCGTGAATACTGCCAAATGCGAGGGAAGTGGGCATCAGGAACATATCGACCATGAAACAGCCAGCCGCAATTGCCATCAGGATTTCCAGCCACGAGTATGACACCAAATAAAAAGCAGATATGTATAGCGCGATCAAAAAAATAAACCGAAAAAAAACGAAGTACCCTTCCCGCCCACGGGTCAATCCACCCCACCCTCCGAACCATCGAACCGGGGCATACGACAGCTCATAATGTTTCAAGACGGATTCAACTTTTTGCCAAAATTCCTCCTGTTCCATCTCGTCATCATCCCACTTTTCGAATATCAAATTAAACCTGGAAGCGCTTTGCCAAAGCCGGCAGGACTTCTTTGGCAACGTATCGACCCGTGAAACGATAGTTGAAGAAGGTAGCTTAGACATCCAAATCCAGCTTCGGATCAGAAACTTGCCGAGAGCGAAAATGGAAGCAATTTCCCGGATAGGACAACTCTCATCGCTCTCATCAGCCGTTCGGTGACGACATATCTGCCGTTAGTTTTCTGTCTCGAAAAGACTTGGTGGGCTGCGCTTCGCTTAGCCCACCCTACAGTCCTTTTCATCGTTTCAGGGTGTCCCAAAAGGGGCATAATGAACTGTCTCGAAAAGACTTGGTGGGCTGCGCTCCACTTAGCCCACCCTACGGTTCTTTTCGTGGTTTCAGGGTGTCCAGAAGGGACGTGAGCAACTGTCTCGAAAAGACTCTTGTGAAACTTCAGTGGGCAACGAACGACCCCTAAGCAGCTAAGATTTCGATTTTATAGCCCATTTCTTTAAGGGCTTTGGCATACGATGCCAAGCGACGTCGATTGAAACTGGCCTCGTAGAGATCGGAGCCTATGTCGACATATGCTTGGCCATGGCGAATCAACCGATAAACGAGTTGGGCCAGTTTACGGGCCGTTGCGAAAACGGCAACCGAAGCACCTTTGCGCCTGGAAATACGGCGATAGTAGGCACCCAGTGCCGTCTTCGAATTGCGCAACGTTGTGGCGGCCATGCGCAGTGCATTGCACACACGTGTAGAAGTAACAGCCCGGAACCGGCAGGGACCTTTTTGCCGGCGCTGATGGAGATATTGGGCGCCAAACGTAGATACGAAACGAAGTGGCGTTCGTCGGGAAATGGGGACAGATCAGGACCCAGTTCACTCATGACAACGGCTGCGGTATCCACTCCGATGCCGTCGATTGTGGTGAGATCAAAGCCGGACATGCGATAGAGGGCCTGACGCATTGGTTCCTGACCGCGCTGGGAAAACTTGCTGGCCTTGGCTTTAGATGCCGGTGGCGGCGCCGATGAATCCATGGACTCTGGAGGTTGCATTGAGTCGATGGATCTGAGGATTTCAGCATCATAGTCAGCGATGACGGCACATAGCTGGTCATAAACCTTAAGGGCTTGACCGAGGTTGAACAAATGCTCAGTGCGCCAGTTTCCGGTGAGTTCTTCGGCGATCTGGTCTTCGGATTTTTGGCATCGGCGATCACGCAAACTCGCCAGGACACGGGGATCCCGTTCACCGCGCACAATGGCACGGATAATGGCCATGCCGGTAAGGCCAGTGATATCCGAAACGGCGTGATGCACGCAGACGTTCATCTGATCGAGGCTCTTTTGCATTCGTCGGACCCAGTCCGAACGTTGGTCCACAATGGCATTGCGTTCGCGAATGAGGGCGCGCAGGCGACAGATGTCATCGCCTGGTCGGAAAGAACCCCGGAGCAATCCGCAGGCGTGCAGTAGCTGAAGCCACTGGCAATCGATCATATCGGTTTTGCGGCCGGGAACATGAGTAAGTTGGCGAGCATTGACCAGATGAACGTCAAAACCACGGCTGTCCAGGATTTCAAATAAGGGAATCCAGTATACGCCGGTGCTCTCCATGGCGACGGTAGTGATCTGCTGCTGCTCAAGCCACTGGGATAAACACAACAGTTCAGGAGTTGTAGTTCCAAAACGCTTTACGTTTGCTGAACCGTCGGGTAAAGGTGGACCAGCGACGTAGTGCTCGCGTGAGCCCAGATCGATGCCAGCGGCGTTGGGTTGAACGGTTTCCAGAGAGCGTGGTTGCCGTTTAGAAACTTTAGCTGCGCCTTTTCGCTGCTTGAGGGCCATCCTTATCCGTCTCCTTTGCTGGGGTTGAGAACGACAGCCCGGGGTGGCTAAAATAAGATTCTCTTGTGGGAGAGTGCATACGCCTCATCAGTGTTCAAAAGCGGCCCGGGGCCATGCTGGATTAGGGGCAATGTGCTCCAGTGTGACAGGGACCTTGACTGCTGCCGTTCCCAGCTTTGTTCTTTTAAAGGGACGCACGCCGCAGTGCAAGCTTGAAGTTTCATTCTCGTTCAAACGGCGTCTGCGGACGTAGCGGCTGCGCTGGATTCCGGCCCAAAAACGCCGCCGGAATGACGAAAGCGGGAGTCACGCCTCTTTTCATTGTTTCCGGGTGCCCCACAGTTTAGGCAATTTTGCCTGTCAAGCGGTTTTTGTGGTGGTCTTTTCATTTTCTTTTATGATCTCCAAGATTTTTGACACCTCTAATTGGACTTCTAAGAACCCAACCTAAGCCAAATGCTGATTTCATTCCGCTCCTACGCGGACTCCTTTTTCGGCTACGGAGCGCTTCATGAAGAAAACGAGGGGCACCAGAGCGAGAGCAATAACGGCGAATATCCAGAAGCAATCGAAATACGCCAGCGAGGATGCCTGCTGCAGGCGAAGTGCACCGAGACTCTGCCAGGCAATCTGTTTAGACAATTCAGGGTCACCCGTCTGTCCGAGGAAGAACGTTTGCACCTGGTGTAGAAAAGAATGTACCGCAGGGTTGAAGGGATCGAGGTATTCTCCCAAACGCAAAGTATGAAATTGAAAAAGACGCTCGTGAAGCGTCTGAGCGAGTGACGTGCCCACACTGCCCCCCTCGTTGCGCAACAGGCTCAGAAGGCCGACCGCAGCCCCTCGTAACTCAGTTGGCGTATATAGGTAGGCGGCAACATTTAGCGGAGCAAAGCACATCGAAAGGCCCATGATCGTCACCACTCGGGGCCAAACCACGAGTCCCGGGCTGACATTGAGGTTCATTTGCGACATCCAGTAGTTGCCTGCTCCCATGACAAGGAGACCTGCCATTATTATCCAGCGTGCATCCTTTCCCCCGCCGAGCAGGAAGGCAACCACGGGCATCACGATGACTGCAAATATGCCCGCTGGCGACATAACCAGTCCCGCGTTGAGAGCGTTATAACCGAAAAGTGACTGCAACAGGGCCGGCAGCGTCGTACTGGCGCCGTAAAGTACGGCGTAAGCAGAGAAAATAACAATGCAGGAAACCAGGAAGTTTCGCTCGCCCAACGGCCGGAAATTTACAACAGGTCCCGAGTGACGCAACTCCCAGAGGATCAGGCTTGCCAGGGCCAGCAAGAAAAGGATTAACAGCGTTTGCACCCGCCAAAAGGGGTCGCCCAGCCAGTCCCACTCCTGTCCCTTGCTGAGCATCACTTCCCAGCAGACCATGGTAATGAGAAGAAAACCAAGACCGACTGAGTCGAACCGAAGCGGCTGTTTTTTCAATTCGGCGAATTGGGCTTTCAGGTACTCGGGGTCTTCAAGCAAAGCATAGCAGGCCGCGAGCGACACCACGCCGACTGGGACATTGATGAAGAAGGTCCACCGCCAGGAGTAATTGTCGGTTATCCAGCCACCCAGGGTAGGGCCGAGGACAGGTGCGATAAGTGCTGCAAAACCGAAGAACGTCATTGCCGCGCCCTGTTTCTCCTGTGGGAAAGTGTCCAACAATACTCCCTGGCTGCTGGGCTGTAGACCGCCGCCGGCCAAACCCTGGATTACACGGAATAGGATCAGTTGGCTCAAGCTTGTGGACAGGCCGCACAGGGCGGAACTGAGAGTGAAGGCAGCGATCGACAGCATAAAATAGTTGCGGCGACCGAGATGAGAGGCCAGCCATCCGCTGATCGGAAGGACTATGGCATTAGCTGCGAGGTAACTCGTGATGACCCATTCGCCGTCATCGACTGTCGCCGAAAGGCCTCCGGCAATGTAGCGCAAAGCGACCACGGATATAGTCGTATCCAACACTTCCATGAAAGTCGGGATCACCACAATGACGGCGATCAGCCATGGGTTTACCGCCAGCCGACTCGGAGGGTATGGAAATGTAGTGTCATTCAAGGCTTCGCCTCTTCATGTCTACCGGACACAGTATCGGAAGGCGCCCGGGCCACATACGGCTGGAGGACCTTTCCGGCAAGAGGCCCGCTTGGTGGTTCTTTATAATAGACGTAAACGACCACCGACAATCCGACGAACAATGGAGCTTTTTGAGGGTTATAGTCCGTGATTTCAATACGTACCGGCAAGCGCTGCACCACTTTGACGAAGTTGCCGGTAGCGTTTTGAGGCGGCAGTAACGCCAGGGTCGAACCAGTTCCCATTGTAAAGCCGGATATCAGGCCTTTGAACACCCGTTTTTCTCCATACATATCCACGTATAAATCTGCATGCTGGCCGATACGCAAGTCCGAGAGTTCGGTTTCCTTAAAATTGGCCTCGACCCAGATTTCCCCGAGCGAGCGAATGGCCATCAGGCTTTGTCCGATCTCAACATTGTTGCCGGGGTTGACGTTCCGGCGAGTAATGACTCCATCGATCTCCGCTACAATATCGCAGTAACTGAGGTTAAGCTGGGCCAGCTCCAGGTCGCGTTGTGCCTTTTCGAGCTTTGCCTCGGCCTGTTTTACCCAAGGAGCCTTGTCTACAAGTTGCGTGAAGAGAAGGTCGAGATTGCCATTGGGTGCGCGTTTCATGAATTCGTCCAGCATCTGTTTTGGCGTCTGTTCAAAGGAATGGATAACGCCAAGCTGGGCCGCACTTTGGATCAAATCAGCCTGTGCCTGAAGAACCGATGGGGATGTCTGATCAAGGTCAGGCGGCACCTGTGCAAGGTCTCCACCATCCTTGGGGATTTCGGGCAATCCGAGAGTGGCCCGGATCTGATAGATATTTTCCAACGCCTCCTTGACCTGCGCCTCGGCAACTGAGAGCTCCGCCTGCCGCTTGTCAAGGTCTTGTTTGCTTCCAGCTCTGAAAGCGAGCAGGTACCTGGCCCGGTCGAAATCGGATTGAGCCCGGACCAAAACGGCTTTCCTGGCTCTCAGCTCAGCAACCTTGGCCACCAGCAGGGCAACCTGGTCGTGAACTTCATCCATGGCACGCTGGAGATTCCATCGTTTGGCCCTGGCCGTCGCCACAATTCCACGAGTTCGGGCCTCGGCCGCCGTCAAATCGGCCTGAGCCACAGCCAATGCGGCTTGTTTCTCCTTGACCTGGACCTGGTAAGGTTCTCTATCGAGTTCTACGAGCAGGTCTCCCTTGTGGACCGCGTTATTGTCGTCGACCAAAACCTTCACGACTTGGCCGGGTACACGAGGCGCTACAAAGGTCACGTGACCGCCCACGTAGGCATCATCGGTGGAAACGGTGTTTAAGGCGCGAATTGCGTACGGTATTGCGAAATACAACGCAACAAGCAAGACCACAAAACCGATCCCTGCCTTCCACGCCCAGCGAGGTACTTTGATGCGATGTCCATTAGATTGCGCAGGGCCGGTTGAACTAAATGTCTGCGTAGGGTCCGATGCCGTGGCGGGTAAGGTCGCTTTCTCTTTTGAACCCAACTCCTCTGCGGCTTTGGTCTCTACGCCATCCTTGGATTTGCTCTCTTCCTGAGGCATGCTTTCGTGTGAAAAAACCTGGTGCAACCCGTAACAGGTGTTTTTGGAAAGTTTGCTGTAACTTGTCAACTTGTTGATCTGGATGTGTTGAGCTTTTTGATCTCGCCGGATTTGCCGGTCAGGAGACGGCCCGGTCGTGCTCGCGTTTCGGCCCACGACATGAACATCGCCATTCGGTCCGCCAGGGATAGTGATATCATCCTCCCGGGCCGGAACCTTTTGGATCGGTTGTGGGGGGATAATCAATACGGCATGCCATTTGCATAAACTCGTTGTCCGCTATGAGTATTGCTCTGCAGATCATCGGCTGGTCGAACTGCAGAATCTGGTATTATCACATGGTTGTTTATGAAAAGCGGATTTGCTGTGGTTCAGGGTGTATTCTAAACGATAAGCGATATCTTTATCATCGTATCAGCTTTCAGTTATACGTGCTATTTCTGACAGGGGGTATTATGTTAGACACCACGTCAAGCAGTAATAGTGTTAACTTCTACAGAAATACTTATTATGATGAGTGCAATCTCCAACTAGTCGAAGCGAGCAAGCGAGGTGATCTTGCCTTCATTAAAAGACATCTCATTAACCAGGATCTTAGACACCCACATTTGTATCCGGATGAGTTTGTTGAAAATCGGTATGGAATGCAATTACTTTTTTCGATAATTCAATCGCTCAAAAAGAAATTTCACATACTGGATATTGGGTGTGGAAATGTCGAGTTATTAAAACTCCTTTCACAAGCTGGACATTGTGTTTCCGGAGTTGATGCCAGTTCTATACGAGTTAATAACCACTCTGACCTTATTGAACTCACAGTTGCATTTGCGGAAAATGTCCCATTTCATTCTGAGCGGTTCGATATAATTTTAGCTCTTGAATGTCTAGAGCATGTGGCGGATTTGGATCGCACTCTCAGTGAAATGTTGCGGCTCCTAAAGCCTGGCGGCCTATTGTTTTGCCAGGTTCCGCTCGGTAACTCTGCAGATGACCCCACTCACTTGAGGCATTTTGACCCTTTATTATTGAGTAAAGTGTGCAGGCTGAAAGGATTTGAGGTAGCCGCCATTGAAACAATTCCCTATCTGGTGAACGAACCTGCTAACAATATCTTTCTTATAGGTTCAAAACCTGATATTAATCCGATAAATCAGTACGCCAACATGGCCACATATTATTTATTACGCTCCGAACATCGAAAGATGTTGTCACACTATGGCATCGAGCTTACAAATATCTGTAACCTCTCGTGTCCGACTTGTTGCACTCTAACATCAAGAGCACCACGTGGGTTCGCTGACGAAAGAACTGTTCGCCTCGCAATGGAATATGCGGAACCTGGACAAGTCTTTTCATTCTATCGGCCTGGAGAACCATTGCTGCATAGAGACGTAATAAAATATGTCCGAATGGCTTCACGATATGGACTTCAGCCACAAATAAACACCAATGGATTACTTTTGAGTGAAAGAGTACTGTATTCACTATTGGAAGCAGGAATCAAAAAGTTGCAAATTAGTCTTCATACAGAAGAGTCATGTTTCGCATATATGACTGCTACACGGTTTATTAAAGAGATTAACGCCAATTACAATAACATTACTTTTCATGGGAATCTTCTTTCATCGAATCATAAAGCGATAAGCTGGCTGAAGTCCCTCGGAGCTAAAAGTGACGACCTTATTTATGTCAGGTCGATTGGAACTCATAATTGTGCCGGAAACGTACCCTGCACAAAAGTGGAGTACTCTGAAGATGTTATTTCGCAAAGAATGACAAAATGTTGGCATCTTTCAAACAACAAGTGTAATATCCGATGGGATGGCACAATTGTATCCTGCCGCTTTGACTCCGAAAACGACAATATACTTGGAACAATAGACGATTATTTAAACTTGAAACACACAACATCCAGCTATTCTCTATGCAAATACTGTGACGCAAACCGGGCAAATGGAGAGATGATTTAAGAGAATACTTTACGGTCACATCCCCGTTTCCTCAAAAGAGAAGAAAGGGATCACACCTACACTCCTGACAATGTGCGGGGCAGACAGACAGGCTGTAGAGGAGACGAAACAGCGCAAATCTTTTGGAATGCTTGAGAGGGAGCTTTGGGGTGAAAAGTGCAGGTTTGACCCCTCTTTCTTTCCCCGGCCAGATCGGGATTTCTCAGAGTAGGAAGTTGTAAAGAGTTTCCAGCCGTAATCATTGACTATGATCTCGCATGCATTTCGGATATTATGTAAAAGGACCGTATTAAAAACCGGTGGCAGGCGACGGAAACGCCGACATTCCGTCGGGACATTTGTGAGCATCTTGAGGCACACCGGCTTGAAACAGGCGGAGGGACACACGGATGAACCGTGAAATTTGAAGTCATTGGCCAAATTGAAAACGTCGAGGTTATCTCGGTCGGGACTGACATCCGCAATTTGGCGTATCTCAAGAAAGCCTACGGCTCGGGGCGTTGGAGAAAGCTCAAGGGTATGGCCCATGTGAGGCTCCTCAATGGACACATAAGGCGGGTTGAGCTACACTGGTACGAGGCCCATGGGATTGGCCGCAAGGACATCAAAATCAAACGTTACGTGGAATGAAAAAATGACTGAGCATAAGAGACATTTTGCTATCTGTGTCGATAATGCCGACTATGAAGCCTCTCTGATCTTGAGGAAGATCTATGAAATCATTCAGGATGAGGCGGCTGCCACCGATGATCTCTTAAGAATCGTCGACGAGAGCGGAGAAGATTATCTCTATCATAAGAGCCATTTCATTGTGGTGGAGTTTCCGATAGAAGTGGCGCACGCACTGCACGCTGCATAAGTTGTGACGACCTTCGTCGTCCACCCGCGCCAGTGATAAATGATGAATCTCCTCCCGCATTTACCTCCTTCAGCCTCCCCTTGCTCGAATTCTTTGCCGCACCCGGCGAACCGACCCATGCAACCGCCGCCGCTGTCGCGCGACAGAAAATCTGGTATGCTACTGTGGTTCCGGTAACGCCGGTCAAATCATGTTCGTTATGCACTCTGGCCAGATCGGGATTACATACAGTGGCAGAGAGGGCTTGACTTTCGCGGAGCCTTAGCGGATGGTGATTTTGAAAGATTAATTACGTACAGCGGTGAGAAATGTGAGCCTGGTTAGCACCTATTCTGCACAAGGGATATTCCATGATTGAAACCACCGGGGAGGTTTCCGGCATGAAATCCACACTGTTGAAAAGACGAAAATAAAGAGTCTTACAATCGAGAACCGGTTCGTTGGATCCTCCACCCGGGACGGATTGGCGACCAAAGAAGGGGCTTGCACGCGGGAGTCGACAGAAATCCCGGCGCAACTTGCCAGGAGAGGGGTTGGACTCGTCATAGACTTTTTTAATTTCAAGAGGTTTTAAAGCGCCAGCCCAAACAAAGATCGATCAAGATTGAAAGTGAGGTAACAGAGATGGCCAAAATGAACTATTCGATAGAAGATCAAATCGCCCGGGTCACTCTGGACGACGGGAAAGTCAACTCCATGAACTGGGAATTCTTCAAAGAACTGAACGAATCGCTCGACCGTGCCCAAGCCGATAAAGCGGCTGTCCTCATTCTTACGGCCCGCCCCGGTGTTTTTTCAGCCGGTCTTGACCTGAAGCTCCTCCCCACCCAGGACCTTTCGGAGAAATTGCGTTTTCGGAAGACGTTTGCAAAGACAATGCTCCGCGTTCTTCTTTTTCCAATGCCGACGATCGCGGCGTACAAGGGCCATTGTGTCGCGGGAGGGTTTATCCTTTCCTGCGCATGCGACCGCTTTATGGTCCAGGACGGTCCCTTCGTAATGCAGATGAACGAGGTGGTGAACGCGATGATGATCCCGAGCTGGATCTCCCTGATCTGCCGCAGCTCCATCCCGAGCCGCTGGTGGCGAGAGGTCCTGTTGATGGCGCGTGCGTTCACGCCTCGCGAGGCATTCGAACGGGGCATCCCCGATACCCTGATCGACGAAAGCGGCGACGTGCTTGCTGCCGCTTACGAGGTGGCGCGGGAACTCAAAAAGGTCTCCGGACCCGGTTATGCCACAACCAAGAAAACCCTTTTCCAGGAAGAGGCCGACCACGTCATGGAGATTTTGGAAAAGGAAATGGTGAGCTGGTTGGTAAGCATTTAAATGCAATAGTAATCTCAGGGGAAACCGTTCGGTTTCCCTTTGTTCCATATTCCGTAAAATATGAATCCGTAGAGGGGACAGCCATAAATCCGGCTTAAGTCTTTCTGATGCGAACCGGAGCGTGGATTCCTTTCAAGTTTCGGCTCAACCCATTGGCAAAATCTGAAAAAGAAGGATTCTACTTATGTCGGAGAAACCGTATGACGAGTTTTGCAGAGAGCTGTTTGATCCAGACAAACACTTTGAGAAACCGGAAGCATTGGATGATATCAAGGTGCTCGATATTACCAACTACATCATGGGACCCGAGGTGCCCCAATATCTTGCCATGTTTGGAGCCGAGGTGATAAAGGTCGAATGGCCGATGGGAGAGGCATTCAGACACGTCGGCCCCCATGGCTGTGCTAAAGTCAAATCAACTGACGGCACTGAAACCGGTCTTAATTATCTCCCTTGGGCCACCAATAAGCACCATATCGCCCTGGATCTTCATTCGGAAAAAGCTCGCGAAATCATAAAAAAACTCGTCGCGAAAGTGGATATCCTTGTGGAAAATTTTAGACCTGGAACTTTCGAAAAGCTCGGTCTCGGATACAGGGTTTTGAAGGAAATCAATCCCAGTCTGATCTACGTGTGGGAAGGCGGATGGGGCCAGTGGGGTAAGTATAAGGACAGGCCATCGTATGATCCCGTCGGTCAGTGTGCCAGCGGTATAGCTGCTATTACGAGCAACAAATGGGGAGGAGAGCCGACAAAAGCCGGATTCCTCCTCTGCGACCATACGGGAGCATATCATGGAGTCATTGGTGTTTTGATAGCATTGTGGCACAGGAAAAAGACAGGTGAGGGACAGATGCTCGAGGTCACTCAGAACGAGGCTGCCATGCGCATGTTGGATGCCAGGTTCATGGAGGCCTACATCCTTCAAAGGGATCATGAGCCTCTGTCTGCCGGACCGTGGTCCTTTGCTGCGGCCCCATATGGATTTATTAATTGCAAGGACGGCAAGCTTTGGGTCGGAGCTGCAGCATGGCGATTATTTACGGACATTATGAAGGCCGTGAAGCGAAGTGATCTCATCGATCAGCTCGGCTTAAAATCGACGTTCGACACTGTGCCACCGGAGGTTCAGGAAAAGATTTACGGGGCTATCGAGGAAGTAACAAAGAAAATGACGGTGATCGAAGCGGAACAAATGTTCATGGATTGCGGTGTCCCATGCAGTCGTATCTTGACTCCCTGGGATTGTATCAATGACGAAAATTATAAAGATAGAAAGACCCTCTTTGAGTTTGATTGTCCGCATTATGGGAAGCAATTGGCAACTCAACCTCAACCCAGACTTTCCCGCACCCCGGGTAGAATTAAATGGCTGGCTCAGCCTATCGGATACGAAACATTCGAGATTCTGAATAAATATCTCGGATATTCTAAGGAAGACGTACAGCAACTGATTGATGAAGGTATCAGTGTTATCCAGGGAAAAGACGAGTAGAATTGATTTTCAGGGCTCAAAGATAGGGATTGAGGGATTGAGGGATTGACGAATTGAGGAATTAATCCTAAACCCCTTCAGCCTCGATTGAGGGATTAATCCTAAACCCCTTAATCCTAAACCCCTTCAGTCTAAACCCCTTCAGCCTCCCCTTGCCCGAATTCTTTGCCGCACCCGGCGAACCGGCCGGTGCAACCGTCGTTGCTGTCGCGCGGCAGAAAATCCGCTATGCTACTGTGCTTTCAGTAACGCCGGTTGAGATATTCAAATCATGTTCGTTATGCACTCCGGCCGGATCGGGATTACGTACAGTGGCAAGAAAGTGTCACAGCGGAATCACGCCGGTTTCAGAATAATCCTCCACTCTGCATGGTTTCATTGGACCCAGAAGGATGCGCGACTAAGTACCGGAATATCCTTGCCCGGATCGTAGGCTTAAATTAGATTGCCAAATCAGGACGATCGGGGAAGTGAGCTTTCACCGTACACGTACAGATTGCTCCCTTTGCCCTCATTGTCGTCCAAGGAATTATCCGTCGTTCGGAGTCTCATGGAGACTGGAGAATCACTGGCTAGACAGTCTGGAGAGTACGATGCAACGCCACTCCTATGTAAGAAACCAGTTGCTGGCGTGGTCTTTGGCTGTTGTCACTGGCAGTGCCTCTGCCGCGTTGGCACAGGGCACGGGCTCAGCCGCCACATCTGAGGTATCGTACAAGGTCGTAACTGGAATCATTGGGATTTCGGCGGCAATCGTAGCGCTGGCAATCGCGGTCAAGGTACTTCGAAAGACTACACTCGAATCTCGGAAGCTGAGCTTGAGATTGTCGAGAAGCAAAAGACATTAGGTGAGGAGTTTGCGAAGCAAGGACTCCAAGACATTGCCAAGCCAATTGGTGACAGCCAGCGTGCACTTCTGCTGGTTGTTCGGTTTGCAGTCTTGGAGTTGACGTTGCGCTTATGGGCAATCGTCCCGGCAGCTTTTAGCTACCTGACCCAACAATTGCCCGCCTTTATGCTCTTCTTTATCAGCGGTGAGCACATTACGGGTTCACTGAAGGCGCCACTCATCGGCGCTCTTGCCGTAACGAAGGTTATTGATCTAGCCTTTGACGTTGTCTATTACTCGATTGTCTTCGGCTTCGGCTGGCCACTTCTGAAAGATACTTGCACTTTTCTCGGCATCGAAATCAAGAGCATCCTTGACCTGCCATTTATCGGTCGCAAATTGAGACCACGAAGATCCGAGAAGCCTACCTAGCCTGGGCGGTGCTCAGGATCGGCTGAAAATGGTGCTAGCACTTTCAGTGCCAGCATTGTTTGGCTAGAAATGCGAAGCTCCACACATCTCTTCTATATGGCGTTGTGCGGTGGGCAGTCCAGAATGTTTCTATGTGCAGGCCATATTTGCAATTCTCATCATTATAGAAGAGGACTGAGGGCTGGGGACTGAGGGTCAGTGATAAAAGCCAGGCTGAAGGGGTTTAGGTTTAATGCCTCAATGCCTCAATCCCTCTATCGAGGCTGAAGGGGTTTAGGCTGAAGGGGTTTAGGTTTAATGCCTCAATGCCTCAATCCCTCTATCGAGGCTGAAGGGGTTTAGGCTGAAGGGGTTTAGGTTTAATTCCTCAATCCCCCATTCCTAATTCCCCATTCCAAATTCCCCATTCCTAATTCCTCATTCCTAATTCCTCATTCCTCTCCCTGGTTCGCTCTTCCTTAATTCGATTTAATAATTAACTTTGGATGTTTAGGAGGGGGTAATCCGATGAACTCGGAGGGCGGCATCTACGATCTCATAATACTTGGTGGAGGGCCATCAGGGCTTACCGCCGGGCTTTACGCCATGAGGGCCGTACTCAAGACCATCCTGGTGGAAAGAGCAACTCCCGGAGGCCAGGTGGCCATTACGAAAGGAGTTGAGAACTATCCGGGGTTCGAAGACATCAGCGGTCTCGACCTCTCGGATAAGTTGCTTAACCATGCTCAATCTTACGGCCTGGAGGTTATTCAGGACGAGGCCGTCTCCATCGAACCGGGGCCCGACCTCCACTCCGTGCTCCTGAGCAGCGGGAAAACCTTGAAAGCGCATGCCATAATTATTGCAACAGGCGGAACCCCCCGGAGGCTCGCAGTTCCGGGCGAAATCGAGTATCTGGGCAGAGGTGTCTCCTACTGCGCGAAATGTGATGGTTTCTTTTTCCAGGACAGGGTTGTCACGGTTGTAGGCGGAGGCGACACTGCACTCGAAGAGGCGCTCTATCTTGCAAAACTTGCCTCAAAAGTTTACCTGGTCCACCGCCGGGATGTCTTCCGAGCGAGCAAGATACTTCAGAAAAGGATTCACGAATCGAGTATCGAGCTGATTCTGAATGCGGCTATCACTGAGATATGCGCCAACGAAGACGGGGTTCATTCAATTACCGTGAAAGAACTGCAGAACGGAAACGAAAGGACCATCGACACGGAAGGGGTTTTTATCTTTGTCGGCCTTTTGCCAAACAACCAAGTTGTGCCCCCCGGAATAAAACTTGACAACTCAGGCTATGCGGTAACCGATGATAAGTGCGCCACCGGTATCCCCGGGATCTACGTGGCCGGAGACCTTAAGACAAAATATGCCAAACAGATAGTGGTTGCCGCGGCCAGGGCTGCACAGCCGCCCTGGCAGCCGCCGATTACATCGACGAAAAGAAAAATGAGATGGGAATCTTTGATACCTGCTGTCGATGAAGAAAGAAGACCAATCAAAAAAATCCACCGCAGAGGCGCAGAGACGCAGAGCGACGCAGAGATTTTGAAACAATGGACAGCCAAGAAAAAATCCACCTGGAGATAGAGAGGTCAGAGAGAGACTAGTCGTGGAGAGAAAACGGCAATCTGCAGATAAGACCTTGTAAGAACAACAAGAATTTAACTGATTGTAGTCCGAGGGAGGCAGGAAGAGTACCGCAACGGAGGTGCGACCAAAGATTTCAGAACGCCGAAGGGTGGGCCATCTCATGCTCCGTGAGCCTGTTCCACCCTCAGCATGATTTTATCACCACGAAGAGCGCGAAGAAACACGAAGAAATAGGGATCGCCCTCACTTTTAGATGTCCTTGGTCTCCTGCACTGTCTTTTAAAGATTTAAACCACGGATAGCACAGATGACCACGGATGAAGTGATAGCGTGGGCCATCTCATGCTCCGCGAGCCTGTTCCACCCTCAGCATGATTTTATCACCACGAAGAGCGCGAAGAAACACGAAGAAATAGGGATCGCCCTCACTCTTAGATGTCCTTGGTCTCCTGCACTGTCTTTTAAAGATTTAAACCACGGATAGCACAGATGACCACGGATGAAATGATATTGCCCCGGCACATCCACTAAGCTTGACGGCCATGGGCCTTCGGCGAGGTTACGCCGATAGACGTTTTGCGCCAGGATGTGGGAATTGCAATCGTTTTTCACCACTTTGCTAGACCAGTTTTTTCCCTAAAGATCTCCGAACAGATCCTCCAGCTTATATAAAAACGCATCCAACTCATTGAGCCGTCTGGCCAGAAGCGCTTCACGAGCCATGTCCCGCACTTTTATCAACTCGTCCAGTTTTCTAATCAGCGGTTTTTTCAAGTCCCCGCGAACGTGCGGGTCGTTTTTGATCCTGATCATCACCTCGACCATTTCATAGAGCGAAGGCTCTTTGTCAATGGCAAGGTCGTAGCCGCTATCACTCTTCAGTTTGAAAAGATTGGGAAACGCTTCCTTTAAGCCGCCCTGCCCGTAAGCCGGAAGCAGGCGGTGGGACCGCCAGCCAGATTCGCCGCTGCCTTCGGCGGCGGCCTAATCTCTAATTACGTGCGCCTCCGCGCTAAAATCCCCCTGCCCCCTCTTATGAAAGGGGAAATCTTTATTTCTTTTGAGAGCGACAGACCGTCGGCCGACAAGAGATACAGCGGGGTATCGGTGTCGATGAACACATTAGGATGGGACATTTGCATTGTCGCGATCAAACTTGAAATCGGCCGGCGACTTTCCCCGGAACTGCCGCAACCGCGCAAGAATGGCTTCTTTGCCGGGTTTCTTCGTTATTTGAAAGACTCGCTCATCTGCGATCTCCACTTCGATTTCGTCGCCTTCGTGCAACTCCAGCGCTTGGACCACTGAGGCCGGCAACCGAATGGCCAGACTGTTACCCCATTTCGAGACTCGCTCGATCGACTTCTCCTGGATAGACATTATTTAATATGTCCATCATCTATTTGTGCCAGGGTAAACTCGAAAACGGAAAATTGCCGGATTGAGGGATTGAAAATCCCTCAAAGCAGGGATTCCTTCAGCAATAATTCTTCAACTTCCATGACGAACTCCGTCAAGGTCACAGGCTTTCCCGCGTCCCCTTCAAACCTATGGCTCTCGGGAGATTCGAAGGGATGCTCGTGCCATATCCCTCCTTCGCTGTCCCTGCCGACAATTCGCTGTCCCAAGGCGATCAGGGCAAAATTGCGTTTTTCTTTCTTGGAATTGGCATACACCTGTATGAACATAGTTTCATCAATTACCAGGCGAAGCCTGAGGGCATTGTCCGTTCGATCGAGATCGGCGATGGCCCTTATGAAAGCGTAGGAATCAGCAATGGTCTGAACTTCCTGCATCAGGTCATCAAGCATCGAAGAGCTCTCCAAGAAGTTCTTTGAGCCCACGCTTCATACTCTCTATCCCGTCAAGAGCCATCTCCCACTCGTCTGAATCCGATTCCACGTCCCAGGTGAACCCTTTCGTCTTAACCAACTCACCTCGCTCGAATTCCTCAAACGTCATTCCGTACTTCTTCATCAGAAGCCTGTCGGTGTGCTCGTACCGGGTCAATCTGCGCCGGTACTCGGATTCCAAAACCCCGCGAATCTTCTCTTCAGCCTTTACGCCGTGAAGGCCAAGATACTTGAAGTGCTTGATAATCTTCTCTGAAATGGCTTCCATATCTCTCTTCCTTTCCGCCGCCACACTTCGCCCTTATGGATGGAAATCCTCACCGTCTATAAATCATAGATATTCTAAGCCCAATCAGCAAGAAAAATGCCGATCCGGCCAATTTGGGACTTTTGATGTGGGAATTCCAATCCTTTTTTGCCACCCTGCCAAACATCTTTCCTCGTGCACCGGGCTGCCGGTTGTTGGGCAACGGTTCCTCTGCGCCTTATCGGCTGTGTCTAGCCGGGGTAGCATCTGTAAACAAGATGGACTCCAATTAGGGTGAGCAGGAAGATAAAAATCTCTTTGAGCTGTCTTTCATCGATCTTGGTGACCACCAGCGGACCGATCTGGCCGCCGATAAGGACGCCGGGTATGGCCCACATCATTGCCGGGACGTTAGGCCTGCTTGTCATCAGGGAATGAGCGGCCGCTCCCAGTATTGACATGCCGCAGGTAACCATGACGCACGTGGCCACGGAATTACTCATCTTTAGATGCATTTTCCTTTGCATCACCGGCACCAGCCATTCGCCGATATTGATTGTGAGCATCCCGCACACCACTGCCATGACGCTGCCGATCCAAGAATTCCTGAAGGCATTTCTGAAATCAACGCGCTCATAGCCTTCATCACCATACTTATTGTTGGAAGATACGAATACAATGGCCGTTCCAAGAGAAATCAAACCAATGAAGAGTCCGATATGGGAGAGAATCAGGCGATGGCCAATGTAGGCTCCCAAAATCAGACCCGGCAATCCAACTGTGAGAAGAAGCAATGCCAGCCGTACGTCGGCTTTCTTATTGCGCACAAAGGCAAAACTGCCGGAAGCTGTGCCGGCGATCTGAATAAGCAAGGATGTCAACAGGGCCGCAGCCGGTTCAATCCGAAGAGCCATCAACAGAAAAGGCATCCATAGAATCCCACCGCCGAACCCAACGATTGTGACTATAGTAGCGATGCAGATGCCCACGGGGAATGCGGACCAAGAAGGAACCATCTCATTATCACCTCATCCCGAAGAATTTGCAGTTAACAATGACATCATTTATAAACTTGGCTCTTGAATTTAAGTGATGGATTTTATTTTGAAGGGCTTCGGATTTTTTTTGATCGATCTCAAGTGAACCCAAAACTTCTGAAATCTCCCCTGTGAATCCATCGACCTCCGCGCACATGTCCCTGCTAAGCAAAATGATCTCTTGTAAGTTACTCGTTAATTCATTGACAGTTGCTCCCATCTCATATAGTTCATTTCTAGCCGTAATATTAACGGTCTGACTAAGATCGCCACCAGCTATCAATTTCGAAGTCTCTATCATATGCTGCATGGGTTCAGATATGTTTCTTATAAACATCATAAGTAGAATAAAAACCACAACAAGGAATAGAGCTACCATGAGGACAGCTTTATTTCTGAGTGCTTGAATCGGCTGAAATACCACATCAGGATTTACCATACTACCCGAGAGTTTCCCAAAATTCCGGATCAACTCTGTACGCAACTCTTTGCTGTGAATGTCGTAAATGAATTCTGCCGTAATCAAAAATGAAGCCAGACTAATCATCAGAAAGTAGATGATCATGGTGCGTTGCAAACTGCCCTTGTATACAATTTTCATTCTTTAACCTCAAGTATCAGGCAAAAACCGCTGGACCCCCGGCTCCCGGGGCAGGCTTCGCCGAGTGACCTATATAGAGTCTTTCGCTCTGATGTGGGAATTCCAATCCTTTTTCACCACCATTCAGGAATATATCACCCTTCAAGCAACCTCGCACCAGATTCCGGCATTTGTGAAGTAATCTGCCTTCAACAAACCGTGTTTACCCCACCCCGCCGGGTTCCTTCATCAGTGGTTCCAGCCTGCGGCTCTTTCTCTTGTATCGGCAATCTCAAGGACTTTAATGATCCGGTTTATGCAGCTCGCAGCGGTGTGCTTTCGCGCTTCCTGCTCCATGCTCCATACTTCTTGCTTCCCGCCTGAGATATGAGGAGTTACAATTACCCTTTTGCGTTCACGATTTTCAGGGCCGGATGGCAGGACCGGGAGGAAAAATTCGACCGGATGGTCTCTTTTTAACTTGTCCTGCCTGTAATTCGCTGTATTATTCCCCGCTGGGGGAACTCAGGTCGACTATCGGGCAAAAAACAGCGCAAAAGAGCCAGGGAAGCCATGCTTAGGGCTTCGGACCGTTGACGCCAATCGATTAAGGTTTAAAAGTCTAAGGATATGACATCTCAGAGGCTAATCGTTCGTCTGTCGTTCGTGCTGGTTACAATTTCCTCATTGATGGCGGGCTGCATCAAAGTTGGGCCTGATTTCAAGCCTGCGGCGGCTTCAGTGTCATCGAACTGGCTGGAAGCGGCTGATGATCGTGTGAAAAGCGAGCCGGCAAACTACCGCTCATGGTGGGAAGCGTTCGACGATAAGGGTATGAACCGCGTAATCGACAAGGCCTATCGTGAAAATATTTCGTTAAGAGTTGCCGCTATCAGAGTTCTGGAGGCCCGGGCCCAGCTCGGCGTTTCGGTGGGAGGACTTTACCCTCAAACTCAGCAGTTGAGCGGTTCGCAAACTTTCAACAGGATAAGTTCGTCCTCCTCTACGGTCGCAGCCACCCTTGGCGTCGCCCCGTCTGGTGAAACGATCTCTTTTCCAAACACTTACTGGCAGGACACGATTAATTTCAACGTCGCCTGGGAGCTTGATTTTTGGGGGAAATTCAGAAGAGCGGTCGAATCCTCCGATGCAACCCTGCGCGCCACCCTAGCCGATTATGACAGCGCACTCGTGAGTCTTTCCGCCGATGCTGCGAATGCTTACATACAGATAAGGACGCTTGAAAAGCGGCTCGATATCGCGCGGGAAAACCTTGAAACCCAGAAGGAAAGCCTCAGGATAGCAGAAGCCCGTTTCCGCGGAGGCTCGACCTCCGAGCGTGACGTCGAACAGGCAAGAACGATTCTTTACAACACTCAGGCAGCCATCCCGGTTTTGGAGGCACAGCTCAGGCAGAGTAAAGACGCGCTGAGCGTGCTTATCGGCATTCCTCCGGATAACCTTTCGGACGTTCTGACCGGCACTTCGGGGATCCCGGCGCCTCCACCCCAAGTTGCGATAGGGATTCCTTCCGACCTGCTCAGGCGCCGTCCGGACATTCACAGCGCCGAACTCCAGGCCGCAGCGCAGTGTGCGCAAATCGGGGTTGCCAAGGCAAGCCTTTTCCCCGCGTTTTCACTTACGGGCTCATTTGGTACATTGGCCACTGACATCAAGCCTGCAAAACTTACGGACATAATCCATCCCGCGGCTGTAATGCTGACTGCCGGTCCTTCTGTTCAATGGAACATTCTCAACTATGGAGCGATCACCAATAATGTGCGTCTGCAGGATGCGCGTTTCCAGGAGCTTTTGCTTACGTATCAAAATACGGTGCTCAGGGCGCAACAGGAGGTCGAGGATTCCCTGGCAGGGTTCCTGCGGTACCAGGAAACTGCGGAAAGCCTTGCCAAGAGCACATCGGCAGCAAAACATTCCCTCGATCTCGCCTTCATTCAGTACCAACAGGGAAGCACGGATTTCACTACTGTCCTCACCGCTCAGCAGTCGCTTCTCGCTTCGCAGGACAGTCTTGCAACCTCAATAGGCAATATCGCCTTAAACCTCGTGGGTGTCTACAGGGCGCTTGGCGGAGGATGGGAGATCAGAGAGGGAGAGGACATCCTCCCGCCTCAAATAAAAGAAATGATGGCAAAGCGAACCAACTGGGGCTGTCTGCTCTCTCCCTCTGTTTATATGCCCCAGCCCGGCAAGCAGTCCGATATTCGCAGTCCGGACTGGTAAAAACCGGCTGCATCCATAAGAGCACATAAAGTATATCTGGAGAACTAATGATCTCGGTCCTAAACTCGGTTACGAAAAGTTTATCGCGGGCATGGCCCGCAGGGCAAGAAGCGGGGAGCAAGAAGCGGGGAGCAAGAAGCGGGGAGCAAAAGCTGTCCTCTTCCGGCATCTCGCTGCCGGCTTCACGCTTCCTGCTGCTGGTTTCCTGCTTCTTGCTCCTGCTATTCCCCGCAGGCTGCCAGAAAAAACAGGAATCGGCTCCGCCTCCTACGCCGAAAGTTACCGTAAGCCAGCCCGTGCGTGAGAACGTAACCGATTACCTGGAATTAAACGGCAATACGCAGGCCGTCAACACCGTGCAGCTCCGAGCCCGTGTTGAAGGCTATCTTGACAGCGTATACTTCAAGGATGGGGATATCGTAAAGAAAGACCAATTACTTTTTCTCATCCAGCAGAACACATATTTTGCTGCGCTCCAGCAGGCCGACGGCAACGTACTCAACCAGAAATCTCTGCTCGAGCACGCCAAAACAGAGTTCGCGCGCTATACTAAACTCTATGATCAAAAAGCCGCTGCCGATACAGACGTCGAAAATTGGCGCAACCAGCGCGACACGGCACAGGCCGGCCTGATCTCGGCCGAAGCTCAGCGCGATCTTGCAAAGCTCAATCTCGAATACACATGGGTCGTTGCGCCCTTCACGGGGCGTATCGACAGGAGGCTTGTCGACCCCGGGAACCTCGTAGGCAGTGGAACTACTACTGTTTTGGCCGAACTGACCCAAATCGACCCGCTTTATGTCTATTTCACCATTTCCGAAACCGCTATTCCGCCTGATTTGCGGGATGTAAGGGCCACTTGGCAAAAGTCCTCGAAACCAGCCTCGACGGCAGAGAAATTCCCCGTCTTTTTAGGCCTCACCAACGAAGTGGGATATCCTCACGAAGGGTACCTCGACTTCACTGCGAGCACGATAGCCACTTCGACTGGGACACTGCTTGTAAGGGGAGTTTTTCCAAACCCCGACGCCAGGATGCGTCCAGGCGAGTATGCCAAAGTCAGGCTTCCGGTCGGCAAGGAGAAACCCGCCATTCTCGTTCCGCAATCTGCGGTGGGCTACGACCAGTTGGGGAACTACGTGCTGATAGTGAATGAGAAAGATATAGTCGAACGGCGCAACGTTAAAACCGGCGCTCAAAAAGACCATTCATATGTAATTGAGGAGGGCCTTACCGGAGATGAGAGGGTTGTTACGATCGGTCTGCTCAAGGCGGTTCCCGGTAAGCCTGTGATTCCCGAACGCGCTAAAGAGCAGTGAATAGTGAGTAGTGAGTAGTGAATAGTGAGTAGTGAATAGTGAGTAGTGAGTAGTGAGTAGTGAGTAGTGAATAGTGAGTAGTGAATAGTGAATAGTGAGTAGTGAATAGTGAATAGTGAGTAGTGAATAGTGAGTAGTGAATAGTGAATAAAAGAGCAGTGAATAGTGATTTGTGATTTGAAAAAGGCAATCTTTTCCGTTCACTAATCACTATTAACCACACCAGAGGATGGCAAATGATATCAGAGTTTTTCGTTGACAGGCCTATTTTCGCAAACGTGATCGCCTTCGTTACGATCGTAATCGGCTTCGTCGCGCTATACAACCTCCCGGTCGCCCAATATCCACAGATCACTCCACCGACCATTCAGGTTACGACTCGATTCCCGGGAGCGAGCGCCAAGGTCGTAGCCGAAACCATCGGAGTTCCAATCGAGCAGGCCGTAAATGGTGTCGAGGGCTCTATGTATATGTCGTCGACCAGCGGCAGCGACGGCTCTTATACACTCACGATCACCTTCAATGTAGGGACCAATCTCAACGCCTCCCTCGCACTCGTCCAGAACCTGGTAAACAGCTCCCTTTCCCAACTCCCGGGCGGTGCTCAGCAGCAGGGAGTGACAATAAAGAAAGTCTCTCCAAACATCCTGCTGGTGGTTGCCCTTTATTCAGACGATGATCGGTTCGATGAGATTTTCCTTTCAAACTACGGTCTCATAAATCTTCAGAATCCGCTGGCCCGGCTGCCCGGTGTCGCCCTTGTGAGGATTTTCGGCGCCGGTCAATACAGCATGAGAGTGTGGCTCGACCCCTCCAAGCTGGACACATTGCGTATTACATCCGCCGACGTCATGACGGCGATTCAAGGGCAGAACGATCAAGTCGCATTAGGCCAGCTAGGGGCCCCTCCCGTTCCCAATGGGCAACCTTTCCAGTTTACAATCAATACGCTCGGCCGTCTTGCCGACGTCGCCGAGTTTGAAAATATAATCGTCAAAACGGCAACCGGCCCGGCCCCGCAGGTTGTGCATCTGCGTGACATAGCCCGAGTGGAGCTGAGCCAGCAGACCTACACGAATTTCGCCGATTATGCCGGCCACAAGTCTGCCCTAATCCCGATTTTCGCTCTTCCGGACGCAAACGCCATCGCCGTCGCAGACGACGTCTACAAGGCGATGGGCGATATGAGCAAAGCTTTTCCCGATGGCCTCAAATGGGGAGTCCGGTATGACACGACCCTGTTTGTCCGCGGAGCCATCTCAAAGGTATATGAAACTCTCTTCATCGCCGGTATCCTGGTTCTGATCGTAGTGCTTCTTTTCCTCCAGAACCTCAAGGCGATGCTCGTTCCAGCTACAACCGTACCGGTCACCATCATCGGCGCCTTCATCGCTATGGCCGCGCTCGGTTTTACAGTTAATCTCATGACGCTTTTCGCTCTCATTCTGGCCATCGGCATCGTTGTCGACGACGCAATCGTTGTCGTCGAGGGCGCTTCATACCACATAGAAAGAGGAATGGCGCCCAGGGAAGCTACCATCAAAGCAATGAACGAGCTGACCGGTCCCATCATGGGAATCACTCTTGCCCTGGTTGCGGTTTTCCTGCCGGCCGCGTTTTTCCCGGGCATAAGCGGGCAGATATTTCGCCAGTTTGCGCTCGTTATCGCTGCGACATCGGTAATAAGCGCCATCAACGCGCTTACCCTCAAACCCGTCCAGTGCGCTCTCTGGTTGAAGCCGCGAACCAAAGAACCCAACTGGTTCTACCGTGGGTTCAACAAGATTTTTCAATGGATGACCGATGTCTACATGGTTCTGGTTGTCAGCATGGTGAAACGGCCTTTCACGATGCTAATCGTATTCGTTTTAATCATCGCCGCTTCCTTTTGGGAGTTTTTCAGCAGACCGACGGGATTTCTCCCAACCGAGGACCAGGGATACGTGATTTTGTTTACCCGCCTGCCCGAAGGCGCATCACTGCCACGCAGCCGCGAGGTTGCCGCCAAAGAGGACGCTATCCTAAAAAAAATTCCGGGTATCTCGGGGTGGGTGACAATCGGAGGTTACTCCGTCCTGGATGGGGCCAACAGCGCGAATATTTCATCCTCATTCGTCAATTTCACAGATTGGAAGGAGCGTGGAAGCGCCCTCAACCAAGACGTGATCATAGCCGACATGTACCGGGGACTGGCTGAAATTCAGGAAGCCCAGACACTGGTGATCGTCCCGCCTTCCATTCGGGGATTAGGCCAGGCCGGAGGGTTTCAGATGATGGTCGAGGACCGCAGCAACCTCGGGCTGAAAGAACTCTACGAGGCTACCACAGCGCTCACAGAGGCGGGAAATTCAAAAGCCGGGCTGAGAAATCTGATAACGCCGTTCAGCATGACCAGCCCGCAACTCTACCTGAGCATCGACCGGACCAAGGCCGAATCGCTGCAAATCCCCATGGCAAATGTTTTCGGCGCGCTCCAGGACTATCTTGGGTCGTCATACATAAATCTTTTCAACAAGTTCAACCAGGTATTCCAGGTCTATATCCAGGCTGAAACCAATTACCGGTTGAATCCCAGGGATATAGACAAACTCTACGTGCGCAACCTGACGGGAGGCATGGTCCCATTAGGCACACTATTAAACGTGCAGCATACGGAAGGCTCGGAGTTGATCACCCGTTACAATCTCTACCCGGCCGCATCCATCTTCGGGGCAGCAGCCCCTGATTTCAGCTCCGGCCAGGCGCTTAAGCAAATGGAGCGGCTTGCCGCAGAAACGTTGCCTCGAGGCATGTCATTTGACTGGACATCCACGAGCTTCCAGGAAAAGCAGTTGGGCTTCCAGGCCTATCTGCTCTATGCCCTTTCCATATTTTTGGTCTACATGGTGCTTGCCGCCTTATACGAGAGCTGGACTTCGCCCGGCGCCGTTATTCTCGTAGTGCCGGTTGCTATCGTGGGAGTTCTCCTCGCCCTCTTAGCCCGCGGATACGACAGCAATCTCTACACTCAGGTCGGACTCATACTCATGATCGCCCTGGCAAGCAAGAACGCGATCCTCATCGTGGAATTCGCCCGTGACCTGCACCACGGCGGCATGTCTATCGAAGAAGGGGCGATCGAAGCCACCCGCAGGCGTTTCCGTCCCATCATAATGACATCGTTTGCTTTCATACTGGGGGTCGTACCCCTTCTCGTGGCTTTCGGAGCAGGCTCCGCCAGCCAGCGCGCCCTTGGGACAGTCGTTTTCGGCGGCATGCTTTCTTCTACGCTTCTGGCTATACCGTTTGTACCCGTTTTCTACGTCCTGCTGGAGCGGCTGAGCGAACGCTTCCTCCGCAAGCCAAAGCCAACGATCAGCTTCGATTAACCTGTTCCCTTCCAGCGGCTCGACAGACCCGGCATTTTCGCGCCGCTGGAAATCATCACCGTGGCTTGACGCTCCCCGTAAGGAGTGAACTCAGAGCCGGGCATGAATAACCACGCTTACCGGTCACCCCGCATGCACATGTTATAGGCATGATTGTAGTTATAATTCCAATCATTAGCCGATGCGGCCCCACCTCCCAACGCACCGACTCCGGCGCCGATTCCCGCACCAGCGCCCGGCGCGCCGGCGATCGCGCCGAAAAGAGCTCCCAGGGCGGCCCCGCCCAGCGCGCTGCCCAGGACGTCTCCACCGGCGTTCGTGTACCGGTCGGCATAGTCCCTGGCATAATTATCGCCATGAGCGGCCGATTTGGCGAAACTCGTTCCGGCTACGGCAAAAAACACACCGGCCGACAAAACAGCCATCATCAAACCCCACGCAATCAGGGAATTTCTTCTAAACTGCATCGTATCCTCCTTACCTGAACAGATAGCGATTTCCTTGCACCTTTCGGTGCGGCGCTGGGCAATCCGGAGATGTCGGGGCGCCTAACTGTACGCGCCATGGCGAAAAACGCCTTTCTTTTAGGTCAAAAATCCGAATCGGAAACCGCTAGTCTCTTATCCTGAGTTTCCGGATGGAGGCTAGGTAAGAATAATGTAAACACTAGTGCCTTATTTTGAAACACGTCTGACGTAACGCTATACAGCTTATCGAATTGGAGAACTATCCGGGTTAAATTGAGGTGAGCCAGGAGTGAACGGGGGTCCTTTCTCCTGGCTCTTGTGAGGGGTGATTAAATGGGGGTTTAATCTCCGATAATATTATCGGAAGAACAGCTCCTAACCTTAAATTAAATTTAAGCTTTGACGGCAAATTGGCAGTATAAGATTTGGGACTACCTTACGACGGATGGTTGGAACTTGCCGGTGATCATTTTTTGGGACTGCAGCAGTGTGTTCAATGCGGCGGAATGGACACGCAATGATAGTCAAACTCAGGAGGGAAATCGGCCTCTAAATGGTCAAGTCAAGCAAGGTGATCTCCGGCGGGACGTTAAGCCGCACGGGGGTGAACGTAGTACCTATTCCACGGCTTACATAGAGGTGGGAAGAGTTTAACAGGTAGAGCCCCTCCGGATAGGGGGTCAAAAGGTTAGCCAGGCTGAAATTCCCCGACGGCAGACTCAACTTGACCTGCCCCCCGTGATAGTGGCCCGCGAGAGTTAGCCGAATCCCATGTGCTGCAGCCAGAGGAAAGACCTCGGGCCGATGAGACAGCAGCAGAACCGGCATATGAGAATCTACCCCATGCAAAGCGGCATCAAGGTCGGGGCGCCCGGCGTGAAGGTCATCGATTCCAGCCACAATGAAAGCACCCTGTCCGGAATTAATAACCTGGTGAGCATTTATCAAAAGGGGGATGCCGTAATGAGAGAAAATGGCCTGGATTCGACTCGGTTCCCCATACCAATGCTCATGATTGCCAAGTGTGGCAAAAGTACCGTATGGAGCGCGGACCCTCGCCATCTCTTCTATGCAACCCGGGAGAAACTCCATCGAGTTAGAGATATAGTCCCCGGTGAGGACAAAGAGATCGGGTTTGAGCGCAATGACCCGATCTGTTATTTCCCGTATCTCTTCCCTTGTCATGTAAATACCAGCATGGATATCGGTGAGTTGGACGACCCGCAGAGGGTGGCCGAAGGACAAGGCAAGCTCCGTTACTTCGAAAGCCTTTCCGGCATAGACAGCGCCGTATCCGCAAAGCGCGAAGGGTGCTGCGGCCAACCCGCCCAATCCAACTTGGAGAAAGTGACGACGGGCAGGATTCATGTGGCTGAGTTCCTTTCGGCCAGTGTTTCGAAACATGCGGGAAATCTTCCGGCCAAGCCATCCGACAAAATCGACAAGAAGGAGCACCATTGTGCACAGAATCGATCCGAATCCCCAGACGGCCGGGAGATAAAAAAGGAAAAGCTGCGCCGCTATCGGAGGGTCCGCCCAAGTGACCGGGGACCACATGATGTATCGGTTCGCGGTAAAAAGCAGGATCATCGCTATGCCCACCAGAATGATGGCGCCGGATTTAAATAGATCGGATCCGTGCAGGGACTTGATGGCCCGTCGAATGCGGATAAACAGATACACCTGTGAAAATACCACAAGGGTTGGAACAATCAGGCGAATTGCCGTGAAATGCATTCCGCGCGCCATGTCGTGACTCCGATCGCGCAGGCATGCAAAGCAGTGGCTGCCGCGCACAGCAGGATATGTTGCTTAAGCCAGAAAGCTTACCAGCTTCCGGTTGAAAAGCTCGGCGGCTTCAACATTGGAGAGATGCAAAGCACCCGGCATAACGGCCAGCTCCGATCCCACGATTTGCCGTTGGATGGCCTCTGCTGCACTTACCGGTGTACTCTCATCCTTTTCCCCGGTAATAATCAAGGTTGGCGTGGCTACCTTCGGGAGTTCGTTTGAGACGTCAAAGGCGCTGATGGCGCGGCAGCAGCCAACATAACCGGGAACGGGCGTAAGAAGGATCATTTTACGAAGCCGGCCACTGATTTGCGGCTGGTTCCGGCGAAATTCCGCACTCAGCCAACGTTCCAGGACCAGCTCAGCCAGCGCCGTCATGCCCACGGTTTCAGCCGCGCGAATGCGTTCTTCCCAGATCGCAGCAGCCTCGGGTGGCACGCAGTTGCTCGTATCGCACAGGACGAGTTTGTTTAGCCTGTCCGGAAACCTGCGGACCAGGAGCTGTCCGATCATTCCCCCCATGGAGATGCCTATAAAATGAGTCCTCCGGATGGCCAGGTGATCGAGCAACCCGATCACATCGGCGCCCAGCATCTCCATCGTATAGGGTCCCGGAGGCGCGGATGAACTGCCGTGGCCGCGTGTGTCGAAGCGCAAGATTCGATACTTGCCTCGCAACACCGGAAGTTGCAGATCCCACAACTCAAGAGTCGTGGCCAGAGAGTGGCTCAAGGTGACGACTGGCGCATCTTCAGGGCCTTCCACCTCATAATTGATGACTACATCGTTGACACGAGCCTGCATCTCTTCTTCCTCCATTTAAGTGTCTATTGTCGCGCATCCGCGTGCATATCGCAATCATCAAGCAAAGCAAATCGCAAAAACGATCCCGGCGAACTAAAACTATGCACTAGACCCTCATAGGAAAAGACTTCCCCGGAACGTTATAGAAAGAGGAAAGACGCGTTAGCTTTTGCCCCCGGGAGAAGCAGGTTTCCAGCCATTGACAAGCACCTTTTACACAGGGTATGGTTTGCTCTCCAAACGCGAATCGAACAGCAGGCAAAACAGCCGGGAGAGAAGTCACAGACTCCTGTCACACCGCCCACGGAGGAGTTGAGATGGCAAGGATTTGCTTCAAAGCTTATCAGCAAGTGGTTGAATTCCACAATCCATTCAAGAAAGGGGATCTGGACAGGCAGAAGATCGAAGTGCGGCTTGACCCGCTAACCGAGCATCAGAGCATTCTGTCCGAGGCGCTGAAAGGAAAGATCTCGGGCCTGTTTCCGGAAACGGATTACGCATACCTGCAGCAGAGGATCGAGGAGACGAAGGAACAGTGCTTCATGTGTGACGGGAAGTGGGGCATATTTTCACCCCGCTACCCTGAACACCTCATCCCCCAAGGGCGGATCGCAAGAGGTGAGATCGCTCTATTTCCCAACCTGTTCCCTCTGGCGCCCTATCATGCTGTTGTCATGGTGGGACAAAAACATGGGCGAACCCTGGACGACTTTTCATCCTCGCTTCTCTTTGACGCTTTCTCGGTATCCCTGGAGTTCATCAGAAAGTGTTTCGAATCCGATCCAGAAACTTCGTTTTTTACCATCAATGCCAACTTCATGCCTCCCGCCGGAGGAAGTATCCTTCATCCTCACTTCCAGATAATCGGATCACCGTTTCCCATGACTCACCATCGGCTGCTGCTCGAAAGGAGCCTTGCTTACTACAGGTCTACCGGCTCATGCTACTGGCTCGATCTCGTTGACACGGAAAGGGAAGCTGAACAAAGATGGCTTGGAGAAATAGCCCCAAGCCAGTGGTTTACCGCGTTTTCTCCAATGGGAGCAAACGAGGTAAATGCGGTATGGCCGGATGCTTCCAATTTCCTCGAATGGGGAGACAAGGACATTCAGGCAATGGCCGAAGGGATCCGCCGAATTTTTCTTGCCTACCATGACATGAAATTCTCCACAATTAATTTCTCCTGCTTCAGCGGGCCTCTGGGGAAGGCCGCTCCCGAATTTCGCTGCTTTCTGCGTTTGATCAATCGTCAGAACATGCATCCCCATTACCGGACAGACGATTTTTATCTTCAGAAGCTGCTTGAAAACGAGATCATCGTCTATGCGCCAGAAGAACTGGCCTCGCGCATCAAAGACCGGACGGCAGGGCCGCTCCCGGCCGCAGGGCGTTAACGATGTTGATTCGCACTTTGACCAAATCCTTATTTGCCGCTATTCTTCATCGCACATGAGATAAATTTCCGGATCAAGGGAGAGCGCCATGAAGATTGTCTGCTTGCTTGGAAGTCCACGGGAAAAGGGAAATAGCGCCGCCATAGCAAATCGACTCTGTGACGCCGCCGAGAGGCTTGGCGCAGAGGTTCAGACTTTCGCCCTGAATAAGCTCGAATATCGTGGCTGTCAGGGATGTATGGCGTGCAAGATAAAACTCGATAGATGCATACTTGAAGACGATTTGACCGAAGTTCTGGAGGCGGTTCGTGAAACCGATGTTCTCGTGCTTGCAACTCCTATCTACTACTGGGACGTAACGAGCCAGTTGAAGTCTTTCCTGGACCGGACTTATTCCTATCTTGTGCCGGATTTCATGACCAACCCGAATAGATCCCGCCTTGCACCAGGGAAGCAACTGGTTTTCATTCAGGTGCAGGGAAACCCCGATGAGAGCTTGTTTACCGATGTCTTTCCGAAATTTGACTACTTCTTCAAAGGCTATGGCTTTAGTGAGACACATCTCGTTCGAGCATGCGGGGTTCGGGAGCTGGGGGAAGTCACCGCACATGAAGATATAATGAGGTTGGCAGAACAAACGGCTGTGACGCTGTACAACGGGACTTTGAAATAATTCCGAGATTTCCGAGCGGTTATATCAGGTTGCGTTTTACTGGATGCCGGCTCCCGGGCTCAAGACTTCCGGGACAGGCTTCGCCGGCATGACAACTTAGTCACGCCCTTTATTATGGACCCGACAAGGAGGCCTGGCACGGCTACAATCAAACCATTCAGCTTCTTATCCATATCATGTAAGCAGCCTGCTCGATTCCATCTACCAGGAGGGGCGCACTACTCAAGATCAACCGGTCACCATCAAATCTATAGAAACGTTTCTGGTCCTTGCCAGTCCAATTAGGGAATAAACTCACTTCAATATGGTGGATGACCTTGTCGTCGCATAATTCATACTTACCGCAATAAGACATGTATGTGTCAACCGCCAATGCTTTTTCCTCCATACTGCCGCCAAAGAGGTAACTGGAGGTGAAGTTCGGGCGTCCGGCTTTCATAAATGCAACGGACATATACCCGTCCCGACCATAGATGATATACCCATGTACGTCTTGTCCAAATGGATAACTGACTTGGCCATTCTTACTTCTGAATTCAAAGGATATGAGTCTCCAAGTGCCGATGAAAGGGTTGTCCGCCATTTCTCATTTCTCCTGTATATCGTTTCAAGCCCGCATCAACCTTAGCACCAATGGATTAAAAGTGCATATTAGGGTCATCCGCCGCCCTAAAACGTCTCAGCTCAGATTATAAGACACATAAAACCTTCCCATATGCGAATCAAAAATGCAAGACAAACAGAATATCGTGCCGAAAATCTGTACCTGATGGTTCCGGGTAAGCTGAATCCGGTCTATGGTAACGCTCGATGGGAATCTGAGGTGACATGAGAGATAAACAGCACAGTACCGACTCGTGAACCAAGCCGAGGCAAATACACTGGTCATGGGATTGATTCCATGTTAGACACATAATGATTGTGCCCCTTTTAAAGAAGAGACCTTTCAAATGCGGACATCCACAAAACGAATTCTTTCGACCCTGGGAGTCGCCATTGCCCTTTCCACCGTGGTCTTTGGCTTTTACCTTTGGAAGGCCGCGCTCGTTGTATCCGGATTCAAGGCTAAGTGTCTATGTTCGGATATTTTCGTATCCCGGCGGGAACCGGCGTCGGTGCTGGCCGAGGACTTAGACCCGGTCGGGGCGCTATATCCCCTGAGATTTGACAATGCCAAAATCGACTATGGGAGACGGACAGTCACAGCTTCCTTCTGGGGTTTTGCCGAACGGAAGGCGATCTTCCGCGAGGGGCTCGGGTGTACCCTGGTGATAGGAACCACGGAGGAGCAACTTAGATCTGAGACTATCCCTATATCCACTATAGCTACTCACGGGGACGGAAACGGAATCTGGCCGGACGGCGAGATGGTGGATACCGAAAACCTGCCCCCCGCCGTTGATGTCAAGAAGCTGAACGAGGCAGTCGAATGGGCCTTTCGGGAATCCGATCCCAGCCGTCTTCGCAGAACCAGGGCAGTGGTGGTGGTCTATGACGGCAAAATAGTGGCTGAACGATATGCTCCCGGTTATAACGCCAATACGCCGTTGCCCGGCTGGTCGATGACCAAGTCTGTTTTTGCCGCGTTGACCGGCATACTGGCAGGTGAGGGAAAGATCTCCTTAGAATCCGACGGCCTTTTGCCTCAGTGGCGTGACGGGCAAGATCCCCGAAAGGCCATCACGATTGAAAATCTTATCAACATGAACAGCGGGCTGGCGTTCCATGAAGCTTATTCTTCCCCGCTCACCGACGTGGTCGAAATGCTTTTCGGGACCGGCGATATGGCTTCATTTGCCTCGGGCAAGCCCCTGGCAGCGCCTCCGGCTGTCAAATGGCACTATTCGACCGGTAACACGATCATCCTTTCAAAGGTAATACGGAATATTTTCGGCAACGCCCAGGCGGACTACCTCGAATTTCCCCGCCGAGCGCTGTTTGACCGTATCGGGATGAAGAGCGCGGTGGTGGAGCCGGATGCTTCAGGGACACTGGTCGCTTCGTCTTTCATGTTCGCAACCGGCAGGGACTGGGCCCGGTTCGGCCTTCTGTGTCTCAGGGACGGCATGTGGGGGGAAGAACGGATTCTTCCCGAAGGCTGGATGAAATACTGCACAACTCCATCCCCGGCCTGCATTCGCAAAGACTACGGGGCAGGCTTTTGGCTGTATGTTCCCAGCGAGTTCAGAAGCGGGAAGGAACCATGCAGCCTAATCAGTTGTGATACCTATCATGCAGTTGGATACGATGGTCAATTCGTCACGGTTATTCCTTCCCGAAAGCTTGTGATTGTCCGCCTCGGGCTTACACATACATATGAGACATGGGTGTGGGACCAAGAGGAACTGATAACGCGAGTATCTGCTGCAGTGAGCAGTGAACAGTAAGCACGCTATCAATGTGGTGAACAACAAAGGTTCCAATAAAAAGGAATAGGCGAGTAAGCAAAGGGGTGAAACTCCGCTATCTGGAGAAGAAAAAGCAGCACAGCATCCAAAAAAACATGAGGGGTCGAAAAGAGTCCCATCCAGGAATGAAGATGCCGGCCCAATTTATAGCCGGCCGTCGATTTCGATTCTCACTCTCGAATTTTGTATGCTATGATCATATACAACTTAAGAGTTCTCCAACCAAATAGACGGAGATTTTGTGGATTTAGGGCAGCTATCTGCAAGCAGTGGCTTTGAGTGGGACGAAGGGAATTCTGAGAAAAATTGGGCCAAGCACCGCGTAACGCGCTCGGAGTGTGAGCAGGTTTTTTTCAATCTGCCATTTGTACTTGCAGATGATCTAAAGCATTCACATAACGAAGTGCGTTATTACGCTCTAGGCCAGACCGACAAGGGACGGAAGCTGTTTGTAGTGTTCACACTCCGGGGCAGTCTGATCCGTGTAATCTCAGCTCGAAATATGAACCGGGCAGAGGCAAGGGTATACGATGAAAAAGAAAATTCCGAAATTCGAGAGTGAAGATCAAGAGAGGGATTTTTGGTCAAACCGGGACTCCGTTGACTATATCGACTGGGGAAAGGCGAAACGGCTTTCATTTCCCAATTTGAAGTTATCCACCAGGACAATCTCCGTCAGGCTTCCCGAATCAATGCTCGATGATCTGAAGATGCTGGCAAACAAAAAAGACATCCCGTACCAGTCATTGCTGAAAGTCTTCCTGGCAGAGCGTATTAAGGAAGAATTCAGGTCAGAAAGGAGCTAACCCATCGCCAGTGGACCACGGTACGGAATGCCGCCTGCAGTAGTTTCCCGACAGATTCGCAGAGACGTCGAAAAGGATTCCCGTCAAGGATTAGTCCAAAGGAGACCTGGAAAATCAGATAGGAGAGGGTGATTAGTTTGCCTGCTTTTTGACCGGTTTATTATTCTTGAAAGCCAGCCAACCTCAGTGTAGGATTATTGCACAAGTTTGCCAAATCCTAAAATCGTACAATGCCTTGCCGGGAGAGAAGCATGAAAATTCTACTCTTCATCCTCGTAGCTATGTTTTCAGTTGTATGTCAGGCCTTCAGCGATGACTCTCTCAGTGATCTCAGATGCAAATCGGGGTTGGTCATGATCGGAGAAAGCAAACTCGAAGTTGTATCAAAATGTGGTGAACCCGCCAGCAAGGACACCGTCGACAGGCGGGTGCCCGGGAGCGTCGGGCCCCAGTACGTTAAAATCGAGGAATGGACATATAACTTCGGCCCCACTGATTTTATTCACGTGCTGGAGTTCCAGGGGGCAACACTGAAAGCGATAAGGCGAGGAGATCGCGGCTTCTGATGAGGATAGGGGATGTTATGCGCCGGGCCATCTCATTTCTGCGATAGTATTTGGACAGAAATCTCTGACTCAGCGGAAGACGAAGAACTCATTATGCAAGAAAGGCACAAATAATAAAAAGGATCTATCACCTGATCGCGCCCATCGCCTTACCGATCTCCAGTCCCAGGGTGAGGAGGCTGAATTTACCTTGCGTATTCGAAGAAATAGCAACTGTTAAGTCGGCGCTCCTAAAGAAGAGAACGTAAGCAAAAAATCCAGAGATACTGCCGCCCTTGGTATAAATCCATTCCTTTTGTCCTTCGGGCTTGATGAGTTCCCAACAATACCCTAACGAATAATCGACATTCTCTGAGTGGCCGATCCATGTAGTTCCATCCTTCAATAGAACCGGCTCGGACATTTCCTTGATCGTCGCCGCACTCAGCAGGATACCTGGCGTAAACACCTTTGAAACCTTAGCGAACTCCATTGGGTGGGACATAAAATCGCCAGTGGCAAAGGGGGCGACCACACTGACGAACATCGCGTTGGTTGTTTTTCCGTCTTGCACCTCATAGCCCGCTGCCCGGTGCGAAATGATCTCCGTATCACTCCCAACGCCGGTGTTTTTTATGCCGAGGGGATTCACAACGTTTTGCGTAATGAAGTCCTTGAAAGCCACTCCCGATACGGTTTCAATAACTACTCCGAGGAGCAGGAAGTTGCTGTTGCTGTAAACCGCTTTTGTGCCGGGATCGAAATCAAGCGGATGACTGTTCAGGTTCTGCTTGATAAGTCCGACCAGATCACCCGGTTTCCACTCTTTTGCCTGCTCAGCCGCAAACGGCTCGAAAACTGAAAAATCCGGAATACCGGAAGTATGCTGCAGCATGTTCTTGATGCTAATTCGATTCCCATAGGGAAAATCAGGGACATATTTAGACAATGGATCATCTACTGACAATTTTCCTTGCTCTTTGAGTATCAGGATGCCCAGTGTGGTAAAAAGCTTTGAGACCGAGCCGATTCTAAAGACGCTATCGTTAGTGATCTCATTCTTTGATTCCAGGTTTGCATACCCGTGGTTGTACGTAAACGTAGCATCGCCTTTACGGATGCTGACTGATAATCCTGCCAGGCCATTATCCCTGTAGAATGAGCTGATGACTGTGGAAACCTTCTCTCTTTCCTCAGCGTGACCGATCCCCGGATGGATCATAATGATGCATACCGCAGTTAAGAGGCAGAATTTCAAGGATGCTTTCACGATCATTTCCCCCCGTTCAACAGTGCGTTCCTGGTGTGTTCTCTGCTGATCGGCTGGTCGGGAACGAAACTTAAACCCAAAGGCATAGAAACGGCGGGGCGGTGGGACCGCCAGCCGGATTCGCCGCTACCTTCGGTGGCGGCATGGGCAGTGGGAGGATTATGTACGCCATCGCGCTAAAATCCCACGTGGCCGCTCCGCGATGAGTGAACAGCAAGCAGAAAAAGCTTTCAAACCAAATCCCCCTTGTTCACCTTTAGGAAAGGGAGATCTCGATTTACTTGCCAAGACGAAAAATGCCGGCTTTCCGAATCGAAACTGCCACTGACTTATAAGGTGAAATTCTCCTACGTTGATAAGGTAAAATTCTCCTACGTTTATCAGGGATTCCGGATGGACACGAGCTGCAAAAAAAGGCTTTTAAATTGATTGAGAAATGGCGGGTGTTATGGCTCGGCCCGGCAAGCGGTTAAATAGTCTACATCTTGAGACTTCGGGCCCGTGCCACTCCGAACCGGGTTCACTCCTTGGTACGGACGGGGAAAAAATTTCTATTTCAATTCGATGATACTGAAGAACGGTCCTGATCCAAGGACCTTTTGTAAGCCTTCCATTCGGGGCAAAAATAAGTGTGAAGCTTCCATAATACTCAAGCAGAAAGGGTATTCTACTTTGGTTAGCGAACTGTCCAGATACTTCACTCCCTGATACTATGACATCGTCCTTTATGTAACATTCCGCGAGTCACCGTCCAACCACCAGGACCACGAAGCTGCCATCGACCATCTTTGGCCGTGTTTTCGCGTCCGTAGTTGGAGCAAACTCTGCGGTGGGCAGGTAAATCTTGTGAGTCTTGGGATCGAGCGCCACGGTGCGCGCGCCGACCTGCGTGGCGACGGTCTCCAGCACCTCGAACTTCCCCGGAGAAGACTCCCGCGCGACGGTCAGAGTACCATCGCCATTTGCACTGAAAGCAAGACCCAATTCAGGATCGAAGCCGTTTCCGTCGACACGCTCACCGATGGGCACCGTTGCGATCACTTTGCCCGACCACACATCGAGAACGGTCATCAGCTTGTTGTGGCAACCCGAAAAAATCCTGTGGTGTTCTCGATCGATAGCCATTCCAGTGGGTTCTTCGCCTGGTTCAAGCGAAAAACGCCTGGTCACCGCGAGCTTGTGACAGTCTATTTCAACAACCTCGCTCGTGTTTTCGATATTTACGTAAACTTTGCCTTTGCCGTCTGCCGTTGCAAACTCGGGCTTACCGCCCAGCGCATCTGCCGTTGCAAACTCGGGCTTAGCGCGCAGCGCAATGGTTGCAACAACTTCCCCGGATGCGGCGTTGAACAGTGTTGCGTCATGGCTGCGCCCGTTGAAGGTGAATACCAGTTTGGAGAAAGGATCGTACAGAATGGCGTCGGGATTTGCACCGGTTTTCACCTGGCCGATGACTTTGAGGGTTTTCAAATCGAAAATGGTGGCTGTATCTGCCCGTCCGTTACTTATAAAACCTCGGTTGAGTTCAGGGGCCACGGCAATCCCGTGAACACCAGGAGTGTCCGGAATATCCCCGGCAAGCTTGCCGGTTTCGATATCCACCACCATCACATGGTTGGAGCGGGAAATGTAGAGCCGCCGGGCCTCGCTATCCACCGTCAGGTAGTCCCAGCCTCCTTCACCGCCGAGTCGAAACCTGTCGATCACGTGGAAGGCCGGATGCGCTGCATACACATATGTACCAACAAGCAGGCTGCAGATCAAAAGGAGTGCCTTTATGCCATTCCTTTTCTTTAAAGGGTGAGCTCGTCCTGCCGAAATCTTAGCTTCCAACTTAAGTGGCTGCTTCGCCATGATCTGCTCCTGTTCATCCTATTGGGTTCGGACATCAAAGCCTCCCCCCTGAGTGCAGTGAAATTCTAATTTAATTCAGTAAGTTATAGAATGGTGGTCTAGATGTCAATAAGAAATACTTGCCAAAGGACTCCGTACGTCTTGGGGCATGATCCGAGCGATATGATTTCTATAATAGCATAGAGCGGATGCCGGCACAAAGTTAAAATATTTAAAATACACCCCGGGCAGTGCGATGCGGATTGGGCAAAGTGGTTAAGTTCAACGGCGAAATAGCCGAATGTTATTGGAGTAACTTGGGGTCACCAGGTCATATCGTGTCCTGAAAAGAGTATACAGGAGGCCGGTTAGTGGGGAACGAAAACGCAGTTTTTCTTGAAATTATAGAGTGGTTCGATGAATCCGGCGCAGAGATTGTACACAGGATTCCGGAACAGGGCTCCGGCGACATAAAGTACGGCGCTCAGCTTATCGTGCGCGAAAGCCAGTCGGCTGTGTTCTTTTATGGCGGAAAAGCCCACGACGTGTTCGGTCCCGGGCGCCATACGCTCACGACTGCCAACATCCCCATTTTAACGAGGCTGGTCAGTTTGCCATGGGGACTCACTAGCCCGCTCAGAGCGGAAATTTACTTCGTGAACATGAAGGAGTTCACCAACCTGAAATGGGGAACCCGGGACCCGGTGGCGTTCCGCGATTCGCAACTCGGGCTGGTCAGACTAAGGGCATTCGGTATACTCAACCTCAGCGTGGTGCAGCCGGTTCTCCTCATCAACTCCCTTGTAGGCACAAAGGGAATTTACAGCACTGAAGAAATCCAAGAGTATCTGAGCAGGGTTGTCGTATCCCGCTTCAACGACTACATGGGCGCAAATCTGGACTCTATCCTATCGCTTCCCGGGAAATACGACGAAATGTCAACGGGCCTCAAAAAGCTCCTCGATGAAGATTTTCATCATTTCGGACTCGATCTTTCACATATGTACATAAATTCTATCACGCCGCCTCCCGAGGTCCAGACGGCGATTGACGATCAGAGCCGCCTGGCCGTTCTCGGCGATATGGACAGGCTGATTAAAATGAAGGCTGCGATGGCCATCGAGAAATCGTCCCAGGCGCAGTCCGGCGCCTCAACATCCATAGGAATGGGAATGGCCATGATGATGCCGGGCATCTTCTCCAATGCTTTGAAAACGGCCAACCCTGGAGGGACGGATCCTATTGAATGTCCCACATGCCGGCATTCCATTCCGAACGATTCGAGATTTTGCCCTTACTGCGGCGAGCATTTAATCGTTATAGAAAAGTGTTCGAATTGTCATGCAGACATTCCGCCCAAGGCGAAATTCTGCCCCCGGTGCGGAACCGCAATCACTGAACAAAAGCAGCCCGTAAAATGCCCGCATTGCGGAACCGATAACCTGCCGGGCTCGATGTACTGTAACAACTGTGGCGACAAACTCTAACACTCAAAGCTGGCAGATCGAGCATCCTTGCCCTCAGTGCGGCGCTCCAGTCGTATTGGAGGAATCAGACCGTATTTTCCAATGCGTATACTGCCGAAACCGGCTCTATATAATGCAGCGGGAGCATTTCAAATATTTTTTCACCCCAAAAGAAACCACTGCGGACCTTTTCTTTCTTCCTTACTGGAGGTTCCGGGGCATGGTGTTTTCTTTCAATGAGTTCAACGTTGAAGGCAGGATACTCGACACCAATATCCTGGCCCTTAAGCCGGGTTCGGCGCCGATGTCGCTTGGACTCAGGCCCCAGGTTCTCAAGCTCCGGTACGTTGCTCCCGGGATTGCCGGTACGTTCTTCAAGCCGCAATTTCCGTTCAGTACACACGTGAATAGCGGCCCGGCAAATGGACCGTCTCCGGCTGAAAATGCCCGGCCAAGAATCGAAGCCTCCATTGTTGGCGAAACGGAGAGCCTGATTTATTCCCCCGTTACGATCCGCGGTAATGTGCTCGTCGACGCGATCCTGCAGAGTCCTGCCGGCAACGCAGGCGGGCGCCCAATGGAACTGCCGGCCGAACGCAACGATGCTGAAGATCAGCTCAGCTTCCTTCCGATGATGTGCCCTGGCTGTGGATGGGACTTGGAAGGGGAAAAGAACAGCCTCGTTCTTTTTTGCCGGAACTGCGCCACCGGTTGGCAGTCGAGCGGATCGGGTTTCGAAAGTGTGAAGTTCGCTTTTCCTGCGGCTAAGAATGGAGGTGGTGGCGCCGTATTCCTGCCTTTCTGGCGGCTCAATGCGAGCGTAACGGGGACGCAGCTAGGGTCCTACGAAGACTTGGCGCGCCTGGCGAACCTACCCACGGCCATCCGGAATGTGCGGGAAAAGAAGCAACTGCATTTCTGGGTCCCGGCCTTCAAAGTTCAACCAAGGCTTTTTCTGCGCCTTTCGACAAGTCTGACCACTCTTCAGCCGGAACCGGAGTCCAACACGGCGCCGCCCAAATCGGGGATACTCCCGGTGACGATTCCCGCCAGCAAGGCCCTGGAGAGTTTGAAAGTCCTCCTTGCCGCATTGGTTGTCCCCAAAAAATTCATCTTTCCCCTCCTGCCGGCCCTATCCTTTTCGATGAACGATCAAATGCTTGTCTACGTAGTCTTCTCTCAAAGAGGGCAAGAGCTAATCCAGGAAGATTTCAACATGAGCATACAGGCGAGCGCGGTAACCTGGGGGCAATTGATTTGACGGCCGAAGTTTCAGAAGGGATTTACCCTAACTAAACTGACGCTATGCAGGCATTTTCGGCTGCCAGAGCGCAAAGGCCGCTCCGGTCGGGTCGAGAAACATGCTGAAATGTCCCATGCCGGGAATTTCCGTAACATCGGCGAGGACCTTGGCGCCAAGGGATTTGGCCTTCTCAGTGGATGCTGCGATATTGTCCACCAGTACGTAGGGCACCCATTGAGGCAGCGCATCCGGCATGGGGCTCTTCATCATGCCTCCCCCTGTCCCTTCTCCCACATTAACGAGGGTGTAGTCCATCCCCGGCACATCTTCAAGCTTCCAGTCAAACAATTCCTTGTAGAATTTTTTAGCTTTCTCCGGGTCCTGCGTATGCAACTCAACATGCACGAATGGATTTGGCATGGTCTTTCTCCTTATATAACGTATTGTTATCAGTGGACGATCTTCTGTCAAGTGGAACAGGGGAGATTCCAAGCGCGCAATACACTTTACAGCTTATTTGATTGCAGTTCATGCGGGCCGGTCGAGTTCCTTCCTGATAGCCAATCCCAGTTTCTCCAGCAAATAGGGTTTTTTCACGTAGGTCCCAGCGCCCAATGCCTGAGCCCTGTTCACCCGAGCCGTCTCGGAAAAACCACTGACGATGATCGCCCTTTGATGAGAATGGATTTCAAGGATTTTGGCATAAGTGTCGAGACCATCCATGCCAGGGTCCATGATCATATCTAAAACAACCAAATCAACCGCGTTTTGCTTGAGATACTCCACTGCTTCTTCACCGCCGGCAACACTGACGACGGAGTAATTGAGTTTTTTTAGCATCGTGCCGGCAAGCTCCCGCTGCTCTTTAACATCATCCACAACAAGGATGGATTCACCGTTACCCATGTATTCAGCAGCGGAAATTGAAACCTGCTCCCGGGATATTTCCTCTCTTGTCACGGGAAAATAAAGGGTGAAAATGGTTCCTTTGCCTTCCTCACTTTCCACGTTGATATATCCCAGATGATCCTTGACCGTACCCCAAATCACAGCCAATCCCAGACCTGTCCCACTGCGGCCCATGACTTTTTTCGTATAGAAAGGCTCGAATATTCGCTTCAGATCGCCGGCTGGTATCCCTTCTCCCGTGTCCGACACAGACAAAACGACATAATCCCCTTCCCGGACCTCATCGTAGCCGGAAACGGGTCTATCCAGATACCGATTCCTGGTTTCAATAGTGATTGCGCCACCCTCAGGCATGGCTTCAGCGGCGTTGGACACCAGATTCATAAGTGATTTGGCCAGATGAACGGCAGAACCCGACATGTTAAGAAGATGCGCTTCCAAATCCATCTCGATCCGGATGTTGGGATGATAGGAAAAGATCCCTGCGAACTCGGGGGAATCCCGGCATTCCAGCACAATCTCATTCAAATTCAACACCTTTCTATTGGAAACCCCCCTTCTCGCAAGGGTCAGAAGATCCTGAACAATCGCGGCCGCCCTCTGTCCGCCCTTCAGAATCTCATTTGCTCTTGATCTTGCCGAACTGGACTCACGCGAATCAGTTGCAAGCAATTCAGAATAGCCCACGACAATACCTAGAACATTGTTGAGATCGTGAGCCACTCCACCAGCCAAAGTGCCCAAAGCCTCCATCTTTTCCGCTCGCTGTAAACGGTCTTCCAGACTCCTCCGTTCTTCCTCGGCCCGCTTACGCCCGGTGATGTCACGAAAACTCCACACCCGCCCCACGATGGTATCGTCGATGCGCTGAGGCTGGGAATAATATTCGAAGATACGGCCGTCCTTGAAGACCAGTTCGTCGCTGGAACCCGCATCAGCCAACTGGTAAAGCGCGCGCACGTTGTACAGAGCCTCATCGGGAACCAAGACCTGATCGAGTAGAAACTGCAGCAACTGCCCGCCAACCCTCGTTTCGATCAGGGTCTCGGGAATCCGCCACAGTTCCAGAAAACGCCGGTTAAAGCTGATCACCTTGCCGGCGGTATCGACGACCACTATGCCATCCGCCGTCGACTCGAGCGTAGCAGCCAATAGTGAATGGGAATTCTGCAGCGCCTCCTCGGCCAGCTTTCGCTCAGTGATGTCGGTGAGCATCGCAAAAGATCCCCTAAACCCACCGTCTTCGGTTCTCATCACCGTGACAGAAATATTGGTCCAACATTCTGTGCCATCGTTACGGCGAAAACGACGTTCGTAAGTCTCGCTCAGCCCTTCGAAGCGATGCGACCTCCTTTCCTGGTGATCGGCAAGGTCTTCGGGAAACAAAAAATGGACTAACGGCTTGCCGATGATCTCGTTAGGGAGATAGCCAAGCATGTCAGCCATTTTTTGATTCACATATGCAACAACGTAATCCCTGTCCGTCATATAGATGCCTTCATTGGCCGTTTCAACAATCCGGCGATATTTTTCCTCGCTCTCACGCAGGGCCTCTTCTGCCCGCATGCGGTCCGTAACGTCGTCGTATACGGAGACCATTTCGCCGGTAGGGAGTTTGTAGACGAAGTTCTCGTACCATAACGAGATCATTTGATTGTGGTAAAATGATGTTGCATGATGCTCAGGGATGCCAGTCTTCCAGACTCGCTCAAACACATCCAGGAGTCCGAATTCATTGACGCCGGGCCTCACCTCATGGATGCTTTTCCCAATAATGTCCTCTTTGCAGGTGCCGTCTATTCGTTCACCAGCCTTGTTGAAATCCTTGAAAATGAAATCTTTGCCGCCGTCTTTTACTTCATAGATCGCCACACCGCTGCTGGTGTTGTCAAAGAGATCACGGTAACGAGTTTCACTAGCACGCAACATTTCTGTGGATTTGGATGTCCTGTAACTAATTATCATTGGCACTGCTATAAGGGTGCATATCCACATTGATATAATCACGCCGACCAACTTGTATAAAACAATTCTTCCTGTCGATGTCATTATTACAATTGACCATCCTTCAGGATTAATGACCTTGCGTGAAGCAAGATAATTCGTTCCGTCAAATCTAATTTCCAACCTGTCTACAACTTCCTGAGGAAGCACCGCATCGAACTCCCTTTCACCGAACTGCCCCGATTCAAGCAGGGCAAGCCTGGTTTCCCGGCTAATCGGCCAGAGGCTCTTAAAAGTCATCTCTTTCCTGCTGGAGAGAAAGATAACGCCATTGGGATCGACAAGAAAAAAATAGGGATATCTGCTCAGATCCGCTTCTCTCTCCTCGAGATTCTTTTTAATTACGACAACACCGATAATATGGTCTTTGCTGTCCTTCACAGGACAACTTGCGTAAAAACCTCTCTCGAAGGAAGTGATGCCGAGAGCAAAATATCGGCATAAAACACCTTTTTTTGCTTGTATGAAGTAGGGGCGGAAGTCATAGGATTTTCCGACAAAACTCTCCGGAGTATTGCGGTTGGATGAAGCAATAGTCAGTCCATTTTTGTCTATCAGGTAACAGACAGAACTATTCAATCCTGAATTGTACCTGTCCAAAGCTGAGTTCGCATTAGCGATATCCTCATCCTTGCCTGAAATGAGCGCAGGTGCAATCATGGGAGACCCTGAGAGCACACTGACCGTTTTTTCGATATGCCCAAACTCACCGGTAAAATTGGAAGATTGTATTAATATCGTGGATTCGTTGGATTGGAGTATTTCCTGCCGCGCCTTATCACCCAAATATTTCGTTGCAAACCATCCTGCAACGGCAACAATGAATAAGAGAGTCAGATAAAATATTAAAACTTTGTAGCTTAACGAGACTTTATTATTAATGGCAATGCCCATACGCCAACCTCCGCCCGATATGCATCTCAAGAAGGAAAATGCCGGGCGCGATTTCTGTAGCCCCATAAGCGCTCAAACAAGCAGGTAAGTCATTGAATTTATGAAAAGCCTGCTTCCATGTCATGGTCACCTGGGCGCAAATCGGGTCCAGTGCCGTTACATGTTGATATTACAATGAAAATCAAATACTCTGGATTCCGGGCCCTGGACCAGGACTCCCGGGGCAGGCTTCGCCGGAATGACGGGCTTTTTCCTGATAGCTGCTCGTCTTTATTCGAGAGCTTATGGTCTGTAGCCCCACTCATCCAGGCTTCTTAGTTTATCACACATTCCTATTCTGTGACTGTATTTCCAAGGGAGAACGGCGGAAAATTCGAAGATGCACAAGAGCTGATAACTGCCACGCTCTCTTGACCGGTTACTTGACCAGTTCACGTATCTCCTCTTCCGACATATCGTTTGCGCCACAGGCCAGGACGACTTCCTGGCCGTCAAACTTGCACAGTTTCACATAGGTGACCTTCGGAGACGGAGTTTGTTCTCCCGGTTTGGGCCACATATAATCCACCCATCCAGCCCCTTTCTCTTTAGCAACCATGTCCATTGACACGTAAACGAACTTCCCGTTTGTGTCCTTTAAATCGACGAGACTCCGTCCGTTCATTTTGGCCTTAAGGGGGTGCAAGAGCACGAGATCTTCCATATCATGAATAGAAACGTAGGTGCCGGCAAATATAAACGGGCTGTCTTTTCCCAGGAACTTGGGCAAAGCCGCTTTCCCTTCTTTTTCCAGAAGCGCGCAGGCCTCGTCAACCTTACCGACGATCATCTGAGGCGTGGCTTTCGTCGAACTCGAAGCAACGCAAGCCGCTTCGGTCTCCTTGTACAACTCTTCCGGAAACTGCTGTGCCCAAGCTCGCATGGAAACCAGTGTGACCGCCGCTAACAATACTGCCGCTAAAGCCTTGCTGCTTTCTTTCATTTCTCCCTCCTGTGAACTTTAATTTCAGTACCTCAACCTGACCGGTCCCCTCAAACGGTGTACGTTAGATATCCTCGCAGAACTTATTAATGCGATCATGCATTTTTCGGTGAGCGCGCAGCCAATAAAGGTAATCCTTCCAGGCACGTCCGAAAAAAATGAGCTTCACTCGATACCTTTCCTTCAGTGCCGCCATGGTACTCTTCTTGTACAATATATCGGAGTTTCAAACAAGCTCATGAAGCCTATTTTGCAACCATTGCGCGTGGACCAGTAACGACGTGGTTATACTCACAATTCCTCCCCAGATTACAAGCGTCACTCCTTCCTTCGGAACACAAAGGTCCACCGTGCAAATACAGGGACAAAACTTTGGAACCGTCACGGGTAAAGTGAAGCTTGGTTCTGTCCTTGCAAAGGTTAACCAATGGGGGGATAATGCAATCACCTTCGCTGTTCCGGCCGCCATGCACTATGGCGCGTGCTCCATCACAGTGATAAATTCACAGGGACAAAGCGTCCTTAAGGGAGCTTTCACAGTCATCAAGTGATGGATAGTGAATGGTGAATAGTGAATAGTGAATAGTGAATAGTGAATAGTGAATAGTGAATAGTGAATAGTGAATAGTGAATAGTGAATAGTGAATAGTGAATAGTGAATAGTGAATAGTGAATAGTGAATGGTGAATAGTGAATAGTGAATAGTGAATAGTGAATGGTGAATAGTGAATAGTGAATAGTGAATAGTGAATAGTGAATAGTGAATAGTGAATAGTGAATGGTGAATAGTGAATAGTGAATAGTGAATAGTGAATGGTGAATAGTGAATAGTGAATAGTGAATAGTGAATGGTGAATAGTGAATGGTGAATAGTGAATAGTGAATGGTGAATGGTGAATGGTGAATAGTGAATAGTGAATAGTGAATAGAAAAAAGCTTTCAAAGATTATATTTGCGACATGGTCTCGGAAGCCGGAATCCAGGCTTTTTCCCAACTCATTTATTTTAAAAGCGAAAGGCACTGGACCCCGGCCTGAACCCTCACTTCGTTCGGATTTGCGTTAAACATCCGAGCCAGCGTTAAATGCTGGACACTCACTGCGTTCAGGTCCCGGGGCTAGCCTTCTGGACGTTGGTTAATGCTTCATGTTTTGTGAGTGCCCCAGTTCGCGTCCGATCTTTAGTGAGGACGCGCCGGGGTGACGACGTTAGTGGACCCCGGCACTCGGACTAGACACTTCCGGGGCAGGCTTCGGGACCTAAGCAAAAATTGAAGATCCTATGACCCCCCGGGGGTTATTTCTCCCACCATCTGATCAAAGCGCTTCCCCACGTAAAGCCTGCGCCGAAAGCTGCCAGCACCAGATAGTCGCCCTTTTTCACTCGATTGTCTCTTTCGAGCACTGCTTCGTAGAGGGCGAGAGGAATGCTCGCTGAAACTGTGTTTCCGTATTTGCAGATGTTTGCAATTACCCGTTCGTCTTCCATGCCCATGCGCTTGGCAGCGGCTTCCACAATGCGGTTATTTGCCTGATGCGGGATAAAGAAGGTGACATCATCTCCCGTAAGGCCGTTTCTTTCGAGAATCCGGGCCGCGACATTTGACATTTCGCTAACTGCCGCCTTAAAGACCGCACGGCCATCCTGAGAGACGAAATGCTCCTTGTTATCCACGGTTTCATGCGTTGCCGGCCTTCGGCTCCCTCCACCTTTCATGCAAAGGTATTCGCCTCCGGCGCCATCCATATGCAAAATAAAATCGAGAATACCGAATCCGGGTTCGGTACATGCCTCCAGAAGTACGGCCCCTGCCCCGTCTCCGAAAATAACGCAGGTGTTCCTGTCAGTGTAATCGATGAGGGTGGTGATCACGTCGCTGCCTATGACAAGCGCCCTGTTGACTCTTCCTGCCTCTATAAGCTGGGCCGCTGTCGAAAGGGAGAAAAGGAACCCGGAGCATCCGGCTGACAAGTCGAACCCCCAGGCGTTTTTTGCTCCAATCTCATTTTGAACGAGACATGCGGTCGCAGGAAACATCATGTCGGGGGTCACCGTACCCACGATGATGAGGTCCAACTCCTCAGGACTGACTCCGGCTCTTTCGAGGCATTCAAGTCCAGCCCGAACCGCCATATGGGAACATCCCACACCCGGTTCCAGAATACGGCGCTCCCGGACCCCTGTCCGGGTCACGATCCACTCGTCCGAGGTGTCCACCATCTTTTCAAGATCGTTATTGGTGAGCTTCTTTTCAGGCAGGAAGCGGCCGACTGAGCGAACATATGCGGTGCGTTTATTCATCAGATCAAACCCTTTACATTACTCCCTTGTAGTATCCGCCATCTATCTGGATGGAATCACCCGTAATGAAACCGGCCCGTTCGGACGCAAGGAAAGCAATCAGTCCGGCCACATCCCCGGGTTCTCCCATTCGCCCGAGAGCCATTTGAGATTCCCATTTGCGGATGATCTCTTCGGGCGTTGTACCCTGTTTTTGCGCGACATCGATCGATAGCTTGCGCACGCGTTCGGTCGCGATATATGCCGGGCAGACATTGTTGACGGTTATATTGTAAGGAGCCAGTTCGTTGGAGAGTGTTTTAGCAAGTCCAATGACCCCGATTCGGATCGTGTTGGACAGGATCAGCCCTTCGATCGGTTGTTTTACCGAAACTGAGGTCATGTTAATTATCCGGCCCCAGCGTTTTGCCATCATCACGGGAACGGCTTCGCGGGTCATCGTGATGGTGCTCAGCAGATTCAGGCGAAAACCTAAATTCCACAGCTCTTCATCAATTTCCAGGAACTTCTTGTCAGGGGGACCACCGGAGTTGTTCACCAGGATGTCAAGCGTCCCGAAATGTTCCAGGCCTTTGCGGATGAAATTCCTTGCTTCTTCAGTCACGGTGAGGTCGACCGGAATGCCGATCACCTCGTTACCGGTAATCGACCGGATTTCTTCAACGGCTTTTGGCAGTTCCGGATCATCTAACGCACAGATGACAACCTTCGCGCCTTCTTTGCTCAGTTCGATTGCAGTCGCTTTGCCAATTCCCTGGCTTGCGCCGGCCACAAAGGCAACTTTGCCCGTCAATCCGAAATCCATTTTCGGCCTCCCCTGACAAAACGAATTAAAACCGATTGCAGGCCAAATAGAAACAGGCGCCCGCAACGCCTCACATTTCTTGTTGGTTTTTTTGCAAATTGAACGCGGAAATCAAATTAGAAATGTTAGATGAGATTTAACTTTGTTTCAATATCAATCTTCAGGAAAGAGCGAACCACGGATGAACACAGCGCAGCATAGCCGCAACCAAAAAAGATGATCCACCGCAGAGGCGCAGAGAGCGCAGAGGGTTTGAAACAATGAATAAAGAAGAAAAAACCAAAGCGGCACTTTTGATGCCCGGACGACGACCCGGAATTCAAACGGGCCGCAGAGAGGGCTGAGATCGGAGAGAAACCGGCAACTTGTAGACAAAACGTTGCACAAAAAACAAGAAAATGACAGATAGTAGTACGGATTTACACGGATAAGGGCAAAAGTGGAAAAAAGAATTCAAAATACCACGAGGTCGCATCCGGATCTCTTCACGCAGCAACTGATTCATTTAGGTTCTATCGCTTCGCAACGGGAAATTACTTATTTTCCCTATGGCTTTCTCTTTATCCGTGTAAATCCACCCCGCTACCCTCCTACGTCCGTGATTAGCTCTTTCTCAGTGCCCTCTGTGTCTTTGTGATGAAAGGTTACGCGTCTTCGCGTCGCGTGAAATAATTTCTACTCCCAATGTTTGCTTGATTCAGCCTGCTTTGCCTGCAGCTTCGAGGGCATTAGCCTGCCGGCCGAAGCGTTCGGCTTTTTTGGCGAATTCTTCTCGAGTAAGCTCACGGGCAATGATGAGCCGCCGGATCTCGCTCGTACCCGCCCCGATTTCGTAGAGCTTGGCATCGCGCCAAAGCTTCTGGACCGGGAATTCGAGGCAGTACCCATAACCGCCATGGATTTGGACGGCCTGATCACAAACTTGGGTAGCTGCTTCAGCAGCGAAAAGGATAGCCGCTGCGGCGAGCTTTGTGAGTTCAGTGCCCTTGCCTCCCCTGACCGCACTTTGAGCGGCCTCCGCTGCCCGATACACCAGGAGTCGTGAAGCTTCGGTGCGGGTGTACATGTCTGCGAGTTTTTGTTGAATCATCTGGAAAGATGCGATGGATTCGCCGAATTGCTCACGTTCCACCGAATACCTGATGGAGTAGTCCAGGGCCTGTTGCGCCATGCCAACGGAGCCGCCTGCCAGAACTATCCGCTCTATGTCGAGTCCGCTGGTCATCACGTTGACCCCTTCGTTTTCCTCACCCACTAGATTTTCGGCCGGCACTTCACAATCCTCGAAGACGAGTTCGGCTGTCGGAGAGCCGCGCATGCCGCACTTTTTGAGCTTCCGCGCCACGGAGAAGCCAGGGAAATCCTTTTCCACTATGAAGGCGCTTATACCCTTTGCCCCCAGTTCCGGTGAGGTCTTGGCATAGACCAGAAGGGTATCGGCAACCGGACCATTGGTGATCAACATCTTGTTGCCGTTGAGGATGTACTTGTCCCCCTTCTTAACCGCACGGGTCCTGAGACTCATGGCATCAGATCCGGCGCTCGTTTCGGTCAAGCCCAGCGCACCGATTTTTTCACCTGAAACCAGGGGCGGCAGGTACTTTTCCTTAAGGTATTCGCTTGCATTCTTGTAAATGTTATTGGCACACAGGTTGGAATGAGCCCCATATGACATGGCCAGCGCAGGACAGATACGGCTCATCTCCTCAACGGCCAGGGTTTGCATCAATATATCGCCGCCGAGTCCTCCGTATTTCTCATCGATGGTTATTCCCAGGATGCCAATCTCGGCGCATTTGTGGAAGAAATCGGGAGGGAACCAGTCCTCCTCGTCGATTTTCTCCTGCAACGGTCCCAGTTCGTTTACAGACCATTTGTAGACAGTCTCTTTGAGCATGCGCTGTTCATCGGTAAGCTGAAAATCCATCGTGCACCTCCGGGAAACATCCAAGCTTCAGACACTCTACTTCATGCTCCAAGTTCGCGCGCAATTACTTCGTAGAAGTCCAGCGATTCAGGGTTAGTAAGGGCGTCCCTATTGGTTACGGGCCTCCCGTTCAATATGTTTGCCACCGAACTCTCCACCTTTTTCATGTTGAAGGTGTAAGGGATGTCCGGGACCTCGATGATAAGGCTTGGGACATGACGTGGAGAAGCCTGCTTTTGTAAAGCAGTCTTGATCCGGGTCTTAAGCTCCTCGGTCAGTACATGTCCAGTCGCAAGCCTGACAAAGAGGATGACCCGCTGATCGCCTTGCCAATTCTGCCCAACCGCCATGCTGTCGGCTATGCCTTCAATATTGTCGACTACGTTGTAGATTTCTGCCGGACCGATACGCACTCCGGAGGGTTTCAGGGTGAAGTCCGAGCGGCCAAGAAAAGTTATTCCTCCCGAATCTCCATGAAAGACAATCAGGTCGCCGTGCCGCCAGACCCCCGGATACACATTGAAATACGCGTTCTTGTACCTGGCGAAATCGGGATCGTTCCAAAAGTATAGAGGCATAGAGGGAGAAGGGGCTTCGCAGACCAATTCTCCTTCTTTGTCCACGACATGCTTGCCCGATTCGTCATAAGACCTCACCTTCATGCCCAAACCGGGACTCTGCAATTCGCCCGCGTATACGGGCTGGATCGGGCTTCCGATCGAGAAGCATCCATTTATGTCGGTTCCCCCGGCAATTGAATTAAAGTGCATGTTTTCCTTGATTTCCCTGTAGGCGTATTCGAACCCATCGGCAGAGAGTGCTGAGCCGGTTTGAGACATGGCCCTGAGCGAGGAGAGATCGTAAGTCTTTCCAGGACTTACTCCGGCGCTCCTTAGAAAATTAATATAACTTGCGCTGCAGCCGAAAATTGTGATCTTCTCATCCTGGGCGAGCTGCCACATCGCACCCCAGTCAGGATAGTTGGGGTTGCCGTCGTAGAGCACAATGGCCGCACCGCCAACCAGCGACCCGACGAGCCAATTCCACATCATCCAGCTTGGCGATGTGATGTAGAAAATCCTGTCTTCGCGTTTGAGGTCGGTTTGGATTATGAGTTCCTTGCCCAGATTTATAAGAACGCCGGGTCCCTGAACCATGCACTTCGGTTTTCCGGTTGTCCCCGAGGAAAACATGATGAAAACGGGATGATTGAATGGTAGCTGCTCGAACTGGATATCCGGCGCCTCTTTCGACAGGAAGTCGCCATAGAGCACGGCATTTTTGAGGTTGCCGATCTCAGGCCGCCGCTCCACAAAGGGGATCACGATTATTCTTTCAAGTGAAGGGATTTCTTTTGCGATCTTCTCGACATTTGCGAGCACATTTACCGCTTTACCCTTGTAGAGCTGCGCATCGACGGTGAACAGCACCTTCGGACCTATCTGGCCCAGACGGTCGGCCACTGCTCCAGCGCCCAGTTCGGTGCCGCAGGATGACCAAACCGCCCCGATGCTCGTTACGGCGAGCATCGCTACCGCCGTTTCGATCAGGTTTGGCATGTAGGCGCCAACCCGGTCGCCCGCAACTATTCCCATATCTCGAAGTGACTTCGACAAGCGTGCAACCGCATTGTAGAGTTGGGCATAGGTCATTGAGGCAGATCTTTTGTCCTCACCCCGAAATACGAATGCCGGATGGTCGTCCCGAAATCTGAGGAGGTTTTCAGCAAAATTGAGCCTTGCGCCTGGAAACCACTCCGTTCCGGGGAACTTGGCAAGATCTTCGACAACTTTATCGTATTTGCGTGAGGCCTTTATTTCGACAAAGTCCCACACCGCTGCCCAGAATTCCGGTATCCTCTCCACGGACCACCTGTGGAGGCCGGCATAGGAGTCAATCTTCTGACCGTGGGTCCTGTTTACAAAATCGATGAAACGGGTCATGTTTGCCTTGTTTTTCCATTCCTCAGGGGGGACCCAAAGCGGCTTTCTCTTTGCATTTTGAGATGGTGCTTGGTCATTCATGCTACCCTCCTTGACGTTGACAAACGCATCGCTCCGCGATGAGTGAACAGTGAACCCTCACTATGATCGGGTTCGCGTTGACATTTCCGACCGATGCTAAACGCTTCAAGTTCGCGTCCGATCTTTTGTGAGGACGCACCCTCACTATGATCGGGTTCGCGTTGAACCTCGGAGCCAGCGTGAGATTCTTCTGGTTCGGCGTTCGATCTTTTGTGAGGACGCACAGTGGACAGTGAACAGTGAGCAGTGAGCAGAAAAAGCTTCATTTAAGCGCTTATGGAGCTTTCGCAATCAGTAGAATTTCGCACACACAATTCCACTCTTCTAGCGCGCAGCCTTTGAGCGCATTTTCCAGGCCTCCGGTCCCCACTTCTCAGGCAGAACGGCCGCTGCGGGCCATTCCGGAGGCACAAGCCAGCCGGGTTTTTCTCCAACTTTTTCGATCAGTTTTGCGAGACCCGGCCGGGCAAATTCCCGATGACCTTCCTTCAACGTCCGGCCGTTGTAGACGGCTTCCGAACGGAGCCTGCGGCCAATGGTTTTCTCCATCTTAGCTCCGAGCCACAAGACACGATCCACGTCGTAGCCATGTTCTATGCCAAGCTCGTCGATCATTACCAGTAAATCCTCCATGGTGATGAGTCCCACGTACCTTGGATCCTTGTAGTAGTATTCGCCCGTGCCCCTGACCGGACAGTCGTCGAGGAAATTGGCCGGCTGTCCGCCCAGACCGCCCAAGGTGCCCTCGAAGCGGCAAATGCCCGCGTGGAGAGCCGCCAGGATCGACGCCGATGCAACACGCCTGGTCTCATGGAGATGGCATAGATGGGCCTCAGGATCGGGCATGGCGTCAAGGACCATGGAGAAATAGCGGTAGACTTGCGCTGCAGAAGCGGAGCCGTCGTGGTCGGCATGCTCGATGTCGTGGGCGCCGATGGAGAAAAAGCGCTTTGTAAATTCCACGGCATCCTCAAGCCTGGTTGCGCCGGTGATGGGGCTCCCCCAGATGGTGCTGACGGTGCCGCACATTTTGATACCGGCATCGGCTGCTTTCCGTATGCAACGCTCAGCCTCTTTCCAGTATTGGGTAAGAGTCGTGCCTGAGTTGGCAAAATGGTGTTCGGGATCCGTAGAGACCATCATCAGGACACGATCGGGACCGATTCCCTTTTTCCTTAACTCGATTGCCCTGTCAACGGCCGCTTCTCGAATCGTCACGGCGGTCATGACGATCCCATCGTAATTGATCCCTTTTCTTTCGCAGCGCTTTTTGAAACCATCACTCCTCAGAGCCGTGAGCACCTGTTCGGCATCCCTGAACTGAGGAATGCCTTCGGGACTTCCCAGATTGGTCACCTCAATTTCTTTTGCTCCCGCGAGGATCATCTCCCCGGCATAAAAAATCTTGGCGTTCGTAGAGATGAATTTTTCTTCATGCTGAAAGCCGTCGCGCACTGTTATATCACCGATGCTCACTTTCTTTGGCATTTTGGGGAAGATTTTCCAATAATCATATTCTGTCATAATCCATTCCCTCCTTTACACCAAGTATGAGATCGGCGAAAGTTCTTTGCTTTCCAAAGAGCCTAGACTTTCAGATCGCCCCACTCGGTTTTTCCGATGGGAGCGCGGTAGCAAAGCTCCAGGGCCCTGCCCAACTTTTCACGCGCCTCGCTGAAGGTGATGACTCCGTCATGGAACAAAAGAGAACCGGTCAAAAATGGATGTCCTTCGGCATCGTAGCGCTCTATCATCATCTTTCGGAATTCCGCCATTTGTTCCTCATCAACCGTCTCGCCTTTGTCGACAATATTCTTCCTGCGGACACTTTCAAGAACGAATGCCGCTGTCCTGCCGGACATTACCGTCGTGCGGCCTCTCATATTTGTAAAGCAAAACAGAGGTTTAAAAGCCTTTCCGCACATGCCGTAGTTTGCCGCCCCGTGGTCGGGTCCAATGACGTACTGGATTTTCGGAACGTTTAGCACGCTGCAAGTCCGGACCATGTCCGATCCGTATTTGCCTATACCGCCCCATTCTTCCTCTTGGCCTACCATATAACCCGGCGATCCCTGGAAAAAAATCACCGGCAGGTTCGAGTTGCCGCAGCGAATCATCCATTCGGTCGCCTTTCTTGCCGCTTCGATATAAATGACGCCGCTCTCATTGGATGCAATGACTCCCACGGGCATACCTTTGAGCCACATTTTGCCTGCAATGACGGTTTCGCCGTGCGTAAGACCATACGTGGGCTTGTATTCATGGAAATAGCTGTCGTCAGCAAGACACTTGAGGGTGTCCTTCATGTGAATTACGCTGTATGTATTGACCGGAGATGAGCGCATCATTTCTTTATAGTCAAACTTTGGTTCTACGGATTTTCTTCGCTCACAGTGAAGGGTCTGAGAAGGTTCGAACTCAATAATGTCACGGAGCTTCGAGATCCCTTCTTCCTGTGACTTCACGCAATGGTCGCAGCCACCTGAGTGCTGCGTATGGACATAGGCCCCTCCCAGGTCTTCCATGGAAACCGTCTCACCGATGGCCGACTTCACCATTGGGGGGCCCGCCAGAAAGGCAAAAGCAAGCTTCTCTATCATGATGGATTCCGAAGCGAGATAAACTATGTAGGCGCCGCCGGCAGTATTGCCACCGGTGGAAAGGGTGTATTGTTTTATGCCCATGGCTGACATGCGGCACATGTTATAGAACATGCTGCCAAAGTGACCGTCGTCCGCGAAACAGCCTAACTGCAGCGGAAGGTTAACGCCACCTGAGTCTGCGATGTATACGCAGGGCAATCGGAGGCGCTCGGCAATCGCCTGGGCTCTCATGTGTTTTTTTAGCGTGATGGGGAAATAAGTCCCTGCAGCAAAGCGGTTTTCATTGGCAAAAACCATGCAGTCTTTTGCGTGAATCGTACCGACGCCGGTTATTATGCCGCCGCCGGGAATGTGCCCCCTGTTCTCCGAAAGGTAGACATCCCCTCCGTAAAGCTTTATCTGTCCAATGTTATAGCCGGCATCCAATCCAAGTTCGAAAAACTCCGTACCAGGATCGACCAGCATCCTTATGAGTTCGCGCATCGGTTTCTTGCCCTGCCTGGCAAGGCGTTTGATCTGCTCCTCACCGCCAATGTTGTATGCTTCTTTGCGGCGTTCAAGGACAATGGCATCCTGTTTTTCCCAATGGTTAAGACACCTTGTGCGATCATTGTCTTCCATGACAGCCCCCCAAGCGAATGACTCCCGATGTTAAGTGCCGCATCGCTCCGCGATGAGTGAACAGTGACCAGTGGACAGAAAAAGCAATCACTTGCCCTTGTATACCGGTTTTCTTTTTTCTCTAAAAGCAGCCAGACCCTCCAGACGATCTTCCGTTGGAATCGTCACCCAGTAGGCATTCGATTCTATGGCCAGACCCGAATGCAGGTCGACCTCGCAACCGTGGTTTATGGCATATTTCGCCTGGCCGATGGCAATCGGGCCGGCTTCACATATCATCGCAGCCATTTCAAGACACTCATCCATCAATCTTCCGGCAGGAGCAACCTTATTCACTAAACCGATGGCAAGCGCTTCCCTCGAATCCACCCGCCTGCCGGTGAAGATCAGTTCTTTGGCCTTAGCCCGTCCAACGATCCGCGGCAGGCGCTGAGTTCCTCCGCCTCCCGGTATTATAGCCAGCCTCGTCTCCGTAAGCCCCATAATTGCACTTTCCGAAGCAATGCGTATGTCGCAGGCAAGCGCCAGTTCGGTGCCGCCCCCAAGGGCAATCCCGTTTAGGGCGGCAATTACAGGCTTGTCTATGAGTTCAATGAAGGTAAACAAATTGCGAAGTGTAAAAATGAATTGTCTCACCTGATCGTCAGGCATCGTCGCCCTCTCTTTGAGGTCGGCCCCAGCACAGAAGGCTTTTTCGCCGGCTCCCGTAATGATAATTACCCGCGTTTCCCGGTCCCATTGAAGCAGTTCCACCTTTTCCCTTAGTGCCCGGAGCATGGCAAAATTGAAGGAATGCATGACATCGGGCCGATTGAGCGTCAAGATACGCGTCTGTCCTGATCGATCTTCCAAAACCAGTGGCTGTTCCATTTTTGCTCCTCGTTTTATCGTGATATTCACAGGGGCCCGGACGAGCAGAACTACATTGAAGCGGAGCAAAAGATTATGCATCCGGCAAATTTCAGAAGTCAAGCGAAATCAGTTTGACCGTTAATACCGGTCACAGGATAGACAATGAGAGTATGTTAATTAATCCTTATACTAGCTTCCTAGTGGCCTATATCAAAATTCATTGTACTGGAATACGTAGGCAAGGAATACTAATACACTGAGAATATTGACGGCTGTCAGTACCAGTGTTGCTATTATTTGATTTAATCTCGTATTAATCCACATTTTGGTTTGATATTTTGCCGGTCTCATAAGCACAAGATCAATTTTCACTGACGACGTCTCCCACAGCTATGGTGCTGCTGCCCTGGGTAGTCACCACACCAACGCTAAGATCTGCCGCAGTGAGAGTCGAAGCTGCGTCGACAGCAATGCCTGAGTCCACTTGCTCTCCCGGGCCTGTTCAGGACGGGCAAGGGATAATTCCGCCCAGCCTTGGGTGATCGACTTTGACCCTGAAAATGCATCTTTAATTCCCTCTTTAGACCTAAACTCCATGGAATTTTAGTGAACATATATAACTGTTTTATCAGTCTTCTTTCATTGTCAAGTATTCCTCGAACAAAACCGACTTAAATGAAAACGCCAAGCCGAAATTACCTTTCACCACGGGGATGGCGCCCGCACATAACGGGAATTATTTCATGCAGGAGCATCAAATCAATGTGAACTCGGATACAGTCACCTAAGGCTTCCCGGACTTAACTGGTCATCGTCCTTACCGTCAATTTGGCTTGTTGAGATAGATGGTTCGGATATCAAGAGTGGATATCGGGGAAAACGACTACGAAGGAGGGTGTTTTGAGGAAATCGATTCTAGGCGGATTGTTACTCGTTTGTTTACTTTCTTTGTTTGTGGGTACGGCAGGAGCCGTCAGCCTGCAAGCCAGTGAAGGTCTCGTTCTGACAATTCCTAACCAGGACTTGGGCTTGAGTCCGAATGTCACCAAGGCCCCAAAGGTTCGTTTGTCGAGGAGGGCGGGACTGTTTCCGCTGACGGTGACCGGATTTGTGGCCGGACACGACGGTGAAGTGACGTGCAGTGTCCCTTCCGGACTTGAAGCAGGACATTATAGCCTTTGGGTCCTCAAAAGCGGGCAATGGGTGAAAGCCGACACTCTCGTGAAGGTGTTCGCGCCGGTGGTTAATTCCGTCACGGTGACGGGAAACACCATCCAATCCGGGGCTCAGGTGACTCTAGGGGGTCTCTTTTTCAGCAAGACACCGGCTGTCATCATGCATTACCAAAACAGTCAACTCCAGTCCGTAGATCAGAGCTGCGGCATACCGGACAGTTCTTCGGCGATGGATGTTGAAACAGCTGCCAGCCAGATTCAAGTTCAAATGCCGGATCTTGGCAATGATAATCCTGCTTCTTGTGTTTTTGAAGTTCAAAGCCCTAACGGAAGCGCCTTTGTCTATTATTCGAATATGCCCCTCCCAAGTCGAGGGCAGTTGATCAGCTCCGCCCTGCAGAATATGATCAAGAAAAAAGACGTATGGGATTATCTGATCAAGTCCCTGGCGGGGACTGATGGTTGGAAACAAATTGCAACTTATGGATTGCTTTCTCGGACCGAACTTTGGACCCAAAGCTATGAGTATAAGTACGACCTTCAACTATATAATATCAGCTATTGGACAGTGGATACCTCGGGCAACTACGTTGTCGCTTCGGGGGTGGTCATTGTACCGGAAAACATTACAACGGTACCGCTCTTGAGCTTTCAGCACGGCACCATGCTGATGAAGAGTGAAGCCCCTACCCTTTCAGACGGGCCCGAACTGGCTTTTGCCGCAACATTCGCGGCGGCGGACGGTTTTTTGGTTTCCATGCCCGACCATCTCGGACTTGGCCAGTCTGCAGAGAGGACCCAACTGGACCTGACGCATCCTTATTGCCAGGCTGTGCCACTGGCCACGGCTGCGATCGATATGATGGACGCGGTCAAATCCTTTCTATCATTGCAATTCGATGACAACCTGCAACTGAAGGATAAACTCTTCCTCGCGGGCTATTCCGAAGGGGGCTACGCTACCATGGCCCTTCACCGGGAGCTGGATACGACCAGTAACGACCTTCCCCCCGTGACCGCTTCCGCCTGCATGGATGGTCCGTACTCTCTTTCCAAGATCATGGTGGACAAATTGATGGCGAACCAGACCTTCCCGGTTCTTTACTTCGCCCCCTATCTGCTTGTGGCTATGGACCGGACTTACAATCTCTACAGCGACGCCTCTGAATACATGAATTTTCCCTACGACATGACGGTAGCCCCTCTTATCAACGGATATTTTTCTGAAGCAACCGTGGATTCGCAGATGCCGCCGTCTCGTAAGCCTCGAGATGTCCTATTGCCCACGGTTGCCAATCAACTCCAAAGTTACCAGGGACCAATATACGATGTATTGCTGACAAACGATCTGGCGCCGGCGGTTATTCCTTTTGGCGCATGGAAGCCCACGGTTCCTATGCGGTTGATTCACGGCAAAAGAGATGATTGCGTGCCCTACGGGAATCTCACTTACGCGATAAACTACTTCAATGCTCTCCAGGCTCCACTCGTCACGGATGGCTCGTTTGACAACAGCTGGGTAACCTTTGTTTACGACCATACACCAAGTACGTACCACGTCCTCTATTGCCCTTTCGCCATGGGCTTCGCCTGGAAATATTTCCATGAAATGCAGCCATAGGGAGTTGATTACCCTTACTATCGACCATCCGCCATGGGAAGGAGAATGCATGAAACCTGGAATGGATCAGTCAGCGTCAGGATGGGGCAAGTGGGGAAAACGATGGGGCAGGATGGCGTTTCACTGCGTCATCCTCGGCGGTTTCCTTGTGGCGGCGCTTGCGGCTGAAATGGAAGCAAAGGCCTGTTCGCTTGGATTTTACACAGGCCTCATTGCGGGCGGCGAGGTACATTTCAACGGGCGTACCATGGATTCGGTGGCCCCGTTGGGCATCATCTTAGACTACAAGTTGACTATTCTCCCGCGCGGATTGCAGCACGATGGCAGCAAATATACTCAAGGAGAACCGATCGCCAATCCCGCCAAGTGGACATCCAAGTACGGAAGCCTCACGATAGACACGTACGGGGCGGGGGTCAACGAGACGGGCCTGAGCGTCGACACGCTGTATCTTGATGGTTCCGTATACGCGACGCCTGACCAGACAACCCCCTGCGTGTCGTTTTTGAAGATTCCAATGTATTTGCTGGACAACGCCGCCACCGTCTCGGAGTGCATAGATCTTCTCCGTGGGGTCCTCGTGATCGCAGAGAAGATCAACGGATATGTGCCGGGCCAGCATTTTGCGATACGCGACGCCTCCAACTTGCGTTTTTGCGAAATAGGCACATTTGATGTAGGTTCTTGTAGTCGAACCTTGATTCCATGCGGGTTTACGCCTCTCCAGTCTTGCTAAAAGTCAAAAAACGGTAGGCACACGACTGCCATAATATTTCTTGACAATTACGGGTAGTACATGCTAATCACGTGGGCATGTATCTACGAACTACAAAACGAAAAAACAGAGATGGATCGGTAGTCGAGTACTATCAGCTCGCACACAATGTGCGCCATGCCGAGACAGGGAGTTCTGTCGCCGAGATCATCCACAACTTCGGACGGGCAGATGAACTCGACCGGGATGATCTGGTGAGGCTTTGCCGGTCGATTGCCAGGGTCTGCGGTGTTGAGGTTCATGACCCTTTGGACTCTTCTCAAAGCGCTGCAACTCCCTCCTGCGAGCAGTCAACCACACTTCCTGAAGACGTGCGGTTGATCCAGACCTTTGAGTTCGGTGTTCCTCTTGTGGTGGAGACGCTTTGGGAGCGGTTGAAGATCGGACCTACGTTGCGCAAAGTCATGGAAGAGTCGGGCGGGAGCGATCTTCACGAAAGAGCCCTTCTTGCCATGACTGCAAACCGGCTATGCGAGCCTGACTCCAAACTCGGCGTCTGGGACCGCTGGCTTCAAAAGGTCTACATGCCCTCTTGCAGTGCGGTAAAGCTCTATCAGATGTATGAGGCGATGGACCTGCTGCACTGGAACGTAGCTGAAGTCGAAAATGCTGTCTTTTTCCATGTATCCAACCTTTTCAACCTGGTTGTCGATGTCATTTTCTATGACACAACGACCGCCTCCTTCTCCATTGACCAAGCGGACGAGGACACGGAGGCGGGATCGGGTTTTCGAAAGTTCGGCCATTCTAAAAATGGCACGTGGAGTCCGCAAATCGTGGTCGCACTTGCCGTAACAAGGGAAGGCCTACCAGTAAGGAGTTGGGTTTTTCCCGGCAACACCTCCGATGTGGATACAGTTAAGAAGGTTCGGGAAGACCTTAGGGGATGGAAGCTTGGGCGGGCGCTCTTCGTTGCCGACTCCGGAATGAACTCCGGGACAAACCGGGATGAGCTGGCCAGGGCCTGCGGAAAGTACCTTCTGGCTACCCGCATGGCCAGCGTTTCAGAAATTAAGGAAGAGGTACTCACCAAGCCGGGCCGGTTTAGAACGATTGCCGAAAACCTCCAGGCAAAAGAAGTTGTCGTAGGAGATGGAGAACTCCGGCGCCGGTATATCCTGTGCTACAATCCCCGCGAGGCTGAAAGGGAGCGAAAGCATAGGGAGCAAGTTGTCAAAGAACTTGAGGAAGAACTAAAAGGCCATCAGGATCATCAGGCGACTGCCAGATGGGCAATAGATCTTCTCGCCTCCGGCAGGTACAAACGTTACCTGAAGGTCGATAAGCAGAGCCGCATCAGCCTCGACCGTGGGGCCATCCAGCAGGCGTCAAAGTACGACGGCAAATGGGTGCTCCAGACAAACGACGATACTATCACCGTAGAAGATGCAGCCGCCGGTTATAAGGGACTCCTCGTGATCGAGCGCGCATTCAGGGCTCTTAAGAGCACGCGGATCAAGATGGAGCCGATGTACCACTGGCTGCCCAAACGCATCGAAGCTCACGTAAAGCTTTGTGTCTTCGCGCTTCTCATCGAAAGAGTCGCCGAACTCAAATGCAAACAGCCCTGGCCGAATATCCAAAGGACCCTTTCCACGCTCCAGTCGACCGAGTTTCACACCCAAAAAAATCAATTCTTTCAGCGCAACGAGCCGTCATCCGAGCTTGTAAGAACACTAAAATCTCTAGAGATTCCAATGCCTAAGGTCGTCCTAGATATCCAATCGGCATCCTCTCACGCGTAGGCACACGACAAATTTGACCACCTTATGCAAGTCACTAGATTTATAGCCATTTTATGATTGTGTTTGCCTACCCCGCAAAAACCCAAGTCCAACGACGCGGCCATAATCGAGTTCGTGAACACGGGGCACGGAGGGAACCCTCAGCCCCAAATGGTCGTCTACCACGGTCAGAACTATGACGTCATGACCAACGAGCCGCCTCTGCCCAACCAATTGCAATACTACCAGCGGTTTTCCAACGGCAAAAGGGGGTTGGGCGGGGATTTCGACTCCCTGGACAGGTTCGTCAGGCTCAAGATGTTCAAGAAAACACTTCCGGTTGGATCCACCCCATGTGAGACCGTCTGCAATGTCTTCCTGTTAATGGACACTGCGCACACCGTGCCGGGTTCGATGGATTATTCCGGGAAGGAACATGGCCAAGAGTGGCCCAATGTCTGGACGAGCGTTGTGGACGTGGACAATAAGACTTTCTACCTCAAGTTGGCCTATTACCCGAACATCATCTGGGTGGACTTGAATAACATAGACTTCGCAACCCTCACCCAGACCGGCACTCTCGATCCAAAAGACTTCGGACTTTACGGCGAGGTGAGCGGTCAATTCACCTGGAATTAACCGGGAGAGTGTTACAGAACTAATAAATGCCGGGCGGTCAAAATTGACCGATTCTTCCTGGAGGGAGAGGAACAATGAAGAATTCGGTGTTCGCGACCGGATTTCTGGCACCAGCCATTGCCGGCTGCCCCGCATGGTCAGCCGGTCCTTTCGAAGAATTCCTCGGCGCTCGAAGCCGCTCAAAAAACCAGAAGGGGAAGCCGCAGAAGGCCTCCCCTTCTATTTGACATACTATTGCAAAGCTGCTGCCGGCATTACCACTGTCATCTTTGCAAACCTGGTTTTGCCCCGGCTTTGATGTCATTGGGCGCTGCGCCGACCTTAATGTTGACACTCTTCGGGATAAATCCCAGAATCAGAAGGCCGCCCAGAAACAAGACGCCGGCAATCACATACAGGGCAGCGGATGGATCGGCCGAAAAACTCTTAGCCCATACCGGAACGTTTGGGCCAACGTAGCCACCCAGATTTCCGATCGAGTTTACAATCCCGATTCCGGCAGCCGCAGCCGTACCAGCCAGAAAGGCCGAAGGAATGGGCCAGAACAGGGGCATCGATCCCAGAACGCCGAGTGTGCCTATCGAGAGGAAAATCACGGACAAAACCGGGCTGGAGGCAAATATGCCGCTTAATATCAAACCGATTGCACCTGCTGTCACATTAATGAAATAATGCATCCGCCTCTCGCCGGTCCTGTCGGAATTCCAGCTAAGCAGAATCATCCCGACTGTTGCGACGAAGTAAGGAATGGCAGTTATAAGTCCCACACCCAGGTATGATTTGATCCCGAACGCCTTGATGATCGTCGGCAGCCAGAAGGCGATCCCGTATAAGCCAATCATCAGCGTAAAGTAAATTGCGCTCAAAACCCATACTTTGCCACTCTTAAATGCATCGCTTAGTTTTACCTCGTCCTTGTGTTTATCCTCTTCTTCTATGTTTTGGATGAGCAGGGCCTTTTCATTTTCCGTAAGCCACTTTGCATCTTTGATACTGCTGTTGAGGTAATAGATTACCCAAATACCGACTACTATTGAAGGCAAGCCTTCCATCAGAAACAGCCACTGCCACCCGGCCAAACCCGATACCCCCGAGAGCATGTCCATAATCCAGCCGGAGATGGGGTTGCCTATTACACCGGATACGGCAATGGCGGAGACGAATAAAGCGGTCCTGGAAGAACGAAGCCTGGAAGGATACCACAAAGTCAGGTAAAAAATGATGCCCGGGAAAAAACCCGCCTCGGCCAAGCCAAGCAGGAAGCGCATGCCGTAAAAGGCCCACTCGCTTCTTATAAACATCATAAGGGACGATACAATGCCCCACGTGATCATGATTCTGGCAATCCACACGCGTGCTCCGAACTTCTTTAGTAAGACATTACTTGGCACTTCGAAGAAGAAATACCCAATAAAGAATATGCCGGCGCCCGTAGCAAATGCCGCCTCACTCAGTGATAAGTCCTTTAGCATCTGAAGTTTGGCGAAACCGACGTTCACTCTGTCGAGGTAGGCAAGGATATAGCACAAGAAAAGAAATGGTATCAGACGCCAGTCTACTTTCCGATAGGTCTTTTCTTCAAATGTCCTGGTTCTTTCCATGTTCTTTAATCCTCTCTTCTTGGGTTTTCAGGGGTGGACCCTCGCGGGGTAATCGCTCAGATCGAGCGGACCATATATATATTGAAAAGAGCGGGTCTAAAAGATCCGTTGAACTGAATGCGGATCGAAGAACAGGGTTCTTTGAGAGTTGTTTTATGTTCGCCCCGGCCAAGACTTGGCGTCCTGTCAATTGTATGCGGCCCGGTACAGTTGTCAAATGAAATTATTAACAAACGCAAGAGGAAGATCACTGTGAAAAAGTATGATCGAAGCTCACGAGGAGCCAAAACCCGGTATTCATGAGGAGGGATAAGAACCGGCTGGATGATGAAACAGGATTGGAATTCCCGCATCGCTCCGCGATGAGTGAACCCTCACTATGATCGGGTTCGCGTTGAACCTCGGAACCAGCGTGAGATGCTTCTAGTTCGGCGTTCGATCTTTTGTGAGGACGCACCCTCACTATGATCGGGTTCGCGTTGAACCTCGGAACCAGCGTGAGATGCTTCTAGTTCGGCGTTCGATCTTTTGTGAGGACGCACCCTCACTATGATCGGGTACGCGTTGAACCTCGGAGCCAGCGTGAGATGCTCGACCCTCACTACGTTCAGGTCCGGGCCATACGTTGCAACCGGTAGTTAGATGCTTCAAGTCCGGGCACGATCTTTTCTGAGTGCCCGGTTCGGCGTCCGATCTTTTGTGAGGACGCACCCTCACTATGATCGGGTACGCGTTGAACCTCGGAGCCAGCGTGAGATGCTTCTGGTTCGGCGTCCGATCTTTTGTGAGGACGCACAGTGGGCAGAAACCCTAACCACCTTTATGAAGGGTTCATCCGATGAATGAGTACCCACAGGTTGCGATGAGAAGAGCTTTTATGTAACTCTTTCAGAGTAAAAAACTGGTTTGGTTTTGGCGGCATGTTCCCGGAGTGACGCCCCGCGAGGCGCGGCGTCACTCCGGGCTATACAAACCAGCCCCTAAACTTCGAGGCAGGAGAATCCAGATCAACTGATAAAATCCAATGACGATCCCGCGAAAGAAGACAAAAATTATCCAGACCAGCCCGAACTCCAAGGCGTCGTGGGACCATTTCCAGCCCCCTGCCGATCTCTTCCGGACGGGCAGGATCTCGGTCTTTTTAACAGCTATGCGCCCTGCAGTCTCGTAGCAACTACATTCAGTGAGCTTTTAACTGAGCTCTAAATTGCTTCGAAGGGGCAATTGTTTGTATAGTACCCGCCGCAAAGGACCAACTCGCCAACCCGTTCGAAAAAAACCGTTTTCGGAAACTCTTCTTGCGAATCCGGGAGCCTCCAGTTGTAATCGGCAAACCCCCACCCCCTGGTTCTGGCGGTGGTCACCATTTTTTGAACGAATGTTTTACCGTGGCAATCTTTGAGCTCGAGCAGGTTTATACCCACGAGTGGTTTTGAAAAGGGGTGAGCCAGGAGTTTTCCATCGATATCGACAGCGAAAATGTAGCGTCTATCCTGAATGAACTGTCCTTGCGATTTCGCGATCTGCCTGAGGACTTCCTCTTCGCCCGAACTTTCATACAGGGCGACCGCCTTCTGAACCCAGTGTCTTATCTCCAGCCGTTCACGAGTCTCCATATGATCCCCCAATTGAGAGTGAGTTGGTCCTGGCTCGCATAAGATGGAGAGCATTTCCCGTGCCGGGAATAATGATGAAGCTAAGTACCTGGAAATTGGATAATTCTTTGGAAGGAGGCTCAGGCGGGAGGATAGGGCTTTGGGGAAAAGTAGCCCACATTACCTTGATCTTTTAAGCTAACAGGTTGAGATAACGGGGCAAAAGCGCGTTGCGCCATTCTACCTTATTTTGGGGAAGTTTAGCCCATGCTCTTTCATCCTCGTGTAGAGACTCTTGCGGTCAATGCCAAGAGATGCAGCGGTTCGCGCCCGGTGCCATCGGTTCTGCACAAGGCAGCTTTCTATTATTTCCTTTTCATGCATTTTGAGCTTTTCTGCAAGGCTGCCTACCGGCTCCATCGCATCCGGGACCGGTTGATCGCGGCTGATAAAATCCAGTTTTTTGATTGCCAGGTAACGTCTAAGAATATTTTGAAGTTCGCGTACGTTGCCAGGGTAGTCGTATTTATAGAGGGATTCTAAAACCCAGCCAGGAAGAACGGAAGGGTTCCCGGCGCCGGTGAACTCGCCCAGGTAATGGTCGATAAGCAGCGGAATATCTTCACGGCGTTCCCTCAGGGGGGGGAGGTCGATGGGGACAATATCGATTCGGAAGAAGAAATCTTCCCTCATCCTGCCGCTCTTGACCATATCCCGGAGGTTGCGGTTGGTTGCGGAAATGAGCCGAAAGTCCGACTTTCTGGATCTGCTGTCGCCTACCGGAAAATAAGTCCCGCCGTCAATGGCTCTTAGCAGCTTTACCTGCATATCCAGGCGCAGTTCCCCTATCTCGTCCAGAAACAGAGTCCCTCCATGCGCTTTGTCCAGCAAACCGGAGGAGTCCATCGCGGCGCCGGTAAACGCTCCTTTCTTGTGGCCGAAGAACTCTCTTTCCAGCAGGTTTTCCGGAATTGCCCCGCAATTTACGGGAACAAATTCCCTGCCGGCCCGTCTGCCCAGTTCGTGAATTGCCCGCGCCACCAGTTCTTTTCCAGTACCCGATTCGCCGTAGAGTGTTACGGCTGCTTCAGATCCGGCGGTCTGGATTATGTTCTCATAGACCTCCTGGATTAACGCGCTCTTGCCGATAATCTTACCGAAACGGTACCGGTCTTTGAAACCGGAGCGAAGCTGCAGGTTCTCCCTGGTCAACTCGGCGGAATGTTCCCTGAGTTTTCTTTCCCTGAGCTTTGCTTCAGTAACATCTTCTATAAACCCGTCCAGATGTGTGATTCGCCTGTCGGCGTCAAGGATGGCCCGAATGCTCATCGAGCATATAATGAGACTGCCGTCCTTGCGGCGCAGTTCGGTTTCGAACTTGGAAATGCCCTCCTTTCCCGCTATTGCCGCAAGTATTTCAGGCCTTCGTCCGGGTTGGTGATAGAATTGGAGTTCGATATCCTTGATCGATTTTTCGAGGTCCTCAGGACCGTCGTAGCCAAGTATCCTTGCAAACGCCGGGTTGACCATAAGAAAGCGTCCCTCAAGCGAAGACTGAAAGATACCGAGAGTCGAATTGGCGAAAATACTCTGAATTCTATTCGCACGCTCCCGGACCTGTTCCAGTTCCGAGGGCGCAACTTCCCTGCTCAGGGGCATGCTCATCGGCGGTCTTCTCCATGTGGAATTTTGGTGGCGCTGATAGTATAGCCAAAATCATCGGGAATTGAGAGCAAAATGAATGGATCACGATAGCTGTCTTGCAGCAACCGAATCGTGTGATCCGCAGACCTCGGATGAACCCGGGAGAAAAAACAAAGGGGAGGTACCAGAATACCCCCCCCTTCTCGCGCGGATTACGGAAATTTCTACGCTACAGCAACGGGCGCCGAGAGGCGATTGCGGAGCAGGTCGTCCACTACAGCCGGTTCGGCCAGAGTCGAAGTATCGCCGAGGTTTTCGATCTCATTTGCGGCAATTTTCCTCAGGATGCGCCGCATAATCTTGCCCGACCTTGTCTTGGGTAGTCCCGGGGCCCACTGGATGAAATCCGGCGAAGCGATCGGACCGATCTCTTTTCGTACCCACTTGATCAATTCCTTTCGAAGCTCGTCGGAGGGTTCCCTGTCGGCCTTCAAGGTGACGAAAGCGTAGATCCCCTGGCCTTTGAGGTCATCCGGAGCACCGACAACCGCAGCTTCAGCCACGGCCTCATGAGCCACCAGGGCGCTCTCAACTTCGGCAGTCCCCAGGCGGTGGCCTGAAACGTTGATTACGTCATCAACCCGTCCGGTGATCCAGTAATAGCCGTCCTCGTCACGTCGTGCCCCGTCTCCGGTAAAGTAGTAGCCCGGGTAATTCGAAAAGTAGGTCTGCTTGAAACGCTCGTGGTCTCCGAAAACAGTCCTCAGCATGCCGGGCCACGAGTCCTTCATGACCAGATAGCCGGAACCGGCCCCCTCGATCGGCACCCCTTCAGGGGTGAGAATCGCAGGTTGCACCCCGAAAAAGGGCCGCGTAGCCGACCCAGGTTTGAGGTCCGTAGCTCCGGGCAGCGGGGTAATCAGTATGCCCCCGGTTTCGGTCTGCCACCAGGTGTCTACAATGGGACACCGCTTTTCGCCGACTACATCGTAATACCAAAGCCATACTTCCGGATTTATCGGTTCGCCAACGGTTCCAAGAAGCCGAAGGCTTTTTCTAGACGTCCGTTTAACGTATTCCTCGCCCTGGCGCATGATCGCGCGGATGGCCGTCGGCGCGGTGTAAAAAGTATTTACGCCGTGCTTGTCCACGACGCTCCAGAACCTCGACCAGTCAGGGTAGTTGGGGATACCTTCGAACATTACGGTAGTTGCGCCGTTGGCAAGCGGACCGTAAACAATGTAGCTGTGTCCAGTGACCCAGCCGATATCCGCCGTACACCAGTAGACCTCTCCTTCGTGGTAATCGAAAACATATTTGTGGCTTACTGCAGTGTAGACAAGATAGCCTCCCGTGGTATGCAAAACGCCCTTCGGCTTCCCGGTTGAACCTGAGGTGTAGAGGATGAACAGGGGGTCTTCGGAGTCCATCTTCTCGGGAGGGCAGTCCTCGGAAGCTTTGCTCATCTGTTCATCCCAGTCCAGGTCCCGTCCGGGGGTGAACGGAACCTTTCCCCCGGTATGCTTGACCATAATCACTTTTTCTATATTGGGGCATTTTTCCAGCGCTGCGTCAGTGTTTTCTTTGAGAGGGACCTTCTTGCCGCCCCGCAAACCTTCATCGGCCGTAATTACGACTTCTCCTCCGCAATCTTCAATGCGGCCGGCAAGGGACTCAGGAGAAAATCCCGCGAAAACAATCGAATGGATCGCACCTATTCTGGTGCAGGCAAGCATCGCCACGGCCAAATGCGGAATCATTGGAAGATATATAGTGACACGATCTCCCTTTTTGACGCCGAGAGATTTTAGTATATTTGCAAATTTACAGACCTGTTTATGGAGATCCCGATAAGTGATTTTTTGGCTGACTGAGGGATCGTCGCCTTCCCAGATTATCGCCACCTGATCACCCCGCTTGGCCAAGTGCCGGTCCAAGCAGTTGTAACTGAGATTGAGCTTCCCGTCCGTGAACCACTTTATGCGAATGTCTCCGGAAAAATCCCCCTCCTTCACCTTGCTCCATGGCGTAAACCAATCGATGCTCTTGGCCTGTTCGCCCCAAAATCCTTCAGGATCGCTGATGGATCTTTGGTACATCTCGAAGGTACTTTTGATTGTTGCAATACGAATTTTTTGCCCAGATTTCTTGTACAGGAATCTTAGCGGACATTTAAACCTCCTGCCGTTACTGTAATCTTGCGATTAATGGTTTTGTCCCGATTGACGAATACAGGCGGTGGTTGGTAATTTCAGAGGGAAGTATTTCGGGAATCTACTACGAACGAACTAACTCACGCACAGTCGTGATAGCAATCAATTTAAAAATTGTCAACATTGTCCTGCTTTTTTTTCATATAATTTTTTATCAGACCCGGAACAGCCCGTAAATTAAGGGGCAAAAATCATTTCGGCGGCAGGAAGATGTCTGGTCCACTCAGAATTGAAGAGATAAAGAACTGAGGATTCGTGTTGGCGCCGCCAGTGTGTGATCATTGACACAAGACACTGTGAAAGAATCTACAATCTATTCGACTCTATAATTTCAGATCTAAATAGCTGACTGGTCCAGAGTGAAGTGAAACGTAGCACCTGAACCTTCTGCGGCTTCTGCCCAGATACGGCCCCCATGTTTGCGGATAATTCGTTGTACGGTCGCAAGGCCTACGCCGGTTCCCGGAAAATCAGCCGCTGCATGAAGTCTCAGAAAGGGAACGAACAATTTGTCCGCCTTCTCCATATCGAAGCCGGCCCCGTTGTCCTTAACGAAATAGACTCTGCGGCCGTCCTCTGCCTCTATCGCCCCGAATTCGATAAGTGGATCAACCCTTTTAGATGAGTACTTACAAGCATTTCCCAACAGGTTTTCCAGAGCCGTACGAAGAAGGCCGAGATCGCCATTAACTGATATCCCGTCGGCTATTATAAATTCAGCCCGCCGTTCAGTGTATTCTGTCTGCAGGTCCTGCACAATCTCCCGAGCCAGGCCGGACATATCCACGATGTCTCTTTTTACAGGCGCGCGCGTGGCTCTGGAAAGGACCAGTAAGTCCTCTATCAACTCACTAATACGGTCGGCTGACACGCGAATGCGCTGGACATAATCCCTGCTTTTTTCGTCCAGGCTCTCTGCGCACTTGCCCCCGAGCATCTCACTAAAAGTCGCAATTCTGCGAACGGGGGCTCTCAGATCGTGCGACACCGCGCCCGTAAAGGTTTCCAACTCCTTATTCAAGAAGCCGAGTTCTTCATTGGCAATTTGGAGCTTGGTATTGGCAACCCTCAGTTTTTCATTGGAGCTCTCCAGTTCAGCCGTGCGCTCTCTAACGCGGCGTTCCAAATCCTGATAGAGCTGCAGGTTTTCCATGGCAACCGAGGTGGTGTCGGCAAGGGCCTGGAGGACTTTGACGACCGCTTTGGGAGGTTGGCATTTCTCGGCCCAGTAGTTGCCTATTGCCCCAATGGGGGAGGCGCTTCGGATGGGCACCATTACGAGGCTCTTTACGAACGTAGGCCTATAAGCATCGGCAGGAATACGCTCGTCCTCGTAGATGTCTCCGATCACCGCAGCCTGCCGGTTGAGCATAACCCAGCCGCTGATACAAACCGACATGGGAAATCGCTGTCCTTTCCAAAGGGGACTGATTGCATCCTCTTCAGCGTAGTGGCAAAGATCCCCATCTCGTAGAACGAATGTAGCTCCATCGGCGCCGGTGATTGCCCGGGCCGCATGACGAACAATCTCCATGATAGCATCCAGGCTTCGGGCGAGCGACAGTTGTTGAACTACCTCAACCAGGTGTTCCATTGCTTCGTCATAGGGCACAAACTCGGAGCTTGGCCGTTTTGCCCCATCCGAAAGCACCGCTTTGATCGCCGGGACAAGGCCATTCAATTTCTGCTTGGAAACGAACGCCGCGCCGATTTCCTTTAGCTTCATGGCCTGCTCGTCCTCCTCGGATAGTCCGGAGACGGCTATGAACGGAACCTCCCGGCATTTGCTCCGCGCAGCCTGAAATGCGTAAATAGCGCTATACCCCAGGACGCCGCTGTCCGAGAGGATGAGGTTGAAAACACCGCTGTCCAAAGATGCAAGGTAGTCGGTCTGAGTTTCGACCACGTTGAGTTGAAACTCCATGCCGCTTTGTTCGAGTATCTCGCGGATGATCAGAGCGTCGTCTTGATCGTCTTCAAGGAGCAGGATTTTCAGCATTTCTTGCATGGAGCGGTTTCCTTCGATGTCAATCATTAATGGTTTAGATTCACTTGTTTACACAACCGCATGGTGAGACTCGGTTGACCCAACCCAACCGGAAATCATTTTACTCTACCCCGGTTTTGGCCTCAACACTTTTTGTGGAGCCAGAGCCGATGGAATGTCAGCGGCAATACATTCACCCTTCCACGCTCTTCTCTCTATCAATTAACAAGGGGCAAAAAAGGAGAAAGCCAAGGGCGGGCACTCTTGGCTTTCCGAGGAGAATAACTAGATCGTCCAAAAACCAAAACTTAAACGGGAAGGGTATTCATGGTAGAAAGCTAGCATATTTTCCCCTTTTGAAAATCAGGTCAAGGGTGTATTTTCGATCTACTAATACAGTATATATGAAGGTAGGAATCTACCGACTGTTCTTTTCTGCATGCATGAATTGGGGAGAATTCCCTGCTCAAAATCGAATCTAAAGATGATCAGCAAAGCTGTTGGCTATTCCTTTTTAACTCTTCAGCTCGTTTAAATAGATTTCCCTCATTTTTTCCAAGATCATGCCGATTCATAATGTGGAATAATATGGTTCCCCGGCTCTGACCAGAGCCTGTCCCGGACTCGATCCGGGATTAGAGGCGGGCTCGGTCGCAAAGACCGCACGGCAAGGGGATGCCATTGCATGGAGGAACGCATGCGATTCAACGAGGCAACCGCAAAAATGGCAGGCAATCAGAGCGAGCACCACGCCCAAAAAGGGGACCAGGCCGTCGATACAGAGGACCCAAGGCAGGTAAGAATACCTTTCAGGATAGACGACGCGATAATGGTGCGCTCCCTAACCAACGCGGCGCACATGGCCAAGACACGGATTATAGGCGCCATGCACGGCAAATACGTCCTGATCATAGAACCGACCATGAAGATAAACGACAGGATTTCGGCTGTTCTCGATGAGGCCTTTTTGTGTTCCTATTTCAGCGAAGGCTCTATGCATATATTCAACAGCAGATACCTAAGGCACATGGACGTCGAAGTCGTTTCGATAGCCTATCCAATAAAAGTGGAAGTCCGTCCGTCAGATCAGGAGGCATCGAAGGATCAGGGTCAACATCGCAACTAAATGCACGGTTAGCGGTACTGTTGATGTGTTCTCCACTGAGATGGCGGACATTAGTAAGGGCGGGTGCCGCTTGGTCTTGAATGAACGCGCACCCATTACAAAGGGATCCAACCTCTCCCTGGCGTTCAATCTTCCAAACATGGCCTTCGTAAGCGGACTTCAAACGGTGGTTGCAAGGATTGGCCGCATCCCAAACAGTAGAGCAACCGAAATCGGTGTATCATTTACCGGGCCGGAGAGCGAGATTTTAAAAATTACGAATTTCTGCGAGTTTTGCATGTACTTCGATCTGGAAGAATCCCCCACGCAAATTTGAAGGTAGAAAGCTTTTTTTGCCATTTCTTAGGTCCGAAGGCAAGTCTTGGAAAACATTCAATAGATGTGGGGTCCCACAAAACCTTAAACCACTTTAAGTTACCAGCATTGGGTCAGGCCCTGGTGTTGAGGAAATTTCTCAAACTGTATTGCACGTGGTTTATCTGCAGTTTCTTGCGGATATTTTTCCGGTGAGTACGCACCGTGGTCTCAGCAATATTCAACTGCCTTGCTATTTCTTCAGTCGTTATCCCTTTTTTGACAAGAGACGCAATCTTGAGTTCGGTGAATGAAAGAGTCATGACAACCCGGGAGTCCATGGCGAACCCGGAAGTCAAGTCTTCAATCTGTGTAGTCAGTATTTCAAGTTGGGCCCAATACTTGTGAAGGGCCTCATCGTTTGTAAGCTTCGTGACCATGGGTATTATGAGACTTCTCAGTTTCAGGGCTACTCGCGTCTCGATTTCCTCTCTCTCTTTTTGGGTATTTCGAGCAAAAACCGACAGGGCACTGTTGGTGTCGAGAAGCTGGGTATTCAAGTTTTCAAGCCTCTGCTTATGAGCGATCAATTCCGAGCGGCTCTGTTTGAGGTCGTCTATCAGCCTTTTTGCTCCCCTCTCACTTGCAAGGGCCGTTACGGCCCTCAATATCGAATAGTAGAGCAGCTCATTTTGAAAGGGCTTCTCCAGCAAGTCGAAAGCGCCGAGTTTCAGTGCCCTGATAGCAGTATCCTTATCGGCAAATCCAGTAATGACTATGATTTTTAGATCGTCCGAGGAATCCGCCTTGATCCTAGGGATCAGGTCCAATCCGCAAACATCGGATATAAAAACGTCGAGCAGGACGATATCACATCCGTTGCTGCCGATATGTTTCAAGGCGGCCTCCGGCTTGGTAAAGAATTCTGCGCGGAGCCCCCAGTTTCTAATTATCTCACTCAGGGTCTCGCCGATGAACAGGTCGTCGTCAACTATCGTGATCCTGGAATTCTTGAACGCTTCCATAGCCTTCTCATATCTTGCCGGTCATCGGAGACCCATCGCCTCCTTTGTGACCTGTTCAATCTCATCGTTGAGCCCTTCTTTGGCCATCTCAGGCCTGGGCCCGCCTGCTTCGCATTTAAGTCAGATTTTGCCGCATTCAAGGTTTTTTGTAATGTGGAGGGAGAGTTGTGCGAATGCTCTTAAACGTTACATTTCCTCATAATGAGTTTAAGTGAGTCAGCAGCAGGGCCCGGAGCCTCCCGATCTTTGCAGTCTCGGCATGTCAGGTCCATCTGGGTATTGAACAGCCGAAGACTGTCTACGCGACGTTTTCAATTCTCCTTTTTAAATCCGGAGAACTTTCGATATAACTCTCGTCACATTTTGCCGAAATATTGCATAAGCCGGCAAGAAAAAACCCAACCATGACACCCATGGAAAGCCATGCCAGGAACCACATCGGTCACCCCTTTCTCCCGTTGCCCAAGATAGTCCTTTTTTTATCGCCGAACGAATTCCCGAGTCTGCAGGGAGAGGTACAAATAGCATGCCAGTGAATGCAACAGCAGGAAACGCATGTTTGATCCGAGTTCGGCAGCGGCTTCTGTAGTGAGTTTCCTGGATCTGGCTGAATGGAATTTCCGATTCTGAAAATATCGGAAATGCATGACTATAATGTTCACATCTGACTACAGTGATGTAGTCCATAGCATACAGTTTGAGTCAAATATTTGTTATATTTCACTTTACAAGCCCTCAAATAACAGAATGGGCAAGCGATTTATACATGAATGAGTCTTCAACCGAACACCGGCCAGGATTCATCCGACAGGACCGGCCCCAAATAGAATCCTCGACCGCGGATAAGGTTTTGGGTATATAATGGGACATTGTTGAGCATGAGACATAAAAGGCAGATTTAGCATGGCGGATAGAAACTACAGTTTCGAGGGATTGGAGAATCTATGATCACAAATGATCTCGATGGTTTAATCTTTGGAGGGCCTCTATGACCCCGAGGGAAAATACATCCAATGCTCTTTCGGCGCTTCAAAGTGCGGCAGAAAGGATCAGACGTATTGAGGACGAAGCTCGAGAAGCTCTGTTTACAAGAGATGATCCTGAGACACACCGGCAAAAACTTCAGGAAAAAACGATGCTTTTGATGGAACTCCCTGAGTTGGTCGGTCCGTTTTGCGACGGGATGGCGAAAAATGCAAGGGCCGAGTTCGAGACCGGACTCAACTCTTTTGCGATGAGAGCGGCGCAGGCCCGGGAACTCTCAAGCATCTTCTACATGTCTGCCCTTCTGTATCCGGAAGGTTACAAGGAAGGCGACCGGAACGATCTGGAATTGTTCATAGATCGACTCCGGATCAAGTATTTATCCTGATATGGACGGAGTTACACTATAATTTTAATTTCAAGGGCCGGCCCAATTTAATTTCTGATTCAAGGGCTGCCTTGCTAATTCATTCGTTTCAGACAGGGAAGCAGCGGAAGAATTGTCAGATTTAACCGATCGTTTCTCGAAGAAGGCCTTGTAGTCTTGGTCGAAGCCAAGAATGTGATCCTTGTACCAGTCCTCGAGATACATTGTGATCCCTCCAATTGTTAACACACCTTCTTCAAGTTGCCGAGCCTTGTAAAAAGTTTCCTGCACGAACTTTTCGTGTGCTCTTTTTTGCTCGAAACATTTGGGATAGGCATTGTTTTCGAGATAACGTTCTTCAGTGGTGAAGTGTTCTTCTGCATATCTTATCATTGAGTTTAGAATAGCAAAGCATGATGCTATTGGCGTGCCTGTATCGTCCGCCTTACTTATTTCATTTATTAACTCAAGGAGTTGTCGGTGCTGTGAGTCGAGCTCTTTAATACCAACACTGTAACTATCTCTCCACTCGATCCTCGGTTTATGTTTCGATCTGTTGCTAAGTTCCATGCGACCTCTCATCATGACTAAATTGTCCCATATTGATTTAAGAGTCGGCGAAACATGAGATTTTCTAAAGTCTTATTAAGAGAGAACCACCGATCTTTTAGCCATCTATCTCAAATGCTCCAATACTTGTCTCACTTTTGCCGCAAGATCACCGCCGCCGAAAGGCTTCTGAATGAAATTTAGTCCTTCGTCCAGAATGCCGCGACGGGTTATCACGTCGGCGGTGTAGCCCGACATATACAGGCATTTGAGGTCAGGGCGGGTGGGGCTAAGGTCCACCTCCCGGGAGGGATCGATTTTGACTTTCCACAAATCCAGTTCCGGCGCCCAGAACAGGTCGATGTCCTCGCCGATGAGCCGTCTCAACATCTTGAGCATGCCTGAGATCGTGTCGTTCAAATCCAGAATCTTAGGGACGGCAGACTGTTTGAGGGCAAAGGCCGGCAGTTGCCGGGTAAGCTCCGCTGAACGAATTCAGAGCCCCGGGCCTTGCCAAATCCTCACAACTCATCACTCCTCGAAATGCTCCCATTCACCCCATAAAGAAATTTCGTCAAATATCGGCTGAAATGGCGCGTTTTTTCGATATGAATTTATTTGGCATGCGGTTTGCGTAAAAAACGCTAATTTGTGCAAAAGTGATTAAAGTTGTGTGATGTTAAGTTATGTAAAGATACATCATCCACGCTGTCATCTTACACGCTTTTATCTGTCGGAAGGAAGTAGAGTGAGGACCAGGTGGGTACATTATTCCAGTGTAGTTAACCGACAGAAACTGGGGCGAGACTACTCGCCTGCGGGAATAAAAGTAGATCATCACCAGATCTTTAACGCTTTGGAAATTCAACATCCGCGGTTCGAGGTTCATTATGAGCAAAATTTATGAGGCATTGCAACAGGCCTACCAGCAAAAGAAGACTAGCGGCAAAAGCGTCGACGTTATCATCCCCCAAAACTTAGTCCTCAATGAGAAAGTGGACATCGGCGAAGAGATGCTCAGTCTCTACAAAGTGATCGATACCCTGCTTCCGGACATTAGCAACCGTCTGGTCCAGTTCATCGGGTCGCGCGCGGGTGAGGGAACATCAACGATCGTAAGGGAATTCGCACGAATTGCAGCGGAGCGAATAGGCCTCTCAGTGCTCTTGATGGATGCAGACCGGTACCAGGGGACTCAGTCACAGTTCTTTTCAGTTGCGTCAAAATACAGTTGGATGAATGTTCTCCAGGAATCAGGAGAGCTGGCACGTGCCATTCACCGGGTTGGTGAATCGGACTTATTCATTTCTCCTGCATGCAACTCCAGTGTTCCCACCCCGGAGCTTTTCAATTCTCAGCGGCTCGAAGGTTTCCTGGCCAATCTATCGATTGAATTTGATCTGGTACTTATCGATTCGCCGCCGCTTACGGTCACTCCGGATGCCCTGGCCATGGTATCAAAAGTGGACGGAGTGGTCCTGGTGGTGGAGGCCGAAAAGACCAAATGGCGGACAGCCGGATATGTCAAGGAACAGATACAAAGGGTCGGCGGGAACATCCTGGGGATCGTGTTTAATAAAAGGCGCTACTATATACCGAAATCCTTTTATAAATATCTGTAGGCGAACAAAAGAGAGCAGAATTCTGAGTATGGTTGAGCCGCAAGGTTAGTAAGTATATCTTACGGGTTGCAGTAACATATTTATCAGGAGTTCCGGTTAAGGTGGAGGTAGCTACCGGGGAGACATGGGCACAGAGGTTGACGAAAGGAGTCACCAGGGATGAATCGTCCGTCTCTTCCTTAAAGCGCGGAAAATGATTATTTTAGGATTGGTTTCAGTACGGAAACCCGGTAAAGATCGACGGAAGGAGTCATAGTCAATGTCTGACATAGATAGCTGCGAACAAATGTGCAAGGCCTGCGACTTGGCGGGCAAATCTTACAGTCACGGTTCAGAGGTGTTGAAAGGCGCTTTGGCCATGCAATGTGTAGACGGCAAATGGAGGGAATCGGTTAATCCATTCGTCACCGCCGGGCCTTAAAGAATAATGTACATGCAATGATCCAGGCAGAGAAATCTGATCGTGTAAGTGTTCCGGTTGAAGTGGAAGTCCCGAATTTCAGTGCGCGCGAAGATAGTAGTTTTCCTTTGAACAGGCACGATAATTTTGATCATGGGTATGAGCCAGTGTGGACACGGCCGTGAATTGAAACCGGCACCATGCGAACCTGTGCCCTTTGACAGACTGGACTCACTCCACGGGGCAGGATGGTGCCTGCTTACTCTTCCTTATTCCGGAACGGTATTCTGAATATCTTCTATCGATTTTACTTCGATTATGTCTTCTCTGTTGCTCTGGGTTATGATTCCGGTGACTTCAACCAATTTTTCGTCCAGTTTCGAGACGTCCTTCCCTTTCACGACATAATCTCCATCGTCGGCTTCGATCACGAAGTGATTCCCATGCTTAACCACGTATCCCATTAAGGTCTCTTCCTGGCTGGCCGCACTATTCCCCGTGATCCAGGTTGCAAAAAGAAATGCGGGAAAAACTGCAAAAACAAAAATTCTGATGAAGCGTTTAGCCATTAGCCTCTCCTTCGGTTGATACGTATGCGGCCCTTAATAAAGCCTCAAGTGAGGGACAAATGCCAACAAGTCGCCGCAGCAGCGGTGAGCCAGGAATTTCCCCGCCGCCAGTCTAACGAAAGAGTCTGACAGCAGGTCATAGACTTCTCCTCCTCCATCTGAAATCTGTACCGAGTAAAGCCGAGTTGTAAGGGAAACTCAATCGGGTCGATACAGTAGATTTATGGTCGGGTTTTCCTCATTTCGTAGTGGAGGTATGCAGTATGCGTCTTCATATATTCAGGGAGGATGCATCGTTTCCGAGGCCTGAAGATATCCGGCCCGGTGAGTCTGCGAGACGAGATCGGCTTTGAATTTACGTTGGCGCCACCAACCAATGCGAGGTCATTGGGCAAGACGACATAATGGACCGGATGCGCTCCGGATGGGCAGCCCGTGAAGGTTTGTAAATGTGAGGGACATGGAAAGGCTTATCCTGCGCTTGTGAACTAAATGTTCAGGAAAGCTTAACCATGGCCGGAGCGCCCTCATATACAACCAATTGAGTGGCGCTAATGCTCACGCGATCCTACTGATGCTCTTTGAACACATCCTTCGCCAGCATGATCGCAGATATCGCCGTAGGCCAACCTGAATAAAATGCAAGCTGCGTGATTGACTCTACAATCTCCCCTTTGGTCACACCGTTTTCGAGTGCACGCACGAGATGAAAGGGCAACTGTTCAGTTCGATTGAGAGCAACGAGGGTTGCGACGGTGATAAGGCTGCGGTCGCGCTTGGAGAGACCGGGTCTCTCCCACACATCGCCGAAAAGAACGTCCTCGGTAAGTTCAGCCAGCTTTGGCGCCACGTCTCCAATCAGGTCCCGTATCGTCGGGCTGTGCCGGTCATCTGCCATAAAGCTGCTCCTGGGGTCTGAGATAGACTGGGTCATACGGGTCGTAGCCAGCCTCCCGTCAAGTCAAGTCCGAGCAGAAGAACGCTTGTCCTATAGGACTCTAAGCGGATCTGCGCCGCGTCTGCCAACGGCACAAACCAGCGGTGGCTATAATCCAAACCAACCGCTGGGATGGGCAGATAACGGGTAAAACCGGCTCCGGCGATTTCTTTTTCCGAAAGACTTGGTGCTTTCCAGTCCTTCTAATCTGGAATTGCCCCTTCTTCTTGCAAGCCGTTCTACCAGTTCTCGCTCAGCAGCTCGAAGTGCGCCTGCGGATGGGCACAGGCCGGGCACATCTGCGGGGCTTCTTTGTGTGAGTGCACATAGCCGCAGTTGCGGCAGTACCAGACGCTGTTTTCGTTACGCTTAAAGACTTTGCCACTCTCCAGATTGCCCAACAGGTCGCGATAACGCTTTTCGTGCTGCTTCTCAGCCACGGAGATAAAACCCCATATCGAGGCGATCTGGGAAAAACCTTCCTCTTTGGCAATCGCAGCGAAGGAGGGATAAAGGTCGCTGTGCTCCTCATGCTCCCCCATAGCCGCAGCAAGCAGGTTTTCGGCTGTCGTGCCGATCTTCCCGGCCGGAAAAGAGGCCATAATATTTAAATCGCCACCCTCAAGGAGATTGAAAAAACGCTTGGCATGCTCCTTCTCCTGATTGGAGGTCTCCTCGAAGATAGCGGCAATTTGCACATATCCCTCTTTTCTCGCCGCACCTGCAAAGTAGGTGTAGCGGTTACGCGCCTGACTTTCACCGGCAAAAGACTTCAACAGATTCTGCTCAGTTTTGGTTCCTTTGAGACTATGCATAAAAATCTTCTCCTCGATGCAGTAGTAATGGTACAGCCGCCTACATGGGCAGGCCTTAACCGGAATTGTGCCTCAATTTGACCGCCAACGAACCTCAGTGTGCGTTTCGGAAGTCGGATTCCGCGCCAAAAAAGTTTTTGGGACACGCTGATGACCCATACAATCATCAAATGCCACGATGAAAAATGCAACAGGAATCCCTCCTGCTCGCCTGATTTATCCGAGCTCTTCTTGCGAAGATTCCTCCTTTTTTTTATTCGGCCTGCAAGTGCGCCCTCTTCTCTTTTCGATCACGGCTTTCACCATCGCAGCGATTTCGGCGCCGGTAAGAGCGTCTTTTAGAAGGAAGTGGTCCGCCCCGTATTCTTCTGCAATTTTGCGGTATTCGGGAAGATCGTAACTGGTGAAGATGCTTATCACCAAGTTCGGATGATGGCCTTTGATCTCTCGTGTCAAATCGAGCCCGTTCATTCCCGGCAGGCGGATGTCCATGAAAACGACGTCCGGGAAAGACTGATCGATTTTGGTGAGAACGTCCGACCCGTCAGCGGATTCATCTATTGATAGCGACGGGATATACATCTTAAGGATTTCTTTGAAGGAACGCCTGAAAAAGTCGTTATTCTCTACGATAAGTACCGATGCCATTTCCTGCCTCCACTCTTGCCTCGCCAGGCAGTAGGATCAGGCGTGGAAAAGCAGAAAGCCAAATGGGGATACTGGCTTCCGGGGAGTATAATTAGTTTCCGTGCGGAAAGTGCCTTTCTCCGAATTGGAAACAGTTAGTATCTTATGTAAGGTGAAATTCTCCTACGCTGATATGGTAAAATTCGCCCACGTTTATCCGGGTTTCCGGATGGATACTAACTAGATCGTCCCAAAAAAACAAAACTTCAAAATGAAGAATGTTCCTTACGACCTCAAACTAACAGATTCTCCCCTTTTGAAAATCAGGTCAAGAGTGTATTTTTCATTTGCGAATATAGTAATCTCAAGGTGCAGTTCTACCGGCTGTTCCCCCTTGTTGCTGCCCATTCAGGAAAATCCCTTTCTCAAACACTCCTGAAAACATGATCACAAAAATATCCGGCTATTTTATGGAGTTATTGAACACTCTTGAGTATTATTTTTTTACCTGCAGTCTACATTATCTACTATTTACTTCCACCCACGTAGACGAAGGCTATTGGGACTTGTAAAGACCCAGGCAACTTAATGCCCGGGTCTGAAAAAATGCCTGACATACGCTGAACAAAAAGAAATCCTTCCAAGGCTACTCATAAACTTGGCAGATAACTTTTTCTCTTTCTACAGGGATTTTTTGCCATCCAAGCTTCGGACCGCCAAAAAAAGTGACTGTGGTAGTTTCGGTAATCTTCTCCGGGTTTGGACAAGAGACTTTAGACAATTGACCGGCCGTTGCCGGCGATTGCATACCTGCGGCAAAAGCAAATGCCGATGTGAACAACAGGACAACAAGCAAACTTATTGTGAAAATTAGTCTCATAGCACACCTCGCTTTCTGCCCTGAAGAATAATCACCCTCACATAATATTCAATGTCTAAAACTCATCTTTATTGGATTTTGATGTCCACGCCACTTTGTTCAGTTCCCTTTTGACCGGCTGACTGATATGTTCCCGGCGAAGTACGGCCCGCAATTGCCGAGCGATTCCACACGCTCTTCCATGATTCTCTCCTTCTTGCCGGAGAAAAACACCACCGCCGCAACGACGAAAGGCAACGCGCCTATGACCGTTTCCATTAAGATACTCAGTTCCAGTCAGCGGACCCAGGCGCAGCCGTAGAGGTCGCAACGGTACTCACTAGTGCAATGGTCGCAGTCACGGGCGGCGCTGAGGTCGTAATCACGTATAGAACAGTCGTAGCAACGGAGCAAGTCACCGTCGAAAGCGCAGTGGTCGCAACGGTCATAATCATGGGTATAAACGCCGCAGTCCGCCGCAGCAATATCGGTTAAGAGCATTGGAACCAGCATTGTTGCGCCAAAAAGAAATATCAGGGCGAAAAAGCCGATTTTTGTGCCATTCATGGGAAAGACTCCTTTATGGATATCGGAACCAGCAGATCATAGCGTCTCACGGGGCATGGTAAAGACAGATGCGGAAAGGGTTTTGGCATCTTGTCACCACGTCGCTGCTTCCTGCATTCGCGTCGGCAGAGATCTCATGACACGGCCTCGGCTCCACGAAACGCTCACTATTTTATTTTCACTCATAAAAGATAATCATTTACTTTTTTCAAAACTTCGGCTGAAACGTTCGAAAAGTTCCCACGTGAAGACTGATCATCGGCAGGTAAGGGAGAGACGCGAAGGGAATGACACTTTTGATACAAGGGTGTCCCGAAGGGACGTGAAAAACTGTTTCGCAGAAGCCGGGCGGGGGCGGAGTGGTAACGAGTTAAAAAGAGGACGCCCTGCCGGAGCAGGGCGTCGAATAACGTAAAAACCTGTAGATTTTATTTTTCAGCCAGATGCTCAACTGCCGGGAGCCCAGAACGAGCACTTGTGACCGGCGGCAAATCCCGATTCGGTCGTTGGCGTCGGCGGAATGAGCGACTGAAACTGATCAGCCTTCGGAATGTATTGCGGCCACGACGGCGTTTGGGACGAGTTAGGATTGCCGGAGCGGGCGAACTGGGTCCAATAGAGGACCATCTCGTGCGACAGCCCTTCCTGGTCCGTGGTGAGCGGAGATTTATATGGGGCGTTGGGGAGGTTAAAGATGTACTGGAGTTCAGACGCATGGGCCGCGCCATACCCATCCAGGAGGGAGCTGTCAGCCGGCAGGTAAAGCATCGGCGCGTTCTCATCGTTGAACTCGTAAGCGTAGGCCGGCACGTGCTTAGCGATGAGACGGATCGACGCGCGCGAGTTGCACGCGAAGATTCCGTCAGTGCCCGCCGCGCCCAATGCCATGCTTGGGGTTGAATATTTGGCCAGCGGATACTCGCGGACAATATCCCCTACTAAAGGATTCTTCGTAGACATTTCGAACGAATCTGCGATGCAGGTTTCATAGCTCGATTTAGTAACCGGCAAACCGCCAAGATCGAAGTCAGCCCCGACGAAGAGGTTCCACTCGTCATGATTAGAGCCTTCCATCACCGGCACATGGTTGAACTTCCCGCTCTCAAGCGCCGCTCCGATTGTTCTAGTCAGGACATGGCCGTCTACGTTCGGCGCCGCGATCTGGCCGGCGGCGGAATAGTTGAGGAGCGTGGCGACCGAAACGCCGCGCAGGCACGCGGCCGTCTCAACGTTCGTTTTGTCGGCGGTTTTGTTGGCGCAGCCGACGCTTTTGGCGAGCGTTTTGCCCCATGTTTCGGCGGTACCGAGCGTAGCGGTATCCGTTGCGAGCTCGGAGGCGTACAACGCATACGCACCGCTTTCGATGATGGCGCCCTGGAACAGCCCGGCGGCGAGCGGCGAGGTCAATTGCACATGCACGCTCAGGCCGCCTGCGGATTCACCGAATATTGTCACTTTATTCGGATCTCCGCCGAAATTCATTATATTGCGGTCCACCCAGGCGAGTGCAGCCTGCTGGTCCAGGAACCCATAATTGCCCGATGCGCCGTGCGGCCCCCCGTTGCTCAACGCCGGATGCGCCAGGTATCCCAAAACGCCCAAGCGATAGTTTAAGGTGACTACAATGACATTTTCAGCGACCAGCAGGGTCGGATCGTAATCGTCGCTTTCTCCTTCCACCAGCGCGCCGCCATGGACCCACACCATTACCGGGAGGTCTTCCCCGCTTGTTGGAGTATACACATTCAGGTACAGGCAATCTTCCGTGGTACTCGCCAAACCGAAAAAGCTGGCCACCTGAGGACAGTGGTTGGCGAATTGCGTCGCATCGAGCTGTCCCTGCCAGGCCGCCGCCGGTTGCGGCGCCTGCCAACGCAATGCACCGACTGGTGGAGCCGCGTACGGGATTCCGAGGAACTCGTTCATCGTCCCAGTCGCCAGACCCGCGACAAGGCCTTTGTCGGTGGAAACTACGACCTGACTGGAATCGGAATCCATTTCTTTAGCGGCGGCGCAGCACACCGGTATCGCCACTATCAGCGCCAGGGCCAGAACCGCGCCACCACATTTAAACTGTAAAATACTTTTCCAGTTCATAGTGCCTCTCCTCCTTATTTTGCCGATGATATGAAGGTATGACTGGGGCAACTTGGAAGCCCTGCGCACACTACAGAATCTTGAGGTCAGCTCGTTTGAGAAAAAGCCCCTTGCGTTGCCGGCTGCAGAGGTTCTCAAGCAGATTCCAAGTATCGTCACTCGTGGTAAGAAGCTAAACTATTGGGAAATTCACCGTGCAGCAATGATGGGGCTATGCATGGAAATTATTTTGAAACATCATACTTCATTTCACACAATCATAAAAATGTCAAGAGCTAAAGTGGGGGGGAGTAGATATAAAGTCATGGACCGCACAAAGCGGTTATAGATCAGTCGCCACCTTAAAGGTGGCGACTCTTTGACGCCCTTTTGCCTGATGAACCTAAAATCCTTCGGATTTAACCGCTTACAAATTATCCCTGACAGTCTTAACCAGTTTCTGGATCTCTTCGACGGTGAGTTTGCCGTCTTTTCTAAAGATCAGGGTCCCTCTTTTATCGAATACCATGACATTACTGCTGTGATCGGCGATATCCCAGGCATGGACCAACACTTTCTTGTAATCCCTGACATAAATAGTCTTGGGATAACGCTCTTGTTTTTCTTTCAAAGCCATATTTATAGCGAAATTAGGCAGCATGGAGGCGGCCATATTAACGATTCCATAGGATTTAAATCTATCGGCGGGGAACTTCTCTTTATCCAGGGCTTCACTGGCCGGGTTGTTGGTATCCTTTTCGTCTGGAGAGACATAGAAGATGACGGAAACTTTCCCCTGCAATTCGTCGCTGCTCCAGGGTGTTGCGTCCAGCCTTCCGCCAAGTTTTTCCTTTAACTCCACCTTGGGGGGAGGGTCGCCGAAATCCAAAGCCCAGACCCATTGATTGATCAGCAAGGCAGCCGACACAAGGATAAAAACTTTTAGCCAGTGTTTCACCATGGCGTTCCTTTGCTCAATCTTGCATTGCTTTAGTTCTTTCATAATCTCCCCGCCTTCAATTTCCAGTTATCGTCCCAATCGCACAGCAGCAAACTGACGGGCCCAGGTTTGGGGTAAAATTACCTTTCGCCCGCAAGGGTTATCATCGTAGCCTGCATGACGGCAACGAGGTTCTTTTGCCCGTTATCGCAAGCCCATACTTCACCCTGGCATACGGTTATCGAACGGCCGGCCTTGACCACCTTGCCAATTCCGACAATATTTGCTCCTTTCGCCGGAGCAAGAAAGTTTACTTTGTATTCAACGCTAAGCACTTGTGAATGAGCAGGCATGAGTGTGTAGGCGGCATATCCGCAAGCTGTATCCACAATGGTTGTGATGATGCCTGCATGAATATAACCGTGCTGCTGCGTCAAGGCATGACTAAAAGGAAGATCGATATGAACTTCACCAGGCATGATCTTGGTCAGTTTCGCCCCGATGGTCTTCATGGCCCCTTGTTGATCGAAACTGGATCGAACACGAAACTCATAATCGGCAAAAGCCGGAGTGAAATCTGTCATAAGTGCATCCAAGAAAAGATCTCGAACAGACGTCAGCAGATCCTATTTACCCACTCGATCGAATCGGCGTAGAGCTTCGGTATCTCTGATTCTTCCCAATGTATAACCCTGGGAGCCGATCGTTTTTATAGCTTCGATCAACTCATCGTCAGGCTCTATATCTTCGAGGATCTCAACGACACCTATTTCCTTTCGAAGATTGGTTGCCTCGCGATGAAGACATCCATTATACTTTTCTTCCATCAAAACCTATTCAGAAAGTCCAATGGGGACCATGATCGTCTCTGCAGATCTCTTAGATGAATTTGACTCCATTGATCAGATTTCACAAGATCACAGAGCGGTTACGTCCGGTCCTCTTGGCTTCATATAGCGCACTGTCCACTCGTTTGAAGATTGTTTCAGTGTTCTCGTCAGAAGGCTTTACGGTAGTGCCGCCGATACTGACGGTCAAAGGAATTTCTTCGTCCTGGCAAAGAAAACGAGCCCGATTTACAAGTTCGCGCAGTCTTTCAGCAACAATACAGATCCCTTGCTCGTCCGTTCCTGGAAGAATTGTGATGAATTCTTCCCCTCCATAACGAGCCAGAAAGTCCGTTCCACGCAGAATCCTGTTGATCAGTTTGGTGAGTTCTTCAAGACATCTATCCCCTGCCCAGTGCCCATAGAGATCGTTGATTGACTTGAAATTGTCTATATCAATCATCAGAATGGAAAAAATCCCTTCATGACGTTCAAACCGCGCAAACTCTTCCTGGATGCGCTTTTCATAGGCCCGGCGGTTATTGACTCCAGTCAAGGGGTCAAGGAGAGTCTCTTCTTCCAGAACTTTTGCCCTCTTGTGAACTCGAACGATTTCTTGTTTCATTCCTGTGATGTTCTGCTTAAGTTTCTTCACCTCCACTGTTGCCTTTTTTAATTGAAGGTCGTCATATTTGCGCTTCCTTTCCAGTGCTTCCTTGATGGTCGAAAGTTTGGAAGCAACAAAGCCCTTCAACTCAATCAGGCTTGTGCTTATGCGGATGGTCTCTGTGGTATCTCTCAAATTATGTCCCAGTATATTGCCGAATGCTTTGTTGTTCTCGAAGGTTTCGCGAGTGCAGGAGAAGGAACACATAAGGCCGGTTTCCATTTCGACCAAATCCTTGCCTATTTCTTTCACCAGACAGGTGAATTGTTCCAGTTCTCCCCTCGTCCTGCTGGTTGCAGCCCTTAGAATTTCGAAAATATCGTCGTTTAGGCCCAAAATTTGTTCAACTTTATTGCTCTTGCTGATGAGTTCACGGATTTCGGAAGCCAATGCAAGAAATTCTCTGGGAAGTCTATCTTCGAATTGGCTAAGAAGGTTCAGACGGAAATCCTGGAGTATCTTGATATAAGATTCGCTCAATGAATCGTTTTCTTCGCCGGCGGGCAGCTTTCCCGGGACCTCCTCGTCAGATTGGAAAGACCTTTCCCGAGAAGAGTCGGCTAATCCTGCATCCGTCAGCAAGTCGATATAATCCTGTCTCGCAGACAGCGTTCGGTGGAGTACGCTGGGAGTAACAGGCTCAGAGCTCCATCTGAGCTCTTTTAATATATCAATCATGATTCCGCACAAGGCCTCAACATCGTTGCCTCGCAATACGGCATCCATTTTTCCCTCCTCACAGTGAAAAGGTCTTAGACTGAGTCGCGTTCAAGATGGTGTTGATATGAGCGATGCTTTAAACGCAAATCAGTCTTAGTCCTTCAATGCCTTCCCGATACCCCAACGCCCCAGAGTCCGTAGAACATACGATATCCCTATCAAAATGCAAGCCGAAATCTGTGCAAGATCAGTTTAGGCGATTTGAGGACACTGCACTCTCATCACGGTTGATAGCTTATCGGCTCTATGCAGGATTGTGTTCCGAAAACCACTCTTTCAATTGATGGGCATCACGCGAAAACGTTAATGAGGTGAGGAAAGTTTCTGAGCAACCGGCCAATGGCTCTGAGAAAATTCGGATCGTCGTCAACAAACAAAATCCTCTGTTTTCCCGCCATCTTAAAATCCCGACCGGATCAAAAATGCGCATGCCGGCAAGATCAAACAAGCAACCCGGTTATGAAGATGATCCCTCACCGGATTTGCCCGACGTTTTGAAAAAAGAATCACTCCTCTTAACTTCTTTGTTAATTTCCTGAACCAGAGTATCCAGATCGTATTCCACATCTGGAATACATATTGCCCCACTTGTATCCCTATCAACTTTAGTGATACCGGGACTTAGCTTTTCCAGGTTTTCGAGGATTGAACTCTGGCGTTTGACAGTTGTCAAAAGACTCTGACTCTTCTTGGCTAGTTCCCTTTGCTGAAGAGCCTGCTTTATCGCGACGCTTAGTTCCAGCCCTCTGCAAGGCTTTATCAGGAACCTGTAGATGTGACCCTTGTTGATGGCTCGAAGGGCGGTGTCCAGATTGGGATGGCCGGTCAGGATGATCCTGATGGTTTCAGGATATTTATCGCAGACCACTCCGAGGAATTCAGATCCCAGCATACCGGGCATCATTTCATCCGAGACTACGACGTCAAAGCTCTGAGTTGACAGAATATCGAGTCCTTCCGTCGCAGAACCGGCGCCGACAACTTCATAAGATTCTTTATAGAGCGCGCGTTTGATTGCATCAACTACCAAGGGATCATCATCAACGAGCAAGACGGTATGAGTCATGGCGCTTTCCTCTCAATCGCCGTCTAAAACAAGTTTAGCCGGCACGATCACCCGGACGGGTTCTTTTATGCCAGGTTTTTCGTGGAAATTCTTAATTCGTTCGCGCAGAGTCCGATTGACCTCATAGCCTCTGGCAACGAGCATACGGCCATCCAGAATCCACACATCATCGGCAAGAATCATACCGTCCATCAGTTCACCGGCCTTCACGATCCTTTCCTCATCCCGTGATTCGGCGCCAACGGTTTCGCGCATAGCTGAAAGCACATCGGGATCATATAGGCCGGGTCTTTTTGTCAATCTCCCGAATGCCGTACCGTCTGATTCTCCCCTGGATTTAAAGGTATCGAAATCAAGGACAACTTTGAGAATTCTCGCCCCCAGCGGAATGTGCTCGCCTCCTTTAGATTCCTGCGGAAACCCCGAACCGTCGAAATTCTTCCCCTGGTTGGCGATAATTTCGGCGATAGTCTGCATTCTGGGAATGTGGGAGAGGAGGTCGGAGGCAATAAAAGGATGCATTGCAAAAAGTTGGGACTCTTCCCCGGTGAATTCCTCCCCGCTGTAAAGCTTCTGGATGGCCGATTCCGGCAACATTACACACCCGACTTGGGAAAGCGCAGCCGCTGTTTCAATCTGCCATACGTCAGAGACTTTCATTGCGGACGCAACCTCCCTTGCATACCGGACTATCCGGGAGGCCCGGCCGAACGCTTCCGGATTGACCAGTTGGAGGATTTCAGAAAGGACTTTGATGCTGCCGCGCAGTGTCTTTTCCAGGAGCTCGCGCTCAGCGGTGATCAACTGAAACTGCCTGACCCCGTCTGAAAGAGTACTGATCAGTGCTTGCTGTTCGCACGGTTTGGTCAGCAACCTGAAGATGTTTCCCTGGTTCACTGCTTCGATTGCCGTTGATAAATCCGCATTTCCCGTGAGCATCACTCGAACGCTGTCCGGAGCGGTTTGACGCACCCTGGAGAGGAATTGAATTCCATCCATCCCGGGCATGCGCAGGTCGGAGACAATGACCGCGAAGGGGTCCTGCTCCTGCACGGCACTCAGCCCTTCCTCCCCGCCTGCGGCCGTGTGGACCGAGAACTCTTTCCTCAACTGCCGCTGGAATGCAGCCAGTATGTTGGGATCGTCATCAACAAAAAGAATTCTGACAGGCATCGTCTTCTCCCTGCCGTTTTTGGCAAAGTTTACGCCATATCTCCACTCGGTCTGCTATCCCGAGCCTCTCGACATATCCGGTATCAAATTCGAGCGGTGGTTCGCTTTCAACCGAGCTTTCGTTTTCAAAAATATCGGCCATATAAACCGCAGTCAGACTGTTTGGCTCGCTACATGGGCTTTTGCCCGGAGTATGGTGGCAGGCCACAGTCTGGATAACAGGCTCGGACAAACCCCATATGCCCAGCAGGTAGCCCCCGACCTGGGCGTGCGTTGTTCCTAATACATATAGTTCGGCCTCATGGATGCGGGAATTTGCCCCATCGATTCTTTCGATCACCTTGAGACATTGCTCGGGGAACTTGTCTGCGAGAATGAGTTTGCCGATATCGTGGAGCAGACCGGCCATGAAAACCTCATCTATTCTCTCCTGCTCCCAGCCTTCAAGGATGGCTATGTTTCGGGCAGAAAGTCCGACGGCCAGGCTGTGACGAAAAAGAGCGTCCGCCGAATACCCTGCCAAATCGGACTGTGAAAACGTTGAGAAGATTTTGACTGTAAGAACGAGGGCTTTGACTGTTTCCAGGCCGAGGAGATGGACTGCCCTAACCGGGCTCGTGATATGCCTGGGGAGCCCGAAGAATGCCGAATTGACAAGCTGGAGAATTTTCGCGGACATGCCTGAATCTCTCGATATGATTTCACCTACCTTGTTGACTGATCCCTCCTCCGAGTTTATCTCGTCCATTACTTCAGAATAAAGTTTTGGCAAGCTGGGAAGAGATTCTATGCTGGAAACCACCCGCAGGAGGGCTTTGTCCTCCAGCAAGTCCCCCATCGAACATACACGGGTTATCGTATTCTTGAGGGTCTCCGCGTCACAGGGTTTTGCGAGAAACTGGTGGGCCTGCCCGACTGACTTCAGGACCATTTCCATGTCGGATTGTCCCGACAATATAATGCGGACTACCTGGGGATAGAATTCTTTCACGTGATTTAGCAACTGGCATCCATCCATGCCCGGCATGCGCATATCAGTGACGATGACGTTGAATTGTTTGCCCTCAAGGATTTTTAGCGCCTCACGCCCGCTTCCGGCAAACTCCATCTCCCATTCATTTCGCATCGGGCGCAGCATTCTGCGAAGACCATCGAGCACCATCGACTCATCATCTACGAAAAGTATTCTCTTCATCACTTCTCCGAACCGTTTTGATTTAGAGGCAGCCTTATAATAAAGCAAGTGCCCTTGCCCACCTCGGACTCAAAAGTGATCGTACCCCCGTGTTTGTCTACGACAACCGAGCGAGAAATGGCCAGCCCCTGGCCGGTCCCTTTCCCGACCTCCTTGGTCGTAAAGAATGGATCGAAAATCTTGGACCTGATGTTTTCCGGAATACCGGTCCCTGTGTCGCTTATGCGGATTTCTGCGTATTCTCCAAGGGCATGCGTCGATATCGTTATGGTTCCCTTGCTATCCGATCCGCTCATCTTCAGGGCGTCGGCCACCGCGTGACCGGCATTGATTATCATGTTCAAAAAAACCTGGTTGATCTCGGCGGGAAGGCAGGGGACAAACGGCAGGCCGGGATCAAAGTCGGTTAACATTTCCGCAACATACTTCCACTCGTTTCTGGCAACCGTGATCGTGCTCTCGATTGCCTTGTTCAGGTCTATGTTGGTTTTCGCATCCGTCCCGGGGTGAGAAAACTGTTTCATCGCCAGGACTATCCTACTTATGCGTTCGATTCCCTCAAGAGACTGCCGGACAGCCTTTGGGGCTTCCTGCCTGATGTATTCAAGATCGATCTCTTCGGCCGCCTCTTCAATCTTTCGGACCAGTTCTTCGGCCGCGTTTCCGGACCTGAGTTCCTTAAGAAGTTGATCATAAAGAGCGTGAACGCGTTCCAGATCATGGTGGGCTTCCAGGAGGAAACGGGCGTTATCTCCCACGTACTGCGCGGGGGTGTTTATCTCGTGGGCAATTCCGGCTGCAAGCTGCCCGATTGACTCGAGCTTTTGCGCCTGAACCAGTTGGCTCTCCAGGATTCTACGCTCGGTAATGTCGTTGCCCTGCAAAAGTATGCCTGAAGACTCAGCGCCTTTTCCTTCGATGGAACTTACCACAACGCCCAGGAAACCTTCTTTGCCGTCCGGCCGCTGGAAACGGACATCATCCAGTCTTATTGACGCATTATCCCTTCGGCATGAGGAAATGGCTACGGACATTTTGAGCCAGTCCCACTGGATTCCACACTCATCAATCGGTCTTCCCGTCACGCCGTCGCCATCGATTCCGAATATCTTCTCTGCGGCGCGATTCCACCTTATTATTCGATACTCCGGGGTCAAACCGATAAGGAAGGATGGAATGGAGGCAAGCAACTGGGCCATCTCAACATTTGTCCTGCGCAACTCCTCCCTGGTTTTTTTAGCCTCGGTGAGATCGCGCATCGAACAAATGGCGCCCGCAATACTTCCATTTGAGTCCCGCAAAACGCTTGCCGTCCCTTGAAGCCACGCTTTGCCTTTACCGAGTTCGACATACGCTCCGCCAGTGAGCGCCTCACCCCTTTTTTCCGCTGTCGAATATTTGCTTTCCACATTTTTTTGAGGATTCAGGGCGAAGTCAATGAGCACGGGCCTTCTTTCCCCGTAAAAGGGAAGCGCATATTCGTAATTGCCCTTGCCGAGAATGTCCGGCGCCTTAGTCCCTGTTAGTTCCTCCATTGCTTTGTTCCACGCGATAGCTTTTCCTTCATTATTGATTACGTATGTCGCGTCGGGCAAAAAGTCGATAATATTTGCCAGTTCCTGCCGGGATTCTTTGAGCGCCGCGTCAGCCCGTTTGCGCTCAGTGATTTCCCACGCCACATCCGCTAGATAAGAGACGACTTCAACGTCCTTATCGTTATAATCGGCGGGTTTATTCCCAATGCCGAGGATAGCCACAATTCGACCCGATCTCACAATGGGCACGACAAGTTCCCGGATGACGGGGGAATGTCCTTCAGGCATACCTTTGCGATGTGACAATGCCTGGTAATCATTATGGATTACCGGCCTTTTTTCATGAACACAGTCCACCCATACACCCGCCTGGTCTATACTATAGTGTAGCCCTTTGCCTTCTGCCTTACAGAATTTCTCCATTGTCTGAGTGGACCATGCTTGGAGGGACAGGGTTTTCCCGTCGCTCTCCACAAAGTGAAAAAATCCAATCGGGCTGTTGGTCAAACTGCCGACTTCATCCAATGTCTTTTGGAGCAACTCTTCGAGCGAATGCGTGGCGGCGAATTCCAATAGACTCAGTCGTAGCCTGAGCGCCGCCTCAGCCTGCTGCCGCACGGTGATTTCCTGATGCAGTTGCTCATGAGAAGTTTGAAGGGCGTAGAGGGCCTTCTTCATATCGCTCAAATCTCTTACAACACCAACACTGCCTATAACCATATTCGAATCGTCTCTAAGCAGGCTGATGGAAATTTCAAAGGTGGCGATTGTACCGTCCTTTCTCTTCATATCTATTTCATATTTCTTTATGGTGCCTTCTCGCCGCAATTCAGTCAGCATGGTGTTAAGCCGGTCTTTATCCACATATAAATCAAACGCTGACTTGCCATTTAACTCTTCAAATGTGTAGCCAAGTTGTTCGCCTGCCATTCTATTCCATTCGATGAACTTCCCATGCGCATCTACGATCGATATCCCGTCAGGGGAGCTTACAAATACATTTTTAAGGTACTTAGTCATTTGTGCAAGCTCATCCTCGGCGCGTTTTCGCTCCGTGATGTCGTGCACGATTGAAAAGAGCACCGTCCGGCTCCCCATCTCAATAGGGGAGGAATAAACTTCGACCGTCCGGATTTCACCAGTGCGGAGCCGGTGGGGGAAAACGAAACGATTAATCTCACTCTTTAGGATGCTCCGGAGCGCCTGAGCAATTTCCGACCCGGGCAGTTGATTGATTTCTGCTATGTTCATCGCGCACAACTCAGGCCTGGAATAGCCGTAGAATTGCGCCGCCGCTTCATTGACATCCAAAATCGCGCCCGAATCCGGGTCGGTGAGGAACATGGTGGCTCGATGGCGTTCAAAAAGCCAGCGGAAGCGTTGTTCGCTTTCGCGAAGGGCGCCCTCAACCTTTTTTCGCGTCTCGATTTCCGCTTCTAAACGGTAATTGGCATCCTGAAGCTCGGCTTCAGCTTTCTCTCTTTCGCCAATTTCGCTCGATAATGCTTCGTTTGCCCTTTTCAACTCGGCAAATGAGTGTTTAGTCGCTTCATGCGCGTCTCTCAATTCGGCCAGGGCTTTACGTTCTCGACTGATTCGAGTTATTTTCGCCTCAAACTCCGGCAGTGAGATCGGTTTTGAAATAAAATCAACCGCACCGGCTTCTATAACGTCACCGTATGTGTAATCACCAGTGAATCCGGATATTATAATGGTATCGATTACAGGGTATTTCCTGTGAATATCTCGAACCAGGTCCAGACCATCCATGCCGTCCATTCTTATATCGGAAATCACCAAGTCATAATCTTCATGTTCCAAAATAGCCAGAGCTTGAGAAGGCCCGGTGGCGCTTTGACAGTAATAGCCGATCATAGCCAAAAAGCTTGTGACCATACTACACATAGCTTCGTCATCATCTACGACCAGAATTTTTCTTATGCCCATGCCATTCATGGTATTCTCCGGCCTCTACTGCCTGTTTCACGTTTTAAATCAAGTACCTCCCGCACCGTTTTGGCAAGTTGCTCCAGGGTTACCGGCTTCATCAGGAACCCTTGAATCCCGAGATACTTCACCTTCTCCGCATCCATGTTCTTGCTGAAGCCGGTCATGAGTATTACCGGAATCGCAGGTTGAAACCCCCGAAGTTCATCGGCAAGATCGGCGCCTGTAAGGTGCGGCATGGTCATGTCGGTAATCACCAGGTCAAAAGGCGTTTCAAGCGGCTGATGACGCAGAACATCAAGGGCCTCAGTCCCGCTTGACCGGATGATAACGTCGTATCCCAGACACTTAAGCATCTGCTCCACGGCCTCGGCAAGCTGTGGCTCATCATCGACAACAAGTATCCGCTCGCGCCCAAGAGGAAGAAGGGCTTGATCTTCCGCTTTTATTGGCGCGCATTCACTCTTCAGAGCCGGGATGAGCACGGTGAACCTGGCTCCCGTGCCCGGCTCGCTTTCCACATTGATCTGCCCTTCATAGCTTTTTACAATACCATGAACCACGGATAGGCCGAGCCCGGTGCCTTCACCCTGTTTCTTAGTGGTGAAAAAGGGATCGAAGATCGAATTAAGCACGTCCGGGTCTATGCCACATCCGGTGTCTTTGACCGTAAGCTCCACATAAAGTCCCTGTTTCAAACCCTCCGAGTATGGAGTCGATGCGCCTTCAAGCAAGACATCGGTCAATCTCACCTCCAGCACTCCTCCTTGCTCTTGCATAGCATGAGCAGCATTTGTGCAAAGGTTCATCAGCACCTGGTGCATCTGAGTTGGATCGGCCAAAACAGCCGCCTTGCTGAGCACTTCCGTTTTGATCTCAATGGTTGAGGGCAATCCGGGCCGAAGAATTCGCAAGGCCTCTTTTACGATCAACCCGAGTTGCAATGGAATCTTCTGCTGATCGGTCCTGCGGCTGAAAGCAAGTATCTGCTTCACCAGTTCTTTCGCCCGGTCGGATGCCTTGAGCACCTCATCGAGTTTGCGAAGAACCGGACTTCCGTTGCCCAACTCAAATTTAGCCAATTCCGTGAAGCCCATGATAACCCCAAGGATGTTATTGAAGTCGTGGGCGATGCCTCCAGCCAATGCACCCAGCGATTCCATCTTTTGAGCCTGTCGCAGCTCACTTTCAAGCTTGACCTGGCGTGTGATGTCCCGGTGGATGCTTACATAGTAGATGACAGCCCCGGACATGTTCCGGACTGGGGATATGGTAGTCTCCGTTTCGTACAAAGAGCCGTCTTTTCTCTTGTTAGTGAGACGTCCCGACCATACCTCGCCTCCTGCGAGCGTTTCCCGCATATGCCTGTAGAAGGCCCGGTCATGTTTGTCGCTTTTAATGATACCCGAATGCCGGCCGATAACCTCCGCGCCCTCATAGCCCGACATAGCCGTAAAAGCTGGATTGACATAGTCGACGATCGATTTTGAATCGCTTATGATGATTGCTTCAGCAACTTGTTCGATCGCGGTCACCAGGCGTATGCGCTCTTCTTCAGCCCGTTTGCGCTCAGTGATATCACGAATTACCCCTTCGACTCCAAGGATGTTTCCATGATCGTCCTTGCGAAATGCGCTTGTAATCGCAACATAGAGTGGCGAGCCGTCTTTTTTCTTAAAGGTAGCCTCACAGTCTCTGACCACGCCATCTTTTCGTAAGGCGCGCAGCATTTTTTCACGCTCCTCCGGATACATCCAAAAGCTCTCCACCGGCTTGCCGCACATCTCGTCAAGCGCGTCATATCCCAGGAGGCCGGCCCCCGAGGGACTGAGCATCACAACCGCGCCGCTCTTATCCGTCCGATAGAAAACGTCCTGCATGTTCTCAATCACGCTACGGTAGCGCTCTTCGCTCTCCCGCAGGGCTTCCCTCGCCAGCTTGCGTTCCGTGATGTCCTGGCAATAGGCGAAGGAAAGTTGGTCAGTAGTCATGACTGCATTTAGCGATACCCAGGTCAGGCTCCCGTCACGTTTTTTCATGCGATGCTCGGTTTCGACATGGCCTTTTTCGAGCAGGATGTTGAAATCGCAGATAACCTCCTCCTGGTCCGCCTCCGAGTGCAGGTCCATGATGTTCATGCCTGACAAAGTGTAGGCTTCGTAACCCAAGAGGTCTGTAGCCGAGGGATTAACATCCAGAATGCGGCCTTCGCGATCTGCTACAAACACGGCCAGTGGAGCATGCTCGATGTAGGAACGAAACTTGGACTCGCTCTCCCGAAGGGCCTCCTCTGCCCGCTTCCGCTCAGTGATTTCCCACGCAACGTCCGCCAGGTAGGAGACGACTTCAACGTCCTTGTCGTCGTAATCGGCAGGTTTATTTCCAATGCCGAGGATAGCCACAATTCGACCGGATCGCACAATGGGCACAACAAGCTCCCGGATGAAGGGTGAATGTCCTTCAGGCAAGCCTTGGCGATGTGACAATGCCGCATAATCATTATGGATCACCGGCCTTCTTACATTTACACATTCCGCCCATACACCCGCCTGGTCTATATCGTAGTTTAGCCCTTTGCCTTCCGCCTTAGAGAATTTCTCCGTTGTCTGAGTAGACCCGGCTCGAAGGGCCAGGGTTTTCCCGTCGCTTTCTACAAAGTGAAAAAATCCGATGGGACTGTTGGTCAAGCTACCGACTTCATCCACTGTCTTTTGGAGCAACTCTTCGAGCGAATGCGTGGCGGCGAATTCCAATAGACTCAGACGTAGCCTGAGCGCCGCCTCAGCCTGCTGCCGGACAGTGATTTCCTGATGCAGTTGCTCATGAGAAGTTTGAAGGGCGTAGAGGGCCTTCTTCATGTCGCTCAAATCTCTTACAACACTAACGCTGCCTATCACCATATTCGAATCGTCTCTTAGCAGGCTGATGGAAATTTCAACCGTAGCGATTGTGCCGTCCTTTCTTTTCATATCTATTTCATATTTCTTGACGGTGCCTTCTCGCCGCAATTCCGTCAGCATGCTGCTAAGCCGGTCTTTATCCGCATACAAATCGAACGCTGACTTGTCCTTTAGCTCTTCAAATGTGTAGCCAATTTGTTCGCCTAACATTCTATTCCATTCAATGAACTTCCCATGCGCATCTACGATTGATATCCCGTCAGGGGAGCTTTCAAACACATTTTTGAGGTATTTAGTCATTTGTGCAAGCTCGTCCTCGGCGCGTTTTCGCTCCGTGATGTCGTGCACGATCGAAAAAAGTGCCGTCCGGCCTCCCACCTCAATAGGAGACGAATAAACTTCGACCGTCCGGATTTCACCACTGTGGAGCCGGTGGGGGAAAACTAAACGATTCATCTCTCCTTTCAAAATGTTCTGGCGGGCCTCAGCAATTTCGGCCGCCGATAGTTGATTGATTTCGGCTATGTTCATCGAGAATAGCTCGACCTTGGAAAAGCCGTAGAATTCAACTGCCGCCTCATTTACATCTAAAATTGCCCCGGAATCCGGATCAATCAGCAGCATGGTGGCTCGATGGCGTTCAAAGAGCGAGCGGAAACGCTGTTCGCTTTCGCGGAGGGCGTTTTCAACCTTTTTCCGCGTTTCTATTTCAGATCTTAACTGGTCATTGGCCTCCGAAAGCTCAGCGGTTCGCCTGACGACAGTGATCTCCATTTCGTCATGCGCACGCTGAAGCTCAGCTTCAGCCCTCCTGCGTTCCGTAATATTCCTGATTAGACAAATAACTACCGTACCTTCAGCGGTCCTGATCAAAGTGGCGTTGATCTCAACCGGAATAATGCTGCCCTGCCTATCGGCATAATCGATTTCCAGATTTCTTGTCAGACCCTCCGCAACGCACCTCTTCAGCTCTTCTGCGTGTCTCTCCAGATCGTAGGGAGCCGTCCATTCAACCACGTTTCTTCCCAGCATTTCCTCAACGGAGTTATGGCCGCTCAGCTTCGCATACTCATAATTGGCATCCAGGACCTTGCCTTCCTGATCCATGATCAGATAGCCTGTTCCTGTTGTTTCAACCAGATTGCGATACTTCGACTCGCTCTCCCACAGGGCCTTTTCCGCATTTCTGCTCTCAAGGCTCCTCATTTCCAGCATCGACGCCATATCGTCAAAGGACTTGGCCAGTTGTCCCAGGTCATCCGAGGTGTGCGGGAGACTCGTTCGTACACCCAGATCGTCTCCGCCCAGGCGCTTTGCGGCGGCGGCAAGGCGAGCAATCGGGTGTCCAAGAACCAATGTCAGAAGAAATGATATGACAGCCGCGATCCCAAGTAGCGATAAGTTCATGAACAGTTTTGAGTTGACCGTTTGTATGATATGGTCTTTGGGAACACCGATGAGCATATACATATACGGAGCTGCATTGTCCCTGAGGCGCAACTGTTTGAAAGCATATATGCGATTTATACCGTCTTCAGCGTTTATCTCAAAAGTTCCATGGTCGATATCAGATGATACTTTTTCAAATGCTGCTTTTGGAATTGGTTTTCCAGCAAGGCTTGAAGCATGTTCGGGCGTTCGATATAAACGTACCCCGGCATGGTCAAGGATATCAAAAGAGAAACCTTCAGGCAGTTTAACCTTTTTTAAAAAACTGGAGAATGCGTCAAGATTGAAACCAACAGTAATGAAAGCAACCGGGGTCTTTCCCGAATCCAGCACTGGAAATGTGTAATTCAATGACTTGCTATTACCTACTCTACCAATTATGTATTCTCCTGGTGACAAATCCAGTGTTTTTGCTGCATCTTTGAAATGTTTTCTATCCGACAAATTTACATTAACAAACGGAGCAGACGCTGAAAACATATTTCCATCAGGAGTAACTGCATTTATATTAGTATAAGATGGATTAATATCGATCAATTCACGAAATATTTTATTACATATGTCAATGTCCAGAGTTTTAACTACTGGTAAAAGTGATATAGTGCCAAGTGTTTGTCTTATTCCGATAACTACTTGTTCCTGCTGTGCTGCCAAGCTTTGCACTAATACACTTGCTTCATTTTTGACTGCTTCAATTTGTTCTTGACGTTCGATACTACTTGATACGATTATAATGCACGATGCAGCCGCGAATACAAGCATCATAATCAGCCACAGTTTTTTTCTCATAGATATAAACATTTATATCATCCCATCACAGTCAATACGTCATTGTTGATGGAAACTGTCAAAAAGAATACTTTTCATAACTTCCCCTAACCCTACACAAGCGGCAATCTCACAAAAAAAGTCGTCCCTTTACCATCCTCCGATTCAAAGCTGATCGTACCGCCATGCTTATCGACAACTACCGAATGAGAGATCGCCAGTCCCTGGCCTGTCCCTTTGCCCACTTGCTTGGTCGTGAAGAAAGGATCGAAAATCTTGGACTTGATAGCCTCGGAAATACCCGTTCCCGTATCCTTTATGCTTATCTCGGCCCACTCATCGCGCATGCCGGTAGAGATCTTGATCGTTCCCTTTTGCTCGGACCCGTTCCTGCTTTGTTTCTCGGCAATGGCGTGAGCGGCATTTATAATCATATTCAGTATCACCTGATTGGTCTCACCTGGCAGGCAAGGGACAAGCGGGAGGTTTGGATCGAGATCAGTCTCGACCTCGGCCACATATTTCCATTCATTGCGGGCAACAATGATTGTGTTTTCGATCGCTTTATTGAGATCGATGCCGGTCTTCTCCCCTGATCCGGGGTGCGAGAATTCCTTCATCGCCTGCACTATGCTGCTTATACGGCCAATGCCCTCGAATGACTGCTGTATAGCATTCGGAATCTCTTTCCTGATGTAATCCAGGTCCATCTCATTTCGTGCTTCAACAATGCTTCTTACGAGATCCTCGGTGGAACAGCCGGCACAAAGGCGATCAAGTAATTGATCGTTGAGAAGAAGGATTTTTTCCAGACTTCCAAATGATTCGGCCAGAAAATGGGTATTGTCTCCAACATACTGCGTCGGAGTATTTATTTCGTGGGCAATTCCTGCCGCAAGTTGGCCGATTGATTCCAGTTTCTGGGCTTGGGCCAACTGGACTTCCACCCGAGCCCGCTCCTTTTCAGACTGCTTGCGTTCGGTGATGTCCTGTGTATTGCCTACCAAACGAAACGCTCTACCATCCGAGCCGTATTCAAACTGTCCGAGACCCATAACCCAGCGAACGTTGCCGCCAGGCTGGATGATGCGGTACTCATTTTTGTAAACGGTTCTTTCGTCCAACGCCTTTTTGATATTCACCCTTACCAGCTCGCGGTCCTCCGGATGCACCAGGGCTGTGAAAGATTCCATTTTCCCGTCGTAGCTCTCGACCCCGCAAATATTGTAGCACTCGGGAGACCAAAAGACGGTGTTGGTTCTCATATCCCATTCCCAGACTCCCATCCGAGCTGCCGCCAATGCCAGCTTGAGCCGCTCTTCACTATCATGCAAGGCTCGCTCAGCGGCTTTGCGTTCGGTGATATCCACCATCGCGCCTATAATGCCGCCCACATTGCCGTCCCGGTCTGCGAAGGTGGCCTTGTGAGAGAGGAAAACGGTTCGAGTGCCGTCGGCATGCGGAAGTGTTCCTTCCATGACCACTGTCTGACCGTTGCCCGTCAGCAACGCCTGATCCCTGCGTTGAAAAGTATCCGCCAAGTCTTTAGGCCAGACGTCATAGGCCGATTTGCCTATGATTTGGTCTTTCTTGGCTCCCATGAACCGTTCGAATGCATTGTTGCAGCCCAGATACAGCAGTTGAGTATCCTTGTAGAATACCGGGTAAGGCATTGCGTCCATGAGAGTCCGCAGAAAAGTGGACTGATGCTGAAGCTGCTCGCTGAAACGCTTCCGCTCGATGTCGCCCTCGATCCTGTCGAGGGCAAAAGAGATGGCCATAGCCACTTCTTCCAACAGCTCGATTTCTCGCTTACCAAAGAAGCCGCCTTCGGACACACAAACATTTAGAACTCCGCAGACCCGGCCCTGAAACCAGAGCGGGAACGAACCGCAAGACTCAAACCCGAATCGGATGGGCGCGCTCTCTGAAGGGTAGAGACAGGCGTCGCCGCCGCATTGGTTGCAATAGGAGGTTTTACCCTCCCGGATGGCCTTGCCCTGGTTGCCTTGCCCTTCAGGCCTCTCATCTGCATAGAAGCTTGCCAGGTTCAAGATCTCATGGCCGTTTCCAAAATGGGCTGCCGGGGTGATGCGGGAGGTGGTTGAATCGAGCAAGCCGATCCAGGTCAGGTCTATGGCCCCACGCTCAACTATCAGACGGCATACTTCCGTAAGAAATTCCTCACGGGCCTGGACGCGCACCACAGACTGGTTTACCTGGCTTACCAGATCGTAGAGCCTGTTCAGGCGGCGTATTTCCTCCTCGGCGCGCTTACGCTCCGTAATTACGTCAAAAACGGCCACAAAGTGCTCTATCTGAGGACTGTAAACCGAGATTGAAAACCACATTCCAAGGGATTCTACATAGGTTTCGAATTGCTCCGGGTTACCCGTCAAAGCCACCTTGCCGTATATTTCAAACATCCCCGGATTGGATACCTGTATACCGGGGATAACCTGCGAGACCTTTTTCCCGACCACATCCGTAAGACCCGTTAAGGTTTCAAACGCGCTATTGACATCGAGATAAATGAAATCCTTCGGCCTGTCCTGCTCAAAAACCATTCTGCAATATGCAAATCCGTTCAGCATATTATCAAACAGAGAACGATAGTGATGCTCGCTCGCGCGTAGCGCATTTTCTGCACGTTTTCGCACGATAAAGTAACTTGTAAGGATGGCTGTCAGCAGCAGCCCTGATGTCAGAATTCCCCAGGGTTGCAAAGTTTTTCTGGCGCCGGCGAAATCGGGCGCCGCATTCATCAGGATCAGCCATTCCCGGTTCGCAACATCCAAGGTTTTCGCATTCTCTAAACGACCATGCAGTCCGGCTTCCGGGTTAGGCGCCGAGGAGAACGAGGTCCTTCCGGCTTGTGATGGATGAAAATAAAGAAAAGATTCTTCCCGGGAGACGGCGGATTTATCATAGAGAACAATGTCGATGCCTTCCGGCTTCAGGCGCAACAAGGATTTTTCGACAATATCACCAATCCTGAAGACGCCGAGAGCAAAACCTCTGAGGTGTTCCATGCGGGCTTTGATGGAATCGGCCATTACACCTTTATGAAAGACTGGAGCAAAGACCAGGAGGCCAAACTGACCCGCCATTTCCTGTACTAAGGTCATTCTTCGTGTGGCTACCATCTCTCCAGTCTCTCGCGACTTTTCCAATGCTTCCTTTCGCATGGAATTCGATGCAAGGTTGAAACCCAGGGCAATCTCATTGCCCTTGTATGGCTCGACGAAATAGACCGGAAAGTATTCTGCATGCTCAGCCGCGTTTATCATGTTCCCCCGTGTGTCCCGTTCGGTTATCCGAAAGCCGGATAAACCATTTTGCCTTGCCGCTGCTTCATATGACATAAGCTCCGAATGAGGAACACGGGGTATCCATTCCAGTGCCTGGATAGAAGGGTTGATCGATAACTGATGTTCCGCGAAATCTCTGAACTTGGATCTGTCGACATCTTCAGTAGTTTCAAGAAAAGCCCTCAGCGACACCAGTGCATGCAGGTTCAATTCTATTTCTCTCTTTATGGTCTCAAAACAAATTTCCGTTTCCTCTTTAAATTCAGTCTGTATCATTTGCCGGTCCCAGCTCAATGCCAGTGCAAAGCCGGCAAAAGAAATCATGGCGCCGGCCAGAATAGTCATGAGCGGTGATAAATAGCCCTGAATTCTATTTTGCCGGCTGATAATTCTCTTTCCATGCATGTCTGTGTCCCTTTAGAACATTCCACTCTAGCCTTACTAAATAGACTCAAACTTAGAAATCCGAAGGACCTGAGTCTTCAGTGATGAAGGCGCCTTCTGCCCGGCATCTCCCTTTAGGTCGGTATTGTTCGATGAACTCTCGACGTTGAAAGAAGAGTGACAAAACAGTTATATGCATTCACTAAAATTCAATGGTGTTTAGGCTGGACCCAAGGTCGACCCGCTTATGGTTTGACCCGGGCCTTGATCGAAGACGCTAAAGAAGCAGGGACAAGAAGCAGGAAGCTTCTCGTTCCTCATTTTACAATCCCTGACTCGCTAAATTGGAGATTTTTAAATCCTGTTCATTCCTGTCAAAGTCCTTCCGCTTATCGCTTCCCGCTTCTATCTTACACGTATCCGATGACGTTACCCGTGCAAGCTGATTCGTAACCCGGAAGCGATGAGATCTCATCGCGCAAGGATCGTGTCTGCAACACATCAAGGAGAATCTTGACAGCCGGAAGATCCTGGAACTCACAGGGTATTACCAGATCACAGCGCACTGCCTCTATGGGGACGAAGTCCAACCCGTAGGCGGAAGCAACGGCGCGAAGCCCCATGGCCGCATCGGCCATATTGAAAGCGACCATCTGAGCACATTGTATATGGCTTGAGACCATCTTGTCGTATCCCCTGATACTCTCACGCGAAAGCCCAGCCAGAGCTAGACGCTCATCGAAAAGAATGCGGACTGCCGCGCCTGGTTCACGGTTTACAAATCCAAGCCCTTCTTTGGCCAGATCCGCGACTGTCTGAATTTGATGAGGATTTCCCGGTGCAACCATCAATCCCTCCTCAAAGAACGAGAAAGCGACGATCATGGCCTTTGAGCCGGATAAAACCTTCTGTGCGAGCGCTGCGTTGGATTGAACCGATGTGGGGTTGTGCAGGTGGGTCCCGGCAATATGCGCATAGCCCGTCGCGAGTCTTTCCAATGCAAGATGACTCGATGCAAATCGGCATTGAACTCTTGCATCGGCCGCCCACCGGGATGCGTGCGCCCCCAAAATGCCAAAGGCCGGATCACAGCCGAGCAGCAAGACTTTTTTCTCCAGATGATCACTTTTGTGGAAGAGCTGCACATGGCTGCAATCGGGCGTCAGCAGGCCGTCGGCAGCCTGAAACCCATCGCTGAACAACCATTTGCCATCCAAAGGATAGGCAATGAGGCGCTCGCGCACTCTGGCCACTGAGACCCTGCTTTTCCCGGCGCAGGTCTTTTCGACAAACGTCACAAGCTCTTCGTCTCCGGACTCATCCATAGCGAAGAGGTCTTCGACCTTGCAGCCCAACTCTTTTGCCATTCGGAGCGCAGCAGCGGTATTGGGCACGTACCGCCCGGTCTCCATGTCACAGATGGCCTGCCGTTTTACCCCGACCCGCTCCGCCAGTTCGCTCTGAGACAGCCCTTTGGCTTTACGTGCCGATCTGAGGTTGCAAACAACCTGCTCTTTGATCGAACCCATGGCATTTCCTCCGTGCACACGTTGCTCAGGTTGGAATGGGATAGGCTACAAAAATGTAGCCCATACTATACTATACTTTTTGACACCCTGACAGTGAAGTCTAAAAGTTGCCTGTTAAATGTGTTAGACCCGAGATCCCATCCCGGATTTCTATGGAACGAGAGCGTCCCCGCGTCTTCAGGGTCATTTGTTCGGAATAGGTGACGACAGCCCAAGCCGAGATGGAGCAATTCGCACCCGTCGTCCTGATAAAACGGCAGGGCCGTCACGCGACCCACGATATTGAAATTATTGTAGTTGCAATACTACGTTCCATAAAGTCCAGCCAGTTGTCACTGGTCAGCTCTTCCAGGGAGAAGGGCTCCTTCATGTGTCCGACTCTTATATTCCCAAGGCAAGGAACGTCTTTTAATGCGAGCCGCGCGTCGGTAATGATTTCACTGGCAAAATCGTACTCAAATATGTAGTCTATATTGATTTTTTGCAGCGCTTTTTCACTTTTCGGAATATTCGAAACCGCTCGTAACAATGCGTCTTAGACGGCAAGTGGACGACTTCGTGGTTTTATGTAAACCGCAAACCGTTGAAATACAACTGTTGGATCTGCCCCTTCAGGGACGGAACAAAAATGAGACTGGAAAAGCGATTTTTGCATGGCTTCGTTATCGGTATTTCGGTCTTCATCTGCATCATGGCCGGCGCACTTGCAAACCCATCCGCTTCGCATGCTGCGTACTCCATCCTGCACAGCTTCGATGGCGGAAGCGGTGGGGCTTGGCCAACGAGTTCCCTCACGCTCAACGGTTCCACGCTCTACGGGCTGACTTCCGGAGGAGGCCGCAACGAATACGGCAACACATACGGCACTATCTTCCGGATAAAAACGGACGGCGCCGGGTACAAGGTGTTGCACTCCTTCGGCAGTGCCGCAAACGACGGACTTAACCCTTACCCTTTCAGTTCCCTCACGCTCTCCGGTTCCACGCTCTACGGGATGACATATAGTGGAGGCGATAACGCAAACGGCACGATTTTCCAAATAAACACGGACGGTGCCGGGTACAAGGTGCTGTACAGCTTCGGCGATAGTGGCGCCATCGATGGGGCCAATCCTAATGGCTCCCTCACGCTCTCCGGTTCCACGCTCTACGGGATGACAACTTTGGGAGGCGACAACGGCGCGGGCACGATCTTCCAGATAAACGCGGACGGCACCGAATACCAGGTGCTGTACAGCTTCGGGGATAATGGCGCAAATGATGGGGCAAATCCTAATGGCTCCCTCATCCTCTGCGGGGCCACGCTCTACGGGATGACTTTTAATGGAGGCGACAACGGCGCCGGCACGATTTTCCAGATAAATACGGACGGCACCGGGTACAATGTGCTCTACAGCTTCGGCGATGATGTTACAAATGATGGGGCGAATCCATCCGGCGCCCTCACCCTCTCGGGAATAACTCTTTACGGGACGACCGCTAACGGAGGCGCAAACCCCGGCATCAGCGGCAACGGCGCCGGCACGATTTTCCAGATAAACACTGACGGCACCGGGTACAATGTGCTGTACAACTTCGGCAGTGTCACAGACGATGGGGCTTCGCCTTGCGGCAGCATCACCCTCTCGGCGGACGGGTACTCGCTCTACGGCATGACCTCTTTGGGAGGCAACAACGGCGCCGGCACGATTTTCCAGATAAGCACGGACGGCACAGTGTACAATGTGCTGTACAGCTTCAGCAGCTTCACAAATGATGGGTCTGATCCTTCCGGCAACTCACTTACGCTCTCAGGGTCCACGCTCTACGGGATGACCTTTTATGGAGGCGCCCACGACTTCGAGTCCAAAGGCGCCGGCACGATTTTCTCCCTGCTTCCATCAATTCCGGTTGCGCCGACGAACGTATTAGCAGCGGCCGGCAACGAACAGGCAGCGGTCAGCTTCACGCTTCCCTCAACTGACGGGGGCAGCCTTATAACGGGCTATACCGTGACCTCTAAACCCGGCGGCATAACTGCCACAAGCTCGGCCAGCCCGATAATTGTGCCGGGCCTGAACAACGGCACTGCCTATGCCTTCACTGTGACGGCTACCAACTCGATCGGGACTAGCCCGCCCTCAGCCTCTTCCAACAGAGTAAAACCTTCAGCGACCCCGATCTCATCCGGGGCTGTAGGCACGTGGAACTTTAATGGCGTTGCTTCAGGTCCTGACGCTCCCTGGTGGACTATATTCACAATCATTGTGAACCCGGATGGAACCTTCACCATGTCCGGTGAAGCAAGCGATGGCTCTTCTTATGGTGGCTTAGCCGGTGTTTGGTGGGTCTTTCCCAACGGGATTGCGCCGAATGTTCCCGGAGTTAGCAACGGCAACTTCCTGTGCCAGATAGATTCGGACCAGACCGTGCTCGCATGCACGCAGACCTGGGCCGATGGCACTACCGAACTCGACATAGGCACGCAACAGGCCGCTTCGTATTCGTTCGCTGATTTGGCGGCCGGCATTTGGGAAGGTAGTTATTTAGATTCGGGACAAGCGTCCAGCTTTTGGGCAAGAGTGCAAGGCATGGTGTTCGACTCGTCAAATGGAAATTTTACAGGGTCATATAGCGACAGTACCGGTTTATCAACCACAACGACCGGGCAAGTTGCTATTTCATCGGCCGGGGCGATAACGTGTGTTTCCGGTGATTGTCTAAGTAGTTCAAACTACAGCGCTATTATGGACGCATCCAAGACTGTCATGGTTGCCACGAGTGGAGCGAGCAGCATCGCTGAAGATGCCGTGCTCTATGTTTTCACCAGGAAAGCCGCTTCATATTCGCAGGCAGATTTGGCTGGTAAGTGGGAAGGCAATAGTTTGATTTCTGGTATTGATGCGCCTGAGTGGACAAGGTATTCTGCTACGATAAGCCCGAGCGGAACATTTACATTACCATCCGCCAATAATAACGGGTCATCAAGCAGCGGAACCGGGAAGTTCTCGATTTCATCAACCGGGCTTATAAGCTGTGTTTCAGGTGGTTGCAATAGTTCTGGTGCAGACTGGAGTGCTGTTATGGACGCAGCCAAAACGGTCTGGGTCTCAACGCAATCAACGACGGATGGGTCTGACAAACTCGCGATCTTCACGAAAAGTTCTCCAGCTATTCCGCCGGCGCCGACAATAGGAACGGCAACGGCGGGAGCGCGATCAGCAAAGGTCACCTTTACGTCACCCGCGTCAAACGGCGGCAGCGCCATTACCTCCTACATAGTGACATCCAGCGGAGGACAGAAAGCCTCAGGGCCGGCCACAGCCACTTCTATAACCGTTACGGGCCTTACCAACGGCGTATCCTATACATTCACGGTAGCGGCGAAAAACGCGATTGGGATTGGTCCGGCCTCAGGTCCCTCCAACTCCGTAACTCCCGGCCCACTTCCGGCCGCGGCGACAAAACAATAGGAACGGCGATGGCCCTCTCCCAACGAAAGCCAGGCATTGGTGAGTTTTACCGTCCTCTTAGCCGTGGAATGCAGAAATGAAAAGGAATTATGAAATAGCTTATCGGTCAAAAATCTTTTCCGCAACAGTGTTTTTCCTAAGTGCTTTTCTCTTTTCCCTTTATTCGGATTTATCGGCAGCGGAAACTGCCGCCATAAAGCCGGGGGACAAAGTCGGGATTCAGTTTACCTGCCGCTTTCCGAACGGGGAAATTGCGGCCAGCACATCGACCGCCGTCGCGCAGGATTCATCCCTGCGCAAATCGACTGTCTTTTTGCCCAGATCCAAAGACGATCCCATAGAAGTGACGGTTGGCCAAAATGTCGGCGCGAAGAAATTCCCGTTCCCGTTCCTGGACGAGATAGTCGACCGCATTTCGGCGTCTCTCGCCGGAACGGCGCTGGGTGTAACACGAACCATTGAGATTCGTTCTGAAAGGCCCGCTGGTGTGCCGGAAAAGGACCAATTTCTCCAGTTGGTTCGAACCAGGCATTATGCTAAAGAGATCAAAATGACCAAGGATGAATTTAAGTCACGCACAGGAAAAGATCCCGTGGTTGGCGTGGATTATAGAGATGATCCCCTTATTCCGTGCAAGGTGGCTTCGGTATCGGAAAACGAGGTCGTGATCCGCCCTTCAGTTCAGCCGGGATCGCAAGTTGACACCCCTTTCGGAAAAGCTACCATTCGGGAAAACGGCAATCAACTCGATCTCGTGATTGACGCTCCCAAGGGTAGCCTGGTCAGGATGGGAGCGATTGTTGGTCGCATTTCCGACGTACAGGACAAGATGTTTACCATGGACTTCGGCGATGCATTCGGAGGAGAGCCGCTGTCGTGTGAAGTAAAAGCTGAAAGTCTTCCTGAAAAAAAGATGTCGAAATGAGAGGAATACCCGAGTAAGGGCCTTCAATGACCGGTTCGTCCGGATCAAAGTCAACTCCGATGTACAAGGCTAAGTTTAAGCAAATGTATGTCCAGTATGGCTTTCCAGTGCTTCATTAACTCTATCCCTAAAGCCACCGACAAGGTCAGTGGTGGGAACGCTGTTTCACAAGCCCCACAACCCACTGCGAACGTGGTTTCTCACCATGTGGTTCGTGACGAGCCAAAAGCATCAAGCAAGCGTCCTTGGTTTGAAAATAGTTCTCGGGCTCGGCAGTTACAATAACTATTTGACAATTATAACACTCTAATATAGCTTCTAAGCCGTACAGAATGTCGTGTATGGACAACGTCAACGGCGCTTCGGGGTTGGTGAACGACCTTATAGCGAATGAGTTAGCGAGTTGCTTGAGCCTACATATCCCCTGAACGTGGCAGGAAGCGTCCGTCACGCATTTCGCATTTCGTTATGTCAAACTTGACATAATGCAAGACGTGTTTCCACATAGGCCGACAAACGCGGCCCTGAGAATGTGGACGAAATCGGGACGGAGGCAAGTTAAGGCGCGTTTTTTCGTTAAATAGGGGTTGGTAATATGCCGGAAGAGCAGAAACGGTTTTGCAGGGGATGTGCGCTCTGTTGGGGCATGGAGGCTACGGTTGAGAAGCAACTCGTGCGAGAGTGACGAGGGCTTTTTGTTTCGGAGGCGCGGACCGGAGCGGGAAGGAGGTGAGAGGAAGAATAGTATGTATTATAGGCAATAACAAGCACCGGTTCCAAAGACCTCCGACTTTACATACTCAATTTCAATTACAAAGGAGAATGCGAATGAAATCCAGCTTGTCCAAACTGATCCTCAAGGGACTTATCCTGGGGGTTTGCGTTTTGTCATGTGCCTGCGCGGCAAATGCAGCCACATATTTGAACACCTATGGAACAGGTGAGGAGTTTAACCTGTGGCAGAACGTGGGCCCGGTAATTCTGACCGAACTCGGTTGCACCTCGGGGGCCACCTATATGACGGCAGACGGCAATAGCGGGGTAGCGGTAGGCTCAGGTTGTCCGGCTGCCATTTCTAAGGATAACGGCGTTTCCGATGGCTTTATCTATTTCAGCTTCACCGACCTGGCGTCCTGGGATGGAATCGATGCCGTCAATAACGTGTATGACGAGGACAACTGGGGCACTTATCACGGCAGCCTTTCCGCTCCGGTGCTCAATACGAGTACCGCTGAGGATCCCACGGTCGTAAATCCCTGCGCCACCAAGGGTAGTCCCAACGCCAATCAGCGCAAGGTGGCGACTTGTAACCAAGGGGCCTGCCTTGACGGCCTCGCCACCTACTCATGTCAGGCGATTCACGTCGGCGTCTCGAATCTCGAGGCCAGTTCCATCGTTCAGGAGACCATCGGGACCCTGCAAGGCCCCATAGACGGCCAGGATTCGCCTTCAGGCTATACACGCAGGGAATTTCCGAAAACCGGCATAGCTACGACCAAGATTCCCAAGACGCTATCTTTAACGGTGAACGGTATACACAATGCTCATTATCCGAATCCTTCAAGTCCAATAGTTTACCCCTATGGTTTTTATGTAAATCCGGGGGTAACGGCCACAATGTGCACCGGCGAGGCCGGTAATGCTGCATTGATCGGTTCGTACTGCATCGAGGACTCCGACTGCGGCAGCAGCAGTCCTACAGGTACATGCACGTCTCAAACCATTAACAACCTCACGAGGCTGCAGGTGGTGGCCCTTTTCAGCGGTGGCATCAAGAACTGGAACGAGTTCGGGGGCTATTACGTCGATCTGCCGGTTACGCTTTGCCTTCGCCATTCAGGGGCCGGCACCCTTTCCACGCTGGACCTCGGGGTTATGCAGGGTTCCGACGGGAAGGGCTGGGGAGCTAACCTCGTTACGGAAGAAAATCGCGTGACCGGTTCAAAGGGCGCTCCCTACATCTATTTTAACAACACGCAGGGCGACGAAAAGAATTGCCTCACCTGGGCCAACGGCGGGGCCCTTAGCGCCTCGACGAATCCGGATACCGGGGCCGCCAATGTACCAGATACGATTACTGGAACCGGCGCGGAGGGCGGCGCCGTCGGCTTCCTTGACGCCGACAATGCCAATACGGCAAACTATGTGCAGGTCAAATACAACGGCACATTTGGCACCAGGGTCACCATGCGTGACGGCATCTACGACAATTTCTGGATCATGGACCGCCTGTATGCGGCTCCCGGTCTTCTTGCGGGCCAGTTGGCAGTCTATGGTCAGATGCTCACTTTTGCCAGCAATCCCGCCAACTTCACCAACGCCAACCTGGGCAACAAGCGAGGGAGTTACTACGGGTCAGCGACTGAGCTCAATTTCCCAAAGGCTACCGGCGGCGTTTATCCCTATTTGTACAAGCCGGGGACGAATCCCCAGACGCCTTAGCGGCGCGGCCCTGTGTCTCCAGGTGAGGTTTGCTTCACGGGCTTCCTTGCAGGGTGAAAAGATACCGCTGATTGAAAAAAAAGGGCTTGGCGTTTTGCGCCAGGCCTTTTTGTTCTTCCAAAAGGAGCGGAGGAATTTTGCCGCGTCTGTTTCACCGGCCGGGTCACCTCCATCCCCGTGTCTGCTTTCACTCCTTACAGTCAATTATCCGTGGTCTCCCAAGAATCATCGGTCTGGTCAACATCGAAGAAGTCCAACACCTTGACATCGAGCGATGGAGCGGTGAAGGATAAGGAGGTCAAATCGAGCGGCGCAAGTTTGGCGCCCGCTCCGCTCAGCATCGACACCTGCTGATCCTGCACGCCCTGGGCAACGGAGCCCTGTCCCGTCACCGCCGAGATCCCGGAGAAAGCTGTCAAAGCCGTGGGCACCCCAATCTCACCCTGCGAAAAGATGATATTGTTAGCATTTAGCACCTGCACAGCCCCAAGGATGACGTTGCGCCCGGCGATGCCCGCTTGTCCGGCATTGATCACGCCCTCGGGCGCAAACAGGTAGACGTTGCCCTCGGGAGGGGCCTCGAGCCCTGCCTCAGGGTCGGGATTGTACGTGAGCGCACGAATCCCGCTTCCAACGGAAGGCTGACTAAACGTAACCGTATATTGCCCGGTAACGGGGTCATACGTCAGCGCAGGCGGGGACGTATCTACAGCGGTTTTGGAGCCGAGGCCCGCGTTGATGCCCCCGGTATTGCTCCACACGGTGATGTCTCCGCCCAAATAAGTCATTACCCGCGCCTCATTCACGTTGACGTTCTTGTTTGCGAAAATGTTTATGGCCCCGCCCTCGGAGGTTATGATCCCCGTGTTCTGCAACAGTGCCGCCGGCGTGAACGCGGTGCCGCCCACGTTAAGGCTGCCGTTCGTGAAGATGAAAACGCCGGAGGTAGTAGTGGTGATCTGCGAGAAGGTCATATCGATGTCGCCTTCGCGGGCATTGGCCGATCCCTCAAAGAACGGAGAGATGACGCCGGCCCTGGCGCCGGCCACGATCTGCAGGGCCTGCGCAGTGTCGCCGGCGGCCAGGGCTTTGCTGTAACTGACGCCGTCAGCGCTGAGGGTGTTGAAGAACTGCGCATCCTGCGCGGTATCGGAAAAGTCCTTGTTATACCCGGATGCTAAGATCAGCGTTGCGCCGGCAGCGGGCAACTGCGAAGCGTCGTAGATATTTCCCACGACCTGGATCCCCGCTGACGTTCCCAAATCGATTGAGCTGCCCGCCTCCACGACCAGCGCCCCTGGTCCGCCCACCAGTATGCCGGTGTCGGTATTTGCGCCCGGATTAGAATAATTTGGAATGTAGCTGAACAAAATATTGCCTGCGGCCTGGATTTTCGTCACATCCGTGGAGTTGCAGTTGTATCCTTGATAATAGATATTGTCTATGTCCCCCCCGGCGGTTATCTGCGCCGCTTTTGGCAGGACAAACAACAGGTTGCTGATATCTCCGCGCGCGCTCACCACAATGGGGACCGTATCGCCAGCGTGCAGGATGCCGGCAGGATCGTCAGGAACGGGAGAATATTCTGTCCCTGCACTAAGATAGACGGGAGTCGCCTGAGGTCCGTAGACCATATTATTGGGCTGCCCGGGGAGCGCATCGGACTGGTCCGACATGAGGATCTGGGCGTTGAGGGGGTTAGCGGGTGTTGACCCGGGAAGTTGCCCGTTGATGTCTCCGCCGGCCACCAGGCTAAGGTTTCCGTGAGCGTACGGGGCAAGGGAGAAGTCATTGAGGATGTCGATGTCCCCGGCGGCGGCAATGGCCACGGTGGCGGGGAGAATAGTCAGGTTCGAGGCTGAGGAGGGGTAATAAGCGTCCTCGCCGTACAGCATTACGTTTCCGGTTGCTGAAGTGAAGCCGACCGAGGTCTGGGGTGAATATTCGAGGTCCCAGTAGCCGGTATTGTTGCCATAGGAGGGCCGGGCTATAGTGGGGTTGATGATCGCCCCGACATTGATATCGCCCTGGGCGCTCACATTGACGACGGCGTTGAACAGCTCGATGGCAGGGGGCAGCTCGGCGGTGCCGAAGTTGCCCATGGAGTGCAGTTCCCCGATGCCGTATGTGACGAGGAACCTGCCTTGCATGTCGCTGCCCGAAAAGATTGTCAGGTTGCCCGGATCGTTCATTGGGACGGAGGAAATGAGGGTTTGGTCTGACCATGTGTAGGCGTAGGGCGAGAAGGTCCCGGCCTGGCAATTAAATATGCCGCCGGCGTAGACCGTGAGGTTTCCTCCCGCCATTGTCGCCAGTCCCTGGGTGACGCTGGAGCCAAATTCGCTGGTGTAACTCGCCGACCAGCCCAGAGAGACACCATTCACAACGTTGAAGGAGTCCCAGGCTTCGTCATCGGCCAGAATCACTTACGATAGCCTGGCTGTTCACATTGCCCTTCACATTAATTGCGATATTGCCCCCCCCGCTCCAATAAGTAAAATATTGACCGGTTGAGGATGTACCCGTAGTAACGATGGACCCGAGGTTACCCTGGTCATCGAAAGCCAGGTTGAGATCGCCTCCCACATTGATGGAGATGTTCCCCGTGGCCGACTGGATGGAGCCTCCGATGATAGTCAGATCATGCCCTGTATTGACGCTTATCGGCCCGCTGTAGGTGGCTGCGCTGTAAGGAACAATGCCGTAGAACGTCTGCGTGTCCACGGTATTGAGGATGAGATCGCCGCCGGCGGCCAGGCTAAGGGAACCGCTCTGGCTGTAGACTTGTACACCGCTCGCAATGGTGAGGTCGTTGACGCCTTGCTGGAATACGCCGGTTTGTTTAACTATTGCAGTGGGGTTGGCGCTGTTGAAGTCTGCTCCGGAAACCAGGGTCATTCCCCATGAGTTATTCGAGACCGTTGGATTGTCCGTTAGGTCCTGATTGATCGTCAGGTTGCCGGCGGCGCGAAGCGTCAGAAAACCGGGGTTGTTGAGGCTGCTGAAATCCCAGGGGTCGTTGAGGGTCAGGTCGCTTGAGCTGTCTATCTCGAGGCCCGGCACAAATTGAGCGGCCCCGCCGCTTTTCAGCGTGAGATTCCGGCTGTTCACGATTGTTGCGCCCTCGATATAATTCTGCCAATTCCCGATAGCCAGGATCGATATGGCCGTGGGTCCGGCAAAAGGGTTCGGCGTTGTGGAAACATAAGCGTTAGAGTCGCTGCCCAGCCCATACAGCACGCCTTCAGCCAGGATTTGGCTTGCGGTTATGCTGCCGCCCGTGAGGTCCATATTCAAAGTGTAGCTGTCAGGAGTTGCGGTGTCCGTCAGGGACGATCGGAAATGAACGACGCCTGAAGTTGCGCCGACGTCGATGGTCCCTGAGAAATTCAGTCCCATGGGTTGACCCGGGGTGGTATTCGGCGCGTTGAGGAAGACAGTTGCGCCGGGACTCGTGATCGAACCGCTCATCGTGAGTTCCCTTCCCGCGTTGAACTCGATGGTCCCTCCGCCGCCGACCCCGGTGGAATCGATCGCCCCGGAGAAATTTATGGAGCCGTTGTCGGCAGTCAAATTGACATTGCTCGCATATATGTTGCCGGTAATGTTCAAATCGCCCGGACTGTTTACTCCCCGCACCCTTATGTCTATGTCTTCCGTAAAACCGGCCGGCGGTCCTCCCGAACCATTCCGTGTCAGCGTGGCGAGCAGCGCAGAGAAGTCGCCCTTGCCGTCAGGCCTGTTGATAATGCCGTCCGTGTCCAGGATAAAAGAACCGCCTGTGCCGTAAGTGACGGAAGACCCGTTATAGGATTTCCAATATCCGGCCGCCCCGTTCATTGTCCCCTCCAATGTGGCCGAAGCGTTTGGCGAATAAATTGAAATGAGGCCCGCATTTACTCCGATGTCGTTTGGGTCGTTCAAGGTGTTTTGTCCGGAGTTGTAATACTTGGGGAGGGTGTTGTCCTCCTTCGCTCCCGATACATCGACGGCCGCTCCGGATTCTATATTGACCGGACCGTTATCGGCATTCAAATAGACGCTTCCACCCGGGCTGCATACATATGTCGCGGGCGTTGTCCCCTGGACCAACTGGATGCTCGCATTATCAAGGATTTGTGCTGTACTGCCCAGCGTAACGCCGTTAGTCCCGTTAAGCGTGAGCGTCCCGGCGGACATTTGAATCACACCGGAAACGGTGATGTTGTTCGCATCGATCTCGAGGGTCCCGCCGGGCGTGACCGTGGACCCTGGAGCGGCGGCTCCGCCGCCGGGCGGACTTATATTCACGGCCCCGGTCGTACTGACGGTGAAGTTCGCGGAGCTGTAAGGAGTGTTTGCATCCTGATAGTACGAACTCGTTACGCGGGCCGATGAGAAGTTAAGGTCAGCCGCTGTGGCGAGGGTGAAAGGGAGGGGCAGAGCGGCTGCTCCATTGGGGGGAAGTGGGCTCCCCCCGTTCCCGATGAAAGTAATATCTTTATTCGAGTTGAAATTGACAGAAGAAAATCCGTCAATCAGTAATCCGTTAGCGTTGTCATTGTCGACGGTAAATCCATTAAGCAGTGGGCCCTCTCCAATAGAAATCCCTTTGGACGCATTAAGAGTTAATGAGCCCGAGTCGGTCAGACTGGGGACCAGATCCGGAAGCCCTGTGTTCTGATCCAGGGTCCAACCACCGCAGTTCTGAAGGCTGATGGTTGGAGCGGTGATAGATACGCTGCCGTTGTCCGGCGCATTAAGCCCTTCTAGCGCGGCAGCCTTGATGGTGAAGGAATTTTTTGCAGAAAGATCCATGCCGCCCAGGAACGCTACAGTGCCTTGGGTAGAGCCGTCGGAAGCGCCTCCGGCAGCAGAGATGTTTACGGCATTGAAATTATGGAAGTTGTTGTAGAAAGCGTAAGTGAGAACGAGGCCCGTTGGAGCGGTCTGCGAGTAGCCCGGAGGCTGGAAGTAGACATTCGGTCCGATCACGTCGAGTGCGCCGTTATCGATTCGCAGAGAGCCCCAAAAACCATTCTCGAAATTGCCCTGCGAGTCTATGCGGCCCAGTTGACCGATTGCCAGTGCCACCTGGTTCGTGGCGTGGACGAGAGAATTCGGCTCCATGTCGAGCACGCCGGCGGTCAGGCTCACCGAGTTTGCGGTTATCGACGTCAGTTGCGAGGCAGAGGGCCCTGATCCCGAAGCAAGAATTATTTCTCCGCTTGCGTTCAAATTAACTTGCGTTGCCTTAAGCTGGGCGTCCGGATCAATTGTGATATTACCGGCGTTCGCTCCGATGTCGATTACGCTGAATCCAGTTAGGACACCGTCAGAAACAAAGAGTGAAGCCGAGGTGACATTTTGATTGTTTGGCCCTCCGATCTCGGCTGTTGCCCCGCTCAGAGAAATGGTCCCGCCCTGGTACCCGTTCAAAGCGCCCGCCAGGATATTCCCATTCACCACCGTCAAGTTGGTCCCTGCAATGCTGACGTTGCCGCCATCTCCGGCGGCGAGGCCCATTTTAATAAAATCCCCCTGTTGTAAAACAGCGGTGGCAGGCTGTACTTCGAAAGCATCCATGAGAGAAGGCTGAATGGAGGTCCCCGCATACGTGAGGTAACCGGCGACAACGGGGTAACCACCGCCGGACTTTTGCAGCGTTCCCGGCGTATCTACTACGCCTGCATCCGTCACAACCATCGCCCCCGGCAAAAAGGCGTACTGCTCGGGAAGCAGGGTGTACACACCGGCCTTCAACCCCTGGGCCGCTTGCAGGTAAACGGCCTCTCCAACCTGCAAGCCTGCCTCGGCGGCGGTACTCGCAGGCACTGAATAATTGCTGCCGGGAACGATGACGTATCTGCCCACGAACGTATCAGAGGACGTGGCAAGGCGAAAGGAATCTATTCCCCAGTCATATATAAGGAGATTTACATTTTGCTCGGAGGTAACGCCATAATACACGACCGGATATTGGGCCTGCGATGTTAGCGGGTTTTGAAGCGGATCGACAGACCCTTCTATATCAGCCTGGAACTCATAGGCAAATATGCCGCCACCTCCCGAGACGTTAATTTTCGATCCGGGCTCGATAGCCACATTGTAGCCGGAGATTGTGACCGATCCTTGCGGAGCGCCGGTTACCGGAATGCCAAAAATGCCGGTGTTCGGGGTGTTGTTAGGGTCCGTAATGGTCCAGAATATGTTGTCGTTCAGTGAGCCGTAACTCACCGGGACCGATCCGGCGGTAGTGATTACGCTCCCACCGGCAATGGTGACATTCCCGGTTGCTGCAAGGGAAATTCCTCCCATTGGAGCTGCCAGCATGCCCCCTTCCATGTTTATATTGACTCCACTGATGGCAAGGTAGCCGTCTGCCGAATAGATGGGAGACGAATTATGCGGACCAGCGCTCCCCAGGATGGTGACATTGCCGAGGGAGGTTATCGTGAATGGCGACGCGGACGTTCCCGTGAGCGTGGCGGGATAAATGCGGTCAGCCTGCAGGGTCAAATTGCCCGACGTCTGCATCGACCCCACCAATGTATTGCCATTATTAAAATCATTCAATGTGAGGTCATGCAGCGCAGACAACGTGACGCTCCCAAACCCGGAGACGGAAACGGGGCCCTCCACATCTATCCATTGGCCTGACAAGGTCAGTTGGGCAGAGCTGCCGGGCTGCGGCGTCGGCGCCGGGGCACCAATGTCATTCCACAGTTGTATCCAGGGCGCCTGGAAATAGACGTTGCCGGTCCCGGCAGTAACGGAAAAATTGGGCGCATCGAAAGTCAGGCTCCTTCCGGCGACAATATTCAAGCCGCACGAAAAAACCAGGTCCGTGGGGCTTGCGAAAGTAAACGCATCGAAGCCGATCCAGTTTGCGAAATTCGCACTTGACAGCGTGTAACCGGTGTTGGAGTTCTCTTGTGTTATGGATAACGTCCCGCCTTGCAACCCTGCCAGTTGGGCCTGCCCCTTGAGTATTCCGCCCAAGTCGAGTGCTCCGTCCGAGGATGATGGGAGTGTGTATGCGGAAATAGTTATGCTCCCCGGATTGCTTGCAACCGTCCGGGTTATGACGCCCCCGTTGGGGTTCTTTAGATACGTTGTGACCGGAGATGACCCGGAAACATCCACCAGTGAGCCGGCGCCCGTGGTCAGAGTCCCACCGGCAGAGAGTGTGACGCTGCCCCCCGGAAGGGGGGTGTAACTCACGGGCAGGCCCGGGAGCAGGGGCTCCAGGGCAGGCAGGTTAAAGCCTGCGGCGGATATTGTTCCGTTCAATGTGAGATCGTTGGCAGAGGTGACATTGACCGTGCCTGCCGGGGCATCCAGGGACCCGCCTGCCTCGATTGTGACATTGCCGATATTATTGGTGAGCGAGATCGTTCCCTGCGGCGCAACACTGACTCCGGCGCCATCAAGGACATCGATTGTAGCGTCGCCGGGGGGAGTATTGCGCCCCTGTCCTGCCTGACCCTGGTTCGGTACCGTCAGATAATCCAAAGAGGTGTTTGTCAGAGTATAGGGACTTCCCGCCGTGACGGAGATAGACGAACTGCCTATAAGGTAAGGTGAAACGGTGATCAGGCCGACGGCGCCGGGATTTTCTCCTGCAAAGGGCGTAGCTAGTTTTACCAGCGAGGGAGAAAAAGTTCCGGCGCCAATAATCGTGTTTCCGAAGCTTTGCAGATTAATCGTGGTGAAACCGGTATCATCCAGCGAATTCGGGCTCAGTATTAGCCCCGGCGGCGGGATTTCCTGCGCGTCCGGCGCTGCGGCTGCACTTTGACCTACCGTGATGCTACAAGCCTGCAGCGTGATGCTGCCTCCATTATTGCCAATGAGGGAGTACGCCTGCAAACTCCCGTCGAGAAAGATCCCTTGTCCCTGGATGGTCAGAGCGCCTGCATTGCCGCCCGTGACGGCGCCTTTCACGCTGATGCCGTATCCTCCGCTGACATCGATGAGGCTTCCGGCAGCCGAAATTACCCCCTGATTCTGATTCTGATTCTGATTCTGACTCTGACCCTGGCTGAGAAGGTCCCAGCTCTCGTCATCTAAGTAGACGGTGCCTCCGGCAATGAAAGCGGTGCTGGCAGCACCTCCTTTGTCCCCGGTTCCCGCCAGGGAATTATCGATGCGCTGGCCCGCTACGTTTATTTGGCTGCCCGGCGCCAGATAGATTACCGAAGGGATCGGCACGTAAATAGGATTGTCAACGGTGCCGGCAGGATCGATGAACACGTTTGCAAACTCGTTATCTGTGGCGCTCAGATTGACATTGCCGTCCGGGACGTTGATTTGTCCCTGCAGATCTATTGCCCGCGCCGTCAGAAGCATGGTCGCCGATTGATATGAGTTGTTACCCAGTTTCGCGAGGCCGGGGCCCATGGAGATATTGGCGCCCGGATTTACCGTGATCGTTGTATTGGAGGCAATTTGCAGATAAGTCAGACCCGCTGCGCTCAGTTGCTGGGTAGATAGATACGTAGTGGGCCAATCCAGTTGCGGCACATTCGCATTATAGGGTTGTCCATAAGGATTGAAATTGGAGAGTTGTCCATAAAGACCGAAATTGGATGGCAAAGGCGTAACCACGGGCTCCAGGACAACGGAGGTAACTATGAAATCCGACACCTCGGCATCTTGGCCAGTCTGAACAGTGCCCAAGCCGGTGGGCTGTGTCCCGATAATCAGCGTGCCCCCGGCGGGCATCTGTAGGCCAAGAGTATTTTGGTCTCCCATTTTATCGAGCAGTTCGGAGGTCCTCGTCTGATAAAAGCCGGCGGTAGGCTGCCCCTGGATACTCCCGTCCAGTACGATTGTCCTGCCCTGCAATTGAAGAAGGCCCGCATCCGCGCCTTCGACATAGCTGTTGACGTATGTGGTGACGGTCGTCATGCCGGTATACTGAAGGGTTTCAGGAGCGCTGTTGATATTGTAGACTTTATTGCCGCAGATAAGTCCCGTGGTGGTTACGTTGCCGCCGCTGTAGTTGACGCCTCCGCCCGAAAAATTCAGCGAAGCCCCCTGTTTTGCAATTATATCGCCGCTGGAGACGAGGTTGATCGTGCCTCCCTGAAGGCTTTGTTCAATGGCGGTTTTTTCTTGTGTTTCAAAGTACTGCGAGATATCGCCGATGGAGGAGCCGAGAAGATTGTTGACCGTAACGGTCGCGCCTTTGAGTATCCCGTTTTTCTGGTCGGGGTAGTCCCTTAGTTCCACGCTGTTCAGTTGCACCTGGGTAACATTAGCCGATGCGGATTCGTCTATCCAGTTGCCGCTCACGTCGATGCTGCTCCCGTTGTCGAGAAAAACCCTCTGTTGGGCTTGCAGGTTGACCGTGCCGCTATGCGCCTGGATGAGTCCGCAGTTCTCGATGTACTGCGCCCCGGATGAGTCGAGGCCGCCAAGGTAGATTGTCCCGCCGCCAAAAGGTGCAGCCGAAGGGATTATTGTTTGCGTTGAACCTGATATAGGCGTGCTGGTGATACTGCCTGCGCCGGTGGAGACAAGGTCCGACGCCTCGAGATCGATCTGTCCGGCATACGTGAGCGACGCTACAGCGCTGGCCGTGCCGTTTTGAGCGACGTCATAGCCGTACATGCCGATCAGGCCGGTGTCGGCGATCAGTTGGCCGTTATTGACCGCATCTTCTCCGGCGGTTGCAGTGACGTTCACGGTCATTCCGTTCGCACCAGGCGAAAGACTGACAGCGCTCCCTGCTGCAAGGCCGATCTGACCGGCCTGGGTATGGATGGTCCCGCCATTTGCGACATTGGGACCCAAGAGAAAAACCGAACCCAGGGCATCGGTGGTGATGGTTCCGTCGTTTATGACGGAGGCGTCAAGGTAATTCGTGCCGCTGCCCTGATAGTCCTCGGCCTGGAAGTTTAGATTCCCGGCCAGGAAATCGGAATCAGCGATATTGAGCGATGACGCTATCAGAGAATGGACATTCACCTGCGATCCCGGACCGAACAGGATGCCGTTCTGGTTGATCAGGTATATTTGGCCTTTGGCTTCGATCGTTCCGAATATCTGGCTCGGCTTCTGATCGAAGATGCGGTTGAGACAAACCCAACTGGAGCTTTGCTGGACGAAATCGACCTCGGCCTTGGAACTGATATTAAATGACTGCCAGTTCACGATCGCCTGTGAAGTGTTCTGTGTAATGACCATTGTATCGATGCCATTTTTGACACTGGGCTGCCCAAAGCTCAAGTTCCCACTGACCACAGTTGGGTCTTGGGGAAAATCGTCGGAAGTGCCTGAAGCCGATGAAACGCTATGAGGTGAAGCGGTCTTGGGCTTGCTCTTCGCGGCTGCCGTCAGGCCGAGTACTGGCGAAGCCGATGGTAGGGCAACAGGAGAAGCCGATGAAACGCTCAGAGATGAAGCGGTCTTGGGCTTGCTCTTCGGAACCACCGTCAGATCGATTTTTGGCTGAGTTGCCGTGGTGTCCGGCAAGAGCAGCCAAGGCTTATAGGGGCTGCTTGTTGTCTTTTTCGGGACTACCGTCAGGTCGATTTTTGGCTCGGTTGCCAATGCGCCCGGCAAGCGGGACTTGGGAAGACGGGGCAGCAAAGCCTTATAGTAGCCGGCGGGCTTAACGCCGCCGCCTCCGGCCCCGGCACTGGCGATTACCGGCATGAAGGCAATACAGAGGCACAAAAAACAGGCAATTCCTCTTTGCAACGTTTCCTCCTGCCGTTTTTCACCGTTATGCCACCTTAAACTTAAGGCAACATAAAACCTATACTATTTCCGTGCAACCGGGTCAAAAGTATTTGTTATAAACGACATTTCGATGGATCCCGCAACGCTCATGCTGATGCCGGGAAAGCAGGGTGTTGAGTTTCTTCGATGTGGACTACGGCGATGATTCTTGGGAGAACACGGATAATTGACAGGAAAAAGCTGAGCACTCACCAAGAGCCACAGATGGGGAGCGCGGCGGGGTGGATGAGCGAAACGTTTATGGCGTACCGGACCACATTGTTAAAGGGTTTCAGATCGGCCTTTCCCGGCAGCCTGAACCATTACTGCTTCCTGTAAATGCTTGTTGCTGTTTGGACCAGGGGCAAATCCATGCCATGAAGGCTTTCCGAATGTCCCACAAACAGATATCCCCCGGATATCATTTGTTGCGAAAGCCGGTTAAGGAGCTTTTCCTGGGTTGACCGATCAAAATAGATGAGGACGTTTCGGCAAAACACGATCGCCATCGGTTCGTCTATTCCATATTCCTCGTCTAGAAAATTAAGCCTTTCGAATCGCACCGAATTGCGCAATGCCGGTTCGATCCGCACAAGCGCCTTTACTTTTTCCTTGCTTTTAAGAAGATATTTTTTTCTAAGCACCATGGGAATCGGGACCACCCTGTCATGATCGTATATGCCCAACCTCGCTTTATCCAATACCGCTGTGGAGATGTCTGTTGCAAGGATCGAAAAGTAAAATCCCGGACAGCCTTCCGCGAACTCACTCAAGACCATCGCCAGAGTGTAGGGTTCCTCTCCTGTTGAACATGCCGCACTCCAGACGTTGAGCTTTTTGCGGACGCCAACCCCGTGTGACAGGACCAATTCCGGAAGAACCCTTTCAGAAAGGTAATCAAAGTGATCGGGCTCCCGAAAGAAATCGGTCTTATTGGTGGTTACCACGTCGATCATGTGGATAAATTCCGACTGTGACCCTGCGGAGCTGAAGAGAAACTCGCAGTACCTCTCAAAGGACTCGATACAAAGAGCACGCAACCGCTTACGGAGCCGTCCTTCGAGCATCGTCTTCTTCGCGGGAGGCAACCTGATGCCGCATGAATTTCGAATAAATTCACTCAGGCGCGCAAAGTCCTTATCCGACATCCGCACCGAGAATATTCCGGCATCGGAAATCCCACCCGTGTTTACCTGGAAAGAAGACGACTCCCTCTGCATTGCTTTTGGCAACTGTATATCGTGCTTTTTGTTCGAGGTCTCAGCAGGCATTTTTATTCGCGATTGCCTCCAATCTTTCCGTAAATTGCCGCGGAGTTAACAGGGAGCACAGAGAAAAACGTGCAGGAATAAACTCTTCTTTCTCTCTGCTCCCCCTGCGGCCTCCGCGGCCGGCCCTCGGACTCCGGCTTACGCGGCTGCTTCCTCACTCACGTCGCGCACCACGGCAAGTTCATCTACCGAGAATACCTTGTCGATATCCAGGATGATTATGAAGTGATTGTCCCGTTTACCCATTCCCTTTATGAATTTTGTATTCAACCGGGTCCCGATACGCGGGGCCGGTTCAATCTGGTCGGGATCAAGGTCCATGACTTCCTGCACCGAATCCACCAGGGCGCCGAGCACTGTGTCCTCCCCGTCGATCTCAATTTCGACGATGATGATGCAGGTATTTAGCGTCGTTTCCGTCCGGGTCATTGCGAACTTCAAACGCATATCCACGACCGGCACTACGGTACCCCGAAGATTGATCACTCCCAGCATGAACTCAGGGGTCTGCGGCACTTTTGCAATCAATGTGAAGTCCAGGACTTCGCGGACTTTTGCGATGTCCAATGCAAACACCTCGTCTTCGAGCTTGAAGGTAAGATACTGACTTGTTTCGGTTATTGACGATACACTCATTTCAACACCTCCCTAATATCTCTCGAACCCCGCGTCGTCCATCTCTGCTTTTACTTCCTTCGACAGGTTCAGAGATACGCCACTCGGTTGTGTGCCTCCGTTGGACTTCCTTTGCGCGGGGTTTTTTAAATTTGCCATGTGTGACTTCTGCACTGCTTTGGCCTGTTTGCCGGCCGCCGCAATGTCTGTTTTTGCGACGGCAGACCCAGCGTTAAGTTTGAAGAATGCAATCGTGTTCTGAAGTTGTTCGGCTTGGCTCAACAACTCGACAGATGTGGAAGCCATCTCCTCGGAGGCCGCAGCGTTTTGTTGCACGACCTGATCCAGTTGCTGAATGGCCTTGTTGATCTGGTTCGCTCCCGCAGATTGCTCGTTGCTCGCGGCAGTGATCTCCTGCACCAGGTCCGCAGTCCTCTGAATATCCGGAACGATTCTTCCCAGCATCTCCCCGGCCTTTTCCGCGACTTGCACACTCGAGGCCGACAGCTTATTGATTTCGGCCGCCGCCGTCTGGCTTCGCTCTGCGAGCTTGCGCACCTCGGAGGCCACCACGGCAAATCCCTTCCCGTGTTCACCGGCGCGAGCCGCCTCAATGGCGGCGTTTAACGCCAGCAAGTTGGTCTGGCGAGCGATCTCTTCGATGATGGAAATCTTACTGGCGATTTCCTTCATGGCCGCGACCGTCTCAGAAACCGATTTGCCCCCCTCTTTTCCGTCTTCGGCAGCCTTGAGGGCGATCTTCTCAGTTTGCTGGGCATTGTCGGAATTTTGCTTGATGTTGGCTGCCATCTGCTCCATGGAAGAAGACACCTCTTCGACCGATGCCGATTGTTCCGTCGCGCCCTGGGACAACTGCTCGGAACTGGCGCTCATTTCCTGGCTTCCTGTCATGACCTGATTCGCCACTGACTGGATGTTTGAAGCGACTTCCGTGAGACTGCCGACCATTCTCGCCATAGCCTGCATCAGCATGTCCTGGGCGGATCTTTCCTTGACTGTGACCGTGAGGTTTCCGGACGCTATTTCTTCTGCAGTTGAGGCGACTTCTTTGAGGCTGCCGACCATGCTCGCCATAGCCTGCATCAGCTTGTCCTGGGGGGATCGTTCCTTGACCGTGACCTTGAGGTTTCCCACCGCTATTTCTTCTGCAGTTGCAGTGACCTCATTCATGGCCTCAATCAGCATATTAAGGTTATTTTTGATATGATTGTATTGCCCTTTGTATTCGGTGGTAATTATCGGTGGAACGATTCCCTTGCTGATTTGATCCACATAGCTCGCAGCCACTTGCAACGGGCCAATGACAGCATCCAGAGTATGGTTGACTCCTTCAGCTATCTCGCTGTACCCGCCGTTGTGCTTGCCGGCGTCCGCGCGTTTGGCCAGGTCCCCTTCAACGGCAGCACTCGACAGCACGCTCATGTCCTCGATCAGCAGGTGGATGTTTTGCATGCATTTGATTGCCGCAGGGGTGAGGACGTCCTCGTCGCTGCGCCTCCCGATTTTCTCATACTGAGCCAAGTCTGAAGTATCGCCCATGGACAGGTTGGCATATATCTTTGTTATCGCCAGTAACCGTTCCCTCACCAGGTTCGTGGCTTCGGACACGGAAGCGAAGAGCCCCACATATTTTCCTTCGACCTTCCTGGTGTGATCGTTGACCGCCATCCTCTTCAGCACGGCGTCGCATTCCACCAAGCCGCCCAGTCCATCGATACAGCCGTTGAGGTTGTTTTTGATCTCGTTGAAATCACCCTTGTATGTATCGGTTATGGTTGGAGGAACATCGCCCTTGCTGATCCGGTCCACATATTCGGCCGCCACGTTCAGAGGTCCGATCACCGCATCCAGGGTATTGTTCACCCCTTCCACGATCTTGCGATAATCCCCCTGGTGCTTCGCAGCATCCGCGCGGGTAGCCAGCTCTCCTGCAACGGCCGCGGTCGACAGCACGGTCATTTCCTCGATGAGCAGGTGGATGTTGTACATGCATTTGATTGCCGCAGGGATGAGGAGGTCGTCGTCGCTGCGCCTCCCGATTTTCTCATACACGGCCAGATCCGAAGTATCGCCCACTGACAGGTTGGTAAATATCCTTGTTATCGCCAGCAACCGTTCCCTCACCAGGTTCGTGGCTTCGGACACCGAAGCGTAGAGTCCCACATATTTTCCTTCGACCTTCTTGGTATGATCGTTGACAGCCATCCTCTGCATCACGGCATTGCATTCCATCAGGCCGCCCAATCCATCGATGCAGTTGTTGAGGTTGTTCTTGATTTCGTTGAAATCGCCTTTGTACTCGTCGGTGATTTTCGGAGGAATATCCCCCTTGCTGATCCGGTCGACGTATTCAGCCGCTACGTTCAGAGGACCGATTACAGCATCCAGGGTATTGTTCACCCCTTCCACGATCTTGCGGTAGTCCCCCTGGTGCTTAGCCTCATCGGCGCGGGCAGCCAGCTTGCCTGCAACGGCAGCGGTCGACAGCACGGTCATTTCCTCGATCAGCAGGTGGATGTTGGACATGCATTTGATTGCCGCAGGGATGAGGACGTCTTCGTCGCTGCGCTTCCCGACTTTCTCATACACGGCCAGATCCGAAGTATCGCCCGCTGACAGGTTGGTAAATATTCTTGTTGTCGCCAGCAAACGTTCCCTCACCAGGTTCGTGGCTTCGGACACGGAAGCGAAGAGCCCCGCATATTTTCCTTCGACTTTCCTGGTGTGATCGTTTAAAGCCATCCTCTGCAGCACGGCATTGCATTCTACCAGGCCGTCAAGTCGGTCGATGCAGTTGTTGAGGTTGTTCTTGATTTCGTTGAAATCACCTTTGTATTCTTCAGTGATTTTAGGAGGAATATCACCCTTGCCTATACGGTCCACGTATTCCGCCGTAACTTTGATCGGGACTACGAAAGCATCTATCAGCCCGTTGATGCCGTCTACCAATTCATTCCATGCCCCTTTGTGCATGGCTGCGTTGCCGCGCGTGTCGAGCTTTCCGTCCCGGGTGGCTTTGGTCAGGTTCGCCATCTCCGAGAGTAGATTCCTGATGGTATCCAGCATTGAGTTCAAGCCATTACCGAGAAGGTCGTTTCCGGATTTGACCTTCAGCTCAACCTTCATATCCCCCGCGGCAACTCTTTCGATGGCCGTTGACGCGTCTTTGATGTTTTCGATCACGTTTTTGAACGATTGTGCCAGCATACCAACTTCATCGCCGGTAGTAGCTTCGATGCTGACATTCACATCTCCGAGGGCCAATTTGTCTACAGCCGAAGCAAGATTTCGTATTGGTCTACTGATCACTCTTGAAATGTAAAACCCGAGAGCAATCGTGAGCAGTGCGGCGGCCCCGGCGACAGATAACAGGGATTGTATCGCAGCGTTAGCCCCAATATATCCAGCCAGTCCGCCGATCATGGCTGCGACAATAAAGGCTCCAATCAGTTTCGTGCCGATTTTGAGGTTAGGGAACCAATTCATCTCCGTTTCCTTCTTTTGTGTGGGGTTAGGTTACTCGCTCTTGATCGCAGAGGAAAACGTACAAGCATTCTTCTTTCGGTTATTGACGAACCACTCATTTCAACTCCCCTAATATCTCTCAAACTCCGCGTCGCCCATGTCTGCCTTGGCTTCCTTCGACAGTTCCAGAGACACACCACTCGGTTGTGCGCCTCCGTTGGACTTCTTGGGCACGGGGTGTTTTAAATGTGCCGGCTGTGTCTTCTGCACTGCTTTAGCCTGTTTGCCGGCCGCCGCAATGTCTGTTTTTGCGACGGCAGACCCAGCGTTAAGTTTGAAGAATGCAATCGTGTTCTGAAGTTGCTCCGCTTGGCTCAACAACTCGACAGAGGTGGAAGCCATCTCCTCGGATGCCGCAGCGTTTTGTTGCACTACCTGATCCAGTTGCTGAATGGCCTTGTTGATCTGGCCCGCTCCAGAAGACTGCTCGTTACTCGCGGCAGTGATCTCCTGCACCAGGTCCGCGTTTTTCTGAATATCCGGGACCATTCTTGCCAGCATCTCTCCGGCTTTTTCCGCGACTTGCACACTCGATGCCGACAGCTTATTGATTTCGGCTGCCGCCGTTTGGCTCCTTTCAGCGAGTTTGCGTACCTCGGAGGCCACCACGGCAAATCCCTTTCCGTGTTCACCGGCGCGTGCAGCCTCAATGGCGGCGTTTAGCGCCAGAAGGTTGGTCTGGCGAGCGATCTCTTCGATGATGGAGATCTTGCCCGCGATTTCCTTCATCGCCGCAACAGTCTCCAGGACCGACTTGCCCCCCTCTTTTCCGTCTTCGGCAGCCTTGAGCGCGATCTTCTCCGTCTGCTGGGCATTATCGGAATTTTGCTTGATGTTGGCTGCCATCTGCTCCATGGAAGAAGACACCTCTTCGACCGATGCCGATTGTTCCGTCGCGCCCTGGGACAACTGCTCGGAACTGGCGCTCATTTCCTGGCTTCCCGTCATGACCTGATTCGCTACTGTCTGTATGTTCGACGCTACTTCGGTGAGACTGTCGACCATGTTCGCCATGGCCTGCATCAGCTTGTCCTGGGCGGATCGTTCCTTGACCTTCACCGTCAGGTTTCCCGACGCTATTTCTTCAGCGGTTGTTGTTACCTCCTCCATTGCGTCAATCAGCATATGAAGGTTATTCTTGATGAGATTGTACTGCCCTTTGTACTCGGTAGTAATTTTCGGTGGGATGATTCCCTTGCTGATTTGATCCACGTAGCTCGCAGCCACTTGCAACGGGCCGATGACTGCATCCAATGTACTGTTGACTCCTTCAGCTATCTTGCGATAGCCTCCGTGGTGCTTGGCGGCGTCCGCGCGTTTGGTCAGGTCGCCTTCAACTGCGGCATTCGACAGCACGGTCATGTCCTCGATCAGCAGGTTGATGTTTTCCATGCATTTGATCATCGCAGGGAGCATGATGTCCTCGTCGCAGCGCTTCCCGACTTTCTCATACTTAGCCAGGTCCGAAGTATCCCCCATGGACAGATCGGTATACGTCCTTGTTATCGCCAGCAGCCGTTCCCTCAACTCGTTCGTGGCTTGGGACACGGATGCGAAGAGCCCTACATATTCTCCTTCGACCTTCCTGGTGTGATCGTTGACGGTCATCCTCTTCAGCACGCCATCGCATTCCACCAGGCCGCCCAGTCCATCGATGCAGTCGTTGAGGTTATTCTTGATTTCATTGAAATCGCCTTTGTACTCATCTGTGATCTTTGGCGGAATATCGCCTTTACTGATCCGGTCCACGTATTCAGCCGCTACGTTCAGAGGTCCGATCACCGCATCCAGGGTATTGTTCACCCCTTCCACGATTTTACGGTAGTCTCCATGGTGCTTCTCCGCATCCGCCCGTGTAGCCAGCTTGCCTTCAACGGCAGCACTCGACAGCGCGGTCATCTCCTCGATCAGCAGGTTAATGTTTTGCATGCATTTGATCATCGCAGGAAGGGAGACGTCCTCGTCGCTGCGCTTCCCGACTTTCTCATACACAGCCAGGTCCGAAGTATCGCCCATGGACAGGTCGGTAAATACCCTTGTTAACCCCAGCAGCAGTTGCCTCAACTCGTTCGTTGCTTCGGACACGGAAGCGAAGAGCCCGACATATTTTCCTTCGACCTTCCTGGTGTGATCGTTGACGGCCATCCTCTTCAGCACGGCATTGCATTCCTGCAGGCCGCCCAGTCCATCGATGCAGTTGTTGAGGTTATTCTTGATCTCGTTGAAATCGCCTTTGTACTCGTCGGTGATCTTTGGGGGAATATCGCCTTTACTGATCCGGTCGACGTATTCTGCCGCTACGTTGAGAGGTCCGATCACCGCATCCAGAGTATTGTTCACCCCTTCCACTATCTTGCGATAATCCCCCTGATGCTTCTCTACATCCGCCCGTGTAGCCAGCTTGCCTTCAACGGCAGCCGTCGATAACAAGGTCATCTCCTCGATCAGCAGGTGGATGTTGTACATGCATTTGATTGCAGTAGGGAGGATGACGTCCTCGTCGCTGCGCTTCCCGAGTCTCTCATACACAGCCAAGTCCGAAGTATCGCCCATGGACAGGCCGGTAAATACCCTTGTTATCGCCAGTAACCGTTCCCTCACCTGGTTCGTGGCTTCGGACACGGATGCGAAGAGCCCTGCGTATTCTCCTTCGACCTTCCTGGTGTGATCGTTTAAGGCCATCCTCTTCAGCACGGCATTGCATTCCTGCAGGCCGCCCAGTCCATCAATGCAATTGTTGAGGCTGTTTTTGATCTCGTTGAAATCGCCTTTGTGCTCATCTGTGATCTTTGGCGGAATATCGCCTTTACTGATCCGGTCGACGTATTCAGCCGCTACGTTTAGAGGTCCGATCACCGCATCCAGAGTATTGTTCACCCCTTCTACGATCTTGCGATAATCCCCCTGGTGCTTCTCCACATCCGCCCGTGTAGCCAACTTGCCTTCAACGGCCGCGGTCGACAGCACGGTCATTTCCTCGATCAGCAGGTGAATGTTGGACATGCATTTGATTGCCGCAGGGAGGATGACGTCCTCGTCGCTGCGCTTTCCGACTTTCTCATACACAGCCAGGTCAGAAGTATCGCCCGTGGACAGGCCGGTAAATACCCTTGTTATCGCCAGTAACCGTTCCCTCACCAGGTTCGTGGCTTGGGACACGGATGCGAAGAGCCCTGCGTATTCTCCTTCGACCTTCCTGGTGTGATCGTTTAAGGCCATCCTCTTCAGCACGGCATTGCATTCCTGCAGGCCGCCCAGTCCATCGATGCAGTTGTTGAGGTTGTTTTTGATCTCATTGAATTCACCTTTATACTCATCGGTGATTTTAGGAGGAATATCCCCCTTGCCTATACGGTCCATGTATTCAGCCGTAACATTGATCGGAGCCACTAAAGCATCTATCAGCCCGTTGATGCCGTCTACCAATTCATTCCATGCCCCTTTGTGCATGGCTGCGTTGCCGCGCGTGTCGAGCTTTCCGTCCCGGGTGGCTTTGGTCAGGTTCGCCATCTCCGAGAGTAGATTCCTGATGGTATCCAGCATCGAGTTCAAGCCCTTACCGAGAAGATCGTTTTCGGACCTGACCTTCAGCTCAACCTTCATATCCCCGGCGGCAACTTTTTCGGCGGCTATTGACGCGTCTTTGATGTTTTCGATCACGTTTTTGAACGATTGTGCCAGCACACCAACTTCATCGCCGGTAGTCGCTTCGATGCTGACATTCACATCTCCGAGGGCCAATTTGTCTACAGTCGAAGTAAGATCTCGTATTGGTCTACTGATCACTCTTGAAATGTAAAACCCGAAAACAATCGCGAGCAGTATTGCGGCCCCGGCGACAGGTAGCAGGAACTGTATTGCAGCATTAGCCCCGATGTATCCAGCCAGTCCGCCGATCAGGACCACGACAATAAATGCCGCAATCTGTTTCGTGCCGATTTTGAGGTTATAGAACCAATTCATCTCCGTTTCCTTCTTCTGTTTGGGGTCAGATTACTCGCTCTTGATCGCAGAGGAAAACGTACAAGAATATATTCTTTTTTCTCTCTATTGACCCTGCGCCCCTCCGCTGTCGGTCCTTGGACTCTCCGTCTTATGCGGCGGCTTCATCACCCACGTCGCGCACCGTCGAAAGTTCATCTGCTGAGAATATCTTGTCGATATCCAGGATGATTACGAATTGATTGTCCCGTTTACCCATTCCCTTTATGAATTTTGTATTCAAGCGGGTCCCGATACGCGGCGCCGGTTCAATCTGACCGGGGTCGAGGTCCATAACTTCCTCCACTGAATCGACCAGCGCACCGAGTACTGTGTTCTCCCCGTCGATCTCGATTTCGACGATGATGATGCAGGTATTTACCGTCCTTTCGGTCCGGGTCATTGCGAACTTCAAACGCATATCCACCACCGGCGCCACGGTTCCCCGAAGATTGATCACTCCCAGCATGAACTCGGGAGTCTGAGGCACTTTTGCAATCAATGTGAAGTCCAGGACTTCGCGGACTTTTGCGATGTCCAATGCAAACACCTCGTCTTCGAGCTTGAAGGTAAGATACTGACTTGTCTCGGTTATTGACGAACCACTCATTTCACCCCTCCCTAATATCTCTCAAACTCCGCGTCGCCCATGTCTGCCTTGGCTTCCTTCGACAGATCCAGAGACACACCACTAGGTTGTGTGCCTCCGTTGGACTTCTTGGGCACGGGGTGTTTTAAATGTGCCGGCGGTGTCTTCTGCACTGCTTTAGCCTGTTTGCCGGCCGCCGCAATGCCCGTTTTGGCTACGGAGGAGCCGGCGTTGAGTTTGAAGAATGCGATCGTGTTCTGAAGTTGCTCCGCCTGGCTCAGCAACTCGACAGAGGTGGAAGCCATCTCCTCGGATGCCGAAGCGTTTTGTTGCACGACCTGATCCAGTTGCTGAATGGCCTTGTTGATCTGGCCCGCTCCAGAAGACTGCTCGTTACTCGCGGCAGTGATCTCCTGCACCAGGTCCGCGTTTTTCTGAATATCCGGGACCATTCTTGCCAGCATCTCTCCAGCTTTTTCCGCGACTTGCACACTCGATGCCGACAGCTTATTGATTTCAGCCGCCGCCGTTTGGCTTCGTTCAGCGAGCTTGCGTACCTCGGAGGCCACCACGGCAAATCCCTTCCCGTGTTCACCGGCGCGTGCAGCCTCAATGGCGGCGTTTAGCGCCAGCAGGTTGGTCTGGCGAGCGATCTCTTCGATGATAGAGATCTTGCCCGCGATTTCCTTCATCGCCGCAACAGTCTCCAGGACCGACTTGCCCCCCTCTTTTCCGTCTTCGGCAGCCTTGAGCGCGATCTTCTCGGTCTGCTGGGCATTGTCAGAATTTTGCTTGATGTTGGCCGCCATCTGCTCCATGGAAGAAGACACCTCTTCGACCGATGCCGCTTGTTCCGTGGCGCCCTGGGACAACTGCTCGGAACTGGCGCTCATTTCCTGGCTTCCCGTCATGACCTGATTCGCTACTGTCTGTATGTTCGAGGCTACTTCGGTGAGACTGTCGACCATATTAGCCATGGCCTGCATCAGCTTGTCCTGGGCGGATCGTTCCTTGACTTTCACCGTCAGGTTTCCGGACGCTATTTCTTCAGCGGTTGTTGTTACCTCATCCATTGCGTCAATCAGCATATGAAGGTTATTCTTGATGAGATTGTACTGCCCTTTGTACTCGGCGGTAATTTTCGGTGGGATGATTCCCTTGCTGATTTGATCCACGTAGCTTGCAGCCACCTGCAACGGACCGATGACTGCATCCAATGTATTGTTGACTCCTTCAGCTATCTTGCGATAGCCTCCGTGGTGCTTAGCGGCGTCCGCGCGTTTGCTCAGGTCCCCGTCAACCGCGGCATTCGACAACACGGACATATCGTCGATCAGCAGGTTGATGTTTTGCATGCATTTGATCATCGCCGGGACTATGACGTCCTCGTCGCTGCGCTTTCCAACTTTCTCATACTCAGCCAGGTCCGAAGTATCCCCCATGGACAGGTCGGTATAGGTCCTTGTTAGCGCCAGCAGCCGTTCCCTCACCAGGTTCGTGGCTTCGGACACGGAAGCGAAGAGCCCTACATATTCTCCTTCGACCTTCTTCGTGTGATCGTTGAAGGCCATCCTCTTCAGCACGCCATCGCATTCCACCAGGCCGCCGAATCCATCGATGCAGTTGTTTAGGTTGTTTTTGATCTCGTTGCAATCGCCTTTGTACTCATCGGTGATCCTGGGCGGAATATCGCCCTTACCGATCCGGTCCACGTATTCAGCCGCTACGTTCAAAGGTCCGATCACCGCATCCAGAGTATTGTTCACCCCTTCCACGATCTTACGGAAGTCTCCCTCGTGCTTCGCTGCATCCGCCCGTGTGGCCAGTTTGCCAGCAACGGCCGCCGTTGACAGCACGGTCATTTCCTCGATCAGCAGGTGAATGTTGTACATGCATTTGCTTGCCGCAGGGATTAGGACATCCTCGTCGCTGCGTTTCCCGATTTTCTCATACACAGGCAGGTCCGAGGTATCGCCGACGGACATGTTGGTGAACATCCTCGTTATCGCCAGCAACCGTTCCCTCACCAGGTTCGTGGCTTCGGACACCGAAGCGTAGAGTCCCACATATTTTCCTTCGACCTTCCTGGTGTGATCGTTGACGGCCATCCTCTGCATCACGGCATTGCATTCCATCAGGCCGCCCAGACCATCGATGCAGTTGTTGAGGTTGTTCTTGATTTCGTTGAAGTCGCCTTTGTACTCATCGGTGATTTTTGGAGGAATATCCCCCTTGCTGATCCTGTCCACATATTCCGCCGAAACGTTCAGGGGGCTGATAACGGCATCCAGAGTATCGTTGATCCCTTGCACGATCTTCCGATAGTCGCCCGCATGCGTGGACACATCGGCGCGCGTGGCCAGCTTCCCCTGGACGGCTGCGTCGCTCAGCAGGTTGATATCGCTCATGATCTGCTTGAGTTTATCGACCATGTTCTTCATGGCTGCAAGCAGTTGTCCGACTTCATCGCCGCGGCTGACGTCCACAACGACACTCAGATCGCCTTCGGCAAGTTTATTGTTGATGGCCACCGCTTCGCTCAAAGGCTTGGTGATGCTGCGGGTAACGAAGAATATGATGAGCATGGCCAGCGCAATTGATCCGCCCAACGCGATGATTATCATGGTTCGAGTGAGGCGAAACGATTCTTCCGCTTCCTCTCCGGCTTGCTCCACCAGTTTGCCCACTACGTTAACGAGGCTGCCAACGGCGTTGCTATAGTCCTCACGCAATGGACGCAGCCGGCCGAGAAGAGTCGCCTTTGCCTGGTCCTTTTCACCCGATTCTAGGAGTCGAATAACTTCGTCCAGCGCTCCACCATACTTAGAGCGGCTATCCACTACAGCCTTCAGAGCGGCTTTCCCTTCCTCGGTCTTGATTGTCCTGGTAAGCTCTTCGATTTTCTTGGTTGTATCTACTCTCAGACGAGCAGTGTATTGCAGTTCTTTTTTCACTTCACCGGCGTCGTTCTGCAGGATGGCAGTGGAAACCGATATTACCGTGTCGTCCAGTGCCTTTACTATTTCGTTGCTTACGACGGTTTTGGGCCACCTGTCGTTTACAAGTTTGTTTGTCCCCTGATCCATTGCTCCGACTCTGTTCATGGCAAATAGACCCATGGCGATCATCAAAACTATGACCACTCCGAAGCCCAAGCCCATCCGCAATCCAATTTTCATGCTTTTGAACATTTGTTCTTTCTCCTTTGCCTACTCACTGGTTATTTATTCACCTTCATCACCGGCCCTCGATCTTTCTGAACAACTGGGCGTCGCCGCTTACCTTTTCGAACAGATGGGCGGCCTCAGCGGGCATTTTCTGTGTCTGCTCGGTAGCGAAGAACCCGCCTGGAGCCAGGGAGCTGTGGAACATCCCGATCACCTCTACCCGCTCGGCGTGTTGAAAGTGCAGAAGAACGTTTTTGCACACGATCAGGCTGAAGCCGTCTCCTATGGATCTCAAAGAAAGGAGATCGTGTTTTTGAAATTGGATTCGGCTTCGCAGAAGCTCGGATATCCTGAAGTATCCCGCTTTGTCATCCGGCTCGAAGTATTTCTCCAACAGCTCCTTCGGCATTCTTTTCACTTCTTCTTCCTGGTAGAGGCCGGTGCGTATGATGTCCCCGAACAGGCTGCAATCGTCCAGGTCCGTCGCGCGAATTCGGAGGTTGTTGAAACCGAAGCGTCCCATGTTTTCGGCAAACAGCATGGCCAGGGAATAGGGCTCCTGTCCCATGGCGCATCCGGCATCCCAGACATGCACGCGGCTGCGGCCCGATGTGTACGGGATCACGTGTTCGACTACACGTTCCAAGGTTTGCAGGTCTCTTAGAAAATAGGTGAACGCCATGCTCGCTGCTCCTGTCTGCTAATGCATCAAAGATTCCCGTGCTTCGACACCCTGCACCAGTTTGGGGACATCCATGATGAGCGCCACCGTCCCGTCACCCAGGATTGTCGCCCCTGAGATCACGTCCACGTTGCGGTAGACTCTGCCCATATTCTTGATGACCGTTTGGTGCTCCCCGATGACCTTATCGACCACAAAGCCAACTTTCCCACTCGGGGATTCGGTGATCACGATCTGTTGGACTTCGGGCGCTTTGCCGTCGATCGAAAAACTCTCGCGCAGCAATATGTAGGGGACGATTTCGCCTCGGACGTGGGTAATGTGGCGCCCGTGTGCTCCTGCGACATCCTCGCGCGTCAATTCCACGCACTCCTCCACCACGGAGAGCGGCAAGACGTATCGCCCATCCCCGACTTCGACCAGCAATCCATCGATGATCGCCAGGGTTAGAGGCAGTTTGAGAGTGATGGTCGTCCCCGTGCCCTTTTGGCTGCTGACCTCTATGGAACCACGCAGAGCATCGATACTGCGTTTCACCACGTCCATTCCGACACCGCGGCCCGAGACGCTGGTAATCTGCTGCGCGGTGGAAAAACCCGGGGCGAAAATCAGCGAAAAGATTTCCTTTTCAGAGAGTTCGGTTTCGGCTGCCATCAACCCCTTTTCCACGGCCTTGGACCTGATCGCATCGGCGTCCAGGCCTGCGCCGTCATCCGTTACACGGATCAGCACGTTGGCGCCCGAATGCATTGCCGATAGATGGACGGTCCCCTGCCCCGCTTTACCGGCAGCCTCTCTAACCCCCGGCGGTTCAATGCCGTGATCGATGCAGTTTCTTATGAGATGCACGAGAGGATCGTTTAGGCGCTCGATCACTGTCTTATCAAGCTCTGTCTCCCCTCCATCGGTAACCAACTGAACATCTTTACCGAGTTCACCGGACAGATCGCGAACCAGCCGTTTGAATTTGCTGAACGTCGTCCCGATGGGCAGCATCCGAATGCTCATGGTGTTTTCGCGAAGCTCGGCGGTGAGCCGTTCCACTTCCTCGGATATCGAGAGCAGTCCCGCATGGTCCATAGAACCAACCGTCTGGCTGAGGCGGGCCTGTACCGTCACCATTTCCCCCACCAGGTTGACCAGAGCATCGAGCCTTTCCGCAGGCACCCTCACGCTCGAAGCCTGTTCCTCTTTCCGATACTTGCTGCGAACGGCCAGCATGTGTTCCTGTTCAGCCAGGGCGGACTCGACCCTGCTTGGTTCGACCAGCCCCTTATCGACCAGCAGCTCTCCAACCCGCTTTTGAGCGCAAAGCGCTTCCTGCAGGTTTTCCTGCGACACGAGGCCGCGATCGATCAATATCTCCCCGATCTTTCTCGGAGGTGCGTCATCGTCTTCGGGACCCGACTCATCGATTACTTCAATCGCAAGCTCGCACTCATCCTCGATGAAGATGAATACATCTTTTATGGCATCGACCCCGCGCCGGGTGGTAAGGATAATGTCCCACGAGATGTGGCATTGTTCGGGGTCGATGACCTCCAATGCCGGGACGGCTTCGGTCTGGGCAACCACACTGCACTCCCCCAACTCCCGCAGTTCATAGAGCAGAAGGACAGGATTGGCGCCTCTTGAAAAGATTTCGCGGTCCGGACGAAAAAAGATCCGGTAGGTCTTTTCGACCTGTTCATCATCAGTTGCCGGCAATGCTGTTTGCAAAACCTGGCCGGCAGGATTGTCAGGTTGGGGAATGAGTTGCCTGAGTGCGTTCGTAATCTCGCCGGCCCCGGATGTAGCGGCCATTGCCCCGCCCTCTGAACCCTCAAGCATGCCGCGTATCTGGTCTCCAGCCCGCAGGGTCAAATCAACGAGCGTTTTGCTCACGCACAGTTTGTGATTGCGGATCAGGTCAAAAACGGTCTCGACGTCGTGTGTGAACGCTGCAATGTCATCAAAGCCAAACATTGCTCCAGACCCCTTGATCGTGTGCAGAGCGCGAAACACGCGGCCGATCAGCTCCGTGTCGCAGGGATCTTCCTCCAAAGCCAGCAGGGACGTTTCGAGTTCGGCGAGTAGTTCGTAGGCTTCCGCCTTGTAGGCTTCTCTTTGAGATTCAATCATCCCAGCACCTTCCTCACTACTGCCAGAAGTTGCTCGGGCTTGAAGGGCTTGACAATCCATCCGGTTGCTCCGGCCGCTTTGCCCTCCAGCTTCTTCTCCGCCTGGGACTCGGTGGTCAGCATCACGATGGGGATGAACTTGCAGGAAGAATTTGCCCGTACGCTTCGAATCAGTTCAATCCCATCCATGTTGGGCATGTTGAGGTCGGTCAGCACCATGTGAACGCCAGACCCGTCAAGCTTTGACAAGGCGTCCCTGCCGTCCGTGGCCTCCACCACCTGATAGCCGGCCTGTTTGAGCGTGAAGCTCACCATCTGGCGCATACTGGCGGAATCATCTACGGCCATAATGATCTTGCTCATGATTTCCAACCTCCTCCTGTCCATAAGCAGCTCTTACCGGGGTCCTTATGGCAGCCGATAGTGCGCACGAACCCTGTATCGAGCGCCATGCGTTTGAAGGTCTCGGATTTTTTCTCGTGAAATGCCACGTGCTTGCCCACTCTCAAAGATGTCCGGTGGGTCGAGCAGAATAGTTGCATGGTAGACAGGTCCAGCTCCGTTAGCCCTTCGAGATCAATTACGATACGCTCGCCGCTGTTCAAAGCGTCCGCCAACGTCTGCTTCAGTTCGTTAGCGCGCTCTATGGTCCAACTGCCCTTAAGTCTCAGAACGATCTTTTCATCAGACCGCATCGTCTCAACATCCATCGCCTTCTTCTCCCATTTGGACAGGCATTTGCTTAAAAGAGCTCGACATTGTCCCCCAGATCCTCTTCATCTGCCTTGTTCGCGCCGCTCTCAGGCGCCTCATTTTCCGCCTCGATGGTGGTAAGGGGGTTTACTATTACCCCATTTGGCTTTGCCTGATAGTGCACGTCACGCTCTCCCTGCATGGTATACGCGGATTCCAGGATCTTCATGCGCTCCGCGCTGTCTGCCTGGCTCTCAGCCGCCTCCTTCGATTGCAGGAAAGACACGATCTCCCCCAGGCCTGACACAACGCGGCCGATCACCTCGTCAACCCGCCGATGCACACCCACTTCATCAACCGTTTTTCGGATGTCTTCGCAAAGGCTGCAGCCGTCAAGATTCATTCGCGTAAGCAGGGAGACGATGCTTTGATTGACATTTTGCAGGGTCTGCAACTGGGTTTTCAATTCCTCACCAACAAACGCCAAATCGCCTCCCTGATCTGTTCCGTCTGCGTTAACAGCAGTACACAGGGACTCGGACGCCAAAGTGATGGAACGCAGAGCTTCACTCGCATTTTCCGTCCGCCGGCGGGTTTCAACCGAGAGTTGATGGATCGCTTCGGCCAAAACGGCCAGTGTTGCACCTTGCTCACCGATGCGGCAGGCTTTGACGGTGGCGTTTAGAGCAATCATCTTGATTTTTTCTCCGATTTTTTCCATGTTGCCCGCGTGTGCCGACATCTCCTCGAGCATCCCGCCCACAGATCCCATTGCCAGGCACAACTCATGGCCGGTCTCGCCATAGGTCTTAAGATTTGAGGTAACGGAACAAAAACCGGCCTCGACACCGGTGAGAAACGATTGTCCGGTTTCATCGGCCGCGCCTGCCATTTTCGAGGTCTCCTGCGCCATTTCTTCGACGAGGTTTGCCAGGGCTAAGAGATTATCCAGGATGTTATTCACGGCAGAGACCAGTTCCTCCCTGGCGTGATCGAGTTGGGCTATTTGCAGACCGGAGACGTCTGCCGCCAGAAGCCTATGTTCCTCCCTGCCCTTGAGGCGCATCCGTCTGCTGTTCCAGCCAAATGGAAAGCCTATGTGTTCTCCTGTTAACCGGTCATGGGGACCAAGGCCTGCGAGTGCTTGCTGTGCGTGTTCAATCCTCTGGCGGGTAATGTCATGAAATTGCATTGACGAGACGATCTCCCCGATCCGTTGGGAGATTGCTTCATAGCGGGCGCAAACCTGTCCTGCGGCCTCGGCGGATAGGCCGTGTTTTTCCACTATGGACTCGAGACTCGACATGGTTTTGTCGACAACGATGCCGGCCCGGGTTTGCTGAGTGGCTTCCAGGTCCAAAACCCTGGAAAGGGTCTGCCCGATCAGCCGGCTTAAGGATTCAGAGCTCGCCAGAAGTTGAAAACACAGGTTTGCAATCTCTAAAGACAGCTTTCCCACTTCATCGGCCAGCGCCTCGAACCCGGCGTCCCCATCTTCGAGCCGGGCGCTCTCAATCCTTGTGGATACGCATAAGACCCGCAGATTCAAAATGGTTTTGTGAAAACCTTCCACTTCATGATTAAGATGAGCAAGGTTTTCCAATACTTCTCGAAGAGTGCGGGTATTGCGCCTGGACTCGCCTTCAAGCCGTTTCATTTTCTCGATAACATTACGAAAGCCTTCGATAACGGCCCCCAGTTCTTCCCCGGACATAAGACCGGCAACCGAGGCGGCTATCTTCGAGATCTCTTCGGCACGCTGATAAAAACCCTGCAGGTTTTCTCCTATGGAAAGAAACTCCCCTTCTGTGGAATTCCCCAATGATTCCAGGGCGCTTCCCAGCTCCAGTAGAGTATCCCGCCACCCATTCTCCGAGATTACTTCTCCCCGCAGCCTGTGAAGCAATGCAACCGGCCAACTAAGAATCTTCGTCAAGATGAATCCCTGAGTCCAAGTTCACAGTAATTCGATGCCTCGACCTAAAGACATTCCGGTTATTGCCCGCGATCATAGTCCCTCACGCGGAGAATGGCTGGTCGAGCCGGTCCAAATTTCTGTCATGCAGCTTCGGGTAAATAAGTCGGCAGGAATAAGGAATGACCTGATAATGAAAGATGAAGTAGATACTAAGTAGAAGAACTACATATTACGTTAGACTCATAAGGTAGGAACGAAGGTTGACCCTTTCATTTCTCAGCCCGAGCTTTGCTCGCAGATTGTTGCGGTGGGTCAGGATCGTCTTTTCCGCAACCCCGAGGATTTCGGCAATTTCCTTGCTTGCCCTCCCTTCCTTTATAAGTTTGGCCACTCTAACCTCCATCGGCGTGAGATTTGTAAATCTTGACGACAAAATTTTTAGAAAAGGTGAGATGATTTCAACAAGTTGGGATTCAACAATCCTGAGATATGTTTCTTGATTCTGATCCAGACGAGTCTTTTTGAGCTTTTCCAAAAAGGGTAGAATGGACTTTTTCACGTTGGTGAGCAGGCTTTCCTCCAGGTCCTTCTTATCTTCCTCTCTTCGCCTGAGAAGGACCTTCAACGCCGTATTGATCTCCTCAAGCTGATGAGCCTTTTCCTCCAGGTCCGCCTCTCTTTTAAGCAGCGAGGACTCGATCCGCTTCCGCTCGGTTACGTCCCGGATAGCCTGAACCGCGCCGATCAGCTCATCATTCATATCAAAAAGGGGTGATGCCGTTCCCCATAGGTATGCGCCTTTTCCTCCGTAAATCTTGGGGACAAAAACCTCACCATTCAGCAGTTTGTCATTCTGTTCAATTAAAGCGCAAAGGTCAATATGTCCTTTAATGCTCTTCATGACAAGGTCGATCAATATAGGTCTCCGCTCTCCATAGAACGGAACGGCATAAGCGTAATCACCCGTTCCAATCATTTTCTCCTTCGGCACTCCGGTCATTTCTTCGATTGCCCGATTCCAGGCGATCACTTTCCCTCCGCTGTCAATCACGAATGTAGCGTCAGGGAGAAATTCGATGATTCCCTTCAATTGTTCTTGGGCAGCTTGGAGGGCCTCTTCCGATCTTTTCCGTTCCGTGATGTCGATGGCAACGCCAAGCACCGCCGGCGTTTTATAGCCAGAGAGGTGGAAAGGGACCTTGGTGGTTTGCAGGAAACGCAGGTTGCCTCGGGCGTCGGTATAGGGTTCCTCTGAAATGAACTTGGTTTCTCCCTTCGCCATGACTTCCCGGTCATCCTGTAATATCTTTTGAAGTTCTCTATCGTAGGGATGAAAGTCGGAATGATATTTTCCGGGGATAGTACTGAGACTCGAGTTCAAGGTCTCAGCTACCGCTTTGTTTACCAGCAGGAATTTCCCATCCCAGTCCTTCACGAAGATCATGTGTGGCACCAGGTCAATGATCTGTCGGAGTCTTTCTTCGTTCTCGAGCAACGCCTCTTCCGCCCGCTTCTGCTCCTCTTGGTCTTTCTCCAATTCAGCCCGCTTACGCAATTCATGTAATTCGATTATGAGTTGCTCTTTGGTCTTGGCTTCGTCCTGCATATCCGACTCCCCGGAAGATCTTGCGCTACCCCTGTTGTTTAAGCTTTTTCACTCTCTCTAAAATCTTCGGCAAAATTTCGCCCGTTTTTCCTTGGATCAGGTAATCAGAGAGTCCCTTTGCAGTTAGGGGTGTCGGCTCGGCGTTTATCTCTATTATGGTCACAGGGAATTCTTCTACTGCATGCAAACCGCTTTCGGTTTTTCTAGCTCCCCCCTTTTTCGCTGCTTCGCTATCCTTGGCAGGTTAGCAAAGGGATAAACCACAGCCGAGGTCCCACAGATCAGCATCAGGTCGCATTTCGAGGCTTCTTCAAGGCTTCTGTGGGCAACATCCGAAGGGATTGGCTCCCCAAAGTAGACTACATCAGTTTTTAGAATGCCATCGCATCCAGGGCAATGGGGGGGTAGTTGATTTTCCCGCAAGAGTTTTGCCAAATCAAATGCATGGCTGGGAAATCTTGAATGGCAGTCAGTGCATCTTAACTTCAAAACGCTGCCGTGATATTCTACGGCGTTTTCCGTTCCGCCTTTTTCGTGAAGCCCATCGATATTTTGAGTTATCACCGACTTCAAGATACCCATTTTTTCTAGACCAGCCAAAGAGTAATGGCCGGAGTTTGGCATAGCCTTTTCCAAGTTTCCCAATAAGTTCGGACTGGTTAATCTCTCTTCCCACCATGCTTTGGGGTCTTCCAGAAACCTCTCGTAGCTAAGATAGGCCCTTCTTTCCGCCTCGGGATCCTTGCTCCAAATACCTGAAGGCCCCCTAAAATCAGGAATGCCTGACTCAGTTGAAATGCCGGCCCCGGTTAGGGCAATGGCATATATCGAGTCAACTAATTCTTTGGCCGCCCTTTCAATCAGGTTCTCCACGCTATTCCTCCCCATAGCTAGATTCCATCCGGATTTTATCAATAGAATTCTTGTTCTGCTTCATGTGCAACACCAAAGCCCGCAAAACAATACGATTTCACAATCGAACGCGCAAGAGATAAGTCAATGGGACCCGTTTGACCCAGGAGCTGGTCACAATCCGGATGATTTTTCACACAAATATGGTGCGATTTTGTTTATTTTGTCCCACCTTTGATACTATTTTGTGTCAATTAGTTTCCACATTTTGAACTCATCCTGGCAGTAAAAACCTTCCAAACTGCTCCCAAAGCCGACACAAGAGTTGTTGGCAAGTAAATTGCTACCTTGGTTACAGGGTTTACTCAAACACCATTAATAAGCTCGCAATTCAAACAAGGAAAGAAGGAGAATGAGCATGGTAAAAATAGAGGCCATCATAAAGCCGTTCAAACTGGAAGAAGTTCGAAAAGCACTATTGGAGATCGGTGTCCAGATGATGACCGTTTTCGAGGTGAAAGGGTTCGGACGACAGGAGGGACACATCGAGACGTATCGTGGCGCCTCATACAAGGTTAATTTCGAACCCGATTTGATGCTCACGATATCAGTCAACGATGAGCAGGGTAAAGAGGCGGTGAAAACGATCCAAAACACGGCCCTCACTGGAAAGATTGGTGACGGCAATCTCTTCGTCACGCGTTTGGAGTATGCTTAGTAGATTTGCATATAGAAGCCCGCTTGAGAATTTCAGTTCGGTAAATCCGGTTTTTATGGCGCCAAAATCGCGAAGGCATTCCCGGTGCGGAAGGTTCTCTGCACATAATGCTTTTCTTGCAGGCTGGGCCCGCCGCCCGATCTCACAATGTGTTCCGCCCGTCGGCGCCCGCAGACGGTACAGCGTGCAAGAAGCCCCGGAATCGCTTGATCTGGTCCTTACGGCAGAGGATTTCTCGAAGATGGAAGCGTTAATCCCTGCCCCGGCGGTAGCCGGCGAACGCCACATCCCGAACAGATGGCGACGCTGGACAGCGCCCCCCCCTGAGATCCAACCAGAGGCTTGCCCCGTTGCGACAAGACTCTGCAGGATAGATGGCAGAAATGCACAGAATTTAGGTCTCACATGATTCCGCTGTTGAGGCATTATTCACATCAAAATCTCTTTCATACCAAGACTTCAAAAATGTTTGGCTGAAATGCTTCATAGAGCATCAAATGCTTCGATTTGTCTTAGTGAATCCATGCTGACGCTCCCAAACCATCTAACCCCTCATAGGTGCTGTTGGGCCATCCGGTAAGCGAATCATTTCCTTCGATCCACTCTGATTCGCCTTAAATCAATCAAGCCTATTATCTTGTGATATTCATTACTTATCCAAATAACGGACGGCTGGGTGCGTCCCTTGCAAGTGATTGAGCCGAACGCTGTTGTCGCGACGCACGGATAACCGCTAGGCGCTGGAATTGCCAGGGGACTGAAAACAGAGGTCCCGCGGGCAGGTATCCAATCCGAGTAAGTATACTCCGTTGCGATCGTCATGGGAGAAACTGTAAACAACTAACGATTTGTGGCCGGGAATAATTCCATTTTAAACTGAAATTACAGGATTTTGCCTGAAGTCCGCATCGTCTCTGTTTCCTTTTGATCGATTACACTTCGAGCAGAGTACTTAAGGTTACCGCGACCGTCTTTGTGCTTCCGGATCTCGACTTTATGTGATCCATATCGAGAGGATTTGAACTTATAAAACTTCTTCATTGTTTCTTTTTTTTTCTTGGATTATGCGAAAAATGGGTGCATGATCCAATTTTCACAACAAAGGTTTCCATGGGCTTCGTCCTTTCTCAGATTGTCAAGTGCCATTTCACCCGGGTCATGCTGCTGGCCCGGGATATGAACTGCAATTTCTGTCAGATCGATACGATCCATGGAAAAGGATGTATGGCGGCGCAATAGATGAATAAACGGATACAGCAACGGACAGACTAAGAAGGAGGAAATTTTCTATGAGCACAAGAGAAGTGGTGATTGTTGACGGTGCACGGACCGCATTTGGGACACTGGGACGTACACTGCGAAATTTTACAATGGAAGAACTGGGCGGACTGGCTCTGAAAGGGCTGGTGGAAAAAACCAAGATCACCGAGAAGGCAAACGTGGACACGTTATTTATGGGGGCGGCACTTCACGCAACGTCCGCTCTGAATCCGGCGCGCTGGATATGCCTCGCCGCCGGACTGCCGTTGTCCGTTGCGTCGTCTTATGTCGAGATGCAGTGCGGATCGGCCATTGACAGTATCAACCACGCAGCATGGCGGATCATTGCGAATCAAGCGGACGTCGTCATTGCGGGTGGTTCGGAATCTTACAGCCAGGCAACCGTCAAATTCTCAATGGCAACCGAGCCGTTCAAGCTGCTCCCTCCCATGCCGGTCCAGAGATCCCTTTCTCCAACGAAGGATCCCGCTACCTCGAACATGGGACTTACGGCCGAAGCCCTGCAGCAGATGTACAACATCTCCAGGCAGGCGCAGGATGAATTCGGTTTCAGGAGCCAGTATCTTGCAAAGAAAGCCATCGATGCCGGCTACTTTGTCGATGAGATCGTGCCGGTCATGGTCCCCACAGGGAAAAAGACCCCTCCGATCGAATTCAAGGTTGACGAACATCCCCGTGAAACCTCGATGGAAGCCCTTGCCAAGCTGCCGCCGGCATTTCTGCCGACCGGGACGGTTACGGCCGGAAACGCATCGGGACGCAATGACGGGGGGGCTTTCGTGCTCATGATGACCAAAGAGAAGGCGCTCGAACTGGGGTACAAGCCGATGGCCAAATGGGTGAGCGGCGGCGATTACGGCGTCGATCCCAAGATCATGGGCATCGCGCCTGCCTACGCGGTCCCCCAGGCGTTGAAGCGGGCCGGCCTGAAGCTTTCCGACATGGAAGTTATGGAATGCAACGAGGCCTTTGCGGTTCAGAATCTCGCTGTTATCAAGGAACTCGAGAACCAGATGGGCGAGAAGATCAATATGGAAAAGAACTGGAATCCCAACGGCGGCGCTATTGCGTTCGGTCATCCCAACGGCGCGTCCGGGGCCCGTATTTGTCTCTTCACGATGAAAGAGCTTATCCGAAGAGGAGGAAAATACGGTTTCTTCAGTTCCTGCTGCGGCGGCGGACTCGGCGTAGCCACGGTTATCGAAAATCTGCAGCGCTAAAACGAGAACGATAATGAGGTTGAGAGACAAACAATGAGAACCAAGGAAGACTACACCAAAAGCTTGACCAAGATGAAGCGGAACATCTACTTCAACGGCGAGAAGATCGACCGAACCGACGAGATGCAGATGGACTGCATCAATAACATCGGGACGACTTACGAAGAGGCGGCCAAGCCCGAGAATCAGGATCTGATGACGGCTATATCCCATCTCACGGGAGAGAGGATCAATCGCTTTACCCATGTCCATCAGAGCAAGGAAGACCTTCATAAAAAACAGGACATGACCCGCATGCTCTGCCAGAAGGTCGGCGGCTGCATCCAGCGCTGTATGGGATGCGACGCCACCAATGCTATCTACAATGTCTCCTACGAAGCGGACAGGCAGAATAAAGGCGCCACCCAGTACCATGAGAATTTCAAGAAATGGCTGTTGCGTTTTCAGGCCGAAGACATGATAGCCGCATGCGCCCAGACGGACATGAAGGGGGACCGGATGCTCCGGCCCGCCGACCAGCCCAATCCGGGCGCCTATGTGCATATTAAGGAAACACTCAAAGACGGCATCGTCGTTGAAGGATGCAAGATGCATATTTCCGAAGCGTCCGTTTCCGACGAAATCCTTGTCGTTCCAACCCGCGCTCTGCGTGAAGAGGACAAGAAGTATGCCGTGGCCTTCGCCGTTCCCGGAGATTGGGATGGATTGAAACAGGTCGTTACGATCCATGCGTTCAGGCCGCGAGAGCACTTCAAACGGGGACACATGCCGGCCTCGACTGATTCCTACATGCTCTTTGACAACTGCTTCGTACCCTGGGAGAGGGTTTTCATGGCTGGTGAGTGGATGCACGGAGGCATGAACGCCCTCTTGTTCGCCCTGTTCCACCGTCATTCCTATTCGGGTTGCAAGCCCGCTATCGGAGACGTGGTTCTGGGCGCGGCGGCCTTGGCAGCCGAGGTGAACAATGTTCACAAGCAACCCCATGTTCGTGAAAAGCTGGCGGAACTCATCATGGTTATCGAACTGGGTTACGCAGCCGGCTATACGGCATCGGATCTGGGCGGCCCCCAGGTGTATATGCCGGGAAAAGGCCTAGTACCCTACGGTCCCGGTTCATACATTCCTCATTCGATATACTGCAATGTGGGCCGGTGCCTGTCGGGCGAGAATGTCTACCGTGAGGCGGAGATTCTGTGCGACATCTCCGGTGGCGTTACGGCCACCTTCCCGTATGAGAAGGACTTCTTGAATCCTGAAACCGGCGATCTGCTTATGAAATATACGAAACGCAATCCGAACATGCCCGTGGAGGATCAGGCCCAATTCTGGCGCTATCTGGGTGACGTTCTCTGTTCGGCAAAGGGAGGCATCCATAATGTCGGCGGCTACCACGGCGGCGGTTCGCCCATCATGGAACAGATTGCAATTACGACCCAGTACGACATCGAATCACGCAAGAAGCTGGTAAGATACATCGCCGGCATGAGCGGCGGAGACAGGGAAGCCCTCGCAAAGAAGCCGGCCGGGCAAGCTGCCAAAGCTGCCAAATAAACCTCGTAAAAGGATTGGCCGGGGTTTCTTATGTAACCATAAACCTATCAACGAGATCTAAGAGAAAAGTGGGAGGAGAATGCAAATGAAAGTTGATGAAATAAAGAATGTAACAGTTGTTGGTGCTGGGAACATGGGTCATCAGATTGCACTGCAGTGCGCCCTTTACGGCTACAAAACGGTCAGCACCGATGTCATCCCGGCGGTGCTCCAAAAGGCCGAACAATTTGTCGATAAATACCTGCCGGAGCGTGTCCAGAAGGGAAAATTAACGGAAGATGCCGCGAAAAAAGCCCGCAGTCTTATCTCTTTTACAGGCGATCTGAAGACAGCCACTAAGGATGCCGATCTGGTTATCGAGGCGATCCTGGAAAGAATCGACCTGAAGCGAACACTCTTTGCCGATCTGGACAAATTCTGTCCGCCAAAGGCCATTCTGGCCACTAACAGCTCTTACATTGTCAGTTCCCGCATCGCCGACGTCACCAAACGTCCTTCGCAGGTCTGCAACCTCCATTTCTTTAACCCTGCGTTGGTCATGAAGCTCGTCGAAGTAGTCCAGGGTCCTCATGTCTCGGACGAAACGGCGCAATGTATGCTCGACTTCTGCAAGAAGATCGACAAGGTGGCTGCCCATGTCAGGAAAGAAGTGGACGGTTTCCTCCTGAACCGTATTTTCCGCGTGATTGGCAGAGAAGCTCAGTGGATGCTTGAAATGGGCGTAGCTTCTTTTGAGGATATCGACAAGGCCTGTGTCTATGGCGCCGGCCATCCAATGGGTCCCTTCCGCCTCAATGACCTGACCGGCTTAGACTTGTCCTACGATATTGCGATGAGCCATTTTTATGAAACCGGCGACAGGGCAGACCTTCCGTCACCCAGCCTTGTGAAGAAGGTTGCCGAAGGCAAGTTCGGCCAGAAGACGGGTGAAGGCTGGTACAGCTACAAGAAATAACCGATTTTCATTATTCCATCAATTGAGCACCTTCCGGATTGCACGATCCGGGAGGTGCTTCTTTCTCAAGAATAATCATCGCCGGCTTCCCCATTGCTGAATAACGTCGCTTCCGGCGCCGAAATCAAAAGAGATAAGCGCATTCAAAACCGTGGGCCGTAAAGCCGGTCCAGATGGAGATGCAGAGATGTAACAAAACAGGAATTATAATGACACATGGCCAAAGCATTATTAAAGTGGTAGATTGATACTAAGCAATGAATCCATGGTCCATTCATTGCTTAAAATTTCAAGGAGTTAGCTGATCGATTATGAGAACCAATCCAAATGAACACTCTCATCCCCTAAAGCTCACCTTTTCCCGCGATAACGGTTTGGTGGACGAAATCATCGACCAATTGATAGAGCTTGCAAGGGGAGTTCGTTATCCCGCATATGTACGTGAAATGATCCTTACAGCCCTCAAGGCAGGGCAGGAGGATTCTCAAAAAGCAGATATCAAGCTTATGAATTCGGCCCTGAAGGAGATGCGATTCACCGCCAAGGTCTTCGGTCCCTATCGAGCTGTAAAGAAGGTGACGATATTCGGTTCTGCCCGTACAGAATCCGGCAATACCATCTATCAGATGGCTCGCGAACTGGGCGAAAAGCTGGCAGGGGCGGGATATATGGTGATCACCGGCGGCGGCCCTGGAATTATGCAGGCGGCAAATGAAGGGGCAGGGTCGGAGCATTCCTTTGGGGTGAACATCCGGCTGCCCTTTGAGAATCAGCCCAACCACATTCTCGAAGGCAGTCCCCGCAGTATAAACTACAAGTACTTCTTCAGCAGAAAAGTCGCCTTCATCAAGGAAGCCGACGCGGTGGTGCTCTTTCCAGGAGGGTTCGGAACTCAAGACGAAGCCATGGAAGTGCTTACCCTGATGCAAACGGGAAAACGTTATCCTATGCCTCTGGTTCTAATTGATGAACCGGGCGGCACCTACTGGTCGCACTGGAAGCATTATGTCGAGCAGGAACTGGCTGCCAGAGGTTATATCAACGAGACAGACTTCAGACTCTTCGATATCGTGCAGTCGGTGGACGACGCAGTCGAAATCCTCGCTCGTTTCTACAGAAGATATCATAGCTTGAGATTCGTAGGTGATAGGCTTATCATTCGCCTCAATTCGCCGCTCTATCGAGAAAAGGTTATGGAGTTGAAAGCGCAATACTCTGACATTCTGCTAAACGGTGGGGATCTCTTTGATTCCGAAGCCCTCCCGGAAGAAGCCGATGAACCCGGTATAAGTCATTTACCCCGATTGGTCGTCGACTTCAACCACAGGGAATACGGCAGGCTCCGGCAGTTGATCGATAGCATAAACGCAGTTTGAACTCAGGCAAAATCCATGGGGAGCAATTGGATAACCCCTCAAAAGACCAAACGACAGTCCGTTCCCGACTTCAAGCACTCATCGGCAAGCTCGCGGCTGGTCCTGTAAAAGAAATCCTCAGAAAGGTTATCCTGCAATTCGTATTTCGTATAAACCCAATCAGCATAGTTATAGTTCATACGGTCAATCATGATGTAGTCAACTTTTCCTTCCAGAGCTTTTGCCAGAAGTTCGGCTCCTGGAAGAATGGGCGCAATCATAGCATAAGTCCTAATCCCAACCCGATGCAATTCATCAAGTGCTCTTAGCCGCTCCTCTATGGGTGGTGCATATGGTTCAAATACTTTCCTGATACTATCGTCTGCTGTGGTAATGGAAAAGCCAACTTCAATATCAGGTACTTCTCTAATGATATCCGAATCTCTCAACACCAAAGGAGAACGTGTCTGTATTATGACGGGCCAATTATGATCAGTTAATATTTTAAGACATTTGCGGGTCAGTTGATATTTTACTTCTAGTGGTTGATAAGGATCACATACTCCGCTTATCCACACGCTTCCTTGCCTTTTCTTACTTATTGGCATTCTGGACCGGGAGGGCATAAAGCCCTCCCCTACGAACCCCGCCAAATCCATTGTAGGGGCGGGGTTTATCCCTGGGTTTATCCCCGCCCGTCTTGAACGCAAATTGGTATCAGGCAAAAATCGAGGTGGAATCCAGAGTGCTTTGAAGGACAGCTTCGATCTCACATTCTCTCCCACACAAGCGGATTGAAGTAGAGGTATTCAAGTCCGAACGCAAGAGGTGATAAGTTTTTGTGCATTCAAATCCAGGTTTAGAAATATTGCTCCAACGTTGTCTCCAACAACATGTTTAACCAATGCAGTACATCTAAGAACGTTGCAGGTCAACTTAGGTCTAAAGCGCAACTGAATCTTCTCGTTTAGTTCGGGTTTCTCCCCGGTATCCTTCAGAAATAGGATTCCGGTTTTGGATAAATTTGAAATTTTGACCGTTGTGCCTTCCGGGGGATCATTCTTGGAATAGCAAGTTCCGGTGATTAAAACACTTCTTCGAAAGGATCTCCTCTTCTCAAAAATTACCTGAATTTTATTTCCGCAGATACATTCGATCTCGCAATTCTGAGACATTTTTGTATCAACTGAAATGACATTGACCGTGTTGCATGATGAGCATATTACGTCAGCCTTTTCTTTGCCAACAGCATACACCTTTACAGAATCCATGGCACTCCGATCCCTAAAAATTGAAATGTTATAAATATATGCTGACCCAGGGGAACCAATCATTCCCTGGAAAAGGCTTGCCGTTGGAATTCATCGATTATTTTCGGGCTTATCGGCCTGTCGAATTTTACACGAATGGTTGAATCTGTAAAAGGGTTAAACCTGCCGGCTACAATGATGCCGGTCTGGCCCATGGACCCGGCTGAATCCAGTGGAGGATGGAGATAGCTGATTGTCAGTCTCTGTCCGAGGAGTAGGCCGGTTGTCTCTTTTTTCGTGATCCGCAGGTAAAAACACAAACCACCCCGTGATATGTCGCACATCTCAACGGTCAGAGGTTCTCCGACTGGATTTTCGGACGAATTCACCAACTGCATCATCCCCCTTCCTGATACTTTCAGGCGCTTCTGGGCGCGGCGGTCCAACCGCTTTGCCTTGAGCAAGTCGGTTGTATTCTCGGACCGCATTGCAAAACTGCGCAGTTTGGATTCGAGCACCGAAAATTCGGTCGCCCATCTTTTTAGTATGCTGGTATCCAGAAAACTCAATTCGACCCTGGAGTGCGTTATCATTGAGGTAGTACAAACCGTATCGAGAAGAAATGTCTCCTGTCCTGCGAGTTGGCCGGGTTCTACCAGTTTCAGGAACACCTCCACACCCTCTCGAGAATAGATCAGTTTGGGTCGGCCGCTGTTTATGAAATAAAGCCGGGGTTTGTGCTCCCCTTGTTCGAAAATGGTTGCACCGGCTTCATAAACTGCATTTTCCAAAGCAAAATAGAACGTGTTCGCCTCTTCGACGCTCAAATCATCGTAGAGCTTGGTCCAAACTTCACGGTGGCTCTTGTTGATAACCTGACTTTTCTCCTCTTCAATAATATCGCCTGAACGAACTATCTCGGAAAACGCAAATGGATCAATTTCGAAAATCAGGTCGCGCAGGGCCTCTGCCTCCTGGAAATTCTTCTCCCGGGCCCGAGCGGTGAGCAGCTCGAAAATCACTTTAATCGAGCCTTCCTTGTTGTTCTTATCCATGTATTTCTTTAAGAGATCTTCCTGCTTCGCCATATTTCTCACCTGCTGCTCAAGGAATGTCGCTAACTGCCGAGCGGCAAATCGGGTTCCAGGTATTGTAGACTCCCCTATCCTCCTGCCCTCTTTCTTGCCAATTTTCGCCTTCAAGCGTTGATCTCTTATATCACAGAAAGGTTTGGATCAATATGGGCGAGGCTGCAATAACAACGCTTGCCGGAGCTATGCTCGTCATGAGCAGCCCCTGGTCGACCTTTTTGGAAAGACTCTTCCCATTCATCATGGGGTTTACGCTCTTTTTCTGGTCGATAGCGACATGGTGGATCCCTTTGTTGCTGCTGCTGGACGCATGGCGATACATTGCCCGGCCCGGCGCCTTTTCCTATGATCCACAGGACTGGGCAATGGTATTCCCCCTCGGCATCTGTACCGTTTGCACCTTTCAATTGTCCAATATCACAGGCATGGAATTCTTGCTCCATATTCCACGATTTCTCATCTACCCCGCATTGATAGCCTGGGCCGTTACATTCATTGGAATGCTCAGAACGTATCTCATGAACAATTTACCACCATCAAACAAAAATGCATCGAACGAAGCGCCTCACGATTGACTGCATTCCAGTTTGGTCGTACCCTGCGGGCATAGCGGACAAAATGGAATTTGCGGACTCACCATCGTCTTTTAAGTTACGAAAAGGTCCAACCGAACCAATAAGTGTTCATTTGCCGGAGGTAAATCTCATGTCTGAACTGCTTACAAAGAAAGAAAACGGTATTGGAACCATCACGCTGAACCGTCCTGCAAAGAAGAACTCGTTTACTTTCGAGATGATTGAAGAATGGGCGGCAACCCTCCAGAAATGGCGCACCGATCCGGAAGTGGCCGTCATCGTGCTCACGGGAGCGGGCGGCGACTTTTGCAGCGGTGTCGATTTCTCCTCTGAAGGCGATCCGATGCAAGCCGGCCCGTATGAAATGAAGCACTTGCTCTGGGACAAAGTTCATCGCATTCCTTTGACCCTGGAAGACATCGATAAACCGGTGATTGCAGCCATGAAAGGGGTAGCCGTCGGAGCAGGTCTGGACATGGCGCTCATGTGCGATATCCGCTTTGCCGCGGACAATGCCCGGTTCTCGGAAGGTTACGTAAAAGTCGGACTGGTGCCTGGCGATGGAGGGGCATATTTCCTGCCCCGGCTGGTGGGGATGGGCAAGGCTCTCGAGCTTTTGTGGACGGGTGACTTCATAAGTGCCCCGGAAGCATTGCGCATTGGAATGATCAACCACGTCTACCCCGAAACTGACCTGATGGATGAGACCTATAAGTTTGCCGGGCGGCTTGCCGATGGCCCCAGAGCAGTTCACCGCATGATCAAGCGGGCGGCCTATCAGAGCAGCCGCACTGACTTGAGAAGTTCTCTGGACTTGATTTCGTCGCACATGGGAGTTATCCGCGAGACGCAGGACAGCAAGGATGCATTTCGAGCGGCGATGCAGAAGTTCGGCGGAAAGGCCAAAAAATAGCGCCTCACCCTTGGATTGTGTGCGCAAAATTCCGCAAATTGCGAAAGCTCAAAAGTGCGGGGGAAATTTCCCCCGCACTCCCAGTGAGCCGCGCAGCGGCGAAGGGGGTGTGGGGGGCGCATGTCCCCAGCCGCCACACCTGTGGTCATGGACAGATCAGGGATAGCCTGGAGTCATTTATTTGCAGAACATTCCGTGCACGATCTTTCTGATAGGTTGGCCCGGGGACGTTCCTGTGATTCAGGCAACGGCCGCTATAAACCGGATGGCTCCCCTCCAAGTATCTTCTGTTTTACGTCAATCAGCCTCAACTCACCGTTTATTCTCTGAATCTGCCAGATGTTCTCGGTTTTTCCAGCTATTGATTTCTTTTCGTTTTTGACTGAAAAAGAGCATATGAATTTCACTATTCTTACCTCGGGCTCGAAGCCGGCCATTACAATCTCGCCATCCAACCGTGTATCTATCTCCGCCCAGTTTCGGAAATAAAATTTCAAGTCCTGCAGGACCTTATCCCTGCTGACAATACCCCGGTCATAATAATCCACTTTGTCGGCGTAAAATGGCGCTACGGCCGCCAGGTCTTTCCTCCCGTTCAGGTAAAGGAGACGGCTTATGAATGCGCTGATTTCCTCCTTTGTAATTGGACCGGGCTCTACGGTTGTGAGTCTCTGCGTTATCTCCCGGGGAGCGGTTTGTTTCGGGACCGGTTCGGCAGGCACAATCGCCTTTGGGGGCACCTTCCCTTCTGAAAGTTCTTGAGCCGGTTTCCCTTGCACGTCACCGGGCGGTTTAGCCGTTTGGCGTCCCGGTTTCTCCGGTTTGGGCTTCTCTCCCGCAGCAACAATATCCGAAAGCAGGATATGTTTGTCTTCGCTGAGGTCTCCGGTCGCAGAATAACTGATCAGTGCCTTCTTATTTCGCAACCGGTTGGCCACCCTTTTCAATGTCTCTATTTTTCTTTTGTCCATTTGCGTATCGAAATAGAAAATCAGATTGGGTACGTAAACGCCCCATTCATCGACATGGATAACTATGGCCTCAATTTGGCCCGTATTTCCGGCTGGTTCCGGCTCGGCTGCAAAGCAAGAGCTGCCCTGGAGGAGAAATCCACCCACGAGCAACAAGGCTATAAAGATTCTTTTAAATGCTCCGGTTGACAGCTTCCGTCCCATTCTCGCCCTCTACGATTCTCGACACCACTGCGCCATTAAAAGAATTATTTACACATGGTTGTGTCTCTTTGCATTCGCCTGGCATCATACATCTCCGAAGCGGTGATGATCAAGACCTCGGGAGAAATCTCCACCTCCCATCAACATAGGGCTTGCACCGGTTTCAAACCGGCCTTGATCGTATTAGGAATCCGAAGCAGCCATCATATCAAATTGTCCAAATTTGCCGGATCGGCATTTTTCTTGCGGGTTTTGATTTGAATATCGTATGATTTATGAACGTTCGGCATTCCAGGAACTTCATAGTCGCTAAGAACAGCAATCATTGGGGGTGAGCATGAGCAATTTGTCCTACAATCTCGATGACAAAGTTTTTCTCGTAACCGGCGGAAGCCGGGGAATCGGTCTTGAAATCGCAAAACTGCTTCTGGAACAGAATGCCAGGGTGGTAATCTGCGGCCGCAAACAAATCGGGCTCGATGCGGCAAAAGAAGCATTCCAGGCGGGAGCCGATCGTCTTCTTGCCGTTCAAGCGCACATCGGAAATGTTGAGGACGTCGACAACCTGTTTGAGCAGACAATGTCTACTTTTGGCCGGCTGGATGGATTGATCAACAATGTGGGAATGAATATTGCCACATCTGTTGTGGATGCCGACCCATCGCTTTGGCAGAAGATTATCGACTCCAACCTTACCGGAACGTTCCGATGCTCTCAAAAGGCGGCAAAAATCATGCGGAAGAACAAAACCGGAAAGATTGTCAGCATCTCCTCAATAGCCGCCAGGAACTCCGCACCGGCCATGGGGATATATGGGATCGCCAAGGCCGGAATCGAAATGATGACCAAGGTCCTTGCCATGGAACTTGCGCCATTCAACATCCAGGTGAATGCAGTGGCGCCGTGCATGGTTAGAACAGACTTCTCCAAACCTTTCTGGTCCAATGACGATTTAAGGAAAGAGATTGTTAAATCCATCCCTCTGGGCAGAATACCGGACCCGATCGATATCGCCCATCCGACCCTGTTTTTATGCTCTAAAGGGGCCGATTTCATCACAGGCCAAACGATCATGGTTGACGGAGGGGCAACCGCGATTTAGTAAAGATATGCGAGCGGTGAAACAATTCAAAGTCGATCAAAAAAAAGCTTCGGAAAGCAATCGACTGCGAAACATGAAACAGACCCAGTATCTTATGGAGAGATGAAATGAAAAAGCCGGGATGGATTGGAGTTTTTCTAATTGTTGCCTGTACGTCCATTTTTTTGCAGTCCGGTTGTGCTTTTTGTTCCGACCTTGGTGGAACAGAGTCGCCAGTGAAGTTCACCTTCCCGCCCCCGGATTCTGCGCAGACGCAGACATATCTTGGTCTGGACGCGATGAAAAAGTTTAGAGTCGGTGACATAAGGGCGAAGATCGTCGTTATCGAGGTCATGAGCGGGCTCTGCCTGCCCTGCCAAGCCAACGCCCCGAAAATGAATGAAATCTACCAAACAATCCAGACAGACTCAGGCTTGGCCGACGTAAAGGTTATCGCAATAGCAGTCGGCGATGACAATTCCAGTTTGGAGACATTCAAGAAACAGTTCAAGCCGCCCTTCCCGGTTTTGATCGACCCAAACCGCGAGATTATGAGTTCCATGGGTCTTAAAGCCACTCCAACCACTATAGTCGTTTCGACTGAGGACGCCAAAGTGCTCTTCACCGAGCATGGAGTAATCCAGGACACCGACGCGTTTGTAAAGCAGGTGAAATTTGTGAAGCAGTTGGAAGTTATGGACAAAGAAAACAAACAGTGAGACAACAGTGGCAATGAGCTAAATAGAACTCGAAAATTTAAGGTAATTGTTGGCGTCGATATTGCCGGAGTTTACTCACGACGAGGCTACCAGGTGGTTCTGCCCGGGTTTCGTTCAACTCTTGTATGATATCATCTCCACGTGTGATTCTCCTCCGCCCAGTTCGGGATTGCTGCACTTTATATTATCGACGCCTTTTATGTAGCCAACGTCCGGCGCATACCACGAGTAACCTTCCCGTGTTATCTCGACTTCGCCTCCATAGGACCAAAAGTTGACTTTTCCGCTGAAAGATTTTTTTATCCTCATGCAATTTTTGAAAGTTCCGGCCGGAACGGAGACAACATCATCCATCGCTTCAACGACGCAAGTGACAGGGGCAATGAATTTTTCCTTCAGTGAATTTATTTCATCCGTACTCGTCCAGCTTCTTCCGGCAAACAGAGGGTATTTTAAGTCCCACGCATCCTGTTCCTTAGTCTTGGGACTCTTGTCCAAAGGGCCTTGACGAGCAATGGATTTAACGCCTTCATCATTTTCGACCGAAAAGTACTTCGTTGAATGTGCATCGGCGCCAGATTTCGAGGCTGTGAATATAGTGGTAGAGACTTCGATCCCATTCAAATTTGTTTTCGGCCCTTCAACTGATTCCATCCTTCCTTCTCTTGTTTCATTGCTGCGGGTTAAGGTATAAGTATATTCTTTCGTGAAACCTTCGCGAGAAACCGAATATTCCATGCCTGCGGAAAAGTCAAAGCCTGCCGGCACCCTCCTGACAGTGATATTGTTGTTTGAATCGACCCCTTGGTATTCAAAAATGTCTCCGGTGAGATTTAGTACCCTGAAATTATAGCGCTTATAGGGATTTGCGGGATCAGCGGCGACCAGCTTGTCACCTTTAAAAACACCTGTGCGAATATTGAAAAAAATATCTCCTTCAATACCCCAGTTACCCACTGCCACCGTGTCTTGCTTTTTGCCCGAAACTTCTGTCAGTCTGGAACGCACTTCGTATGTCCCATCCTCCTTTCGCTCAGTAATCCACATATGCCTGGCGCCCTTTTTAGTACGTTCGTCGCCGAACCATGTTCCTATTAATTGAGACCGTATTTCATTTTCTGACAAACTCAAAGGGGACCTGCCCTCATCAACCTTGTCGCTCTGCAGCGTGGGCATCTGAGGCGTTGCAGCAGCACGGGCGAGCTGCACCCGCTCCGCAGTCTTGGGGTGTGAGGAGATATAGGCAAAAGCGCCCGGCTGATTTACCTGTTTTTCCAACCTTTCCATAAGTGACGCAAAAGCTGCCGGTGATAATCCTTTCTGCTTGAGCAGCCGGAAGCCATACAGCAACCCTTGATTTGCCGCGCTACGCTCCTCCATCCGTGTCCATCCGTGTCTGTCTGTGTCTATCCCTGTCTATCCGTGTCTTTTGTGTTTTAGAAATTCGCTGTCCATCCGTGTCTAGTGTCCACCATGTCCATATGTAGCCCCCGAATCAGGATTGTTGCGCTCCGAGGACCTTTCGAACCAATTCGGCAATTTGTTTCATAGAGAATGGCTTCATCACGAATTCCACACCGAGGTCTTCGGCAACCGTCGCCGTGGCTTTTTCGCTGAAACCTGTACAGAGGATGATTGGTATATCGGATCGAATCTGGCGGATTTCTTTGCAAAGTTCTGTTCCAGCGAGCTTCGGCATCGTGTAATCGGTAACAACCAGGTCGAACTCGCCGGGTCCGGAACGAAAGATTTCAAGAGCACGCACACTATTTGTCTCAGGGGTAACCTTATAACCCAGTTGCTCCAAAATTGCGGTTTCCGTTTTGACTACGATTTGCTCGTCGTCTATGAGCAAAATCCTTTCCGTACCCTTTGGCAGCACCTGTTCGGTCTCAACAACCACACCGCTGCCTGCTTCCACTTCAGGAATATAGATGCAAAAAGTACTTCCTTTGCCGGGTGCGCTCTCTACGGTAATAGCCCCGTCGTGCCGTTTGATTATCCCATGGACAATGGCCAGTCCCAGCCCACTTCCCTTTCCCACTTCCTTGGTGGTGAAATAGGGGTCGAAAATGCGCTCCAAAGTTTCTTTATCTATCCCGCTGCCCGTATCTGAAACGCACAATTTCATGTACGGTCCAGGCTTAAGATCGACGATTGATTGATCGGTCAAATCGCTTTCGCTCAAATAGACGCGCGACAACCTAACCTCAAGAATGCCTTTGTCACCCATTGCATGGGCAGCGTTCGTGCAAAGGTTCATTAACACCTGATGGATTTGCGTTGGATCGGCCAGCACGACACCCATCTGGATATTTTGCCTTATCTCTATCGAAGTGGGGAGCGAAGACCGCAAGAGCTTCAGGGCCTCTTTGATAATAGAACTTATATTGATGGGTATTCTTTGCTGCCCTTGAGTGGAGCGAGAAACCGCCAGGATTTGTCTGACCAGTTCCTTGGCCCTTAGCGATGCGTTGAGCACCTGCTCCAAACCGTCTCGCACTCGATTGCATAGAGAAGGCTCAATTAGCGCCATTTCCGTGTAGCTTATGATAGGTTGCAGTATATTGTTGAAATCATGGGCTATTCCACCTGCAAGAGTTCCGACTGCTTCCAGTTTCTGAGCTTGCCGAAGCTGCGCTTCCAGCCTCTCTTTTTCTTCCTCCGACTCCTTACGCTCAGAGATATCCTCCACGAAACCTTCAAGATACAAAAGATTGCCCTCTCTATCACGCACCGCCCAGGCATGAAGGTTACCCGTGAAGATGCTCCCATCTTTGCGCTTGTAACGATTCTCGGCACGGATAGGCCCCTTGGCATCCATAACCATGCGCACGATTTCATTTCGGCGTGAAGGATCGACGTAGAGGTCAACGGCCACATCGTTTACTTGCCTCTTCGTTTCCTCGGGGGAATCAAAACCAAACATCCGGGCAAAAGCCGGATTCACATTGATGAGCTTTGCGGGGGTACACCGGAATATGCCCAGCACAGCGTCTTCGAACAGCCTCTTGTATCTGTCTTCGCTAAGGAGCAGGGACTTCTCGACTAGTTTATGCTCAGTGATATCAACATTTATCCCGAGGATTCCAAGTGTTCTGTCGGCGGCGTGAATAGGGGAAACGACATTATAGAAGTATCGTTCCTCATTTCCGAAGACAAACTTCACTTCTCCTTTAACCACTTCACCGCCAAAGGCCCTGCGGTTGTTATCCTGCCAAACTGACAGCACACTCTCATTGGGGCATACATCCTCCGCTCTCTTCCCGATCGCATCGCCGTAGTGTAGTCTGCTGATACGGTTTTGCATTGTATAGCAGCCATCCGGACCCATAACCCAGAATTCAAAAGGGATGCTCTCAATGGTTGCGGCAAGGTAAGCTTTACTCTTCTGCAGTGCATCTTCCGTCTGTTTACGTTCGGTGATGTCAATGCAGACCCCGTTCCAAAGGATGTCGCCGTTAGACAAGCGCTGCGGTATTGACTCCACGCGAAACCACCTGAGCTGACCATTTACATCAATCAAACGAGGCTCCACGGACAAATCGTTAAGGGTCCGGGCTGAGGTGGATATTGCCTGCTGGATCATCTCCTGATCATCATGATGAATTGGAGTGAGCATCAAGGACGGCTCAGCCATGGCCGATTCCGGTAAGATGCCCGTATATTGTATTATCCGCTCATTGACGTACTGGAGAGCGAACGAGCCATCTTTGTGTAAGACATATTGAAATACGATTCCAGGAATACTTTCAGCGAGCCTTCGCTCCTCGTCATCACTGTCACTTAATGCCTCCTCCGCCCGCTTCCGCTCCGCGTGGCCCTTCTTCAATTCAGCAACCTGTTCACGCAATTCATTCAATTCGATTATGAGTTGCTCCTTGGTCTTGGCTCTATCTTGCATATCCAACTCCTCGGAAAATTGGACCAATCTCCTACGAACAAGCCAACAGTCAATCCTTTATGACGGTCTTGGATTGATAGATCAATAAGAACACTCATTGCGCTTCGGAGTTCTCATTTTACCACACGGCGAGACGAGCAGGTCGATAATTTTAACGTGGAATTCCAACAACTTGTAGACATGGGGCATAATAAAGGATATCGGTTCGGCTCAAACGAATTAATCGTCCGGGCAAGCTACTGCTTTTCTATGACGGCCTTTCTTATAGCCTTGGTAACATCCCGCATCGAACTCCCGCCTCCCAATCGCAGGCCTAAGCACTGTGTCCAGCTCTTGCCTTCGATCTCCAGGGTGTATGTGTGCAGGGTGCGGTTGGGGTTGCCCTTGTATGGTTCAAATTGACTCGAACCTATGTTCATATCAAGATCATTCTCACAGGGCCGTCCATTGGAGTCTTTACAGCCTGAGTCTGCGGCCGGGTTACGCACCAGTGTCCAGTAGGAGGAGTATCGATGGCTTGCAGGATCGACCAAATGTACCACGCGGATAAGATAACTGGTTTGGAACCCTAACACACTGACCTTTGTCCAGAAGTCAACCGTCCTGGCGCCTGCGTTCTCCCCTTCGAGGGTAAAGCTCCGGACAACCCTGCTCTCCACAGTGTAAGGCATTATGCTGGTATAATTGTTATAATCGCGAACAATCCGGACGCACTCTTCAGGTCTCGCTTCGATAAGCCCGATGCTTTGGGCCATGATCGTGTCGTCGCCAAGATTCTTCAATGCAACGAGAATTTCCCCCTTTTCAAGATCTGCCCCATCAGGTGAATTGATTAGCTTAAAGCATGCCTCATTCCATGAAATGGGCATTCTATTGGTAAAGGGATTGGCCATCAGATCAATTCCGGCCTCCACCAGTATGGAGATAAACAATGAAACCAGTATGACGCCAATGCCAGTCAACAATATATATTTCTTATCTTTCCTCATACAAATTAATATTACCTCACTATTAAACTCACTCTCCATAATGGAACACGACATGCTTCAAAATGCTTATGAAGGAACAATCAATGCCGCAACCATAAACCGCCTCATAGAGTATTGCAAGGTCTGACACCTATATGTAACAAATCTTTGAATCGGCGATCCGCTCAGAGTCACAGACTGTTTGCAAAGCCTGCCGGAAGGCGGAATCCCACCCGAGGCGCCTCGCCTGGAAAGAATCTCTTTCGCTGCGCGACGCATAAGTTCGTCAACCTCCATAGGCGCCGGACTCACAACCGTACGGGAAGATCTCTGGTAATTTTTCCCTTATTGTCATATTTTGTTTTATTGGAGTTTTATAGGTTTTCGGGGATTTATTCTGTGGCCATGGGGCCCGGTATCGATGGTGGACGAAAATGAGAATCGCTATTCCCACGGATGCGTGGCATCCGCAAGTCAGCGGCGTGGTTACCAAGTTTGAGCGCATTGCCCTGGAGCTCGAACAGATGGGACATGAAGTGCGCTTTATAACGCCCGATATGTTCAGGACAGTTCCTTGTCCTACATACCCGCAGATCAGGCTTGCACTCTATCCTCACAAAAAAATAGCCGAGCTTCTCGATTCTTTTGCTCCCGATTCTATTCACCTGGCGACCGAAGGCCCCATCGGGTTTGCCGCCCGTTCGTACTGTCTGGGAGCCGGCTTCCCCTTCACTACCTCTTATACGACCAGATTCCCCGAATACATTAGAATGAGGTTCCCCATCCCTTTGCGCATAAGCTATTCAGTGTTCAGATGGTTCCATAGCGCCTCTTCAGGAGTGATGGTATCCACTTCTGCCCTGATAAGCGAGCTTGGCAAATGGGGATTCAAAAACCTCGTCCAGTGGACTCCCGGAGTTGATACAACGCTCTTTTCTCCCGCAAGACAGGGGCTTTTGACCGATAAAAGACCCATTCTAATGTTTGTGGGCAGAGTGGCGGCGGAGAAAAGCATCGAGGAATTCCTCGATCTAAATTTTGAGGGATCTAAATATGTCGTGGGCGACGGGCCGGACTTTGCCAAGCTGAAGGCTAAATACCCGCAAGTGAGATTTGCAGGGTTCAAAAGCGGCGAGGAATTGGCCGGCTATTATGCGTCCGCCGACGTGTTCGTCTTCCCCAGCAGGACGGACACCTTTGGCCTTGTCATACTTGAAGCTTTGGCCAGTGGAGTTCCCGTTGCGGCTTACCCGGTAAGAGGTCCACTGGACATAATAAGGCAGGGCGAGACAGGGTTTATGGATGAGGATCTTGGCAAGGCCGTCATTCAAGCAATGGCAATCGACGGCCGCAAATGCCGGGAGTTTGTGCTGCCCCGCGATTGGACCAGGAGCGCAAGGCAATTTCTCGATAATCTTGCCACCATCCCGCGGCATTAAACCGGCCATTACCGAAACTAGTTAAAATTTTAGAGTGCATGAGCCACTTAGGTCTTTTGCATATCCGGCAAGGTTATTATGAATGTCGATCCTTCACCGGGCTTGCTTTTCGCTGTAATACCGCCCCCGTGCCGCTCGACAATCTTCCGGCAGATGGCAAGTCCCATTCCAGTCCCCTCATAGGCACTTTTCCCGTGAAGGCGCTGAAAAGGCGCAAAGATGCGGTCCAGGTATTCCTCATCGAAGCCGATGCCGTTATCTTCCACGAATATCCGATAATCATGATCGGTTCGCCGGGAATATATCTTTATGTGGGGCTGATCGTCACCATGAAATTTCAGAGAGTTGGCAATGAGATTTTGAAAAAGTTGATGGATCTGGCTTTTTATACCCTTGACGGCGGGCAACTCAGAAACTTCCACATTGGCTCCCAACCGTATAATTCTTAGTTCCAGATCCGAAATCACTTCCTGCACAGTCTCCCGCAAATCGACAGTGTCCAGAGCTTCGGAACGGGTACCCACGCGGGAATATTTGAGAAGATCGCCGATGAGCTGCGACATCCGCTTTGCAGCATTCTGCATCCTGGTGAAATAATCTTTTTCTTGTTCGTTAAGCTTATCGCTACATTTGCTCCCAATCATATTTCCGAAGGCCTGGATTTTTCTAAGAGGCTCCTGGAGGTCATGGGAGGCAATAAAGGCAAATTGCTCAAGCTCTTTGTTGCTATGCTCAAGTTTTGCTGCAAATACTTTAAGTTTTTCCTCTGCTTGTTTTCGATCCGAGATATCGGTCATTGTCGTTCGGGTAAGACCTTGATCGTCTGAATCCCGGGCGTGCGTGCTATCAAGTTGAACGTAATGGGTGGTCCGGCTCCTGCCGTTAAGCTTTATCTCGCAGGTGTGGGGCTGTCTTGCTTTAAAGACGTTTCTCAAATGGAGGTGAAGTTCCTCCCTGGACTCTTCCGCCGCATAAAGATTAAAGGGCTTTCCTATCAGGATGCCTCTTTTCATTCCCAGTTGCTTTGCGGCAGTTAAATTGGCTTTAACTATTTTGCCTTCTTCACTTATAGTGAGATAACCGACAGGAGCGAAATCATACAGGTCGGAGTACTCTTTCCTCGACTGCTCAAGTTCCCACTGAGTAGAGCGGAGTTCTTCATTCTGAATTTCAAGTTCAACCTGATGAATCCGCAGCTCTTCGACAAGCTTGCGCACGTCCTCGACAGGCATATTCTCCATCAATGCAGGCTTGGATTCTAGAGCCTCCAAAGCCCGGCTGCGAAGTTCGGCACTTTTAGTATCATTGTCCATCGCTCTCCGTTCCTAATTCTTATTACCGTAGAGTTTCGCCGGCCAATCGATGCGACTCCCCAAATGAGGAAAAACGACCACCGGTTTCCCGTTGTCATTCGGTGATGTCCTCCATCGCAAGGAGGATCATATGCGGTTGGCTGCCTCTCTGTTCGATCCGCTTGGCATTAAGGACTAATACTTTACGGCCGATCAGCGGGAAGTCATGCTCGACTCTAAAATCCCGGAACGAGCTTTCCTCGGATATGACCTTTTCGAGAAGTTCCCGCAGCGCGGGGATGTTCCACTGACCGTTACCAAGTTCGTAAATGGAGACCCCTTCGGATTCCTGCCCGGAAGTCCTGAATGTATCGAAGAAAGCTGTGTTGCCCGAGACAACCCGAAAATCACCATCGAGGACCAGCAGAGGCTCCCGGACCGTTTCGACAATGCATTGGGCAAATTCCTGAGAATGTTTCACCTTGGTAATGTCGATAATGTTAATCACAACCCCATCGATTACATTGTCGATTGTGCGGTAAGGGAGCAGCCGGACCGAAAACCAGCCGCCATCATCGTCCTGAATTTCATGGCTTTCACTGTGCAGGGTGTCCAGAACCTTAGCCGCCGACTTGAGAAGGTTAAGTCCTGAGATTCTCGATGTGATGTCGCCTATCGATCTTCCGGTATCCGTCTCAATGAGATTAAAGATTCTGCTCGCGAAAGGAGTAAAGCGCCTGATATGAAGGCGGTTGTCCAGGAAGATCGTAGCAATCTCAGTACTTGAGAGAAGATTATCCAGATCATTGCTCAACTCCGAAACGCGGTCGAGACTTTTCTGAAGCTCGGAGTTCAGTGTGTTTAGTTCTTCGTTGGAGGACTGCAATTCCTCGTTTGCCGACTTAAGTTCCTCGTTGGAAGCTTCGATCTCTTCCACTGTGGCCTGGAGGTGCTCCCTGGTGTCCTGGAGTTCCCGTTCCAGTATTACAACATGGGGATCGATTTCCTCGGATAAAGAAGCCTTCTTTTTTTTCTTCGATTTTTTGGGCGCGCCCTTTTCGATAAAGGCCACAACGCTCAAGCCCTTTGCTTCCTTGAGAGGATTAACCATAAGATCAAAAATTTGAGATTCTTCTTTTTCTCCTAAGGTAAGGTTTTCAATGTTAACCCGCCTGCCATCCCTTACGGCTTCATAAAGAGCCAATTCCAGTTTGATGCGCAAGCCCTCCTTTGCCATCCTCAAGATATTGAAGCTCGGTTTTCCTGCTGGGAGCTGGAGATATTTTTCAACCGCACCATGTGAAAAGACGATCTCATTTTTTCCATCGACTATGACATGGGGCGGGGAAAATAAGTCCACAACGGCTTTCGCGCTTAAATGGCCGAGGTCTTCCGTTTTATAGACTTGCAGGTCTTGGGTTGGGGGCATTGCTGCATAGACCTCCTCGGTTCTTGGAACAGTCCCGGCCCAAAGTCTTGAGCCGATGTCTTTTCGCTGATAAATCTTCCAATGAGTCTCGATTGTTGAAAAGAGATCGTCAAACCTTCCGATTGACTCTGAAGAGCCAAGGAAGAGGTACCCGCCTTCGTTCAACGAATAGTGGAAAATAGGAAGTACCTTTCCCTGAAGCTTCATGCCCATATAGATGAGGACGTTGCGGCAGCTTATCACGTCCATTTTGGAGAAGGGAGTATCCTGGACTATGTTTTGGGCCGCATAGACGATCATCTCTCGAATAGACTTTTTTATCCTGTACTGCGCACCTTCGGATTTTACGAAAAAGCGCTCCAGTCGGTCTTCGGATACATCAGACACGATGCTCTCCGGGTATTCTCCCAACCGAGCACGGTTTATGGCGGCGGCATCAATATCGGTTCCAAATATCTGGATAGTGTGGTGTCGATTTAGTTTTTCCATGGTTTCGATAAGAAGTATGGCGATGGAAATGGCTTCTTCGCCGGTCGAGCAGCCGGGGACCCAGATTCGCAGAGTGGAGTTTTCCTGCTTTGTTTGGATCAACTCTGAAACGACCCTTTCGGAAAGGGCCTCAAAAGCCTCAGGATCTCTGAAAAACATGGTTACGCCAATGAGGAAATCCTTATGGAGAGGCACCACTTCGGAAGGATTCTCCTCAATATAGCGAAAATAGTCTTCTATGGAATCTATTTGGTGCATTGCCATCCGTCGCTCTACTCTCCGACGGATGGAGGACTGCTTGTAGTCCATAAAATTAATTCCGGTCTGAGCCCGGATCAGAAGAAGTATTTTTTCCATGAAACTCTGAAAGGTCTTATGGACTCTTTCGCTTTGCTCCGTGCCCATCATGGAAGGCCGCTTTACGTAGCTCAAAATTGCTTCGGCCATTTTCTCGACAGGCAGGACCATATCAACAAGGCCGGTTCCAATAGCACTCCTCGGCATTCCATCGAATTTGGCCTGTCTTACATCCTGGACGATTACAACTCCGCCTTCTTCTCTTATGGCTTTAAGCCCCAGGGTTCCATCCGTCCCTGTGCCCGAAAGGATGACACAAAGGGCCTTCTCTTTTTCATTTTCAGCAATAGAGCGAAAAAAATAATCAATCGGGAAAAGAGGGGCCTTACCTTCTCTTGGCTCAGTCGAGTGAAGAGTTCGGTCAATGAGGGAAACTTCCATACCCGGTGTATTGACATAGACACTGTCGGGCTCGATTTTTATCCCGTTTTCCGCCCGGTGGACTGCCATCTTTGTCTTAGCCTGCAAAAGCTCCCTCATGGCGCTCTTGGCTCCAGGCGATAAATGCTGGATGACAACGAAGGAAAGACCCGGCTGTTGTGACATATTGGAAAAAAAAGATTCAAGGGCCTCCAACCCACCCGCAGAGGCGCCTATCGCCACTATAGGAAAAGTATCGGCCGTTTCTGCCTCAGGCGGTAAGGGGGTTAAGGAAGATCCTCTATCATCGGTTCGCTCCCCGGCAAGGACCTCTGACTGCTGCAGGGGTTTCTCTTTTTTGGTGTGATCCCGCACCTGCTTTGCCATGCTGAGCCTCAATAGCTTTTTTCGAACGGTTTCGAGAAAATACGCAAGCAAGTGAGTGTAACATAGAGAGTATATTCTTATTGGTTTATTTTCACCGCCCCTGGAACTCACGCTTTATCGAGGTATCTATCCGTGCCACCGTCCGGAAAGAAACAGTTGCGTAAATCACACCTGCCTGTATCATGATGCTCGTCCACATGCGCATTAGTTCCCTTCCTTTTGAATGTCCCAAGTTGCAGCGTGCATGAGAATTTTCAGATCACTTAGTCTTACAAGTGATGAAAAACAGCTACACGGCAGAGCGGAAGGGTTGGCTTACCATGGCTAAATTCCAACTGCTTTTAATCCCACTGAACACAAAGGGGAAAACCATGAATGTGGAGCGAGACTTTTTTCTGGCACTGTATGAAGCACTGGAGAAAATCGTTGGGTCCCTTGACCATGACCAGGTGATGAAAAACGTGGTTGAATCGACAGTCAAGACTGTGGGACTAAAGGCTTGCAGCTTGCGATTATTGGACCATAGGCGGAGAAAATTGCTGTTCGGATGCTCCACCGGCCTTAGCGATGGCTACATCCGCAAAGGCCCGGTCCTGGTCGAGGAGTCGGCCCTGGACAGGGAGGCCCTGGACGGTAAAACAGTCTATATAGAAAACGCTCAGATCGACAAGCGGTTTCAGTACCCTGAAAAGGCTAAACAAGAGGGCATATTCTCAGTGTTGGTGGCTCCACTGACTGCCGGGAAAGAAACTGTGGGCGTCATCAGAATTTACTCGGGCGAAGTTCGCCGCTTTGATGAAGGGGAAATGAAGTTCCTCGAGGCCATGGCGCGTCTGAGTGGGCTGGCTCTTGAGAACGCGAGGCTGCATCAAGCTCTGCGGAGCAATTTCGAAACCCTCGTGGCTGACCGCTACCGAATAGATGAAGATTAGAAAGGAGAGAACCGCCATGCTGAGGTTGGGAATAAATGGATTTGGAAGGATCGGCCGCCAGGTTATCAAGGCAGCCATTGAGCGTCACCCGGATACGCTCAGGGTTGTTGCGATAAACGACTTGTTCGATGTGCAAACCAACGCGCGCCTATTCAAACATGACACCAACTACGGGCTATTTCCAGGCACAGTGGAGACGAGCGGGGAAGAGCTTGTAGTAAACGGCTTCCCAATAAGGTCCTTTTCTGAACGGGATCCGGCCAAGACTCCCTGGGATGAATTGGCGGTCGACTTAGTGGTGGAATCCACGGGGATTTTTGTTACCGGCCCGCTGGCCGCAGCTCACTTTGAAGGCGGCGCCAGGAAAGTCATCATATCGGCGCCCGCCAAGCAAATCGATCAGACCATTGTAATGGGGGTGAATCATGAAGACTATGTTCCCGAAAGCCACCATATTGTCTCCAACGCTTCTTGCACAACGAACTGCCTGGCGCCGCCGATAAAAGTCATCCACGAACGTTTCGGCATACTCAAAGGCTTTATGACCACTGTCCACTCCTACACCAATGACCAGCGCATCCTCGACCTGCCGCACAAAGATCCCCGCAGAGCGAGGGCCGCAGCACAGAACATCATACCCACCACCACAGGAGCCGCAAGGGCTCTGGCGTTGGTCATTCCCGGACTGGAAGGCAGGTTCGACGGCTACTCCCTGAGGGTTCCAACGCCAACGGTCTCCGTCGTCGATTTTACAGCCGTATTAGAAAACGAGACGGACACCGAGACTCTGAGATCCGCCCTCAAAGAAGCCGCAGAAGGCGAGTTGAAAGGTATTTTACAGTGCTGTGACGAACCGCTTGTATCCAGCGACTTTAAGGGTAACCCTCATTCCTCGATCGTGGACATCAATTTCACCCAGGTTTTGGCAGGCAATATGGCCAAAGTGGTCTGCTGGTATGACAACGAGTGGGGCTATTCCTGCCGGGTTGCGGATCTGGCCGATTACATTCGCAGCAAGGGCGGATTCTAAAGAGAAGACAATGAGGATAACCGATTCAATTCCACTAAATGGGAGGCAGTATGCCGGTTGTTGATTACGAGATGTATTGTAAGATGCTCGATAGAGCCAGGGAAAAACACTTTGCCTACCCTGCAATCAATGTCAGTTCCCTGACCACTGCCAACGCGGTCCTCAAAGGACTGGCCGCGAGTCGAAGCGATGGGATCATTCAAGTTTCGACTGGAGGAGCGGCTTTCGCCTCAGGATCATCAATAAAGGATATGGTGCTGGGGGCTATATCCATTGCCGAACACGTTCACAGGGCCGCCGAGCGTTATAGCATCAACGTGGCATTGCACACAGACCATTGCCAGGCTCAGGTCCTCGACAGCTTTCTCATCCCCCTTGTGGAGGAGACTGAGCGACGTCGCAAGGCCGGGCTCCCAAACCTTTTCAATAGCCATATGTTTGACGGAAGCGCCCTGCCCTTGAGGGAAAACATGGACATCGCCGTTTCGCTTCTTGAGCGCTGTCAGAAAAGTGATTTGATCCTGGAGGTCGAGGTTGGAGTTGTCGGTGGTGAGGAGGATGGAATCAAAACGAAGGGAGCGCCCGCCGAGAAGCTTTACACCACGCCGGAGGACATGCTCGAAGTATCTCGCCGCCTTGGCGCGGTCAAAGGAGCTCGCTTCCTCGTCGCAGCAACGTTCGGCAACGTTCATGGGGTATACAAACCGGGACATGTGATGCTCAAGCCGTCCATTCTAAAAGATGGTCAGGATGCGGTGGAAAAGGAACACGGCAAGGATGCCCTCTTCTATCTGGTATTCCACGGCGGTTCCGGCTCACTTCCGGATGAGATTCATGAGGCCATCGATTACGGCGTCGTGAAAATGAATATTGACACAGACACACAGTATGCCTTCACTCGGGCCATAGCAGACCATATGCTCAGAAACTACGACGCGGTGATCAAGGTGGACGGCGAGGTGGGGAACAAAAAAAAATACGACCCCCGAGCCTACTTGACATTGGCTGAAGAAGCTATGGCGCAGCGCGTCAAGGTGGCAGTCGATACCCTAAGAGGGACCGGAACCACCCTTCAGGGATAGGTTAGACCTTTGTGAAAGGCATTATCCTTTAGCCGGTCTGCTTCAGGAACAGAGGTTGTAATAAAGAAGGAGTATCGGAATGGCGAAAAAGAGCAAAGCATCCGAATCAGATGAGAGTATTTTTACTGACGGCCCAACAAGCACTACGACCGAGGATATGAAGAGCCTCGATACCCTGGCTGCCGATATTCAGCTTCATATCGTCACAACCCTGGGTGATGAGCTCTACGGGAAAGATAAATTCCGCTACTTCAGTGGATTGGCTTACAGCATCCGGGACCGGCTCATCAAAATGTGGCTCGATACTCAGCGTGAGTACTATGACAGCATGGTCAAACGGGTATACTATCTGTCGCTCGAATTCCTGCCCGGAAGATTTCTAATGAACTACATCACCAACATGGGCATAGAACAAGGTTGCCACGAGGTGCTCGAAAAGCTTGGCCTGGCTCTGGAGGACATCGAGGAGGTGGAATGGGATGCAGGGTTGGGCAATGGCGGCCTTGGACGCCTTGCCTCCTGTTACATGGACTCCATCGCCAGTCTCAGGATACCGGGCTATGGTTATGGAATCCTCTACGACTACGGCATCTTCTACCAGAACATCGTAAACGGTTACCAGGAGGAGAGCTGCGACAACTGGCGCCGTCAAGGCAACCCATGGGAGATCATCAGGCGGGAACTCCTCTACGAGATTAACTTTTACGGCAGGAGCGAAGCCTACCTGGACGCAGAAGGTAATCAGCGCTACCGCTGGGTGGACACCCAGAATGTCATGGCCATGCCCTGCGATATTCTCATCCCCGGTTACGGTTGCAGCCATGTCACCAACATGAGGCTGTGGGTCGCCCAGTCAAGCCGTGACTTCAACCTGACGGAATTCAACCGGGGCGACTATATCGGCGCCATGCACGACAAGGTGATAAGCGAGAATATTTCCAAAGTGCTTTATCCTAACGACGAATTGAAGCAAGGCAAGGAATTGCGCCTGAAGCAGCAGTATTTCCTGGTGGCGGCCACCATTCAGGACATTATGCGCAGGCATAAGAAGCAGCACAGTACTCTGGAAGGATTCGACGACCACGTAGCCGTGCAACTGAACGACACACACCCTTCCATTGCCATCGCCGAACTGATGCGGCTCCTTGTGGACGTGGAGATCCTACCCTGGGAGCAGGCCTGGGACATCTGCACCAAGACCTTCGCATACACAAACCACACCGTTCTGCCCGAGGCATTGGAGACTTGGCCCGTGGAACTTCTTGGCCGCTTGCTGCCCAGGCATCTCGAGATCATCTACGAAATCAATCGCCGCTTCCTGCTTGATGTGGCTGCCAGGTATCATGGCGATGAGAGGCGCCTTGAGAGTATGTCCATTATCGAGGAGGGAAATGAGCGGAGAGTGCGCATGGCCAACCTGGCCATTGTGGGCAGTCATTCGGTTAACGGCGTGGCCGCCCTGCACACAAAAATACTCAAGGAAAATCTGTTCAGCGACTTCCACCTGTTTTATCCTCAAAAGTTCAAAAACATCACAAACGGCGTCACACCCCGGCGATGGCTCCTGCAAGCCAACCCCGCGCTTTCAAGCCTCATCACCGAGGCCATCGGGACCGGTTGGGAGTGCGAACTGAGCAGGCTCAAGCTCCTCATTCCCCTGGCAGATGATTCGCAGTTCCGGCAGGCCTTCGCCGAAGCGAAGCTCCAGAACAAAAGACGGCTGGCCCGTTACGTGCTGCGGAAGATGGGCATGGGCATAAATCCCCACTCCATGTTCGACTGTCAGTTCAAACGTATGCACGAGTACAAACGCCAACTGCTGAACATTTTGCACGTCATAACGCGGTACAATCGCATCAAGGAAAGTCCTAACGACGAGTTCACGCCGCGTACGGTGATGCTCGGGGGCAAAGCGGCCCCGGGTTATTTCATGGCCAAGCTGATCATCAAGCTTTTCAATTCCGTAGCCGAAGCGGTCAACAATGACCCCGACGTTCGGGGCCGGCTGCGGCTGCTTTTTTTGCCCAACTATTGTATCTCCCAGGCAGAAAAGGTCATCCCCGCGGCTGACCTCTCTGAACAGATATCCACTGCAGGTATGGAGGCTTCCGGCACGGGCAATATGAAGTTCGCCATTAACGGGGCGCTGACCATCGGCACCCTGGACGGCGCCAACGTGGAAATCCGGGAGGAAGTCGGTCCGGAGAACTTCTTTCTTTTCGGGCTAAAAGCCGAGGAAGTGGAGCATTTGTGGCACACGGGCTATGACCCGGTCAGTTTCTATGACAATGACCCGGAACTGAGGCACGCGATCGACCAGATTGCTTCGGGCCGTTTCTCACCTGGCGATCCGGGGTTGTTTATGCCCATCGTGGATGCCCTGTTGCGTCATGGCGACCATTTTCTGCTCCTGGCGGACTACAGGAGCTATGTGGACACTCAAGGCAAGGTGGACCAGCTTTTCGCGGACAAGGACGAATGGACGCGCAAGACCATTCTCAATACCGCCAATATGGGCAAGTTTTCCAGCGACCGCGCGGTGTTGGAGTACGCAAGGGAGATATGGGGTGTGCAGCCGCTCTACAAGTAGTCTCAGCCGGGTAACGCAAAAAAGCCTGCCGCCCAGTCCCGGGCATGGGCGAAGGTATCCTTGACCAGGCCGATATCCATGAAAAGCTTCTGTGTCTGGACTTCAAGCGCGGGCCAGTCTCCGTCCTCCAGACATTCCAGGAGTCTGAAGAGAGGCCGGTATTCGTTATTGGCGTCGCCTGTGAGTGCTGCTTTGAGTTTGGCGTCCAGCGGCAGCAGTTCTACCAAGTTTATCATGGGCATACCAAGAATTGCGTCCATGAGCGAGAGCAAGCCCATCAAAAACAGGGTGCCAGGGTTGAATCCCCAATAATCGTAGTGTGTCGTCAGCAACTCGAAGAACTTGGCGCGCTGCAGTGAAAGTGCCGCCAGCTCCTGCGGCACTTCGTCCTTCCCGGCCATGTCGACAATGAGCACTGCGCGCAGCCAGCTCTTGAGCTTCAGCCAGCCGAGCATCCTGATAGCCTGGTCGATGGATTGGATATTTTCCCGAAGCCCGAACCACGGGCTATTGAGGTACGCCAGAAGGCGAAAGCTGATAGACACATCCGTTCGGATGGCCGCACCCAGCGCCTTGACATCCGGATCCTCGGTTTCCATGAGACGCAGGAGGTTAAGGCGCGCAACCATATTGGAAGCGAGTTTGCGATCTCTCACGTACTCGGGCTCTTTGAAAAATGGACCCTGAAACAGTGTGAATCCTATATCCCTTGCAGCCTGAAATTGTTCAACGCTTTTGACCCCGCGCGCCATCATCAGGGCGTGGCTGGTTTGCAACTGGTCCAGCCAAGCCTGGTCGGCTTTACCCAGACTGAGATCGAAAGCAAAAATGTCAGCCCCGCCGCGCGCGCCGGCAGACAAGGGCATGCCGGGTATGATTTCCATGACAGTTTGATAGCCTTGCCTGCGCAACTCCTGCAGGGCGGCATCGAACCCGGAGGCGCGGACTTCGCCGGGAAGCACGCGCACCACGCCGTAGGCCGGGGGGAGGGCGTACGGCACACCGGTCATAATGCTGGCATCATCGAAGCCCACCATGATTTTCTTGCCGCGCTGCATAGCCTCCTGGAGCCCTAAGTATGCGCTGGAAAACAGGCTGGCCGCACTCTCCTGTTGGGGGAGTATCTCGTAGATGCCTTCTTTCTGTTCACCTCCCAGCAGTTCGTATCCCCATATGCTGCGTTTGGCGTCGAGGATAGGCTGTTTGGTGAAGAATATGGGGCTTTGCGAGGCTGTGCTATGGTCTAGAGTCATGGAATTCTCGCTTGAATGAAGTAGGGCGATTGGAAATCCCTACTATGGTAGTTTTTCAGTAACACATCCGTTGTGAGAGCGTCAAGGGAATGCGCTCCTGACAGGGCGAATGGGCGTCGAGATTCGATATGGCCGAAGAGTTGTCATCTATCCGCCTGATAGGATGCACTCTACTTCCCGCATATTGTGCCGGACGTCTGCCAGGATTTTCTGATTGCGACTGACCTTCTCGCGTAACTTTAGTCAGTTATCGCGGCCCGCCCCCTTACGCTACTTAGCTTTCGCTTCCATTTGCCTAATATTCTCAGCTATCCATTCTTTCATAAAATCAATGTATTCAGGGACAGGCATGAATTCTAAATCCCTGTCTTTGAAACCATCTCTTTCCCTTGCTTCACGAAAGTCAGCCATAAATTCATTGAAGCGTTCCCATATTCTTGTCGCGCTGGGAGCCTTCTTAAAGCCAAGCTCTATAAACCAGTTGCGAACGTGAAATACGAGAGTTTCCGGATCGTTATTGTGGCTTTTGATGTCGGAATTTGACAAATCAGATAATGCTTTTTGATATCGATACTTGTCTTTTTCTAGAATCAGACAAGTTTTCGACTGCAAAACGCCTTCATTGGAAAGCCGGCAGCCAATATCGATCCCCAGCTCAAGGGGCATATTCAGTCTGTAATACTCGCCCTTCTTACTCGATTGGATTCGAGAGATATCATGGATACTATATTTGGAACATTTAATGAGGTTGCAAATTTTATTGATTCTTGCCTCTCCTGAATCAAACTTCTCAGATGCTATTCTAGGATTGTAATCTAGGAAAAGAACCGTAAACAAGAGCGGCCTTAGCAATGGTACATATTCAGAATCGAATGGGCAGTTTATGAAAACGTTCCTCGAAAAACCTCCATCCAAGGAGCTCATGAGTCCTTCTCGGGCCTTTCCCATCTCTGAATGGAGCCATCTTTCTTATGGACTATGACGTCATGGCCTTTCGAAAGCTTTCTGGCCCCTTCTACCGCAGCCTCTTTCCTATCGAAAAGCTTGCTCGCCTTCGTGTTACCCTCTTTCTTAACGGCCCAGCCATCCTGCCGTGAAATCACATGAACTCTCTGGTTTTTTGGGCTGCCGGAAGCTGATCGTTTTGCCATTTTGAAACCTCTTTCTTGTTGCACTAGCCGATTCTCGGCGCCAGCCAATGCCTCCACGTCCGGTGTATCTCGAAGTGATAACTATGATGCATTTTCAACTGAAATTCAAGAAAACGCAAGTTGAATGATGGAACCCACGGGGTCGAATTCTCCGGATCTTAGATTACGATATTGCCGGCTCACAGCCCCCAGCATGTTCACCTCGCGGTTGCCTGATGAAGCCCGGGTCACAGGGTATAAAGAACCGTATTACCTCGTATTATGACTCGTGCATAAGAGTGAAAAGGCTGAAGATCGGCAGGCTTTTCCAATGAAAAGAAAGTAATGAATACGAAGTTGAGTTCAAAAAATTAATTAATCCGCAGATGTCGCAGATAATTCAAAGGAAGATGGACACCAGCTCACTCATCTCTGTGTCCCGATCATCGTTTCTCGCTCCCTGCTTCCCGCTTCCCGCTTCTCACTCCAACATACCCTTGATTGCATCCAGGACCGGGTTGAGCCGGGCCGGCTCTTTCTTTTGGACAAACGTCCCAAGATGTCTCTTGACGCAGTCGTACTGGTTCCATCCTTTTAAAGTATAATTTAGATCGACCGCTTTCCATTTGGGATGGCCGGTTTGAATCAGCCGGTCAAGATTGTCAGATAGGATTCGGGCCAACTTACCCACGTTCTCGCAATCGCCCGTTCTGAAGTCGTAGGTAATGAGGACGGCTTTTACTGCGACCGTGTTTACCGGCTTATCTTGCCATGGATATGTACCAGCGGGGATTTCCGCCCTGGGATAGAAATCAAGGATTTGCTTGTCCATGACCGGGATCAGTTGGAGGTTGTCTTCTTCCTTGATGTTTTCGGTAAACAACTTAACGGGGGCGCCGGCCACATAAAACATGGCGTCTATCTTCCCTTCCTTCAATTGCACCAGCGCTTCGTCAGTGCCAATATTCACCAAATCTTTGGGTTTTATTCCGGAGACTTCAAAAAGTAGTTTGGCCGTCAGGTAAGTGCCGCTCCCGTCTTCTCCCACAGCCACCCGCCGGTCGGACAAATCGTTAAAATCGGCAATGCCTTTTCGCGCAACAATGTGGATTTCTTCATTATATAATGGGAATACCAGTTTTATTTTTTTGGCCACCGTCTTTAATGTTTCGTTGGATTGAACCCTGGCAATAAACGCCAGCACATCCGACTGAACGATTCCCAGTTGGGTGGAATGTGTTCTGTACACTGAATAGACATTTTCTATCGACCCTTTGGACGGGTAAACCTTGAGCTTTATGCCGTGCTGGGCCATAAGCTCCTTCAGGTTTAGCCCGAACTGATAATAAGTCCCCTTTTCGTTGCCGGTCATAATACCCATCTCGATGGCATGAGAGACCCTGGCCTGGATTACTACGCACATGACGCACAAAAAAACTGCCATGCAAAGCTTCTTCATATAAAATCTCCTGCCATCGACTGCTACTGCATATGCTGTTCATTTATGATCATATGCTCGACGATTTAATTCTTGAGTGGAATCTCCGAAAGATCTCTTGCAGGTGTTTGCGAATCCATGGATTTTTGTCTCAAGACATGATCTATCAATTCTTGGTATCTCTCGTTTGACTTTTCTTTGCCTGCATCCGGCGAAACATTTCCGGCTTGAGATGTATTTTCTTCAGGACCCTCAACACTATCGGGAACGGCGGGGGCGTCAGAAGGGGTTGCTTGAGCAGGACCGGGTAGAACGGGCGAGGCAGTCTCCGCCTTCTGCTCGCTCAGTATCGGCGCCGGCGGTTCACCTCGTTCGTCCTTTGTTTCAGGCACATCTTTTGACAACACCCGCTGTGGCAGGCTCATCGACACCGGGTGTTTTTTTGGCGGCGAAGTCCCGTCTTCGGTGGAAAAGAAGAAATACCAGGCGAATACCGCCAATACTGCCAGGAATACAAGATAAGCCGTTTTTCGCGATGTTATACGATTAAGCTTTATGGGCGAGAGGAAAGGGACCCCGCATTGGAAACAGATTCCTCTATTATAATCTTTTCGCGCTCTCAGGTAATTCCGAGTGCCGCACGCGGGACAAAAAATTTCGTAACGCAGCTCGCCGGACACTGAGGCTTTTCCACACAACTCACACCTGCCGTTCGCACCAATGGCGCCTGCGCATCCCGGACTGTCACAAACCATTCTCTCCGGAACGACCCCTCTTGAGGCGATTCTTCCTTCCGGCCTCGAACGGCCATAACCGGCTGAGCGGAAAAAGACCTTCAATGCGTCATATGCCGCATCGATTTCCACCATCTTCTCTTCAGCTATTCGCCGAAGAAGGTCATCTTCGAGAAAAAGATTCGGGTGCCAAACTTTGACCAACTCGATATAGGAGTCTTTCACCTCTTCGGGGGAAGCACCCGGCGAAAGTCCCATAATCTTGTAGGAGTCCTTGGGTTCGCCCATGTCCAATGCCTTATAAACGCAAATCAGTATTGTATTTAATTTTATTGGGATTCAGAATTATGGCAGCGTGAGCCGTACGACACGTCCACGTCCGCTTGAAATCTCAACCGGATTGCCGTCCCATTCTACACGAACCCCTCCACCGTTCCCAACCACCAAATCGACTTTGTCCATGGCTCGCCACTTCCTGGTCTCTCCGGCTTGCAACAGCTCGGTTTCGGTATTCTTGCCATCTACGACAACCTGTATCCATGTTCTCTGGTCAGTCACTATCTCGAGGGAATGCACCAGCCTGGCATATGCGCGAGGATGGTTTGAGACAACTGCCTTTTCCGCAGGTTCAACGGGTGCTATCGCATCCTCTTCGCGCGCGGGAACTGAACCGGGAGTTACATCGGCAGGAGATGGTCCCGGGGTCTGTTTTGCAACCTCTGGCAAGTCTCGGCGCTCAAGCGGCAACTCTTTTGGAACTGACAACTTTTTTTGCTCCGAGGTGGTCGTGGATGGGGTGGTCACAGATTGACCCGCCGCCGGCTCGTGGGACTTTACGGATGAGTCTTTGGTATCCCAGGCCAGCCGGAAAACGGTCCCCCGTAAAACAGCAGCAAAAGCCGCGCACAAAAGCAACCCGGCCATCAGGAACAGGAAGCTTTTGCCCGATCTGGCGCCATCTTTCCCGCTGGTTTTCTGTGTGCGGTCTTCGGTATGCTCCGTTTCGGCTCTCAAGGCAGTGGAATACTTGAGGAGCAGGGCATCCACAACGGAAGGCGCAGCCAGGTTACCGCTGTTCCCGGACTCCAGCGCCCCTAGAACCGTAATGCTGATGCCCGTGCGGTCGGAGACATCCTGCAAGGTCCACCCCCGGCTCAATCGTTCCGTCTTTATATTCTCCACGACGTCTTTCATGCGGTCTCTTTCGGACTGGCTGCGGGTTCGCTTACCCCCACCGGCTCGGGTGATCATGGAATAAAATTACATATATTCCAGGTACAGATCAAGTTAATCATTCAATTTCATCGGAATTCGGCTAAAATTTGCTACAAACCTTCACTCTACCGGCCTTTCGGGATATCCTTAAATTGACGCCGATTGAAGACATTCTCCGCAGCCGGGGCGAAGAATCTGTAGACATGGACTAAACTGTTGTGGTTAAATCGGGACTTGAATTTGTTGTGCGCGCTTATACAAGCAAGTACTAGCCCGGCCCTGTATGCGTCAGATTGGCGCGTATGCCTACAAAGCCTCAACAGGTAACCATTTCGGTACTTTTATGGCGCAATTTGCTGGAGAACATATGGATGAGAAGGCCCATGATACCGGGGTAGTGAGCTGGAAGCTTTTCAACGCTCTGTATGAAAGCCAGTATGATCTTTTCCGCAAATTGAAGTTCATCGTGCAAGCCGGGAAGCTGAAAAACAACCAATCGATGGCATTGGAAATGATTGACGATTACCTCAATCGCAAAGAAGTTGATCTCAAAGATCTCAGACAAGCTGGTTTGGAAGAATGGATCAGCAGGGGAAAAACGGCCGGCTTGCAACGGATTCCCGCCCGGGAAAGAAAGCAGAATAACGGAGAGATCCACCTGGGCAAGTCACTGGCGACTATTGAACCTGCAAGCGGGGTCTCTTTCTGGAGCAGGGTTATGTCCAAGATTAAGGGTGAATAGGTGTTGCCGGGTTTTCAGGCTGATTCTTTCCAGGGCGTTTTAAGGTTATGGCAGATTTCGAACAATGCTGTAAGATTCTAGGTATTAAGCACGACGCTGGACCTGGCGAAATAAAGCAGGCCTACAGGGACTTGGTCAAAATCTGGCATCCGGACAGGTTTCCAGGAGATATTCGATTACAGGAAAAGGCTCAGGAACAGCTCAAGGACATAAATTCGGCCTACCGAACCTTAATTCGAAATAATCCCGGTCATTACCGGACAAGCGCCGAGCCTGCTAATACCGGGACCACAATGCGGACGGCCGGCGGCAATCGTCGGGTTCATAGGCGCTTTTCCACAATCCGCCGTACGGCTGTCTGGTTATCGATCCTGGCTTGTTTTGGCTTTCTTTTGGTATTGATCAGAAGTGACGTGGCGGAAATTCCTTATAACCTGGGGAATGCTTATATTGAGTCCGGCAATTATTGTGAAGCCTTGAGGGCTTTAAAGATTGCAAGCTTGATCAATCCGGACTGCGCCAAAATCTACTATGCCATTGGAAACGCATTCTACCAATCGGCTCTTTATGAGGAAGCGGAGAAAGCCTACGCGCAAGTGATTCGCATCAACCCGCATCACGAAGGAGCGCGGCGCCGGTTGGCCCAACTGGCCGCGCACCAGGGAATGCATAAAAAACGCGGTATTCAATAAAGAGGACGTCCACGAACTTGATCTTGCATTACCCAAGGGAGCGTTCGATGCTTGCCCGGGGCAAGATATAACGGCGTAATCATGCTTGAGGAGCGGTTCGTATGCCAGAAACCATCTTGGATGATAAAGTCATAAGTCTGCGGTCGTTCGAGTCTCTCTACGATCAATATACGGATTTTTGCCGCAAACTCAGGTTTTTTATTAAGAGTGCATTGGTGATGGAGGAAGAATCGCTGGCCCTGGAACTCATTTCTGAATTGCTTGAATACAAGGAAAAAGACCTTGATGAGCTTAGAGCAGCCACCCAGGGCCAAATCAAGGGCTGCCCCCCCGAATCGGAAGAGATGGAGCTTCTTTTGGGGCGTCTGCTCATGCAGCACGAAGACTATGGGATTCTGCAGCGCATAAACGAGATCAAAAGAAACGGCGGAATTCGATGGAAGACGCTGCAAGCCATTATTCACGAGCAGGCTATCATCAAAGACCCATACCCGCCAAACCTGGGCGGCGAATAATGCGGGACCGTGGCAAGTGCGGTCGCAGGCCCTTGTGAAAGGGTGAGCCGCACTGACCATTGAGGTGTGAATATGGATCAGTCGGTCAAGTTGATAGGGGATGATGGAAGCTTCGTAATTTACTGGAAAAAACTGTTTCGAATCTTTTGCTTATGGCTATGTTTGTACCCGGCGGTCATCATCGCTGCTTATGAGGCATATTACTGGTTGAGGTTCGCAGAGTTTCTGGACCTCGATACTTATAAAACCGTTCCGCCAAGACTCCTGGTTTTCTTTTATAATCTCACGAACTGGGAGGGGATGAACCTGATCATTTATAAATTCCTTCAGCTCCCGATATTCGTGACGATGCCCATTGTCAGTTTCACCATGATCTTCATTGTTTACCAGAGCGTACTGGCGATATATTATTTTGTGCTCGATTCAAAAACGCTGATGAGAAAATTGGCGCGCAGGTTTTCCAAATGATTTTGACTGACTCCGGAAGGGATGCGGGCACGTGAACCCCAATCAGGAATTTTTGGATCGCCGGGACTGCATTCTATTGCTAGTGGATATTCAGAAGTCAATGCTGGATCTTTGCGAGGAACGGGACCGCACCGTGTTGAATGCGGGCGCCCTGATAGAGGCCGCCGAGCTTTTTGAGATTCCGGTCCTGTGCTCGGTCCACAATTCTGCAAAGCTGGGCGGGTTTTTGCCCGAACTGAGCGATAAGATTTCAAAGCCCAAAATGTTGGACAAGTTGGAATTCAACTGTTTCGAAAACGAAGGGATCGCCCGGGCGCTTCAGGAAACCGGCCGCAAGACACTGCTGCTGGCGGGTGTGGAAGGGCATGTGTGTATTTTCCACACCGGCGTGGGAGCCTTGCGTCTTGGGTACCGCGTTCATGTCGCCCGGGACGCGGTGACATCGAGGAGCGCCTCTGATAAACAGACCGGCATGCATCGCCTCGACAGGGCCGGCGCTGTGCTCAGTTCCACGGAGATGATGATTTTTGAATTGCTCAACCGCGCGGGCACAGAGCAATTCCGGGCTCTCCTGCCGCTGATCAAGCGGCTTCAAACAAGCTGAACAGAGCTTAATACATGAAATCCATATCCCGAGAAGGATTGAGCCAACAGAGGAGAGGTATCTTCAGTTTCGGGGCTTGGAAATGATCGTTGACTCTCCATTCAGTTTTTTTGTACCGAGGATTCCTCTATGATTGAGAGGATAGTTTGCTTTTAATTAGGAATAATTATTAAATTATAGCATACTTTCACCACACTTTCACCTGTTCTATAAAGGTGCGTCTTCAATGAAAGGAGTACACCATGTTCCATCCACATTTTTTCGAGCTGTTTTTCGGTAAACCACACAATATGGCCGACACCATGAAACTCATTTTCGCCTTCAAAGTCGAGCAGGACCTTCAGGACAAGTGGAGAGAAGAGAGGGAACAGGAAAACAGGGCTGAGGTTGGACGCAAAACTGAAGAGCGTAAAGGGTAACGGTCTCCGTTCAGTGTCTAAAAAGTGCAAACGGTTCATTTTCCGTGACCTGCCTTGCCTTTTTCTGTTCGTGCAAGATTTCCACTCTTTCGCGGCGGATAGAGTAAATCAAAAACAGCACAGGAAGCAGATATTGTCCGGTAATCAATAAGGTCAGGTCCACTGGTAAAGCAGCCGAGTAATGGAAGAGAACCATTAAGAAATTGTCGATTCTGTGAAAAAGGTGCGTGAGAAAAAGGAATCCCAGTCCTACTGCCAATTGCTTTATCTTCGTTTTCCACGCCGTTGAGTGGAGTGCAAGGACAAGGGAAGTAAAAGTTACGATGCTGAATGTTTCATAGTAGACTGGGGTTTGCCGTGCAGGGTTGAAGTGATGTCCGAACAGGGAAAAGCCAAAGAGCATAACTTGGTCAAGGAGCACGATATATCCATGATGCATTTTCATCCAGACAAAGAATAAACACCCGGCGATGAGGGCGAACCGACCGAGAAACCCTGCCGCTTTCATTGGGATGCGCCATTTCGACTCTCCCTTATCAAGTGATTTCAGCCACAGCATGAAGCTCAGGAGGACTAAGAATACTGCATAGATTTGTCCCCAAAAGGCATGAACTGGCTCGAAGAGCTTCCGGTCGTACTGAGCAGCCATGAAAATCACTACCAACCGGACAAGATTTCCGAAATACAGTGCAGGGATTCCCACCAAGAGGCCCGATGCCTTCTGTCGTACCGTGGCAGGAGAAAAGACTATGAAGCAAATAAACAGTCCCAACATGAACAGAGGCGTGCATTCCGGGATAATCTGCAACGCAAAGGATTTGCCGGTGACAGTATCTCCCGAAACTGACACAGGGACATTAATCAGGTTCAGGGTCAGGCCCAGGGTTTCGGCGGTATGTTTATTGATGGGTCCGATGTATTGGTCGGGCAGACTTAAAATAAGGGCGTATATTCCGATACAGGAGAGGATAAAAGCCGCCACAAAGCGAAAATTGTTAAACCGAGATATCCTTCTCAATGGGGGTTTATCGAGAGGAGCCAAAAGCCCCTCTCGAATTGCGATTTGCTTTTTATTTTGTTTAGGTGACTTGCGTTTAGGCATTCACCTTTTTCCTGCGCACCCATAAAATTACGCCTAACGCCGCCACAGCCAGGAAGATAGCTGCAAGTATTGAAAGCGCTGGTCCTTGACCTTGAGATGGTGGCGGGGGAGTTCCGAAGGTAGCCTGTATTGTATGACTAGATATCACAGGCGATATTGTGTAGGTGAATACCCCACTGCCGGTGTTCCACTGTACATTGCTACCGTTGTCAGTAAGGCTTAGTAGGGTATTGCCGGTCGAGGGTGTCATTGTAAAAGTAACATTTCCGCCAAGAGTAACCGTGGTTGGGCTTTGACTAACCGTACCCCCACCGGAACTGCTGTAACTGATGTTCAAAGTCCCAAAGGTAGCCTGCACCGTATGATTAGATGTTATGTTCTGCAATGTATAACTAAAGGTCTTTTGGCTACCGTTCCACGAGGCATATACGTCCGTTCCATTGTCGGTGATCTTTGACAGAGTGTTTCCCGCTGAGGGTGTCATCACGGTTGTGAAATTTGAACCATAGTTCACCGTGGTGCTTGGGGTGATTGTCCCGCCACCGGAACTTGAAGTTGTGATGGTTGGCCCTTGTGTGCCAGTCCCCGAACAAGTATATGTCGGGTTTTGCGCGGTAGTATTCACTTGGATATTCGCACTAAAATTTCCGGTTGCTTGGGGAGTAAAACCGATAGAGACAGACTGACATCCGTTGGGCGAAACTACAGAACCCACTCCGCTTTGTACAAAAAAAGCGATGTCATCGCTCAACGAAATACTGTTGATGGTAACTGAGGATGTGTTGTAATTACACACTTGAAAATAACCATAGACAATCTGCCCAATCTCAGCCGAACCAAGATTGAGACTTGAGCCAAGGGGCTCGCAGGTAACGAGGAAGGTATGCCTTTAACGTGCAGACTGCAAGTATCTGTAGTATAACCACCGTAGAAGGCTGGTGATAGGGAAGCGGTAAGCGTTTTGGTATAATCGCCGATGCTGGGTGAGACACAGACCTTGACGTTGGTTGATCCGCACCCCGGTACAGTGGCCGATGATGGCGTCACGGAAAAACCACCACCGTCTGTCGAGAAATGTGCTGTTCTTGTCACTTCAGCGGGGCTGCAAACGCAGCCGTGGGAATCGCACAAAAGGGTACCACCGGGAGATATATTTACCCACAAAACCGAACTGTCACATTTCTGCGTGCCAACGAGTACCGCGCCAAAATCATCTGGGCAACCGGGGAAATCGGCAAATGCATTTGGGATGAAAAAGGACATGGACAAAATGATAGATAAAAGGGTCAGTATGCTCCTCAGTGTCGAACGATTAATTATCGGATTCCATTTCCGCAACCGCCTCATGTCAATACCCCTCCTTATTGTCGGAATTCGGTGAAAAGACCGGACATCTCGGCGATCAAATAGGCCGCCCCTTCTTCTCGAAAACGTACACTTATTTGGAGATCATACATTGCCCATAAGATTTCTCGAATGTCAAATGAAGATCCCGTGAAGTTTGTGACAGTTTTGCGCAGTACGTTTCTTATTGACCCATAGTATCCGTTGGGTTAGAGATTTTCGAATCAGCGAAACGTGCTGCCGACACGCCCCTCAGCCAGTGAGAATGTTCCTTAATCGCCGATGGGCATCCATGGAGAGATTTGTGTCAAATAAGGTTCTAATGATCTATTTTTTTCTGATGGTTGCCACCCTCGCCGCATTTTGGCAGGTTACCGGGAATGGTTTCATTAACTTCGATGATCCTCTGTATGTAACGGAGAATATTCACGTTCAACACGGCATCACGGGAGAGGCAATCCGTTGGGCATTCACGGCAGTCCATGCCGGATTCTGGCATCCCCTGACATGGATGTCTCTGATGCTCGATGCGGAAATATTCGGACTGAACCCTCATGGATATCACCTGACCAACCTTTTGTTCCATATCGCCAACACGCTTCTGCTCTTCTATGTTCTTAACCGAATGACAAAATCGCCATGGAAGAGCGCCTTCGTAGCGGCTTTGTTCGCCCTTCACCCCCTTCACGTAGAATCTGTCGCTTGGGTGTCCGGGCGGAAGGATGTTCTTTCCACTTTTCTGTGGATGCTCACCATGGCTGCGTATATCCATTACGTAGAACATCGGGGACTTAGAACCTACTTGATGGTTTTCTCATTTCTGGCTTTAGGCTTAATGGCAAAACCAATGCTAGTGACCCTTCCATTTGTCCTGATGCTTCTGGACTACTGGCCCCTGCAACGCTTTGACCTCCGTGCCCATCGCTCCTTGCTAATGCCCCTGTTGCTGGAAAAAATACCTCTGATTATCCTTTCGGTAATTTCAAGTATTGTGACATTCGTCGCTGAGAGAAGGGAAGACATAATTGTAGATCTCAATTTACTTTCTCCCGTTGATCGCATCGCCAATGCTCTCGTTTCATATGCTACGTACATAGAAAAAACCCTTTGGCCCACTAATCTTGCTTTTTATTATCCGTACCAGTGGTGGACATTCTGGCAAATGTTGGGGGCATTTTTGTTCTTTATTACGGTGACATCGATTACTATATGGGGAGCCACGAAATACCGATATTTGATAGTTGGATGGTTATGGTATGTTGGCACGCTTATACCGGTGATCGGGTTTGTACAATTGGGTTCACAACTCAGACCAGACCGTTATACCTATATCCCCTTGGTGGGAGTATTCCTCATAACTGCATGGGGTATTCCAGAACTCATTAAGAAAACGCGTTATCGAAGAGAGGCGCTCATTTCGTTATCGGTGTTAACGATTTCATGCTTTTCTATTACCACGTTTATACAGACTGGCTATTGGCGGAATAGTCTCATACTGTTCGACCACTCCTTAAAGGTTACAGATAAGAACTTTATTGCATTTAACCATAGAGGTGCTGCCTATTTTTCCCTTGGACAGTTCAAGGAGGCAATCGCTGATTTTGATAGAGCTATCACGATCAATCCGCAATATGGATTAGCCTATATGGGACGTGCTAATGCCGAACAGGAACTTGGGAATAACAAGCAGGCTATTCTCGATTATAATATGGCAGTCGATCTCATGCCTAAGTACTCAACGATCTACTACCGTCGTGGAAATGCCTATGCTGCTCTTGGGAAATATACACAAGCAATTGAAGACTATGATATATCAATACGGATTGAACCGAGTGGGCAGGCGTATGGTGACAGAGGGTATGCGTATGCCGCCATCGGAGAGTATAGGCAAGCAATTGCGGACTATGACCGAGCTATAGGGAATCTACCAAATCTTGCAATGCTTTACGCTGACCGTGGGATCGCGTATGCGGCCCTTGGGAAGTACCAGCAAGCAATTGAAGACTACAATAAAGCAATTCAGCTCAAACCGAGCGCGAAGGCCTATGGTGACCGTTGGGCCGTGTATGTTGGGGAGGCTTATGGTTATCGTGGGATCGCATATGCCGCTATCGGAAAATACCAACAGGCAATTGAAGACTATGATAGAGCTATACAGCTCCAACCGAGTGCTGAGGTGTATGGTAACCGTGGGACCGCGTATGCGGCCCTTGGGAAGTACCCGCAAGCAATTGAAGACTACAATAAAGCAATTCAGCTCAAACCGAGACTTGCAGGATTTTATATTGTCAAAGGGATAGCTTATGCTGCCCTTGGCCAGTACAAACAAGCTATCTTCGATTTTGACAGAGCCATCGAGATAGACCCTGAAAACGCGGTAGCTTTCAACAATCGTGGTCTCGCCCATTCCAAACTCGAAAACCGCAAGCAGGCTGTCGAGGACATGAAAACAGCGGCAAGGCTTGGCAGCGAAGACGCTAAGAAGCTTTTGAGAAGCCACGGGATAGACTGGTGAGATGAACAGTAAGCGGTGGCATAACCCAATGGTCAAGGCAGGTCGTCCGGCAAGAAACTTCCTTTCTGTGTGCTTCCATACAGGCTACTAGGGGTTTTCCATAATCCAATACTCTCGGCTATAAACGAGCCTTCCGAAAAGCCGGGTTCACATAGGGGTTAGGCCCAGTAAATGTCCGAGAGGTGGTAGATTTTGGTTAGCAGTTCCATTGGACCGGGGAGTGGTTGGACCTGACGCGAGCATCGTTCGCTGGCGACAACCCCTATTCCCCACGCTACGCATTTTTTACTAAACTGACGGGCGGGAAGTCGAAATCGTACAACATTTCGCAGAATATGGTTGCGAGCGGCAAGCTTGTTAGCATTCAAATTCAACCGTCCTGGTAATCCCGCCCGTCTTTTTCCCTGCGCCAGCCGTCAAACACCAAAACGAACCCGGCGAGAAGCCGTTTGCTCAGGGTTTCTTCGCATCTCCAGGGGTTGGCATGGGCCTGAAAGAAGGCGAACGCTCACTATTCCTCAGCCCACTACCTTTTCCCTGTGCACTCCATCCAAAACGCCTTGGATTTCGGAACTGTAGCCATCGCTCCATAACCTCACGATTTGGAAATCTGCTCGACCTTGGCGGCGGCAGGGTACACTCGGGCAATACTGCCAATGTCAATATCGCACCAGTCCGCCGTCAACCTGAAATCCCGCCCTGTTTCTTCGACGTTCAACAAATGGACATAATTCCACAGGCGCTTTTGGAGAAACCCGACTATCACGCTGCCATCGCGAAGAAGAATCCGAACCCGCTGTCCGATGTTTGTCATTAAACCTGTCGGACGGAGAAGCGGTTGGACAGGGACGCTTATGGATAATTTTTCTTGAATTTGCTCCTGGTCGGGTTCGTCCTGGCTGAGCAAATAAGTTTCGTCCGTTTTGTCCGTTTTCAGTGCGTCCGACTTTAATTCCGTACTGTCTTTTGCCTGTTGTTTCGAAAGCTTGATCTTTTTCTTTTCTTCCATTGTGTTTCTTTCTATCTTATCCTTGAGTCGTCGAAATTTCCATTTTCACTTCTTGATGTCTGCTATTCGAAATGAGCATTGCCTGGGTAAAACCTTGACACCGAGGAAGCATTGACCATTATCCAGTCAGCCGATACGCGGTGATTTCTTCCAACCTCTAGAACATCCTCAAGTCCTATCAAGTCGAAACGAATTTCACGGAGAATACCGGCTACTTCAGTACCATTCTCTAATTTGAGCAGAACTTTCGACCCCATAAACCTCTGCCAGAACGGTTTCAGTTTCATTTCATTTCGATTATGGTCCGTCATTTGCTAATTCCCTTCCGTTGAATTGTCCCTTTTTCGTTGGAATTCGCTATCGGCCAGCCTCACGTATTCCTCAATAAGTTGACGAAGTTTACGATTAGCTGAAATTTTCTCATCCAGGCACAAGCGCCTAAATGCCAGCCATATATCGCTTGGCAGATCTGTAATTTGACATGATGCCATTAGTTACCTCCATGTATTGGGTCTATATATATGTTTTAGACATGCCAGATATCCAACATGTTCGAAGATGTTGAATTGAAAGATTGAATCGACAGATTGAGAAGGATTTTTCTATATTCGTATAAAAAATTAGTCACAACCAACAAATCAAAAAAGGAGATAGAGAATGGATTACGTCATAGTTAATGGTTCGGAATATATACAAGTCCACTCGTTAGCGGAAGCACTAAACGTCTGCCCTGCAACGATTTATAACTGGCGACGCGCAGGACATTTTGATTTCGAATGGCCACTTGGAAAAGCAATGACGTTTGTCACTCGTGAGACCGCTGACAAATTGTTTCGATTGAGAATAACTTCGGCCATGGGTGCATTCGCAAGGTCGGAGAACACGGCGAATAACTATTAAAAAGCAATGGACGAGCTGACCGGCAAAGTTGACTCGTCCATACTAACATTATAGGAGTTGATATATGTTTTCTACACAAATGAATATAGATTCCTGCCTACTCGATGCTAGCTTTCCTAAACTGGATATTTCTCCACATCAGTCACAGCAAGAACGTGTAACTGACCTATTTAACCAATTGATGAAACCAATACGTGTGCATAAAGATAGTGTGGACACATTTTCTTGGTTAGTAGCCAATCTTGGTACTCGTAATACCCTAATAATCCCAATGAGTCCTACATACTGGAGTAGTAAGCGGAAAGAATTCAAAGTATCGCAAAAAGTACCGGAATTTGTGAATATGATGAAAAATCCTGACTATGTAGTAAAGGACACCGGCTGTGAAACTTGGGAACGTGCAACACGAGTCACAGCAACGAATAAATTTCACTCATACTTTGATGGGCAGTTGTTTATAGACTATAAACCGCGCACATGGATTACAGTCCAAGAATGGGAATATACTGGGAAGAAGCGTCAAGTGTATGATTTGGTCACCAAGAAGTACAAGACTGAGAAGGTATTTAGGAAAAAAATCCTCCCATTTCCGTCCCCGCATGAAACACGTGAAACGGAGCGCGTACTCAATGCATATTATAATCTTACAAGACACCATAGCATCGAACTTAATAGGACACCACTTGTGACGGCGTTACGACGTATTTTTAATAAAGATTTAGAGCACGGTGGGCGATTCTATTCGTGTCATAGATATGGATTTCAATCAATCAATCGCATCATGCGTAAAGATATATTGATTGATAACGACGACACAATAGAATATGATTTCGCATCTCTACACATAAACATGCTCAGAGCCATGGAGGGGCTACGCCCCATTGAAGATGCGTATCTCTGTATACTCGATCAACTGCATGTATGCGACAAGGAACGTTATGAAATTCGCCAGTTCTTGAAAGTTCTGTTGCAAAGCATACTCAATAGCAAATCAAGGTTATCGAGCGAAAGATCAGGTCGATATACAATCAATTATCTTCCATTGTTGAGTCCATATGACGAAGATCATGAACGTGTAGTTAAAAGTATATTAAAGAGAATCAATGTAACAGTTAGTGACTTGGTGTCATTATTCGAATCAACACATTCACGTATATCGAGATATTTTTATTCAGGTATTGGTACTAAACTACAATATATTGATTCACAGATAACAACGCGCATTATTGAGTACTTCACTAGTAAACGCGACATTGTATTACCAATTCATGATTCCTACATCGTCAGACGCGCGTCTCAAGGTGACCTAAAGGTCATTATGAACGACGCGTATAGGAAGATTATTAACACGCCGTATGAATGTCCAATTAAATAAAATAATCGGCGGCTACTTATCGTGCCACATACGAATGATTTAAAAGTATTGTGCAAGGAATTCATATATTTATATCGGGGCCGACCTCGTGTATTCTCATACATAAAAAAGTTGTAATTCCGACTACTTAAACCACATTTTGTGCTTTTATTATGTGTGAAATCCACTTATATGTAATTACAACATGGAAATTACACATAAAAACAGACACTTGAACCAATCAAAGATCGCAAAGGAGTTACATCATGCCTCGAAAATCCAAGAAGGTCCAGGAAGCAGCAAATCAGGCAGCTAACAACCAGATAGAGGAAGGTCATAAGACCATGGAAAGTACAAATGAAGTTATTCCTAGCACGATAGTCGAAGGTTCCGAAGTTGAAGTTTTTGGATCAACACAGGAAGTCACGACTGAAGTTGCACCGGTAGAAACTCCTGTCGTACAAGCAGTGGAAGAGACTGCTCAGCCCGTAGAACAGGCAGCACCGAAGCCGCCGAGAGTTTCAAAGCGGCCCTATATCGATGATGTTGCTTCGCTCTTGGAGACAGGAACACACGATTCCAAAGAAATCGTGAAGTTTGTTTTGGAGAAGTACTCAGAAGTCAAAAAAGGTGGCATCCAAACGTTCGTAACCGATTTGAAAAATGCCAAATACAGGCATTGGAAAGACAGGCCTGTCGTCGTCAACGCTTCTGGCAAACTTCAGTTCAGCGATAAAGTTGTTCCAATCGAAACCCAAGCGGAAGTTGCGACTACTTCCACGCCGGTCGAAACACAACCTGAGCAACCCAATGAATAACCCGTCTCAGGGCGGTTCTGCTCCCAGGGCCGCCCTTAACATGGAGGATCGAAATGTACTGGTGCCGTCTCGGAGAAATGCTCGTTCTTTCCGGGAACGATTACAGGCTCTTCAACGGTACGACCAAGTACCTCGCGGAGCTGTGGGCTTACCACGTTAATGATGTTCTCCATGTCCGTTACCTTTGGCTTTTCGATCCTGACCATCGCCTTTCGAAACGGATTGCGATGGAATTAGAACCAAACGCATTACCGGCTGAGTAACCAAAATCTGGGCGGTTCCACTGTCGGGGCCGCCGCTAACACGGGGAACTTACACAAAAGCTGAGAAAGGCGAACAATATGTTTATGCACGCACATCATTTTTGTCTCGATAATCGCGCGCTTTTGACCGGCATGCTGTTTGGGTCTGCCCTCGCCGTCCAAGCCGAACTTGAAGCTTCCAAGCGGCGGGAACTTGAGCAGACCGAAGACGAGAGGAAACGCGCTTCCGGGGTACCCTCATTGGAAAGGCAAAAATAATGGACACTGTTTACCAGTATTTTTCTCAGAACATCGAGAGAGTCACCAAAGAGGAAATCCTAAAAGCATTGGAAAACGCTCTGATTGGCGCGAATTGTTGGCGAGAGGCTTGTCTGCTGGGACTGTCCAATGTTCAAGAACAAGGACTTCAAGGCGGCGCTGGTACAGGTCGCCTTTCCGATAATAGGGGGCAAACCACGTGAACACAGCCTACAAGATTTTTCCTTTAGGCCGAATAGTGGCAACTCGCGGGGTAATCGCGACTGTTCCAAATCATCGCATCTTTCAATGTCTGCAACTCCACGCAGCCGGTGAATGGGGCGAGGTTCCGCCAGAAGACACCCGTGAAAATAATTATTCCACGCACCATGACCTGAGAATTTTGTCCTCGTACCGGATTGACCCTGATTTGCCGAGCCAGGGTAAATTCTGGATTATCACGGAGGCAGACAGATCAAGTACTTGCGTGCTCTTGCCGAGCGAGTATTGACCGGTGGCCCGGCAGAGCACGACGGGTAGCGATGGATTACGTCGGGCGACTGTCGAATGGTAGTGGTATTTTTATCGGGAGCCTCTCTGATTTACGTTGGGCTGGCCGCGCCATGAGACAATGGTCTGCCTTCTCGCGGAGTTTAACCCCGTCTGTTCAATTGTTTTCGGTCTCGCACAAACAGGCATCGGCATCCCGAAAAAAATAGCTTGACAAGTAATTATGATGTATTTTGGTGCCCATTACGGCGGTCCCGAATGGACTGTAAAGAAATCAAGCACAATGGTCTTCGCATCCAACTGATTGGAGGCACCATGAAAAATATGCTCTTCTTCTTTGGCCGATTCAGCCGTTTCACAATTCCCCGCCATGCCGCAGTAGCTCTAATTGCGCTGCTTTTAAGCATTGCATCGCTCTTAATTCTGCCTGTTTGTACCGCTTCAGCATCGGAGCAGAACAGTATTTTCTTTGATAACCAGTCTGGCGAACCGGCCTTGGTTAAGCTGGTAGGCCCAACTTCGACCGACGTCGAAGTACCGAACGGCGCAAAACAAGGTGTCAAAGCATTGGCCGGACGATACACCATCAAAGTCAGATACGGCGTGGCGGGCAAGTTTCACTATACGAAAGGCGAGGAGTTCGAAGTTAAGGAAACAGAGACGACAGCATCGAAGATCACGATCACGCTACATAAGGTCGTTGCTGGCAACTACGACTCCGCTCCAATTTCCGAGGCCGAATTCAACAAGGACACCCTCCCTGAGAAAAAAGAATCAACCGTTGCTATCGCAGGTGTAAATGAAGACTTATTCAAAGCCGCACTAAAGGGTGATCTGACTGCCGCCGAAGGTTTCATTGCGAGTGGTGCCGATGTCAAGGCAAAGACGGGAGCGTTGATGGCTGCCTCTACGAATGGCCACCAAGACGTCGTGAAAATGCTATTGGCCAATGGAGCGGACGTAAATGTGAAGACGACAAATGGCGATGTGACCGCCTTGATGGCAGCGTCTCAGAATGGCCACAAAGAGGTCGTGCAAATACTGCTGGATAATGGGGCCAACGTCAATGCAAAGAGAAATGACGGCGGTACTGCCCTGATGGTGGCATCCTTATGTGACCACGAAGAAATCGTTAACGCGCTGCTAAATAAAGGGGCTGCCGTCAATGCAAAGGACAAGAAAGGTCAAAGCGCGTTGCTGTATGCCTCCGGCCACATTGAAATCGTGCGCGCCTTACTGGACAAAGGGGCAGACTTCAATGCAAGAAGGAATGACGGAGTAACTGCGTTAATCGCTGCCTCTAATGATGGTCATAAAGACGTCGTGCAGTTGCTGCTTGAACGCGGTGCCGACGTCAAGGCAAAGTTGAATGACGACGGCGGAAACGCCTTGGCGATTGCCTCTGGAAAAGGCCACAGTGACGTTGTTCTGGCGCTTCTAGATAAGGGAGCCGACGTCAAGGCAAGGGCGAATAACGGCTCAACTGCGTTGATGGTCGCCTCTGAGGAAGGCCACCGAGAGGTCGTTCTTACGCTGCTGGATAGGGGGGCCGATGTCAATGCAAAGATGAGTAACGGCGGAACTGCGTTAATGTCAGCCGCTGCGCATAACCACAAAGATGTCGTACAGTTGCTACTAGACAAAGGGGCTAACGTCAACGCAAAATTGAATGACGGCAGAACCGCACTGATGATTGTCTCTCGGAATGGTCTTAAGGAGATAAAGGAAACCCTTATTAGGGCAGGAGCAAAATAATCAGAACGTCAAGAACCTCTTGAGTATCGACAAAGGGGGAAGGGATGATTTCGGGACGAACAAGATATAAGACTAGAATGGTGATGGCGTTGATAGTGCTCGTCGCATTGTGTGCAACTACTGCTATGGCTGATGTTAATGACGATTTGATCAATGCTGTACGACACGATGATCTGAGTGCTGTTAATGATTGCATTGATAAAGGGGCCGACGTCAATGTAAAGGACGTGGATGGAGCAACTCCCCTGATACTTGTATTTGATTCAATGATTAATACAAATTCAGTGAGATTCAAAATCAACATGAACAGCAATGCTGTTGGTACAGCGCATCTGGAAAACTCTAACAGTACAATGGAAAAACCTAAAAACACAAAAGAGATCGCGCGGTTGCTGATTGCCAATGGCGCAGACGTCAATGCAAGAATGAATAACGGATTCAGCTCGCCCGTGTTGTGGGTTGCCTCCTTCTTTGGCCACAAGGATCTCGTGGAGATGCTACTCGCCAAAGGGGCTGACGTCAATGCTAAGAGCAATGTGGGCGACACTGCGTTGATGGCTGCATGCAACATCGATGTAGCGCGGTTGTTACTCTCAAAGGGTGCCAACGTCAATACCAAGGACTATGTAGGCGACACTGCGTTGATTCGTGCCAGTAGTCTATGCCACAACAAAGATGTGGTAGAGTTGTTGATTGCCAAGGGGGCCAACGTCAATGCAAGGAACAATGACCACAAAACCGCATTGATGGAAGCCTCCACACCGGAGGTAAAGCAACTGCTTATCAGGGCAGGAGCAAAATAATCTAACGATTAGACGCTTTTGAGTATCGACAAGGAGGAAACAGGATGGTTTCTGTGCAAGCTGGTTATAAGGTAAGGATACTTGTGGTATTGATGGTAGTCTTTGCTTTGAGGGCTACAGTTGCTATGGCTGGCGCGAATGAAGATTTGATCGAAGCGGCAAAGCGAGGCGATCTGGTTGCCGTTAAAGGCTTCATTGTCAATGGTGCTGATACTAATGCCAAAGACAAAAACGGCGGAACCGCGTTGATATTTGCCTCTGGAAATGGGCACATCGAGATCGTGCAGGCACTGCTGGATAAAGGGGCCGACGTCAATGCAAAAACGAATCAGGGCTTAACTGCGTTGAGATTAGCCTCTCAGGAAGGTCACAAAGAGGTAGTGCAGTTGCTTCTAGTACCATGTAACATTTACAACTTCGGATAAAGATGCTTCAGTTTTATCCGTGCATCGGTTGTAGAAAATCGCCATTGGATCTTGGATTGCCGGTTGTTCCTGTCGTTTTCCCACGCGGCGATATGACTTCGCAGCGTTTCCAGATCGGGAATCCGCCGATCCAGGCACTGTCCATTTAATGCGCTCAGTTCAATCTCCGCCATATTGAGCCAACTACCGTGTTTGGGTGTGTAATGGATTTCAAGGCGTTCGGCTAAACGCCGAGCCTCTTCAGGTTCAAACGTCTCGTACAGGGAGGCTAGACAGTGTGTGTTCAGGTTGTCCAGGACCAAGCATACCTGGACGGCATTTGGGTAGCGTTCGTCGAGCATGCCCTTGATCCACCACGCCCAGTCTTTTCTCGTCCTATGTTGGGCGGCTTCCACGTGGCGCTTGCCGGTCAACGGTTCAACTTCAAGAAAGATCTGGGCAACTCCGTTGCGGATATATTCATGGTCCACCCGTGCCGGTCTTCCTGGCGCGCAAGCGATCGGGTCGTACACTTCCCCGATTAGTTGTTTGCAAGTTTCATCCATGCAGACCTGCGGATAGTCAGGATCGTAAGGGAAATGGTACACATCGATTACATCTTCCATATTGGCTACGAACGCTGCGCTCCCTTTCGGCGGGATTTTCCAGTACTTCCGGAGATGAGGCTTAAGTTCGTTTTTTTAAGTGCGCGCTGCACTGTCATATGCGAGACGCTCGGAGCCAGCTCCAATTCAACCGCCTTCTCAGCCAGCAGCCGTACGGTCCATCGTCGCCGGCCCTCCGGTGCTTCTGAACAGGCCAATGCAATAAGTCGTGCCTCAAAAGCTCCGTCGAAAGTCACCTCGCGCGGCGGCTTTTCCGGTTGTTTACGTTCCAGCGCAGCAGCCAGCCCATCTTCTACGAAACGCTGCTTCAGGTGTTCGATTGTGCGAGGCGTAACGCCCATAGCCTCGGCGACATCTGCTACAGTCCAGGCAGGCCCCAGTGGTCCGGCATCACACAGGAGCAAAGCGCGTGCGTAAAGGAACCGTTTCGCACTGGTCTTACCTGTTTTCAAAGCATCGAGTTCCTGACGCTCTTGCTCTGTTAACGTCACACGGTATCGCGGTTTCATGGCAAATCCCTCCCCCTTTGGAATTTGCATGATTTTACCGCTATTGTACGAAAAAAACAATGTTACGTGGTACTAGGAGCCTGTCGGGATAACGGCTTTTAAAATAACTTTTACAATTGGGGTGATCGCTTTGAAGAAAATCTCTCACCCCGCAAAGCACGATTCAATAAGGATTAGCCAATAATAGGCATTCGCGTGCAAAAGTTTGGTATCAATCGCCGGGAACGGTTCAGTTGTGTATTGATTGCAACGCAGAACGGCGGCAAAAGCTTCCCCGGGTCCATTAGAAGGGGCCACCGTGCCGATAGAGTTTAAGCAGATTGTGAGACAGACACCACATCAGCCACTCTGCGGATACGTTTTCGTATCCTCTTAGTGAAAATTGCCGTAAGCCCCTGGCCTGTTTAATCTGGCCGAAGACTGGTTCAACGGTTGACTTTCGCTTGGAGTAAATCTTTTGACCGCGTTTGGTGCAAAGCTTTCTTATCATTCGCTCCTTGGGCGTCAGGTCGTTTGGAGGCCGTCCTCGAACCGGCGGAAGAACTTCTCCGTGTTTCATTTTGATTGTGGCGATAAACGGATCGAGCAGTGCGTCCTCAAAAAGCATCACATTGGTGTCACTAAAGTATCCGGCATCGGTTGTGATTGCCATTTTGCGGGGAATCCCGCCAAGGTTTTCTTCCAAGATATCCAGTATTGGTTCAACTTCGTCCACATCGTTTGCATTCCGGGAAAGTCCGGCAGCCACAATCACCTGAAAGGAATCATCAACCATTGCCTGGCCGTTATAACATTGATCAAAGGAATTGGTGGAGGTCACCTTCATGATCCGGGAATCAGGATCTGTGAAATTCCTCTGTGCACTGCCGGAGGGTTCAATAGGAGGGGGCTGACTTGCAGGCGCTTGTTTTTTCTTGGTTTTAGTCTCTGCAGCCTTCTGCTTTTCGGAAGCCTCTTGCCTGGCCTCCTCCTCAAGCGCATTCATGGCTTCTTTGATCTTTGCCAGCCGAGTCTCACGCCTTTTGAGTTCATCGGGCAGATCCCAACCCTTCCTGCCCTTGCCGTACTCTCTATCCTCCTGCTTGTCTACAGCCTCGGCATTTTTGAGAAGTACTTCGATCTCTTTTGCAAGCTCCTCTTTTTTCTTTTTCATCCTGCCGTAGCTCATCGCTTTGTGCTTGGAAGCATTGGCCTTGATCTTGGTTCCATCAAGGGCCACATGGCCAAGCTTAACAAGCCCCGCTTCCTGGCAAAGTCTGAGGATCTGCACAAAAAGACCGGCAAGAGCTTTAAGGTGGCGCTTTCTGAACTCACATATCGAGTCATGATCGGGGTGCCTGTTTGCCGCAATCACCCGAAAGGCAACGTCTTCGTAGGTTTTCTTCTCGATTTGACGGGAGCTGGGAACACCTGTGCAATAAGCGTAGAAAAGGAGGGCTATCATCATCCGAGGTTCGTAAGGGGGTCGCCCCCTGCCGTCTCCCCGATAGGACGAGTACATCGTTGAAAGATCGAGCTGCTCTACCACATCCAATATGAAATTGGCCAGGTGTCCCTGCGGGAGCCAGTCCAACAACGAAGGCGGGAGCAGCAACATTTGTTTGCGGTCACAAGATTTGAATGTCTTTTCCATAGTGGAGCGATATTAGCATAAAATGGCTCTTGATGCCATTTCTCCGACAGGCTCCTAGCCAAGGGGGCCAAAGTCAATGTGAAGACGATTGACGGCGTAACCCCGTTGATGCATGCCTCTCTGCAAGGCCACATCGAGATCGTGCAGGCGCTGTTGGATAAGGGGGCCGAAGTCAATACCAAAAGGAATGACGGCTTTACTTCGCTGATGTTTGCCTCTCAGGAAGGCCACAAAGAAATAGTGCAGTTGCTACTCGGCAAAGGGGCCGACATCAATGCAAAGGACAATGCCAACAGCAAAACAGCGTTGTTTCTTGCCTCTCTGGGTGGACATAAAGAGGTCGTGCAAACACTGCTAGTGCTTACTTGCAAAAGTTAACGTTATAATGTAAAACTCTGGGCAAGGAGGGAATGCCTATGCCCAGAAAAGCCCCAATTCCAAGCTGCACCGAGAAGGACAGAGAAGCATTGGAGCAGATGGTACACAGTCGGACTGAGGAAGTGCGAATGGTTGAACGGGCCAAAATCATCATTAAGTGCCTGGAAGGCGAGCGGGTCCATAAGATAGCAAAGGATCTTCACATACGTCCGAACACCGTGATTCAATGGCGAAGACGTTTTGAAAGAGATGGTATCAAAGGGCTCAAAGATAGACCTCGTAGCGGAAAGCCCGCATTCTACGATGCAGAATTCCGCAATCAAGTTTTAAAGACCTTGGAACTTCCACCCCCTGCGGGTCAGGCTCAATGGGATGGTCCTGCAGTTGCAAAACATCTCGATACTTCAGTAGATGCCATTTGGCGCCTATTGCGTAAAGAAAACGTATGTCTGAGCCGGCAGCGCAGCTGGTGCGTAAGTACCGACCCGGAGTTTATCCCCAAAGCTGCTGACATCGTGGGACTCTACCTGAATCCCCCGGAAAATGCTTTGGTCATCTCGATTGACGAAAAGCCCAGCATCCAGGCATTGGAGCGAGCCACTGGCTATGTGGAAACAGACAATGGGAAAATTGTGCGCGGCTTCAAGAGCACATACAGGCGCCACGGAACCCTGAATTTGTTTGCGGCGCTTGAGATTGCAACAGGAGCCATCTATACGCAAACCACCCAGCAGAAACGTCGTCTGGAGTTCCTTGCATTCATGGAGCAAGTATTGGCTGGACTTCCCGGAGACAAAGAGATTCACGTCATTCTCGATAACTACTGTATTCACAAGAAGAACGATGAATGGTTGGCCGCCCATCCCAATGTTCAGTTTCATTTCACTCCAACATCTGCGAGTTGGCTAAATCAGGTCGAAATCTGGTTTGGCATCTTTTCCCGCAAGGCACTAAAGGGCGCCAGCTTCGAGAGCATCGAACATTTGCGCCAAGCTATTGAGGCTTTTGTCGCAGCTTATGGTCCCACCGCTAAGCCGTTTGTCTGGCGCAAACGAGAGGTAAAGGGGACTCAGCTTAGAAATACTATCGCTAACTTATGCAATTAAGCACTAGATAAAGGAGCAGACGTCAATGCCAGGGCGAAAGACGGCGCAACCGCATTGATGGTTGCCTCTCAGGGAGGCCACAAAGATGTTGTGGAGTTGCTACTCGACAAGGGTGCCGATGTCAATGCAAAGGCGAGTAACGGTGGGACTGCATTGATGGTTGCTTCTCAGAATGGTCACAAAGTGGTCGTGCAATCGCTGCTCTCCAAGGGGGCCGAAGTTAAGGCAAAGACGAAGGATGGCAGAACCGCGTCGATGATTGCCTCTCAGAATGGTCACAAAGAGATCAAAGAACTGCTTGCCAAGGGACCGACAACAACAGCTTCTCAAGCCTCTGGGTCCGTCACCACAACCGGAACTACAGCCGTGGCAGAGAAGTACGAGCGATTAGATGATTCCAGAAGACTAGGTTTACGGATTCAGGTATTAGCCAGTAGAATACTCGAAAAGTCCGATGGGTCTAGCGACGTGCAGCAAGGCAAAGTTGATTATCTCTTTGTAGGGCGTAAGCGGCTGGAATTGCAGACCAATAACATTGTGCATGATAAGCAAGGAGCGTGGGTGGTAACGAAAGATTTTGGGAGGATTAGAATCGCGGGGGCCGCCGGAGGAGGGTTTTCTTTTTGGTTGACCCCGTCGCAGAAATCTCAGTTGCTGGAGCTTTATGAAGCTAATAAGTAGTTTACGCGGCGTGGTTGTGTAGGCGCTACTCGCCAAAGGGGCCGAGGGCAATGCAAAGGATAATGATGGGAAACACTAGTAGTGTTGACGGTAGGTTGACGTCAATACAAGAATGAATGACGATTATTAACTTCATAGAACCATAATGGAGAATCAAATGATTTCAGCACAAGTTGTTAATTGCAAGAGGCTAATGCTGCCGGTGTTGACATTTATATTTATTTTGTTAGCCTCATCTGCCAGCGCTCAGTCCAAAGGTACTGCGCAATACGACATTAATCTATCCAAAGGAACTGCAACTCAGGTTTTCAAAAACACGACAATCAACAATCCAACCGGCCTAATGATTAGTGCGATGGATATCATAGGAAAGAACAAAACTGTGATTGCGCGATTGCTTATGATGGGTAATAGTATGTCGTTTGGCAATGATCAGAGGCCAATCAAGGGAGCTGGTACCATTGTTGGCGGTCGTGGAAAGAAATTTTCGATACTTATCTTGCCACAAGGTGAGCATGCTCCCGGCGAGATTCAAGTTAACAATGTTCAGGCTAGAGAAATTACCCTCAAAATGGAGCGCAATATGCTTACTTGTTGCGGCGGCATTCCGGTTGGTTCCGGAAAGATTCCAGACCTCGGCACAGGCAAACTCCCTAAAGATTCGCTGCTTTTGAAGACGGGAGGCATCTTCTGGAACGATGACGGCGTTACTACAAGCATATCTGAGCTAGACCCAATTATTATATGTAATGGGAAAAAGGTTAAAATTACGTCGGATGTAAAAAATCCCACTGTAAAAGATGGGCTGCTTTTCATTGACACGGAATTAGGCAAGCTTACACTGAAAATCAAATACGGAGGATACGGCACCCCGGAAGGTGCCACCGATTTTCTCTTTACGACTGACAAAAAACAACTGCCCTGAGCGGGAACACCAACTCAAATAGCAATTCTTAAAACTAAAAGCACAATGATATAGATTTTAGCTGTAAGAGTGCAATGTGACTGGTTTCACTTGATAACTTAGACTTATTGCGTTAACAAGGATGCATAGATAGAAAAAGGAAATAACATGAAGAATGGAAAGCGAATACTAATTGTGATGTTAGCAGCTATGATTCTTTTAACGTTGCATCAAAACATATCCGCTTATCAAGACTATTCCAATACACATGTCACAAATGCAACTGGTGCCCCCATGTCTATAATGGATTTAAACGACCCAAATGGGAAAATAGTTGCTGAGCTCTTTATAACGGGCAAGGAGGCGAAGTTTAACTCGCATCAAAGGCTTTTCTTCGGAGCTGGCTACATCCAAGCCATAAAAGGAAAATATATTCATATCGTATTCGATATTAAATACCGCAATAAAGGCGACAATAAGATAAAAGATTCTCAAATAAAGTTAGGCGTAAATCGCTTAGATTGGGACGATACTGGCAAGTTGACACACATTTCTGATATTGAACCCGCAATCAAAGTATTCAAATCGAACGATCTCGAAATTATTTCCGATTTGCAAAATCCATCTCTAACAGATGGCATGGTAAATCTTGATATCAAGGGTCAAGGGAAGGTTTCTCTGAAAATAATATTCGACGGTCAAGGAACGCCCGTTAAGAACAAGATATTCGAATTTTAAGTTACCATTTAGATTATTAATGTATTTAATGGCTCTATTCACAAAAGCTGTTGATTTCGGCTCCCGCCGCTTCGTGCTGGATATTTAGCGGAGCACCGTCGATTCAATCCAGGCCACGTTATGCGACGCTGGTCTGGATTCTTACAACACTTATTGTGAATAGAGTCTATTTAATTTACTTAAAGAGGTCATAAAGACGAGGGTGAACTTCTCCATGAGTTCGGCACGACAAATATTAGCAATTAAATATCTTAACATTGGGCCATTAATGTTGACAGAAAACCTTAAACTAAAAATACCCAATACCGAGACTGGGAAATCTTTGAAAGGCCCCTCTCCTGACTGTAAGCAGGTTTTTTAGAATGCCATGTTTAGATAAGGGTTGGGTCTAGGAGCCTGTCGGGATAACGGCTTTTAAAATAACTTTTACAATTGGGGTGATCGCTTTGAAGAAAATCTCTCACCCCGCAAAGCACGATTCAATAAGGATTAGCCAATAATAGGCATTCGCGTGCAAAAGTTTGGTATCAATCGCCGGGAACGGTTCAGTTGTGTATTGATTGCAACGCAGAACGGCGGCAAAAGCTTCCCCGGGTCCATTAGAAGGGGCCACCGTGCCGATAGAGTTTAAGCAGATTGTGAGACAGACACCACATCAGCCACTCTGCGGATACGTTTTCGTATCCTCTTAGTGAAAATTGCCGTAAGCCCCTGGCCTGTTTAATCTGGCCGAAGACTGGTTCAACGGTTGACTTTCGCTTGGAGTAAATCTTTTGACCGCGTTTGGTGCAAAGCTTTCTTATCATTCGCTCCTTGGGCGTCAGGTCGTTTGGAGGCCGTCCTCGAACCGGCGGAAGAACTTCTCCGTGTTTCATTTTGATTGTGGCGATAAACGGATCGAGCAGTGCGTCCTCAAAAAGCATCACATTGGTGTCACTAAAGTATCCGGCATCGGTTGTGATTGCCATTTTGCGGGGAATCCCGCCAAGGTTTTCTTCCAAGATATCCAGTATTGGTTCAACTTCGTCCACATCGTTTGCATTCCGGGAAAGTCCGGCAGCCACAATCACCTGAAAGGAATCATCAACCATTGCCTGGCCGTTATAACATTGATCAAAGGAATTGGTGGAGGTCACCTTCATGATCCGGGAATCAGGATCTGTGAAATTCCTCTGTGCACTGCCGGAGGGTTCAATAGGAGGGGGCTGACTTGCAGGCGCTTGTTTTTTCTTGGTTTTAGTCTCTGCAGCCTTCTGCTTTTCGGAAGCCTCTTGCCTGGCCTCCTCCTCAAGCGCATTCATGGCTTCTTTGATCTTTGCCAGCCGAGTCTCACGCCTTTTGAGTTCATCGGGCAGATCCCAACCCTTCCTGCCCTTGCCGTACTCTCTATCCTCCTGCTTGTCTACAGCCTCGGCATTTTTGAGAAGTACTTCGATCTCTTTTGCAAGCTCCTCTTTTTTCTTTTTCATCCTGCCGTAGCTCATCGCTTTGTGCTTGGAAGCATTGGCCTTGATCTTGGTTCCATCAAGGGCCACATGGCCAAGCTTAACAAGCCCCGCTTCCTGGCAAAGTCTGAGGATCTGCACAAAAAGACCGGCAAGAGCTTTAAGGTGGCGCTTTCTGAACTCACATATCGAGTCATGATCGGGGTGCCTGTTTGCCGCAATCACCCGAAAGGCAACGTCTTCGTAGGTTTTCTTCTCGATTTGACGGGAGCTGGGAACACCTGTGCAATAAGCGTAGAAAAGGAGGGCTATCATCATCCGAGGTTCGTAAGGGGGTTGCCCCCTGCCGTCTCCCCGATAGGACGAGTACATCGTTGAAAGATCGAGCTGCTCTACCACATCCAATATGAAATTGGCCAGGTGTCCCTGCGGGAGCCAGTCCAACAACGAAGGCGGGAGCAGCAACATTTGTTTGCGGTCACAAGATTTGAATGTCTTTTCCATAGTGGAGCGATATTAGCATAAAATGGCTCTTGATGCCATTTCTCCGACAGGCTCCTAGACAATGGCTGAGAAGGGGCAGATTTTGGTTTGCTGTTCCATCGGACCGGGGCGGGCTTGGAGGGAAGCGGTCATTGCCTGCGCCAGCAACGCTGTTTGCTTCCCCTTAGTATTCTAACTAAACGGCATTGGTGGAAAACCTAAATCGTTTGATATTTTACATAATATGATTTTAAGCAGCCGGGAGACGGTAATCATCTTCAACCCTTCTGTTAATCCAGCCACTTCACTACAAAGTCCTAAAATTTCTTGATTCCAGCCAATTTTCCGCTTTGTCGCTCATATAATGGATGTTATACACATAATGTAGATACATTATGGCATATATAATCGATGAACTCTATTGAATTTCAGGAAAGCAGGCACGACCAAGTCTTATTCATCGGTACGGATTTGGATGGAAAATTCAATAGAAAAGCATAGGGAGGGTTTCATGGATTTCGAGAGCGGCAGAATTATACTGTTCCCGGCTAAGCGCGAAAATGCTTGTCAAAAGGCATCCCGCCAGATTCAGAACATCGACGGCATTAAGTATTTCAATCAACAACAAATCAAGCTCCTTCGTCGCACCGTCCGCGACCAAGCTACCCTCGACTTGGAACGCGCTCAGGTCACGGGGATAAGGGAGTGGATGGCTATCGACCTTCTCACTTCCACCGGCCTTCGCGTTTCCGAGGCGGCAGACGTCAGGTGCGGAGACTTGAAAGCTGGTTATGGTGAAAGCGCCCTGTTCGTTCGAGACGGCAAAGGCGGCAAGTCCCGAACTGTTCAAATTCCTGACTCCTTGAAAAAGCACCTGAAGCAGTTCGTAACGTGGAAACAGTCCCGTGGCGAGCCGACAGGCCAGGACGATTACCTGTTTGTCGGCAAGCGGGGACCATGGACCGCTCAAGCCGTTCAGCAACTCGTCAAAAAGTATCTTAAAACTCTCGACCTTTATGAGAGTGAGAAGTCTGTCCATGCGCTGCGCCATTCATACGCGGTAGAGTTTTACCGACAGCAAAGGGACCTCCGTGCGCTACAGAAGCAGTTGGGCCACGCTTCAGTTCAGACCACACAAATTTCTGCGGACGTGACCGCCGAGGACATTCAAAAACAGATCAAAGGCCTTTGGGGCCAGTAATGAAAGGAGAACAAAATGCCGACTACTACTAAAACGCAGGAGCCGGAACGCAGGCAGACGGGCGCTAAGCTCGACACGGAGCTACTGCGAGAGTTAAAGGTGCTTGCGGCGCGACATGACACCACCCTTGGCGAACTTCTGGAGCAGGCAATGAAGGAATACCTGCAAAGAGCAAAAGAGCGAGAGACCCGGAAAGATTAGCGATGTCTCAAAAGATAGCCTATTCATACATTCGTTTTTCCACCCCGGAGCAGCGGAAAGGGGATAGCCTGCGCCGTCAGCTTGAAGACTCACAGAAATGGGCTGACGAGCATGGCTATGTGATTGACACCAAGCTCAAACTCAGGGATGAAGGCCGATCTGCGTACCACGGCGACCATCTAGAACACGGTGCCCTTGGTCAGTTCTTGAAAAAGGTTGAAGAAGGGGCGATTGAGCATGGAAGTGCGTTGATTGTAGAATCCTTCGACCGCCTGAGTCGAGAAAAGGTTACGAAGGCACAGTCTATATTTCTACAAATTATCTACGCTGGCATCACGGTTGTTACCACAATGGATAACAAGGTCTACACCGTTGACAGCATAGACGAGAACCCGATGGACTTGATGCTGTCCCTCCTGATTATGATGAGGGCACATGACGAGAGTAAGCATAAGTCCATACGCGGATTGAAAAAATGGGTTGTAAAAAGTGAAGCTGCCGCAAATGGTGGTCCAAAACTAACAGGGAGAACAAAAGGCTGGCTGAAACTCTCAAAAGACCGAAAATCTTTTGAAGTCATCGAAGAACGAGCAGAAGTTGTCCGGAGAATCTTCCAAGAACGCCTTAAAGGAAAGTCTCCACCCCGGATTGCCCGCGAATTTAATCAGGACGGGACGATTGTGTGGAAACCTATCAGCCTCCAGAACAAAAAAGAGTGTGGTTGGTGGCCGGGGTATGTTGATCGTATCCTTAAGGATAAAGCTGTCCTGGGCGAAGGTCAGCCAGGCAGATGGATTGGAAATAAGCATGTTGATGAAGGCCCGGCAATACCCAGATATTACCCTGCCATCGTGGACGAGGACATCTTTTACCAGGTCCAAGCTACATTCCGGGCAAATTTACAACCTCGGAAGGATGGTAACGGCACAACTGGCATGGGGGGGCGCAACGGAAACATGAATAGCCTGTTTTCGTTCATTGCTCAGTGTGGATACTGCGGTGACGGAATGCAATATCACAAAGGGCATCTTGTCTGCTCCCGCGCCAAGAGGAAAGCTGGATGTCGGATGCACTATACCCCTTATGATGTAGTTGAAAATGCTGTCTTGAAGTATTGCCAGGGCCTTGAACCTGCTGACCTGCTGCCGAATCGGGAAGAAGCCGAAAGCCTCCTTCGTACTCTCCGGGGACAGTTGAGTGCAACCGAAACCAGGATTGAAACCCTTGCCCGGAAAGAAACTAACCTCGTGGACGAAATCGAAGACACCGAAGACCGTGAGGAACGTCGTTCACTCCGTCCGCGACTCCGGGCTATTCGGGATGAAAAGACTGTCCTGGAAAACGACCTTCCAAGAATTCAAAGAGAAATTGAAATAGCGTCGAGTGCCGGGCAGACCATGCAAGAGCACCTGGAAGGTCTTAAACAGCTTATGGATGTCATGGACAGTTTTGAAGGGCAGCAGCGGATTGAACTCCGGTTACGGCTACGGAATGAAATCAGGCGGCTTATAGAACGGATTGAAGTGTACCCCATAGGTGCCGCCCGAATTTGTTTGGAGGGCGGCAATTATCTTAACACCCAGGTCAACCTTGAAGTTCACCTTTATTTCCATTCCGGCAAATTCCAATATATTTACCCCCGGTTCGGTGCGCTCACCTTCCCGGAAGACTACGATGGCGGATATTAACCTATCCTATTGATATTAAAGTAATAAAAAAGCCAACTATCATTGAGACCATCGGGGATTGGTGCGGTTGCGTGTGGATCAGGAAGATCGGGTAATTGCGCCGGTGGGGTATTCTATGACCTTCGGACCATGTGGGATCATCTTGAGAGAGCAAATCTACACTGGAAACGCGGCTGGTTGTATCCGAAGTAATCCCTTGCCTCGGCCCATTCCGCAGTCCCGGATTCTGGCCTTTCAGGACGAGACTCAAAATATGCCGAAGGAGTCTTAGCGATATACATCTTTTCGGTGTCCTACTTTAACCACAAATACGATCAATTCCTGATCTTTAATTGAGTACACTACCCTGTATCGGCCTTTTCGTAGCCGATATTTTTCCTGGCCCGAGAGTTTCTCGCAGCCGTGTGGACGTGGATTCTCGGCAAGCGTTTCAATCAATGAGACGATAGCTTGACGGTCGCGTTTGGAGCCGATTGATTCGATTTCTTTGACGGCGGACGGTTTAATGAGAATACTATATCTTGGCACGCTGCCTCAGGTCTTCAAGGACATCCTCAAATCGCAGATTCGGCTCATGTGCCCGATCCTCAAACGCAGCCAGATCCTCCACATCTTCGGCAAGTGTTGATCTGACGGCGGCATTGACAAGCGCCGAAATAGAACAATCCGACTCTGCGGCCTTCAGCCTGAGGGCTCGATGCAGTTCCGTGTCCAGATAGATTGTTGCTCGTTTTTGGTTTGCCTTCATAACATAAGTATAACGTCTTGACGCCAAAACGTCAATCGATTCAAAGTACATCTCCCTGATTTCACCCCCCACTGGCCCGAAGGCTCTTCTATGGTTGATACCACGTGGGACGCATCGGGCTGGGTGTGGATCAGGAAGCACACCAGATTTGTCTGACCCGTATTCTATGATTTGAAACCACGGTGCGCCAGGCTGGGTGTGTTTGAACATGAAGATCAGGTGGTTTTGCCTGAGGGATATTCTGTGGGTGCAACCACATAGAAGGGATCAAGAGGATTTTACACACTTCAGAATTCAGGTTGGTTGCGGCCACTCCGAAAATGTTCTGGAGATGTTTGTCAATGGGATAAACCCGGGATAAACCCATCCCCTACGAAAACCAACCGGCTTCCGCGTTAGGCCCTCATTTTCATGGTAAGTTGGGCTATTTCAGATTTTGGTTCAATTTCCAGCCGCCGCTAACACCTTGCCGCTGATAAGAGTGACGTGACCTCACCATTTTGTCACTATCTTTTCATCTCTCGGTTTCCCACCCAAACGCCGATATCCTAGTAGTCATAAAAGAGTGAGGCCACCCGAAGTCTTATCGCAAACCGAGCTTGGGAACCTGGGTTTTATATCCAAAATCGGGGGGTGACGTAAATGCTTAAGAACATGCGATTAAACTTGAAAACCGTGTCTGGCTGCGCGGTTGTCCTCGTCCTTGCAGCAGCTCTGGGAACTTTGGTCGTATGGGATATGAAAAAAGCCGAAATCCCCGAGGGCAGGCTTGCAGGAAGATGCGCGACTGACATGAGTGTCACCGACAATATTGAGCGAAATCCGTCGGATGCAGGGATCAAGATGCTTGCTGACGGTTTAAGCCTCGATAAACATCACCTGGAAAAAGCAACAAAGAACCTGAACGAGGCAAAAAAATACCTTGATGAAACCAAGCAGCTCTTCGGAACCTACAAGGCCCAAAAAAAAGATCAACGATTTGGCAGTGAAAATCAATGAAACGTGAGTGGTTCGTTAGCCCTACTGTTGCCGAAATGAATAAATCACGGGTCTCGGCGGACGGGACCCTGAAGGCTGTTTGCGCCAATCCTGCAGATGTTCACAAAGAGTTGGTCGTTATAGCGACCAGAGCAGGTTTACGCATTTTGTCAACGGTTTTTACACAATCAAAACAGAGAACACAGAAGGAGGAGTACATGAATGGTAAGCTTGCTTTTGTTCTGATTTTTGCCGCCGCCCTGTTGACGCCCGGCTTCGCTGCGGCAGGTCCGGGAGGACCGGATGCAACCGACTTTCAGGTCGAGACAACCCAGAACCTCATAAATTTGTGCACGGCCCCGGCGGACCATAAGCTCGCCAAGGAAGCCGCGCACTTCTGTGAGGGGTATCTTGTCGGGGCCTTTCATTATTATTTGGCCGAGAACTCGGGCCCGGCGTCCGTCCCGCTGGTGTGCCTCCCCGATCCGCCCCCTTCACGGAATCAGGCCCTCACGATGTTCCTCGAGTGGGCAAAAGGACATCCGCAATGTATGAATGAGGTCCCCGTGGAGACGGAGTTCCGATTCCTCACGGAAAAATGGCCCTGCAAGAAATAGCGGGTAGCGTTCACTTATACCCGGGACTCTTACCCATTGAGAGGAGCAAACCATGACGAAACTGTTGATTGCAACTTTTCTGATGATCACCCTCGCGCTTTGCAGCTGCGCGGGAATGAACGCGACACAGCAACGAACTCTGAGTGGAGGGGCCATGGGCGCCGGCGCCGGCGCAATTTTCGGCGCCATGGCAGGCAATGCCGGCCTTGGAGCGGCCATCGGCGGCCTTGTGGGAGCGGGGGGAGGTTATCTCTACGACCAGCACAAACAAGCTGAAGAGGCTGCATACATGCAGGGTTACCAGAGAGGCAGCCAACGCTATTGACATCAAGCGAAAGACCAAAGTGGAAATTCCGGATAAGACCTGAGACGGGATTTCCACTTTGCAGGGGCTGAATCAACCGGCCCCGCCGATACATTATCAAAACCGAACTATTAAATAATGAGAATCATTCCTTGGCCTGATTCTTGCCTATGTGAGAAAGAGTGTAGGCCTGGAGACGCTTAAGGTGTTGTAATTGAGGAGGTAATTAGATGAACCTGCAATACTGCTGCCTGGTATGCAGGATAGAAGGGGCCATACGATAAATAGTGAAAGTGACAGCAGAAAAGTTAGGAGGGGGCGGCAATTCGGAATTAAGGTGGGCTTGATCCTTTTGGCCTGCCTTTTTTGTTTCCTCGAACAAGGCTACTCTCAAGAAAATACGGGGCAGGGGCCTGCAAATGTTCAGAACACAAATAACTCCCCCGACGAAGATTTGCTCAAAGCAACGCAAAGCCCGGTAGCCGATCTCATCAGTGTCCCGATTCAAAACATAACGAACTTTGGGATCGGTCCTTACCACCGCACGGATAACACAGTCAGTTTCCAGCCCGTCATACCATTGACTCTGTCAAACGATTGGATGCTCGTCAGCCGCATAATCCAGCCGGTATCCTGGCAACCTTACCCGGAGAGGGCGTCGGGCGGGCAGTTTGGCCTGGGAGACATGAATCCGACGTTCTTCCTGGCACCGCGAAAAACCCGGGAAACATAATCTGGGGCGCCGGTCCCGCCATGGTCATTCCGACAGCAACGAATAGAATCCTGGGACTAGGAGAGTTCTGCATGGGTCCCTCGGCAGTTGTCCTGGCCCAACCAGGCAACTGGACGATCGGCGCGCTCGTCAGCAATGTCTGGTCGGTCGCAGGCTGTCGATGATAGCCGTCCCTCAGTCAACCGAATGTCGCTGCAATACTTCGTGTCCTACATCATGAAGGACGACTGGTACCTGTCCAGCTCTCCGACACTGTCCGCAGACTGGACTGCGAGCAAGGGGAACCAATGGCTGGTTCCGGTTGGTGGCGGCATAGGCAAACTTGTGCTTTTCGGAACCAAGCCGGTTGATTTCTTCGCGGGCTTTTATGGCAACGTTGTCAAGCCTGATGGCGGACCGAGCTGGCAGATGCTCCTGCAAATGACGCTATTGTTTCCTAAATAGGGGATATCGGTTGCCTCACAAAGGGCGCCGCAGAACGGAGGTTTTTTATGGCCTGGACGTATCTTATCCTTGCAGGACTGCTGGAAGTCGGCTGGCCGATCGGCCTCAAACTTGGGTGGACTGAAAACGGCCCACGGATGCTCTGGATCGGCTTCGCCCTGCTCTGCATGGCGCTCAGCGGCACGTTCCTGTTACTGGCTCAGCGTGTGATACCCATGGGAACAGCCTATGCGGTCTGGACCGGCATCGGAGCTGTGGGCGCTTTCGCGGTGGGGATCACCGCCTTTGGCGATTCGGCTGCGTCCCTGCGCATCGCTTCTGCCGGTCTGATAATTGTGGGGGTTATCGGACTCAAATTCGGCTGAAGAAGGTCTACGGAAAACAGTAATCAGGATCGGCATCGAGACAGTCTCATTAATAGAGTTCGGCTTGGGATAGGAAAAGCAGAAGGATCAATAAAGATAAGCAAGGTTAATCGATTTTTGAGAAAGGTATATTTTATGAATACAAAACCGAACGTCATATCTACCGCATATAACAAAGAACTTCAAACTGTTGATTCCGATACAACAAAGAAGGTGAAGAAACGCTGGGCGAACTGGCGGGGGTGGTTACTGGCAGCCATAACGGCCACCACGGTGCTGACGGGCAGTGCCCTTGCATCCACCGACGGCACGATCCCCAACGATCAGTCCGGTCTCCAACCCATCATCAACGAAGGCGGCAAGGAGCTTAAATTCGACTGGCCGATGATCCAAATCGGCACGGCGGAATATAAAGAGGGGCCAACCGGCGTAACCGTATTCCGTTTTGGCCGAAAAGTGCTGACGGCAATGGATGTGCGTGGCGAACCGATAACAGCCAACGCAGAGTATACGCGCCTTGGCCGCGACATACCCCTGTATGATGCCGTGGTTTTTTCAGGAGGATCCGCTTATGGCCTGGAATCCACAACGGCGGTGGCAACGGCGATGAAGGATGACCAGTTGCGCACCGGAACTTTGGGTGACGTGGCCCTTGTTACCGGCGCCATCATTTATGATATGGGCGCTCGCCGTTTGAACGAAATCTATCCCGACAAACGGCTCGCCCAGGCAGCCTTTCGTGCGGCAAAAGAGAGTGAATTCCGGGTCGGCTCGGCAGGCGCCGGCAGGATGGCCGAAACCGGCTGGTACTTTGGCCTCAATGCCCATTCAGGGCAGGGCGGCGCGTATTATGAGAATGGCGACACCAAGATCGCTTGCTTTACCGTGAACAATGCCGCAGGAGTGGTAACGGACCGCAAAGGACAGATCAAGGCGGGATATCGTGACCCATCCTGGCCGGCCAATCTTGACACTGCCGGTTTGCTCGAGATGTTACGGGGCACGGGAGTCAGCAGTTCGGCCGGAACTTAAACCGTCCCAGAATACCACGATCAGCCTGGTGGTGGTCAATCAAAAGCTTTCCTTTGGCGACCTGCAACGGCTGGCGATCCAGGTGCATACATCCATGTCTCGCGGGCTGCAACCCTACGCCACTCAATGGGATGGCGACGTGCTATTTGCCGTATCCACCGGCGAGGTCGATTTGCCACAGGATGAAAAAGAGCGGGCCGCAGCGATTGCCTGGCTCCCGGCCATGGCCTCCGAGGTGATGTGGGACGCGATCTTGTCATCCGTGCCGGAACAACCGCAGCAGCCGCAACCAATTTCCGTAAAAAAATCGCTGCCCGAAAAATACGCCGGCAAATATGAATTCAGCCGCTTTGTCGCCGTGGAAATCACGGCCAAGGACGGCAAATTGTTCGCACAGGCGACCGGTGAACGGGATGCTTACGCGATTGGGCGCGACAAGCCTGTCGAACTGATTCCCATTTCGGACACGTTGGACAAATTTACCATTACCCCACCTTCGCGCTATCCCTTGATGCTGGATTTTTCAACCGGCGCCCTTGTGATCAATCCGGGATTGTGGGCTCAGTTCAGCACGAAACAGTAGTCGACTCAACACACATTTATGACCAGGAGAAAAGAACACATGAGAAAGGATAACACTATGGAAATGATCAAGAGATGGGTGGCCGTTCTAGACCTCTGCATTTTTGTACTGATACCTGGTGTGAGCGCCATGGCCGCCGAAAAGGCTGACTATGTTTTCAAGAACGGCGCGGTCTATACCATTGAGAGCAAGACCCCGAAAGCCGAGGCGGTCGCAGTCACGGGAAAGAAGATCTCTTATGTGGGGAACAACAAGGGGGCTGATGCCTTTACCGGAAAGAGCACGCAGGTCATCGACCTGAAGGGCAAAATGCTGTTGCCCGGTTTTGTCGAGTCGCACATCCACCCCACCTTAGCAATTTTCGTTCAAGGGGCGGATTTGCAATCCGACTCCTTGGACGAAGTCCTGGCACGGGTGAAATCCTGGGCGGACGCCCACCCGGACGCCAAGGTGATCCAGGCTTTTGGCTGGCGTTATACCCTGTTTTCAACGACCGGCCCAACCAAGGAGGCTCTGGACAAGCTGTTTCCCGACAAGCCGGTGATGCTGGTTGCCATTGATGTTCACAGCGCGTGGGTGAACAGCAAGGCGCTTGAAATGGCCGGAATTGATGCTAAGACTCCCGATCCCGCGCCGGGCGTAAGTTTCTTCCAGCGCGATCCCAAGACCAACGAGCCGACCGGCTGGGTCGTGGAGACCCTTGCCGAACAGCAGATCCTGGCCAAGCTGAACCCTCCAACCCCCGAAGCCGTGATGGCCGCTACGGCTGAACAGTTGCAGAAGTTCGCCGCGGCAGGCATTACGGCCGCGTTTGATGCCGGAATTGCCACCGTGCCGACCGAGCGCGGTCTTGAGGGCTACCAGCAAATGGAGAAGGAGAACAATCTGCCGTTGCGAATCGTCGCCAGCTATTATTGGAACAATCCTGAGATTACGGACCCCGTGGACAAAGTGCTGGCGTTACGCCAGAAGTTCCACTCGGAACTCGTGCAAGCCCGGACCCTGAAGATCATGTTCGACGGCGGCGAGGCCCAGCACACGGCGGTCATGCTCCAGCCTTATGCCGACCGTCCCGGCTTCCTTGGCGAATTTGCGATAGATGAGAAGCTGGTCAAAGCCGCGGTACTTAAAGCGCAAGCCAATGGCGTCGATACCCATGCCCATTGCTACGGGGATGGCACGGTCCGTACCTACCTCGACGCAGTGGAGGTGGCGCGCAAGGCTTATCCCAACAGCCCGTCGCGGCACGCATCCGCGCACAATATCTTCGTTAGCGATCAAGATGTCCCTCGCTTCGCAAAGCTGAACGTTACGATGCAGAGCTCGACCCAGTGGGCTACGCCAGACCCAACCATCAAGAGGACGTCCGAGATCGTCGGGGATGACGTGGCTTTCCGGGAATTCTTCCGTCATAACTCAGTTCTGAAGGCGGGCGGGCGCGTCGCTTTCGGGTCGGACTGGCCCGCTTCAGGATGGGTGGCCACATATCGCCCGCTTGATGCGATCCAAGTGGCAATGACGCGGGCAATTCTGCCGCAGTACGGAAATGAGCAATTCACGCCCATTCTGCCACCCGAAAACGAGCGCATCACGCTGGATCAGGCGCTGAAGGCATACACGATCGATGCTGCCTATGTGTTGGGCCTGGAAGACCGGATCGGCTCGCTGAAGGTCGATAAGCTGGCGGATATGGTTATCATCGACAAAGACCTGCACAAGATTGCTCCCAAAGGCATCAGTACTACGAAGATCGATCTCACCATGATGAACGGGAAGATCACCCATCGTGACGGAATATGAAACGCTTAAAGAACAAACCAAATATAAACACTGGAGATAATCACATGAAAAGAGCCACTGTAGGAGACTATGAAAGTATTTACGCAGTTGTAAGCAAGTATGTTGAAGGTTGTGCATTAGGGAGTAGTGCTGTCATGAAACCGGCATTTTACAGCAAAGCCATTATGCACGGCTATTTAAACGGAGCTTTGAGCACAGGTCCTATTCAAAACCTTTACGATATAGTTGATAAGCTTGGACCTGCGGTCGGGTATAAAGTAAGAGTTGACATCATTAGCGTGGAAGCAACTGTAGCATGTGTGCATGTTGTTTTGGAGAACTGGCACGGGCTTACGTTTGCTGATCTGCACCAACTGCTAAAAGTGGACGGCGAATGGAAAATCATCTCGAAAGTATTCCACCAATATGATGATTAAGGCTTGCCTGAAACGACGAGCAATAAAAACCTATGATATAGCTGAAGAGAAAGGATCGTATTCATGAAGACTATGAAGAGATGGACTTCTTTATTAGGCCTCTGCATTTTTGTACTGATACCTGGTGTGAGCGCCATGGCCGCCGAAAAGGCTGACTATGTTTTCAAGAACGGCGCGGTCTATACCATTGAGAGCAAGACCCCGAAGGCCGAGGCGGTCGCAGTCACGGGAAAGAAGATCTCTTATGTGGGGAACAACAAGGGGGCTGATGCCTTTACCGGAAAGAGCACGCAGGTCATCGACCTGAAGGGCAAAATGCTGTTGCCCGGTTTTGTCGATGCGCACATTCACCCCGCTCTGTCCATTCTGGCCGTCGGCGCTGATCTGCAGACTGATTCGATAGATGAACAACTTGCCAGGGTAAAGGCCTGGGCGGATGCTCACCCGAACGTCAAGGTAGTCCGGGGGTTTGGCTGGCGCGCCACGTCCTTCCCACCGACAGGTCCCACCAAGGAGTTGCTGGACAAGGTGATCCCCGACCGCCCTGTGTTTCTTATCGGTGTTGATGGGCACAGTGCATGGGTGAACAGCCAAGCCCTGCAAAGGGCGGGCGTGGATACGAAACATCCCGATCCCGTGCCGGGGTTCAGCTATTACTATCGCGATCCTGTAACCAAGGAGCCGACCGGCTCGTTGGTGGAGGCTCCTGCCATTCAGGAGCTTAACAACAAGCTGGAACCTATGAGCCCAGACAGGGTGATTGCGGCTACTACCGACCTGCTGCCAAAGTTTGCTGCCGTGGGCACCACTTCCGTCTTCGATGCCGGGATTTGCGTCATGCCTACCGAGCCGGGGTATGAGATGTACCAGCAACTTGAAAGGGACGGAAAGATGCCGGTGCGCGTTGTTGGTAGCTACTACTGGAACAACCCTGCGGATGAGGATCCGGTGGGCAAAGTGATGAAGATGCGGAAGAAGTACCATTCCGAACTTGTCCAGTTGACCACCCTGAAGATCAACGTAGACGGAGGGGACCTCCAGCACACCTCGGTTATGATCAAACCCTACGCCGATGATCCCAAAAATCACGGCGCATTCCTGCTCGATCCCAAACTCATCAATGCGGCAGTCCTGAAGGCCCAGGCCAACGGCGTGAACACCCATGCCCATGCCTTGGGGGATGGCGCAGTCAAAGCCTACCTCGACGCTGTGGAGGCTGCCCGAAAAGCCTACCCCAACAGTCTGTCCCGCCATGCGAATGCACATGGCGTCTATATGACCGACGATGAAGTCGCACGTATGGCCAAACTGAATGTCACATACCAGGCCTCACCCCAATGGAATACGCCCGACCCCGTAATTGAGATATCCACCAAGATCATCGGCAAGGATGTCATGTTTCGCGAAATGGGGCGCATCAACTCTGCCCTGAAGGCTGGAGGGCGAGTCGCCTTTGGATCCGATTGGCCGGCGGCAAACTACGTTTCCACATATCGCCCGCTTGATGGGATCCAAGTGTCCATTACGCGAGCGATCCTGCCCCAGTACGGGAAGGAACAGTTCATGGCCGTCCTGCCACCCGAAAACGAGCGGATCACCCTGGACCAAGCCCTCAAAGCGTCGACACTGGACGCGGCCTACGTGCTCGGTCTGGAACACCGAATTGGCTCCCTGAAGGTCGGCAAACTGGCGGATATCGTCGTGCTGGAAAAAGATCTGCACAAGATTGCGCCCAGCGAGATCAGCACCACCAAAGTGAAGCTGACAATGATGAATGGCAGGATTACCCATCGTGACGGCATTTGAGGCTGGAATGTAATCGGGTGAGGGCAATAAGGGATGTATCAGGGATGCCCCCACCCCAAGAGGATTTTGAAATGGGAAGCAGCAGGCTCGGACGCCCTCGATAATTCTTTATTTATCCGGGCGCCCAGGTGTGCAAGAGGACTGCGGGAGTGAAATGGAACATGCATGTAATTATGCTGGACCATGTTCATGTTCTGCCTTTTAACCGCCCCCGGAATGGTCGGCCAATACTGGGGGTGCAAGATTTGTAAGCGGCAGCGCAGACTGCCAAGCATAAGGAGGTCCTATGGTATCAAGATCGGGTAGATTCACGACCCTATTCTTAGTGGTCACGGCGTTGGTATGCGCAGGGGTATTGCTTGCTAGGTCACAAACAGGCTTTGCCCAGTCGCGATCCTACTGCAATGAGTATGCGCGAAGTTATGCCGACCGCAACAGCTATTACGACAGCGGCGGCGGGTCCCTTGGTGGCGCGGCAAGCGGGGCTTTAGGCGGAGCTCTTTTGGGCGCGATCGCCGGGGATACCGGAACAGGGGCGGCGGTAGGCGCCGGAATGGGCGCCATTGCAGGCGGGGCTCACGAAGCAAACAGTTGGCGATACTATTACGACATGGCCTACAGCGATTGCATGCGGGGTCGTCGTTAAGGCTTCAAGTCCGATTAGGGAAATCATACAAAAAAAGGAGAATTCCAATGTACTCGAAAATCTTTTTGACCGTTGCCGTTCTTGGGGTCATGGCGATTGGAGTTTCATCACCGGCGCTTGCACAGGAAAAGTCCGCGATACAAACAACTGTCGACTTGAATACCGTCGATTGTAAAACTCTTCTGAAAATGAGCGGCGAGGACAGGAAGAATACGATCTTGTTCTACCACGGTGTTGTGACCGGCATGAAAAAGGAAACGGCGGTCAATGTGCCGTTATTGTCGGAAATCACCGACAAGATTGTGGACCAGTGTATCGACAAACCCAATGAAGTCTTGCTGAAAGTGTTCCAGGATAATCGGCAATAGGGCGGATCTAAAGTGGGCTTGCGGAGGGGCCGGACCCGCTTGTACCGGCGGCGGTACTCTCCGCACTGGGGTGTGCGGCGCATACAACGGCCCCCTTACCAGCCTGCAGAGTATTTTGTCCGGGTCGGTGCGCGGAGAATTCCGCTCAAGGAGTAGATCAAATGAACGCTTTTCGGCCTTTGTGGCGGCAATTGGCAAAGAGATCGCGTCGGGTGAGTCGACCTTCAATGTGGAGTGAGTGGAGCATCGGGGGCAAAAGCCCTGGAATCGGCCGGCGGCTGCCGTTGTTGCTGCAATCGCGCTGTTTTTGGGAGTTCTCATTGCGCCGGCGACCACGGCATGTGCGTCTGAATCCGGCACAAGCACCTATATGCCCGGTTTCTACGATCTGGGGGCGGGAACACTCCCTCCCCCCGGGTTCTATTCGCGCAACTATCTTTTGTTCTATAGTGGGCAGGCCGCCGAGGTGGTGGAATCCGGCGTCGTGCAGGCACACGCCAGGCTCAATCTCCTGGCGGATGTTCTGGGCGCGACCTATGTGACGCCGTTCCGGGTCCTTGGCGCAAATTGGGCCGTCGGGCTCAGAATGCCATTCCCGGATATGGACCTTCAGGCAAGCGTCATCACACCTTTCTCCCGCCCCGTAATCTCCTACCATAATACCGGCTTGGGCGACATCGTTTTCTCTCCGATGGTCCTGGGCTGGCACAGCGGCAATTTCCACTGGATCGTATCGGGGCCGACGGTTTATTGCCCGAGCGGCTCATACTCGCTAAGCGACATGATCAATCCGGGGAAGAACCGCTGGGCATTTCAGGGCGACGTTAATTTCACCTGGCTGGACAAGGAGCGGGGCCACGAAATTTCCGTCGCAACGGGCTACACCACAAATCTGGAAAATCCAGCAACCCATTACCGAAGCGGTGATGAGTTTCACCTCGATTATGCGGTAGCCCAGCATTTTCCCGGTGGAGTCTCCGCCGGGTTGGCAGGCTTTTATTTCCAGCAGGTAACGCCGGACAGCGGCAGCGGCGCATTGCTCGGATCTTTCGAAGGCAGCGCTGTGGGGCTCGGGCCGCTGATCTCTTATAACTTCAAGCTGGCGGGTCATCCTTTCAGTGCCACATTTAAATATTACCGCGAGCTGGAGGTTGAAAACCGATTTGAAGGCAACTGGTTCTGGTTCAATGTCAGCACCAGGCTTTTTTGATCCAGGCCTTGATGGGTTCTGCTGTCCCGATGTCAGAAGGAAAATTGCGAAAGAGTTAGCACTTTCAATATTTTGTTTTTCAAATGGTGTGGAATCCCCGTCTTGAAACCTCCCCGGTGGTCTCCACCGGTTTTTTCAGCCGACGATGCCACTTCTATGACCTATTCGAACACCCATGGGACCAGTTGCCCAGATTTTTGACAGGAGCCTTGGTCCCTTTAAATCTTATTTCCCCGGATGCATTGGCCCGGTATGAAACCATACGTTCTTGAGCCGCCGTTTGGTAAAATTTTAAGCCCGTTCGAAAGGTTTCTCAGGAAAACCACTGCCGGCGGCATTCTCCTCATGGGGGCGACGGTCCTCACCCAGGTGCTTGCCAATTCCCCCTGGGGCACCACCATAAATCATTTTTGGGAAAAACCGGCCTTCGCCGGCCTGGGCGCGTTCCACCTGGAACTCACCCTCAAAGAGTGGGTGAACGAAGGGCTGATGACGCTCTTTTTCCTCCTGGTCGGCCTTGAGTTGAAAAGGGAGATAATAGTCGGGGAGCTTTCATCGATCCGGGACGCGGCGCTTCCGATGATTGCGGCACTGGGCGGGATGCAGTTCTTGAAGTCAAAGTAACCTAAACCAGTCCACCAGGCACGGAATACTGGGTTACTCCATGGGTGGGTTCATGGGTTATGACATCGAGAGCACCAGTGAAACCTGGAAGGCGCATTAATTCTTTCAAGAAAAGAATTATTAGTGTCGATATTTATTTTGAAGGCCCTCGGCGACGCTGATATGTGCCGCTGCTCACGGCATCAGAATCCTGCCGGCCTGAAGTCAGCGGGGCATCAAACCTAAGTCGATCATGATAAATAAAGTGCGCTGTCATGTTTCCCGGCCCCCGGCCTGAGGGAGCGAAGATCTTTTGGAAGATACACTATTAGAATATTGGGATTGCAGGAAAACGGGAAAACAAATGGTTACCGAAGAACCTGACATCACTGAACGGTGTGGCGCGGAACCGGCGTCCGCTCAGAAAGACACCGGTCGCGGGGTTTCCGTTGACGAATTGACCGGATACGCAGTCCTTGCGAATCGAAGGCACCATCTGCGCACTACCCTGAGCGCCGTTATCGGCTTCTCCGTAATGCTCATGGAGGACGTAGGCAAGACATCCTGTCCGGCTATCGATCTCCAGTGCATCAACAAAGCCGCCAAGCAGATCCTCGGCGTCCTGATAGACGTGCTTGAACCCATCAAGATGAATGCAAACCTGCACGACGCCGATTACCGGAGAATCTGGGCCACCTTGCACGAACAATCCCAAATGCCATTGAGCTCTCTCGTATCCCACGGGGAGCACCTGATTGAAAGTGTGAAGACCGCGGAACAGCAGGATCTCATCGACGACCTGAACATAATCCGAACTCATGCAAAACAGGTAAAGTCCATCATCGAGCAGTTGGTGTCCCCCCCAGACACGGAGCGCATTGTGCCCGGCAGCGCGTATAATGCCGCGGTTATTCAAGAGACTGTGGGCATTGAAATGGTCTACGGTGTCTACGGGGACCACGTTAAAAGCCTGCTGACCAAGGAAACAGTGGCCAGAATTGGCCATTTTCCAGTATTAAAGTGCTGTTTTTGGGCCTTAAGTGGCCACTTTAACGACGACCGTTCGGTGTGGGGTCATTCGGAGTCGGTCCTTGCCAAATCACTGCTAACACGGGGATGGCAATACGGCTTAGCTTTGGAGTACCGCTCCCTGCTCCAGCCTTCTCTCTATTCTCTATTCACTGCTCACTATTCACTGCTTCATTGCTTCCCGCTCCCCACTTCCTGATTCGCGGTCTTCAACCTTGCAATATTCCCATCTGCTCCCCGCCTGAGTGTCGATAACGCGGATGCCGCACTTTAGCAGATCGTTTCTGATTCTGTCTGAGTCGGCCCAGTTTTTCTCTTTTCGCGCAATCTCGCGCTCACTGATCAGCTTTTCCTCTGTCGGGCTGAGCAGACGCGAACTCAGGTCGAAAAAGCCAAGAATAGAATCGGCTTTCTGGAATATTTCCAGGATCTGCAATTTCTGCGAGTTGCTCACCCCGGTTTGATCGATTATCGGGTTTGCCTGACGAATGAACCGGAATATGGCGGCAAGAGCATGCGGAAGGTTCAGGTCGTCAGCGAGCGAATCGAGAAATTCCTGATCCAGAGTGCAGATCATCTCGGAGAGCTGTCCGTTTTCCCCCGTTGCGCCTCCGGAGGCACGGACCTTGACAATAAATTCGTCAATGCGCCTCAACCCTCTGACCGTGTTGGAGATATTGTCGGAGGTAGCCTGGATGGGCTTTCTGTAATGAGTGCTAAGGAGCCAGTACCTCACCTCGCGTGCCAAAAATCCCATTGAGAGAAGATCCCGCACGGGTTTATTTTCGTCCACCCGGTCGGTCCCCTTGCCTTTCCTGGCCGACCAGACACGTTCGGCGATCATCCAGATATTGGCGAAAGGCTTGCCTGTGAGGGCTTCACCGATTTCCCTCACGTTTTCCAGATGCGGGAAAAGAAAATCCATGCTGCTTACCACTATGTCTATCTGTGGTCCAAGATCGTGAATGGCCGCTGAAGCCGCTGATATGTGCCAGGTAGGAATGACGTTACCCCAGTCGGTTTTGACGTAGGCACCCATTTTGAGCTCCGAGAGCGTTGCCCTCTTGAGCAGCGCGAAATCGCTCGGGTTGAGCTTCTCATACGTGTTGAGGTCAACGGTTTTGCCCACGCGGACTTTTTTGGGGTCGATTCCGGAGAGTCTCCCGTAGCTGTTGCTCCTGGAGAGGTCGAAATAGACCGAGCGAAGTTTGTCGTAGGCGAACTCAGCGGAAATCAGATCCCGGGTGAACTCTATTATGGTGTCGAGATGTTCGGTCGTCCGTGGATACCGGTAGGCCCTGCTTATCCCCAGCGAATCCAGGTCGCCGAGAAAGGATTCGAATCGCTGCTGCGTGTAAGGCCCGAGGCACATTCCGGCGGCAATCGAGCTGTTTATCGTACGGCTGTCAAAATCCGGAATGAGAACCACCTCATCGACCGAAAAATTTTTCGCCTGAAAGAACCTGGACAAAAGGTCTGCAACCAGGAATCGACGCGCATCCGAAATCGAAAGCGATTGATCCAATGGAGGCCCTGTCACGCAGATGCGCGCTTTTGCTTCCTTGACAGGTTTGAATTCCACCTTCCGCCGTTCCAGCAGATTATAGAACTTGAAGTCCGGCTCGAGCATTGTTGTAAAAAGGTTTGTACTGAGATAGCGGTCTCCCCCGTCGGGCAGGACTGCAACCAGCACACCCTCCTCCATGAGCGAAGCTATCTGCATTCCGGCCGCCATCGCAGCCCCGGAACTCATACCGGCAAATATCCCCTCTTCCCTGGCCAGTCTACGCGCGGCCTCGAAAGCATCCTCGTCCTTCACATGGATAATCTCGTCCAGGGCATACCGGTCGAAAATCCCGGGAACATACGATTCTTTCATGTTCTTGAGTCCCTGGACCTTGTGCCCCGGAAGCGGCTCGACGGCAACAACCCTGATGGCCGGATTTTTTTCCTTCATTGCCCTGAGAATCCCCATGGCTGTTCCGGTCGTGCCAAGCGTCGCAATGACAGTGTTTACTTTGCCTTCCGTTTGCTCGTAGATCTCCGGCCCGGTTCCATAATAATGAGCGTCGGGATTAGCGGGGTTATTGAACTGGTCGGTATTGAAATACCGGTCCGGGTTTTCCCTCACAAGGTTGTACGCCTCTTCGATCGCCCCGTCTGTGCCCAATGAACCCGGGGTGAGCAGTAGTTCGGCGCCGAACGCTTTGAGGATTTTCTGCCTCTCCAGGCTGGCGGTCTCGGGCATGGTGAAAAGCGCCCGATAGCCCTTCACCGCCGCAACCATCGCCAACCCGATTCCGGTATTGCCGCTGGTTGCCTCGACAATGATCTTTCCGGGAACGAGCTGCCCCTGGCCCTCTGCCGCTTCGATCATGGAAAGGGCCGCCCTGTCCTTCACCGAACCCGCCGGGTTTTTCGCCTCGAACTTTATATAAAACGTGACGGCCGGGTTGGGGTTCATCCGGTTTATGCGGATGAGCGGAGTATTGCCTATACATTCCAAAACATTGGAGAAAACGTTTTTGGAGTTCACTTTTTCTTCCTGCGCGCTGGTCTGGTTGGACCTGATTTAGAGCGACTTTTGAACGACAAAGTTCTATTATATAGCTTCTAGTTGCGTTTAAAACCAGTTTCTGCTTCGCGGTTAAATAAGTTTTATGCTGTTCACTGCTCACTAATCACCGATCACTGATATATGACCAATCAGGACCTTCAGAACAGGCTGCTCGTGCTTCTTGAAAACGGCTATACGGTTTTGGCCGAGACCGAGAGGTTTGTCCATCAGATACAACGGCAATTTCGATTGAGACGAATTGAACAGGGAAAACCCGGATGGGATACTCCGAAAATCTTCACCCTGAACCGCTGGATGGAGAACTTTTGGGCGGAGCTTTGGCCGGAGGAGTTGCCGGCCTCATCTTCTTTTTTAAGATGGCAATTCCTGAAAGACTGCACCCAAGAAACGCCCCCGCCTGAACCATCCTCCCCTGACATAGATCTGATTCATCTGCTCGATGAGAGCTTTGAGCAATGCTTGAGATTTGCCCTGGATCCGGCAGGGGGCCAGGATGTCGGTCCGCTTATCGGATGGAGACGCCAAATCTGGCGCTCCTTTGAGGACAGGCTGGCGCGCAGAGGGCTGTTCCACCCCGCGCAGCTTCCCGAAAAAATTGCCCAACGCCTCCCGGGCTTGGAACGAGGAGCGACTTGGAGCAAAATGGCCTTCGTTGGCTTCGAGTTTGCGGGCCATTGGGAAAAATACCTTTTGGAAGAGCTGCAAAAGAAGGTCGGGGCTGTGTTTTTCGCCCTGCCTGCCGGAGAAGCCCAGCCGAGTCGTCTGGTCTACTCCGATCCCGACCAGGAAATCACCGGGCTTATGGAAAACCTGCTGGTAGCGGTCAGAGAATATGCCCCTCATGAAATTGCGGTCGTGCTGTGCGATTCCGGATTTTACAGCCCGCTTATTTCGAACCTGCTCCGGGATATACTCGGAGAGCCCGTCAGGGGACAACAGGCAGCCTACAATCTTTATCCTGACCTGAACCTGTGCGCCCTGGGTCTGTACAATGCAGCAGTGCTGCCGATCCGGTGCGCCCTGGGCGGTGAAAAGCGTAATGACCTGTTCACTTTTCTGCGCTCCCCTTACTATGGCTCGTTCTCCCGGTGGAATCGGCGCCTGAGCCTCTGGGACAGGACTTGGCGTGAAAAAGGCGTCGAAAGTGGTATCGACCCTTTGCTCGAAGCCGTTCGCGATTCGGCTGAAGAAATCTTTCCTGATGGGTGCAACGGCTTCAGGGCCGCCATAGTTCCATTTCTCGATACGGGCGTGAAGAAGGTTTTCAAGTGGGTGGAGACCTTGCGCCGCATCTGGACGTCCCTCCGGTTTCCGGTCCTCGCCAACGAACTGGACCGGATTACGTGGGACAACCTGGTTCAAATAATCTCTGAGTTCGCAACGGTATTTGGGGAAACCAGCCTGAACGCTCACGAATTTTTTGAGTTCCTGACTGCTGCGGCAAGCCACGCGCGCGTGCAGAAGAGCGGGTTCGAGGATGCCGGAATCCAGGTCCTTGGCAGGCTCGATGCCAGGGGGCTCTCTTTTGGCAAGATATTCATTCCCGGCCTCGTTTCAGGATCTTTCCCGCAGCCCGTGAGATCACTCCCCCTGCTCAGCTCTTCGGAACGCCCCAAGGTGCTTGGCGGGACCATCGAGAGCCAGTTCGCGTTTGCTCGCCACCTTTATGCGAATTTTCTCGCCGCCGCTCCTCAAATGGTCCTCAGCCGTCCCGTAATTGCCAAAGATGGTCAAATCTGCATCCCGTCTTCTTTCTGGACAGAAGATGGCGAGAAAAAAATCGATGCCGTAATACCCTGGAAGCATAGGCTTCCAGCTATGCAGCGGGCGCGCTGGGTGCGGCAGAGTATTTCGAAAATCATGGCCTCGCCTCAGATCGAAAGTGCGGAGGCTTTTTGCGAACCGGATCGGTCCGGGTTCCAAATACAGCCGCTCCCGATAGTAAACCAGATTTCAGTCAGCGAACTGCAGTCAGCGCTGCTCTGCCCTGCCCGGTATTTCTTCCGCCATGTTCTTGGCCTCGAAGAGCTTGAAGAATTCGAGCCCGGAATCCCGGCACGGCAACGGGGTCGCAACGTCCATTCGATTCTGGCTTCTTTCGTTTTGCGCGCAAGAGAAAAACTCGGCGAGGCGGACCTGGAATTCGAAGGCTTGTCAGATCTTTTGAAAAAAACCATAACCGATGTCATCGGGCCTCGTCTGTCTCAGGCAGTCTGGCAGGTCGAGCTCGATCGGCTGATAGGAAAACCCGGTCACCCTGGTCTATTTCTAAAGTGGCTCGATGCCGAAAGGGAGAGAATGCTGGTCGGCTGGTCGTGGACGGCGGTTGAACGGCCATTCGAAGACCTGGAAATATATGGCTGCCAGGTCCGCCTCAAGGGACGGCTCGACAGGATCGATTTACACCCTGAACGCGGCATTATCTGCTGGGATTACAAGACCGGCAGGCTTCCCGGTAGAACCGAGGTGATCGACAAGAATAATGAACCTCAGCTCCCGGCATATCTGCTCGCTCTATCAAGGGGAATAGTCACCGGCGCGCCAAAAGCCGATGATAATTGCGGGGCAGGCTTCATCGAACTTAGATCGGCAGGAAACATGAAACACCAGGTCATGTTCGATCCCGCCGAGCAACACGGCCTTTTTCTCAAAGACTGGGAAAAATGTGTGGGCGCTGCGTTGAATTCCATCTTTGCCGGGGATGTGTCACCACTCTGGCTCAAGGAAGGCCTGGCCTGCGAAGAAAAGTGCCTGTACGGAGGCGTTTGCGGATCTGCCTGAAAGCAGAAATCCGGGTTACTTTCAGCTCGCCTTCCTGATCCTTATATGAAGGGTATGAACTCAAACTCAGGAGGCACAAGTGATTAAAATAATTTCCATTTTACTTTTTACCCTCGCCACTTTGCAGTTAGTCGCCCCCTCGCCGGCTGCTGCTGCATTTCAACTTTCATCCACCGCCTTCAAGGACGGAGGAACCATCCCCGGCCGCTTTGTCCGCCCGGCTGCCGGAGGTCATAATGTTTCCGTTTCGTTGCAATGGACTGGAGCGCCCGACGGGACGAAATCATTTGCCCTGTCTATCGTGGATCAGCACCCAGTCGCTAGAAAGTGGGTACATTGGATGGTCATAAATATTCCACCGGATGTATCCTCTCTTCCTGAGGGCTCCTCGGGAAAGAATATGCCGCCCGGCACAATCGAGTTAGGGAATTCATTCGGCAGCGCCGGGTATGGCGGACCACAGCCTCCGAAAGGCACGGGCCCTCACGCATATATTATAACTATCTATGCCCTGAAAGACAGCAAGCTGAGCCTTAAACCCGATGCAACCCTGACCGACTTTCAGAATGCACTAAAAGAAAAGATTCTTGGGGAGACTTCGATTACCGGTTTTTTTGAGCAATAGAAATGTCAGCTTTGCCCCTCGCATGGCAAAGCTCTTGTCAAATGGATATTTACTGCGGGTACGCCAGCTAGAGCAGCTTTTCAATCGAACTCAGCAGCTTGTCCCAGCTCAGGGGTTTTGCCAGTATCAGATCCACGCCCCGGCTGGCAAGCTCTACGTCTTCATATTGCGCCCCCCACCCGGTTATCATTACTACCGGCATTTTGGGATTTTTTGCCTTGGCGCGCTTGGCTATTTCCCAACCGCTTATCACCGGCATTCCGAGGTCGGTCAAAACCAGATCGAAATGGCTCGAATCTATCAATTCCAGTGCCTTTTCGCCGTCGCTCATCGCCACAACCCGGTGCCCTTTGAGCCGGAGCATATCTCGGAGCAGATTCAGGATTTCCGGGTCGTCTTCGACCAGAAGCAAGCGATAGGAACTTGCCCCTTCGCCGGGTTTCGAAACAAGCTGTGCTATTGCTGCTTCGGCCCTGGCAAGCCTGATTATGAAGGTGGTGCCTTTGCCCGGTTTGCTCTTTACCTGGATGTCGCCTCCGTAGCGGCTGATTAGGCTCCATGAGACGCTCAACCCCAGGCCTGAATTTCCGATTCCCTTCGTAGTAAAAAACGGGTCGAATATTCTTTCCGCCACGTCCTTACTCATGCCGATACCTGTATCGCCGACCTCGAGAAAAATCTGCTCGCCTTCGTAGTGAGAACGGAAGGTAACAATACCCCCCTGGGGCATTGCGTCGATGGCATTGAGAAGAAGATTGGTCAATATTTCCTTCAGGTCGGATGCATTGATGGCCGCAAAGCAGTTCGGAGTAAGATGCGTTTGTATTTCTATCGTGCGGCCGGATCTTTCCATGAGATTTTTCCAGCGCGGCCTGGTAAGTTCGATAACATCATTTACCGCTTCATGGATGTCAACGGTAGGTGCGGCCGCTTTGGGGTCGCGTTCCCGTTCGGTGAACCTCTGAAGGCGCCGAACGGTATTTGAGCCATCATATACCGCCTTTTCCATGTTCTGAAGCCTGCGCTGTATATCCTCGTCTTCGATTCGCGGCAGAATGAGCTGAATGTGTCCCAGAATCGCCATCAAAAGATTGTTGAAATCATGTGAAACGCCTCCAGCCATCGTACCAAGTGCCGCAAGCTTCTCGGACTGGATGATTTTGTCTGAGAATGCTTTTTTCCTCGTTATGTCCTCTATTACCAGAAGGTAGCCGACCGCCCTGCCCTCTTCGACCAGCCGGACGAGATTGATATCAGCCAGATAACTCTCACCGGTTGAGTTCATAAGGCTCACATCTGTTTTTTCCACCTGCCCTGCATCAGATTCCGATGCTCTCGCGAGGAGCTTTTCGAAATTCGCCGGATCCTGGAAAAGCACAGCGGGCGATCTGCCTGTGATTTCGGAAAGTTTTTCCCCCTGTATTTTTTGTAGACTCCGGTTGATGCGGACGATTCTGCCTTCCGTGTCGAGAATGCAAATACCCTGGGGCATGAAATCGAGGACCAAGTCGGAAATTTGGCTGGTTCGAAAATTCTGCATAACTGTGACAACGGCTTCGGACGCGGGCTGGTCAGCCACCACGTGCTGGCCGGCCTCTCGGGCGCATTGCAGCCCAACTATCAGGTGGCCTATAATATTGCCTATTGTCTCCCAGTTTCGCCTGAGCTGCGGGGTAAACTTCTGCGGATGGTACGAGCTAAGGTTAAGTACGCCCAAATGGAGGATCGGAATACAGGCAAGCGAAACCGGCGTCACAACTGCGTCTTTAAGCTCCGGGATCGGGTGCTCGGCTGTATTCTCAATGAAAACGGGCTTCCCCGACGAAAAAACCTGGCCCGAAACATTCTGACCCGATCCAAAGCGCAGATTTTGCCTATAACGGCGGGAAGCTGCCTCGAGCTGATCATCCAGACCGTATGCGGCGACCAGCGCAAGCTTACTGGTATGCTGATTCCAGAAAAGGATCGAACAGTTCTCGAATCCACTTTCCTCTATTATGATCTGCACGAAATGCCTGCATGCCGTTGTTGTCCCCTGGTCCAGGGACACTGCCTCCGCAAAGCGCTGGATCACAGCCAGAACCTGGCTTATCTCGTCGCCCCGCTTCTGTGCGCCAAGGAGGCCCATTTGCATCATCTCATTAACCAAGTGGTCCATCCTCTTCCCTCTTTATTCATCTTTGCAGTTTGCCCTTCCAACTCAACGAACTTATTGTCCTCCCGCACTCATCAAGGCTACGCTGGATTCTGGCCGAGCAGATTCCATAACTGGTCAACTTCAGGCCAGATCCTTCCAACACTCACCTGATATTCCTCCCACTCCTCCTCGCAAATATAGAGCTCCCGGCATTGAGAGAGAGTACTCTCTTCATTGACCAGTTCGGGATACTCACGCGCATGGCTGAGAACGTTGACCAGATGTATCAACCTGACCTCCGTCTTGAAGTGTTTGCTCCTTTCAGGAGAGTGATGGAATTCAATAACTGCCTCAAATTCTTCCGGGAAAGCCCATCGAGACGCGAGGTACTTACCCAGAAGGCTGTGCTCGAGGCCATACTGTGTTTCGACGTACCAAGGGGGAATACCCCTTCTTGCGGCGCTTTCAAAAATAGCCACGAACTGCTCGTTGAAGTGGGTTGCCATCACGATCCAGCCAAGATCGTGAACGATGCCAAGCACGGCCGCTTCTGCCCCATTCATCCATGGACGTTTCCTGGTTATCTCGGCAGCGATTCTAGAACAAGCGAACGCGTGTTTCCAAAGCTGTTGCCGGTGAGCCGCACTGACTAAATGCCCATTGGAAAGCAGACTCATGAGCAGGGTGCAAATGCAGATGGATTTTACCTGGTCAGCCCCTATGACCGTTATTGCTTTTGAAATCTCATTCACCTTACGGCGGTACCCATAATAGGTCGAATTGGCAAGCATGATAACCTTGGCCACCAGCGAGGGATCGTAGAGGATAATGCTTTCGAGCTCTCCGGGAGTGTCGATCTCGGAGTGAATTATTTCAACGAGCCGTTTCAGAGACTCCGGCAAAGGGGGAAGCTCTGTGATTTGTGAAACCTGGTAGCGGATTTCTTTCTCATCTAACGGAATGATAGACATCTTCCTCATCCTTCGCCAAAATCGAAATTCGCTCGCGAGCTTTTCCTATCTGCAGGCAGCTTATAACACGAACGCACTGTGCCTGTAACCAACAATAAGAATCTTTCTTCAGGGCTAGCGCATATTTCAAGTTAACTTAGTTTATTCGAAACGGCAGATATCTGCACGTCAATAACACGAACCGAGTAACGGCTTTCCTGGCCGCTAAACACATTAACGGCAGACAGATCGAAAGAGTTAAAGTTTTTATGTTTGGTTAGGACAACTAAGAATCTTTTTTATGCTTCAGCGCCAATCGACCGCTTTCATCCGCAAGGTTGCAGACTCTCAGGTTTGAGTGCGGCTAAACGGAGATTCATAGCCCGGACTTGACGACATGCTCCGATAGAGCTAGTCTCAATCCGATGTTTGGGATGGAAACCAAATGGAAACCCACTGTCTTTCTATCTTTTGTTTTTTTTCTTAATTGTGTATATACTTTTTCGGTTTAATCTCTGCCCTGCGCCGCATAGTTTCAGGGCAAAATCGATACATGCCTGGAGGTTATCATGGAAGAAAGGTTTATTCTTGAAAGAGAAAAAGTCATCTTGGACAGGCAAACCGGACTTATGTGGCAGCGAGGCGCGTCCACCGACAGGATCGTCTGGCAAGATGGTTTTGGATATATCGAAAAGCTCAATGCTGAGAGTTTTGCGGGATACGACGATTGGCGCTACCCCTCCAAAGACGAATTGGCCAGCCTTATTCTGCCCGAAGAGAACCGGATCAGCGGCCTATACATTGATCCGGTATTTGAAAAACAGCGCAATTGCTGGTCTTCGACACAGAGCGAGGGCCATGGACATCAGGCCTGTTACGCCGACTTTTATTACGGCGACATGTATCTGGTAGAGGAAAATTACGCCAACCTCTTCGTGCGTGCAGTTCGCACCCGGAACGGCGATTGATTTCCGAAGCCTTCGATACGCACCAGAGTCCCGATGATATAGTCGCCCGCGATATTTCGCGTTCGTACGAAAGGGTCGGCGTCCTTCTTTACCAGCCGGAGATACCTCAGAACACCGGGAATATTGCGCGAACGTGCGCAGCTACCCATACGCCCTTGTACCTGGTCGGGCCGCTTGGTTTTCGGATTACGGACAAGCAACTTAAACGGGCGGGTCTCGATTACTGGCCTTATGTCCGTATGAAGCTTTATCCGGATTTCCACTCCGCCCATATGGATATTCGGCATTCGCGTCTGGTTTACTTCTCGGCCCACGCTTCCATGCTCTATTATGATTTTTCTTTCCGGACCGGAGATTGCCTGGTTTTCGGACCTGAGACGACCGGCCTGCCCGAAGAATTGCTTGCTTTCTACCCCGGAGACGTGGTAAAAGTGCCGATTGACAGGGCCAGGGTTCGCAGTCTGAACCTTGCAACTACTGTGGGAATTGCTCTTTTTGAAGCTTTACGACAGATGCGTCACTAAAGAATTGAGTGCCGGTTCTTTTTCCAGCGCCGGAAAAGTTAGGCCACGTCGATTTCTGAAGCCGTTTTTCGACCTCATTTTCGATTGGAACCTCAATGATGCGAATTGACGAGATCAAGTCGAGCCTCTATGAGCTCTACCCTGAGATTCAGAACCTGGGAATTTATCCGGTTGTACTTCAGAAAGGCAAGCGTTTCTGAATCTTGCTTTTCGAAAGCATGGATTGCTTAAAGCATGCCCCCCCGCTTAGTTCTTGTGTGGTTGTTCTGAACGAACAGAGCGATTCCTGCCATTTCGATCCCGCATGGGAGCCGTTGGTGCGCCGCGCGGTATCGACCGCCCAACGCAAGATTAGTTACCCTGCATTTAAAGCTAACCCGGGGAAATTTTCGACCAACAATTCAGGAGTTCGCTCAGATGGCAAGCGTGGAATGGAAAGGCGCCAAATGGGAGGCATACTACGATAGTCTCTCTATTCCGGAATTACTCACCGTTCTGAAGGGTTTCGGGCAGATGGAAGTTTTGCGGTTTGAGGTTCCGGGGCGATTCAAGGGGGAGTTGAGCCTCTGTCTCACAGACGATGGCACCAAGGAAGTTACTCTCTATCATTTGGAGGTTTCGGGCAAGGAGCGCGCGGGTACGGGAAGGGAAGCTCTAAAGTGGCTGAGAGAGGTATTCAAGGGACCGATATATACTGAATTTCCTGATTTGCCGGACCCTGCCATCGGGTTTCACCCTACAATCGCGTTTTGGTTTGCAATGTACCGGGAAGGGCTGATTGACGCTCTAGATTGTGAAAACATTTACTTGGCCCCCCAGGCAACCAGCGAACAGGTCGGGCAGGTCGGCGAGCATATCGAGTCAGTCCTGGGGCAACAGGTCGGAAGCTCTTTGAAGTCAAGGCCGTAGCGAGTTTAAGTTCGGTTGCAGCAGCAGACCCCTCCGAGGGGAATCCCCCCATCCCCATTTTAGCCCCATACGTTTACGGGAAGTTTTCAAACACGATACTGGACAAGTAATTGTTGGATGCCTAAAATCCCGCAACGTAGAACGCCTGTTGATTTGTCTCTAAATGACTTCACTTCAAGGAGATAGAAGGGACACATGCAAAAGAATCCATTTTCCGAAAGGCTCGAGCGTTTTCGCAGTCTCTTACTTCAGGAAGAACTCGACACTTTTCTCGTGTCGGTCCCTGAAAACCGTTACTACCTCAGCGGGTTCGAAGCCGAGGACCTTCTTTTGACTGAAAGTTCCGGTCGCCTTCTGATAACCCAAGGGGCGCAATACCTGCTGACCGACCCACGATATGAAGAGGCCGCAAGGAAAGAAGCACCGGATTTCAAGCTCGCAGTTTATTCCACGGGGCTAAAGCAGCTTCTGCCCGACCTGTTCTTGGAGCTGAAGTCTGAAAGGCTGGGGGTGGAGGAGCATTTCCTTACACTCAAAAGGTTCAGGGAGTTGGAAGAAGCCCTTTCAAAAGCCAGGCCCTCTGCTGAGGTTATCGCTTGTGAAGACATGGTTGAGCGACTCAGGATAATCAAAGACGATGCAGAGATCGATAAAATCGAAAAATCGATCAGGCTGACGGAAAAGGCTCTTCAAACGGCGTGGGCCGATCTGGCCCCCGGCAAGACGGAAAAAGAAATGGCATGGCTGATTGAGAAGACGATCCGTGAAGGTGGAGGCCAAGCGGTCTCTTTTCCGCCCATAGTCGCCACGGGTCCAAACGCCGCTCTTCCTCATGCTGTCCCCACCGACCGGAGAATTGGCAGAGGCGAAACGGTAATCCTCGACCTCGGCTCCAAACTCGACGGCTATTGCTCGGATATGACCCGGACGTGGGTTTCCGGCGCCCCTGGTCCCAAAGTGGTGGAGATATACAAAGCTGTCCGTCAAGCTCAGCTCGCAGCCCAGGATAAAATACGTGCGGGAATCGATTCGGTTACCGTCGATTCGGCCGCTCGTGACCTCATAAGAGATGCCGGATATGGCGACAATTTCGGCCACGGGCTGGGACATGGAGTCGGGCTTGCAGTGCATGAAAAACCCGGCCTCAGAAAAGTGGAGCCCACGCTGCTGGAAGAGAATATGGTCGTTACTGTAGAACCAGGCATCTACCTGCCCGGATTTGGAGGAGTGCGGCTCGAAAACATGGTTAGGGTGACAAAAACAGGGTGTGAGCTTCTCACAAGGGAAGAACTTTTCTACAAATGGTAATCCAGCTCCGGTGCTTCAGTGGTTTCCAGCGAGCCGTTTTTGAGGGAACGGATCATCCGGTTTGTCCTCTCCTCGACTTCGGGGATCATTTCGACGAGTGCCCTGAGAGATATCAAGATTTTCCTGGTCTGCTGCTTGTGGGGAATATTCAGTTCCGGATGGTCAAGGAATTCAATGATGTGATTGAGCGCCGCAAGCTTGTCCACGGTAAAATCGACATATGCAAGCTTAGGCCACACTAACCTTATATCTTCCGGCAGATGTTCGACCCTGCTCGCCAGTTCCTCGTTGGTTCCCAGCCACATAGCACTTTTTAGGCGACCGAGAAGCGCCTGTATCTCTTCGCGGCTTCCCTCCCATGCGTCGCTTTCAACCATGAGTTCCTGCCATTTGGGCCTTATCTTGTTGTCCACCCATTTTTCCCCAAGGCCAGGCATGAGCGGCAGGCAGGCAAGCTCATCCTGTTCGGCGATAAGCTTTTCGCAAAGATCTCCGATCCTGGTTGGAACATTTTGCCCAAGAAGGGTGGATTCGATCATCCGGCTCAGCCGGTTCAATATGACTTTCTTGTTCTCGAGGCCCGGACACGCCAAGGCGATCTGCGACTCCCATTGTTCCCGCAGGAAACTGATCTCGGCATTTATCGCCGAAAAGATGAACCCGAGCTTAATGAGCGTATTTCTCAGCTCGTGAGCCAGAACATTGCAGCTCTGGAGCCGTTGGCGCGCGAGTTCTTTCTGCGCTTCGGACAGAGTTTCACGGATGTTGAGCGAAAGCAGTTGAGTACCAAGGGTGCGAGAAAGCTTTTTGATGACCTTAGTGGCGTAATCCCCTCTTTTTATGAGGCCCTTTTTGAAGTGAATCTTTACTACGGCGATGACTAAATTTTCACATTCTTTCCAAATCGGCTTTCCCAGATAGTCGACAGGATAATCGAGTTCATCAACATGATCCCCATGGAGATAAGATTTCTGTATCAGGACCGGTTCCATGTGATGATGGTCTTCGACCTCGTTGGCGAGCTGTTTTCGCACGCTGCGGCAATCCTCATAAGGATCGTCCGCAGTCCAGCTTTTGCCCTTCTCGACGCACCAAGCCATCGCCTCCAGTGCTTTGCCGGGCCTGTCTTTGTAATCCTCCCAACATTTCCCCGGATAATTGTAATCGGAATTTTCCTTGAGACCCCACAAGATTTCGCCGGAGGCTTCATCACGCACGCCGGATGTAATGCGAACCGTCCGCAACTGGGGCATGGGGCCAATTCTGTATATTGTTCCCTTCGTGGCGTCGCGCAAACAGAGGAGTATGGTTTCAATCATATCCTTGCAGGTACGCTCAAGAATATCATCGTTTACGATCATGCGGCGCCCCCTCTCAACTCAGTTGCGTTCAAAATCCCCTCCGGCCCCCCTTCAGAAAAGGGGGCCTGGGGGCTGTCCATCATCGCTAATATTAGCACTATCTTGAAAGCAACTCAGTATTGGATCTCTTTTCCCAAAAAATTTGTATCCCGAAACCTGCACGGGGTCAACAGCCTTTTATCATCCGGTTTCCCTTCCGGGAAGGCTCTTTTTTTCACTAAATTTGCCATTAACCCGCCAAAAGCGTAAAATCCCCCATATTCGATCACACTCCATAAAGGGAGGAAAGCGTATGCGATTTGTCAGAAACGTTTCAGCTTTAGCGCTAGCGTTCGTTTTTTTCTTCCATTCGATTTTGCTCGCAGCACCGGGTTCTCAAAAAGAAAGCGACCGCCCCCGCATATTCTTCGCTTTTGGAGCAATCCGCGCCTCGTCCAACCCGGAAAAGGTCGAGCCGGTAATGACAAAGATGGTCCTTTCGTCCGGGGATAAGCTCAAAATTATGATCCAGCTCAGGAAAAAATGCTTTGTCTATGTAATCCACAGGGACTCCCAGGGGGATTTTGCAATGCTATTCCCCTACAGCGTCAAGCAGTTCGATACAGATTACCAGACTGCCCGTAATTACTACGCGCCCAAAGGAGAATCATGGTTCCAACTCGACAACAGGACCGGCAATGAGACCTTCTATCTGATCGCCTCAGACCAGCGTCTGCTCGATATCGAATACACATACGAGAGTTATGCATCTTCCGGAGAGTCCAAAAAGCGGGACATGGCCGCACATATGCTCTCCTCTCTCAACAAAATCACAGAAACATACCTAACCTCATCGGTTGGAGTTGAAAAGCCAGCCTATAACCAGTCCGCAATGCGGGGCTTCGAAAGGGCAACCGGCGCAGACCCGACCGGTATTGCCGACCTGGCCAGGGAAATTTCATTCGACAACATTTATTCCGAAACATTCGTGGTCGACCACAGGTAGGCGAGGGAAGCGGGAAGCTGAAAGATTTTGACAGGATTGATAGGATTAACGGGAAAAGATCTGGTTTGCCGCGAAGCGAGGAGCGGGATAAGCGCCGAGGAGCGAAAAACCGAAAATCCCCCTGAACCCTCACTCCGTTCGGATTCGCGCTAACGCTTCCAACCGATGTTAAATATACTTCAAGTTCGCGCCCGATCTCTTGTGAGGGCGCCCCCCTTTAGGAAAGGGGAAATACAAAAAACATTGCATTTGCGGCACAGTCTCCTTCGCCAAGGTGACTGCGTTACCGGACCTCGGCCGCCGAACCACACACTTCCGGGGCAGATTTCGGGGATGACAGCTATTAGACCCGCAACCCGTTTACAATAATTTCCCGCCCAATTCGGCCACTTTGGAGCGTTCCCCTTTGGTTAGAACCACGTGACCGGATATAGCTTCATTTTTGACCCTTTCAACGAGGTAGGTCAATCCATTACTGCTGGCGTCGAGATAGGGATGATCGATTTGCTCGGGGTCACCCGTGAGGACTATTTTAGTATCTTCTCCCACTCGGGTAATGAGCGTCTTTATCATATGAGGAGACAGATTCTGGGCTTCATCGCAAATTATGAACTGCCGCGGGATGCTGCGGCCTCGGATGTAGGTGAGCGCCTCCAGATCCAGCATGCCTTTCCGGATAAGATCCTGAAGCACATCGAAAGGCTCCGAGCAGTTTCTGAAGAGGAATTCCAGATTGTCATAGATCGGCTGCATCCAAGGCCGGAGTTTCTCTTCCTTTGTTCCCGGCAGAAACCCGATGTCATCTCCCATAGGGATGACCGGCCGCGTTACCAAAAGCCTGCTGTAAGCATTCTCCTCGAGCACTTTTTCAAGCCCCACGGCCAAGGCCAGCAGGGTTTTTCCGGTTCCGGCGCGCCCAACCAGGGTAACGACTTTCACCTGATCGTTGAGGAGAAGTTCGAACGCAAATTTCTGTTCCTTGTTCAGTGCCCTAATCCCCCAGCAACTCGCCTCACCATAGCTCAACGGAAGGAGCGATCCCTGGTAGTAACGGGCAAGCGCAGACTGGGAAGGATTCTCGTTGGATTTTAGAAGCATAAACTGATTGGGAAATGCGTTGTGCGAGTTGTAGTTGAACCTGCCTTCCTTGTAGAACCTGTCGAGTTCGTGGGCTGTCAGATACACTTCGCCAACGCCGGTGTAGAACTGCTCGTAATCGACCTTGTCATTGTAGAAATCCTCTGCCCGTATGCCAAGCACATCGGCTTTAATCCTCAAATTCAGGTCTTTTGTCACAAGGGTGACCGGTTCGCTTCCGGAAACGTTCAGATTGTAGGCAACAGCGAGAATCCGGTTGTCATATTTTTCGGGGTCCAGCCCCTGCGGGAACTCCATCAGGCCTGCATGATTGAGTTCGATAGTCAGCCGGCCTCCCTGGGGAAGGTCAACACCCTCCGAGAGCCTGCTCGATTCCCTGAGCGCGTCCAACTCCCTTGAAACCACCCGGGCGTTCCTGCCTATTTCATCCTGTCTTCTTTTTTGGTTATCTATTTCTTCGATTACCGCAAAAGGTATTACAACGTTGTTGTCTTCAAACGCGAAAAGAGCGTCTGGGTTGTGGAGCAAAACATTTGTATCGATCACATAGGTCTTGCGCATTGGAACTCTCCAGGGCCTTTCTGAATCTCCCGCGACTCAATCTCCAAGCCTAATCCCGGGCGCAACCGGGCGCACCCGGCCGACGGGTTCAAATTATGAAGCGAGCGGAAGGCGAAAAATGTTTGCACTGATATGTAAACTTTTTTAGGGCAAAAATGGAAGGGGAATCAGCATCGCTTCGCGATGAGTGCGCAGTGAGCAGGAGCTGTGAGCAGTGAACAGTGAACAGAAAAATCTTTTAAACGAAATATCCCCCGCCCCCGCATCACTCCGCGATGAATGGACAGTGGTCAGTGAAACCCGACTTGGCATCAGCGCGAATCATACCTGAGATTATCCCCGGGTTTCATTTCATAGCATTCCGGAACCGTAACCGGCTCCCCCGCCGCCAGCAGTTCACTCACCGTCACAAAATCGAAGCCCGCCTTTTGAAGCCTTGGCGCAAACATCGGGAGAGAATCCGCCGTACCGTGTCCACGGCCGTTTGCGTGAAATACTATAATAGAACCTGGCCTCGCGCTTCGGAGTACGGTCTGTGCTATAGCCTCTGCCGAGCGTCCTTTTGCGGGGTCGCCGGAAACAATGTTCCATTGAATGGCGGGCAGTCCCAAATCCTGAAGGATTTTCAGAGTATCACGGTTGCAGGCGCCGAAAGGAAAGCGGAACAGCCGGGGAACCTCCGGAATCTTCGTCTCATGTTCGCCAGTCTCATGAAAACACGGCCTCGTCTGCAGTTGCTTCCGGAGCAGCTCATATTGAGCCTGAGTCCAGAGCACCTGGTCCTGAGCTTCTCTTTTGTCCAGCTTACGAAAGTTCTTATGGTTCCAGCTATGATTCCCGATTTCGAAAAGAGGCTCAGCCATGAGTTGCATGGTCTTTTCCGGGTGTGAGCGCATCCACTTGCCGCCGGCAAAAAAGGTGGCTTTGATCCTGTTGGCCCTCAAATAGTTCACTATGCCAGGATCATAGCCGCTGATCTCTTTTTCCCCTTCACAAAGATCGAATGTCAGTGCAATAAGTTTGACGTTTTCAGGCAATTTAACCGAGCGTATCGAATTCGCCATCTCAGGCGGAAGCCCCTGAGTGTTTTCGCCAGGCCGAATCTTTGACGGAGGAATATTTTTCAAACCGGCAGGAGTAGGCGCCACTCTCTTATCAGCAGCATTTCCATCGAGTTCGGCCTGCGACCAGCATGACGGGGAATTCGCCGCAGGCAGGCTTACGCTTGTCGATTGCCCGGCCCAGGCCGGAACAGCATTGGGCAAATCGGCCGCCAGCAACGCAAAAACAACCTGAAGAAAAAGGAGAGCCGTCATAAAACGGAAATCATTGGGCTGCAAACGGCCATAGCACCCTGACGGAGATCCCGCCATCCTCAGCGGACCAAATCTCAAATGAGCCCCCTGAGAGTTCCGCCCTTCTTTTCATACTCATCAATCCCAGCCCGCAATTTTCGCCCTCAATAGACATCGCATGAGATACATCGAACCCGGTCCCGTTGTCTCCGATCTCCAGCCTGATGTTCCCGTTTTCCATGCTCAGAGAGACCCGGGCGTGATTGGCTTTGCTGTGGGCCGCCACATTATTTAGAGCTTCCTGAACGATTCGAAAAATCACCAGCCTCAATTCCGCAGATATCTCCTGCTCGCTGACCTTGAATTCCAGTTCCGCTTCGATGTCGGGGTTGCTTTCTCGAAAATTTCTACAAAACCAGCTTAGCGTCGCCAAAATACCGAGGTCGTCCAGAAGCGTGGGCATCAGTTGCGTGTACATGTTGCGCACTTGCTCAACAGCGAGTTGAATATTCGGTATAATAGAGTTGAGGTCCCGGGTGCAGCTTTCGTCGGGGTCCATTCGCACGAGAACGCTTTCGATCTTAAACTTGATGGCCGACAGGAGCTGGCCAAGGTTATCATGCAACTCGGCGGCCACCATCCTTCGCTCATTTTCCTGCACTTTCAGCAACGCGGATGAGAGATGCTTGAGCTGCCTTTCCGACTCCAGCAACTCGTCTTTGCACCTTTTTCGATCAATCGAGTAACGGATCGCTCTTTCGAGCGCCTGATCACTCATCTGGCCCTTGACCAGATAATCTGCCGCGCCGTATTGCATCGCTTTTAGATCAACGACGTAATCTCCCTGTCCTGTCAGGACGATTATCGGGGGCGTCGCGGGCGATCCTTCCACCTTGCGGAGAATCTCGAGCCCGGTCTTCGAGCCCAAGTGGTAATCGAGAAGGCATACGTCGTATGTTCCATTCTCGAGTTCATTCAGGCCGTCCTCGTAGTTGGGGATCCACGTAACCTTATATTGCGCCGACACGTCAGCCAGCAGACGACTAACCAAAAAGTAGTCGTCCTCATCGTCTTCTATTAGAAGTACTTTAATATAGCTAGTGTCGCTCATTTGAACTTCTCCCGGGCAGTGGGACCGCCAGCCAAGATCTCGACGCTCCGCGAGGGCGCTGGGACGGACAGGATCGATCTCGACAGCCCGCCCATCTGTGAGACGCTACCTTTCCGGCTAATGCCGGCGAAAGGAGTGAACAGATTATAGCTCCTCTGCGAACAAAAAACCCGGGGGGGCGTGGAGTTCAGATAACGTGAAATTCTCCTACGTTCATCCGGGGTTTTCGTATGGACCCAAATGCGGCCAAGACCTGCCCCACTTCCTTTTGCGGCAGAATCAAGTCATAAGAAAAACTTTTGCCCTTATAGCACATTTTGGAACATTCTACCAATATTTCAGAGCGAGAAGCGGGGCGGTGGGACCGCCAGCCAAGATCTCGACGCTATCCCCGATCTGTCCATGACCAGAGGCGGGTGGCACCCCCTGCAGTTTCCAGATGAATACACGTTAAATAAAAAACGAGCTAAATGAAATTTTTCTAAACGAACCCGGCAAATATTCCGTTCTTCGTATCAGTCAAATGATTCAATATTAATCACCCAGAAACCCAGGGCTCGGCTACGTCCGGGTTTCGCTCTTTCCACTTCGGGGCCGTAGGGTAAAACGAATGCGCCGGCGACTTAATCCGGGACAACGGCAGGATTACTCTTCGCGAATCTTTTTCAGGTACATTCGTATCGATTCAAACGAACCTTCAGGGGCTGCTATAAGGTGCTCCTCTATGCGCTTTCCGCTCAGATAGTCGCTCAAGTGGAACTCGCGGCCGTCCAGGCGGTGTATCTTGCCGCCGGCGGCCATCAGGATAATCTGGGCTGCCGCCAGATCGCGATATGAGACATTTGCCAGAAGGGCCCCTTCGGCTCGCCCCCTCGCCACGTAAATTATGTGCGCCGAGGTCGAGCCCAGGTTCCGGATTTTCCCGGGGAAAGTGGACTGGTATTGATTATGGAACCGGGAGTAGGTCAGCAACAAGCTTTCGTTGCTGATCTCACCCGTGTCCGGAATTCTAATTTCCCGTTCCCCCCAGTGGGCCTTCTGTCCGACGACAGCGTAGAAGAGGTCACCGGTTACGGGCATGAAGGTGAGCCCGAAAACCGGCCAGAAATTTTCGAGAAGCGCAAGCGATATGCCCCATATTGGAATTCCGGCCTGAAAGTTGGCAACTCCGTCAAGCGGGTCGTATATCCAGAGATACCTTTTTTCCCCGTGGACGTAGTCTTCAGCAGGAAGTGGGTCTCCGAAGACCCCGTGCCCGGGGAAGACGGAATTGAGGCGGTCTCTGAAAAAGTTCACCAGCGTAAGCTCGGCTGAGGTTATAAGCTCCTCATCGAACTTGACCTCTGGATTGCCCTTCCCGTAGAGCTCCAGAGCTTTAACGCCCGCGCTCGAAACCGCATCTTTGGCAAAACCGAGCAACTCTTCAACCCCGGGATTTTCTTCCCGAAACGCCATTTGCGCCTCCTCATCATGATATAGGTATGCGGGCGGGGCAGAGGGACCGCCACGCCGGGATCTCGCCTGGAAAATACCACAAACGTGGGAGGAAGCAAGGAGCAAGGAGCGGGAAGAGAAAAGCGGAATGATTTTGACAGGATTGACAGGATCAACAGGATTGAAGGATCTCCAATTTTGGGATTCAGGGATTGTAAACACATCAGTGCCTGTTATTTTCCTGTCAATCCTGTCAAAGGTCTTTTGTCAGTGCGCCGGTGTTACGAAAGGGCTTGGCGAGTCGGGCCGGGCTTAGGACACCCTTGTAGGGTGTTTTTCAACATTAACGACACTTTTGCGTGATACGAGGAACGCCGCCGTAGAAGGCGGCGCTACCATCGAACCGGACAAGTCTCTTAATCAATCAATAATTTGTTATCTTTGGCCTCTTTCATAAGTTGTTCTCTAAAGTCGGGATGGGCAAGGTTGATCATTTCTTTGACCCTCGCCGATATTGTCTTACCCCTCAGGTGGGCGACACCGTATTCCGTGACGATGTAATCGACATCGGATCGAGGCGTGGTAACGACTGAACCTGGTGGCAAGGCCGTCACTACTCTCGATATAATAGTGCCTCCGGCCTTTTTCGACGTCGATTCGAGAACAATAAAGGATTTTCCGCCGGGGGACATTTTCGCCCCGCGTACAAAGTTAACTTGCCCGCCCGTACAACTGAACTGCTGGAAGCCCATGGACTCAGAGCAGACCTGCCCCGTCAGATCGCACATGAGGGCGTTGTTAATGGAGATGAACTGGTTGTTTCGGGCAATAACATTTTCGTTGGCGATATAGGAAATGGGGTATACCTTAAGTGATTTATTTTTATGCATGAAATTGTAGAGCTTGCCAGTACCGATACCGAAACCGCAGGTAATCTCGCCCGGGTGGAGGGTTTTTTTGGCGCCCGTCACAATGCCCTTCTCCGCCAGGGCTACCATTGAATCGACGAGCATTTCCGTGTGGATTCCCAGGTCTTTGTGGTGTTCCAGGAAAAAACCTATGGCATTGCTCAGGCCGCCAATCCCGAGCTGAATCGTGGAGCCGTTCTCGATGAAAGAAACGATTTTATTCGCGATGGTTCTTTCCACATCCGTAATAGGGGCCACGGGCAGTTCCGGAACCTTATGGTCTTGCTCGCAAATATAATCAACATCCTCGATGTTGATGAAAACTTCCTTCGGTCCGTAAACAAAAGGCGCTTCTTTGTTCACCTGAAGGATAGTCGAGCCGGCACACCGGCTGGTAGTCTCGCAGTCAAAGGCCCCGACCGCTCCCAAGCTAAAATTTCCGTTCTCATCGGGGGGTGCGACATCTGAGAGAAGCACGGTAGGCTTTATTATATTTTCCGTGACCCAGGGTGCATGGGCAAACTGGTAGGAGCAAACTTCGATGTTGCCCTGATTGAACATCGCTCTCTCTATCGGCCCCACGAATATAGTCGTGTGGCTGATGTGTCCTTTGTATTCAGCCTTGAGATACTCAAAAGGATAGAAGATCAAACCCGAAACCATGGTAACATTGTTCAATTCATCCTTTCTCTTACAGATGGCATTGATCAAATCAACAGGTGTGCTCCCCATACCAGAATAGAAGATGCGATCATTCGATTTTATGACAGCGGCCGCATCCTCGACGGAGACCAACTTTTTCTTGTATGTTTCTTTCCAGCTCAATTTAGACCCTCCCTTTCTTTGACAGGATTAACAGGATCTACAGGATTAACAGGAATTGCAGAAATAGTTATTTCCAGCTCCAGACTCCGTTGATCTTGCTCGCTTCAAGTTTTCACAACGTCCTCTCCGGGACGCTGTTACGAAAGGGCTTGGTGGGCCCGCGCTCCTCTTAGCCCACCCTGATAGGGGTGCAGATACGAACAGCGCCGCCGTGGAAGGCGGCGCTGCCATGGGATCGGTCAAATCTTTCAATCAATCAATAATTTGTTATCTTTGGCCTCTTTCATCAGTTGTTCTCTGAAGTCGGGATGGGCAAGGTTGATCATTTCTTTGACCCTTGCCGATATCGTCTTACCCCTCAAGTTGGCGACGCCGTATTCCGTGACGATATAATCGACGTCGGATCGAGCCGTTGTAATGACTGCGCCCGGCGGAAGGGCCGTCGTTATTCTCGATATGATGGCGCCGCCGGCCTTTTTCGCCGTCGATTCGAGAACGAGAAACGATTTTCCACCCGGAGACATTTTTGCCCCCCGAACAAAGTTAACTTGCCCGCCCGCGCAACTGTACTGCTGGAAGCCTATGGACTCGGAGCATACTTGCCCGGTCAGATCGCACATGAGGGCGTTGTTAATGGAGATGAACTGGTTATTGCGGGCAATAACGTTCTCATCGCAAATATAGGAAACAGGGTATGCCTTAATAGATTTATTCTTATGCATGAAATCGTAGAGCTTGCGAGTGCCGCCACCGAAACAGCAGGTAATCTCACCCGGGTGGAGAGTCTTTTTGCTGCCGGTCACAATGCCCTTCTCTGCCAGGGTGACCATTGAATCGACCATCATCTCCGTGTGGATTCCCAGGTCTTTGTGGTGTTCGAGGAAGAAACCGATGGCATTGCTCAGGCCGCCAACCCCGATCTGAAACGTGGAGCCGTTCTCGATGAAAGAAACGATTTTATTCGCAATGGTTTTTTCAACATCCGTAATCGGAATAGTGGGCAGTTCGGGGAGCTTATGGTCTTTTTCGCAAATATAATCAACCTCCTCAATGTTTATGAAAGCTTCCTTCGGTCCGTAAAGGAAAGGCGCTTCATTATTCACCTGCAGGATAACCGTGCGGGCGCACTGGGCGGCAACGTGGCCGTGAAAGACCCCAACCGCTCCATAGCTAAAATTTCCGTTCTCATCGGGTGGTGCGACGTCGTTGATGAATACAGTAGGCTTAACGATATTTTTTGTGACCCAGTCCGTATCGGCATACTGGTATGAGCGGACCTCGATGTTGCCCTGATCGAGCATTCTTCTCTCGACCGGCCCAACGTATGTCGTCTCGTGACCGATGTGTCCCTTGTATTCGGCCTTGAAATATTCAAATGGATATAAGACCAAGCCCGCAAACGTACTCACATTCTTCAGTTCATCCTTTCGCTTGCAGATGGCATTGATCAAATCAACAGGCGCGCTGGCTATACCACCATACACGATGCGATCATCCGATTTTATGACGGCAGCCGCATCCTCGACAGAGACCAACTTTTTCTTGTACGCTTCTTTCCAGCTCAATTTAGAAATCTCCCTTTTTTTGACAGGATTAACAGGATTTACAGAAATGGCCATTTCCAGTTTGGTTTAAGTTTCCACAACATCCTCGCCGCGAAGAGAGAACGGCGTTTTACGCCGGCATAAAGTCCAAGCGATTAAGCCATGATTTCGGCAGAGTTTCAAGGAAAACCGGAAGAGCAAGTAGCAAGGAGCGGGAAGCGGAAGCGTGGAGCGTGGAGCGTGGAGCCTTGATTTCGTAGACCCATCGGCCCGATAGCCGAGCATTCGCAAACTATAGATTATTCAAAGAATCGCGTTTTGTAGTGCGAAGAACGTTAAGTACCATGCTATCTTGTTGCAATTACACAATAATACTCTTGATACTGATGATGAGTCAAACTGCAACTATGATAGGAAACAAGGAGTGGTGTTCCAACCGATTCGAGAAGTTTTTGCCATCTCGGAGCACGCAACCGCTCAACCCGGAGATATTTATAAGTCACTGTATTTACCATGTTATGTATCGCTGATGGGTATATCGTATCCTCACTTCATACCCCTCAAAATACCTGTTGACGCTATTCGCCTTTTCGAATATCTGCAATAGATAATCCAAACCTAATGCATTTATAGCATGACAATATACTCAATGGTCATGCTGTTGTTTAAATATCCTATAAGAAAGTTTAGCGGAGAGGATCTGCGCCCGGTCGTCGCCATTTGCATCGTATTTCGACATCACGGAGGATTGCTAGATGAGAACCATTCGTCTTTCCCAACGCAAATGTACCAAGCTCACTTTATTTGTCATTGCCATAGGAGTATGCATTGCCGCCGCCGATAGCGTCGCAAAGGCCAACAATACTGAATCATGACTATAGGCTTTTCTAATTTGAGGAGGACCTAAATGAGATTAAGAAAGTTGCTTGGTTGGTTGGGTGTAATACTTTTCCTTATGGGGTTCGTCCATGTGTCGCCTGCGCAGGCGAATGTAACTTACACCTATGTGGGAGTTCCCTTTAACGATCTCGAAAATGGGGCGCCCTCGTCCTTGGCTGGAACCTCGATGACGGCCACTTTTACCTTCTCGTCTACTGTCACGCCAGGATGGACCGGGTACATTGGAGCCAGTGACATTGTTTCCTGGTCGGTAACGGTAGGCGATTCTACGTTGAGTTCGGCCAATTCCTCAGATCTCATTCTGTCCGGCGGGCAGTTCGATTTTACCGGTGGAGCTATTACCGCATGGGACTTTCAGATTGCGGCGGTTTCGACCAATCCCTCCGACGATGGGTATTCTAATTTTATGAGGTCTGATTTCTGGGGAGGGAGTGGGTGGGCTGGAAATGAGTGGTATTCCAATTATTCGCCTGCTTCTGCTTATGCTCAATTGTACGCCTCCACCAGTGGCTATGCCACCGGGAACTCTGATCTTGTCGGCGCCTGGACGATGGTAGCAGGGCCCAGCGCGCCGATAACTATTTCGAATGTGCAGGCAGCACCTGGTAATACTCAGGCAGCCGTAAGCTTCAATGTTGCAGCCTCATCTGACACGGCTACTCCATTCACCTACACCGTTACAGGCGCAGGAAGCGACCTCAGCACGCCAACGGCTACGGGCTCAGGCAGCCCCATAGTTGTGACAGGCCTAACCAACGGCGTTTCCTATACATTCACGGTGACGGCGACCGACAGCAATAACGGCACCAGTCCGGCGTCATCTGCTTCCAATAGCGTGACCCCCGCGGAAAACCTATATACCGCCTGGGTCGGCACGTGGAACCTCAACTTTATATTCAACTACGTTGGCGCTGACGTTGGCCAGGGCTATCCCTTGTGGAACAGATGCTCAGAGCAGATAGACGCGAACGGAACGATCAGCAGCGGTTCCTGTACCGACAGCAATGGCACACCTTCCACCTATACGGGCGCCACTTTTCTTTTCCCATACGGAATGGTCCCTGTCGTTACCGGCAACACCCTTTTTCCCAACATCGTTTGTCAAGGCAGCATAGACAACACTTTCACCTCGTGCACGGCAACCCTGGCCGACGGCAGCGGCTCTACCCTTCTTTCAACCGGCTCGCTTCAGGCTGCTTCGTACCCACTGTCGGATATAGCAGGCACCTGGTACTTAAATTTCCTTGATCCAGGACCGAACGGCGCCGACTGGACGACAGGCACCGCCACTTTCAAGAGCAACGGAGATTTCCAATACTCCAGCAGCAAGAACGGTAACAAACCAAAGAGCGGAAGCGGTGTTATGTCAGTTTCACCGCAGGGGGTGGTGACCTGCACCTCCGGCAATTGTAAGAACTCGAACATGGAGCTTTTCATGGACGCCGGTCTGACCACTTTGGCCGGGACGGATACAGAATCCGGTACAGATGCTCAGATTTATCTTTTCACCAAGAAAGCCTCTTCGTACTCCCTTGCCGACCTTGCCGGCCTCTGGAACGGGAATCAACTGGCCTCGGATGGGACGTGGAAAAGAATGACCGTCCAAGTCAACCCTGATGGATCGGCCACAGAATCCGCCGTCTACAGCGATGGCTCGACCGACTATGGAGGTGGAAAACTGCTAATTTCACCAACCGGGGATGTAACCTGCGCCAAGAACCAGAGTCATTGCAAGAACGTCAACTGGGAAATGGACGCCGGCAAGACAATCATGGCAGGAGCGCAGACGAGTACGAGTGGTTCCACCTATTCCTTGCAGATCCTGACAAAGGCGGCAGCGCCGCCGGCTGCCCCAACAGATGTGTCGGCGAGCGTCAGCGGCGCCGGCAAGGCGATTGTGAACTTCACAGCCCCCACTTTCACCGGCGGGAGCGCGATAACAGGCTACACGGTTACATCGGATCCTTCGGGTGGTACAGACGGCAACGCCGTAACAACTTCAACCACCCATACCGTGAGCGGCCTTAAAAGCGGCACTGTCTATACATTCACGGTAACGGCGACCAACGCGATGGGACTGACAAGCGCTTCGTCGAAGCCTTCCAATAAGATAACGACCTGGACGGGCCCGGGAAAACCGGCAATAACATCTTTAACGGCAGGAAACGCCATGGTGACGGTGAAATTCACCGAGCCAAAATCAACCACCGGCGGTTCGATCAGCTATACCGTAACATCCGAGCCCGGTGGCTTCATAGGCTCGGGGAACGCCAGCCCAATAACCGTGGGAAGCCTGCAAAACGGTACTGCCTATACATTCACCGTAAAGGCAACCAACGGGGTTGGCTCGAGTGTGTCACAGCCTTCCAAGTCCGTAACCCCGGCTACGGTCCCCGGCGCGCCGACAATCGGAACCGCAACAGCCGGCGCTGGCGGGGCAACTGTGACCTTTACGCCGGTCACAACCGTAAACGATGGCGGGAGCCCGGTAGAGTACTACATTGCGACATCCAGTCCCGGCAACTTCAAGGGCAAAGGCACGAGCAGCCCGATCACTGTGAAAGGGCTGAGCGCCGAGACGCAGTATTCATTTACTGTAACGGCGACAAACAAGGTTGGCACTGGATCGGGGTCGGGTGCTTCCAACGTGGTAACTCCAGAGAAGTGATATCCCCTGCGTCCTGCTCCCTGCAGGGAGCAGGACGCAGGGGAAGCGAGGAGCGGGAAGCAGGAAGCAAGGATAAAACACTCTTGCCTCACGCTACTCGCTCCTCGTTTCTTGCTACCGCTATATGTTGAGAGTGGCGGAGGCTAGCCGACACCGCCGCCCGCAATCAGTCGCCGGTCACTGCAGGTTCAACACCGGCTTCGGGCGCCAAGATCCGGTACACGATCCCGCCCACGGCCCCACCGATTATAGGAGCCAGCCAGAAGAGCCATAGCTGGGCGAGCGCCCATCCGCCTACAAACAGGGCTGGACCGGTGCTGCGGGCCGGGTTGACCGAGACGTTGGTCACGGGAATCCCTATCAGATGAATGAGAGTGAGGCCCAATCCGATCGCTATCGGTGCGAAGCCTTTTGGCGCATTCCCGTGGGTCGATCCCATAATAATTATCAGGAACATAAAGGTCAGCACAACTTCTGCGACAAAGCCCGCGAGCAGAGAGTAACCTCCCGGTGAATGTTCGCCATAGCCATTGGCTGCGAACCCACTGCTGAGATGGAAATCCGGGTTTCCACTTGCAATCACGTAAAGCACCGATGCAGCAACAACACCACCCGCCACCTGGGCCACAATATAAGGCAGCAGGCCGGAAGCCGGAAAACGTCCGCCGGCCCATAGACCGATGGAAACAGCGGGGTTGAGATGACAGCCGGAGATGTGTCCGACGGCATAGGCCATTGTCAGCACCGTGAGACCAAAGGCAAAAGCAACCCCCAAGAATCCTATGCCAACCTTGGGGAATCCGGCTGCCAGGACCGCACTTCCACAACCGCCAAAAACCAGCCAGAAAGTGCCGATGAATTCCGCTGATACACGTTTTCCAATGGGCATTGCAGACCCCTCTTCATAAGGCTATTACGAAAAGACACTGGATTCCGGCCCAACAGCGCCGCCGGAATGACGAAAGTGGGAACCCCGCCCCTTTTCATTGTTTCAGGGTGCCCCGAAGTTTAGGCAACTATCTCGAACAGTCCCAAGGAAAAAGGCCGGCCATCGCCGGTCTTGACCTCTTCGAAGTCCATTGTGCTATTTTTTCATTTCCTGTTTCAGCATCGATTCAGCCCTATCCGCTGCTTGTTCCGCGCGGCGGGCTGCACTATCAGCTTTCATAGCAGCCCCTTCAGATGCTTTCAGACTGTTAGCACAGGATTGCTCCGTAGTTTTTGCCTTATCCAACGCTGCTTGACAGAGTTCGGTGCACTTTTGGCAATCATTCTGCAAGCAGGAACAACCCGAAATCATGGCGCAAGATAAAGCAACCGCGAACATAACAGCCAGGGTTCTTTTCATTCCCCTCCTCCTTATTCCGGTATGCCAGTTGCGGAAATACTTCGGTAGGCGTGTGTGTAAGATACTCCCTGAAAATATATTGCTTTAGGACTTCGGCATTTGCAAGCGTTATTTTATCTTGAAACCGACCATGAAATTCCTGGAGTTTGTAGTCCACCACAAAGGCTGGTCATGGACAGGTCAAGGAGAGGTCGCGGAGGTTTTGAAACAATAGACAAAAGAGAAAAAACCAAAGTGAATAAATTAGATTTCAAGGTACCTTTGACGCCGGCAAGACAACCCGGCTATGCGATGTAATTTGCACGGGCCGCAGAGAGGGGGCTGACATTCAATTTGCGCACCCGCCTATTGCTTCTATCCGTGTTAATCCGCGTTATCCGTGGCCGAATATTTCCGGAGCGTCAACTGCTCGGCCTGCGAAAAGGCCCGCGAGCGAACGAACAGCGCGCAGAGCAGGGCGGTTATCCCGGCCGTAGCGAACAGCATGGCGACGACTACAAACTGGTAAATGGCGGCCGCTATCGGGTCACTGCCCGCGAGCACCATACCGGCCATCACTCCCGGAATCCACACAATCCCCAGGGATCGCAAATTGTTGACGCTGGGGATCAGGCTGGCCCGCACGGCCGCTTGCACGTAAGGCGCCACGACGGCCGCCGGGGCGGCGCCCAGCGCCAGTCCTGCTTCGATCAGCCCCGTGTGCGCCTCCACCTCTGCCCGGAAACGATCCAGCGCCAGGGCCGTCGTGTTCATCGCGTTGGCGATGATAATACTGCCCACCGGGATCAGGGTCGCCGGTGCTCTATCGATTACGCCCAGGCCGACCATGACGGCGATGACCAGCCCCGCGCTCAGCAGAATCGACTGCATCGTCACCTGCAGGATGCCGGGGATGTTCCTGGTGCGCTGCGCGGCGATGACCGCCCCGGCCAGCATCATGCCCAAAAGCACAAAGGCGCTGAGCCATTGCGCGCTACTCAAAACGAATGTCAGCAACAAACCGACGATGACGATCTGGCCGATACCCCGCAGCAATGCAACGGCGGCTTCTTTCTGAAGACGAATACCTGCCCGGTGCGCCAGGTACGCGACCATGAGCGCAACGATGGCCGCGATGAGGGATTGCGCTGCGCGCAACGCGATAGGGTCAGGGAAGAACTGATTCAGCATGGAGGACCTCCCGGACTGTGCCGTCCAAAATAAGCCGGCCTGCATCGATCAAGATGGCGCGGTTGGTAATGCGCTCTGCTTGCGCTGTATCGTGTGTGATCATCAGTGCGGTCAAATGCTGGTCGCGGAGCACACGCGTCAGGAGCGCCTCGATCTCGCGTTCGGCCCGGTTATCCAGCGCCGAAGTCGGTTCGTCGAGCAGCAACACCTCCGGTTTGTTCGCAAGCGTCCGCGCCAGCGAGACGCGCTGGGCTTCTCCGCCGGACAGATTCAACACATTCCGGCTGGCAAACCCCGCCAACCCCACCTCTTCGAGAAGCCTGTCAATTTCCGAAGCGAGCAAGTCTTCGCAGTGCTGGCGCGGCCCAAAGCACAGGTTCTCCGCTACGGTGCCCGGAAACAGGCAGGCCGACTGCATCACCATACCCACCCGGCGCCGCAGTTCGCGCGGGGCAAGCTGGTGATAGTCTTCGCCGTCAAGATACACCGTGCCGCCGGTCGGCTCGTCAAGCCGATTGATCAGGCGAAGGAACGACGATTTGCCCGCTCCGCTCGGCCCGACCACCGCCACTATCTCGCCCCGCTGCACCCGTACGCTAATATCGTTTACCAGGACCTTCCCCGCGACCGCACGTGAGAGGTTCCTGGTTTCGAGAACTATATTCCCGCCTGAATGCGCAGCGGAACCGGCGGGTGAGCCAGGAATGCTCATACCACCGTCGTCTGTCATAGGTGACTCCAGGTTTGTATTGCCTGCCCTTGGATAAGCGGCCAACCCCCTCATGAGGTTCGGTATTGTTGCTCGTGCTGTTAGGATTCGAGAAAATCCCCGCCGATCGCCGAGTTGCTCCTACAAGTCATCTGTGAAAAAACCATCTCCAAACTGGAGATTACAACCTTTGTGGTTGTTATGCTAAGGAAGATAGTGGCGATTCGGACCGTGCCGAGTGAGGTAAGGTGTCATTCACTGTCCTCGGAATTAACCTGAAACGCATCTCCCCCCCGCAGCCGTGAATTTCGAACCTGACATTGTCGAGGAAAGGGACTGGGTACCTAGCGGGGGAACTCGTCCGCTGAGTGTTGGTCGTATGCGCCTCGTTTCCGACTTTGCCTTTGAAAGCCGCCTGAGCTTCGTGTTCATGTCTCTCCAGCCAATCTTTTCGCCTCTTGCATTAGCCGTGGATCTATCCTGAACCCTGCCAGCCGGATCTGATCCAGAAGAAGCGTTGCATTACTGATTTTCTTTTCTTTTTTTGCCAAAAGGATGATCCCTATTGTGCCGCGAGCTTTTATTCCCAGGGAGGCTGCGCAATCTCTTGCAGTCTTGTCATCGAGGATTGCCTCCCATCCGAGGTGGCCGTTTGCCCAGGCAAGCACCTCACTTTCCCCTAAGCCGAGATCCCAAGCTGAAATTGTGGGGTGAATCTGTCCAGTCTGCCTGACAAAATCCCTCCCCCTGGAGCGCAGCCATATCCTAGGAGCCTGTCGGAGAAATGGCATCAAGAGCCATTTTATGCTAATATCGCTCCACTATGGAAAAGACATTCAAATCTTGTGACCGCAAACAAATGTTGCTGCTCCCGCCTTCGTTGTTGGACTGGCTCCCGCAGGGACACCTGGCCAATTTCATATTGGATGTGGTAGAGCAGCTCGATCTTTCAACGATGTACTCGTCCTATCGGGGAGACGGCAGGGGGCAACCCCCTTACGAACCTCGGATGATGATAGCCCTCCTTTTCTACGCTTATTGCACAGGTGTTCCCAGCTCCCGTCAAATCGAGAAGAAAACCTACGAAGACGTTGCCTTTCGGGTGATTGCGGCAAACAGGCACCCCGATCATGACTCGATATGTGAGTTCAGAAAGCGCCACCTTAAAGCTCTTGCCGGTCTTTTTGTGCAGATCCTCAGACTTTGCCAGGAAGCGGGGCTTGTTAAGCTTGGCCATGTGGCCCTTGATGGAACCAAGATCAAGGCCAATGCTTCCAAGCACAAAGCGATGAGCTACGGCAGGATGAAAAAGAAAAAAGAGGAGCTTGCAAAAGAGATCGAAGTACTTCTCAAAAATGCCGAGGCTGTAGACAAGCAGGAGGATAGAGAGTACGGCAAGGGCAGGAAGGGTTGGGATCTGCCCGATGAACTCAAAAGGCGTGAGACTCGGCTGGCAAAGATCAAAGAAGCCATGAATGCGCTTGAGGAGGAGGCCAGGCAAGAGGCTTCCGAAAAGCAGAAGGCTGCAGAGACTAAAACCAAGAAAAAACAAGCGCCTGCAAGTCAGCCCCCTCCTATTGAACCCTCCGGCAGTGCACAGAGGAATTTCACAGATCCTGATTCCCGGATCATGAAGGTGACCTCCACCAATTCCTTTGATCAATGTTATAACGGCCAGGCAATGGTTGATGATTCCTTTCAGGTGATTGTGGCTGCCGGACTTTCCCGGAATGCAAACGATGTGGACGAAGTTGAACCAATACTGGATATCTTGGAAGAAAACCTTGGCGGGATTCCCCGCAAAATGGCAATCACAACCGATGCCGGATACTTTAGTGACACCAATGTGATGCTTTTTGAGGACGCACTGCTCGATCCGTTTATCGCCACAATCAAAATGAAACACGGAGAAGTTCTTCCGCCGGTTCGAGGACGGCCTCCAAACGACCTGACGCCCAAGGAGCGAATGATAAGAAAGCTTTGCACCAAACGCGGTCAAAAGATTTACTCCAAGCGAAAGTCAACCGTTGAACCAGTCTTCGGCCAGATTAAACAGGCCAGGGGCTTACGGCAATTTTCACTAAGAGGATACGAAAACGTATCCGCAGAGTGGCTGATGTGGTGTCTGTCTCACAATCTGCTTAAACTCTATCGGCACGGTGGCCCCTTCTAATGGACCCGGGGAAGCTTTTGCCGCCGTTCTGCGTTGCAATCAATACACAACTGAACCGTTCCCGGCGATTGATACCAAACTTTTGCACGCGAATGCCTATTATTGGCTAATCCTTATTGAATCGTGCTTTGCGGGGTGAGAGATTTTCTTCAAAGCGATCACCCCAATTGTAAAAGTTATTTTAAAAGCCGTTATCCCGACAGGCTCCTAGCAGGATCGTTCTCATCAGGAGCTCTGTTGACCTCCTCGTTCACTCCAGCCGGAATCACCATTTCCCCGCATAATTCATGGAGCAAAGAAAGCTGTCCGATCTTTGCCAGAGTGATCACAGGAGAAGCATTTACTACCCACCTTCTAGGCATCCTTAAGTTCCTCGGCGAGTTCCTCAGGAGACGATTGAAAAGGTGAGACATTGAACCTTGCAAGAGCCCGTAGAAACTCCTCCCGGCTCATCCCGGCGATCTCGGCGGCCTTGGACTGTGAGATGGTTCCAATCTCGAACCACTTGACCGCAGCCGCAAGCTGCATCTCCTTTACATAATCGGCCGGATTCTTTCTGAGGGCCGACAAGGCTCCCTCGGGCAACTCAATAGTTATCTGTATAGACATATGGCACCTCCCTGCTGACCTTCGCAAAATCGCCGCCATTCACTGACTGTTGCTAAAAAAGATAAGTCCTGAGCAACAAGAGGCGGGTGGGCAAATTGAAATTTCATTAGGATACAAAGACATGTATTCTACTCTGTATCTAAGGAAGCGCAAAGGAGAAGTGGCCCACCCTATACAAAGGGAGCAAGAAGCAAATAGCGGGAAGCAAAAGTGTTTTATCCGTAATCATCTACGCCGCTGCCTTCCCCATCCGTGGTTTAAATCAATAATAGCTTCCCCTATTCGGCTTTCTTCTTCGAACCGAGAGACCGATCAAGGATTTTTTCGTCAATCGAGCGCAGGTGCAGGTCGCGCTGGGGAAAGGGGATTTCGATTCCGGCCGCCTGGAAGAGGCCGGCGATCTGCTTACAAAGGGCGCTCCTAACGGAGAGCGAATCGTTCACATCGGCAATAAAGGCGTGCAGTTCGAACTCCAGGGCGCTATCTCCGAAACGAAGAAAAAGCGGATTGGGTTCCGGGTTGCTCAAGACTCGAGGGTCGGTTGCAGCGGCTTCCTTCAGCAAGCTCAAAACCCGCTCTATATCGCTGCCATAGGCCACTCCGACTGAAATCCTAATCCTGGCGACCTGGTTCGAATGGGTCCAGTTCGTCACTTTTCCCGAAATAAAGAGGGAGTTGGGAACAATCAATTCGGAACGATCGAAGGTTTCGATAACGGTGGAGCGCAACCCGATTTTTCTTACCCTGCCGGTCTCGTTGTCCAACACGACCATGTCGCCGACTTCGAACGGCCGTTCGAAGAGCAACATCAAGCCACTGACAAAGTTATTGACGATATTCTGGAGTCCGAAACCGACGCCTATGCCCAGTGCGCCCGTCAGAAAAGCGAGACTTGTCAGGTTAAGGCCGATCAAACTTATCACCACCATGATTCCGAAAATCAGGAGCGAATAATGGATCAGTTTGCTAATGGCGTCTCGTGCGCCGCGATCGAGCTCCCGTCGCGGGAACACCTCCCCTTCAAGAAAGGCGCGGATGAACCATGAGCCGGAAACCACGAGGTAGAGGAAGAGTGCGGCCACCAGTATTCGGCCGAGGCTAATAGTCAGGTCACCAACGTGGAATTTGAATTCAACGATATTATCCCAGGCCTGGCCGAAAGACGGGTAGATACCCCACAACTGAAACAGGGTCAAAAAAACTCCAATCCAGAGGATTGCTTTGAGCAAGTTCTTCAGGCGAGATTTAAGAGCTTCCCCGAAACGGCTGAAAAATCTCAGTCGCGTAACGAAGGGTTGATTTAGAAAAACCTCGATGCATCCATTGCCGATACAAAGGAGCAAAAAAGCGATGATGAGAGAGAAAATGGTTATGATGCATGAGCGCACCAGATAGTTTGCCAGGTTGCTGAACCCTGCAGCCAAAAGAAGCAGGGCCGCGAACAGGACCAGGGACACCACACGCAGCCCCAAGGAGAAGAAGTCCAGCCTCCCGCCTTGCCCAGCGCTATGGAGCCGGGCAAGGTGTAAGAAAACCGCTATTCCCGACACGCATATCAGCGCCAGATAAAGACTATATAGGGGCGGTGGAAGCGAGATCAGCTTCAAGAATGCAGAGATTGTCCAGACAGTCGCCAGCAGGAACACCACCAGGCGCATCCGGGGATGGGGGAGCATACCGGCAATCAGAAACGATGATGAGAAGACTACCAGGGCGACGTTCAGGAGCAACCAGGAAGGAGCGGCCCCCTGGTACAACAGCAGTGCTGCCGCTTGCATCGCAAAGATGGAAAAAGCCCACGGATGCTGTCTTATGAAATGCCATTCCTCAGTCATTTCCGGGAGTTGTCTCCGGCGCCGAATCAGGAAAATCAGGGCGAGGGTTACAAGAACCTGCAGGAAAATTATCCATCCAAAGTCGTAGTCAGGAAGATATTCGTTCTCCATCTTCCACGCATCGGCCGCACCTTGCTTTACGGCTGTCCAAAGCGCCGTGTTGAGCGGTTCGTAGAAATCCGGACTGAAGAAAGACGGCGCGTTCTTCTGGAAGGTCTGGCTGCGCACCTTCTTTAGGACCGCATCAACCGGAATGCCAAGCCGGCTGACTCCGTCAAGCATATTAGTGAGTTTTTGCTGCAGCACCAGAACCGATTGAGAAGCGCGAGCCGCAGACTGCACGACAGCAGTTGCCGTCTCCAGGGCCTTATTGAAAGTCTCCGAAGGAATCTCTGCCTGGGCCTCGCTCATAGACTCCCGCCATTTTTCCCAGAAGGAGCGTTCATCTTCCCAGTTCCTGAGTATGGCTTCAAGACCCGAAAGCTTTGCGGAAACCGGATCAAGGAGGGCCCCAAGTTCGCTCTTTTCATTTTGAATCAGGTGCTGAACATCGAGCAACCGGTAGATATTCCAGCCAGCACAATCGCCCATGCCGGCTATCTTTTCGACAAGCTGAGCGACCCGTTTTTCAACATCGATAATCTGCTTGTCAAAAGCTGAAGTATCCCTGGCAACGGCAATGGCTTCTTCGGCTTGACCAGCCTTCTGACCAAGATCAGCGGCTCGTGGAACCACTTCTGCCAGCCCCGGAAAAGACGCCACCTCAGCCTTGACTTCTCGATTTTGCTCCGCCTTCTCATCCTTGCCGAATGCCTTTTCGACCATCTTCGGGATCAAGGTTTGAGTATCGATTTTTACCTGCGCCAAACATGGGCAGGCAAGGAGGCATGCAATAACTATCAAGGGCAAAAAGAGGTGACGCTTCATACCGCATCGCTCCGCGATGAGTGAACAGTGAGCAGTGGATAGTGAATAGTGAATGGTGAATGGTGAATAGAAAAAGCTTTCAAACCAGATCCTCCGCATCGCTCCGCGATGAGTGAACAGTGAGCAGAAAAAGCCTCGCTGGCGAGTATTTCCGATAAGGTGAAATTCTCCTACGTTCATCCGGGTTTTCCGGATTTAAACCAGGCAAGAGTAAAGTTGCATACCCCTTATAGCACAGGGGGACATGAAGAGTCACCCCGACAGCTAAAGGCGTCCGAGTCGCTCAGGCGTCTTTGATCTGTTGATCTTCTGGCACAGAATGCTTAGTTCAGCATGAATAGCGGGCGGAAACAACAAGTGAGTAGAATTAAACCATACAACACTGCAATTCAAAGGGAAGACCATGAGTGAGTTCCGTATCGAGACGGATAGCCTGGGAGAGGTGCAGGTGCCCGCCGACAAGTTGTGGGGGGCGCAGACACAGCGTTCGCTCCAGCACTTCAGTATCGGTGACGATCTGATGCCACGCGAACTGGTGGCCGCTTACGCGATCCTGAAGAAAGCGGCTGCATTCGCCAACCAACGTGGCGGCTGGCTTACTGAGCAACAAAGGGATTTGATTGCCCTGGTTTGCGACGAAATCATCGAGGGAAAGCACCGGGATCAGTTCCCGCTCCACGTCTGGATGACAGGCAGCGGCACCCAGTTCAATATGAATGTCAATGAAGTGATCTCCAACCGATGCTGCCAGATTGCCGGTACGCCGCTAGGCAGCAAATCCCCGATCCATCCGAACGATCACGTGAACATGTCGCAGTCCTCCAACGACACATTTCCGTCCGCTATGAACATCGCAGCGGGTATTGGAACCAAGCAGTGGCTGGCCCCCTCGGTCAAGGCGCTGCGCGACGCCATCGCGGCGAAGGCCGAGTTGTGGAAAGACATAGTGAAGATAGGCCGCACCCACATGCAGGATGCGACGCCACTGACTCTGGGCCAGGAGTGGTCAGGCTATGCCGGCATGCTTGACGAGAGCCTTAAGAATATGGGAAACAGCCTCACGGGCGTCTGGAGTCTAGCCCTAGGCGGCACGGTAGTAGGAACCGGGCTCAATGCCGCGCCCGGATTTGCCGAGGATGCCGCTGCCGGAATCGCGCACCTGACAGGGCTGCCATTCGTAAGCGCGAGCAACAAATTTGCCGTACAGGGCGCACACGACGCTCTGGTAATGCTTTCGGGGGGACTGCGAAGCCTGGCCGTTTCCCTTTACAAAATTGCAAACGACATCCGCCTGTTGAGCTGCGGACCACGGTGCGGTTTCTACGAACTGAAAATCCCCGTGAACGAACCGGGCTCTTCGATGATGCCAGGCAAGGTGAATCCGACGCAGTGCGAGGCGCTGGCGATGATCGCGGTGCAGGTAATGTCCAACGACGTCGCCGTGGGCTTCGGCGGGGCTTCGGGTTACCTGGAGATGAACGTCTACAAGCCGCTGATGATAGCCAACGTAATGCAGTCGGTCCGCATTCTCACCGACGGGTGCCACAACTTCCGGGTCTTTCTGATTGAAGGGACCGAACCCAACCTGAAGCGGATCAATCACTTTGTCCGACAGTCACTGATGCTGGTCACGGCCCTGTCCCCGGCGATAGGCTACGATAAAGCATCAGAGATTGCGCACTACGCAAACGACCATGACCTGACGCTAAAGGAGGCTGCGCTGGAACTCGGCTACGTCAGTGAGGCGGACTACGACCGGATCGTCGATCCGAAAAAGATGGTCCATCCGTATGTGGCCGAATAGTCAGCCGAGGCGATGACAATGGCAGGCACGTCCCGGATTGAGGCTCAAGACGAGCGGTTTCCCATGCTCCAGGGGATACTGCCCGTCGATCGTTCCATGGTGTTTGCAGACATTCTGGCGGGCGTTACCCTTGCCGCCCTGGCAGTGCCTCAGGTCATGGGCTACACCAGGATCGCCGGCGCCCCGGTGATCACCGGCCTCTACACGCTCCTCATCCCAATGGCCCTGTTTGCCATCTTCGGTTCGTCGCGGCACCTGGTGGTTGGAGCCGATTCCGCCTCTGCGGCCATTCTGGCCGGCGGTCTTTCCAGCCTGGCCGTATCGGGTTCGCCCGAATACGTGGCCCTGTGCGGCGTGCTGGCCTGCATGGCGGCGGCTATGCTTATCGTGGCGCGTCTGATTCGCTTGGGGTTCCTGGCGGACTTTCTATCCCGCACCGTGTTGATCGGCTTTCTGACGGGCGTGGGCGTCCAGGTGGCGATAAGTGAAATAGGGGGCATGCTCGGCTTGCCCAGGGACGGGCACGGCACCCTCGGTAGATTCATTTACGATATCCAGCATCTCCGACAGTCTAACTGGCCTACCCTGATAACGAGCGCGTCAGTTCTCATAATCATTCTGGGCTCCCGGAAAATATCCAGGAAACTCCCCGGTCCTCTCGTAGCGGTCATCGGCGCAATCACCGTAAGCTGGGCGATAAACCTGAAAGCCCACGGAGTCAGCATCCTTGGCCCGGTTCCCGGCGGCATGCCGGCAGTGGGCCTACCCCACGTTGACCTGAGCGTCAGCCTACTTATGAAGCTCCTGCCAACAGCCTTTTCCATCTTTGTTGTAATCCTGGCCCAGAGTGCGGCGACATCGCGAGCCTATGCCACCCGTCACAACGAACATTTCAACGAGAACATTGACCTGGTAGGCCTCAGCCTTGCAAACGTTGGCGCCTGGCTAACAGGCACATTTGTGGTCAACGGAAGCCCCACCATGACGCAGACGGCGGACAGCGCAGGGGGACAGAGCCAATTGGCGCAAATCACTACCAGCGTTATAGTCCTCATGGTGCTTCTCTTCCTGACCAAGCCGTTGGAGTTCATGCCCGGCGCGGTGCTTTCCGCCGTGGTTTTCCTGATCGGCCTGGGTTTGGTTGACGTGCCGGGAATGCGGCAGATTTTTCGCGAACGGCCGGCAGAGTTCATGGTGGCCCTCATAACCGCTGCCACCGTAGTTTTCGTGGGGGTTGAGCAAGGTGTCCTGCTGGCCATGTTCCTGTCACTGGTGAGCCACACCCGGCACGGCTACCGTCCGAAAAACGCTGTGATCGTGGAGGCCCAACCCGAAGGCTGGAAGACCGTGCCGGTGGAAACCCGGGGCCAGTTGCTCCCGGGGCTGCTCGCTTACAGGTTCAATCACAGCATGTATTATGCCAATGCCGAACAGTTGCTCGAGGAGGTCAGCAGGCTGGCAAAGGAGGCGAAACCACCTCTGGTCTGGTTTGGTATCGGCGCCGTGGCCGTGGATGACATCGACTACACCGCTGCCGCTACTTTGCGCTTCCTCCACGCCATCCTCAGGGCGCAGGGCATAAGGCTGGTATTTTTCGAGGTCTCCGACGAAGTTTTTGCCCAACTGGAACGATCGGGGATAACCGGCATGGTGGGCAAAGACGCCTTTTACGCCAACGCGGCTGCTGTTTTCAGCGCCTATAAGAAGGCAACTCCATCGCCCCGCGATGAGTGAACAGTGCGCAGTGGACAGGAGGTGGTCATTGCGTAAAATGAAGGAGCAGATCAACCAATTCGCCTGGGAACTTCATGATCGAAGGCGGACGGCCCTGTCTGCATCCCTGGGAGCGGTAACAGGCGTTATCGACTGGAAATGGCTCGGCCTGACGGGAAAGGTGGCGTTCCTCTCAGGCTGGATCCTGGCCTTGACCATTTACATGGTCTTGCTGGGAATCGTTATATTCCATGCCGATGGCGCCATGACCAGGCAGCGGGTATCCAAGGATGAGCCAAGCCGGGTCATGGTGTTGATCGTATTGATCTTAGTGGCCCTGCTGGGTAATATCAGCGTGGGTGTCATTCTTTCGTCGGAGGGCAGTAAGAACCCAAGCCACGCGCGTCTCCTGGTGGGCTTGAGCGTGTGGGCCGTGATCATGTCCTGGTGTCTCCTGCATGCCGCAGTTGGACAGCACTACGCCCGGCTGTATTATGACGACACGGATGCCCAAGGCCGCCCTTTCCCCGGTGGAATGCGCCAGGGTTTTGTATTTCCGGGGAACGAGCAACCCAACTATCTTGACTTCATGTATATCTCCTTCACAGTGGGCTTGACCTACGCCGTAAGTGATGTCAATGTCACTTCCGCGGTCCAGCGCCGCATGGTCCTGATCCATAGCATAATTTCATTTTTCTTTTATTCGACGATTTTGGGGGTGGTGCTGAACGCCATTGTGACTTCCTGAACCAGGTGAACAGGGCAGTCAGACTTTGGCGGTGGGAACTTGTTAGCAGCGGTGATTCTTAAGGAGATCTGAAAGGAAGAAAAAGGACAATGACCGGGTTGGAGTTTGGTCTCGTGGGACTGGCGGCAGTGGCGGGAGGGGCGGTGAATGCGCTTGCAGGTGGTGGGACTCTTATAACTTTTCCAATGTTGATTGCCCTGGGCGTTCCGGCTGTGGCGTCGAACGTGACAAACACCGTGGCCCTCTGCCCCGGTTACCTGGGAGGAACCCTCGCGCAGTTAAACGATCTGCACGGGAACAAAAAGCGCCTTTGGCTCCTTGCACCCGCCGGCGTGCTGGGGGGCGTCGCAGGCGGAGTCTTGCTCCTTAACACGAGTGAAAATCTGTTTCGTTCGATGGTGCCCTTCCTGATATTGCTCGCCGCCGGTCTCCTCGCCGTGCAGGAGCCCCTGCGCGCTTGGATCGTACGCCATGGCGGACGCTCAGGATCGTCAAAAAAAACACACGAAACACTAATCGCCCTACCGGTAGCTTTGGCAGCAGTTTACGGCGGATATTTCGGCGCGGGCTTGAGCGTGATAGTGCTGGCGGTCCTTGGACTCGTTCTCGATGACTCACTCACGCGGTTGAATGCGCTCAAGCAGGTTCTTTCGTTCAGCATCAATATGGCGGCGGCTATATTTTTTCTGTTCTCGGGGCAGGTGATCTGGCCGGTGGCGCTGGTGATGGCCGTGGGCGCGTTAATTGGCGGGGTATTGGGCGGACGCCTTGCGGGCTGGATTCGGCCGGTCATATTGCGCTGGATCGTCGTCTCGGCCGGCGTTGTGATCGCCGTGCTCTATATGTTTTGAGAAGCAGATATGATTGAGAGGATAAGAGCTCAACGGCAGCAGCAAAGGGCAAGGCTCCTTGGATCAAGTTTACAGGCATACGGCGAGTGATTAGATAGATCCCAGCCAATTGTAATGACTGCGAAATCCATTCTTTTGGAGTCTAAAGCGATGAACGACAAGCAGCCAACGACACCGGGAAAAAAGCAAGGGGAATCGGGTAACCAACGGCCGCCAATGTTGAGAGCCACGTTCTGGTGGATGGTCTTCCTGGCGCTTCTCATCTGGAATGCAGCGCTCTTTATGACGCCATCGAAGCATGAAGCCCTTGTCCCGTATTCAACTTTCCTCGATCAGGTTCGCGCCGGCAACGTCTCCGAAGTGCTCATAGCCGGTCCGCAAATCAAAGGTACGTTAGCCAAACCGATCCTCTGGCCGGAGTCCCCGGCAACGGCCGTCCCTTCACAGCCGGGGAAGGCAGAGACGGCAACGAGTCCCGGCGCAAGGAATCTTCCTGAAACTCAGGCGGGAAAAAATGAGGGCGAGAATACTCGCAAGGCTCAAGCAACTCCACAAAATTACACCAACTTTGCGACAGTTTTTCCCGAATCCGTGGGTGACCCGGCCTTGATGCCGCTTCTCCAGTCTCATCATGTCACCGTGAATGCACAAGTGCCTTCCAAGCCGTGGTTTCTCACCCTGCTCGTGGACTGGGGCCCGATGCTCGTACTCGTTTTGTACTTCGTCTGGATGGGCAGGCAGGCCATGCGGAACCAGTCAAGTATATTCGGAATCGGGCAAACGAAGGCCAAGCGTTACAGCAGCGAACAGCCCAAGGTGACATTCAAGGACGTTGCCGGCGCTAACGAGGCCAAGGGCGACTTGGAGGAAGTGGTCGATTTTCTTCAAAATCCGCAAAAGTATCACGAGATAGGGGCGCGCATACCACACGGCACCCTTCTCGTTGGTCCGCCCGGTACTGGAAAGACCCTGCTGGCTCGTGCCATAGCGGGCGAAGCGGGGGTGCCTTTCTTTTCCATCAGCGGTTCCGAGTTTGTCGAGATGTTCGTCGGGGTTGGAGCGAGCCGGGTCCGCAGTCTTTTTGAGCAGGCCAAGGCTGCCTCACCTTGCATTGTCTTCGTTGACGAACTTGATGCAGTGGGCCGGCGGCGCGGCGCCGGTCTGGGCGCTACGAACGACGAAAGAGAACAAACCCTGAATCAGCTTCTGGTTGAGATGGACGGTTTTGACGAGCGCCAGGAAGTCATCGTGCTGGCCGCCACAAATCGGCCCGACGTGCTCGACCCGGCCCTTCTGCGCCCGGGCCGATTCGACAGGCAGGTGATGGTCCCTCTTCCCGACCGGGAGGGTCGGGAGGGTATTCTGCGCATACACACCGCGAAAATACCAATTGCTTCGGATGTCAACCTCGATCTGTTATCCCGCAAGATCGTGGGCATGAGCGGCGCCGATATCGCCAACATTTGCAACGAAGCGGCTCTTGTAGCCGCGCGGCATTCCCACAAGCAGGTGAGCATGGCGGATTTTGAGGAGGCCCTCGATAAAGTCATACTCGGCGGGGAGCGTCCGTCGCTCACAGATCCAAGTGCGAGGAGAATCGTCGCCTATCACGAAGGGGGCCATGCCACAGTGGCCTGGCTCACTCCGGCAGCCGATCCCGTTCACAGGATCACCATTATTCCGCACGGCCGCGCGCTTGGGGTTACGGAACAGGTGCCTTCCGAGGAACAATATAATTACAGCCGTTCCTACCTTGTTGCACGCGTCGACGTCTTACTGGGCGGCCGAATATCGGAACAGATAGTTTTTGGCGATATCACAACCGGGGCCGAAAACGATCTCATACAGGCAACGCGCCTTACCCGGCGGATGATGACGCGTTGGGGAATGGGAAGCCTGGGACCGGTCGCCTTCGAGTCCGACGAGCAACAGCCATTTCTGGGATACGAGATGTCGCAGGGAAGGGACTACAGTGAATCTACGGCAGCCCGTATCGATGACGACGTACGAAAACTGATTGCCGAACGATGCGAGATTGTAACCAGCCTCTTGAAAGGGGCCAGGGCCAAGCTGGACAAGCTCGCTGCAACATTGCTCCATGACGAAACCGTAGACGAAGCGGTTTTAGAGCAAATCCTGGGCGCCAGGAAGCGGGTTTCCGAAGACATCAAGCCAGGTGCTAACGAGGTGGTGGAAAAGCGTTCTCTCGTGAGAGAAACGGTAGAGAAAGGCTAATGATTTCGTAATGCTAAACCAAAAACCGCTGGCTTCCGGCCCCCGGACTACACACTTCCGGGGCAGGCCCCGCCGAGGTGACGCTCATAGGGTTTTCCGCTCTGATGCGGGAATTCCTATCCTTTTCACCACCCTGCTACGCGTTAGACAAAACAGTGACCTATTTTTTGAGTCCGGAAAAACTTCCTATACCGGCGGCGGTGGGACCGCCAGCCTACTTGGCAACTGCCTTTGGCGGTGGCCGGAAAGGCTCTGGTGGGCTCGAATGCCGATCTCGACGCTATTCCTGACCTGTCCACGAACCAGAGGCGGTACCATAGGTACGCCTCCGCGCTAAATCCCCCCTGGCCCCCCTTTAGGAAAGGGGGGGAACTCGATTTCCTTGCCACCTTTCGGTGCGGCGCTGAGCAATCCGGAAATGGCGAGGCGCCAAACTGTACGCGCCAGTACGAAAAACGGCTCCTTTCCGACCAGAAACCTCGCAGGGCGTGGAGTTTAGATAAGGTGAAATTCTCCTACGTTTATCTGAGTTTCCGGATGGACACTTGTCTAAATCCCACTTTCCTGAATTCTCCTCAATGAAGATCGTAAGATGCACCGGCCTAGGATCAAAAAAGAATTAATGGTATATTCTATTCCCCTGAGGCAGATTGCCTCATAAAAACATTTATATATTTCGTAGAGCGTTTACGATCAGGAAGTTGGACATGGAAATTAGCTTCAGTGTGGACCCGGATAACACTCTTGTTGTGCGGCTTGGTGGAGACTGGGATATCGCCCATGAGCTGCCATCCGCAGAAGAGCTTCAGAAAAAGATTGCATCAACTCCGCGCCTCGAAACGGTTGCCTTCGACGGGAGCGGACTTGGAAAATGGGACAGCAGCCTGCTGACATTTCTGCTCAAATTGAAGCATTTCTGCAGTGAGAGATCGATCATATTTTCAAGTGAACTTCTACCAAAAGGGGTGTCACGACTGATCGATCTCGCTTCGGCTGTTCCTGAAAAAAAGGATGCGCGTGAAAAGACCGGTCGTGAGCCATTTCTGTCCAGGGTGGGAGAGGCGACTCTGGAGGTTGTTGAATCGACGGGCCAAATGCTGGCCTTCCTCGGCGAGGCTTTTCTTGCCCTGCTAAGACTCCTGCGAGGCAAAGCCCGATTCCGGGGCGCCGATCTGACCTTGTTGCTCCAGGAATGCGGCGCCCAGGCATTGCCGATAGTATCCCTTGTGAGTGTTTTGGTGGGACTGATCCTTGCTTTTGTGGGAGCCGTGGAGTTGAAACTGTTCGGAGCGCAGATCTATGTGGCAGACCTCGTCGGAATAGGAATGGCGCGCGAGATGGGCGCCATGATGACGGCAATTGTTATGGCCGGGCGCACCGGAGCCGCTTTTGCGGCACAGCTTGGAACAATGGAGGTAAATGAGGAAATTGATGCATTGAAAACCCTGGGCATTTCGCCCATGGAGTTTCTCGTTTTACCCCGGATGCTGGCGCTAGTCCTCATGCTGCCCCTGCTGTGCCTCTACGCAGACCTGATGGGAATCCTGGGCGGCGGGATAATGGGTATCGGAGTACTCGGTCTTTCGCCGGCTCAGTACTTCCATGAAACTTTAGCGGCTCTGGACCTGACGCAGTTTGCAACCGGTCTTATCAAAGCAGGCGTGTTTGGCGTCCTGGTCGCACTCTCGGGATGCCTTCGCGGAATGCAATGCAGGCGGAGTGCTTCCGCTGTTGGTGAGGCGGCGACCTCGGCGGTTGTGACGGCAATTGTTTCCATCATCGTCTCGGATGCGGTGCTGACCGTAATATATGACAGAATCGGCATGTAGATCCTCTATGGAAAATCATGTGAATCAGATACCTCCGCGCATCGAAGTGCGGGGCCTCACCATGGCCTACGGAAGCTTTGTGATTCAGCGCGATCTCAATTTCACCGTGAAGAACGGTGATATTTTCATCATCATGGGTGGGAGCGGATGCGGCAAGAGCACACTTCTCAGGGGCATGGTCGGTCTAAAAGAACCTGCCAAGGGAAAGGTATTCTACGATAACGTGAGTTTCTGGGATTGCGATCCCGCCGGGCAAGAGGCCATCATGAGACGCTATGGGATCCTCTACCAGGCCGGGGCGTTGTGGAGTTCCATGACCCTTGCTGAAAACGTGGCCCTCCCTTTGGATGAATACACTCATTTGAGTCCGTCACAGATACAGGAACTGGTTTCGCTCAAGCTCTCCCTGGTCGGCCTGGCAGGGTTCGAAGAATTCTACCCTTCCGAGATCAGCGGCGGGATGCGTAAACGCGCCGGCCTCGCTCGAGCGATGGCCCTCGATCCGGATATCCTCTTTTTCGACGAACCATCGGCCGGATTGGACCCGATCAGCGCAAGACGCCTCGATGAACTTATCCTGGCAATCCGTGACAGTCTGGGAGCCACGATCGTGGTTGTCACGCACGAACTGGCAAGCATCTTTGCCATCGGAAACAACTCGGTCTTTCTCGATGCGGAAACCAGGACAATGCTCGCAGCCGGGGACCCCAAGAAACTCCTGGCGGAAAGCGACGACCCCAGAATTCGGAGCTTCCTGACCAGGGGTGAGCAATGACGCGAGAAGCAAGGAGCGGGAAGCGGGAAGCAAGGAGCAAGGAGCAAGAAGCGGGAGGTTTTTGCTCCCTGTTTCCTGCTTCATGTTTTAAAGCCTTAGACAAAGAACAGGAATTCAACTAATAGCAGCACGATGATTTTCGGGCCGCGGCCAGTGCATTTGCGGCGGGCAATAATCCTGAATCTTTCGTTACAGGCCCATAGAATAATGAGCAAACAAGCGAACACAAAGCTAATTGGCGGATTTGTCGTCGGCGCAGTCGTTCTGGTGATAGCAGGAATACTGCTTTTCGGCTCCGCAAAGTTCTTCAGCCATCAGAGAAGATTTGTTCTCTTTTTTGAAGATTCCGTAAAAGGGCTCAACATCGGGGCGGCGGTGGATTTCAAAGGAGTCAACATCGGGACGGTAAGGCAAATCAAGATCATCCTGGCAAAAGACGATCTTTCCCTGCTGATTCCAGTCTTCATAGAGATCGACCTGGATCGGATCTCTTTCGAGAGATCGGAGAGCGAGCTTAAAAAACTTGTTGAAAAAGGAACGGGAGACTACGTTCAATTGCTTATCGACAACGGACTGAGAGCGCAACTTTCGCTGCAGAGCCTGGTCACCGGCCAACTTGGCATTCACCTCGATTTCTACCCGGATAGACCTCTAAAGCTCGTCGGCGCAGAACCCTCCTATACGGAAATTCCCACAATTGAGTCGAGCCTTTCGGCAATTTCCAAGACCCTGGAGAATATCCCTCTTGCGGAAATTGCCGACAAGTTTGCGAAAACTATGGACGGAATCGAGAAGCTGGTTAATTCCCCCGACCTCAAAGAGGCATTGGTCTCCCTTCATCAGACAGTTGATCAGGCACAGGCATTTCTGCGAAATCTGGATAGCCGGGTAAAGCCGTTAGCCACAAGCACGGAACTGACCCTGACCGAAGCAAGGAAGCTATTCGGAAACGCCGCACAATTAGCCCGCAACCTCGACTCGCGTATTCCACCACTTATAGCAAGCCTGGAGGATACCTCCAAGGCAACCGGCGATGCCATGAAGGGGGCAAATAAGACCATGGAAGGGTTGGCTGGAGCAAACTCGCCGGTGCGCTTCGAACTGATAAAGGCCCTGAACGAGTTTTCCGCTGCGGCTCGTTCGTTCCGCCTTTTGGCTGAATACCTGGAAAATCACCCCGAAGCCCTCATCAAGGGCAAAGGCAAATAATGGAGTGGAAGAGGCAACCGATTGAAAAGGGAAAACGTATGACTAAAGCTCTAAATTCCGGGATTGCTGCAATCTTTCTGCTTTCTTTACCATTACTTTTCGGTTGTGCCTCGAAGTCGCCCAATTACTACGTCCTGCATTCGCTTCAAAGCGAGGCGCCGGAGGGAAAGACGGCGAGAGCTGAGAACGATTTGACCATAGGGGTGGGTCCCATCAAAATCCCCGAATATCTCGACCGGCCGCAAATGGCCACCAGGTCAACCCCAAACAGCATCCAATTTGCCGAGTTCGACAAATGGGCCGAACCGCTGGACAAGAACCTGGCCAGTGTCCTGGCCGAGAACCTTTCCATATTGCTCTCAACAAATCGGGTGGCCGTTTTTCCATGGGCGGGGTCCAGGCACGTTGCGTACCAGGTAACCGTGGACGTCGAACAGATGGACTATTCGCCGGAGGGCAAGGCGGCGCTCGTCGCAAACTGGAGCGTTCTCGGCAATAATGGCGACAAATTGCTCGATACCAAGCGGTCGAGAATCATCGTGCCAGTTCAGGCCACCGGGTTTGAAGCAATAGCCTCGGCGCAGAGTCGAGCGGTCGGCGAGATGAGCCGTGAAATTGCCGCCTGCATCGAGTCTCTTCCTCGGGAACCGGAAACCCCCTAATTTTCAAAGATACTTCAGTTCGTGGGCCGCCTTTTCCAGCTCTTCGCGGAACCGGGGGTGGGCCACATCGATCAGTGCCCTTGCCCGCTGACGGATCGTCCTGCCGTATAAGTCCGCGATGCCGTATTCTGTGACGACAAATCGGACGTGGTTGCGCGTAGTGACTACGCCTGCGCCTTGCTTGAGCATCGGCACGATCTTGCTCAGAGGTTGTCCTTTTATCTCAGCGCTGCTGGGCATGGCGATTATGGGTTTACCGCCTTTAGAGCGGCTTGAGCCATAGATAAAGTCAACCTGTCCACCGACGCCGCTATACAACCTCGGCCCGATCGAGTCCGCACAAACCTGGCCGGTGAGGTCTATTTCGATGGCCGAATTGATAGCGACCATTCGCTCATTCTGCGCGATCAGGAAAGGATCGTTGACATACTCGGTCGGGTGAAGTTCGATTATGGGATTGTCGTGGACGAAATTGTAGAGCCGCTGCGTACCGATCATAAAGCCTGCAACAATTTTGCCCGGGTGCAGCGTTTTACGTTCGCCGTTGATGACGCCGCGTTCCACCAGGTCGATTACACCGTCGGAAAAGAGTTCCGTATGGACTCCAAGATCCTTCTTCGTGTCCAGGAATGTCAGCACGGCATCCGGGATACCGCCGATACCCATTTGTATTGTCGAGCCGTCTTCGATCAGCGTAGCGCAATGGCCACCGATCATTTTTTCCAATTCGGTAATTTCGCCCATGCGGTGCTCGGACACCTGGTACGATACCGGAACGATATGAGTGAGCTTGGAGACGTGGATAAAGCTATCGCCCAAGGTGCGCGGCATCCGGTCGTTGACTTCGGCAATGACGATCCGAGCCATCGCGGCGGCAGTTTTGGTCGAACTGACCTCGACACCGAAGGAGCAAAAACCGTGTTCATCCGGCGGGCTCACATGGATGAGAGCCACGTCCAAAGGCAGGATGCCGTTGCGGAACAGTCCCGGGATCTCCGAAAGAAAACAGGGGGTGAAATCCGCCCGGCCTTCATTGACGGCTGTGCGCACATCCGAACTAATGAAGGTCGTGTTCACCCGAATATACTTTTCCATACCCGGAGCGACATAGTCTGCGCTTCCGAAAGTGAGCACCTGTACGATCTCAACCGGCTTTTCGAAGGCCGGTGCATATTCGACCAACGCGGCCATCACACCCGCGGCACCGAACAATTCCCCGTCAGGAAGAGGCGCATCCCCGACTGAATCGCCCGGACAGCCTTTTCAGCCGTAGTGACCTTGTTTTGATAAATTTCCATCCATCCGCTCATAGCGTTCCTCGCATTCCCTGGAGTTACCGAGACCACGCGTGCATCGCCTTCGCCAGGGCCTCATTGACGATGCGCCCATCACGCGTGGCAACACCTCGGGCCAGGGCCGGGTTGGCCTCGAGTGCGCCCTCCAGACCGTTGAGCACGATTTGCTGCACAAACGGCCAGGTGGCATTAACAAGAGCATGCGTAGCCGTGCGCCCCACGACACCCGTCATGTTCGGTACGCAGTAATGGATAACGTTTTCCTCCACGTAGGTGGGCGAGCCATGCGTGGTAGGCCGGGAGGTTTCCACACAGCCTCCCTGGTCAATGGAAAGGTCCATGATGAGCGAGCGCGGCTTCATCGAAGCGACCATTTTGCGCGTGACAAGGACCGGGGCTCGCGCGCCGGGAACATGGACCGCGCCTACCAACACATCGGCAAAGGTTACGACTTTCCGGAGGTTGAAAGGATGAGAGAGCATCGTCGTGATGCGGCCTGCAAACATATCGTCGAGGCGATGGAGGCTTGCCAGGTCACGGCCCAGGACAAACAACCGCGCGCCAACCCCCAGGAACGCGCGGGCAGCATTAGCGCCCAAAGTCCCGGCACCCAGAATCACCACCTCAGCCGACGGCACGCCGGGCACCCCCTCCAGCAGTACTCCTTTACCCCCGCGATCGTTTTGAAGCAACGTAGCTGCAACGTGCGGGCACATGCGACCGGCAATCTGGCTCATAGTGGCAAGGATCGGCAAGCTGCCGTCCTCGTTTTGGACCGTTTCGCAGGCTATGGTTGTGACCCGCTTCCTGAGCAGTAGTTCCACCTTACTGCGCTTGGAGGCTGCCAGGTGAATGAAGCCCATCAGGATCTGGCCTTCCCGCATCCACTCGCACTCTTCCGAGGTCGGTCTGGCAACCTTGAGCACGAGTTCACCCCTGCCATAGAGTTCTTCACCGGAATATACAATGCGCGCCCCGGCCTTTTGAAAGTCCAGGTCAGAAAAACCGGCGCCCAGGCCCGCACCCGATTCCACGTAGCAGTTGTGTCCCTCAACCGTCAATAGTTCGACGCCGGCGGGCATCAGCCCTACACGGTTGTCGTAATTTCGCCGCTCGCGCGGCACGCCAATGTCCATAGGACACCTCCGTGAAGAAATCGTCCGAGTTTAATGGTGCTATGTGGCATGGCCGGACGAGCAGCAACGTGCAACTTGCCGCTCCCGGAATACTTTCTGCCGATCTTACATCACATTTTCGATGAGTGTGAAGGTAAAAACCTTTTTACTGCCAAATAGTTGCCGGCCGGAATTCCGAAGAGTGGTTATCTTGTGGGTTCGAGGGAGGATAGGACGCATATGCCTACAACGCAGGTTGGATTGCAAAGTATTTACTACGATGATACCGGCGCCGGTCATCCGCTGCTGCTCATCCCCGGGCTGGGCTCTTCCCGTTTTATCTGGTGGAAGCAGGTTGAAAGCATCTCTCGAAAGTATCGCGTGATCAACATGGACAATCGCGGCGCGGGCGACAGTGCTCCGGGCACAGGGCCTTACACCGTCGCGGACATGGCCGATGACGCCGCAGGCTTGATCCGAAATCTCAATTGCAGCGCAACTCACGTGATAGGCTGGTCGATGGGGGGTTTGATCGCCCTGGAGCTACGCCTGCGGCATCCGAGGTTAGTGGACAAATTGATCCTGGTCGCGACGACGGCCGGCGGGACGGCATACATCCCGCCTCTGCCGGAGCTTGGGGCCTTGCTCATGTCCCAAGAAAACGATGACCTTGAAACAAGTATACGCCGCGTCTATCCATGTATTGCTGCGCCGGGCTACATGAATTCCCACCCCGAAGACCTCGACATGGTGGTGCGATATTCCAAATCCAAACCGATGTCGCTTTCTTCCTACCAAATGCAAATCGGCGCAATGATGATGTGGCCCGGCGTGGGCGGCCGCATGCACGGAAACCACCTGCCGACACTTGTTGTTCACGGCGCCGAAGACCCACTCGTCCCGTACGGGAACGGCCTAAATCTAAGCACCATGATCCAAGGCGCAAAACTCCTTACCTATAAAAACGTCGGGCACCTGCCCCCTATCGAAGCATCGAAACGATTTAATCAGGATGTCATGGAGTTTCTAGGCGGCTGAGCCGCCAGCCAGGATCTCGACATTAAAATCCCCCCTGGACCCTCACTTCGTTCGGATTCGCGCTAACGCTTCCGACCGATGTTAAATACTTCAAGTTCGCGCCCGATCTTTTGTGAGGGCGCCCCCCTTTAGAAAAAGGGGAGACGGCAACCCCCCGCGCCCCCTCATCGCTCCGCGACGAACAGTGAAAAATACCTCCTCTTGGTGAACCCTCATCGTTTCGGGTTCGCGGGTAACATCGAGGAAGCGCGTTAGATGCTGGACCCTCACTTCGTTCAGGTCCGGGCTTAACATTCTAACCGACGGTTGATGCTTCTAGTCCGGGCACGATCTTTTGTGAGTGCCCAGTTCGCGGCCGATCTTTTGTGAGGCCGCATCGCTATCCGAGGAGAAGAAAAAGCTTTCAAACCGACTCCCACCATTGCGAAAGGGGGATCTCGATTTCCCTGCCGGGGGAAAAAATTCGAGCTTTCAGTGTCGGGAACTGCAGTCAGATAGGGGTAGGAACGGCTCATCGCCGCCCCTCCCTCCGAACCGGACTAGCGGGTCTCCCGCATCCGGCTCTCCGGTTAGTGGTTCACCTCGATGAGGACTGAAGCAAAGTTCTATGGGCTTCAACAAGGCTGTAAAGTCCACGAACCCGAAAGAATCCGTTGGGCCAGCGAAAATGATCGTGTCCTCGACTAATACCCCTGAGCCTTTTGCGTTTGCGCAAGATGCTCCGAAGACGTCTCCGAACCCATTTATCAACAATGGAAAAGGTCGGTTTGTAGCTGTGTTTGAAGTATCCAAACCATCCTCTTAACGTGCTGTTGACGTCTTCGATGATAGCGGCCAGACTCCGGCCATTGTTGCGCTTGGTTTTGGATCGAATGGCATCCTTGAGCTTCCTCATACTTTTCGTGCGAGGCCAACGTGTGCCCCTCTCGAAATGATAACCGAGAAAGTCAAAGCCTTCTCCGGGAATGCCCACGTTCACCAGTCTGGTCTTGTCCGGATGCAGGGTAAGCCCTCGTTCCGTGGTCAGTTCGCCGAGGAGATCAAGAGCCCTGCGGGCTTCGGCCTCACTGCGGCACAGGATCACGAGATCATCTGCATAGCGGATCATCTCAAAGCCTGCGGCCGCCACAGCCACATCGACAGGGTGGAGATAGAGATTGGCGAGCAGAGGGCTTACAACCGCCCCCTGGGGACTGCCTTTCTCGGGGGTCCACTGCGTCATATCCTCCAAAATATCTTGTTTGAGGAAGGACCCAATCAGCTCCAACACACGCCCGTCAGCAATATAGCAGCCGATATCGGCCAACAGCGGACCATGTGGTATGTTGTCGAAGTAGGCTTTTATGTCGGCATCCACCACGTGCGTGTAGCCAGCGAGGAGGAGTCTTTCCACTTCACGCAGCGCGTCCTTGCATCCCCGTCTGGGGCGGAAGCCATAACTGTGACTGACAAAGACATTCTCGAAGATGGGTTCGATCACCATCCGCAATGCTCCTTGAACGACTCGGTCTCGCACACAGGGTATCCCCAGTGGTCGCTTCTCCTTGCTGCCGGGCTTATCAATATAGACTCGGCGAATCGGTCGCGGCCGATAACTTCCCGTGCGCAGTGTTTCGGCAAGCTGCGCGATCTCTTGCGCAAGGTCTTTTTCGAAGTCTTCGATACTCTGATGATCCGAGCCACCAGCGCCTTTGTTCTCTCTTACCGCCGCCCATGCGGCGGTAAGGGTCGAAGGTCGCTGGATCTTATCGATCAAGCTGAACCATACGCCTCCCTTCACCCCCTTAGCGAGGGCCTCCAGCATGCGTTCCGTCCACACATGGCGTTCCACCCACTCCCAATCTTTAGGGGTGGTTTCTCCCGCTTGCGTAGCCGTTTCGGGCACTGCCGCGGGTTGCGTTTCGTTGTGTGTGGTCTTCACTCATCCACCTTCCTGCATCCCTTTGCTCCACGGGAATTACCCCGCTTCCCCGCTACTATGGATGCTCTGACTCCTGTCCAGGGGGCTCTTCGTACCCAAATATAAGCGCAATGAACACCCACCTCGGCCTGAACAGGTCTCCCTGATTCACACCGCGCAACCTTCCCTGCATTCCGTCACCAACCACCCTACGCGCCCTGTCATCGCTTTTCTGCTGCCCACCCAGCGTGACAGACTCTCGGAACCTGGTCTCCGACCGGCTACTCCCATGCCCTGTCGGGGTCTAGCAAACCACTGGCAGACCTCGTGCTTTCGCCCGTGTTCCGATCTGGACTTCACCATAGGTATGAAGGCTCGTCGATTCGTAGGGCCGAAACGTGTTCGCTTTACTACGGACTGCAAGTTCGCTTCCGGTTGCTCTCCACCCCGCCTCGCGACGACGCAGTTACCTTCAGCTACCGGGAGTGAGCACCTCCCGAGAGAGGACTTGCACCTCTCAGATCGCGCCTGCTCTCAGGCGCACATGCCTCCGGCCAAGCCGGAGGCCTTGAAAACCGTGGGCCGCTCAAAGCGGCTGGAGCACTTGTTCGCTTCCAGGGCTTCAGCAAGGTGGATGCCTGACGCGCCACCGTCATTCCGGCATGTTTCTGGCCGGAATCCAGTCTGATTCCTCTGTTGTTTCTGATTCCTTGCATGTCCAATCCCGCGAGGCGCGTGACTGGATCCCGGCCCAAAGACACCGCCGGGATGACGACTCGACTCCCGGAAATGTCAAACTCCGCGAGTCCTCCGGCAGAGCCGGAGGTTCACCTGTTAATGAGGCCCCTCATTTTTTAAGAACAACTTCGCAACCGGTCGGAGTCTGAGTAATTTCGCACCCACCGAATTTTGAACTCGTTGCCATCTTCCTGAACTGATCAGTCGTATAGGCTCGCGGGATGAGCATGAATCGGAAGATGAGTTTCATAAGTATCGAATCAAACCATTTCTGATTTAACCTCTCGATGAACTCTGCGATCTCCTCGGGAGAAGCATCTTTTCTCATGTCCATGACAATTGCGCGCCCACCGGGTTTGAGCACTCGAAACATCTCATCGAGGGCTTCAGCCGGCCGGGTGAAATTTTTGAACGCCGCCCTGCACACGACTAGATCGAACATGTTGTCGTCAAAGGGCATCGCCGAAGCGTCCCCATGCCGGAAGTCCACGTTGACGGATTCCTTTTGAGCATTTTCCTTTGCGATCCGGACAAAGGATTCGCTGATGTCGAGACCTACGATTTCGTATCGGCCGCGCTTGGCGAGTTCAATCGAGAGATAGCCGGGACCGGGAGCGACTTCGAGGATGCAACTGTTCTCGGGAGTTTCCCCGGAGAGCAGATCTGCAAGTTTTTGAAATTCTGCAATGCCCTTGAGAGTAATCTTCGCGTACCAAACGGCTATCCTGCCCTCCATTCCGATCCCTTTGTACGGCTTTGCATTACGTGAAGACATTTGACAACTTCCTCCTTACTGTTTGTTTTTCTTTTTCGGGGCTTTCGCGACGTGCCACTTTTTCCATTCTTCGAGGTAACCGCATCCGTCTTCTCGGATTCTTACGATCAGGTTTTCTACGAAGGTTTTCTCCATTTCCAAGCCTGCAAGCCGGTATTCCGATTCAATGGCAAAAAGAGGCGGAAGCCCCATTTCCTTCGCCAGATGCAGGCCGCCCTTGACCTGCTCGATGTCTTTTTTCAGGAACTCGACACGGGTTTCGAGGACTTCGGCCGCTTCTTCAGGAGGCAGAGCCGGAAGAAGCGAAAGTCCGGCTTCAAATTGCGGGAACTCTTTGACCGGAGTGCTAAGAATTTCGCGCATCCAATCCCGAATCTCGGTTTCTCCGGCTCGGGTGATCTCGTAGATTGTCCGTTCGGGACGGTTCCCTTCACGGGTCGTCTTCTTTGCCGTAATGAATCCTTCTCGCACAAGGAGTTCAATCACAGTGTAAAGCGAGCCGTAACGGAGTTTTATGCTTTCTTCCTTTTTCCTTTCACGCAGAGTCGCGGCCATCTCATAGGGGTGCATCGGGCGTTCGTAGAGAAGCACCATCACGGCTAAAGCCAGGGGGTTTGAGAGCCTTCTTTTTGTTTCAGTCATGTTATTATCCTTCACCGAATATCCGTTAACGAGTATATTACCAAAGCAAATTCAGGTCAAGACAGATTTGATGAGTCATAGCGTGCATTGGGTGCAAGCCGGCGGCGGATTGGGACGTGACATTGGGGATAAGTGGGGGTATTCAATGGCTGATTTCTGGAAATGCGTTGGATTAAGACCCGTTGTGCCCAATTGGGTCAGGTAACGCGCACGGCACGGAACTCCGGTTTTGAAGTGACAGGAAAGGCAACGCGGCTAAAGTGAGAGTGGTATTTTCAATAGCATCGATTCTGTGTGCCCTTTTCCTCTTCGCTGTCCCGGTCGGCTTCGCGGAGAACGGATCACCTCCGGCTCCCGATCATCAGGCAGCGGGGCCATCAGCGAGCGCTGTCGCACACGCTATAGACCTTTCCATCGCTTACCTGGAACGCTCATGCGGACCGGACGGCCGGTTCGTTTATCTGATCGATTCGCATACCGGCAAGCAGTCCGAGAAATACAACGTGGTCCGTCACGCCGGTGCAATCTATAGCTTAGCCTTATTCAATCGTTTGCGCACTGACGGGAACACGGTCGCGACAATGGTCCGCGCAGGATTCTTTCTGCGCAGGAACTACCTGCGGGACGACCCCAGTGGCCGGATGCGCATCGTCTGGCCGGAGCCGGTTGGGACGAAGCCGGTCGAGCACGCTTCGTTAGGCGCCACAGGCCTCGGGCTGGTGGCATTGAGTGAAATCGAGCGCGCAAGACCTGACACAATTCCCTCAGCGGACATTGAGGGAATGGCGCGCTTCCTGGTTTTCCAGCAAAGAAGCGACGGGAGCTTCTTTACAGAATACAGTGCGGCGTCAGGGCCGCTGGAAGGGCAAAAGGAGTTGGCAAACCTTTACTACCCGGGCGAAGCAATTCTCGGCCTGATCTCGCTCTATGAGGTGGACCATCAGAAGCAATGGCTGGTTGCGGCAGGAAAGGGGCTGGCCTATCTGGCTGAGAGCCGTGCCGGTCAAAGCACTGTCCCGCCCGATCACTGGGCCATGATCGCCACGGCGAAGTTTCTGCCATTTTACGATCAAAGCGAATGCCCGGCAACACCCCGGGAACTGCAGCGCCACACGATCCAGACCGTAAATGCTTTCCTGGAGCGCCTCACTCCCGGCAGGACCACGGACCCGCGTTTGGATGGGAGTTTAGATGGCGGTGGCCGCACAACCCCCACGGCCACTTCGCTGGAGGGGCTTTTGGCAGCCTTGGAGTCGGCGTCCGGCGCCGAGTACCCTGCTGAATTGATCGGCGCTATAAAAAAGGCCGTTTTCCGTGGCATCGGCTTTCTCCTGCGGGCGCAGATCCAATCCGGCCAGTATGCGGGCGGCATGCCGGGACGCATAATCGGCAGCAGTGCGCGATCCACGCCGGCCGATGCCGATGCCGGAAATATCCGCGTTGACTACGTGCAACACGCGTTGAGCGCTTTTCTGCGATATGAAAGACTCCTTGAGGCAGAACGCGTGTCAGCCAAAGATGGGGGCCGGTTATAGTGAATGATTTTTAATTGCGCGCGATCCCCGCCCCGGTTGCCATATAGAGGGCAGCACATCCGTGCTCGTCGGAACTATACTGAATCGCCAACCGGGGGTCGTTCGTAATCGGTTCGATTCACTCCGGTTGAGTCCCTGGCCAGCCCTGCCCTGAGGAACGAATGTCAAAGGAGAAAATCGTTCTGGAATTATTGGCGCCACCTTTGAATGTTGTTCCGTAGAGCTTTGTGCCCGCCGGGATGAGGGCTGTAGGTGAGGCGCCTTGAATGAAGCTATAGAGGAGCCGATATCCGCTGCCGCCCGTGTTTATCCGAAATATTGTGCCCCAACCATTGCGCCCCGGTTGCCTTTTTATTTGATTCTCGATCTCATCTCCTCAACAGCCTTCATGACTTCAGCGGACCTCTTTTGGATCAAAGAACACAGCGTATAGGAAATTTCAGCACATGCATATTCTGCATTATAGTGAATCGTTTCCAGGTCGTGTGAGTGAGCTGAGCCATCAATATGCCTTATTACGAACTTCAAGAAATCCTTGTCAGTATCTGTGATTTCCGTCAAATCGTGCAACGATTTCCAATTGTTGGCGAGCATTGTACAAATTGAGTCGGAATAAGCCTCCGAGACGGCACCATCATCGCATTGCACATACCTTTTGTAGGAAGCATAGATATCCTCCCAGTTTTTCAGAACACCAGGCGCCTCCATCGATTCCGACTGGACACAAGGTTTGGATGCAGATAACAAACGATCGGTCACCTTAGTTAAAGACGAGCATAACTCGTGATGTCCATGTGGACAACGGTTGTGCGCATAATAAGAAATCAATGAAATATAATATGGATAATATCTATAGGTAATATGGTTGAGGACAAATTGATGGAAACGTTGATCATTTAAACTAATTGCATCAAATGCCTTAACAGATGGCCAGATGTTTGCGAGTAATTTTGTGATTCCATCTGCAAATCCTTCCGAGATATATCGGTTACTACAATATTGATACTTTACATAAAGAGAATAAATATCTTGCCAGCTTTCAACAAAAGCAATATCATCGTATTTAACATCGGAGCAGTCCACAGCTCCTTCAACAGAAGGTTTACAATAAATAAGCATTAGTATAGCAAATAATAATACAAAGTACCGATATGACATTTCAGAAGCCTCCTTTCAGATGTTACGATATGTTTCTCTTGGTCCCGAGTAACGGATCCCGGACACTCGCTAACTCGGATCTACGAATTCAGCTATTGAATTTCGGTTAGCAGTGTCCTCTAAAAAGCATAGCGGGTGGCACTGGGCCCGACCCGATGACCGCCTACCAGCCTAGTCCCCGCGCAGGACGAATTCCACAGACCCGACACCGGCCCCTGCGAAAACCAATGCACGGTAGGCAACGCCGGCGGATAAGGGCTTGGCCACGGCAATTTCCGTAAGTCCCTCGGGCACCGTTCCGTATCCAACCTTCTCAACTTCTAAACGTGTGCCTAGCGGTGATGCAAGGAGCCATAGGGGATTTCCGAAGTCCCAACCTCTAACGTCTTTAGCAACGATCACAAACTTTTCCAGCCCAACGCGGCTCGTAATGCCTTTGGGTGGAGCATACGCGGGCTTTGAGAAACGGAATAGAGGCGAAGTGGAACCCAGGTTCTCAACTATGACGCTTATGCTATAAGCAACGCCTGCGGGCTCACTTTTCTTGATCTTCTCCAACGTCTGTCTTTCTTCTTCCAAAAAACGCAGTGCCTTTTCTTTTAGCTCAGCGACTGAAGGATCATCGACAGAGCCCATGATTGCAGCCCTATTTTCGACCACTGATAGCTGCAAATCAATGTCATCTACGGTGTCGTAAGGAAGTGCTAACAGAAGATACTTCAGCTCTGCTTCCGGAACAGCTTCCTCTTTAACCATTCGCAAAAAAGCTTGAGGCCGCAACCCAGAAAACACCCCTGCACTTTCGTTTACATCTTCGCAGTATTCTGCAGAGAAGCACAAGCATTGCCATCCAGCCAAGGCAGCTCGGAACACAGACGGATTTCCTTGACGAATCAGATCGCAGAATATTTTCTCCTGCTCCCTTGAGGGCATATCGCTCGAACTGCAGGCCGCAAATGTTTTTTCTAGGGCAGCAAGCGTGTTTTCATTGGGATCCCGCAAAAATTCACCCCACAACGAACCGGAATAGGCGTGGACGCAGGGCCATAATAGAAGCACTATAAATAAAACCATGCGCCATGGAGTAGACTTTTTCATTCTATTCCTCCTCTCGGCGGCAAAGGGCAGCCATTACCCCTTCCACTGTTAGAATAAGAAACCGTCGGCAGCGTCAGTGCACAGGGATACCCAGTACGTTGTAACGTGGCTTATCTCGCACCCGTGTAAAGCCCATCAAGAGGTGGGCACGATGAGACCGTGCCCACCCGACAGTAATGTTATGCGAAGCTACAAAAGTTACATGGTACTAGCTGCGAATCAACCGTCAGAGCAGCCGTGACACGATCAATGGCGCTGCACCCGCGGCAGCCCATCCGAGATCACCGGGGCCAGTAGAATAGACGTTCTCCGCACCCAGCCGCCTCAGCATTGCCCTCAGAATAGATCTCGCGGGGCTAGCCAAGGCCCAGGCAAACGCCTTGCCTGGGCCGTCACTTCCGCAGCTTATCTTGTACCATGATTTCTCAGCCTTTGAATCAACTCATAAAGATATCCTAAGACAAATAGAGCCATGCAAATGACAAAGGACAGCGCCACGAATACACGAATAACTGCCCATAATATAGCACACTCTCCCCAATTGAAATTGTTTGTTATGGCGTAGATATCAACTGACAACGTGAACACTCCAAAGAGGACCATGGTCACATTCCAAAGTATGATGCCACATTTCCTTATGATGGACATCTTTTCACTTTTGACAAGAAATGACAGGAGGAGGATCACGGCCAGCACGCCAGCGGTTGCGAGGACCTGAGCAGCAAACCCGGTTCGGTCCCACCTATATAATGAGATACCGTAGATCTTGAACCCAGCGATCCAATTCGGCAAATCTGTAAGGGGGCTGCTCACGACGAGCAGTAGAATCACAAAAGCCATTATATATCTAAAGTGTCGCATAATAATCCTAGGTTTAATCATTCATATTGTCATCCATCGTTGCTGCTTTAAATTCGTTCTTGACAATCGACTCGTTTACTACTGCGCGCCACAGGATGGGTCACCGCGGCAGGGGACACCGCCGCAGAGGTCGCCACCGCTACCGCCGCTGTTTCAACCGCCTTTCTCGGGTAATATAGGAGACCGTGCAGGTGACAAGAGTTACGCAGATTAAGATAAGGTTAAGTGGATATCCAAACCATATAGCGAGATCGATACCAGCACATAGAAATAGAATAAGATATTCGTATATTGGGATTATTGAACCTGTTTGAATATGATTGTAGAATCTTTTTGTAACCGTTATCATTAAGGCCATACAAGCAAATGCTGCTATTCCATAAACCGCACCTATACCACCTAAGAGCGCTGTAATGATGTATAAGCCTAACATAAGGAGTGAGCCAACCAGGCCGATGTTTAAGCACACGGATACCATTGAATATGCTTTATTTCTCTCTATCCATTGACTTTTCACTGCAAATCCCTCCCATTGTCTTACTTGGGTTTTTGCGGGGTAGGCAAACACAATCATAAAATGGCTATAAATCTAGTGACTTGCATAAGGTGGTCAAATTTGTCGTGTGCCTACGCGTGAGAGGATGCCGATTGGATATCTAGGACGACCTTAGGCATTGGAATCTCTAGAGATTTTAGTGTTCTTACAAGCTCGGATGACGGCTCGTTGCGCTGAAAGAATTGATTTTTTTGGGTGTGAAACTCGGTCGACTGGAGCGTGGAAAGGGTCCTTTGGATATTCGGCCAGGGCTGTTTGCATTTGAGTTCGGCGACTCTTTCGATGAGAAGCGCGAAGACACAAAGCTTTACGTGAGCTTCGATGCGTTTGGGCAGCCAGTGGTACATCGGCTCCATCTTGATCCGCGTGCTCTTAAGAGCCCTGAATGCGCGCTCGATCACGAGGAGTCCCTTATAACCGGCGGCTGCATCTTCTACGGTGATAGTATCGTCGTTTGTCTGGAGCACCCATTTGCCGTCGTACTTTGACGCCTGCTGGATGGCCCCACGGTCGAGGCTGATGCGGCTCTGCTTATCGACCTTCAGGTAACGTTTGTACCTGCCGGAGGCGAGAAGATCTATTGCCCATCTGGCAGTCGCCTGATGATCCTGATGGCCTTTTAGTTCTTCCTCAAGTTCTTTGACAACTTGCTCCCTATGCTTTCGCTCCCTTTCAGCCTCGCGGGGATTGTAGCACAGGATATACCGGCGCCGGAGTTCTCCATCTCCTACGACAACTTCTTTTGCCTGGAGGTTTTCGGCAATCGTTCTAAACCGGCCCGGCTTGGTGAGTACCTCTTCCTTAATTTCTGAAACGCTGGCCATGCGGGTAGCCAGAAGGTACTTTCCGCAGGCCCTGGCCAGCTCATCCCGGTTTGTCCCGGAGTTCATTCCGGAGTCGGCAACGAAGAGCGCCCGCCCAAGCTTCCATCCCCTAAGGTCTTCCCGAACCTTCTTAACTGTATCCACATCGGAGGTGTTGCCGGGAAAAACCCAACTCCTTACTGGTAGGCCTTCCCTTGTTACGGCAAGTGCGACCACGATTTGCGGACTCCACGTGCCATTTTTAGAATGGCCGAACTTTCGAAAACCCGATCCCGCCTCCGTGTCCTCGTCCGCTTGGTCAATGGAGAAGGAGGCGGTCGTTGTGTCATAGAAAATGACATCGACAACCAGGTTGAAAAGGTTGGATACATGGAAAAAGACAGCATTTTCGACTTCAGCTACGTTCCAGTGCAGCAGGTCCATCGCCTCATACATCTGATAGAGCTTTACCGCACTGCAAGAGGGCATGTAGACCTTTTGAAGCCAGCGGTCCCAGACGCCGAGTTTGGAGTCAGGCTCGCATAGCCGGTTTGCAGTCATGGCAAGAAGGGCTCTTTCGTGAAGATCGCTCCCGCCCGACTCTTCCATGACTTTGCGCAACGTAGGTCCGATCTTCAACCGCTCCCAAAGCGTCTCCACCACAAGAGGAACACCGAACTCAAAGGTCTGGATCAACCGCACGTCTTCAGGAAGTGTGGTTGACTGCTCGCAGGAGGGAGTTGCAGCGCTTTGAGAAGAGTCCAAAGGGTCATGAACCTCAACACCGCAGACCCTGGCAATCGACCGGCAAAGCCTCACCAGATCATCCCGGTCGAGTTCATCTGCCCGTCCGAAGTTGTGGATGATCTCGGCGACAGAACTCCCTGTCTCGGCATGGCGCACATTGTGTGCGAGCTGATAGTACTCGACTACCGATCCATCTCTGTTTTTTCGTTTTGTAGTTCGTAGATACATGCCCACGTGATTAGCATGTACTACCCGTAATTGTCAAGAAATATTATGGCAGTCGTGTGCCTACCGTTTTTTGACTTTTAGCAAGACTGGAGAGGCGTAAACCCGCATGGAATCAAGGTTCGACTACAAGAACCTACATCAAATGTGCCTATTTCGCAAAAACGCAAGTCTTATATCTATGTTATCCCATCAGCGCAACGCAACCGCGATCGCCGGGGCCAGCAAGGTAGTTATCCTCGGCCCCAGGCGACCTCAGTATTGCCATCATTTTCGAATCGTACTCTCCTTGGTCATTGATTGTCTCATGAGATTTCATTCCTGATTGTCATTGCTGACTATCAACTCGTTTAATCCTCCCTAGCTACCGCCGCAGGAGGGGTCACCGCAACAGGGGTCGCTACCGCAGGGGTCGCCACCACCACCGCCAGGCGGCGTGTCGGGCGTGACCTGTCCCGTGTTATCCTGTGTTGGGCCGGCTGGTGTTGAGTTGTCAGGTGCAGACTCCGATTGGCCTGATTGAGAATTGTCCAATGGTTGGTTGCCCGAGTTGTCTGGTGTTCCGGGAGTAGAGCTGTCTTGCTGGGCCGGATCGGAATTCTGCGAAGAAGTAGCCGTTCCGGAGTAGGAGTTCTGACCAAGCGTGCTAACCCCTGCCGAAATTCTATTGTATGCGTCAAAACCCGTTTGAAAGGTGGCCCACGCTGATATGGGGCCAGTTGTAAACCAAAATTCAGGTCCTGTGGCATATTGTATTGCTGTCCCTGCTCCTAACGCTATTGCAAATCCGGCTTCTATCCCTCCAGCGATGATGTCCGCAAATGGCGCTGCGTAGTTTGATTGTGGAATTGCTGACGAAAAACTCGGCAAATTCGGTAGTGGATTATTAAACAGCCCATAAGGATCGATAAGGTTTTCAGGATTATCTAGGGCGTACGCGTAGCAATTCACCCCCATTCCGTTATATAGGCTTGAAATAACATTGCCCGTGCCAACTCTTCCCGGCATGGGGCCTGTGTGTGCTGCCAAAACGTATATAGGCGGGGCACTGGGAAGATTTCGATGGGTTGGTAGCCGATTGAACGACGGCGGATCAAACGCAGCCTGAAAACTCGGGTCTGTAGTAATAAACCTTCCAAGCACCGGGTCATAATACCTGGCTTTAAAGTAATAGACGCCCGTTTCGGGATCATTCTCCTGGTCAGTGAACTTGTGGTGAAGATCGACGCTGCTTGGGGTAGTGATCCAGTCTTCCCCGTACGGATAGTAAAAGCGGGTTTCCGCCCAGTTGCCCGAGCTGTCGGTGGCGATGTTCAGGCCGCCCAGGAGGTCTGGTTGATAGTAATAGGTGCCTAAGCCGCTCTTGGATGCGACCCTCTGAGATCCGGCGAAGATATGCTTCGTGCAGGCGCCGTTCGTGCATTCCCAATACTTATTAAAGTAGCTGGTCGTCGAAGAGGGTGTGCCGCCGTTTTTGACCGCTCTCATACCCTTGTAGTTATACAGGTAAGAATAGCTTCCAGCCTGCGCCAGCCTGTTCTCCTGGTCGTAAACCATCGCCTGTCCGTTTCTGTTCGTCATGTTCCCGTTGAAGTCATAGCCGTAGGTATTGGCCCCTGCGGATCTTACCGCATGGGGCTGAGAACCGCCGTACAAGTACGATCCCACCCTGGAATTGTACTCAATGTTTCCGGATGGGAAATATTCAAAACTGAGCTGACCATAATCCTGCCTTGAAGAAGAGGCGGTTAGCAGCCTGTTCATCCCGTCATAGCCAAATGAGAGATCTCTGGTTGGATCTACCCCATCGGTAATGGTCAGCACGTTTCCATCTCCGTCATAGCCATAGGTAAGGTTTTGAACCTGAAGGTCACCGCCGGCCGGCGAGGTGGTTGTAACCATGCTGTGCAGCCTGCTGTCGGTCGCAGTATTATAGGTGAGGGCGGTCGTTACCTGGTTGCCGTAAGTGATGCTCTGAGGCTGGCCAAGGCCCGTATAGTTCGTGAAAGTGGCGTAGGCGCCAGCGCTGGACAGGTTCCCTCCGGTGTCGTAAGAATAACTTACCAGTTCATTGTCCGGGTAGGTGATTGTCGCGATGCGGCCGAGGTCGTCATAGGTTTTTTGAAGCGTGTAGGGGTTGCCGTTCACGGTGCTGCTTTCTGTAAGCACCCTGCCGTCCCTATCATATAGAGGAAAGGAGGTCGATCCGGAGGCATCGACAACCGTGGTGAGCCGGCCTATTGTATATTGATATCCAGTCCCCGTCTGATCGTAAGTGTACGTAGTGTCCGGGCTTGGCTGGACACCCTGGCCGGCCGTCAAGAGGTGCTTGACAGTAATTCTGTTTACTGCGTCGTAGATAAACTGAATCTGGCTGCCGTTTGCATCTGTCTGGTTTGTGAGGTTCCCGTTCGGGTCATAGTGGTATGTCCAGGCGCCCATATCCGGGTGGGCCATGGTATATCTTCTCGAAAGGGAATCGTAGGTTATCGAGGTCTTATTATTTTCCGGATCAATGATATACAAGAGGTTCCCAAGTGGATCGTACTGGTAGGTGGTGAAAAAGCTGGAGCTGGCAGTGGGGTATTGCGTTACTGTCGTGAGCTGACCGAAGGCGTCGCGCACCTCCGTCCTCAAATGTCCGGCCGGATCGGTGTAGTTAGTCGTCCCCTGGGCGTACGTGGTGCTGGAAGAGGTCTGGTCCGGGTTGACCTGGGTGAGTAGCCTCCCGAGCGGATCATAGGTGTACTGGGTCCATTTTTCCGTCTCAATACCATACAGATATGGAACTGATTTCTGACCAAGCCGGCCGTTGCTGTCGTACGAGGAATCCACGTAGATGGTGGCGCCGTTGGGCCCGTCCGAATGTTGGCTTGTTACCCTCCCAAGCCCGTCGAAATACATTGACTTGGAGTATACGCCGGGGCCCCCGCTTATCACCCTTGAGGCAAGTGCCACGTTCTGCTGCGCAACGGTGCCGTAGCTATTGTAGGAATACGTTTTTGTGGGATAGGTCGTGCTGTCGTTTGGCTTTTCGATCACGGTAAGGATTCTCCCGAAAAGATCGTAAGTGTAGTCAGTTTCGATGTTGTTATTCAGGTCTATTTTGGATGTAGGCTTGCTGAACAGGTAATTGTAGGCTATCTGCGTGCTATGCCCCTCAGGATCGGTTATGGAGTAAGGGAAAGTTTCGCTGGTGGTATCGTAGATGATTTCAGTAGGGGAATTCAAGTTAGGGTCGGTTTGCGTGAGGAGGTTCCCGTAACTATCATAGGTATATTGGATGGTAGGGTCCACGCCCGCCGTGCAATTACCGAAATTAAAAGGCTTACTCTGGCTAAAGCAAAAGGTTTTAGAGGTAGGGCGATTGTTCACGGGGTTATTTAGGGAATTATAACCCAACATCGTTTGTGAAAGCAGGGTCCCGTCGCCCGCCGTGGTGGTTACTTGGGACGGCTTGGCAAGGAGCCAATTAGTGGTGTCATTTGCGTACTGTATCTGATCGTGGCGCTGTCCGCTGGGAGGCGTCGGCAAATTCACGTCTCCCTGCTGAGTCTTGGAGGTCACGTTTCCATATTCCCCACTTCCGTCGTACGTGTCGTAAATAAGCGCAGTCCCAATCTTTTGAGGGGTGTCGGAGTTGGCGTCATAGTGAATTTCATAAGATTGATACATGGCTGGAAAGCTAGTGTTCGGATATGTTATTCCGGAACCGCCGCCGCCTGGGGTGTCGTAATAGGTATACTGCCACTCCCTGTATTTTTGACTCCAGTTTAAATTGTATACGACCTTGTCCGTCATCAGCCCTTTCCCCACATTGTCCTGGAGATAAGTGTAGTCGATATTGGAATCGTTTAGATATTTGGTCGGGTTGCTAAATCCTCGGAACTCCCTGCTCGGGTAGTCGTAGTATCCATTGTTAAAACTCCACCATATTTGGATTGTATTGCCGTTACCGTCGTCCGAGGTAATAACGTATGGCGTCTGGACACCATAGGGAGCGAACCGGCTCGGATATACTAGCGATGGCCCATAGCTTAGGGTGTATGTGCCGCCGATGCCGTTGGCAGCGCTGGTCATAAGGTCTGACGCATATGTGAATCCCAACTGGTTTGGGGGTTGCAACTGTAAGTACATGAACGCGTGGTAGCCTCCTACCGAGGCATCGTACATAAATCCAGCCAACCCATCACCGTCTATATCCATCATTTTAAATGTACCGCCGGTGGCGTATTGATACTGTCTCGCCCCCCATTTACTCGGGGCCTTGAAGCTGGAGCCGGTGTTTGTCATGACCATGATGCCGGTACCCACTTCGGTAGAGCAATTATACGAATCAAAGACTATATCGGGTAAACCGTCACCGTTAACGTCAGCCATTGAATAACCCTGTAAGGGGCTATAGATCCCCTCACTTCCCCAGAAGGCCGTCGCGTTATCCGGCGAAAAGCCGGTCCCGGTGTTTAGAAGCACTCTAAATTGTCCCGCCGAGTTTAAATACACGATATCGGGCAACCCGTCACTGTTAACATCCACCAGATTGAAGGCGTCGTTTTCTCCGATGGTCCCCCACTTTACAGGGGCCTGAAAGCTTGGTGGTATGGTCGATCCGTTGCTCAGCATAACCCAAATGACTCTATTACCGTCAATGTACACAAGATCGGCGAGGCCATCACCATTTACATCGGCCATTTTAAATGCTGCATAGCATGGACGTGTTGCCCCCCAAACAGTATCCGCGCCAAAACCCCCCTTACCATTATTTAGAAGTACATGCATTTCCGTTCCACCCGTGACTTCTGCGTCATATATAAAGTCGAGAAGTCCGTCGCCGTTGACGTCTGCCATCCTCACTTGACCCGTACCATCGCCGACGTAGATACTTTTGGCGAGAGCGCCCAGATCATGGTCAAGCCAATCCGATGTCACGGAGATAACGTGGAGATGCGGGGTTGGGGTTTTATTATCGACGTAAACTAAGTCCGGATTGCCTGTGCCGGTAACATCGGCCAGCCAAAAGGACTGGTAGTGCGTGTTATATGCCGCATTTCGGGTTATGCCCGTACCTATCCAATCCCACCAAATATTCCCGGTTGTACCCGTGGGATTGTCATCGGACCATTCACCCGCCGTCGTACTCTGCCCCGATGTTACTCCCCAGGTGATTTTTTTCGTTGCCTTTGTTGAGGGCGATTGTTCCCAAACAGACTGCAACCCAAATACGTTTCCGCATGACTGGTAAGTAAATGCATTGTCAGGCAGAATGCTGCGTTGGGCCTTTCCGTCGCTTCCGACCTGGATCACCTGTTGCAGGAGCGAGCGCGACGTATCACCGCTTGTGGCATAAGAAAGGTTGTATTGGCTTGCGAGCTGCCCATTTCCGTATACCGAGACCGAGCTCAGGAGGTAGGCTGTCTTTACCATAGCATTGCTGACATAGGATATGGGAGTGTCAGCGGCGGTGCGTGCTTTGGTCGACCGGGTAAATACGACCTTGTTAGTGGCGGGTTGAGCGCCGTTTAGGGTATAATCTATCTCCTGGAGATAGAGTTGCCCGTTGGCGGTGTCGGTATAGTATGACACGGTCATGTAGTTACCATATATGTCCTGAACTTTATCCAAGAACCACTTAAAGGTACCTTGGCTGTTCGCCTGCCTGGAGGCCGTTGTGGTCCCGTAAGAATAGACGGTCCCATTTTTATCGGTGACTTGCCATCCTCCACTGGTCGAATCGAAGTAATATTTGGAGAAGTCCTGCTCGATTTTCTTGCCATAGATTTGAGCGCCCCAGTTAGAAGACCGATCGACCAGTTCAGAGGAGGACCCGTTTGCCGAAACCAGGAACTCCGATTCCTCGTGGTTATTTCCGCAAGTGGAAGAATTCCAGCTCGCGGGATTACAGCCATAATTTACGCCGTATTTGGTTAGCCTTTGTATCCCATATTGAGGTCCCACCCGACACCGATCCAGCCGTTGCTGCTATAGCTATCGTAGTATAGAGAAAGATTCGGTTGAATGCCGTTGCGCCCTTTGGGGACTTCAATGGGAATGTTATACGTTGCCGCGCCTATGAATGACGAGACATCCTGTGCAAGTGTACGCGGCGGGTACAAGAAATTCTGATCGAAATCATCGTCGGCGTTTACGGTCGTATTAAATGCGATCGCCGCCACAAGGGCCAGGAACAAACCAATCTGCACGCACAATCTTTTCTTAGACAGCATGGCCACCCCTCTCATCGTTTGAATGCCCTATTCATTCACCTTCACGCCGTTGCACTCACCCTGAAGACAGTACTTCCAGGATGAGCGCAAATCTGTAGCGCGATCATAAACGCGGGTTTTGGCGCGTTATGAAAAACGATGAAAAAGCAGGTTAGAAGTGGCAAAGAAGAGGACAAACGCGCTTTATTTGTGGTTGACACCTGTGCCAGACGTGGCAAACCTCTGACCCCAGTCGTCAATGCTGTCCTTATTGGACACCCAGACTCCCCTGTTACCGGCAGTCTTTTGTGCCGGGAATCCACCGGTTCGAACCAATTTCAGGATAAGGCCCTCCGACATGCTCGTATATCCGGTGATTTCTTTAATACCGATAAGGATCTTCCTCCCGTTCATGCTCCTCTCCCCCCGTCACGATGAGTGCATCACAGTTATAATGGTTACTGTCTATGAATCCCCCGCAATATTCTCCTCACTTAAATATCCCACAAAAAGGTTTCAAAAAGGTTACAAGACACGGCTGTAAGAATGACCACTGAGAAAAGAATAACTTACTGATCTAAAGTATATTATTGTTCTTATGCCGCCACCCCTGCAACTTGCGAGTTTGAAATTCTTGAGTTCAGAAGTGCAGATGGCCAATCCCGAGGTCGAGCCGGGCTGTGCTGCTTAGTGAATAGTGAATGGTGAATAGAGAGAACGCGGGGTAGTGAGCTAAGAGCTGGTCAATGGGTGAATTGGTGAATTAAAAGGGGGAAACAACCATCCTCCCTGCCCCCGCATCGCTCCGCGATGAGTGAACAGTGGACAGAAAAAGCTTTGAAACGGTTATCGGCCCTTGTCCGCAACCCCCTTTTGAGAAAGTGGGGGGATTCAGCTTTTAAAGGTTCATCCGGAAAATGAGCGCCCACAGCACGAGAAGGGACAATATCCGTCTTGGAATTAGCCGGGCAGTCGTTACTATTGCAGAATTTATGTAACTCCTCGAGAGTAAAATCGGTTTGTGTGCATCCGTACCCGGGGTGGCGTCCCGCTGGCGCGGGACTGACCCCAGGCTATATTATGCAGCCCTCGTCGGGGCAGGAAAATCCTAACCACAGGTGTTTAGTGAATAGTGATTAGTGAATAGTGATTAGTGAAAAATAACTCCTCTTGGTGAACCCTCACTTCGTTTCGGGTTCGTGGGTAACATCGAGGAAGTGCGTTAGATGCTGGACCCTCACTTCGTTCAGGTCCGGGCTTAACATTCTAACCGATGGTTGATGCTTCTAGTCCGGGCACGATCTTTTGTGAGTGCCCAGTTCGCGGCCGATCTTTTGTGAGGCCGCATCGCTATGCGAGGAGCAGAAAAAGTATTAGGAGATCTGCCGCCCAGGGCGCGGGATAGTCAGGATGCAAGCTTCACTGTTGCGGTGAATTCGTCCCATGGTACGCAGTAGAGGCCCTTATCGGTTTTTTCCACCAGCCCGCCGGCCTCCAGGGTCTTCACGTCCCTGAAGACATTCTTATAATCCCGGTGCAAATGTCTTGCGAGAGCGCTGATGTTGACACAACCGATCTTGTGCAGCTCCTTCAAAAGCTGAAGCCGCTTGGGGGTGCAGTAGCGGTAAAAGGTTTCCAGGTCCGGGAAAGACAGCCGCTCAATGGGCTTGTCCGGAATAACGCCCCTATCAATCTTTTCAGCCTGAGCGATCAGGCCGGCGAAGAATTTCTCTTCAGTCTCGATCTTCACCTTGAAATCTCTGCTCATCGTTGCCTCCGCTCTTACGTGTCTTCCTGACAGCTTCGTAGAAATCAAGCACCAGCTTTTTCAACGATTCAAAACTGTACTGGTCCTCTTTCCCTTCAATGTGCCGGTGATCACCTTTGCCTCTCTCGTTGTCGTAACGGATAACATCCGAGCCGTCGGCCGTCTGGTAGTGCAGCCGGTATTTGAAAGAATGAGACGAGCCGGGAAGCGGGGCGGGAAGGAGCCACACCACCACCTGAATAATGTCGCCATTCGGCAAATCACGCCGATAATTCAAGACCGGTCGTGCGTCCACAAGCGCCCCTGCCTCCACTATGGCTTTTTATGCCATACTTATGACAACTTGTCAATATGCTGAGCAACCAACTCGATCCGCGATAAAAAACTTGACTCCTTTTGCCAATTATTATCAAAATGCGCGGAGTTTTGCGTTATTTCCTCAAGAACATCCTGCCGGGGGGTTTAAGCTCAATTGAGTTCGCACATAATCACTCTGCTAACCGATTTCGGACTCATGGACGGATATGTGGCCAGCATGAAAGGAGTCATCCTCGATATCTGTCCCGACGCGAAGCTGGTGGATATATCCCATCTCATCGCCCCTCATAACGTTCGCTCCGGGGCCTTTGTCCTGTTCGCCAGTTATCAGTATTTCCCGCACGGAACGATTCATCTGGCGGTTGTGGACCCCGGGGTGGGGACCGAGCGCGGCGCCGTAGCCATTCGAACCAGGTCATGTTTTCTTGTGGGCCCCGATAACGGCCTTTTCTCCCTGATATTAAGAAAAGAGACCGGCTGGGAGGCAAGAAGGCTGAAGAACCCGCAGTTTCGGCGAAGCCCGCTGAGCAGCACTTTTCATGGCCGAGACCTCTTCGCGCCCGCCGCAGCTCATATAGCTTGCGGTGTCCCATTCGAAACTTTGGGGCCTGCGTGCGATCCGATCTCCCCGCACTGGAGCGAACCAAGCATTGGCGAAGGCGAGGTGATTGGCGAGGTTATCCATATCGACCGCTTCGGAAACGCGATTACCAACGTACTGAGTGAGACATTGGAAAAACTGGCGACCCTGGAAAAATGGACGGTCACAGCGGGGAAATTTGCAATCGAATCAATCGAGCAGACTTATGGCCGGGTCATAACCGGGGAACCGCTCGCCGTGACCGGAAGCACGGGTTTTATCGAAATTGCCGTCAACCAGGGCAATGCGGCAATAGAGCTGGGGCTGGAGACGGGAACGAAAGTCACCTTCCGGCTCTCGAATACCCGAAACTCACGAAGTTAGATACGATCTCGAAGATTTGTAAAAGCGGAGCCGGCCCCCCCCTTCGCCGCTGCGTGGCTCACGGTGGCGCTTCACTCGATTTTATACCGTGTGACAGGGGAAATCTTACTCGCCCACCCAATCATTGCGCATTTGACGGCAACTATGGTATTAGATGCGGCAGCGCGGCCTCTACCACCGTCCATGCTGGTGAATTCTGTGATAGAGAGAGCTTTTCTTTAAAAGCATTCAGTTTTGCTGGATTGAGGCCGACTTTTCGGTCGAGGTTCGGGTTTATTTCTTCAGGAATGCTGTTAACTTTAAGAGTAATTAGAGTATTGCAGGGATTTTATGAGGGCGCAAAGCCTCCGTCCGGTTTGTGTGTGAAGAGGGTCCTTTTTCAGCGGCGATAGAAACGGCCCGTCCGGCGTCAAGCATGCAGCGCCCGGTATTCAAGACTTCCGGTGTTTCCGGATGGACACCGGCCAATATTACCTTTGACCCTCCAAGGAGAAACTAAATGGCTACTCGCATAGCGCTTAATGGGTTCGGACGCATCGGGCGCACCATCTTCAAAGTCATAAAAGACCTGAAACTACCGCTGGAAGTTGTCGCTCTGAACGACCTGACAACGCCCTCGGAACTGGCCTACCTTCTGAAATACGACTCCGTTCACGGCGTCTGGCCCCACGAGGTCCAGGAGTCTGAAGATGAATTAATTGTGGACGGCAGACGGGTTAAATGCCTCAAGATAATGGACCCGGCCCAGATGCCCTGGCGCGACCTTAAAATTGACGTGGTTCTTGAAGGCACCGGCCATTTCACCAGCCGCGAGGGTGCTGAGAAGCACTTGAGCGCCGGAGCGCGCAAAGTGATCATAACCGCCCCCGGCAAGGGTGTAGATGCGACCTTCGTAATCGGGGTCAACGACGGGACTTATGACCCGCGCACCCACAATGTCATCTCAAACGCCTCATGCACTACGAACTGCCTGGCCCCGATCGCCTCATTGCTCCACGACAGGTTCATAATAGAGCACGGGCTTATGACCACCATTCACGCTTACACAATGGACCAGCGGCTGCTCGATTCTCCGCACAGCGACCGCCGAAGATCCAGGGCGGCCACACTCTCGATGATTCCGACCACGACCGGCGCCGCTCGCGCCGTAGCCGAGGTCATTCCGGATCTGAAGGGAAAGCTGGACGGTCTGTCCATTCGGGTCCCCACTCCTAATGTTTCGCTGGTCGACCTGGTGTGCAGAGTTGGCAGAGATGTGACGAAGGAAGAAGTGAACAGTGTTCTGGAGGAGGCCGCAAACGGACCGCTCAAAGGAATCCTTCGTTATGTGACCGAGGAACTGGTCTCGGTGGATTTCAATCACACCCATTATTCATCAAGCGTGGATTCGAGACTGACTAATGTCATGGCCGGCCGTATGGTCAAAGTATTCAGTTGGTACGACAATGAGTATGGCTATTCGACCAGAGCGGCCGAGCTGGCCGTTATGGTAGGCAAATCCCTGGATTAGCGCCCTCTCCCCCCGTCCTATTTCCACACTTCACAGGGCGCATGTCTGCAGGCCATCCCGCCGAGGCGGGATGGCCTGCGCGCTACGCGAAGCACTCCTCCGCCCGGGGTGGTGAAAAATGGTTCTCCGGACACTCTACTAAAGGCGCTAAATTGAATGATCATATTAACGCTAAGGGATGCGGGAGCATTTGACCAGGTCATCGCTCACTGTTGTTAACAATTTCGTTATACGAGGAGTTCGAGCGTGAAGACTCTTGACGATCTCGATTTTAAAGGAAAACGCGTCTTCATGAGAGTCGATTTCAATGTGCCCCTGGACAAGGAACGGCGGGTAAAAGACGACCTTCGCATTTGCGCCGTTCTACCCAGCATCCGCAAGGTTATCGACTCGGGAGGCAGGCTCATCCTTGCTTCACATCTGGGGAGACCAAAGGGCAAAGTGTCTGCTGAGTTTTCACTAAGGCCCATAGCGGAGTACCTCTCCAACCTATTGGGTAAAAGTGTCCCCCTTGCCCCGGATTGCGTTGGTCCAGAGGTGGAGAAGCAGGTCTCGCTCCTGAAAGAGGGTGAAGCGCTGCTTTTGGAAAACCTGCGGTTTCACCCGGAGGAGGAAAAAAACGACCCGGAGTTTTCCAAGCGTTTGGCCGAACTGGCTGATATTTATGTAAACGAGGCTTTTGCCGCTTCTCACCGCGCTCATGCCTCCGTTGAGGGTATAACGCGATTTGTGCCCGTGTGCGCCGCCGGATATCAGCTCCAAAAGGAGCTTCAGTATTTCAAAAAGGTCATGGAGAACCCGCAACGAGCCGCTCGCAATTATTGTGGGAGGCGCGAAAGTATCGACCAAACTCGGGCTGCTCGAAAATCTTATTCCCAAAATCGATACCCTGATTATCGGCGGCGCAATGGCCAATACGTTTTTCAAGGCGCAGGGGAAGGAAGTCGGCAAATCGCTGGTTGAAGATGATTATATCGAAACGGCCGCGCGGTTGCTCGAGTCAGCAAACAAGAGAGGAGTCAAGGTGTTCCTGCCGGTTGACGCGGTTGTTGCCGTTGACGCGGAGGGCCGTGGAGAGGTATTGCAGGTCCCAATCGACAAGGTTCCAGGGAATACCAAGATTTTGGACATCGGCGCGCAGTCGGTTCAGGCCTTCGAGTCGGCCCTTCGAAGCTGCAAGACAATCATCTGGAATGGCCCAATGGGTGTTTTCGAGACCCCCCCGTTTAACAAAGGCACTTTCGCTTTAGCCGAATTCATGGGATCGCTCGGCGTGCTCACAGTTATCGGCGGCGGCGATTCGGCGGCGGCCATCAGGCAGGCCAACGCCGAAAACAAGGTGAGTTATGTCTCGACCGGGGGCGGTGCTTTTCTGGAGCTTCTGGAGGGGAAAGATCTGCCCGGCGTTTCTGCCCTGGAGAGGTGCTGAACCAAAGACACCTTACATCCGTTAGTGTCAACGTATTGAAAGTTTTGTCAACCGTCACTTGCCCTCACACGGGGAGAACCCAAATGAATCCGAACAGAAAACCTCTCGTGGCCGCCAACTGGAAAATGTACAAGACCGTGGCCGAAGCCATCTCTTTCGTTAAATCCGTCCAGGAGGAAACCGGCCCCTGTACCGGCCGCGAAGTAATAATCGCGCCCCCTTTCACAGCATTGAAAGGGGTGCGGGATATTATGAAACAGCATGGCTACAGCCTCGCAGCGCAAAATTGTCACTGGGAGGAAAAGGGCGCGTTCACGGGGGAAATCTCACCGGTAATGCTAAGGGACCTTGGATGCGAGTACGTGATTGTCGGCCATTCAGAGCGGCGTCAGCTATTTTGCGAAACGGATGAAACGGTGCGCTTGAAATCGGCGGCCGTCTTCAAGGCCGGAATGACGCCTGTCATCTGTGTCGGAGAAGTTCTCGATCAGCGCGAGCAGGGAAAGACATTCGAAGTCGTGGCCAGCCAACTCGAAGGGGCGCTGAAGGGTTTGAGCCCGGCGCAGGCGGAGCGGTTGGTTATCGCGTATGAACCGGTTTGGGCGATCGGTACCGGCAGGACCGCAACACCGGCGCAGGCACAGGAGGTTCACGCTTTCATTCGTGAGAGAATCGCTTCGCTTTTCAACAAAGAGGTTGAAAAAGCGACCAGGATATTATATGGTGGTTCGGTTAAGCCATCGAACATAGATGAGCTTATGGCTGAGCCGGATATAGACGGAGCTCTGGTTGGCGGGGCAAGCCTTGAAGTCGATTCGTTCAAACGCCTCGTTGAGTTCAAATCCTGAGAGAAAAGTATTAAACTAATGACTACGCTGATCATCCTTGTTCATTTGATGGCCTGTGTCGCGCTTATTGCGATAGTTTTGCTCCAAACCGGCAAGGGCGCTGAGATGGGAGCGGCATTTGGCGGCGCATCGCAAACCCTTTTCGGCGGATCGGGCGGCAGCTCTTTCATGAGCAAGCTCACAACGGCCGCTGCTATCATATTCATGATAACATGCCTGTTCCTCTCTTTTATGTACAGGCCGGGGGCACGCGGGGGCCACTCAGTGATGACCGATATTCCCGTGGAACAGCCTCAAGCGCCGCCGGTGCAGCCACAGCCAGTAGTTCCTGAAGCCCGCCCCGTGCAGCCGGAAGCTCCTCAGCAGGCCCCGGCGGGAGCTTCTCAACAACCCGCCGCCCCGGAACAGGCACAGCCCCAGCCTGAGACCAAAGCCAAACCACCTGTGAAAGAACAACTTCCGCAGGGACAAAAAACGCAGGATAAAGCCCCCGCCAAGAAACAGTAAAGATCCCAATCAGCATTTACTGTGGCCGGATAGCGGTGAGACCTTTTTCCGGCTTTTTCTATAGTCTGCCAATGGAGAAGTAATCTCCATTGGCAGTCCCCCCGTCGCTGCGCGATGAGTCAACAGTGATCAGAAAAAGCTTTCAAACGAAAATCCCCCCTGCTCTCCCTAACCTTCTCATTTGCTCGATGAACCAGAATTTTTCAATAAATCTTCTCAAATTGCTTGACTTACCGGGCCGATGGGAGTTCCATTTATTACACCAATCAATTATCAACGGGTGGATTGGGCCTAATCCGGCCTTTTGGAATGTTTTTATATATATATCTGATGGATACGCTTATAGTCCCTGTTCGGATCAGAGGATCGCTTGAAGCTCATTTGTCCGTCTTTTCTTATCCAACCCATCTACCCAGTTCGACGTAACCGGAAGTTTGCCGTCTCAGGCAAGGCAATTTCAGGCAGATCATTATCACAATCTTCAGCAAAGGGAAGGAGTCTTCATGAATGCGCTGACCCTCGTATTCGTGGCCGCGTGTGTATTTGCCCTGGCCTACCGTTACTACGGAATATTTATAGCCAACAAAGTCCTGGGAATTGACCCAAACAGGCCGACTCCCGCGCACACGCTCGAGGACGGCATCGATTACCACCCGACCAACAAGTATGTGATTTTCGGACATCATTTTGCGGCCATCGCTGCGGCAGGGCCCTTACTCGGGCCGGTCCTGGCGGCTCAGTTCGGCTATCTGCCGGGCGCGCTCTGGATCATCGTCGGAGCAGTAGTTGCGGGGGCGGTCCATGACATGGTCATTCTTTTCGCCTCGGTGCGCCATGAGGGGAAAAGTATCTCTCTGATCGCCGAGTCGGAGATCGGAAAGACGGCAGGGGCCGTCGCCAGCTTCGCCGTCTTGTTCATTTTGATCCTGACCCTTGCCGGACTTTCCCTGGCGGTGGTAAATGCCATGATGAACAGCCCCTGGAGCGCTTACACGGTAATAATGACTCTACCGATCGCGCTTATCATGGGTATATGGATGCACATGATCAGGCCCGGGGACGTGACGGGCGGAAGTGTCATCGGCGTTGTGCTCCTTGCTCTGGTAATTGTAACCGGCCCTTTAATAGCCTCTCATCCCGTGTTTTCGAAATGGTTCTATCTGTCGCGAAATGCATGCGCCCTTTTAATTCCGGCTTATGGTTTCGTGGCATCAGCCTTGCCGGTCTGGCTGCTCCTGTGTCCTCGCGATTACCTTTCAACCTATCTCAAGCTGGGAACCATATCCGCGCTGGCAATAGGTATCGTCTTAGTCCATCCGACCCTCCAGATGGCGCCCTTATCCAAGTTCATACACGGCGGCGGCCCTATTATCAACGGTTCGGTCTTCCCATTCCTTTTCATTACTATCGCGTGCGGGGCGTTATCGGGCTTTCACGCGATAATCGGCACCGGGACCACGCCGAAAATGCTAAACAGCGAGAAGGACATTCTTTTCGTAGGATATGGAGCTATGCTTATCGAAGGCTTCGTGGCGATAATGGCCCTCGTTGCCGCCTGCGTGCTCGTTCCTTCCGATTATTTCGCGATCAATACCACTGCTGCAGTCTATAAGACCATTGGCATGTCGCCTGTACACCTTCCACAATTGGCCGCTGAGGTCCAGGAAAATATCCAGGGCAGGCCCGGAGGGGCTGTTTCGCTGGCGGTTGGCATGGCATATATATTCAGCTCCGTTTCTTTCATGAAAGGGCTTATGTCGTACTGGTATCATTTTGCCATCATGTTCGAGGCCGTATTCATCCTGACGGCAGTTGACACCGGAACACGGGTGGGAAGATATCTGCTCCAGGAAATTATCGGAAGGGCCATTCCCGCATTTTCCCAGAAGAAATCGATACCTAACATTGTCATCACAAGCGCCCTGTTCACCCTCTTTTGGGGATACCTGGTTTACACAGGGAATATCTCGACGATCTGGCCGCTGTTCGGCATGAGCAACCAACTGCTGGCCGCGTGCGCCCTGATTGTCGGAACGACCATGATTATGAATATGGGGAAAATGAAATACTCATGGCTTACCGCCATTCCCGGAATTTTTATGCTGCCCGTCACAATGACCGCCGGCTATTACCTGGTAATAGCCAACTTTAATCAGGGACATTACCTGCTTGTCGCCCTGGCAGCCTCACTCATGATTATGATGGCGATTGTTTTCCTCCTGGCTTTTAGAAAGTGGTTTATATTGGGGCAGGAACAGGCAAAGATGATCGAAAAACTGATGCCGACTTCCCATTAAAGATCCACGGCAATCTAATGAAAAGATTGTCGTGCCAACTTCCTGATGAAATGACCGCAAAAACGACTCCGGCTTGAAGCTTTGCTCCAGGCCGGAGTTGTTTCCAGCATTTTTTGAAAACAATATCAGAAGAGCCGGCGTGGTCTCCCTCTATCCCCGGCTGCTCGAAGGTTCATTTCGGACGCGCATCTCCTTTGGCCTGCGTTAAACTCCTTCAGCTTACCTTCATCAACCGGCAAGGACAGCTCGACAGGACCGGGACTCATTCTTATATGATGAACGCCGTAGAATATTGTATTTTTAATTCCAACTGCAAGGAGAGCGAAATGATAACCAACGGTTCCAGACTTCTTGAACTCATGTGTACAGCCGTTGAAATAAAGGAAAAAATGAAAGCTTTTTACGCCGAGGCAGCGGGAAAATGCGGCGACAGCGTCGGCATGGAAACCTTCAAGATGTTGCGGGATATGGAGCAAAAGCATCTGGACAGGCTTAACGCGACTTATGCCGACCTCTCCAAAGGCTCGGGCGATGTCAACGCCTGCCGCTTTTATGACTTCGAAGCCTTGGGCGGCAGCGAAGTCATGGCCAAACTAAAGCAAAAGCGAGAAAGCACCTCAAATGCGTGCCTGGACGATGTCGCCGCAATTGAGAGCGGAATGGAGCTGGAGAACAAGGGCATAGAATTTTTTCTGGCCAGGCTCAAAGAAGCCGCCGAGTCGATCGAACGCGACTTCCTGACCCAAATGGTCGCTGAAGAACGGTACCATTACATAGTGCTTGCGGATTTAAGATTTTACTACGTCGATACCGAACACTGGTTTATGCAAAAAGGGAAAACGGGGCTGGACGGGGCATGATCGAATTGTAGAAAGTCACATCTGCTCTCTCGTGTTTACGTGATTGAAATTAGGGTTTATACTTGCGCCGGTTATAAAGTCAAACCGGGACGGGATCGTTTTTTCTCAGCGGAAAGGCATGCACGTCCCAACACCCACGCGAGGGAGCTCAGATGGATTTGATAGTTTATCAGGTCATGGCCGGGCTGTTCTGCATAATGGCAGTGTTTTCCATCAGCTATTTTGTCGGATACCGCACACAGGGCCGGAAATCTAAAGCCCGAGCAGCCTGCGACCGCGAGGAGATGCTCACTATCGAGCGGGCGCTCAAGGCCTTTTGGGATAATGAGAAGCAGAAGCTCGAAAATGACAAGGCAGAGCTGGAACAACACATTAAGTTTCTCGAAACCAAGCTGGAACAGTACCGGAGAAAGGCTGCCGGGGTAGGGATGATGGGGCTCCGCAAAAACAAGCTTAGCGACATGCTGATCACCCTGCTTATCGAAAACGAGTCCCTGGAAGAAAAACTTTTCCTGCAGAACCTGAAACTCAAACAGGAGAGGGACGAGTTTCTGGAAAACGAACTACGCAGCATCAGCTATAAACGTGTCCTGCTGTCGGAACTGCTGACCCAATCCGAAGTGCGGCGCGAAATGGAGAAGATCATAAGCGACAGGTCGCGCTTGAAACGTCTGGAACTTCCTCACAAAGACCTGGAGCCTATTGATTATGCACCGACTGACGATGATGAAGACGAAGAAAAGACCGCCTTGTCCTGACCCGCCATCACCCATTTTCACCCGCCTTTTGCCGGACCGCTTCTCCGCAGCAGCAGTTTGATCTATTATGTTATCAATGTTTTATGCGTTATAGGAACCGCTTTCAGGATGAAACCTTTCGAGCTGAGAAGCCAGTTTGAGCCAACCGGGGACCAGCCACAGGCCATAGAAAAGCTGACGTCGAATATACTTGGCGGCGCAGAAGAACAGACCCTGCTGGGAGTAACGGGGTCCGGCAAGACTTTCACGATGGCTCACGTAATAGCGAAGCTACAAAGACCCAGCCTGGTCATAGCCCCCAACAAAACGCTGGGAGCACAGCTCTACGGCGAGTTCAAATCGTTTTTTCCCGAAAATGCGGTGGAATATTTCGTCTCCTATTACGATTATTACCAGCCAGAGGCCTATATCCCTCAGACCGACACATATATCGCCAAAGACTCCTCCATAAACGAAACCATTGACAAGATGCGCCATTCGGCGACACGCTCGCTCCTGGAGCGCCGGGACGTCATAATTGTGGCGAGCGTATCCTGCATATACGGCCTGGGTTCACCGCAAAAATACCAGGAGATGCTGCTGCAGTTGAAAACAGGGCAGGAAATTCCGCGAGAAGACGTTTTGCGCAAATTGGTGGATATCCAGTACGAACGAAACGACTATGATTTTCATCGTGGCGTTTTCCGTGTAAGGGGAGACGTAATCGAGGTTTTTCCCGCCTATGAGGAGGACCGGGCGATACGCATAGAGTTTTTTGGGGACGAAGTAGATTCGATAAAGGAAATCGACCCGCTGACCGGAAGGACCTTCCGGCACATGGAAAGAGCGGACATATATCCCGGAACCCACTACGTCACCTCCCCTGATACCCTTGAGCGGGCGGTAAACTCAATCAAGCAGGAGTTGTCCGAAAGGCTTGAGTTCTTCTACCGGGAGGGAAAACTCCTCGAGGCGAAGCGCCTTGAAGAACGGACCGGGTTTGATCTCGAAATGCTCCTCGAACTTGGTTTCTGCCATGGAATCGAAAACTACTCCCGACACCTCGACGGCCGTGCGACGGGAACCCCCCCATACACTCTGCTCGACTATTTTCAGCAAGACTGGCTCCTTTTCATCGACGAAAGCCACATTTCGGTTCCTCAGATTCGCGGCATGTACAACGGCGACAGGGCCCGAAAGGAAACTCTTGTCCGGTACGGGTTTCGGCTGCCTTCGGCGCTTGACAACAGGCCTCTCAATTTCGATGAATTCGAAAAACGGGTAAAACAGGTTGTGTATGTCTCTGCAACCCCCGGTCCGTATGAGCTTGGCAATACGAGAGGACGCGTCATAGAACAGATCATCAGGCCCACCGGCCTTGTTGACCCCAGCGTCGAGGTGCGCAGCGCCGATTTTCAGGTTGACGATCTGATCGGGGAAATAAGAAAACATGTGAAAGAGGGCCAGCGCATTCTCGTTACCACTCTCACCAAAAGAATGGCGGAGGACCTCACCGAATACCTTGCCGAACTTAACATCCGGGTCCGCTACATGCACTCGGACATCAACACCATCGAGCGGATCGAAACGGTGCGAGATCTGCGGCTCGGGAATTTCGACGTCCTGGTTGGAATAAACCTGCTGCGGGAAGGTCTTGATATCCCGGAAGTGTCGCTTGTCGCCGTTTTGGACGCTGACAACGAGGGTTTCCTGAGGTCGGACAGGTCGCTTATCCAGACAGCAGGCCGCGCCGCACGCAATGTGACGGGAACCGTGATTCTCTATGCTAATAGAGTGACCGACTCAATGCGCCGCGCCATGCAGGAGATGGACAGGCGGCGAAAAAAGCAAGTCGAATACAACGCCGCGAACAACATCGTGCCGAGGTCGGTGCAAAAAGATGTCACCGACATTCTGGCAGAGTACCGTCTGAAGCCGTCTGAGTCGGAATTTATGTTCGAACCTCAGGCTGCGTTCGATCAGCCGGGCGGACTCATCTCTCCCGAGGAACACATCCAGGCCGTCGAGAAAGAAATGAAGGAAGCGGCCTCCCGCCTCGAATTCGAAAGGGCTGCCGTCCTGCGCGACGAAATCAAAAGACTTCGCGAGAAGCAGTTGCTGTTGCAGTGAAGAATAGGTGATTAGGGGATTAGGCGGTAGGGAATCAGGGAAAAACAGTGATGATACCGCACGACATACGACCTGCCCTCTCAGCTCGATCCTGCCGGGCTCGACGGAGCGACTTGGGATGATCCGATTTAGGGGATGAACACGGATAATCACGGATGGACGACGAGTTTGTCACGCGAAGGTGCGAGGCAAATAATTCAAGGTTTTTGAGGCCATTTCATAGCTGCATGCATCACCCTCAAAATTATGACCGCCTTTCCTCTCTCGACATAAGGGAGAATATATGGCAAACCAGGAATGACAAGTTCGCGGGTACCTGCCACCCTACCTGGCCGTCCCATGCCAGGCTGGTCAGCCAACCGTCGCGCGACATTCCAAATTCGTTGCGCCACTTCCTCAGCTTTAACGGGATTGTCAGCAGCGATATATTCCACAGCATCGTCCAAGTTCAGCAGCGCTTTACGAGACCACTTAACTTGCATTCACACCCCACTTGCGGAATGTGGCTACGACTTCCTCATGGCTGGCTACTTCTCCCTTTTCAACCTCCGCCAAGCCATCCTCGACCTCCCGAACAAACCATTCTTCATACTCAAGAAACCGCTCTATCGCCTGGTTGATTACCCAGGACCTTGAACGGCTTAACACTTTCGCCAAGCCGTCCACGCGATCCAGAATTTTATCATCCAGCCGGACTGTTGTCGTTTTCATGAACAGCACCTCCTGATTGTGTATTCATATAGAATATACATGAATATGTAAAAGGTAAATCGATTATTTCTGCCAAACCCCTCGCAATGCTGAGTAGGTGAATGGGTGAAAGGGTGAGCGGGTGAATAGGAAAAAATCGCGAGCATACCGCGGCTAGATACGATTTGCCCTCCTGCCTCGATCCCGCGGGGCTCGACGAAATAAAGCGATTTCGCGGATGAATACGGATTAGTCACGGATAGACTGACAACTTTATCACGCGAAGCCGCGAAGCCGCGAAAAAGAAGAAAGAAGACAGAGGATGAGAGACGAGGACCGAGCTGGGTCCTTCTTTTGCTTGTTGCTGAGTGCAAAGACAAGTGCTATCATTTTGATAGCACCATTAAGAGTAAAGGAGGACACAAGGATGGCGCAAATTCTCATTCGTAATCTCGATGACGCTACCATCGAGCGACTGAAACTGCGCGCTGCACAGAGCGGGCGATCATTGCAGGCGGAGGTCAAAATAATTCTTGATCAGGCTGCGCACGTAGATTCACAAACCGCGCGTCTTGCGGTCGCCCACATCCGTGAGAAGCTAAAAGCACGTCCTGCTAGCGACAGCACTGATCTTCTCCGCGAGGAGCGCTACGGATGAGTATCTAAAACGGGAAGAAACTCTTTGCGCTAAGTTCCAGTCCAATGGCGTCGATGCGGAGCATGTTATCTCCGGCATAGATTCCAACCCTGCCGTTGTATTTTCCGTCTTTCAGCATATACTTCTCGATATACTCGGCGTCCGGGTCGATGATGAAATATTCGGCAACTCCGAACCGTTCATACAGTTCCATCTTTTCACGACGATCCTTTAGAGTTGTGGATGGAGAAGAAATCTCAAAGATAACGTCCGGGGCGCCGAACACGTGGTTTTTTATCTTTTGACGATCGCACACTATAAATACATCGGGCTGCACCACCTGATCTTGGGCGAGAATCACATCCAATGGTGCGGCGAAGACCTGACAGGGATGGGCTTGCTCCTTCAGATAATTTCTGATCATCAGATGGATTTCCCCCGACACACTCTGGTGTCTGGCCGTTGGGGAAGGGGTCATATCATATATTTGTCCGTTGATGATCTCGCATCTGAAATCATCCGGAAAATTCAAGTAATCTTCATACGTGTATCGGGACTGGTCCTTCGCAGTTTGCGCAGACATTTTCCTCAACCTTTCAGCCAGGCATTCAAAGTACAGTACTAAGAAATATCACGATAAACATCGTCACGGGATAGTAGCTGGCCCTGTTGAACAGTGTCGAAGCCAGGCCGGCAGTCCTTGCGGTGTAGAGGCGCCATGCGGGCAGGAGCAGAAGAAATATCCCGACCGGAATCGCCGCTGCAAAATAGAGGGCGTTCAGCCGGGCGGGCGTCAGCCAGAAAAGGGCGACGCTTATTAGAAAAGCGATCGTCAGGGAGCCCAGAATAATCCGGGCCGATCCTTGCGGCCCGAACTTGACTGGAATGGTTTCAGCCCCCATTCGCATGTCTTCGTGCATGTCGCTCCAATCGTTCGGAACGTTCTGCCCCCCGATTTCCCAGAAAAAAAACCACAGGAAAAACGCGATCAAAAAAGACGCTGGACAATTAGGCGCCACGGCGTAAATAGCGGCCAGCCCACCGGCGCTCTTAACCCCGCCACTCACCAGTGCCCTCATCCAGCTAAGCCTCAGCATCAGGCAGTAAACCGCTTCCGCAAGACATCCAAGTATAAATATGAGCGCGCAGGCCGGGTTAAGAGCCCAGGCTCCCAGCAGGGCCATCGCGCCCCATCCGGCCGTCCACAAAATTCCGTCCCTCAGAGAGAGCAGGCCCTGCGCCATTGGGTGGCGCGCGAAGATGGCGTCCAAATCTCCGGCGGAACACTTGAGACCGCATTCGCGGATATTGCTTCGATCGGTTCTGAAGTCAACGACATCGTTGAGGGCGTACACGGCAGTATAACCGGAAAAGGCCGTCAAAAAGCCGATGACGATCACATGAATCGATGGAATGGAGCCTAGCCAGAGAAGGGCCGCAAGCGCCGGGGTAGCCATATCGAGCAGCCCATGCGGCGTGCGTGACAACGCCATGAAGAGTTTTATCCTGGGCGGGGGTGAGATTGTCGAGGCACTCAATTCCATTAAAGTCTCATTCATATTCCGGTATTTACTTAATGAGCCAACGGGATCCTCACCCACCTATTACTATGGTCTTTACATTTACGAACTCTTTTAGTCCGAAATGAGAAAGCTCCCTGCCGAATCCCGATTTCTTGACGCCCCCGAATGGAAGACGAGGGTCGGACTTTGCAATACTGTTTATCGCTAAAAATCCGGAAGCAATTTCTCCGGCGAGTTTCTCCGCCTTCGAGATGTCCCTGGTCCAGATCGCAGCGCCAAGGCCGAACTCCGTCGCGTTGGCAACACGGATCATCTCTTCTTCGCTCCGCACCGAGATCACCGGGGCTATCGGGCCGAAGACCTCCTCCTTTAACACCAGCATATCCCCGGTGAGCTCTGTCAAAACAACCGGCTGGAAGAAAAACCCACGGTTGGGCGGCTTAGGTCCACGATGAGCCCTGGCGCCCTTTTTCAAAGCATCATCGAGCTGTTTGCCAAGAGTTTCCAGGAATTCTTTTTTGGCAACCGGCCCCAAATTGGTGGACTCATCCATCGGGTCACCAATCCTTAGGCCATTCATAACGTCAACGAATTTTTCTCTAAAGGGCTCGGCGACAGATTCCATCACTATCAGCCGTTTAGCTGCGATGCAGCTTTGACCGGCATTTGCCATTCTTGACCTGACTGCAGCGCGGGCGGCTTTTTCAAGGTCCGCATCCTCGAGGACCATAAACGGATCAGAGCCGCCGAGCTCCAGTACTATTTTTGTCAAGTTTTTTCCCGACAGCGCACTAACTCTAGATCCGGCCTCGACACTTCCAGTCAGCGAAATCCCATCGATTTGGTCTTGCTCTATCAGGCGTTCGACACTTTGCGGGCCAATCAGAAGCGTTTGGAAAACGTGCTCCGGAAAACCGGCTTCGCTGAAGATCTTCTCTATTTCGAGAGCAGTTATGGGGACATTCGAGGCGTGTTTGAGAAGACAGACGTTTCCGGCCGCCAGGGTGGGCACAGCCCAGCGCACAACCTGCCAGAAGGGAAAATTCCAGGGCATTATCCCAAGGATAACGCCGAGGGGGTCAAACTGCACATAGCTTTTCGCAGCCTCAGTTTTGATCGGTTCACTTCTGAGAAACTCTTCTGCGTTTTGGTAATAATAGTCGCAGACCAGAGCGCATTTTTCGATCTCATTTACAGCATCCCGAACCGGCTTGCCCATTTCCGCGGTAATGATGCGGGCATATTCACTTTTTTTCTGCCTGAAGATGGAGGCAAGCCTGGCAACCGGTCTTACCCGATCTGCCACTGAAAGCTTTCTCCATTTTTTAAACGCTTCTTTTCCTTTCAGGACAGCTTCACGACAGGACTCATCCGACAGAGCATCGAACTCAGCAGTTACTTCACCAGAAAAGGGATTTATCGACTTGAGCTTCATGAACTTCCTCCATAACAAATCACAATTAAAAGAGGAAGTTTACAGTGAAAACAGGCTCAAAGGCAACACAGATATTCTCAGCCCTTTTCCGGAAGCTGCTTTTTTATTTCCCGCTTCATGAAGTTGATTGATTTGGTAATCGGTATGTTTTTAGGACATACGCGGGTACATTCGAAATAATTTTCGCAAGGCCATACGCTATTGGGTTCGTTCAGGTTCTCGATCCTGCTCATAAACAGACCGTCTCTCGTATCGTAGAGATACCTGTAGGCCCAGACAAGGGCAGCCGGGCCGACATAGTCCGGATTTTCTTTCATAACGGGGCAGGCGCCCGTGCAGCAGGCACATAGAATACAGCGGATCACCTCTTCGGTTTTCTTGTGGTCTTCGGGGCTTTGCAGCCGTTCCTTCTCGGGGGGGGCCTTGTCCTGGATCAGATAGGGGCGCATGGAATCGATCCTGGCCAGGAAATCATCCATATCGACTATGAGGTCCTTGCGGACCTGAAAAAAGGGCAGCGGCTCCAAAGTGATTTCGGCAGAGCCTGTGTAATCTTTGACCAGCTTCTGGCATGCCAGGGCGCAGACACCGTTTATTCGCATCCCATCGGAGCCGCACACGCCATGAGCGCATGACATCCGGTATCCAAGCGTTCCGTCCTGTTCCCATTTAATTCTGTTGAGGCAGTCCAGAATACGTTCCTCCGGCTTAGCCTCCACTGTATATGTCCTGAAGTAAGCCTCTTTGTCCGACTCGGGAGCAAACCTGAATATTTTGAATCTCACTTCCATAAAAACCCCCCTTGGGAAAAAGGCAAAATAGAATGGTCCTCTCAGTATGCCCTGGGTTTGGGTTGAAATCGGGTGATAGTAACCGGTTTGGAAGTAATCGACAGGCCGGAGTCCGTCCTTTGTACAAGGGTATGTTTCAGCCAATGTTCATCATCTCTATCGGGGAAGTCCTCGCGCGAGTGCGCTCCTCGGCTTTCGGTCCTGTTCAAAGCGGAAGCCACCACTGCTTGAGCCAGGGGGAGCATATTCTGGAGTTCAAGAGCGTCTATCAAATCGGTGTTAAAGCGATTTCCCAAATTGTCGATCGAGATGTTCCCGGCTCTTTGTTCCAACTCCCTTACAGCTTCGAGGGCATTTTTCAAGCCCTGCTCGTGCCGAAAAACCGAGCAATCGGCCATCATGACTTCCTGGAGAGACTGCCGGATACTCGCAGGCCTTTCACCGTTCCTGTTTTCCTTAATCTGTCTTATCCGGTCGACCGTATCCCGTTCGGGTTTTTGAAGCGGCTGCACCCAGGATAAGCGGTCCAGATTTTCCATAATATGCAACCCGGCCCTTCTACCAAAAACGACGAGATCGAGCAGCGAGTTGCAGCCGAGCCGATTTGCCCCGTGAAGCGATATGCACGAACACTCACCAGCCGCATAAAGTCCCGGCACGGGATTACCATTCACATCGGTTACGTTGCCCTCGGTATTTACCGCGATGCCTCCCATCATATAGTGGCACGTGGGATGAATTGGAATCGGGTCGGTTGCCGGGTTAAGGCCAAGGTAAATCTTAACAAAAGAAGAAATATCCGAAAGCCTTTCGGCCAGCTTTTTTTCTCCAAGATGAGTGAGGTCCAGATAGACATAGTCCTGTCCGTTTATTCCCCTGCCCTCTTTAATCTCAGTATAGATTGCGCGGGACACCATGTCCCTTGGGGCCAAATCCTTGATAGTAGGAGCGTAGCGTTCCATAAACCGTTCGCCCTCACTATTGCGCAGAATCCCGCCCTCACCTCTCGCCGCCTCGGTTATAAGAACCCCAAGCCCCCATATTCCTGTAGGATGGAACTGGACAAATTCCATGTCCTCCAGGGGAAACCCCTGTCTGTAGGTGAGAGCAACACCGTCCCCGGTGCTGGCGAAAGCGTTGGAGGTTACCTTGTATATTTTCCCGTATCCGCCGGTCGCAATCAGGACAGCCCTGCCATGGAAGAAGTGCACTTCACCGGTTGCAAGCTCATAGGCAACCAGCCCGGCAACCTGTCCGTTGCGAATAACGAGATCGAGCACGTGAAATTCCGGGTATATCTTGATGCCCTTCCTTACCGCATCAAAATAGAGCGTATCCATCATAACCCGCCCGGAGCGGTCAGAGGCGTAGCATATACGTTTCACGGGAGCCTTGCCGAAATTGCTGGTGTGCCCGCCAAAGAAACGCTGGGCGATTTTGCCTTCCGGCGTGCGGTTAAAAGGAACACCCATGTGTTCGAGTTCATAAACGGCCCTTATGGCGTCTTTGGCCAGGATTTCAGCCACGTCCTGATCGGTCAGGTAATCTCCGCCTTTGATCGTATCGTACATATGCCATTCCCAGGAATCAGGCTCTTCGTTTTCGAGCGCTGCGGCTATTCCCCCCTGCGCCGCCCCGGAATGGGATCTGGTAGGATACACCTTGCTGAAAAGCGCGACATCGGCCTTCCCGGCCACCTCGGACGCCGCCCTTAACCCGGCGAGTCCAGCCCCGACAATCAGCACATCGTGCTTAAAAACCATGCAGGGTCTCCTTGGGATATAATTCAAACTGACGTTAAGTTTGCGGTGGGCACGAAAAAAGCCGTGCCCACGCTACATCACTCTAGAAGGCAGTGGCCCATAGCCGGAAAGTGCCTTTTTCTGAGAACCGAAGTCTGATCGCTCAAGACTTGACAACCACATCTATCCCCTCGCGCCCACAGGCTCATAGGTACATCCAATAACGCCGCAATAGTGGCCTACGTATTGGGCTTCCGGTCTGTAGAGTTCGGGCTTGTCCTGGGCTTCGGCGAACTTTTCCTCAATGATATGCGCACACCACCCTGCGATTCGGGAGATAGCGAAGACGGGCGTCATAATGTCTATTGGTATACCCATCATGGCATAGACAGACCCGCTGTAGAAATCGACATTGGTCCTGATGTTGGACCTGCCGAGAGCCGAAAGTTGCGCGTGCCCTACCTGTTCGATCCGGTCGAGGTATTCGTACCAGTTTTCATGGCCGGTCTCCCGGGCGAGCCGGTGCGACATCAGCTTCAGAATTTTTGCGCGGGGATCGAGAGTCTTGTAGACCGCGTGCCCCATCCCCATTATTTTCTCGCCCTTGCTGATCTTGTTTTTGACCCATGCGTCGATACCATCCACCGATTTAATCTCGGATTCGAGCTGGAGCAGCATCTTCATGACCCGCTCGTTGGCGCCGCCATGCAGAACGCCGGAAAGAGCGCCCACTCCAGCGGCAACCCCTGCGAACATATGAGCTTTTGTGGATACTACCTCGCGGCAGGCGAACGTGGAAGCGTTGAAGGTGTGGTCCGCGTGCAGGATCAGGCATATGTCGAAATCATGCGCGATTGCACTGGACGGTTTCTTTCCCGTAAGCTGCCAGAGAAAATCGCCGGCGTGAGACAGGGCATTGTCCGGCGGAAGCGGCTTCTCCCCGTTCCTGATTCGATGCCAGGCGGCGATCACCGCGGGGAAACGGGCTATAAGCCGGACAGCCTTCCTGACGTTGGCCTCCCTGGATTCGTCATGGAGTTCGGGGTCCGCGATGCCCAGCATCGGGACGCAGGCCTGGAGCACATCCATTGGACCAGCTTGTTTCGGGAACTTCTCAAGACTCTCCAAAATGAACTCCGGCACATCCCGCGACTGAATAACCTGCCTTTCGAACCGCTCGATCTCACCCTCATGCGGGAGGTATCCGTGCAGAAGCAGGAAGGCGGTTTCCATAAATGTCGATCTTTCGGCAAGTTCTTCTATCCTGTAGCCGCGATAGATCAGTATCCCGTTTTCGCCGTCGATGTAACTGACCTTGGTATCGGCGACGGTTACTCCTCGCAGACCGGTATTTTTCACGTGCACTGTCTCTGGGGCCATTCTCCCCTCCGGATGATTTTTGGTTGTAAATGGATTCATTGGAACGCGAGCTTTCCCATACTCAAAACCTGCCTGTTTTGACCATATTCAAAGCGCCGCCCTCAAGCAACATGCGCCGCATTCTTTCCGATACATTCAGAAGGACGCGAATTTGTCTGCCGTCAACTTCAACCAGCAAGTCCACGGCGCCACTCATAACATGCCGTCGAATCTCCCTATATAAGATTGCTGCCCCGGGATTAATTGAATTGTAGTCATCGGGATTGGCGAACACCAGCGGGAGTATCCCGTAATTGCAAAGATTGGCCATGTGGATCCTGGCGAAGCTCTTCGCCAACACCGCCCGGACTCCAAGATAGCGAGGCGCAAGGGCAGCGTGCTCCCGGCTCGACCCCTGGCCGTAGTTTTCTCCTCCAATGACAGTAACCGCGCCAGCCTCTTTGCATTTTTGAGCAAATTCCGTATCCAGAATCGAAAAAACAAACTGACTTATAGCCGGAATATTCGATCTAAGCGGCAGAACTTTGCTCCCCGCCGGCATGATCGTATCAGTAGATATATTATCGCCGGCCACCAGCACCACTTTGGTTTCGAGCGACTCGGGCAGTGGAGCGAGCGCAGGCAGCGGAACGATATTGGGTCCGCGGATCACTTCAGTTTTTCTGAGATCCTCGCTTGGCCTGATAATCGAAACATCATCGACAAGGTACTTTTTCGGTTCTTCGATTCTCGGGTATTCCGCTTCCCGGCCCAAGTCCCTCGGATCCGTTATGACCCCCTTAATCGCGGCCGCAGCGCCCGTCTCGGGCGAACACAGATAGACGCGGTCATCTTGGGCGCCGGAGCGTCCGGGGAAATTGCGGGGCATGGTCCGAAGACTGACCTGACCGGTTCCGGGCGCCTGTCCCATGCCGATACAGCCCAGACAGCCAGGTTCGTGTATTCGCGCCCCCGCCCGCAGGAGTGGAACAATCCCTCCCAGGGCTGCGATGTTCTCCATTACCTGCCTGCTGCCGGGGTTCACGTTAAGAGAGATCCAGGGGGATGCGTGTCTGCCCTCAAGAATCCTGGCCACCACCATCAAATCCCTGAATGAAGAATTTACACTGCTCCCGACGATAACCTGGTCCACTTTCAACCCAGCGACCTCACGCACCGGGACCACATTCCCCGGCGAGTGCGGCTTGGCTATGAGAGGTTCGACTTTGGAGAGGTCAATTTCATCATATTCATCGTATTCTGCCGACGGGTCAGCGCTAAGTTCAACCCAGGCCTCTCCCCTCCCCTGGGCCTCAAGATAGGCTCGAGTGTTTTCGTCCGATGGAAAAATCGTAGTAGTCGCACCGAGTTCAGTCCCCATATTGCCAATTGTTTCGCGGTCGGTTGCAGACAGGCTTGCAACTCCAGGGCCGAAATACTCGACTACCTTGCCAACGCAGCCTTTCACGTCGTAGCGGCGCAGCATTTCTAGAATAACGTCCTTGGCGCTGACCCATTCCGGGAGTTTTCCGGTGAGCTTAACCCCGAGGACTTTTGGACAGGGAAGATGATAAGGATGTCCTGCCATGGCCAGGGCAACGTCGAGGCCACCGGCTCCCATCCCAAGGACCGAGACTCCTGCCGCACCGGGAGTATGGCTATCGGAGCCGAGCAGAGTCCTCCCCGGGATTCCAAATCTTTCCATGTGAACCTGGTGGGAGACACCGTTGCCTGCTGGGCTGAAATGAATCCCGTATCTAGCGCAAGCGCTCTGAAGATATATGTGGTCATCGGCATTTTTACTGTCTGTCTGGATGATGTTGTGATCGACGTATTGGACCGCAAGTTCCGCCCTTATGCTGTCCATCCCCAAGGCCTCGAACTCCAGCATGGCGATGGTTCCCGTGGCGTCCTGAAGGAGGATCTGGTCGATTCTGATGCCGATTTCCTCCCCGGCAATCAGGGTGCCGTCAACCAAGTGTGCTTCCAGTATCTTGTGGGTTAGATTCTTCGCCACTGTCTTAGCTCCTGTATGTTTTGTCACAACTTTGCGTTCGATTCCCTTCGGACTTGCTTGCCAGGCGCATGTTGCGATCGAGTTACGAGTCAGCCTTCAACGACACGAGGAATCGCGGGCATTTTTCGACATCGAAGGCCCCCTCGCGGGACGTGTATATTCTTCACTCCCGGATCTGTGACCCGAGCGCAAGGCACCGCTGCGGCACCCTTCCCGGAGACAAACAGAACCTAAGATTATGGCCAGGGATTGTCAATTATGCATTCGAATGCGTAGAGGTCTAGGCAGGAAAAATGGAAGGGACTCCAGTCATCCTCTTCGGGCTGGCAGTCCCTTTCAAATCTCGTATCGAAAGTGAGGCTAAAGTCGCTATTTGACTTTTTCGCTGAGCGTCTTGCCGGCTTTAAACTTGACAACTTTTGACGCGGGAATTTTGATCTTTTCGCCAGTCCGGGGATTGCGGCCTTCGCGCTGAGACCTGGAGCCGACACTAAAAGTGCCGAAGCCTACCAGTGTGATCTTGTCACCGCCTGCCAGAGCGCCGGAAACAGCTGCAACGAATCCGTCCACAGCTTTCTCAGCCTGCGATTTGGTAATCCCACCTTCACTTGCGATCTTTCCAACCAGTTCGGCCTTTGTCATTTTCTTTCCTCCTCAACGTAATTAAGTAACAAAAGATGCTCCTCAACCGCAAAAAACCCCCTTTTTCACTCACCCCTCGAACAAGCGCCAAAATAAAATTTGAAACCGACCGACAGTTTACCCAATCCCACGGGCAAAAAGTCCTACAATCAGCTCCAGTTAAGTTTTGACCAGATTTGGTTCTTATATCCAGATTAGTAGCTTTGTCCATAAAAATCGACATCGGAGACGATAAAAAATGGCCTCAGCTCTTATCTCAGAAGAATATGGCCTGATAATGAAAAGCGCAAGAGGAAATATTCCGAACAAACACTGATTTCTTCAAGCAAGTAATTTACTACAGGTTACAATGTGTAGAAGAGTTAATCAGATTTTCGGGTATGTTGCAAGAAAAGCTTTCACAGGAGGCCGCAATGACTGTGCGAGTTGTGATAGAGAGGGAAGTGGAACCGGGCCGGGAAGCCAGCTTGCAGCACTTAATGATGCAGGCTCGGTCAAAAGCGATCAATGCAAGAGGCTACATATCCGGCGAAACCCTCAGGGCCGTGGAAAACCCGAATAAATTCCTCGTTCTGAGCAACTGGATCAGTGCGGCAGATTGGAAGGCCTGGGAAAATGATCCCGAGCGAACCAAACTGCAGAAGGCAATGACGCCCCTGCTCCTTGGAGGGGAAAAATGCACATTATACGTGCATGTTTAGTTTTGCCGTTCCATGATCATTCCATAGACCTTTGGACCTTGTAGACGCCTCTTTCGTTCCTGAGGGCAGACATTACCCGCTGGAGGTGGCTTGAGTCTCTAACCTCTATTCGCAGGTGGCAGACGCTCGAGGTATCCGCCTGATTCTCGACCTTGAGACTTATTACACCCACGTCCATTTGACCGAGCACGCCGTTAAGGGCCGCGAGGATGCCCCTCTCCCCTGAGTGAATGATCCGGATATCCACGGGAAAAAGCTGTTCTTTGCCCGAATTCCACTGCACGTCTATTTTTCTGCCTTCGTCGCTGCCTCGATCGAGGTTTTTGCATGAAAGCCTGTGCACGGTAATCCCACGGCCCCGGGTTATATATCCCATGACAGGCTCTCCCGGAACGGGATTACAGCACTGAGCCATTCGTATCAAAATGTCTTCGAGGCCTTCCACCTTAATTCCGTCTTTTGAAGGAACCGACTTCTTCTTCTCGATGAGGATCTCTTCACGGGGGTGTTCCTCTTCGGGCGGAACTATCGTCAGTTTACCGATTACCTGGTTTGCCGTGATCTTGTGATAACCGATCCCGGCGATAAGATCGTCGACGCTTCTGAGCGAAAAGGCCTTTGCCGCTTCGACGAGTTGGGGGGAATTCAGGTAGTTGTTGAAATTCAATCCTTTCTTTCTGAATTCCCTTTCGCAGATTTCTCTTCCCAGAGAGATCGAACGCTCTCTTTCCTCGGTTTTGAACCAATGCTTGATGCGGCCTATCGCTTTGGCAGACTTGACCTGTTTGAGCCAGTCTTTGCTGGGCCGATGATTGGCCGCTGTTAGCACTTCAACCGTATCGCCATTCTGGAGTTCATTCCTGAGGGGCACCAATTTCCCGTTGACTCTTGCCCCAACACACCTGTGCCCGACTTCCGTATGTACCTCGTAAGCAAAGTCGACCGGCGTGGATCCTTTTGGAAAAGCTTTGACATCTCCATTCGGCGTGAAGACGTAAACCTCATCGGGATAGAAATCGACTTTCAAGGCGTCTATGACGGATTTGGGATCGCTCCAGTCCCTGCTCAATTCCATGATCTGGCGCAACCACGAAAAGCGCTGAGTCTCCTGCTGGTCGATTTGTGCAGCGGGCTTTCCTTCTTTGTAGAGCCAGTGAGCGGCAATACCTTCATTTGCGATCCGATCCATCTCTTCGGTCCGAATCTGTACTTCCATCCTTTCTCCGTATGGGCCGATGACAGTCGTATGGAGCGCCTGATACATGTTGGACTTTGGTCTTGCAATATAATCCTTATACCTGCCTTCCACCGGGTCCCACAGTGCGTGGATAAGAGCTAACGCTTCATAGGATGACTTGACCGAATCCACTATGATCCGAAATGCGATCAGATCATAAATGCGCGTCAAATCCAACTTCTGCCGCTCCATCTTCTGATAGATGCTGTAGATCTGCTTGGGACGGCCGCGTATACGGCCTTTAAGGCCGAATTCGGCCATCCTTGCCTCGAGTATCTGCTCCACCTCTCTAATGTAGCGAATCCTGTCCTCTTCGGTTTTAGCAAGCCCCGTATCTATTTCCTCATAAACCTTAGGATGAAGGCATCGGAAGGATAGGTTTTCCAGTTCCTGCTTCATCCAGTCGATGCCGAGCCTACCCGAGAGCGGCGCATAGATATCAAGGGTTTCCTGGGCGAAACTGACGCCAAACCCATCCTCCCGGCAGGATGTTCTTCTTATGCCGTCGAGCCTGTCAGCCAGCTTAACGAGGACCACCCGGACGTCTCGGGAAATCGCCATAATCATCTTGCGGATATATTCGGCCTGACGCTCTTTTTTGCTACTGTAGGCGATCTGCGTCAGCTTTGTAACACCCTGTATTATCCGGGTAACATCCTCACCGAACATCTCCGTGAGTTCTTCCGATGTGATGTATTCTTTTTCCAGCGAATCGTGAAGCAGGCCGGCCACGACACTCTCTTCATCGAGGCGCATCCCTGCGAGAATCGACGCAACTGCCAGCGGATGATCAAGATAATGTTCACCAGGCAGGGACCTTTGATCCCTGTAGGCTTTGGAGACAAAAACATAGGCTTTTTCCAGGAGCTGGACATTCGCTCTTGGAAGGTAAGCCAGTAAGAGATCCAATAATTCGAAGAAGCGCAACACCCGTCCTTCAATAAGGAAAAAGTAGAAAGGCAAAACAAGTATGCAAAATCTTTGCCTTTTGCCTTTTGCCTTTTTACTTCCCTGCTATCTGTCTCTAATTTTCTCGCCTGTCATTCGCTCCAACTCGGATAACAGCCGTTCAAGCAGTTCCGCCTCGGGGACCTTTTCCACTCGTTTGCCTTTCTTGAACAGGATGCCGCTCCCCCTTGCTCCCGCGATGCCAACGTCTGCCTCTTTGGCCTCACCGGGGCCGTTCACCACACATCCCATGATGGCAACCTTAAGCGGGGTTTTGACATTTTTCAGCAGGGCCTCGGCCTTCTGGACCATCGGGATAAGGTCTATCTCCGTACGCCCGCAGGTGGGACAGCTCACCAGCTCCACTCCCCTCTCCCGAAGCTTCAACGCCCTTAAAATCGACCATGCGACAAACATCTCGTCTTCGGGCTCAGCGGTAAGAGAAATCCGCAGTGTATCCCCGATTCCCTCGAGCAGCAAAAAACCGACCCCGAGGGCCGATTTTATGGCGCCGCTCACTATAGTCCCGGCCTCGGTCACTCCGAGGTGAAACGGGTAGTCCGTTTTTTTGGCGAGGAGCCTGTAGGACTGGATCGTCGTCATCACGTCGCTTGATTTGAGCGATATTTTTATGAGTCCAAAATCGTTATCCTCGAAAAACCTGACGTGCCGCAGAGCGCTCTCGACCATAGCCTCGTGGGTGGGATGCCCGTATTTGGCAAGCAGATCCTTTTCCACCGATCCGCTGTTTACACCTATGCGAACAGGGATCTTACGCTCCCTGGCCAGGTCTATGACCTTTTTTACCTTCTCGGACCCACCGATATTCCCCGGGTTTATGCGAATGGCGTCCGCACCCGCTCGCATAGCACTGATCGCCAGGCGGTAGTCGAAGTGGATATCAGCGATGATTGGAATTCGGATGGACTTCTTGATCATCACTAAGGCCTCGGCTGCCTGCTCGTCAGGAACCGCAACCCTTATAATTTCACACCCTGCCTCCTCGAGCCTTGTTATCTGCCCTACCGTGGAGCGCCAGTCACGAGTATCCGTGTTGGTCATCGATTGAACTGAAACGGGAGCGCCGCCGCCGATGGCAACGTTCCCGATATGAATTTGCCTGCTTACCCGGCGTTTGTTTTCCAAAATCAACCTCTGCTTTCATTGTCCCGCTACGTAGTCATATTCAATTCGAACTCATATATTTCAGATTTTATTTTAATGGACTTGGAAGTAATTTCCAATTACCTAAACCCACTGCGCCGGCCCTATTTTGGACGAGTGAGCGGCCGCCTTTTCCGGCGGAACAAAACTTTTATAAATATGAACCTGAAATAGTGTAAATGGAAGGCCGAAATTGAAACTGACGGCGCAGGTCCCCGGACAGTTGCTGACAGCCATTAAGAGAGACTTTACATAACATGAGATTACAAGCATTATATTAGGCGAACATATCTGCGGCGCACCTATGTTCGAAAAACGACACGTAAGAATATGAATTACTTTTACGTCTGCGCGACATTCCAAGGCTGCACAAGCGAGGGGCGACAGATGCCGATCCCCGGCCAGGCCTCTGGTTGCGCGCAACCACTTATTAGCCGCCGCATGCGGCCTCTCGATTGCTGTTAAGACTTCGACCTGTGACTGAAACGGCCTTTTTGCAGGCCGTTTCTCGTGGAAAGCAGAGTGTTCGGCATGCAAATTCTTTTCTGCGCCTCGGAAGCGGCGCCTTTTGCAAAGAGCGGTGGCCTTGCCGATGTAGCAGGGTCTCTGCCTGAATCGCTCCACAAGCTCGGATGCGACGTCCGGATCTTTATGCCTCTTTACCGTTGCGTACGCGACATGGCTCCGGCCCTCGTTCCCCTGTCTCAGGGCATAATAATTCCTATCGGGACACGTGATTACCACATTCATTTATGGGAAAGCCGGACCAAATCAGGCATCCCCATCTATTTCCTGGAGAAAGACGAATTCTACGACAGGTCATACCTTTATGGCAGCCCCGTACGTGGTGATTACGAAGACAACGCCGAAAGGTTCATAATCCTTAGTCAGGCGACGAGGCAACTTTGCGAAGCCATCGACTGGTATCCGTCAATTTTTCATCTCCATGACTGGCAAACCGGTCTGGTTGCAGCATATTTCCAGATGAACTGGCGCTATGACTCGAAATTCAGCCGTTCGGGGACTGTTTTCACTATTCACAACATCGCTTACCAAGGCGTATTTCCCGCCGGTTTTTTCAGCCTGACCAACCTTCCGCCCAGCGCATGGTCGCTTCAGGGGATCGAATTTTGGGGGAATTGCAATTTCCTCAAGGCGGGGCTCGTTTGCAGCGATTTCATTACCACCGTCAGCCCCCGATACGCCTCAGAAATCACAACCAAGGATTTCGGCTTCGGGCTCGATGGGGTACTAAAAGAGCGAGAAGACAGCTTTAGGGGAATATTGAATGGAATTGATACAAACATATGGGACCCGCAGACCGACCCATCCCTCCCCGGCAATTACAGCGCCGACGATCTTGACGGCAAGAAAGTCTGCAAAGAAGCTCTGTTCAAGCGGATGGGTTTTGCGGCAAAGAGCTGTGACCTTCCGTTGCTGGGAATTATAAGCCGGCTTGTCGCCCAAAAGGGCTTCGACCTGCTCGAAGAAATCCTGCCGGATTTGATGAAACTGCAGGTGAACCTGGTAATCCTCGGAACAGGGGAAGCCACTATCGAGGCAAACCTGCGCAATATGGAAAAACTCTACCCGGACCACTTGAAATTCGCCAACCAGTATGACGAGAAAATGGCGCACCTGATTGAAGCGGGAACCGACATTTTCCTGATGCCTTCCCGATATGAACCTTGCGGGCTCAACCAGATGTATAGCCAGCACTACGGTACGATCCCGGTGGTGCACGCGACCGGAGGGCTCGAGGACTCGGTGACGGACGTTCTGGAGTACCCGGATACTGGAACCGGCTTCAAATTTTACAAATACGAACCGAAGGCTTTTCTTGAAACAATAAGATCAGCACTGGAATTGTTAAAAGACCCGCGCAAATGGGTGGAGATTCAAAAAAGAGCCATGGTTCAGGATTTTTCCTGGGACAAGCCCGCGAGGCAATACATCGAGGTGTATGAGAAGGTGCTGGCGATGAAAAACGGATCGGGAACATGACCGGGACCAAAGTCCGGTCCAATCGTGGGGCCAGCTTCTGACAGCTTTATTGTACTTTACATATTGGGATAACCTATCGGACCCCAGTGCTTCTCAGTTTGCGGGCTCATTGCGATATGATGTAGACTAAAAATCTACAGACTATAGTGTTCACATTTAGAGACAAGCCGTTCGAGGACGTTGCTGATGAGTTATTCTGACTTTTTTAAGGCCTTGGGGATAAACGCCGCTGACAGGTTTGCGTTAAAACGATTCGCTGGTGCTTCAGGCGTATCGGTGGACCGACTCCAACATTATAATGACAGCAACACAGTGCCGTCAGGATTTGACTTGGACCGAATTTGCTCTGTATCCGGGCTGTCGCCCATCGAGCTAATGCTGAAAATGGGGGTGTTGGACCGTAGGATACTAAAAGCGCTGAAGCTCAATGCGAGAGAGGTCTTCGAACTTATCCAGGACGATGTCAAGTATCCAGGTAATCACTTGGAACCTCCGCCTGTCGTTTTCCAGACACAGTTTGGGCGACTCCATCAAGGGGATTGTCTAGCCCTCATGCAGCATATGGAAAGCGACAGCATTAATATGATCTTTGCCGATCCTCCGTTCAATCTCAAAAAGCTCTATTCTTCTGGAGTCGATGACAATCTGAAGGAAGCAAAATACCTGGAGTGGTGTGAGAGTTGGGCCGCTGAATGCGCACGCTTGTTAAAGCCGGGGGGCAGTCTGTTCTTTTGGAATATCCCCAAGTGGAGTACCCACATCTCCGGATACCTCAACGGTCGTCTTACATTCCGGCATTGGATAGCTGTAGATATCAAATATAGCCTCCCTATTCCAGGCCGGCTTTATCCCTCACATTACTCTCTACTGTATTACTGCAAAGGCGAAAAACCGGACACTTTTCACCCGGACCGTTTACCTATGGAGGTTTGTCCTTCATGCAAGGCCGATTTGCGCGACTATGGCGGGTACAAAGACAAAATGAACCCTCTGGGAGTAAACCTGATGTCTGGATGGATATGGCTCCTGTACGTCATTCCAAATACAAGAAGCACAGAGGTTCCAATGAGCTGTCACTTAAGCTGATGGACCGAATTATCCAGATGGCCTCAGAAGAGGGAGATGTCATTTTTGACCCGTTCGGTGGTTCGGGGACTACTTACGCGGTAGCTGAAATCAAGCGGCGCCGGTGGATCGGAATAGAATTGGGGCCGGTAGACGATATTGTCAGTCGTTTCGAAGAAATCGAGACCGAGGCGGATCACGTTGCAAGAATCCGTCGTAACTGCAATTGCCTTTTCACGGAAGAAACGCTGAGCGTCCGTAGACAATTGGGGCTGTGGACGTGCGAATCCGTGTGCAAGGCAAGCAAGACCGGCCGTTAGCCCAAATAACTTGTTCGCTAAATTTCAACCATGCTCTCCTGGAGCAGTTCAATGTCTGCGATTTCTTCTTCGAGGTAGGCCTTCAGCTTCTTTTTGAGCCGGCTTTCGATCTGGCGCACGCGCTCGCGGCTGATTCCGAACTTGTCTCCTATTTCCTGGAGTGTCATGGGATCTTCGGTCAGAAGCCTCTGATCGAAGATTACGGCTTCCTTGCCTTTGAGCTGCTCTCTGAACAGCATCAGTTTGTCATGGAGAATGGACTTGGCTTCCTGGTCTGCTATCTGATCGTCCACGGGCAGATCGTCCGAGGGCAGAAAAGACTTGTGCGTATCCTCTGAGTCTTCCTTGAGCGGGCTGTCGAGAGAGATCTCCCAGCTATTCAGCCTCTGGTCCATTTCAATAATCTCCGACTCCTTTACGTCGAGCCGGTGACTCAGCAGCTTGGGCGAAGCCTCGATACCCTGGGCTTCCAGTCTCTCTTTTTCCTTGCGCAAGTTAAAGAAGAGTTTCCGCTGGGCCTGGGTTGTCCCGATCTTGACAAGTTTCCAGTTGTCCATGATGAACTTGATTATGTAGGCCTTGATCCAGAAGGATGCATAGTAGGAAAACTTGTATCCCCTGTAGGGATCGAATTTCTTCACAGCCTGCATCAATCCGACGTTGCCCTCCTGGATGAGGTCCATCAGGTTTTGCATCCAGTATCGCTGAAAATCCATGGCAATCTTGACAACGAGCCTGAGATTTGCCGTGATCAACTTGTAGGCGGCATCTATATCGCCTTTTTCACGATAGCGGATAGCCAGGTCCGTTTCATCCTCCCTGCTCAGGAGCGGGTACCGCTTGATCTCGTCGAGGTACAGGCGGAATGGATCGAAGGAAACCGGCTGATGCTTGTCCTGGATGTTCGTAGATCGCTCTTCTTCACCTTGTGGCTCTTCCGCGGCGGCTTGCCGCTCAGCGGCTGAAACCTTCTTTATTTTTGCGTTCTTTAACATGTATCGAGTATCCCTTGCCGTGGGTGCACATAGAGGTTCTGGCGGATGTCCGGCCGCTCCCCGTACCGGGAGCTATTTGTCAAGTCTAACTCATATTAGTACACTGGCCATGAAAGGAAAGCAAATTTTTCCCCGCCATGCTTGATTTTTCCGACCCCTTCTATTATATGTCTGCAACTAACAAATGAGAAGGGACTGCCGGCCCGACAACCAGACATGAAATTCTGCGCACCTGAACATATTGCGAGCATCATACCCTATCCTCCAGGTAAACCAATCGAAGAACTGGAACGCGAATACGGAATAAGCGGTTCAATAAAGCTGGCAAGCAACGAGAATCCTCTTGGCCCATCCCCCAAGGCTATCGAGGCTATTGTGGCCACTTTATCCAAACTGAATCGCTATCCGGATGGAAGCGGTTTTTATCTGAGAAAAAAACTTTCGGAAAAATATTGCATTCCGTTCGACGGCATTGTGCTTGGCAACGGTTCAAATGAAATCATCGAATTGGTTATCCGGTCCTTTTTGACCCCGGGTAACGAAGTGATAATGCCGGCGCCTTCTTTCCTTCTCTACAGGCTTGTAGTCCAGTGGATGGGCGGGAAACCAATTTCGGTGCCTCTGAAGGCAGATCTGGGGATAGACCTCGAAAAGATGGCGAAAGCGGTAACGCCGAAAACGAGGGTCATTTTCCTCACCAATCCGAATAACCCAACGGGTAGAGTCATAAGCAAAAGAGATTTTGACGCCTTTCTTTCAAATGTCCCTGTTGACGTGGTGGTCGTGCTCGATGAGGCTTACATAGAATTCAATACAAACCCGGATACCCCGTCGGGCTTTGATTATATCTACAAGAACGGGCCTGGCGTTGTCGTTTTGAGGACATTTTCCAAGGCCTACGGATTGGCTGGCCTGCGAATCGGCTTCGGTGCGATGGATCCCGATATAGCAAGTTTTTTGAATCGCGTGCGGCAGCCTTTCAATACAGGGTCTATTGCGCAGGCCGGCGCTCTGGCTGCCCTCGATGACGAGGAGTTTTTGCGCCGAACACAGGCAACGATATGGGACGGTCTGCAATACCTCTACAATGAGGTTGAGAAACTGGGCCTCAAATATATCCCTTCAGAGGCCAATTTCTTTCTGATTGAGGTCTGCTGCGAGGCGAAGAAAGTCTTCGAAGCCATGCTGCGCCATGGAGTGATCATCAGGTCGATGGCTTCCTACGGCATGGAACGATTCATTCGAGTGAATGCGGGGCTTACGGAGGAGAACAAGCGGTTCGTCCGCACTCTGAGCCGCGTGTTGGAAGAAATGGACCCCGCCGATTCGAATCGCGGGCAAGGCCCGGCCCGGACCAAGTCCGGAGGGGACTCTCGCGGAGCATAGAACCGGTGATAATAGCTGTGGATGGCCCGGCGGGCGCCGGAAAGAGCACTGTTTGCAAAATCCTGGCAAAAAGACTTGGCTTTGTATATCTGGACACCGGGGCCATGTACCGGGCCCTGGCATGGGCTTTAGATACCGGTTCTGAGGGGCCCGGCCCGCAACCAAAATCAGATCTGGACGAGGATCAGGCCCGTAAGCTGTTGGAGCGGGGCGTACCGCTTTTCTTTTTAATAAAGGATAACAGGCTTGAGATTTCGTACGGCGAAAGGCTTCTTGTGGAGGAGCTTCGCAGCCCGGAGATCAGCGAGGCGGCCTCCAGGATTTCTCGACTGCGCGTGGTAAGAGAGTTTCTGGTGGCGTGGCAAAGAAAGCTGGCCGAGCAGGGCAGCATTGTGGCCGAGGGGCGCGACACGGCGACTGTAGTCTTTCCTAAGGCCGATTTGAAGGTATTCCTCACAGCGGATTTGCAGGCACGGGCAAAAAGACGGTTTGCAGAATATACCGAGAAGGGGATAAGCCTATCTTTGGAAGAAATGCAAGAGCGGATTCGAGATCGCGACGAGGCGGATTCGAACCGCGACCATTCTCCAATGCGGCCCGCCGAAGGGGCCATTTTGCTGGATACATCGCACCTCAGCGTCGAGGAAGCAGTTGGCCGGCTAAACGAAGAGGCTGAAGAATTGATCAAAGCCGTTTCTCCGAATTGCCGAGAACAACTTTAAGATTGCTTATTTATCCGCTGTTTGCTACAGTTTAGTCTTCATATGGTGTTGAGTTAAAAATCAGGTAAGGGGGCCAGATAGGATCGATGACCGTAAAAGATGAACTAAAAGAACAAACCCTTGAACTGGAGACTCTTTCTTCTTCGGACGAACATGATCTTGATGAAGAAACAGATTCCATGCACGACCTTTACGAGCAAAGCTTCCGAAATATCCAGGAGGGCGAGGTAATCCGGGGACACATCGTCCATGTCAGCGATGATTTCGTAATGGTTGACATCGGGTACAAATCGGAAGGCCAAATCTCGATTCACGAATTCAAAGACGAACTTGGCAAAATACAGGCCTGCGTTGGAGATGAAATCGACGTTCTGCTCGAGTTCCATGATGACGATGACGGCACTATTCATCTGTCAAAGGAGAAGGCCGCCAAAATCAAGGTATGGGACGATATAAGCCGAATCTACAGCGACGACGGCATGATCGAGGGCAAGATCATCTCAAAGGTCAAGGGCGGCTTGGCCGTCGACATCGGAGTACAGGCCTTTTTGCCCGGATCTCAGGTTGATCTGCGGCCGGTCAGGAATCTCGAATCGCTTATCGGACATACCTTTCCCTTCAAAGTCCTAAAATATAACAAAAAGAGAAGAAACGTCGTGCTTTCTCGCCGCGCTCTGCTTGAAAAAGAGCGCGAGCAGATGAAATCCGGTACCCTGTCGACCCTGGAAGAAAACAAGGAAGTGGAAGGCATCGTGAAGAATATCACTGATTACGGTGTTTTCGTGGACCTTGGCGGGATCGACGGGCTGCTGCACATTACCGACATGAGCTGGGGCCGCGTGGGACATCCTTCGGAAATGTTTCAGATCGGTGACAAGATAAACGTGAAGATCCTTAGCTTCGACCGTGACAGCGAGAGAGTATCGCTTGGCCTCAAGCAGCTTGTGGATGATCCGTGGTCCAGGGCCGAGGAGAAGTACCCGGTTGAAACGAAGGTTAGGGGCAAGGTCGTCAGCCTGACCGATTACGGCGCATTTGTCGAAATAGAGGAAGGCGTCGAGGGGCTCATCCATGTCTCCGAGATGTCCTGGACGAAGAAAGTTCGACATCCATCAAAGATTCTTTCAGTCGGCGACGAAGTCGAAGCGGTAGTGCTCAGCATCAATCCCGAGAGCAAGCGCATTTCGCTCGGCATGAAACAGCTTGAATCAAATCCATGGGATGTTATCGCGCAGAAATACCCCGTGGGGACCACAATAGCCGGTAAAATCAAGAACATAACGGATTTTGGCATTTTTATCGGGATCGATGAGGGGATTGACGGCCTGGTTCATATTTCGGATATCTCCTGGACAAAGCGGGTCAAGCATCCATCCGAGATTTTTCGAAAAAATCAGGAAGCCCAGGCAATCGTGCTCAACATCGACAAGGACAACGAGCGGTTCTCGCTCGGCATCAAACAGCTTGAATCCGATCCATGGGAAAGCATACCGCAGCGTTACCCGATGGGCAGCATTGTGTCGGGTCCGATCACAAACGTCACCGATTTCGGCCTCTTCGTAGAGCTTGAGGAAGGAATCGAAGGCCTGGTCCATGTATCCGAAATCAGCAAGGAGAAGATCAAGTCCCCCGTAGGACAGTTCAAACCGGGCGACAATATCACCGCCAAGGTGATCAACATCTCTCCCAAAGACAGAAAGATCGGTCTTTCAGTCAGGAAGATCGAGGAACATGACGAACGGTCCAATTATGACGAGTATCTCAGCACCAACAAAGCCGCTACTTCGAACTTTGGCGAACTGCTCAAAGAGGAGCTTGAAGCCAAGGCGCAAAGTACGGCCAATAACGCCACAAACAGTGAAGAAGCGTAACTGGCATGCAGTTTTCGTCTTCTCCATGAATCCCGCGGTCAGGTGCCTCAAGTGCCTGACCGATTTTTTTTAACCTATCCGGACGAGTGTCAACCAATGAAAATACGCGGCTGTCTTCTTGGAGTAGTGATCGGGGTCGTATTGACCGGTGTGATTGTCTGGTTGGTTTCCGGCGCCGAATTCTCGGTGAAGGGCAATCGGGTGGGGTTAGTCGACATAAAAGGGACGATTATCAACTCCCAGGATACCTTGAAGCAGATAACGGATTTCAGAAAAGATGCCTCGATCAAGGCGATTGTTCTGCGAATCGACTCTCCCGGAGGGTCCGTTGGACCTTCCCAGGAAATATACAGGGAAATTCGGCGGACTACCCAGAGCAAGCCTGTGGTTGCCTCGCTGGGGAGCGTCGCAGCTTCCGGGGGCTATTATATCGCGTCGGCTGCAAGCCATATCGTAGCCAATCCAGGAACGATCACGGGAAGCATTGGCGTGATAATCCATTTGCCCAACCTGAAGGAGCTTTTCGGAAAAATCGGCTACGAAATGACGACGATCAAGAGCGGACAATTCAAAGACATTGGAAACCCGGCCCGCGAAATCACGCCGGAAGAAAAAGAGCTGCTCCAGGCAACGATAGATGAGACCTACCATCAATTTGTACGGGACGTAGCGCTGGCGCGCAGTTTGCCTGAAGACCACGTACGACAGGTCGCAGACGGCAGGATAATCATGGGCGAAAAAGCCGTCGAGCTAAAGCTGGTGGATCAGCTCGGAAACTTCGAAGACGCTGTAGCCAAAGCAGGTGAGCTTGCAAAGATTGAGGGCGAGCCGGAGGTGGTAAAACCCAAGAAGGCCAAATTCTCCCTTTTGGAGTTTTTACTGGGAAGCGATGCTAGCGATAAGATGAGCGATATTATATACGGTTCATCGGCCTTCCTGAGATACCAACTCCCGGATTTCGACCGATAGTGATGCTCCCGCAAAATTAGACGACAGGAAAGTCACATCTCCTATGTTCTAAAAAGGGAGAGGTCTCCTGCGCCCTCCCGCAAGATTTCCGGTGTATCGTCTATGAGTGAAATGACGCTGGATGGAACACCAGGCACAACTCCCCCATCCACGATCAGATCGATGGCGTGGCCGATTTTATCTTGGATCTCCCGCGGGGTGGACAAAACCGCCCGGGTTTCGGGGTCCGCAGCACTTGTGCTGATTATAGGGTGCCCCAGCGTTTCGACGATGGCCAGGCAGATCGGGTGGTCGGGGACACGAATTCCAACTGTTTGCCTTTTAGTCAGCATGATACGGGGCACCATGCGGGAGCCTTCCAGCACGAAAGTGTACGGTCCGGGCAAAAGCCGCTTCATGTTTTTATAGGCGTAATTTGTCACCTGGGCGTACTCGCTTATGTTCTTCAGGTCGCTGCAGATGAAACTGAAGGGCTGGTGCTGAGATCGGCGCTTCAAATGATAAATCTTTTCTATTGAAGCTTTATTAAAGAGGTCACAGCCAATCCCGTAATAAGTGTCCGTAGGATAGGCTATTATTCCTCCGTTTGCCAGGATCTCGACAACTTTCTTGATTTTTCTCGGCTCCGGATGCTTTGGGTTTATCTCCAGGATCAACGGAATCGTCTCCTCAACAGAAGCGAAATTTGTGGACATTGCCGCCCCAATCTGATTTTAGAAACAGATGGCGGGATCGGGTATTTTGCCCCAATCCCGGGAACGCGTCAAAAATGTGAAAACAAACAGAAAATAATGGCGAGTGAAAGGCAATGTCAAGTAAGGAAAGTACAGAGTTGGTCCAATCAGTTTCCGAAAACTGTTTCGCGGCCTTGGATATTGGGTCTCACACCACACGGTTGCTGATTGCGCGAAAGAGCGGGACTCAACTGGCCCCTGTTCGCACGGAAAGAAGGGTGACCCGGCTTGCGCAAGATTTTCAGGAAGCAGATGCGATCACGGAAAAAGCGCAGCGGAGAAACATTTCGGCCATTAAGGAGTACGCAGCCATTTTGCGGAAATATGGCGCGCCAAGGATAGCCTGCGGCGCTACCGGGGTTGTCAGACGCGCGAAAAACTGCGGCGCCGTACTAGATAGAATTGCAGCCGAGACCGGAATCGACTGCAATATCCTTTCGGAGGAAACTGAGGCGGTACTTTCCGCAAAGGGCATTCTGAGCGCGCTTCCCGAAAGCGGGAACGATCTGCTCACTTTTGACGTTGGCGGCGGGAGCACCGAATTTGTGCTGACGGGAAAAGATACTGCTATCAGGAATGCAAGCCGGCCAGTTGGAGCGGCGACGCTAACCGAGGCACACCTTAAGACCGACCCGCCGGGCGCAGAGTCTGTCCAACTGGCGGCGCTTTCGGCCAGAAGTGAAATCATTTCCGCTAAAGAGCAGCTATATGAAAATCTTAATAGTACCAGTATAATGCCTTTTTCGGGATTGCGGCTTATCGGGACCGCCGGCACGGTTAGCACTCTAGCGGCCATGTATATAGGAATGGAGCGCTATGTCTCTTACCGGGTAAACGGAGTGGTGCTGACCAAAGAGTGGCTTTCCCGCACGATAGAATCCCTGGCGCAAATGCCTCTGGCACAAAGACGGCTGATTGCGGGGCTGGAGCCCGGACGGGAAGAGATAATCCTTGGCGGGGCTGTTATAGTTTCAGAAATTCTGTCCTGTTTTGGCCGGGAACGATTTGATGTGAGCGATGCGGGCCTGCTCGAAGGCCTTCTCATCGAACTTGTAGAGAAAGAACCAGGGCTTTCCGCCAGCAGGGGCGCCTGCCTAAGAACGGGCTTGACATGGCGGCTGCAAAAGGGATAAAGGCCAACAATATTAGATTTAATCCGGCGATCATAAGATTCGGAGAAAATAAATGGAGCAGAAGGCCGTTTTTGAGATACCAGAAGCACTGACATTCGATGATATCACTCTTTTGCCCAACTACTCGGAAGTGTTGCCGCTTGAAACCGACGTTGTGACTATGCTGACCCGGGAGATCAATATGCGAATCCCCCTGGTTAGCGCCGCCATGGATACGGTAACCGAATCCGATACGGCGATCAGCATGGCCCGCGAAGGTGGAATCGGCATTATACACCGCAATATGAGCGTCGCGGCGCAGGCACAGGAGGTAAACAAGGTCAAGAAATCAGAGAGCGGCATGATAGTCGATCCGGTCACAGTGGACCCCGGCCAGCAGATCGGCGATGTTTTCGATCTTATGTCCAAGTACCGTATTTCCGGGGTACCGGTGGTAAGGGGAGACCAGCTCGTAGGGATCATAACCAACAGGGACCTCAGGTTTGAAACCGACAGAACAATCATGGTCGCGGATATAATGACCAAAGAAAATCTTATTACCGCCCCTCTGGGTATTTCGCTCGAAGGATTCGAAAAGGCTGCTTCAGAAAAACAGAATCGAAAAACTGCTGGTGGTCGATGAGGCCGGCCGGCTCAAAGGGCTCATCACAATAAAGGACATAATGAAGATAACGAAGTATCCGAACGCCAGCAAAGATCATCTCGGCAGGCTTCGGGTCGGCGCCGCCGTGGGGATCGGCAGAGATATGCTGCCGAGGGCGACCGCCTTACGCAACGCCGGCGTTGATGTGATCGTTGTGGACAGCGCGCACGGTCACTCCCGCAACGTCGTGGAGGCGGTGAAAACCATCAGAGCCGAATTTGCAGGCCTCCAGGTGATAGCGGGCAATGTGGCCACCGCCGATGGAGCGGAAGCCCTTATCAAAGCCGGTGCGGATGGCATCAAGGTAGGGGTCGGGCCCGGTTCGATCTGCACGACCAGAATCGTGGCGGGAGTCGGCGTTCCGCAGGTTAGCGCCATAATGGAGTGTGCCAGGGTGGCCCGGGCAAAGGGGATACCGATCATTGCCGACGGCGGAGTAAAGTACAGCGGTGACGTCGTTAAGGCCATGGCCGCCGGAGGTGACAGCGTAATGATCGGCAGCCTGTTCGCAGGGACCGACGAAAGTCCCGGTGAGACCATTCTTTACCAGGGGCGCAGCTATAAGGTTTACCGCGGAATGGGGTCTCTTGGCGCCATGCGCGAAGGAAGCAAGGACCGCTATTTTCAGGATGACGTGTTCGAACCCAAAAAGCTGGTACCAGAAGGAATTGAAGGAAGGGTACCCTACCGCGGGCCGGTTTCCGATATCGTGCACCAACTGATCGGAGGGCTTCGGGCCGGCATGGGCTACCTTGGGTGCGCCACCCTGAGCGAGCTTCGCATCAAAACGAAAATGGTCCGGATTTCGAGCGCAGGACTTCGTGAAAGCCATGTTCATGATGTCATCATCACTAAAGAAGCGCCCAACTACCAGGTGGATTTGAAGTAAGCCCTCGGGGGAGCCCAGGAACATGTTGGACCATTTGCACCAGGAACGGGTACTGATCCTCGATTTCGGCTCCCAGACCACCCAGTTGATTGCACGCCGGGTTAGGGAAAGCCACGTCTTCTGTGAGATCCATCCCTTCAATATGAGCCTGGATGCGATCAAAAACTTCGAGCCGAAAGGAATTATCCTCTCAGGAGGGCCGTCGAGCGTGCACGACATAGGCGCGCCTTTGGCCGATCCGGAAATATTCGAGATCGGAATTCCCATGCTTGGCATTTGCTATGGCATGCAACTGTTGGCTCATCAGCTTGCAGGGACGGTTGAGAAGGCGCAAAGGCGCGAATACGGCCCAGCCACGATAGAGATCGACACGGCCGAAGATATTTTCTACGGCATTGAAAAAGAAGGGGTGCGAGTCTGGATGAGTCACGGCGACCGAATCCTAAAGCTCCCGCCTTCTTTCAAGACAACGGCTCACAGCGATAATTCACCTACCGCCGCGATGGCTGACTCGAAGCGTCATCTCTACGGGGTGCAGTTTCATCCGGAAGTAGCTCACACGCCCTGCGGCAAGGACATCCTGGACAATTTTCTATTTCGCATCTGTAAATGCCGCCCGTCCTGGACCATGAAATCTTTCGTGGAATCGGCCATTGCCTCGATTCGCCAAAAAGTCGGCAGCGGTCATGTAATCTGCGCTTTGAGCGGCGGCGTGGACTCATCGGTAGTAGCGGTGCTTCTTCACAATGCCATAGGTGAGCGGCTTCACTGTGTTTTCGTCGATAATGGACTTCTGCGAAAAGGCGAGGCCGAGACCGTACAGAGAGTATTCCGCGACCATTTCCAAATAAATCTCATTTACGTTGACGCGGCCGCTGAATTTCTCGAGCGTTTGCGGGGAGTTTCAGACCCCGAGAGCAAACGAAAGATAATCGGCAATCTTTTTATCACAATCTTCGAGCGGGAGGCCGCACGAATCAAGGACGCCCGCTATTTAGCGCAAGGCACGCTTTACCCCGACGTGATCGAAAGCATATCCTTCAAGGGACCCTCGGCCACCATCAAGACCCACCACAATGTCGGGGGCTTGCCCGAGGTGATGAAGCTGGAGCTGATCGAACCGCTGCGTGAGCTTTTCAAGGACGAAGTGCGGCTGGTTGGAAGAGAACTCGCCCTTCCCGAGAGGATCATCATGCGGCACCCCTTTCCGGGTCCGGGCCTGGCGATCAGGATCATTGGAGAGCTCAGCCCTGCAAACCTTGAGATTCTACGCGAGGCGGACGCCGTGATCCAGGAGGAAATCGAGGCCTCCGGCTGGTACGAGCATGTATGGCAGTCCTTTGCCGTGCTGCTTCCGATCAGGTCGGTCGGGGTCATGGGCGATGAGCGCACCTATGACCAGGTTGTCGCCCTTCGGGCGGTGGAGAGCGTGGACGCCATGACTGCGGACTGGGCAAGACTTCCTTACGAGGTTCTGGGACGCATTTCAAACCGGATCATAAATGAGGTAAAAGGCGTAAACCGCGTCGTCTACGATATTTCATCAAAGCCGCCAAGTACGATTGAATGGGAATAGAACTGCTTGAATCACGCGGAGACGCGGAGGCGCAGAGAAGAAGCGATATACGACGCAATCACGCTGCGCCCCATAGGGCGTTGCGATTGCCGGTCATTCTCGCAGCGATGCCCGTGAGGCATTTCCAGAAAACAAGCCAATGCATCTTTGCTGTTCCCGCGTCTCTCCTTGACCTGTCGATGATCAGTCTCCGCGTGACATGTTCTTCCCGTCGCGCGAACCGGCCCCCAACATTATTGAGACCCACGTTTTCCGGTTAACCATTACGCGATGTACACCGAAACCCACCGTTTCTACCGCTATCAACATAAAGCCCCGAAGGGTTTGGAAAGCTTCCAGGTAAAGTATCGGGAAACCGATCTCTGGATCCGGGCGAGACTAAAGCTCGAGAGAGAAGCGATGCAGGCGGTTCTAAGCTGCCGTCTTCAACTGGAGCAGTATATTGCCTCACATGGAGACTTCCTGCGATCCCTTGAGCCTCTTCCCGATGACCCTCTCGCACCTTCGCTGGTCCGCCGGATGCTCAAGGCGGCGCTTACCGCCGGGGTGGGGCCGATGGCGAGCGTGGCCGGCGCTATTGCCGAGGCGGTCGGGGTCGCCCTTGAACCGTTTTCCGATTCGGTAATAGTTGAAAACGGCGGGGACTGCTACCTTCGCCTGCAGCAGGAAACCACCGTAGGAATTTTCGCAGGACCTGATTCTCCGTTTACCGGCAAAATAGGCGTAAAACTAGGCCCCGAGCGTTTCCCGATCGGGATTTGCACTTCATCGGGAACTGTCGGTCACTCGTTGAGCTTTGGCAAAGCGGATGCCGTAACCATCATTTCGCCTGACACGGCTCTTGCGGACGCCGCAGCAACCCGGCTCGGCAACATGGTAAAAACCCGCGCCGATATCGACAAAGCCCTGGAGCTTGCTCCACTGATCCCATCAATCGAAGCGGTTTTGATCCTGATAAAAGACAAGATAGGCATCTGGGGGAATATCGAGGTACTTCCGATCTAAACGGAACCCGTTAGGCTACAACCCTTCAGGATTGAAAATCCTTGTTTTTTCACTGTCCATTGCTATAGTAGAAATTTTAAGGTGCAGCGTGGGGCACATTGAGCGCCAATTCCGGGACACCATCGAGGCCGGCATGTCAAGGGCGATAAAAATTGTCGTAATGTCCGACACCCACCTGGGCAAGGCAACAGACGAATTCAAGGCCTTGTGCTCCCAATTCTGCGATGATGCCGATATGGTGATTCACCTGGGAGACATGGAGAGGGTCGAGATATTGAACTACCTGGAGCAGTATCCGCTTGATGCCGTCGCCGGAAATATGGATGATCATTTGATTCAGCAGCGGCTGCCTGCCAAGAAGGTCGTGAAGGCCGGTCCATTTCGGCTGGGGATAACTCATGGGTGGGGATCACCCGTTGGAATCCGTCAGAGGATCATGCGGGAGTTCACCGGCGTTGACGCCATTTTTTTCGGACACACTCATCAGCCGCTGATTTTACGCGAAGACGGGTTGCTCTGGTTCAATCCCGGATCATTATTCCTCGGGCGTGGAGCATCGGGGAAAAGCATCGGGATAGTGAGAATTCAGGATAGCATCGAAGCCGAAGTATTGCAGATCCGGCATTCAGATTAAGGAGCAGTCGGGGTGCGCAAGCTCTGGGCGCCATGGCGGATTGAGTATATTCTTGGCAAAAAGCCGCCGGGCTGTATTTTTTGCCCTGAGTACCACGGTCAATCCGACGAGCAACGTCTTATCCTTTACCGGGGCGACCTCGTAATGGCGATGATGAACAGGTTCCCGTATAATAACGGGCATCTGCTCGTTTTCCCCAAGCGCCACATATCAAGCTTGGACCAACTAACCGCTGATGAGGATCGCGACCTCATGGACTGGGTAAGAAGGTCCACGCGCGCACTGCAAAAGGTAATGCACCCGGATGGATTCAATATCGGCTTGAACCTGGGCCGGGAAGCCGGGGCAGGCTACGAAGAACATCTGCACTTTCATATTGTACCCAGGTGGCGCGGCGATACTAATTTCATGGCTGCTGTCGCCGAAATCCGCAGTATTCCTGAACATATACAGCAATCATATTCGAAACTTCACCCCTATTTCACGAAGGAGAGCTCAGATGAGGCTCTTTAAGGTGTTGGTAACTCTGCTTATACTTTGTTTCATCGGCCTTTTCGTTTATCAGAACATGCAGACCTGGACCCAACCTGTCAGCTTCAAGCTCAATCTTTACTTCTATCAGACCAATCCTGCCGGCCCGCCAAGTCTCGATATGTATGTGGTCATTCTGCTTTCGGCCCTGGTCGGATTTATTGCCGGCATAGTTCTATTATTAAAGCCTTATTTCAAAACTCGCCGGCTACTCAAGCGCGAACGGCAGGAGAAAAAACAGGCACAAGAGGAGTACACGCTGAGGCTTGCCCGAGCCGAATCTCATAGCGAGGTGTCTAACCCGGCCGACCATACGAATGAGGGGGCAGCGAGCGAAGAAAAAGAGGAGTGAAGCATCGCTCCGCGATGAGTGAACCCTCACTATGATCGGGTTCGCGTTGAATCTCGGAGCCGGCGTGAGATGCTTCTGGTTCGGCGTCCGATCTTCTGTGAGGACGCACAGTGAACAAAAAAAGCTTTGAAGCAAAACATTACATTTGCGACACCGTCTCGGCATCGGAATCCAGGCTTTTCCCCAACTGACTGATTTCAGATTTGAAAGTGTCTCAAAAAAGCATTGCGTCCTGTTTTTATTGAACTTCATCTCCGCTCGTGCCGAATGATTAGGTAAGAGTCACATCCGAAAGAGAGACTCACCGAAAATGACGGAGTTACGATGACGCCTGAAAAGACAACAGGTTCGCATGTTACCCCGGAGGTAAACACCCCATCTGCACGCGCTAAAAACTCCAAGGCTGCCAGGATCGTTGAGGTTACCGGAGATCTGCCCTCAATGCCCCATATCGCAGCCCGGGTACTGGAGAAGCTTTCAGACGATGATTCTACACCGAGGGAGATTCACGAACTTATTATAAAAGACCAAGCGCTTGCCGCTCGCATCCTTAAGGTGGCAAATTCGCCGTACTACGGGGCATCCCGGTCTATCTCCACTCTGCGTGACGCCGTTATGTTCATGGGATTCGACACCATCAGATCTCTCATCATGACGGCGGTCCTTAAAGGCATGTTTTTGAATGTGGGTCTTTCTGAAAAGCTTCTCTGGGAGCATGCGGTCGGCTGCGGCATTGCTGCCCGAAAAATAGCAGACGAGATCGGTTTTCAGCACAAGGAGGAGGCTTACCTCGCCGGACTGATGCACGACGTTGGCAAGACGGCGCTCTTTTTGCGATCTCCCGCTATTATGCGAGAAATTATGGAGGAAGTTTATAATGACGGTGGGGCGTTCTTCGAAGTCGAGCAGCGAAGGCTCGGTTTCACACATGCCGATGTGGGCGGAATAATCGCTGATCAATGGCGTTTCACTGTCGATATTGAGGAGGCCATTGCAAACCACCACCAGCCCGGCCAGGTTCGGGAGCTTACTCTAATCGTCAGCCTGGCCAACTTGATTTGCCACAAACTCTCAGTAGGTCCCACAAGGAAACCTGATCTTGAGCTTAATGAGACGGAAAGCGCCACACGGCTTGGACTGGGCCCGGAGTCGACTGAAAAAATCCTCTCTGCGGTAAGCGAAACTATTCAGGGCCAGGACTCATCCGGGATTTAAAGGGCGATAAAAAACAGGAAAAACACTACATTTGCGACACAGTCTCGATGCTGTACCCACCCTGCACCGAGTCAATCCTTTCCACATTCAACGGATGGCGCGGCAATGGAATATTTGTCCAGGTAGCCTCTTGGAGTAACCATCCAGCCATTCCATACATAGGTCCGGCTATTTCCAACGATTACCACCGACTGCATGTCCACCTCGTCAACCGGGAGGTTCCCGACCGTACTCACGCATTTCCACTGCCCTTCGCGCATTGCCTGGCGCACGATTGCCGCCGGAGTTTCGGGGGACCGATAGCGAAGAATGATCAGCCGCGCTTTTTCAAGCGAATCCGGCCTGCTCTTGCTCCGAGGATTGTATATCGCGAGGACGAAATCAGCCTCGGCTGCGGCGGAGACTCTTTTTTCGATGAACTCCCATGGAGTCAGATGATCGCTAAGGCTCACTGCAGCAAAATCGTGCATGAGGGGTGCGCCTAAAAGGGAAGCCGCCGCGTTGAAAGCCGGAATTCCGGGGATTACCCGCAGAAAAAAACCAGGCGACCCATTCAAATCTTTTGCATCCCACTCCAAAACATTGAGCCGTTTCTCTCTACAGATATCCAAAACCAGCCCGGCCATGCCATAAATCCCGGCATCGCCGCTGGAGATCAGAGCGACATTGCGGCCGCACAAAGCATGCTCTATGGCCGCCTGACAACGTTCCATCTCTTTTCTCATTCCGCTGGAAATGACGGTCTTGTTCTGCAAAAGGCCGGGAATGAGATCCAGGTAGGTCTTATACCCGAGCGCGATCTCCGCTGACTGTAGCGCGTCGAGCGCTTCGCCGGCCATGTAAGAACTGTATCCAGGCCCAAGGCTGATTATGGAGAGCTTACCCTGGCGACCGCCATGGTGCAATTTCGGGCTTTCTGTTTGGGCACGAGCAACTCCCTCGTCCCTGCGCTCAAAAGGGCGCTTGCTTCGCATACGCTTTTCGCTCCTACATGCCGAGCAACCGTTTCCGACGGGTTCGGAACGACAATGCCCTCTATTTTTTTGCGGGGGTAAAAGTGAATGGGCCTGTCGAATGCTCTTGCCGCTTCCAAAAGCCCGCTTTCGTCGGACTTAATATCCAGGGTCGCGAAATGATTTATCGAAAGAGGTGCAAGCCCGTTTTCCTTAAGCTTTTTGCCGATAAATTCGACGATTTCCTCAACTGCGGTTCCCCTGTTGCAGCCGACTCCGATCACGAGGTTGGCAGGCCGAAGCTTGAGGCATCTTACACCTCGTGGGGAGAGTAATTCAGAAACCCATATCCCGAGACTTTCTCGAAGAGAACCGAGGTCCCCGCTTTGGCTTATCTCCCGCAAACCGTGATCCGCCGGCAGATGCTTCAACAGAAGCCGGTCGGGATCGAATATCCAGAGAGGCTCCTGGTCGAGGATGGCAGCCTGTATCCTGCTCAGCATTGCGCTGTTTTCGATTCGCAGGCCCGCACTCTTAGCGGCCAAGTCTATGGCGGGCTTGTCCTGGAGGTCGGAAGCCGTAGTTATGACGGCCTGGCCGCCGGTGATCGAAGCAACTTTTCTCGCCAGTTCGTTGGCCCCGCCGATATGACCCGAAACGAGGCTTATGGCAAAGCGGCCATCCTGGTCCAAAACGACAACCGCCGGGTCTACCGTCTTGTCTTCAAGCAGAGGAGCAACCATTCGGACCGCTATTCCGCAACCCATTATGCAGATGATCGAGTCACATTCGCCCCAGGCAGTCGGGAAAACTTCGGAAATGTGCCCGAAAAGAGTCATCCCCGGCAAAGCGTAACGATAGTTGCAAAGACAAGCGCTGCCGGGGATAAACGCGCTTATCCGGGCCGCAAGTTCAGCACCATTGCGGGTCAGGGCGAAAATCGCAGTCTTCGGATTACTCGGGTTTTGCGGCTTCCCTGAATTGGTGATCGAACGTTTCGTCATAGAGCTTGGATCTCTTGTTCTTTCCTCCAGCCAGAGCCTTTATCTTGAACACCTCGCCAATGAGGATGATAGCCTGGCGTTCGATTTTTCCGGTCCGCACCTTCCCGGCAATATTCTCCAGAGTTCCCCGGATCAGTTTCTGGTCCGGCCAGCCAACCCTGTAGGCGACTATAGCAGGCGTATCGGCCGGATAATGCACCTTGAGTTCCGAAACAACCTTTTCGATATGCTGAACGCTGAGGTAAATCACCATAGAGGCGCGATGGGAAGCAAGGGCTTCCAATTTTTCCTTTTCCGGCACAGGAGTCCTTCCTCCGAGCCGGGTCAGGATCACGGTTTGAGAGATCTCCGGGATGGTAAGTTCCTGCTTCATTGCCGCAGCAGCGGCAAAAGCAGCCGAGACCCCGGGCACCACCTCATGCTCAATCTTGTCGTGGTCCAGAAGAGTCATTTGTTCATGGATCGCGCCATATAGGCTCGGGTCCCCCGTATGAAGCCGAACGACGCGCTCTCCGGCCTCATAGCCCTCCTTGAGAAGCGCGTGTGTCTGTGCGAGCGTCAAGGATGCGCTGTCATAGGTCTTAACGTCTTTTCTGCAATAATCGAGAAGGGTCCTCGGAACGAGAGAACCGGTGTACACCACACGATCGGCTTCCTGGAGAAAGCGCATCCCCTTTACCGTAATAAGCTCGGGGTCGCCGGGACCTGCTCCGATGAATCTGACTGGTTCTTTCATTTTACAATCCCCACCCGGGCAAATTTGTTCGATAATTTGCACATAAAAATTGAAAACGGTAAATGCTTTTTCCTTTTCCCACCGTGGGGCAGGCGTGTCAAGATATGAGGCGTATTTCAGCAAAGATTCTTAATGCCGACAATTTCCGTATGACATACGTTTTTCTCTTTCCCAAACAATACTTTTAAACTATATTACACTGCTGCACACAAAAGGGAATACCACTGGGATCTTCACGTTGCTCTGTAATCACTGCTCAGCTTCTTATGGCTCCAATCCCACCCAGGTTGTCGACTGAGAAATATTCGTTTGCCTTTTGAGCGTTATTGGCGTTATTGCGGAAAATCATCAATAATTTCAGAGGTGTAGATTCATGGAGACCAACAAAGGTGGACCTGTAGGTTCCGTTATGGTCGTTGGCGGCGGGATCGCCGGCATGCAGGCGGCGCTCGATCTAGCCAACACCGGTTTTTATGTGTATCTGGTCGAAAAATCGTCCGCCGTCGGCGGGGTGATGTCGGAACTCGACAAAACCTTCCCCACAAACGACTGCGCGATGTGAGTCATTTCGCCCAAGCTGGTCGAGGTCGGCCGGCACCTTAACATCGAACTGCTGCCCCTATCCGAAGTTCAGCAAGTCAGCGGAGAGCCGGGAAATTTCACGGTAGAGCTTTTGCAAAAGCCTCGTTATGTCGACCCTTCCAAGTGTACGGGTTGCGGCGAATGCACGAAAGTCTGCCCCGTTGAATGCAGCAATGAATACAACCAGGGTCTGGATGTCCGCCGGGCGGCATTCCGCAAGTACCCCCAGGCAGTACCGGGAGCGTTTGCCATTGAAAAGCGCGGCACCTCGCCTTGCAAGGCGACCTGCCCTGCGCACATTTCGGTCCAGGGGTATGTGGCTTTGACCGCTCAGGGCAAATATCAGGAAGCCCTAAAGCTTATCAAGGAAGAAAACCCGCTGCCGGCGATCTGCGGCCGAGTCTGCCACCATCCCTGCGAGACCGCCTGCATGAGAGGCGAAGTCGACGAGCCGGTGGCGATCGATTCGATCAAGCGCTTTCTGGCAGACATGGATTTGAGCTCCGAAACCAGGTTTGTTCCGGAAATAAAAGAGAAACGCGACGAGAAGGTCGCAATCATCGGTTCGGGTCCTGCGGGCTTATCGTGCGCCTATTACCTGGCGGTAGAAGGTTACCAGGTAACGGTTTTTGAAAAACTTCCGATACTCGGAGGAATGCTAAGCGTTGGCATTCCTTCCTACAGACTCCCGAAAAACACGATCGAAGCCGAAATCCAGGTCATACGGGATATGGGCGTTGAGTTCAAAACCGGGGTGGAGATCGGCAAAGACTTCACCATCTCTCAGTTGAGAGACCAGGGGTACAAGGCCTTCTTTATGGGCATAGGCGCCCAGGAATGCAAAGCGCTCGGCATCCCGGGCGAAGAGCTCGAAGGGGTGGTCCCCGGCGTTGAATATTTAAGAGACATAAATCTTGGCAAAAAGGTTCCCCTTGGCGATCGCGTCGCGGTAATAGGCGGCGGAAACGTTGCCATGGACACGGTGCGAACGGCCCTTCGCAATGGTTCCAAAAAGCCTTTCCTCATCTATCGCAGAAGCGAGAAGGAAATGCCCGCCAACGAGGAAGAGATCCACGAGTGCCGCGAAGAAGGCATCGAAATCATGACCCTCACCAACCCCGGGCGGATTATCGGGGAAAACGGGCGGGTGAAGGCTGTTGAATGCGTGAGGATGGAGCTGGGAGAGCCTGATGCAAGCGGACGAAGGCGGCCGGTGGCCGTTGTGGGGTCCGAGTTCATCATGGAAGTGGACGCGGTCGTTCCAGCGATCGGCCAGGAATCCGACTGGGCGTGTCTTACCGAAGAGTGCGCCTGCCGGCTTACCGAATGGGGCACGATGAAAATCGACCCGCTCACCCTGCAGACCCACGATCCCGACATTTTTGCGGGCGGGGATGCGGTGACCGGACCAAGGACGGTGATCGAAGCAATTGCCGCCGGCAAGCAGGCAGCAATTTCGATTGGCCGATACATCTGCGGGGAAGATCTAAGCGCCGGGCGCGAAAAGGAATGGCAAGCGGTCCAGGAAGTTGCGACCGAAGGCTATGATAGAATTGCGCGCGCGCGTATGCCCGTTATGTCTCCGAAGATCCGCGCCGGCAATTTCGAAGAAGTGCAGCTCGGGTTCACCGAAGAGCAGGTGAGGGCCGAAGCGGCGCGCTGCCTTAGCTGCGGCGTGTGTTCCGAATGCTATCAGTGTGTCGAGGCATGCCTTGCGAAGGCTATCGATCACGAGCAACAGCCCAAAGCGCTGGAGCTAAACGTGGGCGCAATCATCGCCGCGCCCGGCTTCCAACCTTTCGATCCAACCAAGCTCGATACACACGCATATGCGAGATTCCCGAATGTGGTTACCTCGATGGAATTCGAACGCTATCTTTCGCCCTCCGGACCGACTCAGGGGCACCTCGTGCGCCCTTCGGACCACCAGGAGCCCAAAAAGATTGCCTGGATACAATGCGTGGGATCAAGAGACCGGCAGCACGGCGCCCATACGTATTGCTCGGGTGTTTGCTGCATGTACGCCATAAAGGAGTCGATGGTCGCCAAGGAGCATTGTCCCAACGGCCTCGACACCGCCATTTTCTATATGGACATGCGCACTTACGGAAAGGACTTCGAGAAATACTACAACAGGGCAAAGGACAAGTATGGAGTCCGGTTCATCCGCTCGCGTGTGCACACGGTGGACCCCGTTTCGGGCAGCGACGGCTTGTCGATCCAGTACACCAATGAGGCCGGAGAGCAGCTTTCGGAACAGTTCGATATGGTTGTTCTCTCTGTAGGTGTGGAGACGACACCCGAGACCGTCGAACTGGCAAAACGAATGGGCATCGATCTAACCGATCACAATTTCGCTCAAACCAACGGGTTTTCGCCGGTAAACTCCTCACGTCCGGGAATGTACGTCTGCGGTCTTTTCCAGGGCCCCAAAGACATTCCATCCTCAGTCATGGAAGCGAGCGCAGCAGCCTGCGCAGCGGCTATCGATCTTGCCCCTGCAAGAGGTTCGCAGGTCAAGGTGAGGGAAGTCCCCCCGGAACTGGACTTCTCGGATGAGGCGCCACGAATCGGCGTTTTCGTTTGCAACTGCGGCATAAACATCGCTTCGGTGGTGGACGTAAAGGAAGTTGCCAAGTACGCGGCAACTCTACCGAACGTGGTCTACACCACCGACTATCTCTTCACCTGCTCTCAGGACAGCCAGGAGAAGGTGAAGGAGATCATAAAGGAAAACAGGCTAAGCCGGGTTGTGGTGGCGGCCTGCTCGCCACGCACGCACGAGCCCCTCTTCCAGGAGACCCTCAAGGACTGCGGCCTCAATAAATATTTGTTTGAGATGGCCAATATCCGCGACCAGGATTCCTGGGTGCACAAGCAAGAACCGGTACTTGCGACAGAAAAGGCCAAAGACCTCGTTCGCATGTCGGTGGCGCGCGCTTCTCTACTCCAACCGCTGATCGAGAAGTCTCTTACTGTCAATCCACGCGCCCTCGTAATCGGAGGCGGCGTAGCCGGAATGACTGCGGCCCTGGGCCTTGCCCGGCAGGGCTTCGAAGCGATAATCGTCGAAAAAAATGCCGAGCTTGGAGGAATGGCCAGGAATATTCCGCATACCATTGAGGGTCTCAACGTCTCCGAATATCTCGACAAGCTCACCTCGGAAGTAAGAGAGAACAGCAAGATCGAGGTATTGACCGGAGCACGCCTGACCGGGGTTTCGGGATACAAGGGCAATTTCGTATCACGGATCGAAAACGGCGCTGGAGGCCCAAAGGAAATCAACCATGGCGTCATTATTGTCGCCACCGGCGCTCACGAATACGAACCGAAAGAATATATGTACGGCGAGTCCGACCGTGTCATGACGCAAGTCGAGTTGGGGCAATTGGCCAAGAATAACCCCGGTGAGGTTTCGAAATGGAACCGGGCTGTCATGATTCAGTGCGTAGGCTCGCGCAACGAGGAAAACCCCAATTGCAGCAGGATCTGCTGCCAGGGCGCCGTCAAACATGCTCTGGAGCTAAAGCAGTTAAATCCTGAGATGGACGTCGTCGTCCTCTACCGGGATATGCGCACTTACGGGGTACTCGAAGACTACTACACCAAGGCCAGGCAGAACGGCGTTCTTTTCGTCAGGTTCGAAGAAAAAAACCCGCCGGAAATAACCCGGGACGGCAACGGGCAGCTCACCGTCTCCTTTATGGACCATGTGCTGCGGAGGCAAGTACAGATGAGCGCCGACGCGGTGGTCCTCAGCGCTGCCACACTGCCTGAAGAAAACGAGGCGCTTGCCACGATTCTGAAGGTTCCTCGCAATCCCGAGGGGTTCTTCATCGAGGCGCACGTCAAGTTGAGACCGGTTGATTTCGCATCTGAGGGTATTTACCTGTGCGGGACCGCCCACAGTCCCAAACTGATGTCCGAGAGCATAGCCCAGGCAATGGCGGCAGCCGCCAGGGCGGCTTCCTTCCTTTCGGCAAAGGAAGTGACTGTTGGAGGCGTTGTTGCCGAGGTCCAACCGAATCTTTGCGCCGCCTGTCTGGTGTGTGTGCGAGCCTGCCCATACGGTGTTCCGCATATCAACGAAAATGACGTATCGGAGATAAACGAGGCGCTTTGCCAGGGATGCGGCATCTGCGTCTCGGAGTGTCCGGCCAAGGCAATTTCACTGGGCCATTATACTGACGACCAGATCATGATAAAGGTGGAAGTCCTTCTGGAAGGAGCAATGTGATGGAAAACTTTGAACCGGTCATAGTTGCCTTCTGCTGCACGTTTTGAGCGTATTCTGCGGCGGACCTGGCAGGTTCGATGAGATTGGAGTATCCGAGCAACATCCGGATAGTTAAAGTGCCGTGCACCGGCAGAGTTGCGATTATCCACCTTATGAAAGCGATAGAGAAAGGTGCTGACGGAGTTTTCGTGGCTGGATGCATGGAAGGCGATTGCCATTTTCAGGCGGGCAATCTTAGAGCGAAAAGACGAGTTACTTACGTGCGGCAGCTTCTCGAAAGCATTGGCATGGAACCCGACCGGGTTGCCATGTACAACTTATCCTCCGGTGAAGGACCGCGGTTTGCAGAAATCAGCCGCGAGATGACCGAAAAAATCCGGCAGCTCGGCCCCAACCCCTTAAGAGTTCATGGGGAAAGCAAGGAGAAAGCCGCATGATAATGGCGAAACCTAAGCCGATTGAAGAAATAATCAACGAAATAAAGGGCTTGGACAATGTCCTTGTGGCTGGTTGCAATGGATGCGTCGCAGTCTGCGAAGCAGGGGGTCTGAAAGAGGTGGAAATCCTCGCCTCCGCTCTGCGCATGTATTTTAGCAATCAGCAGAAAAAGATCGAAATTGGCGAAATAAGCCTGACCCGGCAGTGCGATAAGGAATATCTGGCTGAACTCAAGGATCGCATCGGCGCCTATGACGGCGTGGTTTCCATAGCCTGTGGCGCCGGAGTGCAGTTCATGGCCGAGATGTACGGCAAGATGCGCATTTTCCCCGGTGTAGATACGTGCTTTATCGGAGTAACTGATGAAAAGGGTGTCTGGAGTGAACGATGCCAGGCATGCGGCTCATGTATTCTAGCCAGCACCGGCGGTATCTGCCCGGTCGCCAGGTGTTCCAAGCGCATACTCAATGGCCCATGCGGCGGCTCTTCGAATGGAACCTGCGAGATCGACAAGGAAGTGCCCTGCGGATGGCAACTGATCTACGAGCGGCTCAAAGAACTCGGAGAGCTCAAGCGCTTTGAGGAACCGACAAGCGTAAAAGATTGGTCGACAAGCAGGGACGGGGGACCTCGCAAGTTGGTAAAGGAGGCGTCGCAGATATGACTGTCACAACACCAAGTAAATTAGAGAGTATCCTCGCAGCCGGACATTTCGCGGTCACCTCCGAATGCGGTCCCCCTCGAAGCGCTGAAGGCGCGGTTGTGGACGAAAAAGCCAGACTGGTTGGCCCTTATGTAGATGTCATAAACGTCACGGACAATCAGACTGCCGTCGTGCGCATGTCTAGTCTGGCTTCCTGTATACGTATAAAGCAAATGGGATTTGAGCCGGTGCTCCAGATGACGACACGGGATCGAAACCGTATCGGCCTGCAGAGTGACCTTCTTGGAGCAGGAGCATTCGGTATAAATAACGTGCTCTGCTTAACGGGCGATCATCAAAGATTCGGCGACCACCCCGGCGCAGCCAATGTTTTTGACCTTGATTCCACTCAACTCATCCAGACGGTCAAGCAAATGCGTGATGAAGGCAAGCTCCTGAGCGGCTATGAGATGAGCGTGCCACCCAGAATGTTCATCGGAGCGGCGGAAAACCCATTTGCGGACCCCTTTGAAATCCGCGTGCTGCGACTGGCCAAGAAAGTGGCTGCCGGCGCCCAGTTTATTCAGACGCAGTGCATCTATAACATGGAGAAATTCAAACTGTGGATGCGACAGATCGTAGACCGCGGCCTTCATGAAAAGGTCTCGATCCTGGCGGGAATCACTCCAATGAAATCCATAGGTATGGCCAGGTACATGAAGAGCAAGGTACCCGGCATGGACGTGCCCGATGATATAATCAAGCGGCTCCAGGGAGTTCCCAAGGACAAGGTGGCGGCTGAAGGAATTAACATGGCGGTCGAACAGATCCAGGAACTCAAGGAATGTCCGGGAGTTCGCGGTTTCCACGTTATGGCTATCGAATGGGAGGAAAAGGTCCCGGAGATCGTGGAACGGGCGGGGCTTTATCCACGGCCAACGATTAGTTAGTTTCCGTCCCGAAAAGGGTCCTTTCCGAATTGGAAACTGTTAGTATCTCATCCGGGGTTTCCGGATGGAGAGTTGACCAGCCTGAAACCCGTTTAGAAGTATCGACATATTTATCATTGCTCATACCCCCTGCGCCCCCCCAGCGCAGGGGGTATTTTTTTGGGGAATCCGGCAAATGGGTAGCTGTGGTCTTGATTCTCTTGCCCCGTCGGGGCTTAATAAGTCAGCCCGGGGTCAGTCTCGCGCCTCGCGGGACGCCACCCCGGGATCGGGCCGCAAAAACAAAACCCGTTTTTTACCCTGAAGGGGTTACATAAAATCTGACATCGCCACGATTGTCCAGCTAATCCCAAACATGAGCCTCATCAAAATCCAGACTGTGTTTCCGCAAGAAGAGGCGATACTCATCCTGAAATGACATCTTCTTGTGATGATTCATTTGATCGGCAATGTATTCTCTGACCTCCGTTATCTTAGAGAAGCTCACAGAAAAAGCCCCATATCCGTTTTGCCACTGAAATAATTCCAGGTCGCCACCCTTGGTTTTTATCCATTTGGATGAATTCCGTTTTGCTTCGCCTATAACTTTGGCAATCGTGGCAGACCTTGAGAGAGCGCAAAGGATGTGGACGTGATTAGCCGTTCCGCCAACAATCTGCGCGGGGCATTCGTGTGCCTTCATGATGGAGGCAAGATAGGCGTGCATTTCCTTGAGGAACTCATCGTCAACCAGGAAAGGCATCCGATTCTTTGTTGAAAAGATTAGATGAATGTGAACCTGCGCCAGGGATTGAGGCATTCGCCTGGAAATCCTTATTTTATGAAACCCCTTCAGGGTAAGGATGGCTTGTGGTTTTGTCCACACTACCCAGGGTGGCGCTACGCTTACCCTGGGCTATATTATGCAGCCCCGTCGGGGCTTAATAAGTCAGCCCGGGGTCAGTACCGCGCCTCGCGGGACGCCACCCCGGGATCGGGCCACAAAAACAAAACCCGTTTTTTACCCTGAAGGGGTTACATAAAATCTGACATCGCCGCGATTGTCCAGCTAATCCCAAACATGAGCTTCATCAAAATCCAGACTGTGTTTCCGCAAGAAGAGGCGATACTCATCCTGAAATGACATCTTCTTGTGATGATTCATTTGCCCCGCTTGTTTCGCCCAAAGCCCTGCCCTACTGTCCACTTATTGTTTCAGATTGTCTTATTTTAGTTTCACTAGCACCGCGCCAATACCTCAGCCCCTCCTGATGGATTTTGTAAGTCATCAAAATCACTTGTATTATATTTTACCGCACCTGCAAAGCCCGCTGGCACGCGGATTGCTCCTAAACGCGCACCGGCAAAATCCCACTTCTTAAGACCACATTCATCTAAATCAGTGTCTGTTACTGCGCAGTAGTCTTCTTCCTTGTTGCCGGTTTTTCGTAAGCTCGCTTGTGATTCGTGACGGCCCTGGACAGACGCCAGGGGCTATCAATCGTATGCCGAAGTCGTTACAAGGAGAGCAGTAATGGCGAAGACCCTTGAGTATCCAGTTATTTGGCTCCAGGCGGCTACCTGCACTGGGTGCCCCGTCTCAGTCCTCAACTCGGTAAGCCCCAGCATCAAGAATTTGCTCATCGATGAAATCCTCCCCGGCAAACATGTCAGCCTGAGATTCCATGCCACCGTGATGGCGGGCAGCGGGGAACAAATCATCGCAGTCTTGGAAAGCACACCGAAGCAGCATAAAGGTGGGTACATCCTGGTAGCGGAAGGGGCGATACCCACCATTGGCAACGGGAGGTTCTGCAGCCTCGGAGAGAGGAACGGCGCAATCGTTCCGATCGCCGATAGAGTGGCGGAGCTTGGCGCTGACGCTCTGGCGGTAATTGCCCTGGGAACCTGCGCCGCTTACGGCGGCATCGCCGCCGCAGCCCCGAATGTTGCCAAATGCGTAAGCGTAGCGGAGTTTTTCCGTTGGCCGGGATCAGTACTCCGTTGATAAACGTCCCGGGCTGTCCGCCTCATCCCGATTGGTTCATGGGGACCGTGGCAAGCGTTTTACTCATGGGTTTGCCCAAACCCGAGGATTTGGATGAGTTCGGGCGCCTCAAGACATTCTATGGCAATCTCATACACGAGAATTGCCAACGCAGGGCATACTATGATGAGAAAAAGTTTGCCAAAAAGCTCAGCGACGAGGGATGCCTTTACGAGTTAGGCTGCAAGGGGCCGGTGACCCATGCCGACTGCCCCGTCAGGCTGTGGAACGGCGGGACCAACTGGTGCGTGGGGTGCGGTGGAATGTGTATCGGCTGCTGCAGCCCCGGCTTCCCCGACCTGGTCTCACCTTTATATCAGAAGGCCCCGGACGTCGGATTACCCAACATTGGCGCCAGCAAGTAGAGGAGGTTTGGACAAATGAACCGCATTTTGTTAGACCCCATTACTCGTATAGAAGGACACCTCAAGGTTGAAGCATACCTGGACAACGGCACAGTAAAGGAAGCTAAGAGCACAGGTACTCTTTTCCGGGGTATCGAGCTTATTCTCCAGGGCCGGGACCCGCGTGACGCACAGGCGATAACTCAACGCATTTGCGGCGTATGTCCGACAAGCCACTCCATAGCCGCCACCTTAAACCTTGACAGTGCCTTCGGCATAGCCGACAAGATACCGGACAACGGCAGGATTCTCCGCAATCTGATTCTGGGCGCAGCTCACCTCTCGGATCACATCCTTCATTTTTATCACCTTGCAGCTTTGGACTACGTGGATGTGACCAAGGTCGCCGCTTATGACGGCAAAGATAGCTCCTTGAACGCCGTGAAAGCATTCATCGAGCGGGGAGAGCTTGGGCCTTTCGTACCGCGCTACGAAGGGGACTACCGTTTTCCGGCCGAGGTGGACCAGGAACTTGTGGGCCACTATGTGCAGGCGCTTACCGTGCGGCGCAAGGGGCAGGAGATGCTGGCTATTTTCGGGGGCAGGATGCCGCACAACCCGGCGGTGGTTCCCGGCGGCGTTACCGTGGCGCCCACAGTGGACAAAATAGCTTCATTCCTGTGGAGGCTCAACGAAATAAAGGACTTCATCGACAACGTCTATCTACCCGATGTATTCGCCGTCGCCAAGACCTATGGCGACTACTTCGAAATAGGGCGCGGCTGCGGCAACCTGCTCTCCTACGGCAACTACGACCTCGATGGCGCCGGTGCCGACTACCTCGGAAGAAACCGGCTTATGCAACAAGGAACGGTCTCCGCCGGCCTGAAGCTGAATCCGGTCGATCCGGCCAAGATCGCCGAGTACGTAGCCAATTCCTGGTATGAGGATTCCACCACCGGTCTCAAACCGGCCGAAGGATTGACCGTCCCAACAGAGAATTGGGACAAGGGCTACTCGTGGGTCAAGGCGCCGAGATACGAAGGCAAGGTCTACGAAGTGGGACCTCTGGCCAGGGTGCTGGCCAGCTATCTTTCCGGACAGCCTGCGGTCAAGGCGCTGGTGGATTCGGCTCTATCCGCTGCCGCAATCGGCCCCCAAGCGCTGTTCTCCGTTCTTGGACGGCACCTGGCGCGCGCCCTGTGCGCAAAAGTAGTGGCCGATTCCATGGGCGAATGGCTGCTCCAGCTCAAGCCGGGAGAACCTGTGTACGTCCCTTACGAAATCCCCGACGAGTCGCAGGGAATGGGACTGGTTGACGGGGCCCGGGGCGCCCTGGGCCATTGGATAGAGATCAAGAACAAACGGATCAGCAAGTATCAGTGCGTAGTGCCCAGCACCTGGAATATGTCGCCGCAGGATGACCAGGGGCAGCCGGGACCTTTGGAACAGGCCCTTATCGGGACCAAGGTGAGGGACGAGGCCAATCCTTTCGAGCTGGTGCGCATCGTCAGGTCTTTCGACCCCTGCCTCGCGTGCGCGATTCATGTGATGACGCCCAAGGGAAGAACGCTCACCAGGTTTCGTGTAGGATAGCTCAAATGAGTAATACGGAGTTACATTCAGGTCTGACGCTCAGGGAGGGCATAAAGCCCTCCCCTACGGATAAATCGCGCGGTAATGAACGTAGGGGCGGGGCTTTTCTACGTCAAATAAACCCCCGCCCGGTCTCGAACGCAACACGGTATAAAGAGCGAACAGGCAGAGTGGTGGTTCTGGGAGTGGGCAACGAACTGCTCAAGGATGAAGGGATTGGAGTGCACGCTGCCCGGGAATTGGCCGGACGGACCTTGAACTTTCCGTTGGAAATCATCGAAGCCGGAACCGTTCCCGATTGCTGGCAGGGGGATGAGCCGGTAAGCGTGTTGGTGGTTATAGACGCCGTCTACGGGGGCGGTGAGCCTGGAGCCATATACAAATTCAGCCCGGAAGACGTTGAGTTCGAAACCTGCCTGATGACCTCAATCCACCAGCTCAACTTTGTGGACAGCCTCAAGCTGAGCGAGATTGCCGGCCACAAGCCCGGCAGGACCGTCATCATCGGAGTTGAGCCAAAAGAGGTAGCATGGGGAATGGAGCTTTCGGAGGAACTCCGGGGCCGCATCTCCGACGTCGTCAAGATAGTATTGAAAGAGGTTACTCCAGACCAGGAAACTGGCTAGATGAGGGATTGACATGCTTATCAGTGAACAGAAACCTATCGAAGAGATCCTCTCGTACCTCAGCGGCGAAGAAAAGGTGTTCATTGTGGGCTGCAGGGGTTGTGCGGAGGGATGTCAAACCGGGGGCGAGAAACAGGCGCTGGAGATGAAACAGAAGCTGGAGGGAGAAGGCAAAACGATTACCGGTATCTCCCTCATCGATTTCGCCTGCAACGAGCAACTCACCAGGATGACCCTCCAGGCGCACGAGAACAAGGTGGTGGACTCCGACTCCCTGCTGATGCTGTGTTGCGGCATTGGGGTCCAGGCCGTGGCGTCGGTAGTGGACAGGGTGGTGCACCCCGGCTGCAATACCGTCTCCCTTGGCGGCCGTCATGGGGAATGGCGCGATGGGGAGCGGTGCCAGGAGTGCGGCCAGTGCATGCTGGAATATACCGGCGGGATCTGCCCTATCGCCAGGTGCGCCAAGCAGATACTCCATGGACCGTGCGGCGGATCGGTGGCCGGGAAGTGCGAGGTCTCAAGCGACCTGCCCTGCGGATGGCAACTGATATTAGACCGGCTCGCCAAAATCGGCAGACTGGACCGGATGACGGATATCGTACCGCCCAAGAACTGGGGCGTCAGTCTAACCGGCGGCCCTCCAACCCCACCGGTAGAAAAACAGTAAGGGAGGAGTGGATTGTCAACCGCCGCCATCAGGAAAGCGCTTGGGAAATCCGATCTTTTCAGTGACCTGAGCGACGAACAGAGGGACAAGATTGCCCTGCTCAGCCGCAAAATGACCTTCGAGACCGGCGACATACTGTTCCGCGAAGGCGACCCGGCTGACAAACTATACATTGTCCTCCAAGGAACGCTGGCAGTGGAGGTGAGCCTTCTGGGCCGCCAAAGGCGCCGTTGCGCTACCATTGCGGCGGCCCACCGGGGTGAATTCGTAGGATGGTCGGCAGGGCTTGGTTCACAGACATACCTTGCTTCAGCTTATGCGGTGGAAAAGACCACGGCGCTGGTTGTAGACCGGCGGGCCGTCGACGGTCTTTTCGCAGATGATCCCGCGTCAGGTCTTCGCGTGACGGTGAAGCTGATCGAGGTGGCGCGCTCCCGGCTTTCCCGCACCACGGAGATACTGGCCACCATGTTGTCGACTGCGTCCCACGACCTGAAGGGTCCGCTCGCTGCCATACAAAGCCTGCACCAGGTGATTCTGGGCGGCTATTCAGGGGAAATAGGCGAGCAGCAGCAAAGATTGCTGCTCCGGGCCGGTGAAAGGATCAAGGGGCTGGTATCCCAGATCGACGACATCTTCGACATAACCCGCACCGAGTCCGATTACACGCAACGAGAAGCAGTCTCAATTTTAGAGATAGCTAATAATGCCATTGAGAACGTGAGGCCTCTGGCTGCCGGGAAGGACATAGAGCTGGTGGCCGATTGGAACACGGAACCTCCGGCTGTCCCGGGAGAGCAGCCCCGCTTGCAGCAGGCGCTTATCAACCTGCTCGGCAACGCAATCAAGTTCACTGAGACAGGCGGCAAGATTACCCTGAGAATTACGGACGACGATCAGGATCAAAACGTAGTTATAGCGGTTATGGATAACGGGCCGGGCATTGCCGGCGACGAGATTCACAGGATCTTCGACGATTTCTATCGAGGCAGGGATGCCCCGATAGGGGGCGGGGCCGGCGTAGGCCTGTCCAATGCCAAACGGATCATTGAGGCTCATGGTGGGCGCATATGGGCTGAAAGCCCCTATCCTGAATCCGAAAAAGGCGCCAAGTTTACCTTTACTCTGCCCAAGGGGACAGTCAAGCCCGACACTGGGAAGAAAGAGGAGATGTCCAGCCATGAAAGCAGGAACTAATCTCAAGAAAGTGCTGGAGAGCGGAAGGTTCGCTGTTACTGCCGAAATAGGTCCTCCCAAAGGGGCGGGAACTTCGGGAGTGTTGAAAAAGGGCGAAAAACTAAGGAATTTCACCGACGCCGTAAATATAACCGACAATCAGACCGCCATAGTCAGAATGTGCAGCCTCGCCGGATGCACGCTGCTCAAGCGGGTGGGAGTCGACCCGGTGCTGCAGATGGTTGTCCGCGACCGCAACCGCATCGCCATACAAAGCGATATCCTGGGAGCGGTGGCGATGGGCATAGGCAATATTCTCTGCCTCTCGGGGGATTACCAGTCCTTTGGAAACCATCCCACCGCCAAGGGGGTCTACGACCTGGATTCGGTACAACTCATCGACACAATTAGAAAAATGCGAGATGAGCACAAATTCATCTGCGGCGAGGCTGTGAACGGAGAGCTCCCTATGTTTATCGGGGCCGTCGAGAACCCCTTCGCAGATCCTTTCGAATACCGCGTGTTCAGGCTGGCGAGAAAGGTTAAGGCCGGCGTCGATTTCATCCAGACTCAGGCGGTGTTCGACGTTGCCAAGTTCGAGAAGTGGATGAAGTCGATCAAGGAACATGGGCTTGACGAGCAGGTACACATTATGGCAGGAATCATACCGGTGAAATCTGCAGGTATGGCCCGCTACATGAGGGACTACGTCTCAGGGGTCACCGTGCCCGATGAGGTGGTTACAAGGTTGGAGCAGAGCAGCGACGTCAAGGAAGAGGGATTGAAGATAAGCCTTGAGATCGTCGAGCGGATCATGGAGATCCCGGAGGTTCACGGAATCCATATAATGGCGGTGGGCTGGGAAGATATAGTACCGGTTATCGTGGAGCAAGCGGGCCTTTTGCCAAGACCTGAAGTTTAAAAGATGGGAGATGAGATGGAGCAGAAAGCAAAGATATTGCTCGTCGATGACGACCCGGATATCCTCGAAGCAATGAGTGTGGTGCTGATGACCCATGATTATACCGTGGTCACCGCCAGGGATGGCCGGGAGGGGCTGGCCAAGCTCAGGTCGGAAAAGCCGGACTTGATGATCCTGGATCTTATGATGCCCAAGATGGATGGTTTTGCGGTCTGCGAGGAGCTTCAAGACCCCAGATGGGCCAAACTCAGCAACATTCCCATAATCATACTGACATCGGTGAGGGAAGACGCCGGCCGCCGCCGCTACCAACTGGGCACCGGTTTGCAGTTGAAGGTCAGCGACTACATAGAAAAGCCGGTCGATCCTTCTATTTTGTTGTCGAGAGTCGGGACTTACCTCAAGAAAAGTGTGTAACGGGGCGGTGAAAGGGGCGGAAGTACATCGATAAGCCGGCGGCGTTTAGAGAGTTAAGTGAGGAGGAGGTCGCCGGCTTGTTCGATGGGTTGGAGGGGTGATGGTTGGGCGGGAGTGAGTTGAGTGTTAACCTTCTGGAAATTCTCGAATCTCTCCGTTCGAGACGCCCGTGACATATTTAGTGTTGGCAACCACTTGATCTGGCCAGAGGCGCGAGGCTGTAGGCCGTTGGGCAATCTCGATTCCAAGGGCTATCCCCATCCACTCGTTGTTGGTCAGCAGCTTTATCGAGAAGGTACTTTTGAATCGGTTCAATCTTCATGATTTCTTTTTGAAGCCTCTCTAACCCTTCGTACATATAGTCGCTTCTATCGTCGCCAAGTGCGTCGTTAAGTCCTCCACATGCGATATGGCCAAGATCTGCCGGTTAGCGGCGTCTCCGGCGGGGTAGCTGTTTGAAAACATCTCCATGCTTTGTCTGGAGATGATCGACTGCAAGCCCGACCCATAGAGCCGCACCCCGGTCACAGACCCTACCGAGCTGTCCACTGATGCATTCGATTGCCTCTGCCGTCGCCAGAATTGCTCGCCGCAGCTGTGCCTGAGTGGGAGTTACATTGCCCATCTCGCCGATGGACGCTGGTAGCTCATTTACTCCGTAGGGATGCGGCATGCGGAAACGAAGCAGGCCCATCCGCTGCAGATCACAGTTTTCGCGATCCAGCCTGACCCGGCATTCGAACACTTTCCGTAAGCAACGCAAGAGCCGTTCATTTAGAAAGCCCTTTAGTGTCCTGAGTTAGAAAGCCACTACACAAGTCCTGTGTAATCAGGCCGTCATTCCGGCGAAGGCCGGAATCCAGTATTTCCAATAACTTTCACTAAAGTAGTCGCGAACCAAGGCGCGACGTTCTACTCGCTCAGTCAGTGTGCAGTAAAGGTCGATGCCGTAATCATCTTGGCGAACAGGAGTCACTAGTCGCTGTCCCCACCCCGAAAGGAGGTAATCGGCCAAGACCTCGGAGCGGCTGCCCTCGTGGGAATTAGCAGGCACCGCACCTGTCACTGTGAGTCTGTTCTGCCGCATGTTGCCGTTCGTCCTCGCCGCCCAGATTATGTTTAGACGATTTCCAGATAAACCCGCTTCGGGTTCATACTTCTAGATAATACCCTGCTTAAATTTTCGCGCAAACCTTTTCTCCTTAAAGGATTGAAATACGATCAACACATCTTATGCTTTTAAGCTGCCGGGATTTTTCACGCATGAGGAGAGATATTGTACACGAGGAACTTTTAGAACTCCGATTGCAAGTCGAACAGACGGAAAGTGAAGCCGCAGGTATGACGATCAAACAAGGTCCAATTTAGTCAGACGAAAGTGGGACAATCTGCGTTAGCGGTCAGCGGCACGATACTGACAACTCTTCCCTAGGCTACAATATGCGCAGGTGCCGCTCACCCGGTGCGCCCCATACCCTTTTCCAAGACCGATCAACACGGACAACGAAAATCGCGGTTTGAGAAGTTGTGACGGACTAAGCTCCACTCCTGCAGCGGCTAGATCCACCAAGGAGCATAATGCGGATTGGTCCGAGAGGTCCCAGCCGGCGACCGCGCCTGGAGATAAGGCCGCACTGAGACCCCAGCCTCTCTGGGATGCTTCAGTTTCTGCGAGCGATCTTAATTCCAGTGCTGCGCAGTCCAACCCCACGAAAGCAGCAGAATTAAGCAAGTACGATTCCAGAAATTGTCCGGAATCCTGTAATTTCCGGACCTCTGTCTCCACGCCAGACCCTAGAGTGCAGATTCCCACGAGAATTTCCTCAGCCGGCTTCAAGAGCCTGACTAGAGGACCTATGGTTAGTTGCCTTTCCTCCACTACCAGTTTGCGGCCTGAAACTCCCTTAACTTTAATGAATCGGTAGGTGGCGACCGGTTCAGCCAATTCACAAACCCTCCTTGCTGCCCAGCCGGCAGTGTCCACAATCATCTCATGACCTGTATGTCCCTCACATCTCAGGATTTGCCCAACATCCACATGAATTCTTATTCCATGGACAACCGGCATGAAGACCCTTCCGTTTCACCTGCCGTGCTTGTGCAGAGAAGATCCGGGGACTACTCTGGTGATTTGTGCAAAGACCTCTTTTTCATTCGTTCGAATGAAAAAACGGTCGTGGGTTTCCATCAGGTTCAACACGATGTTGAGATCCCGAGAATAGTCAGTCGGTAAGGTGTAAGAACATATTCCAGTGACGGGAAGACCCTTGAGCATCTGATCCAAAGCCCGCTCGAATTCCATAAGGTTTTGGCTGCCGCCGCAGCAACCGAAATGGGGAGAACCGCAGCCGAAAACTCCTTTGTACCCACTATCAAGGGCCTCTATTATTGTTTTGAACCACTCTCCGGCTGCAGCAACAGGGCCGGAAGTCTCAAAAATACTCGCCAAATCGAGGATGACAAGACTTCCCTGACGTTCCAGTTCTGAAATCGACAGGCCAGCCGCCACGAGCTGTGCACGCACTTCATCCGGCTTCTGCCACCAACAGGCTTTCAGCAATCGATAGCCTGCTTTGGGCGCAGACAGAAAAAAACTCTTCTCAAATTCCCAGATGTCTTGAGGGTCAGCGAACAAACCCAACACATGCCCGTTTTGGAGCATCTCTTTTAGCGAGTCATGGGGCCAGGCCCCGACCTCTGTTCTCGCAAAGACGCCGCGTTCCATAAACTCAGCGAATTTCTCGCTGTGAATTCGCCATTCCTTGCCGATCTTCACAGCAGGGAGCACACCTTGTCTGCACATCTTGTAAACGGTGTTGGTGTGGGCCTTGAGTATTTCGGCAGCTTCATGAATGGTTAAATAATCCATTGTCATCCTTTGCTACGAGTTCAATGATGGGACGATGGCATGATCCTAAACGCTTTTGCGTTGGATTTGACGCCGTCGCTAATTTGGGCGTCGAAGAGTCCCTTTTGGGGAACCCGGTGAACCACTCCTCAGAAGTAGCGCCACTCATCACATCTCAGGCCATTCTCGCTATTCTCCATCCGCATGTCAATACCGATTGTCACTCTTCATAATTCACATTTAATACTATATCTTAACACTTGACAACATATTTTAACACTGTTAATCTTGTCTCAACGTTCGCAACCAAAAACTTCTTTCGGAGGTAGCAATGGACGAAAATGCCTATCTGAACAAGATTCGTGGTGCAATTCTGTCGTTGTCCATCCCTGGAACTGAGGCCGCCACAAAAGAGGCCCTCGTCGCAGGAGTGGACCCATTGGAGATAGTCAAGCACGGCTTGGCCGCTGGTTTGACTGATGTGGGCGACAAGTGGCTGAAAAAGGAGATGTTCATCAGCCATGTGCTGGTGGCGGCCAAGGCACTAAAAGCTGGGCAGGATATTGTGGAGGAAAAGCTGGCCGGTAAGGAACGAGATTATGTTGCGACCCTCGTCATTGGAACACCTAAAGGCGACCTTCACGACATTGGCAAGAACCTTGTGTCCATGATGATGAGAGCGGCCGGTTTCAAGGTTTACGACTTGGGTGTGGATGTTGAGCCGCAAGCATTCATAGACAAGGCCAAAGCGGTCAACGCGGATATTATTGGCATGTCTCTGATCATGAGCATTTGCCTGAACAAAATGGAAGAGGTCTGCGAACTGGCAAGGACGGAAGGACTGAAGGCCAAAATAATAATCGGAGGACCTGCCACGAGCAGCAAGGTTGCAAGTCAAATAGGAGCGGACGCCTACGGGGGATTCGATGCCCCCACTGGAGTCAAGACCGCTCAACAATTGTTGGGATTGAGTTGAGGACCGGCGCAAAGACAACCAAAGGAGGTCCACATGTCTAAAATGAATTCCCTCGAACGAGTTGTGGCGGCAATAAAACTGGAGAAACCCGATCGGGTTCCGGTGACTCCGCTCTCCATAAGTAGATCATTGCGTGTTCTGGGTTACAACACGGCTGAATGCCTCTACGATCCTGAAAAGATGGCCAAGGCCAAAGTGGCGGCTTCTACCAAATTCGATGATGATTCCTGCGTTGCGGGAACGGATCTTTTCGTCGAATCCGAGTGCATGGGGTCCAAGGTCACAGTCTATGAGCACACTCCCGTGGTAACCGGCTATTTCATGAAGGAAAAGAGCGATATCAACAAGCTCCGGGTTCCTGATCCAAAAACCGACGGTCGCATGCCGTTTGTTTGCAAGGAAATCGAGTGGATCAAGAAAATGATTGGCGACACTAGAGTGGTCGTTCCGGTAACCGGCGGACCGGTTACTCAAGCCAGCCAGCTTTTCGGTCCCGAGCAACTCCTCATAGAGATGGTGCTCGACCCCGAGTGGGTACACAAGTTGCTGCGTGTATGCACCGACGCGTCGCTGGCTTATTGGGATGCTCTCATTAAAGCGGGAGCTCATGCGATAGTCCTCCTGGAGCCGTTTTCCTGCAACACCATACTCTCGCCCCAACAGTATGCGGAGTTCACCGCCCCATACTGCAAAGAAATTTTTGATTTTTCCTGGTCAAAAGGAGTGGTAGGGGTCAATCACATCTGCGCGGACACTTCGCTCATATGGGATCAAATGTCTAGTGTAGGGGCACTGTGTCTTCAACTGGATCACGTGGTAGACCTGTCCGAGACCAAGAAGCAGGTGGGGAAGCGAATCTGCATCTCCGGAAACGTGCACCCTATAGATTACATGCTGTACGGCACTCCGGAGTCAGTCTATTGGAAATGCAGAGAAACCATAGAAAAGGCAGCCCCAGGCTCGGGGTTCATCCTGGGTTCCGGTTGTGATCTTAACCCCAACACGCCGGAAGAGAATATTTTCGCTATGATCCAAGCGGGAAAAGACGCTACGTACAACGATGACCTGAGCATCACGTTTGTTAAGGACTCTTTCCCGAAGCCGGTCAATTAGATGAAAACGGCAGCACCGCCAAAAGTTGTCGCTGTTTATGGCTTTCTCGGCTCCGGCAAGACGACCCTCATGTTGAATCTCGCTAGGAAAGCCGCTGCCGCAAACCGAAAATCTGCCGTCTTGATAAACGAAGCTGGGGATGTACCTGTAGATGGCAAACTCTTCACGGTAAACGGATTGACTGTGAGAGAGATTTTCGGAGGCTGTATTTGCTGTTCGTTAGTAGGAAACTTTATAGAAACTCTGAAGGTGATGCTGAGCATCCCAAAGTTGGATTACATCTTTGTTGAGCCTTCGGGCATGGCTGACGCCAGACAACTTTTCCACTCCATCCAGAAGCACTTGGAGGTTCCGATATCGAGGATTATGCTTCTCGATGGCCCGAGGCTGCCCCTCTTGTTGAAGGCAGCCGGCGGCATCCTGACACGACAATTTGAAGCTGCAGAGATCGTTTTACTCAATAAAGTGGACGCCATGACCCGGGACAGACTTGCAGAGGCCCAGGAACTGCTTGTTGCGTTCGGTGTTCGAGGCAGAGTTGGCCATATAAGTGCAAAGAATGCTCTGCCGAAAGGACTTGGGGAGGAGATACTGGCATGAACTTCTCCAGTGCCTCCCGAAAGTGGACTGTAAGCAATGAAGATTTTGAGCCAAAGGTTCTGATCACTATTTTCCTGCAATCTGTTGCGAAGCACCTCCCTGGGGAGGCCTTGGGACACGCAAAAATCTACGTCGAGTTTGATGGGGGAGCAGCATTCGGTTCTTCGACGTTGATTCCCGATGAGTTGCATATTCAGACGACAGGCACATTTTCAGAGGGAAACATGACGATTGGTGCGGCCCTGATTTTCGGTGATGTCGAACGCAGCATTCTTCTGACGGCTCTGGAAATCGCCGAACATGATGTAGAGACCCAACTGAAATGCAGGATGCTACCCCCCGGAGATATGAATCATGAAACGTGAGATAGTTTGTGGAGTGCCTATGGGTGGTTTGCCTGGAGAGACTCCGTCACTGCTCGTAGGAAGCATTTTCTTTGACCGCCAGAAGCTCGTTCGAGATGCGGCGGCAGGAGAATTTGACGAAGAAGCGGCCAAAAGCCTTTTGGATCTGCAAGCACAATGGTCGCAAAAAACAGGTAACCCCTCGGCGAGCGATGTCATAGCTTCAACGCCCAAAGCAGTACGTCGTTATTTGGACTTTGTATCGGAACACTTCGATGGGCCTGTCATGGTGGACGGCTCGGATGCCGCGGTAAGAATTGCCGGAATAGAGCATATGGCCGGCAAAAATCAGTCCCACCGCGTGATCTATAACAGTATTTGCCCTGAAAGCACGAGCAAGGAGTATGAGGCGATCAAGGAGTGCCGAGTCAGTGCCGCTGTAGTCTTGGCTGTTGATGCAGCCGATTTTAGCGCAGCCGCGAAAATCCGCTTGCTGACCAGGGACGACGGTCTGCTCAAGCGCACTAGAGACAGTGGCGTACGGCACATTCTTTTGGACCCCGGTATTATTGACTTGCCATCTATGGATGTAATGAAAACCATAATCTCTCAAACTAAAAACCTGGCGTGCTTTTGCGGATCTGCTCCTCACAATGCCATAGGCACGTGGGGTGGTCTAACTGAAAAATTCGGCTTAACTTTCAAAAGTTCGGCCACTGCAATTGTAAATGCGCTGCCTATCGCTTGGGGTGGAGATTTCGTAATCTACGGACCAATGACTTTGGCACCCATAGTTTTCCCAGCCGTAGCGATGGTAGACGCCATTCTGGCGCAATCCCTCCTGGAGCAGGGAATCACCCCGGATGTCAATCATCCGATGTTCAAGATAGCATGAGCAAGGAAAACACGATACTTGTTCTCCCGGGGCGGATCGCGATTGAAGTACATCCCGGTCGGAACGTTTTCCAAACCCTTGCCGAATCAGGCATAAGCCTGAATCAGGCCTGCGGAGGAAAAGGAATCTGCGGCAAATGCAAGGTTATTTTCTTCGGCCAGATGCCGCCCCCTTCCCCCTTGGACGAAAAGACCCTGTCACCCGCCGACATTGCCAAAGGAATGCGCTTGGCATGCGGCGTTGTCCCAACCGGAGGCGAAATAATAGAGCTTCTTACGCCTTCGCCGGTAAGGCACAAGCTGGAGATAGCAATTGATCGATTTCCGGTTCACCCATGGCCGGGAACGAAAAGAGGTCAAGTGGTGTTGGCGGTAGATCTCGGAACCACGAACATTGTAGGTCTCATGCTCGATCCTTTCGAGGGGCTGGTAATCGGGTCTGCAGAAGTCTCGAACGGACAAGCCGCGTTTGGAGCAGACGTTATGACGCGTCTAGCGTACGCTTCCGAGGGTGGAGTCGAAGCGAAGAAACGATTGAAAGCCTTAACTTTCAGCGACCTGGGAAATCTTTGCAGTGAGTTGGGCATTCGGAAAGGAGATGTAGCACACGTAATCGCGGTCATGAATTCAGCGATGGAAACATTTCTTCTCTCCTGGAACCCCGACTGCCTTGGACGGTACCCCTGTGAGCCCGAGTTCCGGAAAGTGGTTCACATGGAACTCTCCATGCCGAAGTCACTTTCCGGGGCAAAACTGCACATACCTCCGGTGGTAGGCGGATACGTGGGTTCGGATACCGTAGCAGCCTTGCAGTGCATTTTGGCAGCGAGGGCGACCCCGCCTTTTCTTCTCATTGACATAGGAACGAACGCGGAATCTCTTCTCGTGAGCGACCATGGGATGGTGGCCTGCTCCAGCGCTTCTGGGCCAGCCTTTGAAGGCGGCTCGATATCGTGTGGCATGAGGGCATGCGATGGGGCCATTGAAGAAGTCTGGCTTGTGGACGGTCAACCCGTCACGCGAGTTATTGGCGAACAACCCCCCAAAGGTATCGCTGGTTCAGGGATCTTCAGTCTTTTAGGTGAGCTGATCAAGCATGGCGGGGTGGACGCATTCGGCATGCTCCAGGAACAAAGGCTGTCCCCCCAACTGGTAAGACAAGGCCTTAATGGCAAAGAAGTGGAGCTGGCCCCTCGGGTCTCTGTGAGTGAAGGGGACATTCAGCAGTTCGTGCTGGCCAAAGCATCTGCGAGGGCGGGGTTAGAGGTCTTGCTGGAGACAGCCGGATTGAAGCCTGATGACCTTACCAACATCTTTCTTTGCGGGACTTTCGCTGGCAGGCTTCGCGTTGATGATGTCCTTGCTTTGGGCTTGGTGCCAGAAATCGAACCATCGAAGATCGTCACTGAAGGTAACGCTGCCGCGAAGGGAGCTGCAATAATGGGATGTTCCAGTAAGGCCTTTCTGCACGCTTGCGCATTGGCGAAACGCATTAGGCACTTGAGGTTGTCGGGAAATCCAATGTTCAGTCAGATCTTCCAGGAACATATAGGATTCCAAAACCTTGGAAGGACAATGATTTAGTACATGTGTGATGTTTTAAAGTGCGGGTTTGAGATCTGACCAATCTTCTTTTGGCAACTTGGTCTTGGCATGAGAAAGTTCCATCGTCTGCGTCAGTGGCTCTCTCTTCGGACAGATCCGACAACCTCTCTCGGCTTGGGCGTGACGACGCGTCTGAGGCACTTAGTCAACAACAATATACGGAAAATGGTCACCACACACCGAATATATCACTGTCGGGAAGAACAATGGACTGTCCCTCAAAAATGTCCGGAACGTCGGGAAATCATGAAGGGGTCTCCGTGGCTGGGCTCTTGCGGTCGTGGTTAGGAGGATTTCTTGGAATCGCGGTCTTAGGATACGTACATTTCAATGTCCCTGAACGTCCGGATGCGTTGATGCTCATCACAGCCTTCGGTTCCTCGGCTGTCTTAGTTTTTGGCGACAGCGAGAGCCCGTCCGCACAACCGCGAAGCCTGATCGGCGGGCATTTATTGTCAGCCCTTGTCGGGGTTTTGTCTTACAGGATCCTTCATCACCAACCGTGGCTGGCCGCTTCAGTTGCAACGGCCATGTCTATTGTTGTCATGAGGCTGACCAGGACTCTGCACCCGCCTGGTGGAGCCACGGCTCTGTTTGCCGTTATCGGGACGGATGAGATCCACAATTTGGGATTCTTCTATGTGGTCGCTCCCATTGGAATAGGGGTAGCCGTACTCCTCTCAATCGGCCTTGTCATAAATAACATCCCGAGATGCCGGCGTTATCCGAAAAGCTGGTTCTCATGACAAACGACCGCAATTACTTATGGCGGCAGCTTATATTACGGGGCAGTGCCATGGCATTCGTAGATATGCGTATTATCGACGCCGGAGTCGAGGTTGATGCCTTAGGTACGGAAAAGTCACCACTTACGCATCATCTGCTATTGCCGCCGGGGGTTTGAAACCGGGTGTTCAAGACATCTATGGCTTTATCGGGGTCATTGCCCGCAACGACTGCGGAGATGGAAGAGACCGCGCAGTTAAGCGCCAGGATGGGGATGCCGCCATTTCGAAGGGCAGTTACGAAAGTATCGGCGATTGCATAACGGTCGCCAAAATGGGGACCGTGCAGAAAAGAAAATGACACAGGGGTCACCCATTAATATGGAAACTTGCCAGCCCTGCTATGAAATCTGACCCTCATCTCATCCCTTCACCCAATCGGTCATATCAGTGAAGTCATTGTCTCCGTAATCCGCTGGAGAACCGAATTTGGTGTGGATCTCATCGAGTTCCCTTCCGGAGACATGAGGAATCACGATTCACGAATCACGATTCACGATTCACGAAATCACGATTCACGATTCACGATTCACGATTCACGATTCACGATTCACGATTCACGATTCACGATTCACGATTCACGATTCACGATTCACGATTCACGATTCACTATACGAGTGGCTGTCGCTACTCGGTACGCTCGATTGCCCGGTTCTCTCCGGCCAAGCGGAGGGCAATAGCGCCGCGCGATCTCTGCCGTCGAGGCATCGCTCTGCAGCAGGAATCGATACGGCTTCAGCATCTCCGCCAACGTATCGGGATTGAGGCCATAAATGAAGGGCTCACCGCTGACACTGCTCCAAGATCGCCAGCGGCGCGCACCGGGGAAGGCCTTGGACCCATCCAAAGCCCCCTTATGCGTGTAGGTGAAGATCAGCAAGCTCGACGGAGCGAGCAGCCGGGCGAGAACAGCGAAGGTGCCCTGCACGGCAGATTCTGTCAGATAACTGATGACGCCTTCCCACACCGCAATAGCCGGAGTAGCAGGATCATAGCCCGACTCGGCGAGCTTCGCTTCAAGGTTGTCCCGTTCGAAATCGACGGCAACGTACCGGATATTCGCGGGCAACCGGTCCATGCAGGTTTTGAGACGTTCCTTCTTTACTTGCTGCGTGGCTGGATGGTCCACTTCGAAGACCGTGATCTTTTCGGCTTCCTCCAAGCGGCAACCGCGGCTGTCGAACCCGGCGCCCAACAGCACCAACTGGCGGGCGCCGCTCCGGATCGCATCACGTACCAGGTCGTCGATGGCCCGCGTGCGCACCACGCCGGAACTCCGTGTGTATGGCCATCCCAGATCGAGGATGGCATACACCAGTTTGCCCAATATGGGGAGATGGGCCAGGCGGGCGAACATACGGTACGGGTCCGACAGCAGGGCGAAGGCGTAAGGATCGTCGAAGAGGCGCCGCACCGGTTGCTCCTGCGTCTCCAAAGCCCTGCAGAAGGCTATGTACTGAGCCGTTTGGCTTGCTTTTCCGTCCTGCATATAAACAAAATAGCCTCGCTGTTTAACCCATGAACAGTTTATGGGTTTGAGGGTATAATTTCGTTTAGCTCGTTCAAGAGTACCATAGCACCGCAAGGAAGTGGCATGTAGTGCCGGCAATAACAAAGAAGTGCCATACGAAATGAGCATAGTGCACGCGCTTTGCGGCATAAAACACCACGCCGGTTGTGTATGCCATACCGCCCCCCAGCAGCAGCAGGATTCCTGATAATGGCATTTGATTCCATAGCGGCCGAATTGCTATGACGATCAACCACCCCATAGCCAAATATAGTCCGGTGGATAGATAGGGACGCCGGATGCCTCCCATGGCCTGCGCCGCCACGCCGAAAATTGCGAGGCCCCATACGACAGATAGTAATGTCCATCCCCAGGGACCGCGAAGAACACCGAGAGTAAATGGAGTGTATGTGCCGGCAATGAGAACAAAAATCGCTCCGTGGTCGAGTTCCTGAAAGACGGCTTTTGCATTACCATCCGGAAACGAATGGTACAGCGTTGACGTCAGGTACAGCAGGAGAATCGTTGCGGCAAAAACGCCGGACCCGACAATCGCCGATGCGCTGCCCTTATGAACGGCCGAGATCATGAGAAAAGGCGCCGAAACGAGACAAGCGACAACACCGATGCCATGGCTGATGCCGTTTGCGATTTCCTCTCCGGGCGACTGGGGACGTTCTGTTTTCGCGGGTATCTCACCCATTGTTCGAATTCCTTATCTGATCCGTGGGGCGGTTAAAAGAGATAACGCCTTGTGCTTCGATGGAGCTGACAAGGGTCTTGAACTTAAGACGAATCCTCTCCTTGTCTTTTTCATCGAGTTTTTCTAGGAACTTGCCGGCCCTGCTATGAAATCTGACCCTCTTCTCATCCCTTCACCCAATCGGCCATATCAGTGAAGTCATTCTCTCCGTAATCCACTGGAGAACCGAATTTGCTGCGAATCTCATCGAGTTCCCTTCTGGAGACATACGGAATCATGATTTCCCACAAGCCCAACCGCTCTTCCCTGAGTACCTCCCGGATACTCTCTTTGAAACAGAATCTTACACCGATTTCGGCTCATTTCCATCTCATTTCCGGTTGGGTCATGAAACTGGAGGGAATGTTTTTTCCGCTCCATGCTTCCTGTTCATGATTACTAATATACGTATAGGCGAAAATCAAATCCAACAGTTCCACCCTATTTTGAAGGAGTTAATTTCCATGCACGGCAAAGAATTGGGCTTTTTAGCTTTGACTTTTATTTTGATATCGGCAGTTGTTGTCCAGACCTTCCCAGCCATTGCTTCTGCTCAGTGTTCATCCGTAAACTGCCTGACCGCATGCGCCAGTCGTCTCTGCAACGTTCGTGACTGCGACACTTGCTATAACCCGGACTATGACCGTCCGATTGCTCCCGGCTGCTATCGCTGCAACGCGAGAGATTACCAGCTTTCTGCTACTCGTGATTACGACCGTTCAGTTGCTCCTTACTTGGACCATTGCCTTGCTCGCGATTGCGGCCATTGCAACGTTCGTGACTGTGTCACCTGCGATTACTGAGAATATGACCGCCGACGAAAGGAACAGGTATCCACGTTTTAGAAAATGACTCGTTTCGGTTGGGCGATACTGAATTTTTCGGATGCGTTCTAAAGGTTTGATGGTAAGGAGGATTTATGTCGCAGGAGCCCGGTTTGCTCAAAGACTGATCTCTCGAAGGGCAGAGTCAAATCTTCGAAATCCCTTTTTCTAGCCAATCTCTAAAAGTTTTTCCATTTCGAGATAAAGTCGTTCCTTGTTTTGTTTTTCCCACATGAATTAAGTCCGCAATTTCCAGTTCCTTAAGCAATGTTCGCAACTGATTGGCTGAGATGTCCAAGTCACACTTATGCAATAAAGACAGCATTTGTATGCGCCCAATGACTCTGGCGCCAGGGGAATTGCCCGCAATAATTTGGAGAAGTTTTATAATTTCATCTTTCTTGTACTTAGAGCTGAGCCGGTTGTACAACAATAGAAGTTGGGAATTGCTATCACATGGTTCTTGTCTGCGGTAGTTTATGATGTCCTCGGGAAGATGATTAATCTCAACAGGTGGTTTTGTAGTTACCACAGAGATATAATTTACCATGTTACGGAGTTCGCGAAGGTTGCCCGGCCAGAAATAATTCCTAATACACGTTAAGGCTTCTGGAGAAAAGTCTTGCTCCGATAGTTTTTCTGAAGACAATAGTTGGATGAATGTCATGATGTTGTTGGCTCGTTCGCGAAGGGGAGGGATTCTTAGCTGGAAGGCGTTGATTCTGTAATAAAGGTCGGCCCGAAAAGTTCCCTCTTCTATCATCTTTTTTAAATTTTTATTTGTGGCTGCTATTACCCGGGTATTTACCGGGATTACTTTGGTATCGCCGACACGCATGATGACTTGTTCTTCAAGTACCCGTAATAGACGGGTTTGAACAGCTAAGGTAGCATCTCCTATTTCATCCAAAAAGATGGTGCCTGTATGAGCAAGTTCGAACAGTCCTTTTTTCCCGAGCTTTCGCGCTCCAGTGAAAGCCCCTTCTCCATAGCCAAACAATTCACTTTCAATAAGGTTCTCCGGCAGAGCGGCGAAATTTATGGCTACAAAAGGGTTGGTCGTTCTATCGGAATAGCTGTGAATAGAATTGGCAAATAGTTCTTTGCCGGTACCGGTTTCACCGGTAATTAAAACAGTATATTGGGTTTTCGCCAAATGCATAGCAGTTTTTTTGATGGCTTCCATTGAGGGGTCAGCCGTGATAATATCATCAAACACATAGCGAGTGGTGTGACCATGATTTTTTTGGAACATTAATTGACGAATTCGTTCATCGTTCTTTTGAATATTGCTAATTTCTTTCAACCGAATTATACCGACAGTACTGGAGTGTTCATTTTCATCAACCTTTACATAATCTGCATATAGTGGGTGTTTATTTATTGTGATAATTGTATTCAAGGTTGATATGTTAGTAAGATTACAAATTTCAGGATTATTAGGGAAAATAGTACGAACATCCTTTCCAAGAACATCGTACTTTTTATATCCAGTCTGCTTTAGCGCTGTTAGGTTGATTTCTGTTATTGTGTTGTCTTTATTGATGGATATAATTCCTTCATCCAATCCTTCTGTAATTGTCTGAAGAGCGGCTTTTAATTGTTGGATATTGATATGCTCCCGGGCAAGGTTTTTATAGATTTGGGCTACTAAGTTCTTCTGCACTTCAACGTAACGTTCAATATAATGGGCATCTAGATTAAAAGTTTGTAATATTCTTAAGATCGGTTTTACTGATAAACTACGTAGGCCGATATCAATCTTAGTGGGTATATTTGGCGGACAATATTCTAATGTACCGGAAGAAATTGCAACTTGAATATCGCTTACATCTGTTTGGCAGTTGTCCCAGTATGGAATGTAATTTAGATGGTCAATGCCCAATTTTTTTAGCATTTCTATTACTTGAAGAGAAAAAATTTCCTTGGGACAAACCACTAGTACGTTTGTTTCGGGTGGAATCATGAATAGCTTATCTAGATTGATAGGTTCATAAAACGACAGTTGACTTCTGAAAACTTTATCAATGGAGCAGTATGGTTCTAGCTCGGATAAAGCCAGATAATCGCTACACAAAATGAGTTGCGGCTCAAAAGAAAGTAAGTATTTGAGAGTGGCAATATCCTGTTTGCCCCAGCTATAGATTGCAATGCCAATCCGAGAACCCATAATATCGTTTAACTGTGATTTGTAGTATTCTGCATGCTTTAAGCTTGTAGCAATGATTAAAAGGCGGTTGGGATTAGATAAATATTCCATGGCATCGCCTCGTTTCTGAATAGTTTATACCATTGTATGTCATGAGTCAGAAATTCACAACATAAGTCCTGCGCACTCAGGCCGTCATTCCGGCGAAGGCCGGAATCCAGTATTTCCAATAAATTTCAATCACCTCCGGACCAAGGCTTTCGCCGGAGTGACGTAAGCGTTGGTCCCTTTGCCCGGCTTGGATTAGCTTCCGAACTTTTGACTCAGGACATTAGAAATTCACAAAATAAGTCCTGCGCACTCAGGCCGTCATTCCGGCGAAGGCCGGAATCCAGTATTTCCAATAAATTTCAATCACCTCTGGACCAAGGCTTTCGCCGGAGTGACGTAAGCGTTGGTCCCTTTGCCCGGCTTGAATTAGCTTCCGAACTTTTGACTCAGGACTGTAGCATGCCGTAAGTTCCCCGATATTTAAAACGATCAAGCGGAGGCAGTTTTCGACAGTTCCGGCGAACGCCGGAATGCAGTGTCTTTTCGATAAGCTAAAGTACTATGCGACGGCCTCTACCGGCGTGGCGAGCGAACTACCCAAGGTAAGGATGCGACGCCATTCTAGTTATTAATAACCCAATAATCAACACAATTTGTTTCTCGTCCGGAGACTTTTAGATTCTCGGGACAAAAAAAACGACAGAAATAAGAATGTTACCCCAAACTAATTCGGACGTAAGTCATCACGAAGCGGCTATAGCCGATTGGCGGTGCAGCATTAATTGGCATGGGACTAACTGCTTTTTTGTAGCTTGTTTTACCGATATGTATGGTCGCTCGAGAGTACTTGCGTTCATAATAGTGGTCCGGATTATGCATGAACATGCGTGACCATTATGCTTCATCCATCCCAAACCTCTGATATTATAATATAAATGCGTTGGAGGGATGGGAATCTGTATGCCCGTTGTTGGTGACGAACAAACAAGGACGATACAGCCGGATTTCCACAGATCCATCAGCATGGATTTTCAAGGTGCAAAGATCACCAGCGATACCGGCTTTCTTCTCATGAAAGACATAGATCAACGTTTCAACATTTCCAGTGAGCCTGCATGCCAAGTCGATGACCCGGTTTTTTCCGGCAAAGACCCGGCCCGAAGAAGCGGTTGGGATGTTTGGTACTGAAGTTGGTGCATTATTTCGGCTTAGTTCTCATTTTCCTGCTCTTCACGAGGCTCTTGCGGCCGGCGGCCCGCAGGAGTCATTCGTGGCGAAATGTTTAGAAGAAACAGGATCGGGGATACTCCTTCCAAACCTTTCCCGGCCGCTGGATATTGATTAATCGACAGGAGGAATAATGGATACTTTAAAACCGGGTCCGCTCTCCGACGTTACCGTACTGGACTTCACATGGGTCCTTGCCGGGCCGCATGCAACAAAGACTCTTACGGACATGGGCGCCAATGTGATCAAGGTGGATCGTTACAAGGAGGGCGCCAATGAAAGATTGCAGTCTTTGCGGGTCGAGAAGGACGGCGTTACTCAGAGCAGCTATCACCTCAATGTAAACAGGGGCAAAAAGAGCGTCTGTGTCAATCTCAAACACCCAGGGGGAATCAAGATCATCCATGAACTGATCAAGGTCAGTGACATAATGACCGAAAACTTTGCTCCCGGAGTTATGGAACGGCTGAAACTCGATTATGAAGCGGCGCGCAAGATCAAGCCCGACATTATCTACTGTTCCATTTCGGCCTTCGGCCACTGGGGGCCAAACAGCGATAAGCCCGGCTATGACGTGATCGCGCAGGCCGCCAGCGGATGGACGGCACGGAGCGAGCCGCCCATAATGGCCCCCATGTCGATCGGGGACACCACGGCTGCCATGCACGCCAGTACGGCCATGCTGGCCGCCCTGCATCATCGCATCAGGACCGGCCAGGGACAAAACATCGATATTGCAATGGTTGACTGCCTTTTCAGTCTTCACGATCAAGCTTTCCCCTGGTACTGGATCAGTGAAGCGGTGGGAAAACCTTATGAAATGGCCCGGACAGGACAAAAAAGCATCGGCTTTGCCCCCTATGGCGTTTTCAACGGAAAAAACGGCCAGATTGCCATCGCCTCCATGACGCAGAACCGGTGGCCGCAGCTTGTCGATCTGATGGGCCCCAAATACAAATGGTTGAATGAAGATCCCCGCACGGCCGGACTCTCCAACCGAAGCACTCCGGCCAACGCCGGTTATGTCCACCAAGCTCTCGAAGAGTGGGTCATGTCTCAGGATTCAGTTGAAGAGGTCGAACGAAAGCTGGAGCTAATAGGGATTCCCTGCTCCCGCGCAAAATCCATCGCCGAACTGGCCACTGTGGACCCGCAGATCGGCGAGCGGGAGATGAGGCCTACCGTGTACCAGCCCTTCCTTGGTCCGGTCCGAATGTACGGAAGCCCTCTCAAGTTCTCCGAGACCCCTTCGGCCGTCAGAGGATATGCCCCTTTCATAGGCGAGCACAACAAGGAAGTCCTTTCTTCAGTGCTGAACTACAAGCCTGAAACAATCGAGGAACTCTATCGCGATAAAGTACTTTATCATGCCCCCGAGGTGGAAAGGCTGCCTGAGGAACTGAAAAAAAGAGGAAAGTAAAAAATCCGGGTCCTTTGGCTCCGGATATTTACTAATTTTTCATACAGGGGGGAAGCATGAACACCATAGTGAACACCGTCACTGGACCGGTCCCGGCGGATCAATTGGGGAAAACGCTGATGCACGAGCACTTCGTTTTTGGATATCCCGGCTTCGACGGAGATGTCACCCTGGGCCCCTTCGACAGGGAGGCGGCTCTTCAAAAGGGAAGCGAGATGGCCAACGCGCTCATGAAGCACGGTCTGAAAACCGTGATCGATGTGACCCCGAACGAATGCGGCCGCAATCCCGAACTGCTGCGTGATATCTCTGAGAAAACCGGACTGCAGATCATCTGCGCCACAGGGTACTACTTCGAAGGGGAAGGAGCGCCGGCGTATTTCAGAAAGCGCCTGCTGCTGGGCAACGGTGAAGAAGAAATTTATCAAATGTTTTTGAAAGAAATTACCGAGGGCATCGGGACCTCGGGTATCAAACCCGGCGTCATCAAGTTGGCGTCCAGCGAGAGGACCATCACGGATTACGAGAAGGCGTTCTTCAGGGCTGCGGCGCGCGCACAGAAAGACACCGGCATCACCCTCATTACGCACACGCAGGTCGGCACCATGGGTCCCGAGCAGGCAGAACTGCTCGTGTCGGAAGGCGCAAACCCAAAACGGGTGATCATCGGTCATATGTGCGGCAACACGGACATAGCGTACCACGTCCGCACCCTGAGCTACGGCGTAGGTATCGCCTTCGACCGGTTCGGGCTGCAAGGCATGGTGGGTGCGCCCATGGATGAACTCCGTGTCGCCTGCCTGGCCGGCTTGATTGCCATGGGGTATGGCAATAGAATCACGCTCTCACACGACAAGGTGAATGTCTGGCTCGGCAGGCCGCGGGAACTGTCGGAAGCTGCCCGGAAGCTGCTGCTCAACTGGCACCCGACTCACCTTTTCGAAAATATCGTACCGGCCCTCAGGAAAGCGGGGGTCGCCGATGACAAGATCCGAGCATTGTTCGAGGAAAATATCGCGAATGCATTTTCGGGGTAAATATGCTTTCGCGCAAATGAAACAGAAAGGACAAGAGGATTGAGGAAATGGCGACACCGGCAATAAAACCGGATTATGCGGTTGACAAGAACAAGATGGGAAAAATACGCGCGCTGATCGGCAGCTACCTGGTGTCTGGATGTCGATGGTAAAAACCTCAAGAACGGAAGGAATGAGCAATGCAACTGTCAAATAAGGTGGGTCTGGTCACCGGAGGGGCGAGTGGCTTGGGAAAGGCCATATGCATGGTCTTTGCGGCAAAGGGAGCCGACATCATCGTTGCCGATGTCGATCTTGTCAACGCCGAGCAGGTGGTGGCGGCGATACGGGCGATGGGGCGGCAATCCCTGGCCGTGAAAATGGACGTGACCCGAAGGCAGGATTTCGAGGACGCCGTTGCCAAGGCGATGGGATCGTTTCCCCGAATTGATATTTGGGTGAATAACGCGGGCATCAGCAGCCGCGCCATGGTGGATGAGATGTCCGAGGAGCAGTGGGATAAAGTTCTTGCAGTCAATTTGAAAGGAGTGTTTCTCGGTACCCAGGCTGCCGCAAAGATTATGAAACCGCAGGGCAGTGGCCGTATCATCAACATGTCTTCTCGTGCAGGCAAAGGCGGGAGCCACGGTAACGCCAGCTATGCATCCTCTAAAGCCGGTATCATTGGCCTGACGAAAAGCGCCGCTCGCGAACTGGGGAAATTCAACATCACCGTGAACGCGCTGCAGCCGGGGTTCATCGAAACGCCGCTGACGACGAAGCTGAGCAACGCCATCAAAACCCCGGAGCAGATCGTTCTACCGCGGGCGGGGACACCGGAGGACGTGGCCTATGCGGCGGCATTTCTCGCATCCGACGAGGCGTCCTGGATCACCGGCATCGGCCTGGAAGTGACGGGCGGGACGGGAATGTTTGCGGGATAGCTCGGTGGGTTAAGGACAGGCAATATCGACAGGAGCCGAAAATGAGTTTTGCAGGCAAATCAGCAATCGTGACAGGAAGCGCCAAGGGGCTCGGCCGGTCTTTCGCGATGGCGCTGGCGCGCAAAGGCTGCACCGTCATGATCACGGATATCGATGAAGAGGCGATGTCGAAAACGGTGTCCGACATCAAGAGCTTTGGCGGCCTCTGCCTGTTTCGGAGGGTGGACGCAACGAAGTGGCCGGATATAGAAGGCATGGTGCAGGAGATGATCAACTTCTGCGGCAGGATCGATATCCTAATCAACAATGCGGGCGGCAGTATCGGCGTGCCGAAAGTCCCCATCGATGAAATCACCGAGGCGGATTGGGACACGACGGTCAATTTAAACCTGAAGAGCACGTTCCTCTGCACGAAGGCGGTGGTTCCCACCATGAAAAAGCAGAAGAGCGGCAAAATTCTGAGCCTGAGCTCAATCACCGCGCGCACCGGAGGCGAACTCACCCCCCTTCAGTATGTCTGTTCGAAAGGCGCCATATCGACATTCACCCGGCAGGTAGCACTGGAATTGGGATCCTTTGGCATCAATGTCAATGCGATAGGCCCCGGAATTACCTTGACGGAACGCCTTCAAGGTATGTGGGACTCAAGGAAAACCGAGGAAGAGCGAAATACATATCTCAAGAAAATACCACTTGGACGACTGGCAGCAGTCGAGGACATCACGAATGCTGCTCTCTTCCTCTGTTCGTCCGACGCGGATTACATTACCGGGCTGACGCTGGACGTGAATGGCGGGATGTTTTCGGTTTAAAGGAGAGCTCCGTAAATGGGCCTCGTTCGGCGGCCGGTTTCCCATAAATTCTCCTTGCGAACCGCTCTTTTTAACTCTCAAAAGGAAGGACTGGCAATGGATTTATCGAGGTTCTCGTGCGAAGGAAAAGTCGCATTGATAACAGGAGGAAGTCGCGGTATCGGAGAGGCGAGTGCGCTTGCGCTGGCTGATGCCGGGGCCAATGTAGTAGTAAGCAGCCGCAAGATTGCCGATCTCGAACCGGTTGCGGAACGAATAAGATCCAAGGGTGTAAAAGGCCTGGCTATAGCAGCCCATAACGCCAAATCCGAAGATTCGAAAATGCTTATCGAACGGGTCGTGAAAGAATTCGGGCGGATCGATATTCTCCTCAACAATGCGGGAACCAATCCCTACTTTGGCCCACTCATGGATCAGGATGAGAAAACCTATGATATAACAATGAACGTCAACGTAAAGGGAATTTATATCCTGAGCCAGTTGGCTGCCAGGGTAATGAAGGGACAGGGCGGAGGATGCATCATCAATACGGCATCGATCGGCGGAATCAGAGCCGGTGAGCTGGGCGTTTACTCCGTCACCAAGGCTGCTGTAATCATGATGACGCAGGTAATGGCCAAGGAATGGGGACAGAACAAAATTCGGGTTAACGCCTTAGCACCCGGAATTATAAAGACACGCCTCAGCGAGGCCCTCTGGAAGGATCCAAAGACGAACGAAAAAGCGATCAGTCGTATCCCCCTCATGCGCCTTGGCGAGCCGGAGGAAATTGCCGGGGCCGTTGTTTTCCTCTCATCCTCCGCGGGGAGTTATATCACCGGAGAGACAATCGTAATCGATGGTGGCCGTGTGCATGGTGAACCGTCCCATTTGAAAAAGGGTTAACCCGGTACACTGAAACGGATCGGATCGGATCGGGAGAATCTAACTGGAACAGGAGACAAATGATGAGAACCAAGGAAGACTACATCAAGAGCTTGACCAAGATGAAGCGCAACATCTACTACAACGGCGAGAAGATCGACCGTACCGACGAGATGCAGATGGACTGCATCAATAACATCGGGACGACTTACGACGAGGCGGCCAAACCTGAGAACCAGGATCTGATGACGGCTGTATCCCATCTCACGGGAGAAAGGATCAATCGCTTCACCCATGTCCATCAGAGCAAGGAAGACCTTCACAAAAAACAGGACATGACCCGCATGCTCTGCCAGAAGGTCGGCGGCTGCATTCAGCGCTGTATGGGATGCGACGCCACGAATGCCATCTACAATGTCTCCTACGAAGCGGACAAGCAGAATAAAGGCGCCACCCAGTACCATGAGAATTTCAAAAAATGGCTGTCGCGTTTTCAGGCCGAGGACATGATAGCCGCATGCGCCCAGACGGACATGAAGGGGGACCGGATGCTGCGGCCCGCCGACCAGCCCAATCCGGGCGCCTATGTGCATATTAAGGAAACACTCAAAGACGGCATCGTTGTGGAAGGATGCAAGATGCATATTTCCGAAGCGTCCGTTTCCGACGAAATCCTTGTCGTTCCGACTCGCGCTCTGCGTGCAGAGGACAAGGACTATGCCGTGGCCTTCGCCGTTCCCGGAGATTGGGAGGGATTGAAACAGGTCGTTACGATCCATGCATTCAGGCCGCGTGAGCACTTCAAACGGGGACACATGCCCGCCTCGACTGATTCCTACATGCTCTTTGACAACTGCTTCGTACCCTGGGAGAGGGTTTTCATGGCTGGTGAATGGCAGCATGGAGGTTTGAACGCTCTCTTGTTCGCCCTGTTCCACCGTCATTCCTATTCCGGTTGCAAGCCCGCTATCGGGGACGTCGTCCTGGGCGCGGCGGCCCTGGCAGCCGAGGTGAACAATGTTCACAAGCAACCCCACGTTCGTGAAAAGCTGGCCGAGCTCATCATGGTCATCGAACTGGGTTACGCTGCCGGCTATACGGCATCGGATCTGGGCGGGCCCCAAGTGTATATGCCGGGAAAAGGCCTTGTTCCCTACGGTCCCGGTTCGTTCATTCCTCATTCGATATACTGCAATGTGGGCCGGTGCCTGTCGGGCGAGAACGTCTACCGTGAGGCGGAGATTCTCTGCGACATCTCCGGTGGCGTTACGGCCACCTTCCCCTATGAGAAGGACTTCCTGAATCCCGAAATCGGCGATCTGCTTATGAAATACTCGAAACGCAATCCGAACATGCCGGTCGAGGATCAGACCCAATTCTGGCGCTATCTGGGTGACGTTCTCTGTTCGGCAAAGGGCGGCATCCATAACGTCGGCGGCTACCACGGCGGCGGTTCGCCCATCATGGAACAGATTGCAATTACGACCCAGTACGACATCGAATCACGCAAGAAGCTGGTGAGATACATCGCCGGCATGAGCGGCGGAGACAGGGAAGCCTTGGCCAAACCGGCCGGCAAGGCTGCTAAGTAGACCTGAAGCAACTTATCCGCGCAAACAATCGAGCACCTTCCGGGCCAGAGCGATCCGGGAGGTGCTTCATTCTAAAGCTTCCCGTTGGGTTCCCGAAGGCTGTTGGCTATTGTGAAACCGTATGATTTTGCGTTCTTAGGGGTGTCCCTCAATCCCCCAATCCTCCATCTTTTTTCCTCTTCAGGTTGCCGTATCTATTGCCACATCTATTGCCACATCTATTGCCTCTTCTGGTTGCCGTTTTGCAGGTCCAAATCATCCCGCGGTATAATATCGTCGGACTAAACAGGGTGGCGGGTTGCGGGTTTCCACTGCGGCCTCACAAAAAATCGGCCGCGAATTATACGAGCCGGACATTGGTCCATAGTTTAACCGCGAATCCGAACGCAGTGAGGGTTCAGTCCTCAGTCCTCAGTCCTGAGTTATCGATCGAAACAGTCTCCCAAAAGTTTCCATATGTTTCCATATGTTTCCATAATGTTTCCACGATGTTTCCATGTGTTTCCACGCGGAAAAAGGGATCAAACGCATCAGCAAAGTGAGATGGCAGGCCGCTTTATTCGGCTTTTACTCAGTCCTCAGTCCCCAGTCCTCAGTCCTGCGTAACGGCCCCCGTCGTCGAGTGGAAAATGTTTGTGGTGCTCATTTTGACTCAACCTGGCTATGAGGGCAGTAAAAAAAATTCCCATAATGTTTCCAGGATGTTTCCATGGCAAGGAAAAAGATTAATGATGACAAACTCTTACAATTGATTCTGGAATGGAAACAGTGAGAGAAATGCCTCAATCCCTCAATCCCCCATCTTTTTGCCTCTTCTCGTTGCCGTTTCTATTGCCGCTTCTGGTTGCCGCTTCTCGTTGCCGTTTTGCAGCATTAAATCCCTTCAAGGTACGATATTATCGTCTAATTGGAGATGCCCAGTGGAGCTTTCAAAATTCGGCCTTTTTCTGTTCGCATTCACGATTCACGATTCACGACTGGCATATCACTCCTCAGTCAGCGGGCTGCAGAGCGCGAGTTACCGATTTCCACTCAGTCCTCAGTCCTCAGCACTCAGTCCTCTTCCTCCGTCCCCGTCCATTGTATTCGGGGTGTATTTTCAATGAAACGGGAGCATGGGTTTCGAATTGAAAGCAACCACTGCGGAATGGTGGCTCTTTGAAAACTGAACGATTATAACGGCTTTCCACTTGGCGCTCTCTCCATGTCCGGACCATGATCCGTCTCTTCTGCAAATGGGGCTTGGCCGGTCGGACCAAGCGAGGTATTTCTCACGATGATCCATGTGGCAATCAACAAGTCACCACACTTGCGGCTCATCTGCTGTTGCCGCCGGGGGTTTGAAAGCGAGTGTTCAAAACCTCTATGGCTTTATCGGGGTCATTGCCCGCAATGACTGCGGAAATGGAAGAAACCGCGCAGCTAAGCGCCAGGATGGGGATGCCGCCATTTCGAAGGGCCGTCACGAAAGTATCGGCAATTGCGTAGCGGTCGCCAAAATGGGGACCGTGCAGAAAAAGTACAGACACCGGGCCGAGGCAAAAAATGTCGCGGCCCGGCAGATGTTTATCGAAAGCCTGCCCTGCCCTTTCATGCCGATCTTCACCCAGAGCAAAGGAAAAGTGGATGCCGTTTGTCCCGGGAGCTGAGTTGGAAATCAGGAAAGGCAGTTTGAAACCCAGTTCGCCCAATTCCGACAAGAACGCCCCAAAACCGCTCATGCACTCGAGCGGCAGCGAAACGTTCCAAAGATACAAACCTGTTTGGCGTGAAAAGCCATAAATCGTGACTATCTGTTCTTTGTACGAGCACTTGACCTCGCTGAGCTGCTGTTCGTCCATTCTGCGGTCAGCCTGCCATTGGCTATAGGACCCGCAGGAAGGAAAGGCGAAGGAATCAAAAAGACTTTCCATCGCGACATCGAAATCCGACGAGGAGACGACAACCGTAACAGCCGAAGGCGAGGTGGCAAACCCGTGTGGTTTGATTGCCGCCGCACCCAGGACCGTGATCAGCGAAGCTGTTATATCAGGCCTTTGATCATGCGGAAATAAAGATATTCTCGAAATGCTGCTCTCTATTTCCGCTGTTCTACACCTGCCTGAACCCGCTACCTCAACCATGTAGCCGGAAAAAGAAAGCGCGTTCTTCGCACTCGCAGCCGTTATCGATTCCCCGAGCCCATCGTCGGCCACATGGGTCAGCATGCCCATATTGATCCGGCTGCCGGCAAGAATCGAGCAAATGTTTCCCAGGAGGTCTGCCCCGCTTCGACACGAAGAATAGAGGTAGGCCCGATTCTCGATGACTTTAATGCCTCCAACTCCGATCCTGGACATAACAGTGGACAGTCGTCAGTGGTCAGTAGTTAGTGTTCAGAAACCAAAATCCCCCCTACCCCCCTTTAGAAAAGGGGGGGAACAACCATCCGCGCTTTAGGAGAGGGGAGCAATCACCTCCCCTTTACGAAAGGGGGCAAATACGAAAAACATTACATTTGTGACACAGTCTCCGAGCTCCCCCCCTTTCCTAAAGGGGGGCAGGGGGGATTTTAGCGCGGAGGCGCACCTACGTATCGCCTCTGGTCATAGACAGATGAGGGACAACGTCGAGATCCTGCTTTTGCCACCGCCGCAGGCCAATTTCGACGCTCCGCGTGGCGTGGCGGTCCCACCACCCTAGGAAACCAACCTCTCTATGCTTTCGACGAGCACATTAGCGTCGACCGGCTTTGCAATGTAATCTTCGGCCGCCGTGGCCTTGCCGTCAGCGTGCGTGTACGTAGTGGAAGGCACAGCTTCCCCTACGGCGGTAAGCAGAATTATGGGGATTTCTTTCGTTTCCTTGCTCTTTTTAAGTTCTGCGCAAAGAACATACCCGTTTTTGCGGGGCATCATCACGTCCAGAACCACGAGGTCCGGCCGCCTCTTACGGATGGACTCCTCACCTTCGACACCGTCGTAAGCCTTCCCCACTTCATAGCCTTTGCTCTCGAGCATCATGCCGACGGTCTCAACCATATCCGGGTCATCATCGACTATCAAAACGTATTTACTCATTTGCACCCTCCTCAGCTTGTTGGATAAAATGAACCTAAACTACGCACTTGGGCAGAAGCACACGAAAAGTGGTCCCCAAACCGCGTTTGCTATCAACCTCTACAGATCCATGATGTGATTCGACAATTCCTTTCACGATTGCAAGTCCAAGACCACTGCCTCTCACGGACCTGGTTCTCTGGTCCTTGATCCGGTAGAACTTGTCGAAGATTTTTGAAATCTCTTCCGGTTCGATCCCTATCCCGGTATCGTTGACGAGAACCTCCGCGAAATTTCCGCTCGAAATCAGCGATACAATTATTTCTCCGCCGTCGGGGGAATAGTTGACGGCGTTGCTGATCAAGTTTGAAAAAAGTTCCTCCATGCCTCTCGGATCGGCCTCAATGATGGGGATATCTTTCGGGATTTTCAGCCTCAACGAAATATTCTGGCCCTCCGCCCTGGGCTTTATCAGCTCGATAATGTGACCGAGGACCTCAGCCAGATTGACAGGCACATGCTGCTGAGACCATTGGCCGCTCTCGATTTTGGTCACATCGAGCAGGTCGGCGATGAGATCGAGCAAATCCTGAATCTTCAGTTGAGAACGCTCCAGGAGCTCTTTTTGCTTATCCCCCAGTTCCCCTGCCATGCCATCAAGAACGACGGCCATAAGTTGTTTGATCGAGGCCAGAGGGGAGCGCAGCTCGTGAGAGACCAACTGCACAAAGTTGGACTTCATTTCATTGAGCTGTTTGTAAATGGTAACATCCTTAAGAAGGGTTACAGTCCCCACGACCTGGTTGTCCACTCCGGGGATGGGAGCCGAAACTGCATGGATATATTTACCCCCTCTGCAGAATTCTCGTGAAATCTGCCCGGCCTCTTCCCAACATGAATCCACAATGGCCCTGAGATCCTTCTCCAGGCCGTCAGCCGCAATGTCTTCCGGTAGAGCAGAGGGTTCCTGCAAAGATGCCGGGAACTCGAACAGCCTCATTAAAGCAGGATTATGAAGCACTATCTCCAAGGAGCGATTTGTAACAAGGACCCCATCCGCCATACAGTTAGTAATCGTCCTGATTCGGCTTTTCTCCACAGAGAGGTCATAAAGGTTCTGGACCTGGGTCTCCTGCAGTTGACGGGCACAAAGCTCCAGCGCCCGTTTCTCCAATGCCCTTTTTATTATCAGGATCAGGTGGTCGGCCGCGAAAGGCTTGGTGATAAAATCGTATGCGCCTTTCCTCATTGCCTCTACAGCCGTAGCCACGGTACCATGGCCGGTGATAACTATAAGCGGCAGGTCGGGATATTTGACCCTAACCTCCTCGATGACCTCAAAGGCGCCCATTACCGGCATCAGGAGATCGCAAAGAATGACGTCCGGAGTTTGGGTCAAAAGTAAATCCAGCGCTTCCCTGCCGTTTTCGGCGGTTAGAACTTCAAATCCTTCCGGCATCAGGAGACGGCGGCAGCCTTCTCTTATCACTCTCTCGTCATCCACAACCAAAACGGTTTGCATGCCATGAACCCTAATGGTGTCAGAGTGTAACCGGTTGACCTCTATTTCAAGAAACGAAGTCAGTTGACCTTTCAGGACATTCCAACGGCAACGCGACGGTGAATACCGCGCCGCCCGAAGGCGCGTTGCTGACCGACATAGTGCCACCATGCTGCTGGATTATTCCGTATGCGACGGAAAGCCCGAGTCCTGTACCTTCCCCGGGCGCTTTAGTGGTGAAAAAAGGCTCAAATACCTTGCTGATGATTTCAGGAGGAATTCCCGGGCCGGTATCGGCGAATTCCAGGATCACCTGCCCGGAAACCGGATCGAACCTGCTGGCAAAAGTTATTTTTCCTCTGCCTTTCATGGCCGTTCCGGCATTGATTATGAAATTGATGAAGACCTGCTGGAGCTGGCCAGGATCGCCCACCATCGCAGGGATATCCTCCCGAAGGTCGAATACGAATTCCACATTGTGGAAAAGCGCCTGATGGGTCAACAGTTCGGCCGAGCGTCGAATGATGGAGTTAATATCGTAGTTAAATCTCTGATTCACCGACTGCCTGCTGAATTCAAGCAGACGCGCCACAATTTCCTTGCAGCGCATAGTTTGAGTGATGATTTCCTGAAGGTCTTGACTCCATTGCGGATTGGGAGGAGTCAAATCTCTCATGAGTATATCGGCAAATATAAGGATGCCGGAAAGAGGGTTATTGATTTCGTGAGCTATGCCGGCCGCCAGCCTTCCGATGGAAGCGATCTTTTCGGCTTGCATCAACTGCATTCGGGTGTTTTCCAATTCTTTGAGCATCCGCCTGCGTTCTCTGAGGTCGGAAAATATGTTTACGGTCCCTATCTCGGAGCCGTTCTGTTCGATGATTGCAGCAGAGAAACTTACCGGGACCTCTTCACCATCTTTTGTGACCAGCATTATTCGAGTTGAGGTAAGCTTACCTGGCGGGCCATACTCGCCACTGCGCATTTGCTGCATATTCTTTTCTGCGAGTTCAGGGCCGATAATCTGATGTAGAGAACCCGGCCAGTCTATCACCTCATCGGCGCTGTATCCAAGAATCCGTTCCGCAGAATCATTGTAGATAAGGATGTTGCCTTCAAGATCGGCTACCACGATACCGTCGGCCGAACTCTTGATGATGTTGTTGAGAAAGTTGTTGGCGCTCCACAGCTCCCGTTCCATTTGAATATGTTTGGTCAAGTCCTGGAAATACATACATGTGATAAAGCCCTTACCAAACCCGGCGACAACTATGCAGGTTTCAAATACACGATCCTCCAGACTTGAGTTTGCGGCAGGCTGGATTGTGCTGCAGAAGCGCACCTCGTGGAAATGTTCCTTATCGACCTTAAGGGCCAGATCGCGTGCAATGCTCAGCAACTGGAGCGGAAGGAGCCCGCTGACGTCTTTCCCGACCAGATTATCTTTATTCTGAGCGAGTATTTCAGCCATTTTGGAATTGGCGTAAATTACCTTGTCTTTTTCATCAACCATCAGGATGCCCTCCTGGGTAATTTCCACGAGCATCCTGATTTTTTGTTCGGCTTCGAAGAGCGGGGTTATGTCCCTTAGGGCCTTAAATCCCCCAATCACCTTGTTTTCAAAATCCGTAATCATGGAACAGTGCACCGCCACGGGGACTTCTCTTCCATCGCGATCAAAAACGGTACGCCGCAACCCGGCGACAGCCGTCCTGTTTTCCATCACCCGTTTCAACACGCATTCATCCGTATGGCAGAAAGAACTTCGCAACACTTCGGCGCAGCTCATGCGGTTAACCACCTCACTGCTGCTGTAGCCGGTGAGTTTCTCGAGGTGTTCGTTCATATAAGTAATCGTCAAGTTCTTATCCACGATGAAAAAGGACATCGGGAAATGATCGATTACGCTGGCAAATATACGATCCTGCGCCCTATCTCCCAAACCCAGGGCAATTGAGGAGGAAGGCCGCAGTATGAACACGCATCCCGCCGGGTTGCCATCTTTGTCATTAACCAATTGCGCGGAAAGCAGAAAAGCGAGCCAGTAGCCCGCATAATTCCTGAAATGGACCTTAAACTCATTCAAGATCCCTCGAGCCATACACGCCTTGATCAGAGATTGCCCTCCGTTTTGGGCGCTGCGCAGAATATCGGAACAGAACACGCGCCTTCCGCCGCTTAATGTGGACCCGGTTATAGCTTGAGCTGCGTCATTGAGAAACACGACAGACGAGTTCATATCCGTAACTATAACGGGATCGGGGAAACGGCTGAAGCCGGCTCGGAAGAATGCCAGATCAGGTAGGCCGGTGCTGACTCCGGTCAGGGGACGCAGATCTGTCTTTGCAGTTTCAGCAGCCTGGGAACCCATCTTCCTAGTCCTCTTTCGCTGAATGCGTTTTGTTGCTCAGAGCCTTACCCACGGGGAGCGGGGAAACCGGATAAATCGAGATCAAGAGGGGATTCAAGTACAACACATCTTTTATACAGCAAAACTCAAGAGAAAAAAAGCGCAATATGGCGGGGAGCGCGCTGAACCTGTTCCGGCGAAGTCCGACGGATGAGCTTTTTTACGCCGCCGTGGATGGCGGCGCTACCAGGTAAATCACCTACCCTCATTGGGCAGCGGGCGCGCAGACAAACCGGCTGTCCGCACGCAGGAGCCAGTAAAACAACACCCCGATAAAAACGGCTGTTACCACCGGATGCCAAAAAAGCGCGAAGTAATTTCCGAACACCGGGCGCAGCAGGTTGGGCAGAAGGCTCATGGATAAGCTGATTGAGGCCATCAGCCATCCAAGCCGGCGGTTGGGCGGTGAGTCAAGAGCCGCTACGGCCCAGAGCCCGAGGGCCGGAGCCAGAATCACGTAGCTGTTCACTTCGTTAAGAGGGTTGAATAACATCAGGTAGCCGGCAGTCAGAGCCAGCAGCCACATAGCGCGAAATGTTCCGCAGAGCCGCCGGGCTCCAATCAACCATAATCCAAGGGTTACCCCTCCCGCCGCGACTCGCACCAATTTTGATACGCCGTTTGGCAGTTCCCAGCCAAACGTCCTTATAACACCGCTGATGTCGGCGAAACGGTGTTCGGCAATTGCTGCGCACACTTGTATATTGGCAAAGAATGCACGGTACTGTGAGATCACATAAGCGGCGGGCGAAAACAAGAAAGGCAACAAAACCAAAACGGCCAGCGCCGGGATAAGGCGCCAGCGCAAGGGTGCATAAACCACCACCGAGAGCAACAGCAGCACCACCCCCAGAGGTTTTACTCCGAATGCGAGCACCATCAAAACAGCAGCAGGCCACCACTGCCGGCGCGGCAGACATGCCGCAGCGTGCAGGATGAGTGCGGCTAACATAAAATTGGCCTGCCCGTTTCGCAGTGCGTCGAGGCAGAGCGGCATCGTCAAGATCGATGCATAAAGAAAAGCCCGGGCAATATCGACCCCGAAAAGCTCCCGCTGAAAGCGCCAAACACCGGCTGCCAGAAGCACCGCCCCGCATACTCGCCAGAGTATATCGCCCACAGGCACGGGCAACCAATAAAAAGGGGTAAATATCAAAGCGAACTGGGGCAGGTAGTGTATGCCGCCAGTGCCGGTGTAGATGCCTCTTCCGGCCCACCAATCGGCGCAGGTCTGGTGGTAGACAGGGGTGACAGTGTGGCGCAGAGGGTTATATGCTACCAGGACGCTTATAACCAGCGCCGGCACGAGCCAGATCAAAACCGCGAGTATCATCTGCGCACGTTCGCCGCCAACCCACTCGGGTGCTCCCGGCAGATTGCCCGTCACTTCTTTGGCCATATGTTTACCTTAAGCCTTTCATTTTGCGAATTAGTTTTCGTCCTGAAACCGATAGAATCCACAGTTTATTTACCGTAAAACGCCGTCCGCAGCAATCAACTGGCAATACAATTTCACTCAGTCTGCCCGGCCGGGGGAAATTTTCTCAATTCATACAGTTTCGCGTATTTCAAAAAAGTTCCTGCTCCCTTTGAAAGAGAAATTACAAATCCATCAAACCCGGCCATAAATCCCAGCCTGAGTAAATAATTCCTGCAAAACATCCAGAACCCGTGAAAAATTGCATCAGCCGGCCCTGCCCTTTTTCCAGCAGCATGCATCTGCCCGGCAAGTTCAGTGGAATAATCATCGAGTTTTCTAAAAATTTCCGAGTAGGACCTGTAGCTGAAATGTTCGATGCAGAATGGCAGTTTCGCAGTTCTACCGTTTACGAAGAGTTGTTCATGCGTAAGCCCGACGAATCTGCACTTATCCTTTCTAAAGAGCCTCACTACTTCGTCGGGCCACCAGTCTGTAGACCTGATCCACTTCGCGTGGAAGAAATTTTTCCGCCTGAATGAGTAGCCATCGGCCGTTTGTTTACCGGAAAGCAGTTCGGCTATTCTTCGCGCGGTTTCCGGGGGAACACGTTCGTCGGCATCCAACATCAGTACCCAGTCGTGGGAGCATTTTTCAAGAGCACTGTTCTTCTGTGGGCCGTAGCCTTTCCAAGGTTCGACGAACCACCTGGCTCCAAACAGCCTGGCGATTTCTTCCGTCCGGTCCTCGCTTCCGCAATCGACAATAACGGCTTCGGCTGCAAACGAAACACTCTGCAGACAGTCCCGCAAATCAACTTCTTCGTTTTTTGTAATGATGGCCACAGAAAGAGGAATTTTATTCATCCTGGATTTCCCCGCGGTATATACTACACTGGCCTGACACTGTTGTTTTTTCGACAATCGATTCTCAGGAATGATCGTATTCCATTTTTCATAATGAGGCTATACTGTTTTCGTCAGGTACAACCATCACGTGGAGATTTAAAAATGGAAGAAATGCACTATGAGGGCTTTATCATCCGACCTCCCAGCGAAGCGGACAGCTTACTGCTCCAGGTTACCCTGGGGTGCTCCCACAACAAATGCACCTTTTGCGGCGCTTATAAAGAAAAGCGGTTCACGATAAAAGAAGACGCCATAATTAATGCGGATATCGATTACGCTGCCGCCAACCTCCGTTTTTTTCGAAGGGCTTTTTTGATCGACGGCGACGCTCTGATTATCCCGCAGCAAAGGCTCGTAAGGATATTGTCGCGTATAAGAGAAAAGATGCCCTGGATACATCGGGTCGGAGTCTACGCCAACGCCAAGGGGATTCTTCGCAAGACCGACGAGGAACTTGCGATATTGCGCGACCTTGGATTGGGGATCGCTTATTTCGGCCTGGAGAGCGGAGATGCGCAGGTATTGCAGGACGTGAGAAAGGGGCACACGCCCGAGCGGATGATCGAGGCTGGACGAAAAATCCGGGCTGCCGGAATGAAACTCTCGGCAATGGTCATTCTTGGGCTTGCCGGCCGCGAAAGATCGCTTGAACACGCGCGCGTAACAGGCAAGGCGATTTCAGCAATCGATCCCAACTATGTCGGGGTGCTCACGCTGATGATAAACCCCGGTACTCCGCTGGCCGCGCAGGTGAGCGCCGGCCAATTCGAGCTGCTCACCCCTTACGAAATGCTCAGAGAACTGCGAGAAATGCTCATTCACACCGACATGACGCGCGGTCTTTTTTTCGCCAACCACGCGTCCAATTACCTTCCGCTCAGGCTTAGAATGCCTGCTGACAAGGAGAAAGCGATCCAGTCGCTGGACAGTGCACTGAGGGGAGAAACAGCTCTGAGATCCGAATGGATGAGGGGACTTTAAGATAGTGAATACTGATTAGTGAATAGTAAATAGTAAAAACAAAAACAATTCCGTTTGGTTCTATTGCTGTGCGACGAATAGAATGAAGGATTGCAAATCGGCGGAGTTGAATGAGTGGGGGAGCGGTAGTTTGTTTACCCAGCTACCGCCCCCCTCTGTTTGCACCAAATTTCAAATCGGCGGAGCGATCGTCACAAGCACCCGCATGTCTGTATTCGCCCGTAAGCCATGGGGTTCGGAAATCTCCGAAATCAAAACGTTTCCAGGCTTCGCGGGCAAAAGCGCCCCCTCGTCTCCCAAAAACTCACCCTCGCCCTCCAGTATGGCAATGCTTACCTGGCCCTCAATATCGTGGGAATGAATCGGGAGTTCCTGCCCGGCTTTGAAGTTGAAGTTGAGTATCTTTAAAAAAGGCGAATCGTGTACCAGAAAATTCCGAAAATTTAGATCCGAGAACCCGTTTTCGAATAAATCGACTCGTTTCATGCTCTTCTCCTCGTATGATAGACTTAGATCCAATACTAAACATGTTTACCCGGCCTATAACGAAAAATAGCCCTCGGCGCAGCCATGCGAGGCGGCCAGACGCGACTGCGGCACGTTTGGACAGCACTTCATGGCGTACGTTGCAACATACGATGCAAGCGCGCCCATCTGCCAACAAAATAATGGTTGATGCGCGGCAACGCCTTGACTTTTGTCAAAAACAGAAGGAAAGTTGGCGAACAATACGGAACGATCTCTTGGGAGGATATGTAACAGTTCCAATACCTACTGATCCGGAGGAAGCAATGATTGATTTCACGTTCGATGAAGAGCAGGAAATGTTCAGAAAGGCGTCTCGGGAGTTTGCTGAAAACCGGGTTGCCCCATTCGTGCCGGAAATGGAAAGCACGGGCAAGGTGCCGCCTGACCTTGTTAAAGCATTGGCCGATGCGGAGATGCTGGCAATCACGATCCCGGAGGAATATGGAGGACTTGGGCTTGGCTTCGTGGCAAGGATAATTGCCCTCGAGGAGATCAGCCGGATTTCCGTGGCCACAGCAATGATGCTCCAGGTTTTCGGGCTGGGGATCGATCCCATCGTCCGTTTTGGAACCGAGGCCCAGAAGAAAAAATATCTTCCGAAAATTGCCACGGGAGAACGACTTGCGAGCGTGGCCGTAACAGAGCCAACCGGAGGATCGGACCCGAGCGGAGGCCGCACTGTTTACTCAAAGGACGGAGACAGCTACGTCATTACCGGCCGCAAGTGTTTCATCACCAATGCCCATATTGCCGATACCATCACCGTTGTCGCCAAAGACGAGAACAATCCCAAGGCTTTTTCCGCTTTCATTCTCGAAAAGGGGATGGATGGTTTCAAAGCGACGCACGAAGAGCACAAAGTGGGCATGAGAGGATGCAATACGGGCGAACTCAGCATCGACAAATGCAGGGCTTCCGCCGAATGCCTGCTCGGTGAGGAAGGGAAAGGATTGCGGGTAAGCATGGCCGCCATCGGCGACGTCGGGCGAGGCGGAATGGTGGGCTGCGCCATTGGACTGCAAACTGCGTGTCTGGAGGCTTCAGTGAAATTTTCCAACGAGAGAATCCTTTATGGAAAACCGATAAGCAATCTCCAGACTATTCAGAACAAACTTGCCGACATGAAAATCGATCTCGAGGCAGGCCGCTTACTCGCCTACAGGGCCGCAGCGATGCAAGACCGGGGAGATCGGTGCAGCAATGAATTTGCAGTGGCCAAGTATTTTACCACCGAAGCCGCCCAGAGGGCCGCGAAGATGGCAGCAGATATTCACGGCGGCTACGGCTGCATGGAAGAATACGCCGTAACCCGGTATCTGCGCGATGCTTTCGTGCTCGGACCTTCCGCCGGAACCAGCGATATAATGAAAGTAATAATTTCCCGGTGGGTCCTCGGTTGATCTTATGAGTGCACGGGCTGAGGCTTTGCCGCAGCCATACTTTCAGGCGACGGTGTGCCGAAAGTTCTGCAAATTTCGAAAAACGTCGCGGAGCGTGGAGATCGTTTCCCTAAATCTCCTGGCTCCGCAACGCGGAGGGGGTGTAGGGGCACATTTCCCCCCACACCCCCTCACCTGTGGTCAAGGACAGATCAGGGATAGCCTGAAGTTATTTTATTTGCAGAATTTTGCGCGCGCATTCTTTCAGGCAGGCAACAATGAAAATTATCGTGTGCGTCAAGGCCGTTCCCGATCCCAAACAGATATGCAACATCAAGATTGACCCGGCTACCAAAACTCTGATGCGGTGCGACGTGCCCCTTGTGATCAATCCTCTGGACAGGCATGCGCTGGAAGCTGCCCTTGAGCTCAAGCAGGCCTGCGGCGCTTTTGTCAGCGTAATAAGCATGGGCCCCCCTCCTGCAGGCAATATCGTAAAGGAATGTATGGCGCTCGGCTCAGACCGGGGGATTCTTATGTGTGACCGGGCCTTTGGAGGGGCGGACGCATTTGCCACGGCGCTTACCCTTTCAAAAGGCATAGAGAAAACAGGTTCATTCGATCTCGTTTTTTGCGGCATGGCGAGCAGCGATGGCGCTACCGAATGGGTAGGCCCGCAGATTGCTGCTTTCTTGAACGTTCCAGTTGTGACCATGGTCCGTAAAATCGAAAAACGGGAATCGAATGAATGGATCGCTGTTTCCGACTGGCAAAACGGATATCGCAGAGTGCAAATCAGATTGCCTGCACTGCTTACGGTTACAAGGGAACTCAACCGGCCCCGGGCGCTCAGTTTTTCAGGGATCCTCAAGGCCCGCAAGAAAGAAATTGAACAGTGGGACCTCAACACCCTGGGGATTCCGGAAGACGCGGTCGGAGCTAAAGGCTCTCCGACGGTCGTCTCGCAAATGGCAACTGTCGAGAAAAGAAGGAACGTCGAATTTCTGCGGGGAAACCTTGAAGAGAAAGCTGACCAACTCGTTTCGCGGCTCGATGAAGCTGGAATAATTTAACTTTGGAGGAGGGTCTCCCTCCAGCGCTATTGCATCGTTTGACATAAGAGAGAAGGTTGGGTGTATGGGCAGAGGCTTTGGGCCGGTATGGGTGATTGCCGAACAGGGCGAGTGTGACGTTGAGACTGTATCCCTTCAGCTCCTTGGAAAAGCAAGAGAACTTGCCGATGAACTTGGTGTAGCGTGTGAGGCGGTATTGCCGGGACGCAATCTCGACGAATCCGCCCGGAAACTGATAGCGGCTGGAGCCGACCGTGTATTTCTCGCTGATGACCCGGCGCTGGAGTTCTATCAGCCGGACACATACAGCGACATTATTTGCGCATTGGCCCGCCAGGGGGCGCCCGAAATCATCCTGACAGGTTCGACATTCATGGGACGCGAGCTTGCCCCCTTTGTCGCGGCAAGGTTGGCTACGGGCCTGGCGGCCCACTGTACCGCCCTCAGTCTCGATGAAAACAAAAACCTTGAACAGCAGATACCTGCGTATGGTGGATTGTTGTCCATAATCTGCCCCGAAAAACGTCCGCAGATGGCGACGGCCGCCAGAGGTGTTTTCAAGACACCCGAACCGGACTGCGGGCGAAAAGGCGAGATAGTCCGCATCCCTGTACCCGCAACGGCTGAAGCGCGCGTACGGACCCTGGAAGTGGTCCGGGAGACATCGCAAAGTATTCAGATCGAGGAAGCGCGGGTAATCATAGCGGGCGGCGCCGGCGCATGCAGCCCTGAGGGATGGGGAACAATTCAAGAGTTTGCGAAGACAATGGATGCGGCCCTGGGATGTACGCGTCCGGCAGTAGATGAAGGATGGGCGCCTTTGGACCACATGATCGGCCAGAGCGGAAAAATGGTGAACCCGGAGGTTTATTTAGCCGTCGGCATATCCGGAGAGCAACAGCACATGGCGGGCATAACGGGGGCGAAGCTTATGGTCGCTATCAACAACGATCCTGCGTCCCCTGTTTTCCAGCAGGTCGATCTCGGCGTGGTGGAAAACTGCCAGGAGTTTCTGCCCGTGCTGATCGAGAAAATCAAAGCCCACAGGCAAAAGAAGCTAACCTGTCAGTCTTGAGATGGATTCACTTCATACTGGTCGACCGAACAGCAGCAGGCGGATTTTATTCCCAGCATGCTATTTATCACTGCTGTCGCGCAGCCAACGCCGACCCGGACGGAAACAGCTTCCGCCGGGCAATTGAGGGCGCATGCTCCGCATTCGACACAGGAATCCCTATCGGCAACGCGGGCTTTCCCATGCGATATCTCAAAAACCCCTCGCGGGCAGACGGTCGCGCACATAGCGCATCCGGTGCACACATCGCCATCCAGTTGCAAAGTCACTACGTCTTTTAGATAAACCAGCTTGCCCATAGTTCTTTCTTCAGACAAAAAAAGAAGTTACCCAGAAAATAGCTCCCAGGGCCACCCCAGCGATTTGAGCCGGTACCGCCCACCTCATCTCCTTTTTAACACCGGAAAGAGAGGTAAAGGTGGAGCACCCGGTGAAATTCATGGCCAGGTAAGCAGATATGGCGGGAATTATCAGCGCCCAGGCGGCGATCTCCAGCCAACCCGCTGCAGGCATTGCACCGGCGGTGTAGCGCAGCGTCAGAAAAAGGAGTGCGCAGCCAATGCCCGGCCAGATGCCTTTGAGTGAAAAAGCCCTTCCGGGGAGCCAGGGCAAAAGGGCCGGCGTTAACACGCAGCCGGCGGCAATTGCCATGATAAGCCCCAGGGCCGCGAAGCCGCCGAACCTGACTACGTTCGAAAAAAACCCGCCGTGCCCGCTAAATCCACTAAATACAAACACTAACGGCAACACCATGAGAAGAGCCTTGAAAGCATGAATCATCTCGACGGGAACCAGCGACAGCCGCTCGCCGGTTGTGAACGTCTTCGCTCGCATGCCGGGTCTGGCCTTCATGCCTGAATCCATAAAAACCGGCAGGTCCTCGGCCCGAACAGGACCGTAGACGACTTTAAACCCGGAAAGCCTTTGGACCTCATGCGCAGAGATGCCTGGGGCGCCAAGCTGCGGGACGATAACCCTTCGATGCCTCACCACCAAGGCAAGTCCGCTGGATTCGACCCTGCGCGTCAGTTCGTCAGTGCCGAAAGTTCCCTTTCCCGCCGCGCACCACACGTTTATCCCGTCAGTGTCGAGGACCAGGATCCAGGCGTTTCTGCCGGGATTGAGCGCCTCGCGCAGGAGATCGAAGCTCATTTTGAAATTGGCCGATATCAGAACCGGCGAATCCGCATCGGGAGATCCTAACGCATAAAGGCCGGGGTCAATCCTGTAGCTCATGCGCCCGATGGCCCAGCGGACTTTATAACTACCTAACCGGTCCCGGAAATTAAGCTTTGATTCGACTTTGGGCACTTTTCCGGCGGGGGTTTCGAAAGAACCGCAAACGAACGGCTGACTCAGACCGGGAAGGCCCTGCCGGGCCTTTGTGGGCTTGGACGGTCAGCATGAAGGCTTGCCGGCCTGTAGCGATACCGGCGCCTCGCAGATATTGCCCTTACTTTGCTGCTCTCCGAGATCGGTCCGGTCACTGCAGCAAGTTTTCTCTCCGCTTTCGCTCAAATTAGTTCCCTTCGCACGTAAGAGGGATTGGGAAACGCTTTATATATCTATATCTCATTCCGGTGAAGGTTTCCACGCAGTTTTGCTCCAATTTAATTGAAGCTTATAAATTCTCATCCCTGCTTCCCGATGGACCCCGGCTTGCGTGCCTGATCGCCAAATGTTATATTGACATAGCACTTCAGGCAATGGTCAAACCCTTTTCAGACGGAGATTGAAATGAGACGATCGTGCTTTAAATCCTCCCTTCTGGCGTGTCTTATCGTAATCTTTGCGGCATCTCTGGTTGGCGGAGCGCAAGGAATTACCGTTATCAGCAAGGATCAATTGAAAGAAGAGCTCGCAAAACCGGATGTATTAGTAGTTGACGTGCGTGCCAACCATGACTGGGAAACCAGCGAGTGGAAAATACAGGGTGCGCAGCGGCAGATACCTGCCGAAGCCCAAGAATGGATGGCGAAATATTCAAAAGACCAGAATATCGTTTTATACTGCGCCTGAGTCCACGAGGCCACTAGCGCCCGTGTGGCGCAACAACTCGCAACCGCAGGCTTCAAGAACGTCTCAGTGCTGGAGGGTGGCTGGGATGAATGGGTTCTGAGTCAATATCCGGTGGAGAAAAAATAATCTTTCCCCGCGAACTGCTCCCCTTTTTAACGATCGTGAAAAAAGGAAGAGGACGGGGGAACCGACGCCCTTGAGAGCGTAGGGTTCCCCCGGTTCCTATTTTCATCAGTCTGTAGATCGCCTTCTATCAGGTCGATACTCGCATGGCATGCCGGCGTGCAAAAACCTCTGTTCCACGAAAAAGGCACCCGAGTTTACGCCTCAGTTCCTCAACAGATCCGGTACCCACCCTTGAGAGGCAGTGTTGCTGCTAAACGCCACCGGCGCCAAAAAACCACTGCAACGCACCTTCTTTTATCTTTTTCTCTCCATACGTGCATGAGTCAAGAGCGATTGTACATTCTTGAACCATTCCATGCTTTTCAACGGCGGCCGAGGTCATTTTCTGTGCGTCCAGCATCATTTTTGCGCCCTTTGTCACCATTGACTTGCCTTCCGGCATTGTGCTCCCGGTCATCATGCTGTCACCTTTGGTGACCATTTCATAGCCTTCCGTCATCATCTTTTCGGCCGACGTCAGCTCTGCGTCTTTCTTTCCTTTCTTGGCCATTATATCCATTATCATCTTGTTTCCATCCATCATCTTCTTTGCGCCTTCCATCATCGCCTTCTGACCTTCCTTGATTCCCTGGTCACTTTCCGCAGCTTGCAGAGATCCAACGAAAGCGAAAATACCGATTGTCAGAAAAACGATCAAAGAAGTTGCAAAACACCTGGTGAGACTTTTCATTTTGATATCTCCTTTAAGATCTTAATGGGAAAGGAAAATGTTAGGACAGTTCTTCGACTTTTAGTATCGGACCATGCTATGAATCAGTAGTTTACCGGAATCACCTCCCTCTTTGGTTAGCTGCGCGTAACAACATTAAAGGCCTGTTTTGTTATGAAAGACACCTTTGGACCGGGAGCGGGCTGCCTGGTGATGCCGGTCCCAATCCGCACCGTTATTCTAAAGCGACTTTCTTTGCATTTGTTATATGCGTCTTAGATAAAGAAGAGAAAATATCAACAATCTGAAACGTATACCGGTGGATATATCAAGATCTGTAACACTGAATTGTCCGCCTGAAAAGATAAAGAACGGTTATCCAGTTTGTCAAGAGGGACACACCTTTTCCCGGAACTTTCACCACATTTTACGGATTCTCTCATTTGGGAGGCTATAATGCCTGGCAGGGTCTTGAAAAAGGGTCTGGTGGTGGGAGAAGAGCCTAAAAAGGATCGTTAGACTTCGTCATGCAAGTGGACGCCGGATCGGGTCCGAGGCAGGCTTCACCGGGGTGACGCCCCCACGAGGGACAGTAAAGAGACTCCTGACACCTTTTCTGCCAAGGCTTTGCGCACTCGCATCACAACTTCATCCCAATCGCCCATTGTTTTCTGCGAAAAAAGGCGGAGCGTGCCGGGATACCACGGACTGTCGTCGCGTTCGACGAGCCAGCGCCAACAACTGTTGAATCGGTTCAGGAGCCAGAACGGCTTGCCCAAAGCTCCTGCCAGATGAACCACCGCAGTGTCGACGCCGATGACAAGATCCAGATTCATGATCAAAGCCGCCGTATCGGCAAAATCGCGGCAATCCGCCATCCAATCAATCACATGAAAAGCATCGGGAGCGCGCGCTCCTTCTTTTTGAAGGGAAAAAAATTGTACGCCCGGCACATCCATCAAGGGAGCAATGGTCTCCGGCACGATAGACCTATTCTGGTCCGTTGCGATGAGATCAGGCGACTGGGTGCGTAAACTTCCAGCCCAAACGAGTCCGACTTTTAAAGTGTCGTCCACCATGGCCGCCATACGATCCCCCCACCTGGCCATATCTGCGGGGTCGGGGCTCAGATAGGGAAGCTTGGCCGGTATCGTATCCACCGTTGTACGAAAGGCAAATGGCAGGCTCATCATTGGACAATGAAGATCAAAGTGCGGAAGGGCATCGCCCTCGGCCACGACCTTTTCGACCCCGTCCAAAGATTGAATGAGCCGAATCAACGGCCTTTGCACCCCCATTACCACGTGGAAACCGCGTTCTTTGGCGAGAGGCGCATAGCGACAAAACTGCAAAGAGTCGCCGAATCCCTGCTCGCCGTGGATTAGAAGCACTCGCCCTTCGCCGGCCTCGCCTTGCCACTCTGGTTGAGCAAAAGCCCGAAAAGCACGGCCAAGCTGCTTTGACTTCCACCGCCAATTATACTCGCGCCATCCTTCGTCGAAGCGCCCCAAAGCCAACAGGGCCATCGACAGATTGAGGTGAAAGTCGGCATTGTCCGGTTTGAGGCGCAGTGCATCCTTATATGCCACGATGGATTCATCGAAACGTCTTGCGTCCTTCAACGCATTGCCGAGATTGTTCAGAGCTTCAGGATAATCCGGGCGCAAGGCCAAAGCCTTTTGGCAGCACAAAATCGCCTCGTCGACATCGCCTTTTAACCGTCGGATCATACCCAAATTAGAGAGAGCTTCAGGATAGTCGGATTGAAGAGCCAGGGCACTCTGATGTAAGGTCGCGGCGCCATCCAGATCGTTTTGCAGAAAACGGACCACGCCCAGATTATTCATAGCCAGATGGTGGTCCGGCTGGAGGATCAAGATCTTTTCGTAGCAATCGGACGCCTCAGATAGACGGCCAATATCTTGCAACACATTTCCAATATCGTTCAAGACGTCGGTATCTTGCGGATTAATTTCCAGCGATTTGCTGAAAGCCGCCAAAGCACCCGCCAAATCACCGAGCTCCCTTGAAGCCATGGCGATACAATAATAAGCCTTTGCATGATCCGGTTTAAGAGCGACGACACGCCGCATGAGAGGCAAAGCGAGAGCAAACTTCCTCTGGGCCATCAGCATGGTGCTGTAGCCGTAGAGGACATTGATCGATTCGGGCGCGAGCATCAAGGCCTTTTCCATCCAGACCTCCGCTTCTTTCGTCTGCCCCAGTTGAAAGTCGATAAAGCCCCGGACACAAAGGATATGGGGATTCGCGGGATCTTCGCGCAAAAGCTCAGCACATTTCTTCTGCGCTTTCTGAAGCTGTTCTTTTAAACTTTTTCCCGTTTTGTTCAAAGCCAAAACTCCAAAGAGGTCATTCGATCGATCAGCTCTTTTTTAGTTTTGCCTCGTCTAAGACAAAAATATACATAAAAAAGGTCCCAACTCTGAAAGAATCCGGCTGCATTCTATATATAAATCAACATACATATATGCACAATGCAAGGGTCAACAAAGCAAGTGTTCGTTGCCGAGGCGAATGCGGGTGAGGCCGGCCTGTTTTGCGGCTTCCATACAAGCACGGGCCTGGGCGACGGAGGTGGTTGGCGAGTCTTCCATAAGGAATTGCGGAGCGAAGGCGAGGAGTACATAAGGCATATTGGGATCTATCCCGGCGATAAAGGAGGCTAACCCGTACACCTCATCCTCGTTAATGTAACCCGGCACAAGAAGGGTGCTGGCTATCAGCACCGGTGGAGACGAGCGCTCTAAAGACCACTCGGCGGCCCTGGCGAAATTGTCCAGTATTTTTGAGTTTTCGCATCCGCAGAGAGCGCGGTGCGTTTCGGGGTTCCAGGCTTTTAGATCGATCTTTACGCACCCACCGGACTGCACGGACAACCTGGTCATCTCCTTCAGCCCGGAAGGTTCCATAGCGCCGTTGGTTTCCCAGCAGATTCGAAGAATCCGGCCAGGATGTTTATTTCGGGCCGCTTCGCTGAGGCGAACGGCAAAGGGGAGTTGGGGGCCGGGGTCACCACCGAAAAAGCATATACAGCTTGTAGTATCGTTTACAGCCTTTTCCAGGGTATCGATCTTGGTCCATCTGGGCGAGAGTTGGACTTTTTTGAATGACCAGTTCTGACAGTAGAGGCAGTTGAGGTTGCAGGCTTCAAAGTAAACGGCCAGGTTGTAGAAGCCCACTTCCGGGCCGCAATCATGGGCGAACCGCGGATATCCCGCACCAGTGCCTCCCGCGCAAACCCAGTCGGCAACGCAGTTGGTAGGGAGAGGATCGTAGTAATAGGAAACAAGGGCACGCGTCCGGCCATCGGTTCGCATGCTCGATTTGCTCCCGTGTCTGGCCCCGCAGTATCCCTTCTGATTCTTTCCAGGCCTGCAATTATGAAAGCAGAGGGTGCAGTCGATTCCATCAGGATTAGCTGCCGGACGGACGGGCAGGCCGAACATCTCTCTGGACTCGGCGTGAACCAGTTCGATTCGGCCCCTGCTCTCGTCCGGTCTATTTCGGACGCAAGAGGGGCAAATTCCAATGCAGCAGGCAATGTCATTGAGACCTTTTCCGCAAAGAAGGCATTTGTCCCCTCTCATGCCGGATAAGGATTTTGGTCTTATAAACATCGGTTATTCCGAATTGTAAGCGTTCGCCGCCCAGAAAGCGGGAAAAGCTTGAGTCAGCAGATACGCGGGAGCTGTTCGCCCCGGAGCATGTCGACGAGTCGGTGGCCTCCAATCCGGGTACGCATAAAGACCCTTCCCGGATCATCGGCAACGATCTCCCCTATGCAACATGAAACTCTCCCCAGCGGGTGTGACTTCATGGCCGAAAGCACGGCGCGGGCGCCCTGAGCAGGCACAATCGCCAGGACTTTCCCTTCATTGGCCACGTAAAGCGGGTCGAGTCCCAGCACTTCACACGCGCCTATGACGTCTTCCCGAACTGGAAGCGCTTCCTCGAACAGCCGGATGCCCACCCCGGATTGTTCGGCTATCTCATTTAGGGTCGTCGCCACGCCACCCCTGGTGGGATCGCGCAGGACGTGGATTCCGGCAAAGGATTCCAGCATCAGGTCAACCAGCCCGTTAAGGGCCGCAGCGTCGCTTTCGATCTCATTTTCGAATGCAAGACCTTCCCGTTTGCAAAGCACCGCCATACCATGGTCGCCTATCGTGCCGTTAATGAGTACAAGGTCCCCAGGGCGGGCGTTCTGTCCTCCTATGTGGATTCCCTCCGGGACGATTCCGATTCCGGAAGTGTTGATGAACAGCTTGTCGGCCTTTCCCCTGGGCACAACTTTGGTATCGCCGGCGATCACTTGCACGCCGGCCTCTCGAGCGGCCTCTGCCATCGACAGGACTATTTTCTTCAGATCGCCGCAATCAAACCCCTCTTCCAGGATGAAGCCGGCCGTAATGTAGAGCGGCTTTGCGCCACGCATGGCAAGGTCGTTCACTGTCCCGTGCACGGCAAGGCTCCCGATGTTGCCTCCCGGGAAAAAAATGGGGTCGACTACGTATGAATCCGTGGTCATGGCTAAACGTGAACCCCGGATTTCGAAGACGGCGCTGTCGTTTCTTTCGGCGAGGAGAGGATTATTGAAGGCGCTTACGAAAATGGCATCAATGAGTTCGTGCATCGCGCGCCCGCCGCTTCCCTGGTCGAGCTGAATAAGTCCCGGGTCCATATCGTTAAAACTCCACAGCAGAGGGTAGACATAGTCCGCACAAAAAGAGAACCGAATTATTCGATTTTGTCCATCATTCGTTATGGTATCTGTAATACGCCCCGCAGGTCCCTTCGCCCGATACCATGCATGGTCCTTTGGGGTCTTGCGGCGAGCAGATTGTTCGGAAAAGGCCGCACTCCGGCGGGGTCATGATTCCCCGGAGAACCTCTCCGCACTTACACCCCGGATGTTCTTTCACCGTGATCACAGGCATCGAAAATCGGTCGGTCGCGTCGAACTTTTTCCATCCACGGCGAAACCCGAGTCCGCTTTTAGGAATAATCCCGATCCCGCGCCAGGTGGAATCCTCAGGTTCGAAGATCTCGTCAATGAGTTTACGCGCAGCAGCATTTCCTTCCCAGGTAACAGCCCTGCGGTACGGGTTCTCAACTTCGGCCCGCCCGCTTTCGACCTGGTCTATCAGAAGGGAGATGCCCTGCAAAATGTCCAGAGGTTCGAAGCCGGTAACCACACAAGGCACTTTATAATTGTCTACGACTTCCTGGTACGCGCCTGCGCCGATTATTATACTGACGTGACCCGGGCATATAAAGCCGTCCAGATTGACCTCGCGAGCATCGAGGATCGCTCTCATCGCCGGTGGAAGCAGCTTGTGGGCCGAGAAGACCGAGAAGTTACTCACTCCCAGCTTCGAAGCCTGCAGGATCGACGCAGCGATAGTAGGCACCGTGGTCTCGAACCCAATGCCTATGAATACGACCTGGCGGTCCGGGTTGTCTCGGGCGATCTGGAGAGCGTCCAGCGTTGCATAGACGATCCGGACATCAGCCCCCCTGCTCCTCTCGATATAGAGCGATGAAGACGAACCAGGCACCCGCACCAGGTCTCCGAAAGTTGTCGTGATCACTCCGGGTTGCTGAGCAAGCCATATCGCCCTGTCTATGTCTTCGTTAGCCGTCACGCACACCGGGCAGCCGGGACCGCTGATCAGTTTTATCTCAGGCGGCAGAAGCTGTCTCATTCCGGACCTGAAGATGGCGACCGTGTGAGTGCCGCAGATTTCCATCAGCCTGATCTCCGTCTTGGAGAAATGCCTGTGCCGAAGTCTTGCGATGAGGCTTTTTGCCAGTTCAGGATCCCTGTACTCATCGAGGTATTTCATCTGGATAGGCTCCTTGAAGTTCAAATAGGACCCATAATCAATGCGCGGTGAGCATCTTTTGGGCGCCAATCCACGCCTGGCCGAGAGAAATGCACGCGTCGTTGGCTGGAACTTCGATATGGGCGTAAACCTCCAGCCCCATCTTGCAGAGCTCTCTTTCCAACCGCTCCGAAAGATACGCGTTCTGAAACACTCCGCCGCTAAGGGCGATACGATTGAGGCCTGTTCTTGAAACGGCAATCACCGCGGCCTCGCGAAGAATCCGAATTACGCCGTTGTGGAAGCGCGCGGCGATTCTACCCACCGGGACCCCGCGTCTCAAATCTTCGATTAGTGCCTCCATTATCGGAAACTGGTCGATTAGAAAGGGTTCCCGACCGATTTCCAATCTGCCTTCATAATGTCCGTCATCCGGTTCGATCGCCTGTTCGAGTTCGATTGCCGCCTGCCCTTCATAATTGACGAACCGGCGTATCCCGCAAAGAGCGGCGGCGGCGTCGAAAAGCCTGCCGCACGAAGAGGTTAGCGGACAATTCAACCGGCGGGAGAGCATTTGTAAAATTATTTTTACATCCCCCGCTTCCTGCTTCCTGCTCCACGCTTCCTTTTGTAAGTCGGCATACCTGCGCTCGACATCATCCGGCCCCATGCTCCAGAGATAGCTAAGCGCCGTGCGCCAGGGTTCTTTTACGGCTTTGGCGCCACCGGGCAGAGGGACCCGCCGGAAATGGCCAAGCCGTTCAAATCCGAAGTTATCCACGCGAAGGATTTCACCGCCCCAAATCGTGCCGTCAGTGCCGAAACCGGTCCCGTCGAGCGCAAGACCGATCACGGGCCCCTCGAGTCCGCGCTCTGCCATTACCGCGGCAATATGCGCGTGATGGTGTTGGGTGGCCATCCTGGGGAGGTCTTGTTGTTTCAGCGCCCATTGGGTGTTGAGGTAGTCGGGATGCAAGTCGTGAACAATGAGGCGCGGTTCGATCTCCAGGATCCGTTCCAGATGGGCGATTGAATGTTCGAAGGAGTGCAGCGTTTCGAGGTTTTCCAGGTCCCCTATATGCTGGCTGATAAAAGCTTCCCTGCCGCGCGTAAGGCAGACGGTGTTCTTGAGCTCGGCCCCGGTACCGAGGACCGATGGGGCCGGGTCACGAAGAAAAACCGGCAGCGGCGCGTACCCTCTTGCCCGGCGCATAGGACGCGGGCGCCCCCCGAGGACACGGGTCACCGAATCGTCGCACCGCATGTAAATCTCGCGGTCGTGAAAAAGGAAGTAGTCGGCAATCCCGTTCAGGTTCGACCGGGCGTCTTCGTTGTTCATCACAATGGGTTCATCGCTCCGGTTCCCGCTGGTCATCACCAGCGCACGGTACGGGGCGTTCTCAAACAGGAGAAAATGAAGAGGCGAATAAGGAAGAAAGACGCCCAGGTTCCTGTTCTTTGGCGCTACGCTTTCAGCGAGTACACGCCCGGTGCTGTCCGGGCGTCTCGCCAGGAGTACAATGGGCCTTGCCGGGCTTTTCAGCAGATCTTCTTCCTCGCTGTTCAGCCTACAATACCGTCTGATCTCTTCAACGTCCGGAAACATAACCGCAAAGGGCTTTTCCTCGCGTATTTTGCGGCTTCTCAACCGGCTCACTGCCGCCTGGTCCGTTGCTTTTACCGCCAGATGAAAGCCCCCGAGTCCCTTGATCGATATGATAGACCCCGAATCGAGTAATGTTACTGCCTTAACAAGGGCTTCATCGCGAGCCGGGATGATGTTTCGCTGCGCGTCTTCCAGCCACACCTGAGGGCCGCACTCCCAACAGGCGTTGGGTTGAGCATGAAAGCGCCGGTCAAGGGGGTTGTCGTACTCACGGCGACAATCCGGGCACATTTTGAATTGCGCCATGGTGGTCTTGTCCCGGTCGTATGGAATGTCCTTTATTATCGTGTACCGCGGGCCGCAGTTCGTGCAGTTGATAAATGGATAGCGGAACCTGCGGTCCTCCGGATCGCAAAGCTCGCGCAGGCAGTCACTGCAGGTACATACGTCAGGTGAAATCAGGGTCGAGCGGGACTGAAGCGCACGGCTGCTGATTATCCTGAACTCTTCGAGATCCTGATACGGGAGGTCGGTCGTTTCGACCTTGACGATTCTGGCCATAGGAGGCGGCTCGCTGGAAATTGAGCCGATAAAACCCCGAACCGAGTCAGCAGGACCTGCGACCTCGATTTCTACGCCGTCCGACTGGTTTCGGACCCAGCCATTCAGCCCGCAGCGCCCGGCCAACTGGTAAATAAAGGGCCGAAAACCAACGCCCTGAACGATTCCCCGCACCTTAACAAGAACCCGGCGGCCCGTTTCCCCGCCCCGGGCGCATTGAGGCTGAAGAATGCGCGATTCTTCGGATGAAGCGGTCACTAGCTGTGTTTACCCGCCCGGAGTGTTCGGTGCTCGCCGACCTTCTCTTCGATCCAGGAAAGCCAGGGAGCAAAACCTTCTCCGGTCCTGCATGAAATTTCAAAAATTTTTCCCCTGGCATTCAACTGCCCCACCCTCTCCCGAATCTTTGACATGTCGCAGTCCGTATAGGGTAGAAGGTCGATTTTATTTACCAGCAGGACGGAACAAATCTGGAACATGAGCGGATATTTTATGGGCTTGTCGTCCCCTTCGGCAACGCTCAGTATCATGATCTTTTCGTGCTCGCCGAGGTTGAATTCAGCGGGGCAGACTAGGTTTCCGACGTTCTCGATTATCAGCAGGTCAACTCCGGACAGATCAAGCGATTCCAGCGCAATCTGGATCATGTTGCCGTCGAGGTGACATCCCCCGTCGGTATTGATCTGCACGGCCTGTACGCCTTTTTTTTGTATTCGTTCGGCGTCATATGACGATTGGAGGTCGCCTTCGATGACTGCGATTCCAAGCCGGCCGGCAAGCGCATCTATCGTTTTTTCCAATAGAGAGGTTTTCCCTGCGCCGGGCGAACTCATGAGGTTAACCACAAATATTCCCGCCTGGTCGAAGCGCTTGCGGTTTTCGGCCGCAAGCCTATCATTGGCCTGAAGGATGTTGCGAACTACTGGGACTTTGATTTCCGTCATCCTCTTCTCCCGTTTCACCTTCTATGCTCACCACCGAAAGCTCCCGCCCGCTGAGCAACTCCAACGCCGGCTCACCGCACCGGGGACACAGGAATACCTGGTTTTCAACGTCAAAGGAAATATCGCACATCTCGCACCGGGCAGTAATGCCTACTGTCTCGATTTCGATCAGCGCCCCGTGCGCCACCGTATCGCTGCTTACCAGCTCAAAGCAGAACGTGAGCGACTCCGGGACCACGGCGGCAAATTTGCCTATTTGAAGTCTTACCTTGTTGATGCGCTCCAGGCCATGCCTTTTCGACTCGTCGACTATGATCTCAAGCAGACTTTGGGCAATAGCGAGTTCGTGCACACTGCGCCTTCCGTAATTTCATTCGATGATAACTCCGCACCTCGCGGAGAGTGGGAATCGGCACTCTATGAGCCCTTGCATCCGAAGCATGACTCCAGACGCAACGTTTGCCATTTAACATACACCCTTTAGCGGGTCAATAGATGTAAAGGTCGAGCGCCGCCGTGGAAGGCGGCGCTAACATACTGTCATCATTTCCGCCGCACCCCGGTTGCACCTCCGGCCAGCCATCCGGCGAAGGCTCTAAGGAAGACAATCGAGCTGAAGAAGGGAATGCAATAGATGGCCGATACCAGGGGTTCGATGGGACCGCAGAAATCCGAGCTGAACACAACCACGAGTATATTGTTGATGAGCCCGAGACTGATGACGGCTGCAAGCCTGTCGGCCGGGCTCTTCCCGAGTGAAACCAGCATGCCCGCCGCAAAAAGGAGCAGACTCAACAGCAGGGCCACCAGGATTGCATCGACGACCATCGATGGATTTCGGTGAATGTGGTCCGAGTACTTTGAAAACACGCCCAGAACAATGCCTACACAACAAAAAACGGAAATCGGGTAACTCCTTGCAGAAATCCTTTCAGGAACAGCAGGGAAGGCGTAGCGAAGAATTTCGGCCGCTGCCAGCGGCACGAAAATCACCTGGGCGAGGATAAGCGCCATGGCTGCGAAGGAGATATCAATCGTTTGCCCCGCCGTAACCCGGACCAGTACAGGCAGTGTAAAAGGCACCAGTACGGAGCCGGCCGTGACCATCAGGACCACCAGGGCAGAATTGGCGCCGACAAGACTTGAGAAAAAGGGGGCAACGACTCCCGTCGAGACGCCTCCGAGCAGAAGAGCAGCCAGCGCATAATCGGGATAGATAACCCGAAAAAGAAAAAAAAGAGCGACAGGGAGCAGCACCAGTTTTAAAAGAAGCCATCCGAGGAGGCGCAGGCCCATATGGAGCACGGTCCTGGCAATCGACCCCATCGAGATGGAGAGGAAACTCAGGAAGAGCATGCCCATCAAGAAAAAGGTAGTGTAAGGCCGGAACGGATTCCCGGCCCAGGGCCATATCACGGCGATCAACATCGCGCCTAAAATCAGGCCCAGCAGGATCAAGTCCCTTGCATCGATCATCCGGCACGCATCTGGTTTGGATTTCCGCAAGCGGCTCGATCTCTTGGTCTGCGCTCACCCCAGGTGCAGAGAACGCACGGGGAAAAATTCTCACCACAGAGGCACAGAGAGCACGGAGAAAAGAATTAAGGAATTCGGGGATTTAGAGCTTGAGGGACTGAGGAGTTCAGGATTTAATTTCTAAATCCCTCAATGTGCCATAAAAACCTTACAGAGTTTTCTCTATGTTCTCTGTGCCTCTGTCTCGAAAAGACACTGGATTCCGGCCCAAAAGCGATGCCGGAATGACGAAAGTGGGAGCGCCGCCCCTTTTCATGGTTTCTGGGTGCCTCAGAAGGGGCGTGAAGAGCTGTCTCGAAAAGTTCCTTAAGTTCAAAATCCCCCCTGCCCCCCTTTAGGAAAGGGGGGTTATTGGCGCTCCTTTTCATGGTTTCCGGGTGTCCCGGAAGGAACGTGAGCAACTGTTACGAAAAGTTCCCACGCGAAGACGCGAAGACGCGAAGGGAATGACACTTTTCATCGTTTCAGGGTGCCCCTTAGGAACATGATTAACTGCTTCGAAAAGGCTACGGGTCTAGATTCCGGCCCAAGAGCGCCGCCGGAATGACGAAAGTGGGAGTCCCGGGCCTTTTCATCGTTTCGGGTGTCCCAACGCGACATGAATTGCTGTCGTAAAGGGGTACATCTTTTGTTGCCGATTCAGCTCTTGTCAGGATTGAAAAGAGCGTTGGAACAGGTCACTGATGGCCAGTTTGCCTTCTTCGCTGAGGTCCCGGGTCCCCGTGCCCACAAATGTTTTATGTTCGATTACCGGCAGGCTCGGCACCCAGGAGTTGTCCTGCCAGGCAAACCAGGCATTCCGGTTCTGATCGAACACACTCAAGGGGCGGTTGAAAAGTTTCGCCAATTCAACAGTCCACCCGGTTCCTCCCCTGACCGTATCGTTTGGCTCGATCGAGCCCATCGCAAACACCTGGAATCCATTGATCACCATGTGAAAAATCATCTGCATGACTTTTTGGATGGTCTCGGTATTGTTATAGGTCCGCTTCATGCGCATGCAGACAATTTCCATGCTTATGTCGCCTCTTTTCAGCTCTTCCGGCCCCAAAACGACGAGCCCCCGGTCTCGAAAAGGCTGATGCCCGTCATATGAAAAGTTCACCTCCTTAAGACCCCATTTTTCAGCCTGGGCGCCGAATTCGGCCTCCGAACCCCGGAGACCTCCGCTGTAAAGCGTAAATTCACTAGCGTTTGCCATTCTATTCTCCAAATTTGAGTGGTTGTTCCCTGTCAACACATCGAAGGGCGGCCAGGATCGAGAGTATGCTTCATGCCGCTCGACGCTCAGCGATAGATGGTTAAAGAAGAACCCGGAAGCGGATCTAGCCTCTCCCGGGCCGTTATCCAAACCATATCGAACCAGTGAGTATATCATTTTATGCCGGCAAAGGATATAGACCAGACCGATTAAGCGTCTTTTTCCATGCGGCACTAATAGGGACTTACGTATTACGCAATTTCGATCATGCCCGTGTCACTAGCGGCTCCGGCAAGGCCGATGACGGCTGCACAGGGGACACCGTGCGCCCTCAGGTCGTTGGCAAGGTCCCGGGCGCTCTCTTCCAAAAGAGAGATGAGGAGCCCGCCTGATGTTTGAGCGTCTGCAAGGATATCGAGAAGCATTGGGTCGATGCTCCTCACCTGGCGGATCCGGCAGGTGCAGAAGTTCCGGTTGGCAAAGCTGCCGGCAGGTAAGAGGCCCATCTGAACGAAATCCAAGACTTCAGGCAACAGAGGGACTCTCTCAGCATAAAGGGTAATCGCCACTTTGCTGGCCGTTGCAATCTCCAGTGCATGGCCCAGGAGTCCGAATCCCGTAATATCGGTACAGGAGTTCACCGGATAGGAGCCCATGATTTCGGCCGCTTTCTTGTTGAGCATCGCCATGGCCTCTATCGCTCGTCGTTGGACCTCATTCGAAGCCAGTCCGGCCTTTATGGCTGTAGCCAGGATGCCCGTCCCGAGGGGCTTTGTGAGTATGAAGGCATCGCCCGGCTTGGCGCCTGCGTTGGTGAGCACCCTGTCAGGATGGACCACCCCGGTTACTGAAAGCCCGTACTTGATCTCAGGGTCTTCAACGCTGTGTCCTCCGACGAGCGCAGCCCCCGCTTCATGGACCTTTGACAAACCGCCCCGAAGGATTTCCCTCAAGACCTCCTTATCCATGTTTTTCACTGGAAAGCATACGATATTCATGGCCGTGAGGGGCCGGCCACCCATAGCGTAAACGTCACTCAAGGCATTTGCTGCAGCGATCCGGCCGAAGTCGTAAGGATCATTCACAACCGGCGTAATGAAATCGACTGTTTGGACCAGGGCCAACTCGGCGCTCAGGCGATATACTCCGGCGTCATCAGATGTCTCCCGGCCCACGAGAAGATTGGGGTCTTTTTCCAAAGGCAGGGTTTCCAAAATTTCAGCAAGGTCCCCCGGACCGATTTTTGCCGCTCAGCCAGATGCACGCACTGTTTTGGCCAGTTCCACACGATGGAGGGTCATCTTTTCTCCCAATATTCGAAGAAGAAGTGAAGCAAGAGAGGTTACATGACGCTTATGACCTTATCCGCCAATTGCATCGCCGTTACGATGTCCAGCATGTTCGTCGTTTCCCCGACCAGCTTCTTTTCCAAAAGCCCGTAGTAGTTCAGGCAGGTTCCGCAAACGAGGACGTGAACTCCCTCCTTCTCAAGAGCGATGAGCGCTTGGAGACACTCTGATCCCTCCACCGCAAGCTTTACTCCACCGTTTAGCAGGATCAGCCGCCAAAGCTCCGGCCCCATCTCCTTCAGAGTGGCAATGAAATTGACTATGAGCTTTCGGCCAAGCGTCTCGTCACCCTTGCCCAGAGAATCCGTCGCAACAAACACTGCGGTCTTGGTTTCCCGGCCCAGAGTGCCTGGTTCTTCCGTCACTTCACAGGCGGCCGGTTCGTCTCTTGTTCCCGTTACTCTAAAGTTGCCTTCCTCCCCTGAAATGCTCACCTCGTATCCCGTTCGGGACAGAAACCGGCTCACGTTTTCCTTAGCTGCGGCATTATCCACCAGGATACTAAGCCTGGCGATATTGCCACGGTCTATGATCTCTTTTGTTCTCAAGACCGGGTTGGGACAGGCCAGACCACGACAATCAAGGTTTTCCTCGCTCATTTGTTCCTCACTGCTCCGCGCCATGCGATAGAAACGATCAATGCTTTCCCGTCCAGGGCTTCTTCCGCTGCTTAATATGTGAACGAGATATCAATTTGTCAAAGCCGAAACAGATTCAGCGTCTGCCCCCTCTTTGAAATTGAATGAACTACACATGATATATGCGGCCATCGAGTCAGGACTCGCGTGCTCGAAGGACCTCTCGAACCAACTCGGCTATTTGTTTCATGGAGAATGGCTTCATCACAAGTTCCACGCCAAGCTCCACGGCACTCTCCTCGGTGACCTTCTCGCTGAATCCTGTACAAAGGATAATTGGAATATCAGGCTGAATCTGGCGGATTTCTCTGGCAAGATCTATTCCGGTAAGCTTGGGCATAGTGTAATCAGTAACGATCAGGTCGAACTTGTCAGGCTTGGCGCGAAAGATCTCAAGCGCACGCAGACTATCTGTCTCGGGGGTAACTTCATAGCCCAGCCGCTCTAAAATTTCGGTTCCCATTTCGGCCAGGATTGGTTCGTCATCTATTAAGAAAATCCTTTCCGTGCCCGTTGGCAGGAATTGTCCGGTCTCAATAACCACACCTGCGCCGGCTTCCAGTGCCGGAATGTAGATGCTAAAAGTACTGCCTTTGCCGGGTTTGCTCTTGACGGTAATAGCTCCGTCGTGCCGTTTAACTATCCCATGCACAACGGCCAGCCCGAGTCCACTTCCTTTTCCCACTTCCTTAGTCGTAAAATAGGGGTCGAAAATGCGCTCCAATGTTGCTGAATCCATCCCACTCCCCGTATCTGAAATACACAGTTTCAGGTATGGTCCAGGCTTAAGATCAACGATTGTCTGACCGGCCAAATCACTTTTACTCAAATCGACACGGGACAGGCTAACCTCCAGTATGCCCTTGTCATCCATTGCATGGGCGGCATTGGTGCAAAGATTTATCACTATTTGGTGTATTTGGGTTGAATCGGCGGATGCAATGCCTTTTTCTATGTTTTGCCTGATCTCGATCGAACTTGGCAATGAAGCCCTCAATAACTTCAGAGCTTCTTTGACTATCGAACCGATCTGCACCGGCATTTTCTGTTGCTTTTTACCCGGTCGGCCAAATGCCAGAATCTGTTTCACCAGATCCCTGGCCCTCAGCGCACAATTCAGTATCTGTTCCAAACCATACCTCATCGGGCTGAGCTGTGGCGTGTCGCTTAGAGCCAACTCCGTATAGCCAATGACAGGGACCAAAAGGTTGTTGAAATCATGGGCTATTCCCCCTGCAAGAGTCCCGATGGCTTCCAGTTTCTGGGCTTGGCGAAGCTGGGCTTCCAGCATCTCCTTTTCTTCCTCCGCATGCTTGCGCTCAGTGATATCCTCTACAAAACCTTCTATATATAAAAGCTTCCCTTCTCTGTCACGCACCGCCCAGGCATGAAGGTTACCCGTGAAGATGCTCCCATCTTTCCGCCTGTAAAGATTCTCTACGCGGATGGACCCCTCGGATTCAAAGATCATGCGCATGATTTCATTTTGCCGTGAAGGATCGGCGTAGAGGTCAACGGCCATATCGTTTACCCTGATCTTCGATTCCTCTGGTGAATCAAAACCAAACATCCGGGCAAAAGCCGGATTCACACTGATGAGCTTTCCATCAGGGGTAGATCTGAAGATGCCCAGCACAGCGTCTTCAAATAGTCTCCTGTACTTGTCCTCGCTTAGTAGCAGGGACTCCTGGGTTTGTTTGCGCTGAGTGATATCACGGACGAAAACTAGCGTACCTTCATTCTTCTGGTATCTGATGGGTGTGGAATGGACCTCAACGTAAATGGTCGTCCCATCCAGTTTCATGTGTTTCTGCTCCATGAGCGGAGCATGCTTCCTTTCCTCATTTATTGACCGAATGCGCTCCAAAACTATTGTACGGTGATCAGGATGAACTCGATCCAAGACGTCGTGGCCCAACAACTCTTTCTCCGATGCCGCATCATACATCCAGATAGCCGTATCGTTAACGTAAACAAAACGTCCCTCAACTTGTATAAAAATTCCATCCGGCGCACTTTCCACTAATGTTCGAAACTGTTGTTCACTCTCCCGCAGTACTTCCTCAGCCCGCTTGTTGCTGGTAATATCGATAGCAACACCCAGCATTGCCGGTATCTTATTGTCAAAGATTTGGAAAGGAACCTTTGTGGTCTGCAGGATACGCAGGTTGCCTCGGGAGTCGATACAGGGTTCCTCCGGAATGAATTTGGTTTCTCCCTTCTCTATGACTTCACGGTCATCCTGCAACATGTTTTGAAGTTCACTTTCGTCGGGATGGAAGTCGGCATGATATTTTCCCGTGACATCGCCGACTTTCGTGTCGTAGAAGTCAGCGACCGCTTTGTTTACAAGTAGAAATTTCCCATCCCAGTCCTTCACGAAGATCAGGTGTGGCACCAAGTCAATGATCTGACGGAGTCTTGCTTCGCTCTCCCGTAATGCCTGTTCGGCCTGTTTCTGCTCCCATTGGCGTGACTCCAAATCATCGGCCATTTTATTGAAAGCATTGGCAAGCTCATCCAATTCGACAGTGCCGGACATTGCCACCGGAGTCTGGCTCTCTCCCCGACCGAGCGCCAGTACATGGTCCCGAAGTTTTCCGACCGAAGCGGATATTTTCCGTAAGAAGACCAGCGCGATACCAAAAGCAATGATTGTGACAAAGATCCTCATGCCCGCTTGAGGCAGCAGTTTGAATTTCACTGCATCCGTAACAACATCTTCGGCACGACTTGCTTCAGAAACCCAACCGATGGAAGGTATAGGGGCAAAGGCGGCCAGTTCCGGTTTTCCTGTCGTCACCGAAGTGACTTTTGTAACTATCTCTTTGGATTTGAGAGCATCTTCAAGCACTGGAACTTGTGCGAGCCAGTTGCGCTGTTCCCATGTATAGTTTGTTACAGGGCAACGATAAACAAGCATACCTTTGCTATCGAGAATACTGACAGACGCATCTGAAGACCTCTGAATTCCCAGTACCCCCCTCAGTTCGTCCGGTTCGATTCCGGCAATGACTATACCGGTCAGATCACCCCCCTCATTCCTGATGCCTCTGCTTATCGTGAATGTTGGACGCCCTGTTTTCTTTGAGAGGATCAGGTCGCTAACCACAATATCCCGTCCGGCTAGAATTTCTCGAAAGTTCGAGCGCTCAGTTAAATCGATTCCGACGGACTCCGAATCGGTTGCAGCAAGAATACGTCCGGCAGGATTGACCCAAAACAGTTGCCGGAATGCGGAACGCATTGTCCGGGCTTTAGCAAGTATGCGGTCCTGGTCCTCTTTTGACAACGGCTGTGATGAAGTCAGAGCGGTTCCGATCAGAAGTTCATCAATGCAAATATCCCGGAAGAATGTCTCGAAATTCATGGAGACCGCACGGGCCAATTCAAGGTTGGCTTGGAGTTCCTCAGCTCGGCGAGTCTGGAATCTGTCATAGTACATGTAAGTTAGTATGAAAAAATTGGGAATAATCAAGATGACAAGGAGCAGGACGAGTTTGCCTCGGATGCTCCGGAGAAATTTTGTTTCGAGAGGGGCCGGCTCGAGATTTGATGTCATCAGGACCTCTAATGGAGTTTGCACGAGATGCACGGGAACGTCTGCCAGTATTAGTCTACAGTTTTTTCCCGAGAAGATGTCTATCATCTCCATGCGCTTTTTAAAAGGAAAAGCGCAGGATCATACGATAACTCAGGACTGAGCGCTGAGGACTGAGGACTGAGGACTGGACCCTCACTGAGTTCAGGTCCGGGGCTAACGTTTCTGACTGTCGGTTCATGCTTCCAGTCCGGGCACGATCTTCTGTGAGTGCCCCAGTCCGGGCACGATCTTTTGTGAGTGCCCCAGTCCGGGCACGATCTTTTGTGAGTGCCCACCCTCACTGCGTTGCGGGTTCGCGGTTAAACTACGGACCAATGTCCGGTTCGTATAGTTCGCGGCCGAACCCTCACCACGTTCGGGTTCGCGGTTAGCATTATGTAACCAGGGCACATACGTACAGTTCGCGGCCGATTTTTTGTGAGGCCGCTTTTGTGAGGCCGCAGGACTGAGTAAAAGCCTCAATATCGCATTTTCTTCCAGGGCGCTAATACGCTTTTCCAACCCGGCCGGGCTGTTTCCATCCCGGATCAATTGTAAGAGTTTGTCATCATTAATCTTTTTCTTTGCCATGGAAACATCTTGGAAACATTATGGGAATTTTTTTTACTGCCCTCATAGCCTGGTTGACCTCAAAGTGAGCACCACAAACGTTTTCCACTCGACGACGCGGTCCGTTACGCAGGACTGAGGACCGAGGACTGGGGACTGAGTAAAAGCCGAGGAAAGCGGCTTGCCATCACACTCTGCCGATGCACTTGATCCCTTTCTCTACCATGGAAACACATGGAAACACATGGAAACTCCGTGGAAACATTATGGAAACATTATGGAAACATAAAGGAAACTTTTGGGAAACTGTTTCCATCGATAATTCAGGACTGAGGACTGAGGACTGAGTGAGGACCCGCTGCCCTGTTTAGTCCGACGATATTATGCCGCTGGATGCTTTGGACCTGCAAAACGGCAATGGCTTCGCAGAGAACAGTGATCGGTGAACAGTGGACAGGGAAGAACGAAGTTCCGGACACGGATGGACACGGATGGACACGGATAAGCACCTTGATCTCTACTCCTTAATTGCTAAATCCCATCATTGCAAATTCAGGCCAAATTCAATGAGGCAGTGAACCCTCACTGTGCTCGGGTTCGCGGTTAACATCAAGGAAGCGCGTTAGATGCTTCAAGTTCGCGGCCGATTTTTTGTGAGTCCGCACCCTCACTATGATCGGGTTCGCGTTGAACCTCGGAGCCAGCGTGAGATGCTTCCGGTTCGGCGTCCGATCTTCTGTGAGGACGCACAGTGGACAGGGAAGAACGAAGTTCCAGACACGGATAAACACGGATAAACGCCTTAATGTCTACCGCTTCATTGCTAAACCCCATCTACCCACGATTTGCAGGGTTGTCGAGGTCAAGACTTGAGCGTAGAGCATTGGCAGTCAGCATTCACTATTCACCATTCACTATTGTACTGCACGTTGATTTCGTCTTGCAAAACGGAAACGAGAAGCGGCAACCAGAAGAGGCAATAGAAGCGGCAACCAGAAGAGGAAAAAAGGAGAAAAGCGGTGAACGGTGAGTCGTGAGTCGTGAATGGGACAAAAGCAGATGAACTGAAGGGTGAGTAAAATATCGACGCCTAAAGTGGGCCAGTTTTCAAAGCCGATTGACAATTCACTTCTGATGTTTGTCGCTTATCAGTTAAGGCTCTATATGCAAATCATATGTTGAAAAGTCGCATGATCCACCTGTTGGCAAGCAGGGTGAACTTTATTGGACTCTGAGAAGGTGCCATCTTCGAGGTGTTGTTACGTACAGTGGCAAGGAAGCTTGAAAAGAAAAAAGCACCAACTTAAAAGCTTTAGCTTCCGCTGTACCCAAGAGTTAATGAGCCATGATCGCCAAAATCAAAATCTGAGTCTTCTCGGTATCGATGCCATTCTGGTTCATAAGAAATCGTCTTCCGAACAGTTCTCTAAGCTGGAGCGATTGGTTGCGCCCTTCTTGCAGCCGGCCTGACCCCCTGTCAGCACGAGCAAGACATAGCTGTCGGGGCTGCGAAATGGTCCTCCATTCAATGGGTTGCCATTCTAGAAGTCTGCGCTTAAGGCAAACATACCGCTGTTGACGAATGATGGCGGTACCGGTGCATCCCGGGCAAACTTATACAGCCCGTTCATTCCATCATAGGGCACCGTTGGCGTCGTATCTGAGGCCATCGTCGGCAAATCAAGAATCGAGGCATCGGGAGTTCCGTTCTGAAATACATCAGCGCTCAAGCTCGTAATGGGTAACCAGTTACCAGGATCCCGATTGCTGAACGTATAAGCCCCACCACGGTGGAACCCTGAGAGCCTGTAATATCACCACCGCTTACCGGGACTATTGTAAAGCACCAGCCATCGCTGATTGTGTCCGCACGGACTTACGTCCGCACGGACATCGGGTTACTTAAACAAGGAATAAAGGACTAAAAGCAAACATGACCGCAATTATCGTGATCGCATTGGCCGAACTGCCCGCGACTGTACCACTCGTGGCACAGGGTTACCGTCTGGGTAGTCGAATAATTGTAATTTTTACCGGCGGTGTCCTGCATTGTGCCACTCTCGGTAAAGGTGAATCCTGTTACCTTGGAGGGCACGTTGAAGAATAACCTCACAGTGGCCGAAGCTCCTTTCTTGATATTTCCGACTTTCAGGGGTAATGGCCCCGAAAGGGCAGTATTGTAGCTTACAGTTCCGATGCCGCAAATCGTGCTCAATGTCAAATGGCCGATCTGGACATTCACGGCATCCGCCGTGCCCGTATCGGTGAGCTTCAAGTCCACAAAGACTGTCCCTGAAGGGCCCATCCCTTTTGCGATAATTTGGCCGCTGATCTCAGGCTTTCCTGTGGGTGCCGGACCCGACGACACGACCAGGTTTACCGCCGACCCTGCCGCAACGGAGGCCCCGACTAACGGACTCTGCAATATGACAGACCCTGACGGGACCGTCGATGAAGACTGGGTGGTCACCGTGCCGATAACGAGTCCCGCTCCTGTGATGGCCTTAGTGGCTGCCGCCTGCGTATCGCCGACTACATTTGGCACCGACACAGAGGCCGGACCGGACGACACGACCAGGTTTACCGCCGACGATGGCGCAACGGAGGCCCCGGCTAACGGACTCTGCGATATGACAGACCCTGCCCGGACCGTCGATGAAGACTGGGTGGTCACCGTGCCGATAACGAGTCCCGCTCCTGTGATGGCGGTAGTGGCTGCCGCCTGCGTATCGCCGACTACGTTTGGTACCGACACAGAGGCCGGACCGGACGACACGACCAGGTTTACCGCCGACGATGGCGCAACGGAGGCCCCGGCTAACGGACTCTGCGATATGACAGACCCTGCCCGGACCGTCGATGAAGACTGGGTGGTCACCGTGCCGATAACGAGTCCCGCTCCTGTGATGGCGGTAGTGGCTGCCGCCTGCGTATCGCCGACTACGTTTGGCACCGACACAGAGGCCGGACCGGACGACACGACCAGGTTTACCGCCGACGATGGCGCAACGGAGGCCCCGGCTAACGGACTCTGCGATATGACAGACCCTGCCCGGACCGTCGATGAAGACTGGGTGGTCACCGTGCCGATAACGAGTCCCGCTCCTGTGATGGCGGTAGTGGCTGCCGCCTGCGTATCGCCGACTACGTTTGGTACCGACACATGCGCTGCATTAATTGTAACGCTCGTCGTGACCGAAGATGGCTGATAGGTGATCATGTCACCGGCAAAGGAGGATGTCAATGTGCCCAGACCGACCGGCTGGCTCACACTGGCAATGTTGCAACCGGCCGTGCCTGCGCCGTTGGTTGTTCCACTGCATGTCTGCGCGCCCGCGCCGCTTCCGAGAGTGAAAGTGATAGTCTCTCCGGAAACCGGCGAACTGCCCTGTGCAGTGGTGAGCACGGCGGAAAGGGCGGCTGAGCTGCCGTTTGTGAGCGCGGCCGGGCCGGTATAGCTCAGCGTTGTAGCTAATCCGCTCACGCTGAATCCCTTCGAATCTGTTGCAGGCAGGTACTGTGAGGTGCCGGCAAAACTCGCTGTGAGAGTGCCCAAACCGATAGTTGTCGGCGTAACGGCGCAGGATGCATTACCGCTTGCATCCGTTGCGGCAGTACAGGTATCGCCTTCGAGGGTAAGGCTGACGGATTCGCCGGAAAGCGGCGCCACGGGATTTACCGACACGTCCGTAAGCGATGCAATCACAGTTGCCGGCGTGCCTATGGTGCCCGCTTTGGGACTCGGATTCAGGGTCAAGAAAGTCGAATGCAGCCCTGAGGTCCAGGTAAATCGAACCGGACTGGCAAACAGGTTGGAGTCGCCGATTGTCACGAAGGCCGTAACCGTGTCGATGCCGGCATTCACGGCAGTATAGGAAAAGGACGCCTGGCCGTTTGCGTTCGTCTGGACCATCTTGACCTGAGGATTCGCGCCTGAAACCTGGAAGAACACCGGCACTCCCTCCGGAGCGGTTACATAGTGCAGTGCGGCGGTAAAAGTCTGGGAAGTACCCTGCGCCGGGCTGGGCGAAACGGTTGTCGGCGTCAGCGCTATCGCCGGAGACGGCTGCGCCGCCGTGTAATTGCAGGCGCCACCGGCATCGGTGATCTTGAAAACCGCACTGCCCAAGGCTGCATAGACGCATCCATCCGTCGGATTAACGGCCAAATTATTGTCATTGACGACGCCGTTGCTCACCAGAATGGTGCTTATGGACGCGGGGTTCGTGGTGAGGTCGGCGATGCCGATACCGCCCGGCACACTGCCGTTGGCGGCATAATTGAATATCAGGAAGGCTGCGTCGCCGTTGGACTGCGTTCCCCCTGCCAGGAGCCCGATGTAGAATACGCTCGGCGAAAGACCGGACACAGGGGTTATCGTCGGGGGCGTGGGACCATTTGTGCCGCTTACCTGTACGATCTGAGCGCCGTTTAGGTAATCCCAGACGTAGAACGTGCCGGTCGGTGCGAATGCGATAGAATCGTTGGTGCTTCCGGGCATGGTTGCGTAAACAGATGTGGCCGGTGAAGCGCCGGATGGATTGGAGATGCGCCAGAGCGATTGGTTGTTCGATCCGTTGCCTCCGCAGCTATCGCCGACAAACAGGTCGCCGCTGAGCGGGTCGATTGCAATCTCTGCGGGACACGTCAGGTTCGTGGCGAAAGTGTTCAACACCGTACCCGCGTTAGGATCGATTTTATAAACGGCGCCTAAGTAGAGGGTGGGGCCGTCTGTCGTCGAGCGGCCCGCATAGAGATTTCCGTTCTCGAACGCCAGATTGCCGAGGAATGGCCCAATAGGAGTTTGTGTGAGCAGCGTACTGCTGTCGGCAACGCCTCCTCCCGGCGGAAACTTGTAAATGTTGCCGGTAGGCGCATGAGAGACGTAGAGATTTCCGGAGCCGTCAAAGGCAATTCCGAACGCTCCTGGGCAGCCGTTGAAGGCAATTCCTCCGTATGCAAAATTCTGGGAGACAAAGCCCGTGGCATACGGCGTCACCAAGTATCCCGGCGCAGCGATCGGGTTGCCGTTGCCGCACTCGTTAGCCGGACCGTTGATAAACGTCACCGTCCCCGAGGCGGGGAAGGGCAGGTTGCCGTCGGTTACGTCGGTGGCTGTATATATAACGGTCTCTGCTACCTGGTCAACAACAGTGAATGTGATTGAACCGCTGCTGGCGGTAATGCTCGGGTTGGGGCCGCTGATGACGGAGTGACCGCTGCCCTCCGAGAGAGTGACCAGCTTGCCGGGCGTAGGTCTGCCGAGCGCATCCTGCAGCGTGAGTGTAATGGTGGTGGAGCTCACGCCATCGGCAGTAACAGGGGTTGAGGAGACACTGATGCCGGCGCCGGCGGCGGGCGGAACAACGAATGAAGACGTTACTGTATTTGTTAATACGATACCGTCTGTCGTATCCGTCGCAGTTACGGTGATGTTTTCCGGCACAAGGTCGGTAAGAGTGAATGTCGCGGTCCCATTGTCCACTGTTGTCACTGCACTCGCGGGGCTGATCTGAACATTGCTGCTGTTGGCGGATAACGTGACGGTCTTGCCGGGCACGGGGTTTCCGTTTGCGTCAAGCAGTACGACATTGACGTAGCCCTGCGATGTCCCATCCGCGGCAACGACGCCTGAGGTTGAGGACAATGGCGCCTCAATGTATGGGACAGCCAAGGAAAGCGTGGCATCAGGCGTTCCTACCGTGATGCCGCCGAGTTCCTGATAGAGCAGACTGAGATTGGGAGACCCCAAACCCACATGGGCAAAGTCGGACCCCAGAGAGGCCGCGTTATGAAACGCGCTTGTATCCGCAAAGGGGTAAATTGACTGGTTAAAAGCTCCCAGGTTGTGCCCCAGGGCTTCGTTGAGCACTGCTGCAAAAGCGGCCCATGCCGGCGCCGCAATACTGGTCCCCCCATAGATTAGACCGTTCGGACATCCGCCGTTGCTCGCCTCGCAGAGCATGACGCCAAGCGCCGGGTCCGCGTTGACTACAACGTCGGGAACCGATCTCATACCGGCGGTTGTCAACGGGACCTGATAACCGGGAACCGGGAAGAGTTGGCTGACTCCGAAACCGCCCTGGCCGGTTGGTGGATTGGAATCGACGCCATTCCACCACGTCTCAGGGCCATACGTATATCCGGAACCACCGGCTGTCGACGATCCGCCGACAGCCGTGGCGTTGGGAGAGTCAGCCGGCACTCCTACTGTGTTTGCGCTTCCGTCCAGGCAGGTGCTTCCGGTGTCGCCTGAGCCATTGAAAACGCTGATTCCGGCGACTGCCGCAGCCTGGAAAATCGAGTCGATGCTCTGAACGTCCGCGAGCGTGGTCTGGTCCTCGCAATAGGTCCAACTGTTGCTGATGATGGTCGAGCCTCCGTCGATAGCCGCGTTGAACAGAGTCTGGAAGCTGACGCGGGGACCGGCGAACGGCGAATCGTAGACGACGACTTGCGCGCCAGGGGCGACAGTGAGAACAGTGTCAATGTCCAGCAGCACCTCGTCCTGGTTTGGCCCGGGTACCGCGCCGCCATTAACCTTGACCTCGGTCACATTGCCGATCTCGGCCGGAGGAGCTCCGATCAGGGTGAGGAAATCAGCCACATCGCTCAACTGGAATGTATCGAACTCTATAAGGCCCACAGTCTGCCCCGTTCCATCGTTGTTGCGCAAGCCCGGCGGGTCCGGTGTCGCGTCATACTTCTTAGTGTTCCAGTTAAAATTATATCGATTGGGGCAACCCGAATTAAGCCACCCTGTACCTCCCAGGCCGTTCGTCCCAGCGGCAATCAATAAGGAATTAAGGCCCGACCAAATGGCTTTACATAAGTCCGCCGACAAGGCGCCGGGCAGACCCCATGCCGCAACAACGTTGCGAGGGCGCGCCAAGTCGGAAAGGCCTGCTACTGCCTGAATAGAAGAAGCGATACGGGCGGGCGCCGCAGGGTCCTTGTCATTTGCGTAAAACTTTCGATCCCCGAGCCGGTAGTCTCCGATGTGTATTGCAAATGCGTTATCAGCCTGAGCACGCATGCCTCTTACGGTAAGTGTCAGTCGGTTCGCGGAGCCCTCGACCAGCTTGAATCCCCTGGCGCTGAGGTAATGCAAAACCTGATCGTATTCTTCACGCGTGGGGCCGAACTTGTCGGCCATCTCCTTTTGTGTGAGAAAATGACGAAATACAGGAGATTTCGGATCGTAGAGATCATGCAGATAAGCTTCGAAACCGGCCTGGTCGCTGCGCTTAAGGACGAGCGTAAGCGTGATAGGTTTATCATCCGAACCGGGTGTCGCCGGCAAAGGCGCCACCCCTTTGAGGGCCGGCAGCACGTGGCCGGGCAGCCGCGTCCGGCCGCCGGCAATTTTTTCGGATGAAGCTTTCCTGTCTGCGGGCGTTACCGGCCCCGAGCCATTCCTGGTCGAAGCAAGACCGGGTAGAGACATCAAATGCGCCGCCACAAGAAGGATGAAGGCAAACAAGGCAAATAGCTGTTGGAGCTTTCTCATAGATCTCTCCGAAAGTGATGGGGCGATAGAAAATCGCTTTTTAGGGGTTGGTGGTGAACCCTTTTGCAGTGGGCTATGGCACGGAAAGTGTGCCTATTCCATGATCGAGTCCAGCGAACGAACATTTGAGACAACTTACTGGAAAGGACAATATTCATTGCCATGCTTGGATGCAACCCGCGTTGAGGAATCATTCAGGATAATACTGATTGCAACATATGCTCTATGGAACTAATCTTTCTTGTAATATTAGGTATGGTTTTTACCCCATTAATACTCACATGAATCACCCGTGTAAGTTTCGAAAGCTCACCTATCTTCCACCCGAGAAGAACGATAGCAGTCTTCCTCACATCTCTCCTATCCCTGAGAAAAACGAACCTCTGAACTCCACATATTCTTCAGATCATATGTGGAGTTTGCTACGATCCGGAAAATGGTGTGTGCTCGACAAACCCGGTATTCTTGATATTATTGTGAAATATGTCATACTGTTGCAGCAATTCTGATGGACATTACACAAGGTATTTCTCTATTTTCTATGTGCTTGATAGTACAGGACAAGCTCTTAAACTGGGAGTTCGACTGCAAGGCCAACAGGGCGATTCGGAAGAGGTGTTTCGCATCCTTCGTGACACGATCGGTTCCGGTCTCTGGAATCACTTACCCACGGTGCGCCTTTACTCTTCATCATCTGAGGACGATGGACCCGGTATTAATGGGTCAAGCCGATCAGCCTGCTCGCGCACCCAGGTTAACCATCCTTTATCGACGGACAGTGCAGAATTGCGGACCTTTTCTTCCACCGCATCAGCGAATTGGCGGATCAGGTTACTTTGGTGCCAGTTCTGGATAAATGCCATGAGTTGGGAAAACTTCTCTTTCTCAATCCTGGCTTTTTCCTCTCTCTCGATCCTTTTCCTGCGTTCCTCTTCCCACCTTCTTTCACGTTCCAGCCTTTCCTCTTCCTGTTTCTTCGCTAAAACAGAGTGGTTGATCAGTCTGACGACGAAATTCGCCAGCTTCTCTTCCAACTTTTTCTTGCCGTCCCTCCAATTTTTTCTTGCACTGTATACTTCTGGGTCTTTGATGGATAGAAGCAGATCTCCGGACGGCACATAGGTATAAACGTCAGTGCGACCAATTTTGCGCTCCCATTTAGTAGGCTCTCTCGGTATGGCCTTTAGCTCTTCTCCAAGTCCAAAAAATACCTGTATGCCATTAGCCAGTATACTAGTCCCGGACTCGCTGATCAGAACTTCAATCCCTTGAAATTCCAAAGCCTTAATGATGGTATCGAAGATTCGGAGGGCGCGTGGCACTCGGTCGGGCGAGACCATAATATCAAGGCTATTCAACGATCTAGCCCCAATTAATCCATTTTCTCCTGCTCTGCGCTTGGTCAGCACCGTCTCACTTTTGGCTGTAAGCGGGTGTGGATCAGTTAAAGTCTCGGGGACAACGAGCGGGCTTTTAAATGCCAGGGCGGTATTAGGTGACTGTGACAAAGAAACTGTGTTAGCAGCAGCTTGTGGATTGATTGTTATCGTGGGCTCATACTTTTGACGAGGAAGAGGGATAACCTGGACCTTATAGCCTGCGTGTTTCTGTGCCCAGAAACCACGAGGCGGGACTGGAATGTTGTTTCGCCTGCCAATCTTCGCCAAACCAACGTCGGAGATGCCGTACTTTCGCGCCACCTTGATCATCGGCTCAGCCCAGACCTGGTTGTAAAGCTGCTGGCGGGATATCTCGACGGCTTTCATGTCTTCACGCAACGATTCTTCGGAAAATAACCAGGGAATTATACCTCAGCGCACCGACCATTTCGCTAATGGATTAAAGGGATTTCATGGAAAATCGCTCCTTTAAGCGGCCTACCAAGTACCTTGCTAAAAGTGAAAATCCTGCTTGGGCGAGCCTGCAGAACAGAAAGTCACGATGTTGGCAAACTGTTAACTGTGGGAGATCTGATTTCTCTAGGATCGGTTGGCGGTAGGAAACCATGGAAGCTCGACTCAAGCCGGAAATCCTTGGGGTGGATTCACCAGAGAAAAGGGGAATACACGAGAACTTGAAGGCATATATTGAGAGGCATGACAGTCAAAACCCCCTTAGACTGCTACGGCAGTTTCAATTCAGGCGGGAGCACCGGAGAAGCCGGGGCGGAATGGGTGCGGAAAAAGAAAGTTGCGCCTAAACCACACCACAATGATAGAATAATATCGGTAACATCTTGCCCAAAAAGGCTTGAGAACCCACTTCAAGCAGGTCAACTGGAATAGAAGGAATAAGTTATGGCGGTTGGCTGGTCCCGCGATGAGGCCGTGCAGGAACAAATAGATGCAACAGTGGAATCCGCAGTCCAGTTGGCAAAAAGCAGGCTTCCGGATGGCGAAAGTTTAACTCATTGTGAGGAATGCGAGGTTGAAATTCCTGAAGCGCGTCGCAGAGCAATGCCCGGAGTTCGATATTGTGTCAGATGTCAATCAGAACACGAAAAAAGGCTAAAGACAGTTGAATTCTATAATCGAAGAGGTAGCAAGGATAGTCAACTAAAGTAAGTATGGCGAAGTCCTCTCGCCATTTTGATGCCTTAATAACCAGATTTCCCGAGTTGAAATTCTCAGTGGTATACTATAAGCAAATCATATCTTGAGAAAATGGAGAGTTACGATGTTGGCAAGGGAGATTGACTCGATCATCTTGCGGCTTATAAAGGTTGGAGCCAGAGTGGTCTATCATGCCAGGAAGTGGTACGTCCAAGTTGCGACGGCTTTTTACCTCGCCTGCTATAATGGCATCTTATTCGCTGAGCCTTTTCAACACCATGAGAGACGGGGAGTGAGCTATTAACTGCGGGGATAGTGGTATGTCCTCAAATTGCCCGAATTGGTCTGATCGGCACTTTTTCTTGCAAGTTTTGATCGGAATAGCGTATGATTTACAGAGACTCGGCATTCCAAAAGATTTTTCGGATTGAATCCGAGCCGCAAAATGCGGTTCGGCTCCAGTTGGGGGTCAAGGTAAGGCATTATTCAGGATACTTTAGTAAATAAATATTAGGAGATAACTTATGCCTAAGAATATCGTCATAGTCGGTGGCGTTGCCGGTGGAGCAAGCACGGCTGCCAGGCTTAGAAGGCTGGATGAACACGCCGAGATTACCATTCTGGAGAAAGGTGGATATGTTTCATTTGCAAATTGCGGGCTTCCCTATTTTGTTGGTAATGTCATACGAGAGCAGAGTTCTCTTGAACTCATGACGCCTGAGCTTTTCTTTAACCAATTCAATATAAGTGTCCACGTTAATAACGAGGCGCTTTCAATAGATCCAAAAAACAAAACAATAAAAATTGTTGATCACTCTAACGGCAGAACATATGATTTAGAGTACGATTTTCTAGTCCTTTCTCCGGGTGCACCTCCCATAAAACCTCCGATTCCCGGATCAGATCAGGTTGACCTTTTCACTGTTCGCACAATCCCGGATTCAGCAGCCATCAAATCTTATATACAAAATGAACAGGTTAAGAGAGCAGTTGTAATCGGTGGCGGATTTATAGGTGTGGAGATGGCGGAAAACATTCGTCATATTGGCATCAATACAACCATAGTTGAAATGGCCGAACAGGTCATGATGCCATTCGACCGGGAGATGGCACAATTCATCCATCAGGAACTCATAATGAACGGCGTTGAGCTTGTGCTTGGAGACGGCGTAGATTCATTTTCCAGATCAGGCAAAACGCAAATCGTAAGAACAACGTCCGGCAGAAAGATCGAAACCGATATGATCATTCTGGCAATAGGGGTTTCTCCCGACTCAAAACTTGCAAGGGAAGCAGGTTTGGCAGTCGGACCTCGTGGCCATATTATTGTAGACCGTCATATGCGGACTTCAGACAGTGCAATCTATGCTGTTGGAGATGCAGTACAGATTAAACATTTTATTACCGGCGACGATACTGTGCTTCCTCTGGCAGGGCCTGCAAGCAGGCAAGGCAGAATCGCAGCTGATAATATCGCTGGAAGAAATTCAAGCTTCAAAGGTGTAATTGGCACAGCCATAGTAAAGGTCTTCGGAACTACCGCAGCTTGCACAGGTATAAATGAGAAGTCTTTGGCTGCTGAAGGGAAAATGAACTATGATAAAGTTTATTTGCACCCGAATAATCATGCGGGGTATTATCCAGGATCCGCTCCAATCACCATAAAACTGATTTACGAGAAAGAAAACGGAAAGATTCTGGGTGCGCAGGCTATCGGCGCGGACGGTCCCGACAAACGTATCGACATTATCTCCGCTCTCATACAGAGAGACGGAACAGTGTTTGACATGGAGGAAACGGAGCTTTCCTATGCGCCTCCGTTCGGATCTGCAAAGGACCCTGTTAACTTGGCAGGATTCGTAGCTGCGAATGTAATTAGAAAAGACGTAACTAATGTACACTGGTCAGAAATAGATGATTTGCGTGAAAAGGGAGCGTTTATCCTTGATGTGCGCACAAATCAGGAATTCAGCCTGGGGCATGTAGCCGGGGCAATAAACATTCCCGATACTGAATTACGCAACAGAATACATGAAGTTCCGCATGGCAAACCGGTCATGGTTTATTGTCAAGTTGGATTTCGGGGCTACTTCGCAGCGCGTGTTCTGACTCAAAATGGTTACACGGATGTCCGGAATCTTTCCGGAGGATTTAAGCTCTATCACATTGCGCATGCGCCTCTTTCATCTTTTAAATTTGTTACTGCTATTCCGGTTTCAGAAGACGAAAAAACAATAGGACGTTATCTAGATGATACGATACATCCTTCAAACATAATAGTCGAAAAGGTTTTGGACTGCTCCGGATTGCAATGCCCCGGTCCAATCATCAAACTGGCTCAGAAAATGAAAGAGATGCCGGAAGGTTCTCTGCTTAAAATTACGGCGACGGACCCCGGTTTTGCGTCGGATCTGCCTGCATGGTGCAGAAGCACTGGCAATGCACTATTATCCCTTGAAAAGAAAAACAGCTTGTTCCTCGGAGTAGTGAAGAAATCGGTTCCCTTAACAAAGAAGGGCGAAGGTTTGGGGCAGCTTCCTAACGATAAAGCGATCATTTTGTTCAGCGGGGCTCTTGATAAGGCTCTTGCCGCGTTCATCATCGCGAATGGGGCTGCGGCGATGGGCCGCAAAGTAACAATCTTTGCAACTTTTTGGGGGCTCAGTGTGCTGAAAAAAGACAGCTCACCACCCAATCTAAAGAAGACACTGGTTCAGAAGATGTTCGGATTTATGCTTCCCCGTGGAGCAAAAAAACTCGCACTTTCTCAGATGAACATGGCCGGAATTGGCTCAGCGATGATCAAAGGAATAATGAAAAGCAGCAATGTTGATAGCTTGTCTGTTATGATCAGTACGGCAATAAAGGCCGGGGTAAATATTGTAGCATGTCAGATGAGTATGGATCTCATGGGAGTGAAGCACGAAGAACTCCTTGATGGTGTTCAAATCGGCGGAGTCGCTTCATTTCTGGAAGCAGCTGAATCAGCAGACACCAGTCTTTTTATTGGATAACGCTACATTTTGTCAGTATTCATTTATCTGAGCTTTCCTGAAGAAGTTGCTATTTCTCTCCTCGTTGTTGAGAAATGAGGCGCGAAAATCCTCGCCATTTTCGAATCATTTCTTTACCGAATAGCTGCAGATTGGACTCTTCCGAAATTGGCGAATCCCATCTATACCCAGACGACTCGTCGTCTCTTGATCGCTGAAGCGTTTCGCACTCCTAAAAGGGCGAAGGAACCTGGACCGGTTTGTTAAAAGGTTTCTTTGGAAATCTGCTTGCCGGCCGAGGACGGCTTCTCGTGAGTCAGGGCGCCGTTCGCTCATCCGACCAGTGCAACAAGCTCGGCCACGAACTCCTTCAGTCGCAGCGCCTGAGCACTCATCTCTTCGGATGCCGAAGCCGATTCTTCAGCATTGGCTGCGTTTTGCTGGACTACCTTATCCATCTCGCTAACGGCCTTATTCACCTGTTCAATCCCCTGAGCCTGTTCGTTGGACGCCGCGGAGATTTCACCAATCAACTCGCCGGACTTGCTTACGCTCTCAGCTACCTGACGAAACTCGCCATCCGTTTTTTCAACCAGAACCGAACCTTCTTTGACCCGTTTAACGGTCCCTTCAATCAGTCCAGAGGTATTCTTCGCCGCCTCGGCGGCTCTCATGGCGAGATTTCTTACCTCGTCGGCAACCACGGCGAAACCGGCCCCCGCCTCTCCCGCCCGGGCAGCCTCAACCGCAGCGTTGAGTGCAAGCAGGTTGGTTTGAAATGCGATCTCATCTATTATCCTGATTATCTTGGATATTTCATCGCTTGACCTGGATATCTCACCCATCGAGGTGGTTAGCTTGTCCATGGTTTGGCTTGCGAACGAAACATTTTCTTTGGTGCCGTTCATGAGTTGTTGGGCCTGGTTTGCGCTTGCCGCATTTTGTCTTGTCATCGAGGCCATCTCTTCCAGAGACGACGAGGTCTCTTCAATCGATGCAGCCTGCTGGGAAGCGCCTTCGGCCAGTTCCTGGCTGGCTGAGGAGACTTGGCTGGATGCCGCGCTTACCTGGTCGGCTCCTTCCGTAAGACCTGCCACAACCCGCAGGATCGGCTTGGTGATGCCCCTGGTAATCATGAAGGCCAGAAGAATGCCGATGATTATGACGCCTGCAAGACCCGCCATCACTACAAACGAGGAACGCGACAGCGACGAGGCGGCCGTGTCGGCTACTTCATTGGCCTGTCCCATCCCCGCTATAGCCGTTCCCTTTGCGGTTGCAACGATCTCGTCGCCGGTTGCGCCAAGTTTCTTTTCCAATTCCTGCAGCGCCCGCCAGTTCTCCTGAAACCTGATTATCGATTGCTTGTAACTAGCTGCTGCAATTCCGATTTCTTCAAGATCCTGCTTGTCCAACTCAGAAACCGCTTTGGGTTTTAATTCTTCGAGTTTTTTTTCAATCTCCGGAAAAAGTTTTAACCCCTCTTCGATAACCTTGGGATCACCCAGTGTCTGAAACTTGAAATTTGCAATCCGGACACTGTGCCCAAGACCGACAATGTCATTGATCGCTTCGAGTTTCAGTTGCCGCACCAGCAGTTTGACGGAATCTTCTGCATTATAGATTTCAACTTTGAATTCCGTCTTTTGGCGGGTTTCGTATTCACCGGCATTTTTCGTGAATTTGCCGGTGGCCTCATCCATCGCCTTGCGAATTTTTAAGATTTCCTCGCTTCTAGCAACCGTCTCGCTCACCAACTGCTCGTATTCGACTACTTTTGCTTCCGTAGAGATGACCCCAGCCTTCAATTTTACGAGTTCAGGGAACCTTGCTGCGAGTTGCTTGGCTTCATCAATGAACTTCTTTGCCTCCTGAAGATTTTTTTTCCCTTCTTCGACGTAATGCGTGTCATAGCTCATTGCAAAACCGCGCATTTCATACATGGTAGCGAGCGAATAGCGCTCGATATTGTTGGCGACGGATACCTCAGGCACATACTCGCTGGCGAGCTTGACCGAAAGACCCTGCACGTTTCTCATGTTCCAGACGGCCAAGGCGCCGAGAGCCAGCGCAAGGACGAGGATAAGGGCAAACCCCGACGCGATTCTTAAACCTAAACGCATGTTCTTGAACATTTTTGCCTCTCCTGTTTCTGGTCTGATTCTCATAGAGCTATTACTCAGAATCAAAGGAGAAGGTGAGGTACCCTCCCCCGGGATCGAACGTTCTCTCAAGCGTTTGATCGATTGCCCTGATTTCGTCAGTCATAACTGCACCTTGCACCATCGCAGCAGCAACGCTGAAACGGGTATTCATATTATAGTATCTTCATTGGCTCGCTAGTTTCCGTCCGGAAAGGGTCCTTTTCCGCCCTGGGCGGTGGGACCGCCAGCCAGGAACGCTACTGCCTGCGGCGGTGGCAGAAGCAGATTCTCGACGCTCCGCGAGGCGGTACATTAGTACGCCTCCGCGCAACCGCTCGATTTCCTTGCCAGGACGAAAAATGCCTCCTTTCCGAATCGAAAACTGCAAGTGTCAATAAGGTGAAATTCTCTTACGTTCATCCGGGTTTCCGGATGGACACTAGCTAAGTTATCGTCAGGTGACCGAAAAAACTTGAGAGTGGAAAAGTGCTGTAATATAGTGACGTTATGTCACTATATTTCGATGGAACTGTGATGGGACAAGAGATTTAGTCCATACCTTCGGGCAATGCTATTTCCTGTAGCGCCAGGATATTCCAACACCATATCATACAAGCCCATAGGCATTTTAGAGTGTTATTCCTATAATCATATTGTAATGAAGAGAGTTATAGTTTATGCTTAAGAATTGCAATTCAGCCGCAGGAAATCCCTGTGGTTTTTTTTATTTTCTATCAGGAGTAATCAAGCATGATCAGCGCCTCAAACGTGGCCCTGTCTTACGGCAAGAGGGTCATTTTCAAAGACGTCAACATAAAGTTCACCCCGGGGAACTGTTACGGACTTATCGGCGCCAACGGCTCCGGCAAATCGACCTTTCTCAAAATCCTTGCGGGGGATATCGAACCGGACAAAGGCGAAATTATCGTGGGCGCAAGGGACCGTGTGGCGGTTCTTAGCCAAGACCAGTTCGCATTCGATGAAGAAACGGTATTAAACACCGTTATCATGGGGCACGCGCGGCTGTATAAGATCATGGCCGAGCGGGAGGCGATCTACGCAAAGGCGGATTTTTCCGATGAAGACGGCATTCGCTCCGCAGAACTCGAGGGGGAGTTCGCCGAAATGAACGGCTACGAGGCGGAGTCTGAGGCCGCAGTGCTTCTCAACGGTCTTGGCATACCTGAAGAGCTGCGTTCCAAAAGAATGAAGGAGCTGGAGGGAGGCGACAAGGTGCGGGTGCTGCTGGCCCAGGCCCTTTTCGGCAACCCGGACGTGCTGTTGCTCGATGAGCCGACCAACAACCTGGACTTGAAATCCATCGCCTGGTTGGAGGATTATCTCTTCCGCTTTCCAAACACGGTCATCGTCGTTTCCCATGACCGGCACTTCCTCAACCAGGTCTGTACTCATGTGGCGGATATCGACTTCGGCAGGATACGGGTCTACGCCGGCAATTACGATTTCTGGTACCAGGCGAGCCAAATGACGCTCAAGCAGAAGCTGGATGAGAACCGTAAAATCACTGAGAAAGCCAACGAGTTGAAGGAATTTATCCAGCGCTTCAGTTCCAACGCTTCCAAGGCGAAGCAGGCCACTTCGCGGAAAAAGCTGCTCGAAAAGCTGACACTTGACGATATGCCGGTATCTTCAAGGAAGTATCCGCACGTGGTGTTCAAGCCCGAGCGTCCATGCGGCGACATTATCCTGGAGATAAAAGGACTGTCCAAGGCCATTGACGGGTTCTCCGTATTTGAAGACCTTACCCTTACGGTAAGCAAGGGGGACAAGATTGCTTTTGTCGGCGGCAACAGCCTCGCCAAAACGACACTGTTCCAGATCCTGACCGGGGAACTGGAGCCGGACAGCGGCAGTTTCCGCTGGGGCGTCACCATCACTCCCGCCTATTTCCCAAAGGAAAACAGCGCATACTTCGATACGGATCTGACCCTTGTCGAGTGGCTCGGTCAGTATTCTCCCCCCACCGAGGGAGAGCACTTCGCAAGAGGTTTCCTAGGCAAGATGTTGTTTTCGGGGGATGAGGCGATGAAGAAGACCCGAGTCCTGTCCGGCGGGGAGCGGGTCCGCTGCATGCTTTCAAAGATGATGCTGGTTGGCGCCAATGCCCTCATTATGGATGAGCCGACCAATCACCTGGACCTCGAATCGATCACCGCCCTGAATAACGGGCTAACCGCCTTCTCCGAGGTGGTGATGTTTTCCTCCCACGACCATGAATTCCTTTCCACCGTAGCGAACAGGATCGTCGAGATCACACCGGGCGGGACTATCGATCGGATGATGGGGTTTGATGAGTACCTGGAAAATGGGGAGGTTGCAGGGTACAGGGATAGGTTGTTAACCGGGGCAAGCCGGAACTGAAAAGGGACAGGTGAGACACGGATGGACACGGATAAAAGCGAAAATATCTCTGTGCAATGGGGTATGCGTTGAATTGAACGTCATTTGACCAACTCACTTCATCCCCATCGGACTTCTGCTGAATTATCCGAACGCTCCTCGCCCCCCCCCCGCAACGCACCTCCATCCGTGTATATCTGTGTTCATCCACCCCGCTACGCTCCTCTCCTGTTTTTAGAAATTTCTGCCAGAGAAAGCACGAATTTCAGAAGACGGAAATAAAAAGGAACAATTCAGACACGGATGGACACGGATGGACACGGATGAACACAGATAAGAACTGCAGTTGCTGAATTAACAGAACGCTCCTCGATCCACCCCGCTACGCTCCTTCATCCGTGTATATCCACCCCGCTACGCTCCTTCATCCGTGTCTAGTGTCTTTAGATTTTGTCTGCCAGACGGCGCTGCCATACGTTGACGATTTATTGTTGGGACATCGCCGGGACAGGTGGACCGTGGCGTAGCGGAATATCCGGCTTCCGGTTTTCGGCCGGGCGTGTTATACTATATGTTTCGCTTTTGTCCTTGCTGCCGATTGGAAACTATTAACCCCCAGCATTCTTTGAAAGATATTGAAAGATAGATACCGGAGACCTCGATGGATTACAAAGCTACGCTGAATCTTCCCCAGACCGACTTTCCGATGAAGGCCAACCTTGCGGTCCGGGAGCCCGAACTGCTAAAAAAATGGGATGAAATGGGTCTCTACCAACTGCTGCGTGAGAAAAGCAAAGGCCATCCGCGATATATTCTGCACGACGGGCCGCCCTATGCGAACGGCAATATCCACCTTGGTACGGCCCTTAACAAAATCCTTAAGGACATGATCGTAAAATCGCGCCAGATGGGCGGGATGGATGCCGTCTACGTTCCCGGCTGGGACTGCCACGGGCTTCCGATAGAGCACCAGGTGGACAAGGAGCTGGGAAAGAAGAAAGAGACCATGTCTGTTTCCGAAATCCGCCTGCAATGCCGGCGCTACGCTCAGAAGTTCATCGATATTCAGCGAAACGAGTTCAAAAGACTTGGGGTCCTCGCCGAATGGAGCAACCCCTACCTGACGATGTCCTACGATTACGAGGCGTCGATTGCGCGCGAACTCGGCCGGTTTTTCCAAAAAGGAAGTGTAATTCGTAGCAAGAAGCCCATTTACTGGTGCACCAGTTGCCTGACCGCCCTGGCGGAAGCAGAAGTTGAGTATCACGACCACAAATCGCCTTCCATTTACGTCAAATTTCCACTCACGCCCGAGAGCCAGGCAAAGTTTCCCGAGCTTTCCGGAAAGCAGGCTTACGTCCTGATCTGGACGACAACTCCCTGGACCCTTCCGGCAAACCTCGCCATCGCGCTGCATCCCGATTTCAAGTATGCAGCCGTCGCCGTTGACGGTGAAGTCTGGATTCTGGCCGAGGGGCTTGTCGAAAACGTAACGGGACTCGTGGGCGTGCAGGACTACAAAGTAATCCGCACTTTCGAAGCCGGGGAGTTGAGGGGTCTTAAAGCGCGCCATCCGTTCGCGGACCGCGATTCGCTCATAATCCTGGCGAACCATGTCACCCTGGAAGCCGGAACGGGCGCAGTCCACACCGCCCCCGGCCATGGCCGCGAGGACTACGAAGCGGCGCTCGAGTACGGCCTCGATATTTATTCTCCAGTGGACGACAGGGGGCGGTTTACAAAGGACGTTCCGTTTTTTGCGGGCCAGTTCGTCTTCGACGCAAACAAATCGGTGATAGCCAAACTCAAAGAAGACGGCAAGCTGATGTTGGAAGCCGAAATCGTCCACAGCTATCCCCACTGCTGGCGCTGCAAGAACCCGGTCATTTTCCGCGCCACACCCCAGTGGTTCATCTCCATGGATAAAACCGAGCTGCGCCGGAAGGCGCTCGAATGGATCGACCGGGTGAATTGGATTCCAAACTGGGGGCGGGAGCGTATCTACAACATGGTCGCAAACAGACCCGACTGGTGCATCTCGAGACAGCGGTCCTGGGGAGTGCCGATCACGGTGTTCCGATGCCCGGAATGCAGCACCTACATAACCTCCAGCGATGTCTTCGATCACGTTGTGGCCCTGTTCGAGAAGGAGGGCGCGGACGCCTGGTTCTCTCACCCGGTCGAGGACCTTCTTCCGGATGGTCATGCCTGCCCCGGATGCGGCGGCAAGCAATTTGACAAGGAGATGGATATCCTGGACGTCTGGTTCGATTCAGGGACCTCCTTTGCGGCCGTTCTGGAGAAGCGGCCGGAACTTACATGCCGGCCGACCTGTATCTTGAGGGCAGCGATCAACACCGGGGGTGGTTTCATTCCTCACTTCTCGCCGCTGTCGGAACCAGGGACACGGCCCCTTACAAAACAGTTCTCACCCATGGCTTCGTCGTTGACGGCCAGGGATACAAGATGTCCAAATCGCTCGGAAACGTCATAGCTCCCGAGGAAATCATCCGCCAGTACGGGGCCGAGATACTCCGCCTTTGGGTCTCCGCAGAAGATTACCGGGACGACATCCGCATTTCCCAGGATATCCTGAAAAGGCTGAGCGAAGCCTACCGCAGAATCCGAAACACCTGCAGGTTCCTGTTGGGAAACCTCTATGATTTCAACCCGGAGACCGATTCGGTCCCGCACGGGCAAATGGACGAACTGGACCGGTTCGCTCTGCACCAGCTCCAGGACCTGATTTACAAAGTCCGCCAGGGATACGACCGGTTCGAGTTCCACCGCGCCTATCACGCTCTGCATAACTATTGCGTGGTGGATTTGAGCTCGTTTTACCTCGACATACTCAAAGACCGCCTTTACACGTCTGCGGCCACGAGCGTGGCCAGGCGCTCGGCCCAGACCGTGATCTATACCGTCCTCAAGACCATTGTGCAGTTGATGGCCCCCATACTCTCATTTACAGCGGAGGAAGTCTGGCTCCGAATGCCGCACGGCACGGAGTTGTCCGTGCATATGGGGACCTTTCCGGAAGTCGGCTCGTCCCCCGGGGACGAAGAACTGAACGCCCGGTGGGAAAAAATCCTCGCTCTGAGAAACGAAGTCCTTCGCGTTCTCGAGGCTGCGAGGCGGGACAAGGTGATCGGGCACCCGCTCGACGCCATGGTGCGCCTGGCGCTTCCGCCCGAACTCGATAAGGAATTCGCGGGCCAGGAGGAGCTTTTCAGGACGGTTTTTATCGTATCGCAGGTGACAATCGAGCCTGAGTCCGCCCTCAGCGCTCCGATACAGGGAGTTGAACTGCCCGGATTGAAAATCCAGGTCGAAACCGCTTCCGGTGAAAAATGCGAACGGTGCTGGGTCAGGTCCGATAAGGTGGGACAGTTCCCCGATCAGCCGAAGATATGCGACCGCTGCTATTCAGTGGTAGGGTAAGGGATATCGCAGATCGGTATTGAGTTTGGCTTCGCTCCACCTATCAATTATGGCTACGCTTCTCTGATTGGAGCCGACGGACAAAAAGGGCAGGACCCTTTTTCAGGCCCTGCCCATCATCAACGCTGGCACTTACTTGGCCATTGGCGGGCACAGGCAGGTCACCTTGGGCCATAACTTGTACACCACTATTTCGTCGGCATTAGAGACCCACCGGCCCTGCGCACCTGAATTGTCGCCGGGGAGGACGAGACGGGCAAAGCCGTTGTCAGAACTCGTGGTCCCATTGATCGAGCCGTCGGACGCGCTGATCGCCAGCATGTCGTACTGGGTGCCGGTTTCATGAGTCACTTCGTACATGGATAAAACCGTGGCGTAGGCATCGGTTGCCGAAACGACAACGTAGCTGTTCATGTCCATCGTGTCAACGCCTGACGCTTTGAGTACGCTCAGCAACGTGGGTCCGGTAATCACTGTGTTTGGGGTTGTTGCAGTATCGGTGTAGGTCACCTGGTCCATCTCCTGCAGATTAGCGAGGTCATAGGTCTGGGGAACGATCCCCTCACCGGAAACAACAAGTCTAGTCGAGTGGAAATGGAGTGACTGGCCTTTTACGACATTGACGGCGTGGACTAAATCGATATCTGCCACATCTTCGACCGCCCTCCCCTTGCCGGCCAGATCATACAGCCCTTTTTTGTCCAACGTGATGGTAACCGCATCGGTCGGGCCGTAGCTTGGGTTCACTTCGCCCACGGAATAAAGAGCTCTGAAACCGTTCCTCCCGGTGATCAGCAGCAGATCCCCCTCGGCATAATTCTCAAATTTTGTCTGGAGGGTATAGGCTGGCAGGGGAGAGGGGAGGGTGGGCACAAAAATGCCGCCACCGGTGTCTCCCAGCAGGGTCCACAGGTCTCCTGCCGCACAGGCGTAGGAACCGGGGGTATTGAAATCTCCCTCCACGGTGCAAGCGAAGACCGAACCGCTCGACGAAAGGACCACAACCAATACTGCAACTACCATCATAAAACCGAAATTCTTTTTCATAGTTCTTTTCCTCCTTGATTTAGTGCCGCAAGTATAACTGCCAACCATTAAGGCCCCACACTGGATTGTTCTCTCTCTCCACAGCTTTGCCCACATGATCGGGGCAGGTACTTTCCTGATCTCAGGATGAGAAAAAGAGTTCAAGACTGGCCGTGATGCCCATCATTGATTACCGTACAATCTAGCCAATCTTGTCGTATTAAGAAGTATATAATGTAGTATATAGACTATATGTAATGCTTATTGACGTCAATAAATTTTTTAAACGGCATCAACGGGGGGGACCGGACCTGACTCGCCATCGGTTGTAACGAAGCACTTGTTACCCGGACGCGAATTCATGGGGAGATCTTGGCGCTTATATCCGATCGGTTTCGCGAAAAAAAAACCGGGCCTAAGACAAAGACCCGGTCCAATATCAAGGCGAGTATATACACGCGGCTGTATCGGTGGAGTTGCCATCATCATAGCATCTATCGGCCGGCGGGACGCTTACTGTATTTCCAGGCGAGCACCAGGAAGATCGCAGCAGGAATCAGATCGCCGGCGATGAACTGAAAATTATACGGCGCGTAATTGCCGTTCAGTACAGTCTCCTTGAGGTGATTGCAGCCGGCGAAAAGCAGAAATACGGACCAACCAATGGCGGTTGCCTGGAGAAATCCACCCTTGTATCGGGCCGCGAGCAGTCCCAATAGTCCCCAGCATCCATCATGCACACCGACCTCGAACTGAAATGGACTGCCGGTGAGCCAGCCGATTTTCGTGGCCATGGTGTCGGCGAAGAAGACGTGGGGGATGAAGCCGTAGAAGATTCCATTGAGACCAATGGCAAAAAATACCACAGCGACATAGAAACGCTCCAGCGCGACCATAGGGTCACTGCGCTGTGGCCAGGCCAGGATAAGTCCTGCAATAACGCCGATGCCAAGCAGAACGAAAACGATCATGCGTAAGCCCTCCTAATCCACATCCGACTAAAATTACTTTATCGTAATGTGGCTTTTTCAGGCCTTAAAAGTGCATTTTTTATTTTTAAGATGGCCGTATAGGCACAGACGAGGCGCCTCAGCCGGCGAGGAACTCACAAAAGTCATGGCGGGGAGGTCGGAAGTCTCTGGTTGAATGATGACTACCGCCGGGATGCTTGTGCCTATTCTCCTCCCCACATCAGGGGCAGATGAAATGTCCGTAATGGAGAGTATGACCGATGATATTCGATTTGAGCTTCTCGACCGGCATCCTTTCCTTCATCACGAAGCGATACAATCCGGCCCTGGAAATATCGCCCACCAGCAAGACCCCCACCAGGCGAGCGCCATCAGGCGAAAACACCAGTTTTCGGTAGGCATTGCGTGAGCTGAACACGTGAGTTTCGTAATCGTGACCGGTTGTGTGCACGATTCCCATGGAAACGAATGGAACGTCGGCCACTTGCGTAGCGTTCAAGATACCGAAAGTGCCGCCATATTCGGCAGGGCTGCCGGCCATGTTATATCCGGCGCATTTGCCCATCTCGACGGCGTTGGTCCACAGTCCGGTAACTATTCTGCCCCCGGTGATGGGATCAAAGGTTACAGCGGCATCTCCTGCCGCGTAGACATTGCCCGCACTGCAAGCTGTGAACCTGTCCACCACAACGCCGCTGTCGATTCGAATATCTTCGAGACCGGCAAAGGCGACGTTTGGCCGCACTCCCTTGCCGATGCAAACCATCTCACAGGCAATCATGCGGCCGTCTTCCAACAGCACTCCGCTGACCCCATTGCCGTTGGACAGAACCCTGCGGGCGCCGGCGCCGGTCTCTATTTTCAGTCCTGCATTGTCCAACGCATTACGGATCAGGGTGGCATCCCCGGGTTCCATCAATTGGGAAAGGACCTGGGGCGATTGAACCACCATGGTGACTTGAAGGCCGCGTTCCAACAGGGCGAAGGACGCCTTGAGGTTCAACATTCCGCCGCCCAGCATAACTGCATGGCGCGTGCTTTCGACCCGCCCCGCGGCGGCCCTGGCATCCGCCAGGGTCCGCAGGGCAAATACACCTTCCGTATCGGTCCCCTCGATCTCCGGCGGGACATACGACCTGCTGCCCGTTGCGATGAGCAGTCTGTCGTAGCCAACGCGCTCCCCACCCGGGATTTGGACCGTTTGAGCCACACTGTCTATTCTTTCCACCCGGGAATTGAGCCGCACTTCGATACCGGCGCCACAATATGGCCCCTGCCCTACCAGGGCCATATCAGCAGCGCTTTTCTTGCCGCTGATCAAGAATGGAATCAACGGCCTGAAGTAGGGCGGGTCGGATTCATCCGAAAAAACAGTGATCGAACCGCGCTTGTCGATTGCGCGAATGGCTTCGGCCGCAGCCATGCCGGCCGCACTCGCTCCCACGATGACGTAGCGCTTTTCACTTGATGCCACTTCTATCCCCTTTGCGCTTGAACTCCAAGCATTCCAGCCGATGCGGCCTGGCGCGTGTCCCTGGAAAAATCTTTCACACTCCGATAAACCAATGCCCTGGTGGGACATGCATCAACGCAGGCAGGCGTTGAGAGTTCAGGGCAGCGATCGCACCTGTATGATTTGTGCTCTTCGATCTGCCGACCGATAACCCCGTATGGACATACCATCACACATGTCCAGCAGCCGATGCACTTATCGCTCTGAGTTATCACCACCCCCTCTTCGTTGCGCCGGATGGCGCCCGCGATACAGGCGTGCATGCAGGGCGCGTCCTCACAGTGGCGGCACACAATGGGCACGGGGGTGTTCGAGGATACGGATTCAACATAAACGCGAGCCTTCGGCCGAGGTTGCTCGGCGATGGCCCCGTACAAAGACCGGCTTGCGGAGTGGGCAACGGCGCAGGCCAGTTCGCACGAATGGCACCCCGTGCATCTATCCAACCGAACGAATATCTCTTTGGGCTCTGACATGATCAGCTCCTTTTCCATGGGCACAATTTATTGCCGGGATTCACTACCGCGCGCCTATTGCCGGAGATGCATCCGGCAACCGCAGCCCCAAGCCGGCACGGCGCTCATCGATGGCCGCGATAAGTTTATCGGCCGCCGATTCCGGATCGAGATCCACAATAAAGTAGCCGCCGGTCAAGCCCTTGACTTTCTCGGTCAGCACTTGGGTAACCAAAGGTCCGCCCAAGACCGGCAACATGACGCCAACATGGGTTGGCAGACCGGCTGCCACGGCCCAGGTGCCGATGGCCACCGCCTTTTCCGAAACCGCTTCAGCGGCGGAGGCCACCACCGGAAGCTTGTCTGTGTCCACCCCGAGATAGTTGGCAACAGCTACCGCCAGGGCCACGGCCCTGGAATTATCCACACAAGAGCCCATATGCAGAACCGGAGGCAGAGGTCCACCCAGACCGTTCGCCTCTCCAACGGCCCTCAAGACCGCCTTCAGCCCGTCCCCGCACAACTCATCCGTGTTGGCCGGGTCCATGAACCCGTGGCGCATGAGCGCACCGGCGCCACAGCCGGTGGCGAGCACCAGAACATTTGCCTTGAGCAGTTTACGGGCCATTTTGATGAAGTTGTTATCCTGGGGTACCTTTACATTGTTGCATCCGGCGAAAAGGCAAATACCGCGTATATTGCCGGCGATAATGTTATCGACTACGGGTTTCAGGGGCTCTTTGCCATCCAGTTTGGAGAGAGCGCCCACGATGGTTTCCACTGAAAAGCCGGCGACCACTGGAGTCTTGATGTTCGGAATATCCACGGCCTTGTTTTTGCGACGTGTAAAGTTTGCTATGGCGATGTCGAAAATCTCGTCCGCTTTTTCTTCGGCCAATTCCTCGGAGAACGGAATATGCCTGGCGCCGGGGATCTTTCCGATTTCCATGGTAGTAATAAGCGTAGTGCCCGCACATTCGGCTACGTTAGCCACCGAAGGCATGATGCATTGATAATCTACGACCATGGCGTCCACCGCGCCGGTAATAATGGCCATCTCCTGGCTTACGGAATGGGTGCAGGCTGGAATCCCGTGACGCATCATGATTTCATTGCCCGTGCAACATATGCCGACAATGTTGATGCCCGAGGCGCCGGCGGCAATTGCCGCCTCTTTCCTGGTATCAGCCCTGGTTACAAGCATATCCGACAACAAGGGGTTATGGCCATGAAGAGCAATGTTTACCGCGCCTGCTTTGAGGGTGCCAAGATTGGCCTCGGTAAAACTCGGTTTTGGAATTCCGAAAAGTATGTCGGCAATGTCGGTGGCCATGTAACATCCCGCAAGGTCGGCAACGGCGCAGCGCATTCCGCCCAAAAGCAGATTTACCGGGTCGGCGTCCACCCCGTAGAGCGTGCGGTGCATTATTTCGGAAACTTCATGATCGATTCCTTTAGGCACCAGACCCAAATCGGTCAAAACTTTTGCCCGTTGGGGGTTGACGACTGTGGTCGCCCACAGAACCGGCGTATCCTTTTCGTGGAAATCAGCCAGGGCCGCATTGGCCAGATCCAGGGCAATGTCGGTATCCGCCCGGCCCTCTACGGGAATACTCATTCGGGTGGCCACAGCCTTGAGTTTTTCAACCTCCTTGATCGAATAGCTTCCCGCTTGACCTTTAGCCACCTTCAAAAGGGTGCGGGCCAAATGCTTGGCATGACCGGAATGGGCTGCAGTTCCAGCGGCGATGGCCCGGTCAAGGCCGCGCGCAACCATTGTATCCGCCGTGGCGCCGCAGATGCCTTCGCTTGGTCCTTCGCCGAAAGGATCAATCCGGCAGGGACCCTGCAAACAGTGACGGCAGCACAGTCCCGTATCGCCGAACCCGCATTGGGGCTTCATGGCTTCATAGCGGTCCCATACCGTCTTGATTTCCATTTTTGCCGCCTTGCCGATCATTTCGCGGACTGCTGGATCCATGCTTTTGGACCGCAGGTCTTTGCCGTCAGCCATGGTCTTTCTCCTTCTTAAAATGAAAAATGTGGATCAACACCGGGATGGATATCCAAACTCTGCGCCGCGCGCGAGACCGGAATATCACAGCCTAATTCCTATGCGGTTACGCGACGGTCTTTGGTGTCGCGGGAAAGCTTGATCGTTCCAATGATTTAAGACGGAAAGGCACGATAACAGGAGACACACCGATAATAATCGTGCCATCATGATTTTATGGCCTGTACCTGCCGTCGAAGGACGGCGGGGCAGCATGGAACCAGATATGGGAAAAACCGTTTCTTTCAGGCAGATTATACCTGTGGATTGGGGGAGATGTCAATGATGAACACACAGGTTTGTTAAGGTTCAAAACACTTTGCAAACAACTCGACTTTGCGAATCCACTAAGAATTATTGAAGTGTGATCAGAATTCTTTAAGAACTTCAGCAGTGGATCCCGCATTTGGTATCTATCCGCTCGGCTCGCACCTTCGGCCTGTTTTCCCTTTTACCGTGCCTCATGTCCGCTTTCAGCCTTTGCAATCAGAAGGCCGTTTGCGTCAGATACAGTCACTTCGATTGTCCTTCCGCCATCCAGGCGGTGTGTTGCACAGGAGATTCACGGATCGTAGGCGCGCACGGCCATTTCGATCCGGTTAAGCGCCTCCTCGGTTACTTCGCCGTTCTTTATGAGATCCCGCGCCACACGGTTCACACTCATATTGATAGGCGCCAGATTGTGGGTTGTCCCAACGATCAGGTTGGCCCTGGTAATGAACCCGTCTTCATCTGTCGAATAGTCGTGAATGAGCGTTCCGCGTGGAGCTTCAACGCAACCCACCCCGCGGCCCGCTTTTGGGACAACTTCGTTTCGAACCTGCTGGTCGGTTATTGCCGGATTCTCAAGAAGCTCGATAACCTTTTCGCAGGCGTACAAAAGTTCGATCAGACGCGCCCAGTGGTATAGCACTGTTGGCTGTGCGGGGCGGCCGAAAAGCGAACGAAACTCGAGGAGTTCGGCCTGTGCGAGAGGGGTTGGAATGAAATCCGCCACGTTGATCCTCGCCAGGCAGTTGGTCCTGTAAATGCCGCACGGGTTGTCGAGTTGCATCGAGAACCCCTCGCCCCAGCCTCGAGCGTACGGGAATTTCGCGTAGGACCAGGGTTCGACGTGTTCTGCTATGAAGTCGGTATATTCGCGGGCCGCAAACTCATGAAACGACCCGTCCGGCTGCATAAGCCGCAGTATTCCATCGCTGAGTTCCAAGCCGCCGTTTTCAAGGTTGACCATGCCAAGAAAGCCGGTGCTGATATCACCAAGCTGCATAAGCCCTTCATCTAACCGCGAAAAAACACGTTCTTTGGCAAAATCGAGCGCGAACCTGGCAAATTCGAGCTGATCGAGGGCATCGGAGTGCAACTGCTCCCTTCCCAGGCGGCTCATCGGCTTTGAAAAGCCCCCCGGGACAATCGCATCGGGATGGATTGCCCTCCCGGCGAATTTCTTGAGCATCATCTGCCCCCGATATCGCATCTCAATAACTCTTTTCGCCAGTTCAGGGGCCTGTGAGGCGATTGTCATGATGTTCCCGGCCGTTCCCTGCCGCCAATCGACGAAAAAATCAGGACCTGCCAGAAAAAAGAAATGAAGAACCTTGTCGCTTATATGCGCAAGGACCTGGGAAAGCTCGCGCAACAGGCGTCCGGCGAGTGGGACCTCGGCCCCGAAGCATCCATCAACGGCTTTGTTTGAAGCAAGATGGTGCTGCCATGGGCAAATTCCGCAGATGCGGGTGACAATGCCCGGCACCTCTTCGGCTGCACGGCCTTCGATAAATTTTTCGAACCCGCGCATCGACATTATATGGACGCGGGCCTCAGCTACATTGCCACTCTCGTCCAGCCTGACACCGATCCGGGCGTGGCCTTCGATTCTGGTCACCGGTTCAATAATTATCTCTCTGGCGGAAGCAGACGCTGATTCCGCAACCATTTGACGCATAAGGACCCTTTTCAGTTAAAATTTTCAGTCAGCCTTTTGCACACGGCGCTTGTTCAACCTGCCATGAGCTCCGGAAAACCGAAGTAAGGAATGCCTGTCCGCGAGGTTCTTCGTGTCAATTCCATTGCTGACAAGCGCACTCAAAATATCCATGACCTGATTGCCGTCTTTGCGCACAGGCCCGTAGCAACCCCTGCAAGGCACCCTCGCCTCTATGCAGCGCGGCGGCCCTCCATTCATTCCGGAGCACCCGGCCAGGGTGACCGGCCCCATGCATAAAATTCCCTGATCGAGCAGGCACCGCATCTCGGAAATCGGCTTGTCCGCCTGGTACCTGGCGTTTTTAACAAATCTTTTAATCCTCTGCGCAGAACCTTTGCCCTCACGCTTCGCCGGACACGAGTCGCAAACGCTCATCAGGGGCAACTCCGGGGACTTGCCCTCCAGAATTGATTCCAGGGCTGAGGCGATGGAGTCGGGATGAGGCGGACAGCCCGCAAGGATGAAATCCACGGCAATCTTTTCGTCCAGTGCGAAAGTTCGTTCGAGGAAGGGCGGAATTACCTGCGAAGGATCAAGCGCTGCGTCCGTGCCTTCGGCGGTCCGGTAATAACGCAGGAAAAGGTCCTCGTCTTCGAAGGTATTCATCATGGCCGGGATGCCGCCGTACCCTGCGCAAGTTCCGAATGCCCAGACGGCATCGCATTGGCGGCGCATCTTTTCGGCAATACGCAACTGCTGTTCGTTTCTAACGCCTCCGCTGATCAGTCCTAAACGGGCTTTCGGGATGTGGATTTCCTGTGAGCCGCCGCCGCTGTCGAAATACTTGTGGTCCATTAGGATCGGCATGTGAACGATGTCAAATCTGCCGAGCAGGCTCAGGGACAATCCTCCCGCATTCAGGAGAGACATTTCGCATCCCGAGCAGCCGCTCAGGGCTTCGGAGCACAGTGTTACAGACATTATACCAGCTCTCTTTTCGAGTTTTTCGAAGCGTCTTCACGGTACATGGAAGGCCCGATGGCCCTCAGGACCTCGTCGGTCTCCCTTACCAGAGATGCAAAGCCTTCGGCTTCGGCTGACGAACACCATACAAGCCTGAAACGTTCCGGCTCGATCCCCATAATGGAGAGAACCTCTTCGATAGCCACGGACCGTGCTTTTGCCTTAAGATTGCCATCCTGGTAATAACACTCCCCGGGATGGCAGCCCATCACCAAAACACCATCCGCACCATACTCAAAGGCTTGCAAAACCAGGTTCGGATGTACCATCCCGGTGCACATAACACGAATGATTCGCAAATTGGCGGGGTACTGGATACGTGCGGTACCCGCAAGGTCCGCCGCAGCATAGGAACACCAGTTGCAAGTGAAGGCCAGGATCTTGGGTTCAAACCCTGGATGGATGTCCGGCAAATTCAGTTCCTCCAATGTGAAAAAGAGTGTTTTACGGTAGCGAAGACGCAAAACATCGCGAAGCGGGGAGATTTGTCACCATCCGCAAATCCCCGCTACCTCAGAAGCCGCAGTTCATTCAAGCGCGGCCCTGACCTGCGCGGCAAGCTGGCTGTACGAAAAACCCGTTACGCTGATTCCTTCCTTGGGACATGTGGCCTCGCAAGAGCCGCAGCCTTTGCATTTTGCCGGCCGGACAACAAGCTTGTATTTCCCGGTTTGGTCTTCACTTTCCGTCTTTTCCCGTTCAATATCCAGGGCCTCGTATGGACAAACGTTGACGCAAAGGGCGCAGCAATCGCACCTCAGCTCGTCGATCCTCGCCTTCACCTGATCGAGGTCCACCCACCGGCTTGAGAGCACCGTCACAGCGCGGGAAACCGCCGCCTTCGCCTGGGCGATGGACTCCTCGACCGGTTTGGGGTAATGCGCCAATCCGGCAACAAAAATGCCTTCAGTCGCAAAATCGACCGGCCGGAGCTTCGCGTGCGCTTCCAGCAGAAAACCGTCAGTATTGACCGGAAGCTTGTATATCTTTGCAATCTCCCTGGTGTCGGTATTCGGTATAATCGCAGTTGCAAGCGTGACCACATCCGCAGGAATACCAAAGGGTTCATTGAGCACATGGTCCCATGCGATGACCTCGATTCCGTCTTCGTTTATCACCACGTTGGGTTTCCGGAGCTCGTCGTAGTTCATAAAAATGACACCGAGCTCGCGCGCCCGGCGATAGAGCTTCTCCTTGAGACCGTATGTCCTTATGTCTCTGTGAAGAACGAAAACCCGCCTTTCAGGGTTCTCTTCCCTCAGGGAAATAGCGGACTGGATCGAATGCGTACAACAGACACGGGAGCAGTAGTTTCGGTCGGACTCTCTTGAGCCGACGCACTGGATGAACACGAAATTGCGGCTTTTTTTTATCCGTTCGTCGCCTACCGCGTGCAACTTGTCAAATTCGAGTGTTGTGAAAATATTCTGCGAAACGCCATAACCATATTCAGCGGGCTTAAAGGGCTGACCGCCCGTAGCCAATATGGTCACGCCGTGATCGACGGTTACGTTGCCAGTGGGCCTCTGGATCGTGGACCGGAAGCGGCCGACATATCCTTCCGCGTGCAGGACTGTCGATCTGAGATGAACGGTTATGAGGTTGTGCTCCCTCACCATGGAGGTGAGACTTTCCATAAAGGAAGGTATGTCTTCGCCTTTCCACGTCTTAAAGAGATGACACGCGATTCCACCCAGATGAGCGGACTTTTCCACCAGATCCACAGGGAAACCTTGATCGGCGAGCGCCAGGGCCGCCGTCATGCCTGCCAGGCCGCCGCCGATTACCAGGGCCTGTGGAGTAATGCGCACCGAGACCGGCGGCACCGACTTCAACAGCGCTGCCTTCGCGACAGCCATCCGCACGAGGTCTTTTGCCTTTGCAGTAGCTTGCTCGGGTTGAGCCGCATGAACCCAGGCAAGCTGGTTGCGGATATTGGCCATCTCCAGGAGGCATTCGTTAAGCCCTGATGCCCTGAGCGTTTCCCGAAAAAGCGATTCATGGGTCCGGGGTGTGCACGCGGCGACTACAATTCTGTTGAGATTTTCTTCCAGTATGCGCTTGCGAATCAATTCCTGCGAATCCTGGGAACACGCAAAAAGGGCCTTTTCAACGAAGACGACGTTCGGAAGCGATTGAGTATAGCGGGCCACATCGTGTACGTTCACAACCTCAGCAATGTTTGACCCGCAATTGCACACAAAGACACCGATCCGAGGCTCCTCGCCTGATACATTTCGCTCCGGCGGAAACTGCATCTGCCTGGACATGCTGTAGCGTACGTCCGAGAGCCCCATGGCTGCGGTTGTGGCTGCAGCCGAGGCTTGTATGACCGAAAGAGGAATATCCATCGGCTCCACAAACGCACCGCATGCGAAGATTCCAGGCCGTGATGTCGAAACTGGCGAAAAACAGGAGGTAGCCGCAAAGCCTTCGGGGGTCAGCTCAATTCCAGTCTTCTCTGCAAGGGCCGCCGCCCCGAAGGGCGGCTCAATTCCTACAGACAGGACAACCAGGTCGAAATTCTCATTTATTTGCTTACCGTTATCAGCAATGAAGCGCAAATTGATGTCGTCTTTGGAGTCTCCAGGTTCGACCGCGTGGATACGGCATCTTTGAAAACTGACCCCCCTCGCTTTTGCCCTGTCAAAGAAGCGTTCGAAATCTTTTCCATGAGTCCGCATGTCCATATGAAATATCGTGACGCTGAGAAATCGGTTGTGATCCATTGCAAGTATTGCCTGCTTGATGGCGTACATACAGCAGACGGTCGAACAGTAGTCCCTGGAAGGCTGATTGTGGTCCCTGCTGCCGATGCACTGGAGGAAAGCCATTTTCATCACAGGCTTGCCGTCCGAGGGACGCAACAGATGCCCGGCCGTTGGTCCGGCCACCGCCAGGTAGCGTTCCAGTTCCATTGCCGTTATGACATTAGGAAATCTACCGTACTCCAACGCCGGAAGTCTGGATGGATCGAATGGGCGGTATCCTGGAGATAAAATTATGGACCCGACTTTTACCGAGATTGCCTTTTCAAAATCGTTATACGCTATAGCGCCGCACGGGCATACCTTTTCACACTCCCTGCACCTGCCGCCCCTCATTTTGTTGCAGGTCACCGGATCGATCTGGTATTTAAGGGGAACCGCCTGAGGATACTTGACGAAAATCGCCTTCCGGGTATTTATCTTCAGGTTGAATTCGTCTTTTGTCTCGCAAGGACATTTCTCTGCGCACTTGCCGCATGCGATGCATTTGTCCATGTCCACATACCGCGGATGCTGGCGCAAATGCACGGTAAAATTCCCGGGCTCACCTTCGACCCCGTCAAGCTCGGTCATCGTCATCAGTTGGATATTCAAGTGCCGACCGCACTCAACCAGCTTGGGCGACAGAATTCACATTGCACAGTCGGTTGTCGGAAAGGTCTTATCCAAATGGGCCATAGCGCCGCCTATTGCGCCGGTCCGCTCGATCAGATAGACGTAGTATCCGCTGTTTGCCAGGTCCAGCGCGGCCTGAATCCCGGCGATACCGCCGCCTACGACCATTACACTTCCTATTGTCTCTTCGAAATCAACCATTAGAATTCCAGACCCGTCCCGTTTGATGAAACGCTTCCCCGGTTCCCCGGCAGCACAAGAGAATCAGCCACCAGTTCCCAGATGTATTTCACGTCAACCTTGAGATCGTATTCCCTGCAAAGACTTTTCATTATCTGGTCACGGCAATTATGACAGGCAGTGATCACCAGCCCCGCCTCGGAAGCTTCGATTTGTCGCGACTTGAAACGTCCATGAAAAACCCGTTCCTCTTTGAAGGGCATCGCCCAACTGCCACCCCCGGCCCCGCAGCAGTAGCTTTCCGCTTCTGTCGGGTTGATATCCACGAAGCGCGGCGCGCATTTTTTTATGATCGTACGGGCCTCTTCGAAATAACCATGGCCGAACATTTTGAGAGACTTGCGCCCGTAGTGGCACGGATCGGTATAAGTGGTAAGCATTCGGTGGCGCGAAGGATCGACCTGAATGCGTCCCTCGTTGAGATAACTCATCAGAAGGTCGAAAATTGTCGTAACCCTGAAGTTTTTCATGTCTTCCTTAAACCAGCGATCCAGCCCGTACCGGGTGGCATAGTAAGCGTGTCCTGAGTCAGGCAGCAGAAGCGTTTTGCACTCCAGTGCGACCATGTTCCGGACTATATGGCCGACAATTTCCCTCAGTGAATCATCATCGCCCGTAAAATGTGCCCAGTTTACCCCTTCCCAGTTTCGCGATGGAATTGTCCAGGATTCACCTGCAGCATAAAAAATCTTCCACCAATTTTTCATATCATCAGGCTCTGCGAAGGGTTCCTTGGAATTAACCGTCACGAGCAGGTTCGCCCCCTTTCTGTCTATGGGGGATGTAAAACCGGGATAACCCTCCTCGGCCATCTCCGCAGACAACTCCTCGACGATGGCGACAAAATCTCCCGCGGGAATGCCCAGGTTGTTTCCCCTGGACAGGCACATGAGGACACCCTTGTGCAGTGGGCCCGGGACCCTCGACCTGTCGCGAAGACTCCTGATCCGATGAACCAGGGCGACTATCTCGATATTCTGCGGGCATGCCCTTTCACATTTGCCGCACATTGTGCACTTCCAGGGCCACTGCGACTCAAGGACGTCTTCCTCAAGACCGAGCACGGCCATGCGCACCATCTTGCGGGGGTCCATACCATCAATACCCGATATAGGACATACGCCGGCGCAACTGCCGCAGGTGATGCAGGCGCTTCCCAGCGCAGGCTCATCGAACAGCTTGGCAAATGGATTTTCAAGCCTGCGCACGTTTAGTTCGTGCAACCCCATTTCCCGGCTCATCAGCGGCGCACCGCGAACATATTTGAGCTTCAGGGCCGAGCTATCGATACCGAACTCCTGGCAAATCCCGGCAAAATCGGCCTCCGAGACCAAGTATCGCTTCCCGGACATGCAACGCGCCGGAAGCCTCTCGCTCTTTATCCAGTTGCGGATCGTGTTCCTGTGCACTCCAAGCTGATCGGCCAGTTGGCCAATTCGAATAACTATCACAACAACCCCTCTAAAAGAGTCATCTGGCTAAACAGCCATTCGCAGGCTCCCGGAACAGCCGCTTTCACCGAATCCGAGAGACCCTGCTCGATTTTGTCCGGCATTCTCTCCGCCTGAACGGCCAACACCCGAATTTTTACCCCTGCCCCGTTCTGAAGATCCTTCAGCAGGTTGATCGAAGGAAACATGTGCAGCGAGAAATCGTTCACCTTTTTTGGCGCGATCTGCCCGATCTCTATTTCGAATATCTCGCCGGGCCGTTTTCCCGATTCGAAAGCCGCGTCCACGATGAAGATAACTTTGGGCTTGTGTGCCATAAGCATGAGGTCGAAGAGAATCCCACGGATACCGGTGCCAACATCGAAGACCGCCACATCAGGCGACAGATCGAAATTTGCCAACAGATGATCGATTACGGCAGGACCAAAACCGTCGTCTCCGATGAGAATATTTCCACAGCCAAATATGAGAACAGGTTTGGTAAAAAGGTCTTGAATTGTCCCTGTGCGATTTTCGATCTTAGGTCCTCCATCCACCAAACTTGCACATGTGCACAATGTGCATTTTTTGTCAAATATGCCGCAAACGAAAAAGAGTCAACTGTTTTCTTCCTCCTTTCTTTCACAAATACTTGATAAATACAAACATATTGGTATTCCGGCGGCTTGCGGCAGATGGAAAGAGGGAATACGAAGTCTTTTTTTCGTATCGGGCAAAATGGATGATTGTGCAAAAAGGATCATTTTTCTGTAGTTCAAGGTTGAGCTGATTACAATGAATGAAACAGGCAGGGTTGTTTTTCCGTGGTGAGCAAAACCACCGACAAATATTTGACACAGAGGCCGTTCTCCGCCCCTCTGCCCGCCTTCAATCTAAGCCGTTGATTATCTTCCTGTATATTCTTCTCCCCACAAACCCCCAAAAAAAGAGTTAAATTTCGAGTTTTTTTGACGCCCACTTTCCGGATGATTTTCAAAAAGTAATCAATAATTTGTGTCTGTTTCCTTCCATTTGTGAACAATTCGCAATTTTTTTCGGAGTAATGCGCTTTTTTGTTAAAAAACTGTCAAGAAAATTCATCAAGCCCCCGATTTAGCTAGTTGTATCCAGATGGGATTATTTTTCGCCTATCAAAGATCACACGGGACGGGAAGGACACCTCCCGTAGGAGATGCTGTTTTGATTATGCCGGACAACGCGAAAAAAAGAATTCTTTTAAACATTCCGGAGAGAAAAGCGATTCAACTAGCCTTATTCATTGTTGCAACGGCTTTGATATCGCTGTCGCTGCCTCTATCGCTGAATGCCGGCACCAGCATTGTCATAACCGATGTAAACGCCGAGAGCACCTGTTCCGCCACGCTGACCATCAATACGGCTTCCATCAGCTTCCCGAGTGCAAATCCCGATCTGGTGCCGAGCATTGCGGCGTCCCAGGGCCCGGTGCCGGTAACCGCCAGCGTCCAAATCGAGGACCACAGTACGGTCACATTGACAGCACTTGCCGGCGGAGACCTGGTTTCAGGCAGCCACACGATCGCAATCAATAACGTAAGCTGGACCGCCGATAACAACAGCGGTCTAATTGCGGGAACTATGAGCAAAGACACCCCGCAGCCTGCAGGAAGCTGGACGAGTTCGAACTCATACTCCGGCGCGTTCACCTTTTTCCTGGCCAACAGTTGGTCGTATGCAACGGGCACTTATTCTCAGATTGTAACCTATACCCTCACGGCGCCATGAGACAGGACCGGGAGGACGATACCCATTGACTGGAAATGAAAGGAGGGCAGATCCGGCGAACATTACCTTGTGTTGATTCACTTTGTAAAATTATGGAAATTGAGACCTAACCTGAAAAAATTTTCCAAGGAGGGAATGAATGAAACGCAAAATAGGTATCCTGGCAATTCTGATGTTGGGTCTGATATTCGTCGGCCCAACCTATGTTCAGGCTCAAACCTCCGCCACTGTGACCATGACCGCTACTGTCGCATCCTACGCAGTGTTAACTGTAGGTGGCGCCGCCACTACCGCTATCAGTTTTCCCAATGCGGACCCTGCGTCGAATCCCACCATTGCTGCCAATACTACCGTACCTGTGGTAGCCAATTTCAGAACCGGGGGCACTGCCACACTCACAGCCCAGGGAACCAGTGATGCGACTGGTTTAAAAGGCGTTACTCCTGCAAATAAAATTCCTTGGGCTAACATCAGCTTTACGTGCGGCGCGGCTAATCCAATCTTTGGCAACTGCGGGACAGCGATGCCCCTATCCTCAACTGCTTTTTCAGTGGGGTCCTCAGCCGTTTCCGGAGCCTTTAGCGATACGTTCACTTATACTTTAGTGAACAATTATACCTATACCACCGACGTCTACACCGGTACAGTCACCTATACCCTTACCGCGCCATGATTGCTCGAAATGGAATGGCAAAAGGTAGTCACAACTGTTGCACTTACCTCGGCACTGGTCCTGGGAGCGATCCCGGGGCCAGCCGGCCTCAACGCCGCTGGTCCGCCGGGAGTTCAAGTGTCCGTAACACCCAATAAGATCAGCTTCCACATGGAAAGGCCTCCATCGACAGCCGTCCGCGAGGTCACCATACGGGTAATCGCCCCGGGGCGCACCCCGTGGCGCCTCACGGTACAGGCGCTCGGCCCGCTTCAATCCCCGAAAGGGTCTCAGATCCCGGCTTCCAGGATAACCTGGAAGGGAAGTCCCGGACACATTTTTGTCGATGGTACGCTCAGCGACAAACACCCTCAACTGCTGGGCAGGGGACAAGGGACCAAGGTGGGGGTGGTACGGTTTTTGCTTAAAAACGACTGGGACTTGGCCGCAGGCCAATTTAACCAAAAATTCCTCTTCGATTTGAGTTCGCCATGAAAAAGACAAGTTATGCAGTTCCGTTGATATTCTTTGCCATTTTTTTGCTGGGAGCAATCCCTGGCCGAGGCGCAAATGAGCCTTATGGTCAGCCCTATACGCGTGGATCATCAGGTAAAGCCTGGAACGACCGAGACCAATGTCATAGAGGTTATCAATCAAGGGCAGGAACCTACCAGGATATCTGCCAGCGTGCTCGATTGGACGATGGACCGGAAGGGAAATGTGAGTTTCTCCCCGGCAGGCGGCGATCCCGGTTCATGCGCCAACTGGCTTCAGCTCAACCCCACGGACTTTCGGCTGGACCCGGGTCAGACCCGTCAGGTCCGCTATTCACTGACCGTACCCGCCGAGGCTAAAGAAGGGGGCTACCGCGCCGCCATCGCAATGGAGGGAATACCTCGGGAAGAGGAAGGGGAGATCCATAAGAGGGTGTCCCTCAATGGGCGCCTGATCGTCACGCTTTACGAAACCGTAGGCAGCCCGGAGATCAGGGCCCAGTTTCAGGATTTCCAGGCCACGGCCGGACATAAAGGAATATCGTTCAAACTGACGCTCGCCAACCAGGGTGACGTTCATTTTCGAATAAAGAAGAGCTTTATCACCATCAAGAACTCGAAGGGAGAAGAAGTGGGCAGGGTGGAGGTGCCGGATATTCCGGTGCTGCCGGGGGCCACCCGCGAACTGGAGGTAAAGAAAGAGGACCTGGCTTTACCCAGAGGGAACTATATGGCCGAAGCGGTCCTCGATGTCGGGAAAGATGATTTCCTCGGCCAGGCAGAATTCCTTCTCAGTCGGCCGATAGTTAAGCGTCTATTTTCCAGTTGGTGAAGTCCCCCGCCGGTCTCCCTGTTTTCAGGATACCAATGAAATACCGGTTTGGGGTCATCACCTTTTTTTTTACCATTCAACTCCTCTTTGCCAGGCCTGAGGCCGTCATGGCCCTCGACCAGGGCGGAGCCGAGACCGGGGTGATCTATGACTCCACGCAGTTCCGCACCTCGGGAGAGCAGTTCTTCCTTTCCGACCTTGTGGGGTATGCGGATTTCCATCAAAATATTACGAACTACGGGGTGCTGGAAGGACGCTTTGCCTGGTCCGACTTTGAACAGCACGATGGCGCGGGGTCTCTCACTACGGGAGAGCAGTCGTACGAACGGCTGACCTTCAAGGACTTCCATTGGGGCGCCTATGTCCTGCAGGCTTCAGCGGGAGACCAGAACTTCGCGATAAGTAAACTTCCCGAAAACTTCTCTAACTCACTTTACCCTGCCTTTCATTTTCGAGGGTTAAGCCTCGAGGTCGGCAATCCCTATTTGCAAGTGGAAGTACTGGGAGGGGGAACGACCGTCTCCAAAGGGCTGCTGGGCCAAACCTTCCAGGAAAACGGGGAAGATGTATACGGCGTGGCCGCCCGCACCAGGCCTTGGGAGAGATTGACCCTGGAAGGTGATTTTTTTCAGACCCAAAATGAAAAGGATTATACCGGGAACCTGATCACCAGGTCTAACGATGTTTACAGGCTGGCCGGCGAGGTGCGGACCTGGTCGCAGCTTTATTTCCTCGGGGAGTTCATGCAGAGTTTTTCAGAGGACCCGAACTACAAGCATGAAGACGATATTGCATACTGCACAGGCGCAATATGGAAGAGCGACCGTCTGAACCTTGAGGGCAACTACCGCTACGAAGGCCCGGACTTCCACCTTTTTGGACCGATATACCAGACAGAACAGAAAGTCGAAGGTTTTTTTACTGCGGGGGATTTCAACCCATGGCCTTTTCTGGGGATTTCCGGCAGCTTCGATTCGGACCAAAACAACCTGATGGTGGACCCTACGAAAAGTATCAATGAAAGCGAGACACGCTCCTTTGGACTGCGTTTTTACCGTCCACCATGGCCGAGTTTTTACTGGCGCTATTATTCGGGCGATATGGCCACAAGGGGAGACTTCCCCGTCGCAGTGCACGGACAGACCCAGGGTGACTACGCGGAGTTGAGTAAGCCGTTTGGGTTCATGGACGCCTACCTGCGATACGAGTATTTTCAATACGACGACATGGTCAAGACGGGGGACAGTTACACGAAGAACGCTCCACTGGCGGGTATCAGGGCAACACGCAAGGACATTATCGTGTATGCGGAAGCCGAGTACGATCAGTATTCCCCGGCGAGCCAGGGAGAGGGCTCTGAGGGGCTCTATCTCAAAATCGGAGGAAGTTACGCATTTTCCAAAAACCTCTTTGTTTATGGCGAATTGGACTACCGGCCAACCGGTGACCGCTACGGCGGACAAGTCGGCATCGACTGGGACCTGCCACACGGTTTTTCGCTGAAAGCTTTTGGCGAGATGCAATCCGGCAAAACCGGGGTCGGAGACTTCATCAACGACTTCTCCAGCAATCAGGTCAGCATCCGCCTCACCAAGACCTTTTGCTGGGGAGACAGTAGGTCTCCCGCGGGAATGAAATCGGGGCAGGAGTGGATGGGGACCGGGAACATCGAGGGCTGGGTTTTCGACGATAAGAACCTGAACGGCGCCCTTGACCGGGATGAAAAGGGAGTTGAAGGAGTCAAGGTCAAACTGGAAGACGGAAGCACGGTGGTCACGGATAAAGAGGGCCACTACCGCTTTCCTTCAGTGGGCGCAGGCAGACATTTCGTCATTCTTGACGCCGCGCGAATTCCCGCCGCCTACACCTTTGTCGGGGCCGAAACCACCACTGTCGACGTCAAAAACAGGGGGAGCGCCAGGGTGGACTTTCCCTTCGTCCTTGGGGCAGCCATTCGCGGCCGGGTCCTCACGGCCTCGAAAGATGGGGAAACAGCAGATGCCGCGACAGGGGTCCCGGACGTTTTAGTGGTCCTGAAACCGGGGGATATGAACACTTATACTGACAGAAAGGGTAATTTTTCGTTCGACGGCGTTATACCCAAACAATATGTGATAAGCCTCGCCGCCGATACTTTACCACAACGCGCCGAGGTCCTCGCACCCCAAACCCTGACGGTCAATGTCACGCCGGGAGATAAAACGAACGGCCTGCAGTTCACGATTCATATCAAGGAACGGCGCGTCATTTTTGAAGGCACATAACAGCGTGCCGCCGCTGCATAGCCGTTGCCTGCCCCCTCCCCAACCGAAATAATCATACCTATGAAATAATCACCACTACTTATTATCTACCCCAGCGCATTTTCATTAGAAAATATACAAAAGCGTAGACATTTTACCCCATTCGCACCCCTTAAAATCCCCCTTGTCTTAGAGCAAACTTCCTCTATCTTATGGTCGACACTTGATAGAAAGGCTTTTCGTCCTTTAATCCGAGTTGGCAAACCGATGAGTGCTTCGATGTGGAAAGACATGTGGTGCAAACTCGCTGTCCTGGCGATTTTCATACTCATTCTTAGATACACAGGCCCGGCCTTTGTGGAGGCGGCAACCGGCACCGCCCGCGTGACCATCACTTTTACAGTCGCGCCCTCCTCGCAATTGACTCTGAATGACAATTCCAACGATCCCAATAGAAAATCCGGTGCGACTGCAAAAGTCAGAACCGGAACGACGCCTGCGATTCTCACGGTCGCTGCAAGCGCTGATTCCATGAGCGGGTCTGATACCAATCGCATTGCGGGTGTCACAGCGACTGCCACGGACCCGAACGGAAATTTGTTCATAGCCGCTCCTGCCGCTCAAAATGAGACTGTCCCCGGCGCTGCTGAGGGCCGGGGGTGTTCCGCGCATTATTCCGAGACGTTTAACTGGTACCTCGAGAAAACTTGGAATTGCGACACCGGAAAGCACACTGTTAAAGTAACCTATACCCTTACGTCGCCATAACGGTGCTCGACAGCCGAAGTATGGATCGAATGACCTTTTTAGCGCCGCCGTGGAAGACGGCGCTACCGTTGGAAGGTTTTACTCTGAGTCCAAATTCAACCCTAATGCCGCCGCTTCGGCTTTTACAGCAGAAACTGGACGGTTCAGTTTAATAGCAATCTCATTCACAGACATGTGCTGTTGCACATAACTTTGCAGCTCCGCCAATTGTTGACTGCTCCAGATCGTCTGTGAGGCCGCCGATGACGATGAAAAATAGCCAGTTCCGGATATCCTGCTTATCTCCATTGAAGCCTCCTCCTTAAGGCAACGTTTATTGGATCTTTATCGACCTACCGGTCGATGTATTCCTATACATGCAATCGGCAGGTTATGAAAAAAAATTAACCTAAGAATGATTCCAACCGATTTTTCTTAAATTCTCCGCGCTAACCCCGGTTTGCGCACTAAACGAAACCGTCAGGTTACAGGAAAGTGTCATATGAAAGTTTCAGAAGTTAAAGGGAAGTGTCCAAATCCATTGAGAACACTGGACAAAATAAGTCTGATCTGCGAGAATAAATCTTGCACTGTTTCATGATGATACGCTCGAAAACCTGCAGTCTTCTCAGGCTAGGTCTCGACGTGTTTTCTGCTGTCGCGCGAATTCTATTTGTTGTAAATGCTGAAAACGCCTTTCTGGCTGCGATTTCTGAGAGTTCATACTGTTGGTGGTAGGAGAAAGAGTTCGTCGAGACCGGCTTTGCGATTTCTTCTCAGGACGGCCAGGCAGCGTGAGGAATCACATGCCTCTTGCATGTTACATGAGCCCATCGGGCGCTATTGAGCGCACATCGGCAACTTCGAGTTGAGATCTGTTGTCCAAGTGGACCAACCGCCTTAATCACTATCATGGAGGGGATCATGCTCCGGACAATTGAGTCGGAAATTACCGGCGACACCTGGTTTGAGGCAGATCCGCACAAATCCGGAGACATTTTCCAAAAGGTGTTCACCTGCCAACCGGACGCCATCCTCATCCTCGATACCGAATGCACTCCCAATATAGTCGAGTGTAATCCAGCGGCTGAGAGAATATTCACTTACAGCAGGAAAGAGTTGGTGGGGCAACCCATAAGTCTATTGCACGCCAATGGGGAAGTTTTAGAACAGTTCAAGCAATCCATTATCTCGTCTGTAGGCGAACTCGGTTTTTGCCATTTTCCTGAGTTATCGATGAGACGGCGGGATGGGACGATCTTCCCCTGCGAATATAGCGTGGCGCCGCTCCAGGATCAAGGTAAGGAGCGTTCGGGATGGATCACTGTTACACGCGAAATCTCAAAGCGAATCGAGGCCGAAAAGGCCCTCAAGGCGAGTGCTGAGAAAATCAAACGATTCGCCTATTCGCTGTGCCATGATTTGAAAAATCCGGCTATCGCGTTGCGTTGGTTCGCAGAGCGTCTGGCGGACCGCTACGGCCAACTTCTGGATGAACAAGGCAATATGTGCTGCGATAGAGTACGAAAAGCCTCCGAAGAGATCGTTCTCTTTGTTGACAACTTAAACGAGTACATCTCAACCAAAGAGATTCCTTTGAGTATTGTAGAAATCGATTTGGACGAAATTTTCCAAACCGTAAAAGAGGAATTTTTGCAAAGAGCGACGTCGCTCGGGGTAGAGTTATCGGCTCCCACATGCTCAGCTAAACTGCACGGGGACAGAATGAGTTTGATTCGTGCTCTGAGAAATCTAATCGAAAACGCTCTGAAGCATGGGGGCGATAGGTTGAGTCAGATTAGCCTGGGCTACCTCGAATCCGACGAGTTTCACACCATAGCAGTAAGAGATGATGGTGCCGGTATAATGGGGGAGGATAGCAATGAGATTTTCAAGTGCTTTTGGAGGGGCAGGCACTCAAAGGGGATTCCCGGGGCGGGACTGGGGCTCAGTATAGTCAAAGAGGTAGCCCTATGCCATGGAGGATCGATATCTATAAAGCCCGGACCTCAAACCGAGTTTCTCTTATCCATACCAAAACGACTTTAGCGCACAGCTCTGCCTATCTTCGAAAAAGCAGAATATACGTGTATCTGATTGTGCATTGCCCGCAGCACATCTTTTTTTCAGCAGTGGCCGGCCACCTGATTCACCTCTCACGGTCAAACATATATAATGCTGTGATTTATCAACCCATCTGACCGAATTGCGGAGACTTGTATGCGTTCAAAATTTTGCCTGTGGGCGATTCTTTTATCCTTGTTGCCTGTCATTTCGTATGCACAGAATCAGAATAATTCTCAAGTCCTGGAGCTATATGCCAAGTCGGGCATGGAAAAGCAACTTAGACAGCTTCCATCGCTGATCCAGACTCTTTTTGACCAGTCGGTAGCGCAGGATGAGCAGGCACGAAAGTTACCCAAGGAGGTCTTATCCGCCATGCGGGCGTCGGTGCCGGAGGCATTCGCGCCGGAGAAGCTAAAAGAAGCCATGCTAGGGGAACTCACCGAGAAACTCCCGGCTCAAGATATTGGAGAGGTCCTTCAGTGGCTTGATTCACCGCTTGGCAAGAAATGCACCCAACTGGAGGAAACAGCATCCACACCGGAAGCACAAGCCGAGATACAGCAGTATGCTGCTCGTTTGCAAGGCTCACCCCCAACGGCTGAGCGTCTCAAAGTGCTGCGCGAGTTCGATTCCGCACTGAAGGCCACCGAGAGTGCCGTAGATATCGCAATCCATACTCAAGTCGCTGTTGCCATGGCTATAATTGCTGCATTCCCTTTGGAGCAGCAAAGGCCGCTCGACGATCTCTCGCGCGAGATGGAAAAAACCAGGCCCGTTGTCGAGGCCACAGTGAGATCGCAAATGCTTATTTCCGATTTGTACACATACAGAAACCTGACAGAAGCCGATATCCAATTGTACACTGAATTCGCAAAGTCTCCCGCCGGGGCGAAGTACACTTCGGTGACAACGGCTGCCCTCAAAAAGGCGGTCCTCGAGGGCGCGGTCAAATGGGGCAAGATTATCGGGGAAACAATAAAGGAAATAAAAAGCAATTCTGAGGCGTAGCTAGAATCAGGAGCAGGAAGCAGGGAGAATGGAGAAAACACTTCTTGCTTATTGCTTCTTGCTCCTCGCTGGCTACCTTTATAATTCAAGTGGAGGCGTTAACAGACAGAAGAGAGGTCATGAATGAGCAAGAACAGGTTGGAGGCGTTCAGCGATGGCGTGATCGCCATCATCATCACCATCATGGTGTTGGAGCTGAAGGTGCCTCACCGCGAGAGCTTCGATGCTCTTGCGCCGTTGATCCCCGTCTTCTTGAGCTATGTATTGAGCTTCGTCTACGTCGGCATCTACTGGAATAACCACCACCATATGCTGCAAACGTGCCACAAAGTGACGGGACCTATGCTTTGGGCCAACCTGCATCTGCTTTTCTGGCTGTCGCTGTTTCCCTTCACCACGGGTTGGGTGGGAGAAAATCACTTCGCTACGGCGCCATCGGCAGTTTATGGTGCAGTTTTGCTGATGGCCGGCATCGCGTACTGGATACTACAGCAAATCATCATTGCGTCACAAGGCAGCGACTCTTTGTTGAAGAAGGCTATCGGCAGCGACTTGAAAGGAAAGGTATCGCCTCTGATATACGTCATAGCCATCCCGACGGCGTTCTGGTCGCAATGGCTGGCCCAAGGTCTATACGTGATTGTTGCGCTGATTTGGCTCGTTCCTGATCGGCGCATCGAGAACGCTCTTGCAGGCAAAGAAACATAACCCGGGTATGAGTTCGCACAATGACCGATCCCAGCCGGAAGCCCACTTAAGAAAAGGAGTTGAGCGCTTGATTCGTGTATTGTTTACAAGCAAAGGAGAATGAGAATGTCTTCATCACCCGAGATCGGCATCATTAGCCTGGCGAGTCCCTACGCTGTAGAAGACACGACACAGCGCGTCGTGCGCGTTATCGAGCAGGCGGGCATGACGATCTTTGCCCGCATCGATCAGCAAGGCGCGGCTCAAGCGGCAGGGTTGACGATGAGGCCCATGACGCTCATACTGTTCGGCAACCCGAAGGGAGGCACACCATTGATGCAAGCGTATCCGACGCTGGCGATCGACCTCCCGCTCAAGGCGCTGGTGTGGGAAGACGCAGGCGGGCGGGTGTGGGTTAGTACGAACAGCCCCGAATACCTGAAGCGGCGGCACGGCCTTGCGGAGACTCCATTCGCCGTGGTGCCGGGGCTCCTGGCGCAGGCGCTGGAGTCGAATAAGACGGAGGGTGAGATATAAGCCGTTCCCGCATGCAGCGAAGTGGAATGCCTCCCTTGTCATCGCGGTCTAGCATCAGGCGTACCCAAGAAATACGGAGTCACTATATGGAAATCTCCAAAGAAAAATATGTAGAGGTAATCGAAGAAATACGTGAGATGTTAAAGACGGACGAATGTTCCGAATGTTCATGCCCAAACATACGATGTGAATGGCATGGCAATTGCCATAGTTGCGTAAGAATATACCGGCACTTTGGGAACCATGTTCCAAGGTGTTTACAATTCGTCATAGACAAGAAAGCGGCAAGTATGAAGGAAAGCATAGAAATGCAGATGCGAAAGAAACCCATACCGCCTGATGAATATCGAGACTACCTAATGGAGGTGGCTCCAAAAAAGGTATAATCCGGCAACCGTGAGATTTTCTCCCCCGGTCCCCGCACCACTGCGGCATGCGCGACCGTGCAGGGCGGTTCACAAGACCTGCCGGTTTTTGCAGGGGGTTTATCGCCGATAATCGTCGACCAATTCTTTGAAAGGGTTTTACTTGCCGAATGCCAAGCCGCAGGATTCTGCTATCGGAGGGTTCGAGCCTTTCGGCGCGTCAGGTAGTCACCACGCTCGGGCTGGGTGGGAACCATATAGAGATCTGCGACCCCGATCCCCTTTGCATCGGACGCTTCTCCCGCTTTGTACGGCGTTTCCATCGGTGTCCCGGTCTGGCCAGCGACCCCGTTGGCTACCTCGCATTTCTGCTGAATCTGCTCACTCGCGAAAGATTCGACGTTTTGCTTCCAACCCATGAGCAGGGCTATCTGCTGGCCAAAGTCGCGGGGCGGCTTGCGCCGCTGACGGCGATTGCGTTGCCGGCCTTCGAGAATTATGCCGCCGTCCACGACAAGGCCGGCTTCTCGCGGCTCCTGACCGAACTGCGTCTGCCGCAACCGCGAACGGAGATCGTCACTTCCGCAGCCGAACTGCGCCAGTGGCCCCTGTTCCCCTCCGTAATCAAGACCGCTGTCGGTACAGCCAGCCGTGGCATCTTTTTCGTCCACAACACGGGAGACCTCGAACGCGTCGCGGCCGATTCGAGGAAGCAGGCGATTTCGAAGGCGAGATCGTCATCCAGGTGTTTGCAGCAGGCCCACTGGAGCGTGCACAAGCAGTCTTCAGTCACGGAAGGATTATAGGCGCCCACGAGTACCGTCAGGTTGCCGAGGGCCCAGGGGGCGGTGACAGGATCAAGGAAAGCGTCTGCAGGCCCAATGTCCGGGCCCATCTCGCGCAGATAGGCGAGCGGCTGCAATGGCATGGAGCGCTATCGGTCGATTACATCCTCAAGGAACCAGAGACTATTCCTCTCTACATCGACTGCAACCCGCGTCTCGTAGAGCCGGTGAACGCGTTCTTGTCCGGAGTCGATCTCGCCGGTCTCCTAGTCGCTGTATCGCTGGGTGAAAGAACTGCGGAAGCCCCGCCTTCGCGCGCGGGAGTACGGACGCACATGGCTATCATGGGGATCATAGGCTGTGCGATCCGGGACGATTCACGGCCGGCGCTCCTGTCGGAAGCCTTGAGTCTCTGGCGCAGCAGAGGCGCCTATGCCGGCAGCAGGGAGGAATTGACCCCAGCCAGAGTCGATCCATTGAGCCTCTTCCCGCTCTTCTATGTGGCCCTGCAAATGCTCGCCTTCCCGGGCAGCGCCGCGCACCTCTCCCGGCAAACAGCGCAGTCGCATCAGCTCGACCGGACGGCTATAAGGACCATCATGGAAAGGATCGAGGGGGCCCCGCTTGCTTCCGGCGCGCGCACCACTCCGAGGTGATCAGCGTGCCAAGTTCGTTGGGACTCCGGCTTCCGCACTGGTCCGGGGGCGGCCCGCAAGACCGCCCTCCCTATTGCCTCAGTTTCTTAACATACTGACCGAGCGCCATCAGCGGAAAACAGTTCCGGTAATTGTGATATCTAATGTAGAAATGTTTGGGGAACCCGGTCCCCGTGAAGTATATCTCATCCCAGGTCCCGTCGGGATTTTGGTTCCGTAACAGGTACTGGATGCCCCTGCTTACCTCCAGGGATTTTTCTTCCCCCCCGGCCAGAAGACCCATTATTGCCCAGGCTGTCTGAGATGCGGTGCTGGGGCCCTGTCCGCGGAGTTCCGGCAGCTTGTAGGAATCGCAGGTCTCCCCCCAGCCCCCATCCGGATTCTGGTGGTCTTTCAGCCAGTGCATCGCCGCTCTGATGCACGGCGACTTTGGATGCTCCCCGATCGAAATCAGCCCCCGCAGGGCGGACCATGTCCCATAAATGTAGTTGACGCCCCAGCGCCCCCACCAACTCCCGTCCTTTTCCTGCAGGTTCTTGAGAAACGTTACGCCCCGCTTTGCGGCCGGATGGCTGACGTCGTAGCCGCAACAGCCCATAGCCTCCAGCACCCTGCCGGTTACGTCCGCAGTCGGAGGGTCTACCATCGCTTCGGTATCGGCAAACGGTATACGATTGAGGATATCCATACCGTTGTCCCTGTCGAATGCCGCCCAGCCACCGTTTGAACTTTGCATGCTCAGGACCCATTCCATTCCGCGCGAAGCGCAGGAATCCAGCCCTTCGCATCTCTGCGGGCTGAAGCGGTTGAGCACGTTCAAAACGACAGCCGAATCGTCAACATCAGGATAGCAATCGTTGAAAAATTCGAAGGCCCATCCACCCGGCGCAGATTTATTCTTGAACTGCCAATCGCCGCCTGTCAGTATCTGTTGGGAAACTAGCCATTGCGCCGTTTTTTCAAGAGCGGGATGTTCGGGACTGACCCCCGACTCGAGCAACGCCAGCGCCGTAAGCGCTGCATCCCACACCGGGGATATACAGGACTGCATCCGCAGCCCGTCCTCATCCTCAATGCAGAAACCTTCAATGGCTTTGAGCCCCTTTGCCATAACCTCATCGGAAAGCGAGAATCCCAGGTAGTGCAAGGCAAGCATCGAATAGACCATGGGGGGCTGAATTCCGCCCCAGTCGCCGCTATCCTCCTGGTGATCGACTATCCAATCCCGTGCAGCCGCAATTGCCCTGCGACGAAGCGACTTTATCGGCCTTTTCTCAAGTATCTTTGCAATACGGTCGAAGACGAAAAACAGTTTGTATATCCGGGAATCCAGTCTTTTGCCGTCTACCGGGACGAAAAGCTCCTGAACGCAAAGATGGTCTGGAAGTTTGAATTCCGGCCTGATACAGAGCACGATTGAAAGGGGTACGGCCGTGCCCCTGGCCCAACTGGAAAATTCATAGACGTTGAAATAAAACTCAGGCGGCAGGAGCACGAGTTCGACCGGCATAGAGGGAACTTTGCCCCAATCATATTGACCGAACTGCGCAAGCCACATTTTCGTGAACACGCGGGCAGCTTCTATGCCGCCACGCTCGAGAATGAAGGCCCTCGCTTTCGCAAGGGGTCCCGAGCTCGGATCTTCTCCCAGGAGTTTAAGCGCGAAATAGGCTTCTATCGTTGTGCTGAGTTCGCCGCCGTCTTCGTAATACAGGCCCCAGGAGCCGTTTTCATTCTGATGTGTGAGAAGATACTTTATGATTCCGTTCCGCTTCTCGGCGATAGGAATACCCAGAAGGCGTGTGAGCATGACATACTCACTCGTTATAGTGACGTTTGACTCAAGCTCGGCCCACCAGTAACCCTCGGGATATTGCACCCTGAAGAAATAATCTCTCGATTTCCGGATCGCCGCTTCTACCTGCGGTATCCAGGAACTGCGGATAATAGCGGCCCGTCTCGAACGAGGCGAACCGGGTTCATCCAACACTCTCGCCGGCTCAGGCCAACCCGCGGCCGGCTCCCTTCCAACCCCAACGTCAAGATCCCCCCGAACCGCTTGTTCACCGGCAGCGCTAAACATTGCGCCGCTATCGTCAAAGGATTTCATGCTCGCCCCCAAGCACTTATTTCCGCGATCCGTTGCCCCCGTCGGACGGCGGTGATTTTTCAGTCCTGAAACAACTACCCCCTTGCCACGTGTTTCAAGATTGAAACTAATTAGTCATAAATGCATCACATTGCAAGCAATTTAAGGACAATTTCGTTCGTGGCCAGTATAAGCGTTCAACGCAGGAGAGATTTTGACACGATTGGCAGGATTGAAAAATAACTAATTCAGGGATTAAGGGACTTAATAACTCAATTCAAAAATGCTTGAATCCGTCAGTATGGTCTAGCCTCCTCACCCATTCACCATTTACCCAATAACCAAACCAGTCCTGGATCAGCGCTCCGGATGGCTGTTTCTATTTCCGAAAAGCGGCTTTTTGTCAGATACCTTCCATCTATTGTGCATCCATAAATACTGCTCGGGATACCTCCTGATGACTTCCTCCATTTTCAGGTTTATTTCCCTGGTGATTCGGACGATCTCGGAGCGCTCATCCGCCGTGTGCTGATCGGGCCAAATAGGGTCAGACACGAACCCTTCGAAGAAATAAGGATCATTCGTGCGGCAAGCTGCGACAACGACAACAGGACGCCTATGCTTGATTGCGAGCAACGCCGGAGTCGGAGTAACTGTGGCGTATTCCGCAAAAAATTTAACCCTTAGCCCCCTGTTGGTGCTTTGGTCCGGGAGCAGTGCTACCGATTTGCCCTGCCGCAGTATGCGTTCAAGCGAGAACATAGCGTTTTTTTTAGGAATCATGAGGTGCCCGCATGTGATGCGGGTGGAGAGAATGGCACGTTCGAGATAAGGATTATCCAGCGGACGAAAGACTATCCCGAGAGGAATGTCTATCAGAGCGCAGACGTAGGGCAGCAGTTCCCAGTTGCCAAGGTGCGGAGTGACGAATACGCAACCTCCTGCCTGATCATGAATCGTTTTCGCCTTCTGAAAAAGGTGTTCGAGATGCTCAGTCCTGTAACGGCCATCCCGGATGGCCCTGCCGCCCTCGAAGCGAATGGGCGACCTTATTATTTCAACAGTCGTGAGGAAAAAACCTTTACAACTCCGGCGGGCAAGCTCTTTTATTTCCTTTCCACTCATCTTGTCGCCGAAAGCGATCTTGACATTTTGCAGCGCTATTTCGCGCCTTCGCGGCATTGCAGTGTAGAGCGCGTATCCGAGAAATGCGCAAATTGCCCTGAGCACCTTGACAGGAAGCGACCTTGCGATGGTAACGGCAATATGAAAACCCAGGTATTCAACAACCTGGAGAACCTTGCTCTTCCCTTTTTTGCCCATGTTCAGCTCGCCCGGCCCTCGACCAGAACACTCGAACACTGGCCAATGACTCCATAACTAACAGATAGAAAGCTTCTACCCCTGGCGTCCCTGGTCGAGGCTGAAATGCCCATGCCTTCGAAAGCCGCATCGGTTTTTGAGAAGTTGAGAGTCCCCGGAACAATACCTTCATTAATTGCTGCGATGCCAAGTATAAGTTCACAGATGTCGCTTGCCGCGCCCATGTGCCCGGTATATGCCTTGAGTGCGCAAACAGGGACCCTGTTTATTTGTGGGCCGAGGATTTCAGTGATTGAGTTGAGCTCCGAGCGGTCTCCTTTGCGCGTTCCACTTCCATGAGGGCATATAAAGGCGAGGTCCCCCACATCGATGGCCCCCTCTTCCAGGGCGGCGCCAATGGAATTTTTCGAAATTCGCTCCGGAACGCTCAAACCTTTACCCTGTGTGAACTCGATGCAGTTGCCAAACCCTTTTAGTTCGCCCAGAATCCGGGCGCCCCGAGCCTTTGCCTGTTCGTTGTCTTCGACCAATATGGCAGCACCTCCCTCTCCGGGAATGAATCCATCGCGCGCCCGGTCAAGAGGCTTGAATGAAGCCTGACCATGCCTGCACCTGGACAGGATTCCGAGTCCTTCCATTTCGTACATGGGGACTTCCGTGATCCAGCATCCACATCCCACGGCCATAGCTACATCCGCCTCTCCGCTATGAATCTTGCGGAAGGCAAGCTCCAAGGCCTGCGCGCCACAGGGTGAGAAGCTCGCAAGGCTCGTATTAGGACCCATAAACTCGAATACGGCCGAAAGAAAGCTGAAAAGATTGTTGCTGATGGATTCGAGCAGGAAAAATGGATTTACCTTGTCCATGGTGGATTTGTTTAGCACAGACAAATCCGCTCCCTTTTGGGCGCCCTTTGTCGCATCTTTGAGGGCGGGGTGCATGAACTCATATCCGACTTGAGTGAGGTCCCCCGAAGCTACGAATAGAGACCTCCTCTCCCTCGGAATAGTCGAGAGATCGATATTTGATTTCTCCACAGCCTCCCTTGCGGCTTCAAACCCAAGAACAGACCCGCGGTTCAGGAAGCGCACCTGGCCTGCCATCTTCGACGGAACACCATTCAACCGCTCAAAACCTTTGACTTCTCCGTACAATTGGAGGTATTCAGGCTGGCCCGGGCGCTCATGGCGCCCGATTCCGGTCCTGCCGGCCAACATACCCCTCCAGTTAGCCTCCACCCCGTTTCCCAGAGGCGTGACCAGACCCATTCCCGTGACGACAACCCGCCTTTGTAAAGACATGGACGTACCCCGAAGCAGCTAAACTTAAAAAGGCGTAAATAGGCCGCTTTGCCTATTTCGCATGTTGAATTGAACGAAGCGACACCCGCCATAACGCCGGGGATTCCTAATATCGAATTTTCCGCGTAAGTACTTCAAAAAACCTTTTCTGCTCTTCAACTTCCTCAATAGTATCCAGGACGACAAGGTTCCCCTGAAACTCCACCTTGATCACCCGTTTTCCATTGACCTCCCCTGCCCCTCTGTAAATCTTGAGGTCATTGCCGGGCGCGGGAGAAACGGAAACTCTCATTTCGACCTGGTCACCCGGCAGAACCATCCCGTAAAAATTGCATTTCAATACTTTCGATACCAGAAACCACTTCTCGAAATCCGAAGACGCCGCCTCAAGCCAGCCACTGAGCTGAACGAGAGATTCAATGAGCATTACGCCCGGCATAATCGGTCTTTTCGGAAAATGATATTCCAGATAGTCCTCGCTCATAGCGACGTTTTTGACCCCGGTTATCATATTACCCGGGTCAAGCGCAATTATGCGGTCAACTAGAAGGTATCTCATTGAAAGACTCCTTGCCCGATTCTTCATCCGGCTTTTTCGACACAAGAATTACCGAGGCAATCGCAAAATCCCCTGAATGGGAAATCGATAGAGTGTACTGGTAAACTCTCCTTCGGCGTCCGATTTTTTCTGCCCAGCCCCTTAATGAGAGCGAAGGTCTGCCGGACCTCTCAGGCGTCACTTCAATTTCGGCCAGCGCACCATCTATTCCGCTCCCGGACAATCCCGTTCCAAGCGCCTTCAAGCAAGCCTCCTTGGCCGCGAATCGCCCGGCCAGATGAACGTAGGGGTCCGGCCTGGAAAAACAATATTGCTGTTCACTATTTGAAAAGATTTCTGAGGCAAATTCCGGGCGCGCGATCAGGATCCTCTTCATTTTCGAGACCGCTACGATATCGACCCCCTGCAATATCTGTATCATGAGACGCTCAAGCCTCCATCCACCGGGATCGCTTGACCCGTAATATAATCAGACAGTTCGGAGGCAAGGAAAAGTACCAGATGGGCCACTTCCTGCGGGGTGCCGAATCTCTGCACGGGGATGCGGTCGAGCAGCGCTTCTCCGGTCCGCCGGATCGTACGGGAGCTCATTTCCGTTTTAATAAAACCGGGCAACACAGCGTTAACCAGGATTCCTTTTGGAGCAAGTTCGACGGCACATGCGCGGGTAAATGAGACCAGTCCGCCTTTGGCCGCCGCATAATTGGTCTGGCCACGGCTGGCCTGCAGTGCAGCAACGGAGGCGATGTTTATGATTTTTCCGCTGTGCCTGGGAAGCATCCATTCAGCAGCCATCCTTGTCACCAGAAAAGCTCCCTGGAGATTTACACGCTGCACACGCTCCCAGTCGGAGACGTCCATTGCCAGGAGCAGCTTATCCTGGATAATGCCGGCATTGTTCACCAGGATATCGAGCCTGTCGCAGCTTTTACGGATTTCGAGAAAAAGGGATTCGACCTGATCGGATTCTGAAATGTCGGCCTGGAAAATTTCGCACCCCGCCCCGCGCGAGTTCAACTCTTCCATCAATTGCCGGGCTTTATCCCCGGACCTGTTGAAGTTGATCAGCACCTTTGCGCCGGCGGCGGCGAGTGAGCGCGATATCGCCTCGCCGATTCCTCGCGCCCCTCCGGTAACAAGCACAGTTTTTCCCGATAAATCTATCTGCATCGCATCAACCGGCATATTTTCTCACTACAATGGCGGCAATCTGGCCGCCGAAACCGAATGAGTTGGACAAAGCGGCCCGGACCCTTACCGAGCGGCCGACGCCTGGCACGTAGTCCAGGTCGCACTTGGGGTCAGGGTTTGTCAGGTTGATTGTAGGGTGAATTTTGTCCCGCGAAACCGAAAGCGTCGTGAAAACAAACTCAGGGCCCCCGGCTGCGGCCATCAGGTGACCGATAAGCGATTTGCTCGAACTCACGGCAACCCGGTTCGCAGCCTCTCCGAATACTTTCCTGATTGCCATCGTTTCGACAATGTCGTTTAGCTTCGTCGATGTCCCATGAGCGTTTATGTAGTCGATCTCACCGGGGCCCATCCCCGCATCGGCCAGGGCTCGACGCATGGCCTGTTCGGCGCCCCTGCCTTCGGGGTGAGGCGCCGTGAGCCTGTAGGCGTCGATGGTTGAAGCGTATCCGGCCACTTCAGCATACACACGGGCGCCACGCATAAGGGCATGAGACTCGTCTTCGAGTACGACAACGCCGGCCCCTTCTCCAATCACCAGTCCCGACCTTTTCCGGTCGAAGGGACGGCACATGGTTTCGTCTCCTTGCATGGCGACCGAACCCAGGAGCACGAACCCAACCGATCCCCAAGGGTCCAGCATGGAATCGGACCCACCTGCCATAACGAGGTCGGCTTCCCCGCGTTGGATCGCCCGAAAAGCCAAGCCGATGGCCTGGGTGGCCGATGCACATGCGCTGGTGATCGTTGAGATCGAACCGCGCAGGCAGAACCTTTTCGAAATTATCTCGACCGGCCGGCTCGAATTATTTCGAATAATCGATTCCCGGTGAACCCGGCCGCTCTCACGGACAAACCGCACACTGTCGAATTCTCCGTCCTCGCCGGCCCAGTAGTGGACGTCTTCTAGACGGTAGATACCGAGCCCGGCGGCAAAAGCCATCCCGAATCGTGACCGCTCCCCGAATTCGTTTTCCAAACGAGCGTCACTCCGGGCTTTTTCCGCCGCCCAAAGAGCAAAAAGGGTTCTTCTTTCCCCTTCGGACTCAGCTTCCTCCGGGAATGCACGGCATATCCGGTCCCAATCCTCGGACGATACCTGCCCGGCCACCCCAATGGGGCATTTTCCCAGCCGTGGGTCCAGCCTCTTTATCCCCGAGGTGCCGTTGAGAGCCTTCTCCCAGCTTTCCTCGGCATCCAAACCAAGTGGCGTGGCCAGGCCCAGGCCTGTTATTACAACCTTTCGTCCCATGATATCAGCCATCTTGCGACCGGGGCCAGCCTCCGTAATAGCGGAACAACTGCCGCATATGCTCCGCACTGACTATCTGCTTGTGGACGTAGATGATTCGGCTCACCGAAGCGATCTCTTGCCCATCCACCGTCATCCGCACAGTGCCGAGGGAATCGGTGTCTGAAGTCGAGATGAGCCGGGCCGAGATTTCCGCTGAGAAACCAGGCTGTAGAGCAGGCGCAAGCGTTACGTCTTCGATCAGGGTCAGTATGCCGTGGGACCGAAAATCGTGCGTGTATACGATGAGCCATCCCAACAGTTGCGCCATCGCTTCTATGTACATCACCCCGGGCACGAGTGGTCTCTTCCCGTAGTGATTTCTTAGAAATTCTTCCGTAAGCGAAAAAGTCTTCACGCCGGTGATGGACTCACCCGGCACGAGGCTGGTGATGCGGTCGTAGAGAATAAATCTCATGGAGTTTCCACTCTTTCAATAATCAAAGACGCACACCGGCCCTCATAACTTGTTGAGACTATCATGATGCTGGCCGGAACCGGTGACGGCGGGTGCGCCAATTCCCGCAGGGATGATCGAGCTTTCAAAAATCTTGGAGCCGATGATTGAGTTCAGCACGGGTTCTGCCCCGAAAATTTCCCCAACGACCCGGCCGGACGACAGGACGGGCGGAATATGTCCCCGGCCAAAAACCTGACCGGCGGCTTCAACGCATACGGCAATTGCTGGATTGCCGCTTGCGCCGGTAAGGACCAGATCAATGTCCTCCGGCTGCAGTCCTGCGTCAAGTAGCGCCTTTTCCATGGCAGCCCTCACGGCCCACAACGTGGGGCAACTTTCCGTCGCACTTTTTTCGCACGCGAACCCGAACCCGGCGATTCCGGCAAGGGATTTGGCGCCCCTTTGCAGGGCCAGATCAGCAGATTCCAGCACGAGCGATGCGCCGCACTCCCCCGGGAAAGGGGAATCGGCCAACTCGCCGCCTCCGAACAGTCCGTTCAGCCTGCCCCGCGCAACACTCATCGGAGAGATTTCCTCTCCGACTCCTGACACCAGGACCGCCTTGGCCTTTCCCTCCCGCAAAATCTTTGTGGCTTCAGCAATTGCCTGGATACCGGCATCGGCATGTGGAGCGAAAACACAGTTCTCGCCCCGCACCCCCAAGTGGATAGCAACCTGGCAAAACACGACATTGTTGAGAACCGCAAGAAGGGCCAGCGGATAGATTTCCCGGTAGCCGCCGGAGAAAAACCTGTCATAGTCCAACTCGCCATCCGGAGAGCGCGATTTGAGGACGCATGAAATAAAATCCTCAACCCTGAAGCCGCCCATCCCCATTGCAGCGAAAAATCCCGTTTCCTCGCCTTCGACAGCCCCGCCGCCAAGTGCTGCCTGATTATATGCCTCCTCGGCCGAGAGCAGAAGAAGCGTGAGGTACTTCCCCATCGATTCTGCCAGCCGGGGATGAATGTTCGTCTTGATGCGGGGAACGTCCAAGGCCTGGGCGTATCGGATGCTGCCGAAACCGCTCGCGTCGAAGCCCTCTACGGGCTTTATGCCGGATTTTCCGCAAATCAGGGCATCCCAGATTTCACGGACCGAATTCCCGACCGAGCAGACCGCCCCCATCCCGGTAATGACGATCCTCTGGTTCCCATAGACAATGTCGGAGTGTCGGCGTTGGGTCATTTCCGGAACTTACCAAGGCACTGCGAGGCATTCCTGGCCGCCAAACACCAAAGAATTGGACAAGGCTATAAAGTCGTGGAACTCACGAACCTCGTTCGGCACAAAGTAGAGGTCGCATTTGTGGCAGGAAAATTCGCAGTTGATGGTTGGCAGTATTACCGATTCATTCATCCCCATGGTGGTCATGGTCGATTCGATTGCTCCAGCCGCTATGAATGGCCCGTCATACAATAAGCGTCCCCCGGATGAGCCGCAGCAAGCACTCCCCGCAACGACCCTTAGAAGATCTTTTCTGTTTCCTGGACCTGGGTCAGCCAGGCATCGAGCAGGTCATCGCCGTTGGCAAACGAGGCCGGTTCTCCGCACGACCCGCACTGCACGCGACTCTCGCCTTCAATTTTCCACTCACTTTTTCCGCAGTTCGAACAGCTTTCCGGCAGGGTATCGAGAAGGCTCAGCACGCCGTCGACAATCGACTGAACTGTCACCACGCTTGGCAGCTCGTCCATATCCATGCCGGCTTCAAGTTGACCGGACGAATTGTTGAAGCGCAGGCCGAGGACCTTAACCGCCTTTTCCGTCAGCTTGCCGTCCGAATCTATCGCCGTTTCTTCGCCGAACATCTCTTCCATGTGCTCAAGAACCGAGTGGCGAGCCATCTTGATGCCGAAGGTCTGTTCCAGCCGATAATTTATGTCGAGAAAATCGAGCGACTCGGCGCCGAGGTCTTTTATTAGTGAGCTTTCGAGCTGAACCCTCTTGGGAGCGATGTCGAGCCCTTCAGAAATTGCTTTCGTCACCTCTTCGATGACTTTCTGTTCGGAAATGATCCCCTGCTTCATCTATCACCCTCATCCTGTTTGGTTCCCGGCAGTTTTGTCCACGCTGGACGTATAGCCTATTGCTCAAGCCGTTGTCAATAACGATCATCCGGCTCGAATCGCCCTCGAAGCCGATCCGCACAAAAACAGCATGACCTCCGCTTGTACGATGAAAGGCCTCGAAGGATGGTTTTCATTGGCGGTATTTGCCAAGGCATAGACAGGCGTTTTGCCCCCCGAAGCCGAAGGAGTTGGATAGCGCGACCCCGTGTTCCAGTTCGCGGGCCCGGTTGGGAACGTAGTCAAGATCGCATTTCGGGTCGGCGAATTCGTAATTGATGGTGGGCAGGAGAACGGAATGGTTCATGCCCATTATAGTCAGGCATGCTTCTATTGCGCCGGCGCCTGCAATGGTGTGGCCTATCATAGACTTGTTGGAACTTACCGGAATCTTCTTGGCTCTTTCTCCCAGAACCCTTTTGATCGCCAGGGTCTCTATCTGGTCATTTTGGAGAGTCGAAGTCCCATGAGCATTAATGTAGCCGATATCGGCAGAAGTGAGGCCGGCATCCGAGATGGCCCCCTGCATGGCGAAAGCTGCGCCATCGCCTTTAGGATGAATGTCCGTTATCCGAAACGCGTCGGCTGACGAACCATATCCAAGAACTTCAGCGAAAATGGGAGCCTTTCGCTCAAGAGCATGATCGAGGCTTTCGAGAACCAGAGCCCCAGCCCCCTCGGACATTACGAAGCCATTTCTTTTTCGGTCGAAGGGCCTGGACGCTTTCTCGGGAGAGGAGTACCTCTCTGAAAGTGCGCGAATCAACACAAACCCGACGAAACCCAAAAAGTTGAGATTGGATTCGCACCCTCCAGCAATCATCGCGTCCGCCCTGCCCTCTCTGATGATCCCGACAGCTTCGCCGATCGCTTGCGACCCGGCCGCGCAAGCGGAAACGATACTCAGATTGCTGCCCCTGCAATTGAACAGAATCGAGAGGATAGAACTGGCCACATCGGGCTTCCTGCGCAAGAAATTAAAGAATGAATAAACGCCGTTTCTTGTGAGGCCCTTTACATCCCAGGCGTCTTTGCCGCTATAGCGGTACAAGAGGACCATGTCTTCGACCGAAGGGTTTTCCCCGTGATACCCTAAGCTTACACCGATCCTATGCCTGTCTTCGATTAAATCCAGGCGGGCTGCTCCGACGGCTTCAGAAACCGCCGATATCATGAGCTTGAGGCCGCGTGAGTTGCATTTTTCGATCCCTTGAAGCCCTTTAGCCGCGAGAGTATTCAGCCAGGAATCGTCCACCTGTCCTCCGATACGGCAGGGCAACCCCTCCGTTTCGAAAGAACGCAGGAAATCTATACCAGATACTCCGTTGCGAGCATTTTCGAAGGTTTCCCTGCTGTCTTTCCCGATCGGGGTGATCATTCCATAGCCTGTAACGACCACCCGCTTCTTCTCTCTGTGCATATTCGAATACAGTCCTGAAGCTTATCCCGTCGTTAAAAGATTTTCTTATTCTCCTGCCTCGAAAAGTTCCCACGCGAAGCCGCGAAGACGCGAAGGGAACGGCACTTTTCATGGTTTCCGGGTGTCCAATGGGACGTGAAAAGCTGCTTCAGCCGGATTTGTATGTTTCGTTATCAACCCACACTTTTTTTTGATTTCTGTTCTCCCGCCCAAGGGGGGCGATATAGTCTATTGCTCAGGCCATTGTCAACCACAATGGTCTGGCCGCAAATCCCACGAGCGGCCGGGCTGCAAAGAAAAAGGGCCACGTCGGCAATGGCGTCCGGACTTACACAAAGTTGCTCGGGTATGTACTCAAGCTGTTCCATGTGCTGCCGCATTACCTTGAACGAATCCGTCTTGACCACACCACCGCAGATTCCGTTGACGGAAATGTTTTTGGGAGCGAAACTCTCGGCACAGTCTCTTACTACCGCTTCCATTGCCGCTTTCATGCTTCCAAGTGGGTATTCAGGGTTGTAGAAGCGGCTCCCGAGACTCGATATGAAAATGATTTTGCCCTCGGAGGCCTTCAGCAGACGCAAGGCCTCCTGAATGCAGAAGATATTCCCGATGTAGTTGGTTTCGACAAGTTGTCGAATTTCTCTTTCGAGCAGCCTTTCTATCGGCTTGAAAGGAGCTTTGGCCGCGTTGAGCACCAGAAAATCAAGCCGCCGTACCGGCCGGAAATCAACTCAATCATCTCCTTTACAGATGATTTGAGTGCAATATCAGCCTGCACTACAAAAGCTTTACGCCCCAAACTCTCGATTTCGCGGCAAACCTCATCGGCTTTTTTCCGCGAATTCCCTCCAGCTTTGGAATGATTTATTACCAGGTCTGATCCGGCTCTCGCAAACGCCACAGCAATAGCGTGGCCGATGCCCCTCGAGCTTCCGGTTACAAGCGCCACTTTACCTGTGAAAAAATCCTTCTCCATCTCAGTCAGAAACCATCACGTAAAATTAGAAGCGGCATAGACATTAAAGAGGGCATTCTAGCACAGTAACGGAATTTTACAACCGGTTGCCGGTGAGGGTCAGGGGTATCCTGTCCCGATGTGATTTTACCGTAAGGCTGTCCGGTTAGGATTGGTTCCGATCTAACGTTCGATGGTGATCATCTCTGCGACCTCTCCATGACCTGTCCATGAGCAATCCTCTGCGAACCACCGAATTCAAAACAGACGCAGAGATCGCAGAGAAAAGCAATAGGAACGAAAAGACAAAAGCGAAGAAATGAGCCTCCAAATCCTGCTTGAAAATTCACAGCATCGGCCGCAAAGAAGGCTGAGAGCGCAGAGAAAACAGTCCATATTCTTTTTCTCTGCGACTTCTGCGTCCTCTGCGGTAGAACAAATTCACCGTGCGGTCAGAGTTTGTCGACGAATTAATCCGGCAAGGATAAGGAACTCATTAGCCGAAAGAGTTTCCGGACGTCTTTGCGGGTCAATCGCGGCCTGATCACAAGCGTATTTTATGGCGCATGAAGGAAGACCAAAGGCGCCCGCCAGGCTGTTCATCAAGGTCTTTCGCCGCTGCTGAAAGGCTTTGCTGACCAGTTTTCTTTGAAAATCGAAATCGGAACCCGCTGGGCGCTCACTCGCGAAATCGATTCGAAGCACGACTGAATCTACTTTGGGAGGCGGGTAGAACTGTCCCGCACCAGGCAGCAAAAATCCTCCTTGCACTTCTCGAATAATACCCTAATATAATTAAAAGATTCTTCCGAATATTAGAGGGAAGGCCGTATCTTCTAAAAAGGGAACCCGACGATGAATAGCATGGTTTTTAACATCCTCATCAAAAAGAAAGATGAGGTATTCATTGCTCACTGCATGGAGTTGGATATCGTCGCGGCTGGCCAGGCGGTCGAGGAGGCCGCCAATGATTTGATCGACCTTATCATAACTCAATTAGAATACGCTTTTAGCAACAACAATCTTGATAACCTTTACAGGCCCGCCCCCCCTGAAGTCTGGCGAGAGTTTTACATGTGCGGGCACTCTTTGGGAGAACAGAAAATTGAATTGTCGTTAGCCTCAAAAGAGGCTTCGCCTCAGAGTTTCACACCGCCCTGGATCATAGCAAAAATGTGTGAAGCGCAATCGGAAAGCCATGTCCAGGGGCGCCCTTAAGCTGCGGGAGTTACTTGATCGGCTAAAACCCTGCGGTATCGAAGTATTACCAGGAACTGGCAGTTCGAAGCGTGGCAAAGGTTCAGAAATAATCCTCATTAAACCCAATACTCCAGGTTCTCGGCAAGGCCCCACGTAGCCTATTAAAAACCACGGGATGGGAACAGACATTGATTCGCATGTGATTGACGCCGTTCTTAGACGATTTGGTATTTCCAAAGCTAAGTTTTGGGGACTTCCCACCAGAAGCACAATAAATTAGACAATGGCAATTGATTGCCACCAGGCGACTCTTTCCCCTACGTTCATCCGATGAACAACCTATGGCGCAGGTCCACCTGGATTCAAATCAGGACACTACCCCGGTCAGAGTTTGTCGACGAATTAATCCGGCAAGGGCAAGGAACTCATTAGCCGAAAGAGTTTCCGGACGTCTTTGCGGGTCAATCGCGGCCTGATCACAAGCGTCTCTTATGGCGCCTGAAGGAAGACCAAAGGCGCCCGTCAGGCTGTTCATCAAGGTCTTTCGCCGCTGCTGGAAGGCTTTGCTGACCAGTTTTCTTTGAAAATCGAAATCGGAACCCGCGGGGCGCTCACTCGCGAAATCGATTCGAAGCACGACTGAATCTACTTTGGGAGGCGGATAGAACTGGCCCGGCGCGACGGTGAACAGTATCCGCACTTTTGAGTAAATCCCGAGGAGGACCGTGAGCACCCCGTAGTCTTTGGTGCCCGGCACGGCGGCAAATCGCCTTCCCACCTCCTTCTGGACCATAAAGACGCCCCGCTCGACGGCCGGAAAACTGTCGAGCAGGTGGAACATCAAAGGAGAGCTGATATTATAGGGAAGATTACCCAGCACGATCAGCCGCTTTCTCTCTTCGCGGCAAAGATTTCCAAAGTCAAATGAGAGTGCGTCCTGTTCATAAATTACCGCGTCTTCCGCCTGTACTCTTTCACGCATATAGGCGGCCATTTCCTCATCCAACTCGATCAAATGAAGCCTCTTAACTTCGGGCAATATGAAACGGGTGAGCGCTCCAAGCCCCGGACCAATCTCGACGACAGCATCGCGATCCGTCAGCTCAGCGCTTTGAACGATCCTGAGGGCGGTTGCCGGCTGCGCGAGGAAATGCTGCCCGAAACGTTTTCGCGGACGCGATTTGTTCTGATGAAAATAGTCCCCGGGCGACAGGAAATCGGGCATAGGGAAGAAGACTCGGGCCTTGTGGCGTTTTATGAATGATAACGCCGTTTATCATACATAAGACGAACGTTACGCAAAAGGGATTTTGTGCCTCCGGCTGAAAAGCCGGCCGTGGCGTCTTCCGCTTAGGGGCTTGGCGGCTTTTTGTAGCGCTCGAACATGGCGCTTGAGATTTCAGGCGATGACGGCCAGAGGCCCCGCCGCGCCCCGGGATTGCGCTGATATTTTTCCAAGGCGTCCAGATCGGGCTGAACGGGCGTCCCTTTATCCAGAAAAATGAAGCCTACGGCTTCGCTTGGAATACGACTGATAAAACTCTCCGCATCCTCGATCATGCGCCGGATACGCCGGTGAAGTTCCGGCACGTCGATGGGACGCTCTACGGCAAGGACGCGAAACTCTTCCGCCGTAAAGCGGCTGTGCCGCGTGATTTCAGAAAGCATTTCTTCGGGGCTTTGTCCGGGGAAACGCCCGACCGCCGCGCAGATTACAGCCCCGAGGGGAAGAATGGCTTCATGGATTGTCACAAGATCAACGATATCGCGGGGCACGCGGCGGTCTGCTGCTGCTGCTGCTTTATTCGTGGCCAAATCGGCGGGATGTAACACATAACCAAAGATTTCGTCGGGCTGGGCCGGAAAGAAACGAAAATCGCTGTCCGCAACCCAATCAAGCTGCATGGCCTCGCCAAGGCCTTCAATGAGGGCTTGCCGCTTTCCGGTATGCTCCTTAAGCCACGTGACTTTAAGGCCAGCTTCGGCCAATGCCGCTCCATCGGCTGCTGCGGCGACTATAAGGCGCTCCTCTGAATCCTGAAAAATATCGATATCCTCGGAAAACCTTGGCCCGTCAATGTTAAGGGCTATTCCTCCGGCAATGTAGCTGTCGGGGCTGCGCTGCGCCGCCAGAATGCGCAGCGCATAGGACTGTAGCTTAGTGAGTGGCATGGCAGAGCCTCTCTATCCGTTCCGCCAGACGCCGCCCGTCCATCCCGCCGTGCGTTCTAAGGGCTTGCGTGATCGCGAGCGCATCGGCCTCTGTCGGCTCATCGACGGGGCGCATACTCCACAAGGCGCGGACGCCATACTCCTTGAAGGCGCTCCGGTAGAGGCTCACGAAATCGTCTGGTTGGGTTACCTGTTCTGTCTTCATAATCTTTATTTTTACACACCCTCATCATTTTGTCCAGTTTTCGGGGGTGTCAGCAAGCCCTCAACGCCAGGCGCGGTGCGGGGCCGGTTTTCCCTTTGAGGACAACAAACCGTCCAGTTTTGTCCGCTGTTTTATTCAACGACTGGTTGGAGTTTTGCGGGCCGCCAGGTTAATTGTGCAGACACTGTCTGCACAATTGAATAAGCTCTGTGGTATTATCTCGACACTGTCGAGACAATTTTCCACACAACGTGTGGAAAATCTCATAAGTCCCGGTGCGCCTTTTCGATTTTCGTCTCGCGCGCGGGTTTCACGACGGCTGCGCCTTCAGGGCCCGGTGAACCCCTTCGGGGTCGTGAGCAATCACCGTTAGGTAAGCCCGCGCCGGCTGATCGGGTTCCGTGCGCCCCTGTTCCCAATCGCGCAACGTGCCCAGGGGGATATGATAGCGGGCTGCAAACTCTTGCTGTGTGAGGCCAAGTATCCGGCGCAAAGTTTTCGTGCGGGGTACGCGCCGCGCCGTTCGCCATTCTTCAGTGGTCATAGGCCGCGCGTCGGGATCAGCCACAGCAGCAGCATGGATTTCTTCTTCCGTCATCGGGCGCATGGGGGTTTCGGGCAAGGGACGTTCTTCGCCGTTTTCCAAAACCTCGACAACCGTGCCGTCAGAACGAATTCTCGCGATAGTAGATTTCTTACTCATGTTTTTCCGCCCGCCGTGCTGAGATAATTCGAATATATTCGCCGCGCTCTGTGTAGGTCACATGGAGAAGCACCCCCTCACACATGCCAAGCAGGTTAACGCGCTCTTCCCCGTAATCTTCGCGGTCGTCGATCCCTTCAACGGCAAAGTGATCGTTGATCGCTTTAATGGCCTGCCGAAAGGAGATACCGTGATCGCGTAAGTTTGCGGCGGCCTTGTGGTTATGCCAAGTAAACTCTGTCTTTTAGAGTACTGATTACCCGTAGTTTTGTCAAGTGCCCGGTTTTTCTTTTCCCTGTTGCCCGAAAGGTTTTCGGGGCCGCGATTTGTTCTGATGAAAATAGTCGCCGGGCGACAGGAAATCAGGCATAGAGGACAAGACTCGCATGCTGTGGCGTTTTAGGAATGATAACGGCGTTTATCATACATAAAAGGGGCCGTCCACTTGAAAGGCAACGATCAGGCAGCCGCTCCCTTTAGTGGATAGGCGCTTTGCCATTAATGCGAACAGCGTACTCAGTGGTTCAGATGGTCGGGACGCTGCATGCCACACATACGAAAGATCAGGTCGAAGAACGGACGTAGGGCCGCAGCCGGGGCTTCCTCCGGGCCAAAGGTGCCTTCCGCAGTGACGACTTCGGCAAGACATGGCTGGCCAGGGAACATGTTCACATGGCCACGTGACTGCGGTAAGATGAGTTCGCGGTACTTCATCCCCTCTAAACCGCAAATCCAACGATAAGGAGCCTCTATGCCAAGACACTGCAGGAAGCGCGTGTAGTCCTTGAGGTGTTTAGTATACTGCTTCTCAATTTCGCCGAAGATAAGGCGGGGGTGCTCAGGGTCCCAACCCAGCAGGTTAACGTCTATGCTCCAAATTTCACCGGTTTCGAAAGCAAAAGCGACTCCGGTTGTGTCAGATTCGCCTTGTGCGGTAGGGGCGTACACACCGAAACCATCCGCTGCACGCAGGTAAAGGTTGCTGCCTCCATAAAATGGATCGAGGTTGAAGGTCCCACCGCTAACGGCGCAGTCTTTCAGCTCTTGAGCTGACCATGTTGTTGCGGGATCGATGATAGGCATTAGGCGGAGCCACATCGCAGGGCCGTTGGATAGAAAGATCTGCTTCACGGTCCTTTTTTTCGCAATTGGAAATGGGGAAGATTCCCAAAGTATCCCGATTGGTTCGCCTGATGACCGGAACCGCGCTTTCCCATTCTTGGGTTCGGCTGCCGGAAACGGCGGAGGGGATGTAGCCGGTAGTTGAGATTTCTTGCTACTAAGCGTAACTTTGATTGCCTCTTCGAGACGCGAGATAAGAGAATTTTTTTGCTCTTTTAGACTTTCTGCGGCTGCCTCAGCGGAAAGTAGATATCGAATAGGCCAACGACGGTGTTGCAGGTCGAACGGCAATCCAGCGGCAGCGGTTCCGTAATTCTCGTTCATTACTGCAATAATGCGCTCCGTACCAATAGATTTCATTGCGTAACCTAGTTCGATCAATACGTTGGGATTCGGGACCTGCTGGCTGTCCGCAGTTGTGGCTACGACGGTTAGGTCACACAGAAATATGTCACATTCGTCAATTTTCTTGAGGATGGTGTTGGCTATTTCTGGAGTCCCAGGGACGCCTTGGGTGTCCTGATCCAATCTGAGGGCTTCTTCCATTTCAAGATCCTTTATTTACATTTTTTATCGCTTTTTCGATAGCACCCTTTACGAAGCCTCGATTGGTTTTGGATGGGGTATCACTTTGCCACGAATAGAACAATGTACCCATGTGATTAATCCCTCCGGATTATGTTTTTGAACCCGTTCAAATGCCCTGGCTGACCTGTGAGTCTGTCTGTAGTGCAAACATGCTTTCAGTCATAACGCTACATCAAGCTCCGACCGAAAGCCGTTCGCTTTACCCTCTCTCAGTAGTTGAAAAAACTGGTTGAAGGGTTTCGGTGACATCCAGTTGTGTTGATACCGGACGGCCTTCCCTGCATCCCTTAGCCAATTATTCAGGCGCTCGAAATGGTTCCAGGCATATTCGAACTTCTTTTGGTTTTCCGGTGAAGGGTCGTCGATCTCGCCTTCATCTTTGATTTCGGTGACCTAAACCACTGCAGCCCCGCTTCCTCATCGCTGATGCACCTGTGTCATAAGCTCTTGAACCATGATTCATCGACGCTAACGCGCTCGACTAGCTCCTTCTTGATACCAAGCCCCAGCCCCTTCAATTTTTCTGCGAGTTCATCGCCGTCTATAAGGTCAATTGGAGGGGCGCCGTCTCTTGTCGCCTCTTTAACGGCCGCAGGGCTAAAAGTCCCCGTTGTTATAAATAAGCCCTTATCGGCGCGTCCCACCATTGCGCCCCGAAAGTCTCGGATTTCACCGGGACCAACGGAACCCTTCCAGCGTTTGCACTGAAACATCACATGAAAGCTCATAAGGCCATGAATGCGTGCAATTCCCTTCCCGTCTATTCCGCCGTCTCCGGTTCGGCCGGTCACTTCGACCTGAATGAACCCGGATTCACGCAGAAGGCGCTGTGCAAGCCGTTCAAAGCCTGCAGCATCAACATGCTGTGTCAGGACTGCAGTTAATTTATCTTTCCACCCCTCTTCTTCCGATAGCTCGCGCGCGGCTTCGTCTGCTGGCCGCTTATTAGGCGTTTCCTGTTTATCTAGAGCGCGAACAACACGAACAACTTCCGAAGGGTCAGTCTTTTCGAGGTCTTTCGCTTTTTCCGTTAGCGACCATACGCCCCGGCTTGAATTTTCAAGCAGGCCATATTTGCGCAGATAGGTTCGAGCCCATGCAAGCCGGTATCCAACCTCAGTCTGACTACTTTTGTCAGGATCGTGAAGTTGGGCAATAACCTCTTCGGGCAGGCCTGTGATTTCAACTGTTTTTGCATAGATTTCCTCGACCGAACCAGATCCTCCAAGCTGGCGAAGCGCCTGCAGCAGAGGATTCATTAATTGATCGAAGGAGGGGAGTTTGATTTCGCTCATGATCTTCCTTCCCTATAAACCTTATCCACTAATCCTCTTGTGGCCGCGAAGGCTTCGGCAAAGCTGATCCTCTCATCATCTTTTGCAAACGACACCTGCAGCACATATCTTTCATACTCGGAAGCCCACAGTTTGTCATTGTGCAGAAGATCGAGCATGATGGCGAACCGTTCCTTGGGATTTGAAGGCACGCCCTCCCCTCCCCGTCCGGTGTCGTCTTCCGCCGTCTTGTGCGCCAGGGCCGCAAAACCGGATGCCCTCGCTACGGTGCCTTCGAGCGCCGCCAAGTCATGGAGATGCCGGATGATCGCCGGATCGTCATTCTCGCTTCCTCGCCGGCGCGCGCAAACGCGCCAGGCCAGCGTGCTCAATTTATCGCCGGCGGTTTCTATGGGATCGATGCAGGGAAAGCTTGAAACTTCCGGCGGCTCTTTTTGCGCCTGTGCAACTAGCGACTGAAGCGGCCGGTTGATCGGTTTCAGTGCCGGCGCATGGAAGGACATCTCGACGCGAAGGTGCGGCCGGAGGCCTTCGCCTGTCGCAAAATGGCTTGGATAGGCAAGGTCGGCTGCGAAAAACCGGCTCTCATTGCCGATGAGGGGCTTGCCCAAAAGCTCAAATTCGTTTGCCGTGAGGGCCGAGAGAACCCGCTCACGGAAGGCCCGCCGCTTATTGCGGCTTGCAGTGCCGCTCGCGGCTTGCGGCATCGCAACCTTGAAGTCGATGTCTTCGGAAAACCGCTTGATAAGGCCCCATCCCTTCGACAACGACGTGCCGCCGGAAAAGACCGGCGTCGCGTCGGTATGATCGAGCGATGAAAGGACGCCAAGGGCACGGACGATATACCAATCCTTCTCAACCAGCACTTCGTCGGTTGTGAACGCGCCGGCGACCCGCTCGATGAGCTGCCGGTCAAGCACGTTCGAAACTCACGAAGGCTCCGTTATAACCAATCTTGCGGCGCACCCTCTTCTTGACGGCGATCACCCGTCCCGCTGGAACTTGGGTTGTTTTCCCGGCATTATAAGCTTGTTCGAAGCGCGTCGGTGCGCTCTCGACCCCAAGCCGGTCGAGCGCTTCCTTAGCCAGGGTGCGCAGGCCTTTTACCGGCGCCGGGGTGCCGTCAAAAGGCGATGCTGCCGCGCGCGTGTAAAGGCCCTGCCCGATTCTCAGAAGTCTGCCCTTCCCCACCAACCCTCGCAGAACCCGCCCCACCTGGTCATAGCCGCCAAGGTCGCGAAAATCGGCGCGCAAAAATACGTCACCGCGTTTGCGGGCGATGCGTTTTATGACGCGCGTTTCCAAGCTTTCTGCTCTCATATCACACCCCTTGAACCCTTACCAAAATACGACATTTTAATCTGCTTTTCAATAGAAGAATCAAGGTACTTAGCGGGAATATGCGTCCAGATCGAGCATTCCGGGCTGGGGACCGGAACGCATCCAACTGCGGTACGCGGCGGATGCGATCATCACGGCATTGTCGGTACATAATTGCAGCGGGGGCAGATAGAGCCGAAAGTTTGCCAAGGCGGCCTCCCGAGCCAGCCTTTCCCTCAACCTGCTGTTTGCAGCTACTCCCCCTGCAGCAGCGATATCGGAAAGACCACACTGTTGAACTGCCTTGATGCTCTTTTCGACCAACACGTCAACAATAGCCTCCTGAAAGCTCGCCGCGAAATCCCCCAAGGTGTAAGACCCAGCCCCGCCAAGGGCAGAATCGGGGGCAGGGGGACCGTGTCTGCGTATAAAATTGGCGGCGGCGGTTTTTAAACCGCTAAAGCTGAATTCGAGAGAGTCTTTTTCAAACCGGGAGCGCGGAAATTGTATCGCCTGCGGATTTGCGCCGGAAGCGAGTTTGTCTATTACAATACCACCCGGATAACCAATGCCGAGCAGCTTTGCTATCTTATCGAATGCCTCTCCCGCCGCGTCATCCCTTGTAGCTCCCAGCAGCCGGCTGCTGCCGTCCTGATCAACCCTGTACAGTGCAGTATGCCCACCGGAAACGACCAGGCAAATAAAGGGGTTTTCCGGCATGCTGCCGGAAACGAAGGCGGCCAGTATATGCCCCTCGATATGATTAACGGCAATAAGCGGCTTGCCGAAAGCATAAGCCATAGCTTTTGCTGCGCTCAAACCGACCAGCAGCGCCCCGACAAGCCCCGGGCCTTGTGTAACCCCAAGCGCGTCAAGTTCTTCAGCGGAAACCCCTGCTTTTTCCAGCGCGCTTTCGATTACGGGGATAATATATTCCAGGTGCTTCCTTGACGCCAACTCGGGGACGACCCCGCCGTAAGGGCTGTGAATTGAAACCTGGCTGGCAATTACGCTGGACAATATCTCTTTTCCGTCCCTTACAACTGCTGCAGCGGTTTCATCGCAAGAGGTCTCAATTCCCAGAATTATCACTCAGTTGTTCCTAACTTGTGCCATCAATATTACTTGACAAAGCTGTTCCATAAAGATATCAAAATGAGAACCAACAAGATCATCAACACCACTTTATCATATATCCTTTCGAAAGAGCCGATTTCATCGGTTTCTAAACCGATTCCCGGAGATTACTCCACTCGAGGAGAGCAATGTTCGGTTCGGGTATCGTGCCAGACAAGCATTCCCTGATTTTAGGCACTGCGCTGCTCGCCGGCCTGCTTTGGGTTGGAGTCCGTGATTTCCTTATCTTCCATACTTTGATCGGGATAGTGACGGTAGTAGCCGTATGGAGCATTTTTTTCACAGCCTGGAATTCCAGGCAAATCGTCCGAAATATTTATTTTTCATTTATCGGCATTGCTTACCTTTTCGCAGGCTCGGTCGAACTGCTGCAAATTCTTTCATATAAAGGCATAGCGCTTTTCGGAGATGCCGGCCAGTCCGCCCAACTGCGCCTCGTTGCCCGCAGTCTGGAATCAGCCGCACTTGTAATCGCCCCGCTTCTTTTGGGCAGAAAATTGAAAACCGGCCCTGTTCTTGTTGCATTCGGAGCCGTTGCGGCCGTGGCCCTGCTTTCGGTCTTCTACTGGCGCAATTTCCCTGCCTGCCTAATAGACGGGATCAGGCCAACCGGCTTCGAGAAGATAAGCGAATATGTAATAATCTTACTGTTCATTGCATCAATATTTATTTTATCGCTCAAACGGCAGCAATTTGAGTTCAGCATGTTCCTGGCGCTGGTGACCTCGATAACCCTCTTCATAATTTCAGAACTTGCATTTACCGCCTACACAAATTTTCATTTGAGGACGAACGAGTTCGGCCATTTTGTGAGATTGATCGCAGTCTATTTAATGTACAGGGTTTTCATAAGCACAGGGATCTTTGTGCCGTTCAACCGGATTTCCCGAAACTTGACCCTGACCGAAAAAAACCTCTATTCTCTGCTTGAAGGACTTCCTGCCTTTGTATTCGTCCAGATGCCGGACTACACGATACGGTACGCTAATCGAGTTTTCCGTCATCTGTTCGGCAATCATGAAGGGATGACCTGTTATGAGGTTCTTAAAGGTGAGAACGCGCCGTGTGACATTTGCCCTACCAGGGAAATACTTCGGACAGGTGTGCCACAGCAAAGGGACTGGGGCGTAATAAAGGGTAAAACGTACGCGATTTACGAGTACCCCTATCGTGACCTTGATGATTCCCCCGGCGTGTTGAAGCTCGGAATCGATATTACCGACCGGAAAAATATGGAGACTGAACTGATCAAGGCTCGCGATGAACTGGAAAATCGAGTCCGGGAAAGGACGAGTGAGATTACACGGACCACGGGGATTCTGCGGCTCGAAATTGCGGAGAGGGAGCAAGTACAGCAAAACCTTTTGCGATCCGAAGAAGAGCGGCGGGTGCTATCTTTTAAGCTGCTCCACGCGCAGGAAATGGAGCGCAAGCGAATCGCAATGGAATTACATGACAGCCTGGGTGGCTCTATCACTGCCGTCAAGTTCAGGATCGAACACGCAATCTTCGAGTTGGGCCAATCTGCCAACGTCAAATCAAGACAACTGTTCGACGGAATTGTAGTAATGCTGCAGAACCTTATCGAAGAAGTCAGAAGAATTCATTCCAATATCTGGCCTTCCGTTCTAAGCGACTTCGGTCTTACCATGGCGATCGACTGGTGTTGCAGGAAATTTGAGGAAGACTATCCCCATATTCGTATCGAGAAAACTCTTTTGCTTGAAGAGCCCGAAGCACCCGATGTACTCAAGATCGTCATTTTCAGGATCATCCAGGAAGCATTGAACAATGTCGCCAAACACAGCGGCGCGAATTCAGTCACTTTAAGGCTTGACAAGCAAAACGGAGCAATCGAGATGAGGATTCGAGATAACGGCAAGGGATTCGACGTCGCCGAGGCGCGGGAATCGGCAAGCATAAGCGCCTGTGTGGGGCTCTCCAGCATGACCGAGCGCGCGAGACTTTCCGGTGGCTCCCTTGAAATCGAGTCTGGGCGAACCGGTACTGAAATCAGGGTAGCCTGGCCCGTGTGAATGATTTGAAAATGTAAATTATTGTAAAGCCCACCTATTGATCAACCATTTTGGGCGATTCTTCTTCCAAAAACTCCTCTTTCTGGCATAATAAGCTGTTCGGGCCTTTTCTCCCACACCACAGCGACAGCGGCGCCGAAAAGCTTAAGAGCCTCCAAGGGCTATTGCTTTTTAGCGCCTTAATGCCTAAAAATGCAAACACGCGAACATGGGCAATGCAATGAACTATATGATCCGGTATTTTCTCGACAATTATCTGTTAGTTCTGGGGTTATGCGGCCAGGGATTGTTTTTTGGAAGATTTCTGGTCCAGTGGATTGCGAGCGAGAGGCGAGGCAAAAGCATATTTCCTATCGCCTTCTGGTATTTCAGCATTGGCGGCGGCGGGCTGCTTCTCATCTATGCCATATTGAAAAAGGACCCCGTGTTCATTCTCGGACAAGGGGGCGGTCTAATCATATACCTCAGGAATCTGTACCTGGTTCGCCTTGAACGCTCCAACGGCAGAGTCTAGCGTTCTTATGACCTCTAGGACACTCCTCTACACGGTTGTTCTTATCGCACTGTGGTCTACAATTTTTATCGCTACGATTTCCCGTCCGGCTCTGCTCGACGATGCGGATTCCTTTCATGCCGAAGCAGTGCGTGAAATGGTCCAGTCGGGAGACTGGGTAACCCTGAGAATAAATAACGGCATCAGATACCTGGAGAAAGCCCCTCTCATGTACTGGCTGGCGGCCTTATCGGTTTCCGCTTTCGGCCTGCATGATTGGGCTTTGCGGCTGCCTCTTGCGCTGTTCTCACTTTTGTTGATATTGCTGGTCTTCAGGTTCGGCACGCGAATCTGGGGCAAGACAGGAGGCTTCTGCTCAGCGATCGTGATCGCAACCTGCCTCGGCCATTATGCATTTACCCGGATACTTTGGCCTGATGTGATTTTATCCTTCTTTATCACTTTTTCCCTCTACATGTACGTGCTGATAACATTTGAAGAACAGGAGCCGAAAAATATCGGTCCGGTCGACCTGAGGTGCGCCGGTCTGTATATTTCCGCCGCTCTGGCAGTACTGACAAAGGGACTGGTTGGGATCGTCTTCACGGGCGCAATCATTTTTGTGCATATCCTGGTAACTGGAAACTGGAAGGTAATCAAAAAGCTCCAACTCGGCTACGGGCTTCTCATCTTTCTGATTGTAGCAGCGCCCTGGCATGTTGCTGCAACTCTTGCCAATCCGGATTTCCTGCAGTTCTATTTTATCCGCGAGCATCTCCTGCGTTTTCTTGGGATGCGCTACCCCAAAGACGCAGGCTCTGTTCCCCGCCTGCTGCTCTGGGGCCTTCACCTTGTGTGGTTTTTCCCGTGGAGCGCATTCATGTGGGGACTCGTCCTGAATTTCCCCAAATCCGTGCGTCCGCAGGAGAAAACCAAACAGGCATGCCTTCTTCTATTTATCTGGATAGGCGTAATCCTGACATTCTTTTTGTTAAGCAACTCAACCCAGGAATACTATACCTTTCCCTCCTTTGCCGCGTTCGCGCTCCTGTTCGGCAAGGTCCTGGCGGACCTTGAAACGCAGGAAACCTCACCGAAGTGGGGCCTCATCAGCCTCGGAGTCACGGCCGCCCTGACGCTCTTAACAGGCGCGGGCATGATTGTGCTCACGTGGTGGGGCAACCACTCGGCACAGGAGTACACCCTTTCCGGAACTCTTACGACAAATCCTGCGCGCTATTTCCTCGCTTTCGGTCACGTGCGCGACCTCACCCCGGCGACTTTCAGCTATCTGGCTCCGCTGGTGTACAAGGCCGCCGCTTTGCTGATCGTCGGCCCGTCAGCCGCATTTTTCCTCGCTCTACGGAAGCGCTGGATGGTCTCTTTCCTGCTTCTGGCCACCATGATGGTAGGGCTGTGCCATCTATACAATGCCGGGCTGGTTGCCTTTGAGCCGGTGCTGGGTTCCAAGAGCCTCGCCAAAGTCGTCCAATACTACTATCGGCCCGGAGATGAGATCGTTATAAACGACAATTACGAGAAAGGTTCAACTCTCAATTACTACACGGGTCTCCAGGTTCACGTAATGGACGGCGGGTTCGGAGTTCTCTGGTACGGCCTGCATGATAAATCAGCCCCAAGGCTGTGCATCACGCAGGAAGAACTCTACAACGAGTGGACATCCGGAAAAAGGATTTTCCTGTTCAGCGAAGAAAAGCCTCTCCAGTCTTTGCTTTCATTGCATCCTGATTTTAGTTATCGGGTATTGGCCGAGGACGGCGGGAAAAAAATCCTGATCAACTGGTGAAATGGATGGAGAGCTTTATCGAATTACCCCCCCTTTTCTGTAAGGGGGGACGGCGGATCTTCGACTTGACCAGCATTATCGACATTTTTCTTCTGAGACCCAAAGACCACATTTTTCCCTTTAAAGTCGATCAAAGGCTGCATCTTCATCTGAACTGCCCATTCCCCCCTGGAAAAAAATTACCCTGACCAGCCAATTCCATTATTTTGGAATCTCATTTATCTTGACTTGCTCGCAAAATTACCTGATATCTCAAATACGCAGTCTCTAACCAGTTCGTTACGATCGAAGAGGTCAACAGATGAAATTCTGGCGCACTCCCCTGGATACCGAAGAGATCGTGGTTTCCAAAGGGGTGGTCTATATCATAGAAGACCGATGCAAAGGGTGCGGCTATTGTATCGAATATTGCCCAAGAGATGTTCTTGAGTTCTCAGAGCGGTTCAACTCGAAAGGATACCATCCTCCGGCGATAAAGCAGCCTGATTTGTGTGTCAACTGTCACTATTGCGAGGCTATCTGTCCCGATTTTGCGATCTACTCTCTCGAAGCTGAGTAGACATCCGTCGTCGGTGGTCAGAAAAGCCACTGACTACGGACCACTGAGATCATGAATAACCCGTCAGACGTCAATGGCCGGAGAGAGCTTTTCTCTGGCCACTGGCCACAGGCCACTGAGTTTTTATGAAAACTGCAGTTCTCACCGGAGAACATTTCATAAACGGAGACACGGCATGCGCGGAGGGAGCGCTTGCCGCCGGTTGCCGCTTCTTTGCCGGCTATCCTATCACACCGGCCACCGAAATAGCCGAGCACATGGCGAATAGGCTCCCCGGGGTTGGCGGTATCTTTATCCAGATGGAAGACGAGATATCCGCAATGGCCGCAGTTCTTGGCGCTTCCTGCGCCGGAGCAAAAAGCATGACGGCAACCTCTGGTCCCGGGTTCAGTCTGATGATGGAAAACATCGGACTCGGGATAGCAACGGAAACTCCGTGCGTTGTGGTGAACGTTCAGCGCGCAGGTCCTTCGACGGGCCTCCCGACGCTCGGCGCTCAGGGTGATATGATGCAAGCCAGATGGGGCTCCCATGGCCATTACGAGATTATAGCCCTTGCCCCGGCTTCGCCCCAGGAGCTTTTCTTCCAGACCATTACCGCATTCAATTTGAGCGAAACATACAGGCTCCCCGTGATGATAATGGCCGATGAGGTAATCGGCCACCTCAGCGAGAGGGTTATTATACCCGATCCATCAAAAATAAGGCTCCAGTCCCGCCCGCGCGCTAAAGGAAGAAAGGACCGTTTCAAACCTTTTCATCCCGGCTCCAATGGAGTTGCGCCAATGGCTCATGCCGGCGAGGGATATATGGTGCACGTTACGGGTCTGACTCATGACGAAAAAGGCTACCCGGTGATGAGCGCCGAGGCGCATGTGGAGATGGTCTCTCGAATAACGGAAAAAATCCGCGCGAACCTCAAAAAGATCATCCAGGTGGAGGAGTATCGGCTGGAGGACGCCGACGTGGCGCTGATATCTTACGGCATCAGCTCACGGAGCAGCCTGGCCGCCGTCGATGAGGCTCGGGGACAAGGCATAAAAGCCGGTCTTTTGCGGCTGGTGACCGTATGGCCCTTCCCGGAGGATACAATAAGAGAGCTTGCAAAACGAGTGAAGTGCCTGATAACGGTGGAATTGAACCTGGGGCAGATCCATCTTGAGGTGCAAAGGTGCGCCGCAGGTGTGGCCCCCGCCCTTCTGGTCGGTCATGCCGGAGGGACGGTTATTACACCCGACCGGATACTCGCGGAAATTCAGGGATTAAGGAATTTGGGAATTTAGGAATTGCGTGATTGCTGTTGGAATTTGCATTTAATTTCTGAATTCCTCAATTCCTAAATGGGATAATTAGAATGAAACATCCACTCGATAACATCCTGCGAACCGATCGCATCCCGCACATATGGTGCCCCGGATGCGGAATCGGCACGGCCTTCTCCTCATCGCTTATCGCCATCCAGTCCGCCAGGGGAGACCTGACAAAAACCGTAATGGTGTCCGGCATAGGGTGTTCGGGAAGAGGCTCCGGGTACGTCAAGCTCGATTCCTATCATACCACTCACGGACGGGCAATCCCGTTTGCCACCGGCATGAAGCTGGCCAATCCCGAATTGAGCGTTGTCGTTTTCAGCGGTGACGGAGACCTGTTTGCAATCGGTGGAAATCATTTTCTTCACGCGGCCAGGCGGAACATGGACCTGACGGTGATCTGCGTGAACAACTTCAATTACGGCATGACGGGTGGACAGGCTGCGCCTACATCCCCCAGTATGGCCAAGACGTCGACCACGCCGTTTGGCAATCCCGAACCGCCATTCAACCTGCCACTGCTGGCATACGCTTCGGGGGCCACCTACGTTGCACGCTGGACAATGCTTCACACGCGCGATCTTACTCAGTCGATCGGGGAAGCCCTCGAGCGCCGAGGCTTTTCGTTTATCGAGGTTCTCGCCCCCTGTCCTACCGGGTACGGCCGCAGAAACAGGCAGAAGTCGATTGATTCGCTCAAGCTATACCAGGAAAAAGCAATAGTAAAAAATGGCGCAAATCCCGCCGAAGTCATCCTGGACTTCAAGCAGGGCATAACTCTTGGGAAATTCGTAGAGTATGACAAGCCGACCTTTTTGGAGGCCTACGACAGGATATGCCGCCCGCGTGCGTCATGAGATCGAACTTCAATCGCGAAGGATTGAGCCCCGAAGGCTGGTAGCAAATGTCGAGTGAGAGTGAAATGGACGGAACCACCACCGCAAAGTTGAAAAGAGAGATTGTCATAACCGGTCTTGGTGGACAAGGCATAGTCCTTGCCGGCCAGGTGATGGGGACGGCAGCTTGTCTCACAGATCATCGGGAGAGCACTTTTACGCAGTCCTACGGCCCGGAATCCCGTGGCGGGGCCTGCAGCGCTCAGGTAATCATATCGGACAAACCAATCCATTACCCCTACGTGCGCAATCCGGACATCCTCGTGTGCATGTCCCAGATGGGATATGAGAAATACCGCCTTCTTCTCAAAGAGGACGCAATCCTAATTATCGATCAGGACATGGTGAGGTCTGCCGATAGTGCCGGCGGGGACGTTTACCCGATCCCTGCAACCCGAATTGCCGAAGAACTTGGCAGAAAGATGATGGCCAATATCGTCATGCTCGGCTTTGTGACCTCCATAACCTGCGCAGTTTCCCTTAAGGGCATGCTCACTTCTGTAGCCGATGCCGTCCCCAAGGGAACTGAGGACGCAAACGTAGCCGCCTTCAACAAGGGTTACGATTTCGGTCAGGCACTGCTCAAGGCCAGGCAGAAAAAGGCCGCCGCAAAGAAGGGGGCCGGTTCATGAAAAATCCCAAGGAACGCCTTCAGAAGGTATGCGTAATCGGCGCTACACCGGCGGGGATCGCTGCGACCAGTAAACTGGGCGAGATGGGGATACCGGTCACCTTGATTGAGCACGACCCTGACCTCAACGAGAAACTGGCCGCAGATATCTGGCGGATGCCCTCGGGGGTCAGCTTCAACTATGCTCTGCGTCCCGGGCTTCTTCGAATAATGGGAAATCCAAGGATCAGGCTTATTCTTCCAGCTTCAATCAAGTCGATCAAACACACGCCCCAGGGCTTTTCAATACGTTACAAAAAAACCGCCTCCTATGTTGACGCAGATAAGTGCATCCTTTGCGGTCTATGTTCGCAGAATTGTCCGGCAGTCGGCCCGGACGGTGAAAAGGCCCTGAAGTACAGAGGGAGGCACGCCCTTCCCGGAAGGCCGGTTATTGATAAGCGCAAGACTCCTCTGTGCCAGGCGAATTGCCCTCTGGGGGTTAACGTCCAGGGATACATGGCCCTGGCGCGTGCCGGGAAGTACACCGATGCGCTCGAGCTTATCAGGAAGGACAACGTTTTACCCGGTATCTGCGGAAGGATCTGCACTCATCCATGCGAAGCTGCATGCCGAAGAAGCGATCTGGATGCGCCTCTTGCCATACGCGACATAAAGCGCTTCATTGCCGATAACGCTTCTCCCGATCTGGCTAAGGCAAAACCAGCCAGAACTCGGTCCGAAAAAATCGCCGTGGTGGGTTCGGGACCTGCGGGACTTGCCGCAGCATCAGACCTTATCCGCTTGGGATACCAGGTAACGGTCTTTGAGAAAGAAAAAGCGCCGGGGGGCCTTTTGCGCTACGGAATTGGGCCTTACCGGCTCCCCCGCCCGGTGCTCGACCAGGAAATCGAATACCTTCACCGGATTGGAATCGAATTCCGCCTGGGCTGCGAATATAAATCCTCACGGAACGCTCGGGACTTCTCTGCGATTGTTCTCGCCACAGGGTTGTGGGAAGACCGAAGGCTGAATGTCCCTGGAGAAAAACTTGACGGGGTTGTCGGGTGCGTCTCATTCCTTTCCGCCGTGCATCGGGGAGAAATAAAGGGTGTTTCCGGCAAAACTGCGGTCATCGGCGACGGCAACTCTGCATTTGAAGCCGCACGCACGCTTGTTCGGCTTGGCGCCCAAGTGACATTGATTTCGTGGTTTCCCGAGGATCTGCTCCCAGCGGATGCAATGGAAGTGGAAGAGGCGCTGAGAGAGGGAGTCGCGATAAAGACCAGCCTCAAAGTTGCCGAATTTCTGGGACATGGCGACAGGCTAAAGGGTATACGCCTCTTTCCAACCATCCCCGGCGGGCCTGACGTAAACGGAATCCCTTGGCCGGTCCCGCTTGAAGGCGGCAAGCCGCTCGAGATTGAATTCGAACGCGTTGTCATATCCATAGGCCAGACAGGAAACCCGGCTCTTCTTGATGACTATGCAGAAAACCTTGCCTCGCCCGGCGGGCTCATCCAGGCGGACGACAAAGGAAGGACTCGCGCAAATAACGTCTTTGCCGCAGGCGACGCAGTGTCCGGACCCTCGACCGTCATTGCGGCTATGGCCTCCGGCCGCGCGGCTGCTCTGGCCGTTCACAGTTTCCTGACCGGCGAAACTATTCCGGATGGACAATCCGCTGAGCGTTGCTCTTCATCCCGCCCGCAGGAACTGGACTTTCCGGAGATCACAGCGGAGATTCCCTCAGTTCCACGCGCCAAGATGCCTGAGCTTCGTCCCGCTTCACGCAGGGAGCTTTCCGTCGAGGTCGCCCTCGGCCTGACTGAAGATCAACTTCACTCAGAGACTTCCAGATGCCTCCAGTGCGGCGTATGTTCGGAGTGCTTCCAGTGTGTCGAGGCATGCTCGGGTGCGAATGCTATTTCCTACACAGACGATTCGTTCGAGGCGTTCGAATACGCGGGGGTCGTCATTATCGCCGACCCCGCGGCCGCTCATGGAGTGAAAGGCGAGGACGTTATCCGTGCATACAGTTCGAAGGCCATCAAACCTGACGTTTTTGGCATGACGTTGCGGGGTTTTGCCGCTGCAGCCGAAGCCGTTGTGCTGCTCGGCGACAGCGCTCCGCGCATGAAGGGACACGGTATCTCGTTTTCACCGCCAGGACCGCAACTCACTCCGGATCTTCGCATCGGTGTATTTGTATGCCGCTGCAACGATTCGCTCGGATGGGACCCGGAATTGGACTCGTTCATTTCCCGCCTTCCTGAGGACTCACTGGTGGAATACGCCGAGTCGGTTCCGTCAGCGTGCACACCTGAAGGCGCAGCTTCAATTCTAAGAACGATTCGCGAAAAAGGCCTCACCAGATTCGTACTCGCTTCCTGCGTGTGCTGCCCCCTGGACCTCATATGCAGCTCCTGTACCGACCAGCGAAGCAGGCTGAAGGCTACGATCTTCCAGGGTACCGGTATAGCCAGGGCAATGGCCGAGACGTGCAACCTTCGAGGCGAGGCGCTCACTCTCTTGAAGAGTGACTCACCTCTGGCCGTGAGCCGCTTCAAGGGACTCCTTCAAAGATCGATCCGGCGTGCGGCGCATCTCAAGTCCCTTCCTACGCCGGCGCGCCAGTATAACTTCACAACCGCCATAATCGGTGAATCCGAAGCCGCGCTCAGGAGCGCTCAGACCCTGGGGCAAATGGGAATGGAAGTCTTTTTGTTCGGAAGCCCCGACAGACCGCTTCCATCAGTACCGGATTATCCCAACGTCCACGCATTTCTCGGATCGTGCGCCAGGTCCCTTAAGGGCACAGTGGGAGATTTTCGGGTGGTGGTGATTATGGAAGACAGGACCCACCAGGTTTTCAGCGCGGGAGCGGTAATTCTGGGAGCCAGAGCACGAAAAAATATAGCGTATATGCCTCACCCGGACATGCCGCCGCATGAGTTTACACACTCCATGCAGGCAAAGGGCCTCAGAGGAATCCCCTTCTTCGTTCCAGGGGCCACTTCCATACCGGGGCTTCTGCTGGCCAGTCCTCCGGCCATCAATGCCTCTGAACGGATAAAAGGCACATCGGCCGGCATTCTCGCAGCCACTGTCATGCCGCGAGGGCCCAGGCAAAACAAGGGATACACGGTTTCCATCAACAAGAACCTTTGCAGGGGATGCGGCCGGTGTGTGAATGCTTGCCCCTACCGGGCCGTGAGCTTTCATGCCAACACGACGGGGTCTGGTTATGCGGTTGTCGACGAGGCCCTTTGCAAGGGCTGCGGCAACTGCATTTCGATCTGTCCGTCCGATGCCGCCGACAGCCCCTTTCGCGACAGGCTCTTCCTGGAGCAGATGATTGAGGAGGTAACGGCTCGGGGCTCTTGAAGAAACACCCGGCCGGATAAAAATTCATGGAAGATGATCTCAAAATAATCCTTTTTCTGTGCAACTGGTGCCCTCACGCCGCATTCCAGACCCTCCAGGACACGTTTGCTCCGCTGCCCCGCGAGATACGGATGATAAGGATACCTTGCAGCGGTCGAATCACCAAGTCGCTCCTTTTCAAGGCGTTCGAAACCGGGGCCGACGGAGTCGCTCTGGCCGGGTGCGAGCCAGGCACCTGCCGTTACGGAATCGGGACCCGTGTTGCCGAAAGAAACGTGGAGGACACCAGGGGTATTCTTCGTCTACTGGGTTTGGGGGAGGAGCGGCTCGGCTTCGCATCGTTCTATCCCGACCAGCCTGCAAGACTGCTCGATTTTTTGACCTCGTTCAGAAACAGGATTCAGCAACTCGGGAAAACACCTGTCGACCCCCCGCATCCAACACAAAAATCTGCCCTCTCGCCCGAGTCGGCCGCCTCTATTATGGCCGCATACAATATCAACACTTGCCAAGACTGCGGCAAATGTTCATCCGCATGCCCGGTAACACTCTCAGGGAAACCATTTTCCCCGAGAGCAATCGCAAACGCCGTAGTGGCCGGCGACCTCGACTCCCCCTGCATCAGCGAGGACATCTGGTCCTGCCTTACCTGCGGCCTTTGCTATGATCGATGCCCCTCGGCAGTCAGCTTTCCGGATTTTATAAAAGAGATGCGCAACGCCGCATCCGTGAATGGCCGGTTCGAAGCCCACGAAGGTTTTTTCCACTCCCTCATGCGTGCTTTGACCTCGCCCAACCTGCCTGTGGAGCATTGGAAATGGCTGCCGCCTGAAATTCAAACCGATCCGAAGAGCAAAACCCTCTTTTTCGGAGGCTGCGCTCCTTACTTCGATACATTTTTCAAGAATCACCTGGGCATAAGCACCAGCGACATTTTGGTCGATGCGCTCAGGCTCATGAACTTTTTCGATATTCATCCGGCAATAATGCAAAACGAGAGGTGCTGCGGCCATGATCTGCTCTGGTCGGGGGACCGCGATCACTTTGTCAAACTCGCCCGGCTAAATGTGGAACTTATCTCGCAGATGGGGATCGAAGAACTGGTTACGGCTTGCCCGGAATGTTACCGGGCCTTCTCGCGCGATTACCCCGAAAACGGGATCGAAACCGGCTTCAAAGTGACCCACATTTTCGAACTGGCAGAAGCCCAAATCAGCAAGGGCGCAATCGGTTTCTCGAAGCTCAACAGGAAGATAACCTTCCAGGACCCTTGCAGGCTCAGCCGAACACAAACCGGCGCCCAATTGCCGAGAAATCTTCTTCAGCGCCTCAACGTGCGTGGCTTCAACGAAATGCGCGACCGGGGAGCGTCTTCCCTTTGCTGCGGAAACTGCGCGTGGACCGGATGCGACAGCTACTCCAAAGCCATGCAGGTAAACAGGCTCAGACAGGCCAAAGAAACCGGAAGCGACCTTTTGGTAACCGCCTGCCCAAAATGCCAGATACACCTCAAATGCGCCATGGAAGATCCTTTCTTGGGAGATGAAATCCGAATGGAGATGGCCGACCTTACCTCCATCCTGGCCCGAACAATACAGTGGGAATAACTTGATACTTGAGAACCAGAGGTCTTAACGTGCAAAAACCCTCCATACATAGTGACAGTCCACGAATCGGTGTCTTTATATGCCATTGCGGATTGAACATAGCCAGAACAGTCGATTGCCCCCGAGTCGCCTCTGAGAGCGCCAAACTTGAAAATGTCGTTCTTGCGCGCGATGTCCTCTATGCGTGCTCCGAACCCGGTCAGCAGAGCATCAGGGAAGATATTGCCGAGCTCGGGCTTGACCGCGTGGTGATCGCCTCATGTTCTCCAAGGCTCCATGAACCCACCTTCCGGCAGGTGCTCGAGAGCGCCGGCCTCAATCCTTACCTGCTCGAAATGGCTAATCTGCGGGAACAATGCAGTTGGGTTCACATTGACGAACCGGAAGCCGCCACAAGCAAAGCCGTCGACCTGGTGCGAATGGCAGTGGCGAGAGCCGCCAGGCTGGAACCTCTCCAGGGCAGCAAAATACCGCTCAGCAAGCGGACTCTCGTAATAGGGGGAGGCATCGCTGGAATCCAGGCGGCGCTCGATCTTGCCGACAACGGCTACGAGGTGGTCCTGGTCGAAAGACAACCCTCCATTGGCGGCCAGATGGCAAAACTTGACAAGACTTTCCCCACGATGGACTGTTCCATCTGAATACTCGGGCCGAAGATGACAGATGCCGGTCGGCATCCCAAAATAAAGCTCCTCACCCTCTCCGAAGTGATCGACGTCAAAGGATATGTTGGCAACTTCGAAGTCAGGATTCTGAAAAAAGCCCGATACGTATCCGAGAAGGACTGCACCGCTTGCGGCGACTGCTCGGAAGTGTGTCCGGTCGTGCGCCCCGATGAGTTCAACTCCGGTCTTTCTTCCAGGAGGGCCATCTACTCGCCTTTCCCGCAGGCAGTGCCTTCCGCTTATGTAATAAACATCAATGAATGCCTCGGTCACAACCCGGTGGTGTGCGCGAAATGCGCCGAGGTATGCGAGAAGAAGTGCATTAATTTCCACATGTCGGATGAGGAAGTGGTGGAAAATGTGGGAAGCGTCGTGGTCGCCACCGGCCTGGAAGCCTACGATCCCACGGAACTCGACGAGTACGCTTACACTCGCTACGAAAACGTGCTGAGCAGCATCGAGTTTGAACGGTTGATAAGCGCCGGAGGTCCGACCGGCGGTGAACTGATCAGACCGACGGACAGGCAACCCCCCCGGTCGATCGGGTTCGTTCAGTGCGTCGGGTCGCGCTCGGCAAGGAAGGGCGCCTCATACTGTTCAAATGTCTGCTGTATGAACACGGTCAAGAGCACCCTGATCCTGAAGGAACACTATCCGAAAATAAACATAAAGGTCTTTTATATCGACATCCGTGCTTTCGGAAAAGGTTTCGAGGACCTCTACAGAAAGAGCAAAAGTCTTGGCGTACAATATATTCGCGGGTTGCCCGGCAATGTGATTGAAACCGCCGAAGGCGGACTGCGGGTTGCCGTCGACAACAGCGCAACAGGAAAGATATCCTTCCACGATCTTGACATGCTGGTGCTGGCGGTCGGCATGCAACCCTCCAAAACGACGAAGAAACTCCAGGAGATGTTTGGACTTCAGCTCTCGCCTGACGGATTTTTCCTCGAAGCCCACCCCAAGCTCCAGCCGGTTGATGCCGCCACCAGGGGCATTTTCTTCGCCGGATGCGCCGAGGGGCCGAAAGACATAAAGGAATCGGTCACCCAGGGGTCTGCGGCGGCAGCGCGTATCGCTCGCCTGCTCCACAGCGGAGAAATGCTCTCCGACCCCATTACGGCAGAAGTGATTCCTGAAAAATGCAAAATCTGCGGTCTATGCGCCGAGGTATGTCCTTACGGAGCGATTTCACTTGATGTGAAGCGTAAAATTGCAGCATCCGTTAACCCTGCTGCCTGTTCCGGTTGTGGTACCTGTGCCGCCGAATGCCCGTTCGATTCGATCGTAATGAACCACTTTACAGACGAACAGATCATGGGGCAGGTTGACAGCGTCCTGTCAGAAGAGCCGGCGGCCAGGATCCTTGCCTTTGCATGCAATTGGTGCTCATACGCCGGTGCCGATTACGCCGGAGTCTCACGCCTGCAATATCCGCCAACCGTTCGGCTGATCCGGACCATGTGCTCGGGCCGCGTGGACGAGTCTTTCATATGGGGGGGATTGGCAAAAGGAGCGGCGATAATTCTTGTCAGCGGCTGCCACATCGGCGACTGCCACTACATAAACGCCAATCAGTGGACCGTTAAACGTGTCGAGAAAATTCACAGGAAAATGGAAAAGCTCGGAATAAGGCCGGAAAGGCTCCAGCTCGAATGGGTCAGCGCGGCCGAAGCGATCCGGTTTGCCCGGTTGATGGAAAAAATGGAAAAACTCAGGCGCGAGGTCACACCCGAGGAAATCGCCCGGACTGTGCAACTGCTTGCTGAAACAACAAAAAAGAATAATTCGGACTGATTTTTAAAGCTCGCTTCCGCTAAGCGAACAGATCCACCCTTCCATCAAACCTGAGCAGAGGTTCACGCCGGCGATCCGCAAAGCCGTATCAACTTTCCCTCGGGGCAGCGCTGCACCTGGTATAGCCGATTTCAAAGTTAAACTGAGGGAATTTCCTGGGAAGGGTCATCAGATTGAACACCATGACCCCGATGGCGAGCCTGTCGAGCCATGAGGACAACGGCCAGCCGAAGTGGACGGTGATGTTTCTGTCGGGCAATTCATATTCGGCAATCCTGAGCAGAAGTAGAATGCGCTGATATAGGCGGCTTCGGATCAGTGGGAAACGAAAATGGTTCTCCGCCATTTTCGGCGGGATGCCTTGGCGCGGCGTATAGAAGGTTATGTAGGCTTCGTTGTGTTTCGGTTCTCCAAGAGATTCCTCGCGTGGGCGGCGGAAGATCATGTGTATGTCTGGCGAGGATGACTCGGCGAGGTAGAGTATCATTTCCAGCTCATTTTCTGCCTGACCGATCTCTACGATTTCCGGCGATCTTTTTTTTGCGAGCAGGGTTCCCGCCACGAGGACAAAGGCCGTTATGCCCGCCCAGAGGGCCGTACCGTGTGGTTTGTCTATCGCCAGAAAAATGAAGCAGCTAACCAGGATAATCCAGAGAATAAGCGTACCGATGCGGCTCGTGGAATACGGAATTACTTCCTTGGTGCCGGTAAAATAGCGGTAGATCAAAAGCGATCCCATATTGATACAAAAACTCGCCACAAGGCCTATTGCGTACATGTCGGCGAGAATTTTCTGAGAGCCGCTGGTGATGATGATAATCGTCGAAAAAAACAGCGCGTTGAGGATGTGAATCCGATAGAGCGAGTGGCGTTGGTTTGTCGCGATCAGCCAGTGGAATCCATAGCGGTGTGCCACGCGCTCCAGCAGTTCGCTGGAGGCCACAAAGGCGGTGTTCACAGCCATCATCAGAGTGATGCTGGCCAGTCCGGCAACCAGGATGCCAAAGAAGGTCCCGTTGATCTGCGTCGCATAATAGGTGATCAGATCGCCCTCGTGCTCGCTGAAATTAATGGGAGTACAAAGAACCAGGGCTGCCACCAGGGGCGTCGCGATGCCCACCGTAACGGCCAGGAAAAGATAGGCCTTGTGGATCTCACGCCAGCTTCGCACGAAACCGGCGGTCTGAATCACCGATTCGATCCCCGAATAGGCCAGAATACAAAATGCGATGTGAGATATGAAATTTCCGTAATCATGAACCCAGGAACCGGTCTCAAGCGGCTTTAACGCGTTCCCGCCCGACTCTTTCAGGCGTGCCAGAGCGGTGCCGTCAAATTCGATTACCCCCGAAACAATAAGGTTGAGGATAATGAATGCGGCCAGAATGAATACGAAAAAGGTAAACCTCGCATTCTCCTTGATGCCGAGGATATTCAGCCCTGCAATCGCCCAGAGTATTCCGAGCACTAGAAAAACAACCAGAGACGAGGATTCTGAAACCTGTGGGAAAAAAGAAGCCGCATTGAGAATGGCGCTCACAGCCGAGATGCAGGCAGTAAGCGTGTAATCGACCATAATAGAGGAAACGGCCACAAAAGACATCATCGGACCGAGTACGAGATAGGAGAAAGAATAAACTCCTCCCCCTATGAGACCGTTATACTCCAGGATTTCAGCTATTTCGGTGAACCGGGTGCTCATGAACCGGACAAGAATGCTGGTCAGTGCGATAAAGACTATGGCGCTGGAACCGATGAATCTGTATGCCTCGGCCGGGGCGTAGAAGATGGACGTAAATTCGTCCATCAGGGTGATTATGGCTACGGCGAGCCAACTCAGCCAGAGCCGTCCTGTCTGAGAGAAGGTGAGAAGGTTCGGCCTCCGCATGAGATAGGCAAAAACGCCGATCAAAATCAGATTGAGGAGCGTTAGAATGAGGATTTTCATCTCTTCAATTCTTTAAGTTACTTTGGTCAGGCGCTTACAGTGGCCATTCGCTCGGATTCCGAGTCGCGAACGGCTATCGGGACGCTTTCTGCTTATCTGCCGAAAGCCTGCGGAGGGGCTTGCCATAGCGGATTGGTGCCGAAAATGGAACCAGCGCAAAAAAGTGCTCGATCCAGGTGGCTTAAATACCCCTCGACGCCTGCGAGGTTAGCTGACGGGCTAGGGCCGAAGAGGTTGCCCTACACCGGGTTTGCCGGCGTTTAGCCCCGTGTTCATGGTTCCCCCGCTCCAATATCCTTGGACTCGGCGATTAGGCGGAGTGCACAATAATGCTTTCCGGCAGCGACGTCAATTCGAAAAACCCGGCAAATAATTCCACACAAGTGAAATGAGGGCTCACACCTACACTCTTGGCAAAGAGAAAACACAACGGCGAGCGCAAGGCCTGCCTTTGTGTTTTCCCCTTATTCCGGGTTGAATTTTCAGCTTAGAATTTCTCAAAGAGATCTACAATGATCTGCCCTACTGTACATTACTCGCCCTCGGAGTAGGCGGCCAAACCGAACTCCGGCACATCGAGGCCTTCCCTCTCCACTTCTTCGGAAACGCGCAGCGGGAAGAAAGCGTTCACGATTTTAAACACCACGAAGGTAAAGCCGAATGCGTACAGCGCCAGGAAAGTGGCTCCGCCAAGCTGCGTAAAGAACTGCGACACGTCTCCATGGAGAAGACCCGTCACACCCTGGCCTGCTGTGCCAAGGTACGTTGCCGCTCCGACGCCGTTCCAGCCTGCCCCGTAGGTGCCATCGGCGAAAATACCGACACAAACGGCTCCCAGCCAGCCGCAGAATCCATGCACGGAAATGGCCCCGCAGGGATCGTCGACCTTGATCACCCGCTCATTAAAAAGAACCCCCAAGCAAACGAGGATGCCCGCAAGGATGCCGATCATAACGGCGGAGTTAGGGCTAACAAACGCACAAGGCGCGGTAATGGCAACGAGACCCGCGAGCATGCCATTGCACGCCATCGAGATGTCCGGTTTGCCGAACTTGAAGTACCAGAAGATCAATGCCGTCGCCGAAGCCGCAACAGCGGCGAGATTGGTGTTAACGGCTATAACTGAAATGCGCAGGTCAGTGGCGCCAAGGGTTGAGCCCGGGTTAAAACCCATCCAGCCGAACAAGAGAATAAAGGTGCCGATCACCACAAAGGCGAGATTGTGCGCTGGAAAGGCTCGAGGCTTGCCGTCCTTACCGTACTTGCCAATGCGTGGACCGAGGATATAAGCGAGCGCCATTGCGCAGAAGCCGCCCACGCCATGGACAACGGTCGAACCCGCGAAATCCACGTACCCGTGGCCAAAGCCCATAGAGGCGCCTAACTGCGACAACCAGCCGCCGCCCCAGACCCAACAACCGAATATTGGGTATAGGAAGGCGCCCACGAATATCTCGCAGAGGACGAATCCCCAGAAAGTGATTCGCTCACAGATGGCGCCCACGATGATATACCCGGCCGTCTCCATGAACACGACTTCGAAGAGCGTGAGGCAATTGCTCCCGGCATCGTAGGCTGGCCCGCTCAAGAAAAAGCCTTTGCCGCCCAAAAAGCCCCACTGACCGCTTCCAATGAGGAATTCATTTAGAGTCGGTATCCCACCGAGATTCGTTGGAGCCGCATTCACGGCGACGGCGCCGAACTGGAAGGCATAGCCGCATGCGTAGTATGCTAAGAAGGCGAACACGTATGCAGCGAAGTTAAGCATCATTAGATGGGCGGCGTTCTTCCTACGCACCAACCCGCAGGTGAGGAGGGCGAATCCTGCTTGCATGAAGAGCACCAGGTATCCTGTGACGAGAGTCCAGTTGAAGTTGGTCGCAATCCGGACATGCCCGACGCTGTCGGCCAGCTTGACCGTGAGCGGCTCTTTTTCTGCCTGGGCCTGGTATTCGTCGAACTCCTTTTTCTTCTTCGCATATTCCGGGTCCTTCGTGTCGGTTGGCTCAGTAACGACAAAAGGATTACCGGCCGCATCCAGAACATCCGCCTTGGTGCCCGTCGCAATTCCGGAAGGGTCGGGCTTCGGCTCCTCGGCGAAAGCCGGGTGCATGATCAGCATACAGGCGATGAGTATTGAAACGGAAAGAAGTACCCGTGCTGTTCTCCCTTTAGCCATTTGCTATTCTCCTCTCGAGACAAATGATTATGTTTTTAAACCTATAGGATTTCTCGATTCTGGCTCAGAATGACATTTATTAAATATGCTCCAATGCTTGTACAAACTCTAGAGGGCTTCAGGACCGGTTTCTCCTGTTCGAATGCGCATGGCTTGTTCCATACGGGTGACAAAGATCTTGCCGTCACCGATCTTTCCCGTGGAAGCCGCTTTTTGGATCGCTTTCACCACCTCATCAGCCTGCTCGTCCTTGACTGCTATCGTAAGCATCAACTTGGGCACGAAATTAACCGTGTATTCAGCGCCGCGATACGTCTCGGTGTGGCCCTTCTGCCGTCCGAACCCTTTCACTTCAAAAACGGTCATCCCCTGGATACCGATCTCCAATAGTGCTGTTTGAACTTCTTCCAGTTTGAACGGCTTTATGATTGCCTCAATTCTTAGCATGCTCCTTCTCCCCTTGTTTGAGTTGCGAGCTTCTCAATGATGTTTACCTGAGCCTGGGCGACTGACAATCCGGCCATTTGTGCTGCTCAGCGATCAACCAGGAGAGCAATTTGTTTGCCAAACGCTTTTATGTCGGCTTGGAATGCGGATCGGAAGGTTCTTGATGCCAGGGTGAATTTAAAATATACAATCGAATTGGCACAAAATTGTATTGAGGCGAAACGCAAGTCAACCAAATTGTGCCATTTTAATAAAGGAATTTATTTAAATTGTCCCGTTTTAGCCTTCAAAAACGGCACTTTTCCACTTTGGCACGGAGATTAACACCGCGTCATGGAGCAAGACCTGTTTGGGGGGAGCCTGATATTCGGTCTCTAAACGACCAGAAAGACGGCGCGAATGGGACAATCTTTGCGAACTAAAGCGCAGCACTTTCTGCTCTGTTCCATAAGTCGAAGCACGCATTGAATGCGGGAAGGTTATTCATGATGATTTCCGGTGCTGTTTGCTGTCCCTTTGGTTAGTCATATCCTCACCGGACTTTACGTCGGAGTGACCTTTGAGCAGATTTCCACCCCCCGAAGTAAAAACCAGGGGATCACGCTGCTTCATCATTCGGTAGGGCCTGCTGCCTTTTCAAGCCGGTTTGCCTTGGTTCGGCCTTTGCGTCGACCACCACCACGGTCAGGCCATGTGCTTTCAGGATTAACTGCTCAACCACCGTCTTTCGTCCCAGCAAGCGTTTCCACCAGGAAAGCGGCCCGGGACGGCCGATGACGACGTGGCCAACCCGGTACTCTCTGGCGAAATGGAGAATGGTGTCCACGATATCCTGGCCCTTGTAGGTAAAGACGATAGCGCCAAGCGTGTTGGCCAGGGTCAATGTCTCCGAGAGGTATCGCTGGGTAGTGGCGTCTATGGCCGTGGGAGATTCCACGGGTCTCTGGACGTAAACGGCGTACCAGTTGCGGTTCAGGCGTCCGGCAAGCCTCGATCCGTAGCGCAGAAGGCCCGCGCTGTTGGGTCCGCGTGAGCTCAAACAAACCATTACCTGATCTGGGGCAATCCCGTGCTCCTCTTCAGGAGCGCTTCTGCGCTTGAGGTCAATCTGGGATGCGAGTTCCCTGAAGGCAAGTTCGCGCAGCTCATTGAGGTTTGTGCGCTTGAAAAAATTATCTAGAGCGGTTGGAACTCTTTCCAGCGGGTAGATTCTACCTTCCCGCAAACGCTGCTGAAGATCTTCAGGCGCCAGATCGACGTTCACGATCTCGTCCGCTTCCGCAAGGACGGAGTCGGGCAGCCGCTCGTGCACTTTAACGCCGACCAAATCTTCCACCGTGTCGTAGAGACTCTCGAGGTGCTGAATATTGAGCGTGGTGATCACATGAATGCCTGCTGCCAGGAGGTCTTGCACGTCCTGGTAACGTTTTGCATTCTCGCTTCCCGGAACGTTGGTATGCGCCAGCTCATCCACGAGAACCGCTTCCGGGCGCCGCGCAAGCACCGCATCCAGATCCATTTCTTCAAGGACGATGCCTCGGTACTGAACCTGCTTTCGCGGAATCACCTCCAGGCCTTCGATCAGTTTGGCCGTTTCCGCTCGCCCGTGGGTTTCCACCAGGCCGACAACGACACCGACCCCTGCCTGTTTCAGGCGTTGCCCTTCGAGAAGCATTTGCCAGGTTTTCCCAACCCCGGGTCCATAACCGAGGTAGACCTTCAGCTTACCGCGTTGCGAACGGCGTATCAGTTGAAGAAAGCTTAGAGCTCTGTCTTCGTCGGACATCGGCCTCCCCTTTCAGCTCTCCAGATCAACATTGGAACCGGTCCGGATTTTTTTCCAACCGGTATAGTCACGTTGCAACGGGATACCGCTTTCAGCCAGGTATTCCACTTCAAGGGAAAGAGCGACTTGCTTTACAAGGGATTCCAAAAGATAGGGCTGTTCCGGTGACAGGAAGCGTTCCGGATCGCCGGGCCGAAGAGCTAGAACTCCCAAAACCAGATCTGCCACCCGGAGGGGCACATATAGTACTTCGTTCTCACGCGAGTATTTTGTTCCCAACCCTGCAATCTCACCCGTTTCGAATGCCTTGCGTGCAATCTCCAGTTGCCTGGTCACATCCTTGAGAAAGACCAGGGAAGGGTCACCGCAGGCCGTTTTCAATCTTTCTTTCTCTTCAGGCAGCAGCACGGCCACATGGGATTGGAAAATCTCCGAAATGTATTCCACCGCGATCTGCAGGGTCTTCCCGACGCTCCTGGTGGCGGCTAGTTGCCTGCTCAGACCATGCATGGCGATTGCCTGTCTCTCCTGCAAACGGGCCGTTTGGGTCTGCCTGCGCATCAGCCCGGTCAGGTGGCTTATAGCAAGGGCAACAGCAAACATGACAACGAAGGTCACGATGTACTGGGCATCGTCCACAGTGAACGAAAAACGGGGAGGGACAAAGAAGAAATCAAACGCCAGCACGCTTAATAGAGAAACAGCAATAGCCGGTCCGCGTCCGCATTCTATCGCTGTCACCAGAACCGCCAGCAGATAGACCATTATGAGATTGCTCAGATCAAAATACCGATACATTAAAAAACACAGCCCTGTGGCCAACGCCAGGAAAAGAAAACCAGTCCCGTAATCCGACCATGGGAATTCCTCAGATCGAAGCCGATATGGTGTTTCGACCGGTTCGCCGGAATCACCTGAAGTAATTTCGATGTCGATTTCTCCGCTCATTCTCACCAGACGGTCCACGGGGCAGCCCGGGAGAATGCTCTTCAGACGTGAACGCCCCGGTTTTCCCGCGACTATTCTCGTTATACTCCTCAGGCGCGCAAACCTCATTATTTCATGAGCAATGTCGCGGCCCGTCAGGATAGCGGTCTCCGCCCCCAACTGCTCCGCCAGCCGGAGATTATCAATGGCGTGGTTGCGCTCCGCTTCCGGGAGCAGCAAAGCGCGGGGAGTTTCGACATACACAGCAAACAGCTTGGCGTGATCGCTCTCGGCATTTCTGGCAGCGAACCTTATCACACCAGCAGAGGATGGACCGGAGCTCACGCAGACCAAAATCTTGTCTACATTCACCTTTAAATCAGACATCTTTAATCTCCAGTATCCGGCAGCAAACCGTTATTAAGGCGCTCTATCTGATTCGGCAAGGTACCTCCGGCCTGTGTTCAACTTTCATCAATTCCCGCCGCAGCTCTCATTCGCTGTGCGGCCTTTGCCCGAGCCCTTTCGGCAGCGATTTCATTTTTTAGCCGTGCAATCCGCATTGCAAATTCAGTAGCCTCTATCTCGGCGCCATCCAGCGCCATAGATAAAGACTCCAGAAGAGCGAAAAGCTGTTCATTTTGATTTGCCAATTCATCTCTGTCTTTTTTGATCTCGGCATATTCGGATTCGAGTCTTGTGCGCAAGGCGATTACCCCCCGCTCAAAGTCTTCCCCCAACAGATGTTGTAAAGCTGAAGGGGCGTCGGCAATATGGGTCTTTACCACCCGAGTACGGCTGTGCCGGCCTTTTGATGCCGGGCGCCCTTGAACTTCAGCCATCTTCTGAGTATCCATCCCGGAGCAGACCGCTCGCAGGACGAGCGATCCCCCGGCTTCTTTCACACGATGCGAGCTTCGCATCACTATATGCTCAGTCGGAATTTGGTTCATCTTCGTCTCTCCTGAAAGGCATTTGTTCCCTTTCAACCGGTTTCGAACAATCCGAACCAGGTTCAACCAACACCGGCATGTCCAGCTCAACCGCTGTTATGGCGTTCCGTATCGCTTATCGAGTTCCAGATTCACTTCAAGAACGTTTACGAACTTTTCACCCGCCAGTCCTCCCCAGGGCGCCGATGCATTTTCCTGCACAATCTGCTCGATTTCCTTTTGAATCTGGACCGGGTCGCGTTTCAAGTCTTCCGCCCTTTTGGACGCCACGCGCTCGAGTTGAAACTTGGCATTTTCCATGCTGATATGCGGGTCCAGCCCGGAAGCGGAAGCGGTGACATAATCGCCCGGCACATCCTGGAGTTCGCTGTCGGGATGGTCCTCACGCCACATCAAAAAGAAGGTCGATTGAATGTCACTGCCCGAATCGACGACGTCGAAGGTCGTTACCGATTTGCCACCTTCTGTTTTAGTCACTGCAGACAGGAATTTGCCGGGGTTCTTCTTCGAGAAATCCTCGAAGAAAACTGCGGCCAGATCGGGGGCCTTCGGCTCGGGAGTGGAGGGATTGTCCTTTATGTATTTAGCCACGATCTCGGGATTGGCCTTTGCCCACGCGTCCACATAGCCGCTATGGGCGGTGTCCGTTTTTACCCAGGCCTGGGCAAGGGAATTGTGCAGGTCCGCCCATTGGGCCACAATCCCGGGTTTTCCCTGGTATTTGTCGGCGCTGAACCAACTCTCGACGTCTGGAGCAACGAGTTTCCCGGCCTTCGGCCCGCTCTTATGCTTCACGACAGGTCCGAGCGAGCGCCCCACCCTGTCGCGAAGCGCGTAATTGGATGCCGCAAGGGCTGATGAAGCCGATGCGGATGCATCGTAAGACGCCGCAGACGGCCGGGGCTGAAAGTATTCATCCTTTGTAAAAGGCTGTGCAATCAGCTTCGATCCAACGTATTTCCCATCCGGTCCCTTAATCATGCTGCCGTTTGACTGGAAAGGGAACAAAGTTTGTCCGGCCACCCACAGCACCAGTGGATAAATAATGCAGCAGATGACCACTCCAAGTACTAAAAGTAGAAAGCTTTTAGAGAGATATTTCATCATGTCCGCGTCTCCTGGGACTCATGTTTTTAGCTGACCAGGCCCAAGGCCGTCATCACCACGTCGATCAGTTTGATACCGATAAAAGGTAAAATCACGCCACCAAGTCCCCATATCAGCATGTTTCTGCGCAGCAGTGCATCCGCGCCGAGCGGCCGGTAGCGGACTCCTTTGAGTGCAACCGGGATGAGCGCCGGAATAATCAACGCATTGAAGATAACAGCCGAGAGGATGGCCGAGGTCGGCGAGTGAAGGTGCATAACGTCAACCGCCTTTAGCCACGGCAAGGTGCCGGCAAACAGCGCAGGAATGATGGCGAAGTATTTCGCAACGTCGTTTGCAATGGAAAAGGTTGTGAGAGAGCCTCGGGTGACGAGGAGCTGTTTTCCGACTTCCACCACTTCGATCAGCTTTGTCGGATCGCTGTCCAGGTCAACCATGTTGGCGGCTTCCTTGGCCGCCTGGGTCCCGGCGTTCATGGCCAGGGCGACGTCTGCCTGCGCCAGCGCCGGGGCGTCATTGGTGCCGTCACCCATCATTGCAACCAGTTTTCCCCCCACCTGCTCCTTTTTGATGTACGCAAGCTTTGTTTCCGGTGTCGCCTCGGCGAGGAAATCATCGACTCCGGCCCTTTTTGCTATCGTTGCAGCCGTAAGCGGATTGTCGCCCGTAATCATTACGGTCCGAAGCCCCATTTTCCGCAATCGTTCGAAGCGTTCGGACATGTTCGGTTTAAGAATATCTTCAAGAACGACCAGCCCGGCAATATTGGGGCCGTCGGCGACGGCCAGGGGTGTGGCGCCTTGGGACGCCACGCGGTTGACCAGCGAGCTCAGTTCCGGGGGAGCGCTGCCGCCATTACTGCCGATAAATTTAATAATGGCGTCCGGTGCGCCTTTCCTTATTTGTTTTCCGCCGGGCAGATCGACTCCACTCATGCGCGTTTGCGCCGTGAATGCAATGAACTTGGCCTCCGGCGGCACATCTATCGGAGCAGAGCTATCTTTTTCGAATAACTGCACGATGCTTTTGCCCTCCGGGGTCGCATCGGCGGCCGAGGCCAGTGCGGCAAGCCGCCCCACGTCGGAGGCCGAGTATTTTCCAACCTGGAGGAATGTGGTCGCGTTCCTGTTGCCTATGGTGATGGTCCCAGTCTTATCGAGCAGCACCACGTCGATATCACCGGCCAATTCCACTGCCTTCCCGCTCTTGGCGATGATATTTGCTTGAAGAGCGCGGTCCATGCCCGCTATGCCGATCGCTGCGAGCAGTGCGCCGATAGTGGTCGGAATGAGGCACACAAGAAGCGCGATAAGGGTAGGGACGTCGGTCCCAAGACTTTTCACCGGCTCCTGAATACCCAGGTAGCTTTGCATGTACAGTTCGGCATTCCTGGCCATGGGCAAAAGAGGGATCGTCACGATGAGAAAGACCAGCGTAAAGGCTGAGAGGACGAGGGTGAGGGCGATCTCGTTCGGGGAGCGCTGGCGGATGGCGCCTTCGACCAGGGCAATCATCCTATCCAGAAAGGATTCGCCGGAGCTGCTCGTTATCTCGACCACGATGCGGTCCGAAAGAACGACCGTACCTCCGGTAACCCCAGACCGGTCACCGCCTGCCTCGCGAATTACCGGCGCAGATTCGCCGGTTATCGCCGATTCGTCAACCGAGGCTATTCCCTCGATGATTTCTCCGTCCCCTGGAATTGCCTGTCCGGCTTTTACTACGATCCGGTCACCTTGTTTTAGATTTGCTGACGAAACTTCTTCGAGGGCGCCTTTGACATTCAGGCGGTAGGCAACAGTATCGTGCCGGGCTTTTTTGAGCGATTCAGCCTGGGCCTTGCCTCGGGCTTCAGCAAGGGCAGTGGCGAAATTGGCGAAAAGCACCGTCAAAAAAAGCCATATGTCAAGGGCTATAAAATAACTAATGGATACCTGGCTCGTGGCGCCGCCCAATGCTGCTTCGACAATATACAGAAGGGTAAGAACAGCACCGACCAGAACCACGAACATAACGGGATTTTTCCACTGGAGGTCAGGCCTCAGCATGACAAATGCCTGTTTCAAGGCGACCGTTGCGGTCTCCTTTTCCAGCAGTTTCCGTGCTCTAACACGGCGAATCGGCTGGTCCGGACCCAGACGAGCCTCCCCTACTGGTATTTCAAAATCGGCAACTTCGTTGCTCATATCTGGTACTCCTTTGAGTGAGTCTTTTTCACACCGCACTTAACGTCGGTTTTCAGCAGCGCGCCTCACCATTATCCCCCGAAAGGAATCGGCCCAAAGTGCTCCGCCACCGGTCCAAGCACTGCCACCGGCAAAAAGAGCAGACCGGCGATGATAACCACGGTCCCCAGCAGGAGAAAACCGAACGTTACGCTGTCATCCCGAAGCGTGCCAAGGCCGAATGGGCTCGATTTCTTTGCCCCAAGGGACGCCGCCATGGCAAAAGGCGCCACAATCGGCAGAAAACGGCCGAAAATCATGGACAGACCGGCAGCGATGTCGAATGGCACCGCGCTCGGGGCTGGACTCGTTGCATTCCAGAAACCATATGTGACGCCCAGGCCGTCGAATGCAGAACCGTTATTGGCCGTAGCCGAAGAGAACTGGTAAAGGATTTGCGAGAAGCCGTGCGCGCCGGGATTGCTTATTGCCGCAAGCCCCCAGGTCGTCGCCGAAAAAAGCCCCGTGGGCATAAGAATAAAGATAGGATGAATCAGGATGGCGATCATTGCAAATGTCACTTCGCGGGCGCCGATTTTCTTCCCAAGATATTCCGGCGTTCTTCCCACCATCATGCCTGCGATGAATATCCCGACGATGATGAAAGTCAACATATTGATCATGCCCACCCCCTTGCCGCCGTACACGCAGTTCAGCCACATTCCGGCCAGAGGCGAGACCGCAGATACCGGGTTAAGGCTGTCCTCCTCCGCATTTACGGCGCCGCATGTCACATCGGTGGTCAGGGCATCAAAAGTTGCGCCGGCCGAAGTGCCAAAACGCATTTCCTTACCCTCGAGATTGCCCAGATGCTGCTCGACAGGCAAACTCGAAACTGCCGGCAGATTTATTGCCAGCTTTCCTCCAGGAGATGCCGCATTGGGGACTTCGAACTTTTGTTCCAGAGCTTGTCCGGTTAGTCCGGGATTGGGTTTCAACGTATCGAAATAAACCGACCAGACGATTGTGCTGGCCATCATGATCATCATGACGGCGAAAATCACAAGGGAGTGCCTGAACCTGCTCAGCATTCGGCCATACATCAAAACCAGGGCAAACGGGAAAATCATCATAGCCAGGGTATTGAAGAAATTGGACAGTCCGGTGGGATTTTCGAACGGGTGCGCGGAGTTCATGCCGTAAAATCCGCCCCCGTTGGTGCCCAGCATCTTCATCGATTCGAAAGCTGCGACCGGCCCTACAATAATCGTTTGCTGTTTGGCCTCGCCCGTGTCGGTCGTACCCATCGCCCCCGCTTCAAGTGTCGAAACATCGTGCGAGGTTTGGAAGGTCATCGGACTGCCCTGGGTTATGAAAATGAGGCCGAATATAAAGGCCGCGGGCACGAACATGTAAACCAGCACCCGCCATATATCGACGAAGAAGTTGCCAACCGACGAATCGCTTCGCAGAGCGCGGATGATCGCGGTCAACGCAGCCAGGCCTATCGCAGCGGACAGGAAAAGGTTGAAAATCCCGAAAAAGATCTGGCTGAAGTTCGAAAGATGCTGGTCACCGGAATAATGCTGGAGGTCCGTGTTGGTCATGAAAGAGACGACGCTGTTAAAAATGGAGCTCGGGGCCAGCAGCGTAAGCCCTCTGGGGTTAAGCGGCGTCCACGGCTGGAGAGCCAGAACCAGGTAGCCGAAGACGAACATAAGGGTATTAAACGTGAGCAGGGAGAATAAATACTGCTTCCAGTTTTGCGCCCCGCTGTCCAGACGTTCTTCGAACCAGCGAAAAATCCCCGGGGGGCGGTATTTTCCATCCATGATCCACGCCATGTAGCGGCTCAACGGGAACGCGACGACGGTGGCCGTTACAAGAAGTGCTATAGGTAGTAACCATACCTGAATAAATGACATTTGTTTTTCCTTTCACGATCGGTAAATCGCCGGGACTTGCCTAAAACCATTCCGGCCGTATCATCGCAACAGTCAGATAAACAAAAAGAAAAACTGCGACAGCCGCTGTAATGTAGATCATCGATTGAACTCCTTTGCCTAGATTTTCTCGCAACCTTTCACGAACACCATGCAGACCGCCATCAACGCGATGCCCAGGAAAAACATTCCCGGCAGCCATATTGCTAAATCCATCTGTTATTCCTCCTTTCGAAAAAAGTCTTTAAATCGCATTTCGGTGTCTTTCCCTTCTATGTTCTTCTATGCCTAAAGCAGTGTCTGACCCTCACGTAGCTTTCACCTCGTTTGCAAACCGTTCTGCGGCATTCAACCTAAAAGTAAATCTGGTGCCCGTGCCGGGTTGGCTGCTAACTTCCACCTTGCTGCCGTGGGCCTCTATGATCTCCTTCACGATAGCCAGTCCCAGTCCCGTGTTGCTCGGCTGGCCGCCGCGGCCTGGCACCCTGAAAAATTTTTCGAAAATATGGGGCAGGCACTCCTCGGGTATTCCCGTGCCGGTATCCTCAACGGCAAAAAGCACCGTGCCCTTCTCTAAGCGCGCCGATACTTTCACTTCTCCCCCGGGGGGGTAAATTTGAGCCCATTGCTAAGAAGGTTTGTGAAGACGATTTCCAGTCTCATCCTGTCAGCAAGGACTTCCGGGATATCTCCGGGCAGGTCGAGTACGAGAGAAACTCCCCGATCCACGTAGGAAGGCCGCATCTCCTCCACAACATTGAGAAGGACCTGGTCGGGGCTGACTGGAACAAGCTCCACAGTGGACCCTCCCGACTCCAATTGACCGATGTCCAGCAGGTTCTCGATGATTCGGTAGAGCCGGTCGCTGTCATCTCGAGCGGCAATGACGAGTTCGGCCTGTTTGGGGTTAAGCGGACCGAGTTTTTCATTCAAAAGCGCATGGGCCGCAAGTCTAATGGAAGTAAGAGGGGTCTTCAGTTCATGTGAAACAGTCGAAATAAGACCGCTTTTCACTTCATCAAGCTTGCGCAGCCTGGTCACATCCGAGAGAATGAGGGTCACGCCGATGAGCCGTCTTTCCTCGTCCAGTATTGGTACAGCTTCCGGCAAAAAGAAATGTTCCTCTCCGTCCCTGAAAACCTGGATAGCCCAATCGTAGGTTTTCGGGCGGATGGGACGCATTTCGAGCCTTGCACGTTCGAAAAGTTCGCCTAACCGGTCATTTTCTACCGACTGAATGGTTGTCCCTGCCGTAAGGGCAAATAGGTTCTGCGCCGTATCGTTTGAAAGTTCGATGATGCCCTCCGGATTGCAGATAATGACGGCGTCGGAAAGAGAGTTAAGAGCAGACAAGGTCGCCTTCTGGCTGCGAATCAGCCGTGCGCGGTTCGTTCGTCTGAATTCACGCAGGCTCTTTGTCATATCGTTGAAAGCAGAAGCCAGTTGGCCGATTTCATCTCCCGATCTGGCCTGTACGACAAGATCGAGGTTTCCGCGCTGAATCTCTTTCACGGAACGGGTAAGGTAGGATATCGGCCTTAGCATGGACGGTCCTATTATGATAACGAAGATCAGCGCCAGCACTATTCCCGCCAGAACCAGAGCGATTACGTTGCGATTTGTTTCTTCTGCCTGGCGCCGCACCTGGCCGTCGGTAGAAATCATATTATTCAAGTTGATGTTGATTATTTGCTGTGCAGCATCGAGAACCGCGTCTGACTGCGGCAACAATCTGGTCTTGTAAAAATCCCGGAGCGTAGCGCCGCCCTGCTTCATCTGCAAAAAAGTTTCCAGTTCGCTCCTGTAAGTTCTCCACGATTCTGCCAGCTTATTCGTTAGTTCCTGCTCGCCCGGCAAAGTGACATTGCCCTGCTGGTGTTTCAGGCTTTGCGAAAACCTCAGAACGGCAGAGTCAATAATCTTTTTGTCAGCGCTATTTTCGTAAAGAAGCGGCTCAACGCCTCGCTCGATTTCCAGGATTGCCTGTTTCATCGCCAAGCCGGCGGCCACACTGTCGAAGTTCTCCCTGAAAATCCGCTCAAGCGTCTTGCTGGACTCGGTAATGGTCCTGATGCTTATAAGGCCTACCACTAGAAGAATCAGCAGAGGTCCACAGGACGCCAGGAATAGTTTTGTTTTCAGGCTCATGTACGCTACCCTTCTTTAACCTCGGTATGGCAAATCACGTGCCAACTGAAAGGTAAAACTAAGTTAGGTAAATTCAATGGATTAGCTGAAAAAGGACAGAGGTGGGCAGCTCGAAAGATTTCAAAATGAAAGATAGGTTCATTTCATGCATTGCAAAATGAAATGGAGGGGGAACGGGGAGTGCGCGAAAAGCATCTCACCGCAGAGTACACAGAGAACGGGGAGAAAAACTTGGGAAAAACAATCTTTATAAATTATTGACAAAGCGGCGTATGCCGCGCCGGAGTTCAGTAATATTGAAATTGATGAGCAATCCGACCCGCAAGCCCGAGAGTTTCAGGTACGACAAAAGCTGGGCTTCGTGGATAGGCTCCAGTTTCTCCACAGCTTTCAATTCAACGATCACATGGTCTTCGACCAGAAGGTCAATCCGGTATCCACAATCAAGATGCACCCCGCGATATGTAACTGGCAGCGCCTTTTGTCTCTCCGTTTTCAGCCCACGTTCATTGAGCTCATACAAGATGCATGCTTCGTACGTGGACTCGAGCAGACCTGGGCCGAGAGCCCGATGAACCGCTATAGCAGCCCCAATGACAATCTCAGTGATTTTGTTCAATTCCATTGTCATTTCTTGTCTTCCCAGCCTTTTCTCTGCGCACTCTGCGTTCTCCGCTGTGAAATGTTTTTCCCCCTCTTCTCGCTCCCCGCTTCGCTCTTCATTGCCCATATTTCTTTCGTTTTCGCCAAAGAGTCACTGAATCCATTCCCAGAATCCGGCATGCTTCTTCAATGGACGCGCTCGAAGCGAGCACGCGCCGGATGTGCGTTCTTTCAAGCTCCTCCATTGTTACAAGGTCCCCGGCGCCCGGCACGCGCTCCAAAGTCTTGAGCTTGAGCGGAAAGTGGTGAATGCCGACTCTATCGTCAGTACACAAAAGAACCGCACGTTCGATCGCATTTCGGAGTTCCCTCACATTGCCGGGCCATTCGTAATTCTTGAGGGCTTCGGACGCCTCCTCGGCAAATCCCAGTATCATACGGTGGTTCTGCCTGGCAAAAAAGGCCAGAAGGGACTCGGCCAGCGGCACAATGTCCTCCCGGCGGTCTCTAAGCGAAGGAATCACAACCTCGACGACATCAAGCCTGTAGAAAAGGTCCTCACGAAACCGCCCGTTCTTCACAGCCGATTCAAGATCGATATTGGTCGCCGCCAAGACTCTGATATTGGCCTTTCTTGTTTCCAGATCCCCCAGACGCTCGTAAGCTTTTTCCTGGAGTACCCGCAATAACTTGGCCTGGATGGACAGAGGCAAATCCCCGATTTCATCCAAAAAAAGCGTCCCCCCGTCGCAGGCCGCAATGCGTCCGGGATAATCGCGCAAAGCACCGGTAAAAGACCCTTTCGCGTGCCCGAAGAGCTCGCTTTCAAGCAGTTCGGCGGATAGAGAAGGACACGATATTGTCCCGAAAGGTTTTGACGAGCGGCCGCTCCATGAGTGTATTGCGTGAGCTAGAATGGTCTTGCCGGTTCCGCTCTCACCACGAATCAGGATAGTAGCTTCACTGTCGGCCACTTGCCTGGTCATAGCCAAAGCTCTCTGCATCGCAGGGCTGCGGCTCTCGATGAGGGCCTCGGGAACGGATTCTCTCAGCCTTTCCTGAAGGGACGCCACCTTTTGCTCCAGGGTTCTGACCTCAGAAACCTTGCTGACAAGAACCGATACCTGATCATGCGTGAAAGGTTTGGGCAGATAATCAAAGGCGCCGCGCCGCATTGCTTCGACAGCGGTATCAATCGAAGCATAAGCCGTAATAACGATGCACTTAATCCACGGGCAGATCGACAGCAGATTGCCGATCAGGTCTATTCCCGACTCCGAACCCAGGCGCAGGTCCACCAGGGCAATGTCGAAATAGCGCTCGTTGACTTCAGCCAACGCGTCCTTGGGGTTGCTTACAGAGGTAACATGATGCCCCTCGGCCTCCAGAGAGATACGAAGGGTCTTCCGAATATTGGGTTCATCATCGACGACCAGAATGGAAAGGGCCAAGGCACTGTTCAGGTTTGCTCTCATGTTAGTACGCGACCAAAAGGCTTTAACTGCACGGCGCCCTTCATAGTGGCCCCTGTCGGGCCAGCCGCTCGACAGTCCCTACGACTTGCCCGATGGTAAAAGGCCTCCGCAGCACCGCCGCCCACTTGTGTTCATCGGCTGGTTTCCCACCTTCATAGACGCCGGTAAGCAGGATGACCGGCGCTCCGATACGGGCAAGCTCGTCCAGTTCCTGGCTTTGATATTCAAGGTTTTTGATTTCGAGAACGATTGCGTCAGGCTTTTCGACAATTTCCCGCAAGAACAGGACAACGGCGCGAAAGATGCTCGCAAAGCCTTCCACCTCCCAGCCGCGCTCCATCAGAACGGCACGTAAGATTACCCTCTCCCGGTGATTGTTGTCGATAATCCATATCAGAGGCTCTCGGAGGCTTGCCATAAGACGCCAAAAAAGGGCGGCGATCAGCCGCCCTTTGAAATTCATTCCCAAATCACCAGGCATAGAAAAAGATCCATGGATGAACAGCTTCTTTAATGCCCGCAGTGAGGGCAGCTCGAACCTTCATCTTCTTCGGACTTTTTGCCCCCGTCATCCAATTCCTTGGAGTACTTGCGTACGATTTCAGAAATCTCTTTCAACCGGTCGTCAACTTTCCTGAAGACGGTGCCCTCCGGATAATTTCCATCCTCCTGAAGCTTGCCCGCATCGGTTCCCGTAAGTATTTTCAGGCCTTCCTCGATAGTGGTGACGGGCCAGATGTGGAACTTGCCTTCGGCCACTGCGTCTACTACTTCCTGGTCAAGCATCAGGTTGCGGATGTTTTTATCCGGAATCATGACGCCCTGTTCGCCAGTGAGTCCTTTGGCTTTGCAAATGTCGAAAAAGCCCTTGATCTTATAGTTCACGCCCCCGATCGGCTGGACCTCACCCCTCTGGCTGACCGATCCTGTTACGGCTATACCCTGTTTCAAGGGCAATCCACTGATTGCGCTGGCAAGTACATAGAATTCCGTGCTCGATGCGCTGTCTCCATCAATCATTCCGTAGCTTTGCTCAAAGCACACCGAGGCGGAGAAAGCTATGGGCTTGTTGTGGGCAAACCGGTCCCTGAAGAGGCTGCTTAAAATCATCAGCCCCTTGGTATGCGTGGGACCGCTCATTTTCGACTCACGGTCGATAGACACCATCCCCTCGCGCCCAACCGAAACGGTTGCCGTGATCCGGTTCGGCCTGCCAAAAACGTGATCACCGGTCATCAGCACGGCAAGGCCGTTAACCTGCCCAACCTTTTCACCTTCGGTTTCGACCCATATAATATCTTTTTCTATAATCTCCTTAACACGCTCTTCGATAAGGTTGGAGCGATAGATACGCTTTTTTGTCGCCTCGTCGACGTGTTTCCTCTGAATAACTTCGCTGCCGTCGAGGCCGGCAAAGTAATTGGATTCCCGAAGCAGGTCGGCGATGGTCCCAAGCTCGAGAGTGAGCTTATCCCTGTCCTCGGTGAGCTCCACACTGTACTCGAGCACACGGGCGACTCCAGATTGGTCCAGGTGCCTTACATTGTGGTCCTTGCAGTAGCTGGCGATCATCTTCGAGCATTCGATGACCTTGTTCGGTTTTCTGTCCATCTGGTCGCTCATGTGGGCCTTGACCTTGAAGAGCTTCTGGAAGCGATCGTCAAGGCTGTAGAGCAACTGGTAGATATATGGGTCGCCGGTAAGGACGATCTTTAAATTAAGTGGAATGGGCTCGGGCCGGATCGTGCGCGTGCTGAACATTCCGTAGAGCTCGCCCAGATCTTCGATCCTTATTTCTTTGTCACGCAATGCCCTTTTTAAAGCTTCATAAGAGATATACCATTTTAGCAGGTCGAGCGCTTTCATCACCAGATAGCCGCCGTTGGCCTTGTGGAGCGATCCGGGTTTTATCATCGTATGGTCGGTAAATAACGCCCCGAACCAGGCCTGTCTCTCTATGGAGCCGAAAAGGTTTGGATAGGCCGGATTTGATTCGATGACAACCGGAGAACCCTTGGTTTCCGAGTTATCGATAAGCACGTTAACATCGTACTTGCGCAGGTTCGCCTCCTTGGGGGGAACGGCAAACGGCGCTACGGGCTGTCCAGGCATCTGCTGCTGGGCTTCGGGCTTCTTCTTGAAATCGTCTATATTTTCGAGAATGTCTTCTTGGACCTCCTTCAGGTAGTCGAGCACCTGCTGGTCGTCCTTGTATTTTTCCTCGTAAGAATCCATTAACTGTCCAACCACGAACAGAGCAATTTCGTTGTCAAGTTTTGTGTGCTTTTCCTTGAATTCGTTTTCAGCCTCGCGAATTTTCTTGATGGTGTCCTTCATCCTTTCATGCAACTCATCGCTCTTGCTGCGCAGGACTTGGCGCTCTTCCTCGCTCAGGTGGCGCAGATCCTCCTGAGTCATCGGTTCGCCCTCTTTGTTGGAAGGAATGATGACCATACCAACCTGCGAGAATTGAAGAATGAATCCCTGCTCGCGAGCCTCCTGAGAGAGTTCGTCGATATACTCCCTCCTTCGCTTCTCGAAGTCCTGGTGCACTTCGCCTTCTTTGGCGCGGTAGTCGTCGCTGTCGAAAACCTCGGGGATTTTCGCCTGCAGCGTCGCTACGAAATCATTCATATCCTTCTTGAGCAATTTCCCTGTGCCGGCGGAGATTTTGAGCCCCTTGGGCTTGTCCTGCTCCTTGAAATTGAAAACATAGCACCAGTCGGGCGGCGTGGGTTCCTGCCTGGCCTGATCTTCGATGAAGGTCCTGGCCGTGTAAGTGAGGCCGGCTTTCGACGGTCCCGCGATAAAGATGTTATACCCCGGCTCCTTCATCCCCATCCCGAATTGGATGGCGTCTATCGCGCGTTCCTGTCCCACTACCCTGTCTGTCACATCCTCCAGGGAAGCAGTAGTATCAAACGCAAGCAGGTCGTCCTCGAAATGTGCTCTCAATTCACTTGCAGGAAGTCCCGGGGTTATCTCAGACATAAGTTTGGCTCCTCTGTATCGTAGTCAGGTCGGTCGATGCGGCAGGAATATCTCTCTTCGGCCGGACAGCATTTGTGATCCCATCCGGTACTCGATTCCCAACCACCGCTTTTCAATTTCCGAAAGCAGGGCTCCGTATCACTCATCGATGTTTTCTTCGATCGGTAACTCACCCTGGGTCATCATCTCCAGCTTAGCTCTTTTCTTTTGGCTCGAGGCCGCTGTCTGTAAAACAGTTCGGATTGCGTTTATCGTGTTTCCGCTTTTCCCTATGATCTTGCCGATGTCGTCGGGTGATATTTTAAGCTCGATAAGCACCGTGTCATCCTCCTCACGCTCCACGAGCTCCACTTTGTCAGGATGATCGACAAGGGATTTTACGAGGTATTCCGCCAAATCTTTGATGGCCACATTATCCTCCGGTAACCTGGTCCCGTCCGAGCTTCTCCTGGACTGACCGGATTTTCTGTTCCGTGCTGCCTTTTCTGTCCCGCCGGTCGTCAATCCTTATCTGGGTCAGCACCCGCATCGCACCGGCATCAAAACAGCTCTCATGCATCTGCCGTATGGCTTCAAGAATGCCGTCCAAATCGCCTGAAATAATTGTACCCATTGCGGTCAGTTCATACTTCAGGGCGGTTTTTTCAAGCACCTTGATCGCCCCTGCCACATAAGCACTCAGGCTCGTGCTTTCAATACCGATTGGAACAATGCTAAGTTCTACGATTGCCAAGCACACCGCCTTTACCGGCCAGATCCGCCCGTTCGACTGTTTACAAACTCATTGAATGAGGCCATTTCGGCTAATCCCGCCAAAGTCTCGTACATGTGCTCGATTGTATGAGGTTCCATGGTCAGAAAAGGCGAAATTTTCTTCTCGCCCAAAAAATTAAAAAGGTAATCAAAATCTATCGTACCCGACCCTAAAGGAAAATGTGCGTCAGAGGAGCCATCATTATCATGAAGGTGAACTTCCTTCAAGTACGGCCAAGTCGCTTGGAGCCATTTGTCCAGGGTTGTTCGAGAAAACGAGTGCTGGTGCCCGATGTCCAGGCAAAAACCAAACCACGGGGAGTTTATTCCCTCCAATAACTCCAGGTGCAGCCGCGGATCTTCCTCCCAGACATTTTCCAAAACCAGCGGCGTCCCAAGCATTTCCGCTCGCCGGACAAAAGGCGCCCATGTAGAAACGCTGTTCTCAATCCACGCCTGGCGGTGCCCCTGATGATGCCGCGGATCGAAACCGGTATGGCAGACGACCTGTTCCGGCCGGATTTTCTCCACCAAGTCGAACAGGCTGCCCAGCCTCGACAGGGTGACATTCCTTATCTCGGGATCAATGCTTCCGGAACACAGATCCCAAAAAGGACCATGAAAGGTAATTCTTATCCCTTTTTCACGCATTCGCCCAATGACGGAGCAGACAACGTCGGCCGAAGAGCTTTCCAGATCGTCGGCCCCAAACCCTATCTCGATATTTATGGCGTTTTCGACAACCAGGTCAATATATCCTCCCAAGTAGCGCCAAGGCATGTTGATAAAAACCTGCCCAAGCACCGCCCGCATTGCGGGGCTGATTTCCTGGCTTTTCATGGATTCAAACACCGGTTTGGTTAAACTCAACATCATAGAGGCTTATGTCAATACAAAAAGCCCCGATTTAGAACGATCATGCTTTTCGATTCCGAACTTCCTCAATATAAAATAGCTGCGTCGTCCAATCCCTCCATCGTGTACTACAAACGAGCTGTAACCGGACCTATAGGAGTTAGAAGACAATAAGTCAAATGCTTACTTTCGGTTTTCATCTGGAAATCCCTGTTTTGTTTTCGCATTGCGCCTTTTAATTTTGTAGGAGAACAATCGAAAGGGGTTATTTTCGGTTTCAAGTTCCACGCAAATGTCACATAATCATGTAAAGTGGCAAACATGACCGGAGATGACGGCTTGGGTGCACATCAGAGACCGGTAGTCCTGATGGTTTAAAGGGCGGGGCGAATGAAATGGAATCGATATCAAGCGGCTTTATTGAAGCCTTGCGACTCCTGGTTACTCTTGACCCCGAGGTCCTGGAAATTTCATCCAGAACACTGCAGGTTTCGGGGATAGCAACTTTCATCAGCGTTCTCATAGGCCTTCCCGTGGGCACCGCGCTGGCGCTTACCCGATTTTTCGGCCGGGGGCTGCTGGTAAGCGTCGTAAACTTCGGGATGGGACTTCCACCAGTGGTCGTGGGATTCGTTACCTGGCTGCTCCTGTTGCGCTACGGCCCTTTGGGAGCCCTGGGGCTCCTTTACTCGCCGACTGCCATGATAATCGCACAGGCTGTAATCGCGTCTCCAATTGTGATCGGATTCACCATGGCGGCCGTGCAGTCCATAAATCCGAAGCTTCGCCTCCAGATACTTTCTCTTGGCACGACCCGCCTGCAATATCTATTGCTGCTGCTCTGGGAGTCCAGGCCCGGCATTCTGGCCGCAATCATTGCAGGATTTGGACGCGATTTGGGAGAGGTGGGCGCATCAATGATGGTGGGGGGCAATATTCGCGGATATACCAGAGTGCTTACCACTGCGACCGTGCTCGAAGTCTCGAAGGGGACATTCAAACTGGCGGCCGCACTGAGCATCATCCTGCTATTGCTCTCCTTTTTTATAATGACTGCGCTAAGCTACCTGCAGCAGCGCGGAACTCGGCCCTGAACTGAGGCCGGCTTCAAACCAGGACAAGAAGATGAAGCAGTATGTAATTGATCAGCTAAGGGAATCCGACTACGAGAAGATCCTTGAATTCCTGAAGAAGAATACTGAAGCTTCGGAATTTGGAGACATATTCTGGGTTATGCTACCTGGTGAACTCTACTCGGATATCCAAAGGGAACATAAGCAATGCCATCCCTTCTGCTTTGCCGTAAACCTGTCGTTCAACCAGGTAGATTTCGAGCTGCTGATCCGCAGCCGCAGCATTCTGCGGTGCGCTTGCATTAGCTACGCCGACAGGAGGCAGATGGATTATGTCATTGACTATGCCGAGCGGATGCTGGGGGAGCTGAAGATCAGGATTTAGGCCATCACTGTTAATTCATTGGCGTTTTCAGATTTCTGATATTTTCCGCGTAATCACCACTGAAAACCGCTGAACCTGCAACGAAGACATCGACGCCCGCTTCCGCAAGTTTCCCGACAGTTTCAGGGTTTACTCCTCCGTCAACCTGGAGCAGTGTCGAAAGCCCCCCATCGTCTATCATCATTCGGCATTGCCTGATCTTGGGCAGCATGTTCGGGATGAACGCCTGGCCCCCGAACCCGGGATTAACAGTCATAAGCAAAACCATATCGACATCCGGCAGCACCAGATCGATCATGCAGAGCGGTGTGGCCGGATTGAGCGCTACGACAGCCTTTGCCCCCAGCTCCTTGATGCTCTGGATCACCCTGTGAAGATGAACACAGGCTTCGGCATGGACTCCCAGCCACTTCGCCCCTGCTTTGACGAAATCTTCCAGATAACGGCCAGGTTTTTCTATCATAAGGTGAACGTCCAGAGGGAGTCGCGTCACCTCGCTCAGCGCTCTCACCACGTTTGGCCCCATAGTTATGTTGGGCACGAAATGGCCGTCCATGACATCGACATGTATCCAGTCGGCCCCTGCCGCTTCGACAGCTTTGACCTCTTCTGCAAGCCTGCCAAAGTTGGCAGACAGAATGGATGCGGAGAGCAATTTTTTCATTGTTTCCCTTCAGTTTTGATTCGTGTCTTATACCAATTTGCGTTCAAGACGGGCGGGGATAAACCCCGCCCCTACAATGGATTTGGTGGGGTTCGTAGGGGAGGGCTTTATGCCCTCCCGGTCAGAATGCCAACTTGAACGCAAATTGGTATTAACCAGTGTCCATCTCGAAACCCCGGATTTGACACTGGCAGTTTAGGATTATGTGCCGCCTCTGGTCATGGACAGGGCAGGGATAGCGTCGAGATCCTGCCCACGCCGCCACCGAAGGTAGCGGCGAATCTGGTACGCGGTCCCACCGCCCCGCCGCCGAAGGCAGCGGCCAAGTCGGCCGGCGGTCCCACCGCCGCCGCTTTCAAACAGACGAAATCACAGATCTGAGGACCTCATCCAGGGCAGCGAGCCCTATCGCTGCCTCACCTCTCAAATGTACCCTCAAGACTCTGCGCCGGTGTTTGCGCAGTGCCTCGAAATCACCCAGGGCCTGAGCGCGCATCAACATTCCGAAGGTATATGGCTGGCCGGGAATCCCGACATCCTCACCAATGTCCGAAGTGAGCAGAAGAAAAAAACCCTTGTTCGCTCCCCCTTTGTGAAGCTGACCGGTCGAGTGCAGATAACGCGGACCGTAGCCAACTGTCGTGGCGATTCGCATCCTGTCCCTAACAAGCATACGAATCCGCCGCAGTCCTCTCTCGTTAGTTTCATTTTCGTTGAGGTAGGCGAGAATGCCCAGATAATCACCCCTGGCGGTCCCATTGAAAAACAAGGCCAAGGCCTGTGAAACGCTGGAAGCTCCACCGGCAAGGTAAAGCTGCAGCGGACCATGCGACATTTCCATCCTGGCCTCGGGCACCCTGCCCTCCTTCCCGACCTCATCGAGAATTTTAGCTGTAAACTCCTTGGTCTCCTCAACGTTCGGATGATCAAACGGATTTATACGTAGCAAAGCCCCAGCGGTCGCGGCGGCAATCTCCCAGAGGAAAAACTGCTCTCCGATATCGAGCCGGTCTCGCATATAAACAGTGATAACCGGATGGCCGGCTTTTCGCAAAGAATTGGCTTTGGCCTCGAGGGCCTCGTCCGGTTCGTTTTTTATTCTGAATTCTACAAATAGCCGGTCTTCCCCGTAGTTTTGCCGGTTTTCAACCGGGTCGCCCGATACCGGAATAACTCCTGTCCCATCCTTTCCCGTGCTTTCGGCAATGAGCTGTTCCAACCACATTGCAAACGAAGAAATCGACCCGGGCAGAAGAAATGTCAGCTTGTCCCTGCCTCCTGCCGCAATGACCCCGATGGCCACCCCGAGCGCTGCTCCCGGATTTTGGGAAAGCGGCTTCTGAATCCGGCATTCTCCCGCCATCTTTGAAGCCCTGCGGATCAACTCGTTTAAATCGACGCCCATCAGCGACGCCGGCGCCAACCCGAAACAGGAAAGCGCCGAATAGCGTCCGCAGCTATCCGGATAATCGAGCAGAACTTTTCGGTAGGATCGCTCGGCGGCCAATCTCTCGAGCGTGGAGCCAGGGTCTGTTATAACCCCAAAGCTTTGACCGGCAAGATTTGCCTTTATGCTTTTGACTCTTTCAAAAAAATACTCGCCGAGAGAACGGCTCTCGACGGTAGCACCGGATTTGCCGGCCTCGATGAAAAAAGTGTGGGCAAGAGGCAGGCCTCGCTCGAGCCCAATGACAGTGGCCGGATCTGTGGTGTCGATCACCGTCAGCGGCAAGCCGGGAGCATGCCTGCCAAAAGTTTCTCTAAAAACCAGCGGCGCAAGGCTGCTTCCTCCCATGCCCATAAGGAGCACGTGCCGAAAGCCCGCCTTTTTCAGTTCGGCGGCAAATTCAGTAAGATCGGGCACAGCCTGCCTGATCTTCACGGGATAATCCAGCCATCCCATCGAGTTTGCAATTATTTTCTGCTGGTCAGGATCCATTTTCCAGAGCGTAGGGTCCTTTTTCCAGAGCCGTGCGCAAAAATCGGCTTCCTCAAGATCTTTCAGCCTTCCCATTACCGCCGGTTCGAACCCGGTCAGATCAAAGTCGATACCGGCCAGTTTCATACAGAGACCTCCTGAAAGACTTAGGGAAAGAGTCCTGTTTCAGGACATCGGCTGTCACCATCTTTTCCCCGAATCACTGCAGCATTTGATGTCCCTTTGGGACACCCAGAAACCATGAAAAGTGTCATTCCCTTCGCATTTTCGCGTCTTCGCGTCTTCGCGTCTTCGCGTGGGAAACTTCTCGTAACAGTTATTTCATGGCCCTTTGGAACACCCTGGAACCATGAAAAGTGTCGTTCCCTTCGCGTCTTCGCGGCTTCGCGTGGGAACTTTTCGAAGCAGATTTTAAGCAATTATTGATAAGGTCTTCATTGCGAGCGCCGCAGCCCCGATGATTCCCGCTTCGTTTCCCAGTTTCGCAGCACCGATGGAAAGACGGCCGGTTGCCGCTTTCAGTGCGCGGCGGCGCACTCCCTGGTCTATTCGCGAGACCATCTCGGGCATGCCTTCTATAATGCCTCCGCCCAATATTATCTGACAGGGATTTATTGCGTTTACCAAAGTAGCGACACCCGCGGCCAGAGCTTCGGTAACCTCGTCCATTATCTCCACCGCGAGCGCATCTGCCGCGTGAAACGCCTGCACCACTGTTTTTGCCGTGATGTCTTCGACTTTGCCTCCCGCCATTTTCAAAATTGCGCTGCCAAAGACCGGGGCGGCCTTCACGCCCTCATGCGCTCTGCGAGCGATGGCCCATCCGCCGGCCAATGCTTCCATGCATCCCCTGTTGCCGCACTTGCAAAGCGGACCATTAAGGTCCACCGTAATATGCCCGATCTCCCCCGCTGTGTTGCTGCACCCTTCAAGCACCCTGCCTCCGCAGACGATCCCCCCGCCGATTCCCGTCCCGACAAAGATACACAACAAATCGCCGGCGCCCTGGCCGGCCCCGAAAAGCCACTCGCCCCACAGCGCGGCCCGAACGTCATTGGTTACTGCTACGGGAATTGCACATGCCTTCTGTACTTCAGCCTGAAGCGGCTCGTTATGCCAGTCCAGGTTGGGAGCGAACACCACGGCGCCGGTCCCCGGGTCCACCTGTCCGGCTACGCCGATACCGATGCCGGACATTGAAATCCCTGACGCGCCTTTGAGTTGCTCGACTCCTGTGACAATCTGATTTAACACCGCACTGTAGCCGCCACGCGTTTCAGTGTCAAAGCGAAGCAACTCCAGCAACTGTCCCTGGTCATCGACGGTGCCCAGAGCTATCTTGGTGCCCCCCAGATCGATCCCTACAGCACATTTTTTCATACCCCTAAGCCATTCTTTTTCTGTTTAAATCCAGTTAATCCTGTCAATCCTGTCAAAATCTTTCCGCTTCCCGCTTCTAGCTTCTCCTCTTCACTCTTCATTCATCATTCATCATTGCACTCAGCGGGCACTCTCTAAATCAAGCTTTCCGAATTTTCTCCGGCAAAACTCGTACAGAAAAAGCTTTCATCTTTCGCCAATCCAGCAACTGATGGCGAGGAATGATCAATACCCCTTCCGCCGTGCGATCCGAAACCGAAACCATGATCTCCAGGGTCCCATTGTCGAGTTCAACAGATACCCTGTCACCGTCGCAAAGCCCCGCGTGCTCGGCATCTTTTGAGTGCATAGACATGGTTGGTCCGCTGATGCCTGCGTCGAGCGAATCCGACCAGGCCGAGAATTCCGTTGTGCCGAACATCCATTCGACCATCAAAAGTTCAAATCCCTCGGAGTTTTTTGGTTTTTCAAAGGCCCGCCCACCCCGAGGGGCGTTAAGATTTCCGTTACCGGATTTTCCTTGAAGTATCCTTATCCCATCAACCGGATAATTGTGCGCATTGAACCCCTCAAAGGCCATGTGCCCCGTAGGGATAAACTCTCCCGGGGAGATATCGCCCGGTTCGGCTTCCGCCATCGGAATGCCCGCAATTTTCCAAAGCGCTTTCCAGGCCGGCAGGTGGTCCCCTCCGGGAACAACATCCCGGTAAACACGCGGCGGATGTTCTCCTCCCCATATTGGCGCCCCTCCGTAGTGGACCCGCTGCGCAAACTGGACCCTTCCTTCCTGGCTTATATATGTGGAGCCGGTTTCAAATATGGTGGAAGCCGGATAAAAAATGGTAGCTCGATCGACCGTTTCTGTCGGAAAGTAATCTATAGCAATAAGAAGTTCGAGTTTTGATATGGCAAGATCGAGCCTCGACCGGTCAGGATAATAGTGAAAAGGATCGCTCTCGACAACTACCAGCGCTCGAACAAGACCATTTTCGATATCGTCGACAAGGTCTGCAAACGCTTGCCCGTTCGCTCCGGAAAGGAGGGCTGAGCTGAAAGCGCCTGCCCCCGGCAGCAGGTAAAAAAGGCCTGCCTGCCTTCCCGCCAGGCGCAGTAACCGGACGCAATCGGCGGCAAAAGCAGGCGTAGTTTCGCGGGTCACGTCAGTCCCGCAAATGACTACAGGCCTTTTGCTCGAAGCGAGCTGTTCGGCAAGTGGGGCAATCCTGGCTTGAAGCTTGGGATCTCCATGTTCTTTGATCAGCGCGCGATAAAAATCTTTTGCATCTTTTTCGAACCCCGCAGAATCCTTTTCGACCGCCTTACCGGTTAGCATTCCCAAGTACAGCTCAATCTCGCCGGGCGCCGCCGGCATATGTTCGAAATCGAAGGGCAGAAAGACCGCGCGCGGGTCGATCGTCACAATGGGGATTTGCCTCCTCGAGGCCTGCCTGACCGCGAGTGCGGCCATCCCCCCTTCGTTGATGAGATCGGCCCCTGCAATGATAATAAAATCGGCTTTCTCTATTTCCCGCATCGACACGGCGATTTCGTCATCAAGCCCTTCAAGGGCTGAGCGGGTTTTCCGAAGTTTTGCGGGATCGGAAAAAAATACCGGGCCCCGCCACTCTCGTGTTCTGCATATTTGCTTGAGCATGCACTGTGACTCGAGGCTGTTTCGAGTCGAGCCTACAGCGGCAATGGCATTGGGACCGTATTTTTCAGCAATATTGCCCAAAGACTCTCGCGATCTTGTCAATGCGGTCTGCGCGGGAACGGCGCTTTCTCCAACTCGAGCTGCCAGGGGGCGCTTTTTGTGGCCGGAGCCGCCATTCGAATAGGAAAATCCGAATCTCCCGGCGTCACATATAAAGTACCCGTTTACATCCTGGTTGTAGCGGGCCTCCACGCGAATGACCCCGCGATAATGAGCGTTCCCGATCGTATTGCACCCCAGCGAGCAGTGGTTGCAAAGGGAGGGCGCTCTCTTCGAGGTCCCATCTGCGCACTTTGAACCGGGCAGTCTTGCCGGTGTAGACGCCCGTAGGGCAGATATCCACCAAGTTTCCCGAAAAAGGGCTTTCCAGCTTACCGTCCGAAAACCTGCCGAAGTAGAGACGGTCCCCGATCTGCATGGGACCGAGGTCTCTGTATCCGGCAAACTCCTGGTAAAACCGGGAACAGCGGTAGCAATGGATGCACCGGTTCATCTCATGCTGAATGTAAGGTCCCAGGTATTGGTCCCTGTACGTTCGCTTCCTGCCCCGATACCTGCGAATGCCGTGCCCGCCGGACACTGTTTCATCCTGCAGCAGACACTGTCCCCCCTCGTCACATACCGGACAATCCAGGGGATGGTTCATCATCAACAGTTCGATTACTCTTTTACGGAATTGAACCGCCTCTTCGTCGGTTGTCGAAACAACCATCCCATCCCGGGCATCGATCATACAGCTCATCTGAACGCCCTTGAAGGGACCCTGGACAAATTTGACCGCACACATCCGGCATGCTCCAACCGGTCCCAATGCCTCGTGATAGCAGAAGCGCGGAATTACAATGCCCAACCGTTCGGCGGCGTCGATGACTTTGCTGCCCTCCGGGACCTCTACTTCAAGATCGTCAATGACCAGCCTCGGCATGGAAAGGACATCCTTTTTGGCTAATGTGTTGGCGGACTTCGTCTTCAAAAAAATCGAGAAGGCTGATTACCGGCTCGGCTGCCCCTGGAGCAAGAGCGCAATAAGAGTTCCAAACCTCTTTGCACAGTGCCCTCAAATTGGGGATGAATTCTTCTTCCCCCTCTCCATTTTCGATTCGCCACAGCAGGTCGCGCATGTAGGGCAGCCCTTCCCGGCAGGGCGTACACCACCCGCAGGACTCTCGAGCGAAAAATTCCATGAGGTTCAGTGTGGCGCCCACAAGGCAGGTTTTTTGATCAAAAACCATAATGGCGGCTGTACCCAGACGGTTTCCTATGCTCTTCAAATCCTCAAAATCCATCGGGATATCATAGTGCTCCCTGGTCATGAACCGGGTCGAAGCGCCTCCCGGAAGGCATGCCTTGAACTCAGAACCGGGAGTCATTCCTCCGCAGTGTTCATCGATTATTTCACTCAGCCGGGTTCCCATCGGCAACTCGACTGCGCCTGGAACATTCACCCTGCCGCTTATGCCGTATATTTTCGTGCCGGCCCCAGCAGGCGTCGCGCTCAGTCCTTTGAACCACTCGGGACCGTTGCTCAGAATATGAGGGACATTGGCCAGGGTTTCCACATTGTTCACAACCGTCGGCTTGTCCCAGAGGCCCTTCTCGGTCGGATACGGAGGCGGCTTTACAGGGTTTGCTCTTTTTCCCATGATGGCGTTGAGCAGCGCGGACGCCTCCCCGCAGATGTATCTTCCTCCGCTTCGGTGAACGACTATGTCAAAAGAAAAATCCGTACCCAGAATGTTATTGCCCAGAAAACCGGCCTGCCGCGCATATTCCAACTCACGCTCAAAAATCGCGGCGCTGCTTTCGTAGGAAGGCCGCACGAATAAGAAAGCCTTGGAAGCCGAAAAAGAGTAACCCCCGAGGATCATCCCCTCGATTATGCAGTGCGGGTCGACATGGAGCAATACGCGGTCCTTGAACGTTCCGGGCTCCATCTCGTCGCCGTTTGCAACAAGGTAGCGGGGAAAAGCACCCGAGTCCGGCACCGCAGCCCATTTTTTCCCGGCAGGGAAACCGGCGCCGCCTCGGCCCAGCAGGCCTGATTCACTCACCAGCCTTACGATCTCCCTCGGAGAAATCCCGCCGCCGATGAACTTTTCGAGCGCCCGGTACCCGCCGCTTTCGCGGTATTCGTCCAGGGTCGCCACCCGGTTCGGTTTCCTATTTTTAAACAGTACCAGGGGATATTGGGGCATGAGCTATTCCGATTCCTCAAATGCGGCTTCGTGAGCCAGTTTATCAAGAATTCTATCGATCTTTTCCATGGTCAGTTTTCCGTATACCCGCTTGTTGATCACCATTGCGGGAGCACGGTCGCAATAGCCGATACAGCAGACCGGCAAAAGCGTGAAAAGCCCGTCCGGACTCGTCCCGCCCATGGCAACCCCTGCCCGCGCGCTTATGTGGTCGATTACACGCTGGTGGCCCTCCAGCCAGCACACCGTGCTGTCACAGACCTTGATCACGTATTTGCCTACCGGGCTTCGGTATATATAGTCATAGAAGGTGGCAAGCTCCTCCAGCTCCAACGGCGTCATGCCGAGCAGCACCGCCGCTTCGACCATGGCTTCATCGCTCATCCAGCCCTGGAGTTCCTGTATTTCAAACATTACATCTATAGCTTTCTCGCGCGGCGATTCCGCCTCGGCAATCATTTTCCGGAGCTTGAGTTTCAATTCATCAGGAAGCATATTAGTTTCAGTTTTTAGTTTTTAGTTTTTAGTTTTTAGTTACGACTATACTACGATGTGCTCTGACGACGAATATGAGCCAAATCAGTTTTTCTGTAGCCAAGCCCCTTGTGGGCGTCCAATAGAATGTAATTTGTTGAAATTCTTTTACATTATATGAGTTTGCCTCTGTCTTGAGTCAACTGAAAACTAAGTCTGTGGCGGCAAAAGTCAATCAGTGAGGGGTGAAGAACCGATTCGGAGCCACTATCATGCGGATCGACATCGATGCTCAAGGTGACCCGAAACAAGATGACATTGATAAAAGGCTGGCCGAACGAGCTCTTGATGATCATGGCATCAGTTGCGTCACAACTCCAGGCATGTTAAAGTTTGACGCGTTTGCATCATGATCTGGAAAAACACGACAGATTTGATGAACGTAAGGAAAGAGGACAGATGATAGAGGAGATTTTCGTCTTCCGTTCAAGGTGGGGCCATGATTAACGAGAAAACTTTGCAGGAGATTGTCAAACGTATCGTTGCGGCCACAGAACCCAGCCGCGTAATATTGTTTGGCTCCTACGGACGCGATGACGCCGACGAGGGTTCCGACCTTGATATTATGGTTATTCAACCTCGAAGAGAGCAACCGTGGGGAAGAAATGGTGCGCCTGCGCCAGCTTATCGGCCCCGTCGGGACCGGGGTGGATGTGTTGGTATACTCGGAAGCCGAATATGAGCGGCGCAGCCGCGTAGCCGGCACATTGCTCTACTGGGCGCGCAATGAGGGGCGTACGATATATGAAGCCCCACATTGAGGAAGCACGCCGTTCACTCCGTTTAGCCAGTCGAGACATCAAAGCCTTTGACGTCTTGAAAGACGCGTCGGATATCGACTTGGCCACAGTGTGTTTCCACGCCCAACAGGCTATCGAAAAATCGCTCAAAGCTATCTTGTTTATACATCAGATAGAGGCCAGACGCACCCACGACCTTGTCCAGTTAGCTCAATTGCTGCGTCAATATGGCGTTGAGCCACCTGCTACTGACGAGCAGATGAGCCGCCTCAATCCATTCGCCGTTATGCTGCGCTACGACGACATGGAGATCGACATCATCTCAAAACACGAGGCTGCAAGTTTGGTTTGGCTTATCTACTCATGGGCCGAGAAGCTCGTGCATACGGCGACCGGGGAGCCCGACGAACCAGTCGAACATTGAGGATTTCATGAAACCCGCAGAAGCATACCGGTGGCTGCTGGATTACTCCACTACCACCGCCCTGTATGAATCGATGAAAAGCCTGCTCAACTGGGACCAACGCACATACCTGCCCAAAGGAGGCAATTCGCACAGGGCGCAACAAATTGCGGCCATTACCGCCCTTCTTTACAGGCGCGCAACGGATCCGGAGTTGGCAGAAATGCTGGCCAGGGTCGAAGCCTCGGAAATCCCCGGTCAGCCTCTATCCGACGAAGCCGTTAACCTGCGTGAATGGAGAAGAAACTTCGACCGCGCTGCCAGGTTACCGGAGGCGCTCGCAGTCGAACTGGCTAAGGCGGCCTCGCGGGCAGAGCTTGCATGGCAAAGCTTCAGGCACGAAAATGACTGGAAAGGTTTTCTTCCTTACCTCAGGCAAATCATAACCCTTAAGCGGCAGGAGGCTTCCGCGCTCTCCACCGGAGGCGAAGAGATCTACAATGCACTGATCGAAAATTTCGAACCAGGCGAAAACGCAGGGACTATCGAGGTACTTTTCGACAAGCTGGCGGACGCTACTTTCGAATTGCTCGACAAAATCGAAGCCGCCCCCCGAAAACCTGACCCCACCGCTTTACAGGGTGATTCGCCTGAGTCCGTGCAGAAGATCTTCATCGATGAAATAATCTCCCACCTGGGCTACGACCTTGGCGCAGGCAGGCTGGACCGCTCGGCTCATCCTTTTACCTCGAAAATCGGAGCGGGAGACGTTCGCATCACTACCCGGTTCGATCCGAACTCGTTTGTCATGGCCTTATCCAGCTCGATTCACGAGACAGGACACGCCCTGTACGAGCAGGGACTTCCGGTCGAACATTGGGGCACCCCGCGCGGCAGCTCGGTATCGATGGCAATCCACGAATCTCAGTCGCGCATGTGGGAAAATATGGTGGCGATGTCGCCCGGCTTCTGGAAGCATTTTTATCCTTTAGCGCGCAAGCACTTCCCATGGCTGAACAAAATCGATATCGACAAATTCCTCTTCGCCCTGAACCAGGTTCATCGAAGCCTGATCCGCACTGAAGCAGATGAGGTTACCTACAACCTTCACATCATCTTGCGATTTAAGCTGGAGAGGATGCTGATCGGCGGCGAACTGGAGCCCGAGGACCTTCCCGAGGCCTGGAACGCCGGGATGGAGCGGTACTTCCGGCTGCTCCCCCCGGACTATTCGAACGGCGTAATGCAGGACCCACACTGGCCGTCGGGAGCAATCGGCTATTTCCCCAGCTATGCCCTCGGAAACATGTTTGCTGCGCAGTTTTACGCGAAAGCGGAACAGAAGCTGGGCGATTTGCAGGAAATGTTCGAGGCGGGCGAGTTCGGTCCTTTCCTCGAATGGTTTCGGCAAAACGTTCATTCGCAAGGCAGCCTGCGCCTTCCCCGCAACCTGGTTAAGGCCGCTACGGGGGAAGACCTGAATGCGGATTACCTGATCGCTTATCTGAAACAAAAGTATGGCAGGCTGTACGAATTGTGAGACGGAGGTTAGAGCAACTCCGAGGCTCTTACCACATCTCCCGTCAAACCTGGCTTGAGTACTATGGGTATGAACGTCGTCGGCTCTATGCACCAACCCGTGGGATTGCCGTCCTTGTCTCTTTTATAGTAATGGGCGCCCGGCACGGGATCGGGCGTATCTTTAGTAATTCCGCCGATCTGCAAGGCTTTTGTATTCACCCATGCCGAATGCCCGCCGTAGTCGAGAACAATAACGGGCTTGTTGCTCTCTATGGCATCGAGGTCGGAAGCCGTGGGACCATCAGGTCCGAAAACCGATGCCTTGAATCCCATCATACCTATGACGTCTTCATCTTTCTTTTCGGCAACCGCTTTTCTAATATCCGCAATTAACTGTACCTTGCTCGAATCCTGATTCAGAATCACAACATCGGCGAACAGGCTACCAAATGTCGGATGCACATGACTTTCAATAAAGCCCGGCAGGATCATGCGTCCTTTCAGGTCAAAGACTTTTGTCTTTTTGTCGATAAACTTCTTTGCCCCTTTCGTGCCGCCCACTAAACGAATTTGTTGCCTTCAATCACTACTGTCCGGTAAAATTTTAATCTTTAGCTGTAACTGATGGATTTTTATTGTTCTTTGACATAATTTTTCGTTTTCGATTTGAATTTCGCCCGGTGGTACCCTTTCCAATACGGGGTAACCCCAACAACGACACTACCAGGGATCATTTGTAAGTAAACGTCCCCAAAACGACTGTTTTCGGCGTGATCCCACATGGATGTTATTGACTAAAACCTCGAAATGTCAATGAGTGGTCTGAAGACGGCTTTGAGGTAGGATTAAGGATTCCTTCAAGGGGCTCGGAGAGCCGATCTTTCAAAAGCGAGCCTTTGCTTTCATTTTCACACCCGCGCGCGCGGGCTTTCTCAGGCGGCTCCGACGTCGCGGCAATTGTAGGGCATTCTAAATGGTTCGTTTTTTGGGGTTGCTGCGTTGTTGCTGCTGCGGACTTTGGGGCGGTAGCACACCAGGAAAGGTCCGCCCACTTTAAGCCCGTTCAAGTCCGCAATACCTGCTAAGAAGTTATACTCGCCCAAGCTATCTCATATTAATCGGTGCTAAGGGATCTCGTGCCCCGAGACAAACGTTATCATGCTTTTGCGCCGTTATTTTTGGGCAAGAGATCAGTCAATCTTCGGATGTCCTCTCTGTTGAAGGGCTTGATTCCCACCATGAATGGCTGCGACCCCTTTCCGGTGTAAATCTCCAGCCGTCTATACGGTACATTTTTTATCCTGTCGCCAGCCTTCCAACCACTCTTGACGGCCCAACCGGTGATCTCAGATCGCAGTATTGACCGTTTGGACCAGAAGAACTTAGTTACAGTGATTTTACTAGGCGATACATCAATCCACGCCCCGGCAAAACAAGCGTAGAAGAAGGCAGTGACCCCCAATATAAGGGGCAAACCCGGCGACACCCCCCTTCCTTCGGTAAAGAGCTTAATTGCCACGAATGCTTGAAATGCAACCAACACGAGGAGAATTCCAATTAGCGGGTTGAACCTCTTGGCACGCAGTCTCACGGTTGCCGAACCGGTCTTGAGATTATTTTGCATACACAGCTCGCGTCATGTTGTTATCCGTCTTGCTTGGACAAATCAAGAAACCGCCAGCCAACGGTGTTTCGGATTCCGCCGGTTGGCTTTTAGCCAGTCCTAAGTGTCGCTCGCGGCAAATTGACTAATTACTGGACCGGGAGTATTCCATAAGTCCGCCCGCGATTTCATTCATGGTCTCCGCTATTTCGAATAGACATTTATGGACATGTTATTATTGGGCTTATTCGGATAAATCAAGAAACCTCCGCCAGCCGCAGATGTTTCGGAGTCAGTCAGTTGGCTCTTAGTCCAGTCGTATGCGTCGCTCGCAAAGTCTGTCCCAACTGTAGCGGGTAATACTCCAGACTCTGTAGTCTTTCCCGCAAACATTTTTGCCGCAGTTGTATCCGTCAAACTTGAGATGGTTCCGTTTTCTAATTTGGTAGACATTTGGTTGAAGATGGAGTTGAAACTGCCTCTCCCAGCCGAGATGCCCGGAATCTGGATATCACCGATGAAACCTGTCGCCGCGCCCACAGTGGTATCGAATACGGTGCTGGCATAATCCCAGTTGTAATTAGAGTCGGTTGCTGAATACAGAGCTTGCTTCGTAAGATTTGTGGCAAGACCGCCTGCGGCACCGGCAGTGAAAGGTCCGCCAGGTATAAAAGGTGAATAAAGCAAAGCTTCGCCGCCCACCGCGCCGCCTACCCCTGCGGCGGTATAATCCTTCCAACTGCTCAATTTCCATGACATCAGATCATGAATACCCTGTGAAGCCAGACCGATAACTGCACCACCCCCTGCAAACCACGCATCATCTATACCTACATATTGCCCCGTTGGGTCATTCTTGTTGATAGGGTTATTTTTTGCTAGCACATAAAAATTTACTCCAGCCTTAAACCCAAGCGGGTCCTCACTGATAAACCCGCCCGTGGCCGGGTCTTCGTAGCGTGCGCGGAAATAAATAAGCCCAGTGTCAGGGTCGTGTTCGCGTCCCGTCCAGCCGAGGCAATTGTTGCTGTTCCCGCCCACATCCGTGAACTTTTCGCCGAAGGGACCGTAGGTCGTGAGTTGGAGGATGGTTCCATTGTGGCCGGAAAGGCCGACTACTGACTGAAGCATATCGTGGTGAAAGTTATAGTTGGTCCAAACGCCGCTCGTATTATACTGGAACCCGTTCACCACCTCGTCCACAACCGATCCGCGCAGGTAGGTGGCCTGAAACTGCGAGCCGCTCATTATCGCGTCGATCCGCTCCCCTTCGAGGAGATAAGAGAGGGAGCCTTTACTGTCGGTTTTGGCGATACGGTAGTCCATCGGGTCGTAGGTAAGTGTGGTGCTTATGCCTACCCCGTTGGTGGCGATAGTCTTGACACGGCCCTTGGGATCGTAGGCAAGGCTCTGGACGATATTGCCGGAACCGTCTTTTTTGGCTGTGCGGTTCCCGTCGTCATCGTATGTAAAGCTATTTTGGAGCGGACCGGTTGAAGTCCCCTGGTGAATCTCCTTCAATCTGTTGTCCACGTCATAGACGTACGCGAGCGTGGTTCCCGCCATGGTTTTGGTTAGCCGGTTGCCGACTTTATCATATGTAAATGACTGGCTGTTAGAGGAGTTTGGATAGGTCGCGGAAGTCAGCCGGTAGTCTGCATCATAGACAAAAGTTGTTATTCCGCTCGAATCCGTCTGGCTCGTTATGTTTCCAAGCCAGTCTCTCAGGTAAGTGGTACTGGTCACCGTGTTCGTTGCGCTCGTGTTTGTGAGGCTCAAGAGCCGGTTGTCATCGTCATAGGTGTACCCGGTCATAGCCCCATTCGACTCGATACGGTTCAAAAGTCTTCCAGCCGCATCGTATTGGTATGAAGTTTGGAGAAAGTTCTGATTTGTCTCCGAGATCAGCTTGTTTGCCGAATCATACGTGAAAAATGTTGTAGAGCCGTCGTACTTCTGACTGGATTTAATGTTTCCTGCATTATCGTAAGCAAAGTAGATGCTTTTGCCCACCCTGCTGTCGGTCTTTTGAGTGAGCCGGTTTTTGAGATCGTAATAGAAGGTATAGGTGACATCCGCATTGGCGGCGCTCTGTTTGTTCCCGAAGATATCATATAAGGTTGTCTCCGAAACGGTTCCGGCTGTTGATGTGTACTGTGTATTCGTTTGCCGATTCAAAAGATCGTAAGTATAGACCGCCTGCGCCCCGGAACGATTAGTTCGGGTGAGCACGTTTCCCGCCTCATCATAAGTGAAGACCGTAGCCTTTCCCGTGGTGGCATAAAGCGGGTCTTTGACATCGATGAGCCTTCCAAGGTCGTCATAGTCGAAGTAAGTTATGTTGTTCTGCGCATCGGTTATGCTCGTGATGTTGCCGAGAAGATCGTAAGTGTACTTGGTCTGCCCGTTCAAGGCGTCCACTTCGAGCTTTACGCGGTTTAGTTCATCATATTGTTTGTAAACCGTTACGCCATAGCTGTTTTTGGGCTGCACCCCGGTGTTCGCGTTCGCATCGGTTGTCGTCAAAACGTTCCCGTTCCCATCGTATGTGAATGTGGTTTTTCCGCTCATAGGATCGGTAATTGTCAGCGGCCTCCCAAGCGCGTCATAGGCGGTCTGGACAATTTTCCCCAAAGGATTTATCGCCTGTATCGGCCTTCCGGCAAGGTCATAAACTGTCTGCGATTTGAAGCCGTTCGCATCGATTACCGCCGTTCGCCGGTTCATAGCGTCGTATTGGTAGGTCGTAACATGCCCGTTTGGATCGGTTGTCTGGATGAGATTTCCAGCTGCGTCATACGCATACTGCGTAACGTTCCCGTAGATGTCCGTATCGGAAATCAGCCGGTCGGCGGCATCGTAGGCTTTGACGCTGATTCCCATCCGGCTGTCATAAGTGACGCCATCCGATTTCAAATAGTATCCGTTTACCTGGCTCACCTTGTTGTCGCCATCATATACGGTCACGACATAGTTTCCAACCGGATCGGTCACTTGGGTGATCCTGTCGAGGGCATCATATTGGTAGGTCGTCGTGAGCGAAACGATAGTCGGATCGGTGGAAGATTTTCGGCGGGAAAGAGTCGAAGTCAGCTTTCGCCCAAGGGTATCGTAAGTGTAGCTGGTGGTTACCGTCATTCCTTGCGTTGCGCCTGTTACCGCGACACTTTGGAGGTTCAGCCCGTTACTCGCGCTTTGATAGGTATAGTTCGTAATCCTTTGCCGCGAAAGATTTGCCGGGTCGATATATTCGACCATCTGCTTTACGGTCCCGTCCGGGTTGTAGGTATAGGTCCGCAAAACCACATTCGAAGTGCCGTTAAGAGTGCCCAATGTGACGCTTTGAAGTTTTCCCGCAACAGCCCCGGTAGAAGGGTTGGTAGTCGAGTAATAAGCCATTGTGCGGGTATTCCCGTCTTTATCTTTTGCCGTGGCCACCTGGTCGTAGACCCCATAAGTATATTGCAGGGTGTTGGAAAGCGGATCCTGCTCCTGTGTCACGTTGCCCCCTGTGTCGCTCGAACCCGTTGTGGTATGGTCGTTTCTGTAAGAGTATTTCGTTGCGTAGCCAAGCGCGTCCGTTTTCTGGTTGCGTAAAAGGTCGGTGAGATTGTTGCCGAACATGAGTATTCCGTTGTCCGCCTCGGTCATCTTGGTCATCAGTCCGTTTTGGTCATACTCGTACTGGCGGATGAAGCCGCGAGGGTCTGTCACGCGGGTGATCTTGCGATACAGATCAAAGTCAAGCGTCTCGGTGTTTCCAAGGGCGTCGGCATCCTGGAAGGTTTTGCCGTTCTGGTAATATGAATAGGAAGTAGTGACGGGGGTGCCACTCCGCACTTCCGGTAACGTGACGAGGCTAAGGTTGTGAGTGCTCGCAGGGTTATACGAGTATTTGATAATCTTCTGAAGGGGATTTGTGACCGAGGCCAGGTTGCCGTAAGTGTCGTAAACGTAGCTCCATTTTCGCCCTGACCAGTCGGTGATATCTTTAAGTTGATTAGACGCATAATAAGTGAGAACAAGCCCGGTCCTTCCGGAAATCCCCAGGTTGTCGGTTACCGAGGTGAGGTTCCCGCTCGTGTATGTGAAGTTTAGTTGGTTGCCGTATGGGTCTTGGATGCTTGAGAGGGTCGCAGTTTTGCCGGGCGTTGTCTTTAAGTTCGTTCCCTGGAAAACGTATTTGACGCCGTTTCTGAACGTAAGGGTGTAATAGCCGGTAGATGGACTGTCCAGGGCAAGCGTGTCGAATTCACCGGTAGGAGGCGTGACCGCATAGGTTGAGGAATTGACCAGGTAGTTGTGCTGGCCACCCCGTTCGTCCACATAAGTTATGGAATCGGTTTTGCCGTCACAGTTCAGTGACGCCTGGGTACAGCTACAGTTAGGGCATGGGCCGTAGTCGTTTGATATCAGCTTCATGTTGTAGGAGTGGGTCCAACCGTAGCCAAGGGGATTGGGACCGGTGCCGTTTGGGCCAGTGCTCGACGGCGCGGAATTATAGGTCCTCGTGAAAGCGATGTTGATGCCCCTTCCCTTTATCGTGAAATCGGTCTCATCATGGTAGTTGTTACCTGTGACTGTGCTGGCCGGATCATTGGTCGATGGGGTCTTCACTATGTCGTTGTTCGTCTGGGAGACGGTATTCTTGTCGGTAAAGACGGCGTTATTGAAGGTGGGTAGAAAGTTCGATGTGCCAACGATTGAATTGGCCGCCTTCAAGCACGCGCTGCCGTCCACATAGCCTCCGCCCGCGGAGAGGCTGTTGTTGATTATTCCGAAGGTTTGCGCTCCGAGTTCGCCCGTGGCCGTATCATAATACTCCCTGAGATACACGGTAAAGCGGTAGGTGCTCCCGGTGGTCTGCGTGGAGGGGAGCAGGTATTCCACCCATCCCTGGGTTATGTCGCGATAGTACAGGTCGTTTCTGACCCCCACCACAAAACTTGTCGAATGCTGGCTTGTGGTGGGCGGAGCGGCCCTGTAGACATAATCGGTCGAAACGAACCCCTGGTTTCTGTCGAAGTAATTAAAGAAATCCTGTCCGATGCCCTGGGGTATGATCGTATTGAAGTAATCGGGCTTCACCACCGTTGTTAGAACTGTCGATGCAGGCCCGCTGAAAGGGGTGCCGTCGCACGTGCTGCCGCTAACCGATTGGTTGCCATAGGAGGTGAGTTGGCTCACCTGGGTGTTCACGCAGTTGACCCATCCATAAAGGCCGCTTGTTGTGGAGTACTGATATTCCGCCGATGGAAGGCGGTTTGAACTCGTGCTCGTATTAATCACGCTCTTGAAGAGATCGAATTCGCTCCCCTGTACCGAATTGGTCCAGGTGGACGGGGCCGTGGTCCAGAGTGTGAACGCCTTGTAGGTAAATCCCAATGGAACGGAACTCCCGAAACCCAAGGATGCGTACAGGCTGGGCAGGGTATCCGAAGTAGAGTTCTTTATCGGGTTGATAAGGCTTGCGCCTTGGGCCAGCGCCATCTGGATGCCTCGAACCGTAGATACTGCATCATAGCCCGTAAGCTCTTGCCAGATTTCGTGTTCAAGCGACGATCCGACGTGGCCCGCAAGCAGGAAGTGGGTGCTCGAATACAAGGCGGGCTGGTCGATGCGCCAGGAGCCGTTCACCTGGATGCCCCTCATGTCAATGAGCAACCCTCCCGGAAGAACCGAGAAGGCAGTTCCGCTTATGTATTCTACCTGGTGGGTTGTGCTCACCACGCCGAGAAACCCCGAAATTGGCGTCTTGACATGGTTTAGCTGATCGAGAAGACCGATGCTGTCGCGGTACTTGGCGTAATACTGCATTGCCGCGACCTGGAGCAGCCCGCCTGTGAGGGCGTCAAGGGCAGGTTTATCGTCTAGTAGCTTGGGATCGTTTGCGGAATAAACGCCGGTGCCATTTATGTCCACATAGGGAGTGCAGTTCGTTCCGTCGGACTGGCAGCCGGATTCGGACGTGTTAAAAACGACTTTGTACTGCTGATCGGATGCGAGAAGTTCATTGGCTGCGCGGTGCACTTGGGTCCAGTTGGAAGTTTCGCCGCCTGCGGCCACCAAGTAGTAGCCACCGATGATGCCGTTATACGCGGCTGTAATGGTTTGATCCGTCCCGGATGAGGTCGGGGCAGGTGCGCCATCCATGCTGGCGGTAATTGTGAAGGGGTCGCCGTATGCCGGGGTATAACCCCCAATCGACCCGCTGCCGCTTATCGGACGGGCGATCTCCGTTCCGGCCAGCCGCAAGACGACATTCGGTATGCTGCCGTTTATTTCGGCGGTAAGCGTAAGCCTCTTTGTCGCAAGGTCCGAGACCAGCACGGGACCCATGTTAACGTTTATGGTGAGTGTTCCGCCGCCGCTGATGTTCCCCACAAGGTAGAAGTTGATGGTGACGTTCTTTCCCCACTTCTTGGGTTCGGTTGCAGGCACCGCCGCGTCATGATCGGCGACCGAGTTGTACCGGCGTGGAGTATTGACAATGGTATAAGGGAGTGAAGCGGGAAGGATCAAGTTTTGCAAAGGGGTGATAGCGCCCGTGTAAGTTACGTCTTCAAGAGTCTTACCCGGATAGTTGGTCTGAAGCCAGGCGAGAATCTGTTCTTCATATATCTCAAGAGGGTTCTTGTTCGTCCGTGTCGTATCGGTGTTTTTGATGGCGTTGTAGTAACTCGTGTAGTCGAACTGAAGAGAGCTATATGGGTCGATCCCCTGGTCGTTGTATACTTTTTGCTTGAAAGATGGATCGAGGGAAATCCAGTGGCATTTGGTTGGGTCCGTACCGCAATTGATCGTCTGAGCCTCGGTCCCTGCGCCTCGATAGTTCCCGAAAGGTAGTTCTGCTTCAACCCACACGTGTTCGAAATCCACGGTGCTTCTGTCGGTACTGAGCGCAACGTTCTGAATTCCCTGGTCCTTCATGACGGCCACTGCAAGGTCGAGGTTCTTCACTCCGACCCAGTTCATGACCTGATTTGACGCAACGCGGACCGTGCCCACCACATACCGCGAATGTATACCCTGGTAACGGTACATGGCGATAAGAGCCGATGCGAGGTCCACGTCATTTCCGCGAAGACCCATGAAGCTGTTTATGGAACCGCTCCTTGAGCCGTGATAGAGCAGGAAGTCTGCGTTGTTGCGCAGATATTCATAGGTTTTGACAGGACCGGAAACCTGCGCCATCTCTGACTGAAAGTACTGGTAGTCGTTCGCGTCCATGGAGCCGGAAGTAAATACAATCTCAGCCGTCTCGCCGATGTCGCTTGAGGCAGCAAAGACCTGCGTAGCCGACGCGAGTATGATTGCTACCGCCAGCACCGCAAAAACCGTCTTCATCATATTCGTTTTACACGGAAAGAGATTCTTCATGGCTATTTCTCCCGGTGGCGCACTATGGTTGACATGGTAGGCGTCTCTTTTGCTGGCATTGCCGGAGAGAGGCGCTTGATCTCAAGACGGTCCTTCAAAGCGTGGATGTTTTCCGCCCGATTCTCGACCGGGCTTTGAAGTGCCTGTTCCACCTCACCTTCCAACTCCTGCACTTTGACCACCAGGTTTCGCTCAACAGTATGGTCCCGCACGTCCGCGCTCTCCTCGACATCCAGTTCCACCGCCTCCCGCCGCTTGCGCAATTCTTTAAGGGCCGAGCGAACGTCTCTTTCAATCTGGTCGGTGACTACACTTTTGCCACCTTTTGCCGGAACCTTAGCCTCATTCCCCGGCTTTACCACGCCGTCATGTACCCCCATGACAACTTGACGTAAATCGGCCAATCCTTGGCGCAAATTCTCCATGGCCTCACTTGGAGGCTCAGCGCGCTTTGTCGCCAGCACCGCCTGACTGACAGCCTGAATCTTCTGAACTTTATCAGCTTCCAGACCTGCCTTACGCGCCTCCTTCGAGTCGAAGGCATAGGCAGGCTGCATTAGAGATAGCGAAATAAGCGCCAGAAAAAGACAACGGGTTATCAGCGATCCCTTCTTCCTGTGCGATACCCAAAGGAATCCAGCAAGGAGAAGTACAGTGATGAGCATGACAGGCCATGACATTGCAGGTACGGGAGTTCCTGCCGGTGGCGTATTACCCGGATTTCCCGCCCACTCCAGGGTTGTCAAGTTGGTAAGACCTGAGAGGGGAGCAATTGAGGTGATATTGTTGTTCTGTAAATCCGCGAAAGTCAAGTTGGTCGCCCACTCAAGACCTGTCAGATCGGATATGCCCATATTTTCTGCTGTCAAAGAGAGTGAGGCCGGCCATGTCGCCCCTTGTCAGCGTGTCCATGCTATCTTTTCCGAGCGTTTTGTTGATCGTAGCCCTGAGATTTGGGTCCACCAGGTACACTGTAGTCGAAAGACTTGATGCGTCGGTTCCAGCCGCAGCAGCCATGGCTCTTGCACAAACGGCGGTGGCGTAGATATCCTGCGACCAACTGCCGTCAGTTGACTGGGCCGTAGACAGCGAGTTTAGCAGCGTGGCTGCGGTTGGACGTATAACCTGCCCGTGAATATGCGAGCGCCGCCAAAGCCTGGACGTGTGTCGGCGAAGAAGTGCCCACATTTGCTGACAGTGCCGAAACTCCGTAGGCAATCGTCGTGGAAAGGGTTGAATCCATGGACTTGTAACCTGTGAGCGCCTGCAACACAAAAGCGGTTGTCACCGGATCGCTTGTGGTCTCTTGGGCCACGGGCCATCCGCTATCGGTCCCTGTGATTTGTGCACTTTTAAGGTAGTTCGAGGCCGACTGCACGTTAGTTGTTACTCCCAACTGCCAACAGGCCAGGAGCGCCACAGCGCTGTCTAGAGGCGATCCCTGGTAGTCTCCGGTCAGTCCCCATCCGCTATTCCCCGGCAAGGTTAGCATCTGCGCGGTCTGAACATACGACTGATCGGTCTGGACATTATCGCCGTGGGTAGCAAGTGCGAGCATTCGGCGCGCTTCATAGTCAACATTTGGAGCACAATGATTTTCAAGCCATGCAATACCACCAAAATAGGCTGATGTGCGCTGGCTCACGGATCGAAGCGCCATAACAGCTTCAACCGTATAGAGAAGCTTTACATCCTCGGTTGCCCCCCAACTGCCGTCGCTGTTCTGATGGGATGACAACCACCCAACCGCCCTGTTGGCGCTCGTGCTGTAACTTGAACCTGCGCCCATGGCCGGGACCGTAATGATCAGAACCAGCCAGAAAAACAGAATGCTTCTCGTTACTGCCCTCATACCCCCTCCTGCCAGACGCTATAGGTGAAAACCTTTGTAAAGTCAGCAAAGCACCGTAACCGAAAAAAGCCGAGTTACCCAATCAAGGTAACCCGGCTATCTCTTGAGACCCGTGGCTTTCCGTCCCCACCTTACGATGGGTTTGGCTTTTTCAATAGGTGTGCTTTGATACATGGAACAAGTAAGTGGTACCATGGCGGTAATTTGATACATGGAATGCCTTTCGAGCCCACCGCTGCTCCAAAAAAGCCCAGACATGATCGTCCATTCATACGGTACACGCAATCTGGATGAACCCTTTATGTATGGCCACTCTGGTCCCTATATCACGACAAGGTCAGCAAGGTACCCGCGTGTCCAATCGGCAGAGATTCGCAAGCAATCTTTATTACGATTAACTCTACAGAAATCCCAAATTAATAGTCGCAGCCAGAAGCGACGAAATCATGACGGGAAAGTTACATTGTTGAATATAAAGTTACATTTTTGATGCGATCCGCCTTATCAATCGACATTCAAATGAGTATCAAGAATAGGAAACCAGCGGAATTACAGGCGATAGAGACTAAAAAGGGCAGAAGACCTGGGTAATCTTCCTGTCGAAGGACATCGAATAGCGCTTGACACCGATCTTCCCCCAGTCAAAATATTCCCAAAAAGGCTTTCTACATTGGACCTTGGGCTTGTTTGCTGTCAGTGGCTGTCGCAATGGGGAAAACCTGAATCGAGTTGAACTGTGTTTTTACCCAGGCCAGGGATAATGTGAGTAGAAAAACAGCCGCCCATAAGCGTAAACGGACGATTAAGGCAGTCGCCACGGAGCATGATCCCTCGCCAAATCTGAAGTTTTCTCCAGGCTTGCTTCTTACGTTCGTTGTTTGTTCTTTGAGTCTGTTTGCTTTTTCAATCTGGCTGCCGGAGTCCGCTTTCGATTGGCTAAATGTTAATACCGCTCGCATGGCCGCCTACTGTTTGAATCTGGTTGGAATGCACCCTTTGCTCTATGGGCGTACTCTGAGCCAGGACGGTTTTGCCATCAGCGTTATAACCGAATGCTCAACCCTCTATATGGGCATTCTATTCTTCTCCTTCGTTGTAGCCTACCCCACTGCGTTGCGGCAGAAGCTCGTTGGACTGCCCCCCGGAATCGCCGTGCTACATGCCGGAAACATCCTGCGCATTGCGGCTGTATTCGCCATAGGAGTTAAAAGCCGTAGTCTCTTCGAGGTTGTACATGTTTATTTTGGACAGGTGTTGATGGTCCTTTTTGTCCTGGCCGTCTGCCTGGCATGGATCAATATGTCCTCGGAGGAAGCTACTCGAAATCAGGATCTTCTCACATTCTTCATCCGATTCTTTGCCTTCACCAGCACTCCCTTTCTTTTATGGATTCCCCTGAACAGGGAATACGTGAAGCTCACAGACCACGTTGTGACCGGACTTTTTTCGCTCTTCGGTTATCGGTTTGCGATGAAATACCAGCACGCAATCTATTACCAGACTTTCAATGTTGTGACCTTTACCGGATTGGTGCTCGCTACTAGAACTCAGCCTCTGAGGCGAAGGCTCCGAACACTTGCGGTAGGGCAGACAGCCATTTTCATTTTGCACATCATCTTCCGGGTCTGCAATGTGCTGATAGCGTACTTTCATAATGAACCCGCTGAGAGGATCGGCGCAGGAATAACCATCTGTGGGCAGTATATTCTACCCTTGGCGCTTTGGGTGCTTATGGTTCGAAAAGGAAAAACGGCCATTGAATCGACGGGCAAACGTTGAATGCTCGACATAGTGAACCCCGCAGTCGGATCCATCACGCAAGTAGGGGTAACCCCAACATTCGCACTACCAGCCGCCAACTGTAACAAAACAAGCTCAAGCTGCCTGGCTAATCGAAATCCGAGCGTCCATATCCAGGTCGAATCGGCCGTAAGGGTTAATGTGCTGAGTTATCAGAGGGCTAAGGGCAGCCAGATCACGGATCGTCATCCGTTCCAACCATTTCGCATCGCCCAACACGTCCTGGATCATGAGCGTATTGATATAGACAAGACTTGCCTGGAGCAGGTGCAGACAAAGCAAGCTGACCTCCTGGTTTTCCCGGCGGTTTGTGGCGAGCTCGCCAGCCTTCCCGTAGAAGATGAACCCGTTCGTGCTGTTCCAACTCTCCACGACATTGAGGCCTTCGTGGACTTCCCGCCGCAACTCCTTAGAAGACAGGTAGCGGCAGAGGAAGATAGTTTTGATGACTTTGCCCAGCTCAAAAAGCGCCTTGTACAGCGGGTGCTGGATGTTGTTGCGCGTGAAGCGCCGGAGGATGCTCTCCGCGTCGGCCATGCCCAGTTTCAGGGCCGCCGCGTGCTTCACCATGGCGTCTAGCCACTCTTCGATCAACTCCCAGTTGATCGCCCGGGGCGCCATCACCTGCTCCAGGTTCGCAAATACTTGACTGGCCTCTGCTTTGTGGAGTTTTTGGCGGCTGATGTCTTTCAGTCGCGGCATAAGCTCGAAACCAAGCAGATGGCAAAAGGCGAAGGCCACCGTGGTTTGGCCGTGACTGTCAACGTACTGTCTTTTCACCTCCATATCCGTGCAATGGCGCAACACGCCCTCGATCATGGAGGCCGCCTCCGAGGAGGATACTCGCTTAAGCTGGGAATAAATGCATGTGGATTTTTTTTCGACGTGCCAGTAAACCATGACACCGCGGCCGCCATAGCGCAAATGGTATTCAGTGAGAAGGTTCTGGTCCCAGGCCCCGAATTGCTTGGAATCCGATGCACAGGCGGTCGTGGCCTCGCCCCAGATCCGGGGCAGCCGCGCGGCGAGCGTGGCGTTCACCACCCTGGCGGTGGCTTGGCGCAGTCCCTCTGCGGAAACGAATCTGCGCCGTACGTACAGAAGATCCTTATAGTCGTCCGCAGGTCTGGATTCCATGCTTTTTATGCCGGTGTTGGAGCCAAGGCCAAAGAGGCAGAGCAGAAGCCTTCGCTGAAGGGTTGTTTCGTCCATGCGGGAGTGTTCGGTTCCGCTACGCAGGCATTGTGTGAAGCCCATGCGCAGGTCCGTCTCCTTGAGCACGTCGAGAAGGCTCGTCCCCCACCAGCGCCGGTTCACCTCCTGTTTGAGAATTGCAAGGTTCTCAGGGTCCGGCCTGGGCTCCAGGGGGGATATCGAAATCCGGTGCTCGCCTTTCTTGCGGAGAATTTTCACCTTGGGGTTGCTGGGCATGCCCCTGTCCAACGCCTTCAGATGGCGGGTCAATTCCTCGCGGAGCGCGGCTGTGAATGCCTTTGCGTCAAGAGGGATTCCAAGGTCCTCGTAGTAGGCGGCTTGTTTCTCCTCGAAATCCTGCGGCAAATCCTCTTCGGGGTCGCGGTACCGCCTACTTCCGACGACCCAAATCTCCCTGCAGCGAAGCTGCTCCCTGAGAGCCTTCAAAACGCAGATCTCGTAGGCGGTCCGGTTGATTTTTCTTTGTTTCCCCTCCCCATCGACCACCAACGACATCCAGTCGGACGGAACAATGCATTGCAAAGGAGGTTGAACCCTCCTGGGATAGGTGGAACCCTTGTGGTGCAGATGCGCCTTCAAGACCTTCAAAGCTTCCATGATCGGTTGATACCGAGTGTTCGTGCACCTGAATTCAAGATTGTTCAAAAGATCCGGAAGCATCGGGCGGTAGTGGGCCCGATAGGAGCGGTGCAAAGCCCTCCTGACCTTTCCTTTGTAGTCGGAGCTCGTTTCGACCTCTTCGATAAGCGCGAGGAGCCATTGCTCCGGAGCCACGGGGAAGATTACGTCCTCCACCGCTCCCTTCGGCTCCTCGACGGAGGCCTTCGCCATTCGGTACAGCTTCCCTATCTTACCGGACGCCTTCTTCTGAAGCGCTCTCTCCAGGCTGCCGTCTATCTTGTTTTCAGCCCCCTTGCCTATCTTGTGGACCGTTTCCACCAGAAGATCCACCAGGTGGTCAGTGAGGTCTTCGGTTCGGCGATGGAGAAAAGCCGACATGAGAGTCGCCTTGAGCGGCCCGGCGTGACGGCGTAATTCGAAAGGCTCCTCTACGGCGGCCCTCTTGACGTAACGTTCGATAAGTTTCGGCAGCACCCCCTGGAACAGCTCCTCCGGAAGCCCGACCTTGCGCAGCAACCGCAGCCTGGAAGCGGCCTCTTTCACGCTGTCCAATCCGGCCTTGCCTGGTTCCTCTCTAAGGGTGTGCCACAATGTCCATCCCTCTTCGTCTTTCCTGGAAGGGTCGATCTCAAGCAGGGCGCCGAGTCGGATCATTGTCGCCGAATCCAACTGCCCGGAGACGGCTTCGCAGAAGCGCGTTTCATGACGTTGGACGGCCGAGCCGACCAGCCGGCGAATCTGTTCGGCGGCCGGAGGTTCGATGCAAAGCTTCCGGCCCCGCCCCGCCACGGCATCTTTGAGACGGTCCGTGCGATGTTCCCGATCCAAAATCTCGTCTATCAACCACGCTTCGGCCGCATCGGCATCGGCAACGGTCGCCTCCCGAAAGCCGAGCCATTGCCGGATCTCGGCTCTAAGTCGTTTAATAGTCGGACCTTCCCACGCCAGATCGTGCCACGCGTCGGGAGAAACTCCGATTTGAACGGCCATATAGTCGACGGCTTCTTTTTGAATGTCCTCACGCTTAGCGGGGAAATGCCCCTTTTCTTGAAAGAATTTCAGAAAGAGGGCCATCCCTATGCGACCGTGAGCCGTGCGGTTGGCCAAAAGCGTCCGTTCGCCGGGTAACAGAAGCCACTTTTCGGTAAATTGTTCAGAGGGAATCATGTTCGATCTCACCAATTGATGGCCGTTCACCGGATGTATGTCATGAATGTGAAGATGAGGCGCCATTGAGGTAGGTGTAAAATGTCCCGCGTGAGATTCCGAGTATCTTGCAGATCTCGCCGACGGTGTGTTTTCTCTCTTTATAGAGTGAAACGAGGGCCTCCTGTTTCTTTCCGTCGAGGGCCTTCGGCCTCCCTCCCTGTCTGCCCCTCGCCCTGGCGGCTGCAAACCCCGCCCTGGTACGTTCTCGTATGACGTTCCTCTCAAATTCGGCCAACGCGCCGAAGATGTGAAAGACCAGCTTTCCCCCGGTATTTGTCGTGTCGATCGCCTCCGTAAGACTTTTAAACCCGATCCCTCTCGTCTCCATATCGGTTACGATCTCGATCAAATGCTTCAGCCCACGGCCGAGACGGTCCAATCTCCAGACCACCAAGGTGTCTCCCGGTCTCAAAATGTCGAACATTCTGTCGAGCCCGGGTCGGGTGGCCACAGACCCACTAAGCCGGTCCTCGACTATTTTTTCGCATCCCGCCTGAGCAAGAGCGTCCTTTTGCAGATCAAGATTCTGATCCTGGGTGGACACACGCGCGTAACCGACGAGCATTTCTTCTCCCTGTTCAGAAAGTCAGCAGTGCAGCATCTTGTTGTATCTTGTTTTTTGAACAGAGTTTTTATCACGGTGTGGCGCGGGGCACAAGGAGATGAGACGAGTGTCTGGAAAACGGTCGTTTTTTGGACGTTTACCTACAAATGATCCCTGGTAGTGCCGTTGTTGGGATTACCCCAATACATTGGGAGGGTATCCATGAATTCCGGCAAAAACGTCTTCAGGCAATTGCTTCAGTTTCTCCCCCGGCATGACTTTAATCTCTGCGTTCGTCGATATCGAGGGGAGCATTGGGCCAAATCTTTTACCACGTTCGATCAGTTCCTTTGTCTGTCATACGCCCAGCTTTCGGGACGCGAAAGTTTGCGGGACATTGAAACATGCCTGAATTCTCATCGGGACAAACTCTACCATGTCGGATTTCGCGGTTCAGTTTCCCGAACGACTCTTGCGGATGCGAATGAACGTCGCGAATACCGCATTTTCCAGGACCTCGGTCACGTGCTCATTGGCATCGCTCAGGCGCTTTACCGGGATGAGCCTCTTGCTATCGAGTTGAAGCAACCGCTGTATGCCTTCGACTCAACAACGCTTGATCTGTGCCTCTCCCTGTTTCCATGGGCCGAATTTCGGAAAACGAAGGCGGCAGTTAAGATGCACACGCTAATTGACTTGCGAGGCTCAATTCCGACGTTCGTCGCGGTTACAACCGGCAAGGTCCATGATGTCAGGATGCTCGATGAGATGCCGGTTAGCGAGGACGCCATATACACGATGGATCGCGGCTATATCGACTTCGCCCGGTTGTACGCCATACATAAACAGGGTGCCTTCTTTGTCATTCGGGCAAAAGAGAACTTGAAATTCAAGCGGCTTTACTCTTCACCAAAAGATAAAGAAGCAGGCATCATGGCCGACCAGGTGATTGCCCTGGCGACGCAGAAATCCCAAAAGGCTTACCCGGAGCGGTTGCGCCGAGTCAGTTATGTTGACAGAGAAGGAAAGAAACGTCTGGTGTTTCTCACCAACAATTTTGACATCCCGGCAAAAACGGTTGCCGACGTTTACAAGCAGCGCTGGGGAGTGGAGCTTTTTTTCAAGTGGATCAAACAGCACCTGCGGATCAAGTCGTTTTATGGCACCTCCGTGAACGCAGTGAAGAGCCAAATATGGGTCGGGTTATGCGTTTACCTGCTCGTGGCAATCGCGAAAAAACGGCTCGGTATCCAATGCTCCCTCTACACCTTGTTACAAATTCTGGAGGTCAACATATTCGAGAAAAAGCCAATTATATCGCTTGTTTCCGAGGCTCTTAAGCAACCTACTGAAACAGTTCGTGCTGGGAACCAGTTGAATTTGTTCGGAAATTAACCGGACAGTAGTGGCCTTCAATTACAACCGCCTCAGCCCATGGGTTAATCGAATCCATTGTATAAACGCCGGCATTTATAAACGCTTTCTTGCCCTGCTTTGCAGCAGCATTTCCGGAAATAAGGATCAGTGAGCAAAAAACAACGCCTGCAATGGAAATCAGATTCAATCTTCTCATTACCCCATTCCTTTTTAAGCCGAAAACTAATCTGAAAAAGTATTAGTGATATTTCCAACATCCGCCGATTGCACAGATATTCGTTTTTCCTTAGTGCTTTGCATTGGAAAAGTGAGATTTGACATATTAATACTTCGCTTGTTGGAATTTTGTGATGATGTATAAGTAATTATTTTCTTTTTCATGTCATAAACTATAGACCATTGAGTTGTAATTTGGTGCATGCCTCCAGCAGTAACAGGGCTATTTAAAGTACTGATCCGATCTAACAACGTAAACCCAGAATCGATAGTAACCTGTCCTGAATCCTGCAACTTGACAAGCGAATCACACGCTAACACAAAGCGCATTAGACTTGTTTTCTCAATAAAAGGGATAACTTTGGGAATATCTTGAGTACCGCCAAAACCTTTGAATTTTATCAAACCAGCGTTGCTAGCATTCATGAAATTGTTTGTCATTACATTATGGGAAGGTGATACTGTGACGTTCCTGTGTCCGTTAGGGTACTCTAAGATGGCAGTTTTACCTGAACTATCCGCCACAAAATAATGCAAATCTAATGACATATCGAGTGAATTAAATAATGTAAAGCCTTCTAAGCTTACTCTATTAAACTGCGCTATAGCTTCATCTACATTTGCGCAATTATCTAATAACATTTGAACAACTTCAGCCGCCGTCAACCAGGGCTTACTATTATCAAGAGGATATTTGACACGTGGAGGCCCTGTTACCCAAAGTTCGGCAGCATACAGTCCTTTTTCATTCAACCCGCAACCTGGAACGCTTTTTTCTCCCAAAAGAGGAACGGTTTCAATCAAATTGAAAGAGATACTCCCATATTTGGACGTCCATTCATAGGGATTATGTAAAATTAATTGAGCCTTTCTTTTAGTATCGGGATAGTTCTTTACTACAGCTCCATCAGGAGTTTTCCAATCCATAGTACGGGCAATTATCATATTGCCATTCCCATTTAATACGGCTAGAGAACATGCTGCTGCCGATGTGGTAATAAATGGCATCCCTGCCAAAAAGCATAAAAGCATTTTGAAAAATATCTTAAGCATAACTGACCCCTGCTATTTTAGGCGAAATATTCTATGACTTCATTCTCGAAAGCGTGACTGTTCATTATGCCGCTTTCTTTTCGAGGGTTGCCCAAATCCATTATACGATCCGGAAGTGTTGAACTTTTGAGCGATTCAAATTTCAATGCCAGGAATCACTGGCTGCCCAAACGCGTTGAAGCTCACGTGAAGCTTTGTGTCTCCCGAGTTCAGCTAACAGTCAACCATGCTTATGCCCAGACCTCCCGTCCCCATCTCTTTGAACGCCTGAGGCAAGGCCTTACCCGTTTCCAACATGGCTGCAATGACTCTGTCCAGATCCTCCCAGTGTTGCGATGTGATCTCATTCTTGGCGAGGAGATATGCGTTGTAGGCCACCGTGCGGAAGCCGGATTCTTCTTACACAATACTCCGGCCAGCACCGGCCGCTATTCCGGCGATCTTCAAGAATTCTCGACGGTCCGTGGATTGATCTCCTGCTACTTCTTAAAATCAAGGGTTACGTCTATGTACGGTTTGCTGCCATACATTTCCACAGTTCGGACAGGCATTCCCTCACTGAAATCAAGTTGCTTGAGATCTATGCGCCGCAGATTTGGGTTCTCATAGGTTCGATAATAGAAATGCAGGTTTTTGTGGTCGAAAAGGGTGTGCCAGGGAGTGAACTGTACCTGAGTGTTCCACACTTGAGGTCCGTACGGGATATCCACTGTATTGATAATGTGAATACCCAGATTGAGGGCCTCCTCGGAGTCCTTGGGAGGATCGGAGAGGGACTTCAATGCCGATGTTCTCACAAAGCGACCGGCGCTGCTGTAGTCTCCGGGGAGTCCCTTCAAGTCGGAACCCAAAGACCGTTTTTCCTCATTGCAGTAAAAACAACGTAGATTATCAAGATGCCACCCCAGGTTTGGTTCATTTGTGAGAACACCGTTGCTGCGGTTGTCCCAGATTTTCAACTGGCCGTCGACATACTCCACTACGACCGAGTTGCCGCCGGCATCAGTCACGGGCCAGTGGAGGGGAGGAGTCTGCCCATTGTTGAAGTCCTCCAGCGACACTCCCGTCAACTTCACCCCGGACAGGCCCTTTTTCAACTCATCGACCGTAGCGAAGTTTCCTGCTACCCAAGCCACGAAGTGCCGGATATCTACGACGGAATCGCCACGATTGACCTTCGGATACTTTTCCTCGTCGGCCCACAGGGTGGTAATGTAGAGTCCCTTCTCGTTACCGGCGTCACACAGAACATCTTTATCGCCCAACACCGAAACGGCTACGACCCCGTACTTCGATTTCCACTGAAGACCCTTTATACCTTTCGGAGCCTCGACGATGTAGTGCGTTCCACGTGGGATCATTTGCAGTTGCGCTCCAAGCCTATTGTAGAATTCCTGGGCGCGGACAGATACGACGCCGCCGTCTTGGGCTTTTAAAAAAAAGTAAGTGCAGGATTGTGCCGGGACCGCCAACCCCAGAAAAAAAGCAAGCAATCCAACGAGCAGGAACAAATTGCGACTCAAAGTGTTCTCCTCACCTTCCGTTGCAGGAAAATACCTAAACGGCTAAAGAAACTGGATCAGATCGGGTTCTCTCTGTCTACTTCCGTGTTCGGGAATACGCGCCGGTTGTGCCTCGTAAAAGCATTCGGTTAAAAAAAGAAATTAAATAAGAGCTATTTTCTTTTCGAAGGTAGTAGAAGGGGCGTCTCTTTTGAACTCACAGCAGTGATGGTGTTATGGCATCCTTGCTTGGTTACTTGCCGTCAGCCCGCCGGCGCGGCACTGGAGGAGCCGTGTGCAATGATGCAGGTCCCATCACATTGCCGGATGGGTCGAGTTTCTCGAGGTAGGCCCTTTAAGAATACTTTCTGGTGCTCTAACTTCCTACCCTTGGTCTATTATTCATCGTGGGATATTTCTTGGTTGGGGCAACAGCGGGCACACGAACCTGCATTTCCGTTCACATCCAGCTCGGGCGAAAGTCCACCGGCTTGCCAACGTGGAAAATTCGCTGTTTTTCAGGATATGATTTGTCTCTGGAAAATATTCCGCAGAGGTGGACGGGGCGGCATCCTTCCGCCTGTTTCGAACCATGAGAAGCCTTTCTGTGCCGGTTTTACTAGTCTGTAGCGGTTTTCATATGGAATGACCTTTAGAAGAATGGGGGTGCGAGACTTGAGTTACTCTAGTGCAGGAGATTGACAATGGAAATGGTTTTGTCGAAAGGTGATTCGGGGTCGGACCTGGTCGGACTACGTTAAAAGCCTGCTGGCTCAAGAGAGAGTGGTCATAATCAGCCACTCTACATTCTTGAAATCTTTTTCACCTGGAAATGGCCCCTTTGACGACGGCCATATGGTGAATCCGCTTCTTCGCAACGCTCATGCGTCAGTGGTGCTTCTCATGACTCGAATTCGCCCCCGGGCACACCTGACTGGCGGGATAATCGATTGAAGTGTGCCGGCACGGAGTTCGTCATGGTTTGGAACCGGCACGGTAATCGTTGTGTCTGAAAACCGCTTTTGCATCACGATATGGCTGCCTCGCTGATGTACTTCCAAAAATCCATGGCGTACGAGGATTCTCAGACCTGTTTCCCGGAGAGGACACGGAGCCTACCCAACGGATACCTCCAGTTGGGTCACGTACACTTCCTCATGCAAACGTGTCTGAATTTCATTCGGAGAGGCAGCTTCGAAAAATAGCTCAATCGCTTCGCGAAGATTATTTCGAGCCTCCTCGATCGTATCGCCTTGACTGGCAATATCCAGCTCAGGGCAGAGCGACACATACCCGTCTCCCTCACGCTCGATAATAGCTGTAAGTTGCTTCTTCACAAGTGTCTCCCCACATTCTAAGTACAAAGGATCAACAGACTTTTAACGATGAAATCATAGTTTGTCATCGCCACCGGCCCACTTTGAGATACTGGCCATCGTTCGCTGCAGGATGTCGGGCCTTCTCGTTGCCGGCTGCCGTAATCGAAAAGAGTCCCTTAGTATAATACCCGACAATGGCGCGGAATCATAGTAGGCGATTACCGACCGAAAATTCTCTACACTCATACGTTAACCAGGGCATCGGCGCCCTCCAACCTCACATAGCGGAGAGATAACTGAACAAGCCTGACCGGCCTTCCATTTATATGTTATTCAAAAACGTTTGCGGACCTTGCGCTCCACTAACTTCCCCATAACCGGCGAGTTCCTCATCCGGCCTCCTCGACTCCGCCCCCGATAACAAATTTTCCGGGGTCGCAATAAACTTATCCCTCAATTCCTCATTCCTAATTCCTCATTCCTCACCTTTGAGCCGAGTGTCGAGCCGGTATTTCTGACGGACTCGTATGGCTACAGACCGGAGAGGTCTGCTCTGGATGCCATTGCGGTAACCCGCAAGAGGTGCTGGCAGTATAACTGGGTTCTGTAATTCGACATCAAAGGCATGTTTGACAACATCGACCATGAGTTGCTGATGCGGGCGGTCAGGAAACACACGGATTGCAAATGGGTTATCCTCTATGTCGACAGATGGCTGAAAGCTCCACTACAATTGGCGGATGGGACCTTGGTAGAACGTCACAAGGGAACTCCTCAAGGGGGCGTGATCAGTAGAGTGCTGTGCAATCTGTTCATGCACCACGCGTTTGATCTGTGGATGGGATGCACATTTGCTGGTGTTCCCTGGCGCCGTTATGCCGATGATGGCTCGGTTCACTGCAAGACAGAGCAAGAGGCGCAAACAATCAAGGCGGCGCTTGCTCGGAGACTGGAAGAGTGCGGCCTTTAGATGCACCCGGAGAAGACCCGGATTGTCTATTGCCAGGACGCCAACCGCAAGGGCCAGTACTCAAACAAGCAGTTTGATTTCCTTGGGTATACCTTCAGGCCGCGGGTTGTGCAGAACCGAGAGCAAGACCGTAGGTTTGTGAGTTTCTCACCTGCGGTCAGTGCGCAATCCCTCAAGGCAATGCGCCAGACGACTCGCTCATGGAATCTTCGGAATCGCTCGGATCTCAGCCTTGAGGACGTCGCGCGGATGTACAATCCTGTGCTGCGGGGTTGGCTCGGCTATTTCGGGCGTTTCTACCCCTCGGCGCTCCATCCGGTGCTCCGCCACTTCAACCGGGCTCTGGTTGCCTGGGCCATGCGCAAGTTCAGAAGGTTCAAAGACCATCCAACACGTGCAGGTCTCTTCCTTCTACGCATTGCGAAGCAGATGCCGCATCTCTTTGCACACTGGCAACGAGGGATGATGGGGTCTTTTGCTTGATGGGAGCGGTGTGAGTCGAGAGGCTCCCGCACCGTTCTGCGAGGGACTGGGGGTGCAATTCCCCCGGTCCACTCACCGGTATAGTGACTTTCCTGGGATGAACGCCCCCGCCTAAGGGATACTCGATGATGGAGACTTCACTAAATATTATGACATTTTTTGAATGGGGATTGTCGCGCTACTCCTACTTTCATCAAACTTTCACCTCATCCATCAAGGTACGTCTTGAATGAAAGGAGTACGTTGTCCATGTCGATGTACAGGATCTTTTGCATTTTTTTTAATCTTCATAGCAACTTAAACACTACAAGATGGGAATTGCTATGACCTCGGATTTCATTGATAAATTTCTCCCTATCGGCTCTGAGTTAAAAAACGATCGATAGCATTACGCATCTTAGCAGAAAGGGCGTGTATTTCAGTCGAGGCAAAAGAACAGGTCTGGAGAATCAGCACTTCCCTGTTCTGGTAGTTAATCGGGAGCCCCTGAAATTCTTCGTCAGTTGCAGGTTTTTCTAAGAACTCAAAAGTTTTTTTGTGCTCGCCTTCGTGCCCGTGCTTCTGACGGAACCAGCTAATATCATCCTTAACCGTCTTCGGAAGGAATACCAGTTTTTTGCCGGACTTGGTCATCCACCGATCCAGCCGGATCATGTGCCGCGGGTCCAGTTTGCTGCGAAATTCGTTCCTACTGATTTTCCCAGCCACTCCAAATGTGGGGACTTCACGAAGTTCAACGAAGGATACAAGTTCAGCATACTCCGTCGTAAGCCTAAGTTTGGTAAACGCTCTGTGATATGGGACTCCACCCGTGTTCCTGGGAAATGGGTATTCATCATGAAGAAACGGGTGATGGCAATTATGGTCTTTCCAGAAAGTTACGCCATCTTTATGGTACTCTTTAACTTTTTGAAAGAACTCATGCTGGCACAGTTTATCGGGATAATTGGCATCTCTTCCCACAAAGAGGATCTCTGCGTCCTCCGGCGTTTGTCCCTGGTAAGGCTTATTTCGAAAAATCTCTACCCATTCGGGATCTTCAAAAACGGAGTACATGAGTATTTTACTATTATTTGCGACCCCATTATCGGGCAAAGTCCAGCTTTTACATATTTCTGGCTCATATCTAAGGCGGCTGCGCTCATAGGCCCAACTCAGAAACTTCGGTTCTTTGGCCGCAGCAGTGCAAAGATGCTTCGGGTCAGGTATGATACCGACACGCCCTAAATCGAGCCGGTCAGCATCCCAACAAGTTTGAACGGTGACATCGCCGGTGGTCAGTCTGTCCGTGTGGTAGGCACAGGCGGTTTCAAACAAGGTGAAATCATCGCCAGAGAGATGGAATGCTTTGCCGTTCAATATTTTACCAAACTCTGCTCCACGCCTACCGTGACCTGGATCGCGGCCTTCATTAGTACGCTTGGAATCGTGAAATACGGCAAAGAGTGCTACTACTGAAGTTTTAGCACCGGTGATTGAGGCCAGGTGCAAACCATTTTCAAGAACACGCGCCCAATGGGTGATGCCGTGGACACCACTCCAGGATAACTGATACTCATTCAGGATAGCTTCAATGAGCAGGGGTGTAATCTCATCCGAAACTGGAAATAGTTCCGATATTTGACCACATAAAGTTGATTGTAAATCCTTTTCATAAGCAAAAGTGTTGGTTAAATCTTGCGAACTTTCTAACAGATTGATGTTTTCATCACGCGCTTCGGCTAAGGTATCATGACCAATGTGATGAACGAAAAACTCAGAATATCTTCCAACTGCGTTGCGAAATAAACCATGATATTGGTCTCCGAATGCACGATATTTACCGGATTTGCTATAGCCACGTGCAATCTCACTTATCAAATGTTGATTGGTGGTCGCATAAATATCAGTAGATGTGCCAGTTTGCTCGGAGTAATGTTTGGATATTTTATGAATAGCTCTTGGATAGTTCTTCGCTGCACCTGTATTCTCACGTTGGATTAACCATTCCCGAAATTCATTTTCCATACCTCTGCCCTCCCTTATTACATAACAATACAAGGCCGGGGGGCCGGACAACTTGTTGACCGGATTCGAAGGACAAGTTGTCCGGCAGGCATGCAATGGGCCTCCTTTCCGCACTCGTCGATGAGAAAGAACCCTAAGATGCCTGGTCCTCCCCATGAAGATTTCCTTACCCGTGGAGAGGTCGAGATAAACGTCATTACCGCCCTCATGCCGTAGAAACTTCATATTTTCCGACATTCTATTGGCGCCGGTCAAGAAACCAGCCAAAATGGCCGGCTTGAAACCAAGCCGCTATTGGCTTAGGGCATAGGTGTGCGTCCTTGTCTCCAGAATGGAGACAAGCGAAGCCGGGGAGTTCCTACTGAACTCTACCTGGCCGGATTAATGGTTTAGATTGATTTACTTTTGCTTCCTTCGATAGCTTGTCCCTTCCAAAACCAGGATCTCCGAGCGCTGAACGAGGCGGTCGGCAATCGCCGTGGCAGCAGTGGTTGAGTCAAAGATTTTTCCCCAGTCGGCAAACGGTAAATTCGTCGTAAGGATTGTCGACCTGTTCTGATGCCGTGAGCTGATAACCTGGAAGAATAGATCTGAGCCCTGCTGGCCAAGAGAAAGATAACCAAGCTCGTCCACCACAAGCAGAGTCGGTGATTGATAATAGTGGAGTTTTTTGAGAAGCGTCCGGTCGGCCTCGGCGGCGATCAGGTGATTGATCATATCCATGGCGCTGGTAAATAGGACTTTCATGTTGGCGTTGCATGCAGCCAGGGCAATGCATTTTGCCAGGAAGGTCTTTCCCGTGCCGGGATTGCCTATTAGGATGACATCGGCGCGCTGCCGTATAAACTCCAGATCAAGCAGGTTAACAATGCGGGCCTTCTGCTCCTTTCTTGTTTTGTGGTGGTCAAAGTCAAACTGGCCGATGGTTGCTATGTCGGGGAGCCGTGACTGCTCCCATCTGAGCTTTATGGCGCTCTGGTGTCGCCTCTCCATCTCCAGATCAACCAGGCGGTTAAGCGATGAGGCAAGGCTTTCGTTTTTTTCCCGGGCCTGCTGCAGGACCCCGTCGAGTTGCTGGGCCATGGCTTTTAGATGGAGGTTCACGAGCTTTTCCTTTAAACGATCAGTCTCGATCATTTCGTTTTCTCCTCTCGACTGCCAAAGAGTCGTATTCGGCAAGACAGGGTTCCTGAAGACGGATGCGATTGAGGGCTTCCTGGTTTAGTCTTACCGGAGGGTGTTCCCGCTTGGGCGTCATTTCCTGATATAGGATGTTCTCAATGTAGTCGGCGCCGTATGCATTATGAGAGGTGGCTCGTCTAATGGCCTGGAGCAGCGCGGCGGAACCGTATTCATCCATAAGAGCGAGAAGCCGTTGCACACTCTTTTTTAATGGCTGCCGGGTTGTGGCAAGACGTTCCACGTAGGTCTTCGACTCCTCCCCCAGGCTTATGAGAATGGCGGTATCCTGCGATACCCAGTGCTTGTGGCGCTGTGATCTTGCCGCATCACGGTGCTCGGGCAACTCGATTCTTTCGCGTCTTTGCCAAGATCGGTGGTGGACGGCAACGAGTTTTTCCTTGAAGTAGACCGATACTGTCCTGGAGTCTGCCTTAACCGTGACATGCTTTCCGATAAGCCAGGGCGCGACCGTGTAGGTGTTTCCGTCAAAATGGAAACAGAAGTCTGGATAGACCTTCGCTTCGGCTGTGTCGCGGCAGTCCGGCAGTGTATCGGGCAAAGGTTTTAAATGATCGGGCTTGAAGCGCTCAATTGGCCGCTCGCCAGTTGTGCGATGAAGGCGAACATTGGCTACGGTGTCCCTCCAGTGCTCAGCCTGGCTCTGCACTTCAAAGAGGTCTTTAAACGTTCTTAGAGGCCAGAAGCTATTACGGATATAGTTGATAGCCCCTTTTTCGATTTTGCCTTTCTCTTGAGGCTGCGCCGGGTTGCACGCAAAAGGCACGATGTGGAAGTGACGCAAAAATGTCAGAAAGGCTTCGTTGTATCGAACGAGAGGGCCGTCGCGTTCGACTACCGCGGTTAACATATTGTCGTGTACCAGTTCCCGTGGCGTACCGCTAAAGAAGCGGAAAGCATTAAGAAGGCAGCAATGCAGGGTCTCCTGCCGCTGGGAATGCGTGAACTCCAGATACAAGAGACGGCTGTGGCACTCGATAGCGGCCATGCAGTAGAGTTTGCGCTTGGTATTGCCATAGCTAAGAGAATCAAAGTGGCCCCAATCTATTTGCATTTGGGCTCCGGGAAGGGACTCAAAGCGGATGAAGGCCCGCTTTTGCCTGTACTCTCCCCGTACGGTTTTCAGGTAATCGTTTACGATCGTCTTTCCACCGTCAAACCCGAGAAGAACAAGGCGCCGGCGAATCACCTCACCACTTGCTTCAGGATCAACACCGAGCATCTTTGCGATCTCGTCTTTGAAGGAATCGAGTTTGCTCGCCCTCTGTATTGGATCTCTTCTCGGATTGGGGTTATTGAGGTATTTGGCTACTGTATCTCGATTGATCTTGAGGCTTCTGGCAATGCCTCTTTCAGGGAGACCAAGGTCTTTTAGCCGGTGGATTTCAAAAACAAGGCGCCGGTCTATCATCGCTTCGCTCCGTATAACCGGGAAAATATCTGGTCAATGGTGGCCGGATCGCTTCTTTCCATATCGTCTGAGGTCTTGAGCAAAGATCTTTGATGGAAGACCGGCTTTTCCGGAAGGGAGAGAACCTGGAACAAGGCGCCGTCGAAAGCGATAAGGTCATTTGCAATAAGTTGGTTTCTAGCCTCGATGTATTCTTCCACGGTGAGCCTGAGAAGCGAACATATCCTGTCGTATCCGTAGAACGAGATCCCGTGCCTGTCCCCCGCCAGAACGAGGAAGACATAGAGCAGCAGTTCATGGTGACCCAGGCTTACAAGGAAGCCCTCCCTCACAAACCGGTGCTCGATGAAGGCAAACCCGCCTCCAATCTTGCGAACACGCTCCCGGCATAAAATCCTTTTTTCTATCATCGGATTCACCTCCTTTCCTTGGCGGCAGCAGATTACAAGGCGAGCGCCCCAATGGTCCATCGAGTCCTCCTTTGCAACGGAGCAACTTCTTTCTAAGTCATCAAAATCAAACGAACTTTTTGTGCTGACGCGTCCATCTTTGCAACGGTCTCAGCGAGACGGGGAACAAGAAAGTAATCTCCCGTCTTTATTGAGGAAAGTGGTTCTATCGCGTCCATCTTTGCAACGTTTTTCTTGCACCGGTCCCTGCGCTTTTTCTGGAGCGTACGGTTTGTTTCCACATACTTCGGGTGCCCGGCTCTCCAGTTTGTCCAGTACGATGGATTACGTGTCCGCCAGGCTTTTTGGCAATCACGCTTATTGGCCTGATAATCAGGATCGGTGGCAAGTTTTTGCCGCTGCCAGCACGTCTTTCTTGCACGTTGACACTCAATTTTCCTGCAATATCGCTGATTGTTTACTCGTGGATTGGGAACAAACCAGGATCTGCAATTAGCGCATCGAACCCTCTTCATGGTTTCTCTCCTCAAGAAACCATAATCGGATGGCGCCACTCCCGAAGATCAGACTGAGAAAGGAAGGTTAAACCCTGAAGGGAAGCAACCTATGGGGGGGAATTAAAAAAAGTAGAAGAACTTGGAAGTAAAAGGACTTCGCACGCGCGAAGTCAAGAAGATGGGAAGCAAACTGGCCCAGTTTTAAGCCGGACAGGCTAGCCTGCTTTTTCGCCGATCAAAATGGCTTGGTTTCAGACCGGCCCCGATAACATTCCTTCACTTGGAACGAACTTGAAGTTCGCGCTGAGCGAGTCTTCGTAGCGCCAATTTAAAGGTGTTGCAATTATCATTCGCTTCTCCGGGAGATGAATCCCAAAGCCAGCCCTTTCATCTGTAAACAGCCAACATGCGGCCACCATATTCTCTGAGTCTTTGAGTTTTAGACGGGCAAACTCAAGCCAATCAACGGCGGTAGTTGGGCCTCGCAATTGATCGACTACAGCAATATCAACGGCGTGGCCACAACGAAGAAATTTCAATCCGCCCTTTTCGAGAAGCTGAATGAATGCTTCGACATCGGTAGGCGACATGAATCCTACACGAGCAATGTCATCGTCAGCACAAAGAGTGCTGTTCGGGACAAGGCTTTCGAATCGATGCCAACCGCCAGCGAACCTAGCGTCCACTGCATCGTGCCGCACTATGACTGAAATCCCCTCCAGGAGAACCGCCATCCCGCCTCCTAAAAAAGCCCAACCGAGAAGAGCTTACTTTTGTCCCGTTATGTTTGTACAGTACCCATCGCCGGATCGGATTCCAATTGCGATGCCCTAGCGAAGCCAGGAAGAAAACCACACCTCCGTTCTGGGCTTGGTTACGAGAAAAATCCACGTTTCTTTTGAGTAGAGAGGCGCAAAGATTCTTGAATGTTGGCTAATCTTTCCTTGATACCGTCGAATATTTGTCTATTAAGATCGCCGCTCCCACGCAAGGTCTCCTCAACATTGGCCAATCTTTCCTGGATACTGTCGAATATTTGCCTATTAGGATCATCGTTCTCTCCCAGAGCTTTTTCAATGTTGGCCAATCTTTCCTTGATATCGTCGAAATCGTACCTGCTAGGATCGTCGCTCTCATCAACAAACAACTGTGGAAATTTTTCCCTATAGTCTTGTTCGCGGCTTCTAAAATTATTTTGAGCATCCATGTTATGATATGGGTCAGGGCAGTCCCAACATGCCCTCTCTAAACGCGACCGCTCTTTGCGGTTGCTCCAAATATTCACATTATCGAGCACATGATGAACAAATTCTTCACCATCTTTTTCCAGGAACGACGGCCAGTCTTTAAAATCATGTGGAGAAAAGCGTCTATAAAAGGACATTCGAAATGCCGGATCTTCGGAATTCAATAACTTCTCATCAGCCTTGAAGAAATCAGCTAGGAGCCTGTCGGAGAAATGGCATCAAGAGCCATTTTATGCTAATATCGCTCCACTATGGAAAAGACATTCAAATCTTGTGACCGCAAACAAATGTTGCTGCTCCCGCCTTCGTTGTTGGACTGGCTCCCGCAGGGACACCTGGCCAATTTCATATTGGATGTGGTAGAGCAGCTCGATCTTTCAACGATGTACTCGTCCTATCGGGGAGACGGCAGGGGGCAACCCCCTTACGAACCTCGGATGATGATAGCCCTCCTTTTCTACGCTTATTGCACAGGTGTTCCCAGCTCCCGTCAAATCGAGAAGAAAACCTACGAAGACGTTGCCTTTCGGGTGATTGCGGCAAACAGGCACCCCGATCATGACTCGATATGTGAGTTCAGAAAGCGCCACCTTAAAGCTCTTGCCGGTCTTTTTGTGCAGATCCTCAGACTTTGCCAGGAAGCGGGGCTTGTTAAGCTTGGCCATGTGGCCCTTGATGGAACCAAGATCAAGGCCAATGCTTCCAAGCACAAAGCGATGAGCTACGGCAGGATGAAAAAGAAAAAAGAGGAGCTTGCAAAAGAGATCGAAGTACTTCTCAAAAATGCCGAGGCTGTAGACAAGCAGGAGGATAGAGAGTACGGCAAGGGCAGGAAGGGTTGGGATCTGCCCGATGAACTCAAAAGGCGTGAGACTCGGCTGGCAAAGATCAAAGAAGCCATGAATGCGCTTGAGGAGGAGGCCAGGCAAGAGGCTTCCGAAAAGCAGAAGGCTGCAGAGACTAAAACCAAGAAAAAACAAGCGCCTGCAAGTCAGCCCCCTCCTATTGAACCCTCCGGCAGTGCACAGAGGAATTTCACAGATCCTGATTCCCGGATCATGAAGGTGACCTCCACCAATTCCTTTGATCAATGTTATAACGGCCAGGCAATGGTTGATGATTCCTTTCAGGTGATTGTGGCTGCCGGACTTTCCCGGAATGCAAACGATGTGGACGAAGTTGAACCAATACTGGATATCTTGGAAGAAAACCTTGGCGGGATTCCCCGCAAAATGGCAATCACAACCGATGCCGGATACTTTAGTGACACCAATGTGATGCTTTTTGAGGACGCACTGCTCGATCCGTTTATCGCCACAATCAAAATGAAACACGGAGAAGTTCTTCCGCCGGTTCGAGGACGGCCTCCAAACGACCTGACGCCCAAGGAGCGAATGATAAGAAAGCTTTGCACCAAACGCGGTCAAAAGATTTACTCCAAGCGAAAGTCAACCGTTGAACCAGTCTTCGGCCAGATTAAACAGGCCAGGGGCTTACGGCAATTTTCACTAAGAGGATACGAAAACGTATCCGCAGAGTGGCTGATGTGGTGTCTGTCTCACAATCTGCTTAAACTCTATCGGCACGGTGGCCCCTTCTAATGGACCCGGGGAAGCTTTTGCCGCCGTTCTGCGTTGCAATCAATACACAACTGAACCGTTCCCGGCGATTGATACCAAACTTTTGCACGCGAATGCCTATTATTGGCTAATCCTTATTGAATCGTGCTTTGCGGGGTGAGAGATTTTCTTCAAAGCGATCACCCCAATTGTAAAAGTTATTTTAAAAGCCGTTATCCCGACAGGCTCCTAGTAGCGATCTAACATTAAATGATTGGTTCCGCTCATACCAACGTGTGCCTTCTTCCGCCAGGCGCCTCTGCCTTTCTATGTGTGACGGCAGACCTACCCAAACTGGCTCGTCCTTTTTTTTGGGCTCATCAATTCTCCAACGATCAATAGCTTGTTCTATTCCATTTAAGCTAGAAGGCCTAATACAAGTTCCAAGGAAAGCCCACAACACGCTCGCCCACTTTTGATCGGCGGGAACGGTTTTTGTTAAATCCCAAGCGGCCTGAAAAGTTTTATGGTATTCAAAATCATCAAATCCATTCATGTATAAAGCATCATATTCACGGCTAAGGCGTTCATTGCCACTGAGACATCGTAAGATAAAATACAATCTATTGTCCGATATGTCCTCGAAGCCATCTTTCCTGTAAAGAAGCTTTACGAGAAAATCGCTAGTCAAATATCTACTCTGGAGCATAGCTCTGAGCAACGAAAAACTTCCCTTTCTGATTATTTCTCCAGCCTGTTTCAGACGGATGTTTCCGCGTGGGTTTACAATGGCAGCATATCGTGTGCTGGTATTTCCCCTGTCAAAAACGGTTTGAATCGCCTTCAAAGAAAAGCCGTATCGTGCAAGTCCATAATCAATAAACTCGTCTTTTCTTTTGGTTAGAAGACGTTCCAGAACCCATCGTCCTTCATGTTCGAATCCCCACTGGTCGCCATAAGGGCCGTCCTCTGGTTGTTTCCAGTTCTTTTCAAGCCATTCTACGACCTTAAAATCTGGTGCCTTCACCAAGAATCCTATTTCGATTTTTTCTTGATAGGAAAAGTAATAATACATATTGGCCTCCCTGAGCAGTGCCAGTTAAAATCGTTTCAGTCAGATTGTTAGCTGATGCTGATCCTTTTGGGCCGGTTGCAGGAGTTGATTAAGTCGTTTGATATCCTCATAGGTCCCTTCAAAAACACACCCCATACGATTATGACCACCTTTCAGTATTCCGGTTTGCACGGTATCTATTTACCAGGGAACACCGGCATGTCCACTATGATGGAAATCGAGATGAATTTCAAGAATGGAAGCATCCTTCCACTCTGCCACCTCCGCTACCATTCCTACCCATTAAACATAAAAGCCACCAGCCCCCCCAGATATCGCTTTAGAACGGTTATCCTGAAAGGTCGACTTTTTAGGTAGGGGTTTGGTCGTGTAAATGGCTGAGAGGTGGCAGATTTTGGTTAGCAGTTCCAAGGGACCGGGAGGGATAAGGACTGCTCGATGATTCCTTCCGGGCGTTAGGGCGTAATATGAATTCACAACCCTGATTGCCCTTAGATTAGCAAGTGTTCCCCCGGATTTGTTCAACGATCCTTTCATCTTGTCCCGGTGGTCACGCGAAAACGCGTAGCAGACATTTGTTCCCTTATTGGCCCTATGACCGTTGAACTTGCTCGACCTTAGCGGTGGCTGGATAAACACGTGCAATGGTCCCAAGTTCGACATCACACCAATCCGCTGTCAGCCTGGAGTCTCGCCCTGTTTCCTCTATGTTCAACAAATGGACATAATTCCAGTGACGCTTTTGCAAAAACCCCACGATAACGGAGCCGTCGCGGAGCAAAAGGCGAACTCGCTGACCAAGGTAAGTGATTAGACCTGTCGGGCGCAACAAGGGTTGAGTGGGTACACCGATTGAAAGTCCTTCCGCTATCCGTTCCCGTTTCGATGGACTGTCCTCAACCTGGTCAGGCGTTGTTGAGTTATTCTTGGGCTTGATTTCTTTCCGTTTACCGTCCTTCATTTGCTAACCCCTGTCGGTCGAATTGTCCGTGCTAAAAGACTTGCGTTCTTCCATTGTGCCATCGAGCGCTTCCATTACCATTGCCTCAATAACTTGCACCAGCTTCCTGTTGGCTGAAATTCCTTCCTCAAGGCACAAACGCCTAAATGCTCGCCAAACTTCCTTAGGAATACCCGTTACCTGACAACTGCTCATTTTTGCCTCCATGTATTGGGTTTATATCACTCATATGTTTTAGATATGGCTGATATCACCCATACTCGAAGAGGTTGAATTGAAAGGTTGAATGAACGGGTCGGAAAGCGGATTTTCTATATTGCTATAAAACATTACCAAGGATTCACAATTCTAAGAACAAGGAGATTGAAAAATGGAGTTCATCACAGTCAACGGAGCAGATTACATCAAAATTCAAACATTGGCACAAGCGTTAAACGTGTGCACAGCAACAATTTACAACTGGCACAAAGGAGGACACCTGAATTTCGTGTGGCCGCTAGGGAAAGCGTTGACGTTTGTTTCGAGGGAAACAGCCGAGCGGTTAATGAGGTTGAAAATCACGGACGCGATGGGCGCGTTTGTGAAAAACATGGCAGCGTAGATATTTTACAAGGAAAAAGACGAGTTGACCTGTGAAATCAGCTCGCCTCACAGTAATTTGGCGCGAATGAAACTGCATTGATAATATAGAATGTTTTATAACGATAACATTTCAACCAATGAAGACCCCCAAGTCGCGCCTTTCTCAATCCACGAGAAAGGACTTGAAATGAACTTAAAAGAAGTAGACCGTACAATTGAAAGAATTATCCTTACCGGCTATATCGTTTCTACCGATTACGTCGAACAAACAGACCCTTGGCTCCACGAAAGTTATCTGGCAGGTGCCGGAGCCAAAACTATCCTCCGCTGGTGCAGGAACTACTTCCAGGAGTACAAAGAGGCCCCGAAGAAATACATCATGGACCTGTACTTGGAGAATGAACCGCACCTTGACGGCGATGAAATTGAATACATCAAGAAGCTCTTAACCCGCCTGAGTGGTGAATTTGAGCGTAGAAGCAGCGATTTCAACGTTCAATACCACGTTGACCGTACCCGAGAATTCTGCCGTGGCAAATACCTTGAGCAGATTCAAGAACAAATTGGTGAATTCCGCGCTCAAGGCAGACTGGATGAGGCCGAAAGCTGCATAAAAGAATTCTTGCCTGCGAACACCGCCCTGGACGATGGTTGTGACCCACTGGACGATGAAGAAGGCTGGGAAACCACCTTTAGCGACGACCAAAACGAAATACTTTTTGAGCTGCCCGGCGCTTGGGGAGAGTTTATGAATTCACAGTTATACCGGGAGTCGTTTATAGCGTTCTTAGCGCCTGAAAAAAGGGGCAAATCATTTATCCTGCAAGAGCTGGCAATGAGGGCGTTGCAAGCAGGAAAAAACGTCGCTGTGTTCGAAAGTGGCGACATGACAAAGCCGCAGCGATATAAGCGATTAGCCCAGTATCTTGGTGGATATCCCAACCATCGAGATAAACCCCCTGGAGAAATAATCAAGGTGAAATACCCCACCGACTTTGAAGGAAACTTTGAAATCCGCGAATTGCCAAATATCTCAAAGGAGCTAACAGCGGAGGAAAGACGCCAGTGGAAAATACGCCGTGAAAAGCGCGGCGGACGGATTCGAATGAAGTTCTACCTGAATGGAACTTTGACCTTCAAAGAGATGGAGAGGCAACTTGAAATATGGCAGAGGAAGTACAATTTTACCCCGGACGTAATCATTGATGATTATATCGACATTCACTGTCCCGAAAACCCCCGGCTTGATTTCCGCCACCAGGAAACACAAAAATGGAGATTGGCGAGACAGTTTTCACAGCGCTACCATGTCTGCTATATCACGGCAACTCAAGCCGACGCCGACAGCTACGACCGCGAACACTTGACCATGAAAAACTTCAGCGAAAGCAAAACCAAGAATGGCGAAGTGACAGCAATGATAGCCATGAACCAGACCAAGGAGGAAAAGGAAATGAATATCCTCAGGCTGGACGCACTGGCAACACGGGATGGTGTAACTCCCCCTGAAGTCAAAATCCTCCAATGCCTCGAAATTGGGAAACCATATATACGTTCTGAGTTTTCCAAGAAGGGCGGAAAAGGCTCAAAACAAGCCGATGTGGACAATTCTAAGCGGGAACAGGTGATAGCCCGGCTGAAACAGGGCATGGAAGTCAAAGACATTGCCGTGGAAGTTGGCGTCACGAAACAGTATGTGTACCAAATCAAAAGAGACTTTAATGGTGGATAACCTTTTTAAACTGGTTTTCCGTAAATGCTTACGCAGCTTGGGTTTAGCGTGTTTAATGGGTTTAAACCCAGTTTAATGCTCAAACGCTTGCTGCGTAAGCATTTAACCCATTAAACAAACACATGCTCACTACTTGTAGTGAGCGTGTGTTTAATGCCGAGTTTATTTATGAAAAACAGGGGGGAATTCACCAAGAAGTTTTCCCACGCTTGTCACAGATTACGAGGAACATAATCAGCTATTCACCAAAAAAGCAAATTCTCCCTTCTTTCCTCCAAGCCAGCGGAGTCCCCGGACTGTCCACACATGTGGACAGTCCACCGGCAAATCCACCAGCGCTAACAACGACACCGGGCTTCTTGCCGTGGTTCTCCCCAAAGAGGTATTCATAATCCTGGCTGGACGGACAGGTTAATCTCCTGGCTTCCAAACAGTGGGAACTGTTCGGACATCCGAACAGTCACCAAATCTTGTTTCGAAAACCTGCACCATTCACTGGCACGCTCATAGAAAACGCAACGGTTGAGAATTCACAACGGTTGTGAATTTTGCAAGATAGTGGACCAGCGATGGCACCGGACATTCACATCGGAAAACGTCGGCGGGAACCACGAAATGGACAAATCGTTTAATCCGGCACAATGCGAAATTGCGTAATTGCGCAATTACGGATTTCCAAGCGCTTGGAAAAATATCTCAATCCAGCTTGGTCCAGCCTCAGCGAAGAAAAGCATCATTACTCAGGAACCTTACACGCGCGTGTAAGGTTAAGTGCTTGTAACTCTTGCCTGTTCATACCAACGACACCCGGCTTTTCGCCGTGGTTCTTTGCGAATAGGTATTTCGCATCATACGGGGACAGACTGGTTAATCTCCTGGGTTTCAAACCAGGAACTGTTCAGACGTCTGAACAGTCACTCAACCTCCTGCTTCATACCGCTGGCAGTGAGTTCACCGGGCATGAAAATGGAAAACGCAACGGTTGTGAATTTCAAACGTTCTGGAAAATTGCCAATCGGGAACAGCTCGATATGTTCAACGTGGCTGAAACCAGCGGCGGGATGGGCAAGCAAGAAAAAGGTTCTATTCTTTTGCGATAACTCTTGGAGAATACGTATAAATCCTGTTTTTGGTAGCCGGTTTAGTAGGATTGAAAACTATCGTATACTTATCAGGTTATCGGGCAGTAGATACGGTCGTATCCGCCAACCTCCGGTACTTTACACGCGCGTGCAAAGTAGTCGATATCCTGGGCGGCCATCCCGCACGTGCCTGGGAAAAGCCAGTTCCCAAACGCTTGGAAGATCCCCCATCCCGTTTCTACCTACTGCGCCGACGTCGGCGCAGTTACGCAATGACGCAATTATGGATTTTTTCGGGCTATGGCGGGCGGCAGTTCGCAAGATATGAAAAACGCAAATTTGCGAAAACACAAATTTTACGTTTTTCGCCTCAATGTCAGCGGGCGCAGTTACCGAATTACGCAATTACGCAATTACGGAATTTTTCGGCCAACTTATTTTTTCTTCATTCTTAAGGTGGATATTGCACCCGGCGATGTTTTGTCTCACAGCCAATCCCCAATAAACTGCCTTATCGCATTATTCTTCCGTTCGTCTCAGCCAGTGCGGCGGTGGAAACCTCGGGGCCGCCGGGTCAGTTCACAGGGTTCGAAAACGCAATAATTGCGAATTCGCAACGGTTGCGTTTTTCGCCTTATTGACAGCGGTATTGAATTCTTCCCTTTTACTGTCCAGACGTCTGGACAGCTCGCACTCGGCTTGACTGCCCATATCGTTTTCAAGCAAGCAACAATTATGCCATCACCAAAAATAATGCTTGGACTCTCACAGAATTCCACATATAAATATAATTAGCGAATGGAAATATCTAACGAATACGACCACTAAGGAGAACATCATGGCAAGGAAAAAGGCTCAGAAAGCGGCAATAGAGGAAAAGCTGGAAACCGGGTCAACTCAAACCCAAGCTGTTGACGTTGAAGGCGTGAAAAAGCCTGTCACTGAACCTAGGAGCCTGTCGGGATAACGGCTTTTAAAATAACTTTTACAATTGGGGTGATCGCTTTGAAGAAAATCTCTCACCCCGCAAAGCACGATTCAATAAGGATTAGCCAATAATAGGCATTCGCGTGCAAAAGTTTGGTATCAATCGCCGGGAACGGTTCAGTTGTGTATTGATTGCAACGCAGAACGGCGGCAAAAGCTTCCCCGGGTCCATTAGAAGGGGCCACCGTGCCGATAGAGTTTAAGCAGATTGTGAGACAGACACCACATCAGCCACTCTGCGGATACGTTTTCGTATCCTCTTAGTGAAAATTGCCGTAAGCCCCTGGCCTGTTTAATCTGGCCGAAGACTGGTTCAACGGTTGACTTTCGCTTGGAGTAAATCTTTTGACCGCGTTTGGTGCAAAGCTTTCTTATCATTCGCTCCTTGGGCGTCAGGTCGTTTGGAGGCCGTCCTCGAACCGGCGGAAGAACTTCTCCGTGTTTCATTTTGATTGTGGCGATAAACGGATCGAGCAGTGCGTCCTCAAAAAGCATCACATTGGTGTCACTAAAGTATCCGGCATCGGTTGTGATTGCCATTTTGCGGGGAATCCCGCCAAGGTTTTCTTCCAAGATATCCAGTATTGGTTCAACTTCGTCCACATCGTTTGCATTCCGGGAAAGTCCGGCAGCCACAATCACCTGAAAGGAATCATCAACCATTGCCTGGCCGTTATAACATTGATCAAAGGAATTGGTGGAGGTCACCTTCATGATCCGGGAATCAGGATCTGTGAAATTCCTCTGTGCACTGCCGGAGGGTTCAATAGGAGGGGGCTGACTTGCAGGCGCTTGTTTTTTCTTGGTTTTAGTCTCTGCAGCCTTCTGCTTTTCGGAAGCCTCTTGCCTGGCCTCCTCCTCAAGCGCATTCATGGCTTCTTTGATCTTTGCCAGCCGAGTCTCACGCCTTTTGAGTTCATCGGGCAGATCCCAACCCTTCCTGCCCTTGCCGTACTCTCTATCCTCCTGCTTGTCTACAGCCTCGGCATTTTTGAGAAGTACTTCGATCTCTTTTGCAAGCTCCTCTTTTTTCTTTTTCATCCTGCCGTAGCTCATCGCTTTGTGCTTGGAAGCATTGGCCTTGATCTTGGTTCCATCAAGGGCCACATGGCCAAGCTTAACAAGCCCCGCTTCCTGGCAAAGTCTGAGGATCTGCACAAAAAGACCGGCAAGAGCTTTAAGGTGGCGCTTTCTGAACTCACATATCGAGTCATGATCGGGGTGCCTGTTTGCCGCAATCACCCGAAAGGCAACGTCTTCGTAGGTTTTCTTCTCGATTTGACGGGAGCTGGGAACACCTGTGCAATAAGCGTAGAAAAGGAGGGCTATCATCATCCGAGGTTCGTAAGGGGGTTGCCCCCTGCCGTCTCCCCGATAGGACGAGTACATCGTTGAAAGATCGAGCTGCTCTACCACATCCAATATGAAATTGGCCAGGTGTCCCTGCGGGAGCCAGTCCAACAACGAAGGCGGGAGCAGCAACATTTGTTTGCGGTCACAAGATTTGAATGTCTTTTCCATAGTGGAGCGATATTAGCATAAAATGGCTCTTGATGCCATTTCTCCGACAGGCTCCTAGCAATGAACCAGTGCAGGAAAAGAAGGCGAAGAAGAACGCCAGGCTATATCTGGACATGGCGATAAACGCCTTGGAGAAGGGACTGTATACCAGGAATGAATTTATCTCAGCCATTATGGCAACCTATCCCGAGTGTAAAAAAGGCGGTGTGGAGACATTTGTAAGTGACCTCAAAAATGTGAAGTACTGTTATTTCCGGGAGAGACCGGTTGTCATGCAGGCAGATGGGAAGCTAATTTTCGCCGATGTCGTGCCAATTCAAGATGCAGGCGAAGCTGAGGCGGCACACACGGAACTGGAAACGGGAACTACACGTTAAGCGAAAGGAGTCAAGATTATGTTCTTTCATGGAAATTTCCCCAAAGTCCCACATCATAATTCGACAGGGTTGCCGGGCGGCGGAATGCAGCAATTAATGTTTGGCCTCCTCATTGGCCAGGGACTGGAAGAGGCTCGCGAAAGGCATTCGCATTCCACTGACTGCAAGGAATGCGACAAGCGCGGCAAATGTCATAAGGAAAAATTTGGAGGTTAGTCTCCATCCCTTTGAAAAGGACAGAATAATGGACCCTGTCTTCACGTTTTTTAGCAAAAATCTTGCGACAGTCAGTAAAGAGCAGCTTTTGGAGGCTTTGGAAAATGCTCTCCGCAGCGCCGACTACTGGAGGGAAGCCTGTCTTGGCGTGTCAAATCCAGAGCCATTGACAATTTTGCCGGAGGAGTATTGATATGTGTCGCACTATTGGATACTTGCGCGTGTCTTGCGCCGAACAGGACTTGGAAAAGAATAAGGCCGAAATCCTCAGTTTCGCCAATGGCAAAAAGCTTGTCCCGGTCCAGTGGGTCGAAGAAAAGGTAAGTGGAACCGTTGACTGGCGGAAAAGAGCGATAGGACGAGTGCTGGCGGAATTGAAGGCAGGCGACACAATCATTACGTCGGAAATCAGCCGCTTGGCACGGAGCATGAAGGCGGTCCTTGAGATTGTGGAAACTGCCAAGCTGAAGGAAATCAATATCCATGCAATAAAAGGCGGCTGGTCCTTGAACGGAAACATGGAAAGCAAGGTGGTACTCTATATGCTCGCCATGTTCGGAGAAATCGAACGAGATTTGATAAGCAGAAGGACAGCGGAGGCTTTGGCTGCCCGGAAACAAGCAGGCGTTAAGCTGGGCCGTCCAAAGGGGCCTGGCAAGAGCAAGCTGGACCAGTTCAAGCCGGAAATCGAGGCTCTTCTCAAAAACGGTTCTGCCAAGGCTTTTGTCGCACGGCGGTACGCTGTTTCCGAGCCGACGCTTTACAACTGGTTGGCAAAAAATCACATCGACACTACTCCAAGGATTGCGAGGGTGACGGCATGAAAACCGCTGTTGGATATATTCGCGTCTCAACATCAGGTCAATTGGACAATACCAGTTTAGAGGGCCAAGCGGAATCAATCACGAATTACTGTGAGAGCAACGACCTGGAACTTCTCAAGATTTATGATGAAAAGAGCATGGACCGGAGTCGACAACGAGCGCGATGAATTACAACGTTTATTCAGCGATGCTGAACAGCAAGAGTTCCAAGCGGTAGTTGTATGGGCTTTGGACCGTTTCGGGAGAGACCTAACCGATATCCTGGTAAATGCACGTGCTCTAAAACAGCACAACATAGAACTCATCTCTGTGAAAGAAAAGTTTGGAAATGATCCGCAGGGCGAACTGATGCGAAACATGCTCGCCACCTTCGCCGATTACGAACGCAAGGTCATAAAGGACCGCACACACTCAGCCAGGAATAAGAGGCGGAAAAACAAGGACACATTTATAGGGCGCACCGCACATGGTTACCTATGGAATAAGAAAGAAAAAAGAATCGAAACCATTGGCAATGAAGCCAAGACCGTAAAGCGGATTGTCCAAGAATATATGGAACTTAGGCAATCAATACCCAAGGTGGTTGAGGTTTTACATAAAGAACACATTCTAACCCGTTCCGGCAAGCACTGGACCATTGCCCTTGTCGCGCAGCTACTTCGAAATCCTTGCTATACTGGCACCTATGTCACTAACCAAAAAATAATGGATGCAAAAGGCAAAGTCCTTGGTGACAAACCCGAGAGCGATTGGGTGTATTACCCTTGTGAGGAATTGATTACCCCGGCAGATTGGCAACGGTTACAAACTCGCCTGGACAACGCGAGGGATAAATTTTCAGGCGCGCCAAACCCGGAAAGTAAAAAATACATCGCTGACGGTCTACTCCGCTGCGGTTTATGTAATGGAACTATGCGGCTGCGACACACGCGTCCGAAGAAAAATGGTACCTGCCACAGCTACTATTCCTGCTACTGGCGAATAAAGAGTGAACGCCTCGCAAAACTCTATGGAAAGACAAAATGCACAATGCCACTAATCCCGGCTCACATTATGGACGAGAAGCTGTTCGTTATGAGCCTTCCCGGTCAGCTTGGATTGGATTGGGAAAGAAAATATGAGGACAAGGTGAACCTTTCCATTGAGGTTGACTTGGATAAATCCCGGCAACGCGTGGAAAATATCAAGACTTTTATTGCAAGGAATAAGACCGCCCTCACAAACCATGAGCAGACCCAGTATGCCAAGGAATTTGATGCCGATTATTATAACACCAGGCTCGGTACACTGAAACGTGAACAGGAGGCTTTGGCCCGTGAATTAGCCGAAGCAGAACGGGAATGTCTCCGTTACCAGCAGCTTTTTGAAAGCGAGCAATCATTCAAGAAAATCGCAGCGGACAAGGACACAATCATGGAACTTTTTCGCCAACTCATGGCTCTTCCCATCGACCAGAAACGGCGGCTGTTAGATGGTCTAGTGGATGGCGACATCATTGTAAAACCCCCAACTCCCGATGCCGTCCTTGAGATTGAGGAAGGTCCAAATGCCCTGAACGGCTGGACTAAAATCCAATGGAAATATAACCCAGCGATAATCCAAGAAGTTTTAGGTGTTAAAATAGTTAGCGAAGTCGAGACCACCGGGGAGGTCCTCCGCCGGAGGACCTGTGACCATACCACAGAAGGCGGCTCAGGGCTTTGAACCGGTGCCGTCAATAGGGGGGAGTATCCAGCGGTCAGGCGGAATTTCCGCGGGCCGATATCGCACGCCGGCGGCTCTCAGAAGCCACCCCGGAACGTCTTGCGCCCCTTGAATCGCATGGTTGTGTTTTGAGATGACATTGGTTGGGTATGACTCGCCATTATCATCGATGTAATAACAGATATCAAAGAAGGTGGGGTTCAACCAGTAATTGCCGGTATAGATGATGTCGCCATAGGTCCTGCAGCCTCCCCGGTCACTGCCGTAGGCTATGCCGTTCGCAAGAGAAGGTATGAATGAATACGGAAGCGGATCGTTCGACTGGGGCGGAGGGCCCAAGTCTATAACACCTTGAGGGTTATCGAAAGAAACATTGTTGCTTAACTTAATGTAACGGCTGCCCCCGTCGGTGTAGAAGGTGTTGCCGCCGGCCTTCGGGCGCTTGCCGGAAGCCACGTTGCCCTGGATCAGGAGAGCGTCGGCCATCGAGGTTGCCTGCTGACCGGTTGTATAGATGGCCCCACCGTCCCAGAGGACGTTGAGAAAGCTGTCAATGCGGTTGTTGACTATCCTGTTTCCACTGTTGGGTGTCGGCGTGGAATAGGATCCCCACTCTCCGCTTTGCGCGCCCGGCACTCCCGGAAAGCTGCCCGGATCGAGCAGGCCCCATCCCCAGCCCATGGTGATTCCGGACCAGGGAACATCGACAATCGTATTACAGCTCAGGAGCGTATGCCGGGTAAAGCCGACGAAAATTCCCGCAGCGTCAACGTACTCCACGGCGGCTTCCCGGATAAGGTTGTTCGACACCACGTTGTCCCGCGTGACCTGTTGCTGGAGCGTGGGATGATGGTCGCTCTCGGAGACACCGCCAAGCTTGATCGCTGCCGAGGAGATGTCCTCGAACAGGTTGCCGGATATCGTGTTGCTCAGGCTCCCCGTCCCGAAATCAAGCCCCACTCCGCCCAGATGCTCGAAGATGTTGCCGTAGAATGTGATATTGCCGGCAAATCGAAACCTTACGTTTCCGGGCGTGGGCTTGACATTCTTGACGTGGCCGATGATGTTCGGGGTATAGCCTCCATGGACAAGGCGGCAGCCGCTCTGATCTGCGACGTACCCATTGTCGCTGCTCGAGCCCAGCCAGGTGGCATAGGCGAAGGTGAGCCCATCGAAGCGAATGTTGGATACAGGGCGGTTGACATCCCCGCGCCCCTCCACCAGGACCTCCAAAAGCGGCAGTTCAACATCCGCCGTGGCAAGGTCCTCGCCCTCGCGGGGTATGTAGTAAAGCCAACCGGTATTTTTGTTTAGATACCACTCTCCCGGTTCATCCAGGAATTCAAAGGCGTTCTCGAACCATGTCACCTGCCAGAAGCTCCAGATACCCGGCTCAAGGGTATTACTGTCAAGGGAGACATTCGCATTCGTCCAAGCGGGTTCCACGGGTACAAGCAATCCGGTACCGGAAGGCGGATCCGAAGGACCGGGCGGATTCTGGGGATAAGGAACCACGGAGCTTATGGGAACGCGCATCATTTTCCACTGGGTGGTGATAACAGCCTCGACATCCTGCGGATTTGTCCAGTTGGCGGGATCTCGCCACCCTTGGGAGTTCAAATCGGTGGGTACAAACTTTATGCCTTCGGTCAAAGTGCTGCTGGTATAAGCCGGGCAAAACCCGGAGGGATAAGGCGTGGTTCGCGCCCGCACGGCGCGCTGCCCGTTTACATATAACTGGCGTGACTCGCACGGACCGACATACGCCTGGTAGATCCCGGAATTCGCATCGGACAAAGACCAGTTCAACACCCGTGTCGATCCGGAAATCACGGGATGTTCACCAGGAGCCGCGCGATATACAACTTCACCGAGGTTGCGCCCGGAGTCCCGCCAATCAAGGACAAGAGGCCGCTCCATCCGGTGGATGCCGTCGCGAAGATAGACAACAATGTCCGCGCCCGGCGTTTGCAGGCCGTTGACACCTCGCACGGCGTCGCGGGCGCGCTCGAGGGTGAGGAAGGGCTGCTGGCGAGTCCCCGGCGCAGAGTCGTTTCCATCCGGTGAAACCCAGAATGTGGTGCGCGCGCAGTAAGCGCTCGGCGCGACTAAGAACAGCACGCCAAAAACCATAAATGCAATCAGGCAACGCCTCATTGGAAAAGCCCTCAAAGAAAATAGTTTCTGAATGCCCCGGATTTGCCCCAAAATTATTTGCCGGGACAACCCCTTCAAGCCTCCACCATACCGGCGGGCGGGTTGGCTACGGTCTTCCTCCCCTGCCCAAATATAGCGCCGTTCAGTATCCTATCGGCAGCCGGGCAAGCTCGCTTTAATCATGAATTTCTGCATGACGTCCCGGCCCAATAAACAGTTAAAGATGTGTTCCGCCTCAACCGAATAGCTCTATACGGAAATCAAAAGGTTTGATTTGCCGTGTTGGAGATTCGTCAATATTTCACAAAACTCGGAGAAGATCTGAATGATGAAAACCACTCCATTTCGCAAAAGAAGTTTTGTAGCCGGTTTCGCAGTTGCACGGGAGAGGACGATGAGCAGGAAAACGACTGTTCGGGCAGGGTTATTGGCATCGGTTATATTCATTTTTTCTATTGGGATGTTTCCCGGTCCGGCCGGGGCGGTTGACTATTCCATCCCTTTGCAAAACCAGACGGGCCTGGATCCGACGCAGTATACGATTTATGTCCTCGGTTACAGCACGGCATCTCAGATGATGCTCATGCAGGACGGGACCTTTCAGCCATTCCCTTCGGACAGTGGGACAATACCCGGCTATGAGGTTGGGTCAGGCATGCTGAGCAACATCACTGTCGATGGGAGCGTCACACTTAAGGGGGCCAGGATTTACCTTTTCGTGGCTGAAGCCTCGCAGACAGCTCCTTCCCCGCCTTATTCAGACGGAGGGGCAACTGTGACCCAGCCTGTGAATCCGCCCAATGCCGATTATGCACCCTATGGTTTTGTGGAACTCACCATGGACCCTTCATATGCCCCAACGCCCGTCATCGATGTTCAGACAGTGGATGGGTTCATTTTCCCGATCACCATCACTCTGAACGACAATCTTGGACAGGTGGGCCAACCCAGCGCGGTTAACCGCCAGACTGTTTTCAGCAGCTATACCGCCTACATGAAATCGCTTGGGTCCCCGGGGAAGCCTTATTTGGGCTTGTAGTTCACCACGGACGGCGGCGGACTGTTGAATCCGTACGACTATCTGATCGAGACGAACGCCCAAAACGAGTTCGTAAATCTGTCCAGCTCCCTGAACACGGTTTTCGACCAGGCGTTGAAGACCCTGTTCTCCAACAAAAAGTTGAGTCTGCAGGGGGTCGCTTCTGATGACGACGTCATCCCCGCGGACGTTTACACCGTCGTCTCCACCGGGGCTCAGCCATACCCCGGCAGCGCTTTCTCGGTCCCGGCGCTCCAATTCAAAGGCCAGACGACAGGAAACGTCTTCAACATATTCAACCCGGTGGGTCTGACGGTCTATGTAAATCCCAAGAACCAGGCCCCGATCACGGGAACCATTGTCAACACCGGCTTAACATTCAGCAGCCCCCTGCCCGCTAAGACTTTGGTCCCGAATATGTACGTCCAGGGCGCCGGAACGAATCCAGCAACCACAATCGTATCGCTTGTCAAGAATAAGCAGGGCAACATAACGGGAGCGACATTGAACCAAACTTTAGGCTCTCCCGCCGCCAATTCAATTTATGTCTTTTCGAAGGTCCCGAACCTCTTCTTTAGCAGCGGCGCGATGGTCTTTGGCTGTGTGGGCGTGTTCGCCGACGCGAAGGTGCAAACAGCAGACGCAGACCAGCAGGCGGTCCTTGCCAACCTTGAAAACCAGATCGTCAGCGCTCTTAATCGCGGAGTAGCGAACCTTGCGCCGGCTTCGGGAAATCCCGGCCATACCTCGGCGTACTGGAACACCGAAACCAAATGGTATCCAGCCGGCAGGCCGCAAAACCTTTTCTCGCTGTTTATGCACACCAGGTGTGTGGGGTCCCCGGGCACGCCAATTTTCGTGCGGCCGAATTCGCCGGCCAAGAATGCGCGAGGGCAGATTATGGGAATGGCCTACGGCTTCGCTTATGACGAAAACCCCGCTGCCGTTCCAGGTCCCGGAGATCAGCCGGAGGTCCCTTCGAAATTCGACCCGACCCCGGCGGGAACCACCACGATGACCGTCACGCTGGGACCTTGGTAATAAATAGCCCGCGACGCCAATCATAGGCAAGGGGGCTTTCACAACGCCGGGGCATTGGTCGTTCGGCCTATGCCCCGCACGGAGATTAATGCCCCACTGTTGCCGATATTGTGGATCGTGGCTGACAATAATTAAATTTGCCGCGCATTTGGGGGCAATCATCCTTCCAAGGGCACGGGTGGGGCTCTGGTACGTACCCGACGGGTGGATTACGCCAAGGCTGGGAAGTGCCGGCTGAATACCTTATCCCTACGGAATCTCAGATTTCGCGAATAAGTAAAATGGGCATGCCCTGGTGCCTACCAGATGACAGGAATGGGATATTGGCGAATCCAAGGATCCGGAGTAAGCAGGGATAAACCGTGTGCCAACGCTTGACAAACCAACATGCGGTCGAAGGGATCTCTGTGGATATCGGGCAACCTGGCCAGCATCAGGACGGCTTCTTCTTCCAGCGGCAAAGATTCGATGGCATGCAGCGCCCTCATCCCGGCAATGAATCGAGCCGGCGGAGCCGGCAGCGGTAGGCGCCCCAAAGAGTGCTTGACAATGATTTCCCAAACGGACACGCTACTGAGAAAAGCCGTGTCGGAATCATATTGAAACACCTCACACGCGCGCTCGGAAAGTTCCATCGAGTCGCTGATGAGCTAGGGGAAGGCGCAGGTGTTCATAAGAATATTCAAAATCCCTTCCCGTTGAATGCGTCGAGAAGGTCGTCGGGTCGTCGGGAAGAGGTTCGAAGAAACTTTCCGGCACCTCGAATTGACCCCTGGCCAAACAGATCGGGCGTTTGGATCCGGCTTTAGGAGGCAAAGGGCGAATCTCGGCTATCGGTACATTTCTCCGGCAAAGCAATATCTTCTCCCCCTTCGCAACGCGATCGAGGTACTTTGACAGATTAGTCTTTGCTTCGTGAATGTTTAATTTAATTATAGCTCAATAATAAGGCAGAAACAAAACTAAGTCGATGACTCACTTTTGAACCTTCCGCCATGGATCTCCCATCCGGGTTTTTCCCGGATACTCTATCTGATCTTTATAAATGCAATCCTCAACGGAATGTCCAATACCCGTAAAGCCCTCCATGTCCGGAGAGTAAAAGCCGAAATAATCAGGCTCCTCCGTTGCCTCGATAGTAAGTGAGTAAGGCAGGTCGATCATACCGTATTCTCCTGCGGCCGTTTGATTCCTGCAGCCTACGACAACGAGGACCTGATACTATATTCCTGCTCTGCTTAATTCAAACGAATTCACTTCGACTGAAAAACATCAACCGCGCCCATCGGCAGATCCAGGGTTTCCCTGGAGTTATCACGGGTGTAGGGGGCACAGTGTGGATTTCATCCCGGAAACCTCCCCGGTGGTTTCAGTCATGGAAGGGCCCTCAGGCAAACATGGTGTGCTTCATGATCCACACACCCAGCCTGACCCGTTCTTCTGTGGAAACCACGTAGTCAGGGGGCAGGGCGGGGTTTCCACACGCTTACAATACCTATCTGCTGCGTTCCCCCGGGTTCTATGATGTAATTATGCGAGATCTAACCCCAAATTGTGCACAACCGTGTTGCGACTGGTCGAAAGTTGGATTGTCAAATCCCTGACGGACGGGAGTTTGGACTTTACCGGTAGTTTCCCCGAAAACACATGCTCTCTTATATGATTATACTGTTGTTTGAATAGCGGGCAGTATCGTTGCTATTCAGCAATAAATACAAACTGTTCCAGTCGTAAATTTGGTCAGCATGCTCACTCAATTTAAAGGAGATAGTACCAATGATCCCGGAAAAACTTCTGGAGATACTGCAAAAAGACGGCATCGTTGCCATCGCTACTCTTGGCCGGGATGGGCCGCATATGGTCAACACGTGGACCAGTTACGTTCGAATATCCGCCGATGGCCGGTTGCTGATTCCTGCCGGTTACATGCATCGCACCGAGGCTAATGTTGCCTTCAACCCTGACGTATTGATTACCTTGGCAAGCAGCAAAGTGGAAGGTTTGCATGGAGCGGGCGCAGGCTTCCTGGTCAAAGGCAAGGCAGCTTTCATAACGTCAGGACCGGACTTTGATTTGCTAAAGTCGAAATTCGATTGGTTACGCGCCACATTGCCTGTTACGCCCGATTCTATAACTCAGACGTGGTAGCTGAAAGAACGCGGAAACAGGCGCTTCATTGCCTTTAGATGCCTTGCTTGATTCGGGGTTGCTTGATTCGGAGTCGGACCTTGCCAAATCATTGCTGCTCAGGGAATGAGTGGCCATAATCGACCTTTTTTTCTTAAAATGCGGTTTGTCCATGAAATTGCCTCCGTAAGAGGGGTCTTTTCACACAGCCTTCGGGTGGGCCGACGCCAAAGGTCGACTGCTTCCCCGCTCCCCATCTCGTTTCCACTCGCACCATTCACGATTCACTAATCACCATTCACTGCCTTTTTGCCTCTTCAGGTTACCGCTTCTATTGCCGCATCTATTGCCGTCTTTGGTTGCCGTTTTGCACGTCCAAACCTCTCCGAAGTAGAATATAGCCTGATTGAAGATAACCGGAGGTTTGTTGGATTTGGCTTTTCACTGTTCACTGTTCACTGCTCACTGTTCACTGTTAATCGGGCAAATGGAAACAGTCTCCCAAAAGTTTCCATATGTTTCCTTGATGTTTCCTTGATGTTTCCATGGAGTTTCCATGTGTTTCCATGCAGACAAAGGGATCAAGGGCATCGGCAGAGAGCGATGGCAAGCCGCTTTTCTTGGCTTTCGCCCTCCTTCCCCGCACAGCCGGCTAAGTTTCTCGATCGCGTTTGGCGGCCCGCGTCGTCGACTGGAAAATGTTTGTAGTGCTCACTTTGAGGCTCAACCGGGCTATGACGGCAGTAACAAAAATTTCCATAATGTTTCCAGGATGTTTCCATGGCGAAGAGAACGATTAATGATGACACACTCTTACAACTGATCCGGGATGGAAACAGCCCGGCCGGGGCAGCGCGCCGGCTTGGAGTAGGTCGGGCGGCGGTCTCCAGGTCAGAGGTTTGCATTATCAGCCTGTATGCTTCGCGTTTCGTTTCTCACTATATCGCGGTAGGAATGCCGGTTACCCGGCACCCCCCGCACAGATCCGTACGTGAGGAATTACCTCATACGGCTCCTACTTCGAGTGTATGGCGTGAAAGCGATCATTGGGATACATGTGCAAAATCCGACATCTTGGAAGCCATCTGTCCACATGCCGACGGAATCTGTCCCAGGCGAGCCGATGTTTTTGACTTCTGCGCCGAAGCGCCTGAAGCCAGATACGAGCAACCTGGGTGCGGAAAGCTCTGATGCTGGCAAGGTTACCGGGTACCGCGTAGTAATTCATGAAGCCCTGCACACCCGACCTGAGCCACTCGCCCAGTATAGCGATGGGATCGTGAAGTCTACGGCGAAGAATCTGCTTCACCTCTTTCAGCTTATTCCGCAGCCTTTTGGCTATGGTCTTGCGCTTGATGGTGAATCGCTCTCCGTTCCGGGTCGTTGCGCAGATGTGGGTGAAACCCAGGAAATCAAAAGTATCGGGCTTACCCAGGCCCTGCTCCCTCCGTCGTTCCGCAGCAAATCTGCCAAACTCAATGAGCCGTGTCTTGTCGGGATGCAGCGCGAGACAATACTTGCGCATTCGCTCCCCAACATCCCGCAGAAACCGCGCGGCTTCCTCCCGGTACTGGAATCCCAAGACAAAATCGTCGGCGTAACGCACGATGATCATGTCTCCCCTGATTTTGCATTTGCGCCACTGGTTCGCCCACAGATCCAGCACGTAGTGCAGGTAGATGTTGGCGAGCAGTGGCGAAATGACCGCACCCTGGGGGGTACCGACTTCTGTTTTGGACCAGACGCCCTCTTCCGAGACCCCTGCCCGAAGCCATTTCTTAATCAGGCGAAGAATCCTCGGATCGGCGATCCGGTGCTCGATAAACTTCATGAGCCATCCGTGGTCGATGGTGTCAAAGAACCCCCGAATGTCTGCTTCAAGCACCCAGTTGACCTTTTTCTCCGTGATTCCGACAAAAAGAGCATCCAGCGCATGGTGCTGGCTGCGCCCTGGCCGGTATCCATAGGAGAAGCCCAGGAAATCTTCCTCGTAGATGGCATTGAGGACCATCACCACCGCTTGCTGGGCAATCTTATCTTCCAGGGCTGCTATTCCCAGAGGACGAAGTTTTCCGTCTCCTTTAGGAATATAGGCGCGCTTGGAAGGCTGTGCGCGGTAGGTACCCCGGTGGATGCGCTCATGCAGATCGACCAGGCGATCTCCCAGACCATCTTCGTACTCTCGCCATGTCATCCCGTCTACTCCCGGAACTGCTTGACGCTTGAGGGCATAAAAGCTCTCATGCAGGAGGTTGACCGTGACATGGTGCAGTAGGGCGTTAAGTTGCACATGCTCTTGTTTGCGCGCTGCTTCACGCACACCCTGCAATCCGATCGACACTTCCGCCCGACTCTGCGTTCGGGCCGTGGCCGTTTGCAGGGAGTTCCTCTCGGTCGGTTGCCTTCCCTCCGCCATCTCCGCAGGCGGGCCGCCGCTCTTGTTCGATGGCTTCTCAGGTACTATGCAATCGTCTGACTTCCCGCAGGCGTACACGCCGGACGTACGGCAATCAGCCTTTTCCGGCCGACCCGCCCTACCATCCTGGACGGGTACCTTCGGGATCTCCCGGTTTCCGTGCAAAGAGTTTCCACACATGCTCAGGGTCTTAGACTGCGCCGGGTCCGCCCATGACTCGCGGCTAGCGCCATGCGCGATATTGCCTTCCGCACTAGTGAACGCCGTCGGCACTCCGAAAGAGTTGATTTCGCAGCTCAATGGCTGGCCTGTGTGTACCCCTGTCAACGCTTCACCTATGTCCTCACGGACATCGGCGCATGACTCGGGGCCGGTGTGGCTCGCTGGGCCTTCACCGTATGGCTCTTTCATCCACTACTCCTTGCCGGCTTTGACCGGCGCTTTCTCACTATTCACTAATCACCATTCACTGTTCCACTGCTCACTGCTCACTGTTCACTGCATTCGCCCTGTATTTACAATGATTACAGTAACCGTTCACCGGGAATTTCACCACAGAGACACGGAGATCACAGAGAAAAGCTTTGCAGGATAGGATTTGTAGAATGAGTCCAAACAATATAAGAGAGCACAACTCGACCTTTCTCCCCTCTGCTTGCCCGGACCGTGTCCCGCCTCTGTGGTGAACCAGGCTCTTTGACAACTGAATATGAAGTATCGAATTTTCATTTGCAGGGTGCGCGACCGGAAGTGATACGAGAGACCCAAGGGTGGGCTATGCCAGCCGCAGCCCACCCTGTCTTTCCGTAACAGCTTTTCACGTCCCTTTGGTATACCCTGCAACAATGAACAGAGGCGGGGTCTCCAGCTTTCGTCATTCCGGCAGTGCTTTTGGGCCGGAATCCAGTGTTTTTTCGAGACAGTTGCTCATGTCCCGTTTGGACACCCTGAAACAATGAAAAGTGTCATTCCCTTCGCGTCTCTGCGCCTCTGCGTCTCTGCGTCTCTGCGGTGAATAGTCTTTCAGTAAAAGCTTTTCACGTCCCTTCGGTACACCCTGAAACAATGAAAAGTGTCATTCCCTTCGCGCCTTCGCGTGGGAACTTTTCGAGGCAGGATCTTGTATCCCTGTGATTTTCCCTTCAACTATCAGGTTGATCTTTCGTGGTTGCTGTCCCACTCATTCCGGGTGGCTAGAAAAACTCTGAACTGCGGATCACCTGGAAAGGAATGTTCGGATCACGTTGGATTGCTGCGCAGAACTTTTCGAGCATATCGGTTAAATCTTGAAACCCGGCGGGTTTGGATAAAAAGGAGGAAGCCCCGGCCTGTTTGGTAAGGGCTATGTCCCGCTCGTCCCAGGATGTAGTGAGGATAAGTATGGGAATGTGCACCAAATGCGGATCGGATTTGATTATTGCCAGCGCCTGACGCCCGTCTATTCGCGGCATGTTGAGATCCAGAAGGATCACGTCGGGCCTGGGATACTTTTCATGGTCCGCAAAATCCCCCTCGTTATACAGATAATCCAGGAGTTCCTTCCCGTCACTCACAAAGCGCAAATCATGGGCAATACCCATCTCCTGAAACGCTGATTCCACGAGATGGCAATCGTCTTCATCATCGTCCGCCATAAGAACTACGAATGCGGGATTTCGCCTTTCCATTCGGTCCCTGCTGTTTGCTTTACCGGCAGGGTCACGATAAAAGTGGCGCCTTTTCCCGGTATGCTCTTAACGGCAATATCGCCATTGTGCCTGGCAACAATCTTCCTGCAGATAGCGAGTCCCATACCGGTTCCGCTGTAAGGGGAACTCCTGCCGTGGAGTCGCTGAAATGGTTGAAAGATTTTTTGACAATAAGCTTCATCGAAACCAATGCCGTTGTCCTCTATAAACACCTGGCAGGCTGCATCGGCGATTTTTCCGTATATTTTTACACTGGGTGGTTCCGATTCTTTCCGGTACTTTATTGAATTTGATATTACGTTCTGAAATAACTGGCGTAAAAGTGCGGCGTCGGCATCCACAGTTGGCAGCTCGCTGATTTCCACCCTCCCTTTGGCCTGAGTAATCCGAAATTCCAGGTCGCTTGCTGCGTCTTTGGCAACTTCGGTCAACGAAACAGGCTCGTAATTCAACTCGCTCGAGCCGGTCCTGGAGAAATTGAGCAGGGCCCGCAGCAACTCGGACATGCGGTTTGCTCCTTTCCCTATACGTCCAATATAGTCCTGAGCTTCGGGATTGAGCGCTTCCTTATGCTTTCTAACCAGCATGTCCCCGAAAGATTGGATCTTGCGTAGCGGTTCCTGAAGGTCGTGGGAGGCCACGAAAGCAAATTCCTGCAATTCCTGGTTCATCGATTCCAGCTTTGTCACTGCCCGGCTGAGATCGGCGGTGCGCTCCCGGACACGAAATTCAAGCTCATCGCGTGATCTGCGCAGTTCATCCTCCATCCGCCTGCGCTCGATGATTTCCTGTTGAAGCTCGTCATTTGTCCTGGCAAGGTCGGCCGTGCGCTTGTTGACCAACATCTCAAGGTCTGTGCGGTGCCTTCTCAGCTCTTCCTCAACTCGTTTCTGTTCGGACAAATCGCTGATAACCGCGCACACGCCGTCAAAATCCTCAAAGCTTACGCGGTTGAGCGAAACGTTGACCGGCAGGAGTGTCCCGTCATCGCGTTTGATCAGGAACTCGCCCTTAGCCGCCCCAAAATCGCGGATCTCATTGATGAGTTCCATCAATTGCTCGCGGCCTTCGGAAAAAACCACATAAGGGTCCAATTTTGTGCCGATGATTTTTTGAATCGGAAGCCCCAGCATCTCCCCCAAAGTGCGATTGCAGTAATAAATCGAGTCATCGGACGAGAGTATCAGAGCGCCCTCGGTAATGGACTCCACAAGGACTCGATACCCGTGGTCGGCCCCCGTGAGAGTATAGAGCTTCTCTCCATCGGGTTTTTGGATAACGAGGGCATCGACCTCGCCGTTTTGGATCGCCTCGATGGTCTGTTCGGCTTCCAGCAGGCGCTCTTCCAGAGTCCTGATTTTTTCAACCAACTCGTCTCTGGTCTGCTCGTGCTCTTCCATTGATACACCTCTGTTGCTTTTACAGGAAGATATGGCTCAAGAATCCGTTTTTTCTGCTTTTATGGCTAATCTTATCAGGATCGGTTCGGGGTCGGAAAGATCGCCTATAAACCTCTGGAGCGGCGGCGGCAGATGCTTAACGAGGGTCGGGGCGGCAATCACCTGGGCATCCCTGGCCAAACCCGGCTGCTGATACACGTCGATTATTTCGAGTTCGCACCTGTCATTAAGATATTGCTCGCAAAGCTGCCTGGCGTTTTCTATCGCCCTCAAAGATCTGGGTGTCATACCCGCTACAAAAAGGCTCAAGATGAATTTTTGTGATCCACCCTTGGCTGCAGCTTCTTCGAATATTTCGGTCGTTGTCTTATCCTCGGACATCAAATCCCCTTTACGGTTTGCGAGGGCGCAAATCCAATCCGATTAGAACACGTTCGGTGTCTGACAGTGTGCCGATTATCTTGCGTATCGGCTCGGGCAGTCTTCTGACCAGAGTCGGAATTGCAAGGATCTGATCGCCCTTTGCCAGCCTGGGATTTTCAAGCAGGTCGATGACTTCTATCGAGTACCGTTCCTTTAAATGCTCTTCGCATATCTTTTTCAAATTATCGAAAGCTTCCATTGACCGCGGTGTCTGTCCGGCCACATAGAGCCTCAACTCATATTGACGTTCGGATTCGGGCCGGTTCGGAGATTTTTCCTCGCCTGATGAAGCCATTATTTCCAATCCTCCCTGATACTAACCTAATCGGCCTGCCTCTGGCGCGCTATTTCACTTCGTTGGCCGTCGAGCATGCGCTTTCTTTCATCTTCCTCTTCGATCGCCTTTTTGAGTTCATTTTCTTGAGCGCTCAATTCCGCCATCATCCCGGAAACCTGCGCTTCGACCGCGAGCTTTCGGGCTTCGAACTCCCGTGTCTTCCGTTCGATTTCCTCTGCGCGCCCTTTTTCCTCCTGCCGGTCTTTCGATTCCTGGGCAAGCCGGGCGGCGCCGGTCAAAACGCCCCCGGGGCCGACATAAACGTCGACAAGCCGCACACCGTCAGAGCAAAGCACGAATTCCCGGACCTGGTTGGAGTGGGCCATACCCCGTGATTTAATTACATAGAGCCCGCGGTTGCGCTCGCCGCCGCTTTCGATGTCCCGTACCGTGAGCCATGTATCCATGAGGGAGGAAACGCCCATTTCAGTCAAATCCTGTTGCTGTCCGAAGATCAGGCAAGTGAAAAAAGCGGTTACGCCTTCCATTTTCAGGCTGTCGATGAATCGCATCAGTGCGGATTTGACTTCGGCCGTATTGCCGATGGAAACCAGGTTGGAAATCGGGTCCATAATTACCACGGAGGGTTTGAAATCCCTTACCAGCTTGTTCATGCTGACCAGGTGCATTTCAAGCCCGAAGAGAGTGGGCCGCGTTGCGTGGACATGGAGCGATCCATTATCCAGCCAGGGCTGGAGGTCGACCCCGATAGAGCGCATATTGCGCACGATCTGGCTTTCCGATTCCTCGAACGCCAAATAGAGGCATCTTTCGCCGCGCAAGCACGTGCTGTTGGCAAAATGGGCGGCAAGGCTCGTTTTCCCCGTGCCTGCCGTACCCGTTATCAAAATACTGCTTCCGCGAAAGTAACCCTCGCCGCCAAGCATCGTGTCGAGGCGCGGGACCCCGCTCGATATGCGCTCATTGCGGGCTTGGTGGGTGAGGCCGATGGAAGTGACAGGCAGAACATAGAGACCCCCTTCGTCGATCAGGAAAGGGAATTCATTGGTCCCGTGGGTTGTCCCGCGATATTTGACGATGCGCAACCGCCGTGTTGCGACCTGCTCTATCATGCGGTGGTCGAGAAAAATTACGCAATCGGAAACGTATTCTTCGAGGCCGTGGCGAGTGAGGGTCCCCATTCCCTGCTCGCACGTTATGACCGCCGTCATGCCCCGGTCTTTCAGCCACCGGAAAAGCCTCCGGATTTCCGCCCGCAAAATGCCTTCATTGGGAAAGCCGGAGAAAAGGGCTTCGATTGTGTCCAGAACGACACGTTTGGCCCCGATGGAATCAATGGCATAACCCAGCCTTACAAAGAGACCTTCCAGGTCGAACTCGCCCGTTTCAAGTATTTCACTTCGTTCGATATGGACGTAATCCAGGGCCATCCTATTTTCTGCCACCAGATTGTCGATGTCGAACCCAAGGGAGGAGAAATTTTCGACCAGGTCCGTATCTTTTTCTTCAAAAGACATGAACACACCGGGCTCATTGAATTCTCTCGCTCCCCGAACGAGAAACTCCATCGAGAAAAGGGTCTTGCCGCTTCCCGGACCACCGCAAACAAGGATCGGACGTCCTTGCGGGACACCCCCGCCCGTGATTTCGTCAAAACCGCCGATTCCTGTTGGTGTTTTTCTCAGTTGCTTTACTGGAGTGGATTGTTTTGAACTCGACATTGCCTCTCCCATTTGCAGCAAGGATTAACAGACAGCCCCACTATTTTTCAAGCCAACTCTCGGACAGGGACCTCATCATTTCGACCCATTCATCGAAAGTCACTGGTTTGGTGATAAATGTCTCCGCCCCGGCCTTCAATGTGATGTCTACATTATTTTGTTCTTCGGATGTGGTCAGAATCACGATTGGGATATGCTGGAGAGCGGGGTCGGCTTTGATTTCGGTGAGGGCTTGCCAGCCATCCTTTCGCGGCATATTCAGATCCAGCAGGATCAGGCTGGGCAGTCCCAGGTCTACGCACCCTCCAAGTTGCTCTTTAAGATGGTTCATGAGTGCGACGCCATCCAAAACGCATGAGAAAACAGCTTTTGCACCACTTTCCGCAAAGGCCTCAGTCGCCAGCCAACAGTCTTCCGGATCGTCGTCGGCCATCAAGACTACTCTTTGATTTTCTCCTGCCACTATACGCCCTTCCGCCTGTCTTGTTTTACAGGGAGCCTGGCTGAATCCAGCTTTTATCGCAGATTTCACCGAAGCGGCAAAGAAAAAAAGGCGAGCGAAGCTTCCCGCTCCCTTCTCTACAATCCGTATTCCTTGCCTACTGAACAGACGCTGGTATAATGGAACGCGAACACGCATATCTTTTCCAATGCATTGATCTCAGATTCAGCTCGATCACGTACTCCTCATCGAAAGGATATTCCTATGAGACCGAGGGGATCGGTTTTCTTCCGCCTGACATTTTGCGTGATCTTCCTGATTTCGGCGGTTCTGACAGGTTGCGGATCGGAGCAGCAAAAAAGCGCCTCCTTATCTCAAACCGCCGGGATCTCCGATTCTGAAATACTAATAGGCTCTTCTTGCCCGCTTTCCGGTCATGCATCTGTCCTGGGAACGCAGGCACTTCACGGCGTTCAAACCTATCTCAACAACGCAAACGATCGGGGAGGCGTAAACGGGCGTCATATTAGACTTATCTCATATGACGACGCTTATGATCCCGCGCTGTGCATCTCTAATACTCAGAAGCTGATCGCCGAAGACAGGGTATTTGCCCTGACCTCTTACGTGGGGACCCCGACGGCGGCCAAGGTGGTGCCGATGGTCCAGGAGGCCGCAATTCCGCTGGTCGGAATCTGCTCGGGCGCCATGGTCCTGCGTGAACCCTTTCAGCGTTACATCATAAACGTCAGGGCTTCGTATTACGAAGAAACAGGCCAGATGATAAGCCACTTTATCGAGGACATGGGCGTAACCCGTGTGGCGGTTTTCTACCAATATGATGAATTCGGATTCGACGGCCTTGCCGGTACGGAGATCGCCCTCCAGCAACACGGGTTGAAACCGGTGGCCAAAGCTTCCTATATTCGCGGCAGTTTAGACGTGGAGGAGGGAGTTGACCTGATCTGCAGTGCGGATGCCGAAGCGGTAGTCATGATCGGAACCTATGCTCCTTGCGCGAAGTTCGTCAGGCTTGCAAAAAAGCGCAAAAACGCAATGATCTTCCATGCGGTATCTCTTGTTGGCACAGAGGAACTGGTAAAAATACTGGGACCTGAAGCAGAGGGTATAATAGTAACCCAGGTGGTTCCACCACCATGGGAGACTGTGCTTCTTCCGGCCGCAGGCCACTACACCCAGTTGCTTTCGCGCTATTTCCCCGAAGAAAAGCCTTCTTTTACAGGGTTCGAAGGATTTCTTAATGCGATCGTGCTCGTGGAAGGTCTTAAGCGTGCAGGCAGGGACCTTACAAGGGAAGGGTTGATCGATTCTATTGAAGGAATTCGTCAATTTTCACTTCAGATAGCCAATCCCGTAGATTATAGTCCAACCGACCACCAGGGTCTCAGGTACGTTTATTTTACACAGATAAGGGACGGAAAACCGGCGCTTATTTCAAACTGGGAGCAGATCCAACTGCGGTCAAGGTTTTACTGAAGATTCACCAGGCGAAAATTCCGTTGATTACTACTTGAACGGGCAGACTCAAGGCGCCGTCAAGATGGCCCTTTTCGTCCTGCCGTTCTCGAGCCGGGTGTTGCAAAGGAAGATGCTTTAGCGATGAGAGTGTTTCAGCGGCTGAGCTTCAGGAGCAAATTGCTGGTCCTGATTCTTGCCATGGTGATCTTCATTGGCGGGTCCATGGGGCTCCTTATCCGGATAGCAGTCTTCCCATACCTGGCGCATGAGATAGAACTCCGGGGCCAGAACGCCGCCCGCAGGCTTGCCGAGAATGCACGCCCCTCCATCCTGCAGCGGGACCGGGTCCGGCTGACGGCTATCATCTTCGAAGAGAAGTCGATCGACAAGAACATCTCGTATGTTGTTGTTACTGACGAAAACGGCGAAGTCCTGGCGCACACATTCCTGAACACTATGCCCGCTGAGGCGCTTTATGCCGATAAAGGTGCTGCGGCATCGAACCAGCCCGGGGCTGGATTGTGGTCCTTTCTTACGAGATCCCCGGGCAAGAGCCAAATCCTGCTGCCCGTTTTCGAAGGACTTCACCAGGTCGGCTCCATTCGAGTGGGATTGCATCCGGAGCTGGACAGACTCATTTTTCAGCTCCGACTCTATAATCTGCTCTTCGTCGGATTCGTAATATTGGTAGGCCTGCTTTTCGGATTATATCTATCCAGGATCATAACCAAACCTGTCCAGACGCTGACTGCATTTGCCCGGGAAATCAGCCTTAGCCCCAACAATCTCAATAAACGCCTGACAATCGGCAATCGCATACCCTGCAACGAAATGCTGGGATGTACCAAATATAGCTGCCCGGCCTACGGCAGCCAAACACTTCGGTGCTGGTTTATCGACGGCACTTGGCACGAGAATGAGGGTCCACGCAACTTTCCGGAAAAACTGGAAATCTGCGAAACGTGTCCTGTTTACAAGGAAAGGGCAGGAGATGAGATCGTCCAGCTTGCGGATACCTTCAATCATATGACCAGCAGGCTGAGCAGTTCCGAGCGAGAACTGAGGAACTCGGAGGATCGCTACCGCTGGCTTTTCAACAGCGGTCCCCACCCGGTTTTCGTAGTTTCCGCCCAAACCTGTATCATACGGGACGCAAACGACCGTGCCGCCGACATCTACGGCCTCTCAAAAGAACGGCTGATCGGCATGCGGTTTACCGACCTGGTGTTCCAGCAGCACCGCGAAGAAATCCGCAAGGCTTTCCGCAAATCCGAACACGCAACCACCTGCTCCCTGATTCCGAAGGTGCTCCATCAGAGACCTGAGGGCGGCCCGCTTTGGGTCAACATTTATTTTTGTCCCGACAGTCACGCGGGCAAATCCGATCTGGTTGTTACAACTGCGGACATCTCGGATTTTATCGCGGCGGAAACTCAGCTTATCCAGGCCGGGAAGATGGCCACCCTTGGTGAAATGGCCACCGGCGTCGCGCACGAGCTCAACCAGCCGTTGAACGCAATCAAGCTCGGAAGCGAGTACATTTTAAAGATGACCGAAACGGGGCAGCCGGTTGACACCGAAGACCTCGGCGAGTTAGCAGAGGACATGAGCCGGGAAGTGGATCGGGCGGCTGGAATAATAAACCACCTCCGCCAGTTCGGACGCAAGAGTGAAATAGTGGCGCATCGCGTGGATATCAACAGATCTATTCGAGGAGTTTTTACGATCCTGGGGCAGCAACTGAGGGTGCACGGTATCGAGGTGAAACTCGACCTCGACGCAAACCTGCCCCGGATTATGGCTGATGAGAACCGCTTGGAGCAGGTTTTTGTAAACCTGGTGAATAATGCCCGCGACGCCATGCTGGACCCGAAAGCACGCGGGCTGGCCGGACCGAATGTGTTGACTATCAGGTCTTTTTCTGAACAGGGTAATGTGAAGGCCGCCGTGAGTGATACGGGTCCCGGCGTTCCTGAGTCGATCAGGGGAAGGCTTTTTGAACCTTTCTTTACGACCAAAGTGACAGGGAAAGGCACCGGGCTCGGACTTTCCATCAGCTACGGGATCGTTCGCGATTACAAGGGCACTATCGATTTCACAACACGTGAAGGGGCCGGGGCCACTTTCATAGTGAGCTTTCCTGAGGCGCCAGCGGAAATGATCGATGAATCAGACCGAACAAGGTAAAAAACTGCTTGTGATTGACGACGAACCGTCCACACTCAAGATGCTTGGGCGACTGCTGGGCGCTTATGGTTACTCCGTCCTGACGGCCGGGAGCGGAGAAGAGGGGCTGGAGGTTTTCCGAAACGAACGTCCTCCGTTGGTCATCACAGACGTTAGAATGCCCGGAATGGACGGAATCGAAGTCCTCAAGCTTCTCAGGGAAATCACTTCGGAAGTGGAAATGATCGTGATCACCGGGCATGGCGACATGGAACTCGCCGTCCGTTCTCTTCGCAATTCTGCTTCCGACTTCATTAATAAGCCCATTCGTAGAGAGGCCCTCGAAATCGCCCTCCAAAGGGCTGAAGAAAAAATAGAACTTAAAAGACAAATTAGAGAACATGCTCAAGAATTGGAGTCCAGGGTGGCGAAGGCCACGGCCGATCTGTCCCATCAGTGCAGCCGCCTCGAAGTGCTGCTCGAAATAGGCAAACAGGCCGGAGAGATTCCGGCTTACGGGAAGATGTCCGAATTTTTACGAGAAAAAATCGAGTCCAGCACTGGCCTCAAGTGCCCGCAAATTATGGTTCTTAACACCATGAGAGACGGACTTATCGGAGACCCTTCCAATTCGAGGCAGGCAAAGGGTTCGGCCCATGTTGCCGAAATGATAAAGGAATTGAGAGGCAGTCAGCGGCTTTTGAGCGCACAGGAACTTGAAAAAATTAAATTGCCCGTCGATGCCGGAGGCCTGGAGAGCGTTGCAATGCTTCCTATCTATACGGAGGAGGCAGACCCTGTCGGGGCCGCACTGGTCGTTGTTTCAGGCGAAAAAGAAGAAGAGGACCTCAAATTTGCCGGCCTGCTGCTTTCTCTGGTTGCCGGAGCACTTCGCCGTGCAGTCGTGCAGGAAGAGGAAATCATCAATCTCAGGCAGATCGTGGAGAAGGAAAAATGCGGAAATATGATCGGCAGACACGAAAAGATGCGCCGAATATTTGACCTCATATCCAACGTTGCCGTATCGGACGCTACTGTCCTGGTGCTCGGCGAGAGCGGCACCGGAAAGGAACTGGCAGCCAGGCGCGTACATGAGCTAAGTACGCGGAACTCGGAGCCCTTCATTGTGCTCGATTGCGCCGCCTATCCGCAGACGCTGCTGGAGGCCGAGATGTTCGGCCATGAAAAGGGTGCATTCACAGGCGCCGTTCACGCCCGCAAAGGCTTATTCGAACTCGCCCAGGGAGGGACACTGTTTCTGGATGAAGTGGGCGATATCCCCCTGCCCTCGCAGGTAAAGCTTCTCCGGGCCCTCCAGTTCAAGGAATTCCACAGGCTGGGCAGCGAGACCGTCACCAGGGTTGACGTTCGTGTGATTGCGGCCACGGCCCGAAACCTGCGCGAAGAAATCGAAAAGGGGACTTTTCGCGAAGACCTCTATTACCGTCTCCATGTGATCCCCATCTTAATGCCACCTCTTCGCGAGAGGCTCTCGGATCTGCCCTTGCTTGTTTCCCACTTTATGGAACGCCTCAGCGGCGGGCCGCCAACGAAAAAGATTCGTCCGGATGCTCTGCAGGTCCTTTTTAACCACAATTGGCCCGGAAATATCCGGGAGCTCGAAAACGCGATCGAGCACGCATTCATCCTGTCGGGAACCGGCGATATAAAGGCTGCCGACCTTCCTGCCTACCTGCAAGGATACCATAAACCCTCACGTTCGGCGGCTGACGGGCTCGATCATGTGGAGCGTACCCACGTGATGAAGGTTCTCCAGGAGTGCCGGGGCAATAAAATAATGGCCGCAAGGCGCCTCAGAATCAGTCGCAGCACCCTCTACAGAAAACTCGAACAGTTCGATATTAAAGACTAACCGGCCCTTTCCCAATCCAAGAATCGCTTGCGGTCAGACAGTGTCCCGTTATGGGACATACAACCTATTGCAATTGTTGGCTTAATCGGTGCGACTCTACCGTGTCCAGTCCTGATACAGTTTCATAGCCGCTGCTAGACCTAATGCCCACATCTTCTCTCCGCATTATATCCTGTTAATCCCATCACTTAACTCAGCACACGCACAACTGGCACGTTACTTGCCAATAAAGATGTGCGAAGCAAACAACACTTGCTAAAAACGCGAAACTCCAAAGGGGATAGTGATGAAAACAAAAGTTGCAATGGCTGAAAGGGTGGCAGGCATGATCATCGGAACGGCCCTTTCCATAGTTGGGTTGATCCTGATTGCTCTTGGACTGACGTTTCTCCCCATAATCGGAATTCTTGTCGCTTTCCCCGTGCTGGCTCTTGCATTCTATTTCTTCAGGCCCGGCAAGTGGGTGATTACCGCTGAGACAGAAGCGGCGCCGGAGGCCCAGGAGTCCATGGCTGCATAGGCCGGCACATACCGTGAGCACTATGGTGCTGCAATATCTCGTTCAACGCTGCCGGAACAAACCGGCGGCGGAGAACACCAAAGGAGAAAACGATGAAAACGCAGGTTGGAATAGCTGACAGGTTAGCGTGCATGATCATCGGAACGGCCCTCTCCATAATCGGGCTGATCTTCGCGGCACTGGGGGTAACATTCCTTCCCGTAATCGGAATTCTCATCGCTCTGCCGGTAATGCGCCTTGCATTCAATTTTTTCAGGCCGGGCGCATGGGCTACGGCCACTGAAAACAAGCCGGTTGCGGAGCATGATAGCAGCCCATGGCGGTCTGGCCTTTCAAGGCTCTTCTCCCGCCAACATGCCCCTTTTCACCACACTGCCGGCGCCCTGAGCCAAAAGTTCGGAAGCTGATTCTATGCACCGCAGAGACGCAGAGGGCGCAGAGGGCTGGCCATGACCAACCCTCTGCGCCCTCTGCGTCTCTGCGGTGCATATTTCTTTTTAAAGACTTTCTCCGCTTTCCGGTCACACTTCACACCCTGGCCTGCTCTTGGCAAGGGAGTGGGCCATGGGATACAGCTCCATAAACCACTGAACTTTGGGCCTTTCGTGCAGGATATCCATTTGATCCAGCGCCTCGGATAACGTGCATGATGTGATTGTGCCCTTACTCAACCCGAATGCAAGGACTTCGTTAGAGTTGTCTTTGAGCGATTTCAAGAGTGCGCCTGCCGCGTGGGCCCCAATCCTGCACGCAAGGATTCTGTCGAAAGCTGTCGGAAACCCGCCTCGCTGAACATGTCCCAGCACCGCGCTGCGCACCTCGAACTCATTTTTGCTTTCCGCTTCGAGCAGCCTTCGCAGAAAATCCGTAGTGTAGTGATGTGAAGCCTGTTCACTGCGAGTGTATATTACCATACGCTTTCCGCACACGAAGCCGTCTCTGAGTTCAGTGACGTCCTCGTTCAATTCGGCAAGGCTTATGCCCGTTTCAGGCAGGTAAGCCTTCTCGGCGCCCGTTGCCAAAGCGCTCATGAGCGCGAGAAATCCACATTCTTTTCCCATTACTTCCACTATGAACGCACGCCTTGTTGCGCCGGCCGTATGGCGGATTTTATCGACCGCTTCGACAATGTTATTGAGCGCAGTATCGGAACCGATGCACAAATCGGTGCACGGAAGGTTATTATCGATAGTAGCCGGTATGATCATGATCGGGATGTCGAATTCGGGAAAACTGGAGCGCATTTCCGCAAACCGCTGCATGTGCTCGTATGTACCCCATCCTCCGATGGCGATGATTCCCTTGATGTTGAATTTTTTGATATTTTCCGCAATTCGCTCGAAATCCCCCGGGAGCAGGTCGGATCTGGCAGTCCCAATGTCCGAACTTGGATGGCCCACCCAGCCAAGGAGCACGTTCCAGTCGAGATCGATGAAGTCTCCATGAATGAGGCCATAGAATTCATCCCTCGATCCGAGCACCTGGACGCCCTGATTGAGAAGGTATCTGGCGGCTGTGCTGAGAGCGGCGTTCATACCGGGTGAGTCGGCCCCGCCTGTCATGATGACGACCCTTCCCTGCTCCCCTATTTCAATAGCGGGAGTGATCTGAGTCAGGGTGTTCACAAGGTGGAGCATGCTCTGGAAGGTTTCTCCACGAAGCTCCACCGCCTTCTTGAACTCCCCGTTTTCGATTCGCCTTTGTATCTCCCGGCTTTTTTCGACCACTTCGATAAGTGGCGTCGAAACGACCTTGTTTGCTCTTATTCCAACCATATGCCGGTGTATAATATCCGGCTCATCCACGAGAAGGTCTACAGCCGCGACTCCAAGCCGGGTCGAAAGAATTCGGTCAAAAGCCGTCGGGGGTCCTCCTCGCTGAACGTGCCCAAGCACGGTGAGGCGCACCTCTGTCCCAAGCTTTTCGGCCAGTATGGTCCGTACACCGTTGGATCCTATCGGCAGTCCGTCGGGATGCCTGGCGCCTTCGGCGACGACCACCATCTGATGAGGCCTTCCGATTTTCCTGGCCTTGTCCAGACTCTCAACCATCCTCTGATGCCAGCGCGGTTCGAGTTCCTCTTCGGGAATGAGCACCCAGGAGGCCCCGGTCGCCAACGTGCCGGCAAGCGCAAGGTAACCGCAATTTCGCCCCATGGTCTCGATTACGAATGTGCGCTGGTGCGAAGCGGCCGTTGATGACAGATCGTCTATGGCTCGCACGATGTGATTTAAGGCGGTATCAACGCCTATCGCCATATCGGTGCCGCTGAGGTCATTATCTATCGAACCGGGGAGCCCAACGACCTGGAGCATCGGAATTTGCGATGACGCAGGGTAGAGGTCCGGATGGGCGGAGACGATCTTTTCTACGTGTTCGGGCCATTCGGTAGAGAGCACGTGCGCTCCCATAAGGGAACCGTCGCCTCCGATCACCACCAGCGCTTCTATGCCGCGCTCCAGTATATTCTGCACCGCGCGCTGCCGGCCCTCCACGGTCTTGAACTGCTCGGAACGGGCGGTGCCAAGGAAAGTCCCTCCACGTTGAAGAACGTTCTCAACCTCCTGCCAGCTAAAACGTTTTATCTGGTCGCCACCCCGGAGCAGGCCCTCGTATCCGTAATATATCCCATATACCTCAAGGCCCCTGTCCATGGCGCGTCTCACTGCAGCGCGCACCGCCGCGTTCATCCCGGGAGAATCCCCGCCGCTGGTCATTACCGCCAGAGTTTTAATCATAGCTGTTCATCCTTTTATCCACTAATCGCCCCCCGCCTGCCAAAGGAAGATACACGATCTTTCGGTCGGCTCAAAGGAAAGTATCATTTGATGATGGAAAATGTTTTCCATCGTAATTATATTGGTAGGGCAAAAGATTCTCCTGAGTGATGTTTGCCTCCTCCAGGAGCTGGAGTGTGCTCGCAAAGCTTATCTTTGACCCCGAATAACAGGTAAATAGCAATGATCGTACCAATCATCTTGTCCGGTGGTGTGGGATCCAGATTGTGGCCCCTTTCAAGAGAGCATCTGCCAAAACAGTTGATGCCGCTTATGGGAGGTGAACACTCTCTCTTTCAGCAAACTCTCATGCGCCTGCCGAAAATTGCAGGAACAGCGCCTCCCATAATTGTTTGCAACGAAAGCCACCGCTTTATGGCGGCGGCACAGATGCAGGCGATTAACATGCCTTATTCGGATATCATCCTTGAATCTGTCTGCCGGAACACCTGCCCGGCAATTACCGTGGGCGCGCTGGCTGCTATGAAAAACGGCGAAGACCCGGACCTGCTTGTCCTTCCAGCCGATCATCTCATCCTGAAAGATGACCTTTTTGCTCCGGCTGTTCTGCAGGGAAGAGACATTACATCGGATGGCAAGATAATAACTTTCGGGATCGTTCCCGACAGACCGGAAACGGGTTATGGATACATCCGAAAAGGGGAATGCGTTGCAGGACAGTCAAACGAAATCGCCTGCGTGGTTCGCGAATTTTTTGAGAAGCCGGACTATGAAAAAGCACGCTCCTTCGTGGATTCAAAAGAGTATTTCTGGAACAGCGGCATGTTCATGTTCAGGGCCTCTGTTTTTCTTGAGGAACTGGGCAGGCTTGCGCCCGAAATTCTCAGTGCCTGCCGCCAGTCATATGAAAAGGCCAGGCATGACCTGGACTTCACTCGCCTTGAAGAGGCCGCCTTTGCCTCATGTCCGAATATTTCCATAGACTACGCGGTTATGGAAAAAACGCCGCGTGCGGTGGTAATTCCCCTGGCAGTGGACTGGAGTGATGTTGGGAGCTGGAATTCACTTCATGAGGTGTGCGAAAAAGACGAATCCCGCAACGTTGTCACAGGAGATGTTTTACTCGAAGATGTCCACAACTGCTATATCCATTCGGAAAACAGGCTCATTGCGGCCCTCGGTATAGAAAACCAGGTCATTATCGAGACAAAGGACGCCATCTTGGTTTCTTCGATCGAGCGTTCCCAGGATGTCAAGCTGATCGTCGCCAGACTCAAAGACCAGATGAGAGAGGAGGCGTTTTCTCATGCCCGGACGTACCGTCCATGGGGGTCCTACGAGTCCGTCGATACCGGTGAGCGCTTCCAGGTCAAACGTATAATCGTAAATCCCGGCGCATCCCTTTCCCTTCAGATGCATTTCCACAGGGCGGAGCACTGGGTCGTGGTCAGGGGAACCGCACGCATAACAAGGGGCGAAGAGGAATCCCTGTTACATGAGGACCAAAGCACATACATCCCCTGGGGCACGCGCCATCGGCTGGAAAACCCCGGCAAAATACCTTTGGAACTGATTGAGGTCCAGTCCGGCAGTTATTTGGGAGAAGACGATATCCTTCGATTTGACGATAAATACGGACGCTGCTGATCTAGTCTTGTGTCCATCCGGAAACTCGGATAAACGTAGGCGAATTTTACCTTATCAACGTAGGAGAATTTCACCTTATAAGACACTTGCAGTTTCCGATTCGGATTTTTGACCTAAAAGAAAGGCATTTTTCGTCCTGGCGCGTACAGTTTGGCGCCCCGCCATTTCCGGATTGCCCAGCGCCGCACCGAAAGGTGCAAGAAAATCGAGTTCCCCCCTTTCCTAAAGGGGGGCGCCCTCACAAAAGATCGGGCGCGAACTTGAAGTATTTAACATCGGACGGAAGCGTTAGCGCGAATCCGAACGAAGTGAGGGTTCAGGGAGGATTAGCGCGGAGGCGTGCATAATCTGATCTCCACACTATCCCTCACCTGTCAGGAATAGCGTCGAGACCAGTGATCGTACCTGCTGAAGCCTCTGCTGCCGCCGAGCAATTTCTACGCTGTCCCTGATCTGACCATGACCAGAGGCGTGCGGCTCAGCCGCCCGCCCAAGGGCGGAAAACAACTTTCTTGACGTCAAAGAATCCGGACGGAAACTTCATCCCCTGCCAGACATCCTGCAAAATAATTTGCATTCGATGTAGACTTAAGGATCTGTTTTAGCGTCTTTATCATTCGAAATGAGGCGCTGGGGTTGTGCCTCGATTCAGGAACGAGGCCGGACAGATAATGGCCGTTGAAAATACTTGTCTAACCTGCTATTTGCTGAGATGAGTTTGACTGCTTTTCGGATTTTTTTTGCTCGATATCCTAAGAGGAGTAACGCATGAAAACATGGGCATGGTCTTCGAAGATTCTCACCATCGGATTTGCAGTGGCCCTCCTCGGAGGTTGTGCCACAGCGCCTTACGGCTCTTACTACACCGTCAACACACCCCCTCCCGACAATAACCAGGCCGTAGCCGGAAGTGGACCCTCTATTCTGACAGTCGGCCCGCAGGATCGTACCTATATAATGCACGTCGAAAACCGCACCCCTTTTGGAGGACAGCGTTTTCCTGCAGCTAATCGGGTCCTTTATGAGAAAGGATACGACCAAGTAAACAGGCAAAGGGAAGCTGATTTTGCGCTCGATATTACACTGACGGCGGAACCTCGGGACAACCCGGACGTGAGGGCCGAACACCTTTTAGGCGGAGCGATTCTCGGCGCTGCGACAGGCGCGCTCATTGGCGCTGCAGCCGGCGCTCCGATTACCGGGACGATTGCGGGAGCGGCGGGCGGCGGCTTCCTCGGGCTGGCTTCGCCGGCGGACACTCCCATGATCAGGATCGATATCCAGACCCAGAGCTTCATCGACCAGACCGTCTCTTCTAAAAGCGTTGTATTGGACATGGCGCATGTTTCACCCTATGACATCCCGCGTGCAATCGATATGCAAGTTTCGAGGATGCTCCAGGCGCTTCCGGCCAAATAGTATCCATACCCGGCCTTTTGAGCTGTCTTACAAAAAGACCCTCTGCCGATTCGCTCGGCAGCGGGTCTTTTATACTCAGTCGATATCCCTTGCGGATGTTCGGCCACTCACCCGCCCTACTTCTTCCCTGTCCACGGAAAAAGATGCTTCACCTGGGAGAAGCCCATCTTGCGGCGAAGCATGCCCAACTGGTCCTGTAGCGGGATTTTCTTCGGACACATGTCCTCGCATCCGAGAAGCCCGAGGCAGCCGAAGATTCCGTCCTCGTTACCCACTACGTCGAAATACTCATCGTTGCTTCTCTCGTCGCGCGGGTCCATCATGAACCGGGCAACCCGGTTGAAGGCGGTCGCACCCATGAAGCCGTCGGGCAGCATATTCGCCTTTCCGCAGGCGGCCACGCAGCAGCCGCATTCGATACAGCGCTCGAGTTCGTAAATCTCCTCGGCGACCGCGTTGTCCATCCGCTCCTCTTCCTCGTTTGGCTTGAATTTCTTATCAGTATGGATCCACGACTGCACCTTTTCGTTCATCCCGCGAAACCATGTGCCCGTGTCGACCGAGAGGTCCCCGATCAGCTTGAAAACAGGCATCGGCATCAGCGTGATCTCGCCGGGCAGCTTTTTGGTCTTCGTATGGCATGCAAGGTCGGGCCGCCCGTTTATCATCAAGGCGCATGAGCCGCAGATGCCGGCCCTGCACATGAAGTCGAACATGAGGGTTGGGTCCTGCTCTTCCCTGATGCGGTTAAGAGCGATGAAAAGAGTCATGGCCTCGGTTTCCTCGAGATAATACGCATCCATGTGCGGAACCGAAGCCGGGTCCTCCGGGTTAAATCTGAATATGCTGAACTTTAGAGTCCTACCCATCAAAACACCTCACAAGCGGTTTTGAGTTTTCGGTTTTGAGTTCTTAGTCGACTCAAAACCAACAACCCGAAATATCAAGGATTCTGGTTTGTACCATTCACCAGTCACGATTCACTATTCACTATTCACTAATTCGTATCCGGCTTCGCAATACACACCTCGGGGTCTTCGGTGCAAATTATCTTCGAAGAACCGTACCCTCTGTCGCCTGGCGGAATCTCCCAGACCTTTGAAGGCTTCTCGTATTCCAGGATGGGAAGCGTGTCTTTTTCATTCTTCCAATAGGCAAGGGTACGCTTCAACCAGTCCCTGTCATTGCGTTCCGGGTAGTCTTCGCGTGCGTGTGCTCCCCGGCTCTCGGTCCGCATCAGTCCGCTATAGGCAATGCACGTTGCAAGCCGTAGCATTCCCGGCACCCGCAGGGCCACTCCCAGTTCCGGATTTGGACCATGCACGCCGGTCGAGCGAAGGCCGATATTCATTGAGCGCTCGTAGATCACCTGCAGCTTATCGACGGCGGCCTTGAGACCCTCCTGGTTTCGGAAAATACCTACTCCGTCCATAAGCGCATCGCCCATAGCCGCACGCAAATCGTAAGCGTTTTCTTTTCCTCCGCCGCCAATCAGATTGTCGATTCTTTGCTTCTGCTTCTTGACTGTATCCTGGACAACAGCGGTTTTGAAATCGACCTGATAGCCCTGCAGGAATTCCACTATCTTTTCGCCCACGATCCTTCCGGCCACGATTGTCTCGGCAAGTGAGTTTCCACCAAGGCGGTTAAATCCGTGCATATCCCAGCATGCAGCCTCGCCTGCCGAGTAAAGGCCCTTCAGGCCGTAAGCGGCGCCGTCTTTATTGGTGCGAACTCCGCCCATGCTGTAATGCTGACACGGACGAACCGGGATCAACTGGGTAATCGGATCTCGATCAAGGAACTCATTGCAGATTTCTTCGACTTCGCGGAGCTTGGTCTTGATGTGATGCGCCCCCAAATGGCGGATGTCGAGCCACAGGTGATCACCGTAGGCGCTCTTCACCCCTTTTCCGCTACGCATGTGATGGACCATCCAGCGGGAAACGACGTCGCGGGAGGCAAGTTCCTGTTTCGCCGGCTCGTAAATCTGCATGAATCTTTCTTCATTGACGTCTTTGAGGGTCCCTCCGTCCCCTCGGCAGCCCTCGGTTACTAAAATGTTGGTGGGAACGATTCCCGTCGGGTGGAACTGCACGGCCTCCGGGTTCCCGATGGGGACAATTCCGGTGTCAAGCGAGATCGCGGCGCCGTCACCCCAGCAGATTACCGCATTGGTGCTTTCGCGGTAAAGTTTGCCGTAGCCGCCCGTGGCGATCAACGTCGCCTTCGCCAGATATGTCCTCAGCTTGCCTGTCTTCAGGCAACGCGCCACCACGCCCGTGCAGGTCGTGCCGTCATGGATCAGGGCCAGAGCTTCAACCCTGTCGTGGACGGTTACGCCAAGGCGAACGACTTCATTGTCCATCGTAAAAAGAAGAGTATGTCCGGTCCCGTCCGACGTATAACAGGTGCGCCATTTAGCAGTCCCGCCGAAATCGCGGGCGGCTATTGTGCCCTCTTTCTCTTCCTTCTCAACCTTGTCGTATTGTTTTCCGGCTTTATAGTAGATGCCTTTTCCGGGAACAACGCGGTTCCACGGAATACCCCAAAATGCCATTTCACGAACGGCAACCGGCGCGGTATCCGCGAAAAGACGCGCGACTTCCTGATCGCACCCCCAGTCAGACCCTTTGACAGTATCGGCAAAATGGACGTCAGGGCAGTCGCCCTCACCCATGCAGCAGTTTCCAAGAGAAGCCTGCATTCCGCCTTGAGCGGCGGAAGAGTGTGATCGCCTCGGCGGAACAATACTGAGGCAAATGGTCTCAAATCCTGCTGAGGCCGCCGCCACCGCCACACGCTCGCCTGCAAGGCCCGCTCCGACGCATAAGAGATCAGTGTAGAAGGTATCCAATTTCAGCTCCTTACATTGCTTTGGTTGCGTGAACTACAAAAAAGAAGGTGGCCAGAGTGACCAGCCCTATGGCAATCATTATTAAGGTGAGCTTGTTTTCGAAGCCATGCAGCGCTGTGCGGTTAGATCTCTTTATAAATCCCCACTTAACACCGATTCTGTAAATTCCGATCCCGACGTGAAGCTCTATCATCGGAAGCAGGACGAGGTAGAAGGCAAGCCACCAGCCGGTCTGAACTCTTGCGGCGCTCTTCACTGCGGTTATTGGCAGATTGGTGAGCACCGTCCACATGTGGATGCACCCCATGATCAGAATTATGAAAGCAGTTACCGCCTGGATTATCCACAACCAGGTATCGGTGTGGTTAAAATTGACGGTGTGCTTCCACATCGCCTTCTGTTCACGAGCACGGAAGGGTAGCTTGCGGGCCGCCAGCACAAAATGAACGATCATGGTCAAGGCTATCAACGGACCGCCGATTTGAGCCATGTAAGTGGCTTCAAAGAAACGAGCGATCCCGTCCATCACCCTGCCCTGGAGCCCAATGAGGTAGAAGTTAACACTGGCTACCAGAATCATATGGCACCACATAAACGCCACGAGCCCAACTCCGGTAAGCATTTGCAGAAGGTCCAAATACGCTTCTGTTCTAACTGGTTCCACTCGAGCAATAGTCTGATCCGCCATCATCTTCCTTCAACTCCTGAATAGCTGTTGTGAAAAGAATTACCAGATGGAGCGCCGGGGCGGCAAAGAGGGCTACTTTTGTCTTGCCCGCGCTTCTACTTGCGCGCAACGCCTAAAATACAACGGTGCGGGGTGGCCACAGTTTTTATCGTACCCACCGCGTCTGCGCGTACCACCTCAAAAAATGCCAGAAAAGCCCAAATGTCAATTACTTTTTATAAGAATTTCATGCCAGCGCGGGCATATGGGTTGGGGGGTGGGGAATTGAGGGATTATAAGAGCAGGCGCGGACATGTTCCACGCGGAGAGGACACAGACTTTCTATCCATCTAGGATTTGGAACCCTTCAGGCTTATTACAAGTTCTGAAACCACGTTATCTAAAGCAAAATAGTACTCTTCCTTGAAGATACTTCCGTCTCCAGCCTCGTATTCGGCCAAAGTGTGTGCCCTGTTGAAGTTCTTGGACTTGTAAACGTAATCTCTGAGCCAAGGCATCAACCCGTTGGGGTCTGTCATTTTTGCTGTGACCCACGCAGTGAAACCCGAGTCATCTACCTTCAGGACATAAACGCGGAGGGTTATGACGTATTCTGCCGCCGGTGTAAAATCTTCACCCATCGGCTCTTCAACTAACTGTAATGGAGGAAACCCGGGTATCTCCGTTGAAACACGCTGGACAAACTGATCTGTCATCAATTTTCCGAAATCCGGAAGCGTGCTCTTCCTGAACATTTCCTTGCCGGCATTTCTTTCCATTGTGTCGGCAACCACCCCTCCAACGGGTCCGAAACCAACGGCGAACCCGGCCATTCCAACAGCTTTGGAAGCAAGCGTACTCTTTATCAGTTGCGGAGTTTCATATCGAACGACCTTGATTGAGGGAATGGATTTCAGGTTTGAAATCTTCAGCGGCCTTTCAATGGCACAGCCATGGAGGAAAATAATCGCTATGGCAACAGCAACGGCAATACTTCTCCGCAATGACATGACAGGCCCTCCAAGAGATATGGAACTTCGGGGATGAGAATGAATGGATGGCTTCGCACACTCATCCCATTTCGTGATTTGACTCCTATAGGAAGCGACCCTGAAAAATTGACGTCAATCCAGCACAACCCGGAATCCAGACAGCCACTACTGGATGCCGGCCTTCCGCCGGCATGACGACTTACTTATGCCGTTTACTATAGTGAAACCCTTTCGCGACTTCGCGCCTTCGCGTGAAATATGTCCGGGTCTCACCATGACCTGTCTATGATCAGTCTTCGCGTCTCTGCGTGAAACGTCTTCGCGTCTTCGCGTGAAACCTCACGCCCTTGTCAGTTGCCGGTACTTGATTCTGTGTGGTTGGTCGGCTGCAGCGCCGAGACGCGACTTTCTGTCGGCTTCATACTCGGAGTAGTTTCCGTCAAACCAGACGACGTCGCTGTCGCCCTCAAAGGCGATTATGTGTGTTGCGATCCTGTCGAGAAACCACCTGTCGTGACTTATCACTACGGCGCACCCGGCGAAATTTTCCAGAGCTTCTTCCAGGGCGCGCATGGTGTTAACGTCGAGGTCATTTGTAGGCTCGTCCAAAAGAATTACATTAGCGCCCTCTTTCAGAATCCTTGCAAGGTGGACCCTGTTACGCTCGCCTCCCGAGAGCGATCCCACCTTCTTTTGCTGATCTGTCCCCGCAATGTTGAACCGCGCAACATAAGCGCGCGAATTGATGGAGCGGCTTCCAAGTTCGATAATTTCCATCCCCTCTGAGATAGTCTCCCAGATGGTCTTGTCGGGGTCTAGCACCTCCCGGCTCTGATCCACGTAGGCCAGTTTCACCGTATCGCCGAGCCGGATCGAGCCCGAATCGGGCTTTTCCAGGCCGATTATCATTCGAAACAGAGTGGTCTTGCCGGCGCCGTTCGGTCCTATGACCCCAATGATGCCGCCGGGCGGCAGGGCAAACGAAAAGCCTTCCATCAGAAGGTTTTCCCCGTAAGCTTTGCCGAGGGTATTGGCCTCGATAACGACATTGCCGAGCCTTGGACCAGGTGGGATGTACAACTCGAGATCTTTTGCCTGCTTTTCATGGTCCTCGTGAAGAAGAGATTCATAAGCCTTTATGCGGGCCTTTGATTTCGCATGCCGCCCCTTAGGCGACATCCTGATCCATTCCAGCTCGCGCTCCAACGTCTTCTGGCGCTCGCTTTCGCCCTTTGTTTCCTGCTGCAGCCGGGCGCTCTTCTGTTCGAGCCACGACGAGTAGTTCCCCTGCCATGGAATCCCCTGCCCTCTGTCAAGCTCCAGGATCCATCCGGCTGCGTTATCGAGGAAATACCTGTCGTGAGTAACGGCTATAACAGTACCGGGATAGCGTTGAAGATGGTGTTCGAGCCAGGCGACGGTTTCTGCGTCAAGGTGGTTCGTAGGCTCATCGAGCAGCAAAATGTCGGGCTGCTGCAGCAGGAGCCGACAGAGGGCCACGCGCCGTCTCTCACCGCCTGAAAGGACCCTGACTCGAGTGTCTCCCGGAGGGCACCTGAGTGCGTCCATCGCCATCTCGAGCCTGGAGTCCAGGTCCCAGGCGCTCACGGCATCGAGTTTTTCCTGCACTTCCGCCTGCCTGTCGATCAGTTTGTTCATTTCCTCATCGGACATGGGTTCGGAAAACCGATCGTTAATGAGGTTGAATTCATTGAGCAGATCGACGGTCTCATGGACGCCCTGCTCGACCGTCTCCCGCACGCTCAGGGCATCATCGAGTTGAGGCTCCTGTTCTAAAAAACCAACCGTGATCCCCGGCGAAATCGTAGTCTTGCCGTTGAAATCTCCGTCCACCCCGGCCAGTATTCTCAAAAGCGAACTCTTTCCCGCGCCGTTCAGACCCACTACTCCAATCTTTGCGCCGTAGAAAAAAGAGAGATAGATATCCTTCAGGATCGGCCGCTTGTTGATGAACTTGCTGACCCCGACCATGGAACAGATGATTTTGTTCGGCTCAACACCCATTTGGTCTCCAAAAATTCAAATAATGTTCACTGGACAGCTCAATTACTTTCCCCATCATTCGCTCCATTCAACCAGATGGGAAGACTTGACGTTGACCGCCTTAACGCCGGGAATGCTGCCTGTAATCCTTTCCATTTCCATAATCAGATCAGGGTCCTTCATGATCTGGGCGCTGGCGCCAAGAGTAACCACGCCGTCGCGCACGAATACCTTGATATCGGGTTTGAGCTCCAGCAGGGTCGTTTTTACTTCGGAAGCCAGCACCAGGTCTTCCATCGCCTTCTGAGACTCGAAGGTCGTCTTGAAAGTATCCAGATGCACCGTATGGCAGATCACGTCCACCGCGTCATCCACGCTCAGTTTCCGCACGCGAATCACCAGATCGTACAAAATCGGATCTGTTGTGTCGATCCCGTATAGATTCTGACTCCACTTGCTCCTTGCGAGATCATCCTTTTTGATCAGCGCCTGGGCGCTTTCATAGGAGATTTTTTCCCGGTCCATGACAATTTGAATCCGGTCCTTCATATCCGCAATAATCCTGACCTTGAGGACGTGGGAGACCCCTCTGACATAGAAATGTCCGGCCAGGCCGTGATAGACCACGTTGTCCCTCTGGATGCACTTCAAAAGAGCGGCCTGAAAGTACGCGATGAACTTCTCCTTGCCGTAGGAGAACTTTTCCAGGATGGAAGGAGCGTCGTGAACCGCCTTCACCAGCTTGATTTCGGGGATGTTGAACTCTTTGGAAGCCTCTAGCACAACCTCACGGGCGTAACACTGGTAGCCCAGTTTCTGAGCCACTTTTTCGGCCACTTCTTTTCCATGGCTGTAGGAACCCCTGGAAATCGTTATAATTGCCATTCGTCTCTCCTCCTTTTGTTGGGCCGGACAATTCAGCACCATTTCGCTCGCGCACCGCCAAGCGGTCTGAGTAAATATTCTAATATAGTCCAATTTTCATTCGCTGAGAAGCGTAGTGAATAGCGAATCGTGAATCGTGAATCGTGAGAAACGAAACGCGCGCTGCCCCGTCCGGGCTGTTTCCATCCCGGATCAATTGTAAGATAGTGTCATCATTAATCTTTTTCTTTGCCATGGAAACATCCTGGAAACATTATGGAAATTTTTGTTACTGCCGTCATAGCCCGGTTGAGCCTCAAAGTGAGCACTACAAACATTTTCCAGTCGACGACGCGGGCCGTCACGCCGGACTAAACCCTCACTGCGTTGCGGGTTCGCGGTTAACACTGAGGAAGAGCGTTAGATGCTTCAAGTTCGCGACCGATCTTTTGTGAGGCCGCACCCTCGCTGCGTTGCGGGTTCGCGGTGAGCGTTCTGACCGCACGTAAAATGCTTCAAGTTCGCGGCCGATTTCTTGTGAGGCCGCAGGACTGTGGACTGTGGACTGAGTAAAGGCCGAGGAAAGCGGCTTGCCATCTCAGTGTGCTGATGCGTTTGATCCTTTTTCCCGCGTGGAAACACATGGAAACATCATGGAAACATTATGGAAACTTTTGGGAGACTGTTTCCATACAAGACCCACCGCAGAGACGCAGAGGGAATTAAAAATTCAACAGGATCGACAGGACTCTCATGACTTGGAAATACCCGTTTCTGTTAATTCTGGCAAATCCAGTCTAGCAAAGCCTTTCTCCGCGCTCTCTGCGTCTCTGCGGTTGATGTATTGTTTTCCCGAATAGTCTGGCACAATCTGAAAAGTCGTGCAAAACGGCAAGCAGAAACGGCAATAGATGTGGCAATAGAAACGGCAACCAGAAACAGCAAAAGGATGGTGTTGATAATCATTATACCAATTTCCTGGCCAGTTTCCATTTTCAATGGGTGACCCCATGTATCAACACCAATGACAGATGCAACCTTGCGTAGGCGGCTATGCCGTTTCTTTCCAGGCTCAACGGTCCTTCCATTAAGATCTTATTCCGATTCACGATCTTGATTTTCCCCTGATAGACATTAACCTCACTGAATGCTCATGATCTCAGTCCCCAATTCCCTAAAGGCCGCCTTCTTCCTGCCACTCGCTTACTGCTTTTTGATGCTGGTTTTACCCGCAGGCTGCAAGCAAGAACAACAATCTTTTCAACCCCCGCCACCCAAAGTTATCGTTAGCCAACCCGTGAAGGAGGAGATTGTCGACTACCTGGAATACAGAGGCAATACGCAGGCCATCAACACTGTCCAGCTTCGCGCCCGCGTAGAAGGATACCTGGACGGCGTTTACTTCGATGATGGAGATATCGTCAAAAAAGATCAATTGCTTTTCCTAATCCAGCAGGACACATATTTTGCACAGCTCCAGCAGGCCGAAGGCAGTGTTCTAAACCAAGAGGCGCTGCTGGATCATGCAACAACGGAGTTCGACCGTTTCTCCAAGCTTTACAAGCAGAAAGCCGCCGCTGACACAGATGTCGATAATTGGCGCAATCAGCGCGACACGGCGCAGGCCGGCCTGGTCTCGGCCCAAGCGCAGCGGGCCCTGGCAAAATTAAACCTCTCATATACCTGGGTATTGGCTCCCTTCACGGGACGTATTGACAGGAGGCTTGTCGACCCCGGAAACCTGGTTGGCACTGCCGGGAGCGGCACCGTTTTGGCCCAACTGACCCAAATCGACCCGCTCTATGTCTATTTCAATATCCCTGAAACGGTCATCCCTTCTTACATACTGGATGCGCGAACCGCTGCCCTCAGGTCTTCCAGCTCGAAGCAGGACGCTCAAAAACTCCCTGTTTTCATGAACCTGTCCAATGAAGAAGGATATCCGCACGAAGGGTACCTGGATTTCTCATCAAGTACGATCAACACGTCAACTGGAACGCTGCTTCTTAGAGGCGTTTTTCCAAACACCGACGGCAGAATGCTTCCAGGCCAGTTTACCAAGGTGAGGCTGCCGCTGGGTGGAAAGAGGCCGGCGATTCTCGTCCCTGAAGCCGCGGTTCAATTCGACCAATTAGGCACTTATGTGCTGCTTGTAAATGAGAAGAATGTGGTCGAACGCCGCAACGTAAAAACCGGGCCTCAAAAAAAATATTTCTATGTCATTGAAGAAGGTCTTAAGGGCGATGAGTGGGTTGTCACAACCGGTGTGCTGAAGGCAACTCCCGGCAAGCCGGTTACTCCCGAACGGGCTCCAGTGCAAGCGGCGGCGGGGAAACCGGATCAAGGGACAGCCAAATGACGATCTCAGAGTTTTTCGTTGACAGACCTATTTTCGCAAATGTGATCGCCTTCGTTACGATTGTAATCGGCATAGTTGCGTTGTACAGCCTCCCGGTCTCTCAATTTCCCCCGATCGTCCCGCCAACGATTCAGGTTTCGACGCGATTACCCGGCGCAAGCGCCGAAGTCGTCGCCACGACCATCGGTGTTCCTATCGAGAACGCCGTCAACGGGGTCAAAGGTTCGATATACATGTCATCGGTCAGCGGCAGCGACGGTTCGTATACACTTACAGTCACCTTCGACGTCGGGACTGACATCAACACGTCTCTGGCCCTGGTCCAAAACTTCGTAAACGCCGCGGTTTCCCAGATTCCGGGAGGCGCTCAGCTCCAGGGAGTAACCGTGAGGGAAGTTTCTCCCAACATCCTGCTGGTAGTAGGCCTCTACTCAGATGATGACCGGTTCGACGAGATTTTCCTTTCGAATTACGCTCTCATAAACCTTCAAAACCCGATCGCCCGGTTGCCGGGCATAGCCCAGGTTAGAATTTTCGGCGCCGGGCCTTACAGCATTAGAGTGTGGCTCGATCCCCTGAAGCTTGACTCATATGGAATTACGACTAACGATGTGCTTAGCGCCGTCCAGGGACAAAACATCCAGGTCACTCCAGGCGCGCTTGGCGCACCCCCGGTGCCTTCCGGGCAACCGTTCCAGTTTACGATAAACGCGCTTGGCCGTCTTTCCAACGCCAACCAGTTCGAGGATATAATCGTCAAGACTGGGACCGGCCAAGCTCCCGAGATAGTACGTCTGCGCGATGTCTCCCGTGTAGAACTGAGCCAACAGAGCTACGTCAATTTTTCCAATTTAAAGGGCCGCAAAGCTGCCCTGATCCCCATCTTCTCCTATACTGACGCAAATGCCATCACTGTTGCAAACAACGTTTATAAAGCGATGGCCGATATGAGCAAAAATTTTCCTGAAGGACTCAAATACAATATCGGGTATGACACTACTCTGTTTGTCCGCGAAGCGATTTCGAAAGTATATGAAACTCTCCTTATAGCCGGCTTCCTTGTGCTGATCGTAATACTGCTTTTTCTCCAGAACTTTCGAGCTATGCTGGTTCCGGCCACAACCGTACCGGTCACCATTATCGGCGCTTTCATAGCTATCGCCGCACTCGGTTTTACCGTCAACCTGATGACGCTTTTCGCTCTTATTCTGGCTATCGGCATCGTAGTCGATGACGCAATAGTTATCGTGGAGGGCGCTTCATACTACATAGAAAGAGGACTGGCGCCCAGGGAAGCCACAATAAAGGCCATGAGCGAACTGACCGGCCCCGTCATGGGAATCACTCTTGCGCTGGTTTCGGTTTTCCTGCCGGCCGCCTTTTTCCCGGGCATAACCGGACAGGTATTCCGCCAGTTTGCGCTCGTTATCGCTTCAACTGCCGTTATAAGCGCTATGAACGCGCTTACGCTCAAACCGGTCCAGTGTGCCTTCTGGTTGAAGCCGCGCGATAAAGGGCATAGGCCAAACTGGTTCTACCGCGGGTTCAACAGGTTCTTTCAATGGGGCACCAACGTCTACATGGTTGCCGTTGAGTTCATGGTTGGACGGCCTGTCATGATGTTCATAGTCTTCGCCATTATTATTAACGTTTCACTATATTATTTTCTCAGCCGCCCGAGCGGGTTTCTTCCAACCGAGGACCAGGGATACGGGGTTTTGTTCGCCCGCCTGCCGGAAGGATCGTCACTGCCCCGCAATCGCGAGGTGGCGAAGAAAATAAATGACATCCTCCTACGAACTCAAGGCGTTGAGACCTGGGTTACGATAGGAGGCTTCTCTTTCCTGGACTTCGCAAACAACCCCAGTATTTCATCAACATTTGTGGTGTACAAAGATTGGAAAGAACGCGGGGAGGCCCTCAGCCAGGAGGCCATATTATCCAATATCAACCGGGAACTGGCCGGACTTCCGGAGGTGCAGGCATTTGTGGTTATTCCGCCGCCCATTCGGGGGCTGGGGCAAACCGGCGGTTTTCAGATGATGGTCGAAGACCGTGAGGACCTGGGATTGCAAGAACTTCAGCGGGCCACATACGCCCTTATGGGAGCAGGAAATGCTCAACCTTCTCTGAAAAACCTCGTAACATCATTCAGCGCAAGCAGTCCGCAACTCTATTTAAACATCGATCGGACCAAGGCCGAAGCGCTGCAGGTCCCCCTGGAAAATGTCTTCAATACGCTCCAAGGCTATCTTGGATCGACATTCATAAACTTTTTCAATAAATTCAACCAGGTATTTCAAGTCTATATTCAGGCCGACAGCAATTACCGGCTCGATCCAAAGGCCATCAATGACCTCTATGTCCGAAACCAAGCCGGAGGTATGGTCCCGTTGGGCACCCTCATGGACGTCAAGCGCACCCGGGGATCGGAGTTGATCACTCGTTACAATCTCTATCCAGCCGCGCCCATCTTTGGTTCGGCGGCCCCGCAATTCAGCTCCGGCCAGGCCCTGTCCTTAATGGAAAAGCTCGCGGCAAGTACGCTGCCTCGAGGCATGTCCTATGACTGGACATCTACGAGCTACCAGGAAAAGAAGGTGGGCTACCAAACCTACTTAATCTATGCCCTTTCCATCTTCCTCGTCTACATGGTGCTTGCCGCCCTCTACGAAAGCTGGACATCACCGGCTGCGGTTATTCTGGTCGTGCCTGTGGCGATCGTGGGAGTTATCGTCGCTCTAACAATCCGAGGATATAGCAACGATCTCTACACCCAGATCGGGCTCATCCTGATGATCGCCCTGGCGAGCAAGAACGCGATACTTATCGTGGAGTTCGCCCGTGACCTGCACCAGGGCGGCATGTCCGTCACGGAAGCGGCAATCGAAGCCACCCGCAGGCGGTTTCGTCCAATATTGATGACCTCTTTCGCATTCATCATGGGGGTTGTGCCGCTTCTGTTTGCTTTCGGAGCCGGCTCCGCTAGCCAACGCGCCCTTGGCACAGTCGTCTTCGGCGGCATGATTTCTTCCACCATGCTGGCTATCCCGTTTGTGCCGGTATTCTTTGTTCTCCTCGAGCGGGGGCGCAAGACAAGTCAGGAGATCGTATCCAAAGAGAAATCTCCGACTGATTAGGGTGGAGGATGCTCGGGCCGGCGCCGAACAGTTTCAAGGTACGGTAACAAAACCACTGCCGGTAAACTGGGCCGGGTTTCCAGTCGACGGCTTCAAAACGGCAGGCCAGCCGTCATTGATGTTGACTTCACCGGACGTGTTGAACTGCACCACCGCAGCATTAATACTGAAGTCAGGCCCTGAAGATCCGGATATATTCCCTGAACCCGACCGTAAGGTAATATTGTGACAATAGACCTGTCCATCCCCCTCGATAGACCCGGAGCCGTCTGCCGAGATAGCAACTGCATTTGCAATGCTAAAACTCTCCCACCAGGTGCCGGATGAAAGTGCGAAACCTCCATTGCTTCCCGCAGTTGTCTTCACGTTGATCGATTTGCCGGCAACCATTTCACCATAGCTTGTAATGGTTGCGTTTGAGCTCAATGACAAAGTACCTGGCGTCGCAGTTGCATTAAATATGTTAATCGGCGAAGAAATGAAAGAAATCCTAATATCGCCTGTGGTGCTGACCGCGTTTGTAAGTCCAAGAGCCTGTTTGGGAGTGCCATTGCCAATTGGCGCGACAATCGGGCCGGCGCCGAACAGTTTCAATGTGCAGGAGGGAGTAGCGCTAGTTCCGTGTAGATACGTAGCTTTAATGAAACTCTTTTTGTTCGCCAGGTTAATTCCTGCTGAGCCTCTCACCAGAAGAGGAACTTCAAGTGGTTCACTGTTTGCAATCTCCACGATGTTAATTTGAGTCGGTTGGACAGGAGAATCGCTGATAGCAGTGTATCCGCCGGGACAGTACCCCTTAGGGCTGGACCCCGGCTGAAATTTAATTGTCAACGCTTTACCGGGACCAATAGATTGGCATGCAGAGAGATCGGTAAAGTTGTTTGGGTTGGTGCTTCCATTGACCGTATATCCAGGAGTGGAACCTCCGGCAGTCAACACCCACACTTCGCCGTCTCCGAGAGCTGTACCTGTAGTCTGGATATTTCCAGGCGCACCATTGGCAAGGATCGAAATCGCAGTGCCGTTCGTCTGGCCGGAGGAAAGAAACACCTGGCTTCCGCTACTATTGTTAGTTTGAGAGCCGGAAGTGTTAATTACATACGTTGAGCCCGAGCCGTTCAAGGTGATCGCCCCCGGCGTCGCTATAACGACGGCACCAGCCCCGCTATTTGAGCCTGGCGCTGATGTGTCGATGGCAGTACCGGAAGGGTTGACTACAGTAATGTCAGACTCGGCGTTTAAGCCAATGAGCGTAACCGTCGCAGCACCAACTCCCTGTATCGTCGCACCACTAGTAGGAGGAGTATATGAAATGCTGCATGAAGAGTTGATGCCGCCTTGGACCGTGATTCCGGAGTTGGGTTTATATTGACTTCCTGCCACGAGAGTTATTTCTCCACCGCCGCCATAAGTGCCGACCGTAGTAGATAAAGATGACGTGTTGGCCGTGTTGATGGAACCAGTTGTGATAGCCCCTGGTGTAACCACCGTGACGGGATAACCTGGCTGCAGAGTTGCGGAGTGTGTATCTATGGGGCCCGGATTCGGGCACATGCACTGGCCCGGGTACGGGCACTGGCACGTAGTAATATCAAAACCGTTGGCGTGCGTTTGAGTCGCAGTTGCTCCCGCCATTAGCAATACACGCCCGCTACCGTATGGACCGCTGTTGCTGATTTCTTGAATGGAAATCGCCGGACCGCCGGCAGCATTGGATCCTCCCAAAAGTACGACGGCACCGCCGGCATTAGCTGCGCTGAGTGTGCCTGTACTGATCGCTCCTTCTCGCAATGTCCCAAACTGAAATATGCCGCTGATTGCAGCGCCGTTCGTGGATTGCTCCGGGCTTAAACTGCCGCCGTCTATTGTTACCGGCCAAGTGTCAGTTGAAGGAGTTGCCGTTTCAACCAGAATCATGGAGGCATTTTGAGAGCCCGTAGTATTCAATGCTCCTGTTTGTATAGTCACTGGCCAGGCGGCACTGGATTTGGCCTCACCAATTATGACGATCTGGCCGGAATCGGCAGCTCCATCACCGCCTGTCTCTACAGTGAGTCCTGGCGGTAAGGTTACGTGCCCGCCCTTTGAACTCCCCGGGGTTTGAGCATAAGCTACAATGGTAACTGCCCCACCAGGCTGTCCGGTACCGGATGACTGTGTGTTAATGGTGCTTGAGGTCAGGTTACCCAGATCAATATCACCACCAGTCGCGGAGCGCCCTTCGATGATTGTTGATTGCGCACCCTCCACGGCTTTAGCCCCGGCAACAAGCATAACATTACCGCCGGGACCGGTTGCTGAGCTGGTATCAATCGAGGTTCCACCGCTCGCTGAGAAAATGTTTCCGCTTGCAATTGCAATAAACTCATTCCCTGACGTCGGCGCCATCGCGTCCAGGTCGATGTCTCCGCCAGTGTTGACTAGAATAGGGTCGCCTGCAACGTCAAGATTGTTCACGTGCAATACCGGTGCATTTGCCTGCATCCGAATGGATCCCGCCGCGACATTAATTGCTCCTGTTGCGTTCTGAATGCTCGCATTCACGGCGCCGCACCCTGAATTGACATTGAGTTCCCTGGAGATAAAATCACCGCCGGACAACGTCGTATTCGGCGGGCCCTTGAAGAACCGGCCGCGGACATTGATCGCTCCCTGCCCGGCTTGGAGCGAGCCGCCTGTATTATTGACGGTGACGTCGGCGATCGTAGCCGCGGTCGATAAGTTGATGTTCGCGGATTTCGACGCAATCAGTCCGGCGTTGGTAAACGCCCCCATTTGAGAGTGCAGGTCTACGTCATTAGCAGCCTGCAACACTGCGCCTGCCTGATTCCTGAGTGAGCCGCGCAGGTTCATAATGAGCCTGCCGGCACTACTAATGGCGCCGCTGTTAGTCATGCAGTCAGTGACCGTTAAGTTCAGACTGAGATTTGCCGTCGCACCGGTAAACCCTGGTAATCCGTCCGCAGGAAGCTCGGTTGTAATGAGCCCACCCTGCCGATTCATTATGTTTGTCGCTGTTATGCTTGCCACCCTAACGCCGGGGCCGGCAGAAACAGCAAACAACGTGCCCGAGTTTATCAAACTGCCGCCAAGCGTAAGCGGCGAGGCATTGTCTATTACCGTGACGCCTTGAGGTATGACAAGCGAGCCCAAATTCCGCGTAAGACGAGAGGTGATGACAACGCTGCCGCCGACAGCATTCCCGTGAACCCCTATCAGAATTGCCTGTCGCCCGGAATCGATTACTTGATAGACAGCTACCATCTCGGCAGCGGTGAGGTGAGTGTGAGAGGTGACCAACAGGGACTTTCCACCGACGCAAATCGTGGCGGACCGGATGTTGACGACATGCGCTGCGTTTAGATTCGAGTCAGTCGAGGAGAGATCAAGATCAAGCACGGTTCGCGAAGGCGCCGCGCCGGCGGCACTTGCGATCGGGCTGTCTGCAGCCAACCCTGGCATTGCAAGCGCGCAGACCAGGAGCGACGTAAGAACCCCGAGGACTGCGGCCGAACCGATGTAGTGCTTCAAAAAATCTCTTCTCAAAATGTCTTTCACTGTTGCTCCCTTCCCAAAATTTTACCGTGACATAATCTTTGGAAGACGGCTCCGCGTCCCCTGATGACCTTTTGCGATATGACGTTTCGAAAACCTCACTCACCATTGGTCCATTGCGGTCGCACGACCATCCCTTTGTCAAACCGGGCGCCTACCGATACGAATTTGCAAGTGATAACTGCTACCATTTTATGTTCGGTGCTGTCCAAACTCCAGCCCCCCCTTTTGTAAAGGGGGGCGGGGGATTTTCCGGAACTTTTCGAGAGAGCGCACTGGCAGACGCTCCCTCTCATCGAGATAAGGTCGCTCACGTTTGTACCGGGATTCCATAATCAATTGTCGCCAAAAATACACATCCCTAGCTCACGCGGATACTGTGCCGTGCACAACCGCTGACTCCACTCCCGATGCGTTTTGCACCTTGAAATAGACCGTCTTCCCGGAGCCGGTCAGGGTGAAGGAGGGGGAAGTGGAGTACGTCTGCCAGGTTGCGCCCTTAAAGTTGGAGGATTGACTGGCCATGTAAGATACAGGGAAGCTGCCGAGCACGTTGTTGTGGAGGGTTACGGATAAACCGCCGTTGCTGTTGATCTGGAAAGGTGCGACAACCGGCGCAAGGGTTTTGATCGTGTTCTGCAGCCTTGGACTGAGTTGACTCAATGGGATGACAAGCTCGGCATTGTATACGGCGGTGTTGGGGTCCATGCCTGGTCCCTGCTGAAAGTTGTTGTTCTCGTCCGTCATGGATTGGTTATTGTATGGAAATATCGAACTCACGCCTATCTGCTGCATACCGATCGCATACGAGCGGGATGCGTAGGAGGGCGTACCGGATACGGACGCGTGGTCGTGGCTGAGCGCGAGGATTGAAATGCTCGGGGCGCCGTCAATACTGGAATCGCTGCTGTTGTAGATGAACTGGTAACTCCGGAACTGCTGGGGGTAGTCCCTCAGGGACGGACATTCGGCCATCCAGAAGCCGTAGTTGGGGAAGTTGGGGTTGTTAAGAGCGTCTCCATCTTCAACATATCCCGCTGCCGGTTGAGGTGTAATGGTGTTGCGGTGTACATGTCCGGCGATCCACAAGACGAGATTTGGGTAGCTATGACATGCCGCGAGTATATTGTTCACGGATATCACGGAGCCCGCCCAAAGGACATCAAAATATGGACTAGTCGTAGATGGAACATCCTCCGGATCATTAGCCATAGCCATCTGCCCGTATGGATTCAGTGGGATATGGGAACAGACGATCATTAGTTCATTGGCTTTCTGACCGGCAGCGAGCTGACCCGTAAGCCAGTTGAAACGCTTTGCGTCAAGAGAACCCCCGGGCCGCGGTACATCTTGTCCGTATCGTCAAGGACAATGACCTTGATGGGAATACCGGGCACCGGACGAAATGAATAACAGGCAAACCCTGCGGCCGCCATTTGCCGCGTGAAGCCGTGGCCGGCCGGCTGTGACTCGGTGTTGAAGAATTCGTTCATCCATTGGCTTATCGAGAGCGAGCGGCGGTTCGGATCGGCGACGACTGTGGTTATGGCTGGCGGGTTGGGATATGTCGGCCCTGCCCCAATGATTGCGCCATATGGGGTGGTGCCGTCAACTACGCCCATATACCAACGTTCATCAAAAGGTGCGTCGAAGACTTGTTCCCAATACTGCGGCGCGGTGCTGACAGATCCCAGCAGACCCATTACTGTTGTTGTTGTTGGTAACCCTATGGTGAGGATGTTTGACCCGACATAGGTATCTCGGAGCAGATCGGTTACCATGTACGATCCCTGCCAGAACTGATCGTGGTTGCCGATCGCCTGGTACCATCGGATCGACCTGTCCAGCCCTGCTGCCTGGAATGGCTGCTGATAGTCTGGGTCTCCTGTTACCCAGTTGTAGCCGCCTGAACTGGGGGTGATCATCTTCCCGTCCAGAACGTCGATATACCATCTTAGTTCATTATACTGCGTATTGTCCACGGCGTCGCCAAGGCCAATGCCGAAATTAAATGGCGTCAATTGATGCTGGGCGTTGATTGTCTGAACGGCGGCATCCAGGACCTGGGTGGTGGAGAGCACGATTCCTGAATAACATGCAGCATTGCCCAGAGGGTATGTCAGTCCACTGGCCTGCAGACAAGGTTCCGGAAACTGGTAACCAAATCCCATACACTTGGCCGGGCTTTCTTTGTCGGTGATATGAGTATCGCTTATGCTAAAGAAATTCAAAAGCGGCGGAGACGATGGATCGGGGGCCCTTGGAACAGAGGTGTTCCCGGTTGCCATGCTGGTGAGAACATAAAGGTTGGTCTGATCCGGGGAAGGCGACGACAACGACCACTGGCCGAAGCCGTAGGCGCTATCAGCGTACTCGGAGAGATTACTGGGATAGAAGAATGGTGTTCCATCAGGATTGAGCGCGTTACTAGTATTGACATAATATATGTATGGAGGATTGGCTGTAATATAAGTTTCATTAAGGTGGGCGGTTGGTGTTGTGGGAGAGACCACGGAGGTGAGTGTCGATGTGAGCGAACCGATCGGGTAGGTTGGCGTCGAGGGGCCGCCTCCGGCGGCAAGGACGCGTTTGAGCGCCCCGAGCGGCGAAAGTTGCAGTCCGAGGGCTGCGGCCGAACCGGCGCAGTACTTCAAAAAATCTCTTCTTAAAATCCCTTTCATTATTGTTCCTCCTCAAAATTTTACTCGGGCATAATCTTTGGAAGACGGGGAAGACGGCCCCTCCCTCTGATGGCCCGAAAACCTCATCCCCCTTGGTGCGTTGCTGCCGCACCATCATCTGTGTGTCAAACCGGGCGCCTACCGATACGAATTTGTAAGTGAGAACTGCTACCATTTTATGTTCGGTACCATCGTCTCATTTGATAAGCACAATCTAAAAGAGAGCGGGTGGGAGGGCTTCCAGTTGCGACAAACTCAGGACTGAGGACTGAGGACTGAGGACTGAGGACTGAGGACTGAGGACTGAGGACTGAGGACTGAGGACTGAGGACTGAGGACTGAGGACTGAGGACTGAGGACTGAGGACTGAGGACTGAGGACTGAACCCTCACTTCGTTCGGGTTCGCGGGTAACATCGAGGAAGCGCGTTAAACGCTTCAAGTTCGTGGCCGATCTTTTGTGAGGCCGCACCCTCACTTCGTTCGGGTTCGCGGGTAACATCGAGGAAGCGCGTTAAACGCTTCAGGTTCGCGGCCGATTTTCTGTGAGGCTGCTCTTGTGAGGGCGCAGGCATTCCTCACATTGCGACCCTGGAAAATCCGTTATCCGGGGGCGGAGTCGAGGAGGCCGGATGAGGAACTCGCCGGTTATAGCGACGGCAATGGAGCGCAAGGTCCGCAAACGTTTTTCCATAACATGGCTGAATCATCCGAATTCATTCGCCCAAATGATATTATTATCAAGAAACTCACAACCGTTCGACCTAAGGTGCTTGAGGAGTTCGCTTCTTTTCATATCGCCAGTTTGATTTCCTGAAAGCTAACTCCAGCCGCCGATAAAGCTTCTCCTCGATTTAAATCCAGCGCCTCTTTCAAGGTTTCCCTCAAAGTTTCTTTAAGTTCTTCAAGCGAGCGTTCTTGACAATTGATTCCAGGGATCTCCTCCACCCAGCCAATCCACCAATCCCCATCCTGTTTCACAGCGGCAGTATATTCTGTGTTCATGAAAGATCCCTCCGTGCCGCGACCGGCACAAAAAACAATTCCTCTTGGTGAACCCTCACTGTGCTCGGGTTCGCGGATAACATCGAGGAAGTGCGTTAGATGCTTCAAGTTCACGGCCGATCTTTTGTGAGGCCGCATCGCAGCGCAATGCTGCGTTTCAAAAGACAACTTATCCCTGATGGTTAATATCCGTCATTTCTCAGCAGAATTCAAGTGGGAGCGGACTACGTCGGGTCATCGGCAATGGCCCTTCAGCCTTTAGCCCTCATTCATCCCCCGCTTCCTGCTTTTCGCTTCTTGCTCAAAAATGTATCCACAGATGTCGCAGATTAGCACAGATATTTGAAAGGGAGACGAACGGGCTTTTGCATAGCTTTGGAGTACCGCTTCGCGCTCTTTGCTTGCTGCTCCCCGCTTCCTGCTTTTTGACGGCATGGACCAAAGAAGGGCGGGAAAGAGATTAATCCGTCGAAACAATTGCCCGTCAAAATCGTCATCTCTATTGTCGTGACCACACTCCCCTCAAAAAGGGGGAAATTATCATGACGCTCGACAATTCGATCTTTCATTTTGCCTCTTGATTGATGATGGTGAAATCAAGCTGGTGAAATCCTTACAAGGACAGATTTAGAGGGAACCAAGAAACAGCGTGAGTGAGGTCGCGATGATTTCATCGAGCGTCAGCAAGCTTATCACTGCTTTAGCTGCGTCAGAGCGCATTCCGGAAGACGTTCTCATCAGAGAAGCTTTAAGGTCTCTTTTGAGAGAGAAAAAGCGTGCTATTCAGAATGACCGACTGGACATCCTCAGGCGGTACCAGGTGTCGAGCGGCGAGGCACTGGACGATAAGATCCGCGAGGGAATGCTGTCGGAATCTCCCGCATGGGAAGATCGAATCGCTCTTGACAACCTCCAGGAGGCTCTCAGTAACGTTGACAGTGCTCTCGCCTCTCTATGAAGAGTTGAAGAAAACCGGGATCAGCGAATTGGGGGCGTGGCTCGATCAGGTTCAGTTTATCACGACTCGTTCACAACATTGTTCTAAGCAACCTCCCCGATGATCTCCCCGCTGCCTTCCGTGCATACTGTAAGCTGCTTCTTGATTTTCTTGGAGAAACTAATCCCGTCCAGTAAACATATTAAATCATTTGCGTTATTCACTCGGGGCACATCGGGATTTTACAGTGGCAAGCTGTTGACCTTCCTGAGCCTTGGCAAGTGCCGAGTTTCGAGACGCGTTACGTCAAGTGGCAAGGAAGGTGAACTCCCCTTTAGCGTGCACACGGGGGAATTGCAGGGATTTGTTACGCACGGTGGCAAAATGGGGTGACGTTTGCTTATATCCGAGAGGACTCAACAAGAATACAAGCCCTCGCCAAGGGTTTAAAAATTTTGATATGTGATGCTCGATAGGGTATAAGTAAAACGATAGCAATGAGATAGATGAGAGGGTGAGATCCCTGCAAGCCTGGCGGATTAAGAACAGGTTTGGCTATGGCTGAGCTACAGAATCCCGTTTTCTGTCTGGGGAATAGAAACGTTGCCATCGCGATTTCCAGGAAATAGCAGGCGAAATCAATCAGGTTTTTTGACCAGCATTTATTCCAGACGCCTGGCCTGATTCGAGCATTGCGGCTGGAGGAGGCAGAATGCTCACACGATTGAGAATTTCCGGTTTCAAAAATCTAGTAGACGTCGATGTCTATTTCGGGCCGTTCACCTGCGTGGCTGGTGCAAATGCGGTCGGGAAATCGAATCTTTTCGACGCTATCCATTTCCTGAGTGCCCTTGCTGATCATCCATTGATTGATGCCGCATTGTCTGTTCGTGACGAAGGCGGAAGAACTACAGACGTGAAAAGCCTTTTCCACCGTGTCGGAGATACTTTTGACAAAGAAATGTCATTCGAGGCTGAAATGATTGTTCCACATGAAGGCTGGGACGACCTGGGCCAAAGAGCGAAAGCAACCATTACCTTCCTTAGATACTCGGTGACCATAGCGTATCGCGAGGACGATTATGGTCTGAGGTCACTGGGCTCCCTCGAGCTTGTTAAAGAGGAACTGGTGCGGATCACCCAGGAGGATGCAGCCAGAAAGCTAATGTTCCCTCATAAGAGGGTATGGAGGAAATCGGCGGTACTGGGAAGACGGGCTTCGCCTTTTATTTCAACCGAGGGTGAAGGAGAAAATCGGGTTATTAAATTGCACCAGGATGGCCAAGGGGGCCGTGCATTAAAACGATCTGCGGCGAACCTTCCGCGCACAGTACTTTCCGTTGCCAATGCTGCGGAAAGCCCGACAGCTCTATTGGCAAGGCGGGAGATGCAATCTTGGCGGTTGCTCCAGTTGGAGCCGTCCTCGCTTCGTGAACCTGATGGATTTACAGCGCCTACAAAGCTCGGGATGGATGGATCTCACCTTGCAGCCACCCTTTACCATTTGGCACGGATTGGAAATGGCCGCGAGATGACTAATAGTGTTAGAAGCGAAAAGACGAGCTCAAAAAATGAATCCCGGATCTATGGGCAGATAGCCTCGCGCCTCACAGAGCTTATCGACGACATCTATGCTGTATGGGTTGATCGCGATGAGAAACGGGAAATCCTGACCCTGCGCGTCACAGATCGCGGTCGAACCTCGCATCCTGCTCGTAGCCTCTCTGACGGGACACTTCGTTTTCTGGCCCTCGCAGTCCTTGAACTCGACCCGGAGAGCAAAGGGCTCCTCTGCCTGGAAGAACCTGAAAACGGCATTCACCCGCGACGCATCCCAGCCATGCTCAGGCTGCTCGAAGATATTGCAGTTGATACCAATATGCCTCTTGGAACGGATAATCCCCTCCGACAGGTGATTATAAACACACATTCACCTGCTGTTGTTGCTCAGGTCCCAGACGACAGTCTACTCGTCGCCGAACTCAAGGAAGACATCCGCTTTGGAAGGCGTTTTAAGAAAGTCTGTTTTAGTTGCCTCTCCGATACATGGAGAGCCAAAGTGCCGGGAGATCTCTGCATCGTTTCACGAGGTAAACTTCTTTCCTACTTGAACCCTGTGGGGACGGAAGAGCCGGAAGATGGATCCGAAATGGCTTTCACCGCACGAAAAAAATCAACGTCAATGGTATCAAAAAGACGCCGGGTTGCTGATCGAGAAGATCTCCGTCAGACTGACGATTCCTCTCACCAGAAGAGTCACTGAATGAGAGAGCTGCGTTATACACTTGTGAGCGATGGCAGCTCCGATAGGGCGTTGCTGCCGATCCTCTCATGGCTGTTACAGGAGCACCGCGTTTTGTGCCCGATCCAGGCAGAATGGGCTGATCTTAGATTACTGCCGCATCCTCCCAAGGGCCTTACGGCTAGGAGCCTGTCGGGATAACGGCTTTTAAAATAACTTTTACAATTGGGGTGATCGCTTTGAAGAAAATCTCTCACCCCGCAAAGCACGATTCAATAAGGATTAGCCAATAATAGGCATTCGCGTGCAAAAGTTTGGTATCAATCGCCGGGAACGGTTCAGTTGTGTATTGATTGCAACGCAGAACGGCGGCAAAAGCTTCCCCGGGTCCATTAGAAGGGGCCACCGTGCCGATAGAGTTTAAGCAGATTGTGAGACAGACACCACATCAGCCACTCTGCGGATACGTTTTCGTATCCTCTTAGTGAAAATTGCCGTAAGCCCCTGGCCTGTTTAATCTGGCCGAAGACTGGTTCAACGGTTGACTTTCGCTTGGAGTAAATCTTTTGACCGCGTTTGGTGCAAAGCTTTCTTATCATTCGCTCCTTGGGCGTCAGGTCGTTTGGAGGCCGTCCTCGAACCGGCGGAAGAACTTCTCCGTGTTTCATTTTGATTGTGGCGATAAACGGATCGAGCAGTGCGTCCTCAAAAAGCATCACATTGGTGTCACTAAAGTATCCGGCATCGGTTGTGATTGCCATTTTGCGGGGAATCCCGCCAAGGTTTTCTTCCAAGATATCCAGTATTGGTTCAACTTCGTCCACATCGTTTGCATTCCGGGAAAGTCCGGCAGCCACAATCACCTGAAAGGAATCATCAACCATTGCCTGGCCGTTATAACATTGATCAAAGGAATTGGTGGAGGTCACCTTCATGATCCGGGAATCAGGATCTGTGAAATTCCTCTGTGCACTGCCGGAGGGTTCAATAGGAGGGGGCTGACTTGCAGGCGCTTGTTTTTTCTTGGTTTTAGTCTCTGCAGCCTTCTGCTTTTCGGAAGCCTCTTGCCTGGCCTCCTCCTCAAGCGCATTCATGGCTTCTTTGATCTTTGCCAGCCGAGTCTCACGCCTTTTGAGTTCATCGGGCAGATCCCAACCCTTCCTGCCCTTGCCGTACTCTCTATCCTCCTGCTTGTCTACAGCCTCGGCATTTTTGAGAAGTACTTCGATCTCTTTTGCAAGCTCCTCTTTTTTCTTTTTCATCCTGCCGTAGCTCATCGCTTTGTGCTTGGAAGCATTGGCCTTGATCTTGGTTCCATCAAGGGCCACATGGCCAAGCTTAACAAGCCCCGCTTCCTGGCAAAGTCTGAGGATCTGCACAAAAAGACCGGCAAGAGCTTTAAGGTGGCGCTTTCTGAACTCACATATCGAGTCATGATCGGGGTGCCTGTTTGCCGCAATCACCCGAAAGGCAACGTCTTCGTAGGTTTTCTTCTCGATTTGACGGGAGCTGGGAACACCTGTGCAATAAGCGTAGAAAAGGAGGGCTATCATCATCCGAGGTTCGTAAGGGGGTTGCCCCCTGCCGTCTCCCCGATAGGACGAGTACATCGTTGAAAGATCGAGCTGCTCTACCACATCCAATATGAAATTGGCCAGGTGTCCCTGCGGGAGCCAGTCCAACAACGAAGGCGGGAGCAGCAACATTTGTTTGCGGTCACAAGATTTGAATGTCTTTTCCATAGTGGAGCGATATTAGCATAAAATGGCTCTTGATGCCATTTCTCCGACAGGCTCCTAGGATCAAACAGAGTCTAGACCTTTATCCTTGTGATCTTCTATTTGTTCATCGTGATGCTGAGAATCGCCCTTACGTCAAGCGCAAGGCAGAAATTAATAACGCTATAGCTCTCAGCCGACCGGCTCACAACATATTTGTCTGTGTGGTACCTGTCCGCATGCTCGAAGCTTGGCTGCTCATTGACGAGGCGGCGCTGCGCCGGGCTTCCGGAAATCCAAACGGACAAGTTCCTTTGGACCTGCCGGATCCAACAAGGCTGGAAAGATGCAGCGACCCTAAGAGCTTACTGCATCAATTGATGAGAGCTGCCAGTGAACTAAGAGGACGTAGGCTTCAAAATCTTCGCGTAGGACGCCGGGTCGAGCAAGTTTCGGATTACATTGATGATTTTTCTGCACTCCGGAACTTGCCGGCTTTTCAATATCTCGAATCTGATATTGAAGAAATAGTCGTGGAAAATCAATGGGCTGAAACGCTTTAGTATGAGGATCGCTGCAAAAAGGAATAGGTAGCCCTTGAAATTAGAAAATCGTTATACCAATTTTCCCGCCAGTTTCCATTTTCAGGGGCTGATAACCCATTTATCATTGTCGTCTATCCTTTCACTCTGATGGCATCATATCGAATTGATGCATTCTCCGATATCATACTATCTTAGCGCATACTGTCTTTTCAAAATCGAAGCTTTAATGCGCAGGAGTCAAATCGACAACAAATATCGGCCGTTTAAATACCACTTGCTTGGGATAATAAGAATGCAAGTAGGCGGGTTACAAATGCCGGAAATGGCTTCGAATAAATTTGAAAAATATTGCGAAAAGCTTAAAGGAATGCTTTGGGATGACTTGGCCTGTTTGCAGGCAATAGAGAAGGCATGCAGACTCCTAGACAAAATAGTTGCGGGCGACTGCGAACGTGACAGAACGAAGGATTCTTCTATTCAAACAACGGCGAGGAATTTTGTGGAGGCCGAACTAGGCGGCCCAGAGACCGTCTGACAGCCGCCGCTGAGTTTGCACGTTGCTTTACGACGCTCGAGCTCGGGGTCGCCCCACGCCAAAGTGTGACTACCACTGGAAAAGGGTGCTCCGGATCGCCTGCTTTAAACACTTAAACTGTGGTTTTCGGCCCCCCAACAGCCTCTTTAACGGTGACAGGAATAGGCTGAAGGGGGTTAGGAGCAAACCGGGTCAGGGGTTAGAGGAAAACCTCGTAACCCATAACCACTGCCCCCCTTCTCTGCACTGAGGACTGAGGACTGGACCCTCACTAGGTTCAGGTCCGGGCTGAACATCATAACGGTCGGCCAATGCTTCGAGTCCGGGCACGATCTCCTGTGAGTGCCCACCCTCACTACGTTGCGGGTTCGCGGTTGATCTTTTGTACAAGGGTTGGCAAAGGTTTGTCATGCTGAAGCTTAACAGTGCCACAAAAATATCCCTATAATTACGGCAATATACGATTGCATTAACACGCTGTGGCACTACCGGTTCTTCTCTTGCAAGGATCAAAGTTCTTGAATGGTGGGCGGAATGGCAACTCCCACGGCCTGGAAGATTTCCCCGAAGGTCCCCTGGCATTGGCTGCGCACTACCTTTTGGACATTTTCGAAAATCAACTACGCATCCATGCAGGTTTGCAGGCCATGACCGGCTGGTCACTGTTAAACTTCATTTTAAACTCTCCGGACATTTAATTGCAAGGAGCTATCGGAAAAACGAAGGTCCATGCCCTCGTGATCTCCGACAACGCCCATTGAGCCTTCACAGGCATAAATGCCGTGGCTGATCCGGCTGAAGACTATTACCCTGTCAACTCCGGGACGACTTCATCTTCATATTTCTCGATCAACACGCCCACAATTTCCATTAGAGACGCCAACGGATGCCTCTCATCCTCACCGACCTCGTCAACCAGATTATCAAGCAAATCAACCATCGCCTGATACTCCTGGTTTGTGTGAGGAACAAACAGGATATCAGAGATGGAGGGCCACACCGTTGCGGCCTTTTGCATTTCTGAAGCAAGCATGGCTACTCCTTCCATTTACTTTTGCCGTATTCTTCGTGCGTCAGTACAGCCCGAATATAAACTTTTCTTCGGTTATAATGAATCGCAGAAATCAGCAAATTTAATTAACGATGACTTTGCTTTCAGCCGATTTGTTATAGTCGGTACTCACAAGAACACCGGGCAGTGCAATCTTCATTCGGAGATGCCGGATCGAGAGATGCCGGCGACGGGGTTTCCAAGCGAACGGTATCCTTTGGGAAGAACGGGGAAAATGACCGAAGGTTATGAATGCAACACCCTGCTCGAGAAGTGGCGAAACCCGAAGGGGTGGAATGCCCTCGCGGTAATCTTCTTCATCGCGCTTCTCACAGCGTCAGTCGCAGTCCTTGTTTATGTGACAGGCGGCACGGCGTTTGTCTGGATCAATTTGATGTATATTCCGATCATACTTGCGGCCGCGTCATACCGGGTGCCCGGGGGCTTTGCGGCTGCGCTTGCCGGAGGTCTGGCGCTTGGCCCTTTCATGCCGCTCCACGTCTTCGAAGGGGTTTCCCAGGATTTCGCAAACTGGTCGATTCGAAGCGGTTGTTTCATGCTCGTCGGGACCGTAACGGGTTATCTCTTCACCTGGATCGACCGGCAGTACGATATTCTCAAACAGGCGTATGACCAACTGGCAATATCCCACCAGGAGCTTCAGGACACCCAGTTGGAGCTTATCCAGGCCGAGAAACTGGAGTCCATCGGGAGACTGGCCGCCGGGGTCGCTCACGAGGTAAAAAATCCCCTCGCTGTGGTTCAGCTTGGTTTAGACTATCTCAGCATGGCAGTCAGCGAGAATGAGGAAGTGGCGCAAGCAATCGAGGAAATGGACACGGCAGTCAAGAAGGCGGATCGAGTCGTCAAGGGACTCGTTGACTATTCCAGGTTCGAAAGGCTCGATCTCAAGGCCCAGGCCCTTAATCCAATTATCGAGGAGGCCCTCAACCTCGTCAGGCACGAGATCATGAAGGAGCGCATCGTTGTCGAGAGCCGGCTATCTCCCGCCGTTTCTCCTGTGGCCGTGGACCGAGGCAAGATTCAGCAGGTGTTCATAAATCTTTTTATCAACGGCATCCATGCGATGGAGGGAGGCGGAAAGCTGGCGGTGGCCACCTCCAACTATGTCCTTACCGAGGAGTCCCTCCGAGGATTTTCCGTACCTCCGAGCCGGTTCGCGCCCGGTGATGATGTGGTTGGCGTTGACATTACCGACACGGGGACCGGAGTGCCTGCGGATAAGATCGGAAAGCTTTTCGACCCCTTTTTCACGACCAAGCCGGTCGGCAAGGGAACCGGGCTCGGACTTTCCGTCTCCCGCAAGATCCTGGAACTGCATGACGGCTGGATAGGTATTAAGAACCGGGAAGAAAAAGGAATTCAGGTGACCATACTTCTGAAACCGATGAAAGGGGTGTAACCCAATGAAAAAAAGAATCCTCGTTGTGGACGATGAAGCCGGCCTGACTCACATGGTAAAGAGGGGGCTCGAAGCAACGGGAAAATTCGTGGTGATGGAAGAGAACGAGGGGGGCCGGGCGGTTGCCGTGGCCAAAGAGTTCAAGCCGGATCTCGTGATCCTGGATGTCATGATGCCTGAAGTCGATGGAGCGACAATTGCCGCCGAACTCGCCGATACAAAGGATCTCAGGCATGTCCCGGTGATCTTTCTAACTGCTATTGTCACCAAACAAGAAACCGAACCCACGGGCAGCTACATCGGGTTGCACACTTTTCTGGCAAAGCCGGTGGAGTTGAAAAATTTAATAAGCTGTATAGACAAACATATCGGCGCCTAGGGGCCTGGAGAAAAGATCCACCGCAGAGACGCTGAGATCGCAGAGAGAGAAGGCGGACAAGCAACCGAAAAGGAACTCCTGACATAGGGCACATTAGGGTTATGGATAATCCGGTACGTCACTCGAGCTTTGGTTGATGAAAACTGACGTAATCATAATCGGAGCAGGCGCATCGGGCCTGATGTGCGCGATTGAGGCGGGGAAAAGGGGGCGGTCGGTCCTGGTCCTGGATCATTCCGAAAAGGCGGCAAGCAAGATACGCGTTTCCGGGGGAGGACGGTGCAATTTCTCGAACAGGATTATGGGACCGGAAAACTACATTTCTCTAAACCCCCACTTCGTCACCTCCGCCCTCTCGCGATTCACACCATCGGATTTTTTATCTATCGTGGAAAGCCATGGGATCAGATACCATGAGCGGGAAGCTGGCCGGCTTTTCTGCAATGAAAGCTCCCGTGAAATCGTCGACATGCTCAGGTCCGAGTGTGATCGGGCGGCGGTACGAATCCAGTTGAACTGCAAGATATCGGGAATAAGTAAGACTGATGGGTTTAGAGTTGCGGCGGACAAGGGTATCTTCGAATCCGAGTCACTCGTTATCGCGACTGGAGGCTTGTCTTATCCCAATTTGGGGGCCAGCAATTTCGGATACTCAGTCGCAAAACAGTTCGGGCTGAAAGTCACCAAATTGAACCCGGCTCTCACCGCTTTGAGGTTCGGCCCTGAGGACGCGGGGGTATTCGGCGGCCTGGCGGGAATTTCCATTGCTTCCACGGTGAGCCACGGAGGGGCAAACTTCCAGGGGAATCTGCTGTTTACTCACAACGGGATAAGCGGCCCGGCGATCCTTCAGATATCCTCCTACTGGGATCGGAAGGGCAGCCTGACGGTCGATCTCCTGCCCAAATTGAACATTTTCGCAGTCTTTTTGGAGAAACGCCATTCCAAAACACTTCTATCCACTATCCTCGACCGGTACCTGCCGAAGAAATTCGTGAAGCTTTGGTGCGATCTCCACGGTGCATCGAGGCCAATCAACCAGTATTCAAATAATGAAATCGATTCGATCGCCCGCAGCCTGCACGAATGGGAGCTGCGTCCGGACGGTACGGAGGGATTCAACAAGGCCGAAGTGACTCTGGGCGGCGTCGATACCGCCGAACTCTCATCCAGGACGATGGAATCCAGGAAGGCGCCGGGCCTCTATTTTCTGGGAGAAGTCATCGATGTGACGGGGCATCTCGGCGGATATAACCTGCATTGGGCATGGGCGTCCGGGTACGCCGGAGGACAGTTCGTTTAGACAACTTCCTTTAAAGCTCCGACTTTTTCAAGCCAGGCGTTATACATGGTGGGTTTCGTTATGAACATCTTGGCCCCAAGAGAGGTGCAAAGAGCAATGTCATGGGGTTCGTCGGACGTGGTAAGGATGACTATGGGGATTTTATTGAACCTCGAATGAACGTTGATCTCCCTGAGGGCTTCCCGCCCACCTTTTCGCGGCATGTTGAGGTCGAGTATGATCAGGTCGGGGAAGCAGCCGGTATTCTGCTTTTCCCGTCTTTCACAATCTTCCAGGTACTCCATCAACTCGATTCCATCGCCAACGAAATGCACATCCCAGTCAAGGCCATTATCAATCAAAGCATCCTTTATGAGCAGGCAATCGTCCGAATCGTCGTCTGCCACAAGAACGATCTTTCTGTCCAGCCCTGGATCTTTCACCTTACTCAGCCCCTTTTTGTCCTGGTATTACGTTCAACAAGGTATATATACTAAAAATACTTCGTTGCGAAGAGAGACTCGCTGCACAGTGTAGTTTTTCCGGGAGCCGGCGCTTATATTTCATTTGTGTCGCGCACGGCCGATTTTAAGATGAGGTGCACGCCAAGCTTTAGAGGGGATTCCATATGAAAAGGGGATTTCTTTTTCTATCGTCTGCAATCGCCGGGGTTCTTTTTATTGCGGCATTACAGTTCATTGGCGCAGACGCGGGCGCCCTGTCCGTTTCGCCGGCAGATCGACTCTCCATCGAACAGCCTCAATACTCAGGAAAGTGGAAAGGAAATGATCTTACCGTAGAGTACAGCTATTCCAAAGATCAGGGACAAATGGAGCTGTCCGGTAAAGTCGTCTTCTCCTATTCCATGGTGATGGGCTACTCGCGCATGGAAGACTTTCGCCTCGCCGTGATATTTCTGGATGAAAACGGCCGTGTCCTCAAAGAAGCAGGACTGGCCACTAATGCAGGTTCCTTCGATCCTATCTCTTTTCATAACAGGATAAACCTGCCGTCCAACACCGTTTTCATGGCGTTTAGCTACCAAGGCAGAGCCTACGACACTGGAAGTAATAGCGGCGGCGGGATCACTTCTTTCTGGCACTCTCCGGCCTACTGACAGATATTCCGGTCGCTCGGACCATATTGCAAGCCTTACCTGAGGCTGAAAATGGAATTGCTGGCAAGCGACCAGAGGAAGGAAGGAAATAACCCCATATAAAGGACAGCCGTGGCCGTTGCCGCCAATGCCAACACTGCCTGGGGTGACATCGCCGCAAGTACTAAGGGGTTCTCAGACGGTTGCGGCTGAAAATACATCACTACGACCACGCGCAGGTAGTAGTAAATCGAGACCACGCTGTTTATACCCGCTGCGATGACCAGCCAGACATACCCGGACTTCAACGCTTCGGTGAAGATATAAAACTTCCCCATAAATCCCCCCGTGGGCGGAATGCCGGCCAGGGAGAACAAGAATATCGACATGACAAACCCCAGTGCGGGGTACTTAAACCCAAGGCCGGAAAAATCCGAGATGCTGTTGAATTCTTCTCCCTTCTTGCAGAGCAGCGTGACAACGGCAAACGCCCCTATGTTCATGAAAGCATACGCCAAGAGATAAAAAAGCATTCCCGCCTGGGCAAGGTTTGTGCCGGCGACAAATCCCAGGAGGATGTACCCCGCATGGGCGATACTGGAATAGGCGAGCATCCTTTTTACGTTATCCTGGGCAAGGGCGATTATATTGCCGACGGTCATAGTTAGAAAAGCGGCGATCCACATGATCGTGATCCAGCTTCCCTGCATGGGGGCCAGGGGAACAAGGACAGCCCGGATAAGAGTAGCAAAAGCCGCCGCCTTGACACCGGTCGCCATAAATCCGGTGATGCTTGTGGGGGCGCCTTCGTACGCATCGGGCGTCCACATGTGAAACGGCACCATAGATATTTTGAATCCAAACCCGGCAGTCATCAGGACCAACCCGACAACCAGGAACTTAAATCTAATGATTTGCGGGTGGGTTTGAATAAAGCCGGCTATCTTAATAATGTCCAGGCTTCCGGTGGCCCCGTAAACGAAGGCGAAGCCGTAGAGAAGAAATGCGGAGCCAAAGGCGCCCAACAGAAAATATTTCAAAGCTGCTTCCCCGGATTTCAACTGATTCTTATGAAATCCCGTCAAGGCATAGATTGAAATGGACATCGTTTCAAGAGCCACAAATAGAAGAATCAGGTTGCCTGCAGTTGCCATGAAGATCATGCCGACACCTGCAAAAAGAACCAGCGCGTAATATTCGCCGGACTTGATGTTTTCAAAGAAATTCTGGTAACTTAACGAGACCAGTATCGTCAGGACGATAATCAGGCAGATAATAAGTGTAAGGAAAGCCGAGAACCTGTCGGTTAAGACCATTCCGCTGAATGAGGAGAATTGGAACCCCCCCGAGCCGGTAAAAACAAGACTAACGAGCGCAAGGACCGACCCCAAAAGGGCCACATGACCGATGAAGGCGGTCTTGGCCCATTCTTTGAAAACACCCATGACAAGTATGAGCAGTGCGGTTGCAACAAGAATCATCTGCGGTAAGACAGCCGCGTAGTCCATCACCGGCAGAATAAATCTCAAGCTTTCCATTCGGTTTCCTCCAGGTTCCAAGCAACGTACCCGGCGCAGCACGTTCAATATTTTACGGTCATCGACTGAGCGAAAGCAGCCCCCCGCGAGAAACTGCGTCGGAATCGACGGCGACATCATCCTTTTGCAAGGCCGCTGCGACAGGATTGCCGTTTTTTTCAGCCGCGTACGCCTCATACCTGTATTGGTATTGTTTTATGAAGTTCTCGACCGATGCATCCATTTTGCGCAAGAACAGGCCGGGAAAGATCCCCATGACGAACACCAACACCGCAATGGGAACCAGGATCACAATCTCTCTTGTATTCAAGTCGAGCATGTTGCGGTTGGCTTCTACGGTAACGGGCCCGAACATCACCCTCTGGTACATCCAGAGCATATAAACTACACCAAAAACCATTCCGGAAACGGCAAATACGCCGAATACGGGATAGGTTCTAAACACACCCACCAGTATCAATATCTCACCCACAAAACCGTTTGTCCCCGGGACCGCAACGGATGCAAGAGTTGCGATCATGAGGAAGGTGGCAAATATCGGCATTATCTTGGCGAGGCCGCCGAAATCTTCCATGAGCCGGCTATGGCGGCGCTCATAAATCATTCCAACAAGAAGAAAGAGGGCGCCGGTGTTCACCCCGTGGTTCAACATCTGATAGATGCCGCCCTCTATCCCCTGGATATTGAGGGCAAACAATCCGAGCATCACGTATCCCAAGTGGCTTACGCTGGAGTAGGCCACGAGTTTTTTCATGTCCGGCTGCACCCATGCCACAAGCGCGGCATAGATGATTCCGGCAATTGCCAGAAAAGCGACCAACGGGAGAAACTGATGGGAGGCATACGGAAAAAGCGGCATCGAAAATCTCAGGAAGCCGTATGTCCCCATTTTCAGAAGGATGGCGGCAAGGATGACGCTGCCAGCGGTGGGCGCCTCGACGTGAGCGTCCGGAAGCCAGGTGTGCAGCGGGAAAATCGGCACTTTGATGGCGAATGCCAGGCTAAAGGCGGCGCACAGCCAGAACTGGGTCGATATCGGGATATGCAGATTATAGAGCTCGAGCAGGTTGAAGGTGCCTGTTCCTGTGGTTTTATAGCTGTAGTAATATAGATAAATAATGGCGACCAGCATGAATATGCTTCCTGCCGCCGTATATAGAAAGAACTTGACTGCGGAATAGATTCGACGTTCGCCTCCCCAGACGCCGATGAGAAGAAACATGGGGATCAGCATGAACTCCCAGAAAACATAAAAAACAATAAGATCAAGGGCGACAAAGGTGCCTATCATGGCGCTTTCGAGAAAGAGCATGGTGATCAGAAAATACCTGGTCTTTTCCTTTATATAGGTCCATGAACACAAAACACATAGCGGTACGAAAAAAGTGGTCAAGAGAACGAGCCACAAGCTGATCCCGTCCAACCCGATATAATAGTTCATCGAAAAGCTCTTAACCCAGGGGACAAATTCCACAAACTGCATACCGGCAATGGCCGGATCAAAGCGCACCAGGAGCAAAAGCGAAATCAAAAATTCAATGACGGAAGCAGCAAGGGCAATTTTTCGCAGTAATTCATCATTTTTACCGCCTTCGCTTCTGATAAATACCAGTAAAGACCCACATAACAGCGGAAAGAAAATGAGGATGCTCAGGATCGGAAAACTAAATTGATTCATTGATTTGCTCCAGCAGATCCATCCAAAATATATAAATTGTCCCCGTTTAAATCCACAATTGGCACAGTCGGCCATTATCACCTAGCGCATGTACATATAATATGCGACTAGAACGCACACTCCCACCAGAAAGGATACCGCATACCGTTGGACATAACCGGACTCAGACAATTTCCATATAACCCCGCACCTCATAAAGAACGCGGCAGTCGAATTGACAAGTCCGTCAATGATCAGCACGTCTATGCCTTTCCAGAAAAAGCCACTGATCGAACGTAAGGGGTTGATGACCGTTTTTTCATAGAGCTCGTCCACATACCACTTGTTCAGCAACAGACGGTAGAAGGATGGATTACCGGCCGCCAAAGTTTGAGGCAGCGATCTTTTCTTCATGTACATTATGTAGGAAATAAAAATCCCTGCGAACACGATAACGACCGTAAGCAGCATAAGCCAATATTCGAGTTCGAACGAGTGGTGGGCGACGGTTTCGGATACCTGGTGAATCATTGCCGACGGGCCGGCGGATTGAAGGAGCTTGTCTTTTCCCAGTCCAATCACCGGGTCGAGGAAATGCTCGACAAGATTGCTCCCCCCAAGGGATGCGGGGACCCCGAGATAGCCGCCGAAAATGGACAGAACCGCTAGAATCATCAGCGGAACGGTCATTGATTTCGGGGCTTCATGGATATGTTTTTTCACCTCCTCAGAGGCCCGGCATTCATTGAAAAACGTCATAAAGATCAGGCGGAACATGTAAAAAGCGGTCATAGCCGCAGCGCAAACGCCGATAAGCCACAGGATGAAATTCCCATGCTCTCCGCTGAACGCCTTCCACAGGATTTCGTCTTTGCTGAAAAAACCCGAAAGTCCCGGAAACCCGACAATGGCGAGGGTGCCGATCACCATGGTATAAAAAGTGATGGGCATTTTTCCCCTCAACCCCCCCATGTTCCTCATATCCTGTTCCCCGCTCAAGGCGTGGATGACACAACCCGAACACAGGAAGAGAAGGGCCTTGAAAAAGGAGTGAGTCAGAACATGGAACAAACCGGCGGCAAACGCCCCCACACCGAGGCCCAGGAACATGTAGCCGAGCTGGCTGACCGTGGAGTAGGCCAGAACCTTCTTGATATCGTTCTGCGTGAGCGCAATGGTTGCAGCCAACAATGCCGTTAATGCGCCGACAACGGCAACCACACCCATGGCCACAGTAGACATTGAATAAAGGACATTGCAGCGCGCCACAAAGTAGATGCCCGCGGTTACCATGGTTGCAGCATGGATAAGGGCGCTGACGGGGGTCGGACCGGCCATGGCGTCTGGGAGCCAGATATAAAGGGGAATCTGGGCCGATTTAGCTGTACATCCAAGAAAGAACAACAGGCAGATGAGGGTAATCATGTTGGGTGAGAGCAGGTATGCGTTGGAAAACACGTCGGAAAATTTCAATGACCATATCCCGTGCTGCCCCAGATATGTCACCATCAGGAGCATCCCCACGGCGAAGAAAAAATCACCCACCCTGTTGGTGATAAACGCCTTCTTGCCGGCTACTGCATTTGCCACATCGGAAAACCAGAAAGATATCAGAAGGTATGAACAAACGCCCACCCCTTCCCATCCGAGAAACATCAGCAAAAAGTTATCGGCCAGAACCAGTGTTATCATTGAAAACATGAAAAGGTTGAGATAGGTAAAGAACCGGTAGTACCTACCTTCGTCATGCCACATGTATCCGATCGAATAGACATGAATCAAAAACCCGACCCCGGTGACGAACATGCACATGAACATCGAGAGCGGATCGATCTGATAAGCCACGCTTACGTGAAAATCCCCTGCGGCAATCCAGGTAAACCAGGTGAAATCATACAAACGTTTGTCCGAGGAAAGCCCCAGCAACTGGAGAAAAAGGACCAGCGTGACCAGAAAGGAGAGCCCGACTGCGCCGCAGGCGATCCAGTGCACGAGGCTTTTATTTTTTTCCTCGATCCTGCGGCCCAAAAGACCGTTGATCAACACGCCGATGAGGGGAAAGGTGGGAATAAGCCATACTAGATCAAACATCATCGCAAGCCTCGATTTACCATTTCAGCAGATTGAATTTATCAATATTGATGCTGCCTGTTTTCCGGTATAGAAGCACAAAGATTGCCAGTCCGATTGCAGCCTCAGCTCCGGCTACGGCCATGACACACATGACCATGAATATCCCTTCAGCCGATTGATTGGCGCGAGAAAATGCCACAAACGCCAGGTTCACAGCTCCAAGCATGATCTCTATGCTCAAAAAGACTACGATGGCGTCTTTGCGCGTGATCACCCCGAGTGTGCCGATGGCAAACAGTATCGCGGACAACGCAAGATAGGTGCTTTGATAATCGTTCATTGAAACATTCCCCTATAATAATCCAACACCGGAGAACTCAAACGGGTCATTGGGACGCCGCCGAAGGCCCCGCCCGTCTCGCGGAGAGCTCCATGCTATCAATCCGCTTTTGCCAGAAAAACCGATCCGACCACTGCGGCGGTCAACAGAACGGAAACAAGTTCAAAGGGGCAAAGCCCTTCGGCAAAGATATAATTTGCTATCAGATTTACCTCGCCGAATACAGAGACAGCATGGGGTCCCATATCTCCCTTCAACGCCATCGGGCTGAGTCCCACGCCCAGAATCAAAAGGCTGATAAAGAAAAGCGCAAGAATGACAAAGCGACCGGTGAAAAGGTTTTTCTTAAGGTCTCCTTCGTCACCGGCAGCCCTGAGATTCAGCATCATGATGGCATAGAGAATGAACATCATGATGGCGCCGGCATAGACGATCACCTGGAGGATGGCTATAAACTGACTGTTTAACAATAAAAAGAGGACAGCCAGCGTCAGGCAATTTCCGACCATCCAGAGCGCACTGTGAACTGTATTTTTCGAAAAAATCACAAGGAGCGCGGTCCCCACCGTTGCCGTACCAAAGATTATCGTCGCTATCAGTTCCATTTCAGTTTGCCCTTTAGCTTTCCACTTGTATAAAGCCGCCTCTATTCCCCTCGGATTCGCAGTCGAAGAACCGGCTGTCTTTTAAACTCAGGATCGCCCGGTGGTTTTTAATCTCTCGATATCGAACAAAAAATCTTTGCGGCTGTAATCTACATAATCATATACTTCCGTCAAACTGATGGCCCCCTTTGGGCATGCTTCCTGACAGAATCCGCAGAAAACGCACCGAAGCTCATCGACTTCGAATTTTATAGGATACCGCGTTTTCCCTTCCTCTTCATAGGGAACCATGGTAATCGCCTGTGACGGGCAAATGGCTGCGCAAAGGCCGCAGGCGACGCATTTGAGATCGCCCTTTTCGTCCACATTCAGCCTGTGAAGACCCCGCCATCGCTCGCTTCTTTGCGTTTTCTCATCAGGATACTGAATGGTGACCGGTTTCCTGAAAAAATTTCCAAGCGTATACCCAAGCCCTTTCAAAAAAGGCGCTACATAGTGCCCTTTTTCGGCTCTGTTTTTACTGACCACAATAATTTCGGATTTTTCCATTATTGCTCCTGTTTTCAAGCGTACAGTCCCCTTCCAATCTATCCGAGGCGTGGAAGGCCGCCATGAAGATATCAGCCCAAAAGAATCATTACCGCGCCGGTTGCGATGACATTTGCAATGGCCACCGGCAGCAGAAATTTCCATTCGAGCTTCATCACTTTGTCGTAGCGCAAACGGGGAATCGTGGCTCTCACCCATATGCATATGAAAATGATGATAAATGTTTTTATAAAAAACCAAACAACACCCGGCAGAAACGGTCCATGCCACCCGCCAAGAAACAGGGTGGTCACAAGGGAGGCAAAGACAAACAAGTGAGTATATTCGGCCAGGAAGAAAAGGGAGAATTTCATGCTGCTGTATTCAACATTGTATCCGCAGCAAAGCTCGGATTCCGCCTCCGGCATGTCAAAAGGGATGCGGTTAAGCTCGGCGATTCCGCTGATAAAAAACACGAAAAAAGCCACCGGTTCCCGAACGATGTTCCACAGGTTGTGCTGGGCGGCAACCATATCCACCAGACTGAAAGACCCGCTCACCATTATGATGCTGATAATTGAAAAGGCCATGGAGAGCTCATAGCTGATGATCATGGCCGATGCCCTCAGACCTCCCATGTATCCGTACTTGTTTCCCGACGACCATCCGCCGAGTATGGTCCCGTATGAGCCGATGGTCGCAAATCCCAGGACAAAAAGGACCCCGATGGACGGGTTTGCCAGGTAGAGATCGACTTTCTTGCCAAAGACCGTAATTGCGTCTCCAAAGGGAATTATGGCCAGGAGTATCACGGCCACGGAAATGCTGATGACCGGCGCCATAATAAAAACTGCTCTATCGGCGTTTTCCGGTACCACTTCCTCCTTGAAAATATTCTTGACTGCGTCGGCGATGGGCTGAAGGAGCCCGTGCCACCCTACCCTCATCGGTCCGTATCTGAGCTGGAAATGGCCCAAGGCTTTTCTTTCAAGCCATGTCATATAGGCGATGATGGTGAGGCACACTCCAAAAACAACAAGCAGTTTGATAACAGGAATGATGAAAAGATCATTCATCAGGTATGCTCCGTTAAGCAGCTTTTTCGATTTTGACAGCGCTGACTTTGTACTCAGGAATTTTACACACGGGATCCACCTCGGCATGAATCAGGAGGTTGACCGCAGCCTCGTGAAAATGGAACGGCACAAAAACCATCCCCCTCTGTGAGCGTTCGCTGAGATGGGCTTTTACCCTGATGTTGCCCCGCCTGGATGTTATCCTGATATAGTCCCCTTCCGATATTCCAAGTATTTTCGCATCGTGAGGATTGATCTCGGCCAAAGGCTCCGGATAGAGGCGATTGAGGGCGGTGCCGCGCCTTGTCATGGTCCCCGTGTGATAATGCTCCAAAACCCGGCCGGTACTCAATGTGAATGGATAACCAACATCGGCTGATTCAAACGGGGGTTTAAACGGGATTGAGAAGAACTGCCCTTTCCCCCTGGAAAATTTCCCTCTGTGAAGAACGGGGGTCCCGGGATGATGCTTATCCGGACACGGCCAGACAAGTCCTCCCTGTTCAAGTCTTTCGTAGGTTATCCCCGCGTAACTTGGCGTCAGCGAGTTGATCTCCCGCATGATCTCCTCGGCCGACGCCGGCATCGGATAGCCCATTCTTCTTGCAATTTCGCTGATTATCCACGCATCCTCTTTTGCCTCACCCGGGGGCTCGACCGCTTTTCTAACCCTTTGGACAAGGCGCTCCGTATTGGTGAAAGTGCCTTCCTTCTCGGCAAAGCATGTGGCGGGGAAAACCACATCGGCCAACTTCGCCGTTTCGGTCAGAAAGATGTCCTGGACGACAAAGAAATCAAGACACTCGATGCAGTGCTCGAGATGTTGCTGGTCCGGGTCGCTTAACACCGGGTTTTCACCCATTACATGAATGGCTTTGATCCGGCCGGATTCGGCGGCGCCAAACATCTCGGTTAGGGTGAGGCCCGGTTTGGGACCGATCTTTAACTCACCCCAGGCACCCGCGAATTTTTTTATGTTATTTTCATCCGTCACCGCCTGATATCCGGAAAAAACATTGGGCAGACAGCCCATATCGCAGGCGCCCTGGACATTATTCTGTCCGCGCAACGGGTTTACCCCGCCGCCATCGACACCGATATTGCCGCAGAGCATGGCCAGGTTGGCCAGGGATTTCACATTGTCGGTTCCGGTAGTATGCTGGGTGATGCCCATGGCATAAAGGATGGAGCCCGGTCTGGCGTTTCCAAACAGGCGGGCCGCTGCATACAGCTCATCAACGGAAAGGCCGCATATCTCGGACACCCGCTCGGGCGTGTATGATTCCAGGTTGGCCTTTAATTCTTCAAAACCTTCCGTCCGCTCCTCGACGTATTCTTTGGCATGCAAACCTTCTTTGATGATGATGTGCATGAGGCCGTTGATCCAGGCTACATCGGTTCCCGGTTGGGGTCGGAGCCACATGGCAGCGCGGTCGACCAGGGAAATTCGCCTGGGATCGATCACCAGAAGCTTCACGCCTTTTCTCATCACCGCTTCCTTGACGTAATTGGCGATGATGGGATGGTTTTCATCCGTATTTGTTCCGGTGGCAAGGATTACTTCCGATTTCAAAATATCGCTGATGGGGTTTGTCATGGCCCCGCTTCCGAATGACGCGGCAAGACCTGCCACCGTCGAGGAGTGTCAGAGCCTGGCGCAGTGATCCACATTGTTTGTACCGATCACCGCGCGGATGAACTTTTGAAACAGGTAGTTTTCCTCGTTGGTGCACCTGGCGGACGACAGGCCCGCGATGCTGTCCGGTCCGAATTCATTCTTTATCGCGGAAAGCCGTTTGGCTGTTAAGTCCAACGCCTCACCCCAGGTTGCTTCCCGGAACTTGCCGTTTTCCTTGATAAGAGGGGTTTTCAACCGCTTGTCGTCATTTATGAATTCATAGCCGTATCGGCCTTTTACACAGAGACTCCCCTGATTTACCCCGTCATCGGTCTTCGTGTATACACCGATGACCCGGTTCTCCAGCACGTCGAGTTCAAGCTGGCACCCGCAGCCGCAATAGGCGCAAGTCGTTTTTACCCGTTGGCCGAGCCAGGGCCGCCCCTTATACCGACTCAGATTCTCGGTCAATGCGCCGGTAGGGCAGACAAACATGCATTCGCCGCACGATTTGCACTTATCGGCGGCGACCGGAACCAATCTCGCATCTTCGTTTTCTCCAAGGATATCTATAGCGCCAATCCCTTTGATCTTCTCGCATGCCGTGACGCAACGGCGGCACATGATGCACCGTTCCGGCCAGTAGCGAATCAGGGAAGTGGCATAGCTGTCATCCCGTTTTTGCTTACGGGGCTCAAAAGGCACATCGGTAAGGCCGAACCGGTAGACGATATTCTGAAGATCGCATTGACCCGCCGCGTCGCAGATGGGACAATCAAGGGCATGATGCTGCAGAATCTTTTTCAGATTGACAACCCGCTGTTCGTGAAGCACTTCCGAGTCGGTAGTGACTTGGAACCCTTCCTCAACCGGGGTAGTGCAGGAAGTCACCGGCTCCAGCCGCCCCTCGATTTTGACAATGCACATGTTGCATGAACCGATGGGCGGGAGCCGTTTGTGGTAGCAAAGACTCGGAATATCAATCCCGGCGATTCGGGCCGCTTCCATTATTGTCGTCCCTGCCGGGACAGACAACTCATTCCCATCAATCTTTAAATTGACCATGCTTGCATCATTCCTTATCAAATCATTCATTTACCATTACGCCTTACCGGTCGATTTCCCCCAACACCACATCCAGACTCCCGATAATGGCGACGGCGTCGGCGACCATATGGCCCACCAGCAGACGGGGGAGAGCGCTTGCCAGGTAAAAACATGACGAACGTATTTTGAGCCGGTACGGATGTTCGTTCCCATTGCCGACCAGATAGAACCCAAGTTCCCCCTTGGCCCCTTCAACGGCCCCATACACTTCCCCCTTGGGAACAGAGGCGCCTTTGGCATTGATCATGAACCGGCGGATAAGCGCACTGAGGTCATTCTGGACCTCCGGCAAGCCGGGGTTAGTGATCCAGGGGTTGTCCGTCTGAAACGGACCGGCGGGAAGGTTTTCAATCGCTTGGCCGATGATATTGATCGACTGCTTGAATTCTTCCATCCGCACAAGATAGCGGTCATAAATATCGCCGTTTTCCCCGATCGGGATCTGAAAGTCAAAGTCGTTGTAACTGGAGTAAGGAAATGCTTTGCGCACATCATAGGCCACGCCGGACCCCCTGAGGCTGGGGCCGGTCAATCCGTAGTTTACCGCTTCTTCGCCCGAGATCACCCCGATGTTCATGGTCCGGGTGGTCCAAATCTTGTTTTCCGTCAAAAGCGCATGATAGCCTTCAAGCGCTTTGGGAAACCACTTAACGAAAGCACGGACCTTTTTGATAAACTCATCGGTCGTATCCCGGGCAACGCCCCCTATACGGATAAAAGAGGGCGTGAGCCTATATCCGGCGATCTCTTCGTTGATGGCCATGATCATTTCGCGGTCCCGAAATGCATAGAAGATGACGGTCATGGCGCCGATATCCAGGGCATGGGTTCCAAGCCAGAGATGGTGCCCCATAATCCGGGCAAGCTCGGCCATGATCACTCTCAGATATTGAGCCCTTTTGGGGACCTCTATGCCCATCAGCTTTTCAACGGTCAAACAGTATCCGATATTGTTCGCCGAGGCTGCCGAGTAGTCGAGCCTGTCGGTTAGGGGAATGATCTGCTGGTAGTTCCGGTTCTCACAGATTTTTTCAATCCCCCTGTGGAGATATCCGATCACGGGCGTGGCATTTACGATGGTTTCCCCGTCAAGTTCCAGTATCACGCGAAGAACACCGTGGGTGGCCGGATGATGGGGTCCCATGTTCAGGGTGATGTTTTTGCGTTCAGTCATGATTTCCTATGCCTGGCTATTTTGTTGTTTCGTTCCAATTCAGCAGTAATCTTTAATCGTTGCCGGATCGAAGGGCTTGTCGAAATCTTTGCCCTCAAGCGGGAAATCCTTTCTCAACGGGTGTCCCTCAAAGCCTTCCCATGTGAGAATTCGCTTGAGATCGGGGTGATTTGAAAAACTTATCCCTAAAAGATCGAACACTTCCCTCTCCCCCCAATTGGCCGAATGCCAGATATCGCTCACGCTGGGGACTTGCTGCCCATCGTCGGTCTCCACTCTTATGATCAGGCGGGTAAAATCCTTTGAGGACAACAGCAGGTAGAGCACATCAAAACGCGGCGCCCTCGGCGTGCGGTCGATGCCCACAACATCGGTTAACATATCAAATCCGAATCTCTCATCCCCTTGCAGGGTTTTCATCACTTCGTAGAAGGATTGCGCTGCGACAGTGATTTCGAGATTACCGTGATGGTCGGTCTCTTTCAGGATTGAACCGGGATATTTTTCGCCGATCGCATTAACTATTGTGTTGAGATCCATCTATGTTTTCCTGTCGACTATTGCAGCGTGCCGGATTTGACGTCGGGGCGCTGGTACAATTTTTCGGTTCTGATTTTTTCCTGCACCTTCATCAGGCCGGCCAACACCGCTTCCGGGCGGGGTGGGCATCCAGGGATGTAGACATCGACCGGAATAATCTGATCAACGCCCTGGACCACGGCATAGCTTTGGAATATCCCGCCGCATGAAGCGCATGCACCCATTGCGATCACCCATTTGGGGTCCGCCATCTGGTCATATATCCGTTTGACCATCACAGACATCTTCTTGCTAAGAGTACCGGCAACGATGATCAGGTCAGACTGCCTGGGGGATGGGCGGAAAACCTCGGAGCCGAAGCGGGAGATGTCAAAATCCGCCAGTGTACTGGCGATCATTTCAAGGGCGCAGCAGGCAAGGCCGAAGGTGCACGGCCATACAGAATTGCTCCTGCCCCAGTTTACAAGCTTGGTCAGGCTGGTAACCAATACATTGTCGCCTACCAGTTGATTTTCTAGTCCCATTCCAGCGCTCCCTTTTTCCATACGTACAGATAACAGACAAGGAGTATCATCAGAAAAACCATCATTTCGATAAACCCGAAAACCCCCAGCTTCTGGTAGTAAACCGCCCATGGGTAAAGAAATACGCATTCAAGGTCAAAAACAAGGAAGAGGAGCGCGATGACATAAAACTTGATGGGGGTTTGTGCATACTGTGCACCCTCGCTGGGCAGGCCGCATTCATAGGCTTCTTCCTTCACCTTGAAAGGCCGCTTGGGTCCGAGGATATGTGAAAGAAACACGGTGCCTGCGCCGAAAAGTAAGGCAAGGATAATAATATAGAGAATGGGTAAATACTCAGAAAGCATAGACCAAGCCTCCAGGCCTTCCGCATACAGCCCACCTCACGGAGCATCGAAAATCCGGTGCGAACTGGCGCGGGTTATGTGCCGCACGGCGGCTCTATGTGTTAGCCGCTCAGCGGAACTTCAGTTATTGAGAATCTACGTTGTTATCAAGTTGTTTCGTTCCTTGAGCTTTATCGGCCTCATGATCTGTTTCCACCCAAGCGGAAATCCACTTACTTAGCCAAGGCTGACGAAAATTTCAGATCGATAATGGGGCTGGTACCGCTACGGCGGTGTTGCGCACTTGCATTTACTTTCACAAGAAACCGGCTCGCGACACGAACCCGAAAGGCATATCCGCGGGGACAAACAGCATGAGAATCAGCATGAGAATCAACGGACAAACGCCTAGATTAATAAGCCATCAATCCGGATATTACAACCTTTTTTTCCCGCGGGGAAAAATTTTTTGCACCCTCTCGAATACAAACCCGGACCACCAGAGCGAGCCCACAACGCGCAAAGGGCCAATCGCCCCGGCAGGACTTCCACGGGCTGAAGACGAGGCCCCATGGGGCAGCGCACGAATACCGCGAAGGCAAATCGTGATTTCTCAAAACTTCTTCCTGTCCTTCGTTGTGAGGGTAGCTCCAGGTTGCGCCACCGCGCGGCCTGATTTAAAACTCCTCGTTTTTTGGGTCACCACCGCCAGGCAAAGCCCATTAATCGCCAAGGCAGCCGCGGTGGCCAGAAGGTAGGTAACGGCAACGCTGGTGCGCCCAATCGCCAATCCAACAACAAGGTAAAAGGAAACAGCGCCGAAACAGCCAATGACGATGCCGCGAACCAGTTCATGGGCTGCGGCTGCGCCGTTTTGTTTCTGCGCAAATCCCCCCATAATGCTGGTGAAAACAGGAAAAGGCGCCAGGATGCCGCTCCATTTCGGTCCAATATGCTCGGCCCCGCTTGTAATTAAGAAAACCACGGCTGTTGCCGTGACCATTCTCATGGGAATATCCCACGAAGGTGCGGCGACACTGGAAGCACACGAGGCGGGGAGACCAGCCACTTTCACAGCGGCTGAAAGAAAAAACAGCACCAGAACAGTCAAAACTCCCAGATTGGACGAAAAGAAAGATAAGCTCCAAGCGGCAAGAAAATAGGAAGCAAAACCCACAATCATCGGAGTCAGCCACCTTAAACCTTTGGCTGCTCGGATGTAGGCGACGCAAAAGAACACCAACGCAATGGTGCCCAGAAGCATTCCATGGGAACTTTGCCGGGCAAAACGCGGTCCCTGCTCCAATGCCAGAAACAGGGAAACCGGACCCGAGATAAGCGGCAGACCGGTGAATAACCCTCCCAGCACAAATCCCCACCTGCGTACAGCAAGCGTTGCCATCGCAATCAGAAGCGGCGTCAAAATCAATTTCAGAATCAACAGGGTCATAAGAATTGAGAGTTTTAAATATAGTATTCTTGACATTTTTTAGAATCTTGTTTCCATTACTGTCAATAAGAAACGACTTTTGCATTATTTCATAAGATTCGCGTTTTGAACAATCCATCGACATCACGGCCAAAGGAGGCGAACATCTTTCATGATTTACGGCACATTTGAAGATGCTCAGAACTATTTCCAGGCGGGCAGCCCGATTCACCGGGCGCTTTCCTTCGCGCTTACATTCGATCAATCCGGACCTGATGGGAGATACGAGATCGAGGACGGAAAAATTTACGCGTTGGTTTCTTCTTACTGGACCTGTCCGGCCGGCGAGCTGAGGTTTGAGGCGCACCGGAAGTATGCCGACGTGCAGGTATTGCTTGAAGGGGAGGAAAAAATCGAGGTTTCATTGACACGGGAACTTAAACCCATCGAGGAATATTCCGAGACGAAGGACAAGGTGTTTTTCGAACCACCGCGGGACACGGCTTCCCTGGTGATGAAGCCTGGTTATTTTGCGGTGCTTTACCCGCCCGAGGTCCATCGCCCCAACTGCGATCTTCACGGCAAGCGGCATGTAAGGAAAATCGTGGTAAAAGTTCCCGTAAATTTAGCTGCGTCACCACTTGTTACCAGCTAAAATTGTTTCGACCTACCGGCTGGTTGATAGGTTGTATTATTGGGCGATCAGGTCCTGCTTGAATGCAGACGCTTTGCCCTGGAGCCGCCAGATTCGCAGTTTCATGGACGCACGATGCCCCAATAGGGCATCCATATCGGGATTCAGGCTGCGTAATTCCCGGGAGGTGATGGAGACCGGCTCGTGCCGGAGCCGCACCTCGCCGGAGGGTATGCCGGGGAACTTATCGAGAAGTCTTGGAGAAAGGACCAGCAAATCAACAATGGTACGGCCTACAGCAGTCTGGGTAACCTTCATGGGATAGAAGAGAAACTTCGTCTTGAACTGAAATTGAATGGCCTCGTTAGTCTGGAGCACCTCCTCTAAAGAAACCGTATAAAATACAAACCAAGTGAGTCCTAATCATAATGAAACTTTTTGATCTGCTCCAAGGGATTATTCATTTGCAGAACTTGTGGGAGCTTTCGTCGTGCAATCAGGCGGCGGCGGAAAAAGCGATTACCCTTGCCCGAGAGGGCCTAACTCTGCATAATGTGACCTCGGCCGCGATGTAGCCGAGGCTAGTCAACGCTATTCCGACTGAAGGCCGGCGGCGATAGGAAATTGAGCCTCTTCGGAATCAACCTTTAAAAAGGAGGAATCTATGAACACAGAAACACTTACGTCACGGCGCCGTTTTTTGCTCTTCACCGGCAGTCTCGCTACGGGTATCGCTCTGGCAGTTCCACCCGCTGTCTTAGCTGCTGCAAAGATAGAAGGCAAAGAGAAAGGGTGCGAGGTGAACCCCGTGGAAGATCTCATGCGTGAGCACGGAGTCTTGCGTCGAGTGCTTCTGATCTATGAGGAGGCGATAAGCCGCATCAAGGAGAAAAAGAATCTGCCGTTCGAAATCATTTCGGATTCCGCGGGCATTGTCCGCCGCTTCATCGAGAACTACCATGAAAAGCTCGAAGAAGATGAGGTTTTCCCACGTCTTCAAAAGGCCGGGAAGCTTAACGATCTCGTCAAGGTGCTCATCGTGCAGCACCAGGCGGGACGAAGCCTGACCGATTCCATTTTGAAATTATCTGAACCTGAGACGTTAAAAGCTGAGAAAGCGAAGCAAGACATGTCCCCGCCGATCCAGCAGATTTACGGGTCGAGGCCTCTCTTCGGGGATGCTCCTCTTCTGCGGAGGAAAGGCTCACATAGCAAGCAAGATCTGTCTTCGGCCTTGCAACAGTTCATTCACATGTACCGGCCCCACGCAGCCATGGAAGATACAGTGCTTTTCCCTGCTTTTCGCTCGATAGTGTCGCCAGCGGAGTTTGATGAACTGGGCGAAAAATTCGAGGACAAGGAAACGGAGCTTTTCGGAAAACAAGGATTTGAAAAAATGGTGGAATCAGTGGGGGAGATTGAGAAAAAGCTTGGCATCAATGATCTGTCGACATATACGCCTAAAGCGTGAATCTCCAATTTTGCAGAGATTTAGTCCAGCGGTGTGGAAAGGTCGGGCGCGTTCAATTACTGTATTAAAAGTGGTCTGGCCTTTCCCCGGCCAATGTTGTTGATTCAAGTTGGTATAAGACACTCAAAATTAGTACTCTAAGCCCGAGAAACGAGGGTTGCCTGATAACTTTATTCAACAGAAGCAGATACTTGATTTAGCCCGATCAAATGCCGTTTATCCAGTCTCTCTCAGATCCGGGAAAAGTGGCCCTGTAAAATAGATTTCGCCGATTTGTCTTTTCCTGTGCATAACTGCCGCGTTTAGTTGTTCCGATCCCGAGAGCCATTCTTCCGTCAAGTTTTTCGCAGCCTCGGCAATCAATACTCATCAATGAACCGATTCATGCCGAACTATAAGAGTGTTGTCGTGCTTCCATCATTAACCGGGCAATTCTTTTCATTTTGACCGGTAGGTGAAACGGAGTGCTTCGATCAGGTTCTAATTTTTTTACCAGTTGCGCGTTGAGGAGGAGATGGATGAGCAGGCGTCTGGTTTTTGGGGTGCCCCTTTTCTATTTGTTGGTGCTTTCCCTGGCGCATGCCGGTTTCGATGAAGGTAAAGCGGCTTATAACAAAGGTGATTACTCCACGGCATATAATGAGTTTAAGGAGTTGGCGGTCCAGGGAAATGCTGAGGCGCAATATAATCTGGGACGGATGTACATCGAAGGCCAAGGAGTACCGCGGAACTATGCCGAGGCCACAAAGTGGTATCGCAAAGCGGCCGAGCAGGGACACGCCGGCGCGCAACATGATCTGGGAATGATGTACAACAGTGGCCAAGGCGTACCGAAAGACGATGCCGAGGCCGCCAGGTGGTACCGCAAGGCGGCGGACCAGGGGGATGTTGGAGCACAATATAATCTGGGAGTGATGTATCGTGAGGGCGACGGGGTGCCGCAGGACGATGCCGAGGCGGTGAAGTGGTTCTGCATGGCAGCGGAGCAGGGAAATGCTTACGCACAAAACAATCTGGGAAGAATGTACGAAAGAGGCCACAGCCTACCTCAGGACTATGCCAAGGCGGTAAAATGGTACCGCAAGGCGGCCGAGCAGGGAAATGCTTACGCACAATATAATCTGGGAATGATGTACCATGAAGGCCAGGGCCTCCCTAAGGACGATGCCGAGGCGTTGAGCTGGTTCAGCAAGGCGGCGAAACAGGGAGTTGCTGAAGCACAGGCTATTCTGAGAGCCTGGTCAACAACAGAGGTGCCTCTTGAGAACCCGGGATCAGGAGTTTACGAATTGCCTGTAAAGATCAATGGAGTTCTTACTCTGAAATTCATTTTGGATTCGGGTGCATCCGAAGTGAACATCCCTGCTGATGTAGCTCTTAAACTTTTGCGGACAGGCACTATAACCTATAGGGACTTCCTCCCGGGCAAATCCTATGCACTGGCGGATGGTTCAATATTAAAGAGTTCAAGGCTCAATATCCGTGAACTCGACGTAGGTGGTATCACAATCTGTCAGGTTCCAGCGAGCCTGGGGCCTGCAAACGGGGCTCTATTGCTTGGTCAGAGTTTTCTCGGACGGCTCGAATCATGGTCGATGGATAACAAAAGACATGTACTCGTAATAGGAGGCGGTACCTCCGCATCGCTCCGCGATGAGTGAACAGTGGCCAGTGAACAGTGGCCAGTGAACAGTGAGCAGAAAAAGCTTTCAAGCTAAAATCCCCCCTGAAACTTCTAGTGTCTCACAATGTGAGATTCTCCTACGTTGATAAGGTAAAATTCTCCTACGTTCATCCAGGTTTCCGGCTGGACACCAGATAACCTTAGCTGCCATTGTAAAGATGCCGCATGTGGCCGCTGATCCGGAAATCACGCATTAAACAATTTTTTAGCTTTGCCTACTGCGGCTTTAGTACTTGCGCTGATGTTTTCACCGCCCGGTGAAAACATCGGAAGATCCCAACGCTCTTCCGCCGATTTGGAGATTTTGAAGTGCGGCATCCGGATTTCCACCCATTGCCGCAATCCCTCGCTCGGCATCTCCCCCCTGAGTTCTTGCGGGCTCCCTGCTCGCATCTGGAATTTGATCTTTGACCTGTGTTTCCTCGGGTGGCGCGGGATTCGGTCCGGCAACTTCGATGGGAAGGGAGGCCGTATCGGTCTTTATGACATTTTTTTCTATATCCCTAACCGGTTCGCCCTCTTGATGAAGGACCTTCGGAGATTCCTGTTCAGGACTGAGAGTCTGCGGTGTAACCGGACCCGGCACGTTTCTCGAAGGGCTTTTTTCTTCGGCCCTCTGAGGCTTCAAGATCACTACACTCTTCACTTTAGGAACCGGAGGCAGAGGCTTCTCGACATACGTGTTTGCAGCTTCAGGAAAATGCGGACCGTAAATCCAAGGTTCGAGACGTTGAACGCCCTTATAAGCAAGGAACCCCAGTGCAAGGAGAAAAACGATGCCCCCCACCCCGGCAAGCGCCGGCTTCAATATTTTGGTGTTGAAAAATCTTCCGGATCTGCTTTCTTTCCGCTCTGGAATAGCGTGTCCGTCCAAGGCGTCATGCGCCTTTTTAAGGACCCTCCCGGTTACTTTAGCACCCTTTTCGATCATGCATACGAGGAGGGCCGTATCACACAATCGATTTATGCTGCGTGGGACCCCGCCGGTCATTTTATAGATCATTTTCTTGCATGCTGGTTCAAAACATCTGCCAAAGCTGCACCCTGCCACCCTCAGCCGATGGTCTATGTAGCCGATTGTCTCTGAAGCGCTCATCGGTGAAAGGAACCGGTTTACATTTATTCTCTGGCGAAACTGGCGCATTTCGCTACGGCGTAGCTTGTGGCTCAGTTCATTCTGGCCGAGCAGCAGTATCTGCAAGAGTTTCTTTTCCGTGGTCTCGATGTTGGAGAGGAGCCTGATATACTCGAGGCTGCGGATCGAAAGGAGATGGGCCTCATCTATGATCAGAACGAACTGTTTGCCGTCAAGACCAGCCATTATGAGTGCAGTTTTTATTTCATCGGTTAAATCGAGGACCCCCTTACCTTCCGGATTGATCTTGAGGACCCGTGCGATATATCGCAATATCTCGATGTATTCCACGTCAGAATAGGGAATCAGTATTGGTTTTATGGACCCGGGCAGTTTGCTGAGGAGATGATGGACGATCATCGTCTTCCCCGTTCCAACGTCCCCGCAAACGAGTGCAAAGCTCTTCTTTTCCTGGACGAAATAGAACAGCGCCCCAATTACCTCTTGATGGCCTTCACTCAAGAAGAGGAACTGCTGATCCAGATTGTTCTCGAAGGGGGAGAAGAGGAAACCGAAGTATGAATTGTACATCTGTAAAAACCTCTAAATTGAAGTCAAACTATATAGTCTATTGTGTCAATTTGACCGCCTGCAAATCCCGAGACGCGTCTGGGAATCCGATTCTACCCGCAAGAATTCATGAAATGCTCTGAAGCCCCGTAGGAATCATCCTATATTCTAACGAATAACGCAAGAGAAGCATCCAAACCTAATTTTATGGTCGGATTCAGCCCGAATAACTTCCCGAGACACTTTGCAAACTCGCAGAACCTTTACATATGGGAATTAAAAACACAGGAGAAAAGTCAACGGGACCATTTTCGTAATTTCAGAACACCGGCTTCGCAGTTGATGGCGCAATTGGGGGGAATCATATAGAGCCACGACCTCCCCTGCACAAGCTTTTTTATTGTGTTTTTGGTTCGTATATGGGACAAATTGTATGTGCCTGAGCATTGTGGGAGGCTTTTAAGGTGTTACACGAAGCCATGCCTTTCAAAATTCCTTGGTGATCAGGTCTATGCATTGTTTCGGATAAATAGGGTGGTATGCGCACGATTCTCCAATGAAGCACTTATACTCGTATTTTGAGGAAGAATACGGAGAGAAAAAATGAAGGCTCTTGCGCGAGTAGTGGCAGCATTGGCCGGTGTGTTCTTATGACCTGATTGTTCTCCGGTCATCAATAACGAGAGCCCCAAGGGAACCAGAAAAACGTAAAAACATGCCCTTGCAACCCATGCCGTGGCTTCGGGCAACACCCAAAATCCCAATAGCCCTGAGAAGATCGTCAAAATCTGAAGAGGTTATTGTCATCGAAAGAAACGAGTCAACCTCCCTCCTAGAGAGCAGGTTCATGACCTTCGCCCCTGAACAGTGTTACTAATATCTGCCGGTGCTGCATCCTTCGATTTCATAGAGCGCAATGTATGTTACCCAAGTGGAGAATGGCGACTCAAGATATTAAGAGAGAAGTGCTGACTCGATCTCTTAGCCATCTACTCCAAGTGGCCCAGCACTTGCCTGACTTTTGCAGCAAAATCATATCTGAGGAAAGGCTTCTGAATGAAATTTAGTCCTTCGTCCAGAATGCCGCGATGCGCTATCACGTCAGAGGTATAGCCTGACATATAAAGGACCTTGAGGTTGGGGCGGCTGGCGCTGAGCTGTTCTGCCAGTTCCCGGCCGTGCATCTCCGGCATCACCACGTCCGTAATAAGCAGGTCAAGGTCTCCAGGATGCCCCTCGGCAAGACGTATGGCGTCTGCCGGAGTCTGCGCCGTAAGCACCGTGTAGCTCAGATCTTCGAGAATCATCTTGCTGAGGTTCAGTATCGCTTCATCGTCTTCGACCAGCAGGATGGTTTCGGTACCTGTCGGGGACTTGACGGCTACCTCCGCGTAGAGGGCCTGCGCAGTTTTAACCTCAAACCGTGGCAGGTAGATTTTAAACGTAGTTTCTTTACCCGGTTCACTGGTGACATAAATAAAACCGTCGTTTTGTTTAACAATGCCGTAGACGGTGGACAATCCCAGACCGGTTCCCTTGCCAACTTCCTTGGTGGTGAAAAAAGGCTCGAAGATATTCTCACGAACTTCCTTACTCATGCCCGCTCCGGAGTCGCTCGTAGTCAGCAAGACGTATTCTCCGGGAATTAATTCGGGGGTCTTGGTCCTATTGGAATCGTCGATCACAACATTTTCAGTCCTAATGATGATAGAGCCAATTCCGGAAATGGCATCACGGGCATTGACCACAAGATTGGCTAGAATCTGGTCCACCTGGGACGGATCAATTTTGATTTTCCATAGATCGAATTCCGGGGTCCAGAACAAGTCGATATCCTCGCCGATGAGCCGCCTCAGCATCTTTAGCATGCCCGAGATCGTGTGGTTCAAATCCAATATCTTCGGGACGGCAGTCTGTTTGCGGGCAAAGGCCAGCAGTTGCCTGGTAAGGTCTGCCGAACGCAGACCCGCATTGAGGATCTCCTTGAGGGTGTGCTGGAGTCCCTCAGTGAGAATGTCCCTATTCAGAGCCATTTCCGCCCGGCCGATGATCACGCCCAGCATGTTGTTGAAATCATGCGCCACGCCGCCTGCCAGCCGCCCTATCGACTCCATCTTCTGGGCCTGGAACAGTTGTTCCTCAAGTTTTTTTCTTTCCTCCTCAGCCCTCTTGCGTTCGGTGATATCATACGCAAGGCCCAGGATATAGCGATGCCCGGCGGCTTCGATCACCTCCCCGGAAAAAAGTACATCTGCGAGCTCACCGAATTTCAAACGGTACCGTGTTTCAAAGTCCTTTACCCTGCCTTGCCTTCGCAGTATCTCAACCATCTTCCTGGAGTCTCCAGGAACTGCCCATATTCCCAGATCCAACGGATTTCGGCCGATCACCTCCTCGCGCGTGTAGCCAAATAAGCCGAGCCATGCATCATTGACGTCGAGATATTCGTAGTCGCTCAATCGGGTTATACTAGTGCCGACGGGAGTGGCGCGGAAGAACTTGGAGAAACGCTCCTCACTTTTGCGCAGCAAGTCTTCCGCCAGCTTGCGTTCCGTAATGTCAGAGTAAGTTCCCAGCAGACCAATCACCTGGCCGTCCTGGTCATACATGGGCACCTTGCTGGTGATAAGCCAAGCCTGAGTTCCGTCCGGTCTGATTTGCGGTTCTTCATAGTTAATCTTGGGCCTGCCGCTCTCCATCACCCCTCGATCATCGGCATGAAATAGGTCGGCATTTGATGCAGAGGCGGTCTCGTAAGAGGTCTTGCCCACAAGCTCACTTGGGTCCATATAGCCGCAATCAAAAGCGAAAGATTTGTTGCAGCCAATATACATCGAGTCTCGATCCTTCCAAAACACCCTCTGTGGAATGTTGTCCAAGACTGACCGGAGCATTTGACGCGAGTTAAACAGCTCGTCCTGAGCCCGCTTCCGCTCGGTGACGTCACGGGTAATGAACATCATCCTCATTGGACTGCCGTCAGGCGAATAAATGACAGAGGCGTTGATCTCCCCGATGAAGCGGGTCCCATCATTCTTAATCAGCGTGTATTCAATACCTGTGAGTGTTCCTTCCCTCAGGAGACGCCGTATATTCGCAGACGCCTTTTCGTGCTCTTCCGGGGCAACCCAATTTAGTATACTGCGCCCAAAGAGCTCGCCACCAGGCGAACCTCCATACATTTCCATAGCCTTAGGTGAATTGAAGATGAGTGAGCCGTTCAGGTCCACCACCGAGATGGGGTCGGGGGAGAGGCGGACGAGCGTGCGATACAGTTGCTCGCTTTCGCGCAACGCCTCTTCCGCCCGCTTGCGCTCCGTCTTGTCCTTTTCCGATTCAGCAATGCTTTTGCGCAATGCGTTCAACTCGGTAATGAGTTGCTCCTTGGATTTGTCTTCGTCCTTCATTTCCGACTCCTCGGAAGATCGATGTGCGGGTTCGCATGCATACGGAGCAAAATGCATCCTATTTGCTCACCCCACAAAGATCTTGTCGGCGAATATTTGGATTCTTATAGCGAAAAATCCAAGAGCTTGCCACAAATACAAATTCCCGAAGCGAGGTCGGGTGCAAAAACATGTGAATTGCATATGATGACCTTGCGGGAAATATTCTAATTGTGGGATCAATATGCGACTGGATGGGCAGAAAAGAAAATGGGTTACGGCCAAATGACTGTAACCCCTTAATTTACCTGGCAGGCCAGGAGGGATTCGAACCCCCAACCCCCGGATTTGGAGTCCGATGCTCTAACCGTTAGAGCTACTGGCCTGCAGGAACAAACCTTATAACTGGTTTGGCTTTTCGATGTAAAGGAAAAATAAAACTCCAAGGATGCAGGTAAATGGGCGAGACGGCAAATGGAAGATGAGAATCGCTTAATCGCTGCATTCCCCGATTCCGGCGGCAATGAGCCGGGGCGCTTGTTATTCCCGGCGCCTCGCAGGCTTATAAAAAAAGCATCGTGGTCCAGCAAGGTTTTAAATTTCGGGCAAAAATCATGCAATGCACAGAAATTCCAGACCGATTATATTTTTTCTTTCACAAGGAATCAAACTCGCGTATGCTAATACAGTATTAAAAGACATCTCTTAGTTCGCGCTGAAGCACTGCGTGGCTCAAACGGCTCTTCCATTGCCAATCATGCTCAAGAACCCCATTGCGCTCCATAAACTGTACCTTACATTGCGTTTTATAAACTGTGTGGTATATTGCGTCACTAAGGCAAAAATCTGAACTGCACGCGGAGTTTGGCAGTCTCCCAACCTGACCAGGGGAAGCCGATGAAAATCAAATACTGCAAGAAGTACGAGAAGTATGTTAGTGAGCAACATTGTGAATTTTTTAATGAGGGCACTTCCTGCGAGTTCTACAGTCAGACGAGTTGGCCGAGCATCAAAGACCTGCTCAAAGACGACGACAGACCTAAGTGGGATGTAAATGCCATAATAAAGCCTTTCAAATGCAACCTCATGGACAGAGAAAACACGCACCAGAGGAACCGCTCACGCCGCGCAGCAAAACGATTGGGCGTCTCCCATTGACTGAGGACTGAGGACTGAGGACTGAGGACTGAACCCTCACTTCGTTCGGGTCCCGCGCTAACCGTTCCAGCCAATGTTAGATGCTTCAAGTTCGCGCCCGATTTTTTGTGAGGGCGCTCTTGTGAGGACGCAGGACTGAGCAAGAACTCCCCCTATCCCCTCGAGGAATTCTGCATTAACTTGATGGATGGTTCACAAATCCGCAAAGGACTCAAAGGATAACCTTTTTCCGAAAGCGAGTTCAGAGATGTTCAAGAAGTTACTTGTTGCAAACAGGGGCGAGATCGCTATCCGCATAATGCGCTCCGCCCAGGAGCTTGGGATAAAGACGGTGGCGGTCTACGAAGAGACGGACAAGACGGCGATGCATATCATGCGCGCCGATGAAGCCATTTGCATTGGAAGCGGCCCCAGGCGCGACTACCTCAACATCGAGCGTATCATACAGGCGGCGCAGAGCAGCCAGGCTGAAGCGATACACCCCGGTTACGGTTTTTTGGCCGAAAATCCGGCTTTTTCGAAGCAGTGCACGGAGGCAGGTCTCGTTTTTGTGGGACCTCCCCCACAGGTCATAATCGATATGGGGAGCAAGGTAATAGCCCGCCGGGTCATGGCGGAGGCAGGCATTCCCGGGATCCCCGGAACGCAGGTTCTCCCGGAAGGCATGGAAGGACAACAGATCGCAACAGCTTTCGCCGAAAGACATCGCTTCCCGATAATGGTCAAGGCGGTTGCAGGAGGCGGAGGGCGGGGAATTCGAGTCGCTCAAAACATGGACGAATTGGTAAAATTCATCGAACTGGGACGTTCCGAAGCCCAAATGGCGTTCGGCAACGATGCAGTCTACCTGGAAAAAGGCCTTACCAACCCTCGGCACATCGAAGTTCAAATTCTTGCCGACGGGCATGGCAACGTCATTCACCTGGGGACCAGAAACTGTTCGATACAGAGACGGCACCAAAAGATGATCGAAATGGCCCCGGCTTTTCTGCCCGAAGATCTTCTAAATAAAATCTGCGATACTGCGGTTAAGGCCGCCCGAGCATCCAACTATCTGAGCGCCGGGACAGTCGAATTTCTACTGGACCAGGACGACAACTATTATTTCCTGGAGGTCAACACCAGGATCCAGGTTGAACACACGGTCTCAGAGATGGTGACGGGAATAGATATCGTGCGGGAGCAGCTCCTGGTCGCCGCAGGCCAACCACTTTCCGTTGCACAGAAAGACATATTCTTCAGGGGAACCGCCATCGAGTTGAGGATAACGGCGGAGGACCCCAAGAACAACTTTATGCCAAACCCCGGGCTGATCGAGATATACCAATCACCGGGCGGGCACGGAGTGCGTATAGACGGCGCAGTCTATCAGGGTTACGAAATCCCCCGCTTCTACGACTCGATGCTATGCAAACTTACCGTTTACGGCCACACATGGCGGGAAGCTGTCGACCGGCTGCGCAGATCTCTAGACAGCTTCCTTATCGCAGGCGTAAAGACCACGATACCTTATTACAAACAAATAGTGACAGACCCTGATTTTATCAGCCTGAATTTCGACACTTCCTATATAGAAAAACATCCTCAACTCTTGAACTATCAGGAGGAAGTCCCGCCGATGGGCAAACTGGCCATCCTGGTGGCCGAAATAAATGCCTACGGGCATAATCCGTATGTATCGTGAATCGTGAATCGTGAATCGTGAATCGTGAATCGTGAATCGTGAATCGTGAATTTTTAGGAGCGTAGATGCCTGAGCGAGAGAGAGTCTCACCACATATGTCGGCCGGCGAAATCCTTGATTTCCTGCACCACACTCCGGGGGTTTTTCTCACCAATAACGAGCGAGATGTTTCGCAGTCGGATTTCAAGTGCCGGATTATGCCGCAGACGACTCTCAAGGCCGCTCCCTATCGCGACGCGACCGGGTATTTCGGTTTTGAGATAGTCGGCGGGGCCACAGTTCATATGGACCTGATGAAAAAGCAGATAAACCCGTTCGAGAAGCTGCGGCTGGTCCGCAAGGCCATGCCCAACACGCTTATCCAGGGCCTCTGCCGGGGAAGAAATTTATTCGGCTACAGGCCATATCCCGATAACGTGATCGAAATGACAGTGAGGCTTTTCTCCAAATATATCGACATCTGGAGGATGTACGATTTTTTGAACCACATCCCCAACCTTGTCGTCGCGGCAAACGCGGTGAAGGAGGCCGGCAAGGTCCTTATGCCCTGTCTTTGTTTCAGCACGGGGACCGGGCATACCGATGATTTCTACGTACAGAAGGCCGAAGAGGTTCTGTCTCTTCTTGGCGAAAATATCATCCTGTGCATCAAGAATCATTCGGCCCTTGGTTCGCCCGCGCGTATCGCGGCACTTGTGCGCGCCATTCGAAAAAGGTTTCCGGATCTTCTGCTCTCCTACCACGGCCACAATACGGACGGCAACGACCTTGCTCGCCTTGTGGCAGCGGTCCAGGAAGGTGTGAAGGTGGTCGAGGTTTCCGATCACGGCTACGGAGGCATTTACAGCCAGGCCCCTGCGCTCAGCCTCATTCAGAACCTTCATGAGTACGGGTTCGCAACCCCCGGCCTGAGCATCGCGCCTCTTCTGGATGCCTCCGATATCCTGCGGCGAGAGCGTCGGCTCTATGAGAAATTCACAAGCCAGTTTCAAGGGTTCGACCCGACCGTCAAAAGGCACAAGCTCCCGGGCGGCGCCCTCAGCCTTGCCTTGGAGCAGGCCGAGAAGGCGGGGCTGATGGAACGCTCCCACGAAGTTTTCAGTGAACTCATCGAAGTGCGCAAGGAACTGGGAAACATCTGGGTAGTGACTCCCGGCAGCCAGATCCTGTGGTCAACCGCTCTGAGCAACGTACTGAACGGCCGCTACGAAAAGCCCTCAGACGACCTTAAAAGGCTGCTCCTGAGGCGCTACGGCCCGTTTCCTTTCTACGACCCGCACGAGTGGATTTTCAAGAAAGTGCTCGAGAGCGGAAGAACCGATGGAAAGAGATGGGATGAAATCCTCGCCGACGAGGCGGGATTGATGGTGCTTGCCGACGAGGACCTCAAGGCCAGGCGTCTTCAACTCGAATCTCAGCTTAAGCGGCCCGCCACAGACGAGGAGCTTTGCATGTACGTGCAATTTCCCAGGGACGCCCTCGATTTCATCCAGTTCGAAGAGCGCTTTGGGCAGACTTGGCTCCTTCCCCCGGATGTATGGTTTCGCGAGGGCGGGTTTCCCGGCGGCGCCCGAATCGCGTTTGCCGATGAAACCGGCAAGACGCACAATATTGACCTTATATCTACACGGAGAACCGCGGACAGCGTACAAACCTCTTTTCTGGTCGACTACCACTTTCAGACTTATACGACGCAGGTTTCGAAAAACAGAGCCGAGCAGAATCGCTAAGCGGACATCAGGTCCGGACCGATGCTGTTAACTTAAGCATATGGGGAGCCACAGGGTGATATGGGCGCAGTTAAGTCACCACGAAGAACATGGCGCCGCATAGCCGCAACCAAAAAAGAAGATCCACCGCAGAGGCGCAGAGAGCTGGTCATGGACAAGTCAGGGAGAGGGTTTGAAACAATGAATAAAGAAGAAAAAACCAAGGCGGCACTTTTGATGCCCGACGACGGCCCGGAATTCAAACGGGCCGCAGAGAGGGCTGAGATCGGAGAGAAACCGGCAACTTGTAGACAAAATGTTGCACAAAAAACAAGAAAATGACGGGTGGTAGTACGAAGAACACGAAGGAAAAAACCTCTTGTTCAAAGTAAACGGAATGCCTGGTAGCAGTGCCAGGAAGCCTAATCTGTATAATACTTTAGTGCGCTCCCAACTGATATGTAGGCAGCACACGAAGAGAACGAAGGCCACGAAGGGAGCCACCTGGGATCGTGGTAGAGGTCCATACGATGACACCCAAAGACGTTGGCAATTTTCTTAAGTTAATGACATCAGGTCTGGACCGATGCGTAAAGGATGCAGGTTTGTTTGGGTGTAGGCAAGTCGTTTCGCGAAGGGGTAAAGTACAATGTTTCCGTCTTTTCCGGGGTCAGAAAATCGATGCCGGAAAACCCGGCGTACCGCAATTTGGCCTCAATTTCCTCCGGCGTAAAAAAGCTGACAAAAGGCTCCCCGAGGTCGAAAACCCTGGCGGCAAGTGCGGATGAGGCCACATCCAATGGCTGCCTGAAGGTCAGGGCTACCTGGCTACCGGGCCCAAATGCCGAGATCGCCCGCAATGTTGCATTGATCGCCGTTTCTTCCAGGTACATCGTGACGCCGAGCCAGGAAAAGAACGCCGGTTCGCCGGGGCCGATGCCGCAACGGGCAAGAACCTCGCCGAGCTCTTCGCGTTCGAAATCGGCCGGAGCCAAGATCAGATTCTCCGGGTACGCCAGGCCGGCCTTGGCGATCCGTTCCCGCTTGGCCGAATGGGTGGCGGGGTGATCGACCTCGACGATTTTCAGCGCCTCCGCCCAGGAAGGTTGGCGCAATGCGAAACTATCGAATCCGGCGCCAATCACAATGTAGCGCCTAACGCCTTTTGCGGCAGCTTCTTGCAGCCTGTCCTCGGTAAAGCGCGAGCGCAGCACGACATGGGCGCGCAAGGCCTTTCCCCGGGGGCTTTGGTAGCGCGCAAGGGCGCCGCGTATGGTTTCGGCGGTATCCGGGCCCAGCAAAGACAGGGCCACCGGATCACTCAGCAACAGCGGTTCTTCGTCCAGCAATTGGTGCGCGGCACGCATATAAGCGGTCCCTAGCGCGGTCTTACTGGCGGTTTGGTTTTGCATCGGCGGCAACTCGTATATGAGGCGGTGGGACCGCCTACCAGATTCGCCGCTACCTTCGGTGGCGGCACAACCAAGATCTCGGCGCAACCCCTCGACTTCCTTGCCAGGACGAAAAATGCCTCCTCTCCAAACAGAAACCTCGCGGGGCGTGGAGTTCTCATTCGGGGTTTCCGGATGGACCCTATTGAGCGTTTATGTGAACCAGAACAATATCCTCTCAAATCATACGATTTACTAATTGAACACGCAAGTTCTATGTCAATGAGGCTGTAAATCGTACTTACTTTGTGTGCTTCAAGACTCGAAGCCTCCTGCCGCCGCTGTTCAAGTTTTCTCTTTACTTGCAGCGGACTTGAAAGTATTTCCAGAACTTGCCCGTGAAAACGGACTTACCTGAGTGCTTCGAAAAGTTCCCACGCGAAGACGCGAAGATATTTCACGCGGAGACGCGGAAACTGGGCATGGTCAGGCCGGGGAGAGGAAAGCAATTGAACAAACCAGACGTGAAGGGAATGACACTTTTCATGGTTTCAGGGTGCCCGAAGGGACATGAGAACTTGAAAGCTTTTTCTGACCACTGTCCACTGACCACTGTTCACTCATCGCGGAGCGATGCTTGAGGGAGCAAATGGATAGCGAAATAGATCTTTTTATGAACAACCTGGCGGTCGAACGCGGACTGAGCGTCAACACCATTTCCGCATATTCGAGCGATCTGAGGCATTTCCAAAATTATTTAAGAGAATCGGGCATTTCCCTTTGGCGAGAAGTTTCCCGCTGCAACATAAGCGGCTATATTCAAGAGTTGGGGCCATTATTCTCGCCCCGATCTCGCGCGCGAAGGCTGGCAGTCTTACGGACATTTTTCAGGTTCTTGGAGAAAGAGGGCCTGGTTGAGGGCAATCCTGCTTTGTTGGTTCATTTTCCTAAACTGGGTCCGCAGTTGCCCAAGGCGCTCACTACCGATCAAATCGAGTCATTGCTGGCGCAACCGGATTTAGCCAAAACGCTTGGGCAGAGAGACAGGGCCATGTTCGAGCTGCTGTATGCCTGCGGCCTTAGGGTGAGCGAACTGGCCGAGCTGCAGTTGAGGCAGGTCGTCCTCGAGCCAGGCTATCTGACTGTGCGGGGAAAGGGCGAAAAAGAGCGCCTTGTACCGATGGGCGAGCTTGCCGCCGAGTGCCTCAAGACCTATCTGGAGGATGGGCGTCTTAAATTATTGAAAAAGGGTTTTATCCCCGAGGTCTTTATCAACGCCCGAGGCGAGAGCATATCGAGGCAGGGCATCTGGAAGATAATTAAGAGCAGCGCTCGAAAAGCGGGCATCGGCATAAACATCACCCCGCACATGCTCAGGCATTCCTTTGCGACGCACCTTCTGGAAAACGGGGCCGATCTGCGCTCGCTCCAGGTAATGCTCGGACATGCGGATATCGCTACGACCCAGATATATACCCACGTCGCCAGAGAGCGGCTAAAAGAAATACACAGGAAATACCACCCTCGGCCGTGAATAGTGAATAGTGAGTAGTGAATAGTGAATAGTGAGTAGTGAATAGTGAATAGTGAGTAGTGAATAGTGAATAGTGAGTAGTGAATAGTGAATAGTGAGTAGTGAATGGTGAGTAGTGAATGGTGAGTAGTGCGCAGGCACAGCGCAGTGAAAAGTGATTAGTGATGGAAGTCATAACCACCCATATAAATGCTGACTTCGACGCAATGGGATCCATGATTGCGGCGAGAAAGCTCTATCCCGGCGCGCTGCTGGTCTTTCCCGGTTCGCAGGAACGGACGTTGCGCGAGTACTTTATAAGATCCACCGTCTATATTTACGGTTTCAAGCGGCTTCGTGACATCGATTTGGAAAAGGTTACACGGCTCATCCTTGTCGACACGAGGCAGTCTTCCCGAATTGGCAAGTTTATCGATATCTTGAACAAACCGGGCCTAGAGGTACATGTCTACGATCATCATCCGGACGCTGAGGATGATGTCAGGGCAAATGTGTCCGTTGTGAAGAACTTTGGATCCACGGTGACTCTTTTCTCCAAGTTGTTTTTGGAGCGGGGGATAGAGGTTTCAGCCGAGGAAGCGACCATTATGAGCCTGGGTGTGTTCGAGGACACCGGATCGTTCACCTTCAAGAGCACGACGCCGGAAGATTTTGAAGCCGCTGCTTTTCTCCTCAGGTGCGGGGCCGATTTGAACGTAGTCTCGGATATCGTTACTCAAGAACTAACGGCAGAACAGATCGGCCTGCTCAACGAACTGATTCTTTCGGCAAAAAATTATAATTTCCATGGGGTGGAGGTGTGTCTCACCACGATTTCCGTCGACAAATACGTTGGCGACTTTGCCGTGCTGGTTCATAAGCTGCGCGATATCGAGAACCTGGACGTAGTATTCGCTCTGGCCCGCATGGACGACCATGTCTACCTCGTTGCCAGAAGCCGTGTCCCGGAGGTAAACGTCGGCGCGATCACTTCCCTTTTCGGAGGTGGGGGGCACGCAACCGCTGCTTCGGCCAGTATTAAGGATCTCACCCTCGTTCAGGCTGAAGAAAAGCTGCTCGAGATCCTTCGGGAGCACATTCATCCCTATCCCACGGCCGAAACCCTCATGACAAGCCCGGCGGTCTATACTGAACCCGGCGTGGCAATCGGGGACGCAGAACTCACGATGGTTCGCTACAACATAAACGCCATGCCTGTGCTGGCGGACGGGCTGCTCATCGGGCTTATCACGCGCCAGGTGCTTGAAAAAGCGCTTTTCCACGGCCTTACGCAGCGGACCGTGGCGGAGTTCATGAATACGGACGTCGCGTCTGTGGGACCCAAGGCCAGCATCCTTGAAATCCAGACCCATCTTGTTGAACGGCATCAGCGCATTCTGCCGGTCGTCGAAAACGGCAAAGTGCTGGGGGTGATCACTCGCCGCGACCTGCTCGATTTCATGCTGGACGAGCATAACGACGAGAGGAGGCTCTATGATGAGACTTCGCTCACACACTGGCCTAAGCGAAAAAGCATCCAGTCCGTCCTCTCCGAGCAGCTTCCGAAAAACATCATTCAAATGCTCAGGGGATTCGGCGTGCTGGCCGAAAGCCTGGGGTTTCGGGCATATGCAGTGGGCGGCTTCGTGCGCGACCTGCTCCTGCGCCGCACCAATTTCGACATAGACATCGTTTTGGAGGGGGATGCCATTGAATTTGCCAGGGCTTATGCCGAGCGGCATGCGATAAAGGTCAAGCTGCATAAAAAATTCAACACCGCCATGCTTGTTTTTCCAAACAGGCAGACCGTGGATATAGCTTCGGCGAGGTTCGAGTATTATCAGCACCCGGCCGCCCTGCCGATTGTCGAGTTCAGCTCTCTCAAGATGGACCTCTACCGGAGGGATTTTACGATAAACACTCTGGCGGTTGCGCTTAACCCGGACGATTTCGGCCAACTGATCGATTTTTTCAGCGGGCAGCGGGATATCAAAGAGAAAATAATAAGAGTACTGCACAACCTGAGTCTTATAGAAGACCCTACTCGAATTCTGCGGGCCATTCGCTTTGAACAGCGGTTCGGTTTCAAGATAGGAAAGCAGACCGCTTCACTGATTCGAAACGCCGTGCAAATGGGCCTGATTCAAAAACTGGGGGGCCATCGTTTTCTTCACGAAATCAAGCTCATTCTCGAAGAAGATGACCCGGTTCCCGCAGTTCGCAGAATGGCTGAATTCGCCGTGATGCCAGCTTTGGCCGACGCAATTAACTTCGACAAGAAAATGGAGGAGCTTTTCGGCAGGCTCCGGGAGGTCATTTCCTGGTATCGGCTCAGTTTTCTGGACGAACCGCTGGAGCGTTGGTGGGTCTATCTGCTGGGGCTTTTCTCAAACCTTGCCGTGCAGGACGTGGAAGCCGCGTGCACCAGGCTTCTTTTAACGGTAAGCCAGCGTGAGCGGCTGCTCTGGACGCTCGAAAACGTCGGCAAGCTCCTTAAATCCTTTTTCCCGGATGTATCCAACCGAAAACCCAGTGAAGTTTACCGGGCGCTTCTACCGTTCAGGCCCGAAGAACTGCTTTTCCTGATGGGCAAAGCCGATAAGGAATTCATGCGAAAGGCGGTCAGCCATTATTTTCACCGGTACAGAAACACACAGACCGAGCTTAAGGGAAAAGATCTGAAGGAGATGGGAATTCCGCCCGGCCCAATCTACCGGCAGATGCTCGACGAGCTTATGGATGCCAGGCTCAATAAGCAGGTGAGCAACCGTTCCGAAGAGTTTCGTTTTCTGGTGTCAAGTCGGCCGGAACTCTTTTCCGAACAGGCTCGGTCTGCTGATTGGAAGAACTTTTGCTGAACCAAAGCAGGATTTTCATCATCGGGACCCCGCAAAGGATCTCGAATTGGGCTGGAGGAAAATAGCAAATACTGATATACCCGCGCACGGAGCGCCAACGAAACGAGGGAGATCTCTGACTTCCATGCAAGACGTTACGAAAATCGTCCTTTCCATAGTGCCGCTGTTGTTTGCCATCATTCTCCACGAAGTTTCTCATGGCTGGGTTGCTGAAAAGCTGGGGGATCCTACCGCCAGAATAATGGGGCGAATCACCCTTAATCCGATTTCCCATATCGACCCGATAGGCACGATCATTCTTCCGGGAATTCTCCTGCTCACCGGTTCGCCCTTTCTTTTCGGCTGGGCCAAACCCGTACCCGTCAATTTTGGAAATTTGCGGGGCGGCCGCAGGGACATGGCGCTTGTTGCTCTCTCCGGGCCCCTTAGCAATTTTTTGCTGGCGGTTCTGAGTGCAATTATTTTTCATCTGACATTTGGAGGCATTGCCGGCTCTGCGGGCATATCTGACAGGATAATCGTTCCGATTCACATGATGGCGAAACTTTCAGTCCTGTTCAACCTTGTGCTCATGGTAATAAACCTTCTTCCGATTCTTCCGCTCGATGGCGGCAGGATCGTTGTGGGACTGGCCCCCGAGCACATAGCAATTTCAATGCAGCGGATGGAAAGGTACGGAATGCTCATTGTGCTGCTGTTGATTGCTTCGGGAATATGGAGTTATATAGTTAATCCGGTCATATACATATTCTGGCAAATCTTAATGTGAAAGCGCAGGAACCGGCGATTGAGGCACTCGACGGGATAGACGTGCGTTCATGAATTACAGATTCATCCATCAAAGGAGACGTGGCCTGTTATGGCAGAGAGAAAAAGAATATTAAGCGGCATGCGCCCAACCGGACGCCTTCATCTGGGCAATCTTCACGGCGCCCTGGAAAATTGGGTTCAGCTTCAGAGTCAGTACGATTGTTATTTTTTTGTTGCCGACTGGCACGCGCTCACCACCGACTACGCCTCTCCGGAAGCAATCCGGCAAAACACATGGGATATGTTCCTGGATTGGTTAAGCGTCGGGCTTGACCCGAAACTGTGTACTATGTTCATCCAGTCGGACATAAAGGAGCATGCGGAACTCTATCTTCTTCTCGGGATGATAACGCCCCTGCCCTGGCTCGAGCGCAATCCCACCTATAAGGAACAACAGCAGCAACTCGATCAGAAGGACCTGGCGACCTATGGCTTTTTAGGCTATCCGGTGCTTCAGGCTGCCGACATTATTATATACCGCGCGAACGGAGTTCCCGTGGGAAAAGACCAGCTCCCGCACATCGAGATGACAAGGGAAATCGCTCGCAGGTTCAATTTCATGTACAAGACCGAGATATTTCCCGTTCCAGACGGGTTGCTGACCGATTCGCCTGTTCTCCCGGGTCTGGACGGAAGGAAAATGAGCAAGAGCTACGGAAATTGCATATTCATCACGGATCCCGAAAAAGATATATCTGAAAAGATATCGAAAATGATGACCGATCCACAGAGAATAAGGCGCAACGACCCGGGCGACCCGGAGATCTCTCCGGTTTTCGCATTGCACAAGCTCTATTCTTCGCCTGCCGAAATTGAGCAGATTGCCGATGGATGCCGCACGGCAGGCATCGGCTGCGTTGAGTGCAAGAGAATTCTCATTCGAAATGTCATATCCAGGCTTGCGCCGATACGCGAAAAGCGGCTCAAGCTCGAAGGCGAGATCGATAAGGTGAAGGAAATCATAGCCGATGGCGCCGCCCGGGCAAGGCGTGAGTCGATTATCACTATGGAAATGGTCCGCCGGACCATAGGCATCTGAACGGAGGACGGAGTACGGAGGACAGAGTAGGCAGGGGAGCACGCAAAGACGCGGAGGGCGCCGGGAAAATCCGGAAGAGGGAGAAGGTCGTCGCAGCAGGAAAAGAACAATTCCCGCTCCCAGCTTCACGCTCCCCGCTTCCCGGTGTAATGAGACTTCAAAGATTTCTCGCACAGGCTGGAATCGCCTCTAGACGCGCCTCCGAAGAACTGATCAGGCAGGGCCGGGTGGAAGTAAACGGCGAGAAGGCCGAACTCGGCCTGAGCGTCGACCCTCTAAAGGACCGCATCCGCCTGGACGGTAATCCCGTTAGTCTGCAGACACAGAGGGTGATTCTGGCCTTCTATAAGCCCCGAGGCTGTGTTACCACTGCGTCCGATCCCCAGGGCCGCAGGACTGTCCTGGATTTTCTGCCCGATTTCGGAGCACGAATTTTTCCGGTGGGCAGGCTCGACTACGACGCTGAAGGTCTTCTTCTGCTCACAAATGATGGGGAGCTTGCCAATCGCCTTCTTCATCCTCGCTATGGAATATCCAAAGTATATGATGTAAAAATAAAGGGACATCCTGACAAAAAAACGATAGAACAACTCCGGTCCGGTGTCCGGATCGAAGAGGGCGTGACAGCACCGGCCGAAGTTGAAATCATTCGGGAACTGCCAAATGCCGCCTGGCTGAGGATCACTCTGCACCAGGGTTGGAACCGCCAGATTAAACGCATGGGCCTGGCGGTCGGACACCCGGTCTTGAAGATCAGGCGCATTGCTTACGGGCCGGTGGGCCTTGGCGAGTTAAGTCCGGGCAGGCACCGGTTGCTAAGACTTGACGAAATCCGGAAAATATACGAGGAAGCCAGTCTCTACAGGGAGTGATGCCGGAGATGAATTCAAAGCGCGGTTATCCTTATGGATCTCCCGGTTCCTTCTATCGCGGCGGAGGTGGAAAAGAAAAAAAACAACGATCGTCGCCCCGCCTCCTGATCGTTTTCGTTTTTGTTCTTGTCTTAGCATTAGGCGCCGCTTTCGCCTTTTTCATGACCAGAAACAGCGGCGTTTCCTCACTCACCATCTTTCCAACGAAACTCATCGCTCTTCATTTTCAGCACAACGGCCAGGAACTGCTCCTGCTTCCTGACTCCCAGCTTATTGTCAATCCAAGGGATTCCCTCCAATTAGTGCGTATCAGAACCGACGGCTGGCTCTCATGGGGAACCCGAGTGGTCTCTTCAGATATGGACGTAAAACCGATCTGCAAAAAACCCGGCGTCAATATAAGAGATCTCTTCCCGCAGGAATCGTTCGAAACTCCAAAGCTTGTCGAGTTAAGGGTATTGCTCTGGAACCGGCCTATCGGCAAAGTCTCGCTCCTTGTTCAACTCGATTACAAAGATTGGCTCCACAAAGCGAACACCAGCGCCGATATCGACAAGAGAATCTCCTACCTGGAAAAGGCGCTCCACGACAACGGCTCCAACATATTGCTTAAGACGCAACTTGCAGGGCTTTATTTTGACATCAAGCGCTATCACGACGCGGCTCGCCTCTATCAGGAAATAGACGAGTCGGGAAAATCCAGGAATATTTCCGAAAAACTCCTTCTCGTCTATCAGATAATGAATAAACCCGACGAGGCGCTCCAGGTCTACCTCGACCTCCTGAAGCTGACCGAAGAGCAGCAGACCTTCAGTGAATTCCTCGCCTATTTGAAGAAGAAAAAGACGAGCGATCAGGCTGGGAAATTCCTCGAAAAAAACGAGCACGAAATCCCCCATTCCTTCCGTTCTCAAGTCATGGTCGAAATCGCCCAACTGGCCGGCGAAGGCAAGGACTGGCAAAAGGCGGCTTCAGCGTGGGAGAGGGCCGAGAAGGCGGGGGTGATGGACTCCAATGTCCAGTATAATCTGGCGGTCACACTGCTAAGAGAAGGCAAAACGGATGAGGCCATCGCAGAATTTGAAAAATATCTGCGCAAGAATTCAAATGATACGAAGACTTGGGCCCTGCTTGCCGATCTCTACGAAAAGAAAGGAAATCACGCTCAGGCCAAAGCCGTTTACGAATCAATGGTCCAGAAAACCCCCGGCAACAAGGAAGCGCTCATCGACCTTATCCCCATCCTGGAGAAAATGAACGATAAGAACGGACAAATCGAGAACTACGAAAAACTTCTCCAGATCGAACCCAATAACCGCAAATATCTATTCAATGCCGCAATGCTTTACATCGACCAGAAAAGGTATGACAGGGCACAGGCACATTTGCAAAAAATTGCCTCCATGGACCCCCGTGATGTTGAATCCAGGAAACAGTTGCTTGTTATCTATCAAAAGATAAGAAACGATAAAGGCGAGATCCAGGTCCGCCAGGAACTTGCAAAGCTGGAGCCCCAAAATCCCGCCAATATGGACTCGTTGTACAAATATTTTGAAGACAGGAAGGACTACAAGGGCATGCAGGCCTACTTCCACGGGGCAGCCGAACAGAACCCGGATTCCAGCAGCGTGCACAAATATCTTCTTCAGGCAGCCACCAAACTTGGAGACAAGCACGCGGCCCTGCATGAACTCGAGCAGTTGATTCGGCTCCAGCCAAAGGAGAAAAAATACTACAGGCTCGCAGCATACCTCTACGAGGAGACCGGAAACTACGCCGAGGCCTCCAAGAAACTCGAAGCCATACTCAAAATGGATTTTAAGGATCAAAAGGCAAGAGAAGATTATGAACGGGTAAAGGTCGAGCAACTGCACAAGACGGCGTCGCCCGGCAAGCAGAAGCAGTCTTAAATAGTGAATAGTGAATGGTGAATGGTGAATGGTGAATAGTGGTCAGTGCTCGCTGGTGGGTGTAGGAGTTTTTCCGGCGCCTGTCCTCCGTTCACTGCCTTGTTTGGCATTGAGTATTGCGTTGGTTGCACATATCGTATATAAGAAAAGTCGAATAAGAGTAATCTTCAGCGCTGTTGCGGGGACTGCGGGCGGGTAACTCAGCGGTGAGAGTGCCATCCTCACACGGTGGAAGTCGGAGGTTCAAATCCTCTCCCGCCTATTGTAAAATTAAGGGGTTAGCTCGATTTGGGCTGGCTCCTTTTTCTTTTCTGTTTGGATTAATGAAAACGAGGATAAAAAATAAGCACTCCCAAGTTTACCATTTGAAACACGGGGTCAGCTTTCTTGACGCTACGGGCGTGTTCGATGATCCGGAAGCTCTGGGAATGGAAGAGCAGGATGTTGGCGAAGAGGAACGGGAAAGGAAGTGAAGGAATATGAAACCCGAATATGACTTCAGCAAGGCTAGGAAGATCGGCCCTGTAATTCCCCCGTCGCGTGGCAAAACGAGAATCACAATCCGGATCGATAACGAAATTCTTGATTGGTTTAGAGATAAAGCGGATGTAGCTGGTGGTGGGAATTATCAGACTATGATCAATGAAGCCCTTCATAAATATATCGAACAGTATGAAGGTCTCCTCGAATCCACTATCAGGAGGGTGATTCGGGAAGAATTGAGGGATCTGCGCTCCGAATAGTCCAAGGGGAAGAGACACACGACCCGGAGGCCCCGCTCAAAACCTATAAAGTACGCCCGTATGCAAGGCCATGCCGTTTAATGGCCCTACTTCCCCCACAGGCACATCCCCGGCATTAGCCTTGCACACTCCGAATAAAATCATTGAATGAAGGTCCTCACTCAGAGTCTAGGGACTGCCTGAATTCTTCGAGCAAGGTCCACTCCAAGCCCTCAAGGGTTCAGCTTCTTTGTGGAATTTCCGCAAGATAAACCGGCTGGATAAGAATGAATACACTCATTTATCCTTTGAAGGTGAGGGCATTGATACCGCCTAGAATTACGAAATTGCCAGCGAGCAAAAAAGCGAGTAAAAACAACGCGCAAAACTGGACAGTTTATTGTAGTGTCCAGTTTAGGAGGAATAGAGAACCTAAATGGAGCGAAAAGATTCGTACGAATCCTGTTTAGAAAAGTACGACACGGTTGTTGCTATAGCTTCAGCAGTCTCTAAAACAGCTGCAAATCGTCCCTCTCCATCAGCTCGCGAATATTGGGCGTCTGTTCTTTTCACTAGGCTGTGCTGTACTGGCCAAAGCCTGCTCTTTCTGCTTCCACAAAACCGCTGGGTTGAAGCGAAGATTGAGCATTGGGATTTTGCAGCTGTAGCATCCTTGGCTCGAAACTTACTTGAATGCTATCTTGCTTTCTTTTATTTGTGTGTTGATAAGGCGTCCCATAATGAATGGGTTTGTCGAGTGAATCTGTTTAATCTTCACGACTGCATCTCTCGCAAGCAGATGTTCGCAAGCACAGGCTCATGCGAGGATCAAATCGAATCGTTTGAGAAACAAGCACAAGAGTTGCGCGAGCGACTTTTAAACAACCCTCATTTCCTCTCTTTATCAGATAAAAAACGAAAGGACTTGTTAAAGGGGCACAACCACTACCTCTATAATCAGGACGAGCTGATCATGCGGATGGTGGAAGATGTAGAGACATTTCGTTTTATGTACCGGTTTTTGTCGGCACAGGTACATACTATGCCCTTAGGTTTTTACCGTACTGGAGACAAGAACCGATGGCTAGGACTCGAAAATACCATTGAGCGTAGATACATCTGCCTGACACTAGACTATGTTCATATGTATGTTTTACGAGGGATAAAAGAGTTAATCGATTTCTTCCCCGATTTACGAGGGATAAGAGATTTAATCGATCTCTTCCCCGACGACTTACGAGGGGTAAGAGATTTTCTCTTCCCCGACATTTCACAGAAAATGCCACAAGCAAATCTAACGCAAACTGAATGCCTTAAAAAAGAAAGAAGGGCAGGTCGTAACGAGGCATGCCCTTGCGGGAGCAAAAAGAAATACAAGAAATGCTGCGGAAGATAGCAAGAATATGGACAATAGAGCGTCTATTGTCCATATTCCAAAAACGCCCTTGAGCATTGGCGCGGATTTGCGGGGGGTGAAAAACACCGGAAACTGGACAAAATGACGGAAGTGTTTAAAATCAAAAATCATGGAAATGAAAGAAACAACCCAACCGGATGATTTTGTGAGCCTCTACCGGAGCGCTTTCAAGGAGTTCGGCGCACGCGCCTTGTGGAGTATGCGCCCCGTTGATGAGCCGACACAGGCCGACGCGCTCGCGATCACCCAAGCCCTTCGAACCCATGGCGGGATGGACGGGCGGCGTTTGGCGGAACGGATAGAGAGGCTATGCCGTGCCGCTCACTAAACTACAGACCTATGTGCTACGCATTCTCGCGGCACAGCGTAGCCCTGACAGATGCATTGCCTGAGGCGTAGCGCTTAATCGCGAGGGGCCACGGTTTTCCGAGGAGTTTGAGGAGGTGGACACCGAAAGCCACGTGATGTACATCGCGCGGCTCAAAAAAAAAGGACTGTCCAGCACCCACCCGCTCAGACTGGATGAAATCAAAATTGTCAAAACATGGCTGGCGATCCGTGCGAAAATGAAGCCTCAAACAAACGCTTTTTTTATCAGTGAGAGGCGCGGCGCGTTGAGCCGCAAAACCGCATGGCTTGCGATCCGCAATTACGGCGAGCCAGCGGGCCCTGCCCGCTCACCCGCACCGACTCCGGCACCCTTGCGGCTTCACCCTGACCGACCAGGGCACGGACACGCGGTTGATTCAGGACTATCCAGGACACCGCGACATCAGGCATACTGTGATTTACACCGCGACTAATCCGGCGCGGTTTGAGAGGCTTTGGAGGTAAAAGGGTATCTTGGGTATCAGTGCCGGTAAACTTCGGCGTGGCCGCCGACATTCAACAGGGTTACATCCTGATGATTGCCCCGTTCTGTGAAGATGATCCGCAGATCATGGTCAACGACTAGCGCCAGTTTTCCGCTCATTTTCCCCGTGAGGGCATGATTGCGTAACGATGGATCGAAAGGATTTTCTTGAAACAACTCGACCGCGTGAATCACGGCTGCCTTGTCCGCCGCCCCCAATTTGCGAAGGGAGGCGGAAAATTTTTGCGAATACCTAAGATTCATCGGCGGCCAATGACTTCAGTTCTTTGATAACCTCTTCAGCCGGTCGAAAGGGCATTCCTTCAGTCTCTTCTTCCGCTTCCAATACGCTTTCTTCAAATTCTTCCGTAAAGCCGTTGCCGGTCAACCGGCGCACAGATACCAGCACCGAAGCGTCCTTTTCGATGTCCCCGCGCAACTGCGGAGGCAAATCGCCCGCCTTGACTGCTTTTTCGATGATGTCGCTCATTGTGCCCTCTTTTCTGCCAACTAACGGGAGTGGCTACTCAACTTTAATAATTATACAACCACAATACCAGAAAAAATGAAACAGATCGTCTTTGTGTCAAAAATCTTAAATTATTGCGTTCTAACACGAATAGGCCCGACAACCGCCCGCTTTTCGGAAGGTCTTGAGAACGCGGGTCTTTTGCTCGTCATTTAGTGAGATACGTCTCTTGTGTCACATCTATCTTATTCCCCATGATAAGGACGCAACCCGTACGCTGGTAGCCGCTGAGGTTCGGGTCGACCCGGACTTGTACTTTCCCTGTGTTGTTTCGAAAGCCCACTACCCCGGCATGGAGCCAGTCACGGTCGTCAAAGGTTGTGACAATAAGATCATCGTTAGTCAGGGAACACGTATTCGTCCCCAGGGATTGAGATGCCGTTACTCCGAGCTCCGAGCCTCCTCCACCCGGTTTGAAGGAGAGGCTCGTCTGAGACACAGTAAAATCACACGAGGAAACAGTTAGTGTGGTCTGGGCGGTCGCCGTCAACCCGGAACTATTGGTAGCCGAAGCGGTAATAATGTGTTCACCGGGGTTGAGATTATCTACGATCAAGGCTGACCCCACCCCTAAGACTCCATTCAGATTCGACGACCATACAAACTGATTATCCGGCAGCCACTCGTCCTTCAGGTCGTAAGCCTCCGCCTCCAAGAGGACCTCTGCGCCGTATTCATAATCTTTACCCCATTCCAGTTCGCCGATGAAAATCTCCGGTGGTTTGGGAGGCACTGTGAACGTCGCGCTGGTTGCCGATACCGCATTGACCCCGTCAGTGGCTGTTACTCTAAGCTGAGCGCTTGTTCCTCCAGGGAGATCGTCAAAATTCTCTGTCCATAGATTCTTTGCCAGATCTGCCGTCAATACCATCCACTGTGAGCTGGAATTTGCCGTTTCGGGGTTGTATTCCACCTTATAGGTCAATGGAATTTTTGCTGCGTCTGCCGAAGTCCATGTGATACGGAATTGGCCTGCAACCGTGGTCCCCGGTGTAGAGGGGGTCACATTGCCGATCTGGGGCAGCGTGGGATTGACGTGGAGTTCTTTGAGAACGGTGGAGTTCTCCACAATCTGAAAGCTCGTAGCGCCCTCGGGAAATCTCATCGTGCCCTCAAAGGGCGCATGGGTCAACTGACGCGGCGGGTTCGTGTTCACATGGAAATCCACGCTGATGGCCTGAGTCGCCAGGATATTGCCATTCCCGTCAAGTGCCCTCATAGTGATGGTTCCGGTTGTGTCGGGGATATCCACCGTATCCATGTAGCTTTCCCATGGATCGAGAGTGATAGAGTTATCAGCCGCTGCGATACGTCCTGAATAGGCGACAACACGTTGAAGTACCGCGGCTTGGAATCTCTGCGATGAGCTCAGTGGAGCGAATTGGCCAAACAGCCAGTCGTAGGTTTCCGGTGTTGTCCAGAACTGGTTGTCTTGCCCGCTGGAACCCATATAGTCGGCCATGTCGCCCAACGAGCCTCGCCCGTTTACGTCGTAAGGGTCGGCCGTAGCCGGCACCTTGGTCCCGATCGTTTCATAAGGTTGCGCACCTTGGTTGCACTTGACGATTTTCGATCTGTTGTCCCAATCCTCTCCCTCCCATATGTCGGGGGCCGGATTGACCACGCAGTGCAAAGCGCCGCCCTTGTAGGTATCCCCGATTGCAAAAATGTGCGCCATCTCATGAGCAACGGTCGCCGCCGCATCCTGGTCAGTTCCGGTAACGATATTCGCCGGTCTGCCATACGTGTAACCGGCCAGGCCGGGAGGATTTTGCGGAATGAACCCGACGACCAGATCGAAGCAGTCATTTCCCGGAGTCTGGCCGGTGGGTGGGCAGTGAGTTGGGTTCAGGTTCTTAAGGGCATTCCACACCGCATACTGTCCATTGTCCGTATTGAGGTTATATCGATTCTTCGATAGATCCAACAACTGTTCCGGTTTCCAGATTATTCCGTCGTGGGAGATCGGATAGACGTCTCGAGTGAATTTCCACAAGGTTTTCCATTTTTCATCCGGGTACCCCACGACCCACGAGCCATAATTCGCTTTGATGGGAACTGCGAGTATCTTTAGGCTTCTGCGATTCTGGAAAACATTGCCCTGACTGGTCAATGTAGCGCCTTTGACCGTGACCTCGAAGTCATAGACGCCCGGCGCCCAATTGCCACACGCGCTAAGACTCGGACACAGGAAATCGACTACATTCGTTGGGGAAGTATTGGATTTCGGACTTAATGCCGTCACAGTCTGTCCATTACATTTGACGACTGCGGACGTGTTTTCCAAGCCTAGCAGTTTAGTCCTGTTGCTCACTGTGACGGGCTCGGACAGAAAAGCCCTGATGGCGGTGTTCTTGCCGGCGACAAAATTCGTGTGTCCCTGGTACTGATTGCCCAGCGCCTGGTTGACCTCAATTCTGGTAATCTGGGACTGGCCCCAAACCGGAGATGGTTTCAGTCCAAAACATAGCAGACAAACAAGAAAGAATATCAGTCCGCATTGTCCAAGCATCACACAGCAACACTTTCGCATGGTCTCTCCATTCGTCAGGTGTAATAGCATGTTTATCTTTATTTCGGCTTTTGCAGGGTGCTTCGTTAGTACTTTTGTGTCAATGCTGTCCTCAGAAAGAAAGAGAAGACCAAGCGGAAGGAGGGGGTTGCGCAGAATAGCGGATGGAGCGATTATTGGGTGCTCGGGTTGCGTCGAAGCAGGCTCACGCAACAGTCGTCGCCGTTCGGCATAGTCTTACCGCTGGTTGTGGCAGGGCTGGGGCAGGCACTTTTCCAATCTCCGAACAACAATGCAATCATGAGTTCTGTACCGCCAAACCGCATCGGCATTGCTTCCGGCTTTCTAGCTACGGTACGCGTTCCGGGGGCAAGGGTTCAGCGTGGCCCTGGCCGGTGCGCGGGCTGCGGCACTGCTAGCTCAGAATACGGCGCATCCCGCATCGCCTATCGAAAATGCCTTCGTTCACGCGTTTCAGTTTGCGCTTTTGACCTGTATGGTCATTGCCGGCACAGGAGTGTTCACCTCACTTGCTCGAGGCCAATCACGGCCAACTCCGAATTGAAGCAAAGCCGAGGTCCCCGGCTACATAAGAACTTCGCAAATGGCGAAACCGGATGATCCACCTCATTGGGTGTCAACAACCCTCTTCATTGATGGCAGGATTGGAAATTGTCAAATGTGCATTCAAATGCTCTGCGGTAAGAACCAAAGGTCTGAAATAAAATTATCGACAGTGTCCGGGAATCCATCTCCCTTGGCGGTTATGATGGCCCCTGACCCAGTGCCGGTGGTGCCAATGGGCCCCAATCCATTTCCCGTGTTTGTTGTGGTGGCCATCAACCCAGGCCTTTCCGCAGTGAGGGTGGGCGCTTACATCAACGGCTGTGAAGAAGGACAAAAGCGCCAAGCAGACACTAAACACCAGCAGTTTCATTTTCAACTCCTCCTATTCCCCGTGATTCGATAATGTAATCTGAAGTATACTCCAAACACTTGTGGCTGTAAAATCCTACACTTTTTTACACGGTCCAAATTTGTCTCTTCATGATTTTGGTTTAAACTCAGTTACTTAGCACGATCATCCCCACCGTGAATGTGATGGAACGAATATTGCATAAAGTTTGGCAGCTCGCGTACCAGCATTATTCGAGAAGTTGTTCACATATTGGTAGCAATGCGTATCGAACAAGATTTTCGAGGGCCGGTTTTGTGATAACAAAGACTTTCCTAAGAAACTGCTTTGTGGTGTGCGTAACCAAGCGATCAGATTGGATTCCAACGGGGTATTATGATCCATCCGGGGAACTGGTGATCGGCAAGGATAATGCTGCGAGGTTTTGTGAGTTGGACGAAGTTTTGAAATTCGTTGAAGACCAAGAGATCAAGCTGGGAGAAAACTGTTACATACAACTGTTGATCTAAGTCCCATGATCCTTCCGTCTCTTCCCGTACCTTTTTCGAAAAGCCTACGAGTAGTTTCCGTCCGGAAAGGATCCTTTTCCGCCCTGGGGCGGTGGGACCGCCAGCCAGGATCGCCACTGCCTGCGGCGGTGGCACAGGCAGGATCTCGACGCTCCGCGAGGCGGCACATAGGTACGCCTCCGCGCAACCCCTTGATTTCCTTGCCAGGACGAAAAATGCCTCCTATCCGAATCGAAAACTTCCAGTGTCTAATCCGGGGTTTCCGGATGGACACTAGAGTAGTAACATCACTATCGAGATTGAACACCCACCGGCCTCCGGGCATACCGTTGCTGAGTTTTTTATGAAACTCCTCTTCAAGCCTTTTATTGCATCCGTTCGTTGCCATTACAAATCTTTCCGCCCGGTTATGAATCCAGAAATTTGCGGGAACGCAATTTCAGCCCTTTCCCTTTCAGCGTAATCAGGGTAGAGGTGCCGTGGGCGATCGGCTGCCGGGATTCATTATATACAGTTGCTTCGGCATAACTGATTAAATTGCCCGAATGGATTGCACAGCCTTCTGCTATCAACAACACGCCGTCTTTGACCGGTTTCAGGTAATTCAGTTTCAGATCGATATTCACCAAGCCCGATTCTTCGGGAATTCTCATGAAAGCCGCCCAGAATGTCGCAGTATCGATCATCGTGGCGAGCACGCCTCCGTGAACATTACCGAAAGGCTGGAGATGGCAACGATCTGTCTTAAGTTCAAGCACAGCTTTGTCCAACGCAACCTCGGAAAGCCGCATCCACATGTGAACTGGAAAGGGGCTTGCGTTGACGACTTCAATCAATTCACGAACATATTCAGGGTTTGGGTTCGGCAAAGCCGTTCTCCTTTTTGACCAATTTGAGAGACAATATCAGATGGTTGGGTGTCGATAATTCTTCTTCACGTCTGACTTACCCAAAATCCCACCGACAGAAAATCCCGACGCTCCGCGGGGCGGGCCCCGTCGCCCGCCAGGGAGGAAAAGGACTTTTTTGACGTCAAAGAATCCGGACGGAAACCAGCCAATGCCGGTGTCACAAATGTGGGTTTGCCCCCCTCTTCTTTCTATTTTTCGATAGACGCCGGCGCTGGTCCGTTGTATAATTTAATCAGGTATCGGCCTGTTGTCGCTTCGTTACCACGCTTTGCACTGGTACCATTCCCCCCGTAGCCGCTAATTCGAGGAACCAAAAATGAGAAGTTCCAGATTACCGCTCATAATGGCTTTACCGGCCGAATTAGTCTCAACCGCTTATGCTCGGAAAACATTTTCACCCGAAGAAGCCGCTAAGTTCATCGGCAGGCAAAAGACCGAAAACGGCAAGGTTGCGAGTGCTTATTTCGCGGCCAAAAGCATGGGGCAGCCACCTTCGTAAACCTCGACAAACCTTATCCCGCGCAGATTTTCACTATGATCGCGCGCGGGGCGTACCATAGCAGGTTCGAGAAGTCGCCCGAAACGCAATACTCCGGGAAAGGTATTTGCGTAACGGGGGCGATAGGCAACTTAACTTAGGAAGCGGAGACGGCTATGAGAAGCAATCTGTTGCTGTACTCGGCTCTGGTCACCTTGGCGCTCAGCCTGCTATTGGCGCCGACCCTGCCCGCTGATGCGGGCAACGCCGACAGCCCCACCTGCGATCCTCGTTTTATGACCGTTGACCCATCCTGGTTAAACGCGTCAACTGTACTCGGAATCAACGATTGGCGCCAAATCGCAGGTGACTTCACGCATGATCCAACCTCGTTTCACGGATTCTATCTGGATCGAGTGAACGAGATCGTGAAGTTCGACCCTCCAGAAACGTTTTCCACACGTAACCTCGGCTTGAACGATAAGAAAAATATGGTCGAGGCATATGTCGATTCAACGAATAATGTAGGGCGTTCGTATTCCCGGAATGCCCCTGGCGGGGAATTAACGACGTTCGCTCCCCCCGGGAGCATCGACGCGGGTGACCTGGGAATAAACGACTCCGGAGGGATCGTCGGCTCCTGTCTCAAAATCGGCAGCAGCCTTATCAAGGAAAATCTCGACCACCAATATGACCCTGCCGGTGGCATCCCCGGGGGGGCTGTAGTTGCGGGGCCTGAGAACATAAACAAACTTGACAGTAGAGGGGGCCGGCATACGGTATTGTTTCGGTGCTTTGAGTGGTGAGTAACCCGGCTGTTGGCTCTGTTTTTCAGTGTACGTGGCAGGCTCTCCCGGAGCGTGAGGTTTGATGACGTGTGGAACTTGTCCTGAGCCTGTCGAAAGATGTGTGTCTGTCCATGCCGGTAACCGAAAATTGTCAAATAGTGACAAAAACTGTATCTTACACGGACAACCAATGGTTGAACGCAGGCTTCGAGGCGGCTGCTCTCCAGAGCTTCGATAGACTTATCAATTGAGGTGTTTCCTGTCGCTCATCATTTTGTCTTTTGAAATTCATTTAAACATCTTCACTACATAGCTTGCCCATTACCATTCCTATTAAAACATCTATCAAAGTCATACAAAAGATCCTAACGCTTGAATTAAACTCAGTTTCCAGGCGCCATTGTGGTCCCGGGATAAGATATCGTAATTAAACCATACCAATGAAGGCACCTCAGACGCCGGTCCATACAAAGAAAGTGACAATTAGCACCCTCGTGCATTACCTTGCCCCAAACGATTTGCCACCCTTCGTAAGTATATGTTTTTCTTCCTGAATGTACTTAAGACCAATCATAGGGATCAGAACCGATGAATGGTATACCTTTTGCTGGATCCCTGGCTGCCTTGAAGAAAAGGAAAAAACATAAATTAAAGAGAACTTTTGTAAACTAACTTGGCAAGGCTTTCGTCAATATCAGCAAATAACGAAGGGAGGTGAGAGACTGGGAACCTGAGTGATTTGCGGCGTCATGGAAGTGATGGACCAAACCAATATAACTTTTTCAACTTAAGGAGCTACACAATGAGGAAAATGTTTTTAGGAAGTGCGTTGGTTGTTTTGATTATTTTGACGGCCGGTTTCGCGTCGGCATTCCAAACAACTGAAAACGACGGCTTCATCTACTTGTACGCGCCAGGCCAGACGACTTCCGCTGATCCAACTCTGTATGACACCACCACCGCGGCCGCATCGTCATTTCAGGTCACGCTTGTTGATGCTACAGCGGTCTCGTTAACGGGCACTAAATATACCGGACAGGAACTGTTTAGCGGCACTATCACATTGCCGGTCGGCGGGGGCGCTCCGGCGGCTGGGGTCGTTTTCAATATCTCGGCCATAATAGATATATCGAACCCGTACCACTGGACGTATAAAGGAACAGACGCAAGCACGGGAACGATCAAGGTGGACGGTAGCTTTTATTTTTTGGGTAAAGAAAAGGATTACACTGTAACGCCCAACATCAAGAAAAATGCATACGATATCTATGGCTTCGTGAGCGGAAACACCTCTCCTAATTTTAACGGCGCCTTCCGCGGGGTGTTTTACGTCGAATAGTGGTGCTATAAACCGCTGACCGCATTCCCCTTCCCTGTCCCGGGGCAGGGGAATGCGGTCAGCAGAGCTTTTCCATGTAGTGACTCAACCTGCCGCACATACATCGCAGATTTGGATTCCATCCCGGCCCACAGGTACGGAGAAAAATCCCTCTACGGGTATCGGGAATCGGGTGCGGGCTGCGATGTTGTTTTTCTTCTTCTTCAAATCTCTTCATCTCTTTTTATCCTTAGTCAGATCTTCGGCCAAATCGAACGAAACCAAGTGAAAAGAAGACGGGCAAGTGTTATAGGTCTGCTTTAATTCGTCAAAATTAAACCAGGGAACGCTGAATTTAGTTTGGGTTCAACAGTCAATCCCGCAAAAGGTTTAGACGTGATCGATCTGCATTGCCATATACTTCCGGGTCTGGACGACGGGGCAGATAGCTGGGCGACGAGTCTTGAGATGGCGCAAATTGCCGTCATGGACGGTATCTCGGGGATCGTATGCACTCCTCATTCCTCGCCTGCCTTTCCCGGGAATCACCGCTCCGTCATCCTGACAGCCGTTGAAGAATTTCGAACGAGGCTCCTTCAAGCACAAATCCCGCTGGCACTTTATCCGGGCTGTGAGTTGGCGATCGACTCAAATCTACCGGGAAAAATCGAATCAGGAGAATTGCTGACTATCAATGACAACCGGAAGATAGCCATGATTGAAATGCCGGTTGCGGTAATTCCGCCCAACCTGGACAGGTTTTTCTGGATGATGCGGGTTGGAGGCATCAACACCGTTCTGGCTCACCCTGAGAGAAATTACCCGCTAATGAAAAATCCGTCTGTACTGTTGGAATGGATTCAGGCGGGAATCCTGGTGCAGGTCACCGGCGCTAGCCTCAGAGGGCATCACGGGAAAGAGATTCAGGATTTTTCCCTGAAACTGCTCCGACACCGAATGGTTCATCTAGTAGCCTCCGACTCTCACGGTCCCGCCCTGAGAAGGCCTGTGCTTTCGAAAGCACGAGCTGTCGCGGAATCCATTGTCGGCCCCGAAGAGGCGCACAGGATCTTTTATGAATATCCGGTCCAGGTGCTGCAAGGAGAGGTCCCGGACGTAGTGACGGCTATCCCGTTCAAAAAGAAGACACCTCTTATCAGGCGCATTTTTCCATTCCGGTGAAACCGACGAGTTTACCTTTCTGGCCTCATGACATGCGAGTTGGCCCTCTCAGTGGGATGCTTTGATCGCTTCGACGATAGTTTTTGCGTCATCCGGCGTTAAACCGTGGTGTACGGGTATCGCCAGAATCATTTCAGCTATTTTTTCCGTGACCGGAAGCTTCAGTGGACCGTAGAGTTTTTCGAAGACAGGCTGTTGATGTAAGCCACGTGGATAGTGCACCCCGCTGGCGATTCCTTTTTCCTTGAGTCTTTCGGCCAGAGAGTCGCGGTTGCAGCCAAATTCGACCGGATCAACCAAAAGGCAATACTGATGCCAGGCATGTACCCCTCCATGGATGACTTTCTGAGTTTGGATTCCACGAACGTCTGCAAGGCCGGCGGTCAGAATCTCGGCATTCAGTCTCCTTTTGACCAGCATCTCATCGAGTCTGCCGAGCTGCTTGCGCCCAATGGCCGCTTCCACGTCGGTCATCCGGTAGTTGAATCCCAGGGCAGTATGATAGTACTTGCCGGTTTCACCATGGCTGCGCACGGATCGCATTTTCTCGTAATATTCTTCGTTATTTGTGCACACCATTCCCCCTTCGCCGACAAACATGTTCTTGGAGGGATAGAATGAGTAGGAGACAAAATCGTCGAATGAACCAATATCCCGTTGCTTCCATGCCGCACCATGCGCCTGGGCGGCATCCCACACGACAACCAGATTGTGACGCGCTGCAAAATCACTGACAGCGGCTATATCGAGTGGATTGCCAAAGAGGTGCACCGGAGAAATAGCGCGGGTGAGACTGGTAATGCGCCTTTCGGCATCTCTGAGATCGATGAGGAACGTATCGGGGTCGACCTCACAGAACACTGGCGACCCTGCGCTCATTGCCACCATCGAACCGGTCGCCATGAAGGTAAAGGAAGGCACAAGCACTTCATCACCCGGTTGCAGAAATGCCATATACGCTAAATGAAGGCCAGCCGTGCCGCTGGCGCAGGTCAAAGCATAACGTGACCCCACCTTTAGCGCAAATTCGCGTTCGAAAGCTTCGCACTGATCTCCGTGGCGAAGATTTCCGGACCGCAGAACCTCTACGGCGGCCGCTATTTCCTCCTCGGTCAATCTAACCTCGGAAATTTTTATACCCCCCACTTGTTTACTCCTCTCAACACACCCGAATTTCCGGCAGACGGTGGGAAAGGCTCATCCAGCCGATTCACTTGCGGCGCATTTTCCGATGGCTTGGGTTTGTTTAATATGTTAATCCGGCAACTTATTATAAAACAACGGCCAAAAATCACGAAGTAGACCGTAAAAACAATATAACTTAATCAATCACTTAAGTTTTTTGAAGTGTTTTGTGCAACCAGGCATGGAATAGGAAGTAATGGTATAGGGCTCCGGAAGTGCAGAGATAACGTGCTATGGCCGAACCAACTCTAAGTTTGGTTCCCACGTTCCGTAGCCGTGTTCCTGCACAAAACCCGATCGTCCGGCATTCGAGTTGTTCGGCAAGTATCCCGATGCTCGTTGGACTAAAATCCGAATTCAGCCAACAGGGAATCTACCTCATCTTGAGAGTGGACAGCGTTTTCAACAGCGGCGTGCACCGGACCATAGAGTTCTCCATCATCCTTTTGCTTGGAAGTTTCCGTCTTTACCCCGAAAGTGCGGATCAGGTTGACAAGTTTTAGTTCCATATCCTTGAGCAGCTTGGTTATCTTGTGAATGACCTGACTGCTCAAATCATGGTAGTCCTGCGCGATAAGGATTTTATCCAAGTCTGCGCGATTTTCGCTGATTATCGTTTCCATGGCGTCCAGAGCCTGAGCGCCCTGATCGAGTTTTTTCCCGGCCGCATCACCTATCGCGTGTAGTCCACCGAGGAGCCCGCGCAACCCCGAGATCTGTTCCATTTCACTCAAAAGTCGCGTCTGCATTGATTCCACGTGATCCAGGGTGGTTACGGCTGCCTTTTCCGTCATCTCCAGGATGTGTTCGAGACGATTCCCGGAGTCGGGTATCCTGTTTTCGACAATCTCCTGGAGGGACGGATCAAGGGTACTGAGAAAACTGCGAATTTGATCGTGCAGCCCCCTGGCCAGGCCTCCAATTTCTTTGTAAAGGCCCGAGGAGTCGCACTGCTGGTTGGCCATGTTCAGCAGGATCGACTGCGCAGTGGCCAGATCGCCGCCGGAAAACGCTTTTAACAACTCATTGCTCTTGGCTATCAAACCCTCGACCACGCTATCTTCTGCAGGCCGTTGCTGCTCGTCAGCGTCAGGGTTCGAAGAACTGAAGAGCTTTTCGATTTTTTCCAGGGAATCGGCCGAACGAGTGAAGGTAAGGATGAATTTAGCGCTGGAGTCTCCGTCGGGGGTCACCGACAACTCACCACCCCAACTCGTGACCAACTTGGTCAAGTTGGTCAAACCGGGCTTTTCTGCACCTTCTTCAAGAGATTCAAGACCTGCGTCATCAGTGTCCCCGGAGATCTCAGGCAATGTTTCGAGGGGCGATTCATTTCCGCTGGGCAAGCAGGCTGCGGTATCCGAAGGTCTCAATATTTCCAGGAGTTCGTCCAAATCGATTTGAGGGCTCCCGTTGCCGTTTTTAAAAGTCCCCATCTGGTCGATAACCAGGCTTACTGCGAAGCCAAGTGCGGCAATAGAGTCTGTTGCGCCCGGCGACACTTCGTCGGTCAGGAATCTCGCCAGTTCAAGTCCGGCCTTCTCCACCCCCTCCAGACCAAGCATGGCCGCTGTAGTGTGAAATGACACAAGAGACTGGCGAGATCTTTCCATATCTTTTTCGCCATCCCCATTGACTAGAGCAGACACGCTTTGCTCAGTGTCTCGAAGCAACTTGATCAGTTCGTTCCAGTCCTGCGATTCCAATGCCATCATTTTGTGCTTTCCTCGTAAAGGCTGATTATCCCTTTGACATCGATTATCAACGCAATCTTACCATCTCCCAGTATGGCGCCCCCCGAGATCCCCGGCAGTTGCTGAAAGAGGTCCCCAAGACTCTTGATCACCACCTCCTGCCTTCCGATAATTTCATCGGCAAGCAGACAGTATGATTTCTGGCCCTCGGTCACCACCATGAGCAATGCCTCCCAGGGGTTGCGGTGCTTGGGTTCTTCATTGAAATAGCTGTGCAAGCGCACAAGAGGCATAAGGGAATCTCTGATTTTAACCAGTTCTCCCCTCCCCTGGACGGTAAAATACGCCTCCTGCGCCAGCCTGAGAGATTCCTTGAGAGCAATTGTCGGCACGATGTATCGTTCTGCCCCGATCTGTATGATCATTCCGTCGATAATAGCCATCGTGAGCGGCAGTTTCATATGGAAGGATGACCCCTTGCCGAACTGGCTCGAAATTTCCATTTTTCCACGGAGGCGTTCAACACTTTTCTTTACCACATCCATCCCAACGCCTCGCCCCGACACTTCTGTCACTTTGTCCTTAGTTGAAAATCCCGGATGAAAAATCAGATCAAAGATCGCCTTTTCATCGAGTTGATCCGTAGCGCCGATTATCTCCCGTTCAATTGCTTTATCGCGAATCCTTTTGGCGTCCAGCCCCAGTCCATCGTCCTCTATGTCGATTACGATGTTGCCCCCCTTCTGCTCGGCGCGAATAAATATCGTTCCCACCGGGTCTTTGCCTGCCTTGGTGCGTTCCTCGGGAATTTCGATTCCATGGTCAACAGAGTTTCTGATCATATGCACCAGCGGCTCATATATTTCTTCGACCATGTTTCGGTCGATTTCGGTCTCCTCCCCTTCCATTTTCAAAACGACTTCTTTGCCCGATTTTTTCGAAAGATCGCGAACCAGCCGGATCATCTTTTGGAAAGTGCTCTTGATGGGGACCATGCGCATCGACATGCTGATACGCTGAAGCTCGGCGGTAATCCGGCTAAGTTGAACGCTGTCTTTCTGGAGTTTTTGATCTTTTATTTTCATTATGTCGGGATTCTGCAATACCATCGACTGGGCAATGACCAGTTCTCCGACCATATCGACCAGGTTGTCCAGCTTGCGGGTGTCAACCCTCACGGATGCTGCGTTTTCCATCGTGTGCCGCTGCTCGCGCAAAGCCTTCGAGACCTCCCGAGGGCTGGCCGATCCCTCATCTATTGCAGCCTCACCGAATTTCCTGCCTTCCGATCTGCCCTTTTCAGCAATGTCATCTGTTGCTTCATCCTCGAGGACCCCATGCTCAACGAGGATCGTTCCAATTTTCCTTACTGGAGCCTCGCTGCCAACCGGCGGATCGCCGTTGAAGTTCTTCACCTTTTCAATAAAGCTCATTACAGCCGGCGAAGTCTCTTTGCGCCCGCTCTCGCCTTGTTCCAGTTCCTCGAGCAGACCTTTAAGAATGTCTGTGCCCGCCAGAACGATATCGATCACCGAGTCGGTTATCGCCAGTTTACCGGACCTTGCCGAATCCAGCAGGTTCTCAACTTCATGGCTCAGATGATGAATCTCCATCAAATTGATAAAACCAGCGACTCCTTTTATGCTGTGAAATGGCCGGAATACGGCGTTTATCGCCTCGAGGTCTTTTGGATTCGTCTCAAGGCCGAGCATGTTGAGCTCGATCGTAGAAAGATGCTCTTTGGCTTCCTCGATAAAATCTCTCAGCAGTTCAGGGTCTTGTATCTCATCAACTTTAGGACTGCTTTCCTCATGGAATAGACTTTCCAGATCGAGGGCCGGATCGCCGGACCCAGAACCGTTGCCCGAATCCATGGACGCCGGCTCGGGAAAGTCCTCGTCCTCGTCCTCGTCTAGCCGCATCGCGCTCTCCGTTTTTATCTGTGTGATCTCCCCTTCGCCACTCTCCATAACGCCGGCATTTACAAGGGAGCCAAGGAGCTTTTGAACCTCGCGCCAATCGGCGTTCGGATCAGGTGACTCCTCCAGAATGAGACGCTTGAAAATCAGCCTTGCTCTTTCAATAACCCCATACAGCGGCCCTGTCTGCTCAATTTGACCCTCTAGATCGTCGAGAAGGTTCAGACACTCCCCGATTCCCATCAGATCGTCAAGACCGTCAATCACTCCGTTAGCAAGCCTGTTAACTATCGTTTCCATGGAATAGCTGCCTCAATTAGAATTACTGCACAAATGCATCGCCAAAAACTGCGTCGGACAAGCCGGATCCTTCCCCCTAACGCGGCAGGATCTTTACCAGTTTCTCTTCGAGGGTCGCAGCGGTGAATGGCTTCACGATATAGTTGCTGACCCTCGCCTTGACCGCTTCCACTATATTTTCTTTCTGAGCTTCGGCGGTAACCATCAGAAATGGAGTATCCTTTATACCGTCGGTGCTCCGGACCTCTTTTAGTAGTTCCAGGCCGGTCATCCTGGGCATGTTCCAATCTGAGACGATCAGATCGACTTTTGTCCTTTTAAGGACATCGAGGGCTGCCGATCCATCTTCTGCTTCGATAATGTCTTCAAAATCCAGGTCTCGCAGAATTTTTCTTACGATGCGCCGCATTGTAAGGAAATCGTCAACTATAAGAACTGTAAGGTCCTTGTAGGGCATGGAACCACCTCCTTTAAATCTCTTTCGCCTTGCCTGTGGTCTGTGCTGTGCTGTCAAACGAGCTTTTTCCAGCATTCAGAAAATTCATCAAAGTTCGTGGTATATCGAGCAAAGATACGACCTTGTCGGCCCCACCCAACTTGATCGCCTCTTTGGGCATCCCGAACACCACGCAACTCGCTTCGTCCTGGGCGGCGGTATATGCGCCCGCCTTTTTCATCTCGAGCAATCCAGCAGCACCGTCCCTACCCATGCCGGTCATAATCACACCGAGCGCGTTCGCCCCGACAAAGCGGGCAACGGAAAGGAAAAGCACGTCAACCGACGGACGCTGATGGAAGACGAGCGGGCCGTTTTTTACCTCAACGTAATAAGTGCCACCGACACGCTTTATGAGCATATGAAAGTTACCCGGCGCAATCAGGGCGGTCCCGGGAAGAACCGGGTCCCCGTCTTTGGCCTCGCGAACCTCGATCTGGCACAAGGTGTTAAGCCGCTCCGCAAAAGTCGTCGTAAAGCGCGGGGGCATATGCTGAACGATCACGATTCCAGGGGAGTTGGACGGCATTGCCATAAGAACGGATTTAAGAGCTTCGGTACCCCCGGTCGACGCGCCCATTGCAATAACCTTATGGGTTGATTGTTTGAGAGCCAGGCTGGGCATAGTGCCGTTGTTCGGCACGACAGTCTCCGCCATTGGCTTAGGGGTACGCATTCGCGCGCTGGCTGCCGCCCGGATTTTTTCAGCCAACTGCTCGCTCATATCACCGACCGAGTATGATCCGCCCGGCTTGGCCAGCACTTCGACTGCCCCATATTCCAACGCTTCCAATGCCATTTCACTGTTGGCCGGGGTGAGTGAGCTCACGATAATTGCCGGTATCGGATGGTACTTCATCAACTTTCGAAGAAAGCTCAAGCCGTCCATCCTGGGCATTTCGATGTCCAGAGTGATAACGTCAGGCTTTAGATTGACGATCTTATCCCTGGCGACAAATGGATCGGGCGCCACACCTATAACCTGGATATCGGGGTGTTTGGACAGTTCCTGTGAGAAAATCTTTCTCACAATGGCGGAATCATCAACTATGAGTACTCTTATTTGGTTCATTTTCATTGCCTGACAGATTCATCTTGAGTAATTGCACGACCACCAACTCAAGCGGGCAAATAACTGAGAGCGGCAGAGCCGGCCGGTTCTTCAAAAAAGCTGAAATCAAGCCGGACAGTGCCTTGAGCCACTTGCGTTGCATTGGAGGCCCCGGCCTTCCATACCACGGGTATTCCCAATTGCCATCCCACATCATCGATTCGGGCATGATATCCGCCACCGACTATGTTCGTCAGTTCCTTTATAGTGTCCAGGAGATCCTCATCTTTGACCTGGTGTTCTTCGATGCCTAGAAAACCGGCGGTTATCATCCTGGCGAATTCTTCACTCAGTTGCATCGAAATGACCATCCGCCCATCGTGATTCCGAAGCTCGATTTCCGATTCAAAGTCGAAAGACCGATCCACCCGTTCGCAATCTTGGAATTCCACCACCGAAAAGAACATGGTCTCAATGACTTCAGAAATCACATCCTTCATCACTGGTTCCCATTTTAAAACCATCTGTCTCCCCCATGATGCGACTCAGAAAAGTCCCAATCACTTCAGGCCGGAAGGGTTTGCGGATGTAGCCGCTGGCGCCCAGATCCATCAATTGATGCAGCCTGTCTTCGTTTGCTTCGGTTGTAATAAAGACCACCGGGGTATCGCTGCAGATATTTTTCTCCCTCAGGGATCGAATAAACCCGACGCCGTCCATTACAGGCATGTTAACGTCGGACAAAATCAGGTCGATCCACTTGCCCTCTAGAAGGTCCAAAGCTTCCTGGCCGTTTGAAGCTTCCAGGCACTCTCCAAGCTCAAACCCCACCATTCGAAGAATTTTCCAGATGACCTTCCGCATCGACCTGGAATCGTCAACTACCAGAACGTTGTACGACATGGCGCCTCTCGTGCACCTAACAGAGACCGCACATTTGCCGGTCTCCGTCCGGAAAGGGTTTGTTTCAGTTCTTTCGCCCTGGTCTTAACGAGCGAAAAGTGAGAGGTGTTCTTAATTCAGAGATCATATCTCTATCTCAGCTCCAGCCCCCACCTTCACAATAACTCTGCCCGAATCCATCTCTAACCGCACGGTGCGGTTGACTTCTCCCCCTACGTGCTCAGCGGCAATCGCCACGTTGTTTTTCCAAAAAATCTTGCGCATTGCCAGACAGTTTCTCTTACCGATATTGAAAATACCGTTTGGGTCGAGCATTTGTGCACCCCCGACTGATTTCACCACTATGTTCTCTTTTCTGGCCCCCATCTGGTAGCTGTTCTTAAAAAGACGCGTGATCCCCGTATCGGCAAACATACTTGGGTTCTTCTGCGCCTTTTCAGGATCGAGCGAAGACTCCGGAAGCATGTAATGAAGCATTCCGCCAACGCCCGCGAGCGGGTCGAAGATTATTACAGCAATGCAGGAACCCAGAGAATATGTTATCAGAAGATCCTCAGGCGAGTCGCTGACGACCATATCCGCCACTCCGATTACTCTTCTCATTTGAGACTTTCTTATATGGATCTGCGCCGAACATTCCATCAGAGCTCTAATCCCGAATGATCACCGCCAGTTAGTTTTACGACCAGCCTGGCTAATTGCGGTATATAGCAGGCCGAACATAAGACAGCTTATGCGCCAGTCCCGTCAGACTTTCGGAGTGACCGACAAAAAAATAGCCCCCGGGGCTGAGAAAGCCCGCCATCCTGTTAACTAGTTCCCCCTGCGTTTCCTTGTCGAAATAGATCATTACGTTTCGGCAGAAGATGAAATCAAACAGTCCTTTAAAGGAATAGGGCTCTTTGAAGTTGAGCCGGTGAAAAGTGATGACCCGTTTGACATGAGGAGCTATCTCGAAGTCCGGCTTCCCATTTGTGCTGCTGATCTTCTGAAAATTCGCCTGCCGGAGCGCGGGCGGGACTTTTTGTATCTTCTCCTCTGAGTAAATCCCGCGGCTTGCCGCCGTTAGCACGCGCGTCGATATGTCGGTCGCCAGTATCCGGAAATCCCATCTGGTGATTTCCGGCAGGTGTGCCAGCACACACATTGCCAAACTGTATGGTTCCTCGCCTGTTGAACACCCCGCGCTCCATATCCTGATCTTGGAATCCCTGTCTTTTTGCTTTTTTGCAATCAGTTCAGGAAGGGCAACCTGGTCCAGGAAATCAAAATGCTGGGACTCTCGAAAAAAATATGTGAGATTTGTCGAGATGGAATCGAGAAAATGGACGAATTCGCCTGGATTCGCCCCGGAGGTTATGAATTTGAAATATTCTTCGTATGAACCGATCCCGGTCAGTCGCAGCCTCTTGTTGAGCCTTGCTTGCAGAAGCGCTTTTTTGCCTTCGTGTAAATTTATGCCGCACTGCTCATAAACAAGCATACTGAACTGCTTAAACAGGCGCTCCGGTAGATCGTATTCCATTCCGTCCACTGCCTTTCGGGGGCTATGCCCACACTAACAGCCGGTTTCCGTCCGTAAAGACTTCTTCAGGTTTTCCGCTCCCGGGTCAGGACCGGAGCAGACTCTGATGGTACAAAGAAGAGTGAAGAGTTAAAATTTCACATTCTAATTTTATTCTTCGCACCATTTGTTCGTCAGGCCACTTTTTCCAGAAAACTTATTTCGTTGTTGCTCAGAACCCGGTCAATATCGAGCAGTATCTTCACGCCTCCACCCGTTTTGGCCATCCCGAGGATGTAAGCGGTCTCCAAAGTGGTCCCGAAGCTCGGTGTGTCTTCGATATCGGCGCCCTTTATGTTTAGCACCTCGGAAACCGAATCCACCACCACGCCTATGTGCAGTTTTGCGCCCGAACCGCCGATTTCGACCACTATAATGCATGTGCGTTCGGTGTAACCGTTCCCGCTCATGCCGAACCTGAGCCGCAGGTCGATTACCGGGATCACCTTACCCCTGAGATTTATCACCCCCTTGACGAAAGCGGGTGTCTGCGGAACCGGTGTAATCCTCATCATCCCGATTAATTCCTTGACCTTCAAAATGCCAATTCCGTATTCCTCATCTCCCATAGAAAAGGTGAGATACTTTCCTTCCCTCTCCAATCCCAAGCCGCCACTCCGATTTGCCTCGCCTGGCTGATCTTTCATAAGAAATCCCTTCCTGTTTTCGCCCGATATGCATCCCTTTTTTGCAGGCGGCCGGTAAGTTGCGGCCTCACGAACGACCGCTCCGGCCCTCCTGGCGCCCGGCTGATTCCCCATCCTCTGAGAGCCAAGACTCAAAATTTGACCGTCTTAGCCGCTCCTTGCGTATACATCGGCAAAAGATTTGTTTTTCTTCAATACAACTCTTGAAAATTTATGAGGATCGCGCATTTGCACCGCTGATGGCCGCTCTAATGGCGTGCAGACTACGGGGCGCAGCAAGATTGCTCCTTGACTTTCACCTTTTATTCACCTAAATTAAATTAAACCTTCCGAAAAGGAGTGAAAACTGATGCTCCGGAATATAGCTCATCTCGGGGTTCCCGATTTTTATACGGCAATCGAGGAACTTAGGCAGCCGGCATTGAAAAGGCGCCCGCTCGTTTTGGCGGAAGCGGGCGAGAGGTCCGTTATCCAGGCAGTAAACAGCAATGCCAGAAAAGAGGGCATCCGTGAAGGCATGCCGCTTAGCCGGGCGCGCCGCCTGTGCCGCCGGATTCATGTAATGCCGTCTGATTTTTATCATTACCGGGAAAAACACCTGGACATTGTCCGGGAATTCGGATTCTTTTCGCCGCTTGTCGAAGGGAGCTACCCTGGAAGTTACTTCATAGATGTCACCGGGACCCACCGCCTCTGGGGGCCCGTACCGGACTTGGCCTGCCGGATGGAAAAGGACCTACACATAAAAATGGGACTTCGGGCACGGGTCGGGCTTGCTTCGAACAAACTGGTAAGCCGGGTTGCCTCAAATTGTATCGACCCCGGGGACCTGAGTTTTATCTTCCCCGGGAATGAAGCATCGTTTCTTTCTCCCCTGCCCGTCGATCTTCTTCCCGGCGTGGGTGAGGTTACCACTTCCAGGCTGGCCGGCTTCAACATTCTTAAAATCGGACAACTGGCGTCCTTTCCCCTCGACATGCTTGCGGCAGTTTTCGGCAGAAGTGCGGAGCGTCTTCTTAAAATCGCAAAAGGCCTGGATCCCGCCCCGGTACTTCCCACTCATCAGGTCCCGCGGCTATCCATTACGAAAATTCTGGACCGGGATGAAATCGATCCGGGGCGCCTTGAATCCGTTTTGTTTCAACAGGTTGAAGAGGCGGGATGGAACCTGCGCCGTCATAATCGCTGTCCGGGAAACTTCAGGCTGGAAATTCGGTATGCAGACGGCATGTCGGTCGATTCCCGCAAGCGGATTTCCCCCGGAGCTGTCCAGGCTGACCGGTTCCTTTTTCGGTCCGCCCTCCCCGTCTTTTACCAGCTTTTTCGGAGGCGAGTGGCCGTGCGCAGGCTGGTGTTGGAATTTTCGGACCTCGTGATGCCCTTTTCTCAGCTTTCACTTTTCACATGGGAAAAAAAGAAATCGTCAAAAGAGCTCAACCTCCAGAAAGTCCTGGATTCGATCCGCATGAAATTCGGAAAAGGGATAATCGCATGGGGACCAGTCTTCGGTGGTCGGTCTTCAGTAGTCGGAAAAAGCTTTTCTCTGACGACCGGCCACTGACCACTGACGACTGAGTCGCTACCATGAATTTTGTCCACCTCCATGTTCATTCCTTCTATTCCATGATGCAGGGCGTAAATTCGCCCGAAGTCCTGTGCAGGGAGGCCAAAAAAGCTGGTTTTACCCATCTTGCCCTGACCGATACAAACGGTTTCTACGGCCTTATCAATTTCCTGGAAGCCGCGCGCGCAACCGGGATCGAACCTGTAGTGGGGGCCGAAGTGAAAACCCCGCAAACATGTGCGGTGATCCTTGCCCGAACCGCCGTGGGATACGAAATTCTCTCGGACCTCATTACTCGCCGCCATATCGAGGATGACTTCTCACTTATCCGAAGCCTCCCGGAAAAAAGCTCCGATATTGTACTGCTGAGCGCCGATCCGGAATTGCTGAAAGCATTGCGCAACCGGTTGGAATGCTTTTTTGAGATAGTGCCGGGCCCATCCGACCGAAAGCTCCTCCATGCGGCAAAGGAGATAGGCATTGCACCTGTGGCCACAAACGCGGTCCATTTTGCCGGGGAGCAAGACTATCCCCTTCACCGGCTCGTTCGTGCCATAGACCTGAACAAAACACTGGGGTCGCTTGCGCCGGGAGAGATCGTAGCTGCGGGCCAGTGGCTGAAATCCGCCCGCGAGATGTCCGTGCACTTCCCCAACTGCCCGGAAGCGCTGGCCAACGCGGTAAAAATTGCCAGGGCCTGCCATACCGCCTGGGACCGTTTTCAGACCATTTTCCCTCATTACCTCGATAAAAACGAGGACCACTTCGCCCTCCTTGTCTCCGAGTGCCGCAAAGGGATTGGCCGGCGTTACGGAAAAACCTCCAAGGCAATTGAAGATCGTCTGGCCGAAGAACTCGATCTTATCTGCTCCAAAGGATTTGTGGATTATTTCCTCGTGGTGGCAGATATCGTACACCGCCGCCCGATCCACTGCGGTCGTGGAAGCGGGGCTGCAAGCCTGGTCAGCTATCTTTTGGGAATAACGCATGTCGATCCCATCCGGCACAACCTCCTGTTCGGCCGGTTTCTAAATCCCGAACGAAAGGACCTTCCGGACATCGACGTCGATTTCCCATGGGACGAGCGTGACGGGCTTTTTGAAGAAATCATGACCCATTACGGAAGCCGGAGAATGGCTCTGGTAAGCAACCACGTGGGGTTCCGGGCCAGGGCATCGGTGCGTGAAGTAGCGAAAGTATACGGCGTGCCCGCCTCCGAAATTAAGGAGGTAACCCGCAGGATGAACTACTGGAGCTCGCGGAGCGGGGGCATATGGGAGCATGTAAAATCATATCCCAAATTCCGCAATTTTCCCCTGGACCCGCCCTGGCCGGAAATCATCGATCTTTCTTCGCGCCTGGAGTCGGCGCCCCGAAATATCGGGACCCACTGCGGCGGGGTGGTGCTCGTTCCGGACCGGATATCGCGGTATGTTCCGGTCCAGATAAGCGCCAAGGGGGTCCGAATCATCCAGTGGGAAAAAGACCAGGCCGAAAAGGCGGGCCTCGTCAAAATAGACCTTCTGGGCAACCGCTCGCTTGCCGTGATCCGTGACACCATTGAGTCGGTTCGGGAAAACACGGCTAAGATCATCGACTATTCGAACTTCAATCCGATTGATGACCCGAAAACCCGGGAAAGCATCAGCCGGGGAAATACAATGGGCGTCTTCTACCTGGAATCCCCATCCATGCGACTCCTCCAGGCAAAGGCAGGAACGGGCGATTTCGAGCATGCAGTGATCCATTCGTCCATTATCCGCCCAGCCGCAAACCGGTTTATTCGGCAATACCTGAGCCGGCTTCATGGAGAGCCGTATGAGCCGCTCCATCCACGCCTCAAAGACATCCTGGCGGAAAATTACGGAATACTGGTCTATCAGGAAGACGTCGTGCAAGCGGCCATGGCGCTGGCCGGCTTTTCATGGGGTGAGGCGGACAGTCTGAGAAAAGTGATAAGCAAGAAAAGCCGGGAGCAGCTCTCGGACTACAGGGCACGCTTTGCGCAAGGATGCGCCCGAAACGGGATTTCATCCGAGGTGGTGGAAAGCGTCTGGGACATGTTCACCTCTTTTTCCGGCTATTCGTTCTGTAAGCCGCACTCGGCCTCGTATGCTCTGGTGAGCTTCAAGTCCGCCTATCTCAAGGCGCATCATCCGGCGGAATTCATGGCGGCGGTACTCTCCAATGGTGGAGGCTATTACAGCACCTTCGCCTATATCTCGGAAGCCCGGCGCATGGGCATCGAGGTCCTGGGACCGGACATAAACGAAAGCCGGCTGCCCTACAACGGCAGCGGGAAAATGATACGAACAGGTTTCCAACAGCTTCAGGCAATAAGGAAGAGCGCCATCGAAGCCATCCTCAGGGAAAGAAGCCGGGGGGGACCTTTTTCATCAATCGAGGACTTTCTCAATCGAGTGAGAGGGCAAAACGGCCTCCCCATATCTGCCCCGGACGCTGCGATACTTGCCAAAAGCGGCGCCATGGACTCTATTTCCGGGACCTTCAACCGCCCGCAAATTCTCTGGTTCATCGAAGCCTGGCTGAACGGATTCCGCGCACAGAACCACTCGCAATCGAGACCGGGACCATTGCATGATCCACCTGCTGCGCGCTCCCCGCTTCCCGCTTCTTTTTCCAGATCGCAAATAGCTGCATTCCATTCGCGCTCTCCCATAAAGGTCCCTGCCCTCCCGGATTTTTCCGGCCGCCGGAAATGGGCGCAGGAATCAGAAACGCTGGGATTTCCCCTCTCGGTCCATCCCCTTGAACTTGCCGAGCCGTTTTTCCGCTCGCTTCGGCAATCGATTGTTCCGGCGTCCGGCATGGCCCGGCACGCCGGAAAGAAAATCCACATGAAGGGATGGCCCGTCACGCGCAAGGAAGTCTTGACCAGGGAAGGGGAAGAAATGGAGTTTTTTACCTTTGAAGATAAAACGGGAATCTTTGAGACGGTTTTTTTCCCGAAACCCTTCAGGCGATTTTGCCAGGACCTCGACATGAGCCATGCCTATCTGCTGCATGGCCTGGTGGAAAGCGAATTCGACGTGGTTTCGCTCAATGTGGATTATGTTTATCGGGTACCAATGAGCAGTGAACAGTGAACAGTGAACGGTAGAATAGGTCAGCGCCTTCGTGGCGAGCTGGTTTGGTCCTGCCGGAAATGAAATCCCCCTGGCAGGTCCTACCTGCCGGGGGGACGCATGTTAATCATTTTTCAACAGGTCAAAAGATCGGCCCGCTGTCGCCGACCCCGCCTTTTGAAAGCAGATCGACTTTTGCCGCTGCTAGGCTATTGTTGATTTCCTGCTTCTTAACCCAATCAACCCCGCCAATGCCGGGCCAAAGAGCAACACTGTGGCCGGGATCGGCGTCGGCGATGCATTGACGTCAGTGAGGTGATAGACGGCATTATCGTTTTGGAAGTCGAAGGAGATCGTCGTAGTTGCTCCCGTCGCAACTCCCTCAAACTGAAACTCGTTATAGTCGAAAGCATTGGAAAATGAAGTGTTGGGAAGTGAACCATTGGAAGTCATGAGTGTTAAGGCAGCGGTACTGCCGCTCCATAGTGCCTGGAAATTTGAAGTCTTACTGAAATCGTCGTTAGCGAGCCAGAAGCTCACAATGTAAGATTGTCCAGCCGTTGTGGCGATGGTCTGAGAAAGAGATGCATTATAGCCAAGGCCGTTAGTGCTCAAAAGGGCTTCATTGCTGTACCCTGCAGGCGCGCCGTTGTCCGCAGGCTGCACTATGGCAAATGTGTTGGGGTCGTTTACGTTTATGTTCCAATTGGTAAAATCTCCTGTTTGGAATCCCCCGTTTAACACCAGGTTAGCACTGGCCGTTCCGGCCTGCACACCGACAAAAAGCATCGCAATTGCGGCAAATATAAGCAACTTTTTAATCATTTTAGTCTCCTGTAAGTTCACTCAGAGGAACCCTCGTTCCTGGCGAAATATTCATTGAACGGCATGCCGCCGCCCGGGTTAAGGCTAGTATCCTGTCCCTACCACCGCGAAGTTACTGAAATCGCCATCGTAGTTCACGATCGCCCAGGCGATATTGTTTGTGGTGTCAACTCCGTAAGTACCAACCGGGTAAGCTTTGTTGTAGGGGCCGTATACGAACTTGCTGTGGCCGCCGTTATTAAAGGTGACCGCGTTAACCCAGTTGCCGTTCTGATCCTGGCTATTTATGGCGATCATGCGGCCATTGCTGATATCGCTGCGTGAAAGAGTCACTGTGGGATCGTAGGACATCGTAATACCATAAGTATCGGAGCCCAAATTCATGACGCCCACGAGGGACAGCACGTCGCTGATTGCATAAGCGTTGGTTACGTTCGCCCTGGGGGTATAGTAGGCATCCACGGTCTTGGTGAGATAACGGCCATTGTAGTCCTGGACCGCGCTGTTCTTGGTTATACCGGCGGTCGTATTGAGGAAGTTGATCTGCGTCGTCGTGTAGCCCGATCCTTCCTGTATGAGGTATTGCGCCGGCGGGCCGCTTGAGTTGAGGCTGTAACCCCAAGTCTCCTGCTTGGTGAAAGTAAAAGTGGGAGTGACAAGTGAAGAGCCATTGGCCGTGCCCGGATAGCTCCCGTCCGAAATCGACGAACTATTGGTAGCGGGGTCTACGGGGGTGGGGGCTAGTGGAGCTGAGGAATAATAATCGACAGTCACAAGCGGGCCGTCAACTGTGAAGACGTAATAGCCAACCGTGTACAATTCCTGTGAAACCGAGGTCTCACGGGTCTTTTGACCAAACCAGCTCGCGTTGGTCAAAGATGCCACAGGCGTGTAAAACTTGCTACTGCAGGATGCACAGATAAGCTCCTGAACTTGCGAGGCGCCGTCAGGACTGGCGATGATCGACCGCTGGTGCATGTGGTCGTGGCCGCTGATGTAGTACCCGACGCCATTGGACTGGAGGCAGGAGTAGAAGGGGTTCTGCCAGGTTGGGTTGGCATTGGTGTAGCCGCTGAAAACCGTATCCTGGTGGTCTTCAGCCATGAGCGGCTGGTGCGTGAAGACAAAAGCGTGCTCAGTACCGCGAGTCTGGATATTTAGTTGATTGCTGATCCATGCTTGCTGCTGGCTAACGTTGTAGCCGAAAGAATAGCCGGCAATGGTGGAACCCGCGTAACCGTTCGCCACTGTCGCGGGGTTGGTGTCCTGCGTCGCCCAGCAGTCGAGCACGAGGAAGCGTGCGTTGTTGCCGGTGCTGCCGTAATCAAAAGAGTAGCTGATCCCCTGCAATTCGATGGTTGGGTTGCCGGTTACGGGATCGGTCGGGCTCGGGCTACTAAAGTTGTAGGCGCCCCATGTCGTTCCAATGCCTTGGGTCTGCGGGAAGTTATTCTGGATCGCCGGAATGGCATAGTTATTAACTGGGCCATACTCGCCGCCGTAAGTCTCGTGGTTGCCGCGCATCGGGAAGAAACCGATATTGTGAGGATAAAGATTGGTCGAGGCAGCGGTAGCGCGCGCAGCAACGGCGCGATCCGTGCCACAGTCGGTCAGATCGCCTACCTGGATCACAAACTGCACGCCTTGCTGTACGAACTGCGCATCGATCTGGTTGATAATCGAAACAGCACAGCTATACGGGTTGTCCCCCGCCGGGTCAGTGGAGTAATCACTGAATTGCGGGTTGCCGGGGTCCGTCCCGTGTATGGTCCACTGGGTGTCTCCCATAACACCGAATTTCCATGCATTTGATGATGCAGCAAAAACATTGCCGATTCTGACAAGCGGCATTTTTGTCAATCCGCCAAGGGCTACCCCCGCAATTCCGGCCAACCGAATTTTAAGAAATCTCTCCTTTTCATGCCCCTCTCCTTTTTAAACTTTCTTTTTTTTTAGATCTCGAATATTCAGCGAAAAAGTGAGACATTGCACAAACGTCCCGGTAGAATTGAATCCCAATGGTTAACGCTCCCACGTTAACACCTGCCATGTGCCAAACTTTCGCGACTCGATTCTTTGACACCTCCTCTCTTCCTTATTCTTAACCGGGTGCTCTTCCGGCATTGAGCCGCTCAAAATACAAAAGCCCGAAACGAAAGCTTTCACCAAGCTTCCTTTCGGGCTTTCTGGTTCCCCAGCGGGGTCAGCAAAGTACCTAAAGAGAAAACCGCATCACATGTTCCCAGAGGCAACCCGGCCGTCTCTTTAAGACCCGTGGGCTTTCCGTCCCCACCTTACGATGGGTTTGGCTTTTCTTGATTCATATTGTAAAATTTGAGAGGGACACTACCGGTAGAATATTTCAGCCCTATGGCGAAAAAGTGACTTTTCAATGAAGTCATAAAATCGTGGCAAACCGTTACGGAAGCTCGTCTGAGGTAAGCAGCGCGAAATCGTTCCGATTGCAGATCGAAGCAGGCATAAATTATATTTTCGCGCCTGAACTCAATTTTAGATCGAACCGGGGTGGCGCTCCCCAATCAAGGTATGTTAGTATCCGTAACTGAAAAGCCACTTTTCCGTCATATGCCGGCAAAATGCTTCCTGTAGTCTGTCAACCTCTGTTGCCCTGCAGCACATGCGCATAATGGAGGGTTGAAAAAGGGCAAGAGTTGCCTGATTATATGAGATTGGTTTTGAGTGTATTTTGTTCGCCTGCTTTAAATGAACTTTTTAGCGGTTGCATGTCGATGCGACATAACAAAGAGGGAGGCATAACTTGCTTAATCCAACCGAAATGCTCCTTTTACTTCTCGGTGTTGTCATCCTGGTAGGCGGCAAAAAGCTGCCTGAACTGGGAAGCGGTCTTGGAAAAGGTATCAGTGAATTCAAGAAGGCCATGGGCGGAGACAAACCGGAAGAAGAGCTAAAGCAGATCAAAGAAGGCTAAGCCAAATCCAGAGATTACAAAACCTGGCGAGCCTGCCCGCGAAGCCCCACGCCCCGCGAGGTGTGGATATTTCCGGGCTCTCATCTGCGTGCAGGATTCAGGTGAGGATATCAAGGGGTAACATATGTTTGGAATAGGTTTTGAACACCACCTTGTGTGAAATCAAAACCGAAACCGTTTCCTTAGCCGCGAAAAAAACATAAGACTTAAGTGACCTGCAGGCCTATTTTTCCCTCGGAAGCGTCAAGAATTTTTTTTGGCCCCTGGAATACGTCCTACCCGCTTGGCACTCACGGTGTTGACTCCACAACCAACACCGTCTGGGCTGTCCTCAATTAAACCGTTTTAGTGAACGGCCATCACTATTTTGTAAGTTCTTATTCATCGTCAAGTCTTTCTCCAGCAACGACGATTTAATCTCTAAATCCCAAAAGTGATGACTGCACGCAACTGAGGGTGGGTTTGCCTGCCAACTTCTTTTGCCCCGTGGATGAGGCTCTTCGGATTTTTTCAAAGGATGGAGGAAGAGATATGGCAGGAAAACAATAACACGACAATTGGCTGTTGCCGATCAAATTACTCTGCATAACAGAAATTGCCTCTCAACCAAGTTTCTCCTGCAGACTCTCAGTAACTTTTGCGGCAAGGGTTTAAGACTGTGCTCCAGTGATTCCTTGGCCTGCCGGATTGGTCCGGTGTGACATGAAACCTGGCCCAGACTACGATCCTGAGCGCCATACAGGAAAGGAGAGAAAAATGCTAAAGGGAAGCGTTCAGGTAAGGCTAAGCATAATCATTGTCGTCATCACCACATTAATCCTTTCAGCATATGTCGCTTTCGACTATAGGACCAGAAAGAAAATAATGATGGGTGATATAAAAAATCGCCTTGATGTTAGATCGATACGACTGGGAAAGGCCCTCGTCGATCCTCTCTGGAATATAGACAAAAATACCGTCGATGATCTCATTAAGTCCGAAATGACAGCAAAGGATCTGTTTGCAGTACTAGTACGCGAAGGAAACGGCGATACCATCCTCAAAGGGGTAAAACGGGATTCGAATTGGAATCCTGTTTCAGTTCAGGAAAAGGTCCAGGGGGATTTTATCACCAAACGAACAGATATACTAAAAGGTGCAGAAAAACTTGGTTCAGTGGAGCTCTTTCTCACGCCAAAATTCGTTTTAGAAGAATTGAGGTCCAGTCTCATTAATTCAGGCGCAGCTTTCTCGATCTTGAATATTATCCTCTTGATAGCAATTACTATAAGCATACGACGAATCATTATCAAACCCGTTAATACTATAATAAATGGTCTTACCGAAAGCTCACAACGAGTCTCTTCGGCATCAGATGTCCTCTCGGAAACCAGCAGTTCCATGGCCGGCAATTCAGCAACTCATGCGGCTGCCATAGAAGAGACCTCCGCCTCTTTGGAGGAGATGTCGGCTACCGCCAAGCAGAACGCGGAAAACATGTGCAGAGCAAGACGAATGATGGAAGACGCCTCCACCATCCTAGAGAAGGTTGACAACCATCTGGATGCCATGATCCAAGCGATTGATGAGATCACGAAATCCAGCGAACAGACCAACAAGATCATTAAGACCATTGATGAGATAGCCTTTCAAACGAATCTATTGGCCCTGAACGCGGCTGTTGAAGCGGCCCGCGCAGGCGAGGCAGGCGCTGGATTCGCCGTGGTGGCAGACGAAGTGAGGAACCTTGCCATGCGATCTGCTGTGGCAGCAAAGGATACAGCCAATCTGATCGAAGGCACAATCACCACGGTTCGCAACGGGAATTCGCTCACCCAGTCTACTCAAAACGCATTCAAGGAGAATATGGCCATTTCGCGGAAGGTTGGCGAGCTCATAAATGAAATTGCAGAAGCCTCAAACCAACAGGCATTGGGCGTTGAGCAGATCAATAAGGCCACGGCCGAGATGGACAGGATAGTCCAGCAATCAGCGGCGGAATCAGAGGAGACGGCTTCAGCTTCAAGAGAAATGAAGGCTCTAGCCGGGCAGATGACGTCATTTGTTACTGACCTGGTCGGCATCATTGCAGGAAGAGCCTGCCAGCGGCGACGGGAAAATGGTTGATATTCGTATGCGGAAAGGCATTGGAGCGGCAAGGCTCCAACAAGGTGGTATGGATCAGGCACAAGGGGGATTTGGAGCACCTGCATTCTTCCCTGCGGCAACTAACTATCAAAGCAAAAGAGGAGAACTATTATGAAAAACTATGTCAAGAAGGAAATACTTATTCCACTCTGCATGATACTCTCTATGGTTCTGATCATGGCAAGTCCCGCCATGGCCAAAGACCTGACCGCGAGCGTAGCCCTACTGCCCAATATTTCCGAATCGCCGGAAAAAGGCGTATTCATTGATCTGATAAAAGCGATGAATGAAGTATACCCCGACGGGAAGTTTAAAATAGAAGTTTTCCCCTTTGGCAGGTCCATTGACAATGTGGTCACTGGAAAGGCCGACTTTCATATCCCCATGCTTAGAAATCCCATTATCCCCGAAGAGAAACTGCCCTTCCGATATGCATCCGTCCCAATGGGGAAGGTCTATTTTGTGATTTACTCCAACAAGGACAATCCCATCACCAAGGAGATGATCGAAAAGGCCATGTCTCAAAAGCCATTTCCTTACAAAATAAGTATGATGAGAGGGCTTGACGAGTTCGCCGGCTTTCCCGTGGAAGCTGAAACGAACATAGAACAGATGATGGAGAAGGTCGGGAAAAAGCGGATTGATGCGTTCATACACGCACAGGAAGAATCTGACTATGTACTCAATCAACTTAAGCTAAAGGACATCCATAGGGAGTTCTATACATCATTTGATGATGTCGTTCTTGTTCAAAAAGGAGAAAAGGGAGACGAGGCCGACAAGATAATCTCTGCGTCTCTTAAGGACCTTGCATCCAGCGGACGCCTCGATGAATTGCACTCCAAGATTCACGTACCCTATCGGGATTGGCAACCCGATCAGATGAACTGGTAAAAAGGAAAATCTACGAAAAACGAATGAGTCCGGACCCAGACACGTCCGAGTGATGTAACAGATCAGTGCGTCTCCATGGTACACTCACACGGGGCCGGCCTCACGCCTGTTCGGATCAAGCCGATGATTTAAATAAGGATACCAATCGACCACGGACTGCAATCGCTGAGGAGGACTATGATGAGACAAAAAACGATCTGGACGGCAGCCTTAATCTGCGTTTGCCTGGTTGTCACGCCTACACCGAGGGTCAAAGCGCAAGCGACTCCGGCGACCCTGCCGGCAGAGCCCGACCCCATGGTCATCATGAGGCAGATGTGTGACTATCTCAACTCTCTCCAGCAGTTCTGGTACCATTCCGAAGTCACTGATGATCAGGTTTATTACGGCGGGAAGAAGCTTCAATATGGCATTGAGATGGACACGTACTTGAAGCGGCCTGATAAACTGCGCGTCGATGCGCAGGGGGATCTGGTCGACAAGCAGTTCTTTTTTAACGGCAAGACTATAACCCTATATGACAGGGAGGAAAAAGTTTATGCAACCATGGAAGTCCCTCCCAGCCTGGAAGGCGCTCTGGATAAAGCGCACAAAGACTTCGGTTTAAAAGTGGCTCTGACCGACCTGGCAAGCCCCCAACTCTGGGATCACGTTTCCAAAGGCGTCGACCATTCACTTTATGTCGGCTTACACAAAGTGCGGGGGATACCGTGCCATCATCTTGCCCTTGATCGGGGCGACCTTCACATCCAAGTCTGGATCGATGCGGGCGACAGGCCATTGCCTCAAAAAATAGTATTCCTGTACAAAAAACTGGAAGGCTCTCCCCAATGGACTGCTAATCTAAGCGGCTGGGACACCTCGGCCCGGTTTGGGGACAGCCTTTTCAACTTCATGCCGCCTTCAGGCGTTCACAAAATCAAGTTCGTTCCGGTAAAACAAACAGATGCTCAGGGAAAAAAGAAAGGGGGGCAGTCATGAAACAGTCAGGTTTCAAGTTCCTATTCGCGGCTATTTTGGCCACAGCTCTGGTGGGATCCCCGTTTTTCCTCAAGCAGGCGGACCCCAGGGGTTTTGGTGGCGGCTTTGGTGGCTTTCACGGCAGCCGCGGTTTCGGCGGAGGCAGTTTCCGTGACGGCGGGTTTGCAGAAGGACCGAGAGGAGACGAAGCTGCGAGAGGACAGGAGGGCAACTACGCAGGAGGCCGTGGCGGCACATATCAAGGGTACCATGATGTGAACTATAACGGTGAGGGCAACTACGTGGGAGGCCGCGGCGGCACATATCAAGGGCCCCATGATTGGAACCATAACGGTGGAAACGTCAACATCAATAACAATGTAAATGTAAACGGGGGTTGGGGGGCTTATTACGGACCCGGTTGGGGTGAAGTTGCGGCAGGAGCCGCCGCAGGCGTAGCTACCGGCCTTGCTATTGGCGCCAGTGTGGCTTACCTGCCGCCCGCAGCGACCCCAATTGTGGTATCAAATCAAACATATTACGTGGTTGGCAACACATATTACCAGCCATGTTTTATAGGTGCGGAGACGAGCTACTGCGTTGTTGCCTCGCCATATTAGATGAATGCACGGCTCTCACATCGTAGGATTGAAGCCTGCAATGACCCGCATGCGGGGTCAAACCCGGCGCCTGAATTGACGGCCAAAGAATTACACCCTGGAATGCCAATTTGAACGGCCAAATGAGCGCTATGAGCGCCCATTTGGCTATAGGCTACAGTGGTCGTTTTAATAAGACACCGCCAGCCACACCGTCTTTTGCTCTGAGTCTGTCCATTCAACCCGGTGCCTGACATGTGCCGGAATGTCTACCCAGTCGCCGGGTCTTAAAAGAACGATTTCATCTTCACCCTCAAACCTCATGCCGGCGCTGCCCTTCAGGAGTAGGACGAATTCGCTTTGATCCTGATCGTACCAAAACCCTTCCGGGGAAGCATGAGAGTCGGATATGATTCTTTCGACCCTGACTTCACCTGATTCGCCCAGAGTTTCGAAAATTTCCTCGGGCACTCGCTCCGGAATGTCCGAGTAGATATTTCCTTTCCTCATAATCATCTATGACCTGTCGAAAATAAAAATCCCCCAAAGCCGGGATTTTATCGCAGCCTCGGGGGATTCTCAAATCAGTCTTCATGAAATTTTTAGAAAACAGGGATTTATCCAAACTTCTCTTAAATTCCTAATTCCCTAAATCTTCAATTCATCCTTATATGTCGAAGTAGAGCTTGAATTCCATAGGATGCGGACGCATGCGCACAACGTCCACTTCGTTCAGGGTCTTGTATTCGATCCACGTGTCGATGACATCCTGTGTGAAAACGTCGCCCTTGAGCAGGAACTCGTGGTCTTTTTCGAGCGCCTTGAGTGATTCTTCAAGTGCCCCCGGAGTCGATGGAACCTTTGCCAGCTCTTCGGGACTCAATCCGTAGATGTCCTCATCGAGCGGCGCGCCCGGATCGATCCGGTTTTCGATGCCGTCAAGGGCAGCCATGAGCAGCGCGCTGAAGGCTAGGTAGCCGTTGCACGACGGGTCTGGGAAGCGGACCTCGAGGCGTTTGAGCTTTGGAGACGGCGAGTACATCGGAATACGGATGCCTGCGCTGCGGTTACGGCTGGAGTAAGCCAGGTTCACCGGGGCTTCATATCCGGGGACCAACCTCTTGTAGGAATTGGTGGTGGGGTTGGTTATGGCGCACAGCGCAGGGGCATGTTTCAGTATCCCTCCTGCCGCCCAAAGAGCCATTTGGCTAAGACCCGCATACTTGTCTCCGGCAAAAAGCGGCTGGCCCTCTTTCCAGATGCTCATATGGGTGTGCATGCCAGTGCCGTTGTCGCCGTATAGCGGCTTCGGCATAAGGGTAACCGTCTTGCCATACTTCCTGGCCACATTTTTTAGAACATATTTGTACCACGCCAAGTTGTCAGCCATCTTGACCAGAGGGGCGGCCTTCATATCGATTTCAGCCTGACCGGCCGTGGCCACCTCGTGGTGCTGACATTCCGTGCGCACGCCAACCTGCTCCAGCGTCAGGATCATCTCGGAACGGATGTCCTGTTGGGTATCCATCGGGGGCACCGGGAAATACCCCTCTTTGTATCGGGGCTTGTATCCGAGGTTCGGGTTCTCGATCCTTCCAGAGTTCCACTGACCTTCGACGGAATCGATATAGTAGTAGCTGAAGTTAACCGAGCTATCGAACCGGATATCGTCGAAGATGAAGAACTCCGCTTCCGGGCCGAACCAGGCCATATCACCGATCCCCGTGAACTTAAGGTATTCTTCAGCCTTCTGAGCGATGTTTCTGGGATCGCGAGTATATTTTTCCTTTGTCACGGGATCGACTATGTTGCAGATCATTGTAAGGGTCGGGACGGCTGTGAACGGGTCCATCACTGTCGTCGCCGGGTCCGGAATAATCAGCATGTCACTGGCGTGTATCGGCTGCCATCCCCGGATGCTGGATCCATCGAAACCGTAGCCGGCCTCGAAGTCGCTTTCGCCCAACTCTGCGATCGGAACAGAAAAATGCTGCCATATCCCGATAAAATCCATGAACTTGAAATCTACTATCTTGGCGCCATTTTCTTTTGCAAAAGCCAGCACTTCTTTTGGGGTCATACTATCCTCCTGTGAGTTTTCGAAATGGGGATTGAACGGCTCAATCCGGAATGTCTAGGCAAATTACTTGCCAACGTCAACAATTTTCTTCCTACCCCCTCTGATCGAAGGCATTTGAAGAACCCCGAGCCAGAGACTAACGGAAAGTAAATCGTAACCAGGCCCGGGAAAAAAACATTTTTGTTGCGTAAAGTATCGCAAAAACGCGAAATAGAACGCCCAAAGGACATTTAAAACTGTAATCATCCGAAAATTCAATCTAATTTCTTATCCAAAAGCTCAGTTTTGTTTTGAACAAAAATGTACCTATTGCGCACGCCCTTAGAAAATCGACCCAAACAAGGACGATCAGGGGACCACAGACAGGAGCCCAAGAAGCTTTTCTCTAACCTGTTCATGCTTGTCGTAGCTAATAAGCTTCTCGCCGCTCAAGTCCGTGACGTAAAAGATATCAACAACCTGCGCTCCGGGTGTAGATATCTTGGCAAGTTGAATATTTATATCCAGTTCGAACAGGGCGCTGGTGATCGTGTGCAGCACGCCCGGCCTGTCCCAGGTGTAAACTTCGATCAGGGTGTAGAAATCCGAAGCTTCCTCGTCGATTACGACCTTATCATCTTTGCGCGGATGGCACTTTGCCTCGAGAACAGACGGCCTGCGCCTGCTTTCCAGTATTTCGTCCAGATAGGATGAATCAGCAAGGGCGCGCACCAGATCACTTTCCACCTTGACCCACAGCTCTTCGCGATGAAGCGGGTCCGGAATCCGTTCCACACGCAGGACATCGCAGGCCACGCCGGGTTCGTGGGTATAGATGTCGGCCGAGAGTATATTCAACCCCCTGGCCCAAAGAACACCGGTAATTAGAGCAAACAGCCCGGGGCGATCTCGTGTTATGACCGTGGTCTGCCACATCTCGCCTTCGAGCGGTTCTGCCCTGAAGCAAACCGGGCGGAGAGCCAGTTCCTCCTCCATATCGTAGTGCTTTAGAATCTCCTGCGGATGCTGAGAGAGCAAATATCTGAAAGGCAGCCGCTCCATCCATTCGGACAGCTTTTCGCTTTCAGCCGGATCGGGGAAAAGGGCTAACACGTTTCTCTGCGTTTGCGCGGCGCGCGCCTCGATGTCTTCCGGTTCGAGGTCCGCCCGCCCCAACAGCCTGTCAACCTTGAAGAAAAGCTCTCTAAGCAGGGACGCTTTCCAGGTGTTCCATGCCGCTGTACCTGTCGCCCGGCTGTCAGCGACAGTAAGCATATAGAGCAAAAGCAGGCGCCGGCGATCCTTGATAGTTACCGCACACTGCGCTATGGGCTTTTCATCCATCAAATCCCGCTTGAGCGCTATTTCGGCAAGAATAAGGTGATGTTCGATCAAAAAACAAAGCAAATTTCTCTGCCCGTCGTCCAAACCCATCCTTACCGCGATTTCCCCGGCCATCGCGGCGCCTTGCATCGAATGATTCTTTCCCCTCCCCTTCCCGATGTCGTGGAGAAGCGCGGCCAGGTAGAGAATACGCCGCTCCTCCTGGCTTATCAGCACTGCGGCGCTTTTCAGCGGCTCTTCGCCATTGACTTGGTCCGCTTCGATAAGATGAAGTTCGTGGACCGTGCGCAGGAGGTGCTCATCAACGGTGTAGACATGATAGACATCATTCTGGACCCTGTAGCGCACCGCAGAGAATTCCGGAATGAATACCTGCAGAAAGGCCGTTTCCAGCATGGTCTTAAGGACATGAAACGAGTATTCCCGGTCCAGCAAAATGTCGAAAAACTGATTTATTGCCTCGGGATTTCGCCTTTCGCGCTCTCCAAACCCACCCAGATTTTCCCGGATTATTTTTCCCGCATTGTGGTGAAAATAAGCTTTGGAACGCGCCGCTTGCCAGAAGAATCGCATGAGCAGCAACGGGTCTTTACCCACCCATTCCGGTTCCATAAAATGAAGGTGCTTGCCTTCCAGCAGAAATGGACCCGGCAAGATTCGCCTGCGCAGGTGAAAGCGAAACCCCCTCTGGGACTCCTCAAGTCTTTCCAGAAAAAAGGAGGTCGTTCTTCGTACCCGTGAAGTGTATCGATAATACAGGCGCATGAAAGCCTCAACGGCAGAACCTTCCGTACCCGCCATGAAGCCCATTCGCCCGGCAATCTGTTCCTGTTCGGGAAAAAGTAGCCGGTCCTGCCTTCTTCCACTCAACTGGTGCAGTTGGAGCCTTACCCGCCACAGGAAATCGTATGACTGTTCGATCCAGAGTTTCTCGGCATCCGTTAGCCAGCTATTCTTCAGCGTTGCTTCCAGCGACGGATCTTGAAGGTAAACAACTCCAGCCCACCTGATCGTATGCAGGTCGCGAAGACCTCCGACCCCGTCCTTAACGTTAGGCTCGAGCAGATAAGGGCTTTCACCATACTGGTGGAGCCTTGTCTCTCTATACGCGATCAGATTCTGAAGAAACCGCCGCCGTCTGCCGGGATTGCCGTATAACTTGAGAAAGGATCTTTTCCAATCATTGAAAAACTCGACATCGCCTGCAACCAGACGAGCTTCAAGGTAGTTGGTCAGAATGGAGAAATCATTCTGCACCATATTGTGGACCATAGAAACAGAAGCAGTGGCATGGCCGACTTCGAATGCGTTGTCCCACAAACCGTACACGAGATCGTGAACCAGTTCCGAAAGAAATGGAGGAAGCCGTTTTTTATAAAGGAAGAGAAGATCAAGATCGGAGGCGAAGCTGAGTTCACCACGGCCAAAGCCTCCTACGGCAACAATAGCCCAGCCTTCCAGGGGCGCTGAATGTTCAGTGAACGCTTTGCACAAGGCATCTTGCAGGTTGGACGAGTAGGTGCGCGCCGCCAGAAGCCCGGAAACATCCGCGCGGCATTCCTGAACGAAATGATCCCTCAGATCTTTGAGTTTTCGAGTTATATTTGGGCGATGGACCATGATTTGTTCTATAAAATCCAAATCGCAAACTGCCGGTGTCAAATAAGCGTTTTATGGACCGGCACATTTAAAGGGCGTCTTCTCCGGTCTCCCCGGTCCGGATGCGAATACATTCCTCAACGGGTATAACAAAAATCTTGCCATCTCCGATTTTGCCCGTTTTGGCCGACTCACGAATTGCGAGGGCAACCTCTGCCAACTGCCAGTCGGGGACTATCACTTCTATTTTAATTTTAGGAAGAAAATCAACAACATACTCGGCACCACGGTAAACTTCCGTGTGCCCCTTCTGCCGCCCGAAACCCTTCACCTCGGATACCGTCATTCCTTTGATTCCGAGGCTCGCCAGCCTTTCTTTCACATCGTCGAGCCTGAATGGCTTGATAATCGCTTCGATTTTTTTCATTTTTGTCCCACCTGTGGCGTGAAAACTAGTTTTCGAAAAAGTTTACCGGACAAAAACAACAAAAATGTACTTCAGCTCTCGATATACCCCTGCGCGATCGGATTGCGCCTGCCGATCCCGAAGGCTTTCGTCGTAACCCTCAATATCGGGGGCGCCTGCCATCGTTTATATTCGTTGAGTTCGATGCGCCTTGCCACCCATCTCACGGTTTCCGCATCAAACCCCTTGGCTGTTATCTGCTTTACGGGAAGGCGCTTCTCTACATATTCGGACAGAATCGCGTCCAGAATTTCGTAAGGCGGAAGGGTATCCTGGTCCGTCTGATTTGGCCGTAACTCCGCAGAGGGAGCGCGCGTGAGTATGCGCCCGGGAATCCACCCATGTTCATCGTTTAATCTGTGAGCAAGATCATAGACCATAGTTTTGGGAACGTCGCCCAAAACGGCAAGACCACCGTTCATATCACCGTAAAGTGTACAATATCCGACGGCGATTTCCGATTTGTTGCCCGTGCTCAGAAGCAGCCTGCCGAACTTGTTGGAAATCGACATGAGGACCATACCCCTGAGACGCGCCTGAAGATTTTCTTCGGTAAAGTCGTGCGGCAAATCGCCAAAAATCGGTTTCAAGGATTTCAACGCGGTCGAGAAAAGTTCATCGATCGTAATCACCTCAAAGCCGATTTTAAGCCGTGCAGCTAATTCACGCGCATCGGCAAGGCTTTCGGGGGCGTTAAAGGGGCCAGGCATTGAGACCCCAAGAACGTTCCCTGCGCCCAGCGCATTGACCGCAAGGCAAGCCGTCAGCGCGGAATCCACTCCGCCGCTGAGCCCGATCACCGCCTGTTTGAAATAGCACTTGCGGGCATAGTCGCGCAACCCCAGGGTCAGCGCGCCGATCACCTCTGAGATGTGGTCACGGTCAGCCGCATGCAGTTCACAATTGCCACTGCGCGTGTCATAGACGATCAGGTCCTCAGCGAAATCGGCGCCTGTAGCGCAAAGACGCCCCTTTTCATCCCAGATCATGCTGTGGCCGTGGAAAATCAGCTCGTCGTTGCCGCCAACCTGGTTTACATAAACCATTGGAGCCCCTGCGCAAGCGGCCTGTCTTTTCAACAGTTGGCCGACCAAGTGTGGCTTGCCTACGTGATAGGGAGAAGCGGAAATATTTACAATCAGATCGACCGATGCTTTCCCCAATTCACACACCGGATCGACACTATAAAGAGGACCTGGAAGATAATCCGGAACGTTCCATGCGTCTTCGCAAATCGTAATGCCGATCCGCCTGCCCCTGAAATCCACCCAGACGGCCGCTTTACCGGGTTCGAAATATCTCTCCTCATCGAAAACATCATAGGAGGGCAGGAGCATCTTGTGCGCCGTGCAACGCAGCTTGCCATCTTCATAAAACACAGCAGAATTGTGGTAGGGCTTTCCGCACCCCTCATTTACCGAAACTGCTCCAAAAATGACCCCAATACCCTTGCCTGCGTTTGCTATGCGCTCCCAGTAACGAAGACTGTCGTCTACAAAACCGCGTTTGTCGAGCAGGTCACGCGGCGGATATCCCATTATGGACAGTTCGGGGAAAATGACCAGTTCGGCGTTATCCTTTTTTGCTCTTTCAATAAATTCGCACATTTCGCGCGTGTTGCCCTCGAGGTCCCCAACAAAAGGATCGATCTGGCCCATTGCGATACGCATCATCAGTTCCTTCTCGTCAACTAGTATCGGCCTCTGACAAAAAAAGGCTTTTTTCGTCCCGGCATGGAAATCAACGCCGTACGGAGGCGTAAACGAAATCCAAGGCCCGCTATATATATCCTATACTTTCAAGATAAATACTGCAATGCGCCTGTCGTTGAAAGGCCACTACTGCAGTGTGCGTACCCTTCCCACATTACTTAGTATCCATCCGGGGTTTCCGGATGGATACTAAGTAATCCCTTTTTGAGATCTGTGTGCTATAAGAAAAGTTTAGTTATTGCAGGGGCAGGGTTCTCAAAAAAAGGTATATCCCGGTTATCTCTTGTTTTGCGGAGAAGTAGAGTCTATGCAGCACTGGAGGGCGCGCGCTCGGGAAAAAAAAAGAGGTGCAGATGAGATATTGCGTGAAATATTACGCGATGGAAACCGAATCTATATTGGGACCGGCTGCGGGGAACCTCAGCACCTTGTGCGTTCTTTGGTCGAGCTTTTGCCCCGACATCGCGATATCGAAATAATCCAGAATATCTCCATGGGATCGCTTCCGGAAGACTGGAAGCGTTTTGAGCAAAACGCTCGGCTCAAGACCTTTTTTGTCGGGCCTAAATCCAGACACGCTGTCAACGATGGTCTGGCCGACTATATCCCCGTTTATTTTTCTTCCATACCCGGCCTTTTCAAAGAAGAACCTCTCTTGAGGTTAGACATCGCAATGGTCCAGGTAACGCCCCCCGATAAACACGGTTTCTGTTCGATGGGAATCTCGGTAGGCACTGAAAAAAGCGCCGTCGAATCCGCCAATATAGTTGTTGCCCAGATAAATCGCCAAGTGCCGAGGACCCTCGGGGACAGTTTTCTTCATTTATCCCAGATTCAATATTTTGTTGAGTATGATGAACCGATGCTCGAGATCGTTTTTCTGGAGCGCAGCGCGGTAGCCGAACAGATAGCAAAATACGTTTCCGTGCTGATCGAGGACGGCTCCACAATTCAGACGGGAATCGGGAGGGTCCCCAGTCTGGTCCTGAGATACCTGGAAGACAAAAAGGATCTTGGGATCCATACGGAGATCCTTACCGACTCGCACCTGCATCTCATTCGCTCCGGGGCGATAACGGGCCTTGCCAAAACCGTAGACCGGGGAAAGATCGTGGCGACGTGCTGCATGGGAAGCAGGCAACTCTACGATTTTGTGAACAATAATCCGGAAGTTGAGATCTACCCGACAGAATATGTGCACGACCGCAAGCTGATAAGCCGCTTTAATCGGATGGTGGCCATCAATTCAGCCCTGGAAATAGACCTCAGCGGTCAGATTTGCGCCGATTCGATTGGCCACAAGGTTTACAGCGGAATCGGAGGCTATGTGGATTTTATGCACGGGGCATCAAGCGCGAGCGGCGGCAAGACTATCATCCTGTTGCCATCCACGAGTCCCGATGGGCGCAAGTCGCGAATTGTAAGCCATCTGACAAACGGAGCCAGCGTCGTCAGTCCACGCAGTACCGTACGCTATATTGTTACAGAATTTGGAATTGCCTATCTGCATGGGAAAACCATCCGCGAGCGTGCCCTTGCCCTTATCAACATTGCCCATCCGCGATTCCGCGAACAGTTGCTCGCTGAGGCCAAAAGCATCCATTATGTCTATGAAGACCAAATCCTTCCTCCCATTTACGAACCCCTCTACCCGGGCCAGTGGGAAACGCACCAGGTGTTTCCGCCAAACGAGACACTTTTTCTCCGTCCCGTCAAGCCGACCGATGAGCGAGCGCTTCAGGAGTTTTTCTATTCGCTTCCTTCTGAAGACATTTATTACCGTTTCCTTTCTGCGATAAAGGCATTTCCGCATAGAAACATCCAGGCCATATGCAATATCGATTACGAGCATATTATGGCAATTGCGGCCGTTAGCGGGGAAATCGGCGCCGAGAAGATCATCGGAATGGGCAGGTACATCCTGGACCAGAAGACGAACTTTGCCGAGGTGGATTTTGCGGTCTCATCTGACTGGCAGCACAAGGGCATCGGGACTTTCCTTCTTAACTATCTGTGCGAAATTGCAAAGACCAAAGGCATTACGGGATTTACGGCCTTCGTGCTTGCTGCCAACAGGGCTATGCGTGCGGTGTTCAATAGCGTTGGTTACGCGGTGCATACGACACTGGATGAGGGCATATATGAAATCTCGTTCCGCTTCGATCAGCCCGCATTGGCCTGCCGTACGGAAGAATATAAATGACAATACGACGCACCTGCCCGATAGATCCTCGCCTGCTTGCCTTCGACATTGATGGGGTGGTGGCCGACACGATGGCCATATTCGTCAGGCTCGCCCGCGAGAGGTACGGACTCACTCATCTTTCCAAGCAGGACATGCTCTGCTACAATCTCTATGAGTGCCTGGACCTGCAAAGGGAGGTTATAGACGACCTCATCTGCCTTACGCTCGATGATCGGCACACCATGGAGATCCCCCCTGTTCCAGGCGCACCGGAAGTGCTCATGGAACTCGCCGGGGTTTCACCGCTTCGGTTCATCACGGCTCGTGTTTGGTCGGAGTCGATTACGCAATGGCTTTTTACCATTTTGCCGGATGTTCCGCGTGAAAGAATAACTGTGATAGCCTCCGGCTCTCCGGAAAGAAAGCTCGACATCCTCAACGACCTCCAAATCCGCTACTTTGTCGATGACAGGCTCGAAACCTGCCGGCACTTAAAGGAGGCCGGAATAGAGCCTCTTCTTTTCGATCAACCCTGGAACCGCAATGAGTCGGCCGACGGTCTCATTCGGATTCAAAACTGGATTCAACTGAAAAGTTGGGTATTGCCCTCCGATGTAAATTTGGAGTAAAGTGTTTTTTACTTGGAGGGGGCCAACTTCCCGAAGCCGTCTTGAACCAACTGTCCTTACCACAAATCGTAAAGATTTTATTGCCTTTTTCGGTTTTAGTTTAAGGTTCGACGGGCAAATGTCATGTCCTTAGCCGAAGGTAACCGTTTATAAGGGTGTGTCATCTGCATAGGGAGGGCAAAGGCTCCTGGCAAATGAACGCGCTCATGAGACGAGTGAAAAAGTGCCGCCGCCTTTACAGGTAAAAGCAGACCGTAACGGTTTAACGCTGGTCCCGGACCCTGCCGCCTCCCTGGATGCCATTATGGCCTTCATGGATGAGCGATTGGAGCGGTCCCGTGATTTTTTCCAAAAAACCGAGATGATTCTGGATCTCAGGACCAGGCCGATGCGCACCGACGAGATCTCCGTGCTTTATGAGAAGCTGTACGAGAAATCGAAGGTTAAGGTAGTGGAGGTGCGGCTTAGTGATGAGCTTTCATTCTCAATGGTGGAAGAGCGGCGAAAATCCCGCTACGTTTCAAAAGAGGCCTGCCTCGGGCCCGAAAACTGCGCTCCCCTCATTGTCCGCAATACATGCCGGTCGGGAGTGCGGATCGTCTCTCCATCGGATTGTGTCATCCTGGGAGATGTAAATCCGGGCGCGGAAATTATTGCCCAGGGTGACGTTGTCGTTTTCGGTGCTCTGCGGGGTCTCGCCCATGCCGGGGCCGGAGGCGAGCGGACCGCGCGGATTTGGGCGTTGAGCATCGAGCCCAATCAGATCAGGATAGCCGACTTGGTGGCGGTTCCCCCAAAGGGCGTAAAACCTGCCCCGGCCAGGTTCGAGGTGGCTGAGATCGAAAATGACGTTATCCGGGTCAGTTGTCTGTGAGAATGTAATGGTTGATGTCGGGAAGAGGGGTACTGCACGGAAACCGGTTTTCGACGAAATTAATTATAGGTGATCTATGGCTGGCAAAACAATTGTGGTTACTTCTGGCAAGGGAGGGGTCGGCAAGACTACTACCGTGGCCAACCTGGGGACAACACTGGCCAAGAAGAAGTACAGTGTTGTGATGATAGACACGGACATAGGCTTGCGCAATCTCGATGTCGTAATGGGACTGGAAAACCGGATCGTCTACAACCTGGTAGACATCATCGAAGGTAAATGCCGTAAAGAACAGGCAATGATCCGGGACAGAAAGATTCCAAACCTTTTCATGATTCCAGCGGCTCAAACCCGGGAAAAAAATTCTATAAACCCGGAGCAGATGAAAGAGCTCTGCGACACCCTCGCGGCCGAATTCGACTACGTGATGATCGATTGCCCAGCGGGGATAGAGCAGGGATTCAAAAACGCAATCGCCGGAGCTGAAACCGCGCTGGTTGTTACTACACCCGAAGTCTCCGCCATACGGGACGCCGACCGGGTGATAGGGCTTCTCGAAGCCGCGATGCTCAAACACATCAGCCTCATTATCAACAGGCTTAACGCGAAAATGGTCAAAAAAGGTGATATGATGTCTACCGAAGACATCATTTCCCTGCTTTCCATTCCGCTTCTGGGAGTTGTACCGGAAAGCGACGAGGTGGTGGTGTCGACCAATCGCGGAGTACCGCTTGTTAACGACAAGAGCAGCAAGGCCGGGGCCGCTTTCAGACGCATGGCCGCTCGCCTCAACGGTGAAGAAAACCTTCCACTGGATGGGGACGGGTCCCACGGATTTTTAGGCCGAATGAAACGGCTTATCTGGAACTGAAAGGAGACAGGCCAATGCTGAGTATTTTGCGGCGCCTTTTGGGAGACAGACCGAGCGGGAACGTCGCTCGTCAAAGGATGCAGTTCGTCCTGATGCACGATAGGGTGGATATCACGCCCGACATGATGGAAGCGGTTAAAAATGATATAATCAAGGTACTTTCCAGGTACATGGAAATAGACAACAGGTCCATCAAGGTCGATTTACAACAGGGTAAGGACTTCATGGCCCTTATCTCAAACGTGCAGATAAAACGAGTTTACAGGCACGCATCATCGATCTGATAAAGTTGATCACGATCAAGGGCATTGCCCCCGGCTTGGATTCCGCTCTTACCGGGAACGAGCGGGGCGCTCTCCTCCCCCCGATTGGAGGGAGCCGCCGCCCATTTTTATGGTGAACGCTTGTACAAAACTGCACGCCCGATTTTGCATTGCCGCCTACTGCTCATCCAACGCTTCCTTAAGCTTCTGGAGGCCGGCCTCAAGCTCCGGGAAAAGTTCCACTGATATGGTCAACCCTTTCTTGGAAGGGTGAAATTCTCCGTCATCCCCCTTGTAATAGATGCGTAAGTCCACGTACTGCTTTCCTTTGTAGTACGTTACGGACGATCTGACTTCTTCCAGGGGATTCTTGGGGAAAGAGTGTACGATCTGAGGTTCTTTTGCCATTTTCGCTTATCCTCGACTCAGGTGAATGCTACTAGGGAGACCGGAAAGCGGATCGGGAAAAAATCGATCCAGGCGCTCAGACGTTCCGCCCTTCCACCGACTTCCGTTATGCGCCTTGCCCCCTCCAACTGCCTACTTGTAACCCGCTTGAATTTTCAAAAGATAAGTTAAACATCTAAAAGAAATGCAACAGGTCGGCGGCGAACCGAAGTTCTGAAAAAGAGAACGCCTTGAGGTTGCCATTTCCCGTTTTTTCCGTGCGTTTTCGACCCTCGTCTTTCGTTGCCGGGCTTGTGATGAGGTAGTATCTTAATTATTGAGGATATTACAATCCTTTAAGATAATTTTGGGATAAATCCCGAAATCGGGAGGAGGAGCTAGAAATGGACAGTGACACAGAACGTCTGAACATGAATGAACTGCACAAAAACCTTTGGTGGTATATAGCGCTTTCGATCGGGATAATAATACTGGGCGTTTTCGCCATACTTGCGCCTTTTGCAGCCTCGTTCGCGGTCGAATCGCTGGCTGGAATCGCCTTTGCCGCCGGCGGAATCATTCTGGTGATACATGCGTTTAGATGGAGCATATCCGAAAGGTTCTTTTTCTCGGTCCTGCTCGGACTGATCTACTTCGCATTCGGCATATACCTGCTCGCAAGTCCGCTTCAAGGAATGCTGGCGCTCACAATGGCGCTCACCGTATTCTACTTCGCGGTGGGAGTGCTCAAGATAGTAGGCGCATTCCGCATCCGTCCGTCTTCAACATGGGGATGGGTGCTTCTCAGCGGACTGGTATCGGTGTTTCTCGCCGCTATAATCTGGCTGGGAATGCCGTTTACGGCTTTTGGGGCTATAGGCCTGATTGTCGGAATCGACCTGATCTTCTTCGGCGTATCGTTGCTCATGATAATGCTGGCCGTGCGAACCGCCTTTGACAGGAATGAGCCTTTCTGCATCGGTGGCGAGTGTTACTCATTCTGAGGACCCAAAATCGTGAAGAGCGAAGTTAGAAGGGTGAGACTTTCGGTCTTCACCCTTCACTCTCCAGTTTCTTAATGCACCAGGTCGTCAGCCGCCATGGAACTCAGGAAAGGCGCCTCAACTCCCGTTGGACGACGTTGATGAGGTCGCTCAAATGGGTAGGGCATTTTCACATGCGGTCCCCATCCGAAAGTGGGCTGACGGAAGACGCAAATCTATGCTCCGTCCTCTGTCAGGCGGCGGGTTTTGCCGCAAGAACCGCTCCTTTTTCCTCGTATTCGGCAATATATTTTTGTTTAACGTTCAGCAGCATAAGAACAACCGGCCTGTAGGCCAGGTGCGCCCATTTGGCGAACGGCACTTCGAGCACGAGCATCGGGATTGCCACCATCATGTGGATGACGTAGATCCCATAGGTGGGAAACGGCCAATCAAGCAAGCGTGTGAGGTTTATGAAAATGCCGGTCACGGCAGTCAACTGCAGCAGGATCAGGAACATCCAGTCGGTCCCATGCGAATTCTTATATTGGGGCTTACTTTTCTTGAGACGTCCGATCATCGCGTATGTGGTGCCATATATGATAGCGCAGAAAGAATAGTAGCCGAGCAGCCGGATCGGGTGGAATATCGAGTACTCAATACCGCCCACCGAAGCCCAGCCGCGCTGAAACTTGAGGAAATCGACACCCATGAAGGGCAAGCCGTTTATAAAAATAACGACCAGCAGAAACACGGTGGAATATCCGGTCATAATTGCAAGATGCACGATCCACTGCTGCCTGTCCTTGCACTTGCCGAACTGTTTCTGAGTGCAAAATTGGATGAGCATGAACTTTAGTTCGTCTAAATACATCCGAAGGGGGACCTTGTTGAAATAGTCTCCCATGACGATTTTTACGCAGTGGAAAGTATTGGAGAGCAGGAAAAACGTCAATATGGCCGCCATTACCAGATCGGCCTTTTCAATTTCAGCCGCCGGCCATACGGAGTTAAGATCCGCGTGCGTCCAGTTTATCGAGCTGCTGTGGAAAACCAGCAGTCCAATGCCTACGAGAATACCGACTATTGCGACGGCAATGATTTCGAACGTCTCGGAAGTGTAGAACTTGCGCGCAAAACCAGTCCAGTCATAGAGTGAAGTGAGGTATCTGCGCAAGACCATCATAGTCTCGCCCGGGTCGGCGCCTCGGGGGCACGCGGTCGAACAGTCCCCGCAGTAATAACACAGCCAGGGTTCGGGCGATTTCAGAATTTTTTCTTTTTGCCCCAGTTGAATGTACCGTACCAGCTTTCTCGGAAAGGGGTTTTCGGGGGTCGCCAGGTCGCAGATAGCGGTGCAGTTTCCGCAATTATAGCATTTGTTGGCGTCCTTCAGCCCGTATTCCCCCAGTTCCCTGATAAAATTAGGATCGACTTTGTTGCTCATCCGTTAAACCTCCTGAACGGTTCAGTCCGGCAGAGGAAGCAGAGGGGGCGCACCCCGCGGCTGGGGGCCCCCCTCTGACACTTATTAATATCCCTTGTAGGGATTGGGACCGATTTCGATGAGTCTTTCAGCAAATGTATCCAGCAGAGCAGGAAGCTTATCGTAATCGGTGATCGACACGGTCTCGAACAGAACACGATCCGACTCCAGCACGAGCCGGTCAAGGGTCTCCTTGACCTTGCTGAGCCGAATGTTAGCCAGTTCGCTGCCTTTGACCATATGGCACTGATAATTATCGCCGTGGCGACACCCCAGCAGCATGATTCCATCGATACCCTTAGAGAGCGTGTCGGCGACCCACACCAGGTTGAGCGAGCCCAGACAGCGAAGGGGAACCACACGAACCCAGGCGTTGTAGCTCATCCTTCGAAGCCCGATCATATCCAGTGCAGGATAGGCGTCGTTTTCGCAGCAGAGCAGGAGGATGCGGGGCTTCTCCTCGTATTCGTCCGGTACATTGATCGACTTGATGATATCGCCGATCATTCCAACCGAATAGTTCTTGAAGGAGATAATGCGCTCGGGACAAGCGCCCATGCACACGGAACAGCGGCGGCACCGGGTCGGCTGAGGAAGAGGATTTCCTTTTTCATCCTCGTTGATTGCTCCGAAAGGACATTCTTCCGTACACCGCTTGCACTGAGTACAGCGCTGCATGAAGAATTCGGGGTAAGTCAAGTCACCGACCCTGGGATGAACGGCCTTGCCCTCGCTGGTGAGCTCGACACACTGGATGGCCTTGAGCGCCGCGCCGGTTGCGTCTTCAATCGCATTTGAAATACCCATGGGACGGCGCACCGGCCCAGCCGCATAAATACCGGTTCGGCGGCTCTCATACGGGAAGCAGATGAAGTGGGAATCCGGGAACCCGTACTGAAGTTCGGGAAGCTCGGGGCCTTGGCGATACTCCAGGTTAAGAATGTCCGAGATAAAGATGGAGTCGACTGAGGCAACCATTGCGTCTTTTTTTTCTTCGTCTTCTTCCTTCTTCAACTTGTAATCTTCCCCGAACGCCGTGGCGGGCACCATACCGGTGGCGAGCACCACCATGTCCACCTCGTCCAGAAGGATCTTTTCCCCGAGAAGCTCGTCAAAAGCTTCTACGGAGAGTTTGCCTCCGCTGGTCAGAACCTCGGGCGCCTGGGTCCTGACAAAAATCACGCCCTCCTGCTGGGCTTTTCTGAAGAAATCCTCGCCCTGGCCGGGGGTACGCATTTCCTGGTAAAAAACGAACACGTTGCTCATCGGGTCCTGCTGCTTGACCTGGATCGCCTGCTTAAGGGCCGTGAAGCAGCAGACCGAAGAGCAGTAAGCCAGGTGTTGCGGGTCACGCTGACCGGCGCACTGTATAAAGGCGACAGTCTTCAGGACCTTTCCGTCCGCCGGCCGTGTAATTTTGCCCGACTTTGCGCGTTCTTCGAACTGAACGTTTGTGATTACGTTCGCCGATGAACCGTACCCAAGCTTTTTGTCCAGCTTTTCGGGATCGTAGGGCTTCCAGCCGGCAGCCAGGACGACCGCGCCGATATTATGATCGCTGGTGGACCCGTTCTGCTTGATCTGTGCGTTGAAAACGCACGGGCCACCGGAGAGCTTTTCAATTTTCGAACCGGTCAGGACCTTGATCTTTTCGTTGTCATTGACAGCGGCGATCAACTTGTTGATTTCGTTGGCCTGCACGTCCTTGAACGGGAAGGTGACGTTTTTTGAAACGTTTTTCTGGAAACCGCCAAGCTCGCTTTCCTTCTCGACCAGCACTGCGGAGTATCCCGCCTTGGCCACTTCGAGAGCCGCCGTCATACCGGTCGTCCCGCCTCCCACGACGAGGATGTCCTTCGACATTTCCTGTTCGGGTTTGAACGGCTCGGGAGGCAGCATTTGCTTCATCCTGGCGGCACTCATCCGAAGGTAGTCTTCGGCCATCATCTGGGTGTCTTCATCGTTTGCCGGATGGCACCATACTACCTGCTCTCGCAGGTTCACACGATCCACGATAGTCCCTTCGAAGTTAAAGACATCGTACATCACGCGCTGCGAACAGGCGGCGACAAGCACAGTATTGACTCCCTCGTTTGCGATGTCATCCCTGATCGTCTGTGCGCCTTCGGAGCTGCAAAGGTTCGGATGGTTCTTGCATACCGCCGCCTTGCATTCAGATGTTGCAACCTTGCTGAGCTGTTCTATGTCGAGGGCTTCCCCGATACCGCAGCCCGTACAGATATATACCGCGATTTTTTTGTCCATCGAGTCTACCTCCTGCCAACGGATTGAATGGCTTTGAGCGCTGCGGCTGTGCCGTCCTGAACTGATTCGGAAACGCCTGCCGGGGTCCTTGAACAGCCTGCGGCAAAGAAGCCCGGGGTCACTTCCAGGGCGGCGATGAATCCATAGTCATCGCGCTGAGCGAAAGCAGGTGCAGGCGTAAGGGAAGTGTTAGGCTGCATGCCGGTGGCGAGCACCGCCAGGTCGACGCTGATCTGGTTCAGGCTGCCCGCTGTGGTATCCTCGACCCTCAGGAGGAGGTTCTTCGTGGCGCTGTCCTCTTCAATTTTAGCCACTTTGCCCTTGAAGAAAGTAATATTGCCGTCTTCTTTCAGCTTGGCGTAGAAGGACTCCAGCCGGTCCATCGCGCGAATATCGATGAAGAAGATGTATATCTTCGCATCCGGATATTGCTCGCGCACATAGGTGGCCTGCTTCATGGAAGCCATGCAGCAGATGGAGGAGCAGAACGGGAGGTTGTTCTCATCGCGTGAACCGGCACATTGGACGAAAGCAACCGTTTGCGGTTCTTTGCCGTCCGAGGGGCGAAGGATCTTGCCCTTTGTGGGGCCGTTGCCTGCCGCCAGGCGCTCCATCATAACGTTTGTTATTACATTCGGATAGGTACCGAAACCTAGCGTATCAAGTTTCTTGGCGTCGTAGGGGCTCCAGCCTGTTGCCCAAACCACGGCTCCGACCTTTAGTTCAACTGTCTTGGCCTGCATGTCCAGTTCGATTGCGTCATACTCGCACGCTTGCTTCACCTTCTGTCCTTCCGGGCTTTTGGCGAGCGCCGGGTCGATCACAAAGCGCTGAGGGAAGGCCATTTCGTGCGGCAGGTATGCGGCCTTGATCTTATCCATTCCATAATTGAACGGATTGTCGATCTCCATCGTGCACGCCTCGTAGCATTTGCCGCAGCCGGTACATTTCTCATTTACATAGCGGGGATTGATTTTAATTTTGGCACTCCAAGCGCCTTTTTGGCCGGAAACCGATTCCACCTCAGCCATGGTGAAAAAGTGAATCTTGCTGCTGTTTTTTATCCTGCGGAAATTGAGCTCGAGGCCGCAGTATGGGGGGCACAGCTTCGGAAAATACTGATGAAGCTGGGCTACACGACCTCCCAAATAAGGATTTTTCTCCACGAGATAAACCTCATGGCCTACTTCTGCTGCTTCGATGGCGGCTGTCAGTCCGCTCATGCCGCCCCCGACCACCAAAATACTCTGCGTTTCTACGTCAACCATGCTTATCCTCCTAAGCTGATTAATAAGAACAAATATCAAGGACCCCGCGAGCTATTGGGCGCAATCCCCTTCGAGCAATTCGGTTATTCAGCGGGGGGAACGTAAACCGAAAAGCCGTTCTCGCGGCGCTAGCGTATCCCAAACGATACCAGGTTCGATGAAAAGCCGTGCAATGGACAACTCGGGGCCATCAAGTGCTTCAGATATCTAACTATGGTGGACCGATTTTTCCGGGAGCTCAACGGAGTTGCAGGACTTACAATGAGAAAGCAGGAATCGATTTCCGGAGAACTTCACCCGGCTTATAACGGGAATTTGTTGCCCTACCTCATTTTTTCGAAAAGGTAATCCTTGCAGTCCGATCTTCATTAAGCCGCCTGCCTATATCGCTAAATTTAGTGGATGTCAATATTTTCGTTTATTCATTTCGTTGATTTGCCGAAGTTTTTAGCTCGTCGGCGGCTAGCCGGGGCGGCAGGTGTTCGCGGTGCAAAACATCATGTACAAAGTTCGGTGACCCGTTACAGTTCAAGAATTGATTTCCTCGGGCTCGGGTTCCGCATTGTTTGCGCCCAGAAGCACCTGGGCTTCTTCGGATGGAAGATCCTGTACGTTGCGCAGTTTCCGCTCTATTGCACGAGACCTCTTTGCGGCATCTTCCATAGTATTGGACGCCTGGTCCAATTTTTTCTTGACCCCGTCGAGGGTGGTCCCGAATTTTCCGAATTCAGTCTTGACCGCCCCCAGAAGCTTCCAGACCTCGCTAGATCGCTTCTGAATGGCAAGCGTTCGAAACCCCATCTGCAGACTGTTCAGAAGAGCGGCCAGAGTAGTAGGTCCAGCTACAATTACGCGACATTCGCGCTGCAGACTTTCAACCAGCCAGGTCCTCCTGATTACCTCTGCATAAAGACCCTCAGTAGGAAGAAACATGATGCCAAAATCAGTCGTTGCAGGCGGGTTGAGGTATTTGTCGCAAATCGTTTTTGCGCAATTTTTTATCGTAGCAGACAGCATTTTTCCGGCCTGTTCGGCGGCTGGAAGGTCGCAATTTTCCTGGGCGTCAACCAGTCTCTGGTAATCTTCGATCGGAAATTTTGCGTCAATTGGAAGCCACACGACCTCCGTGCTGTCTTCATCGCCCCGCCCCGGCAACCGGACGGCAAATTCCACCACTTCCCCGGAATTCTCCCGGGTCTGGACATTTCGTTCGAATTGCTCCGGCGTCAGGATTTGTTCAAGGAGAGCTTCAAGCTGGATTTCTCCCCATACACCCCTGGTTTTCACGTTGGTCAACACCCGCTTCAGGTCGCCAACCCCTGTCGCCAGTGCCTGCATTTCGCCCAATCCTTTATGAACCTGCTCCAGTCTTTCCGAGACCTGCTTAAACGATTCACCCAGCCTTTTTTCAAGGGTTCCCTGAAGTTTTTCATCAACGGTCGCCCTCATCTGTTCAAGCTGCCTGGAGTTGTCTTCCTGAATCTGTTTGAGTTTGTCGTCTATTGCTTTTCGAAGGGCATCCTGCCGGGTTTCGTTGGATTCGGTCAACCTGCCTAACCTGACGGTAAACGCCTCGATTTGTTCTTTCTGCTGTGTGGCCATCCCGGACATTCCCTTAAGCACGGAATCATTGAAGTTCTTAAGGGTTGATGAAACCTCTTCTTTGAGTATTCTGGACCCCGAATTGGATTCCTCCCTCAGTTGATCGAGCTTTTTGCTATTTTCGGATTGAAGAAAAGTGAGCCTCTGCTCCAATGTTTCACGGGCTGCGCCCAGTTTCTGCTCGTTCGTTTCGGTTAGCTTCGAGAGCCTTTCGGAAAAAATATCGAGCTGGTTTTTCTGAAGGTTGGCAACATCGGACATGCTTCTTAGAACCGAATCGTTAAAGTTCTTGAGAGAATTGAAAATTTCTTCGCGAAGTGTCTTGGAATTAACTGAAGAATCGTCGCGCACCATCGAAAGCTGCTTGACGCTTTCCTGCTGGAGCGCCTGGAGCCGATGCTCGATGGTCTCTCGCATCGAGTCGAGCTTCTTCTCGGTTGCCTCTGTCAGAATTGAGAGTTGACCGGCAAACGCGTCAAGCTGAGCCTTCAGCAGACCGGCGATATTGGTCATGCCGGTTTGAAGGGAGTCTCCGAAAGACTTCAAAACGTTTCCAGCCTCCTCACGTCCCTGCCGGGCCACAAGCGTGGCCTCTTCGCGATTTTTGGCGATTTCATCCCGTAATGAGCGCTCGCATCGCTCCACTCCCCGATCCACCGAATCGAAGCGGGGCAGAGATGTGGTCAAATCGCCGCCCCTTCTGCGAAGCAGAATCAGAACGCAAACGACATTAAAGCCCAGCAAGACGATTATGATTACCAGGGCAGATAAGAAAGCCGTTTGGAGAATTTCCGCGTTGCCGTACAAAAACTGCACTCTTTTCCTCCCTCTTTGCACTCCTTACCCCGGGATGGTAAGGGGGCAGTTTATAAGCGTCTCCGTATTGTGCCCCTTCTAGTATCCTTTGCACCTATGAGAGTCAAATAATTTGCAAAAGTCATCGTAATTCTATAGAATTCTTATTTGTTTGACAGTTCTAACCTCCTGACTATTTTCAATCGTGGAGAGATGTTTTCCAAATGAGGGGGGAAAATGAGCAACGAATGTAAAATAGAAGATGGCCCCGCTGAGGACCTGGATGTAAGAAATATCCTGAACAACTCGAAAACGATAGCCGTCGTCGGCATCTCGGCTAAAGAGGAGAGTCCCAGCCACAAGGTTGCAAAATATCTGCTTGAGAATGGTTTTAAGGTGGTCGGGGTCAATCCGAAGTGCGACGAAGTTCTGGGCGCAAAATGTTATCCGGACTTGCAGGCAATTCCGGGGCATATAGACGTGGTGGATATTTTCCGCAAGCTTGACGCTATTACGGGCGTTGTTGAGGAAGCAATTGAGATTGGGGCCGGCACAGTATGGATGCAGCTTGGTCTGGAAAACGAAGAGGCCGCCCAAAAGGCGCGCCGCGCAGGTCTGAGCGTTGTGATGAACAAGTGCATAAAAATAGAACACTCCAGGCTTTCCGGCGGCCAAACGACTTGAGGCCGCCAAAATTGAATTCACCCACCCACCCATCTATCAGCGTCCCGGTTTCTTCGTTTCCCCCGTCTACTTCGTCATTAAAGAGGGCTCATGGCTGAACAGGTATTGTTAGGCAAAACGGGTTTTAAGGTTTCGAGGCTTGTGCAGGGTACTTGGGTAACCGGGGGCTGGGGCTGGGGTGGCTCTGATGAAAAAGAGTCCCTGCTCGCCATCCTGCGGGCGCTCGAACTCGGGATAAATTTCATCGACACTGCTCCCGTCTACGGATTCGGAAAATCGGAAGAGATCGTCGGGCGCGCGATCGGCGAATGGGGGCGTGAAAAACTCACAGTTGCGACGAAATGCGGGCTCGAGTGGGACCAGCGCCGCCGAATCCGCCGAAATTCCCGCCCTGAGCGCATTATGCTTGAAGCAGAGCAGAGCCTGCAGCGGCTCGGAGTCGACAACATCGACCTTCTCCAGGTCCATTGGCCCGATCCGGATGTTCCCTTCGAAAACTCCATGCGTGCGCTGATAAGACTGCAGGAACAAGGCAAAATTCGCCGATTCGGCTTGAGCAATTTCAGCCGCGAACAGGCCCTGGAATGCCTGAGAACGGGTCCCATTTATAGCTTCCAACCTCCGTACAATATATTTGAACGGCAAGCCGAAAAGGAGGTCCTCCCGTTTTGCATTGAAAACGAAATTCCTACACTCGTTTACGGCGGGCTGTGCCGCGGACTCCTTACCGGCAAATTCACCGGAAACGAAACTTTTCCAAAAGGCGACCTTCGCCGGGCCGATCCCATATTCAAGCCGGACCGCTTCAAAAAATGCGCAGACGCCGTCAATGAAATCAAAGCGGTAGCAGCCGAATATGGAAAGACCCCGGCGCAGTTTGCCCTGAGATGGGCTATCCAACGGCCGGGGGTGACCTGCGTCATAGCAGGAGCGAGGACCGCAAAGCAGGCCGAAGAAAATGCGGGAGCATTGGACTGGGAAATCAGGTCCGGCGATTTTATAAGAGTGGATGAAATACTCGCGGAGCAGACCGGGGAGTCGACGGGAACGGCGAACGCAAGTCCAGCCGAAGAATAAAACTAGTCTCAAACAGCCAACGCAAATGAGGAAAAAATGAAACGCCAACGGATTGCAGTCATCCCCGGAGATGGGATAGGCACGGAAGTGATACCGGAAGGACTGCGGGTGGTGGAATCCGCTGCCCGTCAATACGGAATCGGCATTGAGTTCACGCATTTCGACTGGTCGTGCGTGGAATATTACCAAGAGCACGGTCAGATGCTGCCCAACGACTGGCACACTCAACTCAAAACCTATGACGCTATCTTTTTCGGCGCTGTTGGCTCACCGGACGTGATCCCCGATCACGTCTCACTATGGGGTTCCATACTCAAGTTCCGCCGGGACTTCGATCAGTACGTAAACCTGCGTCCTGTAAGACTCATGGCAGGTCTTCCCTGTCCTCTGGCCGGACGCAAGCCGGGGGATATCGACTTCTATGTGGTGCGTGAGAACACGGAGGGAGAGTATTCGAGCATAGGGGGGAAAATGTTTGAGAACACCGACCGGGAGATCGTGCTGCAGCAATCAGTTTTCACCCGGAAGGGTGTGGACCGGATCTTGAAATATGCCTTCGAATTGGCACAGGGCCGCCCCAAAAAACACCTGACCTCCGCTACCAAATCCAACGGAATGGCCATCAGCATGCCCTACTGGGATGACAGGGTCAAAGAGATTGCCGGGCAGTATCCTGATGTCAAATGGGACCAGTACCATATCGATATTCTCGCCGCACGCTTCGTTTTAAGCCCTGATCGCTTCGATGTGGTCGTCGCTTCCAACCTGTTCGGAGATATCCTCTCCGATCTCGGGCCGGCATGCACCGGCACTATCGGCATAGCGCCGTCGGCCAACATCAATCCGGAACGCCTATTCCCCTCGTTGTTCGAACCGGTGCACGGTTCGGCGCCTGATATCGCAGGGCGCAACATCGCCAATCCCATCGCCGCTATCTGGTCGGGGGCGATGATGCTCAATTTCATCGGCAACGGAGAAAAGAAGTTCACAGCGGCCCGCGACTCCATCATCGAGGCCATTGAAACAACCATCGTCGACGGACCGCGAACGCCGGATATGGGAGGCGAAGCCAGCACCACGGAACTTGGCAAAGCAATCGCTGCGGCGCTCCGTTGACCGGAGCGACTGTTAACTCTCGTTTTTCACTGCGGCCGTAATCTGTGCAAGAGTTTTTTTTGCATCCCCAAAAACCATCATGGTGTTAGGCCGCACGAAAAGTTCATTTTCAATGCCGGCAAAACCTGGATTCATGCTTCGTTTAAGGACGATTATGGCCTTCGATTGATCCACATTTAGAATCGGCATCCCGTAGATCGGGCTGCCAGGTGTGTCCTTTGCGGCCGGATTGACCACATCATTTGCGCCGACCACGATGGAAACATCGGTCCTTCGAAAATCATCGTTTATCAAATCAAGCTCGTAAAGCTGATCGTAGGGAACATTGGCCTCGGCGAGAAGAACGTTCATATGTCCGGGCATCCGTCCCGCAACAGGATGGATCGCGTATCTCACGGCAGCCCCGGTTCTTTCGAGTAACTCCGCCAGATCGCGCACCGCATGCTGGGCTTGCGCAACGGCCATCCCGTAACCTGGAACCACGACGACCGAACCGGCAAGCTTCAGCAGCTCAGCGGCATCCTCAGGCGTACCCTCGCGAACCATGCCGCTTTCCTTCTCCGTCGTTTTTTGTCGAACCTTAGCTCCAAAAGCTCCGAAGATGACATTGCGGAATGAGCGGTTCATAGCTTTGCTCATGCGAAGCGCCAGAATAAATCCGGAGCCCCCGTCCAGAGCTCCGCACACAATAAGCACGGGAACGTTCAAGGCAAAGCCCGTGGCCGCCGCCGCAAGACCGGCGTAGGAATTAAGCAGACAGATGACTACAGGCATGTCGGCCCCGCCGATGCGAACGACCATTAAGACTCCCAGAAGCAGCCCAATCGCAAGGAGCGTGTTGAAAAATGCCAACCGGTCAGGTCTCACCATCAGGATGGCCAGAAGCGTTACCGCGACGGCTAAAAGGATAAGATTAATGGCGTTTTGCCCCCGAAAAGTTTGCGGCCGGCCCGGCAAAATGCCCATCAATTTCCCGAAGGCCATCAAACTTCCGGTGAACGTAATAGTTCCAAGCAACACTTCAAAGCCGATTGCCCCAATATCAAAAGGGCTGAGTTCCAAATGATGATTGAAATATTCGGCCACGCCGACCAGCGCAACCGCAAGGCCTCCGAAGGCATGGGAAAGCGCTATTCGCTCGGGCATCTTGGTCATGGGGATCCATCGGCCCATCGGAACCCCGATCACCGTTCCTACAACCAATCCACCAACGATCCATTCATAGGTCACAATCCTATTGCTCAGGAGTGTGCCCACTATGGCCAGCAACATTCCGAACGCCGCAAGGTTTAACCCCCGGCGGGCCGTCTCGGCATGCGAAAGGCCGCGCAATCCCAAAAGAAAGAGAATCGACGCGATCAAAAGGGTCAAGAGGTACCCGGTCTGCCTCAGATCGATCCCTGCAAATAGGTCATGGGCATTCATGCTTTGGTCTTCTCTTTCTTTTTGAACATCTTGAGCATCCTGTCCGTAATGAGAAAACCACCCACCACGTTTATGGATGCCGCCGCCACAGCCACAGCACCGAGAATGGAACTGGCCGTGTTACGGCCCTCTCCGGCAATGATCAGCGAAGCCACAAGAGAGATACCTGAAATAGCATTGGTAAAAGCCATGAGCGGTGTATGAAGAAGCTGGGGAACCTTCGCAATCACGTTGTAGCCGGCGAAAGCAGCCAGGGCAAAGATGTAGAGCAGGATCAGGAAATTCTGGCATTCCACATCGGCTCTCCTGATTTAAGGTGTAAGGGAAATTGGATATCTAACTCGAATAATGCCTGCTAATAGTCTCATTGACGATTTCACCCTGGTGGGTAATTAAGCACCCTTTAATTATCTCGTCATCGAAGTTCATCCGAAACCACCGTTCCCCGGGGTCCCAGTATTCGATTACAAAGTTAAACATGTTCGCGGAAAACATCTGGCTGGCATGTACGGCAACCAGCCCCGGCAGATTTTCCAGACCGATGATGAGGACTCCGTTCACATCCACTTCCTCGCCAGGACGCGAACCGGCAACATTGCCACCGGACTCTACCGCACCGTCCACGATCACCGACCCTCTTGACATGCCCCTGACCATCTCCTCGGTGATGATGAGCGGCGCTCTGCGGCCAACACCTGGGCGGTGGTAATCACAACGTCAGAGGCGGCACACACACTCGCCATGGCCGCCCGTTGCATGGCAAGCTGCTCCTGGGTCAAAGCCCCGGCATAACCGCCTTGAGTGTGACCGGTTTCTCCCAGGTCGATCTTGACAAATCGGGCGCCCAGGGATTTAACCTGTTCCTCAACCTCCGGCCGGGTGTCAAATGCTTCTACGCGCGCTCCCAGCCGTTTTGCCGTTGCTATGGCTTGAAGGCCTGCCACTCCGGCCCCGACAATGAAGACCCTGGCCGGCGAAATCGTGCCGGCTGCCGTCATCATCATAGGAAAGATCTTGGCCAGCCGCCGGGCAGCCACGATCACCGCTACGTATCCGCCCAAGTTGGCCTGGGAGCTCAGAACGTCCATTTTCTGGGCACGGGTGATGCGTGGGATCATTTCAAGGCTGATAGCAGAGACGCCCCGATCGCGCAAAGTTTCCACCATCTCTTTTTCGCGGAACGGATCCATCAGATTGATGCAGATGGTATGCTCTTTCAGGCCTGCAACCTCTTCACTGGAAGGTCCCCGGATGCTCAACACCAGGTCGGCGCCTTTGAACAAGCTCTTCCTATCAACTGTGACCGTAGCCCCAGCCTTGCCGTAAGCATCATCGGGAATGCCCAGGGAACGGCAGATACCGGCTTCGACCACCATATCGGCCCCTGCATGCACCAGTCTGGCGGCGTGTTCGGGTAGAAGCGCAACGCGGCTCTCTCTATCGCGAACTTCTCTTAAAACTCCAATAATCATGGTGGGCATTTGTCCTCAAGATAACTAAAAAGCATCTCTTGGCTTTGTTGGACAACCAACACGTGGATTCCCGATAATAGCAAAAGACCGTGAGCGGCCCGAATATGACCGGGCTAATAAATGGGAAGATAAGAAGATTATTTTTTTTGGCCAGAGCCTGCCACTGTTCGTCGAGATCTTTGGGGCCTTGAAATTTTGAACTTGTACTGAGCCTTTCCAGGACGCGAAGACAATATCTCACTGCAGGTCAGGAATAGAGTCGAGATCCTGTCTGTGCCACCCGCCGAAGGCAGTGGCCAAATTTGGCAGGCGGTCCCACCGCTCAGGCCGCAATCCTGCCAAGAACGACTGTGACAGGCATTCCTCCATGCCGGATATTCCACAGGCGCACCCTGCCCGTGCCCATTGCGGCCACTTCCAGCCTGGATCCAGCGAGTATGGCGTATTTCCACCCTTTGAAATTAAGTCTCAGGTGCGCGCCGATTCTCTCGTAGAGGCCTACTCCTCCCGCGCTCAACCGCACTCCATAGGGCGGGTTCAACACAACGAGACCTTTTCTCAGCCCCCTTTTCCGGGGATTGAACTCAAAAAAATCCATTTTTTCCCACTGGATGTCAGCACCGACTTCGGCGCGGCCTGCATTTTCAGCCGACACTTCTATAGCCTCAGGATCGATATCGATTCCTATGATCGTCAGAGGCGCTTCGGGAAGCGAGGTCTCCTTTGCCTTGCGCCTCAGATATTCCCAGGTCTTTTTCTGAAATGAAGGCCACCCCTGGAACAAAAAATCCCGTCCAAGCCCTGGAGCAATCCGCCGGGACATCAAAGCCCCCTCTATAGGGAAAGTGCCCGAACCGCACATCCCGTCGACGAGTGGCTCATTGCCCGTCCAATCCGACTTTAAGAGAATGGCAGCCGCAAGCGTCTCACGAAGGGGGGCACCCGAGTGCCTGAGGCGATAGCCCCTTTGGTGCAGATGGGCTCCCGACATATCGATGCTGATCCGGCATTGGTTCTCTAGAAGACGAACGAGGATTTTTTGCTTCAGTTCTGAATCCTCAGACTGCGTGTCTGAGGTATGACGAGGTCCTTTTTCCCTGAGACTCTTTTCGATACTCTCGGCAATGATCTCGGCCACCCTTCCCTCGTGGCTTATCCGCGAATATTCCACGCTGGCTTCGATATCGAGTTTTATCTCCTGATTCAGCCAAAGCTCCCAGGGTATCCGCGAAGCTTTGTTGAAGAGCTCTTCGGCAGCGCCTGCGCGAAATGGGGCAAACCTGCAAAGCACCCGGCTTGCAGTCCTGAGCCAAAGATTGCAGACGTAAGCCTCTTGCAGCCTGCCGCTAAATTCCAGCCCGGCCTCGCTCGCCTCCGGTTGCGGAATATCCAGCCAACGGGTCTCGTTCAGACAAATGGGGACAAGTTCGGGCGGGACGACTACGGCGAACCGGTGCTCCGGCCCGACGACGTGGGCTTTAATTCGGCGGGAAAAACCCGCTGTATGCACTTGATCTGCGGCCACACTTTACCGGAAAAGATGTTTGAGAAACGAATAACTCCACAAGGGGCTCTAATGCTAGCAAAATTGCCAAAAAGATCAACGCCTCGATTTCCGCGCAGTTCGATCCGATTGCCTTTCCCAGGCGCAAAATCCAGCGTGGGTCAAAACCGATAGAAATTCAAACAGAATCGAACCGGTAGCTCAAAAGCAATTGACTTGGGGGCGAACCATGCAGTAAACTGCAAAGTGGTAAGAAGTCGGTTCAAATCCATCCTTTATATTTCCTAGCACATTATTTTTAGATTGCCTGCTTTTGGTTTCTTCCGCAGAGGAGTGGCCCGATGGAAGGGGGAGCCCGCTTCCGTCCTGAAGCCCTTGGCCTGGATGCCTCCTATATGCCGAGGAAGTGCTCACCGGCGTGGAAAACGCCGTTGCCCGGATGGAAGGAGATGCTTGACGAAGCATCCGCCAAAATGTCCTCGGCCGTACTGCCCCCGATTTTTTTCCGATCCGATGATATCGGAGCCTCCAGCAAGGCTTTCGACGCTCTGTGCAGGCTCTTTCGATTCTACCAGGTCCCGCTGGCGATGTCGGTCATTCCAGCATGGCTCAGTGAAACGAGGCAGGAAAGAATTTTCCGGGCGGCGCCCCTAGATGAGGATCTCTGGAACTGGCACCAGCATGGCTGGAGGCATATCAATTGGCAAAAAGAGGGCGCCAGAAGTGAATTCGGATCGGATAGAGCCCTCGAACGCATCTACGAAGATATTCTTCAGGGCCGTACTAAAATGGAGCGCATTTTCGGTCCAAATTTCGTTCCGGTCTTTACTCCGCCATGGAACCATTTTTCCATTGCTGCTCTAAGGGCCTTGCGCAAACTCGACTTCAAAGGCATTTCAGCAACAGCGCCATTTTCGCCCGGGGTAAAGTCCCTTCACGGGTTAAAACATTTTCCGGCCCGCCTCTATCTCCATACCCTGAAGCTCAAAAATCCTGCCGCTGACTTTGCCCTGTTGATCGATCAGTTTTCCGGGCTCTCAAAAATGAAGGGGCCAACCGGGATAATAATCCACCACCAGCAGATGACCCCTTTTGCTTTCGAATTCCTCGATCGGATGCTTTATAATTTGAAATATGTTATACAAATTCGATTTAGCAGTTTTAAGGAGATGTTGAAAAGCCTCGATGAAAGACCGGCCTGCGCTCGTTTACGCTGACGTCACCGGAAATATATACGACTGGCCCGCCCTGGAAATGGCGGGAGCCAGCGCGAACAAATGGCAAAGGCCTCGATCGGCCGAACTGATTCCGCTCCCAGAAGGCAGCGAACTGTTCCTCCTCCCTGAGCGTCTGCCCGTTGGCTTCAACCGCAAAAGGGGCAGGTTCGAGCCTATGGCCTCGGACCCTTTCGATCCGGCCAAACCTGTCCGGGCTGTAGCCGCATTTATTTCTCCTGCCTACACGCGACTCTACTCCCCCGCTTACAGGACCGGTGTCCACGCGCCTCTTCTGCCTCTTTTCGCCTACACTGCCGTGGGCTGGCTAAACGGCGGCTTTGTGGTTCCCGCAGTGAGAATCGACAGTGACCAGCGGCAGGATTTTCGCAATTTTGATCCAACACTAATCGAGCGAAACGCCGGCGGACGAATGAAAGCGGAGCCTAAAAACAGGCTTTTGCAGCACTTGGGCCGATGCGCTCTTACCTACGGCTGCCCTGCGGCAAGAAACCTGTTCATGAACCGCTGGGAGGCTCCCCTTCCCACCTCCCCGGAGTGCAACGCCCGATGCATCGGTTGCATAAGCCGCCAGGATGGCACAGGTCTGTGCGCGACCCAGGATCGTATCGCCTTCGTACCTACGCCTGATGAGATATGCGGCGTTGCAATCCCCCACCTTCAGAAGGCCCCTCGAGCAGTGGTCAGCTTCGGGCAGGGCTGCGAGGGCGAGCCGCTGCTTCAGGCTCAAACCCTCGAAGCCTCTATCCGCATCATGCGCAAAGCCACGGGACGAGGCACCATTAACCTGAACACAAATGGAAGTCTTCCGGACGCTGTGGAAAAACTCTGTCGCGCGGGTCTCCAGAGTATCCGCGTCAGTATGAACAGCGCGCGTCCCGAGTATTATGAAAAATACTTCCGCCCGAAGGGTTATAGCTTCGAGCACGCGAGGCGCTCCATCTCCGTTGTCAAAGAAAACGGCGGGTTTGCATCGATCAATTATTTCGTTCTCCCGGGATTTACAGATCAGAAAAGCGAATGGGACGCCCTCAGGAAACTAATTTCCGAAACCCGTCTCGATTTGATTCAGATGCGAAACCTGAACATCGACCCCGACTGGTACATGGACGAGCTCAGACCGGACCTGAGCGAAAAGGAGATTGGAATCCAGCGCCTAATCTCACAAATCCGGGATGAATTCCCGGATGTCAGGCTAGGCTATTTCAACCCTCCACTGGATTAACAAAGCAAGATCTCAGGCCGGAAAACCGGACATTTCAACTCGAAGCCGATCCCCACGCTTCGCAAGGCGTTGCACAATCCGAAACGCCTCTACACTTGAGCATTATTAAAGGCGTGCTTAGTTTGCAATCGATTTGCCTTTTTTTCAATCGACATGACCCATCGTGAACGATCGTCAACCAGAACAACTTAAAAGGAGGAGAAATATGTCTCTCACATTGCCGGACCTGCCGTTTGCGAAAAACGCCCTCAAGCCTTATCTCAGCGCAAAGACCCTGGAGTTCCACCACGACAAACACCACAAGGCCTATGTCGATAATGGGAATAAGCTCATTGCCGGGACGGATCTGGAAAAAGAAGACGCCGAGGCCATAATCAAAAAAGTTGCCGGGGACGCTTCCAAGGCCGGTATATTCAATAATGCCGCCCAAGTTTGGAATCATTCCTTTTTCTGGAATTGCCTGAAACCCAAGGGTGGGGGTCGCCCCACCGGCCAGATAGCGCAAAAGATCGACGCCGACTTCGGAAGCTACGAAAAATTTGCAGAAGAACTGAAAAACGCCGGAGTCACACAGTTCGGAAGCGGATGGGCTTGGCTGGTGCTCAAAAACGGAAAACTCGAGGTGACAAAAACCGGAAACGCCGATACCCCGGCCGCGCACGGAATCCAAACGCTGCTGACCGTGGACGTCTGGGAACACGCCTATTACCTGGACTACCAGAACAGAAGACCTGATTACATACAGGCCGTTATCGACAATCTGATCAACTGGGATTTTGTAAATTCGCGCCTCAAGTAGTGTCCATCCGGGAACCCCTGATGAGTCACCAGTACGGAAAAGGCGGGCAAAAAGCCCGCCTTTTCCGTTGATAACTCTACCCGAGGTTAGTTGGGGTAAACGTTTCCCGTTTCCAGAATGCACCACCCGTTTCGGGTTTTTCCCAGAAGCAGGTTGACCTGCCAACCTTTCCGGCAGTGATCGGTTATCTCTTTGGGGACACGCACTTCGACGATGCCTGAAGTCGCTATCCCGGACAGGATCAAGATTCCGGGATGGACCTGGTCGATTACGAAGTAGTCGTCCAGCTCGGCAGTCCAGTACCTGGGAGCATGGGTCTGGGCGTATTCGTATATCAGTCTTGCAAGCCGTTCGGCAGCAGGTAGCTCTTTTGCCGCCTCGGCAGCAAGCCTGGTAACCCGGTCGGCTATTTCCTTGCCAATGTAACCACTTTCCTCCAGCCACTTGACCAGTTTTTTTGCAACTACTCCCGCTGCCTGAAGCAAGCCCTCGGAAGCCATGACTTTTCGTATCATGAAATAGTTCAAAAAGTTGGGCAGGGAGGACACAATCTTTTCAGGACCGAAAATAAAACAGAATTCGAGGTTTTTCTGAAAATAGAGCTTTTCGTAGAGAGCTACTTCGGACGAAGTATCCAGGTCGTGGTACCCGTGTCCGTTCAGGCAATGGCGCAAAAGGTCTACGACCTCTTCATACCTGTTGAAGGTCCGGGGCTTAAGCCGCTTTTGCTGATCCTTCAGAAAAAGCGACAGCACCTCGTCGATGCTGGGCTGCGAAACCGTCGGAAAATGTAAAACCTTTTTGCTCTCGCTCATATTGGTCACCATTTATACTCGACCCCGTTATATTCGCCTTCCGCACGAAGGGCAATAGTGAAAATTGCGATCCACGGGATAGCCGCACTGGGGACACCCGTCCTTGGGAGCTTCAGGGGAGGCCTCCCGAAAATCACCACCCCGGGAGGAAATCGCCCCGCAACGATCACAGATCAGAACGGGATCGCCTTTTTTAACACGAAAAAGAGGAATAAAAAATAGGCTCAGATAATGATCGACCTGCTTCAACCTGGCTTGTGCCAAGCCACAGGCGGGGCAAATTCTTGGAGTCTCGTCCAGAGTAACCGTCTTGGGCTGAACTCCACCGATCATGAAACACATTGTTCCCCCGCGCCTCAATGATTTGAACACATATATAGCATATTTTTCAAGGGATTGCTATGCCGGGAAATGGGCTCAGTGTGTGTTGACTTTCCGAGTGAAACAGATCAACATGACTATATCTTATCAGAAGGGGAGGCAACAATGACCAGGAAAACCATAAGCGTGGCGGAAGCTAAGAAGCATCTGTCTGAACTGCTCGGGCGCGTGGCCTACGGGGGAGAGCAGATCGTGATCACGAAGCGAGGGAAACCACTGGCCAGGCTGGTGCCGGCGACCGAAGAGTCCAAACATCTTGCAGAGGCAAAAGGATGGCTGAATGACGAAGATGATTTCTTCGAGATTATTGACCACATCGTTGAGGGCCGCGATAACCATATTCCGACAGTTTTTAAGGGACAGGTGGCGAAATGAGGTATGTTCTGGATACGAACATACTGAGCGAATTATTGAAGAAGCGGCCAAATCCTCACCTGATTGCGCGCCTGCGCTCAAAACAGCCTGAGTCATTATTCACGTCGTGCATTTGCGTTATGGAACTTCGTTTCGGGGCTGCCTTACGCAGTGACGCTGAAATTTTTTGGGAGAAAATCACGGAAGAAATACTTTCCACTGTGACCATTTTGCCAATAGGTTCTCGCGAAGCGGAAACAGCGGGAGACCTTCTTGCCTCCTTTCAAAAGGCAGGCCAGATCATCGGGATGGAAGATATTCTCATTGCATCGACCGCCCTGAGCCAAAAGTGCATCATGGTTACTGCGAACACTCGTCATTTTTCCAGGGTGGAGTCCCTAAGTGTTGAGAACTGGCTTGATCCACAATAATATCAGCCCCGGAGTATCCCACCATTTTCCTGCATCTGCCTGGACATAAAGCTGAGCCTGTCTTAATTAGTTGCCAACTGGGAATGGTCATTTTCCTAATCGGGAACCGTCGTTCTGTACGCCCTCAAGTCCAATAAGAAACGTATTGGAGGTGAACAATGCGTAAGCTCAGAAAGATCAAGACTGTCTCAAAGAGTAAGCCCACCATCGAGGGGGCCGGCGTTCATCTTAAAAGAGCTTTCGGCTACTACCAGGTCCCTCAGTTCGATCCTTTTCTTCTGCTCGATGACTTTCGTTCAGACGATCCAGCGAAGTATCTCCCCGGCTTTCCCTGGCATCCGCACAGGGGAATCGAGACAATCACATACGTGATCGAGGGGGACGTGGAGCACGGGGACAGCATGGGAAATAAAGGAGACATCTCCGTTGGAGACGTGCAGTGGATGACCGCCGGGAGCGGCATAATCCACCAGGAAATGCCCAAGGGAGACAAAGCCGGCCATATGGGTGGGTTTCAACTCTGGGCAAATCTACCCGCATCCATGAAAATGATGGAACCTCGCTATCGTGACGTCCGAAATGAGCAAATACCGGAGGCATCACTGGACGGAGGCGTAAAGGTCAGGATAATCTGCGGCGAAGTGAACGGGGTCCGGGGGCCGGTGCATGACATTGTGATCGATCCCGAGTACCTCGACGTCACAGTGCCTGCTAACGCCGGCTTCGTTCACCCGGTCGCGGGCGGCCATACCGCTTTTGCCTATGTGATCGAAGGAAAGGGCTACTTCGACGATGAGCGGGATGCCTTCGGCCATCAGGTCGTCGGCACAAACTACTTCGATCTCGATCGCGAGTGCATTTGCGTCAATGAGAGTCTCATCCTGTATGAGGACGGCGACCATGTCTCCATCAGCGCCCAAGACGAACCGCTCCGGTTTTTGCTGGTCTCGGGCAGGCCTATCGCCGAGCCGGTTGCCTGGTACGGCCCCATTGTAATGAACAGTGAGGATGAACTCAAAGTCGCCTTCGATGAGTACCGCAAGGGGACCTTTATCAAGCACAAAAAACCCTTGCGCGAGTAGCAAACTTTATCGATATCTATACAGCTCGAAACCATGAAAAGGGGCGGGGCTCCCACTTTCGTCATTCCGTGTTTGAGTGTTTTTGGGCCGGAATCCAGTGTCTTTTCGAGGCAGCTCATCTCTGTTTTTTCTGCGCCTGGCAGCACGTCGTGGGCCGAATGATCAGAAGTAACCCACATGCGGCCATAAGGAGAACGTAAGCAAATATCCCCAGCGCCGGCACTGCCGCCGGTTGCGAAGAGTAGTTGGGATTGGTGGGGTCGTTTGGGGGGTCCGTTTGCTGCTGAGTGCCGGCACAGACGCAACCGGCGCAGGTGCAAAGAGACTTCAAAACAGTTACATCATCCACGTCGATGGAGGCGGCTCCATCCAGATCGCACCCTGGACAGGCCTGAGACGGCATGCCCAGGTAAGCCAACAGGATGTTCAAATCGTCGTAGTCGACGACGCAATTGTGGTTGAGGTCCCCCGGCAGCTCGCCCGCGTCCTTGATGAAGATTGAACTCTGGACCGCGTTGCCGTTTTCTGCGGAGGCTGTGATTGTGATCGTGTGATCCCCGTCTGCGATGCAGTCATTTATCACGGTGGCGCCGAATTGGACCTGTGTCTGCCCGGCGGGGATCGTCAGGGAAGCAGGCAGCGTCAGCCGCGTCGGATCGCTCGACGTCAATTCCACGGAGAGATCGAAGAAAAGAGGAGACGAAACGGCTATAGAACCTGCCGATGGGACTTGGCCTGCGCTTTCACTGACGGACCCCGAACTGAAGGCGCCAAGCAGCTCCGTGCTCACCTGCCATGCGTACGATCCATAAGACAAAATCAGGCTTTGGGCGAAACCTGACGGCACTTGTCCCGGCCCCGAAGACAGACCCACAAGAACGTTTGACGCCTGGACTCCCAGCCATGTTATCCGGATGGCCCCGTTGAAAAACATTTCCACTTGGAAACTGTTGGCGTTGCTCGTTCCCTTCTCGGGAACGTTCAGGAAGGTTATGGCGACGCAACCAGTGAGTTGTTTCCATGTAACACTTCCCGCGGCGGACGGACTCAGATTGTCGAACAGAGCTGAAATGCGCGGGAGCAGGAAATGCGCCGGGAGGGAAGGGGTGGAGGTCGAGTCTCCAGATGTGAAGGTGATGTATCCGTTGCTGCCCACAAAAAGGGCCGAATAAGACGACCCATAAAGCGAAACCGCAGCGCCGCCGCTCAGATTGACCTGTGCATAACTGTCGTCGCCCAATTGAAGAGGGGTCCCTCCCGTGGGGTCGGTAAAGAACGTGCTTACCGGGTTGACGTATGCTGAATAGTAATTCGGAGAACCGTTCGGGATAAATGAGACGGAATTGTAGCTTAAATTGGCGCCTGAAAGAGACTGTTCGGTAAAATAGTCCGCCGTGTAGTTGGATGGAATCGTAACGAGGGCGCTGTTCAAGGAGCCTGCGAATGTCCCGCTGATGGATACGTTGAACGTTTTGGCCGGCTCTTCATAAGGGTCGGGTATGAGAGGAACGGCGACGGTCTGCTGGCTTTCACCGTCCGCGAAATCGACCGCTGCATTCTGCGCCGTATAGTCCGTGCCGGCTAAGGCCGTGCCGTCCGACGTCTGGACATTTACACTTATAGATCCGTTGAGGTATCCCGTGCGCACCAGCGTGATATTGGCGCTTCCGTCGGCCGCGACATATGTGGGAGAGGAAAACTGCACCAGTCCGCCTGTTTCCACAATGGTCATCTGCGCGCATCCGGTAGTCCATCCCGAAATGGATGCGCAAATCTGCACAGTTTGGTCTCCGCTGACCAATTCGTCATCTAAGACGTTGATATCAAAAGACGCGGACGCCGCCCCTTGCGGTACGACGACCGATACCGGCACGGAGGCTTGACTCAGATCCGAAGAGGAAAGATAGACGACCAATGCCGACGGGGCGGGTTTGCTCAAAGTGACCGTCCCCTGCCCCGAGAGCGTGCCGGCCCCTTCGTAGACCTGCGCGGGAAGGGTGACGGAGGCAGTTGGAGTTTGCGAGGAGAGCTTTCTAATGGGCAGGGAACAGTCACCGAATAGGTGCCACTGCCTGTAGAGCGTTTCCGCAAGGGTGCCGGTGAGGCAGCTTATCGCATACGCGGTAGAGCTGAAGAACAATGTTCCAATGGTCTCATACTGCGTCGAGTAGTAATAATTCGTGAAAGCTGCCTGTTGCCCTATGTCACCCTGCCCCGCATACATGTCCTCAGTAGAAGCGGCTATGGCCACGGCGCCTGCCGGAGCGGAAGAGGAACCGGCCGCGAGAATCGACTGCGCAAAACACTCGCCTCCGGTGTAGCTAAAATCGCCCAGGTCGCAGGCCACCGTGTGGACGAAAGGATACGCCCCGTTTCCACCGGTCAGCTTGGCGGCCTGGGTCGAAGTAAAACTCAGGCTGCTCATCATCGTCTGGGTGCCGTGCCCGACATAGGTGAACATGTTGACTCCGGTCTTTTCAAAAGCGTTGATGACGGTTTGACTAGGGTTATTGTCCGTCGAGATGACCCGCTGCGCAGAGGTGAAGTTAAAGGGATGGGCCAGCATCGCGCCAATGATCGAGTTGGCCTCTCCGGTGTCGTTTGGGTTGGAGGCGCATGCCCCGACGAGCGCGTTATTCACCCATGAGTCGTTGCTGAAGGGGCCTTGCCCGTATGACATGCTTTTCGCCAGCTCTGTTTTGAGTTCAGTAACCGAACTCACCAGTATCCTGGAAATCATAGCGCTCGCGACCGTGTTGCTGCCTGAGAGCGCCACGTAATAGGGATCGGACGGCTTTTGAGAGATGAGGGTCACCATCGGGCTCGGCACGTCCTGGAGATTTCCCACTAAAATCACATAGGTCAATCCCTGGTTATCGTAAGTTGTCTGGATTGTGTTCTGAATCGCGCTCACTCCGCCCGTGGCCGACGTGGTGTCCAATATCACGTATATTCCCCGGGATTGCTTCCACTGAATGAAACTCTGCAGCGTCGAGGAGTATTTCGACGTGGTGATGATCAGCATACTTTCACTGCCCGACGATGAGCTGTCCATGGCGCTGATCGCGTTTGCAGATCGGGACTCCTTCAGCGGATGGGACGAACCCCAGGCGCTGGGCGGGGTCGGACCGTTCAAAAAGATGGCTGCCTCAATTCTCTCGAAGGCAGGAGAATAGCCGTGCTTCCTGGTTTTGTTCGTTTTTTCACCCGCGCTCCCACCGGCGCCGGCAGTCACGTTCTCATCCGTCGGATCGAAAAATATGTCCACAACGAATCGTGTGATGACGTGCAGTTCCCTGCTCACGGGATTATAGCGAAACGGCGAGAAAACAAACTTCACGCCGCTGGTGTCTCGGATTTGAAAAGGTTCTACCAGATCGAAGATTTTCGGAGGGAAAAGCCGATCGACTTTATACGGCGGTCCCATGCGGACCTTCACTTGAGCCGGGTCTTGCCCGATGACGATGGGCCCTCGGGAAGGGTCGACTTGAACATTCTCGAACGCAACACTATTTTGTTCGACAATCTCGAAGCGGGGCGAGGCACCATCGGGCACGCGCAAAGCGCGGACCAGTTGGGGCACGTCAGGGGACCCCGCTTCAAACGTGGGCGTAAAGTCCGGGAGTGTGATGCGCCGCAATTTGGTGGCCGACTCGCCGGCGGTCTCCAGGTTAAATCCGCCGACGCCAATTTGAAGCCGCAGCACGGCTGGGCCCATCTCGATAACCTGGATACTATAAGGATTGGTTTCGCTGCTCCCTCCGACGGATACCCATTTGGCGTGGACCACGGCTTTTGGCGGACAGAAAAGGAAAATCACCGAAATCAGCAAAGCAGGCAAGAAAACCTTTGCCAACCGTTTCATATCTCGAACTCCTTCATATAACTACTATCCTCAAAAACCGAAAACCGCCGCGAAAGCGTTTGCTTTCGGCGGCGGCCTGTTCTCATGTTACGCCCCTAACGGAGTTGAGGGTTTAGCTTCTTCCTACTGGCACATGATATTCGCGCTGTCCTGGCCGGTAACGGTGATAGTAGGCTGCTGGTAAATGTTCAGCCTTGGGTCGGCTACGCCGGTGGCCGTAACCGTAACCAGGCCCGGGTCGTAGTTTACAGTCCCATTGACAGGCTGGCATTGCGCAGTAGCGCCGCCAGCCGTGGCGGCCGTTCCGCACTGTATCGCCTGGACGTTGGCGGCCTGGCAGACATTTGCCGGCGGCACTACCAGAGAAGCGATAGTGTTGTAATCGATGATTTGGGATGCTCCCGAGGCTAGCGTGCCGGGCAAAGTGTAGTTAATACCCAACTCCGGATCGGAGATCTGGACGTTTTGAAGGTCTGCGGCGCAGGGATTGGAGACCGTGTAGCGATAGTAGAAAGAAGTCACACCTTTTTTGAGAGTCGTATTGGGAGCGCTGCACGGATTATTGGCGTTCTGGTAGGTCTTCCCTCCGTCTTTGCTCACTTCCTCCTTGATGCTGACGCAGGCGCACTTCACAAAGGCCGGGCCGAAAACGGACGTAGCGGCGCTGCCTTCCCTGAGCTGAACGTCGAAAGTCAGGTCAACCGGGGTTTTGGTCCAGTCTTTGTGTAGGCAGATGTTTGATTCGACGAGCTTGGCATACCTCGGATTAAAATTGTTCTGATCTATGAATGCGGTGGCGCCGGGCTGAAGGGCTATTTTCGTTTTGTGGCTGTCCGCCCAGGGACGGCCTAAACAGAGCCCCTTGCTCTTGATTCTCATGATATCGGCGGGATTGCTGTCGCAGTCGGTGACGTTGAGGCTGAACGTCACGCTATCGTCTTTTGAAATAACAGGATATATGGGCTGTCCATTTGAGTCGACAGTATCAAATGGTTGAGAATTGTCGATGGCCATATTTGTGACCACCCCGGTGCATCCCAGAGGCGTGGGCTGAATGCCGCCGATCCTGGTGTCAGTGAAATAACCATAAAAATAGCTGGTGAAGGAACCGGTGAAGGTTTCGTTATCCCCGGTGGGGTTGAACTGGAAGCTCACGCCCAGGTCGTCGCCATCCCAAAGAAAAGCAAGGGCCCCGCCGGTAATGGTGAAACGAAAGTCGAACGAATTGTAGGATATATCCTGTCCATTGGCGGCCTGGTAACCAAATTCAGTGACGTGGGCAGTCAGAAGCACTCCCGAGTAGCTTCCCACGCCGGGTATGGTGATACTCCCGGTTATTGTAAGGTCGGGATTATCACTTGAATTTTCAATCAGGTTTCCGTTCTGGTCGAGCTGTATCGAGATCGATAAAGGCGCAGCGTAATTGTCGAAATAAATCGGCTGGTCGCCGTCCTGCAAGATCAACTGCAAAGAAAAAGTCTGGGTTGGATCGGTTGACAATATCCCCGTAGTGGGGTCGAAACTGATCATTCCGTAACTGCCAATTATCGGAGCGTCGATTCGGTTGTTGAGAAGATCTGCACGGACACTCCCGTAGGCGCAGAAAACAATAGCCATCGCAACGATAACCGCAACAAAAAAAGAATCCTTTACAACTTTCATTTCCTATCTCCTTCCTTTTATTTTAGTTAAGTTGTCGGATACCTTTCGCCGCGCCCGGTAAAACCAACGATTAGACTCGATACGGAGACAGGAATCCCTGTGGCTGGAACAAAAGTCATCTCTAATAATTGATGGGTACGTATACAGGAAAGCTCGCATTATATATAAAGCCGAGGCTGACGGTGACTAGCTTCGGGCTTGCATCGTCGCCCCGGCGGGTTGTCGTATAACCTGAATTCTCAGGTTAGATCCGTGTTCTTCGAAACTTGCCAAGCGCCCCAAGACCGATGAGACCCGACAGGAACATGAGGAGCGATGGGGGCAATGGCGCGGTGGCGAGCGGAGCCAAATAGCCTGCCCCATCCAATTGCTCCGCCGTCGAAGTGAAGTTGCTGCCGTCGAAGGGGAGGTTGACATAGGTGCCGGCCGTAGTAAAGAAGATGCCGACCGTAGCGTTGTTGCCCCCAAACACGCTAGGAGCCTGTCGGAGAAATGGCATCAAGAGCCATTTTATGCTAATATCGCTCCACTATGGAAAAGACATTCAAATCTTGTGACCGCAAACAAATGTTGCTGCTCCCGCCTTCGTTGTTGGACTGGCTCCCGCAGGGACACCTGGCCAATTTCATATTGGATGTGGTAGAGCAGCTCGATCTTTCAACGATGTACTCGTCCTATCGGGGAGACGGCAGGGGGCAACCCCCTTACGAACCTCGGATGATGATAGCCCTCCTTTTCTACGCTTATTGCACAGGTGTTCCCAGCTCCCGTCAAATCGAGAAGAAAACCTACGAAGACGTTGCCTTTCGGGTGATTGCGGCAAACAGGCACCCCGATCATGACTCGATATGTGAGTTCAGAAAGCGCCACCTTAAAGCTCTTGCCGGTCTTTTTGTGCAGATCCTCAGACTTTGCCAGGAAGCGGGGCTTGTTAAGCTTGGCCATGTGGCCCTTGATGGAACCAAGATCAAGGCCAATGCTTCCAAGCACAAAGCGATGAGCTACGGCAGGATGAAAAAGAAAAAAGAGGAGCTTGCAAAAGAGATCGAAGTACTTCTCAAAAATGCCGAGGCTGTAGACAAGCAGGAGGATAGAGAGTACGGCAAGGGCAGGAAGGGTTGGGATCTGCCCGATGAACTCAAAAGGCGTGAGACTCGGCTGGCAAAGATCAAAGAAGCCATGAATGCGCTTGAGGAGGAGGCCAGGCAAGAGGCTTCCGAAAAGCAGAAGGCTGCAGAGACTAAAACCAAGAAAAAACAAGCGCCTGCAAGTCAGCCCCCTCCTATTGAACCCTCCGGCAGTGCACAGAGGAATTTCACAGATCCTGATTCCCGGATCATGAAGGTGACCTCCACCAATTCCTTTGATCAATGTTATAACGGCCAGGCAATGGTTGATGATTCCTTTCAGGTGATTGTGGCTGCCGGACTTTCCCGGAATGCAAACGATGTGGACGAAGTTGAACCAATACTGGATATCTTGGAAGAAAACCTTGGCGGGATTCCCCGCAAAATGGCAATCACAACCGATGCCGGATACTTTAGTGACACCAATGTGATGCTTTTTGAGGACGCACTGCTCGATCCGTTTATCGCCACAATCAAAATGAAACACGGAGAAGTTCTTCCGCCGGTTCGAGGACGGCCTCCAAACGACCTGACGCCCAAGGAGCGAATGATAAGAAAGCTTTGCACCAAACGCGGTCAAAAGATTTACTCCAAGCGAAAGTCAACCGTTGAACCAGTCTTCGGCCAGATTAAACAGGCCAGGGGCTTACGGCAATTTTCACTAAGAGGATACGAAAACGTATCCGCAGAGTGGCTGATGTGGTGTCTGTCTCACAATCTGCTTAAACTCTATCGGCACGGTGGCCCCTTCTAATGGACCCGGGGAAGCTTTTGCCGCCGTTCTGCGTTGCAATCAATACACAACTGAACCGTTCCCGGCGATTGATACCAAACTTTTGCACGCGAATGCCTATTATTGGCTAATCCTTATTGAATCGTGCTTTGCGGGGTGAGAGATTTTCTTCAAAGCGATCACCCCAATTGTAAAAGTTATTTTAAAAGCCGTTATCCCGACAGGCTCCTAGCCATACTCCCCCCCGTTATCTTGAAATAGAATTCGAGATAATCGTTGGTTCCACTGACTTCATTGATTCCAAAAGTTTCCAGTGACCCTGTAAGCAGTGTGCCGCTGTACGGCGGAGGGTTACTGCCTGCAAACCCGGTGGCGTATACCGTGAGGTCGTTGCTGGCGGAGCCGTGTCCTGTTGTCCAGGTTGATCCGTTTTCATAGGCCTCGATGTTGATATCGAAATAGCCGCCGATCATGCTATTGGAGCTGCCGCTGCTCCCTTGATAGGCTGTGAGGTCCCCACTACCCGTATGGGTGATCGTGAAGTCGTGGTTTGATTTGGCATACTGGAAATCTACCGATCCGCTCCCGCCGCTCACGTCAAATTGAGGGTAGGGCGTCAAAGTATTTTTAAAGGCAGTTATATCAGTATAATTGCTGCTCGTGAAGTCGGCCTTTGCCTCCCCGGCAATCACAAACACGGCAGCCGCAAAAAGCGCCGCCCCCACCAGCAACTTTGAAAAAAGCGTTGCATTGCATTTCATGACTCAACCCCCCAAAACTTAAAAGATTAAACGTGAATCTTTTCCAGTCCCCTGCAACAGAGCAGCGGATCATTGACGATGTTTTTCTCTGGTTCCAATCAGACACCTCCCGCTGGAAAAAGCAGGCGTCGCAACGACTTGTGACCTCGCCGCACACTGCGGGAAGATAAAAAAAAGCCCCAGCTCTGCGCACACAACGCTTGAAGCTGAGGCGTCCTGATCCCTGTTTGACAGGTCAGCAAAGTACCCCGTTCATCCGAAAACGCGTGAAACTCTATTCGTTGCTACCCTACAGAGGAAATGTTACCAATTTATTACAAGAAGGTTAAAAGTATGTGACCAGACTTGTGGGCTTACCCAAGCTCCTTTGAGACCGCCAAGGAGGAGTCAGGCTGGGTGTGGATCATGAAGCACACCAATTTTGCCTGGGAGGCTTCCGGCAATGAAATCCGCACCGGAAATTCGGCCGTATTGCGAAGGGAGAGAGTCATGATCAAAGAATCCGGGTCTTACATATTGAGAACCTCGAATTTTGCCTCGCCCCGGCCATAACCGTCGTCATATTTGGTTCGAATTCCTCCAGCTTGAATATCCGCATAGAGACACGCTTTTGTAGGCGTCTTTTAATGGAGACTGTGAACTCATTCTTCGGTTAGAATAATGACAAGCCGGTCCAAGAACATCCTGACCAAATCCGGCAGACTTAAGAAGACGTTCAAGCCTGCTGTCTATTCTGATACCTCCGTTCTTGTTGACTACTTAGCATTTACCCGTAGAAACCGAGTTATTACCTCGACGCGACCCCAACCCCGGAGACCGGCGCTCCCGTGAAAGGACCGGAATGGAAAACGATTGCATAAAAAAACCGCCTCCAAAGATCCTCGAAGGCATCCGGCAGTTCAACCGGGGTGATTACTACGACTGTCATGAAACACTGGAAGAAATCTGGATGCATGAGCACGGGGAAATACGGGACTTCTACAAAGGCATTCTGCAGATAGGCGTTGCCATCTACCATGCAAAGCGCTCCAATCTCAAAGGGGCTATAAGACTGGTCTCTTCCGGCATGGACCTTCTAAGTCCCTTCGCTCCCTAATGCATGGGGATCGATGTGGCCCACCTTCTTAAATCTGCCGGGCGATTCAGAGAGGAACTTAACGAGCCGGCATCCGATCCGGGCTTGTCGCTCAGGGCCATTCCCGTCATTAGATTTATTGAGTAGATGTTTCACCCGGAGTTCGACTAGATACTTCGCCTGGCTTATCGCAAACCCGTTTCAGCCAAGGTCATGGCTCTTGAGAACATCCCTAAATGCCTTTCGATGAGTACTGCAAGAGGACGTTTGTTCGAGAAGCAGGAAGCAGGTAGCCGGAAAGGTGAACACGTTGTGAGATCCGGTGGCAACTGTCCCAAGCCCAGCCGGGTTCCCTCAAAAAAAAATACCATGTACGGCGAACCTGCCGCACCGGAAATTCTCTCGACATTTTGCTAACCTGAAAAAACCGCGATCTCCCGTACTGAAATTCTCAGTAGAATTCTAAAAACAAATCATATCTTGATAAATCGAAAAGTTACCAACTTGGCAATATCCTTTGACAATACTTCAATAGTAGCTTGCGCACTTGTTGTGTTGCCGCTATGATTGCAAAACACTGATAACATCAGGGCTCTGTTGAGATTATAACAGGCGGGATGAAAGCTAAAGCGCGCAGGATTCCGACGTGGTTGACGGATCCACTCTCTGGCAGTGTCCAAGTGCTTACAGCGTGGATTTCAGTGCCAGAAGCATCCTTCCAAGCAGATGGTGCATTCATTTTTCAGTCCTTGTTCACAAGGAGCAATACCGTTGAACCCTGCCAAAATCATTAAAACGGGCGGCATGTTTTTCGTCGTATCAGTAGCATTTTTCTGCTCCATTTGCTTCGATGCAAAAGCCGATGAGATGAATCCCGAACAGTTTGCCGGAATTATAAAGTACGACAAATACCACAAAAAATACGAAGTGAACTCCGATGGTACTTACACAATGACCCTGGATGTCATCTGCAGTATTCTAACCGAAGCCGGGGTCAAAGCAGCCGGCCAGGCCTCATTGATTTACAGCACCAGCCTTGATAAAGCCGAAATCCTCTCGACCTATACAATCAAAAAAGACGGGCGCCGTATTAAAGTGCCCCCTCCCAACCTTCAGGAACGGGACGCTGTTACTGGCGGGGGGCCAATGTTCAGCGACCTCAAAGCCAAGATCATTCTCTTTCCCGATCTTGCCGTGGGCGACAAGGTAGCTTATTCATTCAAAATAGTACGCAAAAAGCCGTACTTCCCCGGCAATTTCTCGTTTTTGCAGGTCTTTTACAAGTACTATGTTTGTGACGATACCAAAATCAGTGTAAGCGTCCCGGTCAACTCGCTGGACCTCCAGGTTTTTGCAAGAGGTGTCAGGGGTGGACGCGTCGAAGATCGGGACGGCCGTATGCAGTGGGTTTGGAGCTTCGAGAACCATGAGATTGCGAAACCCGAGATTTGGGCTGTCCAACCTCCCGATTACGGTCCGCTTATAATCGTCTCCTCCTTCAAGGATTACGGCGCCATTGCATCCGCTTATGAAAAGGAGGCGAGGCCAAAACGCCGGCCTACGGAAAAGATCCGCAGGCTTGCAAGCGAACTTGCGGCCGGCGCCGGAACGGATTTGGAGAAGGCGAAGATCATTTGCACCTGGGTGGCAAAAAACGTCCGCTATGCCGGGAACTACACGGGGATTGGCTCCATAGTGCCCCATGAGGCGGAACAGGTACTTAGCAACAAAGTGGGCGACTGCAAGGACCACGTGGTGCTGCTGCAAGCTTTGCTGGAAGCTGCAGGAATCAATAGCACGGCTGTTTTGGTCAATTCGGGAAGCAGTTTCAAACTCCCGGTTGTCGCTTCGCCTGAAGCGATAAATCATGTGATGATCTACATTCCTCTTCTTGATCTCTATTTTGATCCCAGTTCCGAGTACACACCTTTTGGGCAACTGCCGGTAAACCTTCATGACAAGCCCGTTGTTCATACCGACAACTTTCGTGGAATTCGGCGAACCCCCCACGCCAACTACAGTGACCATTCGTCGACCATGAGGATGGAGCTTCATATCAATGATGACGGGTCAGCAGACGGAGAGATCGCCAATGAGGAGATGGGGCCGTTCTCCGTGGCGATCAGGCAAGTTATGGCCTCTGTCCAGCCAAACATGGAAGACACCCTCGTGCGTAAAATTCTCGAACAAGCCGGGTTCACCGGCACCGGCACACTCACTAAAGCCGATCCTCGCGACCCTTCCGACAAGTATATCTATTCTCTTAAATTTCACCTGACCGGAGCTTTCAACATTCCCGGTCCGGGCGCAATTCGCGTTGCGCCTGTCTGGCCAGGCGCCGGTTCCGTCCTCGGTCGCGTTAGTGGAATAAACCTGCCGGAGCGCACGCTCGACTATGTTTGCATTGGCAGTATTACCACCGAAGAGTTCAAAATCTATTTTCCCAAAAGCGTAAAAATAACTTCCCTGCCAAAAGACACTCATCTCGCCAACGGCATGTCGCGCTATGATTCGACCTACCAACAGGAAAGAAGGATCGTTACCGTCGTCCGGAAACTTGAGTGTGGGGTCCAGGGTCCAGTTTGCACACCGGAAGACGACAGGGGGCATAGGTCCATGGACCTCGACGTGCTAAAGGACCTGAAAGCGCAAATAATTTACCAACCCGCGGGCAAGGCGCGATAGCACATGAAGTAACTTATGGATCTAGTCAAGATATCTCGGAGTCGGCCTCAATAACTTAGTACTCTCGACACCTTAGGGTCACTTGCAACATAAGGCAAGATGCGTTGAATTTATGGAATTCATCCCGGTAGGGACCTAGTATTGGGGGTGGCGCTGACACTTGCCATTCGGGCCACCCGCCACAGACAGATGGCCAGTTTTAATTTTGAAAGGGGGTATTGTTATGAGACTGGCAGAACTTGCCTTTGCATGCTACATCTACTCTCATATGAGCGACTATGATAGTTCATATGTTGTATTTCAAGAGAATACAATGCCACAACTTGACCTTAACCTTGAACAACATCGGATGTCCCTCTTGAAGTGGCTAAATAGTTGGGGATGCAGACAATTTGCAAGAGAATATCATCCACTGGCCTGTGATGAAATATTGACATGGTACCAGGAAGGTGTCTCTAGTATGTTTCCAGAAGATGCGACATTGCTTTCGTTATCAGATGAAGACCTCGAACAAGTTGAACATGCTTACGCTCGACTTATTTCTCGAATAGCATCACGAAGAAGACTGAGCGGTGGCAACGAGATTAACGTTGAGATTGGGCCAACAGGAGCATCCAAAATATTGTTTGCTCTTAGACCTCTTGCCCTAATTCCATGGGATGATCCTATTCGCAGAGAATTCAATTTAGACGGTTCAGCACATTCCTATACCAATTTCCTTCGTAATGTGAGGGTTAGCCTCGGTGAATTAGAGCAGATTTGTAGAGAAAAGGGCCTCACCATCGCAGACTTACCCCACTTGTTAGGTAGACCGACATCCAGCATCGCGAAAATGATTGATGAATATTTCTGGGTCACAATAACCAGACGCTGCCCTGCACCCCCCGAAGTTGAAATCTCGCGATGGGCAACATGGTGGTGATTTATTGGCGGTCCAACAACCTAAACCGGCGGCCCACTTATAGCAGGGAATAAAGGTGATGGACACAGTCCAGCAGCAGTTAAGCCCCAGGATCTTTAGGCCTGACTGCCGCCCCTCCCGTGAAAGGACCGGAATGGAAAACGATTGCATAAAAAAACCGCCTCCAAAGCTCCTCGAAGGCATCCGGCAGTTCAACCGAGGTGATTACTACGACTGTCATGAAACGCTGGAAGAAATCTGGATGCATGAGCAGGGGAAAATACGAGACTTCTACAAAGGCATTTTGCAGATAGGGGTTGCCGTCTACCATGCGAAGCGCTCCAATCTGAAAGGGGCTATGAGGCTCGTCTCCTCCGGCAGGGAGCTTCTAAGTCCTTTCGCTCCCGAGTGTATGGGGCTCGATGTGGCCCACCTTCTTGAATCCGCCGGGCGATTCAGAGAGGAACTGAACGAGCTGGCATCCGATCCGAGCCTTTCGCTCAAGGCCATTCCTGTCATCAGATTTATTGAGTAGATGTTTCACCCTTTGCAGACCTTCTATTACCGGTAAAGTTCCCTGTTTCTGCACCAGGTATTCATCGTGAAAGGACAGGCATCGTTGGGATCGGCGAGTGCAACACGGATTTCCCCTCCGATTCCTCCCGGAGGATCTCGATGTTACTGGACATTTAGCAGGGAAGAACAAACCGCCAACTGGATTGTCACATTTTCGTCATGAAAGTCACATGGAGATGTGCTAATCGTGCTCTCCGCCAATGGTCATCGAATGACGGGGCTTTTTCTTTTCTACAGATTGGCAAAACTTCATGAAATGTATTCCATGTACCAAATCACCACCATCGTACCACTTTCTTGTTCCATGCATCAAAGTACCGCTATGAGACAAAGCCAAACCTATTGTGAGATAGGGACGGAAAGCCGCGGGTCTCATTTTTCAATCTACCGCATTTCTGAGATAGCCGGGTTGCCTTTCTGAAGACGCAAACACCTTTGAAAAAACTTTCTTGCCGGCTTTAATCACCTAATCTTTTTGGCAGCTTCCTGAGGAGGAACTGGTATGCGTAGAGCAAATCTTTCAAAGCAACTGTATGGATTGTTCATTTTCATCTGCGTCATGTGTCTGCTTTCCGTCTTTTCATCGGCAGCCAATGCAGCGACTCTCGCCGATTTAGCAGGTACGTGGCACTGGAATGCAATGGTTACAGGTCCGGGTGCGCCCTGGTGGGAAAGAATGACAGTAACGGTAAAATCGGATGGAACGTTTACCGGCTCCGGTACTCAAAGCACGGGTAATCCGGAAAGCTTTACCGGGGCCTTCAAGATTTCTTCCGGCGGTCTCCAGATAACTGGAACCAGTAATTCCAGCGTCATACCTTGCCAGATTGATCTCGGCAATACTGTGCTTTCATGTACAGAGACTTGGGCCAAAAAAGCCGGTAGCTCCGCAGGAAGTACTAACCTCATCATTGGTGTGAAGCAGGCCGATTCATACTCTGTTGAAGATGGGGCAGGAAACTGGGAAGCCAACATGCTGGATGGAGGACCGACAAATCCTTCTTGGATGCGGATCACCGACGATACACAAGACAGTAATGGAAACTGGCAAGGCACGTATAGTGATAGTGTTAGCAATGGCGACACAATCGCTTTGTCGGGACAAACGGCAATTTCGTCAAATGGGGAAGTAACCTGCGTCTCCGGCTGCCCCGACCCGAACCTCACGAGTTACGTGGACGCCAGTAAGAGCGTTGTAGTTGGGACGTATGGAGTTTCCAATACGACTCCCGATGCCGTACTCACCGTCTTCACCAAGATGGCCCCTTCTTATTCGATGGATGATTTGGCGGGGGTATGGCAAGGCAATCTACTGGCTTCAGGTCCCGGCGCGCCTTTCTGGAGCAGAGGCACTCTCACCATCAAGCCGGACGGAACGTCTACGATTTCCGCTTCTGAGAGCGACAGTTCGAAAACCCAAACAAAAACCGGGCAAACCTTTTCAATCTCATCCGACGGGTTGATAACGATGAGTGGCTCAAACAATATAAGCATGGTCATGAACGCGGGCAAAACGGTCATGGTAGAGACGGATACATGGACGAGTGGACCTCCGGGAACCACCGAAATCGGAATTTTCACTAAAACCGCCAGCCTTCCCGGCGCTCCGACTGAGGTGAGCGCGACGCCGGGAAACGCTCAGGCGGCGGTCAGCTTCACGCAAGCGGCCACAAACGGAAGCGCCGTAACCGGCTACACAGTGACCTCAAGCCCGGACGCTACCCACCCCGACGGTATCACGGGCAAAGGCACTAAAAGTCCCATAACCGTAAAGGGGCTGACAAACGGGACGCCCTATACCTTCGCGGTTACGGCGACGAACAAGATTGGGACCGGTCCGGCTTCGAATCCTGCCAGCAATTCAGTAACGCCCGCAACAAAGCCAGCTCCGCCGATAATTGGGATCATAACGGTGGGCACTGGGCAAGCGACGGTGAACTTTACGGAGAAATCGGATGGAGGCAGCCCTGCCATCTTTACCGTGACCTCGAATCCTAAAGGAGGTGTGGACCAAAACGATGGATCGGCTTCGCTATCCCACCTCGTGACGAACCTGACAAGCGGGAAGAAGTATACATTTACCGTAACGGCTACCAACGCCTTTGGCAAGAGTTCGTCAACTTCGAAGTCCGTAACCATTGAGTAGTTGATATCCAGAAGCAGTAAGCGGGGAGCGAGAAGCGGAGAACAGTGTTTCGCTTCTCGCTCGCCGACGCGGTCTGGCTCTTCGGTTCCGGCTTGATTGGCTTATTCGGGCTCAAAAGAAAGTATTCGTGATAATTCATTGCGTATGGACAAACGAAAACGGCAGGGTCGGCTCGCTACGTATGGTCCTGCCGTTTTTATTCTTGTTCTTGTCATCGCTTACCATCCAATTTTGCTACGTGTCGCAGCTACCCCCTCAAGCCTAAGACCGAAATCCTTCAACAATTACCTCGCAATGGAGTTCTGTCCGGCATGGTGGCCATCCTGAAATTCAAACATTTGTCACCCCACCGCAAGCCTTCAAACCACCAATACAACCGGGCTAGAATGTTTTTCTCAGGCTTTCAGTATAAATCCAGGGGTTGGTATAGGCTGAATAAAAGCTGAACGCTCACAGTTCCTCAGCCCACCATTCCCCCTTCTATTCCGGTACCATGATGCGGACATTTGCCGCCCTTTTCATGCAGGCGTAGCCAGGTCCGGTGGCCTTGCACATACACATCCTCGACGCGCATCTTAATGACAGCGCCGCCAACTGCGCCCATCTGCTCATTCAACAAATCGGTAGACAATCTCAAAACGCGCACTTATATTCAACCATATGGTTGAATTAGAGACACATCAGATCAACTCCATCTTTCACGCCCTCGGCAACGCCACGCGCCGGCGGATGCTTCGAGAACTCGCGAGTGGCGAGCGAACGGTCGGCCAGCTTGCCGAACCCATTGCCATGTCACTCGCGGCCGCCTCGAAACACATCAAGGTATTGGAGAACGCCGGCCTGATCCGTCGCGAGGTGCGTGGCCGCACTCATCTGTGCCGCCTCGACCCCGGACCGCTTGCCGCTGCCCATCAGTGGCTGAGCTTCTACGAGCGTTTCTGGACCAACCGTCTGGACGTGCTCGAACGGTTCCTCCGTGAGGAGGACGCGCTCAAATCCTCGCCCCCCAAAAAAAGGAGATGACAAATGACTGAAGACACTACCCCAGACGCGTACGGCGTGCTGACCGAGCCTGCCACCTTGAAGATCCAGCGGCTTCTGCCCGGCCCGATCGAGCGCATCTGGGCCTATCTTACTGAGAGCGATCTGCGCCGCCAGTGGCTGGCGGCCGGCCAAATGGAGATGAAGGCCGGCGCGCCCTTCGAGCTCGTCTGGCGCAACGATGAGCTGACCAACCCGCCCGGCCGGCGGCCGGCCGGCTTCTCCGAGGAGTCCCGGATGCAGGGCCGGATCACCGAACTCGATCCGCCCCGCAAGATCGCCTTCACCTGGGAAGGCAACGGCGAGGTGTCTTTCGAGCTGGAGCCGAAAGGGGAGGAGGTGCTGCTCACCGTGATCCATCGCAGGTTGCCCGACCGCAAATCCCTGTTGGGAGTTGGAGCGGGCTGGCACATGCACCTCGACGTGCTCGTCGCCCGCTTGACAGGCAAGGAGCCTGCGCCATTCTGGGACGGCTGGAGCCGCCTGCGGGAGGAATACGACCGGCGGATGCCGGCTTGAGGGAGCTAACGGTGCAGGCTTGGCACAGTGCAACGGGCGGTACCTGCACCACTGGCGGTCGGGGGTTGCCGCATTGGCTGCTGCGCGCCGACCGCGAGTATGCCTGACCAGAAGAATTGAAGTTTAAAAATAAAAGGAGGCCAAGGTGAGAAAGATAATTGTAGTAATTGTAGGTCTCTTGTTCTCGCTTACGGCGAGCGCGGAAAATAAACAGACCCCCGAGGTGATGAATAAAATCGAGCCGCTGCCGCGAGATTTGGAAATTCAGTTGGCCCTGAGCGCGCTGCCGCCACACCTAAGAGACAATGCAACAGTATATACTTTAAACCCCGACAAAGGCTTTGAAGTTGCCCGCAAGGGTGCTAATGGATTCCACGCTTTTGTTGCCCGAACCGGCGATGACGCGTTCAGGGGGTCCTGGGCCTTAACGGAATATAGAGATGATATTCTCTACCCGGTTTCCTTTGACAAAGCGGGCGCCAAGGCACAGATGCGTGTCTTCTTTGACGCAGCAGAGATGCAAGCCAAGGGTACTCCTCCAGGCGAACTGAAGAAAATCATCAAAGACCGTTACAAGACGGGATACTATAAAGCGCCGGAACGAGCCGGCATCTCGTACATGCTGTCCCCCATACTGAGGACTTATTTCAACCCGGAGGAAAGCGACAGTGTCGTCACCATGAACTACCCACACGTCATGTACTACGCCCCCAATGTATCCAATGAAGACATCGGCGGGGGAAAACTCGGCGGCACGTATCCTTTCATTATAATGCCCGGCCACCATGGATACATGATCCAGCCTATCGACCTGACGGAAAGAGCAGCAATTAACAAAGAGTACGAAGAGATGCTGGCGAGACTCTGCAAAATCAAAGAAGAGTGGTGCTTGCCAAAAGAGAAAGGTCAATATCAATAAAAGACCCATTTAGAAGTTGGTACAGGAGTCAACAACCAGTAGAGAGGAATCGCATATGGCAGATATTCTACACAGAGTCGGAATCAAATCGTTGTCGCTGGATGATGCCTATAAGGCGTTGACCACGCTTGAAGGCCTTTCCGCCTGGTGGACTAACACACAGGGGGAAAGCAAAGTCGGCGGAGTGCTCCAATTCCGCTTTGGCGCCGACGGTTTTTTCGACATGAAGGTTCTTGAGCTTCATCCCGCCAAGCGCGTACTATGGCAAGTGGTCGACGGGCCCGAAGAATGGATCGGCACAAAAATAAATTGGGAGCTCAAACAGGAAGGCGACTATACTATCATCCTTTTCAAACACCAAGGCTGGAAGGAGCCGGTGGAGTCCATGTACCATTGCAGCACCAAGTGGGGGGTCTTTATGATGAGCTTAAAGTCGCTTCTCGAAACCGGTAAGGGCGCCCCTTATCCAAATGATATTAAAATCGACAATTGGAGCTAGGGTATTTCGGTCAAGAACCGGTTTAGTGACGGATCGGTCCATCGAATCTCTGGAGATCGACTGCGAAGGCGCTAAATTGCCGGCATATTTCATGTCCGGAGGCGAAGGGATTTTAGCTTGTATTGTTTCAGTGCCACAATAGAGCCATGAAAGATCCTAAGGTGAAAATGTGGCTCACGCTTGTCGTGGTCTTCGTCCTCATGGGACTCGCGCTGTTCCTTTCGGCAGGGACCGTCGATTATTGGCAGGCTTGGGTCTTTCTCGGGGTAGGCGCCGTATCGGGCATCCTTCTCGATCTCTGCATAATGAAAGACCCGATCCTGCTTGAGAGCAGGACTAAGTTCGGGCCGGCCGCGGAGCAACGGCCCATCCAAAAGATCGTCGTGTTATGTGCGGGGCTCCCGGCTATCGCCGCGTTCATCGTTCCCGCACTCGATCGCCGTTTCGGCTGGTCGAACGTGCCGTGGTGGCTTTCCCTAACGGGCGATCTTTTGATACTCGTCGGCATGTGGATGGTATACCGGGTGTTCAAAGAGAACTCATTCGGCTCCGCAACCGTCGAGGTCGCCACTGATCAAAGAGTCATCTCCACCGGTCCGTACGCCATCGTGCGAAACCCGATGTACGCGAGCGCGGCGGTGTACTTCATCGGGACGTCTTTGGCGCTCGGCTCCTATTGGGGGCTCATCCCCTCCGTCCTCACGATCCTGGGCCTTGTCTGGCGGTTATTCGATGAGGAAAAGTTCCTTTCCCGAAATTTGCCGGGCTACACGGAGTATTGCGCCAAAGTGCGTTGGCACCTGATACCCGGTATTTTTTGAAAAGCCTTGTGCCATCAGGTCACAACCCTGGATCGATCGAAACTGACTGAACGCATAGGAAGTCTCCCCGCTGATTTCATGGGTGAGATCGAAAATGGCTTAAAGGCTGCGCTCGATATCCAATAAACCGGATGGCTGGGGACAAGAGGATCATGAGGTGCGAAAGGCATTGACGAATGCCGCAAAAAGTATATACTGCGATATATATTCTTTTTTATTTAAGGAGTGCGATATGCTCGAAACACGGATTGCCAAGCTCTTCAAGAACGGCAGCAGCCAAGCGGTTCGACTCCCCGCTGAATTCCGTTTTGAAGGGGATGAAGTTTACGCCACGCGCGATGAACTGACCGGCGATGTTTTATTGTCCAAGCGTCCCGGGGCCAAAGCCTGGCAGGATTTCTTCGAGTTGATGCGCTCCATTGACGTGCCGTCGGATTTCATGGCCGAGCGTCCGATGAATGTGCCGCCACAGGAACGCAAACTGTTTGATGAGGAAAGACCCTGACAATGTTGCACATGCTGGATACGGATATGGCGAGCTATGTTATCAAGGGACATTCTCCAATCATCGAAGAAAAGCTAAGCTCCATGCTGCCTTCAAAGGTGTGTGTGTCTGTCATGACGCGCGCCGAATTGCTGTACGGCCTGAAACGTTTGCCTCAGGGCCATCGGCTGCATATCGGAGTGCGCCAGTTCCTTAAAATGGTTCGAGCGCTGCCTTGGGAAGCTGATGCCGCTGATTATTACGCCAACATTCGCCATCAGTTGGTCACATCCGGACGGCTTCTCGGCGAAATGGACATGATGATCGCCGCACACTCTTTGGCGGTCGCCGCTGTGCTGGTGACAAATAACACTCGGCATTTCGAACGTATCCCGGGCTTGATACTGGCCAATTGGATTTGAGCCAGCTTTGTCATAGCCGTCTACACTCCATCACAAAGGCGGGGCATGGTCAGGGCTAGAAGAGAACACATAGAAAAGCCCTACTGGACGGGATTAAAAGCGCCAACAGGTATGCCCATTTCTAAGCCCTGAGGCCTTCGTCGATCTTGTCGAATTTTGGTTCCCTCTGCGTCTCTGCGGTGAATCGCTTTTAGTCTCTCGAATCTACCCAATCGAATTCTTCAGCAAGGCCACGTACTCCCCTATCCTGCCCGCTATGTTTCCATCCTCCGGATTGGATTCGATCAGTCTTTCAAAAGCGCTTCCCACAACTACTCCATCTGCAAACTCCGACACTTTTGCGGCGCCATCCGGAGTGGAGATTCCAAACCCGATACAGATTGGCAGACCGTGGCAGTTGTTTCTCAAATCCTGCGATACTCGCGCTATTTCTTCGCGATTTAATCCTCCGCTGCCTGTAATCCCCGTCATGGAAACCAGGTAGATAAACCCTGAGGCCTTCGAGGCTATCCGGGCCATGCGCTCCGGAGGGGTGGTCGGGGCGACGAGCCGGATAAAATCAAGCCCATTTCCCCAAACGCCGGTCAGTTCATCAGATTCTTCCGGCGGGAGATCTACCACCAGGACCCCATCGGCTCCAGCCGCCACCGCATCCCTGTAGAACTCTTTGGCTCCGTATGCCAGAATGGGGTTATAGTAGCTGAAAATTACCGTGGGAATCGAGCTGAACTCTCTTATGCTGCGCACCATTGCGATAACGCTTCCCATGTTCACCCCGGCGCAGATCGCGCGCGCCGACGAGCGTTGTATGACCGGGCCGTCGGCAGTCGGGTCGGAAAAGGGCACGCCCAATTCAAGAAGGTCAAGCCCGGAGAGGCACATTTGCCTTGCTATGTCCAAGGATCGCCCAAGGTCGGGATCTCCGGCCGTAATGAAGCCCACCAGCGCTTTTTCTCCCTTGGCGCGCAACCTGCTGAATGTTTCTTCTATCCTGCTCATGACAGTTTATCCTTTCTTCCGGACGCCTCGCTCTGAAAACGTGAAACGATCCCAAGGTCCTTGTCTCCTCGCCCGGACAGATTCACGATGACGATGTTTCCCGCAGGCAGTCTGGCTGCTTCGACCATAGCGTGGGCAACGGCGTGAGAGCTCTCAAGGGCGGGGATGATTCCCTCGATCGAACTCAACAGATGGAAAGCTCGAAGCGCTTCTTCGTCTGAAACGCTCTCATAGCGCACACGGCCCGTGTCCTTTAGCCATGAATGCTCAGGGCCTACACCGGGGTAGTCGAGACCCGCAGATATCGAGTGCGCCTCCTTGATCTGCCCGTTTTCATCCTGCAGTACGTAGGATTTGGAGCCGTGAAGAACGCCGACCGATCCAGCCCCGAGTGTCGCGGCGTGTTTTCCGGTGCCGATTCCGTGCCCGGCCGCCTCAACCCCCACCATTTCCGCCGGCTCATCGAGGAACGGGTAGAAGAGGCCCATCGCGTTGCTTCCTCCGCCCACACAGGCCACCAACATGTCCGGCGCCCGGCCCTCGGCTTCCATGATTTGCGCCTTCGTCTCATCGCCGATCACCCGCTGAAAATCGCGCACCATTACCGGGTAAGGATGGGGACCGGCAACCGAACCGATAATGTAGAAAGTGTCACGCACAGAGCTTACCCAGTACCGCATTGCTTCATTCATTGCGTCCTTGAGGGTACCGGTACCCGAATCAACCGGCACTATTTCGGCGCCCAGCAATTGCATTCGCTGCACGTTGGGGGCCTGCCTGGAGATATCCTCGGTCCCCATGAATATCTTGCATTCCATACCAAAGAGGGCCGCAACAGTCGCAGTAGCGACTCCGTGCTGACCAGCCCCGGTCTCGGCGATCACCTTGGACTTGCCCATCCATTTGGCAAGAAGCCCCTGGCCGAGAGTGTTGTTGATTTTATGGGCGCCCGTATGCGCAAGGTCTTCCCTTTTCAGATAAATGGCTGCCCCACCGGCATGGGCGCTTAGTCTCCCGGCCCGAAAAAGGGGAGTGGGCCTTCCGGCGAAGTCTTTCAAAAGCAAATTCAATTCCTTCTGAAAAGCCGGTTCGGCGCATATTGATAAGTAGGCCTGCTCCAGCTCGATCAGCGCGGGCATGAGCGTTTCGGCCACGTAGCGCCCGCCGTAAGGGCCGAAATGGCCCCCTGCAACCGGTTGGGCCGATTTTTCCTCAGAAAATGAAGATAATTTTGTCAAATCATTCACCGCCGATTTCATTTGAATATCCTCCCTGCATCGCTCCGCGATGAGTGAACAGTGGGCAGTGAACAGTGAGCAGAAAAAGCTTTCAACCCAAATCCCCTGCCTTCTTTTCTCAAAAGGTGTTACCTATGTCCTTGAACACCTGTTACCCTCTCTTCGGTCAAAACACCTTTACAAAAGGGGGGGAAACGGAATGAACTTTGGACACCCCCTGCCCCCCTTTACAAAAGAGGCGGATTTGTGTTTCGCATTCCGAACCGCCTCTATAAAAGTCCGCACTTTACCGATATCCTTTCGCCCCGGCTCGGATTCCACACCGGAACTAACGTCAACTGCGTCCGGACCGAATTCATAAATCGCATCGCCAACGTTTTCCGGACTAAGGCCCCCAGCCAGAATGCAGGGAAACTTACCTGCCAACTCCCCGGCTTCCTCCCATTTCCAGATCAGCCCGCCTCCACCCGGAACAAACCCTCCCCCACTCTCGATCAGGTACGCCGAGGCACAGTAGCGGTAAGCTTCAGACAAAAAAGGCCTTTTTTTAACAAAAAGAGATTTGATGACGCTTATTCCAGCCGTCTCGAACGCTTCAACCATCTCGGGGGGTTCAGTCCCATGGAGCTGGACGCAGTTCAACCGGCAGAATTCAGCCTTTTTCATGACCGCCTGGAAAGACTCGTCGACAAAAACGCCGACCTTCCAAACCTGCTCCGGAAGACTTTCGCTGATTTCCCGAGCTCTTTTCTCGCTTACCAAACGCGGGCTCGGAGGATAAAACACCACGCCTATGGCATCCGCGCCCATTTCCGCACATGCAACGGCCTCGTCCACCACGGTTAAACCGCAGACCTTTACCTGAGGGTGGGCGGGGCCGCCAGCCGGGTTTGCCGCTGCCTTTGGCGGCGGCTGAGAAGCGGTGGCCAAAGTGTGCCCTTGCAAAATCTCCGCGCGAGGCACATTGTTAAGAGATGCCCCGCAGTCTATCTTACAACCATGCTGCCCGCCTTTTTTCAAGCTTCCCCTCCATGCAAAGCCTTCAGAAAGCCTACGGGGTCATCCGACCTCATGATGCCCTCGCCAATCAAAAAATTCCATATTCCGGCGTCAAGGAGCCGCTCGATATCGAAGCGGGTGTGAATTCCGCTTTCGGAGACCAGAACCGGGCCGGGGCGGTGGGACCGCCTGCCGACTTGCGCGCCTGCAGAATCGCCGCGCGCACGGGCGACTCGGCCTGCAATGCCTATGGATGTCGAAATGTCAGTCTGAAAAGTCGCCAGGTCCCGGTTGTTTATGCCGACCAGCCGCGCCCCGGCTTCTACGGCGGTATCGAACTCACTTTCATCGTGCGCCTCTACAAGGGCGTCCAGACCGATACCTGCGCACAATGACAACAGGTCTCGCAGAGATTCCGGCAAAAGCGCTCGCACTATTAGCAATACCGCATCGGCTCCCATGGCCGCCGATTCATAGACCTGGTAGGAACTTATCACGAAATCCTTTCTCAGCGTGGGCAGTGAGGCCGCAGATTTGACTTTGCTCAGATCATCGGGACTCCCGCCGAAAAAGTTCCCGTCCGTTAACACGGAGATGGCTGCCGCGCCTCCGAGTTCGTATTTCCGGGCATATTCAGCCGGATCGACATTTTCCCTTATTATGCCTTTTGACGGAGAAGCCCGTTTTATTTCGGCGATTACGTTCATCCCCGGAGGACCCGGCCTGGCAAGCCGCTCAATAAAGCCTCTTCTGGCGACCGGCTTCTCGGCTTCACCCCGTAGGATCCGCTCCGGCATGTGTTTTGCCGCAGTCCTGACCTCGTCTCTTTTGCGGTCGAGAATTTTCGAAAGAAAATCGGACATTTTCTTATCCTTGCAAATCTCAACGTTTAATTCCGCCCGGTGAACCGGACGAGCGCTTCAAGTTTCTTCATTGCCCTGCCTTCGTCAATGGAAGCCTGAGCCATTCCGATACCCTTTTCGAAAGAATGCGCGACTCCAGCGGCAACCAATGCCGCGCCCGCATTGACCACAACGACATCTCGCCTCGGCCCCTTTTCACCAGACAGAATCTTCGTGGTTATCTGCGCGTTTTCAGCCGGCGTCCCCCCGGCCATATCCGACGGGTTGGCGGTTCGGCCCAGGAGCTGTTCGGGAGATACGTCGTAAGTCCGGATCAATCCGTTGTTCAATTCGGAGACCCTGGTCGGAGCGCACACGCTGATTTCATCCAGCCCTTCATGTCCGTGAACGACGAAGGCGCGCTTGGCTCCCAGACGCTGGAGCGCGCGCGCGAACATTTCCGTAAGCTCCGGCTCATAGACGCCGATCAACTGGCAGTTCGCTCCCGCCGGGTTTGTCAGAGGCCCGAGCATATTGAAAATCGAGCGTATCCCCAGCTCCTTTCGCGCCCTGGCTGCATGCCGCATGGCTCCATGAAAGAGCGGCGCGAAAAGGAACCCTATGCCGATTTGCCTGACCGCCTCTTCCACCACTTCAGCACCCACCTCCAGGTTTACACCTAATGTCTCCAGCACATCGGCACTGCCGCACTTGCTCGAAACCGAGCGGTTCCCGTGCTTGGCCACCGTAACGCCGCACCCAGCAACAACGAAGGCCGCCGTAGTCGAGATATTGAAAGTGTTTGAACCATCGCCGCCCGTTCCACATGTATCCACTACTATATCGGCGTTTGTTTGGATCCTGGCGGCTTTTCGCCTCATGGCGCGCGCAGCCCCCGCAAGCTCCGAGAAAGTCTCGCCCTTGGCGGCCAACCCTGCCATTATGGCCCCGATTTGAGCGTCGGTCACATTGCCCGACATGATCTCACCAACAACTGCGGCCATTTCCTCCTCGCTCAGGTCTACCTTTCCGATCAGCTTTTTGAGGCACTCGCGTATCATATTTTGTCCCCCAAAGCCCTTTGCCCGTTTGCAAGCATGAGAAAGTTTTTCAAAAGCCGCTTGCCAACGGGCGTCATGATGGATTCCGGATGAAACTGCACACCTTCGGTGAGGTGTTCTTTATGGCGGATTCCCATAACTTCGCCGTCCTCGGAGCTGGCGGTGACCTGCAGGCATTCAGGCAAGCTTTCGGGCGCCACGGCAAGAGAGTGGTAGCGCATTGCCTGGAAAGGCTCTGAAATTCCGGTATAGATGGACTTTCCGTCCGCGCTGACCGTGGAAACTTTTCCGTGCATAAGTCTTTTTGCGTGAACCACCTCGCCTCCGAAGGCGGCCGCAATCGCTTGGTGTCCAAGGCAGATTCCGAGGATAGGTATTTTTCCGGAAAATCTGTGAATGGCGGCAATAGAGACTCCGGCATCCTCCGGCCTGCACGGACCGGGGGAAATTACGATCGCCGAAGGTCCTAGCCTCCCGATATCGTCAACGGAGACCATATCGTTTCTCGCGACCTCGACCTCAGCTCCAAGCATCCTGAAATATTGGAAAAGATTGTAAGTAAAAGAATCGTAGTTATCGATCATGAAAAGCATGGAATTAAACTCCTTTTAGCGCTTTGCCGAGCGCGGAGCTCGAAAAGTTCATCGCTGGCATAGCTCGCTCCCGCTGCTTCCTTCGAGCAGTTGAAGCGCCCTACGGATGGATTCGGCCTTGTTGACCGTTTCCTGGTTTTCGCGCTCGGGGTCAGAGTCGGCGACTATTCCAGCCCCTGCCCGAACCGTCAGCTTGCCGTTTTGAATACAGGCAGTCCGGATGGTGATCGCCAGATCCATGTTCCCCGTGAAAGAAAAATACCCGATTGCTCCGCCGTATGGACCTCGAGGCTCATCTTCCAACTCAGCTATGATTTCCATGGCCCTGACTTTCGGAGCGCCTGAAAGGGTCCCTGCCGGGAAAGAGGCGCGGAAGAGGTCGAATGCATCCAACCCTTCACGCAGATCGCAGTTTATGTTGGAAACAAGGTGCATTACGTGTGAGTATCTTTCAACCACCATCAGGTCGGTTACCTGGACCGTGCCGATTTCAGCCACTCGACCGAGGTCGTTTCTGCCCAGATCCACCAACATGAGGTGCTCGGCCCTTTCTTTTTCGTCCCGCAGCAACTCATCGGCAAACTCCCGGTCCTGCTGCTCGGTTTTGCCGCGAGGGCGAGTCCCGGCAATTGGGCGAAGGGTGGCGACGCCGTTTTCCAGGCGCACCATGGTTTCCGGAGACGAACCAACCAGGACCGTATCGTCAAAATGGAGGAAATAGAGGTATGGAGATGGATTTATGAAGCGCTGAGCACGGTAGAGTGACCAGGGATCGGGGAGAGCCGGGCAACTGAACTGTTGTGAGAGAACCGCCTGGATGACGTCCCCCTCCCTGATGTATTCTTTGATTTTAGCAACCCCGGAACGATATTTCTCAGGTTCGGCAACATGATCCAAAGGAAATTTGACAGGCGCATGGCAGGAGACCACTTTGGGCTTGTCCTTGAGTTTGCCTTGCATCTGCTTCAGGGTCTCAACCGCCCTGTCATAGGCTTCATCGGCTTCCCCGTTTTCGACAACCCCGTATGCCACAAGGCTCAGCGTGTGGCGTAGGTTATCAAAAATGAAAAGCTGTCCCGGGAGGATAAAATGAGCGATCGGAAGGTCCGCAGGCAGCCGGCTTTGAATCGCTTCGAAAAAGGATACGAACTCATAGGTGAAAAATCCGACCATGCCGCCCCAGAACCGAGGGAGCCTCGCAAGCTTTACCGGTTTGTACCTAGCCATTAAGGAGCGCAGAGATTTGAGCGGATCCCCGTGATGGGCAATGCGTTCCTTTTCAGACCCGCTCTCGATTTCAACTTCATCGCGGAAAACTCTGACCGTCCTGGTGGCCGAATTTCCAAGGAAGCTGTACCTTCCCCACCTCTCACCGCCTTCCATGCTTTCCAGAAGAAATACCGGCCCATGGCCGTCATATATTTTGGCCAGCGCGGAAACAGGAGTCTCCGTATCGGCCAGAACTTCCAGACAAACCGGGATAAGGTTTCCCTTTTCGGCCATAGCGCGGAATTCAGATCTTTTCGGGTAAAACCCCAATTGCATCGTTTTTCTCCTTCCGGCGGTGGGACCGCCGGCCTATTTGCCCGGGCGGTGGGACCGCCAGCCTATTTGCCCGAGGCCTTCGGCTTCGGGCGTCTTCTCCTATGGTTTTGCGGCGCGGTGGCGCGGTGGGGCGGTGGGACCGCCATAACCGTTTTCGCGGCATCCGTTTGTTGACATTTTGTACACGTTGAAAATGGACTCCGTCTGCTTGCACAGTTCGGCGAACTGAGCGGGATAAAGCGACTGAGGTCCATCGCTGAGGGCGGTTTCAGGAGCATGGTGAACCTCCACCATCAGACCATGGCATCCCACCGCCACAGCAGCGCGGCTGAGAGGAATCACCTGGTCCCTGAAGCCCGCCGCGTGGCTTGGGTCTGCGATCACCGGCAGATGACTCTCCTGCTTGACCACAAGAATGGCGGAAAGGTCCAGGGTATTGCGGCTGTGGTGGGCGAACGTGCGGACTCCGCGCTCGCACAGTATCACCTTGTCATTTCCACCCTCCATCACGTATTCGGCCGCCATGAGCCACTCCTCTATAGTAGCCGCCAAACCCCGCTTTAGAAGAACAGGTTTTCGGGACTTCCCGGCCCGCCGCAGCAGGCTGAAGTTCTGCATATTCCTGGCGCCGATCTGGACTATGTCCGCGTATTGCTCGACGATCTCGTAGACTTCATGGTCGATTGCCTCGGTAACCACCGGCATCCCGGTTTCCCGGCGCACCTTCGCCAGGATCTTCGAGCCCCTCCTCTCCCAGTCCCTGAAATGCGTAAGGCGAGGTCCTCGGCTTAAATGCGCCGCCCCTGAAAATCATGGCGCCCGCCTTCTGCACCAGTCGCGCGATTGTGAGTGCTTGGATCTCGCTCTCTATCGCGCAAGGCCCGGCCATGATTGTTAGGTGCCCGTTACCAACCCTGACTCCGCCAACTTCTATGGTGGTGTCCCATGCCTGAGATTCCCGGCTCACCAGTTTGTACGGCCGGGTCACCGGAATAACCTCTTTCACTGCTGGAAGTTGCAGGAATGATGAGGCATCCACCGGACCGTCATTGTGGAGAACGCAAATTGCCACCCGTTCTCCACCCGGAATTGACCTGGCAATGTAGCCCTTTTGCTCAATGACGGAGACAACCGCCTCAATTTCTTCAGTTGTGGCCCCTCTTTTCATTACGACAAGCACCTTTTGCCTCCTTTTCGCGGCCCGAACCTCACAAAAGGAAAGGGACCGCAGAGTCTGTCCACGGTCCCTTCCCACAAAAACAAAAGGACCGTGAGCCTTTGTGCAGCCCACGGTCCCAGCAGGTAATTCTAATTCGAACTGATGGCTATCCCGTCAGGCGCGCACCTCCCAGATAAGCCACCAAAACCAGAAATTTGCAGTATTGCAGTAATGATTCATAATCTCGTCCCTTGACCAAAATTGAATACTCTTTATCAATCGGAAACGAAAATAGCAAGAAAATTCTTCAGCCTCATGAAATTTAGTTGTCCTGTATCCGCAGGCAGCCCGCCCACTCTAATTGCCGAAAAGCAGAATTTGGGCCTTAAACGCCTATGTCACCGTGCAAAAATTGCCTCTTAAGACCAGGGTTACTCCGTGTGCCAAAATCCCGACAAATTGACATCGATCCCACAAGTTGGTATCATGGTGGTGTTTTCTCGAGGGGACAAGAGCCTATCATTCTATCTCTCCTTTTTCTTAAGCTGAACCTGAAATAGCAACAATATCGCACGTTCTCCTCAAGCATTCCTTTCGAGAAAATAGAGCCGGGGGGCTTATAAAATCATACCCTTATGGAGGCGGCCAAACCTTTTACATCCCAGAGGATAACATCGTGGGATACAGGGGGAAAAGATGCAAAACTACTTCAGCGCGCCTTACGAAATGTTTAGCACAGCGGCTTCTTTAACGTACAAATCCATGCGAGTCGCTCCTAAACTCGGTCGGGCGGCTTTCGCTCAGACAATTGCGGCCCAGGATTACTGGAACGGAATGTTCAGATACGTCATGGCATTTATGGCGCCGTCGGTGAATGCTCTGAATGCTTTCACAACAACTGAGGAAGAAAAGCTGTCCGCGAACTCTCCCGCTGAGAATCTGGAAGACTACAGTGAATTGTTCAAGCTGAATGTCCGGCTTGCCGGCGCCGCGATGACGGGCAGCCTGCGAGCCATGAACAGTTTTTTTTACAGTACGCTGAGCAAAAGTTTTTTAGCCTGGATGAATTCATTCGAAGATGAAGACTGCCTGTACAATTTTGCCAGCAGGCTTCAGGAGGTTCTCAAGGTAACCCTTCATGAATACCCGAAGGCCATTGAAGAGATCAAAGCCGAATTCGGCTTTCACCTGGACAACGGCGGCTACTTGAAGGTGGCCGAAACCGAGCGTTTCGACGTCTATCAGGTACTCCCAAACCTAAAGGGGGTAACGCCCAGAAGCAAACCAATTCTGATCGTCCCTCCCTATGCCCTGGGCCCTAATATTTTGGCCTTTTTGCCCGCAGAGCAGAAGAGCTATGTCCATTGTTATGCAAATCAGGGGATCCCGACTTACGTTCGCCTGGTCAAAGATATCGATACGACCGCCGCAGTTCGAACCATGACCGGAGAAGATGACGCTCTCGACATACGTTTCTTCTGTCAGGAACTGATGGCAAGGCACAACAAGCCGGTCACCCTGAACGGTTTCTGCCAGGGCGGCTTAATGACTCTCAATGCGCTACTATCCGGTGAACTCGATGGCCTCGTCGACGCAATGATTACCTGCGTGACTCCGGTGGACGGGAGCAGGAGCAAAGCTTTGGTAAATTACATGAAAGGTATCCCTCTCAGGTTCAGAGACATTAAGTATTCTCAAAAAATGTCCCCTGACGGAAACACCGTTATTGACGGCTCTATCTTGTCATGGGTTTACAAGCTGCAAAACCTGGAGACCGAGTCACCGATCGCCTCTTTCCATCGCGACATCGCCATGTTTGACAGCCAGGCAACTCCACGGCCGAGAATCAGCAAGACGGCAGCGGCGGTCAGTTACTGGCTGTCCCATTCTCAAAAGGATATACCTCTTAACATTACCAAGATGAGTTTTGCTTCCTATTCGATTCCAATCGATGAGGAGGGAACTCTGCCCTTCACCCTTTTCGGCCGAAAGCTTAATTTGAAGCGAATTGAAGAGAAGAAAACACCATGGCTTATCTGCATTGCAGACGGGGACGACCTGGTTGACAAAGAAGCCTCACTTGCCGCGCTCGACTATATCGACGCTGAAGTATGTGTATTCCCGAAGGGCCATGCGTCCATCGCTACCTCGTGGTCGATGCCGACCTCGCCATGTGCGCTTCACCTTAATTTTCCTCTGCCCGGGATGCCTCCAACAGAGCCACCCAAAATGTGTAGAGGTCCGGTCCGGTTCCAGATGGATCTGGATGAGGCCGTTGACGCCGCAGCGCCCTGTTTCGAAGCGAAAGGAGAACAAGAGGCCGGACCTGGTTACCCAGGCACGACGGAGGAGGCAGTTGAGACAATTCCGGAAGCGCTCGTGGAGCCGGTAACCAATGTGGATACCAGTGGACAGCAGCTTGTGGAGAATCGGAACTGGCTCATGGGCGAAGAAGGAAAAATCGAGTCGGCATCGCCGCACAACCCGCTTATCCTAGTTCCCCCAACCGAGAAAGCCGCTAAGGTGACAAAAACCGGCGCCGCCAAGCCCAAGCGGCGCGCATCCAGTAAAACCACAGCGCCCAAGAAGTTATGAGGCGAAGATAAGGAGACGAGGTGATGCAGGGACGTCACCCCGTCTCACTCTCTCTTCAGTGTTCCCCGGTGGGTTGGCTGGTTTGCGAATCCACTCTCTGCAGGAGTTCTTCGAGTTTTTCTCTAAGTTTGCTTATTTCATCGGATAGTGCGTCCATTCCCACGCCCTGAGGCTTTGGACCGGCTTTTGAAGGGCCATACACCCGCCGCCGAATCTGACAGTATTGTTCGTAGGCATCCGCTGTTTCATGCAGCAATTTGGTGTAGCGGGGCGACTTGAACAGATCCAGGTAGGAACTCTCAAGCACGGAAAACCAGACGCCGGACGCTTCTTCGATATTCTCAGGGATCTTACCTTCCGCACGTACCTCGCCCATGGTTTCGGCCAGGGCTTTCGATGCTTTGTCCATTGGAACATAAAGCTGATACAGAAGTTCGCTCATTTTCTCGGAAAAGGCGGTGTACTTGCCGAGAAGATCCTGCGAAGAATCGTTCGCGCCGGCATTTTGAATCATACCAAGAAACTTCCCGATAGACTCAAGCCAGATCAACGGCGTACGGCTCAAAGATTCCATGTCATGGACTGGAGAGGCGCCTTTGCGCACATCGTCGAGCCATTTCTTCTGGATCTCCACATATCCCTCGAACCCTTTTTGCATCAGGTTCGATACGAGCTCGGCAAGAGACTCGCCGTCACCGGAACCGTGTTTTTTGTCTCCCGTGAAGGCGGAAAAGGAATCGGATATGGCCTGGCTCATATTCAGAGGCATTTGCCATGGGACTTTCAGTTTGTCCGACTGTGCCAGCCAGGCGTATGGAAGCACGGAAGGCATGGCAGATTTCGTCCACATATCGACCATGAGCTTGTTCCAGAAATCAAATACCGGATTGTCCATCAATTTGAAATTCCCTTCCATATGCCGCTTCTGCTCTCAGCCGCTCTCAGGCGCCGGGGACGACTTGATTTTCCTGATTCAATCTCGACAAGGCCCAGGCCGGCACCTGCTCATGAGATATGTAGCCCGCCTTTGCCCAGTAATGATCCGGCGTGCGCAGTTCGATGAACTTCACCTCATTCCGGTTCAAAAGCGCAAAGTAGCTCATCCTGGGTTTACCCTCTTCCTTTTCATGGCCCAGTCCGACAATCCTGCCCTCTCTCGGCACCAGGCGCCGCACCGATTCACATGGCAAGCTGCATTCAGCCACTTGTTCACAATTCCTGCAGCCTCCAAAAACCTCGACGACCTGAATATCAAAAATGTCATGGTCGGGGTTATTAAGTTCCCATCCACATAGATCGTTTCCGCAGGTATCCATAGTCATTCCTTTCTCGATGTCCTTGCAGACAACACCGTCTTGAGCCCCCAGACGCCGGTATCGCACAGAGACCGGCCAAACTTGTCTGTTAGCTCAAAAGCCAACCTGATTGGATCGCACCAGGCCACCGCTCGGTATCTTGGGACAAAACACCTAATCGTAGTAATTATGAAGCATTGGGGCGAGAGTGTAATGGGTGAAACACATTATTTTCAATTATAAAATACTGTAGGGAGCAGTAAATTTCAGCTCATTGAGTGAAAAGAACATTCAAGGGGCAGGATTGGCACATGGCAGTTTTACGGCAGTAAAGATGCCCGGTTCGAACCAGCAGGGCATGGAATTCCTGAAAAAGCTGCACATCGGGCTCCATTGCCCCCATGAAGTATTCCCGCAGCTCGTCGTAAGAAATCGACTCCCCTACCCATCCATGTCTTGAGAAAATTCGGTAGGTATATGTATCCACGACAAAAGATGGTTTTAAAGCGGCATACAAGACAATGCTGTCGGCGGTCTCCGGGCCGATGCCCCTGATTCCCAGAAGATCGGTCCGCAGTTCTTCCATATCCCGGGACAGGAATTCTTCTAAACGGCCATCCCATTTTGTCAGGATATCATTGCAGAAGGCCTTTATCTTCTTAGCTTTTTCGTTATAGAAGCCCGATGAGCGAATGAGCACTGCGAGTTCCTGTGCGCTAAGCCCGCAAAGGCCTTCGAAGCGCAACAGGTCATAGCGGCGTAGGTTGCCGATCGCCGTGGCCACATTTTTCCATGCGGTATTCTGCGTCAGTATCGCACCAAGTATGACCTCGAACTGAGTCTCTGCAGGCCACCATCGCTGGGGACCAAAAAAGGCGAATAGCCTGTCGTATACCTCGCGAAGCAACTCTTGTCTGTTAGTACTCAATCCAGTCCGACCCCCGCCAGTACCGTTCCGCATTTTTCGCAGGCGCCATGCTTCAGGTTCTGCTTTCTGATGGAATAGCCGATTCGGGTTATCAGCACGGCTCCGCAGTTGTGACAGAAGGTATTCTCGCCGCTTTCTCCGGGCACATTCCCTGTATAGACGTAATGAAGGCCCGCTTCGAGCCCTGTTTGCCTCGCTCTTCTGATTGTTTCGACCGGCGTGAGCCCTCTGTCGGTCATATGAAATGCAGGATGAAATCGGCTGACGTGCCAGGGAGTTTCAGGCCCCAGGCCGACCAGAAATTGGGCAAGCTCCTTCAACTCAACTTCGCTGTCGTTCAACCCCGGGATAATGAGCGTAGTCACCTCAAGCCATATGCCTTTCCTTTTCATGCCCTCTAGAGTCATTAGAACCGGCTTGAGGCGAGCGCCGCACTTTTCCCGGTAGAAAGCGTCATTGAAGCTCTTGAGGTCCACGTTGGCAGCTCCTAGAAAAGGGGCGACCGTATCCAACGCCTCTTTGCTCATGTAGCCGTTGGATACGAAAACGTTGGCAAGTCCGCGCTCTTTTGCCGGGGCAGCGACGTCGAGAGCATATTCCATAAAGATGGTGGGCTCGGTGTACGTATAGGAGATTGTGGCACATCCCTCTTTTTGGGCGTGGTCTGCAATTTCTTCAGCGCTGACGCTCCGGCCGTAGATCCATCCGTGGTTTCCGGGGGACTGCGACATGTCGGCGTTCTGGCAGAACAGGCATTCGAAATTGCACCCGGCAGTGGCAATCGAATAACTCGTCGTGCCGGGAAAGAAATGAAACAGCGGCTTTTTTTCGACAGGGTCGACATGCTGGGCGATCAATTTCCCGTAAACCAGGCTCCATAGCTTGCCTTCCCTGTTTTGACGCACCCCGCATTTTCCGGTCTCATCCGGCTCGATACGGCAGTGCTGCGAGCAAAGAAAACAGTGCACCCGGTTTCCATCAAGCCGTCTGTAGAACATTGCCTCTTTCACGCTAAGTCCTTTAGAATAAAACTGCAGGTGAGAAAGGGAATCGCTAAGAGAGCCGGTGCACGGTAAGAGGGTAAAGCCTCAACTCGTCCTGCTGTTTTTCCCATTCATCTGCTCACCCATTAACCGAACTTTCAGGTGCGCCTCCAGAAGCCCGCCAGCAACCTAAAGACTGAATCGAAACTTTGGCTCCGGCGGGGATTTCATCGAATACAGGTGTCTGCAGCGTGCGAACACGGCATCGCATATCGATCCGCATTGCGATGAAATGCCCGAAAGGATGCCGTTGCAACAGAGGAATTCGCTCCACAAGATGAATGTATCGAAGCAATGGTAGCGGTAAGGAAAAGCACGTTCGCCATTCAATTGGAACGGAGCCTGCAAGAATTCCCGTGATCATTCTGTGAAGCTGAAAAACGCTGAAAAACCTCGCGCGGCTGTAAACCGAGTCTTTCCAGAATCTTTGGATGCTATAGTGGAGTCGACCAATGGAATACTTGTTCAAGACGCCGAGCAGCACATTGCGGCGCGCGACGCGGCAGGCTTCTTTAAGCGCCAGGTCCGGGTCGTCAACGAATTCCAGGGAGGTTATCAGGGCCACTGTATCGAATTCGTTGTCATCGTAGGGCAGGTTTTCAGCAAATCCCTGATCCAACCGCACTTTGGGGCCAAGACGCCTGCGCGCAAGCTCAAGGGCCGAGCTCGAAGGCTCAAGCCCGGCCACCATATGTCCTTGCGACTCGAACCACTCCAGGAAAACACCGCTCCCGCAACCTACCTCCAGAAATCGCTGCGGGGAAACGGGCGTCCATATCTTCCCGAAAAGCTCTCGTTCGAACGCCAACGCCCTTTGCCCTTGAGGGGAACGAAACCAGTTCTCATGGCTCTCGGTGTCAGCTAGGCTGAAAACATAGCCCACATCAAACCCTTGCAAGAATGCCGGCCGCGATTAGCAGTACGCAAAAAGCTCCCTCGCTTCTTGGTTCCCGCTGCCGTGAATTCTATTCGTTAAGGAAAATAGCGCCGCTGGAACCAGAGGTGACCATACGAGCGTATCTGGCAAGGTATCCGTGCTTAATTCTCGGCTCATGAGGCTTCCATGCTTTCCTTCGATTTGCCAGCACCGCATCGTCCACCAGCAGCTCCAGTTTTTTGTTCGGGATATCCACGAAGATTTCATCCCCTTCTTCGATCAATGCAATCGGACCGCCAACAGCCGCCTCTGGGGAAATATGCCCTATGGCAGCCCCCGTCGTGCCTCCGCTGAACCGTCCATCGGTTATGAGCGCCACATCCAGTCCCAGGCCACGCCCAACAATTGCTGCAGTCGGGGTTAACATCTCCTGCATCCCCGGGCCCCCTTTGGGACCTTCGTAACGGATAACCACCACATCTCCCGCTACGATCCGGCCATCCAAAATAGCGTCAGCCGCATCGGACTCGCTTTCGAACACGCGCGCCCTGCCCTTCCTCGTAAGCATCTCCGGCGCAACCGCCGACTGTTTGACCACACATCCTTCCGGCGCGAGGTTCCCGTAGAGAACAGCGATCCCTCCCTGGTCATGATATGGATTTTCGAGCGGCCGGATAACATCGGGCCGAACAACATTCGCTCCTCTAAGGTTCTCACCCACGGACTTTCCCGTAACGGTGAGAGGAGCCGGATTTATCAACTCGCGGCGCGAAAGCTCCTTCATTACGGCCTGTACGCCCCCGGCCGAGTTTAGGTCTTCCAGGAAATGCGCTCCACCAGGTCGCAGACTACAAAGGTGAGGCGTACGGGCGCTGATCTCGTTGAAAACGCCAAGATCGAGGCGGATTCCGGCTTCATTAGCAATTGCCGGAACGTGAAGAACCGTGTTTGTGGAACAGCCAAGGGCCATGTCCACCGCTATTGCGTTTTCGAAAGCCACCCTGGTTGCGATGTCGCGCGGTTTTAGGTCCTTGGCCAAAAGGTTCATTATCTGCATCCCGGCTTCTTTGGCAAGACGCACCCTGGCCCCGGTAACCGCAGGGATCGTTCCGTTGCCGGGCAATCCTAATCCCAGGGCCTCAGCCAGGCAATTCATTGAATTTGCCGTAAACATGCCCGCGCACGAACCGCATCCCGGACAGGCATGGTCTTCCAACTCTTCCAGTTCATGCTGGGAGATCTGTCCCGCCTTAAGCGCACCCACGCCTTCAAAAACCGTTATGAGATCCACCGGTTTTCCACCCACGTGACCAGCCAGCATTGGGCCACCGCTTATGAGAATTGTCGGAATGTTAAGTCTAAGCGCGGCCATCATCATTCCGGGTATGATCTTGTCGCAATTCGGAATCATGACCAATCCATCGAAAGGGTGAGCCATGGCCATTATTTCAACGGAATCGGCTATTAACTCGCGGCTTGCCAGGGAGTAGCGCATTCCGGCATGATTCATGGCGATGCCGTCGCAAACACCGATGGTGCTGAACTCGACGGGAGTTCCGCCGGCCAGCCGGATGCCTGCCTTGACCCCTTGGGCTATTTTGTCCAGGTGGATGTGACCCGGAATAATTTCGTTGGCTGAGTTGACAACGCCTATGAGAGGCCTGTCGATTTCCGACTGAGTGTAGCCCATAGCCTTGAAAAGTGACCGATGAGGAGCTTTCTCCACACCTTTCTTCATTAGATCGCTTCGCATCCCGTTATCTCCCTTTGGTGAACAACTAATTTCTGTAGCTCAAGTCTAAACTTATAATAATTAAAATATTTTTGCTTATTTTGGAAGCAAAAACGCCGAAGCCGCAAAGTTGACAAAGGATTTTCCAACTTATATAATTTCGCATGAGCTCAATATTCGGTCCTGTACCATCGCGGCGGCTGGGACGATCCCTAGGAATAGACGTCGTCCCACCCAAGACATGTTCTTTCGATTGCATTTACTGCGAGTCAGGACCTACTACGCGTCTGAGCGTAACTAGAGAGAATTTCGTCGACCCATCAGAAATCCTCGCAGAATTGAGCGACTTTTTTCGCCTCCATCCCGGCGCAACGGACGTCCTGACCTTGTCGGGCGCCGGCGAACCAACGCTTTATGAGGGCCTGGGAGAGCTTATTGCCGCAGTTAAGAAGACTTACCCCCGGTTTCCTTTAATCGTGCTCACCAACGGCTCTCTTTTGTGGGAACCGGAGGTGAGACGCTGCCTCTTGAAAGCCGACCGAGTGGTCCCCTCTCTGGATGCCGTCACTTCCACCGTTTTCCGCAATATCAATAGACCTCATCCATCCATGCAACCGGAGCAGATCATCGAGGGAATGCGGGCTTTTCGGAAGGAATACAAAGGACGGTTACATGTTGAAATAGCGCTGGTCTCAGGAGTCAACGACAGTCCCGGAGAGCTTTCGGCGCTGGCGAAGGTCATCGACTCCATAAGGCCGGATAAGATCGAACTGAACACGGTTGTCCGCCCTCCGGCACGCACCGGAACCAAGGGCCTCACCGATGCGCGAATGGCGTGGGCAGCCTCCTTTTTCAGTTCGCTCAACGCGGAGATAGTGGGCGTATTCGAGGCGGATAAGCAGGACTGGGGCGAAGAAAAAATGGGTCAACGCATAATCGAGACGGTGGAGAGGCGGCCCTGCACTGTTGCTGAACTGGCCGCCTCTCTCGGGGTCCCGGAAAAAAGAGTGGAACAGGAATCACGAAGACTTCAGAAACAGGGAAAACTAAACAAGCTTTGCTTTGACGGAAAACTGTTCCTTTGCCCTGCCCAGTGAGTAAGAAATATAGGTCTCATAAGACATATATGGCCTATATTTCTAATGTAAGCAATCGCTCTCACATCTGCACGTCACTTCTAACGGGAGGCGGGGATGCAAGTATCTCCACGGGCCGCTCGGGCAGGGTCCTCGCTATCAGGGTATAGGTAAAAAGCTTGCGGGCCAGATCTCTTACCTGGTCGGCGGTGACAGCCTCGACCAGATCCGGATAGTGTTGACCGTAGTCCCACCCGAGGCCCAGCACTTCATTGAGCGCCGCGTCCGACGCCTCGCTGCTGAGCGTCTCCCTGGAGAGCTTCAGGCCCACGAGCATGGTCTCCTTGGCCTTCTGGAGTTCGCTTTGCGGAACAGGTTCATCCTTGAGCCGCTTCAGGTTTTGCTGAATCACTTCCTCCACCTTGGGCAGATTCGCCATCGTGGTCTGCGTGATGACCCCGAAAAATCCGGCGCTTTTCCCGTAAAATGGGAAAGTACTCACCGTGTAGACCAGGGTCTGGTCCCCACCTCGGAGAGCGTCGAATATCCTGCCCGCCGGAGAACCTCCTCCTGAGAGCACCGAAGTAAGCACATCAAGCACAGGCCGTTCGGCGTCGTTGATATCCAGACCGTTTGTGCCGATGAAAAGCCCCGAACTGTTCTTTTCGTTTTTTATCTCGACGGTATGATTTTCGGCGATCCGATGAGTCTCGTTGGGCATTGGCTTTTTAACCGGTGTGCCACTCCATTTACCGAATTTTTCCTGCACCAGTTTCCCGGCCTTTTCCGGATCTATATCGCCGTAAATCGCCAGGACGGAATGAGTCGGATTCACCATTTTGCGGTAGAATGCAATTATCTCCTCACGGGTAAACGACCCGACTGACTCCGCTGTGCCCAGCTTGTCGTTCACATAGGAAGTTTTCTCGAAATAGTTTTTCTTGAACAGTCGCATCACCTCAGCCTGCCAGCTCTCATCGAGCTTTCTTATGGCAATCAGGGTGTCCTGCCTCTGCTTTTCGATCTCGTCTTTGGGAAACTGGGAGTTCTGGGCAATATCGGCAAGAAGGTCAACGGCCCAGTCGAAGTCTTCTTTGAGCACCTTCATGGAAATATGGAAGGTGTTGTTATCCGATTGGACACTCATTTCGCCGCCGGCATTCTCCACTTTTCTCAGTAAATCGAGTTTTTGCATGGATTTCGTCCCGGCGGTCAATAACCCGGCCGTAAACAAGGAGAGCCCGGGACGATCCAGGGTTTCCAGTGAAAGGCCACCGGTCCCGAAAAGTTGCAGGGTTACCATAGGAAGGTTGGTATCCTGCTTGATCAGCGTTTTCAACCCGTTTTTCATCCGGTTGAATTCGACCGGCGGAGTGTTCGAAGGCGGGCATTCGGCGGCGGCATTCTGAACCTCTGTGTGCGAAGGCTTTATCACCGCAACGTTCATGCGGTTATGCACCAGGTATCGCTGAGCCACCGCCTGAACCTCTTCCACCGTTACGGCACGCACCCCGTCGACATACTCGTCGTCGAAGTAAGGGTTCCCGGAGAGTAAATAGGATGAAGCAAGGGTGGCTGCCCTGGCTGAAACGGATTCTTTTTCGAAAACGTGTTGGGCAATGGCCGTTTTTTTGGCTTTATCCAACTCCACTGCGCTGATAGGAGTGGTCCTGAAGAGATCGACTTCTTCCTCGATGTCCTTTAGCGCCGAGGGCCACTGAGAAGGAGCCAGGGACACCGAAATAATAAACTGGCCACGCACAAAAGCAGGCGTCCAGTTCGAGGCGCTGATGCTGAAAACTTTGTTCTGATCTTCTTTCAGACGGCAATGCAGGCGGCAGGTCTCGCCCTCGCCCATCACCTGCGCAAGTACGTCCAGAGCGTAGAGGTCTTTTTCATAAGCATTTACCGATGGAAATCCGATCATTGCCTGTACCAGCCTGACTATCGGAACTTCTTTTTCCTCCCACCGGACACTTCCCTGCAGAGGCTCCTCCGGCAAGACCACCGGATCGGAGGTTCTGGGAAGAAAATTCTTGGTCTTTTCCGCCACAAACTGAAGGACTTCGCTAGCCTGAACATTGCCGGATATGGCTACCACCACGTTTTCCGGCTGGTAGCGCTGCTGATAATAGTCCACCAGGGCCTCCCGGCTCTGTTGAACGAAAACTTCTTCATACCCGATCACCGGATATCGAACCGGATTTTTTTGGTATGCCGTCTGTACGAATAGCTTCCACAACTCCGTATTCGGGTTGCTCTCCCCCATTTTCATTTCTTGCTGGATCACCTTCTTTTCCCTGGCAACCTCTTTGGGGTCCACAACATTTTCAGAAACATAGGAAAGCAACAGATCGAGGGCATCCTGCCAGTGGCCGGCCCCTGTGTTGATGTAGTACACCGTCCTGTCAAAGCTGGTGTAAGCATTCGTTTTACCCCCCATCGCCCTGATGCGTTCCTTGGCCTCTTCTTCAGTAAACGAGCGCGTCGTTCCTCCGGCCACTATGTGCTCGAGATAATGGGAAAGACCTGCCCGCATGTACTTTCCCTCGAGTGCGGAGCCGGCGCGAACGAACACCTGGGCGGAAACGACTTCAGCCTCGGGCTGTTGATGAACGAGCATCGTCAGTCCATTTTTGAGCACAACGAAAAGGTCATTGGGTTTCGACTCAAGCGTGCGCTGCACGAAAGGCTGCGACTGCGGGGAAATAAGCGGACATTCCTTGCCTTCATCCGGAAGCGCGGATGGAGCCAGTCCTGTGCAGACGCCAAAGACCACAAAGCATATCAGCATTACCCTTCTCAACATCATTAAAGTATTCCTTTCAAGATATTTTACGGAAAATTCACGTAATTCTAATTGACCGGTCAATACAAATTCCACAAGATTCTATAAATCGTGGCGCAAAAAACGTAGTTGAATTTAGAACTTATTGGACTCGATCAAGCTGGAAATGAGTTTAAACCTGTTATGTACGCCGTCGGGGGTCTGCCATGAAAGTGGGGGGCGAGCCAGTTCAACCAGGTACCAACCTCGACGGGTTGTACAGATTTCTACCGCAATGTCATTGATCTGCAGCGATCTAAGCAACTTTTCAAGACAGCACACGATTTCCCTGCTGAAAAATTCCAGACCTATCGCCTGCTCTAACTTCTGGTTGGATGAGATTGGGTGGCTCTCGAATTCGCCCTGCGCCCCACTCGAAACTCTTTTTATTATCCCAACGCATGTGTAATTGACGAAAACGAGCAGAAAGCACTCTTCGCAATCTAACACTTCTTGAATTATCAAAGGGTTATAAATATCACACAGGACCCGCAGATCATCAGCATTCGATACCGGCCGTTTGATGCCCGGCGTCTTCTGACTCATAGCTCGAAATGGAAAAGAAAAATCTTCGAGGATCGAGCTTTTTTGGCGTCCGTAATAGATGCGCGTGAAGGGATGAGGACACTTGAGAAACTGAAACAAAACTTCCTGTATCAGCCTGGATCTTTGAACGCTGTACGCGAACGCGCTGGGAAATGTTTTTTTCCCGGCCGCCTGCAGAATCCTGACAAACCGTTGAGTGGGAAAGAAAATTTGGCTGGCTGAAAGCAGCATTTCCCTTTGCCCGGAGGTATAGTCTCCCAAGGAGGGACGAATGCCAAGGGTTACCAGATGTTGGCAGGAGCGAAGAAATGGAGCGATTGCGACCAGATTTTCCGGCATTGGATTTTATCAGGTACGGCAGGCGAGAGGAGTTTTTGAATTACCGCCCAGCCTCTGGAACGCCCATTTGGCCATTGAGCAGCAGGTCAGGATGAACGCCGTAGTTGTAGCTTCGCATGCGAAAATAATTATCGAGTATTCCTACTCTGGTATCAACGTAATCATAGATGGTAAGGCGGTTGTCGCCTGCGTCTCCATCCTGGCAAACATCCCTTATGGCGTTGAAAAGGTTTTTCTGGAAATGGACCGGCACTGCCAGGAAAACCACATGAGTTTTCAGGGTGTGCGAACCCTGAAGAATAACGCGTGGGGAAATAAACAAAACCTTGCCTTGCAAATCTCCGGCCTGCGGAACATCGTTGTTCCGTCCATCATCGTTCACAATCTTAGGATTGGCGTAAAACTGGTTATAGGAAAAGGCCTTTATACCGCGCTGACTCAACTCGGCGCTCAATGCACCGTCCTGTTCCTCTCCTCCGGAAAGCACAAGGACCCGCTCTACTCCTTTTTGAAGTTCGATTTCCACATCGTCTGCGATTTTGCGGTTTCTTGCGGGATCCATCATGAGGTCCCTGAGCATCGGCTGGTAATCCGCCCTGGAATTATACGGGTAGTTAAAATCCGTTTGACGGGCTATTATGGTTCCCGAAATAACGCCGCGTCCTTCACGTGCGTCTTTTTCATCGATCGAGTAAACGACATCGCCAAGATAAAAATGAATCAGCTTTAAAAGGCGGTCTTTTCGCTGCAAAGTGTTCGATAGCCCCAATACGTAGCGGCAGTCGAAATTCGTGGCCAAGCCGGTAAGAATCTTCGATGGACAGCGCTGGGATTCGTCGAAGATTACATATCCGACTTTGTCATAGATTTTTCTCCAGTAACGCATTATTTCGCCCGTATGGCCGATCGTGATCAGATTTCCGACCTGGTGAGTCCCGCCGGAAAAAATACCCACCTCCGAGGCTGGAATTTGGAAGAAGCTATAAATCTTCCTCAGCCAGCCATCGAGAAGGTCCATTTTTGGAATTACAATCAGTGTGGGCTGGCGCCTTTGAGCAATGGTATAAAGGGCGATAACTGTTTTGCCGCTCTTATGGCCCCCGACCAGGGTGGAGCAATCGTGCTCAAGCACAGCTTCGGCCGCATCCTGCTGGTAGCTCTTCAATTCACCGTGGAATTCGATCGAAATCGGGTCGAATAACCGCCTCTTGTCGATCATCCGGTAAGGAACCTGATATCTTTTGCACAGGTCGACGAACTGGTCGAGGAATCCCCTGGGGATAAGATAATTTCTGCCTTTCTGTTTCATGCAGCTTATCTGGGCTGGGATGTTGCCGATCCATTCGCCGCTGTTGTGCCTCATTTCGTAGTCTGGATTGGTAAAAACAAGCCGTTCGTGGAGTTTTCTCTCAAGAATGGGAGGCAACCCCTCAACAGGTAGTTTGATCCACTCGGTTAGCAAGACGTTGACATTCTTCACGAACATTTTTAAAACCCTCCGCCGGTGGAATGGAGCCAAAGCAACTGCCCCGTACCATCGGTCAGGATACTAAGAACCCACTGGGAGCGCTCGGTCCGCGCAAACCTCTCGACACATCTCAGCGGCCAATTCACCGCGAACCGGTTGATATTTTCTTTACCGTGTAAAGTTTGAGAACGATAAATGATCCATCAAAGGTTTGGATAATTGAATTATATCGCAACCCATATGGAAAGTGTTATATCGATTTAACTTATTCCTTAAAAGGAGCCTTCATGAAAGATCATTCCCCGCACTTACAAATTATAGGACAACTGGCTCGAGAATACGATGAAAAATATCGAGAACTGGAAAAACTGATTTCCGAAACTCAACCTGACAACATTCCGCATCAGTTGAGGGCGCTTGCGGAACGTGCTACAGACCGTTTTCGCTCCGCTCAGATCGCTATGCTCTCTATACCCGAATTATTTGACGGAGAGGAACGGCAAAGGGCTGTACAGGCCATGACGGCACTATGCCGCGCGTTCGACGAAATGCGCATACTTTTCCATTTCCTGTTTGAAAAGCATTCGCAGGAAGACAAGCTCTGACCATAGTTTGTGGATGCTATTACGGCTACCGGCGGATCAGTCCTTTTTTGATGAAATAGTATAGCTCGGCCCGCTGCTTCATCGGCCCGGCAATCCTTTCTGCCGCCTCTCCCGTCCCACAGAAAAGATCGACGCGTCCCGGTCCCTTAATGGCCCCGCCAGTGTCCTGGTTGAGGACCCACCGGCCAAAGCGTTCCCATCTGAGGATTTTACCCGATGAATCGTACACCGGCTTCTCGCTTACCAGGAACGCCGGCGCACAAGGTGGGTGGAAGTTAGGATCTGCGGCAATTGATCTGCCGGCCGTAAGCACGATCGCGAGGCTACCGAGCGGGCCTTGTGAAACCCATTTGAAAAAGACATAGCTCTCGTTTTTCCACATAATATCGTTCTCACTGTCCGGATGGGATCTCAAGTACTCGCCTATCGCCTGCATAGACATCCGATCAGGTGAAATCGCCCCGCTCTCGATAAGATCCTTCCCGATGCTGTGATATGGCCACCCGTTAGATCCTGCGTACCCCACCCGTATTTTCGGCCCATCCGGATTGAGTCTGATCACTCCGGATCCCTGGATGTGCAGAAAGAAACAGTCAACCGGGTCCCTGAGCCACACCAGAGGAGTGGTCGGGTGTGCCGCGTGCTTTTCAAGCACCTTTTTCCCGTCTATTTCGGAGCGTGAATAGTATGGAACCACGAAGTTTTTTTCCAAACGGCCCACCAACCGCTCACCATGGAATTTATGGCCGTCGAAGCGGTCCAGTTCAATCACGAGAAGATCTGACGGAACAGGATAAATCGGACAACCAAATTCAACTCCCGGCTGGAGACTTCCCGCAAGCACCGGTTCATAATACCCCGTTAGAATCATCCCGCCGGAGTTATCCGCAGGGACCACCCTAAAGATATCGAAATCCTGCGAAAGCCTGTCGGGACATAGACGGCCCGAATCCGCAAGAGAGGCAAAATGCTTGAGGGACTCCCGAATAACCTCTGCAGGCACACGTATGCGGCCCAGACAAACCTGCCTGTCAACAGGAATCCCGGAATACCACGAAAGGCTTTTCTCAATGGCAGACTGAAGGGATGCGGCCGGCTCATCGTCTCGGAAGTCAGGCAGTTGAGCCGGGGAGAGTCGTTCAAGCAGTGGCTGCTCAGCAGGCTGAAGAGGTGTGCCAGAAGGCTTTGAGGTACAGCCCGTCAGGAAAAGAATGCATAGGAGCCAGAAAACCGGGGATCTTCTCTTGATGCTCATACGCATTCAATTCCCGCCGGAAACATGTCTGGCTAAGTACCCATCTCCCACGAATGCAGGTAGGCGTCCTGTTCCGAGGTGATCGTGTCGATCTCGATTCCCATGCTCGCAAGTTTGAGGCGGGCGATTTCGCGGTCGATATCCATCGGCACCCGGTAGACCTGTTTTTCCAGGGAGGCATGATTTTTGACAATATACTCTGAACTCAGGGCCTGATTTGCGAAGCTCATATCCATAACGCTCGAAGGATGGCCCTCGGCGGCAGCCAGATTGATAAGGCGGCCCTCGCCGAGCACGTAGATTCTGGTGCCGTTTTTCAGCCTGAATTCTTCGACAAAATCACGCATGGTCCTCACCGATGAGGACATTTCACGCAAATCATCCAGATTTAGCTCGACGTTGAAGTGGCCCGAGTTGCTTACGATAGCGCCGTCTTTCATCATTTCGAAGTGTTCTTTGCGCAACACATGGATATCGCCGGTCAGCGTGCAGAAAAAATCGCCAATCGGAGCGGCCTTTTCCATAGACATGACCTGATAGCCGTCCATAACGGCCTCCAGTGCCCGCAGCGGGTTTATTTCAGTCACGATGACCTTTGCCCCCATTCCCGATGCGCGCTTCGCAACTCCGCGTCCACACCACCCGTATCCGCTCACTACGAAATTGGCCCCGGCGATCAATCGGTTGGTAGCCCGGATGATTCCATCCAGCGTGCTTTGGCCCGTCCCGTAGCGGTTATCGAAGAGGTGTTTGGTATCCGCATCGTTGACCGCCACAATCGGGTACTGAAGCACCCCTTTTTCCGCCATGCTCCGAAGCCGGATTACCCCGGTAGTTGTCTCTTCCGTACCGCCTATTACGTTTGCGAGAAGCTCTCTTCGCTCGGAATGAAGAATACCCACAAGGTCGGCGCCGTCGTCCATCGTAACTTGCGGGGAGTGTTCAAGCGCATTGTGAATGTGGCGGTAATAGGTTTCCTTGTCCTCGCCTTTTATGGCAAAAACGGGAATTCGCTCTGAAATGGAGAGAAAGGCTGCCACATCGTCCTGCGTGCTCAATGGGTTCGATGCACAAATGCGTAAGTCGGCGCCTCCCGCTTGGAGCGTCTGTGCAAGAGCAGCAGTTTCGGTGGTAACGTGAAGGCAGGCAGCCATCCGTATTCCCGCCAAAGGCTTTTCTGAAGCGAACCTTTTCTGGATCGACCTCAGTACGGGCATGGATTGCGCAGCCCATTCCACCCTTGAACGCCCCTTCTCGACAAGCCCCTTGTCCTTGATATCGAAATCCATTCATTCTCCTTATTCACCATTCAGCTCGGAAAAAGAGCATGAAAAAGCCGCGGGCATGTCCAGTGAGACAGCCCACGGCAAATTGAAAACCCTTAGCATTGCTTTTTGACCGCGCTGAGGCCGGCTTTATCTCTCATGGTCTCCATCATATCGGTTTTCTCCCAGGTAAAGTCGGGATCGGTCCTTCCGAAATGGCCGCCGCAAGCAGTCTTCCTGAATATTGGCCTGGTAAGCCTCAAGTACTTTATCATGTTCGCTGGTTTGAAACTGAATAGATCCAGGACAATTTCCTGAATCTTCTCGTCGGAAACGCGTCCCGTGCCGAAGGTGTCAATCATCAACGAGACAGGCTCAGCTATCCCGATGCTGTACGCAACCTGAACTTCCACCCGCTCCGCAAGGTCGGCGGCAACGATGTTTTTGGCAACATACCTCGCCATATAGGACGCGGTCCGGTCTACCTTCGAGGGGTCCTTACCCGAAAAGCCGCCCCCGCCGTGACTGCCTTGGCCCCCGTATGTATCGGCGATGATTTTTCTTCCGGTGAGACCGCAATCCCCCATCGGGCCGCCGACCACAAACCGCCCTGTGGTATTGATATAGTATTTCGTTTTCGAGTCGAGCAACCCTTCCGGAATTACTTTCTTTATGACCTCTTCTATGATTCCCTCGCGCAACTTGGAGTAACTCACCTGCGGCGTGTGTTGGGCGGCTACAACTACTGTGTCCACTCTTATAGGTTTGTGATCGAGATATTCGACCGTTACCTGGCTTTTTCCATCAGGCCGAAGAAAATCCACCATTCCGTTTTTCCGAACTTCGGCGAGTTTTCGGGAAATCCGATGAGCATAGTAAATCGGCATGGGCATGAACACAGGCGTTTCATTACAGGCATAGCCGAACATCAACCCCTGGTCTCCGGCTCCCTGCTCTTCGAATAATCCTTCGCCGGCGTTGACGCCTATCGCAATATCAGGCGACTGTTTGTCGATGCTGGTAATTACTGCGCAAGTTTCCCAGTCGAAACCCATAGCGGAATCGTTGTACCCGATATCTTTTATAGTATCTCTAACAATATGGGGAATATCAACATAGGTGGAGGTCGTAATCTCGCCGGCGACAAAAGCGAGCCCGGTTGTTACGAGGGTTTCACAGGCGACACGCGAAGTTTGGTCTTCGGCGATAATCGCGTCAAGAACGGCATCCGAGATTTGGTCGGCCACTTTGTCGGGATGGCCTTCCGTTACGGATTCGGACGTAAACAAATAACTCCTCATTGACATCTGGAAAAATCTCCTCTTTCAGGCCAACGCATCCGACCCCGCCTCACAAAGCGTCGAGAACTCGACGGAGACCGGCGCGGGAAACTTGTCCTGAGCTTGTCGAAGGATGTGCCGCCGAGCGGCGTTTCAGTTTTTGAAGTGCTTCTGTGACTACACATAAAATAAGTCCGGTTTTTCAGCAAACGTAATCCCGCCTTTGGCCGAACTTATCAGATGTTTCTGGATGGTCACAAGCTAAAAAATCGACCTATTTAACTACAGCCAGATCGATTGTTGCCTTGTCGGCGCATTTTCTGTTTTGCGAATCCACCAGGACTACAACAGGTTTATGCGCTGCGGCTTCAGCTTCGCTATAATTTGAGTAGGTGGCGATTATTATCAGATCGCCAGGAGCCCCCATTCGAGCAGCCGCCCCGTTGAGGCAGATATCCCCCTTCCCCCGCCGGACCGGCAATGGCGTAGGTGTCAAATCTCGCGCCATTGTTAATATTATAAACCTTGATCTGTTCGTACTGCATTATGTCGGCAGCCTCCATAAGATCGGAGCCTATCGTCAGGCTGCCTTCATAATGGAGATCGGCATCCGTTATACGGACACGATGGATTTTGGATTTCAGCATGGTCCTTTGCATGACTCTCCTCCCGGCAGACAATGGTTTAACATCAGGGTCAACTTGAGCAGGTTTGGACTCAGAGGCAGATTTAGCAGCAAAGCCAAGTACCAAGCACGTGGGAGCTTCTTGCCGTAAGGATCGACATCGAGCTTGTTTTTTAACCTTTTCTGCGCTAGCTGCATCTCGTCAAACTCCTCGATGATGCGCAATTTCTTAGCTTCTCAAAACCGCCGGCCCGCAACTGGCCGTTCACGCGGCTCCTATGGTTGAACATTGTCCCGGTCTCATACGAGATCCGGGCGCGACCGCAACGCAAACAAGTTACAATTATCAACAAAACCCAATTTTAGTCAAGTTCTATGACGGCATTTTCGTAACAAAACTTTAATAAATAATTCATCGCCTCCCGATGCAGAACACCCCTTTCCAGGCTACGCGAGATTTTTTCCTTCCCACCTTCCCGATCTCACTTTATACTCCGCCGGGAAATCTGAGGAACATATTCAAAAAAATATCAACAAGAGGATCAGGATTTATGGGCGTTTATGAGCGGCAACTCGGACTGGTTGCCCCCTACTGGCGCAAGATTGCGCTCGCGATGCTGTTCATGGCTCTGGTGGCTGCATGTGGCACGGCAGGCCTCTATCTTATCAAACCTGCGTTCGATGACCTGATCGTCAAGAAAAACAAGGAGATGCTGGACCTGCTATGCATGGCCCTGCTCGTCATCTTTGCCGTCAAAGGCGCCTCTTTATGCGGAAACGCCTATCTCATGAGCTTCGTCAGTCAGCGGATAATAACCAAGCTCAGGGAAGACGTTTACAATCACATACAGCGCCTGCCCGTTCCCTATCTGGACAAGATGAAAACCGGGAACCTGATGTCCCGCATACTCAATGATGTTGGCGCTTTACAGAGCACGCTTTCCGAGTCGGTGACGGGAATAATAAAAGAAACGTTCAGTGTGATCGGCTGTGTCGGCATCATGTTCTACATGGATTGGCAGCTTGCAATTGCTGCGATGCTTATTGTTCCTGTGGCCTTTCTTCCGATTTTCAAAGTCGGCAAGATGTTGCGAAAGACCGGCGCCAAGGCCCAGCAAAGCATGGCCGACCTCTCCGTCATTATGCACGAGACAATAGGAGGAAACCGGATAGTAAAGGCTTTCGGCATGGAGGCCTATGAAAAAATCCGCTTTCGCAATGAGAATGAAAGACTTTTGAAGCAAACCATGAAAGCGGTGCTCGTTCGCTCTATAAACAGCGCGGCAATGGAATTCCTCGGCGGACTGGGCATAGTCTCAATTTTATTATATGGAGGTTACCAGATTATTAGCGGCAAAATGACAGGAGGAAACCTCTTCTCTTTTCTCGGCGCGCTTATCAGCCTCTATGAACCGGTTAAACGCCTGGCGAACATGTATTCTTCCATCCAGATGGGATTGGCGGCAGCGGACAGGGTTTATGACCTTTTAGACCAGCCCACCGAAATAGTCGACCAACCCCGGGCGATAACCCTTGAGCCTGTCAGGCAACATATAGAATTCAGGAATGTCTCCTTCAGTTACGGAACAAAACCGGTCCTGTCGGGGATCAACTTCACTGTTGACGCAGGACAGATTGTAGCAGTGGTTGGCATGAGCGGAGCGGGAAAGACCACCCTGATAAACCTGATCCCCAGGTTCTACGAGGTTACCGAAGGAGCCATTCTTATTGACGGAACCGATATCCAGGACGTAACCCTTGCATCCCTGCGTTCTCGCATCGCAATTGTCACCCAACAGTCCATCCTCTTTAATGACAGCTTCAAGAATAATATTGCATATGGCGACATCCGTAAAAGCGATCATGAAATAATCGCAGCGGCCAAAGCGGCTAACGCATACGATTTCATAATGAAACTTCCCAGGCAATTCGAAACCAACGTCGGCGAGCAGGGGGTCAGGCTCTCGGGAGGCGAGCGCCAGCGAATTTGTATCGCACGCGCTCTGCTCAAGGATGCTCCGATCCTCATACTCGATGAAGCCACCTCCTCGCTTGACAGCGACTCAGAACTCGAGGTCCAGAAAGCCCTCGAAAACCTTATGAAAGGCAGAACGACGCTCGTAATAGCGCACCGCCTTTCTACCATCAAGAATGCCGATTGTATAATAACCCTGGCAAACGGGAAAATTGTCGCACAGGGCTGCCACTCCGAGTTGATGATGCTGGACAGTGAATACCGAAGGCTCTATCAATTGCAGTTCTCTCAATTCTCCAAAGATGACGGGGGAATTGCGCTCAGACATCCCTGAGACGAAAATGAAACCGATCACCTCAAAGGAAGGCTCTCCCGGCAACTGGATAATCTTTTCCTATTTTTTGAACATAGACGGCAAGGCAAGTTCGCAGCACATCGATGATCGAATTCCGCATCTCGCATCGCTCGGAGTAAAACCCTTCATCGTTTCCAGCATCTGTGCGGAGACGAAACCAGCGATGTCGCCCACTACAGGGTCCCGTCCGTTGCACCTTCAGGAGTGCGCTTCGAACTCAGGTATCTCAAAAGAAGAAACAAAATTTTTAGATGTGCGGCCATTCCCCTGCTGATGGCAATCCTTCCGCTCTATCTCATCGAAAAAGCAATTATCAATCTCGAAAGCGAATGGTCATGGTTTCCGCTGGCTTTCCTGCGCGGACTGCTGTTGCACAGGAAATTTCATTCCGAGCTGATCTATTCGACGGGCGGACCGGCAAGCGCCCACCTCGCGGCGGGCCTCCTCGCCCGTTGCGTAAAGGTACCCTGGATCGCGGAGCTTCAGGACCCGATCGTGTTCAAGGACTGGACGAGGAGCAAAACCGCCCTGAGGATCAACTCAAGGCTGGAGCGGTTCATTCTCGAGAACGCCTCCTCGGTCGTTTTCCTGACAGAAGGCGCAAGGGAAACGGCGGTCCGCAGAACCGCAGCCGACGCCGCCAAAACCCACGTAATCTATCCGGGCGCGTGCGCGGCCGACGAGCCGCAAACTATCTACCGGAAAGGAAATTTTTGCCGTTTCGCCCATTTCGGCTCCTTCGGAGGCTCGCGCAACCCGGCGGACATTTATGGAAGGACTTCAAATCAGTGCTCGATCAAAAACCCGATTTGATCGAGAAAGTGCGATTCGACCTCTACGGCACGATGGACAGCTTATCCGGCAAACTCATTGCCATGTTCAAGTATCGCGAAGTCGTCACCGATTTCGGGAAAGTTTCCAGGCTGGATGCACTAAGGGCAATGAGAAAAAGCGATGCCCTGGTATTGATTCAAAATCTGGACGACCTCTCCTATGAGACAATCCCGTCGAAGGTTTACGAATATCTCCAGGCGGACAGGCCCATTCTGGGGCTCGTTTACAAAAACCCTCATTTGAAGAAAATGCTTCTCGAACAGGGGCATTTCGCCGCTGAAGCCGATTCCCCAGCCGAGATCAGCGTACGGATAACTCAGATTCTGGAACGATGGGACAGAGGGGATTGGGATGGGCGAAGTTTCCCCGATTCTCCCTACACGGTTTCGGACGCGGCAGAAAAGCTTCTGGCCATATCTCGCGGCAAAGCCCAAGGGGCGGCACCACTTTGCCGGGGTTAATCGCTTTCTCTAAAGAACTCATAAAACAAAGGGTCGGATAGGATAGAAGCAAAAACCTTCTCTGAGGCAGTCACTGTTTTCCTTTTCGATTTTTGCCAGGGGCTGGCTCCGGAGTCTTTTGGGAATGGCTTTGGCGACCCAGCGGGGGAGGCGTCCGGACCCTTTGGCGTTCAATTCCGCCAGATCAGCCCTGGATACCGGTGGCCTGAAACCTGCTCCATGATGATATATAAGGTCCTCATAAAGTCCGAACCACAGAGGATGGAGATCGCGCCGATTGCTCCTTAACATGGGATACCAATCGATCTTTTTTTCATTGAGAATTTTCAGCAGGTTTCCACCAACGTCGGTAACATTTTCACCCCTCGTGTTTTTCCAGCCGAATCCCTCCTTCCAATCTCCATCTATTTCCTTCCAGAACTTGATCGTAGTCACGCAAAATGATGGATGCGGTTGAATGTCGCCGTCATTTTCTCTTCGTAGTATGGCGATGAGCGGGTACTCATTCAATTTTGAATGTGCAAACTGCAGAACATCTCCCACGGGAAATGCATCGCCATCGATAAAGATCAACAAATCATCGCCATGTTCTGCGTTAAATGCAGCCATGTCAGCCAGAAGATTGAGCTTAATCGCATGAGACTGGATCGGCTCTGACGATGAATAGAAAAACTTGGAGCGATGGTCGCGTTCCAAACCGTTTAGAAATGCATAAATCTTGAATGGATGAGTTATATTACCGTTCAAGTATTTTAACTGAATATCGATCCAACGGTCATCCTGCCAGTGAACTGTTGCGATGTGTATCATAATATCATAACTCTGCTTTTATCAATGAATCACGGCTCAGGCCCTCGCCCGTTGAACACCATCCATAAGACCTCGTTGAATCAGATAATCCAGGATCAGGCGTGCGTTTTCCTCCTCCGAGTTCGCGACGGTATCCAGCGTGATCTCCGCCTGGAACGGGGGTTCATAGGGATCGTCAATCCCCGTAAAGCCTTTCAGGACCCCCTGACGCGCTTTAGCATACAGTCCCTTTGGGTCTCGCCGCTCGCAGACCTCTATGGGAGTATCGACATAGACCTCGATGAAGCGGCCTTCTTCCATCATATGGCGCACCTCATCGCGAATCGCCAAATAGGGGCTGATTGCCGCACATACGACAAAGCCGCCATGACGCACGATTTCAGATGCTACGAAACCAATGCGCCGTATGTTCACGTCACGGTCCTCTTTGCTGAATCCCAGTCCTTTGGACAGATGAGTGCGAACCACATCACCATCGAGCATCGTCACCCTGCGGCCCTGCTCAAGGACCAGGCGTACCAGCATCTCAGCGGTGGTGGATTTTCCGGAGGCACTCAGGCCCGTAAACCAAATACATGCTCCCTGACGATATCGATTCAAAGGCTCAGACCGCATTAATACCATTCCTCGTAAGTTGGCTTGTAATTGAGCTGTTACCCCGGGATTTCGTCCTGCCGCACTGATCAACAGGGCAACAGGTTGATCGGGAGTGTAAATCACCCGAAATCTCACTTACTCCTTTCTGTTAATTTAGCAAAGTCCTTTTTTTGCGCTCCCGACTCGTGTCCATCCGGAAACCCGGATAAACGTAGGAGAATTTTACCTTATAAGACACTAGCAGTTTCCGATTCGGATTTTTGACCTAAAAGAAAGGCATTTTTTGTCCTGGCAAGAAAATCGAGATCCCCCCTTTATTAAAGGGGGCCAGGGGATTTTTGCGCGGAGGCGCACCTATGTACCGCCGCCAGGGCGGAAAAGGACTTTTTTGAACTATTTAAGCCAATCCGGACGGAAACTGACTCTATTCTATCTTAGGGTTACGCCGCACAGGCAAACCATTTCCAAATGGAAAATTCCCGGGGAGAGGAAACCGCCGGCAAACAGCATTGAACTCATTCGCACATTCTGATAGGGTTGTCCACCCAGCAAGTCTGGCCCACAATCCGGGCCACATGAGAAGCGTTTTGGTCATCGCGTTGATGGGTGTGTTATCCCAGTAGTTTAGTGTTTCTTCCGAACCTGGACATGATGTCATATGTTATCTTACGAAAAATTACCACCGCGCTATACTCAGTATTGCGCGCTGCATTTTTTACCCTGGCGGTAAACCTTTTGTCCGTTGGAGAAGATGGGACCATGAATATTTGGGCGGATTTCCTGACGAACAACCAACGCATGATTCATAAGTGGAAGCATTACTTTCCTGTTTATGAACGCCATTTCAAGGATTGGATGAATAAACTGTTACCTTTATTGAGATAGGCTGTGGAGCAGGTGGTTCGCTTCAAATGTGGAAGCGCTATTTTGGACCCTATGCCAGAATCATCGGGATTGATATCAAGGAAGAATGCAAACGCTTTGAGGAAGATCAGATCGATATCCGTATAGGCGAACAACAAGACACCGCATTCCTTAAAAGTGTGGTCGATGAATTTGGCGCTCCGGATATTGTTCTTGATGACGGAAGTCACGTTATGGACCACATTTCAACATCATTCCGATTCTTGTATCCACAACTTGCAAAGAACGGTATTTATATGGTCGAGGATTTACATACGGCTTACTGGAGCGAATTTGAAGGCGGGTTAAGGAAAAAAGGCACGTTTATCGAGTTGTGCAAGGACCTCATTGACGAACTCAATGCCGATCATTGTCCTGATATGCTGTCTTCAACAGATTTTTCGAAGACCACCCTGTCGATGCACTTTTACGATAGCATCGTCGTGTTTGAACGCGGTGTGCATACCAGGAAATTTGCGCCACGAATAGGGAATGAGCCTGAAGCAGAGAAGAATAAGTCTGTCCCGAAACGGTGGTGGAAGTAGATAAGCTTATTTACGGGTTAAATTTGCGTAATTTCGAGACGATTCGGGGAAATGGAGAAATGAAGTTTATGACAGATACGCGCTGGAGATTCGGAAAATGTATCTCCCGGTTCAGCCACGATATCAAGAAAAAGAAAGCGGAGGGATGGGTCGCACGGGGTGAAAGCTGCCTCGCCGGCGGAGAGGCGGAAGAGGCTCTGGAATGTTCCAAAAGATCGCTGGCGCTGGACAACAATCTTATAAGTGCGTATTTCCTGATGGCCCGTTCCCTGATGCCGGGTGAAGATTATCTGGCCTTAATTTCCCGCTTTCACAACTTTTTAAAACCGGAAAGCTATGTCGAAATCGGAGTTGCAGGAGGAAAGTCGCTCGGCCTGGTAAACTCACAAACAAAAGCGATCGGCGTCGATCCGAGTCCGCAGGAAGGAATCGAGTCACACGCACGGCTCTATGAAATGACGAGCAACGAGTTTTTTGAATCATACAATTTACTTGAAGAACTCGGTACGTCCAGACTGCCACTGGCTTTTATCGATGGCATGCATAGTTTTGAACAGACGTTAATGGATTTTATAAACCTCGAGCGCTACGGAGACAGGGAAACGGTCGTCCTCATTCATGATTGCCTCCCGATCACCCGGCTTGCGGCTTCCCGCACCCGCTCCACCTTTTTTTGGTGCGGAGACGTATGGAAGGTAGTAGTAACGCTGTTGGAAAACAGGCCTGACCTGAGTGTCTTTGTCATACCGGCGCCGCCAAGCGGCCTCGGCCTGATCACCAACCTCGATCCCGGCTCAACCGTGCTGCCGGAAAGATATGACCGGATACTCTCCGAGTACCGGGACAAACAATTGGACTATGAGTTCCTCGATTTCGGCAAATTGGAAGCGCTCAAAGCCAGGTTCAACATAATACCCAACAAATGGGACTATATCGTTTCGAACGTGCTCAACAGGACCCGATAGAAAACACCTGATAATTTTTATCAGCACGGAGGGCATCATGCCAATTTGGAAGACCAAGACCTTTGTTGAGATAATCTTTCACATACGCTTCCAAATCGACCAGCGCAAGGCTTTCAAAAGGTTAAAGCGCTTTCATGTGAAACCCCGAACGACTGAGCAGATTGTGGACTGGGCGCTCAACGCCGGTACTCGGGGCGAATTCGAGATAAGTACAATGCAGATCCGTGATGAAATATTATCACTTGCAAATACGGTTGCAGAATTACAGCCGAAAGTAATTCTCGAGATAGGTACTGCCTTCGGGGGGACGCTATTCATCTGGTCCCAGCTCGCTTCAGAACTCGTTATAACTTGCGATTTATCTGAAAAGACTAAACGCTCTCATTTTTTCAGAAAATTCCCTCCTAAGAAATCCCGTTGCAAAGTTGAAGTTCTGACAGGTAATTCTCACGCCCCTGAATTTAGGCAACGGGTAATAGATCTTTTGGGGGGAAGAAAGGTTGATTTTCTCTTTATTGACGGTGACCACACAGAATCCGGAGTAACTGCTGATTACCATGATTACCGTGAGCTTGTGAGGCCTGGTGGGATCATTGCCTTCCACGATATAGTAAAAAGACAAATCATCGGGACTAATCAAGTCTACCATCTCTGGAAGCAACTTCGTATGGAATTCGATATCGATGAATATATAAAGGATCCCGACCAATGTGGCTTCGGTATTGGAATCATCCGAGTGAAGGATAATCCTCTTGGAAGTTCGATTGTTTCTAGTGTGGATTAAGCTATTATTTACTGCAATTGAGCATGTTAACTCAAGGGTTTGCTTATGAACATAACAAGGCCACTGTATATTGTCATGAGACAGAGTCCTGACTGGGCGAATCAGACATACAAAGATTTGGAGAAGACTCTGAGATTTCTGTAGGATGATTGGACGTGCCGAGGACTTTATCATCAAGCAGGTGAAACTTTGGGATCTGACCTTTGACACGAGCTTTTTCGCTACCCGCCAAGCTATGAAAGAAATCAGTCTCGACAACTTCAATTCTGTGGCTGACGCAGAAGTAATAGATCTTGATCATGTGAGGAGTTTTCTTAATCCGAATGCGTTTTACCTTTTTACTGACGACGACGATTGGTATGACCCTCTTATCGGGAAGATAATTTCCGGGATTGATCCTTCACAATGCGCAGCGGTTCTTTGGGGGTCCTTAGCATATGGGAAGGTGTTTCGTCTCCGCATGGATGGATGCTTTTATACAAATAGCTACGCCATAAGCGGAAGCTTTTTACTTAAGAGTTATTCTAACCTTGAGCGGGTTTCTCAACATTTTCGAGCCCAGAAAACATTCCGTGGCAAACCCGATGGATTCATCGCGCGCTTGGGCATAAGCCAACTAATGAGCAAAATGTTTTTCCGATCATATCGGGATGTTATTCAGCTAAACAAATATTGCAGCGTCACAAATAAGCATCCAGCGTCAACCCTCTCACTCGAGAGTCTTGGTGATAATCCCACATCGGAGAAGATTAGAACGATGATCCATGAATCGATGGATGCATACAGAACGGCTACTGTTCCTAATGAATTTCTTTGGGCAGGGCCCTATATGGACAGAGTAAATGATTTCGTTGGGCGCCTCATCTAACTCTACTATATCGTTTCGAACGTGCTCAAAGGACCCGATAGAACCCGATTGAACATTCCTGCACGGCAGGTTGCGTGCGAACGGGCGCAATTCTATCCCCACCGAAGGCCTATGCTGATTCGAACGGTCGGTTTTTCAGGTGAAGGCCGCTTGCACTATCCCCGGTTGTGCGGTATCAAGGGGCTTACCGTTGACGTGTTGGTCTCTCAACAGAGAAGTCCACTCTATCGAAGGATTCACTAACTTCAAGGCAAACTCTTTTGGAAATGAAACGGCGGGTAGTTGTAATCCTGGGCATGCACCGAAGCGGGACTTCCCTGACCGCCAATTTCATGGACGCAATCGGGATCGATGTTGGACAAGACCTGATGCCGGCCGATGAATCGAATGCTGCGGGATACTGGGAGTCCACAACCATCTTTGACATTCACCACAAAATCCTCGCGGCAATGAACTGCACCTGGCAAAATCCCCCGCTGCATCTTCCTGCCGACTGGCGGAGCAATTCCGATATTGCGCGATTAAAAAGCGGCCTTTTGGAATTCGTTCGCTCGGAATGTGAGAGAACAGACAAAATATGGGGGTTCAAGGACCCACGCACCGCAGTCCTGTTGCCCTTGTGGCAGGATATATTCGATGAACTGCAACTGGAGCCTCATTACATACTGGCGGTGCGCCACCCCGGATCGGTGGCCGCGTCTTTGAGCAGGAGAAACGGTTTATCTTCTTTCAGTTCGCAGGCGCTTTGGCTGAGGACCAACCTGGACGCGCTATCGCATACGGGTAACCACCTGCGGGCCGTTGTAGACTACGATCGCTGGTTTGATTCCGGATTCGAGCAGGCCCACACGGTGATAGACGCTTTAAACCTTTCGGGGTCGATAAGTGAAGCACAAATAGCGGAAGCGCTCGACCGGGTTATTCTCCCCGGGCTTCGGCACCACTCCAGTGAGAAGCAGGTAGAATGTTCACCAATTGTTATGAGATTTTATTCTCTATTGTGCCGGGCGGCGGCGGATGGGAAAATCCCCGATGAGATCCGTGAAGTCACTGAAACATTCGAAAACGCCAGTGACATTTTAGATATCTGGGATCACCGTGTTACAGAACGTGACGATATAATTGCTAACGGCAAAAGACTTTTGAAGAAACAAAAAAAACGTCAGCAGTACTCAAATGCGATTATCATAGCTTTTATAGTCGTATTTATAATATATACGCTAGTAATGTTTGGCGCCCACAATTGGTTCAAATGATATGTCAATTCAGGTTGTAGCCATATCGGCTGAGAAGTACCTTCAGCCTCTCAAATCTCCGATTAAAAGCCCACCTCTTAAATACTCCCCGCGGCAGTTGGGACTCGATCACCCTGACACGGTTGGATATTCTGTATTGCAGGCCGGGGCTCGGATTACCTTCTGAATTACGGGCCGCAAATCTCTCGCGGTCTTTGGTCACATCGCCTAAATAGCCTTCTATGACCCTCAATTGCCGTTGCCTGGGATGAGCCCGTTCGAGGCGACTGGAATACTTGGTTTCAAGTTTCCGGCGGTTTTCCTTCATGATTTTGCGGGTGTCATATCCTATCCGGTCGAATGAACCCCCTCCCCTGTGATAAACGAATACGTCTTCCGCGCACATCAACTTATACCCGGCCAGGCGGGCGCGTACGCAATAATCGTCATCTTCGTAAAAGCCGAGCCCGAAATCCTCATCGAGCATCCCGACCCGGTCAACAACATCGCGCCGCAGGGCCACACAGAAAAATGACAGCATCTCCGTTTCGAACCTTCCGCCCCTGCTGTTGGAAACCCAGGCCAGCCCCTCTTCGATTATCTCTTCAGGTGTAATCCCCCTGGTGAAAATTTTCTGCTCATTTCCCACCGAGTTGGAAACCGGTCCTACCAACCCGACCATCGGATCTTGTGCCGGCAGAGCGGTCAGGCCCTCGATCCAATTCTGCGTAACAATACAGTCGCTGTTCAGAAGAATCAAAAACGAGCCCGAGGCAATCTTGAGTCCGTCATTGTTGCCCCCCGCAAATCCACGATTCGATTTGTTAAAGATGCACCTGAGCCGAGGTTCCCGCTCCATCATGGCTCTAAGGTAAGCAGGCGTTTCATCGGATGAGTTATTGTCCACGACAATGACTTCGAAAGAACCTCCGGCGCCTTTTGTGAAAATGCTTTCCAGGCAGGGCTCTGTATTTTGGCGCAACCCGTTATGGCTGACGATTATAATGCTGGTCTCAGTCATAGGCGCTACCGGAAAGATTATAGTTTCTATGGGTCATGAGCTCGATCCAAACTCACCCACGGTTCCAATCTGGTTTTCCCCTGTCTTCCGATTTATTTTTCTGCGTATTTTGAGGAACAGCCTCATAAGTTTGTATATTGGATAGTAACAATAAAACCGTAAATATGAGTAATGCGCCAGAATTATTCTTGTTGCTTCTACTCTTGTGACAACTCCTTTTCTCCATAGTCTCACGCAATTGTAATAAACATCGAATGTCAGGTAAAACTTCATGATAGAGTTAATATGTAAGTAGGATTTCTCAAGGTACTCCTTTAACATGAGGTATTGATCGTCGAGGTGAGCTAAACGCGCGACGTTTTCCTTGGTTTTTTGTCCCTCATGAACCCGGAAGGACACAAGAGGCTCGGCTATAAATGCAAACCGGCCCTTTTCGAGAAGATGAAGCCACATCTCCATATCGACCAGATGTTGGTATCTTTCGTCAAAACCTCTGGCGCAATCTGTTCTTCTGAACATCACGACCGTTGGTTCGCCTATCAGATTACGAAATTCAATCAGACAGCAGTTGATGACTTCCGGCCCATCTGCCATGAAATCCCGGGCGAAATGCGATGTAAGTCCTATAATTCTGGATTGTGAATCTATAAGATATCTTGCCGAGGCCACCAGCGAAACCGACGGGGCCGAATCCAAAATACGGACCATCCGGCTCAAGGCTTTGTCGGAAGCCAGCATATCGTCGGCAAAAACGAACTTTATGTATTCTCCTCTCGCCTTCGAAAGACACTTGTTCCAGTTGGCCACCAGACCAAGGTTACGTTCATTTTTTTCAAATGAAACTCTTTTGTCGCACAGAAACCGGCTGACTACCTCCTCCGTGTTGTCCCGGGAACAGTCGTCCACAATGAGCAGTTCAAAATCCGTAAACTGCTGACTCAAAATCGATTCGACTGCAAACGGAATATAGTGAGCGTAGTTATAAGTGGGTATGCAAACGCTGATTTTGGGAGCCATCGCACACTTTTCATTCTCCCGATTACTGCTGGGGGTTATAGAGTTCATCCATCAGGCCGGCAAGACTCTTCTCCCAGGCAGGAGGCGCGATTCCCAAACTCGCCTCGATCTTGCCGCAATCGAGAGCGGAATACATGGGTCTCGCCGCGACGGTCGGGTAGGAACTGCTCGGCACGGGCGACACCACGGCAATCCGGGCTGACTCCCTTCGCCGCGCCTCATCCAGTATGGCCGAGGCGAAGTGATACCACGTCGTGACACCTTCTCCGCAGAAATGATAGGTGCCCCATGGGACCTCTTCCGACGCGAGTACGTGCTCCCCGATCCGGATCAGGCATCCGGCTAGGTCGCAAGACCACGTGGGGCATCCGTACTGATCGGAGACAACTTTCAATTCTTCCCGCTCTTTGCCGAGCTTGAGCATCGTCTTTACAAAATTCTGACCCCTTGATCCGTAAAGCCATGAAGTCCGAACTATTAAGTGGCGGGCAAGCCGGGACCGGACAGCCACTTCTCCCTCCCACTTGCTCAGGCCGTAGACGTTCAGCGGATCGGCGGCATCTTCTTCTCTATAAGGGCGGTCGGATTTACCATTGAACACATAGTCAGTGGAAATATGGAGAAGAGGTATTCCAAGCCTTTCACACTCATCGGCAAGATTGGCCGGACCATCCCGGTTAGCCGCAAAAGCGGCCTCAGGTTCCGATTCGGCTTTATCTACTGCCGTATAGGCCGCGCAGTTTATCAGAAGGCCGGGTGAAGCGATTGCGCCCAGGACTGAACGAACGCTTTCCCTTTTCGTTATATCAATCAGAGGGATGTCGAGGGCGGCAACTTTGTGACCGGCGCCTTTCAACAACTCGACTACCTCCCAGCCAAGCATGCCGCCACTGCCAACGACTACTACATTGCGATTCTTCATATGATCAGGATTCATCCTCAAGCATCCTAAGCGGGCAAATCCGCTTCGCGAAAGAAACTGCCCTTCGCATCCTTTTCAGAAATGATCCTCTCTCCATCCAAAGGCCAATCTATAGCCAGGTCCGGATCATCCCACCTCACACATCTTTCATGTTCCGGAGCATAAAAATCGCTTGCTTTATACAGTACTTCAGCCATCTGCGATAGAGTCATAAAACCATGGCCAAAACCGGGCGGTATATAGATTTGCAGCTTGTTTGACGCCGAAAGAGTCAAGCTGAACCAGCTGGCCGAACGTTGGCGAGGATTTTCTCAGGTCCACCACTACGTCCAGAACTTCTCCGCTGACGACACGAACCAGTTTCGCCTGGGGATTCTTTATCTGGTAATGAATGCCCCTGAGAGTACCGCGGCGGGACAACGAGTGATTGTCCTGCACAAATGAGACATCGATGCCAAGAGCGGCCAGAGTGTTTTTGTTGTAGCTTTCGAAGAAAAATCCCCTCTCGTCGACAAAAACACGCGGCTCCAAGACGATGATTCCAGAGATATACGCAGAAGACGCTTTCACTATCCACCCTCACATCAGTTGATCAAGAAGCGCCCACGCTTTTATCATCACCGCCGCAAAAATAAAAGCTCAGGGAACTTCTTGGTGAATTTCCGGAAAGATGGGGTTGTCAGAACCAAGTAAAAGAAGATTCTCTTTTGGCAAAGTAATCAATCCCACAAGCAAGCTGATCATCCCCAATGCAAGGACAAAAAGATTTCCCGATATTATCCGCCTTATGTAATAACCTCCTGCGGCAAGCTCCCTCGGCAGGGAAAAAGCAAGCCAGCCGCCGTGCCCGCTCCCGTCAGAGGCGTGCAGCCTGAAAGGCGCCCGGGGCGCCTCCACCACTACTTTTTTCCATCCGCTGCTTTGGCTGCCGAGATTAATCGGGATGGCCGGGCCTTTTGATGGAAGTATTTCAAGTGAGGCGCCGGGGCCGCCACCGGCTATGTCGAAAACGAGCCACTCAAAGTTGCTGGAAATGGGATTACTTAAGTATTCGGACCGCGAAAGTCCCTTATCTGCACTCCAAGAGCCTAGGACGCTCCTGTGGGACAAGGTTGGCAATCCGGGCGGTATCGCGCCGGGGCTAAAACCCAGGTTTTCGGCAGGCTCTATAGCCAGCGGGGCCCGAATGCCGGCCGGGAGCACTTTACGAAGGACCGGGTCCGCTAACTGAGTCATCAAATTGTCGATAGCGGCAGAAGGGACAGGAATATGATACATGGGCTTACCCACCAGTGAGGAGGGATCTCCAGTCAGAATATATCTTGCCGTGTTCACCTCCTGGATCCCGCTATTCCGATACTTGCCCAGAATGGTGATGGACTCTTTAAAGTGCAGCACCGACATTGCGGTGCAGGAAACGAGAATAGCTGCTCCCAGCCAAATTACCCTGCTGTACCCGAAAGAGTGTTTTGAAAGCGACCGGTGCGCCGCGCAGAAATAAAACGTTATGATCAGATTTACCAGTAGCCCGATAGAATGGATATCCCTGTATCGACTTGCAGAAGCCCCGCGATACCAGGCCATCGGTACTGCCTGGAGGAGGGCCCAGATTCCAAGAGCCAGCAGCACCTGGGTTAACCGGGAGGTCCTTTTGGCGCGAAATTGCTTCCAGAGCAGTACGAAAAAGGGGGACCAGACGATCGGAGCAAGAGCCCAATGGCGGAAAGGCCAGGCGGTTACGTTGCCGAAAACTCTGAGAGTATCGATAAAATCGAACTTTTCGAATACGGCCTTATGCGAAACCGGCACCAGTTGGTATTCCAAAATCGTGACCGCAATAAGAGCAACTATGGCCCATGAGGATTCTTTGAGCTTTTGGGTCCCTGATATGCAATTGAAGAGCAGCACGCAGGCGACCGCAAATGGGGTAAGAAAACCGCTTGCCACCGAGAGCTGCCCAAATAGCGCCGCAGTCAGGCCAAGAAACCATGGGACGCTAAAAGGCCTTGAACAGAGCAGCAAAACAATGGCGAGGACCGAAAAAGTAATTAGAAAATTCATACCCGTGGAAGAGCCTTGCAGGGTAATTTCCCAACTGAAATGCAAAACACCGATAATGGCGATGGTTATACACAATACGGCAAGGTTTTGTCTGCCGGCAAGACGCCAGAGAACCAGGCACAAACCAGTGAGGACTAGAGAATAAAACAGGGAATTTACAACCATTTCGACAATGGGGTCCCATTGTCCGTTCAGTTTGAGAAGCATGATACTGAGCAGCCGCAAGAAAAAGATGCGATGCACATTAGCAGGCTGAAACAAAATGGAGGGGTCCAGTGTGCCGTCCAAAGCTGCAGGGAATAGTGAGCCTTCCATACCCCATTGGTCCCAGAACGGAACATCGGATCCGAATGCGTTTATAAGATTGAGCTTGGAACCCCATACTAAAAAGAAAAGCCCTGCAAGACAAAGGACCGGCCCGATGCCTGAGGAAGGCGCTCCAGCCCTTTCCAACGTGACCCTGTTTGCCGATAAGAGCATGCATCCTATCAGGACCAACAGCAAACATGAAAACCAGGCGACTTCCTGCGTTGACCACTTCAATAGGTGCAAGGTGCAACCTGGCGTGACTAAGCAAGTAATAAAGAGAACAACTAAAACCGTGTTCTTTTGTATCCGCTGGCCCCAAACCTTCAAAACAAATATACCTCACCCGTTTGGTAAACGATTCCGGGTTCCGTGACCCAGCGCCGCAAGTTTATCGATCTACCCTGAACAGGTGTTGTGCATAACACGGTCAAGGCATCGAGAAAAGTGAAAAACATGATCGATGACTTTCACTATGAAAGCTCAAAGCGCCCTTCTGCCGACCCCGGCCTGAAGACTGCAGCCAAGCAGATCGGCCAAACAATCAACAACCCTCACCTGCTGTTCATACGAAATCCCCATCCAAAGCGGCAACCGGATAAGCCGCTTGGAAACCGAGTCCGTCACTGGCAGCTCGCCGCTGGTCCTGCCGTAACGCAAACCCGCAGGGGATGAATGCAGCGGAACATAGTGAAAGACGGCCCAGATTTCACGGCGTCTCATTTCGGAAAGCACCATCTGCCGGTCGACCCAGGGCGGCAGCAGGATGTAATACATATGAGCGTTATGACGGCACTCTGCGGGCACGATCTGCCGCCTCAGATATCCGCCGGACTCCAAAGGTTCAAGGAGCTGATGATAGCGCCTCCAGGCTTCGAGCCGCGCAGCGGTGATACGGTCGGCTTCGTCTAACTGCGCGCAAAGAAATGCCGCTGTCAACTCTCCTGGAAGATAGGACGAACCAACCGCCTGCCAGGTGTATTTATCTACTTCCCCACGATAAAACCGGCTGCGGTCCGTACCCTTTTCCCTGTAGATTTCGGCCATGGCGATCAGATCGGGGCTATTGACCAGCAACGCCCCTCCTTCGCCGCAAATCACATTCTTGGTTTCGTGAAAGCTATAAGTTCCAAGATGGCCGATACTTCCGAGAGCCCGGCCCTTGTAGGTCGCCATCACTCCCTGTGCCGCATCCTCGACTACTTTCAGACCATGAGTTGAGGCAATCTGCGAGATCGTGTCCATCTCGCAGCCAACCCCCGCATAGTGCACCGCGACGATTGCCCGCGTCCGCGGCGAAACGGCCGCCTCGATCAAGCCCTCGTTGATGTTCAGCGTATCTTCGCGCACATCCACAAAAACGGGCCTTGCTCCCCGCAGCACAAACGCGTTGGCCGTCGATACGAAGGTGTAAGACGGCATAATGACTTCATCGCCCGGCTTCAATTCGAGGAGCAGTGCAGCCAATTCCAGGGCCGCCGTACAAGAATGCGTCAATAAGGCCCTGGAACAGCCCGTCCTGGCCTCAAGCCATTTATGGCAGCGCTCGGTAAAAGGGCCGTCACCGGCCAAACGGCCCTGGAAATGAGCTTCCGCAATGAAATGAAGCTCTTTGCCGGTCATATAGGGCCAGTTGAATGGGATGGACACGTTGTTGTCTTTTGCCACGGTACCAACCTGTAGTTTTGGTTGACGACGAGATTTAATCATCTGATTTGAGAATCGATATCAAAGTCCGGACGACAAGTACACTGAAAAGAGATAAACCAGGCGGAAACTTTAAGCTTTGCGGTCCCGGGAGCAAAGTTTTCGCGCTGCCACCAGGCGCGACCCCCCGAGAGCGAACGAGCACCCGAAGCGTATCAAACGCTTCTCAAAGCGAAGAACGGTTTTGAGAATTTTGTTTATTCGGGGGTCCAGTTTGAATTCCTTAAGAGGGTCAATTGTTTCGGTCTGGCCCCGGTTGCGCAATCTGGACAAAATCATCGCAGGCAAGAGCAAAGAAACAAAAGACGTGCTGCGCAGTATTTCGAAACCGGCCCGGGATAGTTTTGCATGCAAGTCGTTTCGGCTGTAACGGCGGACATGGCAGGAGAAAGTATCGAGCGGACTCCACAACCACCGGTGTTGAGGAACCGTCAGCAGGAGCCCCCCTCCGGGCTTTAGCGCGCGCCTTATCTGGGCAAGCACCTTTTCATCCTCTTCGATGTGTTCGAGGACGTCGAAGGCGCCCACTGCGTCAAAATGTTCCTCAAAAGGAATCCTCCGGGCATCGATCTGCATGAGCTGTGCATGCGGAACGCGTTCCGCAGCAAAGCCAAGACCTGCGCTGTAGACCTCACTGCCAAACAGAGCCAGACGTGGATAGGCTTTGGAGATCCCGGAGAGCACGAACCCAGTGCCGCACCCTATTTCGAGAAAGGATACGGCCCGGGGAAAATACTTTCCGAGCGCCCATACGATGAGGCTGTTTCGGGAGCGAAACCAGAAATTGTTTGCTTCGATGGCTGCAAGACCTGAAAAATACTCCGGACGGAACCCCTCACAATTCCGGCTCAACTCGGGCGCATAGGAAGAAAACCCCCCGACCTGTTCCGGAGCGAACCCGCAGCCGGGACACTCGAGCGCTTCTGCATCATGGACCATTTCACAGACAGGGCAGCGCTTCATGAGCTATTTGAGCCTGCGGACCCACCTGCAAAGACGAAACGGTCCATCAAGAAAAAGAGAAAAACGGCGACAATCAAAATCGCAACAGCCTGGACTGCTTGATGGGGTAGACCGACCCGGTCTACAAAGACGATCAGGATGGACAGGTTGAGCGAATAGCCCAGGAGATGAGAAACCGCATAGCGCATCATCGCCGATGAGATTAGACCGCTGTGCGAAAACGTCCATTTTCGGTTGGCGAAAAAGCCGGCGGTGGCTCCGATAAGATAAAGAAACGTCATTGCGGGCTTTGGGGCCGCTCCCAGAAAAGTGACAACAAGGTAGATCAGATAGCCGGCCAGATTGCTGATTGTCCCGACCAGGGCAAATTTTGAAAACTTGACGCCGTGGGTCCTTTTAAATCCGGAATACAGGGGGATTTCCATTTTTTATGCTTCCATCACTGCGGTTCCGTCCCACGTAATCGAGCAGAAGGCTTCCACTGATCCCGTCCCGGCAATCGATCCGATAGCCGCGCATGCGGAACGTGTTCCTCAGCAAAGCATAGGCTGGCCCTGTAGACCTCGCCGCCAAACAGAGCCTGACGTGTATAGGCTTTGCAGTATCCCGAAGAGCACAGCCCCTTCCGCACCATGTTGCGAGCGCTCATGCGGACTCCAGCGCGGCAATGCCAAACCCGGTTTTCCCAAATCCATTGCCGTTGTAAAGCATAAATCTTTGCCCTTTATGATCAAAAACGTACGGATACTCGACCATTTCAGAGTCCCAACCAGATGCAGAAACGTCTATTCCTGCCAATTGATCAAGCCGAACCCAGTTTCTCCCATCTTCAGATTCCGCATAGCCAATCCGATACCGATCCCCTCTATATGAATACCACATTTGCCAACTTTTCCGGTCAAGGATCACGGACGGCCGTGATATTGCGTATTCATCCGGGTCGCCGAAGCCGATCGCGACTATGCCCTCCCGGCGCCAACGCACGCCGTCATCAGATTCTGCATACTTAATATGGTAATGATGTCTTGGACTTCCGGCCTCAATGGTCCAAGCAACACAGGACAGATACCATATCCGCCAAAAATCTTCCCCGGGTACTACACAACAACTGGCACAAAAATGCGGCTCGCTGGCTGTTCGGTCGATAATGGGACCTTTTGAAAAACGACTAAATTCTCGTTGCCCCTCGCTTACTGCCAATCCGATAGCATTTCGGAAAGGGACCGTCACGCCTAGATTCCAGCCTATGTAATAAAGGTAGCGGGATTCCCCCGTTCTTGCGATCCATGTCGGCATTACCCCACTGTCGTCGAAACAACCGAGCTCTCCCGGAGATAGAACCGGCTGAGTTGATATCCCCAATATGGCAGTAGGATTGGAAAGGTCAATACGCACCCAACCGATGTGCGACCTGTTGGTGGTGTCGCGCGAAGCGAAGTAGATGATGAATTCATCGTCATGCAGATATTCTGCGACAGGGACGGCAGCGTGACTGATCATCCACGAAAATTCTCCTTCAGGGCAGAAAACCCGCCCAAGCTTTCGCCACTTCATCCGTGTTTCCTTAGATCTTTTGCAGCCTGGAGCTCGGCACACCCGAGCGCTCAGTCGCAGTCCCGATGTAGACCCCGTCAGGCTCCGTGTCTTTCAGAACGAGTGTCCCGGCGCCGATCACGCACCTTGCCCCTATGCGCACGTGATCCCGCAATGAGGCGTTTACACCGATAAAACACGCCTCTTCGATAGTAACCCCGCCGGAAATGACTACATGGGATGCAATGAAACAGTGGTCGTCAATCCTGGAATGGTGCCCGACATGGTTCCCACTCCATAAGGTGACGTTGTTTCCAATGGATGCGAAGGGTTGAATAGTATTGTCCTCGAGAATGAAGCAGTTCTCACCGGCCTCGAAGCCGGGAAAGATTGTTGCCCTGGAACTGACGTAGCTCCCAATCCGGTAGCCGAGCGCCTTGGCAGCAAGGTATTTTCCCTTGCGGACCTGATTCAGCTTCGCATAACTGAGCGCGAGGAATAGGTAGTTTTCCTCGGGTGGGTAGAGTTCGGCGACCTTGTCGAAAGGAACTACCGGCAAGCCGCAGAACTCGGATTCAGTGATATATTCCGGATCGACCGTAAAGGCGACCACGCGGAAATCGCTGTCATGTGAAAAATAAAAATGGGCTAGCTGCGCGATATCGCTCAGACCAAAGATTACCAGCGGTTTCAAATGCTTTTCCTCACGACCATGGTGAACTCGTAGAGACCGTAGTCATGCAGCAAGGCAACGTTTTTTGAATAGTGTTTCTTGCAGTGCTCGAACAGGGCGCAGGGATCGGCGTAGTAGAGATATTGCCTCATTTTGTCGGAATCGGAATAGCTGGTCAGGCAGTTGAATGCAAAGCCAAGCTCACTTGCTCCGTCGAGGATGTCGAGCGTTCGCAGAATATAGGCATGCCACTCAGCGTCGCTGCGGTCTAACCGAACATTGAAGATGCCGCTGGCGACACCATAATCGGCACGCTCAGGCGGGGCCGCAGCAACCCTAAATTGAGCGTTTCCACAGGCCCCGTGCCTCCGCGTGGCAGCGGCAATCATAGCTTCGCAAACGTCGCACCCGGAATAGCGGAAGTTGCCGTAACGCGCTCTCAGGTACTCATAGAGCGCGCCGTAACCGCATCCGAGATCGTTTACGGAGAAATCCTCCGCTTTATCGAGTATCCGCGCCAATTGCTCAAAACGTAGAAGCTGGCTCGTTTCTCCGTTCCAGTCAACGCCTCGGGGCTGTTCCCCATACTCGGAAAATTTGCCGCTATAGTATTCGGCAATATCGCACAGGGCTTCAACGGTCGTGTTTTTTTCCATAAATATGCCTGATAATGGTATACGGCCGGCGTTTGGTCTCTGAAAAAACCTTTGAAAGATAGATGCCGACAACGCCGACAAACGATATCACCATACCGCCTATCAGCCAAACGGAAATGATGGTGGAAGTCCACCCGCTCAGCGGTTTGGACAGGAAGAGCCACATGATTACCAAATAAGCGATCCCGATCGACGCCAAAAAGCAGATGAACGCCCCGACGTAGAAGATCCAAACAAGGGGGGCATTGCTGAACGATGTTATCGAGTTAACCAGGATCGATACTTTGCGCCGTAGAGTATAAGTGGTCGAGCTGGAGTGATGCTTTTTGACGGTTTGAGGCTGCTGCACAAATCCGGTTATGTGCCAAAGGCCGGCAAGAAAAACCTCTCTTTCATCGAACCGAATCAGCGAATCCACATAGCGCCGGGTCATCAGGCGCGCAGTAACGATGTTTTCCGGCAAATCCAGACCTGTGAAAAACCGGAAAAGACGGTAAAACCACATCCCGGACCACCGCTCGAAAAGGCCGCCCTTCCGGTGCTCTTGAACACCGTAGACCACGTCGCAGTGTTCACGCCGCATCTGTTCGGCAAAACTCAACAACCACTCGGGTTCCTCCTCCAGGTCGCTGTCAATAAGGAACACCAAATCTCCACGGGAGTGCGCAAGGCCCGTCATCATTGCCTTGTGGTGGCCGAAGTTGCGCGACAGATCCACCACGCTGACCTTGCCGTCGAGTTCCGAAAGTCGGACTGCACGGTCCAGGGAATCGTCGGGGGATCCGTCGTTTACCAGGATTATTTCATAGTCGTCAGTCAATTTGAGCGCGGTATCGGTGACGCGGCGATAAAATTCGTCGATATAAGCCGCTGACTGGTAAAGAGTCGAAACGATAGAAATGTTCATCGCAGAACGTGCTTCATGTGGCGCGGCGCATCCGTGCCGCTGTTGAACAACAGGTCCAGAATCGAGACGCCATGCTCGAATTCCCCCCATAGCTGGGGGTATTCCGGATAGCCAGAGTAATCAAACCAGGTAAGCTTTATCCCTGCCGCGTCGAAGACGGCTGGGTCGAGATAATCCTTTGCCGCCGGGCCGGAAATATATTCCGTTGCTCCAGCCTGTACACAAAGGCTCGCCAGGCGTTCCGTTTTGCCGTCTGTGAGATCGTAGTCCCATGAATTGCTAAGCTTAGTCCTGATCCTCAGGAACCCGCAAACCGCTTCGATAAGCGTTCGATTTAGCTCAGACAGGTATCTGTAGGTTCGCCGGTAATACGGTTCGATCCAATCGGCGATTGCATGAAAGTGTGGCGCCCTGCGGTAGTTTAGGACAAGGGTTCTCCAGTGATCTTCCGCCCACGCTGTCCCATCTATTTCCGTCTCCCGGATCTTTTGCAGGTATTTGCCTTTGACCTTGACGGGAACGGTCAGCCATTGCACTCCTCGGGCGGTCTTGATTCGGTTTCGGTTGCGCCAGTCACGGCGCGTATACTGCATGTCGTCGTAGAGGATAAATTCGTCCACGGCCGCAATCAGATCGAAATAGCCCTTCCAGGGAATGTAGTTGGATTGGACCGTGGCGACTCTCTTCACTGCGTCAGCTTTCTGGTTCTTTAGATCCTAAATCCATAAACCAATGAGAATCCTAAACCTGGCGCACCCTGTTTACGGGGAACAACACGCGACCCTGTACGCCTGACCGCAATCCGTCGCGGTTTCCAGCGTCCACCCCGTTGCGGTCTCGTATAGTACGGAGGTGCCGGCCCCCGAAGACGAGGTCCACGCGCTGCATGTCTGGAACAAATTCGTCTGCGGTACAAGCTCAGTCGCCCCGGCCTCTTGACATGTAACCCCCGGCAAGGACGCATCATATAGACAGTTGTGAAGCACGGGCTGGACCCAGAATTGTGCGCCAGCACCTCCAACGACCGCCGTGGAGAAAAATTCATCCACATTGCACATATGCGCTGTGCCGGCATACGTGTTGCGACACAAACTGTTCATGCCCGCCAGGCCGCCTGGGCGGGCCCCACTGGTAAGCCCGGGCGCCCCAACGAAGTGGGAGCCGTCGATATTCTGGCCAACTGCGTTCAAGCTGCAACAAAAAATCAAACAAACAACTGCTGCAAATAACCCCATCTTTCTCATCTTCTCTACCCTCTGCAATGGTTAATGGTTAATGGTTAATGGTTAATTTGATAATGCAGGAAATTTCGGTAGACACTCCACTCCCACTTCAACGCAGGCAGGTGTCAGCGCTTGCTCACTGACCGCACGATTGCCATTTTCATAAGCGTTTGGCCGGCAACATGCAAATTACTGCCGGCACCAGAGCGTACAGATTCAAGCTGCATATAAGAAAAATCCGTCTCGGTTCCCTGATCCAAGTTCGGCAGGTCGTAAAACCTCCAGACTGCTCTTTCCAGTCCGTGGCTCATTTACCATTTTCAGTATCCGTTGGCAAGGAATGGTTCCTGGCAATTATCAGCAGGCCCCGGCATGCACGATTAATTCTTGGCATTGAGTTTTTGGACGGCATATCGTAAAATCAGTAGTGTGTGTTAAAATAGCTTTTCCGGGCGGGATCCGGGCAAAAAATACGCTTTAGTATCCGTTGGTGATTGAACTGACCCATTATTCAGGATCGCATCCTTTTCGGCTGGACCTCTCTTACGGAAAGCTGCGAGGCAATAATCGCGAGCGCTGCCGCATACGCAGGAAAGGCTAAACTCACGACCCCGCCAAGTGGGTTTGTAGGCAAATACGTTGTATTTTCCATTGATAGTTCGGGGTTATTGACCGCACGCGAGTCGTCACATTGAAGCAGTCCTGTAAGGCGGCCAGCCTGTGCAAGTCCAACCAAAGTTGCCGATGAGCCTGACTGGACATGCACAGTGCGTTATTCCGCTTCAAGCCTTTCCCCGGGGAACTCGCATTGCCGCGCCGGAGTAGAAATGCCCATCAACACTTATAACATATTGCACGAATTGCCCGTAGCGTTGCTTGGAGTTGCAACAGGTGCGCTTCTGCTTCGGTTTGCACAAAAGATCCGGCGTGTGCGCACGTGCGGAGACCATCCAAGAAATGTCGGGATTTCCGGTGAAGCCCTCTCGGAGGAGTCGCAAACTCGAATGGATGGCGCGAATGAATACGGGAGACAACTCACAGCCAGGCAGATCCGAAAAAATAAGCACCGTGAGTTCGTAGGGGGCTTGTGGGAGGAAATTGGCGCGAATCAACTAAACTTCCTGCAGCGACATGGTCTGATGAGCGATCACCTTCTCCTTGATGTCGGGTGTGGGTGCCTGAGGGGCGGGATTCCCTGTATACGCTACCTTGAGGCGGGAAACTACTTTGGGCTGGACATCAACGCTTCGCTTATAAAGGCCGGACTCATAGAGATCGAAAGAGAAGGGCTTACCGAAAGGCGACCCAATCTCCTCGTAAACGATAAGTTCGAATTCAGCAGGTTTGACAGGACATTCGACTACGCAATCGCGCTTTCGCTTTTCACCCATCTCCCTATGAACCACATAATTCGCTGTCTCATCGAAATACGGAAGGTACTCTCTCCCGGAGCCCAGTTTTTCGCAACATTTTTCGAAGCTCCATCCTCTGCCCACCTTGAGCGAGTCAGGCACACGCCAGGGGACATCCAGACAAACTATGACTCGGACCCATACCATTACTCGTTCGAAGAGTGCCGGATGATGGCCGGCGCCGCAGGAGTGCAGGTCAGGCTGATCGGCGCTTGGGGCCATCCGAGGGACCAGAGAATGTTGTCATTTACAGCGGATTGATGCCCGCACCCCAGAAGGCCCAGTAGCAAGGGATTCGACCAATCAAAAAACCGATCCCTCCGCTCACCCATGACTTACAAGTTGCCTCAGACCACTCAGTTGTCTATTTTGCCAGCGCCCACTTGCCGTCCTTCACCACGATCATTTCCAGGTCTTCCTTGCTGAGGCCGTTATGGTCCTGGGCAGACATGTTGAAGATGCCGTGCATGCCAACGAAACCCTTTGTATTCTCGATATAGTCACGGATCTTCGCGGGATCAGGCCCAACCGCTCTAAGCGCTGCTATGGCCAGGTTCATCGAATCCCAGGCATGACCGCCAAACGAGGAGACAGGCTCCTTGAAGCGTGCCTCATAATCCTTCTTATACTCCAATATGACTTTCTTCTGCGGCTGATTATCGGGCAACAGATCGCCCACGTTGACCCGGGCCAGAGGAAGGAGGACCCCTTCAGCGGCATTGCCGGCCAGTTCCAGGTTTTTCAAGTTCCCGAAACCGTGGCTCTGGAAAAGCGGTATCGAATCCATAGCAAGATCGCGCCAACTCTTGATCGCCAGAATCTCTGTCGGCCCTATAGACCAGTTTACGATCGCCTGGGGCTGCGTGGATCGGATTTTGGTCATCTGCGCAGAAAGGTCCGTATCCTGTGGACCATAACGCTCGTCGGCAACGATTATAATACCATTTTCACCCGCGAGCCTCAACAATTCCTCTCGTCCGCTGGCGCCAAATCCGTCAGAAACGGTCATAATGGCAACCTTTTTGATACCTTTTGCCTTCATGTAATCATACATTTTCTCCACAACGTGACTGTCTGAACCCGCGACCTTGAATATCCATTTATGACTCTCAACAGGGGTTACAATTTTATAGCTGGCCGCACAAGAAATCAGAGGGATATGAGCTTCCTCCGCCACACCCACCACTGCGAGGCTCGTTCCGCTTGTAGTCGGGCCGATGATTACAGGCACCTCATCTTTCTTTATCAGTTTCTTTACTGACAGATTGCACTTGGTGGCATCGGTCTCATCGTCGTAGATAAGCAGTTCAAGGGGATGGCCGTTGACACCCCCCTGTTTGTTTACCTCCTCGGCGATCATCTCCGCCGTCTTCTTTTCGGGATCACCCAGAAAAGAACCGCCGCCCGTCACCGAAAAAACCGCACCGATCTTATAAGGTTCCTTTTGCGAATTTGCCTTTGGCACGGCAAGCAACGCCGAAACCAGGAGCGCAATTATCCCCAAGCCCACTAAAACTCTTGCTTTCATTCCATTGCTCCTTTGCCCTCGATCACGTTTGAAAGATAAAAAGACCCTGGTCGACTGGGGCCACGGTCAGAAAATAAAAAAAGCCCCGGGCAACCCGGGACCGTGATTCCGCGAACGGGGCCCATGACAGTTGTTATTTTTCTGCGGTCCAGACTGGCGGAAACAGGTGCAGCAGCTATTGAGCCTTAGGAATTTGACATTGTCAATAATCATTTTGGGAAATGAGTTTGACAAATTTATAGGAAATGATACCGCAGGGTGTCAATAGAAATATGCCAAACCTGCGCAAGTTTCAGGGAAAAATTATTGAAATCACCTCAAAAAACGGGTGTAGAATTTTATCCAATCTTTTCAGAATCTCATTTATAATTATGCATATCCTCGAATTGTTCAGATTCTGCTCCCGGAGAGCATATCATGCGCGAAAAACACAAGATTCTAATTGTTGACGACGAGGTCCCCTTCCGTTCCGCGTTGCGCCGACTCCTGGGAAAGACTCATATCATTCTGGAAGCCGATACCGGAGCGGCTGGGCTAATGCTTGCCGAGCGCGAAGAGCCCGATCTGGTTTTGCTTGATATCGGACTCCCCGACGGAAGCGGTCTTGAGTTGCTGCCCCGTTTCAAGGAAATGCGTACCTCCCCGACCGTTGTCATGCTAACAGCGTACGAGCGGGTAAAAGACGTAGTTATGGCAATAAAGCACGGCGCTTTCGACTATCTGGTCAAACCCGTCGACCTCGATGAATTTGAATTGACCATCCAGAACGCTCTCGAACACGCGGGTCTGAAAAATGAAGTCACCCGCCTGCGGCAGCAGGTCCAGAGACTGCAGGGAGTAGATCAGCTTATCGGCAAAGATCATATATTTCTAGAAGCCCAGATACTCGCCATAAAGAGCGCGCAGAGCCGTGACGCGGGTGTTTTGATACAGGGCGAGAGCGGGGCCGGAAAAGAGCTTTTTGCCAGGCTCATTCATACAAAGAGCCCTCGGGCTCCATATCCATTCGTGGCGCTCAACTGTGCTGCTTTTTCAACTGAAATCATAGAAAGCGAGCTTTTCGGGTACGAAAGGGGAGCTTTTACCGGCGCGAAATCCGAAGGAAAAGAAGGGTTGCTCCAGGTCGCCGATGGTGGAACTCTCTTTCTGGACGAAATAGCGGACCTCCACCCTGAAATCCAGGCTAAGTTGCTTCGGGTAATGGAGGAAGGGGAATTTTTCGCCGTGGGGGGAACCCGGCAAAAGAAGGTGGACATCAGAATAGTTTCAGCTTGCAACCAGGACCTCTGGCATGTGACCGAGCAGGGCGGCTTCCGCAAAGATCTCTACTTCAGGCTCGCAACGATAAAGATCAACCTGCCCCCTTTACGCGATCGGCGTGAGGATATCCTGCTGCTTGCACGTATATTTATGGAGGAGTTCAACGACAAATACGGAAAGAAATTCCGAGCCTTCAATCCCAAGGCCGAAAACATTTTGCTGAATCATTCGTGGCCAGGCAACATACGCGAACTGCGTAACACAATCGAACGGGTCGTCCTACTGGAAAATGACGACATGATCGTCGGACGCCATCTTCACTTTCTCGACCCGGACCGGATCGAGAATGGCGCTCTTCAATCGGAAAAATTCAGCGTGGTCTTGCCCGATATAGGCGTTGGTCTCGAGGACATAGAAAAGGAGGTCATCCTTCAGGCCTTCGAAAAATGCGGCGGCAATAAATCCAAAACGGCGCGATTCCTCCAACTCCCCCGCCACGTGCTTCTCTATCGCCTCAAGAAGTATGGAATAGAAGTTTGACGCAAAATGAAGCGCGGACTCTTGCTCTTTGGCCACCGATTGGCTTGAACAAAATGCTTCAATACCTTCCCGCTGTGGATAATATCCTACACATTAGAAGCAAGGCATTGAATTACTTTTCTTTTTTACAGTAGCCTTCGCATCTCCGGTGAACAATAACCTGAAAGGGTGTAGAATATTATCCAATTAAGGCCTGCCCTGGATCAAAGAGTCACTCCTCCAGGTGCCCGCTGTTGGCCGTTATCCTGATGATTTCGCTGTCCTGGCACATTGCTTGCTCTTAAGAGATACCGGAGGCGAAAGTGCGTGTTGAAAATTCTGTGCTCATTGTCGAAGACGACGCTTCACTGAAACGCTCTTTGGAAAAATTCCTGGATCGGGCCGGATATGCCTTTCATAGCTGTTCAACGGCCTCTCAAGCGCTGGCTCTTGCTAAGGAAGCTCCTCCTCATGTGGTGATTCTTGAATATCATCTTCCCGATGCAAATGGCCGCTCTCTTATCGAAAAGCTCAATCTCGTTGCTCCCGAGGCCGTCGCGATTGTTCTATCTGAATACGACTTTCAAGCTGTAGCTAATGATCTGGATCGAGTGAAAATCCAAACGTTCCTAAAGAAGCCCTTTGATCTCGTTGATTTTGAAGCTGCTCTGTGCTCTGCCTGCGCTAAAGCAGGAATCCCAGGAAGGGTGAATGGCCGCCGGAAGTAAAACTCGAAGGCGAGCCTGCCTCCAAATTTGTACGGGGAACTTTCAGAAACCGAACTGGACAGTCACACTAAATCGCGCTGATGCTCATTTTCCGGTGGAGGAGGATGCTGAAAAAGGAAACCTCAAGTTAATTTTACCAAGCTCGAGTTCATGTTGCTGTGACATTATCTCCACTCTCTACTCGAACGGATGCTCATGCTCCTGTGACCAAGTTGATTCGAAAGCTCAATCGGTAGTCCCGTTAGTGGTGAAAAGTCTTTCTCTGTCTTGATCGGTTCTGCGAGTCTCCTCTGTTTCAAAAGGCCATAAGGAAACCCCTTATGGCCTTTCACTTTTTGCTCGCCTTAAGAAACAATCCCCGGTTGAGTCCAAGTCACGAGTTCCATATCTTATTCTTACTTAGTTTTTGCTCAGCACTTGCCTTTTTGAAGAAATGTATGCGATATTGTCCAAGTTTATGATTTATTCCAACCAAGGAGTCTGAAATGGAAGAACGCAAGCTGAAAATTATTGAAAAAATGGAAGAAAAAGGGATGAGCGTCGCAACTGTTGCTGATGCCATGTCCTTCAATCCCATAATACTGGGGCTCTATCTTGCAAAGGATATCTATCCTGTACCAAATAGGATCCTCGACAAGCTGGAAGGCGTGCTGGCAAACTGATTTTCCGCTCATGGTTTTATCTTCAACCGCAGAATGTCCGGTTTGTGATCTTCTAAAAATCCGCTGACGATCTCCGCAACAATGTTGCATCCACGCTGGAGGAACCAAAGTTTGCCGGCCTGCTGAATGTGGTGCAAATCGCCTCGCGGTGCTGCAATACGCCTCACCTCTGTAAAGCATCGATACTTAAGTATATTTTTTGAAAACAGCGACTCTGGTATAATTACTGGCGCAATGTGCGCCTTTTTTTGTTCTGCCCCACCCATGGCGTTAATCGCCGCACGTTGGTGGCATCTCTCACAAATCTCCATCATTCTAATGAGTTGCACAATTCCATCAAACAAAAAGATCATTTGGCTCGAATCCTGCTCTATCGGAATGCAAACGGAAATGCATGTGTTCGGTGAAGCTTTTTCAAGACCGTTTACCCGATACCCGGAACAGAAGGAGAGTTATTATGGACACAAAAGACCGTAAGAAAACAATGCAACCCGTGATCTTTTCGATGGAAAACGACCAGTGCGTCTGGGGTCGGGCGGGAGTGATAAAACCGACCAAGTGTGTAAATGCATTCGACTGTCTGGGCTGCAGCCTTGATCAGCGTGTTCTGAGCAATTTTGAAGAGCAGCGAAAAGCCAGCGGCCAATCTGACCGCCGGCCGCCCAGGATGCTCCTGATGATGCGCAAGGGCAAATGCCGCCACATGCTGAGCGGCCGTATTCCTTACGGCTCTTGCTCGTATGCCTATGATTGCGTGAGATGTCCATTTGACCAGATGATCGAGGACACGAGCTACCTGCCCAATCTGAGGCGCCCGGAAGTGGAAAGAGCATCCGGCTTCGACGTTGCGCGAAATTACTACTATCATCACGGCCATAGCTGGGCTCGGGTCGAATACGGCGGGCGTGTGCGTGTGGGCCTCGATGATTTCGCTCTCAGGCTTCTGGGACCTCAGGACGAAATACAGATACCCGGTCTCGGGTCTACCGTGGGCCAAAGTCGTCCAGCCGCTGTGTTGAAGCGTTCAGGCAAGGAAGCCGCGAGCATGTGCCCGGTGGATGGTCATGTAGTGGCAACCAATCATAACATTCTAAATAGAGCGGCCACGGCAAATGATGCGCCATACGCAGAAGGCTGGCTAATGGTAATCCAGCCCAAGTCCTTGCGCAATAATCTGAAGAATCTGTTTTTCGACACAGAAGGTATGGCCTGGACCGACGATGAGGCCTCGCGTCTGGGCGGCCTGTTGTCGGGCACCACCGGTTATCCAACGATGCCAACAGGTGGTGAAGCGCTCAAGGATATTTACGGAACTGTTCCTGATATCGGATGGGATCGGCTGGTGCGTGAATTCATGCAATGATCCTGGCGCCGGATTCACGCTAAAAGAACTCTTTTAGACAAGGAATCCGGACAAAACTGCATTGAGGGGCTGATCCCATGAAGGGATCAGCCCCTCTTTTTTGACCAAAGTATTTGTCGGCGTGCATCTGGGGCAATCCGCGGTTCACTCGTCCGAGGTCCACCCGTTTCAAGCCGGGCCGAAGATATGCTTGAGGCTTCGGGAGATTTCATACTTGCACGCAGAGCAGAATCTCGAAGGCAGACCATCCAGTTTGTCGATGCTGCTCACAAAGGCCATCAGGCAATCCGGAGTCCGGCAATGCCCGATCCCCAGCAGATGCCCGGTTTCATGAATGGCGATCTTGGCGGCTCGCAGATACGTTCGCGCCGAATCTTTATCTCGCAGCCGATGAAGAGAGATTACGGCAGCTTTGCCGCCAAGCTGGGATTCGCCGAATACGAATTTAAGAATCGGCGTGCAGAGGTCGCACTGAACGACTCCCAGCTTGAATCGTGCTCCATCATCGATCGATTCGAGCGTTTTGATTATTTCTCCTGCCGCATATTGGCTGCGGAGGGGTAGGTAAGCATACTCAGGATCCGGGTGCGGCGCCAAGGCAGCAGCGTTGAGGCCAATCAAGGTCTGCAGGTTTGCCGCAACGACCGAAACGGCCAGCGCATCCACCCGTCCTATGGGAACAATATCTACATGACTTTCCTCGGACGTTCCGTGGCGATGGCGGGTCAATTGCAGTCACCTCAATTGGGGATAAAAGACCCCTGTGATTCAGTTGTGCCTTCGGCAGCGGGGCCCCGGTGTTTCGCGTCAGCAGCGGCCAAGTTCATACCGCTTCATTTTCCGCATCAGTGTGCTCCGGTCGATTCCCAGCAGCTTGGACGCCCGGACGATATTCCCGTTGCAAGATTCCAGGGTGGCTCGTATTTGGTTGATTTCCTGTTGCCGCAGCGTCATCGGACCCAAATCACATGCATCGGCGCGTGGATTCACGAAGGTCAGTTCTTCGGCCCCGATCATCCTGCCCCTTGCGATGACCACGGCCCGTTCGACCACGTTGCGAAGCTCACGGATATTGCCCGGCCAATGGTACGAAATCAACAGGTCCAGCGCCTTCTGTGTGAAACCACCCAGGGATTTTCCGGTTTCTTCGTTGTAGCGCTTGAGAAAATGGTCGGCAAGTACGGGGATGTCATCCAATCGCTCGCGCAAGGGCGGGACGTCAATGGTGATCACGTTGATGCGATAGTAAAAGTCGTCCCTGAATTGATTTTCTTTTATCAGAGACAGCAAGTCCCTGTGGGTGGCGCTGATAAGCCGAAAATCCGACTCAACGGGCTGACTGCCCCCTAACCTGAGGAAACTTTTTTCTTCCAGCGCCCGAAGAAGGCTCACCTGCATTTTAGTGGAAATCTCTCCAACTTCATCAAGGAGAAGCGTGCCGTTATGAGCCATCTCCAGGCGTCCACGCCTGGCTTTGACAGCACCTGTAAAGGCCCCTTTCTCGTGGCCGAACAATTCGCTTTCCAGCAGGGACTCGGATAACGAGCCGCAATTAACCGCCACGAAAGGACCACAGGACCGATCGCTTCTAAAATGAATGGCCTTGGCGACCATGTCCTTACCAACCCCTGTTTCCCCGGTAATCAAGATGGGTGCAGATGAAGGGGCAACTTCTTCGATCTTGGCTAAAATGACCCGCATAGGGTCGGAGTGGGCTATAAAGACGTCGAAAAAGCCCTCGTCGCGTTCGCTCAACAGTTCCTTGAGGGCGATATTTTCTTCGCGGAGCGCCTTATTGGCAAGAAGGCGCTCCATAAACAGCGATAGTTCATCAGGATCAAAAGGCTTGCAGAAATAGTCCGTGGCGCCCCGCTTCATGGCATCGACGGCTGTTTGCACGGTTCCGTGAGCAGTCATCATGACAGCTACGGCATTTGGCTGCTGTTCCTTCAATCGAGAAAGAAACTCGATTCCATCCATGCCCGGCATCTTGATATCCACCAGATAGATGTCCGCAGGGGAATCCGCGGCAAGTTTCAGGGCTGCCTCTCCGGACGATGCCGTTTCCACCTGATAGCCGTCCCTGACAAACCAGGCCTGGAGCGACTCACAAATCATCTCTTCGTCGTCCACAATCATGATGCGTGTCGAAAATTTCATACGGAGGCTTCTCCTCCCTCGTTCATAGGACCCAAATCTTTCGCCCGGGACTGATCCTGCTGCAACGAAGTGGAAACCTTGCCGGGAACCTGCAGGCCGTCCCGGCCGTTCACCGGGTTGCGAGGCAGCTTAATTCTGAACGTGGATCCTTTGCCAAGCTCACTTTCGACCTCCACGTCCCCATGATGTTCGCGTATGATGCCATAGACCATTGGCAACCCGAGGCCGCTGCCTTTTCCATCGATTTTGGTGGAGTAAAAGGGCTCGAAAATCCGCGGCAGATCTTCAGGATCAATTCCACACCCTGTGTCGGCGACCGCAAGGCAAATGAGATCGGCGCTCTCGTCGATTTCTCCGGAGATGGTTAAGGTCCCTCCGTGCGGCATTGCGTCAATAGCGTTGAATATCAGGTTCAACAGGCACTGTTGAATCTGGGCGTAATCTCCCGATGCGGTGAATGGACCGGTCGGGAAACGGACCTCGTAACGAATATTGGCAAGTTCTAGCTGATGCTCGGTCAGGAGCAGGATTGTATCGACCAGTTCGCGAATCTCTATAACCTTTGCTTCGACGCTTTTGGGCCGGGCGAAGGTAAGGAGGTTCTTGACAATAGCCCCACAGCGCATCGCTTCTCGAAAAGAGAGGTCGAGATATCGCACCACACTCGACCTCTCAGCATCAGACGGTTCACTCTGCCCGGTATTGGACTGCACAATACTATGGATAAGCCTGTTGAAGGTCACAATGCTGGTGATCGGGTTGTTGATCTCGTGGCAAACCGAAGCAACGAGCCGCCCCAGGGAGCTGAGGCGATCTTCCTGGGCCAAACGGGCGAAATCCTTTTTGAGCGCTCTGGTGCGCTCTTCGATCTTTTTGCCCAACTCCTGAGTAATGTCCCGGATCGTCAGCACGAACTGGGCGATTTCCCCACGCGGATCAAGAATCGGGTACGCGGTAACCTGGCGGAACTGGGCGATATTGTTCAATTCGCCAAGTTCATACACTGCGCGGGCCGGCTTGCCGGTATGCAGGGCCTCGCGAGCGACACAGATCGTTGAAGGAAACTGGCACGGACTCGATCTTCGATACAGCACCTCGAAACAATGTTTACCAATGATGTCGTCCTTGTTTGCACTGCCCGGGACTTGGGGCGATTGGTTGCAGTCTGTAATAAGCAACTTCCTGCTGATGACAAGAACACCATCCGGCGAGGCCTCCAGCAAAGTGGAGGCCAGCGGATTCGCGGCATAGCCCTTGGCCATTTCAATCAACCGCATGGAAGCCACCCGGTCGAGTACACCCACGGCAGGCCGTTTCCGGCCGATAATATCGGTTAGAATGCCCTCGTTGCCGGTACACTCAAGGATGAGGTCCAGGTTTTCCAGGGTAAGGAGGTCCTGATAATCGTCAAACACCTTTACCCCCAATTCCCCGGCATATTTACTGCAAAAGACGGATTTTTCCATATCGGCGACCGCCACCAACCGCAGGCCGGAAGATTGGATGCTGTGGAGATTTTTAAGAATAGTCTGGCAACAGGACCCGCCGAGCACCATGCCAATATTGAACAGCAGGTGTTTGGAGGAAGTTGCAGAACTCATGGTGTCTCCTTCTGGCAACGCATGCACTCAAATGGCGGAACCGACGGGGTTCCCCGGTTGAGAAACCTGGCGCCATCCTTTGAATTGCTCAAACCCTCGGAAGCCTGAAGCGTAACTGGTGTGGACTTGAATGGGGAAGCGTATACTGATGATACAGATATTTTTCAAACAGGTCAATACTCGGCGGGTAATCGCCTGGCGAAGTCCTTTGACCTCCCCATGGCAGATCCGCTATCCGATCTCATCGAGCTTTCTTAATTGGCGGGCAATCAGGCGTTCGATATCGGCAATATCTTCAACAGACAGTTCCGTTCCCGGTTTTCGAATTGCCGAAGAGGCAATGATATTGCGTTTTGCCAGAATATATTTTCGCACAGCGAGACCAATTCCACGCTGTTGCTCATAACGCGCAAGCGGAAGGTACGCATCAAAAATATCATGAGCCCGCTCCACATCGCCACTCGCATGTGCATTGCAGACACGCACCATCATTTCGGGATAGGCGAAGCCGGTCATAGCGCCGTCCGCTCCGCGCGTAAGTTCTTCGGGTAAAAACAGCCCACCGCCATTGCCCGTCAAAATCGAAATGCGACGAGTGCCGCCACGCTCACTGGAGGCGCGAATCGCCGAGAGTTTAGACAGGCCCGGGCAGTCTTCATGTTTTAACATGACACAGCTTGGCGCCTCGTTCACAATGCGCAAGATAACCGAAGGCGACATTTGCACCCCGGTTGACACCGGATGATCCTGCAGTACGAAAGGGACAGAGGAGCCCAGCGTCTGTGCGACCATCACAAAATAATTACAGATTTGATCATCGGTTCTCAGAGATGATGGCGGCGCCACCATGACGCCTGCAGCACCCATATCCATTACGCTCGCGGTAAGCTCAAGCATCGGCGCCAATCCCGGCGCCGATGCGCCAACCACGACAGGAACTTTCCCGGCAACACGATTAATGACCCTTTTAGCAAAACGTCGTGACTCATCAACTGTGAGCTTTGCCGCCTCACCCATTATGCCAAGTATTGTAATTCCGGTCACACCGCGCTCAATATATGAATCAACCATGCGATCAGTGCTCGCCAGATCCAGAGAACCATCATCAGAGAAAGGTGTTACCGCGATAATGAAGACACCCTTAGCGCTTTCATCCAGTATTGCCATGTCATGCTCCCTTAATTTATTGGCCGTATTTCTCTGTAAAACAATTCTACAGCCTCGTATTCTTATTTCTCGACCGATTTTTTATAGCGTGCCATGTTTTCAGCATTCGGCGGGTACAATCCAGGAAGCTCAGCTCCATTTTCAACCTGGCTCTTGATCCAATCTTCAAGACGCTCCTGTTCGACTGCGGTCGCAGCCACGTGGTCTACCAGTGCATTAGGAATTACAACAGCGCCGTCATCATCGGCAACAATAAGGTCATCGGGATAAACAGCCACCCCGCCGCAACCAATCGGCTCCTGCCAATTGACAAAGGTCAAACCGGCAACCGAGGGTGGCGCGGATGCACCTTGGCACCAAACAGGTAGATTCGTTGCAAGAACCCCTGTGACATCACGTACGACGCCATCGGTAACAAGCGCTGCAACACCTCGTCTCATCATGCGTGCGCAGAGAATATCGCCAAAGATACCGGCATCGGTTTTTCCCAATGCATCGACAACAGCAATACAACCTGCCGGCATGTTCTCAATCGCAGCCCGCGTGGAGCGAGGGGAAGACCATGATTCCGGGGTGGCAAGATCTTCTCTGGCAGGGATGAATCGAAGAGTGAAAGCGCGGCCGGCGGTACGCTGCTGAATTGTCCTTAAAGGTTTTGGCCCTCGCAGCCACGTGTTTCTCAATCCTTTTTTAATAAGGATTGTCGTAATGGTTGCTGTCGATATCCTGGAAAGGGTTTCAATAATTACTGAGTCGTCTGCCATGACAAAATCCTTTGTTTGCTTGTAGTTATCAAACACACAATACCGGCATTTTCACATGCCGGCATTGTGGCAGACCATCCAGGCCGTTGCAAGAGATTCAATGGCGCGCCACACCTGCCTATATTCCACGCGCGAGTTCACAACCATAGACACAAAAATGCACAATGCGCGGGAAACAATCACAGATGCACAATGAAGACACCCTTTTGCAAAAGAGCCTCCATACAAAAAAGTCGTTTTATTACAATATATTAACAAATCGCGATCTAATCTTTGCGAAAAATTCTTAGTGTGAAATGTTTATCTTGACATTTCGCAACACCTACTCTTTAATTGGGGTACTACGGGATTAAAGCCTCTGTTCTTTCAAAAACTATCTCAGTGCGGATCCACCTGAAAATGAAGAGTTCAGGTGTATTTATTCTTTACGTTCCCAGATCTGCCTAAGCCTCGGATTTGAAATGCGCTCCGGCTTTGCGGGGAAAGCCGGAGCAGGTTCGACCTATCCGAGCGAGGCTCTTGTTGCTTGGTTCACATTTCCTATTCCACTCAACCGCTGATTCAGATTTTCAAAATGGACCAAATTCACAAGGAGATAGGACTATGACTGATGGAATGATGGCGATCGCCATCTTGCTGCCGGTGGTGGCTGGTTTCCTGATACTCGCGATTCGCAATTATTTTGCGCGAGGGGTGGTGGTTGTTCTGACAGCCGTAGTGCTTATGGCAAACAGCATCCTATTCGCCGCGAAAGGGCCTCTGACCTATACTCCCCCGGCGGGGCTCGACTGGGGTAGTCTCATTTCGGTGTTGGACTATACCATTCTTGTCCTATACCTCGTGCTGGGCCTTAAATTAAGAAACCGGCTGATCCTGATTTTCTCCGCAACGCAGATCATACCGCTTGCCTACCTTGAATTCATCATGAAGGCTCACGTGGACCTGAGACCGGCTTTCGTGGTCGATCATCTGGCCATAGTGATGACTTTGATCATTTCGATTATCGGTTCTCTAATCTGTATCTACGCCATCAGGTACATGCGCGACCATGAGGAGCATGCTCATGTGCAGAAGTCCAGGCAGTCCAGGTTTCTATTCTGGCTTGTTTTGTTCCTGGGGGCCATGAACGGCCTGGTCTTCGCCAACAACCTCCTCTGGCTCTACTTTTTCTGGGAAGTCACCACAATGTGTTCTTTCATGTTGATTTCGCATGACAAGACACAGATAGCCCTGGAAAATGCCGCGCGCGCTCTCTGGATGAACTCCACGGGTGGAACGGCATTCATCCTGGCAATCATTTATCTTTACGCAACGCAAGGGGGTTCTTCGGCCCTTTCGGTTCAGAACGTCATTGGAGGAGGCATGCATAGCGGGGCCATGATCCTGCCGGTAGCCCTCCTTTGCTTCACCGGGTGCACCAAGGCTGCGCAAATGCCGTTCCAATCCTGGCTTCTCGGGGCAATGGTTGCGCCCACGCCGGTTTCAGCCCTGCTGCACTCCAGCACAATGGTTAAAGCAGGGGTGTATCTGGTGCTCAGGCTTGCCCCGGCTTATGCCGGAACTCTGGTGAGCACGGCGGTAGCCATAGTCGGCGCATTCACCTTTTTCGGCGCTTCGGCACTGGCAATCAGCCAGACAACAGGCAAGCGGGTCCTCGCCTACTCGACGATCGCCAACCTGGGCCTGATCATAGCCTGTGCCGGCATAAACACCCCGTTGTCGATAGCCGCAGCGATTCTGCTCATTATTTTCCACGCCGTTTCCAAAGGTATGTTGTTCCTCTGCGCCGGCACGATCGAACATCAGATCTGGAGCCGTGAGATCGAAGACATGGAGGGCCTGGCCGCCAAAGCGCCCCTTATCACCCTTATTACCGCAGTGGGAATGCTGTCCATGTTCCTGCCTCCATTCGGGATGGTGCTTGGTAAATGGATAGCCCTGGAAGCGGCCTACAAAGTCCCCCTGGCGGCAATTTTCTTTGTACTGGCAAGTGCTTTGACCATCGTTTTCTGGACAAAATGGCTGGGAAGGCTTCTGCAGGTCCTACCGAAACTGGGATGGCCACTCGAAAAGCTTTCCCCGAGCTACTCGGTTCCCCTTTGGACTTTATTTGTAGGTATCTTTGTCATCGGTTTCGGGATCGGGCCGATTTATCATTACTTCATCGCATCCGCCACGAGCGACATCATCTTTGGCAACAGCATCAACTCTTCGAGCTGGGCCAACATCGTGCTGACAAGCTCTTCAGCCGTGCAGACAGGGGCTGCGGTTTTGGGCTCTTTCCCCGTGTGGGCGCTCTACGTTGTTTTGGGCGTTGCCTTGTTGCTGCCCATGTTGTTCTTTGGACTGAAGTCCACGCAGTTGCGGCCGGTCTATCTGTGCGGCGAGCAAACAGGCGCCGCCGATTCAGATGAATGGTGCGCTGAAGCCGATATCAAGACGCACTTCATATTGGGCGGCTACTACTTCCAAGGAACACTCGGCGAAAAAGCTTTGAATCCTTGGCTGAATACCGTAGCCATTTTGCTTCTTGCCATCATGATTGCATGCGGGGTGATCTCGAAATGAATCAGCTTATAATAGTCATCGCAACAATAGTCCTTGCTCCCATTGTTGGCGGCCTGCTTTTCGGGATCGACCGAAGGATTACCGCAAGGTTACAAGGCCGATTCGGCCCCCCAATCCTGCAGCCTTTCTATGATTTCTTCAAGCTCATGGGCAAAGAGAGCATAGCTGTGAGCAAAATGCAGTTTGTGTGGATCTACGCGTATCTGATTTTGATGATCGCGAGCCTGCTTTGTCTCATTCTGCAGTCGGATTTTCTCGTGCTCGTCTTCCTGCTTGGATTTGCCGGTGTTTCATTGGTTCTGGGCGGGTTCAGCACCAAGTCTCCTTACTCGCATTTCGGGGCCAACAGGGAACTGCTTCAGATATTGGCTTACGAACCAGTGCTCCTGCTTCTGGCAATAGGGATTTATGCGCAAAACGGGACCTTTATCATAAGCACGATCGTGAGCAACCAACAGCCTCTGCTCCTGTCTTTGTGGCCGTTGTTCATCGCGGTCCTGTACGTTCTGACCATAAAGATGCGCAAGTCCCCGTTTGATATTTCCACCTCGCACCACGCACACCAGGAGATCGTGAAGGGGATTACCACCGAGTATTCCGGTCCTTTTTTGGCTCTTTATAATTTGGCGGAATGGTATGAAATCGTGCTGGTGCTGGGCGTAGTAGTCCTGTTCTGGGCCAATCCCCTTTGGATAGGCCTATTGATCGCGTTTGCCGCTTTCCTGCTGGAACTTGTAATCGATAACATTGCGGCGAGAATGACAGCGCGGTGGATGGTGCGTCTGAGCTGGTCGGTTGGATTGACTCTTGGAATCCTCAATATTGCTTATCTGTATATCATAAAGGGGGTATTTTAAGACAAATGGGATTGATAAAAAAATCTCGCGTGAAATCGCCCTGGATCATGCACTTCGATAACAGCTCCTGCAATGGCTGTGACATCGAGGTGCTCGCCTGTCTGACTCCTCTCTATGACGTGGAACGCTTCGGCATCGTCAATATGGGCAATCCAAAGCATGCCGACGTACTGCTGATCACCGGCCCCGTGAACATGCGTACGGCGCGCGTGCTAAAGAATCTCTACGAGCAGGTTCCAAACCCCAAAATGGTAATTGCCGTTGGGACCTGCGCCTCTTCGGGCGGGGTGTTCCATAACTGCTATAACGTCCTCGGCGGCGTTGACAAAGTGATCCCCGTGGACGTCTACATTCCGGGCTGCGCAGCGCGTCCGGAAGCAATAATCGATGGTGTTGTGATGGCGCTCCAGAGCCTGGACGAAAAGCGCCATCTTTGGGTGACATGCCCTCATTGCAATTCAGAACACGAGGTAACCGACCAGCGATGGAGAATCTAATAAAAATTGACAAGAGTGAAATAGTGAGCGAAGGCAAGAAATTGCTTGATGCCGGAGGCAAGTTTGTTACTGTCGTATGTAACGACTTGGATGCAGATATGGAGATAACTTATTTCTTCAGCTCAAACAGAGGCATAGACATGCAGGGCCTGCGGTGTACGGTCGCCAAAGGCGAAGAAGTCCCCAGTTTGACGGGCGAAACTCTTTCCGTGGTGCTGATTGAAAACGAACTGCAGGAACTGTTCGGTTTGAAGGTGAAAGGCATCGCCATCGATTACGGCGGTCACATGCTTTTAGCCCACGACAGTCCCACCACGCCTATGTTGAAAGAAAAAAAGGCTGAGCCGAAAGGAGAGGAGAACTAATGGCTACGCGTACTGTAGTTCCCTTTGGCCCCCAGCATCCGGTGCTTCCCGAACCTGTACAGTTGCGGCTCACCTATGAAGACGAGAAGGTGGTGGAGGTTACCCCGGTTATCGGCTACGGCCATAGAGGCATAGAGAAGGCCTGCGAATTAAATGAATACGCCAAAAATATTTACCTCTGTGAGCGTGTTTGCGGGATCTGCAGCTATCAGCACAGCGCAACCGTGGTTGAGGCAATGGAAAGATTGTGGCCAGTCGAATTGACTCCCAGGATCGATTATCTGCGCACCATCTGGGCTGAGATGGCCCGTACCCACAGCCACCTGCTCTGGCTTGGCTTGCTGGCCGATGCTTTCGGTTTCGAGAGTATGTTCATGCAGTTCTGGCGCATAAGGGAAAAAGTGCTCGATCTTCTCGAACAGACTACCGGACACAGGGTTATCCAGTCCGTCAACATCGTTGGCGGGGTGCGGCGTAATATCGATGAACAGCAAAAGAGGATGATCGTCAGTGTTCTTGCGGAGGTGCGAAAAGAGAGCCAATCCCTGATAAAAGCGCTCATAGGCGACTACACGGTCAAGAAAAGAACTGCGGGGATAGGGATCATCACCAAAGAGCAGGCCATGTCACTCGGGTGCGTCGGCCCAACGCTCAGGGCAAGCGGGGTATCCGAAGACGTCCGCTTGACAAAATACCATGCATACGGGGAATTGAATTTCGAACCGATAGTGGAAAGTGACGGAGACTGTTATGCACGCGCAGCGGTCCGAGCCAGGGAGCTCATCCAGGCAATCGATCTGCAGTTGGAGGCCCTGTCAAAATTGCCGGAAGGTGAAATTGCCGTGAAGGTAAAAGGCAATCCTCCGGCAAATGAAGCGGTCATGCGCACGGAAGCCCCACGGGGAGAGCTCTTTTACTATGCGAAAGGAAACGGCACGCGCAAACTGGAACGCATGAAGATACGCACTCCGACCTTTGCCAACCTGCCGGCGGTCCTGATCCTGTTGCCGGGTTGTCAGTTGGCGGATGTGCCGGTTAACATCCTCTCCATCGATCCTTGCATCTCATGTACGGAGAGATAAGACCAAAAGGAGCATATGAACCAATGCCTATGATGTTACCTACCGTCCTGAGAAATCTGTTGGATGGTCCGGCAACGAGGCTCTACCCGCTTCAGGTACGAGACTCTTTCCAAAATGCCAGAGGCCACATTGTCTTTAATGCCGACAAGTGCACACTTTGTAGTGTGTGCGCTCTACGATGTCCCGCTGAAGCGATCTCCATCGATAAGGAAAACAGGACGCTGAGCTTTCATCCCGCTCGCTGCATAGTGTGCGAAGTCTGTGTCCTTGGATGTCCAAGCGATGCGATCACCTTGATGAGCAAATGGCGTGCTCCTTTTGCCAGAAAACCGTTGGAGGTTTATGAGGCGAAGGGCAAAAAGCCTCGTACGCCGATGTAGTGGTTAGTGGTTGGTGAGCAGAAAAAACTTTCAAACGGAAATCCCCCCTGACCGCCTTTTGGGAAAGGGGGGAAACAATCGCCCCCTGCCCTCTTTTCTCAAAAAGTGTTACCTATGTCCTCAGACACCCGTTAACCCTCTCTCCGGTCCAAACAAAAGGGGCAGGAAGTATTTCCGAACGACTTCGGGCGGGGCAAAGCAACAAATCCAGGTGATTATTAATTTACAGGCTTTCTCACCAACCTGTTGAAATCCCAAAAGACCGGAGCTTGTTATCCGGTTTTTCGTTGGTTCATACGCACAAGTAGTCGTAGGCTTGGAAAGCCTTTTTTGTTGTGAAAATCACTTTTGCCTGTAGAATACAGCTCGGACACCAACTGAAGGATGAAATATGAAAAAGATAATAGTTGGGCTCGCGGTTCTGTTCTTTGCGTCACCGGCGTTAGCTCAAGACTTTCAAGCTTATGGACCTTTCCAACCTTACCAACTTAATCAACTTTATCAACTCGACCAACCTTCTCAACCTGACGAATCTTTCAAATTCTACCAACCTTACCAATATGAACTGCAACAGAAAACTCAGCCTTCTAAGCCGGGACCGACGAAACACGCCCACAGGCGGGTCAATACGGACTTGCCTACCCCGCCGGCCGATACGGAGTAAGACCAGGTTGCATTGAAAATCCCCCTGCATCGCTCCGCGATGAGTGGACAGTGAAGAGTTGGCAGAGAAAGCCTTCATTCCAACATCCTGATGATTTCGTTCTCGTCGGCGCCGGGCAAATAGTGAGCAACGAAGGATGCACCCTGCTCCTGCGCGTCAAAATGTGGTATTCTCGTATTCGCAGGCTCAAAGAAGGCATCACCAGCCCTCAGCACGCGTGCTGCTTCTCCATCAATTTGGAAAAGAATCCCAAACCGGTCCCCATTGGGCCTCCGATAGAAGTGGCGCCGAAAAATGGACCTTCACCTTCTCTTCCTCTTTGCCTTGAAATAGCCTATTGAGAAGATTTCCTCCTTCTGACGGTAACGGTTTCTCCGCCGATACCCCAGTTGTCGGTTTCAACCTCCTCAATTACGACAAACGTAGTCTGTGGATTCTTACCAAGAACATCAGCCAAAAGCTGCGTCACTCCTTTGATAAGCCGCGCTTTCTGATCAGGGGCGACACCATCTTTGGTGATCTTGATGTTAACATAAGGCATGGCAATTTCTCCTTAGCCAAAAGTCTATAACCTTACACCAGCAGGCTTATTTCAGCCTGCTTTTGCTCCACGGCAATACACTGGCCTCGATCATGACGCCCTCTTTTTCCGAGGTCTCGTCCGCTTCGGTTTGCCGGCTGTCACTATAGCCGTAGCCGCCTGTTCCTGCTTTCTCGCATCCATGTACTGTCTGAGCTTCTCCGGCAATCCCCTCTTCTTAGCTGCTTTGCTTCTAGCTTTGGTCAATGACTTTGCAGACAATGGCGTTCGCATCGAAAACCCGTATTTCTTCCTGTACTCTTTCTGGTTCATACCGTGGGAAACGAGATGCTTGGAGGTAAGCTGCCTCATCTCGGCACAGCATTCGAGACAGATTACTTTGTCGTTTTGGATAGAATCTGCCGGGCTGAGCCCCGGTTTCTCTGATGGTGCTTCTCCAGCGCCTTCGGTAGACGGAGCTAACTCAATACCTCCCACCTCAGCTTTTTGCATTTCCAGGAGTGTCCCGAAAACCTGCCGGAGAGAAGCAGTGATTTCGGCGGCTGACATAGGGGTTGAGGATACCTGGGTCTGGACGATTTCTGATGCGATCTCGATGAGTTTTTTCGACATTGGCAATCCTTTGGCGTGGGGGTAAAAGCGACAAATGAAAAATAAGGACGTCAGATTCTAATAGGTCACATGCGAAATGTCTCTTAGTTCTTTTCACCAATGATGTCGTAAACCCAGCTCAAGGCTGCGGAGGTGGTTGGAAACCCGATGGTGCTCGTAAGCAGCATTATCGTGTGGTAGATCTCTTCGGGTGTTGCTCCTGCCTTCAGAGCCCTCCTGACATGGCTGTGGACCGAGCCTTCGGAACGAATCGCCGCTGCAGCCGCCAACTGAATCAATTGAGATGTCTTCTCGTCCAACGGCCCCTGTTTTCTGACGGTTTCGCCGAGTTGTTCCAGCGCCGCGATGTACTCCTTGTGCGCTTCTTTTGTTTGGCTGTACCACTTTGGGTAACCTTTTTCAGTCATGACACGTCCTCCTGATCTTTCAGACCATTGCGTCGGCTTTGCCGATTCTCACCCAAAAATCCCAAGAGTCAGATCAAGGTCTGAGTATAGTAGAATCAAAACAGAACCACCGGGAAACCCTAATCCCGGCTTTTGGCCTTCCACACTCCTGCCCGGTGCTTCGCCTCGTCGATCTGGGATGGCGTCATTTTGTCGGCAACCGCATCTATGCCCTTTTTGGCTTCGGAATAGCCTTGCGCCGCTGCCAAATTAAACCACATATGCGCCTGCACATAGTCCTGCGGCACACCCTGCCCCAGAGCGTACATCGCGCCCAGATTTGTTTGCGCCACCGCATCTCCTTGCTCAGCCGCCCTTCGATACCACCTTGCGGCCTCCGCAGAGTCCTGCGGCACGCCTTCACCCATATCAAACATCACTCCCATACAATATTGCGCCTTGGCAAGTCCCCGTCCCGCCGCCTCACGATACCACTTGAGCGCCTCGCCATAGTTTTTCTGCACGCCATGGCCCTTGGCGTACAGTGTTCCCAAAAGACATTGCGCCTCGGCGTTCCCCTGCTGGGCCAAACTCTGAAACTCTTTATAAGCCCTGTCAAAATCACCTCTGTCATAAGCATCTTTAGCCTCGTCGAAACCGGCATGAGCAAGGCCGGCGAATCCGACCAGCACGGCCATAAGAAGCAGGAATTTGAGTCTTGTCATTTACACCTCCTCGATCTCGCCGGCATCATGGGACAAAGGGCAAAGCTGCGAACCCGGCGCTGAAATCATTTTCTACCGAAACAATCAGTAATGTCAAAATAGAAGTTTTCGATCTGCCTTATAATGCGATCACCATCTGTTTGCACTGTTTCTATCTTGATTTTGTCATAATATCTTTCGCCCCTCTCGATCAGTTCCTGTTTAATTACCCGCCACTCGATTCTACTCCCAAGCCCCAAATATTTCAGGTAGGCATGCTCAATGGACACGTAATCATTGGGCACTTGATACTCGAGCACCACAGGATTTTCCAGCGAGTCGCCCCGGCCGCCCGAGATGGGGAGATCAACTCCAAAGTCCCTTAACAACATGTGCCTGATTATCAACCCCTCTATCAACCGCTCCCTCATTACACCGCTCCCTGATTCTCTTCAGGCGCATAAACACGAGACACGGATGGACACGAGTGGCAATTATCCCTTTTCAGACTCATTTCTCATCAAGCATCGCAGCGAAGGCGCCGGCGAAAGTGAAAACGTCCCCCGGCCAGCGGGCCGATAAATAATTGCCATCGCGTACCACGAAAGCCGGCGCAGAGTCATCTGGCGAGTCACGACGGGTGCCGCTGGTTTTAGCTCGGAAGTGCGAACTTCCCGCCGGGACATCGAGGAAGTCGGATTCTTTTGCGAGGGACCGGGTCACCTCCTGTTGAACGGACATGTAGCCAGCCGGTTGCCCGGGTTTTTCGAGGTAGGTGCGATAGTAGTTTGGATCCCAGAACCGGCCGATGCGACCTACAATCCTTGCGGAACGCTCGAGCGCCCATGTGAGCGCGGTAGTCCGGCGACCATACAGAACTGAGCGGCCGGTGGCTGGATCGATTGCGCGCGCAGCGAGCAGCACACCATGGCAGATTGCGGCAACAGGTTTTTCCTTTAAGAAGAAATCGAGAACAATACTTTGCAGTTCGGGGCTCTCCAAATACCTGCGCATGCCCCGGACACGGTGACCTCCCGGCAGCAGCAACGCGTCGTAATCGTCCAGTTGAATATCCTGCCAGCGCTTGGGATTTTGAAACTCGTTGGACTGCTCCATGGCGTGGTATGCATCTCGTGCCTGGCGATTGGCGCCCAGAATTTTACCCAGGAGCGTGAAATTGCGCAGGCCGGGAATAAAGCCCCAAAAATCGAGTCCGCGTCCGCTGAGCATGAGGTCATCGGCGGCGGCGCGCCGTCCATCGGGCGTTGCAAATTCGACGCGATGACCGGCAACGGTCAGCATCAGCCAACTCCCGCCGCTTTCGGTGGGATCGAAGTCAAGACTTGGCAGGGGCATAAGGACTGTTGACATTGGGGGTCCTGTTTGAGCGGGAAGCGAGAAGCAGGAAGCAAAAATGAAGCGGGAAGAAAAGAAGGTTTCCTATTCCTGCTCCTTGCTTCCTGCTTCCCGCTCCTCGCTTCTTGCTACCTTTTTTACTGCTTCCACCACACATAGGTGACATAGCCTACTGAAGCTAGAAAGAGCAAGAAGAGAAAAGGAGTCAACCCCTTAAGCAACTCGGGCCACATCGATCCAATGATTATTCCGAGGGAGAGCAGGGCAACTTTGAAGATACCCGCCTGCCACCACTTGAACGTAAAATCCTTGAATATGTTCATTTGAGACTCCATAACCGGCTACCATCGCCTATTTAAGTCATTTGAATTATATCGCTTCCCTTGAGACTTTGCACGCCTGGACCGATAAAAAGCTATTTCACACACGTAAGTCATAGCACACCTGTCTTTCCAACCAGCGATAATCCTATGTTTTTCTTTCAAAGTCTTGGGGTTGGAAACCTTGATTCTGAAATCTCTTTCCCGCTATCGAGCAACCTTGTTCTTTGGGCTTCATGGAAGAAGGATTTCCACGATTGTGATTACCTTACAATCGTAATAAAATCTTATGAAGGGTAATGTCGCGGACCTGCTTGCAGAGGCAAAGCAGTTTATCTCTTTTTCTCAAGTGAGTCTGGACCATTCTGATTGTTGAAATCACAAAGAGGAGTCACTTTGGGCCGGAACCACCAATTTAAGAGGTGGTGATTTCCTAACCTCTTTGTTGACGACCAGTTTGAACGATCTCCGAAGGGATTCCTCAGAGGCGGATAGGCTGTAGGCTGCTCGTACCGGAAAACGGGTGATGGGAATTTCCGCTGAGGCAAAAGCACTATCAACAAAGGCATCCCGTTTCTGGCGGCTATCCTGGTTGTGGCTTTCGTCATCGAGTTCGATTACACCGATTATTGACAGATCCGTGGCATTGCAAACGACGAAATCCACATGCTTTCCAACAATGCGATTGAGAGCGGTCTGCCGCTCGGCTCCATTTCCGGGTGTTATCAGATCGGCGATACGTACCTTGCCAAACACCCTGTACTCTGAGCCCAAAACCTGTTCCAGCACTCTCAGAAAGGACCGTTCGGCTGGGGAAAAGAGTGCCGGTTGCCGCTTGTATGAGCATGATGCTTGTCGAGATTTGAACCAGTTCTGAAATTCTTTGCTCGAATACACAAACTTCAAACAAATGCCAATAGCAACGAGCAGGACGGTCAGATGGAAAAGAATCTGCATGCGTGACGATCCTTTCTTGTTTGGTTCGGCAAAGTTCACGCTTTTCAAAGCGGGTGGTCTACCTGTTACTATTTCTATCGGCATTTTGTTCAGGAATGATGAGGCTGGACTGAGGGAAAAGTGTAATACGGCTGGAATCGCACAGAAAGGAATCTTCGAACTGCACGCAAGTGGGGCCATGTTACAATCCGGATGAGTGAACAGTGAACCCTCACTATGATCGGGTTCGCGTTGAACCACGGAGCCAGCGTGAGATGCTTCTGGTTCGGCGACCGATCTTTTGTGAGGACGCATAGTGACCAGAAAAAGCTTTCAAGCCAAAATCTCCCCATTCGCCGGTCCCAACAACCTTTAGGGGGAAATATGGAAAAATGTTACATTTGCTACACAGTCACCTGCGCGGAATGACGGGCTTGAGGTGTTCGATTGTATCTCTAAATCCTATGTCGCCTGTTGATATTGCTCCTTCTCTGCGGCACGTCTTCGGCACACTCCAGAAATTACAAGAAGCTGAAACGGCATGAACAGGCATTGAATCGACACAGACAATTTCCGTGCAAGTAAAACATTGTGTTGCTTTCTACTACCGCCCCCTCCTTCGAAATACAGTTAACTCAGTAGGAATCTACTGTATAGACCTGATTTCGTTTCGCCCGCATTGTGCTTTTATATGTGTCAACATGATTTTGTCCGAATTCATCATGATGGATGTGGCGATGTAAATCTCGCACATTAGGTAATGGATCGGACCTTTGTTCCCGGGGGGGCTGAATTTCTTCCACACTGAGGAGTTCACAAAAGTGACGGACCGCTCAGTTTGGCATCGAAGTCTAAATCGCACAAACAGGATTGCAGCCATCGTTTACCCTCGATGGTCATATGAAGTTGTGGTCCCAGCCCAAGCCACCATCAGAGGCTTTGCTTTATCGGTGGCGACTGGACTATGGGCCGTTTTAAAGGGATACCAACCTCCCAACATTAAGTGCCTGAATATACATCAGGCAGGGAAAATAAATATTAACTAATGCACATAGGGGCGGAAATAATACTTATAATGTTTCAACGGCCGTAGATATCCCGGAAAGAGATTATCCTCAGCACGCTGTTCCAACTTTCCGATCAGAAGATGGCCGTTCGCAGGAGGACAGAGTGGAACCTTGGGAAAACGAACTTTTATCCCGAATGCTGGTGGGCCAAAGCCCCACATTCCTGGAAGAAATTCATAAAATCCCACAAATAGCGAAATGCGGGGCGTGTGTCCTCATATCAGGGGAAACGGGCACGGGGAAAGGAGTTTGCGCGGGGCTGATCCATCGCCTGGGCGAAAGAGCAGCCAAGCCGCTGGTAGCCATAAACTGCGGGGCACTGCCGCCGGAACTGGCCGAAAATGAGCTGTTCGGGCATAAGCATGGAGCTTTTACCGGGGCCAGGACCGTCAAGAAGGGTCTGATCGGCGAGGCGGAAGGCGGTTCCCTTTTTCTCGATGAAATCGACAGCCTCCCCTATTCCGCACAGGTCAAGCTGCTTCGTTTCCTCCAGGAAAAGACGTATCGTCCTTTGGGTTCGACGAAGGAATACCGGGCTGACGTGAGAATCATTGCAACCTTCGGCGCGCCGCCTGAAGAGGTTCTGGCGTCCGGTAGAATCCGCCGCGATCTCTATTACCGCATAAATGTCCTCCAACTAAGATTACCTCCATTGAGGAATCGGCGCGAAGACATCCCTCTTCTGGCCGCTCACTTCCTGAGAACGCATTTACACGAGTCCAAAACATGCATCGAGGGTTTTTCGCTCCAAGCTGTGCAGAAGCTCCTCTTTTACGACTGGCCTGGAAATGTGAGGGAGTTGGCGCACGTGATCGAGCGCGCCGTGGCGCATTTGCAAAAGGGAACGATCGATGCCGGCGATATCGCGCTTCCGGAGGTAACGCCTTTCGAACCTCTTAAGGATGCCAAGGAAAGATTCGTCGTGGATTTTGAAAAACGCTACATTCAACAGGTGCTTTCGCTTGCCCAGGGTAATATTTCCGAGGCGGCCAGGGTCGCAAACAAGCATCGGCGAGCATTCTGGCAGCTTATCCGGAAGCACCGCATAGATACTCACCACTACAGGGAATTCCAGGCCACAGGGTGAGAGGGAGCGGGGACCAGTGATGAATGAGGGTATTCTTTATTGCTTCTGCTTGCTCATAAAGGCGCGGATGTACCCGGCTTATTTCAGCGTTTTTTCTTCCAACACAAAATGTCCGGTATTCGTGAAGTAGTGATACTCCATGTGCTTTAGGTCCGTGGCATAGGCTTTAGCGCCTCCGGCGGTAAAGAATGGATCATTCTTACCCCACACAATGAGCGCACCTTTCCATAGATGTCCGCCAGAGAACCAATGCTATAAATATGAGAAGAAAGTCATGCGGTATTTCCACTGTGCAGAGCCACGTAAGAAATCTTTTGCGCGTGATCTCTGACATCGGTGGGCCATGAAGCTACTAAACTGTCGAAACGTTCGGAATCGCCAGAGAACAGAGCCCTCGTCGCTTCCTCGAAGCCAGCCAGGTTACCTGCCATCGCAGACATAAACTTATACCCCGCATTTTGAGAATGCCGCACCTTGTCCCTGTCGCTGTAACTACGTCTCGCTTCATCAACGAGCTTACGAAGTGCTACGGAGGCACCTCCAGGTTGGCTATTAAGCCAATCCCAATGCCGAGGCAGTAAAGTTACCTCTCGGGAGACCACCCCCAACTTCGGACGACCCGGCCCGCGCGGCACGTTCTGATCCGCATTCACTGGCGTCGCCGGCGAGCCGCCCTCGGCTGCCGGTTTCTCCAACCTCTTCAGAACCTCGTTAATTGTGCCGCGAAAATCTACCTCGATAACCTCGCTGGTAAGGTCATCAAAGATAAGGATCAGCTCCTCTTCTCCTCGATCGATGATTTCTTTCACCTGCATGACTACCTTCGCCATCTCTCCTGAGGCAATGCGCCGACTCCCAAGGAATGCAGTGCATCGTATTAGTTCTCTTCCGCCCATGCTTCGATATCCTCCTTAACTGTGAGCTGACTAATTTTACCCTGGTAAAATGTATATTACCAGGGTAAAATTAGCCTGTCAATATTACCCGGCGAAAATAAAGTCTCTGAGGTTTGATCGCTATAGGCGGAAACGCGTCCGTTAGCTGGCAATGAGAACTGCAGCCTTTATGGCCTCAAAGTGGAGGAATCGTCGTCGCACCCCTTAAAGCCCCTCGCCTCGTTGCAGGAGACGCGACATGGTAGACGGATGGATGTTGAATAGCCTTGCGACATTCGCCGCAGTTTTCTGCCCGGAAGCCACCAACTGAACGCATGGCGCCCTCGCGGTGCGTCAACTCTGAGCGCGAAAGCGGGCGTTACCGGATGGCCGAGACTACAGGCTCGGAGAGCGAAGCGAGTAGCACGCGGTCCGCCGTCAGGCAGATTCGCCCGATGAGGAATCAAGAGGGAGGGCAGGAGCAAAGTGCGGGGAGCGAGAAGCAGAAAGAAAACCCTTTTTACTTCCCACTACTCGCTTCTTGCTGCCTTCATAAGATGCTCCGCTAGTCCTCGTAGTTGTAAACCGCGCTGCAGAAGATCAAATCATTTTCTTTCTGAAAATAGGCCAGTTTGGGAAGGACTTTGTTTCTTCTGGGGTGGTACCATTTATATTGCACCCAACCGCTGCCTTTCCTCTCGGCGTCGTCCACAATCTCCTTATTAAACGTTTTGCCGTCGGAATCTTTAACGCCAAGGAAATCCAGCCCTACGAACCTTTCGTTGACCCCGTGCGCGAGCATGATCCCGGCCGGGCTCAAAATGAATACATACAAATCGCCCTGGACAAACATTCCGTTGGGATTGGAAAACTCAGCCAGGGCAATGTCTTTGCCAACCAGCTTGTAAAAAGCTATGGCCTGTTCCACCCAGTATTTCGCATACTCCTCGGGTCTTTCATACATCGCATTCTCCTTTAATAAAGGAACGCAACCTTGATCTGCGGATGAATCAAAGCCCGTATCGAGCCTGGAATGGCCCCGGACGCCTATTCACCCGCTGTAGGCACAATCATCGACTCATTTAAAACTCTATTTCACATAGCCGCTGCTTTGTCAAGGTCATCCGTCAGGATGAACGGTGAATCAATCCCGGCAAAGTCCAAAAATAAATCATCAACATATGGCGACACCGGAGAACGCCACCGTGGAAGGCGGCGCAACCAACGGAATGGATCTTATTTCTCCCAAAGCAACGAGTTGCCGTCGAACACGCTCATTTACATGGAAGCAAAAAACCTTTAAACAGGTATTTGATCGATATACGAATATCAAAAAGGCGAGATTGATGGCGATAATTGCAATCGTTGGAAGACCGAACGTAGGCAAATCCACTCTTTTCAACAGGATAAGCAAAAGCAGCCGGGCCCTGGTCGATGACCTGCCGGGAGTTACCAGGGACAGGAATTATGCCAGCGGCGAGTGGGACGAAAAAAACTTCACCCTTGTCGATACGGGTGGGTTCATCAGCAAGGACGAATCCTTTTTCGACCAGAGCACCCGTGAGCAAATCTTTCACGCGCTCGAGGAAGCCGACATACTTCTTTTCGTGGGCGACGGGAAAGAGGGGCTGCACCCCGAAGACTCCGCCCTCTTCGACCTTCTCCGGCGTACCTCGAAACCCATTTTTTTTTCGGTAAACAAAATAGACGGTCCCGAGCAACAGAAGCATCTGAGCGATTTTTACGCCCTCGGGGTCCAGGACATCTACCCGATCAGTTCGGCCCACGGGTTTGGGGTGGGAGACCTTCTCTCGGATATGGTCGAGCTTATACCTGCCCCCCCCGTCGTGGAAGCCGGTGAAGAAGTTGAGGTTTCGGAAATCCGCATATCCATTCTCGGTCGCCCGAACGTAGGGAAATCGACCCTGGTGAACCGAATTCTCGGAGCTCCGCGCGTCATTGTCAGCCCGATTCCCGGAACTACGCGAGATGCGGTTGATACATTGTTTGAGCGCGACGAGACCAAATACATGCTCATAGATACAGCGGGCATAAGGAAAAAGGGAAAAACGCGGGAAAAGCTCGAAAAGATAAGCATAATCAAGGCTCTTCAAAGCATTGATAAAAGCCATGTCTGCGTTCTATTGATCGACGCCACCGAGGGCGTGGCCGATCAGGACCTCCACATCGCGGGCTATATCCAGGAACGCTATCGGGCGTGCATTATCGGGGTAAACAAATGGGACGAATTCGACTCAAACCCCAAAACCCGGAAAAATTTTCTCGAAGATCTCAATTGGCGCTTCCGCTTCATGCCGTTCGCCCCGGTCCTGACCCTTTCGGCCCTCACCGGTAAAGGCACTCAAAAAGTGCTCCCGACGGTACGCGAGGTTTTCGAGCAATACAATAGCCGAATCTCAACCGGCATCCTCAACAGGGCACTCCAGGAAGCCGTCAGCGCACATGAGCCTCCGATAGTGCGCGGCCGCAGGCTCAAGTTTTTTTACGGAACACAAGCCGGTACCCGCCCCCCGATGTTCGTTCTGTTTTGCAACTACCCCGACAGCATCCACTTTTCCTACGAACGCTTTCTGCTAAACAAGTTAAGGGCAAGCTTCGGGATGGATAAAACACCCCTGAGGCTCGTATTTCGCGGCAGGACGCAAAGGGACAAAAAGGAATAACCGCAAGGGCAAACAGCAGGTCAAGGGCAAAAGGCTTTTGACAGGATTAACAGCAGGGAGCAAGAAGCGAGAGGAGAGAATCGAGAGCGGGTGAAGGGTGAGAGTACACACTAAAGCCCCGGATTCCATAGAGGCCTTTTGCGTGATATGGAAAGCGCCGCCGTGGAAGGCGGCGCTCCCTGCTATATTCTCCAGCGAACGTTGATTGTCGTTCCGCTTTCCGGAACGGATTCGATCTCAAATTGTCCACTGGAAAGCTCCGCTCGCTCACGCATGGATGTAAGGCCGAATTTGGCGCCCGGTCCCTTTGAGGCGACGGCGGCCCGATCGAACCCCACCCCGTCGTCTCTGATGCGCAACGCAATACATCCATCTTCGTGTGAAAGGCCCAGAGATATTTTTTTGGCCCGGCTATGCTTGGCCGAATTGTTCATAGCCTCCTGGATAATTCGGAATATGATGATTTTCAGGTTTTCCGGGACTTGAGACTCTTCAAGCCTGATATCCTTTTCAACCGGGATATCGGTGTAAATGCTCTCAAAGCTTCTGCAAAACCACCCTATAGTGGCAATTATTCCAAAATCATCGAGCAACGAGGGCCGCAGGTCGGTCATGATGCGCCTGGACTCATCAATCGCGTGCGCCATTGCCTTTGACAGTATCATGAAACTTTCCCGGACTTCGGGGTTTTCAGTGAGCTGCGCCGCCACATTCTCCACGCAGAACTTGACGGCGCTTAACGATGACCCGATGCTGTCGTGAATCTCCCTTGCGATTCTCCTTCGCTCGTCCTCCTGGGCGCGGATGAGCTGTGAGGCCAGCAGTTTCAGCCCTTCCCGGGATTCTTTGAGCTCCATCAACGTTTTTGCAAGCTCCTGGGTCCGCCGCTGAACCCTCAATTCGAGATTGTCACGAGCGCTCCTCAGTTCTTCCTGAATGCGTTTCAACTCGCTTATATCTCTCCAGACGGCCACCGCGCCTGTTACATTCCCCAAACCATCTCTAATTGGACCGGCGCTGACCAGCACCGGAACATTGCCTTCACCATGAACATTAATAGCGTGTTCCTGACTGGGCGCGATCCTTCCACGCAGAGCGGCGTCCCTTATCGGCTTGAGCAAACCGGAGCCGTCAGGCCACAGGTCCGCGATGGACAAATCCAGATCGGTAAGCGGCTGCTTGCGTTTTTGTTTTTCACCGGCGAGGCCAACCGTGTCGACTGCGTACCTGCTGAGCGCCTGCACATGGAGCTGCGGGGAATTGACAAGAACGATGCCTACCGGAATGTGTTCGAGAAGAGCTTGCAGGATCGCCTGCCGCTCTTCGGCCTCGTGTGCGCGCCTCTCGGCGTCGGCCCGCGCTTCGGCGTGCTGAATGGTTCTCTTCCTGACGAGGTCCTCGAGATTGCTCCTATGCTGCTTTAGCTCTTCTTCGACATGCTTTTTCATTATGGAGTAGCGGATCGAACGTTCCAGAATAGGGACCGTAAATTCGCCCTTTGCCAGGTAATCAGATGCACCCGCCTCCATGGCCTTCACGTCGACCGCATAATTCCCCTGCGCCGTCAGGAAAATAATAGGCGCTTTGCAGCCACCTTCAACGGCTTTCTCCAGAAGATCAAGACCGTTATCGGATCCCATAAAATAATCAAGAAGATATACGTCGTGATCTCCCTTGCAAATTGCCTCCAACCCCGCCTCATATGTCTGCGCCCAGGCGAGCTTGAATTTAGTATTTTCCGCTTCGGCTAGCATATCGGAAACTAAAAGGAAATCCTCTTCGTCATCGTCGATCAGCAGTACGCGAACGTGATCTGTCATCCGGGCTCCAGCGTCATATGGTTTCGGCCAAAAGCCGAATTCCGTCCAAATCCGGTTCAGGTTGCAGAGATCCGGGGGTGAAAACCGCAGTCTGTAAAGACTTGAAATTATGCCCTATTTTCTTCTTATTCCGCAAACGCGCCGATGAAATAATCCAGCCCTCTTATATACGAATCGATTGTGGATGACAACCCTTGCCGGTGGAATGGAGAAGCATGAAGCGGGGGCCGTGCGCTTCCGATCATGGACAGATCAGGGATAGCCTCGAGATTGCCCGGCGGGGCGGTACAGGCATGATCGATCTCGAAAGCCTGCCTGCCCCGATCAAAGCTTTGCCAGCCATTAACGGAGCCGCCTATCCCCCTTCCTCAAACCCGTAGAACTGATGAAAATGGTGCACAGGTCCGTGACCCCGGCCCAGGGGCAGTCCCATGGCAATGGCTCCCGCCACGTAAGTTTTTGCCCTTCCGACAGCCTCCTCCACTGATGCTCCCTTCGCTATAAACGCCGCTATGGCGGAGGCGAAGGTACACCCCGTGCCGTGAGTATGGGGTGTATCATACCGCAGACCGGGGTATTCACGAAAACTTCGGCCGTCGTAGAGCAGGTCGACCGGATTTCCCTGCAGGTGGCCTCCCTTAACAACCACATATTTTGGCCCGAACTGCCTTAGTTTTACGGCAGCACGCATCATATCGTCAGCGCATTCGACCCGCATACCCGTGAGGGTCTCCGCCTCATGCAGATTCGGCGTGATTATCAATGCCAGCGGGAAAAGTTGACCAACCAGGGCCTCAATAGCATCGGCCTTAAGGAGCCTCTCTCCGCTTTTTGCAACCATTACGGGATCAACAACCACATTTTGGAGATCCAGGTCTTTAAGATCGGAGGAGACCCTCGATATGATGGCAGCACTGGAGAGCATCCCGGTTTTCACGGCATCGACTCCGATGTCCAAAACAACGGAGCGAATCTGAGACGAGACGAAATCAGGGTCTATTTCGATAATTCCGTCTACTCCCAGCGTGTTTTGCGATGTCAGGGCCGCTACGGCGCTCATTGCGTAAACACCCAGGGCCGAAAATGTCTTTAAGTCGGCCTGAATGCCGGCGCCTCCGCTCGAATCAGATCCCGCTATAGTGAGCGCTCTGGGTATTTTCATCCTAAATCCGTCTTGCCTGCCGTTTCAACGAAAATGGTCCCACCCTTTGACCGATGGGGTAATCCGCTTTCCATCGGCAAGCCGGACCCATACCTCACCGGCTTGGGCTGTGATTTTTCCTATTTGCGCGCATGACGTTCCGGTCTCATCGAGCAACATTTTTTTCAGAACGGGAACAGCCTCGGGGCTTGAAGTGAACATGAGTTCGTAGTCCTCGCCGCCCGACAGAGCCCATTCCAGCGAATCCGCACCAGCCGCCAGGGCCGCTTCGCAAAGCGCAGGGCTAAGGGAAAGGCTTGCAGCCTCGATTTCAGCTCCCTTGCCGCCGGCATTGCAAATATGGCCAAGATCGCCAATAACTCCATCACTTACGTCTATCATGGAGGTTACATAGCCGGAACGAGCGAGAAGTTGTCCTTCGACAAGACGCGGCTGAGGGCACAGATGTCTTTCTATAAGATTCTGCCTGTTCGAAGAACTGACAGCAAGCTCCGGCCGGCGGATCAGTTCCAGACCGGCCCTGGACTCTCCAGGCGAGCCGGTTAACAGTATTGCGTCCCCTGCGCGGGCCGTGCTCCTCAACGTGAGCCGTTCAGGAACGATTAACCCCAGGAGTGTGAAATCCACTACGATTATGGATTTCATGCGGCTCAAATTCCCGCCCACGATGGATGCGCCCGCCAGTGCCGACTGTTCTCGCATGCCCCGATACAGCTCTTCGACAAATCCGACTTCCGTACTCCCGGGAATGGCAACCGATACGAGCGCCCAGCGAGGATCGCCGCCCATCGCGGCTATATCGCTCACATTTATCGCCGCCACCCTTCGCCCCAACTGATACGGCGTAATGGCCCGGCGAGTGAAATGGACACCCTCGACCTGAATATCGCAGGTGGCGAGCAGGTATTCCGGCCCGGATGTATCGAGCACTGCTACATCGTCGCCAATCCCTCTGACCACCCCTGGCCGCCAGTTCCCCGGGCATGCCCGATATGCGACCGAGCAACCCGAACTCTCCGATTTCACTGACCAGCACTTTATTTCTCCTCAGAACAGGCCTCACCACGGGTACTTTTCGGCGGTGGAACCGCCGAAAAGGATCTCGACGCTATCCCTGACCTGTCCATGACCAGAAGCCGCACAATAGGTACGCAGCACAAGAAACCCCGAAGATTGACACCGCCAGGGCGGAAAAGTGCCCTTTCCGAATGGACACTAGTCTATAATACTCCGGAATGACGAAATCATCAGCAGTTTTCAGGCGTTTCTCCCACCAGAGAACCCATCTTTCAGCACCCTTTCAGGCTACCTTTCAACAGAACACCACTTGAGTCGTTGCCGGTGTCATCAGATGCGTGGCCAACTGCTTCTTATGTCCATAATAGCTGAACCGATCTGGGTCGCAAGCTCACCACATGATTTCTCGATTACTGTTATTGACTCCCAAGTGATCTCAGGACTATACTGCGCCGAAATTTCCTTTTGGTCCATTCGCTGACAATCCGAACTCACGGCGGCAGAATTGCCACTGTGGGTAATTTATTAATCAGGAGAACGAAATGAGAAAGGCTGGAATAATCGCTTCCGCATTGTTAATTTTTACGTTCCTGACCGGCTATGGCTTTTACCTGTCCTCGGCTGCCGACACGTCATCCAAACAAGCGGCCGGGAAGGACGCCAACCCCACTAAACAACCTGGAGCGCAGAATGCCGCAATAGTGAACGGGAAACCCATCCCAATGTCGGAATATCAGTCTGGAATCGATCAGCTTGAGCGACGGATCCACATGACCGGCTGCCAGCCCGACGAAAAAGAAATGCCCGCATTAAAGCAAGAAATTCTTGATAACCTGATCGCGCGTGAACTCCTGAAACAGGAAGCGCAGAAAAAAGGAATCAAGGCCGATGATGCCGAGGTTACGGCTCAGCTCGATGCTGTGAAGAACGGCACTACACCGGAGAATTTCGCCAACTCGCTTAAGCAGATGAATATGACCGAACCAGCGTTGAAGGAGTACTTCGCCTCGCAACTCGTCGTTAAGAAATTGGTAGACCAGGAACTGGCATCGAAGGCCGTAGTGACCCCTGAAGAAGTGAAGGCATTTTATGATGGTCACCCCGACGTATTTAAAACTCCCGAAACGGTCCGGGCCAGCCATATCCTCGTAAAAGTGGAGAAAACAGCCACTGCCGAACAAAAGGCTCAGGCGCTGGAAAAGATCAAGGCCGTTCAGAAAAGACTTCAGAACGGCGAGGATTTCGCCAAGGTAGCAAAGGAGGTCTCCGATTGTCCGAGCAAAGAGGTTGGCGGCGACCTGAACTTTTTCCAAGCGGGCCAGATGGTGCCACCGTTCGAAAAAGCCGCTTTTTCGATGAAACCGGGTGAGACCAGCGATATAGTTGAAACTGAGTTCGGCTATCACATAATAAAGGTGACCGATAAGAAAGAACCGGGCACGATGACCTTTGACGAAGTCAAGCCCCGCATCGAACAACACCTGAAGAACGAAAAAATGTCCAAGGAACTCCCAAAATATATAGAAACGCTCAAGTCCAAAGCCAAGATAGAAATCTTTGTAAAACAGTGAGATTTCAAATATCACTCTATCCCCAAATAACTCGATCCCCCCTTTCCCGGGGGGATTTCGATTTGTGCGTAAGTAAACGAATCCCCTCGAATGGTCTTTGGTGAACCATTCCGGTTTTTGGTTCTTTATTGAAAACGGCGGGCGAGTTAATGGCGATCAGGTTTACCAACGCGGACCGTCAGCAGATGAAAACCCTGGGCATCAGTTCGGCCAGGGTAATTGAGCAGATTGACATATTCAGGCGTTCCGATTTTTTGGTCCGCCTGAAAAGACCGTGCACCCTTGGTGACGGCGTTCAAAAAATCAGCGCTGCTGATTTAGAGCAATATATCCATCTGCACTCCTCCGCTGCCGGGCAGGGCCGGTTCATGAAATTCGTTCCGGCATCCGGGGCGGCCACCCGAATGTTCCAGTCTCTACTCCAGATTTTCTATCTTCCCCAATATCTAGAAAGAGATGAGCTGCAAAAGAGAATAAACCAGGGGGTTTCGATCGCGTGCGACTTCAAGCGTTTTGCCGATGAACTAAACAGGTTCCCTTTCGCGCGCAACCTGAGGGAAGCCCTGACCTACGACGGCTATATTCTGGATGAAATGATCCGCGACTGCCATTTCAAAACTCTGCTGGAATACCTCCTGACGGCAAGAGGACTCGGCTATTCGAATCTTCCTAAAGCCATGCTGCCGTTTCACTCCTACCCCGACGAACACAGGACCGCCTTCGAGGAGCAGCTTGTCGAGTCGGTAACATACCTTGGGGACAACAGAGGCAACTGCAGCCTGCATTTCACCATACCGGAGGAACACGCGACAGGCTTCCAGGCTCTCACGGAAGACGTTTGCCGCCGTTACGAGGATCGTTACCGCGCAACTTTTGATGTTTCCTTTTCATTCCAGAAATCCTCTACAAATACTTTAGCCGTAGATATGAAGGGATTTCCCTTCCGCGACAGGCTCGGCCGGCTTCATTTCAGACCGGCTGGGCACGGCGCTCTGATCGAGAATTTAAATGACCTCAACGCAGATCTTATCTACATAAAAAATGTGGATAACGTCGTTCCCGACAGACTCAAAGAGACGGCTTGCTTCTGGAAGAAAGTTATGGGCGGCCATCTGGTTTCAGTTCAGAAAAAAATTCATTCGCTCTTGCACCGCCTGCAGGATTCGGATTCGAGCCAAGCGGTCCGTGAGGCTACCGGTTTCGCAACGCGGGAACTTCTTTTAAGCTTTCCCGAAGGGTTCGAAATATGGCCGGAAGAAAAGCGACGCTCTTTCCTGCTCAATACTTTGAACAGACCGATTCGAGTCTGCGGCGTGGTCCCAAACGCTGGAGAACCTGGAGGAGCGCCATTCTGGGTCGAGGATGAAAATGGAGACCTTTCTGGTCAGATAGTTGAAAAGGCCCAGGTGGATTTGAATTCCCCGGAACAGAGCGCTGTATGGAATTCATCCACACATTTCAACCCGGTCGATATCGTATGCTGCGCGAAGGATTTTGAAGGAAAGCCTTACGATCTGAGAAAATTCGTCGATCCCAAGGCGGTCATAATCACCAGGAAATCAATAGACGGAACAGACATACACGCCCTCGAGCTTCCCGGACTCTGGAACGGCAGTATGGCCCACTGGATAACAGCATTCATAGAAGTCCCTGCAGCCACCTTCAACCCTGTCAAATCGATCTTCGATTTGCTGCGGCCAGAGCATCAGCCGGAAACACAAACGCGATGCGGCGCAAGATTTGACATCCAGCAGCAGCGTCTCGTTACATGATCTTTGCAGTACAGGTCCTATAAACCAATCTTTCTGCGGATAGGCTTTTGCGTGAGCAAATCAATGCGAGCGATCAGCTTCCGGGTTATATTTTCCCACCCGTGATTGGACCTGACATGTTCCGAAACTCTTAGAGCTCTTTCTTTGGCTGTTTTGTTGTTTTCGAAGACATCCCGCATATGTGCTTTTAGAGCACTCAGATCCGGCTCCAATACCCAACCGGCGCCACCTGCCAGCTCAATGTCTTTCGGATTGAATTCTCTGCGCCTGGACGGGATCAGAAACACCTGGCCGGTTAAGCAGAAATCGTCCGTCGAGCCACCGGCAGTGGTGATTACCGGAACGCCGCATGCCATGGCCTCGAGTACGGGAAGGCCAAATCCTTCTGCGCGGTACGGGTGGACCAGGCAGTCACTGGCGGTGTAGAGCCCCGGAAGCTCTCCTGGTTCCAGCACTGTTTGCATATGCAAGATTTCCGGTGCGTTCGGATCTTTTTGTATTTCGCGGATTATTCTCGCCACGCCCTGATCTATATAGAATTTTTCCTGCGGCAGGTCCTTTATGACCAGAACGACGTCATCGCGGCTGCTAAATGTTTCCCTGTATGCATCGAGAAGAAGATCAACACCCTTTCGCCACAGCCCGCCCCCGACGAATAAAAACCTGAACTTTTTTGATGATTCCATAGAGCGCTTCTGAACTTCAGGATGAAATTGGTCAACGTTCACCCCGAGCGGTACAACGTGCACAAGATCTGACGGGACGCCGCTTGCAATGTATGTTTTCAGAACATGCAGGCTGTAAACCCATAGCTCGTCCACCAGGTTGGTCATTGGTTCAACCCAGCTTGCAGGCAGCCTGCCGTACTCCCATGGCTGCATGATCACCCAATGACCCTGCGCGGGCGGGTTGAAATCAGGCGGCCACTGTTGCCTGAAATGAACATCAGCTTTGCCGGAAAGTGGCGTATGGGTCCTTTGAAGAATCTTTTTGAAACGCGGATCGGCCTCGGAACCGATATTGTCCTTTTCGAAGGGGATAATTGAGACCTCGCAGCCGGCGTCAATCAATTGAAGGCAGAATTCCCTGTTGACCAGGGCAAGCGAATGCGAAACCAGTTGAGAACCTTCCCAGATTATCCGCTTAACCACCTTCCTCGCTCTCATCTCTTTTTCCGCTGCTTCTTTGTATTCCCAGCCGGCGCTAATCGCTTTCAACACCATGGGAACAGCCGTCGCAGGACCCGGCACGCCGGCGCCCGCCGCTACGGCCTGCCGCTCTTCCACTGACATGTCATAAGCGGAGCGCATGGCGCGACGAACATCTCCCACGTGGAGTTGGGGCATAACCGCGCCCTTATGGTGAGGCTGATACAGAAGCATCTCCTGAGTCAGTTCCGACTTCGCATGCGGGTCCACAGCTATGCACACCCCGACCCTGCCAAGTCCCAACCCATCGGGGATGATTACCATTCGCTGCCTTACCCGCGCCTCGCTGATCGGAGACGTTGGGGCGGTATCAGTGGAAATATATACATTACAGCTATCAATTAAATGAACAATGCCGGTTCGTGTTCCCATGTCTTCGTCAATGACAATCGCCGCTTCTGAACCGGTCTTTTGGCGCAGTGACGCAATAAGATCGTGAAAGTCCTGCCTGGGCTTGCCAGGTATGGGGTGCCATGAAGGGTAGTTGACCTTCAGATAAAGTTCGACACTCTCATTTCCCTTGAATTCTTCGAGATAAGCCTCGATCAGCGTATCCCACCGGCGCCTCGGCTGAAACATTGCAATAGACAGAAAGCGGAAAGGCCTTTCCTGAGTAGCCGGCTCGGACGTTGGCGGGGGCACAAGGGGGTTTTCCAGCCACGGGTGCGGCCAATAGACTAACTGGATTTTTTCACGCGGCAACCCGGCGGATACAAAAGCTTCCCGCTCGTTTTCCACCATCAGCCAGACCTGGTCCATTTCTTGGCAAACTTCGATCCATTCGGCGGAAGGCAAGTTGCCCTGCTCACTGCTGTCAAAGGTGGTGGCCAGTATGCGCAAGTTCGGCCGGGGCAGCTCCAGTTCAAGCCAGATTCTCTGGGGGATGTGAGAAATAATGGCGGTAATCGGCGGAATAAGGGGCGTTTCTTCGAGCGATTTGAAAAGAGCGAGGTCACAATCATCTAAGCCGGGATCGATTTCTTTGTTTGACAAAATCTTGATTCGCACACCCGCTCTGTGCAGAGCGGAAACAGCGGCTCGCGCTCCGACGCCATAGCCGCTCCGATTGTAAAATGGTGCAATCCATACTATCGTTCCCGGCGCCAGCAGGGCCTGCTCGTCCATTATGTTTATTCTCCCGTCTTCACCCGAGTCTGTTCAGGCTGCAAAGAGCTTGCGGTCACGCCGCGGCATAGAGCACCGTTTCTCCGGTGAAGCTCGTATAGTTTCTCAGATAGAGGCGATAGCCAACCCCCAGGCCATGAAGATAGAGTGGTATTTCCCACAGGTGGCTCGGAGAATGGTAAACGCAGATACCCAGGTCCGGGCGACTCTCCCGCAGTGTCTTTTCTGCGCCTTTAAGCGCGTCAAGCTCCGCGCCTTCGATGTCCATATTGATAAAAGTCGGATAAAAGCCAGGAAGAACATGGTCTATCGAAACACATTGAATGCGGGCCTCCCCCGATGCCAGGATTCTCGACCCGAAACTTGTGTCGGAATAGGTGAACGCTTCGATTGCCTCATGACTATAGACGGCACAAGGGATGGCGGTTACACGCCGGGCCAGCCGCTCATGGTCACTTGACAGGTATTCTGCTGTCAGGGCGAATTGATTGGGGTCGGGTTCAAAGCACACCAACTCATCCACTTTGCCCACCTGGCTGAATACCCTGCCCATCTCGCCGACGCTTACCCCGCAGTATATAAAACGCGAGTAGCCGCGGCCAAGTCTAATGCCTTGGGGGGTGTATTGTTCATTTCTATCACACATGGGAACGGCAACAGGTTTTCGTCGCATATGGGTCTGAAGGCACCGGATGAAGACTTCCCTGCTGAGCTCGTCAGCCAGAATCTCAAGGCCGGATTCGATTTGTTCCCTTTGATTTATGTAATATTGAAACCCGCTTTCCTCCAGTTCCTGCGGCAAGCGAAAGGGATTGTGTATCTCGTAAATATCCATAAGTGAGATGATATTACCAAAACCCTTACTGCGTAAGGTTTGGACTACTTCGTCAAAATAAGTTTGTTTGCCCAGACAAACGACAACCAGTCCAAGCTGTTGTTCGTCCATGGAAGGCTGATATTCCAGAGGAGAAAAGGCCGGTATACCCCCGAAAGTGTCGCCATGGCAGAATTTTTGATCCAGAACAGCAGACGGAGTGTACCCGTAGTGCCGCATGACAACCTCTTTGAAGTAATGAAAAGACTCACCCGCGCCATAGACGATGATCTTGCGACCCTGGAACGCCTTATCAATGAAAAAAGCGTCTTCCGGAAACGCGCCTTGAGCGAACAGGTTGGAAAGAGTGGGTTTGTGCTCTCCCATCAATGTCTGTTTCCTTCAGACAAAATGAATGATTACAGTTGCTGCATTGGTTCTAAGAACCGGAGACTGAAGCCACGAACGGATTTACAATTTCCCAATTAATATCGTTTCTTTCAAGTAGCTGTTCTTGAATTTCTTCATGGTAGGCGTTACTTGTAATAACTATTACAGATATTAAGGAATTATATGATGACATCTGATTGGCATTGTGGACCGGGATTCTGTGTACATATTTATATTTCACATTCTTGTCAAATATTATGGATGGCCGTAGGCCATTTGACAACGTCCCCTTAATGAGCTTTTTACAATATCCCCCAGCGCCATAAAACGCTACTCTATCATATCCATATTTTGCTTTGAGATCTTGCAACATGGATATCCAATACTCTGCCATTAGTTCATTTGAATTCAGATGGTATGTAGTTTGATGCTGAACCTCTTCAATAAAATAATCCACATAGTGCCGCGGATAATTCCTCTTAAGTGACCTCACCACATCTGATAAATATTCCCTTGACGGTAGATATCTCCATGGCAGCATAAGAGAAGACAGAATATGATGAATGTACTTTCTAGTATCTTCGGTTACGGTAAACGCCGATATATTTGGAGCCTTCAACCCATTATATTGTTTAAAGCTTGGCACAAGTTTTTCTCCAACAACTGTATCATATAACACTCTGCATGCAATAGTAGAACTAGAACCAAACTGCTGAATATGAGGGTGATGAATACTAAAATGAGCCATTTGGTCATGAATTATTACAGTTGCGCCAATCTTAAGGTACGGTAATATACAAAGAAAATTAAGAACTTCTCCTGGCAAAAAATGAGCGGTGTCAAGAATGCAAAAATCTATGTCGCCCCCAATTTCTTCCAAATAGGCGGAAACATCTCTTCCGCATTTAAGCTCCCATCGGTCAGTAAGTGTTGGAAACCGATTCAGTAACTCTTTTGCATATAATTCCGGATTTATATCTACTGAAACAAGCCGCGCCTTCGATTTTAACATATCTAGCGCTCTTAATATAACCGCTGTAGTTCCACCTTTATTTACTCCAACTTCTAGTATCTTCGTAGGCCTTTTTTCACGTAACAGACCACAAAGAAATGCGGTTTCGTCTTGTGCCATCCCAATAATATAATCGAATGGATCGGTTTCAGATGAGGAAGGACAAAGAGTCTCTATTTCTCGTCGTGGATCACTCCATAGAAGTTTAGACACATCCGAAAGCATCGGTATATCAGTAACAATTGGAGAACTCTTTATATTTTCATTAATGTCGATGGTTCTATTCATAATACCTCTTGATTCTTTTCGATTGCGAACTCAGTTCGTTGCGCTCCACCTCTGATCAGTCATTCGACGGAATTGCAAATAGCATAGTATCCCCAAAATTACTGCTAAAATGTCGAAAATATAGTTTGTAGTCCTGGACCATCTCGTGAATCCGCAAGGGTATCTCAAATAAATCGTTTCGTTTATGATACGCGCTAATTAGCAGTTTAGGCCGACATCGTGTTATTGTATTAATTGCACCTTGTAAGGCCTCCATCTCAGCCCCTTCAATATCCATCTTAATTAATGTAACGATTTCATCCGGGAAGCACTCGTCAATACTCGTCGTTGATATTTCCGTTAACCCGGATGCGTCGCCAGGCAGGTTGTGATTATTGTCGTTTTCCGAAACGATTCTTGCACCTCCAGGTTTCAGTATATTTGAGTCTGCAAATCTTATAGTCGATGAATGCGACCAAAGGCCAAAGGGCTTTAGCGAAATATTGTTGTATTGAGCGGTATTTCTTTTCAGTTCGGCGAATATCTTTGGATCAGGTTCGAAACAGATTATTTCTTGATATCTCAAATTGTTCCTGGAGCAGACTTTTATAAATTCCAGAGTTGAATCACCTGTAAATGCTCCACCGTCAATAAGAACTTCGTTATCATCCAAGTGAAGCAGATCATTATTGAACTGCAGATATGCTTCACCATCGTAGTATGTGGGATTCATACACTCCTGGAAATTAGTACCCTGTGTGCATGGAACGTCGGATAAATTCGAAATAAAATCTCGGAAGGATAGGTAATCAGCGCCACGAGCCAAAAGAGCTATTCGAGAGGTAAAAATATCCCTGGACTTTTGATCGGACAGCAGATCATGTACGTTAAGCAGTTCATTTTCATGCAAAATAAGGTCATCATCGGGCCAGTACCATTGTGCGAGGTGCGTATAGTAGCACATGGCTTCCAGGCTCGATATCGTTAATACTTTCTCTTTATCAAAGCCAATATCGACTAGCTGTTGTTTAACACTATCTCCATGCGCCCCTGTTGTAACCACAATCAAACTGTCTTTGTGTTTTTGCCGCAACTTCGACAAGGAAATTACCGGCAGGCCGCAGTACAATTCTCCCGTACGCGAGGGGTTATTGTCACAGAAGCACACCGGGTTAACGCCATGCAAATTCAGAATAGGACACAACTCTTTTCCTGCCGACCCAGCGCCAAACAGTACAACGGGCATTGTACCCGTTACCGCTTCATTTCGAAATTTCCCAAAGATGGTAGGAAGAAAATCGGCTTCTTCATAGGACTTGCATCGTTTCCTGATTTCTCGAAGAACTTCGTTCATAGATTCTTCCTCTGAGATGTTTGCATACTATTAAGGTATTGCGAAAAGAACAGTTTCACTCAAAGCTTTGCTGAATTGGCGCAGATAAAACTTATATCCAGGGTATATTTGATGTAAGAGCAACGGAATTTCAAAAATATCATTTCGCTTATGATAAACACTGATGGCAAGCTTCGGTTTGCACCTTCTTATAGCACTTGCAGCTCCACGGATGGCCTCGATTTCAGCACCTTCTATATCCATCTTGATAAAGGTAATTTCATCATCTGAGAATGTTTCATCAATACTGATTACCCGCACTTCCGAGTTTGGAGCCTTCTCATCACTTAAATGAATATCCCCACTCTCTCGAATGATTCTGGTGGCTCCAGGCGTCTCAACCTCTGTATTTGCGAAAGAAAGTGTTGTGGAATGGGTCCATAATCCAGAATTAATCATAGTTATATTCGAATATGATGCCATATTTTTAGATAGATCTAAAAACATAGATGGTTCAGGCTCAAAACAATAAATATGCTTATAGGTCACATTGTGTTTTTGGCATGCTCTTATAAATTCAGTGGCCGAATCACCATTATAGGCGCCGCAATCAACAATGATCTCATTATTGCTTAGGTCAACTATATCCGTATTAAAATATAAATAGCTTTCGGTGAAATGACCCTTCTGCAGCTCTGGAGCTAAGAACTGGTGCATAAATTTGCAAAATGAGCTGTAATCGGAACCATGGGTGAGAATGGATAAATAGTTTATGAGAAACTGCTTTGAGTTATCATCATACATTAAACCATAAGCAGCAAGTAAGTTATCTTCATGAATCATTAGATCATCGTAGGTCCAATGAGATAAACATATGTGAGAGTAATAAAGAGTCAAAGCATCTTCGTTGATACATAGTACCTTGTCGGAAAGGAATCCTTGATCGATTAACTGCATCTTTATCTCATGGCAGTGACGCGCCGGCGTAATAATAATCAGGCTGTTTCTGTGTGCTCTACGTAACTCAGCAGGGGAAATCACTTGAATTCCACAGCATAACTCCCTTTGACGCTCGGGATTATTATCGCAAAAGCATACGGGATTGACTCCATGCTGTCGGAATAGTGGATATAGTTCCTTTCCGGCGGACCCCGCGCCGAACAAAACCACGGGGACGTTCCCGCTAATTGCATCCGAGCCGAACCGGCCAAAGATGTTAGGCAGAAAGTCTGCCTCTTGGTATGATTTGGATAGATCCAATATCCTGTTTACTACTTCATTCATGTGCTGACCTCGGATTCAAAAATGATAATTGGTAATGTACAGGCTACAGCATCAAAACCTCATTCATTATTCCCAACTTTCGAATTTGAAGCTCGACCTCCTCGGGGCAAGAAGCGTGGATTACTATAATTTTGCCGGTAAAGTCACCGATATCCTCCGGGGAATTTATGACTCTTCCACACAATAACTGGCCCTTCTTTGAGGGGTTTCCATCAATGATCATCCGTATGTTTGCCTGCCTCAAGCATGTACTGGAAAGCATCTGGAGTGTTCTATGGCCGGCACACCAGATAACGAGCGGTTCTTGCGACTCGACCAGTCTTTGCGCCACCGTCTCTTGCGTATGCATAAGAAACGCTTCTCTCGCCAGGATAGTAGGCGCTGCACCGTCCGGAGGTGTTGGCATCAGATGCGTTGTGCCATTTTCCATATCACCCGCAGATTCGTATGACAGCACCTCAAAAAGCATACCGTCGTACCTTCCGTTACAATTCTCGGCGGACACTGTAAGTTCTCCAGCCAAGGCGGCTTCCTCAATCGGCCCCGGCAAGACATCCAGATTGCCATCCAGCCGATCTCGGCACCAAGCGGCACGATAAGTCATTTTTCCAGCCACAAGGGGAAGCTCTATTTTGATTCTCTTGCCGGAACTTACTAATATCCCTCTAAACGCATCATCAAAAGACAACCATATCTTCCTGAGATGAGCCTGTGGGTCCTTTGGATGGGTCTCATAGAAAGAGCTATAGATCACTTCATCTGCGCCGGGAACGAATTGATTAAATGTCATGGAGTCGGCTTTTTGAGTAATGCCATTATAAAGAAAATTGTATTCCCAAACATTTGTAAGTGGATTCTGTGCTTTCATGCGACGCGGCAAATCGCAAAGTGCTTCCCGAATATGAGGCATCTGCGAATCGGGCATGTCCGATATTTTCTTAACGCAATCTGTTTTACTGGCGATCGAACCATCCATGACGAAAAGATTGCTCATATGAACGAACATGTTATTGTCGGCGGCAAACCTGAACAGGTCTGCGAGTTTGTCTATGATTGCGTCTGTCGCTGTCACATTAAAAACAAGCTTGGGATCACGACTTGGATCGCCTGAAAATCTCTCTTTCAAACGACGAATATTTTCGAGCAAAACCGGCAACCGGCCCCCTTTTCGCAACCAGGAGTAAGTTTGGCTGTCCAGGGTATCACAACTGACATGGATAAGATCGAGCCGCGCCAAGGTGTCAAGTTCGGAATCGTTAAACTCTTTTCCAAAATTCGAAATGATCCGAAGTCTCAGTGCAGGATACCGGCGCAAAAGATGATCGCATAGATCCTGCCAGGCCGGATAGGTGGTGAATTCACCGATGCCGCAGAAATTAAAGATCTTCAATCCCTTGTGCCAAAGGAAATCGATCAGGGCCAAAAAGCGTTCTCGATCCATTTCCCTCCGAAAATAACCGATGTGCCCATTTTCGCCTGAATGAACGCAATAAATGCACGAAAAATTGCATCTATTGGTAACATTGCCGCCGCACTCGGAAAAAGCATATGCTTTTGTCAGATCAACCCCATCGGTTTTCAGGCCCTGGCTTTCAAGGTGATTCACGACTCTTTGCCTCAACTCATCCGTGGTGATATCCTCATCATGGACGGCGCGGCAGGCCACACATGATTTTGACAGTTTCCCTGTCAACAGGCCTTTTCGTAAATCCTGATAGGCCTCGTTCTCAAAAAGAGTTATTTGCTGCTCGTGTTGTATAGCATCGAAATAGTCACTGTTGATATTGCCGAAATTACCCGATATTGTTCCACTGCAGCAAGGGATGATGCTCCCCCCGGCCTCGAAATTGACCGACCTCCATAGCTCGATACAATTCTTGGTTCTCTTTGCAGTTGTGTTCATGGTGCTTGCACCTCTTTCGACCCGCACGGACCCGGCGTCATGATCTAGGCAACTGAATTGCCGGAGCTACCAACGTGCCGCCATCTAAATCACAATAATCGCACACGGTGATGGCCTGATCTCGATTCAAGAAGTCACGGATTTTGGCGCTCACAACGCCGTCCTGCATGTTCGGCTCATGCAGGCGCACAAAATCACTTTCTTCTTTTGGAAACAGTCCCTGATGGGTTCCGTGCATTGATAATCCACATCTGTGCAACTCGCCATTCATGATCTGTGCACAAGTCTTGGAAGACACGCATCGCTTGTATATCTCGTTATTCTCAGCAACGGGCCGGTCGTGTTTCCGGTACGGTGGAACAAGAGTCCACATCTCTGTCGGGGAACAGAAATGGATGTCGGAATAGATCCCGTGCCTGTCGAAAGCTTCAGTCAAGGCGTCCCGTTTTCTTGAAAGTTGTCCGTATCCGCCGCTTTGGTGAACATCGGCGCCGCAAGCCGACAGTTGTTGCAATTTGTCATCGGGAAGCATGATCGTTCCGTTCGTTATAAAACTGACAAAAACGATGTTAGCAATGCTGGCGGCTTCTTTGCATATTGCATCGATGTCAGGGTGCAGAAATGGCTCGCCGCCGTGAAGGCTTATTTCGGGCACGACATCAAATGCTTTCGCATACTGTCTGAGATCGTTGATGACAGATTCCTTTGAAAAATGCACAGGGACATCGTAATACGGTATGAGCTGGGCGCAGTCGCGGCATCGCAAGGTGCATTTCTGCGTGATGACGCTGGTTACGAAAGGAGACACAAAATAGTTTCCCCGGGTGAGGCCGTAATGTATTTGCCCCTCTTTATAGTTCTCAAATAGTATGTGGATGCTCTTTGCCAGTATTTCTCTATCGCAAATGCGGCCGGCAACCGCAACAAAGAACATGAAAAGGAAAGCAGCCATGTCATAATAAACATTATGCAGATTAATCCGCTCAAACTGTTCATTGATAGCTGCAGCAGTATTGGGCATAAATAAGCCAAGAAAAACGTATGCATCTGGTAATGTCTCGGCAATTTCTTTGGGTGACAGCACTGAATAATTAAAGAATTTACTTTGGTCGCCTGGATCATTAGCTGAAAAAACCGCTATCGGCACATCATAATGTTCGAATACTTTCATGATGTACCATCCGGCTCTGCCTGGTCCGAAAATAACGACCGGCCTACCGGATTTTTTTATTTCTTCTACATGTGACAGCACATTTTTTCGATATTGATCTGATATTCTCACGATTACTCTCCCGAGCGATTAATCATATTTGATGAACATCCGTTGAAGTTCTGAAGAACTGGGATAATTCCATCTTTGGTGACATCAAACACCGGTATCAGGACATGTTCCACACTAGGGTAGTTCCCTTGGATGGTGGCATGAATCTCTTTCTTCCGGCTCAAAGCGGTAATTACTACCGTCTTGATATTTTTCTGCATAATGACATCCGGTGAGTGAATTTCTTTCCCGCAAACCGTCAATCCTCGTTGAGATGGGTTCGCATCAACCAGCAGGAACCGCTGCGAAGCAAGCAGACTGTACTTTTTACTGAGTTTGTAATAGATCCCCCCCGCTCCCCACAGGGCAATGGCCTGATCGGGCGGCAGGAAGGCAGAGAAGGCATCCTGCCGGTGAAATGCATTTTGAAAAGGATCGATGAAGTTTGTCAGGCCACAGTAAGGACAGCGCACTTCGCTGCCAAACCAGAACTCTACTTTAAGTTTGCTCTGCCCCCCGCACTTGCGGCAGGCAAATTCGATATCGCATTCGCCGTTGGGCTGGATTGATTCGATCCGGAATGGTCCGGCAGGCACATGAGGGTGCAACCGCAATGCAGTGATCTGTGATCTCAGGTCGAGATATTCGGTGTCTGTAAGCTTGGAAACATTGACAAACGGGCAACCATCCCGAAGGAACTGCTCCTGATCTTTGATGATGCCGGCATTGCAGGCATGCTTGTACAGGAATGATCCCGGAAATACCGAGATCATGGTAAGATTCAAATAGTGCATGTCGTTGTGTTGGCGCCAAAAACTCAATGTCGTGGCCACTGTTTCCTTGGTCTCGTTGATGTCGCCAAAAATAAACCCTCCCTCGATCATTAAATTCGCTTCGTAAGTCGTCTTCAACGCATTGCTGATCTGTTCAACAGTTATTCCCTTCCGCATGCTCTTGAGAATAGAGTTGTCGGCGCTTTCAAGTCCGAGAACCACATTACAGCACCCTGAAGACTTCATTAGTTGCAGCACGTCTGCGTCAACATCAGGGACCCGCAGGCAACAGCCCCAGGTCAAATTGTATTCTTTGATCCTCTTGCAAAACTCTTCAACTCTTTGCTTGCTGGTTGCGAACAATTCACTGCTCAATCCTATGGATTTGATACCATAACGTTGTACCTGATAATCAACTTCATCAAAGATATTACCAAGTGACCTCTGGCGATACGTTTGTCCAGTTGGATGAAAGCAAAATGTACAACGAAATGGACAGGATCTGTCGGTCAACACCAGTCCCGAACCCGACGACTGCACCCAACGCCCATAACCAAAGCCGTCAAAATCAGGAAATGGGATGCTGTCGATATCTGCAATTTCACTCCGTGATGGTGTGACAATCAGGCCGTTGCCGCCATCTTTGTAAACCAGGCCGGGAATATTGGCATATGTCTGCCCATCGTCCAATGCACGGGCAAGTTCAACGATTGTGATTTCCCCTTCGCCCACCACTCCGATATCCGCATCCAGGACACGCATTGCCGTCTGTGGGTCCGAACTGATGATCCCTCCTCCCACCACGGTGACGATTTGAGGATTGATTCGGCGGGCTGTGTCGATGACCTCTTTCAGCTTATGGTAATCACGGCTAAGCCCGCCAGTACAGACGACATCAATGTCATGATCTGAGAGCAGCTTCTCCAGAATAGAAGAGGTGTCCCCCTCCAGATAATCCAGATTGGCGGTGAAGACGTGGAATCCGCCTTTTTTCAGACTGGCTGATATATATGCCAACCCGATCGGAAAAATGTTGAAGTGTTCAACCGATCCCAGGTTTTTGGGCATGACCAGTAAATAATTCATTGCGCATTCCCCCCGCATTCAATCGGCTGAAAAGGCTCCAAAACCGGTACTATCCCATTGCTCGTGATCTCAATCGACGGAATTAGTACGGTGTCTACCGATGGACAACTGCTGCGCAGGGTTTCGTAAATTTCATCTTTTCGGCTCAAGGCCGTGACGATGACGGTCCGAGTGCCGTTGTGAGCGATAATATCGGGAGACTGAACGGTCTTCTTACAGATGTTCAACCCATGTCTTTCTGCGTTGGCGTCAACTAGCACAAATCTATCTGAAGACAGCCCGCTGTACTGCTGAATAAGTTTGTAGTAGATGCCTCCGGCGCCCCAAAGAGCGATTTTCCCGTTAACCGGCAGCCCGTTAAAAAAAACATCTGGTAAGTGTAATGCAACTGTGAAAGGATCGACCTCATTTATTAGTGAACAAGTCGGACAAGAGTGTGCAAGTTTGAACCAGAAGAATACAGAGCATTCTGATTTTGTGTTGCACTTTCTGCAGGTAACCTCAATCTTACATCCACCGTCCTGTTGAATATCGATGATGTGAATTGATTTTGCCAGAGTGTGAGGATGTAATGTTAGTTCTTCGGTAAGCGAGAATAGCTCATTATATTGGGTATCTGAAAGCTTAGATACGTTGATCAAAGGGCAGCCATCCTTGAGAAACTGCTCTTTATCCTTAATCAATCCGACTTTGCATGCGTGTTTGTATAGATACGAACCAGGAAAAGCTATTATCATATTTAAGTTGATTTGAGTTTTCATGTTATGACGCCACCAAAAATCAAATGTGGTGGCAACCGTATTCATATCCTCAGCAATGTCGCCAAAAATGAACTGTGCATCTACGCGAATGTTCGCCTCATAGCTCCACTCAAGTGCGCATTCTATTTGTTCTACGGTAATATTCTTTCGCATGCTTTTCAGCACAGAATTGTCTGCACTTTCAAGCCCATAGCAGATTGTCTCACAACCTGCCGCTCTCAGTTGTTTTAACATCTCAAGATCGACATCACAGACACGCAAGGCGCAAGCCCAGGTTAGGCCATAGGGTTTGATTCTATCGCAAAACTCCAATATCCGTTTTCTGTTGTTGGCGAACAACTCATCCGATAATCCCAGGGATGTGATTTTGTAGTGTTCGACCTGATAATCAATTTCTTTGAATATACTGTTAAGAGAACGTTGACGGTATATTGTTCCGGAAGGATGAAAACAATATGTACAATTAAATGGGCATGAACGGCTGCCTACAATCAATCCACCACACAGCTTAGTGTATTCGGCATAATCAAAACCATCGTAATCCGGAAGAGGGATATTGTCAATGTCGCCACTCTCTTTTCTCGGGGGGGTGAACACCAAGGCGCCCTCTGTATCTCTATAGATCAATCCATTAACGTTGTTGGGCGGGAGTCCGTTGTCCAGAGCGCCGGCTAATTCACACATCGTAATCTCCCCCTCGCCAATAACACCGAAGTCAGCCCCAAGTACCCGCATCGCAGGCTCTGGGTCGGAGCTTATAATGCCACCACCCACAACGGTGATGAGTTTTGGGTTGATTTTCCTTGCAGTATCAAGCACTTCTTTTATCTTATTGTAATCCCGGCTTAGTCCACCAGTGCACAGTACATCGATCTGGTTAGATAGAAGGAGGTTGCTTAATATGGAATAGTTGTCCCCTTCATAGTAGTCAAGATTTGCGGTAAATACTGCATACCCAGCTTGTTTTAGGCTTGCCGAAACATAGGCAATTCCAATAGGAAAGATGCTCAAATGCGTCGTCTGTCCTCTTGCCGAACCTTTTGGCATAACAATTAGATATTTCATGGCTCTTGTGCGTCCCATTCCGTCGTTTTTCCCGGTTGAGCAGGGATTGAACCGGCTCAACGTTTAGACCATGCAATCCCCGTTATTTAGCTGATCCTGTTCAAATTCGGCAATCGTCACCGTGGGTGGGGCATTTCGCGCAATGGTTTCAAGTATATCAAGCCGATGCTTTTCCGGCGAGGCAACAAGAATGACATCAACACCAAGCGAACGGATTGCTTCGTAGCTGTAGATTGTTCGGCCATCAACAATTTTTCCCTGCTGAATGGGGTTGCGGTCAACAAATCCTATCCAGTCCGCACGCTGGATTTCCGGATCGGAGAGAAGTTTTTGTGTGAGTGGAGATGAGGGCGCCAGCAGCACACGTTTTCCATCCAGAGACCATCGTTTCAACGTCTTGTCCTCGGCTCTCAGCCGCAGTGGATTGAGAGAATACTTGTCTGTATCGTTTCTAACTATTGGGTCACTCTTGCGAAAATCTCTAAAGACAAGGTCTGGAACATTCACGGATGTCGTTTGACTCTCTTCAGAGATTGCAATTTCAAGTCTATCCATAATATCTTTGCCTTCCTGACTTACTGTTGCAACTGCTTCTTTGAAATAATTGAATGCTTCGATTCCGTGTTTTCTGAGTAGTAAATACATCTTTGCATAAGCTTTGATCTGCTTTGAGTAATCATAGGCGTGTTGGCGCAGAAACAATGGTGTAAAATCAAAGGTAAGCCATACCTGCTGGGGGCGCAGGGCCAGCATGGCATAGGCAAAACCGGCAATGTCGTCATCACTGCAGTTGGAATCACAGAAGATATACTTGATCGAGAGCATACCCTTTCCCTTGCTCCCGGCTAAAGCGTAGCGGCTCAGATTCTCCAGGACCTGCAAATACCGATCACTGCCTCGAAGCGCCTTGAACGTGGATGGCGTGCCGGCATCAACAGAGGTCGTTACCCAGTATAAGGAGCCATCTGCGAGACCATCGTAGATTGCCTGATGAAATCGGACCGCATTAGTATGCATGAGTACCCGGATACGTCGAGTACGGAAAAACTCCAGATATTCCTCCAGATTCTCGAGTAGTGTAGGTTCGCCTCCGGCAAAATCAACATGGGCATTCCACACTACATCTTCCGGTGAAAACTGCCGCAAAATCTCCAATGCATCATATTGAGGGGGAACATGCACATTCTTTATTGAGTAATGGCAATAGCTACAACGCAGATTACAGATGCTGTAATGTTGAATATCCATATGATCCAGACAAGAGAATGATATATCGCCGTACCTTTTGTGTTCAATCATAAGGCAATGCTTGCAATCCATTTCGCTATAATTATCGTTCAGCATAGCGATGAGTTGCTTCCGCCTTTCAATGATATGATCTTTGGTTATTTTTCCTCTTGTAAGTTCCTCAGTAGTATAGAAGACAGGCGCCATATGGGCGCCGCGAGAACATGACCTGAGTCCTACAATGTGTAAAAACAAACCGCTCTCCAATTTGGAGCAGGTCTTGACGATATCGTCTGGGCGGAAGGGTTCGTAAGACATCATTCACTCCTCCAGGCCATAATAGAATTTTGCCCTCTTCATCGCTGCCGGCAAGCTGAGTCCTGCATAATCCTGAGCAATGAACCAGCGGCCATTGACATCTCCACCCAGCAAAGTTCCCAATAGAGCACCGGGGATCACGCTCTCCACGGGATGGGGAGCGTTGATTCCTCCCATATCCGAGCGAACATAGCCGGGACAGACAAGCGACATCATTACGCCGGTTCCATGAAGGCTGGGCGCCATATCATGGACAAATTTGCTCAGGGCCGCCTTGCTGCAGGCATACGCCGTATCCCCGGGTTTTCTGCGGATCGTACTGGAGATGTTGATCACCCGCCCGAACCCGCGTCGAATCATATGGGGGATAAGGCACGAGCAGATACGGATCGGCGCAATAGTGTTAACAGCATAGTGTCTCAGGTAATCCTGAGAGGAAATGTCCCAAGGGTCTGAACCGCAGGGCAGCGAGATGCCGGCGTTGTTAAAAACTATATCGATCGGCGGAAAGCGATTGTCGAGCTTCTCGAGCATCTCCTCGAGTTCGGCCAAATTGCCCAGTTCGGCGGCAATGGGTTTTGCCTGCACTCCCAATGCGGAACATGCGTCTACCATTTCTTTGGTATGTGCTATCTGACGGCTGTGGGCAATGATATTGGAACCAAGTTTAGCCATTGCCAGGGCTATCTGGCGGCCGACACCGCGCGAGGAACCGGTAACCAGGGTCCATTTACCACTCACCGGACTGTCAGGAGCTTCCTCGGTCCTTGCCAATTGCTCTGTGCCAAGACCCTTGATACTGTGAACAACGTCATAGCCCCGATCAAAACAGGCGACAAATAAGTTTTTCAGCCCGATTTCGCAAAGCTGCCTATAAATCTCCTCATATCTTCTTACCGTGATGACAACGGCCGTGTTCTCATCCAATCCGCTCAATTCAGCAGGTGTAAGGCATCTTTTCCCGAAGAACTCACGCCCCCATTTCTCCGGGGAATTGTCGCACAAAAAATCCGGTTCACGGCCCAGAGACAGCACCAGTTGGCGATAACAATCCTCAAACTGCACCCCAAGGCCAAACAAGCATATGTATTGTGCGTCGTAAAATCTCTTCCTGCGGTTTTCCATGGATCAATCCGGTCTGATCGTCAATAATTGAGGGATATTCCTCAATCCCTCAACCCTCAATTCGTTTTTGCCCTCAATCCCTCAATTCAAATCGGGATGCTTCCAGGCGGTGAATCGTACGAAATAGTTCGAGACGCCAGGTTGTCCGAACCCCCTAATTGTTCAAGAATGCCGGCCTTACCTTCTGCATCGGCGGTCCAGTACTCCTGGAGTTGTTTCCACGTCGGCTCAACGGCGAGTTGGGGATTTATAGCCATCGCCAGATAAAAATATCTCAGCGCGTTGTGTTCATCCTTTGCAAGCAATGAGCGCACGCTGTACCGAACTGACAGTTGCGCCAACTTGTCAAGCGATTTGGGGAGGCGATCGGTTACTTTTGTCAGGTTCCGAAGGGAAGCTGTGTCGGCGAATTGATGGTTCAATACATACATTCCGATCACAGGCAGCAGGTTTGCATCCGCGTGGTTTGCGTCGCTCTGCGAATGAATGCGGTGCAGCAGCAAAGGTTCCTTAACATAGCCTATGTCAAAATCAATGCTGATATTGAAATCCATGATTCGAGTCCCATAATACCTGCTCGCAAGGCCGCCTGTCGCGCTTCGAGCGTCAACAATGGCTCGCCGGTACATGATCTGTGAGACGCTCGGATTTACCCCGGCCATCATGTATACCGCCGCCTGTTCTTCCCCCGGGATAATACAGGATTGGTTGTAGAACGGCGGTTCCTCGGTTCGCCTGCCATGTTCATCGATGACGGCTCGGTTGACGATGGCTAGCCCCACATTGGGACGCGCTTCCAGCGCGTAGACGCAGCGCTCCGCATACTCAGGCTCCAAAGCATCGTCAGAGCAGAAGATAACAAAGTATTCCCCCTGCATGATTCTTAGACAATTAGCAAAATTGTCATCCGATCCGAAATTCTTCCGATTGCGAGTTAAATTCATTTTCTCGGGATACTTGCGTGCAAATTCCAGGGCAATGGCCCAGGAATCATCCGTTGACCCGTTATCAGAAAAGCATAGCTCGATATTTTCGTAGGTTTGGGCGAACACGCTCTCCAGGCATTGTCTGAGATAACGTCCGTAGTTGTAGTTATAACAAAGTATGCTGACCAGAGGCCTGCCCGCAATGCCCGGCAATGGCGTTGTCGATTGCATCGGTACCAGTACCCCCGGATCCTCTTTGCGAAACACCGCGTGAAATTTAGCGTACCGATCGGAATTCATGGTTCTGATGCTACTGCGAATATACTCGGGCAGGAAGGCCTGATCGCCCGTGAGGACAGTGCAATATCTGCCTTTCGCCATTCCCAGGCAAATATGAAAATTAGTCTGGTGGCCATGGACCTTCCTGTTTCGCTGGATAGTGATTCTGCGCGGATACTGATCCAGGTATTCCAGCGCTGTCTCCCAGGAACCATCGTTAGTAGCGTCGTCAATCAGGATGACCTCAAAGTTTTTAAGAATGTCCTGATTAAAGATGCTGTCCAGGCATTGCCTGAAATACTGCCTGTCGTAGCTGTAGACAAAGATGCTGGTCAGCGGTTCGTTCGGGTCGTTTTGTATTGGGTCAGAATGCATTTTCGCTCCGTGGTTCCTTGCCATGAATTCAATTAATGTGCCAAAATGAACCTGGCCTCAAGCTTAAGCGTGTCCATCGAACTGAATCGCGGTATATAGCCCATCTGAGAGGCCAGATTACAGGTCGAGTAGTAATTGCCTTTTGCCCCGGTGGCGCTGGCGTTCTCCAAAAAGTCGCGTTTTTCATACTTCAAGCCGTATTCCGCTGAGAAAAAATCCAGAACCTCCTGTTTTGAGACAGAACGTGAACTATTGACATCAATGGCTTGGTTTATCTTGCCCAGATAGATGCACTTTACGATCATCTCAAAGAGGTCTTCCGGGTGGAGGTAATCACGGACAATATTCGTGCTGTCGGTACGCAGCACTTTCTTTTCCAGGATTGCCTGCATCACATCCGTGATGAAATAGCCATCCGCCAGATCGATATACCTGCTGAAGTAAGAAAAGACCCTGAGATCTACAATGCTCAAATCTTTAGAGGCCCGATGCTTCGCCTCCGCGTTGAGCCTGACAATCCCGTAATAATCCTGGGGAGCCAGGCAGTTGACCTTAACGTGGTTCAAAGTGTCCTCTCCCACGGGAGCTGAATGCCCGCTGCCGTATACCGCGCCGCTGCTAAAACTTATGTAGAGAGCACTGGGATGACTGATGAGGTAGCGAATTATCAAGTTGTCATATTCTTCAGTAACCGTAAAATACAGGGAATAGTCACCGCTTAGCTTTTTCGCGGTACCTGCTCCAACGCAATTGATCACGACATCATAAGAGAAGTTCAAAAAGTCTTCATAACCCTCATGGATAGTGCAGGCTGCATCTCCGGTCCCTCCTATGACGGCAAGAAACTCCCGTACCTTTTCATACGACCTGGCGTACAGATGCAAAGTGTACTCTGTATGCTTGAGAAAATTATTGATAAGGCCCTTCGCAATATGTGAAGTGGAGCCCAATATTGCTATTCTATGTTTGGTAATCTTCAAGTGCAGGGTTCCTCCAGCGTTGGAAGTGCTTGATTTTTAGAACAGTTGAAGCTGGTCAGCTTCTCCCGAAACATAGAATCTTTTCAGTCGTTCCGCATCATTATTGAGATCATCTTCGGGGAATAGTCTGTGTTTGATAATGTCGCAATCAGAGCACGTTGCGCATACATTCGCGGCCCCATCGAGCATCTTTAGCCTGAACTGCTGGAACTCTCTGCTCATCCATATGCCGCATACCGATTGAGTGTTGCAGTCGCCAAGGATTATCGGGTATGCGATTGAATAACAGGGAACTACTTTCCCGTCCGGGTTGATTTGCAGAGTGAAAAAAGGCTGCGGGCAGACGTGAAGTTCTGTAACCGGCAATCCGTACTGGGTAAGCGACATGTCTTTACCCTTGAGCACATCCTCATAGTCCACAAAGGGAAAAATGGGGCCGGCACGCTCGATGCCAATGGTGTCACAGATATTCCCAAAGATATCGTGGAACCTCTTTTCGTCGTCTTTTCCATCCAGCCCATAGTCGATGATCTTGATGTGCAGATGTGCCTTGCCTTTATTCTCAAAGAAGTATTTCAAATTATCGACGATGTTCGAAATCTCTAGACTGACGTCTGACACCTCCCGGTACTTCTCGCTGGTTGTGCCCTGGATGGATACAACGAGTCTGGACAGTCCGGCAGCAATGAGCGCGTCGGATAACCCGGGATTCAAAAGTGACGCGTTCGTCAATATTTCGACCCTTTCGGCGACACCCTTTGAAACTCCATATTCGACCATATCTGCGATATGTTTGTGCAGTAAAGGCTCACCCATCCCGACAAAACGCAGCACCTTGATCTTGTCCGGGAATAGAGACATCTCATCTATGCACTTTTTGTATAAATCCATTTCCATCACGATCTTGTCGGAAATGAAGCCCCGTTTCGCTTTTTCTACGGAGAACACGCAGTAGCGGCAGGCAAAGTTACACGCATAGATCGGGAACATCTGCACCACGAGCGGAGTGCTCAGGGGAAGTGCTTCCGCGAGAATTGTCCGTTTTCCCCCTGGTGCCTGCCCGCTGATGTCTCTTGCTTTCACTGGAGAACCTCCGACTTTAACCGTTCCAAGCACTCCTGCGCGTGCCGGTCTATATTGTCCACCTCACAATAGTCGTTCATCGTGCAGACTTTGCAGGGTTCGAGGTCTCCCTTGTTGCCGCTCAGATGCTCCATCTGCAATTCTCTCAACTTCGACCCATTCCAAATATCGCGAAGTGGTTGGTTGCCTATATTCCCCAGCATGTTGACTCTTTTCCAGTCGACACAGCAAGGCACCACCCCACCGTCCGCCTGGACCTGGACACCTTTGAATATCTGTGCACATACCTGACGCTTGATGACGCTCCTGTCTCCCCAGCGAAAATCATTGGAAGAAAATGCCGAGTCGAGTTGGGGCCACATGGGAACCAGCTTCTCTACAAATATTTCATCGCATCGGTCGCCGAAAAGCTTCAAAAACCGCTGTTCCTTGTCCGCAGTGGGGACAGCCTCATGATGTATCTTGATGTGGACCAGGCATCCGTCCTTGGAAGCATAGAATGCGTCGAGGTCGTCCAATAATTTTTGAAAGTCGATTTTCGTACTGCATATGCGCTGATAGTCCTCGGAACTCAGCCCCTCGATGGAGAAAACTATCCTGTCCAGGAAGCGCGGCAGATTTTTGACCAGGCCGGGTGTCAACAAGGCGCCATTGGTAAGCAACTCCACCCGCTGCACAACCTGTCGTTCATGGGCATGTTCCAGCATGGGGATCAGGGCTTTGTTCATCAGGGGATCGCCGTTTCCACACACGCGCATGAGCTTGACTTTTTCGGGGAACGCGGATAATTCGTCCATAAGTTTCTTGAATAATTCTAAAGACATCATGTCTTTTTTCAGCGCACTTCCTGCGACTCCATGGGGACAAAATCCACATTTCAGGTTGCAATAACCGGATGGTTCGAGATAGACCACAAGTGGTGTGGCGAGTGGGATGGCTGCCTCCAGCACCAATCGTTCGTTCTGCACCTGAGATTGTAGTTTTGCTTTCATCAATAAGGCCCCCCCGGTTACAGTCCAAGGTTAAAAGGCTTCAAGGTTTTATCCTCACCCGTAAAAACTTCAGCACAGGGAACCGGCAGATGCTTACCATAAATTCGGCCCGCAACGTGCTTTTCAATGAAGTCTCTATCTTCCGCTATGAGGCACGTATCGACGTGCTCGCCAAAGTATTTAATATCCAGACCCCTTTGGAGTATGTCCTTGAGAGGCTCTTCCAGGATGTTCCCAATGGACGTATGGATGTATGGACATGGCAGCACGTCGCCGTATTGTGTAACGGATACCATGCCCTTGACTGCTATGCATCCCATGTCAAGTCCATACGCGGGCGTCAGGTGAGTGTAGACGTTATGCTTCTTCTCGAGTTCTCTCATGTAGTCCATGTCGGCCCGGTCGACCAGGACATCGAGGTTACCCTCCCAGCCGCCGACCGGCTTGGCATAGGTCACAAATACTCCGACATCTCGTTTGTTGAAGTACTGGACGAATTCGAGAAACTCATCAGAATGAAGCCTTTGTTTCGTGACAACGGTCTGAATAAAAATAGCCAGACTAGCACCCAATGCCGCGTCAACGGCTTTCATCGCCCGTTCGTGCGATCCCTTCGCTTTCCGGAAATCGTCGTGTTCCACGGCATCCAGGCTGTCCAGGCTCAATTGAACCCTGTCCACGCCTATGCTCTTCAAATGGCTTGCTCTCCTATCATCCAGGAACCAACCGTTGGTGTCGACGTTGATATAGAATTTCTTAGGGTCGATGGCCTCAACAAGCGCATCAAAATCCTTGAATATCAGTGGCTCGCCGCCGGTGATCACGAACCGTGCGAGGCCCATTTCATCGGCTTGTTTCGCAAGAGATCTTACATCGCCAATATTAAGCGACCGTCTGGGATTTCTCCCTTGAAAGTGCTTTACGGAGCAGTGAACACAGGTAAAATTGCATGTGTAATTATACTGAAACTGAATAATGGCAATGCTTTCACCTCTCTTCAGCTTACCGTCAAAGTTCATAACCTTTTCATAAACGTACGGCTTCTCCTCCCGGAGAAGACTTCGTTTGCTTTGCTCGTCTGCTGAATTAACAGTTTTCATAGCCTCAAATGCCTCCCGGCAGGAAATCAGGTTCTTTTGAAATAGCTCCTACTATGCGGGCAAGGCAGATTAAAGCGATTTGGTACGGCATGAAGCGACCTCACCCCGAAATATCGTCGATATATTTCCTGTAGACATCCTGAACCTTGAGCAGGTTTTCCGGGCAGCGATCATGCCACACGAGATATCCTGCATCTTCCAGGGTCAGCCCTTCGTTTCGCGGTTGGAATGTGCCGGGAAGAAAGCACTTGTACAATAGCGAGATGAAATGACCCCGAATTTCATGTTCCTCATGGATAATCTGGTGAATGGCAATCGGCGTAGAATCGAATTGGACAGGCGCCCCGATTTCGGTTTCGGCCACTTTTTCCACCCTTGTTTCCAGCCTTTCCTTGAAGCGTAAGATTCCCCCGGGGACATGCCAACCTGTCCCGGCATATCGGTCATTTCTCCATGATAAAAGCGTCCGTCCGTTCTCATCCTTAATCAGCAAGTCGACGTTGACGAGCGGAGTCGTTCGGCTGATGTAATAAAATACACTTTCCGGCAAACCCAACGAGGGCTTCGGTACTGCCTCCACAAGGATTGCCAGGGAAGCTTCAATGTTTTTTGAAACAGTTGCCAATACGCTATCCATCTGGAAACGAGAAATTTCGCTTCATTTTTAAAGTGTTGTCAAGTTAAACTGATTGGCATAATTTCTCCACAACTCCGACATGTTAATGATCTCTTGATACTTAACCTTATACGCCTGATACTTGTGGTGGTCATTCATCATATCGTAGCATTTGGCAGCGAAATAATATGCAAGCGCATGATCATTCTTTATTCTTATGGTATTCTCGAATCCTTTCAGTGCAGCTCCATAGTTACCCAGCCTAAAATCGCTGTTACCAACAAAATTAAGTTCAAGATTTAGCGAATAAGCTTTTTCTTGTATATATTCTGGAGTAAAATCCTCGGTCTCTACAACCGCCCTTTTGAAATCGCACCCAATATAGTTGCCTTTCAGATATCCTTTTCTAATGCATATATCAAGCATTTCGCTACCGACAAGGGGAGTAGCCACGTAGATTCTGAACCACGTAGCATCTAATGTTTTCAAGAATGTTCTCGAATCTTCAATGTCCTGTTTTGTTTCACCTGGAAGACCTATGACAATATTGGCATCTGTATCTATTCCTAATGCTCGGCAGTCCGCAACAACCCGTCTTACAATCGAAAGATCAAGTGGCTTATGTATAATTTCCTTTAAGACACGATTACTGCCTGACTCTACCGGCAATACTAGCTCATTAATACCTGCACTTTTTATTGCTTCCAGCGTTTTTCTGTCTAACGCATAAAGAGATAGTCCGCTTTGGAAAAAGATGCGTAAATCCAAATCTTTGGCCATATTAATTATCTTTAAAGCCCTGTCCTTATCCGCCATGAAGTTATCATCCTGAATACATATCACTTCTGCTCCATATTGCGACTTGATCAGTCTTAAGTCATTTCTGATTCGATCCACGCCATGATATCGCATTCTTCTGCCATGCACTGTATGGGATGCACAATAACAACAGCGATGAGTGCAGCCTCGCGATGTTGAAATATGAAACAAAGAGCTGTTATGATTGAAGGCAGTGATTGTACTAATAGTTGGACTCAAGCTATATTCTTTAGTATTAATGATATCGTAGTCGTAAAATGGTATATCGTCCAAATCAGAGATGAATTCGTATTGGTATGTTTGTTTATTTTTTACTTTATCTCTTGTAATCCACGACGGATGTTCCTTGAAGAATTCCTTCTTGTCTGTAGCCTCAACAAGTTTCAACATCGGCATTTCGCCTTCGCCGTAACATAAAGCATCAAAGCATTCACTATCTCTGAATATTTCGTTATACATATTAGTTGGAACGCCACCACCAGCCATTATCACGGCCTTTGGGTATATGCTTTTAGCTACATGCGCAATATCAAGCATATTAGTGTAAGAAGGTGTAAATAATGTCGATATTCCAATTATGTTTGCATTAAAATCAACCCATTCTTTGTTTGACAGAACATACTGGAATAGTTCAACAAATGAGCTATATTCAAAATGGTCCAATTTATTTAATATTATATTGAAATCAACAAGACGAATCTCTATCTTTTTATGCTTTTTTAAGTAGGCACTCATCGAGAGCAGGCCGATAGGCATATCGGTTACTACACTGCCATAATTACCTGATTTCTTTGTGACTATTCGCTCATTGAAGGCAGGATTAACATAAGTCGCGTATTGTACATATGGCGGAACAATAAAAAGGATCTTATCGATCATTTGTTTCCTCAGATCTCCGCACAAGATTGGTAGCAATATGCGCTTGCAAGGGACCCATTTTGCAGCCGGTTATTCCACAAATTTTTGACTGTAATCATATATTCCTCATGTTTGCGGCAAATTCCTCCCGGTCTAGAAACGGCCACATATCTTCCATCGGTCTGGAAGACATCGTACCGTCTTCGTTCTTTACAGAAGAAACTCTGGGGGCCGTAACCTGGTTTGGTGAAATCATCACTTCGCAAACCAAGGGGCCTTCCGCCTGCAGGATTTCTCTGACTTGTTCCCTGATCTCGTGATGGCTGTTAATCTTAGCAATCTTCAGGCCAAACGCCTCAGCCACTTTCGTTAACCTTGGCAAAGTCATACCGCTTTCTGCGTTGCTTCCAACAAAAAAGCCTTCGAAGTAGTTTTTCTGTGTAGCCTGAATTGAGCCGTATCCTTTATTGTTCAAGATGAAGAATTTGATGGGGAGATTGAGTCGCTTGACGGTCTCCAACTCCTGGATATTCATCTGAAACCCCCCGTCTCCATCGACGCACACCGTGCGTTTTCTACCACCGGCAAGGCAGGCCCCAAGGCTCGCTGAAATCCCAAATCCCATGGAACCCAGCCCCTGCGTGTTAAGAATCCGCATGCCGCGCTTCACGCGAAACGCCTGCATCGTGACCTCGCTGCAGGTCCCCGAGCTGCCCGGAACGAGCAAGTCTTGCTCGCTCATCTCATCGGAGAGCACATCGATGAGGACATAGGTGCTCACACCCTCTCGTTCTTTCCAATATTCGGGCAGGATGACCGGATACTTGGCTTTCCAGTCCCTGCACCGTCCCCACCAGGCGCTGCGCGCTTTGCGCGCGACAGTATCCGATTGCCTGATGAACTCCCGAACGGCCATTGCGGCATCTGCGCAAATCGGGACATCGATCTCCATATCCATTTTCCGAATTTCGGCTGGATCGATATCGACAATGACCTTCTTTGCCGCCGGCGCAAAATTGCGATGATTGTAGCTCGTCTGCCCCAGATCGAGGCGCGCTCCCAGGACGAGGATCCAGTCGGAATTCTGCTGTGCGAAATTTGCCGCCCGCTGTCCCACTGAGCCTGGCCTGCCAATATGGAAAGGGTGATCGTCTGGAAGAATATCGGCCGTTTTCCAGGTGGTGAGAACCGGCACGCCCAGAGTATCGAACAAAGACTCGAGTTCATCGATGGCTTTGCCGAGCCTGACTCCGTTTCCCACCAGCATGACAGGACGTTGCGACCGGTTGAGAAGATCTATGGCTTCGCCCACCTGTTTTTCAAGCTGTTTACGGTCCTCGTAACGTGCTTGTTCCGCTGGCTCAAATCCATTCAACTTGCTTTCATCTATGACAGCCGATTGCACATCGAGCGGGATGTCGATCCATACAGGTCCGGGCCGTCCGCTCCAGGCAAGGTGCAAGGCTTTGTCGATATGATATCTAATTGAAAGAGGGTCGGTGACGGTAACGGCGTACTTGGTAATGGATTCCACTATCCGGATGATATTGAGTTCCTGGAATCCCATCTGCCGGACCCCTCTATCGCCAATCAGGTCCGAGCGTTTGACCTGGCCCGATATAAAGAGGCATGGAGTGGAATCAAGCCACGCACCGGCCAATCCCGTAACGGCGTTGGCGCCCCCCGGTCCCGTCGTCACAAGGGCGACTCCCAGGTTGTTCGTGTACTGGCCGTAGGCTTCGGCGGCAATGGAACAAGCCTGCTCATGCAGATTGCACACGTATTCGATTTCAGAACGCCGGCCCAACGAGTCCACCAGGTGCATGCTGCCGCCGCCTGCCAGGAGGAAAACGTGTTTGACCCCGGTTTCGACAACGCGTTGCACAACATAATCGGAAAGCTTCATCATATTATGCCAAACCTTTGACGCCTCACCAACGGAACAGGGCTGTTATGTCGAGACCATTATAGTTGGATGATGCTATTATGCCGCCGATGGTTTTTAGCTTCTCTTCATTCATCTTTACAGCGGCTTCAACTGTAGGGCCATTTTCACCATAAAACGAGTACAGTGTTGTGACGTATTCACTTAGACTGAATAAGTATCCCAAATAGTAAAAACACTCACCATCATCGAACTTTATGTCCAAAGCATTTTTAATGGCACTGGATATAGGCATCTCGTCAGTTAGCGCGAATTCTCTTTTAGGTGTAATGACTTTATCGTATATACCAAAAGTTGATAACAGCCTATTAGCAATAAATGTATATACTATATTGGATGGATGCCACCTATTTAACATTAGCTTTTCATCCATATATCTGTTTCTGAAAAGAAAGCTAACATTAGCATTAATATTTAATAGCATTTCGACATTTTCAAGTCTTTTCAATGCTATGTCGAAAATGGTCTTGTATAATATAGCATGTGATTCATTTCTATAAAACTCACTACAGAAGTTGGTTGCTTTATCTTTATCGTATCCATTGATATAACACCACAAAACGATGCCGCATTGAGCATCAGGAGCAAACATCTTGTCTGTACGGATGGGTATCCTTGTAGCAAATGGAGCAAAGCCTATAAAATCTATATTTGGAAATATTATTATCGGTATCTTTTTGGCGCTGTCATTAAACTCTATCAGCTTAGATGTGTTGGCCATATCGAATTTAGAATCAAATATTGGTTGTGTAAGTATGATATCTGCATCATTGTATTGATGCGGGAAATTATTGATATTGTCCATGTTCCACATATGTACCGGCGCCAGGTCGACTATCCTGTATGATCGGTTAAAGCTATCCACTGATCGCAAAAGAAACTTAATCGGGTTTTGCTGGCAATTGCCAATGACCACACACTTTTTCATCAACCATCCTTTTGGAACTGAATCATGACATTGCCGAACCTTGCCCTTACCATCTCTGGTTGCACAACATAACCGGAGAGCTTCATCATCCTAGATCGACCATTTGAATAAGTAGGTCTTGATTGGCGACAGAATCAATTCGGTAAGTTCCTCGAGCGCCTCATTGATCGTTTGACCGGATTGATTCCAGGGGCGCGGGAAGAGCACTGCGTCCATGCCGAGCGAAAGCGCCCCGGCAATATGTTCTTCGCTGTCATCCACCAGGATATCCGCTTTGCCCCACCATCCGAGGAAATCCGATTTGCTCATATGGTATTGGGCTGCTTCGGTTCCAGGCCGTGCAGAAGGGACCACGTTAAAGGACCGAATCCAGCGGCCGAAATGCCGCATCACCCATTGGGCCGAAACAGGGCTTGCGCTCAGGGGTGCAGCCGTGAGAGCCACGTTGTGGGCGCTATCGCCGTACCGGCAAAACCACTCGAATATCTTGGCAACCGGTGGCATCTTTTCGGCCATTCCGGAGAGCCGAAACTTGTCCAGGGACGCCACATATTCTGCGTGGCTGATTCCCAGAAGCGCATGTGGAGGGTTGCTCGTAAGCCTGTCGTATGTAATGAAACGATCAGCGCCGATCGAGGCCGCATAATCTTCAAACCATGCCCCCATGAGATCATTCAATACATCGTCAACATCCCAAACGATCGTTTTCATTAGTTAAACCAATACGTCAAAAGGGTCTTGCGATTCTCGTTCTCCATAATTGCCGGATCGAGATAGAATGAATCATTGGTATAGTGCGTCGAGGATATCTCCTCTATAATCGATCCATTTTCACTGCCAAAATAATGACGCACGCCCGGCTCAACGGTCATTATGTCGCCTGTTTTCAATCGCTTGAGCGTTCCATCCAATTCGATATCGAGGTCGCCAAAAAGGACATGGAAGGTTTCCTCCTTCTGCCGATGGTATTGGGTGGGATGTTTCTGGCCCGGGAGAAGAACGATCAGCTTCTTGCAGTACATACGATTGACGACGGTCATCATAGTGAGACCGAATTCGTGGAATCTGTCGATCCCATAGTGATGGGAGATTTCCAGGTCCACTTGCGAAGGGACCGGTATGCTGCTCCTGCGCAGAAGCGCTTTAACCTCCTGCACTATGTTGAAAACTTTTTCCTGATAGTTTCGGATGACCACATTTGAGGCGAGCAAAGGGGCATTGGCCTCGATGTCCTCGCAGGCGTGCAGTCCCGAATATTTTGAAAGATCGTTGGCGGTAATATGGCCATCCAGAGTTGGAATGGCTGCGAATACATCCCGATGGGGGATTCTCTCCCCTTTATTGAATGCCCGCCGGGCAAACAGCCCTCTTTGAAGCGATCTAAGGCTCGCCAATTCCTCTTTGCTGAATTGCGCGCGTTTTCCGAGATCACCACACAGTTCGAATGCAACCTGCGCCGAACGCAGCCACTTTTTAGCCTGTTCGGGGTTGGCCGAATAATCGTTTAAACGGATCTGGCCGTCAGGGACCCCTACATGCTTTTCGAAAATGGTGACTCCCTTGCCTGCGGCAACCTTAACGGCTTCCACGTTTTCGGGATCTTCATGCGTGGAATATCCTATCCTGACCTGAGGGTAGCGCGCTTTGAGGACGTCGATCTGGTTGAGCTGGGCGCGTGCGGCGGGAGTCGGGTACTGCGCCACGCAATGCATGATTGCGAAGTCCTTATTCCTGTGCTCGAAAAAGCTGACTACCTTATCGATATCCTGCAGCGCGATACCCGCTGTGGATGCGATGACCGGTTTTTGAGTCTTGACGATCCTTTCAAGAAGCGGCCAGTCAGTAAAAGAACAGCTCGCCACCTTGATGATATCGAAGTCGTGTTCTTCGATCAGATCGACTGATTCTTCGTCGAAAGGAGTACAGACGGTCACAAAACCTTGTGCCTTCATTTCATCCCGCAGCATCTTATACTGGTCATCGCTCAGGCGGGTTTCGGTGAAGCGCTTTACATACTTGAAATCCATCCTGCCTTTGTAGTCCGGATGTATAAATGTATCGAGCCGGCGGTACTGAAGTTTAAATCCGAAGTTGAACGGAAATTCCTTTGATATCCTGCTGAACTCACGAATTATCTTGACGCCATGCTCAGGCAATCCCATGTGGTTATTCGCCATCTCAAATATGAACAAAGGTTCCAGGGAATTTAGTTTTATCATTGCTTCCTCCTGGCTTAACCAGGTCAGAGTCACTGGCTTCAAGCAAAGATTTTCGGTATTCGATGGAATACCTCCAGCACGTAATCCATCATGGGCTGAGATATGCCGGGATAGATACCGATCCAGAATGTCCGGTTCATCACAGTATCCGACACCTTCAGGTCCCCTGCTACTCTATAAGGCTTATCACGATATGCGGGCTGGCGAATCAGGTTGCCCCCAAAAAGCAGCCGCGTCGCTATCTTGTGTTCTTCGAGGCAGCGCACCACGTCATTACGGCTGAAGGGCGCGCCGTCCCTTACGGTTATGGGGAATCCGAACCAGCTCGGCACGCTGCCGGCGGTAGCTTCGGGCATTATAAAGAACTCACTCAAATCGCTCAGGCCTTGATGGATCATTTGAAAATTCTTGTGCCGGATCTCAGTGAACGCAGGCAATTTTTTCATCTGCGAAACACCCACTGCGGCTTGCATATCGGTAGCTTTGAGGTTGTAGCCTATATGGGAATAACAATATTTGTGGTCATAGCCAAACGGCAGTTCTCCAAGCTTCCAGTCGAATCGCTTCCTGCATGAATTGTCTTCACCCGGTCCGCACCGGCAATCGCGCCCCCAGTCTCGGAAAGACTCGACAAGCAACTTTAGCTCCGTCTGTTTTACCGAGACACATCCTCCCTCGCCCATAGTGATATGATGCGCGGGGTAGAAGCTGAAAGTGGAAAGGTCTCCGAACGTGCCGACCTTCCGCCCCTTATAGATGGACCCTAAGGCATCGCAGCAGTCCTCAATGAGCCAGAGATGACGGGTTGTCACAAACTCCAGCACTTTTTCCAGGTCAAATGGATTGCCGAGTGTATGCGCCAGGATCACTGCCTTCGTTCGCCCCGAGTATGCCTGCTCCAGTTGCGTGGTATCGATATTGTAGGTGGGAAGGCTTATGTCCACAAAAACAGGCACCATTCCGTTCTGGATAATGGGATTCACCGTGGTGGGAAATCCCGCAGCCAGGGTAATCACCTCATCGCCCGGCTTCAGAGCGCACGCTCCCAGTTTAGGAGAAGTTAGACTCAAGATAGCCAATAGATTGGCGGATGATCCGGAGTTAACAAGGACAGCGTATTTCGAGCCCAGAAAACGGGCCATTTCCTGTTCGAAATCTCGAGCAAAACGTCCTGTTGTCAGCCAGAAGTCGAGAGAGGCATCCACCAGATACTGAATGTCCTCCGCATCGAAGGTCCTGCCTGATACCGGCAGCAGGCTCTCCCCGGGCACAAAGCCGGCAGGCGCAAAAGCAGCGTCGTAGTATTCAGAAACCAAATCCAGGATTTTATTGCGCAACGCAGCGCTCTTATTGCCCATTGAAGTAATTCCCGTACCAATCGATTGTTTTTCGCAGCCCGTCTTCCAGCTTGAATTGGTGTTTCCATCCCAACTCTCGGCGAGCTTTTGCCGCGCTTAGATATTGGTTGCGGATTTCGTTTTGGGCCTCATTACGGACGTCAGGAAGAAGCTTTGAGCCCATCAGGTCAAGTATGCGGCCCACGAGATCAAGGGCTGTGATTTGCAGTTCGTTGGAGAAGTTAAAGGCTTTTCCGCGCAGACAAGGGTCCTCGGCGAGCTTTTCGGCCAAAAGCATGTAGGCTGCCGCGCCATCTTCGACATAGAGATAATCCCTCACAAAAGACCCATCCGAACGGATAATGGGGGATTGTTCGAAGAACACCGACCGGATCGTTCCGGGAACGATCCGGTTCCAATTAAGGTCCCCGCCCCCGTAAAAATTTCCGCAGCGTGTGATTGCGACCGGAAGTCCATAGGATGCGGCATAGGACTGGGCGATGAGGTCCGCGCACGATTTGCTTACGTCGTAAGGATGACGGCCCTGCAGGGCAATCTCCTCACGATAAGGCAACTGCTCATGGTTGCCGTAAGCTTTATCGGATGAGGCAAGGACGATTTGCTTGACCTGCGGACTGCGTCTGCAAGCTTCCAGGAGAATCCATGTCCCCTGAATGTTGCTTTCAAATGTGGAAATCGGGTTCCGATTGGCAATGGACACAATCGCCTGGGCCGCCAGATGGAAGACCGTATCGATCTCGTACTCTCCCAGAGCACGCTCCAGGCACGCCTGATCTCTCAGGTCGCCTCGAACCACCTTGACCCGTTCCAGTAGTCCGGATCGCACTGCCTCACTCTGAGGCACCCAATCGCGAACTAAACAAACGAGGTCCGCCCCCGCTTCGAAGAGCCTGCGGACCAGCCAACTACCCAGGAACCCGGCTGCACCTGTTATCAATACGGGACGGTTCTTCCAAAAGGACTGGTTCAAGCTTGCACCCTCCAGGGAACGCTTCCCGAAGCCCACATGTTTTCCAGCAGGTGAACATCTCTCAGTGTGTCCATACACTGCCAGAAATCATTGTGGCGGTAGGCCATAAGCTGATTTTCCCGGGTAAGACGCTCCATCGGTTTAGATTCAAAAGATGTATCGTCGTTGTCTATATAATCGACGATTTCAGGCTCGAGCACAAAGAAACCGCCGTTTATCCATCCCTCTCCGGTTTGCGGCTTCTCGGCAAAGGTCGATACCCTCTCGCCGTCAAAGCTCAGATCACCAAAGCGCGCGGGCGGGCGAACAGCGGTAATTGTGGCGATTTTCCCATGGTTTCGATGGAACTCAACGAGCTGATTCATATGCACATTCGAGACACCGTCGCCGTAAGTCAGCAGAAAGGGCTCTTTCCCGATGTATTGGGAAATCCTCTTTACGCGCCCACCTGTTTGAGTTTTGACACCCGTATCCAGCAGATGAATCGTCCAGTCCTCGGAATGCCCGTTGTGCACCATCAAATCCCCCGTGAAGAGCCGGACTGTCAGGTTGCACGTTCTTTTCCGGTAGTTGATGAAGTAGTCCTTTATGATCTCACCCTTATACCCGAGCGCTACTACGAACTCAGTAAAGCCATAATCGGCAAAGGAGCGCATAATGTGCCAGAGCAGCGGTTTGCCACCGACTTCAACCATGGGCTTCGGTTTGACGACCGTTTCTTCGGAAAGACGGGTGCCCAATCCTCCTGCCAAAATTCCGACTTTCATCTTTTGTCCCCCTTTTCAAAAATCTGACATCGGGCATAGCGTGCTCTTGTTGATCGGGCTCTGTTATAAGCTCTCCGACTCGTTCAAGAGTCTTGAGTAATGTCCGGTGCTGGTTTTGTGATCAACTGTGAAGCAAATACCCTGCCAACGGAAGCTTCCGGTGCTGGGGGCGAGTCTGACCGGAGCACATCCCTAATTCCGGTTGAGATGCGGCGGATCGTAGTTTTGTTCGAAAGGGGGTGAATTTGGTATTATAGAAGGGTTTTACAGGGGCAGTTCGACCTCTTCTGCTAACCCGCTTTGGTCCATGTGTTTGTATTCAATTATTTCGTCTCTATATTCCACACCGTATATGAACAGCATTATCATGGCGAAACTTAGAATGAGCGGTCCGTACAGGATGCCTTTCAACCCAAAATACTGCACCCCGCCAAGTATGGCCAAAAAAATGTAGAACGGAGACATCTTGGATTTGCCCTGCATTAGAAAGGGACGGACGAAATTATCGATGATTCCGCTCGCCACGATCGACCAGATTGCCAGAAAAGCGGCTGATTTGAACTGGCCCAGCAAGACCAGATAGAGCGCGATCGGCACCCATATGAGATAAGTCCCTACAAGCGGGATGAGGGAGGCCAGGCCGGTCATGGTTCCCCAGAAAAGACCCGGGAAACCCAGGATCGCGAAAATGAATGCCCCCAACGCTCCCTGGCAGATCGCGGTAATGAATGTACCCAGGAGCACAGACTTGGTAACAACCCTGATGCCGTTGATAATCCTATCTTCCTGCTCGGCCCTGAGAGGTGAGTAATACCGGATCCCACTCACCATTTCCTTGCCGTCGCGCACAAGGTAAAACGCAATGAAGATCATAACGAAAAACTGAGCAACAAGGCTCGCCACATTGCCCAGTATGGAAGCGGCTTTTCCCAGCAGAAACTGCCCTATGTTCTTGCTGAGGAGGAGCAGATTGTTACTGATATCCGTTTTATTTACCTCAAGGAAAGCAAACCGCTCCTGCAATTTGGCCAGATATTCGTTGATCCGGGGGTCCTGGGCCAGTTGCTGTAATTTGCCTTCCCGCAGCCAGTCGTTGGTTTTGTTAACCGTATCGAGCCCTTGCGCCACCAAGGTGGAAGTAAAAAGAAAAACCGGGAGTGCTATGACGAAAGTTATTATGAGTACGATTATCACGGCCGCCAGGTTTTTTCGCCCCTTGAGGCGCCGCTCCAGGTAGATTTGCAGAGGATTGAAAATAGAGGCCAGCACAATCGCCAGGATGAGTGTATCTATGAATGGAAACAGAATTAGATACGCCATGTATATGGAGACAGCGAGGACGACCAGCAGAAATGCCCTGTAGCCCTTACTTCGCCCGGCTCCATTTTGTGCATTGTAAGAATCCGCCATAGGAATCGGCTCCATGACGCATTCACCGCGCAGGGGACACAACGCAGTGCAGCGCAACCATAAGCGTCAGTTACGACCGAGGCGTTGGAAGATTGCGAGGCTGTCCCGTGCATCGCGCGCCTCGCCCAACCGGAAATGACTCACCTTCCCCGAACCACTTATCATCTCTTTGATCATTCTCCTCGCCCCTGGCCCCTGCGGTCGACTGCTGACGCCTTCCGGCTCGATTGGGCCGCGTTGGCGGCGTCCCCCAATTCGCGATAAAGATCCGATTGGAGCAAAAAGATTTCCTTCATTTTCGCGGATTGTCCCTGATAAAGCAGTTCGGCCTTCTTTGCGAATTCCAGGGCCTTGCGTTTTTCTCCCTTTTGTTTCCATGCCCTGGCAAGGAGAATGAAAGCTTCACCATTGCGGGCATCTATCCTGACGGCCTTCTCGAGTGTCCGGATTGCGATGTCCGGTTTTCCCCTTTCCAATTGCCCCCTGGCTTGACTGACTTGTTGCATCGAGGCCTGGCGTTGAGGCGACTTTGACGCTTCCTGTTTTTTCAATTTCTGCGAATGCCGCTTATTTGCGGCCGTCGGCGCCGGCCGAACCTTTGGCTTCTCTTGCTCCGGAGGCTGAACAGGCGGAGGTGAGGCGGGCGTCTGTTGACTCATAAGCTCGGGAGCCTGCGCTACGGGTGGAACCTGCTGAACCAGAGGCGCAACGGGCTCCGGCGCTGAGTAAGAAAGTGACGCTGGAGGCGAAACGTATTCGGGGGGTATATAGACTTGTTTTTGCCCGCACCCCGAAAGAGTGATGGCCGTTAACAGGATAAGCAGCAAACCCCGGCAGCGGCGCCTTCGGGTTCCTGTTGCGAGATCGAGGCTCACCGACGCCTCCCCGGGGGTGGCGCCCCATAAGCGCTCAAATAAGAAACCAGACATGCATGATTGCAATTTCATAAAGTGTGAGAAACTCGTACTAATGGGCATAGGCCTTCAAGGTCTCCGCCATTTTATTATCTGTTATGAATATTGCAATAACCATTAGGTCTGGCTTCGGATAAAAAATTCTCCAGCTTCCGTTCTTTACAATGGGCGGTCGCCAGTAGTCCGGAATCCGGGCAAATCACTTCCTCAACGATTCCGGGGGGCGCATCGAAGTCCTGAGGTTGAATCCAAGGCCGCACCAGGTTCATAAACCGCGCCCAGATGTTCGCCGCACCCTGCGCCCCGGTGAGACCTGTCGGGCTGTTGTCGTCATATCCCACCCAGACCAGGGCAAGCAAATCCGTCGTATATCCAACGAACCAGGAGTCCCGGAACTCGCTCGTCGTGCCAGTCTCACCTGCACACGCAAAGTCAATTCCGAGTCGTTGAAGCCCCTTGGCCGTACCTCTTTCCATAACCCCTTCAAGAAGGCTTGTTATGAGAAAGGCTTTGGCAGGAGAGGTCACCGACGAGAAGTCGATATGCCTCCGTTCGAGAACGTCCCCGTTCTCTGCCACGATCTCCTTGAGGCTTAGCAGATAAGGCTTTTGCCCGTCATTGCCTAGAACCGCATACGCCCCGGCGAGTTCCATGGGGGTCAGTTCGAACGAACCCATCGCAAGCGACTGCAGGTCTCCGGGCGGCGATTCTATACCGAAACTCCTGAGTGTCCCGATTATTTTATTCAGGCCGGTTTCGACCGCAAGATTCACCGTCGCTGCATTGAGCGACTGCTCGACGGCTTCGCGTAAAGCGACCTTACCTCTATACCTGCCGTCGAAGTTTCTTGGGGTCCACGAAACGCCATTAAGTTCGTAAGGCACGGGCAAATCGAAAAGCCAGTCGCTGAGTTTAAAGCGATCGAGCGCGGAGAGATAGATAAAGGGTTCAAGAGCGGACCCCGGTTGGCAGCGTCCCTTGAGAGCCCTGTTGAAGCTGCTCTCAGCATAGTCTCTTCCCCCGACTAGAGTATAGAGTTCTCCGGTTTTGGATTGCAAGGCGATCAAAACCGCCTGGAGCCGCCGAGAGGGTTTGGATTCGTCTGAAGCTGATCCTTCGTTCTCACTCTCAATTTCAGCAAGGCCATCCCGAATCGCCATTTCGGCGGCAGCGGCCATTTCAGGCTGAAGGGTCGTGTAGATATCCAGCCCCTCCGAGGCGAGCGTTACAGGGGCGTAAAGCTCTTGGGCCTGCATGCGTACATAATCCACAAAATAGGGGGCTATACGGGCGGAGGTGGATGCGGGAGGCACCCTCAAGACTTCCAGAAGCGCCGAGTCACATTCGGACAGCGAAATCTTACGAAGCGCGAGCATCCTCCTCAATACCAGGTTTCTGCGCTCCAGCGCCGCCTGACGGTTTACAACCGGTGAATAACTGTTGGGCCCTCTTATCATCCCGGCCAGGATGGCGGCCTCAGCAAGGGTCAGGTCCTCGACGTTGCGCCCCAGGTAATATGCCGAGGCTTCGCCGATTCCGTGTATAGCGACGCTGCCCCTCTGTCCCATGTAGATTTCATTCAGATACATCTCCATTATGTCATCTTTTTTATAAAGGGCCTCCAGGATAAGAGACATGGAAAATTCCACGAATTTTCTGCTCAAACTGCGTTCGGATTCCAGGAAGTAGTTTTTAACAAGCTGCTGGGTAATCGTGGAACCCCCCTGAACGACCCGACCCGCCTGAAAATCAGCGAGCATCGCCCGAAGTATTCCGAAAAGGTCAAAGCCGTTGTGTTCGTAAAAGCGGTGGTCCTCGATTGCCACCACAGCATCGATCAAATGCTGTGGAACCTGCCGGATATCAATGAGCATCCTGCTTTCGCGTTCGGGCCCATAGAGGCGCGCTATTTCCAGCGGCTCCAACTCAAGGAACGAAATCTCTTCTCGCGGACTGCGGATGGCCGCGATCCTGTTTTGCTCAAAATCGAATTCGACGAGCTGTGACGACTGCAAGATGCCCGGAAACTGGAAATCCCTCAGGTGCGCAACCAGAGTGTTGCCCCACGATTTAAACTCGCCGGCAAGCACTGGTTCTTTTGAGGCCTCTTTATAGCGGCGCTCCTCAAGCATATGCCTGAGCTGGCCAAGCGAAAGCGCCTGGCCGCGATAGACGGGGACAGTTGAGGAAAAAACCCGCGCCGGCACACTCCACCGTCTCGATGAAAATCGGTTCTTGATTTCGTTGTAAAGATAATAAGAGAAGCTTGCAGCAAAAAACGCGGAAAAAAGAACGAACAGGGATAGACCCCACAGTATGTATCTGCGCCGCTTCGGTTTCTTATTAAAAAGATTCATGTGGACAATCTCAGATCTTACACGCTACTCTTTTCTGTCGAACCTGACGATGCATTCCAGATGCGGCGTATGTGGGAAAAGATCGATTGGCTGTACCTCTTTTATGTTGTATGCCCCAAGAAGCAGGGCCGCATCCCTGGCCAGACTTGCCGGATTGCATGAGACCGCGATAATTCGCCCCGGCAAAATATCGAGCAGCGTTCGGGTCACTTTCGGATGCATTCCAGCCCTGGGAGGATCCACTATCACAACATCGGGATGTCCCCTCTCCCAAGCCTTTCCGATCATGTCCTTTAGATCGCCGGCCAAAAAAGAACAGTTGCTGATTGCATTGATACGGCAATTCTCACGCGCGTCTTGTACGGCATCTTCGACCAGTTCGATTCCGACAACGCTTTTTACACGAGAGGCGATATATAGACCGATGCTTCCCGTTCCGCAATAGAGATCCCAGACATTCTCGGTTCCCTCAAAGCCTGCAAGCCTGCTGACCGTTTCATAGAGCTTCTGCGCTCCTGGAGTATTCGTCTGAAAAAAGGAATGAGCGGATACCTGGAAACGAAGCTCCCCGAGCCTTTCTTCAATCAACCCCGGTCCGAACAGTGTACGGCTGGAATCTCCAATGGCGACTTGAGACTTTTTATCGTTTATCGAATGGATGAGAGTCGCAATCCGTGGGAATTTCGACCGGAGATGATCTGAGAGCCTGTCCACACTGTTGTCTGCACGTGGGTTACCGGAGGTGATGAGATGAATAAGAACCTGGCCGGTGCTTTTCGCCTCCCTTATGACCAAAAAACGCCAAAAGCCCTGGTGAGTGCGAATGCTGTAGGCCGGCAGGCCGCTTTTCACCGCCCATTGGCGGACTTCCCGCAGGATGGCGGCGGATTCAAGTGACTGGAGAAAACAGGTATCAATATTGAATACCTTGTCGAAAAGCCCCCTTATGTGAAGGCCGAGTGCGAAAAGGGACTCCCGTGCGAATTCCCGGTCAAGTTCTTCGGCCAGTAGCCAACGCCTGTCGGAAAAGGTAAACTCCATTTTATTTCTATAGTGCAGCTTCTCGGGGGAGGCAATAATTGGCTTAACTTCGGTCTCGCCTGCCCCGGCAATATGCTGGAGACACTCCACAACGTGGGCTCTTTTCCAGAAAAGCTGAGCCTCATAGGAGATATCCTGCCAGTGGCACCCTCCGCAAATCCCGAAATGCGGACAAACGGGTGGCCTATAGTCGGGCGATTGGGACAGCGTCTCGATTACCCTCGCTTCGGCGTAATTTCGCTTCTTCCTTGTTATTCGGGCTCTAACAGTCTGCCCTGGAATGGCCCGGTCCATGAAAACCACTAATCCGTCCGCTTTGGCTACTGCTTTGCCCCCAAATGCGAGCTTCTCAACCCGAAGCTCGATATCCGTTCCTTTGGTTATCTTTTCCACTATTCACCTTGATCAGTTCCGAACCGATTCGCGGGCAGGACCGCTCCCGATGCTGTTAACCGCATAAAGCACTGCCAGTCAGAAGTGGGGGATTGAATCCCTTTGAGAAAGGCCGCACATAGGCTCAAATAAAATATTGTATCCCGAAGCAGATTAAAATGGAAACGAATCAATTCTCTGCAGGTTTTCGCGCCCGGTGGTCAATTGATTTTTTCCTCAGCTTACCCAACCTTGACCCGCCGAACAAATTTGGGATATTCTGTTAAATTAAAATATCTGCCAAAGGAGCGCCAAAACGTGATTGCCATACTCGACTACAAAGCGGGGAATCTTACCAGCGTAAAGCGGGCATTGGACCATCTTGGATTTCCATGCCGGATCACCAACTCCCATGATGAAATACGTAAGGCCGACAAAGTGGTCTTTCCGGGAGTCGGGGCCGCCGGGAAATCGATGGAAAGCCTGGGGGAACTTGGACTCGATAAGCTGCTTCCGGAACTCTTCGGCGCCGGGGTACCCATACTGGGCATTTGCGTCGGACTTCAAGTACTTTTTGATGTCAGCCAGGAAAACCAAACCACTTGCCTTGGAATTCTACCGGGTGAAGTGCGCAGGTTCCCGGACAAAATGCATTCCGAGACAGGGGATTTTCTAAAGATTCCACATATGGGCTGGAACGGGGTCAGATTTGAAAAAGATCACGCCGTTTTTCGCGGTATTCCCGAGGACAGCGAGTTTTATTTCGTCCACAGCTACTACCCGCAGCCTTCAGACGAGAACCTGGCCGTCGGGACAACCGAATATGGGATCGCCTTCACATCCGCCGTGGCATTCCGAAATCTTGTCGCCGTCCAGTTCCATCCCGAGAAAAGCGGCAAGCCCGGGTTGAGGCTCCTTGACAATTTCTGCCGCTGGGACGGCGTTTCATAGAGACGGCGCGACCCGCTTCCGGTCATGGACAGATCAGGGATAGCGTCGAGACCGCTGCCGGCGGGCCACGGTTTTTGGCGAAGCGAATTCGCCCGATAAGGAGGCTTTCATGCTCAGCAAACGCATTATACCTTGCCTCGACGTTCGTGACGGCAAGACTACCAAAGGGATCAAATTCAGGGACAATATCGATATAGGCGACCCGGTGGAGATGGGCCGTTACTATTACGAACAGGGCGCCGATGAGATTGTGTTCTACGACATCACCGCCTCGAGCGAGCGGCGCCCTATTATGCTCGATGTGGTGCGCCGGGTGGCGGAGACCATTTTTATTCCGTTTTCGGTCGGGGGCGGGATTCGCACACTCGATGACATGCGCGGCGTACTGCTTGCCGGGGCGGAAAAAGTCAGCGTAAACTCCGCCGCCGTGCTCAATCCCGACATCATCAGGCAGGGAGCGGAAGCCTTCGGCAATCAGTGCATTGTCCTCGGAATGGACGTAAAGAGGGTCGAGATTTCAGAGAAGATTCCCTCGGGTTACGAGATGGTCATAAACGGCGGCCGAACCCGCATGGGCATCGATGCGCTGTGGTGGGCCAAAGAGGCCGAAAGACTCGGCGCAGGAGAGATTTGTCTCAACTCGATAGACGCGGACGGCACTCAGACCGGCTATGAACTCGAACTGACCCGGCTGATTTCGACCAATGTCCGCATTCCGGTGATCGCGTCCGGGGGCGCAGGAGAACCTCGACACCTGCTGGATGTGCTAAACGAGGGCCGCGCCGATGCGGCGCTGATCGCCTCGATGGTTCACTACGGGACCTATACCATCGAACACATAAAGGGTTTTCTATCACAAAATGGTGTCAGGGTGCGCCGTTCGTGGTAAGGAGAACTTTTTCACGCGAAGAGGCGAAGGCTCAAAGGGAAGAAAACAAGGAAAGGATCAGCGCTACTGGCTCTTTTGACCCAAACCATCGCTTCGAAAGCTTCCGTAATGAAACCGGGGAAACGAATCGGCTCCGCTTCCCCGTGAGGCTCTTGCACTAATGGTTGAAGGGCGCTTCTGCATGGCGCCCGCTGGTCAATTCATTGCCTTGCCGGAAAGAACCGAGGCGAAAGCCTTTTTAGCGATTGCACCCATTTCTCCCAGGTTTTCCACCACCGTTATCCCGGCTTCGCGCATAGCCTTGATCTTGCCCTGCGCCGTCCCGCTCGAACCGCTGATGATCGCGCCCGCATGGCCCATACGCCGCCCCGGAGGAGCGGTCAGCCCTGCGATAAAGCCGATTACCGGCTTGGTCACGGTTTTGCTGATAAAGTCAGCGGCCTCTTCCTCCGCCGATCCGCCGATCTCCCCCACCATTATGATGGCGTAAGTTTCGGGGTCAGCTTGGAAGGCCGAAAGACAGTCGATGAAGTTGGTGCCGTTTACCGGGTCTCCGCCAATGCCGATTACAGTGCTCTGGCCCATTCCAAATTGTTGAATCTGGTGCACCGCTTCATAGGTGAGGGTCCCCGAGCGCGATACGATCGCAACGTTTCCGGGCGAGTGGATGTGGCCCGGCTGAATGCCGATTTTACATTGGCCGGGAGTTATTATGCCCGGGCAGTTGGGGCCGATCAGGCGGCTGTTGCTCGTCTTGAGGTAGTTCTTGACTTTTAGCATATCCATGACCGGGATGCCTTCGGTGATTGCTACCAGCAGCGGCACTCCGGCGTCGATCGATTCCATTATGGCGTCAGCGCAAAAAGCTGGTGGAACAAAAATCATCGCGGCGTTGGCGCCCGTTTCCTTGACAGCTTTTGCCACTGTATTGAAAACGGGGATTCCTTCAACGCTCTGGCCCCCTTTGCCCGGGGTTACCCCGGCGGCGACGTTGGTTCCGTAGTTTTTGCAAGTAAGTGTATGGAACTGGCCCTCGCGGCCGGTGATACCCTGAACCAGAAGTCTAGTATTGCGATCCACCCAAATGCTCATGATATCCTCCTATCCCTTCGCAATCGCTGCAATTTTTTGGGCGGCGTCTGAAACGTCTTTTGCCGTTATTAGATTGAGTCCGGATTCGCTCAGGATTCTCCGGCCCTCTTCAACGTTGGTCCCTTCCATCCGGATTACGACCGGGACCTTAATTCCCACCTTCTTTGCCGCTTCGACAACACCGTTTGCAAGCCTGTCACAACGCAGGATACCGCCGAAAATGTTTATGAGCACGCCCTTGACCGTCGGATCTGCCAGGATGATACGCAACCCGTTTTCCACTTGCTCGGCGCTCGCACCGCCGCCGACATCGAGAAAGTTGGCCGGCACGGCGCCCGCCTGCTGAATCAGATCCATCGTGGCCATGGCCAAGCCTGCGCCGTTTACCATGTTGCCGATGTTGCCCCCCGGCATCTTGATGTAATTAAGCTCGTATTTGGAGGCTTCAACTTCGAAGGGGTCTTCTTCGTCCAAATCCCGATATTCCACAATGTCCTTGTGCCGATAGAGGGCGTTGTCGTCAAAATTGATCTTGCCGTCCAGGGCTATGACCCTGCCGTCTTTGGTAAGGATAAGGGGATTGATCTCCACCAGTGAGCAGTCGTAGTCCACGCAAAGCTTGTAGAGCTTGGAAACCATGCCGGTAAACTGCTTTACCAGGTCCCCCGTCAGGTTCAACCCGAAGGCCAGTTCGTTAGCATGGTATCCCTTGATGCCGACGAGCGGATCTATATAGACCTTGATGATCTTCTCAGGCGTTTTGGCGGCGACTTCCTCAATGTCCATGCCGCCTGCCTCGCTCGCCATAAAGACGATCTTCGCGGTCCCTCTGTCAGGGAGCACGCTGAGGTAGAGTTCTTTTGCAATCGGAAGACCTTCTTCGACCAGGAGCTTCTTTACCACCTTACCCTCAGGACCCGTCTGGTGGGTCACTAGGGTCATCCCGAGAATGCTGGCTGCGAATTGTTTAACTTCAGCCGCGTCTTTAGCCAGCTTAACGCCGCCGCCTTTGCCTCGGCCGCCGGCATGGATTTGGGCTTTTACCACAACCGGAAAAGTCCCCAGTTCCGCCCCGATCCGCTCGGCTTCCTCAACGCTGAAGGCCGCTTTCCCTCGAGGGATAGGGACTCCAAACTTTTGGAACAATTCTTTTGCTTGATACTCATGAATTTTCATTTTTCTCCTCGCTTTACCGGAACAACTTCATAAAGTGCAGACCGCGTCTTACCAACAAGAGCCCAAGTCAAACCTCTGCTGAGAATCTATCTATTCTTAAATTGAAAGTTCTCACAATGTCAAACATTCGTTTGGGCGGTGGGACCGCCAACCCTGCCGCCCTGCCCTTCTTTTTCGGCAACGCCAACGTTTCTGGGCAGAGTGTTCAAAAGGATGCTGACAACGATGGAAATGCCGATGCTCAATGTGATAAACTGCAGCTTTAATCGGAATATTGGTGAAAGGAAACCAGCCGCAGATGGAATACGAACCGGTAATAGGACTAGAAATTCACGCTCAACTCCAGACCGCGAGCAAGATTTTCTGCGGGTGCTCCACAAAATTCGGCGGCAGTCCCAACACGCACACCTGCCCGGTGTGCCTTGGGATGCCGGGGGTGCTTCCCGTACTCAACCGCGCAGTCGTCGAATACTCGATCAGGATGGCCTTGGCCACTCACTGCTCAATTGCACCGATCGCCCGGTTTGCTCGGAAAAACTACTTCTACCCCGACCTTCCCAAAGGGTACCAGATTTCACAGTACGAGCTTCCCCTTGCCCGGGAAGGCTGGGTGGAAATCGAAAGCTCCAGTGGTCCAAAGCTGATCAGGATACACCGGATACACATGGAAGAAGACGCCGGCAAGCTCACGCATGACGAATACCATCCACTCAGCTATGTCGATTTCAACAGAACGGGCGTACCTCTAATCGAGATCGTGAGTGAACCGGATTTAGCCACCCCTGACGAAGCGGCGGCCTACCTAAAAACCCTTCGCGAGATTTTACGCTACCTCGAGATATGCGACGGCAACATGGAGGAAGGCAGCATGAGGTGCGACGCAAATATCTCGATTCGGCCCGCCGGAACGAACGGCCTTGGGACTAAGGTCGAACTCAAAAACATGAACTCGTTCAAAAACGTTCAGAAAGCCCTGGAATTCGAGATCCGAAGACAGAAAGTCACGCTGGAGCGCGGCGAACCGCTCGTTCAGGAAACCAGGCTCTGGGATGCCGGGCGCAATGTGACCCTCAGTATGCGCAGCAAGGAAGAGGCGCATGACTATCGCTATTTTCCGGACCCCGACCTGGTTCCGGTGGTCGTGAGCCAGGATTGGATCCAAGAGGTTCGCAGCAGCCTGCCCGAACTCCCCGAAGCGAAGCGCGAGCGGTTCATCAAAGATTACGCACTGCCGCCCTATGATGCGAAGGTGCTGACATCATCGAAATCCCTTGCAAACTACTTTGAAGCGGCGTTGAAAAGATTTGCACACCCGAAGGCGCTTAGCAACTGGATAATGTCCGAGCTTCTGCGCGAGCTTAACCGCGATAATCGTGAAATCGAAAGTTGCCCCGTATCTCCGGAGAATCTGGCAGAGCTTTTGGACCTTCTCGATTCCGGGGTGATAAGCGGTAAAATAGCCAAGGGAGTTTTCGAGCAGATGTACGCAAGCGGCAAGTCCGCCCGGCATATCGTGGATGAAAAAGGGCTGGTACAGGTGAGCGATGAGTCGGAAATCGAGTCCGCAATCGAGCAGGTGCTCTCAGAAAACCCGAAGGAAGTCGAGCAGTTCCGTGCGGGAAAGGACAAACTCTTCGGCTTTTTCGTCGGCCAGGTCATGAGGAAGACAAAAGGAAAGGCAAATCCGCAGCTCGCCAATGAAATTCTCAGGAAAAAACTCATGAGCTGAGGTATCATTGGGCAAGCGTAGCCCGAGGGGGGCTCGCGACCGCAAAAGTGTTTTGAACTTCATCGCATCCAGGTTGTTTGGCTTCCCTGTTTTATTTCAAGCAGAAGAATTTTTCAGGAGACTTCAATGCCCGACCAATGGTTACCGCCAATCCACTGGGATGGTGACGCCGTGGCGATACTCGATCAGAGGATATTGCCGCACCAGGAAAAGTTCCTTCGCTGCACCACCCCCGAACAGGTGATAGGCGCGATAAAGACGATGGCAATACGCGGGGCTCCCGCTGTGGGAGTTGCCGGAGCGCTTGCCCTGGCCCTTGGCGCCCGGTCTATTCGGACCGGCGATCCAAAAGAATTCAGGCGAAAATTCTCCAGGCTTTGCCAAAAAGTGAGAGAAGCGCGCCCGACGGGGGCAAACCTGGGATGGGCGGTCAAAAGGCTGTATTCCGTTGTGGTGGAAAACCCCAAAGCGGCCATTGCCGAACTTCAGGAACTCATTTTTAAAGATGCCAACGCCATTCTAAGCGAGGACATTGCCTCAAACCGGCAGATCGGAAAGTGGGGGCGCGAACTGGTGCCGAAGGGAGCGAGAATTCTCACTTATTGCAATGCCGGTGCGCTTGCCACCGCAGATTACGGAACCGCCGTGGGGGTAATCCGGGCGGCTTTCGAAACGGACCCTGCCATTAGCGTCTTTTCCTGCGAAACCAGGCCGTTTCTCCAGGGCGCCAGGCTCACCGCCTTTGAGCTCATGCGCGCGGGTATCCCTGTTACTCTCATTACTGACAATGCCGTCGGAAGCTTGATGAGCCAAGGCAGAATCGACCTGGCAGTGGTTGGCGCCGACAGGATAGCCGCAAACGGGGATACCGCAAACAAGATCGGTACCTACATGGTGGCGGTGCTTGCCAGGACCCACGATGTCCCCTTCTATGTCGCCGCTCCCCGTTCGACCATAGATCCGGCCCTGCCTGACGGAAGCGGAATCCCCATCGAGCAAAGGGACCCGAAGGAAGTCACTCACCTCAACGGAAAACGCATAGCCCCTGCCGGCGTCGACGCTCTCAACCCTGCTTTCGACGTCACACCCAACAAGTATATTTCCGGAATAATCACCGAAGTAGGAGTGTTGAGAAGGCCCTTTCCAACTACGATACGGAAGGCTTTGCAGACCTGAGCCCAATTAACGGTAGACAGATACTGTCTTTTCTCGATCTGCCGATACTCGTTTGCCGGATGAACAGAATTTCTCAATTTGAACGGTACATGTAGTCCCGCACCATCGGCAAGTCGTTATTCAGACCATTTGAAAAAAGAATCTGGTAGAGCCGCGTGCCGTTGTACTTGAACGAAGCGGATGAAGCGTTGAGATATAGCCGCCACATTCGTACGAACCTCTCGTCGAACATCTCTCGTATCTTGTCGACATTTCTTTCATAATTGGCTATCCAGCAGTCGAGTGTTCGGCCGTAATGAAGCCGCAGTCCCTCTATCTCCAAAACGCACAGACCCGCCCTGCCCATCTCGCGGACAGTTTCCGCCAGACTCGGAAGGTAGCCGCCGGGAAATATATAGCGCAGCGTCCACGCGTCAGTGGCTGACTCGACTTCTTTTGCGATCGTATGCAGCAGGCCGATTCCGCCCTTCTTCAACAACTCAGCCACCTTTCTCATGTATGCAGGAATGAATCTTTTCCCCACGTGCTCAAACATTCCTATGGATACGAACTTGTCGAATTTACCGCTTAGCTGCCTGTAATCCTGCCACTTCACCTCGATCTGCTCGCCGAGTCCCAACTCTTCTATCATTTGGGAGTTATACCGGCTCTGGTTGCTCGAAAGCGTAATCCCGACTCCTCTTATGCCGTATTTGCGCGCAGAGCGCAGGAGCATCCCGCCCCATCCGCATCCTATGTCAATCAGCGTATCTGCCGGGCCAAGCATGAGCTTGCGGGCGATATGGTCGAACTTGTTGCGTTGCGCCTGATCGAGTGAATCATCTTCATATTTGAAGTAGCCGCAGGAATATGTGAGGCTCTCGTCGAGGAAAAGAGAGTAGAATCCCGCTGTGAGATCATAGTGATATGCTATATTGCCGTTGGCTTTTCCAACCGTGCCAACGGTCTTCAGGACAAAAGGAAGGAACCTTATCTTTTGCCACCTAGAGAAGGCATTTTCGTCGAATTGAACGATCAGGCCGAGCCGCAGCAGTTCCTGAAGGTCGCCTTCGACCTCCAGGTCCCCCGCAACATATGCTTCGCCAAACCCGAGAAACCCTTTGCTGAACATCTGCCCCGGAACTTTTGCAGACTTGATCAGCATAGTCGTTTTCGGCTTGTCGCCATATTTTATGACTTCTCCATCCCATAACTCGAAAGAAAAAGCAGCGCTCGGGTCTGTTCTGTTTATTGAGGCGGCGAGTTCCCTGATCGCTTTTTTCATTTGAGGGCCTCCTTTCGGATAAATCCATCGAAGAGCGAAATAGAGCGGTTACGATCAGAAAAATATATAAGGGGCAGCTTTTGGTCTCAAGATATTCTTGGACCAACATTGACCTAAGTCAATAGGCAAAATTAAACCCCGGCATAAAATCGGATATACCAATACCGGTTGGCTTAAGTTATTTCACCAAATGATTGTTTAGAGTTATTAACAATACTGTCATACGAGGATGATGGAATGATCTGGACCAAAAAAGCGGAAAAGGCGGTAGAAAGGGTCCCTTTTTTTGTCCGCGGGAGAGTGCGGCGAGAGGTGGAGAAGGAGGCTTCCGAGCAAGGTTCCAACCAGGTGTCGCTGAGCCATGTCCAGGATTGCCGGCGGAAATTTCTTTCCGGAAAAACCCTTGAGTCCAAAGGGTTCCAAATAGAAACATGCTTTGGAGCAGACGGTTGCAAAAACCGCGCGATTGGAAGCGATGCGTTGGCCGATGACCTCGAAATGATGCTCTTGAGTCGAAATGTGGCTGGTTTTCTCAAAGAGCGGGTGGGCGGCCCATTGAAGATGCACCACGAATTCCGCATCTGCATTTCCGACTGCCCCAATGCATGTTCGCGTCCTCAAATTGCCGATATCGGCATCATTGGAGCTTTGCGCCCACGAATTTCGGTTGAATCATGCAAAGGCTGCGGAGTTTGCTCATCCTCCTGTGTTGAAAGCGCCATCGAGGCGGAGTCCGATGCGGATATCCCGGCAATGGACGGGAGTAAATGCGTTATGTGCGGAAAATGCGTCAGCGCGTGTCCATCGGGCGCTATGGAGGAAGCTGAAAAGGGCTGGCGTATCATGGTAGGCGGCAAACTTGGCCGTCATCCGCAACTGGGAAAAGAGTTGGAAGGGATTTATACGAAAGAGAAGATCCTGGCCATAATTGAGTGCTGCCTGAATATCTATTTCACCCACAACACCGGGGGCGAGCGGTTTGGGGCGATTCTCAACCGGATCGGGTTCGATCTGCCATGATTGGAATCGTGGCCTGGCCCTGAGGGCAAATCTTTGCGAAGAAAACGATCTGGCCGGTCCTGAAAGAAAACAGGAGATGGGTGGACTCAATTCACGTTTGTGCTAAGCTTAACTCATGCTTCTACCGATACAACAATACGATGAGGTTCGCTCTTTTGCCAAATTCCGATTCTGCCCAAGGGGGCTACTTCATAGAGGACGGGAAATATGACCTCTGGAAGCAAAATTCGGCGCTATGCAGACCCAGTCGCGACTGTCCTGGTTGGTGATGAAATTATCGAAAAGTCCCTGACATATCTAAACTCGGCAGCCATCCACGACTTTCTCTACCACAGATTCGTTCCCTCGAAAGGGTTGGAGTCATGATTGAAATAACTGCGCGCAAGCAAGCCGAAGAGTTGATTAGTATACGGCTGGATCTATTGGAATTTGCCGACTCGCATTCCCTGGAAGAGTTGCTCCAAAAGACACTGGATGAAGTCTGCGCCTTGACCGGGAGTCCCCTTGGATTTTACCACTTTGTGGAAAGCGACGGGAAAACCCTTTCGCTCCAGGCTTGGTCCACGCAAACGACGGAAGAATTCTGTGAGGCTCAAGGCAAAGGGCAACACCACGATATAGACCGGGCTGGTGTCTGGGTGGACTGTGTCCATGAAAGAAGACCGGTAATCCATAATGATTACCGGGCGTTGCCGCATCGCAAAGGTGTGCCCGCAGGACATGCCTCCATTATTCGAGATCTTGTCGTGCCCATCGTGCGAACCGGCAAAATAGTGGCAATCCTTGGCATTGGGAACAAACCAAACGATTACGACGACAAGGACGTTGAAGTAGTCTCCTACCTGGCGGACATTGCATGGGAAATTGCCGTGCGCAAGCAGGGGGAGAAGGCGCTTCGGGAAAGCGAGGCCAAGTTTCGCTCCTACGTCGAACATGCTCCACTGGCCGTGCTGGTAGCAGATCGCCAAGGCCGCATCCTGGATTTTAATCCCTCGGCTACAAACCTCCTGGGTTATGAAGCCAACACTTTATCACGCATGAACATCATGGACCTGCACCCTGAGGCGGATCGGGATGCGGTGCTCCGCGATTTCAACACACTGCTCGAAAAAGGCCATGTCGAAACCGAGCATCGCATGAAAAAACGTGATGGGAGCCTGACCTGGGGATCGCTAAATGCGGTCATGATCACTGACCAACTATCCTTCGCCTATTACCAGGACATCACCGAAGGCAAGCTGGCGAGGGAAGCATTGCGGGAGAGTGAAGAGCGCTACCGCAGCGTGATTGAGAATATGCAGGACGTTTTCTACCGGACGGATAAGAGCGGCAATATTGTTATGTCCAGTCCCTCGGCGGCTGCGCTCCTCGGATTCCACACACATGACGAGATGCGTGACAAGCCGGTGGAGAGCTTTTGGATGTATCCCGAGGACCGTGAAAAAATGCTGCGCACCTTACGGAAAGATGGTGTGGTCAGAGACTATGAGGTTACCCTTAAGAAAAAAGACGGCTCGCCGCTCTATGTTTCGGTCACAAGCACATTCCGCAAGGACGATCATGGAAACATCCTCGGAATCGAAGGGCTAATTCGTGATATCACCGAGCGCAAACGGTCTGAAGAAGAGCACATGCGCCTGGTGACGAGCGATCGAACAAGTTGCTGAAGCAATCATCATAAGCGATTCAAAATCGATCATCGACTATGTCAATCCAGCTTTTACGGCTATGTCGGGCTATGAGGGCGCGGAGGTTATCGGCAGGCATTCGGGTATCATTAAAAGCGATAAACATGACCGGGCCTTCTACAGGCATATGCGGGAAACGCTCGCAGGAGGCGAGGTATGGTCGGGACGTCTCACTAACAAGAGAAAAGACGGCTCTTTGTACGAAACGGAGACTACCATATCCCCCATCCGGAACATGTCCGGGGCTGTCATCTACTATGTAAGCATCCACCGGGACATCACACGCCAGGTCAAGCTTGAAAGTGAGCTGCGACAGGCTCAGAAGATGGAAGCGCTGGGCACATTAGCAGGAGGCATCGCCCACGACTTTAATAACATCCTTGGGGTTATTATGGGCTTCACGGAATTGGCCAAATGGGATTTGGGAAAAGGAAGTCCGATTTTTGGCAAACTCGATGAAGTGCTCAAGGCAGCCGACCGGGCGAAAGAACTGGTGAAGCAGATACTTGCTTTCAGCCGCAGGACCGAGCAGCAGAAGATTCCAGTGCAACTCGGGCTGATCGTGAAAGAGGCCTTGCGGATTCTCCGGCCCGGATTGCCGTCAACCATTGAGATCAAAACGGAAGTGCTCAGCAAGGCGGCTGTTTTGGCCGATCCTACTCAGATGCACCAGGTGTTGATGAACCTTTGCGCAAATGCTGCCCATGCTATGCAAGATCAAGGAGGAGTGCTGGAGGTGAGATTGACGGATGTCTTGCTCGAAGGCGCATCGACTCCGTCTCCGGAAGGCTTGAAGCCGGGACTTTATGTGGCACTTACAGTCCAAGACACCGGATGTGGTATAGACCCTGCCATGCTTAATTCGATCTTCGATCCCTTTTTCACCACTAAAAAGCAGGGAGAAGGCACCGGGCTCGGCCTATCCGTGGTTCATGGTATTGTAAAAAGCTATGAAGGGCAGATCAATGTGGAAAGCGAACCGGCCAAGGGAGCCAGGTTTACCGTGCTCATCCCGGCTTTGAAGAGTGAATGCGCGCCAATAAAAGCGGAAGATCAAACCCTTCTTCCTCTTGGGCGCGAGCGGATACTTGTTGTCGATGATGAGCCACAGCTTGCCGAAGCCGTAGAGCAGATGCTTAAATGCCTGGGATATGATGTTGTCATCCGGACCAGCGGGGGGGAGGCCATTGATCTTCTGTATCACCAGCCGCTTGAAACGCCTTTTGACCTGGTGATTACCGACATGACCATGCCACGTCTTACGGGCGCCGATCTTGCCGATGAAATCCGGGGGTTTCAACCTGCGATTCCAGTAATACTCATGACCGGCTTCAGCAAGAACATGGATGCGGAGAAGGTAAAGTATCTCGGGATTCAAGGGTTCCTGATGAAGCCGATAACACTGGAGCAACTTGCCAAAACGGTGCGAGAGGTGCTCGATCTAAAAGTGACACGGGCAAAAGAGGCCGATCTACAGGCGATACAATAATTATTCGGTTCTCACTGCCGCCAAAACGATCGCTGGCTCGATAGTGCACGGATACTGAAATTGGGCTGAGGCTTGCCCCGTGGGCTTGACCGTCCCTTCTTCGATGATTTATCAGGGTATGCCCGGTAAAAAAGGGGTAGTGCTATTTTAGTTTTAGCCCTCCGGGATTTCTGCCGATAGTGATGAAGTGATTGCTGAGAGAGTTCTAAGTGCAAATGCGAACGTTGACTGCTGCGGCCTTTCATGAAGCTTTTTCCGGTAAAAAAAGAGATTTCGTCGCTGCTATCCCATGGGCCTTACGATGCATTGAGCGAACCATGAAACAAATCCCCAATCCCCGAAGACAACTGGACGTGTTAAACTGGAAAGGGGTGAAGGTTTCTGCGCCCTCTGAATTGAAACCCTGGCAAAGCTCTGGAGTGTCTTTTTGAAAAGACCCGATAGTGTTGCACCGATCATAGGTAATACATTTGCATCTTGACCAAAGAAGTGACTAGTTTGGTTTTTTTTCAAAGCGGCGCTTGAGGCGCCATTCGCGACTTTGCGATTTCGATCTTCAGCAGGAAAGGATCAGGCCCAGTGGCGTACAAGGACTTGGTAGCTATGGTTGTGGACGACTTTTCTACAATGCGGCGCATTGTACGAAAAATCCTGAAAGATCTGCAATTCAAAGAGGTATTTGAAGCTGAAAACGGCGCCGAGGCGCTCAAGCTTTTGGAGTCCACTAAAGTTGACTTGATTGTCTCAGACTGGAACATGCCGACGATGACCGGGCTCGAACTGCTCAAGCGAGTGCGGGCGGATGAACGGCTTAAAGGTCTTCCCTTCATGATGGTTACAGCGGAGGCCCAAAAAGAAAATATTATCGAGGCGATCCAGGCCAAGGTCAGCAACTATGTTGTAAAACCCTTCAGTCCGGAGGTGTTCGCCGAAAAACTCGCCAAGATTATTCCTCAGGGTTAGTAATGGAGGGTAGAAGATGGATGTAAAAATAATTAATCCCTTTCTTGCCGCGGCCATGCATGTGCTGAAAACAATGGCTCAAATCGATGCCAAACCCGGCAGGCCCTTTCTCAAAAAGGATGATCTTGCTATGGGAGATGTTTCCGCGATCATCGGGGTCACTGGCGCGGCCCAGGGGTCTATGGCTTTGATTTTTACTGAGCAATGCATCAAGGGTATTGCGTCGAACCTTTTGGGAGAGCCCTTCACTGAACTGAATAGTGAGGTGAGAGATGCGGTAGGAGAACTTACCAACATGATCTGCGGAGATGCCAGAAGGCGGCTCGCCGAGGATGGCTTCGTTCTCCAGGCTGGAATACCGACAATAGTTGGTGGAAAGGGCCACACGATAAGACATATTGCAAACGGACCACACCTTGCCGTTCCGTTCGAAACGCCTCAAGGCAGTTTCATGGTCGAGGTGGCGTTCAGTGCCTTGGCATAATCAGCGATCTGTATCAGCGACTCGAGTGCACATGAGCTGGACCAGGGGACCTGCATCCTGGAATGATTTCGAGGGGCTCTCCCCGGGCTCAATTCTGTTCCTTTATGTGGTCTAAGGTTTTGTGGGGACCCGGTTCCCAGCCCGCCGAGCACGGGCAGGCAGGAAACGCGGTCCCCACGTCTTATCCAATTCTAAGTAGAGTAGGAAGCAGGCTTCGCAACGCAACTTAAAACCCGTGACCTTAACGGACTGTAGCGCAGAACAGTTCTTTCCTTTTACCTGATGAAATCAAGGCATCGCACCAGATCACTGATTAACTCCACAGGGTGGTCAAGTGGAAGGATAAGCGGACTGAGATCATCACTTTCGAAGTGTTTGGTGAAGTATCTGGGCCATCGCGGGAATGGGGGTATTTCAGTAATGGCGGGTATTTAGTTCAGTCGATCCCCTTTTACAATACCTCCGTTCACACCGCCAGGCACTCCTAAGACCAAAGGGACCACTTTTGTGACCAAAGCACGTACATGCTGAGAAGCGCATTGGTCGTCATGTGAGCATAGACCGCATCAGAAATACGTCCCCGGCGATAAAGTGCGATCGCGTAACCCATTCCCGCCAAGGTTCCGGCCAACCAGCGACCGTGCAGTACGCCAAACAAAACCGAAGATAGTGCAAACGAAAACCAAGTGAAATGTCCTGGTCTAACGCTGCTGAAGTCCGACGAAACAGCCCTGCGGATGAGATATCCACGAAACGCCAGCTCTTCTGCAAGCGGCACTGTCACGATGGAGCCTGTCACCCGAAACGCAAGCCAGAGCGTTGCCGTGGCTCCCGAGAGCTGAGCCAGTCCGGTTTCCAGATCTGAGCCGCTGACTCTCGCCAGCGGCTCGAGCCCTATCCAAAGAGCGAAGACTGCCCCGCCGACCCCTGCTGACCACCAGGACCATCTCCAGTCCAGTCGCCTGTAGAAGCCGCGAGACCGCCACAGTGCCCCTGATGTCGCCAGTACGCCGATCGGGTACGCCCAATCGAAGCCTCTAGAGAACGTGGACCTAAGAATGATTGCCGCCAGCAATACCAAGACCGGGACCAGGAGGGCTACTGCTTCCGTCTTTCCCGCCGGGCGGTCGACCGCAGGATCGGAGCGCTGCTGCTCGATTTTGCAAAACCACCGGACTCGATGGCTAACAGCCATCAACCCGAGTGACACAACGAGGAAGAACAACCAACCCGCCTGCGAATGGAAACCTTCCGCTGCGACTTCCGGTGAAACCGAGGTACCGATGGCGATCAGCGTCACGACGCGCAGGACGTTGGCCAACCAGGCGGCAACCGCTCCCAGCGGAAAGAGTAGAAAAGCGTGAGGAAACCGGATTTTGGCGCGAAACAGCCAGAGGTAGATGGCACAAAAGAGGACGACAAGGCCGACGCCTTCGTAGCCGGAGCATTGAGGAGCGATAGACACTTGAAAAGACGATGTCCCCAAGACTCGTTCGGCCGGAAGGAAGACGATTTCGGGGTAAAATGCACTCAAAAGGAAGTGGGCGAGCCGGAGGGTTGCTGCGGCGAGTGGGTTCCATAGTTCCTGAGCGATCCGACCGATCATTGAGGCCGCGCCGCCTAGCAAAGCGGCCACGAGCAAAGGGATTCGCTCGGCTCTCACTAATGTGCGCCAGAAGCGAGGGGGCGAGAGCGCACACAGCCAGAAAGTTGCCGATGCCGCACCCAGAACGACCCAGGCTATGGGCCACTCCAACGAATGGGCAACGCCTTCGAAGAGTTGCCAGGTGCACAGCGAAAACAGAGTGACCGATGCGAGCTGCGGGATGAGCCACACCCACCAAAGGTAAGAAGAAGAGTCCCGCGCCATCAACCTAAGTAGCGGTTGCATGCGCGGGCTGACAAGGAGTAGAAACGCTGCCGAGGAGGCAAGGACTGCCCGGAGGAGGGCCGGCGATTCCCCGAGCAAAGGCGCCCACCAGTCGGCTCTGGTCGCCAGCCCTGCTGTGTCGAATCGAATCGTCAGGCCCAGAATCTCGGCCAGCATCAACAGTAGCAACGCGCTCCAACGCACCAGAATAGAACGGGAGAGATCTGGATAATCGGGGAAGGGTCGAACATGGCGCGATGAAGACAGATTAGCGGCCTCTCGTGGGTCCACAGCAGCACCTCGGCGCTTTTTATTGGTCGAGCGGAGAAGTACACCGAAGGAGTTCAAAAGGATTTACCCGAGACGCCCTATCGGTCGGTTTAAGCGATCAGGGCGTTCGCTCGGCTCCTGGTTGGCACTGAACTGCAATAACAGGTTGCTGAAAAAAGATTCGAATTCCCACCTTACAGTTAAAATTCCCTGGGGCCGTCACCCCGGCGAAAGCCGGGGTCCAGTGTTTTGCTTTAAATATCAAGTGGTTCAAAAAAGCTCTGGATTCCGGCTTTCGCCGGAAAGACGAAATCACGCGTCCTTTTAATATTCTTTCCCACCAGCAGGCACTTTTTCATCGTTCTGCTAAGGGCCATCGAAATTTCCAACTTTAGCCTCTTCGCTCCTTAATCAGGGCGACGACCCCGGCGAGAAGGGCGATCGCCGTCACTGCACCTGCGGGGTCAATCTCGGGCACAGCAACCGTCGCGTGAGCGATACTTGCCATCGACATCAAAGTAAATACCACCGATCCATAAATCCATTTCTTCATATTCTTCATAATGATTACCTCCTTCTCAGGTTTGGGCCGCCATGAACATGATGGCGGAAGCGATTTCCGTTAGGAAGCTTCGCAGGCTCCTGAGCGCCTCAATGCAGTCGGCCATAGCACCGAATCCGCCCATACTGGTGAGCACTGGCGGAAACCGCAACTGGGCGTAGTTTTATAAGCAAAGAGCATTCCATCTGGACCGTTTGGCCGTAATAGGTTGTTTTTAAAGTGTGATTCGGACGCAAGGCTGAGGGGCAACGCCGGATCGCCATTCCTGATGTGTAAACTATTCCGACACGAAAGGTGGGACAAGCCGGTACAGAGGCGAAGCAATACTTGGTAAATCAATGAGTTATCCCACTTTCCCAAGCCTGTAAAATATTGCGACGAAACAGATGTAAAACCGCTGAATTCAACGAAAACTCGCCTCTGGTGTGAACGCTGTATTTTATAGGTAGGCGCGACTGTATTTCGCAGGTGGGGAAAACTGTATCCATCTGATTTAGCTTGGATATCGCCTCAAGTCGGGCTGATACAGGCGGGAAGTCAACCACCCACAATCGGCCCGGTGATACAATGTCAGGCAACATCCTCACGATCGGTCCGCCTGGGTCCGGCAAGACAATGCTCGCCCCGCGCCTCTCCGGCTAAGAGACGTATCGTTCTGACGCTTTACCTGGTTTTGCTTGCAAGCCTGCCTGTGTCCTCAATCTCCTCGCTGAGCCGGCCCTCCGGAGTAGTGACCGATTGGGGTGCATCCTCTAACTCTTCAGGCAGATTTGGAGGAAGTCCGCGGATGTGTTCGAACTCATGTCGAACGAAGAGCGCAAGAGGTATGGCCAAAATCAGGCCGGGAATTCCCAGCAGCACCTCGCAAAAAATCAGCGCGCCCAATGTAATGGCCATCGGCAGGTTCACAATCCCGCCGATTATCTTGGAATTTAGAATGTACTCAAGTTTGTGAACCCCGACCAGCATGATCAGGCAGATCAGCGTGCCCCACATTCCCGTCGATACGAAAGCATTTATTGTAAGAACGCTGTTCGACATCAGATTTCCCACTACCGGGAAAAGTCCGCAGAAGAAGACTACAAAAATCATCAAAAATGGATGATGAAGCTCCAGAGCGAAAATCACAACGGATGAAATCAGGGTGTTGATGAGGGCGATAATCACCTGCCCTCCCATTACCCGCCTGAAATAGACGTAAAAGATTCTCAATCTCATCTGCAAAAACTTGAACAAAAAGCTCATAAGGCTGTCTGGATTTCGGGTGAATGCCTGTTCGACCTTTTCGGACTCGAAATAAAAAAACACGTTGATTGCCAGCGCAAAAACGAACTGAATGAACCCTTTATAAAGTGGAGTCAGACTGGTCGCCAGGAACTGCAAAATGCCCGAGCTGGCCTTTAAAATCGAGCCTTTCAATTCATCGACGTCGACATATGCCGAGAGATTCCAATTCTGGCTTGCCGCTTTGAGTGTTTTTACGATCTCGACATGGAGCTGGCTTGAGAGTTCCGGAAGATTCTTCAGCATCATAGGAACGACTTTATAAGTAATCAGTATGATGACCCAAATGACCAGGATGTACAGGACGGAAAAGAGCACGGACTTAGGCAGGAAAGGCGCGACCCGGTGGACATCTCTGGTCATGAAATCAGATATGAAGAAGAGGAAAAGAAAGGATATTGCAAAAACCAGCAGATGAGAAAGTATAAAGCTCAAGGCAAGGCCTATCAAAAAAGCATAGCCGATGAGATAAGGGTGATTTTCAACCATCGTGTTGCGCTGCTTTTCCCACTTCCCTGCGAGACCGGACTGATTGCGAATGCAATCGACCGTTTCGTCCAGTTCGTGCCTCACGCAGTCATCCTTTTTCATCCCCATCTGCCCCTTGTCGCTGAATTCGATAAGTAATCGAAAATATACTCCATCGCACTTCACATCGGCAACAGTTAAACTCCGTGCCCGTCCGCCGCAAAGCCTATTCACCGCCAACTGATTTTAATTGACAATCCGCGTCTAAGCAGATATTAGTCAAAGGTCAATTTCGACGGGATTTGAGGGGATTAAGCCAAGCAGCTCTTTCTACTTCGGCCTCTTTTTTAGCGGGTTCTCATTTGGAAAACCTGCCAGTGGAAGAAAAGTAGAACTGATCTGAACCGAACTTGAAAATAATAGCCATGGGCGGGCGAAGAAGGCGCCGGGGTCATGGTTTGCATCTTTCCGGGGCTGTGGATTCCTCCAATCCGCAGCCCTTTTTCTTACCCGCCTTACGGGTATTCTCAGTACAAGAGGAGTCCGGGGAATGATTTATGACATCGAATTCGAAACACTGCCCAGGGAAGCTTTAGAGGCTATTCAACTCCGTCGTCTCAAAGAAACTGTGGAGAGGGTTTACGCCACGGTTGCCTTCTATCGTCGCAAATTCGATGAAGCCGGTGTAAAGCCGTCCGACATAAAGAGGCTGGAAGATTTGAAGCGGCTTCCATTTACATCGAAACAGGACCTGCGGGACAACTACCCTTACGGGATGTTCGCGGTTCCGATGGAGAACGTGGTCCGCATTCACGCCTCCTCGGGGACAACCGGGAAACCTACGGTCGTTGGTTACACTGCACGGGATATTCAGACATGGTCAGTGCTGATGGCTCGAGCTCTGGCGGCAGGGGGCGCAACTCGAGGCGACATTATACATAACGCATACGGCTACGGCCTGTTCACGGGCGGACTCGGAGTACACTACGGGGCTGAAAAGCTGGGCGCATCGGTAATCCCGATATCCGGGGGAAATACCAAGCGCCAGATACTCATCATGAAGGATTTCGCTCCGACGATCCTGACAAGCACGCCTTCCTATGCCCTTCACCTGGCAGAGGTCGCAGCGGAAACAGGCGTGGATTTTAGCACTCTGAAGTTCAAATCGGGTATTTTCGGCGCCGAACCCTGGTCGGAGGAGATGAGGACCGAAATTGAAGCAAAACTCCACCTGAAGGCTGTAGACATATATGGTCTAAGCGAGGTAATCGGACCGGGCGTTTCCATAGAATGCCTGGAAGCCAGAGACGGGCTGCACATCTTTGAAGATCATTTCATACCCGAGATAATTGATCCCCGAAGCGGCGAAAATCTGCCCAACGGCGAACAGGGTGAACTGGTATTTACATCGATCACCAAAGAGGCTTTCCCGATCGTCCGATACCGAACACGGGATGTCACTTCGCTTAACCGTGGACCCTGTATCTGCGGCCGTACTCATGTGCGCATGCGAAAAGTGAGCGGCCGGACTGACGACATGCTCATCATCCGAGGCGTGAATGTTTTCCCCTCGCAGATCGAGAGTGTGCTCATGGAAACGGCGGAGGTCGAACCTCACTATCAACTCGTAGTCGATCGCATGGATAACCTCGACACCCTTACGGTTATGGTCGAGGTTGGCGAGTCATTCTTTTCGGACGAGGTCCGCGTGCTACAGGATATTGAAAAGAAGATATCAAAAAACATTAAGGAGTATTTGGGAGTGTCGGCCAAGGTGAAACTGGTGGAACCCAAAACAATAGCCCGAAGTGAGGGCAAGGCCCAGCGGGTAATCGACAATCGGAAGATTTAGCTCGCGTTTTAAAAGGAGTATGTCCATGGATCATGTGGAACAGATTTCCGTTTTTTTGGAAAACAAGGCCGGGCGGCTTGCTGAGGTAACCAGGATTCTGGCCGAGGCCAATATCAACATTCGTGCTCTCTCACTCGCGGATACTTCTGACTTCGGCATTTTGCGCCTGATAGTAAACGATAACCATAAGGCGAAGGAAGAGCTCAAGAAGGCAGGCTTTACCGTAGCCAAAACGGACGTAGCCGCAGTCGAGGTTTCCGACCAGCCGGGCGGGCTTCATAATATCCTGCGTATTCTGCAAAAAGCCAACGTCAACGTCGAATACATGTATGCCTTTGTCCAGCAAAGCGGCGCTAACGCAGTGCTCATTTTCCGCTTCGACAATCTCGGTGAGGCGATTAGGATTCTGAGAGACAATAATGTACTGGTCATAAAGGGCGAAAAGCTCTATGCAATGTAGACAGGGTATGGTTTGCCGCCGGCCTCCAAACTCCTGAGCGGCCCCTTCGTAAGGCAAACCTGTCTCGACCGGGAATCCGGGTGCATTGGATTCCTTCCGCTCCATACGACTCTGGCGAGCACATTGTAGATCGAATTTCAGGGCAGAGCCGGCATCAGGCTGTCAACGGGCATTGGGTTGGCTCCCGCCTGCACGCGGTGCAACGCTCCCTCGATTCTCCTCGAGGGAGTTTGGCGCAGATTTCGTCGGGAACCTCGATACTAAACGACGACATCAGCTTTTCCACATCGTGATGGCCCTTCGGACATATAATCGGCTCGCCTTCACTCAAAACCAGTTTCTCAAAGATTTTACCACATTCTGTGCATCTATATTCGTAGAGAGGCATTGTTTCTCCCCCTGACTTTCCTGCTTCGCAAAAAATCCAAGACAATCATCTCAGAACAGACCCAGCCCGGACAAAGATTCAAACCGCCCAGACAAGAACTCGACCACTGATTACATAAATATTTTATTAAGCATCCTTGACGTTGGATTCAAACTACTTTCAACAATCCTTGCAAAGTCCCTTCGTCAATATTAGAAGACATCTAGAGAAGCGATTCTCGCCTGTGCGGGATTTAAAGCGAAAGGTCGCTGTGGACAATTGAAAGAAATTATAACCAAACCCGGACAATCACCCGCGCGAGGTGGGCTCAGAGCAGCGCTGATCTATGCAGCCGCTGGAGCGCTGTGGATCATTGCCGCCGACTTGGCGGTGGATTTTTTTTCGGCCGGTCCGCTGCGACGCTCGTTGCGCAAACAGCCAAAGACTCGGTTTTCATCGGCGCCACTGCCCTGCTCGTCTATCTGCTCACCAGCAGGACCATCTCCTCTATAAAAAAGTCCGAAAAAGCACTTGCCGAGAACCGGCGGATTCTGTCCACGCTCTTTGAGAACCTTCCCGGAATGGTTTACCGCTGCGGAGAAAACGGCTGCCTGCTCGATTTCGTAAGCCCCGGGGCCGTAGAATTGACAGGATATCCCGTTTCCGAATTGAATCGAAAAAAGCTAACCGACCTGGTTGTGGAGGAAGACCTCGAGATGGTCAGGTCCAAAACCGAGGCCGCGTTGGCTGACAGGCTGCCCTTCAAGCTGATCTACCGAATCCGGGTCTCCGACGGCCGGATTAAATGGGTGCGGGAGCAGGGCCTGGGCATTTACTCCCAAGACGGCCGGCTAATCGGGATAGAAGGTTTCGTCGCTGATATCTCCGGGCGCAAGCGCATTGAAGAAGCCCTGGAAAGGTCGGAAGAACTCTACAAAGCCCTTGCGGAAGGCACCTCGGACGCCATATTCATGGTGGACGGGAACCGCGATATAGTTTCGGTCAATCATGCTTTCCTGGACCTTTTCGGTTTTGCGAGAGAAGAAATCATCGGGCAATCTATCAGAATATTGCACCCTTCGGATGAAAGCTACATCGATTTCGGACAACTGACTAATTCTGCCTTGGAAAAAGGGTCTCTCAGGGTGGAATGGGAGTTGAAAAAAAAAGACGGAACAGTTTTCCCGGTGGAGGGGACCTTTTCGGCCATTGAGGGACCCCGGGGGGCAATCGGAGGACATGTAGGGATCATCAGGGACATTACCCAGCGTAAAAAAGCGGATGAGGAACTTCAAGAATACCGGGAACACCTCGAAGAGATGGTGCATGAGCGCACACGTGAACTCAAGGAGGCCCAAGCTGCGCTGGTGCAAAGAGAGAAGCTCAAAACGCTGGGCGCCACAGCCGCTGAAGTCGCTCACGAGATCAGAAATCCGCTTGTTTCAATAGGCGGCTTCGCTCGACGGCTGCAGAAAAAATATCCCGAATCTCCCGAGGCTGAGATCATATTACACGAATCTGAACGGCTCGAAACAATGCTCGGCCGGTTGCAGGATTATCTGCGTCCGGTGGACATCAAGCCACAAGAATGTCACGTGAACTCGATTCTGAACAATTCGGTCGCGATGCTCGGTACCGAACTGAAAAAAGATGCAGTAAAAATCCATTTGGATCTTTATCCCGATCTGCCCACGGCTCATGTCGATCCGGCCATTCTTACCCAGGTCTTTGTCGCAATGTTGCGAAACGCCGTGGGAATGACGGACTCGCAAAAAGTGATTATGGTTAGAACCTATTATGGCGAACACAGCGTCTATGTGGACATAATCAACCCGGTAGCAGGGAAAAAACTCAGGGACCCCGAGCTTATGCTTCTGCCATTCAAAGAGGGCGACGAGAGGACCGGGATTTCCTCGACATTTAAGCTTCTTAAGGAAATGGGCGGCGCGCTTTCTTTTTCCGAATACGACTCCGAGGCCAAGTTTACGGTTTCGCTCATTAAATGCACTGAAGCCAGGCACGGTGAAGTAGTTAGTGTCCATCCGGAAACCCCCAGATGAGACACTTGTGGTTTCCGATTCGAAAAAGAGGCTTTTTTTCGTCCTGGCAAGGAAATCGAGTTCCCCCCTTTCCTAAAGGGGGGCAGGGGGGATTTTAGCGCAGAGGCGTACATAATCTGATCTCCACGCTCCGCGAGGCGTTTAGCCGGAAGAGGTACCGCCTCTGGTCATGGACGGGTCAGGGATAGCGTCGAGATTGGCGATCGATCCAAAGCTTTTCCGGCCACCGCCGAAGAGCAATTTCGACGCTCCGCGGGGCGGGTCCCACCACCTACAGGAGTTCCAACATGGATTTCCGAATACCGGTCGAATTCGAAGAAAACCTTAAGAGCTACAAGAAGTTCCTCTCTGAACACCTCACCCCTAACCTTAGTAAATGGTACGCCGAAAAGGAGGTCCCTCGAGAGTTTTTCCGGCAACTTGGCGCCCGTGATTGGCTGGGGCTGGAATCAGACGGCAACGGTTACCGCGAGCCGCAGGTGCTCAAAGAGGCCCTTATGCAGGAATATCTCGGCACTGTCTCACCTGGCGTAGGAGTGGCCGTTCTGGTTCCTGTTTCACTCGGCGCAAAGGGAGTAACACTTTTCGGGAGCCAGGATCAAAAGAACCTCTACCTTCCTGCCGCCGCTCGAGGCGAAACCCTGATTTGTCTCGGCAATTCCGAGTCGAACGCTGGAAGTGACGTCGCATCAATAGTTTCAACGGCGAAAAAAGTGGACGGAGGGTGGACGCTCAGCGGGGTCAAATCCTATGTCACCAACGGCTATATAAGCGACCTCGCCCTCATTACTGCGGTCTCGGACCCGGACGCACCCCGAAACAGCCGGATTTCCATGTTCCTGGTTGACCTGTCCTCCAAAGGAATAACCCGCTCCAAGCTGCACAAGGAAGTCTGGATTCCGTCCGATCTCACGCGCATTCAGCTCAATGACGTTTTCGTGCCGGAGTCCAACCTGATCGGCAAGCGCGGACACGGACTCCAGCAGGTGCTGGAAATATTCACCAACAGCCGCATCACTATCAGCGCTCTGACTCTGGGCACGGCTGAAGGGGCTTTTCGAAGCGGCATCGAACACGCAAAAAAAAGGCAGATTTTCGGTCGGCGATTGATCGATTTTCAGGCTAAATCTTTTGAAGCTGCCGATTTTTACAGCAAAATTGAAGCCGCCCGGTTAGTGCTCCTGAAAACATGCTGGGAAAAAGACCAGGGACTCGATTTCAGACTGGGGGCTTCGATCGCTGAAGTATCTTTCCGTCGACCTGGCAAGAGCTGTTGGAACATGGGCTGCAGACCTGTTCGGCGCGCCCTCGGTTATCTTCGAGCACCCCATTCACAAATATCCGATGGACGCATGGGCCTCCTCTCTGGGTGAAGGTACTCAGGACGTCCAGAAACTCATCATCTTCAGAGAATTTATGAAGTCCTACGACGCTTGATATGGATACGCACAACCGGATCGGAGGCCGGCACTTGATTCCGGTTCATCTATTCGTATATGATACTGCCCACATCCTGAACCACCTGAATGTGAAAAATGAAAGGAAAAGGATGAAAATGAAAAAATGGGCATTGTGCGTGGGTCTTATGGCCCTGTTTGCCGGATTATGCGCTTCCTTGGCCAACGCCGATCTTTACTGCGAAACAGAAAACGTCTCCACCAATGTTCCAACCCAGCCTGACGGAACCTCAATTCTGAAATATTATTTCTCCCACAACGCCTGGCGATTGCAATTGGGTGACAGCAAGGTTTTCATCGTGGACTACAACGCCCACCAGCTCTACACCCTGGACATTAAATCCAAAACCTTTACCAAGCTGAATTTGAATGAAATACCGGGGCTTCCCGGTGCGGCTGCCGGCGATAAAAAGAAAATCTCCGAAATGCTTGGGGCCATGATGGAAACCCGGATTACTCCCACGAATGAATTGAAAACCATCGCCGGCTACAAGTGCCGCAAGTTTAATGTGCGTATTGCGATTGTGAACGGAGAATACTGGGTCTCAAAGGATGTGCGAGGCTACCGGGAGCTGAAGGACCTGGGGGCTAAAGTGGGAACCATCGCAGAGCGCAATCCGATGCTCAGGCAGTTCGATGTCCCCGGCATGGTCGAAAAACTCGACGGATTCCCTGTCTTTACCGTCAATCACGTGCTGGGCGGAACTGTTGCAAGCACTCTGAAAAAAGTCGAGCAGAAGTCTTTGGACCCTGCGCTGTTCACTGTCCCCAAAGATTATGCCATGAAAAAGAGCAAGTGAACCCGAAGCAATCAAGCGAACCTCTTCGGCGTATCTTTTACCATGAGGTGTGCCCCTCAAAAACGATGCTGGAAATCCCCCCTGTAGTGGTGTCCGGTTAGGTCTTTGTGTTACCCGATGCAAGGGCAAAGAGAGGGGGAATGATTCTCGCACCCCGCAGAATTTCGGCGGCGGTTGGCCGGGGGCCGCCGCCGCAGCGCCACAGTGAGCCGCGCAGCGGCGAAGGGGGTGTGGGGGGCGAGCTCCCCACGCTTTTAAAAATCTTTTAGCTCGACCACATGCAAAAAGCTAACCGGACACCGCTGGGGCGGGGGGGATTCTGAACGCAACTCGATCTAACTCGGCCTGCGCTCCCAGCTCTCCCCTGCGTATTCTTCCAGCCCTGTGGGATCGAATCCGGCAATATAGGCCCACGCGCAGGTTTGAGAACCGCCGGGAAATTTATGAGCACAAGCACCCTTATGTAAGTTGATGGATACCCCGGCCGAAATTCCTCCAGGGTGTCCAAGAGCGGCAGCCTGCTTTCCGGATCGTTAAAGACGAGCAACTCCCCCCGGACCATCCCCCAACTGGAGGCGCCTGACGATCCCGGGCCTCCGGCTTCCTTGCTTCTCAAAAAAGATTCGAATTCTTCCTGAGCTTCAATGTCGGCGGCAACGCCGGCTGTCCCGCGCACGAGAATGTCAGAATCGGGCACTACCATTGCCGGTATTTCATGACTGAGCTTGAAAAGCCTTCCATGAAGCCATGCCGGACAGGTCCGCAACACACCGTTACAGTGTGCATCGTGATTTGGAAATCCCTTTTTAAGGGTCCCGTACGCGAAAATCCGCAGCTCCGGTGTCACCACAGCTCCAGGCGAGGTCATAAGTGCATAATTCACATTTGACGATAGAAAAGAGGCAATACCATTGCCGGGCAGGCAAAGAAAGGGCGCCCGAAGGCGCCCCGGTTCTTACTTGGAAGAAGCCCGCCTGCTTGGTCGTCTATTGAATCTTCGATGTGGTCTTGGCCGCAGGAAATCCACTCTGATATATTCGTGTTTGTTCACGAATGAAACGAACACCCGGTCTATGTTAAGCTCCTTTTGCACTACGGCCCTTATCAGGGCTGGGTCAGAATATTTGCTTATTCCGTGTTTGCGATAATCGTCGGTCTTGATGTAAAGCGACATCGGACAACCTCTCAGCTAACCGAGATTGGGGGCCTCGCAGGTTCACTGAACAGATTCAGCTTAATTCGAAAAACAACAGGAAAGGAAGGTTTCCAAAGCCCCTTGTCTGTCCTGGTTTTTCCCCCTGCTTTTATGTTAACAAGTTATTGCGATTTTTTTAAACACACTGGTGAAGTATACAACATTTAACTCTTTCTTGTCAGCTTTTTGCAAATGGAAAATCAGAATACGCTCAAAAATACCAGCGGTAAGCTTCAGGGGCTGGTCGAACGGATCACGTTCACCTCCGAAGAGGACGGCTACAGCGTCATTAAGGTCCGATCTCCCGGATACAGGGACTTGGTGACAGTAGTTGGAAATTTTGTCTCCCTGTGCCTTGGCGAGACCCTTGTGATGGAAGGGACATGGAGCACCCACGCCCGTTTCGGCAGACAGTTTCGAGTCGACCGCTACGAGACAACCGAGCCCTCCACGGTTCAGGGAATAAAGAAATATCTGGGATCGGGCCTTATACGCGGGATCGGGCCCAAGATGGCAGAACGTATAGTCAAGCGTTTTGCCGAAAAAACCCTGGATATCATCGAAAACCAAACAGAGCGTCTCCGGGAGATCGACGGAATCGGCAAATACCGCATAGGGCAGATACAAAAGGCATGGGCGGAGCAAAAAGAAATCCGCACGCTGATGATCTTCCTGCGCTCCAACGGGGCGAGCGCCGCCCTCGCATCCCGTATTTTTAAACGTTACGGCCAGCAGTCTGTCGATATGGTAATGGAGAATCCCTATCGTCTGGCCATGGACATCTCTGGAGTGGGTTTCCTCACTGCCGACAAACTCGCCATCAACCTCGGATTTGCCGCAGACTCCCCACTCAGAGCCGAAGCGGGTATCCTTTTTGTTTTGCATGAGTCTACCGAAGAGGGACATGTGTGCATGCCCCGAGGCTTGCTGATGGAACTGTGCCGCAACAGGCTCCAGATTGAAATGCATGTTCTGGAAGAAGCATTGTCCGGGCTGAAGGCAGAGATGCATATAAAGGAGGAAAGACTTGCACCCGCTGCTTCCGAGCTGTTCGGAGATGAGCGGGCGATCTACCTGCGCCCCATACACGCCTCTGAAGTCGGCGCGGCCGCACGACTTGACGCCATACAGCGATACAGGGGGCTCCAACCCGCGATAAATTCACAAGACGCTCTCAATTGGGTTCGCGGGCGCTTGAATTTCTCTCTCGCTCCTCTTCAGGAAGAAGCGGTCAAGCTGGCACTGCGCGAGAAAGTCATAGTAATAACGGGAGGACCTGGAACCGGAAAAACCACCCTTATCCGGGCAATTCTTGCCATATACGAGCGTATCGGCGCACGCGTCAAGTTGGCGGCGCCCACGGGCCGTGCTGCAAAGAGGCTCTCAGAGTCCACAGGGCATCCCGCCGCAACGATTCACAGGCTGCTCGAATTCAGTCCTCAGTTTGGCGGGTTTCAGCGAAACGAACGAAAACCCCTTCCCGCCGACCTCGTAATCGTGGACGAGATTTCCATGATGGACATAGTAATTGCCAACCACTTGCTAAAGGCGGTCCCCTCGCAAACAGTTCTAGTCCTGGTGGGAGATGCCGACCAGCTTCCGTCCGTAGGTCCGGGAAAGGTGCTCGGCGATATTATCGAATCGGCCAGATTCCCCGTAATCCGTTTGACAGAGATATTCAGGCAGGCTAGACAAAGCCGGATCATCACAAACGCGCATCTCATCCGGCAGGGGGCCTTTCCCGACCTGCAGGACAGCGGCCAAAATCAGGATTTCTACTTCATAAATAGAGAAGACCCGCAAGAGGCCTTGAACACGATAGTCCAGCTCTGCACTGAGAGGATTCCGCGCCGCTTCGGGCTCGATCCCATGGAGGACGTCCAGGTGCTGAGCCCCATGCACCGTGGCGAAGTTGGATCGGAAAACCTCAATCTCGCTCTCCAGAACGCCCTTAATCCAAGGGGAATAACGCTGGAGTCAGCCGGCCGCACTTTCCGCATAAATGATAAAGTGATGCAGATAAGGAACAACTACGACAAGGATGTGTTCAACGGAGACATTGGCCGCATTCGGAGGATCGACCATGAAGACGGGGAAATCCAGGTTGAATTCGACGGCCGGAGCGTAAAATACGATTTTTCCGAACTAGAGGAACTCGTGCACGCTTACGCCATAAGCATTCACAAATCGCAGGGCAGCGAATACCCTGCAGTGGTCTTCCCTCTGCTCACCCAACACTTCATGATGCTTCAGCGCAACCTGCTCTATACCGCGGTAACCAGGGCAAGGAAACTGGTAGTGATCGTGGGTTCGAAGAAAGCACTCGCGGTTGCGGTCAAAAACAACCGCATCCAGTCACGATTCACCTTATTAAAGGAACGGCTTTCCCCTCAAGCGCATTGTTAGCTGTTGTGTTTCTTTCACATAATTGCTAAGTAAAGCTCCGCCGAGTAGGCAATTTAGCGGGTAAGCTCGATTCGTTTTCGGCCTATCGGCCGTTATGTCAACGCCTGAAAAGGATTGTCTCATGAAAATAGCTGTCATAGGAACGGGTTACGTTGGGTTGGTGAGCGGCGCCTGCTTCGCCGAATTCGGGCATGAGGTCACATGTATAGATTATGATGAACCGAAAATCGTGCGGCTCAGAGACGGGCAAATCCCCATTTATGAGCCGGGCCTGGAAGCAATTATAAAAAAGAATTCGCAGGCGGGCCGTCTCATTTTCACAACCGAATACGACCCCGGCATTCCCGAGGCGGAAGTCGTATTCATTTCGGTGGGGACTCCGGCTTCGCGGCGGGGCGACGGTTATGCCGATCTTTCCTATGTCTACGAAGCCGCCCGCCAGATGGCTCCTCATCTTCGCGATTACACGGTCGTGGTGAACAAGAGTACGGTCCCTGTGGGTACAGCCGCGCAGGTCAAAAGGGTTATCACTGAAACCAATCCTTTGGCCACTTTCGACGTCGCCAGCAACCCGGAGTTTCTTCGCGAGGGGGCCGCGATCAACGATTTCATGCGTCCTGACCGTGTCGTTATGGGAGTCGATTCCAAAAGAGCCGAAGATGTGCTTCAATCAGTCTACAGGCCGCTTTATTTGATCGAAACCCCCTTTGTTATAACCACAATCGAGACCGCAGAGCTTATAAAATACGCCGCCAACGCCTTCCTGGCCGCCAAGATCAGCTTCATAAACGAGGTCGCCAACCTTTGTGAAGAAATCGGCGGCAACGTCCAGGACGTAGCCAGAGGCATAGGCCTTGACGGCAGGATAGGTAAAAAATTTCTCCACGCCGGACCTGGCTATGGCGGCTCGTGCTTCCCCAAAGACACTCAGGCCCTTCTCAGAATAGCCCAGGAAAACGGGGTGGCTTTCCGGATCGTCGAGGCGGTAATCGAAGTTAATGCCGCCCAGAAGGCGCGCATGACTCGAAAAATTCGGCAGGCGCTTGGCGGACATGAGGGCGGAAAAACAGTCGCTGTCCTTGGCCTCGCATTCAAACCTGAAACTGACGACGTGAGGGACGCTCCTGCCATTACCATTATCTCCAAGCTGGTTGAACACGGTGCATCGGTTCGCGCTCATGACCCCCAGGCGATGAACGAGGCAGCCAAATTACTGGCCGGCGTAACATTTTGCCCAAATCCGTATGAAGCATGCCAGGACGCTGATGCCGTGGTGCTGATGACGGAATGGAACGAATACCGTGCGCTTGATCTGCTTCGCGTGAAAAGCGCTCTCAAAAGCCCGGTGTTCGTCGATCTTCGTAACGTTTACAGGCCGGCCGCAATGCAGCAGCTTGGATTCAGCTATCACAGTGTGGGAAGAGGCACGGTCAATGGCCGCAAATCTCAGGTTTAAATGCGCCGTCGTAGTGTTCGGCGTTTTGGCGAACATTTTTTTCGTAATCAACCTCGAGGAAATCTCACCCGGAATGGACCGGGTCTTGTGCATCCAATCCGCCTTGGCCAGGGATGCGGAAAACGGGGCGCCATCCTCCCCCAAACCTCATCTTGCTCCTTTGTTTAAGGTTAGAATCCTCAAAAGATATCCACACGACCCCGGTGCATTCACTCAGGGACTCACATTTGCCAACGGATTCCTCTACGAAAGCACGGGTTTGAACGGCGAGTCGAGTCTACGGAAGGTGGAACTGGAAACCGGCCGTGTGCTGAAAAAATACGACCTGCCGTTCCAGTACTTCGGCGAAGGGCTGACCCTGTGGAAAGGATCTCTCATCCAGCTCACATGGAAGTCTGGAAAAGGGTTCGTATATGACCTGGAAAGCTTTGCGGTAAAACAGGAATTCAGTTATTCCGGGGAAGGCTGGGGGCTGGCCACTGCCGGCAATAGCCTGGTAATGAGCAACGGTACTGAAGAGCTTATATTCCTGGATCCCAAAACACTGGCCCGGCAACGCTCGTTGCGCGTGCTGGACATGGGCGACCCGGTCCCCCTTTTGAATGAGCTTGAATTCATAAAAGGCGAAATCTTCGCCAATGTCTGGCATGACGACTTCGTGGCAAAGATATCCCCCAAAACGGGTAACGTCACCGGCTGGATAGATATGTCGGCTTTGCGTGCGGAATTGCCGCCCGGAAGCAATGCCGAGGCCGCCTTGAACGGGATTGCCTTCGATGCGAAAAAAGACAGGATCTTCGTTACCGGCAAGCTTTGGCCGCTTCTCTTCGAAATCGAAGTCATAAAGCAGTAACTCATTCCCACGCCGTCACTACCGGCAAGATCGCGTAAAACATCGCCCGTGAGGCTAGGACCCCAAAATACGACCACCTTTTCGAGTGGGCGCCGAGTGGTTGAATTCAGCTCTATGACGATGAACACCGAATCCACCCGGACCGGGAATTCGTGAGCGAGATGGCAGGCCTATTTTCTTTTGAGAACGAAAACCTGCTTCACAGCCATTGCCCCGACCACCTCGTGGACGTCAGAAAGACGTGAGGGCTCCGATTCCAGTTCTTCCCATGACGCCAAAAGGTCACACTCTCCGCCTTTCCTGACCAAAATGGGCACGGTCTTTTTGGACGGTTTCTTGCCTTCGAACACCATGTTACCCGGTTCTTCGGGCCGCACCAGTCTGCACTCGACGCTGAAGGAATCGACCGCTTGGTAAAGCGTGGAAGCCGTGTATGCATCTGAGGAAAAAGGCTCGATCTTACCGTTGTCCAGAAGAAAGACGTTATTACCGTTTTCCGGTTCGGCGGTTTCCACGGTTTGCTCTTTTCCGTTTATTTCGAAAACGGAAAGCTGGCTCTTGATAACTTCGGCGTTGTCCTTGCGTTTCATCACAAAACTCTCCTTGAATCTTCCGGAATTTCTTAATAACTCGAAGGTCTGGCTTATTTCACCCTCCCGGGCGCGCCCGCGCACTTCATAGCAGTCCAGCCGGCACAGAATGCATCGGAATGCAGGAATCCTGCACTCATAGTTTTTGCACCAGACGTATTGGGTCATTGAATTCGCTCTGTGTGGGGGTAGTTCAGATGTTGCCATTTTAACCGATTCAATGTCCGAATAATACTTAAATGAATCCACGGAAGCAGATTTTTGTGCTCAAAAAATTCCAATGAAATTAACTTGATCGGGAAATTCTTCTGTACGACAATAGCAAACTGTCTCATCCGGTAACCCCGGGCGGGACTCAGGCAGTGACCGATTCGGATTTTTTATGGAGAGACTATGACGCAAACTGGAAAAACCGGTCCGAAAAAACTCTGGCTCCCTCTTATCCTGTTTTTAGCACTGATCATGGCGTCATGCGCATCTACAGGCAGCCAGGAAAAGAAACTCGATGATTCTGTGAAGCTCTCAATCGAAGCCTTCAACAGCGCCATCAAATGGGAGGAGTATACCGAGGCGGCCACTTTCGTTCCTACGGACAAAAAAGAACAATTCTGGGCTGTGATGGACAAACTTAAAGGTAAAATCCGGATCACTGAATACAATTTAAGGGAAGTCGAACGTAAAGAAAAACGCCTTTCGGCCGACGCAATCCTGCAATTCCAATTCTGGCGCCTTGAATCGCCGACCCTGCAGACCGTCACCTTCACCCAGAAATGGTACTTCACCGAAAAGGACAAACAGTGGAGGGTGGGCTATAGCGGGTTGGGGGCAATTACCCATACCAACGTAGGATTCTAACAGAATTTAAAACAGTGAAGAAGGAAGAGTGAAATTTTCACTCTTCCTTCTTCCTTCACCCTTCTTCTAATGTCCCTCGTGGCCTCCGCCGCCATGTGTTGCGCCACCCTCTCGCATTCCGCCGCCGTGTTCTACGCTTCTTCCATCGCCGCCGCCGTGGCTGCGGGGACCAGAATCTCTTTCCCGATCACGGTCGTGACCGGGACGGTCAAAATCGAAATATCCCCATCCGGGATAATCGTAATAGTTGTCGCACGGGGTAACCGACTCAAAGAAGGTACCGTCCGGGGCATAACAGGTATAGTAATAGTCATCCTGAGAGTAGGCAGCCCCGGGGAACCAGCAAAGGCCGGCAGCCAATGTCAAGGATACAACAAGAAAAAGCCTGGTGCCCATCTTTGCCTCCTGCGTCAAAAATAATGTTTATCCTTTTATAATCAATAACTTAAATATTAAATGGCGCTTGCGCAAAGGATGCGGTAAGGGATGAAAAAGATTGAAGGGAAGGAAGTTCAGAATTTAAGAATAAAAATTCGACAGGCTCGAATCCTTGACTTCCATGAAGTTCTTGCCGGCGAGCGCTTGGTTCATACCACACTCATGGGCTTTAGAACTCTGCGTGCCCGGGTGTTCTCGGGAAGGGAACTACCTCGCGGATGTTCGGGATACCGGTAACAAATTGCACCAGGCGCTCGAGTCCCAGGCCGAACCCGGAGTGAGGAACCGACCCGAATTCCCGGAGTTCGATGTACCATCGGTAGTCGTCGATCGAAATCCCTTTGAGTCTCATCTGTTCGAGCAGCATTTCGAGCCGTTCTTCCCTCTGGGACCCGCCAATTATCTCGCCGATCCCGGGAACCAGTATGTCCATGGCAGCCACGGTTTTTTCGTCGTCGTTGACGCGCATGTAAAAAGGCTTGAGGGATCTGGGGAAGTTGACGATCACCACCGGCTTTTTAAAAACCTGCTCCGTAAGATGGCGTTCGTGCTCGGCCTGAAGGTCGAGTCCCCACTCAACAGGAAAGGTGAATGGCTCCGTAGATTTTTTGAGGATATCGACCGCTTCGGTATAGGTGATCACCTCGAAGGCTTCTTCGGCAACGGTTTGAAGACGACCCACTAATTCCGGCTCGATGAAACGGGCAAAAAACTCAAGCTCCTCGCTGCAGTCGTTGAGGACCACTCCGACCAGATTCTTTATGAAGGCCTGCGCCATATCTACGTCGTCCTCAAGGTCGCAGAAAGCCATTTCCGGTTCGACCATCCAGAACTCGGCAAGATGTCGGCTGGTATTAGAATTCTCCGCCCTGAAAGTGGGACCGAAAGTATATACTTTCCCGAGGGCCAGAGCATAGATTTCGGCCTGAAGCTGACCGCTCACGGTGAGAAAGGCAGGCCTTCCAAAAAAATCGTTCCGGTAAGCGTCCTCACCCTCCGTACCCCCGTGGCGAGTCGGGTCGAGCGTAGTTACGCGGAAGATTTCCCCGGCTCCTTCACAATCGCTTGCGGTAATTATCGGTGTATGAATATAGTGAAAACCTAGATCCTGAAAGAATTGGTGAATTGCGTAGCTCAGCCTGCTGCGAACTCTTGCCGCCCCCCCTATCGTGTTGGTCCTGGGCCGCAGGTGCGCGATCTGCCGCAGATACTCAAAGGAGTGCCTCTTTTTCTGCAAAGGATAGGATGCCGGGTCGGCCCAGCCATACATGTGGATTCGTTCGGCCCGCAACTCGATGCTCTGCTCTTTCCCGGGAGACGCCGCCACTGTCCCTTCGACCAGGATGGCGCTTCCGGTCGTGATTTTATTAAGTAACTCACTGTAATCCCGGCGGTCCAGTTCGGCTATCACCTGCAGGCTTTTCAGGCATGAACCGTCGTTCAGCTCGATGAAACTGATACCGGCCTTTGAGTCGCGCTTCGTCCTGACCCAGCCCTGCGCCACAACTCTTTTGCCCACGTTTCCATGTTCATTCCCAAACAGGTCGGCAATGCGTACGCCTTTTTCCATCTTCGGATCCCGCAGTGTTATTTGGACGCAATGGTTCGAATATTCCACCCTTTTTCATTACATTATAACCGGTTTTGTTCTGCCATGCATCCATGCACCGGTGGTTTGGCGGCTGTCCGTCCAAAAATAGTTAGTTTCCGTCCGGAGGCATTTTTCGTCCTGGCAAGGAAATCAAGGGGTTGCGCGGAGTTCTCATAAGGTGAAATTGTCCTGTGTCCATCCGCTGTTTGCGGATAGATACTCACTAGTTTATGATAGCCTAAAAACCGGGCTGCGTAGAACCTAACCAAAATGGAGCCAGAGCATGCGTCCAGATTCAAAAGGATCGGTATTTGTCATTTTTGTGGTGATCGCAGCCCTCGCGGGATGCGCGGGCAGGGGTAAGGTCCAGACCGCCTCGCCGATGAGCAGCGGTGGAAGCATGATAACCATTGAAGCCGGCAGTTATAATTTCTCCCCCAATGAGATCCACGTAAAAAAACCGGGCCTGTTGGCTATCGAAGTCAGAAATGTCTCCCACTCGGCACACAACTTCACACTGAAGGACCTTCGCGGGAAAATCCTCAAAAACGTTGACCCTCATCCAGGCGGAAGCGTCATCGTCAATGTGGAATTGCCTGAGCCGGGAGTCTACAAGTTTTATTGCAACAAAACTTTTCATTCCGCTCTCGGAATGCATGGGAAAATCATCGTCGGGCGGTAGAGAGCAGGGAGTCGTATACGATCGCAAGAAGGATATCGGAAGTCGCAGGATGAAGGCCTCCCACCTTTGGTTTTTTATTCGCCGCCTCGGATCTCGTGTGCACCATCTCAGTTTGACACCGCTGATCGCTCGTGCTTATCTTTGTAAGACGAATGGTATCGCACTTTCTCGCCATTCGATTCACCATTAGAAAACCCGATATCACGTGATAAAGACGGAGATTGACAATGGAAAATCTCAATATACACGAACTTAATATAACGGAACTCAGGAAGCAGAAAAGGCCTTTATGGATGAGCGACCTGGGCATTGATAATTACGCAGATATCCTGGGTGGGGGGGGCGACATATACTCGGATAGGCTGCCGCCCGCTTTTGCCAGGTTTGAGGGGATGGAGTTAAACGATGCAGAAGAAGAGGAACTCGGACCCGTAGTCTTGAAAAATCAGTAAGGGAGACAGTCCCCGGCAATCCAATCAGCCGGAAGGGCGGTCCTTTATCCCTTTTTGTAGCAGCAATGGTTTTAACGGAGCGATTTCCGACCGGATTTTTGAGTTGCCAACTCTTTGCGCCGGGTTTATATAGATTCATTTAACGAATGGATATTTGAAAGCGCAGGCTGTCCGGCCGGTTGACAACGGTCGTTTCCAAACGACCATTGCTATCGATTCGGATGGCCTCTGTTTTTGTTGTTGCTGTCAATGAAAGCTATGTAGAGAGGGGAGATTGCTGATGGCTCGGGTAACCGTGGAGGATTGTCTGGCTAATGTGGACAGCCGTTTTACTCTGGTGCACCTCGCAGTCCGGCGCGTTCTGCAATTGCGCCACGGGGCGCCGTCCACGCTGGAAAACGTCAAGGCTAACAAAGAAGTCGTTCTGGCGTTGCGGGAGATTGCGGCAGGTACGATAAATTCGGACAACATCCGCCAGATTGAAGAATCCAGGCCTCTTCCAGCCGAACCGGCGCTGCAGGAGGCGGACGTTTCGAGAGCCGAACTCCAGGAGATCCTTGCTGAAGTCACTGCCTACAGCGCTTCCATCGAATATGGAAGTTCGGATGGGTATATCGAAGAAGATCAGCCGCCGGAGAGTCCTCAGGCAGAATAGTCCGAATCTTCTGAATTTCAAGAAGGCTTCCCGATGCCCCGGGGACTCGTTGCGCAATGTTGTACCGGGCCAGTTCACCCTTGACAAAAATGGATATCGTGTTTAATGGTTTAATCGCCTGCCGGATACCTTATTCCCTGTACATAACCGTAAGGGCTTTAGGAGGAAATCGGTCTAGATGGGGAAATTAGATTACTACGAGATTTTGGGAGTGTCGCGGCAAGCGGGCGAAGAAGAGATCAAGAAATCTTACCGGCAGCTTGCGCTCAAGTTCCATCCCGACCGGAACCCGGGCGATAAGAAGTCTGAGGAAAAATTCAAGGAAGCCGCAGAGGCTTACGAGGTTTTGCACGATCCACAAAAGAGACGCCTCTATGACGCATACGGTCATGAAGGTTTGCGTGGGACGGGTTTCAGTGGGTTTAGCGGTTTTGAGGATATCTTCAGCTCGTTTGGAGATATTTTCCAGGATTTCTTCTCATTCGGCGGCTTCGGCGGTCATACCAGCCAGCGGACAGCAGCCAGACCGGGTGATGATCTACTTGTTACTCTTAATCTCAGTTTTGAAGAGGCTGTCTCCGGAACAGAAAAAGAAGTCGAAATAGACACTTTTGTCGGGTGCTCCCGCTGCAGCGGCAGCGGGGCTGATCCCGGGACTCGGGAAGCAACCTGTCCCGCCTGCCAGGGTGCTGGACAGGTGGTCCAGTCACAGGGGTTTTTCCGTATCAGTACGAGTTGCGTCCGGTGCCAGGGCACCGGAAAGGTGCTGGTCTCTCCGTGCAAGCACTGCCAGGGCCAGGGACGAATCAGGCAAAGGAAACGCGTCCAGGTGAAAGTGCCGGCGGGAGTTGATTCAGGAACGCGGCTGAGGCTGAGGGGCGAAGGTGAAAGCGGCTATCGAAGCGGCGCCGCAGGAGACCTTTACGTGAGGATCGAAGTTACCCCTCATCCTCAAATCGAACGCGATGGCGACAATCTTTACAGCAAAATCTCCATTTCCTTTTTGCAGGCCATCCTCGGAGACACGGTAGAGATACCCACCCTGGATGGAGCAAAATCCCTGCAGATTGCCCCCGGCACCCAACCCGGGGCGGTAGTTCGTTTCACTGGCGAAGGGGTCACGAAATTGAGGGGATACGGCCGAGGAGACCTCTTTATCGAAATCGAAGTAAAAATCCCAAAACTCATTACTCCCCGCCAGGAAGAATTGTTGAAGGAGTTCTCGGAGTTGGAGGCGGAAAAAGACCGGAATAAGGGTAAGAAGTGGCCTTGGAACCGGCGCAAAGAGCCCGATAAAGACGCGGCGTCGGGCAGCACTGGTTAAGGAGTTCGAGCGTGACACCCGCCGCCGGTCCAAAACAGTTTGAAGAATTCAGAGCATCAGCCCTTTATTGTCCGAGGTGCAAGAGAGCTATGCCGGTTCACAGCCGGCTTTTACTCGTTCTCCCGGACGGCGAGTTGCACGAGTATTTATGCCAGGCATGCACAACCTCCCTTGGAACCAGAACCGTCCGGGATGCTCGACAGCACAGGATTGTCGTCCCGTGAGTCCTTAATACCGAAACCAACTCAACTCATAGAACCAAGCATAAGCACGACGGGGGTCAATTTGGAGCCACGCATTCAAGAGCGTAGCATGGCCCGATCGACACGAATTTTATCCCGGGCGGGGCCGGGAACCGGATTCTGGAGTTCGCCAATTACCGTTAACTTTGGTGGATGCGTATGTCGGGGTAAACTCTTAGCTGCTTTTACTTGCCAGGACGAAAAATCCCTCCTTTTCGAATTGGAAACTGCCGGTTCTAATTTAAAGTTTCCGGAAGCACAACTAGCTAGTGTCCATCCAGAAACCCCGGATGAACGTAGGAGAATTTCACCTTATGAGACACAAGCAGTTTCCGGTTTGGAAAGAAGGCATTTTTCGTCCTGGCAAGGAAATCGAGGGTTTGCGCGGAGGCGTACGTGGGTACCGCCTCGCGGAGCGTCGAGATCCTGGTTCTGCCACCGCCGCAGGCAGTGGCGATCCTGGCTGGCGGTCCCACCGCCCAAGGCGGAAAAGGACCCTTTCCGGACGGAAACTAGCTATATAAAGTCTATCTTTTGAGGAGATGGTATGATCGAAGCCGAAGGACTAACAAAATTCTATGGTCCTATTGGGGCCTTAAAGAATGTTTCGTTTCAAATCGAAAAAGGTGAAGTGGTCGGCTTCCTTGGGCCCAACGGCGCCGGGAAATCGACTACCCTTCGCATTCTGACCTGCTATATGCCTCCATCATCGGGGATAGCCAAGGTAGAGGGCCTCGATGTTATCGAGAACTCTTTGCAGATCAGACAAAAAATCGGATATCTGCCTGAAAGCGTTCCTCTTTATAACGACCTTACGGTGAGACGGTTTCTTCGGTTCGCGGCCGGCTCCAAAGGAGTTGAGGCAAAAAGAATCAACGCAGAAATCAGCCGTGTCACTTCGGCTTGTGGACTCGAAAAGAATGCTCACAGGATTATCCGTAATCTCTCGAAGGGTTTCCGCCAGCGGGTCGGGCTGGCTCAGGCGCTTTTGAACGACCCGTCCGTGCTGATTCTGGACGAGCCGACAATCGGCCTCGATCCGGCACACATAATCGAAATAAGGCGCCTCATACAAGATTTGCGCGAAGACCGAACCATCCTGCTGAGCAGCCACATTCTACCCGAGGTAGCCCAGCTTTGCCAGCGGGTGATCATAATCAACAAAGGGGAGATTGTGGCTACAGACAGTCCGGCCAACCTTACCAGCCAGCTTCAGAAATCGGTAAAGATCGTGCTGGAACTAAGCGGTCCGACCCAGGAGTTTGCACAGGCAATCGAAACCATGACCGGCGTGCAGAAAGTCTCGCTGGTGAGCAACGGAACAAGCAAGTTTGTGATAGAGACCGACCCGTCCTCGGACATTCGCCCGGAGATTGCGGCCATGGCGGTGCAGAAGGGGTGTGGCCTGCTTGAGTTAAAAAAGATGCAACTCAGCCTTGAGGATATTTTCATGCAGCTTGTGACTGAAGAAGCTGTCGAGGAGGGAGCCGAATCATGAAAGGTTTTTGGCCCGTTTATAGAAAAGAGCTTTACGCCATTTTTATGTCTCCCATTTTTTACGTGGTGGGCTTCATTTTCCTCCTGATTTCGGCTGTTTTTTTCAACTCCATTTTGTCGCAGGTAATCCAGTTCAGCTATCAGGTGGCCCAGCACCCTGAGTTCGCCAAAGAGATCAGCATGAGCGAGTTATTTGTACGCTCTTTTCTGTGGAACCTTAGCGTTATTACACTCTTTATCGCCCCGCTTTTAACAATGAGGCTCTACTCGGAAGAACGCAAAACCGGCACGATTGAACTGCTGTTCACCTGGCCTGTGACCGATGCAGCAGCCCTGGCCGCTAAATTTGCCGCATGTTTGACCACATTTGCCGTCTTGATCGCAGCAACTCTTCCAGGCGTTATCTCAGTGGCGTTGGTTTCAACACATGCCTGGAAAATGATTTTTTGCGGATATGCAGGGCTGTTCATGCTGGGGTGCGCTTTTCTGTCTCTGGGCACATTCGCCTCCGCCCTTACCCGCAACCAGATCGTCTCGGCTATTATTACATTCGGTGTCCTGCTCGTGCTCTGGTTCATAGGCGAGGCAAAGTCATGGGCAAGCCCTATGCTGGGAAGCATTCTGGAATACATGTCAATTTCGAAACATTTTGAGGGACTGTCTAAAGGCTTGATCGATTCCAGAGACGTTCTCTTTTTCTTTGTTTTTTCGGTCTTTTTTCTTTTTCTGACGTTAAGACAAATGACTTCTTTCCGCTGGAGAGGTTAACCATGAAGAAATGGGTTTACGGTACAAATACCATAGTTTCGACCGTTATTTTTCTTGCCATCCTGGTTGTGCTCGTTCTTATCGCCGAACGAAAACCTTTGCGGGTGGACCTCAGCCAAACTCGATCTTTCAGTCTTTCCGCGCAGACCCGCAATATCCTCAACGAAATAGACAAGCCTATCGCGATCAAAGTCTTCATTTCGGCCAGCGGTCCCGGTGCGCAAAACAAGGATAAGATAAAGGAGCTTCTGGATACCTACTGCTACTACAGCAAGAACATCAAATACGAGTTTGTGGACCCTGACAGCCAGCCGGAAATAGCAAGCCGCTACGAAGTGAAGACCTACGGGACCATTGTCCTTGAAGGATATGATAAAAAGCAGGCCGTTCAGACCGCCGATGAAGAAAACATCACAAACGCGATCCTGAAACTTACCCGCAAAGAGCAAAAAAAGATCTACTTTCTTGAGGGCCATGGCGAGCGTTCTCTTTCCTCTGATGAGCGTGACAGCTTTTCCAACGCCAAAGCCGCCCTGGAAAAAAACCAATATATCGTTACCGGATTCAACTTGCTTGAGCAGGCAGATATTCCTGCGGACGCCGCAGCGGTCATAATCGCCGGACCTCGAAAGCAAATTCCCGAACGGGAACAGGGGATAATCAAAAACTACCTGGCCCGGGGCGGCAAAGTCATGCTGATGATCGATCCGCTCACCGAAACCGGCTTGAAAGATTTTCTTGAAGGCTACGGGGTTGAAATCAGCCAGGACGTGGTAGTCGACCCCCTTAGCCGTTTATTCGGTGCAAGCGAGCGCGTGCCTGTCGCAATGGAATATGGGCCGCACAAAATTACCGACAATTTCGCCCAGCCTACATTCTACCCGGACGCCAGGTCCGTGGTTCCATCTGAAAAGCCCCCAGCCGGAATCGAAGTGCAGGTGCTTGCATCCACTTCCCCCAACGGATGGGCGGAGCGGAACCTCGAAGCGCTAAAAGAGGGTAAGGCCGCATTCGACAAAGACAAGGACTTGGCCGGGCCGGTCCCCCTGGTGGTGATCGCCACCATCTCAGGACAGAATGAAACGGCCGACGCCGGGCAAAAAGATGAGAACAGGCCCCTGGGAAAAGACGGCGCACTTGTCGTTGCAGGCAACTCCCTGTTTGCTTCCAACTCCTACTTTAATCAGTATGGAAACGGGGACTTTTTTCTTAACACCATCAGCTTTCTTGCCGACGAAGCAAACTTGATCACGGTCGAGAGGCCCTATACCAACAAACCTTTGCTGCTCACCAGGGCCGAGGCGACAACCATATTCTGGATGGTTCTTATAATCATCCCGCTTTCGGTCCTGATTGCGGGACTCGCTGTCTACAGGGTCAGGAGGTCCCAGAGATGAAATGGCGCTCTACCGTTGTATACTTACTGGTTCTGCTGCTGGTCGGCGCCGTTTATCTTGTATTGGACAGCAAACAAAAGGAAGCCGAACGACTGGAAAAGCAATCCAAACTTGTTTTTGCTTTCGATGCCGGGCCGGTCAATGAAATTGAAATCAGGTCGGGGGAGGCCGGCGCAATTCACCTTGTCAGAGAGAAGAACTGGCGAATTACCCAGCCCGTGGCCGCAGACGTCGACACGACGGCATTCCCTGTCTTCTTTTCGGCGCTCCGCGACACCGAGCGGGAGCGCAAAATTGACAAGCCCTCCGATAATCTGGCTGCATTCGGGCTTGATAAGCCCTCTCTTGTGATCCGGTTTCTATCCGGGACAGAATGGCTCGAACTGCAGGTGGGGAAAAAAAACCCTTCTGAAACCTCGCGCTACGCAAGGACTGGAGAAAACACGGACGTCTTCATGATCTCCAATGCAACTTATGAGGCTCTGAACGTGAGCCTGAAAAACCTCCGCAGGAAGGAACTCTTCGGATGGCAGACCGACCAGATTCGCGCTGTGGATGTGAAATGGCGGAGCGGAGATGGATTCAGCCTTGAAGAGCAGGATGGGACAAAGCAGTGGAAATCTACCGCCCAACCCGGCCTTGCAATCAAAGCCAGGAAGGTCGAAAACCTGCTTGATGAACTTCATTGGCTGCGGGCTGTGGATTTCGTTGAAAAAGATGCCATGCCATCCCCAGCCCAAATCGATATCAGGCTGCATCTCAAAGATGGGCAAACATCCGAATTGAAGATCGCAGATCCCGACCAGTCAAAAAAACAGGCAATTGCCGCCAGCTCCGAAATCGAAGGCCCGGTGCTTATTGCCTCCCAAATCCTCGAATCGATCCCGCGATCCGTAGTTTCGCTCGCCGACCGTTCCATTATCGCGGCGGAAGCTGCGGACATAAAGGAAATTGCATGGAAAACGGAGAAGGGGGGCGCAAACCTCGTCCGGATCGATGATAACAGTTGGGGGACAAAGGAAGGCGCCGCTGCCCCAAAGCCCGTTGAAAAGCCTTGGATGGTCAGAAGCTTCCTGGCCCACATGGAAAATGTCGAATACATCGAGACCGTGGAACCAGGCTCCAACCCTCCGGAAGATGCGCCCAATTCGGTTCAGTTCGTGGATGCCCTTGGGAAAAAGAGTTCGCTTACATGGGGCGCACTTGCCTCCGACAATGCGGACCCTGTAACTGTATGGGTGCAAAAAGACGCTGCGGCCCGTGAGGTGAAGCTCAAGCACGAGGATGTTCAACGACTGAACGAGTTACTGGCCCAAATGAGGTAGTGAATGGTGAGGTGTGAATAGTGAATAGTAAGTGGTGAACCGTGGGAGCATCCGGATCAGATGGCGCCTAACCACTAATCACTATTCACTGGGAGTCTTATGACGGTCCTAACCCTCGAAAATCTGGTCGCTCAGCAAAAGAACCTTCAAAATGTTCTCGATAACATGATGGAGGGCATAATTGCCCATGACCTCAACCGGCGAATCCTGTTTTTTAACCGGGCGGCTGAAAAGATTACCGGGTATTCGCGAGACGACGTGCTCGGACGGGATTGCCACCTGGTATTTGGATCTCCTTTCTGCGGGAGCAGATGTTCCTTTTGCAGCCAGCCCCCGGGGTCGCTGGGACACCACAGCTATACCATAAATGCCGCCACCCGGTCGGGCGATACACGCCAGATCGAAATGTCGGTCACAGGCATGTACGATGAGGAGGGCGCCTTTGTCGGCGTTCTCGCCGCTTTCCGCGATCTGACGGAGATGATCAACCTCCAGCTCCGCCTCGGCGAGCTTACGAGTTTTTCGGGAATTGTCGGCAGGGACAAGAGGATGCTCGATGTGTACGAGCAGATCAGAAATCTTGCAGCGGCGGACTATCCCGTACACATAACCGGCGAGACCGGGACCGGCAAAGAGTTGGTAGCAGCCGCCATCCATAATGAAAGTCCGAGGGCGGGCGGGCCTTTCGTGCCGGTAAACTGCGGGGCACTCCCGGAAGGACTGCTGGAGAGCGAGCTTTTTGGCCATGTGAAAGGCGCATTTTCAGGTGCGATTCGGGACAAGAAAGGCCGATTCGAGCTGGCTGATGGAGGCACCCTTTTCCTTGATGAGGTTTCAGAGCTTCCCAGGCACATGCAGGTGAAGCTCCTGCGCGTACTCCAGGAGGGAAGCTTCGAGAGGGTTGGCGCCGAGAAAACCATTTCCGTAGACGTACGCATAATCAGCGCGACCAACAAGAACCTCAGGCGGGAGATGGAACGGCATAATTTCCGCGAAGATCTCTATTACCGTCTGAGCGTTGTCCCGATCCGCATCCCACCCCTGCGCGAGCGCAGAAACGACATACCGCTCCTTGTTTCCCATTTCCTCAAGCAGGCCCCCGAACATGGCCGGAAGTCCGCCCGGCTTTCCGAAGAGGCCCTGTCGCTTATGCTGGATTACGGCTGGCCTGGAAACGTGCGCGAGGTGCAAAACGCGATCCACTTCGCCCTGGTCAAATCACGAGGACGCAATATCGAAGCAGAACACCTTCCACTCGAAATCCGTCAGATGACCTGCACGACCTTGAAACCCGGGCCGAAGCCACGGCTCACTCCCGAAGCCGTGGCATCAGCCATCGAGAAGGCCGGTGGCAACAGGTCCAAGGCGGCGAAGGTGCTCGGAGTGGGCCGCGCCACTCTGTACCGGTTCCTCGGAAGGGCGGAGATTAGGGATTTAGGGGTTTAGGGACTGTAAAACGCTACAATCTCCAGACGCGATATTGTATTTCACAAACATAGAGACATCAAAAAATGAATGCTGAGTTATTTTGTTGTTTTTGTTAAAAATAATAAAATAATATTGACATCGTCCCCCAAACGGCTAATTTCATTTTAGTGGAAGCGACCATACGCCGTTCTTTGCTTTGAGGTTCTCTTACCAAAAAACGAATCCAAAAATGGATGGCAGTTTAATTGCCAAAGGAGTCAAGCCATGAAATTCAAAATTACATTGACTGCCAAACTGCCGATCCAAGTTACAAAGAAAGAAACTTGGTATCTTGCGTCTTGTCCCGCTTTAGATGTTGCTTCTCAGGACGAAACCGAAGAAGTGGCAAGAAAGAACATCTCCGAAGCTCTCACTATGTTCCTTCGTTCCTGCGTGGAAAGAGGGACTCTCGATGCGGTATTAAGGGAGTGCGGATTTAAGTCTGTGGTGGCACAAGATCAAGATAGTGAATCTGAATCATCGACGGCATCAGAATACGTGGAGATTCCCCTGCACCTGCTTTCTCAATTTGAGGAAAGCCGCCAGTGTCAGCACGCATAACGCCGGTGCACTGGAAGGTTTTGGAATGCATTTTCCTTAAGGCCGGTTTTGTTTTTGAGCGCCAAGAAAGCAGTCATAGGTCCTACAGCAAACCTGGATGCCTGCGCCCCATTGTGATACCGACTACAATGAAGTTGATGATGACATAATCCGCAGGCTCATGCGAACGGCGGGGATGACGAGGGAAAAATACCTGGAATATTTAGAACAATGTAGATAAGCGTTCTATCCGCTAATCGACTGAGCTTACCTACCCCCATTCTTAAAAATTTGTCTCATGATACAAAAGTGTCTCATACCGCATCTTGAGACACTCGCAATACCCTGCCAACTGCTTATTTCCATGTATCTTATCGTTTATCTTCAACAGTCCCTACTCTTCGATTGTCTCACAAGTGTCTCGTTTTTCATCCTGGCCCTCGTCGGGCAAAATTTGCCACGCCGAATAAGTGCTTGAAATCAAATATTAATTTTAATTTTCTGCATTTGTGCGCACTTGGTACGCTCGTTGCCATTAAGAGGAAGCGAACCTGGCTTTCGAGGGATAACCATGAAGACATGTAATGAAATGCTTGGAAGGACACTCCAGTTGACCGAAATGATGGTGGAACTGGCCGATCTGGGTGACGGGGCCAGGAAAGATATCGGCTGCGGGGTCCTCTACGGACTTCTCAGGGACTCGGCTTACAAGATCAGAAAGCTTGCCGAGCAGGAGAGGGAAGATCATATCAGGAGAGGCATGTGGCCGGAAGAACGGGAATCCGTCAAGGGGAAAACGTCCATTCACCGCAGCATTTCATGTCCCTGAGGGACACCCCAAACCATGAAAAGGGTCATTCCCTTCGCGGCTTCGCGTCTCTCCCTGACCTGTCGATGATCAGTCTTCGCGTGGGAACTTTTCGGAACAGAGACGGTGAAGTTCCTGCGGACAGTGAGCAAAACCTAAACGAAGTCTAATTAAGGAGATCGAAATGGAATCCAAAAACAGCTTTGTAACAGAGATGAATCTGCTGAGGGCCTTTGCGGGCGAGTCACAGGCAAACCGTAAGTATCTGGCCTTCGCAAAACAGGCGGAAAAGGAAGGATACCCCCAGGCGGCCAAACTTTTCCGCGCTGCCGCCGAGGCCGAGACCGTTCATGCTCTCGCTCATTTCAAGGCTTTGGGACAGATAGGGACCACGGAGGAGAACCTCAAGGCGGCCATTACGGGTGAGACATTTGAATTCATGGAGATGTATCCTCCGATGATCGAAAAAGCGAAGGCAGAAGGACATGCTGAGGCCCTAAAAAGTTTCACCTATGCCAATTCCGTAGAGGTGAAGCATGCGGCGCTTTATCAGCAGGCACTCGATCAAATGGCGAGCCTCGAAGTGACTGATTATTACGTCTGTTCGGTTTGCGGATACACCTGCGCAAATGAGGCGCCCGGGGCCTGCCCGGTTTGCAACTCCGCCGCCGGAGCTTTTTCGAAGACCGACTAATACGATGTTACCTTCATTTGAATAAAAGATTCAAAGAATTATCCTTTAAGCGGAAAAGTAAGCATTGGAAATATTGCAAATCCCATGATTGATGACCATTATTAGCCAGACGTCTATCGGCGGGGCATTACACCAGGCGAAAGGGCCGGAAGCCGGCGCCAGTTAACTGCAGCATTTCATGTCCCTGGGGGACACCCCAAACCATGAAAAGGCGCGCGATCCCCCCCTTTTCTAAAGGGGGGAGGGGGGATTTGCAGTTTGAAAGCTTTTTCTACTCACTGTGCGTCCTCACAAAAGATTGGACGCCGAACTTGAAGCATTTAACGCTGGCTCGGATGTTTAACGCAAATCCGAACGAAGTGAGGGTTCGTCCTCACAAAAGATCGGACGCCGAACCAGAAGCATCTCACGCTGGCTCCGAGGTTCAACGCGAACCCGATCATAGTGAGGGTGCGTCCTCACAAAAGATCCGACGCGAACTTGAAGCGTTTAGCATCGGTCGGAAATGTCAACGCGAATCCGAGCGAAGTGAGGGTTCACTGTTCACTCATCGAGGAGCGATGCGGGGCAGCGGGGATTTTGAAAGAACTTTTCGAGACAGTTGTTCATGTCCCTAAGGGGCACCCTGAAACCATGAAAAGTGTCATTCTCTTCGCGACTTCGCGTCTTCGCGTGAGAACTTTTCGAGGCAGACAGTTGCTGACGTCCCTCTCGGGACACCCGGAAACTATGAAAAGACGTGGTGCGGGCTTGGCAATCCTGGCTGGCGGTCCCACCGCAGGGAATCTTTTTCTGCCTTTCACTCTCACATCATAAGGAGACAGCATATGGACACCCTTATGCTATCCAGACTCCAGTTTGCTGCAGCGACATTTTTCCATTTCCTGTTCGTACCGCTTACGCTCGGGCTTTCCGTTTTGCTGGCGATAATGGAGACTACCTACGTCAGGACCGGAAACGAAGAGTACAGAAACATGGCCCGCTTCTGGGGCAAGATTTTCCTGATCAATTTCGCCATCGGGGTAGTTACCGGCATAACGCTTGAGTTCCAGTTCGGGACGAATTGGTCACGCTATTCGGAGTACGTCGGCGATATTTTCGGTTCACTCCTGGCAATTGAAGCGACAGTGGCTTTTTTTCTGGAATCCACATTTATCGCGGTATGGGCTTTCGGATGGAAGCGGCTCTCACCGAAGGCGCACGCGGTAACCATCTGGCTTGTGGCGCTGTCCTCGAACCTTTCGGCGCTATGGATTCTGATCGCAAACTCCTGGATGCAGCACCCGGTGGGCTTCGTCATTCGAAACGGCCGGGCCGAGTTGGACAATTTCATTGCTGTTATTGCCCAGCCCTTTGCATGGTACACTATCATACATACGGTTTCAGCCGCCTACATACTTTCAGCCTTTTTCGTAATGGGCGTCAGCGCCTGGCATTTACTAAAGAAGCAGAACCTTTCTTTTTTCAAGAAATCGTTTCGGTTGGCCGTTTCATTCGCCCTGATTTTTACGGTCGTTGAGGTTGTACAAGGCCACATGCACGGTGGTGAGGTCGCTAAGATACAGCCCACAAAGCTGGCGGCCATGGAGTCGCTCTGGGAGACAACAAAATCGGCGCCTGAGTACTTGTTCGCTATCCCCGATGCCGACAACGAACGCAACATGGTCGAATTCGGCAAAATTCCCGGTGCATTGAGCATGCTGGCGTTCCATGATTTCACAGCGCAAGTGAAGGGTCTGAAAGCTTTTCCGCCCTCCGAAAGGCCTCCGGTAACCTTTACGTTTATCTCATTCCGGGTAATGGTGCTCCTTGGGTTCTTTTTCCTTTTAATGGCAATCATCGGATGGCTCAGGCGCAACGCAATCGAGGAGCGCCCGGCGCTGCTCAAAGTGTTCCTCTTTTCTATTCCCCTGCCCTATGTGGCCACTGAATTAGGTTGGATGGTCGCAGAAGTGGGGAGGCAGCCCTGGGTGGTATACGGGATGATGAAGACCTCAAGCGCGGTATCTCCGATTGCGGCATCCCAGGTGGCGATCTCTTTCGGGGCATTCGTGCTTGTCTATTCTTTTCTGGGAATAGTAGCTTATTACCTGATCTGGGACCACGCGAGAAAAGGGCCGGTAGATGCCGCCCTGCCCGGTGAGGCCGGCGAGGAGGTGGGATATGCTTGAGACGATCTGGTTTGCTCTTTGGGGAATTCTATGGGCTGTCTATTTCGTCCTGGACGGCTTCGACTTCGGGATTGGAACTCTGGCGCCCTTTATAGCACAAAACGAAAACGACAAACGTGCCGTTTACAACAGCATGGCGCCTTACTGGAACGGGAACGAGGTCTGGCTGATAACCGCAGGCGGGGTTACTTTCGCCGCATTCCCCAAGACCTACGCAGTAATGTTCAGCAGCCTCTATTCCGCCCTTCTGCTTATCCTGTTTTGCCTCATAGTTCGCGGCGTATCAATGGAGTTCAGGTCAAAATTCTCATCAGGGGGCTGGAAAAAGTTCTGGGACGCCCTCCTGTGGATAGGAAACTTCGGTCCGGCCTTGCTGTTCGGCGTGGCTTTCGCCAATCTGTTTCGCGGTATTTTGATCGATAAAGCCGGAATTTATCATGGGTCTCTTATTTCACTCTTAAACCCCTACGGGCTCGCGGGAGGGATTCTCTTCACCCTGATCTTCACGGTGCATGGGTCGCTTTGGTTGGCAGTCAAGTCCGAGGGGGCACTCAAGGAGCGCGCAGGAAAGCTTGCGGGCAATCTCTGGTTTGCGCTTGCCGTGGTGGCGGTAGTGTTTCTGGGGGCCACCTATTTCGCAACCGATCTATATGGCAATTACATGAAAGCCCCAGCCATGTTCGTTATCCCTCTTGCCGCCGTTGGCGCGCTGATCGGGATAATGTTCTTTATCAGGCAGGCTCAATGGCTCAAAGCCTGGTTCTCCTCAGCGGTTTTCATCGTCATGGTTACGCTTTTCGGGGTCGGCGGAATGTATCCCAATCTGCTCATATCCAGCATCGATCCGGCGTTCAGCCTGAGCGCATTCAACTCATCATCGAGTACTCTGACGTTGGAAATCATGCTCGGAGTGGCTCTGGTTTTCGTACCCATAGTAATTGCCTACCAGATATGGGTGTATTGGTTTTTCGGTAAGAGCGTCGCAAAGGCACGCTGACGGAGAACGGAGGACGGATTTCCGTCCTCCGTCTTCCGTCTTCCGTCCTCCGTCCTCCGTCTTCCGTCTTCCGTCTTCCGTCCTCCGTCTAGTGAGAAGGTTTCCGAATATCAGGCAAAAAAGCTGTAAATATCCCGAGCAGCGGCAAGAACCCACACAGCAGATAAACAAACTCGATGCCGTACGCATCGGCCAGCTTGCCCAGTACCGCAGCGCCAATGCCCGCCATGCCGAAGGCAAATCCGAAAAACATCCCTGATACCATTCCCACCTTTCCCGGCATGAGTTCCTGTGCGAAGACCAGAATCGCTGAAAAAGCGGAGGCAAGTATGATGCCGATAATAAAAGTAAGCGGCGCATTCCAGGCAAGACTTACGTGGGGCAGTATCATCGTAAACGGCGAAACTCCCAGAATGGATACCCAGATCACGCGTTTTCGGCCGAAACGGTCCCCGATCGGCCCGCCAATAACGGTCCCCACGGCAACCGCGAACAAGAAGATGAAAAGGTGAATCTGGGCGGTTTGCACCGAAAGCTGGAATTTCTTCATCAGGTAGAACGTATAGTAATTGCTGAGGCTCACCATATAGAAGAATTTAGAGAAGATGAGTATCATCAAGACAAGCAGCGCTCCTGTCACAGTGCGCCTGGGGAGTGCGCCCTGCACAAATTCCTGAGATTTTGCCTGTTTTTTCTTCTGCGATAGCCGTTGCTTATACCACCCACCCACCTGCCATAAAACGAAAGCGGCGAGCAAGGCGGCGGCCGAGAACCAAGCCAGACTGGTTTGGCCCTGAGGCATGATGATCCAGGCAGCGAGCAATGGTCCCGTCGCGCTGCCGGTATTGCCTCCAACCTGGAAGATCGATTGCGCGAGGCCATATCGCCCACCGGAGGCCATACGCGCAACTCGCGAAGATTCCGGATGAAAGATCGATGAGCCGGTGCCGACCAGGGCGGCGGCAAAGAGCACCATGTGGTAATTTGGCGCCAACGCCAGGGCCATCAGCCCGGTGAGGGTACAACACATGCCGATGGACAATGAATAGGGTTTCGGGTAGTGGTCGGTATAGAGCCCAACCACGGGTTGCAGGAGAGACGCCGTGATCTGATAGGTCAACGTGATCAAACCAATCTGAGTGAAGCTCAGAGAAAATGTGTTTTTCAGCAAGGGATAAATTGCCAGAATCAGGGACTGGAGCATATCGTTGAGAAAGTGCGAAAAGCTTATTGCCCCCAGTATCTTGAATACAGTGCCTTCTGCGCGTTCAGTCAGTGGAACGGAGGTGTCAACGATGGTTCTCACAATGATTTCCTCAGGAGATGTAGATGTGCGCAGGCTCTCGCCCGGGCGCGAATGCCTTCCCTTTTCGATTGTTTGCCGTTTCCCGGTAGCGGTTCTCACGAGTCCATTCACCTCGCCGTATTGGACGCTATATTGAACCTGTTTCCATGAGAATTTCAATAAGCAAAAAGGAGTTATCGATGAGTCAGAATGCCGCCATGCCAATCGGTGTCATACCCACCAGAGCATTTGGAAAGACAGGAATTGAAGTTACCGTCACAGGACTGGGCGGTGAAGGGGTCTTAAGGACTTACGGGCAGGAAGACGAGGCATGGACGGTGATCCGGGAAGCCGTCGCCCGGGGGATTGGCTACTTCGACTGCGCACGGGCTTATGCAGGAAGTGAGATGTATTACGGACAGGTCTGGTCGAAGCAACCGGAGGATCGAGCCAGGATTTTTCAAGCGGGCAAGTCAGCGACGAGAAGCAAGGGCGGGGCCCTTGCCGATCTCGATCAAACGCTCAGGAACATGGGCGTTGATCACCTGGATCTGTGGCAAATCCATGACGTAAGAACCGAGGAAGACCTTGAACTAATCTCCCGTCCCGGTGGGGCGCTGGAGGCGTTCGTGGAAGCTAAAAACAATGGAAAAACGCGCTTTATAGGAGTCACCGGCCATCACGACCCCAAAATCCTCGAAGAAAGCCATATGTGAATGGCCTGTCGATTCCGTCATGATGCCTGTCAATCCCGTCGAGGCGGCACTTGGCGGATTTATGGATTCGGCGTTGCCCGCTGCGCTGGGAAAAGGCATTGCCGTGATAGGAATGAAGGTGCTTGGCAGCGCCCACTATATATTGCCGGACGCTGGCATCACACCGGAAACGCTGATTCGATTCGCCTTATCACAGCCCATCGCTGTCGCCATAATCGGTTGCTCCAACAGTTCTCATGTTCGCACGCTTGCCGAAACAGGCCGAAGCTTCAGCCCTCTCAGCCCGGAGGAACAGCAAGCTATCGTGGGAATATTCCATCCCTGTGCCAAAAGACTGGCCTTCTATCGGGGAGTGCTTTAAGCCTATTCCTGAGGCAAACTGCAAGAGATTAGTCTAAGACCCTTGCCAAAATGCGGATATTTAATATCTAAGAATTCCTCTATTAAGATCATTAGCCGAACAGCTCGCTGTGGTGCCACCGTTTGCCCCCTCACAAGTCCAGTTCCACGGTCCAGTTCCCGTAACTTTGGTAGCCTTGCCTGCACCGCAAAGGTCTGATGTTGGGGCCTTGAGCAAACTTTCTCCGCTCGCTGAACCGCAGGAACCGTTAACTTCGAGCTTTGCCGAACAACTTGCCTTGGAGCCACCGTTTGAACCCTCGCAGCTCCACTCCCACGGTCCTTTCCCTGTAACTTTGGAGACCGTTCCCGCAGTGCAAAGGTCTGATGTCGGCTCTGTGAGGAAACTCTCCTCGTTCGCAGAACCACAGGCTCCCTTTACCTCTATTTTGGCCGAACAGTTCGCTGTGCCGCCGCCATTGGACCCTGCACAGGTCCAGTTCCACTGCCCGTTATTACTAACTGAGGAAGGCGTGCCGGTCTTGCAAAGCTCTATTGTCGGGGTCGTGAGGTAACTCTTCCCTTTTGCTGAACCGCAGGCGCCGTTGACTTCGAGATTGGCCGAACAACTCGCGGTTGCCCCTCCATTTGACCCCGCACACGTCCAGTCCCAAGGGCCTGTCCCCGCTACCTTGGAAGCCTTGCCGGTACTGCAAAGGTTTGATGTAGGAGCCTTGAGCAAATCTTCTCCGTTTGCAGAACCGCAGGCGCCGTTTACCCCTTGTGATTGTACCTTGGCCGAACAGCTTGCATTCTTACCCCCATTTGCGCCCGTACAGGTCCAGGACCAAGGACCTGACCCGCTAACCGTTGTGGCAGTTCCCGCGCTACAGAAAAAGCTGGTAGGGGCTGAGGTGAACGTGCCGCCGTTGCTGCTTCCGCAGACACCGTTGACAGCCTGCTGGTTGGACATTAGCCGAACAACCTGCATTCGTAGCGCCGTTCACCCCCTGGCATGTCCAGGACCATGGGCCTGACCCGCTAACCGTGGTGGGATTTCCAGCACTGCAAAGCTTGGCGGTCGGAGCGGAGGTGAAAGTACCGCCGTTGCTGCTACCGCAGGTACCGTCAACTGTAGGTGTGCCGCCGAGTGTCAGGGAGAAAATCGTACCGTCGTTGGCTTTCCCACCATTGAAGGTCGTCCCATAAAACGTGGATCCCGAGAGGGTGAGGGAGCCTTGAGGATAAGCCGCATCGCTTCCGCCGTCGAAGCTGTCCAGCACCTCGTACCCTTTGCCATCCGTGTTTATTTGGAAAATCGTGCCGTAGTCGTCAATACCTCCATAAGAGGTCGTCCCATAAAGCGTGGACCCCGAGAGAATGAGGGAGCCGTAAGGCCACTTCCCGTCGCTTTCGCCGTCGAAGCTGTGCAGCACTTTATACCCTGTGCCGTCCGTGTTTATTTGGAAAATCGTGCCGTAGCCGTGAGTACCTCCACCAGAGGTCACTCCGTAGAGCGTGGACCCAGAGAGAATGAGGGAGCCGTAAGGAGAAGCCTCACTGCTTGTGCCGGTTACGCCGTTGAAGTTGTACAGCACCTCGTATCCTGTGCCGTCCGTGTTTGCCTGGAAAATCGCGCCGGAGGCATAGTAGCCTCCCATAGTGCTCACTCCGTAGAACGTGGACCCCGAGAGGGTCAGTGGGCCGTTAGGGTTAGGAGCAACCCCATAGTATACAGAACTGCCACAACTGCACAGCACCCCGTACCCTGTGCCGTCCGTGTTTATTTGGAAAATCGTGCCGTAGCCATAGTCGCCTCCACCAGAGGTCACCCCGTAGAGCGTGGCCCCCAAGAGAATGAGGGAGCCGGAAGGATTAAGCCCATCGGTTCCATAAGTGCTGAAGCTGTACAGCACTTTATACCCTGTGCCGGCCGTGTTTATTTGAAAAATCGTGCCGGCGCCATAGTACCCTCCATTAGCGGTCACTCCATAGAGCGTGGACCCAGAGAGGGTCAGGGGGCCCAAAGGATTAGCCCCATCGTTTGCAACACTGCCGAAGCTGTACAGCGCCTTATACCCTGCGCCATCTGTGTTTATCTGGAAAATAGTTCCGTTGTCGGCGGTTTCTACCACTCCGTAGGTCACCCCGTAGAGCGTGGACCCCGAGAGCGTGAGAGCCGTAAATTGAGCTCCATCGCTTCCACCGCTGAAGCTGTACATAGTGAGGATCTCAGCCTGGGAAGCGGATGGGTTCCCAAGCGCCCACGCCATGCAGATGAAGACCAATATGCCAATAACCACCCCATGTAAAAATCCTTTTCCTCTTTTCATTTTTTCGTACCCTCTATTGATGTGTTGAACCCCGATTTGCCAGCCAACAAAAAAGAACCGGCATCTGCATAATTGTCCGTTCAAATTTAGGGCTTTCTGGTCTCTGGCATCAGGTCAGCAAAGTGCCCTTCATCGTGATTTCACCAAGGCTGGCGCATTGCGGCAGGCACGAAATAAAAAAAAGCCGGGCGCTTCCAACCTCAGCGGCAGTGCAACCCGGCTATCTCAGAAATACAGGAAATTGAATTAAAGAGAGACCCGTGCCTTTCCGTCCCTATCTCACGATAGGTTTGGCTTTTTTAATTTTCGGATTCGGATATTAATGAGGCAATCACAGCGAATGTCAAGGGGGATTTTAGCGGGAAGGAATTGGGTAAATAGTCTACCGAAATACCTTTTTATAGACCGACGTTCCAGTCTGTTGACAGCAATCCGGTAGTTAATACTAAATACTGAAACTTTTATGTTAAGAGGGGAGCATAGTAATGAAGCTGGTATCGAGCGGTCCTTTTCCAATCTCTGAAGAGAAGCGCCGAATTTCCGACGGGCCACACTGCACGCTAATTCAGGGCAATTTCAGTTAGAAAACCGTCTGCTCATTGACACTAACTGTGATTAATATAAAATTGTCTGGTGCAAGGAGCCCAAATGAATACACTGGAAATTAAGAAAATGAGTAGAATTGAGCGTCTTCTGGCCATGGAGGCACTTTGGGATTCGCTCCTCGATGAAGAAGCTGAAATCGAATCCCCGGAGTGGCATCGGGACATCCTCGAAGAAAGAAAAAGAAAGATCGAAACCGGTGAAGCGGAATTCATTTCTCTTGAGAGATTGAGGGCTAGCCGTAAGTCATGAAAGTCAAAGATGTCATCGTAATGAAAGAGGTCGCTGATGACCTAAACGATGGCAAAGCTTTCTATGAGCAAAGAGAATCCGGTATCGGTGAATACTTTTGGGATAGTTTATTTGCCGATATCGAGTCCCTGGTTATCCACGCAGGCGTTCATGTAAGACAACATGGCCTCTACCGAATGCTTTCCAAGAGATTTCCCTACGCGGTTTACTACGAAATTGCAGGCGACATTGCCTACGTAATCGCGGTCTTGCCTATGCGCCGGAATCCTGCATGGCTTGAGAGAAAGCTTCAGGAAAGGAGCTAACAGCGGTTCTGAAATTCAACTTTTTTCCCGGCAAAATATCCGTTTTAAAAATGACAGGATACACTTCGAGCGGGTAGCTTCCCATTCTGGAACTCTGATCCATTCAGCGAGTATCGCCGGTATGATCCAGCCAATAAACAAGTTTACGCGAAATTACTGGCGGCATCCCCTGTTTCCCGCCCCCTGCCCCCTGCCCTGCTCACTTTCTCACTAATCACCATTCGCTGCCTTTTTGCCTCTCTTCTATTATGATCAGAAAAAGTTGAGGATTTCCGCTCTCCAATTGTCAAGTTCAAAGAGAGAAATTTTAACTTCAAAAGAAGCCGTCTGCTACAACTCCGGGCTCGGAATAAGTGGCCAACAGCGCTCCCATCGCAGCACTCAAAACGGTCCCGATAAATCGCGGCTTCGAAACCATTTGCTTCACAACAGTCTTCAAGCGATCCCATAGTTTGCCTCCCTGGGAAATGAAATCGTTGTACGGATCGATGAGCGAGCTTGTCATGGTCATCTTCCTTTCGGATTGCCGGTGGGTCGTCGGATTCCGGCCGCCGCGATCAGCCGGGCCTGTCTCTTGGAGCCCGACGCCTCCGAATTCAGAGAGGGTCGCGGCAATCAATGAACTTGCACGGCAGCTTCGCAGGCGGCGGTGCAGAGGGCGGCGCGGTCTCTTCGCCGCTAATTAAGCGGAAGGCGAGCAGGCAAGCCGCGAATGCCACGCAGGCTGCCACCAGGGCCGCCGACGCGAAGCCGGCCCCGTAGGCCGCCAGCGCGACGGAGCGCAGCGACTCGCGCACGCCGGGCAGTGCGGCCGCCAGCAATCCGGAAAGATCACCCGATGTCACACGAGCAGCAGCCTCGCGCACAGTGTCGGCCGACAGTCCGATCTTGGTGGCACCCACAACGAACCGGTCCCGCGCCACGTCGGCGAGGACGGCACCGAGTGCCGCGACGCTGACGAGGATCCCGATGAAGCGCGTCGTGCTAGCGATACCCGAAGCCATGCCAGCGCGATCCTCAGGAACCGCGCTCTGCAGGACTTTCACGGTCTGCCCGTTGAGCAGGCCGGCGCCGCAGCCGGCGACCAGCATGGCGACCAGGAACAGGCTGTATGGCAGATGGGACTCGGCAACGAGCCAGAACGCGGCATTCCCGGCGGCGGTGATCGCCAAGCCGGCGGCAAGAAGCGTACGCCCCGAGTAACGGGTCGCGAGCCGGCGCGTCTCCCGCGGGGCAAGCACCATCGGCAGCGCAAAGGGGATCATCGCAATGCCAGCCGCCAGAGGCTCAAACCTGTAGGCGTTCTGCAGGTATAGCGGAAGGAAGAAGATCATGACCTGCGCGCTCGCGCCGTAGCCGATCATCGCGAGCACCGCACCGACGAACGTCCTACTGCGAAACAACCCGAACTCCACCATCGGGCGGCCCTGACGGACCTCCACAAAGACGAAGGCGACCAGGAACACGAAGGCGACCACAAGGCGCAGGACGATGGTCGGGCTTGACCACCCCGCGTCGTTCCCGTCGATGAGGGCCCAGATGAGGAGCGCGAGGCCCGCACTGAACGTGACCGTGCCGAGAACGTCGAGGCGTTTGGCGTTAGGGTCGCGAGACTCGCCAATGAACTTCAGGGTCCCGGCGACGAGGATGGCGCACGCGGGGACGTTGACCAGGAACGCCCACCGCCATCCGAAGTAGTTCGTGATCACGCCGCCGATGATCGACCCTATTACCAGCGCTATGCCGAGGCTCGCTCCCCAGAACGCGAAGGCGCGAGCGCGTCCCGCGCCGGTGAAGGCGTTCGACAAAATCGCAAGGGACGCCGTCACCAGGAAGGCGCCCCCCACCCCCTGGGCCGCGCGGGCGATGTTCAGCAGCAGCGAACTCGTCGCCACGCCGCACGCCGCCGACGAGGCTGCGAACACCACGAGGCCGATCAGCATGGACTTCCGGCGGCCTCGAAGGTCTGCATAGTTGCCTGACGCCATGAGGAGGGCGGCGTAGGTGAGGACGTAGGCGCTGATCACCCACTGGACATCGGTGAAAGAGGCCCCGAGCGACCGGCCGATCGCCGGCAGGGAGACCGCCACGATATTGGAGTCGAGCATGATCAACGAAGAAACGAGCGATGCCGTCAGGAGCAGCCACGACTTCGAAGCCGCCTCGAGTTCGATTTGTTGGCTACGTTCGGCATTGGCACATCTCTCTTGGTCGCATCTCAAAGAGTTGGTGCCATGACGTGCTGTCGGCAGCCCAGGGGTTCAGCCCAAGCCATTCCGCGCAGTCATAAGGATTATTCGTCTCCTTCCACTCAGGCGGCCGAGTTGCGGTGATCAGCGTGACGGCCGTCCCCTCGCCGACTTCTGTCTCGTCGAGCCGCTGCTCAGCAAGCGTGCAGCCTTCCGGGAGCCGGTCGTCCGCAGTGATCTGCCCCACACGGGGGTGGTAGTCGGCCAGGATTTCGTCGCGGCCCTTCTGCTGGACCTCGTGGTGGCGCATGCGGGTGCGCCAACGCACGAGGGACTTCTCGTCCCGCCAGCTCGACAAGGAGAGGATCCAGCCATCCCTCGTTAAGCTCTTGTAACGGATGTTGTCGACGAAGCCCTCTACCTGCTCCAGCTCAGGGCGGAGCATCTTTGCGTTGCCAAGGTAGTTATCCCAGTTCGCCTTGTTTGGCAGCACTTCGAAGATCACTGCAAACACGACACGCTCCTCTTCCGGTGACTATGACGGTGCAGCTTGCCTCAGACCGCCGCCACGCAATCCACCTCGATGTCGAAGCCGCCGTTCCAGGCTGGGACATTGATGAAGATCCGCGCAGGAAGGTCTTTGGGGAAGAAGCGCCGATAGACCTCGTTGACGGCGGGGAACATGTCGACGGAAGTGACATACACATTCACCTTGAGCACGTTGTCGAGGGATGAGCCGGCCGTCTCGACGCAGAGCTTCATCTGCTGCAGCACGAGTTCGGTCTGGCGCTCGATGGCTCCTGTGAAGATCTCCCCCGTCTCAGGGTCGAAAGGAGGCGCGCCCGTCACATAAATCGTGTCGCCGTGCTTCGTCACTGTCGAGGTTGGCGCCTTATACTTGTCCAGGAACGTCGCCAGGGGCTCAACGCGGATTATCTCTCGTCTCATAGCCATCTTTACCTCCTTGTTCCCACCGCAATGTTGCGAGGTCGATACGTTATGATCACATCCCGGAAGTGAGGGTTGACTTCATGGGATACAACTTCTCTAATGATTACGATTCCCCGCAATGGCCATGGTGCCATCCACATGTTAGCTGATTCCGCAGCAGCTTGTAGAAAAGCAGCTTACAGAAAAATGGTAATCATCGGTGCTTAAGTGACAAGTGGCTGAGAATCCTAGATATTTAGCTTAAGACGCTGCACGTGAGCACCTGTGTGGATCAAGCGTGGGAAGAATGCGGGCGAAAACCCGCTCCAACTGGAAATGGGAACGAAGATGAGCTACTGACTTCAGGGTTGCTTTTTTACGCGCTATTCGGAACTGGGTTTTCAATGATGGTGGCTGATGCCCTACTTGAAGGTAATGGGAACTTACCAACAGGTGAACCATGCGACTTTTCAACATACGACTTGCATATAGAATCTTAATTGATAAGCGACAAAGGACAGAAGTGAATTATCAATCGGCCTTTAAACTGGTCCACTTTAGGCGTCGATATTTGACTCACCCTCTGTAAGTGAATTACCTTAAAACATACCTTGAGCCAGAGCTTAAAAGAGGCCATCCTCTCGCCTTCGGCCTGACTCCAGATTAGCATGGCTAACGGCATTAGGTCGGTCCTTGCCAAATCACTGCTGCCCGGGGAAAGAGCGGCCATAATCGACCATTTTTACTCTCAAAATGCTTTTTGACCATGAACTTGCCTTCGTAAGAGGGGTCTTCTCACACAGCCTTCGCGTGGGGCGACGCTAAAGTTCGACTGCTTCCCTGCCTCCTCAGTTCATCTGACTTTGTCCCATTCACGATTCACGATTCACGATTCACCGCTTTTTTTCTTTTTTCCTCTTCCGGTTGCCGTTTCTATTGCCACATCTATTGCCGTTTCTGGTTGCCGTTTTGCACGACCTCTCAGAGTGTGCCAGACTATTCGGGAAAACAGCAAATCCACCGCAGAGGCGCAGAGAGCGCGGAGAAAAGAAAATAGACATGTAACAAAACCTTAAGCAAACAGTGATTTGGCTCTTTTAGTTTTGTATTCGTTCGACTTGCTTTCTCCGCGTCCTCTGCGCTCTCTGCGGTGATAGCCCTTGCGTCTCTCCATGGCCTGTCTATGCCCCGTCTCTGTGGTGAACGCAAATGGAAACAATCTCCCAAAAAGTTTCCATATGTTTCCATGATGTTTCCATGATGTTTCCATGATGTTTCCATATGTTTCCATTTTGTTTCCATTTTGTTTCCATGATGGAGAAAGGGATCAAGGGCATCGGCAGAGTGAGATGGCAAGCCGCTTTCTTCGGCTTTTACTCAGTCCTCAGTCCCCAGTCCTCAGTCCTGCTAACGGCCCGCGTCGTCGAGCGGAAAATGTTTGTGGTGCTCACTTTGACTCAACCGGGCTACGACGGCAGAAAACAAAAATTCTCATAATGTTTCCAGGATGTTTCCATGGCAAAGAAAAAGATCTATGATGACACACTCTTACAACTAATCCGGGATGGAAACAGCCCGGCCGGCGCAGCGCGCCGGAGGCTTTCACTCAGTCCTGCGGCCTCACAAAGATCGGCCGCGAACTTGAAGCATCTAACGCGCTTTCTCGATGTTATCCGCGAACCCGCAACGCAGTGAGGGTTCAGTCCCTAGTCCTCCGTCCTGTTTTCTCTGCTCACTGCCTCCCTGATAATCCCGCGCAAAGCTTGGGCCTGCGACTCGATACTTTCGACAAGGCGGAACTGCACCATCGCTCTTCGGAGGTTATGCAGGCGGTCCCTTGCCTTGAAATAAACATCCCCCTCCAGGTAGTCGGTAAAAAATCTCATTCCCAACTCGTAGGCTATGAGGCGGATAGAATCGTAGATGAATTCACGGTCGTATTCGGTGAGAAAGCCTTTGGCCATGGAAACATAGCCCCGCAGCAAGGCCCTGCAGAGTTCAGGCTCGAAACGGACCTCATCGGGCTTTCCCGGGTCTTCTCCAAGCGGATTGCAGCAAGAACGCAGGCTGTCGCCTATATCATAATGAACCAGACCTGGCTTGACGGTGTCCAGGTCCACGATGCTAACGGCCAGCCCTGTGCCGGTATCGATCATTACATTGCTCACTTTAGGATCGCCGTGAATGATCCGGAGCGGCAATCTCCCCTCCGCTTTGGCCTTTTCCAGAATTGGCGCGAACTCTTTTCGCCTGTCTATGAAATTCATGCAGTAAGCCGCATCGGCGGACGCAGGGGCGAGGTGTTTTTCCAGCACTTCCAGATAGCGCCTCAGATAGATCGGGGTGATATGAAAGCCTTCCAGCGTATCCTTAAGCCTGTTTGCAGGCAGGTCGCTCACAAGGGTGTGGAAAAGCCCTATGGCATACCCGACCTCGGCTGCATGCTCAAGGCCGATGACCGAATCAAACGATTCCGAGTTCTCTATGAAGCTGAGCGCGCGCCAAAAGCAACCGCCCGGGTCGATCCAATGGTCTTGCAACCAGGCTGTCAGCAGGAGGCGCGGCATTTCCCACCGGCGCCCGGCCGTCGGATTGCGCCTCAGGGACTCCGAGACGTGCTCGGAGAAGACGCGAAGGTTTTGCATTATTAATTCAGGCGTGCTAAATACACGCCGGTTTATGCGTTGAAGAATGAAGTGTTTTTCTCGATTCGAAGGGGTGGACACAAGATACGTATCGTTTATGTTTCCGGCCCCGAATTGCGTGATTTCCGCAATGCGGTCTACCCGGGCGAACTGTTCGGCCGCTGCCCTGAGATAATCGGGGGCCACGCCCCTTGTGCTCAGCTTTTTTATCATCACGTTTCCCCAACTCGATTCGGAGATTTAAACCACGGATAACACGGATGGTCACGGATAAAATGATTCACAAGGAATTGAGCGAGTCTATAATCGGAGCGGCAATGAGGGTCCTTAACACCCTCAAACCGGGTCTGAACGAGAAAGCCTATGAAAATGCTCTTGTCATCGAGTTGACGAAAAGAGGCCACACCGTACAACAGCAGCGAAGGTTCGAGGTACTCTACAAGGGCAACTTGGTCGATACTCTCGTCACAGACCTTGTCGGACGACGCCGTGATCACCGACTCCAAGGTCGTATCCGAATTCAACGATACCCATATCGCTCAGATGATCGGCTATCTGGCCATTACGGGCTTGCGGCTGGCGCTTCTACCCAACTTCAAGCACAAAGATCTGCACTGGAAGCGTGTGGTGCGCTGATGAAAACAAAAAACCAATCCGTGAATATTCGTGAAATCCGTGGTTGCCCTCATTGTCCTTCGCCTTCACTTTTTGGAAATTCGGACTCAATACGTATCAATGCTTAACATTTATCCAAAGGAGTAGAAAATGGCTTATTTGAAGTACACGTTTTTACTGGTCCTCATCTCCTGTTGCTCGCTGATATTGCAAAACTTCGCCTCAGCGGCCGGTACGGATGAAAAGGCTCAGCCCGCAAATCCGGTAGTCCTGATGAAGACGTCTCTTGGCCAGATCAAGATCGAACTCTGGCCCGGCAAAGCCCCCGAAACAGTGAAAAACTTCCTGCAGTACGTGGATGCCGGATTCTACGACGGGACGATCTTCCATCGGGTTATTGGCAATTTCATGATCCAGGGAGGCGGGTTTACGCCGGATATGAAACAGAAGCCAACCAATGCCCCTGTCAAGAATGAAGCGAGCGCGGAGCTTAAGAACGACCGAGGGACCATCGCAATGGCGAGAACAATGATCGTTGACAGCGCGACCGGCCAATTCTTCATAAATGTCGTGGACAATGCGTCTCTTAACCACAGGGACAATTCATCTGCCGGTTTCGGCTATGCGGTTTTCGGCAAGGTTATTGACGGTATGGACGTCGTGGACAAGATAAAGAGCGTTCAGACCGGGCATTCCGGACAGTTTCAAGATGTGCCTGTAACACCGGTGATTATCGAGAGCGTCAAACGAGAAAAGTAGCCGGGCGTAGCCTGAAGTGTGAAGGGTGAAGTTGGAAGGATGAGATTTTCACTCTTCACCCTTCACTCATCACTTTTCACTTTCCACTCGATCCTGCCATCTGATCGTACTCACCGGGAGAAATTTTGGGGAGCCGCCGGACGAAAGCGATCAAGGCTGCTATTTCGTCTTTCTCGTAATTTGAGCCAAAAGCGGGCATTCCGGTCAGTTTGAGGCCATTTTCCACAATCCAGTACAGTTGCGGATCATTCCATTCATTCTGTATGGCACCGGAAAGTAAATCCGCCGGAGCGGGATAAAGGCCCTGGGAAAAGGGATGAGCCGAGATCCCGGGGGCCCCGTGGCAATAGATGCACGTTTCCTGGTATAAGCCCGCCCCTTTCGGCGCCAACGCCGGGCCCGCCATGGGAGGAGTTTTGACATCCCGGCTGTTGACGATAATCGACCGGTCGCGCAGAACCTCGATGGCTTCAAGAGTAATGTCCCAATGCGGGACACGGGCGGAGATATTGAAGAACCCGAACCAGACGAATATGGCCCCGGCCCCGGCGGCCACAGCCAGAAAGACGATAATTGCGACAAGAACCTTCATGAGGTCTCCTTGCGGATAGAAATCAAAAAGATCAACAGGGGCCCACAGACCTAGAAATAACCAAAAATTAAGGGATTGCGAATTGAGGGATTCAGGGATTGATTCCCGAATTCCTAAATTCTTCCTAAATTCTCCAATTAATAGTCATTTCTGTTAATTATGTAAATCCTGTCCAACCAAACGCAAAAAAAAAGAAGGAGCCAGGCGGGGGGACCTGGCTCTAGGTTGAGGATCGCAAAAGTGAACGGGGGTTTTGGAGCGGGATAACTTGACGACAATTTAACTCGATGATTCGCTTTTTTGAATCAGGTGTAGACAGTAATCCCGAAAGGAAAGGACTGTATTTGGGGATAGTGTTTTTTTCTAAAGGGGATGGGGGAAGGCGTACCGTGGGGTTCGAATGTAAAGCTAGAAGGGTGAAAGTTGAATCCTTCACCCTTCACTGTGCGCCCTCACAAAGAATCGGGCGCGAACTATACGCATCAAACATGGGTTCATGCTTCAAGCGCGAACCTGACACGATGAGGGTTCACTTTTTACTTTTCCAGCTTTTCTACTTCCCGCTCGTCGATTATGAACCCATGTTCGGGTCCCGGGAAAATGCCCTGCTCCACCTCTTCTTTGTATTTGCCCAAGGCTTCGATGATGACTTCGTCAAGCTTTGCGTATTTTTTTACGAAGCGAGGCACGAACCTGTCGAAAAGCCCCAGTACATCATGAATAACGAGCACCTGCCCATCGCACGACGGTCCCGCCCCGATGCCAATGGTTGGTATCGGCACCGCCTCGGTGATCATCTCTGCGATCGAGGAAGGAATGGCCTCGAGGACTATGCTGAAACATCCGGCCTCAGCCAGCGCCCGTGCGTCATCGATCAACACTTTGGCCGCTTCGGCGGTTTTCCCCTGCACCTTGAAACCTCCGAATTGGGCTGCGCTCTGGGGGGTCAGACCCAGGTGGCCCTGCACCGGAATCCCGGCTTCCACCATCGCTCTGACCTGTGGGACCACCCTTGCTCCCCCTTCCAGTTTTACAGCACTCGCTCTGCCTTCCTTCATGAAACGGCCGGCATTTATGAGCGCCTGTTCCACGCTCGCCTGATAGGACATGAAAGGCATATCGCCGATTACCATGGCCCGGCTTGCACCCCTGCTGACCGCCAGGGTGTGATGGAGCATTTCAGTCATTCCTACTGAAAGTGTGTCCTCCTGGCCCAAAACGACCATCGCAAGCGAGTCGCCGACCAGCAGCATATCGACTCCGCTCTTGTCCGCCCACAACGCAGTAGGGTAATCGTATGCGGTAATCTCGCTCAGCTTGCGCTTGCCTTTGGCTGCCATCATCTCGGGAACGGTAACTTTTTTGCTCATTTGGCTCTCCTCTTTTACTCGAGCGGCATGGAGCCTGCCCGGTTGGTTGATGCCTGACATGTCCGGCCGAAAGCCGAACAAATCCCCCAGATACAGGCGGGATTATATATCAGTTCAAGGATAATTTTATAAAAAGAAAAAAACCTTAACTCCCTGCGAATTCCTGTAACCTCCGGGCTCACGGCGTCTGGAAATCCCTTCCGTGGCGCCTCTTGGAGCCCGTTACGGCGTCTTTTGACTGGTGTATTGAGCTTCGAGCACCTTCATCAGTGATGTGAGCGTCTCATTGACAGGGGTCGGAATTCCCGCTTCTTTCCCGAAACGCACTACTGCGCCGTTTATTGCATCGATTTCGGTCTTCTTTTTCTTGTCTACATCCTGCCCCATCGACGAACGGTTTCTGCCAGTGGCCCTGGCGACATCGATTACCCGCCGGACCATGTCCATTTCAAACGGAAAACCTTTCGATCGGGCTACTATTATTGCCTCTTCGACGGCGGAGCGGCACAGGTCGGTCGCCTCCTGCATCTCCGCGATAAAGCCGTTTCGTATGCCGGTCAGGCCGGTGATAGCGTTTATCCCGACGTTAACGACGAGCTTTTCCCATATGAGCCGAGCCACCTCGTCGCTCGGTTCGGCCACCAGTCCGGCTTCCCGGAATAATTCCACTAACCGTCCGACCCTTTCGGATGCGTGCCCCTCAGGTTCGCCGATATAGGTAGGCCCGTTACCGCCGTGTCGTATTAAGCCCGGTCCGAGCAGAGTCGATCCCTGAGCGGTGCTGCCCGCAAGGACGGCCTCTTTGCCCGTGATTTCGGCTATGCGCTCCCAGTTTCCTATTCCATTCTGCAGGGTCAGGAAAATAGTGGAGGCCGAACAGACCCTGTGCACAGGCGATAAAGCTGTCTGAGTCGCATACGACTTTACAAGGACGAGCACCAGATCAGGGTTGTGCGGGAGTTTGTCAGCTTCGAAACAGGTTGTAAGCGGATAGTTGCGTACAGTTCCGTCAAGTTCCTCAATATGGAGCCCGCCCCGCCGAATAGCCTCCATGTGTTCACGGTCTGTGCTGAAAAGCGAAATGGATGCGCGTGTCTTCGAGAGCCGTGCCCCGATCAAACTGCCAAGCGCTCCCGCGCCTGCGATAAGTACGTTCATTGCCTCCCCCGTTGTATTGCCCTGGATCTGATAGTTCGCGCCCGCCTGATAACAACTTCTATATGCAGACCCTAAAAATAGAAAGCGAAAAAAACGAACGCGGCCCCAACCGTGAGAAGAACCGAACTCAACAGGAAGGTGTCCGGCGCAGCGGAAAAGCTTAGGTCTCCATTGTTTATATGTTTCCGGATGTCGTAAAAGCGCCAGCCGGCAAGAACTACGATCACCACACCCAGTCCCAGGGCAGCCATCCCCAAATAGCGCGTGCTGGGCACACGGTTCAGATGTTCGTTCATGCCGGGGATTGCTGCAAATCTAATCTCCCTGATTAAAACGTCAAAGCGCTCGATAATGAAACCGAACCCTATTAGTGAAATCCCCGTGCGGCACCAAGATAGAAACGTTCGCTCGTTCGCCATGTGATTTCGCTGCCAGGCGAAAAATGTGTTCTTATCCGAGAGGTCGAAATTAATATCGCTCGCTGCGGTGCTTTTCCTGTTTGAACCAAGAGACAACCGCGTAATCAGGAATGCCTTGACCCCCGAGCAGTAGTTCCTGAGAGCATTGTTCATCTCCCTACTCCTGAGGTTGCCAAATTTAACACAAACCGGCGCTCATCCAATATCAGGCGGCTCTGCCATCCGATTCGAGTATGTGGTTATTCTAAGGATTCTTCAGTCAAAAGGCTGCAAAGGGGAACAAATTTGCTGCGGCTGGAAGAAATTATCGCAGTTTAAGAGTGGCAAGCGAGATGAGGGCGAGAAGGCCTGCAACGATCCAAAGACGTATCACGACCTTGGTTTCGGCCATCCCCTTGTGCTGCAGGTTATGGTGCAGAGGGGCGCGGAAAAGAATCCGCCGTCCGATCCATTTCACGCCTATTTTATCCTGCACCTGGCTGCTGATGGCTTCGGCGATGAACAAGGCGCCCAAAAGAGGGAAAAGCAGCTCTTGTTTCAACAGGACCGACATCACAGCCATCGTGCCTCCGATGGCAAGCGAGCCCGTATCTCCCATAAAGATCTGGGCAGGGTAGGCGTTATACCATAGAAACCCCAGGCCGGCGCCAACGAATGCCGCCCCGAAAATCATCAACTCGCCGGCCCCGCGCAAAAACGGGTAGTAGAGATAACTCGAGTAAATCCGGTTGCCCTCAACGTAGGCGAAGATGCCCAGCACGGCTACAACGAAAATCGAGGGCGTAATGGCAAGACCATCGAGACCGTCGGTTATGTTCACAGCGTTGGAAACAAAGATAACGAACAGGAATATGAACAGCCCGTAGAGCCAGGGTCCAACGTCGGCGAGCGGGTATTTGTAAAATGGAACGCAGACTTTCGTGGCAAGCGCACTTCCAAGGGGCGCGTAAGGCCCAACGCAAATCCAGGCGAAAACAAGGCTGAAAAACCCCTGCAAAAAGAGCTTGGTGCGTTCTGAAAGTCCCCTGTCTCCGCTTTTCAACCGCACCTTGGACACGTCGTCCCAAAGGCCGAGCAGTCCGAACCAGACCATCCCCGCGACAGAGCAGAGCATGAAGGGGCTGCGCCAGTTGCCCCAGATGGCCATCGAAACGAGTACGGCCCCGATTATGAGCACTCCGCCCATCGTAGGAGTGCCGCTCTTCTCGAATGCCGAACGAACTCCGGTTTCGCGGACTTGTTCCAGAAAGCAGTGCCTGTGGATAAATAGAATAAAATGCCTGCTGAAAAGGAAAATTAGTATGACCGCTGTTAGAGCCGACATTATAGCCCTGAAGCTAATATAGTTTACCAGCCTGCAGAATGAAAAACTCTCGGAAAGCGGGAGAAGAAAATTGCAGATTTCGTAAATCATTGAATTTTCCTGGAAACCTGACTGGATAAAGCGGCTGGATCAGGCGAATGGTGCTCGGATTTGCACTCTCTTGCGCACTTCCGGATTGCCGCGTATGTTTCCTTTATCTCGAAATGAGGCCTGAAATCCGTAGAGGTCAGCATGAAAGACGAGGCCCTGGAGAACAGCTCGTCAGAGGCCTCGACCACTCCCCGTTCGATCATTCGCTTCAGTCCGTACAAAGCCGCGTTGCGCACCTGCCAGTAGTGTGATTCATTCATGGAAAAGAGCGTCTTTGCAGCTTCCCAATCAGTCCCTATCTCACCCAGGGCTTTGGCTGCCTCGACAACCACCTCGAAACAATCATCATCAAGGCGCTCGACAATCCCCTTTATCCATAACTTTTTCCCCGCCACAAATGGACCGAAATGAGCGGCGCTGTGGCAAACCTGGGTGCGAACCTCGAAATATGGGTCCTCAAGGGCGGCAAGCAAATGTTGTTCAACATCAGAATCGAAATGGTCAATAATTTGAAGTGCTTGAACTATGTTTCTGCGAATGAACCCGACTTGCTCGAAATCTCCTCCAAAAAATCTTTTTATTTTGCTTACCGGGGTCCTGTCGGAGAGCATTTTAAGCAGGGTCGGAATTTTTTCCCTGTACCTTGTAAGACCGATCAGTTTGACACCAAGGTTGCGTTCCTGCCATCCTTTGCGGCTGAGCAGCCCCGCTGCCCTGTGACGGTAATAGGCAAGGTCGTCGGGGTCTTCCACCACGGAAGCCGGGTCGAAACTGCGCCCGGAAAGACTATACGCGGTGGAAAACATTTGCAGGAGCCGGGCGTTTCGTACCAGGTCTCTAAAAGGTATTGCCTGATAGCCGTTGCCATCCACAAAGCGCATATCTCCATAGATTTCGCTCAATATCCGCTCGATGGCCTTGCGCCTCAGAAAATCCCTGCTCCTTTCACCCATCAGCCGCAACCGCGCCGGGTCTTCAATCAGGGATAAAACCTTTTGCGCTAGAACTCGCCCGTCCAGCTTCTCGATCAGTTCTCCGTTCTCCATAACTGTGTCTTCAAACAGCACTTCGACGGCTCCAACGCTTTTCATGGCTCGGGCGTTCATCACCTGGTGATCGCCCGGCAGATTCACTTTCGGGATCAGCAGGGCGGGTTTCCCGATGCGCGAAATCTCGTTGAGGCTTCCAGCGCCGCTTCTGCATACGATTAGCGAACTAACCGAATAAATGTCGGCGATATTGTGAAAATAGTCCTGCCGGTAATATAACTCCGCAAGCAAAGCCCTTTGTTCCAGGGAAAGCGTTTCTTCGATCCGCCGTCCGGTGTCCGCCGCCGCATCGTATTCAACAGAGCCGGCGAGGCCGCAGCCGTGTATTATGAACAGCCTGTCCCTGTAAGGCAGAAGGAAAGGAAGCGCATCGACTATCGCACGATTTATCGTACGCGCTCCCTGGGATCCTCCGAAGGCGAATATCACATCCCGGCCCTGCGGGATTTCGAAGGATAGCCTTTTTCGCGCCTGCTCCAGTGGGATGGGAACTATCGAGTGGCGTATGGGATATCCCACAAGCGTTGCGTTAGGGAAAAAAGAAAGGGTCTGGGGAAACGTAAGCAGGACCTTGTCAGCCCACCTTCCCATTAATGCGTTCAATTGGCCGGGAATGCTGTTCTGCTCGTGTAGAAAAATTTGCACCCGCGCAATTTTAAGCTTTTTCAATATTACTGCGGCAATAATAACGGGCGCGCTCACGTAGCCGCCCGTCGCAATTATCCACTTGGGAGAAAACGCGGCCAGAATAATGATGGATTGAGCGATTCCGAAGCCGAGCTTAAGGAGAAAACGCAAAGTTCGCAAAGAAGGACTAAGGCCGGGATATCCCTCCGAGACGACAAAACGAAGCTCATATCCCGCTCTGTTAACGATTACACTTTCAGCTTTATTTTTTACACCGATGTAAAGAAAGCGGGCTTCGGGCTCACGTGATTTTATGCCCTCTGCGATGGCCAGCGCCGGATTGACATGGCCGCCCGTTCCACCGCCGGAGAGCACAATGCGGGTACTGGCGGCCTCCAGCCTCTTCCAGCGACGAGAGGCGGCAAAAGCGCCAAGCAGGATCAAAAATATTACCAAAAACACAATAAGTATATGCACTTCTCCATTCTTTTCGAACTCTACGACTTACCGGATGTCAATCTCCACACCACACGCGGCCTGGAGACTCGTTTTTCTCAGGTTCCCGATTTACAATCTCCGATCTCTGTTCAAGCGCCAGTCGAATATCTTTCCAGGCAATTTTGCCTGCTCTTATCAACTCCGCCGGTTGAACGGTAACATCTACTATAGCTGAAGGCAAACCGCCAGGCAAATCCCCCGCATCCAGTAAGGCGTCAACAGATAGGAGCAGCTCAGCGGAGATGGCGCAGGGACTTTTTGGAGGAGACTCTCCCGCCTTGTTTGCGCTGGTTGAAACGATAAGCCCTCCCGAGGCCTGAGCCAGCAGCGAGGCAACCGGATGAGAAGAGATGCGGACGGCGATTTTGCCGGTTCTTGCGTGCAGACAGGCAGACAGAGACGCAACGGCGGGAATGACGATGCTCAATGGACCGGGCCAGAAGACACGCGCTAACGTCTCGGCCGATTCGGGCCACTCGGATGCTGCGCCCAGAACGGCCTGAAGGTCCGACGCGATAAGCGGAAGCGGTTTTCCAATACCCCTGCCTTTTATTTCAAAAACCCTCTCCACTGCTTCTGTAATCCCCGGCAAGGCCCCCAGAGCATAAAATGTCTCAGTCGGATACAAAACAAGCCCCCCCGACCTTAAGATGGAGGCAGCATCGCAAATCGCCTCAGCACTGATTTTCGCAGGGTCGATTATAAAGATTCTCGATTTAGAGTCCGTTGCAGCAGACATTTTTGGGGCCGCCTCTCACGTGCGATTCATCTGTGGCGGGCTGAAAAAATCGCTTGCCGGTGAACATACACTAAATGGAGCAGGATTTCTAACGAGTTCGACGCGCCTCGGCGCCTTCATCGGGTCTCCAAAAGACTATTTGACACCCTGACGGAATTAGTAGTAAAAACTTCAAACAAAATTACGCCTCCCATTAAGGCCTGATGCCAAAGACTCCGTAAAAACATCACTCGCCCCTTCGAACGCGGGAGAGTGTTTTTCAATGCTAAAAAGACATGGGTAAAAGATTGAAAATATTGGGGGTAATACCGGCGCGGTACGATTCCACTCGCCTTCCGGGTAAGGTGCTGCGGAATGTGGCGGGCAAACCGATGCTCTTCTGGGTCTATAAGAACGCTCGTCAATCTAAGCTGCTGACAGATCTGCTGGTAGCCACGGACAGCGAGAAGGTGCTGCAGTTTTGCGAGAGGGAGGGAATCCCCGTCATACTCACGGGCCGGCATCCTTCGGGAACCGACCGGCTGCGAGAAGTAATGGAGCGGGTTGACGCCGACATTTACATCAACATTCAGGGGGACGAACCAATGCTGCGCCCGGAGCACCTGGAGGCCATTGTGTCGCCGTTTCTGACAGGAGATGCCCAAGTGGCGACCCTCAAAGTCGCCATTGACGAGTCCGCTGCAAAGGACCCCAATAATGTGAAGGTCGTAACTGACGATTCCTCACGAGCGCTCTATTTTTCGCGTCACCCGATTCCGTTCGACAGGGATGGCATAGGCGTTAAGCGCTACAAGCACATAGGCATCTATGCATATACGCGGGCAGCGCTCAGCCTTTTTCATTCACTGCCGGAATCATCCCTGGAATCGGCGGAGAAGCTGGAACAACTGCGCTTCCTTCAGAACGGAGTAGCAATTTACGTTGTGGAGACTCCTTATGACACAGTGGGGGTGGACACCGAGGCCGATCTTCAGCGTGTAAATCTTCTGCTCTCAGGGTCTGAACGCGGGTAGACGCGAACGTATCTGCTCAGGAAGCATTGGCTTTCTTCCACCTCCTCTATATTTCTGATCACGTGATTGGTTTTGCCGGTTTGTTTTCCCCCGGGCTTATTGCGCCGTTTTTATTTCCATCCTGAAACCCCCTCCCCTCATGTTTCTGACGGTCCCTACAACCAATACTCATCAATTAGGCGATTTGTGCCGAACTATAGGAGTGTCGGCAGCACTCCGCCCCATCGGGTTGATCTGCGCCTGGAGCATGAAGTTGGATTTCCTGCATAGAAAAAAACTTGGTGATGAAGCAGATGCGTGCAGCTTTGATTCTCATTCTCATTTTGATTTTTTCATCACCCAATCAGGGTTTTGGGGTTCCTATTGAATCGGTCCCTGAGACGGATATCCACGGAAGCGATCCAATCACCCCGGGTATCGCGCCTGGTCCACCGTTGGCCAAAATTCCCGATTCCCCGGTTGAGATGTTTATAAGACAAGGACCAAACAGCCGATTCGAGTTATTCTTCTTAGACGTTAGATATGGGTATGACCTGGTGGATTTCGAGTTCTATAAGGCATGGTGTCTGGCGAAGAATAAGCCGCTCCGCAGGAACGCAATTCATAAAGTCAGACTTTACAACTGCTATGCTCCTTATCTCCCCGCTGAATTCAACGGCATGGGATGGAACCGGATTAACTACGTCATCAATCATAAAAAGGGATCCAAAGAAGACATCCAGCAGGCAATCTGGCATATCACGGCCGGTGAGAAGCTTACAAAACCCAGCGTGGAAGCAACTCAACTTATCGAAGAGGCGAACCTGAAAGGGAAAGATTACATACCGGCAGCAGGTGAACTCATGGCCATCATTTGTAAGCCTGACGGGCAAAAACAGCCAGTGTTTATAGAGTACAAAATCCCGGAAACCATCCTAGCCGATATAGCTCCAGCTTCTTTCGCACCAGCGGCGGACCTGGCGGCAGCGAGCATTCCCGCATGGCTTCCCTTGTTGCCTGTGATCCCTGTTATCCCATTCATCCCGACAGGACCAAATCCGCCTCCTGGTCCGCCCCCTCCTCCTCCTCCCCCAATGATCCCTGAGCCTTCCAGCCTGCTTCTGTTAACAAGCGTAATGGCCGGCATCCTGGTATCCATGACACTCAGAAAACGTATCAAAAACCCGCACCGATGATTGACCCCAGATACTGGACCTCATCACAGTCTGCTGGTATTTTCCTTATTACTGCTATAGTATTTTGTTGAGCTACGGTGCGCTCATCAACCGGCAGCAAGAGGGCCGATACCGCTTGTTATGATACTTAAATTAAAGTACGCAAGCTTGTCGGTTTTGCGAAAGAATAGGGGGTTATTGATTCTGCCATGGCGGAGACGGAATATTTTATACCTTGGCGGGAAGCGTTCCCGGAGATCACTGATGAGAATTTACCAGGCGCCTGTCTGCGCGGCGCGAGGTATAAGGAAGGTATGACTCAACGGCAGCTCTCCGAGATGACCGGCATTCCTCAACGCCACATCTCCGAGATGGAAAACGCGAAGCGTCCCATCGGGAGAAAGAACGCGAAACTTTTTGCCGAGGTCTTGAAGACGGGCTACAAGGTTTTCCTCTAAACAAAGGCGGAAATGCGGCAAACCTCAATCGGGGTGAGAGGATTTGAACCTCCGTCGCCACCCGAAACCATAGACGGAGTAAGGGCCATTTTGAACCCGTACCGAAGTTGCACCAAAATGAAAATCATGGAAACGCGAATCGTTGGAAAATGCGGCGAATACTTCAGGTATGGGTCTCGGTTTTGGGCAAAAATGTCAGAATTGAGGGCAAGCCTTCCAGACGAAGGTTTTCATCTATCTCCATGAACGATTGCGAGACTCTCATGGCGATGAGGGTAATGTAAGGCTTTAGGTGGGCCTTATTCGCTTTTCGTAGTGAGCTCAGATACCTGTGGCGCCCCTTCTTATCACCCCTTAAAGTAACAGGAAACGGGACACCGAAGGTATTGAGGATGATAGTCAATATGAGTCTGGACAGCCGCCCGTTGAAGTCCGGAAAAGGGTGTATGCGCACAAATTCATGTGATACCATAGCTGCTACCTCAAAGAGGTTTTCAGAATTCACCCATAGTGGCTGTATCAAGGAGTTAGCCCTAGATAAAAACTGTTCCATGCAATTTGGTATCAATTCCGGCGCAGGGAAGATCACGTCAAGATCGCCCACTATTCTGTTATCTATTCGATATTCACCTGCTGCGACTCCGGCACTTTTATGAATCAAACCATTTGCCATTGATTTGTGTAGTGATTTAATTCCCGCTTCTGAAAACAAATAAATTGGCTTCAAAGGTATATTCAATTCTGTAATGTAATTAAGAATGGATTTCATACTGGATGAAAAATAGGAAAGATTAAAGACATCAGAATGATGCAAATTGCTGATAATATTATCTATATCATCAGATGTAGGTACTCTATTATATCGCTTCTTGAAGAGATATGAAATATACGCATGTCTTACGTTTTCCATATATGACACTCTATATCGTAATGATTTATTATTTGCCTCAAGATATGCAATATAGTGTTGTACAACCTCCATAAAACCTTTAGATTTATTCTTAAAACTAATTGATGGAGTAACATTATCATATTTAGTACACACATCGTCTATTTTCGCTTGGTAATCGCCATTAAAGACCTTGTCAAAGGGGTCTCTCCCAGCCTGCATCATTATCCTAATATCATCGTAGCTGGAAGGAAGATGTGGAAAGTACTCGTCCGCTATTTTTTTGGTCTCTCCTTTTGAGAGGCCTTCACCTTCTAATAAATTACTTTCATAGATCAATCTGTAAATAGATTGATGAGCAAACGTCCTGAATTCTAAGTGATGCAATGCATCTTTCGGAAGATGTGCGTATGCGTCTATATATGCTAGACCGGTCTTTTTCCAATGATCATAATGCAAATACCACGGGCCGGTTAATGCAGGTTTCTTATCCTCGCTGATATCCAAGGACATTGTAAAGCCTTTCATGAAGGGTTCACAGTGAATTTTTCACATCATGTATTATGCTTTAAGGCCGGTCAAATACTCTTTTCCCTTACTGATTCTGGGGCGCACAGTTTGTGCCGCCATGCTTTTCGAAGAACAATATCTTCAGAGTGCACAGTTGTCAACGTCAACAGCGCACCCGCTGCCGAGGCCCCAATGTTTCTTGGCATCGCAAAATGGGGTCGCGCAAAATGGGGTCGGGCCAAACCAACTCCAAGATAAGTATGGACAAACGTTCAAAGAACGGGATTTTAGAACGCTTAAAAGCCAATTTTTACCATTGAAATCATCGCTGTAAGGAACCAGCAGGCTCGATTCGCCCGTTCCGGAGATCCAGCGGTACTTCTCGTCTTTCTCAAATTCGTCTTTCACGTTCTCAACATAGTTTCGCTCATTATCAGCCACGCATGCTTCGCGTTTCTTTTCTCACCATTCACCCCGGTCTCCTCCCATTCACCTATTCGCCCATTCACCCGCTTTTCTTCTTTTTGCCGCTTCTTTTTGCCGCTTCTTTTTGCCGCTTCTGGTTGCCGTTTCTATTGCCGTTTGTATTGCCGTTTCTGAATGCCGTTTTGCAGGTCCAAATCATCCCGCGGTATAATATCGTCGGATTCAACAGGGTAGCGGGTTGCGGGCTTCCACTCAGTCCTCAGTCCTCAGCACTCAGTCCTGAGTTAGCGCCGTTTCTGAATGCCGTTTTGCAGGTCCAAATGACTTAATGCTATAATTTAGGAATTGAGAAATTGAGGAATTCGGAAATTGATCAAGTTGATATTTGGCTGATCACTGATCACTGCCCCACAGAGGTAGGGCGGATGTCCGTTTTGCGGGCTACATTGAGGAACCGAGCGATCCGCTTCACCGCTCGCCTGCATTTTTTATTGTTTTCATTGAAAATAAAATTACAGCTATCAATGAAATCAAGGAGTTGTGCCCTTTCCCATTGTATTTGCCCTGTATTTGCAATGAAAAACTTCGAGGAAATGTTTCGGAAGCACAGGTAACTTCATCTGCAAAGTCCACTTCTTTCTGGTAAACCTGCAGCTTCTCGAACATGAAGACCATGCTGCCCCCAACGGAGAACAGTAGAAAAGGAGAACAGGTGAGCAGGAGACCGCAGGCGAGTGCGTCATCTCCTGATCGTCTGTTCTACTGCTCGCCTGCTCTATTTTGGCCAAAGGCCAAAATCGGGGCGATAGGATTTGAACCTACGGCCCCCTGCTCCCAAGGCAGGTGCGCTACCAGGCTGCGCTACGCCCCGATAAAGCTGACCTTCTTATCATGAGCAAGTTCTAAAAGCAAGAGCAGGTCGATAGACCCAGCGGTGAACCTGTCCTGGCGAAGTCCCAAAAATAAATCATCAATTCGGAGCACCGGCGTGGAAGGCGGCGCTACCGGTTAAATGCATTCCGAAGATTCCGCACTTTTCTATGTCTTTACCCGTCTTTACCCGTCTTTACCCGTCTTTACCCGTCTTTACCCGTCTTTACCCGTCTTTACCCGTCTTTACCCGTCTTTACCCGTCTTTACCCGTCTTTACCCGTCTTTACCCGTCTTTACCCGTCTTTACCCGTCTTTACCCGTCTTTATCCGTGTCCATCCGTGTCCATCCGTGTCCAAATTTCCGCTTTTGCTTTTTCTTCGCGCCTCTCCCTGACCTGTCGATGATCAGTGAGAGCCCTCCACGCGCCGCAGCGGCAGGCGGCCCTACCGGTCATTCACCTTGCGGTCCGCGCCGGAGCTTCACGGAGCAGAGCTCGGAATAGGCTGCATCGACCAAATCCTGCGCGACGCTTGAACGTTCGTTGAGGGAGCCAATCCCGATGGCTGTCGTTATGAGGGTGGCCGTATTGCCTTCCCTGTAGGGGGATTTTCTCATAGTGGAGGAAACATAGGGAATGACCTCCCGCGCTTCTTCCTCGGGCACACCGGGAAGTATGACCAGAAACTCATCGCTTCCGTACCTGCCCATAAAGCAGCCCTCCTTCGGAAGGATGGCTTCCAGGAGCCCCGCCGCATGCCTCAGCACCTCCATTCCGCTCTCAAACTCATCCCAGTCATGGACGAAATTGAGGTCAACTATCAGTACTGAGAGTGCGCTCCCTGATCGGCGCGCCTTCCTGAACTCCTTCTCCAGGATCGTATGAATCTGAAAGAAATTGAATAGCCCCGTCAGTTGATCCTTTACCGTGAAGTCCCGGACCTTTTCATAGGTAAGGCAATTCTCCATGGATAGGGCTATGTTGATTCCGAGTTGTTCCAGAAGGTCGGTTCCGTCTTGCGGATTATATCTTGCAGGGTCGGGACTGCCAAGCAATAGTGCCCCGAAGAGGATGTCACCTATCTTTAGCGGGATAAGCGCTCCTGAGCTCAGGGTCGAGCCGCATTCGGAAAACAATTGGGGACAGCCGTTTCGTTCGGTCGAAAAGAGCACCGGCTTGAGCCCGGGCCCGATAAGTGCGTGCCCCGCTTCGCCATCCAGGGGCGAAATCCAGGTTTTCGAGTCTATTTCACGGCTCGTCCCCGGCTCACCGTGGAAGAACCTCTCCAGGGCATCGGGATGCGAAAGGAATAAAACCAGAAGCCCCGTCTGGAAGCGGTCTTTTATCTCCCGGAGCAATTCCTCGATGAGCCGGTCCAACTCGCGGGTCCTAAAAAGGATTCGCTCGACTGCCGCAAAATGCCTCCATATTTTCTCGTTTTCAAAGGCGTTGGCAAGTACTTCGACGAGTTCTTTTCGTAGAGCTTCGTTTTCCCGCCGAAGTTTTTGAGCATTGCGCCTTTCTGAAGCGACGCGGCCGGATGGCGCTGGGTCCTTAATGTCTGATTTTGGCGGATCCTTTTCCCTACTGCGTTTTGGCATGGACCTCTCCTGGTGGGCGCGATAAGTCCACCCTGCTGCGCTCCCGCGTCCTGCATCCTATGTCACAAAGGCTGGACGGCATAGCGTTTTTCACTGCTCGCCGCTCACTGTTCACTGAATCCAGGTGGTTTGCGGCCGAGTTCGACAAGTGTTAGAGCTTCGTCAACCGCCCCAAGCGGTGTCTGGGCGGTTATCACCCCCGGAATCTGGTAAGGTGGCAGAAGCGCCACCACTCCTTTTCCGATTTTTAGAGCAAGCGCTATTTCGGACAGAGTGCCGTATCCGCCCCCGATCGCGATCAGCACATCTGCGGTGTGGACGATGATCGAGTTGCGCGCATGCCCCATGTTCGTTGCTATTGGAAAATCAATGAATTCATTGGCATCCGCCGTTTTGGGCCCGGGAAGAATTCCGAGCGTAACGCCGCCGATTTCCTTGGCGCCTCGGGCCGCCTCGGTCATCACGCCTCCAAGACCTCCACAAACCAGAACCGCTCCCTTGCGGGCAATTTCGCGCCCGACCTCTTCGGCCAGCTTTGACAAATCAGGCCGGCTGGTCCCGAGCCCTAACACACCGATGATTGGACTGCCGATTTCTATTCTTTCCATCCCCATTTCCCCACCAGGCTCACGAAGCGAACCCCGCCTAAATTTGTTTTTTTTATCCCCTCCGCCACTCGCTTGACCAGCATGAGGTCCTGACCGAATTTGTCGCCGACAGGGACGACCAGTCTGCCGCCCATCTTGAGCTGATCTATGAGCGGCTGCGGAATGTGGGGGGTACCGGCCGTAACGATAATACCATCGAAAGGCGCGTCGTCAGGCCAGCCAAGCGAACCATCTCCGACCCGGACAATTATATTTTTATATCCCAGCTTCTGGAGTACCGAATTTGCTCGATACGCAAGGTCAGGATATCGTTCGATAGAAAAAACCCGGTCCGCCAGTTCGGCAAGCACCGCCGACTGGTAGCCTGAACCCGTTCCTATCTCCAGGACTTTTTCTGACCCATTGAGTTCCAGGCTCTCCGTCATAAGCCCCACTATGTAAGGTTGCGATATAGTCTGCTTTTCGGCAATCGGCAGAGGATGATCGCTGTAAGCCTGGTCTCTGAGCGCTTCATCCAGGAACAAATGCCTCGGCACCTTTCGCATCGCCTCGAGAACCCGTTCATCGTGGACGCCGCGCGCCGCGATCTGGGTTTCCACCATGCGTTCACGAGCCTTCTTGAAGTTCACCATGCCGACTTTTCCACCTTAACGGACGCCCAACCGACCTTACACGAATCGCCGAGAGTATGGGAACTAAGAGGCGTTTTCCAACATTAAAAAGGATAAAGCAAGGAGATTTTAATTGCACTCGGATTCGCACTCAGAGCAGGTTGGCCCACGAACAGTACTCAAGGCAGAGCGGATCGGAGATCCTTTCCAACTTACCGAGTGAAATATGGCGAAGCCTTCGCCTGAACCATGTTCCAAAAGCAAATCTCTCCCGCCCATTAAAAATCCATGGCGATATGGCTTCCATTTCCGTTTGCACAGGCAGGAGAGGAAAAACCTGCGTCCCGGCATAGATGAAAGCAAGGTTGTCCTTCCAGGACGAATCATAGTTGAGGAAGAATTTCATATCGTAGTCTTTAAAAATCCAGCGAAATGCCTCCGGGCAGTGATTTTCGTTGAGAGGCCGAAGAGCAAAAAGCTCCTTTTGCGGATAGTCGTTAAGAATGATTCGGGTGGCTTCGGCACGCCCGGCGCCATGCAACCCGCCCGACGAAACGCCGGTGTCGAATATGCCTATCCCTCTGAAAGGCAAGCCGCGCCCGGCCACATCTTCAAGGGCCAGCCCGAGGCTTGGGGCCTTGCTGTGTGAAGTGTCGTCCCAAAACAGGATCAAGGGTTTTCGCATGTTGGCTGATGCAAATCGAAACAGGCGTTCCAGGTAGGTGAGGTCCGCCAGCCTTCGAGATGAAATGAAAAACTTGTCTATCCAGGGCAGGACCAAGGAGGGGATTTTACCGGAATCGAGCATTCGCTGACCCTGGTTTGCAAGCGCAAAAAGCAACATGAGACCGTCCGCCCACTTTTCATGAGATTTTTCAATCCACTCCAGGACCTGACCGGTGGATATGCGCTGGTGGGGGCTAAGGGTTCCCGGCCATTCGTATTTGTCTCCATTTGCAGCTCTGTCAACCGCGCTGACCATTTTGGGAGCGAAGAGACGATCGAGCCTCATGGCACAAAGGTCCATAGCTGAAGAGATGTCGAACGATTTCCGGATTTCCGCCACCTCTTTGAACACAGCTTGGACAAAAAGGCTATAGAGGGCCGGGGAGTCGAACTGAGATGCCAGGTCTTCGAATGCCCACCCTCCCGCCGCACCCAACGTTGCGTTATGCCAGCTCAGGACGACCCGGCCTGTTCGACTGCTCACCTCACGCGAAAGCCGCCTGATTTCAAAAAGTTCTCCCGCCTGCTTCTCAACGAGTCTTTCCCAGAAAGTAATCTTCCGGCTCCGCCCGCCTCCCCAATATAGTTGCCTCATCGTTTGGGCCGGCGCATCCCGCTGAGAAATTTCCACTTTGGAAGCAATTGCCTTTCCATGTATTCTCCATGCAGCTTCCACACTTCCGGGCCTCCTCGTGGCCGTTAGGAACCCCAGGTCCTGGATGGTGATCTCAAGGGCGTGGTCCGAACGACTGCAAGCAGCATCCAAACCCGGGATCAGACGTTTCCTCAGGATCCTCCACCTTTTCCTGAGTACCTGAGATGAACGCGTTACGCCGGGGAATATCCTCTTTGCATCGATATTGACGATAAAAGTTCGTAGCGGAAATCTCTTCTCAAAAAGCCAGCCAAGAAGACTCGGCGGTATTTTGAATAAAAGGCGAATGAAAAACTCGTGCGCACCAGGACCACGAAAGATCCTTCCTGCCGAGGCAATCAATTCACAGAAAACCTCGAAGAAGCGGCTCTGGAATGTCCCGCGTTCTTATCCGAAGTTCATTGAGGGAAGAGGCCATGCTAAGATAATATCGGTTCAGTTCCACCCCATCGGGATAAAGGAGCAGTTCCAGTGCCTCGTTGCGGGCAGGATCAGCGATGAGGCGGGTATCGGACATCAAATGCCGGAACTTCTCCGCCCCGCGGCATGCGCTATCCTTCTTCCCTTCTCTGCCTTCCGACATCCGCCCTCCGACATCCGTCTGATGCCAGGTTTCAATGGTCCCCACCAGGCAAACGTTTTACACTCGCCCAAAATTTAAGTAAAAAATAAATAGAAAATCCTCCGGACCTAAACCAGAAAAGGTCAGGAGGATTGCTTAAAGGCTTCGCAATCACAGGATAAGGCACAGGGCTCGAGGAAATCTTTTCAGGACTTCTTTGCGGCTTTTTTGAGCAGCTTCAATGCCTTCTCGGTCTCCATGACCGGTATGATTTCCGCTATGCCCAGATCAGTCCAGCTAAATATGGATGAGGCCAGATGCGCATCGTCTTCAGCTTCGAACAACCGGAACACTCTATGGCCGGAAACATCGAACCACTCGCCCTTTATCGTAACTCCGGCTGTTTTGTCCGACCCCATGCCACGTTCGATCACAAGGTTTCTATCCTCGGGAGAGTAGCTGAATATTGCCATGAAAAGCATACAGATCTCCTTTCTCATTTACGGTTTGAGTTCTGCCATTATTACCTTCAACGCAACTACGAAATCATTATAGAAGTAGCGAATCGTAAAACGCAAGCGATTTGACTTTGTCAAAGATATCCGGCGATGTTGCACTCAAAAACGAATGTGCACCAACTCCTCATGCACAAGCGCATCAATTCGCTTCGCCTCGGCGATGTTGCCCCGTTTGCGGCATCCATCGGAATAAATCCGGCGTTTCTCCTCGAGTGTTTTTCCCGCCGCGAGCCGCTGTTCGGGACTGAGCGGTGCTGTGCGAATCAATTTGAGGATGGCCTCTATACGATATTTGTCCAGGTTCGCAATGCTCGCCGAGAGTTGATCGGGGTTGCCGCCGCGCTTGACAATGAGAGGTTTTTCTACCAGCCCGATGGGAAAACGGCAGCCGATCCGCAGCCAGAGATCGTAGTCTTCACAGGCTGGCAGAGATTCGTCGAAGGGTCCGACTAAATCGAAAACCCTGCGGTGGACTACCACCGCCGAAGGGCTCACCAGGCATCTTTCCAGTAGTAGCGGGAAACAGTATCCGCTAGGTTTTTTATGATATTTTCGCGGATTGAGGCGCCTGCCCTCTCGGACCCAGATCTCGTCGGTTTGGCACAGCAAGATCTCGGGATGATCCGTAAAAAACTTCATCTGTGCGCGGAGTTTACCAGGCAGCCATAGATCGTCCGAGTCGAGAAAAGCGATCCATTCACCACTGGACATGGAGATGCCCAGATTTCGGGCCTTGCTGACTCCCGAATGCTCCTGGCGGGCGTAGGCTATCTTTCCAGCCAGAGTTGCAAGCGCCTCTCCGGTATTATCTGTTGAGCCGTCATCCACCACTATGATCTCGACATCATCGAAAACGCCCTTTTGATCAAGAACGGAGTGCACAGCCTCCACCAGGAGCTTTGCCCGGTTAAATGTCGGTATTATTACGCTGATCATGACATGTCCGGCGAAATGATTTAGGCCCGGGGGGCATAAAGATTGACCTCCTGAGCTAATATGGTATAAAGTTGTAAAAGCTGATACGGGTCATACTCGGCATACAAGCGCGAATTGTTGTTGTATAGCAAATCCTGTTGTTCTTTGAAATCGCAAGGTTTCAGGTACCCTTTTTCCCGGAGTTTAAATGGGTGATAAGAGCTGGGTGCAGTCCTTGAATTTCCGTCTTTACGGAATCAAGGATTTTTTGTTTTCAGATTGAAGATCGAGGTGAAAATAAAGTGATACTGCAATTTCCGTCAAACAGCGTAAGGAACCGGCCAGGTTTGGTCAAAGCCGGGCTGGAGATCGAACGAGAGAGTTTTCGCATCATCGAAGAAGAGATGGGCCAGCACTCCTTCCCGCAAGATCAGTGGCGGATAATTCGTCGAGTTATCCATACGACGGGCGATTTCGATTATGCTCAAAGGATTCGTTTTACGCCTGACGCTGTTTCCTGTGGCATCGAAGCGCTCAGAAATAGAGCTTGCATCTACACCGACACTCGGATGATTCGGGCGGGGCTTTCTCCCTGGCGTCTTGCATGGCACGGCAATGAGGTGGTTTGTCCGGCTGAAAGCGCCCAAACGCAGGAACTTGCCGAAAAGACCGGTGTGACGCGCACAGTTGCAGCGTTCAGGAATTGCGCTTCAGGTCTTGATGGGTCTGTAATCGCAGTTGGAAACGCACCGACTGCGCTTTTTGAAGTAATTCGCCAGATTGAGGAAGACGGGGTTAGACCGGGCCTGGTGATAGGGGTCCCCGTTGGATTCGTGAAGGCCGAAGAGTCGAAGAACGCTCTCAGCAATGTCGCAAAACAACCCTCGATAACCGTCTTGGGCAGGAAAGGCGGCAGTTCGGTCGCCGTAGCCATAATCCACGCGCTCATGGAACTTTGCAAAGCCGGGGAGGAAGAAGCGCCGAACTGAAGACCATGCACAGTAAAAGAAAAAGGCTCCGCTACGGTTTCAGCTCCGGAACGGCAGCGGCGGCGGCAGCCAAAGCCGCATTGCGCCACCTGATCACCGGCGTCTCCGCCGATGCCGTAGCCGTCCGGCTGCCTTCCGGCGTCTACCTTGCGGTTCCCGTGGCATCGAGCAGCATACAGGGCCGGACTGCATGCGCTTCGATTATAAAAGACGGCGGAGACGACCCCGATATTACAAATGGAGCAGAGATAAGAGCAATAGTCAGTATTTTGCGCAACGGACCTGCGCATGACCGGCCGGGAATTTTGCTGATCGCAGGCAAGGGGGTCGGCCTGGCTACAAAGCCCGGCCTCCCCATACCTCCGGGTGAACCGGCCATAAATCCGGTACCCAGGCAAATGCTCTCCGAAAATATTACTCTTGAACTCATGGGATCGGAAAATTTCGATATCGAACGGCTGTTTTTGAATTGCTCCGATCCCCCCGTTTCAGCAAGCCGGAGCGCTCAGACCGATAAGCCTGTCCTGCGCCTGCCGCTTTACGATAAAATCGGACAGATGGAGACTTTCAGGCCGGCGAATAGTTTCTCGGTCATGATTGAAATCGAAGTCCCCAGGGGCGAAGAACTTTCCAGGCACACACTCAATCCCCGCCTGGGAATTCTCGGTGGAATCTCCATTCTCGGCACGACCGGCCTCGTCAAACCATTCTCCAATGAAGCTTACGAGCAGACAATCCAGGCCGCCATTTCGGTCGCCGCATCGAACCAATGCTGCGCGATGGTGCTCAGCACCGGTGGGAAAAGCGAGCGATTCGCCATGGGTCTTCTTTCGGAACTGCCCCCCGAGGCTTTCGTCCAGATTGCCGATTTCTTTTCTTTTGCCGTCAGTAAGGCGCGACAGTACGGTTTTTCCCATATAATTCACAGCATTTTTTTTGGTAAAGCCATCAAGATGGCCCAGGGACACCCCTATACCCACGCACATTCAGTACCTCTTGATCTGGGCTTGCTGGCCGTGATAGCTCATAGCTTGGGCCACGATGCCGCTCACTGCCGGAAGTTGGCTTCGGCAAATACTGCGCGGCATGCCCTGGAGATTATTGCAGACGAGGGTTCATACGATATCCTGGAATCGGTCGCCCAAAGGGCCGCTGCACAGTCGGCGCGGCTTGCAGGCAAGGGCGCCGAGATCAGACTGCTTCTTTTCGATTACAACGGCCGCTTGCTTGCGGATGTAAGTGGAGTTCCAACGTCTTGAAACCAAGTGACTGGAAGCCGCCCCTGATTGCCGCGATTGGAATGGGTACCGGTCCTCAATGCCTGGGGGATTTGGCCCTCGAGTGGATCGGCGCGGCACAAATTTTGGCCGGCGGCGGCAGGCATCTTGACCTTTTCCCGGACCATGCAGGGGAAAAACTTTCGCTCAAATCCCCTCTCTCACAGAGCCTGGAAGAAATCGGCAGGATTTCAAAAACAAAGCGTGTAGCAGTCCTTTGTTCCGGCGATCCTTTGTTCTTCGGTATCGGCAGGACGTTGGCGGACAGATTTGGGCGGGAGAGCCTCGTGGTGATCCCAAATGTCACCAGCGTTCAGACCCTGTGCGCCAGGATCTGCGAAAGCTGGGATTCAATTGATGTCGTGAGCTTTCACGGTCTGAAAGGCGTGGCTGAAATCGGGAGCATTCTCGATATCCTTGACAGAGGACGCAAGGTCGCCGTAATCACCGACCCTGAGCATAACCCGAAATGGATCGCGCGCGAATTGGTCGAATCGAACCAACGCGAAGGCAAGCTCATCATCGGGGAGAACCTGGGAACACCGTCCGAAAGAGTTCGGTCATTTTCGCCTTCGGATGCCGCAGGCGAAGAGTTTGCGCCCTTGAACGTCATGATTATTCAACCTGCCGAGCCCTTCGTCAAAACCTATATCAGTGACAATTCCGGACTTATTTTCGGGTTTGGCGAGGAGGCGTTTGAGCGGCAAGCCGGGATGATTACAAAGTTGGAAGTGAGGGCGGTGGTTCTTGCTTCACTTCAGCTCGGGCATGGGCAGGTCCTTTGGGACATCGGCGCGGCCACAGGGTCGGTCTCCGTGGAAGCTGCCAGGATAGCACGCCTGAAACGCGTTTTGGCAGTCGAAAAAAATCAATCCGCGTATTTCAAACTCCTTCGAAATCTGGAGTCGTTCGGCGCATCAAAGGTGGAGGCCGTGTGCGCAAGGGCTTCCGAGGCGATCGGCGCCTTTCCCGACCCGGATCGGGTCTTCATCGGAGGAAGCGGGAACGATCTCGACACGATTCTTGAAGCCGTAGCTAAGAGACTCCTTCCAAATGGCAGAGTGGTACTGACAGTCGTCCTGCTTAAGACACTCGAAAAGGTGAGCACCTTCTGGAAGGACAACAATTTCGAGGTATCCATCGTTCAACTCCAGGTGAACCGCTCCGTTCCCACCGGGCAAAGTCTGAGGCTGGAGGCGTTAAATCCTGTCTTTGTCGTGTCGGCCTGGCGTAGTAACTGATATAATCCGCCACGTAAGATTTGGCACAGGAGGCTCAGGTGGCCGAACCGGCAAAAACGAGGGCCGAATATATCAGCACGACAGGGGGCCGTAGACGCTGCCGTACCTCTCGCAAAATTCCTCCCAGCTAAACCTGTGCTCCTGTGTCCCGTAATGTTCAACGGAAAATGACGCTACGGTAGATCCCATCTCGCATGCGACATTCCACGGAAGATCCAAAGCTCTGGCCTTGAGTACACCCGCTCGAAAAGCGTCACCCGCTCCGGTGGGATCGAGAACCTTACGGACAGGGATAGCAGGGATAAGCAACCTGTCGCCTGCTATATCGATCACAGCCCCTTCCGATCCTCTCGTGGTGATTACCACTTTTACCGAACCGTAGAGATCCTCTATTTTCCACCCGGTCATCCTGAGAAACAGCGCAAGTTCATAGTCATTTGAGATGAAGCACAGCGCGCCTGAAACAACTTCCCTCAGTTCATCGCCATTCCAGATATTCAGGCTTTGCCCCGGGTCGAAGAAAAAGGGCGCATCGGCAAGCCTGGCCCTTTGCGCGATATTCTTCATGTCCGTCTTGTTGCCCGGCCCTATGAACACAATACTGGAACCATTGAACGACGGAAGCTCCGCCTCGAAGGCCATTGCTCCCGGATTGAAAGCGGTTATCTGATTATCATCCAGGTCGGTCGTAATGTATGCACCGGCGGTAAGAACGCCCGAGATCGCTTTTATATAGGAAGTCGGCAGACTATTTTGGACCAGCCATTTTTCATACCGGGAGAAATCTTCCCCGGCGGTAGCTACAATGAGGGGGGACTCCCCGAGAACTGCCAAGCTATAAGCAATATTTCCAGCCGTCCCTCCGAATTTTTCGACCAGGCCGTTTATGTTGAAGCAGACATTCAAAACGTGAATTTTGTCAGGCAGAATGTGATCGGCAAAGCGGCCTGGAAAATCCATGATGCGGTCATAAGCCAGTGACCCGGAAATGAACATGTTCATTCTACGCTCCTGTTTGGTAGTTCACCCTCTTGCTTACTATTATCTGAATCAGCCTCTGACAGCCGTCATTCTGACACATCGCAAACAAAAATCCAACATGAAGGATCGGCCCGCCGTAGGCGCAACGGAAGACCCAAGCATGAAGGGTGAGATTTTCACTCTTCACCCTTCACCCTTCACTCTTTATAATTTGATGCGATACACCGAAGAACCTGATGCTTTGCCTGAGCAGAGTCTTCGATTGGAAAACTCTATCAGGTTGTTACAACCAGTAAAGGAGAAGATATGAGAGAAGTAGTTATCGTAAGTGGGGCGAGAACCGCGGTAGGAACTTTCCAGGGATCGCTCAGGGACGTACCCGCAGCACAGCTCGGAGCGATTTGCATTCGAGAGAGTTTGAAACGTGCCGGCCTCAAACCGAAGGCGACTGGAGACATGGTTGCCTTTGCGCCGGAGAAGCTGCAGGGAACCGGTCTTATCGAGCTGGAACAGAAATACAGTCAATGGAACGGCTCGCATCGCGAAATCGAAGTCGATGAGGTCATAATGGGCAACGTCGTCCAGGCCGGCCAGGGGCAGAACCCGGCCCGCCAGGCAACGATTTATGCCGGTATGCCAAAAGAAACCCCGGCTTTTACGGTCAATAAAGTTTGTGCCTCCGGAATGAAAGCGATTGCCCTGGCTGCCCAGTCAATCGCAGTCGGTGATGCCGATGTAATCGTGGCCGGCGGGATGGAAAACATGAGCCAGATTCCCTACGCCTTGCCGAACCTGCGTGATGGCGCCCGCATGTTCAATGTTGAGGCCGTAGACCTGATGGTCAATGACGGTTTGTGGGAGCTTTTTTACGGCTATCATATGGGGGTAACCGCAGAAAACATCGCTGAGAAATACGGGATCAGCCGTAAAGATCAAGACAAAATGGGTCTTGAAAGTCATCAGCGTGCCAGAGCTGCAATTGCTTCCGGCAAACTCAAGGATGAAATCGTCCCGATCACGGTAACAAAGCCCAAAGGTGATCCGATCGTGTTCGAAGTGGACGAGCGCCCGATGGACACAACCTTGGAGAAAATGGCCAAACTAAAGCCGTTTTTCAAAAAAGACGGCACGGTCACGGCGGCCACCGCCTCCGGTATAAACGATGCAGCCGCAGCGGTCCTGATTATGTCCAAGGAAAAAGCCGACGAACTGGGACTTAAGCCCCTGGCCTATATAAAGTCATATGCAGCGGGCGCCATCGATCCGGCCTACATGGGCTGCGGAGTGATTCCCGCCACCCGGCTGGCCCTGAAAAAGGCGGGATGGACCATGGACCAGGTGGACCTTGTCGAACTCAACGAGGCCTTTGCATCTCAGGCCCTGGCCTGCATGCGGGAATTGAAGATGGATTGGAATAAGGTCAATGTCAACGGCGGAGGGATTTCCATCGGGCATCCCATCGGGTGCACCGGGGCAAGGATCACTTACGCTCTGGCTATGGAAATGATCCGCACAAATTCGCGAACCGGCCTTGCCACCTTGTGCATTGGCGGCGGCATGGGCTTTGCCATGACTTTGGAAAGAAAATAACCGTTCGCCGAGCGGCATTTGACCAGGCGGGGGACATCAGGTGAAGATGTCCCCCGCACTGACAGTGTGCCGAAATTACCTGCACGCAAAAACCTGCGTGATCCAGTGCCCCTTCTCGTTTTACTTCTGTGTGCCGCCGGCTGCGCTCGCGTGGAGTAACCCGCCGCGAAGCTGCGGTACTCACTCTCGTCTGTCTGCTGTAAAAGGTTTCATTCTCGACCCCACAAACTGTTTCACCCTGAATGCGGCGAGGCCACATCATCCTCAAGAATCCCCGGCTCTATTCCCTTTTGCCCCATGCGAACTTATATTTGGTAGGAATCGAATATTAAATTATGGGCAACTATGGAGAGATGATGATGATTAGAAAACTTACACATATTTTAGCACTGTTCGTAGGACTATTAACCTGCTCTATCGAAGCGCAGTTCAAATGCGTCACTCCAGGCGCTTTTCCCTTAGGGGGCGGTGTTTTGCAGCCGTTGGTGTCGAGCCCTCAGTTCGATCCCAACGAGTCGGAGACAAGGCAGCGGCTGACAATTGATGAGCGACTTTATGGAACGGCTGCCGCCCCAGCCGGCGGTATTGGCATGATGCAGTCATGGGGCTTCTAGCTAGTTTGAGAGGCGGAGTTCGTCAAAATCCCGGCAACTCTCATCAAGATCCCGGCAGGAGGATCATGACAACGGAGGTTGCAAGTATCATGTTTGGCTTCAAAAAGCGGCGGCGGGAAAAGCTTCGAAACCAGCCTTTCCCGCCTGCCTGGCTCGAAATAATCGAAAAGAATGTGCCCATCTACCACCGGTTAGCCGAAGCGGAACAAAAAGAGATCCAGGGGCATGTTCTTGTTCTGCTCGCCGAAAAGAATTTTGAGGGTTGCGGCGGGCTGGAGTTGACTGACGAGATCAAGGTCACCATAGCCGCCCAGGCCTCTATTCTCCTGCTGCACCGGGAGACCGATTATTATCCGGGGCTCTACTCAATTCTTGTCTATCCCAGCGCATTCATAGCGAAGGGATACCTGGAACTTGCCCCTGGTTACTATGGCGAAACAAAGCAAATACATCTCGGGGAATCATGGAGTCGCGGCACGTTGATTTTATCCTGGGATGACGTCTTGGCTAATGCCGGGGACGTTCATGACGGGCACAATGTGGTCCTGCACGAATTCGCTCATCAACTCGACACCGAAGATGGCCATGCAAACGGGGCTCCTCCCCTGCCCCACCGGTCGATGTATGTCGCCTGGGCCCGTATATTGGGAAGAGACTACGCAGAGTTGCAGCGGGACGCAGAAGAGGGCCTTTCCACAGTGCTCGATCAATACGGCACTACCAATCCGGCGGAATTTTTTGCTGTTGCTACCGAGTGTTTCTTCGAAAAGCCCGTCCAGTTGAAAAGCAAACACGCAGAACTCTATGAGGAACTGAAGCTCTATTTTCAACAGGACCCGGCGCAAGCCGTGCACGAGGGCGTATGCGAATGAGCGTTGCCCCGCGGTTGACAATCAACACCAACGCAACCACCAATCCCAGTTTGAGACAAAACATACTATCACGGGCCCAATTAGAAAAAACGAAAGCCACGGTGCGAACGCGAAAGCATCTTGCAAAACGATCATTGCTTTCTCCGCTCCAGTGATGTCGAATCAAGAAAAATAAAAAATCGTTTCCGGAAACTCTGCTCCTTGACAGTCGCTTTATTGTGTTTAAATTGTATAAGGACCCCAAGAGGCCGGAGTAAGAAGCCCAGTAAAAATGCTCGGCGGAAATACTCAACTGAAAGAAGAAGGCGCAATACTTTCTTCAGGGAAGTTGAGGAAAAAAGCCAGGATGAACTAAACTCGGTGAAGTTGGGCTACTGAATGGTCACTTGGGGTTCAACCTTTTTTGACCTTGTACTTCTTCTACGAGCAATACATTCTGATCAGAGAAGCTGAGAAATCGTTTCCAAAAGCTCGTCCCTGCTCCTGAGATCGATCCACGAACACTCAATCATTGCATTCATAATGATGCCTTAACTCTCCCCCGCTATCTATTCAGGGAGTTCGGGCTCTAAAAGCATCCGGAGAGGCATGGGGAGGCATTCACTCCATCCCTGACTGCTCCATCCTTGCGTCCGGGCAGCCTGTGCGGTATCATCACACATCCCACAAACTACTCATGTTGAAACAGGAGGCAGTGAAAATGTACTATGGTGGCGCCATTACCGCCCAGGGCGCCGATAAGCTAACCCGCTTCATAGACATGTGCGACACTTTCCATTTGCCGATTGTGAATTTCGTGGACATTCCCGGCTTCATGATAGGCGTTGAAGCCGAGAAACAGGCCACGATCCGTTTTGGCGCCCGCTATATCAGCGCCGTATACCAGGCAACTGTTCCCTGGTGTTCCGTCATTCTCAGGCGAGTCTTCGGTGTGGCCGGCGCTGCGCACGGCAACCATTCGCGTCTGAACCTGCGCTATGCCTGGCCATCCGGGGAATGGGGATCACTGCCCATCGAAGGCGGCGTCCAGGCGGCATACAGGCGGCAGATCGAATCAGCAGAAGATCCGCAGGCCTTGAGGGAAGAAATAGAAAAACGCTTGTACAGGAAAACTTCTCCGTTCCTGACAGCCGAAATGTTTGGCGTCGAGGAAATTATCGATCCACGAGACACACGGCCGCTGCTCTGCGATTGGGCCGAGACGGCCTATCGCTTGCTGCCGAGTCAGTTGGGTCCTAAAAAGAGGGGCATGCGCCCGTAGGATGCAACTCTTGGGCTCAAAAATTTATCACCACCCGAAAGAAAGGATAAGCCATGGATATCTCAAGGTTCTCGTGTGAAGGAAAAGTCGCTTTGATTACGGGAGGAAGTCGCGGTATCGGACGGGCGAGCGCCCTTGCCCTGGCAGATGCCGGAGCCAACGTGGCGGTCAGTAGCCGAAAGATTGCCGATCTCGAACTGGTTGCGGAGGAAATCAAGTCAAGAGGTGTAAAAGGCCTGTCTATCGCTGCCCATAACGCCAAATCCGAAGACTCGAAGATGCTTGTCGAACGGGTCGTGAAAGAATTCGGGCGGATCGATATTCTCCTGAACAATGCGGGAACCAATCCCTACTTTGGCCCACTCATGGATCAGGATGAAAAAACCTATGATATAACAATGAATGTCAACCTGAAGGGAATCTTTATCCTGAGCCAGCTAGCGGCCAGGGTAATGAAGGGACAGGGCGGAGGATGCATAATCAATACGGCATCTATCGGGGGCATGAGAGCTGGGGAGCTGGGCGTTTACTGTGTCTCCAAGGCTGCCGTGATCATGCTAACGCAGGTCATGGCAAAGGAATGGGGACAGTTCAACATCCGGGTGAATGCCATCGCGCCCGGAATTATCAAAACTCGCCTCAGCGAGGCCCTCTGGAAGGATCCGAAAACGAACGAAAAAGCGATCAGTCATATCCCCCTCATGCGCTTGGGCGAACCGGAGGAAATTGCCGGGGCCGTTGTCTTCTTGTCATCCGCTGCTGGGAGCTACATCACGGGGGAAACAATCGTAATCGATGGAGGACGTGTGCATAATGAACCGTCCCATCTAAAGAAGGAATAACACTGTAGGCAAGCAGAGAAAAGTTCGAAACATACTGGAAAAGGAAAGTTGACAAATGCAGGTAAAATCGATTGATCATATCAGCTATGCGGTAACCGATATCGACAAGACCATCGAGGAGTGGTCGAGGCTCTACGGCATTGGCCCCTGGACGTACAAAGAAAACGGCGGCGCGGATGTGAAAGGGCGCCCATGGAAGATCCGCATGGCCTTCGCTTATGTGGGGCCCATCGAGATCGAGCTCGTGCAGTGCGTAGAGGGAAGAATCTTCCAGTCCAAGTTTTTAGATAAATGGGGAGAGGGTGTTCATCACCTCGGGTTCTATGTCGATGATGTGGATTCGGAAACGGCCAGACTGACGGGAGAAGGAGCCAAAGTCCTGATCCATGATCCTGGAAAATTCGCATATCTCGACGCCGGAGGGCAGGGAGGCGCCATTTTTGAGCTGATGAGGAAAAGGTAAGCGGAAGTTGTCAATCCGCTCGAGCCGGAAACTTCAATACATTAACGGAGGCCGGCATCTATTTGAGAAATTGCCCGGGGGCGATCCCCCGGGCAACCGTAGTCTGCTGACGGAAAGGCCGCATTCACTATATTTGTTCAGAGTGCAACAGATTGCAGACCAGTTTTTTTCGGTCTGTGCGCCTTACACACCGCAGTGCGCAGTAGATCATTTGCCCTTCCAATCGGGCTTCCGTTTTTCGACAAATGCCTTAGGCCCCTCTTTGAAATCTTCGGATTCGTACATTGCCGTCTGCCCCGGAAACCGAGTAGTGATGGCCTCCTGCAAAGTAACGTCCAACCCTTTCAGGGTTGCTTCCTTGGCCGCGCGGATGCTCAGAGGGGCGCCCAGCATAATTTCCGCAGCGATTTTCTCGGCAGTTGGAATCAGCTCCGCGGGAGGAACTACTTCCGCCACGAGCCCATATTCCATGGCCTTTTGCGCCGTGATTCTCTTAGAGGTCATAATCATGTACTGGGCCAGGTGATAGGGTATCTGCCTGGGTAGACGATGCACACCGCCTGCACCGGGGATCAATCCGACACGGGGTTCGGGTAATCCAAAACTGGCGGTTTCCGCGGCGACAATGACGTCGCAGGCAAGGGCAATTTCAAACCCGCCTCCAAGAGCCAGTCCATTAACCGCTGCGATAAAAGGTTTGTAGCAGTCAAACCGTGCGGTTAATCCGGCAAACCCGCCTTTTACTCCCTGCATAATTTCGCGCATCTTGGCCGGGCCGTTTACGGCTTGAAATTTCAAGTCATTGCCCGCTGAAAAAGCCTTCTCGCCTGCACCGGTAACTATACAGACCCACTGTTGCGAGTCGGCGTCGAAATCATTGAATGCATGGTCCATTTCCACGCTGACCAGCGGACTGATGGAATTCATGACGTCAGGACGATTTATCGTCACCGTAGTCACATGGCCCTTTTTCTCTATCTTGATTAATTCATAATTCATAATCTTCCTCCCAGATAGCTGTTTTAATCCAATGCGATTTCTCTCAGGGTTCAACAAGGATCTTAATTGCCGTCTTGCTTTTCTCCGCCAAAACCTCGAAGCCGCTCCCGGCGATGTCAGCCAAGGGTATAATGTCCGTGATGATGCATTCGGGCCGAATCTTTCCCGTTTTCAGCCATTTCAGGGCCAGGGGAGGATTGATGGAATTGGTTCCAATCATTGTCGTTTCCCTGGTCACAAAGCCCAGCATATGAACGGCGGCCCGCTCCGTGAAAATTCCCTGGACGATGACCATGCCTTGATAACGCGCCGAGGCCAAACAATCCTTCAACGTTGCCTCGATGCCGACGGCTTCTATGGCCACGTCCACCCCGCGACCTTTCGTCAGTTCTTTGATCTTTGCGGGACTCTTGATTTCTAATGGATTCCAGACCAGTGTGGCCCCCATTTGTTCGGCCATTTTTCGTCTGTTCTCCAAAACATCGGTCATGTAAACGGTTTGGACACCCATGGCTTTTAAGCCCATAAGGAGCATTAGCCCCACTGTACCAGCGCCGGCGATAAAGACAGTGTCCTCTGCTTTGACACGGCCGCGATCGACGGCATATGCCGCTCCTGAAAGCGGCTCAAGGACTGCGGCCCGTTTCCAGTCCATATCATCGGGAATCTTCAACAGCCGTTGCACGGGACATACGATGGCTTCGGCATAGGCGCCCGACATAAAGGTGCAAACACGATCGCCGACGGCATATCCCTCAACGTCTGGCGCCACGGCGATGATATTGCCGCAGGCCTCATGACCAAAAGGGCTCTTCGGAAATTGGCCATGCAGGTATTCATGTACATCAGACCCGCAGATGCCGCAATACCTGATTTTGACCTTCACTTCTCCGGGACCTGGCGTCGAGTCTGGAACTTCCTCAACCCTGATGTCCCGTATGCCATGATAAATTGTTTTTTTCATTAGAGATTCCTTTTCAGATTATTAGGCCGCGGCTGGGCAGGGCTTTCGAACGCAGACTACTTGAAGCCTAAGACAGGATGCGGCGTATAGGGCTCCTCGAGAGAAGCAATCTCTTCGGGCGTAAGACGCAGCGAGAGAGCTGCAACGGCATCCGTTAAATGGTGCGGTTTTGTAGCGCCGACAATTGGCGAGGTAATCGCCGGTTTGCTGAACATCCAGGCAAGCGCTATCTGAGCGCAGGAAGCGCGGCGCTGCTCTGAGATCCGCCCCAAACGGTCGACGACTGCGTGGTCAATTTCTTCGGTCTGCGAGTACAGGCTTTTCCCGAACTCGTCGGTTTCATAGCGCTTGGTGCTTTCAGTTTGCCAGGGCCGGGCCAGTCGGCCGCGCGCGAGGGGACTCCAGGGAATGATGCCGATGCCTTCGGACTTGCAAAGGGGAATCATCTCGCGCTCTTCTTCACGATAAAGCAGGTTGTAGTGATTCTGCATGGAAACAAAACGTGGCCAGCCGTGCAGTTGAGCGAGATAAAGCGCCTTGGAGAATTGCCAAGCGTACATAGAAGAGGCCCCGATATAGCGGACCTTGCCCGATCTCACCACGTCGCTCAATGCCTCGAGAGTTTCCTCGATCGGCGTTTCGTAATCCCAGCGATGAATTTGGTAGAGGTCCACATAGTCGGTCTGCAGACGACGGAGGCTCTCGTCGAGCTCGAAAAAGATGGACTTCCGGGACAGGCCGCGGCCATTGGGCTCGTCACGCATGGTACCGTGGACCTTGGTGGCGATGACGACGGCTTCGCGGCGGGCGTTTGCTTTCAGGAATCGCCCGAGAACGATTTCGCTGTAGCCGCGCGAATAAACATTGGCAGTGTCGAAAAAATTGATCCCGAGTTCGAGGGCTTGGCGAAGGAAAGGCTGGCTTTCCTCTTCGCTGAGGACCCATGCGTGGCTGCCGGGTTTGGGTTCGCCTGTGGCAGGCGCTCCATAGGTCATGCAGCCAAGACATATGCGGGAAACTTTAAGGCCGGTCTTGCCGAGACTGACGTAGTCCATTATTGCTCCTAAGCAGGAACGCAGATTGTATCCGAGAAACGTGCCCGGACACAACCGGTTTAGGATTTACGTATGCTCATTTCTTTTCTCCTTTACTAAATCTACCACATCTTTGTAAAAATACTTTAAGCGTTGAAGAAGGGAAGCACTAAAAATAAAGGTCGGGATGAATGAAGAGGGCAATTACATTGTGGAGGGGAAAATATGCCGATGCTCTTTGAAACCACAACGATCAAAAGCATCGCCTTAACTAACCGATTCATCCGTTCCGCCACCTGGGAGGGAATGGCAAATGAAGACGGCTCATGCTCCACAAAACTTACCGATCTGATGGTCCGGCTTGCAAAAGGTGGAGTGGGACTGATCATCACGAGCCATGCCTATGTTAGCAGGGAAGGGCAGGCTAGACCTCGACAGCTTGGTATTTGCAGTGACGAACCTGTGCAGAGACTGGCCGCCATGGCCGAAGCGGTGCATAATGCAGGTGGCAGGATCGCTGTCCAACTGGCTCATGCAGGATGCCATGCCGACCCGGATCTAACAGGGCAAATGCCTCTGGGACCGTCGAGCATCAAAGCTGACGGCATGCCCAATTGCCGTGAGATGGACCGGTGATGATTTTCGAATGGTGGCTGAAGCTTTCGGCAATGCTGCAGTCCGAGCTCGAGAGGCGGGGGTCGATGGCGTCCAGATACATGCTGCCCATGGCTATTTGCTGAGTGAGTTTCTTTCGCCGTTTTACAACAGGAGAAATGATCAGTACGGCGGAAGCGTCGCAAATCGAGTAAGACTCCTCCTGGAAGTAGCGCATAATATCAGGGATAAAGCCGGGGACAGGTTTCCCGTGATGGTCAAAATGAACTCGGAAGACTTTGTCACAGGGGGACTTACCGTGGAAGAGATGCTGGAAGTTGCCTCAATTCTGGAGAACGCCGGCATCGACTCCATTGAGCTAAGCGGCGGGACCATGTATTCGGGCGACTATGTGCCGGTTAGGCCTGGAAGGCTCGATACTGAGAACAAGGAAGCCTATTACCTGGAAGCTGCCAAGAAATTCAAGGAAAGGGTCAGGGTCCCTCTAATGCTCGTTGGCGGGATTCGCTCCTATTCGGTAGCGGAACGAATCGTAAGGGAAGGGATCGCAGACTACGTTTCACTGTCCCGTCCTTTAATTCGGGAGCCCGATTTGATCAATCGCTGGAAGTCTGGAGACACCGGTAAGGCAAAATGCCTCTCAGATAATGCTTGTTATGAACCGGTAAAAGCGGGCGACGGTCTGTACTGCGTCGTGGAGAAGCGCCTTGAGCGGGCATAAAGCCCCTTTCGATATCTGAGTACCGGCGAAGGTCTTTTCGCGAAAACCCAATCAGCTCGGATTATCGGCGCCCCGGCTAGTGAGACAGAGCTGGAGCATAGGCGTCCTATTAGACTTGCTGGCTCGCAAGTCCACGTTCTTCCAGTTCTCGTCTGCGGTGGACATAATTCGGATACCAGGTCGTGAAGGCCACTGTTCCGATGAGCAAGGTATATGTGAGAACTTCATAACCAAATTCGGACAAGATAAAATGCTCCATCTTTCCCCAGGCCAAAATGGTGCTCGTTGAAAAGATCAGGCCCCAAACCGAAGCGATGATGACATTTGTCCTGATGAACAGCGGGTTATCCCAGAGCGACGGGTCGGTGTGATCTCGCGCGTAATCCAGTGTAAATGGTTTCTTGATGGCAATGGTTATCCAGGTGGAGACGGCTAGTGCCCCGTTGGCCATCATACCCATGTGCTGCGCGGTCCACATGTTGTTGAGCAGCGCCACTGCCACCGTGGCGTATGTGAAAAAGAGCAGACCCGCCCACAGAATGATACCCCTGTGCAACCGGGTAATACCCATAACGACAACCAACACCAACGCAACCACCAAACCGAGTTTGAGACGAAACAGACTGTCACGGGCAATAATAAGAAACGAAATCCACGGTGCGAACGTGAGAAGCAGCTTGAAAAAAGACATATTCATCTCCTTTCCTTATTTTCGGGCAAGAAATCCGGTCTTGTTTTCGAATTATGAGATCAACACTAACGCCGGAGCGCAGCCGTCGACAATCCATATGGTTCGGCACAAATCGGCACATTGATCAGTATTAATTGTCGGGACCGTGAGGAACAAGGAGCGGTTTCAGGAGGAAAATGACAAAATAGGGCCAAATTTGCCCCGGGCGACGCAAGACAGGCGGAACAGGTCAGGGAATCGTTGCTTTCTCTTCTTCGGTGACGTCAAATCAAATCAAATAGATGAAAAATCGTTCCTGGAAACTATAAAGAATAACTAATTCCCAGCCGGGGCTCCGAGACGCCTGGCAAGACTCCTTTCGACAGGCTCCGGAACCAGACCAGTTACGCACCCGCCTGCCGCCACAACTTCCTTGATGATTCCGGAACTGATGTATATCCAGCGCATTCCGGTCATAAAATAGAGCGTTTCAATTTCACTGTTTAATTTTCGATTCATCAGAGCCATCTGGAATTCATAGTCGAAATCACTTACCGCTCGCAGCCCTCGAAGGATTGCCTTTGATTTGACCTTGCGCACGTAGTCGACCAGTAGTCCATGAAATGCGTCTACGTCCAATCGATGCCTCTGGGGGTGGTTTTTCAGGGATAACTTGATCATTTCAAGCCTTTCTTCAAGAGTGAAGAGAGGTTGTTGAGCAGGACTGGCAGCGATGGCAATTATGACGCGGCCAAAAATGGTCAAGCCTCGATCCAGCAGATCCAGATGGCCATTGGTAATCGGATCGAACGATCCCGGATACACTGCAATCCTGTCCATAAGCCGCCTCCAGTTAAGCGCTCTATCGGCGCATCCGGCCGGAAGGTTACCGCAAATCAGTGTCCAAGAAAATTGGACCCGGTATATCTTCGAGCTTCGGTGTCGCTAAGGGTTTGCTTTGCCCGGTACAGTTTACTTTACGCAATAATTAGGCACGAAAAGAGAGCTGTCAATCTCAGAGGATACTTTCACTGATAGAGTCGTTTACCGCTCTTGGAGAATAGAAATACAATAACGATGCGCCCCCTCGTTTTCCTTCGATTCCAGCAAGTTGAACAGATATTTCTTGCCCTGATACTTAAAGCTCTCCGGTTTGCCTGTCCGGAGGCATACTTTCTCTTTGTCTCTACCGCTGATGAGATAGCTAAAAGCCTCCGAACCTTTTTGGCACTTGTTCACATCTGAGACATCATAAAGAACTATCAGGAGTTTGCCGTTAAAGGCCCGGGTCGTTTCGCCGGAGCTGACCCATGTCGGTTCGAGAACCAGATAAGGGGCCAGCATCTTCTTGAAGCCCTTATATTTTAGCTCCAGGGCCTGTCGATCGGCATTCAGGGCTTCGATTTCCGACAATTTAGCGTCCAGTTCGTCTCTGAGCTTAAGAGCATCAACCCTGGCCGTTTCCAGGTCTTTCAAATCAGAAGCCAATTCCGAGGCAGTTTGTGTATTTTTCTGTTCAGCAGTATCAAGCTTGAATGCAAAGTCTTTGTATTGAGACTCCATGTTGCTGTATTCATTTTCCAGCTTCTGTAACGAATTTTCCAATGCAGCATTCTTATCTGACAAAGATTTGTTATTTTCCTGGACGGCCAGAGCTTCCCGGGCTTTATTCTCCGATTGTTTTTTATACCTCGCATAACCGACTACATAAGTCGCAGAAACAGACAACCCTATCAGGCACACAAAACATACCAGCAAGGTTATGGGATGCATGCCAACTGTTTTTCTCGTTTTTCTTCCCAAGTTTATTGGGCGCATCTTAACGGCTCTTTTCGTTTTTTCTCCCTGCATAACCGCTCCTGAGTGGGGAAATATTTATTAAAATAGGATATTCATTCTCATAACTGCTGAGAGCGGGGAATGACGGCGGTTTAGTACTCCCCCTTGCGATCCCTTGGGACCTTGGTCGAAACCTCCCCGATGCTTTTGATGGTGAATTTGCGTTTATAGGAGCCATTGCGGTGGTTGGACTCCTATGCTTTTCTCTCCTAGGGCTGCCTTCCAAGGAGATGGGACAACTCGGCATTCATCATCTCCGTAAGATACTCTCCACACCATCTCTCGCACATCCAGTCGAATCATCTCGAACACTTTCTCCGGCTGGATCTGAATTCTTTGAAAAGGGTTACGATCTCGGGCACACTGACTTCCACTCTCATGGCGCTTCTCCTTTTTTTGAGATGGTTTTTCCAAACCCTCTTTTAAAGGAAAAGCGCCATTTATTCGACCCCAACCGATTTCACACACCCAACTTTACACTGCCGTTAATTTGAGTTGTCTTTTTCCTGACTCAGCCAATGCTTGTACATGTACATTTGCGCCATGACTTTGACTGCCCGCTCAGGGGTCTGGAAGAACACCCCTTTATAGCGCCCGCCACCATCCATGACGGTCTGTTGCTTCTCATCAGAAGCCATGCTCACATGGACAACCGGCTTGCCATACTCCTCCATCAGCCTGACAATCTGGCCGGTATAAGAAGAATTAAGTTTGCTCATAAGCTGCTTCATCGAACTCATAAAGGCTGTATCCGCATTAGGATCAACCAAAAGAGTGGACTCCACGAGCCTATCGAAAGCGAGTGACCAGCCTGTCATTGCGAGATTAATCACTGCGTCGCAGCCGTCCCATTTAAGTAGTTCCCGCACTACCTTTAATGGCAAACTGGGGTCTCTTTCGCCAACCAGATCCACTGGATTAGAGCGACTCCAAAAAGAAGGGAGATATTGGTCCATCCGGTCGATCACCTCGGAGGAAAGCTTGGGGACTTCTAAACCGTTCTCATAGCATAAGTCGGCCGTAAGCACCCCCCACCCTCCGCCAAAGGTCATGATGGCCACACGCCGCCCTCTGGGTAAAGGCAGTGAGGAAAAGGCGGCAGAGAGGTCCAGCAGATCCATTGAATGTTTCACCTCTACGACTCCGGCCTGACGACAAGCCGCCTCGAAGACCCGGATATTCGAAGCAAGCGCCCCGGTATGGCTGGCGGCAGCCCGATCTCCCGCTTGGCTGCGGCCGCCTTTAATTACTATAATAGGTTTTTTGCGAGTCACTCGCCGAGCTGATTCTAGGAAACGACGGCCGTTCTTGACGCTTTCAATGTATAAAAGGATAGTATTGGTAAGATCGTCCTTTTCAAAAAAGTCCATGGCATCTTCTATGGTCAGCATGGCTTCGTTGCCTGACCCGGCGAAGGCGCGCACACCGACGCCTTGCCGCTCCGCAAAGTCCATCAATTGGGCGCCAAAGGTCCCCGATTGAGATATGAACGCTGTACCTCCAGGCTTAGGCCGAACAGAAGCGCCCGTGCAGTAGAATTTTTCATGCGGATTGCACAGCCCCATCGTATTGGGCCCCAGAATCATGATTCCGTTTTTGCGCGCCTCGGCGATCACGCTATCCTCAAGCTTTCGACCTTCGGGGCCAGTCTCCCTGAAGCCTGAAGTGATCAAGATCATCCCTTTGATCCCTTTTGCCCCACACTCAGGAATCAAGCTCAAAACCTTGGATGCAGGCACCGTGACCACGGCCAGATCCACCGGACCGGGAATATCGATCACGGACTTGTAAACCGGCAGGCCGGCCATGGAGTCCACACGGGGGTTTACCAAATAGACATCGCCGGTGTATCCCCCGGCAATAACATTCGTAAATAGCAACTGCCCCCATTTGAGAAGCTGGGTAGTAGCCCCTACGAAAGCGACGGATTTCGGTTGAAAAATGGCCGACAAGGCAGTTGGATCCACGGGGGAGCTCCCTAAAGACTCCGGTTTGGGCTCTCCCAATACGACCATCGCATCCACTGCAATCGGATCACCTTTCGAAGTGATCAACAGCGGGTTTATATCCACTTCGGCCACTGCGGGTTGTTCCTCACTTAGCCGGGACAACCCCATTAATATCTTTATCAGACGTTCGCGATCCACCGCCGGCTCCCCTCGGACAGCCTTCAAGAGAGCCTTAGCCGTAATTTCGTCCAGCATCTGGCCGGCCTGATTTTCGTCCAAAGGCGCAATTCGGAAAACGACGTCATCCAAGGCCTCGGTAAAAATCCCGCCGAGGCCAAACATAATTACCGGTCCGAACTGAGCGTCCCGAAACATTCCAGCCACAAATTCGCGATTGCCTTTAATCTGTGGTTGAACCAGCCAGCCCTCCAGGGCTGCCCCCGCCGCCGCCTTCATTTCAAGGGCCGCCTGCCTGACATCCTCCGCCCTGGCCAATCCTATTCGGACCAATCCAAGTTCTGTCTTATGGAGCAGCGTAGCCCCCAACCCCTTCAGGACTGTGGGAAAACCTATATCCCCGGCGCTTTCGACTGCTTCATCCACACTAAGCGCTATCCTTTCTTCAACCACTGGCACTCCATAAAATGCTAACAATTGCTTCGACTCCGCCTCATTCAATGAGGTGCGGCCTTGAATTCTAGCCTTTTCTATCAAATCGAAATGATTCATCTAAAACTCCCCTGATCTGAAATTCGTAAAAAATCGTTACGCACTCGTTCCTAAAATACTGTAGCTGCAAATAATCGATGAGCCAACCACATGGATCCGTGCTTTCAAAATGAGCGCAGCTCCAGTATCAGGTTTTTGGGGTCTTTTTTTGCCGAATATCCGGCTCCGACCTCAAAAACTGAAGGCGTCAAAGGTCGAATCCGTGGTTCACGACATGTTTTGGCAGGGAAATCATTTACTTGATGCCATTGCGAGACATGTCTATTTTCTGGAATTCAACACGAACGCCCCAAAATCGAGGATATCTGCTCAATTTATACCCGAAGCCTCTGTCAATTTGCCCTTTGCACCTTGATCCGCCATCTAAAAACATTCTTTCGGAACCGGAATGTTACTATAATATGCTTTCAACACCAAGTTTATCTGCTTTGACTTCTCTAAAAGTAAAGTTATGTAAAAGATACTTCATTTGCATTGCGTTACTCAAACACCCGCCTATAATACCCTGGATCGGTTTATAGTGAACATTTCGCCAGTATGGCCGATGCCTTTTTACCAATGAAACGATAATTAAGGAGCTTCCTAATGTCCAAAAAACTCATCGAGATCGCATCAGAAATCGTCCAGACCCAGGTATCGCTAAGCCCTATGTCAGCAGATGAGATCGCCTCTTCTCTCCGGCAGGTCTTCGGTACGCTCCATCAATTAGAAAAAGCTGAATCCGGAGGAATCGTCATTGAATTGACTCAGCCGGCCGCTGAGGAGGGAGGCGCAACGAAGCTTAGCCCGGCGGATTCCATCCAAAACGACAAAATAATCTGTCTCGAATGTTACGCTGAGATGAGACAGCTCACCTCGAAGCATCTAGTCAGTCACGGAATGGATCAAAAACAATACAAGAAAAAGTACGGATTTTCGATGAGAACGCCCCTTGCCGCCAAGTCGTTAATCAAAGCGAGGAGCAAAGCGGCTAAAAAGAGAGGACTGCCCGAGAAGCTGCGGCAATATATTGAAGCAAGAAGGCAGAGCAAGGCCCAAGTGGCAGCCGAATCGAGTGGTCCTGGTGCTTGGAGAGTCAAGAAGGTCAGGCAGCGGTTCAGCCCGGAAAAAACGACTTAATTACACATGGTGTAACGCCAGCGCCATGGATAAACGAATTTGTCAGGCTTGATCCATGTTGGGGTAAAAGAATACCCGAGCAAAGCCGTCCTCGATGATTTTCAAGGTTTTGTTGAGACTCAGCCTCTCTCCTTTTCCGGATGACAGGAGGAATAGATGACCATCAGGACCTATATAAAATCAACTTTGCTTCTTGCACTGATCGCTATTTCTCTTGGCGGGCTGATGCTACACTTGCGGATACACCCTGTATCCAAGAACACATCCAATTTTCTCCCGCTCCTCTCCGGCATTCTAAGCGTCGCAATTGTGCCGCTGCTTTTCTCCAGTAAGAAAACTATCAGCTATGGATATACCCTCAACGGCTTTCTTGTAATTGTCGGCACTATCGCGATGGCGCAGTTTTCCATTATGAATTGGCCTCAGCCATCCTCGCTCGAATCGATTGTACTCAAGACAACATTACCTGACATTATGGTTCTGTGGACCAAATTCTTCATCGGAAAGGCCCTTTTTGATTTGGAACTCTTTGGATACGTCTCAAACAGAAATAAGGTGGGGGTAACTTATCGTTATCCAAATACAGGATGGTGGCTCGTTCATTTTACTGCCATAAGCACCGTGTACGCTCTTAGCGGCTGGCTGTGGAGGTAATCATGAACAAATTCAAGATGTTCTCTTTGAACTGGTGGATTCTGCACATTCTGGCCTTGATATTTTTCGTTTTCCTGGGCCACGCGATACATTTTTGACAGGAAGGAATTCCCTCTAAAAAGGAAATCTCATCTTCATTTTCTTAACGCATGAAATCCGCACTTCGATACGTGAAGGATTAACCGGCATTCCTGCCGCGGCCTCTTTGAGTGTTACTCCAAGTCAAAATACATGCAGAATTCACAGAAACGAGAGACCTTGGCGAGTTCACTCGACGGACCAGAGAAGGACAAGCTGACTTCGGTTGCTTCGCTGTCTTTGACCGGTGCGCTTCTCACAACTATCGCTCTAAGCTCGTTTACGACATCTTCGTTGGGAAGGGTGAATAGCAGGAGGACCTTTATCCTCTTAGTTATGGCGGCTTTCGACTTTAGGAACAGGCGACACCCGCCCTGACTTATGTCAACCATGTCCGCGGGAAACCAGTTAGGGGAGCCGAAAACAGCGCATTTCGTTTCGATATTGACCCTTAGCCTACGATTCTTCCTGATCTGATGGACATCCACCTCTTTGGGATATTCTATGCAGATGATCCCCTTTAACACATGGCTTCTGTACCGGCTAAGAAAATTGTACCGATGTCCCTCGGTGAAATATGAACACTCAAAGACATGATCGAAAATAGCCGACAACCTTTCGTTAATAACCACGATAGGCTCTTGAATAAGGATGAAATCGCCGTGGACCGCGCCTACGATTCTGGATTTAGTCCTGTGCGCGGCTATGGCGAGGGAATTGACCATTACTTCATCGCCTATCTTAAAAGGAATTCTGGTCGCCTCGCGGGCGGATACTGCCGGGTCTCTGTTTTTAACTCCACCAGTCAACTGATTGCCCGCCATGTTGTCAGGCCCATCCTCGAACCGCATGCGTTTTCTCCATACGTCCCTACGTTCCGCTTGCAACTGCCCATACAGACCTTTGCAGGCCGCGGTTTTTGTCTAAAACCCACTGACCCCGACCCTGGGCGGGCGAGGTTGTCTAATTGAGATATTAGACGAATCGGCATAAACGGAAAAAAAATTGAGTGAAGTTGGCATGCCGGAGTTGCCTTTGCAAAAGTCCCTCCGTCAATCGGCGTTGAACGAACTGCAACCTGGTAAGGCTTAACTCAAAATACCGGATAGGCAAGAAGAATTGAAAACAGAACGGATATGATCCACCTCTTCATATGAACTCCATCTGACGATTTATGCTATCTCACCCTTTTCTGACGGCGGCTCTTTTCATCAGAACAGCCAGGAAGATTCCAATCAGACTAATACCATGTAACATTTACACTTTCGGATAAAGATGTTTCAGTTTTATCCGTGCATCGGTAGTAGAAAATCGCCATTGGATTTTAGCTTGCCGATTGTTCCTGTCTTTTTCCCATGTGGCGATATGGCTTCGCAGTGTTTCAAGATCGGGAATCCGCCGATCCAGGCACTGTCCATTCAACGCGCTCAGTTCGATCTCCGCCATGTTGAGCCAACTACCATGCTTGGGTGTGTAATGGATCTCAAGGCGTTCTGCCAAACGCCGAGCCTCTTTAGGTTCAAACGTCTCGTAAAGGGAGGCAACACAGTGTGTGTTCAGGTTGTCCAGGACCAAGCATACTTGGACAGCATTTGGGTAGCGTTCGTCGAGCATGCCCTTGATCCACCACGCCCAGTCCTTTCTCGTTCTATGTTGAGCGGCCTCTACATGGCGTTTGCCGGTCAAAGGTTCCACTTCAAGAAAGATCTGGACAACTCCGTTGCGAACGCATTCATGGTCTACCCGTGCCGGTCTTCCTGGTGCGCAAGAGATCGGGTCGTGCACTTCCCCGATTAGTTGTTTGCAAGTTTCATCCATGCAGACCTGCGGATAGTCGGGATCGTAAGGAAAATGGTAAACATCAATTACATCTTCCATATTGGCTACGAACGCTGCGCTACCTTCCGGCGGGATTTTCCAGTACTTCCGGAGGTGAGGCTTAAGTTCGTTTTTTTAAGTGTGCGTTGCACTGTCATATGCGAGACGCTCGGAGCTAACTTCAATTCGACTGCCTTCTCGGCCAGCAGTCGTACGGTCCATCTTCGCCGACCCTCCGGTGATTCTGAACAGGCCAATGCAATTAGTCGTGCCTCAAAAGCTCCATCGAAAGTCACCTCGCGCGGCGGTTTTTCCGGTTGTTTGCGTTCCAGCGCAGCGGACAGCCCGTCTTCCACGAAACGCTGCTTCAGGTGTTCGATTGTGCGAGGCGTAACGCCCATAGCCTCGGCGACGTCTGCTACAGCCCAGGCAGGCCCCTGCGGCCCGGCATCACACAGGAGCAAAGCGCGTGCATAAAGGAACCGTTTCGCACTGGTCTTACCTGTTTTCAAGGCATCGAGTTCCTGACGTTCTTGCTCTGTTAACGTCACACGGTATCGCGGTTTCATGGCAAATCCCTCCCCTTTGGAATTTGCATGATTTTACCGCTATTGTACGAAAAAAGCAATGTTACATGGTACTAAGGTACGCAAGAAACCTGAAATTATCAATATCTAGAGCAAAGTAACCCGGGGTGAGAAAACATTTTCTTACCACCTTTAGGACCATCCTTTACCCGATCTTTCAAAAACTATTTTCAGGCGACATTCCCTCCAAAGAAGCAAAGAAAATATTTGACAAGGGAAAAACTTTCACCTAATATTCACCTTGCTACCGAAGAGGCATGAAGCATCCTCTTTAAAGAAAGCGGGCACGGGAAAACCGGCTGAAAACATAGAATTCAAACATAATCAGAGAAGTCTTGAGGGGGAGAGATGAGCGTAGACCTTTACACATTGAGAAAAAAGGCTGTGATGGTACTTACACAAAATGGGATACGGGAAACCGTCTACTTTCTCCAACTTACCGTTGAGCACGCCCTATCGCAGGATTCACAAGGGATGGTAGACTCTGCTGTCAAATATGCCCACAAGGAATGGGAAGAACATAGCAAGCTTCCCGAGTTTGTCGTCCGGGTCGAGCGTAATGGCCTTCCGCAGTCAGGATATCCGATCTTCAAATGGCCATTTTTCAAACGGTCATACTGCTTTGATCATGAACTGCCTGCTCCTTACGGTTATCTCGGTGATAGGGAAATTTGGGGGTATCTGTTCCGAACGGTCAGAGAACAAGCGTGCCTCAATATTGTTGAGACGGCACGGCGCATTGATGAAGGCTCAACAAAAGTCTATAAGGACTTCTGGCATGGAAAGGTGTTTGAATCCGGCGAAGAATTTCTCAGATTCCAGGGGCGATTCATGCAATCCGATGATGGGAAAAGAAAATCCAAGGACAGCGGCCATGATGTCGTGCCTCCGAAGATTTCAAAGATCCTGGGCCTGATTAGGTTCATCGAGGAAAAAGGGCAGAGAGCCTCACCAGCGGATCTACATTTCCTGGGGTCTCTGAAGGAGAAAGCATTGCAGTTCGGGTACTCATGCTAACTCATACGACAGGAGGGATATTCTATGGGACTCACCCCGGCACAGGAACGGGTATATCGGTTTGTACGAGCCTATATCGATCAGCATGGCTATGCGCCATCCTACGAAGAGATCCGAAGCAATCTCGGATTCCAATCCTTGAACGCCGTCTTCAAACATCTCAAACAGATAGAGGAGAGAGGTTATCTCAGGATTCCATGGAAAAACAAGAAGCGTGCGCTGGAACTGGTCCCTCTTCATACTGGAAGTGGATCCATTCCATTTCTCGGAGTCGTGGCGGCAGGGACTCCCATTGAGGCCGTTGAAGTGCCTGAGTCCATTGAAGTACCGGAAAATTTCCTTGGGAATGGAGGTAATTTTGCTCTACGAGTCAAAGGGGATTCCATGATTGACGAAGGAATCCGGGATGGAGACATCCTGATCATTACCAGGCAGCCTAATGCGGAAAACGGGCAAAGTGTTGTAGCCCTTGTGAATGGGGAGTCAACGGTCAAGAAGTTCTACCACTACGGAGACGAGATAGAACTGCGCCCTGCAAATGAAAACATGAAGCCTATCCGGGTAGCCGCCGATGAGGTGGAAGTTGTGGGGGTGGTGATGGGACTTTTAAGAAACTACCGTCAAAGATCAGGGTCTATGAAATAGCTGGGGCCGATTGAGATCGATCTTCTGCTTCCAGCATCCTGCTACTCCCTAGCCCCCTGGCTCTTTTCGTCACAAAAATGTCGTTTGAGCCTTTCTCAGACAAAAGATAACATGGCTTCTGCTTCGATCTGGTGCCGTTTCCCCGGTGCTCTTGCCAAATAACGGAATGGGAAGGGATCAATATGCAGCTTGACGATTTGCTTGAGGGGCGAACAATATGGGGATTGGTCTCCGCCCTTTTCACTGTGCAGATTGTAGGCGCCCTTATCATCCAGAGGCTGTTCCGGCTTGGCTTTAGTGAAGTCATCATCCCTATCTCACTCCTTGGATTGGGTGCGCTCGTCAGTTTTGGATTCAGGTTATAATCAAAGCGATGATCAGCATTGCACTCTGAGTGGTTCTAATCATTTTCTCCTCTCCTATGTTTTTTCAGTTTTTCAAGCCGCCTTCCTCGCCGTTTCACGCGGCTTCAAAACCTTATCCCGAACAACATCCGCATCCAGCCCGAGCAGCTCGCAAATCCACACGAAACTGCCAACATCAGCGTCATCCGACCGGAACCAGATCCCAACCCCACGTTTGAGAGCGCGCTTGTAGGTGTCATTTTTTTGAGCCTGGACCTTAACTTTGTTTATCACGGCTGTAAAAATCTTAGGTTTGTACCGATAATCATCTATCGCCTGCAGCAAAACCGCCGCCCAGAGACGACACTCCTTCCGGCTATCCTCATAATCGCAGGTGAATTCAGCTTGCCGTCTGATCTGCGCGGCAGTCATTGAAACCTTGATTTCGCTTGTCTTGCACCCGATCATTGAAACAATCCCGTGATACCATCATCAGCAAGGGTTTGTGACATGTGCTTATGCGGATCACGCTCGTATGCGTTGCCCCCACATAAGCGCCCTACAAGTTCTGCTTTGCCGCCACACTGTTTGCAATTCATGAGCCACCCCTCCCCCGAATTGTGAAATTAAGGAATGAGATAAAGAGGCTGTCTCAGAGTTCATACGAAATCCTGATTGTCTCAGGATAGACCCGCCGAAGGCCGTATTTGCAACTTTGCACTGATCTTATTACCTTTTTTCGCCAGCCTTACCCAATCTGGCGATACGAGATAGAGATGAGCAATGTTAACATCTCAGTTAACCAGCAGCCTGCGCCATCCTTGCCTCCTGACAGCCGGTGCGGTATCATCCCTCATCCAGCAAAAAGCGGATTAGGCTCTCGTTCGACCTGAAGGAGGTCAATGAAAAATGAAGAAAGTCGGAATGCATGTTCATTCCAGTGTTTCGGATGGCAAAGATAGGCCCTCAGTCTTGATTGGGAAAGCCTCCCAGGATGGTTTGTCGGCGGTTTGCCTAACAGATCACGATCTCTACCACGGCATTGATGAGTTCCGAACGGAGGCTAAAAAATATGACATCAAGACCATCCCCGCTATGGAAGTATCGGCTCACTGGCAAAACCGCAGTTACGTTCACCTGCTGGCTTATGGGATTGATTTTCCAGGCAAAGAGCTATTTCTTCGGGAAAAGCTTGTGAAAAATTGGGAAGCTCACAACGGAATGCATGACGAGATAATGAAAAGACTTGTCGAGTGCTACTCGGTCCATTTTTTCTCGAGAAACAATCACAAAAGAGATTGGCCAGTTGGGGCCAGTCAATTTTGTCTTGCCGACCATAAGGTTTCTGGAAGGTTATCTTGGCATCGATAAAGGCGAGTTCAAGAGGTTCGCGTTTGATAACCGCTACACCTTTGAGAATCCTGTTTTACAGGGTCTTTATCTTTCAGTGGAAGAGGCCATGGAGCTTATTAAGGCAGCCGGAGGGAAGGCCGTGCTAGCTCATCCCGGGATGTTCTCGACTTATACTGTAGCGGGAGGAACGAGTATCAAGGATTTCGAAGAACTTTTCTTTTTATTGGTGGATTTGGGACTCTCGGGAATAGAAACATACTACCCCAACCATTCTCGAGAGCAAACCGAATATTTTGAAGACCTGGCACTTCGTTGCGGCCTATGGAAAACTGCCGGCTCAGATTATCACGGTGAGTATAAACCCAACTGCGGCTTGTCTATGCCGGGCATGAGCTATGAAGATTTCCTTCGGTTCAAGGATTTCTGTGAAAGGTGACTTCACTCTAACGTTCTGCGGGTGGGCTCAAGAAAAGGTTGAACCCCAAGTGACCTTTTCAGTTTGCCGGCCTTCACCAGTTTGATTCATCCCGGCCTGTTTTCTCAACTTCCCAGCGAAGATTCGACTCTTTCTTTTTCTGTTGAGTATTTCGACCGGGCATTTTAACCTGGCTTCCTACTTTGGCCTCTTGGGGCTCAACCGTAATTTATGTACTGAAAAGATGGCTGTCAATTGCTCCTGATACTGATCATTTTCTGTTCGGGTGATTTTCAGGTGGAAATACCCGATCTCCCGTGTAGTCCCGTCATCCACCTGCAAACCATTCCGAAGTGCAATCACCACGTCGGCGGCATCGAGATGAGATTTACAACGGCAGATGATTCCAGTTTCGCGTTTGACCCGGACGTCAAGACCCCAAGCTTTTATATTGAGCTTCAGCCTCCGTCATAATGCGCTCGAATAACTCAACAATCGGAGGAATGTCGTGTGCCAGGCCAATACTCTGGCCACAAGATATGACGCCGGCATCCACGTCGCCGATTTCGTACATTTTACGGGCCTTTTCACCGGAAACCACACCTAGAATCTCTTCCAAAGAGCAACCTGCACTTTCAACCTCCAAGCACTTCCTTGCTGCGCTATTGTTCCAGGCGCGGTGGGTGCCTCCGATTGAGCGCATGATGAGGGTCGTGTCCGTTTCCATGGCCGACAGGAGGGCTTGTTTGACATTGTCGTGAATAGGGCACTCACGAGTTAGCAGAAGGCGCGTACCAATGATAGCAGCAGAGGCTCCCATGGAGAGGACAGCAAGCAGACTTCGGCCATCTGCCACTCCACCGCCGCCGATGACCGGGATCTTGACTGCTTCCACTACCCGGGGGACAAGGACCAGAGTTCCGATATCGAGCTTGCCTGTGGCTCCGCCATTTTCATATCCAACCACTGTGACAATGTCCGCGCCCATGTCTTGGACCTTAAGTGCGTAGCGAGGGGCCACGCATTTGTGAATCCAGGTCATTCCTGCGTTCTTGAACCGCGCGCACAGATCTTCGGGAGCCGAGTGACCGGATGTCTCCACGACTTTAACGCCCTTGTCGATCATCACTTCCAGGTAATCGTCGTTCTCGATGGGACGCATTGCCGGAAAGAAGTTGAGGTTAACAGCAAAGGGTTGGTCGGTCAGTTCGTGTATTCGATCGAGGGCAGACGCGAAGTCCTCACGAGTTTGGTACATGGCTGACGCCATGATGCCCAGCCCCCCGGCGTTACTGATGGCAGCGACGAAATCGGCCTTGGACAGGTGCATCATGCAACCGCCAATGATGGGGTATTTGATGCCCAGCATTCTGGTGACTTTCGTTTCGAACATGAAGGTTCTCCTGATGGCTTGGCCATATCTTGATGGCAATTAGTACACGTTTTAAGGGAAGCTGCTACCTCCCGACAATACTGACACTTACGACATTCAAGGATGGAACTCCTCCCGGGGTTTGCGTCAGGCCGAATCCAGGCCCACCTATCTGTCGGTTTTCCGCCTTTCCCTGAAGTTGCTTGTATTCAGAACTTATGAGGCAATCCCCTCTTTTTCATTGCCTTGTTTCCAGCTTTGCTCAATGATTTTACTGCTAAAGGAGTCCCCATAGCAAAACCATATTTTGACAACTCGGTAAGTTAGTGTCCATTGGGTTAATGCAGGCCATGATACGCTTTCCTCGCCCACCCGGAAGATATGGCCTTGCTGGAGAGCAACCTGAGCGCCGAGGCGCGGGAAAGACCGAGGGGCAGGGATGCTCCTCTCTTTTGGCCGTCACTGATTTTACGGCAAAGCGCGCCGGGGTTGGGCGCAGGTCATCTCCTCGGCGCTTCTCTTAAACATCTTTATTAACAGTCTTGGTAAAAGTCCGCACCACGTCGGGATCGAGTTTTCCGTCGCGATGGAACAGGAAGGATTGTCAGCCTTGCTGTCTATTCGGATGGTTTGTTCTTCCGCTCCGATTCCAAATCAGCAAAAGCCGATTCGGCTCTCTCTGGATTCATTTTTTTATAAGATTCCAGTATCTTATGGCCTATCTCCTTGTGGGTGAAAGGCTTTACTATATATCCCTGGACTCCCAGTTTCAGGACATCGCCAACCGTGTCCTGCCCCGAGAGGGAACTGGCGACGACGACCGTGGTTGTCGCGTCTTTTTTTCCTGCCGAATTTCTTTGAGCAGCGAATAACCGCTCATCCCCGGAATCATGATGTCCAAAACGATTATATCGGGTTTCCACTCATTGTAGGTTTCCAGGGCTTCGTAACCGTCTTTTTCGAAACGCTTTTCAAAGACAATGTCACTGAGTCCGGCGTTGTAAATAACCTGGATGGGCTTACTGTCCTCGATAATCAGCGTTTTTAGTTTCTGTGCCATGCGTTCTTCTCCACGTTCATTTTGGGCGGCATCGGTGGCATGAGGAAGAAAAATCTGGCTCCTTTCCCTTCTCCCTCACTTTCGGCCCAGATTTTTCCACCGTGCAGTTCCACCATGCTCCTGGTAAGCGAGAGTCCTAACCCTGTGCCCTGAAATCGCCGGCTGAGCGAGCTCTCCGCCTGCTCAAACGGCTCGAATATGCGCTGTAGATCGTCCTTTTTTATGCCTATGCCGGTATCCTCGATGGAAACTTGTACAAAGCCGCCGGCCAATTCCGCTTCAAGGTGCACTCTTCCACCGTCCGGCGTAAATTTAACAGCATTTGCAAGAAGGTTATATAGTATTTGTTTCACCTTACGCTCATCCACAATGATGGTCTCGGGAATCTCTTTTTCTTCATATGAGAGCTGTATGTCGTGTTTCAATGCTTTTTCCTTGAGAGTGGTAAGGCTCCTTGAGAGGAGCTCGGGCAGCCGGACTTCCGAGAGTTCGAGTTTGAGATCACCGGCTTCTATCTTGGTCAGGTCCAGAATATCATTTATGAGCAGGAACAAATCTCGGGCATTCAGAATAACATCCCCAAGGCATTCTTCCTGCTGAGTTGTAAGGTCTCCGCACTGTTTATCCAGGATCAATTCGGTAAAACCAATGATAACGTTGAGGGGCGTGCGCAGTTCATGACTCATATTCGCAAGGAAATCGCTTTTGGCCACATTAGCGGCCTGGGCTCGTTCCGCCATGGCGTTTGCGCGATTAGTAGCCATGTGCAGCGCATCCTCCACCTGTTTTCGCTCCGTGATGTCACGATTCGACACACGACGGCCCAGGTAAGCTCCACTCTCCTGGAAAACCGGCCGACAACTATGGCTGATCCACCGTATATCACCGTTCTTTGCCACTATGCGTATCTCTATCTCCGACTCCCCGGCCTCAATTTCGAAGTGACTGCAGGGGTGCCCCTCCCATTTTGAATAATCATCAGGGGGCAATATTCGTTTGATCAGTCCCGGGTCTTCGATAAAAGCTTGCGCACAATAGCCGGTTATCCTTTCGCACGATGGCGTCATGTAGACAAAACGGCCCTCAGGAGTAATCCAGTACTCCCAATCACCGGTCCAGTCGACAAACGTTCGGAACTTCTCCTCGCTGGTTTTAAGTGCGGTCTCCACCTGTTTATGGATAGCGATCTCGTGTTCCAAGTCTTGATTGACTCGTGAGAGCTCCGCATTGACTTGCGACAGTTCCGCTGTCCTCTCTATTACTATACGCTCCGTTATGACCGACTGGCCAACTACAACAAGCAGAAACGCACCCAACATGCTACAGAAGAAGAGCCCGCCAGTCAAGACGGCCCACGCCTCCCAAAGATGCAGATCGGCGCGATAAGACTCAGTGGGAGAGCAAACAATGGACCAGTGACGTTCTCCGATTTCAAAAGTCTGGAGGCGGGTAAGACTCTCCAAACCGTCTTTACTATCTCCCCCCGCAATAGCGGCAGCATCAGAAGGTTGAGACTTGCTCGTAAACAACATCTGCTCTATAGGAGGTGCTGTTCTATCGAGGAGATCGATAGCGATGTTTCTCTGATCAAATGGTTTCACGGCTTCAGTAACCATGTCACCGATCCTGAAAACTCCCAGGATAAATCCTTTCAGATCCCGTCTGCGGGACTCAGTGTCGTCGGGAACCGAACCATTAGCATAAACGGGGAAGAATATGAGTACCCCCGATTGCGTTCCTTTCTCCTGTACGAGCACAAGACGGGAAGTGGCAATCGCCCTGCCCAAATCGCGTGCTTTGTTCAAGGCTTCCAGACGAGCCGGATTGGTGGATAAGTCATACCCGAGGGCCTTCTCGTTCCCTATATAGGGTTCCACGTAGTAGACGGGAAAATACTCGTCCTTCGACAATGCGGACACGAGTTTCTTCTGGTTGTCCTGTTCCGAAATCTCAAATTGGAGAAAACCGTCCCCACGCGCCGCGTCCTCATAGAACGAGCGCTGCCCGTCGGGTATCCGGGGTATCCATTCGAGGGCCTGAATCCCGGGATGCCTCGCAAGCAGTCCTTCGGTAAGAAGGTGAAACGCATTGCGGTCCACGTTTGCGTCGGCCCTGTAGAACTCTCCAATCGAATACATGACTTCCATGTAGGAATTCAAATTTGCGAGAAGGGAGTCTGTAATATCGCTTGATTGCCTTTCAAATACCAACTGCGCTCTTTTCCATTCTTCATTATGAACATTGAGAAAAATGGCGACGGTAAAAACGAACGCTATAAGAACCGGCATAATGACGAAAAGCTGATTTCGCAGCCGTGATTTGGCCATTGCCACACTACTAAAGGCTGAAGTCAAGGGGATAAACACGAGAACGCCCAACGTGTCCCCCAACCACCATGTCCCCCAGGACGGCAGCCAATTCCCGGGATGAATTGCACCCGAAAGCAATAAGGTGGCTATGCTTATGGTAGCACCTGTGACACATGCGACAGGCCCTCCGATAAGCATCATTTTCACCACATCGTGTATGCGGTTCAAGGAAATCGGAAACCTGACCGCCTTAAGGATGAGAAATACTCCCGCGAGAGCTTGAAGGGAGGCGCCGGATGCAATGCCGATAGATTGAAGGAGTAGTTTGGACGCAGGCAAGGCTTCGGCCACATTGGACCAGTGCAAAATTTGAAGCAATAATGAGCCAAGGAATACTCCCGGCCAGGCGGCATAGCCGAAGGAAAGAATCCCTCCAAGGGCCAACCCGGCTGCGGGCCACATCGGCGCAGCATAGGCGGGCGTAAAGGCCAGGAGGAGAGACAGCTTGCCGGCAACAAAATAAACTGCGGCAAGCCCAACTATCCTGATGAACCAGACTGACAGGGAGATTCCCGTCCGTGATTTATTCATCGTTTTCCCTTTTCGGCCAGTCGATTTTTCTGCAACCTCAGATCAAATCCATTTATGTATCACTTCAAGAACATTTTCACGCCTGATCGGCTTTGATATGTAATCGTTCATCCCGGCATCAATGCATTTTTCGCGATCACCTGTCATGGCATTCGCCGTCATGGCAATTATTGGGATACTGTCAAACCCTTTTTCTCTTATAACTTTTGTCGCCCTCAAACCATCCATTCCCGGCATCTGGACGTCCATAAGAATCAAATCGAAAACCTCGGGTGAGCTGGTGTACTTCGCCACCGCTTCGTGTCCGTTCCTGGCCGCATCCACTCTAAACCCCACTTTGGTGAGCACGAGGGTCGTGAGTCTGAGGTTGGCGGGGTTGTCTTCTGCAAGGAGGATTCGTAATCCATTATCATTATCGGCACCGGGAGCTGCCCGGGAAGTGGTGTTGCGCTGCTCGCTCCCTGCCGGCAACTCAGGGCGGGTTCCAAGCAGTCGCCCAACCATTTCTATGAGCTTTTTCCTGGATGCGGGCTTTACGAGAAATCCATTGAACCCGGCCTCGATGCTGATGGAACTATGTCCCACGGAGGAGGAATAGGCCAATAATGGCATCTCCTTTACCCCGGAATTTTGTCCTCGAATTTGTCCGGCCACATCATAGCCGCTCATATCAGGCATGCAGATGTCAATTATGGCAAGACCGTAGGGATCTTTCAAAGTGTATGCATCGAGCAGAACAGGCAGGACATCCCTCGATTGAGCGACTGCTGTGACCCGCACTCCGGCCTGACTCAAGAAATGTTTCAGTATCTCCAGATTGTTCGCGTTGTCATCGGCAATCAGGACTCTCGTTCCGTTAAGAGAAAGCATGGGAGCAGTGTCGCTTTTCTTCCGGTTCCCGGTTTTTTCAAACCAGGCTGTAAGACGGAAAACGGATCCTTCGCCAAGCGTGCTTTGAGCTGTAACGTCTCCTCCCAGAAGACTGGCTATCTGCTTGCAGATTGTCAGTCCCAGGCCGCTTCCCTCATATTTTCTGGTATCAAAGCCGTCTGCCTGTTGAAACGCTTCAAAAATCTTCTCCAGTTTGTCATGGGCCACTCCAACACCGGTATCCCGGATGGAGGCGCGCAGTTTCACCCGAGTCTCCTGTTCCTCTTCAACGCCGAGAGAAAGCTCGATTTCACCCGATTCGGTAAACTTGGCGGAGTTGCCCATAAGATTCACCAGTACCTGGCGAAAACGCCCTGGGTCGCCCTTGATGCGCTCCGGAACATCATCATTTATCCGGCAGATGACTTCCACTGGCTTGTCGTTGATCTTTGGCCTTATCAGGTCGCAGACTTCGTACGCGATTGTTTCCGGATCAAATTCAACAGATTCCAGGGCCATCTGTCCAGCTTCTATCTTCGAGAAATCCAAAATGTCGTTGATAAGTTCAAGAAGGGCTTCCGCGCTATTTTTTATGGTTTTGGCATAATCGGACTGCTCATCCCCGAGGTGCGTATCCAGAAGGATGTCTGTAAAACCGATGACCGCGTTCATGGGCGTCCGGATCTCATGGCTCATTCTGGCGAGAAACTCGCTCTTGGCGGTATTCGCCAACCTGGCCTGCTCGGCCAGATCGTTGGCGCGAGTGATGGCCTCTTTTAGCTGATAATTTGAAATTTCCAGCTCCGCCAATGCAGAGCGCAATGCTTCCTCCGCTCTCTGGCGTTCGCTGATTTCAGACTTGAGATTGGTATTCGAGATCGACAGTTCGGCCGTCCGCTCCTGAACTCGTGACTCTAATTCAACATATGCTTCGCTCAAGGCGGCTTCCGCTTTCTCCCGCTCAATACTTTTCGTTTCCACGAGGGCGGCCATTTCGTCGAAAGATTGGGCCAAAAGACCAACCTCATCACAGGTGTGAGACAGGTTCGTGCGAACGCTCAAATCCCCGTCGCCGAATCTTTTTGAAACCGTGACCAGATGTTTGATTGGTCTTACGAAGGCGGAGTTTCCGAAAATCCACGCTGCAAGCAGCCCGGCAAAGGCTGCAATCCCGAGAAAAGATAAATTCCAAAGCATCTGGATATCAGCTTTGCGGAATATCTGTTTTTTCCCTAGGCCGACAAGCATATACATATAAGGGTTGGAATTTTCATCGAGCCGCAACTGCTTGAAAGCATAAATCCTGTCGATACCATCCTGGGCAAGTGTTTCGAAAATTCCCTCATCTGAATCACCGGATACCCGTTTGAAGGAACCAACAGGGATAGACATGCCGGGAGCAGTTCCGTCATGTTCGGGGTACCTGTAAAGCCGAATCCCCTTATGGTCCGTGATGACTATGGCGGAATCTTCAGGCAAGTTGATTTTCGATACGAATCGTGCATATTCAGCCAGATTAAAGCCCGCAATAACCACTGCAATCAGGTTCTTATTATCATCGAACACCGGGTATGTGAAATTGAACGATATAATATTGCTGACCCTTCCCACGATGTATTCACCAGCGGAAAAGTCCAGCGTCCTTATTGCATCCTTTACATGTTTCCGGTATGCCAGATTTATACTATCGCGCTCGAACGGCATGGAGGCGGCAAACACGTTGCCGTCTAGCGTTACGGCAAGTATTACGGAATAAAAGGGATAACGATCATGTATTTCACGGAAGAGAACATTACATGCCTCGGAATCCAAACTCCGTACCTCATGAAACTGTGCCAGTGTGCTGAGCATTACTTTCGTTGAGGTTGCAATTTGTTCCTGCTGCGCTGCCAGACTCTGGACCAGCAGCAGGGCATTATTTTCAGCTTTTTGGATTTCATCTCTTCGCAGATTTAACCCGGACGTGACAATTATCCCGAATGCTGGCAGAAAAAAGATCAGCAACAATAACAATAACTTTTTGCGAATGGACCACGACCTCATAATGTTGAATTGACTATCCATTTCTTCTTTGCTCACAGTCAGTGCGTTTTCTTTTCCGGAATCGGCTCTCATCTATTTATCTTTTATATTCGGAATAGGAGCAACCCATCTTTAGTGCAAAAAACAAAGGCTTGGAGCTGAAACAGGCCCATTCCAAGCATCCAGGCCAGATCCACCAGCCCGGTTAGCCCGTTAAGCAAGATGAGAAAAAGGAAGAGCCAAGAGGGGGATGTTGCTCTTGGCTCTGGATCCTGGAAAGAAAGGTTATCTCTTTACTAATACAATCGGAACAACGAACGTTTTCCTGAAGACATAAATTCACAATAATGAGCCGGCAATAATCAAACCAGAACGCGCCCCGTTTACGGGAAATAGGGTGCGTTACAGGATTTCCGGTGTTATTATGCCCTTCTGCCTCATTATTTGGGATGTCGCGCCGGGGGTATGCCCTGGCGGGCGTCTCAGGGGCTATCCAATCCCTGGACATCAAGACGGAGAATAAGATGGGACCCACAGAATGGTTGGACCAAATCGAAGTAACCATTTCAAGCTGCGACGAACATGGCATCACAACCTTCATGAACAGGCGCGGCAGCGAGAATTTTGCAAGGGTCGGCGGCTACCGGCTCGTCGGCAACAGTATGGTTGACTGCCACCCCGAAGGATCTGCGCGGGATAAGTTTGTCAAGCTGCTGGAGAGCCAGAAGTTCAGTTGCTACACCATCGAGAGAGACGGCAAGAAGATGCTTGTATACCAGACGCCCTTGTTTAAAGACGGGACATTCGTGGGCTACAATGAGATGATCCTGCCAATCCCGGAGACCATGCCGCATTTTGTGAGGGGTTAGTACAGGCGGTATCCTTCTGGTCAAAACCCTTAGCCACACTCAGGCCGATATATGAAACCTGCTGAGATAATAGAAAAGGCCAAAATTGATGGCCGGGCTGCTCTGAATGAATCGGAGTCAAAACAATTGCTGGCGTATTACGGAGTGCCGGTAGTGGAAGAACGGATAGCAGGTACTCCGGATGAGGCGGCAAAATGGGCCGAGGCGATAGGTTTCCCCGTAGTAGTGAAAGGGCTGGGGGCTACACTGACCCATAAAACCGAGCGAGGATTGGTCAAAACAGGGTTAGGCGGCGCGGAGGCGGTCCGGAGGGCGGCGTTTGAAATAAAGGAGGCGGCGGGAGAAGGCCTGGAGGGCTGGCTGGTGCAGCCACAGCTTCAAGGGCGCCGCGAATTTGTAGCCGGGATATTTCACGACGATCAATTCGGACCAGTGATTATGTTTGGCCTCGGCGGTGTTTTTACCGAGGCACTGGATGATGTGGTTTTCCGTGTTGCGCCTGTGAACGAGAGCCAGGCAGCTCGGATGCTGGACGAAATCAGGGCCGCGAGCCTCTTAAACGCGTTTCGTGGCGAGCCGGCGGTGAACCGCGAAGATTTGATAAAGACTATAACGGGGTTGTCCCGGCTGACTGAGGAACATGCAGCGGTGACCGAAGTGGATATAAATCCATTATTGATCACTTCGAAAGGTAACCCGGTCGCCGTAGACGCCCTGGTTGTTCTTGGGGAGGTCAAACCCGCGGCCCCAGTGAGGCCACCAGTCGGGCAATCTGCTGTGTGGGCGATGTTGAACCCCAAATCGATCGCTTTTGTAGGCGCAACATCCCAATTTGGCAGTTGGGGCTATTTACTTTTTACAAACGTTATTGCCGGGGGATACGATGGCGGGATCTATCCGGTAAACCCCAACCGGGACCTTCTTGCCGGACGGACCGTGTATAAATCGGTGATCGATATACCCGGCCCGGTGGATCTGGCTGTGGTCACAGTCCCTGCATCCCTGGTCCCGGGCCTGATCCCGGAATTCAGGGCAAAAGGGATAAAGAGCGTGCTGCTGATCCCATCGGGTTTTCGTGAGACCGGTCCCGAAGGGAAGCAACTCGAAGACGCCCTGGTGGAGGAGGCGCGTAAAAACGAAATTCTGATTATGGGTCCGAACACGATGGGGATGGCCAACCCCCATCAAAAGCTATACTGCATGGGGAGCCCTGCCCGGCCAAAACCTGGAGGCATGGCGTTCATATCCCAGTCGGGAAACCTCGGCTACCAGTTGATATCAATTTTGGAGCGGCAGGGCATCGGCATGCGAGCCTTCGTCGGGTCGGGCAACGAGGCCATGCTGACCATAGAAGATGCACTGGAAGCTTTTGCCGGGGACGATCTGACCCGAACGATTTTCTTGTACATCGAAAGCATTAAGAACGGCCGCCGGTTTTTAGATTTAGCCCACAGGGTGAGCCGCGAGAAACCTATCGTAGCCATTAAAGGGGGCCGAACCCAGGCGGGCAAACGTGCTGCAGCCAGTCATACCGGGGCTCTGGCCTCAAACGCCAGGGTCTTTGAAGCGGCTTGCCGACAGGCTGGAATAATTTCAGTGATACAGCCTACCGATTTGCTGGATCTTTCCGCGGCGTTTTCTTCGCTGCCCCTTCCCAAAGGGCGGCGCGTGGCCATCATGACGCCGGGCGCCGGTTTGGGAGTGGTTGCTGCGGATTTATGCACTGAGTACGGTTTAGAAGTCCCCGAGCTTTCCAGTGAACTGATCGAGCGGATAGACCGGTATCTTCCTCCTTTTTGGAGTCGCTCCAATCCGGTAGATCTGGTGGGAGAAAGAAACCCCGATTTACCTTTAAAAGTGATCAGCGAATTGTTCAAATGGGACGGCTGCGATGCAGTGATCACCGTCGCCATTATGGATCGGCCGTTTTTTCTCGAAAACAATATAAAAACGGCACTCTTAGCCGACCCTGCCGCCGACCCTGGCAACCTGGACCTGATAAGGCGCACCTTGAATGGCTCTGTTTCAAATTACATTGCCCAGATTGCCAGGTTGATGGAGGAGTACGGCAAGCCGGTAGTGGACGTGAGCATGAGTTCCGATAGCGCCATCCTGCATGGTGAAGCGAGCCGCTATAGAGGACTATTCTTCCAAACACCGGAACGCGCTGTCAGGGTAATTGCAAGAATGTGTGAATACAAACACTGGCTGAACCAGAATAGCATATAGCTTGTCGAACCTTCAGGATGAAACTTTCACCGAATCCAGCCTCCGTTCACGAGTTTAAGCTACAGATTTGTGCAGTTCAGCTTCCGAACCATAACTATGGATCTCCCGCCGGGCTAATTCCTATACGGACTCAACTCCAAGCATTTTATTGAATGAGAAGGAATTAAATGAGGTTAGGATCAATGCAGTATAATTCTCAGGCAATGTCACGCATAATCCAGATTTAGACTGCTTCGCGGAGATTGAGTAGCTCTTCAATTCTCATTTTAATGCGGTCAATTCGTTTTTCCTGGAACAGACAATCCAGTGGACCACGCTCGCTCTCGCAGAAGTGATAATGGCCTGTTTTTAAATTCCTTCGGATAATACCAACAACGGAAGAACCGTTTTTAACCAAGATCTTCAAAAAAGGCAGTTCCGGATCATGTTCATAAACCATTTTCTAATCCTTTCAGTAAGTATCAAAAGAACAATCAGCTACATAAACTAATCTGTTTGAATTAAATATAAAGTAGGGATAAGTAGTATTTTTGGACTTAACTACCCTTGATTTGGGGGGCGGGTTTTCCCCCAAGCCGATACGGCCGATTGCGACAAAATCCGGAAGGAAAAAATGAAAAAAACTGCCCGCCGATACATTCCCGCGAGCAGTCCCTTCAGATCATTTTATTGAATGAAATGGTCAGGCTGATTTATCAAAGCCTTTCTTGTGAAGATTCTTCCTTTCCGGTTGGGCGTTTTCAGCGCTCCCTTTTTTCTTTTCAATGACAACTTTCACCATTGAAACGATTTCGGCCCCGGTAAGAGTGTCTTTTAGAAGGAAGTGGTCCACCCCGAATTCTTTGGCGACTTTGTGGTACGCGGGAATGTCGTAGCTAATAAAGATGTTTATGATCAGGTTTGGATGGAGGGCTTTAATCTCGCGCGTCAGTTCGAGGGCATTTGTCCCCGGTAGTCGGATTTCCATAAAAACGACGTCCGGCGAAAACTGATTGATTTTCGTTAAAGCGTCCGATCCGTCTACTGATTCATTGACTGATAGCGATGGGATGTACATCTCAAGGATTTCTTTGAAAGAACGTCTGAAGAAGTCATTATTGTCTACGATAAGTACCGATGGCATTTCCTGTCTCCACTCTTACTGATCCAGTCAATGTGATCAGCCATATTATGACCTTTTTGCCATCCTGCTTCTTCAATATCAATAGTTCGAAATCGGATGGATTGCGCGGCATCGTTAACTATATTTTTTGTTTAGCCCTCAACCGGCCATCCCCATTCTCTCAACCCGCTTCGCTTTGCGGTTAGCTGGAGCGCTATCGAGTCTCAGAATAACCGTCGTACGCGGTATCCTGGTTTTCGTTTTTATCTCGGTCTCAGTCATCGGCTCGTATTCCCTCCCAGCGCGGCAGAGGATTTTTGGAAAACTCAGGAAGATTATCACATTGATCAGCGTTCTCCAGACGACCTAATCGTCCAAGCGAGAAAGGGTTGAATCCAGGGTGCCCGAAAACGGAGATGATTCAGAATCCAAGGTCCGAAGGCCAATCTTCATGCTTCCAATGGGTACTCCTTGCAATAGGATATAAGCCGGCACTGAGTGGGCAAAGTAACGCAATAAAAAGGGGCAAAAAAGGAGAAAGCCAAGGGCGGGGGCTCCTGGCTTTACGGGGTGAATTGATTAGCGGGTCACTTAAAAAGTGAAGAGAATCTTATGGACGCAAAATAGCAGATTTTTCCCTTTTGAAAATCAGGTCAGGAGTGTATTTTTCATTTATAAATACACTACATATGAAGGTGGACTTCTACCGGCTGTTCCCTTTTCTGCCCGCCCGAACTGGGAAAATTCCCTGCTCAAAGGCGAGTTAAAACATTATCGGACAAGCATTTGGTTATTTTATGGCATGAAAGGCTTTGAACGGGAACTGCAGGCTATTTCCGAGGGCCGTTCGGTGGAGGCGCACCGGGTTATTCATCATTAAGTTTGCGATCTTTTAGGATCGATTCGATAGTCACCTCCGACTGAAAATTTCTCAGGCCGGCATCTCTCTGGACGTTTATTATTTTTTTTGCTATACGAGAGCGGCTCATCCCGTGCTTCATGGGATTAAAGGGGATACGCCCAAAACGGTGGAGCTGAGGTGCAAGCAAAGCGCTTACGGAGGGGGAAACAATTGTCATGTTTATAATCTGGTTTCTGATGACGTTATTGGACTGGCCCTTATCCCTTTTGATTCCACGCAATAAGAAAAAGCGCCTCGAGAGATTGAAATTATCGATTGCAATGGGAACACTGGCGCTTCTTACAGGGTGCGGCACTTTTTATTCTCAGCAGAAGGTCTCTGTCAATCCTGCCTCGCCCATTCGGCATTCCGAAGAGACACTTCTCGAAAAACCCGCTCCAAAATGGGATCTGACAATCCCTGATCATCCGGCCATCGATACATGGGTAAGGCGGTTTTCCGAAAAAAATCATGGCAGTTTTCAGACTCAGCTTGATCGTGCCCACTTCTACGCTGTGCCCGCTCAAGAAATCTTCGCGCGCAAGGGGCTACCAAAAGACTTGATCTATGTCGCCCTTGTCGAGAGCGGTTTTTCCCCTACCGCACGTTCGCATGCCAACGCAGTGGGGATGTGGCAGATCGTTTCGAAAACGGGGAACCGATTTGGACTGGAGGAAAACAAGTGGGTGGACGAGAGACGCCATCCCATGAAAGCCGCGCAAGCTGCCGCTAATTATCTCTCTTTGCTCTACGATCAATTTGAGTCGTGGTCTTTGGCGCTTGCCGCCTATAATGCGGGCGAAAACGCCGTTCAAGGAGCACTCGATAAGAGTGGCCTCAAGACTTTTTGGGATCTGTTGGACAATGGCTATCTGCCGGCCGAAACACGCGATTATGTTCCCAAAGTATTTGCCGCTGTCAAGATCGTAAGAAACCCCGATCTCTATGGTTTCCGCCTGGACGCGGAACACTTCATTGCTCGACACGAAACCGTCCGCGTCCCTGGAGGCTTGAAGCTCTCATGGGTAGGCAAACAGATCGGGGTTCCCGAAGAGCTGCTGCAAAACTGCAATCCCGAGTTGTGCCAGTCCACCACGCCGCCCGGATGCTCCAATTATGAGCTTTGCCTGCCCATCGGAACAGGGGATGATCTCTTGACAGCCCTTGCCACGCATCCCCAGCATGAGGAAAAACCTGTAGGCAAGGCCGCCGCAGTGCCGCGATCCTCTGCTCTCGCTTCGTACAAGGTAAAATCCGGGGACACATGGTCCAGCCTTGCCCGGAGGCACAAATGTTCCGTCACCGCTCTGGCTGCTTTAAATGGCATGAAGCCATCCCAATCTCTCAAGGCCGGTCAGGCTTTGAATCTGCCTGCCGAGGCTTCATCCCCATCTGTCTCAAAAGTCCAGACAAAACATGGAAAAAACAATACCTCTGCCGCCGGTTCCACCCAAAGAAGCCCTTCCAACGCGCAGCAGAAATCTGTTCGTTCCGAAGCGTCATCCCCATCTGTCTCAAAAGTCCAGACAAAACATGGAAAAAACAATACCTCTGCCGCCGGTTCCACCCAAAGAAGCCCTTCCAACGCGCAGCAGAAATCTGTTCGTTCCGAAGCGTCATCGCCATCTGTCTCAAAAATCCAGACAAAACATGGAAAAAACAATACCTCTGCTGCCGGTTCCACCCAAAGAAGCCCTTCCAGCGCGCAGCAGAAATCTGTTCGTTATCTCGTGCATCAAGGGGACACCCTTTCCTCTATTGCCGATAAGTTTCACGTCCCTATCAAGACGCTTTGTGCACAAAACAAGGTGAGTCCGAACCAAAAGCTTGCTCCCGGGAATATCCTGACAATCTGCACGTCACACTCCGACTCCTCTCTGTCCGCAAAGAAAAAAGTAAATTGAACGCGCTCGTGTTATGCTTTGCACTCGGAACTTCAACGCAGGCTGGAAGCGAGGTGAGAACAACTTATCGCTCCGGCAGGGAACACCCGCCAAAACCATGCCAATTTGCAATCCGCTGGTAATCGTTGTCCCGTCTCGTTCATGGGTGATATCTATCGAGATGATTTTCCTCGCCTGATCCCATTGAAATTCCGGATCGAAGCAGATAAAATCGCACAGGTCTAAGACGTCTCTTCAGCGAGGTGCGGACGATGAAAAAAATATATAAATCCGTCAGATGGTGCGTTGTTTTCGCTTTGTGGGTCCCGGGCGCTTTTCTTTTGCTGAAGATATGGAACTACCAAAAATCGCTGCCCGATCCGCTTGGCTCCTACATTGAATTTTCAATTATGTTTCTGGCCACCTTTTATGTGCTGGGACTATTTCCGATCAAACGTTGCGTAGACTGGTTTTGGTGGCATTGCGGGCTCTCGGCTGTGACGAACCAAGATTTTTAAACTTGAATAATGTGTAAACTTGACCAACGACAGATCCCGAAGAGCCTTTCGGAAGAAGGTCCCAGCCGAAAAAGCTCCTGAAATGCCAAAAGTCCATAAATCATACGATATGCCCATCAAAACACATTAGTGTAATGCCGATTAGACCGATTTTGCCTCCCTTAAAGTCGGTGGAAATTGACCTGTCGAAGTTGGGATGACTGACCTCATCATGCCTTTAACCAACTCTGGCCATGCCGTCCCCTCCTCACTTTTATTAAGTTAACGCATAATATGAAAGAGTTGAGGCTAATGCGGCGGTGATTTTCACGCATAGTCCCACGTAGTCAGAGTTGACAGCATCCACGATAGATGTTACACGAACAGTCTCAAAAAACGATTTCCTATCAGCCAATAAGGTGTAAATTTTAATGAAAATCGCACTTGTTATACCCATGAACAATTCCGATAATGGTAAGAGTTTTTATGATTATAAATTCTATTCCAAGTTTCTGCTCTCCAGGAAATACTTCTTATATCAGCTTGCTATCCCCACCTTGGCCTCTTTGACTCCTCCACGGCATGAGATAAGAGTCTTTGACGAAAATATTGAAGACATTGATTATTCATGGAATGCTGATCTTGTGGGCATCACGGTCAGGACTATGTATGCCGATAGGGCTTATGCGATTTCGGAAGAGTTTCGGAAAAAGGGGGTCAAGTCTGTTCTTGGCGGTATTCACCCATCCATGTGTCCGGAAGAAGCACAGTTGCACTGCGACAGCGTAGTGGTCGGAGAAGCTGAAAATGTGTGGGCAACTCTCCTTGAGGATGCCGAAAATGGCTGTCTCAAAAGTCACTATCAAGCTGACGGGTTCGCTGATTTGCAATCTTCTCCTCCCTTAACCAGAGCAAACCTTTCCCGAAACAGATATCTGCAGGATATTCTACAGACCTCAAAGGGGTGCCCTTTCCATTGTGAATTCTGCTCTGTGTACGCATTTGACGGGCAAAACATCAGGAATAAGACCATAGATCAAGTCATAGCCGAGATCCTGGATATCAGTAGCTCCAATTCTCACTACAAAAAGAAGAATTCAATATTTTTTGCCGACGACAATATCATTGCCAATAAACAATTCGCCAGGGAGCTATTCCTTTCCATCAAACCGCACAACATCAACTGGTCGTGCCAAGCCTCCATAAACATCTCGCAAGAAGATGAGTTATTACGTCTTATGAGCGACAGCGGGTGCGGGGCTATTTTTGTTGGGTTAGAATCGATATCAAAGAAAAACCTTGAGGCTATGCACAAATCGATCAATCAGCGGTATGATTACGCCAAGGCAATAAAAAAGATACAGTCATACGGAATACTGGTTCTAAGCTCCTTCATTGTGGGCTATGACTTTGATTCTGAATCGACCTTCGATGAATTAATAGAGTTCATTAATGAAACTAATCTTCTGATGCCGCTCATCAATCTGCTCACCCCTCTCCCTGGAACCGAGCTTTTCAAACGCCTTGAAAAAGAAGGTAGGATCCTTCACAAGGACTGGAGCAAATACGACACCAAACATGTGGTCTTCGAGCATCCCAGGCTGTCTCAGGAGCAACTGACATATGGATACAATAGTATTGTAAAAACAGTATATTCATTTGATGCTATATGGAAGAAATTGAATTATTACTGGGGTATGGACTTTTGGAAGCGTTCCAATGAGCTTGACCCGGTGAAATTCTGCTACCGCTTTATCTTTGCACTGCGGCTAATTACCATGCTCTTTTCTCGCGACAAGGACCGTTCCAAGTTTATCTTGAAGATTTTGACCAAGGTGTTCAGCAAACGTGTAAGGATATCGACCATCCTGACCATGATGGCATATAATGATTTTGCGTGCAGCTTGCAGAGTAGGCCCGATCAAACATATTTTTTGGATGGATCGGCGGCAGAGAGAAAGCAGATGCAGAGCTTCAAGCCCGCACCGGAAACAAAAGGCCTCGGAGTTTAGGGCCCAATAACCCCCAAAACCCTACTGGCATTATATCGGTGCTCATTCATGAATTCGATCTGCAAACGGGCTGGAGTCAAATTCTTCGGATTCCATGCAATTCGGCGTTATGCGGCGACAACCCTAAGCGATAAATTTCAGGCGCCTCTACCCGGTTGTTCAGAGATTCCTGAGACATGCTTCGCCAAGTACCACAGATCGATATCCGGGTATGATTCATAGCGATTTGGCAGCGTTTGTCGAGCAGCTTGGTTCTGATCACGAAGCAAATTTTACTTTTTACTTCCGTCACCTTCTCCATTCATACAAACTCAATAGTCCCAACGGGGTTCGAACCCGTGTCTTCGGCGTGAGAGGCCGATATCCTAGGCCACTAGACGATGGGACCGCGAAAAAAATGGCTGGGGGACTAGGATTCGAACCTAGGTAGGCAGATCCAGAGTCTGCAGTCCTTCCACTGGACGATCCCCCAGAGGATCACCAAAATATCCAACCATTGCTCCAAAGTCAAGGCGAAAGCTGGCTGGAGGCAACCTTTCACCGCAGAGACGCAGAGGACGCGGAGCAATTTCAGGCAGCAACTAAAGCAGAAAATTATTTCACGCGGAGGTGCGGAAAACGCTGAGAAAACAACTGATTAGCGGCCGGGTTGACATTGGCTATGCGAGATCCGGCTTTCTCAGCTTTCTTTCGAGCGCCTGCGCTAAATAGGAGAGCGGGTAGGTCAGCAGCAGATACATGAAGGCGAGCGGCAGATAGGCTTCAAAAGTCTTATAAGTCGTTGCGTTTATGACTTCGGCCGCCTTGGTCAGTTCCCGGACCGATATTACCGAAAGAAGGGATGAGTCTTTGATCAACGAGACAAATTGCCCGGTTACCGGCGGAATGATCCGTCTGAAGGCCTGTGGAAAGATTACGTATCTCAGGGTCTGCCATCCAGTCAGACCGGTTGAGAGTGCTGCCTCAGACTGACCACGATCGATAGATTCTATTCCGGCTCGAACTATCTCGGCAATGTATGCCCCCGAAAACGCCGCCAGGGTGACAATGCCTATTACGACGGGATTGTCGTAGCCAACGGCCGCAGCAAGGCAGAAATAGAATATATATATCTGGACCAGGAGCGGAGTCCCGCGAAAGAATATGACATAGAGCCTGGCGGCTTCCTTTGCGAAAGCATTTCCCGATATTCGTGCAATTCCACCCGCGAGACCCAGCAGGTAACCGAGGCAGATGGCCCCCGTGGAGATGGCCAGAGTATAATAGAGCCCATATAGGTAGAGCCTTCGGTATTCCCAGACGATCCGCCAGTTCCAGGAGTACTCCATCCGGCTGAGGATCAGGGTTAAACTCAGCGTGAAACCCGCCAGTAAGGCGGCACAGGCGAATACGTTCACCCCGTCCCGACCCCTACTGAAGATCGTTGAAATACTTTTTTTGCAGTTCCTGATACCTTCCATCTGCTTTTATTGTCTCCAGGAAAATGTTCAGCCAGTTCAGAAAATCAGAATCGCCGCTTCTTATTGCGATCGAATAAGGTTCGTATGTGAATGGTTTGAGAATTGCGTGAGTCGTTTCCGGGTTTTGGGCTTGATGCCTGCCAATCGACAACTTATCGAAGATAAAGGCGTCAGCCCGGCCCGAAACGACCTCCAGTACGCACGCAGTCTCTTCCTTGAACCGTTTCACCTCGGCTTTGGGGAATAGCCTCGCCGTAACGAGATCGCCGGTTGTGCCCAGTTTTACCGCCAGGATTCGGCCCTCAGCGTTCAACTGAGCGATTTCGGAAACCTCCCGGGCCCGTTTGTTGCTGATAAGAGCACACAGGCCGGCCTCAAAGTATGGCTGCGTGAAAGAGACAGTTTTTGCGCGCGCCGGCGTCCGGCTCATTCCGGAAATTATCATGTCTATCTTGCCGCCAAGCAGGGCGGGGATGAGGCCGCTCCATTCCATGTCCTTTATCTCGATCTCGACGCCGAGTTCCCGGGCGGCAATCTCTGCCAGGTCCACATCGAAACCAATGGGCCGTCCGTTGGTATCCGCGTATTCGAACGGGAAAAATTGGACTTCCGTTCCCACTATCAATTTATTGCGCTTTATCACATGGTTGAGAGTGCTCGATTCGTATATTTCGAACGTGGTTACCGCCAAACAAGACAGGGCCGGCAACAAGACGGAAATACACGCAGCGATCAGACATATCTTAAACCGGGTGGCCATATCTTTTCCTCAATCCGTTTTAAGATACAAGTGGAACATTCTCCCTTTGTACCCGTTGTTTTCGTTTAAGTACTACAAATCCCTTTTGCCATTTATTTTTATTACCAGGGCAGCCATTTTTCCGGCGGGCTATACTTTTTTTCTTATAATCGGTAATCTGGTATAATGGGTTGAACGGGGCTTGGAATGAAATCTTCCACCGGAGGTTAGATTTATGACCACTGTAATGCCTGAAGGCGAAGCGTTGCGCAAGGCGGTAAAATGGATTTCAGCCGAGATCAACGAAAATAGGGGCAAATCTGTACATAATCTCGTAAATGAAGCCGTCACGCGATTTGACCTTTCGCCGAAAGACTCTGAGTTTCTAATGTCTTTTTATAAAAAAGGGGGAAGTTCCTCAGAAACGAATTGATTTGCTGCGCAAAGGAGCATGCTGAAACTTTTTGGTGCTTTCTACAGGCCGGCCTGCACCAAGTCGTGCAACCTTATGATTCCGGCCACCTTATCGTCGCTGTCCAGGACCGGAAGCACCGATATCTGTGATGGGCGGTTTTCCATCAGGTTCAAGGCTTCGGCCGCCAATCGGCTTTCATGAATAACGACCGGATTTTTGGTCATTACTTTATCGATTTCGATGTTCAGCAGATTTTCGTGCTGTTGTACAGCCCGCCGCAGATCCCCATCGGTAAAGATTCCCAGAAGATCGCCCAGCGAAGAGACGACGAGGACCGCTCCCATCGCTTTACTGGTCAACGTTATAAGCGCATCCCGCATGAGCGTTCCGCCCATTACGACGGGCAGATTCTGTCCCGAATGCATGATGTCCTTAACCCGGAAGAGCAGCCGCTTGCCTAAAGCGCCCGATGGATGCAGCCGGCTGAAATCTTCAGTAGAAAACCCCTTGAGAGTTAGAAGACACCCCGCCAGCGCGTCTCCCAGGACCATCGCAACAGTGGTGCTGCTTGTGGGGGCCAGGTTTAGGGGGCATGCTTCGGACTCCACGGTTGCATCCAGGCAGATATCACAATCCCTGGCAAGAGTGGAATTGGTTCTTCCAACTATCGCTATCGTTTTAAGGCCCAGTCGCTTGAACATTTGAAGCAACTGAAGCATCTCGGAGGTTTCACCGCTGTTGCTGATAAACAGGCCAAGGTCTCCGCGCTGTATTATCCCCAGATCTCCGTGCATTGCTTCGACCGGGTGAATGAAAATCGATGGCGTGCCGGTACTCGAAAGGGTCGCCGAAATCTTGCCTGCGATAATTCCCGATTTCCCCAGCCCCGTGGCAATCAACTTACCCCGCATCTCGTTAAGGCATGAGACCGCCAGTTCAAATTCCGGACCGATTCGGGCATGAAGGGACTCAAGGGCGGATATCTCCATACGAATCAAATCTTGTGCAAGGTTGAGACATGAAGCCATATCTTTATCCCGCTTTTACAGAAAGGCAACAGGCTAAGCAGATTGCCCCTGCAAAGAAGTTCAAGCTCTTGAATTGAGATAATTTCTCAAACTGAATTGCGCGTTGTTTATCTTAAGTTTCTTGCGGATATTTTTCCGGTGGGTACGCACCGTACTCTCAGCAATATGCAACTGTCTGGCTATTTCTTCAGTCGTTATGCCATTTTTGATAAGAGACGCAATACGAAGTTGTGTGAATGAAAGGGTCATGGCAACTCGGGAGTCCATGGCGAACCCGGAAGTCAAGTCTTCGACCTGCGTAGTCAGTATGTCAAGTTGGTCCCAAAACTTATGAAGGGCCTCATCGTTTCTCAGCTTCGTGACCATGGGTATTATGAGACTTCTTAGTTTCAGGGCGATTCGCGTCTCGATTTCCTCTCTCTCGCGCTCTATATTTTGAGCAAAAATCGACAGGGCTCTATTGGTGTCGAGAAGTTGCGTATTCAAGTTTTCAAGCCGCTGTTGATGAGCGAGCAATTCCGAGCGGCTTTGTTTGAGGTCGTCTATCAGCTTTTTGGATCCCCTCTCATTTGCAAGGGCCGTTAAGGCCCTCAATACCGAATAGTAGAGCAGCTCATTCTGAAAGGGCTTCTCCAGCAAGTCGAAAGCGCCGAGTTTCAATGCCCGGATAGCAGTATCCTTATCGGCAAATCCCGTAATGACTATGATTTTTAGATCAGTGCCAAGTTGCGGGATCAGGTCCAATCCACAGACATTGGATATGAAAACATCGAGCAAGACTATATCGGTTTTATTGTTCCTGACATTTTCAAGTGCGGCTTCGGGCTGGGTAAAGCCCTCCGCGCTGAGACCCCAGCTTCGAATTGTCTCGGTGAGAGTCTCGCAGACGAGCTCGTCATCGTCCACTACTGTGGCCCTGGAATTCTTGAAAGCTTCCATACCGTTCACTTTCAATCAACGTCCTCCGGCGGATGAAGCGACAGGGCACGCCACTTTACCTGATTTAAGACACTCGACCCGGCGAGCCCAATCACCCTTTCGCCAGGACAGGCCCTTCTACGCTAAGGCAAAAACAGCATTCAACCCGCCTATGCTTCTTGCAATTCAATTACCAGAAAACGGAACTAAGCGCAATATATTACCTTTTTGGTGCAAAATGCGCTATTATACTGCTCGTTATTTCACTCGGAAATTTATGCTTAATTATTAAGTATTATTTTCGAAAAGCAAATCCATGGTGAGGATGGTTCAAGCGAACTGGCTGTCCGATCTTTCATGATTACTTATCGAGGCGGTGCTTAACTGAAAATGGCCAGGGTGCTCTTTGTTGAATACGACCAGACTTGGCGGGATATTGCCTCAGAAGGTCTGAGCGCGCACAAGCTCGAGTTGTGTTCCGCTCTGAATGAGGCCTACAAGCGACTCGAAAAAGAAGCATTCGATGTAATAGTGGTGAGCATTGAGTCCAACCACGATGAAAACATACGGAACCTGAAAGATAAACTGCCCCCTCATACCCCTTTGCTAATCGTCAGCGAGCAAACGAAGACTGAAACGGTGGTCCAGGCAATCAGGGCCGGCGCTTTCGACTTCATCGTCAAGCCTTACAATGCCAGCAGAATCAGAATTGCCGTTGAACAGGCGGTCGAAAATCGAGCTTTAAGAAATGAAATCGATTATCTGCGGCGCACTCAGGACATACTCTACGATTTCGACAGGATAATCGCGGCAAGCCCTGCGATGCAAAAAGTTATCTCTACATTGAAGAGAATTGCGGATTCGGAAGCAACGATCCTGATAACTGGAGAAACCGGAACCGGAAAAAGCATGCTTTCCGGCACGGTGCATTTCAATAGCCGCAGACGCACAAAGCCGTTCATCAAAATCAACTGCGCCAACATTCCGGAGACCCTGCTGGAAAGCGAGTTGTTCGGACATGAAAGAGGGGCATTCACCGGAGCCACCAAGACCAGGACCGGACGCCTGGAACAGGCCAATGGGGGCACGGTTTTCCTGGATGAAATAGGCGAACTTACTCCTGCCTTACAGGCAAAACTGCTGCGGGTGCTGGATGAAAAATGCTTCGAGCGGCTTGGGGGAAATCAGACCATTCGGACAGACATCCGTATAATAGCCGCAACGCATAGAAACCTTGAGGCCAATGTGGAGGCCGGAAGCTTCAGAGAGGACCTCTATTACAGGATCAATGTATTGAGAGTGCACCTGCCCGCTCTGAGAGAGAGGCGGGAGTGCATTGGGCCTCTTTCCGACTACCTGCTTGAGAAAATCTGTCGTGAACTGAAAGCAAATTTCAACGGTTTTGCGGCGGGAGTCTCTGAACTTTTCAAACGCCATCACTGGCCAGGCAACGTGCGGGAACTTTCCAACACTATCGAAAGAGCCGTTCTACTGGAAGAAAGCAGCCGAATAACACTGGAAAGCGTCTCTGTTTCGGGCTTCTCGCCCAAAGCCAAATCTTCTTCAGAGCCTTTGAAAAACCTCGAGACAAGCGAGAAAGACCTGCTCGTGGAAGCACTCGACCTCTGCGGATGGGTGCAAAAAGACGCCGCCAGCCGGCTGGGAGTCACCGCGCGCAAGCTTAACTATATGATTAAGAAGCACAACATAACTCATAGCCGCTGGCGCAGGAACAGATAGACGCACACGTTGAGCACGGAGCAAAGATCTAATTCGGCTCCCCGCCTTCCCCCATTCACCTATTCACCCGCTCTTAACTCCCTGCTGTTAATCCTGTCAAAATCTCCCCGCTTCCCGCTTTTCATTCAAGTATTCTTTCAAAGGATACGAATTATTCTGTTGAAATGTCATTCATATGAACCACGAAATTCACTCGATTCCAATTTATTGGGGGGAAGGATTTCATGAGACTCCGTCTTTCTCTGAAAATCAAGCTGATCCTTATGTGTGTGGCGATAGCAACAGTACCGGTCCTGATCATCGGCGGGTTCAGTCTGCAGGAGTTTCGCTCCTTCGGGGACAAAATCAGTGAAAAATCCTATGCGGCATTGGAGAAAGCCGCGCTCGATATCTTGAAGAGCGGTGTCGCCGGGGACAGGGGCAGCGTTGCCGGCCCCCTCACCCAGGCTGAAAACGACCTTTTGAGAATGGCGGGATCCTCCAACGTGCATGGATATCTCACGGGGGTATCCGGAGAAAATGAAATCTTGAACCACCTTGTCCGGAAGGAGGAAATGCGAGTCGTTGAAGGCATTATCCGGATGTGCAAGGCCCACCAGAGTATTCTGCAAAAACAGGTAAACGCAAACTTGGCGGTTGCCGAGAGAATCGTCTCCATAACGGGCTCTATTACAGTTTCTCCTGTCATGGGAGACTGGAAGGCGGTGAACCAGTTCACCAAAGAACAGCAGACAGCAGAGCTCCCGCGACTCCAGCTTGGGGAAACAATCCTGGAACCAAATGACAGCTTCGATAACCCGACTCCTGTTGTGGACGATGTGCACGAACTCGTTGGAGGCACGTGCACTATTTTTCAAAAGATGAACGACAGGGGCGACATGCTGAGAGTAGCCACGAACGTAAAAAAAGCCGATGGAAAACGAGCTATAGAGACTTTCATCCCGGCGGTCGGCCAGGACGGCACACCCAACGCTGTCGTAAGCACCGTACTGAAGGGCGAAACCTTTCACGGACGCGCATTCGTTGTCGATAGCTGGTACACAACTGCATACAAGCCCCTTTTTACGAAAGACGGCCAAATCATCGGGATGCTCTACACCGGAGTAAAAGAACAGGAGGCAGCCGAACTTGCAGATGCTGTAGTTAACACAAAGCTGGGTCAATCCGGTTACGTTTTTATCATGGATTCCTCCGGAAACCTGCTGATTCACCCTCACACGGATCTGGTAGGCAAAAACGTGTTTTCCGATCTCAAGATAAATGAGTTTTCGGAGATTCTTAAAATGAAGGAAGCGGGAAAAATCCTGACGCTTCAGTATCTGTTCGAAGGGAAGGGCAAGACAGTGGCCTATTCATATTTTCCTGAGTGGGACTGGGTTGTGTGCGTCACGGCCCCCGCACAGGAACTCTATGAGGATGCAGCTAAACTGTCCAAAACTTTTCTGGAATCCGAACTGGTGGCTATTGCGAACAATGCCACACTGGAAATCGACGGCAGAAAACAACCCATGTACCGACAGGTACGCTACCTTGATGAAAAAGGCCTTGAAATAACCAAGGTCCTGGATGGAACACTTTCCAACGACAACAAGTTCAAAGGAGATGAAGCATGGTTCAAGGAAACCATGGCGCTCAAAAAAGGCGAAATCTACAACTCGGGCGCTGTTATAGCGGCAAACGCCGACAAACCCGAGATGCGTTTGGCCACTCCCCTTTTTGTGGGCGATAGACTGAGGGGCGCAGCCGTTCTTTCGCTAAACTGGGATATTATCTGGGGGATTCTTAAGAACTGTGTATATGGGAAGACCGGGTATGCGTTCATACTCAACGAATCCGGCTGGGCCGTGTGCCACCCGAAATTTGGGCTTCTGAACCCGTTTAATTTCGCTGACCCCTCTTTAGGAAAACTCTCAGAGATAGTGCGGGATCGTATGCTCAAAGGCGAAACCGGAACGGGGGAGTACGTTTTCGAGGGTGTGAGGAAATTTGTTGCTTACGCGCCGCTTAAAATCGGAAACAAGACCTATTCTATTGGCGCCAGCGGCCCCGCAAACGAATTTCTGCAACTGGCTAACACGATCAGGCAGGACACTTCAACCGATACAGACCGGGTCCTGAAGATAGTGCTGCTTTCCTCTATTGCGGTTATATTTTTGGGGTGTCTTATAGGCCTTTTCACCAGCAACAAGATTTCCAACCCCCTGGGCCGTACAATCATTGGGCTCTCACAGGGAAGCGTCCGGCTGACCGCTGCCTCTCAGCAAATCAGTTCGGCAAGCGCTCAACTTGCTCAGAACGCCTCCGTACAGGCGGCCTCCCTGGAACAAAGTTCGGCAGCAATTGACCAAATAGCTTCTTTGGCCAGGCAAAACGAGGAAAGTCTCGGGCATCTGTCCCGGTTGAGCGGTAAAACGGTCGACGGAATGAATGCAAGCCATGAGTCTCTTGTCAGGACCATGGATACAATGTCGCTCATTTCTGCATCCGGCGAGAAGATGGCCAAGATAAACAAAAGCATCGACGAAATAGCTTTCCAGACCAATCTGCTGGCCCTCAATGCCGCAGTCGAGGCGGCAAGGGCAGGAGAAGCGGGGGCGGGTTTCGCGGTTGTTGCCGACGAAGTAAGGAACCTCGCGCTACGGGCGAGCACTGCGGCAAAGGACACACAGGAACTGATTCTTTCTACCCTCGACCAGATATCGAGCGGAAACGGGCTCGTGAAGCAGACCCTCCAGCACTTTGAGCTTATGCAGGATGACGGCAGGAAAGTCAGGGAGCTTGTGACAGACATTGACCAGGCCATGCACGAGCAAACCGGAGGTATAGAGCAGGTCAATATTGGGCTTCACGAGATGGATGAAGTGGTCCAGCGCACCGCCTCGAACGCGGAGAGATCTGCTGCTGCTGCATGTGAACTCGAGGAGCAGGCCGATGAGATGCGAGACAATGTGGCAGGCCTCGAGAAGCTGGTTGGCGTCAAACAGGAAGAGGAGCCAAAAAGTCCCGGCGGCGTCAAGAAGGCAGAATCTCCCGGCCTCGAACGTCGCGGTACCCGCCCAACAAAGAGAAGCACGAGCGGACCTCCGCCGCCAAAATCTTCTGGCCTCGAACGGCGTAGTACCAATCTCGCCAAGAGAAGCACGAACGGGCCCCTGCCGCCAAAATCCGACCGTATGCCGAAAATTGCGCAAATTGCGAAAGCCCAAAAGAGCGGTGGAACGTTTCCCGCACACCCCCCGGGATTTAAGCACCCGCGCGCTACCGCGTGAGTGCCGGGCGTTCGCCTAAGGCCGCCGCAGTGCAGCACTAATCTCCAGGCTATCCCTGATCTGTCCATGACCACAGGCGGAGGGAGTGTGGATGGCACATGTCCCGGGAAGCAAAGACCGCTGCCGGCTTCCTGCTTTAAATTCTTCCAACCGGCATTAGGAGAAGCGGGCTTTCATCAGGCTGAAGACCCAAGGCTTTTTTAACCTCATCGTCTCGAAAGGCGCCGATCACGACAGTCCCAAGGTTGAGAGATACGGCCTGGAGGTGAATGTTCTGAGCTGTATGGCCCGCCTCCATGAAAACGTAGCGGATTCCCCGCTCGCCATATTTGCGGGTAGTGCGTTCGAAAATGGCGCAAATCGCTATCGTCGCGGGCGCGCTGGAGATCATTGACTGGCCGAGAGCTGCCACGGCAAGATCGTGTCTTATATCTCTTTCGTTTTTATGCACGATTGCGTGATTTGCGCAATCGTAACTGTAGGAACCGCAGGGTAGTCCATCCAACCTGCCTGCTACGAGTTGAATTTCCAAGGGATAGAGCGCACCGGCCGAAGGACAGGTCCGGTAGCCGCCGGGCCGGATTATCCCCTGCGCAGCCCAAAGGAGCTGGGAAATCTCCTTCAAGTCCAACGGGTCCTCCCTATAATGCCTTATCGACCTTCTCCCCAGAAATGCAGCCTCGACTGAAAGCTTTCCATCATTAGCAGGCGCCGGCAGTTCTATCATTTTACCCGAAAAATTCATGACTCCCTCCAACTTTCTAGTCTCCATCAGAAACTCAGCATCAGTGACTAGCAGTTTCCGATTCAGATTTTTGACCTAATAGAAAGGCATTTTTCGTCATAGCAAAAAAATCGATGGGTTTGCGATCTCCACGCTATCCCTTACCTGTACATGACAGAGGCGGGTCCCTCTGCCCTTGAAAAAGGTATTACTAAAGATGCTGAATATGTTATTATAGCGCTTCTGAGTGCCGCAAAAACCTCTTGGCCGTGCTAGACGGGGAGCTAGCGGTGCCCTGTAGCCCGAGATCCGCTTCAGCGGGGTTGAATCCCCTTTCGAAGGGCCCGGAGCTGAGCAGGCCGTATCTAATTCAGGCACCGGTTGGACACCACGCAACAGACGAGTACGAACCCCGTCAGGTCCGGAAGGAAGCAGCGGTAAGTACCCCCGGCTGTGTCGCGGTCCAATCTAACTTGGTTGCCCGAAGGTGTGCGGTTTGTATTGGCCAGTCCGACGGAGGGTGCACGGCCAAGTCCTTTTTTTAGAGCACACGGAGGAAGCAATCCAGCCTTATATTTTTGCTCGCAGAGCAAAACACAATCAAAAGAGCTTCCTGCAAAGTTCTTTCGTTCATGCTTCGATACCCGGCCACGGGTGGAAAAGCAGTTGCCCGCGTAACCGTTGCCTCGAAAGGTAGAAACGGACCTTTTAGAGAAACTCCAAAACATCTATTCCAGGAGGTCATCATGAAAGCGTCTTTGTCGGGTTTCTTTGCCCTCGTTTCTGCCCTGTTGATTATCTGCATTCCTGAAGTTTTCGGCCAACAGGGGATGCCCTCTTTCTCTGATGTTGATCGGATCTTTGAGGCCCGATGCATTAAGTGCCACGGTGGAACACGCCCTGCCGAAGGCCTTCATCTGGATAGTTACAGCGGCGTAATGGCCGGGTCAAAAGACATGCAGGTTATCGCCAAAGGCGAGCCCGGCAAAAGCGAGCTCGTGAAGAGAATCAAAGGAATTTCAAAGCCGCGCATGCCCAAAGACGGCCCACCGTGGCTCTCTGAAAATGACATTACGCTGATCGAAAAATGGATAGCCGCAGGCGCCCCGCAGTGAGCACCGGCCCCGATTAACGAGGCGCCGATTTCTACGCTCAGCGGTGGGGGTTGCATTGCGTTTGCGTCTAGGCGACAATTTAACGGAGATCAGATATCGGATGTAAGAGGCCCGAAGTTCCGTCATCCGGCTTCCGTAGGAGACCGCAATGAGATTGCACTACATTCAGCACGTACCGTTCGAAGGACCGGCCAATATCCAGGGTTGGGCCGAAAATCAAGGCTGGCAAATATCGGCAACCCACCTCTACAGGCAGGAAAAACTTCCCAGCCCTGATGACCTGGACTGGCTGGTGATAATGGGGGGCCCGATGAACATTTATCAAGAGAAGGAATACCCGTGGCTTGCCGCTGAAAAAAGATTCATCGAAGAAACCATAAAAACGGACAAAATCGTGCTGGGTATTTGCCTGGGTGCACAGTTGATCGCTGACGTCCTCGGGGGGCGGGTCGTACGCAACAGGCACAAGGAAATCGGCTGGTTTCCGGTAAGCCTCAGGCCCGAAGGCCTTGCATCCATGCCTTTCCAGGGCTTTCCGGACGAATTCCAGGCCTTGCACTGGCACGGCGATACCTTCTCCCTTCCTGCCGGGGCGGCCATGCTTGCCGAGAGCGAAGCCTGCCCGGCCCAAGCGTTCTCATCCAATGGCGGCCGCGTGCTCGCCCTTCAGTTTCACCTGGAATCGTCGATCGACAGCGTACGCGCGCTGATTCAAAATTGTTCAGATGAACTTGAAGACGGTGTATACATTCAGAGCGCTGAAGCCATTTTGGAAAAAAGAGAAAATTTCTCGAACATCCACAGTACCATGATCCTGCTGCTCGAAAATATTAAGAAATCCTTTTGACGTTCTTGATGAGATGCTCTCTTAAGCTCCATGGAGTCTGCCGAATTGCGTGTGGTCAGCACCCGTGGATCATACATGAGCTTCGTTCAAGCCGCATTCCACCCCGCATTCCCGGTCGAACTTCCTTCTTATCCCCTCAAGCCTTCGGCGGTTCACTCCGAAATCCCAGTAGCCGACTCGCGAGCCGGATCGCATCTGGATCGCCCTGTTCTCCCTGTCTAGCTGGAATTCCACATCATCCACAAATCCGAGAAGGGTTCTAAATTCGGCACGGATATTTTCCTGGTCGCCTACGATGACTTTTACTCTATCCATTCCGGAAACAATCTCTCTGAGACAGTCAACGGCCCCTTCATGTGCTGAGCAGACCGGCAACGGAGCAATCATGTGAGCTTCATCGGAGCTTTCGCTCGATATGCAATTGGGCGTATCGGGACAACCGGAAACTCTGCCACCCTTTGGACCAGTGGTTTTGGACGGCTTGTCTGGCTGAAATCCATTCATGACTTTTTCCTTTTTTGAAATAAAAGACATACCCACAATTAAAGCCCACCACCCGCAGTGCGCCTCAATCTAAAGGTACGGACACGTAAGCCCGTCAGCAACAAAAAAGTGTTCTTTTCCCCTTTGGTGATTAAGTTGATGCATCATTCAGTATTATTTGTGTGGCAGAATCTACGGACACGACTAATTGGAGAACCGAGATGAAAATCATTCGACATGGATCGGCCCTCTGGCAGGGCGGAATCAAGGACGGCAAGGGCGCAATATCCACCGAGAGCGGCGCCTTGAAGGAATACCCCTACGGCTTTGCTAGCAGATTCGAAGGCACGCCGGGCACCAATCCTGAGGAACTGATCGCCGCCGCACACGCCGGCTGCTTCACCATGGCCCTCTCGCTCATTCTGGGGGAGGCAAAGCTCACAGCAGAGCGGATGGAAACCTCTGCCAAGGTCACGCTGGAGCAGGTTGAGGGCGGATATGCTATTACAGCGGTCCACCTGACTCTTAAAGCCAAAATCCCAGGCGCCGACCAAGCAGCGTTCGAAAAACTCGCCGGCATGGCAAAAGCGGGATGCCCGGTTTCCAAACTGTTCAAAGCCGATATCACACTGGAAGCGACGCTGGTCTCCTAGCCAGATCGGCCAACGGGAAAAACATGCCGGGCCGTAGATGCGGGTCCGGCGGCGTGGGGGTGGCCTCGCAGGGCAGAGCGGACAAGGGCGACATCGGAGCACCCAACTTCCCCCGCGCTTCAAATAAACGATTTCCTGTCTGATGGCGGCAAGCTCTAGCCGTTGGTCGAAACCGTCTCCAGGGAAGTCGAGCTGCTCGACAGATTTCCTCAAATGATCCCGGAAGGCATCTCTTTTTCCGAGAGTCCCGGCTCTTTGTTGATCCCTTCAGCAGGGTTACGCGGCAGCCAGGCTCCATCGCGCATCGCAAAAGGCTTTAAGGCTTCCAGCAGCGAGTCATAATCCAGCGGGCCATCGTAGCGTATTCCGTTGATAAAAAAGGTCGGCGTGCCGTTAACGCCGCTGCGGATGCCGCTCTGGCGGTCCTCCTTGATGCGCTTTTCAGGAATGCCTTGCCTGATATCGTTCCCTAACTGTTCGAGATTCAACCCGATTCTTTCAGCCCACAAGGGAATGACGTCCGGATCGAGAAATGCCTGCTGTTCAAAAAGCAGATCGTGCATCTCCCAAAACTTACCCTGCAGCGCAGCGGCTTCCGCCGTTTCGGCCGCAATCAGGGCATAGACGTGCATCTGGGTCAGAGGGAAGTTCCTGAACACAAATTGCATCTTCTTCCCCAACGTCTTCTGCAAACGCTTCACGACGGGATAGGCGGCTCCGCAGTAAGGGCATTGATAATCGCCATACTCCACCAAAGTCAAAGGCGCGTCGGCGAGTCCGGCAGCGTGGTCACGCGCTGAAACGGGCGGGGTGAGCGTGGCTGATTCGTCCATGATACCTCCTGACTTGTACGTCGAACTAGTTTCCGGCGCGTACTGTCTCCGCGCCTTTGGCCATCGATTCGAGAGCTTTCAAAATTCCATCGGCGCCCGGGTTGATACCCACGGGCGAGACGTAACTCCAACGAATGACGCCCTCGGCATCGATGACAAACAACGCCCGCTCCGACTCCCCGTCTTTTTCCCGGTAGACTCCGTACATACGGGCCACTGCGCCTTTGGGCTCAAAATCCGCCAGGAGCGGAATGTGCAATTTGCGGTCTTTGCTGAAGGCGAGATGGCACCAGACGCCATCAACCGAGATGCCTACGATTCTAGCTTCAAACTCGGAAAATTCGGGCTTCAACTCGTTATAGAGCGCCAACTGGTCGCTGCAAACGGGGCTCCAATCGGCCGGATAGAAGACCAGGACTACCGGCTGTCCGCGAAAGTCGGAGAGAGATACTTTTTGATCCGGGGTGGTTGAAAGGCAAAAGTCAGGGGCTTGAACTCCAGGTCTGAGAACTGTCATCGGGTCCTCCTCAGTATTATGCAGGATCGATCCCATTCTCTCGGATGCTCCTGTCACAATCGCTTTTTCTGGTCTGGGTTGTCATTGATTCCTTCCTGTATGGGCCTGAATAGAGATAAACGGATCATGGCTGACGGATTTTACCCTCCGTTTGTTCAGGCGATCGCTATATTATTCAAAGAAATGACTAGAGGGTCTCGTGTCAAGATTCAGGAAATATCATCAAACCGCAGACTCTCGAATAAGGTTCTCTATTTTCGAATCCAGATCCCGTGCGATAGCGAGAGCCTCAGGGTTTCCGTAGGGGGCCAGAAGACTGGCCATTTTGTCATACGCCAAATGCACGCCGTCTGGCCGCTCATCCACCAGAATCGTGACCGGAGCATATGATCCGGCGTCGGGAACATGCTTTGCCATTTCTTTCATGATGAGCGGATTGCCGATCACAAAACGAACTATTTTCGGCGTGCCGAGCCCGGTCTCCTTACGCAGGATCGCACCGTGATCGAGTTCCATAAACATCATCAGCCCCGTCCTGCCCAGACCTCTGTGAACCGCGCTTTCCAGTTCAGCGAAGGTCCGTGAGTCCCTGATTGCTTCCGAGAACTCGACCATATCGGGACGCCCGACGGCCGCTTTGAGCGCCGCCACGACCGCCTCGAACGGCTTGGAAGATGTCACGCTGAACCGTTCGATCTCGACCTTTCTGATCGTCATGTTTTCCATCCTCTCGTTGAAGCGAATGAGGCGACTACAACATCAGCGATCTGAATCGGGACTGCCGTCCCGCTGCCGGCTGATTCCACAGTAGCTTATAGAAAAACAATAACCATTATGCTCTATGCAACAAGTAGCTAATAAATCGGGTATATTTAATTTAGCATGCTGGCATGTGATAGTAAGTTGCGTTCAAGACAGTGCTAGTATTAACGATGCTACAACCCCCCCTGCCCCCTTTAGAAAAAGGGGGCAGGGGTTTGTAGCGCAACTTGGTCTGAGATGGCGAGCGGGTCGGGTCTGGCCCGACCCTATGCGGGTGGCAGTGTAACGGCCGAGGCTCACGGCATGGCAGTGTGCCGCGTGGTTCAGCGCTCCCGTTGCCTGCTGGCCTTGATGGCTTCGCGCAAGGCTTTCTGGTTAACGGGGGGCGGCAAAATACCGGCCCTTTCAACCAATTGAATGGCATCAAAGTCACATCCGCTGGCGCAGACCCCGCACCCGATGCAACGGTCCAGATTCAGTTCAGGCCAGTCTTCATCACCCATGGACAGGGCTTGGGCGGGGCACCGGTCGATGCAGACGCCGCAAGACGTGCAGAGATCATAGTCATGCCGGGGTTTGAATCCGGAGTTCAAAATAAGGCCGGGCTTCGGTTGGGCCAGGGCGGTCTTCAGGATCATGCAGTGACAGCCGCAGCAGTTGCATAGAAAATCGATTTCCTGCCGATTGAGGGCCGCATGGACCAGTCCGGCCTCTTCCGCCTTGTTGAGGACCTCCAATGCCTCTTCTTTGGAGATCTGCCGGCCCAATTTCCTATCGATGACGAACTGGGCGCCCATACCGAACTGCATGCAGACTTCGTCGGGTTTTCCGCAATCGTCCATTTCTTCGATCAGCTTAGCCTCATGACGGCAGAAGCAGGTGGTTACAGAGAGAGGATGATATTTATCTATGTAGGTCGACACCTGCTGATAGGTATGGACGGTATTTTCAGCCTGAATCTTCCGGTCCACCGGAATGACACGGTTCGTCGGGTAGGTAATTTTCATCGAGCCCTGGTCGGCATCCATAGCCGCCTTGTATGCATGGATCAGATGGGCAAGCTTTCTATCCCTTTCCGTTCTGGTCCCCCGCATGAATTGGAATTCAAAGATCCCGGGCACAAAAATCGGTGCACTGTAAACGGAAACTCCTTCCTTGGAACCGGCGATGCAAAGCCCTTTGTAAGCCATGCTTTCCAATACGGACTTGATTTCATCTACCTCTTTTCCCATCACCCGGGCAATGGCTTCAGCCGAATGGGGTCCTTTGGGTATGGCGTTATAGACTGCCGCTTCCTTGAGTGTAAAGAGTTCTTCAACCAGGGCATAAAACTGGGGAATATCCTTACCCGGGTATCTTCCTCCCCGTTCAGCCAATAACTCGCATAGTTCATGATACACTCGTCCGGCCATTTTTCCCCGCCTCCTGATATTATGGTTTTCTTTGGCAGTCCCTACGGCAGAGATCGCGCCATTCCCCGCACTATCCTGACCTCTTTCTTGGGATTTAGCTTGGCCCTTGCTTCCGCCTTGGACCCTGCCACGACATATACCCGCTCTTGACGGTCCCTTAGGGGCTTAAGCACCCCTTCAACATGTTCCTTCTTGTTTTCGAGGTAGCCAGGCTTGACCGCTTCTCCCGCAGGGCAAACGGCCATACAGTAGCTGCACCGGTAACTCATCCGAAACATCAGAGACTGCCACATGAAGGCAGTCTCCCGATCATCGAAATGAGAACGGTATTCCGCCATGTCGTGAGATGTAACCATGGCTTCCACCAGGTTCTGAAACCCGGTAAAGTTATCTCTGTAGGTGTGGGTGACGCAGGCCATGAAATCGAAGGGCTGGTCTTTGGTGATGGCTCCGGTGGGACAGACGGTGGCACACAGGTTACATTTGAAGCATGGGTTCTCCTCGAGGGGATGATCATATCCATCAACCACCCCATTGACCAGGATGCTTTCCAACTGAATGCAACTGCCGTACTTCGGATGGAGGACAAGCCGGTTCATCCCCATATGTCCGAGACCGGCCTCCACTGCCATGATCTTGTGGCTCACATCCCATATCTTCCCCGGATAACGATCCATGGCCATTGGCCATCCTTTGTTGACAACAACTCCCCGAATGCCGAGTTGGTTCAGACGGCGAAGGACCTCTCGAGCAATGCCGGAAGTCCTGTCGCCCGTGTGGTGAAATTCTTCGTTGGCCACGTAACGGGCCGGGCTCTGAATGTTCTCGCGGTTATTTGCTACGATGATGGCAATGATACTGCGCGTAAGAGGATAGACGTGCAGGATCCCCTCTCGCTCCTTCTGCAGCGACTCCCGGTCAGGATCCACAAGACCCGCGTCGTCGGCCCCGGCATCGAGGCAGATTTTCTTAATCGCCGCTGCGGAATAGATCCTGTTCTCCCGGCCCATTTGAGATGTTGTCATTTGTGCTCCTTCCATCTTTTCTACCCCCTTCTGTTTCTTGTTATTCGAGATATTCCGCAAAACCGGAATACGGGCATCAAGGCAGTCGATGATAAAGCATGTATATACACCTAATCGGCCCCAAGTCAATCACTTTCGTTGCAAGGCACCTTAATTCGCGTTGGGTCGGCTTTTTGAATGCGCGAATTTCTTGCTGATATGGCTCCCGAAGGGAGTTATCTTTGAAATTTACAGTAAGTGGAGCGAGGCCGCCTACCGGTTTGGCAATAAAGTCGTCACCGGCGGGCGCGAACGTACCGTAATAGAGATGGACTGCGTTTTCGTGCTTGATCCTCCAGGGCCGGTGGCGGTAAGCGCCACCGTATAGGTCCCCACCGTATTGTAAATATGGACCGGGTTCCGGTCGGTGCTCGTCTGCTGGTCTCCGAAGTCCCAAAGCCAACCCGTAATGGTGCCTGAAGATGTATCGGTGAAATGCGCCGTCAGGGGAACCCAACCGCTCGTGGGCGCCGCTTTAAAGCCGGCATTAGGAGCCACGTAGACGTAAATATAGGCGGATTGTGTCTTGGTGCTGGTTCCACCGTGTCCCGAAACGGTTAACCTGATGCTGTAAGTACCCGCCCTTGCATAGGTGTGGACAGGGTTCTGCTTTGTGCTGGCCGCGCCGTCTCCAAAATTCCAGGACCATCGGCTGATGCTCCCGGAGGAATTGTCGCTGAAATTTACGGCAAGGGGAGCAAACCCACTTGTGGGTGAGGCCGTAAAGTCGGCACTGGCCGGTGTATATGCGCTGATATAGTTGGAATGCGTCTTAACACTACTCAACCCTCCCTGCCCATATGCAGTCAGGGTGACGGAATAAACACCGGCTTCAGTGTATGCATGGCTGGGGTTTTCATTCGAACTGGTCGTGCCGTCCCCGAAGTTCCAAAGCCAGCCCGTAACCGTTCCGGTGGACTTATCTTTAAAATTAACCGTGATTCCGGACCCATCGAGAGCAAGCAGGCCAGTTGAGGGTGCGACGGAGAAAGCAGCCACCGGAGGCGTATAAGCCGTGATGTAACCGGTCTGTGTCATGGTGTTCGTCCCTCCCAGGCCGTTTACAGTCAGGGTGACGGAGTAAACACCGGCGTGTGTGTAGGTATGGCCGGGATTTTCATTTGTGCTGGTCGTGCCGTTTCCAAAATTCCAGGACCATTGGCTGATGTTCCCCGTGGAGTTATTGGTGAAATGTACGGCAAGGGGAATAAGGCCGCTTGTGGGTGTGGCGGTAAAGGCAGCCGCAGCCGGCGTATAAACTGTGATGTAATTGGACTGAGTCGCGGTGTTGGTCCCTCCCGGACAACTTACGGTCAGAGTGACGGAGTAAACACCGGCTCCCGTGTATGTATGGCTGGGATTTTCATTTGAGCTGGTCGTACCGTCCCCGAAGTTCCAAAGCCAACCCGTAACCGTACCGGTAGACTTATCTGTAAAATTAACCGTTAGTGGAAACACTCCGCTTGTGGGTGTGGCAATAAAGGCAGCAGTCGGCGGCGTATAAGCCGTGATGTAACTGGACTGTGTCGCGGTGTTGGTCCCTCCCGGGCCGTTTACAGTCAGGGTGACGGAGTAAACACCAGCTCCCGGGTAGGCATGGCTGGGATTTTCATTTGTGCTGGCCGTGCCGTCCCCGAAGTTCCAGAGCCGGCTCGTGACGGCGCCTGAGGAGTTATCCGTAAAGTTCACCGTAAGCGGAGCTTGACCCAGCGTCGGGTTGGCCGTAAAGGCGGCAAGGCTGGGTATGGCAATATAGGCGCCTGTTGCTGCTACAGCCTGACCGGCAAAGGTAACCGTCTGGCTGACAGGCGTAGTCCATCCTGTAATAGGTTTGAACGTAACTGTATGTTGACCCTGATTGAGATTTGGAAGGGTAACTCCACTGTTGTTCCAGGCCCCTCCGTCTACTTGCCATTGCGCACCGGCAGAAACTGCCGCTGCCGGGACGATTGTTACCGTGAGGCCTATGGCGTATGTTCCGGTGACCGTGCTGGTTTGGTTAAAGTTTACGGTAACCGTTTGCTGGACAGGAGCAGTGTAGTTCGGGATTGTGTTGAATCCGATTACATGAGTGCCCACCTGCAGGCCCGGCACAACATTCCCGGTGCTCATCCACTCTCCGTTATCCACATTCCACTGCGCGCCGGCGGACACGGCGGCGGCCGGGGAAATATTCACCGTGACCGATCCGTACCTCTGATAAGCTATTGCATAGCAGCCGAAATCATAATCGTCGGCCTTAGAGTTGCCGGAGTACCGGGTAACCTCGGAATAGGCGATCTGGAAGAACCCTTCTTCGCCCCAGTCTGTTCCCCAGCTATTTTTAGCTATAAAACAATTCTGAGTGTCGTCATAGCCAATTATCAGGATCTCGTGCAAGCCATCGAAACCGCCGGAGACATGTTTGTAAACTCCTGAGACGTAGTTGAGAAAATCGTCATAAACGTTCATGTCGGACGCAATAGGGCCATAGGCGTACAAAGCGTTTTTTAGTTCGATTACTGTGGGCGCTTCATTGTCTGATAGTACATAGTTCCAATCCGAGATTTTATACACTTGGTTGCTTCCACTGGAGCACTCATTCCTACATGGCGGAGGCGGATCGTAATCCTGATAAGGCAGACAGGCATAGGCAGGCAGGCCGTTACTGACAATGTAGTCCGCAGCTACATCGGGATATCCTCCATCATTGCAAGTAGTGTTGTCTTGCGCAGCGCATGCCAGCAAGGTCTCTTCGGAAAGGTCGAGATTGAGATCCTGGGTGATCAGCATCTGGGATTCCAGCTCGGCGGTTGTAGCAAAAGCCCAGCATGATCCACAGTTGCCCTGATCTTTTACGGAAGTGACATAGCTTTGCCCGTTATAATTCCTCCAGTCCAGCGTTGCGGGCAGCGCCACGGCGGCTTTGGGCACAGCCTGCGCGCCCGGAGCAGATCGACGGATGGCAGAGGCTTCGCGCTTAAGCGTGCCGTTAAGCATTTTTCTCTGTTCGGGTGGGAGCAGCGAAACCCTGGTTTCGCCTGCCACCCAGTTCGCGCCCGCACCCTGAATCGCGGCATTGAGCTGATCGACTTCGGAAGCCATTGCGCGTGCGCTGAAAATGGCAAGAACGAAAAGGACAGTCACTATGAAAGCCAGCCGGGCGCGCTGCTGTGAAATCACACTTCCGCTGGTCACGTTTTCGAAATGCCCAATTTTCATTTCGTAATTCGTTTTGTAATTCTTTGGAAGCATCTGCCCAATCCGCTTAACTTCGCCTAAGGCTTACTAGTCAATTTCATGCGGTCTTGCAGACTCTTAACGCACAAAAACGGATATGGAGGTATAATAGTGGACGCCACTTGATCATGCAAGACAGCACACCTTGAATAATGCCCCAAATCGATCATCGGCCAATCCCGATGCGCATTTCGGCGCCGGATTTCTAGCCAATAAATCTTTTGGAACATGCAAAATTTATGAGCACAAGGTATGCCAATCAGGGGCAATCCAGATCGGTGCACCTGAAATTAGTCTGGACAAATGCTCTTTGACAAGACTTCGTGGAAAGAAACACCCTCGATAAAATGCCGAAAGAACGTATAGCCGCCAATTCAATCAAGCGTGATGGCGGACGTCAGCACACTTGAGACCCCGGCGGCATTCTTCACCTTGAAATAGACGGTCTTCGGTCCCTGTGCAGCGCTCAGGGTGAAGGAAGGGGCTGTAGAATACGTTCTCCATGCCGCTCCAGCGAAAGTGGAAGACTGGCTGGCCATATAGTAGGTGGGGGTCCCCCCCGTTGTCGTGTTGTTCAGCTTAACTGTTCGACTCGAAGTGGTGCCGTCGTCGGCGCCATTGATCTGAAATATTTGCAAGACCGGCGGGACTATCAGTTGAACCGTAGCGCTTGCTACGTTTGATGGCCCGTAGACGTTTTCGACTTGAAAATAAACTGTGTTGGTCCCCGCCCCGTTAGTCAATATGAACTTGGGCGCGGTAGAATAGGGCAGCCAGGATGCCCCGCTGAAACCGGGGTCTTCGCTTGCCATGTAATTAGTTGGAGACTCCGTCGCCTTAATGTTAAGCGTTACAGTGGGATTAGTCGAGGTTGCAGCCCCTGCGTCGATCTTAAAAGAAGTTACGACCGGCAACTGGGCCAGGATAATTGAAGCGTTCGCACTTGCCGAGACGCCCCCGGCGTTTTTCACCTTGAGGTATACGGTCTTAGGTCCGTTTGCGGCGCTAAGGGTAAAGGAAGGGACCGGGGAGTAAGGTTTCCATGCCGCTCCAGCGAAAGTGGCGGACTCACTGGCCATATAGTCGGCGGGACTCCCGGTTACCGTATTGTTAAGAGTAACCGTCCTGGTCGGTGTGCTGCTCTGCGCGCCGTTATCTATCGAAAATGAGGCAATGGTTGGCGGTGAAAGCACATAAGTTCCGCTCGCTGATGTCGTCTTCCCGTACGAGATACTGACCGTTAGACTGCCGGTGCCGGGGACGTTCCAGCCCGCAATGCCATTAAAATTTACCGTATGCGAACCCACGCCAAGGCCGGATACGGTAGCCCCGCTCTTATTCGACGCCCCACCGTCCACGTTCCACGTCGCGCCGTCGCTAACCGCTGCTGCAGGCTCAATCGTCACCTTGAGCGAGCCAGTCTGCTCCACGTAGACACCGCTGGCCGTTGCGGTCTGCCCGTTTGCGATAGTGACGGGCAGGTTCCCGGGAGTAGTCCAGCCGGTAACGGCATTGAAACTAACCGTATGCGAACCCACGCTAAGGCCGGATACGGTAGCCCCGCTCGCGTTATTCGATGTCCCGCCGTTCACGTTCCACGTCGCGCCTGCGCTAACCGCACCTGCAGGTGTTATCGTCACTGTGAGCGAGCCCGCCTGCTGCGCGTAAACACCGCTGGCCGATGTGGCCTGCCCGTTTACGATGTTTACGGTCTGGCTTGCAGGGGAGTTCCAGCCGGTAACGGTGTTGAAATTTACCGTATGAGAGCCAAACGCCAGACTGACTGTGTCCCCGCTGTTGCGCCAAGCCCCGCCGTCTACGTTCCACTGCGCACCGGCGTTTACGGCTGCAGCCGGACTGATCGTGACCGTCAGAGGCCCGTCGTCCTCGAACGCCAGGAGGAGGTTGGCGGCATCTACCGAACCCAGGCCCGTCACAAGGTCGTAGTAAGGTGTGCAGGAATAGCCGGGCAGGTTCACTCCATCCCCGACGAAGCCGTTATTGCCCGAGATGATGTCGTGGAAAACGGGAATTGCGCCGCTTACCCCGCTGTACTGAGCGTTGCCGAGCGGGTACAAAACGCTGTTGAAGTTACCCTGCCGCTGACCTCCCGCACTTTGCACGATCAAAGCCATGATGCCGGCGAAAGAAGGCGATGCGGCAGAAGTCCCGCCGAAAACGAAAAATCCATCAGCAGGGTTACCGTCTGTAGCGGTGCAGGGACCGGTCGCATTGTAGCAGGTGTAAACCCTGTAGCCGAGGTTGACGTCTGCATTGAGAGAGACGTCGGGCATGTCGCGATGGCCGTCGTTGGGGACGCCCGGGCACACCTGCCACGCCGGTTTATCGTAAAGGGAGGATGGCCCCCCTCCCGAGGCCAATTCGGTCCAGTCTTCTGGAGCGTTCCACTCGTTCCAGCCCACCTCGGGCATGTAGCCCAGGGCCGAAACCCCGTCCGCGCTGTTACTCGAGTTCCAGTAAGCTGAATCATCGCTTAGAGTTGTGCCGCCAACGGCGATATTATACGGAGTCGAGGCAAGACCGTTGACCGCCTTGCCCCTTTCAGGATTACCGTTATTGTCGGTGCAATCGTAGGCGCCGGTGTCTCCGGTGACGACAAAGACCGTTATACCCTGAGAGGCCGCCTGCTCCCATAAGCTGTTATAGAAAGCGTTGTTGGTCGCGCCCGTGGCATTCTGCGATTCGCATGTGCCGAAACAATCGCTCAAAATGGGGGCCAGGTTGTGATCGACGATATACTGGGCGGACAGATCAACGCCGTCAGCGGAATTGGTCGACTCAGAGGCGACGAATTTGATAGTAGCTCCCGTCGCCACTGCGCCGGACCATTCGACGTCGAGGTCGGCCTCCGCGTCTTCATCAGCCCCCAGGTCGCCGGGACTAGGTCCGTTCACTGTGATGACCGGGGAAGTGTCAGTAACAGGGAGCCCGAAAGTGGAGCGGAAGGTATTCCACTTGGCGATGGCGGCGGTCTGGGAGCCGCCCGCGGCCGGGATGGTCCGGCCCACAATGGCGATAGTCACGCCGGCGCCGTCATAGCCCATGTTGTAGACAGCGTTGACATCGTAAATGATAGCGAAGTCGCCCGGGGCCAGATCATAGACACTACCGTCCGGCGCGTTCGGCTGCTCGGTGTATCCGGGCTTCGGCTTTGCCTGCGCTTTTTCGGCGTCAATAATTTGCCGGCGCGGGGTGTGCATCGCCTTGCGAGGAAAATTGTGCAGCGAAACCGGCCCGGCCACCAGACCCGCGAGCGCTCGCGGGATCGAGGGGTCGGTGGAGTTGGCATGGCGAAGCTGGCCGTTAACCTGGTAATCGTGCATTTCCGTGCGAAAGGCGCTATTGACATCGGCCGCCGTGCCTGAAAAGTTTATCCAGGTGCCGCCTTTCGCTGTCTCATCGATGGCAAACCCATGGGAGGTAAGCCAGCCCTTTACGGTAGCTATCTCTTCCGGACTTCGTCCGAACCTCTTGCCGAATTCCTCCGGGGTGAGCCATTGGTGAAAGTTCGGGGAGGATGGATCCTGCTGTTCGGCAACGAGCCGGTCCAGTTCCGCCTGCTTTTCAGGGGCAATTTTCAAAAGAAGGATCGTTCGATTCATCGGCAGTGAAGGATCGGGCGGCCCCACGTCGAATTCAGGCCTGGCCTTGGGAGGCACGTTTCCAGGAAGGACCACCCTGTCGTTTTCGTCGATAACGGCGCTGGCACCAGCAAAGGCGGACCTGATACCGATCGATTTCTTCATCGGCAGAAAACCGGCCGATGACGCAATTCCAAAAATAATGGCAGCGATGATCAATCTTTTTATCACTATCGTCCATCCTTTATTTACAAATATTTACAAATATATAGCTGGCGCTCAGATTTCATTTTCTTAACAATTTTCCTGTTTTGCAAGAATATTTACAAAGACGGATCTGAAGGTGAAAGAGTTGACGCTGCCACGGTATTCTTTGAATAATGCTTCAATTGATCACCGGCTAATCCCGATGCGCATCTCTGAGTCCGCTTACTACCCGAAAAAGCTATTGTAACAAACAGAGTCAATGAGCATAAGGTATGCCATTCGGTGGTAATGCATATCTATGCGTCCGAAATTAGTTAGTGTCCATCCGGAAACCCCGGATTAGACACTAGAAGTTTTCGATTCGGAGAGGAGGCATTTTTCGTCCTGGCAAGAAAATCAAGGGGTTGCGCGGAGGCGTACTTATGTACGCCGCACAAGAAACCCTGCAGATTGACGCAGCAAGGGCGGAAACTAGTTAGGACGAATGCCTGAAGTTGAGAAGGAGCGCCCATGTCAATCATTTTATCCGTGGTCATCCACCCCGCTGCGCTCCCCATCCGTGGTTCACCCCTTTAGAAGACAGTGCGGGAAGCCACGGATTTCACGAATATCCCGGGGTTTGACATAGCCTTCCATGGCTGCGCTTGGAGGCCTCTAATCCTCTAGAGGCAAAAGATCAGCAGAGTCACTTCTCCTTCGCTCCCGCGGCTCTTACAAACTCGCCCAGCACATGGTAAGGCTGAGCGCCGACCGCGACTCGTCCTCCGGCCTGAAACGTCGGGACCGCAGTAATGCCGCAGGCCCGGGAATATTTCCAGTCCCGGTCCACTTCGTCCTTGAAGGTCCCTTGAATCAGGACCTCCTCTGCCCTGCCGCTGTCAAGGCCAAGCGACTCGGCCAGTTGCACCAGGATGGAAACCTTGCCGATGTTCAGCCCGTCAGCGAAGTAAGCCTTAAAAAGGGCCATGTGGTACTCATCTCCCCTGCCCACCGATTCAGCCCACTTTCCCAATTCTTGTGCCCGGCGGCTGTTGTAAGTCCTGGTGCGTGCGCCCCACGGCACCTTGCACTCGTAAGCCACTCTTTTCAGCCTCTCCATGGAATCGGCAAGGTCTATTCCCCGTCCGGCGAAAAGTTCTTCCAGGGAACGGCCCTCTTCCGGCGTCTCCGGATGCAGGGGGAAGGCAATCCACTTGACTCCTATGTCGTATTCATTTTTTAGCTTTTCAACGCGCCCGGCGATGAAATAACACCAGGGTCAGATGTAATCGGAGAAAACCTCCAGGGTGAGTCTATCGTGTTGATCCATAGGATGCCTCCTCTACTTTGATAAATCTACACACAATCCATCAAGCTCCGGAATGTTGCTCGTAAAGGGCCAGGTGCTTTTTTAGGGTCTCAGGGATCGGCAGGTCATAGGGGCAGCGTTCCACGCATTCCCCGCACTCGGTGCAATTCCTGACGGATTCCATAGACATTTGCGCAAAACCTGCTGCCTTGGAATCGGACATCCTGCGGGCAACTAACGGGTAGTTCATCGCCGCAGTGATCATGACCCCCTGTTCACAGGGCTGACAATACTCGCACCGGCGGCAAAAATGCTGCCCCAGCTCGGTTCGGTACCCATCCATGGCAGCCAGGTCCTCAGAGAGGACCGCGTTCTCAATCTCGTAAAGGCTCACAATCTGGTCGACCTGTTCGAGGGCGTCAAACCCGGGGAGCGGGATGACGTCAGGGAACTGGCGAAGGAACTTGAAGCACAGCTCTCCGTTGTCCAGCGCACCCCCACCGAACGGTTTCATGGCGAGAATGCCCATTTCCTCTTGCCTGGCGGCCGGATGGAGTTCTTCGGCAGGTTTGGACTCTATGAAGTTGAAGGGGAATTGGACGGTGCTGAAAAGCCCGGTCTTGACCAGCTTCACGGCCATTTCGATGCTGTGGGAAGTCACGCCGACGTGCCGGATCTTGCCTGCCTGCTTTGCCCGCAAGATTGCCTCCAGTGCCCCGTCCGGCCCGGTTACCACCTGATAATCCGATTCCAGGGACAGTTGATGAATCTGAAAAAGATCTATGTAATCAGTGCGCATGCGCTGCAGGCTGAGATCGATATCCGCCTCGGCGCCCGCGCGGTCGCGCTTCAACGTTTTAGTGGCAAGAACCAGGCGGCTTCGCATGCCGTCAAAAGCCAGCCCTATTTTCTCCTCGCTGTCGAAGTACATATTGGCCGTGTCGAATAGAGTTATCCCCCTGTCATAAGCCCGCCTGAGGACCAAAACTGCCTCGGCGGCGGATAGACGGATGATGGGAATACACCCGCAACCCACCTCCGAGATCTCGAGCCCTGTTTTCCCGAGTATGACGTATCGCATTTACTTGTCTCCTTCTTTTCTTCACTGGACGGTCTTCCCCGCAAAACCTGGTGCCCCGAGGCCACCGGCCCACGATTTATTCTTCTTCGCAATCTTATATTTTTGGAATGGGCTTCGTCAACTTGCGGGCATGTAAATTCCAATACACGAATTCGCGGTGATCCTTCAGGCGAAAACCTTTCCTGTGGCAGCCCTTGGGGCTTCCGCCGAGGGACTGGAAGGGCTTCAGGATTTTTTCGAACACGTCGTAAAGAGGTTTACAAGAGCTTTGGCTGTCTCGCCAAGGACCATTGCGTACGTTGCAATCTGGTCGGCGGTTTCAATGGCTTTGCTCGCGCCATCAAGACCCGCCCGTAATTCGTTGGTGATAACAACCGCATTTTCCGATGCCGTGGCGATGTTTGGAATAACCTGGTTGATGGCTTTCTGATTGTCTTTCAGGATTGCCCCGATATTCTTGACTGCGGCGTTCACGTTTCTGAGTGTTATCGTAACATAGACGCCGGCCGCCACCAGCACCAGAAATATAATGAGCTGTCCCAGTTGACTGAAAGTGATGCTTCCTTCCACAAGGGGTTCCTTTCCTAGGATGTGGTTCTTAATTTTTCTAATCCGTTCCTTCGTTTTCCTCGGGTGGTTCTTCAAACGCTCCTTCGGCCCCATCGGCGCGCCTCCCGGCCGCCGTGTGCACACGAGAATTTATTTCCTCTACCGCACTTGTCAGCCGGTGTCCGATGTGGGAAGCATTTTCTTGTATTTTGCCCCATGTCTCGCAACCACGCTGGATTAAATCCTCACGCGTTTCTTTCCCTGCCCTGGGAGCGAAAAGAACTCCCGCCAGCGCACCCACGGCACTGCCAATGGTAACGCCGAGGGCCAGTGCCCGGACCCTTTTAAGGCGTAGTGTTTTCTCGCGGTCGATTCTTGCCTGTCGCACCCGGTCAGCTATTTCCTTCATAATCATGGCCGAGCCTCCAATTACAATAAGATTCTTTTTCAACATGGTCCCACCACCTCAATTAAGAGAGAAGGAATCGGGAACTCCTTGTAAAGCTCATCCTCGCTGAGTTCTCCAATGAGCATTTCCCCCTTGTCTCCCGTCACCTTCTGGGAAGCCTTTAATGGCTGGGAAATACCGGAGATGAGAAAGCAAAGGGGAAAAAACAGGGAAGCAATATTAAAGAAACCAAACCTTAATGGTTCAAAACCGGTTGAAATACCTGATCTCATAAACCTGCTCATTTTTTCGCCGGTACGTCACACATGGAGCTCGTCCCTCATCAGGTTATGGTTAAAACTAATCATTTTTGTCCCGGTAGCAACAGATGAAGCAGAGTGGGCCAGCCGTTAGAACACTGTAAATTTGTTCGCCTTCAAGGCTTCACAGCGCGATTCATGCTTTCTCCTTTCGCCGGCAATTTAGCCGGCGAAGATTTGCGGCAGCACGGAAGAGAGGTCGACGTCTTCGATCCTTTGCGGCCGCCATTGCGGCTTGTCATCCTTGTCTAGAATACGGGCGCGAACGCCTTCCATGAAATCGTGATGGGCCATCATGAATCGAGCTGCCCTGGAATCCACCGCGAACACTTCTTCGATCGCTCGTCCCTCATTGTGGCGAAGAAGATGCAGGGTGAGTACGAGGGACGTGGGAGAGCGCTCGCCGAGTTCGAAAAAGAAAACAGCGCAAAGCCGCCCCTGAGATCGGCACGTCGTGAGTGCTTCCATGATCCGAAGTATCGAGTCCTGCGCGTGAAAATAAGATCTCACCCAATCGTCCATCTCCGGGTTCGGGGGACTATCCGTCGAAAGAAATGAGGAGAGGTGACGGGTGAGCCGCTCGGCCGAAGCCTTTCTTTCTCGTGGCAAGGGCTCCGAGTAATCCTCGAGCACCCGCAACACACCCGGCAGTCTGTCGAAAGGGCACAGATGCGTGACCAGTCCCAAGCGGACACATTCATCCCCTCCAAGCTCATATCCCGTCAGGGCCAGGAACTCCGGGTACCCCTCGGGGCACTTCTGGAAGAGCCAACCCGTGGCGCCCACGTCAGGAAAGAGGCCGATCCGCGACTCGGGCATGGCCATACGCGTGCGCTCCGTCCCCACAACAGCGTCTGCCCCCGCCGAGAGGCCCAGCCCTCCTCCCATCGTTATGCCGTCTGCAAGCACGACCACAGGTTTGGGAAATCTGTGGACCCTGAGATCCAGTGCATATTCCGCATCAAAAAACTCGTAGGCCTCCTGGAGCTGACGGGTCTTTGCAGCCATGGCGAGCGCCTTTATGTCTCCCCCCGCGCAAAATCCCTTCTCTCCGGTCCCGCGAAGCACCACGAACTCAACGCTTTCATCTCGCTCAGCCTCGTCGAGAGCTCGCCCGATGAGGCGGATCATTTCCGTACTAAGGCTGTTCAGGACTCGTGGACGATTGAGTATAATGCTCTTCATGCGTTTGCCGCGTTCGACGAGGACCGGGGGGTCCCCCTCTTGCCTGTTATCCGCCATCGAGATAGCTACTCCTAACGCTGATGATTACTCGCTACTGTCCATCTGGAACCCCCCGGATGAGACACTAGTGGTTTTCGATTCGGATTTTTGACCTAAAAGAAAGGCCCTTTTCGTCCTGGCCGGAAAATCGAGCTCCCCCCTTTCCTAAAGGCGGGAAGGGGGGATTTTAACGCAGAGGCCTACCTATGTACCGCTTCGCGGGTGGGCTGTCGAGATCCTGCCGGTGCCACCAGCCTTTGGTCGTGGACAGATCAGGAATAGCGTCGAGATCTTGGCTGGCGGTCCCACCGCCCTAAATCGCTACTTGGGTCGCCTCCGACGCCACAATATACCACGTGATGAACATGGCATTGGTGAATGCGCCGGCATAGACAAGTCCCGTCTTCTCATAAAAATAGGCTGATATAAGACTGACGATAATGAACAATGGCAACAACTGCATAGCGACGACAATATAGAGCGTCATTCTTATATCATGGATCGGGGCGGCTCCCCCTGCCAAAAGAGGTACATAAATGATGAGGAGCATCACCAGATAACCGAGCGACGCGACAACTGCGCTCATGATCATTCTCTTGGCAGTGCTTCCAGTAAGAGACCGCATCTGCCCCTGCAGAACGACCGCAAACATTATGTAAAACACGGCGAAGGGAATGACATATCTCAGCGCGACCCTCGTCTGTAAAAGGCTCATGGGCTTGAGCGGCATGACCCAGAACCTGAAGTCTACATTGAAGAAATAGGCCACGAGCACCGCCGACATGTAGACTATGAAGACTACAAGGAAAGCAAACCAGGCGGAAAGCCCGACCTTTTTCCAATACATACCCGCCGGAGTCTTGAGACCGTAGGATATTGAATTCCCTCCTTTTTTCCTGTTCGATGCGAAATGCCATATCGAAAAGAAAACGAGCGAGATGAGCGTATTGACCAGCATCCAGAAAAGGATACAGTTCGAGATCTGTTGCGGAAAAATCGGAGAAGCTTTCGCGGCGAGATTTCCTATCAGCGTCAAATGAAAGTAAGTGAGGGTCGGAACGAAGAACATGAGAGCAAAGCCGATCCACCACCCTGCGCCGGTTGCCGGCCTCGGGTTTTGAGGCGTCCCTTTGAGTGTGCTGAACCATCCGGTTTGAAGCAACAGATTGCCTGCCGCAAACAGAAGCAGGATCGCCCCGATGAAACCGATAAGAGTAGCCAGCTCCTTCCAGTACCAAATCTGATTGCCGGGAGCAAGGGTATTTTCCTGGCCCAGGGTTTTCTGAAACCACGAGATCGCATAACCGATTGCCGCAGTGGACAGATGATCGCCCGGATGGGTCGTATTCGGTTGATAGAGCACGCGGGCTGTCCCGTCTTCTATTGACCCATATATTTTGCCGGGTACAATCGTATCGGTTACGCCGAATACTTTCTTGAGTTTCTCACTTTTTACCACGTCACCGGCTATGGGCACTTCCCACATGAGCATTGAAAACTCATCGTGGGTGCTGAATACAAGGGCCATGTTTTTGGGATAGGTGGTGCTTCCCTCAGGCGCATACTTTGTTCCGGTGCTCGATCCCTCCAGCACGATCGCCTTGTAGTCGTCGGGATGCACTTTTGCCGCCACTAAAGATGCCCACCCGCCCATGGAGTGACCCTCCAGGCCGATATTGTTTTTGTCCACAAAATCAAGACTCCTGAGATAAGCGAGCCCGTCGGGACCGCCATAACCGTTTGAAAAAGCTGGTGGGTCCGAGTAGCCGTGTCCGGTCTGATCGAGTTCGAGGACAACCCAACCCCGCCGAGCGAACTCGATTGCAAATCCCGACTGTGTCTCTCTTGAGTTAATATACCCGTGGATCGCGAGAATGCCTGGAGCCGGGGTCTTCGGCGTGGCGCTTTTCGGGATGAACAGCAGCCCGCTCATCATCGTACCCCCTGTCCCTGCGAAACGAACGTCCCGCACGCGGATATTGCCTGAGTCATTCTGGACTAAATTCGCGACGATCCCCCCGAGGAGGATCAAGATCACCGAAACCACCAACAGTAATTTCCCTTTCATAAGATTTACCCCCCCTTGTTTTGTTGGTAACGGTCGGCCTTCAAACTCCTTTGAACCTGAATAATGCGCCTTGACCCGCAACTGGAGCCGAAGATTATTTCTTCGCATTCCATCCGAAAAACCTCTTGGAATGCCGAATGTCCCTAAATAATAGGATATTCTAACTAAAACCCGCAAGAAGAAACGCTGGTCAGACCAATTTGGGCAACATGATACGGAAACTAATTAGTGAATGGGTAAAAGTAAAAATTGGTCGGGTCCGGGCCGCCGGGGCCGGCAGCGTATGCCTGACCGGTGTAGGTGAATGCCATGGATGCGGCTTGCGGAGGGACGGCCACCGACTTGCTGAAGTTGATCGTATCACCGACATTGCTGGCAAAAGCGGTTGTAAGCCCTTGCTGTCCCAGCACGTTGCCCTGGGCATCAGCCAGCGCCAGCCCGAGTTGGAAAGTTTGAACGACTGCGTAGTTTGCCTGTATGGTCATGCCGAACTGAATGTTTCCGGTTAGCTGCATGTCGCCACCGGTGCGAACGTAGGTGTAATTGACGGTCAGGTCAGGGGCGTTGAATTGGCCGGACTGCTGCCCTTGTGCGCTGAGCACGATCTGACTCGCAGGGTTAAGCGTTTGCCCTTGTCCATGGACTTTAGAAGCCCCCGCCATAAACAGAATTATCAGCACCGCAAAACTGAAACCCGCTTTCATGATTATCTATCTCCTCTCTGGTTTTGTAGTTTCTCGATCCGGGGTGCGAATGCCCCCCCAACCGCAAACTGATATTCCGTTTGTTTATTAAGACAGTAAACATTATTGCTAAAGAGACAAGTTAGCGATAAATAAGCCATATCTTGCCACACACCCAAATGGTGTTGTTGCGTTCGAGGACCAATTATGGTTCTGGATTAGATGAAGGGCGAAAACCCGGTCTTTGGAATTGGAAAAAGGACTGCAGATCGTTAGTCAGAGCGAAAGTACCAGCCGCATTCCGTCCTCGATCCTTCGCAGCAGAGCCATTGGCAGCGTGCTCACCTTCTCCTCGAGATACGACTTGTCTATGGTGAATATTTGCGATACGTTGGCTACCGACTCATGAGGAAGACGCGTTTGTTTTTGCGGCAGTAACACGTTTCCCGGGGCGTCCGCCAATCTGATATTTTTCGTGACGATTACCACAATGACGGTCCGAATAAGGCTTGCTGTGTAAGAATCGGCCTGGATTATAATTACCGGCCGGGAATACCCTGGTTCCGAACCGCTCGGCGCAGGGAGCGATGCCCACCAGATTTCACCTCGTCTCATTTCCAATCCTCTGCGTAAAGAGAGGAAAACTGCATTTTAGCCAACACGGTATCCAACTCGGATACTTCACCACGGTACACTTCGTTTAACCTTTCCGTGATTTTGTCTTGTTGATGCCTTTCCAAAAACTCAGCAAGAGCGGTTGAGAAAAGTTGGCTTCGGTTCATACCAAGCCGCTTTGCCGTTTCCTCTGCCCGGAGAAAAATTTGCTCGGATATTGAGATCGCAGTCTTGACTGTTTTCATGGCGCCTCTTTCCATTTGATCTTTTTACAATAGTATAACTATAGTTATACTTAATGTCAACCGCTGTCGGCACCGATTCAACGGTCCGGAAGAGTAATGCCTGAAAGGCGCCGGCAGGCTGTGAGCAGCGCCTCCTGCCTGGCGGGGTCGTGCACGGAAGGGTCTGTCTCCTGCCGGCGCAGATGGTAGAAATACTTGCCCGAGACGAGCGCTGCCGGATCGTTGCTTGCCGCCAGCCAAACCTGAGTTCTGTGAGCCTGGTCCAGGTCGTCAGGTGCGCCCTGCCCGCCCATCTTTGTCGCTACCCACCCTGGCTCCAGGGCGTTGGAGAGCACGTCGGGCCAGCGGCGCGCCACCGCGAACGCCAGCAGCACGTCGTACAGCTTGCTCTCAGCATAGGCCTCGGCGCCCCGCCAGGACCGTTCAGTCCAGGTTATGTCCCGCAGGCTGGCGTCGGCGCCGCGGTGCATGCCGGAGCTCACGTAGACAAGGCGCTTCGGTTTCTCGATCAGCGCGGTCAGGATGTAGGGCGCCAGGGTGTTGATGGCGAAGATATGCGGCAAACCATCTTCCGTTGCGATGCGGTAGCGCTCCCGGTAGCCGACCCCGGCATTGTGGATGACCGCGTCAAAGCCCCCGAGCCGGTTTACCTGCTCGGCGAGGCCTCTGGTTTGCGCGATGCTCGACAGATCGCCTATGACAGCGGTCTCCGCGCCCGGCACGACAGCCATCGCCTCGTTCGCGCGCGCCTGACTGCGCGCATGCAGCACCACCTGGTGTCCCTGTTCGACCAGCAGCATGGCGGCCATGCGGCCCAGTCCGTCTGCCGATCCGGTAATGAAAACGCGCGACATGTTTTTCCTCCTTCATTTCCCCCGGAGATTTCGGCGTTGACGGTGGTTGGCCGGAGGCCCCCACCACAGCGCCACAGTGAGCCGCGCAGGGGCGAGGGGGTGTGGGAGGGCAAAGCTCCCACACCTGGCGGAGCCTGGAGTTATTTTATTTGCAGGACTTTCGGTATGCGGTCTTTTTACTGTTTGAGTAAGGCAGCAGGGCCTGGCCTGTAAGTGATTTTTTACCGGCTGCAACAATTTCTTCCGGCTCGCCCTGCGCGACGATCTCGCCGCCTTCGTCCCCGCTGCCCGGACCAAGATCGATCACGTAATCGCTTGCCCAGATAAAATCCGTGTTATGCTCGATAACCAGGACCGTATGCCCGTGATCGGTGAGCGCCCTCAGCACGTCCAGCAGGCGCTTTATATCGGCGCGATGCAATCCCGTCGTTGGTTCATCGAGAATATACAGCGTCGCGCTCCTGCTGTTGCCCAGTTCCCCGGCGAGCTTGATTCTTTGTGCCTCGCCTCCTGAGAGCGTCGGACTGGGCTGACCGAGTTTAAGATAGCCGAGCCCAAGATCGCCGAGGATTCTTAGCTGGCGGGAGATGCGTGAAATCGCGGAAAAAACCTGGGCGGCTTCATCCACCGGCATCGCTAAAACCTCAGCGATGTTTTTGCCCCTGTATCTTATATCGAGGGTTTCGGCGTTGAAACGCCTGCCGGCGCAAGATTCGCAGGGAACGAAAACATCGGGCAGAAAATTCATTTCCACTTTGCTCTGCCCCTGCCCTTTGCACGCCTCACAACGGCCCCCTTTTACGTTGAACGAGAATCTTCCGGGTCCGAACCCGCGCATTCGCGATTCGGGCAGCAGGGCAAAAAGTTTTCGGATTTCGTCCCAGACGCCGATGTAAGTCCCCGGAATGGACCTCGGGGTGCGCCCGATCGGATTGTGGTCGACCTCGAGGACCCGGAGAAGTTTTTCGCATCCGGTCATTGAATCGTAGTTGCGGACGCTGCCTTCGCCGTAGCGCCGCCTCAGCGCTTCGCCAACCCCTCGATAGACGATCTCGTTTACCAGCGTGCTCTTTCCAGCGCCTGAAACCCCTGTTACGGTAACCAGGAGCCCAAGCGGAATCCTGACGTCGATTCCCTTGAGGTTTCTTGCTCTGGCGCCGCTGAACTCCAGCCAGCCGAACTCACCCGCTCTCTTTCTGGGCGGAATCGAATAAAGTTCTCCAAGGGCCTTTCCGAACCATTGGCCGGTAAGGGTCCCGGACCTTTTCACCAGTTGACTGAAACTGCCCATCGCGACCAGTTTCCCGCCGTTGCTACCTGCTCCGGGGCCAAGTTCAACCAGTATGTCGGCTTTCTTCATGGTCTCAGGATCGTGCTCGACGATAACAACCGAGTTCCCCTTGTCCCGCAGTTTTTCAAGGCTCTCGAGCAGCTTTCGGTTATCGGCGGGATGCAGACCGATAGTTGGCTCGTCCAGAATGTAGCAGACGCCGCGAAGATTTGAACCAAGCTGGGCGGCAAGCCTGATTCTCTGGGTCTCACCGCCCGAGAGGGTATCGCCGGACCTGTCCAGGGACAGATAGCCCAGCCCCACTTTCCCCAAAAACGAAAGCCTCTCCTTTATCTCCCTGGAAATAGGCCCGGCAATCGGCTCCTCCCCACCGGTGAAGCGATACTTTTTCCACATCTCGAAAAGCTCGGATACTCTCAATGCGCTCATGTCTGCGATAGTGAGCCCTCGGAAATAAACCGACCTCGCCTGCTGATTCAGCCTGCTCCCGCCGCACTCGGAACAGGGCAGATCGTCGTATATGGGCTGAAGCCATTTCCATGATTCATCTTCTTCCGAAACCGCATCCAGGATTTGAAGGATTCCGGGAAACTTCCCCTTTTTGCCGTGCAGTATCGCTTCCCAGGCCGAATCATCAAGACTGGAGCCCGGTTTTTCCGGATCGACTCCCAATTCGCTCATCCATAGCCGTCTGAACTTGTCGGCTTCCCGCTTCGAATTACGCCATATTGCGACCTTGAGGAAATTCAGCAGCCCGTCTTTAAGCGACACATCGGCAGCGCCGCGAAGCCGCTGCTCACTGACCTGCTTTGCCCTTCCGGTTCCCATACAGGCCGGGCAGGACCCTTGCCTGCTGTTGAAGGAAAAAAGCCTTGGGTCGAGCGGCGCAAGCCCACGGTCGCATGCCGGGCAGTAGAGATGTTGGCTGAAGACCTTTGTCTCTCCCTTGCGCGACTCGAGGTAAAGGATGCCCCCGCCCATCGCAAGTCCTCGGCGAATCGTATCGAGTAGTTCATCCAATGTTATCCCGCTGTGGTCGAGTCCCGGCAGGAGCGCCTCGATATCGTGCTCGCGGCGGCGCGCAAGCTCAGGTATGGGGTCGAGGGGAACAAACTTGCCGTCAACTCGTGCCTGCTCGAACCCCAGCCGCTTGAGGCGCGCGAAAAGATCCCGGTATATGCCTTTACGCCCGTGAACCAAGGGCGCAAGCAGTCTTACCGGACCGGCGGCCCCTGTTTCCTGTTGGACCCTGGATAAAATGTCGTCGAGGGTGAGGGTTTCCAGATTGCTGCCACACCCGGGACAACGCTGCTTCCCCAGTTTGGCGTACAGCAACCGGAGCAGGTGGTAGGTTTCGGTAATCGTGCCGACCGTGGACCTCCTGCCGAACTGGCTGGTCCTTTGTTCGATTGCAATGGTCGGGGGCAGCCCTATGATCTGGTCTACGTCCGGTTTTTCCATTATCTTGAAATACTGGCGGACGTATGACGAAAGGCATTCCAGGAACCTGCGCTGACCTTCGGCAAACAGCACGTCAAAGGCCAGAGTGGATTTCCCGGAGCCGCTCAGACCCGTCAAAACGCTCATTTTCCGTCTCGGAAGCCGGATTTCCTCGAGTTCGAGATTGTGCTCGCGCGCTCCGCGTATAACAATCTCGTGGGGCTGGGCAGGCGTGGCGGCATTTTTCAAATCCGCCATGCTGGTCGCCGCTTCATCAGGGGCGCTTCGCGAGTGGTTGGACGGGCCGGGAAGATCGCGCGGCGATGCGGCGCCGAAAGCGGAAAATCCGATCCGGGGTTCGGCCGCTTCCAGGAGTTCTCCCTCGTCCAGGTCAAACCGTTTCGCCTCCGCCAGGCGCTCCCCGAGGTAGCGGCCCGTTATGCTCTGCGCGCACTCGGACACTGTTTCCGGCGAACCCTCGCAGATAATCTCTCCGCCTCTTTCTCCGCCTTCCGGACCAAGGTCGATGATCCAGTCGCACGCCGCCAGGATTTCCAGGTTATGCTCTACTATAAGGACCGTATTCCCCTTTTCGACCAGTTTGTGCAGCACGCGAATCAATTTTGCAATATCGTCGGGGTGAAGGCCGGTCGTGGGTTCGTCCAGGATGAAAAGCTTTGCGCCGCCGGATTGCCCGCCTGAGAGATGGCGGATGAGCTTAAGTCTTTGCGCCTCTCCACCGGAGAGCGTACTTAGCGGCTGCCCCATGCGGATGTAATCGAGACCCATCGCAATTACGGGTTCGAGCGCCTCGGCAAGCTGCCGGTTTTCGGGAAATCGATCTAGTATCCCCCGCGCGCTCATCTCCAGCATGTCGCCTATCGAGATTCCCCGCAGTTTGATATCGAGCACCTCTTCCTTGAACCTTTTACCTCCGCACTGGGCACAGCGCACGAAAACGTCGGCCAGAAACTGCATCTCGACACGCTCGAATCCCTCGCCGTTACACGTCTCGCACCTTCCTCCCGGCACGTTGAACGAGAAGTGCCTGGTCGAATAACCCTTCGCAACCGCTTCGGGCGTGGCCGCCAACATCTTGCGAAGCGGATCCAGCGCACCGGTGTAGGTCAGCAGGTTGGCCCTCGGGGTACGGCCTACAGGCTGCTGGTCAACCAGCATAATTTCACTGACGTTTTCAGCCCCTTCCATTTCGTCGTGCAGACCGGGAGTTTCCGTTGCCCTGCCCTTCTTCCTGAGCCAGCCATGGTAGAGCGTTTTTTCGACCAGGGTGCTCTTCCCCGAGCCGGAGACGCCGCTCACCCCGACCAAGAGGCCCAGGGGAAATGCCGCGTCGATTGCCTTGAGGTTGTTCTCGCGCGCCCCCCTGACAGTGATTTTTTTCCATTTGTGGGGTGTCCGCCGGCTCATTGAAGGCGGCAAAACCGATTTTCGGCCTGACAGATACGCCCCGGTAAGGCTCTCCAACGATCGTCCGAGCTTGCCGGGCGGTCCCTGGAACAGGACTTGGCCCCCCTTTTCGCCTCCACCCGGCCCCATGTCTATGACTTCGTCGCAAAACCGTATCATCCCCGGATCGTGCTCGACCATGACAACGCTGTTTCCCATCGTCACGAGCCGGTTCAACTGGTCCATGAGTCTTTTCTGGTCACGTGCGTGAAGCCCCACGCTTGGTTCGTCGAGTACGTAGAGCACATTGACCAGCGAGGACCCCAGGGCGCGCGTAAGGTGCACCCGCTGCACTTCCCCGCCCGAAAGAGTTCGCGACTGCCGGTCCAGCGAAAGGTAGTGCAGCCCGACAGCCATCAGGAATTGAATTCTGCTTCTGATTTCAGAGATCAGCAGCGACGCCGCCGGATCATTGGAAGTCACGGGCCATTGTCCGCCAAAGAATTCGCTTAACCTTTCAATACTGTAAGAGGCGATTTCCGCTATACTTGCCCCGCGCAGCCGGTACAAAAGAGTCGCCGGCTGGAAGCGCGACCCGCCGCAGGCATCACAGGCAACGTAGGCCCGGTACCGCGACAGGTAGACTCTCACGTGCATTTTGTATGTCTTTGTTTCCAACCACTCAAAAAATCCTTTTATTCCGTAGTAGCTTTTTGTGCCGTTTATAATTTTTTGGCGCGCGGCTTCATCGAGATCGCCGAACGGAATGTCTACGGAGATTTTTTCTTTCTTGCAGAAATCAAGAAGTTCAAAATATTCGTCCCTGTCCGTCCCGAACGGTTTCACGGCGCCCTTTGTTATGGTGAGGCTCCGGTCGGGAATAACCAGGTCGATATCGACTCCTATTGTCCTGCCGAAACCACGGCATTTAGGACACGCCCCGATTGGGCTGTTAAAGGAGAACAGGTTCGGGTTTGGCGTAGGAATCGGGAAGGCGTCCGTGCAGTCGGCGCACGAAAGCTCGGAGCTAAACCTTCTGATCCGGTCGGGCATAACGACTACCGCCAGCCGTCCCTTTCCCATCGTATAGGCGGTGGTGATGGAATCCAATATCCGGTTCCGCGCGGATTTTCCCCAGAGCAGCCGGTCCACAATGACCAGCAGCTCGAGGCCGTCGAGCCCTGCTGATTCAGCCCCTGCCAGATCGTCAAGATCCAGGACGGACCCGTCGGCAAATATTCGCAGGAAACCCTGCGAGACGAGTTGAGTCTTCCACTGCCCTTCATGATCTGTAAGGAATGGAAAGCATACGAGCACCCGGTCTTCAGCGGTAAGGCCGCTGAGTTTGCCGTAAATCGTTTCCGGGGAATCGCTGGTTACCGGATTGTGACAGGAGGGACAATGCGGGACCGCAAGCCTGGCGAAGAGCAGCTTCAGGTAGTCGTTTATTTCGGTTATCGTCCCGACAGTTGACCGGGAGCTTCGAACAGCGGTCCCCGATTCTATGGCGATGCTCGGTGGAATGCCTTCTATCAGGTCGGCCTCGGGAGGGTCCATCCGCTCCAGGAACTGGCGCGCATAAGGCGAGAATGTCTCGATATACCTGCGCTGCCCTTCAGCATAGAGCGTATGGAGGGCAAGGCTGGACTTGCCCGAGCCGCTCACGCCGGTAAGCGCGATCAGCCTGTTTAAGGGAATATCCAGGTCCAGATTTTTCAGATTATGCTGCCGAACGCCGCGAAGGCGGATAACTTCCTGCTCCAATACTAAAACTCCCTGACCCTTCAGAATAGTTGACCACAACGGAAAAGAATTAGAATCCAGGCGCAGGGCACGCAGAGAAAACAAAATTCAACAAGATCAACTGGGATCTCAGTATTTAGAAATAGTCACTCCTGTCAATCCTGTTAATCCTGTCAAAAAAGGCCTCTTTCTCCGCGCCCTCTGCGCCTCTGCGGTGAATTCTTTTCCTCTGCGGTAAATAGCCGCTTCCTCGTTCTTTTTCGTTTTTCACCGGTTCGGGCAACTTAATGTCTTGATATTGACCCTGCAATTAATTAACAATTCAAAGTTCGCTAATAGCATAATTGTATTATAACCCGGATAGGGCGGCGCCGGTATTTCTTTCAGGATGATCGCAAGGCGGGATCATCCAGCCCTGGAAAAACTTCAGATGAACGATCTTACCCCAATGATGCGGCAGTACCTTGAGATAAAATCGAAGTACCCGGAATCACTTCTGTTCTATCGTATGGGGGACTTCTACGAGATGTTCATGGAAGATGCGGTGACCGCTTCGAAGGTGCTCGACATTGCGCTGACATCCAGAGACAGACAGGCGGAAAATCCCGTCCCGATGTGCGGAGTTCCCTATCACGCGGCGGAAAACTATATAGCGAAACTGGTTTCCGCAGGTTACAAGATCGCCATTTGCGACCAGGTCGAAGACCCCAAAAAGGCGAAAGGCCTCGTGCGGCGCGAAGTTACGAGGGTCCTCACCCCTGGGCTTATCGTTGAAAACCAGAACCTCACCTCCAACCAGCCGAACTACCTGGCTGCCGTCTGGGCGCCCGGCCCCGGAAAACCCATCGGGCTTGCCTGTTTGGACATCTCGACGGCGGAATTCAGGGTCACTGAGCTGGATTCAGAAGAAAGCCTGATTGAAGAGCTGCTAAGAATCAACCCCAAAGAGATTCTGCTCCCGGAGGAGTTCAGTCCCGAGTGGGCAAAATCGGTGCTGAACCGCATCGAGGCGGCCATCACGCATATAGAGGAGGTACATTTTGACAAACGCCGGTCTCACGAGCGGCTTACTTCTCATTTCAAGGTACACTCGCTCGAGGGTTTCGGGATCGGCGGAATGGATTCGGCAATTCAGGCTGCAGGGGCCGTATTAGCCTACGTTCACGAAAACCTTTTCGGTTCCTGCGAGCACATTGAAACACTTATACTCTACAGCCGCTCCGAATTTATGATTCTGGATGAGGCTACCGTCAGAAACCTGGAAATATTTTACTCCGCCAGCTTTCAGGGGAGAAAAGGGTCTCTGATCGATGTGGTGGATCAAACCCGAACGGCGATGGGGGGCCGTAAGCTCCGGCAGTGGCTGCGTTATCCGCTGTTGAACCTCGAGGAGATCGATCTCAGGCAGAATGCAATCGCTGAGATGGTGGAGCAAAGCGATCTCAGGGGGGCCGTGCTCGATTCGCTGCAAGGCATAAGCGATTTCGAGAGGCTCAATGCGAGAAACAGCACTGGAGTTTCTTCTCCTCGAGACCTGATAGGCCTCAAGAAATCCTTACAGGCTCTGCCGCGCCTGGGACAAACGATTGCGGGCTGTCAGAGCACCCTTTTGGCGGGCATAGCTTCCGGATGGGACAACCTTGAGGATCTTGCCGCCCATCTTCAAGCCGCTCTGTGCGACCCCCCTCCGGCAACTCTTTCCAACGGCGGCGCGATAAGTCCCGGTTTTCATCCCGAATTGGACCGCTACATCCGCCTGAGCCGCGACGCAAAAGGGTGGATGGCCGAATATGAGTCCCTCCAGCGCCGGGAAACAGGCATACCTTCGCTCAAGGTCCGCTTCAACAAGGTTTTCGGCTATTACATCGAGATCTCCCGGTCCAACCTCTCCTCGGCGCCTCAGCATTATTTCCGCAAACAGACCCTGGTAAACGCCGAACGCTTCATTACCGAGGAGCTTAAAGAATTCGAAGTCCAGGTCCTCGAGGCCGATGAAAAACGCATGGAACTCGAAGAGCGGCTTTTCCTCGAACTGAGGCAGACCGTCTCCCTCCAGAGCGGGCGAATACAGAAGATGGCCGAAATAATTGCGGTTCTCGACTGCATAAGCTCCCTGGCCGACATTGCCGCCAAATACGATTTCTGCAGACCGGCGGTCGATTCGGGTGATTCCATCCATATCCGGGATGGAAGGCACCCGGTTATAGAGCGTTTTCTGCCCGAAGGGGGTTTTGTCCCCAATGACCTGGAACTCAACCAGGAAAGCCAACAGGTGCTCATCGTAACGGGCCCGAATATGGCCGGGAAATCCACCATCCTCAGGCAGGCCGCATTGATTGTGTTCCTGGCCCAGATCGGCTCCTTCGTTCCGGCGTCCGAAGCCCGCATCGGCATTGTCGACCGCATTTTCACACGAGTCGGGGCCTCGGACGATCTCGCGCGCGGCCGTTCGACTTTCATGGTCGAGATGCAGGAGACCGCAAATATTTTACACCAGGCTACGCCTCAAAGCCTTATCATACTGGATGAAATCGGAAGGGGCACCAGCACTTTCGACGGAATGAGCATCGCCTGGGCGGTTGCGGAGTTTTTACACGATCTGGGGGGCAAGGGAGTAAAAACCCTTTTTGCCACTCACTATCACGAGCTGACTGAACTTGCCCGGACCCGGCCTAGAGTAAGAAACTTCAATGTGGCAATCAGGGAATGGCGGCAGGAGATACTTTTTTTTCACAAATTTACTCCCGGCAGCTCAAGCAAGAGCTATGGTATCCAGGTCGCCAGGCTTGCCGGCCTGCCCGGCGAGATCACGGAACGCGCCCGCGAAATCCTCGCGCAGCTTGAGGGAGGCGCATCCTCGGGCCCGTCTGGCGGACCGGGTCTGAAGGCGAAAGGGTTCAGCTCTTCAAAAAACGAGGTTGAGCCGAGTATACAGCTTTCGATTTTTCAGAAGGCCCCGGATTGGGTGCAGAGTAGAGTTCTGGAACTCGATCCCGATAGCATGACTCCCCTTTCAGCCCTTCAGGCGCTGCACTCGCTAAAGGAAGAAATCCTTCGCGAAACGAACGGCGCCCCGGAAAAATCCACCGCAGAGACGCGGAGAACGCGGAGAGAAAGAATTGAACAACAAAGAAAAACCAAAGTAAATAATTCACAGATCAAGACACTCTTGTGAAACTTCAGTGGGCAACGAACGACCCCTAAGCAGCTAAGATTTCGATTTTATAGCCCATTTCTTTAAGGGCTTTGGCATACGATGCCAAGCGACGTCGATTGAAACTGGCCTCGTAGAGATCGGAGCCTATGTCGACATATGCTTGGCCATGGCGAATCAACCGATAAACGAGTTGGGCCAGTTTACGGGCCGTTGCGAAAACGGCAACCGAAGCACCTTTGCGCCTGGAAATACGGCGATAGTAGGCACCCAGTGCCGTCTTCGAATTGCGCAACGTTGTGGCGGCCATGCGCAGTGCATTGCACACACGTGTAGAAGTAACAGCCCGGAACCGGCGGGGACCTTTTTGCCGGCGCTGATGGAGATATTGGGCGCCAAACGTAGATACGAAACGAAGTGGCGTTCGTCGGGAAATGGGGACAGATCAGGACCCAGTTCACTCATGACAACGGCTGCGGTATCCACTCCGATGCCGTCGATTGTGGTGAGATCAAAGCCGGACATGCGATAGAGGGCCTGACGCATTGGTTCCTGACCGCGCTGGGAAAACTTGCTGGCCTTGGCTTTAGATGCCGGTGGCGGCGCCGATGAATCCATGGACTCTGGAGGTTGCATTGAGTCGATGGATCTGAGGATTTCAGCATCATAGTCAGCGATGACGGCACATAGCTGGTCATAAACCTTAAGGGCTTGACCGAGGTTGAACAAATGCTCAGTGCGCCAGTTTCCGGTGAGTTCTTCGGCGATCTGGTCTTCGGATTTTTGGCATCGGCGATCACGCAAACTCGCCAGGACACGGGGATCCCGTTCACCGCGCACAATGGCACGGATAATGGCCATGCCGGTAAGGCCAGTGATATCCGAAACGGCGTGATGCACGCAGACGTTCATCTGATCGAGGCTCTTTTGCATTCGTCGGACCCAGTCCGAACGTTGGTCCACAATGGCATTGCGTTCGCGAATGAGGGCGCGCAGGCGACAGATGTCGTCGCCTGGTCGGAAAGAACCCCGGAGCAATCCGCAGGCGTGCAGTAGCTGAAGCCACTGGCAATCGATCATATCGGTTTTGCGGCCAGGAACATGAGTAAGTTGGCGAGCATTGACCAGATGAACGTCAAAACCACGGCTGTCCAGGATTTCAAATAAGGGAATCCAGTATACGCCGGTGCTCTCCATGGCGACGGTAGTGATCTGCTGCTGCTCAAGCCACTGGGATAAACACAACAGTTCAGGAGTTGTAGTTCCAAAACGCTTTACGTTTGCTGAACCGTCGGGTAAAGGTGGACCAGCGACGTAGTGCTCGCGTGAGCCCAGATCGATGCCAGCGGCGTTGGGTTGAACGGTTTCCAGAGAGCGTGGTTGCCGCTTAGAAACTTTAGCTGCGCCTTTTCGCTGCTTGAGGGCCATCCTTATCCGTCTCCTTTGCTGGGGTTGAGAACGACAGCCCGGGGTGGCTAAAATAAGATTCTCTTGTGGGAGAGTGCATACGCCTCATCAGTGTTCAAAAGCGGCCCGGGGCCATGCTGGATTAGGGGCAATGTGCTCCAGTGTGACAGGGACCTTGACTGCTGCCGTTCCCAGCTTTGTTCTTTTAAAGGGACGCACGCCGCAGTGCAAGCTTGAAGTTTCATTCTCGTTCAAACGGCGTCTGCGGACGTAGCGGCTGCGCTGGATTCCGGCCCAAAAGCTCCGCCGGAATGACAAAAGCACCACACTGGCACTTTACTATGTGGGCATCTGTATTCAGATCTCTGCGCCTCTGCGCTGGAATTTAAGATGGAGAATTTTTCATGAGCCGGAATGAGCGCCTCGAAATTGCGCCCGGTGCCGTGTTCGAATTTTACGAATCAAAGGAAATCCTTTGCGGGGTGGTTCTGGTTGTAAAGGACGGCCGATTCAATGCCCTCTCCGAGCATAACCGCGAAGTGGGTCTTTCCCCTTCGAGAATCGTCTACCACGGAAGTATATCCCTTGACCTGAAACTGAACCGTGACGAGCTTTTGCAAGAACTGCGATTTATCTCCGGAAATCGTAAGGGCATCATGGACCGGATCGATCTGGAGGAAATCTGGTTCCTGTTACAATCCGAAGAGGCCGGCTACGAAGCCGAAGAAATCGCCGAGTTCATTTTCAATACCCCGGTTTCCGATGACCAGGAAGCCGCGGTCAAGCGGTTGCTGCTTTCCGACAGGCTCTTTTTTCAGGCCAGGGACTCTAAATTCTACCCGCGGTCCGCTCAAAGCATCGAGGAGCGCCGCATCGAACTGCAAAAGGAAGCGGAAAAAGAGCGCAGGCTCGTCGAAGGGGCAAAGTGGGTCCAACTTATGGCCACCCGCCGGCAAAGTGCTCCCCAGATCGAATTCCGTGAAGAATTGATACAGGAATTGAAAAACTTTGCGATTTTCGGACAGGAGTCAAAAGAGAGTGCCTTCGTCAAAGAACTTCTCAAGCTGGCCGGCATTCCTTCGACTCCCCAGTCGGCTTTCCGCCTTCTGGTACGCCTGGGCGTATGGCGGGAAGACGAAAACCTCATGCTGCATGAGCACGGCATTTCCTCCGAGTTCCCGCCCGATGCCATGGAACAGGCCGAGCAGATACTGAAATCGAGTCGGACCGAAGCAGCCAAAAATGAACGAGAGGACCTCACAGGCCTGGATGTTTTTACGGTTGACAGCCCTTTGACCCGCGACTACGACGATGGGCTCAGCGTGCGCGAGCTTGAGGGCGGACTTTTCGAGATAGGCATTCACATCGCCGACGTTGCCGAACTTATCGGCCAGGATACTCCCCTGGATCGGGAGGCCGAGGCAAGGGCAAGTTCGATTTACCTGCCGGATGAGCGTGTGTCCATGCTGCCCTGCTCACTCTCAGAGGGGACATTGAGCCTCTTGTCCGGCCAGGACCGCCTCGCACTCAGTTTTCTCATTACGATCGATTCCGGAGCCAACGTTTCTGAAACGAGGATTTGTCCCAGTATAGTAAGGGTTCGCAGGCAGTTGACCTACCGGAACGTTGACGATAGGATCAATGAAGAGAGCAAACTTAAATCACTCTATGAGATTGCTTCGATACTGAGGCGGAAACGGATCGATCTCGGCGCGATTATTCTTCCGCTCCCGGAAATCCAGGTTTACGTGAACAGCGCCGGGATGATTCAGATTGCTAACTATGACAAGGAAACCCCAAGCCAGATACTCGTTTCGGAATGGATGATCCAGGCAAATGCGGCTGCGGCCGGCTATCTTGCCCAAAGAAACATTCCCTCCCTCTATCGAAATCAGGCGGAGTGCAGGCCGGAAACCGAGTCCGTCCAGAGCGACCAGGAACTCTTTCGAGTTTATCGACAGAGACGCCTCTTTTCGCGCGCCGAACTGTCCACGGAAGCAAAACCGCACTGCAGCCTCGCAATCCCCCATTACACGACCGTGACCTCACCCATCCGCCGCTACTCGGACCTCATAGTGCAGCGTCAATTGAAACATGCTATTGCCACGGGCGCCGGACTCTATTCCAAACAACAACTAGATGAAATGGCAGGGCGGCTTTCGGTTGCACAGGCCAGGGTTTTCTCGATCCAGCGCAAATGGACCAGGTACTGGATTCTAAAGTACATGGAACAGGAAGACATAGAAAACCTGAACGTGCTGGTGCTGGACAGGAATGCCCGCTACGCACACCTTCTGATCCCCGAATTCCTGCTCGAAGCCAACGCCCCGGTGCCCGAGAACGCTAAATTCAATCAGGGGGACCTGGTAAAGATTCGCATAGAAAAGGCGATGCCGCGCGAGGATGTGCTGAAGATACACATCCTGGAAACTCCCCCACGGTGAGAGTAAGAGATTTATTACAGTTTATCATTTCCCCGCTGGCCACTCTAAACCATGAAATGAACCGTGGGGTGGGCTAAGCGCAACCCACCCCACCAAGTCTTTTCGGAACAGAGAGTGGTCGTAGACAGGGTCATGCAGGGACAAAAAAGACCTATGACAGGATTTACAGGGAACGTGTAGCAATCCCTCAATCCATAAATTGGAGATTTTTCAATCCTGTCAATCCTGTCAATCCTGTCAAAATCCTTCCGCTTCTCGCTTTTCTCGCATTTTCAAGCTTCAAATGTGTAGCCGACTTCACCGTGCTGACTTAGATCGAGACCTGTCGATTCATCCTCTTCGCTTACCCTCAAGCCCATGGTTGCATCGAGTACCTTCAGTATGATGAAGGTGACAACAAAGGAGTAGACCCATGCGGATACTACTGATAGCGCCTGAATGCCCACCTGGCTCGCGTTTCCGAAGAAGAGTCCGTCACCGCCTGCCGCATTGATAAGCTTTGAGGCAAAAAAGCCGGTAAACAATGCGCCTAGGGTCCCGCCAACCCCGTGGACGCCGACAACGTCCAGTGCGTCATCATACCCGAACTTCGGTTTCAGACAGCACGCTCCGTAGCAGATCGCTCCGGCAAAAATCCCGAGAAGGAGCGCCGGGAGAGGGCCGATAAATCCGGATGCAGGAGTGATGGCGACAAGTCCGGCAACCGCACCGGATGCGGCGCCAAGAGCGGTGGGTTTGCCTCTGTGTATCCATTCCGTGAACATCCACGACATGGCTGCAGTACCGGTTGCAATGTGGGTAACCACAAAGGCCGAAGTCGCAAGCGCACCCGAGGCGACCGCACTTCCCGCGTTGAACCCGAACCACCCGAACCACAGGATGCAAGCACCGAGTATTGTCAGTGTAAGGTTATGCGGTGCCATAATTTCAACCTGGTAGCCTTTTCTTCTTCCCAGGACCAGTGCACAGGCGAACGCAGAAACACCGGAGCTTATATGAACCACAAGACCTCCGGCAAAATCGAGAGCCCCCATCTCTTTCAACCAGCCCCCCGTGCCCCATACCCAGTGAGCAAGCGGATCATATACTAGGAATGCCCAGACCGTAATGAATACGACGTAAGTACTGAACTTGATTCTTTCCGCAATGGCCCCTGAAATGAGTGCGGGAGTTATTATGGCGAACATCATCTGAAATATCATATACGCCTGATGCGGGACGGTGGGGCCATAGTCGGCGTTTGGCTCGAACCCGACACTTTTTAGACCAACCCAGTCAAGATTGCCTATAAAGTGCCCGATGTCCGGGCCAAACGACAGGCTGTAGCCGAAAAGCACCCATTGAATCGTTATGATGCCCATTGCAACAAAACTGTGCATAATGGTTCCAAGAACGTTTTTTCGCCGGACCATCCCTCCGTAGAACAGGGCGAGACCCGGCGTCATAAACAGAACAAGGGCCGAAGAGGTAAGGAGCCAGGCCGTGTCCCCGGTGTCGATTTTAGCCGGGGGAGCCTCCGCTGGAGCAGGAGCAGTCTGGGTCGCCTGCGCCAACTGCATCGGCCCGCCGGCTTCTTCAGCAAAAGCAGGGCTCGCCAGTAATGCCAGTGAAACTAGAACCAAAGCCAACAACAATTTCTTCATATTATTTTCCTCCGGATCTCTAAACGAGTTGAGAACTAGTCGCTCCTCCAATCAATCGCCACAACGTTAAAGGGCTTCCGGACCGGTTTCTTTGGTCCTGATACGCATGACATCACTTACGGGAGATAAAAAGATCTTACCGTCCCCGATCTTTCCGGTGTACGCCGCCTTTTGGATTGCCTCCATGACCTTTCCGGCCAGTTCATCTGGAACCACGGTCAGGATCAGCAGCTTGGGGACAAAATTAACCGTGTATTCCGCTCCCCTGTAAAGTTCCACATGCCCCTTCTGCCGCCCGAACCCTTTCACTTCGCTGACCGTCATCCCCTGGATTCCGAGCGCTGTCAGCGCTTCCTGCACCTCAGTAAGCCGGAAAGGTTTTATGATTGCTTCAATTTTGGTCATCTCCCTACCTCCGCCTCTTTTTTGGATTTTGATTTACGCTTATCCTACCAATCAACTTTCAGCCTTGGAACATTTCTGGGCTATTGCGCAGGCCGAACTTTTAATGAGAGTCCAAAGCATGTGCCAAAGGCTTGTTGAGACGTCAATAGCCGATGCTAAGTAGATGGATTCAAAGGATTAAAATCTTGCGGACAAGATCTGAAAAGGCAAATTCCGGACTAATAAGCGGTACACATTTGTATTGGAGTCGGCAAGAGGCACAATTTTGAAACGTTTTTGTAAAATCTATGGAAAAACCACAGGAAGCGTTTGCTCAAAATGTAGTATGATGGGTGTTTAGAACAAACTCCAATCCCATATTGGGCTAAAGGCGTTCGGCCCGTAAATGACGCGGGGTGGGCACAATGATGTGCCCACCCCGCTCGGAGTGGTCTGGAAAATCAGGTACTCTTCCGCTCTCCGCATTCGGAAAACCATTTCTGTTATTTGGTAGTCTTCGTGGTTAAAGATAATCCTTTATCTACTTGATCAGAGAGCCTCATTCCCCGTTTCTTTCGTACGGATCCTCACGGCCTCGTCAATTTTTGAAATGAATATCTTCCCGTCTCCGATTTTGCCGGTAAATGCCGATTTTTGTATCGCATCCACGGCTTTTTGTGCCAGATCGTCAGGAAGAACGGTCATGATATACAATTTGGGTACGAAATTTACAGTGTATTCCGCTCCCCTGTAAAGTTCCACATGCCCCTTCTGCCGCCCGAACCCCTTCACCTCGCTGACCGTCATCCCCTGGATTCCCAGCGCTGTCAGCGCTTCCTGCACTTCGGTAAGCCGGTGAGGTTTTATGATAGCTTCGATTTTTGTCATCTTCCTGCCTCCGACACTTTTTTGGATTTGGATTTACCGCCCCCATGCCGCACACAATCGTACAAACAGCACGTTTTCGTGCTTTTTTTCAAAGTTCAAACTTGTATCTCCGTATCAGCGAAAAATACCATAAAAGGACCACTATCCGTCACTTTTGTTTTTCGTATCGGGATAAATGTTACATAAATAGCTTTCTTTAGAGTTGCACCTCTCTCCCGGTTGAGTATTTGAGCGCATAAATCAACAAAATTGTCCGGTCCGAACGTATTATTTTGACATAGAATACATAATCGTTCCAATACTTTCGAGATTATTGGAATGGAGCACAAAAATGTCCTTAACATCGGGTACTTGATTTGCTACCATCTTCCGGGTACGCAGCTTGCTCCTGAGTTAAAACTTAAACCCGCTACAATTTTTGGACAACTTCAATCAAGCAGGAAAGGCATGTGCGCTATGACTTTCAAGTTCCGGAAGACTGCAGGTTTACTGGCATGGATGGTGACAATAACATTCTTGTCTCTATGGGTATGGACACGTCCTGCGTTGGCGGCCGAGGCAACGGCGATGAATCCGGCAGACACAGCCTGGGTGCTCACATCGGCTGCGTTAGTCATGCTGATGCTGCCCGGCCTTGCCCTTTTTTACGGCGGCATGGTCCAGCGAAAAAATGTACTCAGCTCTCTCATGCACTCGTTCGTTGCGCTCGGTATTCTGGAACTGCAATGGCTTGTCCTGGGATACTCGCTTTCGTTTACACCCGGAAACTGGTTCATAGGAGACCTCAGCCAGTTCATGCTCGCGGGAACGACAATCGATTCGCTGAGGGACACAATCCCAACATACGCTTTTGTCATGTTTCAGGGAATGTTCGCCATAATCACTCCGGCATTGATCAGCGGCGCCATAGCCGAGCGGATGACTTTCAAATCCTACCTGGTCTTTCTCGTACTCTGGTCGCTCATTGTCTATTATCCTTTGGCGCACTGGGTATGGGGAGGCGGCTGGTTCCAGTCGATGGGCGGCCTTGATTTTGCGGGCGGTCTGGTCGTGCATCTCTCAGCCGGGGTTTCTGCGCTTGCAATTGCCATTGTGATCGGAAAACGAAGGGGATTTCCGGGCGAAATGTTTGTCCCTCATAATCTTACAATGACATTGCTGGGCGTTGGACTCCTTTGGTTTGGCTGGTTCGGCTTCAACGCCGGCAGCGCTCTGGCGGCCAACGCAACCGCAGCCCTCGCTTTTACAGCCACGATGACCGCCGCAGCCGCCGGATCGTGCGCCTGGATGGCAATGGAATGGCTGATCGTAAGAAAACCCAGCGCGCTTGGATTTGCTTCCGGAGTCGTCGCAGGACTGGGTGCGGTGACCCCGGCTTCCGGGTTTGTAACCCCGGGATGGGCGATGGTCATAGGATTTGTCTCAGGGGTGATCTGCTTCTACGGGGTCCGCATGAAATTCAGCCTCGATTACGATGACTCCCTTGACGTGGTTGGGGTCCATGGGGTCGGCGGAGCGTGGGGAACGCTGGCAACCGGTCTTTTCGCCACTGCAGGCGCAACCGGCCTGACGGCGGGCAACCCTAAGCAGTTGGGAATACAGGCAATCGGAGTTATTGCAGTGGCCCTTTACTGCCTCACAGCCACTTACCTGATCGCCAATTTTCTAGAAAAAACAATAGGCTTAAGAGTTGGTGCCGAAGAAGAATACTCGGGTCTCGACAAAGAACTTCACGGGGAGGTTGGGTACAGCATCTAAACTATTTTGGGCTTCGAGTTTCACCAAGGGGTGCCGGACTTTTTCGCCCGGCGCCCCTCGAATTTTTTTAACAATTCGACATGCGGGTCTTTCTACTTCACATCGTCGATATTATTTACATTACAGTATCTTTGGGGAACCTGGCTACCCACTTCCTACCACCCAGAATCGCCCTTGCAATTCTTATAAGGCTATCGTATCTTGCAAATCACCGGGTAGCATTGTCATAAATCCTGGCGTCAAGGCGCCCCCTGTTTTCAGGGGGCGCCTTTTTCTTCACGGTTACAGCCTCTGTGATCCAGGTTCAGAACCTAAGCAGTCCCTGCGGCGCTTTCTTTGGCAGTCATCGAGTTCAGCAGGTAAGCCTCTATGAAGTCATCCAATTCGCCGCCGAGAACGCTTTCCACGTTTCCCTTTTCGACATTGGTGCGATGGTCCTTCACTAGCCTGTATGGCTGCAGGACATAGGACCTGATCTGGTTGCCCCATGCAATCTCGTCGAGGTTGTCATGGGTTTCCTGCACCTTGGCCTGCTGCGCGCGTCTTTCGCGTTCGTAGAGTCTTGCCTTTAGGATTTTCATGGCTATATCGCGGTTTCGGTGCTGCGACTTTTCATTCTGGCACTGCACCACTATGCCGGTAGGCAGATGAGTCAGCCGAACTGCGGAGCTCGTTTTGTTCACGTGCTGGCCACCGGCTCCGCTGGCCCGGTAGGTATCGACACGCAGGTCGGATTGTTTTACTTCGATGTCTATTTTGTCATCGATCTCGGGAAAGACCAACACCGCCGCAAATGAAGTATGCCTGCGGCCGCTTGCGTCGAAAGGAGAGATTCTTACGAGCCTGTGCACGCCTGATTCAGCTTTCAACATCCCGCTTGCGTAAGGACCCGACGCGGTAAACGTAGCGCTTTTTATTCCGGCTTCCTCCCCCTCAAGAAGGTCAATCATTTCGACCTTGAAGTGCTTCCTCTCACACCAGCGCAGGTACATCCTGAGCAGCATCTCGGCCCAGTCCTGCGCCTCGGTCCCGCCCGCGCCTGCGTTAATGCTCACGATCGCATTCTTGTCATCGTTTTCATCGCTCAACGTCTGCCAAAGTTCGAGCTCCCTGTATTTTTTCTGAAGCTCGCTAAGCTTGCGTTGGACTTCCTTCAGATTACTCTCGTCCTGCTCCTCGACTGCCATATCGAAAAGCAGTTCGTTATCCTCCATCTCACTGCCAAGATCGCGCCAGGTCCGGATAATTTCATTGAGTCCGGAGCGCTCTTTTAAAACATCGCGACCGGCCTCGGGATTTTCCCAGAAGTCTTGTTTGGCCACCAGCTTTTCAAGCTCGTTCGAACGCGCCTGTTTTCCCGCGATGTCAAAGATATCCTCCCAGGGTTTGAAGTTTTTGAGACAGCTCTTTGAGTGAATTTCTAAGCTCTGAAATATCAATATTCATCGCGGTACCCTCCTAATAAGTCTCACATTGACAATTTCGAATATAATTACACACAATGCAGCAAAAACACAGAACCAGGCGAACAGATCGCCATATTTAGCATAAAAAGAAAGATAAGACATCGGGTGAACGCTGCACGTGAGGAAACCGCTCGTGTTCAACGCCAGTCTCCCGCATTCCTGCCCAGTGGCATCGAACATTGCGCTGATTCCGGTGTTTGCGGCCCTCACGAGCGGAACTCGAAACTCGATTGCCCGCCAGCGTGCGATTTCCAGGTGCTGATAGGGCCCTCCCGTATCACCATACCAGGCGTCATTGGTAATGTTCATAAGCACTTGGGCGCCCCTCCTGACGCTTTCACGAGCAATCTGCGGGAAAATAGTCTCGTAGCAAATCAGCACGCCCAGAGGGGGACCTTCAAAAAGAAGCGGCCCGGGATTGGTTCCCGGAATAAAATCTACGGAGCCTGCCGCGATATGCTTGACAAAAAACAATATGTTCGACCATGGCACATATTCTCCGAACGGAACCAGGTGCTGCTTGGCATAAGCCCCGACCAGCCCGGCACGCTCATCGAGCAGATAAGCCCGGTTGAGCAAACGCGCCTTGCCGTCCACCTGGGTCACACCAATGCTTCCGAAGAGGAGCGGTTTTCCGGTCTGCCTCACAATATTGTCAACCCGGGGACTCAGGCTCTCATCCAGGCCGTAGAAAAAAGGCATTGCGGATTCAGGCCACACGAGAATGTCGGGAACCGGCTCCTGTTTGACGCACTCCAAACTGAGACGGGCGTATCTGCTGATAGTTTCAGCCTCGAACGCAGGGTCCCATTTTTCGTTCTGGGCGATATTTCCCTGGATAACCCCCACATTTAGCTCGCCACTCCGGTTTTGCAAGCCCCCGATTTGATCGCAACGCCAGAAGCCGTATAGCAGAGCGCAAACGATGCAGGCGGAGAGGACCGCAACCCCCGATCTGCGGTTAAAGTTGCGGATAAAACCGAAAATGACCGTATTGCCAAGCACTACAAGCCAACTCAGCCCATAGACTCCGGTTATATCGGCCACCTGGATGAGCCGGTTTAGCGGTGTCTGGGTATACCCCAGGTTTGCCCACGGAAATCCTGAAATTGCGAACGCCCGGGCCCATTCGAGAGCTACCCATGCAAATGGCAGCCCAAAGACAAATAGCAGGGGCCGGCATTCACATTTTTGCGCCAACAGAGCGAACACAGCCGGATACACGGCCATTATGCAGCAAAGCGGCAAAAGAACCAGGAAGGAAAGCGCGGGCGAAAAACCGCCAAAGAAATGAATTGCGTGATATATCCAGAAAAGACATGTCAAAGAATGCATAAACCCGCAAATATAACCGAGCGCAAGCGCTTGCTTTCCCGTTTTGCGCTGGACCGCATAAAACAGAGGTACCAGAGACACCCAGGAAAAATAGAACATCGCGGGCTTCGGAAACCCCGCCGAAAGCAACAGTCCGCTCAGGGCCGAGAGCAATATCGCATTCATAGCACTCAAACCGGATATTCAAATATGAGGGGAATAAGGGAGGAAATCAGTGGCCGGTACAATTTCCATCTCTACTTGCCAGGCTCTTATCAGGAAGGCTCATCAGGGACTTCTCCGGGGTCATGTTTTCGGATAAGCACCCTGTCTATCTTCCTGGTCGATCCGGCTTCGATCACGATCTCAAGACTGTCATAAATAACTTTTTCGTTCACCTCGGGCACTTTTCCGATAAGGCTAATAATAAAGCCGCCAACAGATTCGAAGTCACCTTCCGGCAGGTCGACCTGGAGAAAATCCTCGAGTTTTTCGACGTCAAGGCGCGCATTCACACTAATGGAGCCATCTTCATGCTCGATAATAAGTTTCTGTTCGGCATCGTATTCATCCATTATCTCGCCGATAATCTCCTCGATTATGTCCTCCAGCGTGAGAATGCCGGCAGTACCGCCATATTCGTCAATAACAATCGCCATATGAGACTTATTGTCCCGCAAATCTTTGAGAACTTCGCTGATTTTCTTGGTCTCGGGAATAAAATATGGAGGACGCACTATGTCGCGGATCGCCATATCGCCGGTGCCCCAGGATGGAAGCAGGTCCTTGGCGTGCAGCGTCCCGACGATGTTGTCGATATTATCCTGGTATATCGGAATCCTGGAATGTCCGCTCTCTATTATGATCTGAATCATTTCCGAAAGCTTGGTCTCAGCCTCAGCGTAGACCGTATCGGTACGCGGGACCATAATCTCTCTGGCTATCGTGTCGCGAAAGGAAAAGATCCCCTGGATCATCTCCCCTTCGTCCTCGGAGATCAGTCCCCGCTGTTCCCCTTCGTCAATTATCTGCTGTATCTCTTTTTCGACGTCGTCGGCATTTTCCACGCCGGCAAGCCGCCGGAAGCACATTCGGAGCCAATTCTGGATTCCCTTGGCTGACGGTTCTTCCAATTTTAAATCACTTTCTTTCAGGCTATTAACTTCAAAGTCAAATCTATGCTTGTTTACCGCCTAAACTCTACTTTTAACGCTCTAGTCTAACAAGTAGCCCATTCCTTGTCCACGAAAATTTAGAAACGTCAAGCAGCGCTGTCTTGATAATAGCCGGAAGTTATGGTCTCATATAGGCTGGACAGGCCAGGAATAGAGTCGAAATGTTGGCCGGCGGGTCCCTCCGCCCCGGACGGAAACTTGCCGGCAGAGGTGCTTTGGTGATAGAAACGCTACGCAGGCTTCCCGCAGAATGGGAAGAGCAGGACGGCGTGCTCATGGCATGGCCCCACGAAGGGACCGATTGGGTCAATCTCCATGCCGTGCAGCGCGTGACAATCGATATCGCAAGAGAGATCACCCGTTTTGAGCGGCTTCTCATGGTGGCGCCTGATATCGAGGAAGCCGGGCAATCCGCGGTAGATGCCGGCTTGCCTGTGGACCGGGTCCGTTTCGCTCAGGTAGAAACCAATGATACCTGGGCAAGAGATTTTGGTCCTCTCACTGTGTTTGAGGGCGACAACCCGGTAATGCTGGACTTTGGCTTCAACGGCTGGGGACTCAAGTTCCCTTCCAACCTGGACAATCAGATAACCAGGGAACTCGCCAAGCTCGGCATCTTCGGCAAAGCGAGGATGGAGACCAAGGGGTTCGTTCTCGAGGGCGGGAGCATCGAGAGCGATGGGCATGGAACCATTCTCACAACCGCCAATTGTCTGCTCAGTCCCAACCGAAATCCGCACCTCTCACTCAGCGGCATTGAGGCCTATTTGTCTGAAGTGCTGGGCGCCCAACGCGTGCTGTGGATCGAGAACGGGCATCTGGACGGGGATGATACCGATGCGCATGTGGACACCCTGGCACGGTTCTGCCCGGATGACACCATCGTCTACACAGCATGCGACGATCCTTCCGACGAACATTACGCGCCACTGGAGACCATGGCCGAGGAACTGAGGTCCTTCAGGACTCTTGACGGCCGGCCCTATCGGCTGGTTGCTCTCCCTTGGCCTGACGCTGTGCGTGACGAACAGGGTCAGAGGATGCCGGCAACTTATGCAAACTTCCTGATTATCAATGGTGCGGTACTCGTACCCATGTATGGAACTCCAAAGGATCGCTCGGCCATTGAGATCATCGGGCGGGCTTTTCCCGACCGCCGGGTAACAGGCGTATACTGCCTTCCCCTCCTGACAGGCCACGGTTCGCTTCATTGCATTACCATGCAGATACCCAAAGGAGTCCTGGGATGAAAAAACTGACTGCGGGGCTCGTCCAACAGAGTTGCACTGCAGACCGAAACGCCAATATGGAAAAGAGTTCGGCCGGGGTTCGAAAAGCCGCCTCGAAAGGGGCCGAACTGATCGTTTTGCAGGAGTTGCACCTTGGGCCTTATTTTTGCCAGACAGAGAACTCCGCTCTCTTTGACATGGCTGAGCCGATTCCGGGTCCCGCCAGTGACGCCTTCGGCGCCCTGGCCAGGGAATTGAGCGTAGTGATCGTAGCGTCCGTATTCGAGCGGCGTGCCGCCGGCCTCTATCACAATACGGCTGTGGTCCTCGAAAAGGATGGATCAATAGCGGGTAAGTACCGCAAGATGCACATCCCCCACGACCCTGGCTATAATGAGAAGTACTATTTCACTCCGGGTGACCTGGGGTTTTGCCCTGTTGATTCATCGGTGGGCAGGCTGGGAGTATTGGTCTGTTGGGACCAGTGGTATCCGGAAGCCGCGCGGCTGATGGCTCTTTCAGGGGCCGAACTGCTTGTCTATCCTACGGCTATCGGCTGGGAGACGGGCGAGTCCGAGGTTGAGCGGCAGCTTATGCTGGATGCATGGATTACTATTCAGAGGTCCCACGCAATCGCCAACGGGGTTCCGTTAATCTGCGCAAATCGTGTCGGGTTCGAACCCGCTTCTGAAAGCGCCTGCCGAGGCCAAATCTTCTGGGGAAACAGTTTCATCACCGGACCCCAAGGCGAATTCATCGCAAAGGCAGGCCATGACGCTGACGAAGTGCTTACGGCAGAAATCGATTTGGCGAGGACCGAAGTTGTCCGGCGCAACTGGCCCTTCCTGAGAGACCGTCGAATCGATGCCTATGGGGATCTGCTGCGCCTATACCGGGATTAGTTTCGAGCTTCCCGCGCTTCACAGACGAAACGAACAATGGGGTCCATGGCTGGTGAGAGCCCTGGACCCCATTCGTTTTGTATCACTAAAAAGTATTGCTTACCTCGATCGCTCGTTTCAGCATCCGATCCATCCGGACCACCTGGGCGGATTCACGAATGGTGTTCGGAAATTCCTGTCCCCTGTCCAGGACTTTGATCTCATGTTTCTGAATTCTAAAATAACTCTTTATCGTCTCGACCGCCACGTCGGTATCAAAAGGCTTACACGAAAACATGTCTATGCTCAAATACTGTTTATCTGGAAATGTATGAATGCTGATATGACTTTCAGCAATCAGGACAAAGCCGGAAACTCCCCAATCTTCCGGAACCGCTCCCGAATACCGGAAAACATAAGGCGGCATGATTTTCGTCATATCCATTTGAGACGGATAGTTTTCGAGGAAATTATAGATGAGGTTGATGTCTTGCAGAGCCGCACGGTCACAACCGTAGCCATCCAAGATCAAATGGACCCCAAAACCGAATTCAGGTTTGCCCATGGCAGTCACCTCCCGTCGTGAGAACCTAAAGTCCCCTGCACAAATATTAGAATGTATTTGCCGCCCGATATCGGAGATGCTACCGTGAGCTTTCAAAAAACGCTACAGGGCTTGCACGTTTTCAGCCATCTGAAGATGGACTCACTCCCAAAGTTCAGGGCGGACTCAATGCCACATCATAAAGTGGTCTCGCAAAAGGGTTAACCCAAAAAAATATCACCGTGCCAAATCTGCATCGTAACGTCCTGCCATTAACAGATTTTCGGGTGACACCAACTAAATTCAACGATTATCATCGGTTACTGCAGAACTCCTTTGCGCTCAGCAGTCAGCCTTATATAAAGTACCCTCTATAGCGTGTCAAGATTAATTTTAAGCCTAAAATTCAAAACGTAAATGAAACGAATCTTTATTTTTGGAAGGACGATCGCCCCCGCGCCGAGATCTATGGGCTAGCGCGAACGCTCATCGACAAAAACCCCGTTTTTGCCGGGGCCTTTCTTAGCGGTGTAAAGGGCTAAGTCGGCCCGCTGTATCATGTCTTGAATGTCGTTTTCGATTGTCCCTGACCTTTCGATGAAGCTGGCGATGCCGATCGAAAGGCTTGTCGGTTTCAATTTCAAAAGGTCGAACTTCCTGCAGATGCGCTTAGCAACACTAATGGCCTGAGCGGCCGGCAGATGCGGCAGAAGCATTACGAACTCATCGCCGCCGTAGCGGTAGACACTGTCGATGTTTTCCCGTATCGAATTCGTCAAAAGATCCGCCGTCGCGATGAGCAGCGCATCGCCCGCCTGATGTCCATAGAGGTCGTTGTAGTTCTTGAAATTATCCACGTCCATAAAGAACAGAAAAAGAGTATGCTGATAGCGGGTTGTGCGGATCGCTTCCTTTCGCACATTTTCCTCGAAGGACCGGCGGTTCTGAAGACCGGTCAGGGGGTCCCGGACGGCCAACTTGGAGAGTTGCTCCCTGAGGCCCCTCTCCCTGATCAGCCGGTTGAGCTTGGCCTCCAGTTCGTTAATAGTAAAAGGCTTTGTAATGAAATCGGAAGCCCCCGCTTCAACCACCTCAGTGTACTTGTATCTCATTAAATGCCCCGTGATGGCAATTATGTCGATATCGGCATGATCGTGCGCTATGTACTCGATGAGCTGCATGCCGTCCATTCGAGGCATATCCATATCCGTAATAACGATGGCGAATTCGCTGCTTTTGATCTTTTCGACAGCCTCGATGCCATCGCCGGCGCTCTCCACCTTGTGCCCCTGACCGGTCAGAGCATCAGAAATAATTTCGCAGACCTCAGGCTCGTCATCAACGACCAGGATCGTCTTAGAAGGGATTGCAGATCGCCGCTCGGAATTCATTGACCACCTTAGCGAGATGGGAAAGAGTAAATCAACCACGCCATTATCCATCCGAACCGGGCAGCAAACCACTTGACTCGCCTACAAATAGGACCTATAGGCATCTTACCCGGTGTTGCCGCTGCAAATTAGAGCAGCCGGATTATTTTTACAAACCCTTTTAAATCTATCGGACCGTCGAGGCTGCAGCGTTAGTTTTTTGGAGACACAAATGCGCCATGTTGCAATAATTTATAAACGCATGCGCCCTGAAGCCGCCCGGCTTGCTCTGCAGCTCAAGGAATGGTTCGAGAAACGCAACATAGAAATCTTTCTTCAAGAAAATATCGATAATTCAGGAGTTAGCTGCGTCTATCAAAAAATCGATATCCCCGATACAGTCGAAACGGTTGTGGTGATCGGAGGAGACGGGACCTTTTTGAGTGTCGCGCGTTTTATAGAACGAAAATCCATTCCGATCATCGGCATCAATTTGGGAGGCCTTGGTTTTCTTACGGAGATAAGCGCCGACTCCTGTTTTGCAGAACTGGAAAAAATCCTCACGGGGGATTTCGACATCGAGGAACGAATGATCTTGAGGGTGTCGGTTATGCGTGAGGGCAAAGAAATCCTCAGCCACCGCGTCCTCAATGACGCCGTTATAAACAAAGGGGTGCTCGCCCGAATAATCGACCTGCACGCAACTATCGACGGTCATTTTCTCACTCGCTACCGTGGTGACGGACTCATTATCTGCACCCCCACAGGATCGACAGCTTACAACATCTCCGCAGGCGGTCCCATCATATTCCCGACTGCTCAGGCCATTATCATGACTCCGATTTGCCCTTTCACACTCACAAATCGGCCGATCGTCCTCCCGGCAAGCGTGACAATCACGATCGACATTGGCGAAGCCGCACCAGACGTAACCCTGACCTGCGACGGACAGATAGGTTGCCTGATACGGGAACCTGACCAGGTGATAATTAAGGCCGCCGTCACTCCCCTGCGCATCATAAAACCCCCGGGCGTCGATCACTTCGAGATTTTGAGATCGAAGCTCAAGTGGGGCCAGGCGTGAGCTTGCGCTTCGCTGAACGCTCCGCCTGTCATGCCACGGTCAACTACTTGCCGTGATTTGAAATTAACTGCTTTTTTTGAGGATCTCTTGATACCTTGAAGGAAGAATTAAACTCCATGACCGCTCTTCCCTCTTCGTCGTAAAGAGTCGCGTTGCCCTCAAGGCGCCTTCCCTCCCGGCTGACTACCTCCGCTTTCGCCGTTACAACGCCGCTTGTCACTGGCAGAAGAAATCTCGATTCAAGTTCGGTGGTGGCAAAATGCGACGCAGGTTCTATTATACTCTTGATCGCCATGACAACGGCCGTGTCTGCAAGGCTCACCAGGGCGCCCCCGTGCATCAGTCCCGCCCCCTGGGCGTATTCTATTAAAAAGGGCATGGTCAGGGTCGCCTTGCCGTCGCAAGCCTCAACGATGGTCATATTCAAGAGCCGCTCAAACGGGGAGCAGCTTATCCATTGATTCATTTCAATCCGGTGAGGCCCGGTTTCAGACGGCATTTTTCCTTCCGATTCCTTTCCCATTTTGATTTCAGTTCCTTTCAAACAGCGTGCTATCTTTTCCGGCCAAGTATCTGAACCGCGTTCCTGATGCCGGCCAGAGTCAAATCTTCCATCGGAAATATGCGCGCAATCTGGCTGATGGTCACGCTTTCCATCGACCAATGCTCTTTTGGAATTGGATTTAGCCACACACTTGCCGGAAACGCCGCGCTCGCCTCTTTTAGCCATTCCCGTCCGGGTCTTCGATTATCGCCATCGATGCCGCCATCGATGTAAAGGGACCCGTTGGCCGCCATCAACTCGAATGGCGCCATATTGGCGTCCCCGATTATTATGAGGTGCGTGTCACTTCCCTGGCTCACGAAGGCTTCCCACGGGATCGCCCTCATCCTCGGCATGTCCTGATAAACGGCCCCGTACAGGCAATTGTGAAAATAATAGTACTTAAGGTCCTTGAAGTGGTCTCGGATTTTTCCAAACACAGACTTCACAAGATCGAAATAGGGGATCATCGAATAGCCGCCATTGTCCAGCAGGACCAGCAGCTTTAAGCGATCGCGAAATTCCCGGGCAAACACCAGTTCGATTTCGCCTCCGTTTTTTGCCGTCCGGGCTATCGTCTCATCGATATCCAGCTCGCTCTCCGGTCCTGCACGCTTCAGGTTCTTAAGCGAAGCCAGAATTTGGCTCACATTTTCCCTGGCCAGAGGGGATCTCTCGCTATAGTTGATATAGTTCCGTTTATCGATTACCTTCTGAGCCGTACCATGAAGACCCTTTCCATAGACGCGTATTCCTCCGCCGGCACGGCCCGAGTGGCCGAACGGAGACCGCCCCCCGGTCCCAATCCAGGTACTGCCTCCGTGGTGCGCGCCGTTTTGCTTCAAAAGCGTTTCCCAAAACCTCCTCAGCAGTTCCTCCATCCCGTATGTCCGCAACTCTTCGGTAGAAATTACTCCTTTTTCGAGCTGCTCGCGCAGCCACTCCTGGAAAGGCTTGCCCGCAAACACCTCTTCCCAGTCGGGCATTTGCCACGATCCTTTGCCAAGAAAGAAGTGGGCAAAAACCCGCTCGAAGGCGTCATAGTGTTCGACGTTCTTGATAAAAACAAGGCGGGCCAGCAGGAAGAGCCGGTCAAGGTCAGGCGCCAGGCCTTTTTGGAGACCCCGGTAAAACTCCAGAATATACTGGACGCTTATAGGGATTTCCGCCTCGCGCAATTGTTGGATGAATGAGAGCATCATGAACCCTTAAGGATAGAGCGCGTGCAAATTCACCGCAGAGGCGCAGAGTGCGCAGAGGTGAACCAAAAAAATGCACCGCAAGAGGGTCTGCAAGCGTTGAGCTCCCGCGATCCGTATCAACTTGGCTGTTTTTCTCAAAATCTTCGCCAAAGCTTTTCTCTGCGTCTCCCGCGCCTCTGCGGTGAAATCTTGCTTCGCCTCTTTACCGGAATTGAGTCTTCTGGTTTATGCCTTTGAATTTCAACAAATCCCCGGAACGTTTGAGAAGGGTTCCGATGTGCCGGACCGCCTTCCCGGCTCCGGGCCCGTTCCCACCACTGGAGCTCACGGCGCCGATCCAGTCAAGCAGTTCCGCTGTGGCAGGCGGCTTCTCGTACCCTTGTTCCCGCAGGCGGTAAAACTCCGTAAGACACGCTTCGAGGAGATGTTCAGGGATATCGGGGAAATGCAGCCGCACGATAATCGAGATCTCCTCGGGGCCCGGGAAGGGGATGTAGTGGCAGAAACAGCGCCGCAGAAAGGGATCGGAGAGCTCTCGTTTGGCGTTGCTCGTAATGATTATAATGGGCATCTGCCGCGCCGTCACCTTATGATTGATTTCCCGAATGGTAAAGGAACCATCCTCGAGGACGTCCAGGAGGTTGTCCTGGGTATCCGAATCGGTCTTATCGATCTCATCGAGCAGCAGCACCCTTCTATCCTCGGCAAGAAACGCTCTCCCTATCGGCCCGAAGCGAAGGTAATCCCAGATATCGTTAACGTTGCGGCCCGATTCTCCGCTTCCAAACCGGGAATCGTTTAGCCTGAGCACAGTATCATATACATAGCACAGCTCTTCTCCTTTGAAAGTGGACTTGCAGCGGGCTTCTTCCATGTTGATTCCAAACGCGCGGCCGATTTCAAAGGCAAGCCGGGTCTTCCCGGTTCCCGCTTCACCCATGAGAAGCAGCGGTTTTTCCATCGCGATGGAAATATTTACTATCTCGCCTAATTCAGGGCCAAGGTAATAACGCTCTGTCCCTTCGAACTTCATGTGTTTTCACTCCGTCATTCGGCAAATTTGGCGGTGGGACCGCCAGCCAACTTGGCCACTGCCTTCGGCGGTGGCACAACCAGGATCTCAACGCTATCCCTGATCTGTCCATGACCAGAGGCGGTACCCCTTCCGGCTAAACGCCTCGCGGAGCGTGGAGATCAGATTATGTACGCCTCCGCGCAAACCCTTGATTTCCGTGCCATGGCGAAAATGCCTTCTTTCCGAATTGGAAAGTGTAAGTATCTCATCCATGGTTGCGGATGGATACTAAATAGCAACTGTGAAAAGATGTGGCAAGATATTCGAGACGGTGAAAGTCCGATTCGAACGGAACGTCACCTCCCTGGCGCCCCCAATCTTAAGCGCTTTCAAGCTTTTGGAGACCGCCGCCCGGCCTGCTCCAAGCCGGCGCGATACCCCGGTCGGGCTGTTTCCATCCCGGATCAATTGTAAGAGTGTGTCATCATTAATCTTTTTCTTTGCCCTGGAAACATCCTGGAAACATCATGGGAATTTTTGGTTTACTGCCGTCCTAGCCCGTGAGCCTCAAAATGAGCACCACAAACACACTAGATCCACCGCAGAGACGCAGAGGCGCAGAGATGTAAATCCGGCATTCGCATAGCTGGAACTGTTTGCCATCTCACTTTGCTGATGCGTTTGATCCTTTTTTCCGCGTGGAAACACATGGAAACATTCTGGAAACATCTTGGAAACAATATGGAAACTTTTGGGAAACTGTTTCCATCCTGAAGCCATTCACCGCAGAGGCGCAGAGGACGCAGAGGTCTTGCAACAATGGACAAAATGGAAAAACCAAAGCCAATAAGCTATCGGTTGAATTCTTGTTCATTGGGCAAGGTTTTATCTGCAAATTGATGTTTTCTCTGCGTACCCTGCGCCTCTGCGGTGGATCTGTTGTTTTCCCCAACAGTCTGGCATACTCTGAGAGGCCGCGCAAAACGGCAACCAGAAACGGCAATAGATGTGGCAATAGAAGCGGCAACCAGAAAAGGCAAAAAAGGCAGTGAATCGTGATTAGTGATTAGTGATTAGTGATTAGTGATTAGTGATTAGTGATTAGTGATTAGTGATTAGTGATTAGTGATTAGTGAATAGTGAAAGGTGAAGGGTGAGAAACGAAACGCGAAGCATACGGGCTGATAATGAGCGGAAACTATGTTGAGATCATGGAAGGCGAATTTGAGGAAGGCGAGAAGCACCGCCGGATTTCCGGAACGGGCAAGTCGGACCTCAGCGAACCTGCTGGTTCTTTACCGTGATGATTTCAGGGGCAAAACAGGCTTGGGAAAACGACCGCAAAATGACATGTTGATCCTATAATTTCAAGCACTTACCGTGATGGAGCTTGGAGGTGTCTCGATAATATCGAGTAATTACCTTTGTCCGACCCAATGCCGCGTTGCTTAGGCAGATTTTGATAAAACACACATAATTTTATTCTTGGCAAGCACTCTGGACATATTATAGAACATCCTGCCCATTACTCTTAAAAGTACATTATTTATATGCATATTGTCCATGTAATAATCGGCCGGCATTGTGTATTCGCTCACTTCAGAATACTTATATACGCTTAGACCAGATTCCTTAATAACTAAGTTTAATGACTGTTTCGACCATATTTGAAGATGTGATTCTGATACGGTCCCTCTAAGAATCTTAGAGTAGAGCTTTCTAGATACATATCGTGACAATGGATATATCCAAAACTGCTTTGGAGTATCAATAAATATTTTACCATTTTCTTTTAATTTAGACGCAAGGCGCAAAAGAGTAGCTTTAGGATGACTAAGATGCTCAAAAACATCACACAAGAAAATAAAATCAAATTGTGTCTGATCCGAGTTAAAGCTGTTGAATAAGATCTGTTTATTACAACACTTCCATTCATCAAGAAGACTGTCGTCAATGATATCCGTTATATATACTTTACTTTGAGGGAAAAGCGATTTCAATACAAAAGCGAATTGCCCACCGCCACCGCCATAATCAAGAACAACCAGTTCTCGATCTTTATTACTTTCATATATAGCAACTTTTATCATATTACTAAAATTATCGTGATTATAGAATGACGACCGCAAATACCATTCCAACACTGCATCTCGTGACGCCATTTTTCCTTCACCAGATTCAACAAGATCGAAGTCACTCTTTGGATACGGATAATATAATAGTACGCCACATTTCTGACACTTTGCAGTATGCGAAAATATCTTTAATAGTGAGCTTCCACAAATCTTGCATTTTCCGTTAACGAGCGACTTTTCCATGAATCTTGCCTCAAATCCGGCACAAAATGGCGAAATAGAAATTGACTAACCTACTCCTTGGGCTAAATAAGCAATGGATTCAGGTGGCGGCAATTCCAGAGAGATCTTATGCTCACCACAAAAAGCGCACCGGGCGGAATTTTATTTTTACCACATGGAAGCTCACGATGCTAGACTGTAGTGTGGATAACACCACCCGAGTCCTCCCCAGTGGTTTCAACCATGGAATATTCCCCGGTGCGGTCCTAAGCGCTATCACTTCCTCCGGCCATGTGGTTGCTCTCGCCTCAGTCGCTCCCCGCAGGGGCCTTTTCACCAGAATTACCCCATATTATGGGGCTTGAATCGGGTCCCTGATACTGGCACAATAACCAAAACAACTTTGGAGAGAAGCCATGCTCGTGCAGACAAAAATTCAGATCGATAAGGAAAACTACGATTTCATCAAGAAGACTCATAGAGAGTTAAACTACAGGAGCCTGAGTGAATATGTACGGGATGCGGTAAGCGCAAAAATCCGGGAGGACCGGAGGACGATTCGCGCAAAGATAAGGACCTCCGCCATGGAGAGGCTTGGCGAAGTTCCGGCGGATAACCTGTTTGAATCAATTGAGGGAGAGGACTTTGAGGAGCGGTGACATCTATTGGGTCAACCTGGACCCCGGCATCGGGGATGAAACCAGGGAAAAACGGCCGGTTGTGATCCTCAATCCGGGCCATGTCAAGCATCTGCGTCTTGCTGTTGTCGTGCCTGTAACCGGATGGAAGCGCCAGTGGGAAAACCATCCGTTCTTCGTATGCCTGGAGCCGGCCTCTACCAATGGGCTTGCCAAGAAGTTCGCGGTGGATTGCTTTCAACTGAGAGCTGTTAGTCACAACAGGTTTTTGGAGAAAGTCGGGTCCGCCACTGAGATAGAAATGGATAAGATGAAAATGGCGGTAGCTCTTATTCTCGATATCGACCCGGAGCACTGCCAATAACGCAGGTTGCCGCAACAGCCTATACTCGATTAGGAACCAATAAGGGGAGACGCCCTTTAGGTTGCAGTGCCCGGCTCTGAGTTCCCGAGTATGGATTCCCCCCCCCGATACCTCCCTGGTGCTCTGCATCGTGGAACAGAGTAATCTGTGGCAAAATCACGTAATCTTCCTGATCCACACCTCAGCCTGCCTCATCCTACGTGGTTTCAATTATGGAGGAACCCTCGGGCAGAGTTTCAGGCAGATCGAGGATTTTTAATTGAAATTAGGAAAAGTGGGCTTGTTGATCCCACGATCCGGACAAATCTACTTAAAGCGACCCGGGGATAGTTGAACGACCACCCGGATAAATAAAGCCGTTAGCGTAGCAAGTTCATGGGCAAAAAGATTTTAAGACTCAAAAACGGCAAATATTACGAAAACGTCCCCAAAAATGACATGTTGATCAAGTAATTTCACGTACTTACCGTGATGGAGTTTGGAGGTGTCTCGATAATATCGAGTAATTACCTTTGTCCGACCCAATGCGCTAAATCTGTGCTGGCGGCTGTTGAAATAAATTTGTTACATACAGAGGCAGTTAATGATAGGTTTCGAAGAGTGAGTAGTTCTCTGAGGGAATTGGAGAGCATGTCGGGCTTCATTATTGAGCTGATTAGGCAGGGAAACTGGTTAATTACGAAGGGCCATGCACCAAGAACACTAGAACAAAACGCTGAGGCGGATCGGGCCACTACTGCTCAGCTTGGCTAGAGCGCAATAGGTATATGCCATGGAGAGTATCGCAGAGAAACAGTTGGTGTGTGAACAAGCAAGCGGAGAGCGAGTCATGGTCACCTTGCGTTTAGGCAAACCCTACCGGTCCAGTGATGTTGACTGGGCCTGCCCTGTTGCATTGGATGGGCTCTATAAAAGCCTCGCCGACCAACACGGTGTAGACTCCTTCCAAGCCCTCATGCTTGCTCAAAGCCTACTTCGCCAGCTCATGGCCGGAGTTATCGGAGATGGCGGTTGTTTTCGTTTCATTGAAGAAGATTCTGTCGCTAATTTGGACGCGCTGTTTGCCCGTGGACTCTAACTTTCGCTCAAGCGGACACGCAACCACGTGGTGCGTCAGAGCGAGTACCCCTAGCTGGCAGTCCGCGCCAGTTCGTGCGGGCTGCTTAACTGGGCGTTAAATTTCGTCAATAACGGGAACCACAGTGACTGAAGAGATTCCAAAACCAGATCCACCGATGACACCTGAAGAACGTGCTAGGATAGCACAGTTAAGTGACGCCGAAATCCGTGCAATTGATGAAGTTCTTTTGTCAAACGCTTGTCACCAATGGAGGAAGTTTGCAAGAGTTGTAGCTACCACGATGAGGGATCTAGAAGATCGCATTCAGGGCGTTTCATATTTGTTTTACTCTCAACGAGTGCGAAAACTGGTGGAAGATGGTCGACTTGAATCGCAAGGCAATTTGGCATACATGCGGTTCAGCGAAGTTCGTTTGCCGATCAACACAGAGGAAAATAGGGAAGCTTAACCCATTCCCCACGCCGCCGTGAGCGGACCTTCTTTACTGATCTCCTCGATATCACTTAGACGCAACCAATCCCGTTACCAATATTCCAGCTATAATTTTCCCCTCGCCTTTACATCGTGTACTCCTAATCCGCCATGGGCGAATTGCTCGAGGATAATATTGAAGAAACCCAGTCTTTGGCTTTCGTTAAGTATTTCTTTTTCTTCTAAAATATGCTCGATAACCGCATGTTCGAGTTCCGATTGGAGTTTCAAAATATCTTGCGCAGCCCCATGCACTCCGGACCTGTCGGCTGATTCGGAAAAAAGCGCCCTCGCCAGCGTCATTCTCTTTTGACACAAATCCTGACGGATTCTTTCAACTTTGGGGAGAAAGGTCTTTCGGATATCTTGAACTTTTTGACGCTGCTCTCCGGTCAGATCCGGTATCAAGTCAAGATACCCTTTAACGCTGGAACGCTTCCACCTCGTGTATTTCAAATAGTAATAGGAACCCCAAAACACGGCCAGAACAATTAACAAAGCGGTCATAAAACCAAACAGAAAAGATCCTGAAGCCATTTGAAATGTCCTTATCTCTGCTACGAAAAGACTTGGTGGGCTGCGCTTCGCTTAGCCCACCCTACAGTCTGGATTCCGGCCCAAAAGCGCCGCCGGAATGACGAAAGTGGGATCCCTGCCCCTTTTCATGGTTTCACGATGTCCCGAAGGGGCATGAAAAGCTGTTGTCCGATGATCTGGAAATAAGCATGACTCATGGAAAGAGGAGGAAAATCACTGAACTCGTCCAGAGTAGCCGTTGTTTCATGTTTATGCCCCGAGATCAGTTCAAAAATCGAGTCGGCCAGTTGCAAAAAGTTGGCTAAAACATGTTTAATAAAAGGCGCGCGATAAGGATGGTCTTGTTCCCTGGTTGAAATCCCGGCAATAATCTGAGAGGCAAAGGACTCATGAGGCTCAAGGTTTGGAATGCCCGCTACCAGAGAATCAACCCGTTCGAGTTCGGCCAGTTCTTTCTTGCATGCCGCGCAATCTCGTAAATGCAAAGAAATCTTTTCACTAAGGTCCCCATCCAATTCCCCGTCTATGTAGGCCGACAATTTGCTTCTAAATTCATCGTTTTCCACTGTTCATTCCTCCGAACGTCCGATCAGTATTTTTTTGAGGTTCCCACGGGCACGAAATAGCAACGACTCTACACTGGAAATCGAGGTTGAAAGAATACTGCCGATTTCGGCATAGGAGAGCCCTTCATTCACCCTAAGAAGGAGCGCGGCCCGCTGATTTTCGGGAAGATGCCCGACGGCGTTCATCACCTCTTCCGCAAGATCTCTCAAACCATTTTGGTTTGGCGCCGCCGGCTCAAATCCACTGTCATCGATGTCGGTGATCGGACAAAACCGGCTCCTGCGCAAGACCTCGTTTAGCGACAGATTGTAAGCAATTTTGAAAATCCACGTCGACACCTTGCCCTTGGGTTCGAAATCCGAAGCCGCTCGATAGACGCGCAAAAAGACTTCCTGCGCAATATCTTCAGCACCGAATCGATCCCCTACGTATTTAAAGATAAAATTCAAGATAGGGCCCCGGTACCTATTGATCAGCGTCTCAAACGCAGGTATGTCGCCGGCTCCAATAGCCTCGATCAGCTCATATTCCCTGTCAGCTTTTTGAACTGAGCCATCACAGCCCGCTGTATCATTCATCTTTTTTCAAAACCATCACCGCTTTTAATTCCTCCACTCACCTTTGTTGCCCCCCTTAAGCCTAAACCCTTTCAGCCTCATTTGTTCTAATTAGTGTCCATCCGGAAACCCCGGATGAGTCACTTTGCAGTTTCCGATTTGGAAAGGAGGCATTTTTCGCCCTGGCAAGGAAATCGAGGGGTTGCGCGGAGGCGTACCTATTATACAGCCTCTGGTCATGGACAGGCCAGGGATAGCGTCGAGAACCTTGTTGTGCCACCGCCGCAGGCAGTGGCGATCCTGGCTGGCGGTCCCACCGCCCGTCCTAGATTTTAATCCACCCTTTTCTCAGTGAATTATCCAAAATTACCCCTGCCAGAAAGGCTGCGCCCATGTTCCACATAGCGAAAGCCGCAACGATAATCATCACGTAGAAATCGGATTTCTTGCCGCCAATGTCTTTCGCCACTACGGCCAGTTCCGAACCAGCGAAAAATAAGACCACTCCCAGGATCGCGTTAGGAAAAATTTTAAGGATGATCGCAACCGAATCGCTGAAAAACAGCGCAATCAGAACAAGAAGACTTCCAAGTATGACCGGAGCCCCTCCCGTCCTTGCCCCGAATCGCACATGACCTGCCATCCCGCCGGCCCCATGACACATGGGAATGCCGCCAAAAAGGGGTGAAACAAGATTCATGATGCCCTGGGAGACTGCGATCTTTCTCTCCGACACCTGCCTGTCGGGAAACAACTCGTTATTTTCGGCAACGATTGCAATCACAGCGTTTCCAATGGTAAGCGGTATTTGTGGGATTGTGAAAAGCAGTGTGCCGGCGACGAGATCATGCCAGGTAATCGAAGGGAGAGCAAAAACCGGCAGCTTGAAACCAACATGGATTTTGGCGAGTTCGTGCAGTATGTCGGGGTTCATGATAGGCGCTGACCCCACTCCGATCAATAGGAGCACGAACATTGCCGGGAATACGGGATTAGTCAGAAGAACATAGGTGACGACCAAAGCTATGCCGGCCAGGACCGGCGTTGTCATCATCCGGTGGATTCCATCCACCATAAAAGAAAGACCCAGCCCCAGCGTAATTCCGCGCACAATCGGTTTGCTTGCAAGGTTTGCAATAGGCCTGACCGCACCTGAAGCGCCGGCGGCCAACCAGAAAAGTCCCGTGGTGAGTCCCGCCCCGAAAAGGGCCGCAGAGCTTATACCACCTGCGATGGCCGCCGCTCCGATCGTTTTCATTGGTTGAACCGGGATCGGCGTTCTGTAATAGAATCCTGCCGCCAACAAACAAATGCCAAACATGAAAAGCAGCCCGAGAGGCTCTACCTTTACTATTGTGATGTAGGCAACCACATAAGGAATCAATGTGCCAATGTCTCCGAACGCACCAGCCCATTCCATCTTGTTGTAAAGGTTCTTTGTTTTCTGTCCGTCCGCACACACCGGGTGCGCAGTTTTTTCGGCTGAAAGTCCTTTGGCCGAACCCTTCGGTGACATTAGAGACCTCCTCCCCGGTTTGACTTTGATTATGCCCTCCTGCCCGGCATGCTTCTCCATGCAAGTTCTGAAAAGAGATCAGATCACTCTCCCCTTACCCGTTAAACAATTCAAATTCGAGAAACTTGCGCTTTCATGAAAAAAATTCGCTGTTTTCGGATGGACGTTATATAGGGGGCGGGGAGTACTTTTATGCCAAATGGACTACGCAAAATCTTAGGAGAATGCTAAAATCTAAGTTCTATTTCTCCTTGATAGAGGCCCGTTGGATTACCTGCCTGGGACTGCGGAGGCTGCAAATGCTGGTCAAGAATTGGATGAGCGAGGATGAATCACCTTAGAGGAAGAGGATTCCATGCAACATGCCCTGACCATGCTGAAGGAGCATAAAATCAGAACGCTCCCCGTATTGAAAAAGGGTGAACTGGTGACCAAGATTAAGGGATTGCGAATCGGGGGATTCAAGGATTAATCCTCAAATCGCTAAATGGCTCAATCCATAGCCATTTCTGTTAATCCTGCCTAAGCTTTTCTCCTCTCGGCGTCCTCTGCGTCTCTGCGGTGAGCTCTTATCTTTCGTACTACCTCAACAAACCTGTGCGACAGTCACTAAGTTTTTATTATATCAAAAAAGCCTTTTGTCATATCCACATGTTCAAGACGCAGAAGAGCTTCTTTTTTATCAAGACCTGCCGCATAACCTGTAAGACTTCTATTGGAACCTACGACTCTGTGGCATGGAATCAGTATGGAAATAGGATTATGTCCGACAGCGCCGCCTACAGCCTGTGCAGACATGGCGGATAATCCTCGCTGAACTGCAAGTCTTTTTGCAATCCCACCATATGTGGTAATCTGCCCAAACGGAATTTTTAAAAGGATATCCCAAACATCTTTTTGAAAAGGCATTCCAGGAGGGTCGATCCTTAACCCGGATATGCAATCCCTGCCTGAAAAATAACAATCCAACCAAATCCGCAGCGCCTCGAATACAGTATAATCAGGTTCATAAGTCCATGTGCCTGTTTTAGATGGGTAGTACTTTTGTCCATTGAACCATAATCCGGTGAGTGCTCCTTGTTCGGCACACGCCGTCATAGCACCCAAAGGAGTAGCAATTTTGCATGTATAGATCATGGTTTCAACAACTCCTTTCTTATATTTATAATTTTTTCCCAAGCGAATTCCATAAAGTAATGGTTGCATATGCACGCCACGGTCTCCATGCTTGCGACAAAGCCAAAATTTCTTCGGCCGCCTTTCCTAAAAGCGCCTCTTTTACTCCGTAATCGGTATGAGGGAAGGCATCCGGCCAACCGAGGGCCCGCATCGCAATACATTGAACTGTCCAGGGGCCAAACCCGGGAAGTCTGCGGAGTTTTTCCAATTCATGGCCCGGGTCCGCCCCGTAAGAGAGCGTGATGGAACCATCCGCCAAAGCTTTCGCCAGGGCCAGAATAGAGCGGGCCTTGGCGCCTGTTATGCCAAGCGGTCCCAGATGATTTTCGATCGCGGCTTCCAGAGCGCAAATTTCATCAGGTTGAGGGAACGTGAAAGCGAGTCCGGCAAACGGAGTGGCTATTTTTTTGCCGAAGACGGAGGCCAGCCGTATGGCCAGGGTACGGGCTGCTTTGACGGTTATCTGCTGCCCCAAAACGGCCCGCACAGACATTTCAAAAGGGTCAAAGCATCCCGGCAACCGAATTCCCGGCACACAGATATTCGGCCCGAGATCGTTCATCGTAATAAGTTTTTCGTAAACTTTTTCGGGGCTGCAGTTTATGTCAAACAAATGCCTGATTCTCGCCAATACCTGAGACACAACGGGAAATAACGTTGGCGCCAGGGTTACGGAAAGAGCGTTTTGCTTCGGATGGTTTGCTACCGACACCCAGCCATAATGAACTGTTTCGCCTTTTTTAATGGATACCGTGCGGCGGTAAGAATCTTCATCTACGCTCTCGACCCCCGGAATGGCCCGGGCAGCGAGAAAGGAAAGCAGGTTATTCCAGGCATACGGCGGCCGATAGCCGAGCGATAGGGTAATTTCGTCATTGTTTTCGGCCGGGCTATGACCGTTTTTTCGGAGCCTGCTCGGCGTAAGCCGATAATGTTTCATGAACAGGTCGTTAAACCGGCGGATGCTGCCGAAACCAGCGGCCATCGCCACATCGGTCACCGTGAGCCTGGTGTCGGTCAGCAGGCTTTTAGCCAAAAGCAATCGTTTGGTCAGGAGATATTTTATGGGTGAGACGCCGTATTCAGCAAAAAAAACGCGGCGTAAGTGCCGGTCCGTGATTCCAAGCATAGCTGCCAGGTCGAAAATCTTACGGTTGGTCAGGCAATCTTCTTCAATGATCAGGGCGGCGCTTCGCGCCAATCGTGTGACCGAATCCACCCGGGCCAGACCCGGCGCCAATTCCGGGCGGCACCTGAGGCACGGCCTGTAACCGGCCTCCTCGGCCGCCGCTGCGCTGACGAAGAAGGTGCAGTTCGCCTCCTTAGGAAGTCTTACCCTGCAAATGGGGCGGCAATATATGCCGGTGGAAGAAACTCCGCAAAAGAATCGGCCGTCAAACCGGGAATCGTGGGTCTGCATAGCGGTATAGCAGGCTTTGGCGTCCAAAAGCAGGTCTTGTGTTCCAGTTTGCATCATCTTCTTCTCCACATTCTTATTGTAGTGCGGAGTAGAAAGAAAAACTGGCTGTTTTCGGACATAGACAAAAATATAATCGGGAATCCAATTGAATATGGAAGATGACAGCTATTGCCTCAGCAATTCGCCTTCTCTTTGTCGCAGGGAAAGAGATGCGAGTACATTCCGTACCCTTCTTTCTGCAAGTCTTCTTTGGGAATGAACTTCAATGCAGCGGAGTTGATGCTGTAGCGCGTTCCGGTCGGCGATGAATCGTCCTTGAATATGTAGCCGAGGTGTGAGCCGCCGAGCTGGCTTCTGACCTCGGTGCGTCTAATGAAAAATAGCTTCCGGATCTTTTTTTCAGCGATATTATCGGGCTCGAGCGGCTTGGTAAAGCTCGGCCATCCCGTGCCGGAGCGAAATTTATCCAAAGAACTGAAAAGCGGTTCGCCGGAAACGATATCGACATAGATGCCCTCTTTATCGTTATTCCAGTATTCATTCTTGAAAGGCGGCTCGGTGCCGTTCTCTCGCGTCACCTTGTACTGGAGCGGCGACAGAGTTTTTTTGAGCTCTTTATCGCTCGGCCTGGAATAGCCGGGCACGTCCCCGGCGGGTTTAGTCGTATCATTGGCGTACCCTGAGAAAACCTGGGTCAACCGGAAATATCCTCCGTCAAAAGTGGGAACCGGCAATTGAGCAAACATTCCGTCCGTACCGGCTTGCTTCTCGGAGCTGTGCGAAAGACCCGGTCCCAACAGGAGGGCGGCAATAACTACCAAAACTGCAAATCCGAATCTCATCAGCATCTCCTCGATCGATCATCCTCGCATGCCGGGTGCATCCCGGACCCCTGTCCGGGTGCTTCGTCATCACAAGAAGATGTTAAAGCTCGATTTGCACTTTACAATCCCTGTTAGATAGTATCCCGCGCTTTTAGGTCTTATTTGCCCGTGGCAGTCTTCATACTTTGGAAATGCTCATTTGCAGAAAGCAGTATAGCCATTTCGAGGAACTGCTCCACCGTCATGTTTCTGCCAAAACCTGGAAGGTAGCCGGCCTTATCGAGTTCCAAATCTTCAAGGCCGCCGGCAAACTCCACGATCTTCCGGCCGTGGTCCCGGAGGATGTCCAATACCTCGGATTTCGAGCATCCGGCGTGTTCCCTGGCGTGAAGGTTGGCATTTTGCGTGATCTGTTCAGCGGTCAACTCCGGGAGCTTCTCGCCTTTCAGGATCATTGTAGCCCATGACATCGCGGGGTAGTGGTTTGCTGCAATATGGCGCGCCGTCACCCCCACCGGCCACTCCTCAATGCCGATCTTTTGCCAGTCGGCTTCCGTGCAGTTCTCAACAAATGTTATAACTTCCTCGTTAAATGAATTCAGGCGATCCGCCAACTTTTTCGATCTTTCGCTCATCGTTTTTCTCCTCATATTTTCACATAACCGCCCAGGGGTCTTACGTTCAGTAAAATTGGAAGCGTTTAAGACAATTTAAGCAGTAGCGCAGTCTGTTTCATTACAGACTTCCGACTGGGCACGGTAAATTTGTTCTACCGCAGAGGACGCAGAGAAAAGAAGATGGACTGTTTTCTCTGCGCGGCCTCACAAAGGGTCGGCCGCGAACTGGGGCACTCACAGAAGATCGTGCCCGGACTGGAAGCATTGGCCAGCCGTTACGATGCTAAGCCCGGGCCCGAACGTAGTGAGGGTTCCTCTGCGTCTACTGTGGATTCGGGGGTTCGCAGAGGATTGGTCATGGACAGGTCATGGAGAGGCCTGGTCATCGACAGGGCATGGAGAGATGATCACCATCGAACGTTTGATCGGAACCAATCATAACCGGACGATCTTACGGTAAAATCACATCGGAACAGAATACCCCTGACCCCGGGGGTTACAAAATGACGAGGATGTAAAAGTTGATGATGAGGCAATGCCAAAAGGTGTGAAAAAACTCAAAGACGAGCGCCGACGATTTTTTCACTTCATCACCTGGACGTACCATTGAATGGACTCTTCCATGCCCCTGGCCACACTGTAGGCCGGCACGTAGCCAAGCAGTTCCGTCGCCCGAGAGATATCGGCAAGAGAGTGCCGGACATCTCCTTTGCGAAAGGGCCCATATTCGGGCTCTATGCCACCTGCCTCGGGCATATGCGAGCACAGGGATTTCTTGATAAGCCCCAGCAACTGGTTGAGAGTCGTGCGATCCCCACAGGCAATATTGTACACCTTGTCAAGGGCTTCGGGACCGTTGGACAGGGCAGCCAGGATATTTGCCTGCACCACGTCCTTAATGTAGCAGAAATCACGGCTGGTCTCACCATCACCATTTATGACGGGGCTTTTCCGATTGACCAGAGTATCGATCCAGCGGGGGATAACGGCTGCGTACGCACCATTCGGGTCCTGCCGCTTCCCGAATACGTTGAAATATCTAAGCCCGATCCAATTAAAATCGTATACTTTTGAGAAAACTCCGGCGTAAATCTCATTCACCAGTTTTGAAGCCGCATAAGGGGAAAGCACCGATCCAATTTCGTCTTCCACCTTGGGCAGTCTTTCGCTGTCGCCATAAACAGCGGATGAGCTTGCGAACACGAACCCTTTTACACGCGCATCCATCCCCGCAACGAGCATTTGCAGGAACCCATCCACGTTGCACGTGTTTGTCGTGATCGGATCGTCTATAGACCTGGGCACACTGCCAAGGGCGGCCTGATGCAGTATGTAATCGACTCCCGAGCATGCCCTGCGGCAGTCTTCGGAATTGCGGATGTCCCCCTCGATGAATTCGAATTTGCTCCACTTCTCAAGACCGGCAGTCCTTTTGACATCCTCGAGGTTATGGGCATAGCCGGCCATGAAATTGTCCATACCCACCACTGACTGATCAAGCTCGAGCAACGCTTCCAGGAGATTGGAGCCTATAAATCCGGCGACCCCGGTGATCAGCCACTTTTTGGGCTCTTTGCCAAGTTCGGCCCTAACATCGTCAAATCTGCTCACAATCGATTACCCCGCATTTATCAGTTCACTTGACCTAATTAGTTTCCGTCCGGAGTTTCCGGATGGACGCTAATTAATCACTATTACCCATTAATTAAAGCAATTGACAACAATTCTTTAGCAATTCCCGTAAAACCCTATTGAAAAGAATCGGTTACGCATTTCCTGGCACTTTGGGTCCACAATTTCACCTGCCCAAGTCAGCCGGCATGAGGGCAGGCGCTTTCCGGGGCGCCCAACACCTCTTCGCTCCCAGCTCAATTCTTTCCCCGTCAAGACAACATTTGCAAAATTAATTCTTTTCAGTCCAAACTCTAAGATGTATGTTGTTGCAATTCTGGGAAATTATGCGGATTAAAACATTGTGACCCCTATGGTCTTTCATTCCTAACCAGCATTTCTTTAACTCATCAGCAAAGGAGAAGCAGATGGATCCCAAGGATCAAAAGCCAACCACGGATTATTGCGAGACCAAGACCTGTGCTGACGAAGCCCCACTGGTGCCCACCCGCATGGGGTGGAAAGAGCTGTACTTGAAGGAGGATTGGTGGGCCATCTGGCTCGGGATGGGCATAGTCGTGGTAGCGTCTCTGTTTTTTGCCGGCGGCTCAAGCATCAAGTGGATTGCCATAGCCCCCGCCCAATGGTCCAATTTCGGCCAGCTCTGGAGTCATTTTTACGCGCACCTCGGCCAATATGTAGCCCAGTTCATCCTATGGGGGGTGATTTTCAGTGTCAGCCTGCGAGCGCTTGGATTTAAACTCTCCGAATTCTTGCCCTCTTTTGTATTTATTTACGTATTTTCGGTCCTCATCTTTATGATCGGGGCTTGGGATCAGGCCCATCAATACAACCTGGAACCGCCGCTGGTGGCTTTAATCTTGGGCATGCTGATTGCCAACTTCATCGGATTGCCGCGTTGGATGGATGCCGGCTTTCGCGTCGAATACTACATTAAGACCGGGATTGTGCTGCTCGGGGCAACACTGCCATTCACCCTGGTAATCTGGGCCGGGCCGGTGGCGATCATTCAAGCTGCCATCGTTTCCATCACCACGTTTATGGTGATCTATTTCATAGGCCGAAAGTTTGGCCTGGACAAGCGGCTATGTGCGACTCTTGGCGCCGGCGGCGCAGTGTGCGGGGTCTCCGGCTCGATTGCTATCGCCGGGGCGGTGGGAGCCAAGAAGGAGCATGCGCCCATTGCCATCACCATGGTGATACTGTGGGCCATCGTCATGATATTCTTTTTGCCTCTGGTTTCCCGGGCCTTACGCTTGCACACCGGCGTTGCAGGCGCCTGGATCGGGACTTCTGAATTCGCCGATGCGGCGGGGTTTGCTGCTGCCCAAGCGTATGGCAACCTGGCCGGCCACGTACCCGGGATTGCCGGAACTCAGGATTCGGCGGTCTGGGGATTCACTCTGATGAAGGTGGTCGGGCGAGATATCTGGATCGGCATTTGGGCATTCGTCTTGGCCTTGATTGCCACGACCAAGTGGGAAGTGAAGGCTGGGTCCAAGCCCGAAGCCGCTGAAATCTGGTGGCGTTTTCCCAAGTTCGTGATCGGCTTTGTGGTGGCCTCCATCTTCATAACCATCATCGCCAGCCACTTCTCCTTCGCCGATTACAACAAAATTGTCAAACCGCGGCTTGTTGGCCCCATTACAGATCTGCGCACTTGGGCCTTTATCTTTTGTTTTTTTAGCATCGGCCTGACTACCCGCTTTCGGGAATTAGCCAGCACCGGCGCCAAACCCTTTTGGGCCTTCACTGGTGGTGTAGTGGTCAACGTGGCGCTGGGCTTCCTTCTGTCGGCGATCGTCTTCGCTTCTTACTGGACGCACCTTGCCCCCTAGTCAGCTTTGAGTTCTGAATCGCCGGAGGGGTTGGCAGGATGGGCGCCAATCCCTCACCTTAAGGTGTTGGGAGCGTTTCGTTCCGCCGTCCATTGAAACTGAGCCCATCAAGTTCAGGAGGCTTTAATGAGCAGCACCGGCAACACACGACAATGCTTTCAATGCAAACATTTTCGAAACTCTCCGCAGTATCTGGAATCCGTATACAAAGGGCTCATCACGTTGAGCTCCGCGTACGGATCGGTGCGTAGTGAAGACGGAATATGTGTTCTCAATGACCTGTATCTTTCCGCCAACCGATGCTGCGATCGTTTTGAGATCAATCTCCGAAAGAGAGATGATATGCAATTGAATCGAGCTTTATCGTGAAATCCACATTTTCAACATGACAGCAGTCCGGAACTTGGATCTGTACGGGAGCAAAGTTGAGAATTCCGTTTATGCCGGCCAGCACGAGCTGATTGGCTACACCTTGGGCATCGTTGGGGGGAGTAGCAATAATTCCCACATGAATATCGCGCTCTTTTACGACATCTTCAAGTTCGCTAACATGATTTATCACAAGCCCGTTGGGAAGCCTTTTCCCCACCTTCTGTGGATCGACATCGAAAGCCGCCGTGAATATGTAGCCGTGCTTTATGAAATTCCCATGACGCACCAGTGCCGATCCAAGGTTGCCAAGTCCAACCATTGCGAGGTTCCAGGGGCGGTTTAACCCGAGGATAGCCTTGATCTGATGGACAAGGTCGTTCACCCTGTATCCTACCCCTCTGACTCCAAATTCCCCAAAGTAGGCCAGATCCTTGCGGATTTGGGCTGGATTCACACCACACTGCTTTGCCAGGCGCTCCGAGGATATGACGTCCACGTCACTATCCAGCAGCTCCTTGAGCAAGCGCATGTAGATTGAGAGCCTGACGATTGTCGCCATAGGGATTTTGGCAAATTTCATTTTATAACCTCGGAGACAAAAATAAGGGCGCCAGCCATTAAGTATGTGATATTATTCACACCTCTAACCACAAAAAAGGCCCGCCACAGGGGAAAAATGCAGAGGGCAACGGTTGATCCCACTTGCCCTCTGCGAAAATCCGAAACTTAAAATCTACTTGGGCAGACCCACAAAAGCGGCAATCCCTGAGGAGATCGGGTTGGCGTAGATCAGGATTAGTGCGACAACAAGAGCATAGATCGACAGAGACTCGATCATGGCCAGACCGATCAGCATGGTAACGGTAACCTTACCAGAGGCCTCGGGATTGCGTGCGATACCCTCAACAGCGCCTCGAACTGCCATACCCTGGCCTATGCCGCACCCGTGAGCTGCAATGGCTATTGCCAAGCCGGCTGCGATGGCGGAATAGAGAAAAAACTGAACCGCTGAGGACTTTGCATCGCCGTCAGCCGCGAAAGCTGCACAGGATAGACCGAGGACCAGGATTGTAGTGAAAAGCCCGACTTTCTTCATGAAACAAACCCTCCTTCTCTAGGTTGAATAAATAAAAGATATGCGAACATGGCCTTCCTTACCAAGTTTTCGCCTGTTTAGTGGGCGTGCTCTATTGAGCCGGCAAAGTACATCATCGCGAGCAAGCAGAAAATGAAAGCCTGGATAAAGCCGGTAAAAAGGCCCAAAAGCATCATCGGCACGGGTGCAAGGTATAACCCCGCCAGGAAAAAGAGGATGCCTAGGACCAGTTCTTCACCATACACGTTTCCGAAAAGACGGATCGAGAGACTAAAAAGTCTTGCGATGTGTCCGACCAGCTCAATTGGGAACATAAGCGGAACGAGCCACCATACGGGACCTGTAAAATGCTTGATGTACTTGATCCCGTGAAATTTGACTCCAAGTACGTGGGTCATTACCACGACAATAATCGCACAGGCTGCCGTTGTATTGAGATTGGCCGTAGGAGAGGTAAACCCGGGAATCATTCCGAGGTAGTTGCTGCACAGGATAAAAATCCCGAGGCTCGCGATGAGCGGAAACATGAAGCGGCCTTCCTCGCCGGTGACGCCGATCATGAATTCTTCAATGCCCGTTATCACCGTTTCGAAGAAATTCTGTCCGCCCTCCGGGACCATCTTGACGCTGCGGGCGGCCATGAAGGCCAAGATAACCAACACGGCCATAATTACCCACGTGTAGGTGACATGTGGTTGCAGCAAATTGTCTGTAAAGCTTCCCTGAAAAAAGCCGGGAGGCAGTTCCGGTACATGGATGCCCAGCTTCTTGAGAATAAGGTTTATGAAAAGGATAGGATGTTCCATAAGCTTAACTCTCTCCCTTTTTCATCATAAAAAATTCAAACGCCCCAACCGAAACGATGCTTAAAACCATAATGGAAAGGCCGACCAGAAAAGAAATAGGTGTGGCCCATCCCATATACAGCACAAAGAAGACTAAAACGAGTGTCGCCAAAAAGCGAAGGTAATAGCTAATAAAAAGGCCCGCTTTGCTGGGAAGCTTCCCGGGGTTTTGCAGGGCGCGCCTAAGTTGCCATTTGAGGACCTGGAAACTTGCAATGACGATACTTCCGCCAAGAAAAACTCCCGACGCGCATTTCCATGAAAACCAAATTATGGCGGCAGATGTAAAAATCAACAGAAAAATCGCAGAAGCCAGCTCGATTCGCCGCAGGAGCTCTTCGCTCTCGATCACTTCCCTCACTATTTCTTTCGACCCTTGTCCTCTTCCTGCTGCTGCTTTGCGAAGCGATAATAGTTAAGGCCGGCGGCGGCTATTCCGACGATAAGGAATATAATAGTCAGATATGGAAAGGTTCCCAGCTTCGAATCCAGGAATACTCCGAACGCAATTCCGATAAAGGGCGCAAAGGCCACCTGATATCCAATCGTACTGGCCATTATCGCCTGCATGAGCGTTTTTTTATCGTCTTTTTTCATTATATTTTTGCACTAATACTCAGGCCGCGTCCTACCACACAAGCTCTTCTCAGTCAAACCTTTTTCTCATCCACTCAATGGGCACTGACGCCCAACGACCTTCAGAGAATCATATGCAGCCTGGATCGTAAGGTCCAGGTCTTCCTTTTCATGAGCCGCGCTGACAAAGAAAGCTTCGAACTGTGAGGGGGCAAGGTAAACGCCCCTTTTTAGCATTTCACGGAAAAAGATAGCATAAGATTCGCTATCGGATTTGGCTGCGCTTTCCAAATCGATAACCGGTCCTTTGCTAAAGAAGCCGCACCCAAGCGACGCAATTCTGTTGAGCGTTACCGCAACACCTGCCGAGCCGGCCGCTTCCTGCAGCCCCCCGCACAGGTAAGCGTTGTTTCTCTCAATTTGCTCGTAAATCCCACCCCTGCTGAGCACGTTAAGCGTCGCCAACCCAGCACTCATGGCCAGCGGGTTCCCGGAAAGAGTTCCGGCCTGGTATACTTCACCTAAAGGGGCAACGTGCTCCATAATCTCTTTTTTCCCTCCATATGCGCCAACCGGAAGCCCGCCGCCAATAATTTTCCCAAGGCAGGTCAGATCGGGCATTATCCCGAAAAGCTGCTGCGCGCCACCGGGGGCTAACCTGAAACCGGTGATCACTTCATCAAAAATAAGCAGCGATCCGGATTCGGTGCAAATCCGCCTCAGTCCCTCCAGATATCCGGCTCCCGGGAGCACGACCCCCATGTTTGCCGCCACAGGTTCCACAATAATCGCGGCAACCTCTTTCCCCACGCTCTCCATAACTTGGCGCACCGCTTCCAGGTCATTGTAAGGCAGCGAGATCGTATGCTGGACGATTTCCTCAGGGACCCCCGGAGTTCCGGGAATACCGAAAGTCACAAGGCCGGAGCCCGACTTTACAAGAAGCGAGTCTGCATGTCCGTGATAGCAACCGTTGAATTTTAAGATCTTTTTTCGCCCTGTAAATCCCCTCGCAAGCCTTATGGCGCTCATGGCCGCCTCGGTCCCCGAATTTACCATCCTGACCATCTCTATGGCCGGGACCATCTCCACTACTTTCCCGGCCATCTCAACCTCGAGTCGAGTTGGAATCCCGTAGGAGGTGCCTCTGTCGACGGCATCTCTCAGCGCAGCCACAACCTCGGGATGAGAATGACCAAGGATGAGCGGCCCCCACGATCCCACGTAATCGATGTAGACGTTGCCGTCTTCGTCGGTGATCCGGCACCCGTTGGCATTTTTTATAAAGAGAGGTTCGAAGCCGACCGCCCTGCCGGAGCGAACCGGACTGTTCACTCCTCCGGGTATCAATCTGCAGGCTTCCCTGTAGAGATTGTTCGAATTAGTCCAATTCATCGGCTCATTCACTGTCCAGCACAATGTCGTAATTTTCGAGGTGGAGGTTTTGGTCGGATTTGACTGAGACGAGCGCGTGTATGCTCTCCTCGATCCGTTCGAGAGCCGCCCGTTCTTCGTCGCAAAACATGGCGGCAACCTCCGGATGGGCCATAACGAGGACTTTCCGGCCGTAAAAATCCATTTTCTGCCGCTCCAACTCCCTCAGAATTTCATAACAAATGGTCTGCTTGGATTTCAGGTATCCTTCACCATCGCAGTAAAAGCATGGCTCGCACAGCACCTGTCCAATGCTTTCCTTGGTACGCTTCCTCGTCATCTCGATCAGACCCAGATCAGACATTCGCAGGATGTTGGACTTGCTTTTGTCTTTATACGTGGCGTCCCGCAGTGCATTCCAGACCTTCTCGCGGTTGGCTTCTTTCTCCATATCGATGAAGTCTATGATAATGATCCCGCCAAGGTTTCGAAGCCTCAATTGAAAAGCGATCTCTTTCACCGCTTCCAGGTTCGTCTTAAGGATTGTCTCTTCAAGGTTGCGTTTGCCCACATACCTGCCCGTGTTTACGTCTATTGCGGTGAGCGCCTCGGTAGATTCTATGACGATGTATCCCCCCGATTTCAACCAGATTTTCTTGCTCAACGCCCTCTGGATCTCCATTTCAATTCCGTAGGCGTCGAAAATTGGTTCATCGCCTTCGTGCAGTTCCACTTCATTTTGAAGCGATGGCATGAAGGTCTCGGTAAAATTCTGAATTTTTCGGTACTCGGCCTCAGAGTCGATGACGAGCCGGTCGACTTCCTTGGTGAAAAGGTCGCGAACCGCACGAAGGGTTATATCCAGTTCCTGATAGACCAGGGAAGGCGCAGGCGCGTTTTCGGACCTGCGCTGAATCGTTTGCCAAAGTTTAGCCACGAAATCGGACTCCGACTGTAGTTTTTCTCTTTCGGCGCCCCCGGCAGCCGTGCGCACGATAAAACCTCTGTAAGGCGGCTTTATTTCGCACATTATCTCGCGCAGACGCTTCCGCTCGGTTTCGTCCTCAATTCTGCGGGAAACGCCCACGCGGTCCATCGTGGGCATAAAAACGAGATTCCTGCCGGGCAGCGTAATATGAGTCGTAATCCTGGCCCCCTTGCTTCCAATGGGTTCCTTGGCCACTTGCACGAGAATATCCTGCCCCTCCTGAAGCCGATCTTCAATGGGAACGCCGTTATAGGCATGGCGAAAGTCAGACTCACCATACTCACACCCGGCATTTTCAATAACCCCGTTTTCTTTGGCGTCCTCGGTTTCGTGTTCGCAGGATGACATAAAAAGCTGTTCTATCTCGCCCATCGGCCTGTAAATATCGCTCACATACAAAAAAGCCGCCTTTTCGAGACCGATGTCCACAAAGGCTGCCTGCATGCCTGGCAGGACCCTTACGACCCGCCCCTTGTAAATGTTTCCCGCAATCCCCCGGTCTGAGCTCCTCTCAACATAGAGTTCGGCGACTTGTCCGTTTTCGACCAACGCCACGCGGGTTTCAAATGGATTGCTGTTAACGATTAGTTCTGCCGACATTATCGTTCCCCTGCAGAGCTTCCATGCGGTATGAGGCAATCTTGCAGATCAAGCAGTTTTCCAGACTCTGTGCTTGAACTCCCGCGAGATTTTCAAGAATCGCCTTGGGCCTGAAACACAACACCGGTGTTTCGTAAATATCCATTTCCAGAGAGCTTTCTCCGGCTTTTCGCATGTCGAGAAGTACATGTCCGAGGCGAGAGGTTACCTGGCCTTTTTTGGTCTTTTTGGTCAGCAAATTGTCACCGCACTTCGGCCATGCATCGAGAAGATGACGCACAACGAAGGGATTTAGTCCCGAGACATGGTAAACGCCCCTGCATGGAGAGCCGGGGGCTGGTTTTTTATCGGCGCGGCTGACTATGCTGATTTTGATCACACCATTGCATTCCCGGTCCAGGCGCTCGCGAATCAACGCAGGTTCCATATCTTCGTTGAGCGTAACGTAAGCCTCGGCTACTATGGTCTCCATTCCAAGCGGCAGGGCCTCGCCGAATGAAATCTTGGGATGCGGATGGTACCCTTTGCTGAAAGCCGCCGGCAAACCCGCCCGCCTGATGGCTCTCTCAAAAGCGGCAGCCATCTCGAGCTGCCCGAAAAAGCGCGATCTTCCAAGCCTTGAATAAATTACCCTGTAGAGAAATTCTCTGTCTACGTTAGACCCGGCATCGATGTCCGGCGGTTCTTCTGATTTAAACTCCATCACCGGTTCTTCATATATACGAGGATGAATTCTATCCTGATCGCAAACACCGCACAGAGTGCACTGCCCCCTGCGGCAGTCATTGGTAAGCTCTGTCCCCATCGCTTTTTCGTATTCATTCCACAGATACTCGCGCGAAACACCAGCCGAGAGATGATCCCACGGAAGGATTTCATCACGGTCCCGGCGGCGCTCGGCATAGAAAGCGGCACTAAGTCCGGTTTCCTCGAGAGCGCGATACCAGACGGCCTCATTGAAATGGTCGCTCCAGCCGTCAAACCTGGCCCCCAACTCCCAGGCACGCTTGAGCGCCGCCCCTAACCGCCGGCTTCCACGAGCGAATACCGCTTCAAAAACGCTGTTACCAGGCATGTTCCACTTCATCCTCAGACCTGGTTTTCTCAGCCGCTCCTTAAACATTCGCAGACAGTCTTCCATCTGCGTCTGGGGCATTTGGGGGGACCACTGGAAAGGAGTCAGCGGTTTGGGGACGAAAGTGGATATTGAAATATTTATGGAAGATCTGGTCCTCTTTCCTCTTTCCCGGACCCTGAGGCACAAGTCAACAATGGCGTCACGGTCAGCCTCGGTTTCGCCGGGAAGGCCCATCATGAAGTAGAGTTTTATAATCCGCCAACCCAAACCGAATGCCGTCTCGGCCGCACTGAGCAGATCCTCGTCGCGTATTTCCTTGTTTATGACTCGCCGAAGACGCTCGCTCCCGGCTTCAGGCGCCATCGTAAAGCCGGTCTTGCGGACCTTTTTGATATGCTCCATCAGTTCAGGGGTCAGCGTGCCAACACGCATCGAAGGAAACGAAACGGCGATTTTGCGGGGTTCGAGTTCTTTTACCAGCTCTTTCAACAAATCCTGAATCTGGCAATAATCCCCGGTGCTCAAAGAGAGCAGCGCGACGTCGTCGAAGCCGCTCGAAATCAGCGCCTTTCTTGCCGAATCGAGCACGTACGAGGGATCGCGTTCTCTTACAGGCCGATAGATGAAGCTCGCCTGGCAAAAACGGCATCCGCGCGTGCAGCCCCTGGCAATTTCGAGCCCGAGGCGGTTGTGAACGATATCGATGATGGGCACCAGCGGTTTCTCAGGAATCGGGCAGGTTTGGTCCAGATTGGAGACCAGTCTTTTCCTTACTTCAGTGTAGTCGGCAAACCGGGGAACAACTGCTGATACAATGCCGCTTGCGTCGTAGGAAACATCGAAAAAGGATGGGACATAAATTCCGGCAATCTTTCTGATAGCTGAGAGAAAACCTTCCCTCGACCTGGCGCCGCTGCGTTTCCAGTCGCGGTACGCATAAATGATCTCCGGCAAGACTTCTTCCGCCTCGCCCAGCACGAAAAAATCGAAAAAATCGGCAAGCGGCTCGGGGTTGAATGCGCAGGGACCACCCCCAATCACAAAAGGATGAGTGCTGTTTCTTTCTCGGGCATAAAGAGGTATTTGTCCCAGATCGAGAATAGTGAGTATGTTCGAATAGCTGAGTTCGTACTGAAGGCTTACCCCCACGAAGTCGAACTCGAAAAGGGCATGCTCGCTCTCAATCGCCCTGAGAGGCTCAGCCGCTCTTCTGAGCTTTTCTTCGTAATCGGGCCATGGCGAGTAGACCCTGTCCGCCATTACTCCTTCGGCTTGGTTCAACTGATGGTAGAGCAATTGCAGCCCAAGATGGCTCAAGCCGATCTCGTAGACGTCAGGAAACGCAAGGGCAAAGCGGATCGAAGCGTCATCAAAGCTTTTGCGGTAGGCATTCAGTTCGAGACCGATATAGCGGCCGGGTTTTTCCACACCATTCAAATGCGTATCGAACATTCTCTCTACTATATCCTTTTCAAGTGTGGACCGGCTGCATTCGTGAATTTTGGTTCAGTGTGCATAATATTGAGCAGCGAGCCCCCTGCAAAAAACTGCGCAGGCATGATACGGGCGCAGTAAGTATTTTAGAATCTTTACTTATACTTATGAGAGGTATAAAGAGTCAACAGAAAAGCGGACCCTTGGTGTCCGCCCGGGAAAAACCGCTCCATCCGATTTTTTGGTTTAGGGAGATTGAACAATTAAGGCGAACCTCTCTTCAGCGACTTACGCACGGCGGAATTGGCTCTGAAAACGGCAATTTCTGCTTGCATTATTCAAGTGAGGTTGCTATCTTCAGTTTTTCGGTTTCCCCTCGAAATGACAGCATCGGCGGAGACTTGGTTTTCGAAAACTGCTGAACAATTTTTATACCTCATCGCGAACCATTTGAAGGAGGAAGGACATGAAGGTTTTTGTGGGTGGTGTCGCCGCGGCGTTCCTCGGCTTACTGGGCATCCTTATCTGGTATGATGCTGTTTTTAAAATAATCCTGGGCGCAATTCCCCTGATCCTGCTGTTCGGTGGATTGATGGCGGCATATCTTGGCTACGATGAGGTAAAGGATAAGCTCCCCTTCGCGAAGAGCGGTGAAAACCAGGAATCTTCAAGCGATGCAAGACTGAAAGATGAAGCCGAAAAATACAAACAGGAAGTCGAAAGACTCAAATCCGAACTGGAAAAGACCAAGACCAGCTAAAAAAGTTTTTAGTTTTTAGTTTTTAGTTTTTAGTGAGGTGGGCACGGTTCTTCCGTGCCCACCATTTTTTGTGCACCGATCAGAGTTTCAAGCCATCAATCCCTCGATTCGCTCACTCGTCGGCTTTTAGGCCTTTTCGAAACGCAGACTGGCGCTCGCTTTCTGCTCCCCGCTCACGCGTGGGCTTCGGTCCAGTTGGCCCCCCAGCCGATCTCGACCTTCAGCGGCACGTCGAGGATTCGTACATATTCCATTTTCTGCCGGATGAGGTCCTCAACCGGCTGCCTTTTTTCACTGGGGACCTCAAAGAGCAGTTCGTCATGAACCTGAAGGAGCATTTGAGCTCCGAGCTTCTCCTGTTTGAGCCGCAGACTGATATCTACCATCGCCTTCTTTATGAGGTCGGCAGCGGTGCCCTGAATGGGAGTGTTGATAGCGAGCCGCTCCCCCAACTGCCGTATGGAGAAGTTGCGGCTCTGAAGCTCAGGAATGGCCCTCCTTCGCCCAAGCAGAGTTTCAGCGTACCCCAGGTCGCGCGCTTTGCGGACCGCCTCATCGATGAAGCGCCTAACCCCGCTGTAGCGTTCAAAGTACCGGTCGATAGCCGCCTTTGCTGTCTTGGTGCTGATTCGAAGCCTCTGCGACAGGCCGAAAGGGCTCATGCCGTAGGCGATGCCGAAGTTTATCATTTTGGCCTGCCTGCGCATCTCGGCGCTAACCTCCGTAACCAGGACCCCGAATATTTCAGCGGCGGTCCTCCGGTGCACGTCCTCATCGTTTGTAAAGGAATCCTTCAGGCTTTCGTCGCCGCTGTAGTGGGCAAGCACGCGCAGTTCGATCTGCGAATAGTCCGCTGACAGGAGCATATTGCCGGGCGCCGATATGAAAGCCTGGCGAATCCGTCTGCCCTCGTCGCTCCTGATCGGGATGTTCTGGAGATTGGGATTCGAGCTGCTCAGACGTCCCGTGGCCGTCACGGCCTGGTTAAAAGAGGTGTGAATGCGGCCTGTATCCGCGCAAACCAGCTTTGGAAGAGCGTCGGCGTAGGTGCCCTTGAGCTTTGAGAGAGTGCGGTAGCCAAGTACCTGCTCTGCGACCGGATGCTCCAGCGTAAGCTCCTCCAGGACACTCGTATCGGTCGAGGGACCGCTCTTTGTCTTTTTAAGCACCCGGAGTCCAATCTTATCGAAAAGGATGGTTCCGAGTTGTTTTGGCGACTGAATGTTGAATTCCTCGCCTGCCATCTCGTAGATGAGCGCAGCTTTCTGGTCCAGGGCTTTCTGGAACTCGATCGAAAGCTCCTCCAGCTTTTTCGAATCCACCAGAATTCCGGTCGACTCCATGTGCGCCAGCACTTCGGTAAGGGGGAGCTCGATCAATTCATAAAGCTCCAGCAGCTTGTTTTCCTCAAGTTTGCGCCGCAAAAGCGGCACCAGGCGCCAGCATGTCTCGACGTCGCAGCACGCGTAATCGAGGGCCTTTTCGAAGTTGATTTCAACAAAATTTACCTGGCCCTTGCCTCTGCCGGTGAGATCTTCATATGAGCATATTGCCTCGCCAAGGTGCTCGGCGCAAACGCGGTCCAGCGCATGCGTCTGTCCTCCGGGATCAAGCAGGTAGCTCGCTATCATGGTATCGAAAATCATTGCTTCCAGATTGATTCCATACCTCTTGAGCACCACCCACTGAAACTTGAGATCGTGCCCGGCCTTGCCCACCGCCTTGGCGCTCAGGACTGGATCAAGCCCGAGCAGCGCTTCGGCCGCTGTGAGCTGGACGCCGCATTCGCGATGGTGGCCGACCGGTATGTAGAAAGCTGCGTCCTCATCCCAGCAGAGCGCAATGGAAACGAGACCGGCGTTCATGGCGTCCTGCGAGGTGGTCTCTATCTCTATTGCAATGAGCGACTTGGTCTGCGCGATTTTGACCAGTTCGTCCAACTCCTCGCGGGTCCGGATTAGCCGGTCGACCCTTGTCCGCTGCTTCAAGCCGGGAGCCTTCACTTCTTCCGGCTCCGCCCATTCCCGCTTGAGCATATCGAGAAGCGTTTTGAATTCGAGTTCCTCGCAGAGTCTGAACATTTCCTGCCGCATGGGCGGGGCGGGCGCAAACTCTTCCAGATCCTTGTCTATCAAGACATCCAACCGGAGCGAGACCAACTCTCGCGAGAGACAGGCACTCTGATTGCCCTCCGAGAGCTTCTTCCGCAAGGAGTCGGGGGATATCTCATTGAGGTGCGCGTAAATCCCGTCCAGTGAACCCCATTTCTTCAGCAGTTGGCTTGCAGTTTTCCCCCCTATCCCCTTCACACCGGCAATATTATCCGTTGTATCGCCCACCAGCGACAGGTAGTCCACCATCTGCCCGGGGGTTACGCCGAACCGCTCAAAAACGACTAATTCGGTAAAAACCCGGTCGTTTTGAGGGTCCCACTGCCTGACCACAGGATCCTGGATAAGCTGATGAAGGTCTTTGTCCCCCGAAACCACTACGATCTCCAGGCCGCGTGCCGAAGCCCAGTGGGTAAGCGTGGCTATCAGGTCGTCGGCTTCGTAGCCTTCGAGCTCCATTTGAGGCACCCCGAAGTATTGAACCGCTTTCTTGATGTACGGGATTTGCGGTATCAGCTCTTCCGGAGTAACCTGGCGAGTGGCCTTGTAAGCCTCGGACAATTCGTGCCTGAAATTTGGCCCGGGCGCGTCGAAAACGACACAGATATATTCAGGCTTGCGTTCCCGAATCACCTTCAGAAGCATCGTGACGAACCCGTATACGGCCTGGGTCGCTATTCCTCTGGAATTAGTCAGCCGCCGGATAGCATAGAAAGCCCTGTAGATATACGAGCTTCCGTCGATTATGAAAAAGGTTTTACCCTCGCTTCTTATCTGCTGGTTCATTCGCCTCCTATCAAGTAAGGACTGAGTGCTGAGGACTGAGTGCTGAGTGGAAAAACACCAAGCCAGGACTTACTGCTCTTACTCAGTCCTCAGCACTCAGTCCTCAGTCCTGTTACTCAGTCCTTTGCCTTTTTCCCCTGGCCGGAAGTCCCTTCGGCAGGTACTCTGAGGTTGATGTTGCTCATTGCATGGTAAATGTTTCCACGAACCTTCGAATTTTTCCTGAAAAGTCCGTCCAGCATATCGCGGATTTCCATCCTTTGGTTTTTTGAGGCTGAAGGACAGTTCGTTTGCAGGATGGGCAATCCGAGGCTCCTGCACGCCTTGAGTATACTCTGGGCGGGAACCAGCGCAAGGGGGCGTATCAGAGTTATTTCACCGCCGAAAAACTCCTGTTTCGGCATCATGCCCGCAACCTGCGCCCCGTAACAGATGTTTAAGAAGAATGTCTCGATCATATCGTCCTGGTTATGGCCCAGAGCGATCTTAGGGCAGCCCAGCTCAAGCGCTTTACTGAAAAGCACGGACCGCCTTAGCCGGGCACAAAGGAAACAAGGGTTTTCACGATTCTCCGGCCCGTGCGCCCTTGGACCGTGATCGGTGCGGATGATTTCGTAGCGGAACCCCTCTTGTTTGAAATATGCTTCGAGCCGGTCCGACGATTCGGTGTCAAATCCCGGATCGACGTGCACGGCGATAAGCTCATAGCTGATCGGAACGCGTCGAAGCCTCTCGCGAAGCAGCCACAAAAGGAGCATGCTGTCTTTGCCCCCCGATACCCCAACCGCAATTCTGTCCCCGTTTTCTATGAGCCCGTAATGGTGGACCCCTTTTCCGAGCAGCCTGCGAACTTCCCGATCCACAAAGGCCATGATTGAGAGCGCTTCCTCCTTTCGAATTTTAACAACAATCTATTCTAACCGATTTTGCCTTTCATTTCAGGGCATATTGCGTTCCCTCTCTCATCCCGGCACTCTGCGCCTCCTGTCTTCGCTGAAATCGAATTGCCTTGAAACGATACTGTGTTTATTATTAGGCGGTTTGTCACGTAAGCCCGGAAGAAACTTTGTTTAGTGAGGCGCAATGCAACATAAACTGGCCGAACTGATCGACGTTGCAAGAACTCAGGAGATACTGGCAAGTTTTCTCGATGCAGTGGGAATCCCCGCCGCGATTCTCGACATGGAGGGGAAAGTCCTTCTTGCCACGCATTGGCAGAGAATCTGCACGGATTTCCACAGAGTAAACCCTGCAACCTGCAAAAGATGCATCGAGAGCGATACGGTGCTTGCCAATGAACTGATGCAGGGGAAAAGCTTTTCACTGTATAGATGCCTGAACGGCCTCACAGATGCAGCTTCCCCGATTGTCATCGGAGGAGAGCACCTCGCCAATGCGTTCATAGGCCAGTTTCTGACCGAAAAACCCGACCTGGATTTTTTCAGCCGCCAGGCCGATCAGTACGGGTTTGATAAATCGGATTATTTCCACGCCCTTTCGGAGGTGCCAATAGTAGCTCAGGACGTTCTACCCTCCCTCCTTTCATTCCTTACCTCGTTTGCCGAGATGATAGCAAGCCTGGGCTTGAAGCAGTTAAAGCAGTTGGAAATAGAAAAAGAATTGGAGAGGGCCCGAGACAAACTGCAATTCCAAAATGAGGAACTCAGCGCATCGGAAGAGGAATTGCGGGCACAAAACGAAGAACTGCTCTCATCCCGCATGCAAATCGAAACCCTCGCAAGGTTTCCTGATGAAAACCCCAATCCTGTGTTGCGGGTAGCTGCAGACGGCAGGCTTCTCTATTCGAATGAGGCGGCTCGACGCTTCATCGCCTGCCGGGAGGATTGGCGGGAAGGCAGCAATGTCCCGCAGTTCTGGCGCCATGTCGTTGCTGAAGCTTTCGCCAGAGGGACGTCAAATACAATGGACGCCCCGATTGACGATAAGATCTTTTCATTTGCCGTCGTGCCCATTCTCGAAAACGACTATGTAAACATATACGCGACGGATATAACCGAGCGCAAACGAATGGAGGATGAATTACTGCGTGCCAAGCAGGAGTGGGAACGCACGTTCGATAGTGTTCCCGACCTCGTCGCCATCCTGGACACTCAACACCGGATTGTCCGCGCCAACCACGAGATGGCCCGGCGCCTCGGATTGAAGCCCGAACAGTGTGTCGGTCTGCGTTGCTATGAATGCGTGCATCATTCGCCTGTAGCCCCTGAGATTTGCCCTCATAGGCGGACGCTGCTGGACGGGCTGGAGCACGTTGCCGAAGTGTATGAAGAACATCTCGGCGGCCACTTTCTGGTCAGCACGACCCCTTTACGCGACGAAAACGGCGCTATGATGGGTACCGTGCACGTGGCCCGCGACATCACCGGGCGCAAGAAGATGGAAGAAGAACTGCGCAAATCTCGTGACGAACTGGAAGCTCGCGTAAATCAACGCACTGCCGATCTGGCCGATGCCGTGGCAAGGCTTGAACTGATCAACCAGGAACTCCAGGAGTTCGCTTTCGTAGCCTCACATGACCTTCAGGAGCCCCTTCGAAAAATCCAGAGCTTTTGTGACATGGTGATGCGGTCTAACCTGGATAGGGTTGATGAAAAGGGCAAAGATTACCTGGCGAGAATGCAGCAGGCCGCCAAGCGGATGCAGCAGCTCCTCAAAGACCTTCTGAACTATTCGCGCAGTTGCCACCCAGCCCGAGCCTTTCCAGCGGGTTGACATGATGGACGATTGTCACGGAAGCCGCCGAGGTTTTCGAATATAACGTTGAGAAAAGACGAGCGGCAAAATTGACATATCTGAAATGCCGGTCATCGAAGCCGATTCAAGCCAAATGGCTCGGCTTTTTCAGAACCTGATAAGCAACGCCGTAAAATATGCAAGCTCGCAAAAGCTCCGCATAAGGATTTACAGCGACAGGGACGATTCTTTTTGCCGCATTTATGTCGAGGATAACGGAATAGGATTTGAGGAAAAATACCTTGACCGCATCTTTGCCCCGTTCCAGCGCCTGCACGGCCGCTCGGAATTCTCTGGAACGGGTATGGGGCTTGCCATCTGCCGCAAAATTATCGAGCACCACTCGGGCAGTATTACCGCCAAAAGCTCGCCGGCAAAAGGATCGACTTTCATAGTTACCCTGCCGTTGAGACAGAAAAAGGAAGCAGTTCAACCTGCCCCTGCGAGACACCCTAAACCATGAGAGTGTCATTCCCTTCGCATTTTCGCGTCTTTCCCTGGCCTGTCGATGATCAGTCTTCGCGTGGGAACTTTTCGAAACAGTAAGTCACGTCCCTTCGGGACACCCGGCAACTATGAAAAGACGTGGTGTGGGCTTGGCAACCCCGGCTGGCGGTCCCACCGCCAACTTTTCGAAACAGAGTCCCTTTCCGCGCTTCGGGAGCCTGAGGGTAAGTTCGAATCGTTTCTGGATGTCGTTTTCTGAATTGACTAGGGCAGCCTGCTTTGGTATCATGGTTGTTTCCTGGAAGCGCCCGTAGCTCAGGTGGATAGAGCGTCGGACTTCGAATCCGCAGGCCGCAGGTTCGAATCCTGCCGGGCGTACCAATAAAAATTGTTTCCGGGCCGCTAGCTCAACGGTAGAGCAGCTGACTCTTAATCAGGAGGTTCGCGGTTCGAGACCGCGGCGGCCCATTAGCAAAATCAAGGGGTTACGGGTTATGCCTGTTTCCCCTTTCCTTTTTTCTTCCAGCCTCCATGCCCTTAGTGTTTTTCCTCATTTGCTGAAAGTCCCGAGTGTATTAAAGGACACTCACTGCTGTCGGTGAAAGCCTGCAATCGAATCCGATCCTTACCTCATAACTCAAGGCCAGAGACTATTTCGAGGGTTGGCATGTAAGTTGCCTGCATCAGGGACTCGGGGGTGCCTCGTTAAACCGGGGCCGGGGATAAATATCTATTAAACCACATCGATCAAAAACAATTGCAGGACAAAGGGGGGACATCCCATGACTCACAGGACTGCCTTCGCCGTTTTTATCGTAGCCCTGAGTCTGTGCTTTCTTGTGCCCACGGCATCAAACGCCGGGGTGGGCGAGGAAGCCAGAGTTCAAGCATCGACCGCTGTCATAAAAGAGATTATGGAAATCCCGGAATGCGCTATCCCTCCAAGTCTTTTGGCCCACGCTCACGGGATTGCGATTTTTCCCGATCTGCTCAAGGCTGGATTTATATTCGGCGCCCGCTATGGGTGCGGGGTGCTGCTGATCCGAAATGAAGACGGGAATTGGGGCAACCCGGTCTTTTTCCGCCTCATAGGAGGCAGCTTTGGCTGGCAGGTCGGCGTTCAATCCACCGATGCAATACTTGTGCTCAACACCATTCGCAGTCTGGATGCAATATGCGGAGGCAAATTCACTCTCGGGGGTGATGCTTCGATAGCGGCTGGCCCCGTTGGCAGGCAAGCAGAAGCGTCAACTGACATTTTGCTCACGGCGGAGATACTTTCCTACTCCAGGAACCGGGGCCTTTTTCTGGGACTTTCGCTTGAAGGGGCTGCAATTCAAGTCGATTACGGTGCGACTGCATCCTTCTATAACGTTCCGGGGTTGCTGCCTGTGGACATTTTGAGAAAACCCGATATGATGACGGCCCCTGCGGTTGCCGTAGAACTTAAACGGGTGCTTGCCTGGTACTCCACACACTAAAAGACGTATTTAAGCGAATCCGGACGGAAACTATCTACCAGGCGGACAGTTCCTTTTTATAAAACGAACAACATCATCTCGCGTCAGGCTGCCCGATTCCCCCCAGTTGAACTTTGCAGCCAAACTGTCGTCGCACATGAGTACAGTCAACCTGTCGTTCCCGTTTTGGACGTTACAGACTGCGCCGAAGCTAAAATCTTTAGCAATACCCTGCTCAGTAAGTTGGGTAACATTACTACATGCTATTACGCTGGCGTTCGAACCTAAACGTCGAAGCTGGCCTCTGAATTGATCAACGACATAGTTGATTTGTTTCTGATCGGTTACATACCTGATTGCGAAAGAATGGTCGCTAAAAGGTGTCTCAGCTTCGCCGGCAGAGACAAAAGCCAAACAGGAAACCAGCAGAACTGCCAAAACAAAAACGAAACCGCAGCGACTGCTCATCTATGCTGTCCTTTTTTGACGTATTTAAGCGAATCCGGACCGAAACTAGCTGGTCTTGGCCTTTTCCAGCTCGCTTTTGAGCCTTTCGACTTCCTGTTTGTATTTTTCGGCTTCTTCTCTCAGTTTGACATCGTTTGAAAATTCCAGGTTTTCACTGGCTTTACAGCAGGGGAGCTTCTCCTTTGCCTCATCGTAGCCAAGATATGCGGCCATCAAGCCACCGACGAGCAGGATAAGGGGAATCGCGCCCAAGATGATTTGGCAAACAGCATCATGCCAGATAATGATGCCCAGAAGGCCCAGAAAAGCCGCGGCAAGGCCACCCACAAAAACCTTCATATCCTTCCCCCTTCAAATGGTTCGCGATCAGATATGCAAACCTGAATCCTGAATAATGTGTCAGATGGACCACCGATAGATCCCGAACGGCCTTCCAGAATCAGATTCCACCCGAAAAAGCTCTTCAAACGCGCAGATTCCATAAATTATAAATATCCCAATCAAAACACACAAGTGCGAATATTGATGGTTAATGGCACGAAATACGGGATGTATTCGAAAATCATTGCATTCAAGCGTTAACCTATTAGAATTCAAAAACCGAAACGGATACTTCGGAAGAAGAAGGTGGCTTAATTCAGGCCCGGTTGCATGGATGAGAGTCGGCTTTATTTTTAGTATTCATTTAGTCTGGACAGCGGAACTGAGCCCGCTATGATATGATTGATGTTTTCCCGGGAGACGTTATGTTGATAGAAGAAACGACAAAAACCATCAGTATGCGCCCGATAGCTCTGATTGTCTGTTTCGTGTGCCTGATTGGGTTGTCTGCCTCAGTGACTTTTTTGATTGTGCACGCTAAGTATCAACGGCAATTGGACAATAAAAATCAGGAGGTGCAGACCATTCAGGAAAATAACAAAGCTTTGACGGATCGGAATATTGAGTTGAGCAATTCATTACATAAATTGGAAGATGAATACGGCAAGCTCGACGCTCAATTGTCGCAAATGGAAGCTCTGCAGGCCGACCGGCAGGCTTTGGAGCAAAAACATACCGGCTTCAAGGAGACGCTGGTTCTTAAACCGACATGGGTCAGGTCCGGCGAAACGACCCCGGCCTTTGACGGCAACCTCCGCATCGTTCTTCATGAAGTCTCGGACAAGGACGAGTGCCAAAAAGATTCGGCGGTTGCCGGCTATCTCACCGGCGATACGGACAAAAAGATACTGTGCCTCCGGACAGGTAAGCCGGAGGACTTTACATATCAGGGTAAGAACTATTCGTTCAACTTATCTGGAATCGCAGCGCAGGCGGGCGTGTATCGTTACTATATTTCTATTTCATCGGAGCGGTAAACGAGAAATCTTCCAGAGGTTTTCAGGGCACGAAGTACCGTACAGCCGAAGAGCCGCCAAAGCACCACTTATAATTAGTGGAGACTTTAATGAAAAAAACGCTTCCTTTCATATTTGTTACCCTCCTCTTGATGAGCCTCTCCTCTAACGGCCTTGCTGACGAACTCACACTCAAGGCCTCTGACCCAGGTCACTGGACCATCTATAATTCGGAGGGACAAGACATCGGGACGCTGGAAAAAGTGGGACAGGGTGATCCCATCGAGTCCGAAGCAGGAGGGTACAGCATTCGGCCAAAAGGCGGGGACTACCTTGGAGTAATAAGAAGTGACGGTAGTTTACAGTTGTTAGTCCGCCATGCGACCATCGCTCCCTCTGATGCCAGGTTCTACCTGGATGTATTGGAGGCGTTAAAAACGCTCAAATAGGGAGCACGCCCCTGAACAAGGGCCGCCACACCAAGGCGCCAAAGCCATCGCTTGGGATGATGATGAAGAAAGAACGGTTGATTTGTAATCCCTCAGCCTCGTGACCTGCAACTCCTGAGACAAGTACTGTATACCGCAGAAAACCGGACTCGCGCCTTTCGATCCTTCTCCGTTTACGCGCCTCATAAAGATCCTTGCCGCCGGCATGATGATGGTTGTCCGGCTATGTTTTATTCGTGGCAATAACGCGTCCGATCAGTTGACAGTTCGCAGAGATTGGTTACTAAATAAGAATGCAAATCGAATCAATTCGGAGGAACATAAAATGAGCCTAAAATCGGCAGCGTTACCGGTACTGGCGGTGGCCTTTGTCTTCACCTTAGCCTTCGGCGCTCTCGCCCAAGCCCAGCAGACACGTGTTGACCGCGATTTTGGAGCACACCATAAATATGATACCAATCAGTTCGGAGATGACCGGGCCTACACTTCACCAAGAGGCGGCACCGACAGGGACTCCGACGCCAGGTTGGATCAGTGGCATCCAAATTCCTACGGGATTGGCGGCGATTATTGGTACGACAGCAGGTAACCGCTCCTATAAGCGTGAATCATTGTAACCTCCGGCACCGGCCCCTTCGCTCACAGATTCAGGAATTACTGATAAAATACGGGCTTCGGTGCCGGGGCAGTTCTCCACTTAGCTGGTGTCCATCCGCAATACCTGAACCCATGCCAATTTGCGCCTTGATCCACTGTCCTAAAATATTCTTGCGAAACCATAATGTTACTGTAATATGATTTCAGCATTGGTTTCGCCGCTTTGCCCCCTCCCTTTGATGGCCGCCAGATCGAAGAGGCACAAATGACAAGATTCAAAGATGAGAGGTAAATCCAGTTTTATGGACTATATGGACTGGTTAAACGAGTATTGTGCCGAGAAGGTGGTTAGCTCCCAGCGGGCAATCTCGGCCATAAAGAAGGGCAACCGGGTTTTTATAGGTACCGGTTGCGGCGAACCTCAGCATCTAATCAGGTCTATGGTGAGCGACCTCATCCTTCGCGACATCATGGTCTACCAACTACTTTCAGGTACGCTTTCTGAGTACGTCGACGATGAATCCTTCCTAAATCGTTTTTCGCTCAAACTCTTCTCTATTAGCCCGGGCATGCGAAAGGCTGCTTTTCAAGGCAAGATCGACTATGTCCCTGCCTACCTTTCACAAATTCCGGAGCTTTTTTTCAGTAAACATATCGGCCTGGATGTTGCCCTGATCCAGGTGAGTTCCCCTGATCAGTTCGGGTATTGCAGCTTAGGCGTCTCTGTGGACATCACCCGTGCCGGAATGCAGAATTCCAGGTTGGTGATAGCTCAGGTCAATCCGAGGATGCCTAGGACATTGGGCGATAGTTTCGTTCACGTCGATGAAATCGATTACCTGGTCATTCAAGAAGAGCCCCTTGGAGAGTACCTGCCGGTAGTGGCGGACAATGAAACAGCTAATCGGATCGGACATTACGTTTCACAACTGGTCAATGACGGGGCTACCCTTCAAATCGGCTACGGACAGCTCCTCTATGCTGTTTTGAAATACCTCGATGCCAAGCAGGACCTGGGAATACATACCCAGATAATCACGGATGGATTCCTGCCTCTCTTTGAAAAGAAGGTCATCACTAACAAGAAAAAGTCCCTGTTGCCCGGAAGGGCCGTCGCATCACTTTGCATGGGCTCTTCCAGGCTTTACGACTACGTCAACAATAATCCCATGTTCTATTTCCGCAGTTCCGAGTTCGTGAACGATCCCGCCGTTATTGCACGAAACGACAATCTAATTTCAATCAGTTCGGCATTGGAAGTCGATCTCACAGGGCAGGTGTGCTCGGATTCCCTCGGCTACCTCTTCTACAGTGGGATCGGAGATCAGGTTGACTTCCTTCGAGGAAGCGCCATGTCCAAAGGCGGCTTTTCCATTATTGCCATGCCTTCAACGGCCTGCAACGGGAAGGTATCGCGAATCGTCTCACACCTTAGCGCAGGGGCCGGTGTGGCCACAACGCGCGGAGATGTCAACTTCGTCGTCACCGAGTACGGCATTGCCGAACTAAAGGGAAAAAGCATTTATCAGCGGGTCATGGAACTGGCTCAGATCGCTCACCCCAAGTTTCGTGAGGAGTTGATCGATGAAGCCAAGAAACACCGCTACATTTTCTCCGACCAACTCCCACCGCATCAGGAAGACCTGATCTTTCTTGAAGACTATAAGAGCTCTTTTCGACTCGCCAACGGGCAAACCATAGAGTTTCGTCCTTTGCTGCCCTCGGATGAATTTGCTTTCCGTAATTTCTTCTATTCACTCCAGGAAGAATCGATCTACTATCGGTTCTTCTACCACAAGAACCTTTTTTCACACTCAACCACCCAGAAAGAATGGGCGAATGTGGACTACCGCAAGAACATGACCATCATCGGCCTCACCTCCAGGGGCGGGCACAAAGATATCATGGCCATTGCCTCGTACGTCCTCGCCGAACAAGGCCGGGCAGAGGTTGCCTTTGTGGTCGGTGACGATTTCCAGAAGCAGGGCGTCGGCTCTCATCTCCTCGCTGTCCTCGAAAAGATTGCCAGGGAGAATGATTACAGAGGCTTTACTGCTACCGTATTGTCGGAGAACAGGGCAATGCTCCACGTCTTTCGAAAGCGATATCCCAACATGATGGTAAAAGCCATGAGCAGCGAGGCCGTCATTGATATGGATTTTGAAGAATAGGGCCCGCGGGAGTAACCATGGCCTCGATCTCTGCGGGGGAATTTACCCCGGGCCGACGCAATTCTCTATAAGGAGCCACCCTTGCGGAATTTCCTATTCAGAACGGTCATCTGGTGACCGATGGGAGTAACTCAAAGACTGCGTAGGTCTTCTTCCGTATTTCCTCTGCACCAGTTTTGCAATGAGCGCCAAAGCCATCAGCAATGCAAGAGAAAGGGACATCTTGGTGGAATACAGCGCGCCCCAGTCTCCCGAAATCCAAATATCCCTTATCTCACCGATGAAAAAAGTGGTCACGAAAATGGTTGAGACTTCACCCAGGGCAGTAGCGAAAAAATAGTCCCGAAAGCGGACCTTCGTTAGTCCCGCGCAGTAGTTCACTGGCGCAAAGGGCATAAACATCAGCCGGAGGAAAAGGACTGCTTTGAAGCCATTGCGTTCGATCAAGTCGTCGCAGCTCCTCAGCCTGTCCCCGATAAGGGAATAGACAAACTCCCTTCCAAGCCTGTGGGCAATAAGATACGAGATCACCGCGCCTGCAAGTGTGCCAAGGCACGCACAGGTAAAGCCCAGATAAGGCCCGAACATGACCACACCGATCCCGACAAAAAACGTCACTGGGACAAAAAGACAACTACCAACCGCGCAGAAGATCACAAGAAGGGCTGGACCCATTAGACCTGCTTCAAAGATGATCCTTTGGCACAGATCGAGTCCGAGTTGTGATTTTATGGGTGAAATCGCCACGAGACCAATCGAAATAGCTGCCAGAGCCAGCACAATGAGTGCTTTGATAAGTGTGCTGCGACGGCCGATCTTCATTATTTTGCCGGGTTCTGCCACTTAATCACACTTTCAATCAAACTAAGGTCACAGCCTCAGGGTGGAGCATTTGACTCTTCTGATTGTCGAAAACAAATAGGTAAGGGAAGATATACCCCACCGGCTGTCGGGAGACAAGGAATGGCGACCTGACGTTAAAGTTTTGCCCGAATCTTACGCAAAATTGAAAAAACAAAGGTTAAACAAGAGTGAAAATTGCGATGATCAACGAAAAGTCGGGCGCAATGCCGTTCACGTAAGAAAACTGCCAATGTCTTCGGATGTCATCGCATGGTCGACAGCGAACTCGGTCATGCGGATGGTAAAGGCATATTCAGGAAACCTTATAGCTATATCGGCCGCTACCGTGGCATCAAATGCACTACTAAATACATACATATGTAATACGTTTGGCTAAGTAAGTACAAACACTTCCATATATCCCTCCATATAACTCTGCTAATAAAACTTTCGAAATTGACAAGGGTGATTTAAAGGGCTAGAAGTGGGATAAAAAATATACCTAATATTAGAAAAAAGATTAATATCATGATGCATCTGGCGCGATCAGAATATGACGCAGGGGGTTTAGTTCTGTCTTCCGGGTGATAAGTGCCATGAGAAAAGATATTATCTATAGTTTGAGGATCACCGGAAAGGTTCGCGATGCTTTGAGGAAAGCAGCCAGTCATGAGCACCGGACGATTGCCTCGCTTCTAGACAAGATCATCTCCGATTACCTCGAAAAACGGGGGTACCTGGTCGGTGGGGCACTCACTCAGGAGCGGCGCAAGCACCATCGGGTCAAGACGGCGTTGCCTGCCGCCGCCTACCATGGGACCGGCGTTAATTCGCCAACTCCTTTTTCTTGCGTGGTGTTGGACCTTTCATTGGGAGGCGCTTTAGTCGCCTATCCCCGAGGTTCGGAGATCAAGGACACCTCGATTGGGGAAATGCCCAACTTCAGCCTCTGTTTCGAACTGCCCCGGATCAAAGAGGAGGTTTGCTTCAAATGTGATCTTCGCCGGGTGTTTGCCATTGACAACGGCCTGAAGATCGGAGCGGTCTTTATGGATCAGAACGGGGGCAATTTCGAAAAACTTGGAGCTTATCTGGCGTAGTGACAGGGGGCGAGAGGCTTGATTAAGGAATTGAGCCTCCCCCCTGTACGCTCTAAAGGCAAGCAGTTCCGCTGCAAACATTTGTTCCCATCTGGATACCGCCCGACACCTGCCCTCCGGCGTTTCCCTGAAACACATTGTTTGTATATCCGCCCGAAGAGACCAGGCCATGCCCGGTGTTGCCGGTCGCAGTGTTGCCCACCGCCGTAGTGGCGACGATGCCGTTGCCCCCGTTGCCGGTTGAAACGTTGTTGTTAGCCGTGCCGGCGGCGATGCCATTCCCTGTGTTGCCGGACGCAGTGTTGCCGTTCGCCGTGTTGGCGTCAATGCCATCCCCCTGGTTGTTGAACGAAGCGTTGCTGTTCGCCGTGAGGGCGTTAATGCCAACCCCCCCGTTGTTGTTTGAAACGCTGTTGTTCGCGGTGCCCAGGGAGTCGATGCCGTCACCACCGTTGCCTGCCGCAGTGTTGTTGCTCCCGGTGGTGATCAGGATGCCAACCCCCCCGTTGTTGGATGAAGTGTTGTTGCTCCCTGATGTGGTGCGGATGCCATACCCCCCGTTGCTATAAGCCTGAATGTTTTCAACTCTCGCACCAGGTCCTGCCAGATTGATCCCGTCCAGTCCCATCCCGGTCACGACCCCGTTTATCACGGTGACGTTTCCCTCCGAGGGGGCGTTAACTCCTATGCCGTTTCCCGATGGGTTGCACGTAACCGAATTATTAGGGCCTGCCGTACAAACAGTTGGACCCGAGATGGTAAACCCGTTGAGGTCCAGAGTGACGTTATCTGAGGTAATCTCTATACAGGTGGTATTGGCTCTGGCGACGGTGAGATTGCTTGTTAGCTGGTAGCTTCCAGGCCTGCTGATGGTCACCGGAAAACCCGGGGTGTCTCCAGGTGTTACATGCCCACCATTGGCCCTTGCCTGATCGATCAGCACCACTCCATCCGCCGCCCGGACACTGCCGCTTAAAACCATGATGCAAATAACCACAACCGAGCATAGCGCAAGACGACCCTTCATTGATTTCCTCCTTGACCTTTTGCTTGTTACCCTGTTTCCTTTAAGCTTCGAATCGGCCCTTCTATCTTGACCCCGAATAATATTTCAAGTTTGTGCCCGGTTTTGCATTTCACTACCACATATGACTCAGGCTCGGCTTCCCCCATCCTTTGCTTACTACAAAATCTACAAAACCGCGAACGTCTTTGCCCGCAGTAGCCGCGTTATAGAGATAGTATGGACGTCTGAGCGGATAGGTTCCATCCTCGATCATTTCCCTCGATGCGCTAACCGGCGGCGAATGCTCATCTTTTTTAATCTTCAGGAGCTTGATTCTGGACGCAGGGCCTGGAAATGGGTCCCGCATTCTGACGTAAGATATGGATCCTGCTGTTTGTGCAACTTTTTTAATTATCACCGGGAAGTCCGGCAGTGCGATTGCGCTTTTGGTAATGGGAACTCCGCCCAGGATGTCGTTCTCCACAAATAATAACGTGCCGGGATGCTTCTCGCCGGATTTGAAAACTGTAATGACTTGATCTTTCACGCCAATATCCTTCCAGTTGACGATCTGACCAGTGAAAATTTTTCTTACCTGGTCTATCGAGAGTTCATCTACCGGGTTCTGCTTATCGGCTATAATGACTATCCCGCCGTATCCTACCACATGTTCGTCGAGTTGAAGCCCCTTGGCCTTTGCAGCCTCGCTTTCCTGAGCGGTCATTTTGCGTGAGGCCATCGCCACATCGGTCTCACCTGCAATGAGCGCTCTCATCCCTTCATCGACCAGTAAATGGGGGGATACGGTTATATTAACCTGAGGATGATCTTTCATATAAAGCAAGGCAAGACTTCGAACTCGGCCCCACATGGAATCGGCGCCTTTCACCTTGATGGGGACCTTTGTCTGAGCGACCGAGGGCGGGACGCCCGTAATTAAAAATGTTGCCACCATGATGGTGGTTATCAGGATCTTCTTCACTTGCTCTCCTTCTATTTCGAGCTGCCCTTCGAAGTAAATCGACAAGGATCTGTGCATAGACTGGAAGATTGTCTCAGATTGTGCGCTATGCGCGCGCAATGCATCTGAACCGCTTTTTCGGATCGGATTTTTCCCCGAACAACTTCCGGTGCAATGCCAAAACCGGCAAAACCATACGATTTCCCAACCGAACATGCAAGTCATTCTTGCCCGAACAGGAGGGGAAAAAGTGCCCTCCAGGCAAACAGGTCCCCAAAACCAAACCCGTTTTTTATCTGAAAGACATAGATGAAAAAACAAAAGCTGGCTTTATTGATATTGTCACCGTATTACAAGGGGATAGGTGGGCGACATCCTGCCTGCGCCGTCCGCCTCTGGCCATGGACACGTCAAGGATAGCGTCGAGACCTTGGCCGGCGGCGCCCCACCGCCCCAGGACGGAAACTTGAAGTAATATGGAAGAATCTGCCGACCCGGCCGGCACTTTTGGCAATCGTCACTAAAACAATGCAGCATCAGCGGGCAAGTTCAAAATCCTCAACTTCCTCTTTATCCGCAACTCAATACAACTCCGAATCATGCGATGCATGGGCCTCACCCTCCGGCGAAACGCCCGGGGACACAACTTTTCATATTGCACTTACCGGTGTTCACAAATTTTTACATTACCCTTAGCGCATCTTTACATGGAATTTTTCCAATTCGGTCCGGTTATTGCCATCTAAAAATATCGAAAGGACGGACACTAACGTAAACGTTCACCACAGAGAGTTTTTGACAGGATAAAAAGCGTCTGATTCATGGATTCAGGGACTGTAACGCGAGAAACGGGTAGCTGGAGGCTTTTTGCTCCACGCTTCCTGCCCCAGGTCCAGGCGTGTCGCACATTTTCAAAACATTACAGTGAAGGAGCAACCTATGAGCATTTCCGGAATCAACAGCACAGATCCATTGTACACGCAATATCTTGCCATGCTCAACCAATCCGGCAATAGTGGTGCGAGTTCGAGCGCCCGGGTTTCGGGTAGTCAATCAACTTCAGGAGCGAGTAATACGTTGATGCAGGTGCTCGAAGAGACTCTCGGCCAACTGGGGCTTTCGATGGCGCCTCCCTCTTCATCTTCGAGCGCTTCATGGAATGCGGACGCAAGCTCGAACGGCTCGTCTTCGGGCAGTTCCGCCTCTTCCACAGGCTCCGCACACGACTGCAAACATGCGCTGGGGAAGTTGATGCATGACCTGTTCTCAGCCGTGCAATCGCAATCAAATTCAAACGGCGGCGCTGCGACAGCGACATCCAGCTACTCAAATCTTTCGAACAAGATCGAGAGCCTTATTCAGACATTGGGAAACACTTCCTCCACTTCCTCTACTTCCTCTACAAACAGCACCCTCGGCACTCTGCAGTCGGACTTCAATAACCTGGTTTCGGCGATCCAGGCGAGTTCCGGCAACAGTGCATCGAGCGTTGCGAACACCACATCCGGCAGCACGCAAAGTGCCACAAACAGCACGTCCAACAGCAGCACAACTCTGCAGACTTTCTTCCAGGACCTGCTTACAAACCTCGGTAGTTCCACGTCCACATCGGCGACCGGGAACTTTATGAACCTCTATTCGTAAATATCGCAAGTACGGTGTAAACACATTCGGCGTGCATTTGAGGAGCAGGGGAAGGGAAACCCTCCGGGGGAACCCCTCCCCTCGTATGGACCCGTCTCACGCCTCAAAAACCAGGCAGGAGACATGCCTTCAGGTGGTCCTCGAACAGATAAAGAACCGTGAATTTATGTTACGGCCAATGTGAGATCATCGGCGGAAAGACGGAATGGATAGTCGATACCCTCATTCCAATCTCAGTCCGGAATAGTTTTAAACTTGTCCTGGGTTGGGCCTGGCTGAGATACGAAACCCAGGGCAGCCGATCCCGTGCTATCCAACTCCCCCGGTATGGCGTCGAGCAGTGTCTGCCCCCTGGGACTGCGAAGAGTTACCTCCGGGGCTTTTTTGCCTGCCCATGATGGTTAGAGTTCTTTGCCGATTTTATTTGAGCAGCTTATTGCGCTCCCCCATGACTACTGCCTTGCAGGCCGTAGTTTATCTGGTGTTCTCCACTCGCGCACCGGTCAAGATAGCTTGCACATTCTTGCGTCAATCCCTTCTTCTCAAGGGCCGCCGAGGTCGTTTTCTGTGCCTCCATCATCATTTTTGCCCCGCGTGTTACCATATCCTTGCCTTCCGCCGTTGTGTTCCCGGTCATCATGCTATCGCCCTTGGTTATCATGTCATAGCCGTCCGTCATCTGCTTTTCAGCCGCCGTAAACTCTGGGTCTTTCATTCCTTTTTTGGTTACCATATCCATTATCATTTTGTTTCCATCCATCATCTTCTTTGCACCTTCCATTACCGCCTTCTGACCCTCCTTGTTTCCCTGGTCACTTTCCGCAGCTTGCACAAATCCAACTGCTGCAAAAACGCCAATGGACAGAAGCACGAGTAAAGAAGTTGCCAAAAACCTGCCGCGACTTTTCATTGTAAATCTCCTCTCTTAGGGTGATGTGAAACAAAGACTTTCTGATGGACCTCTGACCTTTGTGATACGACGGCACTGAGGAGCGAAATATAATCACCCCCCCTCACATTGGAACCCCCTTCCTGCTATTTCGCATCAGAGCCTCACCAAAAGCAAGGTATTTGCCATATCAGTGCTCGGCGAAAAGACTCCTATGAAGTTTATCGGGCTCTTTGGGTTTAGATCAGGCAGGGACATTGACAAGTTTGCAAAGGTAAAATTCAAGGAGGGTGCTACAGGTTGTCCCGTAGTGACTGAGCACACTTTGTCCGTGTTGGAGGCAAGAGTCGCAGATCAGCTCGACCTTGGCAGCCATACTGTCTTCATCGGTGAAGCTTTAGGCTCTGAAGCCTTGAGCGATGGTCAACCAATGACTCATCAGTACTATCATCAAACTCTCAAGGGTAAGGCGCCGCCAACCGCTCCCACTTTCGAACCGTTAAAATGACGCACGCTGTTCAGTGAAAGCCGTCGATTTGACGATGGAGTTCACTTAAAACCAGGATCGATATATCCATACGTCTTCTTTGAGGTCCTTCATGTCCTCTTCGAGCAATCGATAAAGAGAGGCGTTCTGGATGGCCATACCCCCCAGATAGGCCAGAGCGGTGACAAGCATTGCCTCCCCTTCGGTGAATTCTCTGCGGATGCCGCTGTAAAGCCTCATCACTCCGATGACTTTCTCTTTCGTCTTGATCGGGGCTGAAAGAATCGAGACAATGCCCTCCCGCTCCTTTTCTTTTTTGTGCTGAACCCGCGGGTCGGTTTGGACATCTGTGACCACGACCGGCCGGCCTGCAAGGGTCTCTTCCACGCTCTTCTCCGAAGACAGAGGTCCCCGATCGAGGTAGGTCTCGCTCAGTCCATAGCTCGCTACGAATTCCAGAGTTCGCTTGTCTTCATTTATAAGCAGGATGGAAGAGGCTTTGACCTTCAGAGCTTCTGCAACTTCGGCCGTCAAGATATCGAGAACTTGCTTCAAATTGAGGCTGGAGTTGATATTGACGGCTAGATTCAGGAAAAGGTTGGTGTTCTTTTTGATCCGTTCGAACAAACGGGCATTTTGGATGGCCATTCCGCCCTGCTCCGCCACGGCTGCCGCAAAATCAATTTCGTCCTGAGAAAAGTGTCTGGGGCTGCCGGTAAATAGACAAAGTCCTCCAATGAGCACCTCTTTGACTATGACCGGCACCACCAGTATGGAGGCAATTCCTTCAACTTTCTTAACGTCATGCGCATTGAATCCGGGGTCCAAAGTGGCGTCATAGAAAAAAAGATGACCTTCCCTCTGTAAAACTGGAACAATTTTCTCTGGCTCTGTGAGTCCGTACCAATTGAAGTTTTCGAACAGGCCTTTCTGAGCCACCGGGATAAATTCAACTTTCTCCTCGTCGAGCAGAAAAAGTCCCGCCGCTTTCACTCTCATGACGTCGATGGCGCTCTCGACAATCAGATTCAGCAGCTCATCCCTATTCAACGTCGAACCCAACGCTCTGCTCACCCTGCAAATCGCTTTGCAATAATCATTTTCCTGACTCATGTTCTTTTCTCCCCAAGGCTCGTCCGCCCGTTCCGCTGACTCTTGATGATCTTCCTGCCTTCCTCTGGAAGCAATGTAGCCTCCCTCAACCCTATCAGGACACCTTGTTAGACCATGAAACCTTCCCACATCAGAATCAAAAACGCAAGAGGAAGGTCAAAGGGACCCGTTGTTTCAATTTCCAGGCCGCACGATCATATCCGGCAGTTGATGGTCTCGTTTCCCTTCGTGATGAAGAAACTCACGAGAAAATTATAGGATAGTGAACGGGCCGGAAACATTGTACCGAAAACCCTTGCCGGCATCGCTCCGCTTACAGTTCTTCACTGATTGTCGGGCCTTTGATCTGCTGTTTTCCTATTGGTCCTGATAACTTAGGAATTTCATTTTCGGCGTCTTTATTCTCTTCCTTGCTGCCATTTGGGGAGAAATGGAACATTTTAGGCTCATGAAAATTGAAAAAACGTCCGATAAGATGAGAGTCTGCTCGCGAAGGAGGAAAATCGTAGCCAATTAAGTTGCATGGTCGTTACCAAAAATTACCGAATCGGAGGTGTCATGATGAGAATCGTATTACTAGTGGCGATTTTATCAGTTTTGGTTGGATGTTCTTCATATTCAAATGAAAATGCAACTGCTCTACGAGATCAAATTCGTAATCAAATAGAGCAACAATGTGTTGTTAATCGTGATAGTAAGCCTGACCTTAAGAATTTAACGGCTGAACAAGTCAATGCCTACTGTTCCTGTTTCTCCACTTCGTGGGTCAAAGGCATGACTGATGATCAGATGCTGGCGTCTGCGGCAGACGGGGGTAGGACATGGGCGGTGAGCCAGCAACTGGGTGGTGCTGATAACCTTACGAAACTCACTACAGCTTGTGTTCATCCGAGAGTGAACTAGTCGAACTGCATTGGGACAGGGTGCAATTGCGGCCTACGATTTTTCCCCTTTTGCGAGCAGACCCCCCTTTTAACCAATCTAGTATTGACTTTATGTGGGTGGGCCATCGGTTGAGTCGATGGCCCATTCTGCTGACTTAAGACTAATAGCCTTTCTTTCGCGCACCTGCGTTCCCAAGTGTCAGCCCCGTCCGGCTCAGTTATCCGGCGAGGTCGGAGCGCAGTGTTCTAAATCCTGTTAATCCTCTCAAAATCTTTGCCTTAGACCTGTTTTTTTCCCGTTAATCCTGATGACTTTGGAGCTTGTTTTCTATGCCTTTATTTTTCATTGCCGCCATTTATGGACGAGGCGGGAGAAATGGAACCTTTTAAGCTTATTAAAATTGAGAAAACGTCCGACAGAATAGAAGTCTACTCACGAAAGAGGAAAAATCGTACGCCAATTCAGTTGCATGGCCGTCATCAAAAACTACCGAATCGGAGGCATCATGATGAGAATCGTATTACTAGTGGCTATTTTATCAGTTTTGGCTGGATGTTCTTCATATTCAAATGAAAATGCAACTGCTCTCCGGGATCAGATTCGTAATCAAATAGAGCAACAATGTGTTGCTACTCGTCATAGTAAGCCTGACCTTAAGAATTTAACGGCTGAACAAGTCAATGCCTTCTGTTCCTGTTTCTCCAGTTCATGGGTCAATCGGATCAGTGATGATCAGATGCTCGCGTCTACGGGAGATGGTGGTTCAACGTGGGGAATAAGCCAGCTATCAGGGGAGACTGGTAGCTTTGAGAAACTCACTACAGCTTGTGTTCGTCCGAGAATGAACTAGTCGAACGGCATTGGGACAGTGTGCAATGTTGGCCTACGGTTTTTCCCGTTTTGGGAGTAGACGCCCCTTTCAACCAATCCAGCATTGATTTTATGCAAGTGGGCCATCGATTTGGGTCGGGGGTCGGGCGGCCCAATACCGCTGACTTAAGACGAATAGCCTTTCTTTCGCGCACCTACGTTCCCAAGTTTCAGCGCCTTCCGGCTCAGCCAGCACGTAGACAGGATAAACGAGAAAACAACAGGTCGAAGGCAAGAGACCTTTGACAGTCACGCAAAGCCTGAGCATCGACAGGTCGATGATGGCCGCGAAGAAAGGCAAGGCAAATAACACGTCAAGGGCAGAAGGCCTTTGACAGGATTAACAGGATTTAGAGTGAATAATACATTCTGATGGGGATATCGCATCACTCTAAACATCATATCTAACTCGACCTGAATCCCTCCGATTCCAAACGCTCTTTGATTTGCATCAATCTTGAACTTTGCCAATCGGTTGGCAGCCTTTTTGGGATACCGGCTGCAACCAAGGTCAGACGCTCTTCCTCCGGTGACAACAATCTTTGCGAGCGGCCCCATGAGCGCAGCTTCCCCCAGTATTCACCCCCAAGTTTCACTACTTCCAATTGGGCCTCAATGCCGGAGTCAATCGCCTGCTGTGAATGTCCATCTCTGCGCATCGCACGGTCTTCTTCCGGGTCGGCCAGCTCTGCGATCAATGAGGGCAGAAGCTCGACCGAAGCGGTCTCAACACGTCTCCAGCATAGTTCTTTTTTGCTCCACTCAGTGACATTCTGCAAGCCTGGCGGCGGGGCTACAAGGACTTCGAAAACTCCGGAAGCCGTCAGTTTAATCTGCTCTTCAAGCGCTGTAGATAATGATTGGCGCTGCCAGATTGAACGGAAGTCCAACATCCTCCCTTTTCCCCTAGGAGCCTGTCGGAGAAATGGCATCAAGAGCCATTTTATGCTAATATCGCTCCACTATGGAAAAGACATTCAAATCTTGTGACCGCAAACAAATGTTGCTGCTCCCGCCTTCGTTGTTGGACTGGCTCCCGCAGGGACACCTGGCCAATTTCATATTGGATGTGGTAGAGCAGCTCGATCTTTCAACGATGTACTCGTCCTATCGGGGAGACGGCAGGGGGCAACCCCCTTACGAACCTCGGATGATGATAGCCCTCCTTTTCTACGCTTATTGCACAGGTGTTCCCAGCTCCCGTCAAATCGAGAAGAAAACCTACGAAGACGTTGCCTTTCGGGTGATTGCGGCAAACAGGCACCCCGATCATGACTCGATATGTGAGTTCAGAAAGCGCCACCTTAAAGCTCTTGCCGGTCTTTTTGTGCAGATCCTCAGACTTTGCCAGGAAGCGGGGCTTGTTAAGCTTGGCCATGTGGCCCTTGATGGAACCAAGATCAAGGCCAATGCTTCCAAGCACAAAGCGATGAGCTACGGCAGGATGAAAAAGAAAAAAGAGGAGCTTGCAAAAGAGATCGAAGTACTTCTCAAAAATGCCGAGGCTGTAGACAAGCAGGAGGATAGAGAGTACGGCAAGGGCAGGAAGGGTTGGGATCTGCCCGATGAACTCAAAAGGCGTGAGACTCGGCTGGCAAAGATCAAAGAAGCCATGAATGCGCTTGAGGAGGAGGCCAGGCAAGAGGCTTCCGAAAAGCAGAAGGCTGCAGAGACTAAAACCAAGAAAAAACAAGCGCCTGCAAGTCAGCCCCCTCCTATTGAACCCTCCGGCAGTGCACAGAGGAATTTCACAGATCCTGATTCCCGGATCATGAAGGTGACCTCCACCAATTCCTTTGATCAATGTTATAACGGCCAGGCAATGGTTGATGATTCCTTTCAGGTGATTGTGGCTGCCGGACTTTCCCGGAATGCAAACGATGTGGACGAAGTTGAACCAATACTGGATATCTTGGAAGAAAACCTTGGCGGGATTCCCCGCAAAATGGCAATCACAACCGATGCCGGATACTTTAGTGACACCAATGTGATGCTTTTTGAGGACGCACTGCTCGATCCGTTTATCGCCACAATCAAAATGAAACACGGAGAAGTTCTTCCGCCGGTTCGAGGACGGCCTCCAAACGACCTGACGCCCAAGGAGCGAATGATAAGAAAGCTTTGCACCAAACGCGGTCAAAAGATTTACTCCAAGCGAAAGTCAACCGTTGAACCAGTCTTCGGCCAGATTAAACAGGCCAGGGGCTTACGGCAATTTTCACTAAGAGGATACGAAAACGTATCCGCAGAGTGGCTGATGTGGTGTCTGTCTCACAATCTGCTTAAACTCTATCGGCACGGTGGCCCCTTCTAATGGACCCGGGGAAGCTTTTGCCGCCGTTCTGCGTTGCAATCAATACACAACTGAACCGTTCCCGGCGATTGATACCAAACTTTTGCACGCGAATGCCTATTATTGGCTAATCCTTATTGAATCGTGCTTTGCGGGGTGAGAGATTTTCTTCAAAGCGATCACCCCAATTGTAAAAGTTATTTTAAAAGCCGTTATCCCGACAGGCTCCTAGGGCCTCTTCCGGCGATAGAGTGATGAGTATCCAATCTTTCCGAGCATCAATTATATCGATATCCCAGCAGCCTGCACTGAGGTCGCCATTCTTGATACTTGCAACTGTCAGGCGGCGGCACTGAGAAAGTGAGGCTGTCTTCATTCCCAGTCCGAAGCGACCCAAATCTTTCCAGTCCCGCTCGTATACTGGATGCTGACAGCCGTGACGCATCGCTTGAACCAACTCGTCGGAGGTCATCCCACAGCCGTCATCAATAACCGCGACGTATGGATTGTCGAATGGTCGGAACTGGATCTCGATCTTGCCCGATCCGGCAGAGATACTGTTATCAATAAGATCGGCAATCGCAGTTTCGAACAAATACCCGATGGCCCTTAAGGATTCTATAAGGGTGGGGGCCAGAGGAGGGAGGTGAATTTCTTTCATACAGTCATTGCCTATTGAGGATGTCTGATAATCACCAACCTTTAATCGCAACAAGGCTATTATTGCATCAACAATGCATGAATGCGGTTCCGAAGGCAGACCAGATCATCGGTCTCACACTCCCAGATTACGAGGATTTTCCACCCAAGTTGCTCCAAATTTGCAAGATTCCGTTTGTCTCGTGCACGGTTGCTTTCAAGTTTCGTAGTCCAGAAATCTTCCCTACTTTTGGGGGTGTAGGCGTACTTACAGTCCTTATGCCTGTGCCAGAAGCAACCATGCACAAAAATAACTTTTCTTCGTACTGGAAATACTAAATCAGGGCAACCTGGCAAATCTCGCCTGTGAAGACGGTAACGGTATCCCATGGAATAAACTAAGCGCCGCACAACCATTTCAGGGCCGGTATCGGCATTCCGAATTTTTGACATGTTCTTACTGCGGGCTTCAGGGCTGATACGGTCGACCACCTTGAGAATTCTCCCTTGGGAAATCAGATTTCTCTACGTATTTGACCATTTTGAACTTCAACAAGCAATTGATATACGATCTCGGCAATCTGTTTGGCAAGTAACGGAGGGACAGCATTTCCAACCTGAGTGTATTGATGAGTCCGGGAGCCCTCAAAAAAGTAATTATCAGGAAAGGTTTGCAGCCTGGCAGCCTCCCGCACGGTCAAGCTTCTGCATTGTGAAGGATCATAATGAATATAGTAATGACCGTCCTTGGCCAGATGACAGGTGACGGTTGCCGAGGGCTTGGTGGCAACCTGTACACGGAATCTATCGTCAAACTTGGTTCCATTAACAGCTTCCTCGATATTCTTGTGTTTCGGCCAGAGCGCTTCCGGGAAGTCGCGCATTTTTGGTGATCGACTCTCTGCTCTCGCAAAGCATGAAGCAAAAAAATACCTGTGTAGATCCTGTCTTATGTGAGCCCTGGCAGAATGATTGCAAACACCACCTAAACGTTTGTCTCCGAACCATTCTTTAAGGTAACTGGGCTCGAATTTATGCTCCACAAACTGTCCTCCCGTTCCCAGTTCCTCATCCAGGTCTTTAATTGCACGTGCACATTCCCGGCGAAAACCATTCCCTGGGGCATCGTCTATCCATGGTTGCTGAATCGATGATCGAACAACCTCACTCCATGTCCGGCAGGAGTCCGGCTCCCTTGAAAGCAGACTCCGGATTTTCGGAAGGTCAGACAAAACCTCTTCAGCAGACACCGGATCATCAGCTTTACGAAGGATATCGGGAACGACATTCAGATCCCTGCGGACACCCAGAATTATTAAACGGTGACGCGATTGGGGTACCCCGTAATCTTCAGCTTTGATTATGAAATCGGATGGTTCCAGGCCGTCCGCTGTTGTCCGCTTAACTAGCGAGTAGAGACAATAGGCTCTTTTGTCATATGGAATTCCTGGTTCAGTGCGAACGTTCACCGCAGCAGCCGGAAACTGCAAATCTTTAATAATTCCATTAATGACACTCTTGCCTTTGTGTTGCGCAGAAAGAATCCCTGTGACATTCTCCATAACAAATATGGGGGGCCGAAATTTAGCGACGCATCTCAAGTAATCTTTATAAAGTGTATGTCGTTTATCGTCCTCATATTCCTGGATATCATTATTTCTCTTCTCTGTGAGTCGTGAGCGGCCCACCACTGAATATAACTGACATGGAGGCCCGCCAGTCATGACCCAGAGCCTGGCATCCCTTTCAGCAATAACTTTGCTGATATGCCGGTGAATAGTACTATTGTTCTTCCCAAGTTCTTTCCGGAGCGCGACTTGAGCGGCAGATTCAGCTTCTTTTGGGAATTTTTTGAACAGTGTCGCCTTCGAAATCTTCCCTTGCAGATACTGATAATACTCGTCCGGGACTGCATCTGGAGCAAATTGCCGGAAAAAACACCTCAGAAGCAAAGTCGCATGGGCGTACACATCCTTTTCCACTGCCAGCCGAATGCTGAAAAGACAGGTGCCGTCTTTGTTCTCAAAAGCAGCAAAACCCTCTCCCAGCCCGCCAGGGCCGGCAAAAAGATCAATGACTGAGAAACGATTCCCCAATTCTACTCCAGTTCTGCCCTGAAATCATGACAGCATTACAAAAACTACGCTTAGAACTCTGCCCGCCGGCCCCCCTGGATGCTTCTGCGTTTCTCCATCATCTGTCTATCACCACTTCTGCGGTGAAAAGCCTTCCAGGGCTGGATTGTTCAGTCTCGTTCAAGATTTCCAACTCGAATCTAAAGTTGGAGTATCTGATCAGGTTAAGGCATCCGTAGTCCTGCGCGATATCGAAGATGCCATCCATGGATTTTCCCATGGCCTGGCAGAGCAGGATGCGGTTGACACCGGCGTGACCGGCAATGAGTATGTCTCCATGGGTGGCACGGAGCGCTTCGAACAGCGCGGGAATTACCCTCGAGGCACAGTCAAGGAAGCTCTCTCCCCCGGGCGGACGAAACAGGACGATATTTTTGCCCCGCTCCTCATATTGGTCCGGAAATCGCTGTTGGATCTCGGCAAAAGTCGATCCCTCCCAATCTCCGAGGCCGATTTCCCGCCAATTTCGGTCTACGAAAGGCTCGATCCCGTGAGGCCCGCAGATTATCGAAGCGGTCTCGATGGATCGGCTCAAATCGCTGCAGTAGACGGCCGAAAGGGGTATCCCCTGCATTCTTTCCCTCAACGATTCAGCCTGCCGGACTCCCTCGGCGTTCAGCGGCAAATCCATCTGCCCCATATAGCGCCTGGCGCTCCCGGGATGTTCGATGGCGCCATGCCTCACCAGCCAGATATTTCTTCTCAGGCTCGTGGCGGCCATGCGCATGCTCTTTCTGTACTTTCGGATGATGCCGTCCAGGGAGACTCCCGTTAGTTTTTCCAGTCGCTCCCTGATAGTCCGTGCGGCCCTGAAGCGCCTTTCCACTGCCTCAAGGATGTCGGGTTTGCCGGCAAATCTGCCCCTTGAACTCTCGAAGCGCTCTTCAAGCGAAACCAGCCGGTCTTCTTCGATACACTTGTCGGCCAGAAAGATGAGGTCCAATTCGTCAAGGCCGCGCCTTTTGAGCCGGATATCCATATGCGAGGCCACTACGCGTGCGACCAGCGGGTAGCCGAGCTTCTCGATCATCCGGGCCCCGGCGCGGGCATGATCGGGTTGCGCCCTGGCCAAGTCGTGAAGGTATCCCGAGGCAACAACCAGGCCGGCGTTGAGATTGAGTCCGGCACGATTCAATTGCAGCGCCAGTGCTCTTGCAAGTTCGGCGACCAGGCGGCAGTGAGCCCTTATATTGCCGGGAACGTCGTACCGGGCCAAAAGCTCTGCGCATTCCTGCTCGGTTGGGATGCCGTCCATCGATCGATAAGCTTGCAGCTTGCAGTAGTCCTCGGGTGTGTCGCAATCCATGAGGATCGATTCATCAACCACATCTAAATCTATGGCCTGCTGATCGTATCGGCTAAGGAAGGCCCTCAATCCTCCGCTGTAGTCCGCTGGAAGGTCTGCGACACAGGCTGTGGGAACGAGCGGCGGATGTCCCCTTAGTCCTTGAAAACGGGGGTAGACGATCCTCGCGCCGTCTCGACGGTAGGTGTCCACGATCGCACGTATGGTGGCCGCCTTTACCAGTGGAACGTCCACGGGAAGCAGGAAAATGGCTTCCGTACCGTTACCGAAACTTCTCAATCCGGCCACGCAGGATGAGAGCATGCCCTTATCGAATTCCGAGTTGAAAATGCTCCTCACACCCAGCTTATCAAGAACGGGAACGATTTCGTCAGCTCTGTAGCCGACAACGACCCTGATGTCTTGAATGCCTGCATCGCGAAATCGATTTACGGCCTCTTCTATTAAGGTCGATCTACCGAGTGGCAGCAAGGGCTTAAAAGTTCCCATCCGGGATGAATAGCCCGCCGCCAATATCAGGGATGCGATTGCGCCGCTCTGCTTCATCGGTTCCTCCGGGCCCTTGCCCGGATGAGTTCGGCGACGATGCTCACTGCGATCTCTTCGGGGGTCTCGGCCCCGATGTCGAGCCCGATAGGCGAGCTTACCCTTTCGAATTCATCCCGCGCAAACCCCTCACTGCACAGCGCATTGTAGAGGGAGTCACGCTTTGTGCGGCTTCCTATCATACCTATGTATCCGGCTCTTGTTCCAAGCGCCTGCCTCAAGAGCGTCTTGTCATGAACGTGGCCGCGCGTTACAAGCACCAGATAGCTGTCTTCATAGATTTCCAGCCCCGCCAGCGCCCGATCGAAGCTTTCCAATACGACGACCTGATCGGCTAAAGGAAATCGTTCCCGGTTGGCGAAGTCGGGGCGATCGTCCAACACAACCGTGTGGAACCCCACAATCACGGTCAGGGACGCCAGTTCCCGGGAAATATGACCAGCCCCGAAAATATATACGACACCATCATTTCGCAGGGATTCCACAAGGAAACTTTTTTCGCCATGGGCGATCGGTTGCGGACGGCCCGCCCTCGCCGCTGCAGTAAGAGCTTCAACCGTGCCGGCCCCCGGTCCGCCCACATGCGCCGCACCGTTCCTGACCACCCACTGCGCCGTGGGCTCCGGGCCTGCCTCTCCGGAAGGGATTTCGGTTATCAGCCAGGTAGGCTTCCTTGCCCTGAGTGTTGCGAGGATTTCCTGGTAGAGCAGGTGATTTTGCGTTTGAGAAGCATCTATGAACTGAACCAGGACTTTTACCCGCCCGCCGCAGATCATGCCCATCCAGGCTGCATCTTCGGCGTTGAACACGAATTCCTTGAGCACGGACTTGCGCTCCCTTAAGGCGGCTATCGCCAGGTCACGCACCTTGGCTTCCAGTATTCCTCCACCGATTGTCCCTATAATGGATGAGTCCTCACGCACCACCATCCGCGCGCCTGCGGCGCGGGGCGCCGACCCCGACCGGCTTACAATCAAGGCCAGTGCGAAGTTCTGCCCGCCTCCCAGCAACTCTACGATACTGTTGAATATGCCCATAAGTTAATCCCTTAGGTTGCCCTGCCCCGGGGTCAGTCGCGCGCCTCGCGGGACCCACCCCGGGTTATGGACGCACATAAACCGTTTTGCCCTGAAAGGGTTACATAAAATCTGCCATCCTCACGACCTGCAGATACTCATTTGCCGGATGAACCATAATTCTTATGGCACATTATATTGCCTTTCGACAATAGTCCTTTTGGCCGTGCCCCTCGATGGAGCGGCGCCTGCCCTGATGTCGAAAGTAAGATTGAGTTTCCCTTCTTCACGGGCGGTTCGTATGGCTGGGACGGTTTGCAGGACGCACCGCACCGCCCTGCCCGTCTGCTCCCCGTGATCGTCTTTTACATAGACTTCGACGTGCAAAAGGTCCTCTTTGCCGGTTCGACTGAACACGGCGCTGAAATCAAGGAGTTCTTCTACTGGAAAGAGCGCCTCATCGAGATCGGCCATACACAACTCCTGGCCGGTGGCCAGCCTGATCTGCCCACCTACGCGGCGCTTGACTCGCTCCAGGCTCGTGAGCACAGTCCCGCAGGGGCATCGTTCGGGCAGAAAACGGCTGAGGTCGCCGGTTCGGTAACGGATGAGCGGCATTGCGCGCCTGCTGAGCGTGGTGAATACGATCTCTCCTATCCGGCCATCCTTTACAGGTTCTCCTGTTTGCGGGTCTACGATTTCAAAATAGAGGTCAAGCTCTCGCATGTGGTAGCCAAAATGTGCCCGGCATTCCACACCACCACCAAATCCCATCTCCGTCGTGCCGTAGTGATTGTAAACCTCGCATCCCCAGAGGCGGCGGAGTTCGTCCCTGATGGCATCGGGGACGTTGTCCGTGCTCAGAAGCGCGCTTCGTGGCGCCGCTTTTCCACTGCCGCACCTTGCAAGCCAGAGGACATGGGTTGGGATTCCAACGAGAGCATCGATACGTTCGCGCTCCATGACTTCGAGGGTCTGGCCCGCATCGCGGACGGGCCCATGAGGAATTCCCACTGCTCCAAGGCGCTTCAATGCCCTGGCGAGCAGATCGCCCACGCTGCCGGGACGTTCCCCGGGCAAAAGGATGAGCACCCGCTCTCCAGCGCCGGCCAGCGTCGACATTCCCACGTGGAAGAAGTCGACAGTCGACAACTGGTCATCTTCAGTGAAATATACCCGCTTGGGGTCCCCGGTAGTGGCCGAAGTTTGCAGAGTAACTACCCGTTTGACTTCACTTTGAGAAACGCACAGAAACCGCATGGGATTTTGCCTGAGCTCATCCGCAGTGGTGAATGGAAACTGTTCCAGGTCGCGCGGATGCACAAGCTCTTTTTCCGTAAGGCCCGCAAAGCGCTGTTTGTAGATGGGACTCCGGGTTCGGGCCCACAGGATCGTTTCGCGCAATTTTTGGACCTTATATGACTCGATCTGCTCAATGGTGATCTGTCGGGTCTTATCGCCAAGCCTGCCCGCAATCCATTTCTCGAGGGGAGTGATTTCCATGCGGCCCTATGCCCCTCGGGGACCTTTCGCACGATGCATGAAACTGCCGCGGCTGTCTGTCAGATTGTAGGCACAAAACGGAATGATTCTTCCATCTGGGTGCACCACGTGTATGCAGCATTGTTTAAGACGTTCCAGGTCAAGGTTCCATGCGTCTTGAAACGCCATGGCGGAGATTGAAAACGAATGGGTGCGGGCCCGATCCAGAAAAATGTCCCATCCGCCCAGGGAAAGCGTTGCCGGCTCGGCGCAACATTCGCGCGCCTCGGTTGATGGATGCGTCCAGAACCGGCTCACAAAGCTGCGCGCCTGGACGGCCGCCGCTTGGGCAGGCCCCGGTTTACAGCAGGGCTGATTCGCGGCTCGCCGTGTCAAGGCCCGCAGCTCTCCATTTTCAAGCAGCACGAAATTCCCGTGGAAAGAACAGTGGGCGTTCTCACACCCGGGTGGTTTAAAATAGTCCGGCTTGATCATTCCCCCCGTTTGTGCCTCGATTGCCATCAGAACTTCCGGAAGCGTTAGTCTTCCCTCGTCGCAGGGCGGGGCGGGATATCTTCCGAAGTAGCTCACCGGCTGAAAGTGGACACCCCTTATGCCTGGCAGGTGTTCAAGCCCAAATCTTATGATATCCCCGATCTGGTCGACGTTGACTCCCGGCACTAATGTGGGGACCAGGACCACACCCAGGCCATGTCCGGCGCAATTGTCTACGGCAATCTGTTTTTCCTTTGATAGCGGACGCCCTCTTAGCCTCACATAGGTGGAGTCCCGCAATCCGTCGAACTGAAGAAACAGGGAAGCTGCCCCCGCGTCTTTGAGTTTCCCTGCGTAAGCCGGGTCCCCGGCTACCCGCAAACCGTTGGTGTTCACCTGGATAAAACCGAATCCCATGGATCTTCCCATGGCGATGATTTCGGGCAGGTCATCGCGCAAGGTGGGCTCCCCTCCGGAAAGCTGGACGTTGTATGGACCGCCTGCCTGCAGGAGTTGTTCGAACGAGGCCGCGATAGCGTCCATACCCGGATCTTTCGCCCGGAAATTTCCTCCGTCAGCGAAGCAATGGGCGCAGCTCAGATTGCAGCGTTGCGTAACTTCGATGAGCGCCGTGCAGGTATGCTGGCGATGCTCGGGGCAAAGACCGCAAGCCCGGGGGCATGAGAGAGGGGGGGAGTGTTGGAGGGGGTGAGGAGGTGAAACAGGCTCGCGAATCACAAGGTCTTCTCCTCTTCCCATCTCCCCCTCCCCCCATCCTGCAAAGGTGGGGCTGCCTCGCCATATCACCGCCTCAAAGGCCCCATGTTCCGGGCACTCCTTGCTGAGCACGATTTCATCGCCCCGCGCAAGCCTGGCGGCGCTTATCGTCCGCAGACACTCCGGGCAGACGCTCTCGGTTGAGGAAAGAAAAATCTCGCCGCTCATAGCCGGCCGCCTGAAAAATCAAACCCATTTTCCAAAAGCAATGACTTCACTTTTTCGTACGTTCCGAGAACCAGGGTGGGACACCTGGTGCGGTGCGCCCCGGGGTCGTCGCCCAGGATCGTTTCACAGCGGATTCCCCCATAGACCCGCCCGTATTCCTTTGCAAACCACTCCACCAGTTCAGTGATCATGACGTTGAGCCTCGGGTCTTCTTCCTCTTCGGGCGTGCCCCTGCCCGCGTAAAGACCAAGCAGGCATGCCCCCCCTGTCAAAGCGCCACAGAGCTCTCCTGAAAATCCGAGTCCTCCCGCAAGACCCGACATTACTCGAATCAGGTCTACGTTGGCTTTCCCCTGGGCCTCCAGACCCATAAAAAGGAGTATCTGGCTGCAGTAAAACCCCTTGTGCCCCAGCTCCATCATACGCATCATTTCGTTTGTCATAGGCGCACTCCTGAGAGTTAGGCGTTATCAGTTTTTAGTTAATGTCCATCCGGAAACCCGGATAAACGTAGAAGAATCTCACCTTATAAACGTAGGAGAATTTCGCCTTACCTAAACTCCCTGCGAGGTTTCTGGTCGGAAAGGAGGCATCTTCGTCTTGGCAAGGAAATCGAGCTCCCCCCTTTCCTAAAGGGGGGCCAGGGGGCCAGGGGGGATTTTAGCGCGGAGGCGTACCTTATGTATCGCCTCTGGTCATGGACAGCGTCGAAATCCTGATTCTGCCACCGCCGCAGGCAGTGGCGATCCTGGCTGGCGGTCCCACCGCCCGACGGGTGAGCCGCTTGGACTACGCTTTTTGTGCGATAAGCAAAAAGTAGCCGGGCTTGGCTTTGTACAGGCCCGCTTCCCGGCAAACCAGTTCTTTTCCTGTTAATCCTGTTAATTCTGTCAAAATTTTTCCGCTTCCCGATTCCTGCTCCTTCACCTCATCGCTCCGGCAATGATGGAATGCATTGATCGGGAAGCCGGAGAAAATGAGCCGTGCGGCAAACTCTTTGAGCGCCGCTGAGTGGTCTTCCCACATAGTCACATCGAACCCGCCGGCTTCCAGCCTCGAGGTCCAATCTTGTCTGCACACGGCCCCTGTAAGGCAGCATCGAGCGGGAAGACCCTTCAAACCTGATACCCCATCCGGGTTTCTGGCATAAACGTCATTAACGAGAAGTCGCCCCGCCGGCTTCAAAATGCGCCGGCATTCCCCTAACACTCTCTCCACATCCCGGGTGACGGACAGACTGCACTCGGCCAGGACGCCGTCCATTACGGCATCGGCAAATGGAAGGCTCTCCCCCGATGCTCGTACCGTCGGCAAGCCGGGGTTCCTTTCGCGGCCTTCTTTTACAAGGATCGCAGAAGGCTCAACCCCGATGGCTTCAAAGCCATGGTCACCCAGGTACCGGATGGTGGCCCCCGTTCCGCTGCCTATGTCCAACACCCTGGAACCTGGACCCAGGCAAGCGAGGTTGACCGCCCTGAGCGTCAAGGCAAGCCCTCCCGGCCGGATCAAACCTTCTCCGTATTGGCCAACCCCGATCTGCTCATAAATGGCAAGCTCTTTCCCGATTTCGGCCTCCCGCTTCCCTACTCACCGGCAAACCAGTTCTTTTCCTCTCTTCAATCCTGTTGATCCTGTCAAAATTTTTCCTCTCCCCGCTTCACTTGTCCTCCAGAAGCTTTTCCACCTCTACCATCTTTCCCATGGCCAACTCTTCAGGAACCTGCACCAGGCCGCATTGTGGACATCGGAGCAGGTCCACGGGAAACATGCTTCCCAGATATGCGATATTCACCTTGCCGGTTTCCAGGGGCACCGAGCACTTTGCACACCACCAGGAGGATTTCGGCGCGTCGGTTTCTTTTCCGTTCACGATTGCGGGCCCTCGACAATTTCCATGCGGTGGCTGTAAGCATTGTGGATAATGAACTCGCCCTCGGAAGCGGGCGTGTATTCCACCCAATAGGTGACGGCTGCAGGTTTGTGGTGAGTCAGGAAATGACCTGTCTCCCGGTTTACAAGTTTATTGCCGCTTTGTTCGGCGTATTCGATCACCTGACGGATGTCTTCGACGAGAATCTGCCTCTGTTCCAGAGTGTCGCGCAACTCATCGGAAATCGTAAGTTCCATGGTTTCTGCTTCTCCGGCCGCTGTTTGCCCCCAAACTCTGCTGAGCATGTCTCTTTTGAGGCGCGCGCGGTTTTCATGCCTTTGAGAATAGCCAGGACCTTTCCTTTGGGCAGCCTCATCCACCGCCACCCCGAAAATCAAATCGAGCAGGTGCAGCGTCCGCTTGCCTCCGTGAGCCAGATAGTCCCTGCACATGGCGCAGTAGGCCACGTAGTCGGCCAGGACTCTGTGCGATTCTCCTGGCGATGACGCTCGATGCGAGTTCAGGATTGGCAAAAAACATGAGCCCTCCGTAGCCGCAACACTCGGTTCGCTGGCCGCTCAGTGGAAGTTCTTCGATCCGCACCCCCAGCCGCCGCAGGATATTGCGCACACTTTCCTGAATCTGCTTCTCATGCCGGGTTGTGCAGGCATCGTGTACGGCAAGGACTTCAGGAACAGCCCCCGCTGCGGTTTCGGGCAACCCCAGCCGGTCGAACACTTCCCATAGGGAGATAATCGAGGCCTGGGTCAGATGCGTCTTGAAAATCTCGTAGCATGTCGAGCAGGCCAAGATCAGTTGCGGACTCCCCATCTCCTGCCACTGGCCCACAAAATCCTGGAAGGTCTCGCTGAAAAGCTCGGCTCGGCCGGACCAGTCGGCGGGGGCCCCGCAGCAGCGCAGCATGAGACCTACGCCCCCGGGGAGCTTTTCCCTCAGTACGTTGTAGACCCTCATCACCTGCTCGGGGGCTGAAGCGCTCAACTGACAACCGGGAAAGAAGAGCAGCCGGCTCGTCGTGGAGTCCGGCTGATGACGTGCGAGGGCGCATTTCTCGGAGTTGCTGAAGAGCATGTCCCGCAAGGGAAATTCATGGACGGATGGAGGCATTTTGCCCTGTTCTACCAGGGTCTCGCGCGCTTTTTTGCAAACCAGGCCCATGTGCAGGTCTTCAGGACATACTTCGCGGCACAGGCCGCATACGCTGCACGAGTTGATGAGTTTGTTGGCGTTGCGTTGCCCCATGACGATGGCAAGGTTGTTGTAAATCTGCCTGATGTATTTTTTCGGATAACTGCCGAAGCTGTCGAGATACTCACAAACCTTGACGCATTCGAGGCACTGGCATTGGATGCACCTTGCGGCCTCCCGGCTCGCCTCTTCTGACGAATATCCCCCGTAGCCGCCGGCCGGGGCGACCGCCGGCAAATGCTCCACACCCTCCGTGCTTGTGTAGAGGCGAGTGGGACATGGTCCCTCGCTGGATCGAGAAGCACTCAGGGACACCCTCTGCAGGTAACGGTCAATCGAAATCGCAGCTCGTCTGCCCTCAGAGATAGACAGGATGTGAGAGTGCTTCAGCGGGTCCTGCCGCATGCCGCCCCCTGCAAAAACACCTTCCTCGCTGGTAGCAAAGGTTATGGGAGCAACGGCAACCAGTTTCCGTTCGTCAACGGCAAGGCCGAAAGTATCCCCTGGAGCGCAACCCGTGGCCAGGTAAACGGCATTAAACTGTTCCCGGACCGCGCTGAGGGAGAGGTCCTTTCCAATCCGCACCCCGAGGCGAATCTCAACCCCCACTTTTTCAAGCACCCGAAAATCGGCTTCGATCACCCCGGGAAGGATCTCTTCCTCGGACAGATGCCACAGACTTCCCCCAAGCCGATGATCCTTTTCAAAGACTACAGCGCTGTATCCCTTCCTGGCCAGGTCGAAAGCGGCTGTAAGGCCGCTGAGGCCGCCTCCCACAACGGCTATCCGTTTTTCTCTGCGTGGAAGGGACGTGATCTTATCCCCGGAGTCGGCCGCCCAATCCATACAAGCCCTTTCAAGGGCTCGGACGGAAATCGGTTCTCCGGCTTCTCCTCTCTTGCACACAGCCTGGCAGGGATGCTCGCATACCCGGCTCACTATTCCGGGAAAAGGGACCGTTTTCCTGATGATCTTTGCTGCGGCGGCAAAGTCGCCTCTGGCTACCTCCGCAGCCAGGGCCCGCGCGTCCAGATGGATGGGGCACGCGGCGGCGCAGGCGGGAGGATTTTCCTGGATACATTGCCCTTCCAGTTTTTGAAGTTCATCCCGTTCCATAGTTCTTTCCAAATCAGGCTGAAGGTTTTAAAGCCTTCAGCCTGTTCTTCTCAGCCTTCAGCCTACTTTTCCCAGGCCGGCCAGCACCTTTTCCGGCAGCGCGGGAAGCTTCGTTATACGCACGCCGCAAGCATTGGTTATTGCATTTACGATAGCTGCATGAGGCGAGGTCAGAGGAAGCTCGCCTACTCCGGCGGCGCCGAAAGGTCCGTTCGGTCGAGGGGATTCCACGTAAAAGATATTGAAATTGTCAGGAATATCAGTTGCGTATGGCAGTCCGCAAGCATGCAGGGTCGTATGCTTCTTCAGGTCTTCAAAGTCTTCGGAGAGCGCAAGGCCTATGCCCTGGGCCACACCGCCGTAAATCTGGCCATCAACGACCAACTTGTTGTTGACCTTTCCAACATCGGCCTCCACGGTAAAGCCTTCCACCTTGACCTTGCCGGTCTTGGTATCGACGGCCACTTCGGCCATGAAAACACCGTACATATAAGTGGAAAATGGCTTTCCCTGCGCGTCCGCGTCACAGGCGGAGCACATCGAAGCAGCCCACTTGCCTGAGTAGCGCACGGGTATCTTCTCCGCCATCATTTCATCATAAGTCCGAAACGTCCCGTCTGATTTTCTCATGGCCGAGAGCAACAGTTCACAGCCGCTCTTGATGGCGTTTCCGGTGACCACCTGCTGGCGGCTTCCGCCTGAAGGCCCGCTGTTGGGGGTGATGGCCGTGTCGTTCATTATCAGCTTGATGAGATCGGGGGAAATCCCAAGCGGCTTTAGCCCTTCGTGAGCCGTACCGACGGCGCCCATGTCCGCTCCCTGGCCGTGGTCCTCCCACGAAATCAGGACGGTGACGCCTTCCTTCGTAAGTTCCAAAATAACTTCCGAACCGTCGGGGCCGTCAAGGCCGCAGCCGTAGATGCCGATCGATACCCCCACGCCCTTCTTCACTTCCGGTGTGGATTCGCGCTTTGCCTTCTCCTTTGCCGCCTTGTAGAGGGGGCGCAAGTGGTCGATCATCTTCGTGAAACTGAAGACTTCAGGCTCCTGTCCGGTGGGAGTGGTATCGCCGGGACGGTAAACGTTCAGAGCGCGCAGTTCCAGCGGGTCCATGCCGGTCTTTTCTGCCAGCTCGTCCATGAGCACTTCGCTTGCAAGAAAACTCTGAGGAGAACCATAAGCTCGGAATGCCGACCCCCACGCATGATTAGTACATACGGTGCGGCCCAGACCGCGGATGTTGGGGATGCCGTAACCGGCGCCGATAAACTGTGCCCCGCGAAGCGTGAGAAGATCACCGAACTCGGAGTATGGACCATGGTCCACCAGCCAATCGGATTCCATGGCAATTATTTTACCGTTCTTGTCCGCGCCGTACTTGAGCTTGACAAAAAACGGCGAACGCTTGCCGGTGTAGGTGATGTGCTGATGATAGTCGTATCTGAGGAAAACCGGGCGGTCTGTCGCAATGCACGCTACGCCGAGCAGCGCTTCGATAGTTGGGCTGAACTTATAGCCGAACGTGCCTCCGGCCGGGTTCTGAATGATGCGCAGCTTCGCGGCGTCAATACCCAGACCGGGAGCGATCATCGCGTGATGAAGATGGATGCCGATGCTCTTGGAATGTATGGTGAGCCGCCCTTCATCGTCATAGTATGCGAAACCGACGTCGGGTTCCATGGTCAGATGGGGTTGACGCTGCAGGTAGAACTCATCTTCTACCACGTGGGCGGCAGAATCCATGAGCAGTTTTGTCTCCCCTCCCTTTGCGATCTTCTGCTCGAAGTAGACGTTGGGGGTGCCGGGGTGAATCTCGATGGCATCGTCGGCCATCGCAGCGGGGGCGCTCATATAGGCGGGAAGCTCCTCCAACGTCACCTTGACTTTATCTGCCGCAGCCCTTGCATTTGCTTCCGAGTCGGCGCAAACGATGGCGATGGCGTCGCCGTACTGGAACACCTTCGTATCGCACAGAATAGGACGGTCCCAACCGTCACCCTTGTTGGTGGGGAAGGTAATAAGGCCGGTGATGCGATTCTTGCCCTTCACGTCCTTGTGAGTGACTACCTTGTAGACCCCTGGCATTTTCTCGGCCTCGGAGGTATCGATGGAAAGTATTGAGGCATGGGAGACCCTCGCCTGCACAAGGGCGAGGCGCAAAGTATCGGGGGGCAGCTTCAAGCCCAGGTCCCCACCATAGTCCAGAGTGCCGGTTGCCTTGGCAATCGCGCTGGGACGGGGATACTTGCTCCCCCAGATGCTTCCGTTATCCGGGATACGAAACTCCAGCGCTTCTTTTCCTATCTCGCCGCGCAGCACGCGTGCCGCATCCATGACTGCGTCCACGATAGGTTTATAGCCGTTGCAACGGCAGGCATTGGAATATTTCTTAAGCCAGTCCCGAACCTCTTCCCGCGACGGCTTCGCGTTTCCATCCAGGAGCGCTTTGGCGGAAACGACGAAGCCCGGCATGCAGAAACCGCACTGCGGAGCGCCATGCGCCACCAGGGCCGCCTGAATCGGATGAAGGTTATCCGGTGTGCCGATACCTTCGACGGTGGTGATATCGGCGCCTTCCTCGACCTTTTTCATCTTGGTGACGCAGGAACGGACCAGTTTCCCGTCCATAATGACCGAACAGGCACCGCACTGGGCCATGCCGCAGCCGACCTTGGTGCCCGTCAGGCCGAGTTGTGCGCGAAGAACATCCGCAAGCGAAGCTTCCGGGTTTACGATAATCGTTCGGGGAACCCCGTTGATGTTAAGGACCTTCTTCTCCATACCGTCCTCCTGCTTTGAGGTACACCACAAGCAACCGTTAAAGCACCCTCGGCAAAGCTGCTGTCAGGGCGCCTTCACGCCACGAAATGGACGCACGGTCCTCCGTGCGCCAATCCGGCATATCCGAGTGCATGATCTCTTCCCCGGCAGGCAGCCCGGGGAAAATCACATCAAAGATGCTCGTCTGTGGTATGTAGCGCACCCCGGCAGGCTAAGGAGGAGGATATTCCAGAGAAAGGCAGGCATGAACATGGCGCTGTAATTCCGGATGACCTCCGGGGTAACATCATCCGGGTCCACCGCAATTCAGGACTTTTGCGCTTAGGCTGGGTTAATATACTAACCAATTATTCTTTTGTCCATTCCTGCAGAAGGTCCGGACATTTATTTAAATGCTCTTCTGACAACTCTTCTAAAAAAGGGCTGATACCGCTCAATTTGTTTTGCCGCGTATTGGCATAGGAAATGTGGAGGTTGCGCTCGGCCCTGGTGCAGGCGACGTAAAGCAGCCTTCGTTCTTCCTCGACATTACCGCCGTTCCCTCCACCGTCTTCCTCAACCGATCTCCAATGTGGAAGGATATTGTTCTCACACGCGGGCAGAAATACCGTGTGAAATTCGAGCCCCTTTGCCGCGTGTATAGTGGACAGCCGTACGCCTCGATCCTTTTCTTCATCGTCACTGTCCTCAGTTCGCAAAGAGCAGTCTTCCAGGAACTCCTCTATGGTTTTCCGTCCTTCAGCGATGCTTAGAAGCTCATTGACGTTTTCAAAGCGCGATATCGTACTGCTGTCATCCCCATCTCCGGCCCAGGTCTCCAGATATTTTTCGTACCCGGTGATGTCGATGACTTCTTCCAGGGCTTGTTTCGGTGGCATGTCCTTGATGCGATCTAGGATGAACAAAACCATCCCGATGCCTTCGGCAGCCTTTTTCAGGCTGAGTTTTTTCTGAATTGCAGCGGGGCTTTTTTCCATGAGGGAACCGCCAGGCAGGTCGATCGCCCTGATTTTTTGAACTGATTTTTTACCTATTCCCCGCTTCGGGGCATTTAGAATGCGCTCGAACGCAATATCATCTTTGGGGTTTACAGCGCAGGCAAGATAGCTTGTAAGGTCCTTGATCTCCCGCCTCTCGAAAAATGAAATCCCGCCGACAAGCTTGTACGGAACTCCCAGTTCATTGAATGCTTTTTCCAGTATCCGGCTTATAAAAGTTGTCCTGTAGAGGACCGCCATCTGTTCGAACTCCAGCCCGTCGAAGCGGTAATCTCCGCATTTTTCGGCTACCCACCTCGCTTCTAAATAGCCGTTTTCAAAGCCTCTAAGAGATGGAAGATCGCCCTGTTTGTTGCTGAAGCACTTCTTTTTGATTTCCTCGTGGTTGAAGCTTATGATTTCGTTGCCCAGCTCGACGATCGGGGAAGTGGAGCGATAATTGCGCTCCAGCAGGAAGACCTTTGTCCCTTCATACTCATTTGGGAACTGGACGAAATAGCTCGGCTCGGCCCCTCTGAAACCGTAGATCGATTGCGAGAAATCACCCACGACGGTGATGTTTCCATCCTTGACCAGTAGCTTGACTATGGCGTTCTGGATTGAGTTGGAGTCCTGGTGCTCATCTAACAGGATGTACTGGAAAAGGTCCTGGTACTTGGCTCGAATTCGGGGATTTTTCATCAGCAGATCGTGCGCATGGACCAGGATGTCGTCAAAATCCACGGCATTTGATTCTTTGAGCCTTTGATTGTAGTGCTCGAAAATGAGGTCGAGTTTTCTGAATTCCTTTATGGAGTGGATATACGCATCGGGTCTTATAGAGTTCTTGGCCCTGCTTATGTGAGCCCTTAACGCCCTGGCGTACTTGCCATCCATGCCGAACTTGTCCTCGATTATATTTTTGATAAAGCCGATCTGGTCTGTACCGTCATAAATCGTGATTGGGTTTCTAAAGCCGATTTCCTCCGCGTGCCGTTTTAAAATCTGCAACATGGAGGAATGAAACGTCCTCACCCACGGAAACTCTATGGTTCCAAGCTTCGCTGAGCTTATCAGCCTGTCTTTCAGCTCGTTTGCAGCCTTGTTGGTAAAGGTGATGCAAAGGATTCGCCCGGCATCGAAGCCGGCCACGTTGACCAGGTGCTCGAACTTGGCAATGATGGTCGAGGTCTTGCCGGCCCCTGCGCCCGAGCAAATAAGAGCTGGCCCATCCAAATACTCAACTGCTGCTAATTGTGCTTCCGATAACGATGGCAATTGGTTACCTCCGAAAAATCCTGCCTTTGAAAGAATTGGATCGGGAATGTCATAAACCAGAAACCAAAAAAGATCCACCGCAGAGACGCAAAGAGCGCAGAGAATGGGTAAAGAAGAAAGAACCCTCTCCATGCCCTGGCCATGAGACCAGTCTCTGAGGCGGATCTTTTTGCTTACGGCTAAGCGTGGTGGATCTTTTTACTTGCGGCTACACTGCCTGTGCCACCGTCGAGGGCCAATTTCGACGCTATCCCTGACCTGTCCATAACCAGTCTCCGCGTCCTCTGCGTCTCTGCGGTGGATCTTTTCAGCTTGGGCTCCCTATCTTTGTTTCATCTTCGGTAATTGTTTCTCCTGCTTGCTTAAGGCCTCCCTGTCCCCGCCGCTCATGCCGGCAATGTACCTTACCAGCTTCTTCCTGGACTCGATGTCATACTGGCTGGTAATGGCGATCTGCTCCATAATCGGTGAGCCGCCGCCATGGTAGTTGCCCACATTCACTATGCCGCCGGTGGCTGAGCATAGGACGTCGCCCAGGTAACGCCAGAACTGGGCTTGATCCTCTGCCGGCATGTTTGGATTGCGCTTGGTATATTTGAGGAGCAGCTCTTTGATCTCGGGATTAATGAAGTCCTTCTCGTGAGGGAAAGTGGCTACTACTCCGCCCGCGATGTCGCAAAGGATCTCCGCTTCCCTGAAAACAGCCTCACCCGACAGGCAGCGGCCCACGTTGCAATAAATCGAATTCGGCATATAAGATCCGGGTCCGTACGGGACAACGCCTATGCCCGGCATGTAAACCTCCGGCTTACCCAGGTCCGAAGCCGTGTATCCCGCGGCATAACCCAACTCCGTGGTCATGATGATCTCGGCCAGCTTCTCCCTGACGTGGGGTGTCTTATGAACGTTGTTAACCTCGGCTGCCAGGGCCGCAGTCCCTAAGAGGATATCGCCGATGGCCGGCTTGCAGCCGGAATACGAATGCCGGTGAAATAGAGCGAAAAGAAGAGCCAGCACTCCTCCGTGCTGCCACTCACCCGCCATGAACACTCTTTCCCATGGGACAAAGCAGTCGTCAAAAATCATATAGGAATCGGTGGCGCCTGGCATGAACCCTCGCTTGAAGTGTTCTCTTGGCCTGAGGTTATGAGCGGTCATTACTTGCTTCAAACCGTCCCAGTCCCCTGGAACGGCAAAGGCCACGGCGTAGTCTTTATCTTCGGGGCGCAGCGCCCGGGTGGGAACCACCAGCACCTCATCGGCCACGGAGGCCTCTGAAATGTGCACCTTGCATCCGCTGACCACTATACCGTCCTTAAGCCTCTCTTTGATATGCACATAAGCGCCCGGATTCGGCTGCTCGGCAGGCCGCAACATCCTGTCGCCCTTGATGTCCGTCTGAGCGGCACAGCCTATCAAGTCCTCGGTCTGAAAACGTATCAGCCATTTCTTGAAGTTCTCATGGTACTGGGTGGCGCCCTTGTTGACCTTGTCCGCTTCGTATGAAGCGTTGTAAATGGCGTTAGTGGCGTCGCACCCCATGCAGCGCTGGATGCACCCGCCCACCTTTTGGCAAAGCAACCGGGTCATGTCCTGCTTTTTGTGCAGGTCGTCGGGGTTCTGGTGAACGTGGGTAAAACGATTGATCCTCTCACCCGTGAGATGAGAGATGGCCGTCAGCAAGGTTTGATTCTCCGGTTTGGCCGCCTCATCGTACGTGGTCCCTATGGTGTCAAGGCATGCCATCTGTAATTCGTCCGTGCGGTCGATAAGATTCCCGTTGAAATAGACGTTACGCTTCATCTTGGCCAGACTTTGGATGTGTTCTTCTTTCGTTCTCATTTTTGCCTCCTGCCGGATGGGTTTATTAAAAGCGGATGTTTTGCTTAACAGCCCCGGGCCCATAGCCCTTGGGTCTAAGCACGCCCCCCTGCGCGAGGAACTTGAAAAACTGACATGCGTTCAGGAAGTGAGGGGATTTTTAACTTGAATTACAAACACCTGTTTGCCTTCAAAGAGACGGCGCGGTTTGTCTTCGCCTGGTGCCCATCCGGAAACCCGGATGAACGTAGGCGAATTTTACCTTATAAACGCAGCGAATTTTACCTTATCTGATCTCCACGCCCCACCTGACCTGTCAACGACCAGAGGCGTCTAGCCGGAAAGGGATACCGCCTCTGCTCATGGACAGCCCAAGGATAGCGTCGAGATCGATCCTGCCTATCCCGCCGCCGAAGGTTTGAGTGGGAATCCCTGCTGCGGCCCCGCCGCCAAGGCGGAATGCTTTGCCCGTTCCTGTTCCTGCAATTGACGCCACGGGATCTTCCCCGATCCCATCTTGGGCAGCGACTCTACAATCTCGACAAAGCGAGGGTACTTATACGCCGACATCTGCTCCTTGGACCAATTGATGATCTCATCGGCCGTAATCTTGCCGATGGCTTCAGGTCTGAGAACGATAAGGGCCTTGACGTTCTCCACGCGTTCGGCGTCGGGCACCCCGATCACGCAAACTTCGAGCACAGCCGGATGCCGGTACAAAATGGATTCGACCTCAGCGGGCCACACCTTGAAACCGGCAGCGTTGATCATCCTTTTTAGTCGATCAGATATATAGAAGTAGCCGTCTTCATCCATGCGGCCGATGTCGCCGGTCCTCAGGAATCTCTTATTGTCGAAGTCGATGAAAGCCTCTTCGGTCTCTTCGGGTTTGCCCCAATAGCCTTTCAGAACCGAAGGGCCGTTGATCACGATTTCTCCCTGCTCGCCCGCCGGCAGTTCTTTTAGCGTGGAAATGTCAATGATACGGGCGTCGACGCCGAACATCGGAATGCCGATACAGCCGAGCTTGGGCCGATCCGGTGGGTTGGTGTGGGTCTGGGAAATAGTCTCGGTCAGGCCGTAGCCTTCCAGGAATGTCAACCCGGTCATATCCTTTAGTTTTTCTGCCAGCGCCGCCGGCAATGGCGCACCTCCTCCTCCTATCGTTAAAAGCGAGCTAAGGTCGCGTTCTCCTATGTCAGGCGCGGCCAGCAGGTCAAGGAGCATAGTGGTGATGTTTGTCCAATGGGTGGCCTTGTATTTCTCGATGGCGGTAAGGGCCGCCTGGCGATCCCAGCGGGTCAGCATGATAGTCGGCGTGGCAGAGGCGATGGGCGCCAGGAAGCAGTGGATCATTCCGGTAACGTGGAAAAACGGCAAGGCGGCCAATTGGACCGACATGGGATTGAATGCTTTCCAGGACAAAGAGCCTATGACATTTGCCGTGACGGTTGCATGGGTGTGCATGCATCCCTTGGGCAGACCGGTGGAACCCGCCGTGTATGGAAGAACACACAAGTCATCAGGGGCGAAAGTCATCTCCGGAGGGCTCGGTGCTTTTGCCAAAGCGGTGAGCCAGTCGAGCGTCCCTTCGATTCGGGTTGGCGCTCGCAGCATGAATTCAGGCACGGGCAATTCCGGCTGTTCGGGCAGATAGTCTTTATAGGAACCCACGATGATTTCCGAGATGCCCATGTCCCGGCACACGTCCACAATGCGCGGATACAAGTCGGTGGTTGTGATGACAATCTTGGCCCCGCTGTCTGTAAGCACATGTTTGAACTCGCCGGCTACCAACATGGGGTTCATAGGTACGATCACGGCGCCGGCGCGAATCCCCCCCAGGAATCCTATGGCGAATTGAGGCGTATTCTGCGTGAACAATGCAACTCGGTCCCCTTTGGCCGTCCCTAAGCCGGCCAGGGCCCCTGCCATGCGCAGGCATTCGTTCCACAGCTCGGAAAAACTGATACGCCGGCCGTAGTAGATGATCGCGGGGTGGTCGGGATATCGTCTGGCGGAAGTCTCAAGAAAATCATAAAGAGGCGTCTGAGGATAAACAAAAGATTTAGGCAGACGATCAGGCCAATACTTGTAGTGAGTCTGGTTCACGCTTCACTCCTTGCGTCGCAACCCCCCGCCGGCAGGGTGGTGAAAAAGGATTGGAATTCACGCATCAGACTGAAAACAACCCGGAGTTTGAGTATAGCCCAAAGCAAAAAAGATCCACCGCAGGCACAAAACCTATTCATCACAGAGACTTTGCTTACGGCCTTACAATCCAGGCAGTCACCGCAGCGCAAGGTTGTCAATCGGAAGGCTTTGTTTCGGTTTCGAGCGCCACAACGATTTTATCCTTTAGTTCGGTTAAATCAAAGCTCTTTACGACAAAGAAGTCTGCCGAAATCGATTTTATGTCGTCTCTGAAGCTGTCGTACGCAGTCGAGAGTATAACAGGCAGGTCATAAAAATGGTCTCGGATGTCCTGCAGGATGTCCAGACCGTTGTAGCCAACCATCTTTATGTCCAGAATGACCAAATCCGGTTTTTCCTCTTCAATTTTCTCGAGAAGCTTGTAGCCGCCCTCCGCGGTGGTGACATCGTACCCGGCTTCCTTGAGTTCCTCAGAATATAGGCGCCTTATGTGTTCCTGATCATCGACAACAAGGATCTTCGGCATAACTCAACCCCATTCTTCTTTAATGAGGGTCTATGGTCCGTGGGAGGGGGCCGGTCCCAAAAAAGAACCCGGGATCGGCCCCATTGGAGGAAAGTGTGCTGGAGCTACGGTAACGGGGCGTATCCCGAAGCTCTCTATATCAAGCGCAAACTCTCATCTGCGCGTAGAAGGGAGCGTGCGAGACAGGAGGAGAGGTGAAGGGGTCTCGCAACGCTCCCAAAAAGATTAGTCCTTGTCCTTTTGTTCCTTCTCGTGCCGGGATTGCCACTTCTCTCGCATTTGCTCGACTTTGGTGCGCTGCTCCGGGGTCAGAACTGCATACATCCTGGATTTCATGCGCTCTTTCGCCACAATTATATCAGCGAGAGTATCCGCTTGTCCCTTCGCGACAGCCCGAACCTTCGCTTCGTCGAACTGCCCCTTTGGGAGAGCACGGAGCTTATCGCGCCCAGCATTTAGTTGCTCGAAGAGTGGTTTCATTTTTGCGCGCTCTTCCAGCCTGATGGAAAACATCTCTTTCTTTTGCACATCAGTCAAATTGAGCTTTTTCCACAAATGGTGGTGCCCGTGATGACCCCCGTGACGATGCATCCAATGTCCGCCGCATTTACCTTCAAATGCGCCTGTGTCTGGCGGATCGCTCTTGTTGACGTCCGCAAAGGCGGGAGTGGCCGCCCCTTGGGCCCCAACTCCGATTGAGTTGAAGAAGAACCACGATCCTGTCATCCATACTACCGCTACCAAAGTTACAGTAAACCCGGTCAGTAATCTTCTCATGTCGTTTCTCCTTATAATTTGATGGTGCCCTGCTGATGATTAAATATAAAAAGTCTGCGCCAAGGTCGAGTTAATATTCGTTAAAGCAGGTAAAGTTTCGTAAATGGATAAGTGACTCTAAGTGAAGAGATAAAGATCTTCCTGCTGCCTTCGCGTCCTTCATGCTCTCAGGCGGCTGAATTGTCTCTTCGCCCGTCCCGGAGAACACCGGGAGTTAGGGAAATGAAAAGATTACGATTTCAGGGTTCGTCCAACGCTGGAATAATGAATCAAGTTGTTCGCCGGCATGGAAACTTTTTGTGATGGTCTTCCACCGCCGAGGGCAAAGGAGATCGATGCTGTGGCTGAGAACAAGGCCAAAAATGTAATAAAATGGCGGGGCCCGAAAGTTATGGGACCCCGCCTGCTCGGCTCTCCAAGCTCAGTGTTTCACTGGTATGGTTGTATTTTTTCAGAACCTTTTTCAATATAAGATTCTATTACATAAGCTGTTCTAACCCGATCACTATCAGTAAAATGCCCCCTACGACAGCCGCTTTGTTAGATATATTGCGCTTTATAAAAAATTCAGCAACGTAGTTTCCGGCCCAAAGGGCGACAAAACTCAGAACGGCAGATAAAAATCCTACCATAAATGAATTTAGACCGATCATCCCTGCACTCAAACTTCCTCCGACATTGTTAATTGATAATGCAACGCCAAGGATAGTTGCCTCCTTGAAATCAATATGCTTCGATTTATCCATGTCTGCGTTTTCCGGATTTAATAAAATGTCGCGGATACTCGCCGAATCCTCTGCGGAAGTATTTTTGCTGCGTCTGCTTTTAAGGTATTGCTCCAAGATCATCCAGAGACCAAGAGCGACAAGAAACACCATTGCTAATATGGAAGAGAACCTCTTTCCTAAAGATCCTGATATCATCGTTCCTGAATAAGCAGAAAAAAAAGAAATGACAAAGGTAATTACAGAAATCCATAGATTAATAGGCGTACTTATTTTTGTCCCCTGTATGCTATAGGCGATTCTCGCTCCGAGATTGTCAACATTGTTCGTTAAAGCAATAAAAAATGCATATAAAAAATCTTGCATCACATTTCCTTTTTAACATTTCTGTATTCTATAGAAGAAACTTAAGTGCACGGACAGCCACATATCCACGCAACATCTATGAAATTTGTTAAATCCGGGAGAAATAAGGTCTGATACCTGCCATCCGCCGGTGGTCAGAGCTTTTTTTGCACCTCTGCCAACACCTCTTTGACATCCATGGCAACAAAGCCGGGCTTGCTGAACCGTTCTTTTCCGAGTTCGTAGATGGTCTCGTTGTAAGGCGCCTTTACCCTGTTCTGCCTGGCGAGTCTGAGGATATAGCCTGTCAGGGAATCAATCTCCGAGGTTGTGCCGCCACGCTGGATGATGTCCTGGCTCATGCTCGACATGACCATTTTGGCCACGTTCTTCTTGAAAAGGGGCCGGGTAAGGGACCGGGGCAGCAGCGCGCTTGCTGTTATAGTTGTCCATGACGGCATCCCGCCCAGCTTACACTCTTTGTAGCCCGCGGCCCTCACAACCCGGATACCTTCATACAGCGTATTCGTAAGAAGCCTCTGGAAGGCATCGAGGCCGGATATCTCTTTGAATCCTTGTCCTACCAAGGTCGTAAGAGAATTGGTGAGGTTCACCACGATCTTCGAGTGCACCGCATCCTGGAGATGATCGGTGACCACGGTCTCCACACCCCGGTTGAAGATCTCGGCAATGGTGTTCATCTCCGTCCGCAGGCTGTTATCCGGTGTTCCGAGAACGAGAGGGCCCTTTTTCTGGTAGCCCACTGTAACCGGATGGGCCATCCAGGCGTTGTAGCCGGCAATGCAGTAGATCACTTTCGAAAAGTATTTGGGGAGGATCAATTGGTTATCCATCCCGTTTGCCACGGAGACGATGATCACATCATCTTTTGCATTGGCCTTGATCGATTGGGCAACGGCTTCGAGGCTGTAGTTCTTTACGCAGATGACGATCACGTCCATAGTCTTGAGCTCGGAAATATCTTCCATGACCTTGACAGGGACGTTTGTTATGGTCTTTTCTTTTTTATCTCCCTGATAGAGACGTATGCCGCCAGTCTTCAGCGCATCGAGGATCTTCCCCTGGTCGAGAAAATAGGTTTCCTTGTGGAAGGGGGCCACCCAGCCTCCGGCCGATGCCCCTATTGCGCCTGCCCCGAAAAAGGCCATCTTCAGGTCGTTGCCCGATAATTTCATGCTGGCCTCATCATCCAGTTGAAAGCCGCTCACGGGAAGGGTTTGAACCCATTCGGGAGCCAGCACATTGGGCAGGTCGAAACATGCAGACATGTGCTCTGCATAGCGGGTCTGGAAGGGGCTTTCTTCTATTTCGAGCCTTTTGAGCAGGGGGGCAAAGGAGGTATCACCCAGTTCAATGCAGGAACTCGCAGGTTTAACACCTTTTCTGAAAAGGAGCTGCATGTGTGTTTTCACGTTGAATGTGGCCCGAAAATCCGACCGGTTCTGCAGCAGCCTTCCTCCCTTTTGTGTATACAATAACGATGACACATCGAATTTCGTAGGGGCGCCATCCATGGGGATACGGAGAGACAAGTATGTGTCTCCGTTGCTGTCCATGGCCTTGACAATGCAATTGCCGCCTTCACGAACAATGTCGATGTCCTGGGTAACCTTGGGCAGGCCCCAGATCAAGCGGCCCCTGATGGTGTTTTCTTTCGAGGTTACCGGCATTCCTGCGACATATAAGCCGAAACGTTTGAATTTGTCGGTGATCATGGGCAGGACCGGGACATTGCAACAGGGCTCGACCATCACCGGTATGCCGATGACGACCTCGTTGTACGGCCGCACGCCCATGACGTTTTTATATTCATAACAGGCAAAAACCACCAGTGCGCGGCCCCTGGTCATCTTCACCGGCACTATCCGGGGACTCAATTGCTCGGCAACGAGGGCGGAAGCTTTTTCATACGAACACATGAACACGGCCATGGCGCAGTTCACATCTCCGTAAAAGGTCGGGAACAGGTAATCCTTGGCCACGCGTTCGTTCATCCGGAGAGGCTGAGGCGCCTTGCGAAGGGTGAAGCGTTGGTAAAAATCATTGCTGAACAGGTCTTTGTTATCCAGCATTTCTTCCGGCACATCCCGGGTCGCCTTCATCTTTTATCCCCTCTCCGTTATGGATCTTCGTTATAGAAGCCCGCAAACCATACGATTTCCCAATCTAACATTCAAGTTATATGTCGATGAGACCGGTTTTTGCACTTTTTGCTCCCCGCCCCCCTTCTTCACTCTTCGCTCTTCACCGCTTCCCGCTCCCTGCTCTTGATCGGCGTTTTTTATTGGGAGTTCTTATTATGGTATCGTAAGATTTACAGACATTCGATTCGGATGGAATCCGAACCGGAAATGCAGTTAGGCTCCAGTTGAGGATCAAGTTGACGCATTATTCATGTCAAATCCAATGGCTCTGCATTTAAAGGAGAACAGATGAAAAAGAACTTGCTTTTGAACCCGCAAGAGATGGAACAGGTAATGGGCGATACTAAAACGCAGGATCTATTCAATCTTACAGTGGCTTTTTTCGAGCAGAAGGGCAACTTTTCGATGCGTATCGACGCCAGCTCGAAGCGCCTGCCTACGGACTGGTACCAATTCATCAAGGAATCCGGCCTATTTGCCACGTTGTTGACCCCCGCCGGCTATGGGGATGCTGACGCCCGATGGGATCACTACCGGATCACCGCCGCCAGCGAACTATTAGGGTTTTACGGACTCTATCAGTACACCTACCAGGTTTCCATCCTCGGCGTAGGTCCCATCTGGATCGGCAGCAACGAGCAACAGAAACGGGAACTGGCTCAACTTCTCAAAGAAGGTCATGTCTTTGCGTTTGGCATGTCGGAGCGCAATCACGGCGCCGACCTCTACAGCAACGAAGCCAACATCACGCCGCTCGGAGACGGAAAATACATCGCCAACGGTGAAAAATACTACATCGGCAACTCTTCCCGTGCGCCCAAGATCAGCGTTATGGGAAAAAATGCAAAGACAGGCGACTTTGTTTTCTGGGTGGTCGACTCCCGGGACCGCCACTGCAAGTATTGCGGCGATATCGAGGTCGTCGGCATGTTCGCCGGGCAACTGGGAAGGTTCGAGATGATCGAATACCCCATTACGGATGCCGATATTCTTGAAACCGGCAAAGCTGCTTTTGAAATGGGCCTCTCCACCGTGAACATCGGCAAGACCCAGACCAGCACGAAGAGCGTCGGTATGGCGACGCATATGCTCTACGAAGCGGTCACCCATGCCAACAACCGTTATTTGTACGGCAAACGGGTCACCGATATGCCTCACATCCGAAGGGCGCTATTGGAGTCGTGGGCCCGCATCCTCATGTCCAGGCTTTACTGCTACCGGGCGGCTGACTATTTCCGCCAGGCCGATGCGGAGACCGACCGCCGCTACCTGCTGTTTAATCCCGTTCAAAAAGCACGCGCCGCCTCCGAGTGCGACAGGGCGGTCACCACGCTGCACAATGTCATGGCCGCCAAGGCTTACGAAACCGGTACCTTTGCCGAAACAGCCGTCCGGCAGATCGGCAACCCGGTTCGCCTCGAAGGGACCGCCCATGTGAATATGTCTCAGGCCGTTAAATTCATCGGCAACTATTTTAACGATCATTTAGACCTGCCGGAAATTCCCGACGGCAAGATGGTCAAAGACGACAGCCGCAATGCTTTTGTCCAGGGATTCGGCAAAGTAAAGACAATCAAATTTGCTGATTACCGCAAGGCATTTCAGGGATGTGAATTGTCCAATGTCAAAATTTTCCTGGAACAGGCACAAGTCTTCAGTGCCTTCAGCAACAAGAGTCCCATGACCAAAGAACAGGAAGCCAACGCGGACTTCATGCTCAATGTAGCCGAAATTTTCGCGACAGTCGTTTACGGCCAACTCGTATTTGAGAAGGCCAAAATCGAGGGTATCGAAAATATGGTCATAGATCAGTTGTTCAGTTATCTCGTGCGGGATATCAATGTGTGTGTGATGCGTCAGCTCAACGAGTACGCGGGACACTTCGAACCGGGCCAGAAAGAGGGACTCTTCGCCGTCATTAGAGACCCTCGCATCGATTTTGGGCGCGAGGAGGCCGTGCTGCAGGACCACGTCCTTGTCCTTGACGGCGTGTACAAGAGCAAAAGCGGCGTCGTTGTGAACGAATAGAACGGCCCTGGTCAGGATTTTCCTGCCCCGAAGGGGGCTGCATAATATAGCCCGGGGTCAGTCTCGCGCTTCGCGGGGCGCCACCCCGGGATCAGGCCGCCGAAAGAATAAGCAGGTCTCCGGCTCATCGATAGCACGCGTTGAAATCGTCGTCGGTCAAGTTCCCGATTCCACACCAATAGGCTTTCCAGTTGCTGTCGGTAATAAGGTTCACTTGCGTGTTGTGTACGTCATAGTATTCCACAAAAGACCGGCGAAGAGCGGCATCATCAGAAAGATGGCTGTAGATCGCCGCCAGATTCGACGCATCATAGGCCGCTTTTCCGTAGGTGCTGTCGAAATCGTATTCTTCTTTCCACGCTGCACCATCGTAGTAATAAGTATCGAAGTCCTCGACCGAGAAGGACCCGGCGTCATAGGTCAGTACCTGAAATCCCGGATTGTTGCCGTACTGGGGGCTTATTGCGGGCGTTATGTGGACGTAGGCCAGTGGATTATGACTCTTGTCGAAAATAAGCCTGAAATGATCCTTATGGGTATGGCCCGAGAATATTCCTTTGATGATAGGCGAATACGTCTGAACGAGCTCTTGAAATTTGTCCGTAAAAGTCCTGGAATCCCCATCCTTACGGAGGGCATCCCAGAATGCCACCACATGCCCTTCTTTCACTGTACTCCAGGCATCCACACCGGGAGGAATGTGGAAAACAATCCATACGTTCTGCTTGTTTTTCTTTGCGGCTTTGAGTTGTTTCTCGAGCCATTTGAGCTGCTGCCATCCATAATCGTTGTAGCCGCTCTTTTCTGAAAAGAATACGTCGTTGATTGACAGTACGCGATTGGCACTCGATACTGTGGGAAGAAAGGCATAATTCCCGCCCGATTCAAAGGTGCTCGCGAAGGAATTCAGCTTGGCGGGCTCGGCCTTCAGGTAATAGGTGAAGAAGATATTCATCGTGTTGTGAAGAAAACTTCCGTTTGGCTCTATCTCGTAGTCCCCGTAAGAATCGTTGTTCCCGAGTGTGAACACGACGTGCACGCGGGGGAAAGTGCTGTGAACTTCTTCACCGATGAATTTCAAGGTTTCCTTCACAAAAGCCCTGTACGCCCGTTCGTTGTCAGAAAAAACTTCGGTGCGATAATTTCTGAATTTGTGAGCCAGCAGGTCACCGGAAAACAATATGAAATCCGGCGCGGGGCAGACGCCCTTCATTTCGACCAGGGTGGATGCGAAAAGATTGTAGTTCGTCTCCTCACCAACGGGGCTTATGTGCTTGTCGCTGGATGAGGTATAGATTGCACGCCAGCGCAGGTAACCGGATTTTTTGATTTTGTCCGCCACGGCCTTGTCCGTGGTCAGGAGCGGGTCGAAATGGATATCCGATACTGAAATGATGGTTCCCTGTCGACCCGCGCGGAATCGAGAGCCTGTATCGTCAGCGGCGGCCAATCCGCAAACGGCGATAAACAAACACAAAGACAGAGCGAGACTGCGCAGTCTTTTCATTCCCCACTCCTTTATTTGATTGTCACTAGATCACTTCTTTCGCAAGGCGCCGGATTTGGACGCTGCTCACCTGTATTCATCATATGGCGGGAAAATAGTGAGTTAGGATGTAATGTCAATTATGAGGCCGGATTCCTGGAATGCGGAGAGGAAAAATGAAAAAACCAAAGCAGCTCTTCACGCCCCTTCTGGGGCACCCTGAAACAATGAAAAGAGGTGGGGCTCCCGCTCTCGTCATTCCGGCGGCGCTTTTGGGCCGGAATCCATTGTCTTTTCGTAACAGTTGTTCATGTCCCTAAGGGGCAGCCTGGAACCATGAAAAGTGTCATTTCCTTCGCGACTTCGCGTCTTCGCGTGAGAACTTTTCGAAGCAGGTAGCAGCCCTTCAAACCCTTGCACAAAAACTTCCCACCTCGCAAAACAACTGCAGAAGAGCGATGGCTACGGCATGCTTTTTCTGAGTCGGGCTTCCCCAGAGCGGCCAACGGTGCATTGCCTTCAAGATCCTCTCGAGATCCTCATTGAAAAGATAAGCCCTCTCGAACTCACCATAGGATCTACCGTTTATAGGGTCATGAGCGGGGAACCAAACGGGCACCCAACCTTCGATACCTTCATCATAGCCATCCCACACAAGCCATGGATCCACACCGGGAGGGATTGTCTCCCAATGTACTCGAGGCAGGGGTAGGCTCTTGTCCAGGAACTCCTCCAGCAAAGAGTTCGGTTGTCTTGCCATGGCCCTTGAGAATCCTCTCAGCGGAAGCTCGCTGTTAAGTTAAGATCTTGGAAAGATTTATAATCGCCATTTGGTGACAATTATCCCGGGATAATTACGATATGATAAGGAGTATAAAATGGACAAGAAACTTCTCAGTCTGTCGATATTCACCATCCCTCTTGCCGTTGCATTCGTCTTTTGGGCGCCCGGGGGCTCAATGGCTGCAGGCAACAGCTATCATCCGGGATACAACGAATCGGCCAATACATTCGAAGACAACGATTGGGCCGGCACCAGGATCGAGACAGCCCACGACGGGGACAAGGACAAGGCAATGCAGCCGCTTCCGCACTTTCAAGCTTATGGCCTGCAGGGCGACTGGAGCGGGCAGCATTAAGTCGGCCAAATCTGGCAACATGATAGATCGAATAGCGCCGGCATCTTCGACATGTTGCGTATCATTTTTGTTCACCTCTCAATGGCTCAATGGCGGAGCTCATACTTTTTATATCTCAATTCATGATCGACAATTGAATCTTATCGGACTCCGCCCAGTGGCGCCAAAACGAGTGGGTATAAATCGATGAGTAGATGGATCACCATAGGCGCGACCAAACTTTTTCTCCAGACATAAATCAGGGCCACAATCATGCCTGAGATGCAGATGGTTACCATAGTAGCGAGTCCCTCATAGCCATGTCCCAGGGTAAATAAAACCGATGAAATTATGACTGAAGCTGAGAGGCTGCCTGTGAGGCGGCCAAAGCGAAGCATAAGGTAGCCCCGAAAAATCGTCTCCTCTGCTATCGCAACTATTATTATCAGGAGGCAGACCAGCACGATTTCCCCAGGACCATTGAAGGCCAGAAATTTAGGCATATGATTCATATCGGAAGACAATCCAAGGTGCTGGAAACCTTTTTCGATCAACCACACGCAGACCATCAAGGGCAGGAATAACCCGACGCCCAGGGCGGCTTCTTTTTTCATTCCATCGAATTTCCACCCAATGTTTGTGAAGGGTTCGCCGTTTCGCCAAAGGAAGAAGGCGATCAGGCTTATATAGGCAATGTCATTGAAAATGAGTGAGCATGACAAAATCGAAAAGTGTGGGTTTCCGCCTTTCATAGTAAAAAAGGAGGCTATCATCGAAGGCATCAGAAAAAAAAGTAAGACAAGGACCTCAAAAAGGTCTCTTTTTCGATCAGTTCCGAGATTTGGGATATCCAAGATTATCCTCCTCCAAAAAGGATAAAGTGTCTCGATTTCAGGATTACGGTCAGCAGCAACATCATGAGTCCGTCCGCAGGGTTCGTTCAATTATCCTACGTGGAGGGATAACAAGCAAGTAATGTAACCATGGCTTAATCAAGATCGTTCCCGCATTTTTGGTCAACAGGATAGCAACCATCGATGTACTGCCTCCCGCATACCCAAATACATGATTACCCCCGCATGAAAACCTGGTCTTCCGACCCTAACTTGCTTCATATGAGAGATTTCTTCAAAAGCCGGGCAACCTTTGCCATCTGCGTGGTCGCCACGTTTCCAGTTCTCATGGTAAGGGCTACAGCCAATTCGTTGATCCCTGCACGTTCCAAACCGGTCGAAGTCTGCCTGCCGGTGGAGGTTGCGCCCTGTCCGGCGTTACCACTGGATATCAACTCGGCATTGATGGTAAAAGTTACAGCCTATGCAGCGGTCCCCCGATGCACAAAAAAAATTAACCCCGACATAACCGCATCCGGGCGCAGGATAACGCACCGCGATCATTATCATCTGATCGCCCTCTCACCGGACCTGGCCAAGGGCTTCACATTCGGCGACCGGTTCCGTCTGGAGGTTGGCGGGAAAAGCTACTTTGTGGAGTACAGCGACAAAATGCCGGATCAGCATCGGGTTGCTATTGATTTTCTGCTCCCCTCTGTCAAGCGGTGTAACGTATTTGGCGTCAAGACCGGCAAGTTGAGTCTTGTTAAAAAAACCGGTGTCCGGTAGATCTCGATATCTCACATATCGGATCTTCCTGCCATCGGGCCTGCACAATTTAGCCCCCGATCCATACGCTCCGCCAGGCGCCCCAGGGAAATCATCCGAAAAATGACCTGAGCTCGGCCTGCAATCCTGGAGTCAGTTGACTCAATTTTATGAAAAGCTGCGCATTACAGACGCCGGACGGGGAATCCATATCAGGCGACTGCCATTGCGGCTGCCATATCGGAATATTGAATATCTGCTGGGCTGCGATCGAATAAGAGCGCGATACCAACGCGGGCGACTGCGACCCGTCCGGGAGAGGGGCCGGATTGACAGCGGGATCGACATCGATCACAAGGATTGAAAGAGTTTCAAGGTCACTGTTGAGGGCGATCTCGAAGCGACGGAACTCCTGAGGGAAGTCCCTTAACGATGGGGTTTCGATTTCCCGGAAGCCGTATCCCCAATCCGGGATTACCGGCATCAGGTTGTGGAGTGATGGCGTTGCGGTGGACATGTCCCGCGATCCACAAGACGACGTTTGAATAGGTGCTGGTGATTGTGGTTACCAAGTACTGGTCGGGCGCCAAAGGAGTTGACTCGGGGACATAGGAATCCGGATTCCAAAATGTATGCGGAGGGTCACTATCCGGAGATTGATACCCGTCGGCCCACACCGGGATATGCGAACAAATGATCATGAGCTCTTCGGCGGTCTGGCCGCTTTCGAGTTCATTTATTAGCCAATTATAGCGGGGTGCGTCGAGACAGCCGTATGGGCTGCAGTCCATTTTATCGGTATCGTCAAGAACGATGACCTTGATCGGCATATTAGCCTTCGGATAGAAGGAATAACAAGCGGCCAATGCGGTGCCGTTTACCATTTCCCGCGTGAATCCGTGACCAGCCGGTTTCGACGTGGTATTGAAAAATTGGCTCATCCATTGGCTTACCGTAAGCGCGCGGCGGTTGGGGTCAGCGGCAACCGGCTTGGGTTGGTTGTAAGAAGTGATCTGCCCTACGTCTATGATGTCCCCGTATTCTTTAGAGCCATCAACGACACCGGCACTTGCTCGATCATGGCGTTATTCGGGATAATCTCTGCCCGCCGGTTCCAAAGCCAGTCCGAGAGCATAGGGGATCAAACCGTATTCCCGATCTTTTCACGACTTACAGGGTCGGGGGCGAATAAGTACGTCCGAACCTCGGGATCAAACAAGGATGGTACTCGGGTTGTTGGTACACAGGATCTTGGGGCCGTAATCGCTGATTGAAATTATACTTACGGAAACCAGGCTGATTTCCAGTCTAAAGAGAAAGTCCAGCGGAATGCCGGCGTAGTGCGCCAGAACAGTCCTGATCGGGTCTGCGTGGCTTATAATTGCCACAGTCCCCTGAGGGTATTCCCTTCGTAGTCGTTCTAAAGCCGTCACCATTCTTTGCTGCACTTCTATGATGAATTCGCCGTTGGGTGGCCTTGTTCCGGTACGAAAAGTCTTGTAGCTCTTCCATAGCGGATCATTGGTCAAATGTCGGGGTTCGCAGCCGGTCCAGTCGCCGATGTCAATCTCGAGCAGTTCTTCGCTGGGGTGGATCTCCAGTCCAAAGAGGTTGGCAAGTGGAAGTGCCGTTTCAACCGTGCGTTCGAGAGGACTGCAATAGATAGCATCAATGGGAATTCTGCTTAGCCGTTCGGCCAATTCTTCGGCTTGGGTCCTCCCTTCCTCATTCAAATGCACTCCAGGCATTCTCCCGGGAAGGAGTTTACCTATAGTAGGATTAGCTGCATGTCTGATTAACAGGAATACTGACATAGGTTATACTTTCTTACAGAGCAAGGCTTTAGGGACGCTGGTATGCCGCTCTTTAGCCGGAGGCCGCAGCCGCTTACGTTCTATTGTTGAAAAACCATCTTCTTAACTGTCAGACCCTTTATCTTTTTCAATTTTGATTCCATCTTGCGAATATCGGCCTCATTGCCATAAGTCTCAAGGATCAACAAGCCGACCGTAGAGCAGTCCGATTCTGTGACTTCATGCAAGCCAAGACGTGTCTTGATATTACAGCCATACTCCGTCAGGATTTTTTGCACGTCCATAATGTTCTCCAAACGATTGCTAACCTGCACACCCAAAATAATCCGTTCTGCCATTCGCTCCTCCCCTCGTGAAACAGCCCTACCTGTCGAGCCGGGTTTCGAGTTTTGAAAAGCTCCGGGATGATTCCTTATTTTGCTCCATTTGAGCTGATAGCTCTCGGACTTGTTCCTTAAGGGTCTCCAATTCTTTATTTTGCCCCTTCAGAGCCGATACTTCCGTCTTCAGTGCCGATAACTCTTTTTGCTGTTTTTGCACCTCGTTCAACAGCATGGCATTTACAAGGTGATAATAGACCGTCTGCGGCTGGCCAGTTTTTGGATCATACTGAACCAGATCAGGATAGACCTCGGCAACCTCTTCGGCAATCAAGCCATACTGAAGTGAGCGTGGTCCCTGTGTATATTCCGGTTTGTAATGGAAGGTGACAGGCCGGAGTTTCATGAGCTCGCTGCTGGCATCTCCCATATCCTCTATATCTTTCTTATACTGGCGAGATGAGGTAACGGTTCCGAGCTGACCGGTGTTGGGGTCCACATAAACGGCACTTCCGGTGACAGTAGCTCCGGATATACCGGCAACAAAGGTTTCGGTTTGACCGCTGCCGATCCTGATCGTTTCGGATTCGGTTGACGATGCCGCTTGTACATTATAACCGACATAAATGTTGTAGTTGCCTGTAAATTCTGAGGTACTGAAGCCAGATCCTGTGCCCAAGGCAGTGTTGCCGTTGCCTGTGGTGTTGGAGTAGAGCGCCGCTTCTCCGCTTGCGGTGTTATAGTTGCCGATGGTGTTGGAGTAGAGCGCCCCAATTCCGCTGGCGGTGTTATAGTTGCCGGTGGTGTTGGAGTAGAGCGCCTGAACTCCGCTTGCGGTGTTATAGATGCCGGCGGTATTTGAGTAGAGCGCAGCTTCTCCGCTGGCGGTGTTATCGTAGCCGTCGGTGTTGGAGTAGAGCGTTCCAGTTCCGCTGGCGGTGTTATAGTAGCCGGTGGTATTCGAGTAGAGTGCCTCAACTCCGCCGGCGGTGTTAGAGTAGCCGGTGGTGTTAAAGTAGAGCGCCTGAACTCCACTGGCGGTGTTCGCCCCGCCGGTGGTATTGGAGTAGAGTGCCTCAACTCCACTGGCTGTGTTATTGTTGCCGGTGGTGTTGGAGTAGAGCGCCTGAACTCCGATGGCGGTGTTCGCGCCGCCGGTGGTGGAAGGCAAGGCTGCTAAGCCGATCGCTGTATTTGTTCCATTCGTTATGACCGTTCCAGCATACATAAAACGAAGCCCTATGACCCTGATGGATGCCTGATCTGCGGCTTTAGAGGCAAAGTAAATCGAAATGTGATCCTGACCCGGATTCAGTGTTGTCGGTAATATGCTGGACACATCGATTTCTTGGAGTGCCTTTACACCAGCAACAGGCACATTATATGAGAGATTGTAGGACGCAACGCCACTGGTATAGCTTTCTCCACCACTTGCAACCGTAATGGTTACATTGTACGGAAGATTTAAAGCCTTTGTCGGAATTATTACAATCTTTGCACTGGTGAAAGATGTCATGTCATTGGGTACGGCGAAACTGAAATAGGCAACACCGGTGCTCGTGACGCCCCAATTACCATAACTTGTTTCAGTCTCCGATGGTTTCACCCATAACTCGTCTGCCGAAGCAGATATTGCTGAAATCTGAAATAGCAAAACGCCTGAAATCAACAAAAAGGTTTTCGTACATTTTTTCATTTAAATCCCCCTCCTGATTGCAAATTTTTGAACTGGCTCACCTCTTTTTAACTGCGCGAGTGGGGACAAATCACAATGCGAGGGGCAAACCACACTTACTTTATACCCTGGCAACAGTCACAGCAAGTGTCAAGAGAGCTTTTAGAGGGCAGGAAGTGGGTAATAGTCTACCTAAATATCCATTTATAGGTGATATTGCAGTATGTTGACAGCAGTCATATCGCTTGGATGGGGAAGTTCTAAATATTTTCTGCTAAATTTATGTTATTATTTCTATAAGGAGTAATCAGATGACAATCGAAGATCGTTTCAGAGAAAGATACAAATCGGGAGACACTCCTTGGGACATCGGCAAGCCGGATTTCAATCTTGTCGAAGTTGTGACCCAAAAACCTATTCTGAGTTGCAAAGCCCTGGATATTGGCTGTGGAACCGGAGACAATTCCATATGGCTTGCGCAGAACGGATTTCAGGTTACCGGTACTGATACTTCGGACATTGCCCTGGAGAAAGCAAAAGAAAAAGCCTCTAAGGTCAACGTAGAATGCGATCTCATACTCGCAGATTTTCTTAACAGCAAAATTGAAGGTGCTCCTTTTGGTTTCGCATTTGACAGAGGCTGTTTTCACTCATTCAGTTCTGAAAACGACCGAAAAAGGTTTGCCCAAAATGTTGCCGCACATTTGGAAAAAGGGGGGCTGTGGTTGACACTCGTTGGCAACGCTGATGAGGATCGTAAAAGTCCCGGTCCGCCACAACGGACTGCAGGAGATATAGTATTGGCAGTAGAGCCCTATTTTGAGGTTCTTTCACTTATATCCAGTCATTTCGAATCTAATCTTCCAAACGCGCCCAGAGCATGGAGGTGCCTGATGCAGAAACGCCACGTCATATAGTCTATTCAATCTGCCGGTCTAAACAAAACGCGGCCAATTTCGCATTATTCGATAAATACCCTCGACGGGCTCCGGGAACCGGAACAGAAATCTTAAGGAAGAAGCACCTTCCGGATTGTGCGAGCCGGAAGGTGCTCAATTGATGAACCAATGAAAATCGGTTATTTCTTGTAGCTGTACCAGCCTTCACCCGTCTTCTGGCCGAACTTGCCTTCGGCAACCTTCCTCACAAGACTGGGTGTCGGAAGGTCTGCCCTGTCGCCCGTTACTAGAAACCGGCCCATCGCAATGTCATAGGACAAGTCGAGGCCCGTCAGGTCATTGAGGCGGAAGGGACCCATGGGATGGCCGGCGCCATAGACACAGGCCTTGTCGATATCCTCAAAGGAAGCCACGCCCATCTCGAGCATCCACTGGGCCTCTTTCCCGATAACGGTGAAAATACGGTTCAGGAGGAAACCGTCTACTTCTTTCCTGACATGGACGGGTACCTTATCGATCTTCAGGCAGAAGTCCAGCATACATCGCGCCGTTTCGTCCGAGACATGAGGACCCTGGACTACTTCGACGAGCTTCATGACCAACGCAGGGTTAAAGAAATGGAGGTTGCAGACCTGCGAAGGACGCTTGGTGACATCGGCGATGCGGGAGCTGACGATAAAAGAGCTGTTAGTGGCAAGAATGGCCTTTGCTGGAGCCAATTTGTCCAGATCGGCAAAGAGTGTCCGCTTTAGCTCGATTCTTTCCAGGATCGCCTCGATAACCACGTCGGCATCCTTGGCGGCTTCCTTCAGATCGCCTGTAAAAGAGATAAGGCTGCGGGCTTTTTTCGCGGCATCTTCCGTTAACTTTCCCTTCTGGACACGCTCCGGCAGATATTTATCGACAAATTTTTCGGCCTTTTCGAGCACCGCAGGGATCACGTCCGTGCTGACCGTTTTGTAGCCGTAAAGGGCGCACTGCATCGCAATCTGATGCCCCATGTTCCCTGCACCCACAACACATACATTTTTAATCTCATCAACTTTCATTTCCGCTCTCCTCCTTCTTTCCTTTTAGCCGGAATAATGCATCAACTTCTGCGCTATGCATCCAAACTGCATGTTGAAATCGGATTGGCGGTGGAAATAACCCAGCCCGGATTCAGCGCCGGCACAAACAAAAGACTGCTATGTCATCGCCGCATAAGTGCAGAGCAAGGGCAATGCCATGCCTTACGTCCTGCTAACTATCTGTTTTAATTAGTTATTAATTTTTGTGATGCCGTGCGGAGAATCGCCGGGATTTTACGAAAAGATGCAAAGATAAATCAGCGGTAACCTCGAAATGCAGGAAGGGTGAATATTTGTTTTATTCTTAACCTGGATTGATCGAATCATGAAACTTTCACCAATTAGTAAAATCACGAAGCATCAAGAAAACGAGTTCCCCGGGGTTCGGCTCACTTTTAACCGGAATAATGCACCAACTTCAGTGTCATGCACCCCAAACGCATGTTCAGGCTGGGTCTTTGCCCGAAAAAACTTCGGTTGCGCACCTGATATTGGAGCCATGAAGCCGGATTGAATCGCTTGTCGTGACCCCATTTGCACCATTTCTCCCCACGCCGATATCGTTCAGACAAAAACGAACGTTGACCTTGAGTGATAGATCACACTTATTTCTTGCACAGCGTAAGTATTTCCGTTTTAACAGATCCAAATGGGTGAGAAGTAATCCGTCTACAGTTCGAGTGCAACGGGGAAGAGACTTGTGGGAGTTTTTCCGGATTTACTGTACATGACGTTTCCTGTCTCCGGGGTGAGAACGTGGGTTTTGTTGCCCCCGCTGGTTGCTTTTGTCGTCTCCTTTCTTACATCGATGGGAGGGCTTTCAGGGGCGTTTCTACTTTTGCCCTTCCAAGTGAGCGTTCTTGGATATACCAGCCCGTCTGTGAGTGGCACCAACCTGGTCTTCAATGTCGTCGCCATCCCGAGCGGAGTGTATCGCTACATTCGTGAAGGGCGGATGGTGTGGCCGCTTACCTGGGTAGTGATCATCGGGACGTTGCCGGGAGTGTTTATCGGCGCATGGGTGCGCGTGGCTTATCTCCCTGACCCAAAAAACTTCAAGTTTTTTGTGGGACTCGTGCTCCTCTACATCGGTATGCGATTGGCCTTGGGCACCATGACTGCCGTGGGAGGAGGTGCGCTGGTCAAGAAAGGACAAGAGCCAGGCGCCAAGGTTCCGATGTGTGTTACCGATACCAAGTTCTCGCTACGCTGTGTCGAATACACATTTGCGGGCGAGACCTATACCTTTCCTCCCGTTTGGGTGTTTGCGATGACCTTCATCATTGGCATCATAGGGGGGATTTATGGAATCGGCGGCGGGGCCATGGTGGCGCCTTTCTTTGTGGCCGTTTTTAATATGCCCGTCTACACGATAGCCGGTGCAGCCTTGATGGGCAGTTTCATCACGTCGGTTGCCGGCGTTCTATTCTACCAGTTGCTCGGCATGTATTTGAATACAAATATGGTCGTGGCGCCCGACTGGGTCTTGGGCGCACTTTTCGGGGCCGGCGGCCTTTGCGGCATGTATCTTGGCGCCCGCTGCCAGAAATACGTGCCCGCGCGGGTAATCAAAGTCATTCTGAGCGTCTGTATTCTGTTTGTGGCTACAAGATACGTTGTGGGCTTTTTCCTGTAAATCGATGGCATCGACATCCCTGGACTTGTTGACTTGTCTATGACCGGTCTCTGCGGTGAGACCATTGTTTTTGTCTCCGGGGTTTGATCCATCGTTTTTGAAGGCCGGCTATTATACCAAAAGAGAGTTGACCAGCCGCAGGCCCCCGCCGCTAAAAATGTCCCGTGGTAGCCATACATGGCTTCAATAGTCAGTCCGGCCACCCTGCGCACGGATTCCGCCGCCGCCTCCAGGTTTGCTGTAAACTCGGGTATTGGCCCCCCGATCTGTCCCTGCTCATAGCGCAGCAGGTCCCCTGCGATCAAAAGGGACTGAGCGGGCACATACAAACAGATGTGTCCCGGTGTGTGACCGGGCGTATGCACGATCCGGCAGCCGCCCAGTACCGATAGCTCTTCCCCGCCGCAAAGACGCAGGTCCACTTTAGCAGGCAGGGCCCGCATGTATTCCTTCATCCGCTCCCTGAAAGCGGCGATATCCTCCGATGTTGCACCGGGCATGAAGGCCCGTATCCGTTCTGCCGACATTTCCTGCACCGGACGGGCCGCCGAACCTTCGATGAAGCCGGCATCGTCCTTATGCGCCCACACTTCGGCGCCGGTGAGCCTGACCAATCCGGCCAGACATCCGGTATGGTCCACATGATGGTGGGTCAAAATAATCCGGCGTACCTGCGACACAGAACAGCCGATTTGCCTTAAATATTCGCAGATCGCGTCTTCCGCCCCGGGAGGCCCGGCATCGATGACCGTAACAGTAACGCCGTCAACCAGCAGGCCCACATTGACGGGCCTGTTGCCGCCCGGTCCGGGCATAACCACTTTGTCGACCAGATGTACTCCAGGAAGTATTTCCACTATAAATCCTCTCTTTCATCCTCTTCATGTCCATCCGAAAAACCTGATAAACGTAGGAGAATTTCACCTTATCAACGTAGGAGAATTTCACCTTATATGACACTATAGGCAGTTTCGCAAAGCCCGGAAAGCTATGTTTACTTTGGGATGGCTTAAAAACGAAATTGAAACCGAAATATCCCGTTGGAAGCGCGACAATGGGGACATGGATTTCTGGCGCAGCCCTTTGGTTGGTGTTGCTTCACCAACCGATCCGCTCATCGGAAGACTTAAACTGGTCGTAGATCCGGAGCATGCTGCCGCCTTTGACATACTCACCTCGGCAAAGTCGGCCGCTGTGTTTTTCCTGCCCTTCCAAAGATGGATTGGAGAGGAAAATGACCGGTCAGGAACTTATTCAGCCCGCATCTGAGCCGAATCTTACTTGGCAGGCAACCGGTTGATAGCAGCCATAAATCAGCATTTAAGGCAATGCTGATCATAGCCCGCAACCTGATACATTATTCGGATAACTTTATTTCCGCTGTTGAGCAGGTCAAAAATAGTAAGCTTTGAATAATTGTCCATCAGGGGATGTTGTGTCCGCTTTTTCCCTTGCACGCCTCGCGAAGCGAGGAGTTTTCGCCTGATCCGCCCCAACACCACGAGAAGCGGGAAGCTTTTGCTCCCCACTCCCCGCTCCTAATTCCTGATTCCTCATTTCGCCTTCTCACGCTCCTCGGTTACACAATAGATCCCCTTTCCTTCACGTCCCGGTTTAGAACAAAGGAAGTCCGATTTGCACTCCGCCTTGCGATGGTCCCCGGCTTTCCAGCGATTGATTAAATCGGGCTCTCTGATAAAAGGCCGGCTCATGGAGATGTAATTTGCCGTTCCTTCGTCAACGAGCCTTTCAGCCACTTCGAACGACCTTATGCCGCCCACCAGGATGAGCGGGATGGATACAGCCTTTCTGAAGGCGCGAAGCTCCTCTTGGAAGTAGGCTTCTTTTTCCACGGAATTTATTCCGGAGCGGATCGGAGAAAGTGCGCCCGCCGTCAGCACACCGCCGCTTACTTCAATTGCATCCAAACCGGCGTCGGCGAGCAGGCCTGCAACTCGAACGGAATCGTCCAGGCTCAATCCGTTCTCGTCGAAATCCCGGCAGTTCAGTTTGATCAGTATCGGATAGTTATTGCCCACAACCTCACGGACGGCGCGGTATATCTCCAGATGGATGCGGGCGCGGTTGGACACGCTTCCCCCGTATTCATCGGAACGCTTATTGAAAGCGGGGAAAGAAACTGGTTGAGGAGATAGCCATGTGCGCAGTGGATCTGCACCCCGTCAAAACCAGCCGTCTTGGCTCTCTCGGCCGCGTCCCTGAAGGCTGAAACGATCTCCCGGATATCCCGGGCCGTTATTTCTTTGCGCGGCGATTTGGCGAGGCCCTCAAAGTCCGAGACAACGAGCGGAGGCTGGCCGATTAATCTCTCAGCCGCAAAGTTGCCAGCATGTGAAAGTTGCATCACCATCCTGCCATCCCGCTCATGGACCGAAGCAGCCATTTCCCGAAGCCCTGGAATGAGTTCGTCTTTATAGATGCCCAACTGCCACGGGCCTGCTTGCCCCTCCGGCCGCACGTAGGCGTGGCTGCTGATGATCAACCCAACGCCGCCCTTGGCAAGAGCATTCATCGTCTCCATCAGTTTCGGCGTTACCCCTCCATCCTCGGCGGCCATACCCTCCCAGGTCGCGGACCTGACGAACCGGTTTGACAGCCGCATCCCCTTCAACGCACTCTCTTCAAATAGTTTGCTCATTTCCTCCCTTTCTCGTTTCATGCTTTAAGGCCCTCTCTTACCGGAAGGCGAACGGTAAATCTCCGGATCATGCCGATTTGGTTCCTGCGCACCAGTGTATATACACGCAAATCTCCGAAAAAACGACCCTATTTAACCCGAGCCAGGACTGTGATCTCCGATAGATCTTTGAGCAGGTTCCCCATGCGATTTTCGCCGAGTCCCTTCTCAATATGTGCCTGCGCCGTTTCCCACAATGGTATTGCCGCCGTCAGCACCTCCAGACCCTGTTCGGTGATAGTCACCTGCCGTTGTCTGCGATCTCTTCCCGGTTCGATGAGGATGAAGCCCTTCTTCTCGAGGATGGTTAGGTTTCGCGTGAGCGTAGTCCGCTCGGTCACGGTCAACTTTGCCAGTTTCGTCAACGAGATAGGTCCCCGCAATTTGGCCGCCGTCAGCACTGAATACTGAGTGGCTCTAAGGCCGCTTGGCCTCAGGAAATCATCATAGAGTCGAGTGATAGCGCGGGCGGCCCTGCGCAAATTATAGCAAGCGCAACTGCGTCCCGCCTCCCTGCCTCTCGCATTGTCCAACACGTTCTGTCTGTCTGCCATGGTGTCCAAGCCCGGCCAAAACTTTTAGTAGTGCCTCATACCTTGGCGCCCACATCTGAGTCATTCCGCGCAACGGAAATATCGATAAAACGAAGAAACCGAGACTTCAATACATGTATGTACACCTAATAGGCTGCGTGTCAATCACTTTTTTCCCCGGTAGGACAAAGCCTATCACTGCTGCCGCTGTGCCTACCCAATCTTTGGCATAGCCGTCTCAAAAGTATTTCATGGGAAGACATAGGCCCCGGCTTAGGAGCCTGATCGGTACCGGTTGAATGGTTTTCAGAAAATTCTTTCTTGCGGGTTTTGGTTGCAGTATCGTATGGTTTGTGGACATTTGGCATTCCAAAAGTTTTTTCGGATGGAATCCGGCCTGGAAATAGGCTCATGATTTTCGACAGTCAAGTTGACGCATTATTCAGGTTTAATTCAAAGAGATTCCTAAATGCTAGCCCGAACTGAGATTGATCAAAATGAAAGCGAGGTAAAAGAGATGGCTAAAATGAAATACTCTATAGAGGATCAAATCGCCCGGATAACGCTGGACGACGGGAAAGCGAACGCCATGAACTGGGAATTCTTTAACGAACTCAACGAATCGCTCGACCATGCCCAAGCCGATAAAGCGGCTGTCCTTATCTTTACGGGCCGACCCGGAATTTTCTCGGCCGGCCTCGACCTGAAGCTCCTCCCCACCCAGAATCTTTTGGAGCAGCTCCGTTTTCAGAAGACTTTTGCAACCACGATGCTCCGCGTCCTTCTCTTTCCTATCCCGACGATCGCGGCGTACAAGGGACATGCTGTCGCTGGAGGGTTCATCTTTTCTTGCGCCTGCGACCGCTTTATGGTCCAGGACGGGCCCTTCCACATGCAGATGAACGAGGTGGCGAACGGCATGATGATCCCGAGCTGGATCTCCCTGGTCTGCCGCAGCTCCATCCCCAGCCGCTGGTGGCGTGAGGTTCTGTTGATGGCGCGTCCGTTCTCCCCCCGCGAGGCATTCGAACGGGGCATCCCCGATACCCTCATTGATGAAAGCGGGGATGTGCTTGCTGCCGCCTACAAGGTGGCGCAGGAACTCAAAAAGGTCTCCGGACCCGGATATGCCGTGACGAAGAGCACCCTTTTCAAGGCAGAGGCGGACCACGTCATAGAAATCTTCGAAAAGGAACTCATGAACTGGCTGATAAGTAAGGGCAGTCAATAGTAAACTTGGAGGGAAGCCGTTCGGTTTCCCTCTTTTCCATACCTATTAAGGATCTTGACACAAAACCCGGTTCGTGAACATTAGACCTTGAAATACAACACTACGTGTTATAGTATAATGCGTGAGGGGGACTGGGTGCGGATATTCAAAACCAAGTGGTTTACGCGTTTTGCGCGAAAAGCGGGTATCGGCGACGAAAAGTTAGCTGACGCTGTGCAGGAGGCAGAAAAGGGCCTGAATGATGGTGAGTTGGGCGGGGACCTTATCAAAAAACGCGTGGCACGGACAGGTGAAGGTAAAAGGGGCGGCTACAGAACAATAATCGTTTACCGCGTGGGAACTCGCGCGGTGTTTGTATATGGCTTCCCCAAGAGCACAAAAGCCAACCTTACCGCCTTTGAACTGGCTGAATATCAGAAGTTGGCGCAGATTTATTTGAGCTTCACTGAGGCAGGTATCACGAAAGCCCTGAACGAGGGGGAGTTACAGGAGGTAATTTAGAATGGCAAAAAAATATCAAAGCGACGCCTTGGAAGCTCTGCACGAAACGGCGCAAGGCCTGCATCGCATTGGATTGATAGACGCAAAGACGATGCGCGATTTTGATGTATCGTGCCTTACAACCGTAGAAAAGCTTTCGGCAAAAGAAATTGCGGAAGTCAGAAAAGAGGCGGGCGTCAGTCAAGCGGTGTTCGCTCACTACCTTAACGTGACAGTCGGGTTAGTGAGCCAGTGGGAGCGGGGTGAAAAACAACCTCGCGGGCCTTCTCTTAAACTGTTGTCACTGGTACGAAAGAAGGGCTTGGACGCCATAGCCTGATAACAAGCCCGCCGTCAAAGTCTCTCAAACCTCGCCGGTAGCGCTGTGTCGTAAATCAGGATCTTTGACACTGTCGCCCGTCCCTGTGATATCAAGGGCCTATCAATGTCATAAATCAAGGACAAAAGAGGGTCATGAAAATAGGGTATGCGCGAGTCTCCACGGAAGACCAAAACCCGGTAAATAGCTCCCTTTGGTTCTATCGCTTCGCGAGGGACAGGGTGCGGCAAGATATTCACCGACAAGGCCACGGGCGCGAACGCAAAACGGCCAGCGTTGGCAAAGCGCCTTAAGGCTCTCAAGGCTGGCGACGTGCTGATGGTCTGGAAACTTGACCGGCTGGGCCGGTCGTTGCGTGACCTTATAATCCTGCTGGACGATCTGAAGGCGCAAAGCGTGGCCTTCCAGTCACTAACGGAAGCAATCGACACGGAAACGCCCACAGGCCGCTTCATGAGGCAAATGGTCGGAATTCTCGCGGAACTTGAACGGTCGTTGATCCAAGAACGGACAAAGGCGGGCCGCGCTGCGGCTATGGCTCACGGGGTACGAATGGGCCGCAAGCGGTTGCTGTCAGTGCAACAGGTCGCCCACGCCCGCAAGCTGACCCCGGCAATATCTTATGGCCTATCCTCCCCACGAACATTCTTTTCCTTGACGTGTATAGACAAATCATCTATGCAAAGTTATAATGTTTGAATGGGACGAAGCAAAGCGCCAAAAAAACCTTGAGAAGCACCGTCTTGACTTTTGGGACGCGCGGATGGTTTTCGACGGACGGCCTGTAACGACCTTATCGTCACACAAGAAGGATGAAGCTCGCTTTATTTCCGTAGCGCAAATCGAAAACAGATTTTACACGGTTGTTTGGACATGGCGAGGCGAGCAAAGACGGATCATATCGTTCAGGAGGGCACAAGATGGCGAGGAAAGAGCATACCGTGAGATACACGGCTAAGGAACTTGACGAGATGGTCGAAAAGGAAGGCTCCCGCTCGGATTGGAAAAAGGCCGCAAGCATGACAGCCGCCGAAATTGAAGCGGCGGTTGCCTCTGATCCCGACGAAGCAGACATGGTTATCGATTGGGACAGCGCAACGGCTGAACTGCCAAAACCTAAAGCCACATTGAATATGCGGATTGACCAAGATGTTTTAGACTATTTCCGGAGTACCGGAAAAGGCTATCAAACCCTGATTAATGCCATTCTAAAGTCGTATGTTAAGCAAAAGGATCGACACCACAACCACGATTAAAGGTGCTCGCCCGCCACCCTCTTTTCCCCACAAAATACGATTTTGTCTGATTTCCAAAATCACGGACTAGGCTCCGCGCGGGTTCGCGAGCCGTCCGGAAGGGCAAACACTGGACAAAAAGACAAACGCCACCCTTAAAAATTGCCAAGGGCTTTGGCCGGAAGACAGTGAACGCGAGTCAATCGTCGTCGGTACGGAAAATAGAGTTGAGGTCACGCGCAGAGTGAAGGACGCGGACAACTTCAATGCCGTCCGGCAGGGGCAGATAAAAGGTGATGTATCGGCATACCGGAAAACTTCGCATCCCTTCGGCCAGTTCATCACGCAAGCGCCCTATATTGGGCCGTGCGGCCAATGCCTGAAGCTTCTGGTCGATCTTTTCAACGAAGGTGTCGGCGCGGGCCTCGGTATCGTCTGCGATATAATCCCATATCTCGGCAAGGTCGCTTTTTGCACGTGGGCGTTTGACAATAACGGGCATCTAAACCTCAGGTTGGGCGGTTGCGCGGGCAGCTCTCCTTTTGCGGCCTTCCTGTTTGATTTCTTCGGGGTTCCACGGTGTGGGATCGCCACTATTAAGCCCGTCACGAATATCTTGCCTCAACTGTGCGAGTTTTGACGCGCGGACCTGATCTTGATCTTCCATGAGGCGCAAGGCTTCGCGGACAACTTCGCTTGCCGATGCATAGAGGCCAGACGCCACTTTTTGCCTTACCATGTCTTCAAGCTGTGGTGTTAAATTGACGTTCATAGGCATGTCAACCTCATGTTCTCTGAGTTTTCAGAAGGATAACCCAATTGTCAAAACTTGTCAATAATTGACAAGTTTCCAAGGCACAAGGCAAGGACCTTTCCAGCTCCGCCCTTTTGTGTTCCGGGTCATGGTCGATTTGCGACAGCAATTCGCGGACACCTGGCTACGCCAGCCACTTCGCCCTGTTGCCGTAAACGGGGACACGGTAGATGGGTGGACGTTGAAGAATCTGGCGACATCCGCAGCCGTCTTCTGGCTGGTCAACCGAAATCATGAATTTCACTTCAATGGCAAGTACACGTCAGTTATCATTTTTCCTTCCCTTACATTTGGCCCAACGTTGACGTAATGGAAGAAAATTAGGAAATCGCCAAGTGATTCACCGCTTTGAGGCAGCCATTTTTCGTACAGGTAAACCGCAGCCCTGTTGTTCGAACGGGAGCCAATGTCTCGGGCGCGAGCGCATCGGACACGCGGAATTGTTTTGTTGACAATGCCACAAGAATTTGGGCCAACGTCCTCTTCAATTGAAAGGCAGAAGTCGACATGGTGCTCGTGAGGTGGCGTAGTACGTGGATCTGTGTAATGAACGCCATAGCTTCTGAATTTCAATGGATCCAACAAGCGATTCTCAAGTTTCCAAGCGACCAGCTTTCGCGCAGTGTCGTGTTCGAGTTGCGGTGAGCCGAGATGTTCAATGGCAGCAACCTTTGTCTCAGGAAATATGACGATTTGGACGTCCATAAATAAAAGCTCCAAATGAGTGGCTTTAGTAAGAATTCTTGCAGTCCATGTAGAACTTAACAGGGCAATATACAAAGGGTGGTGTTTGTCTTTTTGTCCAGTGCTCGCCCCTCCAGACGGCTCGCGAACCCGCGCGGAGCCTAGACCGTAGATTTTGGAAATCAGACAAAATGACGAGGAAATAAGATAGCTTGACAGTCGCACCGTTTTGTTATAACGTATGGTGTAACAAGGAGGTGCTGTTATGCGTGCTACCGTAACTCAAATTGGCAATTCAACCGGGGTCATTCTGCCGAAGGAAGCAGCCGCCCGCCTCAAGGTGAAGAAGGGCGACAGCGTGTTTTTAACGGAAACACCCGATGGTTACGCCCTCACACCTTACGATCCTGAATTTGAGGCACAAATGAAAGCGGCGCGGCGTGCTATGGCTAAGTACCGCAACGCTTTGCATGAGCTTTCAAATAAATGACGTGGCGCTGGCTCATCGAGGGGGTTGTTATTGCCATGCACGGCGAACAAATTGCCGCGCATGGCGGAAGCCTTGGCATCCGTGATACTGGCTTGCTGTCATCAGCGCTTGCGCGTCCCCAAAACCAAGCGGTTTATAGTGAACCCTCCGTTTTTGATCTGGCTGCCGCCTATGCTTACGGCATCATTCGGAACCATCCTTTTGTGGACGGCAACAAGCGCACAGGTTTTCTTGCCACCTATGTTTTTCTTGATCTCAATGGATGGGAATTGATGGCCTCAGAAGCCGAAGCTGTGGCCGCCGTGCTGGCTTTGGCAGTAAACGAAATGGATGAAGCCGGTTTCGCGGGCTGGCTTAAATCCAAGTCCGTCATTCGGGTAACTCAGGAATAACAAACCTACCGGCACCGGGGTTACCGCAGAGGGCGCTTGTCTTTTTGTCCAGTATTGCCATGTTGCCGCCTTTGAAAAATCGCGGCGTTGCGGGCCGCTTCTCCGCGCACACGGGACAGTATACGCTCCTGTACGTAATGAAGGCGTGTTTTTCTAGTGGTGGTAGTGTGTTGGCGAGAGTCTGCTTATGGCCATTGGCTTCTTTGTATCTATTTGATTTTCCACCTCAGCAGACTCCTTGATCTTTTCTCTGCGATCAGTATATCTGATCCAAATGTTTCTGCGCTAGACTTATTTTTCCCGCCCGGTCGCCGGGGAGCGACCCGAGCGCCGAGGCTGGTTTCGTCAACTTGATTTTGCCCCACCCCCAAAATTTGGGGTTGCCGGTGGAGGCTGAAACGGAGGGAGCCCGTAGGGCGACCGGCGTTTCGGTCGCCTGATTATGTGGGGGTCTCACTTGGGCAGCTTCGTCCACTCACGTTTTGGAATTCCTCGGCGTTGAGGTCAAACGCGGCTTCACCGAGCGCTGTCTTGAGGTATTTTGGGGTCTGCGAACCGTCCCCTCTTCGTTGGGGCCTTCCAGGGAGCGTTTTTTGCCTGCGTCTTGTTTTCGGCCGGCGGGGCGATTTGGGCCATTCGCGTTACTCCACGATTCCCCAGGTTGATAATCGCGTCCCTGGCGTCGATTCGAGTTGTTTGAACCTCTGGAAATCGGTTCGGCCCTGATCGACGGGTCGGGCTCATATCCCTCGATGATTTCCCGGGGGATAGTGCGCTTTAGAAGGCGTTCGATATCTTTTAGCTGTTCGCGCTCATCGATACAGACGAGCGATACTGCCGTTCCCTTGCGCTCGGCCCGGCCGGTGCGGCCTATACGGTGCACGTAGTCTTCGGACACACTGGGCAGTTCGAAGTTGATCACATGCGGAAGATGATCGATATCGAGCCCTCGTGACGCAATATCGGTTGCAACCAACACCCGAACATCACCGCTCTTGAAGCCTGCCAGTGTCCTGGTTCTGGTCCCCTGGCTCTTATTGCCGTGGATGGCAGCCGCACTGATCCCGTCCTGTTCGAGTTGTTTGGTCAGCCGGTTGGCGCCGTGTTTGGTTCGGGTGAACACGAGGACCTGTCGCCAGTTTTTCGAACCGATCAAAAATGAGAGCAGTTCGCGCTTGCGCGTGCGGTCTACCGGGTGCACCAACTGTTCAACGCTCTCAGCGGCTGTATTGCGGCGGGCCACCTCAATAAGCACCGGCGAGTTCAACAGCTCGTCGGCCAGCCCTTTGATATCATCGGAAAAGGTGGCAAAGAACAGAAGATTTTGCCGTCTTCCGGGCAAAAGTTTGAGTATTTTGCGGATATCCCGGATAAATCCCATATCGAGCATGCGATCGGCTTCATCCAGAACCAATATTTCGACTCGCGACAGATCCAGGGTCCGTTGCTGAACATGATCCAGCAAACGCCCGGGAGTTGCCACCAGGATATCTACACCCTTGCGGAGCTTTGCGATCTGCGGATTGATCTTGACCCCGCCGTAGATGACCGTCGACTGCAATGGAAGATGTTTGCCGTAGGCCGCAACACTCTCTTCGACCTGAGCGGCAAGCTCGCGAGTTGGAGTAAGTATCAGGGCGCGGACGCAATTCTTTCCCTTTACAACGGTGCGTTTGCTCAAAAGCTGCAATAGCGGCAGAGCAAAACCCGCTGTTTTCCCCGTGCCGGTTTGAGCACCGGCAAGGATGTCTTTTCCTTCAAGAATGAGGGGGATCGCCCGGAGTTGTACTGGAGTTGGTTTGGTGTAGCCTTGATCAGCGACGGCACGAAGTAATTCGCCCGAAAGGCCCAGTGACTTGAATGACATGCTTAAAGATGGCTCCTGGATTGAGGACTTCATATTGATTGACAAACATGCCCACTTCGGTACTTCCCGCACCTCCCGGGATGTTTACCCCGTAAGCGCCCAAATAAGCCCGTTCCCCCTGCTTTTCTAAAGGCGGTCAGGGCGATTTCGGTTTTAGAGCGTCATGGACAGGTCAAGGATAGCGTCAAGATCTTGGCAGGCGGTCCCACCGCCCCGGACGGAAACTAACCTATTGTGGCCGCCTGATGGAACTAAGCCGCTCCCAAACATTCGCAAGCTGGTTCTCCAGGTCGACTAAATACATGTCCTCCGAGATCTCCACCACGGTCCCGACCCCGTTCGGGATCTGCACTCTTTCGTCCAGTTTGGGTCTCCACACATTCACAGGTCGATCATGATATTTAGGAAATACACTTACTTTCCGCGTGGAACCGCGAAAGGAATTGAAACTATAAAAGGGGGTCTTTAGCATTTTTTTCTCTCTCGCTTTGCCGGCTAATTGTTCGAATCGCAGCATTCATGAGGAATCGATACACTTCTTTAATCTATTGTCGTTCATTCTTCGCAGAATGTCCAATATATATCAGCTTTAAGCCTTATCTTTCAGGAAATGCCGCACTGCTTCTGGAGAAGTCCCAACTGCCGTCACTGCATTCTTTAGCTGAAACTCGTTACAAGTGAACTTCCTACACCAATATTCGAGTTCATTCCGTTCGTGAGGATTGACTCTGTTATTGGCGAAAGGTCCTCGTCTAGCTTTGATAGGCATGGTATCTCTCCCTTTAAAAAGGTAGCCGATTGTTCAGCCTGCGTGAAAAAGATGGCCCGGAACAGGTATTCAATAATGCAAAACACTTTATCAACTATATCATAATTCAAAATTAAAGGATATAGGGCCCAAGCGATTCCATGTACGGAAGTTCCCAATTTGTCCCAAATCTTTGATTATTTGAGCATAAATGTGCTCTAGTTGTAGACTCAGCATCATTATTAACGTTTGAATATAATACTAATACATGCCGCAGGATTTCGGGCGCACGCGCTTGCGCCTGTGCCCGAGCGCCAGGCGCTGCGGCGAAGGGGGTGTGGGGGCCCATGTCCCCATGATCGCTCAAATAAGCCCGTCTCCCCCCCCCCTTGTATATTGAGGAGGTGGTAAAGTATTTTTGTTTGAAAGCTCTTTCTGTTCACTGTGCGTCCTCACAAAAGATCGGACGCGAACTTGAAGCATTTAACACTGGCTCGGATGTTTAACGCAAATCCGAACGAAGTGAGGGTTCGTCCTCACAAAAGATCGGACGCGAACTTGAAGCATTTAAAGCTGGCTCGGATGTTTAACGCAAATCCGAACGAAGTGAGGGTTCGTCCTCACAAAAGATCGGACGCCGAACCAGAAGCATCTCACGCTGGCTCCGAGGTACAATGCGAACCCGATCATAGTGAGGGTTCACTGACCGCTGACCACTGACCACCGGCCACTATTCTCGCGGGGCCGTTTTTTCAAACTACTGAAAAAACAAACAAATTACTCTGGGAGGGGGTTGATTTCTTCCGAAATGGGGATAGAATTCGACAGCAGTAAAAGGTAACGAGTTGAATATTCCAGTTGAACCTTCAACAAAGAGAGGGAATTTGATAGAGGACAACGTAACATGTCACCATTTGGGGGACCCATCGGATTCTAACCTTCGTCTGATGGGTTCCCTTTCTTTTTAATATAAGTATATACAGTCGAAGGGATGCTAAGGCTGCCCACCTCGCCCGGGCGCAACTGGCGAGAAATTCGCAGTCACTGTCGCGTTGCCTGAAAGCGTGACAGACGTTGTTTCAGCGTCTACATCTTCGATCTGCGCGTTTCCTATAACGCTCCAGTTGGCAAAGAAAAACCCATCTGCAGGAAATGCCTCTATTTGAACCCGGTCGCCGGCCGCCACCACATGTTCTCCCTCTCCGGGATTGGTGGTCGAACCGTATTCGTCCGCGCCTACGGCCATGGTGAGCGTAGCAGTAGTTACAATCGGCATGAAATTCGCCGTCACTGTCGCGTCGCCGGCAAGGACAACCGAAGTCATGGTGTTGTACGGGTCCTTGATCTTGGCGCTTCCGGTGACAGTCCATTTTGTAAAGTAGTACCCATTCGCGGGAATTGCCGCAATGTTGATGTAGCCCCCGACGGCGACAGTGTGGGCGCCGGCGCCGGGATTTGTCGAGCCGGAATTATCAGCAGACACACCCACCGTTAGGATTGCGGTCTTATCGATGCGCTGGAAGTTAGCTGTCAGTCTCCCAGCAAAGGTAATGTCTGCCGAAGTACTGGCGTTGTAAATATCCTTGATCCTGATGTTTCCAGTACTTCCGTCAGCCGTCCATTTTGCAAAGTAGTATCCGTTCGCGGGAAATGCTTGAATCTCGACGGTGCCGTATGCGACGGTGTAGACCCCCGCTGCGGGATTTGTCGAACCGGAATTGGCGGGATCCACATCAATTTCAAGTTCTTCTGTCTGTTTTGAGAAAATGGGGGTCACCTTGGCGTTACCTTGAAGCGTCACAGTAGTCGCCTGCTGATTAGGGTCTTGAATCGTTCCCACTCCGGAGATAGTCCAGTTTTTAAAGAAATAGCCATCCCCCTGGGTCGCCCATATGTCTACAGGATCATTGTACAGGACATCATAGGCGCCCGTTGCAGGAGCGGTGGTGCAGCCCGTCGGAATATAGCCGATTGACAAGGTTACAGTTTCGGGCGGAGGGAGCATAACAAAGGTGGCTGAGACTGTTGCGTTGCCGGAAAGCATGACCATGTTCACAGCGGAGCTTGCCGAACTTTGAAGTTCCGCGTTGCCCGATATGCTCCATCCCTTGAAAGCATTTTGTGCATTTGCCGGCATGGCGGAAATATATACCCATTCACCTTGCGGGACAGCCGAATTACCGGCTGGAGGGTATGTGGATCCTGCATTAGCCTGCGGAACAGCCATCGTCAATACGACTCCAGTCTGCGTAGCAATGAAATCGCATCCTGTCACATTTTTCCCGCTTACGGTCACCTCCCTGCTTGCCGGTTCGAAAGCGTAGCCGGGCCGTGTCGGGGTGACCGTATATGCCCCGTCGTCAAGACCCGCCGGAACGTATTCGCCACCGTCACCATATGGAACTGTTGTAGTTAAAGAAGCGGCGGCGCCGGTTAAAGATATCGTTATGCCCTTGCCCATTCCGTGGATCTGTCCCCTTATGGCATATTGGCTGTCGGTGGGTCCCGCCTCGAGATATGCCGCTGAGGTGTTAACCTTCGCCGAAAAATACCTTATTCGCATATAGCCGTTTTCACCCCAGGATGGTCCCCACTCGTTACGAAGTATCCAGTAACCGCCGCCACCGTCCAGAGGGTTGTCGTTCCAGCCGACAAGTGAAACACAATGACCTGTGTCTGAGTAGTAATACGGAACCGCATCAGGCTGTGTGTCGGTATTTTCATAAATTCCGGATGTATAGGCCAGGAAGGCACTGTCAACGGTGACCTCAACGTCAACGGCCCCGTAAGTGGATATAGCCGTTTTAATCTGTTCTGTGGTATCGGCATAGTCAGTTGGAAAAACCCTGTTCCACTGTTTGAACGTCACTCTCGGGAAATTTTTCGAAGCCTCGATTACCGACGGCTTGGGCGGTATAAAACTGTCGCTGTATGGGAAATCGGCTTCACTACATATGCCTTCGAAGCCGGCGGCGCCTTCCGGAGCGCCCGCCTTTGTCAGTGCGTAAAGCTCATAATAGTCAGGACCGGCGCCTGATCCATTGTTATTTATATTGAACTGACCCCAATATGGTTTTTTTGAGCTTAAAGTCCAGATTATGTACATCTCGGCGAAGTCAACGCAGTTTAGATCGTAAAGACCGTTTTTGAAATTGTATGTTGATTCAGCCGCAGCGCAAGCGCCGAAGGCATAGCATGTTCCATTCTTCCCCTGGTTGCGGATGGGTCCTATATATGAGTGGCCATTGTAGCTTCGCCAGTCGAATGAGGTTTGCGCCGGTTCGGTGGCCTTGAGTATGATGTCGGTGTTCGGAGCGATGATTCTTTTTTCAGGAGCCGGCGCTGGGCGAGGTTTGAACATTTTAGCTTGTTCTTCAGGCGGCAGATCATATACCCATGTATGGCCGACAGTGAAATTGTAACCATTATGCTTGATTTTCGCGCGGATTTGGTCAAGCGTGTCTTCGGGTTTAAATTCGAGTTTATCCTGTGCGGCGGCATTAAATCCCGCAAAGCAAATCATTAATACCGTAAGCGCGGCAGAAAGCAGATACTTTATAGATGTGAAGCTTTTGACTGTTGCTTGCGGCTGACCATACATGAGACACTCCCGGTTTAAATTCCATGTTAGAATTTATAGTTCAACCCCACCCGGACAATGTGCTGGGTCGTATCGAGGTCGGTCGTATACGTAAATGAATTGCCAAACCGAGGCTGAGCGGCATAAGTGTAGGACCTCGTGCCGAGGTCGATGTAGAGATATTCGAGCTTGACGCTCCAACACTTGGTTAGGGCGTATTCGCTTCCGGCGCCGAGCGTCCATCCGGCCTGAAGCCCTGAGGAGGAACCGGTGTAGTTGTCGCCGGCGCTGGTGAACAGGACGTTGCTGCCGGACGAGACATTCCCATAGGCTAGACCGCCGGTCCCGTAAACCAAAAATCGATCGGCGGGCGTGAAGCCAAAGCGCGCCCGCAAGGTGCCGAAGTAATCGACCTGCTGGTTCACGGTGTGGACAATATTTTGGAGTAGCGGGGGAGCGAGGGGGCGATTGACGTAGCTCGAATTATCGGTGCCGTCGTAGTTGAAGTCCGTTTCGAGGCCGAAGACGAAACGGCCAAACTGATAATTGTAGCCGAGCTGGCCGCCAATGGTGAAAGCGGCGTCGCTCAAGTTGCCAGAATCCGTTCGCAATCCATTATATGGAATGAACGGGGGATTGGTCAAAAACTCGCCCGTCGGACGCAGAGTATACCCGGAGTTGTTTATGGCGAGACCTGTGTTCAGCCCCGCGTAAAACCCTGTCCAGTTATAGGCGGCAGCGGGACCGTCGGCCCATGCGGGGCCGCAGGCAAGAGCCAGTGCTAGCAATGCAGTTGCGAAAACCGATTTATTCAAAGCGCCCCTCCTCATAGACCGGCCGTATTGGTCAATTTTGACAGCCCGGCATTTATTCGTGTTCTAAAACATCAGGGCGAGTTTTTGCGCGTAACGGAGACTGAGTCCAACGCAAAGCAAATCGCAGATGTTGGGGCAACATTTCGCCTCATCCATTCTTCGGTCCCTGAATACAAGCACACAGTAATTTGATGCCCCGGCCTGAAGACATCCAATGTCCACAGTCCTGCTCCGGCGGCGAAAGCCGAACTGGTTGGGCATTTTTATTTAAATCGGAGTTGATCGAGAAATTCTTGACGATGAAAGAAGACTGGCAAAATAGTTACATGCATTCATTAACATTCGACGGACTTAAGGCAGGATCTTAGATTGGATAGACATGATTTCGTTGAGTGTTTGACGGCTCGCTATGTTGCGAAGATTCGTAAGGACGGGATTTATCCCGGCCCGCAAAGGGGTAGCCGCGTTCGCCCCTTGCTCCCTACCCTACCCCCTCATTCCTCACTCATCATTCCTCACTCATCATTCCTCATTCATCATTCATCATTCATCACTCACTCCTTCCCGCTTTCTGCCCCTAAGGCGGCTGCATACCTCATCCCCTTTGTCTCGGTTTGGCGATGATCTCCCGAATCTCCAAATCAAAGAAGTTGTTCATATGGGCTGCCTTCAGGACTATAGCAGAGTCCGCCCCACCGCTGGTTCCGCCTACGGATATTATTTCCCGGTTTGTGGGGATTAGCCCGGCATCGGCGGCCATGACCGATACTTCCACGGCCACTTTGATTCCGTCACTACCGAAAAGCCGTAAGACATGGGCAATGACCTCCACCCCGGTGATCCCGCCAAACTTACGGGTAAGAGATCGGCCAATGCCACTGAGAGCATGGGAGCAGATTAGAGTTTTTATACCTTTGTTTCTTAACTCCGTCATGGTCTCTTCTTTTAGCGAAATCTGATCCCCGCCGCTGTATCCGGCGTGGTAAGATACGCATATGAGGTTCACTTTCATCCCATGCAGCTCCTGCCACAGTTTCAGAGCGGTTTGGCCGGAACTCGAAGCAACTGCGATATGCTCGATTCCAAGCTCTCGCGCTCTGCCGGAGACCGCATGGACAACTTCCATGGTATTTTGCGGCCCCGGTTGATCAAAATACAAAATCTCTTTGGTGCTCATTTTTTTGTCCTTCTCTCCACCTATTTTAAACATATCCTCTGGACTGCGCCTTTACCCGCTCGGTACGCCGCTCCCATGATGAGGACCTTTGCGTTATCGTGCTCATATAAAGTAGGCCTCTTGCCGGATTGTCGCAATTCACGATTGCACAGGAAACTTGACTCCGAACATCGGCCTCTTGGACCACTCCTTTGTGGCTTCGTCTTGAATGACATCCCATCCCAGTGCTCGACGAGAATGCCGTCTTGGATACAGAGGATGTCAGCTACGATTCACTTTTCCTGGTCTATAAGGAGGGACACAATTTCGTTGAGTATTTGACGGCTCGGTATGGCTCGAAGAGTCTTCGCCCTATTTTTCAGCGCCGGGAGGGGTAGCCGCTTTTGCTTTCTTCCTCTCTTCTCCCTGCTTTCCGCTCCTCACTCATCACTCATCATTCCTCATTCCTCATTATCTTCTCGATTGCTCCTTTCACATTCAAATACTCAGCTTTCACTTTCAACCCCGACTCACGGCTCCATCCATTAGGGCTTTGGCATGCTGTTTCCATCTCCTGGCAAAGACCGACCAGTCGCATCGCCCCGATGTTAGCGCTGGAAGATTTCAGACTCTTGGCCAATCCACCGGGGTCTTCACACTCGCCCTTGAGTTCGATTTGGGCAATAAGACCATCGAAGTGCCTGATATACGAGTTTAATATTTTTCTAAGCAGTTCCATATCGCCTTTAGTCAGGTCTTTAAGCACTCTCCTGTCGATTAACTCATCGTCCTCGATACCCTCTTCATCGGGTTGAAGGGATTCTGCGCTCAGGCGGGTTGACCCGGTTGCATTAATTTTAGCAGTCGGGCAGGCCTTGCTCGGAAGCCAACGCTCCACGGTGTCCTTTATTTGGCCCAGAGTAAAGGGCTTGGACACATAGCCGTCCATTCCGGCAGCCAGGCAATGCTCCTGAGCTCCCTTCATCGCGTGTGCTGTAAGCGCCACAATGGCAACTCGGGATGCGGACCCGGATTCTTTCTCTGTTTTTCGAATCCGTCTTGTTGCCTCGTACCCGTCCATTTCGGGCATCTGGCAGTCCATTAGCACAAGACCGTACTTAGTACGTGCGAGGGCCTGGAGCGCCTCATGACCGTTTGATACGACGTCAACGCGCTGACATCCAAGTTTCTTGAGCATCGCCGTGCATACATGCTGGTTGGTAGGATTGTCCTCCGCCAGCAAAATGGGCGTAAATACAGGTTCGACCGCCGCGGGGCCGACCCGGATCTCTTTTTTTGTGCTGCGGCGGTCCTGCATCGACTCCACAATGGCGTTATAGAGCTGAGACAGCCGCGCCGGTTTCATGAGATAGGTTGCGATACCGGGATGGCGCGATCTTTCGATATCTCCACTGAGCATAATCAGTGTGGCCGATGCAATGGACGGGTCCTCTTTTATTTTGGTTGCAAGTTCACACCCATCCATGCCCGGCATCATCCTGTCCAGAATGGCTACATCGTAAGCCTTACCGCTATCGGCCGCATGACGCATCATTTCCAGGGCCTGCTCTCCGCTTTCGGCGCAATCGCCCGACATTTTCCATGATTCGAGCTGGCCTTTGAGGACCGAGCGATTTGTTTCATTATCATCGACGACAAGCACGTGCAAATCATGTGGCTTTGAAAATGGACAAGCCTCACGCGCCGATTCGCCGGAGTGCTGTTTTTTCAACCTGGCGGTGAAGCAAAAACGGCTTCCTTTCCCCGGGTTGCTTTCTACTTCGATGCAGCCACCCATCATGTCGCAGAGTTGTCTGGATATAGTGAGTCCCAGCCCGGTGCCGCCAAACCTGCGATTCATGGATTGGTCCGACTGAGAGAATGCCTCAAAGATTTTAGATTGTGCTTCAGGTGGAATTCCTATCCCTGTATCCCTGATCTCAAAACAAAGGAGTATGTCATCCTGAGTTTCCTCCCGAAGAAAAGCGCGAACGAAAATCTCGCCCTGCTCGGTGAACTTGATCGCATTGCCGATGAGGTTGGTAAGTACCTGGCGAAGCCTGCCCGGGTCGCCTGTCAAACCGCCGGGAACATCGTCTTCGATCTGGTAGATGAATTCGAGTCCCTTTCTGTGCGCGTTAACGGCAATGAGCGCCATCAATTCTTCAATATGGTCCCGCAAGTCGAAATTGAGGTGTTCGATTTCAAGCTTGCCCGCTTCGATCTTCGCGAAATCCAGAATATCGTTCAGGATCTGAAGAAGCGACTCTCCGGACCGAAAGACCGTTTCAGCCATTTTGCGCTGCTGCTGATCGAGATCGGTTCCCAGCAGAAGTTCCGCCATTCCGAGCACACCGTTCATGGGGGTTCGGATCTCATGGCTCATATTCGCAAGAAACTGCGATTTCGCTTGATTGGCCGCAATGGCCCTGGCCGCTATTTCCTTTTCTGTGACGTCTTCGTGGGTGCCGAGAACTCCAGTGAAATTCCCTTTGGAATCGAACATGGGGATCCGCCTGATCTCGAAGAACAAGGCGCCGGATTCTCGCTCCAGCATATGGTGCAGGGGCGCAAGCGACTTGACCACTTCCATGTCCCACTCATGAAACAGACTCTCCTCATTATCTTTCCATGCCAGATGCTCGTCTGTTTTGCCAACGACGTCGGATATTGCCTCGCACCCGGCTTCCCTGGCAAAGTTCTGATTGCACCCCAGATAGCGCAGGTCGGGATTCTTCCAGAAAATCGAATGAGGAAAGCTCTCGATGACCCTTTTGAGCATTTCTCGTGAACGCTGCAGAGCGTCAGCAGCTTTTTCCCGATCACCGATTTCATCCCTGAGCCTTGTGGTCAGACGGGTGAGTTGCGCCCGTCGCCCGTGTTCCAGGGCAGCCAATGTCTCGAGCATCTTCGGAACCGGCACTACACCGATCATCGAGTTATTACGGGTAACGATGATGTGATCGAATATCTTTGATTTCTCACGCTGCATCGCGAGACCGGCGGCAACCTCGAGGGGTGTGTCCGCTTCGATGCTGAGGGGGTTTGTATCCATAACTCGGGAGACCGGCTTCGGATAATAAAGGGCCACCCCGAAAGGCTTACTCAAAATCCTGTCCAGATGCAGGCTGCTGATCAGGCCGACAGGTTTCTCCACGATTGCTACCACAAGAGCATTTATCGGCTCATCCACCCCGAGCATTTGCTTCGCTTCACTGATCGGTGTCTCGGGAGCTATGCACACAGCGGGCTCAGCAAGCGCATCGATACAGACTAAACGCCCTCTCGAGGCCAACTCCTGAATCGCACTGGATACACGGAAAGGTAAAGCCTCATCCGTTTCCGAATCTATTTGGCTCCTGCGAGCCGACATGGAGCGCATAAGCACAACCCTGTAAATTCCCTGGTTAACTTCGTCTACCCAACGATACCAATATACAATCGACAGAAAATAGAATATCTTGACATCAGACTGGTGACATTTTGGTTACTTTTTATATATCTCGGGTCCAAACCTCAAAAATGGGAAAAAACTCCCGGGAACCGGACACAGTTTCATCGAAAGGCAACGATAGCCACGATCATTAGGTAAGGAATGAAAAATCCGGATTTCATCGTTGACACACTCGTTCGAAATTCTTAGGCTCTAACTTGAGGAAACTGTATGATCAGCTTTTACACTCCCGCCTTGCTGCCGTTGATCAAAATCGGCCTTGCACTTTTGAAATGAGGAGAAGATATGGCGCTTTTTGATAACGGGCTCAAAATCGGAACTCCTATTTTGCTTACTGTAGGTATGCTGATTCTCGTTCCGGTGATCGCTCCTGTTGCTGCATCGGTTGTAAAGCCTTTGGCGAAAGCAACGATCAAAACTGGACTCAGCCTCATTCAAAGAGGAAGAGAGCTGATATCGGAGGCTGCTGAGGGCTTCGAAGATATTACTGCCGAAGTCAAAGCAGAGCTGATAGCGGAACGGGCAGGCCCTACCGCCAATCCGCTGGCAGATGGGGTCTCCTGAACTACGTGCCGGCCAGTCTAAAGAAGGACGGGGCGTTTTACATTGAAAGTGCCCCTCCTTAGAGAATCAAACTGCGTAAGGGTTTAACTCGATCACCCGGGTAAATCATTCTGTAACGGATCATTCTATAAACCAGGTTGTTTCCGGAGCATGTCTCGAAAAGTTCCCACGCGAAGACGCGAAGGGAATGACACTTTTCATCGTTTCAGGCTATCCCAAAGGGTCGTGAAAAGCTGCTTCGGATTGTGGGCCGAAATAACTCCTGCCGCCTTTGGCCGTTTTAACCTCTGGCTCCGGCAAAGGTTCCCTGTCTTTGCGCCGATGAGAGTGTCCGGGGCCTGGCCTGAAAGAGTGGGGAAGCCTGAGACCTTAAGACATGTTTGTAAAATGTGTAAAAGGGGGACAGACAGATGGAGGACAGCGGCGAAATGACAATTGTTCAAAATATCATGGATGATAGATTGTGTGTTTTCCCGCTTCCCGCCCAAAAAGCGGTCGTTGCCGCCTATGAGTTTTTTGAACGGCAGGATTGCCAGGCGTGCTATCATGATCCGCTCAAACATCCTGATTTCAGGGAGCATAAGCGGGGATTTTCGTGTGGGGATTGGATAGCCTTCAAACAGGAGGCTGAAAATGACGTGGACGAATTGCCATGAATAAAGCCGAAGCTCCTGTTATTGACGTACCTTCGAAATCATTTGTTAAGACAGCGCATGGAATTGCCGCAGACATGCTTTTTTCAAAAATCTGCAAATCCCGAACCCAGCTTTTGGAGGGCGCCATACTATGCCTGCTCAGGATCTAGCCAAAAGACAAAGCATCCTTGCCGATCAGTTCTTCTACTTTTTTCTCCGCCTTCGCAAGAGCCGTATCCGATCCGTAGTACAAGCAGTTAATGCCGGTTATCCGGAAGAGACTGTTGAGCAGAAGGCTCAGCGGCTCATTGCGGCCCAAACCCCTCTCTCCTTTCTGGGAGGTACTCTCATTCATCTTCCGATGCTGCTTCCCGGACTAGGCCAGGCAATTCGGTTCCTGGGCATTGTGGGAGGAACTTCGGTCATCACTCGCATGCACCTCTACCTCATACTGGAGATCGCTCTTCTCTACGGCATGGATATAGATGATGAGGCCCGCGTTCCTGAGATGCTTGCGGTGGTTGCGGCAACCGGTCTCGCAACCGGGGCCCCCTTGCTCGCCGATGTTCTCGACTTCAACCCGTTGTTTTCCGTGCCCGCAGGGGGCATAACGGCTTACGCCGCCGCCCGCATGATCGGCGAGGAAGCCATCCGCCTTTATTCGCGGCCCGCTGAAGAATTGGCTCTGGCTCCTTCGACATAAGAGCGCTGCCAAATAGCGTCCATCCAGAAACCCGGATAAACGTAGGAGAATTTCACCTTATCAACGTAGGAGAATTTCACCTTATAAGACACTGCCGTTTTCGATTCGGATTTTTGACCTAAAAAAAAGGCCTTTTTCGTCCTGGCAAGGAAATCGAGGGGTTGCGCGGAGACTTTCATAATCAGATCGAGTCCGCTGAAGCCTCTGCGGCCACGGCCGAAGGCCAATTTCGACGCTTTCCCTGACCTGTCCATGACCAGAGGCGTGGCGGTCCCACCGCCACACTATTGTCATCATCTTGAGCAAAGCCTGTAACATTCCCGGTATATCCTTCACCATGGTTGCTAGCGTTCGTAGATAATTCGTTCAGCTAAGTTTTGTCGTTCCGGTTAAAACCGGTGAGGGCAATGAGAAAGTGAGACGAGATTGATGGAGGACCGGCTGGCAAACAACGCCCTTCTGGAGCTACAAACTCTTTTGGGCGCCGACTTGTATTCAAAGCAATCACCGAGGAAATGCCCTCGATGCAATTCGGACGCCTCTTACAAATTCGGAAAAACAAGACATGGAAAGCAACGGTTCCGCTGTCTTTTGTGTGGACGGCAATTTGGGAATGCACCAAGGGATGAACTGAAAGAGAGGCCTCTGTGCCACGCATGCGGGCAAATAATGCATGTTTACAGAAAAGACCTCAGGGTGGTCAGGTTCAGGTGTTCCGGTTATCCATCCTGCAGGAGTTTTGCAAAACTGCAGATGAGTGACTATGAGTTGCTGCTTTCTTCACATTCCGGGTAGACTGGTAACCGCGGCATTATTGATCAGGGCAAAGAGAATAATTCCCGATTCAGGGATTTACAAATCCCGAGAGTAATCCCTTAATTCCCTCATCCATCTCCCCAACCCTCGAATCCCCTGCCCCCCGACTCCTCCGTAGGTAAGTAATGAACAATCAGGATGACAAAACTGATAAAAGCATTACTGTATAGCTAAGGCCGCAAGAAATCCTGCAAGGAGGCTTTCTGCACGTGTTGCCATTTCGTTTCCATCCGAGCTCAAAACCCCTTGCTTTCATCTGAAAATCCGTACCGGAAACTGCAAGCGCCTCATCCGTTGTTCGCGGAGGAGGCGATGTCAATCACAGGCTCTAGGTTTTTGTCGTGAAAGGTGGTGCGAGATGGCCGAAAAAAGAGCTGAGCGACCGAAAAAGAAGGAGCAGGAAATGAGCCCTGGAGAAATGATGATCAATGAAGAAAAACCCCGGACAAGCGTAAAGGCGACGATGGGTCAGGCAGGGATCACGGTGAAAGACGGTGTCCTCGGCGGCCTCAAGGGCATCAGCGAGATCGAAACCCAGATTGTCACCCTGGTTAAGAACACCGTCTCCGATACCCTTAAGGCTACGGGCTCGGTAGCCGACGAAACCCTCAACGTAACAAAAGATGTGCTGCAAGGGGCCTTCAAAGCGGCGGAGGAAGTTGGGACCGGGTTTTTGCTAAGCTCCAAGAGCGTGGCAAAAGGAGTTATCATTGGCGTAAGCGATGTTGGGGGCGATGTGTTGAGCGTCGCCAAACAGGTTATCAGGGGGACGGTCAAAGGAGCTTCCGAGATCGGAGCTGACGTGGGACAGGTCGCTCGCACGACGATGGACGGAATCATTGAAGCGGCGAAGGAGACCGGCTCAAATGTCGAAGAGATGGCAAAGGTAACCGTAAATGGAGCGATCGAAGCAGCGGGAAGCATTGGGAATACGGCTGTTAAGGCTGTCAGGGATGTGCTGGTGAACGCTGTGGAAGGCGTGAAAGACATTGCGAGCACTGCTCTTCCAAAAGCAAAGCCGTGACATTAGGTTTATGCCTGTGTAAGACGGGGCTCTTTCGGTTCAAGGGTCAGCAATAAAACGCAAGAGGAGCGGCAGGATCACCCAAGCCTGCAGGGGTTGATGTTCGCCAAACCGTCCTGGCATTTGCATCAAACGCTCCTCGTGCATTCCACAGATGAATCTGCAGAACGTTTCACAGTTTAGTAGAGCTGTTCTCACCAAACGGGGCGAATCGTGGGATTGGGGAATTTCGGCTCGATATCCTTCGACTTGAATTGGATATTAGCGCTCCTCAGCGTGATCATTATCAATCTGGTCCGGTCAGTCGACAACGCGATGGTCTAAGGCTTGCCGCCCTCCGGTTTGCCGTGTCAGTTGATTCAACTCAGACGCTCCAATAGCCATTCTGTCACCCGGCGATAGTCCTCGGCCCCATTAGAACCGCCCGCATACAGGGTTACAGGCTTCCCTTGGGCTGGAGCCTCTGCCAACGCGACATTCTCACGGACAAATGGAGCCATCTTGCCGGGGAATCGCCTCTCCAACTCAGCCATGGTTTCCTTGTGAACCCTACGCCTCGGGTGGGCGCGGCACGCGATTATCCCCAGAATCCCCGGATGGAGGTTTTCCCGGCGCATTGCGTCCAACGTCTCGATCAATTGGTCAAGGCCGTTCAGTGCAAGCCGATTAGTTTCAATTGGAATGACTACATGCTGACTGACTCGAAGAGCGCTTGAGGTGAGAATTCCGGGACCTGGCGGGCAATCGATGATGGTCAGTTCCCAATCGCCCTTGGTCCGGGCAAGACAGCGGGCCAGGAGTTCCGCACCGAGTACTCCGCTAAATCTTTGCGCAGCCTCGGAAAGTGCCGGGCCAGCAGGAATAAGATCAACCCCTCTCACTGCGGTTGGGATCACAGGCGCTGCAACGGTTCTTTCCAGGGCATGCAAGAATCCCGTGCCCTTGTCTCTGACCCCGAAATGCAGGCTGGCGCTTCCCTGTGGGTCAATATCTATGACCAATACCCCCTTGCCCATTTCTCCCAGGACCGATGCAATGTTCACAACCGATGTGGTTTTCCCCACTCCGCCTTTATGGTTGGCAAATGCAATGATCGGCTTCATGCTTTTGACTCCTGACAAAGGGGAAAATGCGAGCTCGCCGTCAAATCAAGATCAATCGATTATTGCATAAACGCACTATTCGGCAAATGGCAGAAATACACCGATGCGCGGAAATCGCTTCACCTTTCTATTCAGTCCTCTTTTCATTCCTGGAAGTTGAAAGATCGTGGAGGCATTCAGGGCATGACGATTTTATCATAACCCGTTATCTTAATGGCGCCCTTACGGTGAGGAGTGCGAACGGCCTTTCATGTTCATGCAGCAGGGAGGCGCCGCCTGAGGGTTTCCACTAAGCCCTGGCAACGAATGCACAGCAGGGCGGTGGGTTGTGCCTGCAGGCGTTCCAGCCCGATTGAATTCGAGCACACGCAACAAATGCCGAATTCGCCGTCATCGATGCGCTGAATGGCAAGACTGATTTCGTCTGCAAGCCTTTGATTTCGAAAACGAAATGTACTAAGGAGTTCCTTGTCGCAATGTGAAGAAGCCATGTCTGCTGAATCCATCGGTTCGAGTAGACTTTCGTACGCAGTTCCTGAAACTTGGCAGTACCGGCCACTCATAAGTCCTCTCAAGCGAGCTTCCAAGAACCTCCTGAAGCCTGCTAAAGTCGTTTCGTCCATCCTTTTCCTCCTGTTTATTAAAGAATTACACGGCACGATCGGCTCTCGAGAAACTCAGATAACTGCGCGGAAAATAACTGCGTTTTGTTACACAAATGTGTCAGGCATGTTGATATCTTGTGGATTTTGAGACGACCATATATGATTTCCCTGATTGACTTCCTCTCTGCTCCCAACCCACCGCACGATCAAGTCACGGGCGTCAAAAAAGAAGCTGTCCGGTCATGCCTGACATGCCGGTGCCTCGTTAAATGGATACGGGGGATAACTAACCTGGCGTCTGGCATAAGAATTGCTCAAAAATTTTGAGTACGGCATTGTTTCTTTTGGACCGCAGTTTCCAGACAAGGCTTCCGGGCGACAAATGAAACCCTCTCCTGTCTCCAGTACAGACCTACCGGAGGTTCCCGAATCCAGGACTTCCGTGCCAACCGCAAACGGGGGTCAGAGCTTTGACAAGGAGCTCGAGGCGGCGAAGTTGCTGCATTCAGATCCACAATCCGTGTCCCCATCGCTTCCGGAACCCTTGGATGTGCCTCTGCCGAGGCCCCCTGCCCTTTCATCTCCCGAATCTTTGAAGGCGTCTGCACCATCAGGAATGGATGCAGCGGCAGCCTACCAGAGGCATACCGGGCCATCGGCCGAACCGGTGCCCATGAGCGACTTCCAGAAGTACAAAGATGACCAGTTGCTTCGCAATCCCGGGGGCCGCGGCTATTACCTGGATGAAAAGAAGGTTGTCGATTCCTTTCATAAGGAATCAATTTCGGGGCTGGTCCGCAAGGATTTTTCCGACGTCTTCGGCAATATCAGGAATTTTTTCGGCAATATGTTCCTGGGGACCACCGTTCTCTATAGAAACGAGAAAAATGAAATTCAACAAGGACATCAAAAGGGACTGCTCCGGACCGTGGCAGATTTCTGTAAAGACCTGGGGAACGCCTTAACTTTCGGCACATGGCATCCAGGCTCCGCACAGGCCCCGCAAGGTTTAAAAAATCGACTCCTTAATTCAGTATCCAAGCTCAAAGACGCATTTATGGGAGACATTCTCGTGGGGGTCCCTTCAAGTGCGAGCCACATGGGCAAAAACCTGATCCTTTCGGGTTGGCACCTTGCGGAGGTTTTGCCCGATGCGGCAATAGGAAACTTTGAGCCAGGCCAAAAGCTTACTACAAACATTTTTGATAACGGCCATGTCGCTATCGAATACCTCACGGACATCATCCCTTCCGGCGATGCCTGGCTGAGAGTTCACGCTTCGAATTTGAAGGAAATCAAGCCCCCGGTACTTTACAACCTCAAAATGCCAGAGTTTAAGAACGGAGACATACGTTGGGAGCACGTGAGAAACACCCCGTTTCGAAAGACCATTGAAAGCATCGGTGCCCTTTTGGCAGATGCTCTCGCCATCACCCTGATCGGGCAGACCGGATGTTCAAGCAATCGGCGAAATCAGGTCGATTAATCATCTTAATTGAAAAGCGAATCGATATCCAAATTGCCATATCAAAATGAAATGATTAACTATATTTGGATATGAGCAGCAAAACGGTTTCAGATATGCGTTCGGCGTGTCGCCGATGTGACCAGTGTGGGATCAGGACCGACGTGAAATCGGCCGATGATGACGTGTGCGTTCTGCAATGCTCACTTTGCGGAAAAGAATATCCCTTTTATAAATTGCCGCAGGAAGACAGACCTTTGCGAGCAAAGAAAGAGAAGACCAACATGCCTTCGGCCTCCGACACATACGACGCCATAATCATTGGAGGAGGACCTGGAGGACTCTCGGCCGGAATTTACGCCATGAGGGCTGCCATGAAAACGGTACTAATTGAGAAAGGCGTTCCGGGCGGACAGATGGCTATCAACAAAGGCATTGAGAACTACCCCGGCTTCATAGATATAAACGGTTTCGAACTGTCCGAGAGATTTCTCCAACATGCGAAATGGTATGGGCTCGAAATCTTGAATGAGGAGGCAATCGCCGTAGAGCCGGGCATCGAGTTTCATTCAGTGAGGCTCGCAAACGGAAGAACCCTGAACGCTTATGCAATAATCCTGGCGCCCGGCGGAGTTTCCCGAACTCTTGGTGTTCCCGGTGAGGTCGAAAACCTTGGACGGGGCGTGTCATATTGCGCAACCTGTGACGGATTTTTTTTCGTCGGCAAGCCGGTAGCGGTCATAGGCGGTGGCGACACGGCCCTGGAAGAAGCCCTATATCTGACCAGAATCGCCGGCGAGGTCCATCTCATCCACCGCCGGAAAGAATTTCGCGCTGGAAGGATATTGCAACACAGGATAAGCATGGACCCGAAGATAAAAATAATTTCGAATACAGTGGTGACGAACATAATATCCAACGGAAACGGGGTCAGCTCTATCATCGTGAAAAACGGCCAGGGAGTTGAAAGCGAGTTGCATGTAGAGGGCATATTCATTTTCGTAGGGTTTGCCTCGAATAGTAAGCTGGTTCCTGCAGGTGTCAAAATGAGCGCGAGCGGCTACGTTTTGACAGATGAAAAATGCGAGTCAAACATTGCCGGAATTTTTGCGATTGGCGACCTGAGGGCAAAATTTGCCAATCAGATCGTGGTAGCGGCGTCCGACGGGTGTATATCCGCCCTGGCTGCAGCCCGATGCGTGGAAATGAGAAAAGCCGGTTTCACAAGTTGTAAATTAGCGGCTTAAAAGCAATCTTTCTGGAACACACCCCTTTTGTATTTCCTCTGGTTATATTCCTCAGCGATACCACCAAGTTGAAAGCCCTCACTCTTCACTCTTCACTCTTCGCCCGCCCGTAATTCACCTATTCACATATTCACCTGCTCTTAATTGACCTTTCCTCGATGCGTTCATTGTGGCAGGAAAGTTGCAAATCCATACGCCCCAACAGATTTTATCCAGGGAGGGTACCTCGCAAACTGAGGCACAGAGCTCCAGAAGATCTGATAGGGGCAGGCCTTCCCAAGGTTTTAAAAAACTATGCGACATTTTTTTGACGATATTACTGAGTCTGAGATTTCTAGAATGGATGTACAGAGCTATACGATGGTTTCCGGCGTTTTTTTCACTCAACTCCAGGGTGAGAGTCGCAGGTCCTGAACCGGCCCTGCTCGGAGCTGAATCCGCGTACACTGATGCAATGGCGCGGGTCTCTTTCCAGATCGAGACCCGGAATAAATCCACTTTCGACTCACTCTCGTGTCATCGAGTTGGCGGAGCTGTCCTGAAAAGGAACAAGACCTTACAATACCTACGGGGAGTTAACCGGTGCAAAACGAGTCCGAAAAACTAAACTTGACATACTTACCCGCTGTCGTATCCAAAGATAATTTTCAGCCGCCGTCCCGGTATGTAAACGAACCAATCCCGGAATTCGACGATTCGGCCGATATCCGAGACTATCTGGAAATCGTACGCAGGCGGAAATGGCTTATCCTGACCATTCTCCTGATCTCGATCGCTACTACCCTTGTGGTAAGCCTGGCGGTGAAGCCCCAATATAAGGCCAATGGCAAAATCGAACTGACAATCCAATCACCGCGTGTCACTAAATTTGAAGACATGGCGATGTTGGGGACTCAACTCCAGACACGCGAATTCATGCAGACCCAATTGAAGCTATTGAAAAGTGAGACCCTCGGTGACCGCGTTATCGATAAGCTTCAACTGGAGCACAATCCTGCATTAACTCCTGCGCCCGACCACAGTTTGGCAATCACAAACCTCATAAGCTCAGCAAAAAACGGATTGACAGACTTTTTTGTGCGCGTATTTCATTCCAACGGCGCCATGCAGGCCGGCGATCTGAAGCTGCCGGAATTGAAACTCCGGAAAAAGGTCGAGGACAAATTTGCCAAAAACCTCGAGGCGCAGCCTGAACGCGACACTACAATTTTCTCCCTTGCATTTACTTCCACAGACCCGTCGCTTTCCCGCGATGTGATCAATACTCTGATTCAGGAATATATCACGTGGCAGGTCGACAAAAAAATCGATGCGACCATAGCCGCAAAGCAGCGTTTGGAAAAACAGATCGAGCTGGCAAGGATTCAGCTCGAAAAGGCGGAAACAAACCTCAACGATTTCTCCCGCAAGGCTGGGATTGTCTCCCTTAACGCCAATCAGAACCTCATCTATTCTCAGCTCGAGGAAGCGAACAGGGCCTACTCCGCTATCCAGACCGAACGCATGAATAAAGAGGCGCTATACGATCAAGCAAAGCAAGGTGGTAACTCGCTTCCCGCTATGCTTGAAAGCCCGCTGATTCAAAAGCTCCGCGAGAACTACGTAACGGCGGCGGCTGATTACAAGGAGTCAAGCGCTACTTTCAAGGATGATTATCCCAAGCTCCAGAACTTAAAAGCAAAAATGCAGGATATAGAGAAACAGATCAAGACTGAGGAAAATCGTATTCAGGAATCCATGAAAAATGACTACCTCGCGGCGACAATGAAAGAAGAGGCGCTGAAGAAGGATACCGAGGAGAAGAAAATCCTTGCTATCGCACTAAACGACCAGTCGACTCAGTACAAGATACTCGACCGCGAGGTCGAGACAAGCAAGCAGATCCACCAAAGCCTTCTGGAAAGAAGCAAAGAAATTGACGCGAAGGTCGGAACAGAGCTTGGGAACATACAGGTTGTGGATTATGCAAAACTGCCGTTAAAACCATGTTCACCAAATATTCCGCTAAACATTCTTCTTGCCGCCGTAGCCGGGATGGCACTTGGGCTCGGATCGGCTTTCCTTCTGGAGTACCTGGATAACACAATCAAGAGGATCGAAGAGCTTTCAGATCGTTTTCGCATGCCGGTTTTGGGAGTGGTTCCAGTGGTCGAGGCCAATGAGGCCCTTAAAATCCGCAGTCTGGTCCGGCTAAACCCGACAGCAGGTTTTTCGGAGTCTATCAGGACCGCGAAAGTCTCTATTCAACTGTCGAGTTCGTTGGACCGGCCGCCCAAGATGCTTTTTATAACCAGCACGAATGCGGGGGAAGGAAAGAGCACTATAGCCTTAAACCTTGCCCAGGCTTTCGCCTCCGATGAGAAGGTGCTGATAATAGACGCCGACCTTCGCAAACCAAACCTCCACAGAGGCCTGGGCAAAAACGGCAACGGCGTCTCGATCGGTAAAAAAACTGGGCTGAGCAATTACCTGACCGGTACAGGCGCCAACGTTGTCCAGGAAAGCGGGCTACCTAATTTGAAGGTGGTCTATGCGGGTCCGATCCCCCCAAACCCATCGGAGCTGCTTTCATCAAACCGCATGCGTCAGTTCCTGGCGGAAGTCTATGAAGATTATGACCGCATAATCATAGATGGACCGCCGGCTATGGGTTTTGCCGATGCCCTTATCCTCGGCCATTACGCGGACGGAGTGATCCTTGTCAGCGTGCTGGGCGAAACCCATCGCGAGGCCCTCCGGGTTTTCCGCAGGACTCTCGAAAACGTCGGGGGCCGCATGATCGGCACAATTGTAAATAAACTGAATCAGGGCAGCCCTTACGGGGGCTACTACAAGTATTACCGGTATTACAGTTACCAGACTGCTTACCGCCAGCCCAAGAGCCCCGACATGCTTTCGAGCGACGCACGCCTCGACCGTGTGCAGAGCCTGGGCGAACAGCATCCAAACTGAGTCTTTGGGCAAACAGAAGCCATGAATAGACACATATAAACCTACGGTCAGAAACGATGCTGTCACAGATTAGGAATCCCAGATTCTACATAATTGTGTTCGCAGATGCGGCCAGTTTTATACTGGCTATCTTTGCGGCATATCTCCTGCGCTTTGAGTTCATCCTCACAACCAATCACTTCAATGAGATTACACGCATCATTTTCTGGCTCATTCCACTCAAGCTGTGTATTTTCTCCGCTTTTGGGCTTTATAAGGGAATGTGGCGATATTTCAGTCTCCATGATGTTTGGTTTCTAGCCTTGGCGACCTCGCTCTCCACGCTTCTTGCTTTCGATATTGTCTTCTATCTCTATCTCTTTGAAGGATTTTCCCACGCGGTTTTTTTGCTGGATGCGATTGTCACCTTTATAATTACAGGTGGCTATCGCATATTAATCCGCGCTCTCTACCGATTAAATTTTGATTCAATAGGCCATCCCATTACACGTTTTGCACGGCATATCAAAACGAAGGCCTCTAAAAGAGTACTAATAATAGGGGCCGGTAGTTCAGGGGAAAAAATTCTGCGCGAAATATTCGATAACCCAACAATTGATTATAAGGTTGTTGGCTTTCTCGACGACGATTTGGGAAAAAGAGGCAGGGCACTGCATGGGATGCCTGTTTTAGGGCCAGTGGATATTCTTCCGGATATTGCCGATCAATATAAGTTAGACCAGGTAATCATATCTACTCCCTCGGCAACCGGCCCCGAGATGCGTCGAATAGTCGATATCTGCAAGAGTTGTGGCGTCTCATTCAAGACCCTTCCCGCCATCGGGCAGATATTAAACGATAAAGTCAGTATCCGAACCCTGCGGGATGTCAATTACGAGGACCTGCTTGGACGTCCCCCCGTACGTCTGGACACCGCTGGCATTCGGAGTTACCTGGGGGGTCAAAAAATTATGGTGACAGGCGCAGGGGGATCTATAGGCTCTGAGCTATGCCGCCAACTCATTCGATTTGACCCCGAGAGGATCATCCTGGTCGATGCCGGCGAATCAAATCTTTACGGCATCCAGATGGAGCTTCGCCATGAGCATAGGTTTGATGCCTTTCACACCATCCTGGCCAGTGTTCAGAATCAGCGGCTCATGGAACAAGTTTTCAGGAACTATCGCCCCGATGTCGTTTTCCACGCCGCAGCTTACAAACATGTTCCGCTGCTTGAGACAAACCCTTGGGAGGCTATCTTCAATAACGTTCTCGGCAGTCGTGTGGTGATGCAGTTGGCACAAAAGTACAAAGCAGATCGTTTCGTGCTGGTTTCGACCGACAAGGCAGTGCGTCCTGCTAACGTCATGGGTACGAGTAAGCGTCTCGCAGAACTGATTTTGCAGTCATTACAGAATGGCTGCACACGCTTTATGGCCGTCAGGTTCGGAAATGTTCTGGCATCCTGCGGTTCAGTGGTCCCTCTTTTCCGAAATCAGATCGAACATGGTGGACCGGTTACTGTGACTCATCCCGAAATGACCCGGTACTTTATGACAATTCCAGAGGCTGCCCAGCTAATTCTGCAGGCCGGAGCTCTGGGAGCGGGCGGGGAGATTTTCGTTCTCCAAATGGGGACACCTGTAAAGGTCGCCGATATGGCAACCGATCTAATTCGCCTCTTCGGCAAAGAACCCGGAAAAGACATTGAAGTCATTTTCACCGGCCTGCGCCCCGGCGAGAAGCTATATGAAGAGCTTATCACCGAGGGAGAGGATGTTACCCGCACAAGCCACGAAAAAATCATGACGCTTAAGTATAACGGCCGCTGGAACTGGAATGGCCTAAGTTCTCAGGATAATTTTCGCAACTGGCTCGACAGGGGTTTAGGAGAGCTTTACCGCATAGCCAAAAGTCATGACGCGTGCGCCATCAGGCAAAAGCTCAAAGAACTCGTACCGGAGTACATGCCGCAAGAATCTGAGGGCGTACTGAAAGGCGTGCGATTGAGCAAAAGGATCTCGTACATCTCATCTGATCTCCCGAATGTGAATACATGTTCCGTTGCAGGACGCACGACCATAGATAATGCTATCGGTCGTCTTGATAATTGTGTTGCTGCAAATCACGAATAACGGCCTCGCTGTCCCACGGAACGGCGCCAACGGGGGCGGGCAGTCCCGGATCGGTAAATGCGAAAGGAAATAGAGACGGTGAACGTCGGAAATCCGGCTATTCCCAGGTTATCCCTCCCACTTTCCCTTGCGCGGAACTTCTCCTGGACGCTGGCCGGCAATGTGGTCTACACGGGATGCCAGTGGGCGATGCTGACAGCCCTTGCCAAATTGGGGTCACCAGGGATGGTCGGGCAGTTTGTCCTGGGTCTCGCTGTGACGGCGCCAGTAATTATGTTTTCGAACCTGCAGCTCAGAGCAGTGCAAGCGACAGACGCCACACACGAATACGGATTCGGCGACTACCTCGGTCTTCGGCTGGTCTGCACTTTACTGGCTGTCGCAGCTATTATCGCCGTGACCTTCCTCTCAGGCCATAAAGGGGAAACCGCGGCCGTGATCCTGGCTGTGGGGGCCGCCAAGGCGTTCGAGTCCATCAGCGATATATATTATGGCCTGCTCCAACAGCGTGAGCGCATGGATTACATCGCACGTTCGATGATGATGAAAGGTCCATTGTCGTTGATTGCCCTCGCAATGGGTTCCTATGTGACCGGCAGGATCTTCTGGGGCGCATGCGCGATGGCCCTGGTGTGGGGGATGGTACTTATTCTCTACGATATTCCCGTCGCAGGGATAGTGCTCTCCGGAGAAAATGGGCGCACTGTTGAACGAGAAGGGCCCAGGTCGATACTTGCCGCTATGAAACCACGCTGGAATAGCTCGGTGCTCGGCAGCCTCACATGGTGTTCACTGCCACTTGGGCTGGTTATGATGCTGATCTCGCTGAACGCGAACATCCCCAGATATTTTATCGTGCACTACCTGGGAACTGAGCAGCTTGGCATCTTTGCGGCCATGGCCTACTTCATGCTCGCAGGTAACACAATTGTCGGCGCACTTGGACAATCGGCCTCACCCAGATTGGCGCGGCACTATGCCGAGGGAAGAATCAGGGCATTTCGCAGCTTGCTCATGAAGCTCGTGGGGATCGGCGCGCTGCTCGGTGCAGTCGGAATCCTCGTAGCGATAGTTGCAGGCAGGGAAGTTCTTATCATGTTTTACACGCCGGAGTTTGCGAAGCGAGTGGATGTCTTCCTGTGGATAATGGGGGCAGCAGCAGTTTCTTACATCGCTTCGGTCCTGGGCTACGGTATGACGGCAGCCCGGTATTTTCGTGTGCAAACGCCACTGATGGCGTCCGTTGCGCTATGCTCGGCTTTGGCATGTTTTTGGCTCGTTCCCGGCAGCGGCATATTCGGTGCTGCCCGGGCAATACTGGCCTCTGCCCTGGTGCTGCTGCTTGGAAGTTGTTTTATAGTCATGCACGCAATCTGCCGCGTTGAAAAGTCGAAAGGGCATTAAATGGGCACAGCACCGCCGAATCCCATCCGTGTTCTCCATGTGGTTGGCGGAATGAATCGCGCCGGGACCGAAACATGGCTAATGCATCTCCTGCGCAATATCGACAGAAAGCAGTACCATATGGATTTTCTAGTGCACGCTGCGCAGCCGTCTGAATATGGCGCGGAGATTGAGGCGCTCGGCTCAAGGGTCATTCCTTGTCTCCATCTTTCACGACCCTGGCGTTATGCACGCAATTTCATGCGCATACTCAAGGAGCATGGCCCTTATGACGTAGTGCACAGCCATGTTCACAACTTCAGCGGCCTTCCGCTTTATATGGCCCGCCGAGCAGGGGTCCCAGTCCGTATTGCGCATAGCCATAATGACACTACGCGCATGGAAGGTGGGGCCGGACCGGCGCGGCAGGGTTACCTGCGTTTGATGAAGCATCTGATACGAACCAATGCCACAGCGGGCTTGGCAGCGAGCCGCAAAGCCGCCGCAGCTCTTTACGGACCTGATTGGGAGAACGACCCGCGTTGGCGATTACTTTACTGCGGCATCGATCTAAAGCCGTTTCGGCAGGAAACAGATCCTACCCGGGTGCGCGCAGAACTCGGCATTCCATCGGACGCCTGGGTGATTGGACACGTGGGCAGATTTCAAGAGCAGAAGAACCACAGCTTTCTTGTCGATGTCGCATCCGAAATTGCGAAACGTGAACCCCGTATGCGGTTGTTGCTCGTGGGGGATGGCCCTCTTCGATCACAGGTGGGAAAAAAAACTGCACATCTTGGATTGACCGGTAAAGTCGTCTTTACCGGAGTTCGTTCCGACGTCCCTCGTTTAGTCTCAGGAGCAATGGACATATTCGTATTTCCATCGCTATACGAGGGACTTGGCTTGGCGCTTGTCGAGGCGCAGGCTGCAGGAGTCCCGTGTGTGTGGTCAGATACCGTTCCGGAGGAGGCGCGGATTGTGAGCAACCTTGTTCGACGGCTAAGCCTGTCTCGACCGCCATCGGATTGGGCTGACGCGGTGCTGGCTATGCGGGACACGTTTCTAGACCGGCACAAAGCGCTAAGGAATGTGGAGAGAAGTGTTTTCAACATAGAGAGCAGCACTCATTCATTGTGTAACTTTTATAGAAATAGCATCTATAAGACTTGATGAATGTATATATCTTGGAGATTTAATTATATTAAGAAGTATAACTTGTGGGCAGATATAGACACACTACAGGAACTTGAATCGTCTCTTGATATATGCAATAGATATCGATATTTCTAATGTACTAATGACTTCAACATAGAATGCATGTGGATATTATGTCTAAATGAGGCCTTCTGTCTGAATACGGGGACACTTTATTATGAATTTTATAATTCACGTATCCTTTTTTGTTCTTCTGATGTCACACTCTGTGGCACTTGTTCCTTTTATGCGTAAAATTAAAAATAATCTGATTCCAGCGACGGAAGATTTTGGCGTTTTATCCATACTTCTATATTATGATATAGGTATAGTGTTTGAACTTTTTGGATTTGAATATGATAATCCTTTCTTTCATCAATTTTTGCAGGCAGACAGACGATCAACGTTTATAAGCTTGGCTATTTTGATTGCAGCTCCCTGGCTTTTCATTCTTGGATCCAGGTTGGTCGGACACAGCAAAACTTCCGAGCCCGCGGGGCAAACTTCTGCGATTTTAGCTAAAAGGGCACCGGTATTTTATCTGACTATGCTGGTAGTATCTTCCGTGCCTGCGCTAATTGGTTATCATTGCCTGTCAGAATACAATAGTGAAATATGGTCACTCAGAAATGATGTCTGCGCGGAGTGGGGCCCATGGATAATCATTTTTTATCTTCCGCTCTATTTCCTGGCCTTCTTCGTTCGGCAGAAAAACTCAAAGACACTGTTTGGCTTCATCATGGTCATCTTTCTCTTTATTGCGAATCTTCTAGCTACCCTCTCCATAGGTCAACGCACCAATATACTTTTGCCAATATTGATCATCTCTCTTTTCACATTCAGAATTACTATTACGAGAATGGCGGCCATATGCATATCTCTTGTTTTGCTGGCCGCACTAATCCTGCCTGTTTTCAAATGGCAATACAGTGGTACAGGATCGAGCACAGCGGAGTTGCTGGTGAGTACGATCAACACAGATTTAAGCAGAAGCCAGGTACTGGCTGAGTCCATAGAGAGGTCGGACTTCCTCGGTTCCAGAATCATGCCCTATCCAATGGCCGGGTACGTCTATTCCATATTGTTTTTCATCCCTCGAGGTCTTGCCCCTTTCAAAGGCTACCCAACTGCGTCTTACTTTACCGGTTCCATAGTAGGAGCGGATGCGAGTGCCATCGACTGGGGATTTGGAGTGGGAGCGATAGAGGAAATCATGCTGAACGCAGGTATTTTATGGGTTCTTCCTGGCCTGCTGGCATACGGATTGCTCATGGGCGCGTTGGACAGTCTTTCAATGCGTGTCCCCTCGCTTCTTGTACCGACGAGACTGGCCCCATTATGGATGTGCGGTTACCACCTGCCGGCTTTGTTATTGCTATTTGGAATCATGGGCGGTTTATGCTGGACTTGCCATATTCTCTTCACAGATCGAAGGGTCCGGGGGATAAATGGTCCGACACCGCACTTTTACAAAAGCGTCACGAGTCCTGGTTGCCGCACGAACATCTCAGCTCTCGCGGCATTTCGACCCGCGAAATGAGTCAGTCTGGTTTTTCTGCAGCAAAGTGTTCACAGATGGGAGGTTATCAGCTTGCAGCCGGCAATCAGTATCGGTATTCCTTTTAAGGACCCCGGTCCATACTTTGAACTGGCTCTCAAGTCTGTATTTGCTCAGACTTTTCACAACTGGGAACTCATCCTTGTAGATGACGGCTCCAGCGACGACTCCATCAACCTGGCGCGTGCGCTAAAAGATACTCGCGTTCGTGTGTACAGCGACGGGATCAACCAAGGTTTATCCACGAGGCTGAACCAAATCGCTGAACTTGCGCAAGCCCCTTACTGCGCGCGTATGGATGCCGACGATATCATGCATCCTGAACGCATTGAAAAGCAATACAAAGTATTGTGTAGTTCTCATGGTAATAGGGTCGCAGGTACAGCAGCATATTCTATTGATATGCACTCCCACGTGGTTGGCAGGAAGCCGGTTCCAATGAAATCCCTTTCAGGCTTCAGCGTAAGACATAGCTTTGTTCATCCTTCAATCGCCGCATCAACGGCTTGGTTCAGGCGTAACCTTTATTCCACGCAACCGTGCTATCTGCGGGGAGAGGACGCCGAATTGTGGTGTCGCACAAAGTCAAACTCCGAATTCGTATATCTTCCTGAAAAACTCATGTTTTATCGTGAGGACCCCGGTCTGAGGTTCTCGAATTACACGGCCACTGGAATCGCGCTCTTGAATATTATCAATACATACTTCGGCAAACGAACATTACCATATCTTTTTTTGACAGCCCGCGAGCTTGGCAAGATATTTTCTTATGCCATCTTTATGAGATTGGGGATGGCCAATGTTCTTATCTCACGCCGATACCTGAAAATTCCAGCTCATGAGATTCAAGAGGCTCAACGCGTTCTTCACCATATCTGCGCACATGAGCTACCTCTATAACAAGGAATACTATTCCGGCCGCATGATGTTTCAGCAACAAGACCCAATAAAACATCTGAGAATACTACAGGTTGCCACGGTCGCATCGACCTTGCGTGCCTTTCTCTTGCCTTTTGCCACTCATTTCCAGCAACTGGGCTGGGAAGTAGATGCAATGGGCAGAGGTGTTTCACAGTGTAGTAAGTGCTGCAGCACCTTCGGACATGTTTTTGATATCACATGGTCACGCAGGCCTTTCAGCCCGTACAATTTCATCAACTCCGCTTCACTGGTACGCAAAGTGGTAAACTTCAACGGCTATGACATAGTTCACTGTCACACCCCGGTCGCCGCTTTTCTCACCCGGTTCGCTCTTAGGGGCACGAGAACGTACGGTAGAACCAAAGTCATTTATACTGCGCATGGGTTCCATTTCCACAACGGCAGCTCAGATGCGAGAAACACGTTTTTTTTGTCCCTCGAGAAGTTGGCGGGCAGGTGGACAGATCGTCTGATTGTCATAAATCATGAAGACGAAGAGGCAGCACAATTTCATAAAATAGTTTCCTCAGACAGGATTACATATTCACCTGGTATAGGAGTTGATACGACACAGTACAGCCCTAGCGCCGTTGATCCTCTAGCAGTTGGAGCGTTGCGACATGACCTTGGCCTAAGTTCAGAGGATTCCTTGTTCTTAATGATCGCCGAGTTCATCCCAAGAAAGCGCCACAGGGATCTTATCAGAGCACTTGGTAAGCTAGAAAACACTAAGGTCCATGTTGCCTTCGCCGGAACCGGGTCTCTTATGGGAAAACTGCTGAGTTTATCCAGGAAGTTGAAGTTGGAGCAGAGAGTACATTTTCTAGGGCAGCGAGAAGATATCCCAGTGCTGATCCAAGCTTCAGTGGCTACTATACTGCCTTCCACGCATGAAGGCTTGCCACGGAGTATTCTTGAATCTATGGCTATGGGTGTTCCTGTTATAGGAACCAATATTCGAGGAATCACAGAACTATTGGCTGACGGATGTGGTATATTAATACCAGTTGGTGATGTATCCGGGATTGCCGATGCGATTGATCGGATGCTCGTCGATCCGGTTGTCACAAAGGCAATGGGCAGACGCTGCCGTAATAGGGTACTATCATACGATGTTCGCAAAGTGTTGCGGCTGCACGAATCAATTTATAGAAAGACCATGGAACAATGATAGGAATCGACATGGAACAATTTTCTAATAATAAAGGGAGTATTTAGTTCCAATGCCCGATTCTCGAAGAACTTTTTATAATATTTCGAAACGTTCATTGGATTTAGCATTATCGGTTTTCCTGTTGCTGATATTTGGGCCCGTAATGCTTCTGCTGGCTCTGCTGGTCCACATCCGGCTTGGCCCACCGGTCCTTTACCGCCAAACTCGGCCAGGCCTGCATGGCGAGCCATTTTTGATGTACAAGTTCCGCACCATGACCAACGAACGAGACTATGCGGGAAACCTTATGCCGGACGAAGAGCGGCTAACGAGCTTTGGGCGGATTCTAAGGTGTTACAGCCTGGATGAGTTGCCGGAAATTATCAACGTCTTCAGAGGCGACATGAGCATTGTGGGGCCGCGACCTCTGCTGATGCGATACTTGGAGCGCTACACCCGTGAGCAAATGCGAAGACATGACGTCAAGCCCGGAATCACCGGATGGGCTCAGGTCAATGGCCGGAACGCTTTGAATTGGGAAGATAAATTCAGACACGACATTTGGTATGTCGACCACAATTGCATCTGGCTGGATTTAAAAATAATATGCATGACGATATTCAAGGTGCTTAAACGCGAAGGGATCAATCACCCTGGCGGAGCAACCATGGAAGAATTCATGGGATGACCCGGGAAAAAGGTACACCAGGAAGCAATCAGGTCTGGAGGACGTTCAATGTATCCCAGAACGATCGCAATCTATGGAGCAGGCGGATTCGGCAGAGAACTGGCTTGGCTGGCCCAATCCTGTAACGAAAAGTTAGAAACCTACCGGGTGGCTTGTTTCGTAGAGGATAACGAGGCATTGCAGGGCGCCGAACTTAACGGCATTCCGGTGATGGGGCTGGACGAGCTTTCAAGGACATTCCCCAACGCGGCTGTGGTCGGCGCAATAGGCAATCCCGGGACTCGACGCATGGCGATGGAGAAAGCTGCTGCTGCAGGTTTTGGCTTTGAAACTATCATACATCCTCGAGTCGAGATGTCCCGATGGGTTGAAATAGGCATGGGAACGGTTATCTGCGCAGGAAACATCCTCACAACGAACATCGCCCTGGGGCAGCACGTGCAAATCAACCTGGACTGCACTATAGGCCATGATGTCGTTATAGGAAGTTATACCACTTTGGCGCCGGGCGTGCATGTATCCGGGTGGGTCCACTTCGGACGGAATGTCTACGTCGGAACGGGGGCAGTCTTCATAAACGGCACAAATGAGAAGCCTCTGCGTATCGGGGATGGCGCTGTCATAGGCGCCGGGGCATGCGTCACCCAGTCAGTCGCAGAGGACGCCACTGTGGCCGGGGTCCCGGCTAAAGTGCTCCACAGATAACAGGGAAGGTCCTTTGGAACTGATCAGACGAAAATCCATGCCTCAAAACAGTGAGTCTAATCGCATTTTCCTTTCCCCTCCGCACATGAGCGGCGAAGAGATGCGCTTCATTCGGGAAGCTTTTGAGAGCAACTACATAGCCCCCCTGGGGCCACATGTGGATAGTTTCGAGAAAGAATTCTGCGAGAAAACCGGGATGTCATATGCCGTTGCTGTGGCAAGCGGGACCGCAGCACTGCACCTCGCATTGCGTGTTCTAGGCATAGGTCCTGGCGATGAGGTCTTTGCTTCTACCTTGACATTCATCGGAAGCATAAGTCCGATCATCTTTCAGGGGGGGAGTCCGGTATTCATAGATTCGGATCTTTCGTCATGGAATATGAATCCGGGATTGCTCGCCCAGGAGCTTGAATCATGTCATCGACGCGGTCGCCTTCCGAAAGCGGTTGTGCCTACCGACCTTTATGGTCAATGTGCTGACTTGGAGCTTATCCTTAAAATCTGTGCGCCATATGGCGTACCGGTAGTTGTCGACGCCGCCGAGTCTTTAGGAGCTGAATACAGGACGGCTGACAACTCAGTGATGCCGGCGGGGCAAGACAAATACAGGTATGTGCATGCGGGGACAGGGGCAAAAGCCGCGGTATTTTCTTTCAACGGCAATAAGATCATCACCACTTCAGGTGGAGGAATGCTGGCCTCGGACGATCACGACTTGATTGAGCAGGCCCGCTTCCTGTCGCAGCAGGCCCGCGATCCCGCACCTCATTATGAACACTCGCAAATCGGCTATAATTATAGGATGAGCAACATCGTTGCGGCAATAGGAAGAGGCCAGCTTAGAGTACTTGAGCAGCGACTCGAACAGAAGCAAAAGATCTATAGTTGTTACAAAGAGGCTCTAAGCGGTCTTCCGGGTATTGAATTCATGCCGGAATCACCACACGGACGATCTACCCGCTGGCTGACCGTCATTTTGATCGATCCGAATGAGTTCGGAGCAGACCGTGAGACTGTCCGTCTTGCGCTGGAGGAACATAATATCGAGTCACGGCCTCTATGGAAGCCGATGCACCTGCAGCCTGTCTTTAGCGCAGGCACTGAGGCAGGAGAAAAGGAACTGGAGGAAGAATGCGTTGACTGTTCCGGCAATAGGCCTTATAAGGCTCGCGTTGCAGGTGGTGAAGTAAGCGAATATTTATTTGAAAGGGGTTTATGCTTGCCTTCCGGCACGCAAATGACCGAGCAAGACCTCGCTAGAATCGTCTCAATCATCAAAGAAGTACATGACCGCCGAGGCATTACAAAGTAAAGATTACCCCGACTTCGACAAACAAGTACTAAAATTGGTGGTATTTTAAATACCTGTGAGGGATTATAATGATGGTCCTTATCAAAAACATCATAAAAGCAAAGTCTCCGTTCCTAGCTCACACTCTCCGCACCGTATATATTTCAATTCATCAATATGTATATCGTTCTAAAATTAGACATATGTCTATAGCCGAAAGATTCGAATATATAAATAAGAACAATATATGGGGGAATCCTGATTCAGTATCGGGTCAGGGATCTACTTTAGAACAAACCACTGAGATTCGCAAGGTATTTCCCAAGATAGCTAAAGAGTTTAAGATAGAATCGCTGCTCGATATACCTTGTGGTGATTATTTTTGGATGAGACATGTCGACTTAAGTTTTTTAGAAAGCTATATTGGTGCTGATATTATTGATGACTTAGTTTTTGCAAATTCAAAATACGCTACTCAAAAGAGATCATTCAGGTACATAAATCTTCTTTCCGATCATATGCCTCCCGTTGATTTAATATTATGTAGGGACTGTCTTGTGCACTTTTCATTTTCGGATATATTCACGGCAATCGAGAATATTAGTCGTAGTGGATCTAAATATTTGCTGACCACAACTTACTACAACACAAATAGACAAAATGTAGACATACTAACAGGTGAATGGAGACCTATCAATTTACAATTGCCTCCTTTTAATTTTCCACCTCCTATTGTCTTAATAGATGAACAGTGCACTGAAAGAGGACGTACCGACAAAGCTCTTGGCCTATGGGAAATTGCTGATATTTCCTGAAATATTTTAGGAGGTACTGCATTGAATCCAGAAGATAAGATAACTCGCACTTATTCTGCAATGCCTTGCCCCGTTTGCAAAGATGGAGAGCTTCAGCGCATAAAACGCAAAGGATTAGCACTTTGGCTTCCGTGTTCCAGGCGCTACCACTGCGCGAAATGCCGAAGCAAGTTCTTGCGCGTGCTGGATCTATTCACTTTCCGCATAAGGAAAACCCCCGGGAAAAAGCAGCTTGCAGTTACAGCCTTCGCCATAATCACGACCATTTACCTTTCATACAAATTGGTTATCGCAATGTATATGGAATAAGAGATTCGAAGCTCCAGGCGCAAACATTTGATGAAGACCTCATGGTTCATGAATTCAACTGCAATCACAAAAAACCTTAACGGAAAACCTGAAAAGCTCCTGGCCTATCTTCCCATCATCGTTTTGCCAATATTTGCCGGCGTGGCGAGGCCGTGGTTGTGGAGTGGTGTGGCCGGAATTTTCATGGTAATTTTCTCTCTGTTTCTGCTGGGGTCGAAAGACTTCATTTCACTTAGGGACCTAAGAAAGCCGCTGTTCCTGCTGCTCCCGATTCTTGTGTATCCTTTTGTACAAATAATTCCCCTGCCCCTCCCCCTCATATCGGTTCTCAGCCCCCAGCGTGCCCAATGGCTGCACAGGTCCTTTGATGCCACGGGTGTGTACCGCTGGGGTGCGAGCCTTTCTTACGTGCCGCTCGACACTTTTATGAGCGGATTGTGGATTCTCACCCTCGCTCTTTTCGCTTTGGTTCTCCACCGTTCGATGCGCAACGGGATAATAAAGCCGGGCAAACTTTTAGCAGTTCTTTTCTTGCTCGCCGGTCTCGAAGCGCTCTACGGGATATTGCAGGTACTGGTTTCTTCAGCAGGGCACGGATTTATCGAAGGCGCCCATGGTACTTTTGCAAACCGCAATCATTATGCGGCTTTTCTCGGAATGATCTGGCCTTTGCAACTGGCTTGGTTGTGGAGACTGGACGGTAAAAGTAACAAGGACCCTGGTTCTTTCCAGGAAAAGGAGAATCGGCGCGAAAGCCGCGAAAAACAGATTTTTTTCATGTTTCTCACCGGGTTCGTGCTTTTAGGTCTCATCTTCTCCGGATCGCGGGGCGGAATAATCAGCCTTTGCATAGGCACGACTGTCCTGGCTTATTTTGGAGGAAGGCGCAGCAGGTCTATAGTCCCTATTCTTATCGGCTGCTGGGTAATAATTTTAGCTTACGGCTCGATCATCGGTTTCGAAGGTATTCTTGAACGTTTTGCGGAAATTGAACACGATGCCCCCGGTAGATTCAAAATTTGGCAATTCACCTGGAAACTTATTTGTGACAATTGGTTAACGGGAACCGGAGTTGGGACATATCGGCCGGTTATCTTTCTTTACCAGGTATTCGATACCGATCTGCTCCAGGTTGGCGCAGCGCATTGCGATTATTTGCAAATTGCCTCGGAATGGGGTTTGCCCTTCAGTTTGCTTATCTTTACCCTGGTTTGGGGCTACTGGTGGGCTACGGCAAAAGGGGCGGCAAAAAAAAGCGCCGGAGAACAAAAACCGCTGGAAACGGATGAAAAGCTCATTCGCGTTGGCGCTCTCGCCGGCAGCGCAGCTTTCCTCTCACACGTCTGGGTGGAGTTCAACTGGCAGATCCCGGCAAATCAATTGTACTTTGTAATCCTGTTGGTCCTGATGAGCTATAAGGAATCGGGAAGCCGGAAGCATGGAGGACGAAGCGTGAATCAGGACTCCCGGGGCCGGTCAATGCGGGCTGCCAGTTGCCCTGAGGTTCCATCCAACGCATCCCGTGCCCAGATGCAATAATACCGGCTCATCCGGCAAACACGTACCTATGGTTTGGATTTCCAGTCCCGAAGGGACAGTGCCCCAAAGGGGCTGGATAAGTCAGCCCGGGGTCAGTCTCTCGCCTCGCGGGACGCCACCCCGGGTTATGGATGTACACAAATCGTATTTACCCTGAAGGGGTTACATAAAATCCGCCACACCAATGCCTGTCTGGATACTGATGCATTCACCCCGAAAGCCCTTTTTTATGTAACTCTGAAAGCCCCCGGCGAATTCACGCAAGATAGGTACTGTCCTTTCAGAATCTGCAGGTACTTGTTTTCCGGATGAACCATAATACCCGGATTCCTGCAATGATCCGTTCTTGCTGGAGTCTTCACAATTCATCCTCCGCCTTTAAAGGACGCGAATTGGCCTTACGTTCAAGAATAGTTTTTGCGATTTTTTTGACGGCCCTGTCAGGATGCCTGCTATGTTATTCAATATGTTCCTATAAAATTTCACAAACGAACCCCACCGGTTTCGGAGACTTTGCTGCCGGCTTTTTCCCGGAAGCCCAGGTTTTGAACGGGCATGCCAGGTACCTTGCGCTCGACCCTGCCGGAGCAGCAGAGTATTACAAAAAGGCGATTTTAGCCGAACCCTCCCTTATAGATGCATGGATTGGGCTGGTCCGGGTCCGGATCGCAAACGAAAACAGGCAGGAAGCCCGCGAGATCCTTGACATTATTACCCCGGCTATTGATTCGGTCAGCACCTGGAAATGGCAGGAACTGCTCTTTGCCTACGATCTTCATGATGAGACTAACTTTACGAAATGCTTCAATTTTATACTCTCCTACCTTCCTCCACATATAGAAGGGGCCAGTTGGCTAAGCTCGCGGTTTTGGGGAGGATACGAAGAGGTCGTTCCTCACGTTTTCTCCTGCAACCACCCGGCGTTTTTGACCTCGCTCATTGATTCGAAACAACCCGATGCTGCGCTCGCTCTCTTTAAAATTATGGAAAAAGAAGGTTCTCGCTTGGAAGTAAAGCAGCAACTTCGATTCTGCGATTTTCTGATTTCTAATGACCGGCTCAAAGAGGCCAAGAGCGTTTGGCATCTCTGGAGAGAAAATGACGTCCCCCTCATCCATGACGGCGGATTTGAATCAGAGCCTCTGAACATGGCCTTTGGCTGGAGATATCAAAGCGATTCCGATTTTATAGCAAAACGAACAACCAGGCAGGCCTATTCGGGCGACTCATGTCTCCACGTCCATTTCAAGGGGACCAGGAATATCAGCTCTGTTCTGGGTTGGCAAATAGTCCCGGTAATTCCCGGGACTGCTTACACCTTGCGCTTTGTCCACAAGAGCAGCGATCTCACCACCGACAGGGGTGTGTTCGTCACTGTCAGCGGGTACAAGGATGAATTCACAACCACAAGCAAACAGGTGCTGGGCGATTCTCCATGGCAGGAGGATAAAATCGAATTTAGTGTTCCAGCCTTATGTGAAGCCGTTGTACTGAGGGTCCGCAGGGATGAGAGCCTTAAAATGGACAACAAGATTTCAGGGGACTATTGGCTTGATTCCGTGGAACTGATGGAAAATTAGCCTTGAGGCGAAAAGCCGGGAGCAAGTAAGATCCGCCTACCGTCCTAGTTAGTGTCCATCCGGAAACCCGGATGAACGTAGAAGAATTTTACCTTATCAACGTAGGAGAATTTCACCTTATGAGACGCAAGCAGTTTCCGGTTTGGAAAGAGGGCATTTTTCGTTCTGGCAAGGAAATCGAGGGGTTGCGCGGAGGCGTACCTATGTACCGCCTCGCGGAGCGTAGAGAATCTTGTCGTACCACCGCCGCAGGCAGTGGCGATCTTGGCTGGCGGTCCCACCGCCCAGGGCGGAAAAGGACCCTTTCCGGACGGAAACTAGTATTGGCACTCTTTTAGCATAGCGTTTAAGAGTACGGCCATCTCGAATTATCCGGAAGGAGAGAACAATGAGGAAGAATCGGTTCGTGGTGCAGATTTTAGTTACGGTCTTCATGGTGTCCTGCCTTGGGACTGCCGGAGCGGCAGAGTCAGTGATGACCGTTTTTCCCAAAGGTGTGGTGAAAGTCACGGAAGAAAACGGCCAGGTGGTCCAGTTAACGACAAATTTCCCTCTGGAGAACGGGGCTGTCATGGAGGTCAGCGGCGGCCCTGCCACTGTTCAGGGGCCGAGTTTCAGCATCACTGCTCAGGACAAGGCGAAGCTTTCATTAAACAATGCGGGTGGCAAATGGGTATGCACCGTCTATTCCGGCAAGGTGAATTACGTGTTGCATTCGGACTCGAAGGTGAAATTCGCGCACGCCGATGCCGCATATGACTGTCAGAAAAACTCTGCGGCAACGCCGGGTGGAAGTGTTGAAGGCAGCGCGGCTGTAGATGGGGATAACCTCATATTTACCAACACTGCAGGTGAATTGTTCTGTTTGCCGGTTGTGGCCGGAATTGCAGGAGCGCCTTTGGTGGTTGGCCCTGCTGCCGCCGGAGGAATCAGCTCAACTGCGGCTGGGGTAGGAGCGGGAGTTGCAGCGGCTGCCGCGTACGGAGTACCGCTGGGACTTTCTTCGAGCAAGAACGGAGCAAGTCAATAGCCTATTCAGTATCCATCCGGAAACCCGGATGAACGTAGAAGAATTTTACCTTATCAACGTCGGAGAATTTCACTTTATAGACACTTGCAGTTTCCGATTCGGAAAGGAGGCATTTTTCGTCCTGGCAAGGAAATCGAGTCCCCCCCTTTCCTAAAGGGGGGCAGGGGGGATTTTGGCGCGGAGGCGTACATAGGTACGCTGCACAAGGAAGCCCGAAGATTGACACCGCCCAGGGCGGAAAAGGACCCTTTTCGGACGGAAACTTTTTAGACATTGAGCAAACAGGCGGGTGGCGCCATTCATGCCAAAAACGTCGCAACCTAGCTCATGTCCCTCCGGAAACCCGGATAAACGTGGGAGAATTTCACCTTACGAGATACAAGCAGTTTCCGGTTTGGAAAGAGGGCATTTTTCGTCCTGGCAAGGAAATCGAGGGGTTGCGCGGAGGCGTACCTATGTACGCCGCACAAGGAAGCCCGAAGATTGACACCGCCCAGGGCGGAAAAGGACCCTTTCCAAACCGGAAACTAGGGGGACAGCAATGAAATCGTATATCAGGTATTTTTATTTCTGTTTAGCCATTCTCTTTTTGGCCGGGTTCACGCTGGGGTGCGGGGTCCGCAAGGGACCCGAGCCCAATGCAAAGCTCGAAGATGTGGTAGCCCAGGAAAGCGGATCGAGGCAGGAAGTAAGAACGATAAACGAGAGACTTTTTGCTTCCGTGAAAAGCGCGCCCACTCTCAAGGACTATGTAATTGGCGAAGGGGACCTGCTCCAGGTATCCGTCTTTGAAGCCCAGGACCTCAAGTCCGAAGCAAGGGTCGGCGCCCGTGGTTTCATATCGCTTCCCCTCATCGGATCCGTTGAAGTAAGAAGTCTTACAACGCGTGAGGCGGAACAAAAGATAGAAGAACTTTATAAAGCCCGGTATTTGCAGAACCCTCATGTGAGTATTTTTGTGAAAGAACAGGTATCAGGCAAACTTATACTGATGGGAGCATTTAAAAAGACCGGCACTTTTCCATACCTCGCTCGCCAGAACCTGTTTGAAGCCATGGCCCTTGGCGAGGGTCTTGCGGATACCGCCGGAAAAATGGTCCAGGTTCGCAGGGGCGGCAGAGATTCGGACCGGCCCGGCACCATCCTGATCGATCTCGATGAGTTGGCCAAGGGTGGCGGAGAAGAACTTAACATCGAAATCAAGAGCGGGGACGTGATTTATGTCCCTGAAGCCGGAATGATTTACGTGGACGGGGCGGTACGAAAGCCCGGAAATTATGCGATAAAGAAGAAGATGAACGTCCCCGAAGCCATTGTCGCAGCAGGAGGTTTCGCCCCCTATGCCGAAGAAAGCTGCATCAAGCTGGTCAGGGCCAGGGGAGACGGAAAGCCCGACGTCGTTGAATTAAGCTTTAAGGACTTACAGCAGGAAACCTCCGGCCACAATATCGAAGTCAAGGATAGGGATATAATCTTTGTTGAAACCAATAAAGTCGAAGCGGTTATTTACGGCCTGCAAATAACCGGACTTGGCGGAATCGTTGGAGTAGGCTATCACCCGCCTTCCACGCAGTAGCAAGTGGATAGGGAATGGTGAATCGTGAATCGTGAATCGTAAATAGAAAAAGTTTTTAAACCAAAATCCCCCCTGCCCTCGCATCGCTCCGCGATGAGTGAGCAGGGGGGTTTTTTCTTGCTTACTATTCACTGTTCATTCCTCATTCCTCATTCCTCATTCCTCATTCCTCATTCCTCATTCCTCATTCCTCCCAGAGATGGTCCTCCGCTCAATGAACATTTCCGAAGAAAAAGGTCCGCGAATCCTATATTATAAATATAGTCCCGGGATGAATAGCCTTTCCCATGAATGATCCGGACAGCGAAGGAGAACCATATGAGTCTCGAAGAACTCGAAGCTGAGATCAGGAAGCTGGATTTGAAGGACCGCGCTACGCTTGCAAAGCGAATAGTCGAAAGTCTCGACGAACTGTCCAAGGAAGAAATCGAGGCGTTGTGGGTTGAAGAGGCTGAGCGCCGCCTCGATGAGCTGGAGCAGGGTGTGGCGGCCGAGATACCTGCCGAAGAGGCGCTTCGCCGAGCGAGGGCGGCCATTTCGTGAGGCTGATTACATTACATCCCGATGCTGATTCGGAAGTCACTGAGGCGGCGCGGTATTACGAATCGCGAGAGCCAGGTCTGGGGTCGGACTTGCTTGGAGAAGTGGAAAGAGCATTCGATCAGATTTTGACGATCCCGGAGGCTTGCCCGATAATCGGCAGAAGAACGCGGCGGAAGTCCTTATGGCGATTCCCCTACAATCTGATATACGCGATTTATCCAGAACGAATACGAATCGTAGCGTTCGCTCACCAGAAGCGACGGCCTTTCTACTGGAGAAAACGGCTAGAGAACACGGCAGAACGGGAAGGTTGAAACTCGCAATAATGAAGCCAAAGGGACAAAGATCCGTGTCATCGGCCACCCTCCAGCAGGCAAATCCACACCTGCATGTAAAACACCCGTCCTCACTCCTCACTCCTAATTCCTAATTCCCCACTCTCCACTCCTCACTCCTAATTCCTCATTCCTCATTCATCACTCATCATTCATCACTCATCATTCATCACTCATAATTGCCCGTTTGCATTTCTCCTGAATTGACCATCGATAAAGAAGTTGGTGGCCCTGCTTTTTTCGATCAGCTCAATACTACAGGCGGCATATCAATAGCCCTCCATTCTCTCACTGTCGTAAGCCGACTACGGTCTATGCCCAGTGCAGCCTGGTCCCGAAAAGTGCGCCGGAGGAGCCTTATCTGCTGGACTGCGTAGTACTTGATGCCGTCGATGTTGGTAATTTTATGAGATTGGTCCAGACAGGACTTTTGCTTGGTACCTGGAAACTGAACGACCTTACCTGCTGCTGTTCCCATGTGTCCCCCTCCTCATGCTTTTCTATTGAGTTTTCGTCATTATTTGGGAGGGAGGAGAAAGACTTCTTCACCGCCTGTCCACTAAGACTGAATAGATAAGCACACTTACCTATTCAGTCTTATTATTTACATAACATCCATTATGGGAGAGTCAAAGCAGTAAATTGGCTCTGATGGCTGATTTGATGTTGCCGACATCATTTTCAGGTGTACAGAAATCGAATTCTTAGAAGCCATGAAAGGGACCTAATGTGGCCAATCAGCCATGGAAATTATTCTTCAGTTGTGATAGGAGAAGGATTTAAAGGGGTGGGGTTCGTCCAAAGTTCTGTCAAAGCAGCACATCACCTAAATCTTTGACTGTAGGACATTTGAGGTGAAACGGATAATCGATGTGCTTCGCCAAAATCAGATTGATTGCCTTCCAAGCGAGCGCTTCACGCTCGATGTGAAAATGTTCCCCGAGGGAGACGAAGAGTACCAGTACCCCCGCCAAGTCTTGTTCGAAAACCCAAAGTTGAATGCCGGAAAAAAGTCCGTACGAGATGTGACATTTTCGCTTTTCCGATATTTTCTGGACGGCTCCCAAAGGTCCTATCAGGTAATCGACGCCAGTTTAGGAGGAAGGTATCTGCCTCTCTGCGCGGGTCAAATCGGCGTAGCTGTTTTGGAGCGTCTTGATAATGGGAGGCTGGTTCCCCGAAGGGACCTTAGCTCGATAGAGAACATCCTTGCCTTTCCAAACGTGCTGGAAGATGCCAACGTCAAGGACTTGGAAACGAAAATAAATGCCGAGATGGACTCCAGGTATTTTTTTCGATCCGTAAGATACAACCTTAAAGACGAAGAAAAAGACCCTGCCGATTTGGGAAGAGCCATGATTATTCACGAAATGCAGATGCTGGAACTTAAGACAATTCGGGAAATGATAAAGAGCAATCTTATCCGAAGTGACCGAATGCTCGCTAAAGACGGCGGTCTTCAGTATCGTGACACAAAAATCAGGGATTTGAACTTTTCCAAAGATGACATAGTTCAATTGCGAAACGTCATTGGACTGGCAAAAACCTTCAAGCCGAGCCTAACTGTAGGGCAAGGGAGGGGGAGGAAAGACCTGGGAAACCTCACAAAAGGGCTTGAATGGAAGGAACGCTCAACCGTTATCAGTCCCAACAAAGATGAATCCATTACCCATGGCTGGTGGTATTTGAGGCTTAGGCCACGTGATAAGGTTTATAGTCCACTACAAGGCATTGTGAAAATTGAAGTTTTTGCTGACCAGAGTGAAAAGGAGGGCGGCATATCTGAAGCACGGGCTGATACGGTTTCCGGTTACGTGTTGCAGGAGCGCAACGTTACTCCCTACCGTGCTGATTCCAGGTGGGCAAGTCACATTTATCCCGTTTTCCTGACAGAAACATATTTAAAGTCATCGTTCCTAAGCCACGTCCGATTCAAGGCATTGGTTTTTTAAGGAGAGGGGTAATGGCCGAGAATAAGTGTATAGGCAAGGTTACCGCCACGGAGAGCAAACCGACAACATGCACCACCGTCAACTTCTGGCTCCACCCTGAAGTTATCGTGAGGCCTTTTGACATAGTGCGCATCGAGCATATCGCTCGTGCAGGAGCTCAACAGAGCCTCTCATATGCCATAGTCAGAGATTTAAGCTATATCACTGACAGCATGGGCCATTTGGCCAACTATGTCTCCTCGGATTTCGGCAATACAGATGTGACTCCCATGAATGAACGACTTGGGACAACGATTGCTGAAGCCGATGTGCTAAGCAACAATCAGAGCATTGAAATGCCAGTCCGTGATGGATCGCGAGTCGAGTGGGCTGGCCAACAGGAAATAAGGGCGGCTCTTGGCGTTGACAAACTCAAAGTTCCAATTTCTGCGGGCTATATTGAAACTTCAAATGGTGAGGAAATCTGCATAGACTTTGAAGCTCGCTATCTCATCGGTCCAGAAGCTGCCCATTTGAATATCTCGGGGATTTCCGGTTTGGCGAGCAAAACGTCCTACGCCATGTTTCTTCTTAGTTCTCTTCAACAGCGGCTAGCGGATGGATTGAGTATCATCCTTTTTAACGTCAAAGGACCAGACCTCCTTGCCATCGACCAGGCCAATACGGAACTAAGCGACCACCAAAAGCGGGAATGGAAGAAATGCGGGCTCATTCCGGCACCGCTAAAGAACGTAACCTATCTCTATCCCTATTCAAAGAAGCTCTCGAACTATACCTCCTCTCATGTCCCCAAGGACGTCGTTGAGCAGCAGATTTCCGATGGAAAAGCCTTCAACTATTATTACGATGTTGAGACTTTCACCGGGGGGGAAGAGGGTATCGAAGAAGAGGTTTCGCGGGACAAAATATCTTTGTTATTCTCAGATATCGACGACCCCAATTCCACCATGGAGAGTTGCATCCATTCCCTCGGAGAAATCCAAGCTAAGAACTGGGAGAGCTTCCGTGATGAAATCAGGGGTAAAACTGGAAAGGGACAACAGGGCAATAGAGAGATCTCCGTTCAATCCTGGAGAAAGTTTAGTCGTCTCATTCAGACCAGGACGGCTCATGATTTATTTTCTTCTAAATACGTTGGAGAAGACCGGCGTCAAAAGCTGATAATTGAAGCCATTAAAGAACTCCGCCCCGGTAAAATCCTGGTGATTGACATCGCCCCTCTCCCCGACTTTCTGCAATGTCTTGTCTTTGGAGATGTAATCAGAACTGTGTTTGATGCGAAACTCAACCTATATCCGAGCATAAATTCTGACGAGCTTGGCAAAGCGACGAGCTTAATAAGTATGCCCCCGCTGCCTCTGCTGGTAGGGATAGAACCCTTACCCGGTGGTTGCTCGAAGTTACGGAGCGCGGGAGGTCTTTGGGTGTCGTTCTTTTTGGCGCAGAACAGTTCCGCAGCGGGGTCCATAACAGGGTGCTTGGAAACTGCGGGACCAATGTTTACGGACGGACTAATCCAGTGGAGATAGCAAAAGCTGCGGATTACAAACACCTTTTTTCTCAATCCAATAGGGCGACAGTATCCCAGCTAAGCCAAGGCGAAATGATTTTGCAGCACTCTGTTTTCAACACTTCGCTCATTAAAGTTCGTTTCCCATTCCCCGCATATCGCCAGTTAACGGGTTAATTGTATGGCTGATGCTACTCCGGTCCCCAAAATTGGTGCGTTTGTTCTCGAAACGCTCACGACGGGTATGTACACAAACCCGCTGGACACTCTACGAGAATATGTTCAAAACTCATTCGATTCCATACGGGAGGCCGAAAATTCCGGTTTATTGGCGAGAGCTGCTGGTCGAATCGAAATATCCATTGACCCGCAAAAGAGGACATTGCGTCTACGCGATAATGGTGCAGGAATTCCTGGTGCATGGGCCTTTCCACGATTAGCTAACATCGGGATGTCTGAGAAGTCCATAGACACCAGCGTTGGATTTCGCGGTATTGGCCGACTTGCTGGGATAGCATATTGCGAAAGATTATCTTTCAAGACTCAGTTCTCCGGTGAAAGGGAACTAAGCAGCATAAGTTTCGATAATATCGGATTACTGAAAGCTATGTCACCATCAATGCGCCAAGTTGACGAATTGCTCGACGTGGTTGCGCGAAACACATCTCGTGAAATCCAGAAAACCAAGACTGATGCTCATTTTTTTGAAGTGCTCATGGAGAACATCAACCCCAAAGGCGATGTTTTTCTGAAATGGCCGGAAATCAGAACTTATCTGTCACAGACCGCGCCAATTGGCTTTGATACACAGTCGTTTCTGCTAGCGGGAGAGATTTTTAACTGGCTGAAGGCTCACCGAATCGAGCTACCAACCGTGAACTTGACAATAAGCTCCGGTTCCACGAACATTGAAGTTTTCAAACCCTATCAGAAACTCACCTATAAGACGAAACGTGAGCATAATAAAATCCATGTAAAGGGTATCAATTTTTTCCCCGAAGACGCTGGGCCAGATTCCCCGTTTTGGGTTTGGTACGCGCAGACAAATCTCCCAGGCATGTTTGATGACGATACTGTCTCGGGACTTAGGCTGCGTAAAGGTAATATCGGTCTTGGAATGGCCGAGAGGATGGCCGAGATTTTTGCTCTGGCTGCTAAAGACAATTCCCGTTTCAACCACTACCTGATGGGAGAAGTGCACGTTCAAGATTCCAGCGTCATCCCAAATGCTCGACGGGATGGATTCGAAGACGGGTTGGAATGGTCCAATATTCGCCTTGAGCTTCTGGAATTTGCAAGGGCTAGGTCGAAGGAGATACGGGGTGTATCCAACTTTAGAAATATGGATATTGAAAAGTTGCTCAAGCCAGCGCAGTGCGAGTTGCTTGCCTCGGAAAAGAAGGTGCAGACTGGTTTTGCATCCAAAGATGAGAGGAACTCGTTTGTCGATAAGCTCAATAAACAGATAGAAAAGCTTGAGATTGCCAAGAATTCCGAGAGAAGTGATGAGGAAGTTTCCCGAATTGGATCAATTCGAAATGAACTGACCAGCAAGAAGGAAGTTATTGAAAAACAGTCGAAGTTCACCGCTCAAACCTTAAATACATCCCTGGACAAGAAGCAACGTAGGATAATCGCAGAGATTATAGAAATTCTTTATGAAGTTCTGCCTGAAGCCGAGTTTGAGAAGACTCGCGATGCTATTATGCGCAAGTATCAGGCCCATGAAGAGAAGAAGGCTTCATGAGTAATATCCTTGTTGTCGAACCAAACTACCGGTCCAAATTTCCTCCTCTTGGACTGATGAAAATAGCCAACTATCACAAAGACATTGGCGACCAAGTTACTTTTGTTAGGGGTAACGACCAGAAGCTGAGGAATTTGCACTGGCACAGGATATATGTCTCTTCCCTGTTTACCTGGGAATTACCCAGAACTGTCAAAACGGTCAAATACTATGCTTCCGCAGTAAATGACCCGAAAGACATTTACTGCGGAGGCATAGGGGCTACACTCCTACCCGACTATGTCCGCAAAAACGTGGAATGCACGCTTATTGAAGGACAACTTGACTCCGAGGGGCTTCTCGGTCGGGATTCACCGGCGATTGCGGAATTCTCACCGGATTACAGTATTCTAGATTCAATCGACTATTCATATTATCCCAAAGATGCCTACTTCGTAAAAATCACTAAAGGGTGTATCAGAAAGTGCAAGTTTTGTGCGGTACCTCTACTTGAGAAAGAGTTTGGAATGCTGAAAGGCTTATCCGCTCAAGTTGCGGAAACAGACTCTAGCTCCGGCCCGAAACACGATCTCGTGATAATGGACAATAACACACTCGGTATTGAGAGCATTGAAACCATAATTTCGGATATTGTTGATGCCGGTTTTCATTCAGGAGCTAGGGCCGGAAATCGATTTCGCACAGTCGATTTTAATCAAGGATTGGATGCTAGGCTGATAAGCAAAAATCCTAAAATTGCAAAGATGTTGTCGAGGATATGTCTGACGCCGGTTAGGCTCGCCTACGACTTCGCTGGAATTAAGAGGTCTTATGTGCGAGCTGTTAAACTGCTGCATGATCAAGGTTTTCATAAGTTTACCAACTATATGCTTTTCAACTTCGATGATTCCCCCAAGGATTTTTATGAAAGATTGATGGTAAACATTAGTTTGAATATTGAGCTGGGTATTAGGATTACCGGATTTCCCATGCGTTTCATCCCCATGACCGATGTCACCAGGGGATATGTTTCAAAGAAATGGAAATGGAAGTACCTTAGAGGAATTCAATGCATTCTGTTAGCCACACGCGGACTTGTCAGTCCGAATCCTGAATTCGTTCTAACAGCGTTTGGCGAGAATTACCAGGATTTCCTTGAAATCCTTTCCATGCCGGATCGCTATATTATCCATAGATTCGATCATGCTGATAATGCAACAGTCGAATGGAGGAAAGACTTTCGCGCCCTGGACCAGTCCGAAAGAAATGAGTTCATTTGTATACTGGAGCGGTTACACAGAGACCCGAACAGGAAGTGTTCGATGCAGAAGGTTGTGTCAAAGTACAGGTCCCTGTTGGAGCACTACTATACCAGTGGTGGTTGTGAGCAGTAACCTTCTCGGCGTTTTGACGCTTCACTTCATAATTTGCGCGACCTGGACAGCGTAAATTATTCTCCTTCTATTCAGGTCAGGCGATGGCCGCGTTTGGGTGGCTTCCAAGGAGCATTTTTGAATAGCTCCGACCCGAGATGCGGCTAGGCTCCGGTGTTGGGGTCAAGGCGACGCGTGATCCAGGTAGTCGTCTCCGTCCAAAAATTAGGGGTTTAGGCTCAAGGGGATTAGGCTCAAGGTTTTAAAAAACCTAAAAGCCTTGAGTCTTTCCCTTGCTTAAGCCTGTCTTTGGCAGTACCTACCAGCCTTCAGCCTATCTCTTGCTTCAGCCTGTCGTCAATAAGCCGTAAAGAATTCCAATCTCTCTACCGATTATCTGGATGGCGCCAGGAAACCAGACAACCAAAGCTACCGCCTTAAAGGGATGTCGAGAGAGGAATTGCGAACCAATCCAATGATCAGTGTGATTTTTTATTGAGAAACCTCTTGGGCTGTCCGCATCTTCCGGCTTGAGGCTGTTAACATTCATCAATGCCATGCAGGAGGCGTAGTGTCGCAACTGCAAACACGGAGAACCAATATGAAAATAGCCGCATCGGCTGGCAGTCTGTCCATTCACGCATTCGGGGTCGCACCTTGCCAAATCATTGCTGCTCGGGGAAAGAGTGGCCATAATCGGCCATTTTACTCTTAAAATGCAGTTTTGACCCATGAAATTGCCTTCGTAAGAGGGGTCTTCTCACACAGCCTTCGGGTGGGACGGCGCTAAAGCTCGACTGCTTCCCCGCTCAGTTCATCTGCCTTTGTCCCATTCGCCCCTTCTCCTCGTTTTTCCCACTCACGAGTCACGAGTCACCATTCACCGCTCTCTTTCCTCTTCTGGTTGCCGCTTCTATTGCCACATCTATTGCCGCTTCTCGTCACCGTTTTGCACGTCCCAACCTCCCCGAAGTAGAATATGGCCTGATCGAAGATAACCGGAGGTTTGTTGGATTTGGCTTTTCACTGTTCACTGCTCACTGCTCACTGCGAAGCCGTTGCCATTTTGCAGCACCAAATCCCTTCATGGCACGATATTGCCGACTAATCGCAGGTGCCGAGCGGGATTTAAGAATTCGGTTTTTTCACCATTCACTTTCACGGTTCACGATTCACGGCTCTCTTGTCCATTGTGCGGCCTCATTGAATTTGGCCTGCATTTGCAATGATGGGATTTAGCAATTAAGGAGCAGACATCAAGGTGCCTATCCGTGTCCATCCGTGTCCAACCGTGTCCAACCGTGTCCAACCGTGTCCAACCGTGTCCATCCGTGTCCATCCGTGTCTGGAATTCGGTTCTTCCCTGTCCACTGTGCGTCCTCACAGAAGATCGGACGCCGAACCAGAAGCATCTCACGCTGGCTCCGAGGTTCAACGCGAACCCGAGCACAGTGAGGGTGCGGCCTCACAAAAAATCGGCCACGAACTATAGTTATGTGCCCTGGTTACATAATGCTAACCGCGAACCCGATCATAGTGAGGGTTCACTGCCTTATTGAATTTGGCCTGAATTTGCAATGATGGGAAATAGCAATTAAGGAGCAGACATCAAGGTGCTTATCCGTGCCCATCCGTGTCCATCCGTGTCTGGAATTCGGTTCTTCCCCGTCCCCTGTGCGGCCTCACAAAAGATCGGCCGCGAACTGGGCACTCACAAAAGATCGTGCCCGGACTCGAAGCATTGGCCGACCGTTACGATGGTAAGCCCGGACCTGAACGTAGTGAGGGTCCAGCATCTAACGCGCTTCCTCGATGTTAACCGCGAACCCGAGCACAGTGAGGGTTCACTGGTTCACTCGTCACTGCGAAGCCGTTGCCGTTTTGCACGACCTCTCAGAGTGTGCCCTACTGTTGGGGAAAACAACAGATCCACCACAGAAACTCACGTCCCCCTGGGACACCATGAAAAGAGTCTTCCCCTTCGCGGCTTCGCGTGGGAACTTTTCGAATATTGTATAACGTTGCTTGTATAACGGGGGCAGTATCGTTACTGTTCAGAATATATATACGCTGTTACAGTCATAAAATTGGTCCTTATGCTCACTCAAACTAAAGGAGATACTACCAATGATTCCAGAAAAACTTCGGGAAATGATGAAAAAAGACGGCATCGTTGCCATCGCTACTCTGGGCCGGGATGGGCCGCATATGGTCAACACGTGGACCAGTTACGTTCAAATATCCGCCGATGGCCGGCTGCTCATTCCTGCCGGTTACATGCATCGCACCGAGGCGAATGTTGCCTTCAACCCTGACGTATTGATTACCTTGGCAAGCAGCAAAGTACAAGGTTTGCATGGAGCGGGCGCAGGCTTCCTGGTCAAAGGCAAGGCAGCGTTCATAACCTCTGGACCGGACTTTGATTTGCTAAAATCGAAGTTCGATTGGTTACGCGCCACATTGGCTGTTACGCCAGATTCCATAACTCAGACGTGGTAGCTGAAAGAGAAGGGGGGAACAGGCGCTTCGTTGCCATTGGGTGCCCTGCGGAAGCACTCATGATCAGTGCTGGTTGCCCCAAATCTAACCTTCAAATAGGTCAACCGGAGACTTGCCTGTCCGTGGTTCGGAGGTAAGCGCTACCCGGGATCGCCTCGGAGGTATGGGCGTCGCAAAAGGAGGCCAAACTTTCGTAGACGTTTAGAGACGACCCTCTCTGTACCTCTATGGTGAACGACAACGGCTATGACGTCAGTAAACAAAAATTCCCATGATGTTTCCATGGCAAAGAAAAAGATTAATGATGACAGACTCTTACAATTGATTCCGGGATGGAAACAGCCCGGTCGGGACAACTCAAGGGGTTTAGGCTGAAGGGGTTTAGGATTAATTCCTCAATCCCTCAATCCCTCAATCCCTCAATCCCTCTCCCTTTATCCGTGGTTCGCTCTTCCAAGGGGGCAGCGCCGGTAAAGGACAAATCGATTGCATTTTGCTGGCGCCGGTTTTATTAGGGGATTAGCTTGAAGGGGATTAGGCTGAAGGTGCATACCCGAAGATTAGGGGATTAGGCTGAAGGTTTTAAAAAACCTAAAAGCCTTGAGTCTTTCCCTTGCTTAAGCTTGTCTTTGGCAGTACCTACCAGCCTTCAGTCTATCTTTTGCTTCAGCCTGGAAGTAGGGACATTAACAGCAAAGGAGGCGCCGTATGGCTGAGCCGGCAAGGAAGAAAGCTACCTATGAAGATCTCTACGCCGTTCCTGAAAATATGACCGGGGAGATCATTAACGGCGAACTCATTGTTACGCCACGGCCATCCAGGAAGCACATCTATGCGGCATCCGCATTGGATAAACGAATCGGGCCTCCGTATCAATTCGGGGAAGGCGGAGGCCCCGGCGGATGGGTCATCCTTGTAGAACCGGAGATTGGTCTTGGTGAGCATACCTTGGTCCCCGATATTGCCGGTTGGAAGGTCGAGCGGTATCCGGAAGAAGAACCTCATAACTGGATTTCCGTTTCTCCGGATTGGGTCTGCGAGGTCATCTCTCCAAGCTCGGAGATCTACGATCGGGGTGAAAAGATGTCTATTTATGCCGAACACGGCGTGCCCTGCGTATGGTTGATCAACCCTGTAATTGCACTATTGGAAGCATATAAGCTTGTATCCGAAGGCTGGGTTCGTTTCGCCACGTTTAGCGGGAATAAGATAGTGAGAGTCGAACCGTTCCAGGAAACCGATATTGACCTGGGGAGTCTTTGGGGTCCCCAAAAGTCGTAGGAGAAGCCCGGTCATCGTTTACCGATGCGTATTTACTTCGGTATTCTTCCCGGTTATACTGTTAGTACTCCTAAAGGTATGAACGATGGCCCGAATCAAGACTGCGGTATCCCTGGAAAAAACCCTCTGCGAACAGATCGATACCCTTGCTCACAAATTGAAGGTGTCACGAAGCCGGCTGTTTGCCATGGCTTTGGAGGATTTCCTCCGGCACCATGAGAATGAGCAACTGTTGCAGGAAATTAATAGGGCTTATCAGGATGAGCCCGATCAATCCCATCAGGCAGAACGTCAAGGCATGCGCCGTTTACACCGCAAGATTGTGGATGGCGAGTGGTGATAAAACAAGGCGACATCTACCGGATCGACATGGGTGACCCCGGCGGTTCCGCTCCAGCCTTGCTACACCCCCACGTGATCATTCAGAACAATGTCTTTAATCGGAGCCGCATTCAAACCGTTGTTGTTTGCGCTCTCACTTCCAACCTCAGGCGAGCATCGGCGCCCGGAAATATCTTACTGGAACCCGGTGAGGCTAATCTGCCCAAGCGAAGCGTCGTCAATATTTCCCAAATCTTCACTGTTGATAAGGCAGACCTGGGGGAGTACGTTGGAACACTGTCGAGGGGACGAATATATGAAATCCTCGATGGAATCAGGCTTCTGATCGAGCCCCGCGACCTCGATGCTCTCGATTGATGTTCGATCCTGGACATGAATTTCCAATGCTTTCCCAACTCAGAACACCAGCGGAAAAAAATGATTCGATTCGAAAACCTTCAGAAGAGATACAAAGAGGTGGAAGCGCTCAAGGGAGTCAGCCTCCAGGTTGGCGAGGGTGAGCTGTTCTCATATCTCGGGCCGAACGGATCGGGCAAAACGACGACCATCAAAATACTTACGGGCCTCGCGGTCCCTTCCGCAGGGGCCGCATGGCTCCATGGGTTTCATGTCGAGAAGCAGAGCCTGCAGGCGAAACGCCAGTGCGGGCTTGTGTCTCAAAACATCAATCTCGACAACGAACTGACGGTAGGCGAGAACCTGCATCTTCACGGAAAACTTTTCCAGATGCCGCGAAAAGAACGGGTGCAGCGAATCCGTGAACTCCTGGAATATATTGAAATTGCAGACAGAGTGAACAGCCCTGTAAAGTCGCTCTCCGGGGGCTTGAAAAGAAGAGTGATGATCGCAAGGGCGCTCATGCACTCACCGAGGATCCTTTTTCTCGATGAACCTACGACGGGTCTCGATCCCGCCATCAGGCGCCGCATATGGTCGCTTATTAAAAGTATCCAGCAAAAGGGGGCGACCATCTTTCTGACCACCCATTACATCGAAGAGGCGGAATTTCTGGCCGACCGGGTCGCGTTTCTGGACGAAGGCAGGATAGTCACCCTGGACACCCCGCAGAATCTAATGGAGGGCTTGGGCACATGGGCTTTGGACCGGGTGGCCGACCGGGGCATGGAGACCCTGTTTTTCCGCAACAGGGAAGAAACAAACAGGCACATCGCCGCTCATGAATGCTGTTTTTCTCTAAGGCGTGTAAACCTCGAGGACGTTTTCATCTCCCTTACCGGGAAAAAGGTCATGGCATGATACCGAGTTGCGTTCAAGAAAGCATCAAGTCAAGGGCGTGGGGAGCCTTGCCCCATAAGCGCTTAAATAAGACCGTTCCCCCCCCTTTTCTAAAGGGGGGCAGGGGGGATTTTAATTTGCCTCATGGGTGTAAGTTATCAAAAATCCTTCCAAAATCATCCTTCGAGAAGGTGGACTCAAGAGTCGGTGTATTGGCATGCAAACAGAGTAATTTCCCTTTTTTAAGCGCTAATGGAGCTTTGTCCCCCATACCCCCTCCGCCTCTGGCCATGGACAGATCAGGGATAGCCTCGAAATTTGGGGGAAACTTACCCCGTTCAGTTCGGGGTTATTTGTCGCCCTTTGAACGGAACTTGGCATGAGAGGCATGCTCGCAATCTACCAGCGCGAACTGCTCATCCTGCGCAAGAGATTTTTCAGGCAGTTGGCTTCCATGTCTGTCAGCCCGCTGCTCTATCTGCTGGCTTTCGGATTCGGGATGGGACACAACTTAAGGATGGGGGAGCATTCCTATCTGGAATTCCTGATTCCGGGGCTCGTGGCAATGAACAGCATGATCCAGGCTTTCGCCATAGCAAGCGAGATAAACATTGCACGTTTCTATTGGCACATATTCGAGGAATTTCAGGCGGCGCCGATCAGGAATATATCTTATGTCACCGGAGAGGTGCTGGCGGGAATGACCAGGGCGCTTTTTTCGACGGCCTTGATTCTGTTGATCGGAGCACTATCCGGTGTGGTTCTGTCTTACAACTTTTATTTCTGGTTAGCGGTGGCGCTGAACAGCTTCGTTTTCGCATCACTGGCCGTCGGGTTGGCGATGCTGGTCAAATCGCATTCCGACCAGGCCCTTCTCACCAATTTTTTCATCACTCCGATGGCTTTTCTCGGCGGGACTTTTTTCCCCGTGGACAGAATGCCTTCATGGGTGCAAACCATCCTCAATTTTCTGCCGCTGACCCATGCCTCCAAAGCGATTCGAGCCGCTGCATTCGGCGATCCGCCCGATTTTTCATCCTACCTGCTTCTCGCTTTGCTGGGCGCCGTTCTTTTCGTCCTTTCCTTCCACTGTGTTAATCGCGCACGCGAGTAAGTTAGTGAATCGTGAATCGTGAATGGTGAATAGAAAAAGCGTGGGATTAGCTGGCCATTGCATGTTACCTCTGTGTCCTCTCCATGTCCGGACTATGCCCCGCCTCTGTGGTGAACGCGCAGATCATCACGCTAAGCGCAGAGATCATTGCATGTTACCTCAGTGCTACTAAGGTGCAAATTCTTGAAATTTTGGCAAGCATACGGGCTAAGCGGTTATTGTTTCGCTGCGTTTTTCTCAGTGATCTCTGCGCCCTCTGCGGTGATAGCTTTTAGTCTTTTGGTTGCGGCCGTAAGGCTGCGCTGTGTCCTCTCCATGTCCGGACTATGCCCCGCCTCTGTGGTGAACGCGCAGATCGTCACGTTAAGCGCAGAGATCATTGCATGTTACCTCTGTACTACTAAGGTGCAAATTCTTGAAATTTTGGCAAGCATACGGGCTAAGCGGTTATTGTTTCGCTGCGTTTTTCTCAGCGATCTCTGCGCCCTCTGCGGTGATAGCTTTTAGTCTTTTGGTTGCGGCCGTAAGGCTTAGCTGTGTCCTCTCCATGTTCGGACTATGCCCCGCCTCTGTGGTGAACGCGCAGATCGTCACGCTAAGCGCAGAGATCATTGCATGTTACCTCAGTGCTACTAAGGTGCAAATTCTTGAAATTTTGGCAAGCATACGGGCTAAGCGGTTATTGTTTCGCTGCGTTTTTCTCAGCGATCTCTGCGCCCTCTGTGGTGATAGCTCTTAGTCTTTGGTTGCAGCCGTAAGGCTGAGCTGTGTCCTCTCCATGTCCGGACTATGCCCCGCCACTGTGGTGAACCCGCAGATCGTCACGCTAAGCGGCTATTGTTCCGCTGCGTTTTTCTCTGCGCCCTCTGCGGTGATAGCTTTTAGTCTTTTGGTTGCGGCCGTAGGGCTGAGCTGTGTCCTCTCCATGCCCCGCCTCTGTGGTGAACGCGCAGAGATCATTGCATGTGTCTTTTCCAGAAGACCAGCACGCCATCTTTGCCGAAATTCGCTTGCACCAGTTCCCAGCCCTGCAGACCCCCTTCGTTGAGCAAAGTTTCCATTTTCCTTATCTGTTCAGAAGCGACCATCCCCATGTTGCAGTCCCCATCATGGGAACAGAACAAAATCATCTCTCTGAAAACTTCGGCCGGGTGGAGGGTCACTCTATATTCAAAAGAATCCATTTTGCTCTCCTGGCAGTTATCGCAGACGAAAACAGAATACCTCACGAAAAGAATTAAAGCGTTTCTCACGTCCTTTTGGGACACCCTGAAAACATGAAAAGAGGCGGGACTCCCACTTTCGTCATTCCGGCGGCACTTTTGGGCCGGAATCCAGCGCAGCCGCTACGTCCGCAGACGCCGTTTGAACGAGAATGAAACTTCAAGCTTGCACTGCGGCGTGCGTCCCTTTAAAAGAACAAAGCTGGGAACGGCAGCAGTCAAGGTCCCTGTCACACTGGAGCACATTGCCCCTAATCCAGCATGGCCCCGGGCCGCTTTTGAACACTGATGAGGCGTATGCACTCTCCCACAAGAGAATCTTATTTTAGCCACCCCGGGCTGTCGTTCTCAACCCCAGCAAAGGAGACGGATAAGGATGGCCCTCAAGCAGCGAAAAGGCGCAGCTAAAGTTTCTAAGCGGCAACCACGCTCTCTGGAAACCGTTCAACCCAACGCCGCTGGCATCGATCTGGGCTCACGCGAGCACTACGTCGCTGGTCCACCTTTACCCGACGGTTCAGCAAACGTAAAGCGTTTTGGAACTACAACTCCTGAACTGTTGTGTTTATCCCAGTGGCTTGAGCAGCAGCAGATCACTACCGTCGCCATGGAGAGCACCGGCGTATACTGGATTCCCTTATTTGAAATCCTGGACAGCCGTGGTTTTGACGTTCATCTGGTCAATGCTCGCCAACTTACTCATGTTCCTGGCCGCAAAACCGATATGATCGATTGCCAGTGGCTTCAGCTACTGCACGCCTGCGGATTGCTCCGGGGTTCTTTCCGACCAGGCGACGACATCTGTCGCCTGCGCGCCCTCATTCGCGAACGCAATGCCATTGTGGACCAACGTTCGGACTGGGTCCGACGAATGCAAAAGAGCCTCGATCAGATGAACGTCTGCGTGCATCACGCCGTTTCGGATATCACTGGCCTTACCGGCATGGCCATTATCCGTGCCATTGTGCGCGGTGAACGGGATCCCCGTGTCCTGGCGAGTTTGCGTGATCGCCGATGCCAAAAATCCGAAGACCAGATCGCCGAAGAACTCACCGGAAACTGGCGCACTGAGCATTTGTTCAACCTCGGTCAAGCCCTTAAGGTTTATGACCAGCTATGTGCCGTCATCGCTGACTATGATGCTGAAATCCTCAGATCCATCGACTCAATGCAACCTCCAGAGTCCATGGATTCATCGGCGCCGCCACCGGCATCTAAAGCCAAGGCCAGCAAGTTTTCCCAGCGCGGTCAGGAACCAATGCGTCAGGCCCTCTATCGCATGTCCGGCTTTGATCTCACCACAATCGACGGCATCGGAGTGGATACCGCAGCCGTTGTCATGAGTGAACTGGGTCCTGATCTGTCCCCATTTCCCGACGAACGCCACTTCGTTTCGTATCTACGTTTGGCGCCCAATATCTCCATCAGCGCCGGCAAAAAGGTCCCCGGCCGGTTCCGGGCTGTTACTTCTACACGTGTGTGCAATGCACTGCGCATGGCCGCCACAACGTTGCGCAATTCGAAGACGGCACTGGGTGCCTACTATCGCCGTATTTCCAGGCGCAAAGGTGCTTCGGTTGCCGTTTTCGCAACGGCCCGTAAACTGGCCCAACTCGTTTATCGGTTGATTCGCCATGGCCAAGCATATGTCGACATAGGCTCCGATCTCTACGAGGCCAGTTTCAATCGACGTCGCTTGGCATCGTATGCCAAAGCCCTTAAAGAAATGGGCTATAAAATCGAAATCTTAGCTGCTTAGGGGTCGTTCGTTGCCCACTGAAGTTTCACAAGAGTGTCTTTTCGAGACAGCTTTTCACGCCCCTTCGTTTAGGCACCCTGAAACCATGAAAAGTGTCGCTGCCTTTGTGTCTGCGCCTCTGCGTCTCCGCGGTGAATAGTCTTTTCGAGGCAGTTCTTGCCGCAATTTTCACTTCAATACAGGCATTATATCATCCCGGGGCAAAAACAGCGATGGGACGAGATAGGATGTTATGACAGCACACAGACTATTTCAATCGGGCAGGCAAAAAAACAACAGCTTCTCAGAATTGGTTAAATGATTTATCCCTTCGCCCTTTTTTTCATAGCGTGGGCATGAGAAACGCCTTTATTATTTTTCTTTTTTGCAGCCTTTTTTGGTTCCTCTTTGCTGTATTTGTCTGATTTCGCCTTGCTGTTATGGGCCGTTTTGGCCGTAGCTGCACCAGACTTTACACCGGCGGACTTCTTGCCTGAGACCAGCCCCGCTGGTTGGTTCTTCCCTGAAGCGTGCCGGGAAGGAGTTTTGCCATTCTTGGCCATGGATTTTTTAGCTGCGTTATTTATTTTTTTCTTATCCTTTAAGGCCGATTTTTTCGAGGCCGCCGGCTTTGTCTGGCCGCTGGAGGCCAGCCTGATCTGTTTGCCGGCTTTTTTATTAGCCCGCACTCTTTGAACCCCGCCGGTCCGGTGGCGCCCTGCGGCGCTCACTGTCCTATCCTTCGCGTTCTCTTCTTCGCGCGCAACGGTTTTATGATCGCTATAAGGGGCGCCGGTTTCACGGAACCCCGCTTCTATCAGCCTCTCAGCTTCAGAACAGCGAATCCAGGGATTACGCGCTCCCATCACAACAGCAAGTATCCTCGTATTACTGCGCCTTGCGGTTGCCGATATATTATAGCCCGATGAGCAGACAAAGCCGGTCTTAAGGCCGTCCACTCCCGGACACTTTCCCAGAAGCCTGTTGGCATTATGATGAAAGTGCCTGCCGTAGGCATATGACTGCATCGAATGAATATTCAACGAGTCGGGAAAACGGTGAATATAAGCTATGGAAAGAGTCGCAATATCGCGCGCGGTGGTCACTTGTCCTTCGGCGGGCAGTCCGTTGGGCGTCATGAAGTGGGACCTGGTCATTCCCAATTCGCGAGCTTTGGCGTTCATTTTTCCAACAAATCGTTCCACGCTTCCGCTGATGTGTTCTGCCGCTGCGACACAGGCGTCATTGCCTGAAACAACGGCCATTCCTTTGATGAGTTCCCCCATAGAAACCCGCGTGCCTGCCTTCAGACCCATTCGGGAACCGCTCGCAGAAGCGGCGCGCCCGCTGACCTCGACCTGATCGGAAAGGCTGACATGGCCCTGCTTGATAGCTTCGAACACAATATAAAGAGTCAGAATTTTGGTAATTGATGCAGGGGCAATTTGATAGTCGGCATTTTGCTCGAATAGAATTCTGCCGTTTTCCATATCCAGCAAGATAGCCGAACGAGCATTGACACGCTGATTTACCGAGGCTTGGGAGATTCGGGGAATAAGTAAACAAAAAGAAAAAAGAAGGAGAACGCATACGAACTGCCTTTTGCGCTGCATCAAATTCTCTCCTCTTGTTTCCCGATTTCGGGAACTATACAGAGGGACCATTTTATTACCGGATTCTCAGGCCGCCGGCCATCCGGATCTCCCACCGGGTCGAAACATGTGTATGTATGGAGATATAGAGGTTATTTGTCAACTGAAATCATTCAACTTTCTATCTAAAAATCAGTACAAGGTTTAATTTTGGTTCAGGAAAGTATTTTTTGGAAATAGAACCGCTCTTTTGATATATACTTCGCCTGCCTGATTTTGGAAAACTGGAGCGAAAGGGGACCGTAATATGTTCGGCCGGATGATGGATTTCTTGTCCAAAGATATGGCGATGGACCTTGGTACCGCCAATACCCTCATATATGTGAAGGGCAAAGGTGTAGTTTTGGATGAGCCATCTATGGTCGCATTCGAAAAAGAGTCCGGCGAGGTAATCGCCATCGGACGGGAAGCAAAAAACCTTGCCGGCCGCCGCACCAAAGGAACGACCATAACCAGGCCGATGCGGGACGGGGTCATCTATGACTTTGAAACAGCCTCTTTCATGGTCCGGTCATTTCTTGGAAAAGTATTCAGGCGGTTTCCCCTGTCGAGGCCCAAGCTGGTGGTGGCCGTCCCGGCGGGGATCACCTCGGTCGAGAAGCGCGCGGTGATAGAAGCCGCCGAGATCGCGGGTGCAGGAAAGGTGTTCCTTATAGAGGAGCCGATGGCTGCCGCAATCGGGACAGGACTTCCGATCGATCAGCCCTCCGGACAAATGGTCGTTGACATCGGCGGGGGTACAACCGAAGTGGCCATCATTTCCCAATTTGCCGTCTCCTGCAGCGAGTCGCTCAGGGTGGCGGGCGATGAGGCCAACGAAGCCATTTGCCACTTTATTCGACAGCAACACGGTGTGAATATTAGCGAAATGATGGCCGAAGTGATCAAGATGAAAATAGGTTCCGCAGTCCCCCTCAAAAAAACACTCGAGATAAAGCTGCGGGGAAAAGACATTGTCAGCGGAATGCCCAAAATCATCACCGTAACCGATGCCGATGTCAGGCTTGCCATAAAAGCGCCGACACGGGCAATAATTGAAGCTATCCGGCGCGTTCTGGAAAAAGCCACGCCCGACCTGGCCTCGGATATTGCCGAAAACGGCATTTGGCTGGCCGGCGGCGGCGCCCTTCTCAAGGGACTTCGAGCGCTGATTCACCAAGCTGTCGGCCTCGAAGTGGAGAGATCCGAAGACCCGCTTCGAGCGGTAATCCGCGGGGCAGGCTCGGTAACCGAACATTTTGATTATTACCGTGACGTGTTCCTGAACTGATTTCCCGGCTCACCGCATCGCTCCGCGATGAGAGGTTACATAAAATCCGCCACGCCAATGTCTGTCTGGATACTGATGCATTCACCCGGAAATCCTTTTTTTATGTAACTCTGAAAGCCCCCCGGCGAATTCACGCCAGATAGGTACTGTCCTTTCAGAATCTGCAGGCACTCGTTTTCCGGATAAACCACCAAAATCCTCCTTGCCCCTGCATCGCTTCGCGATGAGTGACCTCTCGCTGTTTGTCTCTAAATGTAGTGAAGAAGCGTCCTGTTTTGGCCGATTTATGTTTCATGAGCGTAGGCCGGGGACACTCCGAAACGATGGCAGCCATATCATAGGGCTAAAATGGAACCGATTCCGATGAGAACGCATACGGTAACCTCCGGTTGTTACATGATCAGCCGGCAAAAACCCGAGATCATGCAGGCATACCTGGGGAGTTGCGTTGGTGTTACATTATTTGACTTGCAAGCCGGAATTGGAGGTCTCATTCATCTTCTTCTCCCTGAACCGCCCAGCGAGGATCTAACCTGGGACCCCGAAGTGAGCGCCGTTACCGGTATGCCGATTTTCATCGACGCACTTTGCAGACTGGGTGCTCGAAAGGAAAGGTTGCAGGCGTGCATTGCAGGCGGCGCGCTCATAGATCCGGTTTCACTGGCTGATTTGACGCTCGACATTGGTGGGCGCACAGCGGAAAGAGCGCAGCATATTCTTCAGAACGAAAGAATCCCAATCCGGCGGATCGAAGTAGGCGGGTATTTCTCATGTTCCGTCAGTCTCGATCTCACAACATGGGAAACAACGATCGAACCCTTTGTGATTCCCGCGCCGAAGACTGCAACAGATAATTTCTGCAAGCCGACGGCAGAGCAACTGGATGAGGTGATCGAAGAACTCCTTCCCATTCCTCAGACAGCCCTAAAGATCATCCGCATGATAAACGATGACTCTTACAGCTTCCAGGAAGTCTCGAAAGAAATTCTTCAGGACCAGGTTCTGAGTGCAAGGATAATCAGGATTTCCAACTCGGTATCGGTTAACCCGGGGATGAAAGTTGGTTCGATAGAGAAGGCGTTGCTCAGAATCGGGGACAAGAACCTGGTACTCATGGCCCTCTCATTGTCGCTGCATGACTTTATCTCCCATGCAAAGCAGGGATATTCTCTTTGCAAAGGAGGCATCTTTCACCATTCCTTGTGGACAGCGGACGTCAGCGGCAAACTGGCAGAACTTACCGGCAAGGCGCACCCCGACCAGGCTTACACGGCCGGTCTGCTCCATGATATCGGGAAGGTCATCCTTGACCAGTACATGCACAGCGCTTATCCGCTCTTTTACCGGCAACTTCAGATTCAGGGCAACGATCTTGCAGCCGCAGAGAAGACATTGCTCGGTATAGCTCATACCGAGGCGGGATACCTGCTCGCCTGCCGCTGGGGGATGCCGGAGTTCCTGAGTGAAGCGATACTTCATCACCATGAACCGGACAAAGCGAACGGGAACGGATATCTGGCGCACCTGGTCCACGTTGCCGACCTGCTAAGCTTCCGTTTCACTCTCGGACACAGCGTGGATAACATGGACACCTCACACCTGCGGTCGAGTCTGGACGTGATCGGCTTCGACACCCGGGACCTTCCGGCGTTGCTTGCCAGCGCCCCCTTCAAGTCATTTGCCTTTACCAACGGCCTCTAATGGCAGTGCCCGATCCAAATCTTTTCCCCAAAACCGCGCCTTCGAGAGACTTTGCAAGAAACAAGAAACAGATGCGCGCGTTCGTGCGAGGCCGATGATTATAGTATAGTGAAGAATAGACTTTCATGGAGGAACGCATGATTATCAGGGGATATGACGCTATTAACGCGGCCAAAGAGCTGAAAATGCCTCTCGGGAAATATAGTGAGGAATCCTATCGAGGGTTCAGGCTCGATCTTTCGATTGAAGAGGCTTACCAACTGGCTGATCATGACCAAAACCTTATCTTCCTCGAACTCGATATTCTAAATCTTTCGCTGGAGCAACTCTTAAAGGTCTCAGCAGCCTTGGGAGCGGAGCCCGGAAAAAGTTGCACCCAGGTCAGAGATAAATTCGAATTGGAGGGAGACGACGACAGGGCAGCGATATTTGAGGCCATTGCCCTAAGATGGTCTCAATTGAAATCGAAATCTCATTGAAGTGCTTGCATCGTTCCGCGATGAGTGGCCGGTAAGAAGGACAGGGAGCGGGGAGCAAGGAGCAGGGAGCAAAATCTGCTACCCCCCGCATCGCTCCGCGATGAGTGAACAGTGAGCAGGAAAAGCTTGCAAACTAAATCCCCCCTGCCCCCTTTAGAAAAGGGGGGTGACTGGCGACTTGTTCTGCCTCCTCCTTTTGTAAGGGGGGGCGCCCTCACAAAAGATCGGGCGCGAACTGGGCGCTCACAAATGATCGTGCCCGGACTTGAAGTATCTTACTACCGGTTGCAACGTATGGCCCGGACCTGAACGTAGTGAGGGTCCAGTATTTAACATCGGTCGGAAGCGTTAGCGCGAATCCGAACGAAGTGAGGGTGCGTCCTCACAAAAGATCGGACGCGAACTTGAAGCGCTTAGCATCGGTCGGAAATGTCAACGCGAATCCGAACGAAGTGAGGGTTCGAGGGGGATTTTGGCCCCTTCAGCGTAAATTTGAACGCAACCCGGTATGAGTACTCAGGACTTATGCAGTGGATTTCTGACTCAGGACACTAGCAAGCAAATCGGTTTGTCTGCATCCATACCCGGGGTGGCGTCCCGCGAAGCGCGGGACTGACCCCGGGCTGACTTATCAAGCCCCTATGGGCAGGAAAACCCTTTTGAAATGAACCATTGTGTCAACATCTTCACTTTTTCGTAACCAAAAAATCATTTGTCCGACATGAAATTGAAAAGCTTGTTCAAGTAATGTCACCGCAATTTGCTTGGAGGGAGCAAAAAACCGCAAACTTTTTTTTGAGGGGGGACAAATTGGAGAACTTCAGCCTGAATACCGCTCTTTTGAAAGACATCCTCGAAAGCGCCAAACCGCTGGGTCACAACGAAAAGCCGGACAATCTCAATCTGGGGTTCGGCTTTCTCTACTACGGCCTGGCCAGGGCGCTCAGACCAAAGCACCTTCTCGTTATCGGCTCCGGGTTTGGTTTCAGCGTCGTATGCTTTGCACTGGGAATCAAGGACAACGGAGGAGGGATGCTTACCTTCGTCGACCCGTCTTACTCCCTTATGAAGAACGGCCCGTTCAAGACTATCGGAGGAAAGGACAAATGGAGTGAACCTCTAAGGGTCCAGGCGCATTTCAAGCAGTTCGGGGTCGAGGACGTGGTTACCCACTACAAATTAAGGTCGGATCAGTTTTTTTCATCCTTCAAAGCCCTTGGGTTGCCCCCGATTGATATTGCTTTCATCGACGGGAGCCACGCATATGAGAACGTAAAAGACGATTTTCTTAACACGCTGGAACATGTCCACAAGAATTCCTACATACTTCTACACGATTCCAACATTTACGTGCGGGAAATCATCGGACATGCAGGCGTCAAGAAATGGCTGAAAATAATCCGGAAGGAGAAGGAACATTTCGAAATAACTAATTTTCCTTTTTCATCGGGGATGGCGCTCATTCACATTCTTCAAGACAAAGTATGGAGGTATACAAAACAATAGTGCTTCCAACGATAATATTACTCGGCTGTGTCGTTTTTTGCGCCTCACTTTATATGTTTTGGCGCCATGTCTGGTTTTTTCGCAATCCCCAACGAATCATTCCTCCTGAAGGAACCGGGGTACTCAGCCCTGCTGACGGCACCGTGGTCTATGTACGCGAGATGAAGCCCCGGGAGAGCGTGATCAATATCAAAAAAGGCATGCAAGCCACTCTCAACGACATCACTAAAGAGGACATAGAACGTCCTAAGATTCTGATAGGGATCTTCATGAGTCCCTTCAACGTCCACTACAACCGCAGTCCCGTTTCCGGAAAAATTCAATTCGTTCATCACCACCCCGCATCAGTTGATAATGTCTGCATGTTCTCCATGCACCTTCGAACGCTTTTAAAACGGCTGCCGCTCTATCAGAACAGCACGCATATAATCCAGAACGAAAGAACCGTTACAAAAATCGATGGCAAATACCGAGGCAAAGAACTCGCCTGCTACGTTGTCCAAATCGCAGCAAGAAGCGTGAGCGGCATAGACGTATACAAGGGCGAAGGACATCAGGTAAACGCGGGAGAGATTTTCGGCATGATCCGCATAGGGTCTCAGGTAGATCTGGTGATTTCTCCTCTGGAAGGAATGACCATCAAGGTTTCAGCGGGAGAGAAGGTCAAAGCTGGTCAGACCGTTCTAGTCGAATGATAACTGGAAAGGATAAAGGGAGATGTCATGAAAATCGATTTGCACGTCCATTCCAAATATTCAGTTCGCCCTTCACAATGGATTCTCCAAAAGCTTGGCTGCCCGGAGTGCTTCACGGAACCGGCCGAAGTCTACCGAATCGCCAAGCAGAAGGGAATGGATCTGGTCACCATAACAGATCATAATACCATTTCGGGCAGCGCCGAGATCGCACACTTGCCGGGCACATTCATAAGCGAAGAGATTACAGCGTACTTTCCGGATGACGGGTGCAAAGCCCATGTCCTGGTCTATGACATAAACGATGCAATTCACCGCGAAATCCAGAAGGTGCGGGAAAACATCTTCGATCTCGTCGACTACCTTGACCAAAACGGAATTGTTCGCGTCCTCGCTCACCCGCTATACTCGGTAAACGACAAATTGACGATTGACCATTTTGAAAAATTCCTCCTTCTCTTCAACAACTTCGAACTCAATGGAGCCCGGGACGACTATCAGAACTACGCAATAAGACGGATTATGGAGAACCTGACCCCGGAAATCTTGAACCATCTGATCGATAAGCACGGGATTGTTCCAGCTTCCCCGGAACCATGGCGCAAGAGCTTGACAGGCGGCTCTGACGACCACAGTTCTCTTAACGTAGCCCGTCAGCACACGGTGGTCAAAGGCGCCCGCAGCTTGCAAGAGTTTCTCCAAGGGATCGACAGGGCGCGAACTTTACCGGTGGGCGAGGGATCGACTCCCCGGGTCATGTCACATAACATCTACGGGATTGCCTACCAGTACTATAAGCGCAAGCTAAGCTTCGAAAGTGACGTGAATAAGGATCTCGTGCTGCGTTTCCTGGACCGCTGCCTTCAGGCGGACTCCGGACCCGATGATGGACTGGTCACCAGATTGATTTACTCCTGGAGAAAGCGCAAAACTACCAAACAGCAGGCAGGATCCGGAATACAAGACCTGCTGCGTTTCGAAGCTCAGAAGCTTTTGCAGGGCGCTCCCGAGCTTATGGAGATAGCCAGCAACGGCAACGGCAAAGCTGAAGACCGGTCGGGGGTGTGGTTCAACTTCGTGAACCAGGTGTCCAACAAGGTGCTGATTCATTTCTGGGATTCTCTGCTGAGTAGCCTCTCCGGCGCCCATTTCTTCAATATGTTCCAGTCGCTTGGATCTGCAGGGGCGGCCTATACCGTGCTGGCGCCCTACTTTGTAACGTTCACTGTTTTTTCAAGAGACCGCCATTTCAGCACAGCCTCAATGGAGCATTTCGGAACAGGCGATGTCACCGCCAAAGAAAAACCGGCAAAAATCGCTCATTTCACGGATACTTTCCATGAAATCAACGGCGTTGCGCTTACCATTCAGCATCAACTCGATTTGGCCCAAAATTCCGGCAAAGATCTGACCGTGATTACCTGTGACGCTGAAACTCGCCCCCCACTGAAGGGGCAGATGAATTTCAACCCGATCGGGGTTTACGCATTGCCGGAGTATCCCGAACAAAAGATGTTCCTGCCCCCGTTGCTTGAGATACTCAATTATTGCTATGAGCAGGGTTTCACTCAAATTCACGTTGCCACGCCAGGACCGCTGGGTCTTGCCGGGCTGGCCGTCTCTAAGATAATGAAGATTCCGATAAGCGGGACTTACCACACCGCCATTCCACAGTATGCTCACATCCTTACCGGAGACTATGCAATCGAGGAACTGGTCTGGAAATATACGACTTGGTTTTATGATCAATTGAACCTGATTCTCGTTCCGTCCGCAAGCACCGAGTCCGAACTGATCGGAAAGGGAATAGATCATAAAAAGATCTGCTTGTTTCCAAGGGGAGTTGACTCGGTCAGATTCCACCCCTCCAAACGTGACGTAAACTTCCTCAAAGAACAATTTGGTGCGGGAGATGGTCCCAAGATCTTATATGTGGGCAGGATATCAAAAGAAAAAGACCTCCACGTGTTGGCCCAGGCATTCAGAAGCCTCGCGCAAACCCAGAAGGATGTCGAACTGGTGCTCGTGGGCGACGGACCATATCTCGAAGAACTCAAGGAACTGCTGGCGGACATGCCCTGTATATTCACCGGTTACCGCGAAGGCGAAGAACTTGCCATAATTTATGCAAGCTGTGATCTTTTTGCATTCCCAAGCGCAACAGACACATTCGGCAACGTAGTGCTTGAGGCACAGGCGTCCGGGCTGCCTGTCATCGTAACCGATTCGGGAGGACCGCAGGAAAATATGATTCCGCATAAAACAGGCCGGGTCGTGCCGGTTGGAGACCCCGAAGCCCTGCTTCAGGCCATCAAGTTCCTCCTCAGTGACCGCCCGAGGTTAAAGGAGATGAGCAAAGTTGCGCGGCTCAACATGGAAAATCGCTCCTATGAGAACGCTTTCGAAGACACCTGGGAAATCTACCAGAAAATTCCCGGCCGCACCTCCGATCCCGAACCGGTAGGTGTCAAACAGAACGAGCGGCAAAAAGCCGCGTGATGAGCGGGAGCAGGAAGCAGGAAGCAAAAGCGGCATCCGATTTGAACACACCGCCGTATCAGGCCGTTCACAGAAAAGTTTCGTGAAAAAGTAACAAGCTCGCCACGATTACGTCATGAAGGTTTGTTGTAATAGCTCGTTAGAGACCACCTCATTGGGAAGGGGCGCACGGACACGGAATTTGAAGATTTGCCCCCTTGACGTTTGAAATTAAACGCGCCCCTTCCCCCCTTCCCGCATCGCTGTGCGACGAACAGTGAGCAGAAAAAGCTTTCAAATGAAAATTTGAGCGCTTATGGGGATAAACCCCGCCCCTTGTCCTGCGGTTCTTTTGCAGAGGGTGGCTTTATTCCTCCAGAACCACCCGATTTGAATGCAGCTCCGTAACAATCCATTCTCACAGAACTTGCCCGGCCCTATCTCGATGAATATGAATCCCCACGGAATGTGGAATTTTTGTGCAGTATCGCCGTGGTTTTTCCGATTTCATGTCTGAGATGGTTTTTTCAAAGGCGGGAAGGTGCCAAAGTGATTGAAGAGGGATTCGATCTTTGGGTAATGCGGCTCGTTCAAGAGAGTATGCCCATTTTTGCGCGCACTGTTCAATGCGTTGCCGAGACGGCAAACTGTGAGAACAGTTCGCTTTCAGATCTGGCGTGGGCGATTCTCGAAGATCCGAGCCTCACCACCCAGGTTCTTAAATTGGCCAACAGCATGTATTACAATCCCAGCCCGAAGCGGATCAACACCGTGAGCCGGGCAGTGATGCGGCTGGGATTCAACACTATAAAGGAGTTATGTTTCGCGATCGCATTGATTGAGACCGCTCTTTCGAGTCTACACAAAGAAAAGGTGGCTGCCGAGATCGCCATGGCCTTCCACGCGGCCGTGCAAGCCAGACAGATGGCAATCCTTCTCAATCTGCACAGACCAGAGGAGGTATTTATAGCTGCGCTCCTCGGCCGTATCGGTCACATAGCCTTCTGGTGTTTTGCCGGGGATGTCGGCAACCGGCTCGAGAGCGAGATGTTGGAAGCCGAAAGCGAGGATATGGCCCAGATGAGGGTCCTGGGATTCAAACTTGAACGGCTGACCCTGAGACTATGCCAGGAATGGAAATTAAGCGACCTTCTGGAATCATCTTTTCAGGCGAAGAATGGGACCGATCCGCGGGTGCGGAGCGTAAAGCTTGGGTACGCAGTTGCGCAGGCATCTGAAAAAGGCTGGGATTGCCCTGCGGTCAAAGCAGTAATGAAAGACGTAAGCCGCTTTCTCAATCTTTCGGAGAAGGAGACGACAGAAAGTCTTCATGGATCGGCCGTGGTTGCTGTGGAGGTTTCCGATTCCTGCGGAGCGAAAAAGTGCAGCCGCCTGGTTCCGCTCCCCAAAGATGCACCGTCGCCCTTACCTGTGAAGGCCCCGGAGATCAAACTCGAGTATCCGAAGCCTGATCCCAATATTCAACTGTACAGCCTTCGCGACCTTTCCACCCTGGTGACGTCAGGAAAACGGGATGTCAACATGGTGCTTTCGATAGTTCTGGAGGGCATCTATCGCGGAATAGGTATGGACAGGGTCATTTTCGCACTGCTCACACCCGACCGGCAGCACCTCAAGGGAAAGTACGGACTGGGATGGATAGATGAAGGCTATGTCGAGAATTTCAGTATCAGCGCAAGTTTAGAGGTCATAAATATTTTCGGATACCTGCTAAGAAATAAGAACCCGATCTGGGTAACCGAAAAACCGGCCTTTGCTTTCAGACCGCTGCTGACGGAGGAATTGACAAATCTAATCGGCAGCGGCCCGTTTTTTGCCATGCCGATCGCCATCAAGGGAACGGCGATAGGAGTTGTATGGGCGGACAGAAACCTGAGCGGCCGCAGCCTGGATGAAGAAAGCTTTGAGAGCTTCGCCTTCTTCGGGCAGCAGGCGAACCTGAGTCTGAGCTCGCTGGGCGGCTGTTAGCCAAGTTTCCGTCCCGAGCTTCATTTTCCCAGCCAGGACGAAAAATGCCTCTCTTTTAGGTCAAAAGTCCGAATCGAAAACGTTTGACATAAGGCTACTTCAGTAGAAGCGAATGTTTTTTATCTCTCGATTCGCCTTCCGCGCTCACCCGAACCGCCCTCAAGCCGCTCACAGGACATTCGTGTTCACAGATACCACATCCTGTGCATCGGTCAGGATCTACCTGAGGGAACTGGAGGCGGACCTGCAGCACGCATTTTTTCAAATCGGTGCTTACGGGCTCGGGCGAAAACCCTGATTCCAGGATGATGGAATTTTGCGAATTTGAAAGGATTCGCTTTCTTGCAGAGATATCCACGCTTTCAATCAGAACGAAGAAATCGCCCGTATCGAACCGGTTCAGGGGAAGGACCGGCTTTGAAAGCAGAACCGCGGCGCCTGAGATTTTCGCGACGTCGAGGTTGCCGTCCCGCACAGTAGTGAAGCTTTCTTTTACGAATATAGCTTTCGGGCTTACGGGGCAGTTTTCCTGGCAGACGATACAGGGCTTGTCCATGGCCCAGGGAAGACAGCGGCCCCGGTCGATGAATGCAGTGCCGATGCGAATGGGACCGGTTTTTTCGAAATCGCCTCGCCCAAGTTTTTCCTCGAGTGAAATAGGGCGGATGGCGGCAGTCGGGCAGATATGGCTACACGCCGTACAGTTCATCTGACAGCCGCTCGACCCTGTGCGCATGTTCAAAACGGGGGTCCAGAGGCCCTCAAGCCCGGCCCCTGTGATATCCGGCTGTATAACGTTTGTCGGGCAAACGCGCGCGCATTGCCCGCACCTGATGCAGCGGTTTAGAAACTCGGGTTCGCGCAAGGACCCCGGAGGCCGGATCAGGGTGGAATCGTAGTTTTGGCCGAGCTTTCCATCAAGTCTCAGCATCGGCACGGCGGCTATTCCGCAGACTGCCGCAGTGATGAATCCCCGGCGGGACAGGTCCGGCGAGACGATCTCGCCCGAAGCTGACCGTGAAGTGTTATAGCCCATCAGGTCATCATTACAGGTGTAGAGGCAGTTCAAGCAGAGCACGCACTCGGGAGTCCGGATGCGTCCCGCCGGGTCGCAGGCGCCTTCGCACCTGGAATCGCAAAGCCTGCATTGGATGCATTCGGAGGTCTTCTTTCCGACCCGCCAGAGGGCATATCTGCCCAGAATTCCGTAAAGCGCGCCCAAAGGGCATACGAACCGGCAATAAAAACGAGGTATCGCCAGGTTGGCAATAAGGGCACCAAAGAAAAGCATAGCGGTAAGCCACGGTCCGGCATAATGCCTGCCGGCTGCGGAAGTCAGTTGCAAGGAAGAGTCTGCAAGAGGGAGAAGCAGAAAATTTACCGACCGAACCACGAGGGGAATCGGGTCGAGAAGTCCGGTCACAAGCGAAGCTGAAAAGTTCCCATCGAGTTTCAGAAAATAACCGGCTGCGATCCACAATAGAGCGAGCCCGACGAATATCGTGACCGGCCGCCTGCTCACAGGGCCGGCTCTTCGCGAAATTGCAGCGACAATCGCCAGAATGCCGAGGATACAGGCAATGCCGAGCGGGTCCCACTTTGACGAATCTGCCATGTTTAAGACAAACGCCCCCACAGCCGGGCAAAGCAGAACCAGGAGGACGTAATATTTTATCCTCTGTGCGCCCAGATACCTGTTCACGGCGATTTTCTGTTTAACGGAGCGTCCGCGCGAGCCGAGATAACCGATAAAATGATGCATGGCGCCGAATGGGCACAACCAGCCGCAGAAAAACCTTCCCAAAACGACAGTGAGCACGACTGTGGCTACGGCCCAGAGTAGTCCCGAGTAGAGAGTGCCGGTCGTCAGAATGGTTCCCAGGGCGACAAGCGGATCGAGTTGGAGAAACCAGTTTACCGGCCAGCCCCTCAATTGCCAAAAAGATTGCCCTAAGGTGCTCGCAATACAGAACCATATAAACAGGACAAAAAAGAATACCTGGGTTATTCGCCTGACTGTTGTAATTCTCATCAGATTCTTACCCTGTGGACACGCGGAAAGGACTCAGGGCTTCAAAATCCGAAGTCCCAGCCCCTGCCTGTTCAGCTTTTGCTATGAAGGGCAGATCTGCCGGAGTTTTCCCCAGAAGGGCCGCCCCTACCGCATCGGCGGCAACCTGATCGGTGCTGACGATCATTGTATTGGTCTGCTTGAGATCGGAAACCGAGCCTCCGGTCGGTCCATTGGAAATCATGGTGAAGGTCCCGTCCAGGATGACCAGAGTGGGCCTTATCATAAGCGCAAGATCTTTTATGAACGTATGGATATCCTGGTGGAAGATATTTCGCCTGCCTCCGATAAACCCGTACCAGTTTTTCATGGACATCGAGGCGCCGCTCCTGTGATGGTCTTTCACCGGGCAAATTCCGATCAGCTTTGTCGCCCCCTTGAAAGCCCCCAAGAGAACAGGCCAATTCCGGATAAAATTTGAACCTGGCACTGTCAGGTTGGTGAAAAGCGATTCGCCGGGCACAATCAGACGCGCTCCGGAACTTTGAGCCGCATCCCCTATGCCGCTAAGCGCAAAACAGCTCTCCGGATTATTGATCGAATTGTCGGTAACTGCGACTGCAGCGGCGCCCGCCCCTAAGCACAGGCGCGTCACCTCGGCGAGCAGCTCCGGGTTCGTTGTGGCGCAAAGGGAAGGAGGGGTAGCGAAGGCGGCGTTCACCTTTATCAAGACCCTGTCGCCCTTTTTTACGAAACATTCGATTCCGCCAAGCGCTTTGAGGGCGGCGTTGACAGTCTTGATTCTGTCATCGCCGGTTGCTATCGCAATCTTTTTGCCTGCTTCAGGAACCGAAAAATCGGGCAGGGCGACCGAGGATTTCTCGACCGGTGCGCCGGGACCAACAGGGTCGTAGAGAAAATAACCCATGGCCGCCGCAGCGCCCACAGCCAGCCCCGCCTTCGCGGAGCGGATCAGAAAATCGCGCCTGTCCATTTCCGATTGGAGCGGTTGATCTTTGATTTGTTTACTCATTGTCCGGCCTCGTCGAGTTTGCGGTAAACCTTTGATGCGACATCCGTTGCGCTTTCCAGGCTGTCGACCTCGTGAGTCCCGGCAAAAAACTTTCCCCTGTGCAGGACGACTTCATAGGTATCGAACACTTTGTATATTTTAGAATCGGGCGCTCCAGGGATTGCACCGGCTTCCTGCCCCCCGTTTTCAACGAGAAACCGGCCGTATGAGACAGCAAGCCCGGCGGCTTCTTCGGGGCTTTCACGCTTCGAGAGGAACGCGGTAACCCGTGCAGCCTCCGGACCGTAACTGGCCGTATATACCCGGTCGAGCTCACTGAAACCGAAAACATCGCTCATGTGGAGCGATATGCTTGACTCGTCGAGGGATTCGGGCGGAAATAAAGAAGCTTCCGTTTGCTGCCCAGCATATTTAGGCTCGGCTGCAACAAGGTTTGTGGCCAGTGAACTCATCTCTTCTGCGAGGTTTTTGTTTGCTGATATTATCTCGTAATAATCAGGCCCATTTGTGAAAAAGAAGGCATCGTCCGTGGCGTATGCGGAAACCCCGAGTTCAACCGGTTTTGAATCTTTTCTTTTCTGCATACTGTAGACGGAAAACGCGTTTGTTGGGTTTCCCATTTCGTATATGGAGAGTTCGAGCCAGCTTTTCGGGTCATCTTTCCTGGCAAAACGCCTCGTGCGAAGCTTTACAAAACCGCTTGAAAGATAAAGCTCGGCCTTCCCGTCAATTTTATCTGATAAGGTTCCCGAGTCGAAAGTTTCCTCGGGGCCCATCGACACAAGGTTTTCAGGAAGGAAAGCAGGCAGGGGCTCAGAACCGGGAGACGGGAGGGAGTTCTTGCGGTAGGCTCCATTGCCTTCCTTCTGGAGAGTCACACTATAGAAGCCAGGATCGAAAATCGATTGCGCAATATAAACCCCGCCGGCTATTGCCGCCAGGAGCGCCAGTATGAAAACTCCGATGCAGGTCTCGGCAAAGCTGGTGCGCCTCATCCTGTTGCTCCTAATAAAGGTCGATTTTAAAATCGCGGAATAATATCAGCACGGGTTAAAGCAGGCAAGGTTTGGTTTGGAAAACCAGTTCCGAGAAGAGTTGGTGGGCTGCGCTTCGCTTGGCCGGCCTTACGGTTCTGGTCATCGACAGGGCACGGAGAAAAAAGCTTTGTCAGATCAGGATTGACAGGATTAACAGGATTGAAAAACCTTCAGTTTAAAATCCTGCTCCATTGTTTAATATCCGGAAATTTGTAAACGTCTTCAGATTATTACAGTCCCTGCCCTGTTGTCGAACGGGTGAAATTCCGCGGGGTTTATGTTATGGAGAGTTGCTTTCGCCAAAAGAACACCTCAAAAAATGGTCTTGATCGAAGAACCAGCGATTTGATACAGCGGTTTGCGCAAGGCTGGAACAAGATGCAGAAGCTAGACAGCGCCCATATCACAAAAATACTGGTACGGTCCACCAACTGGATCGGAGACGCCGTTATGACCACCCCGGCCCTGGGGGCGATCAGGACAGCTTTCCCATCATCTGAGATCGTACTGGCCGCAAATCCCGTCGTCTCCGAACTCATGAGCCCGCATCCTTTCTGCGACCGCGTAATCGTCTATGACAAAAGAGGCCCGCACAGGGGGATCGGGGGGCTTTGGAGGTTTTGCCGTTTCCTTGCCGAAGAGCGGTTCGACCTGGCCATCCTTTTTCAGAACGCCATTGAAGCTGCGATAATAGCCAAACTGGCACGGATAAAAACGCGGGCCGGATACAGTACGGACGGGCGCGGAATGCTGCTCACCCATGCCGTTCGGGTTTCGAAAGATGCGCGCAGGTTGCATCATATTCAATATTACCTGAATATGCTCGGGGGATTGGGGATTCCCACGGCCGGCCAAGAGCTTCGCCTCCAATGCACGGATGAAGAAAAGAGCTGGGCAGACAATGTCCTGGGGCCCGGAAAATGGGCTGCAATAAATCCTGGAGCCGCATATGGTTCCGCGAAAAGATGGTATCCGGAAAGGTTCGGCGAGGTTGCGGATGCTCTTGCCTCTGACTTCGGATATAAATCGCTGCTCGTGGGTGGGCCCGGGGAGGCCGCAATTGGCGCTGAAATCGAGTCTCGAATGCGATCTAGACCCCTGAACCTGATCGGCAGGACTTCCGTGCGGCAGTTGATGGCGCTTCTCGCATCCGTGCAGCTCGTAATAACCAACGATTCAGGTCCGATGCACGTGGCCGCTGCCTTCGACCGCCCGATAGTCGCGTTATTCGGTCCTACAGACCACTCCACAACGTCTCCGCTGTGCCCCCGGTTTTCATTGGTGCGCAAGGAAATCGATTGCGCCCCCTGCCTCAAGAGGCAGTGTCCAACCGACCACCGGTGTATGGCCGATATTTCTGTAAGTGATGTCCTCTGCGCGGCAGAGAACTTGTTGAGATCGGAAGAAGGAGGTAATGTGGGCGAATAAATCCACCGCAGAGGCGCAAGTAAACAAAAATCCACCGCAGAGGACGCAGAGGACGCAGAGACTGGTGATAGACAGGTCATGGATAGAAAACGGCAATTTGCAGGTGAAACCTTGCGCAAAGAACAAGAATTTAAGTGATAGCTTATTCGCTTTGGTTTTTTCTTAACCTCTGCATCTCTCCATGACCTGTCTATCACCAGTCTCTGCGGTGGATTTTTTTGGTTATCGAGGAAACCGGAACTTGACACACTCAACTGCAAAAAGGGCCCGAGAGCGATGAAAAACTTCCGCGTTCCGCCTTCAGGCTTTCGCAAGATTCTCATCATAAAGCCGAGCTCTTTTGGGGACGTAATTCACGGCCTGCCGGTTCTTCATGCATTGAGCCTCCGATATCCGGAAGCCGAGCTTCACTGGGTTGTGGCGAAAGGGTTTGCCGCTATACTGGAGGGCCATCCTCTCATTTACAGACTCTGGATCATAGATAAAGATTCCTGGAAAAAGCCCGGGAAGCTGCCAGGCACTTGTTGGGAGCTTGGAAAGCTGTGGAGGGACCTGCGAAAAGAAAAATTCGACCTGGTACTCGATCTCCAGGGGCTTTTCCGAAGCGCGGCGATAGGTCTTTTCACAGGGACCGGGGAAAGGGTCGGCTTTGAAAACGCCCGCGAGGGGGCGAAGTTTTCCTACAAATACCTGGTAAGGACAGACACCGAACTGCACGCCGTTGAAAAAAATCTCCGGTTTGCCGAATTCGTCGGCTGCGAACCGGCCGGCCCGGTGTTCGCGCTTCCGCCCCTGGGCGAAGTTCCCGATATCGTCAAAGCTATGCCGCACTACGCTGTTATCGCCCCTTCGGCCGGGACCCTGGTTAAGAGGTGGCCGGCCGAATATTTCGGACGTCTTGCTTCCCTTCTGCCCATCCCTTCAATTATTGTTGGAAGCAGATCGGACGCGCCGCTCGGAGATGAAGTCGCACACCGGTCGAACTCACGCGCAGTCTCTCTTGCCGGAAAGACAAGCCTTAAAGAGCTTGGCGCAATCGTTCGTGGGGCAAAGTTCCTGGTATCCCCCGATACGGGGCCGATGCATCTGGCTGCGGCCCTGAACGTGCCCGTTTTCGCGATCTTCGGCCCCACAGCCCCCCTGCGAACCGGCCCGTACGGTAAGATTCATTCGATCATACGCTTGGAGCTTCCTTGTTCGCCCTGCTTCACAAGAAAGCCTTGCCCCGACTGGAGGTGTATCCGCGAAATAACGCCCGAGATGGTTTTGAAGGTTATTTGCGAAAAAATGAGGTAGCTTTCAAGCGTAAGGCCTTTTCATATCAAGTTCAGTTCAAGATAATTCTTTGGGGGTTGGTTTGGGGGGGCGTACCAAGGTAATTACCCGGTTTCTAAGGGCAAGTATTAATCTGCAGCTACTAGGGCTATTGAACCACCCATACAGTACAATTCTTAGCAGTTCTAACGATTTTACCTGAAATGCTTCCGAATAAAAATTCTTCTTGATGAGTAAGTCCTTGTCTTCCTACGACTAAGGTACTATATTCCGCCTTATCTCTTTCTGCAAGAATACATTCTGCCATTGAAGGGCAATATCGGGTAGTTGAACGGATTGATACATCCTCGGGGTTAAATCCTTCGTCGATTAAAATACTGCGATACTTCTCAAGCATCTGATCAACCTGGTGACAATATTCTTTATACCATTGATCCTTATCAGCTTCTTTTGGGAAAAAGTCGTCTTCAGGTTCCCGAATAACATGCAACACTGTAACTTTAAACCCTTTGATTCCTCCCAAGAGTTTTCCGACATAAGTTACTGCGCGTTCTGCATTTGGGGATTCATCCGCAGCGATTAGAATATTTCGATTGACGTCAATGCTCATTGCTTTCACTCCATCCTATGCAATATAGTTGAACAGAATATCCGTTCATATTAAGTATTCCATGTCATCATGTTGGCTCTCATTTGGTAAGAGTAATCGCCTGCTTATTCTAACATGTCTTATCATGCTGGTTTTGGAACAATTGCTTGGATCTCGCGGAGATCATCAATTAATTGAGAAGTATGATCATAGAATGCGTTAGCTCCTTTTGAGAAGTGCATCAGGATTCGGTTTAAACTGTCTGGAATATAAGAATATACTTTTTTGAGGTTGGCAATTCGATTCTTGAAGACAATGTTCATATCATCTTCTATTAATACGTCAAGAGAAGGGTGCTTCGACCTTTCCAAATCCTGATATACAGTATCTCCCATACCCACTAAATACATCAAAACATTTCCAAGACCAAACAGATCATAGCCATACATATTTTCTCTATGGCGGACATTGTAATCATAATCAATCCATCGGTATTGCCCGCTTTCTCTATCAATCAAAATATGATCTCTTCGGATATCTCCATGTTTTTCACCATGATCATGAAGGAAACGAATTCCTTCGACACAAAGAATATAATTCTCTAATATGTTGGGGAAATATTGATAGAAATATGTCTCATGATTCATGGTCATCGCGATTTCTCTGATGTGTTCTGCCAATGATATACCATAGATGAATTCAAGAATGCGAACAATGTTTTCATGATCATCTTGTACAGAATAACCTTGCATAAAATTAGGAAGATTTTTTACTAGATTGAGAATACGGGCTTCTTTTCGAGGACTTCGAAAACATTCAAATTCTATTCCGCCAATATGTGCATTAAACTTCTCAAGAAACACACATTTAATAATTTTTGTCTTTTCTGAGCGTAAATCAATTGAACGCTTAACCCAAAACTTTTCTTCTTCATCAAGTCCAAAACGTCCTTCTTTCGCATTATGGCGAATCAGAAAAGGATTTCCACCAAGGATAACAATATCACCATATTCGATACGAAAGAAATCGGTCGTATCTTTGTGCACTTTAAGGCGCTGCCCCGGCTTATGAGATAACCATTTAGAAGTGAGTTCCTGCAGTGATTCTTGAGTAAGATCCGACGATGTCATGATAGAATCCAATTATTTTATAAAAAATTCGTCTAAGTAAAACCATTAAGCAGAACCAGGACGGTAAGTGTTGCGTCTGAAAGCCACTTTTCATCACGATATGGCTTCCTCGCTGATGCACTTCCAAAAAACCGGTGGTGCGCGATGACGCCTTAGAACTGCTTTTTTGGCATAATACCTGACATCGGTGTGAAATCATAGTGGATTTGGAAACAACCAAGAAACAGTTCAAGCCTCCCTTTCCCATTCTGCACGACCAAAACCGTGAGATTATGCGCTCCACAACGGCTTGGGGCTTGAGGTCGGGCCTGGACCCGACCTCTCTTGACAAAATGCGGCGGACAACGCGGCAGTTCACGCCATCAGCGGCAAAAATCCAGTAAAGTGTTGCCTAAAATCTGCCGATGAGCAGGAGGATGGGTGGCAAAGCGGGGGTTTTGGGGATGCAAAGGTGAAGCCGATAGCCAAGGGTTTTGTGAGAAACAAAGAAAACCCTCCTTCAGGCGAATTGCAGGTAATGGAGCGTATAATGAATAGAAATTATAAAGTATGTCCAAAATGCGACTATCAGCGAGAACCCATTGACGATGAATGCGTGCCTAAAACCGAATGTCCTAAATGTGGCATTATTTATTCAAAATACGTAGATCTATCAAGATTCGCAGATTCCGCTAATCGGCCTTTTAATCCATCGTTGACAGGCTTAAAGACCAATGACAAGCTAACACTCCAAGAACACTTTTCAAAACATTCCAGAAAAGTGGTAGGACTGTTAGTCATATGTTTCATTGTAATATCAGGCTACACTATTTACGAACTAATTGACACTCATCAAAATATCGCTGAATTGCAGCAGACTAAAAAACTAGCTGAACAAGGTGATGCCAAGGCACAATCCAACCTCGGCGTGATGTATCGGAAAGGGGAAGGGATCAGGTGTGACTATGCCGAAGCCATGAAGTGGTTGCGCAAAGCTGCCAAGCAGGGCGATGTCAAGGCACAAATCAACCTCTCCGGGATGTATCACGAAGGAGAAGGTGTCGCGCCAAACTATGACGAAGCTCTGAAGTGGTTGCACAAAGCCGCCGAGCAGGGCGATGCCGCCGCTCAATATCACCTGGCCGGACTGTATGACAAGGGGGAAGGGGTCAAGCGGGACTATGCCGAAACTGTGAAGTGGCTGCGCAAATCAGCCGATCAGGGCTTCGTCAAGGCGCTAAATAATCTGGGCTGGATGTATCAGAAAGGCGAAGGGGTCACACGTGACTATGCCGAAGCTATGAAATGGTGGCGGAAAGCCGCCGACCAAGGCGATGCCCGCGCGCAATTCGACATCGCCTGGATGTATCACCAAGGCGAAGGGGTCACGCAGGACTATGCCGAAGCTATGAAATGGTGGCGGAAAGCGGCAGATCAGGGCTATGCCAAGGCACAACTCAACATCGGCGGGATGTATCACGAGGGGGAAGGGGTCACGCGTGACTACGTCGAAGCTGCGAAGTGGGTGCGCAAGTCCGCCGAGCAGGGCGACGCCAAGGCGCAACATTACCTCGGCGCGATGTACAGCAACGGGGAGGGCGTCGTGGAAGATCCTCTGATGGCTTATGCATTGCTTTCTCTTGCCGCCGTCACAGATGATGATGCACGGAAAGTGTTTGTTGGGTTTGAAGGCAAGCTAAGTCCCGACCAAAAGGCTAAAGCACAAAAAATGGCTGACGAATTCAAGAGTAAGTATCAACACTGAGTCATTATGCAAACCCCTCTTTGATGCGCGACGATCTAATACCAAGTTGCGTTCAAAGAGGTAAAACCTTCCTTGGCAAAATCCCCCCTGAACCCTCACTGCGTTCGGGTTCGCGCTAACGCTTCCGACCGATGCTAAACGCTTCAAGTTCGCGCCCGATCTTTTGTGAGGGCGCCCCCTTTTTACCAAAGGGGGTTCCAATCGCGAATTCTTACCGTATGGGCGCATCTTGGTATAAAGCGTTTTTTCACTATTGTGGCTTCCTCAAATTGCCCAAATTGGTCCGACCGGAAATTTTCTTGCGGCTTTTGATTGGAATATCGTATGATTTATGGACGTTGCGACTCGGAAATGGGCTTTTAGAACAGTCAAGTCGACGCATTGTTCAAGTTGAGAACGTGAAATACAGGCGCAGAAAATCAATATTCAATCATCTTCGCAGTCGTGAGTGCGAACGTTAACTTGAGGTGCTTTTATCAACGAAATCATTTGAGGGGGTTCACGTTATGAGCGGACGATTAGACGGCAAAGTTGCCGTCATTACAGGTGGAACTAGCGGCATAGGCGAAGCAACGGCCGAAGTATTTGTGAATGAAGGGGCCAAGGTCGTTATCGCCGGCCGTTCAGAAGAAAACGGAGCTGAAATCGCAAAGCGTCTGGGTGAAAACGTAGTTTTTAAACGGACTGATGTTACGAACGAGGAGGAGATAAAAACCCTGATCGACTTCACCCTCGATCGCTTCGGCGCACTTGATTGTATGTTCAACAATGCCGGCGGACCGGATCGCGGCACAATCGAAACCGTGACCAGCGAAGATTTTATTTACGCCATGAAGTTGCTGGTAGGAAGCGTCGTGTTCGGTATGAAATATGCCGCACCAGTCATGAAAGCCCGGAAATCCGGGTGTATTATCAACACTTCCAGCGTTGCGGCTATACGAAGCGGCCAGGGCGGTTATCTTTACAGCACGGCCAAAGCGTCTGTGACCCACATAACTAAACTAGCCGGCGTACAATTGGGGCCTTTCGGCATTCGCGTCAACTGCATCTCTCCCGGGGCAATTGCGACGCCAATTTTCTTCGGTGGCTCCAAGGTCGCACAGACCCTTGATCCCGCTGAGACCCGGAGAAAAATGGAAAAACTTGAGCGAAACCTTGCCAAGGCTACACCTTTGCCCAGAGCAGGGCTGGGCAAAGATATCGCATATGCGGCTCTGTTCCTTGCCAGCGACGAGGGCAGCTTCGTCAATTGCCACGACCTGGTTGTGGACGGTGGGAGAACTTCGTTTTTCTTTGAGAAGCCGTGAGAAGCGGCGAGCACACCATAAAGATTTTGACAGGATTGAAAAATCTCCAATTAGGGACTGTGAAGCAAGAAGCGGGAAGCTTTTTGCTTCTTGCTCCACGTTCCCCGGTACGGCCTGGAACTCGGCTAAAGGACCGCACTCAAGCGCAATCCGAAGGCTCCCTGAAAAGCATATAGCGGCGGACATTGCGGACGGTTTCCGGCCCCATCAGGAGATCCATCAACAAGAACACTACTTCAAAAGATGTTCCCGGACCACTGCATGAGATGATCCGATCGTCGATAACAACCGGCTCATCAACTGCTGTGGCGCCGCTCGCCTTCAATCTGCCGAGGTTGTCATGGTTGCGGCTGTAGGGGTAGGTCGTCGCCTTTTTACCCTGGAGAAGGCCCGCATCGGCAATTGGCAGGATTCCAACGCACATAGTGGCTATATAGCCGCCATTTGCGTGTATCTCACGAGCAAGCCGGTGAATCCGGGGATCGTAAGCTTCATCATACCCATGGCTGTGAAAGCCTCCCGGCAGTACCAGGGCATGATACTTTCCGGGGTCGATTTGGGGATAAAGGATATCCGGCTTTACTTCCATACCGAACCGGCCTTTCACGATCTCGTGAAAAGCGGCTGTCGTCACCAAGGCCTTGCTTATTTCTTCCCTGTATTGGGTCCAGCCAAATACATCAAGCACAGTCACAGCTTCGAGATCTTCAAAACCCTGTGTCAGGAAGAGCAGGATATTAACCATTTCACCCGTCATTGCCGATCTCTTTTTTGCTATGGAGAGTTCGAGAGAATACACCAGGGGTGCGAAAACACTGAAGTGGGCCAGGACTATATCCTTTCTGGTTTTCTATCCGCTTTGGCTCGGCTTCATTTCTGGAGTATCCGGCAATTAGACTTTGCGTACCATTGCTCTTGATGTAAGCATACCTCAAGCTTCTACTTCCTCTTCGATTTCCGATTCAGCATCGCCGAGCATGCGGAGCTCATATTCCTTGGCCTTCCAGACATTGAGTACCTGTGAAGATTCGTCCCAGCCTTTACGTCCGGTTACCTTTTTGAGATCAGGTGCTTGATACACAAAGCGTTGGTCGTAATGTTTGTAAATGGTCGGCAAAAGCTTGCTGAGATGCAGAGTGCTCGAAGCTGGAGGATAGCCGTCAAAGACTTCACCAAAAGAAGCGTCTTGGACATCAACAAGGGCAAGCGCAATCACCTCGTATCTGGAAACATCGTCACGAATCCCATTTCGCCCTGTGAGGCTGACAAGAGCTTGATGATAGCGAACGACCAAAGGGTGTGGGCTGCCATCCTTGAGAATGGCAATATCGTTTATGTGCATATTCGCACCCTTACTAAAGAGTGCGGCAGGGGCATTTGAGGGAACAGGCCCTGGTTTGTTCCCACGCATTACGCCCCAATAGGCGTAAACGAGTGACGGATAAGTAATGTGCAAATTGGTGCAGTCTCCGCCCGCTTCCTCCAGCCGGTTTGTCAAATTCCTGAATGCGTTAAGGGTTCCCTTCATTGAAACTGCTATGACGGGACCGATGTTGGGCTTCGTGACAACAACATCTACCTGCTTTGTCTTCAACCCCCAAAGGATCGTAAGCTCGTTACTGCCCCCTGAACTTGGATCGTGTTCGATAATGCGCCGAGTGCGTGAACCAGATCCTACGTTCTTGACCCGAAAAGGCGGACGCGGTGTGATTTCATCCGGGTCAAAGCCGCCTTCCAGACAAAGGCGGCAGGCAATGTACCAGTGCAGCGGCTTGATGTGGCGCTGCCCTTGTACGCCAAACTCAGCACGAGCAAATTTTTGCAGAGCGTCCCTCAGGTTTATCCATTGGCAGGAGCCTGACTCTCTAGGCATGATGCCTCCACCGCCTCATGATTTGGATTCCTTCTTCAAGTTCCAGGATTTGCTGCGGTCGGGTTTTGCCGCCACTTATTACAACTCTCTTTGCTTCTCCGGGTTCCAACTTGAGCATCCCGCCACCAAGCGGATGCCCTTCGATCTCACAGCTCAAACGGGCAAGCGGATCATTCCATTTTTCCTGCAAGGCATTGATCGTCATATCACCCTTGAGTGAAACGGCATGCACGGAATTGGTACAGGAGCACTTAGCAACATTCGCAACCAAGCGAGGCTCCGTGCCACTCATGTAAGAGAGGAATGCATCGGGAATTCTAACGTCAGGCACAACATACCAAGGACTTCGTACTCGGCACTTGTAGGCTGCCTTGGCTATCTCTGCGTCGGCTGAATCAAGATAGTCTTTGACCGATTCAGGCAAGGCATCTTCTTTTTCAATTCTCAGCAACAAGATAGGCTCGTCCTCTTGTATCCATGAGCAAACCGACAAATGCGAGACAGTATCCTCTTTCAGCATTCTGCCATTTCGAACCGACGGGAAAAGAAATCTGTCTCCAATGCCAAGTCGCACGGCTTGAGATGGACGCAAATGGAAGAAGTCATTGGCCCCGGTAACGTACCCGATACATACTTCAGCCACATCTCCAAGTCGAACAGCGGAATGAAAGTCTGTCAGGTTACGGTATAGCAGCCGCACATGATTTGGCAGGAGAAATGGCCGGAGCCGATAATTCATCCGTCGCCAGTCGCCTACTGAAATGTTATCGAAATCTTCAGGCGTGATCGGCACATGATCAAAGTTGATCCGTTTTGTCAGACGGATCGTTTCTGTGCTCGCACCATATCCATTAGCATACAGAAGCCAGCAATCTTCAGAGAGGTGTGGAAATAGTTTCTGCTGGAGGGCAATCAGATGAACGATCTCAAAGTTCGCAATGAGGAACTTCATCAGTGGGACTGCGTAAGGAGCGTGGCCTATTTCTGCTGGCACTACGAATGCCATCCGGCCACCTGGTTTGAGCAATGAAGCGGTTACGACCAAGAATGGAGTCCACGATGAGGCCAAAGACGAGATTTGGACACCCAATCGTCTACACAATTCCAGGGCTTGCGCACGTACTTTCCCGTTAAAATGTTGATACCGAATGAACGGCGGATTGCCAGCAGCGCATTCGTAGCGCTCACCTGTATTTTGAGCCCATGTGAAGAAGTTGCCCGCATGGATTTTGGCCCATGGAGCACGCGCGGTCGCAATCTTTAGAGCATGTTGATCCTGTTCGATTCCGACACTGTTTCGATGATAAACCAGGAATCCTCCATCTCCACAGGAAGGGTCGAGCATGCAGTCACTCTGATCGCGGACTGCCCATTTCACCAGGGAAGCTGCTACGTCATCCGGGGTATAGAATGCCCCTGCAATTTTCCTCTTATGGGCTTCCATATGTTTTTCCTCGAAGACAATGAGTTGACGATACTTGAACCACAAATCATCTGCCGTGTCCAGGGAGAAGAAGTATAGCACGATCAAATGGCAGTAAATCAGGAAATGGTTTTGCATTTCATACCAAATTGCCTTAGAGCTGTTTTATGACGAAGCTATGGGACCACAAGGGATTCTAAAATGCCATTAGCTCAATACCTAGGTCGGGGGCACGGGAACGTATGGCCTTCACTAAGCTCGTTTGCGCAGCAATCGCCAAGGGCGAGCGCGGGACCAGCGGCCGAAGGGTCCGCGTCGAGGAGAAAAGTCTTATCGATGCAATCGTGGCCCGGCGTAATCTCATGATAGCTGTTCCCAACGGTGGTCCGAGGGTACAGAGGTCAATCCGGAGTACACGCAGCGCCACGAACTCATTGAGGAGGGTTTGTTGGAACGCAGGGTTGAGAGCCCTAATTCATATTCTGACCGAAAAAGTGAAAAACTCATCCTTTTAACTTCACACTTCACACTTCAGATTCGCCCTCAGGTATCTCAAAGTCCGCCAGCCCGCGCCGCGGTCCTCGTCCGTTCTTGGTCCATTGCGCGCAAGGAACTGTTGCAAATCCTGGTAGGTATCGATATCGTACCACTGATCGAGGAGCGAAACCGCAAGTCCCAACGTCCTGGCCCGATCGAGTGTCTTTGCCAGCACCTGGTCCGTACTCCATGGCATATCTTCGAAAAGCTCCGGAACAGGTTTTTTCAGACCGACCAGGTAGTATCCTCCATCGCAGCATGGCCCTAGAACCAAATCGGTCTGAGGATCCTCCTGCAGAGCCACCGCTTTGCTGATAAGAGAACGCGGCAAGTCCGGACTGTCGCTGTTTATGATATTGACTTGGTCGTAGCCCTCACTGCACAGCCTCTCGAAGATGTGAGCAAGCCTCTGCCCAAGGTCCGCCCCTTGCTGCGGGAAGAGTATAACAGGAAACGGCAGGATCGATCTAAAGGCCTCGTCGGCCCCCCGTGGCGTGTAGGCCAAGGCCAGCTTGACCCGGGATCTGGAATTGTCCGCCGGTTCTACAGCAGTGGTCGAGATTGCGGACATCTCCTCCACCATATCCTGGACAAACAGGGTATATATCCGGGCAGCCTCGCCCGCGCTGAGCTGCGGGCACAGCCGCGTCTTGACCTGAGCCGCAACAGGCTCTTTGGCCACTATGACGACGATCGCGCTCATTTTTTCAGAGACTCCATTGCATGCCGCAACCGGCGCAACATCCGGGGGGATCGGTTGATTGGTGTTTTTCGCGAAATTCGCGGAACCTCTCACCCTTCCAAATTCGCTCCAAGCCCTGCTCAAAAACGTTCCCCAGGACCAGGGAATCGTAGTCCAGCAAAGAAAAAGGAGAGATGCAGCAGGGCAGAACGTTCCCCCATGCGGTAATGTAGGCCACTTCCCAGGGCCTCCTGCATTGGCGCCACGGCGCTTCGTCCCTGGATTTCAACTGCAGGCTTTCGCCTGGCGCGCTCAGTCCTGATGCTACAAACCGCACTCCAAGATGCCGGCTAAGTGACATCCCCCGGGCAATAATTCCGTTGATCTCTTCCGACGAATCGGCGATTGCCGCCTCACGGCCGGCCAATCCATGCCCGGGTCCATCCAGGGGATACACAAGCCTTTGAAGGTAAACCTCATCGATTCCGAGCCGTGAGGCAAGCAGGATCATTTCAGGCAGGTCGCGAACATTTTCCTGCGTTCCAACCATCCAGGCGGATATGATCGGCCCTGACCGGCGGCCTTCTTGCCTCTTACGTATGAGTACCGCAAGGTTATTCAGCACTCGAGAAAGACTTTCGGTTGCCCTGACGCGAGCGTAAGTGGATTCTGTCGCCGCATCCAGGGAGACGCGAAACTCGTCCAATCCGCTTGCCACCATCTCCTCTGCCAGTTCCGGACTCAGAAGGAGAGCATTTGAATTGAAAAGTACGTAAACGCCCCTATCTTTGAGACTGCGAATGATCTGGGGGAGTTCTTCATTCAGAAGTGGTTCCCCTATGCCGTGCAGCACGGCTCTTTTCAAACCGGGAACCTGGCCGGCGATCCACGTGACTTCCTCGAACGAAAGGTCCCTGGGGGCCTCCTTCATGCCTCGGTACTGCACGCAGGTACGACATCGAAGGTTGCAGCGATTCGTAACCTCAATATATAAGCATACAGGAAACGCTATTTTTGAGTTGTCGCGTAACCCCATCGCCTATCCCTTAACGATAGTGGTGCAAATGCTCCGGGATCGCAGAAGTTCTTTCCCGCAGGCTGAGGTGACGTTTAGTTGCTTGAGGTCCCCACGATTGACGGGGCAGAAGAAATCCGGACTCTCACCCTGTCCAAGAAGAAGAGCCCTGCTGCGGCACCCGCCGCGGCAGTTGGCTGCGTATCGACATGCCTCACACTCTTTAGGCATTCGTCTTGCTTCCTGAAAAGGAGGCGAGTCCAACACGCTTTCTTTCAATATGACAAGTTCCGCCAGGCTAAGCTTTCTTTCCGGCCAGTAGGTGCAGGGCATCACCTCTTTTAGAGGGGTGATCCGTATGCTCTTGCGACCACAGGGCGAACCCTGCAGGGTGTTCAGCCCGGAAAACGTATTGACAAGCGGCTCCGTGCAACTAATCAGCGCGGCACTATCGAAGAGGATGTGGAAGGCCTCCCAGAATTGACGATAGGTGGGCATATAATCCTGGTTTTGCACCGGCTGGAAGACGTTCACCCGCAGATTGCAACCGAATGAACCGACCACCCGGGCCAATTCTCCCAGCCTGCTGTAGTTGAGATTCATGAGCACAGCCAGGATGGAGACCTCCATGCCTAATTTCCTGCACCTGTCGATGCCGCTCAAAATTCGCCGCCAGTTTCCCTCCCCCCGAAATGCATCTTGTTCGGCCTCATCCGGAAAATCTATGGAAAACTCGACATCTCTAAAGGTCTGCAGAATCTCGTCCGGAGTTGTTTGAACAGTAAAACCGTTGGAGGCAAGGGTTATGGGAATCCGGAGGTCCAACAAATACTCGATTATAGGCAAGTATTCGGGATTCAACCCATTTTCGCCGGTCCCCAACCCGACGGAGTCAATTTTCAGACTCTCACAGATGAGCTGCACATCGCTAAGGGCCAGGTTATGGATTTTTCCCTGTGGCCTGTAGCAATGGGCGCATTTGAGGTTACAGTCGTTTGTCAAACCCAATCCGACAGAAAAACCCATTCCCGACTCCGAAGTAAATAGTGGATAGTGAATAGAGTGTTTCACAACCCAGTGTCAGTAAATCACTTAATTCCTAAATTCCTCAATCGCTAAATCCTAAATTCTAATCCCTCAATCCACAAATCACTTTCGGCAAATCACCTGGAGGTAGCGCGCAACATTAAGATAGGGTGCCCGAGGAGCGGCTTCTTTTTCCAATTCAAAAAGGGGCTGGTAATTGCCGGGCAGTTGAATGACGGCCTCAGGCAGATAGTCTGCAAATATGCGGATGCCGTAGCGGGCCACGACCTTCAACCCAGAATCACCAATCACCCCGTCCAGCTCTTCGAGGGAGAATGTGTGTTTCGGCGCATTATCGAACAGGCCGGCAGTGGAACTCTTTGCGTTGATAGCCAGACGGGCTGCTTCGAGATCGAATTTGACCAGAGCCATTTTAAGCGGCTCGCTGAAGCAATTGGCGACAACGACCGAAAGGAGGCCGCCAGGGGCTAGTATGCGCGCCAGTCCACCCAGGGCTGCCCGGGGGGTCTCGACATATTCCAAAATATTGTGACAAAGGATCAAATCGAATGAACCTTGCGGCATACGGGATACCGACTCATTTACATTGCCGTGAACGAATGAAGCCTTCTCCCGATCGAAGCCGGCATCGATCGATGCAAGGCGCTTCTTTGTCTCTTCAATCATGTTCACGGAAAAGTCGAGGAAGACCAGTTTCTCGGCTTTGTCAAAGAGCTGGAACGCAATATCGCCAAGCCCGCAACCCGCATCGAGCACTCTCATTTTACCCTTGATCGACTTGAGGTGTTGTTCGAGATGATGCAGGATGACATCGTGCCGCAGGCGGCCCTTGACGCTTTGCTGGTATTGAAGCCAGCGATCGACATTGCGGTCGAAAAGCAGGGAGGCTCCGGTCATCTCTTAACCTTAACGGCGTAACGCAAAGGAATCCACAGCATATAGTAGGCTGCCATAACAGAGCCTTTTAGAGTTCCGGAGACTTTGGACACCCCAATGCGTTTCCTGTAGTTCACAGGGACCTCAAGTATCCTGGCTCCCCGTCTTGCAGCCTTAACCAGCATTTCGACGGGCCAGCCGTAGGTCATCTGTTCCATTCGGAGTGACAAAAGCAGATCTTTTCGGACGGCCCTGAAAGATCCGATATCGGAGATACGCACTTTATAAACACTTCGCATGAACCCGGCAACCAGCCAGTTCCCAAGCCGGGCATGGGAAGACATCGCTTCCGGTTCAAGAGACCCCGACAGCCTGGAGCCAATGACAAAATCAGCCTGTTCGTTACTGATGGGTTCCAGTAAACGCGGCAATTCGGAAGGATCATCGCTGTTGTCGCCATCCAGAAAGACGACCACATCCGCGTCGCCAGCAGCCATAAGACCCGCATGGCATGCGGCCCCATAACCCCGGCGCGGTTCTTTCACCACCCGGGCTCCCGCCTCCCCTGCCCTCGCTGCAGTGGCGTCGGTTGAACCGTTGTCAACAACAATTATCTCGTTTGCAAGGTGCGGCGGAAGCCCCTTGACCACAAGCGAGACAGCATCTTCCTCATTATACGCCGGCACTATTACGGAAACTTTCATAGTTAGTGTCCATCCGAAAACCCCTGATTTGATACTAGCAGTTTCCGAGTCGGGAAGGAGGCATTTTTCGTCCTGGCAAGGAAATCAAGGGGTTGCGCGGAGGCGTACATGGGTACGCCGCACAAGGAACCCCGAAGATTGACACCGCCCAGGGCGGAAAAGGACCCTTTCCGGACGGAAACTGGTCACTCAAGTCCCTCCAACTCTTGCGCGCACATTCCCTGTCCTGGCCTCCATGGGAACCAGTCCCCTGCCGACCTCCACAGTATGAGAATTTCTGCGGCAAGCAAAACGAAAAACGGCATGAACTCCATGTGCCTTACCCACTCGGGCAGCGCCCCGCCCGGCGACGAATACGCGAAGTAAGAAAGAGAGACCGCAAAGGAAAAGTAAAGCCAGGCCGGAGAGGGGAAAAGAGCCAGAAACGGGACTATCCAGATAACATACCAGGGATGGAGTGAAGCCGCGCTGAGGACAATCTGGAGACTTGACAGAATGTAGGCGAACTTCAGGGCGGAACCGGTGTCCTTGTGATTCATTAATGTAATTGCGGCCGAGGCCAGCAGGAGGGCTGCGAAGATTGCCGTAAATACCAGAGGACCTGCACCTGGAAACAACTTCATAAGATAGGTCTTAAGGCCGGGGTTAAAGCTCTCCCCGGGATTTCCCAGGTATTCGGGAAGAAACCCGACGACCCTTTTCCCAACATTAAGATAGGGCAAATAGATCAAAACAAAAATCATTGAAAAGAGGAGGCATCCTCGAATTTTTTTCTCTCTCAGCACGGCAGGCAATAAAATCGCCGGATATAATTTCATGGAAGCGGCCAGAGCAAGGCCGGATATGGACGCAAATGTCCGCTTCTTCACCAGCAGCAAAAGAGACAGAAGAACAAAAAACAGCATGAAGCCTTCCAGGTGCCCGCCGCAACCAAGTTCGTAGATCACCAGAGGATGCCATGCATAGATCAATACCCTCTCACGTGCCAAACCCAGGCTTGCCAGTATCATCATCAACACCAGCACAGAACCCATGTCGAATAAAACGACCGCCCCCTTGAAGGCCGAAGTGCTCTCTATCCCCAACCTGTTCAAGGCATGGAAAAGCATCTGCGCCCCGGCAGGATAAATAGTCGGGGATCTATGTCGATTCATATGAGGCCAGATCGCTTCGTCTCGAAGCTTTCCCAGGGCTTCATCACCCGGTGGGTACTGATATGGATTGATCCCATGGGCCTGTACCCTGCCATCCCAAATGTAGCGGTAAATATCAGACGAGAGCACGGGTTGTGTCGAAATGAGAAGCAGCCTGAATAGCAGTGTGAAGAAAAGTATAACATAGAGGGCGTAGACACTTCTTTTCTCAGCCGCCTCATAGCGAAAGACGATCAGGATACCAACAAGGTATAGTATTGCAAGCGGCACCACCTGGCATGCCAATGACGTGAATACATCGCCCCCGGATGCAACGCTGTCTGCGTTATGAAAAAGTCCGGAAAGCCCGAAATTCATCGCGTAGATGAAACTGCCCGCCAGCCCGAGGCACACCAGGTATATCGTTCTTTTTTCACGCATACGGCTGGGACTATACCAGTTTTTACAGCGGTTAACCAGTGAGACGCAGAAGCGCCGGGAAGGAGTATCCGGAGTTCTTTTTCGATGACTGGTGCGGAGACGAGCGTCATGGCGTCCACGGTTGCATCCAAACCACGGGTATCCGTTTGCCGGATGAGCAAAAAAAAGAGAAGCATTGGGTGCCCCGGGGCACTCAATGCTTCTCAATCAATCAAATGAAACCTTATTTTTTTCGGCCTGACAAAGAGATCAGCCTTCGCAAATCTCGAAATCGCCTGCACCCCAGCAGGTTTCACACTGTCGGTCTTCGAAGCAGTCGTAGCCGCTTCCGTCGCAGGCATGGCAGAATGCTCTGATGCATCGCTGTATATCGTCGAGATTCATTTCAAGCCCCCTTCCTTTAGTGTGTGGGTTTTTTCCAAGTAAACGTAGCCCATACTTTAATGGCTGAAAACCGGCGGTCAAGTGAGTGAAGCCTTTTTTTGACGGGACAATTCAACCAGGGACAACACAAATTATCACGGATTTGGCTTTCAGCCTTCATCAGCACATCAGAGACTTCCGGCGAGGATATTTGTGAGTGTGAAGTTAACAGTCTTGTCCCCAACCCCTCTGAAGGCGGATCAAACCGCGTTGAGCCCACTTGCCAAAGGCGGCCGTCGCGCATAACTTTCCGCCTATGAACATTTATAGTCTACGAATTGTTATCGGATCACGGCAGCGTTTCAAAATAAGGCCAGGTGCAAACATAAGAGTGGTCGTACTGCCTTGAAGAAATATCCGGCAGCGGAGGAGACAGATAATGCAGACACAAATTCAAGAAAGTGAGGTCAAAAAGCTTCAATTTCATTACAGGACACCCTTTTCAGGTTCGCCTGCTGCTGTTTCCCCCGATTTTCTCGAATTTTTGATTCCTCTGCACAACAAGTTCACCCCCTTGCAGCAGGCTCTGGCCGCAAAGCGCGCTCGAGTGCTGGCCGAAGCTCATCAAGGCAGGCTCCCAAACCACCTTCCGGCTTCAGAGGCCACTACCGGCACATGGAGAATCGAACTTCCAGCGTGGTGTCAGGACCAGAGAAACCAGATGACCGGTCCGGCAGACGATGCCGAGTTGGTGGTCAAGATGCTGAACTCGGGCGCACCGGGAGTTATGCTGGACCTTGAAGATTCCATGGCAAATGAATGGTCCAAAATGGAATTGGGGATTAATAACATCATGGAGGCTCTCAGGGGCGCTCTGAGGTACCTTGATCAAAAGCACCAAACGACCGTGGGGATCAATCCGAGCAGTACGGTGATATGGCTGCGGCCACGCGGGTTGCATATGAGCCAGGGGGGGGTTTTTCCGGATCAGGACGAAAAGATTTCGGCGTCCTTGTTCGATATGGCCGCAATAGTTTACAGCATTAATCCTGATGAATTGAAACATCCTCTATCATTCTACATTCCGAAAACCGAATCCGCCGAAGAAGGGTTGTGGTGGCGGGATGTTTTCCGGGCACTCGCCAGGGCAAAGGGTCTGCCGGAAGATTACATCAAGTGCATGGCCCTCGTTGAATCTCATCCTCTGGCCTATCAGATGGAAGAGTTTGTATTTAACCTCAGGGACCATATTCTGGGGTTGAACCTGGGCCGCTGGGATTACATGGCAAGCCTGATTCATTTCAATCTATATGCCCCGGAGTGGGTTTTGCCCGACCGCAACACGATTCCCCATAACGTCGCCTTTTTTCAAAGGCTTCGCGATTTGCTGGTTGAGGTCTGTCACAAACACGGACTGCTCGCCATTGGCGGTATGACCGCCCTGTACCCGAGCAGGACCGATCATGACCTCAATGAGCGCGCCCTCACGATACTTGCGGAAGACAAGAAGAACGAGGCTGATTGCCTGATGGACGGGGCCTGGACAGGTCACCCCGACCAGAATGAGATCGCGGTGCGGCAGTTTCCGACTCCCAATCAGCAATTTGCCAGAAAGAGTTCCGTCGAACGTTATCCTGACCTGAGGCCTGCGCCGACAGGGATCGGAAGGATTACTCTGGACGGCGCTCGAGCGGCGGTGCGCACCGTCATCCGATATCGAAACGGCGTATTGAACGGGAAGGGAGCGAGCCTTCTGGACGGATACATGGAAGACCTCGCCACGGACCGTATCTACCGTTTGATGATTGCCCAGCGCACCATTCACAGGAACGTGGTCAAATTGGCCGACGAAAACGGCAATCCGGTCGAATTGACGCCCGAACTGGTCAGCAGGCTTTTCGACGAGCAACTTGAGCGCCTGCTCAATGAGCTGCCGCCGGGAAGCGGGCAAAGCGAAATGGAAAAATACCGGCAGGCCCGGCAGATAAGCGAGGAGATGATCGTGCGCCATCGGTTCAACCCATCGTAGCGGGCATCCGAGGATGCAAATCGGAGACAAAAAAGGTAAGAGCGCGTGAGCGTGCGCTCAGGAGGGTAATTAAATGATTACTGATGATCGAAATCGAGAATCCATCCCGCAGTGGAACGAGGATGAACGCTGGAAGGGCATAGAGCGTCCTTACACAACCGAGGACGTGATCAGGCTTCGCGGCTCCATCCGAATCGAATACACCCTGGCAAACGAAGGTGCCCGCCGATTTTGGGGACTGCTCCATGCGGAGCCTTTCACTTCGGCCCTGGGCGCTTTGACCGGCGCACAGGCCGTACAACAGGTTCAGGCTGGATTGAAGGCCATATATGTAAGCGGATGGCAGGTTGCCGCCGATAACAACAGCATTGGCCATACTTATCCCGATCAAAGCCTTTATCCCGTAGACAGCGTCCCCAATCTGGTGCGAAGAATCAATAATGCGTTCATGAGAGCCGACCAGATCGACCATATGGATGGTAAAAAAGGCCCGTACTGGTTTGCGCCTATCGTTGCCGACGCAGAAGCCGGTTTCGGAGGAATTTTGAACTCATTCGAGCTGATGAAGGCAATGATCGAGGCCGGCGCGGCGGCGGTTCATCTAGAAGACCAGCTTTCATCGGCAAAAAAGTGCGGGCACCTGGGAGGCAAAGTGATAATACCGACCTCCGAAGCGGTAAAGAAGCTTATAGCCGCGAGACTTGCCGCCGATGTCTGCGGTGTGCCCACAGTACTCATCGGTAGAACGGATGCCAATTCCGCGACTCTGCTCGCCAATGACGTAGATGAAAGAGATCGCCTTTTCATAACGGGCACAAGGACGGCTGAAGGTTTTTTCACCGTCAGAAACGGAATCGAACCGGCCATAGAGCGGGCGTTAGCCTATGCCCCCTATGCGGACATTCTCTGGTGCGAAACTTCGGAACCCGATCTCGCCGAGGCCAGAAGGTTTGCAGAAGCGGTCCATGCCTCATACCCGGGCAAGCTGCTGGCCTATAACCTTTCACCCTCATTCAACTGGAGCGCGAAGCTGGATAAATCGGCCATAGCCGAATTTCAAAAAGAGCTCGCTTCCTGCGGGTACAGGTTTCAATTCGTAACGCTTGCCGGTTTTCACTCGATTAATTTCGGGATGTATGAGATGGCACGGGATTTCGAAGAGAAAGGGATGAGCGCATATGCTCGTTTTCAGGATAACGAATTCGCATGGGAGAAGCTTGGGTATAAAGCCGTGAAACATCAGTCCTTCGTCGGGGCGGGCTACTTCGACGCTGTGGCGCAGGCGATCAGTGGCGATGAGTTATCTACAAGCGCCCTAAAGGGCTCCACGGAAGAAAAGCAATTCCAGACGGCGACAGCGTGAAAAGCGAGGAGCGGGAAGAAGGGAGCGGGGAGCAAGAAGAAAATCGGTTGCCTGCTTCCTGCTTCTCGCTTCCCCATTTATCCTTTCGATCCGAGGCGCAAGCCGCCGTGTATGAAGTAGACGTCTCCGGCCAGCGATTCGTTGCGATAGAGTTCGCCGATCAGGGAGGCAACTTCCTCGGGTTCGATCAACCGGCCAATGGGAATCTGTTCGATTATTTTACCCAGCACAGCCGGGCTGATCTTCTTGATCATCGGTGTTCCCACATATCCAGGAGCAACCGCCACGCAGCGGATCTTATCCGCCAGACCCCGGCGAAAGAACTCAGCGGTAAGCACCTTCGGAAATATCGACATTGCAGCCTTTGAGGAAGAGTAATTGATCTGGCCCGCCGTTCCAAGCGACCCAGTAGAAGAGATCAGGCAAATCAGTCCCTTGCAGTTGTTATTTATCATGCGCTCGGCGCATTCCCGCACTGTCAGGAAAACTCCCGTCAGGTTTATATTCATCACCGACTGAAACTGGTCGAGTGTCATTTTCCTGTTGACCTTGCCGGCCGCGTCCGTAGATACCACCAGCGCGTCTCTGATTATTCCGGCAAAAGGAGCCACAAGATTGATCCGTCCGAACTGTTCGATCGCAAAATCGGCCATCCTGGCGCAATCATTCTCATCAGTGACGTTGCAAACGATTGTTCGCACGTCTCCATTCATCTCTTTTAACCCGGCTTCAGCAGAGGCTAAAAGGGGTTCGGCCACATCCGCCAGCAACACCTTCCCGCCATTGCCGACCCAGTATCGTGCCAAAGCAAGTCCAATGCCTCCACCGCCTCCGGTAATTACCGCAACTGAATTCGTGATTTCCAACATGCCGCGTCAAACCCCCGATGTAGAAATTCAGACCACATGTACTCATCTGCCTGATTACCCATATTTCACATACTGTTCCGTCGGAAAGGGTTTTTTCCGATCCCATTCAGATAGAAATCTGTCAATAATTGTAGACCTGACCCGTGGTCAGAAAAAACTTCACCCTCGCACCCCTGCGTCTGCTGCGGTTGAATGCAGAAAAACTCAACCGCAAGCCTTCACGAGGTAGCCCACAGGCGGGGTCATGATATCCGGAAGAGAAGAATCCGCTTGCCAGACGCCGGTTCCTTCGTGAACAACCGAGAAGGTCTGCGGATTGAGACCTCGCAGGCACTCACGAAGGAACGGCCGGCTCTGGGGCAGGATTGTTCAGATTGTGTCTTACATGCCTTTTTCGAGAAATTTTTCAAGGCTTGCGTAGCCGCTGTTGACAGCGTCTTTGAACGTTTCACAGCCCTTCTTGTTACTGTCTATCCATTCACGGAACGCCTTCTTGCCTTCCTCAGGGACCCAGGCGGCCTGATTGAGAAGCGAGTTCCAAACGCTGCCGGTCTGATCCCAGAACATCATCACGTTGCTGATGGCGCCTTCAACTCCGGCCCTTTGCATGTCGATCATCTGTTTGGCGATTGTTGCTGATGGCTGAAACATTCCCTACCTCCGTCCAAATGTTGTGAAAGTGTGAGATGAGATCTTTACCTACTGTTCCATTACGTAACTTCCGGGGGCTTTCTGCAGTATGGGGTATTTATCATTTCCCATCCCGGGTGGTTCGACTCTGGTAGAGGATTTTTCAGACAACCACGCCACCCAGTCCACCCACCATGTGCCCCGTTGCTCCTGTTGCCCGGAGAGCCACTCGTCTCCAGTAAGAGTTTCTTTCACGTCACTGATCCAATATTTTCTTCTGGACCTTGCCGATGGAGGATTAACTATCCCCGTAATGTGCCCTTCGTCGGAAAGCGCAAATCTTTTCGGGCCTTTGACCAGGTTACATATTTTGAAGGCTTCTTTCCATGGGCAGATGTGATCCTGTTCGGTCCCCACCAGGTAGAGAGGCTGTTTGATGCGCCCCAGGTCTATGTGACGCTCGCCCAGCACCAACTTGTCCGGTTTGACCAGGTTGTTGTTCAGATAGAACTCTCGCAGATAATAGGAGCACATTGTTGCAGGCAACCGGGTTGAATCGCCGTTCCAGTAAAGAAAATCGGATTTGGGAGGCACTTCGCCCTGAAGGTAATTGTGGACGTAGTAGTGCCATATGAGATTGTTGGACCGTAGCGAGCGGAAAGTCGCCGCCAAATATTTTTTGTCGAGGTATCCTTCCTTTTCAACCACTTCTTCGACGGCTCTGACGGCCTCTTCGGTGATAAAGACTCCCAGTTCACCGGGAGAAGAGTAATCGACCAGGGAGGCAAACATGGTATAGTCCAGGATCGGCATCGCAACATCTTTGGGACCCCGGTTCAGGTAGGCCATCAGCGAGGCCAGGACGGTTCCGCCAATGCAGTAGCCTACTGCATGGACCTTCTTGGTCCCGCAGATTTCCCTGGCCACTTCTACGGCTTTCAAGGCGCCCTGAAGCATATAGTCTTCAAAAGCTACGTTGCGCATCTCCGGGGACGGATTCTTCCAGCTTACCATGAACACGGTGAAGCCCTGATTGAGCAGATAGGCCACGAGGCTTTTTTCTTCTGTCATATCCAGTATGTAGTACTTGTTTATCCACGGCTGAATGAAAACGACAGGAGTTTGGAAAGTGGTCTCGGTCTTTGGCGAATACTGGATGAGTTCCATAAGCCTGTTTCGGAAGATCACAAATCCCGGGGTTGTCGCTATATTCTGCCCGATTTTGAACGCGGCGGCATCGGCTATCGATATGAGATTATCACCTCGCTGGACGTCTTCCAGCCAGTTCTCGTAGCCGTTGACCACGCTCTCGCCTTTCGTTCGCACAAACTTCTGCACGACAGATGGATTTGTCCAAAAGAAGTTTGCTGGAGAGACAGCATTAATAAGTTGGTTGACCCAGAATGTCGACCGCTGCCTTTCCTTATCCGAGATATCCGGGGCTTTGCTTACGTAGTCTCTAAGCCAGTTTGCGTAGGCGCCGTAGAGCTTATTGGCCAGCCTGGAACTGCTCTTGACCGCGTCCAATAAGACAGCCTCAGGATTATCCACCTTTGCCTTTGGACCCAGGTTCCCCGATAGCATTGAGGTTAGCTGCTCAGCGGCTGCAGCCTGGATGTCCGCGCTCAACTTGGAGGTAATGCCGAACAATTCTGTTCCGTTATACATCCAGGACTGATAGATTTTTAGAAAAGAACTCGCGATTCCAAGCGGATCGGAGGGCATGTTTGATTGGCTCATTAGTCTGCCCTTCTAATGAAAGAAATCACCTCGGCTATGGTAATTCCTCCTTCGAGCAGGTCATCGGGAATACTCACCCCGAAGGCCTCTTCCAAAAAAACTTTGAAATTGACCGCTGTCATCGAGTCCCATTCCGGAATGTCGTTCAAAAAAGTATCCGGTTGGACCTCGAAGCCTAACGCACCAGGGAAAAGATCCGGAATGCCTTCTCTGATGGTCCCAAGAACTTCTAACATGGTAGTGCCTCCTGTTAATCGAAATTGTGTAAATTGTTAATCTGTCCTAGACCCGAATCAGATTCGCTCCCCAGGACAAACCACCACCAAAGGCCGTCGTAACGACCAGATCGCCTTCGCGGATCATGTTGGTTGAAATTGCCTCGTCCAGCGCTATCAGAACCGAGGCGCTGGCAGTGTTTCCATACCTGTCGATATTGACCACGAACTTGTCTTTAGAAACGCCTAACCGGGAAGCAATCGTTTGGATAATGTTGATATTGGCCTGGTGACTGATGAACCAGTCGACATCCTGCAGGGCCACACCTGCTTCCCTCAGCAACTGAAGGACGATTTCCGTACCCTGGTTAGTGGCGAACTCGAAGACGGCAGTTCCGTTCATCTTGAAATAGGCCAACCGAGGACTGCTCATCTTGTCGAATGGCACCATAGTGCCGCCCGCAGGGACGCAGATGGCATTGCTGCTGCTTCCATCGGTCCTGAGGCAGGAATGATACACTCCCCGGCCCGAATTTCCGGCCCGAAAAAGAATGGCGCCGGCGCCGTCACCAAAAAGAGGGAATGTGCAAAAATCCCGTTTGTAAAGTATTTTTGAGTACATCTCGGACGCTATGAAGAGAATGTTCTCGAATTTGCCCGACGTAATCAAGGCATCCGACATACAAATGCCGAAAGTGCTCCCGGAGCAGACCGAATTGATATCGAAGGCAAAAGCGTTGGTTGCTCCCAATTCGTGTTGCACCCGGGTGGCGGTTGCAGGCTGCATACGGTCGGGCGATGACGTGGACAGCACTATCCCCTGGATGCGTTCAGCCGGAAAATCAACTTTTTGCAGGCAGCAACGCGCAGCTTTGATGGCCAAATCTGAAGTGCATTCTTCTTCCGGGGCGATTCTTCTGGACAGAACCCCGGTTTTTTCAGCTATGAGCTTTATGGAAGAGGCTGGGAAATGGGTCATAGCTTCGTTAGGCACGACCGATTCAGGCAAATGACTCCCAGTCGAATAAATAACTGACTTTTTCATTTCCAGCCGTGAAGCCCTTCTATGGAAAAACTAGTGAAATAAATCCCATGCCTTGCGATGTGAGTCGTGCAATTTCCAAGCGGTCAGGTGATGATGTTACTTCCCTGAAAAGGTGAATTGGATGATCGCCATTTTAAGCCGGGCCAAGAATTCTTCAATAGGGCAAAGACTGTATTTGAAGGGGGACAAACCCTTTACGCGCCAAGTTCCTCTGTTACTGCCCATGCCAAAGTTTAACGGGAGTAATCAAAAAACTGTCTACGTACTACCGGTTTCACTGCGAAATTTGTTCTCCTTCAATGGGAGAAGATACGACAACGGCGTGGAAGGCGGCGCTGCCATAATTTCATGATTTATTTTGGGGGCTTCCGCAGGACAGGTTTGCCTGGTTCTTCCGAGACTGGAGGAGATCTTCTTGATAATTGTATAAAACTTGCCGCTTTTCAAAAAGTAGCGCGCAATGATCTCTTCCCGGGGACCGGTCCAGAGGTTGGGAATTCGTGTCCCGACGAATTTTTGTTTTTCCGTTTCCGGTCGAGGTAGATTCGAAGATTTTCGGGCAACCCGCGTTTCTTGGCTGAACGACTGCGGAGCTTGGTCAGCATTTTTGCGGAAAGAGGCTGTTTGAGCGGGAAGCCCCACTTCTTCTTGTATTCCCTGGGAGTGAGGTGATGGATACGAAGATGGTTTGCCGTGAGCTGCCGGAGCTCAGCTTTGCATTCCATACAGGTAACTTTGTCTTCCTGAATGGAGGAGAGCGGATCGGCGGCAATTGGAGCGCCGGAAGTCTGAATTCCCGGCTCGGCCTGCAGGATAGATTGCCCTTGCTCTTCGGCCAGTCTCATTTTTTGAAGTGCGTTATAGACTCTTACCAACGCCTGCTCGATGTCCTCGGCTGTCATCTTGCTCATGGAAGCCTGAGCATGAACGATTTCGACTGCTAATTCGAGTAACTTTTTTTCCATTCGTACCATTCCTTCAAAGGTGACCTCAGATGTGTAGCGCACTCAGGGAAAAAACTACTCCCAAATATGCTTATTGAAGTCGCATTTGTAAAGAGAACCAAACCACAATTTGTTCAAGCAAGCAGTTTACATCAGAACATCCCCGATATTTGACACCTCGGGGGACGTGGGGATAGTGCATGATTCCAACCATTAGTCTGGTTTCCGTCCGGAAACCCGGATGAACGTAAGAGAATTTCACCTTATCAACGTAGGAGAATTTTACCTTATCTGAACTCTACGCCCCGCGAGGTTTCTGTTCGGAAAGGAGGCATTTTTCGTCCTGGCAAGGAAATCAAGGGGTTGCGCGGAGGCGTACCTATGTACCGCCTCGCGTAGCGTCGAGATCCTGCCCATGCCGCCACCAAAGGTTGCGGCGAATCTGGCTGGCGGTCCCACCGCCCCGCCCGGAAACTAGTCTAGCGTACGGCGGTACCGCTTAACGGCGATCGTCATTGCGACGGCGATGAAGAGCACAATTGGCCAGATCTGCGGTATTATGTCCTGCACCCCGTTGCCTTTTAGCAGGATACCACGCGCGATGCGGAGAAAGTGAGTCAGTGGCAATAATTCGCCGACTATCTGGGCCCAGTGAGGCATTCCGCGGAAGGGAAACATGAACCCCGAAAGCAGAAGTGACGGTAAAAAGAAAAAGTATCCCATCTGCACAGACTGGAGCTGGTTTTTTGCAATGGTTGAAAAGGTGATGCCCACAGCCAGCGTGGCTATAATGAATATCAGGGCAGATGCGAACAACAACCAGAGGCTTCCCGCCACCGGCACGCGAAATAGAAAATAAGAGGTGGCCAGGATAAGCACCACCTGGATGTAGCCCACTAAAATGTAAGGAATGATTTTTCCCGTCATGACTTCGATGGGACGCGTGGGCATGGAAAGCAAAGTCTCCATGGTGCCGCGTTCCCGCTCGCGAGTAATTGCCAGCCCTGTTATCACGGTCATCGTCATCTGAAGCACCACCCCCAGCAGGCCCGGCACGATGTTATATGGCGTAATGGCTTCAGGATTATAACGGGAGTGAACACGAAGATCGATAGCGCTGTCTGCACGGGGGAGAAATGCGAATGGACCTTTGAGATCATTTTGCAGGGCGGTGTTGAGCAGAGTGCGCAAGGAGCCTATGGCGTTGCTGGTAGCTGCCGGGTCGGTGGCATCCGCTTCGACCAGGATAGCGGGCCTGTCTCCCCTGAGCAGATCGCGAGTGAAATTCTCGGGGATATTTATGACAAACTGTACCTCACCGCGATCGAGCACCTCGTTGGCTTCGGTCTCAGACTTCAGTTCACGTACGAAAACAAGGTAGGAACAATTTTTGATCGCATGCAACAAAGTGCGGCCCTGCGGGCCGTTGTCGGCCATGAGCACGGCCGCAGGCAGGTGCTTGGGATCCACATTGATGGCATAGCCAAAGAGGATGATCTGGCTCAGCGGGATAGCTATCAGCATGCCGAAAGTCAGCCGATCCCGGCGCATCTGTACGAACTCCTTGAACACCACGGCCCAAAAGCGGGCCATAGAAAATTCGGGCCTTTTTCTTCGGGCAAAGATGGTCATGGCAAAGCCTCACGCTTCGATTTTTTCATGAGGTGAACGAAAACATCCTCCATGCCCGGAGCGATCGTGCGCCATTCATATTGTCCGGTCTGAAACGGGGCGATTGTTTCCCGGAGTGCCGCAGCATCTGTCCCGCTAACGCGGAGCTGGCTGCCGAAGGCAACAGCCTGTTCCACCCCCGGTTTATTGCGGAGCACTTCTGCCAGTTCCAGCAAATTGAGCCCGCTGGCCGCCCAGGTCGTCAGCTTGGTTTCTGCAATGATCTCGGCCACAGTTCCATGGGCAAGCAAATTGCCATTCAGAATATAAGCCAACCGATGGCAGCGCTCGGCCTCATCCATGTAGTGCGTAGAAATCAAAAAGGTGAGCCCCTGGGCGGCAAGCTGATGGATTTGTTCCCAGAACTCGCGGCGCGCTTGCGGGTCGACGCCGGCTGTAGGCTCATCGAGCAAAAGCAGTTTGGGCTCGTGGATCAAACAGGCCGCCAGGGCAAGGCGCTGTTTCCATCCCCCGGAAAGCTCTCCTGCAAGCTGGCGCCTCCGTTCCTCAAGTCCGAGCTGTTCAAGGCTATCGCTCACTGCTTTACGCCGGTTCTTCACCGAATACATGCGGGCAACGAAATCAAGGTTCTCCGAAATCGTCAGGTCTTCGTACAGACTGAACTGCTGGGTCATGTAGCCGACACGGCCCTTGATCTCTTCACTTTCAGTAATCACGTCACAGCCGAGGACCGTGCCGTGACCCGCATCCGGCCGGAGCAGCCCGCAAAGCATGCGAATAAACGAGGTCTTCCCGCTGCCGTTGGGACCGAGAAAGCCGCAGACTTCTCCTGTGCGGACTTGAAGGTCCACGCTGTTAACGACCGTGCGGTTATCAAACCGTTTGGTCATTCCGGTCACATCAATGACAAGATCGCAGGTCATGGATCAGAAGCCGTACTCTACATCCACTGGTTGGCCAGGATGAAGGTTTGCCGCCGTCTTAGGGTCGAAAACCGCCTCGATCATGAACACCATTTTGCTGCGGGCCTCTCTGCTGTAAATGACCGGGGGAGTGTATTCAGCCCGTGGCGAAATGAAACTGACCTTCCCCTCAAAAGGTTCGCGTATTCCGTCCACCATGATCCGAACGCCATCGCCGGTGTGAACTGCGCCGATCCTGGTTTCCGGAATAAAGGCTCGCACCTTTATGTTCTGCGGGGGCAACAAAGCGACAACCGGCCGGCCGGCTGCGACCCATTCTCCCTCCCGGTAGAGAGTGTCAAAAACCAGAGCGTCCCGAGGCGCAGACCGGATCTTTTGTGCGAGTTCCCATTGCGCCTTTGCCAATGAAGCCTCCTGCGCCTTCGCGGCGGCATCGGCGGCCCAAATCTGATCTGTTCGCGAGCCAAGCTGTGCCGTTGTAATATCGGCTTCCAACTGCGATATCCGATGGCGGTTCTGATCATTGGTTGAGCGCGCAAGATCGAGTGCCTCTGTCGAAATAGCATTGGCCGCTAAAAGACGTTCACGGCGGGCAAGTTCTTTTTCCGAAAGCACCAATGCCGCCCGGGCCTGATTCATCTGCTCCTTCAAAGATTCAATTTCCGATGGCCGTTTGCCTTTTTTCGCATCCTGCAGGTATGCTCCGGCCTGGGAAACACGGCGTTCCGCTTCGTCCAGGGCTGCTTTTTCCGGTCTGCTGTCAAGCGCAAACAAAGCATCTCCCTCTTTCACCTGATCGCCGCGCTGCACGTACAGCGATTCGAGAGTACCTGAGAGCGGCGAGGCGACATACACATACTCCCCCTCCACATAGCCCTGCACCCTGTTGGGCTCGGATCGCGCGCAACCCATCAGGTTACAAAGCGCCGCGAGTGCGCAGATCAGGTAAAAAAACGCTTTTCGAAAACCTGGCCGGGTCCCGGTCATAATTTCGATCTTCCTCTTTCTGTGATGACACCTTCAAGAATCACGGCAATGATGGCGGAATATCCGGCCTTCGGAGTGATTTCCAGTTCGGCCATCTTTGCCGGATTCATAATCTTTTCTAAAGCGCCGAGGATAATTTCGGTTATCAGTTCGATTGGAACATCCTTGCGGATAAGCCCGGATTTGCGCCCTTCGTAAATGAGCTTCCCAAAATGGCGCCGGACCAGGTCCCTGCGCTCATTCTCCACATGGCGAAAGATTTCAGGCTGCCGCCTGAGGTCCCGCATAAAAGGGGGCTGAATTTCTCCCGTTTGCTGTTGAATGTAAGCAAGCAGCCGATGCAGTCTTCCGGCAAGACCGGATGAGCACTCGGACGTAATTCTTTCCAGTTCGGAGTTGATGCCTCGAAACTTATCGAATATAGTCGCTTCAACAAGCGCGGTCTTGCTTGTGAAATGCTCATAGAGCGTCTTCTTACTGATCCCGAGTTCGTGGGCGATATCATCCATGGTCACCGAGCGGAAGCCGTTGGCAAAAAAAACCTGGCGTGCAACGGCTATGATCTGCGCCACTACGGGATGTCCGGCGCCTGATATTCCGGATCGGGTCCGTGGCATGCCGTGGCGGGACCGGGGATTTTCTGCTTTAAATTCTATAGGTTTCACCTCGTCACGATGCATGGTTAATCCTGCAAATTGAGTTCAAAGGGAACAACAATTTATAAACTCTTTCAGTTTACATAGTTTCCATATTAACGCAAGTTAATTTACGCTTGTAGCGCAGGCCAATAAAGTTGCGGAGAACAGACGGTTTTCAGCGAACTTTGTGGGCGGCGGGGCCGGGGCCGGCTTTGCCACTGCCTGCGGCAGGTGGGCGCAGAGGTTTTGGCGGGGAATTGTCAAAGGATACAGGCGCCGGATTTGCGAGTGCCCTTCAAGACAAGGGGCATCTTCTTGCCCGAAAACAAGACGATCTTGTTGTTGTGAACCCGTGGGGCCACGTGTACGCGCTCACGGAGCGCACGACCGGCCACAGCCGCGACGACATAGCCGCAAGGAGTGCTACCGCTGTGGTGAGGCAAATCCGTTTGACAAAACCAGCCTCGGCGTTGGGGGTCGCTCCCCAGCGGTCGGGTGGGCAACAAACTCTGGCGCGGAAAGATTCGGATCAGATATACTGATCGCCGAGAAAAGATCAAGGGGCCTGCCAAAGTGGAAAATCAGACGGATAGAAAGAATCCAACAGGCATAGGCGGACTATCGTTAACACACCATCACCACTAGAAAAACTCGCCTTCATTACGTACAGGAGCGTATTTTGTCCCTAAAGTGAAACTGGCATCAAAGTCCCGCGCGGGTTCGCGGGCTGGCCGATACCCTCGCAACTAGGAGCCTGTCGGAGAAATGGCATCAAGAGCCATTTTATGCTAATATCGCTCCACTATGGAAAAGACATTCAAATCTTGTGACCGCAAACAAATGTTGCTGCTCCCGCCTTCGTTGTTGGACTGGCTCCCGCAGGGACACCTGGCCAATTTCATATTGGATGTGGTAGAGCAGCTCGATCTTTCAACGATGTACTCGTCCTATCGGGGAGACGGCAGGGGGCAACCCCCTTACGAACCTCGGATGATGATAGCCCTCCTTTTCTACGCTTATTGCACAGGTGTTCCCAGCTCCCGTCAAATCGAGAAGAAAACCTACGAAGACGTTGCCTTTCGGGTGATTGCGGCAAACAGGCACCCCGATCATGACTCGATATGTGAGTTCAGAAAGCGCCACCTTAAAGCTCTTGCCGGTCTTTTTGTGCAGATCCTCAGACTTTGCCAGGAAGCGGGGCTTGTTAAGCTTGGCCATGTGGCCCTTGATGGAACCAAGATCAAGGCCAATGCTTCCAAGCACAAAGCGATGAGCTACGGCAGGATGAAAAAGAAAAAAGAGGAGCTTGCAAAAGAGATCGAAGTACTTCTCAAAAATGCCGAGGCTGTAGACAAGCAGGAGGATAGAGAGTACGGCAAGGGCAGGAAGGGTTGGGATCTGCCCGATGAACTCAAAAGGCGTGAGACTCGGCTGGCAAAGATCAAAGAAGCCATGAATGCGCTTGAGGAGGAGGCCAGGCAAGAGGCTTCCGAAAAGCAGAAGGCTGCAGAGACTAAAACCAAGAAAAAACAAGCGCCTGCAAGTCAGCCCCCTCCTATTGAACCCTCCGGCAGTGCACAGAGGAATTTCACAGATCCTGATTCCCGGATCATGAAGGTGACCTCCACCAATTCCTTTGATCAATGTTATAACGGCCAGGCAATGGTTGATGATTCCTTTCAGGTGATTGTGGCTGCCGGACTTTCCCGGAATGCAAACGATGTGGACGAAGTTGAACCAATACTGGATATCTTGGAAGAAAACCTTGGCGGGATTCCCCGCAAAATGGCAATCACAACCGATGCCGGATACTTTAGTGACACCAATGTGATGCTTTTTGAGGACGCACTGCTCGATCCGTTTATCGCCACAATCAAAATGAAACACGGAGAAGTTCTTCCGCCGGTTCGAGGACGGCCTCCAAACGACCTGACGCCCAAGGAGCGAATGATAAGAAAGCTTTGCACCAAACGCGGTCAAAAGATTTACTCCAAGCGAAAGTCAACCGTTGAACCAGTCTTCGGCCAGATTAAACAGGCCAGGGGCTTACGGCAATTTTCACTAAGAGGATACGAAAACGTATCCGCAGAGTGGCTGATGTGGTGTCTGTCTCACAATCTGCTTAAACTCTATCGGCACGGTGGCCCCTTCTAATGGACCCGGGGAAGCTTTTGCCGCCGTTCTGCGTTGCAATCAATACACAACTGAACCGTTCCCGGCGATTGATACCAAACTTTTGCACGCGAATGCCTATTATTGGCTAATCCTTATTGAATCGTGCTTTGCGGGGTGAGAGATTTTCTTCAAAGCGATCACCCCAATTGTAAAAGTTATTTTAAAAGCCGTTATCCCGACAGGCTCCTAGACAAAACGCCGCGCGAGGCTTGACATAGACCTAGAAAATCTTGTTGTACAGACACTGTCCGTGCTATATTGTGTCAAGACAGCAAGGAGATTGCACCATGAAGACCGAACCCAGAGCAAAAACCGACCGCCTCGATATCCGCATAACACCGGAGGCCCGACGGCTTCTGCAACAAGCGGCGAGAGAGCGCCACACAACCATCAGTCAATTTGTGCTCGAAAGCGCCCTTCATTCTGCCAACACCGTTCTTGCCGAACGGTCACGGATAGCGCTTAATGCCGATCAATGGGCCGCTTTCATGGCCGCTCTTGACGCACCGCCGAGGCGTCACCCGCGTATGGAGCGTCTTTTGAATGAGCCGACGATTCTTGATCCCCAATGAATGAAACGTTGGTTATCTCGAAACTCGCGATCACGCATGATCCGACAGACTTCGATTGTGATTCTGAGGAGCTAAACAGCTTCATCCGCCTACACGCCCTTGCGGGCCAAAGGGCCAATATTTCCCAGTCATATGTTGCCGTCAATGGCGTGGAAATCGTTGGCTATCATACGTTGGTTGTTGGGGATGTTGTTTATGAGGACGCGCCGGAACGTCTTGCAAAAGGTCTGCCGCGTTACCCTATCCCTATGTTGCTTCTTGCTCGCCTAGCCGTTGATTGCCGTTGGCAGGGCAAAGGGCTGGGGGCGGCTCTCGCCGTTGATGCCATGCGGCGCACCCTTCAGGTTGCGGATATTGCCGGTGTTCGTGCCCTGCTCGTTCACGCCAAGGATGACACGGCCCGCGGTTTCTACATGCACCTTGGATTCGAGCCTTTCCCAGACGAACCCCTTGTGCTCTATCGATTGGTGAAAGACTTCAGGGCCATGCAGGAAAAACGTTGACGCACCTGATAAATCAAGCTCGGCATTTTGTCTAGTTATTTGCCTGTCAGCCCGTCCGCAAACCCGCGCCGGTGTTGGGGGCGGTTTTCAGGATCGGGACAAAATACGCTCAATTGTCCAGTTATCAACAGACGAATTCGCTAGCACTTAAGATGCAGATACAATCACCATTCGATGCTTGCCGAACCCCCCGATTTTCTTCCTCCGTTAACTTTGCCTACGGCTTTGTTGCATGAAGGGCACTTTCGAACCCCCTTCTGTCCGTCAGCCATATGCATACGCGTATCACTGACGATAAACACCTTTTGACAAAGTGGGCACGTAAAAGCCGCATTGTTGCCTTCCCAGTCCTCATCATCTTGAAGATCATTCGGATTTAGTGTTTTAGACGGCATCTTTGCTCCTCTCTTATAGAATAAATTAACACAAGATGATTCATCAGATACTTGAATAATATGGCTGTCAATTCAAGATGGACTACTCTTCCATATATGGCTTTACAAGCGAATTCCATTCATCTTGTTAATTACATTTCTTACCTGCTACACTACAGTGGTAAACATACTCATTTGGTTCATGATAATTCCAAATCGTTATATGAGCGCACTCTTTATGTTCATTGATATCATACAGCGTCTTAATAAGAGTGCTGCTAGACCTACTTGGAAGGTCTTCTCGTTTATTGAATAGCTGGATATATAGATAGTAAGACGCGTTTGACTTTTTATTATAATGATTTTCGTAGTGAACTTCTATGCTTGATATTATATTGTTAGTATCATTGTTCTCTGACTTAAATACTTCTTCAGCACGTTTGCCACATTTTTCTTGTAATTCGTATTCTTCCTTTAACGAACGTTTTTCCTTATCCGCGCTGTCCGTTGCTAAAGTTGATGACGGCGGGATGGCCGTGATAACAAAAACAAGAAGTATGACTACTAAAAAAACAGTGCTTTTCATCTCTCCCCCTTTTTTGGATAGTGTGTTAGCGATAGGTCGAGACAGAGCTTTATTTGCTAAGCTGGACAATTTACAACACTGTACGTAATGAGAGCTTGTTTTTCTAGTGATGATTGGGTCTTAGCGGAAGTCTGCTCTTAACTATTGGCTTCTTCATATCTATCTGATTTTCCATCTTTGCAGACTCCCTGATCTTTTCTCGGTGATCAGTATATCTGATCCGAATCTTTCTGCGCTAGAGTTTTTTGCCCTCCCTGCCGCTGGGGAGCGACCCCCAACGCCGAGGCGGTTTTGTCAAACTGATTTGCCCCACCACCAAAATGTGGGGGTGCCGGTGGAGGGGGGAAACGGAAGGAGCCCATAGGGCGACTGGAGTTTCCCCACTCCACCGGCTGGGTTAAAGTGGTATGAGCTTATGAATCGCCCGGCACCGGTGCGGTTTCCAGGGGCGAAGTTCTTTTCACTACCAGATCGATTGCCCGGTAGTAGTCCCTTTCCACTTTCCGGTTCGATACTTTGCAATACCTCTGAGTTGTTGTAATCCGGCTATGGCCAAGGAGGTCCTGGATAATCGTAATGTCTGCATCGGCATTGAGAAGCTGAGTGGCCATGGTATGCCGCAGGTGATGACAGGAAACTTTGAGGCCGCTCTCACCCGCGTAATACTCCATCCTCTTCTGGATACCTCGTGCCGATATTGGCTTTTCTTTGAACCGTCCACGTTCGACCAGGAAGACAGATTTCGATTTCAATCGGGACCTTTCCTTCAGATAGCATGTCAGGGCTTGGTGGGCATCCGGGCTCACATAAACCACCCGATCCTTTGCACCCTTGCCGCTTTTGACCAGAAGACTTCCCCGTCTAAGATCAAGTGCGCCGAGAGTGAGGGATGCAACCTCTTCCACTCGAAGACCGCACCTGAGCATAAGCAGGAACATGGCGCGGTCCCTCGGGCCTTCGAGTTTTTCGAGAAACCGTGAAACTTCTTCGTCCTTTAAAAACCGTGGAAGAGGCTTTGAAAGCCGGAGGCCATAGCCACTCTTTACCGGATTTGCGATCTCCAACTCCTCGCTTTCCCTGAGGTAGTCGTAGAATGAGCGGATGCTGTCCAAATAGCAGTTTATCGTCTTGGGTTTAAGTTTCTTATCGAGAAGATAGTCAATGAACCAGAGCACTTTTTTGTTGCTCGCCTCTTCGATGGGACAATCCAGCCAGACCACAAACTGTTTGAGAGTGCTCATGTAGTCGCGAACGGTTCGTGGCGAGTAATTCTTTCTCTTCAGATGTCTTCTGAAGTTAATGATCGAATCGATAATGGCCACCGGCCGCTCCTTTCTCGATGATTGCCATTGCCCGGAAGTATTCCTCCTCGCGTGTCCTGTCGGTGAGCCTGGCGTATCTTCGGGTCACCTCCAGGCTTGTATGCCCAAGGAGGGGCTGCAAACACTCAAGCCTCATCCCGGCATTCAGGAGCTCGCTTGCAAAGGTGTGGCGAAGGCAGTGGATCGTGTAGCCCATTGGCGACAGGCCGGCGGCTTCAATGTATTTCTCAAACCTTAGCTGAGCCCCTGTATAACCCAGGCGATTTCTTCCCTGCCCGTAGAAGACAAACTCCTTTTCGGGGTCTCTTGCCTTGAGCCAGGAACACAGGGCCTCTTTAGCGTCATCGCTAAAATAGACCACCCTTCCGACCCTTGTCTTCTGCGCTTCATAGAGGATCACCTTCTTTTCTTCCAGGTTGACCTCAGGGATTTTCAAATCCAGAAGTTCGCCTATTCTCATTCCTGTCCGCAAGAGCATAAGGAACATGGCCCGATCACGAACATGATCGATTGCCGCAAAAAGAGCCTTTATATTTTCAGGTTCGATGGCTTTCGGCAGCGCCTCCGGCACTTTCACCCTTATTTTCTTTCTGAGAACGTTCGGATCAATCACATCCCCCTCGACAAGAAACCGAAGGAAGGCATGCACCACCATAAGCCGGACGCTAACCGTCTTAGCCTTTAGGCCCCGGTCTTGCTCATGCTCGACGAATGCCTCTATGCTCCGCCTGGTGACGTGATCGAGATGGATTATGCCTTGCTGGTTTCCGATGAACTGTAGAAACAACCTGATAGATATTTGATTGGCCTCGATTGTGCCGGACCGGCAGTTTTTTCGATACAAGTGCGACAGGTATTGTTCGGCGTGCTCTTTTCCGGGAAGCTTGCTTTGCCTGAGGATGTTAATCTGCTTGTCCAGGTACTCACGGTTCTCCGTTTGGCGTGGCGCTGTCCGGGGAATGCGGCAAGGCCCTGCTGGCGGGTGTCCTTGCTGGATTGGGGGATTTACTGAATCTAATGAAATAGTTGCCGGGTCCATTTCTGCCTCCTTTTTCTGTTTCACTAGAAAAATCAGGCAGATAATTCACCCTCTACGCTCCCGGGTCAACCATCTTTCTCGTTACGTACAGTACAACAAACTGTCCAGTTTTGCCCGCTGTTTTTATTGGCTTTTTCGCTCGCTGACAATTGTGTTGCTTAAAGCCCTGTAAAGGGTTCGCCGAGAGATGTTGAGCGATTTAGCCACATGGTTAGGGCCTTCCCCCTGCCCTATCAGCTTGCGGGCGTGGGCGACCTGTTGCGCGGACAGCAGCCGCTTGCGGCCCATTTTCACGCCGCGAGCCACAGCCGCCGCCCTGCCCGCTTTTGTCCGTTCCTGTATCAACGGCCGTTCAAGTTCTGCCAGTATCCCGGCCATTTGCCACATGGCGCGGCCCGTGGGTGTTTCCGTATCGATAGCCTCAGTTAACGACTGGAAGGCCACGCCCTTCGCTTTCAGATCATCCAGCAGGGCGATAAGGTCACGTCGCGACCGGCCCAGCCGGTCAAGTTTCCAGACCGTCAGTACATCGCCAGCCTTGAGAGCCTTGAGGCCCTTCGCCAGTTCTGGCCGCTTGGCGTTTGCGCCCGTGGCCTTGTCGGTGAATATCCTGCCGCACCCTGCCCCTCGCGAAGCGATAGAACCAAAGGGAGCTATTTACTGGGTTTTGGTCTTCTGTGGAGACTCGCGCGTAGCCTATTTTCATGACCCTGTTGTGTCCTTGATTTATGACACCGCCAAACCCTTGATATCACAGGGACGGGCGACAGTGTCACAAATCTAGATTTATGGCACAGCGCGGCACACTTCCCCCGAGGGCGGAAAGGCTTAAAAGGTCGTTGTCCGGATACTATCCGGATGCTATATTCGGATTTGGTCGCATGCCTTTGCGAAGGAAAGGAAGACCGTCCAATGAAAACGGAAACCAATGTCAAAACCGTGCGGATAGGCATCCGCACCACCGCTGGCGTGAAACGCGCCTTGCAGGAAGCTGCCGCCGCCAAAAACAAAACGGTTACGGTGTTCATGCTTGATGTTGCGCTGGTCGAAGCCGCTGAAGTTATTGCCGAACGCCGCTTGTTCTCCTTCGATGATGAACAATGGGAAGCGTTCATGAAAGCTCTTGATGCGCCAACAAAACCGAGGCCGCGCCTTGAGGCATTGTTCCGCGAACCGAGCGCCGAATGACCGCTGCCCTTTCGCCGGTCGAGAAGCTCCGGCTTGAACACGACACGGAACCGTTCGATTGTGGAAAAGAGGAACTCAACTGCTTTCTTAAACGGTTGCCCTCGCCAAGATGGGACATAGGGTCTTGCTGATTGGCGCCGACCCTCAGCACGGGGCGCTCACTTGGCATGGGCGCCGCGAAGCCCCCCCCCTTTTTCCTGTTGTTGGGTTGCCCACTGACAAGCTACACAGCGAAGCGTTGATCTGAACCAGACGCAAGCGGATATTCGTTTAGCCTTCTGGCTTACGGCAAGCGGGCAAAGCCGAGTGTGTTTAGATCTCTGATTATTTTCCGATTTCCGTCTATCCAAGCTTCGGGAAGCTCTTCTCCGGCGGACGCCTTTCGCTTACGTATGAATGCGGGATTGTCTCCTCATTCCACTCTTTTGAAACATAGAGCGCGCAGTAACAGCTTCCGTACTCCGCGACATCGGGCTCCCTGTAAACGCAAGGGCAAATTATATCGCGGTCCCGGTCGCGGTCACGGGCCGCCAACCTGCACGGGCAGCACATATATCCGTAGCGCTCCTTATTATCGAGCAGGCCTTGCAGGAGATAGAAAACCCTGGTCATGTCCTTATTGAAGAAGTAGCCTTTCGCTTCCTGCGTCTTTTTCAGGAACTCATAGAGTTGCGTGGCATTCATTCCAGATTCAGCGCCTCCTTTATCTCTTCTTTTTTGAATCCGATGATGACCTTGGAGCCGACCAAAAGCATGGGGAAGGCACACCCCGGGTTGGCTTTTTTGATTTCCTCGATCATCAGGCGTCTCTCGTCGGCATCGAGCTTATCGACGTTTACACAATCGTAATCGACTCCGCATTTATCCAGATATTCCTTTGTATCTTTGCAGTGGATGCAGGTAGTCAGAGCGTAAAGCTTTATGTCATTGTCTTTCATCCTTGCCCTCCAATCGACAGAAGAGAGGAAAAAAATTTCGTTGGCGGCGTCCCTGGTTTGATCCCCAGCCGGGTAAGGGAAAAATCGTAGCGGACCGGATCGTCGGGGCGGATTGCGCTGAAAGCCTCCGTAATTTCTACTGCGCAACGAATGTCCGCCTGTTTTCGTGATGTTAGTCCCATGGCTGCAGCGATCCTGTGCATATGAGTGTCGAGAGGGACTATGAGGTGAGAGGCGGGAATAGTTTGCCATATTCCCGGGTCGACATTGTCACTTCTCACCATCCATCGCAAAAAGAGGTTCAGCCTCTTACATGCGCTGCCCCCATCAGGTGAAGGTAAAAACGTCGGCAGCATTCGTCCACATGCTTTCTCGAGTTTTTTTACCAATCCGCTAAGGGCGGGCAGAATATTTGCGTCATGTTCACTAAATCCAGCCCGGAAGCAGGATTCCAAAGACCCATATTCCAGAATCAGTTCTTTAAGGGCTATCAGCAGGTTGGATAGTATCTCGCCCGTGGTGAAGCGGTGCTTGAAAAACCGGAATTTCTTCCTGATGGCGGCGGGCCGGTTTTCAGCCAGAAAGGTGGATGGGCTTGGACCCATGATGTCCAGAACAGACCGAACGCTCCGCAGGATCTGCGCCACCCGGCCGTATGCAAGCGCCGAGGCGATGAATGCGATCAGCTCCCTGTCGATTTTTTTGTCATAGAGGTAGACGAATTCAAGAGGATCGGGGTGAATATGCTCGAAACGATCATAATGGTTGTAAAGCTCTTCAAGGGCCAGTCCCAGTATCTCGCCGCCGTTGGGGCCGGGGCCGGCATCATGGGCTAAACTCAATATGGCGCCTGGATTCGATAATTTCAAACGGAAAATGCCTCCGGAAACAAAGTTGTTTTTTAACAATAGCACATGGTGAGAGGGAAGCAAGGAGCGGAATGCAGGAAGCAGGAAGTAGCTTTTCACGTCCCTCTCTGGACACCCTGAAACCATGAAAAGTGTCGCTGCCTTCGTGTCTCTGCGCCTCTCCTTGGCCTGTCGATGATCAGTCTCGGCGGTGAATAGTCTTTTCGTGACAGAAAGCAAAAAGCGGGGAGCATAAAATTCCTGCTTCCCGCTTCCCGCTTGGTTTCAAAAACCTGCATCATCAGTCTTTTATTCAGATCCTCTTACAGCACCGTCGCCTTTTGAGCCGTCAACCAGCATTTTTAGCTCGCCGACATACTCCTTCATTTGAAGGGCCTGGGCGTTCATTTCCTCAGAGGCCGAAGCGGATTCTTCGGCGTTGGCGGCATTTTGCTGGACGACCTTGTCCATTTCGCTCACCGCTTTGCTAACTTGCTCGATACCCTGAGCCTGTTCCAGGGATGCCGCAGAGATTTCACCGACCAGTCCGCTGGACTGTTCAACATTTACGGCTACCTCGTGGAATTCCTTTTCGGTCTTTCCGACCAGTTCCGAACCATCTTTGACTCTCTTGACTGTCCCTTCGATGAGATTGGCAGTATTCTTTGCAGCTTCGGCCGCTCTCATTGCAAGATTTCTGACTTCATCGGCGACAACGGCAAAACCGGCGCCGGCTTCCCCCGCACGCGCTGCCTCCACGGCGGCATTGAGAGCAAGCAGATTCGTCTGGAAAGCAATTTCATCGATTGTCTTGATAATCTTCGAGGTCTCCTCGCTTGCTGCGGAAATCTCACCCATCGAGGCGGTAAGCTCATTCATAATCTGACTGGAGCGAGAGACCGACCCTTTCGTGTTTGCCATCAACTGATCGGCCTGCTTTGCGTTATCCGCGTTCTGTCTGGTCATTGAGGACATTTCCTCAAGAGACGAAGACGTCTCCTCAATGGACGCCGCCTGCTCGGATGTTCCTTCGGCGAGTTGCTGACTTGCGGATGAAACCTGGCCCGATGCAGCGCTCACCCGGTCACTGTTTTCAGAAAGTCCTTCAACGATACGAGTGATTGGTTTGGAGATACTTCTGCTGAAAAGCAGGATCAAAACGAGCGCAATCCCAAGCAATGCCACTCCAATTGTTATTCCCAGGTTTCTAAAGGCGTTGACCTGCCTGAGGAGTTCCTCCCTGGGCTGAATGACACCAATGCTCCAACCTCTGACGCCAACCGGAGCAAAGGCGCCAATCTTTTCTTTTCCTTCAAAAATATACGTTGCGATTCCTCTCTTCTGGCCTGTCATATTCCGAGCGATCTCTTCGGTCCCTTTCGTAGTGAGAGCATTCATCTCGAGGATTAATTCAGGCCTTGGATGAGCAATCATGAGACCCTTTTCGTCAAGCATGAAGGCATAGCCGGTCTCACCCACCTTTGTGCCGGCCACTAAATTGACGAGCACGTCCACCTTTGACGTAAGGCAGAAGACTCCCAGGAAATCACCAGTCTCCGACCTTATGGGAGAATAGACAACCATAACCGGCAGATTGGTCGCTTTTGACTTCGAGATCGGCGCGACATCGGCTTTTCCACCCTTCATGGCCTCCTTAAAATACTCTCTACCGGATAAATTCATGGCCTCCAATGCTTTGGTGTCTCCGTTATTGGATATTCCCGCCAGGGTGAGCCCGTTCGTATCGCTAATGAACATACTGGAATACTGATCGCCAAGCTGCTTGAGGATGTTGTGGAATTCATTATTGAGTGCTTTCCCTTCCTCCTTGACACTTTCCCGCCCGTTCTTTTTAGCCTTGGCGCTTATTGCGACTATGCTGCTCCATGCCGATAAGCCTCGCACCTGCACAACTTCTTTATCTATGATGGTGCGCACCATGTTCGTTAATTTGTCGACGGTCTGTAAGGTCGTTGTTTGTGAGAAGTCACTCAACGTCGATGTGCTTTTCAGAATCAGGAATGAACTGAGCACAAGCATTGGTATGGATACAATGATGGCCCCTCCGACCATTAGCTTTTTCCCAAGACCCATCTTTTTCATCTTTGCTTTCCTCGCGCTTAGCGTGATCCAACACTCCCGACAAAATGTACTTACACGTCATCCAGCAGTGTAACGGCGGTTTAGGTAATGAAGATGTACCTTCCACCTTCCTTCCCGATACTCACTCATCAGGTTAGTGATGCAAAATGCTCATTTTCAATTGTTTAAGTCGGCACAAAGTGCATAAAACCTGACAAAAAAGTAAAAGTGATCGTGGAATAGAGATCCTTATTGCTCCAGCCAATTATATTGGCCATCATTATAGTATTTACCTATTTTACATATAGGCAAAATCAATTAGACTATCGTTTCGATTATGTCTGGTTCCTTGCCAGGCGGGATGAACAGCCTGTGCACGGTCTTTGCCGAAGGGGTAACCTCCAACGGAGAAAAAGGTTAAGAAATGTCCGAAATACGCAGACCTCAAAGCATGCAGGTATTCGATGAGTGGAGCGAACGCTGCCTTTTGGAGTTCGAGGCGCAAAAGGACGCCGGGAAAAAAATCTTCGGTATTTACTGCGTTTTTGCCCCCACCGAACTGGTGCGTGCGGCCGGAGGAATTCCCGTGGGCCTCTGCGGCAAGAAGCAGAAGCCCATCGCCGATGCCGAGCGGGTCCTTCCCGCGAATCTATGTCCTTTGATCAAGTCCAGCTACGGGTATGCGATAACGGATACCTGCCCCTATTTTTCTTTGTCTGATTTCCTGATCGGCGAGACGACGTGCGACGGCAAGGTAAAGATGTACGAACTGCTTGGCAGGATAAAACCACTCCATCTCATTAAGCAACCCCGCTCATGCGGTGCGGAAGATTTACAGTATTGGTCCGGTGAAATGCGAAGGTTCGGTGCATTTCTGGAAAGCCGCACGGGAACCGGCATCAAACAAGATGAGTTGCGAAACCAGATCCGGCTGCACAACGCCATGAGGCGCTCGCTCAAAGAGCTTGTATACACAAGCGCGAAGGATACCGTCCTGCTCAGCGGACTGGATATGACGATCGTGCTGGAAGGCAAGAGCTTTGCCCCTGACCTCCAATATTACATCGATGCCGTTGACCGGCTTACGGCTGAGCTGAAGGCCATCCAGTCGAAAATATCCGGTTCCGTACCGCAAAAGCCGCGGATACTGCTTACGGGATGCCCAGCCGGGAAAGGATCGGAGAAAGTCATCCGGCTGATCGAAAACTGCGGCGCAGCGGTTGTTTGCCAGGAGAACTGCACCGGTTATAAAAGCTTCGATTTACTGGTGGAGGAAAACGAAAAAGATCCTTTCGTGGCCCTTGCCGATCGCTACCTCAAGACCCCATGCTCCTGCATGACGCCAAACAATGGACGGCTCGAGCTTCTGGGGCGTCTCATCAATGATTTCAAGGTCGAAGGCGTGGTCGATCTTACCTGGCAGTGCTGCCATACCTACAATATCGAATCGTACATCGTCCAGGAATTCGTCGAAAAGAATCATTCCATTCCCTTTCTCCACATCGAAACCGACTATTCCGAATCTGATACGGAACAGTTGAGGACCAGAATCGAAGCATTTCTGGAAATAGTCCCACAGACACACTGATTCTGACATCTTAAAGCTTGGAGGCAAAGTTGAGCGAACTCCAATATCACTGGATCCGGATAAGGCGGCTCTACCAACTTAAACTAAAGAGGACTTAGAATCATGGCACACGCGCTGACCGCTGAAGGTGTAAAGAAAAGCGCTCTCGTCCGCAAAATGGAAAACTACAGGATATTGATATTCATCGGGATTTCGGCTGCCTATCTGGTGTCCTATTTTCATCGAGCCGCCCCGGCGGTAGTGGGACCTGAGATTATCAAAGAACTGGGCATTCTTCCGGCCGCGCTCGGGTTCATGGGTTCGATGTATTTTTGGGCTTACGCGGCCGCAATGCTGCCGGCCGGTGTCCTGGCCGATACCTGGGGTTCTCGCAAGACGATGTCGGTCTTCATTCTTGTTGCGGCCATCGGGGGATTTATTTTTGGAATTGCCCCGAGTGTAAATGCCATGGCTGTGGGCCGATTTTTGGTCGGTTTTGGGGTTGGGTTTATTTATGTGCCCGCCGTGAGGATTCTCGCCGACTGGTACAAACCCGACGAGCTTGCGACCTATAGCGGAATCCTGCTGGCGGTAGGCAATATCGGCGCATTGGTTTCAGCCGCGCCGCTCGTAGCTCTGATGAGTGCGATTGGCTGGCGCAATTCGTTTCATGTGGTTGCAGCTTTCACTGTTCTGGCTGCCATTTTTTCCTACCTGGTCATCCGCAACAAACCGACAGAGCTTGGTTTTCCCACACCACGGGACCTCATGGGTTTAGGTCCCGCGCCAGCCGCGCCGAAGGTAGAGTTGCGGGAGGCACTGAAAGCGGTTTTTGGCAATCCGCAGTTCTATTTACTCGGCATGTTGCTCTTCTCGTACTACGGAACGTTCATGGGGGTCGGATCGCTGTGGGCCGGTCCATATTTGCAGAACGTTTACGGCCTGACAAAACAGGCAGCCGGCAACATTATAATGATGTTCCCCCTGGGGATGGTTTTCGGCTGCCCCCTGTCCGGATACGTTTCGGACAAGATCCTAAAATCCCGAAAGAAAGTGCTCCTGTGGGGTTGTGTCCTGCACTCTATCTCCTACATCCCCCTGGTCTTTTTTACGGACGGGTTGTCTGTCAACCTTCTCTATGTACTCTTCTTCTGGTACGGTCTGTCGGGGGGCGCATTCGTATCTTGTTTTGCCTGTGCCAAGGAGACTTGTGAGCCCAGGTTCGCGGGTACTGCCGTCGGTTCACTCAATATTTTCATCTTCGTGGGCGGTGCATTTTATCAGCAGATCATGGGCATAATCATCGGGAGGTATCCGGTTGTCAAGGCGGGTGTCTTTTCGATTGCAGCATACCAGGCCGCTTTTTGGGTTCCGTTGATCGGACTGATCGCCGGGATAATCCTGTATTCGTTTTTCCGCGAAAGGCCCATCACCTGATGATCTTCGCCGTGATGACAAGGCGCGACGAGGCGCCCGCAGTCGAAAGCCCGATCCGGACAGGTGGAAAAATCCAACCTTTGGCGATTTGGAGGGAAAAAGTTGCGTAACCGGGATGAAATTTTGGAAAATCTGAAGATGGCGGTGATCACCATGGACGAGGAAGCGGCACGGAGTACTGCACGGGAAGCTATCCACTCCGGAATCAGCGCCGCCGACGCCATAAACGAGGGGCTGGTAAAAGGGATGCAGGTAGTAGGGGAAAAATACGAACAGCAGGAATACTTCATTCCCGAACTGCTCCTGTGTTCGGACGCGATGATTGCAGGTATCGAGATACTGCGGCAGCATCTTTCGAAAGATGATTCCGAAGAGGCCGCAAAGGCAGTTATAGGCGTTGTCCAGGGCGATACGCACGACATCGGGAAAAACCTCGTGAAAATCATGCTCGAAACATCGGGGTTTGAAGTTTTTGATCTGGGACGCGACGTTCCGCCCCGGGTCTTTGTGAATAAAGCAAGGGCCATGGGCGCCAACATCATTGCGCTTTCAACCTTGATGACCACCACCATGGATGGAATGATAGAGGTGATGAGGCTGCTCAAGCAGGAAAACGTTCGAGAACACTTCAAGGTCATGGTCGGCGGTGAGCCCATCTCACAAGCATTTGCGGACAAGATCGGAGCAGACGGCTATGCGGCAACTGCATCGGGCGCTGTCAAGGTAGCGGAATCGCTGACGGGAGGTCGGAACAATGCTTAAAGATGTGATGAAACCCATCGAAAGAATGACTGCATATGGCCGAGGCGAACCAGTGGATCGCCTGCCGTGTGTACCCATAGTCGGCAACGGGGCCGCTCGCGTGACCGGCTGCAAGATATCTGAATTCCGGGGTAACGGGAAAGCCATCGCGCGGGCGCAGGTGGATGCCTACCGGCTCTTTCGCTACGACATGGTAAGAATTTTCACGGATCTTTATGTCCAGGCCGAAGCGATGGGCGCCAAGGTCTATTATCCGGAAGACGAGACCGCCCATCTGGACGCGCCGGCAATTGACGACATTTCGAAAATCGATACGCTGCAACCAGCGGACCCTTACAAAGATGGAAATCTGCCTCATCATCTCGAAGCATTGAAGATAACGATCGATGCAATAGGTGCAGAGGTTCCCGTGGCCGGCGCAGTGGTCGGTCCGTTCACTAACGCATCGTTTCTGATCGGAGCGGACACCCTGGTGAGGCTCGTCCTGAGAAACCCTTCCGCCGTCCACAAGCTGTGCGAGGTATCCCTTGAGACCAGCCTGAACTGGGCAAAAGCCATCATCGACCAGGGTGGGACACCAAGCTTGACCGAACCGGTGTCCACTTCCACCCTGATAAGTCCCAAGCAGTTTGCACAGTTCTCTTTTCCTTATTTGAAAAGGCTTATCGATTATATCCATTCGAGGGGTAAGGCAGCCACTCTTCACATATGCGGGCTTACGAGCAACATATGGGACCTTATGGTGGATGCGGGTTCGGACTGCATAAGCATCGACAACGTCGAGGATCTGTCGGCGGCGAAGCAGAAAGTAGGCCACCGGACGAGACTGATGGGCAATGTGAGTCCTTCCCGGATCATGTTTCAGGGGACGGTCCAGGATGTCAAGCAGGCCACGCTGGATTGCATCATGAAAGCTCACGACAGCCCCAAAGGCTATATAGTGGCATCCGGATGCAGCCTGCCTACGGAGACGCCTTTCGCCAATATCCACGCGATGCTCGATACGGTGAGAGAAGTTGGCTATCCGGTCAAGGTGGACAAATTGAAAGCAATGCAAAAAGACCCGGCCTGAGAAGAAAGGCCGGAAGGCGTGAGAGGCGATCCCCCTGATCAAGGGAAAGGGCATGATCGCCGGTTGCACGCTAGGAATGGGTCATGCTCGTTCCAACATTCTATTTTTGCGGAAATTATGATGCAAATGACTGAAAAAGAACGTCTGGTTGCCATACTTGTTGGCGAAACTGTCGACCGCGCTGCAGCGGTATGTCCCGGCGGGATGATGAACGCGGCCACGACAGCGGTTCTACGCAAGGTCGGAAAAGACGTTCATACTGACCCGGTCGCCATGGCCGAGACCGCCGTTGAAGTCCGGAGGTCCACGGGCTTCGAGAACTTTGGGGCGCCGTTTTGCATGACAGTCGAGGCTGAAGCCCTTGGGAGTCGTGTGGATCTCGGGAACTCCTCGGTAGAACCGCGCGTGTTGGAATACGGAGTTCGCAGCTTGACGGAAGCCGCTGCTCTTTCAGCACCAGATCCGCTAAAAGACGGCAGGCTTCCGGTTGTTCTCGAAGCCATTTCCTCACTCGCCGGCCTGGATAGCGGAGTGCCCATCATTGGCAACATCACAGGTCCTGTGAGCCTGGGTACATCCATCCTGGACCCTCTCCTTTTTTTCAGGCTCTTGCGCAAAGATGCAAAGGGAGTGCACGAGTTTCTGGAATTTTTGACGGACTGTCTGACCGCATTCGCACGAGAGCAGATCGCAGCCGGGGCGGACGCAGTGTGCATAGCCGACCCCTCGGGAACGGGAGACATCCTGGGGCGGAATCATTTTCGCGAATTTGCCATCCCGTACCTTACCCGCCTGGTGGATGAAATACGAAAAGCAGGGGCCGGGGTCATCCTCCACATATGCGGCGATACTTCGCTTCTCTTTGAAGAGCTGAACACGATAAGGGGAGCCGCTTTTAGCTTTGATTCGGTGGTCAGCATGAAAAAGGCCCGGGAGAATATTGCTGTCTCTCCCCTCATGGGAAATATCAGCACGCAGCTTCTCCACCAGGGCACCCCTGATCGCGTATGCAGAGCGGCCGGACACTTGATCGAACACAAAGTTAATATCATCTCGCCCGCATGTGGCCTCAGCATGGCCACACCACTGGAGAATTTAAGAGCCCTGACCGACGCCGTAAAAAACGTTTAGGGATTGAGAGATTTAGGCATTTAGGAATTAATTCCTAAATCCCTTAATTCGGAATTCCTCAATTCTTACGCACGGAATTCTCCTTTCCGGCAAATCTGTTGTTTTCCTGTTAAGCCTGTTAATCCTGTCAAGGGCAACATGATAAACTGCGCCGAGCGCCAACTCTGCAGATATCCCATATCCGGCTACCGGCTTCCGCCGAGCTTATGTTATAAACGCCTCAGTAACGACAGGATGATATGGACCACCCGGATTCACTACCGGACAATTTTCTCGTTGGGCGGACCGGATTTCGCGGCTTTAACACCACGGCCCGTCCACCCCCCGCGAGGTGGAGGTTTTGATGCGGCGGCTTTTCCTTGTCTCATTCCCGGTCATTATTTTAATTTTTTTCGGTCTGCGCACGGTGTGTTCTCAGCAGACAAAAGACAATGGTCAAGTCGAGGCGGAGGTTCAGCCGCCCATGCAGGTAAATGACCCGTGCGCTGAATGCCATATCCGCATAACTCCCGGCATTGTGGTGGACTGGCAATTGAGCAAGCACAGCGCCAACGATGTGGGCTGTGCCAAGTGCCACGGCGACCGGCACAATTCCATGACTGACGCGGCTAACGCCGGGATCGCAGGTCCGGAGGTCTGCGCAAACTGTCATTCCCACCAGGTCGAGCAGTTCGGCAAGGGCAAGCACGCCAATGCCTGGGGCGCAATGAAAGCCATGCCTACTCTTCATTGGCAGCCAATGGCCCAGGTGGAAGGGCTCAAGGGTTGCGGGGCCTGCCATCGCGTTGGCCTCAAAACCGAAGGGGAGGTGAAAGATTTGATGGAGAAAGGATCGGGCTTTGGGACGAGTTCGTGCGACGCCTGCCATACGAGGCACCTTTTCTCGGTCGATGAAGCCAGGTCTCCGCAAGCGTGCAGAACCTGCCATACGGGAGTGGATCATCCTCAGTGGGAGATGTACTCCTCGTCGAAGCACGGCGTGCGGTTTTTACTCAAACAGAGCAGAATGCTCCCGGAAGACGTGGCGGCCCCCACTTGCCAGAGTTGTCATATGCGGGACGGAGATCATGCGAACGTTACGGCATGGGGATACCTGGCGTTGCGCCTGCCCTATCCTCAGGACGCGCAGTGGGCAAGGGATCGAGCGGCCATCCTGCAGGCCCTGGGAGTTTTCGACCCGACGGGAAAGCCAACTCCCAGGCTCGCTATTTTTGAAACATATAATTTTATGAGTTTTAAAGAAGAGGATTGGCAGGCTGAACGGGAAAAAGCTCTCAAGACCTGCAATGACTGTCATTCGGTTAACTTCGCAAGGGCTGAACTGGATAAAGGCGATCAGATGATCCGGGAGGCGGATGCATTGATGGGTGAAGGGATACGCACAGTTGCCGCTCTTTACAAGGATGGGTTGCTCAAGAAACCGGACAGCTACTCCTACGAGTTCCCAGACCTTCTCGCCATGCATAACGCGCCAACGGTCATCGAGCAAAAGCTCTTCTCGATGTTTCACGAATACAGGATGAGAACATTCCAGGGGGCGTTTCACTGCAGTCCGGACTATTCCTTTTGGCATGGCTTAGCCCCAATGCAGAGCAGCCTTACCGAAATCAGGGAACGGGCAGCCGAAATAAGGGCCATGACTGAAGCCGGGGGACAGAAGACCGAAGCCGGAGAACGGAGAACGGAGGACGGAAATAAGAAAACAGGAGATTGATGAAGACTATTTACGGTTTCAAAGCAAATCTGTACAAAGCGATAAACCGGCGAATATGCAGCGCGTGGCACCCTGCAGGTATTCAAGTTCCGCGCGCCCTCACCCGGAAAGCGTTCTCAGAAGGCCCTCCAGCGCTCCTTAAAGCTGCTTCCACGTTGTATGAAAAAGCACTGCAAAAAGATCAGGCAAGGCTCCGAAAAAAACGGGTCAAGCTGCCGGCCCCTGTGATCAGCATTGGGAATCTCTCGACCGGAGGCACCGGAAAGACGCCGGTTACGATCTGGATGTGCGAGTTTCTGCTCGAAATGGGGCTTCGGCCCGCTGTTTTGACCAGGGGATATGGAAGAAGAGGGAAGAGTCACGGACGCGTACCCCTTTTCGGTAACCCTGCAGAACTTGCCGATCTATTCGGTGACGAGCCCGTTATGATATCGGAACACCTGCCATTGGCGCCCGTCTGGGTAGGCAGGGACCGGGCAGCTTCGGGCAGGGAGGCCTTGGCTCGCAGCGCAGTGGATGTCTTTGTGCTCGACGACGGTTTTCAGCACCTTGCGCTCGACCGAGACCTCGATATCGTTCTGCTAGACTGCCGCAGCCCGTTCGGAAACGGATTTGTCCTGCCTGCGGGTCCGCTCAGGGAACCCCCTTCGAACCTTAAAAGGGCTGATGCCCTTGTGATTACCCACGTAGAAAGAGATGCCGATGCCGCGCCGCTAAGAGCCAAGCTCGAACTCCTTTTTCCCGGAATACCGGTTTTTACCTGCCGTCACAAAATGAGAGGACTCAGACTGAGAAAAGGCGAGGCGGTCTTTGGTCTGAGTGCGCTTTGTGATCGCATGGCAGTCGTTTTCGCAGGAATTGCCGGGCCAGAGGGTTTTTTTAATGACATTCGAGAGGCCGGGATAAAGATTTGCGCGTCGTTTGGTTTTCCGGACCATCACAGATATACGGCCGGAGATTTTTCCAGGATTTTTCAGGCCGTTTCCGAACACGGCGCCGAGATGATTATCACAACGGAAAAGGATGCCGTCCGCATACCGCTTCCATACAGGGATGCCGTCTGCGTCGCCGAAATCGGTATCGATTTTGGGTCCACGCATGAGGGGTTCCGCAGCCTGACAAGGGCCAGGCTCGCAAGCAGCACGTACGACCGGAAATCGGAAATCTAAAATAGAAAGAGGCTTTCCGGCATCCGGCTTATGTAAAGGACCTGTTATTTTTTCTCTACCGGATACTTAGCCGCATACCATTCGTTCCAGCCACCTTTTAGCACTTCGATTTTTTCGAAATCTGCGCTTGCGAACTGGCGCGCCACACGGGCGCTGGTAGCTTCGTTGGGTCAGGCGCAGTAGAAAACGAGCGTCTTGTCCTTGGGGAATGAGGACATCGATTGCCCGGCTTCGGCGGGGGACAGCCGCCGCGCACCCTGAATCTTCCACTGAGAAGAATCCCAGTCATGCGGTGCCCGCACGTCTATAACGATTACATCCGGTTTCGTGAGTTCTGCTTTCAGTTGATCCTTGTTGATGACGGTGATTACTTCAGCTCCGGCAGCGAAAGATGTGGCAAACACTACGATAAGGCACGCCAGTATCCATGACTTCAAGGTCGAACGGGTCATAGCAATTTCCTTTCGCAAAACGTTTTAGAAAAAGTCTGACTCGGGCTGGAAAAAAATACTGCAATCTCAGATTACTGAGATATCAGAAAATAATTACCAATTCAAAATAGTCAAAAATAAAATCCGGGTTGTTTTAGACCAAATAGTGTCCATCCGGAAACCCCGGACTAGACACTAACTGTTTTCGATTCGGAGAGGAGGCATTTTTCGTCCTGGCAAGGAAATCAAGGGGTTGCGCGGAGGCGTACCTATGTACGCCGCACAAGAAACCCCGCAGATTGACGCAGCAAGGGCGGAAAAGGGCCCTTTCCGGACGGAAACTGAATAGGTGCGGCGACAGCTTTTCAATAACCGGGAAGATGTTTATTTAAAGAACAATAAAGTCGGCCGGCAATGAAAGAGAGCTTCATTGATTGAAATTGACGGCGCACAAAAATCCGGTAGCGGAACGCTGGTAAGATTGGCCGTTGCGCTCTGCACGCTTACAAACCAACCGCTGCACATGGTACGGATAAGAGCGAAGCGTGAAAAGCCGGGCCTTCGGCCCCAGCACATGGTTGTCGTCAAAGCGTGTGCCCAGCTTTCTTCCGGGCGGCTGGAGGGAGCCGAGGTCGGGTCCAAAGAGATCACGTATTATCCAGGGGGAAGCATTAGCGCGGGTGTTTGGCAATGGGATATAGGAACAGCCGGTTCAGCCACCATGATGGCACTTACCCTGATTCCACTCGCTCTTTTTGCGGGTAAGCAAACTAGTATTACGATAAGGGGCGGCCTGTTTCAGGATCATGCGCCCACGGCTTTTCACATGGAGAAAGTCTTGCTGCCGCTTCTGTGGCAGATGGACGCCAGGGTAAGCCTCAAGATGATCCGTCCCGGGTATGTACCAAAGGGAAACGGGGAATTGAATGTTTCAGTCGAACCGGCGAAGGCCCCTCTGAAAGCCTTTGCCAAGACGCAAAGAGGAGAAATCAGCAGGATTCAGGGCATATCGCTCGCCTCGCACCTGGCAGCACAGTCGGTTGCCCGGCGCATGGCCGAGAGGAGCCGCGAACTTCTCATGCAAAAAGGCTATAATCCTCACATCGACATTATCGAGGACGCCTCTGCCGCCCAAAGAGGCGCGGCTTTGTTGCTTTGGGCCGAAAGCACAGGCGGCTGTCTGCTTGGATTCGACGGGGCTGGAAAGCGCGGCCGCAGCTCGGAATCAATTGCGCAGTGCGCAGTGGAAGGCCTTTTGACGGATGTCTCAACCGGGGCCGCAGTGGACAGGTTTGTTGCCGACCAGTTGATTTTGTTCGCGGCCCTTGCACGAGGACAAAGCCGTTATATGATTCCGTGCCTTACAGATCACATAGAATCCAACTTGTGGCTGATCGAGAAAATCCTTGGGGCCGGGTCTGAAGCTAAGGAAAACCTGATTTCCATTGACGGGATAGGATTTTTCAGAAAATAATCTTGTGTGAAGTGAACGGCTGACGCCGCTTTGTTCAAGTTTCAACTCAAAGGGGGGGTTCGCGATGCTACCCCGTATCAAGATTCGAGGAATCTACAGTACAGCGCTCACTAAATTTGCGCTCGATTCCGGGTTTCAGATCGTAGATCCTTCCGAAAGAATCAGACAACGGATTCATACGGAATGGCCCGATCACGTGAAATATGAAATACTGATACAGGACAGGGAGGACCGTCAGGGGATCGAGGTCAAAGGGGAAGCCGACCATGTGTGCGAGCTGCTGATAAGGATGCAGGAAACCCTTTTGGACGCGATCATCGTCGGTTTTCTCCCGACCGATGACAGCGAACCGTCTGTGATCGCAAATCTGGAGTTGCCCGGGGGCGCCAAGGTACAACTGGATCTGGTCAGATCGGCCGTGGTTCCGACTCTAAAGAATCACCACCGGTTAAAAATAATAAACCCGGATCTGCTCGAAACGGCGGAAATAGAATTCTCCGGGCATCCCGAAGACCGAGCGCGCCTGGAAAAGAGGCTCATCAGGCAAGCAATTCTGGACCCTTTAATCAAAGGAGGCACGGTCAGGCTCGAGCACATAAGGCCATCGGGCAAGCCGATGCGTCCGAGGTTCGGGGTTCTTCAATCTGTACGTGAAAACAGAGTGGTTTTTAAACGTGAATTCTCGAAGGGCCGCTATGACGGGTTGGATCTGCCAATCAACGAGGGCGACTACTGCCTGACTGAAGTCAGGGCGGGCGAATGGCATATCAGACACAGCTATTTCTCGAAAGAACATCATCTTATAGGCGAGTACTTCAACATAAACACCCCCACGGAACTCTACCCCTATGGGGCAAGGTATGTCGACCTCGAAGTGGACGTGATTCAAAGGGCGGGTGAAAAAGCGTTCCCGATAGATCAGGAAAAGCTCGAGGTGCTTGCTCGAAAGGGTTGCATCGCTAAGGACCTGCAGGACAGGGTGCTTATGGTCTCCAAACGGCTGCAGCGGAGCCTCAATCGTGGAAAGGCAAAGAGTTTACCGGAGTTCGGATGAAAATCAAAACAGCCTGGGCGATTCAATCCTTATTTTTATGTTTCCTTTTCAACCTGGTTTTTGCGGCGGTCATATTTTTTATGGCGGACAGAATCCTGGAAGCCTTGAATGAGTGGGTTTCGCCTTTAAGCGGACCGGGCGTCCCTTCTCTGCCGGAGGACCTGCAGATGGCGCTTGGGAGTTTCGGAAATTTTATAGTTCAGATACGAGGATACCTGATGGCCGTGATTGCAGCCCTGGCATCGGCATTTACGTTGCTTCTATGGTTTTTTCTTTTTCTCACCGGAGGCAGGCAAATCAGGAAGGCAGGACAGAGGGCCGCATTATCCAATGTACCTGAACCCGAAATAAGCCAAGCCACAGCCGATAGCGCCGATCAGGGCTGATAGCCGACGCTTAATAACAATTTGTGTTGAAAAATTTTATGATGTGCGGCGGGAAAATATTTGTTTAGAATTGTCAGGCACAAAAATCGGCGAGTTATTCGGGCCGGTTTTTTTCTTTTAACTTCCAGTTTTTCAAACCTGCGAGCGGAGAGCGATCATACCTAATGAGTATTAAATAAGCAGGAACCAGTTGCATTCGCGCGGGATTCGAGTTATGGTAGCGGATCACGGCTAAAGTTGACCTCGTTTCTGATCTGCTGCGTTTGTGACAAACTCCCCCGTGCAACTTGAGCAGTCGTCGTCCCCCTTTGCAAGGGTGTAGATTGAAACAAGCTCCGGAAGGAGCACACTGAGGAGAAGAACAACATGGATCCATTGGTACTTACAAAGCGTGAAAAGCACAAGCTTGCGACCCAGTACGCAGACCTGTGCCTCACCTGCGGCACGTGCGCAGGCGGGTGCCCGGTCACAGGCGTCGACGGTCTGGATGTTCGCAAGGCTGTGCGAATGGTCCTGCTGGGGATGGAACAGGAATTGATCGATTCCAGATTTCCCTGGGTCTGCACCCTTTGCGGCCGTTGCGAACATGCCTGCCCCATGGGGATCGATCTGGTGGCAATGCTTCGTTCCGCTCGCGGCAAGCGGGAAAGGGAAAAAGTTCCCGGCGTCCTCCACAAGGGTGTCGCGATGTGCCTCAAGACGGGAAACAATGTTGGCATTCCCAAGGAAGACTTCCTGTTCCTGCTCGAAGATCTTGGCGCAGAACTGGCCGAAGAGATTCCCGGCTTCGAGGTGCCTGTCGACAAGAAAGGGGCAAAGTACCTCTTTACCATCAATTCCAAGGAGCCTTTCGGGGAACCTGAGGACATGATGTACTGGTGGCGAATTCTTCACGCCGCCAACGAGTCATGGACCGTTACTTCCGAAAACTGGGAAGGGGTAAACTGGGGCCTTTTCACCGGTGATGACGAATCGATGAAAGAGGTCGCCGGGCGGATTGTCAAGAATTACAAGGAACTGGGGTGCGAGTACCTCGTCTTGCCCGAGTGAGGGCACGCATACTTCGCGACTAGGCTTAGTCTGCGCAAATGGTTTGCCGACGAAAACATCAAGTTTCTCTCGGTCCACGATCTTTTGAAGCAATACATCGTAGAGGGGCGCATCAAGATTGATAAATCGGTGCACACTCATCTTACCACCTATCACGATCCGTGTAATTACGGTCGAAAAAGTGAACGCACTTTCGGCCAGGCATATTACGATGAACCCAGATGGGTTACTCAGCAGTGCTGCGAGAACTTCGTGGAGATGTATCCCAACCGGGCCAACAACTTCTGCTGCGGCGCCGGCGGCGGCGCGTGGGCTGCGCCTTACGTAGAGGAGAGAATCTTCTACGGCCGCGTGAAAGCCAAACAGATAAAGGACACCGGGGCCAAGCTGCTCATTGCGCCCTGCCATAACTGCCGCGATCAGATCATGAAGAGCCTCCGTAAGGAATACGACTTCATGGATGTCGAAGTAAAGTACCTCTGGGAACTCGTAGCCGACTCTTTGATTATCGAACCACGTGAGGTGGAATCCGAAGAGGAATAAAAGATTTTTCTCAGTCCCGGTCAAACAGCCCCAGAATCACGTTGACGTGTGCATGGGGCTTTTCTATTCTAGCGTCCATCCCGGAAGCCCCGGATGAGCCACTAGCAGTTTTCGATTCGGAAAGTGGGCATTTTTCGTCTTGGCAAGGAAATCGAGTTCCCCCCTTTCCTAAAGGGGCGCCCTCACAAAAGATCGGGCGCGAACTTGAAGTATTTAACATCGGTCGGAAGCGTTAGCGCGAATCCGAACGAAGTGAGGGTTCAGGGGGGATTTTAGCGCGGAGGCGTACATAATCCGATCTCTACGCTCCGCGGGGCGTTTAGCCGGAAGGGGTACCGCCTCTGGGCATGGACAGGTCAGGGATAGCGTCGAGATCCTGCCCATGCCGCCGCCGAAAGCCAATTTCGACGCTCCGCGAGGCGTGGCGGTCCCACCGCCCCAAGGCGGAAAAGGAACTTTTCCGGACGGAAACTATTTTAGGCCTGCAACTTCGCACTCAAAGGGGAAAGAACTCAGCGCTCAACGCAGTCTCACTTTGGTATTGGAGTAATATGAGCAAGAAACCAGATACGCCTAAAAAAGGAAAAGAGCACTTTTCGCTAAGTCCGGGAGAATCCAACGAACTGCAAATGATTCTTGACCGGCTCGCCGTCCAAGACCCCGAGGGCGAGAGTTTCGAGGTCTACCTGCAATCGCTTGGCAACTCTCTTTCCGAAAGGCCACTGCTGACGGCCGTACTAATCGACAGGCTGAGCCGCAATCCCAGCCGAACCGGCTTTCGCACATTTGAGGTTCTGCACAAAACAATCGAGGCCTCGGCTTATAAAAGGGACCTGAAGCTGGCAGCCTACCGGTTTTCTCAGAAGGGTTTCAAGGCTGCCGAACAGATCCTCGCTCCGGAAAAAGTCGTCCTGATCCAGGGTGAGCAAAGAAAGGCCACCGCTCACCTTTTCATGGTCAAGGGGACCATGTGGATCGTTTCCGCTCTTATTCCCGAGGCGTTACAGGGAGGTTATGCTCTCGTAACCGCGTTCCTTGAAGACGATTTTACCACCTTCAATGTGCGGATTGCCGAAAGCCGCACGCAGAAACTTTACAGGGATTATCTCCAGGGACTCTCGGCCCACGCGGCCGGCAACAGAGCTCATGAAATTCCAATTTGGCACGCAGCGCGGCTCTTTTTCGAAATGCTCGATTTTTGGACAGCCAAAGAATCATATGCCCAACTGGAAAAGGCCAGCGATCTTCTTAAGAGCTATCATAAGCCGGACAGAAAACCATATGTCTACGACCTGATGCCCGAAGTCGAACATCCCGAAAGGCATTTTTCCGAACTCGAAATCGGAAGATTGCTGGAAGGAATGGACCTTTCCTGGCTTAGATTCGGCAAAGAGGAACTTTCGCCCTATCACGAAAGGATAATAGCCCTCGACAGTCCTCTTCTCGTGATCCCCAAGGAGGTCCAGGTCGAGCGAGGCCTGGATGTGCTTCATGATGCCGCTGAAAACCTGTGCGCGGGGGCAAAGCGATTCCTCTACGAGAGGTTTTTCGAAGAGCAGGCAACGGCCTTCAAACTCTCGGGCGCCCAAGACAAGGCGCACTGGGCATGGATAATCGCCCGCAATCTCGCGGACGGATCCTCTGTGGGAAAAAATCCCGCCGTATTGCAATTGGTAAGGTATTCAATCGGTTTCCATTGGAACAAAGATTTTACCTCTGCCAGGGAGACTGAGGAAACGCCGAAGCGGGAGCGCCGAACCGAATCGGGAATCATCCTGCCCTGAACGGGGAGATAGATATGGAAATCTCACAGATCAAAACAGTTGCCCATTCATGCGCTGTTGACATCACAGACCATGTGGCCGCCCGATTAAAGGAAAAATCAGCCGAAAACGGCATCTGCCTGATTTACACTCCCCATACGACGGCCGGCCTTACGATAAATGAAGGGGCCGACCCGAGTGTTATGGATGACGTTTTAAGAACGCTTGAGACTATCGTTCCATGGCACGGAGCCTACAAGCACGCCGAAGGCAACTCAGCCGCCCACATTAAAGCGATCCTGGTCGGGGGAAGTGTGCAGGCAATTGTCGACTCGGGCAAGCTGGTTCTCGGTACCTGGGAGAGAATATTCCTCATGGAATTCGACGGCCCGAGAACGCGGAAGATCTTTGTTCAATTCCTGGGCAATCAGGCTTGCTAGTGTCAATCCGGAAACCCGGATAAACGTAGGAGAATTTTACCTTATAAACACCGAAGTGAGGGTTCAGGGGGGATTTTAGCGCTGAGGTGACTTATCTACCGCCTCTGGTCATCGACAGGTCAGGGATAACGTCGAGATCCTGCCCCTGCCGCCCGCCTCGCAGAGCGTCGAGATCCTTGCTGGCGGTCCCACCGCCCCCACCGCCCGGACGCTACCCAAAAGAAAAAAGCCAAGTGGGAGGGACCTGGCTTTTCCTAAGAGAGAAACATGGGATGATTTTAGCTAAGCGGTTATAAAAATAGCTATATTTCAGGAAAAAAGTAATGCGGTGAACCATGTATTTTGTGACTTACGAAACGGTATCATTTAGCTTCCGTCAGTATACATGATCAAGCTATCCGGAATCAGGCACACTTCAAAATGATTATATTGTGGTAATTGAAATTAACTCATTTTGAGGTGAAAAAATGGAAAATTGTCAAATTCCGACCTTAAGCATGTTGCCCAACCCGATCACGATAAAGATCACCGATGAGGCCTGCGGTTTCGAGTGTGTAAAGCGCAAGGCCGTTTCAAAAGCAAAGGCCTTTGCCGATTCGATCGAGCTTTTGAGCTGGTATGATAGAAGTAGGCAGGTTTACTATCCGAACGATGAATGCTGCGTGGAGGGTGAGCCTAACTGGCTGGCGTATGCTCTAGCCAGGGACGCCGATCTCGCCATCGACGTCAATGATGAGGAATACGTCTTTATCTTCCGCAAATCCTGATGCCGCAAAGAAGAGTGAAAATTTCATGAAATTATGGACAAGAAACTCTTTTTGCTGAATAATCCCGCCTGTAGAAGAATTTCCGGCGAATATGGTTTTACGCCCGCCCGGGTATGAACCATCTTTTTTTGCGCCCCGGCGCTTGAAAAAGGAGTTCTGAAAGACCTCATGGCCAAGGCTCAGAGTTTACAGTCCACAGCATCAAAACGTGCCCTGAGCCGCGCGTTCCTGCATCAATTGGTTTTCCCTGCGGCGCTGCTTCTGGTTGTGTTCATATTCGGAACGCTGGGGTTTTTCATTTTGGGCGGGGGCAAGTGGACTCTGTTCGATTGTGCCTACATGACGAGCATCACACTTACCACCGTCGGTTATGGAGAGATACTTGAGGACTTTGGATCGGACGGCCGTTTGTTTGCCATGATTCTTATGTGGCTCGGAATGGGGGTGGCTCTCTATGCAGTGTCGACGATCACCGGGTTTGTAGTCGAGCGTAAATTTTCTCGGATATTGAGGGAGCGTAAGATGGAAAAAAGCATTGCCGCGCTCAAAAACCATTTTATTGTCTGCGGGGGCGGCCACACTGCTGTCAATGTTTTACGAGAGCTGATCATGTCAAAGCGGTCCTGCGTGTGCATAGAACTAAAACCCGAGCGCGTCGAATGGATCGCCAACCAATTCCCGGACCACTATTACATTCAGGGCGACGCAACTGAGGAAGAGGTGCTGCTCCGCGCCGGGATTGAGCGGGCTGCAGGTGTGCTGGCTGTGTTGGGAGAAGATGGCCACAACCTTATGATAACGGTCCAGGCACGCTACATAAACCCTGAAATCAAGATCGTGGCGCGATGCCATGAAAACAATCTGGCTGAAAAGTTCTTCAGGGCTGGAGCAAATTATGTTGTCAATCCGTCTTTCATCGGCGGCATGCGGATGGCCAGCGAGATGATCCGCCCTAATGTCGTTTCATTCCTCGACCGGATGCTTAGAGGAAATGACGCGATTCGCGTCGAGGAAGTTACAATTGGCGAAAGGTCGCCGTGGATCGGCCAGTCGCTTCGCGAAATCGACATTCAGCGCACGACGGGCCTGACTCCGGTTTCTTTGAAGCGTCCCGAGGATGCCGAGTTCATATATAACCTATCCCTGGATGAAGTCCTGACGCCGCAATCAATAATAATCGTCATTGGAAATCCCGAACAGGTTACCAACCTCAGGAGATTCTGCGCAAAGCAAAGCGACGAGTGCCGTGTCCCTTAATCGAGCGGAAATCAAAACTCCATCCTCTCGGACAATTAGCACTCGACTCATTTAATTGCTAACAAGAATCTTGTTACCCACCCTTTCCATGATTATCTTAGGTCCAAATCCGATCCTCAAAGTATTGCGCGCTTCCTATGGGTGTCAATTCCCGGGGGCCGGTTTTTAAGCATATCGAGCCTTTATCCTCGCAAAGGAGGGACGCAAATGGCTAAAGCAGTTGGAATAGATCTAGGCACTACAAACTCTGTGGTGGCGATCTGGGAAGAAGGTAAAGCCACGGTTATTGCAAATTCGGAGGGATCGCGCCTTACTCCGTCGGTCGTAGCGTACACCGAAGACGGTCAGCGACTTGTCGGACAGGTCGCCAGGCGCCAGGCGATACTCAATCCGGCTGCCACAATATATTCTGCAAAGCGGTTCATTGGCCGTAAGTGGGGAGAAGTGGACGAAGAGTCCAAAATGGTCTCCTACAAAGTCGTGAAGGGCCCAAATGAAGCGGTCCGCTTTGAAATTCGAGGCAAGCTCGTCTCGCCCGAGGAAGTTTCCGCCCAGGTACTGCGAAAACTGGTGGACGATGCTTCTAAGTACCTTGGAGAGAAAATAAAGGAGGCGGTCATAACCTGCCCCGCCTATTTTAACGACGCCCAACGCCTGTCGACCAAGAACGCCGGTGAGATTGCCGGCCTCAAAGTCCTTCGGGTAATCAACGAACCGACCGCGGCGGCACTGGCATATGGGCTTGAAAAAAAGAAGAACGAAACCATCATGGTTTTCGACCTGGGTGGCGGCACCTTCGATGTATCTATCCTCGACGTCGGAGACGGAGTGGCTGAAGTGCGCTCCACGTCAGGTGATACGCACCTTGGCGGCGACGATTTTGACAAGCGGATCGTAGACCACGTCGCGGAAGATTTCCGCAAAGAACACGGGGTAGACCTGCGAAAAGACCGCCAGGCGCTACAGCGGCTCTATGAAGCTGCGGAAAAGGCCAAGATCGAGCTTTCAAGCACCGCCGAGACTCAGATTAATCTGCCCTTTATTACCGCCGACGCGACCGGGCCGAAGCACCTGGTCCGGAAGCTTACGCGCGCAAAATTCGAGGATTTGACTCACGACCTGGTAGAGCGATGCATGGGACCGGTGCAACAGGCCCTTTCAGACGCGCGCCTAAGCTCAAAGGATCTCGATGAGGTGATCCTGGTCGGAGGATCCACTCGCATTCCAGCCGTACAGGAACTGGTCAAAAAGCTCACAGGCGGCAAAGAGCCGAACATGAGCGTGAACCCCGATGAAGTGGTGGCGGTTGGCGCCGCGGTGCAGGCGGCAGTGCTGAAGGGCGAGGTCGAAGACGTCGTTCTTCTCGACGTCATTCCGCTTTCCCTTGGCGTCGAAACACTTGGTGGAGTCATGACCAGGCTGATCGACAGAAACACGACAATACCGGCGAGGCGCGAAGAAATCTTCTCAACCGCCGAAGACAATCAAAGCGCAGTCGATGTCGTGGTGCTCCAGGGAGAGCGTGAGATGGGCAAAGACAACCGGGTGCTCGGTAGATTCCGTCTGGAGGGAATCCGCCCGGGGCCACGGGGAATGCCGCAGATCAAGGTAACGTTCGACATTGACGCAAACGGAATCCTCAGTGTTAGTGCGCGCGACCAGGAAACCGGAAAAGAGCAGGCCATTACGATTTCTGAGTCCACCAACCTCTCGAAACAAGACGTTGAGAAAATGGTGACGGACTCTCAAGCCAACGCCGCCGAAGACAAGAGCCGCCGTGAAACGATCGAGGCACGTAACATCGCGGACAGTCAGGCTTACCAACTCGAGCGCACCCTGCGTGACCTGGGCGCTAAGGTTGCGGTAAATGAAAAGGCCCGCTCCGAAGCTCTGATCGAGGAGACGAGAAAGGCCATTCAGGATGAGAGCACGACAAAAGAGCGATTTCAGCAGCTTGCAAGCGATCTCCAGCAAGCCTCGCAGATGATCGCATCCGCTGCCTATCAACAGACGGGAGCAGGCGCCGGTCATGAGGCCGGAACTGAACAAGGGGCTGATTACAGAGGGCAATACAGACCACCTCCACGCGGCGGCGAGGACGTAATTGACGCTGAGTTCACGGAGCATTAAAAGAGCGGGAAGCGAGAAGCCAAGGAGTTGCCGGTTTTTGGCAGTCAGTTTCCGGCAACTCAGCACATAAGAGTAAGAAACATCTGCTCATTGCACTCCAACGCATTTCGAAGGGATATGACAATACCTTATGGCTGTCAAATACAGGGACTACTACGAGATACTGGGAATTAAGAGGGGAGTCGGCCAGGACGAAGTGCAGCGGGCATACCGGAAACTTGCGCGCAAATACCATCCGGATGTCAACAAGGCTTCCGATGCGGAAGAAAAATTCAAGGAAATCAATGAGGCCTACGAGGTCCTGAAGGACCCCGAGAAAAGGAAAATGTACGACCAGTTGGGGCCTGAATGGAGATCGGGACAGGAATTCAGGCCTCCCCCCGGGTGGGAGACCCAGTATGATTTTGGGAGGGGCGGCGCTCACCAGACGCAGTTCGAGTGGGGGGGAGCCGGCGGGTTCAGCGATTTCTTCGAGTCACTGTTTGGCGGCGGCGGCGGGGGTTTCAGACAGGCCCGCGGCGGTACGGCGCCCGGAGGCTTTGGGCAAGGAGCTGTGTGGCGGCAGGCAGGCGCCGACCAGGAAACGACGATTCGAATCTCCCTTGAGGAAGCCTTTCGCGGTGGAACCAAACCTATTGTCCTCCAGAGCCAGGTGATAAATCCAAAGGGCCAATTGGAGGTTCAGGAAAGACGCTATGACGTAAAAATCCCTGGCCGGCATTCTGTCAGGCCAGAAGGTTCGTCTCAGCGGCCAGGGCGCAGAGGGAACAGGCGGTGGCCCCAGGGGCGATCTATATTTAAAAGTCGAAATTGAACCGAACCCGGTTTTTACGCTCAAGGAACGCGACCTCTACATGGAGGCGCCGGTTTCTCCCTGGGAAGCCGTGCTTGGTTCTGAAGTGAGGTTGGCCACGCTCTCCGGCAACATAGACCTGAAAATTCCGTCCGGTACGCAGAGCGGACAGAAACTGCGGCTGCGCGGCAAGGGAATGCCAAAGCCGAAAGGGACGCCCGGCGATCTGTACGTAACAGTGGTTGTCAAAGTCCCTACCCATCCTTCGGATAAGGAGCGGGAATTGTTTGAAGAGTTGAGAAATAACTCCGACTTTAACCCGAGAGGGTAGCCGATTGTACATTCGGAGAGGTTGCGCTGAGGCGTACACCGGTACCTCTGGTCATGGACAGGTCAGGGATAGCGCCGTGATCTTGGCTGGCGGTCCCACCGCCCGGGAGCTGAGCTGCGATGGTTGAAACAGGGTTTTTTTTACTTAAGGTGAAAACAGATAGTGAGTTTTCCTCCCGATACACTCTTACAGAGGTAGCATATCGGGCAGGACTGCACCCTGAGTTGATCGACAGATTTATACGTCTTGGTCTCATCGAGTTTGCCGGCCGGACTGACGATGGAGAGTTGCTCTTTGACTCGGAAGCAATCCCTCTTCTACGGCGCATTCTAAGGCTCCGCAACGAACTGGGAGTCAATTATGCAGGGGTCGGTGTGATCCTGGAACTTATGTCCAGGATTGAAGCCCTGGAAGCCAGGATTCGCGAGCACGAAAACGTTGCTCTGTAGTGAGCGGGGAGCGGTGAGCATTTGCTTCTCGCTTCTTGCTTCTCGCTTCTCGCTTCAAAAGGATTTTCTCTATGGATATGAACAAATTTACTACCAAGTCCCAGGAGGCCATACAGGCCGCCGAAACCAAGGCAATCCGCTTCGGCCATATTGAGGTTGACGGTGAGCATCTTCTGCTGGCCATGCTCGAACAGCCCGACGGGCTTACCCCGAGGCTTTTCCAGAAAATGGACGTACCCGTGGATAGAATGCGGGAGCGGCTGGAGCAGGAACTGAGCAGGAAGCCGCGCGTCAGCGGTCCAGGGGTCGAACCGGGCAAAATATATATAACCAACCGCTTGAACAGGCTGCTTACCGATGCGCAGGAGCAGGCCCAAAGACTCAAAGACGAATATGTCTCGGCCGAGCACATTCTGCTGGCTTTTTTGCAGGAGGGAACGAGCAGCCCATCGGGCCAGGTGCTCAAGGAATTCGGCGTTACAAGGGATTCGCTTCTAAAGACGCTCACTTCGATTCGCGGAAGCCAGCGGGTAACGAGCGCCACCCCGGAATCGGCCTATGAGGCCCTTCAGAAATACGGGCGCGATCTTGTGGAGGAGGCGCGGAATCAGAAACTCGACCCCGTTATCGGCCGTGATTCTGAAATACGGCGGGTAATCCGCATCCTCAGCCGAAAGACGAAAAACAATCCGGTCCTCATCGGCGAGCCGGGCGTCGGCAAAACGGCCATAGTGGAGGGTCTGGCTCACCGGATCGTCCGGGGAGACGTTCCGGAAGGTCTCAAAGACAAGACCATTTTCTCACTGGATATGGGGTCCCTGGTGGCTGGGGCCAAGTACCGAGGCGAATTCGAAGAGAGGCTCAAAGCGGTTCTGAACGAGATAAAAGAAGCCCAGGGCAGGATTCTGCTCTTTATCGACGAGCTGCACACCATAGTCGGCGCCGGACGGGCCGAAGGGTCGATAGACGCCGGCAACATGCTGAAACCCATGCTTGCAAGGGGCGAGCTGCATTGCATAGGGGCGACCACGCTCGATGAATACCGCAAGAACATCGAAAAGGACGCTGCCCTGGAGCGGCGTTTTCAACCGGTGGTCGTCGATCAGCCTTCGGTCGAGGACACGATCTCGATACTGCGCGGCCTGAAGGAGCGTTTTGAGGTCCACCATGGCGTCAAAATCCAGGACAGTGCTCTTGTGGCCGCATCGGTACTCTCCAACCGCTACATCACAGACCGCTTTTTGCCCGACAAGGCGATCGACCTCGTTGATGAAGCCTGCGCAATGATCAGAACGGAAATCGATTCGATGCCTTCCGAACTCGACGAAGTAGAAAGGCGGGCGCGGCAGCTCGAAATCGAAGAAGTGGCTCTGGGCAAAGAACACGATAGGGCCAGCGTGGAGAGGCTCAAGGCTTTGCGCAAGGAACTGGCGGAGCTTCGAGCGAAGGCCGATTCGATGAAAGCCCAGTGGGAGGCCGAAAAGGAGTCGATCAAAAAAGTTCAGGCGATTAGAGGGGACATCGAGAAGGTCCGTCACGAAATAGAATCGACTGAACGCGAATTCAATCTCCAAAGAACGGCCGAGCTGAAATACGGAGTGCTCCCGGATCTCGAAAAAAAACTGCGCGAGGAAGAGGACCGGCTTTCAAACAGGCAGGAGGGGTCCCGGCTCCTCCGTGAGATGGTTACAGAGGAGGAAATAGCCGACATTGTGTCGCGCTGGACCGGAATCCCGGTGACCAGGCTCGTCGAAGGAGAGCGGGAAAAGTTGCTCAGGCTCGATGAAGTGCTTCACGAGCGCGTTATCGGGCAGGATGAGGCGGTGCAACTGGTGGCCAACGCGGTCATACGCGCTCGCTCGGGAATAAAGGACCCCAGGCGGCCGATCGGATCGTTTATATTCCTTGGGCCGACTGGCGTCGGTAAAACGGAGCTTGCCAAAACCCTTGCGGAAGCTCTCTTCGATACCGAGGAAAACCTGGTTCGGATCGATATGAGCGAATACCAGGAGCGCCATACCGTTTCCCGCCTGATTGGAGCGCCCCCGGGATATGTCGGATACGAAGAAGGGGGGCAATTGACCGAAGCCGTTCGCAGGAAGCCTTATTCCGTCATTCTTTTCGATGAAATAGAAAAGGCCCACCGTGACGTTTTCAACGCTCTGCTCCAGATACTCGACGACGGCCGGCTGACTGACTCGCAGGGCCGAACGGTTGACTTCAAAAACACGGTAATCATTATGACCAGCAATATCGGTTCGGAATACCTGCTCGAGGGTGTCACAAAAGACGGGGAAATCCGGGAAACCGCAAGGACGAGTGTAATGAGCGCACTGAGGCGGCATTTCATGCCTGAGTTTCTGAACCGGGTCGATGAGATAATCCTGTTCAAGCCGCTTACGATCGACGAGATAAAGAAGATAATCGACCTGCTGACTGAAGACCTGAACCAGAGGCTCAAGACCAGGCGCCTTACTCTCCGCCTGACCGGCGAGGCTCGCGATTTTATCGCCAACGCAGGTTATGATCCCGTTTACGGGGCAAGACCCTTGAAAAGGTTCATGCAGCGGGAAGTCGAAACCAGGATCGGCCGAGCCATAATAGCCGGGTCAATCCTCGACGGGTCCACTGTCACAATCGACGTTAAGGACAACGACCTCGTCGTAACCCATGCCGCCGAAGCTGAAACTGTTGGTGCAGGATAGCGCAATTATTTTTCGAACGGAAAAATGCGCTTCCAGTCGTTTTTCATGCTGATGACGGTCCAGCCGTTCTCCTTCGCCTCGTCGTAGAGCGCCTGCGTGAAGGCGCCAATCCTGGTGTCGGGCAGACCCTGCGCCGGCCCGTAGGCATACTCGCGCTCGGCATCGTCGTGCATTACCAGCAGCGCGAGCCGGGCGCCCTCGCCCGCTCGGGTGTATTCCAGCATTTGCTGGTCGCCGGCCGAGTTGCCGAACGCTATGTGCGGCAGGCGTCCGATCATCATGTGAATCCCCTCGGGCTTGCCTGCGTAGCTGTCGTCGAGCAAAATCCCGGGCTCCCTGGTCAGCATCGGCCTGCCGTTTTTGTCGTAGCCGAACCGGGTAGCGCCAATGGTGCCCACAATCTGCTCGGGCGGGATGCCATACACCCGCTCGGAGTACACGCGCACAAAATCCTGGCCGCTCCCGGTCACGATATAGGTCTTGAAACCATTGGTCCGGAGATATTGCAGGACTTCGAGCATCGGCTGATACACCAACTCTGTGTAGAGACGATTCCAGCGCGGGTGTCTGGCCGTCTCGATCCACTTCTTCGCTTCGGCGTTGAACTCGTCCACTGTAATGCCGGTGATGGTTGCGGCGAAGATTTGCTCGAGGTCCTTCGTCGTGAGTTTCGCTATCGCTTCCCGGTTGCCCGACATTACGGTCTTGAACGGCTCCATATTCTTCAGTTCAGGCTTCTTCGCCGCAAGCGCCGGGACTTGTTCCAGGCAGTAGATCACCTGCGTGTACATCGGCTGCTCAACCCACAGGGTGCCGTCCTGGTCGAACGTGGCTATGCGATCCTCCGGCGGCACGTACTTTGGGCTCGCCTTGTCCGTGGTCGCCTGAACAAACTCGATGATCGCCTTCCTGGCAGGTCTATCGTTCCACGACGGTAAAAGGCCGGCGGCCTGCGCGCACAGGACCGGTAAGAGAAACGCTAGTATTGTAAATGCAATGAGTCTTAACGGTTTCATGGTTGAAGCTCCGTTCTGTTCACTTCATTTTCGTCCCGATTTTCCGTCCTCCGTTTTCCGTCCTCCGTCATCCGTCATCTGTCCTCCGTCATCTGTCCTCCGTCATCCGTCATCTGTCCTCCGTTTTCCGTCCTCCGTCCTCCGTCCTCCGTTGTCGCATTCGTCAATTTTTACAAGCGAATCGTGTATGGCATCAAGTTTGGTCTCGATTGATTTCTTCATAGCATTGCTTTTGCCGGCCATGATTATAAGTTTCACCGAGACCAGAAACACTCCTGCTTCAAGTAAAATCTCATGGGTCAAGCCCTTTATAATGAGGGCTAATGCAAACAGCAAAAAAGTAATAGTGATTACAATCGCAGACTCGATATCTAAATTATTGAAATATCGCAATATAATGCTCCTGTTTCAGAGTTTAAGCAAAGAGGTCACACCCGCACCCTTGATAGAATAGGAACTACGAGGAGCAATATCAACACGTCATGATAACTGGCGGTTGACAATGAAAACACCAAACTTACTTTGGGCCTGGACCATGCCCCATAGAAACCGGATAATTATCTTGATTGACCCCCAACCCCTTTTTGTTCAGAAGGAGACAAAAATATGCAAACAATACTTGGAGCCGGTGGTGCGATTGCGATGGAACTGGTCAAAGCGCTTTCGAAAAAAGGGCAACGAGTACGTTTGGTTGGACGTAATCCCAAGTTGGCACAGGGTGCAAGTGAAAGTGTCCCCGCGGATATCTCGAACTTGGATCAAACTATCCAGGCAGTTTCCGGCTCAGATGTGGTGTACTTGTTGGTGGGTTTGAAATACGATGTCAAAATCTGGCGTGAACTATGGCCCCGCATAATGTACAACGCAATCGAAGCCTGCAAGCGGGCCAAGGCTAAGCTGATTTTCTTCGATAACGTCTACATGTACGGAAGGGTCACCGGACGCATGACCGAAGAAACTCGGTTCAATCCCTGCAGTAAGAAGGGGGAAATCCGCGCGCAGATAGCGACCATTTTGCTCAATGAATTCAACGCAGGTAATCTCCAGGGGCTGATTGCGCGTTCGGCCGATTTCTACGGCCCTCACGCAAAAAATGGTGTTGCCAATATTCTCATATTTGACAAGTTTGCGAATGGAGCAACAGCTTCCTGGCTGGTGAACGATTCGGTGCCGCACTCCTTCACATTTACGCCGGACGCCGCTGAAAGCCTGGCACTTCTGGCTGACGCCGAAACGGTATGGAATCAAACATGGCATGTCCCTACAGCATCAAATCCACCAACCGGAGAAGAGTTCATTCAAATGGTGGCAAAGGGATTTGGAATTGAGCCCAGATATCGAATTCTTGGTCGTCCCCTCATCAAGATCGCTGGTTTCTTTAACTCAGATACACGCGAGACCTATGAGATGCTCTATCAGAGCGATGCCGAGTATCTTTTTGACTCCACTAAGTTTTCGAAGGCTTTCAATTTCGAACCCACTTCCTACGCCGAAGGGATCCGGCAAACCGCAGCCGCGTACAATTCTCCAGCCGCTTAGTGCTTCGCGTATCCTTCTGGCCCTTCTTCGTGGTGATACAATCGTGCTCCGGCCCGAACAGACTCGCGGAGCAGGAGGCGGTCTACCTTATCAAATCTTACGTTCCGAGGCGTATCCTGCCTCAGGCTCATCGTGGTCAGAGGTGTTGGTCGCGGCGTGTACTCGCCTCTGGATCTGCACTCTTCCCCGCTCCCCGTCCTCCGCCTAAGGTGGCGACTCTCAGAGGCATTCTCAAGAGAACCGGGGCCGAGGAAGAAGATTACTGCCGCCATCTAGAGGAGAAGCATTTTTGAGAGCATCTCCCTTCTGCTTTCCTTTTCGAAATCGCCCCGGTGAACAAAGCCGCTTTGCATCGCGCCTTTCCGTCCTCCGTCCTCCGTCATCCGTCATCCGTCATCCGTCCTGCACCTCCTGATTGACGATATTTCGATATCATCTTACCTTGCTGATATTAACAATTGCGAATCCAGGTATTGCTCGCATCCGTTTCAAAAGCTCAAGCAGTAGAGGATTCAGGCGACCATAAGCCTTGGAGGATTACCAGGAGAAAATCATGAAAGGGCAAAAAGTAATGTTTAGATGTTTTTATATATTTGCACTGGTGTCAATCTTATCGGCGCTTCTTTTGCCGGCTCTTGCCGCAGCCCGGGAATTTCCGATCATGGACCGGGTTGCCGACAAAGTCATCCAGAAATACCAGCAATCGAGTTGCCAGCAGTTGTGGAAGAAAAAGGGTCAGCCGAAGCCGGCGATGGAACAGAAAGTCGTCCAGTTGCTGAGGAGCGACCCACAAATGCGCGCCGCGTTCATCGACAAAGTCGCGGCCCCCATCGCCAACAAAATGTTCGAATGCGAAATGATTCCATGATTGTCGCGGGTCGACCGCTTGTCTTCGATAACCGGTTGCCGGCGGATTAAAATCGATTTCTTGAAGGAGGCATGCAGCCGCCAGGCGGCTGCATGCACGATGAGTTTCACGGCGGTGCCGCCATACCAGAGCCCGAGCCGCCTCGGCACTCCCCTCGTTTACACGATGAAATCCGAGGTTCACCCACTGACAGGCTGCTGAAAAAGGGCTCTCTGGTGGGAAAAGCGATTAAGATGCTACGATTTTCGTCATTCCGGCGAAGGCCGGAATCCAGGCGTTTTCCCAAGTAACTGAATTTTAAAGCGAAAGACACTGGACCCCGGCCTCTGCCGGGGTGACGAATATTGGGTTTCTCGCCCTGATGTGGGAATTCCAATCCTTTTTCATCACCCACTAAATTACCTCTTTTAAACCGGTTCCTATCTGGTGTCCATCCGGAAACCCTTATAAACGTAGGCGAATTTTATCTTATAAACGTAGGAGAATCTCACCTTATAAGATACTAGGAGCCTGTCGGGATAACGGCTTTTAAAATAACTTTTACAATTGGGGTGATCGCTTTGAAGAAAATCTCTCACCCCGCAAAGCACGATTCAATAAGGATTGGCCAATAATAGGCATTCGCGTGCAAAAGTTTGGTATCAATCGCCGGGAACGGTTCAGTTGTGTATTGATTGCAACGCAGAACGGCGGCAAAAGCTTCCCCGGGTCCATTAGAAGGGGCCACCGTGCCGATAGAGTTTAAGCAGATTGTGAGACAGACACCACATCAGCCACTCTGCGGATACGTTTTCGTATCCTCTTAGTGAAAATTGCCGTAAGCCCCTGGCCTGTTTAATCTGGCCGAAGACTGGTTCAACGGTTGACTTTCGCTTGGAGTAAATCTTTTGACCGCGTTTGGTGCAAAGCTTTCTTATCATTCGCTCCTTGGGCGTCAGGTCGTTTGGAGGCCGTCCTCGAACCGGCGGAAGAACTTCTCCGTGTTTCATTTTGATTGTGGCGATAAACGGATCGAGCAGTGCGTCCTCAAAAAGCATCACATTGGTGTCACTAAAGTATCCGGCATCGGTTGTGATTGCCATTTTGCGGGGAATCCCGCCAAGGTTTTCTTCCAAGATATCCAGTATTGGTTCAACTTCGTCCACATCGTTTGCATTCCGGGAAAGTCCGGCAGCCACAATCACCTGAAAGGAATCATCAACCATTGCCTGGCCGTTATAACATTGATCAAAGGAATTGGTGGAGGTCACCTTCATGATCCGGGAATCAGGATCTGTGAAATTCCTCTGTGCACTGCCGGAGGGTTCAATAGGAGGGGGCTGACTTGCAGGCGCTTGTTTTTTCTTGGTTTTAGTCTCTGCAGCCTTCTGCTTTTCGGAAGCCTCTTGCCTGGCCTCCTCCTCAAGCGCATTCATGGCTTCTTTGATCTTTGCCAGCCGAGTCTCACGCCTTTTGAGTTCATCGGGCAGATCCCAACCCTTCCTGCCCTTGCCGTACTCTCTATCCTCCTGCTTGTCTACAGCCTCGGCATTTTTGAGAAGTACTTCGATCTCTTTTGCAAGCTCCTCTTTTTTCTTTTTCATCCTGCCGTAGCTCATCGCTTTGTGCTTGGAAGCATTGGCCTTGATCTTGGTTCCATCAAGGGCCACATGGCCAAGCTTAACAAGCCCCGCTTCCTGGCAAAGTCTGAGGATCTGCACAAAAAGACCGGCAAGAGCTTTAAGGTGGCGCTTTCTGAACTCACATATCGAGTCATGATCGGGGTGCCTGTTTGCCGCAATCACCCGAAAGGCAACGTCTTCGTAGGTTTTCTTCTCGATTTGACGGGAGCTGGGAACACCTGTGCAATAAGCGTAGAAAAGGAGGGCTATCATCATCCGAGGTTCGTAAGGGGGTTGCCCCCTGCCGTCTCCCCGATAGGACGAGTACATCGTTGAAAGATCGAGCTGCTCTACCACATCCAATATGAAATTGGCCAGGTGTCCCTGCGGGAGCCAGTCCAACAACGAAGGCGGGAGCAGCAACATTTGTTTGCGGTCACAAGATTTGAATGTCTTTTCCATAGTGGAGCGATATTAGCATAAAATGGCTCTTGATGCCATTTCTCCGACAGGCTCCTAGCGGTTTTCGATTCTGAAAGAAGGCATTTTTCGTCATGGCGCATACAGTTTGGCGCCTCGCCATTTCCGAATTGCCCGCGCCGTGGCAAGGAAATCAAGATCCCCCCTTTAGGGATTTTCGTTTCAAGGCTTCATCTACTCACTGGTCACTGTTCACTGTTCACTGTTCACTGTTCACTGTTCACTGTTCACTCATCGCGGAGTTTGATATGATCAGGATCGTTCCTGTCATCTGATTTCCCATTTCGACAGGACCTCGCGAACGGCATCATTTACCATCGCCCGTGCATCGGACCTCTCCAGGCCTTGAGCCAGGAGTTGGTCATATTGTGTCTCGGCGTGCCGGATATGGGCAACAACAGCCAACTTTACCGCAACTACTTCCGTGAAGGATTGGTGTGGTTCGCGGAATTGAATTACTTCAGATTTTAGTTATGGGAGCGGGATGGCCGGTCTGCGGAGCGACTTCCGGGAAAAGGGGACAAGAGCATTAAGGGACCGGAAGATTACGGGTTCTGCGAAAATGGGGGAGGTCGCTTAACTCGCGGCCATACGCCTTGGCACAGCAGCATAGGCCGCGGGGTGCGGGGGGCTGGTTCATTCGCTCTTTCGCCTATGATCTTTGACTAAAGGGGGTCGATTCTGCTCCATGTCGGGCAGTTGGTCCCGTCGTCGATGCATTCTTGTGGAGGAGTCGACACAAGCCAGAGATACCAGTCGGTCTTTTCACTCTTGAAGGCCGCAACCGTTGCTTTGGAGAAAGTCTTATCCGCCGTCAAAGTAATATGCCAGGGCGTACCGGTTTTCCCCGGGTTCGTTGGATGGTCCGGCCCCTTGATCTTATCAAATCCCTCAATGTCCAGCTTGTTCGCCAACTTATCCAGAATCTCACTTCGAAGAGTCTGTGTCCATATGCCGCTCCAATTGCTGAGAGCGGGAAGGTTCCCATGCAAATGCCAGGGCTTGTCGTTGAAGAGCGACTTAAAATATTTCCTGAGGATAGCCTTGTTGTCGCCGCAACAGCATAGCGGGCTCACGCAGATGCAAGCAGTATCATCGTCGCAATCGCAGGTGTGCATACTGCTGTAGCCTGCTATTGTCACGTGGTAACCTCCCCAGGGGACACCGGTCTCCGGCCCCGGCGAAAGTATGACCGCCCACCTGTCAAGGGCTTCCGGGTCCTGGCAGGACTCTCCTGCAGCGCGAACCGAAGCGGGAGCGGTAAGATTAACAAGCGACAGGGTCATGAACATCACTGTGAAGAAATAGGGCCGGCAGCGCATTACTCCCTCCAAACATATTGACCGAGGCGTATCCGCTGCAGAGCGGAACTATTCTTTAATCGGATAATGTCAGCGGTTACTTAAGAATTTATGTTTTCATAAAGAGTTTGGAGTAAGCGCGGTCATTGCGCCATTGTCAATCTTTCAATAATTGCCCTGTGTTGCGGATACTTGGCCAGCAACTGAGCCCGCCCGCCAATCTCCATGTCCTCATACTCAAATCCGGGCGCCACCGTAGACCCTGCCAAGGTGAACTCTCCCGGTCCTGGCTGTTCGACCGTAAACCAGTTTTCGGCCCCTAGCGCCACCTGGAAAGACTCACCGGCATCGAACCCGCGATCTGCCCAAGCTGAGCGGTTCCTACACCACCGTCGTGGTCGCCAGGTAGTCTGATTCGCGACAGAGCGGCATCAACTGTTCAAATAAGCCCGCACTTGGTTTATTTCGCTTTAATCCAGGTATCCGAGCCTGTCAGCTTAACTGACACGTCAGAAAGGAAAAGGTGCATGGGCTTGCCGTCGGCAGTGCCGCGATGCTCCGTTGAGATCAGCAGAGGACCTGCCTTTTTGTAGCCTGCCCACGTTGCGGTGACGAGGCTCGGCTTTTCGGGCCCGCCGCGGTGGTAGACAAGATGCTCGACGCGGTAGTCTTTGCCGACATAGAGTTCCCATGTGTCGCCGGGCGAGTAACCGCCTCCCGCGGGATACTTCACTGCGACCAGCTTGGCCGAGCTCTTGCCCACCGGCAGTTTATGCAGGCCTTGATCGGTCACGGCGGCGTCGGTGTCCCAGTAAGCATGGAAGGGGAACAGAAGCCAATAATTGTCGTTGAGGAAACTCGGGTCGATGTCGTCCTTCACATTGGCAGGTTGGCTATTCAGTTGAGAACGAATGTATGTAGCCTTTACGAGCTTGCCCTCCTTATCTTTTCCTTCATAAGTCACTTCCCCGGTCATGGGCTTCCAAACCCACGAACGAGAGAGATTCACTCCGGGGAACTGCACGTTGAAGGTGTAGCTGATCGCATCAATTTTTCCGAACGAATCAAGGCCATAGGTCTTGGCAATTTTTTCGGCAATCGGTGGGCGGGTTTGCGCCCGGGAAGTTGCAGCAAGGATCAGCACCGCAAAAAATAGAAGACATACCGTCCTTACACGGCTCGAATTTGTCATTAAGCTCCTCCTCGGTGGCGCCTGTATTGGATGGCGGAATTGCGCAAAAAGCGCCGGCGATCACAGTCGATTTCGTCACGCATTCAGGAAACTCCAACTGCATTGCAAGGTCTGGCTAAGCCAAACTGAAGCGTGAATTATCACGTTTATTTGACGGTAAGCACGGTTTAGTCATCGATCAAGGCTCGTCGCCGTTTGATAACTCCGCTGTGGACCGTGTTATTGTCTTCGACCAAAACTTTCATCACTTGGGCAGTTACACGGGGAGCTACAAAGGTCACGTGACCGTCCACGTAGGCATCATCTGTGGAAACGATGTTTAAGGCACCAATTGCGTACGGTATTGCGAAATACAACGCAACCAGCAAGAGCACAAGACCGACCCCTGCATTCCACGCCCAGCGGCGTAGACAGATTTCAAAGCTTTGAGCCTCCGCTAATCTCAAGGATGTCGCCCGTAACCCAACGCGCATCATCGGATGCAAGAAAAGCGACCACGGGGCCGACATCGTCCGGCTTGCCGATGCGCTTTAAAGTCTGCACGGACAGTATCATTTCGCGGCCTTCTTTCGTTTTTGTTAATGAGGACATGTCGGTATCGATAGCACCGGGAGCTATACCGTTGACGCGAATGCCATTTGCCCCCAGGGCGACGGCAAAATGTTTGACAAGGGTACTGATCGCGCCTTTGGTCGCTGCATAGGCCGATAGATTGCCGAAGGCAGTTCGGGCAACAATCGAAGACACCATGATAATACTGGAACCTTCGGCAAGCAGCGGCAACAATTGCTGGACAAGGAAGTATGGAGCGCGAACATTGACAGCGAACAATTTATCAAACTCATCGACAGTCAATTCGGCGATAGTCGCGTTTTTGGCAACACCGGCATTCGCTACTAAAATATCGAGCTTTTTGCCCGCAATCTCGCGAACTTTGGCCGCAAGCTTATGTGCGCCGTCCGCTGCCGCAAGATCGGTGCCTATAGCTTCGGCCTTGCCACCAATGCTGCGGATTTCATTGACGAGCGCCTGAGCTTCATCGCTGGCGCTATTGTAATGTGCGATGACGTAAGCACCTTCATTGGCAAGTGCCAAGGCGCTGGCGCGGCCTATACCGCGTGATGCGCCTGTTACGAGAGCTATTTTGTCGGTAAGTTTAGGCATGATCGTTATCCTGTTTTGTAAGTCCCCTTTGTCGGGGAGACAGCCACATGCTGCTTAATGACTTAAAAATACCCATCAGCCTGCAATTAAAGTAACCATTCCGAACCTACCGATAAGTCATTGTTCTCTAAATCATATCTGACTGATTAATTCGGGGGTTAATTCGGGGGTCGGGCCGCGCTAAACCGGCCTGGAACAAAGATCCATATGCAAGAAACCGCCGTTTTCGAGGCTTAGCCCCTCATTTTCGATGCCGAAACTGTCGCTCTAAGAATTCGGGGCTAAATTCGGGGGTAATTCGGGGGTCGGGCCGCGCTAAACCGGCCTGAAACAAAGATCCATATGCAAAAAACCGCCGTTTTCGAGGCTTAGCGCCTCATTTTGGATGCCGATACTGTCGCTCTAAGCAGTGCAGTCGCTCACGAGAGCATCTATGAGAAACGTCTCCTGATCCTCGGAGAGATACTCGGCGATTGAAACCACGTAGGAGGGGTCAGGGCTGGGTGAAGATCTTGAAGCACACCAGATTTGTCCACAGGCTATTCTATGCTTTGCGATCATGTGGGAGGGGTCAGGGTGGGGTGAAAACCACCGTTAAGCACACGTGGGAACTGTGTTGATTACATCCGGTAAAACGGCAGGGCTATATTGCCGTTAGCCGACCCTGCCGCCTTCAATCTGCCTATATAGGATGGATTTACCCCAAATACTTCCTCTTAAGCCCAACCAGTCCTGCCAGCCCGGAGGCAAAGAGCAAGAGTGTGCCAGGGATGGGGGTGGGTTGTGAACGGGCTATTGATTGCGATTTCAAAGTAACTGATAAGAATATGGATTCTTTGACTGAATTGTCACATCCTCGTCATGAAAGTCATATGGAAATGTGCTAGCCATGATTTCCGCCAATGGTCATCGAATGACTGGGGCTTTTTCGTCACAGCAAATTGGCAAAGCTTCATCAAGTGTATTCCGTGTAAAATTACCACAATCGTCCCACTTTTGCGTTCAACGCATCAAAGTAGGACTGATGAAAAAGCCGACCATCGGGCGGTGGGGACGGAAAGCTGCGGGTCTCGCTGCTTTTTTAGCTCCTGCATTTCTGAGATAGCCGGCTTGGGTTAATGCTTATGCTGAAAGCGCCCGGTTCTTTGCTTGAGCCTGTCGTAGCGCGGACGAAGGCGATCCCTTCGCGCGCCAGCCTTGGTGAAATTACGCTGAAGAGAACTTTCGCTGTATTTTGCTGACCTGATGACGGGGACCGTAATGCGAGTGAAGGTTCAAAAGGGGGACTCGTTCAGAGCAGGGAAACGATGAGGTCTTTGTTGATAGTACATCATTTGCGGAAAGGGGTGACAATGAAACAGTTCAACGGAATTGTCGGCAGAGTATTCGGACTACTTATCACAACGGCCGTGCTTATCCCGGCCCTGGCAACCATTGCCATGGCGCAGGCGCAGTATACCATCTCTTATTTCTACCAAGGCGGCACCTCAAGCGGCATAAACGACTACGGGCAGGTCACGGGAAACGGCGGCTCAGGTGTCTTCATCTTTAGTCCGGGATCGGGGATTCAATACCTCCCATCCCTCGGCGGTGATTTCAACCAAAGTGAGGGCATCAACAACTCCGGACAGGTAGCGGGGTACTCCAGTACTGCAGGAAATGCCTTACACGCCTTCATCTACACCCCAGGATCGGGGATGACAGATCTCGGTACTCTCGGCGGCAGCATGAGCTTTGGTTACGGTGTCAACAACTCAGGACAGGTCACGGGATACTCCTATACTACCGGGGATGCCTCTTTGAACTTCTTCATCTATACTCCGGGGAAGGGGATGCAAGATCTCGGCCTTACTATAAATGGAAGTTGGAGCAGCGGCATAAACGACTACGGGCAGGTCACGGGAACAGCGGCCAATGGTGCCTTCATCTATACTCCGGGGTCGGGGATAACATATCTCCATCCCCCTTATAGTGATGGTGTCGCTATCAACAACTCCGGACAGGTAACGGGATACTTATATACGTCTAGCGACACTAACTCCTTACAAGGCTTCCTCTACACCCCGGGGGTTGGGATACAGAGTCTCGGAGCCGGAACCCAAGGTTGGGCAATCAACAACTCCGGGCAGGTCGTGGGAAGTTTCGGTGCGCCTGGTGGCAATCGCGCCTTCCTCTACAGTAACGGGCAGATGACAGACTTGAATACCCTTATCGACCCCTCATTGGGATGGACGCTTATAAGTGCTACCGGGATCAATGACTCGGGACAGATCACGGGGTATGGGGTGAATAACGATACCCAGTACGTTTTCCTCTTGACGCCAGTAAACATCACTTCAGAGACATTCACAGACACCGTGAGCAGCAGCGGCAACGGCACAATAACTTCAAGTTCAAGCACCGTCAATTACGGCGGCAGCGTCACCTTCACGATCACCCCTTCGGCGGGTTACACCTTAACGAGCTTGACCGACAACGGGACGAACGTCACCGCGAATGCCGTATGGAACCCCGGCCAGGGAGTTTTTACCTACACGATATCAAACGTTACATCTAATAACACAATACAAGCTACCTTTGGAACTCCGCCGCCTGCCTCTCAGGGTCCAGCGCTTTCCATGCTTGCGAGTTTCTTTTTGACTGCTGCTGCGTTAGGCGTGATTTTAGGGGTGCGCAGGGAGGCGAATGCCTAAACGCAAATCACTGAAACGAAATAAAAAGCAAATCGCAATTCGAGAGGGGCTTTTGGCTCCTCTCGATACATCCCCGTTTCGACGCACACTTCGCTTCAAGAATTTCAGCTTTGTGGTGGTTTTCATCCTCTCCTGTATCGGAATATACGCCTGTATCTTTGCTCTGCCAGCCCGATATACCGGACCCATCAATGAACATACCGCCCAAACCCTGGGTCTAGCCCTGAACCTGATCGGCGTCCCCGTGTCAGTTGTGGGGGATACTGTCACCGGCAAATCCTTCGCCCTGCAAATCATCCCGGAATGTACCCCGGTCTTCATGATGGGCATGTTCCTCTGTTTCATTGTCTTTTCGCCTGCCACGGCACGACAGAAGGTATCGGGCCTCCTGGTGGGAAGCCTGGCATTGTACCTGGGTAATCTGGTCCGGCTCGTAGCGATTTTCATGGCCGCTCAATACGACCGGAGCCTCTTCGAGGTCGTTCATGCCTTTTGGGGGCAAATCTATGCAGTGTTTTTAGTCCTCCTGAGCTTCATGCTGTGGCTGAAATCACTTGATAAGGAAGATACGAAGTGGAGCATTCCTATGAAAGCGGTAATCTTTCTGGGCCGGTTTGCTCTCATTGCCGGATGTTTGTTCCTTGTGTGGATAAAAGTACATCACGGATATATATGGCTCCTTGACAAATTCATGCTCTTTGGCTTTTCGCTGTTCGGGCATGTCTTTAACCCTTCACGACAAACCCCCGTCTATTTTGAAACTTTCAGCATTGTAACTTTTACCTCCCTTGTTTTCGCGGTCCGCTCTACGCCGTGGAAATCTAGGACGAAGCAACTCGCCGCAGGACTTGGGTTCCTTTTTCTCACACACCTTTTTCACAGAATCGACAATTTCTTAATGGTTCTCTTCCATTACTCGGCTGCTTTACCCGTGGACCTGACCTTATTGATTACCGGACAATATCTGCTTCCTGTGCTGCTTTTGATTTACTCAATCCACCACGACAAACAGGCAACGCTGTCAGAACCAAAAAAGGCGACTCAGGTCACGTAAAATGAACCGTTCGCGCTATTTAAACCATGAACGGAAACCGTTTCACTTTATGGTGCTCAGGAATGCGTTCAACCTCGCACTAGCCCCGCCGTTTTGCCGGATGTAATCAACTAAGTTCCCACGTGTGCTTAACGGTGGTTTTCACCCCTCCTGACCCGTATTCCGTGATCGCAAGTCATAGAATAAGCCGTGGACAAATCTGGTGTACTTCCTGATCCTCACCCCACCCTGACCCCTCCCACATGATCGCAAAGCATAGAATAGCCTGTGGACAAATCTGGTGTGCTTCAAGATCTTCACCCAGCCCTGACCCCTCCCCGATGGTTTCAACCGTCACAACGATTTCATGGTGTGCTTATCGGACAAGAGTTCCAATAATAATGGCTGGTTATGGCGAACCGTCATTCCACAGCTACCCAATATCTTCATTATTTCATCTTCAGGATCGCGGCCAACGTGTGGAATGAGTGTGGAATGGCCGACTATAATCGGACCATCAAGCACACCACGAAGTAGCCGATACTTGCCGGAAAAAGACAAGTTCATGATTTTGTGGGTAACGGCTTTGAAAGCATCGGCTTCGGAAACGAACTTGGCGAACTCAGCTTCATCCGTCTTTCGCTTCTTGAGTTCATCGAGTTCTTGCCGGGTTTCCTTCACCTTCTGGTCGAGGGTTTTTATCTCCAGCAGGTAGCTATTGCGTTTTTGGGAATAAACGGCGGAGTCAAAACCATCGCTTTCAAGCAGGCTGTCCAGGTTTCGCAAGACGATTTCTTTCCGTTTAAGGCTGGCTTGGAGATTGCTCAGCTTCCGCTCAAGCTCCTTGGCTTTGCTGTCCCCGTTGGATTTTCCATCGAACAGAGGCTTATAGTGCTGGTCAGGGTCAAGTCCGAGTTGCTTCATCAGTTCAACATAGAAAACCTGCCATTCCAGCAGTTCGGCGGGTATTACGGGCAAAGGGCATTTCTCGCGACCTTTGATTTCACGGAGCTTTGGACCTGCCTTATGCCAGTAACAGGCGTAATGACGGGAACGAGTGCCGTCTATGCGGCGTGTTCCATAATCGGACCGCATTTTTGCCCCGCATATTCCACAAACGCACAAGTCATGGAGCAAGAACTCCTGGGAAGCTTTTGATTGTCTTCCACTGCGTGAGTTGGCGCTGTTAAGACGTTTTTGGAGTTCGTCCCATCTGTCCTGTGTTATCAGCGGCGGAGCTTCGAATACGATGTGTTCGCTTGCTGGGCGATGGCTGATAACTTTGCCTTTCGCGTCAGTGATGTACTGGTTTACGGTGATTTCGCCGCGATAATCAGTGCACTTGAGTATTTTGGAGAGCGTGCCGCTGGACCATTTAGAAGAACCATTGTTGCGGGTTGGGATGCCTTCGGCGTTGAGGTCGATGCTGATGTCGTTCAGCGATTTGCCCAAGTCCAGGTATTCTCTGATTACACGGGAATAAACTTCGGCCTGTTCTGGTATAATCTCAATCCGCTTTTCTTTGGCGTTCCATCCATACCCGTAAGGCGGTTTCCCGCAGAAAATCCGTTTATCTCGCCAGCGAGCAAGCCGATTTTCACGCATTCTGGAGCCAATCATTTCCATTTCCAGTTCGGCTATGGCGGCGAGGATTGTTAACATGAACTGACCGTAGGGACCGCTTCCGTCAATGCCTTCCTTGATGCTGATGAACGTGACCGAGCAATCTTTCAATGTTTGGATATTGTTCAAAAGGTCCCGTGCTGAACGACCGAAGCGCGATAGGTCCCGGACAATGACAGCATCGATTTCTCCCGCTTTAACTGCCGCCAGCAATGCCTGTAAGGCTGGCCGATCATCCTTCGCACCGGATATGCCGGCGTCTTCATACACTTTGACCAGTTTCCAGCCCTTTGATGCGCAGTAGTCCTGGATTTGAATGCGCTGCGTATTGAGCGATTCCCCGTCGATCTGTCCGTTAGTGCTTACACGAAGGTATGAAGCCGCTTTGGTCATACATCACCTCCGGATACCTGTTTCTCTGTGACTGGTTGCGTGTCTGCTTTTTCAGTTCCGGCATAGTTTGGATTTTCAATCACGGTGAGCACGGGCTTTATCTTATTTTCGAATATCAAGGTCCCATCAGACTGTTTGACTACCTTCCTGTCCTTTATTGGCGAGTATCGGGGATTTTGAACGTCAGAAACAAAGGTTGCGACTGTTTCCCTATTCAAGGCTGGATACTGCTTCATGATTGCGTCCACCAACTCCTTGTGCGTGCAGGAGCCTTTTTCGAGAAGCTTTATTGCCATATCGAGATAAATGCGCCGGGTCCGTCTTTTCTGTGGAGTTGGTGAGGTTACGGTCTTCGAAGTTGCCGGTTGGGAACAAACAACGGAAAGGACCGGAGGCGGAGCGGAGTTTTCTTCACTGCCTATGTTGCCGGCGGCGGAGGAAACACTGCAAGGAAGTCCAGCAGCTTCGAATAAATTGCGAGCCCAGGCATCGACATCTTCCTGGAGGCGTTGCTTGGAGCGTAGAATGTTCCCGACAGCCACGAGAACGTTTTCGACTGTCATATTGTCGGTGATGCTGTCGATGTGGGGGGTTACGTCAAAGAGGAAGAAGAGCTGGGAAGCAAGGATTTTAGGGGGGCTATCGTTTGTTTTCAGCAACGAGACAATCGCTCGCTGACGTAGACGGTCCCTCATTGTGGAGGAGTCTTTCCTGGATTATCGAGAACGGAACTATTTTTCCTCCCGCTCTTTTACATTTTGGAGGAAGTCCTTCATTGCCTCTTCCAGTAACTCACCCAAGGTCACTTCGCGCTCTGCGGCCAAGACTTTGAACTTCTTAAGCAGTTCCGTGTCAAGCTTCACGCCGGTTTGTCTGCGTTCGACCTTTTGCCTGTCTTTTTCCATTGTCCTACCCCCACAGACCCCTGATTTGTTTTTGAATGTCGGCAACAGAAACGTCAGCATAGATTTGCGTGGTTTGAACGCTGGCGTGACCGAGTTGCTTTTGGAGTGCTCGTAAATCTTTTTCTTGCCGATAGAACTCCACGGCGTAACTGTGCCTCAAGGCGTGGACGGATTTTTCGGATTCATAAAGTCCAACCGCCTTCAAATGCTTTTTCACCAAGAACTGGATTGCCTGCGCCGTCCATGGTCCACGTTGTCCGATAAACAGGTAATCATCGGGGCCTGTCGGCTCGCCACGGCTCGCCTTCCATACGACGAACTGTTTCAGGTGTTTTTTCAAGCTGTCCGGTATTTGAACCGTTCGAGATTTTGCGCCTTTCCCATGGCGGACGAAAATCGCGCATTCCCCATACCCAGCTTTGACATCACCACATCGAACATTGGCGGCTTCGGATACTCTCAACCCGGAGGAGGTGATAAGGTCAACCGCCATCCATTCCCTTATCGCAGTGACTTGACCACGATCCAGGTCAAGGGCAGCTTGGTCACGAACTGCACGCCGGAGAAGTTTCTGTAGGTTCGGGGTCGGGCCACGCTAAAGCCTTACAGCGCAGGGAAAGAGTGGTCCTGATTGGCTTTCCTGGAGCCTTAAAGTGCTGTATTTGACCCTGAAATCACCGCTGTAAAGAACCAGCAGGTTCGCTGAGGCCCGATCTGCCCGTTCCGGAAATCCGGCGGTGCTTCTCGTCTTTCTCAAATTCGCCTTCCATGATCTCAACATAGTTTCTGCTCATTATGAAATTATTATTACAACTTTTATATAGCGCGGTTAATATAGATCTTCTAAGAAAGGGTATATTGCAAGCTTCTAAAAGACTCCCTCCTCTAAATTACACTTTCTGTTAATTGCAGTAAAAAAGTAATAACATTGTGTTTTCTCTCTCAGCATTTAGAATCCCTCTCCATAGCGCGTCTAAGGTCATCATAAAACTTTAAGGAAAGGAGAGATTTTTATGAGTTGGCAACAAATCTATTTCAACAAACTTGTGTCTGTTGAAGATGCAGCAAGAACCATCCAATCGGGAGACAGGATCTGGTCTGCAGCCGCCTGCGGTGGGCCTGTCCAGTTTCTGGACGCCCTTGCAGATAGAGCTCAAGAGCTCACGGATGTGCATTTCATTTCCGGTCTGCACCTCCATCCTTTTAAGTTCCTGCAGTCCCCGGACTATATCGGCAGGATAAACGCTCATACTATATTCTGCGGGCCTTACGAACGGGCTTTTTTCAAAGTCGGTAACATAACCATCAACTCGGTTGCATTTTCGAAACTCCACGTCTACTTGAGAGACATCTTCATAGCAAACGTCCTTGCGACTGAGGTTTCTCCGCCCGATAATGACGGGTATATGACTTACGGCGCCATGGGCGTCGGCTGGGATGACATGGTCGCCAGGCACGCAAAGAAGAAAATTGTTCAGGTCAATAAGTTCCAGCCCGGGGTCCATGGGGTCGAGCATCGTATCCATGTGAGCGACGTGGATACGATCTGCGAATTCGATCATGAGCTTTCCCCACTCCCGCAGCCGGCCGTAACCGATACCGACAACAAGATCGCTGACAACGTCCTCCCCTATCTGCCGGATAATGCGGCGATCCAATTCGGAGTCGGCGGCCTGGCGAACGCGGTAGGTTACAGGCTGGAAAGCAAGAAGAACCTGTCCATCCACACCGAAATGTTCACGGACTCGATGCTTCATCTTGTACAGGTCGGGGCCGTGACCGGACTCATCGTGGCCGGGTTCGGACTCGGCAGTAATGAACTTTATGAATTCATGGCCGATCCCCGGGTCACGCTTAAACCCGTGCGCATTACCAACGATCCATACGAACTCGCAAAGGTCGACAATCTCTTCTCAATCAATGGATGCCTCATGGCCGACCTCACGGGACAGGTTTGCTCGGAATCGATCGGGTTCAATCAGTATAGCTCGACCGGAGGCCAGCTCGATTTTGTTCGGGGCGCCGCATTATCAAAAGGCGGTAAAAGCTTCCTCTGCCTCCCCTCGACGTATCAGACCAAGGATGGCCAGATGAAGACGACCATTACCGCCACGCTACCGCCCGGAGCGGCCATAACCACTCCCCGGGCGGACACCATGTATGTCGCAACAGAATACGGCGTAGCGGATGTCTTTCTGAAATCGATCCCCGAGCGCGTCAACGCCATGATCTCCATCGCCCATCCTCACTTCCGGGAAGAGCTGGAAAAACAGGCGAGAGAGGTCGGACTAATTAAAAAACAATTCTAAAAAGGGGGGGGCATCTAAGAAACTAGAACAGCTCGAGGTAGGATTCTTTTCAGCAGAAAACTATTAAAGGAGGAGATCCCATGTCTGAAAGAGGAATGTATGTCGCTGGGACTATTCCATTTCGGAAAGGCAGGTCTGGAGATTAAATTTTCTTTTGTTCAGTCCCAGCTTTTTGCGGATTCTATATCGAGTGATATTAATGGAACTTTCGGAAATTCTCATAAAATCGGAAATTTCTTTTGTGGTTTTCCCCTCTTTGATCAGATTTGCTATCTGCAACTCTCTTGGAGTCAGATTTAATAGCCTGGAACTGAGTTTATAAGAGAATGAAGAGACAACGTTCGCAAGGTTTGCTTCCAGGATGGCGATATCAGACAGGCTCCTGTTGTCCTCCCGACGGTCCTTCTTCAGCCTTTCTACATAGGGCTGCACCAGTTTCTTAATATTCAAATGAACCTTCTCTTCAAGATCCACCCTGTCCTGTTCCCTTTGCTTCAAAAGCACCCTCAGAGCCGTGTTCATCTCTTGAAGCTCGTGGGTTTTCTTCTCCAGTTCCTCCCCCCTCTTCTGGATCGCCTCCTCCGCCTTTTTGAGCTCGGTGATATCCAAAAGGGAAACAATGCTCTTGGTTGTCCCGGGGATGATGTCGGCCGTCATATAAATGTCCCTGAGCTCGCCCCCCCTGGTTACAAGCTGCCAGCCGTAGCAACGCGGGGGCGCTTGAGGATCAATGCGCCGAAGATTGTGATTGGCATATACCCTTTCAAAATCCTTATCGCTGACAAGCCTCTTCCAACTCGTATTCTCAGATCTTCCTTAGTATATCCGTATGAATTAAAAATTGAGTTGACTTCACAGATGGTCGTATCCGATTCCAGCACCATGGTCGCGGCCCCTGTAGTCTCAAATAAGGTCCGGTACCACAACTCGGAGGCCTTAAGCTTTTCCTCTACTGCCTTCCTTTCGGAAATATCGACTGCATTCCCCAGGATAGCGGGCCTGCCGTTATAAAAGATCGATGTCACAGTCTCGAAGAGCCAACGGATCTGACCCTGCTTTGTTATAATCCGGAATTCGTAAGGAGCCGAGATCTTGCCTTTCAGCATCGCCCTGGTATTTTTTTCGACAGACTTGATATCTTTAGGGTGAACGAGTCCCTCTGCATTCATCTCCACGAGTTCAGCATAAGAATATCCGACCAGAGCTACCCCATACGGGTTCATAAAACGGAAACGGCCGTCCTGGATAACATAGATGCTTGTTAAAGATTTCTCTGCTAAGGTCCTGAAGAGTTGTTCGCTCTCTCCGAACAGGCTCTCGCTTCTCGGGATTTTAATGGATTTCTGAGGCCTATTTGCGAATTTGGCAACTTCATGCATGTTTCCCACCCTTTGATCCGGCTTTATTGTCGGGGGCATATGGAATCACGACTTCCCATCAATTCAAATCCATTTGAGGCCGAAATCCAATATGATTAATTCTTATCAAATATATACAAAACATGTAATTTATTGGTATCTCAAATCCGGACAAGATTCAATCTAACTTATGTATCAATCTGAAATTACTTAAAATATGACCTCTTGCAAGAGAAAAGAAGCTGCTAAACCGAGCGGCGCGGTTCGATACAGGAACACCCATTAATTCTTTACCAGAGGTTTGGGGTCGGACCCGCTAAAGCTTTACAGCGCAGGGAAAGAGTGGTCCTGATTGGCTGTCCTGGAGCCTTGAAGTGCTGTATTTGACACTGAAATCAACGCTGTAAAGAACCACAGGTTTGCTGAGGCCCGATCTGCCCGTTCCCGGAAATCCGGCGGTGACTTCTCGTCTTTCTCAAATTCGCCTTCCATGTTCTCAGCACAGTTTCTGCTCATTATACGCCCGTATGCTTCGCGTTTCGTTTCTCACGATTCACTATATCGCGGTAGGAATGCCGGTTACCCGGCACCCCCCGCACAGATCCGTACGTGAGGAATTACCTCATACGGCTCCTACTTCGAGTGTATGGCGTGAAAGCGATCATTGGGATACATGTGCAAAATCCGACATCTTGGAAGCCATCTGTCCACATGCCGACGGAATCTGTCCCAGGCGAGCCGATGTTTTTGACTTCTGCGCCGAAGCGCCTGAAGCCAGATACGAGCAACCTGGGTGCGGAAAGCTCTGATGCTGGCAAGGTTACCGGGTACCGCGTAGTAATTCATGAAGCCCTGCACAACCGACCTGAGCCACTCGCCCAGTATAGCGATGGGATCGTGAAGTCTACGGCGAAGAATCTGCTTCACCTCTTTCAGCTTATTCCGCAGCCTTTTGGCTATGGTCTTGCGCTTGATGGTGAATCGCTCTCCGTTCCGGGTCGTTGCGCAGATGTGGGTGAAACCCAGGAAATCAAAAGTATCGGGCTTACCCAGGCCCTGCTCCCTCCGTCGTTCCGCAGCAAATCTGCCAAACTCAATGAGCCGTGTCTTGTCGGGATGCAGCGCGAGACAATACTTGCGCATTCGCTCCCCAACATCCCGCAGAAACCGCGCGGCTTCCTCCCGGTACTGGAATCCCAAGACAAAATCGTCGGCGTAACGCACGATGATCATGTCTCCCCTGATTTTGCATTTGCGCCACTGGTTCGCCCACAGATCCAGCACGTAGTGCAGGTAGATGTTGGCGAGCAGTGGCGAAATGACCGCACCCTGGGGGGTACCGACTTCTGTTTTGGACCAGACGCCCTCTTCCGAGACCCCTGCCCGAAGCCATTTCTTAATCAGGCGAAGAATCCTCGGATCGGCGATCCGGTGCTCGATAAACTTCATGAGCCATCCGTGGTCGATGGTGTCAAAGAACCCCCGAATGTCTGCTTCAAGCACCCAGTTGACCTTTTTCTCCGTGATTCCGACAAAAAGAGCATCCAGCGCATGGTGCTGGCTGCGCCCTGGCCGGTATCCATAGGAGAAGCCCAGGAAATCTTCCTCGTAGATGGCATTGAGGACCATCACCACCGCTTGCTGGGCAATCTTATCTTCCAGGGCTGCTATTCCCAGAGGACGAAGTTTTCCGTCTCCTTTAGGAATATAGGCGCGCTTGGAAGGCTGTGCGCGGTAGGTACCCCGGTGGATGCGCTCATGCAGATCGACCAGGCGATCTCCCAGACCATCTTCGTACTCTCGCCATGTCATCCCGTCTACTCCCGGAACTGCTTGACGCTTGAGGGCATAAAAGCTCTCATGCAGGAGGTTGACCGTGACATGGTGCAGTAGGGCGTTAAGTTGCACATGCTCTTGTTTGCGCGCTGCTTCACGCACACCCTGCAATCCGATCGACACTTCCGCCCGACTCTGCGTTCGGGCCGTGGCCGTTTGCAGGGAGTTCCTCTCGGTCGGTTGCCTTCCCTCCGCCATCTCCGCAGGCGGGCCGCCGCTCTTGTTCGATGGCTTCTCAGGTACTATGCAATCGTCTGACTTCCCGCAGGCGTACACGCCGGACGTACGGCAATCAGCCTTTTCCGGCCGACCCGCCCTACCATCCTGGACGGGTACCTTCGGGATCTCCCGGTTTCCGTGCAAAGAGTTTCCACACATGCTCAGGGTCTTAGACTGCGCCGGGTCCGCCCATGACTCGCGGCTAGCGCCATGCGCGATATTGCCTTCCGCACTAGTGAACGCCGTCGGCACTCCGAAAGAGTTGATTTCGCAGCTCAATGGCTGGCCTGTGTGTACCCCTGTCAACGCTTCACCTATGTCCTCACGGACATCGGCGCATGACTCGGGGCCGGTGTGGCTCGCTGGGCCTTCACCGTATGGCTCTTTCATCCACTACTCCTTGCCGGCTTTGACCGGCGCTTTCTCACTAATCACCATTCACTGCCTTTTTGCCACTTCAGGTTGCCGCTTCTATTGCCACATCTATTGCCGTTTCTGGTTGCCGTTTTGCACGTCCTCTCAGAGTGTGCCAGACTGTGGGGGAAAACAACAGATCCACCGCAGAAACGGGACGCAAGAGCTATTCACCGCAGAGAGCGCGGAGAAAGAAAATAGACATGTAACAAAACCTTAAGCAAACAGTGATTTGGCTCTTTTAGTTTTGTATTCGTTCGACTTGCTTTCTCCGCGTCCTCTGCGCTCTCTGCGGTGATAGCCCTTGCGTCTCTCCATGGCCTGTCTATGCCCCGTCTCTGCGGTGAACGCAAATGGAAACAGTCTCCCAAAAGTTTCCATATGTTTCCATATGTTTCCATAATGTTTCCATGTGTTTCCATTCGGAAAAAGGGACCAAATGCATCGGCAGAGTGAGATGGCAAACAGTTCCAGCTATTCGAATGCCGGACTTCCATCTCTGCGCACTCTGCGCCCCTGCGGTGGATCTAGTGTGTTTGTGGTGCTCATTTTGAGAGTCAACTGGCATGACGGCAGTAAACAAAAAATTCCCGTAATGTTTCCAGGATGTTTCCATGGCAAAGAAAAAGATTAATGATGACACACTCTTACAATTGATCCGGGATGGAAACAGCCCGGCCGGGGCAGCGTCGGCTTGGAGTAGCTCGCGCGGCGGCCTCCAAGCGCTTGAAAGCGCTGAAGATCGGAGTCACTAGGGGCGTGACGCTCCGTTCGGCGGCCAAACAGGGGTTGGGGTAGGACCACGCTAGGGATTGAGAGATCGAGGGATTCGAGAGATTGAGGGATTGAGAAATTTGATTCTCACTGCTCCTCGCGAAGCGATAAAACCAAGAGGAATTTTTTCCTGCTCTCCGTTCCCTGCTCCCCTCTCCGTCTTCCGTCCTCCGTCTTTCGTTCTTCGTGAAAAAACTGTTTACTCTTTTCCGGATGAAATGTTAGACGAACATGCCGGAAGTTTTGTGGGGGATCTGTGGAACGAAGTGACTTCTTCGGCAACGGGAGGAGGCGGCCAGGCCGTACATAACTTTTGGGTAGCGACTTTCTTCAATACGCGATAAGCGGGCTCACGATCGGCGCAATTTACGCCATGGTGGCGATTGGCTACAACGCCATCTACAGCGTGACCGAGATCATAAATTTCGCTCAGGGTGAGTTCGTGATGCTGGGGGGCCTTTTTGCGGTATTCTTTGCCGGTACCCTTCACCTTCCGCTATATGCGGCTTTTCTGTGCTCGGTCGTTCTGACTGGATGTGTCGGCCTGGCGATGGACAGGTTGATAATCGGGCGTGCGCGGGACACAAGTGTTCTTTCCCTTATAATCATCACCCTTGCTCTTTCCATTATGCTCAAGGGCGGTGCTCTTCTGTGGTGGGGAAAAGATCCTTACAGCCTGCCCCCGTTCAGTTCCGGCGGACCGATCAGGATTGCCGGGGCCGCGATCCAGCCTCAGGCGCTCTGGATCATCGGTATCTGCGCCCTGATTATCATCGGGCTTACCCTCTTTTTTCGAAAGTCGATTTATGGACAGGCCATGCTTGCGTGCGCCAATAATGCCAGTGCAGCAAGGCTCGCGGGCATTCCGGTCGGGCACATGGTCCTGCTCTCGTTCATACTGAGTGCGGCGATCGGGGCTGCAGCAGGGGTCATAATCACACCCGTTTCGATGATGGAATACGACAGGGGAGCGCTACTCGGCCTCAAGGGTTTCGGGGCCGCAGTGTTCGGCGGATTGGGACAGTTTTTCGGAGCGCTCGTTGCCGGGGTAATTCTCGGACTTGCGGAGTCATTCTGCGCGGGGTATCTTTCTTCGGGTTACAAGGACGCTGTTGCACTTGTTCTGCTCCTGCTTGTTCTTTTCCTCAAACCCGAAGGCCTTTTCGGCAGCGGGGAAGCTGCCAAGCTCAAGAGATATTAGGTAATTAGGATGGGCAAAAAAAACTGGCTGATCCTGCTGGGGACCGCAATATTCATTTGCTCCTTTCCCATGCTGGTTACCAAAATCAAAGCCATCTCCAATTACGTGGACGTCATGGTCTTTGCGGGCATTTTCACCTTGGTGTGCATAGGATTGAGTCTCCTGATGGGCTATGCCGGTCAGATTTGTCTTGCTCAAGCCGCATTTTTCGGCATAGGCGCATACACATCGGGTATTTTGACAACCAAATTCGGCCTCAATCCCTGGATCGCCATGCCTGCCGGAATGGTTCTAAGCGGCCTGGTAGCCTGGATCATCGGAATGCCGGCACTGCGCCTGAGAGGCCACTATCTCGCCATGGCCACCCTTGGGTTCGGCGTGATAGTAAACATCGTTTTAGCCGAGGAGGTAAACTGGACCGGCGGCCCGTCCGGGATGACCGACATTCCAACGCTGCGAGTCGCCGGGTATAACATCACCAGCGAAATAGCATGGTATTATCTCGTATGGGGCATTGTCTTTTGTGCGCTGATCTTTTGCCTCCAACTGCTTCATTCCAGGGTGGGACGTGCGCTAAGAGCCATCCATGAAGAGGAAAAAGCGGCCGAATGCATGGGGGTGCCCACTGCGAGCTACAAAGTCCGGGTCTTTATTCTGAGCGCGGTACTTGCCGCCATTGCCGGAAGCCTTTACGCCCACTACGTTGGCTGCATAAACCCAAGCTCTTTCAACCTCATGTGGTCAATCCGGTTCATGCTGATGGCCATGGTGGGAGGCATGCAGAGCCTTTGGGGAGCGATCGTCGGGGCAGTTCTCATGACTTTCGTCGGAAATGAGTGGCTCCGGATGTTCGCTCAATTCGAAATCCTTGTTTATGGCTCGATACTTCTCGCCGTGGCACTTTTCCTGCCGGGGGGCATAGTTTCTTTGGCCTCGATGATCGCCAGGCGGGGCGAGAAAAGAGCTTCCGCACTCGAGGACGCCGGATCATGAGCAAGGCGGCTTCCCGATCCAATGCCCCTATTCTGCAGTTAGAGGGCCTTGAGAAACTGTTCGGTGGAGTAGCGGCCCTTCAGGGAATAGACTACGAAGTACCGGATGGGATAATCCAGGGAGTTATCGGCCCAAATGGAGCTGGCAAAACCACTCTATTCAACTGCATAAGCGGGATACTCGAGCCGTCAAAGGGCCGGATCAGTTTCGAAGGGTACCGCATTGAAGGCCTTGCCCCCCATAAGATTGCAAGGCTCGGGGTTTCGAGAACTTTTCAACATGTGGCCCTTTTCAAGAAGATGACGGTGCTCGAAAATGTCATGTTGGGTAGGCATCCCAAGACTCGGCGAAGCTTTCTTGCCGCCGGCTTCAGGCTGCCTGGAATGCGCTCGGAAGAAGAACACATCCGGAAAAAAGCGTTCGAATACCTCGAATTTGTCCGCCTTGCTGATCTTGCAGGGCTTGATGCGGGAACGCTCCCGCTCGGAAAGCAAAAGATGCTGGAAATCGCTCGGGCTCTTGCCACCGAGCCGCGGCTCATCCTTCTAGACGAGCCGGCCGGAGGCCTCAACATGAGGGAAACCGAGGAGTTGGGCGATTTAATCCAGGAGATAAAAAAACTTGGCATAACCGTGCTGCTCGTCGAGCATGATATGAATCTGATTATGGACATATCGGACCGCATCCTGGTGCTTGATTTCGGGAAGGTGCTGGCATCTGGAAACCCCGCTGAAATCAAGGAAAACAGCGCCGTGGTGGAAGCCTACCTTGGCTTGGAAAACGGCCGGGATACTGACGTGAAGATTCGATGCTGACCGTCAAAAGCCTACATACGTATTATGAAAACATTCATGCCCTCAAGGGCGTCTCGCTGCATGTGCGCAAAGGTGAGGTTGTCACGCTGGTTGGGGCCAACGGCGCCGGGAAAAGCACTCTGGTAAACACTATCTGCGGCATGGCCAGGCTGTCCAGGGGGAGCATAGAGTTTCTCGGAGGACAAATTGCAGGCCTCGCGCCGGAAAACATTGTCCGTAAAGGAATTTCGCTGGCGCCGGAAGGTCGTCAAATCTTTTCCGCGATGACTGTTGAAGCCAACCTGCTGGTGGGAGGATTCATTCATCGCAAAGACCCCGAGCAGTTGCATACGGACATGGATCGCCTTTATAATCGGTTTCCGATCCTAAAGGAGCGTCGCAGGCAGTTGGCCGGAACTTTGAGCGGGGGCGAGCAGCAGATGCTTGCCATAAGCCGGGCGCTCATGTCCAGGCCGCAGCTTTTGATCCTCGATGAGCCGTCAATGGGCTTGGCCCCGCTGGTTACAAAGGATATATTCTCCATAATTTTGGAGCTCAAAGAGGAGGGCCGGACAATCCTGCTGATCGAGCAAAACGCACGCGCGGCGCTCAAGATTGCCGACCGAGGTTATGTGATGGAGACAGGGAAAGTTGTGCTGGAGGGAGAAGGCGCTCAATTGCTCGAACACCGGGAAGTGAAACGGGCCTACCTTGGCCGGGGCGCCCGGCAAATCTGGGAAGCGTGATGAAAGCAGTGAATAGTGAATGGTGAATGGTGAATGGTGAATGGGATAGATGGATAGAAAAGATAACTCTTCTCATGGGCAGGGGCCCCCTTTCTTTTTCTAATCACTATTCACTGTTCACTATTCACTAAAAACGGGCAGGGGCTCCCTTTCTTTTTCTAATCACTATTCACTATTCACTATTCACTAATCAAGGATAACCCATGCCGATCTGGGAACCGGAAAAAGAGAGTATGTCCAGGGAGGACCTGCGTCAGACGCAACTCGAGCGTCTTCAGGCCACTCTGAACCGCGTCTATAAGAACGTCTCATTCTACCGGCGCAGATTCAAGGAGATGGATTTCAGGCCTGAGGACGATTTTACCGAGATAAGCGACATAGAGCGGCTGCCTTTCACGAACGGACAGGACATAAGCCGGAGCTATCCTTATGAGATGTTTGCCGTGCCGCTTCGCGAGGTAGTCCGGGTCCATGCGTCTTCGGGTTCTTCCACAAATCCTCGCGTTGTCGGCTACACAAGGCAGGACCTTCGGACCTGGAGCGAACTGGTCGCGCGTATTCTAAGCGCGGGCGGAGTAGTGCAGGATGATGTGATACAGATAACCTTGGGCTACGGTCTGCTGACGGGCGGGTTGGGCATCCATTACGGCGCAGAGCGCATTGGAGCCTCCGTTCTGCCTACTTCCGTCGGACGCACTGAAAGACAGATAAAAATAATGCAGGATTTCAGAACTACTGTTCTGGTCTGCACTCCCAGCTATGCTCTCATAATCGCCGACAGAATGGATTCGATGGGCGTAAGCGCCAAGAGTCTTTCCCTCAAGTGCTGCATATGTGCCGGTGAGCCATGGACGGAGGAAATGCGCCGTGAAATCGAGGACCGTCTTTTTGTCAAGGTGACCGATAATTACGGAATAACGGAAGTCCTTGGCCCGGGGATAGCAGGCGAGTGTCTCCATCAGTGCGGAATGCACATCCAGGAGGACCATTTCTATCCGGAAGTGATCGACCCGGCATCGGGGACACTTCTGGGTCCTGAGATGAAAGGCGAATTGGTCCTGACCACGCTCACCAAAGAGGCTTTCCCGATAATACGCTTTCGAACGGGGGACATCTGCACGATCACGGACGAACCCTGTTCCTGCGGGCGCACCACCCGCCGGATCAGCAGGATATACGGACGCTGCGATGATGTGTTGGTGATCAAGGGCATAAACATAATCCCGGACAGAATCGGGGATATCCTGCAGCAGATCAAGGGAGAACGGCCGGTGTTTCAGTTGGTGGCTGTCCGTCGCGGGCGTCAGGACCAGCTTGAGATTTGGGTCGAGGTGACCGAGCAGCTTTTCTATGACAAGATGAGGGAGCAGCGTAGCCTTCTCGATTTCATGAGCAGGAAGATAGCTACTTTTATTGGAATAACTCCCAGAATAAAGCTGGTCGAAAGAGGTTCGCTCAAGCGTGAGGGCGATAGGGTTAAACCTTTTGTCGATCGCAGGCTCGAAATGACAATGGAGGACAGTTGATGCACGAACTCTTGATTGCTCCAACCGGCAAGCCGCAATTTCTTCTGGGCAACGAAGCGATTGTGCGCGGGGCGCTCGAAAGCGGAGTTCGCTTTGTGGCAGCCTACCCGGGGACACCATCTTCGGAGATTATCGACCGTTTCGCCCAGTTGGGCGGTGAAGCCGGGATATACGTCGAGTACTCGGTAAACGAGAAGGTTTCTGTAGAAGTTTCCTGCGCAGCGGCGATTTGCGGCGTGAGGAGCCTATGCTCGATGAAACATGTCGGTCTCAACGTGGCCGCCGACGCTTTTATGAGTCTTGCCTACGTTGGGGTAAAAGCCGGCATGGTGATCGTCGTAGCAGACGATCCATCGCTTCATTCGAGTCAGAACGAACAGGATAGCAGATACTATGCAAAGCTCTCCGGGGTCCCGATGCTCGAGCCATCGACTCCACAGGAAGCTCACCGGATGACCCTTGAAGCCTTCAGAATTTCCGAAAAATTCGGTACGCCATGCCTTCTGCGCACCACAACGCGTATAAACCATTGCCGGGGGCCTGTAGAGATCGGCTCGATTCCGACAGTAAAGGGCTTTTCGGGTGAATTCAAAAAGGACCCTTTTAACCTGGTTTTAATTCCCGCTGTGGGCCGCAATTTGCGGTTGGCCTTGCTTGAAAGGGGCCAAAGGTTGCTCGATGAGTCCGAGGGCAACCCTCTTAATTTTATTTCCGGAAAGGGCGATCTGGGCATCATTACAAGCGGGGTCTCCTTTCTCCACGTGCTCGATGCCGTAGCCGGCATGGGCCTGGAGGATAAAATCAAGATCCTGAAGCTGGGCTTCACCTATCCACCGCCCAAAGCCCTGATCGCAGAATTTCTTGGCGGCGTAAAGAGGGCACTGGTGGTTGAAGAAGTAGAGCCATTCATTGAAGAGGCCGCAAAGATCTGCGCGCAGGAATCAAAACTCCCGGTTGACATTGCAGGCAAAGGCAAGGGATTGATTCCTCAAGCTTTCGAGCTTGATTCGGTAAAGGTAAAAAACGCAATCAGCAAATTTTTCAGCATCGATTACGAGCAGCCGAAAGTCTACGAAGCGCCTGAGCTTCCGCAAAGGCCGCCCAATCTCTGTCCCGGCTGCCCCCACCGAGCGACTTATTATTCGGTGAAGCAGGTCTTTGGCGAGGAAGCGGTCTATCCCACCGACATCGGATGTTACACCCTGGGCATTCTTCCACCGCTTAAAATGGCCGACTTCCTCATTTGCATGGGTTCGGGCGTGTCCACGGCGGGAGGATTCAGCAAGGTGCTGGACCGGCCTGTGGTCGCTTTCATCGGCGATTCCACATTTTTCCATGCGGGAATACCCGGGCTCGTAAACGCCGTAGCAAACGGCCATAAAATTTTACTCGTAATTCTCGATAATGGAACTACCGCCATGACAGGCCATCAGCCTCATCCAGGGGTGGAGTTGACCGCGAAGGGGAGGGTCGAGCCCAAAGTTAGTCTGGAAAAGCTTGTCCGGGGATGCGGAGTAAGCCACGTCGCAACGATTAATCCCCTCCAGGTCAAGAAGAGCCAAACGGTATTAGAGGATTTCAAGAACAAGATTAACGAAACCGGGGTTGCGGTCATTATCTCAAAAAGCCCGTGCCCTCTTTTTGAGGCCCGGATAACCAAAAAGCAAAAGAAAATAGTTTTTCGGACCGACGAATCCAAATCCTGTGCAGATTGCAAGAAATGCCTGACCGAACTCGGCTGCCCGGCCTTTTTCGTGGAATCTTCGGGCGGGGTCGAGCACGTTTTCATTAACGAATCCCTTTGCAGCGGGTGCAGCGTTTGCTCACAAATCTGCGATTCGATAAGTGCTAAAAGGATTTGATGAAAAGAGAGATCATGCCGATGGGAAAAGAAATTAGAGCTTTGCGCATATTTTTTACGGGTGTTGGGGGTCAAGGGACCCTTCTTGCAACTCGCCTCGTCGGTGAGGCCGTTCTGGAGGAGCATATCCCGGTTCTGATGAGCGAGATTCACGGCATGGCGCAAAGGGGCGGGGTCGTTGAGTCCTCCGTCGTAATGGGCCGCGCCCTCAGTCCAACCATCGCCGACGGCGAAGCCGACATTGTGATCGCGTTTGAACCGCTCGAGGCTGCTCGCGCGCTGCCGAAATGCAACCCGAAAACGGTGGTCATAACCAACATTGAGCCCATTGCGCCATTCACTGTTACAATCGGCCAAAGCGCTTATCCTGACCGGGATGCAATTTTCAAAATGGTCGAATCTCACGTTGGGAGCCTGATCCGGGTTGATGCCGATGGACTGGCAAAGTCTGTCAGCGCCGAGCGCAGCTCGAATGTAATCATGGTGGGGGTATTAGCCGGAACCGGCCTGCTGCAGGCTTCCAAAACGAGCTTCGAGACGGCGCTGCAGCGAATCCTGCCTGAAAGGCTAATCGAGTCGAACCTGCGTGCGCTGGATGCGGGCTATAGGTTTGGCGCTCAAATAACCGGTCTCCATCCGGAAACATCGCGCTCAAACTGAGGCTCAAGGTTTGACTATCCCTAAAGGGGGGCCAAAATAGCGGTTTTCTCTCAGGTAAGCGGCCTAATGCCGGTTGCCGATTCGCAAAGGTTCTAAATGGCCGAAATAAAGAGCACCCTGGACCTCGTCATGGAGAGGACACGCCATCTTCGCATGACCGAGGAGGACAAAAGCAAGCAGGCCGCTGCGGCGTTCAAAGAGGCCGTAAGCGGGCTTGCCCGTAAATACCTTGATGGGCGAATCAGCCTGGACAAGTTCAAGGCGGAATTGAACCAACTTGGGGAAGGCGCTTCCGGCAGAGAGGAAGCAGCCGCTGAGATTGGCAGGCAGATCGATCCCGACGCCGACAACACACGGTTGCTCGATTTGATGAAAAACGGCCTGGACTTTGATATTTCAGGCATCGAGGCCATATTGCATCATTTCCGCGAGAAGGTCCATTCCGAAGAGGACCAGGCGGTCGATCGCGTCAGAGTCGATCTTCTGAAAAAAGGTATATTCGGCAACGCCGTGACTCCCAGCCTTGAGACGGACAAGGGCTGGGCAAGCAAGCGCAAGGAAATGCTTGAGACTGTCAGAGCGGAACTCGACGCGCAGATCGCTCAACTCAAGCAACGCCAATGAGGCGTCTCGCCGACTGGCCGGCGGCGTCCGATAGATGTAACTATTCGGTCTGAGGGGCAAAGACCATGCGGGTATCTTTCCTGCTTAAAATCACGGCCTTCTGCCTGGCAGCGTTCGGCCTGCTTTCTTTGTTCTGCCATTTCTCCTTCACCAGCGTAACCATACCTTGGAAGGAAGCCGATGAAGGTTTGCTTGTAGCCGAATTCGAGTCGGTTTTTGACAACGGCCCTTACGAGATCACGGTGGTTAAGATCGACCCCCAACGTTATTCGTTTCGGCTTCTGTGCGCCACCGAACTCGGAAAAGAGTCTCTCACCACCAAAGAATGGGCTTTGAAGTATCAAATGCTTGCGGCCGTAAACGCCGGTATGTTCCAAGAGAACGGTTTGACCAGTGTGGGCTTCATGAAGAACTTCGGTCATGTTAACAATCCGAGGCTCAGCAAGGCCAATACCATCCTGGCGTTCAACCCTGTAGGAGAAAATCTCCCCGATATACAGCTCATTGATCGTGAATGTCAGGATTTTAACGACTTGCGTCAAAAATACCAGTCATTCGTACAAAGTATACGCATGATTTCCTGCAGCCAGCAAAACGTCTGGGGCAGGCAGGATTCCAAGTGGAGCACCCTGGCGGTTGGGATGGACTTCCAGGGGAATATCCTGTTTCTTTTCAGCAGGACTCCCCTTTCGGTTCATGACTTCATAGACATCCTGCTCTCTCTTCCGCTTTCGCTAAAGAGCGCAATGTATCTCGAGGGCGGACCTCAAGCTTCACTTTATCTCTCCACGTCGAGGATGACCCTCGAAAGATACGGGGTCTGGGGAGGCCTTGAAAAAAATTCCCTCCAATTTCCACTGCCTGTTCCCAATGTGATCGGGATAACGAAAAAACCGCGCGCCAAAAACTAATAGTTAGAGGTCTTTTGCTGCCGTTTTTGTGTTGCCCGGAAAATCAATTCGCTGGTTTGGTCAAGCATTCCGTTTATTTTTTTGGAATCCTTGGCGGTAATCCCCCCTGCAGCTTGCAGCCGGTCGTAATCTTCTTTGATCTTTTTGATTTTATCCCTGATGGGGATTGCCTCTTCGAAAGGGATTGCTTTCGAGGCCACGTCCTTGTCCAGCCACTTCTGCTGATTAGCTATTCTGTTTGGTATGTCGACTTCTGCGGGCTTTAAATAAGGTTTTATTTCGGATATGCAGGCCGCGAGCAAAAAAACTGACATGATGAGAATTATTTTCCGCACATCTACTCCTTCCGTCGAGTAGCTCAAGAATATGCCAACCCGGGTTAAAAATCAGAAAAACACACACTTGCCTCCAGCGCCTGGCGCCCTCGGCACAGGGCATGCCCTTTTTTCTCAAATTGTAACACAATCTTCAAGTTTAACTATTAAAGGTCCGATCCAATAGTTAAACGGAGACGATTTGCCGCACAGGCTGAAGTGAAAGAAATGTGACTGTGCGGGAAAAAATTAGTCCAATTTTTGACAACGGTGTGAGGGCAATGCTGTCAGACCGGGAAGGATGCAAAAGGGAGTCGCTGGCATAAACATTGCTCTTTAAAACAGCAGAATAAGTTATTTTTGCGAACCACTCACAACCAGGAATGACTTATGATGTTTCAATGTATTAGATGCCATAAAACATGGGGACGCGGGAACCCCAACATCGATGGGTACTCGCACGGTCTTTGCGCTGAATGCCTCAAGGAAGCTTTGACTCCTCTCTATCGCAAACGGCAGGCTCAAGAGGGCAACCCTGACTGTTTCGCCAAATCCTCCGGCTACTGCGACCAGCCTGCCTGCAAGTATCGGCAAATCTGCGTCGGAGTCTGATTCTTTCTCGATTCACATGACGCCTGCTGAAAAACCGCCCTCCGGTGCGATATAAAAACTCCTGGTCTACACCTCTTAAATGCCGGCGTTGTTTTCCGCCCATCTTTCGCAAACCTGCGGCGAAGATTATCATATTCAAGGTTCGCAATCATTATTGCATTGGAGGGAACCATATGACGAAGGATCAGTTTGACGAAGGTGTGGGATGCTGCTCATGTGATGAGGAAACAATCAGACCCGCAGGCCTCACCTGTGCGGATAAGAAAGCTATTTTTACGAGAAGAGAGCAAGAGGTCCTGGACAGAATCAGGGAAGCCTCCCTGCGAGCCAGCGCCCTGAAGGATGAGATCACCCGAACGAATGAGCGCGGGCGAGAAGCGGCTTTGCTTGAACTGGAGCGCCTGAGGCTGATCAGGGCGGAACTCGAGCAGGAACGGATCGCCGCTTCCGAGGAACGCATGCGTCTGCTGGGACACTTGTAAAAACCTTCCAGGTCGTCAGGTGTTCTGCGCACTCTGCAGTGAACGGTTACAGAAATAGAAAATGACTGGACAAAAGGGTTACGAGGGACCGAAGAGGATCCTCACCGGTGACCGCCCGACCGGCAGATTGCACCTTGGGCACTGGGTGGGAAGTATAGCCGCACGTGTGAAGCACCAGTACGAGTATGAAACGGTCATCGTAGTCGCCGATCTGCACATGCTTACCACAAAAAAGAGCAGTGAGGATATAAAGCAAATCCTTTTGAATGCTCGAGGCCTTGTGCTCGACTACCTGGCCTCGGGAATAGACCCCGAAAGGAGCGCCATATATCTTCAGTCGGCCGTGCCCGAGACCCACGAACTTCATACATATCTGCAGAACCTTGTGTCTGTAAACCGCCTGCTGCGCCTTCCGAGTATCAAACAGATGGCTCAGGACGCCAGCATAGCGGAGGAGTCTCTTCCCTTCGGTCTTCTTGGATACCCGATCCTTCAGGCCGCAGACATTTTGCTTGCCCGTGCCCACCTAGTCCCTGTCGGCAGGGACAATCTGGCCCACGTTGAAATCACACGAGAACTGGCACGCCAGTTCAACTCCACTTACGGCACCGTGTTTCCTGAACCGGAACCGCTTTCAAGCGACGTTCCAGCGCTTGTTGGAACGGACAATCGAGGGAAAATGTCCAAGTCGGCGGGAAACGCCATTTTTTTGAGCGATGACGAACAAACAGTCGCGGCCAAAGTCAGAGGGATGTTCACCGATCCAAAGCGCATTCACGCCGATATCCCCGGTACTGTCGAAGGAAATCCCCTGTTTATTTATCACCGGATTTTCAACGAGGATCGCTCGGAAATAGAGGACCTTGCAAAACGCTATAGCGCCGGGAAAGTCGGCGACAGGGAGGTGAAGGAAAAACTCGCCACGGCCTTGAACAACTTCCTGCGCCCCTTTCGCGAGCGGATGGCATTGTTCAAGAGCAAACCCGGCCTTATTGATGAAATTATCTGGAGCGGAACGCTCAAGATGCGGCAAATCGCTGCGGAAACGATTCGCGAGGTCAGGGCAAAGATGGGAATCGACCGTATATGGGAATCGTTGCGCCAGAACTCCAAGAAGCAATGATGCCTAGCCCGGAGTTGCCCGCGGACAAACTCTCCTTTGAATTTTTCAAGGCACACCGGACCGATAATTTTCGAACGGCCCAGGCGAACGCACTCTTGTTTCTCGACCGGTTGGCAACGCTTCTTTTCTGCCCACGCTACGGGGCTTCAGGCGTTACTCTGTTGGAACGACTTGACGCCGGACCTGTCCCGATCTCGTTAGCCGCCTTTACGGTGAATGTATAGGCAGTGCCGTTGGTCAGCCCCGTCACTGTTATAGCGCTGCCGGTCCCTGAGGCTGTCTTCGCTCCGGGGCTGGATGTCACGGTATAGGAGGTAATGGGGCTGCCGCCGTTTAGACTCGGGGGCGTGAAGCTCACCGTTGCCTGGCCCGGACCGGGCGTTGCCGTTACACCTGTCGGGGCGCCCGGCAATGTGGCTGGAGTTACCTGGTTGGAGGAACCGGATGGCGAACCGGTCCCAATCCCGTTTGTAGCCGTTACCGTGAATGTGTAAGGCGTCCCGTTGGTTAGCCCTCTGATAGTTACCGGGCTTGCATGACCTTCAGCCAGGATGCCGCCGGGATTCGACGTCACGGTGTAGCGCGTTATGACGGCTCCACCGTTGGCTGGGGCAGTGAAGCTAACCGTTGCCTCGGCGTTGCCCGCTTTCGCCCCGGTGATTGCCGGTACGCCGGGCGGTGTAGCTGGAATTACGGCGTTGGAGGCACCTGAGGACGGACCGGCCCCGATGGCGTTGGTCGCCGTTACCCTAAATCTATAGGCAGTGCCGTTAGTCAGGCCCTGCACCGTTATCGGGCTTCCCGCACCCGTGGCTGTTATGCCGCCCGGACTCGAGGTCACAGTGTAGCCCGTAATTGCGGGCCCGCCACTTGTTGCCGGCGCCTTAAAGCCTACAATTGCCCAACCGTTGCCGGCTCTTGCCGTTGGCGATGTGGGCCACCCTGGCACTACGCCGGGCGTCATGCTGTTTGAGGGTGTTGAAGCCGGGCCTGTCCCAACCGCGTTGACTGCCGTGACCGTGAAAGTGTAAGATCTCCCGTTGGTCAGGCCCGTTACGGTTATCGGGCTGGTCCCCGAGGCCGTTCTTCCACCGGGGCTGGATGTCACAGTGTAGGAGATAATGTCGAGGTTGCCGTCTGAAGCCGGGGCCGTGAAGCTGACGGTCGCCAGAGCGTCGCCGGGCGCTGCCGTTACCGCTGTCGGGGCTCCGGGAAAATTAAAATCACCGTATATCTCACAGGCGCTAAGTGCGCCGCCGCCGTTAAAACCTCCGGCCACGAGCACCTGCCCGTTTTGAAGCAGGGTGGCCGTGTCCCAATACCGCATATAATTGGGGAGACTTCCCGTCGCTGTCCACGCTCCGGTAGACGGATCGTAAAGCTCACAGTCAGAAGCATCCCTGGAGGGGGTGATCTTTCCCCCGGCCACGAGCACCTGGCCGCTATCAAACAGATTGGCCGTGTGCCACTCACGCACTACGGCGAGGCTTCCCGTCGTGCTCCACGCTCCGGTAGCCGGATCGTAGATCTCACACTCAGAGAGGAGGATGCCGGAACTCGCGCCCCCGGCCACAAGCACCAACCCGTTTTGGAGCAGGGTAGCAGTGTGAGAATCACGTGCAGTGCTGAGAATCCCTGTCTCGGTCCACACTCCGGTATTTGGATCGTAAATCTCGCAGGTTGAAAGATCGCCGCCGCTGTCGCTTTCCTGCCCCCCGGCCACAAGCACCTGGCCGTTTGGAAGCAGGGTGGCTGTGTGCAAGGCACGTGCATATTTCAGACTTCCCGTTGTGCTCCACGTTCCGGCAGTCGGATCATAGATCTCGCAGGTTGAAATACCGTTCAGGTTGCTGTCAAATCCCCCGGCCACCAGCACCTGGCCGTTTGGAAGCAGGGTGGCCGTGTGATATCCACGCGGAGTGTTGAGGTTTCCCGTCGTCGCTGTCCACGTTGCGGCAGTCGGATCGTAATACTCGCTCTGGAAAAGAGAGCTGTAGTCCGAGTCCACCCCCCCCGCCACGAGCACCTGGCCGTTTTGAAGCAGGGTGGCCGTGTGAGAATCACGTGCGGTACCGAGGCTTCCCGTCGCGGTCCATGTTCCGGCAGTCGGATCGTAGATCTCACACTCGGCATAAGCGCCCCCGGAGGCGTTCTGCCCCCCGGCCACGAGCACCTGGCCGTTTTGAAGCAGGGTGGCCGTGTGCCAATATCTCCCCACGTCGAGGTTTCCAGTCGCTATCCAGGCTTGGGCCAAAGCGGGCGCCCGGGAGGTGAGAACAAGACCCACGGTGAGCGTCCCCAAGACCACGAGCAGTCCTAAACCTTTCCCCCGAAACGTTCTTCTTTTCCCCACAGAATTGCCTGCGTGCATTATTCCCCCTCAAGCAGTGATGATAAGATTTGGCGTACTTTGACAGACCTCAGGCAACTTGATTAATGTTGCAGCACGGGTCACCTATGCGGGAGAGGGCTTGGCACATTTTCGCAGCCGGCCCTCCCCTTTAAAGCGATTGTACTTTAACCATCGAATATAGAAGAGATTTCAGGCGATAAATTGTTTATGAAGTCAATATTTCCGAAGCCTGCCTCATGAACTTCGATATTGCAAGTCTCCGTGGGCAGGCCTTTTCTGCAAGAGAATAATCGACCTGCGTGAGTTTCGCCCTCGCCCCGTCCGGCAAACCGGCGTAAACCTCACGCGCCAGGTCGCGTTCGCCGTAATCGTGGTAGTACATAAGGCATCTCATAACATCGCTGATCGGTACCGCTCCGCCGACCGCCTCATGGCAGATGCTGCCACACCCGGCGCAGTAGCTTTGGTGAGTTTCGGCGGCGAATCTTTCCAGCAGCTCGTAATCGCTCCGAGTAAGACGTGTCTGGCCACGCGCGGCTGCCACATTGGCCGAAAGAATCGTCAGGCTCGGCATCTGGGAGCAAACGCTCGCAATGTTTGGATTTTCCAATGGGGCCATGATCTTGGCCTGTTTATCGGTAAAGCCTCGCTCGATAAATTTTCCGACCATCTTCATTTCGGCTTCGCTGTCCGTCTTTTCCTGCCGGCCTCCCTGCGTTTTCATGGCGATGAGCCCGATCCCCTTATCCACGCATGCAGCGATCGCTTCTTTCATCTTCACGCCGTTCATAACCCGGAAGTTGTAAGTGAACATAACCGCGTCGATCCAGTCTGCTTTAGCCGCGTCCAGCAGACAGCTTTCCATGTTCTCATGGGTGCTGAAGCCGAAAAGTTTGATCTTGCCCGCCTGTTTCATCCCGGAAGCCCATTGCCTGAATGGCTTTGGCTCCGCTATGTCGCTAAAGCTTTTTATTCCATGTATGTGCAACAAATCGACGTGATCGGTGGCGAGCCTCTTCAGGCATTTGTCCAGCGCCGCCGTCATGGCCTCGGACGAGTCGGGGTGCAACTTTGTCGCCACGAATATATCTTTTCTCGCATCGGAGTTTCGAGCGAGATATCGGCCATAGCCCTCTTCGCTCAAACCATTTCCATAGGCCTCAGCGGTGTCCCAGTAATTCACACCCCAGTTGAGGGCCTGCCTGAGAAGCAACTGATTATTGATCGTGTCGAACATCCCTCCAAGCGCGAGGGCCGACACTTCAATGCCCGTTTTACCCAGCTTGCGCCTGGGGAGGGCGGGTTTCCCGCCGTCACCCTGTTCCGAAGCGGCGTCGGCTCGGCCCATATCCAGTCCCGTTGAAGCTATCCCTGCCAATCCGATGGTTTTGATAAAGTCGCGGCGTGTTAAACCTTCGCGTTTCTCTTTTTCTTCCATTACGAGGCCTCCAGACATAGAGTGAAAATTTTATTCTAGAAATTTTGAATTGACCTTCGCCTGAGCGATCCAAAAAGGCGTCATTTGGTGATAGGCTTGCCCTGCTTGAGGTCGTATATCGGGCTCATCTTGAGATCGCCGGTCAGGAAATCCTCAGGTTTATTCGAAATCAGGTTGCCTCCAACCTCGATGAACCGAAGCTCGGCGTCTACGGGGAATCCGCTTTGGGCTGCCTTTTCCAGAAGCGCCCCCACCTCCCCGTATTCTCCCTCCGCCTTGCTCTTATGGAACTTCTTGCGCCATTCCATCCATTGGCCGGATTTGGCCAGGTTGCGATCGACAAATACGTAATAGGTCACCTTTCCAGGGCAGTCTTCTTCGAGATAGATAGTGTATTCGATGGGATCGGACAGGTTCTCACGGTCCTTAATGCTGTTTTTTCCGCTCTCTTCGATGAGCCAGCCGGTCTGGCAGGACCGGGATTTCCGGAAATCTTTCACTTTTCCAAACACATATTGCGGTTGGATTTCATCGGCAACGAAATTGCTATTCAAGAAAGCTTCCGAAGGCGTGAATTCGCAAAGGCCGTTAACAGAGCGCAGCTTTTCAGCTCCATCGCTTGCCGCCCAAACCCGGCTAAAAAAAACAAAGATCACACAAAACGCCAGAAGGATCATCCAAACCTTTAACATAGCTCCTCCCTTGTCTTTTCGGTTCCGGTCCACGTTTGAAATGTCAAAAGGAGCCGTATCTTATCAATGATTTCAAGGCGAGGCCAGATCAATTCATCGATTTTCTTCAGGCATGCCCCATGTTCTTGTTCCTCTCCGTGGAGCGATTTTCCTGTGGTTTTCGAGGTTTCGTCACGTCCATTGACACAAGGCAACAGGACACAGGAGTGCACTTGTTTAGCGGGTTAACTTAAGTATATTTTCATGACGAAAGATAAATATGGCGCAAAGCACCACGGCGCCCGCTGCAAGAAATAACGCCTGGAATCCCGCAAGTTCGCCTATATACCCGAGGATCACCGACCCGACGAACGCTCCGGCATCTATGCTTCCGGTGTAGGCCCCCGTGATCTTTCCCCTGACATCCCGGGGTTCGCCCCTGATGGCATAGGCGTTCAGCGCTGGGTAGAGCAAGCCGTGGCCGCATCCGGTTATAAAGCCCGAAAAAAAGAGCATTCCGCTATCTTTCATGAACACCAGCGACAACACCCCCCCACCCATGAGTGAGAGTGCATAAGGTATGATCTTGTCTTCGCCATGACGGTCGACATGTGTGCCCCCCAATAGCCGGGTGAGGATCGCGCCAAAAGAATATGCTATGTAATAGAGCGATATGAAAGAAATCCGCCTTTCACTCGCATACGGCGATACGAACCCGTTTACGGCGGCCAGTCCAAACCCGAAAAGCAGGGCACTGGCGGCTATAATGAAAACCCGCCTCTTTTGGAGGACCAGGAAAAATGAGGACTCAGCCGGCTTGACCACGCGAACGTAGGTATCTTTCAGTGGATGCTGGATTATCAGCCCCACGCAGGATAAAGCCGCTGCCACGATGAACAGAAGGCCGAATCCCGCCACGTGGATGACGATCTCCGCCAGAGCCGGGCCTAGAGCGGCCCCCACAAGCCCGGATATCCCGAACATCCCCAATCCTCCGTTCAGACTTTCAGTGGGTGTAATGTCGGCGATATAGGTGAACGCTGCAGTAATGCAAATCGCGAATCCAATCCCGTGAACCACCCGGACCATAATCAGCGGAAGATAAAAACTATCGAGGGAGCCTCTGAAAAACAGGTATGCAAGGGGCATGAGCGTCATGATCATCGAGCCCGTGGCATAGCTTTTCTTTCTTCCGAACTTGTCTACCATATCCGAAATCCATGGGCGGCACAGGACAGAAGCCAATGCGAAAGCTCCCATAATGATGCCGATATCGACCTGATCCCCGCCATGGGCCGTGATAAAGAGGGGAAAAAGAAAAAAGGTGCCGTAGCTGGAGAGGCACGCGAGATTTGCTATAGCCAGGGAAAGAAAACTTCGAGAATAAACCATCGAACAAGTCGGGTCCTGATTTCGAGATATAGCGCCTGAGCGCGTCCATGCGCACGATTTGCCAATAGTATATTCTGTTGCGATTTATGGAAAGGGGTTTTGCAACAAAGGAATCTCTTATCGCGCGCGACAAACCGCTGAGAAGAGTTGCTAAAAAGAGGCCGTGAGAAATCGCATGATCATCCGCAATAACACGCGTTGCCGTCTTGAACGATAACGGCCTTTACGGGCAAATGGTCCGAAGCCTTTCGACTCAGAGGCGTCTTGTGTGTTGAAATACTCACCATGGACGCCATGGGACGCACCCAGATTCTGTCGAGCGGCAGAACGGGCATGAAGGAAGGGAAAGTGCGCAAGGGCGGTGATTTTCCAAAAAAATTGTGAACCCGACACAGCGGATTTCCCACTGGGAGCCATTCGTTGAAATCGCCGAGCATTATTTCCATTCTGTCGCGTTCCGAGCAAAAGATGTCGAGCAGGCGCCTGATCTGCCTGCGGCGTTCCCCGAGTCCCAATCCAAGATGGGCAACTATCACCCGGATGGTTTCTCCTTTTACGAGCAAATCCACGTCGAGAGCGCCTCTAGGCGACCAGCCGCCCACGCTCAAATCTATGCGCCTTACATCTTTCACCGTGCATGAAGTCAACAGCGCATTTCCGAAATGGCCGTAACGGTTTCGCTTAGTCGGGCCCAACACCACCTCCAGGCCGGCTTTTTTCGTTATCACACTGGCCAGGTTATTCTTTTCGTAATACTGTAAGTCGATTTCCTGCAGCCCTACAATCTCGGACTTCAATTCCTTTATGACCTGCGTGACACGTTCGGGATCGAATACACCGTCGATTCCGACGTACTTATGAATGTTGTAGCTTACAACTGAGAAACCACCGGGGGGTTCGTTTTTGACAGCAATATTTTCTCGTCTCATTTTCGATCTCATAGGAGTTTTTCTACACACAAATTATTTTGAAATCCACTCACCCTGTTTGCACAGGATTACCGGCGGGCATTGTGAGATGGCCTTTGATTTCTTCGGTTTCCATTGTCCATTGATAGCCGATCCTTTCAGTAACGTTGAACAGGAGCGGACTTTTTATATGAAAGCGAATGGAGCCTTTTTCCCGATCGAATGAGACAATATTGAGGACGACCAGATCCTCGTCTCGTTCCAGGTTAATCAGCTTTTTTTTCGCATCCGGCGCGGAGTATTCCATGCCCAGGAAGTCAGGGGCGCAAACGACGAAAGCCACAACAGGCTCCTCAACTGACTGGAGCCATTGGAAGGGGCCGTTCTTATATTCCAGCAGGACGTAGCTCTTAAGATGTTCAAAACCCGGAACTCCCCAGGGGAAAGTGATCAGTTCTTTTTCCGCTATCTCTATTTTTCCAAAACGGGTCGTATCAACCTGCATGAAAACTCCTTAAGCAAACAATTCAGGGAATCATTTCCTGTCGGGGGCATCGCCTTGCCGGCCACTGGAGTAGACATCGAGCAGACTCTCAAACTCGTCTTTCCCTATGAGCGCCGCAGCCCTATTCTCCTTCTGAATTTTCCTGTAAAGCTCTTGCCTGTATATAGGAATATTCGCAGGACTCTTAATTCCCACTCTCACCTTATTCTGGTCGATTGAGGTGATTGTAACCTCTATATCGTCACCGATCAGAATTGACTCACCCGGTTTTCTGGTCAGTATGAGCATCGGTTTCCCGCCTCTTTGGTATTATCGGTTTCCGGAACAGGGTTCTTAAATATTTCCGTGGATCCTGTCAGGCCAATACGCCGGTAATTAGTGTTATTTGGATTATAGTTTTTCTGCTGAACTTTGATAGCAATTTTCGTATTATAATCTATTTTGCACGATCTTGAAGAGCGTGAGTGGCCCAAAAATAAATTGGAACTCAGGATTATGGTTCCCGAAGACTTATTAGAAGCCGATTTCCGAATACTCGGATTGGAACCGGGCGCGAAGCCCTCCGAAGTGAGGCAGGCTTATCGTGCACTTGTCAAAAAATGGCACCCGGATCGCCACTATTCCAAACCTTACGAGACTAGGGCGTTCGCCGAAAAAAAGTTCAGGGAAATCGACGAGGCATACAGGCATATTACCGGGAGCTGGGAAAAAACTCAACACTTCGCGGGCCGGCGGGCGAGCCGTGGGACCGGCCCCCCTGCCCCGCAACGGCCCCGAACAAAAGCTCGCGTCACTCCTTTCGCTCGGATCAGGGCGAAAATCGATATCCGACTTTTTTCCAGGGCAAAAATCGTCGTACCTGTCTTGTTATTCGCGGCAACTGTTTTCATTTTGACACAATCTCCTTCATTTTTTCCTGATAACTCGGTTGATACGAAAACCCTCGGCCCACCGGCCGTCGAACTCTCACCCGAGGCCAGAGACCCAAACAGCCCGAAGCAATCTGAAGCAACCGGTCCGCAACCCTCCGTCGATCTTACTGCTACCCCTCCTTCCGTTGCGCCCCCTGCCCTCCTCGAGCCTCAACCGGCAGCGCCGAGCGCTTTTTTCACCCTTGGGTCGACTGCCTCTGAAGTGCTCAGTATCCAGGGGAGTCCATCCCGCATCCAGGGCCAGACCTGGACTTACGGCCTTTCTGAGATACAGTTCAGGAATGGACGCGTCTGGAAGTTCAATAATTTCGACGGGTCGCTACGGGTGCGCATGCAGCCCTCAGTCTCAGAAGATCGCGTCCCCCCCGCCCACATCACGATCGGCTCGAGTGAAGAGGAAGTCCTGCTGGTCCAGGGAACCCCTACACGGGTCGAAGGGGACAAGTGGTTTTACGGTTTTTCCGAGCTCGTGTTCAAGAACGGGCGACTCGTGGAATACGATAACTATTTCGGCAGCTTGAAAATACGCGTCCTGCCTTCTGTCCTTTCCGAGCCCGAACCGCCAAGAAATTTTTTCACGATCGGCTCCACACCTGACGACGTACTTGCCCTTCAAGGCACGCCCACCGCTATCCATGGAGATCGCTGGTCCTTTAACTTCGCCGTTGTGATTTTTCGCGACGGCAAAGTCCATGACGTGACCAGTTCCGATGGAACTCTTCGCTTCATTGCCCCGAAAAAAACCAACGATGTCGAAGGATCGTCAAACAGCGGTTAAAAGAGCGACGGCGATTCAACGAGGAGACTGGTGACAGGTCATGGAGAGGACCGGTCATCGACAGGGAGCGGAAAGAAAATGGCGGTCCTTTTAAGGCTCCTCTCCCACCAACTGCCCCCTTTTTCAGCTTCCTGCCGGCTAAAACGTGAAGATGCAGCGAAACCATCAAGCACCTTGACGTCTTATTTTTCATGGTAAAGATAGGTGTAAGCGAGGGACGCCATGCTGATGGAGAAAATTTACAAGGGCGAATTTGACCTCGAGCTTATCCGCGTAAGCCCGCCCGACGTGGACGAGGCGAAGGCAGGCATGCTTGTTGAGCGATACCGGGATCTTTTGAAAGATTACCCATCCACTAAGCTCGAAGCTGACGGCGCCCTACCTGCAGATCTCCTGCGGGAAATGGGGAGGAGCGGGTTTTTCGGCCTAAGTATCGAAAAGGAGTATGGAGGCCAGGGTCTTAACCTGCATGACTATTACAGAGTGGTCGATGAGATGGTCAAACTCGACATCTCGATTGCTTTCACATTCCTCGCACACCTTTCAATAGGAATAAAAGCGATCCAGCTTTTCGGGACCGAAGAGCAGAGGCGTAAATACCTGACCCTGGCTGCATCCGGGGAGATGATTTTTGCCTACGCTCTAACCGAGCCTCGCTTCGGATCGGACGCTCAACACATCGAAACAACAGCCCTGGCGAGCCCGGATGATACCCATTATTTGCTGAACGGTCAGAAAACCTACATTACAAACGCTAATTACGCGGGCGGCATGACGGTTTTTGCGCAGCTCGACCCGAAGCGGCCGGGAATCATGGGGGCGTTTATCGTCGAGACCGGGTGGGAGGGTGTGCGGGTTGGAAAAGAAATGCCCAAAATGGGTCTAATGGCCAGCTCTACGGCCCCCATCCAGTTCAAGAACGTCTACGTTCCGAAGGAAAACCTCATCGGCAGGCATGGCGACGGCTTTAAAATAGCCATGTCAGTGCTAAATTACGGCAGACTGGGTCTGGGAGTCGCTTCTACCTCTCTGATGAGAGTCTCGGTAAGGGACATGCTAGAAAGAGCCTCCTCAAGGATTCAATTTCAGGTCCCGATCAAAAACTTTCAGCTCGTCCAGGAAAAGATCGCGCGTGCTGAGATTAACGCGGCGGCCAGTTCGGCTATGAACCGCCTGGTTGCCGGACTTCTCCAGAGTGAGCCGCTTTCTCTCACGGCCATCGAAACATCTCACTGCAAGCTCTTTGGCACCACACGAGCATGGGACGCTGTCTATGACGCTCTCCAGGTAGCCGGCGGGGCGGGATACCTGAAAACACTGCCCTATGAGAAGCGGATGCGTGATTTCCGAGTGGCAACCGTTTTCGAGGGAACTACCGAGTTGCACTCGATTTACCCTGCCCTTTTCGGCATGCGCCAGATTCAAAAACGGCTCAAAGAATCGGGCCGCTCGCCTCTTTCTCTTGTCTTCGAACTGTTGAAGCTTCTCTTAATAGGGGACAAATGGCCCGTCGACTTCGAGAACGGGGTGATGCGAAAGGCGCTTGGTGAAGCGAAAAAAAGCGCCAGAGCCGCCAGAATCCTTCTTTTGAGTGGTCTGTTGCTCTACGGCAGGAGCATAGCCCGAGGGCAAACGGAAAACAGGGAATTTCTGTTTCGCCGCATCACGACCCTTTCACTTTATACTTTCGGAATCCTTGCCCTGCTCTCCGAGGCGGACCAAAAGCAGAGGGCAGCAAAGCTCGACGTTGGGGACCTGCGCATATTGGAATGTTTCGCTGCGGAAGCAAAAGAGGCGCGCAGGAAAAGCAGCCGGCTATTTGATTCCACAACAGAAAGACTTAATTCCATGCTGTTCCGGGAGAGATTGGAGCGGGGAGCAGTGAAGAGTCGTGAGCGATGAGAAAAAAATAATTCCTCTTGGCTCCAGCGCTTCGCGTGGAGCGGTGAGAAACCAAATCCCTCAAGGCCTAAGACCAATTACGTTCAAAATCGCCCCTGCCCGGGCAGGCCGATTTTCACAGCCTGGACGCATGGCCGTCGATCCGGATCCAAATTTACCATCAAGAGGGCCTCGACTGGTTCCGGGTCACTTCCATGTGGGTGAAAATCGCTTCGAAAAGCTTGTCCCATTCTGCCTTCATTTGAGCTGCCTGATTAATGTAGCCTTCCATATCCCGGGAACGCTCCATGACCAACTCCATTATTTCGCCGGGCACAACAACCAGGAAAGTGTTTTCCCTGATAGCGCGGACCGTTTCCTCTCCGATCCGCTCGGGGCTTATGATAGTTGCCCGGGCTGCAGCCGAGGGACCGAAACGGCTGGAGATAAAATCGGTGATAAAATCAGGCAGTTTCCCCAGTTTGAAATTCGTCTCGGAGGCCTTGAGCAATTCCCTCCGCGATTCGTCGTGTCCGTCTCCTACCGGAATAAAGCGTTCGGCTGAACCGATATTGGTGCTGACCATCCCGGGACAAATCATCGTTACCCCTATGCCCTTGTCCCTCAAGTAAACCGCAAGGCCCTCAGAAAGGCCGACCACCGCGAACTTTGTCATGGTATAAGGGATCGACCGGTCCAGACTCCCGGCCAGCCCGGCGCTGGAAGCCGTGTTGACTATATAGCCGCTGCCGCGATCCAGCATATGGGGCAAAAATACATGAATTCCGTTGACGACACCCCAAAGATTAATATCGACGATCCATTTCCAATCATCTATTGTCATCTTATCCACGGGACCCGTCATGTGAACGCCGGCGTTGTTCACCAAGATATCCACCGGGCCCATTTCTGAAATAGACTGGTTATAAAGGTTTTGAAGATCTTTTAATTTTGTCACATCAGCGGGTATTGCCAAGCCCCTGCGCCCCATTGCTTCAATCTCACTGCGCACTTCCGCCAGTCCGTCGCGGTTCAAATCAGCGAGCACCAAGTCAGCGCCCTCCCTGGCCAGAGCGAGAGCCATGGAACGACCGATACCGCTTGCCGCGCCTGTAACCACCGCAATTTTCCCTTGTATCTCCACTTGTCACTCCTTGATTGTTAAGAGCTGAATGTATACTTCATCGTAAACTAATGTCATAGGGTGCGGGAAGCAGTGATGAATTATGAATGATAAGTTTCTTACTTACCTGATTAACATTGCCCACACCATGTTGGGCGAATGATTGTTGACGCGCACCATGCGCACCCATAACAGGCACATGTGTTCCAGGTGCAGCGCCTGTTCAAGACCACCAACGTCCAGCGGTTCCCATCCCAACTCCCTGATCAACTCGCCCACGGCTTTCTTCGCGCCGGCATCCCTACCGCAGTACATCATTACCGGTTTGACGCCGTAAGCGGGATAGGCATTGTTCTCAAAATTCTCAAACCCATAGATGGTGAAAGCTTTGACTACCTTAGCCTCCGGCACAAGTTTCTGCACCTTCTCAGAGCCGGACTCTACGTTATTGAGCCCATGGCTGAGGTTGGGGCCTACCGGGTTGGTACAGTCGATGAGAATCTTGCCGCCAATCTCATCACCAACCGCTTTGAGCGCGGAATCGTTGGCTTGAAACGGTGTGGCGAGGAAAACGACCTCGGCCTCCCTTACTGCTTCCTTCGGCGTGGCAGTCTTGAGGTTGGCATTCTTTGTCAGCGCCTTTTTCAAGCTCTTGGAATTCGGATCGTTGACCGCTAATGTCACAGTATGCCCAAGCCGTTGCAGATGATCGGCGAGTGCGGCCCCGACATGACCGTAACCCATAAATGCGATTTTCATTTTTGTGGACTCCTTTTTGCGTGGCTTACCGCGCTACGATGCGTAACCTTAGGCTGATAAGGTCAAAAACCAAATGCATGCCCAGATGTTCAAAATAGCGGCTTGATCCGTAGATGATATTCCACTGCGTGCGATCAAAGTCGAAATGTGCTTCTGCGGTTATCGCACCATCGGGTAGATTGCTGATAGTCGCGAGAAACTTTATGTCATTACGCGCGCCACGGAGATCAAGTGTGCCTTCCACTTCGAAATTGGGCGCACTCAAGGATTCACTAATCTTCCGGGCCGAATCAATCGTGAACCGGGCTGCCGGAAACTTTTCCGCGAAGAAAAAGTCATCCGATTTCAAGTGAGCAATGAGGACCGGCTGCCATTCGTTACCTTCCAAGCTCAGATTTTTGAGGGAGAGGATGTCGATCTCGAAAGTTCCGTTTAACTTGCCTTGCTGCACAGTGATATCGCCCCTCAATAGACGTAATGTGCCATAGTGAGTCGTGTTCGAGTTGCGCCCGGTCCACTCGATAATGCTCTTTTCAGTGTCGACAGTGTAGCTGCGCTCGTCCAATCTGAACCGCTCGTCCTCGTCTACAGAATCCGGATCATTACCCGTTAGAGGATATCCGGCTTCTCTCCAGACAGCCAGCCCTCCGGTGAGAACAAACACCTTTGAATACCCAAGCCGCACAAGCTTTTCGGCCGCGGTAACCGAATCATGGGAAGCGCTGCTGGAACCGTAGAGAACAACTTCCCGTTCACGGTCGGGGACGATAGCCTCCACTTCTGAGGGGAAGACGACTTGAAAGACGCAGGCATTTTGGGCGCCTGGCAGATGCCTCTTCTCGAATAGTTCCTTTGACAAGGTGTCAATAATGATCAAATCGGTCTTCCGATTGATCTTGTCGTACAGCTCCTCCGCCGTGATCTTCTCAAAATTTTTCGTATGCTCCATCTCTTCCTCTTTCTTCACGGCCATCCGACATACTGCTTCCCCGTCTTATGTCCACCCGGACCGCGACTGATGCCGCCAAAAGTTATCATTGAGCTTGTTTCAAAAGGTAAGCAGTATGCGGGGGTTTTCCAAGCTGCCCGAGGTTTCCACTACGTGGGGGCCAGGAGCACGCGAAGCGAGGCATGGAGGTCGCCGCAGCAGATGAATGGCATAATTAGCGAATGTTACATGACATTAAACACCTAAGCGCGCCAACGTTTTCCCTTTGCAACGCCTAACGCAACAGATTAGAATTAAGTCAGTACTGGGGGCTCTGGTAAAATCTGCTATTGAGGCTCGGTTCCGTGGCCCTCATGGCCACCCCTAAAAATATGTGATGAAATGGTGGAGACGAATAATCAAATAGTTGAGTTCACTGCTGCCGTAATAAACCCTGACGCATGTATTGCCTTCCGGCCTTCCGAGGGCCAATAAGCAGCTACGGCATGTGGCAGGAAGAGTTGGAATGGGAGAATACCATGGAATCGGTCAGCCAGTTGGCCAAGAAAGCTATTGAACTCGAACCCGTTGAACGAATCCGTTTGGTCGAAGCAATTTTGCATAGCCTTGACAAACCGGATCATGACATTGAGCAGAGTTGGGTTGCCGAATCAGAAGCGCGATATGCGGCTTACAGACGGGGAGAACTCCATACGATGGACTGGGAAGAAATCAAGAAAAGTCATGAACGTTGAAGGTTCGCTTCCTCTCCTCAGCGGGATTTGAGTTGGACGAGGCTATCCGGTATTATGATCACCAATTGCCGGGTTTGGGCTTCCGGCTTTTTCAGGAAGTGGAAGCGGCAGTTGACAGAATCGGGCTTATGCCGGAAGCATGGACCAAGATTGGTGAGCAAACAAGGCGTTGCCTCATAAAGGGGTTCCCCTACGCTCTCTGCTATGTAGCTGAACCGGATGAAGTCTTGATTACTGCGGTAGCCCATCTTCACAGAGACCCTGAGCATTACAGGAAGAGAATCATGTGACCTCACGTGTACCGGGTGGAGACTTTCGTCGCTATAGCCGCCGAGGAGCCTTACTTCAACGAAGGGAAGGCCGGGAGCACCCAGCCGGAGATTGGGGTCGCCGCAGCAGGGTCGCATAACGTCCTCATGATCGGTCCGCCCGTACCGGACAAGGCTATCCTAGCCGAGTGGCACTCAGGGACCTATTTCAGAGCTTGTTTCGAGGCAGCGGTTTGGTGCACGTAGGAGCTAGATCCTTACTCAATGGACAGGTTTAAGAATCTCCCCTCCTTTGCCGTCCTCCCAGACGCCTTTGAGCATTCCGTTGGGCTCCATTCGATATACTATTAGCCCGCTCACGGTCTTAGGACCTTTCCTATGCACAGTCAAGACGTTTTCCGATAATAGAGTGCCGGTACCCGTAAAGATATGATCCCCGAACTTCCAGGTAACGGAGTAATTACCGGCGTACTGGGAAATCAGCGCTGTCCCGTTGTACTTAGTACCGTTGGGATATATTCCCTCAAGGGTGTAGCTACCTTCCAGTCTTAACGCGGGGAACTTCAACGGACCTTGGCCATAGGGCGCAGGCTGGTGCGGCGTTGTTTGCTGCCCGGACTGAAACGGCTTACCTCCGGCGCCGGGAGATTTTGAAGGGGTTGTTGCCGCCGTTACGCTCGCCATATAAGATTTGGCGTTGGCGTTATCGGGATTTGCCTCCAGGGACTGCTTGAAAAAGAATTTGGCTTTATCGAGGTCACCCTTTTTCATATAACAGATTCCGATGTTTGCAAACACTTCATCTCTATTGTGCGGCATGAGTCGCAGACTGGCCTTGAAAGACTGGATCGCCATATCGAACTCAGCCTGCCCCATATAGACATTACCGAGTTCATAATGAACCTGTGCAGCGCTGCTGTTCAGGCTCAACGCCTGCTTGTACCGCTGTATGGCCGCCAAGGGATCCTTTGCGGCCACGAGAAGGCGGGCCAGGGAGAGTGCGCAGTCATAATTGTTCGGGTTGATAGCCAAAGCCTGCTCCAGGAGCTTTTGAGCCTCCTGCGGATTGCGTGTAAACTGTTTTTCAGCCTCTAGGAACAAATCTTCGGCGGAGGGCCGGTTCTGGTTTGTGTTGGGACCTGGCTGCGGGACCTGCGGCTGCCCTGCCCCTGACCGGGTGTTCCCCGGCACAGTTGGAGGGGGCTGGCCCTGCTGTACTTCTCCGGCCTGCTGAGGGGCATCCGGCTTTAGGACCGGCGCCGGCATATGGTTGAAATACCACAATGCAACCCCACCGGCGCATACCACCAGCAACAGCAGCAGTATGATCGCCGGCATATTCGGCTTTGTCTTTTGGGCTTTCTGTAGGTCTTCCCCTGCCCCTTCACGGCTGTGTGTCTCCTCCCCTTGAGACCCGACGGCGTCAATCTGCTGCACAAAGGGGAAACCATGGGGACCTGAGACATGCCCGGCCGCAGGAGCACCGGTTTGCGACTGATCGGCCAGCATGGTTATATCAAAAAAGGGTTGAGGTGCTGTTGCCGCTTCAGAATTTGCAGGGGCGGCAGACGCCAGAGCCTTCAGGTCCACCAGCATTTCCGCCGGTTTCTGATAGCGCTGGGAAGGATCTTTGGCCAACGCCCTGGAGATTACACGGGCAACCGCTTGCGGAATATTTACATTGACGATATTTGGGGGAATCGGATCTATTTGAACAATCTTGTAGACGAGGGTCGCCGTATTTTCTGCCTCAAAGGGTTTCCCGCCTGTCACCAATTCGTAAAAGACCGCACCCAGAGAAAAGATATCTGAGCGCATATCCACCTTTTTGCCGGAAATCTGTTCGGGAGACATATAAAACGGAGTTCCAAGAACCATCCCCGTGACAGTCAATGAAAGTGAGGCAATCTTGGCGATGCCAAAATCCATGACTTTCACCCTGTTGTCTTCCGTAATCATGATGTTGGACGGTTTGATGTCCCTGTGTACGATACCTGCTTTGTGAGCAGCCTCAAGAGCCAGCAGAATTTGTTCGAGAATTGGGATTGCTTCCTCTACGGGAATAGCTCCACGCTCCCTAATGATTTGGCTCAGGGTTTTCCCTCGAATATATTCCATGCAAATATACTGAAATTCGTCTGTCTCCCCATAAGAGTGGATGGTTACGATATTGGGGTGTACAAGCTTCCCGGCAGTCTGAGCTTCATGTACAAGCCTTTTCTGAGCTTCTGCTCGATGAAGGGCTTGCGTATCCGTTGCATTTTGGGAGTCTTTGGGAATAAGCTTTAATGCGACAACTCTGGCGAGCGTGGAATCGTGAGCCTTAAACACCATGCCCATTGCGCCTTCAGCAATGAAGGACTCCACGGTAAAATGATCGATATGCTTTCCAATAATCTTGTCCCGCTCGACCATGAAACTCTCACGTGCAGGTAATCAAACAGGTTTGAAATCTCCCGGAGCAGGGACCATCCAATCGCCCAAGGCACCGCCAAGGAACATAAAACCGGCCGCCATATTCAAAGATAAACATACCGGTCAATCGCTTACAACTTCTAACGCTCTGTAAGCGTGGTTTCATAAACCACTTCCAGAATATCGGACTTCTTCCTGTTCAGCTTTACGAGCATATTGCAAACCCTCGCGAATTGTACAGAAAAATAGGGTACAATAATAGCGTGCTCCGAGCTATATTTTCCAGGCCAGTTGATCTCGATGGGAAAAGTATTCAAGGTGCGCAGGCGCTCTGCCGTTATCTGCATTAAAATCCATGGCTGCCTGAAACATATCTTCATGGAGTCGTATGGCGAAGCTGATCATTAAAGAGAGCAACGGGATTCGCGAAGTCACATTGGAAAAGCTCAACTCGGTCGGACGTTCTCCAGCCAATCAGATACAGCTTGCCGATCCGCTTGTCTCGAAACAGCATTGCCTGATATTTGCAGACCAGAACGACAATTATAGCATCAAGGACTTAGGCAGCCGGAACGGCACCTTTGTCAACAAGAAGCGTATCCAGGGCGACATAAGTCTTCAAAATGGAGACGAGGTCTCTTTGGGCACGACATCGTGCATGTTCCAGCTAGGCATGGCGAGCAGCCTTGTGGCGCTCGATGACGAACGATGTCAGATAATAGTGTTTGATCAGATTTACCTTAAATCTTTACAACGAAGCCGCTTTCTCCCGGAAAAGGAAATTAGTGATGAGAAAGCTCTTCGCGCAGATTACGAAAAGCTGCGAATTGCCCATGAACTTCAGCACGATATTGGCCTGGAGCTCAACCTGACCCGCATTTTCAATCGAATCCTTGCCCGCACTTTCGAAGTTTTGGTGTGTGACCAAGCCGTAATTCTGATAGCGGATACAAAAGGAGATATGTCTGTCGAGGCGTTCAAAACACGAACGCCTAAAGACAGGGTGGTCGTTTCATCGACTTTAATAAGACGGGTCCAAGAGCACAAAGTGGGCATAATAAGCGCCGACGCCCTTGCCGATGAGCGTTTTCAAGACGCCGTTTCAATCGTCACCCAGAAAGTGCGCTCCTCGATGGCCGTTCCCATACTGTACGAAGAAGAACTGCTCGGGATTATGGTCATCGAGTCCTCCGCTGCAATCATGGAGTACACGAGGAAGGACCTTCTCCTGTTCAACAATATCGCTCTGCAGACGGCAAACCTGATCAAGATGGCCGAAATGGCCAAAAAGATAGAAACCGATACCGCCACGCGTGAAAGATTTCAGCGTCTGCTCTCCCCCGACCTCGCCGAAATGGTCGTTTCCGGAAAGCTCAAGGTGGAAAAAGGCGGCGAGGAACGCATCGCGACGACTCTTTTCGCCGACATACGCGGCTTCACTTCCATGTGCGAAAAAATGGAAGCCTCCGAGGTCCTCATCTTGCTCAACGAGTTCTTCGAGATGATGGTGGAGATCGCTTTCTCTTACGAGGGCACGGTGGATAAGTTCGTGGGAGACATGATCATGGTTGTCTGGGGAGCTCCGGTGGCTCATTCCGATGACCCCCGCCGGGCAGTCCAGGCGGCGCTGGACATGCAAGCGGCCCTGGACCGATACAACGCCGCCCGCAAGCAACCGATCCGCATAGGAATCGGCATAAACACAGATCGGCTCGTTGCGGGATATATCGGATCGACTCGCACCATGAGCTATTCGGTTATCGGGGATGCGGTAAATATCGCATCGAGGCTTTGCTCTGCTGCAGGTCCGGGGCAGGTGCTAATATCCGAAAACACTTATCGGAAAGTACGCAAGCACTTTGATGCAATCGAGTTAGACCCCGTGAAAGCCAAGGGTAAATCAGCGCCCCTCAAGGTTTTCGGCGTGCGAGGTCCGAAGCTCGGGCCCGATACGGTTATCGACTAAAGAAAGTCACCTCTTCGCCATCATTTGTACATTCCATAACTTGCCGTTATATTGCCGTTTAGACTCACACTTCAGCCGGTTCTCCACGGGAGAGGGGATTCTTGCCGCGCCTCTTGTCAGCTTGATCTCATCCTGCCTTCCGGGCTGAAACGTCGACTTGAAATCGGGGGAATGTTGTTTATTTTCTTAATAAAATCCGGTACAAGGAGGAACGTATGGAATTCACACAGATTTCCGGCACGGATCTGAAGGTTTCCCGCATCGCCTTGGGCACCTGGGCCATGGGCGGCTGGATGTGGGGCGGAACTGATGAAAAACTGGCGATTAATACCATTCATGCCGCACTGGATAAAGGCGTCAACCTTATCGATACCGCCCCGGTGTACGGCTTCGGCCGCTCTGAGCAAATCGTCGGAAAAGCTCTAACAGAAAAAAAATGCCGGGATCGGGTCTTCATCTCCACAAAGACCGGGCTCGACTGGAAGGACGGCCAAGTCTTTCGCAATTGCTCGCCCGATTATCTCAGACGCAACTTTGCAGATTCCCTGAAAAATTTGCAAACCGACTTCGTGGATATCCTTTTCGTGCATTGGCCAGACCCCCTGGAACCCTTCGAGGAAACTGCCAAGGTTTTGAACGGGTTCCTCAAGGATGGGCAAATAAGGGCCGTGGGTGTGAGCAACTTTTCACCCGATCAAATCCAGGCATTCCGACAGGGTGGGCCGTTGCACATAGTGCAGCCGCCTTATAATCTTTTCGAAAGGGAAATCGAGCAGGACCTCATGCCTTTCTGCCAAAAAGATCATCTGACGTTGATGACTTACGGGGCGTTGTGCCGTGGTCTTTTATCCGGCAAGGTCACGGCCGCGCGAGAATATCAGGGTGACGACCTGCGCAAAACCGACCCGAAGTTCAACGAGCCGCGTCTCGGCCAGTATCTGTCTGCCGTGCAACGTCTCGACGAACTGGCACGGGCGCGGTTTGACCGCCGGGTATTGCACCTGGCAGTGCGCTGGGTCCTCGACCACGGAGCCGATATCGCCCTGTGGGGCGGCAGACGGCCTGACCAGATGGACCCCTTAACCGACATTTTCGGCTGGAAGGCAGATGAAGCCGGGATGCGCGCCATTGACCAGGTCCTCCAGGAGACCATCAAGGACCCGGTGGGACCCGAGTTTATGGCGCCGCCCGGCAGAAGCGCAGTGAAGAGTGAAGAGTGAAGAGTGAAGAGCAAAAAATAACTTCGCTACCGAGGCGAATTGAGAAATCAAATACACTATTTCTCTTTGCTCTTTGCTCCTTGCTCACAGGCCCGCGTTCCTGCTCCCTCAGTATTCACTATTCACTACTCACTATTCACTACTCACTGTTGCTATCACGGAGCGGAAATAATTCGGCTGGTTATGCAGGCCCTGCATGAACCGGAACGGATCTGGGCGGCGTCTGAGAGAGACAGTACGCCCACGATACGCGACGGGTCCCCGGCATACGTAAAAAGACGCTGCACATCTTTCAAAAACATTTGACGGATTGCGTCGCCCAAGTGCGAGCGCTCATCGCAGGATGCCACGGGGGTCTTAAAAATCGAACGTGCCTCAACTTCCAGACTTGATCCGTGATGATAGGCGAGAATAATGTCAGTCTTCGAAATTACCCCAACGGGCAAGCCCTCGGCATCTTGAATTAAGACTGCGCCCAGGCGGTGGGCCGTCAAGCTTTCAATCACCCTGGCCAGGGAATCTTCTTGCAGGCAGGATATTACAGAAGTCCTCATTGCGTCCCGCACGATCAAGAGCTGCGTATGATCGGAACGATCGGTGAGTTCCGACCGGCGGACCGCCCCTTTAGGACATGCCCTGCAATAGCGATACAGAAGTGCGACCACATCCGAGTATGACAGCGTCCCGACCACAGCGCATGGCTCTGCGCCCTGTACGAACAGTTGATGTACGCCATTTCTGCGCATGAGGTCCAAGGCAACGCCCAGTTCATCGTCAGGGAAACAAGTGAGCAGGGGACCATTCATGATGTCCATCGCCATGGATTCCGCCAGGGGCAAGCCGCCGTAGAAAGCTGCCACAATGTCGGTTTTGGATACCGCTCCTACTGGACATCTGGTTTCATCAGTGATCAGAAGAGCATTGACTTTGAATTTGATCAATTGATTGATGCATTTATCCAACGAAACATCGTGCGGCAACTGGATCACCTGTCGACGCATAGCTTCTTCGGCAAGAAGTCCTTTGAGAATATCTCGTGTGTTGACAATTGGCATGATTTCACAGAAATTTTTCTAGCAAATGATAGAAAAGGTCTGAAATGTAAACGACACCCACCACGTTCTTTCCATCGACAACAGGAAGGCGGCGGATGTGCCGCTTGATCATCAAATCAGCGATAACCATTATGTGGGTATGCGGTTTGACCGTCACTACATTGGTGGTCATGATATCGGAGACGCGAACCGATTTAACGCGATCGAGAAGTTCCCCGAACATTGCCTGGGCTTCCAGATCTTCTATTTCGCTCCACACGTGAATGTGCTTCGGCTGGACAAATAAAATTATATCGTACATGGAAAGCATTCCAACGAGCTGGTCTTTCTCATCGATGACCATGAGCCCGAAGATTCTTTTTTGTTCCTCCACGCTCGCCGTATGGAACATCTTTACCGCCTCGGCGATGCTGTTATCGGGACTGAGGGTGTGAAACCTGGGACTCATGATGTCGCGGGCAACCATTGCGTAAGGGCTCCTCGATCAATGACGACGATAATCAAAACGGGAACATAGCTGACCCCGGGGTTGAACCCGAAGAAGAAATGATGTTCGAGAAGAGTCAAACTATTTTGCACATCAAACAGATATTCAATTCAGAGTCTACTGTCAAGGGACCGCGAAGGGACCCAAAACGATTAGAGCATCCCGAGCGGTTACGGGGTATAATAATTTTCCCACATGCCAATAGAGGCAAGCTAATGAATTTTAAGCCCAACCTGACCATCCTGCCGCCGCCTCAGCTTCGGTTGTGGCCCGAACTTGACGGGACGCCGGAACATTTCACGCTTTACGGCGGAACGGCGCTTGCGTTGCATCTTGGCCACCGGACATCCGTCGATTTTGGTTTTTTTTCCTACCAACCCTTTGACCCTGACGAGTTGGCCGCAGCCACCCTTTACCTTAAAGGGGCAGAGCGCGTGCAGGTTGCTCCAAACACCCTGAAGTGCCGCATCGAACGTAACGGCCCTGTGTTGGTTTCGTTTTTCGGGGGGCTTGGCCTTGGACAAGCCGCGTCACGCGACCGGGCCGAGGGAAAGAGACTGTCCGTAGCTTCGCTCCTTGACATTGCAGGGACGAAAGTTGCCGTAGTGCAGAAGCGGGCCGAGGTGAGGGATTATCTTGATATCGATGCTTTGATCCGGCATGGCATCGACTTGCCGACCGCGCTTGCGGCGGGTCTGGTTGTTTATGGGCGAAGCTTCAACCCCATGATTACGTTAAAAGCGCTAAGCTTTTTTGACGATTTGCCGACACTACCCGCCGATGTGCAGCGGCGGCTAAGCGCGGCGGTTGACGCCGTCGATCCGGCCAACCTTCCTGCGCTCACGCCGTACATCAGGCAGACAGACGAGAACGGACACGCGCCATGAAGCCCTTACCTGTCACACCGGCCTTGCTGAAAGTGGCCCGTCGAGTCATCTGGTTCAAAAAACCGGAGGAAGCGCTAACCGACCAGGTGCATTTTCTTGCCCATGTCATGACTTACGGCACGGTCGAGGATTTGAAGGCGCTTCAAGGCATCGTGGGCAAGGACGAGTTCTGCGAGGTCCTGCACAAAGCTCCGCCCGGGATATTCGATGCTCGCTCGTGGGCTTACTGGAACCTGAAATGCGGCCGCCGGCCTGCGCCGCCGTTACCAACCCGTGGACTTCAACCGGTAGACCCTGCCCCGTAAGTTAAAACATGGAAACAGTCAATAGTGAACGGCAGCAGTTGAAGATGGTATTACTGATGGGCATGATCCCGAAAGAATTCCGCAGCGGCACGCTTATCGGCTTGATCTGCAGCCACCGCCAAAACCATTTTTTCGAAACTGTCCTCGCCCGCTTCTATCTCTATATCGTTGAGAGTGAGAAAGACCAAGGCAGCCACTGCCCCGGTGCGCTTATTTCCGTCGATAAATGGATGGTTCCGGACAATGTGAAAAAGGTAAGAGGCAGCCATCTCAAAGAGGTCCGCGTGGAGGAAGCTATCATCGAAAGTGACCGCGGGCACGGCGAGAGCAGAAAGCAGGAGACCCATGTCGCGGATACCGGGAGAGCCTCCGTAGCGATCTATCTGGTCTCTGTGAATTTCAATTACTTCGGCCAGGCTAAGAAACTCGGGATTCACAGCCTACTCTGCCAATCTTTCGAGAGCGCGCCCATATTTTCGATTGGCCGATTCGAGCGCCTTTTCAAACCTATCCCGGCGCTCAACGTCCCGCACTGGAGAAATGATCAGGACCCGGCCATCGGTAGATACATCCAATGGGGTTTCCCGGTCGATTTTGAGCAGGTCCAGTACGGACCTGTCAATCACAAGGGCCAGACTGTTGCCGTGTTTCGTTAGTTTTTTGATCATGATTGATCCTCCCGTTAATACATCAGTAGCACCAATGTATCATCACTGAGGCGACGGAGCAAGCGGGAGCTAATAGTAGAAAATAGCAATTACGAATTATTTGAATAAAAGACTACAGGGGAAAACACCCAGCAAACTCTTTCATCCGTAAAGGAGAGCCTTTGATCTTGATTTTGCGTGAGAGCAAGGCATAAAAAAGGTTCTTTTCTTTCGACAAAAAACTAAGCCAGGTTTTCGAATCAGCATTGATGGAAATATCGGGTTTTCCTACATGGCCTTCCTTGACTTCGAGTCCCCTATTCCGGATATCCACCGTTGCCTTAACATTTTCATCCCCCGTAAAGGTAAAATGATAGGTTGCGTCGACTCCCGCCGATCTGCCTTTCTGGAAGACCAAAGGCAGGCTGGCTATGAAGCCGGCAACTGTAGCCGGTCTTATACCGGAACCCACCTGTTTTACCTGTTTATGGGGGTATTTTTTCTTTACATAGTCAACGGCATCCGACTTGGGCAGGACAAAAACGGTTTCGGTATTGTTTTGCAACGGTCTGATTACTCGTTCGTTGTATCCTTTCCTGTCGGACAAATACTGCCCGATATTCTCTTTTCCTGCGGGGCAGGCAGCCATGCAGTAGGAGGATTTATTACAGATGCCGTAGCTGAGGCTCTGCCACATGGAGACCGTCTCAGTATCCGTGACCCTCGACCGATAGTCTTTCACATTCCTGCTTTTAACAATATTTCCCACCCAGTCGGAAAATCCGCCCATACGATCCCGGTAGTTGTGGACCATACAGTTAATAAACGAAAAACCGCCGTCTGCTGCAATAGCTCCCACAGGGCAGGCGGATATGCATAGGCCGCATTTTATGCAGGGATTGTAATCAAGAGGGGTATCATATTTTGTGACGCAACGATCGATTAACAAGGTTCCGAGCACGATGAAATTTCCAAAGTCAGGATGGATAATCAATCGATTATGCCCCAGATGCCCCATCCCGGCTGCTACCGCAACTGTCTTATGGGAAATCGGCCACATTCTGCCAGGCCATTTGGAGACATCCATGGGAAACCCCGCTGAAGGGTGAAGCGCATTTATGCCCTGAGCCCTCAGAAGCGTGGCCAGTTTTCCAGCAACAACACTTGTACGGTCAAATCCCTGGATGAATTCATGGTCTGAGACGCATCTTGAAACACATTGCACGTTTTCACGGTTAAGCTTCATGACGATGCAGATCAGGGCTTTGGTCTTTGGATAGAGCGCCAGAATTCCTTCTCTTTCATTTTCCAAACCCAAACTGTAAATGTCCGCAATGCCGCAATCATCTGCACCGGCCTCCACGGCCGTTTCTTTGATTTTGTTATAATCCGTCACCGACGGACCCGATTCCGCCGCCCGGGTTTCGGTAATCTCATTGAACCACTTTATGGTTGGGTGATCTTCCATTGTCATGACTATTCTCCGCTTGGTGAGCCGATTCAAATAGACCGGTCCACTATAAATAGCCTAAAAAAATTACCGAGAACTTAACTTTTCAATATATCAAGGATAAATTGTTTATGAAGCTTTAAGGGCGCTATGCTTTTGCCAATTTTCATCTTCATCAAAGAGCCGTGCCATGACGAAACAATGAATTCTGCCGTCTCTTGAGTATTCAGCCCCTGAGAAATCTCCTTTGCTTCTTTAGCCTCATCCAACAGGAGCTTATAGCTTTGGGCCATTTCCTCCACAGATGCCGCCAGCTTATCGCCAAAAGCCTGGCTTAAGTCTCCCATTTCCTGGGAAAGATTACCAATCGGACAGCCGCAGGTGTAATTCAACCCCGGAAAAAGATCGATAAAATAATCAAATATCTTTTCAATCCGCTTCAGGGGCGGCAGAGCTTTATTTTTCGCAATAGGATCCACCATTCCCAGATACATGCTATTAAAAAAATCGATAACCTGCAGGCCAAAGTCTTCTTTGCTTTTAAAGTAGAAATAAAAAGATCCTTTGGGCACGCCGGCAGCATCGAGCACTTCCTGAACACCCGTATGGTAATATCCCTTGAGGTGGATGATTCGGGCACCGGCCTCAATAATTTTATGCTTCGTATCCTGCTTCATAAAAACTAAAAATTAACTTCTTCAGTATGTCCAAAGGAAATGGTGTTATCGGAAACCTGGACTTTTTTTAACTCAACCTTGACAACCGCAAAATCGGAAGGGTCCCCTGGAAGCTTTGAAAGAAAAGGAAATTTCTTCATCAACAATCCGAAGGCCTTTTGTATTTCGACAGGGTCTTTTACCACGGTTGCTGTTCCGGTCCCCTTAATATATTTCACCTTGGCCAGGTCTTCCCATGCGGGGCAGTCATGATCAATGACAAAAGCGATATTGCTGCTGACTGCCAACTGCGCGATTTTTCGGGAATCTTTTTGTGTTACAAAATAGAGAATATTTTCCTTGTCACCTGCCGCATAGTCAACACCCCTTACACAGGGCATCCCGTCTGAATCGATGGTGGCAATATGCGCTAAGCGATGAGTCCCGATAACTTCAACCATTGTTTCTTTTGCAGACATACACAACCCTCCTCTCAATTAAAAACCCAAAAAAATGGTGATCAGCCTATGCAGGTTGCAATAATAGACCGGTCGTATACCTTTGTCAATGAAATAGTGAATCGTGAATCGCGAATCGTGAATAGTGAATGGTGAGCAGCGAAAAACCAATTTCGCGGCTTCGCAGTGAACAGTGAAAAGCCAAATCCAACAAACCTCCTGTTATCTTTAGTCAGGCCATATTCTACTTCGGAGAGGTTTGGACGTGCAAAACGGCAACCAGAAGAGGAGACTGACCCCAGGGCTATATTATGCAGCCCTTTTCGGGGCTGGAAATCCAAACCATAGGCACTCGCTTGCCGGATGAGCCATAAAATAGATTTTGGACCCCGAAATAATCTGGGGGCATTGTCTGCCTGTTATTTCCGGTGAAAAACACAGAGGAGGCAGACAATGACCCCGGAACTTTTTTCAGAAGAGATAAGACCACATCATTTTCAACCAGAAGGTCCTCACTATCTTTTTGCTTTTGTTTGAAGGAGATTGGATGCCACTGTATTGTTTGCCCTGTTTGAGTCGGGCACTCTGTCGTCCGGGTCGACCACCACAATCAGATATTCTCCCATGACAGACTGCCTGAAGGTGTCAGAAATTCCAAGATTTACGCTGCCGCCGGGCTGGATCGGGTTGGATACATAAGCCGTTCCCAGAAGGGTTGTTTTGGAAGTCCCGTTACTTGAAAGATAGAGAAAGACCCTGAACCATGTTGACGTTGCAGCAGTCCCTATGTTCTCCACTGTGAAACTCCCGGTTAGAGTTCTGCCGGAAGTAGAAACAGCGAGATTTTTAAAGACCCCGGTAAGGTCCGCTTCTTTAGAAGGACTGGGATTGGGAGCGGGCCCCGACGATACGACAAGGTTGACGTCGCTTCCCGAGTTCACGTTGGTGCCTGCCGCCGGGGTCTCGCTGATGACGTATCCGGATGCAACCGTCGAGCTTGATTGCGTGGTCACCATTCCAACCACAAGTCCTGCTCCGGTAATTGCGCCGGTTGCCGTTGTCTGTGTATCCCCGACCACGTTGGGCACACTCACTGTTGCAGGAGGAGAAGGATTGGGAGGAGGACCCGACGACACGACCAGGTTGACGCCGCTTCCCGAGTTCACGCTCGTGCCTGCCGCCGGGGTCTCGCTGATGACGTATCCGGAGGTAACCGACGAGCTTGATTGAGTCGTCACAGTTCCAACCACAAGGTTTGCACCGGTGATGGCGGTCTGTGCCGCTGTCTCTGTATCATTCACTACGTTGGGCACTGTCACAGTAGCAGGAGGAGATGGAGCCGGACTTCCATTGCCGTATTCGATAAAATTGGCGGCATATCCCACCTGGCTGGTCCCGTAAGCTATGTACATGTACCCGGACTGCCCCCACCCCGTTCCCCAGGAGTTTCGAAGAATCCAGTATCCATTACCATTGGTGTCGGTGTCATTCCAGCCCACCAGCACGATCGCGTGATTAATCGTTCCGGATTCACTGGTGTTGAAAATACCCTTCGAGTAGGCCTGAAACAGCGGTCCGACGTAAACGGCGGCGCTAATCGGCCCATAGGTGTAGATGGCCTGCTTGATTTGGTCGACTGTTGGGATCGATTCCTCACTTGCGATATAGGCCCAGTTGTTTAATTTATAAAGGTGATTGTATGTTCCCCCGCACGGGGCGTCAGTTCCCGTGTAGGGGGCCGCAGATGCCAGGACAGCCCCCGGCCCGTTGTTATCCTGCCCGTCCTCGTTCATGTGATAGTTGTGGGCCCACCAGCCCCCATTGCAACTCCAGCCATCCACGTTGCAGGAGACCAGGTATTGTTCCGCAAGAATGACGTCTGTGCCGTTAGTCGTGCCGTTCTGCAGCAGGATTTGGGACTCCAGCGGTCCGACAGTGCCGAATGCCCAACAATCGCCGCAGTTCCCCTGGTTTTTAATTGGCGTAACTCCATTCAGAGCGCGCCAGTCAAAAGAGGACGGAAGGGTCTGAACCGTCGATTTGAGCATCGGGACCGACGGAGCATCGTTTTTGTTCCAGCCCGGTGGAACCTTGAGACCCGTAAGGTGCTCCATGTCCTTTTCCATCGCAGCAGAGTAGGCAACCTCGTAAGTGCCCCCCCGTGCCTGGGCCTCTTGCTTCAATGCCTCGATCTTAGCAGCCGTCTCCGACCGCAGGGGCTGGAAATCCATTGCCCGGCAAAGGGATGGAATCGTAAACAGAATCGCTGTGATTACAATTAGGGCAACCTTCTTCATCGCAGTTCCTTTCGGTAGTAATTAAAAAACTTGGGTCTTTCGACAGAAAACCCCATCTTGCCTCTTTCTGTTTATGCCGCTGAAAGTGTACATGCTCGAAGAAAAGCCGTTTGAATTAACGAGAGTGAATCTTCGGTTTTACCGATTTGCAGGCTTTCCACTTCAATTGTGTTAGCAAAAGCCTGCATTTATTTTTTCTTGCAAGACCCAGTAAGTACAGTTATCAAGACAAGTTCTTTAAATCTTCACCGACGATCCCCCATGCACTGAGTCGGAGTGCAAGCTTCCTGCCACCCTGAAAAGACTGCCCGGAAACGACCGCTGCTCAAGTATTGAGAAGGGTCTCAACCCGCTATATTCTTCAAAATGACTAAATATCCGGAGAAGGTTAAAGAAAAGTTACAGGAGAGAAATCGCCGAGGGTAAATACAAATCTGAAATTCGTATTCCAGGCTCCCGGACTTTTCAGGGCCAAAGTTGTGTCTCCGGGCTGTTTCCATCCCGGATCAATTGTAAGAGTGTGACATCATTAATCTTTTTCTTTGCCATGGATACATCATGGAAACATTATGGGAATTTTTGTTTACTGCGTCATGGCCGGGTTGAGTCAAAATGAGCACCACAAACATTTTCCGCTCGACGACGCGGGCCGTTACGCAGGACTGAGGACTGGGGACTGAGGACTGAGTAAGAGCCGAAGGAAGCGGCTTCCCATCTCACTCTGCCGATGCCCTTGATCCCTTTGTCAGCATGGAAACAGATGGAAACACATGGAAACATCATGGAAACTTTTGGGAGACTGTTTCCATTTGCGTTCACCGCAGAGACGGGGCATAGACAGGCCATGGAGAGACGCAAGGGCTATCACCGCAGAGAGCGCAGAGGACGCGGAGAATGCAAGTCGAACGAATACAAAACTAAAAGAGCCAAATCACAGTTTGCTTAAGGTTTTGTTACATGTCTATTTTCTTTTCTCCGCGCTCTCCGCGCTCTCTGCGGTGAATAGCCCTTGCGTCCCGTCTCTGCGGTGGATTTGCTGCTTGCCCAAACAGTCTGGCACACCCGGTGAGGCCGCGCAAAACGGCAACCAGAAACGGCAATAGATGTGGCAATAGAAGCGGCAACTGAAGAGGAAAAAAGCAAAAAAGCGGTGAATCGTGAATCGTGAGTCGTGAATGGGAAAAAAGCAGATGAACTGAGGAGCGGGGAAGCAGTCGAGCTTTAGCGGCGCCCCACCCGAAGGCTGTGTGAGAAGACCCCTCTTACGAAGACAATGTCATAGCCATTGACCGCATTTTACTATAATGGAAAGTTCAGGCGGCCGATACTCAACCGGCGCTTTGAATTTGACTGAGACAGCAGCCGAAAAAATACTTCAGTGGGTGAATGATCCTTCCGATAACTACCCAGTGGTACTAGTTTCATGTCGAACAAATTCTGATTAAGAGAAAATATCGCGCTAGTCTCGGAGGCCTTATGCAGTCTATTACACGTTCGAGTCAGAGAACGAAGAAGGAATGGAAAGACAGCTTCTCGGTGGGCATTCACAAACTCGATGCCCAGCACCGTGGGCTTCTTGAGTTGATCAACAAAATCGGCGATTTGGCTGATGCGCGAGGTGCAGTGAAACCATCAACTTTCGGAGCCCTCAACGAAATGATTCGCTACGCTGACAATCATTTCAGAACTGAAGAAGGTTATCTTGAGAAATATTGTTACCCGGGGTATCCCGAGCAAAAGAAAGAACATGAAGCGTTTGTAGAGAGAGCATTCTCAATGGCCCAGGACCTCGAGAAGGAAAGCGGCCTGTCATTGGGAGCAATCATATTCTACCTGGAAGACTGGTATGTCGACCATGTGTTAGGTATTGACCAGGAATACAAGCAATTCCTATCGAGCAAGATGGCAGACGAAGCATAGGCCGTTTCTGTTGAAGCCGGCGAGAAAACTTTCCGCTGACGAAGCCGATTTGTTCTACAAATTGAACTTGGCCCTCCTGTCTTTTACCAACAAGAAGCCATCTGCAAAGCCAACCCGCTTCCCTTAATCCATATTATCCTTTATGGTGAATTTTTCCTCATTATTGTGGGATGTGGGAATGCACAGAACGTTAGTAGCACCGCGTCCTCAAGCTGCCCAAATCGATCTGATGGGACATTTTTCTTGCGGGTTTTTGATTTGAATTATCGTATGATTCGCGGGCGTTCGCCACTCCAAGTATTCTAAGGATGGAATCAGGCCCGCAAATGCGGTTTGGCATTCGCCGGTGGTCAAGTTCATGCATTCTTCAGGATAAATCAGATTGAAATCTTTAAACGTAGATATTTGCCCGGACAATGTCAGACCGGTAACTCTTGGCCGCCGCCGGTCCAGGGCGATCCTTTATCTCAAGCTTGTCCTAACCGCGGTCTTCTGGGGCGGCACATTCGTGGGCGGCAGGGTGGTAGCCCGCGAAGCCGGCCCATTTTCGGCGGCTTTCATGCGGTTTTTCTTCGCATCCGTTTTTTTATTTCTGTTTCTATTCAGAACGCACGGGAAAATTATCCTGCCAGAGCGCCGGCAGCTCTTTCTCCTAAGCCTGCTCGGTCTGACCGGTGTTTTCGGCTATAACTTTTTCTTCTTTTCAGGGCTGAAAACTGTCCCGGCAAGCCGCGCTTCCCTAATAGTCGCCGCCACCCCGGCTTTCATTGCCTTGTTCTCGTCTCTTTTTTTCAGGGAAAGACTGGGCTTTCTGAAACTAACAGGGATAGTGATCTCCATCCTCGGGGCTGCAACGGTTGCGGCGCGAGGCGACCCTTCGGCGCTTTTCCGGGGCGAGATTGGTATCGGGGAGCTGTATATTCTGGGTTGCGTTGTGAGCTGGGTTTCCTACTCGCTGCTGGGCAAGGCGGCCATGAAGAACTTATCGCCTCTTCTGGCCGTAACATATTCCTGTGCGATCGGCATGCTTGCCCTGTTCTTCCCTGCATTGGGCGAAGGGCTGACCGTCTACGTGACACATTTTTCCGCACCGGCGTGGATCGCTTTATTCTTTGTGAGTTTTTTCGGCTCGTCGCTCGCATTCATTTGGTACTATGAGGGGATCAGCGCACTGGGAACTTCACGAGCGGGAATTTTCATAAACATTGTGCCGATAAGCTCGGTGCTGCTGGCCTTCATTATCCTTGGCGAGCCGATTGATTCGACCGTTATTACCGGGACAATACTGGTTACCATTGGAATTTACTTAGCCAATCGGTTCTGATGACGCCGGAAGCAATAACGGAATCAAAAACCGGAAATAAAAATCGAAAATCCCTAAGCTTCTTGCTCTACCCTCTGCGATCTAAGTCATACAGAGACTCAGGTTTCACGCGTTCCCATAACGGGGCCAGCATTGCCTCGTCATTCTCGATAGATATTCAGCACTCTTCATGAGCTGCAAAGGACAGCGTCTCGGGCGATCGAACATCGAATCGGGCATTTTGATTGACGCCAATTCGATACAGCCATATTCTAAATAAATCAGGAAACCGTATTGAACCGGATTGGAGTTTCGGGTGCTGTTGGAATATATTCAGGCGGCGATTCGCCATGCGAAGTACGAGATCTTGCCGGATGATGGCAGCTATTATGGAGAGATTCGCGAGGGTAACGGTGTTTACTCGAATGCAATGACACTCGAAGAATGTCGAGAAGAACTCCGGGAAGTATCATAACAAGGAGAGAGCGCCATGAGCGATCCCTCAATAAAGCTTGCAACCTATGAAGACCTTTACAGCATCCCTGAAAATATGATCGGGGAGATCATCGACGGGGAACTGATCGTTACTCCGAGGCCTTCACCGAAACATATGCGCGCAATATCTGCGTTGGGGTACAAAATAGGGCCGCCTTATGATCTTGGCGAAGGCGGTGGTCCCGGAGGGTGGATCATTCTTGTCCAGGTTGAAATTAAACTGGGAGAACATACCACGGTTCCGGACCTTGCCGGTTGGAAGAAGGAGAGGTTTCCGACAGAACTGGAACACAACTGGATCCCCGTCGCTCCGGACTGGGTATGCGAAGTTCTCTCGCCAAACACCTTTCGCAATGACAAAGTGAGAAAAATGCCCATCTATGGCCATCATGGCGTTGGACATATCTGGCTGATCGATCCCGTTGCCATGACCATGGATGCCTTCAGACTCGAATCTGGTAGATGGTGCCTGCTGGCGAGCTTTTCTGAAAATGACAAGGTGCGGGTAGAGCCATTCCAAGAGATTGAAATTAATCTTGGAGATTTGTGGGTCGGAAGCTCACAGCCGCCAACTCCTTAAGGTGACTTGGCCTCAAAAGGGGTCCGACCCAATGTCATTAATTGACCGGCTAATATGCGGATCGTTATTCTTCGATTTTGCGCATGCAAAATCCTTTTGCTTCCCTATATCTGGTTTTTATTCTTCCTGATTTGGTTTTCCGTCTTTCTTCCAGATAGGTTTATGTTTTTTCTCCGCCAGGGAGGAAGCCATGAACTCTGAGATTCCAGAGCAAAGGCGAAGACAGAGAAATCAAAAGTTGCTATAATGCCCTATAAATTGATCGATCATCTTTTAGGAAACCAACCCGGACAGGAGCAGCCCCATGGCTACAGAAACAATCGAAGCGGTTTATGAGCATGGTAGCTTCCGCCCTATTGCCCCGGTGGATATGAATTTTACGGAGGGACAGAAGGTGCGCTTGGTTGTTGAACAGATTGGAGACCCGGACGATATACTCGCTTTAGCAGTTCAAGTTTATGAGGGGCTCAGTGATGAGCAGATCGATTCTATTGAGCAACTCAGCCGGCGAGGTGAGAACTTCTTCGGGGAAGGGCCGTTGGCATGACGCCGCTGGAACAGGCCTTGCTGGATACGGACGTCCTATCGGCAATCATGCGCAAGAATCCTCCTGCCACCGAACGGGCACGTTCCTACCTTGAGGTCCATCGGCAGTTCACCTTCTCCGTTATTACTCGATACGAAGTTCTGCGTGGTCTGCTTGCCAGGGGGGCAGCAAAACAGCTTGACGCATTTGATCAACTGTGTGTTAGGAGTCGAGTGTTGCCTCTCACCGATCCCATGATTGTGCAGGCTGCCGCAGTGTATGCCGATCTTCACCGACGAGGTGAATTGATCAGTGATGCCGACATATTGATTGCGGCAACGGCAATGACTCATGGGTTGGCTGTAGTAACCAACAATGTAGCCCATTTTCGCCGGGTTCGGGGCCTGCAGGTTGTCAATTGGCTTGAATAGATCAGAGAAGTGGTGCGGCGATTATCATCTAAAATGACATGGCGATGATTCAAAATCATGGCCTATATGAGGCATAGAAGCGCATTTTTGGGGGCCATAAATGAGCCTCTAAGCGTTAATAATGCATGTGTTTTTAACATTTACCCATAGAAATCAAGTTGTTCCTTTGGCGACCCAATGCCCAACGACTTGGAGAAGCCGATATCAGCAAAACGGTTTTCATTCGGTTCAGGGGGCTGTTCGCCGAAGCCGCCAGCCGAAGAGCCTTTTGCGCTTGATGACTTCGGCGACGGCAGGCGGGACGAGTTCTTCCCAGGAAGCGTCGCCGGCTTCGATCTTGTCCAGCACGTCACGGGAGCGGATGCGCAGAAGGTCTGGGTTCACGTTTGCCAGGCCCTGGATGAAACGGTTTTCAGTCAGGTGCGCGTAGAGATGCCGCAAGTGAGGCGCGACGCGATAGTTTTCCACCGTGACGATCTGGCCGGTCTGGAAATCAAGGCCAGGATAAACGTAGAGCCGCGCGGGATTTTTGAACAACTGCCCCAGGCCGCCCAGTAGACCTCCCTCCTCTTTATTATAGTAACGTTCATCGAACACCTCAGGCAATCCAGGGGCGCCGAGGGCCACTCCGATAGGCCGGTCCGTATAACGTCCGAGATACGCAGCCAGACGGTGGAGCCGTAGGAAATTCGAGATAAAAACGTCCCGTCCCAAGGCGCGCAGCATGTCGGCCCGTTGAAGGAAGTCCTGGTGATCAATCGCGTCGTCCAAGGTCTGATGCCGGAGGGTCATTTCCATTAGAACCACCGGCGGCTCATTCTTGAAATCCGGCTCTTGGAGGAATTGTTCCAGCGCGCACTCCAGCAGGTCAACCGTGGTGTTGGTCACCGGGCGGAAACTGCCGCGCTGGACCAGGACCGGCTTCCTGTAAAGAGCGTCGTTCCATTGAACGGTCTCGCCCTCAGCGGTAAACATCGCCGCCTCGGTGAGGTCTTGCTCGACGAGTTGCAGGGCCATCAGCCGATTGTCCACATTGGCGAACAACGGTCCTGCGAACCGGATCATGTCCACCTCCACGCGTTCCCAGGTGAGATTGTCAAGCAGGGAGTGAATAAGCCGGTCTGGCTGGTGGTGCAAGTAAAACGCGCCGTAAACAAGGTTCACTCCAATCACACCGAGCGCCTCCTGCTGGCGTGCGTTTTCTTTGTCGAGCATCCGGACGTGGATAATGATTTCGGAGGGTTCCTGCCGTGGCGCAGCCTGGAACCGAATACCCATCCAACCGCCCCCCTCTTCCTGACGCGAGAAGCTGCGAGCCGCCACTGTGTTCGCGAAGGCAAAGAATCCGCGCTTGTCGCCGTGCGTTTTTTCGAGCCGTCCCTGCAGCAGATCGAACTCGTATGCCAGCATCGCCTGGAGGCGCTGACGGCTGACGTAACGTTCTGTAGGACCGTAAATGGCGTCGCTCACCGCCATGTCGTAAGCGGAAATGGTCTTGGCTACCGTACCGGCAGCGCCGCCGACGTGGAAGAACCAGCGGGCGACCTCCTGGCCCGCCCCAATTTCGGCGAACGTGCCATATTTTACTGCATCGAGGTTCACCCGATGCGCCTTGCGATCTGTACTTTGAGTGTCGTTGTCCATAAGAGAGGCGGTGCAACCAACCTGGTTGTTTGTCGTTAGAGAATCCAAACCAAAGGTTCTATGAAGATGGCGTTCCTTCAGGCTTTGGGTAACACAGTTCCTGGTTGCCGTCAAGGAATGGCCATCAACAAAGAGCCCCTGACTCTGCCGCTTTATTAATCAGGATGCTCTGAATATTCAACCCGCGTATTCACCCACCGGCTATCTTCCTCCATCACCCTTATTGCCCGCGTGGATTGATTGTTTTCGGGTTTCCAACAAACCCCACTCTTGTTCAGCCGATTTTGAATTGTTTCACTTTTACGCTTTCGTCCTGTGTCTCCCCAATTCCCGTCAAACATCCTTTACATAACTGAAGTAAATAAATCTCTAACAGCAATCAATCGAACCGGTTCTGGAGAAGACGGCGTTTGCAATCAGGTGAAGGCAGTATTCCCATGGTGAGCTGACAGTATCCCGGAGCCTGCTCTCCCACTGGATTCCGACCGGCGATTGAAAAGGGTGTCGTTTGAACGTTTCCATTGAAGCCCTTACTTCAATACTTTTCCTCCCCCTTCAAATACCGAGTTTTCCCCAATTGAAGAATTTTTAATCCGACATAAACTTTCGCCATTGGCTCCGGAGATGATTCAAATCACTGTTGGAGCTTCGGCCATGGCTGCTCGGGATGGGTCAATTTCAAGCAATATGGTCCGCCAAAGCGATTCTGGTCGTTGCCCTCTCTTTGGCGTTGGTTGTCTGCGTGAGTCCATTTGGATAATGAATCTATCGCTTGTTTGTTAGTTTTAAAGAAGGAGGTAACCCCTTGTTAGAAGCCCTTACAACTATCAGAGAAGGCATCCCCGAACTTTTCCCCGGTGCCTTGGGTTTCACAATCGAACCGGATACTTTGTTGAACGATATTCCGGAATGGGACTCGATGACTTCTGTCAATTTCAAAGTCTTTCTGGAAGAAACATTCGCTGTGAGGATCCCCGATGACCTCCTGGAAGGAGGAACAACCCTGGGTGAGGTAATATCCTTCATTAGAAGAGCAGAATACTAAAGTGAAATAATGGAGACTGCGTCTGAAGGGGCTGCTCGCTGAAATACCGTCGGCCCGTCCCTTTCATTTTATTCACACCGTTTCGGTAAGTATTCCAACACGGATGAAAATTCTGAGCCCTGGATATTGGTGAATGAGGTTTTTGCCGCACACCGGGCCATCACTGCACTGTAAACAGAATAGGCTTTTAGATCCTGTCGAAGGACAGCTTCTGCGTATGCAGGTCTACTCTATTCTGATTATTTGCCTATAAAGCTTAGTATTCTAATCCGGAATGGAAAATGTTATTTTCTCCTCGCAAACGTTCAAACCGCTCTCCAGGATAAACAAGATGCGCCCGGTTCTGATTGTGGAAGATAACCCCGTTTTTCGTAATGTCATGAAAGGTATATTGACGGCCAGAATCCCATCAATCGTCGTCGAGGAGGCGTCCAATGGCGAGGAGGCCCTCATCCAATTCCGGAGAATCGATCCCTTCCTGATCTTTATGGATATCAGGTTGCCCGACGGAAGCGGGCTGGAAATTACCCGGACAATCAAAAAGATCGATCCGGAAATAGAGATCATCATCCTCACGAGCCATGACATGCCTGAGTACCGTGAAGTGGCTTTCCTCAATGGAGCGAGCCATTTTTTGGTCAAGGGAAATCTCAAAATCGATGATGTTATTTCACTGGTCGCATCTGCTTTGATGTCAAAAGACAAGAAAGACCGGATTGCGCATCTGATTAATTGAAGCGATGGCGCTTTATAAATATGCTTAGACGATAATGCATTTTTCCCTTCTCCATGTTATCTTCCTGTCTTCCATATAACGTACCTATTCTCCTGCCTCCTCCAACACGATGAAGGGCAAGAAGGGGCTGCTAACTGCAGGGATGGTGGTATGCCCTCAAACTGCCTAATTTGGTCTGATCGGCACTTTTTTGCGGGTTTTGATTAGAAATATCGTGATTTACTGGCAGTCGGCATTTGAAGAGCTTTTTTGGATGGAATCCGACCCGAAAATGCAGACCACTGTCCGTTGGTGGCCAAGTTGACGCATTATTCAGGTTTAGGACTGCTCCAGAGGTTTTTAAGGGCAGAATCCGGCCTGAAAACGTGGTACGGGTCCGAGCATATTTCTTGATGCATTATTCCGGATAAATTCAAGGAGCCTATTATGTTTGAAAAAAAACCATGGCTAAAGTTTTACGGTGATACGCCGAGGACGATCGATTATCCTCGTGTGACGATGTATGAGGCCGTGATGCAGACTGTGGAACAGTTTCCGGACCGGATAGCCTATGACTTCCTGGATCACGAGGTCACTTACAGGCAGTTCGCCGATCAGATCGATTCGCTCGCCAATGCCCTGGCCGCGCTTGGGATGAAAAAAGGCGACAGGATCACGGTCGCTATGCCCACGGCCCCGCAGGGGATCATTTGTTTCTATGCGGCCAATAAACTCGGGGTGGTGGCCAGCATGATCCATCCCTTGTCGACCGCCAGGGAGATCGAATTTTACCTGAACGTAAGCAAGAGCACCGTGGCGCTGTGCTTGACCGATCATTTCGAAAAGTTCAACGAGGTCAAGGAAAACACACCGCTTAAGACGATCATCCTTACGGGGCTAAACGATCAACTTCCCGGCTCCTCGAAACCTGAACTTCCCGGAGCCTCTCAGGGATTGAAAATCGTGAGCTGGAAGGACCTCTTAAACGGACCCTACCCGGCAGTCCCCAAGGTCCCGATGGGAACCGACGAAATGGCTGCCATTCTCTACAGCGGCGGCACGACGGGGCACCCGAAAGGGATTATGCTCTCGAATTATAACTTCATCACCGAAGGGATCGGGGCTTTCGCCTTCCGGACACCGGCGCAAAGGGAGCAACCGATAATTATTGTGGCGGGCCTTCCCATCTTTCACGGGTTCGGCCTGGGGATCTGCTGCAATGCCGTATTCATGAACGGCGGGACCAGCATCCTCGTTCCGATCTTTACGCCGGACATCCTGGCGGACGTGATCGTTCGTAAGCGGCCCAATACGATCACCGGCGTACCGACCCTCTATGACGCCCTTACCCTCAGTCCCGTTTTGCAGAACGCGGACCTCAGTTGTTTACAGTCGACTACCGTCGGAGCAGATACGCTGCCGAGGACGGTCAAGGATCGTTTCGAGGAAACCGTCAGAAGACAAGGAGGTACAGTCCAGTTGCTGGAAGGCTACGGGCTGACAGAGGCTGTGACAGGGATTATGGTGACACCGGTTGACTGTTACCGGGAAAAGAGCGTCGGCGTTCCTTATCCGGACATTCTCGCCAAAGTGGTTAGACTTGGCGCCACGGAGGAAGTGCCTCCGGGAGAAGAAGGGGAGTTGTGCATCAACGGCCCAGCGGTCATGCTCGGGTACCTGGACCAGCCGGAAGAGACGGCAAAGACGCTTCAAAAACACGAGGACGGAAGGACCTGGCTCCATACCGGGGATATCTTCTCGATGGACAAGGACGGGTATTTCTATTTCAAACTGAGGCTGAAAAGGATGATCAAGTCGTCAGGCATGAATGTTTATCCTGCGCAGGTCGAAGCTGTTCTCTACGATCATCCGGACGTCCGGGATGCCTGCGTGATCGGAGTTCCTGACGAGGCGCAGGTGCAGCGGGTGAAGGCCTTCGTCGTGCTGAAGAAAAATACAAAAGCTGGGCCGGATGAAGCGAAGCTCCTGATCGATCACTGCCGCGAGAACCTGATCAAGTGGTCCTGTCCAAGGGATGTGGAATTCCGCGAATCCCTCCCGCTAACCAGGGTGGGGAAGGTCGCTTATACGGAACTGGAAAAGCAGGAAATCGAGCAGCTCAGGTCGCAGGGCAAGTATACGGGAGGCAAGTAACCGAATCGAGAAAAACCGCGTGTCCGATCAGCCATTTTCATTTTAATGAATGCATGGAAAAAAGGAGGGCATAAATGAGCTATCCAGCGGCAATGGCTCCAGAGATCGGGAAGCAAACGCATGTGAGGCATCAACTTGCGCTGATACTTCTGGTAACATTGCTGGTGGCATATATTGACCGCGTGAATGTCGCACGAAGTGAATAAAGGCCACGAAGGGAGCTGTTCGTGAATCTTCACAGACGGCCATGCGATGACGCCCGAAGACATTGGCGGTTTTCTAAAGTTAACGGCATTGGGCCCGACCCCAAACCCGAACATGCTTTATCCAACTACCTTCGATCAAAGCTCGGGTTGAACCAGAAGTAAGCCAACCTGAGGTCCTGCCTGAACTCCATCGATTTTTAGTGAACGCACCTAACTATTTTGTCACTTTTTTTGCCGCATTTCTCAATATATTCTTAAAGATATTTCCCTCCTCATCCGAATCAATTTTCAACAATACCAAAAAAGATACAAAGTTCCGGATACTGTTCGGCGGATGAAAAAGCCGTTTTCATCCAATTCAGGCAGACTTTAAGAAAACATGTACGGGAGGGGATCATGAAACTTTATTACACAGGATTGATTGCTATTTTTTGCTCCATTTTTCTCCTTAGCACGATTCCGGCGCGCGCGGAACAAAGCCCGGAGGATCTGGCCAAAGAAACACAGGGGGCAATCGCGGCCAGTGCTTCGACCCCGGCAACGTCCCAGCAGGTCGTGGAGAAAGTGGAAAAGGCAGCAGCTCTTCTGCAAAAAGAGGGTAAGGCGGCTTTCCCGAAATTCCAGGGAAAAGACAGCGAATATATCTTTGGGGGCACCTACATCTGGGTTCACGATGCTGAAGGAAGTACTATGCTGATGCATCCGGTCATGCCACAGATTGTAGGCAAGAGCAATGCCTCCATCAAAGATACCGGCGGCAAATTCATATTTGTCGAGATGAATGAAACGGCCAAAAAGAAGGGAGCGGGCTGGGTGGATTATATGTGGCCCAAGCCGGGAGATACGACACCTTCTCAGAAGCTTTCCTATGTGAAACTGGTCAAAATTGAGGGAACGGAGTGTATAGTCGGCTGCGGCATTTTTGGCGTGCCTCCTGAAGAAGTTCAAAAACTGCTTGCCCAATGAATTGAACGTCGAGCCTCGGGGGCGCCTGCCCTGGCGCCCCGGCCCGCCTTTATGCAGGGTATGGCGCGGGAGTGAAAAACGATGAAGTTAAAGATGGAAAATATCAGTCTTAACAAGAAGCTCTTCGGTTTTGCCGGATTGACCTCTCTTCTTGTTCTTGCTGCTCTTGGGACAGGAGGTTTCTACTTTTTTCAAATAGAGAAAGCCAACCTGCTGAAGGAAGACGTGGCCAAAACGGTTGAAACAGTACTTGAAACCCGCGGGGCGGAAAAAACCTATTTGCAGTTTTTCAGGGCCGAACTGAAACAGGAGTTTGAAGAAAAGGCTCGCAAGGTCAGGGAGTGGTTCGGAAATCTCAGGACTTCAACTGCCAACGAAGAATGGAAGAAGCGGGTCTCGGAGATGGAGAGCCATTTCGATAGCTATCAAAAGCTGTTTCAGGAAATTGATGAGCTCCATGCCCGGCAGAACAGCCTGAGAGACGAAATGCTCAAGCCTCTGCAAGTGGCTGAGGAAAAGCTGCGGAAGATACAGTCCGATCTCGAGTCGAAACAGGCCCTGCTCCAACTTCAAGGGACACCACTCACCGATGCTGAATTCGGAGTCCTCAACGCCGTGAAGGACTGCAGGGACGCGTTCTTGCAATTGGAGGTCATCCAGCTCAAGTATCTGCTGACCGGAGATCAGAATCTCATTCAGCAATATAAGAAGCACTCATCCGGAGAGGTTCAGGTCTTCACCACTGCTTTGATAAATTTCGCCAAATCCTTTAAGAATCAGTCATGGATGGACGCGACCGCCGGCGTCAAAGAGTCTCTCAACAAATTTACCGGTTTGATCGATCAATCCCAGGAGTTGTATCGAAAGGAAAGCGACACGCTGGCCAGCCTGAATGAAAGCGGCGTGAGCATTCTGAGCACGGCTAACGCCCTTTTGGGTGGTGTCAGCCAGTCGATAGCCGCACAGAAAAATTATGCGCTAAAACTTGTTTGCGCCTTTATGTTTTCGGGTCTTCTGGTTTTTTGGGTCCTGTCTTTGTTACTGGTTCGATCAATTACGAAACCGGTCAGACACGCCGTCATAGGGTTGACGGAAATCGCCGAACAGGTGAACGCGGCTTCCGGCCAGTTAGCAGAAGCCGGAAAGGAACTCGCTGAGGGGTCGGCCGGTCAGGCGGCGGCAATAGAGCAGACTTCCTCCTCTCTTGAAGAGATGGCCGCAATGACCAGGCAGAATGCGGAAAATTCATCTCAGGCAAACAACCTCATGCTGGAAACCAAAGAAACCGTCGGGCAGGCAAATAAGTCCATGCAGGGACTTATCGCCTCCATGAAAGAAATTTCCGTGGCCAGCGAGCAGACGCAGAAAATTATAAAAACGATAGATGAGGTCGCTTTCCAGACTAACCTGCTGGCCTTAAACGCCGCTGTGGAAGCGGCCAGGGCGGGTGAGGCCGGGGCGGGGTTCGCCGTCGTGGCTGAAGAGGTCAGAAACCTTGCGCGGCGAACGGCTGAGGCTGCCAAAGATACGGCGGGGCTAATCGAGTCAACCGTTAAAAAGGTTAAAGACGGCGCAGTCCTGGTAGATCGTACAAACGCGGAATTCAGCCGGGTACTGAGCAGTGCGTCCAAAGCCGGAGACCTTGTTGGCGAGATTGCGGCCGCCTCGAACGAGCAGTCGCAGGGAATCGCCCAGATAAACGGGGCCGTAACCGAAATGGACAAAATCATCCAGGAGAATTCAGCCAGTGCGCAGGAATCTTCTTCGGCTTCATTGGAACTCAATTCGCGAGCAGGAGACTTGCAGATATTTATCGAGGACCTTAGCGGACTGATCGGCGGCAACCTCAAGGAACGCGGAAACGCAAGAACGCAGGCGCGCTCAAAGGTCAGAGGTCCGCTCGGTTCTCCTGCTGCGATCGAGAAAAGAGCGCACGCACCTCGATCAGCACACTTTGAAACCCCGGGGGACCACGAACCGGACTTTTTCGAAGAATTCTAGGAGCAAGAAACCACAGGCTCACATACAAAATTTTTGCACAGCTTTTAAATCTGAAATCGCTTAATCCTGCAACCGACTTTATGACTAGCAGGCGGTCCAGCGATTTCAGGCCGAAGTATTGGAGCACTCCCAAAATGGTCCCGCCTGCCGCGCGATTTCGCCGACATGCTGCGGGAAGCCCGCCGGTGAGTGGCCGCAGGAGATCCGATCACTGCCGAAATGATGAAGATCTCGTGAATGGTGAATGATTTCCGGTATTCGATAGAATTGGAGCACCTATCCGTCGAGCGGACTCCCCCCCGGCGCGACTCGCCCGAGTCGTCTGAGCTATCCGGCTACCACAATTGATTGTGCCGTGCTATATTTGAACATAAAGGAGACGTCACCTGACTGCTCCGATCAAAATTTGCCTAGATGAGGCACTCGCGGAAATCAATGCATTAGATATAGCTGAGATCGTTTCTGAGCAAAAAGCTCGGCGGCCCTGCCAGCTTCCCGGGAGCATATTATGGCAGTTCCAAACCTTCAAACAATGGCTGATAGACATGAGCTTTTAAAGGCAGAGCTGAATCGCTGTCTTGCTTTGCTCATCGAACGTTATAGAGCACAAAAAGTGTTGCTGTTCGGCTCTATGGTTGGTGATGAAACGGGGGAATGGTCCGATTTGGACTTGGTCATTGTCAAAGAGACGAACCGGCGTTTTTTGGATCGCACTAAAGAAGTTATGCAATTACTACAGTTGCGAGTCGGCGCGGATATCCTGGTATACACCCCGGATGAGTTTGAACGCCTCTCTCGCGAGCGCGCATTCGTACGAGATGAGATAGTGGGGAAGGGACAAGTGCTGTATGACAGGGGATAGTGAGCGTTGGCTGCAATTCGCCGCCGAGGATTTAAAGATGGCGGAATTGGCTATTCGGGAAAGTATTTACAATCAGGTCTGCTTTCACAGCCAACAGAGCGCGGAAAAGGCCGTCAAAGCTTTATTGCTGTTTCAGGGCCAGGTCGTACCTCGCACGCATCTTTTAGGTGATTTGCTCAGGCTGCTGGAGCCTAATCCATTTGCCTCCAGCTTGGGCATTCGTTCGTTATAATAAGCTGACTTGGTTCAACGCTTTCTGATAGGCTGTTGATCAGGTTTGAACAGGATATTCAAAGAAGACCGTTGATTAATTGGGAGCAAGGCTACAGTGTAGCAGGATGACTACAAAGGTTTGAAAATGACTAAGAATAAGGCTGAAGCACTCTTGGCGCGTATCACCAGCGACCCGGATATCTTCGATGGCAAGCCGATTATCCGGGGTAAACGTTTGGCGGTGGAACATATACTGACTGACCTTTCCTCCGGGGAAACCCCTGAGTCAATCCTTGCTAATTTTCCTTTTTTGGAAGCTGAAGACATTCAGGCATGCCTTCTCTTTGCCGCTCGCGAACTGGGGGCATCCCGGGAGAAAACACACACTGCTGGAATCTGATGCAGTTTCTGATTGACGCTTGTGTCGCCGGCGCCGTCGTCCACGCTTTGGGTAATGCGGGGTTTGACGTCGAGTGGGTGGCCGAGTGGGAACGCGATCCCGGCGACAGAGCCATCCTGCGTCATGCTCATGAGACAGCCCGCGTATTTATCACACGTGACAAAGATTTTGGCGCACTCATCTTTCGTGATAGGGAACCACATGGTGGCGTATTGAGGATCGCCGGCGAGATGAAATATACCGAGCAGGTCGAGCGGGTTCTCGAAGCAATCCGCCTCTATGCAGGGGCACTCGAACGCTGTTGTCTGGTCACAGTAGAAACCGATTGTGTGCGGGTGTCGCAAGTGGCGCCGGAACACTAGGTATGCGGTTTTATCGTGCCCATCCTAACTCGATGCATGTCATTTTGATTCACACACGGTATGACTCAACACCCGGTATTGCCTAACCCGCCATTTTGATGTAGTGTTGATATCAACAATTGAATACAGCCGGGGGGTGCTCCTGTTCGGGAGCTGAGATAATACCCTTGGAACCTGACCCAGTTAATGCTGGCGGAGGAATCGGCTAAATTAGTTTTAGAAAGGCCGTTTTTTCCGGAACGGCCTTTGTCTTTTTATGGGCTCAATCTTTGTAGCTCAGCTTATCTGCAATAGTTTGCACCTTCGCAGCAGGAGGAAGTGATGGCGACGCAACTCGAAGCGGCCAAAGCAGGCGTAATCACCGACGAAATGAGAAAAGCCGCCGCAAGCGAGCCGATCTCGGCAGAGCAACTGCGGGAACTGATTGCCGAAGGACTGGCCGTTCTGCCAAAGAATAGTAATCATTCATTTCCCGATCTCAGGGCAATCGGAAAAAACCTCAAGACTAAAGTTAACGCCAACCTTGGGACAAGCGGCGAGTGCTGCTCCATGGACCTCGAGAAAGGAAAAGCTGGAGGCGGCCCTGCGGGCGGGGACCGATTCCATAATGGACCTTTCCACCGGCAAAGATCTGCCGGCGTTCAGGAGTTTTTTCCTGGAGAATTCGCCGGTCATTGTGGGAGCTGTCCCGATTTACGGGGTGGCCACAGAGATGGTTCACAAGCATCAGCCGCTTGATTCCATGGACTCGGACGAGCTTCTGAGAAGTATCGAGCGGCAGTGCGCGCAAGGCCTTGACTACATCACGGTTCATTGTGGGGTGACCCTGGATTCCGTTAAGAAACTCGAGACTTACGAGCGAATCATGCCTTGCGTGAGCAGGGGCGGGTCCATTCACATGGCCTGGATGCGCAAGAACGGGAAACAAAATCCGCTCTACGAGTACTATGATGACCTCCTGAGCATTGCCTATAAATATGACGTGACCCTTAGCCTTGGAGATGGATTCCGCCCTGGCGCCATCCTGGATGCGACCGACGGTGCGCAGCTCGAAGAACTCATGATTCTGGGAGAACTCGCCAAAAGGGCGCGTGCCAGAAACGTGCAGGTGATGATCGAAGGCCCTGGACATGTTCCGCTCAACCAGATTACCACAAACGTTCTCCTACAGAAGAAGCTCTGCGACGGTGCCCCTTTCTACATCCTCGGGCCGCTTCCAACGGACATCGCGGCAGGCTACGACCACATCACTTCAGCCATTGGCGGGGCCATAGCGGGAGCCGCTGGTGCAGACTACCTCTGCTATGTCACACCCGCCGAACATCTCGGACTGCCCAATGCCGATGATGTCTACCAGGGAGTAATGGCCGCTCGGATCGCCGGCCATATCGCGGATATTGCCAAAGGGCTTCCGGGGGCCATCGAGGCCGACAGGCGCATGTCCATAGCCCGGCGGGACCTGGATTGGGACGCAATGGTCCGTGAAGCCATCGACCCCGAACTCGTAAGAAAGCGCCTCCAGGTCACAGAGGACCGCGAGGGCTGCAGCATGTGTGGAAAACTTTGCGCGGTAAAGATCAGCCGGGCGGTTTGAGACGGGTGACGGGAATCGGCCGTCGGCAATCCGGGTGGTAGAAATCTACCGCGAAAAGGTCATTGCCGGAACGAAGGAAGACCCTTGGGACAAAATCTCGAGGACGATATTTACATTGTGTAAATACACCGGATGCGTTATACTTGGAATAATGAAAAAAACCACCGTAACATCCGACGGCACGGAATTGCTTTCGAGGATGCAAAGCAGATCTTCGAAGGACCGACAGTCGAACGGGTTGATGACCGTTTCGACTATGACGAAGTCCGAGTGTATGCCATCGGCCTTGTGAACGGCATGGAAATTACGGTGATCTACACCGATATACGTGATGATGTGAGGCGTATCATATCGGCGTGGAGGGCAGAGCCCCATGAAAGACGCTATTACTGGAAAAAAATCGAAGAGAACTAAACACGGTACGGATTGGGATCGGGTGCTCGGGTTGAGTGACGCTGAAGTGCACGCAGAGATCGAATCCGATCCCGATGCACACCCTACGGATGAAGAATTTTGGAGGGATGCCAAGGTTGTATTGCCGCGCCGCAAAGCAGTTGTGACCATACGGCTTGACGCGGAGGTGCTCGAATGGTTCAGGCTGCAGCCAGGTTACCAGACAAGGATTAATGCTATCCTCCGTACATACATGAAGGCCCATGAAAATCATCATACCGTGTGATGTTGGTCCGTTGAAGGACAGCGAGCGACACACCTGGCGATGAGGACAGTGAGAACCCAAATTCACCGAACATTGAGCAGAGAAACAAGAGTGAAGGGTGAAAAACCGAATCCCTCAATTCCTGAATTCTTCGATTCCCAAACTACTGAATTCCTCAATCCTTTTTAATTCCATTATCGAACTGGACGTCCAGGCCGCTTATTGCGTTCTTGCTGCGAGCGCATTCATGAGGCGGTTGAAAATCCCGGGTGCGGAACAGCACAGCCTCTTTAACCGGCTGGCCGGCGCCGGCGTTCGAACCGAGAGTGATTTGCGCGCCTGGATGCAGGAATCCTTTCCGGCCCTGAATGCAAGCCTGTGGGAAAACTGCCGGAAACAGGCGGACGAGTTTCTTGAAGCGGGAGTCAAAGTGTTCAGGTGGGAGAATTCCCCACACTTTGTAAAGGAGGGAAGGGCGGATTCTGAGAATTCCACCCCTGAAAGTGCAAAGGATTCCCCCCCTTTTGTAAAGGGGGGCAGGGGGGATTTCTTGTCTCCGCGTTCCCCGGTCTCCCCCTCCCCGTGCCGGTCTTTGCGCTGCCCCGCCGTCCTGTTCGGCAAAGGAGTACTGCAGTCCGATCTGCCTTTGCTTGCCGTATTCAATTCGCGAAAACCGAGGCTCATTTCTCCTGATTCAAATTGGCTGGAGGCGCTGCGCTTTTTCTTTCGAAGCCTGGACTCCCTGGAAATCGGCATAGCGGGCAGCATTGGAACGCTCACCTACGATCTGGCCGGCGCCAATGCCCTGCGCTCCTCTTTGCATCAACTCCTGGTAGCGCCATTTCCCCTCCTTGAGGCAGATTGGGAACTGTTGAAAATATATGGGGAAAGTGCGCGCGGCATTCCAGTACTTTCGTGTATGCTCGACGATGTTACATGTTCCAAAAGGCAAGCCCCCATCTGTCGCGACCGGATTCTTGGCGAACTGGCAAATTTCCACCTCGTGCTCGAAATCCGCTCTGGCGGAAACCTCTTGGCGGTCCTGGAGAAAATCCAGGCAAAAACACCCCGGCGCCAGTTCGTTTTCGAACCCGTGGAGACCGACTCTTCGAACGCAGGAAATCGTGTGCTTCTAACAAAATTCTCAGAGCACGCACAGGGATTCAAGCTCCCCGGGACCCGGGATTTGCCCGCTGCCAATCCCGATCAAACTCACCGCCCGGCAAATAGAAATTCACCCCGCGTCTCTAAAGGACGGTCTCGGGGATTTTACGATTCTTTTCAGCACGGCGATATCGCCTGGAGCAGTCACCTCTTCCACTACACCAGGGCTTGTGCCGGTCCATGGCCGGGCGAGACCTATCATCAATATCTGGTCAATCTGCTTGACGGACCTCCCCTCTCAGGCCATTCGGCCCTGGAAACCCTCATTCGGATTATGCAGGAAGGGCTGATTCGGGCAAACTCCCGGATGGTTCGCGGTCAGGCGGCGGTCATCTCCTGGAGTTCTCATCCCCCGCAGGAGCTTTTTGTAATGCGCAAGTGGAATCGGGCGCTCGTGAGGTGGACGGTCGAACCTTATGGGGTGGCTATCCGGCGGGATATTTTGCGCTCACTGGGAGCTAAGCCCGCCATATATGGCAGTGAACAGGTCTATTCGCGGCTCGTCGAATCCGAAAGGCATCGTTTTCAGTTGAGCCGAGGCGAAAAATCCGCCTCATGGAGACACGAGCGCGAGTGGCGGCTCAGGGGCGACCTTGCCTTGGGCAAATTGAAGCCAGGCGATGGATTTCTATTCGTGCAGACACAGGAAGAAAAAGCAAAGCTTTGCAGCCGTGGTAATCCGGGGCTGTCTATTGTGGCCCTTGACGCCTCACGGTGAATCTGTCTGTTCGACCCCATTTGCCCAAGCCCTTCAGGGTTCCGCTTTTTGTGGGATTTCGTGAAGTAAACCGCTGAACAAAAGGAATGGTCCGATCCGGAAAGGCTGCATTTTGCCACGCCCTATTCCTCAATGACGAAGAGAGCCATGCTGAGTTTTGATAATTCTCAGACAGTGAAGAAGCCAGCTTGTCGAATCCGCCACTAACGAATGAACTAAGTACGATGCGATGCAGGAGAGCTTCTGACACTATCTTTTAGTCGTTGTCCAACACCTGTCTGACTCTTGCCGCAAGCTCATCGCTGAGGAAAGGTTTCTGAATGAAAGCTACCCCTTCGTCCAGAATGCCGCGATGTGCTATCACGTCGGCGGTATAGCCTGACATATACAGGCACTTGAGGTTCGGGCGGCAGGCTCTAAGCTGTTTCGCCAGTTCTCGGCCGTTCATCTCCGGCATCACTACGTCCGTTATAAGCAGGTGAATATCTCCTGGATGGTCCTCGGCAAACTGAATGGCCTGTACCGGAGTCTGCGCCGCAAGCACAGTGTAGCCCAGGTCTTCGAGAATCACCTTCCCGAGGTTCAGCATCGCTTCGTCGTCTTCGGCCAGCAGAACGGTTTCCGTTCCTGTCGGGCGCTCGCCGGCTATCTCCTCAGAGGCGACCTGTGCTGTTTTGGCCTCGAACCGAGGAAGGTAGATTTTAAAAGTGGTTCCTTTTCCCAGTTCGCTGGCAACATAAATAAAACCGTCGTTTTGCTTAACGATGCCGTAGACGGTGGACAATCCCAGCCCGGTTCCTTTGCCCACTTCCTTGGTGGTAAAAAAAGGCTCGAAGATATTCTCGCGCACCTCCTTGCCTATACCCTCCCCGGTATCGGTCACAGTCAGCAGGACGTATTCTCCGGGAAGAAATTCCAGGTGATCAGCCCTATTGGAATCATCAATCACAACGTTCTCGGTTATCATGGTGATGGCGCCAACTCCGGAAATGGCATCGCGGGAATTGACCACAAGATTGGCCAGAATCTGGTCCACTTGCGAGGGATCGATTTTGACTTTCCAGAGATCGAATCCCGGTTGCCAGGACAGGTCGATATCCTCGCCGATGAGCCGCCGGAGCATTTTGAGCATGCCCGAGATCGTGTCGTTCAAATCCAGTGTCTTCGGTATAGCGGTCTGTTTGCGGGCAAAGGCCAGCAGTCGCCGGGTAAGGTCCGCCGAACGCAGGCCCGCTTGAAGGATCTCCTGGAGGTTGTGCTGGAGTTTGTTATTGGAGACGTCCTGTTGCAGAGCCATTTCCGCCCGGCCGATGATCACGCCAAGCATGTTGTTGAAATCGTGCGCCACGCCGCCGGCCAGCCGTCCCACCGATTCCATCTTCTGAGCTTGAAACAACTGAGCCTCCAGTTTCTCTTTTTCCTGCTTCGCCCTCTGGTGCTCGGAGATATCTTGTATGACGCCGAACACCACCCCCTTCTCGTGAGAATATTCCGCTATAGAATGAATATCGATGATCTTCCCGTCGCTCGGCCTGCGGATCTTAAATTCCACATTATACGGTTTGCCCTCCTCAATGAGTCCATTGAGGGCCTTGTCGAGCATGCCGCGATACTCCGGAAGGGAGATCCTCTGTACTTCAGCTATGGACCACTCGCCGCCTCCCAACCCGTAAATGATCTTAGCACCCTCGGAGGCCTTCACTTTATCGCACCCGACAATAAACTCCCAGTTGCCGAAGCGGGCCACCAACTCGGCCCTCCGAAGACGCCTTTCGTTGAGCCGCAGCGCCTCCTCGGCCCTCTTGCGCTCGGTGACGTCATGCACAAGACCCAAGATATACTGCTGCCCGGCCATGTCTATCACCTCCGCCGAGACACTCACATCCCTGATTTCACCAGATTTCCTGTAGAATCGAGTTTCAAAGTCCTGCATCCTGCCTTGGGCTTGCAGTATCTCTACCATCTTGGCACGGTCTTCAGGATTAGCCCACATTTCCAGCTTCAACGGATTTTTGCCGATAACTTCCTCTCGAGTGTAGCTAAATAAAGCCAGGAATTTATCATTGATGTCGATAAATTGGCCGTCGCTCAGGCGGGTTATACTGGTGCTGACGGGAGCGGAGCGAAAGAATCTGGAGAAGCGTTCTTCGCTCTCACGCAAAGCATCTTCGGCGAGCTTACGTTCGGTGATATCCCGTATGGACTCAATCGCACCGGTGACATTTCCCTGTTCATCGAGCAGGGCAGTTGCGACACCCCATATATATGCTCCCTTTCCTCCATATGCTCCCGGCGCATAAGTTTCGGCAACTATGGCGCTACCAACTTTTGAAACAGAGTCATAGTACTCGATTTTCTTCTCTTCACATGCAAATAAAAGGTCAATCAGCAGCGGTTGCCTGCTCCCGAAAAAAGGCAAGGAATACTCAAAATCGCCCTCGCCAATCATTTTACTCTTCGAGATTCCAGTCATTTCTTCCATGGCGCGATTCCAGGCGATAACCGTTCCTTCGTTATTAATGACGAATGTGGCATCCGGGAAGAATTCGATGATGTCGGCCAATTGCCGTTGCGATCTCCGTAGCGCATCTTCCGCCTGCTTGCGCTCGGAGATATCGGTCACCATCGCAAAGGAGCCGGTCTTGTTCCCTGACGCATCAAAAAGCGGTGTCGAATTGAACAGGCAGAAGACATTTGATCCATCAGGACGAGAGAGGGCGATCTCATATGTGCCTCCTTCTCCCTGTGTCCTCAATCTGATCTGCTGCCTGAAGATGGCTTCATTTTCACTATCTACAAAATCAAAAATCTTCCTCCCGACGACATATTCCCGATTTCTGCCCAGGATGGTGGACATTCTTGGGTTGAGATCCATGGTAACAGTGTCGTTATCTATCAGCCAGAATCCTTCATTGACAGTTTGCAAAATGGTTCTAACGCGAAGCTCGCTCTCACGCAGAGCCTCCTCCGAGTTTTTGCGCTCGGTGATGTCAGTGATCGTAAGGAGCACCTTGTTGGCATCCCTATCTTTAACCAGTGCAGTGCTTATGAGCACGTCAACAGCAATATCCGTCGAACCCCTACGCACTGCCAGGCGGCCTTCCGCATCACAGATGTCCTGACCGGTCTCGAAGGTATACATAATTTTGGTTCGGACCGGACAGTTGGCGCATTCCTCGTTGCTTCCACACCCCAGACCGTCGAAAGAATTTAAGCAACTGAATACTTCTCCGCAAAGAAGGCCCAAAAGTCCACTTTGCGGCTTGCTTAAAAAAGCTACGCCTTTATCGTTAATGTTCGTTATACGGCAATCTTTGCCGACGAGCATCATGATATAGGGAGCGACTTCAAATACCCTGGCCAGTGTCTCCCTTTGGACGTTTGCCTCGTCCTGCGCCCATTTGAGCATGAGGGCTTCCTTTTCCAGCTCCTTAATCCTTTTTTCCAGTTCTTCGTAACTTGGTTTATGACTCATCGGGAATTTCCTCTCTTTGGTCCCGAAAGCGAAAACCTTCGGAAACGCCTTGGCTTGACCCGATTGCTAAAATATCTGCCTGTTCCACTTGCGTTTTTGCGAAATAGGCACATTTGATGTAGGTTCTTGTAGTCGAACCTTGATTCCATGCGGGTTTACGCCTCTCCAGTCTTGCTAAAAGTCAAAAAACGGTAGGCACACGACTGCCATAATATTTCTTGACAATTACGGGTAGTACATGCTAATCACGTGGGCATGTATCTACGAACTACAAAACGAAAAAACAGAGATGGATCGGTAGTCGAGTACTATCAGCTCGCACACAATGTGCGCCATGCCGAGACAGGGAGTTCTGTCGCCGAGATCATCCACAACTTCGGACGGGCAGATGAACTCGACCGGGATGATCTGGTGAGGCTTTGCCGGTCGATTGCCAGGGTCTGCGGTGTTGAGGTTCATGACCCTTTGGACTCTTCTCAAAGCGCTGCAACTCCCTCCTGCGAGCAGTCAACCACACTTCCTGAAGACGTGCGGTTGATCCAGACCTTTGAGTTCGGTGTTCCTCTTGTGGTGGAGACGCTTTGGGAGCGGTTGAAGATCGGACCTACGTTGCGCAAAGTCATGGAAGAGTCGGGCGGGAGCGATCTTCACGAAAGAGCCCTTCTTGCCATGACTGCAAACCGGCTATGCGAGCCTGACTCCAAACTCGGCGTCTGGGACCGCTGGCTTCAAAAGGTCTACATGCCCTCTTGCAGTGCGGTAAAGCTCTATCAGATGTATGAGGCGATGGACCTGCTGCACTGGAACGTAGCTGAAGTCGAAAATGCTGTCTTTTTCCATGTATCCAACCTTTTCAACCTGGTTGTCGATGTCATTTTCTATGACACAACGACCGCCTCCTTCTCCATTGACCAAGCGGACGAGGACACGGAGGCGGGATCGGGTTTTCGAAAGTTCGGCCATTCTAAAAATGGCACGTGGAGTCCGCAAATCGTGGTCGCACTTGCCGTAACAAGGGAAGGCCTACCAGTAAGGAGTTGGGTTTTTCCCGGCAACACCTCCGATGTGGATACAGTTAAGAAGGTTCGGGAAGACCTTAGGGGATGGAAGCTTGGGCGGGCGCTCTTCGTTGCCGACTCCGGAATGAACTCCGGGACAAACCGGGATGAGCTGGCCAGGGCCTGCGGAAAGTACCTTCTGGCTACCCGCATGGCCAGCGTTTCAGAAATTAAGGAAGAGGTACTCACCAAGCCGGGCCGGTTTAGAACGATTGCCGAAAACCTCCAGGCAAAAGAAGTTGTCGTAGGAGATGGAGAACTCCGGCGCCGGTATATCCTGTGCTACAATCCCCGCGAGGCTGAAAGGGAGCGAAAGCATAGGGAGCAAGTTGTCAAAGAACTTGAGGAAGAACTAAAAGGCCATCAGGATCATCAGGCGACTGCCAGATGGGCAATAGATCTTCTCGCCTCCGGCAGGTACAAACGTTACCTGAAGGTCGATAAGCAGAGCCGCATCAGCCTCGACCGTGGGGCCATCCAGCAGGCGTCAAAGTGCGACGGCAAATGGGTGCTCCAGACAAACGACGATACTATCACCGTAGAAGATGCAGCCGCCGGTTATAAGGGACTCCTCGTGATCGAGCGCGCATTCAGGGCTCTTAAGAGCACGCGGATCAAGATGGAGCCGATGTACCACTGGCTGCCCAAACGCATCGAAGCTCACGTAAAGCTTTGTGTCTTCGCGCTTCTCATCGAAAGAGTCGCCGAACTCAAATGCAAACAGCCCTGGCCGAATATCCAAAGGACCCTTTCCACGCTCCAGTCGACCGAGTTTCACACCCAAAAAAATCAATTCTTTCAGCGCAACGAGCCGTCATCCGAGCTTGTAAGAACACTAAAATCTCTAGAGATTCCAATGCCTAAGGTCGTCCTAGATATCCAATCGGCATCCTCTCACGCGTAGGCACACGACAAATTTGACCACCTTATGCAAGTCACTAGATTTATAGCCATTTTATGATTGTGTTTGCCTACCCCGCAAAAACCCAAGTTCCACAGGAAAAACAACGTTGAGGATTTTACTGAGCTGACCTTGTGGGTGTTGTACTTGAGTTGTTCATGTATATCGTATTAGCGAGCCGGCGCCTGGATTCTTATTCGTGCAGACAAAGGATGACAAGACAAAGCTTTCCGCTCATGTAAATTCAAAGCTTCCGATCTCGGTCCCTTGACTGATAGGCGTATACGTTTGGACAGAATTTAAGATGGTTAGAGGAAAGACACCAACTTGGCTCTTTTGTTGAGCGGTCTCGCCTTAGCGTGGCCAAGACCCCATTGGACATCGGATGTATTCCCGCAGCGCAGATCCTACGATCTCAGACTATCCAGATAGCCGAAGAACGCTTCGCCTGCCTGCATCACCATTTCTTCGCTTTGGGAGTTCTTGGCTGTCCCGATTAAGCCCGCCAACGCAGCAATAATAAACGCTGCCACGTTGCCCGGGGAGATATCCTTTCTCACATGTCCGGCCTCGATGCCGCGTTCGAAGGCAGCCGTCAAACATTCCCGCCACATGGCATAGATCTTTTCGATGCGCTTGCGAAAGCCCTCATCCAGCGGAGACATCTCCTGCGCGAGATTGTTCAGCGGACAGCCATGCACCAAGCGGTCGTTTTCCATCACGTGCTTAATAAACTGGTCGAAGGTGCGCTTCAGATCGGTAACCGGGTCGACCGATTCAACCATCGGGTCAAGCCAACGCGACTTAATTCGGGGTAAGATAACCTCTTCAACGACAGCATACCCAAGGCCGTTTTTACCGTCGAAGTGATGAAATAACGCACCCTTGGTAGTGCCCGCTTTTTCGACGATTTGGTTGAGGCTGCCGCCTTGAAAGCCATTTCGGTAGAACTGTTCGAAAGCCGCCATAAGGATTCGGCTTCGACAACTTCCCGATGCTGTGGTTTCAGTACTTTGCATTGTCGTATGATACCTGCCGGCAGAGTGTGTTGTCAATGCCCTCCGGATTCTATTTAATTATAGGCAAAGTGGATGGAGTAGGAGGATCAAAATCCGTCCCCCTACTCCATCTTACGCAACGATATTTGAACTGTTAGAATCCGGGGCTACCCATCGGATTAGGCGTCCGTAAGGATCTTGATAGATCTCGGTCTTGATGGCAAGGAACCGCGCGGGCGCCGGTATAGTCGAGGTACGCGGGCGACTCAACACCACAAGGATACGGGGAACCTGCCGGAAAGTAGCCGGAGTTGTCCGCATCGCCGGCGCCTGCGTCCGCATGACCGTTGTGAGTCTCAACCAAAGCCGCCAGGTTGTCATTGTAAGAAGAACCGGTTCCGGCTTCGCCGATTGCAACAAGGGCGAAGGCCATGATCAACACTACCCAAACACTCACAATCGCTTTCACTGCTTTCTCCTTTTTGAAAATTTGAATCCGAGTTTTAGTTGTGACATTGTCGACCAAACACGTGCGCTCGTGTGACCATATGATACAGACCGGTCGGTATGTTGTCAAGCCCTCCGGATTGATTTTTTTGAGGTTATGCTTTCAAAGACGGAAGTCTTCCCCTCGTATTCGATTTGACAATGTGCCGAAAGTCCTGCAAATAAAATAACTCGAGGTTATCCTTGATCTGTTCATGACCACAGGTGCAGACTATGGCTACGAACTGGGCGCCGGAACATTCCGCACACAGTTATTTACCAGGTGGCCAACCCGGCAAGGTTTGAGAGGTTATGGTGGTACGGGTGGTCTTAGATTACATCTTGATTTCAGTCTCATCTTGGGCTACAATGTAGCTCAAGGGAGTACACCATCATGGCAACTCAGAACTCTGTTGTTCGTGCTCGGATTGACGGGCGAACTAAAGTGGAAGCCGAGGCGGTGCTTGCCTCTATCGGCCTTACCGTCTCCGATGCTTTCCGTATGATGATGATACGTATAGCAAGAGAAAAGGCGTTGCCTTTTGAACCCCTCATTCCCAATGATGAAACCATTGAGGCGATGAAGGCCGCGCGACGGGGCGAGTTTGTGTGGACTGGCCCCGCTGATAAACTGCTCGCGAGTTTGAATGCGGACGATTAGACCTACCAGTCGATTCAAGCGCGATTACAAACGGGCAAAATCAGGGCGGCACAGCAAGACGCTTGATGTCGCCCTGATGGAAGCCGTGAACTTGCTTGCCTCCGATATGGCCTTGCCCCGCCACCACTTCGATCATCCGCTTTCCGGCGAATGGTCGGATTATCGAGACTGCCACATAAAGCCTGATTTGATTCTGATCTACCGTAAACCGGATGATGAACACCTCGATTTGGTTCGCCTTGGCTCGCACAGCGAGATCGGTTTATGAGAAAAGAAAATGAGGGCACTTGAAATGCATTGCCGGATTTTTCGAGACGGCTCTCGTGAAGCGGGTACTTTCCATTTCTCCGATTGTTACCGAAGCCGGTGCGCTGGGACCGGGTGGGAAGAGCGCCTCCATCTGAAAGGAGAAAACTGAAATGCGCATCAGTCTGGATCGAACCATAACCGGGGATTTTGCATCCTCACTTCGCCGTGAGTGGCTCGAAACCAACGGACTCGGCGGGTGGGCGAGTTCGACCATAAGCGGTGCTCATTCGCGGCGTTATCACGGCCTTCTCATCGCGGCCGCCAAACCTCCGGTCGGGCGCGTGGTCCTGCTCTCCAAGCTGGAGGAAGCCCTTGAAATAGACGGAAAAAGGATCGAACTCGGTTGCAACGTATATCCGGGCGCAATACACCCAAAGGGTTACGAGTATCTTGAGAGTTTCGCGAAAGATTTGTTTCCGGTCTTTGTTTATAAGGCCGAGGGCATTCACATCCAAAAAACCATAGCCGCCGTTCATGGGGAAAACACCACGCTGGTGATTTACCAGGTCCTCGACGCCGGCTCATCCTTTTCATTCGAGTTGCTGCCCCTCGTCGCCGGGCGCGATTATCACTCCCTCACACTCGCAAATGACGTCATCCTGAGGGAGGCCGGGTTTGAGAACCACATATTCCATGTGCGTCCCTACAACGGAATTCCGGAGCTGTTTATAGCCATTCCCGGCGGGAGTTATGAGCCCAAACCCGATTGGTTCTTCAACTTTCAATACGTTGCGGAACAAGCTCGCGGACTGGATTTCAGCGAAGACCTTTTCAACTATGGCGTCTTCAAATGGACATTGAAGGCAGGCGATATACTTCCAATCATTATCTCGACCCTGGATCCGGCCGGACGTGATGCGGTCGAATTGCTCTATGAAGAGAGAGAGCGCCGCCTGAAAATCATTGACCGCCTGCCCGCGAAGAATAGCATCTCGACCGTCCTGGCGCTCGCGGCTGACCAGTTTGTGGTGCGGCGAGGAGAGGATCTGCGGACCATAATCGCCGGATACCATTGGTTTACCGACTGGGGAAGAGACACCATGGTCGCTCTGCCGGGCATCACCCTGGTGAAGGGTCGCTTCGAAGACGCAAGGAGCATCCTGCGGGCTTTTTCCGAGAGTGTGAGCCGGGGCATGCTGCCAAACCGGTTCCCGGATACCGGGCAGGATGCCGAATACAACACGGTGGATGCAACCCTGTGGTTTTTTGTCGCCGTTTATAAATATCTGCAATACACCCACGACCTGAAGTTCGTGCGCAGCTTGCTGCCGGTTCTAAAGGACATCCTCGAATGGCATTACCGTGGGACCAGGTATAATATCCATGTGGATGAAGACGGCCTGCTGGTTGCGGGGCAAGCCGGAATTCAACTCACCTGGATGGATGCCAAGATAGTGGACTGGGTGGTCACGCCGCGCCAGGGCAAAGCCGTTGAAATCAACGCCCTGTGGTACAATGCATTGAAGATCATTTCAGACATATCCTTGCAGACCGGGGCAGAGGAAGTCGCTCTCAACTATGAAAGGCGAGCCGGCCAAGCTAAAGAACGCTTCAATGAACTTTTTTGGAACGAGGAAGATCAGTGCTTGTACGACTACATCGACGGCGATTACCGGGATCGGGCCATCCGCCCCAACCAGATTTTCGCGCTGAGCCTTCCGTTTCCCCTTTTATCGAATGAACGGGCCGTGGCGGTTTTAGAGGTCGTGGAAAAAGAGCTCTTGACACCCTTTGGCCTTCGAAGTCTTTCTCCCCGGCATCCCGACTATCGCCCCCGGTATGCGGGGAACCAGTTCTCCCGGGATAGCGCCTATCATCAGGGGACCGTTTGGGGATGGCTTCTTGGCCCATTTATCACTGCCTTGGTTCGTGTAAGAGGACCCGCAGGAAAAAGCCAGGCCAAAGAGATTATCGAGAATCTTGCCTGCCATTTTAGCGACGCAGGCATAGGGACCGTTTCAGAGATCTTTGACGCCGCCCCCCCGCATGAACCGTGCGGCTGCATAGCGCAAGCGTGGAGCGTGGCCGAAGTGATGCGTGCCTACTTGGAGGACGTACTCTAATCACATTATATGAAGCTTCAGGAAGGAGAGAAATGGACAAACTGTCACAAGACGGTATTTCGCGAGGTAAGATTGGGATCAGGCTTATTTTTACGCTTCTTTTTCTGGTGATACTCAGCCTGATGCACTTCCTGATCCAAATGATAGCCTTGATCCAGTACGTGGTGCTCCTCATAACCAGGAGCTACAGCGAACCTCTGCGCTCTTTGTCAAACAAAGCGGCAGTCTATGTCTACAAGCTCGTTCGATACATCACCCTGAACGAAAATACCCGCCCGTTTCCGTTCACCGAGTTTCCAAGGGAGATGGAAAGCCCCGAAGACCCGGCAGCATTCGATTAGAGGCTGTGCAGCTCATTCCCGGCACAGCGCCTTGAGCTGCACCTCCTCAATCTTCTCCACCCATTTTCCCATTCGCGCGAGGATTTTTCTCCCGTGCCCGCTGAGCAGCATGTCCCGCTTTTCATCACCGGTGATCGAAAACTTTATGTCCCACCTCTCGGCTGGAAGAAGCCGTCCAAGCCTGTCAGGCCATTCGATTACCGCCACCCCGTCGCCGAAAATAGACTCCTGCCAGGGTAACGTCTCAAGCTCGTCGGGGCCTGAAATACGGTAAAGGTCCAGGTGGTAGAGATGAAGACGCGCCGAGTACTCGTTTATTATGGTAAACGTCGGGCTGGTTATCCGCACTTCAGGCCCAACGCCAAGCCCTCTGGCAATGCCTCGGGTAAGGAGCGTTTTGCCCGAGCCGAGTTCTCCCCAGAGCGCAAGGATATCACCGGACAGAAGCAACTCGCCTATTGTTTGGCCAAGGAACAAAGAACACTCTTCGCCGGTGGAATTGAAGAGAAAATCCTTCATACCCTAACCCGTTTGACCTTCGAGAAAGCCTAATACGGCGGGGACCTGGTCCAGCATGTCCGTTGCCAGAAGCCCCCTGGTCGAGACCCCGCCGAATATCCGGTCGCATGCGGCTCCGTGTACATACACCCCCAGGCAGGCAGCTTGAAAAGGATCGAATCCCTGGGCAATCAGACCGCTGATAATCCCGGTTAGAGTGTCTCCCGTTCCTCCGCTGGCCATTGCGGGATTTCCCGTGCTGTTTATTGCGAGCCGTCCATCCGGCGCCGCAACTATAGTCCGATGGCCTTTGAGGACCAGCACCACACCGTATTCTCTGCTGAACTTCGATGCGGATTCCAGCCGGTTGCCTTGGATATCCGATACCGGGCAGTGACAGATTCGGGCCATCTCACCCGGATGAGGTGTGAGCACGAGCGGAACCTCCGCCTTGCGGAGGATGGCCGGATCTTCGGATACCGCAGTAATTGCATCGGCGTCGAGCACCATGGGGCAGCGCGCCTTTACCAGCAGCTCTTTGACAAGGGTTGCCGTATCCTCATTGGTAGAAATTCCCGGTCCCATCGCCAGGGCCTGCTTTCCTTTCAGGAAATCGAGAATTTGATCCAACGCCGCAGAGGCGGAGGTCTTTTCGGGGGTTTCAGCAATGGGAAAGGTCATGGCTTCCGTCAGCTTTACCTCCAGAATCGGATTGAGACTTTCCGGAATAAAGAGCGTCACAAGGCCTGCCCCCGCTCTTGCGGCCCCCAGGCACACAAGCGTAGCAGCCCCGGTCTTCCCCCGGGAACCCGATAGAACGCAAAGGTGTCCGGCTTGTCCTTTATGCGTCAAGGGATCACGCGGCTCGATCCACGATGAGAGGAACTTACCGGTGAGCCAATAGCGCTGAATGCCTGCGGAGTGGACAAGGCCGGGCGGAATTCCAATGTCGATAACTTCGACCTGTCCGGCCAGTTCGGCACCTCGCTCGATCAGGTGACCGATTTTTAGAAAGCCAAAGGTGGCCGTGGCCGTGGCTTTGACGGCGGTGCCAAGAGGCAGGCCGGTTGTAGCGTCCAGTCCGGACGGAACATCGACTGCAAGGACCGGAACGTTCAGCCCGTTTATACTCTCAATTATGTCACGGTATAGACCCTTCACTTCGCTCTTGAGCCCGGTTCCCAGAATGGCGTCAATAATCGCGCCGCTTTTGCGGACCGGTTCCCATTGGGCATCGAAGTCTTTCTCCTCCTGCCATACTGTTACCGGAATTCCGGTCTTTTCGAGGGTTGTGAAGTTTGTCAGCGCATCTCCGCTCAATTTCAGAGGGGAACGAAGGCATACAACGTTTACCTGCGCCCCTTTAGAATGAAAAATCCTGGCCAGAGCGAAACCGTCTCCTGCATTGTTCCCGCTGCCGGCCACTACCGTGATCCGCCTGTCGACGAGGTCCGGGACCACACGCAGGAAGTAAGCAGCGGCGCCCTGTGCCGCGTTTTCCATCAGAACGATTCCGGGGATTCCAACTCCTTGAATTGTCTGCTTATCGAGTTCGGACATTTCCTTTGCGCTAAGGACCAGCATTGTTTTCCTCCTGCGAAGAAATGAGAAAATCCGTACGAAAATATCATATCGAAACCGAAAGAATCATTTAAAATTTGCGTGCATAAGCGTGCAAAATCTGTTATCTATCTCTCCGTTTTGAACGAGTGCATGATTCTTGATTCCGGAATATCATGGTAAATAAGTGGTTTAGGGATTTATTGTTGTGCATTGCAGCGGCCTTCGAATCTCCACGCTCAGATTCCGCAACTGCTCTCTGACCCGCAGCACAAAAACCATCCTATCCCGAGTGACTGGTTAACGAGTTTTGTTTTTGAAACAGAGGAGAATGGCTTGTGCTCTCCCAAAACCTTATGACCGACTTTTTGGCGATAATGCTGTATTTGCTTGCCGGGCTTGCATTTGCAGTCGTTCCTCTCATTATTTCAGTTCTGGTTGCCAGGAGGAGCCGGGGAACGCTGCGCGAAGCGACCTATGAAAGCGGCATGGAAACCATTGGGAGCGCCTGGATCCAGTTCACGGTTGTCTATTACATCTACGCCCTGATTTTCCTCGCCTTTGACGTTGACGTGCTCTATCTGTTCCCGGTGGCGCTGGCATACGGCAAATACGCCTCTCGTGACCTGATCGAAGTGATAGTCTTCGTGGGGATATTGTCGCTGGCAATTGTCTATGCCTGGCGAAAAGGAGTTTTTGAATGGCAAAGAAGGTGAGAGAACCGGGCGGGCCGGTTGTTCAATTCGCTCTCCTTGACGATATCTTGAACCTCGCGCGTGCCAACTCGCTGTGGCCGATGACGTTCGGGCTGGCGTGCTGCGCGATCGAGATGATGGCTGCAGGGGCTTCGCGCTTCGACCTGGACCGTATCGGAGCAGGTGTGTTCAGGCCCTCTCCTCGCCAATCCGATGTAATGATCGTAGCTGGAACCATCGCCAAAAAGATGGCCCCTGCTATTCAAATGCTTTGGGACCAGATGCCCAGTCCGAAGTGGTGCATTGCGATGGGTAACTGTGCCATTTCCGGCGGTCCTTTCGAGTATGAAGAACAGTATGCGATAGTGCCGGGAGCACATCTTCTAGTCCCGGTGGACATTGTAATTCCAGGGTGTCCCCCACGGCCCGAAGCCCTCATTCAGGGGTTGCTCGCTCTCGAGGATCAGATCACCGGTGGTGAGGACAGGAACCTGCTGCGCCGCTTCAAAAGAGTCTCGGAGGCGTAAACTGAAATGAAAGTAAAGGAATTGGAAGCAATAATGCTCGAAAAGTTCCCGGACGCGCCTCTTAAACGGGACGAAACGGGACTCACAGGGGCCCAATGGTCCGTAGTCGTGCCGATCTCGGGCATCAGGGATGCGGCAAATGCGTTCGGGAGCGCTGGATTCTTCCTGGAATCGATAACGGCGCTCGATTTTGAGGATACCTTTGAACTGGTCTACCATTTCAACTGCTATGAACCCAAATCCCGGCTGGTGGTTAGGGTGTTGTGCTGGCCGCGACCAGGTCCCTCCCTCTGTTTGCGATATCTTTCGCGGCGCGGTTTGGCTCGAACGTGAGGTTCATGACTTTTTCGGAATCAGCTTTTCCGGAAATACTGACATGAGGCCGTTGCTGCTTCCTGAAGACGCGGACTATTATCCGCTGAGGAAGACCTTCGGCAAAGTCAGCGCATACCATAAGCGAGAAGAGATTTATGGCTGAGCAGGAAAGAACTGAGGAAGCTCGAAGGACTTACTCGTTAAACCTCGGACCGCAGCATCCCAGCACGCACGGTGTTCTAAGGATCCTCCTGGATCTGGACGGCGAATATATCGTCAAAGCCGACCCGATCATTGGATACGGTCACCGGGGCCACGAGAAGATGGGAGAAAACAGGCAATATAAGCAGTTTCTCCCCAACGCCAGCAGATTGGATTACCTCTCAGGGATGATCTTCAATCATGGGTTCGTCCTTGCGGTTGAAAAACTTGTCGGGATAGAAGTCCCGGAGCGCGCGAAATACATTCGGGTTATCGCCTCCGAGCTAAATCGCATATCGAGCCACCTGCTCTGGTTCGGAACATACCTTATGGATCTCGGTGGTTTTACGCCTTTCCTCTACGCATTCGACGACCGCGAGCAAATTCTGGATATTCTCGACTCGGTAAGCGGTTCCAGGCTTACTTACTCGTATTGCCGCTTCGGTGGAGTCACTCGTGACGTCGACTCGAACTTCATCGACATGACCCGCGCTTTCCTGAAGCGGATGGAGTCTCGATGGGCCGATTACGACAACCTGGTAACCAATAATATCATCTTCATAATCCGCACCAGGGACGTCGGTGCTATTGACGCCGAGCTTGCCCGCCAGTACGGAGTTACGGGACCGAACCTGCGCGCCTGCGGGGTTTCTTTCGACGTTCGCAGAAGCGAACCCTACGAGGTGTATGACAGGCTCGATTTCGAAGTTCCGATCGGGTCAAAAGGCGATGCCCTGGATAGATATTATGTGCGTTTCAAGGAGATGCAGCAGAGTTGCCGTATAATCGACCAGGCCCTGGATCAGCTTCCAAAGGGGGATTTCATGGCAAAGAAGGTCCCGCAGAAGCTCAGCCCCCCTAAAGGTGAAGTCTATACTGCATTCGAAAGCGCCCGGGGTCTTAGTGCTTTTTACCTCGTAAGCGACGGCAGCCCTGGTCCGTATCGTTGCCATATCCGCGTTCCCAGCTTTGGCAATTTGAATGTTTTGAACGAGGTGTTGCCCGGGACACTCGTTGCCGACGCAATTTCAATTCTGGGCAGCATCGACGTTGTTATTCCGGAAATTGACAGATAATTGCTTTTGGGAGGAAAAATTGTCCGAGGGCTTATTCGGTTCTGAGTGGTTCCGGTTGATTTTGGGCCTGTTGATCGTATTGGGTTTTGCGTCCCTGAACGCCCTTTTCCTCGTATGGCTCGAGCGAAAGGTGGCGGGGCATATTCAATTGCGCCCCGGCCCGATGGAAGTCGGCCCTCATGGTCTTCTGCAGACTGTTATGGATGCTGTTAAACTGATGGGCAAAGAGCTCATACTGCCGGCGCAGGCGGACAAGAGGCTGTTTTTTATCGCTCCCGTACTTGTCTTCATGCCGGTTCTGGTCGGCTTTCTGGTCCTGCCCTTCGGTCCGAGCATGATCATCAGTAACATGAACCTGGGGGTCCTGCTGGTTTTTGCTTTCTCCACGTTCACAGTTTTGGCCATTCTTACCGGGGGGTGGGCTTCAAACAACAAGTATGCGCTGCTGGGCTCGATCCGCTCGGTGGCCCAGAACGTTGCTTATGAGATCCCGCTTCTGCTCGCTGTAATGAGCGTTGTGCTCGTGGTCAAATCCCTGAATTTTTCAGATATTGTGAACTCGCAAAAAACCATCTGGTTTATTTTCGTGCAACCGCTCGCAGGTCTGATTTACCTCATCAGCGCTACAGCGGAAACCAACCGTGCTCCGTTCGACATCCCGGAAGCCGAATCCGAGCTTGTGGCCGGATTTCATACCGAATACAGCGGCATGGGATTCGGGCTTTTCTTCCTCGCCGAATACACCAATATGTTTATCGTGAGCGCCGTTGCGACCAGTCTGTTTTTCGGAGGCTGGAACGGCCCCTTGGGTCATAGCCTGGGAATACCCGGGGTTTTCTGGTTCCTTTTTAAGACCTACACCCTGATCTTTGGCATTATGTGGGTGCGCTGGACCTTTCCCCGCGTCAGGTTCGACCAGTTGATGAACTTCTCCTGGAAGGTGATGATTCCGCTCAGCCTTGCAAATCTCGTGTTGACGGCCATTATCGTCAAATTGATCTGATTTTTGGAGCAAGATTTAAAATGCGTTATTTCAATGAATTATTCACTGGCGGACTCAGTTTGGTGAAAGGGATGGCGGTTACGGTGCGGCGGTTGTTCCAACCGCTGGTGACCGTCCAGTATCCGCGCAAAAAGATCCCGCTTTCTTCGGCTTATCGAGGGCATATCGAGCTGAAGATTTTCGAGGATACCGGAACTCATAAATGTATCGTCTGCCTCAATTGTGAGAAAACCTGCCCCAGCGGCGTCATTACGGTGCAGGGTGTCAAAATGAAAGAGAAGGGTCCCAAGACTGCAACGCAGTACGTGATCGATTTCAGTAAATGTTCGCTTTGCGGCCTCTGCGTCGAAATCTGTCCCACCCAAACTCTGCAATATTCGAGAGAGTATGAGTTAGTCGGCGAGACGAGATCGGATTGCGTAATAGACTGTCTGGCAAGGCTGGCGAAACAGGTTGAAGCGAAGGAAAAGAAAACAAAGGGGCTTGCCGCCTGATTGTGCCGGCAGACTCCGGGCTTTTGGCGGGCCGGGGACTTGAAAACGTCATTTATGGCAAAGGAATCGGATGGAAACTTTTAGCCTGAACATCATCATGCAGGCGGCCTTCTGGGGTGTGGTCGCCTTGACTATCGTGGGCGCCGCGATAGCGATATTTCCCCGAAATATTCTCTACAACGTCCTGGGGCTGGCGTTGGCCCTGACGGGCATCGCGGGCCTCTACAATTTCCTGGGCAGCTTCTTCATTGCTCTTATGCAACTCCTTATTTATGTGGGCGCCATCTGCATCGCAATCGTCTTTGCCATAATGCTTTCCCGTCCGCTCCACCTGGAGACGCCGCCGAGGGCCGTACCTAAAGTGGCGATGGGACTTACCGCCAGCGCGATCTTTTTTGTCGCGGCGGTGAGCGTGGCTCTCAAGACCAATTGGGTGCCCTCCGCCCAGCGTGTCGCCGACGAGTCGCTGTGGTCGGTCGAGAGCATCGGCCACGCGCTGCTTACGCGCTATGAACTGGTTTTTGAAGTGATCTCGTTGGTGCTGCTGGTGTCTATCATTGGTGCGGTGATTACCGCGGGATTCAGCCGGAGGTTAAGTTAGTGAACAGCCTGTCCACTTATCTGATCATCTCGGCCCTTCTTTTTTCAATGGGCCTTCTGGGGATACTGCAGCGCCGGAACCTCGTCGGGATGCTGATCGCTGTCGAACTCCTGCTCAATGCTGCCAACATTAATTTCATGGCCTTTAACCGGTTTCTCACTCCCGACCCCGTTGTAGGGCAGGTAATTGCCCTCTTCGTCATGGGCCTGGCAGCGGCGGAGGCCGCAATTGGCCTGAGCATCATTCTGGCCCTCTACCGCAAGAGGCACTCGATAGACATCGAACGTACTCAGAGGCTGAAAGGATAGAACCGCCATGGGCGCATTAATTGGAGATCCCATCCTGCTCGCGACCGTCCTGGGTACAAATCTTCCATTTCTATCGATGGTTGCAATTCTACTTTTCACAAGACCGAATCCCAAACTCTCGAGCAGAATCTCAGTGGGGGCAATCGCCACTGCTGCGGTCTGCGCGGTTTTCCTGCTGGCAAAGCTCTACAGCGCCTCGCCTCTGAAATACGAGACCCTCTGGCTTAGTTCGGGAAAGTTAAACATCGCCTTTGGCTATTATCTGGACCCGCTGAGTCTGCTCATGCTGACCATTGTGGGCATCGTTGCCTGTCTCGTGCAGATTTATTCCCTGGGCTATATGGCCGGCGATCCGGGATATAGCCGCTACTACGCATTTCAGTCCCTGTTCGCCTGGGCCATGATGAATATGGTCATTGCCGGCAGCATGCTCCAGTTGTTTATTTTCTGGGAGATGGTCGGGCTTGCGTCATATTTTCTGATTGGTTTCTACTACGAGAAATGGAGCGCCTCCCAGGCTGGTAAGAAGGCCTTCGTAATGAACAGGGTTGGTGACGTGGGCTTCTTTCTCGGTCTGATATGGCTTGTCATAGGCTTCGGCAATCTGGGAATTCCGGAGCTCAACCACGCAGCAAGCACGCAAGCTCTGCCCCAAAACCTCCTTACCGTCTCCGCCCTTCTGATCTTCTGCGGTGTTGTCGGAAAGAGCGCCCAGTTCCCGCTGCTTACCTGGTTGCCCGATGCCATGGAAGGCCCCACCCCGGTCAGCGCCCTTCTCCATTCGGCCACCATGGTCGCCGCCGGCGTTTACATGTTCAGCAGGATTTTCCCCTTCTTCGCCGCATCTCCTGACGCCATGGCGATTGCCCTTGCAATCGGGACGGTTACCATGCTGCTCTCCTCTACCATGGCCATGGTGACATACGATCTTAAACAGGTCTGGGCTTATTCGACCGTGAGCCAACTCGGATTTATGGTGATGGCGCTCTCAGCCGGCGGATATTATGCCGGTGTTTTCCATCTCACGACCCACGCCGGGTTCAAAGCCCTTCTCTTCCTGTGCTCCGGCATATTCATCCATGAATTCCACACGAACGACATGCGCATTATCGGCAAGCAGGGCGGACGCAGGCTCAAGATTCCGATGATTTGCATGGCGATAGGCGCTCTTGCGCTCTCAGGATTTCCCGGGTTCTCGGGTTTTTTCAGCAAAGAAGCTATCCTGGGAGTTCTTGCCGCTCAGCCGAATAAAATCTGGCTTGCGGCCGGGCTTTTCGGGGCTTTTCTGACCGCCTATTACAGCTTCCGCCTGATTTTCCACATTCTGCTGCCCAAGGGCGGGATCGAGGAAAAACATCATGACGCCCACGCCGAATCTGCTCACGAGCATGAAGATGGGCACAGCGGCTACATTTTCTGGACAATGGCAATCCCCGTTATGATCCTTGCCGGTGTGACCCTTGTGTTGGGCGGCTTCGAGCACCTCGGGCACCCGATCGAAAACTTTCTGCTTGGGCATGCAGTTCTGGCCCATCCTGTCCAGCATGCCGCCGAAGAGGGCGGCGGCGGCGGCGAGTTGCTCCTCATGGTGCTGGGGATTTCGGCCGGTCTTTCAGGCATTATCCTGGCCTGGTTTGAATATGGAAGAAAAGGGGCCAGCCGCAACGGGTTTCTCAGCTACTTTCCCGCGATTTGGAAGCTTTTCGACACCAGGTGGTTCATAGACATTTTCTACCGCAAGAGTCTCGACACGTTTATCTACGGCGGCCTTACATCCATCTTTACCAAGAACGACCGCCGCGTAATAGACGGCGGTATCGATGGACTCTGCTTTTTTACAGAAGGCAGCGGGCGTCTTTTCAGCTTCCTTCAGTCCGGAATGCTTCAGTACAATCTGCTGATAATGTTATTGGCAGCCGGGGCCGCTATTCTCTATTTCCTGTTTTAGGAATTTAGGGATTCGGGAATTTGGTTTCGCACCATTCACCAGTCACGAGTCACTATTCGTCGCGAAGCGATAGAACCAAGAGGAATTTATGGCAATGTCCGGTTTTCCGATCCTCACCGCTATCCTTATGTCAACGGTTTTGGGATTGCTGACGATCCTCTTTATCCCGCCGGAAAGAACCAAGCTGATAAAGCAGGTCAGCCTTGCTTATGCGTCGGCCGGACTGGTCCTCTGCATCCTGCTCTATTTTTTATACGATCACCAGAAGGGCGGACTTCAGTTCGTTGAGCGGATCTTGTGGGTTAAGAGTCTTGGAATATACTGGTTCAACGGCGTCGACGGGATTAACCTCCCCATGCTGCTGCTTACTTCCGTGGTCCTGTTTACCGCTATCTGGACGATGTGGGAATTGGAAAACAGGGTAAAGGAATTCTTTGCGCTCATGTTCCTTCTGGTTGCCGGCGTCTACGGCATGTTCATGTCGATGGACCTTTTCTGGATGTTCGTCTGGTATGATGTCTCGCTTTTTCCGATGTACCCGCTGATCGCCATCTGGGGAGGCACGCGCAAAGAATACGGCGCAATGAAGCTAACGCTCTACCTGCTGGCTGGAAGCGCGCTCATTCTGCCCGCAATAATCTATCTCTGGGTGCAGGGCGGAGCGCATACCTTCGACCTGTTCGAGCTTCAGAAAATCGGCTTTAGCGCTTTCGACCAGAAACTCACCTTTGTTATGCTCTATTTCGGGTTCGGGATCCTCGCCGCCGTATGGCCGTTCCACACATGGTCGCCCGTGGGGCACGTCGCGGCCCCGACTGCGGTGAGCATGATTCATGCCGGCGTGCTCATGAAGCTTGGTGCTTACGGCATCCTGCGGATCGCAATGACCCTTTGCCCTGTCGGTCTGTCCTACTGGTCGGACCTTATGGCTCTTCTGGCATGTATCGGGATTGTTTACGGGGCGTTGGTCGGTCTTGCGCAGACCGACTTGAAATATGTTATCGGCTATTCCAGCGTGTCGCACATGGGTGTGGTCGGGCTGGGACTTGCCACTATGTCCGTAAACGGCATAAACGGAGCGGTCTTTCAGATGTTTGCCCACGGCGTCATGACGGCCCTTTTCTTTTCCTCCGTCGGCTATATCTATGACCGCACGCACACGAAGATTATTCCCGAACTGGGAGGATTGTCGAAAACAATGCCGATTGCCTCCTCCTTTTTCATAGTCGCTGCTCTGGCAGGCATAGGCGTGCCCCTTATGGCCAGCTTCTGGGCGGAATTGCTCGTTTTCATCGCCGCTGTTAAGGCTTTCCCGATCGGCGGTATCGCTGCGCTCGTCGGACTCATAATCAGCGCGCTGTTCATGCTGCGGGTCGTGCAGAAGACCTTCTACGGGGAGAAAAACCCCAGGTGGGAGCACATTCCGGATATCCCGAGGTTTCTTGCCGTACCGCGAATCGTATTGGTGAGCATCATCCTGTTCTTCGGAATGTTTCCCAAGATTATGCTCGATGTTATTCAGAGCACGGTTATTCCGTTTGTAAATCGGTTCTAAAGGCGAGGGTAACGGAACGTGATGACGGATTTTATGCTTTTTCTTCCCGAGTTATTATTCATTCTTGCCGCTCTTAGCTTTTTCATGTTCTCGTTGAGAAAGAAGGCGGACCCTGCCGCCTATCACAAGTGGGCGGTCGTTCTTTCTGCAATCGGGCTGCTTGTCACGGTTGCTTCATCGCGCCAGACGGGAATGCTTTTTTTCGACTGCTACCGGGTGGACCTCTTCAGCCAGGTTTTCAAAGTCCTGCTGGCCCTTGGAACGATCTGGGTCATTTTCTCATCGAGCGAGCTCAAGGGAATCGAACCCGGGCAGCATGCCGAGTATTACTTCCTCATCTTCGTCTGCACGCTCGCCATGATGATGCTGGTTAGCTCGGTGGAGCTGCTGACGATTTACGTCTCGATAGAGCTTTCCTCCTACTCCCTCTACCTGCTCGTCCCAATGCGCCGAAATGCCGACCAATACGTTGAAACAGGCATCAAGTATTTCATGATCGGCGTTACGGCCTCTGGCCTCATGCTTTTCGGCATCAGCCTCCTTTTCGGCATGGCGCACACCACCTACGTGCCGCAACTGATCAAAACGCTGCCGGGTATCATCACTCAGCCCGCAGCCATTGTCGGACTGGTGCTGGCCCTTTCGGGGTTCTTTTTCAAGCTGGCCCTCTTTCCCTTCCATATCTGGGCGCCCGACGTCTACCAGGGGGCTGCGAACCAGGTAACCACTTATATTGCTACCGCGTCGAAAATGGCCGCTGCGGCGATGATCATCCGCTTTGCCGGCCTCTCTGCCGGGGGCAGCCATGGAATGATAAAGATGCTGATCGTGCTTTCCATCGCGTCGATGACCTTCGGAAACCTGGTCGCGCTCATCCAGAAGGACATAAAGAGGCTTTTGGCTTACTCCAGCATCGCTCACGCCGGATATATGCTTATCGGGATACTTTCGCTTTCGGAGCGCGGATTTGCCAGCGCGATCTACTACGCGATGGCTTACCTGGTGATGAACTACTCGGTGTTCATGGTTATCATGAAGCTCGCCGACGATGGCCACAACCTGCAGATAAAAGAACTGGCGGGCCTCCACAAACGCTCCCCGCTTCTGGCCCTGACGCTCATGCTCGGCCTGTTCGGACTTGCCGGAATCCCTCCCACAGCGGGCTTTACGGGGAAATTCCTGGTGTTCACCGCAGCCCTCGAAGAAGGGTTACCTCTTTCTGGTCATCATCGGCATGATAAACGCGACCATATCACTCTATTACTATCTCATCGTCATAAAGGCGGCTTATCTGCTAAAACCGGTGAATGAATATCCATCGATCCGGGTAGACGGCTGGACGCGTTGTCTGAGCATCGTCCTGGTGATCATGACGATCTACCTCGGCATCTTTCCCGATCAGTTCGTCTCCCTGACCGAAGCGGCGGCAAAGACTTTGTTTTAAGGGTTTTTAGTCTTTGGTTTTGAGTTAAGTCCAGTTTTCTTCGTGCTCTTCGCACTACTATCTGTCATTTTCTTGTTTTTTGTGCAACGTTTTGTCTACAAGTTGCCGGTTTCTCTCCGATCTCAGCCCTCTCTGCGGCCCGTTTGAATTCCGGGTCGTCGTCCGGGCATCAAAAGTGCCGCTTTGGTTTTTTCTTCTTTATTCATTGTTTCAAACCCTCCGCGCTCTCTGCGCCTCTGCGGTGGATCTTCTTTTTTGGTTGCGGCTATGCTGCGCCGTGCATCCTTCGTGGTCTTCGTAATCCCGCCGGCAGCCCCGACTGATCTATACGTGACTCATAAGGAGCTTCGATGAGACTTCGATATATCCGGCGTCTTTCCATCCCGTTAATCCTGTTAATCCTCTCTACGGCTTCTTCAGCCTTTGCGCAGAAGTGGTCTTTCGCCGCTTTTTCGGACAATCGCAACTTCGAAGTAGGCTACCGGAACGTCCTCCAGGATATCAATTCCAGCGGACCTGCCGATCCGGCCTTTCCGAGACCGGACTTTGCCGTTGCCGTAGGCGATATCGACCCTGTTAAAAGGACCCTTCAGATCTTCAGGGAAACCCTCGGGCCGAAAATGCCCTTCATCCCGGTGCGAGGCAATCACGAAGCTCCCGAAGATGTCCGATTCATTCTAAAGGATATACTGCCTTCCGAACAGCCGCCGGTGACAGTTTACGACAAAGAAAGCGTGACGTTTTACTACGACTGGAAAAATGTCCGGCTGATCGTCATAGACCAGTACGCGGCCTACGCAAAAGGCCTGAGCAATAAAGTATTTCTCGATTGGCTGGAAAAGGCCATCGTGTCCGCAAAGAATGCGGACCACGTATTTATCGCCTTCCACGAACCCCACTTTCCGCCCCTTCTTCGCTCGGACCCGTTCTGGAGTCTTCTCCTCGAGCACTCCGGAAAGGTCAGGGCCGTGCTCTGGTCACATACTCACTTCTATGGCAGGCGGTATGTTTCCGGTTCGAATGGCGGGGTCGCGCTGATCAACACGGGGGCCGCCGGCAATACCGGCCACTCCGATGGTATGAATACCTTTGTGCAAATCGGCATCGACGGCAAAGTTGCAGCCTTCCGGGCCGTCCAGGCGCCGGACAAGACGAAGGATTTCAGAGTCACCGACAACTGGAACGTCAAGGCCTCGGAAAACTGATTAATACCAAGTTGCGCCCATACGGGTAAGGATTGGCGACTGGAACCCCCCTTTTGTAAAGGGGGGCGGGGGGGATTTCCACAAGTCATGTTTTTTAGAGTTAAATCTGTTTATGGTATAATATGGAGTACTACCATCGGCAGAGATTCGGGACAGTTGAGGTAAACGGCCTCGGCGAGACAGAGGCCAATGAGATTTGATTGGGACCCGCTCAAAGAGAGAATAAACATTGAGAAAATCATGAGAGGTTGCCATGAAGGATGAATATGATTTCTCGAATGCTGAAAAGGGAAAATTCTACAGGCCGAAAGAGGAGTTAAGAATCCCTGTTTATCTGGAAGAGGATGTCCTGCTATACCTTCAGGGCAGGAAAAGGGATGCCGATCTGTCCTCTATCGTCAATGATATCCTGCGCAAAGAGATAGAAATACTCAAGGCCTTGGAGCCATAGAGAGATACAGAGGAAGCGGCCACACACGCATTACACACACACCACACACATGGGGTCAAGTCTCCGTTTGAGCGGCTCTCAGGCTCTTCCGAATCCATTGGCGACACGCATCAAGTTCCGGGTCCGACGCCAGGCGTTTCCGCCGGCAATACCTTCCATGAAAACATCCTCGGCTTGCTGAACGTCGAGTCGAAGGGCTACTCAATGATTGAGACTTCGCTAAGTATTATGACATCTTTTCATAATATGCTCCACCAAGTTTGGGTTTAAAAAACTTCTGTCAATCCGGCGCTTTGAATACGTTACCCAAAGCGCCGGACCAACCGGTCTTACAATTACGGCATCACAACCCTATTGATGACGTGAATAACGCCGTTTGATTGCATGACATTGGCAAGAATAGGTCCATTCAACCTGAATACAAAATCAGATCCTTTATTATACTTTACATCAATTTGATACTCTTCCTCTCGGTAGGTGGCAATGACTCTACCAGACGCGCGATAGATGTTTACTCCTCGTAAAAAATTTTTTCGATCCCTGCTTTTTTCCGCTTCTGGTTGCCGTTTCTATTGCCGCTTCTGGTTGCCGTTTGGCAGAGTTAAATCCTTTCGTTGTATGCTCTTGGCACGATATGGAACTGGAATTCCACATACCGCATAACGGGACTGTAAAACGGAGGGACTAGATTATTATGCCGGTAGTGCCAAACAGCGATTTCGTTCCATCGGTAATGCCCCAAGGCCAACTGGCCTATAACACAATCGGCCGCGCAACCCCCGAAGCGTTCGGAGGCCAGGTCGGGGCTACCCTCCAGCAGACAGGGAACATGCTGGAGCAGCACGCGGTTGTGAGACAGCAGCTCGCAAACGAAACCAACGTAAACGACGTTTATGCAAATCAGTTCTCGCCGGCGGCCCGTGAGATCTACCAGAACTATATGAAGCTCGAGGGCAAAGACGCAGAGGCGCAATTTCCCGATTTTCAGCAGCAAATGAACGATCTTCGGACGCAGATAAGGTCCGGCCTGCCGAATATGATGCAGCAAAAGGCCTTCGACGCGGCATCCACCCGCCGGGTCGAAGCGGACCTGGATGGCATGGCGAGATACGGCGCTGCGCAAACGAAAACCTGGGAATGGAATACGCACACGGCCGTTATGGCCGACCTGGTAAACGAGGGCGAGGCAAACTGGAATAATCCGCAACGCCTTCAAAACGTGCGGGACCGGATGGATGACGAAACAGCCGGCTATGGCTTGAAGCACGGCTGGAGTGGGGACGTCTTTCGCTACCAGCTCGGCCAAAATAATGACAGCCTGTGGAGCGCCGTCATAAAGCGTCAAGCCCTTGCCGACCCCGCCGGAGCGATGCGAACCTATCAGGACCAGGTCTCGTCCGGAAGGATTTCAGGGCGCGCTCAGGGAGAGCTTGAGAGTTTCTTTAAGCCCATCCAGGATTTGCAGAGCGCTCAAAACGCATACGGCAAGGTGACGGGCGGGGCTATGGCGCAGGCGATCTCGGCGGAGGCGCAGCGCTAGGGGGTCGATCCGAACACGGCGCTGACGATCTGGAGCGCTGAGGGCGGGGTCACGGACCCAGCGACGAAAAACCCTGCTTCGCCGGCGACCGGGATATTCCAGTTCATGCCGGGGACATGGTCGGATATGGGCGGAACGGACCAGGATCGCCTTGACGCCAAACGTCAGGTCGAACTCGGAGTGGCCCTCGTAAAGCAAAACAATGCCGCCCTCGCTAAAGATCTCGGCCGTGAGCCCCAGCCCTGGGAAGTCTATCTTGCGCACCAGCAGGGCATAGGCGGGGCCACAGCGCTTCTTCATGCCGTCCCGAACGCCAATGCGGGCGGCGTCGTCGGAAACCCGAAGGCGATCACCGGCAATGGTGGAACTCCCGACACGACCGCCGGCCAGTTCATAAAAACCATCAAAGACTACGTTGACCGGCATTCGATGATGTACGCCGCAAACGGGGTCCCCACCGCTCAGAATCTTTTGCAAAATTATGAAACAGGACTGCAGGCGGTAACCGATCTGGCCCGCCGGGAATATCCAGGAGACCCGGCAGCGGAGCAGAGATATCGAAGCCATTACATCCAGCAGGCGGGGCAGCAGCTCCATGCCGAAAACATGACCAATCAGGCGAACTGGAGCATCGTCAACGCAGCCTTGAACGGGCCAAACGCCATTAAATCCGAGCAAGACCTGCTAACCAACCCCCGGCTGATGGATGCTTACAACGCCATTATCAAAACCGATCCGTCCGCTTACAAAGTGGTGAATAACGCCATCGCCGCTAACGCCATGGCCATGTGGGACCCGCCCGCGTCAACGCAAACGAACCAGCTCTACGACGGCCTGAACGGCATGAAAGATACGGACCGCGCCAAATTCTCCAGTCTGAATCTCATGTCCTATTACGGCGGGATGCCGGTCTCGCAGTTGAACAGTCTGATGGACGCACAGGATAGGATTCGTAAAAATGATCCAACCGAGGCCGCAAAACAGACGAACCTTATTTCCTCGATCTCCGCTGTTAAGGATCTGACAGTCCAGGCTGCCGCTTCCGCCGAATCCCCGTTCTACAAAATGGACCGCACTTCGCCCTTCCTTCCCGAGCAGCAAAAGTGGAATGGATTTGTAAGCAAGTACGGTCAGGCCCTGGACGACTGGCAACAAAATAACAGCGGCAAAATCCCGACTGATATGCAGAAGCGCGAGATCGCGCAACAGATTTTATTCCCGAAGGGGACACCGGCGCGGGACGCACAGCCGGAGTCAGCAGCCGATAGTTTTAATGAGGGCAGCGACAGCGACGCTGCGCCCGCTGTAGCATTGGATTCGCCTGAAGCCGCCACAATAAAAAATCCACCTCTGGAGGATACAAATACCGGTAGAGATGCCGACGCAGGCAAAGATATGCTAGAGTCTAAGGGCAATCCGGATCAGCCGAGGATCACCGAAGTCCTCACGTTCGATCCCGTGGGACATCTCAAGTCTTCATTCGGGCACACTGCTATCAATATAAATGGCACCACCTACGCCTTCACCGAAAAAGGCTGGACCGAAGGGGAAGAGACAGCGAAGTATCTCGCGCGTAATCACTTTCGGAACGCCGTTGGGCAAGAACTGGATCTAACACCTGAGGAACAAGATCTGCTGGTGAAAGTAATCAAGCAAGATATGGCGGACAATCCAAAGTGGAGTAGTCAGAGCAGTTGCGTCACGAAAATCCGTGACGCCCTTGAACAAGCCACTGGTCGAATGTTTGGGATCCCACCTCAACCACCTATCATCTCGCCATTGGATTTCCGAGACAACCTGGACAGGTTCGGGTACGTTATCAAGAAAAACCAGTACCCTAGCCGCCCTTAGCAGCGTGGAGAAACGATGAAGCTCAGACCTGTGCTGATAACCGGTTCTGTTATAGTGGTGGTCATTGCAGTGAGCGTTTGGGCGCTGTTCCATGAACACATCCTTTCGTTTTACCAGGAGGTGCTCGTGTCACCGGGAATGACTTTAACGACTCAGTGGCTCGAAGTGAAGCCGGAAAAGCCCATGAAGACGGTCTCCTTTCGGAGCGAGCTGTTCATAGAAGTATTTGGATTGCCTTTCGGTCACGATAAGGCAGGTCTTTTCTTGCTCGCCGACGGCGCCCGGTTTCAAGTTGAAGGCTATCTTACCACTGACAAAGGCGAGAGGATTTACCTGGACGATATCAGCATATGGGGGTCGTCGGATAAAAGATATTTAGACTTATCCAGTAAGGTACTGCTCTGGAAAAAGAGGGATTATCGTTTCCGAAGTCTCACGCTCCGATCGAGCAGGGTCCTCACCACTGGAAGGGCTGTCTGGATTTCGTTTGATCCTCTTACGACGAAGGATGGTTCCGCTTTCCCCGATCTGTTGAGGGAAGTGCCAAAAGGAGGGGGGAAGCCATAAGATACTGTCGCTTACCGCACTCCGGATGGGCTTGGCCGTCAGCCTCAGCCGTGGCAAGTCTATCTTGTCCATCAGCTTGGCTCACAAGAGGGCCCAAACCTGTCCAGTCCTACCTCCTCAACGCAAGGGACTGGCGATGGCCTTTCACGGAACGTGTTGAAGTGTGGTTAAGAAGTCTGTCATACGAGGGTATTATCTCAGCTACGGGTCACAGAGCACCCCCGGCTATATTCAGTTGTACTGCACTGTCTCTGGACTATTGAACTGAAGGACTCAAGTTACCAATCATCAATATCGGATCAAACTACCCCGCCATTGTTTCAACAATCATCTATACGGAGTCGGACCCGGCCAGGTTCACTTTGTGTTCAGCCAATTCAATCCACTGTGAAAATTTCTCTCGATCCCTGCTTTTTTCCGCTTCTGGTTGCCGTTCCTATTGCCGTTTCTATTGCCGCTTCTGGTTGCCGTTTGGCAGAGTTAAATCCTTTCGTTGTATGCTCTTGGCACGATATGGAACCGGAATTCTAAATTCCTGATAACGGGACTGTAAAACGGAGGGACCAGACTATTATGCCGGTAGTGCCAAACAGCGATTTCGTGCAATCCGTAATGCCCCAAGGCCAACTGGCCTATAACACAATCGACCGCGCGGCCCCCGAAGCGTTCGGAGGCCAGGTCTGGGCTACCCTCCAGCAGACAGGAAACATGCTGGAGCAGCACGCGGTTGTGAGACAGCAGCTCGCAAACGAAACCAACGTAAACGACGTTTATGCAAATCAGTTCTCGCCGGCGGCCCGTGAGATCTACCAGAACTATATGAAGCTCGAGGGCAAGGACGCCGAGGCGCAATTTCCGGATTTTCAGCAGCAGATGAACGATCTTCGGACGCAGATAAGGTCCGGCCTGCCGAATACGATGCAGCAAAAGGCATTCGACGCAGCATCCACCCGCCGGGTCGAAGCGGACCTGGACGGCATGGCGAGATACGGGGCTGCACAAACGAAGGCCTGGGAATGGAATACGCACATGGCCGTCATGGCCGATCTGGTAAGCGAGGCAGAGGCAAACTGGAATAATCCGCAACGCCTTCAAGACGTGCGGGACCGGATGGATGACGAAACAGCCGGCTATGGCTTGAAGCACGGCTGGAGTGGCGACGTTTTTCGCTACCAGCTCGGCCAAAATAATGACAGCCTCTGGAGCGCCGTCATAAAGCGTCAAGCCCTCGCCGACCCCGCCGGAGCGATGCGAATCTATCAGGACCAGGTCTCGGCCGGAAGGATTTCAGGGCGCGCTCAGGGAGAGCTTGAGAGTTTCTTTAAGCCCATCCAGGATTTGCAGAGCGCTCAAAAAGCATACTGCAAGGTGACGGGCGGGGCTATGGCCCGGGCGATCTCGGCGGAGGCGCAGCGCCAGGGGGTCGATCCGAACACGGCGCTAACGATCTGGAGCGCCGAGGGCGGGGTTACGGACCCAGCGACGAAAAACCCTGCTTCGGCGGCAACCGGGATATTTCAGTTCATGCCCGGGACATGGTCGGATATGGGCGGAACGGACCAGGATCGCCTTGACGCCGGACGTCAGGTCGAACTCGGAGTGGCCCTCACAAAGCAAAACAATGCCGCCCTCGCTAAAGACCTCGGCCGTGAACCGCAGCCCTGGGAAGTCTATCTTGCACACCAGCAGGGCATAGGCGGCGCCACAGCGCTTCTTCACGCCGGCCCGAACGCCAATGCGGGCGACGTCGTCGGAAACCCGAAGGCGATCACCGGCAACGGTGGAACTCCCGACACGACCGCCGGCCAGTTCATAAAAACCATCAAAGACTACGTTGACCGGCATTCGATGATGTACGCCCCAAACGGGGTCCCGACCGCTCAGAATCTTTTGCAAAATTATGAATCAGGACTTCAGGCGGTAACCGAGCTTGCCCGCCGAGAATATCCCGGAGACCCGGCAGCAGAGCAGAGATATCGAAGCCATTACATCCAGCAGGCGGGGCAGCAGCTCCATGCCGAAAACATGACCAACCAGGCGAACTGGAGCATCGTCAACGCGGCATTGAACGGTCCAAACGCCATTAAATCCGAACAGGACCTACTAACCAACCCCCGGCTGATGGATGCCTACAACGCCATTTTAAAAAACGATCCGTCCGCTTACAAAGTGGTGAATAACGCCATCACCGCCAACGCCATGGCCATGTGGGACCCGCCCGCGTCAGCCCAAACGAACCAGCTCTATGACGACCTGAACGGAATGAAGGATACGGACCGGGAACAGTTTAAGAATGTCAATCTCATGTCATATTACGGCGGGATGCCGGTTGCTCAGTTGAACCGTCTTATAGATGCACAGGATAGGATTCGTAAAAATGATGCAACGGAGGCCGCAAAGCACACGAATCTTATTTCTTCGATCTCCGCTGTTAAGGATCTGACTATCCAGGCCGCCGCGTCAGCCGAGTCGCCGTTCTACAAAATGGACCGCACTTCGCCCTTCGTTCCCGAGCAGCAAAAGTGGAATGGATTTGTAAGCAAATACGGTCAGGCCTTGGACGACTGGCAGCAGAATAATAACGGCAAGATGCTGACCGACATGCAGAAGCGGGAAATTGCCCGGGGAATTCTTTTTCCGAACGGAGAGCCCGGGCAACGACAGATACCCACTCAGGCCGGGGCACCGGTGGCAAACACAAATCAGCAATTCGCTATTCCGCCAGAAGCTGCAAGCAAATACGAAGAGGTCTTAGAAACTGGTGGATATCCCGTCACTCCTCGAAATCTCAAGGCATTATATGATCAGGATCAAGCAAAGGTGACGAAATGAGCGATTACGATTTTAGCCTTTTGCCCGACCAGCCAAAACCGCAGTATGAGTTTTCTATATTGCCGGATCAGCCCAAGTCTGAAATAACTCCCGACTGGATGGGCGAAGCACCTCCCAAACCGGAACCAGGCATGTGGGCAGGGGAAATGCCGCCTGCAGGATGGCATGACGATATAATCGTGCCACCAGCTCCCGCGCAGCCGCTGTTCACTTCGGTACCGCGTCCACCTGAACGCCTCTACCGCGAGAATGCGCCGCAGCTTCTACAGGATATCAGGAATGCAACCTCACCCGAGCCCACAGTTGGGCCGATCCGTGAGCATCCTTTGCGGCCTGATATCAGGCAGCCTTTATGGACTCTTTTCAAAGAACAGGCTCTCCCCAACGAACCGACAGGGGTCGTCGAAAATATGGAGGCGGGACTTCGCCAGGCTTCGGCGCACGTAGCGGCGAAAGTAATTTCACTTATCGGCTCCCCCATGGATGATAGCGGGGGACCGACAAGGGAAGAGCAATATAATTCGGTCTACAAGGCAATTTACAAAACTATCCTCCCGGACAATTTGGCCCCTCCACAGGATTTTACGGATTCATTAGCTCGTGGAGTCGGGGAAGCTGCGCCGGGCCTCGTTGAAACGATGTTGCTATCCTGTGCCACTGGCGGCGCTTTAAATCCTTTGTTCGAGGGAATGGCCGCAAAATTCCCGACTCTGGCCGCTAAACTCTTTCCGATAGCTCGAGATGCTCTGACCTTCGGCACCCAGGGCGCGCTTGAACCTGAGCAGCCGGGCAGACAGGCTTTGATCGGAACAGGTGTCGGCGCTACCCTCGCAGCCCTGTCGCCTTACAGTCGATTGGCGCGCATGATCTGGGGGGCCGGAATTGGAGCCGGGCAGGCATACCTTACCAATCCAAACGCCACGGCCGAGGATTATGCCAGGAGCGCTACCCTCACGGGCGCATTCGTTGGACTTGCCGCATCGCACGGGTTGAGCGTTGAAGAAACTATCGGGGGAACCCTTCTTGATTGGGCAAAGACGAAGGGATACACGGCCGAGGAAATCGGAACGGCCGTGCAAACACTGGGCATCAGGCCGGTTCTGAACGAGTTTGCGGAAGATATGACGGCCCCGCAAACGGAAAATCTTTCCGGTGCGGTCGCCGAGACTGAACCGGGCGAACAGATTGGTACAATTGAACCTATCGCCGGCACGCAAGAACCGATTGTTGGAGAGCGGCAGGGCGAGTATTCCAAGCTGTCAGAAACTCCCGAATTTGAGAACTGGTTCGGCGACAGTAAGGTGGTATTTAAAAAGGGACAGTCCAACTATTTTCAGAATCCGAACGGCATCGCCGGTACACCAAGGATGGTCTATCACGGTGCAGACCCGGGAAATGACCTTTTCCACCCCGACGAACAAGGGGCGATAGTCTTCTCTTCAACCCCTGAAGGCGCACTCGCTTATGCCGGCGAAGGCGCAGAAATTGTCCCTGCATATCTCAAAATAGAGAATCCGCTGGAAATAAGCTCAGGCGGCTCCCGTTTTTTAAATGCTGCAATAGACGAAGCAAAAGCGAAAGGAAATGATGGAGTTATAATTGATCACGTCAATGGAACATATTATACCTATGCGGTTTTCTCACCGGATCAGGTGAAATCCCCATTTAACCGCGACATATTTAAAGAGAGTGATAGTGGCTTATTCAATGACACAGATCGCCCTCATGCCAAATACACTACCGTTGCACTCATATTCCAACAGATCAAAAAAAGGGCGGTCGAAATATTAGGCCTTCCGGTTAGGAGCCATACCGATCTTGCGGTACTCGCCCAGGGTTGGAGAAATCCCAATTACGAAGAACTGCGTTACGTTTATGTCAAGGACGGCATAATTGTCGACCACGAGGGGGTTACGTGTCGACTACCGGCGCAGTCACGCGCTTTTCTCGGGGACGAAGTAGCAGGGATACAACACCTAAAGGAGCGCATCGCTGCACTTGGCGCCGATTCTCTCTATCTTGTCCATAACCATCCTTCCGGCAATGTGGAAACGTCAGTAGAAGATCGAAATCTGACTGCATTCGTCGCTAAAGAAGTGCCTGAAATGAAGGGTCATATTGTTATAAATTCAGGGAAATATGCCTTTATCGACCCAAATGGAGTACCTAAAACCCACGATTTACCAGGACTCCCTGAAAAATGGATCGACCCAATCCTTACGCCCTCCGTCCCACACCGTATACTCGGAGAAAGCTTGCAGGATCCAGGCAAAATCGCTGCATGGTCAAAGAAATTGACGGCGGAAAGAAATAAACCCCTTATAGTTTATTTGAACCCTAGATTTGAGGTTCGGGGTTTACAGGAGATCAACCCGGGCGGGACCCTGGATTGGAAACAACTGGCAGATGCCATGCCAAAGAAACTCGTTGATTTCGGCTCTACCCGCGCCGTCCTTATTCTCCCGGAAAGGTCGCACGGGTATATGCTTGAAATAGGAGAGACATTTGTCAGGCGAGGGGTATTCTATGATGTGGTATCCGTTGACGCGGACGGCCCGCGTTCGGTCAAGGGAATGGGTACACATGTCGACGAAGAGAAGCGATTTGGCGGCAGACCTCTTTCCGACTTCCCCGCACAATCTATCAAGTGAAAAGAAACGATATCCATATTTGAATCCGGCAAGCCAAACTTGCATATTTTTTACCTGATCGCGTAAAATCCCGGTTTGGTTGTGGTACATTCAGCCCGAAAAAATAAAATCCGTACTGCGGGAGGTGATCCTATGCTGGACATTCATAGAAAGCCCGAAGAGATATTGAAGGGCAGGAAAACCCTTTCGCCAAAGGAATACGGGGAGTGGATGGCGGCAGTACAAAACCGTCCTCAGGATGAAGTGGAGTACGACCCGGAGACCGACATTATATGGCACAAAAAAAAATTTGATTGGGCAACGGGATGGCCGGACCAACTGCCCGATTGGAACCCTCCGTGGAAACCGAGAAGAAAACCGGTCAAGACAACGGGGCATCCACTCAGGAGCTTTGCCGATCTTGCTGTGCTCACTCGGGCATGGAGAAAACCTATATACAAAAACCTGCGGTATCTCTATGTCAAGAATGACGTCATAGTTGAATATGAAAGGGCCAGACGCCGTGTACCGGCGAATGCCCCTTCTCTAGCCGGAGCCCCCGGGGAAGCTGCAAAGCATATAAAGGAGCGCATTGCTGCGCTCGGCGCCGATTCTTTCTTCATGGTCCACAATCAATATTACGTTTATTCTGCTCCGTCAGCGGTCGACAGAAAACTTGCCGCCATCCTCAGCAAGGCTCCGGGACTAAAAGGCCATATCGTTTTGAATCCATGCTGGTTTGGCCTTATCACTGTAAAGGGAATAGCTATTTTACGCGTGCTGCCGGATATCCGGGTCCCCCATGCTGATACTGTTACTGGCGCCTTTCTAAACGAAACGGCCGCCATGCGTCAGCAAATCTCGAAAATCAAAGACTGGACATATGCCTTGACTAAAAGAAGAAGTCCGGTTGTTGTTTCCATAAACGACGAAACAGTTCTTCGCGAATTGCAGGAAATCAGCCTCGATAAGATAGACACTTGGAACCAACTTGTGGATATAATGGCAAAGGGCGAGGACCCCACCTTTGAGGGTCCTTCTCTAGACGAGGCCGGACCGTTGTTGCGACATGGAGCGCGCTGTTATCTTCGGCCACACTGACAAGGGCCGCTCCCCGGGTGTGAAAAAGCAATGCTATGCATTCCGCTGGATTGAACAAAGGAGGATGTTCTAGTCGAATATGAATGGGTGATTTAGGTTGTATCAGTCCGTCGTTTGCGCGGTTATTTCTTCTCCAGGGCATTGGAAAAGATTCCGCTGCATAACCAGAGCAGGGTTGAACAGGGAGGTGAAGGCATGGTGAGATCAATAATTGTGTGCATGCTTTTCATGGTTGTCTTCGGCCAGTCACAGGCGGCCTGCGCCGGCGATTTTCAGGGAAAGGAAACGGAAATGTCTGATTACAAAGGACCACAGGATAAGCCTAAGGAATGGGGGGGAGACTCCGCAGAGAGAATGATGCAACCGTATATTGAAGAGGCTAAGAGAACGTATCCGCAGGCCAAGGCTAGATTCCAATCGGGCTTGCCCGCAGGATATAGCTTTTTCGTCACAATAGATCTTCACGAGAATAACATGCACGAGAATGCATTCATGGCCGTCCGCAAAATCTCTGATGGCAATGTTACTGCGGTGCTCGCAACCAAGCTGACAAATGTGAAATCTTATCAATATGGCAAGCAGTACGTATTCCCGGAGTCCGAGGTGGTCGATTGGACAATTACGTCTCCTGATGGCAAAGAAGAAGGCAATTTCGTAGGAAGATTCCTAGATGAATACTATAGGACACACCCGTGAGCGCCGGATGGCCGCACACGTCCGGACTCAAGGCTCTCGACTTTAAGGCGGGTGCCTCGAAAGAGGCACCTAACATATTAATCTGGATAGATTTTCTGTTGTATTAACACCACTTTTATGGGGTTATCCCTCTCGATGGAAATCGAAAGATACTTCAGCCGCTCACAGATCCTGCTCCAGAAGTCCATGCCAACTACACTCTACTGTCTCCAGTTTTTTTGGTGAAAGCTAGTCTTGCTCCTTTTAGCTATAACCAAGGATAGCGCCTTTCCTGTCTACTCTTTCCGTCCCGAAGCTCCCTCGTGCAAATTTGCTTGACATGCAGTCAAGTTGAACACGCTGCCCCAGTCACTATACCGAAGATTTTTTCACCGAAGCAGATGCGATCTACCTTTCTTCGTGGTATAGTTCAACGTGGACAATGACAATTCACCCCATTAGGCTTCTGTCTCGGAGAATTGAAAGCAGGAGGGAGAAAAATGTTAGAGTTAATATCTCCGCAGGAGGAAACATTCCACCTTGATGAGTTGGTGCTTGATCCGGAGACCGGTCTTCTGATGTACAAGGGGAAATTCAATCAGGACACTGGGACAATTATGGAACCACAGCTCCTGTTCAACTCGTACCCCTCAGCACCATCGGAAAATCATTTAGAGACATCGGGGAAGAAACCGCTGGAGGCAACTGGCCGAACTCAAAGCAGTACTCAAGACGCTCCTTTTTACCTAGGCTGGAGAAACCCGAATTATCAAGAACTGAGATATGTCTATGTTAGGAATAACATTATAGTAGATCACGAGGGCGTTTCATGCGGAACTCCAGGGGCTACAGGAATTTGTCTGGGCGACCCGGATGAGTACATACGGCACATGCGAAGTCATATAAAAAGCCTCGGCGCGGATACAGTTCATATGATCCACAATCATACATCAGGGGATCCTACGCCTTCTATCGCCGACTTGGCGGCGACCGCATACGTTTTTGGCAAAATTCCGCAGCTTATAGGCCACATCATAATAAATTCCGCCAAGTATGCATTCATAGTTCCCGATGGGACAGCCCATACCGTGTCACCGCTTCCCAACCTCCCTGCAGATTGGGTGGATCCGATTCTTCAACCATCGGTCCACCATCCTTTGCTCGGCCGGAGAGCAAAAGGCACAAACCAGATTGCTGCCTGGACAGAAGCTCTAACCAGCAACTATAAGGCCCCGGTTCTCATCTATCTCGATAACAGGCTTAGGATTCGCGGATTGCAGATTGTTAATCCGAATACGTTATTCGATAAAATCCAGATTGCCCATGATATGCCTCAGAAACTTATCGAGTTTGGCGTAAATGGCGCCGTCGCCACACTACCTAATGGTCTTTCTAGTGATATGCTCGGTGTGGCGCGCGAACTGGTCCGCTCTGATATCTTGTGGGCTGCTGTTGGAATTAGAAAAGACGGCACGCCGTTCGGGTTTGCTGCTCAAATACCAAATCCGAATTACCTCGGCGGGAAGCATAGAAACACCTTTGAACCTTACTATATTAAATAAAAGGCTGAACTGAGGCCGGATAATGAATTGACTGGCTTGAGTGGAGGGACATATCAGGCAATAAGACATGCCCTCCTCAATTCTTCATATAAGGCTCGCAGGGTCTTGTTATTTTCCCTGATCCCTCGAATGTAGCGGTCCCACTCTTCGGAGCGCTTTTGCATGTCAGTATAGATCGAGCGTACCTTCTTGAGGTACTCGACTGCCTGTAGATAGTTTCCTCTGCCGCGCTCGGCTATCAGCCCCTCCGCTCTGGCGCGATATTCATTCAGATAGTGGGAAGAGTGCAAACAGAGGAGCCGGTCTTCGTACTTGACAAGCAATTCGTGCTCACTTTTCACCACTTCGAACAAATGCTCCAGGTCCTCTTCGTAGGCATGGATTTCCGCAAGCGTTTCCGATGCCTGGCTGGACGACACTCCCGGCCGCATCGATTTTCGATCCTTTCGCTCCTTACGAAGCCGAGAGAGCATTTCCTTTTCAAATGCGGCCCGGTCAGTCTCCTCCAGCGTCGCTTTCGCCTCCCTATACAGGCTGAAATCGATCTCGTTCCTCTTCAAGCACAGTTGAAGAAGCTTTAGAAGGCTCCCGTAGTCGTCCTGCGACCGGTAGTAGTCTTTCAAGCTGAGGTAAATCGGATCGGCTCTAAGGGAAGCGTCGGAGAGATCATTGCGTTGCGCTTTTCTCTCGAGCAGATTGGCGAGGCCGACATAATCGCCTCGCCCTTCAAAGTCCTGCTGGAGGAAGCCGTAAAGCTCCTGTTTTCTCCCTTCGCCCTTTTCGATGCCCTCTTCAACTATGCTTGTCGCCTTCTCGCGCTTGCCTTGACGGAGCCAGTATTCGGCCAGGCTCCAGTAATCCATGCCGTATTTGAGGTCTCTTTCCAGAACCGCAAGCTCGGCCCTCTTATCGCCGATCAAGCGGTACAAGCCGGCCAGCAGACCGCGAATGTAGGAACTGCTGCGGCTGCGGGATTCGAGCTTTTCGATGACGGCCAGAAAGTCCTGCTTTTCCGAGCACAGATCCATGACCGTATCATAGACGGCATCCACCATCCCGCAATTTTCCCAGTTGTAGAAATCCATTAGCCTGTCGATGATTTCCCGCCTCCTGGCTGCCAATGCTTCGTTTCCGACAAGGAAATCCTTGAGTGCTTTGAGAACATCGAACAGGACCTCTTCCAGAGCATCGTCGTCCATGCCGTATTCATTGAGCTCATGGAGTATTGAGTCGGCAACCGCCCAGTGGACCTCGAGACCGATTGACTTCTCGGCGCTCTCCACTGATTGCAGGATACGATTCAATTCCTTGGCTATCCTGCCGGTGGAATAGGACCTCGATTCGATGGAGGGAAACGCCCTTGAGACCTCTTTGAGCAGTGTATCGAGCGTCCGTTTCTGATCGGGCTCGAAGCGAACCATCAACTCCCGCTGAAAATCCGGGTACTTGCCAGCACAGGCCATGACCATCCCCGCCAACTCCTCCTTGGACAGCTTTCGAATGCGCTCTTCGATGGCTGCATTCCGGGACCTGGCCTCTTTAGCCTCCCGGAAATACTTCCGGCGATGATTGATGAAGCTCAGTAGCACTGCAACGATATGTTTGCAGGGGTAACCATCGTAAGGGCAGTTGCAGGAGGCTTCGATATCCCCATCCACCTGTTCTATCTCCACATCGTAATCCCCGGTGTTTCCGGCCACCTCGGCGCTGATGGATTCGGTATCCGGGTCATAGGCAAGTTGGGAGACGTTTTCCGACAGGTAGTAGTCGTACCCTCTAGAATAAATCGTCGCCCCGGCTAATTGTTCAATTGCTTTCTGCGTAAGATCGGCAAGCTTCATCTGTTGTGCAGTCCTATGAAGTCTCTTTTATGTACAAATACAGCGACCCTAACAGCAGGTTCCGCATTTCTCGCAGTCCTTGGTGAAGTCGTGCCCTTCCAGTCGGACCGTACCACACCTGCTGCACCTGCAAGCGTTCCAGTCGTGTCCGTTGTCACGGGTCTTCCCGCATCGTGAACATTTGCAGCCATTCCACTTATGGAAGCCAAGCACGCATATCAGACCCATGTCTCAAGCCCCTTCCCTTCACGGTCAAAGAATGATTTGCGCCATGAGAACCTATCGCTTCCCAGCGTCTAAGAGGTACGATGGTATTATGAATGTGGCCGCTAAAAAATGCAAATCCGGAGAGGGCCCGCATCGCTCCGCGATGAGTGAACAGTGAGCAGTGAGCAGAAAAAGCCTGTAAAAACCCTTCGTGAAAGGGGGGATCTCTATTTCCTTGCCGAGACGAAAAATGCCTTCCTTTTAGGTCAAAAATCCGAATCGAAAACTGCTAGCGACTTTTAAGGTGAGATTCTCCTGCGTTCATCCGGGTTTCCGGATGGACACTATCTAAGTCGCTTAGTATAACTTGCATCTTCGATTGGCAAATCGTACGGTATCGTGAGCCTTGGGATTGTTCCAGAAGCTTCCGGACCGGAATCCGACCCCGAAATGCGGTTGGGCTTCAGTTAGCGGGCTAAGTTGACACGTTATTCAGGGTATGGGGCTGTTCAACTATGACATTGCAACTGATAGTGAAAGATTTAGCGCCGTTCCGAAAAGTTCCCACGCGAACACGCGAAGACGCGAAGACGCGAAGACGCGAAGGGAATGACACGTTTTATGGTTTCAGGGAGTCCCAAGAGGACGTAAAAAGCTGCTAAATGGGAAAAGGGTAAAAAATGAGACCAAGGGCCAAGAAGATCATCGCCATCTCATCAGGTTCGATTTTGGCAGCAGCCTTATGTGTCTGGTACTTCTTTCCCGTCTTGAAGGCCAACCTGGTTTGGTATCGAAACAGTGTTATCCGCCATTACCTTAACTCCGCCCCGTCTCCAATCACTGCATTGAAAGAGCCCCCGGATGAATGGAAGGATATCGCCGTAGGAGACTTAACCATGAAACTCCCCATGGCTGAATACACGAAGGTGGGCGGCAAAGAAACCTACGTGTATTTCATGTCAAACACGGGGGTCCTCCTGGTATCTGATATCGTTCCATCAGAGGAAATGCTGAGAATGATAAAAGAAAAGAAACTAAAGTATCCGCTTATTTCCTATCGGGAGGAGTTGGCGATCTTCAGTTCGACTCCTACTGATATTTCTTTCTTCAATTCACGCAACAAGAATGCGACTGCGTTACGCAATCAGACTCTTAAAGCCGTAGCCATGCCGAAAGGCGGCCTCAGCAAAGTACTTACAGTTAATGCGGGAACCCTGAAGGCACTGTGCATACTGTCAGAAAAGAACGATAAAGGCTGTCAGGCTATAGCGCATGTATACAGCCAAAATGAGGAAGCATCAGTTTCTCTCATTTTTAATTATTACAAAGACAAGACAACCCTGGAAGCCGATCTTCTCGCCGTACTAGGCGGGATAAAAATGCCTGCCCACCCGGGTGATCCGGACCAGGTGAGCAGGGACATCAACAGTATTGTGACGCAATTCAACAAGATGTGAAAAGGGCTTACACCCGACTGCCAGCACTCGCATGCCGGCCGTGATGCATATTCGTCAATCCTACAGTAAATCTCTATTTCGCCTCAACTGCCTCGTTGTATTTTTTGACGACTTTGTCGGTGATATCGATCGTTTTCTGAAAAAAAGCCACATTCTCGTTCGTGAGAATCAAAAGAAATCCATCTTCCCCGCCAATAGTTTCCAAGACCTTTTTCAGATCCACCGAGACCTTGCCCCTCAGGTCGGCGGCTCTTTTCTTGACTTCCGCATCCGAGGCGGCAACCAATTGCTGATACTCGGCATTGGCCTTCACGAGTTCTTCCTCTTTGGCTTTCTTTGTCGCAGCGGGTTCTTTTTCGAGGTTTTTCTTCAGTTTTTCGACGGCATCGGCTTTTTCTCTAATTTCGGCCTGTTTTGCCTTAACCAGGGCATCGAGTTCACCGTTTGCCTTTTTGCCGGGATTGGATTCGTTTATAGTCCTGACCAGGTCAACGACTCCGATCTTCGGCGGCTCGGCATTGTTGCACGCGGCAAGCATACACAGCATTACTCCGGCAAGCACAACCTTCAGTGTCTTCATCGATTCATTCTCCGTTTCAGAATACCAGGGATGTCAGAAGGAGATCTTCAAGCCTCCCATTCCGGAATAGCTGTGCCCCTGCCCCGAAGAGTCGCCGTCAAAGTTGACGAACAGCGAACAGTTCTTGCTAACCGAAAGGTTGACCGCTGCACCGGTGCGCACGGAGTCAGCCGGCGGTTGGGCCCCCAGGATGAAGAAATCGGTTCGAGGCGCCGCAATGAAAGAATTCTCCGTCTCCCGTGCACACTCGAACTCGTGCATCCAGGCTGCCCGCACCGATGCAGACAGTACCATGCCATTGGCCAGCTTCTTTTTCGTCTTCACTTGCACACCTGCAAACGTCGGCAAGGAAATTGCACTTTGGCCTGCCAACAAGAGCCCGGTATTGGTGGCCCCTCCCTGTTCGGTTTCGGCGAAACTGTTGAGGTACAACGATCCGAATTCTACAGCGGCAAAAGGAGTCACCTCAAAGTTACCGGCCTTGTTTTTATAACCCAGCTCGAAATAACCGCTCATGGAATAGCTTTCGAATTTGCCGTTCAGATATTCATTAAAACCCGGTACCTTAACTGGCCCCGATGGTGATGAAACCAAAGATCCGGGGACGAGCGCCTGACGATTCTCCTCATTGGAGAATTGATCGTATGCAAGAGACCCAATCGCGTAAAAATGCTCCTGACGATAAGCTCCATAGCCCGCCAGGTTCCACGCGTCAATGTCACAGGTCGTTTGGCGGTCGGGCACACTGGAGGTGAAATAGCCGGTGCCCCCTGCGATGCCGGCTAAAAAGTTCGGCGCAAGCTGGGTGTCGACGCCCAGCGTAAAACCGCCGCCGTTTATGTCAACCGGGGCCGATCCAACGATGGAGTTCCCATCATAACTTGACTCACCGCCATATCCGGCCATCCACACCCGCCAGTTGCGAGGAGGTTCGCGCAGCGCACCGTCAGCATCAGAGGCGGAACCATTTGGCGTTTGCTGAGCGTAAACCAGGTCTTTATCACCGGAAAGAGCCAGGCCGCCAATATCGTCCGCGTCATCCGAGATCCAATAGGAAAGCCTGTGTGCAATGGAAGTGAGGAACAAATCGTTAGCCCAGAAGCTGGCCTGTTGAACCGATGAAATTCCCTCACCAGAGAGGGAATCGTAAGTTCGTGCGAGCGTGGCCACGTTCGGCAGGTAGAACAATGCGCTCGCGATCGGCGCGAAAGCGGGTGATTCTTGAGCCAACTGTATCTCATTGATTGCCGTACCTACCGAATGCTGATTTATAGTCAGACCCAAAGGTGAATAATTAACGGTATATTTCAGATCCAGATCTGTAGCGTTGGCCTGGAACAGCGAGTAAGTCGAGACCACCGTTGTCGGAGCGTCGAACGTGATTCCGCTGGTAGTTAAGCCGCCCGCCGCCGACAGCAGCACGGATTCATGTACGCCTGACAAGGCATACCCCGCGGCAGTGGCCGCATCGACCAGGTTGATGGCCACGGTGCCGGAAATACTGGCTGTGCCCGTGACGTCAATGCGATCCGCGATATGGTTTTTCAGGTCGAGATCAACGCCATAAATACCGGTCGCCGACTGGACGAGACCCCCGGTGATATTGGTCGTGAGCACATTCTGGAAACCACCGGGCGACAATAGCCCTTCATTGGTCAGTAGATTCCCTTGGCCGAGATTCACCGTGACGCCTGAATTGAAGGCCGCGTTCAGCGCATTATTGAAGGAGTTCGCTCCGGTTCCCAGATCAACCGAACCGATGACAAGACCATAGTTGTTGATTTGATCGTTGCCGGTGGTGCCTCGTATGGCGAAGCCGTCGACGCCCGATACGGTTGTTATTATACCGTTGTTGTTGAGCTGGTTGTTGGCTCCGTTCAGTATAGAGACGCCGCTTCCCTGACCGCTGCCCCCTTCGATAATGCTCAACGTCGATCCCGCATTGGTGATGTTGACAGTGATGTCGCCGTTGCCATTCGTTCCGCTGCTCTGTGCGGTCAGTGCAATCGAATTGTTACCTGCGGCGACCAGGTTTCCCGTTTGATTCACGACGTTTGCCTGAGCGGCTCCCTGACCGCCGGCCGTGCCGGAAAACAAGAAGGCCCCGATTTGTCCGGGGGGATCAGCCGAAAGGCCTACAGCGCCTCCGCCTCCCCCGACGCTCTGCGAATAGAGTGCGGTGCTGTTGGCCCCCGTCACGACGATAGACCCTGCGGAGTTGTTGACCGTGACTGTGCCGCCGTTTCCGCTGCCGCCCGATTGCGTGATCACGTTGCCGGCACCGCCGCCAGGCAAGACGAGCCCCCCTCCTCCGCCTACGGACTGCGCGAAAATACCGATCGAATTCGCGCCGGCAATGGTTATGGAGCCTGTGTTCGTGACACTGACGTTGCCGCCTGCGCCAACCACGCCATTCTGACCGCCAATGGACACCGGCACCACAGATGCGCCCAGAGCCGATCCCGCCGTACCGCCGCCGCCGCCCACCGATTGAGCCATAACGGCAACGGAGTTGCCGGCATTGATTTGAATCACGCCTTCATTTGTAACCGAGACGGCACCGCCGTTGCCGCCGGCCCCGCCGTTGCCACCAAGATTCACGGTCGCCGAACCGGAAGTCCCAACCGCGCCCGCCAGGAAACCACCGCCGTTGCCGCCTCCGCCGCCCACTGACTGCGCGAATATTGCGGTCGAATTCGCCCCCTTTGTGAAAATACTGCCCGTTGAGTAATTTTCTACGGTGACTGCGCCGCCGTTGCCGCCGGTGCCGCCATCGCCGCCAACACTCACGGTGACAGTACCAGACTGCGCCGTGTTCAAACTACCGGCGACCGCGCCATTGCCTCCGCCGCCGCCAACCGACTGGGCTAAGATTGCCTGCGACGCTGCGCCGTCCGTTTCGATCTGGCCAAAATTGTAGACCGTCACGGCGCCCCCGTTACCACCACCGATGCCGTTACCACCGACCAGAGTCGCGAAGCCATCAGCGCCCCCTGAATATGTCCCGCCGCCGTTTCCGCCACCACCGCCTATGGACTGCGCGAAAATTCCGTTAGACATCGAGCCTTTGGTCCAGATCGTGCCACCCGCCTGGTTAGTGACATTCACCGCGCCGCCGTCGCCTTGTTGGCCGCTGTTTCCGCCCACCGCGATAAAGCCGATCGCGTTACCGCCATTACCGCCGCCGCCGCCCACCGATTGGGCGTAAATGCCGTTAGACTGATTGCCGGTGGTCAGAAGAACGTTTGAATTGTTAACGGACACCGTACCGCCGTCACCGCCGCCGCTTCCCGAACCGCCAACCGAAACGAGCAGTCCAAGGCCGATCGAGGAGAGATCGGACCCGCCCCCTGCTGATCCGCCGCCACCGCCGATTGATTGAGCGCGGATGGCATCCGAGCCGCTGCCGGAGGTATTGATCTGTCCAGTGTTTGTGATGTCTACCTCGCCACCGGTGCCCGAGGATCCGCCACTGCCGCCGACCGTGACACCCGAGATGAATGTGGCGCCGCCATTCCCACCGCTGCCTCCGATGCTCTGTCCGAAAATGCCCATGGCATTATCGCCGGACGTAACGACGGAAGCGGCATTGCCGATTGTCACCTGACCGCCGTTACTAGCGCCGCTGCCGGCTCCTCCAATTGTAATAATCCCAACCCCCGTTCCGCCGCCGTTACCGCCGCCTCCACCCACCGACTGAGCGAAGATTCCGGTCGACCCGGCCCCGGACGTCAAGATGCCGGCGGTCGCGGAATTGGTGACAGTGACAGCCCCGCCGTTACCGCTCGCCCCGCCAAAGCCGCCCACGGCTAATCCCGAAATCCCGGTACTGCCGCCATTGCCGCCGCCTCCACCGAGAGATTGGGCGAAAATGCCGACCGCATAGTCCCCTTGGGTCTGCAGGATTGCATCATTGCTCACGGTAACGGCGCCGCCGCTTCCTGAAGCTCCGCCGAACCCGCCAACAGCAATGATGCCACTGATCAACCCGCTATTGCCGCCGCCATTGCCGCCGCCCCCGCCCACCGATTGAGCGAAGATTCCGTCCGACCCGGCCCCGGACGTCAAGATGCCGGCGGTCGCGGAATTGGTGACCGTGACAGCCCCGCCAAAGCCGCTCGCCCCGCCAAAGCCGCCCACGGTTATCCCCGAGAGTCCGGTGCTGCCGCCGTTGCCGCCACCACCGCCGATCGATTGAGCGACGATGCCGAACGCAGAGTCTCCCTGGGTCTGAAGGATTGCATCATTGCTCACGGTAACGGAGCCACCGCTGCCTGAAGCTCCGCCGAACCCGCCAAGGGAGAGGAGACCGCCTGACGATCCGCCATTGCCGCCGCCGCCGCCCACCGACTGGGCAAAAATCGCGGTCGAGCCGTATCCTGTTGTCAGAATATTGGCCGAGCATGTCTGCGAGGGAGTGTTCGTAACCGTTACGTTTCCGCCGTTGCCGCTTGCCCCACCGAAACCGCCTATGCTGACCAGACCCTTGACACCCGACGCCGCGTCGCCGCCAATACCGCCGCCGCCGCCCACCGACTGGGCAAAGATTCCATATGAGCCGATCCCTGACGTCTGGATCACGCCATTGTTTGTGACGTCTACCTCCTGCCCATTGCCGCTTGCGCCGCCCCAGCCGCCGACAGTGATCTTGCCTATGCCCTGGAGCCCTTCTCCTGTGGTTTCAATCGGCAATGTCGCGATTTCAAGTGCGGTATCAACATAAGACGCGCCCGGGAACGCACCGTCCAATCCGATCATGGCTTGACCACCGTTGCCCCCGCCCCCGCCTATCGACTGGGCCATTATGCCTGCTGACGAGTTACCCGTTGTGGTGATGAAACCATGGTTGTTGACCGTGACGGTTCCGGCGTCGCCACCGGTGCCGCCAAACCCACCTACATCAACCTGCACATTGACGCTTGCATTTTTCGGCTCCTCGCAACCCGAGATATTCAAGAGCTTGCCGATGATGCTGGAGGTGCAGGACGTGGCGAGCTGCAGGGAAAGGGAATTTGCACCCCCTCCGTTGCCGCCGCCTCCGCCGATCGACTGCGCGAGGATGCCGTTAGAGCCAGGTCCCTGGGTCGAAATACCTCCGGACTGGTCGACCTGGACATTTCCGGCCGTATTGCCGTCGCCTCCAAAGCCGCCAACCGATACGGCAACGTTCACGGCCTTTCCACCACTCTGAGGATCCCCGGCGGCGATAAGTCCCGTAATCGCACTCCCGCCGTTGCCGCCGCCTCCGCCGATCGACTGGGCCTCAATGCCGTTCGCCGAGGGGCCAAAAGTCTGGATCAAACCATTGTTGGTCACATTGACGTTGCTTCCGGTCCCGCCGCCGCCGCCAAATCCGCCGACGGTGAGGCCGACGTTCACGTTGGTATTCTCACCGGTGGGGCCGACCGTCCCGCTGAACGAAAAGCCCCCGTTGCCGCCACCGCCGCCGATCGACTGTGCCAGAATGCCGTCGGAATCCCGACCGGTCACCACGGTCACCTGCTGAAAGACTGTGCCGACCTGGGCGATTTGCTGATTTTGGACTGAGGACGATCCCGTTGTGATGTTGCCGGTGTTGTTGACGGTGACAACGCCGGCTTCGCTGCCGGCTCCGCCGAATCCTCCCACGGACGCCGAGATCTGCTTCGAATCCTCCCCGCCGATAGACCCGGAGACGCTCAAACCGCCATTGCCGCCGCCTCCGCCGATCGATTGCGCGAGAATACCAACCGATTCATCCCCTGTGGTTGTGGTGTCACCGATGCGCGTTACGCTCACGTTCTGGCCCGCGCCGCCCGCACCGCCCATGCCGCCCACGGACGCCGTGATCGATGGCACGTTGTTATCGCTGGCGAAATTAAAGGTGCCCGCTACGCTCAAACCGCCGTTTCCGCCGCCCCCGCCCAGGGATTGCGCGACCACGCCGTCAGCATTATTGCCCGTTGTCGAAATGACGCCGGTGGACGAGACCGTGACATTGCCGGCATTGCCGCCTGAGCCGCCGAAACCGCCAAGCGTAGCGGAAAGACTGAAGCTGTTGCCGTCCGGTACGGACAAAGTGCCGGCAAAACTGAAGCCGCCATTGCCACCGCCACCGCCGATCGATTGCGCCAAAATGCCGTTCGAGCCATTTGCTTGCGTGAGGATGTTGTCCACGCTCACGACGTTGACCGTTCCGGCACTATTGCCGGCAGCGCCGAAGCCGCCAACGCTGAGGGACAGAGACGCATCTGCATCGGCAGTCGCGGTGAAAGCACCGGAGAAGCCGCCGTTGCCGCCACCTCCACCGATCGACTGCGCCTCGATCCCGTTCGCGCTCTGGCCTTTCGTCTCAATCGTCGCATTACTTAAAAGCGTGCCGCCTATGTTGCTGTTAACGGTAACTGCTCCGCCGGCTCCCCCGCCGGAGCCTGAACCGCCTATGCTTGCAGACAAGCCGGCATTGTCGAGCGCCAGGGAACCCGACAATGAAAAGCCTCCGTTACCTCCGGCGCCGCCGATCGACTGCGCCTCGATACCATTGGATCGGTCCCCGTCGGTTACGATAACGCCGACGTTATTTACGATCACAGCGCCGCCATTGCCGCCGCCGGTCAGAGCGAAACCGCCAACGGACAGAGAGCCGGAAAAGTCTTGGCCACCAGCCAAACCGATCGAAAAACCGCCGTTTCCGCCCCCCCCGCCCAGCGACTGCGCCAGAATGCCGTTGGAGTCGTTTCCTTTGGTCAATATATTGTTGTAACTCGTCACATTGACAGAACCGGCCGAACCTCCACCCGCGCCGAAGCCGCCAATCGAAGCAGTGAAAGCCCCTCCTGAAGGCGACGCGCTCAATCCACCGGAAAAGCCGCCATTGCCGCCACCACCGCCGATCGACTGCGCCAGGATACCGTTGGATCGATCTCCGTCCGTCTCCAATGTCACCGTTCCCGCGGTGGGCGCGACCGGCACGCCATTTGCCGCCTGAGCGTAACTGTCGACCTCGACCGCGCCGGCGTTAGCGCCTGCTGAGCCAAAACCGCCAACCGAAAGTGCAAGGCCCGCCTCGCCGGTTGTGAAGGCGCCGGAAAGTGAGAAACCGCCGTTGCCACCGCCGCCGCCGATCGATTGGGCCTCGATGCCGTTTGAATCGGTTCCTTTTGTCCAGATCGTTCCAGTGCTTTGAACCGTGACCGAGCCGGCGCTACCGCCGCCTCCCAGCGCCGAACCGCCGACGGAGAGCGAGCCGGCGAATTCCGAGCCGCCTGTCAGGCCTATCGAAAAACCGCCATTGCCGCCACCGCCGCCCAGCGACTGCGCAAGAACGCCGTTGGACATGACGCCATGAGTCAGTATGTTATTAAAGCTCACGACGTTCACCGTCCCGGCCGAACCGCCGCCGGAGCCAAAGCCGCCGACCGAAACACCGATGGCAGCGCCGCCCGTGGAGAGGACCCCGGTCCCTGAAAAGCCGCCGTTGCCACCGCCCCCGCCGATCGACTGCGCAAGAATGCCGTTGGACCGATCTCCGTCCGTCTCCAATGTCGCCGTTCCAGCGGTGGGCGCGTTCGAGACAGGCACGCCATTTGCCGCCTGAGCGTAACTGTCGACCTCGACGGAACCTGCCGATCCGCCGGTCGAGCCGAAGCCGCCAACCGAAACCCCCAGGCCGGCCTCGCCGGTTGTGAAAGCGCCGGCTATCGAGAAACCGCCGTTGCCACCGCCCCCGCCGATCGACTGGGCCGCGATGCCGTTTGAATCGGCGCCGTGTGTCCAGATCGTTCCAAAGTTCTCGGCCGTGACATTGCCTCCTGTTCCTCCTCCTCCCAGCGCGAAGCCTCCGACCGAGACCGAGCCGGCGAATTCAGATCCCGCGGACAGGCCGATGGAAAAACCGCCGTTGCCGCCTCCTCCGCCTATCGACTGTGCCAGAATACCGTCCGACTTATCGCCTTTTGTAATGATGTTGTTGTAGCTCGTAACGCTCACCGTCCCGGCCGAGCCGCCGCCAGAGCCGAAGCCGCCGACAGAAACGCCGCCGCCGGCGCCCTGCAGGGCTGCACCGGCCGTAGCCGAGAAGCCGCCATTTCCGCCGCCCCCCCCGATCGACTGCGCAAGAATGCCGTCCGATTGGGCGCCAGTAGTCTCCAGGGTAGTGGTTCCGAACGCCGGTGAGTTAAAGAGAGTCACACCGTTTGCGCTCACACCGTAACTGTCGACCTCGACAGAACTCGCCGCTCCGCCGCCACTGCCAAAGCCGCCGACCGAGACGCCGACAGCGGCTGCGCCGACTGTAAATGCGCCGGAGATAGAAAAGCCTCCGTTGCCGCCACCACCGCCCAGCGATTGGGCCTCGATGCCATCGGAATTGAAACCCTGCGCCAGGATCGACCCCGTGTTGGTGACAGTGACGCTGGACGCGGTTCCGGCACTGCCGCCCGCCCCGCCCACCGAAACTGCCCCCGCTGCGCCAACTTCCTCAATGGACCCGGAGCCGGCAGCCGAGAAGCTGAAACCACCGTTGCCGCCGCCTCCGCCGATCGATTGGGCCAGGATACCGCTGGAATTGTCGAAAACAGTGCTGATATTGCCCATACCCGTTGCTTGAACCGAGCCTGCGGAGCCGCCGGACCCGCCCTGACCACCAACCGACACGCCGACGCCGCCAAGGCCGCCGAAGGAGATGTTGCCGCTGAAGCCGCCATTGCCGCCCCCTCCGCCTATCGACTGTGCGAGGATGCCGTAGGCATTATTTTCGCCTGTGCCGGGACCTTGGCCTGCGCCCGTCGTAAGATTGCCTGTAGAGGTCACGGTAACTGCACCGGCGGCGCCACCTGCGCCACTGCTTCCGCCTATATTGACGCTTACGCCGGCTCCGACTCCAAGCGCCAGACCTATAGTCGAGCCGCCGTTGCCCCCGCCCCCGCCGATCGACTGCGCAATGATGGCGCTAGCCTGGTCGCCGGACGTCGTTACATTTCCGGCGCTGACCAGATCGACGGTGGAGCTGCTGCCCCCACCCGCGCCGCTCCCGCCGAGGCCAACGGCCACTGAATCGGCGCTTATGGACACAGACCCCGAGCCCGCGAAGCCGCCGTTACCGCCGCCCCCGCCCACCGACTGCGCAAAAATGCCCGAGGACTGCTGGCCTGATGTCACGATATCGCCGGCGCTGTTCACGCTAACACTGCCGCCGCTGCCGCCTACAGAGCCGGAACCGCCGATTGCAACCGCTCCGCCGGCCACCCCGACGCTGGCGTTAAACGCCACGCTAGTGCCGCCGTTGCCGCCGCCGCCACCGATCGACTGGGCGAAAATGCCGTCCGACATATTCCCGATGGTCGTGATATTTCCGACGCTATTGGCCGTCGCGCCGGCGCCGTTGCCGCCAACCCCCCCACTGCCGCCAAGCGTGACCGCAGCCGAGGCGGAAAAGTCGCCCGAGAGCGCAGCGGCAAGACCGCCATTGCCCCCGCCACCGCCGATCGACTGAGAAATAATAGCCGCGGAATTGTCTCGGGCTGTAAAAATATTGTTTACAAAATTTCCATTGCCGCTCTGCACGGTCACCTGGCCGGCCGAGCCGCCGCCCGACCCGCTGCCGCCCAGCGATACACTGGCGCTGGTTATGGCGCTGAGTAAACTCAACGTGCCTGCGAAGCCTCCACTGCCGCCCCCGCCGCCGATCGACTGCGCCACAATGCCCGCCGAATTCTCTCCGGTAGTTACGAGATTCCAATTGCCCGCTATGCCATTGACGGAGAGTGACTGACCACCGCCGTCGGCATTGACGATTACGGCGCCCGAGTTTTGCCCGCTGCCGCCCGAGCCGCCAATCCCGACGGAAACAGCCCCGCCTAAACCAAGGGTGCCAATAGCGGAAAACTCGCCACTACCGCCGCCTCCACCGATCGATTGAGCGAGAATGCCGGTGGAGTTGTCTCCTGCAGTGCTGATCGATCCGGAACTATTCACAGTCACATCACCGGACGTTCCCCCCGAAGCGCCCGATCCTCCTACGCCGATGCCGACGGCGACGCCAAGGCCGCCAAGGGTCCCGCCCGCTGTGAATCCGCCATTACCGCCACCGCCACCGATGCTCTGCGCTACAATCCCGTACGAATTAGCGCCTGCTGTAGAAATATTGCTCAGATTCGAAACCTTGACGTCCGAGGCCGCGCCGCCACTGCCGCCACTGCCCCCTATGCCTACCGAAACACCGCCCAAAAAACCGGCGTTCGCGGCTACTGCGAACCCGCCGTTGCCCCCGCCCCCGCCGATCGATTGCGCGAGAATACCGTCTGAGTTTGCGCCGGCGGTGTTCAGCCATCCTTTCGTTCCTACGGTGACCGAACCGCCACTACCGGCACCTCCGCCGTTACCTGCAACGCCGATCGCAACGCTAAAGAGTTCACTGGCGGAGACAGAAACCGCGAACCCGCCGTTACCACCGCCCCCGCCGACTGACTGGGCAATCACAGCGGACGAGTGGTCGCCGTAGGTATTGATCGAGTAAGCGGTTGCCAGAGCTGAATTTGCGTTGTCGCGCTGGACGGTGACGGTTCCGCCGTTGCCGCCGGCCCCACCCGTACCGCCAAAAGCCGCACTAAAACCCGGTCCTACCGCTAGCGAGCCTCCACCGTTTCCGCCGCCCCCGCCGATCGACTGCGCGAGAATCCCCGGAGAGCTCTCCGACGTGAGGCCGTTGGTGCCGACACTAATAGTGCCGCCATTGGTAACCGTCACGCTGCCGCCGTCTGCGCCACTGCCGCCACTTCCACCGAAAGAGAAAAGACCGGATGCCGTGCCGCCGTTGCCACCGCCCCCGCCGATCGACTGCGCGAGAATGCCTGCCGCCTGTCCGCCCATTGTCGTCAAGGTCCCACTATTTGAGACATCGACTTCCCCCCCCTTTGTCGTGCTCGATCCGGTGCCGCCGAGGGCGACAAGTCCGCCGGAACTCGCGCCATTGCCGCCGCTGCCCCCGATAGACTGGGCTTCGATCGCGTTGGCGCCAAGGCCTGCGGTCGAAATCGAACCGGTGCTGCCGACGGTTACCTGTACCAGCCCGCCGTTACCGCCGGCGGCGCCGTTGCCGCCAAGGGCCACCAAGCCGGTGACTGTTCCTGCATCGCCGCCGCCGCCGCCGATCGACTGCGCGAATACGCCCTGAGCGTAATCGCCAGAAGTATTAATCGAACCGTTGGCGGTGACCTTTACCGTACCGCCGTTGCCACCCGTGCTGCCATTTTGGCCACCCGAATAAAAAAGGCCAAACCCGCCACCACCGCCACCACCGCCACCGCCAAGACTACGGGCCTGAATGCCGTAGGCATAGTCCCCGGACGTTTTGATTGAAGTGCCCGCGCTGGTGTTTACGACCGCGGAGCCTCCCTGTCCGGCGCTATTGCCGCCGCCTGCGCTATAAATGATACCGCCCCCGCCGCCCCCTGAGCCGCCGTTGCCGCCCTGGCTTAAAGCGCCGATGCCGACCGAGTTGCTGCCGGTAGTGTAGATAGAGCCGCCTGTTAGTTGGGCGGTTGCGTCCCCGCCGAAACCGCCCGGCCCCCCATTACCAGCGCTCCCTCCAATGACATACGCATTGCCGCCGTTGCCGCCATTTCCTGCCAGGCTAAGGGCCGTGACGCCCGGGGTATTAGCGGCAGTAGTGTTGGCAGTACCGTTGAGGGTGACACTGACCAGACCGCCGTTGGCCCCCGCGCCTCCGTCTCCGGCGTCGCCAAAAATATATGCGTCCCCGCCGTTTCCACCATCAGATCCCTTTGATAGGCCCTGGATTGCTGCTGATATGCCGTTTGCAACCAGGGCGCCGGGACTAACCTTGTATTGTCCGGTAGTTACGTTGAGGTTTACTGAAGGTCCGGCGTTTCCGGTTGGCCCTCCGGATATTTGGCTCTGAGTGCAAGTGGTCCCGGCTGGAGCATTGGAACTGACTGTACAGCCGGTTTGAGCTCCGGCGGAGTTCGTAGTAATTATGCAATCGGCTGGATTTCCACTGGAGCATGTATATTGCTGAGTCGTTCCGGAACCCGGTACCGATCCCACTTGGACATTCGCTTCATAAACGGCGTCGTTCGATAAGGTTATAGTTTGGGCGGAAGAGTTTTTTGCTCCCGGGAAAAAGACGGATACAGTTAACAGAGTAAATAAGATCAATGAAATAGTGAAAGGCGATCCATGCCGAAATGAAGAATAACGGTCCCTTCTTGATGATCGAAGGGAACTTGCCCACGCACCAGCGCCATTCCCGCCTTGACTGATCGACTGGAAGCCGGGGGTCTCGGATTGTAGCTTAACATTAGCACTCGCATTCGGTTTGGCGGTAGGATGGAGGGATTTTACCAAGGGGCTCTCATCATGGGGAAGTGAACATCGTCGGCTCAAAGTTTTCACTGTCATTCCTCCTACCCGGCAAAGGGGGTGCATGAAATGGCACGGCATCTCGTATTTCATGTCGATTGGGAAATTCAGGGCAAAACGGTGGAAAGGCGCGGAAAGTTCATTGCCTCCCCCCAAGGCCATGAAAACCTGCTAAACGGCTGCATACTAATGAGTACAAATATAGTGGTGAGTTTGTGAAGGCTAGGACAAATTATGAGTCCTGTCAACAAACTTTTTAATCCGGCTGGACGACGAAATCACCACAAGCGTCCAGAAATTCTGTTTTTTTTCAAGAACAACAACAGAACAGGAATCGATCTCCTTTTGATGGAATGCACTAAGATTCAAACTGCTTACCCATGTTAACCCAACTTCCGCAGTTGGAATTTGTTTCCATCTGGTTATCCTGCACCGTCTCTTGAATGCTAACCCAAGGACTCAAGTTTCCTATCATCGATATCTGATTAAACCAGCCTGCAATTGTTTCAACAATCAGTTTGTATGGAGTGAGACCTGACCCGGCACCAATACCCCTGCCACCGACTCTAAACAGGCATGGGATCCATTGGAATTTGTCGTTTATCCGAATTGTCTACATGCGATTGCAGTCTTACGTTGTAACCAATATTGATTGTGCAACCGAAAGGAGAAACATCATGAAAATAATTGGATTTCTTAAGCGATCCTTGATCGGGTTACTCGCTGTGATGATGGTCCCGTTCGGAGCGCTTTCACAGCAAACAGTCACCTCAGGCAAGGCACTCAGCGAGGCGGAGCTTGACCAGATGCTTGCCCCGATCGCGCTGTATCCGGATACGCTGCTTACGCAAATCATGGTGGCAGCGGCCTTCCCTGACCAGGTCGTGGAAGTTGATCATTGGTTGAAGAGAAACACGAATCTTGCGAAGGACCGACTCCGTGACGCCATGGATACAATGGACTGGGACTCGAGCGTGAAGGCGCTGGCGCCATTCCCGCAGATACTCACGATGATGGCTGAGCAATCTGCGTGGACGCAACGATTGGGTCAAGCGTACCAGGCCCAGGAACCCGATGTGACGGCGTCGATCCAGAGACTGCGCAAGGAAGCACTCGCCTCGGGCAATCTCACTTCCAGCGACGTAGAGCGGGTGGTTGTCAAAGGTGAGAATTTCGATATCGAGCCGGTCGACCCTCAAGTTGTCTATGTGCCGCGTTACGACCCTACGGTTGTCTATGGGAACTGGGGATGGCCTGAAAATCCTCCCCTCGCCTATTACCCGGATTTCCCGGCGGTGGATGCCGACGCTGGAGTGGCCGGGTTTTTCGGGGCTGTAGACGTGGGAGCATTCTGGGGCGGTGGTGGCGGTGACGGCGGTGACGGTGGTGACGGTGGTGACGGCGGTGGTGACGGTGGTGGTGGCGGACACGACGGCAGACACGACCACGATAGACGCGATCACGATAGACACGGGCGAGACCATGATCGAGGGGGCTCGCACGATCGTGGCTCTCACGGAGGCGGATCACGCGGCGGCGACTCTCATCGAGCCGGTAATGCCGGCCATGGCGGATCACGCGGCGGGGACTCTCATCGAGCCGGTAATGTTGGACGAGGCGGCTCACACGGTGGCGGGTCACGTGGCACCGGCAACGTCGGCCGTGGCGGCTCACGTTCCGGAGGCTCACGTAGCGCCAGTAACGCTAGTCGAGGTGGCACACGCAGTGGTGGCGCGATTGGTGGTGGGGAACGTTCCGGCGGATCACGCAGTGGCGGCGCGTTTGGCGGCGGATCGAGAAGCGGCGGCACACGCAGTGGCGGCGCACGTTCCGGTGGATTTGGCGGTGGCTCGCGTTCCGGCGGATTTGGAGGCGGTCATGGCGGTGGATTCGGCGGTGGTCATGGCGGTGGCGGGCATGCTGGCGGCGGCCATGGCGGTGGTGGTGGTGGACGCCACAAATAAATAGGTCATGTTGCGAAATTTGGACGATGCAATTCTTGCGGTCAACCGTAAGATTCTAATTATCATTAGTTTTTTATTATGCCCCCTGTCCTGTTTTGTTTGGACAGGGGGCTTTTGTTCGCTATAATTCGATACCGATGTGAGCCTATATGAAAAAAATACCACCGACAACAGTGCTTCCAGGCTATTGCATCTTCAGTCGCCCCCTCCCAATGTTTCTATGTCGCGGCCGAACGTCTTTATGCAGTATTCGTCGAAGGTCTTTCTGAAATCAGGCGATTTAAGACGTTCTTTGATGAGCCGGTCTTCCAACTCCAGGCTACGCTCAAGCTCCTTTGGGTCGCACTTGAACAACTTGCGGATGCCGAGCAAGGTCGAAACCGCCCCCTCCAAATTCGAGGCCACGAATTGCATCGTCTCTTCTTCCAGTTTTGACGCCGGAACGATCCGGTCGACCAACCCCAAATCCAGGGCGTCTTCGGCGCAAAACGTCTTCCACTGCAACACGTCGGTTGCCTTCCTGACCCCAAGCAAGCGCGGCAGGAAATACCCGCTTCCTTTGGTTATCATGCCGATGCCTGCGCTGGGGTTCTCGAATACAGTGTCGTCCGCGATAATGCGGTAGTCGTAAGCCAGGGCGAGATTCAGGTGAAACATTGAGACCGTTCCCCACCCAGCGTAAACCGTAATATAGTTAAGACTCGATAGCGTGCGGATGTAGTAGTTTACCACGTTTGCCAACCGGTTAATAAACAGACTATCTTTCTTGCCTGAAAGCGCCTTAGACAGAAACATGCTGTATTCGATGTATTCCTCCTTATCCGGACATGCAAACATGACCATTGCCTTATACGACTTGCTTGAGAGTATGGACTCTTGATACTCGTAAAATGAGTATATTGCGTTAATGTCCTTGGTCAGAGACTTAATATGCTGTTTCTGTCTAATCACCAGGACACCGTTTTCCAGCGAAGAAGAGAGAAGATCATTTTCTATGGTAAAACTCTTTTTAGTTGTCATGGATCCCTCCGTATTGCAGCAATATGATGTCAAAAATGCTTTGAGTTGTTTCATGCTTTCGACAGAGAGTTTTGGCAGTTCCTCACTCCTGTTGGAGCGCGGCGGCGGCCATCAGACCTTTGTCTAAAATATGTCTTGAAATCGACATAAGAAACGTCATTGCGTTTTCCCTATTAACTTCGGCCCATACTTTGCCTTGGTGTCTTTCGGCCACCTCCTTGACAATCGCCAATCCAAGGCCGGTTCCCTCGGTTCCCCCTGATGTTTTCCCGCGTTTGCGTTGCTTCAGTCTCGATAATTGAATACCGCAGGCAAAAAGTCTGCTTAAGCTACAGACATTCTATCACCGTTGGCCATCTTTTCCGGCAGGATTTTTGGCAAGCGCCGCTATCTTTCCCAAATAAAAATAATACGTCCGGAGATTTCGGATTGCAAACAAGGTCATCCAACTGAACAGCCTGCATTCCGGCAAGAGATTTGCATCCCTCCTATAAGAATCGGCTTCTGGTAACAACTAAAGATATCCCAAGGTTGCCGGGCTCAAAGCGGAAACCCCGAAAACAGACGATGTGCTGCTCACTTTGCAGATATTCTTAGATCTTCATATGTAGTTGTTTGAGTACGCTACTGAAGTGGAAAGCCTACAGAAAAGCTTAACTAAACGGCAACTTCGCGGAGTGAATTTGCCGCAGTTTCTTATTTTTGGAAATTGTTTCGGGATCAACCAAACCATAAACCACACAACGGCAAAGGAGGACCAAATGAGGAAACTTCTTATCGGCAGCGCAATTGTTTTTATAACGATTTTCACGGCAGGTCTTGCAACGGCAACCTCACCAACCCTACCCTGCACATCAACCACGCCATGCACAGGCACTCTCTGGTTTACGGACAATACCGGCTCCATCACCACCGGCCCGCCCCCCACAGGCGTATGGACAGTGACCAACGCGACGACCCCAACCGCGGTGACAGTCACATTTTACGTTACGCAGTACGGCTCTATCACGGGGGAGCCCAACTGTGTTACCAACGATCTTTTCTATGGCGAACTCGCGTATACCGATCTCACGAACGGTTCAGCAACAACCACGGTGAAATTCTCGGCTATCAGGGGGGACGACGGGGGCTTTTCCTTCAACGGGGCATCATCTAATGGCAGCGCTGATGTGAGGGGCTCGTTCGCGTTCAAATACGGGGAGTTTTTCGGTGTGGAGACTAACGCCGCCCATGGTTCCCACCATGGCCAACCCCAACCTTCACTTGTCATCCGCGGCGCAATTCTGGATACCGGCGCCATCAGTGACGCCGTGAGTTTCGAAGGTGTATTTACCGCGCCTGCCGAATAGACAAACCGGTTCTTGAAACGTAATTCCCCTTCCCCGGACGCCGGTTTGCGGACCGGGGAGGAGAATCAACAGGTTATATTTACACACTCCGGCCCAGTTGTTCGGTCATGAAGCACTTCTTGTGCTCTTGAGCGTCGATCACGGCAAGGGCGGTAGTGTTGATTATCTCCTCGACGTCACAGTTACGCTGCAGCACGTGAATCGCTTCACTGGTTCCCATAAGGATCGGACCGATGGCCTTTGCGCCTCCCACCCGCGCCATCAGCTTGTAGGCGATGTTTCCGGCTTCAAGCGATGGAAAGATCAACACGTTGGCTCTTTTTTTAAGCGTGTTAAATTCATACACCCCGTTAAGAATCTCGGGGACAACAGCCGTATCTGCCTGCATTTCACCATCTATCACGATGTCCGGACGGCGCTCTTTGACGATCTGAGTCGCCTGGGCGACCTTTTCAGCTCGCGGATGGCGCGTGCTCCCGAAGTTGCTGAAGGAGAGCATAGCGATTCGTGGCTCAATATCCAATTGTTTAACCGTGTCTGCGGTGCAGATCGCTATTTCAGCAAGCTGCTCAGCCGTAGGGTCGATATTTACGGTAGTGTCGGCAAAAAATATTACATCTTTTTGAAAAACCATCATGTACACGCCGGCGATAACCGAAGTGCCTTGTGAGAGCGGCAGGGTCTGAAGCGCGGGTCTGATCGTATCGGAATAGTGCTGGTTTACTCCGCCTACCAGACCGTCGGCGTCACACATCCTCACCATCATGGCCCCGAAATAATTGTTACTGGTCAGGAGCAGCCTCCTGGCCTCATGTGGTGTCATTCCTTTTCGGGAACGCATAATGAAAAAATTGGACACGTATTCCTCTATCCGGTCGAATTTGTGCGGATCGACTACTGTTGCTCCCTTCAGATCGAGGTGCAGTTCGGCCGACTTTTTTTGAATCACCTCCAGATTCGCGAGCAGGATGGGTTTTGCGATCCTCTCATCCAAAATGATTTGGCAGGCCCTCAATATTTTGTTATCGGCGCCTTCAAGGAAAACTATCCGCTTGGGGTCACGCCTTGCCTTATGAATGATGCGCCGCATAACTTCCTGAGAGCGCCCAAGGTGGCTTTCCAGCCGATCGCGGTATTCATCCCAGTCGACTATCGGTTTTCTGGCAACCCCGGATTCAACTGCCGCTTTTGCCACCGCAAGCGCTTCCCTGATGAGTACGCGCGGGTCGAACGGCTTGGGAATGATATAGTTTGGGCCGTATTCCAGCATATCCTTGCCGTAGGCCCTGAGGACGGAATCGGGGACGTCTTCCTTTGCAAGATCGGCGAGCGCCCTTACCGCCGCGATTTTCATCTCCTCGTTGATGGCAATGGCGCTCACGTCCAGCGCGCCTCGAAAGATATAAGGAAAACCGAGTACATTGTTTACCTGATTGGGGAAATCTGAGCGCCCCGTGGCCATAATCAGGTCACTGCGAACACTTACTGCTTCCTGGTAGCCGATTTCTGGATCCGGATTGGCCAAAGCGAAAACGATTGGCCTTTCCGCCATGCTTCCAACCATCTCTTTTGAAACCAGGCCAGCCACCGAAAAGCCGGCGAAAACGTCGGCCCCCTCCATAACCTCCGCAAGCGACATTGGCCTTTCGCCGTTTGCGAACCGCTCTTTATAAGGATTCATGCCTTCTTTACGACCCTTATGGACAAGGCCTTTGGAGTCCACCAGGAATATGTTTTCCCTTTTGACGCCAAGCTGCACATAGAGGCTTGCGCAGGCAATTCCGGCCGCCCCCGCCCCCGAGACGACCAGTTTAACCTGATCGATCTTTTTTTGCTGTATCTCCAGGGCGTTGAGAAGGGCAGCCCCCGAAATTATGGCAGTACCATGTTGATCGTCATGGAAAACGGGAATTTTCATCGTTTCCCTGAGACGCTCTTCAATGTAAAAACATTCCGGCGCTTTGATATCTTCGAGGTTGATGCCTCCGAAGGTCGGCTCGAGCAGCTTGACTGCCAGGATCACCTCGTCCGGGTCTTTCGTATTCAGCTCTATGTCAAAAACGTCAATATCAGCAAATCTTTTGAACAGAACGGCCTTGCCCTCCATGACGGGCTTCGCGGCCAGCGGGCCGATGTCGCCAAGCCCCAGCACGGCTGTGCCATTAGTGACTACCCCAACGAGGTTTCCCTTTGCGGTGTATTCAAATACCTTATCGGGAATTTTATCGATCTCCCTGCAGGGGTCGGCAACCCCGGGCGTGTAAGCCATCGAAAGATCTCGTTGAGTAAGACATGGTTTTGTCGGTTTGACTTCGATTTTTCCTGGTCTCTCTTCGCTGTGGTACTTAAGAGCGTCACTTTTGCGAATCATCTGGTACTCCTGGTTGCTAAATTTGGGAATAACCGCGCAAGCTTAAGACAAGAAAAGGTCCCTTCTCGCCCCCGGACCCGATCCCGGGACGAAAACTCCCCTTTTTTTGAGATCGAAAAAATTCAAATCGGAAACTGCCGGTATTCCACTCGGCGTTTCGGGTTGGACTGGATCTATAATACCGGTCAAAGGCTGACTTCGGGAAAATTTCATCCTTTTTCAATGATTATAACCTGATAATCAAGGATTTTTTCGAGGAAGAGAAAAAAGAGCATGTTGACAGAGCCAGAAAGCATCGCAAAAATCCCAGAAGTTTTATAAGGCTGCAAAAACCCTTTTCCCTGCAAACGCCACCCTGCTCCCGCCCACAACACCGCAAGTTCCTCGGAATGGCGCAAAATTCCTTCGTGCTTTCCCTTACTTTATGGTTAGTTTATGGATCGTCCCATAACTGGAATGGATTTCATTCTCTTGCCTCAAGTGATCCTTTAAGGAGCTACCTTCCATGACTAAAAAATGGGTATATCTGTTCGGCGAACTGGACCAGGTGATGTCATACGCTGGCGGTGACTGGGAAAATGTGCGTGGACTGCTGGGTGGAAAGGGCGCAAATCTTGCCGACATGACCCGGCTCGGATTGCCTGTCCCTCCAGGTTTTACGGTCTCCACAGAGGCCTGTAACTCCTATCTTGACTCCCGCATGAAATTTCCAAAACAGATGTGGGAGCAGGAGCTGGCGGCTTTAGCCGAAGTTGAAAAGAAGACAGGCAAGAAATTCGGGGACCCCAAGAATCCGCTGCTCGTCTCCTGTCGTTCCGGCGCGAAGTTTTCAATGCCCGGGATGATGGACACGGTGCTCAACATCGGACTAAACGACGATACAGTCAAGGGTATGATCGAGGCGACAGGGGACCCTTGCTTCGTTTACGACTCCTACCGCCGTCTCATCCAGATGTTCGGTGTGGTGGTTATGGGCGTGCATGACGAACCGTTTGAGGAGGTCATAGCCGAGTTCCGCAATGCGTGCGGAGCAAAGCTCGATACCGAGATTCCCATTAACGACTGCAAGACCATTGCAGATCGATTCAAGGATATATACCGGCATTACAACCGTATCGATTTTCCTGCCGATCCTTATGAGCAGCTTCGCCTGGCAACCGAAGCCGTGTTCAAGTCCTGGAACGGCAAACGTGCAATCGATTACCGGAATGCAGCCAAAATTCCTCACAACCTTGGCACGGCCGTGAACATCCAGGCAATGGTGTTTGGCAACATGGGCGCTGACAGCGCCACCGGCGTAGCGATGACCCGCAACGCAACAACCGGTGAGAAAAAGATCGAGGGCGACTATCTGATCAACGCCCAGGGTGAAGACGTGGTTGCAGGCATCCGGGCAACCCTCCCGGTTGAGCAAATGGCTGAGACGATGCCGCAGGCCTGGAATCAGTTTGTTGAGATCGCCGGCAAACTTGAACAACATTACCGTGAGATGCAGGATGTCGAATTCACCGTCGAGCGCGGCAGGCTGTCGATGTTGCAGACGCGCGCCGGCAAGCGGACAGCTCAGGCTGCGGTTCGCATCGCAGTGGATATGGCCGAAGAAGGGTTGATAACCCGGGAGGAAGCCGTTATGCGCGTCACTCCCGAACAGGTGGACTTTTTCCTGCACCCGCAGTTTGATGTCTCTTCCAAAAGCACCGCGAAGGGTGAAGGCAGATTGCTGGCCGGCGGTTTGAATGTCTCACCCGGCGCGGCAGTGGGCATGGTGGCTTTCAAGGCGGATCTGGCAGAAAGCTGGGCAAGAAAGGACGGCAAAAAGGTCATCATGGTCCGGCGGAGACCAAACCCGATGACGTACACGGCATGCTGGCCGCCGAAGGAATTCTTACCAGCCGCGGTGGCCGAACCAGCCATGCGGCCCTGGTAGCCCGCCAGTTCGGTAAGCCTGCCGTCGTCGGCGTCGCTGAACTGGAGATCGATCTCGGACGGCATCTCATGACGGTCGGCGACCAGGTCATCAACGAAGGGGAATGGATTTCAGTTGACGGATCTACAGGCGAGGTTTTCCTGGGACAGGTGGAAACGACGGTGCCCAACATCTCCGATCCATGGCTGATGAAACTGCTCCGATGGGCTGACGACTTCCGGCGGCTTGACGTCTGGGCCAACGCCGACTACCCTCTTGACGCCAAACGCGCCCGGGAGTACGGCGCCAGCGGCATCGGCCTCTGCCGCACCGAGCATATGTTCTTCCAATCCGAACGCATTCCTCTGGTGCAGAAGATGATCATGACCAATGAGCCTACTGAAAGGCGTGAGGCTTTAGATGCTTTGCTGCCATTCCAGCGGGAGGATTTCATCGGTCTTTTTGAGGCCATGGATGGATTGCCGGTGATCATTCGCCTGATCGACCCTCCGCTGCATGAATTCCTGCCAGGCTTCGAACACCTTGCGAGTGAGCTTACGGATAGCAAGATTCGCATGCTGCACGCCAGGAATTTGCAAGAAATCGACGAACTCCTGCACAAGATCGAAGCAGACGAGCGCATACTCAGGCGCGTAGAGACTCTGCGGGAGGCGAATCCCATGCTGGGTCTGCGCGGCGTGCGCCTGGGAATAATGATGCCTGAACTGACGCAGATGCAGGTCAGGGCCATCTTCGAGGCTGCCTGTGTGTGCGTGAAGAAGGGGGTAGACGTCCACCCTGAGATCATGATCCCGCTCACTGCTCACGTGAATGAACTGACAACGCAAAGAAAGGCCCTCGAAACCGTTGCGAAAGACGTCATGGAGGAGCAGGGAGCAAAGATCGACTACAAGTTCGGCACCATGATCGAAGTCCCGCGCGCTGCGCTTACCGCAGACGAAATCGCCGAGCATGCCGAATTTTTCTCCTTCGGCACCAATGACCTTACGCAAACTACTTATGGAATAAGCAGAGATGACGCCGAAAAGGGATTCCTGATCGATTACATAGAAAAGGGGATCTTGCCTGAAAACCCGTTTGCAAGCTTAGACGAGATAGGGTTGGCGAAACTAATGCGAATGGCAGTCGAATTGGGTCGAAAAACGCGCCCTGACCTGGAAGTGGGAATTTGCGGAGAACACGGAGGCGATCCAAAATCCATTGCTATCTGCCACAATCTGGGACTCAATTACGTTAGCTGTTCGCCGTTTCGCGTGCCCATTGCCAGGCTGGCTGCCGGCGCAGGTTGCACTGAAGGAGCGCGGCAAAGATAGCTAGGGCGGTGGGGCGGTGGGACCGCCAGCCAGATTTGCCGCTGCCTTCGGCGGCGGCAGCAGAGGCCCCGGCGGGTTCGATCACCGATCTCGAGGCATCCCTGACCTATCCATGACCGGAGGCGGTACATAAGTACGCCTCCGCGCTGAGAATCCCCCCTGAACCCTCACTTCGTTCGGATTCGCGTTGACATTTCCGACCGATGCTTAACGCTTCAAGTTCGCGTCCGATCTTTTGTGAGGACGCACCCTCACTTCGTTCGGATTCGCGCTAACGCTTCCGACCGATGTTAAATACTTCAAGTTCGAGCCCGATCTTTTGTGAGGGCGCCCCCCTTTAGGAAAGGGGGGGATCTCGATTTCCTTTATTCGATTATTTGATCTTTCCCGGCTTCCGGAGCCCAGACAGGGAGCGGGCCGCACATACCGGTATCAGGATCGTACCTGTGCCGGTACGAGCAGCCGACCTCGGTCGATCTCTTCATGTGATTCCAACCTTTGACGTAATAAGCGCATTCGTCATTGAAGCAGACGAAAAAATATTCAGCGCTCCAGGTCGAAAGGGGCGGGGTCTTCCACTTCTTCATTTTATGATCGCAATGTGGGCAAATAGTCTTGTCTTCCTGCATTTAATTCTCTCCCTTCATTATGCACCAGGCACCCTAAAGCGTAACCGTTGTAATTCTCGCAGGCAAGAGTTTCCCGGCATGGCTGCAGGGCATGACTTTCCGTTATTAAGACTGCGGTTTGACAGGATAGTGCTCAGGGCTGAACTGCCTGTTTTTTAAATAGATCTCGGCGAACTGCTTCATCGTTTCTTTCATAATCTGTTCGTAATTCTTGACGTTTGCATCGAAAACTACGCCAATCTTTTTGTAGTCAAGATTTGCCAAATCATCCGCCATAGTGAGATATTGTTTTCTCACATCCTCAGGCAGCGCGTTTACCATATTCTGTCCAAGCATGCTTTCGAAGAGCCGGTACATATCGCCCAGGAGTTTTTTTAGATCATCGGTCTCGAGCTGCTCCCCCTTTTTTTCCACCAGCGCTTTGAGGAAATTCATTATATACGGATTTCGCATTGGCGCAGAGGGGGCCGGTTTTTGAACCACGTCGTCCTTTTGTTCTGACATATTCACTTTCTCCGGTTAATTGAAAACATTTATCGGATACCGGAGCGGCTCGCGGAGCCAAAGATGACTTTTGATATCCGATATCCGGAACAATAAAAACCGCTTATCCCAAATACTTCAAGAACAAAATGCATTGGGGCGCTCAATTGGCCTCATATTTACGAAGGTGGCGAGATTTCCCTCTGATTGGTTGTCATCATTGCGGCCGAGGGTTATTATGGTGTACTTTGCCTTTTGGCTTGCGATGGCTTTTCTTATACCAACAGAAGGATCGGGCGCAGAGAATGGGAACGACAAAAACTTACCAGGAGATAAACGAAAAGATACGCAGAGGCCAGGCTGTCGTGGTTACGGCGGAGGATATGGTCGGAATAGTAAGGAAGAAGGGAGCCGCCAGGGCCGCAAAGGAGGTGGACGTGGTGACCACCGGGACTTTTGCTCCCATGTGCTCTTCGGGAGCTTTCATAAATTTCGGACATACCAATCCACCCATCAAGGCGTCAAAGGTCTGGCTCAATAATGTCCCAGCCTACGCAGGCCTTGCCGCTGTGGATATCTACATCGGCGCTACCGAACCAGGGGAGGATGACCCTCTTAACAAGATTCGCCCCGGAGCGTTCGAATACGGCGGCGGACACGTCATCCAGGACCTTGTGAGCGGAAAAGCCGTGCGCCTTAGAGCTGAAGGCTATGGGACCGACTGCTATCCAAATCGTTATTTCGAAAAAGACTTTACATTGAAGGAGCTTCCCTCCGCAACTCTGTGCAATCCTCGAAACGCATATCAAAATTATAATTGCGCGGTTAACGCCTCAAGGAAGATCATTTACACCTACATGGGCACCCTGAAGCCCAACCTTGGAAACGCCAACTATTGCTCGGCCGGTCAGCTCAGCCCCTTGCTGAACGATCCCTATTACAAGACCCTTGGCCTGGGAACGCGCATCTTTCTGGGAGGCGCCCAGGGCTTTATAACCTGGCAAGGCACCCAGCACAAACCTGAAGCCCCGCGGCTTCCCAATGGGACCCCTCGCAGCCCGGCAGGTACGCTGATGCTGATGGGCGACATCAAGGAGATGAGTCCGCGATGGCTTATGGGCGCGAGCATCCTGGGCTACGGGTGCTCCCTGGTGGTGGGGGTCGGGATTCCCATCCCCATCCTGGATGAGGAGATGGCACTGTTTACGAGCGTTTCCGACGAGGACATCGTTGCACAGGTAAAGGACTATAGCTTCACGGTGAAGGACCCGATTTGTGAAGTCAACTACGCCCAACTGCGCTCAGGAACGATCAGTGTCGATAACAGAGAACTCCCAACTGTACCGCTCTCCAGTTATGTACGCGCTAAAGAAATCGCGGAGACTCTGAGGAGTTGGATCGAAAAAGGCGAGTTCATACTCGGAGAGCCCCAGAAGATGCTTCCCTCGGTTGCGCGGGCCGAGGCGGCGGATGTGAAGGTCACGAGGTGAGCCGAGAAAAGGGTTTTTCAAGCTGATGTTGATTCTAGCCGGATTCAGGCCTTCGGCGCCGAATCATCCAGCCCGTAGTCGCAGTGAAGACGCAAAGGGCAGATGGAACATTTCGGCTTCCGGGCGATGCAAATTGCTCTGCCATGCTGGATCAACTGATGAGAGAATTTGATCCATTTCTCCTTCGGTATAAGGACCATCAGGTCCTGCTCGATTTTGTCCCGGTCCTTTTGACGGGTCAGACCAAGCCTTGCCGACACTCGCGCAACGTGCGTATCGACGACAAGTCCCGGAATGCCGAAAGCATTTCCCAATACTACATTTGCCGTTTTTCGTCCTATTCCGGGCAGTTCGACCAGTGTCTCGAGGTCCTGAGGCACCTGGCCGTTAAATCGGTTGGCCAGAATTTTGCATGACTCCTTGATCGCCAACGCCTTGTTATGATAGAAACCAGTAGATTTGATGTAATGTTCCAGTTCTTCTATGGGGGCATCGGCAAACTCCCCGGCAGAGCGGTACTTTTCGAACAAGGCTGGTGTAACCTTATTTACCCGCTCGTCGGTGCACTGGGCTGAGAGGATAGTCGAGATCAAGAGCTGGAGCGGGTCATGGAAGTTGAGCGAACATTCTGCGTCTGGATAGAATTCGCCAAGTATTTTCAAGATTGACTTTACTTTGCCGGAGGATGTATGACTGCCGCCCAAAGAGATTCTCCTTTTAGAAATGGTGTTGACTTGCAAAGGATTCCGGAGATATTAGATTTTATGTCAAATTTCCGGCTTGATTTCAAGCCGAAACGTCAGTTTATGACTCAGGCCACCCGGGCTCGAGCGCAATTCGTGATGCGGCAGGCGAACTATGGACTTTAAAAACAAAGAAACGTTCAGGTCAATTTATTCAAAGCCCCACGCCAGCAGGGTGAGCGGCATCCACGTAATAATCTGCCCTTTCTGCGATACGGGCCATCATATACCGACTGACTTCGACTCGATCCACCGTTGCACCTGCGGAGCCTGTTTCAAGGTATGTGGAACCGATATGCTGGAGAATGGAGTGGGGGACATTGCGAACACCCTTTGGAACGAAGACGAACTTAATCTGGTTCGCTCGGTTCCGGTCGATTTCTGCAACATAGTCATAGAGAGGGATTTCGATCGTTTGCTTGACCTAAAGCACACCTCTCCCGACCCATGCGGGATAGAGCGCTTTTGCAAGTATGACGTCGACCTTGATCTGAGCCTTGTCTGGGTGAAGAGGCTGTTTTGACGCTTCATCGACCCGAACTCTCCGGCTTCCTTTTGCACGTTGTGTGAGGCCGGTCAGGCTACACCAATTCCCAACCTTTTCAGCCCACCAATTCCGATATGTTTTCAGATCCCGGTGACGCCGGCCGACCTTCGTCATCTTCGATCCAGAGGGAAACTGTCCTTGGCTGGTTACATTTGCGCTGCCGATCCTTGACACCGCATGCGCAAGAGGGTATGTTCCGAGCACCGGGGATGTAGCTCAGTTGGGAGAGCGCAGGCTTCGCAAGTCTGAGGTCGTGGGTTCGAATCCCATCATCTCCAATCAAACCCGCTATTTATGCAAATTTGGGACATTGAGGCGGGTAATATTCGATACCCATCGAGACTCCCTATCCCACATGCCGTATGGATTGATTGCACAAGCTGTCTTGAGCCTGCACCCCTCCACAGTGCCGAACGCACCAAAGCTTTAGTGAAGACGGGGGGGGGGGATTTCCCGGCTCGCAGAAAAAACCCGCCTCAGTTCTTTTGCCTGTCACGAGCAATAACCGGACTCCGGCCCTGCGCTAAAATCCCCCCCGCGCCCCTTTACCAGGGTGGTGAAAAAGGGTTCTCCGGTGGGAGAAACACTTGAAAAGGGCTAATGATTTCGCCATTGTAAAGCAAAAACTGCTGGACCCCGGCCTGCCCCCTCACTTCGTTCGGATTTGCGTTAAACATCCGAGCCAGCTTTAAATGCTGGACCCTCACTTCGTTCAGGTCCGGGCTTAAGATTCTAACTGATAGTTGATGCTTCTAGTCCGGGCACGATCTTTTGTGAGTGCCCACCCTCACTGCGTTCAGGTGCGGGGCTAGCCTTCTGGACGTTGGTTAATGCTTCAAGTCCGGGCACGATGTTTTCTGAGTGCCCCAGTTCGCGTCCGATCTTTTGTGAGGACGCGCCGGGGTGACGGCCTTACCGGACCCCGGCCCCGGACTATTTACTTCCGGGGCAGGCTTCGCCGGGGTGACGTACCTGGGTTTTTTCGCCCAGACGTAGGAATTCCAATCTTTTTTCAGCACCCTGCCAGAAAAGGGGGAGAAAAAAATCAGCTTATCCCGCGGCTTTGACCTTTTTCGGACGGGGCGGGCTGATTATGGCTTCGCCGTCCAGGACCAGCGTTCCGTCCTGCGAGGAACAGGTAGTTCTTAGCCGCAGTTGTTTTTTATCGCTCATAATTTCGACGACTTCGACTCGAGCGGTTATGGTGTCGCCAATTCTGACCGGAGCCAGGAAATTAAGCTCCTGTCTGACATAAATGGAACCCGGACCCGGCAGGCGCATTCCAATGACAGCCGAGATGAGCCCCGCCGCCAGCATGCCGTGCGCGATCCTTGTTTTGAAAAAAGTTCCCCGCGCATACTCTTCGTTGATATGAGCGGGATTGAGATCACCGGTCACCCCGGCGAAAAGGTAGACGTCAGATTCCGAGATCGTCTTTGAAAACTCGGCGGTTTCGTTGAGCCTGATTTCTTCGATTGTTTTCCCGATCATATGATTTTCACCTGTTCTTGAGGATATTTCGCGCGATCACGAGGCGCATTATTTCGTTGGTGCCTTCATAGATCTGCGTGATTTTAGCGTCGCGCATATGCCTTTCCACCGGATACTCTTTGACGTATCCATATCCACCAAAAATCTGCACCCCTTCTATAGTGGCCCACATCGCGGTGTCCGAGGCGAAGAGCTTGGCCATTGCCGCTTCTTTTTCGTAAGGCTTATGATGGTCCTCGTTATAGGCCGCGCGAAGGGTCAAAAGTTCAGCGGCGTCCAGTTGGGTAGCCATATCGGCGAGCTTCCACTGGATGGCCTGAAAATTGGAAATAGGCTGGTCGAACTGCTCACGGGTCTTGCTGTAGTCAAGTGAGGCTTCCAGGGAAGCCCTGCCAATGCCGATCGCCTGGGAAGCGATTCCGATGCGCCCGCCATCCAGAGTGGTAAGCATTTGTTTGAAACCCTCACCGGGTTTACCCAGCAGGCTGTCTTTCGGTATGCGCGCGTCCTCGAAAACCAGCTCCGAGGTACCGGAAGCGGTAATTCCGAGCTTTTCCTCGATTTTGCCAACCTTAAAACCCGGTGTTTTTTCGAAATCCAGAACGAAGGTGCTTATACCTTTGTACCCTAAGGACTTATCGGTAAATGCAGCGATGACGGCGTATTTTGCAACATTTCCATTGGTGATGAATGTCTTGGTCCCGTTGATGATCCATTCATCGCCCTTTAGAACCGCCGTGGTCATCATTTTTGCCGGGTCGGAGCCAGCGCCCGCTTCAGTCAACCCATAGCAGCCAAGCGCTTCACCGCTTGCGACGGGACGCAGGTATTTTTGTTTCTGGTCCTCGGTGCCGTAAGCGTATACCGGAAAACCGTAGAGGCTGTTGCAAACGCTCATAATGACCCCGCACGATGCGCATGCCTTGGATATTTCGATCAACGAGAGAACGTAGCTGACATAGTCCATTCCGGCCCCACCGTATTGGTCCGGGATAGCTACGCCCATAAGACCCAGTTCCCCCATTTTTTGGCATATGTCGGCGGGATGGGCGTGAGTGCGGTCGAGTTCGGCCGCGACGGGCTTGATTTCCCGCTCTGCAAACTTGCGGGCCATTTCCTGAATCATCTTTTGCTCGTCAGTTAATTCGAAATTCATGTTGTCTACCTCCGTTGGGAAAAAATTTTATCTCGTCAACTCAAAAAAGAATATTTTCATAGTTCATAGACGTACCTCCAGCAGCTTGAGTACATTGCAGGGTTATTAACGGCGAGGGTGGTCCCCTGCCCTCATGCCTAGTTGTTATTTCCTTACTGGAGCCGCGCGTTTTCGATGCAAGAAAGTGATAAGAAATCCTGCTCCTGAGACTTCTGACGGGTGTCCAACTGTTTCAGCACTATATGGGGACAAGCCTGGTTTTGTCAAATGCATAAGCGGTCTTAAAGCGGGCACTTGCCAAGGGCTGTATAGTCGCACCCCAAAAGCTCCCGCCCGAAGCGCGAGAGGTTATCAACCGCTCCGATTACCACCAGGATGTCTCCAGCCTGTATGGTCTCCTGGGGGGCCGGATTGAATATCATCTTTCCGTCGGAGCGCTTTATGGCCATCACGATCAGATCGTAATTGCTGCGAACGCCGGAGTCCATTAGTTCCAGGCCGGCAAGTTTTGAATTTTCAGGAACGCGGATTTCCTCCATACTGAGTTCCATTCCCTCCCCGGACAGGGCAAGTTCGAGGAAATCGGTAACGGTGGGCCTCAGTATATTGTGCGCTATCCGGATGGCCCCGATGGCGTATGGCGAAACAACCCGGTCGGCCCCGGCCTTGAGAAGCCTTTTGTCCGTGCCTTGAGAGCTGGCGCGCGCGAATATCAGCAGTTCTTTATTGAGATCTCGCGCAGTAAGGACGATGAAAACGTTTTCCGAATCCTTGGTGACACAGGATACCAAGCCTTTGGCACGGTGGATTCCTGCGGAAATAAGATTTTCTTCGTCTGTTGCGTTTCCGGAAAGGAATGCCAGGTTCTTTTCCCTCAATCGGGCAAGAACCGATTCGCCGGAATCGATGATTGCGACAGGGATCTTATGTTTAAGCAGCTCTCCGGCGATTATCTCTCCCATCTCCCCGTAGCCGCAAACTATGTAGTGGTTTTCAAGTTGATCGAGCTTTTTTTTCAATTTGCGCCTCCGGTATGCTTCCAGAAGGTTTCCGTCGAGCAAGATCTGACTGAAATAGGCCAGCGAGAAAGCAACGAAGCTGACGCCCATCAGAATCAGAATAATGGTGAAAATGCGGCCGTAGGTGTCTGGGGGGTGAACTTCGGTAAAGCCTACGGTCGAAAGGGTTATGATCGTCATATAGAGGGCTTCGATAAACGTGTAGTCCTGGACGATCATATATCCGGCCGTGCCAAAGGCTGTGAGCAGAATTGAAAGGACCACCAGGACGGTGATTCTGCGGCCTGTTGCCGAGTTCCAGAATTCTCTCATAAGAGAAGGTTTCCTTGATTGAAACCCCGGGCCCAGCTTGCCGGGGATCTCGCGGGCGGTCGGACCGCCGGCCGGATACTGCTGGTGTCTCACCCGGTGTTTCCGGATGGACACTATTTCACTTTGTGCATTTCAGAACAGGGGCCGCATTGTATCATTTTGAACTTTTTCTCAAAAATAGAGAAGATTGTAAATCCATCTCTGCCGTTTAGCGAAAAAAACATATCCTCGGGCACTTGCACATGAACCCAAAAAGTGTTAGTAAAAGGATCGCTGGCGAAAAGGAAATTAAAACAACGGTACCCTGCGCTTCACGCGATTTTCGCGTCCTTACCGGTCTAAACAATACCTGAAAAACCTGCCGCTGGCGAAAATACCGCATAGAATTTTGTTGACAGGGATGTGCATCTTTGTATATGAACGCCTGCGAAACTTATGCACAACCCCTGCCCAGCCAGGAGGTCCTTTAACCGAATCTGAAGTGGAGGAAAAGAATAGGTGCCAGTCAGGCATTGCCTGGCGTAACAGGGGAGGCAGGACTGTCAAGCCGGATCATATCAGTCGGGGAAAGTAGCGCACTAGCCGCATGAGGCCAGTGAATCCCCTCACTTAGACAACCTGGAAATTTAAATCTCCGAGCAATATCATTAGCTGTTCTGGGAAACAGCCAATTTTGAAAAAATGTGTTTGCCTATACCCCCACAGGCAGACAATGTGAGGAAGGAGGTGTAGAAATTCGCTTCGATATTGGGGTTCGTTGGCATGGGGTTTTTTGGACTAACCTTTAGGAGGTAAATTATGCCAAGTTATGTGATTCTTGAGAAATGCGATGGCTGCAAAGGGCAGGATAAAACTGCTTGCATGTACATTTGTCCCAACGATCTTATGGTTCTTGACAAAGAAAAGATGAAGGGCTGGAATCGGGCTCCTGAGATGTGTTGGGAATGTTACAACTGCGTAAAGATTTGCCCTCAGCAAGCGATTGATGTACGCGCCTATGCTGATTTCGTCCCGATGGGAGCCTCAGTTGTTCCTCTGCGCGGCTCCGAAGACATCATGTGGACGGTCAAATTCCGTAACGGCAACGTAAAGCGCTTCAAGTTCCCCATCCGGACCACTCCGGAAGGTAAAGCTGAGCCGCTTGCCGGCTTCGCGACCGGATCGGACGACATCAAGTCTAACGTGCTGTGTACAGAACCGGCATCTTCAGGTGCGGGGGCTACGGCTATTCCCACCCTGAAAAAATAATCGCTTGCTGAAGGAGGATTACGATATGCCTAATTTTGAAACCGAAGTGGTCGAAACCGATCTTCTAATAGTCGGTGGAGGAATGTCGGCCTGCGGCGCTACATTCGAAGCAGCCTACTGGGCAAAGAAGAACGGTCTTAAGGTTGTCGTTGTTGACAAGGCCGCCATGGATCGTTCCGGCGCCGTTGCAATGGGTCTTTCGGCCATCAACCAGTACATTGGCTGGGCTGCCGGCGACAACACCCTGGAAGACTACGTCAAGTACGTACGCCAGGACCTCATGGGCGTATCCCGTGAAGACTTGGTCTACGATATCGCACGCCACGTTGACTCTTCCGTCCATCTTTTCGAGAAATGGGGCTTGCCGATTTGGACAGATGCGAACGGCAAGTACGTTCATGAAGGCCGCTGGCAGATCATGATCAATGGTGAGTCCTATAAGGTCATCGTTGCCGAAGCAGCCAAGACCGCCCTTGCTACTTTGGGCGACAAGGGTCAGCTTTTCGAGCGCGTTTTTATCGTCGAGCCACTGATGGACGGAGACCGCGTCGCGGGCGCCGTTGGTTTCAGCGTTCGAGAGAACAAGTTCTATGTATTCAAGGCCAAAGCGACGATCGCACTCATGGGCGGCGCCGTTCACGTTTTCCGTCCCCGCTCCGTCGGTGAGGGCCTGGGACGCGCCTGGTACCCCCCGTGGAATTCCGGCTCGACCGCTTATTTCACCATCAAGGCCGGCGCTGAGATGACCTGCCAGGAAGTACGCTTCATCCCTGTACGGTTTAAAGACGGCTACGGCCCGGTCGGCGCATGGTTCCTCCTGTTCAAGTCCCGCGCGACCAACGCGTTTGGCGAGGAATACATGGTAACCCGCGCCAATGAGTTGCCCAAGTGGGCGCCTTACGGCCTGGCAAAACCCATCCCGGCGAACCTGCGCAACTGGCTGGGCATGGAGGACGTGTTCGCAGGCAAAGGCCCGATCTACATGAGAACGGAAGAGGCCATTGCGAACATCGCCGCTCAGTACAAAGACGATCCCAAGGCCTTCAAGCGGAAGATGAAAGAACTCGAAAGCGAAGCATGGGAAGACTTCCTCGACATGACGATCAGCCAGTCGCTGCTCTGGGCCGGTATGAACATCCAACCCGAAGAGAAGTCTTCTGAAATCGCCGCAGCCGAACCTTACTTCATCGGCTCGCACTCCGGCGCTTCCGGCGCATGGGTTTGCGGTCCCGAAGACGTCATGCCTGCCGAATACAGGAAACAGTGGGAACCCATCGGCGTGTACAACCACATGACCACCGTCAAGGGTCTTTTCACAGCGGGCGACGGCTCAGGAGCATCGAGCCATAAGTTCTCCTCCGGCTCGCATGCGGAAGGCCGTATTGCCGCCAAGGGCGCCATCGCATACATCCTCGACAATAACACCATGCCAAAGGTTGACATGGGAGCGGTCGAGGAGTTGAAAAAGAAAATCCTGGCCCCCATGGATCTTTACGAACAAAACGTGAAGTACTCCAGCGACCCGGACATCAATCCCGCCTACATGAAGCCCAAGATGTTCATGTTCCGGCTCCAGAAGCTCATGGACGAGTACTGCGGGGGCGTATCATCGCAGTTTACCACCAACAAGTCCCTGCTCGAAAGAGGGCTTGAGCTGATGGTTATGCTCAAGGAAGACTCCGAAAAGCTGGCGGCTGCCGACCTCCACGAACTGCTCCGCGTATGGGAAAACACCCACCGGATGTGGATCGCCGAAAGCCATCTCCGCCATGTCCTGTTCCGAGAAGAGAGCCGGTGGCCGGGGTATTACTTCCGCGCCGACTTCCCCGACATGGACGAGGCGAACTGGAAGTGCTTCGTGAACTCCGTATATGATCCCAAAACCGATAAGTGGACGATGAAGAAGGTCCCCATTGTCAATCTGCCGGTTTAGTGCAATGCGTTGACTTGAATAACCTCCTGGCGCCAGTATCGGGCCGGGAGGTTTTTTTGTTAAAGCCCTGACGGTGTTTTTTTAGTTTTTTTGTGTAGTTGGCCTGTTGAACATTTTGTATATAACGGTTATTACTCGACATAGAGCCAACTAACCCAACACTTTTTCGATAAGGAGAATTAAACACATGTCGCAATTACTTCCCCCTCATGGAGGAAAAGGCTTGACCTGCTGTTTGCTCGAAGGCGCGGAACTGGCAGCCGAGCTGAAAAAAGCGCAAGGTCTTAAAAAAATCGACATCAGCCCCCGTGAAAAAGGCGACGTGATCATGATGGGCATCGGCGGTTTCAGCCCGCTGACCGGTTTCATGACCAAGGCCGACTGGAAAGGTGTTTGCGAAAATTATCTTCTGGCAGACGGTACGTTTTGGCCCATTCCGGTAACCCTTTCCGCATCCAAGGAAGACGCCGCCGCAATCGCAATCGGTGAAGAAATCGCTCTTTTCGACCCGGAGCGCAACGAGTTCATGGCCACCATGAAGGTCACCGAGAAATATGAAATGACCGAGGCCGACAAGAAGTTCGAATGTGAAAAAGTCTATATGGGAGAAGGCACCAAGACTGCTGAAGATTTTTGGAAGATCGCCAAAAATGATCATCCAGGCGTTCAGATGGTGATGGAACAGAAGGCTTTCAATCTGGCCGGCCCGGTCAAGGTGCTCAGTGAGGCCGAATATCCCACCAAATACGCCGGCGTTTACATGAGACCGGCTGAATCGAGAAAGGTTTTTGATGAAAGAGGATGGACGGAAATAGCCGCTCTTCAGTTGCGCAACCCCATGCACCGTTCCCACGAATATCTGTGCAAAATCGCTGTCGAAGTCTGTGACGGCGTTTTCATTCACTCCCTGGTCGGCAACCTGAAGCCCGGAGATATTCCCGCCGAAGTCCGCGTAAAATGTATTGACGCTTTGGTTAAGAATTACTTCGTGGAAGATAAGGTTCTCCAGGGCGGGTATCCGCTGGATATGCGCTATGCCGGTCCCCGTGAAGCCCTTCTTCATGCCACCTTCCGCCAGAACTATGGGTGTTCCCGCATGATCATCGGCCGCGACCATGCCGGCGTGGGCGATTTCTACGGCATGTTCGAAGCCCAGACCATTTTTGACAAGATCCCCAAGCCGCCGGGCGGAAAAGCGCTTTTGTGCACGCCGCTCAAAATCGACTGGACCTTCTACTGCCATAAATGCGACGGCATGGCATCCCTCAGGACCTGCCCCCACGGCAAAGAAGACCGCGTTCTTTTGAGCGGTACAGCCCTGCGAAAAGGTCTTTCCGAAGGAACTCCGATCCCGGATCATTTCGGCCGGGAAGAAGTGCTTGTCATTCTTCGTGAATACTATGCAGGCCTGGATGAAAAGGTTGAGATCAAGCTGCACGGCGCTGCAACGGGTCAATAACCAAATCCCTGCCGCCTGATTCAAGAAATGGAGATGCACTGAAAAGTGCGTCTCCTTTTTTGTGGCCATTAATGCCAGATTGCGTTCAAATCAGGTGATTTGCGAGGTCATGAAACCCTCCCCCTGCCTCGGGGCGGATCAGCAGCAGCGGGGTTGATCCCCGGGAGCGTTTGAATAAGGATGAGCAACTGAAGGAAAAGTATTCTTGCTTTGAGCACCTGAGCGCAAATGAGTCAAGGGGCGCCGACTATGAAGTGTGCCTGCGCCACGGCAGTTCGGGAATTGCCGTAGTCAGCATCCACGGCGGAGCGATAGAGCCGGGGACTTCCGAGGTTGCTGAGGCTGTTGCGGGGGCTGACCACTCATTCTATACCTTTAAAGGGTTAAAGAAGGCAGGAAACAAAGACCTCCATATTACAAGCACCCTCTTCGACGAGCCTGACGCCCTTGAAATCGTACTCCGTTCGGAGACAATCGTCTCGATACATGGCTGTTCGGAAGCAGAAGAGGTCGTGCATGTCGGCGGGATCGACTTCAGATTGAGAGAATGCATCGAGGAAAGACTGCGGGAGGCTGGTTTCAAGGCGCTTAACAATAAGAGCGCGAATTTGCGAGGCCAGGACCGGCGTAACATCTGCAATAGGTGCAGGCGTGGGATGGGCGTGCAATTGGAGATCAGCAAAGGTTTGCGGGCCCGCATGTTTGGAGATTTTCCTTGCGGGACGGGCCTCCAGTGCGGCGGAACTTTTCTCGGGTTTATCCAGGCGGTGAGGAAAGCTATCGACCAATTCAAGATTTCAATCGAAGCCGTTACCCATTAATAGTTTAGCCCCTGGATGAAACAAAAATCCGGATGTCAGTTCGCGGTTTTCAACGAATAGTATCGTTTTCCGTTCAATTCGTCGATTTGCCGGGCCTCATCCCAGCCATTTTTCGATTGCAAAAAACCCCGTTCAGGATTATGTGTACAATGTTTCACTTTCAGGACGGTCTGGTAAAGGGTCCTGCTCAACGCAAGGTTCAATCTTGAGTTCCCGTGCGTGCCGACGTTAGTAGTTAATGTCGCACACAGTCTGGCCGGCCTGAGCGAAGAAGGCGGCACTAAGCGGGGTGACCATTAACAAAGCACCATTGAAGGAAGGAGAAATGGCCGTGAACATCGTTGTCCTACTCAAACAAACTCCTGACACTGAATCGGTAATTCGTATCGCAGCAGACGGCAAATCGATTGTGACCGACGATCTCAAGTGGGTCCTCAACCCTTATGACGAGTACGCGGTGGAGGTGGCCCTTCGATTGAAGGAACAACACGGCGGATCGGTGTCCATCGTGAGCTGGGGACCCAACCGGGTGGTTGAGTCCATGAGAACCGCCCTTGCCATGGGGGCGGACAGTGGCGTCTTTATTGACGATCCAGCCATGGAGGGAGCTGACAGTCTTGGGGTCGCAAAGGCCCTTGCGGCTGCCACAAAAGAACTCAACCCTGACATTGTACTGTGCGGCTCACGCGCAGTTGACTACGACCTTGCCCAGAGGGGAGCCATGGTGGCCGAATTCCTCGATTTGCCCCATCTTGCCCTCGCAGAATCACTTGAGTGCGATGGAAGCAAGGTTAACATCGAACGGCCTATCGAAGGAGGAAAAGTGACGCTCCAGGCCGACCTGCCTGCCCTTGTCACCTTCGGCGGGTCTCATGGAATCTGGAACCCGAGATACGCTTCTCTGCCCGGCATCATGAAGGCCAAGAAGAAACCCATTGCCAATAAGAAGCTTGCCGATATAGGCCTGAGCGACGCCCAATGCGGAGCGCAGGCGATAAAGATGCGCACAGCTTCCATGGAGATGCCTCCGCAGCGCCCACCGGGACGAATAGTCGACGGAGCCGATGCAGCGGAAAAGGCAAAAGCGGTCGCGCAGGAATTACATGAAAAGGCCAAAGTGATCTAAGAAACGATAAAGGGGAGAACGAAAATGGGAAACAGCGTTTGTGTTATAACCGAGTTTCGCGGTGGCAATTTCCGCCGCGTTTCCGCTGAGGTGGCAAGCGAGGGGAGAAGGATCGCAGACGTTCTGGGGGGCAGCCTTTGTGCGGTTGCCATCGGAGCGGGGGTCGGCGCGAAAGCGGCCGATCTGGGCGCCTACGGAGTAGACAAAGTTTATGTGGCTGAAGATCCTTTGCTCGAGTACTACATTGCCGAGACCTATGTACCGGTCATTGCGGATATCGTGAAGAAGATCGACCCAGCGGTGGTCATCCTGCCCGCCTCCGTGGATGGCAAGGACCTTGGGGCAAGACTTGCGGCCAAGCTCGACGCTTCTCTCGCTCAGGACTGTATTCAGATCACATGCGAGGGTGGCACGGTCAAGGCCAAGCGGCCGGTATTTGCCGGTAAGACGCTCGCCTGGTGCCAATGGGAGAACAAATCCCTCCCCATCATTTCCGTCCGGCCCAACATTGTGGACTGTCTTGCTCCAACAGGCAAAAAAGCCGAAGTGGAGAAGGTAGCGGTAGCGCTGCCTACCCTCCGAAGCAAGGTAATCGGTATGGAGCTTGACACTTCCGGAAAGGTGGAACTTACTGAAGCCGGAGTCATCGTCTCTGGCGGCCGTGGAATGAAGGCAGGCGAGAACTTCGCGATGCTCGAAGAGCTTGCGAAGCTGCTAGGCGGCGCAGTCGGAGCCACCAGATCCGCCGTCGATGCCGGGTGGCGCCCCCACTCGGACCAGGTTGGACAGACAGGCAAGGTAGTAAACCCGACCCTCTACATTGCAGCAGGCATCTCCGGTGCTATCCAGCATCTTGCCGGCATGGGTTCATCCAAGTTCGTCGTTGCGGTAAACAAGGACCCTGATGCGCCGATTTTCGCCAAAGCTGATCTCGGAGTGGTTGACGACCTCTTTAATTTCATTCCGGCATTTACCGAAGAAGTGAAGAAAATAAAGAGCGCCGGGTAAGCAGCGAGGACCTTAATCAATTTAGCAATGCCCGGAAAAGAGGTCTAAGGGCGTTGTCCAGCCGGGAGGCATAACATGTCAGAGCATGAATCTATGAACTGTGGGGTGGTCATCGTGGGAGCAGGTCCTGCAGGCCTTGGCTGTGCCATTCACCTGTTGAACCTGATCAATTCTCATAATGAAGCCGTTGAAAGCGGAACGAAAAACGGCACTCTTATCAATGAGGAAACTCTGGGGGTGGATGTCCCTCTTATGATCATAGAGAAAGCCTCTGCAGCGGGGGATCATTCAATCAGCGGCGCGGTTATGAACCCCAATGGGTTAGCCGAGCTCATTCCGAATTTCAGGGAGAAAGGTGCCCCTCTGGAATCCCCGGCGAAACAGGATTCCGTCCTTTTCTTGACCGCAAAGGGTTCATGGAAACTACCCGTGACACCCCCAACTATGCACAATGACGGCAACTATATAGTGTCACTGGCCAGGCTCGTCTCATGGCTTGGGGAACAAGTTTCCGAGCTTGGCCAGGACATTTATGCGACATTCTGCGGCAAAGAGATTCTCTATGACGAATCAAACCCCCGTCTGGTGAAAGGGGTGCGATGCGGAGATAAGGGAGTAGGCCCTGACGGAACCCCCAAGAGCAACTATGAGGCAGGTATGGACCTCATAGCAAAAGCTACCGTGCTGTGTGAGGGTTCCAGGGGTTCTCTCACCAAGCAACTCATAAAGAAGCTCAATCTTGACAGCGGCAGGAATCCACAGGTTTACGCCACGGGAGTAAAAGAAGTATGGCAACTCCCCGAAGGACGCCTCCCGGACGGTCGGGTAATCCACACAATGGGGTATCCTCTGGATCGTCGAAGTTTCGGTGGCGGCTTCATTTACAAAATGAGCGACAATAAAGTATCCGTCGGAATGATATCTGCTTTGGACCAGACTGATCCCCAGATGGACGCTCACAAGAATTTCTGCAAGTTCAAGGCCCATCCGCTTGTCCGGGAGATTCTGAATGGCGGTAAAATGCTTTGCTACGGCGCCAAGACCTTGCCCGAAGGAGGATGGAACAGTGTGCCAAAGCTTGGCGGACCTGGTTTCATGATCTGCGGAGATGCCGCCAGCCTCATCAATGTTCCGCGTCTTAAGGGCATCAACTACGCGATCAAAAGCGGTATGCTGGCTGCGGAAACCATTTTCGAATGTATGGAGAAAGCCGATTTCGGCCCGTCACAATTTGAAAAATATCAGCAGCGAATTGAAGGTTCCTGGGTCGGGCAGGACCTGAAACCTTTTCGCAATTTCCGCGCTTTGATGAAAAAGGGGGTTGTTCCCTGGGGTCTTTTCAAGGCAGGGATCAGTTACTATTCAGGAGGTACATATCCTTTCGGCACTTTGAAACTCGAACCTGACTTCAAAGAGCTTCAGCCGCTGTCAAGATCTGCAAGTGAAAAACAGCAGGAACCCATCAAGTTCGACAATGAGTCTTTGCTCTTTGATAAGCTCACCGATGTTTTCCACAGTGGCGCAAAACACGAGGAAAAACAGCCGTGCCATCTTCAGGTGGACGTAACGAAGTGCAAGACCTGCTATGACAAATATGGCGCGCCTTGCGAGGCTTTCTGTCCGGCGCAGGTCTATAATATCGTAAAGAATGAAGAAACCGGTGATTTTGAACGAATTCAGATAGATTTTTCAAATTGCGTTCATTGCAAAACTTGCGACATCAGGGACCCTTACGAAGCTATCAACTGGGTTTGCCCCGAGGGGGGCGGGGGCCCGCGGTACAATAACATGTAATTAGTTTCCGTCCGGAAAGGGGCCTTTCCCCCCTGGCGGGCGGCTGAGCCGCACGCCTCGCGGAGCGTAGAAATTGCTCGGCGGCGGCACAGGCAGGATCTCGACGCTATCCCTGATCTGTCCATGACCAGATGCGGTACCCTTCCGGCTAAAGCGGTGCAAGGAATGACCATATTATGTACGCCTCCGCGCACCCCCTCGACTTCCTTGCACCTTTCGGTGCGGCGCTGGGCAATCCGGAAATGGCGAGGCGCCAGGACGCGCCAGGACGAAAAATGCCTCCTTTCCAAATCGGAAACTGCTTGTGTCCCATCCAGGGTTTCCGCATGGACACTAATTAGCTCGAAAACTGCTGCGGCGAGAAGCTCTTCCAGAAGCTTACGCCGGCAAAGATGGGACTTTTCGCCACTTACGAGGGCCAAGAAGATTATTACTGCCGTTCCGCATTGCGTACGGAGCTTTAAGAGCGATTATGCCCAACTCGGGACCGAGTTGGAAGTCTTCCATTATACCGAAGTTATCTCGTGGCGCGGGGCAAGATCAGTCTGAGCGCAAAATCCGGCAAAACGACTCTCAAGCATCCCTGCTATCACGGAAAGCACAGCGGCATATATTCTGCGCCGAGAGAATTGCCGACCTCAATTTCCGTAAGTGTCCGCCACTTCGGGCCCCTTTTGCGCAAACATGCTTTCCGGGGTTTGCAGCAGCTTTGAGAAGCAGGACTACGTCGAGATCGAGGAGCTTTTCGGAGTTGCTAGCGCAGAGTCTATAAGTTACAATCCTAATTCAGAATTCAGGTTTCGGGGATTTGAGGGTTTGATCCCTCGATTCTCGATTCAGTTGTGAGGAGAGTTCAATGGCAATAACCCTGGACGATTTGAAATTACGCGCGATCGACTATCTGCTTGCATCCACCGAGGATGGGCAACTCGTACTGGAGCCTTTCTGTTCCTGCGGTTCCTCTCTGGATGAGGATTACCATTGCGCCCGATGCGGAAAGGTCTGCGACTGCAAGTTCGTGGCATGCTCAGGAGCGCAGGCGCTTGGGATTGTCGAAAAATTGATTTCCGGAAGTCCCGGCTTCCGGGACTTCGAAGCATCATTGCTCGTGAAATAGAGGAATTCAAGAATGCAATCAACTCCTGCGGAACAAAATCTAACAGAAACCAGTCCATTTAATTTTTCATGCCATGACGCTTTGCCATGTTTTACCCAGTGCTGCAAAGATGTAAACATCTACCTCACCCCCTATGATACGCTGCGGCTCGGGCAGGCTCTTCGAATCGGATCTTCCGAGTTTCTTGCGAGATACACTCGGAGTTTTCTCTCAAAGGTGGGAAATATTCCCGTCGTGCAACTTCTGATGGACCCCCAGACTCTCTACTGCCCCTTTGTTGCCGAAGAAGGCTGCCGAGTATATGAAAATCGGCCATGGGCATGCCGGATGTTTCCGCTCGACCTTTCCTCCTCTGATGCACAATTCCGGCTAATAGCCGGCAAAGAGCGCTGCAAGGGTCTGTCCGAGCGGTCCAGGGGCACGGTCACGGATTGGCTCGAATCTCAGGGTGTCCTTGAATACGCGGAAATGGACAGAGAATTTCAATCCGTGGTTCCCGAGCGCTTTAAGCCAGGCGCTCCGATGAACGAGGGCCTAGGAAGGGTACTGTTCATGGCATACGATTTGGACCGGTTTGCCGAACTCCTCAAAGACAGCCGTTTTTTGATGTTCCATGAGGTGGACGACGAAATGGTCTCCCTCGCCGGGAAAGATAAGAAAGCGCTTTTGCGACTTGCCTTCCGCTATATTCGTGCGCAGATGGACGAGCTTTATCAGATTGTTTGATCCAACCGCCCAAAATCCTGTCTGCTTCAGAAATGACGTTCAAAGAGAGGACTCTGACGGATCATGAGCGCGTCAGAGCGGGAGATGGTAAAAAATGGAGTTAAGGGAAACGGCGCCGGAATGCATTAAGGAGAAGATCGAACCTGTAGAAAATGGGGGATTTCGGTTTGCCTGCCATCCGGGGGTGGTTTGCTTCACGGAGTGCTGCCGCGATTTGAAGTTGCTGCTGACACCCTACGACGTCATTAGGCTCAAAAACCGCCTCGGCCTTGGTTCCGATGATTTTTTGGATCGTTATACTGACTGCGGCTTCGACGAGGACCGTCCGCTCCCCATGACCTATCTCCAGATGAGCCAAAACGAGCGAAAAACCTGTCCATTTGTGTCGTCAAAGGGCTGCCTTGTCTACGAGGACAGGCCTTCGGCCTGTCGAATTTATCCCATTGCCAGGGCCTCACGCCTTCACCGGCTGCATGGTTTGGTATTAGAGAACTATTTTGTTCTTCACGAAGATCATTGCATGGGATTCAAAGAGGAACAGTTCTGGAAAATGGATGAATGGCTCAAGGACCAGGGACTCGAGGACTACTATGAACTCAACGACCTCTGGATGGGTATAGTCACACATCCCAAGCTCAGTAACGCGCATCTCCACCAAAAGCAGCAGCAGCTATTCTATTTTGCAAGCTACAACTCGGACAAATTCCGTGAAATGGTTTTCAACAGCCGCTTTCTGAGCTTGTTTGAAATTGAGGATGACGAAATCGAGCAAATCAGAACCAACGAAACAACCCTGTTAAAGTTTGCCTTCAAATGGATGCAGTTCTCCCTTTTAGGCGAAGGAACGCTTAAGCCCCGGACCCTGTGAAGCAGTCTGGCAGGAATGGGAAGCCCTTCTGCTGCCATAATAAGTTGCCGCCCGCCCGCAAATCGGTCAGCTTTTCGTTTGCAATAAAGGTTCGAGAGCTTATAAAGGGAGTGTCGCCAATTCTTGCCGGTTCGAGGCTCACGTGATCGAGAAGCTGCTAACCATTGTCGTTCTTTTCGCAATAACCATCATCTCCCTGAACAATGCCCTTGCAGAGGATAAAGAGCACCGCCCCCGGGCAGGAACCAAGGAGTTCAGGCTGGGTGAGCTTACGCTCGGCATCACCGAGTCATCGGCGAACGGAGGCTATCTTCTCAAGTTCTCAGAGGGCGAGGTTGAGCTTGTTAGCGGTGAGTGCGCTTTCAAAATGTATGAGCCGGTAACTGTACCTAACATACCCTTTCCTGATTGCCGCACGCTTCTGGCCTACTGCTTTTCCGGCGGCGCTCATTGCTGCACAACTCTTTTCCTCGCCACCCGATGCGGTCCGGTGACCTCGCTGGATATGGTAGACCTCGGGCATACCGGCGAAAAAGTAAAATTCACCCGTGAGGACGGCGTACCGGGAAAAATAATAAGAGTCCGTGACTGGCAGTTTGCCTACTATGGGCCGGAAGACTCGCAGATTCAGCTCTCATTCGCAGATTCTCCCGCAATGACTCGCCTGCTCGTCTTCGACAATGGACACTGGCGGGCGGATCGCGTTGGCGAATTCAGCCGATTTTATTCGCGTCTGCTTCAGGAGGCCGTGCATGAGGCTCTCAACAGCCGGCGAAGCCACGAACCGGAGTTGACCACTTCACTGGCGATGAAGGCCGCCTATTACAGTATTATGAGCGGCAAGCCCGTCGAGGAAGCCGCTGAAGTTTTAAACCGGCTCTTTCCAGTCAGGTGGAAGCCTGAAGCCGGGAAGATCGTTCAAGACATCTACCGCGCAGTCTCTGAATTCGATCCGGTGGAGGTAATAAGATGATTTTCGCCCGGTAAGGATGAAAAAGATATGATCTGATGCTTCCCGCTGAAAATAGCAGGAAAGAGGAGCTTTGAATTTGGACATTTCAGCCCCCTTTCGAACGTTAATAGACTCCTGATTTTTCAAAGTAAAGTTGGTCATGCAACGCTTGCTTTCAACATGGGGGTTGCTGTATTTTCCTGTATAATTATTTAGTTAAAAGACCTCTTCCCCTCCGGTTGATCCCGGTTTCTCCCCGAAAACTCCCGAAATCAGACTTGATCCCCACCGGCTCCTCGAGTATAAAAATGCGCACCTTGTGGGGGGAATTTATGCCGGACATAGACATGCTGCAGGACGTCAGCAAACTTCATGAAACGATGTATGAGCAGAGCCTTGTATACCTTGCTTTGAGAACACGGCCGGGCAGCGAGGCGTCACTGGCTGAGACACGCGAGCGAATAATCCGGCTATATAGCAGAATTCAATCGCTGCTTTGAGGTTTCCCCCTCGGACCCGTTGTTCCCTGCCCGTCTGCCGCGCCACACTCTCCCGGCATTGTGTGAAATCAATTTTAAACCCAGAGACCGGTTGGAGGTTGGATAGGGTCCTCCAAATTGACCAGACTCAGCAGCCGGGTTGGCGGTGCATCGGTTGCAATCATATAAACCAGGGGAGAGATCTTGAAATTGTTCTTTTTAGCCTTCGGAATGATTATGCTCGCCGGGTGCGTGCAACTGCCGCACATGCCGGAAATGGGTTACAATTGGGAATCCACGGAAGGCAAGTCCAGTGAACAACTCTATCAAGACCAGACCGCATGCAGGCGGGACGTAAGGTCCCTTCAATCTCCGGAATTCTCCGGTCCGGGCGGCGTAGGCTGGGGCATGAGCGAAATGAGGGCATTCGACGATTGCATGCGAGCGAGGGGATGGGTAAAAAAGTAATTTACTCACCCCGGGATTCGAGACAGGGCGCGCTCACCTGCGGCGGGCTCTCTTCAGAATATGGAGAACTTATCCAGGATTTCTCTCAAATATTGATTGCTGCTTTCTTTCTATCCTGAAATAAACCTGCCTACTCAGTCTGTGCACAATAAGGGTTTAAAAATTCAGCAAAAAAGTTATTTCTTTCTTGACATATAAAAACGAATCCGTAAGGTTAGGCGGCTTCTTCCATGAGATTTTCAGGGCGAGATATGGCGTGATCTGCGTGAGGTCCACTGGCAGCCAAGCCGGGGTGGATGCGGGGAGTATCGCTTTTGACGCCAATGTTTCCGGAATCGAAGGGACCATGGAGATTAAACCGATAAAAAAAGCCGGTTTGTAAACTAAATTGGGGCACTATCCGTTATCTAAGTCAAAAAGACGATTTAGCTATTTAGCATAAATGAGAAAACCAACTCGCACAACTAGAAGGAGGACAATTATGAAAAGAAATGTGTTTCTAATCCGCGCTCTCGTTGGGATCCTCGTCGTGATGATGGTCCCATTCGGAGCCTTCTCACAGGATGCTGCACCGACGGGGGCATTCAGCCAGCAGGACCTGGACCAGATGCTTGCCCCGATTGCGCTCTATCCCGATTCGCTGCTTGCGCAGGTCCTCATAGCGGCGACGTACCCGGATCAGGTTACAGACGCGGACCGTTGGCTGAACGCAAACCCGGGCCTTAAGGGAGATGCTCTAAATAACGCCTTGGACGGGATGAACTGGGACCTGAGCGTGAAGGCTCTCGCGCCTTTTCCGTCGGTCCTCGACATGATGGCCAAGGAGTCGGCTTGGACACAAAGGTTGGGTGAGGCTTTCCTGGCTCAGCAAGACGCTGTGATGGACTCTATTCAGAAACTGCGGCAGAAGGCCCAGGCTGCCGGCAATCTCAAGACGACCGCTGAACAGAAGGTGGTTGTCAAAGGTGAGACTATCGAGGTTGAGCCGGCAAATCCGGAAGTTGTCTATGTTCCCCGTTACGACCCGGCAGTGATTTACGGCCCTTGGTGGTATCCTGCCTATCCTCCTTACGCTTATTACCCGGTGTGGCCCGGGATAGCCGTCGGCGCAGTTGTAGGGTTCGGGTTTTTTGGCGCTGTAGCCGTAGGCCCTGTCTGGGGCTTTGGCTGGGGCTCGTGGGGCTGGGGCAACCATAATGTCAATATAAATGTCAATCGGAATATCAATATCAACAGGAACGTCAATATCAACCGGAACAGCATACATACCACAAACTTCCACCAGGCGGCGGCGGTCGGCCGGATTGGTTCAAGCCAGACTCGCGCTGCTGCCATGAACCGCACTGGCGCAGGCGCAGGGCGCACGGGCGCAGGTCGCACGGGCGCAGCTCGAACAGGTGCAACCGGAGGTGGTGCTGGTAGCAGCAGGCCTTCGGCAGCATCCGTTCAGCATGGGCTTAGCGGCGGCGGAGCGAAAGGCGGCGTTGGCGCCGGAGGCAGTCGCGCCACAGGGAATGCTGCGCGCGGTACCGGCGGAACCGGAGCCGGCGGGGCAGGAGGCGGCAGTGCCACAGGAAACGTGTCGCGCGGCGGCGGAACCGGAGCCGGCGGTGCAGGAGGCAGCCGTGCCACAGGAAACGTGTCGCGCGGCGGCGGAGCTGGAGCCGGCGGGGCAGGAAGCAGCCGTGGCACAAGCAGTGCCAGGGGCAACACTGGCGCAAGCAGAACCGGCGGAGCCGGCGGTCGCTCGGCAGGTAGCGTTGGCCGTGGCGGCGGAGGCGCTGGAGGCGCCCGTGGCGGTGCTGGCGGTGGCGCTCCCCGTGGTGGTGGCAAAGGCGGTGGCGGTGGAGGCAAGAAAAAGCCATAGACGCGCCGAGTTCATGAAGCCCGGTGGAGTCTGTTAGAAAATCCACGTTCCTTTAACTCGATTCTATGAAAATTCAAAGGGTTACGGTTAGCCTACCGTAGCCCTTTTTTTCCCGGCCAACGTATAGGTCAGCAGGTCTTCTTTGTATCCAATCTGTAACCTCGCCCGTTTATATTTCATCTAAACACGCCCCGCTTTCCGGGCACAGGTTGAATGAATTTCAAGATCGATAGGGGCAATGGCCATGGATGGCCTGATGACCGATGCCGGTCCAGAGCCAAGAGTTTTGACTTGCAACATATCTCGAGGCCGATAATATTCTCTCTATCGCTCCGTGGACATAACCGTTTCAGATTCAATGGGAAAAGTTATCTTTATCCTTGACATGGAGAATATATTGCCTATGGTTTTCCTACTGGCATATCTTTCCAGGGAAGCATTTCAGGGCAGAGCTCGCCGGTATCTGCGTGAGTTCGATTGCGTCGGCGGCAGCTCCCAATTTTCTTATCGCTTATTCCTCCTGTCTCGCCGGGAATGCTTGATTGGCCGACTTCCCGCCGCCACAGGCCTTGGAGGAGTCCAATATACTTTGGCATCGTCTTCACACCGGCCTCCATGCAAAGATGCTCTACACTGTGGGCTTGAATGGCCATGAGTCTTTTTTTTAACATGGGCTTTATGGGAAGTGATCAAATATCCGAATAGTATCTAACTGGCTGGAGACGTATGGAATCTTACAACATGAAGGAGGAGAAAACATGAAGGTAAATGCGTTTCTTAAGCGCGCTCTGATCGGGCTGATCGTTGTGATGATGGTCCCGTTCGGAGCGCTTTCTCAGCAAGCCGGAACGCCCGCCAACGGATTCAGCGAGGCAGAGCTTGATCAGATGCTTGCGCCGATTGCGCTCTATCCTGATTCGCTGCTCGCGCAAGTCCTTATCGCGGCCACATATCCCGCTGATATCATGGACGCGGACCGCTGGGTAAAGGCAAACCCGGGCCTTAAGGGAGATGCGCTCAATAATGCCCTGGTGCAAATGCGTTGGGATGAGAGCGTGAAGGCGCTCGCGCCTTTTCCGGAAGTCCTCGACATGCTGGCTAAGCAGACGGCTTGGACACAAAGGCTGGGCGAAGCTTTCATGAATCAGCAAGCCGATGTCACGGCATCCATTCAGCGACTGCGGCAGAAAGCTTATGCCGCAGGCAATCTTCAGACGTCCGCACAGGCGACGGTGGTCGTCAAAGGTGAGGATATCGAGATTCAACCCACGAATCCTGAAGTTGTATATGTGCCCACTTATAACCCGACAGTGGTTTACGGAACCTGGGCGTGGCCTGCGTATGCTCCCTACGCTTATTTCCCTGTTTGGCCCGGGGTAGCCATTGCCGATGTTGGACTAATCGGATTTTGGGGCGGTATAGGTGTTGGAGTAGGTTGGTGGGGCGCGGGCTGGGGCGGCTGGAACTGGGGGGGCGGCGGCGTCAGTGTCAATGTCGGCGTCAATAGTCACGGTGGCCATGGATACGGCGGAGGCCGTGGCGGCGGATGGCACGCCGGCGGTGGCCGTGGCGGTGGAGGCCGCGGTGGTGATCACGCTGGGCGCGGTGGCGGCGGAGGCCGAGGGACTGGTAACGCTGGACGCGGCGGCTCACATGGTGGTGGTGGCGGTCGTGGCGGCAGCGCATCGCGTGGTGGCTCACGTGGTGGCAACCGTGGCGGCAGCGCATCGCGCGGCGGCTCGCGTGGTGGTGGTGGCGGCCGTGGCAGCAGCGCATCGCGCGGCGGCTCGCGTGGTGGTGGTGGTGGCCGTGGCAGCAGCGCATCGCGTGGCGGCTCGCGTGGTGGTGGTGGCCGTGGCGGCAGCGCATCGCGTGGCGGCTCGCGTGGCGGCGGTTCGCGTGGTGGCGCCCGTAGTGGCGGTTCGCGTGGTGGCGCCCGTAGTGGCGGCGGCGCACGCGGCGGCGGCGCCCGTGGTGGTGGTGGCCGTGGCGGTGGTGGCCATGGCGGTGGTGGCCGTGGCGGTGGTGGCCGTGGTGGCGGTGGCCATGGCGGCGGTGGCGGTGGGCGCCACAGGTAAACATGCGCTCTCGCGAAATATTGACAATTAGATTTTTACGGGCAGCGGCAATATTCTGACCGTAAACAGATATTCAAGTGAACTGAGGGCGCAATACTCGTTTATGGTATTGCGCCCTGCGGACACCGGAAGACGCCCGGGGAAGCTGTAAAGTTTCTGAAACCCTCCGGAGTGTCGTTAAAGACCAGGATCACTTCTTAAGAGTTCCCCCCTGCTCGGTTTTGTTTGAGCAGCGGGGATTTTACTTTCATGGGAGCAACTCGGTATGACTGGCCTTCTCGGCAAAATCAGGAGGGGCATGCTGCAAATTGCCGAAGCTGGAGACTATATGTCGGATCAGGCGTTGACAATTGTGAAGTGTGCAATGTTTGGTGCAGGGTTCAAGCAGAGTGTCCTGGAAGTCCCTTTTGTAGTTGGACCAAGATTGCCGATTCGTGGAAATCATAAGAATGGATTTGTCAAGAAATAGTCATTCCGACAAGCTTCTAGAGCTAGAGCAGTAACGCATAGTTTACAGAATTTTTCAACTTTCATGATATTTTGCACAGGTCCTGAAAATCTTGCTCCAACTATGGTGTTATCGTTAGGATGCTTCACGTTCATAACTGCGCAGACCAAGTCATCAATAATTTGATTTTCCGGTAATGTGAAACTGAGGTAAAATTTCGACCCTCTCTGTGCCTGGATGAGCTTGGACATTTCCAACCGGCACCCGCTTTCGCTTATATCCGCCATGCAGCATGGAATACTCAGATCCTTTGTCCCAAAATGAACCTCAGTTTCGATGTGTACTGGTATTCTCGTACTCGAACGAACCTTAATCCGCTCCACGTCCTTAGGGTAATCAATCCCGATCACGTTCTTAAATAGATATTTAGCAAATTTACTCTTGAATTTAAGTAGATGACTGCCATACATGTAGGCACATAAGAATTCTTCGCTCAGGCCTGCGGAGCGCTCGGTGAGGGAAAACAGAGGCTCTTCGATTAGGATCATCTCGCCGGGGACAATACCGTAAAGTGTCGTTTTCGCCGTGAGCGCAGGATTTAAAGTGGATTTTAAGACGAGCTGCGATCCCAATTGGAAAGGAATCACGTAAGAATTGTCCGTTTCTCCGGACGCGTCCGTTTTCAGATGGATATTCGACACTTGACCTCGTCTTCCACCTATCGAATTTTAGAGACCCTTCAGGCAAGGAATCGGCAAAATGCTTTCCGATGATTAATGGAAAAAAAGTATTGGCTTTTGCCACCTCCCGGACTCTCATCCGTGAGGGAATCAGCCGAACAACAAGCCTCCGTTTTTTCTCGAACCCGGCAGCCCCCATAAACTTGTCAATATCGTTTTATAACGATACAATAGCAGCTAATCATGACTTCTTACTGATCAAATGAGGACTGCATTTGGGCTGGCATTGTGCCAGCCTCTGTAACCAAAAATCACACTGGTACCGTGTAAATAATGTATGGTGCGCAGCCCCGGGCATATCTCAGTTGCTTTTCTGAGGCCATGCCGACTTTGAAGTCTGTTTTTCCAATGAAAGCGAAGGCACTATGAAAGAGCTGGATTCCAGCACCGGCAACAAACTTTCCTACCGTTCACTCTGGAAGATCTTGGGACCTTACTGGTGGAGCGAAGAGAAATGGGTCGGCCGGGGACTCCTGGCCATTATTATCGCGCTCAATCTCGGACTGGTCTACGTGACGGTTCTCTTCAACCAGTGGAACCGCCTATTCTATGATTCAATCCAAAACAAGGATTACGGGTCTTTCAAGACGCAGTTGCTGCGTTTCAGCGTGCTGGCATTCATCTATATTGCCGTATCTGTCTACCGGCTCTACCTCAACCAGATGCTGGAGATGAAGTGGCGGCGATGGCTCACCTCACGATACCTGGAACGATGGATGACTCACCAGGTTTACTACCGCTTGGAGATCCAGCGCAACGGGACCGATAACCCGGACCAGCGTATTGCGGAAGATATTCGCCTCTTCACCAGCGGAGCGCTGTCTCTGTCCTTGGGACTGCTCAGTTCCGTGGTAACCCTTGCATCTTTTACCGGCATATTGTGGGTGCTCTCGGGAGATCTCAACTTTACGCTTCGAGGGCACGAAATAATCATCCCGGCATACATGGTCTGGGTTGCCCTCACCTACGCTTTTTTTGGCAGCTACCTCACTCACTGGATCGGGAAAGCGCTCATAACTCTCAATTTCAAGCAGCAGCGCTATGAAGCCGACTTCCGTTTCGGTCTTATGCGGGTTCGGGAAAACGCTGAAGGGATCGCCCTCTACAGGGGCGAAGCATCGGAGCAGGAAAACCTCAACTCGCGCTTCGTACAAATCCTCAAGAACTGGTGGGGGATCATGAAGTGTCAGAAACGGTTGACCTGGTTTACCTCGAGCTATTCCCAAGTCGCGATCATTTTCCCTATCCTGGTAGCTGCACCCCGCTTTTTTTCCGGTGCAATTCAACTGGGAGGGCTGATGCAGATTGCTTCGGCTTTCTCCAATGTTCAAAGTGCCCTGAGCTGGTTTATCGATAATTACCGGCCGTTCGCAGAATGGAAATCAAGTGTCGATCGTTTGACCAGCTTTCATGAAACTATCTGTCGGACTGAGCCGAAACAGGACGAAATAGCCGACTTACAGGTCAATGCAGAAGAAAGCCCGGAACTTTCGATCGATAGCTTGAATCTCAGGCTCCCGAATGGACGTGTTTTGGTAAATAACCTTACCATGACCGTTTCTCCCGGCGAGAGGTTATTAGTCAGAGGACCTTCCGGAGTGGGAAAAAGCACACTCTTTCGAGCAATTGCAGGCATTTGGCCGTTTGGTTCCGGTGTGATCTGCGTTCACCAGAGCGCCAGTAAGCTCTGTCTTCCCCAAAAGCCTTATCTGCCGATCGGTACACTGCGCGATGCGATCTCTTATCCCGAAAAACCGGGAACTTTTTGTGACTGTGAGATTGAAAAGTCTTTGGAGCTCTGTCGGCTGGGAGGCTTCGTCAGGTGCATCGATGAATCCGCCCATTGGGAACAGGTCATGTCCCCGGGAGAGCAGCAGCGTCTTGCCTTCGCCCGAGCCTTGCTCCAAAAGCCGGTATGGCTTTTCCTCGACGAGGCGACTTCCGCCCTCGACGATGCCACACAGGACTACCTCTACTCAATGATTGGAGAACTTCTTCCAAACACATCCATTGTAAGCATCGCCCACCGCGCTGATTTGAAGCATTTTCACGGGAGGATACTGTCCTTCGATTGCGACGGAAATCATCATCTCGCAACATTGGCTTGCCCAAGCTCATGATTCTCGATGGTTCCTGTTGCTAAGTGTGGTAACTTCTGCCAAAATATTCGCCACCTTGTAAAGAGATTCCGACATACCGGACACCTTTGTACTGAAGTTCTCCAAAGCCTCCGGGCTTATAAAAACGTACCGGAACGGCCAAAGCGTTGGCAACAAGGGGGATTGACATGAAGGACAAAGAGTCCTGGCTAAAATTTTACGGCGATGTCCCCGAGTCCATCGATTATCCGAAGGTCACCCTTTACGAAGCGGTTATGAGAACCTGCAAGGAGAATCCGGATGCCATTGCCTATGACTTTTTGGGGCATGTGTCGACCTACAGGCGGTTTGCAAAAGAGATCGACCAGTTTGCCGGTGTTCTGGCTTATCTTGGACTCAAGAAAGGAGACCGTATCACCATCGCAATGCCCACCACTCCCCAGGGCATCATCTGTTTTTATGCGGTAAATAGCCTGGGGGGGATCGCCAGTATGATTCATCCCCTTTCAACCGAACCCGAGATTGAATTTTACGTATCGATCAGTAAGAGCAGGTTCGCCCTTACCGTTGATGCATTTTATCAGAAATTCCGAAATGTAATGGACAAAACCTGCCTGGATTTGCTGATCCTTTCAAAGATACCGGACTATCTTCCCCCGCTGAAGCGGATGGGTTTTAATTTGACAAAGGGCCGCAAAATACCGAAGGTTCCCAAAGATTCCAGAGTCCGCTGGTGGAAGGATCTGATGCAACTCTCCCTTCCGGATGCTCCCAAAGCAGAAATGAATACCCATGATCTTGCCGTTATTCTGTACAGCGGAGGCACTACAGGCAAACCCAAGGGAATCATGCTTTCCAACTACAACCTGATTTCGGAAGGACTGCAAAGCGCTCGATGGGTCGGACTGGACCCCGGGGACTCGATGTTGGCGATCCTACCGATTTTTCATGGATTCGGCCTCGGGGTTTGCGTCAATGCGACATTTATGGGTGGCGGGAAAACTATACTGGTACCGACCTTTACACCGGCACAGGTTGCCAAACTCATCAAGAAGAAAAAACCCTCCTTCCTGGTCGGCGTGCCTACCCTGTATGAAGCACTCAATCGGCACCCCGGATTTCAAAAAACAGACCTGAGCTGCCTGAAGGCGGCTTTTTGCGGTGCGGATACCCTTCCCCGTGTCATTAAGGAACGTTTCGAAGAGATCGTCAAAAAACAGGGAGGGAACGTAAAACTGCTTGAAGGATACGGTTTGACCGAAGCGGTGACCGGCATCATGGCGACCCCGGTCAATGAATACCGGGAAGGAAGCATCGGCATCCCCTTTCCGGACATGAAGGCGAAGATCGTCAAGCCCGATACGACCGAGGAAGTTCCATGCGGAGAAGAAGGAGAAATCTGTATTGCCGGTCCTGCGGTCATGATGGGGTATCTCGACCAGGAGGCAGAAACCGCCAAGAACTTAAAGGTTCACGAAGATGGTTGCACCTGGTTGTATACTGGAGATATCGGAACGCGGGATGAGGACGGCTTCTTCTATTTTAAGCTTCGTAAAAAACGGATGATCAAATCCTCCGGGATGAATGTGTACCCTGCCCAGGTTGAGGAGAAGTTTTATCAGCACCCGGAGGTTGCCGATGTCTGCGTAATCGGAATCCCGGATGAGGCCCAGGGACAACTTATCAAGGCTTTTGTCGTTCTGAAAGACAAAGCCAAGGCTGGTCCGAGTATGGAAAAAGAATTGATCGCCCACTGCCACAAGGATCTAATCAAGTGGAGTTGCCCCAGGGAAATTGAATTCCGTGATGAACTCCCCCTCACCCTTGTGGGAAAAGTCGCATACAAGGTCTTGGAGGATGAGGAGATCTCAAGACGAAAAAGCACAGGACTGTGACACCGGCCGATCGCATGCAAACTATCACAAGCAAGTGTCCACCCGGAGATATCTGTTGGTACAATTCCAAAGATTCCGAGGAGTATCATAGATGAAACATATGGAGATATTTAAGAAAATTGTTTCAAATCCCGCTCAATATGCTCAAACCTGGAAACACGAAACCCATGGAAGAGTGATCGGTCATTTTTGTTCCTATACACCGGAAGAATTTATTACGGCTGCGCACGCCCTTCCATTTAGAATCCTTGGCTCGGGAGCCGCGATTTCCAAAGCGGGTGCGTTTTTACAGGCCTATAGCTGCAGTCTTGTACGCGGTTCTCTGGAAGATGCCCTTGCGGGCCGCTTGGATTTCCTGGATGGGACGGTTTTCCCCCATACCTGTGATTCCATACAACGTCTCTCCGATATCTGGCGGATGAACACAAATTATGGCTTTCATGCAGACCTGATCATGCCGGTAAAGCTGGATACAGAAAGCGCCGAACAATATATGTTCACCGTAATCCACAAATTCCGCACAGATCTTGAGGCCGGCCTCGGGATGAGAATCACCGATGCAATGCTTGAAAAAGCCGTCCGAACATCCAACCAGGCCCGAAACCATCTCGCGGCTCTGTATGAAATCAGAAAGGCAAACCCTGGAAAAATCAAAAGCAGCGACCTTCACACAATTATCAAAGCATCCATGGTCATGGACCGTGCCCGGCTTGCCGATGCCCTTGCCGAGGTCGTCTCGACTTTTGAAGTCCAAAGAGATGACGCCGCTTCAAAGCCAAAACGGCTCGTTTTGAGCGGCGGACTGTGCAGCATGCCGGATATCTATGATATCATCGAATCTTCCGGAGGCGCCGTGGTTTGGGACGACTTCTGCACAGGGGCAAGATATTTTGAAGGCGCGATCGATGAAACGGGTGACCTGGAAAAAAACATAGCCCGGCGGTATATGAGCCGGATTGTATGTCCGGCAAAGCATTCCGGGATTTTCTCAAGGGGAAGCCATCTAGTGGAAAAGGTCAAGGAAAACAACGCCGACGGCGTGGTTTTCATATTTTTAAAATTTTGTGACCCCCATTCATTTGACTACCCGTATATGAAGGAGATGCTTGAAAAAGAAGGCATCCCCAGCATGCTCTTTGAAATTGAAGAACAGACGTCCTCGGGAGGCCAGCTCCGAACACGCTGTGAGGCATTTATGGAAATGCTGTAACCGCAAGTGGATGATCGCAGGGAGAAAACCATGGCGACGACGGAAAAGATAAAAGATCCGGAAGAAGAAAAACGAAAAATCAAGTCCGATAAAAAAATGAGAGCGATCATGACGGCCTACTATATGGAGGCTAAAACTCCAAAAGAGATAACCGGCAAAAAAATCGCGTGGATCACAAGCGGCGGACCGGTCGAACCCCTGCATGTGATGGATGTAATTCCGATCTACCCGGAAAACTACGGGGCCATGATCGCAGCCAGCAAGATGGGTGTGGGACTTTGTGAAAAATCAGAACAGATGGGATATTCGAGTGATCTTTGCTCCTATGCGCGGGCCGACATTGCCAGCGCTAAAGTGAACGGAGGCCCCATCGGCGGATTACCGGCGCCGGACATGCTGATCTGCTGCAATAATATCTGCGGGACCGTGCTAAAGTGGTACGAAGTGCAGGCCCGGTATTTCAATGTGCCCCTGTTCATTTTAGACACACCGGTCTGCCACACGGAATTCAATCCAGACATGAAGCAGTATGTAACGGCTCAGATAAAGGAATATATCTCATTCCTGGAGAAAATCTGCGGCAAACCGTTTGATTATGACCGCATGAAAGAAGTAGGCAGACTGTCTGTCCAAGGGCAGAGGCTCTGGCAGCAAATCCTTGATACCACCATGAACCGGCCTGCTCCCATGACCTGTTTCGATGCATTTTTTCACCTTGCCATGATTGTTACCTTGCGGGGCACGCAGATCGCCGTGGATTTTTACGAATCCTTGCTGCAGGAAATGAAAGACCGAATCGCCCGGGGCATCGGAATGCTTCCGGAGGAAAAATACAGGCTGGTCTGGGACAACATTCCGGTTTGGTACAAATTGCGATGGCTGTCCGACAAGTTTGCAGCTCATTCAGCCTGTCTGGTGGCAGACACCTATACCTCCGGGTGGTGCAGCAATATGAAATACCTGGATGAAAACGATTTTTTAGGTTCCATGGCGGAAATGTACACCAGGATTTTTCTGAACTCCGGAACCGACATCATGGCTGACAACATTATCAAAATAGTTGAAAAATACGGGGCTGACGGAGTGGTTTTTCATTCCAACCGGAGCTGCAAACCCTATTCATTGGGCCAGTATGACATACAGAGACTCATTAAGCAAAAGGTCGGCATTCCCACCTTGATGATCGAGGCCGACATGACCGATGAGAGGAATTTTTCCGAAAGCCAGGTGGAAACGCGGATTGACGCATTTATTGAAATGCTCCGCTAGGCAGCTTTGCAGCTTAATAGACTTTGCGTCTATCCGGAAATCGGCTGAATTAGCCATTTATGGAGGCCCACTGCAATGAGGATTTCATGATAACAGCAGGTATTGATGTAGGTTCAATCAGTGCCAAGGCGGCAATCATACAGGACAACAAGTTGTTGGGGGCACGCGTCATCCTGACCGGATACAACGCCCAAAATGCGGGGAGGCAGGTTTTTGACCAAGTCCTGTCGGAACTTGACCTCACGGCCTCCGGAATCAAAAGGATCGTTGCCACCGGATACGGAAGAAACAACATTCAGTTCGCCGACAAAGCGATCACTGAAATTACCTGTCATGCAGCCGGCGGGATTTTCTTGAATCCGGCGATACGGTCCATTATCGATATTGGCGGTCAGGACAGCAAAGCCATTGTGATCGATAAAAACGGAAAGGTTCAGAATTTTTCCATGAATGACAAGTGTGCTGCGGGAACGGGAAGGTTTCTCGAGGTCATGGCACGCGCCCTGGAAGTTGACCTGGATGCATTTGGCGAATTATCTCTCAATGCTGGAAATACCGCTTCCATCAGCAGTCTGTGCACGGTTTTTGCCGAATCAGAGGTAATCTCCCTGATTTCCAAAGGAGAAAAACGGGAAAATATCATCGCAGGGATTCATGCCTCTATTGCTTCACGTATAATGGCCATGGGAGAAAGGATCGGCATTACCCCACCAGTCATGATGACCGGTGGGGTCGCCAAAAATATCGGTGTCGTAAAGGCGCTTGAAGAAAAATTGAAAACACCCATCATTGTTTCAGAATACGCGCAGGTAAACGGGGCCATCGGAGCGGCGCTGATCGCTTCAACCTTATAAAGATTATGAGTCTCCAAGAACAGCAATCGGTTGTGGGTGTATCAGAACGGGAACAAAGACTGTAATCGCTGAGCAGACATGATGTCCCCCGAAAGCTGAAGCTTACCCGTCATGAAGGCTGTCATGCCGTCGAGCTCTCCATTCCACATGGATACCCAGTTCGCATCCTCCATGGTGAAGATCACGCTGGGGCCGGCGTGGACCCCTGTGCTCACTTGGCAGGCGCTGTCTTTGACCACCACGTTCCAGTCGCCGCCCTGGTCGCCGGTGATGTGAAACTGAAAAATCAGGTTGAGTCCCGCCGCTGCTTCGGCATTGAATACCTGGGGCATTTTCTCAAACACATCGTTTACCGTGGCGACTGCCATTTTTTTCTCCTTTTTTCATGTTGTAATGGTTACTGCTCTGCTCCCACAGCCTATACGCTCACAGCGTCAGACAACTCTTGAACTACCCAATTACTTTTATTCCAAACCGTATTTCGGGTTGGATTCTGTCCGAAAAACCGTACGATTTCCCAATCAAACATGCAAGTTATATATCAATGAAACTGATGTGAGAAAAGTGTAGGTGCGGCCTCGTGGTCTCTATAGACGGTATGATACAGCGTTAGGTTGTTTTTTCTATTTTTTCCAGTTTAATGACGACACGGCGATTTTGTGCCTGGTTTTCCGGTATTGACCTGCCGTTTGAATCGCGGTTGGACACCTTCGGAAAGGTATCGGCATAACCGGCTGCGCGAAGTTTTTGAGCCGAAATCCCTTCATCCAGAAAAAAACGTACCACCGCTGCCGCGCGTGCAGTCGATAGCTCCCAATTGGACGGAAACAACGATGTGTTGATCGGCGCATCGTCGGTATGGCCTTCAACGGTGACCTGATAGTCCTTGAATTTTTCCGATTTCAGGTTTTCGGCCACGTCGCGCAATATCATTTTTCCTGTCGGACTTAGTATGGCCGAACCACTGTCAAAAAATGCAGCGCTGCTTATCTCGAGCGACGTAATTCTGTCGCTTTTTTGCTCAAAGTTGGCCGCACCCTGAGATTTGAGGCTATCGACAATCTCGGTCAGAGAGGCTGCTGGCGGGACTTGCTCAGACGTTTTATCAACAGATGCTCCGACCTCGGGTTCGGCGGGTTCAGAGCTTTCCGTTTTCTTTTCCTCAACGGGATCGGAGAAAGACTCATGGGCCTCGATTGGCTTTGGCGCCTGCGCCGCTATTTCCACTTTTTGCGCCGCGTCAACCTTTGGTGTATTTTTCTGAGAAATCGAAGCCAACGCAGCCACGACAAAAAAGCATAACAACAACGTAATCATGTCCGCGTACGTCATGAGCCAGTCATCGGCGTGGCTGACTCTCTTTCGTTTCCTTTGCCGGTGATATATCATGCATTCACGACCTTCAACCGAGGCGGCGCTCCACCTCCGATCTCATACAGGCGCATTTGATCTTCAGGCGCCGGTTAATCAGACCGTACAGAAGGTAAACTTTTAAGAAATTGACTTTGCCCCCCGAAAATATTGTAATAATCGTGATTTTCAGGGCGCAGGAAACTGTTCAAACGATCCCGAATGTACATAGGCGATTTGTTGTTGACCAACATCACCATGCCCTCTGTGATCAACTGGTTCCGAAAACGGCTGTTTTCGACCTCCTGACGCAATTTGGATGCCGCAGGCACATAGACCATCCGCGCCGATACCACACCGTACAATGTTGAGAGAAACGCTATGGCAAGGTTTGATCCTATGCCCGTGATATCGCCATTGAGGTGGCAAAGCATGGTCACCATGCCCACCAACGTGCCAACCATGCCAAAAGCCGGCGCATGGCTCCCCATGGCCTCCAATATGTCAACTGGTATGCTGTCTCGCTCATAACAGGCATCTGCCGCCGTTTCCATCATCGAGCGCACTTCCTCCGGCGTGTATTCACTGACCACCATGTTGAGTCCATACCTGACAAAGGTATCGTCGATCCCGCTTTCCCCGATGCTGGCCTCCAACGCGCGCATTCCCTTTTGTTTCACCAGACGCCCCCACTTGAGGATATCCATCGTATCGCGATGAAGGTCTTCGTGGGTTATGGGCGACTCTTTCAGCATATTCGAAATTGCGCGCAGCGCCTTATGAACATCGCTTGCCTGAAAACTCATGAACGCCACGGCCATCACGCCGCCAACCACGATCATCAACCCTTCAATGCTGAAAAATGCCAGGAAACCGTGCGCGCTCATTACAATCGACCCCAAAACCAGCAACAAACCAAAAGCCGCTCCCATCACCGGAGCCCGCGCATAAGGAGCTGATTCGGTAATCTTTTTACGCATTCCTAAACCTCTACGCGCAAAGGGTTTTGCGCTTCATCGGCGGATATAGTATCTCCAGCGAATCCATACAAAAGACATGCCAAGGGATGCAACACCCCAACGTTCCCACACTTTTCCATTTCTGTTTGTAATTCCCCAGCGAAGAAAATCCCCCTGCCCGGACAAGTGAAGACAGGGGGATCATTGAACGTTATTAATGAATTTCACGTTGACCACAAGATCCGATGGTCAATTCGCCAAATCGCCAATCCTCGAATGGTCCCGCTACACGGAAAATTTGCGTTAAGAAAAGTAAAGCGGATTGACAACTCTTTACAAAAATCTATTCGCCAACCGGGGGTATAGGACTGTTAGAATCCAAAAGCTGAGCTTGCGTCGAAATAGGTGAAGTGCTAAAAGGCATCAAGAAATCGCCTGCGTTGGTACTATGTTTGCTATTCTGAGAGATTGCGGGGAAAAGGCGGCTTTTTCTTTGCGACAGTCTTCCGGGAGGCTGAAATTCAGTCTATTTCGACGCAGGAGAGGGCCGCAATGCGCGTATTCACTAAGACATTCCGGGCGAGGGGTAAGTGACAATGGAGTTCCCGTTGGATACAGAAGACAAGAAAGATTCAGGGGTGAAAATAGCCCATGCCGGCGGCAGGAGATGGTGGATTCTCTTGTTTGCTGTGCTTCTGGCAGGACCTTTGGCCTATAGCGGTTGGATATTTTCCGGAAAACACGCCGCGGGGCAAGGCCCCCCCACGCTTCGGAGCGTGCCGGTTGTTGCCGCAGCAGCAGAAAGCGCGGATATACGCGTATATGTTACAGGGCTCGGGACGGTCACCGCGCTCTATACCGCAACCATACATACCAGGGTTGACGGGCAGGTAATGAAGGTACCGTTCAAGGAAGGTGACATCGTGAAGAAGGACGCCCTGCTGGTGGAGGTGGACCCACGGCCGTTCGCGGCGGCGGTGCTCCAGGCGGAGGGCCAATTGGCAAGGGACAAGGCGCTGCTTGAAGAAGCCAAACGGGACTTGAAGCGGTACGACATCCTTGTAAAGCAGGATTCGATAGCACAGCAGATAAGGGATGACCAGGCCTACCTGGTGCAGCAGGATGAGGGGACGGTCAAACTCGATGAGGGAAATCTCGAAGCTGCAAAAGTGAATCTCATTTACACGCGTATCACTGCTCCTTTCACCGGGCGAATCGGGTTGCGGTTCGTGGACCCTGGAAATATCATTCAGACAACCGACACCACCGGGGTGGCCGTCATAACTGTGGAGCAGCCCATTACAGTCATTTTTCCGATTCCGGAAGAGAACTTGCCGGCGATTTTGAAAAAGGTCTACGCCGGAGAGACCCTGCAAGTCGAAGCTTACGATCGTACACAAACGCGAAAAGTTGCCACGGGGCGTTTGCTGGCGTCCGATAATCAGATAGATACCACCACCGGAACCAACCGGCTCAAAGCCCTGTTCGAAAATAAAGACAATGCTCTTTTTCCGAACCAGTTCGTCAACGCCAGTCTTCTTATGGAAACCTTGCGCGGCGTGACTGTGATCCCCTCTGCCGCCTTGCAGCGTAGCCCCAAGGGGATCTATGTCTACCTCGTAACGGAGGACCAGACCGTAACGGTGCGATGGGTAAAGCTCGGGCCTTCCGAAGGAGACAGGGTATCCATTGAAGAAGGAATTACACCCGGAGACCTCGTTGTGGTGGAGGGCGCAGAAAAGCTGAAAGAAGGCAACAAGGTCCAAGTGCAAAAGCAAGGCACGGATTCCTCCACGAAGGGTAATGGATGAATCCTTCAAAGACCTTCATTCTCCGGCCGGTTGCTACCACGCTGCTGATGGTGGCCATTTTTTTGGCAGGCGCAGTGGCATATCATCAACTGCCTGTTTCCGCCCTGCCGCAAGTGGATTACCCCATTATCCAGGTGCTGACCTTTTTCCCGGGCGCAAGCCCTGATGTAATGGCCTCTACGGTCACGGCGCCCCTCGAGCATCAGTTCGGGCAAATGCCCGGTCTAAAGCAGATGATCTCAAACAGCTCGAACGGCAGTTCCGTAATTATTCTCGAGTTCAGCCTCGACCTCAGCCTGGATGTCGGCGAGCAGGAGGTTCAGGCGGCCATTAACGCTGCGTCCACTTTCCTGCCTGCGAACCTTCCTAACCCGCCGGTCTATAGCAAAGTCAATCCGGCTGACACGCCTATCCTGACGCTGGCGCTCACCTCTGAAACTCTGCCTTTGCCCAAAGTTGAGGACCTGGCCGACACGAGGCTTGCTCAGAAGATCTCCCAATTGCCGGGCGTCGGGCTGGTAAGCATAAGCGGCGGTCAGAGGCCCGCCGTGCGGATTCAGGCCAACCCGACCGCCCTGTCCGCCTACGGCCTTGGCCTGGAAGACCTTCGCACCGCTGTTGCGGCCGCAAATGTGGATCAGGCCAAAGGGTCATTCGACGGCCCGCGTCAGTCCTGGATAATAGGAGCAAACGATCAGCTTCTCACCAGCAAGGACTACCGTCCCCTGATCATCGCATACCGCAACAACTCCCCGGTATTGTTGTCCGACGTCGCCGATGTGATCGACAGCGCCGAGAACATAAACCAGGCCGCCTGGATGAATACCACCCCGGCTGTGATCCTTAATATACAGCGGCAGCCCGGCGCCAATGTTATTGAGGTTGTCGACAGGGTGAAGAGGCTGCTGCCCTCGTTGCGAAGCACTTTGCCCGCCGCCGTGAACCTTCAAGTCCTGACCGACCAAACCATCACCATTCGGGACTCGGTCGACGATGTTCAGTTCGAACTGTTGCTGGCCATCGCGTTGGTTGTCATGGTGATATTCGTGTTTTTGCGAAACTTCTCGGCCACGATCATCCCCAGCGTCGCCGTCCCGTTGTCCCTGGTCGGCACCTTCGGGATCATGTATCTGTTAGGGTTCAGCCTCAATAACCTTTCCCTGATGGCCCTCACCATTTCTACTGGTTTCGTGGTCGATGACGCCATTGTTATGATCGAAAACGTCTCCCGCTACATCGAGCAGGGAGACTCACCCCTTCAGGCAGCCTTGAAGGGTTCTGAGCAGATCGCCTTCACGATCATGTCTCTTACGATTTCACTTATCGCCGTTCTCATTCCTTTGCTTTTCATGGGAGATGTGGTGGGCAGGCTATTCCGCGAGTTCGCGGTAACTCTTGGCGTCACAATCCTGATCTCAGCCGTTGTCTCCCTGACACTGACGCCGATGATGTGCGCCCGCCTTTTGCGCCACACACCCGAGGAAAAACAGGGAAAATTCTACCGCCGATCCGGGGAAGCATTCGACAAAATTATCGCGTTCTATGGAAAAACGCTTCGATGGGTGCTCGACAGGCAAACGGCCACCCTGCTGGTGGCGGCGGCGACTCTGGTCTTCACTATATTACTCTATGTTATTGTGCCCAAAGGCTTCTTCCCGGTCCAGGATACCGGTACTATTCTGGGCATCTCGGAAGCGCCTCAATCGATTTCTTTTGCAGCTATGGCGGACAAGCAGCAAGCTCTTGCCAAAATAATTCTCGAGGACCCTGCGGTCCAAAGCCTGTCTACGTTCATCGGAATTGACGGCACCAACATCACCCTGAACTCGGGCAGGGTCCTGATAAACTTGAAACCGCTGGCGCAACGTCACATAGGCGCCAGTGAAGTAATTCGCCGCCTCCAGCCGGCACTGGCAAAACTCCCGGGTATTACGCTTTACATGCAGCCGGTGCAGGACCTTACTGTGGAAGACCGCGTGAGCCGCACGCAATTTCAGTACACCCTTGAGGACCCCAATGTTGCCCTATTGAACACCTGGGTCCCCAAGTTCATCGATGCCCTGAAAGAATCGCCGGAGATTCTCGATGTGAGCAGCGATCAACAGGACCAGGGGCTGGAGGCGCGGCTTGATATCGACCGAAACAACGCTTCCCGGTATGGGATCGCCACACAACTTATCGACAATACTCTCTACGATGCCTTCGGCCAGCGGCAGATATCGACCATTTTCACCCAGTTGAACCAGTATCGGGTTGTTCTGGAGGTAAAACCCGAATTCAAGCTAACCCCCGACAAACTCAAGGATATCTATATCCCGACCACAACCGGGACTACTACGGTGACCACTACAGCGGCCGGGACTGTCACGCAAACCGCTACCGCGGCGCAGACTACCACCATTGCTGCGGCTGCAAACGGACTCGGGTTCTCGGCCCCGTCATCAGGGCCTGCGGCCGGGTCCTCGGCTACGGCCCCTGCCGCCCCTGAGGGGCAGGTCCCCCTGAGTGCCGTCACGCGTTTTTCAAAAACTACCGGTCCCCTTGTCATAAGCCACCAGGGACAGTTCCCGGCCACGACGATTTCATTCAACCTGGCCCCGGGAGCTTCACTGGGAGAAGGGGTCGACGCCGTGGAAGCAACTGCGGCCAGACTCGCCATGCCGGAGAGTATTCAAAAAAGCTTCCAGGGCACTGCGGCGGCTTTTCAGGCCGCCCTGGTCAACGAACCGATCCTTATATTGGCCGCCCTCGTAACGGTCTACATCGTACTCGGCGTATTGTACGAAAGCTACATACACCCGATTACAATCATTTCGACGCTGCCGTCCGCCGGTGTGGGGGCCATGCTGGCGCTGCTGATCTTTCGCAGCGAGTTCAGCGTTATTGCGCTGATCGGGCTTATCCTGTTGATAGGAATCGTTAAGAAAAACGGCATCATGATGGTCGACTTCGCCCTGGACGCCGAGCGAAGGGAGGGCAAGGAGCCCGTCGAGGCTATTTATCAGGCATGTTTGCTCAGGTTTCGGCCGATCATGATGACTACGATGGCCGCCCTTCTGGGGGCGCTTCCCCTGGCCATGGGAAGTGGACTGGGTTCCGAGTTGCGGCGACCCATGGGTATTTCCATAGTGGGCGGTCTCATATTCAGCCAGGTACTCACCCTTTACACCACTCCCGTCATTTACCTATGGTTCGACCGCCTGGCCATGCGCCTGGGCAGGGTTCGTTCCAAAGATTCCGATGACGACCACGGGGCCGGGCCTGTATGAACTTCTCCGCGATTTTTATAAGGCGTCCCGTCGCCACGACCCTTCTGACTATTGGAATGGCTCTGTCCGGAATAGTCGCAATTCGTTCCTTGCCGGTATCCCCCCTGCCGCAGATCGATTTTCCTACGATCAGTGTCCAGGCGGCCCTGCCTGGAGCGGACCCCGAGACCATGGCTACATCGGTAGCCGCTCCCCTGGAACGGCAGTTGGGGCATATTGCCGATGTTACCGAGATGACTTCGGCCAGTTCCCTGGGTTCGACCTCCATCGTCCTCCAGTTCGACCTGAACCGCAATATCGATGGCGCAGCGCGCGACGTGCAGGCCGCAATCAACGCGGCGCGAAGTTACCTGCCCACCAACCTGCAGGGCAATCCAACCTATCGCAAAGTCAATCCGTCGGATGCGCCGATCCTCATCCTATCGCTTACTTCCGACATTGTGAGCAAGGCGAAGATGTACGATGCGGCCTCGACGATACTTGCGCAGAAGATCTCGCAGGTCGATGGGGTTGGCCAGGTTTTCGCGGGAGGGGGCTCTCTGCCCGCGGTCCGTGTGGAATTGGATCCAGGACCGATGAACAGTTATGGTATCGGTCTGGAGCAGGTCGCCAACATACTGCAGACCACCAGCGTGAGCCAGCCAAAAGGAGAGATAGCCAACGGGTCCGAAACCTTGGAAATCCAATGCAACGATCAATTGCATAAAGCCGAGGAATACCGTCCTATTATCGTCCGATATTTTAAGGGGGCGCCGGTCCGTTTGTCGGACCTCGGGACTGTAGTGGATTCGGTTCAAGATTTACGGGCGGCGGGTTCGGTAAACGGCAAGCCGGCCGTAATGCTGGTCATTTTCAGGTCGCCCGGGGCCAACATTATCGCTACCGTGGACCGGATCCTCGAAATGATGCCTCAGTTGGCGGCTATGGTGCCCAACGACGTGGCTATGTCAGTCGTTCTCGATCGAAGCCCGCCAATCCGCGGTTCGTTGCGAGACGTAGAGCGCACCCTGGTCATTTCGGGCATACTTGTCATTCTCGTCGTGTTCGCCTTCCTGCGCAGCCTGCGCGCCACGATCATTCCGGGCATCGCCGTTCCTGTCTCGCTCATCAGCACCTTCGGGGTCATGTATCTTCTCGGCTACAGCCTCGATAACCTTTCCCTCATGGCCCTTACCGTCGCCACCGGGTTTGTAGTGGACGACGCTATCGTTGTGCTCGAAAATATCACCCGTTATATGGAACAAGGACTATCCCCCATGCAGGCCGCCCTGCGTGGCGCGCGTGAGATTGCCTTCACGGTACTGTCGATGAGCGTGTCCCTGGTCGCCGTATTCACTCCAATTCTTTTGATGGGCGGAATGGTGGGACGGCTATTCCGCGAGTTTGCGGTCACGCTTTCCGTGGCCATCCTGATCTCGCTTGTCGTCTCTCTGACCACGACCCCGATGATGTGCGCAACCATCCTCAAAAAGGAGGCAACACACGCTCACGGCCGCTTCTACAGGGCTATGGAGTGGATATTCGACCATATGCGCAGTACCTACGACATCGGACTGCGCTGGGCGCTCCGGCATTCATTCCTCATGCTCTGCATTACGGTGTTAACGCTTGGCGCCAATGTTTTGTTGTTCTGGTACATTCCCAAGGGTTTTTTCCCCGATCAGGATAACGGACGCATCAGCGGCCGAATCCAGGCGGCCCAGGATATCTCATTTCAGGCCATGAGCAAAAAATTGACGGAAGTGTCGGACATCGTCAAAGCCGATCCTGACGTCTCCTATGTGGCCGCATTTATCGGCGGAGGAGGAGCGGGCGCTTCCACCACAAACACCGCGCGAATGTTCATTTCGCTAAAGCCCTTTGGAGAGCGGAAGGCATCGGTGTTCCAGATCATGGCGCGGCTGCGTAAAGGGCTCGCCGGGGTCGCCGGAGCGCCAACGTATCTTCAACCGGTCCAAGACCTGAGGATCGGGGGAATGATCAGCAACGCCGCGTATCAATTCACACTCAGAAGCGATAGCCTGACGGACCTCAACGCATGGGCGCCTCGAGTATTGGATGAGGTGCGTACGTTGCCCCAGTTGCTCGATGTCAGCAGCGATCAGCAGAACAAGGGGCAACAGGCACTGGTGCAGATCGACCGTTCCACCGCGTCCCGTCTCGGTATATCTGCGCAGCTCATGGATACCACTCTCTATGGTGCTTTCGGCCAGGAGGCCGCCGCTATCAACTACACCCAGTTGAACCAGTATTACGTGGTCATGGAGTTTGCTCCGCGCTTTTTGCAACGGCCTGAAACCCTGCGCGACGTTTATGTTCACTCCTCCTCGGGGGCCGAAGTGCCGTTGAGCGCATTCACAAAATACATGACAACGGCCGAATCGCTCGCAGTTAACCATGCGTCGCAGTTTCCCGCTATAACGATCTCGTTTAACCTGGCTCCCGGCGTGGCGCTCGGGGATGCAGTAGAGGCCATTGGAGCTGCAACAGCGAAATTGCCGATACCGGAAGACATTCATGGAACTTTTCTGGGCACCGCCCAGGCATTCCAGGCTTCTCTTGCAAATGAACCCATTCTGATCCTGGCTGCGCTTTTTTCAGTCTACATAGTACTGGGAATGTTGTACGAAAGCTACATCCACCCGGTCACCATCATTTCAACACTTTTTTCGGCAGGTGTAGGCGCTCTCGTCGCCCTTCTGATAACCGGGACTGATCTGAACCTCATTGCAGTAATCGGAATCATCCTTCTGATAGGTCTGGTCAAAAAAAACGGCATCATGATAGTCGATTTTGCCCTGGAAGCTGAGCGAAATGAGGGTAAGAGCCCTGCCGAAGCGGTTTACCAGGCCTGTTTGCTGAGGTTTCGGCCGATCATGATGACCACGATGGCTGCGCTCCTGGGGTCTCTGCCTCTGGCTATTGGCAGTGGTATCGGCTATGAGCTGCGGCGGCCGCTCGGGATATCCATCGTCGGGGGGCTGATTTTCAGCCAGGCGCTGACTCTTTTTACTACCCCGGTCATCTACCTCTATATGGACCGCTTGCGGCTCTGGCTCCTAAACAGGCGGGGAGCAGGACCAGGGACCGGAGAGCCTTTTTATGGAACACAGGACCGGTAAGCAGGCCTCTTAGAAGAAATTCGGTAGACTCGAACGACGCCTCGCGGGGCATTCAGCAAAACTCCTCGCGAGCGTGGAGAAAGTGACAGGCATGGCGCGACTACAACTCATAAAGCATGCAACGATTCCCTTGCTGCTGACGGTCCTTTCGGCGTGTACGGTCGGCCCCGACTATGTCAAACCCAAGGTTGAGACCCCGCCCTCCTTCAAGGAAGTCGAAGGCTGGAAAAAAGCAGAGCCGCAGGACAATATTCCCCGGGGCTGCTGGTGGACGATCTATGACGATAAGCAGTTGAACGGGCTCGAAGAACAGGTCAATGTATCGAACCAGAACCTTGCTGCCGCTGAAGCTCAGTACAGGGAGGCGCTGGCCCTGGTGCAGGTCGCCCGGGCGGCCTATTTTCCAACGGTTGCGGCAGGCCCCGCCGCCTCACGACAGCGCACCTCCGCCAAAGCCGTCATGGCCCAGGGAGGAGCTCAAATCACCGATGACTACCAGCTTTCCGGCCAGGTGACCTGGCAGCCCGACATCTGGGGCAAGGTGCGCCGGCAGGTCGAATCAAGCAAGGCAAGCGCCCAGGCCAGTGACGCGGACCTGGAAGGAGTGCGCCTCTCCATGCAGGGCCAGCTTGCCCAGGACTATTTCCAGCTTCGCACCCTTGATTCCCAGAGCCGGGTGTTCACGACAAACGTCGAGATCTACAAGAAATTTCTGGAACTTACAAAGAACCAGTATGCAACCGGCGTGGCGGCGCAGGCCGCTGTGCTTACGGCACAAACCCAGCTCGATTCGACCCAGGCCCTACTGATCGCCACGGGCGTCCAGCGGGCTCAAATGGAGCACGCAATAGCCGTGCTGATGGGCAAGGCGCCCTCGGACCTGACTATCCCTCCCACGCCGCTCGATACATCGCCGCCTGCCGTGCCTGCCGGCATTCCCTCGGAACTTCTCGAACGCAGGCCAGACATCGCCGCCGCCGAAAGACAGGCCGCTGCCGCAAATGCCCAGATAGGAGTGGCCGAAGCCGCTTATTATCCAAACGTTACTCTCAGCGCAACGGGCGGATTCGAGGCCTCCACTCTCGCCCAGTGGTTTACATGGCCCGCCCGATTCTGGACGCTCGGGCCGGCCGCCGTTGAGCAAACTTTGTTCGATGGAGGGCTCAGGCGCGCTCAGACCGTAGAGGCCTGCGCAGCCTACGATGCGAGCGTGGCCACTTACCGCCAGACAGTGCTCGCGGCATTCCAGAATGTTGAAGACAACCTGGCCGCACTTCGTATCCTGGAGCAGGAGGCGGTGGCTGCGGATGCCGCTGCCGATTCGGCAAAAAAGAATGTGATTCTGGAAACCAATCAATACCAAGCTGGAACAGTAAGCGCCCTGGATGTCATAGTGGTCCAAGCCATAGCGCTCAATGATGAGTTGACATCCGTTAATGTCCTGGGCAACCGCATGAACGCGAATGTCCTCCTGGTCGAAGCCCTGGGTGGAGGCTGGAACACGGCTGATTTGGCCACCGATAAGTTTGTCGGTCAGAAACATTATAAGTGGGGGTGGTGGTAGAAAATGAGCCGCGCCGAGTGTGCTCGGCGCGGCATTTCGGCAGGACATAAAAAGCGGTTGGTCACCCGTGGTTCGTCATCACACCAACCGTTATGGGCATGGAGTTTCAGTGCTTGAACGCCCGCTGTCCCGTGAGCACCATCGTCACTCCCGCTTCATTGCAAGCCTCGATCACTTCCCAATCCCTCATGGAGCCGCCCGGCTGCACGACAGCTTTTACTCCCTGGCGGATCCCCACGTCTACGCCGTCTCTGAACGGGAAAAAGGCATCCGAAACCATGGCGGCGCCTATCAGGCCCGCCCTGGCCTCGCAAGTGAGCATATCGATTTGCTCTTTTTGCTCTTTGGGGCGCTCTCCCTTGTCTATGGCAAGTTCCAGGTCCTTGTACGGGATCTTGTGTCTGTCGAAACAGAGTGAGTCTGCGTACTTCTGGTAGGCCTTATACACTGCTATTTCAGCGACACCGACGCGATCCTGTTCGCCCGTGCCGATTCCCACCGTGCATTCATCCTTTACGTATATTACAGAGTTTGAGGTTACGCCCTGTTCGACAAACCAGCCGAAAAGCAGGTCCGCCATTTCCTGTTCGGTCGGTTCTCTGCTGATTTTGTAGGTTTTGCCCTGGTGGGCGGTTTCGGCAAGTTTGAAATCCCCGGCACTCTTGATCTTATTGAGTGGCGACTGCTGGACCACCAGGCCGCCGTCGATCAAAGACTTGAAATCGACGAACCTCTTATCGACGTAATCCCGGAGCCGGTCTATCCTGGGTATCCGGATAATGCGAAGGTTGGCTCGCTTTTTCAGGACTGCAAGAGCGCCCTCCTCAAAGTCGGGAGCGGCGACCACCTCCAGGTAGTTTTCCGAAATGAGCTGGGCCGCAGCCTTGTCGACCGGGCGGTTGACCACGAGGCATCCACCGAAAGCGGCAATCCGGTCTGCGTGATTAGCTCGATGATATGCCTCAGTAAGGTTTGCGCCCAGAGCCGCACCGCAAGGATTGTTATGCTTGAGGATTACAGCGGCCGGCTTGTCCATTAAATACTTCACTATATTGAGCCCGTTGTCCAGGTCGGTCAGATTGATTTTTCCCGGATGCTTGCCTTCCTGGAGCATGTCCTCCTCGCCAATGGCGCTTACCAGACCATTGCCGGGATCGATAAACTCACAGGCGCCCAACCTCAGATTGCCCTCGACCAGTTCGTAGAGGGCCGATTCCTGGCCCGGATTTTCTCCGTAACGCAGCCCCTTTTCGATCAACTCACCCGTTTTTTCGTCGGGAAACTTCCATGAGCGCTTCCTATAGACGAGCACCTGGTCCCCGAAGCTCACACGAAGTGAATCCGGGAAATGGTCCTCCATTACCGTGCGGTACATTTTCTTAAGATCTTCAGCCATTAGATTCCTCCCTGGATGATAAAGTTGCAGCATTTGTAAAACACTAAAAGATCAAAAAGCAAATAAAACTTGATACCCGCAAAAGATGGGATTATTTCCGAGGTTGCGGTTTCGGGTTTTAGCCCCGATTTGAAAGCTTGCTCCAACGATCTGTTAATTCGGCAGATACGCTAACCACCATAGAAAGGAGCCGCGCTTTGAAGAACTTCCAGGGACTGGGGTACGCCACTCTTATAGGCAGTATGCCTCATAGGGATCGGGAAAGAGCGATCGGACTTGTGCTTCAGACTGCGCCGGAGATACCCGCCTGGCCCCAGTTGCCCGCATATCCCGCCGAGCAGATGATGGCGCAGTATATCGAGGGTCTGCCGGGCATCGTAACCGAAGAAGGCAGGCAATTTGTGAAGGCCGATACAGCAGAATTCGACCGGCAGGTCCTTCTTTTTTATGAACAATACATTGCCCTGGACGAGGGACCGCTCCGGATCGAAGATTCGAGCTTCAGGATGGGTGTAGAAACCAGCGCAACCTTTCGCCGTTTTTTTGAGACCCTCAAAGACGCCAATCTTCCCCTTCGCGCCGTGAAGGGGCAGATAGTGGGTCCTTTTACGCTTTTGAGCGGCCTGAAGGACCAGGACGGCCGCGCTCTCATCTACGATGAACGCTTCCTGGACATCATACCGAAGCTTCTCGGCCTCAAAGCGAGGTGGCAGATCGAGTTCATGCGGACATTCGGAGTCCCGGTTATAGTTTTTCTTGACGAACCTGGACTTGCCGGATTCGGCTCTTCGGCTTTCATTACCGTTTCCGCAGAACTGGTCTTGAAGATGCTGGCCGAAGTGGTCGACGCCGTCCATTCGGCAGGAGGGCTCGCAGGGATTCACGTCTGCGCCAACACTGACTGGCTGCTGGCGTTTCAATCAAATTTCGACATCATCAATTTCGACTCATATGGCTATTTCGATAAGTTCGCCCTCTACAGGAGAGAATGCCTTCAATTCATGGCCGAAGGCGGCAATATAGCCTGGGGCATAGTCCCCACCTCGGACCTTGATGCGATTCAGGCCCAAACCCCCGAAGGCCTTGCCGGCGGGTGGACAGACCGGATACGGGAGCTTGCCACAGGTAAAATGGAGATAGACGAAGTAATTGCTCACTCGTTGTTCACACCGAGCTGCGGCTGCGGCAGCCTGCCGGAGGACTATGCTGCACGGGTGCTCGATCTGCTCAGGAGCTTTTCCCGGATAATACGGCGGGGCGAGTACTAGTGTCCTCAGTTGGTTTGAAAGCTCTTTCTGCTCACTGTTCGTCGCACAGCGATGCGGGCCACCAGTCCCCCTTGCCGGGTTTGATCCCGCGAAAAGGCTACCTGTTTGTAGTCGCAGCGGCACTACTGTGGGCCGTATCGGGAACTTCGAGCAAGTTTCTCTTCAACCAGGGGGTAACCCCATTCCAACTCGTTCAGCTTCGCGTGACGCTTTCGACCGCCTTTCTCTTTCTTATGCTCCTGCCAAAACGGACACTCCTGGAAATCTCCCTGCGAGATATTCCTTATTTCGCACTGCTCGGGATTTCAGGATTGGCGATGGTGATGTTCACCTACTTTTATGCCGTCAGCAAAATAAATGTGGCTGTGGCTGTATTGCTCGAATACCTGGCGCCCGTTTTCATCGCCCTCTTTTATGGTTTTACAGCGCCCGAAAAGCTCACCCGGACGACCCTTGCGGCAGTCATTCTTTCGGTTTTCGGATGCTACCTGTGCGTTGGGGCCTATAATGTAAATTTTCTTGCTTTAAATTGGCAGGGCATCGTTGCGGGCGTCTTTTCGGGTGTTGCCTATGCCTGGTACGCTATATACGGCGAAAGAGGCATGCGCAGATATGATCCCTGGACCGTGGTTTTCTACGCGTTTTTGTTTGCGAGCCTGTTCTGGAACCTGGCCATTGCGCCGTTCGGGGCCTTCCGGGTCCCCTACACAGGTGTCCAGTGGTTGTGGATCGCCTACATCGTTGTTTTCGGAACGGCGGTTCCCTATGGTCTCTACACCATCGGAATAAGCCTCCTCCGGTCTACCAGGGCGAGTGTCACGGCCACCCTCGAACCGCTCGCCGCAGCATTTGCTGCCTGGATTTTTCTCGGAGAAACCCTTGGCCTGCTCCAAATGCTCGGCGGAGCGCTCGTCATTGCCTCAATTATTGTTTTGCAGTTAAATCGCGAATATGATCAGTCAACCTCATCGATAATCAGAGAAAAGGCCGAGCAGCATTGAACCAGGAAGCAAAGATTGCCCTCGGGAGACCTTGCAGGTTATCTTTCTGCGTAATAGAACGCATTATCCCCTCGGATAAGAAGGTAACTTGCCTTTTAAGTTCCGTTATTATGGTTGGCGTCTTGACAAAAGGGGTAAATAGGACTAGGTTTGTTTAGCACTCTTTTATGGTGAGTGCTACCAATAAAGGAGTTTGGGCGTGATCGAGCTTACCCAACGAGATCAGATCGTTCTGGAGGCCGTAATTACCGATTATATCGAGTCCGGCGAACCAGTGGGCTCCAGAACCATTTCCAAAAGAAGCGTCATGAACGCAAGCCCTGCCACTATCCGCAACGTGATGGCAGATCTCGAGGAAATGGGACTGCTGCTGCAGCCGCACACATCGGCCGGTCGAATTCCGACGGTGAAGGGGCTGCGGCTTTACCTCGATTCAATAATGTTGTCCAGGCAGCTCGAGGGATCGGAAAAAGAACGGATTCGAGTTGCTTTGAAAACCAAACCCCAAGACATAAGGGAACTGCTGCGAGGGACGTCGAAACTGCTTTCCCAATACTGCAGGCAGGCTGGAGTTGTACTGTGGCCTAAGCTTTCGACGACATCGTTCAAGCATATCGAATTCATTAGACTCGGACCCTTTGACATAATGGTGATTCTTATTTCAAGGGCAGGCCTTATTCATCAAACACACATCGAATCAAAACAAGAGGTTACGCAGGTTGAACTTGACAAGTACAGCCTGTATATAAACGAGCTTCTTCAGAACGTGCCGCTGTCCAAGGTCAAGGAGCGCCTCCTGGAGGAATTGGAGAGCGAGAAGGCGCTTTTCGACAAACTTTTCTCGCGCGCACTGAAAATGGCCCACCAGGCAATTCAGGATACCATCGAGGAGAGCGAGGTTTACATAGAAGGCAGGACCAATCTTCTGGATAATCCTGAGTTCGCCCATGTTGAACAAATGAGGCGAATACTTCAGGCCTTCGAGGATAAATCGAAGATGATACGCCTGCTCGACGAGACTTTGAAGGCTTCGACGGGAATCCAGATAATGTTGGGAACCGAGGGCGAGCTGACGGAATGGCAGGAAATGAGCCTGATCTCAGCCCCCTACAGGCGGGGAAGCACCCCGTTGGGCGTGCTCGGCGTGATTGGACCGCTGCGCATGGATTATTCCAGAATCATACCGATCGTCGAGTTTACCGCGCAGTTTCTGAGCCAGATCCTGGAAATGCCTGATGAGAGTTAAAAAATCGACTTTTGGTTGTGGCGATGCCACATTTGCCGAAAGGTGAACTTATATTGTCAACAATATTGAGTTGCATGACATTGGAGGGAACAGTTTGATACCTGTTGAAAAAAAACCGGCCAGCAAAAATCCCGATCCGGAGGATGAGATTGAAACCGGGCTCGATGATTCGCAAGATATTCAAGGAGATGATTGCCGGCAACTTCTCTCAAAACGCGAAGAGGAACTCAAGGAGGCACAGAATCGCATCCTTCGGCTAGCCGCGGAGTTGGACAATACCAGGAAACGTCTTGAGAGGGAGAAATCCGAGGGCATTAGCTACGCCAATGAAAGCATCATGCGCCAGCTCGTCGATGTGGTAGACAACCTTGAGCGGGCAGTCGAGCATGGCGAAAAGGATGAGAACTGCGAAGGCCTTCTGGATGGCGTGCGAATGACTCTGAAAGGCTTCATCGATGTCCTTGCCAGGTTCGGCGCGGCGCCTTTCGAATCGGTGGGCAGCAGTTTCGACCCTAACCGGCATGAGGCGGTCATACAGGAGCAAAGCCCTGACCACCCGGACATGACCGTTACAAAGGAATTTCAAAAAGGCTACACTTTAAGGGACAGGCTCCTCAGGCCTGCAAGGGTCGGGGTGTCAAGAAATGCAAAAGAAGACACTTGCTGAAAAAAAATGGCGGAGTCTGGAGTTTTTGTCGCTCCATGGTCCGAGAAGAAGGATTACAGGTAACCCCAAGGAGGCAATTAAATGAGTAAAGTTATAGGAATAGACCTCGGGACTACCAATTCAGTGGTAGCAATCATGGAGGGAAAGGAGCCGAAGGTTTTGACCAATGCGGAAGGCAGCCGGATCACCCCTTCCATGGTGGCCATCACCGAAAGCGGAGAGCGACTGGTGGGGCAGGTTGCCAAGCGACAGGCCATAACCAATCCCGAGAATACCGTTTTTGCGGTAAAGAGGCTTATCGGCCGCAAGTTCGATACACCTGAAGTCCAGGCCGACATAAAAGTTATGCCCTATAAGATCGTCCGCGCCCCTAATGGAGATGCACATATTCAGATTCGGGGCCGTGATTACAGCCCAACGGAGATTTCTGCTTTCATCCTGATGAAAATGAAGCAAACGGCGGAAGATTACCTGGGGGAAAAAGTCACCGACGCCGTCATTACGACGCCCGCCTACTTCAATGACAGCCAGAGGCAGGCTACCAAGGACGCAGGCAAAATCGCCGGGTTGAACGTTTTGCGCATTATCAACGAACCCACCGCCGCCTCGCTTGCCTACGGCCTGGATAAGAAAAAGGACGAGAAGATCGCCGTATTCGACCTTGGGGGCGGGACTTACGATATCTCCATTCTGGAAATCGGAGAAGGGGTATTCGAGGTCAAATCCACCAACGGCAACACGCACTTGGGCGGGGAAGACTTTGACCAGCGAATAATCGACTGGTTGGCCACCGAGTTCAAAAGAGACTATGGCATTGATCTAAGGACCGACAAGATGGCCCTTCAGCGATTGAAGGAAGCCGCTGAGCGGGCAAAAATCGAGCTCTCGACTACGATTGAGACCGAAATCAATCTGCCCTTCATCACGGCGGATGCTTCGGGGCCAAAGCATATGAACATAAAGCTTACCAGGGCCAAACTCGAATCAATGGTTGAAGATCTCATCGACAGCCTGCTCCCGCCCATGCAGCAGGCACTCAAGGATGCGAGCCTTACCCGCAGCGAGATCGACGAGGTGATACTGGTTGGTGGAATGATCCGGATGCCTCGCGTTCAGCTAAAAGTGCAGGAATTCTTTGGCAAGGAACCTCACAGGGGTGTAAACCCCGATGAAGTTGTCGGGATCGGGGCGGCTATTCAGGGTGGTGTGCTAAGAGGCGACGTAAAAGACATTCTGCTGCTCGACGTAACCCCGCTGTCGCTCGGCATCGAAACGCTCGGTGGCGTCATGACCAAGCTCATTGAGCGAAACACCACGATTCCGACCCGCAAGAGCCAGATTTTCTCGACTGCGACCGATAACCAGACAGCCGTATCGATTCATGTGCTTCAGGGTGAGCGTGAGATGGCCGCTGATAACAAGACCCTGGGCAGGTTTGAACTGGTAGGCATCCCGTCTGCGCCCAGAGGCATCCCGCAGATTGAGGTCACCTTCGACATAGACGCCAACGGCATAGTGCATGTTTCGGCAAAAGATCTGGCCACCCAGAAGGAACAGTCGATCCAAATCACGGCCTCCAGCGGGCTGAGCGACGAGGAAATAAAGAACTTGGTGCGTGAGGGCGAGCAGCATGCCGAGGAAGACAAGAAAAAGCGAGAACTCGTAGAGGTGAGAAACCATGCGGACACTCTCATCTACAGCACTGAAAAAACTGTGCGCGAAATGGGTGACAAGCTCGATCAAAAGACAAAGTCGGATATCGAATCGCAAATCACAAAGCTCAGGAGCACCATGGAGGGCGATGACAAAGATGCGATTCAGCAGGATTTGGACGCCTTGATGCAGCTCTCGCATAAGGTGGCTGAAGAGGCCTACAAACGGGCCGCCGGCCAGCAGGCCGAAGCACAGGGGCAACAGGGCGCAACCGGAGAATCTCAGCAGCAGAAAAAATCGGATGAGGACGTGGTTGACGCCGACTTTGAGGAAGTGAAGAAATGAGCGTTGGGACAAGACTGCCCATTTAGTCTTTTCTTGAAAGGTTTTCCGTTGTATTAAAGGGCACGCCAATAGCCGTGCCCTCTTTATTTTTTATTGAGGAAACAACATTGGCCTCAGGGGGGACCCTGAATTCCTAAATCTTTCGTGAGGCTTTTATGAAAATAGACATCAAAGGCACATCGGCTTTTTTCCTTATTTTTCTCCTGCTTCTCACCGGTTGTGGTGGGGGAGGCGAACAGCCGCCCACTAACCTGGCGCCCAGTTTCTCCACCACCTACCCGCGGGAAGCCGATGACATGTATCGCCAGGCTGAGGAAACCTACCACGCAGGGAAGGTCCCCAACGCAATCAGCCTGTGGGAACGCATCAGCCAGAAGTATCCAAGTACAGCCATTGCTGCGAAATCGCTGAACAGAATCGGTGAGATCTACCTTGAACAAGGCCAGCCCGACATGGCTGCACGGTATTTTGATTACCTCGTTTACTCTTACCCCACATGGGACGGCATTCCCTCTGCGAAACTCAATCAACTTAAGGTCCTGGCGCAGGCGGGCAAGAAAAAACAGGTGATGAAGGATGCGGTTCCGCTTTGGGACCTCGCCGAGAATCATCCGGATGTGCGCTTTGGCCTGGCAGAACTGATGATTGGAATTTACAGCTCGGAAAACGAGATTGAGACAGCTTTTGACTGGAGTTCGTCCGGCTTTTCGGTCGCAAATACTCCCGAACAGAAAAAAAGCCTCACCACACTGACAAAGGAGACCTTGGACAGAGCGGATGAAGGTCTTCTTAAAAGGCTCTATAAAAAGAATCCTTCCGATTTCATGAAGGTTTTCCTCGATTTCCGCACCGCTGAGATCCAAGTTCAAAAAGGGCAGCGAGAAACAAGCCTGGAGCAATTGAGAGCAATCCTTACTCAAAATCCCGACCATCCGCTTGCCCCGCAGATTCAGGCAGCCATTCGGGGTTCTACGGTCGTTGAGACCGGCATACCCCTAAATCCCGATAAGGTCGGCGTCCTGGTCCCGCTCAACGGGCCTAACGCAAAATACGGCGGCATGGTGATCCGTGGGCTCAATTTGGCGGTTTCCGACTGGAACCAGGTCCATCCGGATCAACAAGTCTCCCTGGTTATAAAGGACGCAGGCGCGGAGCCGGACATAGCCGCCCGGTCCTTTAAAGAACTGGTCGGAAAGGAAGGAGTTCTGGCAGTAGTGGGGCCGCTTGGCACTCAGGCAAACAAAACGGTTGCCCCGCTGGCAAACCGCTCAGGCGTCCCTCTGCTCTCCCTGACCCAAAAAGAAGACGATGCTACGGACAACTCTTACGTACTGCATGTATTCATTGACAGCCGGGACCTCGTGCAGGCCCTTGTCCGCTACTGCCGTGAAAAACTCAAGTACGAACGCTTTGCGTGTCTTTTCCCTGATGACCGCTACGGGCAAAGGCTCTCCAAAATCTTTGCTGAAACGGTGCAGGCCCAAGGCGGAAAAATGATGGCCAGTGCCTCTTACAAGGAAAAGAGTACCGATTTCACTGAGCCTCTCCAGAAACTTATGAACATAGCCAAGAAAAACGCTCCGCTGTCGGTCACCGAAGGGACTCCCTTCGATGCCCTCTTCATACCGGATCAGGTGAGCGCGGCTTCGCTGATAGCCCCGCAGCTTCCGTATAATAACGTAGTCGGAGTCACACTGCTTGGGACCAATCTCTGGAGCGAGGCGCCCCTGGTGCAGGCGGGGGGTGTATATGTCGACCAGGCCCTTTTTGCCACTTCCTTTTTCCCGGAAAGCCGGAACCCGGCGGTAAAGACATTCACTGAAAAATTCGCCTCCCTCTACAACTCGCAGCCTTCTTATCTTGAAGCGCAGGCCTACGATGCGCTCATGATGCTGCTTCAGGCCAGGAACGCCTCACCCGGGAAAGCCGACCGCAATTCTGTATTCCAAAATCTGCTTCAATCACGGGGTTTCCAGGGAGTCGCAGGGAATTACACCGTGAATGCGAGGGGAGATCTAGAGCGGCAATATACCATTCTCCAGGTCGTTAACGGGTCTCTGAATCAAGTTTATCCGTAGAGAATTATAATGAACGCTTGACAGGAAATTCATTAGTTTTATAATGTATAAGGTTAAGCTTTAGGTTAGCTGGAAATATGAAGCATGCGAGGAGAAGGACATATGCCAATCTATGAGTATGAATGCTTGAAATGTGGGAAGACGACCGAAGCGATGCAAAGATTTTCCGATCCGCCCCTGGCTAAGTGCGCACAGTGTGAGGGTCGGCTCCGAAAGCTCATTTCCATGAGCACTTTCCACCTTAAGGGTTCAGGTTGGTATACAACCGACTATTGCGGTAAGAACCAGAGCACGGCCAAACAGGCGGAGAGCAAACCGGAGAAGACTGAGAGCAGCACAGAGAGCACGTCTTCGACGAAGGACTCATGAGGCACAGGCACGAATTGCCGAGTTAAGCAATTTTGAAATGGGTGGAGCGGGCAGCGGCCCGCTCTTTTTTTTGGGGGGCATTCGGCAAACGAGTACTTACGGTTTCCCGGAGAAAACAGTGAATTCCGCAAAAGGCCTTTTAATCGTCTTTACCGGGCACGGAAAAGGCAAGACTACCGCAGCCCTCGGTATGGCTATGCGGGCGGTAGGACATGGCATGAGAGTGCTCATTCTGCAGTTCATAAAGGGCGCATGGGCTTGCGGCGAGCTTCAGTCATTCGAAAAAATCGGCGGGGTTGAAATCAAGCCTATGGGAAGTGGCTTTACCTGGGAAAAGGAAAGTCTCGAAGAAGACCGCCGCCTGGCCGAGGCAGGCTGGGACATGGGCCTATCAGAAATGAAGCGTGGATTTTACGATATGATCGTTCTCGATGAGTTGAATGTAGTCCTGTCCCTCGGACTTCTGCCCCGGGAGACGGTGATGGAGGCGCTTGAAAATAGAACGACCGCCACCCACATAGTAGTTACCGGAAGGAATGCCCCGGACGAACTCATTGCAATTGCGGACCTTGTGACCGAGATGAAGGACATAAAGCATCCCTTTCGAGACCACGGGCTGAAGGCCGGGAAGGGAATTGAATTCTGAGGGGACAGTGGAATTTCGATCAGATATGTGTTGGCGCCCTGATCAAAAATCAGGAATGCTTCATCAGGAACTCAGACACGATCTCGTTGAAAATCTCCGGCTGATCCAGCGGCGTGGCGTGGCGTGAATTTGAAATTGCCACCAGTTCAGCATGAGGCATCTTTCTGACGTAAGATTCTTTGTAGCTCACGGGAGTGTAATCCTGGTCAGCAGAGATGACCAGGGTGGGGCAGCGGATCTCGCCGAGATATTTCGAAACGCTCCAGTCTTTAAGTGCCTGAACCGAATTAATATAGGCGTTTTTTTCGTTTTGGGCCCATCGCCTTGCCATTTCTCTACGGAGGGCCTCCTGCCCCTTTTCGGGGAAGAGGCGGCCCGCCAGGATTTCAGCCATCTTCCGCATGCCGAGAACCCGCACAATTAATCTGCGCTTGAGAAATTCGAGTTTTTGCATCCGTGTCCGCAGAGTTAGATCCGGACCGCTGTTGACAATGACCATGCTCCTGACCAACTCCGGGTGGCTGACCGCCATCTGAAAAGCAATCATGCCGCCCATTGAAAGGCCTGCCAGGTGGGTGGGCCAGGCGTTAATGGACCTTAACAACCCAACGGTATCATCGCAAAAAAGCGGAATGCTGTAGGGCCCCGCAGGTTTGCCGGAAGCGCCTTGTCCACGGTAATCAAATGTTATGACCTGGTAGTCTTTTTTCGCAAAATAACCCACCTGCCCTTCCCAATCCCGGACGCTCATACCCAGACCGTTCAGAAAAAGAAGCGGTTGCCCCTTACCTGTCACCTCATAGTAAAGCGTGATGTCATTGATGCGGATATCGGGCAATGACCCTAACCTTCGCTTTTTCTTGCTTTTGAGTTGTGAGTTAAGTTTCTACGATCATGCAGATCACGTCCATTACATTAGTGCGGGTGGGGCCGGTGATGCAAAGATCTCCTATCGTTTTGAAAAAATTATAGGAATCATTTCGCGCAAGGTGGTCGAAGGGATTTAAACCCTTGTGTGCGCCGTCACGGCAGGTATCGCAGTCGGCAAAAGCACCGGCGGCATCTGTTGGTCCGTCTGAGCCATCGGTGCCAGCGCTCAACACTGAGATCTTAGGCCACCCCTCCAGGCTGAGTGCGGCGGCCAGGGCAAATTCCTGGTTCCGGCCACCTTTGCCCCCGCCTCTGATGGTAACCGTCGTTTCCCCCCCGGCCAGAACACAAGCAGGCGCCGTAATCGGATGCCCGGAGGACACGATCTCCTTTCCTATAGCCGTAAACGCCTGCGCGATCTCGCGGGCTTCGCCCTGGACAAAAGAGGAGAGTACCAGAGGAGCCAATCCAAGCTCGGATGCCTTTTGAGCCGAAGCGAGTAAAGCGGCGCGATTGCTTCCGACAACCAGGTTCTGAACCCTCTCGAATACGGTATCATCGGGCTTGGGGGTCTCTTCGATCAGCCCGTTTACGCCGTTCCGCAGCAACTCAAACACCGAAGCCGGAAGTCTTTCGGAAAGCCCGTATCGTTCGACGATCCGAATGCAATCGGCGAAGGTACTCGGATCGGCAACTGTTGGGCCGGACGCAATCACGTCCAGGGGGTCCCCGACAACGTCCGAGAGAAATAGAGAAACGACCCTGGCGGGGTAGACAATCCTTGCCAGTTGCCCTCCTTTGGACAGGGACATGTGCTTGCGCAATGAGTTAAGTTCGAATATGGTGGCCCCGCACTCCAGCAGAAGCCGAGTGGTCACCTGCTTTTCCTTGAGCAAAAGAGGAGGACGTGGTGCTGGAAAAAGCGCGCTTCCTCCGCCCGAAAATGCGCACAAAACCAAGTCATGTTCCGTGCAATCCTTGAGACGCTCCAGGATATATTGGCCAGCTTCCAATCCGGCTTGGTCCGGGACCGGGTGCCCGGCTTCCATTACACGGATTTTTTTCAAAGGCAGGCCGTGACCATATTTTACGGTAATCCAGCCCCCCGTCAGCCGGTCGCCCAGTATCTGCTCCAGCGCCTTCGCCATAGGCGCGGTTCCCTTTCCGCACCCTGTTACGAATATTCTTTTGAAACGGTCAAGCTGGTATGAACTGCCGCCGACCCTCAATTCGTTCCCGCTCAGCTCAATGTAGCGTTTGACGGCCTCTTCGGGGTCGACGGCACGTATTCCGGCCATAAAAATCTCCCGGAGCGTTTCTTTTGTCTTCTCAACCATAACAATCTCAACTGATAATGAGTATAGGCGTTGCCCGGGGCCAAGATGCCGGATCGAAATGCGCGATGCTACAGACCTGAAAAAGGGGTTGGCAGAGAACCTGCCAACCCCTCAGAATGGTCACCGAATTAGGGAAAACACCCTATGTGCTTTACCTGCTTTTATTATAAAGCTGCTATTTCCCATAGTCAAGCCAACCTGTTTTACGGCCCGCCAATCTTTTTCTGCCCACTGTTCACTCATCGCGAAGCGATGCTCGTCTCATTTGCCGATTTTTCTAGTCCCGGTACCCTTCAGTCGAGTAGCTTCGCCATTCAGGAAAATCACCGAAGCCCCATCGCTGTAAGACCATTCGATCCCACTGCTCCTCCCTCCATTAGAGATCATGACAGCTTTACGTTTCAGTTCGGGTTTCCCCCAGACTTGTTCAACCTGATCCATCGACATGCCGATGCTGACCTTACCTTCAGAAAGCGATTTGCGAATAAGCCGCTCACGCTCCCTTTCGGCTCCGCCCTCAGCGGATATCCCCGTTTGCGCAGGAGCAGGCAGCATATTGGGCATACTCAATGCCTGCTCACGGGTCTTACTGATCGCAGTCTTCTGCGCCCACAATCCCTCTTTTTCCCCGCAAGCTCCGATCCTGATTTTATCGCCGGGACCTGCCTCAAGGATACAGACTTCAAAGCCTGGTTTTAATTCTATGCATTCAGGGCTGTCTCCTTTTTGGAATTTAAGCCAAAAAAGGTCCGCCTGACCGGAATTCAGAAAATTGACGGCCTCTTCCAGGTCCGCAGCAGAGGAGCATCCAAACGAATATCTATTCGTGTAAAACGTGCGATTTTTATGGAGAAAAGAATCACAGGAAACTGCCGTTATGGCGAGCAATATTGTTATGAGAAATGATCTGGCGCCCACATGCATTGACCGGCCTCCCGGCTCTCGATATTGTGCCAAAGCTTATCGAAATGATACGGCAATAATAAAACACACTAGAAATTGTGTGTCACCATGAGCTTAAATACCAGGCACTCGCCGCCGCCGGTAAAGCTATGGCCTGCTCCGAACTCGACACTGTTCGGCTCTCCCTTGTAATCGACCACTGAAAAAAGCGTCTGATCCTGCTGGTCGAGCGGCGCCCAAGCATAGAGCCGCCCGTAATCCTCGTAGTGTTCGAGCGCCAGCGCCCAGGTCTTGGAGAAGTTGTAGGCAACGCGTTCACAGGGTACGAAGTCAAGCGATTTGATTCCACTACGAAACTCGGTATCGAAAATCGGATTGACGATAATGTCTACCGGTCCGATGCGGCCGCCGATAATCGGGCGGATCTCTCCCGCCCAACGGGATGGATCCCATTGCGGCATGTCGTAGCTGAGTTCGAAATTAACGCCGTAAAAAAAGCTTCTTTCGGCAGCGTGAGGCGTCACGAAAAGCGCCCGGAGTTTGGTGCTGTCAAAGAGAAGATGTCCCTCTCCGGTCAGTGAATAAACCGGCAGATAAAGCCCGGCCTCAAACCAGTCGGTTACGCCGTAGGCCCATTCGGGGACGCCCATCAGGGTGTGATTGGGGATGATGCCTCCCGGGAAATCGGGTACGTGGTGACCGATCGCAGTGTAGTTATTGTGCAGTTCGACGCTGAATTGCCCCACTTCGTTGATCTCGGCATCGTAGACCTGTATTTCGTCGGTTAGAGCGGCCCGAGCAGCCCCGTCCGGGCGGCAAAAACCTGAGAGCAGCGCGCAAGCGAGTAGCAATACCCCAAATGTTGTCTTCGTTGAATTCATAAAAGTCTCAAAATTTAAGTTAAACTAAGATCTTATGCGTCCAAGAAACAATTTGATAGCCGACATGTATTCCCTCAGACCTCTGGAAAAAATGTCGTTGTGATTTGCACCGGGAATCTTTAAAAGCGTTTTGTCCGGTGACGGAGACGCCCTTAAAAATAGCAAAGCGTCGGAATACGGAATGATATGGTCGAACTCTGCGTGAATAATCAATACAGGCTTGCAGAATTGTTTTATCTTGTCGATGTTTCTAAAACCATTGCTTTCCGTGAAGTTCAAACTGGCGGGATCGACCCCGAGGAGCCTCAGGAGAGGTCCGGCCAAAGCGAAACCGCTCTCGATTATGAGCCCGTCAATTTTGTCCGCATGCGCGGAGGCCAGTTCAAGTACCGAGGCGCTGCCAAGAGACCTGCCCATGACTATGAATGGCCCGGTGTAGTCGTTATCGCTCAGCCATTTTTTGGTGAAATCGTAGATCGTGTGGCAGTCACTCATCATCGAACTCACCGTCGGCTCTCCCCCCGAACGGCCATATCCCCGGTAGTCGACGGGCAGAAAATTGATACCCATGCGGTTGAAGATGGGTCCAATGTCGTCGTAATCGGCTACGATTTCGCCATTACCGTGAAAAAAAAGGATATTTGGCGCCTCCTGGTTCGCAATGTGAAAATGGGCGCCTATAGCGATTTGGTCTCCCACCGGAATGGAGATGTCACTTGCACTGGTATTTGCGAACGAATGCATTTCAGCTCTTGGATGGAAAATTCGGAATGAAATTTCCGGCCTGTCTAGTGCGGAATAATCGGTAGGCGGTAAGTCGCCCATTTTGTTTTAAGCCTTTAGTCGGTTTAAGGTCAAAATTTTAAGCAGCAAATCGGTATCTGTCTACGTCTAACAACTTAAAATTCTAAAGCTGAAACTTAAAATCTGCCAGGGCGTCCGAAAGCTCGATTACGTGCCCTGGCAGGCGCGCAAGCAAAAAACTGCCCTCATCGGCTTCAACCCGTCCGTCGGCGGCTGCGATTTTAGCAAACTCCAACCTATCATCAGAGGAGAAGTCCAAAAACAGGGAAAGAATCTCGCGGGCTTTTGGCAAATGGGTATTTTCACCCCTCGTTTCCCATGCCTCCCAAAAACCTCGAATAACCCCCGGCAGGCAATGCGCTCCCGCCCAAGCTAACTCACCGGTCCCGTCGAGCCTGTCGATCCTCATCCTTATGCCCATATTCACAAAAAAATGCAGCGATCCCAACATCTTGTCTCTGCAATCGGATTTTCGCGCAAGCAACGGCCGGTAGCCTCGAACGGTTATCAACCGGAGACTTAGGGGAATTCGGCTTTCGTCCACAACAAAATCACCTGCCGCATGGTGCCACGGGTAGATCTGCGAAAAAGACCGGCTATCAAGGTATAATGTAAGGATTTTAGAAGCCTGCGTGTAGAGTTCCCCGGTTTTTTCGGCGTCGAGGAATCGCGGTCCTCCGCTCGGTCTCCACACGTTTATGGCGGGGACTCCCGATGCGTGCGCTGAAAGGTGGAACTCGTGATGGTTTTCGAACCACTCGGCGATGGACAGCATGAGTCCCGGGGCTTTTGCTGAAATAAAAAGCAGCGGGAGGTATGGGAGGCCGAACCTGGCGTGAAGGTTCGCAAGGCGCCTCACTTCGACATCGAGAAAAGCCTGCTGATCGGGCGAGAAAGCGCAATTTACTGCAAAAGAGCGTTCATCATCGGGAAAACGTATCCGGAGGCGCGAAACGCTATAGAGCGCTCCGTGTTTTTCGGCGATAAGTTCGATGTTCGATGCAGCATCAAGTTTCGGGGTGGGTTTGAGTTGTTTTTTGAGAAGTTTTCTCAACGCCATGAAAGAGTTTTCGGAAAGTAGGCGTGCAACCGAACTCATGTATTGGCCGTATGTTATGGGCGCACTCATGGTGAGCGGATTGCCGGGTAAAGCAAGCCGTTCGGACGCGGCATCGAGTGGGACCAGTTTCGAGCCTGTGCTTATAAAACATCCTATTGATGGAACACCGCTACCGGGTTTTCTTCCCATGGTCAGCCAGGCCTTGGATATTTGCCATCAAGCAAGGACCTTATGAACGTTAGACTTCAGGTCCCATATCAATAAGCCATTCGATTGCATCTTCGAAAGAATTGAATGCCCTGACCGCGAAGCCTCTGTTTTGGGCGCAGAGTGCAAAGAACCCTGCCTGGTCAAATTGTTCGGTTGGACAAAGAACGGCTGTCTTTCGTCGGGAAAAGGCCTTACGAAGATCGCTGAGTTCAGTCGCCAGATACCAAAGGTCGGTTGTGGACATTGCCACCCGCGCCTTTCGCAAGTCCAGGATTATTTCGTAGTCGGCCAAAGAGGCTGCCGTTGAAGCGATCTCAACAAGCACGTTCTTAGCCTTTTCGAGGTCGAGTGGTCCTTCCGGGGTCGCCTTGATGAATTCGTGCGCATGGATGATTCTGATATTAACTGACATTGTCGCATCCTTCCGCATTTATTGACGCCTGACAAGGCATTGTGGAGTTTCCATATAATTCCACGATCATGGAACGCCGTTTTTCATAACTTCACAGTACAACACTGTACGTAATGAGAGCTTGTTTTTCTAGTGATGATTGGGTCTTAGCGGAAGTCTGCTCTTAACTATTGGCTTCTTCATATCTATCTGATTTTCCATCTTTGCAGACTCCCTGATCTTTTCTCGGTGATCAGTATATCTGATCCGAATCTTTCTGCGCTAGAGTTTTTTGCCCTCCCGGCCGCTGGGGAGCGACCCCCAACGCCGAGGCGGTTTTGTCAAACTGATTTGCCCCACCACCAAAATGTGGGGGTGCCGGTGGAGGGGGGAAACGGAAGGAGCCCATAGGGCGACTGGAGTTTCCCCACTCCACCGGCTGGGTTAAAGTGGTATGAGCTTATGAATCGCCCGGCACCGGTGCGGTTTCCAGGGGCGAAGTTCTTTTCACTACCAGATCGATTGCCCGGTAGTAGTCCCTTTCCACTTTCCGGTTCGATACTTTGCAATACCTCTGAGTTGTTGTAATCCGGCTATGGCCAAGGAGGTCCTGGATAATCGTAATGTCTGCATCGGCATTGAGAAGCTGAGTGGCCATGGTATGCCGCAGGTGATGACAGGAAACTTTGAGGCCGCTCTCACCCGCGTAATACTCCATCCTCTTCTGGATACCTCGTGCCGATATTGGCTTTTCTTTGAACCGTCCACGTTCGACCAGGAAGACAGATTTCGATTTCAATCGGGACCTTTCCTTCAGATAGCATGTCAGGGCTTGGTGGGCATCCGGGCTCACATAAACCACCCGATCCTTTGCACCCTTGCCGCTTTTGACCAGAAGACTTCCCCGTCTAAGATCAAGTGCGCCGAGAGTGAGGGATGCAACCTCTTCCACTCGAAGACCGCACCTGAGCATAAGCAGGAACATGGCGCGGTCCCTCGGGCCTTCGAGTTTTTCGAGAAACCGTGAAACTTCTTCGTCCTTTAAAAACCGTGGAAGAGGCTTTGAAAGCCGGAGGCCATAGCCACTCTTTACCGGATTTGCGATCTCCAACTCCTCGCTTTCCCTGAGGTAGTCGTAGAATGAGCGGATGCTGTCCAAATAGCAGTTTATCGTCTTGGGTTTAAGTTTCTTATCGAGAAGATAGTCAATGAACCAGAGCACTTTTTTGTTGCTCGCCTCTTCGATGGGACAATCCAGCCAGACCACAAACTGTTTGAGAGTGCTCATGTAGTCGCGAACGGTTCGTGGCGAGTAATTCTTTCTCTTCAGATGTCTTCTGAAGTTAATGATCGAATCGATAATGGCCACCGGCCGCTCCTTTCTCGATGATTGCCATTGCCCGGAAGTATTCCTCCTCGCGTGTCCTGTCGGTGAGCCTGGCGTATCTTCGGGTCACCTCCAGGCTTGTATGCCCAAGGAGGGGCTGCAAACACTCAAGCCTCATCCCGGCATTCAGGAGCTCGCTTGCAAAGGTGTGGCGAAGGCAGTGGATCGTGTAGCCCATTGGCGACAGGCCGGCGGCTTCAATGTATTTCTCAAACCTTAGCTGAGCCCCTGTATAACCCAGGCGATTTCTTCCCTGCCCGTAGAAGACAAACTCCTTTTCGGGGTCTCTTGCCTTGAGCCAGGAACACAGGGCCTCTTTAGCGTCATCGCTAAAATAGACCACCCTTCCGACCCTTGTCTTCTGCGCTTCATAGAGGATCACCTTCTTTTCTTCCAGGTTGACCTCAGGGATTTTCAAATCCAGAAGTTCGCCTATTCTCATTCCTGTCCGCAAGAGCATAAGGAACATGGCCCGATCACGAACATGATCGATTGCCGCAAAAAGAGCCTTTATATTTTCAGGTTCGATGGCTTTCGGCAGCGCCTCCGGCACTTTCACCCTTATTTTCTTTCTGAGAACGTTCGGATCAATCACATCCCCCTCGACAAGAAACCGAAGGAAGGCATGCACCACCATAAGCCGGACGCTAACCGTCTTAGCCTTTAGGCCCCGGTCTTGCTCATGCTCGACGAATGCCTCTATGCTCCGCCTGGTGACGTGATCGAGATGGATTATGCCTTGCTGGTTTCCGATGAACTGTAGAAACAACCTGATAGATATTTGATTGGCCTCGATTGTGCCGGACCGGCAGTTTTTTCGATACAAGTGCGACAGGTATTGTTCGGCGTGCTCTTTTCCGGGAAGCTTGCTTTGCCTGAGGATGTTAATCTGCTTGTCCAGGTACTCACGGTTCTCCGTTTGGCGTGGCGCTGTCCGGGGAATGCGGCAAGGCCCTGCTGGCGGGTGTCCTTGCTGGATTGGGGGATTTACTGAATCTAATGAAATAGTTGCCGGGTCCATTTCTGCCTCCTTTTTCTGTTTCACTAGAAAAATCAGGCAGATAATTCACCCTCTACGCTCCCGGGTCAACCATCTTTCTCGTTACGTACAGTACAACAAATTTTTCAGTTCCAGAAATACAATCTAGGCTGCACCGCTGGGAAATCTTCGCCACGTCGTCCGGGCGCGAGCAACAGCAAAGCATTGCTTGTCTTAGAATATCGACCGGTATATATTTTGTGATGATTTGTCGGCCCCGATCTTGTGTCGCCACTGGGGGAACAGGCCAACCAGTGAGCGTGCAAAACCAGTTGAGTGATTTCGACGCCTCGCGAGGTAATGTTTTGGATTCCACGAGCAGGGTCCTTCTGGACCGCGTCCAGCGTTCATTTCCAATAGTTTCCGACCCGTTTCGAGTCCTCTCCGAGGGGTTGGGAATCTCCGAGCAGGACGTGCGGGAACGAATCGGGGCGTTGAAGCAGAAGGGGGCTATACGGCAGATCAGCGCTATCTTCAACACCGGGACGCTCGGATATCGGAGCAGCCTTGTAGCTATGGCCGTGCCGCAAAAAGCGCTGGATCTCGCTGCCAGAACGGTTAACGCCTATCCGGGAGTAAGCCACAACTACCTGCGCCCGGGCGCCTTCAATATGTGGTTTACGATTGCGGTGCCTCCCGGGCAGAGTCTCGAGGCGGTTGTTTCAGAGCTTTCCGCCAAAGCCGCATACACTGGGGACGGCCCCGCCACCTTGCCCGCGCTTGTTTTGCCTGCCGTCAAGAAATATAAGCTGGCAGTCGTGCTTGACGTTTTGGAAGACGGGGACTGGGAGCACTCGGAAGAAAAAACTGAGCTGCCGCCCACCGAATCAAATGCGAACTTCAGTCCAACCCCTGCAAATATACGAATCGTCAAGTGTATCCAGGAGGACTTGCCCCTCGTCCCCAGGCCTTTCGGCATGTGGGCCGATTCTCTCGGAATAGAGGAGCCTGAACTTCTCGCGACGGTTTCCGACTGGATGCGCCAGGGCACGATTCGGCGATTTGCCGCCGTACTCAATCATCGTCAGGTAGGATTTAGCGCCAACGGGATGGTCGTCTGGCAATGTCCCATCGACCGGATCGACCGTACTGGCGCAATCCTGGCCTCATGCGCCGAGGTCAGCCATTGTTACAGCAGGCATGCCTACCCTGAGTGGCCCTACAACCTGTATGCTATGATCCATGGACGCAGTCGGCAGGAATGCGAGTCCATCACGGACAGGCTCGCGGCTGCGACCGGACTCGACAACTACCGGATTCTTTTCAGTACGAAGGAATTCAAGAAAAAAAGGCTTAAACTATTCTGGTAGGTGAATCGGTGAGTGGGTCAACGCGTGAATCGGAAAAACCTCCACACCCGGCATACCTCACTTGGAGTGTGAAATGAATGACAGGGAAGAGTACGAATTCAAAAAGAAAGCAATTTTCGATGGGATGGCAAAGCGTGGTAAGGAACGAGTCCTCAAGATCGGATACGAAAACTGGGAGCCTTTCGAGGAACCCAAAGACCCCAGGGAGAGGATCTTCGGCTCCGCCAGCGTCAAGGCAGGCGCCCTTGTCCGGGAATACTACGAGTCGGCCGGAGGCAAGGAGGAATCGGTTGCGGTCCACAGAGAGCTTTTCGAGCTGTGCCGCGGCGTGCTCCAGGGAGAGGGCCGGGCAAAAACCATAGTGGATTTTTGCGCCTGGTTGAAGAAAAAGGCCGGGGTGGGTGAGCTTTAAGGGACGCGAAAAGGCAAATCACGATCGGTTGAGGAAAACATTGTAGAGACCTTCAAAAATTACTGCCTGCCTACTCTGCTTACCGCTTTACTCATGAAGCAATCAGAGACAAGAGTATTCCGGGAATTTAACAATTCTTAACTAGTATCTGCTCGCCTCTTCAGGTTAATTGTTGCTAAAATCGTTCACTGGGGCCGGAATTGTCTCGGTCCAAACACAATACCGATCACTTAAGTGCAAGATGGAAGTGTGGAGAGAATTATGCGGCGGTTTTTTGGCATAGCGGCGCTGGTGGTTACCGGTCTGGCCCTGGTGGGCGCTGCCGGCGCCTGGTGGTTGTGGCACGGGCATGATAAGGGGCTGACGTTCCACACTGTAGCGGTGAAGCGGGGCGATCTTTCGTCTGGGATAAGCGGTACCGGGACCGTCGAGCCTGAGCAGGTGGTCGATGTGGGGTCGCAGGTTACCGGGATAATTACCTGCTTCGGCCGGGACGTAAATGATAAATCCGTCGACTATGGGTCGGTAGTGAAGGCGGGCGGCGTGGTGGCGCTGATAGACGACACACTCTATGTGGCAGCCGTTGAAATCGACAAAGCGCAGTTGCAACAGGCCATGGCCACCTTGGTCAATGCGAAAGCCAATGTGCCCCAGATGAAAGCCAAGCTGGTGGATGCTGAGGCCGACTGGCGCCGAGCCCGGACAGTGGGACCCTCCCAGGCCTTGGCGGCCACCACCTACGATCAATACAAGGCCACTTACGAGACTGCAAAGTCCAATCTGGCCATTGCCGTAGCCGCAGTGGAGATGGCGGTAGCCGGCGTGGAGCAGGCCAAAGCCACACTGAAAAAAGACGAAAAAACCCTCGCATACTGTACCGTCAAGTCGCCGGTCGATGGCGTAGTCGTTGACCGGCGTGTCAACATCGGTCAGACTATAGTTTCCAGCACGGCCGCTTCAAGCCTGTTTTTAATCGCCAAGGACCTCAATCGCATCCAGGTCTGGGCATCGGTGAACGAGGCTGATATAGGCAAGATCCACCCCGGCCAGCCGGTAAATTTCACGGTCGATGCCTTTGGTGACCAGGTCTTTGAGGGCGTGGTCAACAAGATCAGGCTCAACGCTACCATGTCCCAGAACGTCGTCACCTACACCGTCGAGGTAAACCATGACAACTCGGATGGCAAACTTTTGCCCTATTTGACAACGAACCTGCAATTCGAAACCGGCCACCGTCAGAACGTGCTGCTCGTGCCAAATGCCGCCCTGCGCTGGTCTCCCCGGCCCGGACAAATAGATCATGGATCTCGCCCTGATTCCCATACTGCAGCCGAGCGGCCCGCAAGCAAACATGAAGTTGTTGCGGAAAGCGGGGTACCTCAGTCGCACGGGACGGTATGGGTGCATGAAGGTGCTTTCGTCAGGCCTGTCCATGTGAACGTCGGATTGACCGACGGCATGCTTACAGAAGTAAGCGGCAAAGCAATTACCGAGGGCATCCAAGTAGTCACGGGCGAAACCAAACGGCAACCCGCGGGCAGTGAACCCGAGGGTGACAAGAATCCTTTTATGCCGCAAGGAAATATGTTCCACCGCCCGCACTGAGACATGCAGGGGAGTGCACCTGATATGGATTTCATCGAACTTCACGACATCAACAAAATATACCATCTCGGCGAGGTCGATCTGCCGGTCCTGAAGGGGATTTCCCTGCGGGTTGCCCGCGGTGAGCTCCTGGCTCTGATGGGGGCCAGCGGTTCAGGCAAGAGCACCCTGATGAACATTCTGGGCTGCCTTGATCGCCCGACCTCGGGTGAATACCTGTTCGATGGCCGGGCAATCGCAGGATACACGGCAAAAGAACGCGCCCGGTTGCGCAACCGCATGATCGGGTTTGTGTTCCAGAGCTTCAACCTGCTGGCGCGAATGACCGCTTTTGAAAACGTTCTCATGCCGCTTATGTATTGCAGGGACAGGCTCAGTGAGCGTGAAATGGAACGGCGCACCGCCGAATTGCTCGAGAAAGTGGGCCTGGCAGGCCGCCACCATCACAGGCCCTCCCAACTCTCGGGAGGTGAACAGCAGCGTGTTGCGATTGCCCGCTCGCTTATCAACAGTCCGCAGGTGCTATTCGCCGATGAGCCGACCGGCAATCTCGATTCGCACACCAGTGAGGAGATTCTCGCATTGTTTCAGCAGCTCAACCAAACGGACGGTATTACCCTCATCATGGTGACCCATGATCCCAGCGTCGCTGAACACGCTCAGCGCACCATTCGGATCAAGGACGGCCTGATCGAGAGCGATGCTTCGTCGCTGAGGGTCGGATTCGCGCGATGAGAATTTACTTCACGTCGAAAATGGCCCTTAACGCGTTGCGCCACAATGTCATGCGCGCTGCACTGACTACATTGGGCATAATTATCGGCGTCGCGGCAGTGATTACGATGATGGAGATAGGCAAAGGCGCCTCTATAGCCATACAGCGCGCAATGGCAAGCATAGGCGCCAACACGGTCGTAGTCCTGCCGGGGTCCGTCAACATTGCGGGCGTGGCCACCGGTTCAGGTTCAAAGATAACATTGACTCCACAGGATGCGGACGCCATCCTGAAAGAATGTCCCTCCGTCGATTGGGTGGCGCCTGTTGTTCGCGCCCGCGTCCAGGTAGTGTACAACAATCTAAACTGGGTGCCGGCCTACGTCTATGGAACTACCCCCCGGTTTCTCGACATACGTGACTGGACCGAGATGGATGAAGGCGAAGCTTTCACCGACCATGACGTTCTTAACTCCAGCAAAGTGTGTATTATCGGCAAGACAGTTGTAAAAGAGCTGTTTAGTGGTGAGTCGCCTGTCGGCAAGCACGTGCGCATCAAAAACGTCGATTTCAAGGTCATCGGAGTGTTGAAGAGGAAAGGCGCGAACCTGATGGGGCTGGACCAGGACGATATTCTTCTTGCGCCTTGGACTACGCTCAAATATCGCGTGGTCGCTTCCACCCTTTCCGGCGGCAACCAGAGCAGTGCGAACGCCGCCAGCACGGCGGAAACCAATGGACTCAACATGATCTATCCGTACCTCCAGCAAAACCTCTATTATACGCAGACAACTACGGAACAGTTAGACGCATCGCCACCTATTCGATTCCCGAATGTCGACCAGATCCTGACCGCAGCGCATTCCGGCGACGTGGTCTCTTCAACGATCCAGGATGTCGGCGCCTTGCTCAGGCAGCGGCATCGGCTCCGCGATTCCGACCCGGATGATTTCTACGTTCGGGACATGACCGAGCTTACCAAGACGATGGCCTCGACGTCGGAACTGATGACCAAATTGCTCCTGTCCGTGGCTATGATCTCACTGGTGGTAGGCGGCATCGGCATCATGAACATTATGCTTGTCTCGGTCACCGAGCGAACACGCGAGATCGGGCTTCGGATGGCGGTCGGCGGGGAGCCTAACGACATTCTGCGGCAATTTCTGGCTGAGGCAGTGGTTCTGTGCCTGCTCGGCGGGACGATAGGCATCCTTTTGGGGCGCGGCAGTTCATACGTTATATCTTTGGTGTTGCACTGGCCGACGGCGATTTCCATTGAAGCGATAGTGGCCGCCGTAGTGGTTTCGGCCACTGTCGGCATCGCTTTTGGCTTTTACCCGGCTTATAAAGCCTCGAAACTCGATCCGATCGAGGCGCTTCGATATGAGTAAGGTAGTGTTTATGGAAACGAAATGGCAACCGCTGCTTTTTGCGCTGATCCAGTTCGCTTTAGGTGTTTCCATCCTGTTGCCATTAAGCGGGTGCATGGTCGGCCCTGATTTTCATTCGCCTCGTCCTGGCGCACCTTCCGGGTGGGAGGGCGTAAAGCAAACGCCGGCGGAGCATCCTTCGGTTCCGACCGCGCAGCCGGCCGAACTGACGCAATGGTGGAAACAGTTCGATGATCCGGTGCTGACCCGGTTAGTCGAAGACGCCCTGAAAACGAACCTCGACCTGCAGCTCGCCGTGGCTGCTCTACGGCAGGCTCGCGCCGCACGGGGCATCGCCGTTGCAGCTTTGTTGCCGACGCTTACTGCCGGCGCCGAATATCAGCGGCAAACCACCTTACTCTCACAAGCTTTGGCGAACCCGGCCCAAAATTTCTACCAGGCGGGCTTCGATGCGGCATGGGAACTCGACGTGTTCGGCGGACAGCGGCGCAATGTTGAATCGGCCGACGCCAATATCCAGGCTTCGACCGAAGGCGTCAACCTCGCGCAGGTAACTCTCGCCGCCGAAGTTGCGCTCAACTATGTTCAACTGCGCGGCTATCAACAGCAGGTAGCAGTCGCGCAGAAAAATCTGAAATCTATGCAAGCCACGGCGCTAATCACACGCCAGAAAGCGAAAGCAGGGTTTGACTGCGGCCTGGACATCGCTAACGCCGATATAAACGTAACAGCAACAGAAGCGGCGATTCCCCCGTTGGAGACCTCGGCAAAACAGTCCATCTACGCGTTGAGCGTGCTTCTGGCCAGACCGCCGGCCGACCTGCTCGATCAGTTGACACCAACGGACAATATCCCCGGCGTGCCTCCGCAGATTCCCGCCGGTCTGCCTTCCGACCTTTTGCGCCGCCGTCCCGACATCCGCCAGGCCGAGGCGCAACTGCACTCCGCCACGGCTCAGATCGGGGTCGCCACCGCCGATTTGTTCCCCAAGTTCTCGCTGACCGGCACGGTGAGCTGGCAGACCAACCTGCTGAACGCCTGGTGGGTTAGTGCAAGTCGAGCGTATTCATTTGGCCCTTCGGTAACCTGGCCGATTTTCCAGGGCGGCGCGATCGTATCGAATATCAAAGTACAGGAAGCATTGACCGAACAGGCCTTCATCGCCTACCGCCAAACCGTGTTAGGCGCATTCCAGGACGTGGAAAACGCACTGATTGCATTTACCAAAGAGCAGGAGCACTACAAGTCTCTCAAGAACTCCGTTGCCGCCAACACCATCGCCGTTGACCTGTCGTTGAAACTCTACAAGGAAGGGCTGCTCGAATTCCTTAACGTGCTGGTCGCCCAGCGCTCGCTCTTCACCGCCGAAAACGCGCTCGTGCAGAGCAACTGCAACATCACCACCGATCTAATCGCCCTCTATAAGGCTTTGGGAGGCGGATGGGAAACCAATCCCGCCTGTGAGCAGTCAGTAACTTCTGCGACTGCGCATGCTGAGGCTACGCCAAAATAGTATCGAAGTTACACCTTGTGCGTGATTTACTCAGAGGCCGCCTGGCCGTGCTCGCACGGGCGCAAAAATTCCAACTCTTCGGCAACCGCAGGTCTTACCAGCACCACACTTACGCGGTAATAGAGGTCTTTTCCAGCCAGGGGATGGTTGTAGTCGAGCGTAATGGTCGAATCGGTTTTTTCTTTGATAAGATAGCTGTACTGTGCCCCGGTCGCCTTGTTTTTGGCTATCGCCCACCTGCCGGGTTCCAGATCGCGGCCCGGGGGAAACTCGCAAAGAGCCATGGTCCGGACCAGGCTTTCCTCATGCTCGCCAAAGCCGTCACGGGCAGGGATCATGAGTTCTTTTTGCGTTCCCTGCTCAAGGCCGATGAGTTCTTTTTCCAGGGCATCGAGAATCTGGCCGTAACCGACAATGAAATTCATCGACGCAGGCGCATTTTCGCCTTTTACAAACGAACCGTCATCCAGACGCAGACTGTATTCTATTACAACAAAGCTGTTTTTGGCTATTTGCATCGTTACCTCAAAAATTGGACAGGGAAATTGGGGCCACATAGATCTTATACGTCCTATGCGGCTTATTTGGTTTCATAACCAAGTTGCTGGGCTTTTCGAATGTGTTCGTCTGCCTCCTGATCTTTGCCCAACGCGCGAAGGGCGATCGCCAGGTTGAAGTGGGCCGAAGCAAACGAGCTGTCGGCCTCGATCATTTTCTTAGAGAGTTCGGCGGAGTCTTCCGCCTGCCCTGCCTCAAGATATGCTGCGGCAAGCAATTGGTAGGCCTTCTGAGAGCCGGGCATGAGTTCGAGCGCTCTTTTTCCGTGGGAAATGGCTTTGCCGGGTTCGCCGCCTCGGAGATAACCAAAGGCGAGATTACTGTGAGCCGGGCCAAGGTCCGGATTTATTTCAAGGGCCTTTGTGTTGGCCTCTATACTTTTTTCCGGCTCGACCTCCCCATACAGGCCGCCCAGATTCACGTAAGCCTGGGCCAGATTCGGGTCGCACTCGATAGCCTGCTTGAATTCGGAAATGGCTTCAGCGACGAGCCCCTTGTGTGTGTAAGCCAGTCCCAGATTGTAGTGCATGGTTGCAGAGTGGGGTTCGAAGGCAAGTCGTTCCTTCAAAAACTTGATATAGAGATTAAGTTTGGCGTCTGTGTCATTTCGGGTATTTGCCATTGTGTTTTCTCTTTCCATGGATTATATAAGCAAGGTTCGAGTAAAAAGAAGCGGAAAACCTTTAAACTCAAGGGTGTTTCCGCAGATGGGTGCAGTCCCGATGCCTTTTTCCCGCCTTGTGCGAGGCGGAAAATAAGGCATTCTAACTGATAGGCTCCTCGTTGGAAAGCTCTTAGCTGCTCTTCGCCGTTCAAATACTTGTGACCGCGCCGGCGACCTTTTCGCTCAATGCTTTGATAGTGTTGAAATACCGGAATTTTTTTATTGACAAAGAATTACTATAGAGTTACTGGCCGGAAATATTAATTCTCGCGCTTGCCGACTCGGCAAGTTTGGACTTCAAACGGGGGTTGAAAATGTTACCCCTCCCTTTATATTCAAAGCTAACGCACAGGAGAGAAACGAATGAGCGAAGATGAGAAACAGAAAATTCTGGACTGGGTAAAACAGCAGAAGAAAACCAAACATTATTTCAACGACCTTTGCAAAGCCGTTCCCGAAATGAAGATGATGCAGGCAAAGAAGGTCGTAAACGAACTGGTCAGCGAAGGGAAACTCAAGTATTGGTCGAGCGGGAGCACGACCATGTACATGCTTCCCAGTGAAGGCGATGTGGCAAAAGAAGAAGAGGGAATGAACTAACCCTGCCCTCCCCTAACCTGCCGATGAGTAATTCCCATTGGGTATTTGCACGAAGATCTGAACTTGAGATATTCCAGAGAACCACAAATACGCACTGTGAAAGGGAGGTGAGAAGAAGTAGAGCACGGATTCCGTGGCAAATCGTGTACGAGTGAAAGCTAAAGAGAAACACTAACGGAGGTAAACGAATGGCACTGAAACACGAAACCCCTATGCTTGACGAACTCGATAAAGGCCCATGGCCGAGCTTCGTGAGTGATGTGAAGAGAATGGCGGCCAAAGGCAACCGCATGTGCGAGGATTGGCTGGGCCTGATGGAGCTGTCTTACAAGGAGAAAGAAGGCCATTGGAAACACGGCGGTATCGTCGGGGTCTTCGGATACGGCGGGGGAGTTATCGGCCGCTACTGCGACCGGCCCGACCTTTTCCCCAATGTAGCGCATTTCCATACCATGCGCGTCAACCAGCCCGCCAGCAAGTACTACAACACGGAAGTTTTGGGCAAGCTGTGCGATCTTTGGGACAAACGCGGCAGCGGACTGACCAATATGCACGGCTCAACGGGAGACATCGTTTTGCTCGGGACTACGACCGACCACCTCGAGCCCCTTTTCTATGAACTGACCCATGAACTCGGAATGGACCTCGGCGGCTCGGGCTCCAACTTGAGGTCCCCGGAGGGCTGTCTTGGAATGTCCCGCTGCGAATGGGCCTGCATCAACTCCCAGGACATTATTTACGACCTTACGCAGGAATTCCAGGACGCTTTACATCGGCCGATGTTCCCCTATAAGTTCAAGTTCAAGTCATCGGGCTGCCCGATGGACTGCGTTTCAGCCATCGCGCGCTCCGACTGCTCGATTATCGGTACCTGGCGCGACGATATCCGCATCGACCAGGAAGCGGTCAAAGCCTATGTAGGCGGCGAGCTTGTCCCCCATGGCGGAGCCGGCGGCCAGCGTACTGATTTTGACATCAAGGCAGAAGTAATAGACCATTGTCCCACCGGGTGCATGGAATATGACGGCAAATCGCTCAAGATCTATAACGAGGACTGCGTTCGCTGCATGCACTGTATTCGTGTAATGCCGAGGGCTCTTCGGCCGGGCCTTGATCGGGGCGCAACGATTCTCGTGGGCGCAAAAGCACCTATACTCGATGGCGCGCAGCTTTCGAGCGTTGTTATTCCCTTTATCAAGATGGAGTCACCCTACACCGAGTTCAAGGGATTCGTCGAAAAAGTGTGGGACTGGTGGATGGAAGAAGGCAAGAACCGTGAGCGCATTGGCGAGACCATTCAACGACTCAGTCTGCGCGAGTTCCTCAAGGCAGTCGAGCTCGAACCCGATCCACGTATGGTAAATACGCCGCGGTTCAACCCCTACATTTTCTACGATCCAGCGGCAGTTCCCGGTGGCTGGGAGCATGATGGCGCTGCTTACCGTCAACGGCATCAAGCTTAGGAGGTCTAAAAGATGGCTTTTGATCCAAATAATCTAATGAAAGACCGTATTACCGATATTGGTCCCCCGAAATATGACAAGTACTTCCCGCCCGTTATCAAAGAGAATTTCGGCACGTGGAAATACCACGAAATCCTGGAACCGGGCGTTTTAGTGCACGTTTCTGAATCCGGGGCGGAAATCTATTCGGTGCGCGTTGGTTCAGCCCGTCTAATCAGCACTGACTACATCCGTGAAGTATGCAGTATTGCCGATAAGTACTGCGGTGGACACCTGCGCTGGACAACCAGAAACAACATCGAGTTTTTGGTCAGCGACAAAAGCAAGCTCCAACCGCTTTTGGCCGACCTGCGCAGCCGCGGCAACTGGTTCCCCATCGGCGGGACCGGAAACAGCGTCACCAATATCGTCCACACCCAGGGTTGGGCACACTGCCACACCCCGGCCATAGACGCCTCCGGCGTAGTCAAAGCCGTGATGGACGAGCTTTTCGATTATTTCGGAAGCCACAAACTGCCCGCGCAGGTCCGAATAGCCCTGGCGTGCTGCCTCAATATGTGTGGCGCTGTTCACTGCTCCGATATCGCAATTCTGGGCGTTCACAGAAAACCGCCCTTCGTCGAGGATGAACGCGTCCAGAACGTTTGTGAAATTCCTCTGGTAATCGCCGCATGCCCTACGGCCGCAATCAAGCCCAAAAAGGTCGGCGACAGGAAGAGCGTCGAGATCAACAACAACCGGTGCATGTTTTGCGGAAACTGCTACACGATGTGCCCAGCCCTGCCTTTGGCGGACGGAGAAGGTGACGGGATCGCGATTTGGGTGGGGGGCAAGGTTTCCAACGTGAAATCGACCCCGATGTTCTCGAAGCTGGCTGTTCCCTTTATTCCCAACGAACCGCCGCGGTGGCCGACCACGGTCAAGACGATCAAGAACATCGTCGAGGCTTATGCGGCCAGTGCCCGCCGTTACGAGCGAATCGGCGAGTGGATAAACAGGATCGGATGGGAGCGTTTCTTCGAGAAAACCGGCCTGGAGTTCGGCCATGAGCATATTGACGACTATCGTCTTGCCATGACGACTTGGAGAACGACGACACAGTTCAAGTTCTAGAAAAATTTAGGTCATATGGGTCCGATTGGACCCATATGACCTATTCTTATTGGACGGAATATGGAAGTTAACAGATCGCGCCTGATAGTAGCGGCTATGCGCGGCGGCGCAGGGAAAACGCTTATCTCCGTGGGACTTTGCGCCGCATGGAAGCGCCATCTTGGGCTGAGTGTCGTTGCTTTCAAGAAGGGGCCCGATTACATTGACGCGGGTTGGTTGAGCGCTGCTTCGGGCGGTTCGTGCTACAATCTTGACCCGTTTCTCATGAGCCCTGAGCAGATCTTGCGCTCATTTGTCATGCGCTCCGCAAAGGCGGACGTAAGCCTGATCGAAGGAAACCGGGGCCTCTACGACGGAGTTGACGCAAACGGCAGCTATTCGACTGCGGAGCTTGCCAAACTTCTAAGGTGCCCGGTTGTTCTGATTTTGGACGCCACAAAGGTGACGCGCACCGCTGCCGCGATGTTGCTGGGATGCCAGAAGCTCGATGCCGGTGTGAACATCGCAGGAGTCATCTTGAACAATGTGGCCGGCAAGAGGCATGAGCAGGTGCTCAGGGAATCAATCGAGCAGTGGTGCGGGATTCCGGTCCTGGGTGTGGTCCCAAGGCAGACCCGCAACTTTTTCCCCGAGCGCCACCTCGGACTGGTTCCGCTCGACGAGGCCGAAGACAGCCCGGAATCCCTCATGGTTGCTGCGGCCAAAATGAGCGAATATCTCGATCTCGAGGCACTCCGGAAATTGGCGGCTGAGGCCCCTGCTCTTGGTTGCCCCTTGCCTGCTGCGGCCCCTGAGATTAGCCGTTGTGCGGTTAAAATTGGTATAATCCGGGATTCAGCGTTCCAGTTTTATTACCCGGAGAATTTCGAAGCGCTCGAAGAAAGAGGCGCATCTCTCGTCCGGATTTCCAGCCTGGAGAATGCGCCCTTGCCTGACGTCGATGCACTGTACATTGGCGGCGGATTTCCGGAAACTCATCTGGACAGGCTTGCCGCCAATGAGGTCTTCCGCGATTCAGTCAAATCCGCCGTGGATGCCGGTTTGCCGGTCTATGCCGAATGCGGCGGCCTGATGTTTTTGTGTCGTGGAATTCGTCACCGGGAAAAGCTCCATCCTATGGTGGGTGTGTTTCCTTTCGAGATAAGTCTTGGGCCGAAACCGCAAGGGCATGGCTATACTGTTATGGAGTGCGTCAGCCCTAATCCATTTTTCCCGGAAGGAACGACCATTCGGGGACATGAATTCCATTATTCGAGAATTGCCGGCCGGCTCGACCCCGATTCCTGCCGCTTCGTCTTCAGATTGAAGAAGGGGCATGGAATAGTGGCAGGCTGGGACGGCATTTGTTATAAGAACGTCCTTGCGGGCTACTCGCACCTGCACGCAGCCGGAAACGAGCTATGGGCCGATGCGATGATAGCCGTAGCGGGATCATATAAGAGGCTTAAAACATCAATTTCTGCTGATGCCGGACTGGACCGGGTCCGGCCTGAATCTCAGAGCATCCCCACGGTCTATTGAAGGAGGAACTTAATGGCCCAGATTGAATTTAAAGGCAAGAATTTTGAGGTGGACGAGGACGGCTTCATTGCGAGCTTCGACACATGGAGCACCGAGTGGGTAGATTACGTAAAGACTTCCGAGGGTATCACCGAGCTGACCGATGAGCACTGGCAGGTGATCCACGTGCTCCAGGATTACTACAGGAAGCACGGGATCGCTCCGATGGTCCGGATCCTCACCAAGGTCACCGGATACAAGCTCAAGTACATCTATGAGCTGTTTCCATCGGGACCGGGTAAGGGCGCGTGTAAAATGGCCGGGCTGCCCAAACCGACCGGCTGCGTTTAGATCCCGTGGTTCACCCACGCACTACATCAGCGGAGGGCGGGGAACAGCGAGAGAAAGAGACAGAGACATCTCACCATCTCGGAAAAATTCCCTGCTCTCTGCTGCCCCTGGTTTCACCTATTGCCCCATCAGCCGTTAATCGTTTTTTTCTTTTCACACTGAAAAAAGCAGTGTAAAAGGAACTTGGCTTCGCTTTGTATTTTTTTTCACGCACTGGTTGCGCTCGGCCTTGGCGCTGCCCGTGCCGAGGCGGTTTTTGGCCTCGCCCATGCCGGATTTATTTTGCTATTTCCGTCTTGACTTTAAGTTTGTATGGGGGTACGAAAAGGCCTATCAATTGACGGAAGCAACGGAATTGATAACAATTCCTGATGCGATTGTGCCCGAATTCCATAAACCCTAGTGGAGGAAGAAATGAGCTTCAAAGTAACGATAGACAAGGACAAGTGCACTGGCGACGCCGAATGTGTAGATGTTTGCCCCGTGGATGTATACGAGCTTGTCGACGGCAAGGCCGAAGCGGTGAATGAGGATGAGTGCCTGGGCTGCGAAAGCTGTGTGGAAGTCTGCGAACAGGGCGCAATCACAGTGGAAGAGGTCTAGTTTGCCTCTGGTCATTTTGGCCGGGTTCCATACGCAAACAAGCCGCTTGACTCGATTGGAGCAAGCGGCTTTATTTTTTGCTGACGGCAAGGACGCCAAAAACGCATAGAACCCGGGGCAGGCTCCGCCAGGTATTTTATTGGCGTGATGACGAGGATGCAAAAAAGCCCACGGCTGTGACGTGGGCTTTTTTCATGATTCAAACTGTGATTCAAACTTTGCGCGGGAACTACTTTTCTTCTTTTGCGCCCGGATGGCATCCTGTACAGGTTGTCGGGGCCTTGGTGTCCGGTTTTTCCGCCTTCAGCTTCTTGTGGCAGGGCAGACAATTTTTGTGAAATGCGAGCTTGAGGTTAAGTTTCTGCTGATCCGGGGGAAGTTTCACCTCACCCTGGACCGTCGCTTCTGTGTGGCATTTTTCGCATTTCTGGACTTCGTCGCCCTCTTTCCATGTGTTCTGGCCATCTTTATAGATATGATGGCACTGATTACAGGCAATCTTGTATTCTTGCGAATGCTTCTTGTGGTTGAACTGCACCGCCGTTTTGGTCGGAGTGGGCCAAATCGCGGGTTTAAGTGTGATTTCATCGGGCGCCTGCTGGGCGGCCAATGCCAGCAACGCCGCTGCGAAGATGAATAGAGCTGCAACGGCCAAACACGAGACTAACCTTCCTTTTTTCATTCCGGGCTCTCCTCCTTTTGTTTTTGCCTTGCCAGCCAAATCTCACAAAACAGCTTATCGATCAGAATACAGGAAGACAAAACTCCAATCAAGCCAGCGTGTATTCTAGTGAAATTTTTCCCATAACGCAAGCGAATTTGTCCACAGCAGTTTTCAGCAGAACGGAAGACGGATACGGGATGGATGCGGGAAGCGCCTGAACCCTGCCGTTATAAAGCTGGGAGATGCACACACAGACACACATACGTACGGGTCACCGGACAGACTGCCTTCTTCGGATTGCGGAACACCGCAAAATGATTAAAGTCAACCGGGGGAGAGTTTCCAAGCCATTTGTGCCGCTTCGGCCGCTTTACTGCAAATTACCGAGCAAGCTCGGAGGATCTCATGCAACTTCAGAAGCTCTATTTCAAGAACCAGGATGGGAAACGGCTCGCCGCTCGCCTGGACCTGCCGCTCGACGAGACGCCAACCGCTTTTGCCGTCTTTGCCCACTGTTTCACCTGCACCAAGAACTTCAATGCCGTCGTGAACATCAACAGGGCACTGGCGCAGCATGGGATAGCAGTTCTGAGGTTCGATTTTACCGGCCTTGGTGAAAGTGAGGGGGATTTTTCTGAAACAAGTTTCTCGTCGAACGTGGCAGACCTCGTTTCGGCATCCGATTTTCTAAGAGACGCCTATGAGGCCCCCAGACTCCTTATCGGTCATTCGCTCGGCGGGGCGGCAGTTATTCAGGCGGCCCCAAGGATCCCCTCCGCCGAAGCGGTTTCGACCATTGCCGCGCCCGCCGATCTCAAGGGTCTGCTTCGATTCATGGATGGTCCGTCACATGAAAAGATCGAAAAAGACGGCGAGACTACAATTAATATCTCCGGCAGAGACTTCAAGATAAAGAAACAGTTCCTGAGCGATCTGCAGCAGGACAACATGGAGGAGGCGGTACGCTCGCTTAGAAGACCCCTTTTGATCTTCCATTCTCCGGTAGACCAGATCGTATCGATTGATCAGGCTGCGAAGCTCTTTACTGCGGCGCGGCATCCGAAGAGCTTCATTTCGCTGGACAAGGCCGATCACCTTCTCGCCATGCGCGAAGATTCCCTCTATGTCGGCTCGGTGCTTGGGGCCTGGGCGTCGAAATATCTCAGGATTTCGGAGAGAAAATATATTCAGCCGGAACTATCCGACAACAGAATCGTAACCCGCACGGGCAAGACCGGCTTTCGGACCGAGATTATAGCCAACGGACACAGCCTGGTCGCCGATGAACCGATCTCGGTGGGAGGGGCCAATAGCGGCCCGAGTCCCTACGACCTGCTGGTATCGGCCCTTGGCGCCTGCACAGGGATGACCGTCAGAACGTATGCGGACCGCAAGAAACTGCCTCTGGACTCCATTATCGTAAGACTAAGGCACGAGAAAATCCATGCGGAAGACTGCCAGGATTGCGAAGACCCGAAGAGCAAAATAGATTTCATTGAAAGGGAGATCGAGCTGCAGGGGGACCTTGACCTGCCCACTCGGCAGAGACTCCTCGAGATCGCCAACCGATGTCCGGTTCACAGGACGCTGGAATCAGGGAGCCGCATCGCCACCGCTCTTAAAGAATAACATCGGCGTGACTAACTTTTAAGGAGAGAGTATAAGGGGAGAATCTTATGAAATTACCACTGGAAATCAGCGCACGCGACGTGCGCATCAACGTTGAAACCGAAGAGCTTATCCGGGACAAAGCTTTAAAACTGGACAAGTTCTACGACCAGATCATCGGCTGCCGGGTGAAAGTGGACATACCTCACCGCAGCAGGCGAAGCGGAATAATGTATAACGTCAGAATCGACATAACCGTACCAGGCGGTGAGTTGATTGTGAAAAGAGATCCTGACGAAGACCTGCATGTGGCGATAGTAAATTCGTTTGAAACCGCCAAACGGCGCGTAGCGGAGTACGCGGAAAAGCAAAGGGGTGAGGTGAAGACTCACTTCGAGAAGCCGGTGGCAAGGGTGGTCAAGGTATTTACCGAGGAAGGCTATGGGTTCCTCATGACACTCGAGGGACGTGAGGTTTACTTTCATAAGAACGCGGTCCTCGATGGCAAATTCGAAGTACTCAACATCGGAACGGAGGTAACCTTTATTGAGCAATCAGGGGACAAGGGAGCCCAGGCGAGCTCCGTTTCCGTGGTTTGACGGGCCGGCGGCCCGATCTTAAAAGAATGAATACTTGAGGCGGGGATCACAACCCGCCTCTTCGATTTCGCGAGTCGAATCGGTGAATGGGTCAACTCCTGAACTGCGAACGGCCACAACGCTTATAAGAAAAAGGCAAATCGGAGAAAAAAATGCTTTGGGGCATACTGGACGTCATTATTGTCTTGCTGCTCATACTGACGAACGGTCTTTTTGCTATGTCGGAGCTTGCCGTCGTCTCGTCGAGCAAAACGCGGCTGCAGAGGCACGCCGAGGAGGGAAGCTCGAATGCCGGCGTGGCTCTGGATCTGGCCGAGAACCCACATCGTTTTCTGGCAACCGTGCAGATCGTAATAACGCTCATCGGCGTTCTAAGCGGAGCTTTCGGTGGGGCAAGCATTGCCGGCCATGTGGCCGCGACCCTCTCGCCGATCCCCTACATAGGACGCTACAGCGACTCAATAGCTCTGGCGCTCGTTGTCGGGCTTATCACCTACTTCTCACTTCTGGCCGAGCTTATCCCGAAAAGGATCGCCGTATCCACCCCCGAGCGTATTGCTTCGGCGGTTGCAAAACCAATGGCAAGACTCTCCGCCATAACCTCACCCATTATCCGGGTACTGAGCCTTTCAACCGATATCGTACTGCGCACTTTCAGGTTCAAGCCAACGACGGAGGCGCCCATAACCGAGGAGGAAATCCGCATGCTCATAGGGCAGGCCACGGTTGCAGGCGTATTCGAAGAAGCCGAGCAGGATATGGTGGAAAGAGTCTTCCGGCTCGGAGACCGCCGTGTCGGGGTGATGATGACTCCACGCAACAAGGTCGTGTGGCTGGATATAAGCGAGTCACTGGACAAGACCAGGCGAAAAATCGCCAGCAGTCCTTACACCTGGTTTCCAGTCGGCCAGAAGGGTGGAAGTATCAGGGGGGTAGTCCATGTTCGCGATATCGCTGCGAACTGCCTGAGCGGCAAGCCGCTTGATCTCAGGGCCTCGATGCATAAGCCGCTTTTCGTCCATGAGAGCACGCATGCCCTAAAAGTACTGGAGAGCTTCAGACAATCGGGCCAGCAAATGGCGGTTGTGGTCGACGAATATGGTACGATCGAGGGGATTATAACCCTCACGGATATTTTGGAGGCCATCGTCGGCGACATTGCTTCGAAAGAAATGCCGGCGGAGCCTCCGATTGTTCAGAGGGAAGCAGACACGTGGCTGGTCGCAGGAATGCTGCCCGTTGACGAATTGAAAGCCTTTTTTCACATACGCAAACTGCCCGGTGAGCGGCACCGGCGATTTCAGACGCTGGGCGGCTTTGCAATGTCTCACCTCAAGAGAGTGCCGGCTGCAGGAGACATCTTCGAGTGCTGCGGGTACGACTTTGAAGTAGTCGAAATGGAGGGACGCAGGGTCCGAAAAGTACTCATAAAAAAGATCGCAGAATAAGCGGTGAACAAGCCACACACCCGGGTTCATGTCCCGGGCAGGCTCCATTCGCCGATGGGCTCGAATATTTTACCCGGCTTTACAAAACCGCAAAATCGATCTAAATTCTGAGAGATTGAAATCCCTGGTCGCCATAAAGAATGCCGGATCGGGGTTTTTGGACATGGCTTTCACTACGATCTTTGCCAGGTCCGTTAACCGATTCACCTGTATACACGTTTACCTGAACTCACCGTTTCAGGATGGGGTCGAACCGATGCTTCAGCTTTACAACACCATGACTCGACAAAAAGAACCTTTTAGGCTGAAAAACGGCCGCGCGCGGGGAGCGGTCAGGATGTTCAGTTGTGGACCCTCGATTTACAGCGCCCCTCATATCGGGAATTATCGTACGTTCATCTGGGAGGATTTACTTCAAAGATATCTGGAGTACCAGGGATATGAAGTCAAGCGAGTGATAAGCTTAACGGATATCGAAGACAAGGCCATCGAGGAAGCAAAAGAGCGCGGCCTGCCGGTTGGAGAACTTACAGGGGCCATAGCCGGACGCTTTATCGAGGAAGCAGGACGGCTGCGGATAAAATTGCCTGAGCGAATTCCGCGCTCGTCAACGAGCGTCCAGCAGGCCGTTTACCTGATCCGTAAGTTGATCGAGAAAGGTTATGCCTACAGATACAAAGCCGACATTTTCTTCGATCCCCTTAAATTCAAGGATTTCGGCAAACTGTTTCGGCTGGACATGAGCAAATGGCCTAAAACCAAGAAGCGGTTCAAGCGGGACACATACACGGGACTCAGGTGGAACCGTGGCGATTTCATCCTCTGGCACGGGTGCAATGGCGACGATGAAGTTTGCTGGGACACCGAGATTGGCAGGGGGAGGCCTTCCTGGAACGTGCAGGATCCAGCCATGATTTCTGAAACCCTGGGGTATTGCCTGGACATATTCTGCGGAGGCATAGACAACATCTACAGGCATCACGACTACAATATCGCCGTTATGGAATCGGTGTCAGGTGAAGAACTGGCGCGCTACTGGCTGCATGGCCGGCATGTTCTGGCCGACGGAAAGAAAATGTCGAAAAGCCTGCACAACATAGTTTACCCCGAAACTCTCATCGAGCAGGGCTTTTCCTGGGAGCAAATCCGTTATTACCTCCTGTCGAGGCAATACCGCAAAGAGCTCAACCTGTGCATGGATAGAGTTCGCGAACAAAGTTCGAAGCTCGATGCCCTGAGAACAATGACGCGAGAGCTGTTGATCCCCCGGGAGAAAACCGAACAGACTGTAGAGGACGAAGCTGTAAGCAGCCTAACCGAGGCTCTCACGGCTTCATTCGAGGCAGGCATGAACAACGATCTGGACACTTCTTCAGCAATCGAGGGGCTCCTCGGGGCAGTTCAACGCCTGCATTTCCTGCACAAAATCGGCAGAATCGGAAGAGAGCAGACCCAGACTATTGAAAAGAGGCTACGAAAAATAGACTCTGTGTTGCAGGTTTTATTTTGAAATTAAAATTTCTCAGTTCGTTTGAATTCCTCAATTCCTGAAACCTTCAATGCGTATTCAGCGATTTTCTAATGGTCTCGGCGAAGCTTGCGATCATGTAGGGCTTCATGACGAACTCCCTGATCCCCATTTCCCTCGCTTGTGTTTCATTTATGAGCTCGCTGTACCCGGTGCACAGGATGATCGGCATGCCAGGCCTGAGGGCGATAATTTCCCTGGCGATCTCTTCACCCGTTAGACCTGGCATGGTCATGTCTGTTACGACAAGATCGAACCCATGAGGATCGGCTCGAAAGACCTCCAGCGCTTCGAGGCTGTTGGTTTTTGCAACGACCTTGTAGCCAAGAGACTCCAACAGTTCCTTTCCTAATTCAGCCAGAGTTGCTTCGTCGTCAACGAAGAGTATCCGTTCGGTTCCGACGGGAAGCGCTTTCCCTGCCTCCGTTTCGATTGGGGTCTGATTCTCCATGCTTCGCAAAAACACCTCGAAGGCGGCTCCCTTACCTGGCTCGCTATGAACCGTAATCGCACCCCCATAATTCTTGAGGATTCCCTGGACCACCGAAAGCCCGAGTCCCGTACCCTCACCGATCCTTTTAGTAGTGAAGTAGGGATCAAAAATTCTTTCCATGACCGCAGGATCAATGCCGTGGCCTGTATCGCTTACTGAGACACACACATACGACCCCGTATCCAGGTCAGGATGCAGAGTGTGTTCGCTGTCCTGAACGACCGCACGAGACAATCTAACGAGCAAAACGCCGCCATTGGCGCGCATGGCATGGGCCGCGTTAGTGCAAAGATTCATGAGCACCTGGTGTATCTCGGTTGGATCGGCAAAAATCACTCCATCTTCCGGACTAAGTAAGACCTCATTGCGAATTTCGATGGTAGCAGGCAGAGAAGGACGTAACAGTTTGAGCGCTTCATTCACGACGGAGACGATGTGCAGGGGTTGATGCTTTTGTTCGGTCTGACGGCTGAAGGCGAGGATCCGTTTGACGAGATCCGTTGCACGGGCGCTTGCGTCGAGCACCTGATCCAGGTTGTGGCGTACCGGGTCTGCCTGCGCCAGCGTGAATCTGGCTATTTCCGCGTAGCCGACTATGGCCGTCAGAATGTTGTTGAAGTCATGGGCGATCCCACCGGCCAGGGTGCCGATGGCCTCCATCTTCTGCGCCTGGCGAAGGTCCCTTTCAAGCTTCACCTGGCGGGTGATGTCCCGGTGGATGCTTACATAGAAGATGACGGCCCCGGACTTGTTGCGGACGGGGGATACCGTAGTCTCCGTTTCGTAGAAAGAGCCGTCTTTTCTCCTGTTAGTGAGACGTCCCGACCATCCCTGTCCTCCTGCCAGCGTTTCCCGGATATTCCTGTAGAAGGCCCGGTCATGTTTATCGCTCTTAAGGATACGCGCATGCCGGCCGATAGCCTCCTCGCTGTCATAGCCCGACATAGCCGTAAAAGCTGGATTGACGTAGTCGATGATCGATTTTGAATCGCTTATGATGATTGCTTCGGAGGCTTGTTCGATTGCCGTCACCAGGCGCATGCGTTCTTCTTCAGACCGCTTGCGCTCGGAGATATCGCGAATCACCCCATCGATTCCAAGGATGTTTCCAAGATCGTCCTTACGAAATGTGCTTGTGACCGAAACAGAAAGCGGCGAGCCGTCTTTTTTCCTAATTGTCACCTCATAGTCTCTGACCACACCATCTTCCCGCAAGGTGCGCAGCATTTTTTCACGCTCCTCGGGACAGATCCAAAAGCTCTCCACCAGTTGGCCCCGAATCTCGTCTGCATTATATCCCAGGAGCACGGCCGCTGAAGGGCTGTGCATTACAATCACGCCTCTCTCATCGGTCCGGTAAAAGATGTCCTGCATGTTCTCAATCACGCTACGGTAGCGCTCTTCGCTATCCCGCAGCGCTTCCCGCGCCAGCTTTTGCTCCGTAATGTCCTCGTAAGTTCCCAGAATCCCGATTACCTGGCCCTCCCGGTCTAACATGGGCACCTTGCTGGTAATCAGCCAACCCCTGCAGCCATCCGCTTTTATGTGTACTTCCTCGTATCTGAGCTTGGCCCTGCCGGTTTGCATCACCTCCAGATCGTCGGCACGGTAAAGATCTGCGATTGCTGACGACGAGTGAGTTTCATATGTGGACCTGCCGATCAGCTCACCCGGGTCCTCGTAACCACGGTCCAAGGCGAACGCCTTGTTGCAGCCAAGCAAAATGGCGTTTCGATCTTTCCAGAAAACACGCTGCGGGATGTTGTCCAAGATTGACTGAAGCATCTGGCGGGAATTGAACAGCTCGTCCTGCGCACGTTCGCGCTCCGTTATATCGTTGCCGATGCACAGGACTTCAACCAGCCCGCCGCTTTCGTCAAAAATAGGCTTGTTGGTCCAGGCGATGCAAACCCTCCCGCCATTGCGGCGCATGTTCTCGTTGACATTGGCTGCGTATCTGCCAGGGTCGCGTCCTATGTCTTCGATTATCCACTTCCGGTATCGGCCGGTCGTCGATTCCACGAGCGGGAAAATAGTTCCCACTACATTCCTTCCAAGTATCTCCTGCTCGCTGTAGCCGAAAAAGCGTTGCGCGAATTCGTTAAAAAAAGTCACGTTGCCCGTCTTGTCCATCCGGAGGATGATGCTGTTGGCATTTTCAACCAACTCGCGGTACTTTTCCTCGCTGCGTCTTAATGCTTCTTCCGCCTGTTTCTGTTCGGTAATATCGCGAACGGATTCAATGGCGCCCGTGCGCCTGCCTTGAGCATCGAACAGCGGCGCTGCTGCTGCGAACACATAAGCCCCTTTGCCGCCGTGCACACATGGGAGGTATGTTTCGGCAGACAAAACAACGCCTTTCCTCTTTATGTCCTTATACCTGGCTTCAAGCTCCTCGTCGCTGTTATCGAGCATATCCGCAAGACAGGGCTGCCTTTTGCCGTAGAATGGAACCAAACAGCCATAATCTGCTTTACCGATCACATCCTGCTTCAGCACTCCGGTCATCTCTTCGATAGCGCGGTTCCACGCCATCACCTTGCCATCTTTGCCGAGGACACAAGTTGGATCGGGGAGAAATTCAATGACATCCTTGAGCTGCTGGTTTGCCGAAGCCAACGCTTCATTTGACTCTTTGATCTCACGGGTGCGCTCTTCCACACGCAGTTCCAGTTCGCTCAACACTTTTTTCAACTCAGCCTCAGCCTGCCGGCGCTCGAAAATCTCGTGAGTCAACCGCTGATTGACCGTTTCAATCTTCGAGTTCTGCAGGCACGCGAGGCAGGAGTCGGCCAGTTTGCGGTTAAGGGGGGCCAGCGAGTTGATTATGTCCGGCCCCGGGTCAAAGCTGCTCTTGATAAGAAGCAGGAGCCCGAAACCCGGAAGTTCCATGAGGTGGAAAAAACGGTCTTTATCCTCCTGTCCGGAAATGGGCAGTGTCTCGATAAACCCCGAAAGAGAGGCTGGGGGCAACTCTTGCGGAATGTGTTCCATGACGGCCCGGCAGGTCGAAACGGACATGTTTCGAGGCATGGAAAATATCGGTGCGAAGCGCAAAGCGCCGCCGGCATCTTGTCGCATTTCGAAGACTATGCCAGCCGAAAAATTGAGTTTTCTCAGGTAAGCAGAAAGGCCCTCTTTGAGCATATTGCTTATATCGAGGCTGTTTCCGATTGACATCGCGATTTCATAAAAAATCTGCGTCTGTATCGATGTTTCCATTATCTGGCTTCCAGCACGGCGCGCGCCGATGCAATTCATTTGAAGGCCGAATTTGTCGATGATTGAAAGGTAATAAGGATTCTAGCCGAGAACTGGTTATCTTTAAAGATGTTTTAGTAAACGAGGTATTCAGGAAATACCAGGAACGCAGTCAAGAAGATGGCGGTAGTTCAGGCATTCACTGTGAAATGGAAAAGCCTCAACATTTCAAGCCGCCGGATTGTAGCGCGATGAAATTTCTGCAGGGATTGGTTCCGGTCGAGCTGATCGGCGACCGCCCTGTACATTGGCTCAATGCTCTCGGACTTCTGGCAAAGCAAAAAGAAGTCCGTAGAGCAGGAAAGTCCAAGAAACGCTGTCTCTTCGGGCGAATAATTTTCGGATATCGCTGCCATGTCCAGGTCGTCCCCGAACAGGACGCCTCCGAAGCCAAGGCGTTCTCTCAACCACTTTTGGTTAATTTCATGTGATAGGGTCGCCGGACGGAGGTTATCAACCGCGCGGTAGACCGCGTGCGAAGTCATCATACAGTTGACCCCGGCCCTAATGGCGGACCGAAACGGAATAAGATGCAAGTGGAAGTCGCTGCCTTTTTCATCGGAGATGACAGGAGCGAAATGGTGCGGGTCCAATTCTGCGGGTCCAAGTCCGGGAAAATGTTTTGCGGTAGCCGAAACTCCGTTCGCCTGGAGCGTTTCGATCCAGACCGTTCCCAGATCCGATACTTTTGCCGGAATCGAACCAAATGAGCGAGTCTCCATAAAGTGTTCTTTGCCTTCGGCAACTATATCGAGAACGGGAGCGAAGTTTATCTGAATTCCAATCTCCCTGAGGTCGGCCGCACATAGTGCTGCCCATTGGGCAACAGCCTCCGGCCCTTGCTCTGCAAGGGACTTTGCCGAAGGAATAGAGCGGAAGTGGGGAGAAAGCCTTTGAACGGTCCCACCTTCCTGATCGATGGCAAAGAAAACAGGGCGCTTGAGTTCTTCCGTCGCAAACGCCTGCGCGCTCGAAACAAGCGTCTTGAGTTGCTCGCGGCCTTCAATGTTTCTTTTGAAAAGCACGATGCCGCCCGGACGGTATTCCCTTATAAGGTATTTTAGCTCCTCTTCGAGCCTTATCCCTCTGAAGCCGATAAAAAGATGAATTCCGGGTTCATTCATATTCTGAGCTCCTTCCTGGTGCCCGCAAAGCCGCATCGCGAAATAAGCATGGTGGTTGGCAACGGCAGACCTCTTCTATCCCAGATGCCTGAGCGCCTCGGCTATTCGAACGCGGCCGGCGCTCCAGATCGGCAGCAGCGACGACACGATGCCGATCCCGAAGCTGATAAGAGCGCAAAAGGAAAGGGTCTTCCAAAAGTGTATCTGAAAAACAGGCAGAAGCGATCCCGTGTTGCTGGAAAAAATGCTTGCCGCCGGGTATGAAAGCGCCATTCCCGTTGCCGCACCAAGCATGGAAATAAACACCGATTCCCCGGCAATCAGAAACCAAACGTGTTTGCTCCCGAAGCCCATGGTCTTCAGGATTGCGTACTCCGGGGTACGCTCACGCGAAGTCATCACCATGGTATTTACGAGTACGATGAGGATAACCCCTATAACAACATATGATACGATCCGCACGGCTACAACAATCGCCTCCGTCATGGCGAGGAACCCGGCCTGGAAAGCTTTTTCGGTCTCGGTCAGAGTCTCCGCCGAAGAGTTTTTGAAAAGATTGTCCACGGATTCCGAGATTTGCCCGGCATCGGCCGGATTTCCTATCTGAATCACGTACCAACCCACCTGCCCGGCCCTCGCCGGCGTCTTCTTCTTCACCGTTTCGTCAAGATAATCCCAACGGAAAAATAACAGGGTCTCGTCAGTTGATTTGGTAGCACCGGAGTAAACTCCGCGAAGCACCAAACTCCAGTCTCCGGGGTATATGTTTCCCGTAAGGGTTATCGTATCTCCCAGTTTCCATCCGTATTGCTCTACAATTTTTCGCCCCGCGATGCACGCGTTTCGCTGCTTCCAGAACGATGCGAGTTCGTCTTTAGGGACGCGGAATTCCGAAAGGACGTCGAAATAATTCTCAGGGCCCACAGCCATTCTCGGGAAAAAATGCCGTTCGTCTATGTAAATTCCTCCGAACCAGTTGGCGTAGACGACACGGTCGACTCCGGGCACCATTTGTATCCTGGACCGGTAGTTCAGAGGGAGCGGGAAAATTAGAGAAACGGAATTGCGTGACACCAGACGGTTTGGCGAGGCGGAGTTCACGCCTACGTACCAGGCCTCGACAACGGTATCGAGCAGGCAGAAGGCAAGGATTGCCACCGCCATCCCGAAAATGGTGAGAATGGTTCGCAGTCTTTGCCTGAAAGTATTTCGTATGACGAGCTTAAGAAATTGCATGTAAACCTGATAAACCAGGTCATATCTATTTCATATCACGCACTCGAACCTCGGTTTCAGAATGGCCCTTCAGAAGCTCCTTCAACTCGGAGAGGTCCGTATCGCCGTAGCGATATGGATAAAAAAACTTCGGCTTTATTACCTTCACCGCGTCGGCCGCCATCTCAACCGTCATTGTATCCGGAAGCGCAACAGGAAGAAATGCGACGTCGATATCGCTCAGTTCGTTCATCTCCGGTATTTTCTCCGTGTCGCCCGCAATGTAGACACGTGTATCCCCGAATGTAATTATGTACCCGTTTCCCAACCCCTTAAGATGATAGGGAAAACCGGAGGAGCGCTTGTTTACGATATTATACGCCGGGACGCCCTCGATCTTCAGACCCAGGACTATTTTAACGTCCTCGTTTTTCATTACTATGCCCTCTGCATACTTGGCGGCGCAGAGTTCGGTAAGGACAACCAGCGTATTCTCGCTCCTGAGCTCTTCCAAGGCCTTCAGGTCAAAATGATCGCTGTGTTCGTGCGTGAAAAGAATAATATCGGCCTTAGGCATTTTGGTAAAATCGGCCACTTCGGAACAGGGATCTACATAGATGTGCTTGCCATGGAAATCCATTTTAAGCGATGCGTGTCCTAGAAAAGTGATCTGGAGCCGCCCCTCGGAGGTCGTGATGGTGTCAGTCTCAAACCGGCCCGGCTCCGCTGAGGCTGTAAGGGACAATAAAAAAATGCACGCCTGTAATATCAAAAGTTTAAATATCCTGCTCATCAAAACTCCTGAAAAGATTAGATGCCCATCCGCGCAAAACCCATGGCTTTTCGGTTTGACGAAGACACTCGGAGGATAACCCGATACGCTTTCCATCACAACGAAAATCCAGGACACACCGTAAGGGAAACTTTTCTCTTGCCGCACCTCTCAAGTTGTGGAATTCTGGCTCCATGTCAGCCAAAAATCAGATTGACGGCAGGCCACAACGCACAATCATAGGGACTTTTGAAGGCGCCCGGGGGAAATAATTAATGGATCAATTCTTCTATTTGTGCCTCATCGGAGTTCTAGCTGCATCCGTAGCCGCAGGCTTGATATTCGCCGGACTAAAACTAAAACCGAAGAGGAAAGTAAAGAAGGCGCCGCAATTCTTTATCGGCGCAATAAGGGTAACCGACCGGCAGGGCCGGGATATGCTGATCATCCCCAAAGATGACGGCAGCTTCGAGATGCAAGAAGAACAAAAGATTCGAAAATGCGTGTAGTATGCAGGCCCCCGGCCGTTGACTTCCAAAGCCCCAATCCTTGCAGGTTCCCGTTGACAATAGTAGGGCTGTCCTTAGGTTGGCATTGATATGCCAACATTTCTTTTTAGTTAATCATTATCCGATTTGTAGAAACAGGAGGATGTCATGAACTGCCCGCGACATATAAGGGAAATTTCGGACCCTGAAGCTCCCTCGAAGGCAAAAGAGCGCGAAGAGATCGAAGAGCTGGAAGAACTACTGGCCGGCCCCGAAGAAGACTACATCTCCTGATACCTCGCTGAGTTTATGACCGGGAGCGCCCAGCCAAAACGCCCCCGGTAGATAATGCAGTATGGTTAAACTATCCCGGCATTTTTCAGGTCCTCAATCTTTGCTGCCGAATAGCCGAGTTCTTCGAGAATCGGGAGTGTGTGTTCTCCTAGTTCAGGGGCATGGGATGTGAGAGAACCCGGCGTAAGGGAAAACTTCGGCGCGATCCCCAGTTGCTTATAGGCACCCCAGGATTCGTGGATCAGTTCAACTACCATCGCGCGGTCCTTCATCAGATCGCTCTCCACTACCTCTCCAAGGTTCAGCACAGGTTCGCAGCAGCAGTTGGCGTCTTTGAAATGCTCGACCCATTCGGCCAGACTCTTTTGCCGGAAGAATTCAGAGACGCTCTCAGTCAATTCCTTCTGATGCGCTCCGGGTTCGAAGTAGAGTGGAGTGTCCCACTGCGGTCGTCCGGCGGTTCGGCAAAAAGACTGCCAAAATTGGGGCTCCAGCGCACCCAGGCTCATGTACCGTCCGTCCAGGGTCTGATAGATGTTGTAACAGGCCAGCCCGTGATTCAGGAGGTCATCTCCCGGTTCCGGGACTTTACCGTCGGCAATGAATTTTCCCAACCGCATGCAGTTCCAGGCGAACGCCCCATCGGTCATCGCAATATCGACGAACTGACCTCTACCCAGGCGCTCACGCGCAAAAAGTGCGGCCATAACCGCAAAGGCAGCTAGAAGGCCTCCGCCGCCCACATCCGCTATCTGGACGCCGGTCATTGTCGGCGAGTCTTTTCCGCTGTAAGAAAGGACCCCGCTCAAGCCCAGGTAATTGGTATCGTGGCCCACTTTGTCGGCAAGCACCCCACCGGCGCCGTAGCCGCTTATCGCGCAATAGACCAGGCGCGGGTTTATCCGCTCAAGGCTTTTGTAGCCAAGTCCCAGTTTTTCCATCACCCCGGGGCGAAAACCTTCCAGAACGACATCGGCGCCTTCGGCCAACTTCTCGAATATCGTCTTTGCTTCCGGGCTTTTGAGGTTAAGGGTGAGGGAGCGTTTATTGCGGTTGAGCACAACGTGATATCCGCTGTTTGCTCCAATTTTGGGCGACCACGACCGAATGTAGTCACCAATCCGGGGGTCTTCCACCTTGATTACATCCGCACCCAGATCCGCCATGAGCATGGAACAGAACGGCCCAGGCAAGAGCCGTGAGAGGTCCAACACTTTCAATCCCTGTAGAGCGCCCTGCATGAAAACCTCCTAAATGAGAAATTAGCTATGAGTTATAGTAAGTGACAATCGAATCAACAAGAGCATGGATTGTGTATTCAGAGGGCATAATAGATGTCTTGAGTCCGAACCTTGCCGCTGTTTCAGCCGTTATTGGACCGATACAGGCAATCGCCATCCGCTCCCTGCAGCGCAGGAGGTCCTCGTTTCCGATCAAGGAAAAGAAATTGGAAACGGTGGAAGAAGATGTAAATGTCAGGCAGTCAATCTCGCAATTGGCCAAATGAGCACGGATTTTATGAGCGTCCTGCTCGGGAAGAACCGTTTGGTAGGCCGGCACGACGTCAACCTGCGCGCCGCGTTCGCTCAATTTTTCGGGCAAAACTTCGCGAGCAGCCATGGCGCGCGGCATGAGAAAGCGCTTTCCCTGCACGCTATGTTCGGACAAGGAGTCCAGTATGGCTTCGGCGCGGTACTCGGATGGAACCAGGTCCGGGCGCAGCATGACCGATTCGAGGGCTTCAGCGGTTTTGGGTCCTATCGCGGCGATGCGAATGCCATGGAGGTCTCGAGCGTCCCTACCAGCCGCAAGAAGCCTTTGGATAAAGAATTTGACCCCGTTTACGCTTGTGAAAATCACCCAGTCGTATTGCGGAAGAATCCGTATCGCGCTGTCCAGTGGGTCCCATGAGGGTGGAACGGCTATGGTGATGGTCGGAAACTCGATGCATTGGGCCCCGAGTTCTTCGAGTTCGGCCCTGAAACCGCTGGCCTGCTCCCGTGCCCGTGTGATCACGATCGTTTTTCCGAACAAAGGCCGGCGCTCGAACCAATTCAGCTCGTCGCGGCACTTTACGACTTCTCCGACAATAATCATTGCGGGCGGCTGCAGGTTGGCTTCTTTGACCTTGTGCACGATATCGGAAAGCGTGCCGGTAACCGTTTGCTGCATCGGAGTGGTGCCCCAGCGAATCAGGGCCACAGGTGTGCCGGCCGGTAGGCCGTAGTGGACGAGATTTTGGCAGATTTCAGGCAGATTCTTGACACCCATGAAAAAAACCAGCGTTCCCGCTCCAGTCGATATCTTGTCCCATGCGATTTTGGATTTGTGCCCGTCTTTATCGGCTCTCTCATGTCCCGTAATCAAGGCGATGGTTGAGGTAAAATCCCGGTGTGAAAGCGGTATGCCCGCGTAGGCCGGAACTGCGCCGGCAGCAGAAATCCCGGGTACGGCTTCGAACGCGATACCGTTTTGGACCAGAGCTTGCGCTTCCTCCCCGCCTCGCCCGAAAACGAAAGGGTCCCCACCTTTGAGCCGCACGACCACATTTTCGCGTCCCTTTTCGACAAGCAGGGCGTTTATTGCCGCCTGCCCAAGGGTATGATCGCCGCCTTTTTTACCGACGTAGATGCGCTCGGCGCCGGGCGGGGCAAATTTGAGCAATTCCTCATTGGCCAGGTAATCGAAAATGACCACTTCGGCCTTCTCAAGAACTTGCTTGCCTCTGATCGTCAGAAGACCGGGATCTCCCGGTCCGGCTCCCACAAGATAGACTTTGCCCTTTCTCACTGCATTCTCTTTCTCAACAACCAGGCGCTGGATCTGCTTCGCGAAACATGGGCGATATAGGTCTTATTATCCGAATCGTAAACTGTTGGTCTCCTATCCGGAATTTCCGGATGGAGACGAACTATTGCAACCATGGATCACACCCCGCCGGGTTCGGCGGCAGCCGATCTGTAAACCTCATCGAGTATTTGCTTAGCGCCAAGATCGAGCAATTCCATTGCGACTCTTTTCCCGAGCGCGGCAGCATCCTGCACGGACGCAGTGCGCACAACCCGAAACAGTTGCACCCCATCGAGTGAAGCGACAAGGCCCGAGAGTTCGATAATTTTTCCGGCAATACGGGCATGGCCGCCAATGGGAACCTGGCAGCCTCCTTCGAGTTCCTCTAACAGGCTGCGTTCTGCTCGTACGGCGACGGCGGTTTCGGTGTGGTTTAGAGGAGCAAGAAAATGGCGCATTCTGTAATCAGCGGACCTCGCCTCGATTCCCAGCGCACCCTGTCCTATGGCTGGAATGAATTCGACCGGGTCCATATACATCGTAACTCTGTTCTGCCAGCCCATGCGCTTTAGACCGGCCGCAGCAAGTAAGATTGCGTCAAATCCTCCCTCATCCAGCTTTCGGAGGCGTGTATCGAGATTTCCGCGAAGATTTCGGACTGCAAAATCGGGGCGCATGGCTCGTATCTGCGCTGCCCGGCGGAGGCTGCTGGTGCCTATGACCGCTCCATGACACAGATCGCCGATTGTTTTGCCTTTTCTGATAATCAGGGCGTCGCGCGGGTCGTCGCGCTCAGGAATGGCGACTATCTCCAGGCCGGCGGGCAAAACGGCGGGAATGTCTTTCATGCTGTGCACCGCCATATCAGCAGATCCGTCCGCCAGGGCGTCCTCTATCTCCTTTACGAAAAGCCCTTTGCCGCCAACTTTCGCCAGAGGAACGTCGGTAATTTTGTCACCGGTTGTCTTTATGATTTTAAGTTCAAACCGGTTTTCAGGCCAGAACTTCTCCAGGGCCGCTTTTATGATCCCGCTCTGTTGAAGTGCCAGCAAACTGCCGCGGGTCGCAATCCGGATCAGTTCCTTTGCCAAAAATGTATTCCTCTTTTTCAACCTTTAATGACAGGTGTTGCAGCTTCCGCCCGCACATCCCGAACAGCCGGACGCCGCCGAACCAACGCGGCTGCTCGCCGCCCCCTTGTCCCCACCGCTCTTGAAGCCGCAAACGGACATCTTCTTACTGACATCGGAAGATTCACACTTCGGGCACCTTACCGCCTCATCACTCTTGAAAACAAGTTTTTCGAAACACTCACAACAATTACAGCAATCGTATTCGTATATCGGCATTTCCACCCTCCACACAGGCCCTCAGTTTATAACAGACCGGTAAGAATAACACGTCAGCGCGCAACGTCCAACTCAATAAGATCGCCGTCCTGGACAGCTTTGAAGGCACGAGCGTCTCCAATCACCATTCCGATGACGTTGACGGCGCTAGCAGGGCGGATTTCTTCTCCACGGCTGACCGGGGTCGGACCAAAAAAAATGCAGAACGCCCGGCCTGAGGGCCAGTATCCGAGTTCGCCGGCCTGGACAACTTCAGCAGCCGTAGAATCGAGTTTCTGGCTTACCGGGACCTGGAAATAGATTTCGTCTCCCCAAGTGTTGGCCTTGGCGGTCAACGGAAGCGCGGTAAAAAGCGCAGACGCTGTAGGTGAATCGTTCAGCTCGGCGCTCATTTCGATAGCGCCGGACCGGATAAAAATCTTACGGCCCATAAGTTGTCCTTCTTATCAGTTTATATCCGAAATTCGCGCTTTGGTTTACGGCGTCCCTCAAGGGACATGACGGAATGCGGTGAACGCTTGCGTTGCTTCATGCTTCTTGCTCCACGCTCCCGATCTCATCCAACACCGCCGCTATCAACAGCGGAAACATTATTTCATGGTGGCCGGTAAGATTTATACCGACGCCGCCATCCGCAGTGGGCCTTTGCACGACATTGGCAAGCGGCCTGTATTGCCGCAGGAAATCCATGTTTATGGCGGTGAGGCCATCGAGTGGGAAGCCCATGTTTCTGGCTACGCTGACCGCTTTGAGAAAGACTTCCGGCATGATAACGGCTGAGCCCAGATTTATGAAAACCCCGTGCTGCAGGGTTGAAACAAGCGAGCAAAACAGGCGGAAGTCAAATTGGCTCAGCGCTCCCATTGCGGCGCCGTCCATTTCCGGATGCATGTGTATGATGTCGGTCCCGATGGCCACGTGGACGGTCACAGGCAGATCACATCGGGCGGCGGCGGCCAGTAGGCTCGCATCCGCAAAGGGCGTTCTCTCCATGAGCAGCGCCTCGCCAACCGCTTTTCCGAGGCCTTCCGTGCGTTCGGAATAGGCCTTTAACACAGCCCGGTGGATAAATTCGGCCGTTTCGCGCGCCATCCCGAATTCGCCCCTTCCAAGATGCGCCTCAACGTCCTCCGAGGTCTTCCCTGCCAAAGCGATTTCCACATCATGAATCATTCCAGCGCCGTTCATGGCGATCCCGGAAAGAAGGCCGCGCTCGATTGCATAGATGATCAAGGGATTGAGTCCGACTTTTATGGGATGCGCGCCCATTGCCAGAATGACAGTTTTTTCATTTCTTACTGCTTTGGATATGGCGGAAGTTGCCTTTCGGAGATCTTCGGCAGCCAGTGTAGAGGGAAGAGAATCGATAAACTGCCGGAACGAACTTCGATGGGGCACCGGATGAGCGAAATCGGCAATCGTTACCTTGCTTTGCCGATCCTTAAGGCTGGTCATTCTAAGCCCGCCAAACTCGATGGGCTTCCAGCCTGATTTACGCGCTCCCATTTTGCATTCTCCTGAGATGAGTGAGGTTACCGCGTTTTGAACCGGATTTTATGCTTCCAACTCTTCACCCGCTCACCCGCTCGATTTTCGCGCCTACGGCGGTAAGCTTTTTCTCGATTGCCTCGTAGCCGCGGTCCAGATGATAAATCCGGGTGATTTCACTAACCCCTTCGGCTGCTAATGCGCCCAGGACAAGCGAGGCCGAAGCACGGAGGTCCGTTGCCATAACGGGCGCTCCGGAGAGCTTTCTGACCCCGCGCACGATGGCGGTCCTGCCGTCAAGATCGATATCGGCGCCCATGCGCTGCAATTCCAGGACGTGCATGAACCTGTTCTCGAATATGCGTTCCTTTATCAGGCTGACCCCGTTTCCAAGGGCCATGAGCGCCATAAACTGAGCCTGCATGTCTGTCGGAAAGCCCGGGAAGGGCCGTGTTTCGACGTTTACGCTGCGTATCCTCCCTTTGCGGCTGATCTCGATAGAGTCCCCATTGCTCTCGATGGAAAGCCCTGCTTCGCTCAGTTTTTGAATTATTCCCTGGAGATGTTCCGGCCTGCACCTTCTGAGCTTGAGTTTGCCTCCGGCAATTCCGGCGGCCACAAGGTATGTGCCGGCTTCGATCCTGTCGGGAATTACCTCGCAACTCGAAGGGGTAAGTTCGCGAACTCCTGTGATGGTGATTTCATCTGTGCCGGCGCCTTCGATCTGAGCTCCCATCCGGTTCATGTAGTCTGCAAGCGCCACTACTTCCGGCTCGCGCGCCGAGTTTTTCAAGACCGTGACCCCATCAGCCAGACAGGCGGCCATCATGATGTTTTCGGTCCCGGTTACCGTTACCTGGTCGAAGTTGATGAGCGCCCCCCGCAGTCTTTTTGCCCGCCCCAATACATAGCCGTGTTCAAGGTCAATTTCTACGCCCATCCGTTCGAGGGCTTTGAGGTGTAGATTTATGGGCCGAGCCCCAATGGCGCACCCGCCAGGAAGAGAAATGCGCGCGCGGCGATACCGGGCAAGCATTGGTCCGAGCACGAGAACGGAAGCACGCATCGTCTTGACCAGGTCGTAGGGAGCCTCGAGCGTGTGAATGTCCGAGGTGTCTACCTGGAGGATGTGATCGTGCTGAGAGGCCACTCCCATATGTGCGAGCAGGGACTGCATTGTGCGTATGTCGCGCAGGTGGGGCACGTTGCTGAAGCTGTGCCTGCCACTTGCGATAAGGGTCGCGGCCATGAGAGGCAAAGCGCAGTTTTTAGCCCCGCTGATCGTCACTTCTCCGTTCAGTGGGGACCCTCCTTCTATAATCAGTCTATCCATGAACTAAATCCCTCCGCCGCGGACGTGCAGGACTCGTTTTATACCTGAGTAGTCCTCGATGAATTCGAATTTTCCGGCTAACTCAGATGGAAACCCTGCTTCAAGGATTTCCGCCTGCCCCATCCCGATTTCCATGAGAAAAGATCCCTGAGGTTTCAAACGGGCATTAAACCCTCCGAGAATCTTTCGAATCAGGGCCAAGCCCAACTTTCCTCCGCCTCGAAGGGCCGAATTCGGCTCATAATTGGCGATTTCGGGCGCAAGGTCAAGAAGTTCTGCATCCGATACGTAAGGGGGATTCGAGACGATGAGATCGAACACAGGCCCGGCTTTAATGGCCTGGAAAAGGTCCATGACGACGAAGGAAATCCGTTCGGCGACTTCGTTTCGCATGGCGTTGCTTCGAGCTACCTGAATAGCGGACCATGACTTATCCGCGGCAATGATCCTTAGCCCGCTGCGCTCGTGGGCAAGCGCGACCGCTATTGCGCCCGATCCGGTGCCTAGATCAAGGACAAGACCAGGCTTATTTTCTGCGATCTCCAGCGCCTTTTCGACGAGTACTTCTGTCTCGGGGCGCGGGATAAGGACTGCAGGTGTAACCTCGAACTCCAAAGACCAGAATTCCTGCTTTCCTGTGATGTATTGGGTCGGCTCGTAAGCAGCCCTGCGGCGAACAAAGCCCCGGAATCGCGCCAGTTCTTCAGGGGAAAGCGGCTTGTCGTAGTTAAGGTAGAGCTGGACCCGTTCCAGCCCCAGGGCATGGGCTAGAAGCACTTCCGCATCGGCCCTTGGCTGCTCGGACCCTTTGTCTTTGAAGTATCCCTTTGTCCATTCGAGAACCCTCAGGACAGTCCATTGCTCTTCCATTCATTTGCCTTGTACGGAGGTCTGAAAACGGATATCAGATAGGCGGATAAAGCTCTGTGCCTCCGATTCGATACTCGACTTCGCGCGATTGTGCAATCGAAAAGGCGAAGCAAAAAGGAGGTCACACACTGCTCAAAAGGATCCATTCACAGAAGGAGGGAAATATCATGATGCCTGTTGGCCCACTAATGATCGAGCATCGACTCATCGAGAGAATGATCGGGGTGATCAGCGCCGAACTTAACAGAATGGAAGAAAAGGGAGACGTAAACCCCGGATTCGTGGACGTAGCTGTGGATTTCATCAAGACCTACACGGACAGTTGCCACCATGGAAAGGAAGAGGACATCCTCTTCAGGGACCTCAAGCTCAAGCCTCTTTCGGAAGAGCTCGAACGAATCCTTTACGAACTGGTCGAGGACCATCGCAAAGGAAGGGAAACAGTGGCACAGTTGGTCAAAGCCAAGGAAGAATACCTGCGGGGAGAAAGTGAGGCCGTCTCCCGCATAATTGCCTGCATGCGTTTTTTGGTCGAATTCTATCCGAAGCACATCGAAAAGGAGGACCGGCACTTCTTTCTGCCTTGCATGGGCTATTTTACCAAGGAAGAAAAAGATGCCATGCTAAAGGAGGAGATGGATTTCGATAGAAATTTCGTTCATGTGAGATACAAGGCTGTAGTGGAAAGTGTTGAACGCAGATAGAAGGACAGAGGCCGGCGGCAAAGACCCTCGACGATCTCTGCGCCCCGCCAGGAATAGAGATCGCCCTCCGTCTCCGGCCTTCCGTCCACGTGCCCCCCGTCTACTCACTTTCTCCCGTCGAGGAAAACAACGCCGCCTTTTCGTCCGCTGTAACTTCGTCCGACATGAACACTGGAGGTGGTTCCTCCGCGCACAACCGGTCTCTGCCCGTATTTTTGGCTTCGTACAGAAGCAGGTCGGCCCTGTTCAAAAACTCGCCCACCGTACACTCATCGGTGTAACGGAAAACAGCTACGCCTAAACTGGCGGTAATCCTCACGGTCTCCGTACCGAAAGAAACCGGGTTGCAGCGAGTGATTTCCCGCAGCCGCTCCGCTATTGCTATCGACTCTCTGAGGGCCGCGCTCGGCAAAATGAGGGCAAATTCTTCGCCCCCATAACGACAGGGCACATCAATGACCCGCACACTCTCTTTCAGGACTTTGCCAAACTGCGCAAGAACAACATTGCCGCATTCATGTCCGTAAAGGGTGTTCACGTTCTTGAAATGATCCAGGTCGATCATAATCAGGCCGGTCGGGAGTTCCGTTCGCCTGGTCCTTTCCATCTCTATTTCGAGAGATCTTTGCATATACCGGAAGTTATACAGGCCGGTGAGCGCATCGACAAAGGAGAGTTCCTCGAGTTGACGGCACCGTTCGCGCAGCAGTTCAATTTCTTCGACCAATGAGCACCGTTTTAGAGTCGGGCACCCGTTTGCAGCGCATCCCTGTTCGACATTTTCAAGTTTACTCAAAACCCCCTCCCAAACAACGACAGTGGCCATGTGGTGACCGTATTACATCAATGCTTCGCAGAGTTAGAGAAACTCCTTCTCCGCCGCCGGCCCATTTTTGTGTTCCGTCTTCCCGTTTCCGTCCTTCGTCCTCCGTTTCATCCGTCTGCTGAGACTCTCACCGCCTGAAGCGGAAAAACCGGGAAATCAATGCAGAACCTGATCCACTTGTTCGGATGAGCTTCCGAGAGGCGATTGCCATTGATGTCTTCGAACGAATCAAGAAAATGAGAACCACTTGACCCGTCAGGATAAAGAAACTCCAGCCTCCGGCCTCGAACCAGCCTCGATCTGACCTCAACGAATATTTTCCCCCCGGCCCCGAGGTCTGCCGACATTGAATCGCCATCAGGGCGGGGACGTACCAAGCCTGCCAGTGTATGGGTCTGAAGATATGAAATCCGCGTTTCCACATTGGATGTTTGCGTTTGGGCACTCTCGAACAGATTACCTTTTGTGTAGGGGCGGTGACTTACCTTCTGCAGGTCTTCAATCCAGTTCTGTTCGGCTCTGTACTCCGTCTCCCGGCCTCCGTCCCCTGACTTCCAGCCTCCGTAGCAAGCCCAACGGTCGATAGCCTGCCGGTAGGCCCGCGTTACGCTTGCTACGTAGAGCGGTCCCTTCATGCGGCCCTCGATTTTGAAGGAGTCTATTCCGAGGCGCGCCAGTGCGCCAATCTCCTCCAGCAGACAGAGGTCCTTCGAATTGAATACATAAGTACCGAGCGCATCTTGCTGCACAGGGAAAACCTCACCGGGCCGTTTTTCTTCGACCAGCCCCCAGGACCACCGGCACGGTTGAGTGCAGAAGCCGCTGTTGGCGCTGCGGTTCACACTTCTCCGGTGGTGGACGGCACTGTTTTCTCCCCCATTTCCTAAAGAGGGCCCGGGGGGATTTAGAAACGCGCTCATCAGACAGCGGCCCGAATAGGACATGCACATCGCACCGTGGACGAACATTTCGATTTCGGCCTTAGATTCTCCAGCAATCTCGGCAATTTCTCGAAAGCTCAATTCACGGGCAAGATTTATCCTGCGCACTCCCTGCTCTTGCCAGAATTCCACGCTCGACGAATTGGTCGTGTTTGCCTGGGTGCTTAGATGAATTGGGATTTCAGGAGCATATTTGCGTGCGAGCAGCAGTACGCCCGGGTCCGAGATTATAAGAGCATCGACCTTGAGCTCCTGGAGATATTCGAGATACGGGGGGATTTTCTTCAAATCCGGCTGGCGCGCAAAAATATTGACGGCCACATAGATTTTTTTGTCGTGCCTGTGAGCAATAAAGCTTGCAGCCGCCAGGTCTTCAGTGTCAAGATTATGAGCAAAACCACGTAGCCCGAAATCTTTTCCCGAAGCATAGACCGCATCGGCGCCGTACAAAAAGGCAATCCTCAGCTTCTCCAGGCTGCCTCCCGGTGAAAGCAGTTCGGGCTTTGATGCTATTGACCGTAGCGCTCGATTCATTATGCGCCAATCTTTCGGGTGTAGTTTTTCCACAGGTCGCATCTTATACTGATCGTGATTATTTGACAAATCCGGCGTCGCCATATACTTATCCTGAGCGTTCGACCGTGTTTCCGGATGGACACGAGCCGGATAATTTTATTTTTAACGGGAGCGAACCAATACAGGATAGAAGCAATTCTCATTCCATTTCTTCCGAACGGGAACGCAACCGGATTGCCTGGCTTAGTCTCAAAATGGTGCCAGGCCTGGGAAACAGGTCCATCCTGCGCCTTTTGGAGGTTTTCGGGTCCGCCGAAATGATCCTTGCCGCTGGGCTCAAGGACTTATGCGAAACCGGCCTGACCCGGGACAAACCGCTCCATGCGCTTGCGGCAAAGCAGTTTCTCAGAGACCCGCAAACGGAGTGGGCGTACCTTAAGAGCAAGAATTTCCGGCTGATATGTATCGGGGATGATGAGTATCCGGCAAATCTGGTCAAAATCCCGGACCCTCCGGCTGTTTTGTTCTCGTCGGGCGAACTCTTGTCTGAGACCTGGTCTCCATTGCCGTGGTCGGCTCGCGGTACGCTTCCCCCGCCGGAATTATCTTTGCAGAAAGATTGAGCTCGGATATGGCCTTTAGCGGCCTCACAGTCGTGAGCGGCCTTGCGCTCGGAATAGACTCCGCCGCACACCGTGGAGCGCTCAAAGCCGGAGGCAGGACATTGGCCGTTCTAGGATGCGGAATCGATGTGAATTATCCGTCTCCAAACGCCGATCTCAGGCAGGAAATAGCCAGGGCCGGGGCCTTGCTGACTGAATTCCTCCCCGGCACCCCTCCTTCTTCCGGCAATTTCCCATCGAGAAACCGCATAATCAGCGGCCTTTCTCTCGGAGTTGTAGTAGTGGAAGCCGCAGAAAGGAGCGGTTCGCTTATAACCGCTCGCTTCGCCCTTGAGCAGGGGCGGGAAGTTTTTGCCGTCCCGGGGATAGCCCAAAGCATGCGCAGCAAGGGCGCGCACCGACTTATCAAGGAAGGCGCCAAGCTGATCGAAGGCGTCGAAGACGTTTTGGAAGAAATCCGGCCACTTATTCGTCCGGTGCAATCCTTTCGGGCAGCGCCTGCCCTTTCTCCGGGAGGAAAAAGAGAATCGGTTGGAAGCGGACTCGGCCAGCGAGGGATCGAAAAAACCGCTGATCCTGAGGAAACAATTCTTTTGAGAATTATGGATAATGTCCCGAAACATATTGATGAAATAGCCCGGGAGGCAAACACGCCGGTCCAGCGCACGGCTGCCCTGCTGCTCGAACTGGAACTCAAGGGGCTTGTCTCTCAGTTGCCGGGAAAGTATTTTATTTCTGTACTGTAAGTAAAACACGGCTGGTCGGAGGCCAGTGATTGGCCTCACTCGACTTTTCATCGCAAGCAGAGAGGATTTTAGGCAATGAAATACAAGGTGGCGCTGAGATATTCCGACGAAGGGTACAGTGTTTCAGTACCAGGTCTTCCAGGTTGTTGGTCTCAGGGGGCTACAGAGGAAGAGGCCATTGACAATATTCGAGACGCTATTCACGAATATATGCTGGCCATTGACGACTTATACCGAGATGCTGAAGTCCGCGAGATAGAGGTCGCTGTTTAGCATCATGGGTAAAATCCCTGGCGTTAACCACCTGGATGCCGTCCGTGCTCTCCAAAGGGCAGGTTTTCACGTCGTTCGGCAAGGCAAACACATTGTCATGTCAGATGGTACCCGAATTCTTACCATCCCAAGGCATAATCCAATCAACGCATATACCATGGGTGGTATCGCTCATGATGCCGGCCTTGGAGTCGATGAGTTCAAGAAATTATTATGAACTTATCAGTGATTAATCTGGACATCGAACTGCCAGTGCTTGCCACCCGGACCTGATGGCCGGCTTTGTTCATGATGGTTTCCTTGAACCCGGAACATTGCCCGGAGACAATTCCGACAAAAACAGTCTTCTTTAAGCAGTGATGAGGGCGTTCCGTGGGAAAGCATCTTGTTTTGGTTGGAGGAGGCCATGCTCATCTAACCACGCTGGCCCATATCGGGTCTTATGTCGGGCGCGGTCACCGAGCGACTCTAATCAGCCTCTGCCGTTATCATTACTACTCGGGTATGGGTCCGGGCATGCTTGCCGGCCTCTACGAACCCCGGCAAGTCCGCTTCAACATCCAGAGAATGGTCCAGGAGCGGGGCGGTCAATTCATCGAGGCCAGAGTCACAGCGGTTGATCCAGTGGCCCAGAAGCTCTATTTGGACGACGATAGGCAAATATCATACAATGTTGCATCTTTCAACATCGGCAGCGTGGTGCCCACCGCGGAGATCGCTGCTACAGATGAACATGTTTTCACCGTAAAGCCCGTCCTGAATCTCTACAAGGCTCGCAACCTTATCTTGAGCCACAGCGCCAAAGCGACAACGCGGGTTTTGATTGCAGGAGGCGGTCCTTCCGGCATTGAAATCGCCGCCAATGCCTGGAAGTTGTTGCACGAGAACGGGGCCAGTCCGTCGGTCACGCTTGTCGCCGGAAACCAGATTCTCCAGGGCGCTCCCGCACGGGCCAGGCATCTTGCCGTTTCTTCCCTGACCGCAAGGCGAATCGCTATTTTCGAGGGAGTCAAGGTCAATTCATTCGAGAACAGATGCGCGACACTCACCGATGGCCGTAGCTTTCCCTTCGACTTTGCCTTTGCGGCCGTTGGAGTTCGCCCTCCTGCACTGTTCCGGGAATCCGGGATACCCGTCGGAGAAGACGGAGGCATGTCGGTAAACGAACGTCTTCAGAGCACTGCCCACCCCCAACTCTTTGGCGGCGGGGATTGCATCAGCGTGGAAGGGCACACTTTGGCAAAGGTTGGAGTTCATGCAGTACGGCAAAACCCTATTCTGAAGCATAATCTTGAAGTCGCCCTCGACGGAGGCGAGATGAAACGCTTTGCTCCCAATCCAAGCTACATGCTCATTATGAACATGGGTGACGGCAAGGGAATCATGTGGAAGAAAAGCCTGGTTCTGAACGGGGGCTTGGCGTTCTTACTAAAGAACTTCATTGACAGGCGTTTCATGAAGAAATTTCAAGTTTCAGGCGAATTGAAGGATTTTTCAACCATATCCTGAAAGTGCAGTTTGAGCCTATGAACGTGCTCGATTACTTCAGACGGGTTTCCGAGTGGCAGGTGCAGCCAGATAGGCCTGGCACAGAATCCAAGTGTGCCAAAAGATAGCCTGAGTCGCTCCGGCTTCACGCCGTTTCTAACCGCTTTAGGGTTGACAACCTACTATCTATTCGTTGTAAAGAGGGGTTCTGCCGAGGTTAAGCTATCTCTCGTATCCTTGAAAAAACTTACCAACTCCTCCGGGCAGATACGGACCCAAAACCTCACTAATGTCTAAGCATGTGCAATTACAACATATTTTAGATTTAAATCTGTAAATTACGCAATCGGGATGTTATTTTGTAAGATTAGCTGCAAATAATAGGTTAGTTTGGAGCGTTCCGTCACAACCCGGGGAGGAGGGCCGAACAGGCCGGAGGGAAAAATTCTTTTGAGAATTATGGATAAAGTTCCGAAGCATATTGATGAAATAGCTCAGCAGGCAAACATGCCGGTCCAGCATGCAGCCGCGATACTGCTCAAACTGGAACTCAGAGGACTTGTCTCTCAGTTGCCGGGAAAATATTTTATTATTAATTGAAGGATTGAGGGATTTAGGGATTGGCCGTCATGAGGACTCATTTTTGAATTCCTGAATTCCTAAAATTCCTAATTTAACAAGGTATTCATAATGTCAAAATCGCTTCTGATTGTTGAATCTCCCACCAAAGCGAGGACCCTTGAACGTTATCTGGGCAAGGACTTCATCGTTAAAGCCAGCGTCGGCCATGTCAAGGATCTTCCCGGCAATAAACTGGGAATCGACCTCGATGGGGAATTCAAGCCGCAATACCAGGTTTTGCGCGGAAAGAAAAAAATAATTGAGGAACTCAGAAAGGCCGCTTCCAAGGTCGATGCCATCTATCTTGGCCCCGACCCGGACAGGGAAGGAGAGGCAATCGCCTGGCATATAGCCGAAGAAATCGGCGCCACGGAAAAACCGATTCGAAGAGTTCTTTTCTACGAGCTTACGCGCAAGGCGATCAAGGAAGCCATTGAAAAGCCAAACGAACTTAACCGCAAGCTTTATGATGCGCAGCAGGCAAGAAGAATCCTCGACCGGCTCGTGGGGTATATGATTTCGCCTCTTTTATGGGAGAAAGTTAGAGCGGGTCTCAGCGCAGGAAGGGTGCAGTCTGTCGCTCTGAGGCTGATCTGCGGGCGGGAAGAAGAAATCTACGCTTTCGAAAAACAGGAATACTGGACAATCGATGCCCGGTTGAGCCCCCGCCCCGATTCTTCTTCCGGTCCAACGCCCTTTTCTGTCCAGCTTGTCCGGTACAAGAACAAAAAGTGCGCTATCGGCACGCAGGCCGAAGCCGAACGGCATGTGCAAACGCTCAAGTCCGCCGCGTGGCACGTGAGCACGGTCGAAAAGAAGCAGCGGCAAAAAAATTCGTCTCCTCCCTTTATTACCAGCACTCTCCAGCAGGACGCCGCCCGGAGATTTCACTATTCGGCCAAACAGACGATGAGTATCGCACAGAGGCTCTATGAAGGAATCGAAATTGGCCAGGATGGCGCTGTGGGCCTCATCACTTATATGCGCACCGATTCGACCCGGCTTTCCCAGGATGCGGTGCAGGCCGCAAGGGAGTTTATCGCGAGCAAGTGGGGAGACAAATACCTGCCTCCAAAACCGATCTTTTACAAATCCAGGCAAACGGCCCAGGGAGCGCACGAAGCGATTCGGCCTACCGATGTCGGTCTCACTCCCGAAAGCGTCTCGAAGTTTCTCACCAAAGAGCAGTTGAACCTCTATGCCCTTATCTGGAAAAGGTTTGTAGCTTGCCAGATGGCCCCCGCCATCATAGATCAAACTACGATAGACGTTGCAGCGGGCGATTATACTCTGAGAGCGGTCGGGTCGGTGATCGTTTTCCAGGGATTTCTGGTCCTCTACGAGGAGGGCAAAGATGAGCCGGAAAACGGGCAATCAGACGAAATGCTCCCGAACCTTTCTCAGGGTCAGCTCCTCGACCTTCTCGGAATCGAACCTAAGCAGCATTTTACGCAGCCTCCGCCAAGATACACGGAAGCCACTCTGATCAAAACCCTGGAAGACCTTGGAATCGGAAGGCCAAGCACCTACGCGACGATAATATCCACTGTTGTGGAAAGAGAGTATGTTTTGCGCCAGAAACAGCGGTTGCTCCCGACCGAACTGGGGGTGATGATCAACACGCTTGTTTCAGCGAATTTTCCGGACATAGTGGACGTGAAATTTACCGCTAACATGGAAAAAGATCTCGACGAGATTGAACATGGAGGAGGCAGCACCCAGCATCTTCTGAGTGAATTCTACGGACCTTTTTCAAAAACCCTGGAGTCCGCCCGCAAGGGGATGGTCAACCTGAAGAGCTCAGGCTGGCCAACGGACCTCAACTGTCCGCGCTGCTCCAAGCCCCTGGCCATCCGTTTGAGCCGCAGCAACGGTGCGTTTCTAGCCTGCAGCGGATATCCGAAATGCTCGTTCACTTCGGATTATGAAAGGGATGAAAAGGGACATATTCATTCTGTCGAACAAAAGCAGCCAGAGTTTTCCGGGGAAATCTGCGAAAAATGCGGCAAACCCATGGCGCTCAAGCGTGGCCGCTACGGCGCTTTTCTAGCCTGCACGGGATATCCGGGATGCCGGAACACCCGGCCCGTTTCCACCGGCATCCGCTGCCCGCGAGAAGAGTGTGGCGGCGAACTGGTAGAGCGCACGAGCAAGCGGGGCCGCTTTTATGGGTGCAATAAATATCCTGCGTGCAAAATGTTCTTTCAAGGAGAGCCGGTTCAGGAAAGCTGCCCATCGTGCAATGCTCCGGTTCTTTTTCGCAGACAGGGGAAAACGGGCAACGGGACCCTGTTTTGCATAAATCCGTCTTGTAAGTTCAAGAGGAAAGAAGAACCGGAACAGGAACTGGTAAAAAATGGGTGAGGCACTGGTTGAATCAATCCCGTTCATTGGCGGCCAGATTGCCGCCTTTATAGTCGGTTGCGTCCTTGGCAGCTTCTACAATGTTGTAATTTATCGGTTACCTTTAAGCCAGTCGATTGTACGGCCGGCATCGAGGTGTCCGGCCTGCGGAAATGCGATAGCGGCCTATGATAATATACCGTTGGTGAGCTATCTTTTGCTGGGCGGAAGGTGCCGCCACTGCAAGATTTCGATATCGTTTAGATATCCGCTTGTAGAAGGTCTGAGCGGCCTTTTGGCGCTGCTCCTCTTTCGTCGATATGGGCTTAATCCTCAACTGGCAATCGAATTCATCTTCTGTTCGCTCCTGCTCATAATCACCATGATCGACTTAGATACTTTAATGATTCCCGATATTCTGTCACTGCCCGGCATCGTGCTGGGCCTGGCGCTCTCCTTGTTCACCCCCAGGCTTTTGTGGTGGGAGTCGCTCACGGGGATCATTCTGGGCGGAGGAATTTTCTACCTGATCGCGGCGGGATATGCGCTTGTGAGACACAAAGAAGGGCTTGGCGGGGGCGACATAAAGCTGCTCGGGATGATAGGGGCTTTCCTCGGGTGGAAGGGGGTCGCATTTACCATCCTGGTATCTTCGGTTTCGGGCATGATTATTGCCCTCCCACTTATGTGGCGATCCGGAAAAGGCCTTGGCTCAACTTTGCCATTCGGCCCCTTTCTCGCTTTTGGCGCAATATCATACATCTTTTGGGGCGAGCTTTTCTACCACTGGTACTTTTCCGATCTGCTCGGGATGTAGAAAAAATGACGCGCAGATGCTTCTTCGTACCTGAAGTCGCCTCGGACACACGGATTTTCGACCTCCCGCCACGCCTTTCCCGTCAATTGGAAGGCGTGTTGCGCGCAAAAGTGGGAGAATCAATAGAATTGCTTGACGGTCAAGGCTCGGCCTGGGCATGCGTGATCACCGGAATTCGCCGTGGAACTGTCAGCGTCTCCCTCACTGGGAGGCTTGATCGTCCGTCGTGCGAATCGCCACTGGCCGTCGTGCTGGGCGTTGGAATTGCCCGGTCGGATACGATGGACCTTGTTGTGAGGCAGGCGGCCGAAATCGGCGTTTTGCGCCTGGCTTTTTTCCAGGCTTTGAGAAGCCAATACGGTCTGCGTGGCATAACCGCCGAGAAGAAAAAGGAACGCTGGTCCAAAATAGCGAGCGAAGCTGCTTGCCAGTGCGGCCGGACAAGAAGGCTTGAAATTGAGATTTTCGAGGACCTGGACCGTTTTCTAACCTCATTCGAAGGTGAAGAGGGGCCGGCAGAGCATACTCTGAAGATATTTGCACTCGAACGTGAGCCGGGCAGAGGGCTGAGGAATTTACGGAGCGAGGCGGGACCGGATATTTACCGGGTCTTGGCCCTTCTGGGGCCCGAAGGCGGCTGGGACAAGGTGGAAGCTTCTGCGTTGATTGACGCCGGGTTCAAGCCGGTTAGCCTCGGGCCAAGAACATTACGCCTGGAGACTGCCGCCGTCGCTCTCGTTTCCTTCATCCAGCTTCTGTGGGGAGATATGGAAGAAGGTCTTTTTCATGACTAATGCTAATACGAACCGAAAGCCCGAAAAAATACAACATTTAACGGAAATGCCATGGCGAATGGCAGGCTTTTTGTATGGCGTAGGGGTCGACCAAGATCAACAGGAACATAGAAGTATTTCACCTTATTCTGAGGATTTGGAAACAGCCTAGATTAAGGGATCACGGATCGAGGGATGCAGGGATTAATTCATACCTAAACACCTAAATTTCTAAATTCCCTGATAGAGGGGGTACTTACAATGAAATGCATTAAATGCGGCTACGTAAGTTTCGACTACCTTTCCGAATGTAAGAAATGCCGAACCAGTCTGACGGCCGCCAGAGACGGTTTCGGATTTGCGGGCGGAAAACCGACGGTCCCGTTCCTGCTCGGCTCACTTGTCAGCATCTATGAATCTCCCGCACTCACGGAGAGCGCCGTCGTGGAGACCGAAATGACCGCCCCGTTCAGCTTCGGAGAGGGGGTTGGCGACGGATTCCGGCTGGAAAAGCCAGAAAGCCAAACTGGAGAAACAGCTTCGCCAGTCGCGAGCCCCGATGAGTCAGACGAGGATTTCAGCTTGCTCGACCTCTCCGACGAGGAACTCGAACTGCTCATCGACGGTGAATCCCTTGGAAGCGTCGAGACAGAGGCGACCCCGCGTGGAAGCAATAGTGACCGTACGGGAAATCGCGCACCTGAACTGCTTTCGACCGCTGAAGCCGCGCCTGCGCCCTTTGAAATTTCACAGACGGAGGGCGAAACCCAATCAGTGGCGGAGACGGCGAAAGACGAACTGGTTATGGAATTTGATGATTATCCAAATGGACTAGACAGCGAACCGGAAATCACCCCCACCCTCGAGCCGGTTACTGAATCCCTTGGGGCTCGGAAGGAATTTGCGGAAATTCCCAAAGACACTGATGAATTCAAACTGCGACCTGAGCGGGCCAAGTCAGAGCCCGATGATCCAACAGACGATTTTGTAATCGAACTCTCGGAAAACGACCTTGACACTCTTCTCGAGGAACTGCGCAGCACTCCAAACGGCGAAGCCTGAAACGTAACCCTCAAGTCTGCCATCGGGGTCCCCTCACTTGATCCGGGGGACCCACTCCCGGCTTTCCATTTGGATTTTCAGCCTGCGAAAAAGCCGTTTTTTGTCCCCGATAAGCTACAGGGGATTTTAGCGCCGAGGCGTACACTATTCACTATTAAGGATTGACACTCAACGCCAATTCCGCTAGCATCCAAAGGCTGTGGCGAGGTAGCTCAGTCGGTAGAGCAGTGGACTGAAAATCCTCGTGTCCTCAGTTCGATTCTGAGCCTCGCCACCAGAAATTCGAAGGGGTTACGGCTAGTTGGTCGTAGCCCTTTTCGATTTATGGTGGGAGAAATCGCTGACTGTCACCGGATTTGTAACCATTTGGCTGGAAAGGTAGGCTTGCTGCTTCTGTGCGGCTAACTTTAGATCACGATCATTGACGATGTTGTATCGATCAAAAACGTTCCTTGTCCGATGCCCTGAAACTTTCATGGCTATGACTTCTGGTATCTCAGCACGAACCATATTCCGTACGGCAGTCCTTCTAAAATCGTGAAAAAGTTTTTGGCTTATCTTTGCCGTCTCACAGGCTTTCGCCCAAGCCTTGCGGAAATTATTTATTTTCCCCTTGCCCCTCCTGTTGAGAAACACATAAGGATATAGGTTGAGGCTTTCTTTCCGAAGCTCCCACTGCTTTTCAAAAACCTCCTTCACAACGTCATCCATATAAATTGTTCTGGCGTCATCGTTTTTGGTCTCACCGGGGTTCAAGTTGACAATTCCATTTTTTCGGTCAATTTGCGACCAACTCAGATCGATAACTTCAGAAAACCTCCAGCCCGTTCTGTAACCAACTGTAACCACTCCTTTGAGGTAATCGGGCAAAGCATCACGGAGAGCCACAAACTGGTGGTGCTCGAAAAATCCTTTGCGGACATTGTTCTCTTTTAACAAATGGATCGCTGGAACTCGGTCAACCTTCGGAGGGGTACAATCTGCTCCCAAACGCAACATCCGCTTCAACGCTGCCAATTCCCTGTTGATAGTTGCGTTGGCTGCGTCCTCTCCAAGACGATGTTCGATATACTTGTTCACTTTGTCTGTACTGATTTCCGTGACTCGATGCCCCTCAAAAAAGCCCTTCAAATGCTCAACGCTCACCTCGGCTCTCTTGATGCTTTTTCTCTGGTTGATGCGGTACTCGGTCAAGAAGTCCTCTGCGAGTTCATCGTACTTGACTTTCTCGAACATAACTCCGGGAAGTTTGCCTTGTGCGATATCTCCCTCACGTCGCTCCAGAAGCTTTTTCGCCACCATCTTCTTTTCGGTCTTTGAACTTTCATAGAACGGCTTGCCATTTTTATAGTATTTGAGCCACCAAATGCTTCCTCGCTGGTAAAGTATACCCATAAAGTCTTTCCTCCTATTTGTCTGGCTGAAATTCTAAAATCCTGTTAAATCCCGCTCCTGAGCAATATCATTGTGACGCTCCACCATCCTGCTCAGTCCCGCCTCCTTTTTCTCTGATCTTCTGCCTGTACCAGTCGAGTGGTCGGGATAGTTTGCTCACGCAAAGTAAATTTAGGCTGACACCTTCCCGCTTGGCTTCATCCAAAAGCTCAAAATGTAGACTGTCTGGCACTCTCACCGATATCATCTTTATTGTCATCACCCCCTCTCAGTATGACATTATATATGATAGCATATATAATGTCAATAATATTCGATACTGGGGTAATCCATGTACCCATAATAGCCGCCATGGGATCAGTCGTCCTGACTTTACTGACTCTGAACTGACTACCTGATTACTACTTGGCAGCGCACAGAACTTGGAAGATGATCGGCACCATCGGCACCCTCAAGGGATGTCAATTATTTCGAATTGAATTGCGTTGGAAATGATATCCCCGGCATTCTCACCGATAGAGAAGCCGGGGATTACGATCCTGCTCAGTTCCATCGAGTTCAATCATCGAAGGGTGATTGCTCGAAATCAGGGTCACGATATGGGTTGTAACCTCTTCTGAGGGATCTTGATGCACAGTCGCATTTTGCATGGATCTCTTTACGATCACCGTCGCCATCAAGAACCTCAATTACTTCATACCGACCTCCGCAACGTTCGCACCGCCGATACATCTAGCCAAGACTTTTTTCATGCTCTGTTTCCTTCATTTTCTTTCTCCTTTTCCATCGTGGTTGTTTATCGCCAGTTGTTCGTCACCGCCGATCAGGATTTCTTCCAACATTTTTTCCAGTTCCGCTTCCATCGGATCAATCGCCGCAAAGAGTCGGGACAATTTCCCTTCGCTAATTGAGAACCCATAGTCTTCCTACAGAATCATTCGAACTTTCCAGAGGGGAAGCTTGCTCCGCCTGCGGTGCTCATCAAGCTAATGTGGTTCAAGCGCAAATTTGCTTTTCATTTCGGTTTACCTCCTGTTTGTTTTTGTTGGTCATCATCACCATTTGAATAATTAGTTACGAAAAAAATACATAATTTTGTAGAAATGATCGAATCCGGTGGTCGATGGGGGGATTTCGCTGCCGACCTACCATCCAGCGACCGTTCCTTATGTGTTCATCTCAGGGTGTCGGTGGTGGCGATGGTTTGCAAGGCTTCACACTTCGCCCTTGGGGTCTGTTCGACGGGTCACGGAATACCCCCCCCGGCAAGGCAGCGGCTCTTGAGAGCAAGTGGCGAAAATGATCGACACCACCGACACCCTGTTTACCGTTGGTTCTAGAAACGATCACGGATGAAGTGTCAAAAACTGAAACGAATTAATGAACTTGTGACATGAATCCATAGAAAATGCTGTCTCATCCTGCAAAATGGCAAATAAATAAAACAATTGTTTGTTTTCCAAAATAATCCTCCCTTTGAAAATATGATTAGGATTCTTTGTTGAACCTGTAAAATCAACTGAAACGTACTCTCCCCCGTGAACACTATAAACTGTTTCAGTTAAAGTGACATTTTTTTTCAATACGAGAGCTTTAACCGCCGCAACAAGCATATCCTTTGATGTTTGTCCGTCATAATCACCATTTGTTAGTTTGACTTTCTGGCAAGCATAATTGTTGCCAACTGTATCTCTCGCTACTACCATGCCGCTGTCCTTAAGTTCCATCGCCTGAGATGGAAACTCGACCATGTATGCTCCGTTTTCGGATGTGTACCTATACCACGGCAATGTTGGATCATTCGCTCGGTTCTTCATAGGAACATCAGCCTTCCCCCACGTTAATGTCCATACAAACGAAAATAATTTCCCTACAGCTTTAGGAGCAAAATGAGCACATATTCCGAGAATCCACAATATTATAAACAGCGCACTTCCTGCTGCAACGATGTACATATCAAATGGACTTGGTAACAACTTCGGTGCAAAAAAATATAATAACAACGCACATATTCCGATAATAGGCACGGTTCTTTTAATCATCCTGTTTCTATTTACCAATCTATTCAGTTTCTTGACAATTGTTAGTTCCTTGGTAGGTCGGCAAGCTGCTAATTTTGAGCTAATGAAATGACGTGCTAACGGATGGATGAATCCAATAACGTCTGATCCAGATATACCTTTCATTTCGAGATATTTTTCGAAGTATTCACAATATTGATAACCATTAAAATAACCAAGCCCCTTTGTTAACCCTATATTCGCAAACGTAAGCTGCCTTAAAGCAGTTCTTCGCACACGCTGTTCGTACGAAATAGCTCCTTTAGCATACTCCATTCCGTTGATTCTCAATATGCCTAATCCAGTACATATAGTGAATATATCCGTTTTAAGCTCGTTCAATTTATCATCATCTATACTATATGCATGTTTATGCATAAAGTGATGGACAGATTCATGAGCTAAAATGGATACTGATAACATTGAGTCTATGCTGATATGTTTCTCTATAAGAATTACTCTGCCACCGTTCTTGTTTACAATGTACCTGCCGCCTTCGACACTGTCGCTATAGAAAGCAGCGATTTCATCTTTTCCACAATGTAACCATGTTAGGATTGACCGCAGTCTCCTGTTCAAATGTTCTTCACTGCCATCCCAATCATCATAGAAGCCGTCGATAGGAAGGAATAAGGTTGGGAACTTATCTCCTAATAGGACAGTATGATATGATAAGGAAAGCTCCCCATGCTCCTGTAAAGGATTGCAGACTAAATCAGTTTTGCAGCTTATGCACTTCAGAAATCCTTCCCGATATTCCGTCAAGCACTGAGGGCAGAATTTCATTCTCGATGACGCTGATCCTTGATACACACCACGGAAAGTCAACTCCTTAATGGCAAGATGGATCGCTTCTTCCGTATATTGTCCACTCGAAGTTGAAGCTATGCGAAGTAATTCATCATCGTCTTTCTCCCTGAAGACTCGTTCCAAATAGGTGTCGGACATATTCAATCTCCTTTGCCCAGTTCCTCACAGGAAGGCAGTAGCATTTTGGGGGATCTCCCATTGAATAGCACTCCTTGCCATTCATGTCACGTTGGATTCCAGTCGTCAGAACCATGATGAACAGCATGATTTTTTCTCATCGATTCGGTCAGCGATTTTGTCCGAGGTATTCAGGTATAGGTTGAGCGGAGAACGTCCATTGCCGGGCATTCTGGAGGGGCAGACTAAGAGATTAACGAGTTGGGGTGGTAGTGGGGGCAGTGTGATACGAGCTATCGATTCCATCGGTGCTCTGTTGAGGGTGGCGATGGTGGCGATGGGTTCAAGGATTCTCCACTTCGCCCTTGGTTCCATTCGGGGGTCACGGAATATCCCCCAAAGCCAGAGGCTTTAGAGGGCAAGCAGCCAAAATGATCGACACCACCGACGCCCTTGTCATCGCTGGTTCAAATTCCCCACCGCCCTGCTGCTCTCCCCGACATTCCCAAAATCGGTTCGAACGTCAATGATCTTTGCCCTAGCTGATTTTCACGACACGAAGACCCCAATCTCCCAATCAATCCCTCTAGAATGCCCCACAGGGGACGATCACCGCTCAACCCGCACCCGAACACATGTTCAACTTGCACCTGCCAACTGTTCCACCATACAAAAATATTCTTGCGAAACCGGAATGTGGCTGTAATATGCTTTTGGTACTGAGTTCACCAGCTTTGCCCCCTTTTCATTGATGCCCACCAGATCAAGGAGGCGTAGATGACAAGATTCAAATTCCTGCTTATTGTGGCTGTACTCGTCGGATTCGCTGCTCTTGCTTATGCCGGTTTCGATGAAGGTAAAGTGGCGCTTGACAGAGGCGATTATGCCAGAGCTTACAAAGAGTTTAAGCCCTTGGCAGAACAGGGAGATGTGCAGGCACAATATAATCTGGGGGTGTTGTACCACAACGGCACCGGCGTGCCGCAGGACTATGCAGAGGCGGTGAAATGGTGTCGGAAAGCGGCGGAGCAGGGAGATGCGAGAGCACAATCCGATCTGGGGGCTGCGTATCACAAAGGCGAAGGCGTACAACAGGACTATGTCGAGGCTGCTAAGTGGATTCGCAAAGCGGCGGAGCAGGGAATTGCTCAAGCGCAATACAATCTGGGGCTAATGTACCTTAACGGTCAAGCCGTGCCTCAGGACTTTGTGCTTGCGCATATGTGGTACAATCTGTCAGCAGCACAAGGTATTTCAGAGGCTCAAAAGATGAGAGATATACTCGTCAAATACATGACTCCATCACAGGTAGCCGAGGCGCAGCGCCTTGCAAGGAAGTGGAAGCCGAAAAGCAAGGACTAGGTTTGTACCAACACGGAGGAATTATTAGATGAATGAAACTGAGCACAAAAGGAAACTTTCGGAAATTGGGGAACGGGTGCAGAATTCGAAAAATCTACTAGAACTCTGCAATAATTTGAATGCGTACGAAGTAGCTCATGAGAAAGCAAGACGGGACTATCCAACGCTTGCAACTTTCAGAACAATCGATCTAGAGAAACTTCCGTCGTTCGGGGGTGCGATTCCTCCTGATAACAAGAACATATTTTCATGGGATGAAAGTCAATTTCTCGTGTTGTCTCCGGGTAAAGCTCCAGTACCAACCGAGGGTATAAGTTTAATGTATTATATCCTTGAGGATCGGGGAGTCCCAGAACTAGAAATCTGATATCAGGGAGGGGTAAAATTTATGTTTCAGGTTGAAGTTCACCCCCCAATATGGCGCTCAAGATGCATGGTGACTGCCCATACTTCGTGGTAAACTTGTTCTCGCCTCTTGCCCTGTTTGGTAGCCACTCGTTTTTTGAAGTTGTCATAGTGAACGTCCGACGCCATCTTTTTCATAGCTTCAGCGAAATCAAAATGGGACGCTTTTGCACGGTATCGATAATCACTTCCTGCCCACTCAGCCGTTGGACTAAGAGACGGAAGGTACCTCGCACGGAGAGCGTCAAGGTCTTTTCTAACTCTAGCTCGAATTGTCAGGTCTTTTTCGCCGGTCTTCTGAACGACACTGAAAAATCCCACGTCAGTGAAAAGCCACATAATCGACTTCCTTTTCCGAAGGGTTGAAGTTGGTAAATATAGCAGAAAACGGCACATCTGTCAATTGAATAGAAGTATTTGGAGTTCAAATAGATTGATAATTGATAAGTAGGCTAACGTGTAAAGTCAGCATTGTTGACAAGTTGAGCTATTACCACTATCGACAGAATACAAGAGATGATAGTTGTGGGGGGTCTGAATAGGGGGAGCCGTACCCTCTCAGTGAATGACGCTCAACATTTTGTCAATCATTACAAATCCTTGGAAGGGTGCCTTATGGGTAGACACGGTACCTTTCAAGATTAATGGTAAATTACAGGTGGGTTTTCATGGCGCATCCTTATAAGCGTTATATGTTAACTCCATACATTATCTTGACCTGTACGCTCATTTGTGTTATATTGAAGCATGTTGAATATGCCCACTAATTGATTTGGAAGTGCAAAAACATTGATAAAACCGAAGCCTGAGAGGACTCCAAAGCATTCTGGAAGTGTTGTGCCGGTCACTTGAGGACAGTGTGTTTGGTGGACATCGATCAGCACCAATTAGTGGATAGTGTGTTTGACAATATGGCAATTTTGTAAATACGGTGACAGGCGAATCCAAGAAAGAGAGCCTTTTACCTGACGCTCCAATTCATTGAGCCTTATCTCTGGAAATTCTGTTGGTCTATCATGTCGCCGGGACGTTTCAGATCAATCGATTCAGTTAACGGGGAGAAAAGCGCATGATGCTACCATCGTGGTTTTTCGCAGCAAGGATAGGACATGCCATATCGGAAATGCAGCATTCTGAGAGGGAGGACTGCATTCCAAACGTGGAGCGGCATGCGGCGGCTAAGACTAGAACCCTTGAAGAACAATACGAGAAGCTGAGTACGGCATATAGCCAGCTTCGAGATTACACAACGGCGGTCGAAAAGGAGCGCTCTGACCTCGAAAAGGAAAACGGTAAGCTCAGGGAAGGCATGGAGGATTTGCGGAAGATTGGGGAGCAGTTCAAAGAACAAGCCGATTCGATAAAAAGAGAGATCGATCAACTCAGGAAGGAAACCGCCAACCTTTCATATGCTTATGGCAGAACTAAGAGAGTCTTGACCCTGTTTAGTGAAAATTCCAGTCTTGTCTTCGGCGACGGATTTCCTGCTTCGCATCGGGAAAGCCTGATAAAATTTATCGAAAGTCTGCCGTAGTTCCTTCAGAATCGAATCTGGAGGTCACCCTACCTCAACATATCAGCGGCTTATATCCCGGCGATTCGGCAGATGCAACGGAACGATATTGTTTCCTCAGATTGGCGCTACAAAAATGCAACAGAACCACCGCCACCCACGGATAATTTTTCTCAACGGGAAATGGTTCCCAGTTGCCCCCCCCGGCTGTCAGGAAGATCGGCACCATCGACACCCCTTATAGCTCTTACTGAGAAGGCAAGGTTCGGTTTTCTTGCGAACAGCGGAGATTCACCGATGAAAATTACCACTTGTGCCTCGATCCTTATCGGTCTACGATTGTCGGACGATAAATCAGTGAGTTTGACTCATGGTGTCGAGGGTGTCGATGGTCGGAACCAAACCCTCTCATTACCCAGAGGGTTTTCCCCTTCAAACCGCTGGGGATTCCGCCCCCCCCGAATCGTTTCTAGCTTCAGAAAAGTAAAAATGGATCGACACCACAGCCACCCAAACAGGAGGCTTGCCAGTGCTGACTACATCACAACTATTAGAACTTGTTTTGCAGTATATAGGGAACCCCAATCAAGAACAGGGTATTCTGATAACAGGAGAATGGGGGGCGGGGAAAACGTATTTTTTTAAACACACCTTATCCCCTGCGATTCAGCAATTGTGCAAGCAATTCCCGAACAAAAAAGGTTTCCCAAAAAAGGGAGCGCTCTACCTTTCATTAAACGGAGTTACATCAGTAGATGATATTCGGCACTTATTATTTTGTGAACTTTATCCACCATTAAAACATACACGCATCAATTTTCTTAAACTTTTTTTACAAATATTACCCACATACTTTAAACAAGTAAGCCTTCTCGAATATATATCGAGTTTTATAGACCCTACTGAATATATACTGTGCTTTGATGATATGGAGCGCATCGACTGCTCACTCAAGTCTGTTCTGGGATATATAAACCGTTTTATTGAACATAAAGGTATTAAAACAATAATAATATGTAATGAAAAGGAGGTAGGAACAGTACCTCCAGAACTAGTAACTGTATTAAAAGAAATAGGAACAGAAATAAAGGATATAGGGACAGTTATAAAGAAAGCATCGCCAGTTTCACAGGAAGTACCGCCATCCCCAACATTGGGTGATAAAGACGTGTATAATCGGTTTAAAGAAAAGTTGATATGGAATACATTTTTATATACTCCTGACATGGTATATATTCTAGATGCAATAATAGACAAATATCACGATTCAGACTTTCGGACTTTCATCAAACGCCATCGCCCGTTTATTCTTTCCATTATAGCAAATACTGGGTTAGGAAATGTTAGAACGCTTACATTTACGGTAGGCGTTCTTTATAACCTATTCCGAGAGTTCGCATCACTTACCACGAACCAATATCTGGAACAAGAGATTGTGAGATTTACTCTTGCAATGTGTTTTGAATGCAAACATAATACTATTGATCGGGATGTACTTGAACGATTTGTTTCTAGCCCGAGTGATATAATCTCCATGGCATACATGAAAAGAACGCACAATGACTCGAATAGGAGTTTGGATAAATTCATTGAAACATACGGATTCACATCTTATCCGAAACTGTTTGCATCACAGACAATATTTACCTTTATTAATTCTGGCTATTTGAATTGCATTGGTCTAAGGCAAGCCGTTCAAACCTTCTCTGACCAACATCGTGAGGCTACTCCAACTGATCTCTATACTGGTGATTACTATCGCCTGACAGATAACGAATTTATCAAACTATCAGAGGATTTCCTAGAGAAAATCAAATCTGGTGATATTGCAGATCAAAAGTCCTTTTTGAGACTATATAATTACATGAGTTACTATGCACGATGTGGATTGCTTACTGTAAGTAGAGACGACTTAGAAACTATGTTCATAAACTCGCTTGAACTATTAAAAGGCAAATGGAGATATCAGGATATTACGCCGATAAAAGGCATATACAGAGATGATACTGATGTTATGGCACTTTTTACAAAGGTGTCAGATATCAATAATGATTTGCACAAAAGAGAGTGCATTGTGCAGGCAAGGGAAGTCTTGACTGGTTCAACTGCGGAGTTACTGGAACGAATTTACAGCACTAAAACAGACATATGGCTAAATCCATTTTTTCGGTGTTTTGATACAAGTGAACTACTTACACTTATTATGCAAATGCCAAACAGTGATCTATGGGAAATAGGGCAACGTTTACGCCATAGATACAGTATGGCTGGTATGCCTGCAACGGTTACTGATGATTTGATAGCCCTAGGTGATTTAAAAAACCAAATGGAGTCAATAGTGGTAGGCACTGACTGTAATGCGAATCCGTTAAAATGTCATTTGCTGGCAAATATAGTTAACGTTATCAAATCAATATCGCAGTCACCAATTGAGTAACCATTACTGAGTTCATATCTAATGGAATGATTAAGGAGATGTATCCACACCACCGGCACCCCAAATCAATTGTAAGCTACCGGATTCACACCTTTTGAATCAGGGTGTCGATGGTGTCGATTGTTTTCTCATCGCCTTCTCACCCGACCAGTGGGGGGTAATAGCCACCTGTTTGGGTGCTCCCAAAAGAAGAATCTATTTTTTCTTAATTCTGAATATGAAAAGGTATCGACACCCCCGGCACCCCAAGGTGGTTTCCCAGTGGGGGCAAGCATCTTGTCCGATTGGAGGATCGACACCCCATCGAAACCATCGATACCACAAAGCCCCCACCGTTCTATGACCATTATTTCTTGACCAATTTCACGAACTTTTTGCCTCTCCGTATCACTTGGGTAAAATCAATGCCTTCACCCCTCAAAGAAGGGGCTATGCGCCTCAGTCGGTTGCTCAGTGTACTTGCTATCTTCGGGAAACTCCGGTTATTAACCGTTTCTTGGGGATCGGACTCTTTGAGAGCTTTTAGAAGTTCCGTTGCAGTACCCTCCCACGATGCCTGTGAGTGCATGAAATTGCAGATAACAGTGGCAACGATATCTACCTCCAAGCATGCAGCCAAAGCCTCTCTTCTGTTCCTTTCGTATGCCTCCAAGTATTTCCCCTTCTCCCAAGGAAGTGCTGATTCGGCGGCTACTATCCAATGTGCATAGTCCGCCATTCTCGGCAGTGCGGGAACCGTTATGTTGTGAAAGTTTCTCAAGCCTGTGCTGACAGCATCTAGCAAAGCTCCCAAAATCAGAGGTTTTGCTCGATCAAGTTCACTCCAGATGAGACTTTCCTGTCTACGCTTCTCCTTTGGAATGGCTGGCAAGTACATGATTACCGATCTATCGGCAAGATCGTTCCGAGTAGCCAAATCCTCAATGCCATTCAGAATGATAGGTCGCATCACATCAAAAACGACCTCTTCTGAATCGGTAAAGAGTTCCCTGACGATGAACCCTCCACCTGTTGAAAGGGTGCAGAGCGCATCGGATAACCACGGCTGCATCCCTGAGAGGTTGTCATAAGCAAGCACCCATGCCTTTTCGGCTGAAATGAACAAGTCATGTGAACTGCGTGGTGGGTTCCGAAGGGGAGCGGTCGCTGGATCGATCAATGACTTCAAAATCTTGGCAGTGGTGCTCTTGGAAGAGCCTTGCTCCCCTTGTATGGTCAGGATCGGGTAAGCACCCGAAGGGATGAACGCTTTCACCAGCCATGACACCATCAAAATCCACTGCTCGTCACTCCCGATATTTATAAACCTTTTCAATTCATCGATTCTGCCGCCTTTCTCAGGGCGGACGAGAGGCTGCATGGTCTTGGGTACAATGAAGCTGACCGGGGAGTTAGAAATAACATCCCATCCTTGCGGGGAGATCTGCACGACTTCCCTGTTTTCATTGCACAGGTTGAGATAAATGGTATCTCCGACCATTGCCAAGCGAGTATAGACCTTCTTTTCCTCAGACCCGTACATTGCCTTCGCTGCCAGAATGCCGATAGCGTCTTTGAGCGGCTGCTGATTAGGGGGACGCTCGTGTTTCTCGTAATAGCGTTTCGCTAGGAACTGCCGAAGGTTCTTGGAATTAAGCGATAATACTTCCTTCCGTTCATTGATGGTTATTACTGCATAGCACTGCTTATCTGGTGTACGGAATAGCTCGATATCCTCAGCCAGAGCAATCAGTTCTTGGGATTGGGTAGTGCTTTCTGCCTTCTCCCCCGGCTCTGCATCTGGTTCATACTTGGAAGCACTCTTTGCGATCCGTTTAACTTCGGAGTCGGAAAGGGGGGGATCACAAAGCATGGTATTCGTCTTTAGCAGGCTATCGAGAATTGCCTCATATTCCATCCCCCTTTTCCCACGCAGGGCTGCACCGATCCGAAACAGATGCGAATTCCTTGAACCCTCCTTGATCTTAGGTTGTCCTGTTAGCGGCATTTGTATGAAATCAACCAAGCACTCTGGCATTTTAACCAGTTGGTTGTCCTTTGGGTGACGATTTGCCTCCCAGTGGTATTTATTGCCGCTCTGGTGGAACGACGGAGGCGCAACAACATAACCACCATCCCCACGCACATCGATATTTGGCAGTATGCCCTGCTTGTTCCGCATTTCTTCACCGGCATGGGCGAAATAGAAATGGAACCCTTTCCCGGTTCTGCAATAAACACTGGTAGGAATGGCTTCGCACAGCTTCACTAACAACTTGAAAGATTTCAATCCTGTGCCTGAATCGATATCCAAGACGAGAATGCCCGATTTTCCCCCGGTGACAACGCCAATGTTGGCTTCTGGATACTTCGTCCACCATTCCCTGATGGTAGCCTCATCAGTAGTGGCTTTATCCTGCCACTCCTTAATTCGTGGGTGCTTGCCGATCCTGTTGCACTTGGGATCACCACAAGAACAAGATTTATCCGGTTGAGGGTTGTGCAACGGAAACACCTGCCAGCCAAGCCCAGCGTAGAAAATGGCATGGTCGAGTAGCGAGTTCATGTCCATTTCGGCAAAATCTTCTTTTTCGAATCGAGTCTCAGTTAGTTTTTGAAGGATTGCCGCCTCAGCCTTTTGTGCGTGCTCAGGATCATTGATGCACTGTTGGCAAAGTCCATAGTGGAAATCCTCATTTTCCCCCAACACAGGACGAAGAAGCTCGGATTCTTCCGGTCGAATTGAGCGAACCTCATCTGCCGGGGCTCCGCAAATAACACATGTTTGATTCTCTTCAGACTTATTTTTCATCGTATTCTATCCTTTAAGTTGCTGAAATGTTGTTACATTCAGCGTGAATGTCATCAGGCAAACCTCACCTGTTGAACTTCCAACCACTCTAGGTCAGGGTTCTTTGCGCTCTTAAACGTGGTACATGGTTCTGATGATTCTTAGCCGCCAGAAAAACGGTTTAAATGGCTGGAGAGGCACGGGGTCTGATAGGAACCTGTTCGAACAGAGTGACGTTCCGTTGCTTTCCGCCGCCGATCCATTTCCGAACTGAGATGTGTGGAGTCCTGTTCGCCAATAGGCTTTCAGAATCAATACATTCATGTTGTATTGTGGAGCGCTGAACCTTCCGTTGTTTCATCTTTCCTTTCTCCATTTTTCCTCCAGTCGAATATTGCCTGATTAAGGTTCTCGTGACTTTTTTACTTTGCGCCGTCCCACATTTTGGTTTTGTTGCTCTCGATAAATGCGTCCAAATCCCGCATATCGATCCACTGCTTTTTGCCAACCTGCACCACCGGAATGCGACCAGCCCAAATCTGTGATCGCCAGAACCACATCGTTCCGCCGATTTCTTTGACTACTTCCTTAAGTGAGAGCAGTCTTTTTATGGTTACAAGCTGGTTACATCCCTTCATAACTACCCGAACCTTCAAGTAAATTCGTGGAACCGTGGATAGGCAATCCCAATGCCCAAAATAAAAAACCCGCCAACATCGTTTTCTTTCGATGTTGCGGGTATCATACGAAACCGTTTGGAAATGTTCGAGACTACGCCGACTTCAAAGTGACTGCGAACTGACTACTTGAGTTTTCCCCTCTTGAGGGCATTGTAGGTGGAGTATAATTTCTGCGCTTGATGAACACCGTGACCATTGTCGATCAAAATACGCTGTAACACTTTCCCAACAAAGTCCCGCCTATTCTGGTCACCGGGTATCGTTCGGAACACTTTAGCGTCATCAATATGTTCTTTCTTCAATAACGTCCATTCCTGACGGTGCTGTTCGAAATGGGACTTGGCAGTATTGTACCATTCAGAGGTTTCGTCGCCTTTACCGAATAACTTCAACTCGTGTTCCACATATGCAAAGAGCCTTTCAGCTTCGTTTCCCGCCATCAGAAGGAATTCATGGAATCTGGCATCCTCAGCCCCAGTGCGCTCATCCTCAATTTCGTGAGATTTCGAATCGCCTGCCGTTGGGATTTCAAGTGGAGGATATTCGGGATGGTCATCGATAAACCACTTGACTATGTGGAGGTAGAACCTCCAGTTTTCCATCGCCTCATCCAAGAGTCGGTTCGCCTCCTCCTGATCGTCAGGAAGGGTGAAAGGAACAACGTAGCAGCCTTCTGGCTGCGAAGGCACTTTGCCGTATTTTTTTCGAATTTTTTTATAGTATAGTCTTAGTCGCTCGTCCTGTTCATACTCGTACTCACACCCGGCTGTAATTTCATCGGGGGCGGGATAGCGCCTCTTTAGCTCATCGATGGGAAGGTCTACCCATGAAACCGACAGTTCGTCAGTCAATACTTTCCCCGACCGGGTGTAAGCAGTAAGCCCCTTGCGCAAACACTCGAATAGAGTGGCTTCATCGATATCCCATATCGTCAGAAGCTCTCTTCCTGTGACCCATCTTTTTTCAACCATCTGCCTGATCTCTGAAGAAAGAAAATCGGAGTGATATAACAGAGAGGCATCTTGCCACGCTCTGAGATTCACTCCGATTGAATCTTACACCAGAATTGGCGCTGTAACCACTGTCACTTTTTTGTAACCGCCTACCTCAAAAATTTCATTCCAGAACCGAACAAAACCAAAAATACGCCGAAATTTATCTCGTCATTGCAAACTGTTACGGGGGCTTGATTTTGCCCCCTTGGTTGATTAGCGACTGAAAATCCTCGTGTCCTCAGTTCGATTCTGAGCCTCGCCACCATTAGAAGATTAAGGGTTACGGTAGTTTAGCTACTGTAGCCCTTTTTCTTTTTTGGTGAGATAAATTGTCGATTGTGCCCGTTTTTATGCCTGTCTCACCGTTGGTTTCCGATTTCGAGCTGTTTTCGAATCAAATCGCAGAGACTGTCCTTCAATTCCGAATGACGAGGGACCGGGGCTTTCTTGCCGGTCTTCGGATTCATGTATATGTCGTGGCGGCCTCCGTGGCGCTTCAGGAAGCATCCCGCTTGAACCAACTCACGAATAAAGGTTTGCCGTTTCACACTTCCATTGCCAGTTCTTTAGTGTGAGCGTCCGGGCGAGGAATCGTTTCTTCGTCTGCCATCATCATCTGATAGGCATCCTTAATATTTTCCTCCAACTCATCCATGGTCTCGCCCTGGCTGAAAACGCCCGGAACTTCTCTGAGCCTGCCGACGTACCAGCCATCATCGATCCAATACTCCAGCGTGAAGTGCCTCAACATGGTCAAACCTCCTCGTCAGATAAATTTTCTAACGACACTGCGATAACTTCGTGAAGCGCTCTCACAACATCCCTTAACCCATGCACCTCGCGTAGCGCGGAAGGCATCCCGCAGTTAGTCTATAATTAACCTTTGGCCGAAGCGGGATGCCTTGGTCGCCATCATTTTTGGCGGACTGATCCCAGCCCTCCTTTTAATATAGATTCACGAATTAAACTACTGTCACTTTTTTGTAACCGAGAACCTCAAAATTTCATTCCAGAACCGAACAAAACCAAAAGTGCGCCAAAATTTATCTCGTCAGTGCAAAATGTTACGGGGGCTTAATTTAGCCACCTTTGGCCTGTTCACGACTGAAAATCCTCGTGTCCTCAGTTCGATTCTATGTCCGAAAAGACCCTTAACCCATAGTATGTGTTGGACAAATCTGACTTCCCAAACCGGTATGCTATAAAATAAAAAAAGACCTCTTTGAGAATCGCAAGTCTTTTGAGTTGGCAGATCAGCTCCGCGATGCCGTAAATTGACCATCAACCGACGGATTATGGCAAGATGTTGATTTGTTAGTGAAATCCCGAACGTTTCTGGTTAATCTCTCAGGAAAAACGGGAAAAAAGAACGGCGATGCAGTTGATGGGAAGGTTCAGATGCGCATCAAAACCTGCTTGGACCGGACCAACATTGTTTCATTTGCGTCACTTTTAATGATTGAAAACCGGCTTACTACTAATATTGCCGTCCGCTCAGGCTTACCTCTTTTCTCCATCCCCGGTAAATGTTATAAGCACCATCCATCCGGCAAATTTCGGGGAATCGAGCAAATATATCAACATTTGACAGCCACACAGGACTGATTGTGCTTTTTAATCGATGGCTCCCAACCATTAGGAGTAAATTGTACTGTCTAGTGCTCACTATGCTTGTCCCTGTTTTTTTAATTCAGGTCGGGTATCTCTACGCAGGATTTCGGAGCAAGCAGGCAAACGAGTTTCGCGTCAATCTGGAGATGGCCAAAGCAGTGGCAGGCACTTTTAATGTGTTTATCCAGGATATTCTCCATCAGGAATTGGCCATCGGCATAAATCTGACTATGCTCCAGAATTTCCCCGTTGACCAGAGCAACGAGATACTCGAGGTCAACAGGGCCGCCTTGCCTTCAGTCCGCAACTTTGCCTGGGTTACCCCTCAAGGCTGCGTCATATCGTCCAGTATGGCGGGAGCAATTGATGAGGAAATTGCCGATCGGCCGTTCATCCGCGCGATCATTGAAGGAGGCGAATGGAGCGTTAGTGATCTCCTGCTGTCACGCGTTACGGGTGAGCCGATTTTCACAATAAGCCGCGGCATCCGGGATGGAGAAGGCAAGCTGCTCGGCATAGTTATCTGCGGAGTTAAAGCTGAAAAGTTAAAGGATATATTGGGTGGTAACCTATCTCGAAGCGGCTCGATCAGCATTCTGGACGGCAGTGGCAGGCTGGTCGATTGTTACCCGCAAAAAGAGGTGAAATGGGGAGATCGCGATTTTCTGAAGAAGCGTCCAGTCATCGGACAAGCCTTGGAAGGAAAAGAAATAACCGGAATTTTCCCAGGCCTCTTTGATGGAGAGAATCGGATTGTGACCTGTGCCCCCAGTCGCTTTACCAACTGGGTTGTATGCATCAGCCGGTCTAAAAGTGAAGTAATGGCGCCCATCAGATCGCGTGCCACCCAGCAGGCGGCCCTTTCACTGCTCATTACGGCGGTTATCTTCATAGTTGCATTTTTCCTTTCGCACGGAATCGCAGACCCAATCAGGCGGCTTCGAGATCACGCCATGGCTCTTGGCCGTGGGGACCCAACACAACGGATTGAATTCAAAGGCTCGGTGGAACTTCAGGATCTTGCTTCTTCTTTTAATGCGATGGCCGATGAGATTGGCAGTCGCGAGGAAGCGCTTCGCAGGAGTGAGGAGAAATACCGGGAGCTGGTGGAAAATGCCAACTGCATCATCACACGCTTGAGTCTCGATGGGAAAATCACATTTTTCAATGAATTTGCTCAGAGATTTTTGGGATACTCCGAACAAGAGATCCTTGGCCGTCATATCGTGGGTACGATCATGCCTGAAACAGATTCAGCCGGGCATGACCTGATCGCGATATTAGAGGAGGTTGTCAGGAACCCTTACCAGTATACAAGCCATGTGAACGAAAATATTCGCAAGAACGGTGATCGGGTATGGGTTATGTGGGCCAATAGGGCTCTTTTTGATGAAGACGGGAATGTATGCGGAATTCTTGGGATTGGCGCCGATATCACGGACCGAAAGAGGGCAGAGGATGCATTGAGGCAATCAGAGCAGGAGAAAGCGGCGGTCCTGAGCAGCTTGAGAAACGTGGCTGTTGAGTATCTTGACCCGGAGATGAAGGTAATTTGGACAAATTCGACAACGGAGAAGGTCTTCGGCGTGACACCCGAGGAACTGAAGGGGAGACATTGTTACGAAGCGATCCATAGTCTGTCGGAACCTTGCGAAGGATGCACCGCAATCAAGGCCGCACAAACAGGGGAACCCCAGGAAGGTGAGATAATAAAACCCGATGGGCGAACGTGGCTTGTTTCCTCTAACCCTATTAAAGATTCATTCGGGAAGGTAACCAATGTGGTCCACGCCGCAATGGACATCACCGGGAGAAAGCGAATGGAGGAGACACTGCGGGCAGAGGTTTCAGAGCGAAGGCAAGTGGAACAAATGCGCCGGCTCGATGAAGCACGCCTTGAGGCATTGTGGCAGTTGAGCCAAATGAGTGAATCTTCGACATATCAAATCGCGGAGTTCGCCCTGGAACAACTGGTGAGGCTTACAGGAAGCGAAGTTGGCTGGATCGGGTTTCTGGACGAAACCGCAACGGTTTTGACTGTTCATGGATGGCCGAAGACCCCCTGGCCAAGTTCTGCCGGAGAAAAAGTCCGGCAAATACCGGTTGGAAGAACAGATGTGTTCGCAGATGCGATACGCGAAAGGAGGGTTGTAGTCATAAACGACTACTCGGGTCCTGATCCCATCTCCGGAGCTTTCCTGGAAACTAACCCTGCAGTTGTCCGTATCATGATCGTCCCGGTATTTGAAGATGACCGCATTGTAGCCATTGCAGGCGTAGGAAACAAAGCGACGGAATATGACCCCTCAGATGCCCGGCAACTCACCCTCCTGATGGATGGAATGTGGAAGATCATCCAGCGTGAAAAAGCAGAAAAGAATTTGCGGGAATCGGAGAGTCTGGCCGCAATGGGGAGGGCCATGGCCGCTGTAGCCCACGATATGAAAACCCCGCTTATCGCAATCGGCGGTTTTGCACGCCTGGCCCAAAAGCGTATCGAGGAGGACAGCCCCATCCAGGACAAGCTGGAAATCGTTGTCAAGGAAACCCGGCGGATGGAAAACATGGTGAAGAGTATGCTCGATTTTTCGCGCCCGTTGAAACTGAAGTGTTCGAAGGGAGATATAAGTCAACTTGTGGCTGAATGCCTCGCAATAGTTGCCCCCATGGCTAAAGAGAAGAAAATAAAGCTTTGCAGCCGGCTCGATTCCGGAACCCCTGCCCTTGTCAATCTTGACTTCATGAGAATGAAGCAGGTGCTGATAAACCTTTTGACAAACGCCATACAAGCTTCACTAGAGGGTGCGGACGTTATAATCGGATGTGACACAAAGGGAGCAAACCTCCTGATAAATGTAATTGATTACGGCTGCGGCATTCCACCCGATAAAAGGCAGGAAATCTTTTCCCCTTTCTATACCAGCAAGAAGGAAGGCACCGGTTTGGGGCTCGCTATTGTCAAGAAGATCATCGAAGCACACCATGGACATATAGAGGTTGCAGACAATTTCGGCAAAGGAATCACCTTTCGGGTTGAAATCCCTATAGACTTTTCTTCACATGAATATCCATACCAGGTTGCAAGTTGATCCGGTTGGGCCTTTCAGTTTTGCCATCCGAACTCAAAACCATCGTCAGGGACGAATCCATCGAAATAACATCTCCTCACTTTACATTTGACACTTGCCGTGATTGTTGACAACATATTGGGTTAGTGTGGCTGACCTGCGGCCTTGTGATCTGTCCCCGCTCGTTGTTCGGCTCAGAAGGGGTGAGTCACTTCAAACACTTGCGTAAGGAGGGGGATTTAAATGAAAAAATGTGCGAAATCCGGAATGTTTCTGCTGATTTCAAGTATCCTGCTACTGCAGCTTCTGACAATATCTGCTCTGGCAAACAAAATTGTTATCGGCACTACTCCATATGGTATTGCCTTCGACGGGGCAAACATCTGGGTGACGGATTATGCCAGCGGCACTGTCTCCAAGCTCAACGCAAGTGACGGGTCTTTGATCGGAACGTATGCTGTCGCTAATCCATGGGCTATTGCCTTCGACGGGGAAAACATCTGGGTAACAAATTATACCGGCAACACTGTCACAAAAGTCAACGCAAGTGACGGGTCTGTGATCGGGAAGTACACTGTCGGCATCACTCCAGATGCTATAGCCTTCGACGGGACAAACATCTGGGTGGCAAATGCCGCCGGTACGGTCACGAAGCTCAGGGCAAGCGACGGGTCTTTGGTGGGAACCTATGCTGTCGCTAGTCCATGGGGTATTTCCTTTGACGGGGCAAACATCTGGGTAACAAATCATGACAGCAAAAAGGTCACCAAGCTCAGGGCAAGAGACGGGTGTTTGCTCGGTACGTTTGATGTCAGCTCTCGTCCAACGGGTATTGCCTTCGACGGGGCAAACATCTGGGTGGCGAATTACGGCAACGATAAGATCACAGAGCTCAAGGCAAGCGACGGATCTGTGGTCAAAAAGTATAAGGTCGGCCGGGGTTCATTCGGTGTTGCCTTCGACGGGGCAAACATCTGGATAGCAAATGTCAACGGAACTGTCACAAAGCTCAGGGCATGCGACGGGTGTTTGCTCGGAACTTATGCCGTCTGCAGTTACCCAGACGGTATTGTCTTCGACGGGGCAAACATCTGGGCGGCAAATGATACAGGTACTGTCACGAAGCTCAGGGCAAGCGACGGGTCTACGCTCGGAACGTATGAGTGCCGGCCCCGATAGCCCTGCTGGTGTCGCCTTGGACGCGGCAAACATCTGGATGGCAAATTTAGGCAGCCGCTCTATCTCAAGGCCGTAAAGGCACGGGATGCCAGGGCGCGATTCGGCTGCAGGTTTCATAGCAATCCGGATTTCTATAAAACTTCGGGAGGGAAAAGGATCGATCTCCTCCCGCCGAAAGGTCAATGGGGATACAGGTTTTTCTCCCTCTGGTCTAGTCGTCTAGTCGTTATGTCTTCCCTATTGCCGCGCACCACGCTCGTTTCCCTTATCATCTCCAGCGCCCTGTTCATGGAACTGCTTGACGGGTCCATCATCGCGACGGCCCTGCCGGCCATCGCCCGGTCGCTGCACACGGATCCGATTCACCTTAACCTCGCCATTACGGCCTATCTGTTCAGCCTGGCGCTGTTCATCCCTCTCAGCGGTTGGGCGGCTGATCGATTTGGCGCGCGCACGGTGTTCCGGGCCGCTATCATTATTTTCACACTCGCCTCGGCCCTTTGTGGCCTCTCGCAAAACCTGTGGCAACTAGTGTGCTCTCGCCTGGTGCAAGGACTGGGGGGCGCTATGATGATGCCTGTCGGCCGGCTCGTGTTGCTGAAGATGGTTCCCAAACACAAATTGGTGAGCGCCATGACGTGGTTGACGACGCCGGCCATGCTCGGCCCGGTTCTGGGGCCTCCCGTGGGAGGTCTGATCGTCACGTATTTTTCATGGCGCTGGATATTTTTCGTCAACTTGCCGATCGGGCTTCTGGGCATGGTTCTGGTCACCCTGTTCATCGACAACATTCGTGAGGAAAAGGTCGTTCCGCTGGATATCCGCGGATTCCTTCTGATGGCCGCAGCCTTGGCCGGACTGGTGATCAGTTTTGAGACCGTAGGCCGAAACCTGCTGACGATCGGTGCGATTGCCGGATTCCTGATCGGCGGCCTTCTCTGCTTTGCCTTGTATCTCGTCCATGCGCGGCGGGTGCCTGCCCCCATTGTCGATCTTAGCCTGTTACGGCTTGCTACTTTTCGCGCATCTATTGTTGCTGGCTCTTTGTTTCGCATAGGTATCGGCGCCATACCCTTTTTGTTGCCGCTCATGCTTCAAATCGGTTTTGGCCTGAGCCCACTGTTATCAGGCTTTTTGACCGTTTCACTTGCTATTGGAGCCCTTCTTGTGAAGTTCTTCGCCAGGTTTATCATTAGCCGCCTGGGTTTTCGCCGTATGCTGATCGTCAATACATACATCTGTTCCGTCTCCATGATCGCATGCGGTTTCTTTCGCCCGGAGACACCCCATCTCCTCATCATGGCGGTTTTGTTGGCCGGCAGCTTCTTCCGCTCTCTGCAGTTCATGGGGTTTAACACCCTTGTGTTTGCTGACGTGCCGGACGAGTCGATGAGCCGGGCCACGACCTTATTCAGCATGTTGCAACAATTGTTTTTGAGCCTGGGCGTTGGGACGGGGGCACTTCTGCTCAGCCTGACGCTCAACTGGCATCACCAGACGGCCTTAAACGCCGATGATTTCTGGCCGGCCTTTGCGATCATTGGGGTCATCGCGATGCTCTCCGTATTTCCGTTGAGAAAACTAACCCCTGAAGCCGGCGCCGCGATGAGCGGCCACAGGCTGCCTGAGCCGTTGAAGGAGTCATGATTCGAACCCGTATTTGCCCCTGGCTGAGAGAGTGATCTCGTTTCCCTGTTTTGATTACGGGCTGGGACTCGAGACATTGCATAAAAAAGGGTGGCCGGGCACCCTCTGGGTTGTCGCTACCCAAACCAAATAGAGGGCGCAATTTTGACCACCCTGTAAAAGCTCGTAAAACGTGAATTAAGTCTGCAGGAACATGCCGGATTTACCGGCGATGTTTCACAGGCCTATAGGATCAACGGCCTTTCTTATGGCACTGCCCATATATCCAGCACATTCTGGTTATCGTCAACTGCCGCAAAGGTAAATCCATTTTTGGTAGTAACGAGTCCGATCCCGAATGCCCCCCCGGGATTGGGATCGACCGAACGCTGGGCAACGAATGTTCCTTTGGAGGTGAACTCAACAATTTCGCTCGGCTGATTCGTATCGCTATTGACCGCATCGCCCTGCGCGGCAATCAAATCTCCGTTGGGGGCCACCACAAGACCGAGCGGGCCATGTAAATGGGTAGCGTCCTGGACTACAATCGCACCCTTGCCCTTATCTTTATTCGTTGAAGACGCATTCTTAATGCCATAGATGATGTTGTCGCCAGTGGATGCTACGTACAGCATGCCGTTTTGCTGATTGAATGCCAACCCCGTCGGACCCACGACAAACGCTGCGGAATCGCACCTGATTGTATAACCTGACGCGATTTGAGTTGACGAATGCACTACGACGGGATCAAGAACATCATCCGCATTGATCGACAGCTCAATCCGTACCACTGTGCCGCTCAAAACGTTGGAAATATATAACTGAGCAACACTTCCCTCGTCGATGATCGTTAAATCCCAAGGGCCGTCTAGAAACGTTTCGTTGCTCAGGATCTTTACCAGGTTTCCGTTTTTATCCAGAAATATAAGTGATCCCTGCTCAACCCCCTGTTCCACATTGCCATTTTGAGTACAGACGCCAAGCCCACCGGTTGACGGGACATTTCCGACCAGCACGAATCCTCCCTTCAAAACTCCAAGCGCCGTCGTGAGACCCAGTCCTGTCTGTCCCTGAAAGAAAACCGGCTGCTTACCTGCCGGAGTGATCATCACGATGGTGGTGCCGGTCCCCTGGAGGTTGGAACTGTTGTTAAAGTTTGACACGAGAATGTCGCCGGCCTGAAGGAGCCCGCCCGAAGGAAATCCAGATGGAACAAAGGCTACGCCGTAAGGGTTGACGTCCCCATTCGTCACGGGAACGGTCGAAACGGACGTTGCCGTGTTTGGAAGGTTAGGGATGATAGGCTTATCAAAGGCCAGCGCCAAGTCTCCGGTCAGCGCAATAACAATTGCGCAGGCCAACAGACAAACATTTCTTGGTTTCATATTCTTTCTCCTTAGCCAATTGTTTAGCAAGTATAATGGTCTTTCTGAATGCAGCACGCCGTCGCAAATCGTTAAGCGGGCAAGAAACACTATGCGGGCAAAACCGGGCAGGAATCCTGCTGATCTCCATTCTTTACGGTAGGCACTCGAATTTGTTAGGTTATCAGTGTGGATCATAAAACAACATTTTTCCCACATTGCGGTACTCATCGCTGAACAATGCTATCAATGCCATCGGCCAGGCAACTGCACTAAGAAGCAGGATAGGCACCGAATTGAGAGTAATAAATCAACACGACTGAGTATTTTTTGCCTGAAGCGGGAGTATTTGTGATCAGAAAAAGCTACAGTTAAAATATGTTATTTTATCTTCTCCCATTTCGTGTGTTCCGCCGCAATTTTTCTCACCTTGGGCCAAAGTACTTTGCAGGTTCTTACCTGCTGAAAATGTGCTGAAGGGGGGGTTGCCGATGGCCGGCCGTGTTTTTATTCCGGTCCTTCACCGGCACGGACGCTGCCTGGAAGGAGTCTCCCATAACCGGCAGAACCAACACAGAATCATGCTAACCTCGCTTGCTGCGTTACAAAAAATAAGTGATCGGACAATTTCATGGACTTGCCCCGCATTTTTTTCCGTAGAAGGGCGGGCGTTCCTGCTTTATTTCTTGCCTCTATTGCGATTTGACATTAATGTTGCGTGTGTTTAGAATGGTTCAAACCAACAACATGAAAGGATTTGAAGAGTTATGCCTCAAGGTACTGTAAAGTGGTTCAACGATCAGAAGGGTTTTGGATTTATTACGGTAGAGGATGGCGGCAAAGATGTCTTTGTTCACCATAGCGCCATCGAAGGTGAAGGTTTTAAGAGCCTTGCGGAAGGAGATCGTGTCAGCTTCGAGATTGAGCAGGGCGCCAAAGGACCATCGGCAGCCAAAGTAAAGAAGCTCTAACTGCTCATCCATAGAGAAATCCGAAGGGCTGGAGAAGTAAATTCCGGCCCTTCTGTTTTTGGCCCGAACAAATCCGACCCTATTTCGGCAGGCCGATCCACAGGTAAAATAAAAGGAGGACCGTTTATGGCTATGAAGGTTGAAATCAAAGATAACAAACTCTACATAGAGATCGACTTGGAAGAACCCACACCGTCTTCATCAGGCAAGACCCTCGTCGTGGCCAGCACGCGAGGGAATACCGTTACTACTGCCGAGGTAAACGGAAAACCGGTTACCATTGGGCTGAACGCTTACATCAAACCCTGAGCATAAGAGATGAATTCATAGGGCGGGTCAATTTTATGAATCTTCCCAAAAGGTGTCTCCATTATGGACGCACCGGCGCAGCCCATATTAGGACATGTTCCCTCTGCCAGCAGGGGTGACAGGGAAAAAACATGAAATCCCTAGTGACTATAATAGTTTTGGTGGCTCTGGCCGGCCTGATGGTCTACACGAACCCCTCCAAGGATGATCTCGGCAGCTACGTCGGCCAGTACGTTATGAAGGAATCTCAGAAGAAAATGAAAGACCATCAGGGACAGTTCCTGGGCACGATTCTGGGTGGTATAGCGGGGAATGTGATGGTCAGCCAAACCGTCAGAACCGACTACGTCCTGTTCAGCACATATGAGGTTCGGTTTGGGAAAGAGCGATTCAAGGCCCTTGGGATCCTCAAGAACTTTATCCTCTTGGAAAAACCGGATCTGGAGAGACTCAAAACCGGGAATAGACCTGCCGGCTGAAAGCCGCCAGCCGTTGATGGGGAGAATGTTGGGGGTAAACGACAGTGGCTTTGCTGACTATTCAAACTGAAAGAAAGCACTGAGGACCATGCTCCGATTTTTGCCTGCCCCGCTCCAGGGTTCTATCTTGTTTATGGCGCTCGCCGTCAATACCGTCTTCTGCTCGCTGCTGGTCTATATGGTGGCGTTGGTCAAGCTGCTTATTCCAACTCAAAGATGGCGTATTATCTGTAGTAAACTGGCCAACGCAATCGCTCAGGACTGGGTCGGGATCAACAGTCTAGGCCTTAAACTGGCCAAAAATATCCGCTGGGATGTCCAAGGCATCGATGCGCTGCGGCCCGATGCATGGTATCTGCTGGTGGCCAATCACCAGTCAATGGTCGATATTGTCGTCTTGCAGAGCATCTTCCACCGCAAAATCCCATTTCTGAAATTCTTACTCAAGAAAGAGTTGATTTGGGTGCCATTCATTGGAATCGTCTGGTGGACTTTGGATTTTCCTTTTTTGAAGCGAACGGGCTCGGCCGGCAGGGATATGGAAACTGTCCGCAATGCCTGTGACAAATTCAGACTGACCCCCGTAACCATAATGAACTTTATAGAAGGAACGCGTTTCACCACGGCAAAACGGGAGAGTGAGAATTCGCCCTTTACCTATCTGCTGAGACCTAGGCCCGGCGGCATGGCTGTTGTGCTTTGCGCTTTAGGTCAGCAACTTCGCTCCATATTGGATGTGACAATCGTATATCCGGAAGGAACTCGGGGGTTGTGGGCATTTTTGTGCAGTAACTCCATGGAAATCAAGGTGCGGGTAAAGCAGATACCCATCACACCGGATTTGCTTGGTGATTATCTTACAGACCGCGAATTCCGCCAACGGTTCAAGGATTGGCTTGATAAGCTCTGGGATGAAAAAGACAAACTTATTGGAACGATGTTGCCCGCCCAAAAGCGCAACGGTGGCGAGGACAATTGATTCGTTTCGGATGTTCATCAGGTGGCTTTATTCATAGGCCGTCCTTCTCCCCCCCTCGCACCGCACACGGGAACCGAATCGACACGTAACGCGATAGACAACAAAATTATAGCATGTCATGCCGGTTCAACATCGCTTCACGAGACTCTCATAATCAGCCCGAATCAGCGAGCCGAATACGTTTCTTCCCGGGCGTCCAGGGAATCATAGATTCCCTCATCGCAGACAGGGCAACCGCGGGATGCTTTTTTCATCTCAAATTTCGTTAGTTCAGAACGCCAGACATCCACAGAGACGAGATAACTGCGCATTTCATTATCCCGTCTAAGAATCCATTTAAGTCCTTCTGTTACTGCGAAAGCACCAATTACGTCAACGGCCGTGCTCAAAACGCCGACTGTATCAGAGGTGGGCATGCTCCCCGGGCCCGGCCGCTTGTCCATGAGACAGCGGAAGCAGGGCGTATGGTGCGGTACGATAAGCATGGTCATGCCGCAGAAAGAAATAACCCCTGTATAGACCCAGGGTATATGATGTTTGACACATGCATCGTTGATCAAATAACGAGTCTCGAAGTTATCGGTGCCGTCCATGACAAGATCCGCGTTACCGATAACCTCTTCGATATTCCGGGGATTGATATCCGTCACGACGGGAATGACGGTTACTTGTGAATTAACCCGTCCCAGCTTCCTTGCAGCAGCGATTGCTTTTGGCAGTCCCCTTGATATGTCGTCCTCATCGAAGAGCATCTGGCGTTGCAGATTATCGAGTTCTATGTAATCGCGGTCCACAATTGTAATGCAACCGATCCCGGCCCGCACGAAGTGGTTGGAGATGACAGTACCCAAACCACCGCAGCCGATAACGGCAACACGTGAGGACACCAGACGTTCTTGACCGGCTTTACCGAATCCTTTCAGGAGCATATGCTTAGCATAACGGCTCAATCCATCTATATGGTTGTCTTCGTTCATCCTGAATACCTGCTTATCTGTTCGGAGCCGTCTGTTTTAAAAATCAACATTTTCAGGAGCGATTTTTATCCGCCGCAAAGCCCCTGCAGTCTTATGGTGACACGATCTCCGTCTTTCAATGGGTTGTCCAAAGATGCTTCTATAGCGGAAGACGACTCTTCATTAACGGTGATGTGATAAGACAAATAATCTATCTCACCGGTCCGGTTATCAATAAAGTTCATCCGCCTCAAACTCTTCGATGATAGCTCCTCCAGCACGGTCTTCAACGTGACTTCGGCACTCGATATCTCGATTCCATTCTCATCCTCGAGACCCGGGATAACGAAATTTCCATCAATCAAGACCTTCATCGTAATATCCTCACTGTCAAAGTCCCAACAAATGCCCTGCTTTTAGCGCACCTTTGTCCGGCCGGTTCCCGAATGGGTGCACCATCGGCTATTTCAGCCGACGTTTTTATTTTCCCGATCTCTTGACGCTCAAAGGCACCTGTTCGGCACGCGATGCCAAGACTCGGCCCCGGTTTTGCTCCTCGTATTGGAGTGGCTCCTCAGGTTTCATCGTTGCCATGGAGCGGATCGCAAGCTGCTTATAAAGCCTGGTAGACGTCGATTTCCACGCAATCTCCTCCTCGCTCAACGCCCGAATCACCTTGGCGGGAACCCCCGCAACCAATGTGCGTGGAGGAACCTTCAGGCCGGCCTTCACGAAAGAAGATGCGGCAACCAGGGAACTCTCGCCGATCACCGCGTTATCCATTATCACGGCGTTCATGCCAACCATGGCATTTTTTTTAACTATGCATCCATGGATTACCGAACCATGGCCGATGTGGCCGTCCTGTTCGATGATGACATCAACTTCCGGAAATGAGTGAATCACGCATGTGTCCTGGACATTAACGCCCGCCTCAAGCCTGATTCGGCCAAAGTCGCCACGCAGACTTGCACAGGGACCGATGTAGCAGCCCGGTCCTACAATGACATCGCCAATCAGGACCGCATCAGGATGAACAAAAGCAGATGGGTCGATTACCGGGACAATGCCCTCCAACGAATACACTTTGGCCATTTTTAAATTCCCCGAATCTAATCCCAAACAAACTGTTCAATGAATATCCGCATTTCATACCCTCGTCCTTGACGACATGGTGAATTTCATGCGTTTTCAGATGATATCTCCCACGCCTTTCCCGAATCCGCAATTCGGATATCTGCACTCCGCGCAATCGGCGCATAGCCCTCCATACGCAAGCTTTATAATATCCTGTCTTCTGATAGATTCACCTGCCTGTATGATCGGATAAATCAGATCGAAAATGCTTGTCTTATGGTACATTACGCAACCGGGTAATCCCATGATAGGGATCGTATCCAAGTAAGCCAGCAAGAACATGGCGCCAAGCAATACGGGCGCTCCATAAGTGATTATTTCCGCGCCAGCCTTTATTATACCTGCCGGTGTAACGTCATCCGGATCCACCGACATACCACCCGTAACGGTAATCAGATCCGCTCCCTTATTGATCAGTTCATGGATGGATTTGGAAATCATGTCTATCGAGTCGCGCACAAAAATCTGATCTATAACCATACTGCCGGACTCATGGACCTTCTCCCGGATCACCGGGCCGAATCCGTCTTTTATGCGACCGCTGAACACTTCGCTTCCAGTAGTTACGATGCCGACCTTGAGCGATCTGAACGGCAGGATTTCAAGAACTGAAGTATGCTTTCGACATAGCTCCTCAAGGTCTCGAATTTTATTTTCAGCAATGATCAGAGGAATGATTCTGGTTCCGGCGACGACTTGTCCCGCCTTGACGCGCTGATTCGAATGAATGGTGGCAAGCATCACCTCCGGATAAGAATTGAGCTCATATAGCGCTCGGGTATTAACTTTAAGCAATCCACCCTTTAGCGCGGAAAGATCTATTTTCCCCTCCTTTGGTTCAGAAAGGGATAAATGTTCACTTGCGACAGCCAAGGCTATACGGCTTGCAGCTTCATCTTCATGAAGATCACCCTCAGCCAGATCGAGGACATAGAGTTTCTCTTTGCCCATGTCTAGTAAACAGGGAATATCATCTCTGCTGATGATATGGCCCCGCCTGAAAGCGGGTCCCTTCGCCTTTCCTGGAATAATCTGAGTGATATCATGGGCAAGCACCATGTCTTCGGCTTCATAAACCGACACTGTCTTCATACGAGACCCTTCGTCTGTTGGCTGAAATGAAATACCTGATACAACACCATATCGGCCTTTCTGAGTCGGTTGTCGGGAATATAGCAATCTTCATGGCAACTGTCCGGGACCCGGGACCGAAGCGTCCGCCGGTTGCCCGGGCATATGGGAACAGATACTCTCGGTCCCCCAAGCTGGTCCTCATTCACAAACACCAGGCAGCCTGCCGGTCCGGTCAACAATATCGGAACGAAAGCATCATGGAGGACATCTTCAGGACTGCGCTGCCCGCTATACGTGACTCTGGCCTGGATCAGCCGAGGCGATATTCGCACAGATCCTCGGCCACGGTGAAATCGGCCGCAGTGATGGCTCTCATCTCCTCAACAGTCATGCCAGGCGCCATTTCCTTCAGCACCAAAGCTTCGGGCGTCACATGAAATACTGCCTTTTCCGTGATGATAACATTCACCACTCCTTTGCCGGTGAGCGGCAAAGTGCATTCCTTCAAAATTTTTGACTCCTTGCCTTTGACTGTGTGCTGCGTAACTACCACCACTTTACGGGCTTTACTGACAAGTTCCATCGCCCCGCCCATGCCAGGTCCAAATTTGCCCGGGGCAAGCTCTCTGGCCCAATTGGCCAGATTTCCATACTGGTCTACTTCCAACGTCCCCAGAATAACTGTATCTACATGTCCGCCGCGAATAATGCCAAAGGAGGTGGAAAGATCAAATATGGCAGCGCCGGGCAAGAGTGTGATGGGCTGTGCACCGGCATTGAACACATCGGGGTCCTGACAGCCCACTTCAGGTGTGGCGCCGTACGACAAGACTCCATTTTCCGCATGCATGATCACCTCAACCCCCTTCGGGATATAGTTGGCGACAGCGGTTGGTATGCCGATACCCAGATTTACCACTGCGCCGTCCTCGAGCTCCAATGCGGCCCTTCGGGCAATTCTTTCTCTGTCATCCATGGTTTACAGCCTCCTTCTGTTTCAAGTTACCCGTGCGCAGCCAGAGATTTTCATAGATTTTACAGTGATCATCCATCGTGTTGCCCAGGACTACGGCCTTTATGAAAACACCCGGGATCCCCACTCTTTCAGGCTCGATTGCCCCGACCTCCACGATTTCATTGACCTCAACCACGGTGTAATCCGCCGCGGCAGCTACAACATTGTTGGTGTTTGGCGAAACCATTCGGTGCTGGACATTGCCCATCCGATCGGCACAATAGCCTTTGATGAAGGCAATTTCCGCCCTGAGAGGCAACTCAATCAGGTACTCCTTACCGTTAATTGATACCTTTTGCTTTCCATTCTCCAGCATCGTCCCAGCGCCGATGGGGGACAGTACGCCTCCCAGGCCGTAACCACCTGCGCGGATTTTTTCAATCCAGATTCCCATTGGGAAGTATTCTACTTCCAGGTCGCCGTTTTTAAACATCTTCTGAGCTTCGGGGCTGGTGCCGATATGGGAAGTTATGACTTTCTTTACCTGTTTATTAACAAATAAAGGGGCAAGATCAAATCCTCCGCCAGGATAGCCGCAAGTCACGGAAATCAGAGTTATGTCCTTAACTCCGGATTTGACCAATCGGTCGATACACTTTATCGGCGCACAAATACCGTTAAAACCGCCCATCAAAATGGTCATGCCATCGTGGACTCTCTCCATCACCTTATCTAGAGTTGTGATCTTATTCATTCCCTTTTCTCCTACGAATAAGAGCTCCCATAAATCCTGCCTTGATAAACCTTGCTCTTCGAGAGTGTAGAGTCACAATTCTGACTCTACCCCTCACCTCTATCGGCAACTGACTTCACTTCAACGGACATAATTTTCCCCCTTTCGAATGTTAAGAGATGAACTCCTTTTCAGCGTATTCCATCGAATGCATGGGAATGATCAGGTCTGCCATGCCCTTTAGCTTCAGCATGTTGTCATATGCATCAAGACTGTTGACGCTGACCCCGATTGGCATTACCGGCCAATGCTTCCGTATTTTTTCCGGTGGTTCAAAATTCTCAAGGATGGAACAAAAACCGGTCAACGCTGCTTTTTTGCCTTTCAGGTCTACAAGAACCGCTTGTGATCCCGGAGAATGACCCGGAACCGGAATGACGCTAATTCCCGGTACGATCTCTTTTTCGCCTTCTATGACTTCGAAATGGGATGATTCGAAAAAAGCAGGATTATAAGAACCTCGGAATACGGGATGGGGATTTCTGGCAAATGCCAGCTCTTTGGCCTGAACGATGACTCTTGCACCCGGGAACAATCTGTTGTTTCCGCAATGATCGTAATGCAGGTGGGTTTGGATGATGATCTTGATCCGGCTCGCCTCGGAACCTCTGTTCGCGAGAGCCTCCTCTATGGACTGACAGTCCTTATAGAGATGTCCAAACAAGTAGCGCTTTATGTCCAGACCCGATATGCCGGTATCAACCAGTATTTCATTGTCTGCAGTCCTGATATACCAAGCCACAATCGGTACCCATATTTTACGATCATAGTCCATGAAGTAGGTGAATTGACCTTTACTGAAGGTTTGTTTACCCAGCAATAAAGGATAGATTACATTCGACATAGGGATCCTTTCCAGCCTCTTGAGGCCTGTTTGGATGGTCCTCGCACCGGCCGCCGTCACAGCGGAATATTTCCGTGTTTTCTCCATACACGCGGCGCTTCTTCTTTATTCTCCAGCATCAGTAGAGCATCGATAATTGCTGTCCTGGTATCCTCTGGTCTAATCACCGCGTCGACGTACTGTTTCGATGCAGCAAAATACGGGGTTGAAAAAGTGTTTTCATATTCTTTGATTTTCTCCTGCTTGAGAACCTCCGGATCTTGCGCCTGCTCCAGTTCTTTGCGATAAAGAATGTTCACGGCAGGCTCGGAACCCATCATTGCGAACTCTGCTGTGGGCCACGCCAAATACTGGTCCGCCCCCGTTTCGTGACAACACATGGCCGGGATTGCCCCCCCGTATGATTTTCTTAATACAACACTGACCATCGGGACAGTTGAGTCGGAATAGGCATAAAGCATCTTAGCTCCATGACGGATGATACCAAGATGCTCCTGCTGCGTGCCCGGCATGTACCCGGGGACATCCACCAGTGTGACCAGCGGAATGTTGAAAGCGTCACAGAATCTGATGAATCTTGCTGCCTTATCCGCCGCGTCAATGTCAATCACACCAGCCATAACTTGAGGTTGATTCGCCACAATTCCTACAGATCTCCCGGCGAACCGCGCAAAACAGATGATCATATTGCAGGCAAAGCCCGGTTGGACCTCCAGGTAATCCCGATCATCGACGATCTCTCTGATGACCTCAAGCATGTCATAGGATTTGTTCTTGGCGACAGGCACGATGTTCTGTAACTGGGGAACCTTCCGGTCGAGCGGATCTCGCGTTTCCTTAACGGGAGGCTTCTCCCTGTTATTAGAGGGGAGATAACCGAGTAGACGCCGGATCGCCGGAGCGAGTTCACTTTCATTGGAAAGACAGAAATGAGCCACGCCTGATTTACAAGTATGAATTTTCGTCCCGCCAAGGTTTTCGAACGAAACATCTTCACCCGTAACTGCCTTTATCACGGCGGGACCTGTAATAAACATCTGACTCGTCTTCTCGACCTGAAAGATGAAGTCGGTCAGGGCCGGAGAATAAACCCCTCCTCCGGTGCATGCACCCAGTACTGCTGAAATTTGCGGAATTATCCCGGAGCATTGAGTATTTTCCCAAAACATCCGACCGTAGCCGGCCTCGTTTTCGATGCCGTCCTGAAGCCTTCCCCCTGCAGATTCATACAGTCCTATTACAGGCGCTTTCATCTTGCGAGCCAGCCGAAGAATGTAGTTGATTTGCTCCCCCTGCGCTTTACCTGTAGATCCGCCAAAAACCGTTACGTCCTGGGCGAAGATAAAGGTGCGCCTGCCGTCAATTCGCCCGTAACCCGTTACGACACCGTCACCGACAATCTTTTTCTTCTGCATTTCGAAGTCGAATGTCTGAGTTTCCGCAAGCATGTTGATCTCGACAAATGTCCCTGTATCCAGGACTGCCAAAACCCTTTCCCTTGCGGTCATTTTCCCTCTTTGACGTTCTTTCTCCTGCTTTTCCAGACCGCCGCCGACACGTGCCTTTTCTTCCATTTCATCCAGTTTTCTTAACACCGCTTCCCAGTTTCTTTCTTGCATGGAACATCTCCAAATCAGGGCTTATATGTACATAGGGCCTGCTTTTCTGAAGCGATTATGGCGACAGCAGGAGGCGATAGAGGTCTTGTATCCCTCCTAGATGTCTTCATAGCCAAACAGGAGGGAACACGACAGAAAGAAAACATTACTTGCGCATAAGCCATGTGCCAGGTCTCAAACGACAACCAGGGATGCTGATTGTCCGATCTGTTAGATCATTGAAAACCCACCATTAACACTTACAATTTGCCCCGTAGTCCATGAGGACCGGTCAGAACACAGAAACACAACCATAGGGGCTATATCTTCCGGCTTTCCCAGCCGCTCCAGGGGGTACTGGCGAATAAGCTTCTCGTAATTTTTCTCGACAAAACCACCAGGGTAATGGGCGGTATCGACTACTCCCAGGGACACGCCATTCAGAGTTATATTGAACTGTCCCACTTCCTTGGCAACTGATTTGATCAACCCGATCTGTCCGGCGCGCGCCGCAGCGACGACGGATATGCCGCTTTCCCCGACTCTGCTTGAATCTCCCATTAGGCTTACAATTTTGCCGTATTTGTTTGTAATCATCTCTGGAAGAACGGCGTGTGTGACGTTGAGAAACCCATACAAGCATACGTCGACTTGTTTTTTCCATTTCTCCGGGTCTGATTTCGCAAATTTTCCAGGTATTGCATATCCTGCCACATATACGAAAATATCCACTTTGCCGAAATGATCCTGAGCCTGCTTAACCGTAGCGGAAACTTGTTGATAATCACAGACATCCATTTTTGAAAACCATACATTGCCACCTTTTGCTACTAATTCATCTGCCACCTTTTCACCTTTTTCAACCACGATATCGGTCATGGCGACCTTTGCACCCTCTTTGACAAAAGAGGAGCATATCTCCTGCCCAATCTCTGCTGTACAACCACAAACAAATGCCACTTTATCTTTCAATCCTAAATCCATGCATTCCTCCTTGTTCATCTTTATTCATTATCTTTGAAATCTCTCTAACAATTAATCTGCTATGGAGCAGAACTATCCACTGAGCGTCCAGGTAAATTATTCGACCAATGCACCACCTCCTTTTCGGGTCCGATTCTCCCTGGCCGGGGATATCAAACACTGCGCCGAGGCGCTTCAGGGCTGAAATCAAGGGATGAACCCTATGGCCTTCCAATAGGGAATACTGACAACTATTCCCAATAGAGCTGCCACGGCGTATGCAAGGCCCCCAAGGGAAAGATATTTGTTGTCCCAGGCCGTGCCCTTGGAAATTGCGTCCGCCATCATGGCAAAGGGCTGCTGATAGGCCATAAAGAAGGCGTTGCCGCCAATAGCGAAAATCGTAGCCACTACTATGGGGTGAATTCCGAATTTATTGAACAGGGGCACCATGATGGGCGCCAGCAAAGCGGCAGTTGCAAAGCCCCAGCTTACATCAAAGAAGCGGAGAGCAAAATACGCCAGGACAAAAATAATCAAAAAGGACGCCGGGTTGACCGCCAAGGTGGATATTACCGGATCAAGAAGCCCAGCCAGCCATTTGGCAATGCCTGAAGCATTCGAAATTGCAGGCAAGCTGATGGCCGCACCAAGAAAGAGTATAATGTCCCAGCTCACCCCGACCCCTATATCGGCAACGGTGATCACCCCGAAGACCGAAAGCAGGAAGAAGGCCGCCAGGGCCGAGCCCGCGGTTGGGATGTGGTGAATGCTCTCGGTTGAGAACATCACGAAGGCCGCCACCAGGACCGCCAGACTGACCGTCTCATTGCGCGAGATCGGGCCCAGCTTGTCATACTCTTCCTGAAAAGCATGCCGTTCGAGTTCCATTGGTTTTCGCGGCCTCAGCATTAAATAGAGCAGTACAACGTAGGAAATGGTCACCACCATCCAGAACGGGCCCATGCCTTGTAGCCACGTGGCCGAGTTTCCCATCGCCTTTACCTCGGCAGGAAACATGCCGGTAAAGATGGGTCCGTAAAGGGAGCCGGTCAGCCATGCGGTCCCCGGCATAAGGGCCATGCCGAAAGCCGTCAGGGTAATCAGGCTGGCTTCACGACTGCCGAATCCCAGGCGACAGGCATCTACGGTTCCCAGCGCAATGGGTATGACAATGGCCACGCGCACTGTAATGGAGGGCGTGAGCAAAGACAAAATGATGCCGACGATCACCCACCCCAGCACCATGCTCAGATAACTCGGGCTGAAACGCTTGAGAACCCAGAAGACTATCCTTCTTCCCAACCCGGTCTTTTGCAGAACATACCCAAAGTACAAGGCCGGGATCAGCACCCAGAGGGCCGGGCTGCTGTACCCACTCATGGTCACCGGAAACGAGAGCCCGGATATTAGGCAGCCGGTCAGCAAGACCGAGCACCCGGCTGTATACGGTATTCCCCCGGGTCGAAAGATCCACAGACCCAGGGTGATGATGGTGGTACCCATCACCAGGTTGCCGGTATGGGTCAGTGACCCTATGGGCGCCGCTATCGCCACCATTAGGCCGATTAAGGCAAAAAGGACAGCTCCGATCAGTCTGGTATTCATTGCTGTTACTCCCCCCGTCTTTTAATGAATATCGAACTTATCCAGCTACGCGAGCTTAGTTGTCTGCGCACTGCTTTCACTTTGCTTTTTCCTTATCGCACGCAAGACCTTTTCCGGGGTGATCGGAAGATCGTAAAACCTCTCCCCGACCGCGTTTGCTACTGCATTCCCGAATGCATACATCCAACCGATGGAGGCACCTTCGCCGGCTTCCTTGGCCCCGAATGGTCCATTCGGATCAATGCTTTCCACCAGAATATGTTCGACCTTTTTCGGAATATCCATGGAAGTAGGCAACTTATAATCCAGGAAGTTCGGATTGAGCACATGACCATCCGCGGGATCTCTCTTCAGATCCTCGAACATGGCTTGTCCCTGACACATTATCCAGGACCCGTTCACCTGGCCCACGCAGTTATTCAGGTTCAGTACCCTGCCGACATCATGAGCCCCGACGACGCTCAGGATAGTGATCTTTCCCGTCTCGGGATCCACTTCAACTTCAACCACATCCACTCCAAAGGCGTAGGCCGGAGAAGCGTTCCCCTTTCCTGTCTTGAAGTCCAGGTAAGGAAGATCGAAGTCATAGTTGGCCCGCCCCCATACGGTCTTGTTCGCTGTGCCGGATTTTTGTCCGGCATTCCTGATAAGCGCGTCTATCTTCAATGCTTTTTCCTGATCGCTTTCGGGATAAACCTTTCGATTTTTGAAGACAAGCTGCTCCGGTGCCACCCCGAGCATTGCGCCGGCCAGTTCCGCCAACTGCCTTTTTGCGTCCTCGGCTGCAAGCTTTGCTGCATTTCCGGAAAAAAAGCTGACCCGTGATCCATAAGTACCTGGGTCGAGCGGCGTAAAATCGGTATCGACTCCGGAATTAATGGTAATATCCTGCATCCTCAGGCCCAGGACTTCCGCCACAATCTGAGATATGACCGTACTCGAGCCCTGACCGATATCAGTGGCGCCCGTCTGTACCGAAGCTGTCGCATCCTCGTTCATTCTTATGATGCACGATGCTGAGTTATGGCCGCTGATCCTCACCCCTGTGTAATACGATCCCGCGGACATACCGATACCACGATAAGGAGGCAGCTTCCCTTTTTTCTCTTTCCATCCTGACGCAGCTACCGCCTTTTCGATACATTCCGTCAAACCGCAACTTTCAACCTTCATACCTCGGGGGGTTACATCTCCCGCATGCACAGCATTCTTGATACTTACTTCGGCCATGTCGAGCCCTAGTTCATTGCACATCATGTCAAGCTGCTGTCCCACCGCCCACCTGATCTGGGGGACCCCGTGTCCTCTCAAGGACCCGCAGACGCCCTTATTGGTGAAAACACGTACGGCATCGTATTGGACGTTTGGGATGTGAAAGGGCAAATCAGTGGAAAGGGATGCCAGGTTCAAAGTGATCGGACCTATACTGGTAAAGGCTCCTCCGTCGAGCACTGCGTATATCTGCATGGCCTTCAACGTTCCATCCTTCATCATTCCCGTTTTGACCTTCATGTGGAACGGATGGCGCATTTCTCCCATAACCAGGACATCTTCCATTGTGTAGACAATTTTCACCGCCCTGCCGGTCTTTTTGGCTAACATGATGGCACAGAAATCCAGGGTCTGGGGATCGGACCGTGCCGACCCAAAACCGCCTCCTACATAGGTTTGTATGAGTCTTAGTTGACTGGGCTTAAGGCCAAGCGCCATGGCCAACTTCCTGCTTGAAACGTACGGGCTTTGTTTGTTCGCCCAAATCGTCACTTTATCCGCAGATTCCCAATGAGCCAACGCTCCATGAGGCTCTATAAATCCGTGCTTGACGGCCTGTGTGTGGAATTCATCCTCCCTGACATGGTCGGATTCCTGAAATCCCTTTTCCACATCACCGAATCCGATATGTGATTCCGCGCATATGTTGTTCGGTTTATCATCATGGAGCAGAGGCGATCCGTCCTTCATCGCTTCGAAAGGATCAAAAACAGCGGGGAGTATCTCGTATTCAACCTTGATGAGGTCCAGGGCCTCTTCCGCAATATCCTCACTTATTGCCGCGACGGCTGCAATTTCGTCTCCGATGAACCGGACTTTCTCTTGCGCCAGGGGAGCCTGATCACGATATTGTGCACTGAATCCGAAAGTCAGACCCCACGGGAAGTCTTTTCCAGTGATCACTGCCTTGACTCCCGGAAGTTTCAACGCCTCACCGACGTCAATATTCACAATCTTTGCGTGTGGAACCGTGCTTCTCAAAACCTTCCCATGAAGCATGCCCGGCAAAGCAGTATCAGCACCGAACGCGGCTTTCCCGGTGGCTTTAAGGACACTGTCGACCTTCGGAATCCCTTTACCGATGAGTGTAAATTCATCCTTCATGATCTATGCCTCCTTCCCCATTCGCTCCGCCGCTTTGGAAACTGCTTCGATAATCTGATAGTAGCCCGTACAACGGCACAAGTTCCCGCATAGGGCGCTCCTGATATCGTTATCAGTCGGATTGGGATTCTTGTCCAAAAAAGCCTTGGCCGTCAAAACCATTCCCGGAGTGCAAAATCCGCACTGGATTGCTCCAGCATTCACGAATTCCTCCTGTATCGGATGGAGCTTACCTCCCTGCTCAAGGCCTTCAATGGTCGTGATTTCTTTTCCCTGAACACTGGCCGCCAGTACCAGACATGAATTGACAGCCCTGTCATCAACCATGACTGTGCACGCGCCGCACTGGCCTTCGTCACAGCCTTTATGGGTGCCTAATAATCCGAAATTCTCCCGCAGGACTTCCAGAAGAGTCCTGCGATGATCGATCTCATCTTCGAATATCATTCCATTTATTTTAAAGCTCATAATCTGTTTCATTCTCTGGTCCTCCAGGCTGAACATTTGATGTGCAATTAGTCCTCAATCATTCGATCCTTCAATTTCGATATCTACCGTCCTCTCCTGAAGTCCCGTTCATGCCCTGTCAAGACATTGCTTGCCGGCCCTCTTTGTCAACACCTCCACTATGTGTTTTCTGTACTCGGCAGAGCTTCTTATGTCATCGATCGGTTTCGATTCCTCGGAAGCAATTCGCCCGGCTGTCTCGAATAAATCGCTATCGAGTACTTTGCCTTTTAAAACATCTTCTGCTTTTCTTGCTCTCATAGGGATCGGGGCAACAGCCCCCAGTGCAATCCTGGCCTCTTTACAAATCGCCTTTTTTGTGTCGAACGTCAGGTAGACGCCCACTCCGACCATTGCCAGGTCCATTTCCTCTCTCAGTTGGTGTTTCAGATAAGCTCCGGCTCCCGGAGCCTCCGGAGCGGGTATCATAATCTCGGTTACCAGTTCACCCGGAGCCAGCACGGTTTGACCAGGACCTCTAAAAAAATCCTCAACCAGAACCGCTCTTTCTTCCATGCCGTTTACAACCTTCAATTTAGCTCGAAGGGCGATCAAAGGGGGCGCGGAGTCAGCGGAGGGAACAGCATTACATAGATTCCCCACCATTGTGGCGGTATTTCTAATCTGAGGCGACGCCAATACGGATAGAGCATCCGTAAGGATTGGGTAAAGTTGACGTACTAACGGCGATTCCAGAATGTCACTTAAATTCGTCACTGCCCCGATCCTCAACCCTTGACTGTCTCTCTCGATGAAATTAAGAGCTGCAATTGTTTTCAAGTCAATTATGTACTTCTCGGTCACACTACGCCTTTTCAATTTGATGATTACGTCTGTTCCTCCGGCAATGATCCTCGCAGACCCATTATGCTTTTCAAGCATGGACAGGGCTTCCTCAACGGTTCTCGGAAACAGACATTCGATTTCAGGCAGCCTTCGCAGCCTACCCACCGTTTTACACATGTCATCCTCCTTCCCTGTGTTGTGTACTCAGCATTGAAGTATTTTTGCAGATCCATATTTGAAGCGTCATTTGAAACCAGAGGATCAGCACTCCGTTGATATCGAACTCAATATTTGAAATCCTCTTATCGGCAAGGACAGTCATCAGTATTCAAGGTTAGTGATTTATATTAAAATAATGCGAGCGCTTTTCTGATAAATCATTACAATGGCGGCAAGATACAATAAACATCGGTTTGTTCATCTGACTTTTCGTACTGCTCGTAAGCTCCAAGGTCTCGACAAGTTCTGTTTATTTTTCTTCCAACGTACGGTTTGGCCGCTGGTTTGCACCGCAATTTATATGCCATATTTTTCAGGCTGCTGTGTCGGCACGAACCAATCACTGGAAGAAAGGTCCTTATCCAGGGTTTGTGTGCCTCTATTGGATTAACATCGACTATATGGATGGCTGAGCTCGGATGGTTACGATTTTTTTTCTGGAAAACGGCTTTCCCATACCAGCGCTCGTTCTCGAAGATAGTCCGAATGATCCTCGGCAGGGGGCAGAATGCATTTGTCTCGAAAAGGCGATATACCAGGGTAGACACCTGTATACCCTTGAAGGTGGACAAAATGTATGCTACTGTATACACACTGGGATACAGATCATCGATGTCTCATTTTTTCCTGGGGCATAAAGCGCTGAGCACCTTTGAGAAAGGTCAAACAATGATCTCTAAAACCAGTCTTGGAGAAACCGGAGATGGCAATGATTTCGAGATCAGGGAAGGCGGTATAACCCATTTTGATTTCGAAATGGTCTTGAATGCCTATGCGGTCGTGATCAATCTACAGTCCCTCCTGAAAGAAACCGAAAAATACATTTACACTGCCGATAAATCGTCTGTACCGATCGTGTTGGAAAAAAGAAAAGGCTATCTGGCTGCTCTCGATAAGCTAGAAGAGTTGGAGACCAAGGAGGAGAACAGAAAGATAATTTCAACTATGAGAGTTTTCCTTAAGGAGGGGCGTGAGGCAAACTTTAAGGTTTTGAACGCTGTTGAGGCCGGCGATTTAAACACGGCCATGAGCCTTTTCACTGCAATAGTCGATCCTACAGTTCACAAAGTTCAGGGATTGATTCCAGAATTCGTCAAGAGAGCGAGGGTTCAGGGCCTGGTTTCGGAACTGGTAGACAGAGCGACCGAGATCAGCCATTTTGATTTTGAGAAGGTTTTGCACGCAAACGCCGTAATCATCCACCTTCAGGCCCTGCTAAAGGAAACGGCAAAAATTATATATACGAAGGATACCTCATCCGTACCAATCGTGTTGGAGCATAGAGCGCAATATCAGGATGCTGTCGATAAACTTGGAAAATTGGCAACTGATCCGAAAGAAAAGGAGATTATTAATCAGATCGCCTCTGCCTTGACAATCGGAAGAATGGCCAATAATCAACTATTTGATGCAGTGGTATCGCGCAGGCTCGACAAAGCAATGAGCCTTTTCACCACAATTGTGGATCCCACTATTGACGAGGTCCAGAGGTCGGTCACTGAACTTTTCAAGATGGCGCTGCCCCTTAAAAGCCGAGCGTCTCAACCTGACAAGATTTTGAGTGAGAGCATCTACACCGTTCTGGATTCATTGCACGAAGGGATTATGGTTCTGGATGCAGACAGCACGATCACATATCTGAACACTGCGTTTACAAATCTTATGAACATACCGAAAGAACAGTTGTTATGGAAAAAATTGTCACATATTGAACCGCAGGCAGAAGCACTAAAGGCTCTCAAAACAAAACAATCCATTACAGGTGGATATGACGCCTTCAGAACAATTGGAAAACATTTTCTTTTCGATGCCAATTGCATCATGAGATCCGATGAAGTAGTCGGATTGGTCATTATCGTTCGTGACATTTCTGATCTCATTAGCCTGAATAGAATCTTCAAACAATATGATAAATCGAATGATTCTACAGAACTTACAAAGGATAAATTACCCGATCCTTTCAGGGGTATCATCGGTTCCAATTCAAAATTTGTAAAGACTTTGTGGTTTGCTTCCCAGGTATCTCCGACAGAGGCTCCGGTCTTGCTTGAAGGTGAGAGCGGAGTAGGTAAGGAATTGTTTGCCTGGGCCATTCACAATTCAAGCCTTAGAAGCAAGAATCCCATGATTACCGTGAATTGTGGAGCTATACCGGATTCTCTATACGAAAGCGAGCTTTTCGGTTATGAAGAAGGGGCATTTACTGGTGCAAAAAAATCAGGGAAACCGGGGAAATTCGAATTGGCCAGTGGAGGGACCCTTTTTCTGGATGAAATTGGCGAGATGCCATTGAGCATGCAGTCAAAACTGCTGCGAGTTTTACAGGAGGGGAAAATTGATCACTTGGGTGGTATCAAACAAATTCCTGTTGACACGCGAATAATAGCAGCAACGAACAAGAATCTCTCCGAACTGATAAAAGAAAAACGGTTTCGTCAGGATCTTTTTTACAGACTGAATGTGATTAATGTAAGGATACCACCTTTGAGAGACCGAGTTGATGATATCACCGAACTTGCTAAAGAAGTTATCAGAGGACACAATTCAGATGTTACGCTGTCCATGCAAGTTTTGGAAGCATTTTACAATTATCCCTGGCTGGGTAATGTAAGGGAGTTAAAAAACGTAATTTACCATGCAATAATTTTACGTCAAAAAGGTGAGATTATTTTAGAGGATTTACCTGGTTATTTTTTAGATTCAATCAAGTTGGGGGATGCCACGAATCTTTTCGTTACCAAAAACCAATACCTCCCGTCGAGAGAACCTTCTCCACAAACACCCCCTCTGAAAGGCTTTGTCGCCGAGATGGAAAAGGACAAGATACTTCGGACGCTGAGCCAATGTAATGGCAATCGTACGAAGGCCATGCAGATGTTAGGGATTTGCAGGCGAACATTCTACAAGAAGTTAGAAAAATACAAGATCAAATAAGGCTTGAACCTTCCGCCCCCCGTTTAATCAAATCAAATATCACGAGATCCCGCTTGCCTGGAAACTATTCAGGGGGCCTTGTCCTTTGTTGCTGCTGCTGTGCTCGCATTCTCCTGATCATGTCGGCCCTTACCTCATCTCTGGTGATGAAGCCATCGTGGTTTCTGTCCAACATATTGAATTGTTTTTCCTGAAAGGCCATCCATTCGCCTTTGCTGATCCTGCCGTCATGATTGGTATCCATATCCTGGAACATCATATCGATCATGTGCTCCATTCGAGGGTCCCTGTCCGGCGGCGCTCCCCCTCTCTCCGGGGGTGGCTGCTGTGCCTGGGCAAAAAGCAAACCACTGTAAACCATAAGCACGGCGCCAACCAAAATGAGGATTGCTTTCCATCGAGTCATCTGACTTTTCCTCCATCGCTCAATCTAAATGAGGCGCATAATTCGACCGAATTTGCCATAACTGTATAAAAACAGGCTCGTTTCCGCGAGTTCCGCGCGAAGATTCTCCACGATTCGGTCTGCCGTCAAGTTTGCCTCGAATCCCCCATGCCGCACGCACTCCACCTTTGGACTGCTGCCGGAGATGGAAACAGACGTTCAAACCTGAAATCGGGAAAAAATGATTACAACACCGGCCCTTTTATCAATAACCATAACCGGGGCCGTATCCGTTACCGTATCCGTTACCGTAGCCGTTACCGTAGCCGCTATCGTAGCCGCTATCGTAGCCGCTATCGTAGCCGTTATCGTAGCCGTTATAATAATACGGCGCGGAAGGATAGTATCCTCCGTATCCTCCATAATAATAAGGGGAGTAAGCCCCATAGTAATACGGGTAGCCCCAGGCGCCCCAGTAGTACGGCAACACCCCCCACGCGCCCCACCACCATGGGCCCCAGCCCCAGCCACCGCGCCAGCCATACCAGCCGCGGCCGTAAAATCCTCGGCCCCCGTAATACCCGCGGCCCCCGTAATACCCGTGGCCTCCGTAATACCCGTGGCCTCCTCCTCTGTATGCATAAGAGGGAGAGACAAGCATCAGGACGGCAACTACCACCAGGACCACCGAAAAGACCTTAAATAAGCGCTTCATGTTTTTCCTCCTTGAAACCGGCCCTTTTTCGGCATTTGAGCATAAACGGTTCGTGATTCAGGATAAACGCGGCAACGTTACCGGGAGGCGATCCCCCGGACCTTGCTCCTATCATTTTAACGTCTATTCAATACCGCCTGCGTCGAGCGCCTGGCCCTTGAAGGTTTAACCCCGGTGGCGGCGATTGGTCACTCGGTTCAGGCTGCTAAACCTCCCTTTGTTTAGTCTCAGACGTATAGCTCGGCATTTTTGTTTACAAACAATCAGAAAATATTAAATGGAGAGCGTCTTGAAACTCAATTTCCATAAACGCGCTTTTCCCTCAGTCTTTAGTACGCCGTTTTTAGCGGTTGTCAAGCAGGTGTTTTATTACCGAAAGGCAATGTTCCATCGCCGCGCGGAGGTCCCATTTGGCCTTATCCCGAACTCCGGCCATGTTGCTGATTCCGCGAAACTCCAGGAATGGAACGTCAAATAGAAGGCAGGTCTGGGCAATCGCGCTTCCCTCCATGTTTTCCGCCAGGGCATGGAAGCTTCGAAAGCGTGCATCGGCCGTGTCCACATCGCCGCTCACCATGCCCACCGTAAGACTTGGCCCATATCGGACCCCGAAGCAACGCTTTTTCTCAGGGTAAGAGCCTGGAGCAAAGCTATCACGGTGTACGTCGAGGAGGTCGTCAGGCCGGATGCCCCCGGAGGGGTCCGTACTGAACATGCCCGCTGGAAGGATGGCGCGGATTTGTGCGCGGGCCAGGGACTCATCGAGCGGGAAAGAATCGTAGAAGGGTCGCCCGTCCTTGAGGACCAGCGGGATTGCAAGACTGCTGGTTGACATTGGCCCTTCTTTTCGCAAAATTCCTTCATCTGCGCAAATACAGTTTTCGCCGATCAGGACGTCTCCGATTTCAAGCCCTGAACCTTCATAGGCCCCTGCGCAGCCGACGTTCCAGACCTCCCCGGCCTTGAAACTGGTAAGCACCGCCGCTGCAGTGGCAGCCGCGTTCACTTTCCCGACCCCCGTTGTCCCCATCAGCAATTTAAGATCGCGGTAAATATACGTTGAGAAAGGGTTCCCGGCTATTTTAGAACTTATCGAGGGCCGAAAGGAACTGCAGAGCGGATCGATTTCTTCGGGAGTTGCGCCGAGAATTGTGACATCGACTTTTTCCATTTCTTTTCCGGCCTAAAGAGGATCAAAACCGAAAAGGTTTTATCACTCTTCGAAATCAATTTCAGTATCCAAATTTTCATCGGCCTCAGAGTTCTACAGCCCGCCGTTCGTATTTTTGCAAACGCCTCCACCCTTCATTCCGGCGTAAACCGTTTGCGTGGTCCTGGGGTCGATCGCAAGGGATATCCTATGGAGCGCCTCCGGCAGACCCAATTCAGCCGGCCCCCAGCTTCCGCCCCCGTCCGTGCTCTTGTACACGCCATAATAACCGGCTGCGGCATAGACCGTCTGCGGGGTCTTTGGGTCGATCGCAATAGAGTAGATTAGAGCGTTTGGCAGGCTTATATCGGTCTGTTGCCAGCTTTTGCCGCCGTCCGCACTCTGAAATAGCCCATCAACGGTTCCGGCGTAGACCGTCTGCGGGGTCTCGGGATCGATCGCAATAGAGTAGATTAGAGCGCTTGGCAGGCTTACTCCGGTCTGCTGCCAACTTTTGCCGCCGTCCGCACTTTCGAATAGGCCATTACCGGTTGCAGCATAGACCGTCTGTGGGGTCCCGGGGGCAATGGCAAGTGAGTATACGGCGCCGGTCGTAGTAATACCGAAGCCGGCCTGCTGCCAGCTTTTGCCGCCGTTCGTACTCTTGTATACGCCGCCGTCAAAATTTCCGGAATAAACCGTCTGCGGCGTTTTGGGGTCGATCACAAGAGACGTGATCAAACAGACTGGCAGGCCTAAGCCGGACTGATGCCAACTCGTACCGCCATCCATACTCTTGTATAGGCCTCCGCCCGATCCGGCATAGATCGTCAGCGGCGTCACGGGGTCGATCGCCAGAGCGGAACTCTGAGGGTCAGGCAGCCCTGAGTTGGCCTGTTTCCATTTTCCGCCGCCATTTATGCTCTTATATACGCCACCGGAATCAGTCGCGACATAGATCGTCTGCGGGGTCTTGGGATCGATCGCCACCAAGTTGATCAAAGTGGCTGCAAGGCCTGAGTTGGCCTCCTGCCAGCTTGCACTCCCGTTCGTACTCGTGAATACGCCGCCCCCCCAAGTTCCGGCATAGACCGTCTTCGGGGTACCAGGGTTAATCGCAATACAATAGACCCACAAAGCACCGTTGTTTGGGGTCATGGGAGTATTTGCGTTATCGATCCCCGACAAAGCGCCATCGTCCATTAGGCCTGAGTCGGCCTTCTTCCAGTTTTTGCCGCCGTTCGTGCTTTTAAATATGCCGCTCCCCTCAGTTCCGGCATAGACCGTCTGCGGAGTCATGGGATCGATCGCAATAGAGTAGGCACCAAAGCCCGAACTGACTTGGATCCAGCTTCCACCACCGTCCGCGCTCTTGTATATCTCGTTGTCGGTTCCCGCATAAACCGTCTGTGCTGACGTGGGGTCGATCGCAAGAGAATTGATGGTGCTGTTTGTTGTAATGCCCGCACCACTGTCAGCCTGCTGCCAGGTTGCGCCTGCATCCGTGCTTTTAAATGCGCCGCTGCCCCAGGTTCCGGCATAGACCGTCTGAGGGGTCACGGGGTCGATCGCAAGACACAGGACAAAAGTATCGGCAGGCAGGCCTAACTGATTCCAAGTTCCACCGCCGTCCGTGCTCTTCCATACACCGCCCACCCAGGTCCCGGCATAAACCGTTTGCGGAGTCTTGGGGTAGATCGCAAGAGAAGTCATGTGTCTGGTTGTAATACCGGAGTCAGCCTCATTCCAATTTCCACCACCGTCCGTGCTCTTGTATACGCCGCCCTCCGAACTAGCTGCATAGACTGTCTCTGTCGTCCCGGGGTCGATCGCCAGCGCGGAAATGGTAGTAAGCTGCATGCTCTGGTTGAGCAGTTGCCAGCTCTTACCGCCGTTCGTGCTCTTGTAAACGCCCCCACCGGTCCCGGCATAGACCGTCTGAGGATTCACAGGGTCAATAGCCAGAGCCAAAACCTCACCACCTTGCGGGCCGGCGCCGCTCCATTCCGCACGGACAGGGTTCGCCAAGCCCAGACAGGAGAGATTCAGCAACAGCAAGAAAAAAAAGATGGCTCTACTGTAGGCTCTCCTTGTTCTAGAGTCTTGCAGCGGGCCATTTTGTACATCACGATGATATCTTGTTCCCTTTTCCATGATACTTCTCCTTCCCTCGTTTCACAGACACACGGTCAGCTCAAATTGAGCACCTCGGATCCGCAGAACAGGGCCAACCGGTGTTTTCATGAACAAGAGCATGATTTATACCAGTTCAAATTTTTTTCCCGGTATTAGAAGCAATCAGGGCACATTTCCTAAAACTACTTGTTATTACAAGCTATAGTTCACTATCGGCAATCGCAGAGCATTCCGGCAGTTTCCGCAAATGCACAAATAGGCGAGAGATATTGGCTGGGAGTGACAAAAAATGTCGGGAACGATCGCCATCCTGATTGACTAAGACCTGCCGATCGCTCGGTGCGGCATTATCCTGGCTCTGGCTGTTGTTACCTGTATGCAGCTTTTCGCCGCGAGGGTTGCCAGAGCCCCCCAAAGTTGGTAGGATTCTCATACGTGTAGCTGCAGCGAAACACATGGGACGCGAACCTGAAAATGGAAAAATAATGAAAGTTGTTATCGCCAGGACAGCAGGCTTTTGCAAAGGCGTCCGCGACGCAATCGAAATCACCATGAGCGCCATCCAGCATCGCCAGAAAGGTGAGGACATCTGCACCTTCGGACCGCTCATCCACAACAGGCAGGTCCTGACCATGCTGGGGAAAAAGGGGGTCGTGGACGAAAACCGCATTGAGAACTGCGCGGGCAAAAAGGTGGTGATCCGCGCCCACGGAATTCCTCCTTACAGCCGCCAGCAGCTTCATCAGCAGGGGGCAACTCTTCTTGATGCGACATGCAAGCGTGTAGCCAAAGTCCATGCGGCCATAAAGAGACATGCAAGGCGCGGATACTACACGATAATAGTTGGCGACGCGGATCACGCCGAAGTTATCGGGCTTCTTGGTTACACCGAGAATCGGGGCGCCGTAATAAACCGCCCGGAACAAATCGACGAATTACCCTCTCACTGGGACAAGGTGCTTCTCGTGGCGCAGACCACCCAGAACGAAGAGGTTTTCAGGGAAGTCGAGGAAACTTTTCTAAAGAAATACCCGAATGGAATAGTAAAAAACACGATTTGCGATTCAACACAGGAGCGGCAGGCCGAAGTAAGGCAGTTGTGTTCCAAAGTCCAGGCGATCGTCATAGTGGGGGGGCTTCATAGCGGAAACACTTTGAGACTTGCCGAGGTGGCCCGGGATTGCGCCATACCGACTTTCCACGTGGAAACGGAATCTGACCTGGACCCCCGGGTAATGGCTCGTTACTCCTGCGTCGGGGTTTCGGCGGGGGCGTCAACTCCAAACTGGATCATACGAAACATCGTTGAGTTCCTCGAGGCCGTAACACCCGAAGCAGGGACAAAGTTCCGGTGGAAACACATCCTTGAGAGGCTGGCTTACGGCAATTTCTACCTCGCTTTGGCGACGGCGCTCCTGGCCCAGATTGCGGAAGCCCTGACCGACTTTGCCGGATCGGCGTCTTTCAGCCTTATGGCTGCAGGCTACGCCTTTGCGATGCATTCCCTCAATGTTTACCTGGACCAGGACTCCATCGAGCTAAACGATCCCGGCAGGGCTGCTTTCTATCAAAAATGGCGGCCTGTCTTCATGTTCTCGAGCGCCTTATCCCTTGCCGCCGCGCTGATTCTGGCCTACGGTATCGGCTTTCGTAATTTCATCCTTATGCTTCTATTGATTCTGCTGGGTCTTCTATACGGGGTCAAGGTCTTCATGCCGGCAGGGTGGGAAAAATTTCCGGTCAAGATCAAGGATATCCCAACTTCGAAGACTTTTTTCGTTCCCTTCGCCTGGGCTGCTGTCTGCGTCCTGCCTTATGTTGCAGGCGGATATAATGCAAGCCGGGTGGTCTACGCCTGTTGGCTCATTTTTCTCCTCTCCCTCGTCCGGACAACCCTGCGCGACTTCCTCGCAATTCAGGGAGACAGGCTTGTCGGCAAGGAGACCCTCGTCGTGCTCGCTGGAGAAAAGAAGACCGTCCTTTTCACGGTTGGGGTCCTTCTGGCCATTGTCATCACGGCCGTTTGCGGTCCTCTTGCCGGAATCTCAACCCGGTTTTCCTTGTTCCTTATCGCTCCCGCCCTCATTTACGGGTTCTTTCTTAAAATAGGGTCCCATAGAAAGCTCCGGGAGGACCCGCTCTACGATGTTCTTATAGAGATCGTGCTGATCGTGACCGGCTTGAGCGCCGTAGCCTGGAACCTGACACACTGAAATAGTGAATAGTGAATGGTGAATAACATATTCCACTTCCACAGGAGCAATAATGAAAGCAGAGCCGTTCAACCCGTTTACAATTGCACAACAGCAAATAGACCATGCGGCGGAAAAACTGGAGCTTGACCGGGCGACCAATGAGCTGCTCCGGTGGCCGATGAAGGAGATCAAGGCAACCCTGCCCGTTAAAATGGATGATGGTTCAACCAGGATCTTCCATGCGTTCAGAATCCAATACAACACCGCGCGTGGCCCGGCAAAAGGCGGCGTAAGGTGGCACCCTCTTGAGACAATGGACACGGTCAGGGCGCTTGCCGCCTGGATGACATGGAAGACTTCCGTTGTGGATCTGCCGCTCGGCGGAGGCAAAGGAGGCGTCGTCTGCAATCCCAAGGAACTCTCCGAAACAGAGAAAGAGCGTCTGGCCCGGGCCTATGTGCGTGCATTCGCCAGGTCCCTGGGTGTAACGAAGGATGTTCCGGCCCCGGACGTATATACCACGCCGCAAATTATGGCCTGGATGATGGACGAGTATGAAACGATCCTCGGGGAAAATCACCCGGGAGTTATAACCGGCAAACCCCTGGCTCTGGGCGGGTCCAAGGGCCGGGGAGACGCCACCGCGAGAGGCGGCATCTATGTCACGCGCGAAGCCGCTGCAGTTAACAACATCAGCCTTGAAGGCGCCACAATGGCCGTCCAGGGGTTCGGTAACGCAGGTCAGCATGGCGCGCTTCTTGGCGAGGAGATCCTGCACCTCAAGCTCGTGGCGGCTTCCGATTCCAAGAGCGGCGTCTACAACCCAAACGGTATCAGCGCGGCGGCTTTGGCCGATTACAAGATAAGAAACGGTGTAGTACAAGGCTTTCCGGGGACTGAGGAAATAACAAACGAGGAGCTTCTCGCCCTTCCGGTGACGGTGCTTTTCCCGGCAGCGCTCGAAAACGTGATTCGCGGCGACAACGCTGCAAATCTCAAGTGCAGGATCTGCTGCGAACTGGCAAACGGACCAACGACACCCGAAGCCGACCTCATTCTCGACGATAAGGGTATAGTTGTATTGCCGGACTTCCTTGCCAACGCAGGAGGAGTGACGGTATCTTATTTCGAGCAGGTTCAGAATGCGTACAACCTTTACTGGGAACTGCAAGAGGTCCACTGGAGGCTTGATAAGAGAATGACCCAGGCCTTTTCAAGCGTACACGAGATGAGCCGGCGCAATAAAATACATCTCAGGGAAGCCGCCTATCTGGTTGCAATTGCTCGAGTGGCCGAAGCCTGCAAACTGCGGGGCTGGGTTTAGGAAGTTTCTAACAAAAAATGACCTAAAGTCCGCGCGGGAGTTCTGATGGGCCAAAACGCCAAAGCATACTTCACCTCCGCAAACGTATGCGCAGCGGACCTGATTCGCTCATACCGGCTCTATGAAAAAATGATCCGGTTTCCCCATCTTCTCGAGGAAATTCGAAAGCTTTTTCTCTCCGTGCTGTGCAAACGCGGAATCGTCTGCGCAGAGTCAATCCGGCAGGATGCGGTTCGGCAACTGGAGGCGCTTGGAGAGCCGGCAACCGAGCGGGCAATCGGAGAGGTGACAGCCATACTTACCGATATATATTTTGCCCGGCATTTTACATTGGAGGATATAGAGAACTATATCAACCTTGCCAGAAAACGTGACGCTTTCCAGAGTCTCAACAAGCTCATGAACTCGGAAGGGGTCACGTCCAGCCAGATTCGTGAAGCGGTAAGAGAATTGTGCGCGATCCCCAAGGGCAGCCTTTATATAAGCCCCGGCGAGTCAATGGGCGTTCGCGTCGGCCTTGTCAGCCGGTTCATTTCCGATCAGCTTCCCTTCCTTGGAGTGGCCAAGAATCATATCACGATCCGGGATATGGACGAGCTGATGAAACAAATTATCTGGAATCCCAGACGCGGGGGACGAATCGGCGGTAAATCGGCTGGAATGTTCCTTGCCTATAAGATTATTTTGCCGCTGCTTCGGCAAAAAGACCCGGAATTTGAAAAATACGTAAGGATCCCTGAGTCGCATTATTTCAATTCTGGTTTTCTGACCGATTTTCTCGACTCGAACAACCTTTTCTCACTTCACTCTCAAAAATATAAAAACCGGGAAACAATCGAAGAAGAATACGGCCAGATATCGGAAACAATCCAAAAGGCCATTTTCCCGTCCGATGTGACGACGCAGTTCAGGGCTTTTCTGGAAAAGGTCGGGGAACATCCGCTCATAATCCGCTCGTCCAGCCTTCTGGAGGACAACGTCGGATTTACTTTTTCGGGCAAATACGACTCGGTATTCATTGCAAATCAAGGCGAGATCGGGCTCCGGCTCGACGAATTCACAAACGCATTGAAGCAGGTGCTTACCAGCGTCTTCAGCCCAAGAGCCATTCTGTACCGTCTGGACCACAACCTGCTCGATTTCGATGAACGGATGAGCGTTCTGGTCCAAAAGGTAGTTGGAAGGCAGTTCAATGACTATTTCTTCCCGACTGCGGCAGGAGTTGCTTTTTCGCAGAATGTATACGCCTGGACCCCTAGAATAGTGAGGGCCGATGGGTTGCTGAGGATGGTTTTCGGTCTCGGCACGCGCGCCGTTGACCGCATCGGACCTGACTACCCCAGGATGGTCCCCCTCAGCCATCCCCTCCTCCGACCGGAAGTGGGCGCTGAAGAAATCAAAAAATACTCCCAAAAGCTGGTTGACGTTCTCGACTTGAAATCAAGGTCGGTCATGACCATCCCGGCAACGGACCTCTTCATGGCAATCAATCATCCCGACCTTTATTACGCTGTCTCTGTCGATGATGAAGGCCATCTTGCGGCGCCTCTTTTCAAAAAAGAGGAAATCGACACGGCCCACGCCTGTATAACGCTAGACAACCTTCTTTCCAAAACGCCCCTGGCCGGACTTATGAAAAAAATCCTTCACCGGTTGGAGGAAGCATACGGCCGGCCTGTAGAAGTTGAATTCGCCTGGGACGACGGCATACTCTATCTTCTTCAGTGCCGCGCTCTCTCCTTGAGCAGACTTGTGGAAAAAGTGACGCTCCCCAAGGACATTGACTCCCAAAAGGTTCTTTTTACCTGCAGCAGCGTCCTGTTCAGCAGTGCGGTCAAAAACATTGAATATATTGTATACATCGACCCCCGGACCTATGCCGGACTCTCGACATTTGACGAGAGGCTTGCTGTGGGGCGGATGGTGAGAAGGATCAATCGCCTGCTCGAAGGCAAGGTCTACGCCCTTTTCGGGCCGGGCAGATGGGGAACAAACGACGTGAAGATGGGCGTCAAAGTGAGCTATGAAGATATCAACCGAACGAAGATCCTGGGCGAAATAGCCATGAGAGAGGTCGGGATCGTGCCTGAGCCGTCTTTCGGCACCCATTTTTTCAACGATCTGGTAGAGGCAAACATCGTCCCCCTGGCGATCGATCCAGACAGACCCGGGACAGTGTTCAGGGAGGCGTTTTTCCTCCAGTGCCCCGACGTCCTCGTCTCGCTCGATCCGGGGCTGAAAAGCAATGGAATCGCCCGGGTCATAGACGTACCCTCCTGCACGCAGGGGCAATATCTTCAGGTCTACCTGGACAGCGCTTCACAAAAGGGGGTGGGCTTTTTGGGCTACCCTGAAGTCACTTGACCTCTATTTTGACAAGGATCTCTTCCGTCGAGCTCACAGCCTGACCGTTCTTTATCGCCGGCATAAACCGCCACTTCTTGAGGGTATCAAGCAATAGTCTATTAAGACGTGGAATGGGAGTCGGCTTGGCCAGTTCCACCTCCGCGCTGCCATCGGCGGCAATACGGAAGCGCGCCAGCGCAGAGGACTTGAACGCCAGGGCCCGCAGGTCATCCGGAATTTTCGGCATTGGTTGGACAATGGCCCGCGCTGAGCTGTTCCCATAGATGTTACCCTGAGACGAGCCGCTTCCCTCATATGACCCGCTGTTCGCGGAATTGTTCACAGCCGGGGCCTGTTCCACACCCGGCGTATCACCCCCACCGCCGCCGGGCGCAGCGGTGATCACTTCCGGCTTCTGGCGCGCCACTGGAGCACGCCGCGGCTTGACCGGGGGCGGCGGTTTGGGCTTGGGCACAACGGCGGGAGGCGGTTCCGGCTGGATGCTTGGCGCCGGAGCCGGGGCGGGCTCCTCAACGGGCGGTGGCTCAACCGGAACGGGCAGTTCAATCAACCGGGCATCGATGGGAGGAGGCTCCGCCGGCCGATGCGTGGGCTTTCCCATAAAATGTGCCGATCCCCATAACACCGCTGCCCAAATCAGAAGGGCTGTCGGCAGCGTCAATGGCAGGCGATGCCAGGGGTTATCCATACTCCGGTACGTCCTCATTGAGATAGCTTCAATCAACATGTTTGACCGCAATGAGAAAATGCTGCGCGCCCGCGTCGCGGGACTGCATCATCGCCTGGACGGTTACGCCGTTGGGCGCTGCGCTGTCAGGCCGCCACAATAACACTCGAGTCCGGCCCCTTGAGCATCGGTTTCAAGGTCTCGGCAAGCGTCTCAAGACTCACCGGCGTCTCGTCCAGGAGGATTTGACTGTCCCGGGTGATGGTAAGCGTCACGGGTGTATTGGGCTGCATATCTCCAGCGTGCCCCTGGGGGAGATTGACCGCCAGTGAATGCAGGTTCTGCATGGACAGTGAAGCAAGCATGAACGTGACAAGCAGAAAGAACATCACGTCGATCATCGGGATGATCTCGATTCGGCCGCGCCGGTGTTGACGGGACTTACGCAGCTTCATTGGCGCACTCCTTAAGACCTTCAGTCATGCGGATGTTGTCCACCAACCGTGTCCCGAGCCGTTCCATTTCGTCAAGCACCTGCGACTGCCGGCGCGAAAAGAAATTGAACGCGAACAGGGCAATGACGGCAATGAAGAGACCCAGCGCGGTCGCGATCAGCGCCTGGGCAACTCCGCCTGTCACTCCGGTTGGATCCACGAGGCCGTTGTTGCCGATCAGATTGAAGGCCTGCATCATCCCGGCGATCGTTCCAAGCAGCCCCAACAGGGGGGCGCCGGTGACGATGGTTTCGAGCACCCACAACCCTCGGCTCAATGCAGTCTCGATCAACTGAGCTTCATCGCCGGCCCGCGATTCCACCCACCAGACCGGCTTGCCTCGGTTATCCATAACCTTTCGGAAAAACCGCTGGAAATAGTTTCGCTGATTGAGCTCCCTCAATTGCCGTTCCAAATCCGGCCAGGAAAAATCATAAGTTTCGACGAGCTCGAGCATTGGCCCCGGAAGACGCACGTACCGCCAATAAACGAACACCTTGTCGAGTATGACCACCGCCGCCAGAATCGCGAGCAGCAGCAACGGATAGACCATAACACCGCCGAATCTCAACGCTTCCAAAACCAAGTGTATTTCTTGCATTGTACACCTCGATACCGAATGGATTGTTGTGGAGGGGAGCGATTTCCCCTCCGTCAAGTGTCAAAATATATATTTAAGGCCGCCAAAGAACCCGATCCGCGGCCCATACTGCGGGGCGAACACGCCGATTCCGGTCCCGGTCCTGATTTCATTGGCGCTGTCCAAAGCGTTGATAATGGCCACACGCGCCTCTACGGGGCCGCAGTTCCACAATTTAAACTTGCGCTTCGCCCCGAGATTGAGCTGGACGTTGTACGGAACCACTTCCGTATTGGCGAATCCGGCCCGTAAGCCGCTTCCGTACGTGGCATCCGCGCTGAACAGCGTTTCACACCAGCGATAAGAGACCCCGCCCGAAGCGGTATAGAGCTGGTCATGGTCTGTATGAATCCAGTTATTGGCGATGTAGTCCAACTCAGCCTGAGAGAAATTATACTGTCCCGATACAACATCTTTACCCAGGCTCTGGGTGACGGCAAGATTGGTGTAAGCGGTAAAATCACCCAGGTGGTAGTTGCCGGTCACCTCCACGCCTTCGATCCTCCCCTTTGCATAATTGAAAGGGGCAAAAATCAGGGCCTGGCCGAACTGGCCCTCGTCGATCAGGTCCGTGGTAATCTTGTAGTAGGCGTCAACGCCAACGTTCAGGTTGGAGCCGATCTTCTGGATTACGCCTGCATCGAAATAATGGGACCGTTCCGGCTCAACGGGTGAATTCTCAGGGACCGCTGCAGCATTGGATGTGTTGTTGTACAGTGACACTGTCTTCTGCGAGATCAGCTCGGTCGGCGGCGGCGTGAAGTATCGGGCATAGCCGGCGTGCAGCGTAGTGTCAGGCGTCATCTTGTAAACCACGCCCACACGGGGGCTCACCTGGTCGGCTGTCACGTAGGCGCTCATATAGTCAAACCGGAGCCCGTAGTTTATCGTCCATTTTTCAAACGGCTTCCACTCGTCCTGGAGGTATACTGAAGATAGGGTGTTGCCGTTCTTCGGCTCGTTGTCATTGATCATTACGGGCAGACCGTAAACGGCTCCGGGGGTGGGAGGCACCGGGTTCGGGAAAACCGTGGAGATATTGTCGCTTGTGGTATCTTCGTAACTCGTAGTAAAGCCCATACGGATCGTGTGGCAATCATTCAGGTGGTAGCTTCCATCACCCTGTAATCCGTTGACTAAACTGCTTTGGGAAATATCCGACGCGACCCCGTTGATAATGAGGTCGCCGAGGGGGTCAGGCGTGAAATGGACGCTCGTGTAGCGGGCGATATAAGATACTTGGTAATCGAAGTCCGACCCGATGGTGCTTTGATAGGCCAGGACCCCGAAACGATTGTTCTCATACTGCCGCTCATTCAGATTGGCAGTGTCGAAGCTGGTATAACCGGGCGGACGCGTAAACGGCAGAGAGAGCGGAGGTTGTCCGGGATTATTGGGAATTTGAAACCAACCGTCGTAGCTGCCGAACATCATGGTTACCCGCGACGTGGGATCGAGGAGGTATGAGGCGTACCCGAAGCTCTTTACCTGATCCGTATCGTCATGGATCGCGTTGTGGCTGGGGGTGGGGTTTTCAATGCCCAGGCCGTCGGACAGGTTGGAACCGAGAAAAAAGTAGTTAAGTTTCCCATCCGAACCTCCATACTGGACGGTTGGTTGTATGGTGTCGTGACTTCCTCCGTAGAGATCGACATACCCTCCATTTTCAAAAATGGTCTTGGATTGTATGTCGATTACCCCCGCCTCGCGGAGGCCGAATTGGGCCGGCAGCGCGCCGGTCAGAAGGGTGATCTGATTGGCAAACTGGGTGTCCAGTATCTGGCCGAAGCCGGTAATCCCCTCGGGTAGGATGACACCGTCAATGCGGTACTGAGTGTTAGCGTGATCACCCCGCACATGCAACTGGCCAAACGAGTCATTGGCAACGCCGGGCGCCTGGAGCAACACCTGGTTGAAAGACGTGTTCTCCCCTGCGGGCAAGGCGGTAATATCTTTTTGGTCAAAAGTGTAGCTACTGCCTCCCGTTGTTGGCGACAGGCCGTTTCGAGCCTGATTCAAGCGCTCCGCCTCGACCGATATCTCCAGTGTTTCCTGGGCAGCCAGAGTAAGAGTCGTAGTGGCTATTGCTCCGGCCGCTACCGTCACGACGGCGGTGCTTGCCTGAAAGCCGGGTTTTCCCCCCAGGACCGCATAGGTTCCAGGCTTTACATCCGAAAACACGAAGTGGCCGTCCGCATCACTCTTGGTCCTGCCCCTGATAGTTTTATCGGGTGATTCCAGTTTCAAACTTGCCCCTGACAGGGGCCTTCCAAGGGCGTCCTTGATTGTGCCCTGGATTTCGTTTAGAGCAGGGGCCGCATGAACCACGGCCGCCATTATGATGAAAGAAGCGAGCGCAAGTGCGGAACCCGCTAAAACTCTTATCGATCGCATTGCATTCCCCCATTATCAAGGCGTACATTTTCAATTGGACATGCAAGACTGCGATGCCTTGTGGCACAAACCATCTCATTATGACGTCGAACAGCTTGTAGCGCCGGATTACCCAAAATTGCGAAAATTACCTGGTGAAACCTCTCTCCGCCCTCGCAAGAATTGACCGAAATTCGATAGCTCCAGCACAGTCTTGGATGCCCCGGATCACAAGCATGCGACTTTGAACCGGCATGTTCACTCTAACATCGCGGCGCGCTTAAAAAATATCTCTTTAGTCGGGATTGTGAGGCAGGTTCAAGCGGGAGGGGCACGGCCAAAGAAAGGGGTAGGAAAGGCTTTGGCGATATTGGGTATGGTAACGGTAAAAAACTCGATTTTGGGAAGATCGAGGTGGATGACCTGGGTAGGGACTGCCAAATCAGCCGGCTGGTGGTGGAGGCTGGCGCTACAGACAGGGCAATCGTCGTGGTCGACTCCGTCATCGTGGTGATGAAAGGCCACGGCGAGGGTGGAAAACATTATCAAGCATATGCAAAAAAGAGATAGACGCTTCAGCATGGTCTCAAATAGAAGCGACATTGGTTTGTTTGTCAAGATGTTTTCCGCGAAAACCGGTAGCTCTAATATGACAAAGTAGCTGATTGGGCGTTTGCCCAAACCCGATGAACTGGACGCCGCAGTTACCGCAGAACTCATGATGCCCGTACATTCCGCGCGGCCAATGCCCGTTTCGATCTCTATTGGTCATCGGACCCAACGGCGATGGACAGGCTGCCCTGCACAGCGATCTGAGAGATGGAGATATCTGTTAGATTAACATCGGCGTGGAATTCATTTAATGAGCACTCAGGGCGGAGTCCGAAAAACTCAAGATGATGCCACTCGACTGAAAAACCTGTCTGCATGGCGATAAGCATCCGGACGGTGGTTTTACGTTTACCTCTGGGGAGAAGTGGAGTAAAGCTGCATGGGCGTCCACGAAACTAAAAAGCCCATGCTTCCATAAGAAACGGTCAGGCCGCATCAGTCCTCGGCTGATCCGTTGAGGCCCAATGTGTCTGCGAGAGTGCCGCTCCGGCGATCTGTCTGCGCGGTTGACAAAAGCGCATACGTATTTCACAATTACCACCGGCCCATTGTGAACGGACGTCTGTTATTTCTTTATACCCATGAGTCGGGCCATTTGGCGTCATGAACAGAAAACTTGCCTTAATCTTCCTCCTTTTCTTTTCTTTCTCCATCCTGGGGTGTGCATTTCATCACCATGAAGATGGAGACCACCACGATAATTGCGCCATCTGCTTTTGTGTCTTCCACCATTCAAACCTGGCTCTTCAGGATTGCCCGCATATTTCACCGCTTGTTTCCGGCATTTTCCCCGGCGTATTAGAGAATATTCTAAACTATTTCTCTTTTCGTTGTTCTCCATATTTAAATCGAGATCCTCCGGCATAATACCCGGCCACTGACACCTCCCTGCAAAATATTATAGGAGCACCCCTCGCGCGCGTCGAGATCGCAAGCGAGCGAGGGAGCGACGCCTGCACTTTCTAATCTCAACTCCCGGCGAGGAGAGCGGCAACACCGCAGATCGGATCGCAGCAGTTTTTTCAAGAGACTGCTCGAAACGTTCCCGACAAGAGAAAGCAGGACACTTTTCATCAGAAGGTGACCATGAGGAGGAACAACGATGCGGACCATAATTGCACTCGTTTTTGTACTTGTATTTGCATCCTGCGCGTTTGCTCAGACAACGGAAGAGCGGCTTCAGGAGCTGGAAAAGGCACTCAAGAAACAGGAGCAGAGCATCCAGGAACTGAAGGCCCTCCAGAAAACCGTCAGAAAACAGGAACAAACAATCGATGAACAGCGAAAGTTGATTGATAAATTGACGGCAAAAGCAAAGCAGCCCCAGCCTCCAGGCGCTCCCGCGGCTGCGGAAGCGCCTCAGACTGCCGTGGCCGAGGTGCAGCAGCAAGTTGAGGAGTTGAAGGAGCAGGTGAGCTCAGTTGCCGAAGCGCAGCAGAAGAAACTCCCGAGCGAGTTCAATCCCGCCATCGGGCTGGTGGGTGAGACGATCTTTTCTTATAGCAGCAAGGGATCGAAGGATACCGGCAGCGACCGGGTCGGGGGGTTCGACGTGAACCAGCGTTCGGTGGAACTTAACATAGCGGCATCGGTCGATCCGTTTGCGAAAGGCTATGCAGTGATCAATGCCTCGGCGGACCCGGTTACCGGTGAAGCGGTGGCCGACGTCGAAGAAGCTGCGGTCCAAACGACTTCAATGCCGTTTAATCTGGAGTTGAAGGCGGGACGGTTCTTTGGCGAATTCGGCCGACTGGCGTATATCCACGATCATGAACTCCCCTTCGTCAACCGTCCGCTGGTGCTCGACCAGTACATTGGCGGCGAATCGCAGACAGATGGAGCGCAATTAAACTGGCTTTTGCCGATCGAACATTACGTCAGCCTGACTATGGGCGTTGGCAATCATTTTGGCGACTCACCAACCCTTATAGCATCTGATCCCAACGTCGGTCTCACTAACGGCGACTACCGCCCCATCGGCGGGTTGGTCTATTTTGGCCGAGTGTCCACCTCTTTTGACCTGACGCCCGACCTGTCCCTCGAACCTGGCATTTCAGGCCTGAGCAATCCACACGCACTTGACCGGAACGGCGTGATCGCCCTGCCCAACGGCACGCCTGAAACACTTCCCCAATATCCTGGCAGCACACTCACAGAACGCGAGCGCAGCCTGGAGGGAGTGGACCTCACTTTGAGCTGGAAACCGCTGCAAAGCAATCAGTTCAATAGCATTATCTGGGGCACCGAAGTGCTCCGCAGCGGCAACAGCTATGAAGTCATGCCGACGCCGGGCGGAGCCAGGTTCAGCCCGTTCGACCGATACGTTGACTCCTATGGCATGTATTCGTATCTCACTTACAAGTGGAGCCGGGAGTGGTCGGCAGGGTTCCTGTTCGAGTGGGTGGAGAACGCAGAAAATAACATGGACCGCACTTTCGCGTACTCGCCATATATCACGTGGGCCACAAGCCACTGGAGTCAAATTCGTCTTCAGTATACTCATACCGAACCCAACGCCTTATCCGGCCTGAAGCCGGACGATGCCGTTTATCTGCAGTGGGCCTGGATCATCGGCTCACATGCTCATGGTTGGCAGCAGCGCTAGCCCTGATTAGAAAGGAAATTAACATGAAGCAAAAATTCACGCTTTTATTATCGATTGCCACCCTGGCCGTGATGTTGTTATGTGGGGGACCGATACAGGCTAACGCCGCCAAAATCAAGGTCGTCACTACTTTGACCGACCTGGCTGACTTTGCGCGCGAGGTCGGAGGGGACCTGGTTGAGGTTCACAGCCTTGCCACCGGCGTTGAAGATACGCACGGAATCCCTATGAAACCGAGCTTCGTACCGATTATGAACAAGGCGGACCTGCTGGTCCTGGTGGGGCTGGACTGCGAGCACGCCTTCCTGCCCGCGCTGCTGGAAGCTAGTAAGAACCCCCGCATCCAGTTGGGCAAGTCCGGCTACGTGGACTGCTCGAAGGGACTCGTGCCCAAAGATGTGCCCAAATCGACCGATCACTACCAGGGCGACGTTCATCCTTACGGCAACCCCCACTACATGCTCGACCCGGTGTTGGCAAAGAACGCGATCGGGAACATTTACAACGCTCTTGTGGAGTTTGCTCCGCAGCATAAAGAGGAATTCACGCGCAACCGTGATGCTTATCTGGCCAAGCTCGACGCCAGAATTGCAGAATGGAAGAAGGAGGCCATACCGCTCAAGGGCGTAAAGTTCGTGTCCTACCATGAGCATTGGCCATATTTCGCCGACCGCTTCGGCATGGTTTACTTCGGCACCATTGAACTTAAACCGGGCATCGATCCAACACCTCGTCACATCGAGGAATTGATCGCCTCCATGAAGGCCGAGCATGTGCCTATCGTCGTGCGTGAGCCGCAATTTCCCGAAAAGGTCCCAAGACGCATCGCCGAGCAGACAGGGGCAACTATGGTAACCCTGCCAATAATGCCGGGGGGCATACCAAACACGGAAACCTATATCAAGATGATGGACGAGATCATTCACACAATGGTCACTGCCGTGCAGGCGAGGAAATAAACACATGGAAGAAGATGCTTCCGCCCGTGTATCGACCGGGCGGGCCCAATTGGACGGACATATGAATGATTCGCTCATAACCCTCGATAATTTGAGCATTGGTTATAACGGCCAGCCGGTGCTCTCCGGGATTTCGCTCTCGATTGCCCGCGACAGTTTCACTGCTATTCTCGGTGTGAACGGTTCGGGCAAATCGACCTTGCTCAAGACGATGCTAGGGCTGATTCCCCCGGTTGCAGGCAAGATCGACAAAGCTTCATCGACGGGTGCGCCGCTCGTATTTGGTTACGTGCCTCAAGCCGTTCAGTTCGATCCGATTTATCTGCTGACCGGGTTTGAAGTCGCCCTTATGGGCACGTATGGACGCGTGCGCCCCGGGCGTTTTGTCCCGTCTGTCGAACGCGCCTTTACGCGAGAATGCCTCCGCGCAACGGGCGCTGAGGAACTGGCCCGCAAGCGGTTTGCCGAACTCTCCGGTGGTCAGAAGCAGCGCGTGCTTATCGCCCGCGCCCTGGCTACGCGCCCGGACGTCCTGGTTCTAGACGAACCGACCGCCGGCGTGGACGCCGAAGCAACGCATTCGGTGCTGGAGTTTATTTCCAAAACCCGCAAGGAAAAGCAAATCACGGTCCTGCTCGTTACCCACGATTTTGCCGCGATTCGCCATCATGCCCAGCAAGTTCTATGGCTTCGTCATGACAACGTGTTCCAGGGCGCCCCGGATGAACTGCTTAATTCCGAACGGATTGCTGAGATCTTTGAGATAGGGATCGGCTGACATGGAAACTCTACGACTGATTCTCTCACCAGACTTTCTCCTGCGCAACTCGGTTTATACCAGTGTGCTCGTCGGTTTTTCCTGCCCGCTCGTTGGTGTGTTTCTCGTGATGCGCCGGCTGGTATTCATGGGCGTGGCACTGCCGCAGATTTCCTCGACCGGCGTTGCTATCGCTCTCTCCATCCCATTGTGGCTGGGATTCAAGCTAAGCGGCCATCCCTCGGCGAGCGCGCACATGCTCGCATTTGTCGGCTCGATGACATTTTCGCTGTCTGCTATTCTGGCGTTGGCGTTTATGGAAAGACGCGGACGCGGCCAGCCCGAGGGTCGACTCGGCACCGCATACGTAGTGGCCGCATCGTTGAGCATCCTGGTGCTGTCAAAAAACCCCTATGGCGAGCTTGGCTGGCTCGATATGCTCAAAGGAGAGGTCATCACCATCTCCGATTTCGATCTAATTCTGACGGCAGCAACCCTTGCGCTTGTCCTCGCAACGCTGGGACTGTTTCACAAGGAGTTGCTCCTGGTCTCCTTCGACAGGTCTATGGCGATTACACTTCGCAAGAACGTGGTTTTCTGGGACGTACTGCTTTATTTACTGATCGGCCTGACCGTCTCGATGGCCGTGCTCAGCGTCGGGCCAATGATCGCCTTCGGATTTTTGCTCATCCCCGCCCTCACGGCGCACTTATTCGCGCGAAATATGCGCCAGTTCACAATCTTTGCCTCGCTTTGCGGCGGAGTCATGGCGTTTGTCGGTTTCTGGGTGGCATATCAAGTCGATTTGCCCGTCGGCCCTACGGATGTCGTCCTCCTCGGAGCGATCTACGCAGCAGGTTGGTTTATCGCCAAGATTCTTCCCGGAGGCTCAACATGAAAAGGAGGTTGCCAATATGCGAAAAACGCTGACGTTCTCGCTCATGTTAATTGCACTCATCCTTCCGCTTCTCTCGTACATCCAGAAACCGTCCGTTGCCTCAGCAGGAAGATTTGTAGATAACGGAGACGGTACAATTACTGACACTGAACGACAGTTAATGTGGCAGAAGGGCGATAACGGAAATGAAGTGACATTCGAGCAGGCACAGCAGTACTGCAGGAATCTGCGGCTGGGCGGCCATCCGGATTGGCGTCTGCCCAAACCCGGCGAACTGGACACGGCGGTGGCCGTAGAAATGATGATGCCCGTTCATTCCCGCGCGGCCTATGCACATTTCGATCTCTATTGGTCATCGGCTCCAACGGTCTTACTGCCGTTCAACTATCACCCCTCCCGTGGTGCAGAGGTTTCAAGGGTATATCCTGCACAGCAGGGCGATAGAGCGTACGTAAGAGCTGTACGCTCAACGGCTCTCAGTTTGCACGCCCCGCCAGACGGCAACTGACGCGATTTTTGACGATTATACCGAAGGACTCCATTCGCCGTCGCTCTGTTTCCACTTGACGTGAATCCTCAACTCAGCTAGATTGGCTTTAACCTGTCGGCTGGACATACACGCTATGAAAGCGTGATCCACTCCGGGCCACAGGGGAGTTTCTTCTCAACAGCGTAAAATTTAGCTGATTTACAAATCGCTGATCGACTAATTGGCCACGAACGCCTAAAGCCCGTCCGAAGATGGGCAGGATGTTCGTGGCTTTTTTTTTGGTGAGGTCCGGGGTGGGGAGAACGTAATGAGTTTTATCCGGAGGAAGAGAAAAGCCGGATACGGGACCGGCGTCATGGTTTTGGCGTTGATCGGGAGTTTTTGTTTGGCTTTGCCGCGTTTGGCATGGGCCGATGCCGACGCACCGGCGACTACGGCGCAGACCTCGTCGTCGGACACTAACGCATCTCAAAAAGGTACAACCCAATTGCCCGAGATCGTGGTCGAGGAACGCAGCGACAGTATGATCGGCATCGCCGATACTTCGACACAGGGGACCATTGGACATCTGGAACTCGAGGAACGCCCCATCAGCCGTCCCGGGGAGGTGCTCGAAGCCATGCCCGGAGTCATCGTCACACAGCATAGCGGGGATGGGAAGGCGAACCAGTATTTTCTTCGCGGCTTCAATCTCGACCATGGCACCGATATGGCCGGCTTTTTCAACGGAATTCCCGTCAACTTGCCTTCGAACGCTCATGGCGAGGGCTACCTAGATCTTAATTTTCTCATTCCCGAACTGATCCAGAAGATAGACTACGGGAAAGGGCCATACTTCGCAAACGTGGGGGACTTCGGCTCCGCCGGTTGGGAAAATATCCAATACTTTCATACCCTTCCTGAGAATATTGCGAAGATGGAATTCGGCAGTTGGAATTATGAGCGCGGCCTGTTGGCCGCTTCGACCAAGTGCGGCCAGGACAATCTCCTGGGGGCACTGGAAATTGCGCACACCGACGGACCTTGGGACGTGCCCGAAAATTTTGTAAAATACAACGGATTTGCGAGCTACAGCCATGGAGACGCAAGCCAAGGCTGGAGCGCGTCGGCGTTGGGGTATCACGGCACATGGAATGCAACCAACCAGATCCCGGACGCGGCGGTCGCTGAAGGCCTCGTTGACCGGCTTGGTACGCTGAGCCCCACCGACGGAGGTCTAACGGACCGCTATCTCTTGTCGGGCGAGTGGCATCAAGCCGATGAACGTTCGATTACGAAGGTCATTGGGTATGCTTACTACTATAACATGGGCCTCTGGAATGACTTCGATTTCTTCCTGCCCGAACTGCCTGATGACCTTTCGGCAAAGTATGGGGACCAGTTCGAGCAAAAGGACACCCGGTGGGTGCAGGGGTTGAGGGGAAGTCAGACATACTTTGGAAAATTGTGCGGCATGCAGATGGAAAACACCTTCGGACTCGACCTTCGAAACGATGTGATCCACGACACCCTGAATCGAACCTTTGACCGTTCGGTCTTTTTAACCGTCCGCGACGATGATATCGTCGAAACGAACATAGGCCCCTACTTTGAAAACAAGGTTCAATGGCTGCCGTGGTTTCGCACTATTTTAGGCTTTCGCGAAGATTTCATTAATTTCGACAACAAAAACCTTTACACCTATGCCACCAAAGGCCCCCAACCTCTCGACAGCGCAGATCTGTTCAGGTGCGTTCCTGAGCCCAAGGTGAATTTGATCTTCGGCCCATGGTCAAAGACCGAGTTCTACGTGAACGGGGGCATGAGCTTCCACACCGACGACGCGCGGGGCGCCACTACTCTTAGAGATCCGCTAACAGGCACGACGACTAATATATTCCTCAATTCGATTACACCGGCAGTGCCGGTAGCGCAAACGTATGGCGCGGAGGTTGGCGTCCGCACTCTTGCCATCCCGAACCTTCAAAGTTCTCTGACGCTCTGGGCGCTTAAGCTGCAATCCGAACTGATCTTCGACGGAGATGCAGGAACGGACATACCCAGTCCCTACCCCGATCTCCGCAAGGGAGTGGAATTCGCAAACTACTATACGCCCACCAAATGGCTGACGATCGACGCAGATTTTGCCGACTCGACGGCGCATTACATAGACCATCCGGTGGGGGGTTATTACGTCCCCGAAGCAGCCAGGATGGTTATCTCGTCCGGCGTATATGTGCACGATGTGTGCGGTTGGAGCACCGGTTTGCGGTGGAGATATTTTGGACCCCGCTATCTGACACAGGACGGCACTCAGCTTTCTCCCGCCACCAGCCTGCTCTATTACAACCTCAGCTATAAGATCAGCAAGAAATGGTTGATCGAGGGAGATATCTTCAATCTCCTCAATGCAAGAGCTGATGACATAACCTACAATTACTTATTTCAGCTCACACCAACGGGCCAGCCTCAAACCGGTGATGTGTTCCACGCGGCTGAACCGCGTACCTTCCGCGTTGCGTTGACCATGTTTTTTTGATAGGTCTTAAAGCAGGGAGTTAAGGATGTGCGGTAAGTTAGCTCCATTGGTTCTTTTTCTTTGTCTGCTGCTTGTTTCCCCCGCCTGTGCCGGCCTTTATGAAGGTGCTGCGGCCTATAGCAAAGGCGAGTACGCCAGAGCCTATAGTGAACTTAAGCCGTTAGCCGAACAGGGAAGTCCCGAAGCTCAGTGGTATTTGGGAGTAATGTGCCATGACGGCCAGGGCGTGCCGCAGGACTATGCGCAAGCGGTGAAATGGTTCCGGAAGGCTGTGGAGCAAGGACATGCCGGAGCTGAATATAATCTGGGAGTTATGTTTCGCAGGGGCCATGGCGTGCAGCAGGACAATGTGGAGGCTGTGAAATGGTACAGGAAAGCGGCGGAGCAGGGTTTTGCCGAAGCACAATATAGCATGGGAGTGATGGTTGCCGAAGGACAGGGTGTAAAGCAGGATTTTGTGCAGGCTCATATGTGGCTCGATCTGGCGGCTGCGTCAGGCGATTCATCTGCAGGAAAGAACAGGGAAATCATCGCTGCCAAAATGACGCCGTCCCAAATCGCCGAGGCGCAACGCCTGGCGAAAGGGTGGAAACCGAAAGACAGAGACTGGCTTTTGCCGCGTCAAGAAGAACCGGAGCGCGCCACAGGAGTTCCCAATTAACTCGATAGCCGAAGCCCTTGCAGACTGTGAGATAGATCTTTCCAGATCGGATCCGGAAGACATTTCTTCTGCGCCGTGGAGCGAACGAAGTCCTGTCGCTTTTGGCAAGAAGACATGGTCGAGTTTGGCATTGGCGCTTTTTCTGCATTCAGCTCTTGCTTGTCTGCTTTGGTACTCCCCGAAACCGCAATTCCCGATCCATAAATGGATGGAAGTGCGGCTCGTTAGTCTGGATGGTAACGCAAATACAGCGGGATCAAGCTTGGAATGCCCCTTGGAGCCTGCGGCCAAAGACAGCTCCGGTGGTCCCGAAACCGGGGCGGTGGCGAAGGCGAGCCGGGAACCGCCAAGCACTCCCATACCCCTGCAGAAGGCCTTGCCGGTACCACCGAAGAAACATATCGAGGCCGTTGTCCATCCAAAGAAGAATATAAAACCCGGCACTGCTTCGGATAGGCACGAAGAAATCAAGCCCACGCCTCAACCAGACCCCGCAAAATCAGACTCCCCCGGCAACCCGGATTCATCGTCGCAAGGCTTGGGGAGGATGGCCGGACCCGGCCCGGGCGCTGCGGCTTCTTCCAACGATGGACTGCCCGGAGAAGCCGGGAACGGCTCAGGCGGCAAAGGGTCTCAGGAGAGAACTTTTGGATCTCCGGATGGTCCCAGTTTCCTTCGCAAAGTCGTTCCCTGTTACCCGGCGTTGGCAAGAAGGCTCGAAAAAGAGGGAACCGTCCTACTGCGTGTCACCATCGACGAACAAGGCCGTCCACTTGAAATTGAGGTACTCAAGAAGGCCGGGTTTGGGTTTGATGAGGAAGCGGTTAAGGCCATTAAGGATTCGAGTTTCGTTCCTGCCAAAAGAGATGGCAAACCCCTTGCCTGCAGAGCCCTTCTTCCGATTCGCTTCGTCCTTAAACAATCGTAACGTTGTCGGGACAAGGTGCGATGGTTACTTGGATTTTGCTTGACAAGAAACTATCCCAGTCGGTTATAGTACTGTCAATATTGCTATTGCGGGAGAAATGGGATTGGTCTTCGGCGCCGTCAGTCACAAAACAGCAACCTCTCGACTTTGCTTTTTACTTGCGGCGTTTATATTCACCGTTACCGCTTTTGTCCATTTAACCCACAGCAAGACCGATTTTCAGTCAACTGCCTGTGAACCCGCTTCCTACGCGGCAAACGATGCGCAGGACGGGGGAGATCAACAGCCATGCCTTGCATGCATGATTGTGAAGGCATTCCAGACTGCGCAAGTCATCCTCTTTCTTCTGCTTTTGTACATTGCGACACTCCTGTCGGGCTGTTGCCGGCCTAACAAATCGGAATTTCACTCCATTCCCGTCTTTTCCCATCAGTGGGTTCGAGGCCCCCCTGCGTTTGCCCTGCCTTCGTAGTTTCCCTTTAGTTGTCACACTGTTTCCGGAGTTGTCGTTTTTCGCGCCATCAGGCCGGGCGACCGGCATCACTGTTGCGTAAACGATCCTTGGGTCAGAATTTCAGTTTTGCATTGCAGTTGATTCAAAATCCGGATTCCAAGTTCGTGGCCTATATCGCCCTGTACCTATGGCGATGTCCGAGTTTGGAAACATCCATGCGAAGATGAGTCAATGAGAGTAGATGCGAGGACAGTTCTTGACACCGAATAATATCAGGTGTACCTAACTCTACCTTCGCAAAGTGAAACCCGCAAACCTATTCAATGGAGATCGTCAGGAGCCATGTCATGTCTATAGTGAGTCGCTTTCCGCATCGAGTGCGCTTTGCCCTGTTGGGGGGCGGGATAATGATTTTAGTGTCGGGTTTGTGGTTTGGCAGCCACGGGTTGGGTTTGTCCCGGCCCAGCGCCGCTGAGGATACGGTCACCACGCCTGCCTTTAGTCGCGAGGGGGAAAGGATTATCATCCCGGAGAGTTCAGCGCTGCGTTCGCGGTTGGTCGTGCAACCGGTCACCGTGAAAGACAGTCCCCATGTACTGCAATTGCCGGGTGTAGTGGAGGCGGACCCCGCGCGCATGGTAAACATTCTGCCGCCGGTGGCCGGCAAAGTGGTAAAGCTTGATGTTCAACTGGGCGAACAGGTTAAAAAAGATCAGCCGCTCCTCGTTATAGATTCGGGTGACCTTGCACAGGCTTATGCCGATGACGATAAAGCCCGTTCTGCGCTCAAACGCGTAAAACTCAGCCTGGACCGCGTGCGCGCGGTACACGAGTCCGGGGGCGGTCCTCTAAAGGATGTGCAGCAGGCAGAGGACGATTACGAAGAGGCGGAAGCCGAGTACAATCGGGCAGAGGCGCATCTGAAGGAAATCGGTGTATCGCCCGGGAGCAAAAGCAAATCACGCCTTTTGACCATTGTTGCGCCCACCACCGGGAGCGTCACTGCTCTTACTACCGCTACGGGAGCATTTGCAAACGATCCGACCGCTTCGCTCATGACGATTTCCAATCTCGAATCGGTCTGGATCACGGCGATGGTGCCGGAAAGCAACATTGCCTTCATTTCCAAAGATCAGTCCGCCGATGTCTCTTTCCCTGCCTATCCGAACCAGGTTTTCCACGGTTCCGTTTCATTTGTGAGCGCCGTAGTCGAGCCGGACACGCGCCGGGCCAAGGTACGGATTTGCTTCTCAAATCCGGAAGGAAAGCTTAAGCCCAATATGTTCGCAAATGTAAAATTCAGCCTGCCGCAGAATTCCGCTGTATTCGTGCCCGATTCCGCCTTGCTCATGAACAATGACAAAACCACTGTTCTAGTCGAGGTCGAACCCTGGACCTTCGTCAGGCGTCCGGTCCTTCCAGGTTACGGAGAAGGCGACGGCACGCGCATCGACAATGGGTTGAATCCGGAAGATCGCATCGTCATCAAAGGGGGGGTGTTGCTCAATGATCAGTAGAATCATAAGAGTATGCATCCGCAAGCGGGTGTTGGTCATAGTTGTAGCAAGCCTTGTTGCCGCCTTCGGCTATTACACGTGGAAACAGTTGACTGTCGAGGCATATCCGGACATCGGCGACGTGAACGCGCAGGTATGTACCCAGGCGCCGGGGCTGGCCTCAGAGGAGGTCGAACAGGAGATCACAATCCCGTTGGAACGTGCCCTGGCCGGAACCCCCGGCCTGGCGACCATGCGGTCGAGCAGCACTTTCGGCCTGTCGCTTATCACCCTTGTATTTCGTGAAGGCGCCGAGGACTACTGGTCGCGACAGCGTATCATGGATCGCATCAATGAGGTGAACCTGCCAAACGGCATCCAGCCGGGCCTGGACCCGGTTACCGGTCCGTCCGGCGAAATCTACCGCTATACGTTGGAATCCGACACGAAGAACTTGATGGAACTTTCGGAAATCCAGAAATGGACGGTCATCCCGGCGTTCAAACAGGTGGCCGGAGTAGTCGATGTCGCCAACTTCGGCGGCTTCACCATGCTGTACGAGGTCGAGCTCGATCCGGTGCAGCTCCAGCGTTTCGGGGTGGGGCTAAATGACGTGATTACGGCGATCAACAACAACAGTTCGAACGCCGGTGGAAGCCGCATCTCGCGCGGAGAACAAGGCTACGTTATCCGCGGCATCGGCATGGTGCGAACGCTAAGCGACATTGGCGCCATCGTGGTAACGCAGCGGAACGGGGTGCCGATACTGGTCCACGACCTCGGCAAGATGACGTACAGCCACCAGGAACGCCAGGGAATTCTTGGCAAAGACGCCAACCCGGACACGATTGAGGGCATCGTGCTTATGCTCAAGGGAGAAAATCCCTCAAATGTTCTAAAGGGCATTCACACCAGGGTTGGGGAACTTACCAAACAGCTCGAACCCATGGGGGTGCGCATAGTTCCCTATATAGACCGGGACGACCTTGTTCAGTTGACGGTTCACAAAGTCTTCAGCATCGTACTCGAGGGGATCGCCCTGGTATTTATCGTGCTGATTTTATTTCTCGGCAACCCGCGCATTGCCTTAACCGCCGGAGTGACCATACCATTGGCCCTTGTTGTTGTTTTCATAGTAATGCACCTCACGAAAATGTCCGCCAACCTGTTTTCACTTGGCGCGATTGACTTTGGCATTATCGTCGACGGGGCAATCGTGGTGACCGAGGCCTGCCTGCGCAGGCGTGAAGCCGATCCCGGAGCCCTGTTGACCGAAGATGATGTGTTTTCCACAACGACCCAGGTGGCGCGGCCCATTTTCTTTGCAACGCTCATCATCATCACCGCATACCTTCCGCTTTTCGCCTTCACGCACGTGGAAGCAAAGCTTTTCCTTCCGATCGCTTACACAGTCTCCTTGGCCCTGCTGGGGGCGCTCCTGTGCACTTTCACTCTGGTTCCCGGGCTTGCTTTCATAGCTCTGCGCAAACCACGGCCGGTCTGGCGCAACCTGCCGGCTCGAATTGCTGCAGACAGGGTACCGCAGATGTTTGGAACGCATGCTGAGCACCCCGAAAATTGCCTACATAATCGGTGGGGCGGCGATGGTGGCCGTGGTGGTGTTGGGCGCAACTACCGGCCGGGAATTTTTGCCTGAACTGGACGAGGGCAACCTGTGGCTTCAGGTGCAAATGCCTACCGGATTGTCGCTTGACACTGCAAGCGAGATGGCGGACGAACTGCGGCGCACGCTCCATGAATTTCCAGAAGTATCTTATGCAATCACCCAGCTTGGACGCAATGACGACGGCACCGATCCCTGGACGCCTTCCCACATCGAGGCGCCGGTCGGGCTAAAACCTTACGATACCTGGCCCAAAGGCGAGACAAGGGAGGATTTCCTGCGGCGGCTCAATGCGCGACTGAAGCAACTTAAACCTGGATTTTCCGTCGGCATCAGTCAGCCGATTATCGATATGGTCTACGATATTATCGGCGGCGCGCACAGCCCCCTGGTCATTCGCGTCTACGGGGACGACTTCAATGAACTGCGCCGCATCGGCGGCGAGATCGTCAAGGTGCTGGACGGCATTCAGGGGACAGCCGAAGCCTCCATTTTTCAGGAACCTCCAATTCCCCAGATCGCTGTCGACATTGATCGAGCTGCAGCGGCCCGCTATGGCATCAACGTATCGGATATAACCAATCTGGTCCAGACAGGCGTTGGTGGAGCACCGGTCAGCATGGTCTACGTAGAGGACCGTACTTACGGCATTACCGTGCGTTTTCCGAAAGATTGCCGGAATAGCCCTGAGGCGCTGGGCAAACTGGTGCTCACCACCGCCGGCGGGGCACAGATTCCGCTCTCCCAGGTTGCCGATATCAAGCTTCGGAGCGGCGAGAGCACCATCTCGCATGAAATGAACCACCGCGTGTTGCTTGTGCGGGTCGACAACAGGGACCGGGCGCTTTCCGATTACCTGGCGGAGGCACAGCTAAAAATCAATAACTTGGTGCACTTCGATCACGACAAGTATCACCTCGAATATGGCGGGCAATTCGAAAGCGAGCAACGCGCCCAGGCACGGTTGACGCTTATAATGGGCCTCGTTCTGGCGCTGATGCTGGTGTTCCTGTTTGGCGAGTTCGGCAAGCTTCGCCTGGCAATCCTGGTCCTGGGAGCGGTACCGCTCGCGACCCTGGGCGGCCTGATCGCGATCCACGTTAGAAATGAGTCGCTCAACGTGGCCAGCGCCGTCGGCTTTATCGCCCTGTTCGGTGTGGCTGTGCAAAACGGCATTATCATGGTCGCCAACATCAAACGAGTGTGCGAGCAGGGGATACCTCTCCGTGAAGCTGTGCTCTCAGGCGCAGTTGAACGTTTCCGTCCGGTGCTGATGACGGCCACCGTGGCCACCTTGGGCATGCTGCCGGCAGCATTGGCCACCGGTGTGGGCACTGACGTGCAGCGCAACCTTGCCACCGTGGTGGTGGGCGGCTTAATGCCGGCCACCCTGCTTACGCTGTTCATCCTGCCTGCTTTATACTTTTCGCTGGAGCGTTGGGCTGAACGCAGAAGAGCAGTGAACAGAGAACAGTGAACAGGAGAAACACTTTTTATCCGCTCATCGCTCACTATCTTTTTGAATGGAGGCGCCGCGTGGGGTTTAGGAGAGGTTTTTTGCTGACAGCTGTTCACTGTCTACTGTTCACTGCCCTTTTGGGATGTGCCGTTGGGCCGAATTTCCAAAAACCGGCTGCGCCCAGAGTCGATGGCTACACGCCAGAGCCTTTGCCGGCGCAGACAGCATCCGGCGAGGTCCATGGCGGCGAGGTCCAGCGTCTGGTGCAGGAGATGGACATTTCCGCTCAGTGGTGGACGCTGTTCCACTCGAAACCTTTGAGCGGCCTGGTTGAGCAAGCGATTAAAAAAAACCCCGACCTGGAAAGTGCCCAGGCCGCATTGCGTGTGGCCCGGGAAAACGTTTATGCTCAGGAAGGGGCGCTATGGCCCAGCATCTCAGCCACCTACGATGCAACGCGTCAGAAGTTTCCCGGACAACTGGGCAGTCCGACAGCCTCCGGCGCCTACACGTATAGCCTTCACACCGCACAGGTTACCGTAGGTTATACGCCGGACGTGTTCGGCGGAACGAGGCGGCAGATCGAATCGCTCAAAGCGCAGGCCGATTCCCAACGCTTTCAACTCGAGGCCGCTTACCTGACTCTGACCTCCAATGTGGTCGCCGCTGCGGTTCAGGAGGCTGGTTTGCGTGGCCAGATCGAGGCGACCTGGAAAATCATAGAGATCGAGAGCCACTCGCTCGAACTGCTGAAACGTCAGTATTCGCTGGGCCAGGTAGCAAGAGCGGATGTGGTTGCGCAGGAAGCTGCCCTGGCAAATGCCCAGGCCACTTTGCCAACACTTGAAAAACAACTGGCTCAACAGCGGGACCTCTTGAGCCGCCTCGCCGGCCGATTCCCCAGCGACGCGATCACTGAAAAGTTCGAGATCTCATCACTCGAACTGCCGCAGGAACTGCCCGTGAGCCTTCCCTGCAAGCTGGTAGAGCAGCGGCAGGACGTACGCTCCGCCGAAGAGCAAATGCACTCTGCCGGCGCCCAGATCGGTGTGGCCATCGCTAACCGTCTGCCCAACATTAGTCTTAGCGCCGATTATGGGACCAGCGCCACTCAGATCGCTCAGTTGTTCACCCCCGGGACCGGTTTCTGGACCCTCGCGGCCAATGTGGCTCAGCCGATTTTCCAGGGGGGCACGCTGCTGCACCGGCAGCGGGCTGCCGAAGCGGCCTTCGATCAGGCGGCGGCACAGTATCGCAGCACGGTACTCACCGCTTTCCAGAATATGGCCGACGCGCTCCACGCCGTCCAAAGCGACGCCGATGCCGTTAAAGCGGCCGTAGCCGCCGAAAAAGCAGCCGCTCAAAGTCTTGACATTGCGCGCCGCCAGTTGGAGTTAGGAGATATAAGCTACCTGGCGCTGCTTAATGCCGAGCAGACCTATCAGCAGGCGTCGCTCAACCTGGCGCAGGCCCTTTCCAACCGCTACGCCGATACTGCGGCGCTTTTCCAGGCGCTTGGCGGCGGCTGGTGGAACCGCTCCAATGTGCTTGCAGGAGTGGGCGGGCAAGGCCGTTTTGAATAGCACCGAGGATGTGGGCACAACAGCATGGAGGCGCCATGATACGAAAAATCTATGCACTGTTAAGCGCTTGTTGCCTCGTAACCGCACTGATACTCATTGCACGGCCATTGCCCTCATTGGGTCGAGGCGGAGGATGCTATGCGCCTAAAGGACCATTTCAACAACTGACGGGCGAGTTTCAGTACGATTATAAGCACTACGGCGCGGCGGGAAAGGACTGGGAAAGCGGTTGCACCAGGGAAACGCCTTACGCCGTATTGAACGCGCATGCTAATCCCCAAGGTGGTAGCGGTGGTTGGCCCTCGGTGGAATTCATAGTATGGTTCCTCGGACCGATGAAATCCGATAACCCGAAATGCACTTTTGAAATCTCGGACGGAGGGGAAGTCAAAGCCCTCAAAGAGGTGACACGATATCACTTGAATGTAATCGCAGTGCCTAAAGTATTTGACGGTTCAGGGACGCACGATTTTTCAAATCTTCAATCAAACACCCCCTGGACTATAAGATTTAGTTGTTCGTCAGATTAATTTAGGTTGCGTTGATACCCCAGCCCTTTCGAAGGCGCAGTTCTCTTTCGATCCATGGCTGAACTGCAAGTGAAAACCTATTCTCCTTTCCTGTACCTCCAATCTTCGTTCTTAGTGGGAATGCTCGTGAGACTCACTCCCATGGCGGGGATGGTCATGTTCGTGCGGGCTATGTTCTCCCGTATGTTCATGATCGTGTTCGTGCCGCGCCCCGGAATGCACATGTTCGTGAGAATGTTGATGTTCGTGCTCATGGGAATGACTATGCGAGTGTTCATGCGCGTGCTTTTGGCCGTCGTGCGCGTGTTCGTGGCTGTGCAAATGGCCGTGTTCGTGCAAATGTTTGTGTTCATGTTCGTGTTCGCCTTCCATAGTTGGCCTCCTGTCGACTTTTTGGAGCGGAAGAATCCAAACGGTCATGTTTGATTTCGCCTGCATCACGATAATAGTATGAATCACGGAAAAACAAATCAATGATCCCTTTTCAAGAATTTCTATTGAGATATGCCGTTGACACCATCGCGAAGAATTTGTATAAACAAGTCCACATAGTTTTTTACCATCAGGTACAGAAAAGTTTAATAGGGAATCCCGTTAAAATCGGGAGCGGTCCCGCCGCTGTAAACGGGGACGAAATCCGGTAAAACCACTGTCTTTTGAGATGGGAAGGACCGGAGAGTAGGGTGATCCGTGAGCCAGAAGACCTGCCTGATGCTGTTTAGGGAATCGGTACGCGGAAGGTCCGATTACCCACCGAAGGATCAAGTGAACCAGGGTGCAATCCTTAGGGCGTTTTTGCTCTAGGGATTTTTTTTTGGCCGGAATTCCGCTTCGGCGCAGCACTGTTAAGTGTTCGATTTTTTAACTGACCTTCTAGCGCCTGGAAGCGGTTCCGCTCCCGGGCACACGGCTCACAAATGGAGGTTTCGATGAGGAAGGGCATGATCCTGTATGTCACACAAGGCAAAGAAGATGTCCCTCTGCAAGGGGCGGCGGAACTGATCGAGGCATCCCGGTCTATGGGAGTCACAGCCGTCCGCGTGGCGATCACGGAGGAGGATGCCGTACATGGATGGTGGAGCTTGCTCACCAGAGGAATGCAACAGGTTCTGTTCATGCCGGTAGCTTACAATGCCGTCCTTGACAGGTTCGAATCGCAGGGAACCCCTATGCGGCTATGCGGATAATGAAAAGATTTCGATAGTATCGAACATCACTAATTTACGGGAGGCAGGTTTGAAAACCAAGCACCGCTCCATCACGCTAATTCTTGTATTCACGTCGTTGCTCGTGCTGCCGGCCATTCCGGCGTACGCAATGCACATCACCGAGGGAATTCTGCCGGCGCAGTGGGCATTACTGTGGTTTGCGGTCTCTGCGCCGTTCCTTTTTCTGGGGCTGCGTGAATTAAACACTCGGGGGCAGCAGGATTTGCACCTCAAGCCCATGGTCGGATTGATAGGGGCGGCTGTGTTCATAATATCATGTATGCCGATTCCCGTTCCTACGGCGGGTACCTGTTCTCATCCCTGCGGGACCGGTATTGCCGCCATTTTCATCGGCCCTCTTCTCACGGTTGTCGTGAGCAGCATCGCGTTGCTGCTGCAGGCCCTTTTCCTTGCACACGGCGGGCTTTCCACTCTGGGCGCAAATCTTGTCTCAATGGGAATCGCCGGCGCTTTTGCAGGCTACGGCGTATTTATTCTGGTCAGACGGCTGACCGGCAGTTGGTGGATTGCCGCTTTCCTGTGCGGTCTTCTATCGGATTGGGCAACATATAGTGTAACTTCGCTCCAACTCGCTACCGCTCTACATGGTACTGCTCCCTTCGGTAAATTTTTTCTTACGGTGCTTCTGGCATTCGTACCTACCCAGGTCCCGCTTGGGATTCTCGAGGGATTCCTGTGTGTAGGCGCCTACAGGTTCGTTCTGACCCGCAGGCCTGAATTGCTGAAAATCTTTGCGGTATAGGCGGAGGATTTATGAAAAAAATCTGGCTTGCAAGCGGCCTCGTCATTTTACTGGCTCTGGGCTTGTATATCGGCCTGCGGACCTCGGATTCAAAATGGACCGGGGTTGATGAATCGGTAGTAGAGAAGTTCGCGATAGAGGCAAACCGCCCTCCACATGAACCCTTGATCAACATCGAACATGGGGACCTGCCGCTTTTGCTGTTCCTGTTGGCGGGCGCAGCAGGTGGATTTGCGGCAGGTTATTCTTTTCGGGGTTTATTTCCCCCAAAGGACAAAGACGAAAGTCTGGCAACCGGCATTTGAACTTTTTTCGGGCATCGATTGAGGGAAGGAAGTGCTAGTCTTCCGCCGCCCCGCGACTGTGATCGGGACGAAAGCCGCAGAATTGCCACTGTCATGCCCAAGGCGTGATGGGAAGGCGCGGTGAGTAGGATGAACGTGAGCCAGGAGACCTGATCGATGCGCATTGACTTTGCTCATATTCCCGAGGGGGAAAGTTGTGGGTATTATGATCAAGAATGCTGCCTTCGCGTTGGTTTTATTTTGTCTTGCGTTTCCCTTCACTTGCACGGCGGAAGAATCACGCCTTGAACCCGTCGAAACTGTTCCGCTTCAACCGGTTGCGCGGACAGAAATCAAAGCTGAACCCTCTGAAAAAGCCGGTCCTATCCCCGGAGAGGACTCTGCTATACCCGGGTGGCCCGTTGTTGATTCCTGCCATGACTGCTCCGAACAAAAAAGTGAAGAGTGGCCCGATTGGTTCCCCAGGCTTCTGGGAGTGCAATACAATAACATTTATCAGAACATGCCCCCGTTTCACAGCCCGTACCAGGGCCAAAACAGCCTGAGTTTTAAAAACGGCCTGGGCGAGCAAGTCACCCAGACCTATGGAGTGTATTTCGGTTCACAATTGGCGCCGGGGCTGCAGGCGTATGCTGATGGCGAATATTTTCAGGGAAACGGGATCAGCGACGGTCTGGGACTCGGAGGGTATGTCAACGGGGACGTAATCAGAGCGGGGTCGTCGAACCTGCCGAAAGTCCCCTACATAGCCCGGCTGTATCTCCGATACTATTATCCTCTCTCCGGGGAAACAGAGAAGGTGGAACGGTGCATGGACCAACTTCCCGGGGAGCAGCCTGTCAGCAGGTGGGAGATTAAATTCGGAAAGTTGGCTCTAACGGATGATTTCGATCTAAACCGCTACGCCAACAATAACCGTACGCAGTTTTTCAACTACGATTTCCTCTACAATACGGCGTGGGACTACGCTGCAGACACCAGGGGCTATAGCTACGGGATTGTCACATCCCTGTTCCAGCCGCGATGGAGACTGGCCCTGGGAATCTTTATGGAACCTAATACGGCCAACGGTGCGAACTATGATTTTATTGACACGAGTGAACTAGGATACAATCTGGAATTAACTTGGAAACCAAACGACGCAGGCACCGTAGTCCGTTTGCTCTCCTACTTCAATGAGGGACGGGTGGGGAGCTATGACGCGGCGCTGGCGCTAGGACGCGCCACCTCCACGGCGCCCGATCTCCTGCTCGTTGAGAAGCCCGGCGGCACGAAATACGGCTTTGGATTGAATTTCGAACAGCCGCTGGCTGACGATGGAGAGACAGGCATTTTCGGACGCATCGGATGGAACGACGGAAATCACGAGAGTTGGAGCTATGTGGAATCCGACCGCCATGCGAGCTTCGGCGCACAGGTAAGCGGAATACATTGGAAAAGGCCTGACGACCGTCTGGGTGTCGCCTATGGAGTCAATGGTCTCTCAGATCCCCACAAGGACTACCTTGAGGCTGGCGGGACCGGCATCCTGCTGGGAGACGGCAAACTGAATTACGGCTTCGAACAGGCCCTGGAACTCTATTATCGCATCCAGGTATTGCGCTTTGTGCAAATAAGTCCGGACTTTCAGTTCATTCAAAACCCCGGCTACAACATGGACCGGGGGCCAGCCGAGGTTTACGGCCTGCGGTTGCGAGTGGTTTTCTGATTCGTAATTCGATTAATGGCTGAAATCGCGCTTAAGCAGATTAGCCGAACACTGCCCATGCGCATGAATAATCCTGTCGGAGTCCAGACTTTTGCCTTGGACATTGAGAAATGGTGCAGCCTGCTATTTCCGAATCATCTGCTCACTGAATCTCAATCCCTCAATCCCTCAATCCCTCAGTCCCAATTTTCCACATATCGGACAACCCTGCAATCGGAGAGGTTTTTCCAGTCCGCTTGCATCCAGCAGCTCCTGGTTGTTTAGAATATCCTGCGCGGCTCCATCGGCTACAACCTCGCCGTTTTTCAAGACTATTGCCCTTGAACACAGGTCGAGAACCATATCCATATCATGGGTGGCTATGATTTTCGTGTGATCGAACTCGGAAAGCAGGTGTATCAGTTTCCGCCTGGCTTTCGGATCAAGATTGGATGTGGGTTCATCCATGACCAGGATGCTTGGGGACATCGAGAGGACGGTGGCGATTGAAACGGCTCTTTTTTCACCCCCGGACAGTTTGTAAGGGGGCCTGTCTTTGAGATGGGCGGCTCCGACAAGCGCCAGGGCGGCGAGAGTCCTTTGTTTAACTTCATCGGGCGGCAGGCCGAGGTTTGTTGGACCGAATGCCACATCGTCATAGACCCTGGGCAGAAAAAGCTGGTCGTCCGGGTCTTGAAAAACCATTCCCACAGTTTGGCGCACGTATTTAAGTGTTTTCTTGGTTAGAGGCATATCGCCGATTCGAACCGAGCCTGTCTGAGGGGTGAGATACCCGTTTAGATGCAGAAGAAGAGTTGATTTGCCGGCGCCGTTTGCTCCGACCATCGCAACCGATTCGCCGTGTGTGATGCGAAAATTCACGCCGTTTAGCGCCGGTGTCCCATCGGGATAAGAGAACCTGAGTTCTTTTACCTCCACTATATGATGGCTCATATCAGCCTTCCAAGTTCTTCCCCGAGCCACGCGGGGAAGTTATAAAAACGAAGCAGTGTAAAGAGGCCGCACCACCCTGCCAAAAAGAGCAAGTCGGACAAACGCATCTTTGATGGAACAACGTAGCGGATTTCGCCGTCGAATCCCCTGCACAGCATTGCGAGATGTATCCTTTGCGCCCTGTCCATGGTCCGCAAAAGCAACTGCCCGATCATGCTGCTGTAAACGCCCACCCCCAGTCCTTTATTCCCGAATGAGCGCAGGGCCCTCGCCCGCACCATGCGGGCGGCTTCTTCGCCCAACACGAAAATATACCTGTACACGAAAAGCAGTTGAATCGTGAAAGCTCCGGGGACACCCATCTTTGACAGGGCCGAACAAATCGAATCGAACCCCGTACAGGCAATCAATGCCAGCCCTGCGCTCACTGTCAGCACGTACTTCGCCAAAATGGATGCAAACGACACGAAACCTCCGGAAACGCTAAATAGTCCCAGATCAAGGGCAGGACTCCGGTCCAGTATAGGATTGAACAATGCCACGGAAAGAACGAACGGGGATGCGATCAGTAATTTTTTCATTATATAGGAAAACGGAATGTTCCCGATTGTCATAACGGCCACGGGATATATGATCAGGGGCGCAAGTCCGGCCGGATTGTATTTATTGAACGATATGACAACAGCTATGAAATAGATGGTGGTCAATACCTTTACGCGAGGATCGACCCTGTGGATCGGGGTATCTTTGCTCGAAAGAGCATCGAGGTGGCCTATATCGAAAAATGAAGACTCTATGCTTCCCATTTCATCACTTTTTTCTTTGGTAGATCCTTATCCCAAATCCGATAAGGCCGGCAAGGACCAGCGACATCGCCCCTCCCAGAAGGCCGGAAATGGAGGTCCCTGCACTTACCGAGGGCCAGGCTGCCTGTTGTCCCTCTGGTTTTTCGCTCTTCGCAGACTCATCTGCCTCGTCCTTCCTGAAATTGTAATCGGGAAAGAGGGCTACTTTTTTCTGCACCCCGGACAACAGGGCATGTATCCGGCTCTCGGCGCTTTGCAATGGTCTGTCCCCGGAGATTTGGCCGATCGACCATTCAAGGCCTTCCGGGTTTGCGGAAGCAAACCATGAGAGTATACCGCCGGTTAAGGCGGCAATAACGGCCAGCGTAATCAATACGGGTTTGATCGACATTCCCTTGCCCCCGGCGGGTTCAGTTGCCGCTTCAAGCAATTCGGGGCGGGTCTTGAGGATGAAACCGGCAAGAGAAGCCGTTACAAAGCCTTCGACAAGGCCGATCACCAGGTGTATCGGCAGCATCAACAAAACAAATGTTCTGAAAGGCAGTTCGGAGACGCCTGAAAAAACCGTCTCCATTACAACTGCGAAAGCCCCCAATTGAAGGGCGACAATTGAGGCGGCCACGGCCGCCGCAACTACTCGTTTCTGTCCCCGGCTGTTTGCGGCAATTTTCTTGTAGATAAAGGGAAAAGCCACGAAACAGGGTAAGAATCCCATGTTGAAAATATTGCAGCCGAGGGCAAGCAGGCCCCCGTCCGCAAAGAACAGGGCCTGAATCGTCAGGATTGAGGCCATGGTGAGAAAGGCTGCATACGGTCCAAGCAAGATAGCCAGGACTATTGCGCCTTCGAGATGACCGCTCGAACCTGTTCCGGGAATGGTGAAATTGATCATCTGGGCGGCAAAAACCAAAGCGCCCAAAACTCCCATAAGAGGGATTTTCCGTTCATCCATTTCTTTCTTGAGTTGCCGGGCACTATAGGCTGTAAGCCCTGCCGCAGCAGCCCACATCGTGCCGCCCACAGCCGGTGAGATCAGAGCGTCGGCCATGTGCATAATCGTTCTCCTCGTATGACAATCTTGTTAACGACACTAAACGATCATTTGTATGATAAAAAAAGACCAAACAGCTCTTAACGAGCATTTGGCCTTCATGTGCCAAAATATGAGTGATGCTTGATTGAAAATTCCCCTGGCTTCATGCCTGATTTACCAGCAAAATACCAAGCAGATGCCGTACAGTCAAATGATTTTAGGGGTGTCCGATCCTTTCTCTCCAGTTGCTCAGGTATCGGAAGGCGTGCCTTGCGGCTTCCCCTGCATTTTGCGAATAGGTGTAGAGCTCCACAGTGACGTAACCGGCAAAACCTGTAGTCTCGATAGTTTCGAGTACGCCCGGTATATCAATGGCCCCCTCGCCAAGCATTAGATGGTGATGCCTTCGTGAAGAGTCGATATCCTCGAGGTGGAAATGGGGCGCACAATCCTTTAACTGCAACACAAGGGCAGACACCTCCTCGCCCACACAGAAAAAATGGCCGATGTCGAAGTTCAGGCCGAAAACAGCCGGGTCGAGCCTTTTGTAAGTCTCCAGAAATTCAGAGCTGTTTTCGATAAGAAGCCCGGGTTCCGGCTCGATCAGTATCTTTATTCCTTTCCGGCGCGCCCTGCCTTCAACCGCTCTCAGGCCGTCAAGAAAATGCGAGAACCCTTCTTCGCGGGAAATCCCTTCCAGGGGTCCACCGGGTTCTGTGGAGAGGTGCGGCACGCCCAGCTTTTCAGCCAGGTCGATGCACCTGAGGGTGTACTCAATTCTTCTTGCCCTCTGGGCCGGGTCTATTTCTATCCAGGAAGGATGGTAAGTGTCTCCGTCGGCGTTGTGCATAAAAGCATTCAGGTTCGAGACTTGGATGTGCTTCCGGTCGAGGAGCTTCCTTGTTTGCCTTATTTCCTCGTCTGTAAAATAGAGCGGGTAGGCATGAGGAACGTCGGCCATAATTTCAATTCCCTCGTAGCCGATGTCGGCAAGAAGGGAAATGGTTTCCGAAAGAGTGCAATGCAGAAACGCGTTGGAGCTGAAAGCAAATTTCATTTCGCAATCCGGTTCAAAAATACATTTTTAAATAGTCGAAAGCTTTTCTTGCCGCCTGCTCGGGATTTTCCGGATAGGTATAAAGTTCGACTGTCACGAACCCTTCATATTCGATGCCGGCAAGCGCCCGGAAAATATCTTCGAAGTCGATGTCCCCCTCTCCGGGAATGAGATGATAATGCTTTCGGCCGCTGATATCCTCGAGGTGAATATGAAAAATCCTTGAAGAAAGCCTTTTCGCCACATCAGATGGCGCTTCCCCTGCAAGGTGGCTATGGCCGAAGTCGAGGTTTGCCCCGAAATTTTCCGCACCGGCTTCCCGGATCAAAACCGCCAACTCTTCCGCCCGTTCGACAATAAGCCCGGGCTCATACTCCATGCCCACACGGACATCTTTGCCGGCGGCATATTCTACTATCTCAAAGATGGATTGCTTTAGCAAAGCCAAAGATGTCTCGGGTTTCACCCCGGGAACCATCCTCCCGGAAGTCACGCTGACGTTGCGGCATGAGAGAAACCGGGCCATGTCGATGCACTTTTTCGTAAACTCGACCCGCCACTTCCGGGCGTCCGACTCCGGGTTGGCAAGCGAGGGTTCGAAAAGAGGTTCCCAAAACTTCGCCCCGTAATAGCCGATAGCGGTATTGGCGTTTATATTCGCCGCCGGGATCCGGTTTTTTTCCAGCGAAGAGGCAATTTCGGCAAGCTCGGACGCCTTTGTCGAAAATGGATAGAGGTGTGGGATATCGGCCAGGATCTCCACGCCCGAATACCCGGTTTTAGCAATGATTTCGATTGCCTCGGGAACGGAGAACCTCACGAATGCATTGGTGCTGAATGAAAGTTTCACTCCCTGCCCCCTCGGTAGTCCGTCTTACCCAGGGGTAAAACGCTGCACGATGGGGGCAAAGCGCCGCTCTCCACCACGACATCTATGGCGATTCCGCCCCTCGCATTCCACAGGCCGCTCACGCGAATGAACTTCGGCGACATGGCCTGCTTCAGGCGATCATGGATGTAGACGGTGCAATCTTCGTGAAACGTACCATAGTTGCGGAAGCTACCCAAAAACATCTTCAGTGATTTGCTTTCCACCAACAGATCGGAAGGAACATAATCCACCACTATTGCGGCAAAGTCGGGCTGGCCCGTTATCGGACACAGCGTAGTGAACTCGGGGGCGCTCAGCCGAACTACATAGTCGGTGCCCGGATGCGCGTTTTGAAATGTCTCCAGGATCGCCTTTTGAGGGGTCTTGGCAATCTTTGCTCTTTTTCCAAGCTGGGTAAGTTTGGTGGTATCAGGGGCCATTTTCAGTCCATTTCAGCGGCGAGGCGCCGTAGCCGAGTTGCGCGCTTGCAAAATCGCCGCGCGCTTTTGACGAGGCGCCGCGGCCGGGTTGCCCACTCAAGCCTCAGGCAGGCGGGCGAGTCATGGTGCATAGAGCGTCGGATCGTCAATTCCCGCTTCGGCAAAGCCTTTTCTGCGCAGGATGCAACTGTCGCATCTCCCGCATGCCCTGTCAATTGGATCGGGATCGTAGCAGGAGTGGGTCATTGAAAAGTCGACCCCGAGTTCTGCTCCTTTTTTTATGATCTGCGCCTTAGTCATTTCAATAAGAGGCGTATGGATGCGAATGCGCATTCTACCCTCGACGCATTCCTTCAGGGCAAGGTTTGCCATTTTTTCGAAGGATTCAATATATTCCGGCCTGCAATCGGGATATCCCGAATAATCCAGGGCATTAACACCTATAAAAATATCTGCGGCTTTCAGCGTTTCCGCCCATGCAAGGGCCAGTGAAAGGAAAACCGTGTTCCGGGCGGGCACGTAGGTAACCGGGATACGGCTCTGCATCTCCTCGATCGCAACGTCCTTGGGCACCTCGATTCCGGATGTCAGAGCGGAACCGCCTATCGCATCCAGGGGAAGCGTCAAAATGAGATGCTCCCTTGCGCCGAGCGCCTTTACGACCCGTTTGGCCGCTTCAAGTTCCGCCCTGTGGCGCTGCCCGTAATTGAAGCTGAGCGCGAAGGCCTCATAGCCATCGTGTTGTGCGATCGCCAGGCAGGTTGTCGAATCGACCCCCCCTGAAACCAGCACAATCGTTTTTTTCCTTACGTCAACCATTGGAAATCTTTTGTGCGGGCAGCGCCACCCCGGGCTGCTATTCAAATAAAAACATGTAAAAAGCCACCACGTCGATCAAGGCGAAAATCCTGTCCTGAACAGACGAAATGATCTCTTCATCTCCGGTAACGAGCAAGATATTTTTGTCCTTTCTTGCGGTAATCCTTTCTATTATAACAGCGTCGGCCGAACTTTTGGTCTTATCTGTGTAGATAATCTCGACATTGGCCTGAACGTCCCTCGAATCTTCGACTCCGTCAAACACCAGATAGACTTTGGCGAAATACCTGCTCTTGGCTGCAACAGCCTCAATGAACTGTTCCCGGAATTGTGTGAAGTCCATGCGGGAAAAATGCCCGCCTGCTCCGTGCACCCGGAGCATCACGTTGTACCCGTCGATGAACAGGTCATAACGCCTGCTCTGGCCGGCGTTTACGAAGTCTTCGAGGTGCCTGAATCGGCCATCGGGCGGCCTCTCTTCACGTCCCGGTTCAAACTGAGAATAGAGCCGCTCCAGGATTTGCCGTCTCTTGTGCCGCACTGCTTCCTCTACCTGAGCCGGGTCGCTGACAACACCGATTTCCGAAAGAGTGCCGGCCATTTTAAGCAGTTTATTGATTTTAGGCAAATTGACAGCGATTGGATCGAGAAGGTTGATTCGAGCGACTATTTCACTTCCGCCCTCATGGTGAGACCCGATAACTCTTCGGATTCCAGGCAGCTTCAACAGACGGTTTTTCTCGGTCAAAAGGGCCTCTTTCACTTTCTCCACTTCCTTGTGAACGACCAGGGAACTGGCGTAGACGGCCTCTATGTGGTCCAGCGAGAGATCGATTTCAAGCAATTTTGTCCTTATATCGGAGATCAGGCCGTATTCCTCATCGGCCCGTTTCTGCAATTCGAGCGCCCGCCTTGTCCTGTGGAGAAGAGATTCGAGCCGCTCTGCTTCCCTTCCCGCCCCTTCTTTGTCGAGGTACTGATAGCGTTCGAACCACTCCTTTCTTCTCTGGTTAAGCGATTCACTCAGCTTATTTTCGAACTCCGTCTCACACTCCCGTATCTTTTTCCTCAGACTTTCGTTTTCCTTCCTAAGGCTGTTTAGCTGCTCGCCAGAGCGATTCAACTCCAACTGGGTCTTTTGCAGCTTCTTCTCGACTTTCCTGAAAGGCTCCTTCGATTCCGACTCGCGCTCGACCCTTTGCTCGGTTTGATCCTCTTCCATATCGAAGAGAAAACCGGCCCCCTGCGTGCTCTCAAGAAATTTTTTGGAGAGGCCGGGATATTTCTCGATAAATTCCTGCCAGACGGTCAAAGTAGGAACGAGAAGGTCAAAAAGCCCTGCAGTTAGTGGCTTCGACCAGAAGTCGTCTTCCATGATCGCGTCCGCAGCCCACTGCCGGCCTAAAAGGCCGATGGAGTAAAGGCCGAGGCAAAGACGCGCCGGACCCACCAGGTCCTTTATCTTCGACAGGTTTTTAGCAATAAAATCACTGTCGAGCATAGTGAGGTAATAGACTGTGGCCGATTGTTCTTCCTTCCATTCGGCCAGCATTTCTTCCAGAAAGATTTTGTCCTTTTGAAGCTTGCGGCGGATGCGGCCCATAATCCGGGGCTGGTAGAGCATCTTGGAGAACTTTCCCGGCTGGAGTGAAAAACCTTCCAAAACCTCTTTTTTTAAAATAGGATTCGAGGCCAGAATACGGCTCCAGGACGTTGCGGGGATATCCATGATCATTCGGTCGTAGGCCTGGACCGGAATTTTTGAAAAAATCTCACTGTCCTGAGGACCGGGTTCCATTTTTGACCCTTTTTACCGGAGGTGTGCGCGATGAACGAAATATCCATCGTCCTGGTAACGGCTGGAAGCGCAGAGGAAGCCGCGATGATCGGACGAACCCTGATCGAGGAACGCCTGGCGGCCTGCGCCAATATAGTGTCTCATATACGGTCGATTTACCGGTGGAAAGGAAAAATTTACGACGAACAGGAGTTCCTTATAATCATCAAAACCAGGACGTCACTTTTCGAAGCCGTCCAAAAAAGGGTCAAAGAACTGCACAGCTACGAAGTTCCCGAAATAATATCCTTTCCCATCGCCCTTGGGCTGCCGGAATACCTTGAATGGGTGCAGGGGGAAACTGGAGGCTAACACTGCCCCACTTCCAGGTGGATTCCCTCATGAGCTTGAAGATGCCGAATAACCCGGAACAGATTATCCACCCGCGGGTTACCCTTAGGCCCAAACATCCGCATAAGACTTTTAGCAGGTATGTGGGTAGCCTCCGCCAACTGCCTGAAACCGACAGCCGAGTTAATATAGTCGCGCAAGATCGCCTTGCCCGTCTCAACGTCGCCGGCAAGCATAGTATCGATCCCTTCTTTCAGCATGGCTTGCCGAAAATCTGCGTCTCTTCGGGCGCGCTCCATCAAGGTCGTTCTAAATCCTTTCGTAAGAGCCATGGCGCCACCTCCTGGCGTTTTCGCCTCTTGTAATCCTCCCAACAGGCCAAAGCCTTCGGGATATCAATTCTCCGGCGAAACTATTATCATACTCAAAGTAACACAAATGTTACTATTGTCAATTGGTTCTCCATGGTCAACCACCTACCGGAGGTATGCGCGATGAACGAAATATCCATCGTCCCGGTAACGGCTGGAAGCGCAGAGGAATCTGCGATGATCGGACGAACCCTGATCGCGGAACGCCTGGGGGCCTGCGCCAATATAGCGCCTCACTTTAGGTCGATTTACCGTCGGAAAGGGAGAATTTGCGACGAACAGGAGTTTCTTATAACCAGCAAAACCAGGACGTCACTTTTCGAAGCTGTCCAAAAAAGGGTCAAAAAACTGCACAGCTCTCATGGGCTTGCGGGTGCAGAATAATCCGAAACAGATTATTAACCCGTGGGTTGCCCTTCGGCCTAAATGTCCTCTGTATTTTTAGCCTAATGTCCATCCGGAAACCCGGATGAACGTCGGAGAATTTTACCTTATGAGAAATTAGCGGTTTTCGATTCGGAAAGGAGGCATTTTCCGTCCTGGCTAGGAAATCAAGGGGTTGCGCGGAGGCGTACCTATGTACGCCGCACAAGAGACCCCGAAGATTGACACCGCCAGGGCGGAAAAGGGCCCTTTCCGGACGGAAACTAGCCTGTTCTCCTCTTGACCTGATCCGCAATAACTTGCCAGTTATTGCGTCTTAACTATCGAGACCGGCGTTCATAGAGGATAAATGTGATGGATCACGGCAAAGAGAGGCTGGCCGAAATATTCCAGACGGAAAAAATCCGCTTTCTGCGGTTCGTCAGGCGAAAGTTCGACGATATTTCCAATATGGACGCCGAGGATATCGTCTCTGAAGTTACGGTCAGCCTCTTTGGACGGGCTGATATCATTGGAGAGATCGAAAACCTCACGGCTTATATTTATCGTTCCCTGCAAAATCGGATTTTGGATCATCGGCGTAATCGTGTCTCTGCTGTTTCCCTTGATGAGGAAACCCTGGAGTCTGGAGCACCCGAACTTCATGCCCGGGGTCCGGCGCCCGATAGCGCTCTTGATCAAAGTGAGATGCGGGAACGGTTGCTAAATGCGATCGGACGGCTCTCTCCCAAGGAACGGGCCATTTTCCTGGCCACCGAGATGGACGGCCGCAGTTTTCAAGAACTGGCGGAAGAATGGGACGAACCGGTCGGGACGTTGCTGTCCCGGAAAAGCCGCGCGAAAGCGCGCTTGAGGGAAATGCTCAGAGAGTATAAAAAATAATATAGGAGCCAACCATGATGAACCATTACCCTACGGACGTGCAGTCGAAACACGGACGCGCCTATCTGATCATTATCCATGTGGTTTTCGGATTGCTCATCGCCGTTTCGTTGTCGTTGCTGCTCGGTTTGTTCGTTAAGTTGCTCTGGAACGGCATCCTGCCCGACCTTTTGGGCGTTCCGCCTCTGACCTATCTGCAAGGTGTCGGGCTGTTGCTTTTGTCCAGGATTTTGGTGGGCGGTTTTAGACATGGAAAAGGGGGGCATTATCGCCGCCCTCATGGCGGCCGGTGGCGCGAATATGACGAGTGGTGGAAAGAAGAGGGCGAAAAATCGTTCCGCGAGTTTTCAAACGATCAGCAGTCATAGCAGCTAGCGCGGCTAAGCGCCAATTCTGCGGACGAATTGAAAAATCACAATTTTCTCTGCAATAAGATCTTGCCGCCTGCGTCCTAAACTGCATAAGGCGATCACCACGCCCGGTGATTTGTGAAGAACCCGATCTCATTGAAAGGAAAATGTTATGGTCGATAAGTCTATCTTGGATGCATTCCACATCATGTGGAAGAAATTCCCCGAGCCGGTTTTGCTCATTCAAAAAGACCGGACCGTTCTTGCCGTTAATGCTCTGGCGCAGGCAGCAGGGATAAAGCCTGGGATTAAATGTTTTATATTAAATCCCGAAGGAGCGCCCGACGGGAAGTGCCGTCACTGCCGGGCAGACGAAGCTCTCGGCCAGGGTGTGGCGATCCGTACCGAAGTGACGCGTAATGGTAAAACGCTCAACACTTACTGGATTCCCCTGGACGAGGCAAGCGACGTCTATGTTCACTTTACCCTGGGATTTGCGGATATGATGGGGATGACAGCCTCTTGAGCAGCACGCGGCCTCCGGTCCGGCGCCAGGCAACCTGTCAGCGCCGGTTCGAAAAATTGTACGCGCCACTTTACCGAAATAATGCTTTCCGGATTACGATGCGCCCTTAGTGTCATGAGTCAGAAATTCACAACATAAGTCCTGCGCACTCAGGCCGTCATTCCGGCGAAGGCCGGAATCCAGTATTTCCAATAAATTTCAATCACCTCTGGACCAAGGCTTTCGCCGGAGTGACGTAAGCGTTGGTCCCTTTGCCCGGCTTGAATTAGCTTCCGAACTTTTGACTCAGGACACTAGCAAGCGGAGAATTCGCTATTGAAACCTGGTGAGCAGCGTGGACTACACTTTTAATTCGTTCTGCTAAACGCCGCGCTCCCAGATTGCCCTCGATGCGCAAATAGCGTGCGGTCACCATGACGTCTTGAAGGTTCGGGTCTTCAAGCTTACGGACGTTCCATAGCGCCCGGCTACCGAACTCTTTGCAGGCCCGGCGGCAGAGGGTAACGAAATCGTCCGGTTGTCCTGTCTGTTTTATTTTTATAGCCCTATTCTATACACATTTTATCCGGTTTCGCAGGCTCAAAGCAAGGCGCGAACCCACGCCAGCGCTAACAGGCTGTTTTCGAATATGGACAGTACGCTCTTTCGTCCAGTTATTTCATGACAAGCAAAGGGAGGCTCAATCCAACACGTCTTTGGGAGCGAATGTCTAAGACTACAATTTCAATCTATCCTCTTTCAACTGTCCCCAAAAATTATAATACGGAAATACTTTTCTTCCGATATAATAAGCTAAATAAATAATCACAAATCCGGGTAGATAATTAAGCAACACTTCGACGGTAATTTCCGAAAAGCTGTATGAATTAAATGCTTTCATTTGTGAAAGACTATTTAATATGCCAGCCACCCCAAGCATGGCCAAGATTCGATACATATTCCCTCTATAATTCCAGATCATTACCGCAAAGTATAAGCTAATAAAGGGAACTATTAAGGCAATTGGCAGCAGGTAAACCGACATTTTCGAAAAGAATATTATGGCTGTTAACACTTTCAATACAGAAATAACAATGAGGAGTGAAAACAGAAGAAGGTTCAACTTTTTGTATTTCAATCGATCCTCGCAACTCGGTACCATGGCAATGTATTGCATTAGGTCTGATCTATATTTTACCTTTGAGGAAAGTTCACTACATATTTCCTGTTTAGATTTGCCTTCCTGTAACCGCTGTTCAATGGCTTTCAAGGCATCTTTGCGGTTCATAAATAGTCTTATCTCCTATTAAACAAGTGATTGTGGAGTTTCTGCATAACTCAACAACGGTGCAAGCTTTTTCGTTCTTCCTAACTCGACACATTACAAACTGTCCAGTTTCGCCTCTGCTCCCTGCTCCCAGCTCCCCGCTACCCTCTCCCCTTCGTGAGCCGAACCCGCACGGACTCAGCATGCGCCATAAGTCCGCGCCGCTTTACCGAAACAATGCTTTCCGGATTACGATGCGCCGCAAGCAGGCGGAGAATTCGCTATTGAAACCTGGTGAGCGGCGTGTGAACTACACTTTTAATTCGTTCTGCTAAACGCCGCGCTCCCAGATTCCCCTCGATGCGCAAATAGCGTGCGATCACCATGGCGTCTTAAAGGTTCGGGTCTTTAAGCTTACGGACGTTCCATAGCGCCCGGCTGCCGAACTCTTTGAAGGCCCGGCGGTGAAGGGTCGCGAAATCGTCCGGTTGTGATGCCTGTTCTGTTTGTGGAGCCCTATTCTATACACATCCGTCGTTTTTGTTCAGTTATCCTGATGTAGCTCAGTGCATCATCTGCTTTATTCTTTCCATTATTGCTCCTACAAGAATTCCAAGGGGAATTCCACCTATAAAAATTAGCATAACAACAATTAGCCCCCTGTTTGTTTTCTGGACTGTGGTTTTAAATTCTTTTTGTGACATTCTCTTTCTTTGAATTCCTATATCCCTCAGTATTTCTTCTGTACGATTAAAACATGGCATCGAGGGATCATGGTGCACGTTGCATTTAGGACAGAAGCTCATGGCGGACCCTCATTTTGAGGTTTTCATATAAGTTCCAGCTAGAGTACAACACTGTCCAGTTTCGCCTCCGCTCCCCCGCTACCCGCTTCCCTTCTTGAGCCGAACCCTCACAGACTCGGCATGCGCCATAAGCCCTTCAAGTTCGGCCAGGCGGATGATCGACGGGGCGTCCCGGTCGAAAGCGGCCCGCGAATAGGCAATCACGTTGGTCTTTTTCAAAAAATCATCCACCCCCAGCCCCGAAGCAAAACGGGCAGCGCCCGCTGTCGGGAGCACGTGATTGGGGCCGGCAAAATAATCTCCGACCGGCTCCGGAGTGTGGTCCCCGATAAAGACCGCCCCCGCATTTTCAATCCGGCCAAGCCAGAAAAGCGGGTCTTTGAGGTGCAGTTCGAGGTGTTCGGGCGCTATTCGATTTGCAAGTCCGAAAGCGGCATCCAAGCTCTGCACTATGAAAACAGCCCCGTAGCGATCGAGCGAGGCCGCCGCGGTCTCGCCCCTGGGCAGCGAAGTCAACTGCCTCGATACGCTAAGCGAAATATTCCCGGCAAGGGTTTCTTCAGTGGTTATGCAGATTGCGCATGCCATGCTGTCATGCTCGGCCTGGCTGATCAGGTCCGCCGCAATAAAGTCCGCGTCTGCGCTCGAATCCGCCAGGACCAGGATCTCACTCGGACCCGCAATCATGTCGATGCCCACCTCGCCAGACAGGAGCTTTTTGGCGAGCGCCACGTAAATATTTCCGGGACCAACGATTACATCGACGGGCGGGATCGATTCCGTCCCGTAAGCAAGGGCAGCAACGCCCCAGGCGCTGCCCGCCCTGTAAATCCGGCTCACACCCACCTCCCGCGCAGCGGCAAGAAGATAAGGGTTTATGCTGCCGTCCTTTCGGGGGGGAGTAACCATCGCGATGTCCTGCACCCCGGCGATGCGCGCTGGTATCGTGTTCATCAGAACCGATGAGATTAGAGGAGTTTCCCCGCCCTGCCCTCCCGGGATGTATATCCCCGCAGCCCTGACCGGCCTCACTATCTGCCCGAGGAATGTCCCGTCGGGTTTGGTCATGAAATGAGAGTGCCGCATCTGCTGTCTATGGAAATCCTCGATGTTTCGGATCGCCGTCCGGATGATGGACATAAAATCCGAATCTACCGCGCCGCACGCGGCATCTATTTCCTCATCGGATACGCGCAGCCGCCCCTCTTCCAACCCTGGAGCGTCAAACCGGCGTGTATAGCGCAGCACTGCGGCATCGCCTTCGGCCTTGACCGCACCGATTATCTCCTGGACTCTTGCTTCCAGAGCGGGATCGGCCCCCGGTCTGCGCCTTTCGATTGCTGAAATCTTGAGTTCCGCCTCATTCGACGGATATCTAATGATGTCAATCACTTTTATTGTCCCTCAACAGCTATGACAAAAGCATCCGGAAATCCGTTCGACCTGAATCGCTCCAGTTCCGCTTTCGCAACAACAAGGTCCTGATAGGAACCGACCTGCACCCTATACCACAAACCGTCTCTTTCAGGCCGATCCGTAACCCTGCTTTCCCTGTTTTCTCCGGTCATTTTCTCCTTCAGCCTGTAAGCGTTGGCCTGATCGCGAAAGGCCCCGATCTGGACGGTGAATTTGCCGTAGCGGAACGAAGGAACCGGGTCGACCTTCCAATATGTAGTATCACCCACGACCTGCGCGGTTGCACTCTGAACTGCCTCCACCCTCACCTTTGCCAGCCCCTTCGTATGGCAACCCAGGTCCTGGGCGCCCTTAGCGGAAAGATCGATGATCCTTCCCGACACAAACGGCCCACGGTCGTTAATTCTCAAAATGGCCGATCTGTTGTTTTCAAGGTTGGTCACCTTGACGTAGGTTCCCAGGGGAAGCGTCTTGTGGGCCGCCGTATCCGCCCACATATCGTAAGGTTCCCCGCACGAGGTGTGCTTGCCATGAAACCCGGGGCCATACCAACTGGCCAGACCATCCTCCACATAGCCCTCCGCGCTGGGAAGAGGATAGTACCAAATGCCGTTTATCTGATAGGGTCTCTGCGTTTTCAGTCCGCGAGGGACCTCTGCGGGGGGGGCGTAAGACTTCGTGCAGGCGGCCAACAAAAGGGACAAGCCGATAAGAATCCACACCTTTGGGATCTTTCGGGCGGAGAGGAACCGCTGCCGGGATTGCCGCTGCCTCGGGCCGGAACCCGCTGCGGCGGCCAAATACTTGAGCCTGTGACACCCGCCATCCCGCTTGTTTTTTGGCAGCCTCAATACGACACCGAATGTATGAAGTGGACCACTATGTGTTGCTCAGCTCGCCGTTTTTCTCCATCTTGGCGAGGTCCTCGAAGCGGATATCTATGCCGAGGATTCCCGCAATCTCATCGGTTGCGTCTCTGATCGGCGCGGAAACCGTGATGCAGAGCGCTCCCGTGTAACGCGAAGAGTAAAAGTCGGTTACATGCACCTTTCCGTCCTTCATAGGCTCTATAAACCAGGGCCGATCGGAAAGGTCCTCTCCCACCCTGGCGCATTCGTACTTCGATTTATCCACTATGTGCGTGATGTTGGGGGTGATCTTACGCCCCTGCCTGTCAGTCACATAGATGTACTGAATAAATGGGTTGAGTTCTAGAAGAGTCTGGAGCAAAGGTCCCTGGCGCTCCGGGTCGAGGCTTCTTATCATTTCACTCTCTACGACCTCTTCCACAAGGTGAGCGGCAAGAATGCGGGCGCGGTGTTTGAGCAGGTCGAATTCGGAGATGAAATACTCGGGCAGGTATCGTCTAGACCACCGCTCCAGTTCGTCATTGGATATGGAGGTATTGCGCCCCTTTTCGTACTCGCTCGTTACGCGCTTTAAGATCTTGAGAATTCCCGGATGCCTCTTGTCCAGGCGGCGCTCTCCATCCAACCTCAGGCGGTGATTCACCCAATAGGCTATACCCGCAACACCGGTCTTGTCCGTGATTGTGATGCTGACCGGTCTTTTCAACAATTTCTGCGTATCGAAAATATTGTAGATTTCCTCGTTTTTCACCAACCCGTCGGCATGGATGCCCGCCCTGGTGGCATTGAACTCCTCCCCTGCAAATGGGTAGTTCGAGGGTACCGTATAGCCGAGTTCCGACCGAAAATATTCCACAATGTCGGTAATCGCGGTTGTATCCGTTCCGTTCGCATCGCCTTTGAGCCCGATGTATTCGAAGATAAGGCCCTCAATAGGGGCGTTGCCGGTGCGCTCGCCGAAACCGAGCAAAGTCCCGTTTGCGCCGCTGCACCCATAGAGCCAGGCAGTTGCTGCGTTTATCAACACCTTGTGGAAGTCGTTGTGGCCGTGCCATTCGAGTAGATGCCCGGGCACCCCGGCGTCATCTATGAATGCCCTCACAAGCTTGGGGACGCTCCTGGGCAGGGCCGCTCCAGGGTAAGTCACGCCGAAGCCGAGCGTATCGCACAGACGAATCTTGATGTCTATGCCGCTCTGTTCTCTTAGGCGCATCAACTCAATGGCGAACGGGATACAGAAGCCGCCTATATCCGCGCGCGTGACATCCTCGAAATGGCACCTCGGAATGATCCCTCTTTCCAACGCGGCCCGGACGATCTTCAGGTATTTTTCGAGTGCCCCCTTGCGGTCCATCTTGAGCTTCAGAAAGACGTGGTAGTCGGAGACCGAACTCAGAATGCCCGTCTCTTTCAAACCCATGCTGGTCACCAGGTCCAGGTCCTCTTCAACGGCCCGAATCCATCCGGTTATCTGCGGATACTCATACCCCTTGGCAAGACAGGCCTCCAGCGCCTGCCGGTCCTTATCCGTGTACAGGAAGAACTCGGACTGACGGATGACCCCGTTTGGACCCGAAAGGCGGTGAAGCATCTCGAATATCACCTCGATCTGCCTGACCGTATAGGGGGGGCGCGCCTGCTGGCCGTCCCGGAAGGTGGTATCCGTTATGAATATATCGTCGGCCGGGTCGATCGGCAGGAGCTTGTGGTCGAAATCGATCCGAGGCGCCTCATCGTATGGATAAATATCCCGCATCAGGTTGGGTTCGTCCAAATCCTGTACATTGGGCTGCCGCAGGTCGTGATGTTCGTGGTCCAGCACCCGTTTTTTGGGGTTCCAGCGTGCCATGGATTTACTTCCTTATTGTAGCGGCCGGCGACGGGCCAGAAGCAGAAAAAAACCAACTCCGCTCATCGATTCAGCCTTCCAGCTTCTTGCTTCCCGCTTCCCGCTTCTACTTCTTTAAGTCCTTTTCAACTTTCACGCACAATTCCAGAAGCTGATTGACATCTGCTTCGGATGGCGCATTGGTCATGAGACAGGTAGCTTTCTGGGTCTTCGGGAATGCGATCACGTCGCGGATCGAACTCGCCCCGCATAGAAGCATTGCAAGCCGGTCAAGCCCAAAAGCAACTCCGCCGTGAGGAGGCGCCCCGAACTGAAGCGCTTCCAGCAAAAAACCGAATTTTTCTTGTGCCTCCTCAGCCGAAATCCCGAGAGCGCCGAAAACACGCCTCTGGACCTCCTGCTGGTGAATACGAATGCTGCCGCCACCGATCTCGATTCCGTTCAGCACAAGGTCATATGCCCTGCTCCTCACCTTCTCCGGCTCTGTTTCGATCAGGCCCATATCGGACTCCACCGGCGAGGTAAACGGATGATGGACGGAAGTGTACCTTTTCGATTCGTTGTCCCATTCGACAAGCGGAAAATCCGTAACCCAGACAAATTTGAATTCGTCAGGATCGATCAGTCCCAACTGCTGGCCGAGGCGAACCCGAAGATTTCCCAGGGAATCATTTACAATTTTGCGCTGATCGGCCACAAAAAGTATGACGTCTCCGGTTTCTATGCCGAGGCTCTGCTCCAACTCCCGCTGCACCCCCTGCTGCAGGAACTTGGCTATGGGGGACTGCCAGCCCTCCGGCTGAATCTTGATCCAGGCCATGCCCTGCGCACCAAATATTTTAACAAATTCGATCAGATCATCCAGTTCTTTTCTTGACAGATCCTTGCCGCCCGGCACGCGGAGCGCCTTCACAATCCCGCCCCGTTCAACCGCCTGGCGAAAAACCCGAAACTCGGATTCTGCAACAATGCCGGTTACCTCGCTCAGAGGAAGGCCGAAGCGCATGTCCGGCCTGTCGGTCCCGTAGCGGTCCATGGCATCGTTGTACTTCATGCGGGGAAAGGGCGCATTAAGAGAAACGCCTTTCAGCTCTCGGAATATCCGATCTATCCACCCCTCGATCATATCGAAAATGTCTTCTTCGCGTATAAAAGACATCTCCAGGTCGATCTGAGTGAACTCAGGTTGCCTGTCCGCCCGCAGGTCTTCGTCTCGGAAGCACTTGACGATCTGATAGTACCTTTCGAAGCCGGCAATCATGAGAATCTGTTTGAAAAGTTGGGGCGACTGAGGCAGGGCGAAAAATTTTCCGGTGTTGACCCGGCTCGGCACCAGGTAGTCTCGAGCCCCTTCAGGCGTACTGCGCGTGAGCACCGGGGTCTCAACCTCGATGAAGCCCAAGCCGTTGAAGTAGTCACGCGTCAACCGGGCGACATTGTGCCTTAGGAGCAGGTTATGAAAGAGCTTCGGGCGGCGCAAATCGAGATATCTGTATTTGAGGCGTATGTTCTCGCTTGCGTCCACGTCGTCTTCAACCTGGAATGGAGGCGTTTTGGAGCTGTTCAATATCCGCAGCTCCGTTGCTGCCACTTCGATTTCCCCGGTAGGCAGCTTTGGATTGGCCATTCCCTCGGGGCGAAAGCGCGTCTTTCCTTTGACTGCCATCACGTACTCGCTCCGAAGGCCTCCGGCCCGCTCGTGTGCTTCCTCACCGATCTGCGGGTCAAACACGACCTGGGTGATTCCCTCCCGGTCCCTCAAATCAACGAATATTAGCCCGCCATGGTCACGCCGCCTCTGCACCCATCCCATCAATAAGGCTTCCCGGCCGACGTCCTCAGACCTCATGCTGTTACAGTCCGCCGTCTTTCGCCATTCGCCAAGCTGGTCCAGGACAACCGGCCTTTCCTGAGCGTCTGTTATTTCATTTCCAATCAGGGGTTCTAACGAATTCACCAGGGTTTCCTCCTGCAAAATAATGCAAATAGGTCTTACAGGACCTATAAGACTTATAAGGGCGCTACCTTTCAATTGTTTCCGAATCAATCCGGAGCATCGACTCAACCAGATCGTCCAGGGGCAATAACGCCTGAGTTTTGGTTTGCATGTCGCGCAACTGGATTTGCCGCCCTATCAGCTCGTCTTCGCCAAGGATGAGAACATACCTTGCCCCTGATTTATCGGCACGGCGCATTTGACTTTTGAGACTGCGCCCTTCGTAATCCATTTCGGCCTCCAGACCACGCCCGCGAAGCCGCTGAACAATTTCAAAAGCACTCGCACGTGGCTCCTCGCCCAAACTTGCGATAAAAAAAAGTGGCGCGCGAACCTTTCTCTGCTGCTCCTGCTGAAGCAACAGGATAAGCCGTTCCATCCCGACAGCAAACCCGATCGCCGGAACGTCGGGTCCGCCCAGATCGCGCACCAGGCCATTGTAGCGGCCCCCCCCTCCAATTGCGTTCTGCGAGCCGAGACGGTCCGTAATCAGTTCGAAAGTTGTTCGCATATAATAGTCCAGGCCGCGAACAATTCGAGGATTTACCGCATAGCGAGTCCCAAGCTTCTCCAAGTATTCCTTTACCGCATCGAAGTGTGCGCGGCACTCTTCGCAAATGTGATCGATCAGCATGGGAGCGCTTTCGAGAAGCGTCCGGCACTTTTCGACCTTGCAGTCGAACACGCGCAGCGGGTTGGTTTCCCTGCGGCGAAGGCAGTCCGGGCAGAACTGGTCCCCTTTTGCCGTGAGAAAATCCTTCAGGATTTCCCTGTAAGTCTGCCTGCACTCAGGGCACCCAAGCGTGTTGATGTTGAGGAGGGCCCCGGAAATGCCGATCCGCTCCATTAACAGGCTCAGCATGTGCATCATTTCGGCGTCGATCATCGGGCTGTCTGTGCCGAATACCTCGGCGTCGATCTGATGAAACTGCCGATAGCGACCTTTCTGTGGACGTTCATGCCGGAACATCGGACCTATTTCATAGAGCTTCCGCAGGGTCGAATCGCTGTGGAGCGAATGCTGGACATAGGACCTCACGATTGAAGCCGTGGCCTCCGGACGCAGCGCCAGCCATTCGCCGTTGCGATCCTCGAAGGCATACATCTCTTTTTCGACTATGTCGGTGCTCTCTCCAATACTGCGCGCGAAAAGCTCCAGCTTTTCCGCAACCGGGGTTCTTATCTCCCGGTAGCCGAAGTTTTCGAGCACCTCCCGCGCCGTGTTTTCAACGCTCTGCCACCAGCCCGCTTCGTCGGGCAATATATCGTTCATGCCTCTAACAGCTTGAATACTTTCCATCTTTTCCCCGATAGCCATCAAAATTTCAGAACAACCAAGTATTTTTAGAGATGGCGCAAACAAAAGTCAAGGAAAACCCTGAAAGCAGGGATAATCTGTTCACTCATAGCTGCCCCTGATGTCCATGGCCGGAGGCGTCGAAGTCCATCCTGCCCGCGCCACCCGTGGGAAATCCCTTTTAATGGTTTAGATGCTTCACGGGTCTTGATATTATAGTCTGAGGTTATTAATATTTACCCTGCATTCCGCACATTGATCCAGTATTATGGCGCCGTTGGCATCCTCCTGGATATTATTTCTCCTCTTCTCAATCGTTATCAATCCTGGTTCAGAAAATTCCCGCAGCGGTGGATGGGGCATCTGCCCCCGTGTTATTGATTTGATCATCGTCCCGAAGGGTTGCCTCTAAAATACAAAGGCACGGTGGGTGTGCACTTCCCACTGGCAACTGACACTCAACACTTAATTAATGGAGAAATACGGTATGTCTGGAGATTCCAAGCAAGTCTATTTCGATGTCCTCACCCCTGTCAATTTCCTGAGTCGATCCGCATCAATCTTTACGGATAAAGTTGCTGTTGTTTATAAAGACAAGCGCTATACGTATCAGGAATTCTACAACAGGGTTAACCGCTTGGCTGACGCCCTGAAAAAGGCAGGAATAGGTAAAGGCGATAAGGTCGCTTTTATGTGCCCAAACACTCCTCCCCTTCTGGAAGCTCACTACGCAGTCCCAATGATTGGCGCAGCACTCGTAAGCATTAATATACGATTGTCTTCCCGGGAGGTGATCTATATAATAAATCACTCCGATTCAAAAGCCATTTTTGTAGATAATGAATTTGCACATGTAATCAAACCTATTATGGAAGATCTCACCAATATCAAAACAGTGGTCAACATCTGCGATGTGAGCGATGAAATGCCGCTGGACGGAATGGAATACGAAGAATTCTTAAAGACTGGGTCCGATGCGCCAATAACACCAGTGGTGGACGATGAATATCAGATTGCAACCATTAACTACACCAGCGGCACTACCGGACTGCCAAAAGGCGTAATGTACCATCATCGTGGAGCGTACCTCAATGCCATTGGAGAAGCCGTCGAATTCAGTCTTAACTCCCAATCGAACTATCTGTGGACGCTGCCCATGTTTCACTGTAACGGATGGTGTTTTACATGGGCGGTTACTGCCGTCGGGGGTACTCACGTCTGCCTGCGAAAGGTTGTTGCGGACGAAATTTACCGCGTTGTCGAAGCGGAAAGTATTTCCCATCTTTGTGCCGCGCCTACGATCCTCATAACCATGGCCAACTTCCCTGGCGCAAAAGATGTCAAGTTCAAGCGGCAGCTTAACGTAATAACCGCTGGAGCACCGCCGGCGCCCACCGTTATCAAGAATATGGAGAACCTTGGGGTTGATGTCACCCAGGTGTACGGCTTGACCGAGGTCTATGGGCCTCACAGTATATGCAAATGGCAACCCAAGTGGGATAACCTCTCTGTTGATGAAAAGGCAAGCATCAAAGCCCGACAGGGAGTCTGCTATGTTACTTCTCACTATATGGATGTAGTGGATCCGATTACCATGGAATCCGTCCCTCGAGACGCTAAGACCATCGGGGAAATCGTCATGCGGGGCAACAACGTCATGCTCGGGTACTACAAAGACACCAAGGCGACTGACGATGCTTTCGAAGGGGGTTGGTTTCACAGCGGTGACTTGGCCGTAGTGCATCCGGACAACTACGTGCAGATCATGGATCGTAAAAAAGACATCATTATCAGCGGCGGCGAAAACATCTCGACTGTCGAAGTGGAAAACGTCATCTATCAGCATCCTGACGTTCTGGAAGTGGCCGTTATTGCAATACCGAACGATAAATGGGGGGAAGTGCCCAAGGCCTTTGTGATGCCCAAACCGGGCAAAAACTTAACAGAACAGGACATCATCAATTTTTGCAAACAGAACCTTGCTCATTTTAAGGCCCCGAAGTCAGTGGAATTCGGAGAACTGCCCAAGACTGCTACCGGCAAGATCATGAAGTTCAAATTGCGTGAAAAAGAATGGGCGGGCAAAGACCGTAGAGTCAATTAACACCAACAAGAAGGAGAACAATGCCTTTTTGAACCCAACTTGGCGTCACAGACCGTTTTCTTCCAGCACACAGCGGGACGGATATTTATTCAGCGGTTCAGGGCTTGGGGCAAGTTCGCATTCTTTGAACAAACGCAGATAGCATCTGCGGCACCGTTCCGGATCTAGTTGCGGGACTATTTTTTCGAGGGCTTCTTTTTTGGAGCTATAAATATGCTCCTGGCCGAACCTTCTGAGGCAATCTCCCTTCTGCAGGGTCTGGAGGACCTGATCCTTTAACGAGCACAGGTAGAGCTGTCGGCCTTCCAGATACATCGAACGGCTTTCCTCGAAAAGCATTGCGCATCCGGACACGTCGACGAAGTTGATGCCGCTTCCTACGATCAGGATGTGACACTGCTCGGGGTTTTGTTTCGTTATGTTGTGGAGCATCTCGGATATGTGATTTGCGGCGCCGAAGAATATGGAACCGTCAAGCCGCACGATCTTGAGTTGAGGGCATTCACTGATCTGCGGTTCACAGGCGTCGACGAATGTGCTGACATCGCCGCTATACCTGGGCATCACGGTGGTAAATTGAGGATGAGAAGTGCGATTGAGATAGAGAAGCAGGGATAGCATGACTCCCAGAAAAATGGCAAATTCGAGTTCCAACAGCAGCGTCGATAAAAAAGTGACAATCATTACTGCGGATTCCGGTCTGCTGGCCTTCCAGATCGTCCTGATCTGATGCTGGTCGATGAGGTGGTAACAGACCAGAAGCAATACCCCGCCCATTGAGGCGATCGGCAGGTACGCAGTCAGGGGGGCAACGACAAACAACATGGCAAGTAAACTCAACGCAGCGAGAACGGCTGCCATCGGCGTCTTTGCCCCCGCATCGTAGTTCACTCCCGTGCGAGTGAAGGAACCCGAGGCGGCGAAGCTCGAAAAGAAACTTCCTACCACATTTGAGAGCCCTTGCCCGATGAACTCCTGATTGTTGTCTATCCTCTGATGGGAGAGCGTAGCTATGGAGCGCGCGCTGGAAATTGCCTGGGCAAGTCCCAGCATCGCCACCGCCATCGCGCCGGGAACGAGCTTGCGTAAAACGCCGATTGAGAGGTCGGGCAGCGAAACCGGAGGCAGGCTGGCAGGCAAGGCCCCTACAAATTTCAGGTGATGGGGTTTCCCGTCAATCAGAACGGCAACGATGCCGCCGAGCGTCATCGCTATTGCCAGCCCGGGCCAGTGAGGCCGCAAACGCCTAAGCAGCAGGGCTGACAAAAGGGTGACCAGGGCTACCAGAATCGCGTAGGGGTTGGCCTGAGGCAGCAACCGGACCAGGTCGGCGCCTATCTCCAGGACTGAACTTCCCTGCACGGCAGGAACTCCCAAAACATTGCCTAACTGGCTGATCCCAATGAGCAAGGCGGCCCCGGAGGTAAATCCCACCAATACCGAAAGCGACACGAAGTTAACCAGGGCCCCCAACCGGGCGAGACCCAGCAACAGTTGGAACACGCCCGCAATCAAAGTCAAGGTGAGAGCCAATTTAATGTACTGACCGGTGAATGGGACGGCCAGAGTACTGACCTTCGAGAATATGACAATCGATATAGCGGTGACAGGGCCTGAGACGAGGTGAAACGACGACCCGAAAAACGCGGCGATAATCGCCGGCACGATGGCGGCATAAAGGCCATATTCCGGCGGCATTCCTGCAATTGAGGCGAAGGCGATCCCCTGTGGAAGAACCACAATCGCATTTGTGAGCCCAGCCATCAAATCTGCATGTAATGAACGCCGATTGACTGATGGCCACCATTGAAGGAACGGAAATATCCCTTCCAGCATTTGACTTTGCATAAGCCGATACCCCGAATTTGCTTCTTGAATCTGATTCCTGCTTCCCGCTCAGTTCGAACTGCTCATGACCAGAGCTTCCAGGTTTTCCTTCCTGTTGAACTCGTCGGCAAACGTTATAGCGGCTTCGCGTGAGGGAAAAGAACCAATGAGGATGCGGGTCCATTTGGCGGACCCGAGGTCGAGCGACTCGATGCGGGGCGAATACCCTCTGGTCCTCAATTTGTCGATCAGAACCTGCGCATCAGGTCCTTTCATTGAGGCCACGAGCAGCGTATATTGCCCGGGAGCGATTCCAGCCGTATGTGGCTTTTCCGGCTGCTGGGGGGCGGATGGTTTTTCGACCGGCTGCCTGGGCGCGGCTGCGCGTTTGGCGGGTTCTTTCGCCGGTTCGGGAACAGGAACAGCAGGGGCGGGTTCGATTACCTTCGGGGCCGCATCGATGGGCGTTCCGCCTTTATGGGTCAAATCGTCATAGTAGTTTAGCGATTCGAGCATCTTCATGGGGTCTTCCCAGGTTGCGGCAGCCTTCGGGAAAGGCTGGCCGATCTGTTTCTCCAGTCCCAGAAATCGCAGGAATCGACCCTTCATGGAAAAATCATCCGGCTTTACCATGGGAACTCCCCTGCCCACAAAAACTCCCAGAGCGAACATGAAACAAAGGGACAGAACAAAGCTCAGCGCGTAGAAAACCAGTTTATTTCTGCTCAGGTCGACGCGGTGTCCCCTGCCGTCCGAAAAAGAGCGGGGATGTTCGTCCAGATCAGTGTTTACGACGACAAGCTTCGGGCGAGCCATTAGTCCTTCCCCCTGTCGGTGGTCAACATCCGGAAATTCGGCGGGCAGTACGTAACCTGCTCAAGGTAAAACCGGTTCGCGTGCATCCATACTCCCAACGGCCTTTACATCTTTTGAGGCGCCGTGACCCCGAGAAGCATGAGCGCGTTTCCGATAACTTCTTTTATCGCCAACGCGAGGCAAAGCCGCGCCCTGGTCAGTTCCGCATCCTCGCTCAGGATGCGGTTGTCATGGTAATAGCTGTGAAAAAGCGACACAAGTTGATTCAGATAATACGGGATATAGTGGGGCTCGAGTGATCTCACGCACTCGCAAACGATCTCCGGGTATTCCCCTAGTAGCTTGATTATCTCAAATTCCTGCCGGACCCGCAAGAGGTGGAGCGTCTCATCGCTCATCGAGCGCCAATCAAATTCAACTCCACGGTCCCGGGCCACTTCGAAGATGCTGCAAAGGCGCGCGTGGGCGTACTGAACGTAAAAGACGGGATTATCATTGCTCCGGACCTTTGCGACTTCGAGGTCGAAATCCAGGGGGCTGTCCGTGCGGCGAGTAAGAAAAATAAAGCGCGTTGCGTCTTTCCCGACCTCATCGATAACTTCACGCAGCGTAACGAACTCGCCTCCTCTGGTGCTCATTGCCACCGGCACTCCCCCGCGCAACAGGTTTACCAGTTGCACGAGAACGATCCGCAGGTCGGCTTCATTGCGCCCGATAGCCTGCACCCCCGCCCGCATCCTGTCCACATACCCGTGGTGGTCCGCGCCCCATATATCTATTACCGATTCGAAACCGCGTTCGAATTTGTCCAGGTGGTATGCCAGATCGGCGGCAAAATAGGTGCTAACGCCGTTTGCCCGCACCACAACGCGGTCTTTTTCGTCACCGAATGCGGTGCTCCTGAACCAGACGGCCCCTGCGTCCTCATAGATAAAACCGCGCTCTCTGAGGTATTCGATCGTCTTTTTGATCGAATCCCTGTTGTGGAGCTCGCGCTCGCTGAACCAGTTGTCGAAATGTACCCCGAAGATGTCAAGATCTTCTTTAATTCCGTCGAGGATGCGCATGGAGGCGTAATCGGTAAAAACCGGGCATGCATCCTCCAAAGGGGTGTTGAGAAAACGGTCCCCCTGATCCCGCATGAAGTCCCTGGCAAGGTCCCGCATATATTCACCCCGATAATGGTTATCGGGGAACTCGATATTTTCGCCAAGCTCCTGCCGGTAGCGGTAATAAAGGCTGCGGCCCAGAGTTTCCATCTGATTTCCGGCGTCGTTTATATAGTACTCGCGCTGGACCTCGAAACCTCGGGCCTGGAGAATGTTTGCCAGCACGTCGCCTATGGCCGCCCCCCGGCCGTGGCCTATATGGAGCGGTCCGGTAGGGTTAGCGCTTACAAACTCCACCTGGACCTTGGGACCTCCTTCAATTTCAAGCCTTCCGTATTGTTTGGGATTGTCCAGGATCTCACGGATAATTCCATACCACGCCGAGGGTTTGATGAAAAAATTGATGAAGCCAGGCCCGGCTATTTCGACTTTTTCGAGTATGGAGTCGGAATCATTAAGGTTAGCGACGATTTCAGAGGCGATCTGCCTGGGATTTCGCTTCAACTGCCTGGTCAGACCAAGAGCGATATTGGAAGCGTAATCTCCATGCTCCGAACCCTTGGGTATTTCAAGTTCTACGCTGATTTCCGCCTTCATTTCCCGATTCCCCATAACAGACTGCAGCGTCTCAGCTATCATGGATTTGAGGCGGCTACGGACGATGCCCATGGCCTTCGAAATCCTTCCCGGACTGGATTTGAATTACGCATATATATCACCACGGGCAAGGGTTGCAAGATTATCTTTGACCGAAACACAGGCAGGCCCTGGAGGCAATGCTCTTGATTCAAGGTGGTTTAAGACTTTGTGGGGTCCCCGTTTCCAGCCCGCCTCACATCTGATTCAGTTTCTTAAGTCAACAGCATTGGGCACTGGAGGCAATGCTGTTGATTCAACGTGTCTAGGATTTGTGGGGCGGCCTTTTCAACCGGGGAGCCTGGTTTCAAGCGCCATGGCGATTTTTTTCTTCAGTTCGGTCAAATCAAAGCTCTTTACAACGTAGAAGTCTGCCGCGATTGACTTCATGTCTTCTTTGAAAGTATCGTATGCCGTCGAGAGTATAACAGGCAGGTCATAAAATTGGTTGCGAATGTCCTGGAGGATGTCCAGCCCGTTGTAGTCAACCATCTTTATGTCCAGAACGACCAAATCCGGTTTTTCATCTTCAATTTTTTCAAGAAGTTTATAACCGCTCTCCGCCGTGATGACCTCGTATCCGGCTTCCTTCAGTTCTTCTGAATACAGGAGCCTGATGTGTTCCTCATCATCGACAACAAGGATCTTCGGCATAGCTCAGCCCCCTTCTCCTTTCGTCCATACCTTTAAAATATATGATTTGTTTTCCTCGAACATCACGCACTCGTTTTCAATGTATTCTTCAGCCTGTTGCAATGACATCCTCTCGGTTTTCTTAACGTAAGAAAGGACTTTACCGAGATAAAGCGGGAGCAGTCCATCGATCAAGTTTTTTCTTTCGCCCGGAGACATCCGGCGATAGGCGACTGCCGAATCGAAGAGGATGCGTAGCCAAGTCTGGGTCGGGAACGAAAAATGCTGCAGTCCGATTGACCTTATTTCCTGGAGCTTGGGCGCCACAATTGGACCGTAAACCTGTTCCCACAGTCCGTAATATTTATCGAAGCCTTCAACAAACATCTCGTGCAGGCGGTTTGTGTTGATGTCTACTGGAAGCGGGGTTTCAATTTCCTGATGGTCTGTGCCAAAAAGCGCCGTGGGTTTGCTCCATTTTACCTGCTCCCAAAAATCCTCATAGACCCCCATCAGGTCGAACATCGTGCCGACCACTTCGTGGAAAAGCACTTCCAGATGCACGAAACGGTCCATGAGTCTATGCACCTTGGGCACTCCCATGGACGCTTGAACGATTGGGAGCCTGGATGCAAGCGCGATGTTGGCCATCCATATGTCCACCCCGAAACTCTCGGCCGCTTCGTTCCACAACGGCGGATTGAGATAGGTTTCAAGCAGTTTTGGGCTGATGCCATATTCCCCTACGTTCGCCTGCCGCACGCGCCGGCCGTAGAGACAGCGAAGCAGCGGATAAATTATCGAACAGGTAAGCGTAGCTTCATATTTGTGGCGTACGTAAAGCGGGCAAACGAATCCAGCCCCTTTGAGTATTGGTGCTCCCAGGTTTCGAACCCAAACAGGCGAAATGTTCTTAATGTCGGCTTCTACGATTATCAGGGCCTTAGGGTTAAGCTGACGGGCTTTTTCGAAAAAATTGCGAATATTTCTCCCTTTGCCTCCGACTCCGGGTTCTGTAGAAATGTAAAGCCTCGGCGTCTTGCCGGGCGCGGCGAAGAAAGCCTCCCGCGTGCCGTCGGAGGAGTGATTATCGCAATTGATGATGGCACACTGCATGTCCGGAAAGTACTCGCTCAGACCTTTGTCCACCTGCGCGGTAGTCCTGGCTATACTTTCCACCTCATTTGCAGTGGGAATGCCCACGAGTATGTCCGCCCTGACAACTTCCCCCGGGTTTTCCTCGTAAAATGCCATAGCTTTGCTCCAGCTCTATTTTCGGGAGGATGCGCCGCTTCCCTTTAAGTATTTAAAAACATCAGCATCCGTGCTGAGCACAAAGGAGCTGTTGTTGCTCAAATTACGGTACAATTCCAAAGTCTTATACAAAGAAAAGAATTCAGGGTCTTTGCTGAAAGCATCCGCATATATCCTGGTTGCTTCCGCGTCGGCTTTTCCTCGTATTTCCTGCGATTTCTTGTACGCCTCCGAGGTCAGCTTGGCTAATTCCCGGTCCATCTGGCCCAGAATCGCCGCGCGCTCGCCCTCGCCCTCGGATCGGTACTGGGCGGCTATGCGCTTGCGTTCGGAAATCATCCGGTTGAAAACACTCTGCTGGACGGACTCAATATAATTGATGCGTTTTATGCGAATGTCCATCAGTTCCATCCCGAATTCAGGAATAAGCCGCGATGCGTCAGCTACCATTTCGCGGGTGATTTTTTCGCGGCCTTTAACGAGACGGTCGGTCTCTTCAGGGGCCTCGAATCCGGATGTGAGCATCTGAGCTTCGGGAATGCCGGCCTCATTGAGCTTCTGCTTTGCCTGCTCCCAACCCTCGCTTCGCACCAGTTCCACAAGATCGTTGTCGGAAACATGATCGCGCACGACGGAGTCTATTATTCCATCAAGAAGGCTGTTGGCTTTCGGTAACGTTCCAACCCGCTTCAGGAAAAGCAGCGAGTCCTTTATCCGCCAACGCGCAGTGGTATCCACCCAGATGTACTTTTTGTCCTTGGTCGGAAACTGGTCCGGACGCCCGTCCCATTTCATTATTCGTTTTTCGAAAAAATTCGCAGTCTGGATGAACGGAACCTTGAAATGGAGTCCCGCCTCGATGATCGGCTGCCCAACCGGGCGGCCAAGCTGAGTGATAACCACCTGCTCCGTTTCGCTCACCACGAAACAGGAAGCTCCGATGATTACCACCAGAACTACTAGCACAGCTATGGCTATTTTGGCCCTTAGTGGAACCATTATTGTTTCCTTTCTATATCGCAAACGTCGAGCACTTATTGCGCTTTTGGCGGCGATTGAGAGCTCTGAACTTTTTCACTCTGCCCCCTGAAGCTGTTCAGGTCCAGCAGCGGCAGGGTGTTTTTCTGCGCCTCGTCAACCACGTACAGATGATCGATTCGCCCCATCATGGCTTCGAATGAATCGAGGTACATTCTGCGGCGTGTAACGTCGGGAGCTTTCTGATACTCGGCAAGAATATCGAGGAAACGCTTAGCTTCGCCTTCGCTCTTGTTCACCCGCTCCAGTCCATATCCTTCGGCCTGACTCACCGTTTGCCGGGCTTGGCCGACGGCCTTGGGAATTTTATCGTTATAGGCCTGCTGCGCATCGTTTATCATGCGCTCCTTTTCCTGCCCGGCTTCGTTTACTTCATTGAATGCCGGTATGACAGGATTCGGAACATTTGCGTTCTGAAGCTTTACCGACATAACCTGGAGGCCTGTTTCGTAGGCGTCCATGATTTGCTGGATTTCATCCTTGCACTGATTGGCTATCGAAGCGCGGCCGACCGTGATAACCTCATCCGAATAGCGGTTTCCGACGATCCGGCGCATCACCGACTCAGAGATATCATCCAGGGTTGCCGCTACTCCGTTGACCTTAAAAAGATACTGAACGGGATCTTTTATCATGTACTGAACCGTCCACTGGACGTTTACAACGTTGAGATCGCCGCTGAGCATGATGGATTCCGCCTCATACCCCTTTTCCGTGAATTGGGAGCGTACGCCCGGCTCCAGCGTACGGTACCCATATTCACGCTGGAGCACCCGTCCGGTTACCACCATGGTCACCGAATCGACGCCGAAGGGGATTTTCAAATGGGGCCCGGCCCCGGCCGTACCTATATATTGGCCAAACCGTTGAAGGACCGCCGTTTCCTCGGGTTTGACCGTATAATAGGAAAGATACCCTGCGATTAGAAGGATCACTAACCCAACTATCATGATGATCAGGCGGGGGGAAAATGAAGGCGACGACTTAAATCGTTCCGCCAACCACCTCAACACCTGTTCGATATCCTGAGGCGGACCGCCTCTTTCGGGCGCCCGTCTTCCGGGCGGTGGTTCCCAAGCCATAATAGTTCTCCCTGCGAAAGCCCTCAGCTTCCGCTAAAAAGATTTACTCTACAAGTCCTTTTTGTGCAGGACTTCGAAAACGTAAGCGAAGGCAACCAGAAGGCTGGCAATAAGCAAGATCAACCAAAGGCCCGAAGCCGGAAAAAAGACCCGTGACAGCAGGACACCGAAAAGTAATCCGAGGATGATCCTTATGCTCAGGACCAATGGGCGCATATTTCCTTTCACCGCATCAGCGTCGGGTTTTCCTGCATGGCAGCCTTAAGGATTAACTCTGGAAATCTACTGGGATTGACAAGTAAAGTCAAGAACTTCACAATGGGCGTTTGCGATGTAAATCTTAAGGGTCTGTTAGACACACTGCCAAGAATCGCCGGGTCAAGAATCATCATTTTTAATGCTCGCGAAGTGTGATATTAGAGGGTCTCAATTCGGGGCGTTCTCATTTTTGTTTTTGTGATTCCTTCAGGGGGGGACAGGGTGCGGTTTTTACTTTCGGAAAACCGCCACAGGGGAGCTGAGGGGCAGGTGCCAAATTACCAGCAGTCTTTGGACTACCTTTACGGGCTTCAGCAGCACGGGATCAAGTTCGGTCTGAACTGCACCGAAAATCTTCTTGCGCGGGTCGGCAATCCGCACCGGAAACTCCGTTTCATTCATATCGCCGGCACTAACGGCAAGGGGTCCACAGCGGCCATTCTTTCCCGCATTCTCTACAATCACGGTGTTAAGGCCGGCCTTTATACTTCACCTCACCTCGTGCGCTTTACAGAACGCTTCCGCCTCGATGACCAGGAAGTCTCCGCACACAGAATACTCCAGGTCTTTGAAAAAATCCGGGCGACACTGGACGAGAGACAACCACCCACTTTTTTTGAAATGGTGACCGCGATGGCGTTCCTTTACTTCGCCGAGGAGCAAGTCGATTTTGTCATTGCGGAAACTGGCCTGGGAGGCCGCCTGGATGCGACAAACGTCATCAGCCCCGAGGTCAGTGTCATTACTAATGTAGGTTTTGACCACCAGGAGTACCTCGGATCGACCCTTTCCTCGATTGCCCGCGAAAAGGCGGGAATCATCAAGCAAGGCGTTCCTGTGGTAACGTGTGCGCTCCAGCCCGTAACCCAGGGGATACTAAAAACTACATGCATGAATAAAGCCGCGCCCTTGTACCGGTTCAAGTCCGATTTCAGCGTGAGGCGAAAATCCAACGGGTCCTTTCAGTACCGAGGCATCAAAAGGCAGTTGCCGTCCCTCAGTCTTAATCTGAGAGGGCAGCACCAGGTGGGCAACGCAGCGCTGGCCCTGGCGACCCTCGAGATCCTCGAACAAAAACGGCTCTTTTCACTTTCTCCCGCACTCGTCGAGAGTGCAATGCTGGAGGTGAGATGGCCGGCCCGCCTGGAGGTTCTCGAAACCAGTCCGACAATCGTACTGGACGGGGCGCATAATCCGCAGGGAGCCGAAGCTCTTCGCGATGCTCTCAAAGAAAGTTTCACCTATAAAAAGCTTCACCTCGTTATGGGAATTATGGCTGATAAAGATATTCTGGGGATCCTCAGGCGTTTGCTCCCTATGGCTGAGACTGTTATCTTCACCCGGCCCCGGTACGCCAGAGCCGCAAATCCAGACGATATTCGCAAAATGGCCAGACCCTACATACAGAAATACTACGTAATCTCCGACTCCGCTTCTGCAATTCAGGAAGCGAGACATCTGGCTGATCCGGATGATCTTATCTGCATTACGGGCTCACTCTATTTTGCCGGAGAGGTAAAAGAAATTTTCGGGGAGCTTGCTCTGTGAGAGAAATCTGTATAGGAAGCATGTTCTCAAGAATTACTCTGGCTTTTTGTTGTCTGGTTTTCATTGCCTTCCTGGCAAGCCACGGCCGGGCGCCGGCCCGGAGCCGATCCCGGGCACCTTGAAGCTTGCCGAAAGCAGCAAGGCTGCATGGACAATCCAGGCCGACAAGCTGATGTATGACCAGGAAAAACAGCTTTACGAAGCCGAGGGAAATGTAAAGATAAGTTCCACGGACAGGATCATTGAGGCCGACTATGCAACTTTCAACAAACAAACCAGGAAGGTCGATCTCAACGGCAAAGTTACCGTCCAATACGGAAGAAACTGGATCAAAGGCGAGCACATAATCTGGGACCTGGACACCGAAAAGGGGTGGGTGGACTCCGGGATTATGTATTTCGCACAGAATAATTTTTTCATTCAGGGAAAATCGATAAACAAACTCAGTCCTACCGAATTTGAACTCAAGGAGGGGTTCGTAACCAGTTGCAACCCGGCCGACCCTGATTGGAAAGTGCAGTTCAAAGAGATGCAGGTGACCGTTGGCGGGGATGCCTGGGCGCATAGCTCTTCCTTTTGGGCCCGCGACTTGCCGGTCGCTTATTGGCCGATTCTTGGCATGCCGGTTGAAACGGATCGCCAGTCAGGGTTTCTGATTCCTTTGGGCGGACAATCCACCCTCATGGGGTGGAACATTGAAATCCCTTATTACTGGGCCATTCGCGGTGATATGGATGCTACCTTTTACGCCCACTACATGGATAACCGCGGGCTTATGGGTGGGGTCGAATACCGCATAGACAACCAGGAACTGGGTAAGGGCATCTGGGCGTTCAATTTTCTGGACGACCACGGGAACAAATCGTTTTTGTTCGACGAAGGATACCCCTTCCAAACGGATGATCGATATTGGGTACGCGGTAGGCAGGACATTTCGTTGCCTTGGAACATAGAGGCGAAATTAGATTTGGATTACGTGAGCGACAAGAATTTTCTCCAGGAATTCTCAAATGGATCGACTTCCTTTTCCCATGACTTCTCGGAGTTTGGCCGGTATTTCGGCCGCAGCCTTCTTTACGACCAGACATCCCTGGTTCGCGAATCCACGGCTTATTTTGAACAAAAGGGAGAATCTGAACTCCTCAGCCTGGACTTTCGATACTGGGAGAACCTCGAAACCGGTTCAGCGGCAGAATCGATTCAGAAGCTGCCCTCCCTCTCTTTTACCGTAATTCCCAAGTGGATTGACGACACCCCCTTATATTACGCTGTTCAGAGTTCGGCCGTAGACTACTGGAGGAGCCAGGGCGATACAGATCAGCGATTGGACGTCTATCCTCGAGTATACTACCCCCTGCACTGGGGTAACTACCTGGACGTCGAGCCCTCAGTGGGTTTACGCGCTGACGCCTATTCGATCCAATGGCAGAAAAACAATTTCGGCGACTTCACCGAGCGCACCGTTCCAGATGTAATGGTGGAGATGAGCTCACGGCTCAACAGGGAATTCAATGTGGATTTCTACAACTTTACGGCCCTTCAGAATGCCATCCGGCCGGAGATTTCATACGAATATGCGTCCCAGTCCGCGAACGGCCAGGTCCCACAACTCGACCAGCTTGACCTGGATCAGGCAAGAAACGGCATTCGCTACGGCTTCTCGACCTTCCTGACCGGAAAGCAGGTGATTCCCGATGCTGCCGGAGATCCCACGACAACATACGTAGAAATAGCCCGATTTCGCATTTTTCAGTTCTTCAATGTGGAACAGCCTCCGATTGAGGACCCATTATTTGACACCAACAATGTCATGAGGGAGGGATTTTCGCCCGTGGGGATCAGGCTCGATATTACGCCGAAACGAAACCTCACTGTCTCCTACGATTTGGATTTGGACTTGTCATCTGCTGGACAGGGGAAGGCTCAAGGCCTTTACGCGAATTATCTGAGCAACTCGGGAGATCTTGTCAGGTTGGGTTACCAGCAGATTCCCGCCCTGGCGGTAAACGAAATAACGCTCACAACGATTTTTAAAGTATATAAGGAAATCTATTTAAACACCTTCCATGATTACGCCCTGAATGATAATTTGATGTTCACTCAGGGATACGGCGTCAGGTACATCCGTGGCTGCTGGGGAGTGGGCGCCGGATACGAACGGGAGGGCGGCGACAACCGGTTTGTCTTTACACTCGATCTGCTGGGGTTTGGCAGTATCGGCGGAGGAGGGTTTTTCGGCAAGCCGCTGTTCGGCGAGTCTCTCCCCGGATATCAACATGCCGAAACCTGGATGTATTCGAGATAGCGAGTGTGAAAAAGCACCCTTTCCTAATCGGAAACGAAGTTGCCGCGAGCGAACTCCGGCTTGCACTGCCTGTTTCCTGCTAATACCTCTTGGCCTTGGCTCCATACCTTTTCGTTTGACAAGAGGTACACATATTTGTATTATATACGGCTTAAGTCAATTTTCTCAGATTTCGGAGTGCCCAACGATGAAAACACAAAGCGCAAAGTTCGAACCGCAAAAGCGCAAATGGATAGTAGTTGACGCCGAAAACCAGGTTTTGGGCCGCATGGCAAGTCAGATCGCCCTCCGCATCCGTGGCAAGCACCTGCCCAATTTCACCCCGCATGTGGATCTGGGTGAATTCGTAGTCGTCGTCAATGCCGACAAGGTCAGGCTGACCGGTGACAAGTGGAATCAGAAAACGTATTACCGATACAGCGGCTATATGGGTGGAGTCAAAGCGACAACCGCCCGCAAGCTGAACCAGGAAAAGCCCGAACGGATGATCCGTCTGGCGGTCTGGGGGATGTTGCCCAAGAACCGGCTCGGCCAGCAAACTGATAAAGAAGCTCAGAGTCTACGCCGGCCCGTCCCATCCTCACGAGGCGCAACTGCCCGAGGCTTTTAAACTTTTGGAGAAATACAGCTAGGAGACGCTTTTAAATGCCCGAACAACGCTTTTATGCCACAGGTAAAAGAAAGACCTCTATCGCGCGGGTTTGGCTTCAACCCGGAACGGGTCAGATCGTTATAAACAAAAAGCCGGCCGATAAGTATCTGGACAGGGAAACGAGTAAAATGGTGATTGCCCAGCCTCTGACGCTTACCGGGACGCTCGGCAAACTCGACGTCGCCATCAATGTGCTGGGGGGAGGCATTTCCGGTCAAGCCGGGGCCATTCGGCACGGTATTTCCAAAGCGCTCCTCGAACTCAATCCCGAATACAGGGAAGTTCTCAAACGGGCCGGTTTCCTTACCCGCGACTCGCGAGTCAAGGAACGCAAAAAATATGGCCGCAAGAGCGCCAGAGCACGCTTCCAGTATTCGAAGCGCTAATCCCGTTGAGGGCGGAATAAATCCAGCCCCTGTGACGTAAATCTTTCCGCTTTTTTCCAGGGTCGATTTCTTCATCCGGGCAACCGAGACCGATTTTTCGGATTGAATATGGGGCGCTGCACCAGCGTGCATGCGCCCTTCATTTTTATCAAGGGGAATTATTATGGTGAGAGTCGCCATTGCCGGTGCATCCGGCTACACTGGATTTGAGCTGCTGCGAATTCTCTGCACTCATCCATTGGTCTGTGTCACCATGATCACCTCCAGGCAGCAGAAAGGGCAGCGAATTGACGATTTCTACCCGGCCCTCAAGCGGCATTGCGATCTGATCTTTGAAGACACAGACCCGGAAAAGCTTACCGCATCATCGGATCTGGTCTTTACAGCACTGCCGCACCAAGCCTCCATGGACATAATTCCGAGTCTTCTGGATCGCGGGGTGAGAGTCGTGGACCTGAGCGCGGATTACCGGCTGAGGGATCCTGAGGTCTATGGGAAGTGGTATTCGGCGCACAAAACCCCGGAGCTTCTTCGAGAGGCTGTGTACGGCCTTCCAGAGCTATATCGGGAAAAAATCCGAACCGCTCGCCTTGTCGCAAATCCGGGCTGTTACCCGACGAGCGTTATTCTAGCCTCAGCGCCGCCTCTTTGGCGCGGGTTGATTGATCCCGAAACGATAATAGCAGACTCCAAATCGGGGGTCACAGGGGCCGGGAGAACGATGGACCTTGGCGTGCATTTCTGCGAGGTGAACGAGGGCTTTAGAGCATACAAAGTGACCGACCACCGCCACACGCCCGAAATCGAGCAGGAACTGAGCGTTCTAGCCGCAAGGCCCGTGACGGTCAATTTCACCCCGCATCTTGTCCCGATGAGCCGTGGCATTCTGAGCACAGTTTACTCCAATTTAAAGGAGGGAGTGGGGGCTGCTGACGTAGAGGAGGCGTTCCGGAGCTTTTACCGCGATGAGCTTTTCGTTCGCCTCAGTAATCCGGAGCATCTACCCGTTTCGCTTCAGGTCAGGGGCAGTAACTACTGCGACCTGGGCTGGCGGGTCGATCAGAGGACTCGGCGGCTGATCGTCATCTCCGTTATTGATAATCTCACCAGGGGCGCATCCGGACAGGCCATTTGCAATATGAACATCATGTGCGGCTTACCGGAGGACACCGGGCTCAAAGAGGCGCCCTGGCAGCCGTAATAAACTGGAACACGGGACCCGGCTCCCGGTCTCAACCGCTTTGGCTTTTGAGCCACTGTTATTCGTTGACCGAATGATGAATGAGCATGACCCCAAAATTGAGCGCAACATAAAACTAGTGCTGGAATACGACGGCTCCGCTTATCATGGATGGCAACGCCAGGCGGGTTCACTCTCCATCCAGGAAGTCATCGAGTCGCGCCTGGGGGTAATGCTTGGAAACAGAGTGGGAATTCGCGCATCCGGCCGCACTGACGCAGGGGTGCATGCGAAAGGGCAGGTTGTTAATTTCCATACGCGGACACGCCTTACGACTGACGAGATCCTGAGGGGGCTAAACAGCCTTCTTCCGGGTGACGTCGTAGTTCTGAGGACCGAGGAGGTGGACCAGTCTTTTCATGCGCGCTTCTCGGCCGTGAGCAAGGTTTACGAATATCACATACTGAACCGTCCGGTTCCATCTGCGCTTTTACGCAATTACGCGTGGCACGTTCGCCGGCCTCTTGCTGTGGAGCCTATGGATGAGTGCCTGAAAAGCATTTGCGGGCGACATAACTTCTCTGCCTTCATGGCCACGGGGTCGCAGGCATCCTCGACAGAGCGGAACATGCTCAGGGCTGAACTCGTGTGGTTGCGGCCCGACCGCCTGAAGTTCACCTACGAAGCCAACGGCTTCTTGCGGCGCATGGTCAGGAACCTGACGGGCACAATAGTTGAGGTCGGAAAGGGAAAGAAGACGGCCAGGGACTTCGATCGCATTATCAGGAGCGGTGAGCGAAAGCAAGCCGGGATGACCGCTCCCGGACATGGTCTGTATTTGATTTCAGTCAATTACCAATAGAGCGGCAGATAATCTTACCAGAGGTAATAAAATGAAATTATCAAAAAGAATCAGCAGGCTCAAACCCTCAGCCACCCTGTCAATCAACGCCAAAGCCAAGGCACTCAAACAAAGCGGCGTTAAAATAATCAATTTCGGCATTGGGGAGCCGGATTTCGATACTCCCAAGAATATCCGCAACGCCGCGGTAGAGAGCATCGCCAGCGGCCAGACCCGATATACGGCTGTTGGCGGCATAGACGAACTGAAGGACGCTGTCTGCACTACCATCAAAGCCGACTACGGCCTCTCGTACGGGCGGGAAAACGTTCTGATATCCTGCGGCGGAAAGCATGCGCTCTATAACCTGTTCATGACTCTTCTGGATCCCGGAGATGAAGTCATTATACCATCGCCTTACTGGGTAAGTTACCCGGAAATGATCGATCTCGCAGATGCCAAACAGGTCATTGTGCCCTGCACGGAGAAAAACGGTTTCAAGCTCAAGGCCTCAGACCTCGAAATGGCCATCACCCCGAACACGAAGCTCCTGATCTTGAACAGCCCGTCGAATCCAACCGGGAAATATTATGGCCCTGATGAACTCAAATCTTTGGCCGAAGTGCTTTTGCGCCATGAAAACGTGCTGATCGCAAGCGATGATATCTATTACCGTATTCTTTTCGGCGGCCGGAAATGGGTTAGCCTTGGGATGATCGAGGAAAAGCTGCGCAGCCGCATATTTATTATAAACGGCGTCAGCAAAAGCTATTGCATGACCGGGTGGCGAATTGGATACCTCATAGGCGACTCGACGGTTATAAAGGCCGCAACGGATTTCCAGAGCCAGGTTACCAGCAATCCTAGTTCTATATCACAGTGGGCAAGCGTCGAGGCGCTAACGGGTGACCAGCAATCGGCTGTGGAAATGACGCAAACCTTCGAAAAACGGTGCAAATTTGTGCTGGAGCGCATTTCCGGCCTGCCGGAAGTAACTTGCGCGGAACCCGACGGCTCATTTTACGTCTTTCCTGATTTCAGCGGCCATTTTGGGAAAAAGTTCGGAGGACGGACGATAAACGGATCGCTTGATCTTACCGCCTTTCTGATGGAAGAGGCCCACGTGGCGGTGGTCCCGGGTAACGCCTTTGGCGAAAACAATTGCATCCGCCTCTCTTATGCGCTGTCGATGGAGGAAATCGAGCAGGGGTTCGACGCCATTAAAAAGGCTTTGAAAAAACTGGAGCGGTGATGAAGAAACCCGCAACTTCATCCAGAGCTTACCAGCCGCAGGATCGAGACCCCGCTGCCCCCGGGGCCATGCCCGCGATGACTTTTTCGAAGCACATATGTAGATAGAGAGCAGGAGCATGGAACAGTCACTCCGCCCGCATGGGGAGCAAGAAGCAGGAAGCACCGGGCAAGAAAGGATACCAGCTTCTCGTTCCAGGCTTGCAGAGTATTTTTTTCTAATTCTGATTTGCCTTGCTTTCTTCGCTCCGGGACTTTCTACACTTCCGCCCGTCGACCGGGACGAATCGAGGTTTGCCCAAGCGTCGAGCCAAATGCTCGAGACCGGCGATTTCGTACAGATTCGCTTCCAGGACGAACCCCGAAATAAGAAACCCATCGGCATCTACTGGCTCCAGGCCGCGAGCGCGGCGCTTTTCGAGACGCCCCTGTCTCGAAAAATCTGGCCGTATCGCATCCCCTCGCTCCTTGGAGCGATTTTTTCCGTTTTGCTCACGTTTGCCATTGGAAAGCGGCTGTTCGGCGAAAGAACAGGCTTCCTGGGGGCCGTGCTTACCGCCAGTTCACTTTTACTGGTGATGGAGGCGCATCTTGCGGCAACGGACGCCGTGCTGCTCGCAACGATCGTGGCCGCTCAAGGCGCTTTGAGCAGGTTTTATATTCGGGACAATGAAAACGAATCTCAGAAAATCGGAGCCTTTCTAATCTTCTGGATAGCACAGGCCGTCGGGATCCTTGTAAAAGGACCGGTTACGCCAATGATCAGTCTGCTCACCATTGGTTGCCTGACAGCGGCGGACAGGGACGCAAAATGGCTGAAGAATATGAAGCCGCTTCCAGGTCTGGCGATAACGGCCATTCTAGTAAGCCCTTGGATGATTGCCATTGCCTTGGCTACGAAGGGTGCTTTTTTTCAGCAGGCGCTGATGGGGGATATGCTTTCCAAAGTGGCCTCGAGCCAGGAATCGCACGGATTTCCGCCGGGCTTCTACCTCCTTCTCATGCCGCTCACCCTCTGGCCTGCATCAGCCATGGCGGGAGTGTCTATTTTTCGGGCATGGAATTCGCGCTCTGCTCCTGCGGTACGATTTTGCCTTGCATGGATAATACCTGGATGGATTGTGTTCGAACTGATCCCAACGAAGCTCCCGCATTATGTCTTGCCCTTCTACCCTGCATTATGCCTGCTGATCGCCCATACCATAATCTCCAGCGAAGAAGGCAACGCCCGCGAAGCAGCCTCCAGGCTCGTGAAAACCATGTATGCTTCTTGCCAATTGGTAATTGTGCTGCTTGGCCTCGGAGCCCTCGCCCTCCCCTGGTTTCTGGAGCACCGCTTCGAACCGGTCGGTCTGATACCGGCAACTGCGGCGATAGCGGCAGCGGCGCTTTCCACCTGGAAGTTTTGCAAGCGCCGCTATGTACACGCGACTGCTGTTGCAATAGTTGCAACTGCGCTCGTCGTAGGGCCTTCACTTCAATGGATACTACCCAATGTTGATTGGCTGTGGCTTAGCAGGAGCGTCGCCAATGCCGCCAGGCAGCGGGGCGGCGACAATGTCGTGCTCTGTTCTTCGGGTTACCATGAACCCAGCCTTGTTTTCCAGCTTGGAACCCGGACCCTTCTCACCTCTCCGGGGGGGGCCGCCGCTTGTCTGCGGAGTAACACCGGGGCAATGGCTTTGATAGATCGCAGCGAAGATGACGACTTCAAGAAGGAAACCAGGAATCTCGGTTTACACGTAAAACCGGCCGGCGCATTTTACGGGTTTAACTATTCAAAAGGACGGACTATGCTCTTGCGGTTGTATGTCGTGGATGAATCGGGGAATAGATGAATCGGGGAAAAAACAGTTTATGGTTGAGTAAGCTGATGGAAAAAGCAATCGCCATTATAGTGATTTTGTTGATCTGCGCGCTGGGATTGTCCTGCTTTGCTCAGCAGACCAAGCCTCTTCCGGTGTTTCCTCAAGGCAAACAATCCGCAGGGCCGGACTCTTCTGACAGGGAAAGGGCCAACAAACTCTATGAGCTGACAAGGCAAGAAAACCGGGCACTTCAATGGAACAGTTGCCTTGCCTCAAAGGCCTTCACGCGCGCAAGGCGAATGGTGACCGAGCGCTATTTCGACCATGAGGACCCGAAAACGGGTAGAAACCCGGTCTGGAATTCGGTCAACCAATGTATTCCCGCCAATAGAAAAGGGTCTACGGTGCCGGCTGGAGAGAACCTGGCAAAAGGTCTTGATACTGCGACCAATATTCACAAAGCGCTCATGAAAAGCCCAACTCATCGGAAAAACATCGTGGACCGGCGCTTCAACAATATCGGAGTCGGGTGCTATGACTACATTTGCGTGGAGCTCTTCGCCGGCTTTTGACCCGGCAAATCGCTCTTTTCCACCGTATCCGGCTATTCGTTACCGCTTGCATTTGACGGCCCCGTCCCTTTTCGATAGCATTCCAGCCTGAAATGAGATCCGACGAATCAGTTTCCGTCTGGGAAGAGTCCTTTTGCGTCTTGGCGGTCTCAGTCGTCGGACCTTGAAAAATCGGTAATCTTTTTCAAGACCTGTTATGAATGGGTGCGTTTAGCGTAAAAAAGTTGCCTCGGCAGAAAATGATCAAGAGGAGCTTGATAAAAATGTATAAAATAAACCACCTCTGCGTCAAAGGTTTCAGGCGGTTGCATGACATCGATCTAGAAATGCGCTCGCCTATGGTCGTGATCGGTGCAAACGGCGTAGGTAAAACATCTTTTTTGGACGCCATCTCCCTCTTGTCGGCTTCCGCCGAAGGCAAGCTGAACAGTTCACTAAACGAGATGGGTGGTATCGCGAATCTCCTAACGGCTGACAAAGCCGACGAATTATCCCTCCTGGTCGATATGAAGGTTCCCTATTATAAGCCCCTAAAATACGAACTCCATATTGACCCGAAGGGACAATCTTATGCCATCTCAAGGGAGATGCTTTCCCAAGACAGGGGAAAAACTGGACCTTTTAAACATATTGATTCAAACTATGGTGATGTCCGGTATTTTGAGATTGAAGGGAGTAAACTTGTAAGGCCCACGTGGGAACACAATCCGTTTGAGACCTCACTATCGCAGGTTCCAAAAATGTTTCACGAACCCGAGGAACTGCGACGCATTCTCAGTTCGGCTACCCTATATCATGTTCTCGATGTAAGACCTCGGGCTCCTGTAAAGCTGCCTCAACCGATGAAGCCAGCCGAGCTTCCAGGGAAAGACGGAGAGGACATAGTCCCTTTGCTTTATTACCTTCGAGAAAGCAGCAGGGACTGCTACGATGCTATTGAAGATGCGCTTAGATCTGCTTATCCAGGATTCGAAAACTTAGGGTTTCCGCCGGTTGCAGCGGGCATGTTAGCAATGACCTGGAAGGATAAGAATTTCAAAAAGCCGATGTATATGAACCAGCTTTCAGAAGGCACATTACGTTTCTTGTGGCTGGTTTCACTCCTGCAGAGTCCCGGGTTGTCTACTATCACGATGATCGATGAGCCGGAGGTGAGTTTGCACCCCGAATTACTCCTTTTATTGGCAGATCTGCTTCGTGAGGCATCCAAGAGAACCCAAATTATTATAGCCACGCATTCCGACAGTCTCATCAGATTTCTTCGACCTCACGAAGTTGTTGTTATGGATATCAACGAGGACGGCTGCGCTAGCGCTGCCTGGGCCGATAAGCTCGATCTGGAAAAGTGGCTTTCAGATTACACGCTCGATGAAGTGTGGCGGATGGGACGGATGGGGGGGCGGTCATGAAAATTTCTCTGCTGATCGAGGGCCGCACTGAGAAAGCTTTTCTGCCTCATCTGCGCCGATTTCTGGAAACGCGCTTGCCTGGCAAGATGCCTAACATCGACCCTCTTCCCTATCATGGTCGCATACCTAAAGGCGAGAAGCTCAGACGAGTTGTTGAAAACCTCTTAAGCGATGGTGACCGAACCGCCGACGCGGTAATCGCTTTGACTGACGTATTCACCGGCACAAGAGAATTCAACGATGCTGCAGATGCTAAAGCGAAGATGCGCACGTGGGTCGGCCAAGAAACGCGCTTCCACCCTCATGCAGCACAGCACGATTTCGAAGCTTGGCTTTTGGTGTACTGGGCAGACATTCTGAAGCTTGCGGGGCATAACAAGAAATCCCCGGGGAAAAACCCCGAGGACGTGAACCACGATAAGCCTCCTGCGTATCACATCCAAGAATTGTTCGAAGTAGGCAGTTGCCGTAGTTCTTATGTCAAGCCGCGGGATGCCAACCGGATACTACAGGGAAAAGACCTGCTTCTCTCCGCCAACGCTTGTCCAGAGTTAAGATGCCTGCTAAACACAATACTTCAGCTTTGTGGTGGAGACGTCATTTCCTAGCACTGACTCTTGCAGTTTTTGAACCCCTATGTCAGCAAATTGGTGTCAACTCGATTTGCCGGGGTTTTCAAGTCACTTTTCAATCGGGAGCGCTTTAAGGGGGCAGGATGATAATCGGTCTCGACGTGGGGGGGACTCACACAGATGCTGTGCTGATCGGAGGGGGCCGTCTTTTGCGTCAGGCTAAGGTCGCAACGGACCACTCCAATCTCTTCAATTGTGTGTTGGCCGGGTTGGACCAAGTAACAAAAGATGTGCCGCCAGGGGCAATACGCCGCGCAGTCCTGAGCACAACTCTTACCACTAACGCCATTGCGGAAGGAAAGCTCGCAAAGACCGGCGTGGTCGTATCGGCCGGCCCCGGCATAGACCCGGCCAATTTCCGAATAGGCAGCCATTATCATTGCGTATCGGGATCGATCGACCATCGCGGGCGAGAGATCCAGCCCTTGCAAGAACAGGAAATCGACGAGATAGCCGAAAGGTTTCTTGCTGAAGATGTCCGCCAGGCTGCCGTAATATCAAAGTTCTCCGTGCGAAATCCCAAACATGAACTCAAGATGGCGGAGATCTTGGGTCGTTCGTGCGACCACGTAATTATGGGTCACCGCGTTTCCGCAAACCTGAATTTCCCCCGGCGGATCTCCACCGCATGGATCAACGCAGCCGTTCATCCCATTCACAGGCTGTTTTTCGAAGCAGTCAGGGACTCGCTGAAAAAGAAAGGTTTCGAAATCCCAATCTTCGTGCTCAAGGCCGACGGGGGAACAATGAGTTTCGAAGCCTCCATCGAGACGCCGGGACAGACGATCCTCTCCGGCCCTGCGGCGAGCGTTATGGGCGCACTGCCCTTTGCTTCCGGCGCCGGAGACACCCTGGTCCTGGATATTGGCGGCACAACATCCGACATGGCCGTGCTCGTCGGCCGGGCGCCTCTGCTCGAGCCGCTTGGGGGAGAAATCGGAGGGTATAGGACACTCGTACGCTCTCTAAAAACCAAGTCGATTGCACTCGGCGGCGACAGCGCAGTAAGGGTTTTGGACGGCAAGCTTTTGATCGGCCCTGAACGCCACGGCCCGGCTATGGCCTACGGAGGTCCATCGCCAACCCCGACCGACGCTCTTTTTGTCCTTGGAAGGGCCTTGAACGGGGACGCGGATGCATCCCATCGCGGTTTGCACCCTATTGCCCGTCAACTCGGAATTACGCTCGAAGACGCCGCAACCCGAATTTTGGATTTATCGTGCAAAAAGATAATTATTGCTGTCCGCAAGATGATCGAAGAAATCAACCGCAAGCCGGTCTATACAGTAAAAGAACTGCTTTCCGGCTATGAGGTAAGGCCCGTTGAAATCCTTGCGCTCGGAGGGCCCGCACCCTTTTTTGCTCCCCGCATTGAAAAGTTAACTGGAATTCAGACCAGCGCAGTACCGCAGTGGCAGGTGGCCAACGCCCTTGGAGCGGCCATGGCAAAAAATACAAACGAAGTAACTCTTTTCGCGGATACTGAAATAGGTATGGCCCTGGCCCCCGAAGAATCATTCAGCAGCCGGATCGGTAAGGATTTCGACCGAAAAACCGCTATCTCGCTTGCATTAGAGCTTCTTCGGGAAAAATGCGTCAAAGCCGGCGCGTCGGAATCCGAACTCGATCTTCGAGGTAGTCGAGGACATTCAATTTAATATGGTCAGGGGTTTTTCTACCGCAGGGCTGAACATCCGCGTGAAGGTCCAGACCAGGCCGGGACTGATCCCGGAGCATGAGGAACTGGCGCGGTCAATGTTCAATTACTGCTTACTCCCATGGGCTATTTAAGGCTAAGAAAATGCTGTCATCAACGACCAGAACCGGCCTCGTATTCTTCCCCGCTTTCGATTGGGCGATTCACCCCACCCATCCCGAGCGTGAGGAGCGCCTCCTTTACACACAAGACCAGGTATTCGAGGAGGGTATCCTCGACATTGAAGGGATACTGGAATTCAAGCCTGACATTGCTAACATAGAAGACATTCAACGCGTCCACTTCTGCGCTCCGGACGAGCTGAGCGTAATCACAGAATCGCATCTGATAAGCGCAGGAGGGGCAAAGAAGATCGGCATAGAGGTGCTCGAAAAAAATATTGCGCGCGGTTTCGCTCTGGTTCGCCCGCCCGGCCATCATGCGATGAGGGTGGTGCACGGGGCTCGAGGCTTCTGCAACATCAATATCGAAGCCATGATGATCGAGTACCTGCGCCAGACCTACGGCGTTGATCGCGTGGCGATAGTGGATACCGACTGCCACCATGGTGACGGCACTCAGGACATTTACTGGCACGACCCTGACACGCTCTTTATATCGGTGCATCAGGACGGACGCACTCTTTATCCCGGCTCTGGATTTCCATCAGAATTTGGCGGTCCAAACGCCGCAGGAACAACGATCAATTTGCCGCTGCCTCCCCGGACCTCGGAAGAAGGGTTTCTATATGTGCTCGAAAACGCAATCCTGCCCATGCTGGAAGAATTCCAACCTGATCTGATCGTGAATTCCGCCGGCCAGGACAATCACTTCTCCGACCCGATCACTAATATGCATTTCTCCGCGCATGGATACGCTGAGCTAACGAGCCGGCTCAAACCTCACATTGCCGTTCTCGAAGGCGGATACTCGATTGAGAGCGCCCTGCCATACGTGAACGCCGGGATCATCCTGGCACTTGCGGGTCTCGACTACAGCGGGATTCGTGAACCGGGTTACGACCCGGACAGACTGCAGCAGGGACCGGAGATCACTCGGCACATCCAAAATGTCGTAGAGGAATCCCTCGAAGTCTGGAAGCAGGGCCCCGGCATTAGGAAAAACAACCGCAAGAAGGGCAAGATGTTTGAGCGCGACCGCCGGATCTTCTACGATACAGACCACATAGTCGAAATCCAGAGAGAAGCGATCCGAGCCTGCCCTGAATGCAGCGGTCTCCTCACCATAGACTCTCAAACCGACAGTGGCGTAAGAATCTTTGCCATACACATCCCGCGCAAGGCTTGCGAAGAATGCAGGCAATCCGGTTATAAAGCATATGACTCGACCGATATAAGGAGATATAATCAAATTTTTCTCCAGGATAGGACATCTGACCAATATTTTTCGAGGAAATAGTCGAATTCAGCATGAGACCTTTCTTCATTAAGAATTTCACACTGGAACAACTTGAGGAGTGGGTTCACACCCTCGGTGAGAAACCGTTCCGCACTCGCCAGATGTTCAGGCATCTTTATGCGCGGAATATCTCATCCTGGAGCCAATGTAGTGACCTGAGCCGCGCCTTTCGGGCACAGCTTGAATTCAGCTCGACTTTGGACGCTCTTGCCATTTCCAGGATCGATGAGGCGCCTGACGGAACCCGCAAATACCTGTTTCGCCTCCATGACGGCAATTTCATCGAATCGGTAATTATACCCGACCCGCCAAGGTGCACGCTGTGCGTATCCAGCCAGGTCGGATGCGCATTCGGGTGCAAGTTTTGCCTGACCGGAAGCATAGGTTTTAAACGTAATCTCGAGACCGCTGAGATTGTTGACCAGGTGTGCCAGGGGCTTCGAGACCCCGAACTGGGGCCGCGAATAAATAGCCTGGTATTAATGGGAATGGGAGAGCCGCTGGCCAACTATGATGAAGTCGTGCGGGCTATCCGCATTATAACGGACCCGAATGGACTGATGTTCTCACACCGGCGGGTGACCCTTTCGACCGTCGGGCTTATCCCCCAGATGCGCCGCCTGGGAATGGAAACGCCCGTAAACCTGGCTATAAGCATTCATGCGGCTAATGATAAGCTAAGAGATGAACTCATGCCGGTTAACAGGACATACCCGCTTTCCGAGCTTATGCGAGCGTGCCGCGAGTATCCGCTACCGCCCAGAAAGCGGATCACCTTCGAATACATTCTACTTGACGGAGTAAATGACAGTCCACGGCAGGCAAAGGAGCTTGTCAGACTCCTTGAGGGTGTTCGGGCAAAGGTAAACCTTATTGCTTTTAATTCGCATCCGGGGTCTCTCTTTCGGACTCCACCCCTCGAAAGAATCCTGGCGTTTCAGGATGTCTTGCGAAAAGCGAATCTAGCTGCGATAATCCGTAAAAGCCGTGGAAATGAAATAAGCGCGGCTTGCGGCCAACTTGCTGGACAGTGGTCGGTGGCCGGCGCTCAGTCGTCTGAGAAAAACCCTATTCCGGCTACTGAAAACTGAGGACTGACTCCTGGTGGAGATTGACGTTGGGACCTGATTTTAGTAAACAAAACGGCTTGATCCCCGTGATCGTGCAGAGCTTTGAGAGCGGCAAGGTGCTCATGATGGCATATATGAACGAACTCGCCTGGAACAAGACTATCGAAACAAAAAGAGCTCACTATTGGAGCAGGTCTAGGCAGAAGCTCTGGCTGAAAGGCGAAGAATCAGGAAACATCCAGCTCGTTCGCGAAATTTTGATCGACTGCGACTCTGATACCCTTCTGCTCAAGGTTGATCAGATAGGGGGAGCAGCTTGCCATACCGGTTTTGAAAGTTGCTTTTATCGATTTTTCACGGACGGCCGTTTTGAAGCGCGGGGAATTCCAGTATTTGACCCACGGGAGGTTTACAAGAAGTGAAACAGCTCATGCTAGGCATTCCGAAGGGAAGTCTCCAGGAATCCACCCTCAGGCTTTTTCAGCAATCGGGCTGGAGAATATCGCTTTCCGACAGAAACTATTTCCCGGAAATCAACGATCCACTCATCCGATGCTCGATCTGCCGCGCCCAGGAAATGTCGCGCTACGTTGAGAGCGGTACTTTCGATGTGGGGCTCACCGGTCGCGACTGGATCATGGAAAATGACTCGAAAATCCATGTCGTGGCGGATCTGGTCTACTCGAAAGTGAGCCAGCGGCCTGCAAGGTGGGTCCTGGCGGTGCCCATGGACTCCGCAATCAAGGAAGAAAAGGACCTGGAGGGCAAAAAAATTGCCACCGAACTGGTAAACTTTACCAGGCGCTACTTCAAGTCGAAGGGCATCACGGTTGAAGTGGAGTTTTCCTGGGGCGCCACCGAGGCAAAAGTTATTTCCGGCCTTTGCGACGCTATTGTTGAAGTCACCGAAACTGGCTCGACAATGCGAGCAAACGGCCTCAGGATCGTTGACGAATTGATGCAGTCCAATACGCAGCTCATCGCTAATCCCGATGCATGGCAGGATCCCTGGAAACGCGACAAGATAGAGCACATCTCTCTGTTGCTCCAGGGTGCGCTTCGCGCCGAAGGTCTGGTGGCGCTCAAAATGAATGTGCCAAAGGAAAAGATCGAGGGCATCATAGAGATTCTGCCAAGCTTGAATGCACCGACAATCGCCAATCTGTACCAGTCTGAATGGCTTTCAGTCGAGACCGTTGTCTCAAAGAACCAAGTCCGCGAACTCATTCCTGATTTGATAAAAAGGGGCGCCGAAGGGATTATTGAGTTTACCCTGAACAAGGTGATCTAAAGATGAGACGAGTTCCGCTTTTGTGTGTTGCTTTTTTTGTGGTGATTTCAGGCTGCGCCACCACCGCCCAACAACCCACGCGTTCGGCTGCACAGCTTCAGGATATGGGCGAGAAATGCATGGAGGCTGCAGAAACGGCAAGCGCGCTGAAATATCTCACTGAAGCGGCTGAGAAAAAACCCAACGACGCAGCAATAGAGTACGATCTCGCACTTGCATACGACCAACGCGGATTGGAGGACAAATCGCTTTCGCATATCCAAAACGCACTGAAGATTAAGCCGGCCTTCCCCGAAGCACTGAACACCGAAGGTTATATCTACGCCAAACGCGGGCAGTTCGAACTCGCCCGGGGGGCGTTCCAGAAGGCACTGGACGACCCCTTTTACAAGACTCCTCAATTTGCCGCATACAACCTTGGGAGGCTTTACGAAAAAAATGGCGATATCGAAAAGGCTTTGCTCTATTATCAGCAGGCCGTTAAGTTCGATGAGCATTATGGCCTGGCCTGGCTTCGGAGTGGTCAGGTTCTGGAACAGTTGAGAAGAAACGATGAGGCTCGGCATGCATACGGAAGTGCGGTGCACGTGTCACCCGATTTGGCCGAAGCCCAACTGCGCTTCGGCATTTTGAGCTACCTGTCTGGAGACCTTGAAGCGGCCTTTCGCCCGCTTAGCCGGGTTGGGGAAATTGCCCCCAATACCGATATGGCCGATGAAGCCCGAACATACCTCGAAAAGGTCAACGCCGCCGCCCAGACAAGGACCCGTTCCCATGCATCATCCTACAAACCTTCCGGTAACACCGAAATCATCTCAAGCGAAGGCCTCCGACGCGAGCAAGTAAATGAGGAACTCCCATCGAGGGCGGAACTAAACCCTGTCCCAACCGCACAATCGGCGCCTTCCCCGGCGCAGGATGACATGGTGAAATCTGAGCCTGCCCCGGTGCAGCAGGAGCTTCATGGAGAGGCCCAGGCGCCTGTTGTCGAAAAAGCCACGGTCTCCAATGAAAGAGCCGCCCCGGCTCAGGGGGATCTCTCTGCAAGTCGTGAATCGCAATCCTATAAATACATGGTCCAGGTTGGCTCATTTGCGGAAAGGGAGAAGGCCGAAGAGATAAAAACCCGCCTCGAGCGAAAAGGTTACAGAGTCGACATCAAAACCGTAAAAAACCGGTTCGTCGTTCAGCTTCAACCGGTCAACAGCGCTTCCAGGGCCACTACATTGATGACCCAGTTAAGTGACGAAATCCAGGGCGAGCCGGTAATTATCAAAGTGCCCACGCGATAGCCGGCAGCGGCAAACAAAAAGCGAGAAGAGGGAATACATTCTTGCACCAGTTCCCTGTTCTCCGCTTCTTGCTTCAGGAGACAGACTTGACCTGCAGAAGACTGGAGCAAATGACTTCATTTATTGTCATGGATGTTTTGGAACGCGCCCAGGAAATGGAGCGAGCCGGAGAATCCGTGATTCACCTGGAAGTTGGCGAACCTGATTTCAATACTCCTGAGGCCGTAAAAAACTCGGCGATAGAGGCCCTTTCCAGGGGCGATACCCATTATACGCATAGCCTCGGGACCCCGGAGCTGCGCGAAGCTATCTGTAGCTATTATGAGCAGACTTACGGAATTCGCAACATCAATCCTAATCGGGTGATAGTTACATCCGGAACATCCCCTGCCTTCCTGGTAGGAATGAGCGCCATTCTGGAATGCGGGGAAGAGGTAATTCTGTCTAATCCCCATTACCCCTGCCATCCGAATTTCGTGCGTTTCCTCGAAGCGATCCCCAAGATGATCCCGGTCTACGAAGAAGACGGTTTTCAGTACAGGCCGGAAGCAATAAAAGCTGCGATTACTCCGCGAACTAAGGCAATCCTTATAAATTCGCCCGCGAACCCGACTGGAAACCTGCTTGAGGCAGACCGAATGGCCGAAATCGCTGACGTGGGCAAGCTGATCCTCAGCGATGAAATTTATCACGGTCTCGTATATGAGGGACGTGCCCGCTCAGTGCTGGAATTTACCGAAAACTGCATCGTTTTCAACGGCTTTTCAAAGCTTTTCGCCATGACGGGATGGCGGCTCGGCTACCTGATAGCGCCAGAGTACATGATCCGCCCGATACAGAAAATAGTGCAGAATTTCTTTATCTCTGCAAATTCCGTCGCACAAGCCGCAGGTTACACGGCGCTCACGGACCCCTGTGTCGCCGAAGATGTGGCGAAAATGCGCGAAATATACAATCGCCGCAGGCAATATATGATTGCCCGCCTGCGGGAGATCGGGTTCGGGATAACCGTCGAGCCAACCGGCGCTTTTTACGTCTTTGCCAATGCGCGCCGGTTTACTGATGATTCTTATTCTTTCGCTTTCAAAGTCCTCGAAAACGCAAAAGTCGGCATAACGCCTGGAGTGGATTTCGGATCGAATGCCGAAGGCTACGTCCGCTTCAGCTATGCCAATTCCCTGGAAAACATAAGGGAGGGACTTGACCGAATCGAGCGATATCTCAAGTGAATGGAAGCTGCAAGCGAGAAGAGGGAATGAAGAAACAAGGAGCAGAGAACGGAAAGCGGGCGGTAATAAACGCGAATTCAAGCCCCCTGCCTCCTGCCCACTGTCTCCCGGATGCTTTGGTCATAACTTCGGCCGAATTCATCACATCTGCCGTGCGGCCCGAGCAGTACCCACAGGATAAACTGCCCGAGGTGGCATTCGCCGGCCGGTCAAACGTAGGCAAATCTGCGCTTATAAACTGCCTGATCCAACGAAAAAAACTGGTCCGGACAAGTCGCACCCCGGGCCGCACTCAACTCATAAACTTTTTCAAAATGAATGATTGCTTCCGATTCGTTGACCTGCCGGGATATGGATATGCAAAGGTGTCCCAAAGCCTGCGCGAAAGCTGGGGGCCGATGGTCGAGACCTACCTCGATTCACGTCAAAACCTCCAGGGGGTTGTCCAGATAATGGATTTGCGCCATCCGCCGAGCCCCGATGATATAAGCCTTTGGTCCTGGCTGAAGGAGAAAAAAATCCCGGCAATCCCCATCCTGACTAAGGCCGATAAACTATCCCGAACAAAATGGAACCCCCTCGCCCAAGCCGCTGGGCGGATTCTCGGGATATCACCCGGTGATTTCATTATCTTTTCAGCACAAACCCAGCAGGGCAGGAACGAAATTCTTTGCAGAGTGAAGGCACTCATCCTGCAGCCGAAGTAACTCATTCCACCATGGGACACACCCTGGTGGAACCATGATGTATTGCACTTGATCTATCCTGAAAGCATTCAGTCGAGGTAAGAATTGAAGCTGCCGCTGACCCTCGGATATTCTCCCTGTCCGAATGATACCTTTATCTTTTGCGCCATGGCGGAGAAGCGAATTGAGTTTCCCTTTGCCCTGGATGTCCTGCTCGCCGACGTCGAGAAGCTTAACGGGTTGGCAGCGCATGGCGCTCTCGATATTTCCAAGATTTCCGTAAATGCAGTACCGGGCATCCTGGATAAGTACTGGTTGCTGAGGTCCGGAGGGGCCATGGGGAGAGGTTGCGGCCCGCTCATCGTGGCACGGCGTGCCGTCAGATTCGAGGAGCTTCGCAACGCAACAATTGCAACCCCTGGTAACCTAACTACCGCCAGCCTCTTGCTCCGGCTTGAAGGAACTCACCTGGGGCAGCGGGTCCCAATGCGGTTCGACCGGATAATGCCTGCTGTAGCGGCCGGGGAAGTGGACGCTGGGGTCATTATTCACGAAGGCAGATGGACCTATCAGGCATACGGTCTTCACATGGCGCTCGACCTTGGCCGGTGGTGGGAGGGGCAAACCGGACTACCGCTCCCTTTGGGCGCCATAGCCATCCGGCGCGATCTCGGCGGCGAAGTCGCCGGTGTGGTCGAAGAAAAAATAAGGGAAAGCCTCCACTATGCCATGAAACACCCGGAAAGTATCTGGTCCTACATAAGCAGTCATGCACGTGAGATGGCGCCCCGGGTGATACGCCTGCATATCGATGCATTTGTAAATGAATTTACCTTGAATGTCGGGCTTGAAGGCGAAAAGGCGCTAAGAAGCCTTCTCGAAGCTGCCTGTGCCCTGGAAAACAGGCCTTTCCCCGAGCAGAGTCTCTTTTGGAGTTGATCAGAGCGCAACATTAGACAGTATGTTGTTCTGTCGAATGTTCGCAGGTTCAGAATTATTGGGGGTGATAAGTGACAGGTATCATCAGTTCGTGCCCCCATAATGGGAATTGCTATTGACTATGACGGCAATAACCCCCATAATGGGGGTTGGACTGTGTAAATGAAGAAGATCAAACAACACTACGAGCTTGCCGACATCAAAGCGGCTTTTGCCGATCCGGCGAGTCTCAACCGCTCCTTCGTCTCAAAACAAGGCTGCTCAGCAAGCCCTGTTTTTAGTTAGTTTCAAGGAGGCGTGACCATGAGAAAGAACCCGAGAAATTACCCCGACACTATACCAAGCCCGGAATCGGGTCGTCCCATGATGCGCGGCGAAAAATCTGTGTCATTTAAGATCCAGGGGAAAACATATACCTATTTGCAACCCGGCTGGTGGTGCTCGCTTTCTGATCCTGATGACATGGAAGGGCAATTGGTCGATGAGGACAACCAGATTGCGGATATGGCGCGGCGCACGGCGAAGGCTTTAGCCCACGGTGAAAAAGTGTTTGTGCCCGTGGTGATCCGCGCCATTCGCCAACGCTGCGGCCTGACACAACGTGAGGCTGGCCTGGTCTTCGGCACTGGCGAGAAATCGTTTGAAAAATATGAGAGCGGAGAGATTCAACCCTCGGCGCCGACCAAGCGACTACTGAAGTTGGCGGTTGAACGGCCAGAGCTGTTCCGGCTACCGGAAGACCGGCGAATAGCTGTTTTTCCTGATGATGATAACGACGCATTTGTCCATGAAGCCTTGCGTGCCGCCAATATCGACCGGCTGTATTTTCCTCTGTTTGGCGGGTCGGAATCCATTACAACAAGACCTTAAGGCAGTATGACCTTGCCCAAGTCAGAAAATCGGCTAAACAGATCAAGACCAAACGGTTTTTTGATGCAGCCGCTCCGCAGCCTTGATATGTTGCCGCCTTGACACGGTGGAAAATACACGAAACAGATTTCAGAGAACCGGAATTAGACGAAAACTATGACTGCAGTCAACGAATTGAATTATTTTCTTTTCCCGCATATGACACTTTCTGCGCATGATTTCAGGAACCTGTGGATTTTTTTGCCTCGCCTGAGCGAGTTGGAAATCGTTCACCAGGCTTCGATTCCCGAATGGGCGAAAGAAAGGTTTTCCGGATGGCCTGCTCTGCACAGCGAGGAGCTTTCGACCCGAATCGGATCATGTATCGAGGGATACCGAACTTTCGCGCAAGTTCATGGCGGCCAGGGGGGAATACTCGGTTTTCTAAGCCGGGCGCTCGACGAAACCGAAGAACCCCGATACCGCATCCAGCAGGAACTCCGTGGGAGTTGGCCGCCCAACATGGATCCCGCGCAAAAGGAAATCGTCCAGGCGGCGCTTTTTCTGGAAATAGCCCGGGAACTGGATGAAAAGGAACTGGAGATCGGATCCAGCTACGCCCACCTCAATGCCATCGAACAGGAATTTCGCGATATACTGGGTATCGAAGATGAGGGATCGGACCGGGCCGAAACCAATCTCATCCCGCCGCTGGCCCCGGACACAAACGGTCTTCTCTATATGCTCCGGAGGCGAATCCAGAGCTGGTTTCGAATCCTTTCGTCCCAGCCCCTTGAGAGTATGCCGATATTTGTGGGCTGTTTTCCGGAGGTAATCGAGGAGGCCCTCGATATGATCCGGACCGGGTGCGAGCGAGATGGAAAGGAATTTTCTGCCGCCACTAGATTGCTGGGATCGATTCCCAGGCTGGACAGTCTGGGGAGCAAACAGTTCCGGACCCTCATCGAGGCGCCCGGAATGCCGGATCTTCTCTCCTCATGCCACCATGGCCTTGAAGATTTCATAAGAAGTACTGCCACAAAGGGCGAAAACCCGGCTCAACTGCAAGACAGGGGCCGGTTGTTGCAAAGTACTTTCGAAAGACTTTGCCGAAAATGCGAGGTGCCGGAAGGCAATAAAGTTAGTCTGAATGTTACTTGGGTGGAAAATGTATCTCTTGGCTATATTGCCGGCTTTCTTGGAGCCTCACCCGGCTTTGAAGCCGGAGCCTGGACGCCGGTGTTTCTAAGTATTGCAGCAGCGTGACGGACGCTATTTCGATATTTCCCGGGCCGGTCCTCCTGCACCGCTTTTGCTGACGCCGGCAACGCCTTGCCCTGTCCGGAGCGGCAAACCATGTTCTGCCTGATTTGCTCTTTTCTCTTCAAATCTCCATATTTTCCGAACCGTCCGCTCTTGGCCATCACACCTCCGAAAAATCTATCCAAACAAGTTAAACGGTAGCTAAGCTCCTAAAGTTGAATTATACACCTTTTGAAATCTCGCTGCTGCTTTCGTTTGGATTCCGGGACCGGTTCACGGTTTCAAAAGGAGCATTCATCTTGGATGTTGCACCTCTGGGATACATTTTTACCTGGACTTTCCTCTGGGATCTGCTCAACATCATTGCAATCAATCTGATCCTTTCGGGAGACAACGCAATTCTGATCGCCATGGCAATCAGATGGCTCCCGCCGAGCCTTAGGAAAAAAGGCTTCATTTTGGGCGCAGGAGCGGCAGTAGCCCTGCGAATCGTTCTAACCTTAATTATCGCAAAGATTCTCGCGATTCCCTGTATCAAGCTGGCCGGCGGTATCGTACTGCTCTGGGTAGCAGTCAAGCTTTTCGTGCAGGGGTTTCCAGGCGGTGAAGAAAAAGAGGCGGCGACCCTTCTCCAGGCGATAAGGATCATGCTGATCGCCGATCTGACTATGTCGCTCGACAACGTGATCGCTGTTGCCGGTGTGTCTAAAGGGGATATCCTGCTGCTGTTCCTCGGGTTGGGTACGTCCATTCCTTTCGTGATCTTTACCAGCGGTCTGCTCTCAATGCTCATGGACCGCTACCCTCTTATAATCTACGTCGGGGCTGCAATACTGGGAAGGTTGGGCGCAGAGATGATGGTGACCGATCCGGTCCTGACTAGTTATATCAATCTGCCTGCTTTTGCGCGCTATGGATTTGAGGCGCTTTGCGCGGTCGGAGTGATTCTCGCCGGCAGAATCTCTCTGAAGCGCTTAATCGGGGCCGATACCAACGTAGAAGGCACAAAGCAATCCGGAGGAGAAAGCGAGGATTGACATGGCGATTCTAACCATTTCCAGAGATCTGGGCAGCGGAGGCCGTGAAGTCGCACTGATGCTTTCGAACAGTCTGGGATACAGGTTCGTAGACCGGGAGCACATCCTTGCCCGGTTAAAAGCAGCAGGCCACAAATGGGAGAAGTGGACAGAAGGCCTGGATGAACATACACCAAGGGTTTGGGAAAAATATGACTGGTCTTACAGCGCCTTTGTGGCTATGACCCAGAGCGTGATCATGAACGAAGCCGCCTCAAACAGTGTGATCCTCATGGGACGAGGGGGCAATTATCTGCTGAAAGGGGTTTCATTTGCGCTGCGCGTACGCATTGTAGCGCTCTTTGAAGACAGGGTTGCAAGGGTTTCCGAGCGAGAGGGAACCGACGAGGAGTCGGCCCGCTGGCTTATCGAAAGAACAGATCGCGAAAGGGCCGGTTTTCTACTCACCGTTTATGGCCGGGACGGCAAAGACCCGGCCGATTATGATTTTGTCTTCGATTCCTCAGCCAAACCCATTGACCGGATCGCCGCCGGCATCACAGGACTTCTTTCAGAAAAAGACCGCCTCATAGATGAAAAATCCATGAGGGCGCTCAAAATGAGGGCGCTGGCCGCGGATATTAAAGCACGCCTTTCCACCACGCTGCCTTTTTTCATGTCGACCCTCGAGGTCGAGTTCGATGGCGAGGCCATTCGCGTGCGCGCGGTCGTGCGGCTGCCCAGAGAACGTACGTTGGTGATGAATGAAGCCGGGAAAATTGCGGGTGAAGCGCCTTTAAGGTTCGAGTTGAGATACAGGCAGTAGTAAGAGACACGATGTAAGAAGCCTATAGCCTATGCGGGGATCCTTTGCGTGACGATACGGTCAATTTGCTGTGGTGTTGTGGTAGTTTTGAGGCCCTCGTTTTCTTCCCGGCCATGAGCAGCCAGAGCCCCACAGGCAGAAGATATTGCCCGGAGATGCTTATGCCTGCTCCCAGCCTGTCCGCCGGCTCATTGTGAAAGGCTGTCACCAGCACATTGCAGACCCTGAAGAGAATTTGCATGATGAAAATGGCTGCAAGCCCCACCGCAAGCAGTTGGAACTTCCACTTTGGCGGCTGCTTCCGGGTAGCAAGTACAAGACCTGTAAATGTCACAACATTGAATGTTTGATAGTAGATTGCGTGTTGGTAAGGCATCACGAGCCGGTAGTTGAGTAGTGAAAAAAGGCCGATCACTGCCTGGTCGCCGAGCTTCACGTATTCCTTGTTCAGGGGAAGCCATAGAAGAAACGGAATACTGCTGAAGGCAAGAAACCGAATGAGGAAAGATAGAATGTCGTGCTCGCGCGTGAGTGGCTCCTCCCATATCCTAAGCCATGCGAGACAGACGGCTAGGACGAAAAGAACCATCAGGACTTGCCCAAGGTAGACGTGGACGAGATCAAATGATCCCCGGCTTTGCACTCCAATGGCGAACACCGCCGCAATGCGTAAGATGTTCCCCACTTGAAGCACCGCAACCCCGAGGGGGAATCCTATGAACTTCCTCCGCAAAGTGGCGGGGTAAGAAAGGACAAAGGAGAAGAACAGGATACCCATGTAGAGGGTCGAGCATTCCGTAATAACGCTGACCGCAAAGCCGTTTTGGCTGAGACTGCGTCCGGAAAGGACCGGATGCATCCCAACCAAATTGAGGCAATAGGCAGCCATCCGGGCGGTGTTCTCATTGAGCGTGTCGAAAGCGGACTCCGGCAGCCAGATTGCCAGAGCATACAGCACAATGGAGCAAGCGAGAAACTTGATGACGAAACCAGCGGAAAACTTCAGGTTTGACCAGGGCCCAAGGTCGGCGGTCTCTGCCTTAACCGCCCGTTTTCGCTTCATAGTGGATGTCTCTTTTCGTGCTTCGGTTCGCATAAGTTTAATGAGCGGCAGCCGTGATGAAAATCCTTGAGGGGGTATTTTGACCGGTGGCAGGCCGGAGTCAAGAGCTATTTTGGAAACACTAACGGGAAAGACCGCCCGAATTTTCTCACCTTTTGTCTGCTTATGCCCTGTAATTTCCGTCGGTTTCCTATTCTGAAGACTCATTTCGGTTTCACTTGGGAAGGGCCATTGCCTCCTAAATTTAACCTCTTTGTCGCGGCTTCGTAATGATTTGCCACTAAGCTCCTTTGGAGCTGCGGCCCACTCTAATGAGGGCCGCTTACCCGGCTTATATCCGAAGATTGCAAAAACCAAAGCTGGATTTTTTCAAACTCCTGCCATTTCTGAGATAGCCGGGTTGCCTTTCCGCTGAGCGGGAAGCGCGCTGTTTTTTTTTGAACTTGCCGCAGGGGACTGAGCCAATCCCTTCGCATGTCGGCCCGAGTGAAATCACTCTGGCGAAATAACTTTTTGCGGTACTTTGCTGACCTGATACATGGGACCAGAAAGCCCGGAATTTGAACGGACAAGTCTGTTCATTCCTGGCTTTTTTTTGCTTCAGGCGCCCCTTGCAGGTTTAGTTCTTGGGGTCGTTTTCTTACCTGGGCAATAGTCCAACAGTCGCATAAGGTGGGCAAATGGAACGTCTTATCGAAATTCCCGGCAGGATGCTTAGACCGCTTATTCCTCGTCAGGTCTCTTTCCGTGTTTTCTTTTTGAAACCTGAGGAGGATAAAAAGTGAAAAGCATCGTCAAAGGGTTCTTCGTGAACCTCGTTATGTTTTTCGGCCTGGCAATGTTATTTGCTGCATCGCCTTGTCTGGCGCTCTCGCCCCGTATTATCGACAACAATGATACTCTCATCCTGCATGGAAATGTGCATCCGCTTGCCCGCCCCGAATTCGACAGGGGAGCGGCGGACCCGTCCCTCCGGATGGAACGGATGATACTCACTTTGCGTTTGAGTGACGGCAAACAAGCCGAACTGGGCAGCATCCTCACGGGACTCCACGATCCTGCCTCCCCCAACTTCCATCAATGGCTCACTCCGGATGAATTCGGCTCGCAGTTTGGACCGCCATCCGAGGATATCGATGCGATAACCGGTTGGCTTGCTTCCAGCGGCTTTGTCATCGATGAGGTCGCCAAGGGGCGCCTGTGGATAAATTTCTCAGGTTCGGTGGCCGATGTCGAGCGCGTTTTCCATACGCAGATCGACAATTATAATGTTAACGGCCAACTTCGTCATGCAAACGTTAACGATCCTTCTATTCCGCGAGGGTTGTCGGATCTTGTGGCAGGCGTCGTCTCTCTCCATAATTTCTCGCTCAAAATGATGCATACGGGAGCGCGTTCCGTCCAGCCTGATTACACCTCCGGCGGCACAAACTATCTGTCGCCTGGAGACTTTGCGATAATCTACGACCTCAATCCGCTCTACAGCGCCGGAATCAACGGCACCGGCCAAAAAATCGCCATAGTGGGCCGCACCAACCCGTCCTTTCTCAGCTCCGACTGGACGACGTTCCGCAGTATGATGGGGCTGTCTGCCAATCCTCCCAAGATTATAGTGAACGGCCCCGACCCCGGTGATATAGACACCCCCGAGGACCCCAACGAGGACCTTGAAGCCGACCTTGACGTTGAATGGTCGGGCGCTGTGGCGCCAAATGCCTCTATTTTCTTCGTTACATCGAAGTCAACCGAATCCACGGATGGCGTAACTCTCTCAGCCCAGTATATCGTTGACAACAATCAGGCGCCGGTGATGAGCACAAGCTTCGGCGCCTGCGAGCAGGATATGGGAGCGAGTGAAAATACTTTCTACAATAATCTGTATCTGCAAGCCGTCCTCCAGGGCATCACATCCTTCGTCTCCTCGGGCGATTTCGGCGCTGCAGGATGCGACGGAGCGTCACTCGGGGTCAACGGGCTCGCTTCAACACCCTACAATGTGGCTGTGGGGGGTACCCAATTCAATGAAGGGACCGATCCAGGCAATTATTGGAACTCGTCGAACTCGGGTTCGGGATACACTTCCGCCATAAGCTACATACCGGAAGTGGGTTGGAACCAGGGTTCGTATGCTTCAGGCGGCGGCTATTCGACAATATACCCCAAGCCGTCATGGCAGGTAGCGCCGGGGGTCCCGACATCGGGAAAAGGAGCGACTAATCGTTGGGTGCCCGATGTCTCCCTTAGCGCATCCAACCACGATGGCTACCTTGTCGTGCAAACTGTCAACGGGGAGCAAGGCCTATACAGCGTAGGTGGCACGTCGGCATCATCTCCATCATTTGCCGGACTTATGGCGCTTGTCGTGCAGAAAAGAGGCCAGAGCCAGGGAAACGCCAATGTGCAGTTTTACCAGATCGGCAATGAGCAGTACGGAAGCTCAGGGGCCTTTCACAACTTAGGGGTCTTTCACGACATAACTTCAGGCAATAATAGTTATGATGGAGTGACGGGATACACCTGTTCAGGAAGCTATTGCGCCGTCACGGGTCTGGGTTCGGTAGATGCCGATGCGCTCGTAAACGCGGAGTTGCTTTTCCCCGCCGCCCCGACCGGGGTGACGGCGGTGGCCGGCAATGGGCAGGCCACCGTATACTTTACCGGCGGCAGTTCCATCATTTCATACACTGTCACCGCTTACCTTGTCAGCAATGGTACTTTTATTGCCGTGGCCTCCGTTGCGAGCGCCTCAAGCCCTGTCACCGTCACAGGGCTAACCAACGGCGACTCCTACGTTTTTACGGTCACTGCCACCAACGCCGACGGGACCGGCCCGGCTTCGGTGGCGTCAAGCAGCGTCATAGCTGGAGCTGTTCCTGCCCCGGTGCCGGCCCTTGGTCAGTGGGGCTTTTTGGCTGTGGCAATCACACTGGGAGGCTATTTGGCTCATAGGCGCCGTCATTGGTGAAGTACCGGGAAAAGTATGTGGGGCGGTCTGTATATCAAAGTGTATCGGTGGTTCACCTGCTTCCCCGATCACCGGCCCACTGATTCCCAATTCAGGCAGTTGGGGGGGCGTTCGCCCCGAAGCCCGGCCAGAAGGTTTTCTGCGGCCATCAGGGCCATTTTTGTGCGTGTTTCGATGGTGGCGCTCCCCATATGGGGAAGCAAAACCGCATTTTTCAGGTCTAAAAGACCAGGGCTTAATTCAGGCTCGTTTTCATAGACGTCCAGACCTGCGCTGCGAATGCGCCCGTGCCGCAGGGCCTCAACCAGCGCCTTTTCGTCAACCACCGGACCCCGGGCCGTATTGATAAGGCAGGCGGATGGTTTCATAATCTCCAGTTCCCGGCTTCCTATCAGGTGTCGGGTCGAAGACCCCATGGGAACGTGGAGCGAAACGAAATCGGCTTCCCGAAGGAGTTCAGCAAGCGGCATGTAGGAGACACCCAGGCGCTTATCCTGCGAAGGATCGAGGCGGGTCCTGCTGTTATAGACGATCTTCATGTCGAATCCGCGCGCCCTCCTTGCCACCGCCTGCCCGATCCGGCCGAAGCCCACGATTCCAAGGGTCTTTCCGCTCACCTTCGAGCCCAGGAAGTGCAAGGGCGCCCAGTACTTGAATTCTCCGTTCCGGGTCATCCTGTCCCCTTCAACAATTCTTCGGGCGCTAGCCAAAATCAGGGCAAATGTGAGGTCGGCGGTTTCGTCCGTCAGCACACCTGGAGTGTTCGTCACTGGAATTCTTCTCGCGGTTGCAGCCACAATATCGATATGATCATAGCCCACACCGTTATTGGCAATCATCTTAAGGCCCGGCGCACGCTCCAGGACCTCTTTATCGATGCGGTCGGTAATCGTGCATAAAAGCCCTTCCTTGTTTTCAACACCTTCGAACATCCTGGCGCGATTGACCGGCTGGTCTTCATCGTGTATTTCCACTGCATGCTCCAGGGTAATTCGGGCCAAAACTTCCTCTGGCACCCGAGCGGTGATAAAGACTTTCATTTCATTGTCCTCCCCCTGGATGTTGAAGGCCACGCCAAACTGCCCGATTGATCCGGCTCAACGAGATCGAGTATAGCTCATAACCGGCTCTCCATGGTAGAGTAGTGTCCATCCGGAAACCCCGGCTGAGATACCAACAGTTTCCAATTCGGAAAGAAGGCATTTTTCGCCATGGCGCGTATAGTTTGGCGCCCCGACATTTCCGGGTTGCCCACCGCCGCACCGAAAGGTGCAAGGAAATTCAGCTTCCCCCCTTTCAGAAGGGGGCAGGGGGGATTTTAGCTTGAAAGCTTTTTCTGCTCACTGCTCACTGGCCACTGTTCACTCATCGCGGAGCGATGCGGAGGTACCGCCTCTGGTCATGGACAGATCAGGGATAGCGTCCAGATCCTGCCCATGCCGCCGCCGGAGGCAGCGGCGAATCTGGCTGGCGGTCCCACCGCCCCGCCGCCGGAGGCAGTGGCGGTCCTGGCTGGCGGGTCCCACCGCCCCACCGCCTCGGAGCGGGCACTTGCGGCAAATGGAGGGGCATATCCAATGGAACTAATTGATATCTTTGTGCAAAACGTCTTGCCCATTTTCATTGTGGCCGGCGTCGGCTTTCTGATGGTGCGCTATTTGGCGGCCGATGTCCAGACACTGTCCCGGGCTACCCTCTATGTGCTCACGCCATGCCTTGTTTTCGATGTGCTTGTCACTTCCAATGTCAACGCTGACGAGTTCGGACGGCTGACGCTGTTTGCGCTTGGCACGATACTCGGTATCGGACTGATCGCATGGTTGGTGACTCGTGCGCTGCGGCTCGACCGGGTAATGGCCAGCGCCTTCATAGTAGTCGTGATGTTCGCCAACGGAGGCAACTACGGCCTGCCGCTTACATTATTTGTTTTTGGGGACCAAGCGCTGGCACGCTCCGCAATCTATTTCGTCGTGAGTATTGTCTTTACGTACACTATTGGCGTTTTCCTGGCGTCCAGCGGGCGTAGCAGCCTCCGTGGAGCTATATTGAGCGTACTGAGAGTTCCAAGCATTTACGCTTCGGCGGCTGCCATTGTCGTGATTCTCACCGGTGTGGTGACTCCATCTTTTCTGATGCGCCCGATCAAACTGCTTAGTGACGCGGCCATCCCCGTTATGATCTTAGTGCTGGGGATGCAGTTGGAACGGGCAACAAAGCCCGCCGGTTTGCGATTGGTCGGGTTGGCCGTGGGGCTTCGATTGGTCGTATCGGCGGCGCTGGGTTTTTTATTCGCACAGTTCCTTGGACTCAGCGGGGCCGCCCGGCAGGCGGGTATCCTCCAGTCAGCCATGCCGGTGGCGGTTATCACCACGATCCTGGCCGTAGAATTTGAGGTCGAACCGGCGTTTGTCACAAACGTAGTATTCCTTTCCACCATCCTCAGCCCGCTCACACTCTCTCCCCTGATCGCTCTGCTCAAATGAAAACGAAATTTCAGCGTTGAGCAGGCGCTGAGCGTCAAAACCCTCCAACCGTTGACACGATGGTGTCTTCATCTTAAATAGTGTCCATCCGGAAACCCGGATAAACAGAGGCGAATTTTACCTTATAAACGTATGAGAATTTCACCTTATCTGAACTCTACGCCCCGCGAGGTTTCTGTTCGGAAAGGAGGCATTTTTTGTCCTGGCAAGGAAATCGAGGGGTTGCGCGGAGGCGTACTCATGTACCGCCTCTGGTCATCGACAAGTCAGGGATAGCGTCGAGATCGATCCTGCCTGTGCCACTGCCGAAAGTCAATTTCGACGCTCCGCGGGGCGGGTCCCACCGCCCCAGGGCGGAAAAGGACCCTTTCCGGACGGAAACTAAATAATACGCGCCAGGACGCAGGCGAAAAATAAGCCTCTGGAGTCGCATGGGAACAGCGATTGCGCTATGCGCTTCCTGCCGGCAGTGTTAGGTTTGCCCCTTCCTACAAGCAGAGGAGACTCTATGAACCTTGATTTTGACCGACGAGATTTCTTGAAACTCGCCGGGATCGGCAGTGTGTGGCTGGCTTCCGGCCTTTGGGAAAACACGTTGTTTGCCGCCGGCGCTGACGATTTTGTCTTTGTGCAGATCTCGGATGTCCACTGGGGTTTTAACAACCAGCAGGCCAATCCGGATTTTGCGGGCACCTTCCAGAAGGCGGTTGCCTCGATTAATAATCTTAAGAGGGAGCCGGATCTTATAATGTTTACCGGCGACCTGACCCACGTCACAGACGATGATCAGGAACGGCGCAAACGCTTGACCGAGTTTCGCAGCATTGCAGGCGGGTTGAAGGTGAAAAATGTCAAGTTCCTGCCCGGCGAGCATGATGCTTCGCTCGATGGTGGAGAAGCTTATAAGGAAGTAATCGGCGGAGAAATGCACTACTCTTTCGATCACAAGGGTGTTCATTGTATAGCCCTGGACAACGTATCGGACCCCAGGGCGGTCCTTGGAGACGCCCAGTTGCAGTGGCTCGCGGACGATTTGCAAAAGCTCCATAAGGAGACGCCGATAGTCGTTTTCACTCACCGCCCGCTTTTCGATCTGAAGCCCGAATGGGAGTGGTACACCCGGGACGGGGCAGAGGCTGTAAAGTTGCTGACGCCGTTTAAGAACGTTGTGGTGCTCTACGGCCATATTCATCAGGAAAACCGTCACATGAGCAAACAGATCGCCCATCATGCCTGCAAAGGGTCGATGTATCCGTTACCCCCTCCTTCTGCTGCAGTTAAGGCGCCGGTCCCATGGGACCCTGCTGCGCCGTATCGGGGCCTTGGGTTTCGGGGCGTGCATGCTCGGACCAATCCGGCAAAATTGCTTATGACGGAATATCCGATAACAGGGGAGGTATCGCGATGAGACTGAAAAAGAGAGTGTTGTTTGGGATGAGCTTGGCGTTAGTCGTTTTTGTAGCGGCATTTTTCACTTCCTCATCCATGGCGCAGGAAGCAAAGCAGGTAATCAAGGTGAGCGCAAAGAAGTTCGAATACTCACCCAGCCAGATCACCGTTAAGAAGGGCGTTCCAGTGGTGCTCGAACTCACCTCCCTGGACAGGCTCCACGGTTTTGACTGCCCCGGACTGGGGATTCGCGCCGATATCAATCCTGGAAAAACAACCACTCTTGAATTTACCCCTACGACAGCCGGCACGTTTCCCTTTCACTGTGATAATTTTTGCGGGACCGGCCACGACAAGATGAAAGGAACGATAATTGTGACGGAATAGCCTCGTTTCCATCCGAAAAGTGCCCTGTTCCGCCATGGGCGGCAGGGCCGCAGCCGGGATGGCCGCTGCCTCCGGCGGCGGCAGAGGTTTAGGCGGGCAAGACCACCTGCCTGTGCCGCTGCCTTCGGCCGCGGCGCGGGCAGGACCTCGACGCTATCCCTGATCTGTCCATGACCGGAAGCGGGGCCGCTGCACGCCTCTACGCAAACCTTCCCTTCGGCAGGCTCAAGACAAGCTCTTCCCTTGCAAGACGAAAAATACCTCCTTTTCGCTCCTCCTGTCCCTTCGGTACACCATGAAACCATAAAAAGCGTCGTTCCCTTCGCGTCTGGTTTGTTCAATTGCTTTCCTCTCCCTGGCCTGACCATGCCCAGTCTCCGCGTCTCCGCGTGAAATATCTTCGCGACTCTCCCTGACCTGTCGATGATCAGTCTTCGCGTGGGAAAACTTTTCGTAACAGTAACTCACGTCCCTTTTGGGACACCATGAAAAGTGTCATTCCCTTCGCGTCTCTCCCTGGCCTGTCGATGATCAGTCTTCGCGTGGGAACTTTTCGAAGCAGTTGTTCATGTCCCTAAGGGGCACCCTGACACCATGAAAAGTGTCATTCCCTTCGCGTCTCTGCGTCTCCGCGTCTCCGCGGTGAATAGTCTTTTCGTGACAGAAACCTTGTCGTCTTTCAACTGGCCTCGACTGCCCTTTAGAAGTATAGTTTACGCTTTCGCGTTTTGGCTCCTTCGCATGATCGCCGCTCTCCCCGAGGCAATGTCCAATGATCGGAATATTGAAAATCGCCTTGAAGCTCCTTGTAAATGACCGTGGTAAATTTGCCGCTCTGATCGTGGGAATAACTTTTGCCATTTTCCTGATCGTGCAGCTCACATCCATATTCTCCGGCATCCTGGCCAAGGCGTCGGCAACTATCACCAATATCGGTGCCAGGATCTGGGTCATGGACCCCTCGCTTCAAAACCCCCTTAATACCATTCCGATGCCGGACTATGTGCTGGATTTGGTCAAAAGCATAAATGGCGTAAAATATGCCGTGGATATCTATTCCGGCGTAGGACTTGTCAAAATGAGAAACGGGAACTGGCAGCCGGCGACCGTTCTCGGACTCGATGATGCCACCCTTGTAGGCAGACCCAATCTGATCGCAGGCAACATAAATGACATTTACGGAGCTGACGCCTTTATTGTTGTGAAGGACACGGATTATTCCAAACTGGGAAACCCCACCATTGGAACAACCTTCGAGATAAATGACCACAGGGGAGTCATAGTGGGCATCGCAGAGGTGCCTGTAAGCGGTCTTTTCGGCATCCCCACGCTTTACACCACTTACAACCGGGCCGTGCAGTATTTGCCAAACGCCAGGTTCACCATTGGCTACATCCTTGTGGAACCCAAGAGTGAGGCAGACATACCCGAGATACTGGATGCAGTTGCAAAGATCGGGTATCTGGGGTTGACCGAGCAAAAATTCGAGGACAAAATCACCAACTTTTATATTTACCAGACCGGCGTCGGGACCAACATACTTGTGATGACTTTCATAGGCTTTCTGGTCGGCCTGTCCATTTCCGGCCAGACTTTCTACACTTTCGTTCTTGAAAACCTCGAAAAGTTCGGAGCGCTCAAAGCGATCGGGGCCAGTAATTCCGAGCTCGTTTACATGATCCTGTTCCAGGTGTCATTCGCATCAATTACAGGCTACGGCCTTGGCGTGGGCGTAAGTACGCTTCTCATTACCGTTGGGAAAAAATTCGTCCCGGACTATACAGCCGATATAGGTTATTGGAACCTCGGGCTGGCGTTCGTCATGGTGATACTGATTGCCGCCTTCTCGAGCCTTTCTGGCGATCAGAAAAGTCATGAAGGTGCAACCCTTCGATATCTTCAGAGGTTAACATGGCCGAGGCGGCAGTGATAGCAACCGGACTGGAAAAATCGTTCGGAGAGGGCGAGGCCAAGACCTGGGCCGTTCGGGGCATTAGTTTCGAAGCTTATTTCGGTGAAATGCTCTACTTCGTAGGTCCGTCGGGCAGCGGCAAAACGACCCTTTTGAGCATGATTTCAGGCATACTCAAACCCGATTCCGGCGGCGTGGTGGTGGAGGGTAAGGATATCTGGGGTCTTAGCGCAAAAGAAATCGCCGATTTCAGACTCAATAAGGTCGGCTTCGTTTTTCAAGACTACCACCTTTTCCCGAAGCTCAGCACCATGGAAAATGTAGCGATCCCTCTGATTTTCAAAAAGCTGGACTGGGAATGGTCGATGAAGACCGCTGTGAAATTTCTGGACGCGGTGGGGCTGGCGGACAAGGCCCCGCTTCTCCCGAACAAGTTGAGTGGAGGCGAACAGCAACGCGTGGCGATAGCCCGGGCCATTGTCGGTAGTCCGGATATCCTGATTTTCGATGAGCCGACCGCTTCGCTGGATGGGACCACCGGCAAGAAGATCATCGAGTTCGTGAAAAATAACTTCCTTAATGACACCAGGTCCATTTTGATCGTCACGCACGACAGCAGAATATACGAATTTGCAGATCGTATTATCGCTTTGGAAGACGGGAAGATCATGAAAATCATGAAAGGAGGCGAGATTGAGGACTAAGCTGCTTATCGTGCTGGCTATCGCCGGCATTCTGGCGGGCATTGTCAACGCCCATTTCTCTGCGTCATCGAAACCGCCTCTGCCTCCTGCGTTTCCTCCCGCCGAGAACCCTTACGCAAAAGGTATTTACGCCGAGGGCATCATTGAAAGCTATCAGCCCAACGGGGAAAATATCAACATATTTCCCGAAGTACCGGGGACTGTCACGAATATCCTGGTTGCTGAGGGCGCCACAGTGTCCAAGGGGACGCCGCTTCTTGTGATTGACAATTCGATCCAGAAGGCCACCGTGGCGCAGCAAAAGGCTGCTTCCGAAGCTGCGCTGGCGTTGCTCAGGGAACTCAAGGCGCAGCCTAGAAAAGAAGTCCTCGCAGTCTCAAAGGCGCAGGTGGAAGCTGCGGCAGCGAGCCTCAAGACCGCGAAGGACGACCTGGCCATAGTGAAAAAGTCCTTCGAACTCGACCCTCAATCGGTAAGCAAGCAACAGTTGACCGACGCGATCAATGCGGAAAAGGTGGCCGAAGGCAATTTGGGAATCGCGCAGAAAAATTATGAACTGACCAAGGCAGGCGCCTGGATCTACGACATCCAAAACCAGCAGCATCTATACGAATCGCTGGTTAAAACTTATGAGTCCGGCAAGGCGCTGTTGGCCAAATACATTATCCGGGCGCCGGTTGACGGGGTCATTCTTTCGATCAACGCCGCCAAAGGCAGCTTTGTATCCACAACAGGCCTCTACGAGACCTATTCTGAGGCCTATACCCCTGTTATCGTTTTGGGTGGGGCCGAGCCCACCTATCAGGTCCGATGTTTCGTAGATGAAATTCTCGTCCCGAGGCTTCCTCCGTTCTCGGAGATGAACGCCCGGATGTATTTGAGGGGAACCGACATCAGCATACCACTGGAATTCGTGCGGGTGGCGCCTTATGTCATTCCCAAAGTTGAACTGTCGAATCAAAGGACCGAACGGGTGGACGTAAGGGACCTGTCAGTCCTGTTTCGGTTCGAACCGCCAAAGGCTTTGCATGTCTACCCGGGGATACTTGTGGACGTCTACCTCGAAGCGAAAAGCGGTGAGTAAGCGAATGGATGCTAATATATTCAACGCTTCGCGAGGCACGAGTCAAGCGGTCATTTTGGCCGGAATTCTTTCTGAAAGCCGTCTCTGCGGTCTCTGCGTCTCAGCGGTGCATCTTTTTGCTTTTTTCGCCCTGTTCGCGGCGGGTTGTGCTGTCGGACCTGACTTCGTGCGCCCCAAACCGCCTCCGGTTACACAATACACCCACGAGCAGGCGCCGGAACAAACGGCGGCCGCAGACGGTCAGGCGCAACACTTCGATATGGGAGCGAAAATCACCGAAGACTGGTGGCGCCTGTTTGAGTCCCCTGAACTCGATACGGTGGTCGGGAAGGCGATCAATGAAAACCACAGCCTCCAGTCGGCGCTCTCGAGTTTGCGTCAAAGCCAGGACAACCTGCGGGCAGGCTATGGCGTGTTTTTCCCCCAGGTCAACGCCGGCTTCGACGCCACTCGGGAGAAGTTTACACTGGCGCAATTTGGCGGCTCGGCACAGAGTAACCTTTTCAGCCTCTTCACACTCAGCGGTACGGTAACTTACGTTTTGGATATATTCGGCGGGGAGCGCCGCGCGGTGGAAAACCTCGCCGCGCAGGTGGACTATCAGGAGCAGACTGCCCGGGCCGCCTATCTTACTATTGTCGGCAATGTGGTGAATGCCTGCATCGCCGGGGCTGCCTACCAAACGGAAATCGAAGCCACTGAGCAGATCGCCGCATTCCAAGATGCACAGCTACGAATCACGAATAACCAGGCCAAAGCCGGAACGGTCCCCTATTCCAATGTTCTGGCAATCCGCGCGCAACTCGCCGCTACCGAAGCGACCCTGCCGCCGCTCAGAAAAAGCCTCAGTCAGGCGCAGCATCTGCTGACGGCCCTGGTGGGACAAAAGCCGGAGCAATGGGCGCCGCCAACGTTCGATCTGGCCGGAATCCCCCTTCCGGCTGAAATCCCGGTTGCATTGCCTTCAGAACTGGTGCGCCGCCGCCCGGACATTCTGGCCGCCGAAGCGCAACTGCACAGCGCCGCCGCCAACATCGGGGTGGCGACCGCAGCTATGTTCCCCAGCATCACCTTGAACGGAAACTATGGGTCGGTGAGTACGGCCATCGCTCAACTCAACCCTGTCTGGTCCCTGGGCGTCGATCTCGCCACTCCTATATTTCATGGCGGGACCCTGTGGTTTCAACGGCGCGCCGCCATCCAGGCCTATGAGGCATCACTTTCAGCTTACCGGCAGGCTGTAGTGGCCGGCTTCCAGCAGGTGGCCGATTCCCTTCGCGCATTGGAATTCGACGCTAAAACCCTCGCGGCTCAATCCGAATCGCTTGCAGTCGCCGACCGTACACTAAAACTTACGGCGACCAATTACAGAGCGGGGCAGGTCAATTATCTGCAGGTACTTTCCGCCGACAGCCAGTATCAGCAGGCCCGGCTGGGCTTCGTACAGGCTCAGGCGCTCCGTCTTCAGGACACCACGGCCCTGTTTGTCTCCCTGGGCGGTGGCTGGTGGTCGAAAGGCAAGTGAATGGGCCATAGACCCAGGGGTGTTCTGTTCCGACGTGATTTTACTGTAAGATCGTCTGGTTAGGATTGGTTCCGATCAAACGTTCGATGGTGATCATCTCTGCGCCCTCTCCATGACCTGCCCATGACCAATTCTCTGCGAACCACCGAATCCACAGCAGACGCAGAGGAACCCTCACTATGTTCGGGTTCGCGGTGATGGCCCGAAAGCGCGTAGGATGCTGAACCCTCACTTCGTTCAGGTCCGGGCTTAACATTCTAACCGCTGGTTGATGCTTCTAGTCCGGGCACGATCTTTTGTGAGGCCGAGCAGAGAAAACAGTCCATATTCTTTTCTCTGCGTCCTCTGCGTCCTCTGCGTCCTCTGCGGTAGAACAAATTTACCCTGGCCAGTGACCGGCAACGTTTCATTCTGAGCTAGGTTCCACCCACTCACCTATTCCCCTAATCCCCTACTCCCCTACTCCCCTATTCCCCCGCTCTCTTTCGCTTAAGCTCGGCCATGAGGGAGTCTACCTGCTCGTCCCTTTGCATCTTGTTAAGCTTTTCTTCCGGATCGTCTTCGGCCATTTTGACCTTGGCGCGGCTTAGCGCCGTGGCAAACTCTACTTTTTGCTCGAGATGATGAAGGGTTTCGCTCTGCATGCGGTCTTCTGCACCCAGCCTTGCCCCGCTTGCCTTGTCGAGCGCCTGGGAGCGCCGGCTGCGGGCAACCAGCAGTTCGCCCTTCGAGCGTGCCTCCTCCAGCTTCTGTTCCAGGCGGGAGAGCAGAGACTTGAGGCCTTCCACCTCGCCTTTTTGTTCGATCACCTGTTTTTCGGTTTCCCCGGCCAGCATTTGGAAGCTCAAGTAGCGCTCCAGGGCAACCCGCGCCAGCGTCTCCTCCTGCCTGTCGAGGGAAAGCTCGGCTTTGTGCATCCAGTCGGCCATTTTGTCCCGATGCTCTTTACACTTCTGTTCGAGCATATGCTGGTCGGCTACGGAAACTGCCACCTGGCCTTTCAATTCGCGCAGCTCCGCTTCGGCGTCCAGGATGATCTGCTTGACCATTTTTTCGGGGTCTTCGGCCTTATCGATCAAGTCGTTCAGATTCGAGCGAATCAACATCGAGACTCTTTCGAGCAGCGTCATTGAGCCCTCCTTTCGGTATCTTGACAATCAGACGGGCGGCCGGACCGTTTCAACTTTCCTTTAAGGCCGGCGGGTCTTTGGGTTTAGGAGCTTTGTCTCCAATGAGGCGGATCTTTGAGAGCAGCTCCGTGACGGACATTCCTGACAGCGCTTCAAAAAGCGCCGGGGCCTGGGCGGCCATTTTGGTGATGTCTCCGGTGAGCTTGCTGATTCCTGCGAATCCCCGTCTCCCGTAGATACTATGGTGATTTTGTCCACGTTGGCAAGAGGGGTGGCAAGAGCACGGACGATTTCGGGCAAACCGGTCAGCAGCTTGTCGAGCACAGCGGCCTGGTTGTATTCCTGGAACGCTTCCGCCTTGACGTTCATGGCCTTTGCTTCCGCTTCGCCCTTTTTCAGAATGATTTCCGCTTCGGCGGTACCCTCCAACCGGACACCTTCCGCCCTGCCGTTGGCTTCGGCGATCAAACGCTGCTTCTCGGCGTTGGCAAGGGTTTCGATCCGCTGCCGCTCTACTTCGGCCTGCTTCAGAACGGTTGCGATCAGCTCTTTTTCAACGCGGATGATTTCGGCTTCCTCGACCTTGATCTGGTGCTCCCTTTCAACCTGCTGGACCTTCACCTGCTCGGCTATGACCTGTTGCTGCATCACGTTGGCCTGAATATCGTAGGCCTTGTCGGCCTGAGCCTGCTGGCGCTTTACCGATTCCTGGTAAGTAGCCCTCTTGACTTCCAGGTCGCGCTGGGCCTCGGCTTGTTTGCCCTGTGACAGCGTTTCGGCGAGCACCCGCTCCTGGTCCGCCTGCGCTCTGGCGACCGCCGCCTCACGCTGCGCCAGCGCCTGTCTTATGGCCGTATCCCGCGCCGCTTCAGCCGACGCCACGTCCGCGTCGCGTTTTATTCGCGCAATATCGGGCCGGCCCATGTTGGTTATGTATTCGTTCTTGTCGCGGACTTCCTTGATCGTAAATGAAATGACCTCCAGGCCCATCTTGCTGAGATCGTTGGCGCAGGTGTTTCGCATGCGGTCCCCCACCATTTCGGGCTCTTTTACTATCTCCTCGACCGCCAACTGACCGATGATACCGCGCAGGTGCCCTTCCATGACAAGGCGAATCAGGCTTTCGCGCTCTTCCTCGGTTTTGGTCAAAAACTGCTCGGCCGCAGTCCTGATGGATTCGGGATCGGATCTCACCTTGATCTGCGCAACAGCCTCGACCGTAACTGCAACCCCCTGCCGCGTGTAAAGGTCCTGCTGCGGGGCCACGTCAAAGGACATCAGCTCGAGCGACAGATCCCGGCACTCCTCGAGCAGCGGGAAAACCACAGTGCCTCCGCCCTGCACCACCCGCGTCCCGCGAAATCCGTACACCACGAGCGCCTGATGTGGACCGGCCTTGCGGTAGAGCCGGACAAGAAGGCTCATGATGAGCACGGTGGAGACCACGATAAGCCCTGCCACCACCAACACGTAAACCGGAATTCCAAACATAGCCCCCTCCTTGCTCAATTGGCTGCCGGCAAGATGACTCAGCCGCCACCGGCTGATTTACCGGCTCTCGATCTCGGTCCAGCGACGGACTAAAGCGATGCCCTTTTCGAAGCGAATGACCACGACCTCTTCGCCCCTGCCGATCTCCTCTCCGTCTTCACTCCGGGCCCCGGAGACCTTGCGCGCCCCCCCATGAGAGTAGACGATCTCCCCGGTTCGTCCTTTGCGAATCGGACTGTTTACCGTCGCTAGCATGCCGGTCATCCGGTAGTCGGACTCCTTCATGGCGAGATCGCGCCCCATGAGCACCTTCGCCAGGAACCAAAAGGCGATCGAGCCCCCGATCAAACCCGAAAAGCATGCAATCCCCAGGACAATTAGAAAACCCAAGCCGTACAGACTGGTCACCAGGTAGCCGGCGCCGCCGAACCACGCTAGAAAAACCATAATGGCCGGAAGGTTGAATCGAGACGCCTGCGACTCCGAGCCGCCGTGGTGGGAAAAATCGTGGCCGCCGCCGCAGTGGACGACATGGTGGAGCCCTCCGGGCAACTGAACATGAAAAGCGCCGCAGAGAAACGAGAGTACGCTAAGAACGCAACCCACTATGAAACAAATCAGGTAAAAATCCGCAAAAGTCATGATGACTCCGCCTGTCAAACACGCAAGTTAACTTTACAATATCCGATAATTGCAGGGAATGCAGCATGAATTTCAAAGCAGCTCTTCATGTCCCGTTTGGACACCCTGAAACCATAAAAAGGGGCGGGGCTCCCACTTTCGTCATTCCGGCGGCGTTTTTGGGCCGGAATCCAGGGCCTTTTCGAGACAGTTATTCATGCCCCTTCGGGACACCCAGAAACCATGAAAAGGATGAGCCTTTCACTGGGGTTGCCCGGATAACTCGTTATCCGGGGCGCGTAGCGCCAAGAGGACCACGCAACTTTTCGAAGCAGCTGTTCATGTCCCTCAGGGGCACCCTGAAACTATGAAAAGGGTCATTCCCTTCGCGACTCTCCCTGGCCTGTCGATGATCAGTGAGAACTTTTCGTAACAGTTAATGCGCCCCGCAGGGTTCATATTCGAAAAGGAGGGATTTTCCGTCCTGGCAAGGAAAGAGCTTGCCCTGAGCCCGTTGAAGAGAGATACATCTCCCTTTCCCAAAAAAAACGACGAAGCGTCGGAGGTGCATGCTATAATGGTCACGCGTCCGCTGCCCGACTAACGCGGAGAGATGGTCCCAATCTGCCCGGGGCCGCCTGAGCTACTCCACCACCACCGCCGATGGCGAAGTGGGCGCTTAGAGTGCAAATTTCACCGTCTAAATCGACCCTCTAAGCCCAAAAATAGTCCTTTTTTTTAATCTTTTCGCTCTTAATTCATGCACTGGCTCAAAATCTGATTGAACATATGATTTACAGATAGAAAGGGACTGGATGGCACGCCGCATAACGCCCTATAGGAGAGAAATGCTGAGTTTGTGAATTTCCTTGCCCAAGGGATATTCTATGGTTGAGACCACATCAACAATTATAACATTTTTTGAATGGGGGTTGTCGCGCTATTCATACTTTCACCAAACGTTCACCTCATCCATAAAGGTCCGTCTGCAATGAAAGGACCACGCCATGTTTCATCCACATTTCTTACGCTTGTTTTTTGGCATCCCACACACTACGGAGGAAGCTATGGGTGTTATCGCCACTTTCAAGGTCGAAGAGGACCTTCAAAATGTGCGTGCTCGTGAAAATGCAGAGCAGTACAAGCCCGTCGATGACAATAAGAAAGCTGAGAGGAAGTGACATTCAACTGTCACAAAAATTAAACACAATTGTGACGAACTATCGCGTGGTTATGTGGTAGTGGCTTAGTCGTTCAAATCTTACATCCCGTTAGGCTGATATGGTGGCCCACTTCAGTCAAAGCTGCTTATCAGATTTATGTTCCAAGATTGAAAAAGCCAAACCCATCGAGAGATAGGGACGGAAAGCCACGGGTCTTAATAGATAGCCGGGTTGCCTTTCTGCTGAAGGCGGACACCTTTGAAAAAATACTTTTTTGTAGGCTTTATCACCTCACCTTTTGGCATCTTACCGAGGAGGAACTGGAATGCGTAGAGCAAATCTCATGAGGCATCTGTACGGACTGTTCATTTTCATCTGCGTTATCTGTCTATTTCCTTTATTTCCGTTGGCCGCCCAGGGAGCGACTCTTGCCGATTTGGCCGGTACGTGGAACTTTAGCTCTGTTACTACGGGACCAGACGCACCTTTTTGGTTGAGAACCACACTGACGATAAAACCGGATGGGACATTCACTGGTCCCGAAACCGAAAGCGATGGTGATAATATACCTAATTTTACCGGCTCTTTCTCGCTCTCTTCGAGTGGTTTCTCGATGAAACCGACCGTTGCTAAAAATTCCGCCCCGTGTCAGATTGATCTGGGTAAAACGGTCATGGCATGCACCTTTACAACCAGCGATGGCTCCGGCAGCAGTAATGTAATAGTCGGCGTGAAACTGGCCGGTTCATACTCGAATGATGATTTGGTCGCTTCCGACTGGGAAGTCAATAGCTTGGATGGGGGTCCGGCAAACCCTTCTTGGATGCGAATCAGCGGCGGTACCATAGACAGCACCGGAAATTTCCAAGGGACCTACAGCGACAGCAACGGCAACACAGCTACTCTATCGGCACAAGAGGCGATTTCGGCAAACGGTGAAGTAACCTGCGTCTCCGGTGATTGTCCCGATCCAAACTATACAAGTTATATGGATGCCAGCAAGAGTGTTATAGTCGGGCTGTATGGGGTATCTGCAACGAATCCAGATGCCGTACTCACTGTTTTCACCAAGATGGCCGATTCATATTCGATGGATGATTTGGTGGGCGTGTGGCATGGCAACGCTCTCAGCCCATATCCTTGGTGGCAAAGATTCACTATGACGATCAAACCTGACGGAATGTTTTCGTTTGCCGGTGTTACAAATAATGGCAAGTCTCAAAATCTCGAAGACACTTTGTCAATCTCGCCCCAGGGAGTGATAACAATAGCAGATATAGGAAGTTTCAGAATGGTTATCAACGCTGGTAAGACGCTCGGAGTCTATACGGAGACCAATAAAGACGGGTCCACCATAATCGGGGTAATGACTAAAACCGCCAGCCTTCCTGGTGCGCCAACAGGGGTGAGTGCGACACCGGAAAATAAGGAAGCACAGGTCAGCTTCACGCAAGCGGCCGCAAACGGAAGCCCCATAACCACCTACACGGTGACCTCCAGCCCGGACGCTTCACACCTCAACGGCGTAACTGCCAAAGGAACCAAGAGCCCGATAACTGTAAAAGGGCTGACCAACGGGACGCAGTACACATTCACGATCACTGCAACCAACGCGGTCGGGACCGGTCCAGCTTCGAATCCTGCCAGCAATTCAGTGACGCCAGGCACGAAGCCCGCCGCGCCGACAATTGGAATCATAACAGTGGGCGTCGGGGAGGCAACGGTTAACTTTACCGAAAAATCGGATGGAGGCAGCCCTACCACCTATACCGTGACTTCGAATCCTGGCGGAGGCGTGGATGGCAGCGCCGGAACAACTTCCCTCAGCCACCTTGTGACCGGCCTTACAAGCGGGAAGAAGTATACGTTTACAGTGACGGCGACCAACGCCTTTGGCAAGAGTACGTCAACTTCGAAGTCTGTAAAAATAGAGTAGTTGATATCCAGAAGCAGTAAGCGGGGAGCGAGAACCGGAGAACAGTGTTTCGCTTCCCGCTTTCTGCTGCTCGCTTCGAGGACTTTTTCCTTTTTTCCTATCAAATTGGTGAAAGGGAAGCGCCGGTTCCTCACACCTCACAAATATATTAGGTGTGAGCTGAAAGTGGACGTGGAAAAACTGAACCACCATTTATCTGGAACAGAACTTGAATTAAAAATCCGAGCCACAATGTCTGGAATTTCCCCCGGATTTGTTCAACGGTCCTTTCAGCTTGTGCCGGTGGTCACGCTAAAACGCGTAGAAGACATTTGCCGCCTTCTCAATCCTATGACCGTTGAACTTGCTCGACCTTAGCGGTGGCTGGGTACACTCGTGCAATGGTCCCAAGTTCAACATCGCACCAGTCCGCCGTCAGCTTGAAATCTTTCCCGGTTTCTTCGACGTTCAACAGATGGACATAATTCCACAAACGCTTTTGTAAAAAACCGATTATGACAGAGCCGTCGCGGAGCAATAGGCGAACTCGCTGACCAAGGTAAGTGGTTAGACCTGTTGGGCGCAAAAGGGGTTGAGTGGGTACGCCGATTGAGAGTTTTTCGGTAACTCGTTCCTGTCCCAATGGCGCGTTTTCCTCCTGCTCAGGTTTATTCCTCAGCTTGATTTTTCCTCGTTTATCGTCCTTCATTGCTAAAACCCTTTCGGTTTAATTGTCCGTGGTATACTTGCGTTCTTCCATTGTGCCATCGAGCGCCTCCATCACCATTGCCTCAATAACTTGCACCAACTTCCTATTTGCCGAAATGCCTTCTTCAAGGCACAAACGCCTAAATGCTCGCCAAACTTCCTTTGGAATACCCGTTACCTGACAACTGCTCATTTTTGCCTCCATGAATAAGGTCCATATATCGTACATGTTTTAGAGCTGTCATATGTCGCCAGGAATGCACTGTGGAGGTTGAGACTTGAGATTGAATGAAGAATTGAAAAGTGATTTTTTTGCCAGGTCATAAAACATTACCAACAATTAACAATTTCAAAAACAAGGAGATAGACAATGGACTATGTAACAGTTAACGGTTCCGACTTCGTAAAGATTCAAACACTGGCTCAAGCGTTAAACGTGTGCACAGCAACAATTTACAACTGGCACAAAGGAGGACACTTGAATTTCGTGTGGCCGCTAGGGAAAGCGTTGACGTTTGTTTCGATGGAAACAGCGGAAAGGCTTATGAGGTTGAAAATCACTGCGGCCATGGGTGCATTCCTGAAAGACATGGAAGCATAGAGGTGTTTGCAAGGAAAAAGACGAGTTGACCTGTGAAATCAGCTCGCCTCACAGTAATTTGGCGCGGATGAAACTTACATTGTTAATATAGAATGTTTTTACCTCAACAGCATCTTACCAATGGAGACCACCAAGTCGCGCCTTTCTCAATCCTGGGAAAGGACTTGAAATGAACCTAAAAGAAGTAGACCGAACAATTGAAAGAATTATCCTTACCGGCTATATTGTTTCTACCGATTACGTCGAACAAACAGACCCCTGGCTCCACGAAAGTTATTTTGAAGTGGCCGGGGCCAGAACCATCCTTCGCTGGTGCAGGAACTATTTCCAAGAGTACAAAGAGGCCCCGAAGAAATACATCATGGACCTGTACCTGGAAAATGAACCGCACCTTGACGGGGATGAAATTGAATACATCAAGAACCTCTTAACCCGCCTGAATGGTGAATTTGAGCGCAGAAGCAGCGATTTCAATGTCCAATACCACGTTGACCGTACCCGCAGGCGAATCCGGGGTCGGGCCACGCCAAATCCGCTATGGCCAAAGATCGAGATGTAAAAAACAGCCGTTTTGTAGGCTTAGAGCGGCATTTTTGACATCAAAATAGGAATCCGGGGTCGGACCCAATGCCGCTAACTTAACAGAAAAACCTGTCCTTTCGCATCCTTATGAGTTTCGTGCAGGAGCAACGGTGATGCCTCTTGGTACTTACTTTTGCGGCCCTGGCACCGCTTCTCCAAGCCGCGACTTTTTCTTCAACGTTCTTGTTGGTCCCCGGGAAACTGACGGTCGGCTTTAGATCGAACGCGGTATAGTGCGCAACAACGTGCGTGCTCTGTCCACATAGAGACCCATAGTTGTACATCCGTAACGGTCAACAAGAGTTTTAGGAACAAGCGTGTCTCCGTGAGCGCGCGCCTGAAACTGATCCCACCGTCTGGCAGATTCACCAGTCGTTTGGCTTCCAGCATGGTTGTGCTATCAGACAGCAAGTTCCTGATGAAAGGGGTTCGGCGTTTGACAATGCCGGCAGGTTGCACCAAGGCTGGACTTAAAATCTCGATAGAAAGTCTCGATTCGCCAACGCATGACTAAAATCAAGATGGCAGGCCTGACCTTCACGCTGGAGAATTCAATTCAGACTGATAAGTGATCTGCCTTGAAGGTGGCGCTGAGATGGGTTTTGTCAAAGAAGCTTTCGTGTGATCCCATTGAGTCTCGTTATGTTTTCCACCACCTGGCGGACGTCGGGAAGGCATCAGCGGCCTTTAGGATTTTTGGTAGCACACTGGCATCCACCAGCTTTTTTTTCGAAAATGATTTTTTCCATGATGGTGGACTTACTATTTGCCAGGACGTCCCGCTCAATGTCGGAGATGGTGTAACCAAAGCAATAACATATCAGGGTTTCCATCGTTATTTCTTTCAACCTGGATAACGCATGAACCTTACCCTCTGCGAACACCGAACCGCATTTAGGGGCGGACTCGATAGACCGTAAAATCATACGATTTCCTGATCAAACATGCAAGCAAAACGGCAATAGGACTGGTTCTTGCGATTAAAAGATATATGTGCCACCGGCGATCTGAAACTGCATTGAACTTGGCGGCCCGAAACCTCGATCCTATTCTTATATCTTCTTCCTGAAATCATCGCTGTAAAGAACCAGCAGGTTCGCTGAGGCCCGACCTGCCCGCTCCGGAAATCCGGCGGTGCTTCTCGTCTTCCTCAAATTCGCCTTCCATGATCTCAACACAGTTTCTGCTCATTATCAGGCCCTCACTCTCCACATCTCGTTGCGCAAGCGCGTAAGACGCTGGACCCTCACTTCGCTCAGGTCCGGGCTTAACACGCTAACCGTCGGCTAATGCTTAAAGTCCGGGCACGATGTTTCGTGAGTGCCCAGTCCGGGCACAGTGTTTTGTTAGTGCCCCTGTTCGCGGCCGCTTTTGTGAGGCCGCACAGAGAAAACAAGGGCCTAGATAGAAATCTTTCGCCGCAGGCTTTTCCCGATCGCGGATTCCTACCCCGACAGATACGCACGCCCCCCGAAACAGGACACCCTAATCCGGATATGATTTGCAAAACTTGCGTATTTCAGAAATTCGTTTTTTCAAGGAGAGATATTTTGACTATCGCGGAGCCGGAACTGGCGGCTGCTCAAAGGATTTGCTACGTACAGCGCAATCTAATGGAGAAGAATACCGAAGTTGGAGATTTATGAATCGGGATTTCCTAACTGCGGCCAGGGAGACCCTGAAGCAGTTCGTTTCACTTGCAATCCGGCTTTATGAGCAGGAGCCGGGGGAGCCTTGCGACTCCTCCCGGCTTGGGTTGTAAATTACACGTTGGCTTCGGTGGCTGGGGGCGGGCCTTAGAGATTTGAAGCCGGAAAAAGGCGCGGCAACTGTTGCGAATGCACCTCTAAAACCGGCGCCACGATGAACGCGAACATGCCGGTAAAACTCCAATCGCCCTACGGGCGCCCTTCGATACACTGGCCCCCTCGCTTCGCGCCGGCGGTCGAGGGAGCCAGTGTCGCAATGCGAGCCTTATGTCAGGGGGACGGTACACCCGTGATTTTGTTATAACCCCACACCAGCCCCTGCTTGATATTCAACGGGATGTTCAAAATCGCACTGCCAATCGATTTCACGACCCCGCCCGTGGGGAGCGTGGACTCGACCGCGATAGCAGCAACACCGGTGGTGCTATTGGCTGCCGTTTGGACCCGCTTGTCCATCGCCTGCGTCGCATTTACGCCGTAAGTTGTTTGGTCGAGCAATTCCCTGTTCAAAATTCCGGCATCGACTACGGGGTCGCCGGTAAGTTGGCGGCCACCTGGAGTCTTCCCGGGGTCCTTGGTCTGTGCTACCCAATCCGGATCGGCGTCGCTCGATGAATCGTAAGCCCCGTCGGCATCCTCGTCGGAAAAGGTCGTGGGAAACCACGTCGGATCAGGTTCCTGGTTGCTAAGCTGGCCGGCGCTGGCCGTGCAGGCGCCGGTCAGGCCGGTCGGGTCCACGAGATTGAGCGGGCTGGCATTGGCGTAAACATAGCGGTGAGCGGTTCGGGAAAAGAGTGGATCCCCCGATATGAACTGTGCTGTAGATGGATCGTAGTATCGGGCGCGCAGGTAGAGAAGCCCCGATTCGGCATCCGAATATGCTCCCGCGTATCCGAAGGGGTTTGATACCTGCCCGGGGTTGGTGCTCGAAACCGTGTTTCCGTACACATCGTATGTATATGTGGCGGCCGTCGCGCCTTTTGAGTCGGTGATCATCCGGATGCTTCCAAGCTGGTCCGCATGATAGAAGAAAGCCGCTCCAGAACCGTTCACCTGCTCAAGCGGCATGCCCGCGGGCCCGTAAATGTAGTAACTGCCTCCATCGGCAAGAATTGCCGGAAGCCTGGTCCGGCGGTCCCATACATATGCTTCGGTTGTGCCGCCTGTTGGTGTCTTAGAAACCCTCAGCCCGTCACCGTCGTAGGCGTAGGTGCAGGTTGCCGTGCCCTCATAGCCGGTCAGCCTGTTTGCCCCGTCGTAGGTGAACGTTAAAGTCGTCCCGGAGTTTGGAGCGAAGCTGATTCGGTTTGCGCGCCGATCGTAGGAGAAAGTCCCCCCGTCTGCGGTCGAAAGCTGATCGGCATCGTCGTAGGCAAGCGTTACCACGGCCGGCATTGCGATTACCCGGTCGGCGTCGTCGTAGGTATAAGCAACCTGGTTCGAAACATCCACCAGGCGCAAAACTCCGTCATATGAATACGTGGTCGGTGTCCCGGAATTTAGCGCCTCGCTTGCAAGGAGCCCTGCGTTAGTACGAGTGTAGCTAAATGAAAGAAGCCCCGAATTCCCTTTTTTATAATCGATGCCCGTCACCCGATCGTTTTTGTCATATTGATATGCGCCGGTCCATCCGTTCGGGTAGGTCGTGTCGAGAAGGTTTCCGTCCGCATCGTACTTAAAACTGGTGGTGTTCTTTAGCCAATCCTTAACGGATGTGAGCCGCCCGTCCTTGTCGTATACTCGTGTGATAGACTTATTGTTGGGATAGATAATGCCGGTCGGGAGGCCGCGAAGATCGTAAGAATAGGAAACCGCTTGTCCCGCCCCGTTCTTCGCTGTAGTCAGGCGTCCCAGCGAATCGTAAATCCACGTCGATCCGTCGGCGGTCCCATCGGTCATTCCGGTGCGCCTCCCGGTCTCATCGTATTGGTAAGTTACCGCGGGCGTTTGTGCGTCGCTGTAAGCGACCCCCGTGAGCCTTCCCGCTACGTCATAAGTCCTGCTTACCGTCTCTGCGTCCGGGGCGGTATCCAGGATGCGGTTTCCGTTTCCGTCATAGGCATAGGCGGTAGTCCTGCTCAGCGCATCCGTCACACTGCTCACTCGATCGAGCGCATCGTATGCAAAGGCTGTTTGGTTCCCGTTGCCGTCGGTCCGGACCGTAAGATTTCCATTGGCGTCATAGGTGTTGGAGATCGTGCTTCCGTCACCCCTTACCGTCTTTAGAAGCTTTCCGGTCGAGCTGTAGTCGTAGACCGTTTGGTTGCCGTCCCGGTCCGTATAGCTGGTAAGCTCCTCCTTGGCGTCATAGGTATTCGCAGCCTTGTGGCCGAGGGGGTCCGTGACGGTCAGAATTTTACCAAAAGCGTCATAAGTGTAGCTCGTAGTGTAAGCCGCCGGTTTTGCCTTGGGTACGTTTCCAAGCGGAGAAACCGAGGTGAGCATCCGTCCGATGATATCGAACGTTCTCGTTTTCTTTCCACCGTCCGGGTCGGTGATGCTTAACTTGTTGCCGTATTTATCGTAGGTGAAGGTTGTCTTCGCGCCGGTCGGATCGGTAATAGACGTTACGTCACCGGGATATTTGGAGTCGCTGTGCGCGAAAGTGGTTGTGGCAACCAGTTTAGTTCCGGTCAGCGGACGGGAATAAGACGCAAGATCCCCTTTTGAACTGTAGGTAAGTGTCGTCTTTACTCCAAGCTGGTCGGTTATTGTTGCCGGATCGTTTCGCGAGGTGTAAGTTGTGGTGACGGTATTGCCCAACGGGTCGATCTTTTCGATCGGGTTTCCGTGGCTGTCGTATGCAGCCTTCCAGACTTTTCCGTTCGCATCGGTTGTTGAAATCCTGTTGAGATTCGAATCATAGCCGTAAGCCCGGGTCGCCGCCTGTCCGGTCCCGTAGCCCGCGGTCATGGAAATCAGAAGGTCGTTGGAGAAGGTGTGCAGCGAAACATTGCCGTTTGGGTCTGTAACCGTCGTGGTGTTTGGGGCGCCCGCCGCGTACGAGAAAGTGGTAATGTTTCCAAGCTGGTCGGACTGCGAGACGACCCTGTTCGAACTGTCGTATACATTCGATACCTGCCCGCCCAAAGGATCGGTCGTTGTGGCAAGAAGATTGTTGGAAGTATAGCTGTAGGACGTTATGCTGTTCGTAGTGCCGTTCCATGCGTTTGTGACGGTAACCAGGTTCCCCGAGCCGTCATAAGCATAGCTCACAGTCCGGCCCACAGGGTCGGCCACGCTGGAAACGAGCCCGCTCGACGCCGTGGTAAACACGAGCTGACGCCCGGCAGGGTCGGTCACGGCGGCCAGCCAATTCGAACCATACGAAAGAGTGGTCACCAGGCCGTTTCGGTCCGTCTGGCTAATGAGGCGGCCGTTCTTGTCGAAAGTGTCGGATTGCTGGTTTTTAAGCGTAAACGTGTATGTCCCATTCTTGTTTTTGACAAATTTGGCTGTCACATATGAAGGGGCGGTATAACCGGTCTTGGATGACGTAAACACCACAGTGGCCCCGCCTGCCTGATGCACGGTCACCGATTCGTCGCCTCCGATGGTCAGAGACTCGCCGTAGGAACTCGACCAACCGGCCCCGAACATGCCCGAACCGCCCGATGCAGCGTCCTGAGAATTGTAAGTGCGCGAAAGGTTAAGCGCCCGCCCTCGCCCCGGGACAAAAAGATCGGTTACCGTTTCAGTAAGATTGCCCGAATTGCAATCGGCGGATCTCCGTCAAACTCGCCGCACGCAGGAGTGTCGGCTGTTATGGCAGGGTTGTATGGGCCGTAAAAGGTGCCGGTGGGCAACGTCGCGGACGTGAACATGAAGTTCGCGCCGAAGTCCGGGCCGTAGACGGTGTCACCTCCAGCCCAGGAGAAGTCATTTGGCTCTATGAGTGTAGTCGTGGTGCTGCTTTCTGAACTCGGGTCCGTACTCCAGGTGGCGATACTCACATAATTGATCTCAGCAGGTACATTCCCGATTGCAGCCGCAACCGGCACCCTCGCCGTATAATCACTGGAGCCTGTAATCCCGGCCACCGCGTACTTGTCTGAGGTGTTGAGGGAAATCGGGTTGCTCAGTGCCGCATAGCGAAAGTATCCTGTCGCAGGATCGGAGGAGCTCACATTTGTCTGGGCCAGAAGGGTATTTGTGGTAAGATCCCAAAGGCCTACGGCATGGCTGCCGAATGTGCCATTTCCCCCGTTGAGATTAGCATCGTAGTAGCCGAGCTGGGTGATCGTGATCGGAGTGTTTACCGTAAACGCGAAACCATCTTCGAAGCTCCCTTGAGAGTAATTTGATCCACCATTGCCGAAACCCTGAAAGTCGAGGGCGGCCGTATCGGCGTTCGCCGTTCCCGCAAAGATTATGGTCAGGCAGAAGAAGGTCCCGAAAATCATCAAAACTCTTTGCAGGTTTTTTAATGTACACTTCATGACATGCTCCTTCTTTGTCTTTGATTCCAAAGGCATAGATCCCGTTAATGGCTGACGGGTCGTCAAACCAGGTGAAGATGCACTGAGCCCGGGTGGAGGCGAGAAGGCAAACAGCCCGATGAGACAGTTACCGCTGCAGCAGTGATTTGATTCATATCCTACCTTTTCGCATCAGAAGAGGTCCGCTTGAAACCAAGCAGGCAGCAAAAAAAGGGAACCCATCCCGACGAATGGTCTTTTTGAGAAAAGTTCTTTTAACATCCGCTGGAATTGGGATCTACGTACCCACACTATGCAAAAGACTTCAATACCGTCAACGGGTATTTTGAGAGGTACAAAATGACGGTCAGATATACCCAAAAGGCAATACTAACATCCTAAATACAGTGACTTAGGGACATTTACGATCCGACCGATTGTTACCTCTTCGAACACAAAAACTTGTCGAACCGGTGAAAACATCCCGCCTTCGTTGCAAAATCTCAACATAGTTTCCGCCCATTATCAGCCCGTATGCTTAGCGTTTCGCTTCTCACCATTCACGATTCACGATTCACCGCTTTTTTTCTTTTTTCCTCTTCTGGTTGCCGCTTCTACTGCCGCTTGTATTGCCGTTTCTGGTTGCCGTTTTGCACGATCTCACCGAGTGTGCCAAACTATTCGGGAAGACACTAGATCCACCGCAGAGGCGCAGAGTGCGCGGAGAAAGGCTTTGCTGGACAAGATTTGCAGAATTAACAGAAACGGCTATTCCTAAGTCATGGGAGTCCTGTCGATCTTGTTGAATTTTGAGTTCTCTCTGCGCCCTCTGCGGTGAATAGCTTTTGGAAACAGTCTCCTAAAAGTTTCCATGTGTTTCCATGTGTTTCCATGTGTTTCCATGTGTTTCCATGCGGAGAAAGGGATCAAGGGCATCGGCAGAGTGAGACGGCAAGCCGCTTTCCTCGGCTTTTACTTAGTCCTCAGTCCCCAGTCCTCAGTCCTGCGTGGCGGCCCGCGTCGTCGAGCGGAAAATGTTTGTGTTCCTCACTTTGAGGCAACTGGGCTATAATGGCAGTAAACGAAAAATTTCTATAATGTTTCCAGGATGTTTCCATGACAAAGAAAAAGGTTAATGATGACACACTCTTACAATTCATTCGGGATGGAAACTGCCCGGCCGAGTTGGAAAAGCGTATTAGCGCCCTGGAACAAATGCGAAATCGAGGCTTTTACTCAGTCCTGCGGCCTCACAAAAGATCGGCCGCGAACTTGAAGCATTTTACGCGCGGTCAGAACGCTCACCGCGAACCCGCAACGCAGTGAGGGTTCAGTCCTCAGCACTCAGTCCTGAGTTAGCGCGCCGGCTTGGAGTAGGTCGGGAGGCGGTCTCCAATCGCTTGAAAGCAGAGGTTTGGGGTCGGACCCCTTGTGTGCTATAGTTGATTGGACATTGATAAAATCGGTGTAACAGGCCCAACAGGCCTCGACCGATAAGGAGATGTGCATCATGCATAATGAATTCACGGCAATCATTGAGCGAGACGGGGATTGGTACATAGCCTACTGTCCGGAGATACCAGGTGCCAACGGGCAGGGCCGCACTATTCCGGAGACTCTTAGTAGTCTGGCGCAGGCCATATCGCTAATTCTGGAAGATCGTCGTGAAGATGCTCTTCGAGGAATACCCACAGATGCAATCCGCGAAGTAGTAGTTGTACAGTGAAGAGAAGCGCGCTTTTGCGGCACCTTCGCAAAAATGGATGCTACCTGAAAAGGGAGGGTAGCGCCCATTCCCTATGGTGCAACCCAAGAACCGGGCACTGTGAAGCGGTGCCGCGACACACCGAAATCCCCGATAAGCTCGCAGGGAAGATATGCCGGTGTCTGTCTGTTCAGGAATTGGGTATGTAACAGTTGTTCATGTCCCTTTGGGGCACCCTGAAACCATGAAAAGTGTCATTCCCTTCGCATTTTCGCGTCTTCGCGTCTTCGCGTCTTCGCGTGGGAAACTTTTCCTAACAGGTGCGATAAAGGAATTCGGGCCATGAGGGTTGAAATCTCCAGGAGGGCAGATAAAGATTTGCTCCACTTGGATGTCTCAACTAAACGGAACGCCACAATTTTTTCCCGGTGGCCCTTCTCCCCGCTGCCGCTCCTCTCCTTCACGCTCTTAGCAACCCAGCGCGTGCCCGCCGGAAAGGGGAATCTATGCGAAAGAGATACAAAACCGGATGTGTTCTTTGTGCTCAAAACTGTGGTCTTGAGGTCGAAGTCGAAGACAACCGCATCGTAAAGGTCAAGGGGGATAAATCCAACCTTCGAAGCGAAGGCTATGTTTGCCGCAAAGGCCTTAACATCGCCTGGCACCAGCACAACGCTGACCGGCTTCGATATCCCCTCAAGCGCGAAGGAGACCGGTTTGAGAGGGTCTCATGGGACCAGGCAATCGATGAGATTTCAACCCGGCTCAAGGAGATTGTCGGCCGGAATGGCCCGCGCTGCCTCGCCTACATGGGCGGCGGCGGACAGGGATGTCACTTCGAGGCGGCCTTCGGCGTGCGCCTGCTCCGGAGTTTGGGTTCCCTATATCATTACAGCGCCCTCGCCCAGGAATTCTCCGGGATGTTCTGGGTCCATGGCCGAACCTTCGGGCGCCAGTACATCCACACGGTTCCGGACATCGCGAATACGGACCTGCTCCTCGCAATCGGTTGGAACGGCATGCAGAGCCACCAGGTTCCACAGGCGCCGCGCCACCTCCAGCGAATCGCCAAAGATCCCGGCAAGCTCCTGATAGTTGTGGACCCCCGCCTCTCGGAGACGGCGAGGATAGCCGACATCCATCTTGCCATCCGTCCCGGAACGGACGCGCTGCTGCTAAAAGCCATGATCGCCATAATTCTCGATGAAGGCTGGGAGAACAAAGCCTACATGGAGGAACATACTTCGGAGTTCGATCGGGTGAAATCGCTCTTCCTCAATTTTGATGTTCGAGCCGCCGTGAGCACCTGTAATCTCGATTTCGACCGTGTTCGTGAGGTCTGTCGCCTCTTTGCCTCCCGTAATTCATGCCTGCGCTATGATCTGGGAGTGATGATGAACCGTCACAGCGCTGCGTCCTCTTATTTGGCAGTTATCCTCCTGGCGCTCTGCGGCCGGATCGGCGCCAGGGGAGGCGCCGTATTTCAGGGTCATATGATGCCCGTAGGGTCTCATTCGGACGAAAAGAACCCCAAGACGTGGCGGACTGCGGCAACTGACTTTTTCCCGGTCGGAGGTACTTTTCCACCCAATGCCATGCCGGAGGAGATCCTCTCCGATCGTCCGGAGCGGCTGCGGGCGGTCCTCGTCTCGGGCTCCAACCCTCTGCGTTCTTACGCGGACACTACGGCATACGAAGAGGCCTTCAAACGGCTTGACCTTTTGGTGACGACAGACGTTGCCATGACTGAAACGGCTGCTCTGTCACATTACGTACTCCCCTCACGGACGGCTTACGAGTCATGGGACGGAGCGTTTTTTGCCCTCACTTTTCCCGGCATCTTCTTCCAAATGCGACGGCCCATCGTTGAACCGGAGGGGGAACCCCTGGAGTTGGGGGAGATCCATTTGCGTCTGGCGGACAGTCTTGGGCTGATTCCGCCTATCCCTGAAACCCTCTATAAGGCTGCAGAGGAGGGCCGCAAAGCCTATGGCAGGGCACTTTTCGATTATGTCGCAAAGGAACCCAAGGCCGTTAGAATGATGCCTTTCATCCTTGGAAAAACACTGGGCAGGGTAATGGGATCGGTCCATATGGCCGCTTTATGGGGCATGCTGCAGGCGGCGCCGAAATCCTTCCACGAAAATGCAGCTCGTGCCGGATATAAACCGGGACCGGCGCTGGGGGAGGAAATATTTCAAAATATCATCGATCATCCGGAAGGAATCTGGGTCGGCCGGCTCGACCCGGAGCATAACCTTGAGCAACTCCGGACAGAAGACGGCAGGATCTGCTTGCATATCCCCGAGCTTTTGGACACCATCGGGAAACTTCATTCAGAGCGCGAAGAAGAATCGCTCACACTTGGTCGCGAGTTTCCGTTGATTCTCATGGCAGGACGCCATGTCTCCTGCAATGCCAACACTATCATGCGAAACCCGGCTTGGAACGAGGGTAAAAGGGCCTGTACCCTCACGATGCATCCGGCCGATGCCGGCGCCCTTCAATTGCTGGACGGCCAGACGGTGCGGGTGACCACTGAGGCAGGCTCGGAATTGATCGAACTGGAGGTTACCGGGACGGCTTGCAGAGGGCATGTAACGATACCTCACGGATTCGGGCTGGTTTATGACGGAAAGGCCTACGGAGCCAACGTGAACCGCTTGACCAAAAACACACACCGTGACCATCTGGGCACGCCTATGCACCGGTATGTGCCTTGCCGGGTGGAGGCGGCCTGACCAAGGATGGCTAACAAAACTTATCAGCGGCCGGTATCTTTCTCGTCTATGTCCTTTCCACCGATGAGAAGATATTTTTCAAGTTCAGGGATGAACGTATCTGGATTGATCGGCTTTTCCATGTAGCCGGTACACCCGGCCTCGATGCTCTTTGCACGATCGCCTACCATGGCATAGGATGTGACGGCGACGATGGGCACATCGGCGAATCCAGATTCGGACCTGAAGCGGCGGGCAACGGCATAGCCGTCCATTTCTGGAAGTTGAATGTCTAGAAGAATTAAGTCCGGATTGGTTTTCATGGCAATTTGAATGGCGGTCAAACCATCTCTGGCCTGGATCACTTCATATCCATGATGTTCCAGAAGGAAGGTTATCAAATAGAGGTTTTGCTCATTATCTTCAATAACCAATACCTTGCGCTTCATAGGGCTGTCCTCGGCGATAACGGTAACGTGAAGGTGAACGTGCTTCCTTCTTGTTCGCCCTCGCTTGTTGCCCAAATCTCTCCGCCCAACATCTCGACTAATCGCCTGCAAATGGAAAGTCCCAGGCCGGTTCCTTCATAGCTGCGGGTCAAACCGGTGTCGATTTGCCTGAACGTCTCAAACACAGTCGTTATATTTTGGGCGCTTATCCCGATACCCGTATCGGTGATCGAGGTAATGAGCCTCATTCCATCCACCGTGCTCTTAATTCGCACTTCCCCATGGTCTGTGAACTTGATCGCATTATTGACAAGATTGATAAGAATTTGTTCCACTCGACGGCGGTCACTTACGATGTTACAGCCTGCGGAATCGATATCTGCAATAAGCTTCAACCCTTTCTTTTCTGCCATGGGCCGGATGATCTGAAGCACACTCTTGAAAGACTCACAAAGATCGTATTGCTCGATTGAAAGACTTAACTGTCCAGCTTCAATTTTGGATATGTCCAGAACATCGTTTATGAGCTGCAATAGATGGCGGGCGCTTTTTTGTATCATTCCCATCTGCTTTTTCTGTTCTTCATTGAGTGGACCCGCCAATCCTTGTAGCAGTATCCCGGTAAACCCAATAATAGAGTTGAGGGGGGTACGGAGCTCATGAGACATGGAGGCGAGGAAGGCTGATTTTATCCGGTCGGCAGATTCGGCGAGATCTTTGGCTCGCAGTATTTCCCGCTCTGCCTCCTTTTGATGGGTCATATCCGTGATGAGTTCGGCAATATATTTGGGTTGCCCCGCATCATCGCGGATCAGGAAGAGATTGACCAGCGTGGGGATGTGACGGCCATCTCTGCTGAACACGTCCAGTTCACCGGTCCAATCGCCGTGATTGAAGAGAACAGGGAGGATTTCTGCCTGTAGCCTTTGGCGCTGCTCCATCCTGAAACAATCCATGAAGTTCTTGTCCCGGCCGGGAGTCCATTCGGTCTCGCCAAGCATCTGAACAAGCGCGGTGTTCATATAGGTGATTCGTCCATCGAGATCAGCCATGGCCATGGCTTCACCGGCATTATCAGCGAATTTCCGAAATATCTGCAATTGCATTTCTGCGCGTTTGAGTTCAGTGATATCGTTCCCGATGCACAAGACTCCTGTAACCTGTCCCGACTGATCACGAACCGGCTTGTTCGTCCACGCAATCCAGACGCGCTCGCCGTTACGGCGCACATTCTCGTTTTCGTTCCTCTCGTATCTTTCAGGATGCGAGGCCAACTCCCTGATCATTTGAACCAGGTCCCGCCCTCCAGTCTCAGTTTCAGGAACGATGGTTCCAATAACGCTGCGGTCGAGCAATTCCCGTTCTTCATAGCCGAAAAACCTCTGAGCGAACTCGTTGAAGAAGGTCACCCTGCCCAGTACATCCATTCTGAGTATGATGCTGTTGGCGTTTTCCACCAATTCCCGATATTTCTGTTCGCTGCGGCGCAATGACTCTTCGGCGAGCTCGCGGTCCAGGATTTCCTGCCTCAGTTGGGCAGTTCGTTCGACTACCCTGTCCTCCAATTCCGCGCGCGCGCTCTCCAAGCCTGCGACGGCTTCAGCGCGTTCTTTTCGGGCACGCAGCGCCATGATGCCGTGGGCGAGATTCTTGCCCAGCTCTTCCAGAAGCCCTACCTCCGCTGCGTCGAAGGCATTCGTTTCGGCAGCATAAATGGCCAGGGCGCCAAAGCTGGCGCCCTCAGCCCGGAGGGGCACTGAAACGACAGAGCCGAATTTTAGCTGACTGAAAAACTCATACCACGGTGCAAAATCCGGATTGTTGAGGACGTCCCGGCCTATGCAGGGCTTGCCGGAGCGGATGGAGGGGCCGACAGAGCCGTGCCCATATACGTTGTCTGCCCAGCTTATGTATAATTGTTTCAAAAGGTCCGCGCCGGGACCAGCATGCGCAACCACGCGCACGGTGCGCGCATCGTCTTGCTCGGCATATCCCACCCACGCAAGGTAGTAGCCTGCCGTACCCACGGCGATGTTGCACACATCCTCCAGCAGAGTCTGTTCCTGCGTGGCCTGAACCACGGCCGCATTGCATTCGGACAACAACTGTAACGCGCGATTAGTCTGACGAAGGGTTTCCTCCCTGGCCTTTTGCCAGGTGATATCATTGACGATATGGACCACCCCGGTCAGACTGCCAAAAACGTCGGTCAATGGCTCAGCTTTTACATTGAACCATCTCTCACCCAACTGTATCACTTCGTTTTCGCGTCGATGGCTTTCACACATCCTATGGACGGGGCATCCCTCAATTGGAACATCGCTATGATGCATGAGTTCATAACAACTCCGGCCGACGATCTCCTCAACCGGTAAGCCGAGTATCTTTCTTGTTGCCTCATTGCACCGTAGAACCCGATGTTCCTTGTCCATAATAAAAATGCCGTCGTCAATGGCCTCAAAAGTTGTATGCCACGTCTTCAGCGCTGCATGCAGATCATCTTCCGCCTTGCGGAGTTTTGAAATATTCTTCGCGCAGACTAGAAGGAGGTCCCGCCCCTGGTAACCGAATGCGCTGATATTTTCCTCGACCGGGAAGCGTGTGCCGTCCTTACGTCGATATGAGCCTTCCATAGTCACGGATTTATCACTGGAGACCCGGTCCCACGTTTCAGGGATATCGGCAGAACCGATGCCTGCTCTTACTTCCATGACCGGCAGGCCAAGCAGCTCTTCCCGCCCATACCCCAAGCAGGCGCAAGCTGTCAGGTTCGCCTCGACTATATTGCCTCCGGCGTCAACCAACAGCAGGGAGTCCATCACCCCATCGAAAAGACTGCGGAAAACCGCATCGCTCTCCCTTACGCCATCAGCAATATTCAAGAACGTTCCCCTGTCTTCGCAGTTTCATCCAGGGCGCTTCTAACGAGCACTGCAAGATCTCTCAAGGTGACGGGTTTCATGAGAAATCCTTTGATCCCCAGTTTCCCGATCTTCTCGGGGCTGATATGTTCGCTGAAGCCCGTGCAAATGATTATGGGCAGCTCCGGCTTCAATTGGAGAAGTTCTCTCGCAAACCCCACGCCCGTCATACTCGGCATGGTCATGTCCGTGATCACCAGATCGAAGGGTTGATCTCCGGGTTGATGAAGAAAGGTCTCCAGGGCTTCCAGACTACTCGTCCTGCATAATGTTTCATATCCAAGGCTTTCGAGCATATCCGACATCGCGGCCGCTAAACCCGCCTCGTCGTCTACAACCAGAATACGTTCGTGTCCTCGGGGAAGGGCGGGTTCGACTGCGGCCGAAAAGCCCGCGCTTTCGGCTGCAGGGAACAGCAGCTTGAACATCGTCCCTTTGCCCGGTTCGCTCTCGACTTCAATTACCCCTCCGTGCCCCTTCACGATGCCGTGAACGACCGAAAGCCCCAACCCTGTGCCAACCCCTGCTTCCTTGGTTGTGAAGAAAGGATCGAAAATGCGGTCCATGATGGCCGGGCTGATTCCATGCCCGGTGTCTTTGACGATCAACTGGACGTGAAGGCCCTCCTGGAGATCGGAGTAACGATCACCAACCTCCGGTTCCACAAGGACATCGGTCAGCGTGATATCCAGGGTCCCTCCCTGATCGCGCATGGCATGAACGGCGTTGGTGCACAGATTCATCAACACCTGATGAATCTGTGTGGGGTCTCCAAGGACGGTCGAACTGCTGCCGATGTCCGACTTGATCTGTATAGTGCTGGGGATGGTCGCCCTTAGCATCCTCAATGCCTCCTTGAAGATGAGACTCACCTGCACCGGCTTCTTTTCTTTCTCACCTTGACGGCTGAATGCCAGGATCTGCTTGACAAGGTCCTTCGCCCGAGTGGCGGCCGTAAGCACCTCGTCTAACTGCTTTGTGGCCGGAAGATTGTCGTGAAGCGACCAGCGGGCCAACTCAGTGTATCCAAAAATAATCCCGAGGATGTTATTGAAGTCGTGTGCAATGCCTCCGGCCAGAGTCCCCAGAGCTTCCATCTTCTGGGCCTGCCGCAGTTGAGTTTCGGCGCGCCGCCGTTCTTCTTCCGCCCGCTTGAGTTTGGTAATATCAAGCACGGAACCGATGAGACCGGCGGGTCTGCCGTCCGGACTGCAGAAAGTGGCCTTGTGAAAGATGACCTCGTGTCTCAGACCATCGGTGGACTGAATTGCAGCCTCATAGCTCTGCGTTCCGGGATTTCTCAAAAGCGCCTGGTCCGCAGATGCACACTGAACAGCCAAATCCTTTGGAAAGAGGTCGTAGAGGGTCTCCCCAACGATCTCCTTCCTCGGGATGCCAAAGAACTCCTCGAAGGCCCGGTTGCACCCCGTGTATCGCCCTTCGGCATCCTTATAGAAGACGGGGTGGGGCATGGCATCCATGAGATTTTGCAGGAAGGCGACGTTGTCGCGCAGCTTTTCCTCCGTCTCCTTGCGCTCGGTGATATCGGCGACGCCGCCGGACATTCGTACCGGCTGACCCGTCGCATTGATAAAGAACCGTCCCTGACCCGCTAGCCAGTGCACAGAACCATCGGGCCAGTTCACGCGAAACTCCTGTCGATACAGGCAGCCTTGCGCTCGGGCCTGAGCCACCTTTGTTTCCAATTGGACCACGTCGTCAGGGTGGATCGATCTGCAAAAGGTCTCATAGCGGCTCGTCAAACTCCTCAGGCTTCAGCCCTAAGAGCCGCGCGTGGCCTTCGGACAACGCAATCTCGCCACTTGTCAGATCCCAGTCCCACGTGCCCATTTCACCTGCGTCAAGTGCCAGCAGCAAACGTTCTTCACTTCGTTGAGCGCGCAGGGTCGCCTGCTCCGCCTCCAGCAGTTTTTTTTCGAGTTTGCGTACAAGGACTTCGGCGTATTCCTTGAGCAGCACCTCTTGCGTATCTGCGGGTTCGTTCGCGGGCTTCAGTTTGTCAGCCTCGGCCTGCTTCAGGACTCCTTTGATCCGGGCGATGAACGCCTCCGGCTCTGCGGGTTTAATGATGAAAGCGTCAGCACCCATGTCTATAGCAAGACGTTCATCTTTGGGTTCTGTGTAGGTAGCCGTATAGACCACAAATGGAATGTGGTTCAGGCGCTCGTTTGCCTTCCACAACCGCAGGAGTGTGAAGCCGTCCATGATGGGCATGAGCAAGTCTGAAATGACCAGATCCGGCGGCGCCTCGTAAGCTTTGAGGAGAGCTTCGACGCCATGCCGCGCAGTGGCTGTCTCATAGCCATTGCCTTCCAGCAAAGCCTGCAACATATAAAGGTTCTCCTCATTGTCGTCCACTACCATCAGCCGGATCATAAGGCGTCTCCCTTCTTCGACGACTTTAAGTGAACGCATACTCCGAGCACACAGGTCTCGCCCTGCCATTTATAACCGGGAAGGATTTTCACGTCTGAGTCGTTGACGTTCGTTGAACCGCATGAGTCCTTCATCTACTGGCATCCCTTTGCAGTGTGGTCCTTGCGACGGGGCCTGCCTCAAATCCCGGATCGAGTCCGAGGAAGCATATTATCCCGAAACATCAATCGGAATAATCTTAGAAAAACATAAGGAAAGTTTTTGAAAAGAACTGAAGAATTCAAACCGATGCTCTGGCCCTCCTCCCTGGAAAACCTTTCGCCACGGCGATTTCACCAGCACATGGGTTCAGGTCTTTCGATCTCGTAATCGTGAGCTTTTCGGCAGGGCCCGACAGTTCTTTGAGCCAATGCCTTTGAGACGGGAATGGGGTTGAGGCACGAAGGGCGAGGAATCCAACTCCTGCTTTAGCGAACGAGAGTGAACGCATGCGATTATCCACAGCATCCTCCGGGTTGCGCCGTTAATGGTAAGTGCGGTGTAGTCGAGTCTCCTTGTTGATGCAGCGTTGGATCTGTCGGGAGTTGAGCCGAAAAAGATCGGCGAATCAACATCCCATTAGTATACGAATTAAAAATCACTATGCAACACAATTATTTATGAATCCAACCTGATTTGTCCTTTTATTTTGTATATTTAAGTTAACCTTAAAAAGATTAACGTTGACAGGGTTTTTGTGCTATAGCATCGCATGCTCTGGCTCATTTTGACATGTTGCGCCGCGTTGGCCGTATCGACCAGAGATGCTTTGATAAAAAAGTGCCTCTCTGATTTGAACCCCTATGAAATGGTGTTGTGTCCTCTTCTCCTGAGTTTACCTCTTTTCATAGCGGGATGGCCCCTAATCGAAATCCCGCACCTGGATTCTGTTTTCTGGGTGAGTACCCTCGCCGCTCTGCCACTCGAGGCGCTTGCCCTTGTGCTTTACATGGAAGCCATAAAGGTTTCACCTCTGTCACTTACGATCCCGTTCCTCGCATTTACACCGGTCTTCATACTGGCCACCGGCGCCGTCTTTCTTCAGGAAACACCGAACATCGGGGGGATTTGCGGTACGTTGATTACCTTTGCCGGGGGCTACGTCCTGAACCTCGATCCGTCCTTAAGGAGCCTTTTTCATCCATTTATGGCAATCGCGCGAGAAAGAGGTTCCTGGCTGATGGTGATTGTTGCATTCATTTACAGTATAACTTCAGTCCTGGGCAAATCCGCGGTTTTGCACTCTTCCCCGATCTTTTTTGGTCTAACTTATGTCCCCGCTCTTACGATACTCCTCCTGATTTCATTGTCGGCCCTTAAGAAAATCTCATGGACCAATCTGCGCACCCGCGCTCTACAGGGATTTGTTATCGGCCCGTTGTATCTTTTTGAGTCCCTTGCACACTGTTTGGCGCTGCCTCTGGTCAAAGTCGCTTATATGATATCCGTAAAGCGTATGAGCATCCTTGTCAGCGTCATTTACGGAGGAGTTTTATTCCGGGAAAAGCATATTTTTTATAGATTGATGGGAGCATGCCTTATGGTAATAGGAGCCATTGTGATCTCGGTTTGGGGGATGTAATGAACCCTCTTTATTTTAATTACGATCAAACTGGCAAGACCGAAACCGAGGAGAAAGACTGAGGAGGGTATCGGGGTTACGGAACCACCACTGGAGCCGTAGGTTCCGATTCCGTCTTCGACTCCGACTTGAGCCTGGTATTCGATGCCCGAACTGTCCGTCGGGGTCATCCAGAGGAAATTACCGACATTGCCGGTATTGCTGCCCAGAGAGGTGAGATAGGTACTATAATAGCTATACTGGGCCGATGGCGCATATTTTTGGTTAAGACTGACATTTCCGTTGTACTCCTCATGCCAGATAGCAGCCTGGAGAGCAGCCTGCGCTTCGCTGCCCTGATTATTGGCCCAGACGCCATAAGTACTCAGCAACCAGGCTATCTGGGCTGCATTGTTAACCGGAGCGCTGTTGCCGTAGATAACCCCGTTATTGGTTACGGCGGTATCAGGGTAGGTGACAGGCACATACACAACCCTGTAGAGATCAACGCAGTAGACATACTCTAAAGAGACTCCGCCCAGGGTCGACGGACCAACTGGCCCTCCGGTAGTGGTTTCCGGTGTCCCGCCCTCTGTGATGTAAATATTGCTCGAGTAATTGGAGCCAAGGTACAAGCTGGCGCCGCTATAGTAGGCATTCGCCGTCCCCGCAATTAGAAAAACAATACTTGCTATTATCAAAATAATTGCTTTCATTTCATGCCTCTTCCATATTTTAGGTTATACCACCTGAAAAGTTACAGGCACTTTTTCCCTTTTCCGTGCATGCCCGTATGCATATCATGAGCTTTGAGCTCTTTCATGCCTGTTTCCGGCTTGTCATCGGACCCGTTGGCTTTCCGTTCCCATCTCACGACAGGTTTGGTTTTGTCAATCCTGGCATATAGGCCACACAATCGCAGAAAGTGTAAAGGGGTATTTTAGGGGGTAGGCATTGGGTAAGTTGTTTATACAAATACCCATTTATGGACTTACGTTTCAATGTGTTGCAGCAGTTTTGCAGCCGATACGGTAATTAACCGCCGGAGCGAGAAGCCATTTAGATTTCAGCACCGGCAAACAGGGCGATTCTTCCTCCTTTGGTATGGCATGTTGGGTTTCATTTCATAAGAATCAGTCCTTAGAGCGTCCCGGGATCGATTCCATATTTCTTTATTCGGTGCCAGACGGTTATACGATTAACACCGAGCATCCCGGCCGCCCGGGTCTGATTTCCACCGCATTTTATGAGGGCATCGACAAGGGCCTCTTTTTCGCTTGAGTGACTTGAATCTGAGATTTCTTGCCGGCTTCCGGGAGGCAACAGCCGCACCGGAAGCACCAAACGGCTGTGCCCCGCGGGGCCCAGCCGAACTGCCACACAGACTGCGCGCCGTCTATCACAACGACTAAGGGGAACAACAGGCCACCGGCATCTCAGTCTCACACGGTACGAACCCGAAACTCTGAGAAAGGACACTCTGAGTAAAGGCCGTCTGCTGTATCTGTATAATGACAGCCGACCCGGCGGCGGTTGTCGCACCGGAACTCCACAAACTGCAGTTGGCTGCCAGGGGGGCCGGGGGATTCATCCAGGAATCAGTGTCTGAAGCCTCGCACGAAAGCTTTGACGTAGCAGAGGGCAAATAACAATTATGCCATGACGTGCTCGCCCACAAGCCCAGAGACCCATTTGCAAGCCTGGGCACCGGAGAGGGCGGCGTTATGGACAGCGTACCCGCCGAATGGTAGAACTCATCCCAGGTGCACATGTGCGCGGGCGATCCAAAAGTCTGCTTACACAACTGGTTCATGCCGGTGATACCCGCCGCGTTGCCGTCCGTAACGGTCGTGGACGCACCGACAAACTTTGGCTGGGTTATTATAGTCTGGCAGTTCGCGTTCATACCGTAGCAAGAAATCAAACAAACAATCGCTGCAAACAATGCGAGTTTTCTCATCTTCGCTCCTACTCTCCAATCGTTGAGTATTTAAAAGGATAAACCACGCCATTTGTATGTTGCGTCGTATCACAGCAAGTGTCAAGGGTGATTTGTGTGGGCAGGAAATGGGTAAACAGTCTATACAAATACCCATTTACAGAGTGTAGTTTCAGTGTGTTGACAGCAATCCGATAGCTAATACTAAGTACTGAAATTTTATGAGAACATGCCTGGACATTGAACGGTACCCAGTGAGATCGTCCGTTGCAGGGCAATACAGATGCGTTGGATTTTTGACCATCCGAGCAATGGCGCAACCGTCAAGCCGGGGAGGCCCCTCAAAACAGATCGATTAATCGTCGCCTCATATTTCCCCCTCATCCTGCACATCGGGCAGGTAACCATCCTGGCGCACTACTTTAACGATCCTGACTGCGAACAGAGCGACCGCAATGCCGATAATTAAGAACCAGAACATGGAACGTCCCTCCCTCCCGGGCAGCGCCGGATATCCGCAGATAACTCAGCGCCATAGCTAAACACAACACCGCATGGACGAATTCCTTACCTGAGATAATTAGCAAATCTCGTTCCAAAGCAACATTCTCACTCGTTCCGGCTGGTTTGATTTCGTCAAAATTCAGCGAAATTCTGTAAGAATTCCCCTGTGTGGGGAAAGTTTGGCGAAAGTGGCCGGGGTTGCTTGAGTGGTGCTATAATGGCGCACTAAGGTTTTGAGTAACACAATGTTACATTTCTATTGACTACTTACCATCGGAGGAATTATTATTTTGGCCAAGCAACTTACTCCCTCAGAAGCGACCAAACGCATTCGGGAGATAGTGCGATTCGGTGATGTTCGGACAACTGAACACTGCCGGATCAGAATGGTTGAAAGGCGGTTCAGTTTTCAGGACCTCGTTTCGGTGCTGCTGAACGGAGATGTAAAGAGTCAGCCTGAATACGATCAAAAACATGATCAATTCAAGTATCGAGTGGAAGGGAACACCATTGATGGTGATTCAGCCGCAGCGATAACTGTCATCGTGAGCGCCCGTACGCTTTTGGTTGTGACCATTTTTGAAGGAGCAGGCCTTGAATCATCGTGAGAAATGCCCAACATGCGGAAGTGATCGCTTTGCCTTCACGAAAGCTCATCACCACTTTCTTGAGAGTGGATTGGAAAACGTTCACCTGACCAATGTGGAAATTGGAATATGCGGTGACTGCGGCGAAAAAATAGTTTCGATTCCACATTCAACAGAATTGATGAGATCGATCGGTGAGAGCATCCTGCTTAAACCTGCGTATCTCAACAGTGCCGAAATCAGGTTCCTTCGAAAAAATCTCCACCTGAAGATAAACGAATTTGCTCGACTCCTTGGAGTGGATCGGGTCACGGTTTCCAGATGGGAGAACGAACATGAAAAGCCATCTAGAGCCGTTGATCGACTGGTGAGACTGACCTATGCCCTGGAGGCAAATATCACTGAGACGACATTGAATCAATTGCGAAAGAACCTCAGAATAGAAGCAGCCGATTCCGAGGTGGATTATTTCGTTCCTTTACCGTTGGCATCATGATGGTCAATAGGCAAGAGTTGATATCAAACTGTTTTTAGATAGCGGTGCTCAATAAATCCTGCCTCAGATTTTTCCTTTGGTATCATTTGCGAGCGTCTCGCTGGACATTAAAGTCCAGAGAGGGGCCTTTGCCATGTTAAGTGCAGGCTGAGCGGACAGGTTGAAAAGTTCAAAAATTCCTTTTTCAAGGGGTGAGGCCTTGTTTCATTCATCCGCTCTTTGCCCTTGCACCGGGCTATGCAAAAGCCTAACCGGACACTGCCGGGCTAGAAGGGCCTTTCGTCTAAAGCGAAGGATGAAATCACTATTCGGTTTTCAAAGAGCCGGGTTCACCAATAGTGAATCGTGAATGGTGAATGGTGAGAAACGGATTTCAACTCCCTGTTACGTTCGATATCTCCAATTAGACGACAATATCGCGGCTTCGCAGTGAACCCTCACTATGATCGGGTTCGCGTTGAGCACTCTGGCCGAGCGAAGAATGCTTCAAGTTCGCGGCCGATCTTTTGTGAGGCCGCAGGACTGAGTAAAAGCCTCGATTTCGCATTTCTTCCAGGGCGCTAATACGCTTTTCAAACTCGGCCGGGCTGTTTCCATCCCGGATCAGTTGTAAGAGTGTGTCATCATTAATCTTTTTCTTTGTCATGGAAACATCTTGGAAACATTACGGGAATTTTTTGTTTACTGCCGTCATACCAGTTGAGTCAAAATGAGCGCCACAAACATTTTCCGGTGCCCTTGATCCTTTTGTCCGCATGGAAACACATGGAAACAGAAGCATGTCACGCGGAGACGCGGAGGCGCGGAGGCGCAGAGTTTGGTCCCTTTGTCCGCATGGAAACATATGGAAACATCATGGAAACATCGTGGAAACATATGGAAACTTTTTGGAGACTGTTTCCAAAAGCTATTCACCGCATAGGGCGCAGAGAGAACTCAAAATTCAACAAGATCGACAGGACTCCCATGACTTAGAAATAGCCGTTTCTGTTAATTCTGCAAATCTTGTCCAGCAAAGCCTTTCTCCGCGCACTCTGCGCCTCTGTGGTGGATCTAGTGTCTTCCCGAATAGTCTGGCACACTCCGGTGAGGCCGTGCAAAACGGCAACCAGAAACGGCAATACAAGCGGCAGTAGAAGCGGCAGCCAGAAGAGGCAAAAAGGCAGTGAATGGTGAATCGTGAATCGTGAGTCGTGAATAGTGAATAGCTAGGAGCCTGTCGGGATAACGGCTTTTAAAATAACTTTTACAATTGGGGTGATCGCTTTGAAGAAAATCTCTCACCCCGCAAAGCACGATTCAATAAGGATTAGCCAATAATAGGCATTCGCGTGCAAAAGTTTGGTATCAATCGCCGGGAACGGTTCAGTTGTGTATTGATTGCAACGCAGAACGGCGGCAAAAGCTTCCCCGGGTCCATTAGAAGGGGCCACCGTGCCGATAGAGTTTAAGCAGATTGTGAGACAGACACCACATCAGCCACTCTGCGGATACGTTTTCGTATCCTCTTAGTGAAAATTGCCGTAAGCCCCTGGCCTGTTTAATCTGGCCGAAGACTGGTTCAACGGTTGACTTTCGCTTGGAGTAAATCTTTTGACCGCGTTTGGTGCAAAGCTTTCTTATCATTCGCTCCTTGGGCGTCAGGTCGTTTGGAGGCCGTCCTCGAACCGGCGGAAGAACTTCTCCGTGTTTCATTTTGATTGTGGCGATAAACGGATCGAGCAGTGCGTCCTCAAAAAGCATCACATTGGTGTCACTAAAGTATCCGGCATCGGTTGTGATTGCCATTTTGCGGGGAATCCCGCCAAGGTTTTCTTCCAAGATATCCAGTATTGGTTCAACTTCGTCCACATCGTTTGCATTCCGGGAAAGTCCGGCAGCCACAATCACCTGAAAGGAATCATCAACCATTGCCTGGCCGTTATAACATTGATCAAAGGAATTGGTGGAGGTCACCTTCATGATCCGGGAATCAGGATCTGTGAAATTCCTCTGTGCACTGCCGGAGGGTTCAATAGGAGGGGGCTGACTTGCAGGCGCTTGTTTTTTCTTGGTTTTAGTCTCTGCAGCCTTCTGCTTTTCGGAAGCCTCTTGCCTGGCCTCCTCCTCAAGCGCATTCATGGCTTCTTTGATCTTTGCCAGCCGAGTCTCACGCCTTTTGAGTTCATCGGGCAGATCCCAACCCTTCCTGCCCTTGCCGTACTCTCTATCCTCCTGCTTGTCTACAGCCTCGGCATTTTTGAGAAGTACTTCGATCTCTTTTGCAAGCTCCTCTTTTTTCTTTTTCATCCTGCCGTAGCTCATCGCTTTGTGCTTGGAAGCATTGGCCTTGATCTTGGTTCCATCAAGGGCCACATGGCCAAGCTTAACAAGCCCCGCTTCCTGGCAAAGTCTGAGGATCTGCACAAAAAGACCGGCAAGAGCTTTAAGGTGGCGCTTTCTGAACTCACATATCGAGTCATGATCGGGGTGCCTGTTTGCCGCAATCACCCGAAAGGCAACGTCTTCGTAGGTTTTCTTCTCGATTTGACGGGAGCTGGGAACACCTGTGCAATAAGCGTAGAAAAGGAGGGCTATCATCATCCGAGGTTCGTAAGGGGGTTGCCCCCTGCCGTCTCCCCGATAGGACGAGTACATCGTTGAAAGATCGAGCTGCTCTACCACATCCAATATGAAATTGGCCAGGTGTCCCTGCGGGAGCCAGTCCAACAACGAAGGCGGGAGCAGCAACATTTGTTTGCGGTCACAAGATTTGAATGTCTTTTCCATAGTGGAGCGATATTAGCATAAAATGGCTCTTGATGCCATTTCTCCGACAGGCTCCTAGAAACGAAACGCTAAGCATACGGGCTGATAATGAGCGGAAACTATGTTGAGATCATGGAAGGCGAATTTGAGAAAGACGAGAAGCACCGCCGGATTTCCTGAACGGGCAGATCGGGCCTCAGCGAACCTGCTGGTTCTTTACAGCGATGACAGGGGCAAAAACAGGCTTGGGAAAACGGCCACGAAAATGACATGTTGGCCCTGTAATTTCAAGTACTTAGCATGATGGAGCTTGGAGGTGTCTCAATAATATCTAGTAATTATCTTGGTCCGACCCAATGCCGCAATGCAGAAAACCACTTTGATATAATCCCTCTTTAACGTGTTATTTTAAAGCGGATTTCATAAAGTATGAAGCGTCATATTCTAGTTTTTTCGCTTTCCACTTGTCACATTCTTCTTTATTATAGGTGCCAGTGAGTTGGCAGTAGTAGTGGAGATTAGCTACTAGCTCTAGCTTATGGTTATAATCCGGATTCCATCTGTGCCCTACAGGATTATCGAAAAACTGAGCCACTAACAGACCAAGCGCCAATATAACAGCTAGTATTTTGTTAGATAATAATATTTGTCTTTCTTTCTTGTCCTTTACTCTCAGTTTCTCGCTGAGTTTTTCCGAAGTTGTCAACAGAGACTTATAGTAACGTTCTGCCCATTTAACATGAGTCCGTCGTAGTATGAAGTATATGGGGATAATTATGCCAAGAATTAAGCCAGCAATTAATAATGCAAAGATATAGCCGAATATAGTAAACCAATAGATAAAAAGCATTCTGGCAATAGCAATCCCGATAAGAATTGGGCAAGCAACCTGAATAACCAACAATGCTATGGTTGGGTCAACTTTGAAATACTCAATTATGAAAACAGCCGCTGTCTGCGGAGAAAGTGAGAAATAGAGAATAATCCCTGGCAACAGCATGGTTTTAAGAAAGTCAAACCCGTGATGTTCTACATTGAGAAGCTGATCCCCCAAGCACCTCGGTGATTCGATTTCTCCCAAGTTTAACCCCTTCAATGGAAGGACCTCAGTCTTTGTTTACTGCCGAGCATACTAACTCGGAATATGGACAGAATGATTTAAGAATTAGTGTGGCGCGGCTCAATCACAGCAGACTCTCACAACGCGAAAAGCCAAGCCGCCACACAATTCGCATTGAATTAAGCCGTGCCGGATCTGGAGATTAAGCGCCACGGCTCCGTGTCGTGAAGCAGTTGAACTTCACCAGGATGGGATTGTATGGGCTGTGGGATCGAATGAAAAGGGAAAACCGCATTGCGGGACAGGCGCAATGCGCGATATTAGAGGTTGTTGTCCCAGTTCGTAAGATGATCGGTTGAATTAGAGCACAGGAAAGCATTGACGCGAAACCGGAGTTTAGCGCCTGGGCCTTGGACCTGCTTAAAGGATTTGCCTTGGTCTTCATGGAGGCCCCCTGTTGCGATCCCGTCTCAGAGTTTTGAGCAGCCTCAGGTCCCCGCCGCAATGTGGGCAAAGAAGGGGACCGTAGCCTTGCGTGCCAAGGGAGAGTTCTTCTGGGTCGGACGGTCTCAGGATGGATTCCAGGACGGAGTTTGTCGCCAAAACACCCTGAAGTATCCGGAGCGCCTTTCGGTTGGAGGGACTCAGCAGACCGTAATACCTGACTTTATGAAAGCCATCCGGGAGGACATGCTGGAGGAACCTGCGAATGAACTCCATGGCATCAAGGGTCATTTGGCGGGAAGTGCCGCTATCGGATTCCCTGTATCGGAATTTAACCGATGAGTCGTCGAGATATTCTATTCGATTATTGGAAAGAGCCACCCGATAGACATAGGGAGCCAGATACTTAAGCGCCCCCTCACCCGAGCCGACCGGCTTTGAGTGTACGACCCACGGCTTTTTAAATACTTTTTGGTCGGCTGAATCGAGGAGGCCGAGCTTTGTTAGCCCATCCCTAAACTTGGCCCTAAATATAGTGGAAAGGGCCTTCACCGGGACGAAGAACTTTTTGCCCGAAGGGAGCCATTGGTTATTCGGGCAGAGGCCGCCGCCGGGGATAACGTAATGAACATGGGGGTGATAGGAAAGATCTCGTCCCCATGTATGAAGGACCCCGACCATGGCGATGCGCCCGCCCACGAACCTGGGGTCCAGGGCCAGTTTTTGCAAGGCTTGGGCTGAAGCCGTAAAGAGCAGGTCATAGACAAGCTTCTGATTGGACCGAGCAAGGCCGCGAAGTGCGGCCGGCAGGGTGAAGGTCATGAGAAAGTAGTTTTCTTGGAGCAGCAGGTCCATCTGAGTTTTGAGCCAGATATCGGCTGTACCGTTGCCGCACTTGGGACAGTGGCGGTTTTTGCAGGAGTGGTAGCTGTAGCGGACCTTATCGCATTGGCTACAAAGATAGACATGGCCGCCCATGGACTCCGTGCGGCAGCTTTCAATGTCCTCCATGGCCTTCAGGTGCGAAGGGAGCATGCGATCGGCAAACTTGCTCCAGTATTCCGGGCCATGGCGGGAAAAGATATCCGCCAACTCCGGCATGGCCTTCCCAATCGGTTAAAGATCGTTCATCAGTTCGTTGATGGACTGGGATGCCGCATCGATGGTCTTGGCCGTGAGGTGTGTGTAGACGGAGGTGGTGGCGGGTGATCTGTGGCCGAGGCACTCCTGGATAAGCCTTAGATTTATTCCCGCCTCCAGCAGATGGGTGGCATAGCTGTGCCTGAGGCATTCTTATTGATTTTGCTTTTCTTCAGCGCATTCCACGAGATAAACCAGTCGGGAGTTGTGAAATTTTTGGGTATTGATAATCATGGCGACAAGCCCGTACTCCTTTTGGACGGAGAAGAATTGGTCGGGGGACTTCAAAACCGCATAGTTAATTCAACCATAATCATACTGGGGCATCATTCTGTTCGAGCGGTCGTCAGTTGTGTTCAGCAAGGACGATGGTCAGGCTCCGGTGATTTTCAATCGGCTAAATCCATCTTCATGGCGTCCGGTCGCAGTGTTCAAAAGCGTGGAGTCGGTGAGAGTCTTCGGCGTGAAGGCGTCCCGGTTTCTGACCAAGGAGCGGTTTGGAATTCGGTGGAGCAATCCTTACGGGAGCACCATGTCCATTCAAAAACGGCTGACTATCAGGATGTACGCCGTCACGTTATGCATCAGGTTGAAGAGTTCGTTGAGGCTATCCAGCCAGTTCCCGGTCAGGTGGGCGCTGTGTTCTTTGGCAATAATGGTGTCATCGGCGCGGAGTACCTCCACTCGCCCGACCTTTTCGCTCGATGCCTTGCTAAAATTGTACGTTCCTTCAGTTTTGAAACGCTATCGTCGCCATCTCTTAACGGCACTTCCGCCGACCCCGCAAAGACGTGGTGGGAAGAGATGCTTAAATCTCCCTTCAGCAAACATAATTCAGTCGGCGTGGGGGATGATATCCGAACTGAAGCCGAAAATTCGGTGGGGTCTGGATTGATGTACGGTCGCGTCATGATTCATTTCAGTGGGTTTCCTGAGTTCAAGCAGAAAGCAAGTTGCCAGAATAGAAGGCGTCTATCGGTCAGAGAACGGCGGCGGAATTTGCGGTCGGAGATACAATAGTTTTTCCTGTGGACCCTCGAACCCTTGCCCTCTTCGAAATTATCGGAGAGGGCTGTTGGAGGTATTTGGAGCCATGCACATCTGAGTTGAGACCGGTTAGGTCAAACGTCTACACAGGCACTTCAATCACAACCGGAACTTAAATATTGCCGTTTCCAGCCATTTTCCCAAGATGGTCCATGCCCAGAACACGTCCTTTCCAAAACAATCGAAATAAGACCATCCTGAAGCGCCGTTTATTACCGGGGCAGAAATCGGAGTTCTTCACGCAATCTTCACATTGCCGTCACATTCCGTAACAGTCTTTCTGGTACTTTGTCTGCGGACTTGGGGGATTTGAATGACACCCCATACAATTTGAACTGCGGGTTTTCCGCAGACGATATGTACGGGTACCTTGCTGACGGCATTAATTTGTTCGGACCAGAAAGCCCGGACATGAGTGGTTTCTCATGTCCGGGCTTTTTTGCTTCAGGGGTACTGGTTTGTTTTGTTGGAATATCAACGGCTTAAATTGGAAGGACAGTATGTTTTTACATAATAAAGAATCTTTTTTCTTGCTACAGGCTTTGCACTTTTGGGAGATTGAACGTCATGAAAAGATTATGCCTTGCAAAAGTATCAGTGATACCGGCTGTGGCGCTGGCGCTTTTCCTTCTCGTTTCGCCAGCGCATGCCCAAGACGACCAAAGTTTGGGTATGCCAACAGTGATAGGACAGCCAGCGACGGACGAAAGTTCCTATCCGGCATCACCCGGCGACTACAATCCCGGATGGGTCACGGCGACGGTTCCTGTAACCGTAACCGGAGGGGAAGCGCAGACAGGCTTTCTATCAAACCTTTGGAACTCTGTGATAGGTCCGCTTGGAACCTCTGGCTCCCCCGGCGTGGGTCCGAATGACACAGAAAACAACTCTTACGCCACTTCGATCACCCCTGAAATCCAAAGCCTTGCCACTTCTTTAAATAACGACCCAAGATTGATGTATGAATATGTCCTCAATAATGTAGACTACGTCCCGTATCTCGGTTCATTGAAAGGGGCGACTCTGACCTATTTGGACCGCAGCGGAAACGACTACGATCAAGCATCCCTTCTCATTGCCTTGCTTCAGGCTGCGGGATATACGACGGCGACCTACAACTCAGGACAGGTCAACTATCCGATTTTCAACGGCACAAACAATTATGACGTGCAGCATTGGCTTGGCGGCACCACTGACTAGAGTTCAACAACGGAAAGCGCTATCGTCAACATCTTGTCCAATGCAGGATATAATGTCAGCGGCAAGTGGTATTCAAACCATACGCTCACTCTTGACCGGATATGGGTGCAGGTCACAATTAACGGGACCACTTATCAACTCGACCCCGCTTTCAAGCGCTACAATACAGACATGGGTGTTTCGCCCTCGTCTATCACCACAGCGGCAGGCTACACAAGAAGCGACATCATGACGACGGCCGGCGGAGGGACCGACCCGACTACGGCCCAAAACATGAACGAGTCCGGAATCGACGGGAAACTCAATGGTTATGTCACAAACCTGACCAATTATCTGAATACAAATTACCCGAATAGCTCCATGAGCGACATCGTTACAGGCCGCACGATAATGTGGGAAGACACGCCTCAGCTCACCACGGCCATTCGCTTTTTCTCCGTCTTACCTGCCGATACGACGGTTAACTATTATCATACCGTGACCATCAATCACGGGGGCATCGTCAATCAGATCCTGACACTTCCAACCGTTGCCGCAAGAAGACTCGCCATGATCTACGACCAACCAGTCTGTACTGACACCGGCGGCTCTTCATACGGAACTGGCGGCTGGAACTTCGGAACAGTCTGCCCGCCAAGCACGGAAGGGGTGGGGATGGGCTTTACCAATCCGACCGGCTCGTCTGTCACCTTCACGGCCCAGCTTCTGAACAACTCAAACGGTGTGTTCAAATTCTCGGACGGCACTACCGGGACGCATACTTGCGTCGCCGCTGCCAACAATGGCTCGTGTTCATTTAGCCTAGAAGTCCTCGGCTCCGGCAGCGGAACCACGGTAGGCACCAACATGACCGCCAATTTGCAGATCTCTGCCCCTGGATTCACAACGAAGCAATATCCTCTTGAATCGACGGTTGCACCCATGGCCAAGGCGACCCTTCTTCTCGACGACTCTACCTTAGCTGCGGAGACTTCGGGCAGCGCCGACAGCACGATAAAGGTGCAGGTAAAACACCCTTATGTAACAACGAATTTCGACGACACCAATCCGCTCTCCTACCCGGTAGTGCGTGGTGGAGTATATGTTTTTGCGTCTGAATTCGGCGGGTCGCAAAGCGGACAGGCCCTTGCCCGCACACAGAAAAGGCTTGCAGGCATTCTTGCGGGCACTGTATCGACACCATTGACGCAGGATGAAACCATCGAGACGCTGAACGTAATAGGGCAGACGTGGCTTCGGCAAACCACGCTAAATACCGCCCTTGGCGCATGGGCGACCAACACCCGGTATACTGTTCATCACCGGATAGGTCTTGCAGGAGTTAACACCAGTTTTTACGTGGACATCAGGAACCAGACGGGAAGCGTTACCGGCTACAACGGAAGCGTGGGTTCGGGACTCATGACAAAAATCTGCGGACTTGTTCCAAGTTCACTTGAACACGGGGTCTTGGAACAACTCCAATTTGGCACGACGGCGGTTTCAACGGTCAAGATACTTGAGTTGGCAAATACCGGCGCACAGAAAGTATTCATGACCAACTCAAGCAATTGGTCCACGGTGCAGCCGCAACTCACCGGCTACAGCAGCAATGACCTCAGCACTTTTTCAGCCGATATCGGCAACGGATACGTCCTTTTCCTGCCGCAAAACGGAAGCAACCTGATAAATCAATGGAAAGGCGAAGGCTATATCGCATATTACGACAGCGGCAATTATTCGAGCATCATGATGGCAATCGGTGGAGGATATAACGGCGGGTTCATAACTGAAAATAATACTCCACCGAGTCCGCCAGTCATAAATACGCAATCGACCCCATCAATCACGGCTCCCACCACGAATTTTTCCGACCCCGGTACCCATGAGCCTATCGATTTGGTGACAGGGGCATACACGCTTGACCACGCTGATTTAAAACTTGGCTCGGCAGCACCTCTTGGGCTTGCGCTCGGTCGCTCCTACACAAGCCAAAATTCAAGCCAGCAAACCGCAATCGGGAACGGATGGCGGCACAGTTTCGATATAAGCCTTTCCACCTATAGCGACGGAGCCACCCCGCTTGGGCTTCGAAGACATGTGGACGCTGCCCCGGCAATAGTTTCAGCGCTTGTGATAGCGGACCTCATGCAGGACATTTCAGGGACCGACCCGGCGACCGCTCAAAAGTGGCTTGCAGGGGCGCTCACCGCCAAATGGCTTACCGATAACCTTCTTAACCATTCCGTTTCAATCTATTACGGTGAGAAGGTCATGAACTTCACTCAACTTCCCAATGGAGCCTATATTTCCCCTCCCGGCATAACTTCAACACTTGTCTATTCGGGTGGGGTTTACAAACTCCAAAACCGAGACGGCTCGACTCTCGCTTTCACCAGCGTTGGCACAAACGATTATCGGGCATCCAGTTTGACCGATGCGAATGGCAACGTGATGTCGTTTACCTATAATGGCAACTTGCTTTCAAAGGTTACCGACGCTTTTGCACGCACTCTGACGTTCACATACAGCGGAAACCTTGTGACATCGGTTCTGGACTCCAATGGTCGAACCGTAAAATACGGCTATGACGGCTCAGGCAACCTCACCGGCTATACCGACGCCGACAGCAATCTTTGGCAATACGGCTACGGGGCGGGTTTGGGACTTCTTACAACCCTGACCGACCCCTTGAGCCAGACCTACATCACCAATTCTTACGACAGCCAACGCAAAGCCTATAAACAGGTTGCCCTTCGGCAAAATAACCAGAGCGCTACTTATAACGTTCTTGTAAACGATTACAGGTCAGAAGAAATCGGTCCCTACGCAGACGCCGCAGACTATTTTTACGACCGCAAGGGCAGGACTGTGATGACAGGCAGGAGCCTTTCCGGCTCAACAAACGTGGACAACCGGACCACGATGGTCTACGACGGTCAGGACCACACGACGCAGGCGACCGACCCGGACAATAACACCACGAATTATATTTTCGACGGCAACAATAATCTGTGGAAAATCACCGACCCTTTAAACAACACTACAGTCAATTCCTACGACACAAGCCTTTTCAGGCTCACCGGGGTCACAGACCCGCTCAGCCACTCAGTAGGTTACGGCTATACTGATTCGGCGCATCCCTATTCAGTGACCCAAACCACGACGAATCCTTCGAATACTCTTTCCATAACCAATTATGCAGCCTACAGCGGACCCAAAGGGCTTGTGAGTTCGACCGTAGATGGGCGCAACGCCACCACGAGCCTCGGCTACACTCTGTCGGGCAGTTGGATATCGGGCATAAGTTCGACGACCGGGAGCCACCCGGCAGTGCAGAAGACCATGGACCAAGTGGGAAGGATGACTCAACTTGTGGACCAGAAAGGCTCTACATACAAACTCGGATACAATAATCGAGACTTGGTAACGAGTGCAACCGACCCCTTTAACAAAACCGCGAGCAGTTTCTACAGGGCTGACGGAAGGCTCGACCACACAGTTGACAGGAACGGCACGACCACTACTTTCGGCTATACTCCGAGCGGCAAGGTTCAGACCATTGCCTACCCCGGTAGCCTGAATGTTGGGTTTACATACGACCTCGATGACAAATTGACAAACTTGAGCGATTCCATGGGCAGCACGACCTATGGCTACGATGGGTATAACCGGCTTAACTCCGTAAAGGACGCTCAGGGGTCTACAGTTGGCAATTCGTATGATTCGGCTTCCAACCTGAAGAAGATTACATATCCTGATGGAAAAACAGTTACTTACTCTTATGATCCCTCGAACCGGTTGCAGACGGTTTCCATTGACTGGCTGTCCGAGACTGCAACGTACTTCTACGATAACGCGGGACGGCTCACGGGCATAAGCCAGTTCAACGGGACAATCGTTACCCCCGGATACGATAATGCGAACAGGCTCACTTCTCTTAACAATTACGCGGGAAGTTCCGTTATAACTGGCTACACCTATACTCTCGACAATAACGGCAACCGAACAACAATCAATGCTACAGGAGCGCTTCCTCCCGCCAATGTCGCCCAAAATATAAGTTATACCTACTCTTCCACGGGCAACCGCTTGACAAATCTCGGCTCGACGGCTCTCATTTACGATAACGACGGTCAATTGCAAAACAACGGCTCCACCAGTTACACTTTCGATGGGGCGCATCGCGTGACCGCCTACGGAACATCAACTTTCTACTATGACGGAGCAAACCGCAGGCTCAAAGCGACAAGGGCAGGGGTAACCAAAAAATATGTTTATGATGCTTTAGGCAACTTGCTTGTCGAGGAAGACGGAAACGGCAATATCCTCAAATATTTCATATACGGAAAGGGGCTTCTCGCGTGGGTGGACGCGAGCACCAACAAGCTCTATTGCTACCACTTCGACGGCAACGGAAACACGGTGGCTGTTACCGACGTGAACCAGAAGGTCGTTAACAAATACTCCTATTCGCCCTACGGCGTTGTGGAAGGCAAATTCGAAATGCAGCCGCAGCCATTTACCTATGTCGGACAATTTGGAGTGATGGATGAGGGCAGCGGCATTTACTATATGGGTGCGAGATATTTTGACGCCAATGCGAAACGGTTTATCTCCGAAGACCCGATGGGATTGGATGGCGGGGATACGAACCTTTACGCTTATGCGGTAGACAACCCCATTATGGGGGTTGACCCTAATGGGCAATGGGTTTGGTTCGTCACTGGGGGGATTGGAGCACTCGCAAGTGGAGGTGGAAATATCATATCCCAGTACATACATACTGGCAGCATCAACTGGACTGAGGCAGGAATAGCCACGGCTACCGGTTTTGCTGCTGGCGTCGCTGCACCCTTCGTTGCCGCAGCCGCAGGCGGCAGCGCTATATTGGCATATGTCGGCACTGCCGCTCTTGGGGGCACAGCCAATGTGGTCCAGACGCTTGCCACCAATGCCGCAACCGGTCAAGACCTCTCAAGCGGCTTATTGGAGAATGGCGTCTTGGGTGTCGCAGCCGGTGCCATTGCTGGTCCAGCCGCATCGACTATCACGGGAAACATTGCTCTTAGCAATGTGCTCCGTAGCGCCTTCGGTGGCGTTGTCTCCAATGCTCTTGGGGCGAATAAGTAGGAGGCATATGCGACTCTCAATTTACTTATTATTGAGTCTTATTTTGGGGACGGTTTCGTGGTTGTTGGCTTTCAATGTATTTCGGTGGATTAACAGACTCTTGCGAGTTGACCCATCTCGCTGGTGGACCCCTGTATCGCACGCTTTTGTTCCCATAACGGCATCTTTGATGCTGGTTATGTGTCTGTTCCTGACCCCTCTGGTCTTTAAGGTATATATTAAGGATTGGAACTTCTTTCTTAAGGTTTGGACGTTTGGTTTTATGGGGGGAGGTTTGATAATAGCAAGGGTAATATGGGGGAAGCCGGGCTTCTAGTCCACAGAAATATCGTTTTATATCGGTCGTTAGAAGACCCTTTATGTTTGGCAAACTGGCAAGGACGAAATGGAAGCGGATGGATATTGATGTGGTTTAGGAGGATATCATGAAACCGATCTTAGCGGCGTTTTCGATATTTATTGTTGCAACCCTTATTTTAGCGGTCACAGGACACGCACAGACTGCAACAATCACCTACACTTACGACGACCTGAACCGCCTGACCAATGTCAGTTACCAAGGCGGCGTCGCGCAGACTTTCAACCCCGATGAAGCCGGGAACATCTCCACCAGCACGGTTACAACCGCTTCAGTTGATTCAAGGGGAATAAACGCCACGACTTGGGCTTTCTTCGGAAATACCAGTTCATGCAACTGTGGCATTCCCGACGCTTGGGCTTACACTTACGGGGAAAACTATTACGACCCTAACCTTGCCATGGAAGACCCTGACAGCGACAGTGACACCAATCTGGCGGATTATCAGGCTGGAGACCCTCCAAGCGGTCCTCCAGACCCACCTCCATCCGCTTCCGGTCCAGCGCTTTCAACTTTCTCGACTATCTTCTTGGCAGCGGCGGCATTAGGCATGATTTTATGGGTGCGCAGGAAGGCGAATGCCTAAGCGTAGCAAATGCCTAAACGCAAAACACCAAAACGAAATAGAAAGCAAAGCAATCGGGAGGGGCTTCCGGTTCCTCCCGATACGTTCACGTTTCGGCGCTCCCGCTTCAAGAATTTTGGCTTCGTGGCGGCTTTCATCATTTCCTGTATTGGAATATACGCCCTTATCTTTTCTCTACCCGACCGGTACACTGGACCCATCAATGAACATACCGCCAAGGCTCTTGCTCTGGCGCTGAAATTCATCGGTATCCACGTGTCTGTTGCCGGGGATACGGTCACCGGGAAAGCCTTTGCATTGCATATCATCCCCGAATGCACCCCTTTTTTCATGTTGGGTCTATTTCTTTGCTTCATAGCCTTTTCTCCCGCGACTATTCGACAAAAAGTATCGGGGATTGCCATCGGAATCCCTGTATTGTATTTGGGCAATCTCGTGAGGCTCATAGCGATTTTCATGGTGGGTCAATACGACCGGAATCTTTTCGATGTGGTTCACGCCTTTTGGGGGCAAGTTTACGCCGTTCTTTTGGTGCTCCTGACTTTCATCCTGTGGTTGAAGTCAATACACAGGGAAGAATCCAGACAGCCCGTTGCTATGAAAGCGGCAGGATTTCTCGGTCGGTTCGCTCTTATCGCCGGGTGTTTGTTCATTGTCTGGATGAAAATCCATCATGGATATATCAGGCTCCTTGACCAAGTTATGCTCTTTGGCTTTTCACTGTTCGGGCATCACTTCAACCCTGCACGTCAAACCCCGGTCTACTATGAAACTTTCAGCATCGTAACTTTTACGTCTCTTGTCCTTGCAATGCATTCGACGCCATGGAAAACGAGGATAAAGCAATTGGCAGGTGGATTGGGGTTCCTTTTTCTCACCCATCTGTTGCACAGAATCGACAATTTCTTGATGGTTCTATTCCACTACGCCGGTGCTCAAACGGCGGACCTGACCTTATTGATTACCGGACAGTACCTTCTCCCGGTGCTTTTCTTGGTTTATTCAATTCGCTGTGAAAGAGAGGCGAGCCTTCATGAAGCGAAGAAAAGGAAAATACCGGCTGTCGCATAAGAGATATCACGCCGGTGGTGTCGGTCATTTTCCATGCCCTCTCAGGAATCCTGAGCATGACTGACCGGCGACACTCCATTACCCCTCACCGACCAGCGGCACATGTGAAAGCCTTCGAGACCATCGACACCATCGACACCATCGACACCCTGAGTAGACCACGGGAGCCGCACCAGTAACAAAGCCCGACTTAAGCATCCTGAACGACAATCCGAATGCACGAAAACCATGATAATCGTGCAATTTGCCGTGCAGTCCCATGCAGTTGAGGCGTTTTTGCTTGCAAAATGACGATATTTCTGGTATAATTTGCACGAAAATTGTCGGACATAACGTGCAAAGGAGACCTATGAATATTGTCCCGTACAAGGCAGCACCGATGGTCCCGGTCGCCAAGGTGAACATCCAGTACTTAAGTGAAAACCAGTTGAACTCCCTGACAGCCACTTACCAGAATTTTTTTGATTCGGCTCAATCGCCTCGCCACTATGCCAAACGGGGAAAACACTGGCTGACTTTCTTGGTCCTTCGATATACCGGGGCGCGACTCTCCGAAGCGTTAGGCATAGACCCCAATAATGACATCGATTACCGGAATGGGGAATTGCGACTGGTCACACTCAAGCAGCATTCACCGAAGGGAAAGCACGCCAAAAAGCGCACTCCGACCAGAATCATTCCCGTGCCGCCGAACGTTATTTCTGAAATCTCGAATTTCAGGCTTCAGATTGCACAGTATGTAGCCAAAGGAGAGTTGCCCAAAGGCGAAGAAAGTCCCTTTCGCCTCGACCCCGCGACTTTCAGGAAAACCTTTTATAGATTGGCTAAAGAAGCGGGAGTAGCCAAGGATTCCGGTCACCCCCACATCTTGAGGCACACGCGGAGCATCGAACTGTTGCGTGCAGGGGTTCCCGTGACATCAGTCCAAGACCTACTTGGTCATTCCAGTCTGAACACGACCGCGCTTTACCTCAGAATCTCCGGTCAGGAAACCAAGCAGATTTTGAAGGACCGGGGCTTAATTTAATAATTGGCGGCTCCTACAATGCCGATTAGAAATTGAGCGCAAAGCACAATAACCGGAGAGGGGCGAGAAGGTAATGGGGGTGAAAGTCAGAGAGCGTCCAAAAGGGTCGGGGATTTATTGGCTTTTTATCGACACTAACGGAAAGCGGAAAGCCAAGAAAGTCGGCTCCAATAAGAAACTGGCTAATGAGGTAGCAAAAAAATTCGAAGCACAGATTGTCTTGGGACAGTTCAATCTTCAGGACGATTTAGAATCCGATATTCCAACCCTTCGGCAGTATTTTTTTGGATGGACCGATGCAGACGGCACCAAGAATATCGGCTGGCTTGATAAATTCGCAAAACTCGCGCTCAAGCGCTCCACATGGACCGTATACGAAAACATTTTCAAAACCCACATCGTTCCAGAAATGGGGAATTCAAGGCTCGATGAAATAACGCCCAAAATGATTGGTGACCTTATCGTGAAGAAATTCGGTCAGGGCTTGAGAAGTCAGACCGTGAAAAACCTGAAGAATTGTTTAGGGTCAATACTCCGCTACGCGCTGTCGCCGGACCAATACATCGAGATAAATCCTACCAGAGGAATTGCCGTTCCCAAGCCCGAAAACGAAGAGCCATCCCGCGAACCCGACCCGGTTTCGTGGGAAGACCGCAAAATTGTCGAGGATGCGTTCCGCAAGCATAATCCTGCCTACTTTCCTTTGATTTTGACTGGTTTCAGAACTGGGTTGAGAATCGGTGAACTGTGCGGGTTACAGTGGCAAGATATTGACTTCGTGCATAGGATTATTTCCGTTCGCAGAAATGTAGTCGGCGGGAAAGTTACTACTCCAAAGAGCCGGTCAGGGAAAAGAGATGTTCGCATGACCAGCCAACTGGCGGACGAACTAAAATTGCTGTTGATAATTCGGAAGCAAGAGAAACTGGAGAAGGGATGGAGCGAAGTCCCGAAATGGCTTTTCTGCAATGAGAAAGGGAAGTTCTTGAACTACAACAACTTCCTGAACAGAGTATGGAACCCTGTGATGGACAAGACAGGGCTTCGGAGACGCACTCCGCACGATATGCGCCATACCTACGCCACGCTCAGACTGAGTAACGGCGACTCTTTGGCTGAAGTCAGCAAGGAAATGGGGCATGGCTCTTCCGAGATTACCTACCGGACGTACTACAAATGGCTTCCAAAAGAGAGCAGGACCGACATTGACGCTTTGGATGACCCGCGACCATCCGCAACCTATACGCAACCAGAAAAAGAAAAAGGACTCGACCAATCCGGCTAAGTCCTTGAATTTACTTGGAGGGCGACGTGGGGATCGAACCCACGACCTTTGGTTCCGGAGACCAACGCTCTATCCACTGAGCTAGTCGCCCTCGATCAGGCTTGAGAAAATGCGGATGGGGTTTCTGTAAAACCCGGTCCCGATATCCAGGGAGCCAAGTAGCCTGCGTATCACAGGCGTCTATTTTTGTCAATGAAACGGAAATTAGACTGTTACAGCAGCATCGCTTCGCGATGAGTTGTCAGTGAACCCTCACTATGATCGGGTTCGCGTTGAGCATTCTGGCCGAGCGTAGAATGCTTCAAGTTCGCGGCCGATTTTTTGTGAGGACGCACAGTGAGCAGTGAATAGAAAAAGCTTTCAAACGAAAATCCCCCCTGCCCCCCTTTAGAAAAGGGGGGTTATTGGCGCTCCTTTTCATGGTTTCAAGGGTGTCCCGAGAGGGACGTGAGCAACCGTCTCGAAAAGGCGTGATGGGTTGCGCTTCCGCTCCACCCATCCTACGAGTCTTTTTATCCTGCCGGGTGTCCTAACGGGACATGAAATCCTGCTGTGAGAGTTATTCGCAGGCTATCCTTCCGGAAAGTCGGGCGTCTTGGCGCAGGCGGGCGTCATTTCCTCTTTTTTGGCCGGACGGACTTCTTTTACCATAATGTCGAATTCGGCCCAAGTTCCAGCTCGGGGATCGTTAAAATCGGCAACGATCACCTCATCGCGCAACTCTTTTACGATGAACTGCACGAGGCTCTTGCGCTTCATCTCGCGGTACATCCTTCCCGGCTTGAGCCGCTCCTGCTTATAGTCGCCCCTGGGCAGCTCGCGGATGAGTTCCGGGTCGTTTACGCCGTAGATCTCTTCGGGCGGGATGGTGACCTTTACGCGGTCACCGGCCTTTTTGTTCATAAGCGCCGTTTCAACCGACGGATACTGGGGTTCAACACCCATTACAAAACTGCATGCATGGGACCGGACAATCGGCCCCGGACCGTCGGCCGGCACGACCTTCATCTCGCACTCGATTGTCACCATGGAACATTCCTTGATCACTTCTTCCATATTGCTCCTGTTCTGTTACCAAAAGACTAAATCTCACCGCAGAGACGCAGAGACGCAGAGTAATAAAGGCAAACGGGAGACCCGTACCTTTTTTCATCGTGTCAGGTGTCCCAACGGGACATGAATAGCTGTCACGAAAAGACTATTCACCGCGGAGACGCAGAGGCGCAGAGACGCGAAGGGAATGACACTTTTCATGGTTCCAGGGTGCCCCTTAGAGACATGAATAACTGCTTCGAAAATTTCCCACGCGAAGCCGCGAAGACGCGAGAGACTAAATCTAAACCACTCGTCGCATGGCGATAGATAGAACGAAAAAGAATTATAACCATCAACCGGCAAAAAGGGGACATTTTCTGTTTACTGTCGGTTGCATTCTGATTAAAAGCTAAAGAGGCCGAACAAGGGATCGGGAAAGGGGATCGCAATATGTTAAACCTTCTCCATCCGTGTTAATCCGTGTCCATCCGTGTCTGAATATTTTCTTCGTAGAAGTTTGTGAGCGGACATACCATGAAGCAGGATTTTGCGGCTCAAAGCCTTCCATGCCTTACCTTCGAAAACCTGTCCGGCGTACCGGGGCTTGTGCATGGAGTTTTCACAAGGCACGGTGGCGTGAGCCTGCCCCCTTACGAAAGCCTTAACGTGTCCTGGAGCAACGGCGACTCACCCGGGGCTGTGCTGGAAAACCTCACCCGCATAAAGAATGCGACCGGACTTGAACGGCTCGTTTCCAGCCGCCAGTTGCATGGCGATGCGGTAAATTTCATCGAAAAAGAGCCGTTCAGGGGACTGGAGGAGCGCCTGCAAACGCTCGTCGCACCGCCCGCAGACGCGCTTGCGACCAATCTTGGCGGCCTTGGTCTTCTTATAAAGATCGCGGATTGCCAGTCCATAATGCTTGTCGATCCGCAAAGCCGCATCATCGCCAATATCCATAGCGGATGGCGCGGAAGCGTTCAAAATATCGCCGGAAAGACCGTCGGAACCCTCAAGGACTTCGGGCTAAATCCGGCAGAGACGCTTGCCGCCGTATCGCCCTCGCTTGGCCCCTGCTGCGCTGAATTTGTTAACTACCGAAAGGAACTTCCCGAAGAGTTCCGGCCCTATCAGGTTAGACCCGAATACTTCGATTTCTGGGCGATCACCCGGGACCAGCTCAGGGCGGCCGGGATTAGCGACGGAAACATCGAGTTTGCGGCAAAATGCACCGTGTGCGGGAAGGCGGATTTTTTTTCGTACCGGGCCGAAGGCCCAACAGGGCGCATGGCCTCGGTAATCGGGTGGAAATAAAAGGATTTCACCGCAGAGACGCAGAGAACGCAGAGGGAGACTAAAATTCAAAAATCGACAGGAACACGCAGAAGGATTTCACCTTATTTTCAAGACTTGGAAATTTTCATTGCTGGTAATCCTGTTAATCCTGTCAAAGGTCTGCCAATCCGTGCTCTTCATTTCAGAGAATTCTCTGCGTCCTCTGCGTCTCTGCGGTGAATGCCTACTTCGGAGCTGATTTTGGGTAAGATAATCGAAGAAGCCCTCATAGTTGACCGGCAGAGGATTTCCGGGCAGATATTCCGGCTCCGGCTGCATTCGCCCGGTATTGCGGGGGAGGCCCGCTGCGGGCAATTCGTGATGATTCGCGTCCGTGAAGGGACCGACCCCTTGCTGCGCCGCCCTTTTTCCTTTAGCCGGATATATCCCGGAGACGGAGACTTCGAAATCCTCTACAGGGTTATTGGCCGAGGCACGTGGCTCATGTCCCGGATCGAGCCCGGATCGACCCTAAGCCTTATAGGTCCTCTTGGAAACGGATTTGAGCTTCCAATCGACAGTACCGTTCCCCTGGCCTTCATCGCCGGCGGGATCGGGATAGCGCCTCTTTTGGAGCTGATAGCGCAGGTGGTTTCAGAGCGCGGGGCAAAGAGCGAGGAAAATCTGCGCCTTTTTTACGGCGCCCGCACGGCAATCGAGCTTTTGCCCGAAGACTTTTTCCGTGGCCGTGGTATCCGGGTCCATTTTGCAACCGACGACGGCAGCTCAGGCTACAAAGGACGCATTACTCAAATGTTTGAAGAATTTATGGCGGCGGGAGACTTCCGGCCCTTCCAGATCTATTCATGCGGACCGCTCGCCATGCAGTATCATGTGGCCGGTTGGGCGCTCTCAAACGATACCCTCGCCCAGCTTTCGATGGAATCGCTAATGGCCTGCGGAATCGGGGCCTGTCTAGGATGCGCGCTCCCCGCTGCAACACCCGGCGGCCTGGAATCCGAGCACTTCGTTCATGTGTGCGAAGATGGTCCAATCTTTTCGGCAGGATCTATCAAATGGAACAAAATCCTTGTCCAGCAGACGCCTCCCCCGACCTTGCTGTTCAGCTAGGTCCGCTGAGGCTCAAAAACCCGGTTATGAGCGCGTCCGGCACGTTCGGCTACGGTGAGGAATACTCGAATTTCATGGATTTGGGGCGTCTCGGGGCGATTGTAGTAAAGGGGATTTCGCTTAAGCCCCGCGCCGGGAATCCTCCTCCACGGCTGGTCGAAACACCGGCAGGGATGATAAACGCCATAGGTCTGGAGAATGTGGGCTCTGAAAGGTTTTTGGCTGTAAAGCTCCCTTTTTTGCACGATCTGGGCGTTCCGGTGATCGTAAACATCTTCGGCAACACGATCGAGGAATACGGCGAACTTGCAGCCCGGCTCGACGGGGCCCCGGGAATAGCGGCTCTTGAAATCAACGTAAGCTGTCCGAACGTGAAAGAAGGCGGGATGGTCTTCGGGACCGATCCAGCGATGACCTCCATGGTGGTCGAAGCCGTCAGGCGCGCCACGCGCCTTCCGGTAATCACAAAGCTTACACCCAACGTAACGAGCATCTCGGAGATCGCCAAAGCCGCCCATGGCGCTGGAAGCGATATCATCTCGTGTATAAACACAGTGGCGGCCATGTCCGTTGATATTTTTTCCAGGAGGCCTCGGCTGGCCAACGTTTTTGGAGGGCTTTCCGGACCCGCCGTAAAACCCATCGCTCTTCGGTGCGTCTATGAGGTAACTCGGGCGGTCGAATGCCCCGTAATAGGGATCGGCGGGATCGCCAACGCAACGGATGCCCTTGAGTTTTTGCTGATCGGCGCCGGCGCCGTCCAGGTGGGGACCGCCAATTTCATAAATCCCGCCGCAACAGTGGAAATAATCGATGGAATAGAGCGTTTCCTCAAGGTGGAGGGAATTGCAGGCATAAAAAACTATATCGGGCGCCTTGATACAGGCTGCCTTTTTCCTTTTGCCGAGGATCTGTGCGCCACCATCGAATCTGAGATTGAGTGATGGAGGCGGTGGGACCGCCAGCCAGGATCGCCACTGCCTGCGGCGGTGGCACAACAAGGTTCTCTACGCTATCCCTGACCTGTCGATGACCAGAGGCGGTACCTAGGTACGCCTCCGCGCAACCCATTGATTTCCTTGCCAGGACGAAAAATGCCTCCTTTCCGAATTGGAAACTGTTAGTATCTCATCCATACTGGGCTAAAGAAACTTTTGGCGCGGGATATTGGTTTTGTTTTAACCTTCAGCCTAATCCCCTTCAGCCTAAACCCCTCCCTAAACCCCTTCAGCCTGAACTTCCTAAAGCACAACGGTACTGTCAAATACCGTATTTGCCCCATTGATCGCCGGACGTCCCCGTATAAGATTAAGTCAGTTAAAAAAGGGACCCGGAACTTAATCCCTTTAAACCCAGAGTTCATTAGAAATAAAAGCCTATTCCATGTCCAACTTCAGTTTCTCGAAAGGCATTCAGGGCCCTCGTGGAGAAGCCGCTTTTCGCTTTTTACCAGAAACTCTATCAAAAGGACTGCCAATACCATGAAAAACTCAGTTATTAGGGCTACAGGCAGTTATCTGCCGGACAAAGTGGTATTCAACGAAGAGTTGACCCAGTTTCCGGAAGACTCACGGCCGCGCATAGCGCTCAAGACAGGGGTCCTTTCCAGAAGGGTCGCACCGGAGGAGGCATGCACGTCCGACCTTGCCATTGAAGCTGGCCGCAAGTGTCTTGAGAAGGCGAATTTTCCGGTCGAAAAACTGCAGGGCATTATGCTCTCGACCTCATCTCCGGACCGCGTGCAACCCCCGACCTCCACCCGCACGCAAGCCGCCTTGGGCGCACCTCAGGCTTTTGCCTTCGACATAAATTCGGTCTGCGCGGGCAGCACTTACGGCATTTGCATGGCCGATGCCCTGATAAGGTCGGGAAGGTTTGAAAACGTATTGTTCATTGCGGCCGAAATGTATTCCAAGATTCTCAATCCGAACGATTTCAGCACTTTTCCTTACTTCGGCGACGGCGCAGGGGCGATCCTGTTTGAAGCCGGCGACAACGGAAAAGGCGTCCAGCACTCATGCCTTGGATCCGATGGCCACCTGTGTGAAGAAGTGGGCGTTTTCGGCGGCGGCACCATAATCCCGTTCAAAAGGCTAACCAATCCGAACTCGGTTTATCTGAAAATGAACGGACGAGCCATTAAAGAGTTCGCCATGAAAAGGGGGCCGGGAATGCTGGTGAGGTTGGTCAAGGAATCCGGAATTTCTCTGGACGATGTCGATTGCTTCATATGCCATCAGGCAAACATAAATATCCTCAAGGAAATATCTTCCACTCTCAATATTCCGTTTGAAAAGTTTTACGTAAATCTCGACCGCTACGGGAACACTGCCAGCGCATCTGTCATAATAGCGATGGATGAGGCGATTGAGTGCAATATGATCCGCGAGGGCAGCCTGGTAGCTACCGTTGCGTTTGGCGGCGGTTTGAATTATGGAGCCAATTTGATTCGGTTCTAATCTGCAGGAAGCGAGTAGCGGGAAGCTTTTGCTTCCTGTCTCGAAAAGTTGGCGGTGGGACCGCCAGCCGGGGTTGCCAAGCCCACACCACGTCTTTTCATTGTTTCAGGGCGCCCCGAGAGGGACGTGAAAAGCTGCTTCGAAAAGTTCTCACTGATCATCGACAGGCCAGGGAGAGACTGATCATCGACAGGTCAGGGAGAGTCGCGAAGGGAATGACACTTTTCATGGTTTCTGGGTGCCCCAAAAGGGGCGTGAAAAGATGTCTCGAAAAGACACTGGATTCCGGCCCGAAAGCGCCGCCGGAATGACGAAAGCGGGAGTCACGCCTCTTTTCATTGTTTCAGGGCGCCCCGAGAGGGACGTGAAAAGCTGCTTCGAAAAGTTCTCACTGATCATCGACAGGTCAGGGAGAGTCGCGAAGGGAATGACACTTTTCATGGTTTCCGGGTGCCCCTTAGGGACATGAGCAACTGCCACTTGCTTCCTGCTACTTGGCCAGGAACGTTTCGGGCACATAGAAGACGTAGCTGTCTGCGAGAACTTCAAACTGGGAATTTGTCTCCTTTTCTATACCGTCGAGAAGCTCCTTTAGAGACGGAGCGTCCCCGATGGTATCGATAAAGACGCGCTGATCATAATACACAGTGTGAAGCGGAAGCAGAAAATTTCGGACGTTTCCCTTCCAGGAAACGTTTAGTTGTTGGCGCTCCTCGTTTATGATTTTGAAAAACCTCCTCACCAGGTCTGTTCGCAAAACGGGGGATGGCGCCTTGGTAATACACTCCATAAGTCCCGCCAGCCGGTAGAGACGGCGCATGCGTTTTTCATCTTCCCGAAACCTGAAGAGCCACAGGCATGTGTAGTGATACCCGCCGTCCAGGGTAATATGATCCGGGACAATCGTTATAGGTGGTCTGTCGGGGGTAGCCTTCCGGCGCTGCGCTTCAAGTTTTGCAGATTCTTCCCGCGTGCACAGAATTGCGCTGCCTGATAGCCATTCGCCTCTTCGAAACTCGAGCGGAGACATGGCGATCAGGTTGTGGCCGGGTTTAAGCCTCGAAGAGAGATCGATGATATCTGCCATAGTCTTCCAGAACGCAAGGATCAGGACGCTAATTTATAAAAACGTTCCTGTAGAAATCCACGTGTTCGATCACCGAACCGGCGCCTCTGGCTACAGCGGTTAGCGGGTCGTCGGCGATATTGACTTTTAGCATGGTGTGGCTGGCAAGAAGTTTATCGAGACCCTTCAGGAGCGCTCCTCCACCGGCAAGCCAGAACCCGTTGTCGTGAATGTCGGCGGCCAGGTCGGGCGGGGTCTTCTTGAGCGCCCGCCTCACGGCTTCAACGATTGCATCTACCGGTTCCTTTATCGCTTCGCGGATTTCTTCGTCACAGACTGTAAAAGTCTTAGGGATACCTGAGAGAATCTCCTTCCCGGTGATCTCGATCTGCTCAGGTTTTTCCTGAGCAATTGCCGAACCTATCCTCATCTTCACCGATTCGGCGAGGACCTCGCTTATTATCATCTGACGCTCGCGCTGGATGTAGCGCAGGATCGCTTCGTTGGCCTCATCGCCCGCCACCCGGACCGACTCGCTGTAGGCCACGGTGAACATCGAGATTACAGCGACTTCGGTTGTCCCGCCCCCGATATCCACCACCATGTTTCCATGGGGCTGGTCAACCGGAAGTCCCGCTCCGATAGCGGCGGCCATCGGTTCTTCGATCAGGTGTATGTATCGGGCTCCAGCCTGTTCGGCGGCCTCGATCACGGCCCTTTTCTCAACCGAAGTGATCCCGGTGGGAACTGCTACCACAAGCCTGGGGCGAAAGAGGTGGCGTTTGTGCAAAACCTTTGCCAGAAAATACTTGATCATCACTGCCGTTACCTCGAAATCGGCGATGACACCGTCTTTTAGCGGGCGAATGGTTACGATTTTGTGGCCGTGTCTTCCGATCATGTTTCTCGCTTCCTGCCCCACCGCTATAACCTGGTGGGTATCGTGATTTATGGCCACAACAGATGGTTCGTTAAGGACGACCCCTTTGCCCCTCATGTAAATGAGAGTGTTTGCCGTCCCGAGATCCATCGCCAGGTCTTGTGAGAAATATGACAGAAGCCATCCAAACATATATGACCCTTCTATTTGGTCTTTAGTGAGCAGTCTATCGCCAAAGTGCACCTTACGGAGCACAGCCATCGCATTCCGCTCTAGGAGACAGTTGTACGCAGAGTCTATAGACAATGAATCAGACGGTCAACTGTTTATGAACCAGCTTTTTCGGGTTTTAGTCCAAAGGCCGAAAAGAGCCGCTGGCTAACAAGGGGCCAAAGGTCCTCGATTTTTGCCGCATCCTGCGGGAAACCGGCCGAAGAGATATAGGGGTGTAGTTTGACACCCTTTATGCCTTTGAGTGCGATTTTGCCGTGGCCCGCAACCTCGGCGAGCTGGCTTTCAGCATCCTGGACGGTAGTTCCCGCAAACAATACGCCAAAGCGGTTTTGCGCAAGCTGGCCGACCATGACCCCGGGAGGCAGGGCGTCGCAAAGAGATGATGCCAGCTCGCGCTGAAGCTGCCTGATTCTTTTGGGCAGGACTTTAGTGGTAAGTATCTGCCAGGGTTCGAACTGAATGAGCCCCAGAGTAAATGGAGCGTTGGTCTGCATGGAAGCGTGGAACAGGCCTTCGACCCTTGATTCGAAGGCCTGGCCGCTGAAAAGGCCCGTGCAGATATCGTATGAATGCAGGGCCTCGTTTTCTTCCTTGTAATAGATCTGCTCGAGCAGGAGCAGAAGAAAATGAAAGGCGTGCCCTACGGCGCGCTCGGAATCGGCATTCCAGTCGACTACCTGCCGGGAGAGGAAAACAAGGGCAAGTTCATATCCAAGCGAGGTCTGACCCGGCATTCCCCAGACCGTACCCTGATGGGGGAGATTCTCCCCGGAAGAAAACAGGTAGTGGTCCGACGTGGCGGGATTGAGGCGCATGATGAGCAGATTTTTCTGGTTCTGCAGAACCCAGCCGATCAGCCCCTGCTTTGCAGAAAAACTCTGAGCTACCAGGCCTCTTGGCGTATTTGCCGTGCAGCCCAGTATACGATAATTTTTCTTCTCAGGCTCTTTTAGGATCAGAAAACCGTAATCCATGCCAAGTATTTGGGACCACTCGGCAGCGAACAGCCCGCAGTAGTTATCGAGAGCGTAGCCCTTGAAAGCGACTTCGTCGAGCCGGTTTAATACCTCGAATATCCTGGCGTAGTTTTGCTGGCGCCCTTCGGCTTCCCGGTTTTTCAAAATCCCTCCGAGAAGTTTCGCAAACTCCTTTATCCATTTTTGCTGCTTGTCATTAAATCCCCAGCCATATTTTGTATCGACGTAGAGAATCCCCGCTCCGCCCGCAACCGGGACGGCATAGAGCCCTTTTATGTGCGATTCGCCTTCCCGGTAGAAAGGAAGTGTAAGGGGTATAGACGAGGTCGCCTCATGGAGTTTATCGAGGTGAATCGTTTGCCCAACTTTTTGCACTTGGGAAAGTATGCCGCTGCCTTCCAGAGGAAGCGAAAACCGGTCAGGAATAAACTTGCTGAGGCTCTGCATAGCGGCAAGGTGCAATTGGCGGTTTCTTTCATCGAAAATAAAAAAAGCTGTGGTATAAGCTTCCAGGATATTGGACAAAAGGTCTACCAGGGGCTGATAGGGATTGGAATCCATATGTCTTCTCGATTCTAAAGGCTCGTCGGGGAAGATTTTCGCTCGCCGCACCCCGCCTGCACGAAGGCCATTGTGCTGAAGCGGCAAAACAAAAAACCCAGGCCCTGTTTTTACAGGCAGATTTTCGGGTATGATACAATTGAGTTCTCTTTTTAGTACTGGAATGAAAGTTTTCTGTCAATAGCGTTGAGTTAGTGGAGAAACCGGTGGGCAGGATAGCGATTTTACCGGATATTCTGTGCAACCAGATCGCAGCCGGCGAGGTCGTCGAACGTCCTGCGGCAGTGGTGAAAGAACTCGTCGAGAATAGCATCGATGCTGAGAGCACAAAGATTTCAATAAGCCTGATCGATGGAGGACGGCGCGAAATCCGGGTAGTTGACAACGGGTGCGGAATGAGCGCCGAAGACGCTCTTATGTCGCTCGAAAGGCATGCAACGAGCAAGATCAGGTCTGCAGCGGATTTGAATTCAATATCATCGCTCGGGTTTCGCGGAGAGGCGATTCCGTCGATTGCGGCTGTAAGCCGCTTTGAGCTGATCACGCGCGCACATGAGGCCCTTAGCGGGACGTCCATTCGAGTTGAAGGAGGCGTAATAAAAGACGTTCGCGAAAAGGGGTGTCCTCACGGCACTCAGTTGCTCGTGCGCGACCTTTTTTACTGTGTTCCAGCAAGGCGTAAGTTTTTGCGTAGAGCGGAAACCGAACTTGCCTACATAACAGATCAGTTTTTGCGCATTTCACTGGCAAACCCACAGATCCACATGCAACTGCAAAGCCAGGAAAAGCCGCTGTGCGATCACCTGAGGTGCGACGGCCTGCTCCCCAGGGCCACACAGGTGCTCGGACCTGAAATTGCCAGATCGCTTACACCGATCGATTTTGAAAAATCCGGCATAAGCGTTTCGGGTTTTGTTGCCCCTCCCGATGTACAGAGAACGAACAGCCAGAGTCTTTTTCTTTACGTAAACGGGAGACCCGTCTGGGACAGGCTTCTACAAAGGGCTGTTCTAACGGCTTACGAAGCCCTGATCCCCCGTGGAAAATATCCGGTCGCCGTTATTTTTGTGGGGATTTCGACCGAGCAGGTGGACGTAAACGTTCATCCCGCAAAAAGAGAAATCCGGTTTAGAAATTCCGGCGAAGTAATATCGGTTGTGCGGGCTGCCCTCTTTGAGGCGCTGTCGGCGATTCGCCCCAGGTCGTACGGATTTCCTCGGCAGGAAGGTGGAATTTTCGAGAAGTGGCGGCCGGCAACTCATGTGGGGATGGCGGCCGAAGGTCAGGCGCCCTTCGGTTCCGGAAGCCGGCCTCAAAAGAACATACATCCCGCTCCAACCGGCTTTAGTGGACATGCTGAATCCCTTCGACGTCCGGCTTCCGGTATATCCACACTTTTTGACGCGTCCGAAGGGGCCTCCGGCCGGCAAATCCCCGACGGAGAACCAATGCCTCAAGGGCCGCCTCATCCGCCGATCCAGGGAGAGATGAATGAAGCCGCATTTGCCTATTCGAACCTCAACCTTATAGGGCAGCTTGCAAACTCTTTCATCCTTCTTGAAGCCCCTGACGGTCTTGTTCTCATAGACCAGCACGCTGCACATGAAAGGATCGTCTTCAACAGCCTTAGCAAAAAGAAGACAAAGGCCGCTCAGCTTCTTGCCCGGCCCGCCGTCGTAGACCTTTTGCCAAAAGAAGCCGTGATGCTCAAGAGCCTGATACCCTCCTTGAGCGATCTCGGATTTGAAATCGAGCCTTTCGGAGGAAGCAGTTTCGCCGTGCATGCAGTCCCGGCCAGTCTGTCTGAGTTTAAACCCGAACAAATACTGCGCGACTATCTCCGGTATGCCGAAGAAGAGTGTCCTGCAAGTGAGGGCGAAATCCTGCTCGGCCTTGCCAGGGTTGCATCCTGCCATGGATCGGTGAGAGCAGGCCGCAGGCTTAAGGCAGAAGAAATGAAGCACCTGCTCGAGATGCTCGATTCGATTGATACGCCTTTTACATGCCCGCACGGCCGGCCGCTTTCATATACCTTGACATATGAGCAGATTTTCAGATTTTTCAAAAGGAGCTGAACAGGGGGGCGCTATCCCGCCGGTTCTAATTGCCGGACCGACCGCAGCGGGAAAGACTTCGCTTGCGATCGAGCTCTGCGCCCGGATGTCAGCCGAGATAGTAAATGCCGATTCAATGCAGGTTTACCGCCGCATGGAAATCGGGACCGCCAAACCAACCCTTGAACAACGCCGCATTGTTCCCCACCACCTCATAGACATTGTCGACCCCGATGAGCCTTTCGATGCGGCAAGATTCCTCAACTTTGCCGGTCCGGTAATCGAAGATATTCAAAAACGCGGTAAGCTCCCTCTAGTCGTGGGAGGCACGGGCCTGTACATGAAGATCCTGACCCGGGGACTTTGCCCGGGGCCTCCTTCGGACCCGGAAGTGAAAAGAAGGCTGATTGCAGATGAGAAGTCTAACGGCCCGGGTCGACTCTATTGCGATCTTTTGCGGGCCGACCCCGATTCAGCGGCAAGGATTCACCCTAACGACCGCCAGCGAATTATTCGGGCGCTCGAGGTCTTTTATCAGGGTGGAGTTCCTCTATCCATCTTGCAGAAGGGCCACGGTTTCAAGGAACAGCTTCTCCCATCGATAAAGGTCTTTATCAACCTGGAGCGGGAGGTGCTCTTTGAGCGGATAAACCGCAGGGTCGACCGGATGCTCGAATCCGGCCTCAAAGATGAAGTGCAAGGGCTCCTTGCCATGGGGTACCAAGCCGAGCTTAAATCAATGCAATCACTCGGGTACAGGCATATGGCCGCTCACCTCGCGGGCGCCATTTCGATCCATGAGGCTGCCTATCAGATAAAGCGCGATACCCGGCGTTACGCCAAACGGCAGATCACCTGGTTCAGGGGCGACAGCGAGTTTCGATCTTTTGACGCCGGCGATATCGAGGGAATATACCTAACTATCATCCAAGGGATCGAAGAATTCAGGAATTCAGCAGGGGGATGAAAAAGGGTTCTCCGATGGGAGAAACGCTTGGAAATGGCTGATGACCAGAAGCTAACTGGAAACTGCATATTCGCGTATATCGCGCTTTAATCTATCACCAAGCCTGTCTCCTGCAATACCAAGATCGTATTCTATCTGGAGACTCAGCCAGAATTGCGGAGATGTACCAAAATAGCGCCCGAGACGAAGAGCTGTGTCTGCGCTAATCCTGCGTTTTCCATGGACAATCTGATTAATGCGGCGAGGAGGAACGTTTATGATAAGAGCGAGTTTGGTCTGACTAATGCCCATGGGCTTCAGGAACTCATCAAACAGGATTTCACCCGGATGAACGGGTTTAATTCTTTCCTTTTTCATGTTCCGAACCCTTCTTGAAATGACCCGACATTTCGAAGTGCATTGACCGTGCCATTGAAACCGACCCGCCGCAGATGGTTGACTGCATTACCTTCTCATACGCGGATAACGCCTTGCGTTATGGGCGTCAGTAATGAACAACCAAATTCGTTATATCGAGATGGCAATTGTTCGCATACCGACTTTGCCTGCCCGCTCTGCCAAACCCTATCGTGAACGGCTCCGTGCTTGAGGCCAACTTTTTGCAATTGATGCAAATTGTCCAATCCGAATTACATTAGTGCTAGTGAATGGAATGTCAGAGAACTCTTAGATAAAGGGAGAAATTCGCTATGGTCAGGAAATGGAGCTTAATACTGCTCTGCGCGGGTCTCGTTGGCCTCTTTGCGGCGAATCTTTGCCGTTCAGACGTTGGTCCCATCCCGCCAGGGGAGGCCGATGCCAAAGCTGCGCTGGAAAAATCCCCGAGGCATCACGAATGGGTGCACATCCCCGTTGCGGGCTCGGAGACAAAGCTGAATTCTTTTATCGTCTACCCGGAACGCAAAGATAAGGCGCCGGTAATTATCGTCATCATGGAGATATTCGGCCTGACCGACTGGATCCGAGCCGTTACTGACAGTTTGGCGGCAGACGGCTTTATCGCTATTGTTCCGGACCTGCTATCGGGCCGCGGACCGGGCGGCGGAGGGACCGAAGCTTTTGCGGGCCGCGATGATGTCGTTAAAGCTGTGAGTGGTCTTTCACCGGCTCAGGTTGTGACTATGCTGGATGCAGTGAAGGACTACGCAGCGAGCTTGCCGGCAGCAACCCGAAAGTTCGCAACGGTCGGTTTCTGCTGGGGCGGGGGCCAGAGCTTCAGTTACGCGACTGTTCAGCCCAAACTTGGCGCGGCGGTGGTCTTTTACGGCGTGTCCCCTCCTCTTGAGTCGTTGAGCGCAATAAGTGCGCCGGTGCTTGGCCTCTACGGCGAGGACGATGCCCGCGTGGTCACTACGGTCAAACCTGCGGAAGATAAAATGAAAGAGCTTGGGAAGATCTATATCACGCATATCTACAAGGGTGCAGGGCATGGTTTTCTACGGGCGCAAACCGAGCGCAACGGGGCGAATCTAGAAGCCGCAAAGCAAGCGTGGCCTGCTGCTATTCAATTCCTGAGGCAAAACCTGGAGCAATAAAAGGAAGCGGGAAGCGTGGAACGGGAAGTTTTTGCACCCTACTTCCCGCTTCCTTCAGTAATAGCCTTCCCGCGATGCTTTCCCTCTGAACACATAATAGCAAAAGGCGGTATAAGTGAGAATCACCGGCAGGATGACTAGAGTTCCGACAAGCAAAAATGACTGTGACGAAGCCGCGGCGGCTGCCTGGCGGAAGGTCACGGCAAACGGAACCAGCCAGGGCCAAAGGCTGATGCCCAGCCCCAGGTAACCCATAAAAAAAACACCGACGCTAAGGAAAAAGGGACGATTCTCCACACCTCTGTGCAAATCTCGCCATATAAAGGTGAAAAGGGCTACTGTCGCCAGGGGTACCGGCACAAGGTAGTAGAAATTGGGAAGAGTAAACCACAAGTCCCTGACACCTGCGTTCATTATCGGCACGCTTATGCTTACTATCCCCATGAACACTCCCACATAGCCAAGGACATAAGAGGCGCATTTTCGAGCCCAGTCCTTTGTGATTTCGTCTGTTTTCATCACCAGCCAGGTGGATCCCAGAAGCGCATAGCCGAACAGCAGGGCCACACCCGTCATGAAACTGTATGCATTTAGCCAGTCAAAAGGGTTGCCCGCAAAGCTTCGCCCCTGTACCTGCACTCCTTTGACAAAAGCCCCCAGGATCATGCCCTGCATGAAAGTGGCCACTATGGATCCAAAGTGGAAAGCGTAGTCCCAGATAAAGCGGGATTTGACAGCTTTAAATCGAAACTCGAATGCCACTCCGCGAAAGATAAGCCCCAAGAGCATCAGGATGACGGGCATGTAGAGCGCCGGCATCAGGATTGCGTAAGCAAGCGGAAACGCGGCAAAAAGTCCGCCGCCGCTCAGCACGAGCCAGGTTTCGTTGCCGTCCCAGAAGGGTGCGATGGAGTTCATCATGCGGTCCCTGCATTCGTCCGAGGGCGCAAAGGGAAACAAAATACCCACCCCCAGGTCGAAGCCATCCAGAAGGACATACAGGAAAAGTGCTGTAACAAGCAGGCCAAACCACATGAGCGGAAGATCTAAAAAGCCCTCGAGGCTAAACATGCCGTCCCTCCTCTTCTGAAACCAGGTCAGTGATCAGTGGAGGCCCTTTGACGCCGTGCGAACCATAGACATGCTCTTCGGTCTCGGGACCTTTTCCGATCATCTTCAAGATGTAATAGCTCCCGGCGCCGAACACGACCACATAGGTGAGAACAAAAGCGCTGATGGATATGGCGATGGGAATGCCCTGCACCGGAGAGACGGCCTCTGAGGTCCGCATGACGCCCTGGATTATATAGGGTTGCCGTCCGATTTCCGTGACGAACCATCCCGCCAACACGGCGGCGAATCCGACAGGGGTCATGGCCATGCACCAGTACTGAAACCATCTCGTATCAAACAACCGCTTCCTGAAATATAAAACCAGGGCCATCACGCCTGTTGAGATCATCAAAATGCCAATCCCCACCATAACACGAAAGGACCAGAAAACCGGCAGCACCGGTGGGCGATCGTCTTTAGGCCAAGCCTTTAAACCCCTGACCTCGCCGTTGAGGTCATGGGTAAGAATCAGGCTCGACAGACCGGGAATTTCGACTGCATACTTAGTGGTTTCCTCTGCCTGGTCCGGCCACCCGAATAGATTCAACGGCGCTCCACGCCGGGTCTCCCACAGTCCTTCGATGGCAGCCACCTTGGCCGGCTGGTGTATAAACGTGTTGCGGCCGTGCATATCTCCGAAGAGCAGTTGCATGGGGGCTACGAAAACCGCCATTATCATGGCCATTCCCAACATGACGCGCGCCTCCTTTATATGGCGGCCGCCCCACAGATAAAATGCGCCGATGCCTCCGGCCACAAAAGCTGTGGTCAGGTAGGCGGCGGTGACCATATGGACGAAGCGGTAGGGAAAAGATGGGCTGAAAACAATCTGCAGCCAGTTTACAGGATAGAGCAGACCGTTTTCAGCAATCCGGAATCCCTGCGGCGTCTGCATCCAGCTATTGGCCGACAGGATCCAGAATGCGGAAATCAGTGTCCCCGCCGCCACAATCACTGTTGAAGCAAAATGCAGCCTGCGGCCGACCCGGTTCCAGCCAAACAACATAACCCCAAGAAATGAGGCCTCCAGAAAGAATGCGCTCAGGACTTCGTAGCCGAGCAACGGCCCGAGAATATTTCCGGCTTTGTCCGAGAACACGGACCAGTTGGTTCCGAACTCGAATGACATTACCACGCCCGATACGACCCCCATGCCGAATGTGACGGCGAAGATCTTGACCCACATGCGGTATATAACTGCATAGACCGCGTTGCCGCTTCTCAGCCATCGCCATTCGAGCACGGCCAGCCAACTCGCCAGACCAATTGTGAAGGCCGGGAAAAAGATGTGAAAAGAGAGGGTAAACGCAAACTGAATGCGTGAGAGCAGGACAGGGTCCAGGTTTTCGATCATGATTTGAGTCTCCGGTAGTCAGAACCACGGATGGATGTGGATAGACGCTTATGATCAACACCCAAGGGCGAATCACTAATCTCAGCGGATAAAGAAAGCAAGTTCTTCGACTCCAATACTGCGCATCGGGATGCAGGAACGCAAGCCCCTAACAGTGAGAGAACAAGAAGGAACTTTAAACTGCTCCCCGCTCCCTATTTTAAGGGTCTACCGTCCGGGCCTCATTCAAGAATTTGTTGACTCCCGCAATGTCTCAACCTATTCTTTGTATTTGCCCACAATGTCCGCGCGTATGATCCCTGATCGTCAAAACAACGAAGGAGGGTTTCATGAGGAAGACTCACGCGATCTTGACTGTCCTTTTACTGTTTTCGGCAATACTCTTTGTGTCTGCCCCGTCCTATGGCGCTAATACTATTAAGATAGGGGTGATCTACCCGCTGACGGGCGGCGCGGCCGATGAAGGGCGCGAACTCAGGGCCGGAGCCGAGCTTGCAGCCGAAATTGCAAACAATATAATGCCTATCGATATGGATATGGCCAAGAGAGCCGGAATAAGTTCTCTTGGGGGCGCCAAGATCGAGCTTATCTTCAAGGACCATGAAGGAAACCCGACGCTAGGGGCCGATCAGGCGAAAAAACTCATTCTCGACGACAAAGTTGCCGGCATCATGGGGTGTTATCACAGCTCGGTGACCAAGGCGGTCAGCGCCATCTGCGAACAATACGGTATTCCCATGATCAACGATTCCTCAACCTCGCCCGCTTTGACACAACGCGAGCTACAATGGTTCTGGCGAACAACTCCAAATGACGTGACTTTCACCAAAGATCTTTTTGAACTTCTCAAAGGTCTGTCCGAAGGAAAAGTCAAAGGCGTTCCTGCAGTTCCAAAGCAACAGATCTCGGAACTGGCGTCTGCCTGCGAGAAAACCGAATGGGGCTCACAGGTTTGCGAGACAATCGATGTTTTTGCCAAGCAATATGGGTTCGAGGTCAAAAAAGCCCTTCTTTATGCCGCCAAGTCCCCCGACCTCTCAAGTGAAGTCAGGTCCCTCCAGGCCGCAAAACCTGACGCAATGCTTTTTGCCTCTTACGCCTCCGACGCTATCCTCATGATCAAAACCCTCAAGGCGCAAAAGGCAAGCCCCAAGATCTTGTGGGGTCAGGATTCCGGATTTGAAGTCCGCGAATTCTGGACGACTCTGGGCGATGATGTCGTGGGGATTTTGACCCGAACTGTTTTTGCACCGAAAATTGCTGAGGTGAAGAAGGTGTCGGGCCAAGTCAATGCTATTTACAAGGCAAAGCATGGACAAGACCTGAGCGGCGCTTCAGCACGCGCCTTTACGGGCGTTCAAGCATGGGTCGAGGTTCTCCAGAAGGCCGGGTCCACCAAGCCCGAGGCCATTCAGCAGGCGGCCAACAGCATTTCTATCCCCGGCGGCCAACTGATTGTGCCCTGGGCGGGAATCAAGTTCGCCTCTGGAAAAGAGAACAAAGGTCAGAATGAACTGGGCTCAGGCATTATCGGCCAGTATCAAAAAGACAAGGCAGGCAACACCGTGCTGGAAATCATCTATCCTTTTGATCTGGCCACGGCAAATATGATCTATCCCCTCAAGAGTTTCTGATAAGCTATGGATATTCTCACCGGGTCGGTAGTAGCCGGTCTTCTGATCGGAATGGTTTTCGCCCTGGTTGCCCTTGGTCTGACCATCATTTTCGGCATGATGGACATCGTGAATTTCGCTCACGGCGAGTTCCTCATGATCGGCATGTACACCGCGCTTATCGTTGCGCAGACGACGGGGATCGACCCATTGGCGGCGATTCCAGCCGCTGGTATAGTCGGATTTGTGCTGGGCATTGCCTGCTACTACGGCTTTGTCAAATACCTGCTGCGCGGGCCTATGGTTGCTCAACTCCTGGGCACCTTCGGCCTGATGCTGTTGTTGAGAAATCTCGCGCTTCTGTTTTTCGGTTCTGAAGACAGAACCATCCACACAGGCCTCCTGGTCAATCGGGCCTTCGATATAGGAATGGGTATCATCATTCCGGCAACCAAGCTGGCAGCAGCGGTTCTCGCAGTTCTTTCCTTTGCCGGCACCTGGCTCCTCATGAACCGGACACGGCTGGGAAGGGCTATGAGGGCGACCGCCCTCAATCGGCAGGGCGCCAGGTACATGGGCATCCCCACGGAACGGATGAACGCTCTGGCCTGGGGAATCGGGGCGGCGACCGTGACGGTTGCAGGAGCGCTCCTGGTTAATTTCTGGTCAGTCACGCCTTTTGTGGGTCTGCTCTTCACGATGATCGCTTTTGCGATAGTGGCCATGGGGGGATTTGGCAGCATCCCCGGCGCATTTTTCGCCGGCCTTCTCGTCGGCCTGATTACCGAATTTCCAGGTTTCTGGGACTTTACGGCCTACATTACCGGAAGCTCCTGGATGGCTGGCATTTCCATGACGCAGTTTAAATACACCGGCGTATATCTGGCATATTTTCTCATCATGATAGTGCGTCCCAGAGGGTTGTTCGGTTGGAAATCTTGAAAAATATATTCGACTTTTCGGGCTCCTCCAGATATGGCCTGTTCGCAGCGGGCGCAGCGGGGCTGGTATTTTTGCTTTTTCCGATTTTGCCTCATTCTTCCTTCTCGATGTCTACCCTTATTCAGTTCTTCATGTTTTCCCTTTACGCCATGGGATGGAATACAATCGGGGGATTCGGGGGGCAGGTTGATCTGGGTCAGGCCCAGTTTCTGGGGATCGGCGCGTATACCACCGCGGTTATGATGATTCGCTGGAATACGCCCTTCTGGGTTTCCCTGCCTGTAGGGATGTGCCTGGCGGTCGCATGGTCATTTGTTATCGGCTACCCTTTGTTCCGGCTAAGAGGGCATTACTTTGCAATCGCGTCGATTGCCGCATCGCTCGTACTCAAAGATATCTTCGACGCCTGGAGTTTCGTCGGAGCCTCCCGTGGCCTGGAAATTCCAACCACGAGATATTCCTCGCCCGATTTCCTTCACCTGATATTCACAAAGGATACCTATTACTACTACGTCATTTTCGTCTTTTTTCTTTTAGGGTTCTTCTTTATTAACTGGTTTCGGCGATCCCGGCTGGCATTTCAGCTCCGTGCCATAAGGAGCAATGAGGAGGCCGCCAGTTCGTTGGGAATAAACGCCCAGTGGGCTAAAATTAAAACCTACGCCATTGCGACGGCTTTCGTGAGCGCAGTGGGCTCTTTCCATGCCTGTTACATCAAGAACATCGAGACCGATGACACAATGGGCCTGGACATCTCAATCATGATCGCTTTGATGGCCATGTTGGGCGGGATGGGTTCTCTGTGGGGGCCGATCATCGGAGCAGGCATTCTGATCCCGCTCAAGATCTACATCAAAGAATGGCTTGGAGCCAGGGCAGGGCTGGTGGGACTCGACGTGGTGATCTACGCGGCGATCATCATGTTCATCTCGGCATTGGAGCCGCGCGGCATCTGGGGAATCGTCGAAAAAGTTCGGCGCAGAAAGCTGGCTTGATGGATATCCTCAAAGTGCGAAATCTCAGTAAAAGCTTTGGTGGACTGCAAGCCAATCGAGACATCAGCTTCGACGTGACTGAAGGAGAAATGCTTGGAATCATCGGACCCAACGGAGCCGGGAAGACCACACTTTTTAACTGTATCGCCGGAGCACACCCGATTGATTTCGGCGGCGTCATTTTTCAGGGAAAAGAAATTACCGGCCTCAAGAGCCACTCCATTGCCCGGCTTGGTTTGAGCAGGACCTTTCAGGTCTATCTCGCATCGGGCGACCTGAGCGTTAAAGAAAACATAATGGTTGGCTGTTTCATGAAGACTCGGTCCCGCTCCGCCGCGGCGGCCGGAGCCGATGAAATACTCAGAGATTTTCAGATCGCCCACCTTTCCGGGCATTTTGTATCCGAACTTCCGATAGCATCCCAGAAACGGGTTGCAATGGCCACGGCCCTTGCAACCGGTCCGAAGCTCCTGCTGTTAGACGAGATTGCAGCAGGGCTAAACCCTAACGAAGTCGATGGAATTACGAATTTGATCCGGCATATTCGTGAAAATATGGCCGTTACGATCATTCTAATCGAACATGTAATGGAAATGGTGATGAATCTTTGCCACAGGGTGATTGTACTCGATTACGGGAAAAAGATTTCAGAAGGCGACCCACAATCCGTCATCAAAGACCCTGTTGTGATAAAGGCTTACCTCGGCGAACGTTATGCGCGTAAATATCTGGAACAGGTGAAAAAATGACGGCGGCCAGTCTTGAGATAAAAGATATTCAGGTGCGCTATTCACGTCTGCCCGTTATTCACGGAGTATCCATCAGTGTACGCCGGGGCGAAACGGTGTGCATCATAGGGGGCAACGGGTCCGGAAAATCTACCATTCTGCGTGCGGTCATGGGGGCCCAGCCCCCCTTTTCTGGCCAGATTCTATTTGACGGTCAACCGATCAATGGGTTTCGTACCGAAGCTATCGTTCGGCTGGGCCTTGTTTATGTTCCCGAGGAGAAAATGCTCTTCAAGCCCCTTTCGGTCGAGGAGAACCTGCTGCTTGGGGCCTATACGGTGAGCGACCCGGCCAGAGTCTCCAGAAATCTCGATTTGGTCTACGAACTTTTTCCCAGACTCCGAGAACGCCGCAAACAAGCTGCAGCCACCCTCTCAGGAGGAGAGCAACAGATGGCGGTAATCGGGCGGGGACTCGTAAGCAATCCCAAGCTCCTTATGCTGGATGAACCTTCCCTTGGCCTGTCGCCCCTTTTGGTAGACGAACTGTTCGACACTATCGCAAAACTCAAAGCGGAGGGACTCACGATTTTACTGGTGGAACAGAATGTCAGAGAGGCTCTTGATCTTTGCGACAGGGGATATGTACTGCAGACGGGAAGAATCGTAGAGGCAGGCACGGGGGAAGAGCTGCTTGCGAGCAACAACGTCCAGAAGGCATTTTTGGGACTCTGATCCTTACTACGGACGCCACGGCGCGGCGATGTGGAAACCCAAGACCGAAATGACACTTTGCGGCCAAGAGCCCGGCATGGACAAATCGGGTACTTATGCTGAGCCACGGATTCTTTTAAGCGGCGAAACAGCCATTAGCGTGGAATTCGGCGATACAATAGATTTAAACACAAATCGGAAAGTCCGCCATCTCTACAAAAGGTTCAAGGCGGCCCGATATCCGGGCATTCTTGATATAAATCCAACTTATTGTTCCCTTTTCATTCGTTATGATCCCTGGGTTTGCTCCCTGGAAAAGCTGCTTTTGATAATAGAAGAGAAGTTGAAAGTGGATGAGGAAACGGACCTGGATTCCGAACGGATTATAGAGATCCCGGTTTGCTATGAGAGCGAATTCGGGTTGGACATCAGGGAAGTCGCGGACTCCAATGGTATGAACATTGAGAAGGTGGTCGAACTTCATACGGCCCCTGTGTATCATGTTCACATGATCGGCTTTATCCTGGGATTTCCGTATCTGGGCGGACTGGACCACAGGCTCTATACCCCCAGGAAAAAAGACCCCAGAAAAGCGGTTCGGGCGGGAAGCGTCGGTATCGCCGACCGCCAGACGGGTATTTACCCCGTCGATTCTCCCGGGGGCTGGCAGATTATCGGGATGACCCCTGTGAAGATATTCGATTTGCAAAGAAACGAGCCGTTCCTGCTCGAAATGGGAGATAGAATACGATTCATATCAATAACGCGAGAGGAATTTGAGAGCTATACGCATCATTGAACCGGGGCCTATGGCAACCGTGCAGGACCTTGGACGCTTTGGTTTTCGCGACATGGGCGTCCCGATGTCCGGCGCAATGGATCAGCAAGCGTTGCGAATAGGAAATCTGCTTGTGGGCAACCCCAGCGGGGCGGCGTGCATTGAGATTACCCTGAGCGGATTCCGGGCCGAATTCCAGTGCGGTGTCCACTTCGCCCTGAGCGGAGCCGATATAGTAGCGCGCCTTGACGGCCATACTCTGGAGAACTGGACATGCCATTTTGCGGAGGAAAGAGCCGTTATTGAATTGGGCCCCCTGGCATCCGGGTTCCGAACCTGTCTGGTCATCGAGGGAGGCATTGACGTTCCGCCTGTTATGGGCAGCAGGTCCACTTTTCTCAGGGGATGCGTTGGAGGATTCCAGGGCAGGCCGCTTCGAAAAGGCGATCTGCTGCGCCTTGGTGATCCGGTAGGCAGGCCTATTAGTGATTTTCCCACTGGACTTATTCCGCCTTACTCCGCCCATCCGGTGCTGAGGGCTGTGCCGGGACCTCAGGACGATTGCATTTCTCCCTGCGGACTTGAGACCTTCTTCTCCGGGGAATATGAAGTTTCAAGCCGATCCGACAGGATGGGTTCCGTTCTGGCCGGACCGGTCATCGAGCACAAGTGGGGTGGGGATATAATCTCCGACGGCACCTGCCCCGGCGCCGTGCAGGTGCCGGGCAACGGCCAACCGCTGATTCTGGGCAATGACTGCCAGACAACCGGGGGCTATGTAAAAGTGGCAACCGTCATAGCAACGGACCTGTCTCTTGCCGGACAGCTCGGGCCGGGCGTGAGGGTCCGGTTCGAAAAGGTTAGTCTTGATCAGGCACGGCTCGCATATTTGAGAAACGAGTATCTGCTGAGAAACTTCTATGAAAAATATGGAAAACCCCGGTGAGTTACGAGAAAAGATAGCCGCAGGCTTGTGGAGGAAGCCTACTACGGGGCTTGCCCCTTCCTATGCTCAGGCTAATCTGGTCATTTTAGACCGCAAATACGCTTTTGATTTTCTTTTGTTCTGTACAAGAAATCCCAGACCGTGTCCGATCCTCGAAGTTCTCGATCCGGGCCGCTATGAACCTGAGATGACGCACCGGGAGCTGACATCCGAAGGGATCTCCCGCTCTATAGAGTTTGGAAACACGGCGTGCTCCAACGGGAAGTGACCGACGCTACACCCTGGTTTACGGAAAATATGGTCTCATTCCTTCTGGGCTGCAGCTTCAGCTTCGAGCGCGCACTTATTTCTGCAGGTATTCCGGTGCGCAATATCGAAGATGGGAAAAATGTCTCTATGTATGTAACCTCCAGGCAGTGCATGCCTGCGGGGGTTTTTTCAGCACCGCTTGTGGTGAGCATGCGCCCTATCCTCGACCACCAGATCATCCGGGCGGTTCAGATAACGGGCCGATATGCTTCAGCCCATGGAGCGCCTATTCACATATGGGATACTTCAAAGCTCGGCATTGCAGATTTAAGCAGGCCGGACTTCGGAGACCCTGTCGAGATAAGGGAAGGGGAGACGGCGGTTTTTTGGGCCTGCGGGGTCACTTCCTCTCTTGCAGCACTTTCAGCAAAACCGGAAATCTGTATCACTCACGCCCCGGGTCACATGTTCATCACCGATTTATTGAACGATGCACTGGCGACGAACTAAAGGAGGGATTGAGGCTGGAGGGACTTAGGCCAAAGGGATTGATGGTGCGAGATCTGATGAAGCTCCATGCGTTTAAACTGAAGACGATATCGAGGTTTTGTTTTATGCCCTTCAGCCTGGTTTAGGGAGAGCAATCTTATGAGGGTAGATATCAACTGTGATATGGGAGAAAGTTTTGGGGCATACCGTATTGGCGATGACGAAAAGATAATGCCCTTTATCAGTTCGGCTAATATAGCCTGCGGCTGGCATGCAGGGGATCCGATGGTCATGGCCAAAACGGTCCGATTGGCCGCAGGACATGGAACTGCAATCGGTGCTCATCCCGGCTACCCGGATCTTCTGGGTTACGGCCGTCGCAATATTGAAACCTTCCCGGGCGAAATCAGGAACTACATAATTTACCAGATAGGCGCTCTGTCTGGTTTCGCACGGGAGTGCGGGATGAAGCTCCAGCATGTCAAGCCCCACGGAGCGCTGTACAACCTGGCGGCAAGAGATGAGCGAGCGGCAAACGAGGTTATTTCAGCTATTAAGACCTACGATCCAGAGCTTATACTCGTCGCTCTGGCCGGCTCTCTTTGCGCCGAAATGGCCATTTCGGAAGGACTCAGGGTGGTAAGAGAGGTGTTCCCGGATCGCGCCTACCTAAGCAACGGCCAACTTGCTCCTCGAACTCTGGAAGGTGCGGTGATCCATGACCCTGACACGGTGCAGGAGCGCGTTCTCACCTTGGTAACATCAGGCCGGATGATCAGTATAGACAAGAAGGAAATCAAACTCGAAGCAGAGACACTTTGCATTCACGGGGATACCACTGGCGCGTGGAAACTGGCCCGGACCATACGTGAAACCCTCGATGGCGCAGGAGTCAGCGTCTTACCCATGGCAAGGAAATAGTAGATGCTGCCCGAGACTATTTCGGAATACTGAAAGGCTTGATCGGTCCAATCGCTTTTTCGCCCCCCTCGTTTTTTTTCTCTGCTGATTCGAGGATGATTTCGTTTTCACGGACCCAGCCAAGTTCCTGGCGAACGAGCTTTTCCTGTGCTTTGGGACTGGTTTTGAGGGACTGAATCATTTCGAAAAGTTTCTGGTTTTCAACCTTGAGTTTGAGGACCTTTTCCTCGAGTTCCTTTACCTGTTTGCCTTGTTTCCTGTAACCGGGAAGTCCGCTGGAGGAAAAAAGGATTGAAAGGATGAAAACGATGTTGAGACCCAGTAGAAGGCCAACCAGAAGCCTGGCGATATAGACGCCCTTGACGGTGAATCTGGGCTTCACATCGTTTTGCTGGTACCTATTGGTCTGTGTCGGTCGGTTCATTGTCAAACCCGGGTATTGAGCGATTGAGGGTCAGTCTGCGGTATCCTCACGGACGGGAAAAGCTTAAGATCGGTGTGAGGAATGAAAAGCGCCCCTCTAAACTCATTCATCAGTTCGATATTGACGTTGAGTTCAACGTAGGTGATCATATCTCGAACTTTTCCGGTCTCTGCCAAAAGTGTTCGGTCGCACATGAGCATGCAGGCTCCCAGCAGGCTCGAGTTCCCGATCCCATGGTATGTTTCCAGTGGCAAATCCGGAATCATGCCGATTCGAACCGCCATTTCGGGATCTATATGATTGCCGAAGTTTCCCGCTATGTAAATATTCTTTAAATCATGCAAGCTGAGTCCTACCTTTCGGCAGATTAGAGACAGTATAGTGTACATCGCCGCTTTTGACTTCAAAAAAACTCCGATGTCAATCTCAGATATGAGCATCTCGCCTCCATCGCTGGTCTGAGAAGAAAGAGCGAGCGCATATGCCGGGCCATCCCGGGTGTTCCTCAGGCGAGAGCAACTGAGTCCCGTGCTAAATTTTCCCTGGATGTTCAAAATTTTCGACGAAAACATCTCGGCCACAAGTTCTATCAGGCCGGACCCACAGATGCCAGACGCTTTCCCGCCTCCGATTACCCGAAAATCGGGCTCCAGAGTCTTCCTGCTGATTCTCACCTTGTCGATGGCCCCGGCAACAGCCTGCATTCCGCGCTCCGCAACCCCCCCTTCAAGGGCTGGACCGGCCGCACCCGCGCATGCCAGAAGCCACTCGCAGTTCCCCAGCACGATCTCGGCATTTGTTCCGACATCTATGAGCATGTGGACGCCCGTCGATCTGTTCAGACCCGCTGCGATCACCCCTGAGATGATATCGCCCCCCACGTATGAGCCGACATTGGGGAAAAGATAGAGCAGCGCGTTAGGGAAAAAATCGAATCCAAGGTCTTTTGCGCGGGCCATCGGGAAAGTGTTTGCCGCAGGAATGTAAGGTTCGCGGCATATGTTTGACGGGTCAATGCCCCAGAAAAAATGGCTCATCGCCGTGTTGCCTGCACAGGATAGGGCGTAGACGCAATGAGCAGAGGTCCCTGAATCTTCGAGCATTTTGAGCATCGCATCTGAACAGGCTTGCACCAGCGAATCCCGGAGGACACTCAGGCCTTCTTGATTTCGGGCAAATACGATACGGCTGAGGATATCTTCCCCCCAGGCCGCCTGGGGATTTTTCACCGAAACCTCTCGGATGATCTTTTTGCGTGCGATATCGATCAGACGAAAAACAAGACTGGAGGTCCCCAGATCCAGTGCAAAGCCGAAAACGGCCGACCGGGACGACCGGGAAACCACGTCCAGGACCTCCCAATGCGTACCGGTGTATCCCACTACAGCACGGAAGCACAGATCGTTTCCGCGCATTCTCCTGACTAGCTCATCCATTTTGCCGGGCGCGATTTGAACCGGGGAAAACCCGAGTTGACCAAGAGTTCGGGCAAGCCTGTCGAGGTCTGCGGTATTGTCGCTCAGGCTTGGCTCAGGTAAATCAACCGCTATTGATTCAATCAGAGGCTGGTTTTCGATCTTGGCTGGGATGTTAAAATCAGTTTCTGAAACTTTTTTCCCCATTTTGTGCTAATGTCTTTCTTGAAATGATAAACGAAAAGAAATGTTTTACGTTTGTAAAGTCAATTAATTTAAAAACTTGCCTTTCTTTACGTCCCCGAACAGGTAAAAATGTGAGGACGGGACGTTGAGCTTGTGCTAAAGTTCATTTTCTTAACATCTTATTTACACTCGAAAATCAGTTGACACCATAACCGATTTTTCATAATTTTACAAACACTTGAACCATCGTTAAGCTGTCAGGTTCTGTTCTTCTTCCTCCTGCGATAATCGCCTGCTTTTCCACCGTATTTTCTTCCTGACTGGCGCACCGATTCATTTTACAGGAATCCCTCGGATTCCCTGACTTTTGGCAGACGGCCATCGACAGGAGCCTGCGTTTATGGAAGACATTCAAATCAAAGAGTTAGTTGAATACATTGCGCGTTGTCTTGCGGAACATCCCGAGCAGATTGTGGTTAAAGAGATTACCGGACACCAGATATCCGTGATAGAATTACGGGCTGCCAAAGATGACCTTGGGAAAATAATCGGCAAGGAAGGCCGAAACGCTCATGCAATGCGAACAATCTTGAACGCGGCCGCAACGAAACTGAAGAAACGCGCTGTGCTGGAAATTCTCGAGTAATGGCGTGCCCGGAGGGCGTGCGTGAAGGAAATACCATCGAGTTGCTCCCAACCAGAGCCTGTTGATCCTCCGAAGTGTTTCGGAGACGGGGACAAGGTTTGTCCTGTTGACGAAGAAGGGATAATGCAGCCTCAGCGCGGGTGCCTGCCATGTTCTTATCTGAGGGCCTGTCTCCAGGATGTTATGGTAAGACGAGGCAAGCTCAGGATAGTCGAGGCCCCCTCCTGCTCGAAAGTGACCGGTTTTTTCAAAAGGTGGTCTGATCGGAAACTGAAGAACAACGGTTGAGCAGGCCAATTCACCTGCTCACCGCTTCACCTTTTTCCCGATATACTGGATTCTGTTAGCTTTATGCAAGCGTCCTTGGAATATGGGTGGAGACGAGCTGAAACTATCTTTCTAACGGGTTTTTCACTTGGGGGGCGAACCGTAACGGCAAGGGTGAATCCTTCTACTCACCGATTGGGACCCGGCCGCCTAGCGTAGGCGTTGACGGCCTGTCTGGTCCTGGAAAGACTTTCAAGCTTGGCGGCCACCCGATTGTTTTTGTTGCCCAGAATCTCAAGGCAAACTTGTGTGCGGACATAAAGGTCCCGCATTTTTTCAAGCACTTGGCTCCTCACCGCCTTCGAGTTTTCCGATTCCTGCGGTATAAGTCGCTTTAGATCATCGAGGCGCCTGATGCATGCGTCCGAAAGAGCTCTAGCATCAACCTGCGGATCGTTTTCGCATTCCGCAAGCTGCGCAGTAAATTTCAGGAGCTGATCCAGAATGGAGTCAGCCTGATCGGCCCAGCACGATTCGCTGCTTTCCATTACTAAATCCTATGCAGAAGCTTGCCAATTTCTAGGAAGAAGCCCAGCCTTCACCGAAGTGATGCCTGAACTCAGCCTGATCGCTTCCCAACCGTCTCTGAGTTCGGAAAGAATCCTGACCAGATGCTTATAGATGGCGGTATTCTCGCGGCTGTTTATGCCGATCAACTGCCTTAGGGTGAAATTGTAAATCCTATTAAGGTTACGAGCTACATCGCCACCCCTTTCGTAGTCGAGGTTCACCAGCAACTCCGTGATTATGTCCTGGGCGTGCCTGATTTTCCGATATGCCCCGTTCATTTCGTGCCTTTCGTGAAGCTCTTCGGCTTGCTTGAGGTCATTTATCGCCGCTTCAAAGCACAGAATGATCAGCTGGAGCGGATCAGCGGTTTCAATTGCAGTTCGGTGATAAATGTTTGATGCTTGGGTTTGGAACATCTGAACCCTCCTGAAAATGTGTTGTTTTTTTGATAATTGAGGCAAGCCAGTCTCGAATGGGAAAATTATTAATTGATTACTCACATAAACCCGCATTGGATTGAAGTTTCGCTCCCGTGGGCACTCACTCGCTTTATCCCTCCCCACGGGTTTGCTCATGTATTTAGAATATCGTCTCATTGACGGCAAATCTTTACTGTTTTTTCAGGAGTATCCCCCTTCTTCTCCAGGCGCAAGCGGATGTATTCCATCCCAGCCTCATCTTTGCAATTGACCTTATCCACCTTCATTGGATAGATTACCCCACCATGAAAAAGACTCTCTACACCTATGTTTTGCGCGAGCAATGTCCCCCGGTGCTCATTTGCCTCTCGGGGGCCTGCTTCCTGCTCGTTACGGGACAGCTTCTCCAGCTCATGCGTATTCTTTTCGCTTCTTCGTGCAGCCTGAAAGACGTCACCGAGTTGATCCTTTTCGCCATGCCGAGGCTCATCATGTTTGCGGCTCCGATAGCGGCCTTGCTGGGAGTTATGCTTGCTTTCGTGCGCCTGAACGGCGATAACGAACTTGTTGCCTTCCGAGCGGCGGGAACCGGTTTTCTGGGCTTTCTACCGCCAGTGCTCGGAGTGCTTACCCTTATGACCATACTCTCGTTCGTAAACACAATTTGGGTTCTCCCTGTGACAAACCATGCATTCGAGATCAAGCTGAGGTCACTCGGCCGTACCTCCATCCAGTCTTTTCTGCAAGAAGGCGTCTTCATTTCCACTATTCCGAAACTGGTACTCTTTTGCAGATCAATTGATCACTCGGACTATACGATCAATGGAATTTTCATCCAGGATCAGAGACAACCGGATGAAAAAGTCACAATATCGGCCGAGAGCGCCAAGGTCGATATTCCATCAGACTCGCACGCCATTACTTTCAGGCTTGCAAATGGCATGATAACCCGCGCCGCCAATGACTTGAAAGCCGCGCAGGCCGTTGCGTTCAAGAACTACGATTTTATCCTCTCGATGGACGAAATGATGGGGGCGCCGGATAATTCAATCAGGAAAAGAAGTGAGATGAGCCTGGCTCAGATCTACAATCGGACAGTGAACGCCATAAATAAATCCGATTTTGTCTGGTGGAGCCTGGAACTGCACCAGAGGATCGCTTTCCCCTCGGCCTGCCTGCTTCTCGGATTGCTTGGACCTCCTCTTGGCTCCCTTTTCCGCCAGAGGGGCCGAATGACCGGAATTACGCTCGGCGTGGGAATTTTCCTCACTTATTACATTTTGCTATCCGCCGGCAAGACATTGGGTGACAGCAGGCTGGTCCCGCCCTTCTTTGCCGTTTGGACACCTAACCTGCTAAGCTTTGCCCTGGCCGTCTATCTGTGGACAAAAATGCACAGGGAGACACCATTTTACATAGCATTGCTCGGGCGGCCGCTTGCACTTCTTCGGCGGACCGGTCTCAATGCCCGCAAGCATGGGGCAGTCGCGCATTGAAAATAATCCCCAGATACGTCCTGAAGCATTTTCTGCCCATCTTCGCGCTGGCCTCTGTCAGCTTCGCGGGGATTTACCTTGTCGTCGATTTTTTTGAGCGGGTGGAACGTTTGGTCGAGAATCATCTCACGTTCAAGGAGATTTATACCTACTTTCTATTCAAAATTCCCATGATCTTAACCCAAGGCATCCCGATGGCGGCTCTCCTGGCAGCAATCATCGCACTTGGGATTCTGAAGCGGAACCGGGAATTGATCGCAATGGAGACCGCCGGCATTAATCCTTCTTATTATGTCGCGCCGATCGCAGTTGCGGCGCTCGTGCTTTCGGTACTCCATTTTTGCGTAGCGGAGTTCATCGCGCGTCCCCTCAACCAGAAAGTGGAAGACACCTGGGCGATAAGCGTAGAACACGAAAAGCCGGCGCTCTGGATGAACCCGGAAAACCTGTGGTTCCGCGACGAGAATACCATTTATCAGATCAGGCTCTACGACCAGGGGAAAAATGTCATGCAGATAGCGTCTATATTTTTTCTGGATCCTAACTTCCACTTGATCCAGAGAATAGACGCGCGACGCATATCGTGGACCGATCCAGGGTGGCTTGCCGAGGACGGCCTCATCATAAGCTTCCACGACGGAAACAAGGACCAGCAGTGGTTCGAGCAAAAACAACTCGACGATTTGAAAGTTACGCCAAGTGACTTCAAGAAAGGCGAAGCAGTTCCACGATACCTTAGCTGGACAGATCTGCACCGCTACGTGGAAAGAATAGAGGGTGAGGGATTCAGCTCGACCCCTTACAGGGTTGACCTGCACTTGCGGCTTGCATCCCCTCTTGCCACGCTTATCCTGACTTTGCTCGGGACCCTTATAGCTCTGAGGCAGGGGATCCACGAGGGAATCGGAGCCGGTGTCGGCATTTCGCTTTTTATAGCTTTCGCTTTCATTGCCATATCAAACGTCGGAAGCTCGCTAGCCTTCGCAGGCTCCCTGCCGCCTTCACTAGGGGTATGGGCCGGAAACGTAATTTTTGCTGCGCTATTTTGTTATTTCTGGATCAGCAGGTCGGCGTAACCAACGCAGATCACAAATCGGAGAATGATACCCCATCTCCATAAGCGCCAACTTAATCTCAACGTCGCTCAGGCGAAAGCTCTACGAAAATCTGAAGAGGCTTCGCCGGATAACGAGTGAAAGACCTCAGCATTAAGTTAGCGCTTATGGGGTTACCTTCGTTTCGGCCATAGCAATTCGGGTCCGGCTCGGATCACGCCCCGCCTTTGCCGGCGCCTGCCAGGATGGCCGTTCCGGGTAAAGGAGTGAAAACTCTTTGTGCGAGTTCCTGGTCCAGCATATAGATACTCGCACCCTCGCTTCCAATCAGCTTCAATTTCTGCACGATACTGTCTGCGCTGGTTTCTTCCTCGACCTGTTCCGTTATAAACCACTGGAGGAAATTGCTTGTCGCGTGATCTTTTTCTTCCGTTGCTATGTTGACCAGGTCGTAAATCAGACCTGTCACTTTGACTTCATGATTGTAAACTGTTTCGAAAGCGGCAAGCGGGGAATCCCATGAGGTCTGGGGACCTTCGATTGCCTTCAGGTCGACCTTGCCGCCCCGTTCGTTTACGAAATTGAAAAATTTCATGGCATGAGTCAATTCTTCGAGCGCCTGCACTTCCATCCACCTGGCGAACCCGTCGAAACTCAGCCGTTTAAAATAAGAGGCCATCGAAAGATAGAGGTAAGAGGAATAAAGCTCCGCATTTATCTGCCCGTTCAACGCATTCCTTATTTTCTCATTCATTTTTCCCTCCTGATTTGAAGCATGATCCTCGGTAGGTTATCCACAAACGCTGCGGGAGTTTCCACGCGACGCTTTAATGTATGCATCATTGCAGTGCAGTCAATTTCGGTGGTCTTCAGCAGATGGGATTTCGACAACCAGAGGCCATAAAAAAGAGTTCAAGTATCCGACTTCCGAATGCCGGCCGAGCGGGCACGAAAGGCCTGGATCATTACAGAAGCCCCGAGCAGCAGAAAAAGCGAGTCCCGTGCGAGATACCATACAGTGTGCGGGGCCCCTGCAGCTTTGGCGCTGAAGCATCCGCAGTTAATATCGATTCCACGCGCAACGGCCTGAGCGATGGCCCCAAAAAAAGCGAGCAAAAGCAAATTAGCGAGGATTGTGGCGCCCGGCAGCCACCATCCGCACAGGATAAATGACCCCAGGACCGCTTCAAGCCAGGGGAGCACGATAGCCATAATATTTACCAGGTGGCCCGGAAGGATTTGGTAGTTGGAGACTATTTTGGCAAATTCCGCTGGATGGGCTATCTTGTCGATGCTTGCGGCGATGAAAATAGCCCCGAGAAGCAGGCGGGCGCATAGAAAAAAATATCTGCTGAGGCGGGATTTCATTATATTTTATCTCAATAACGCCGCAGGCGGGCTCCGGAACACCAGTTGAGCCGCCAGGACTGCGGCCAATAGCGCCGCTGCGCATACTAGCGGCAAAGACGCCGCGAGGGTAAGCCAGTCAACGGAATAGATGAAAGTCCATCCGAAAGATTGCTTGTTTATCACGAAAATCAGCAGAACTGATAGAACAAAACCGCACGCAAGGCCGAGCGCCTCACCCATCAAAACCATGGTCAGGGCCTCCCAGCCGATTACGGCCCTTATCTGAGCCGCACTCGCACCGGTAGCAATCATTGTCTGAAACTGCCTGGCACGCTCCAGCACAAGAATAGTAAGTGTGGTCGCCACACCGAGTGCGGCTATCAAAAAGGAGATGAAAAGCAGCGCTGTGGTTACGGCGAATGTTTCGTCGAATATTTTGAGTATATCGAGGCGCAGGTCCGATCCCACGACAGCATCGATGCTTTCGCCCCGCTGGGCGGCGCTTAGAAGAATGCGGTTTCTGAGGGCTGTGATCCTCTGGCCCCGGTCGGCGCCCCGGTCGTTTGCAAATATGATCGCGCCGGTCCATTGCCGGTCTGCCGTTGCCTGCGCGAAAAAAGATAGGGAGCAATATACGACTCCGCCCCGCGTCCGGTAGTCCCGGATAATCCCGAGGATCGGCATGTCCAGTTCAACGGATTCGACAACCGCTTTGAACCGGTCTCCAACCCGCAACCCGGTCTGGTTCGAAAAAACCTCCGAAACAACAACGCCTTTCCCCTCATTTAACGCCGGCGCGACTTTGCGTGGAGCGCCTTCAATGAAAGTGAACCCGGATCGGCGCATGTAGCTCACGGTGTCAATTGGTTCGAGCATGTAAGGGATACCGCCGTAGTTCAAGAGTATCCGGCGGTAGGGAACCACGTCCGCCTCACTGCGTAATTTCTCAAACCCGGCTGCAATTTCAGGTGGAAGCGAGTCGCGATAACCGTTTATTTCGGACATCTTCGCCCGCACGTAAAGGTCGCCGTTTATGCTTTGGTGCACCCAGGCGGAAAGCGAGTCCCTGAAGCTGTGGACCATGATGACAAGCGCCGAGAAAAGCCCGATTGCCGTTATAAGGGCTCCCACCGAGATGGCGACTCTGGCCCCGGCGCTTTTAAGATAGCTGGTCCCGAGGTATGCTGTCTCACCAAGGCCGGCTTTTATCACGATAGGAGGCAAACGGGTTCCTGCGGCTTTCAGGATGAGCGGCGAGAAAAGAGCAAAGCCTAGAAACAGAGAAAACGCAGCCATGTATCCGGGGACGGGGGCTCTGGAAAAGACGGGCATTCGGGCAAGCGGCCAGACGGTCGCCGCAAGAATCAACCCGAGAATGGCAAGCCGCCTGATGAGGTTTCCCTCTTCCTGAGAAACGGCTTCCCGCATAAGCAGTGCTTCCCGCGCCCGGACTCTCGATGCCTCAAAGGCGGGCTGACACGCCGCCAACACAGCTACCAGCAGTGTTATGGCAAAAGACAGGAGCATTTCTCGACCCGTAAGTCCAAAACCTTCTACGTTCACCCGTGCAAAAAGGTGAGATACGGTCGAGCTGACATAGCCGATCAGCCTTTTGGTCATGAAAAAGCCTGCCGGTACTGCCAGCGCCCAGCCCACGATCCCGAAAAAGCAGCCTTCCGCGATGAACAGCAGGAAAAGTGTATGCGTAGAAGCGCCTAGCGAGCGCAGGATGGCGAGTTCCTTTCGCCTTGAAGTTGCGTGCAACGAAATCATGCTGTAAACCAGGAACATGCCCACAAACAGTGAAACGAAACTCAGGACCGAGAGGTTCATCTGGTAAGCCTGGATCATCACACGACCGGTTTCTTTCGCCTCCGAGGGCTGCGCAAGTTCGACCCCCGCGGGGAGCAGAGCTTTGACCCTGTCCATCTTATCTGCGCCCAGGGGGCGGGTGAAAATAAGGTCGATTCGGTCGACTTTACCGTATACTCCGGTGAATTCCTGGAACGTAGCGATGTCGACAATGGCGATATTTCCCCCTTCAAGGGTTGCCAGTCCCTCTGAGGCAAGTTCCCCCAACACGAAAAAAGAGGCTTCGCCGGCAATGCCCTGAAGACGGACAGACTCGCCTGTGCGAACTCCGCTTTTTTGCAAAAATCTCTTAGCGGCGATCATGGTGAAGGGGGAGCCAATAAGGCGGCGCCACAAGGAAAAGGCTTCCGGCGAATCGGGAGATTTCCATGTCCGGAAAGGCCGGTCAAGTATTGGATCGATTCCGAGCAGCAACAGCGGTTCGTCGCTTCCTTCCACCCGAACGTAGGCTGACATGAGTGGAGAGACGGCGATGAGGTCAGGCGAGTCGAACAGGACGGATACAAGTTCTTCCGGGAGGCGCCCTCCCGGAAGTGTCACGGTCCGTTCCGCCATGCCCGAAATCGCGTCCATACCGTTCGCGAAGGACTGGACCGAAGCGTTTGTGGCCAGGCGGACACTGGTAAAGACGGCCGCCCCCAGGCTGATCCCCACAAGTACCGCAAAGGTCCGCCACGCATGGCCTCTCAGCTCGCGGAAGCTGAACCAGACCCAAAGGCGAAAGAAACCCCTCATCTATCGCTCCACTATGGCGCCATCCTTTAGCACCAGCCTCACCGTACAGTAGGGATCGGCTAAGGAGCTGTGGGTAGCGATAATGACCGTACGGCGAAGATCGCGGTTAAGCTCTGCCAGAAGCTCCATGACGGCTGTCCCGTTTTTGCTGTCGAGGTTACCCGTGGGCTCGTCTGCAAGAATCAAAGATGGGTCGTTTATGAGGGAGCGGGCAATGGCGCTCCGCTGCATCTCACCTCCGGAAAGCTGGGAAGGAAAGTGGTTAGCACGCTTCTCCATCCCTAGCCAGCCGAGGATCTCTGCGGCACGTTTCGTAGCTACCCGCCGCTCCTCTCCCGCAAGGAGGGCTGGAAGGCTCACATTCTCAAGAACGGTGAGCGTCGGCAAAAGATTAAAGGATTGAAAGACGATTCCAACCGATTTTCTGCGAAATTCGGTGAGTTCGGAGGTTGAGGCGTTTTCGAGCTTAAGCCCGGATACGGTCAGGCTGCCACTTGTCGGGCGGTCCAATCCGGCCAGAAGCGATAGCAGCGTACTCTTGCCCGAACCGCTTTCACCCTTTATCAGAACCATTTCTCCCCGTGAAATCTCGAGGTCGATTTCGCGCACCCCGATGACCTCGCCCCTGCCCATGGGATAGATTCGAGTGATTTTTTCAGCCACAACGTCCAGCATTCAACATCCAGTGTCCCGCCATCAGGTACTATGGCCCGCAAACCCCGCATCTTCTGCAATTTAGTTCCGGCCGGCATTCGGAGCTGTTCTTTTCCTGAAGAGCAAGCCGGTATTCCTCCCACAGGAATTTACGCTCGATCCCGTGGTCTATTACCTCCCAGGCGAATTTTTCATGGCGCTCCCGCTCCCTCATAACCCAGAAATCAGGGTTAAGAGGCGAACTGCGCATTGCCTGGCTCCAGTTGAGCACATCCAGTGCGACTTTTTCCAAAAAAAAGGAAACCCTGCGGTCTCCCCTGGACAGGAGCGCCTGAACGTAAGCCCACTTCGGCAAGTCGAAATGGACCCGGATATTCGGTACTTTCCGCAGGGCTTTCTGAATCCATTTGGCTTTTCCCTTAAGCTCCCCCACCCCTGCGAAAGCAGTCCACTGAAACGGAGTAAAAGGCTTCGGAACAAAAGAATTTACGCTTAGGGTAATGGTTCCAAGCTGTGTTTTACCACGGCTTGCGCTCAATACATGATGGCGGATCCCCTTAGCAAGCTCAACGATTGCCTCCAGGTCTTCGGTGTTTTCGGTCGGAAGCCCTATCATAAAGTAGAGCTTGATATTGAGGATTCCCTTTTGGGCCAGGATTTCGACCGCGTTGTATATCTGATCTTCAGACAAATTCTTGTTGATAACCCGCCTGAGCCTCTCCGACCCGGCCTCGGGGGCGATCGCAACTGCCTGGTGCCCGCTCGATTCCAGGGCTGAAAGGACTTGGGCGTTAAGGGTATCCGCCCTGAGCGAAGAAAAGGAAAGGGAGGCGCCCTGATCGAGCAGTGAAGAGCACAGCTCGTTTATCTCCGGGTGATCCGATACCGCAGCGCTCACGAGGCCGATCCTTTTTGTTCCGGAGTCTGCGCGACCGGCGGCCAGCATCAGCTCGCGCAGACCGTGATAGCGGACCGGCCGGTAGACAAATCCTGCTGCGCAAAACCGGCATCCGCGCCCACAGCCCCTTCCAATCTCGAGCAGAAGCACGTTGCTGAATTCAGTATCGGGCGTAAGTACGGCAGTTCTGCATGGAGGGCTTCTTGAAAGATCGGCCCGCCTGCACTCGACCCTTTCCGGAAGGCCGCTGCCATCCAGGGGGCGAATAGAATCCAGGGTCCCGTCCGAATTGAATAGAGGCTCATAAAAGGAGGGAACATAGATTCCTCCCACTGATTTCCCCATCTCTCTTAAAATCTCGGAGCGGTCAATGGAGCTGGCTTCGAATTGTTTCCAAAAGTCGATAAAGTCAGGCAGCAGCGATTCTGCCTCTCCGATGAACATAAAATCCAAAAAGGGGGCAAGCGGCTCGGGATTGAGGAAAAGCGCCACTCCGCCTCCCGCCACCAGGGGGTGCGCTGTGGTCCGGTCTTGCGACCGCGCGGGAATTGCGCCCAACCGAAGCATTTCGATAAGGTTTGTGTAATCGTTTTCATAAGAAACGGAAAAGACCACCAGATCAAAGTCATCAAGCGGCCTTTGAGATTCGACCGACAGCAGGCCTCCTGGAGATTGCCCGACCATGGCGAGATCTTCCGGTTCCGGGTAAAATACACGCTCGCAAACCACGGTTTCAAACCGGTTCAGGGCGTCATAGACGAACTGAAACCCGAGATTGGACATCCCCACCGAATAGCGGTTCGGGAAGGCCAGAGCGATGCGTATTTTACCTCCCCAGTCCTTTAAGACGGTCCCTTTTTCGCTTTCCAGCCATTTTTGCTGCCGCTGCTTGAGCTTCCAGAGCATATTTTCCCCCGCTGCAGCAAGTATATCAGAAACCCGGCGCTTTTAAGAATACCTGGATCGTTTGGGCGACAGGTTTGATGATTATCCGAGAAGATCGAGAGGAAGACACGTTTTTATATTCCCAAAAAGCCGATCTAAAATTAGGATTACTACGACCAGCGAAGAACCGGTGGTGAGCGGAAGGGAATTTGGAGATACTTGGAAAATGGCGGGAAGCCAAGTGGCAGCGGGTAGATAAAAAGGGTGAAGACAAATTAATGTGGAAATGACCGGGTTCTCTGCGCGCGAAGTAACCAAGGTGGCTCATAATTGGCTTCGAAGTGGACGCTTTGAAAGCACGATGGCGGGTGCGGGACATGGGGTGTCGTATCAAACAGACTGAGTGGTCTGATCTGAACCGTAAGTATTCCGAGGGGACACTAAGTGATACATCAAATACAAATTAAGGGGTTCAAATCAATTGAGAATGTCGCTTTTGAGCCTGGCCGCGTAAATGTCCTTATTGGCGCGAATGGAAGCGGCAAAAGCAACTTGCTTGAGGCTATTGGGATGCTCTCGGCCGCAGTTTCAGGTCGTGTCGACGACGAGTCGCTTTCGCATCGTGGTGTCCGTCCCGGCGTGCCGGCCCTTTATAAATGTTCCTTTCTGGGCACCGAAGACCCCTCAGATATATATTTTGGTGCATGGTTAGGTTCAGCTTCGTACGAAGTCTCATTGTTCAATACCATCGAAGATCCGTCCCCGGCTTGGCGTTATCATACGGAGAGTCTGAAGGAGGGCGACCGAACACCTTTTGGACGCTCTCACTGGCCTCACCGTAATCTAAATCCGGAAGCCGGATTGGTTGCACTACAGGTGGTGGAAATGACGGAGTACAATGATGCTTTCCAGTTAGTTACCAAATTAAGGGACTTCGCAATTTTCACACCGTACACCAATGTTCTGCGCGGAATGATCCCGGATAGCCAACCTCACCAACCGGTTGGTCTATGCGGAGGGCAGTTAGCATATGCTTTGTTTGAGGTCTTAAGGCAGCGAACGCTACTAGACGCTCAAACGAGTGACTTGAGAAGCAGGCTTCAAACTATTGGCCTCGATCAAGAAAAACTCCAAAAGTTCCTCCATAACCTATACGATAGCTCCCTTCGTCTGATCGAGTGGGCTAAGGCATTCAGAACTGCCAGCGCATCGAGCATTCCTCTTTCCCGCTCAATAGGTTCGACTGAAAGAGTAATTAGTTTTAAAGACCGTTTCATGAGGCCCGGGCGAGATACTCTATCCGGGTACGACGCAAGCGAAGGTGCTCTCTACGTGCTTTTCCATGCAGTTTTAGCAGGACATTCGAATAGCCCGCCCATTCTCGCAGTTGATAATGCCGACCATGGCTTGAATCCACGCCTGGCCCGGTCCCTTTTGAGCGCTATCTGCGACTGGTATTTAAATTCCCCTTACTCCCGTCAGATATTCCTAACCACGCACAACCCTTTATCTCTGGACGGCTTACCTCTTCAAAACGATCAGGTCCGGCTCTTCGCTGTTGCCCGAACGGAGAAAGGTCGCACGGTCATCAACCGTATTGTGCTGGATGAGCAGCTTAAGAGCATGGCCGAGAAGGGTTGGACCCTTTCCCGTTTGTGGACTATGGGACATCTGGGGGGAGTCGCAAATGTCTGATCCATTGAGGATCGCATTCGTCGTGGAAGGCCCCACAGATTTTATTGTATTGAAAGAGGTCGTAGCGAGATTCCTGGAAGGGCGCGATTTCGTCCTGCAAATCCTGCAGCCGGAGATGTCTGAGGCATTCAAGCCAACGCCAGGTGAGGATGGCGGGTGGCCAGGGGTCTGCCGGTGGTGCCTTCAATCGGCAGAGCAAGGTGATGGCAGGCTTGGCAATAATCCGCTTTTCTTCTTTCATGATCTTCTGGTCTTGCAATTGGATGCCGATATTGCCTCCTCTACATACTCAGGCGGCCATATACGAGATCCATTTTCAGAAACCACGCTTCCATGCGACGAACCCTGCCCTCCACCATCTGCAACAACGGACCGTTTAAGAGCCGTTGTTGCAGATGGATGGGGGAAACTGTGACACCGCCTCAGACAATTCTTTGTATACCCTCCAAGGCCTTGGAGACTTGGGTGTTAGTGGGTTTGTTCCCTAACGGCAGAATTGCGAAAAGAAGCGACGTGGAGTGCCGCAAAAACCCAGCAAACACATTGCAAGGCAAGCCTCTGAGACGCCGGCTTGTAGGAAGCGGTAAGAAAGACGTTAAGAAATACCAGGAGTTGGCTCCTGAATTTGCTCTCAATTGGGACACGGTAACAAGAAGGTGCGCGGAAGCCCTACGTTTTGAACATGAATTTCTATACGCATTGGCGCAATTTAAAGCCATTAGAGGATCTCTGTCATGATTCCTAAAGGATGCAAGAGCCTGGCTGAAGTTGATTTCCTTATTTGCGGTGGGCTCGGCAGAACTCGATCAAGGGTGGAGACACGTTTTTATATTCCCAAAAAACCAATCTAAAATTAGGATTACTACGACCAGCGAAGAACCGGTGGTGAGCGGAAGGGAATTAGGAGATACTTGGAAAATGGCGGGGAGCCAAGAAGACATGGTGGACAACCTGCGGCAAAAAAGGGCTTTTCTGGTATGTGGAACGCACAGCGGGTGCGGCAAGACGACCGTTGCGCTCGGGCTGCTCGCCGCGTTGAGGGCGAGAGGCCTCAGTGTGCAGCCGTTCAAGGTTGGACCGGACTTTATAGACCCCGGTCTTCACACCCTGATAGCCGGTAAACAAAGCCGCAACCTGGACGGATGGATGCTCAGCCGCCACTGGAACGAGGGACTTTTCCGGCGCCTTCTCGAAGGATCGGACGTGGGGTTGATCGAAGGCGTCATGGGACTCTTCGACGGCTACGAGGGCCAAACGGAATCGGGCAGCAGCGCTGAGATGGCCAAATGGCTCGAGGTCCCGGCCGTGCTGGTTGTGGATGCTCGGAGCATGGCCAGGAGCGTAGCGGCCCTGATATACGGATTCATGCGATTTGATCCGGCCCTGAATTTTGCCGGGGTTATTTTCAACCGGATCGGCGGTGAGGCGCACTTGGAGTATCTGAAGGAGGCTGTGGCCGCAGCATGTCCGGAAGTTGCCGTTTTGGGCGGCATTCCCGGAGAAGACCGGGTTCGAATGCCCGAGCGGCATCTTGGGCTTGTAACCGCTGATGAAATGAGGCTGGACGACAAGTGGCAGAAGACTTTGACCGAACTTATGGAAAAGCACCTCGACATTGACCTGCTCCTCGAAAAGACCCGGTATTCCGGAGTCCGGCATCCGGCAAATCCCCCATGCCCCCCTTTAGAAAAGGGGGGAATACCTCCGGCATCCGGCATCCGGCATCCAGGCAGACCTGAAATTGCAGTAGCGCGCGACGCGGCTTTCTGCTTCTATTATCCCGATAACCTGGAGCTTCTGGAAAAGGCCGGCGCGCGGCTTCGCTTTTTTTCCCCGGTGAGCGGCGAAACTCTGTCTGAGACATGCTCGGGAGCATACCTGGGCGGTGGATACCCGGAGCTTTTCGCGAAGGCCATATCCGAAAATGCTCGTTTTCTTCATTCTCTTCGCGAGCGCGCCGGGCTGGGGATGCCGATCTATGCCGAATGTGGCGGTCTGATGACCCTCGGCCGTTTTATAGATACAATTGAAGGGGAAAAGTACAATATGGCGGGGATACTGCCGTTCGGAACCAGAATGCTGCCCCGGCGCAAGGCGCTTGGATATACGGAGGTGGTCCTGCGGCGGCAATGTCTGCTTGGCGGTCCCGGCACGATTATCCGGGGGCATGAATTCCACTACTCCGAAATAGTTGGAGAAGAGCCTGAAGCGGGAAGGGATGAATTCAAGCAATCCGAAGACTCAAAGATCGAGTTCGCATATGACCTGCGAAGGCGTAAACACGAAACCGCCCGTCCCGAGGGTTATCAGGCAGGTTCCGTGCTTGCCAGTTATATCCACCTTCACTGGGGCAGCGCTCCCGAGGCTGCCGGCCAATTCGTCAGCCACTGCGCCGAGTGGGGAAAGGGGAGGTAGGCCGATCTAAAATGTCCAACGCAAAGTCACTCATGTTTCTGGGGACCGGCTCAGATGTCGGCAAAAGCGTCCTGGCCGCTGCTTTCTGCCGCATTTTCAAAAAAGAGGGATACCGAGTGGCCCCCTTCAAGGCGCAAAACATGGCCTTGAACTCCTTCATCACTCCGCAAGGCGGAGAAATGGGGCGCGCCCAGGTCGTCCAGGCAGAGGCAGCGGGAATCGAGCCTCACGTGGATATGAACCCCATCCTTCTTAAGCCCACTTCGCAAATGGGCTCCCAGGTGATCGTGCTCGGACGTGCGATTGGAAATCTTTCGGCAAAAGAGTACTACGAATACAAAATAGAACTTGTCCCCGTAGTCCGGGGCGCATTTGAAAGGCTTTGCACTCAAAACGACCTGATAGTCATCGAAGGGGCCGGAAGTGCGGTGGAACTCAATCTTAAGGGACACGACCTGGTGAACATGGCTATGGCCGAAATGGCCGGCGCCAAGTGCATCCTGGTGGGAGACATCGACCGGGGAGGGATATTTGCAGCACTGCTCGGAAGCTTCTCGCTGCTTGAAGCGGGAGAGCGGGAACGAATTATCGGGTTTATCGTAAATAAACTGCGGGGAGACCCGCGCCTGTTCAAAGACGGGGTTCAAATACTGCAATCGCGTTCCGGTGTGCCGGTATTCGGGGTTGTGCCTTACTTCGAAGACATCTCACTGCCCGAAGAAGACAGCGTGGCGCTCGGACGGCGAATGGACAAGGCGCATACCAAAACCGCTCCCCGCGTCATTCGCATCGGCATCGTCCGTCTGCCCTTCATTTCCAACTATACGGATTTCGACCCCTTCGAGAGGGACCCGAGGATCGATCTGGTCTATTTCGACAAGCCGGCCCAAATTTTCGGATTCGACGCCGTGATCATCCCGGGTAGCAAGAATACTATTGAAGACCTTGCAGCGATGCGCAAAAACGGCATGGCCGACGCCCTGTCCGCCTTTTATAAATCGGGCGGCACCGTTGTCGGGCTTTGCGGCGGATACCAGATGATGGGCACCATCGTGCGCGACCCGCTCGGAATTGAAAGCTCGATCGATACAATCCCTGGTCTGGGCCTGCTGGATATGGAAACCGAAATGTATCCCGAAAAGATAACCTCGCAGGTTGAAGCCAGTGTTATCTCCGAATCGCTGCCCTTTGCAGGGCGAAGGGAGATGCTTTCGGGATATGAAATCCACATGGGCCGGAGCGTTTCGGGCGGGGAGGCAAAAGCGCTTTTCAGAATCGTGCGGCGGGAGGGCCTGGCCGTCGACATGGAGGATGGGCTCTCACAACCCGACGGAAGAGCATGGGGAACATACATGCACGGTATCTTCGACAACGACGGTTTTCGGAACATGTTCATCGAAGATGTGGGAAGAAGGTCCGGCAAGATCGTGGCCCCGGCTTCGGATTCCTTTTCTTTCCGGCTCTGGAAAGAGGACCAATACGACAAGCTTGCCGAACTTGTGCGCGAGCACGTAGATGTGGCCCGGATTCTCGATATACTTCTAACGTAGAGTAAAATGGCATTTCTGCCCTGGCATCTTGTTGCGGCTTACCTTCTCGATCTTGCTGCAGGCGATCCTTACTGGATGCCTCACCCGGTCCGCTGGATAGGCCGGCTTATCGCCCGGACCGAAAAGGCGCTCTATGTAGGGTCAGCCCCCCACGTTTTCATGCTGTTTTTGGGATTCGTTCTTTGGATCGTCGTGATTGCAGTTGTCGTGTGCGCGGCAAAGCTGTTCATCGCAATATCCTGCATTGCAGGCTCGATTTTCGGCAATCTGGCTCTGATATGGCTTGCGTACTCCACTCTTGCCACCCGCAGTCTCCATAAGGAATCATCTTATGTCGCAGAAGCCCTGCGAACAGGCGACCTTGCCCTGGCCCGCGCGCGCCTGTCATTCATCGTGAGCCGCGAAACATCGCAACTTGACCCGGATGCAATCCTGCGCGCCCTGGTGGAAACAGTTTCTGAAAACATCTCCGACGCAATTGTGGCGCCTCTTTTTTACATGGCGTTCTTCGGACCGGTTGGCGCTCTGGCATACAAGGCCATAAACACCATGGATTCCATGCTGGGGTATAAAAACGAGCGCTATATCTACTTTGGCCGTTTTGCAGCGCGAGCCGACGACCTCGCGAACTGGGTCCCTGCAAGGATCAGCGGTTGGCTGCTGGTGGGCGCCTCGATCTGCATGGGCATGGACTGGCGGGCTGCGGCAAACATCATGAAGAGGGACGCCCCAAAGATGAAAAGCCCCAATGCAGGGTATCCGGAAGCCGCAACGGCAGGGGCGCTCGGGGTCCAGCTCGGTGGGACAAACACCTATTTCGGACAACCTGTCGAAAAACCCCTGCTGGGTAAGCCTATTCATCGCATCACACTGGAAACCTACAGCCGGACGATCCGTCTTATGTATTTGAGCTCCGGGCTGGCTTTCCTTATGGCCGTTTGCGTAAGGTTGATTATTTCAAATTGAGGAAAGGCTTCAAGCATGACTGTGGTTCACGGCGGAAATATCTACGAGCTTTCGGCGCGTGCCGGATGCTCTCCCGATGATATTCTGGATTTCAGCGCAAGCATAAACCCGATCGGTCCTCCTCCCGGTCTGGCGCGGATTCTTTCCGGCTGCTTTCACCGTCTTGCAAGCTACCCCGACATACATAACGAACTCCTGACCGAGGCCATTTCAAAATTCCACGGTATCGGCCCCGAATACATTGCGATCGGAAACGGATCGACTGAACTGATCTATTGGTTGCCGCACGCGCTTGGAATAAGCAAAGCGCTGGTAGTATTGCCCACCTTCGGCGAATACGCCAAAGCTTTCGAGCTTCAGGGAACGCGCTTGCAAAAACTGTTTTCGACCCCGGAAGATCGCTTCCAGCCCACAATCGAACAATTGGAGACCGCACTCCAAAAGGATGCTCTTGATGCTGTTTTGATCACGCACCCGGCAAGCCCTTCCGGATCACTCCTGGACAGCGGGACAATTAGCTGGATTGCCGAAAACAGCGGTAAATCCGGGCGCCCATTCTTCCTGATTGACGAGGTTTTCATTGATTTTTGCGAGCAGGCTTCCCTGAAGCGTTTCCTGGACCGGTCTCAGAACCTCGCGATCATAAGATCTTTCACCAAGTTCTACGGTGTGCCAGGCTTGCGGATCGGCTACCTGCTAGCCCCTCCGCGGGTTGCCTCGCAGGTGAGGAACAATCTTCCTCCCTGGTCGGTAAGCACCCTGGCCCAGGCTGCGGGCGCCTATTGCTTTACGCAGGACGAATACAGGCGAAAGACCCTGGACGTTGTTGCAAAACAACGCCAAAGGCTTGCAGGCCGGCTTTCAACTATTCCCGGCCTTGAAGTTTTTCCAGCGCAGGCCAATTACCTGCTCGTCCAGATGGACCGCAGGCTTCCTCCGGCCTCCCGCCTGAAATGGGATATTTTCGAACGAAATCGCATTCTCATTCGCGACTGCGGGTCCTTCGAAGGGCTTGACGACCGGTATTTTCGGGTAGCTGTGCGCCTGGAAGATCAAAACGACAGGTTGATCGCAGCCATACAGCAGGCGCTCTGAACTGTCTTTCTTATTTGGGGTAACCCCAACATCCGCACTACCAGCCGCCAACTAACAATGTGGACAGTTCTGGACTGCCAGATAGAGAGAAACTCTCTTTAGAGTATCGCCTCGATGCCCTTGCGGCGGATCACGTTCAATAGCGCAAGCGCCGCACCTGTCGGACGCTTCGTACCACGCTCCAATTGTGACACATACCCAACTGTCAAGTTCAGATAATGGGAGAATACCGCTTGGCTCATGTGGGCTTGCTCCCGCATTGCGCGAATGTCATCGCCTGTCAACGGTTCGATATCTGGTCCATCCTTGTCACCCAGATGCCGCATGGTGATCTTGGTATAAGCCGTCTCATCTAGAATCCCGGCACTACGCATATCTTTTGCCGTCTCAAGCAACGCTCGCGTCAGTCGGCTAGGTTTCTTGTTCTTCGTCGCCATAACTTGTCTCCTGGATGATGCCCTCTTTAATTACCTTTTCAAGGCGCTCAATTTTTGCATCGAGCCATGCCGCTCCGATCTCCCTTAGAGTCTCGAGTTCATCGTTTGTGAGGTTGTCCCGTTCGTTCTTCGCAAAGCCGTAAAGGAACACCGCGCGGTCTCCGGATCGGTAGGCGATAAGCATCCGATACCCGCCGGAGCGTCCTTGCCCTGTCCGGGCAACCCGTTGCTTAATGATGCCGCCGCCCAGATCTGCGTCCACAAGGCCACGTTCCGCACGCGCAATCGCCTCACGCAAACTGGAATCCTTGATTCGTAGCTGCCGCGCAAAGCGCACGAATAACTTCGTTTTAAAAATCCGCACGGCATCCCCCTCCATTACTATAAACTATAGCACTATGAACTATCTTTTGCAAGACAGTCGGCAAAACCATCGTTACTTGCCGACAACCCTGTTGGTCGCGGAGGGGACCTGTCACATAATCAAATTGCATCAACGCTGAATTTCACATAGATTACATCACGCGTTAAGTGAAACCAGGAGACCAGCCTGCTCTGCCTGCACCTGCTCCAGGCAAGTCTTGTCTACATCAATACACTCATGATCCAGGAGGTTCCAGGCGATGAGAAATGGTTGGAGTGGATGACGATCCTGTCCCAAATTACAATGGTCTTATGTTAATCCTTGAGAAATAACTCGTGATACTCGCCGTCGTTCAGGTGGTTTCGCAGCAGTTCAGAAATCAGGTCGAACAACCGGTTTATTTCATCATCGGAAAGACGGGGCGCAAGGACCCTCAGCAGGTCGTCATCCGAAAATTTTTGAAGGTAGTACATCAGCGATTTTTCATCCAATTCTCTTGAAAGCCCGAAGGCTACCATTCCATCGTATTCCTCCACGATGGTGTGCTTGTGCGCTGACATCAGGGTTTTCCTTCCTTTCAAATTGCAAACAGGCGCTTTTATCTTTACTCACCTCTCGCCACACGACCGAGCATGCCGGGTACTATTTCATCGGAGGCACATAGGGTAGAAGTTGGGCAAATAGCCAGCATAAAAAGAAAACGACCGGAGTGAGAAGGAACAACTGCAAAACCGTATACCCGATCAGGTCTCTTGCCTTTACGTGCAGAAGACCCAGCAAAGGCAGCATCCAGAAGGGGTTCAACAGGTTCGGGAGCGCCTCGGCTGCATTATATATCTGGGTAACCCACCCCAGGTTTACGTGGTGCATATTGGCGGCCTGAAGAACATAGGGGGCCTCCACGACCCATTTCGATCCGCCCGAGGGAATGAATACCCCCAGCACTGACGAATACAAGGCCACAAGAAGCGGATAGGTGCCTTGAGTCGTTACCCTGTAGAATAGATCGGTCAGCCACGCATTTATGCCGGTTCCCGCTATCATCCCGAAGATCACCGCATAGAAAGGAAATTGGATCAATACGCCGCCGGTCGCGGGGACGGCCTGGGCAACAGCTTTGAGGAACATCTTCGGACGCCAGTGCAGTAACATGCCGACCGTGATGAAAATCAGGTTGTAAATGGGCAGGTCGATCGCCGCCAGTGCGCCTGTGGGCGCGGTCCGCAATGCGTTTATAAGGTAATAAAAAAGGATTGCGGCCACTAAGATAATCAGCAAAGGGCTGTATTCGAACCACTCTCCAGGTTTTTGTCTCGGTTCGACACTCATGTCGAGCTGATCGAACGTGAGGTCGAAATCCCTGGCGGTTTTCGCCCGCTTGGGGTTGGGCGCCGAGAAATAGGCGATTGTAACCGCCAGAACGACCAGCACGGCTATCGTCGAAAGATTCGCCCACATGAATAGCGTCCCGGTCAGAGGGATAAGGCCGCTGATTTGAAACAGTTCTTTCGGAATGGTTTCCTTGGAGGCCATCATCATGGCGGCCGATGAAGAAAGGCCCAAGGCCCAGGTAGCCCCCAACCCCAGATAGGCGGCCGCGCCTGCCGCCCGGAAGTCCATGTCATCGAGGCGGCGCGTCATCTCACGGACCAAAAGACCGCTGAAAATAAGGCTGAGACCCCACGATATAAGTGACGTCAACATTGAGAAAAAAGCGATCCAGGCAACAGCCGTCTTTCCGTTCTTTGGGATCAGGGCAACTTTGCGGATGATCCAGTACACAGCCGGAGTCGAAGCCACCACATAGCCGCCTATGATGATCATGGCCATCTGCATGGTGAAGGGCACTAATGCCCAGAACTTTGCGCCCCCGGCTATGGCTAGTTTAGAAGGGCTTTCTCCAATGATGATCCCCAGGAGGAAGATAAAGACGATCCCGAGCAGCGCGAATACCCATGCATCCGGAAACCATTTTTCGCTCCAAGTCGCCAGGCCCAGGCCGAACCTCTCAAGAGTCGAGTCTTCTTGGATTCTCAAGTCCGAGTCTTTCTCATTTTCCATCGAACGTCCTCCCCTCAAGAAGTGTCAGTTCCGAGCTTTCGACAACCGCCATCCGAAATTCGACCTCCGGCATCACAGCCTGCGCCCGACTTCAGCCCCAAAGCTAGAGCGCGATTTTTTACATAAAAATCCGGTGCTTCCGGGATTAATAAATGTACTTCCGTTATTGGTGGGTTTTCGGTTCAAAATGATCCAACGTGGAGCGAGCGTATAAGTGCTGCCACTCGCTTCAATCGACTGTCTTATGTAGGAAGGAATTCGTTTAGCACACTTTTTCTGAAGCTCGACCACCTTAGCCACTCCTCTACGGGAGCCTGTGAGAGTGGAGACAACTTCGATGATGTACAAAGCAAAAAGAGAATACACTTTCCGATCGATGTAACCTGAATGGCGCATCCCGCAATATAGGCGCGCATTCAAGAGCACACTGCGTGAACGCAAAAGCACGGACTAAGAAGAGTGAAAAGCTGCAGGGTTTTTTTCAACCTTCTCCCTTATCTCTTCTGCTCTCCCGCTTCTCGCCTCCTCAATTATCGCTTTTATTCCCGGCCTCGATTTTGCTGATTTCTTCACGGGCCCTTTCGTAGAACTCGCTTTCTTCGATTTGGCCATGCACGAACTGCTGCCACGTATCGAAGTTTTTGAAAAAACATAAGCTCATACCGGAATCAACACACGCCTTCCTATAAATCTGGTTGGCAATCCTCATTTTTTCGGTCGGCGGACCGTCTTTCGCCGGCTCCGGGTGATCTTTGTCCTCCTCGCTGCGCAGGTATTTGCCGAACGCCTCATTCAGCTCGGACAGTTCCTCTTTGGCCTGCTCAGAAAGCTCGGTCTCGGTTATTTCACCCTTCAGGAACTTTTGCCAGCCAGGCATTTTTTCCCAGCTACAAACCTTGACACCTTTCTGGTCATGCCCATCACAATAAGTCTTGTTAGCCTTCTTTACGCGCTCCTTCATGCTCATCCCCTGTTCACCTTTTTTCGAAAGACCGAATAATGGGACCCTTTTGTTCCTATTATCCACGAAGCCATGCGTTTTCACAATAAAGATCTGTCCACCTATGTTTACGGCTGCTTTTCCCATCAATTATCTTGCGCAGGCACAATTTTAACCAACTGTGGGAGAAGGTGCGCCGGAAAACCAGTCCCACACACATTTAAATTGTATGTATTCTATAGCGAAAATTGTATTTTGCTCGGGGCGACAGAGTGCATCAGCGACTTTTCGAGGAAAAAATTCGATTCGCCATTCCGTTTGGATGCGGAACGTGGAGGTTGATACATTATTCCTGGTGAAAGGAAATTGACTGGATATGTTTCATTTGAAGAAGATCGCCGTCGCGTTTATTTACCCTACGCCCATGTGCCTGGAGTTCCTCCTTCTGGGCGTTTTCCTGCTTCTTTTCACCCGGAGGCAAACACTGGGGAAAGTCTTGGTCTGCATTGGAACGCTTCTCCTGTTCACATTCAGCTTTCCATTGTTCCCCGGTCTTTTGATACACAATCTGGAGGGTTCGTATCACTTCCTGCAATCGCCGGAAAACGGCGGGCAATGGATCGTGGTATTGGGGTCCGGAGGGTTCTGCGACCCCAACGCGCCCATAGGGAATCAGGTTTCCGCCGAAGGGCTTTTCCGGCTGATCGAGGGAGTGCGCCTTCACAAGGAGCTGCCGGGGAGTAAGCTGATATTCACCGGCCCGGCCGCTCCGAAAATGTCCCGGATAGCGGTCGTATGCGGGGTGGCTCAAGATGACATCCTCATGCTTTCCCGGGAGCGGGATACCGAAGAAGAGTCGCTGGCGGTCAACTCCATTTTGGGAGGGGAGAAGCTAATTCTGGTGACCAGCGCTTCGCACTTGCCCCGAGCGATGGCTCTTTTCGAGAAGCTGGGAATGCATCCGGTTCCGGCCCCGGCTGAATATGCCACCAAAAAGGCTTGCCAAGACGAGGGGCAGCCCATGCCCAGTCCCTATGCCTTGGATTTGGCGACGAAGGCTTTCCACGAGTACCTGGGGCTATTTTGGGCCAGGATCAACGGCAAGATTTAGGTTTAAGTCCCCCGAACAGGTAAATAGGTGAATGGGAAAAAAGCAGATGAACTGAGGAGCGGGGAAGCAGTCGAGCTTTAACGTCGCCCCGCTTGGAGGCCGTGTGAGAAGACCCCTCTTACGAACGCAATTTCATGGCCATTGACAGCATTTTACAAGCCTGCAACCAGGTTTCCATATCCGAATCATGAACTAAACGCTTCGCGTGGAATCGGCCCTGCAAATTTGTTTCCTTCCCCCGGTCCTCGAAGTGGTTTCTATCTGCCGGGATAACGACCTGGAATCCTTTTACCTCGTATACCTTAGCTTTCCCTCCAAAGGACCCTAACCCGCCCCGAAAGGAGAAAACTATGGGAAAGCTGTACGACAGGATGCGAGAGGACCTGATTCTAAAGGCTTACAGCCGTCATACTCGGGAGATGTATCTCAGGTGTGCAGGCCATTTTGTAAAGCACTTCATGAGGTCGCCGGACGAGATGGGGGAGCAAGAGATCCGAGAGTTTCTCCTCCATATCGTTCGGGTCCGGAAAGCCTCGCCCTTCACTCAGGGCACCTACGTCAGCGCAATCAAATTTCTCTACACCGTTACCCTCAAGCGGCCAGAGGCTGTAAAGGATATCTCCCATCCGAAGCGACCCATAAAGCTTCCGGTTATTCTGAGTCCTCAAGAGGTCCTGAGCGTCTTTGAAAAGGTTCGCTCGGTCAAATACAGAGCCATCATCGCGACGGCCTATGCGGCAGGTCTGAGAATCTCGGAGGTCTGTGCCCTGCGTATCTCGGATATCGATTCCACTAGGATGTCCATCCACGTCCGTTCCGGAAAAGGGCAGAAGGACCGCTATGTGTTCCTTGGGGAAAGCCTCCTGGCGCTCCTGCGCGAGTACTACAAGGCGGAACGCCCCAAGGGAGAATACCTTTTCCCCGGACAAAAACCGGGCTCCCATCTCTCCCGCCACACCGTGAGCCTCGTCTTGAGAAAAATCATTGGCAAGGCCGCCTTCTCCAAAAAAATCACCATGCACACCTTCCGCCACTGCTTTGCAACACACCTGATGGAGGCCGGAACCGATATTCGCGTCCTGCAGGTCCTGCTTGGACACAGTTCCATAAAAACCACTCTGCGCTACACCCACATCACGGACCGGCTTGTCGGTAAACTGGTAAGTCCTCTCGATATGATCCAGCCCTCCTCCTGACAAGGGAGGTGGATCATGGAACGGCCCTGCCTTGAAGTTGCCGGGATCTTCCACCACCATGGTGAAGATTACAGACAAACGCATCATCTCGGCCCACAACAGCAAAAAGCCATGAGTGATATCGAGGCTTGCCGCACCGCTCATCTGGGAGGCCATGTGGACTCCTGCACCCAAGAAGGCTGCGGCTATACGGCCATCTCCTACAACTCATGCCGCAACCGCCACTGCCCGAAGTGTCAGAGCCTCAAACAGGCCAAATGGCTTAATGAGAGGACAGAGCGGCTCCTTCCAACACGCTATTTCCACATGGTCGTCACTCTTCCTCATGAGGTAATTGCATTGGCTCTTTTCAACCGCAAGATTGTATTTAATCTGCTCTTCGAGAGCGCCTCACGGGCTCTTCTCGAGTTTTCCCTCGGCTATGAGCGTCTTCGTGCCCAAGTTGGCTTTACGGCAGTCTTGCACACGTGGGACCAGGACTTAAACTTCCATCCTCACTTACACATCGTTGCAACCGGAGGCGGCCTGAGCCCGGATGGAAGCAGGTGGATCAGTGCCACAAACGGATTCCTTCTTCCTGTAAGGGCGCTATCCAAGATCATCCGGGCCAAGTTTGCGCAGGCACTGGAAAAGGTGTACCAGGAGGGAAGGCTTAAGGGAAATGCTCCCTGTCTGGAAGGCAAAGTCGAGTTTGCCCGGTTCACAAGGAAACTCAAAAGGAAGAAGTGGGTGGTCTACTGCAAGGGGCTCTTCCACGGCTCAAAGAAAGCTTACGACTACCTAAGCCGTTATACGCATCGGGTGGCCATCTCCAATCACCGCCTGCTAAGCCTTGACGACCATTTGGTCACTTTCCGGGCCAGAGACAACCGCAACCCCGGCCGGCACAGATTCGTCACTATCCATGCCCGGGAGTTCATCCGCCGGTTTCTCCTGCACATTCTTCCGCCCAGGTTTGTCAAAATCAGACACTTCGGCCTCATGGCCCCTTGCAATGCCAAGACAAAGCTTGAGAGTGCACGGACTCTTATCATTAACCAGGGACCCGCACCCGGTGAGATCCCTCCTGAAAGGACCGATATTTCCAAAAAGAGCAAAACATGGCAGGAGATGATGGAAGATCTTACCGGTATCAACCCCACCCTCTGCCCACAATGCGGCAAAGGAAGGCTTGTCCGATTCAAACTCAGCGGTACTCAGCATTCACTATCACCTCCAATATGGAATTCATCATGATCTGCCGTAGCATCACATTAAACTCTAAAACACCACTCCAAGCCGCTCCTCGCAGAGCCATACAGACACCTGCGTCTCGAAATCCAACCACTTTCCTTTCACTGACGACACCTCACCCGGCTCTCTGCTCCCATCCCGATTTCTCTGCTCACCTGCCTCAATTATCCTTTCCCCTTGAACACAATCAGTGCCATATATCCTCCGGCACTATCCTTTGAATCCCCATAGCCAAAGAACGACGACTCCACTTATTCCCTGGCCTCAGCTCATGATATCGATTACACGAATGCGCTTCGCGACTCGTACAATCGTCTATTTCATTGTCGTTATGCTCGACCAATGAAGAAAAGTTCAAAGGGTTGGCAAGATATTGATCTTTCCAGGAGTGAACAGATAGGAGGTGCCAAGGTAAGATTGCCCTATCGCTGGCCGCAGTTTAGACCCTTCCATGCAATACTAACGAGGGCCTGGATTCAGCTATACTGCTATGCAATGCTCTTACTACCTTCACCAAGCTCACGGACAAAGGAGGCAACAGATCAGCCATCTGCAGGACGCCCTAAAATCAGATCCTTCTCTTTCCTGTTATTTCTTTTACGTCTAATCTCAGAATCGTTGTACGGTCAAGCATTTCATCTCTGAATAAATACGGCGGCTTCAGGGCATAGTGCATCATTATTGCCTCTAGAGCCTCATATTTTTCAGATCGCTCTGTAATGAATGAAACATAGCCAGTGCCAACTACACTACTGAACCTCATGCTGCAACCACAACTAGTGCCTGTCTCTGAGATGAGCAGTTCGTGATCAATGTCCGCACCGAAGCATACAAGATTGTTCCTTTTCAGAACGTCGATTTTCTTGCCCTCTCGTGCTGCATGAAAGTACAGAACGATGTTCTTATCACTCTTAAGCCCGAAATTCATCGTCACAAGGTAAGGGATGATATCATCTGACATGGCGAGATGGCAAACATCTGCTTTTTCCAGTATTGCCCTTATTTCTGCTGGGTCTGTAAGTTCCCTGTCCTTTCTTCTCATGTTAAATCCCCTAAAGTGTCTGAGGGCCGGCTAGGATTCTGACGAAATCCGCCAAATGGCACTGCAAGTAACTCACGAAGGGCCGGCAGTTACATGTAGCCAAGCTTTCTTAGCCTCTCCATCGCCGTTTTTCTATCATGCGGCCCCCCCTGTTCTTCGGTGTTGTCCAGGTCCTGCTGCCATGCCGGTATCCGGGAAACCCTGCTAGTGGAGGATTTTGTGCCCAATGAGCGATATCCGCTTTCATAAAGGCTGCAGAAAGGGATATCGAAAGCAGCGTAAGTGCTCCAAAGATCGCGCTCGGTGAAGTGCAAAAGTGGATTAACCAGGGTGTGCTCCGGAACCGAGCTAGAGCCCTCAACGTGCTCAAAGTATTCATCATCGAATCTTGCCGGGTGCTCATCCCAACGCCGTCCCTGAAATAGCGCTTTGATGCCGTTACGCTCAATCCATTGGTTCAACACTACGGTTTCCATCAAATGGAACCCCGTATACGATTCGGTTTCAAACTGGAACTCACTTTCATTTAATCCGATGCGCTCGAGCTCTCTTCGATTGTGCTCATTGAGATCTTTTACGTCGATTGTCGCGCCGACAGTATAGTTTGCAGCTTTTAGGACATCCTCATTGTGGCAGATATCGAGACGAACATTCCACCTCTTTGAGTAAGTCCGGACGAAATCCTCAATTTCTTCCAAGTCATCGCCTTTGCCGATGAACAGAGATCTGGGGATCTTCCTGTCCTGCTCCATGCAAACCTGACGAATACACCAAAGGGTAAGACTGCTATCCTTGCCGCCCGTCCAGATAATCCCCGACTCTTCGGGCGCAAACTTGTCAAATACATCCCGTATTACCGCTCTGGATAGTTCGACAAGTTTCGTGCACTGCCTTTTTCGCTTCTCACTTAATTGCTGGACGATCGGCATTGTTCCTCCTTAATACAAGGCTGATTTTTCCACAAACCTCTATTAAGCCCCTGTTCGGAATCGGCGCGCAACGTCAACCCGGCGTGACAGGACGAGGACACTTTATTTTATCCCGATGAAATAGATCTTCAGGTAAGACTGCCCTTCCTCCGAGACTGCCCAATCGAGGAATTGCTGTACATCATCTGAAGGAGGATCTTTCGTGACGAGGTACAAGGGCCTCAAAAGCGGGTATTCGGGATTTGAGACGCTGGCCTCTTTTCCGTCGGGTCTCACCGCTTTTACTCCCCGTGGCTTGTCGATCAGAAAGAAACTTGTAAAACCTATCGCTCCTCTATTACTCGAGACCAAGAGCAATATGGTCGGGTCCGGCTCCATAACCTTGGCCTTGAAATCGGCGTCTTTCATTACGATTCTTTTAAAGAGCTGATGAGTAGCAGAGATCGGTGAGGTGATAAGAGGCCGAATCGGTTCATCAAATCCGCCCACCTCCTTCCAGTTTTTTATCTTTCCTGAAAAAATGTCCCTCAGTTGCGCAATGGAAAGAGTCTCCACCGGATTATCCTGATTTATGATGACCGCGACTGCATCCTTTCCGATCAGAACAGCCTTTCCCCCTTTTTCCGAAGCGGCGGGTTCAAGTTCGTTAGCCACCCCGCCAATGTCGCAACTGCCGTTATAGACACATTCCTCCCCGCCCTTGCTTTTCGTCAGCACATTGGAAGTGAAAGTGGAATTACCATAGACCTTATTGGCGATGTCGATAAATTTGGCTATAGCTGGTGAGCCTTGATAACGGATAGAAAATGATCGGGGTATAATCGGGTGAGATACCGAATGGACGTCACCGACAAAAACCGACAGAGCCAGGATCAAGAAAACTGGTGTGAAAATTCGGTGCAAGGGACCCTCCTTCAATTCAGATGCTCTCGGTCAATGACGGTTCGAGAATATCGAGACTGACTCAATGTTCGGATAAGCGACTAGGTTTCAATCTCTTCCACAAACAACTTTGGGAACAGTTTCTGCACCAATGTTGTCGCCACTCCCCAGATGAGGCCATAAATCCAGTATCCCCAACTAAACCCGGTTGGCTTGGCTACGAATGTAAGAGTCAGAAAAAACAATATGACCCACAAGATGAGCACACGCCTCATTCTGGTTCTGCGAATCTTCATATCACTTCACGGGAACAGTACTGCCGGAAGATCCACCCGACATGGATCCCCCCACCATCAACCCCGACTGGGTGCCCAGCAATCGTAAGGAGAAATAAAGCAGCACACCAAAGATCACTATATAAATCGTGGACCGAAGAACTCTTTTCCAGGGTTTCCGGTTCTTTCTATAAACCTCTGCGTATCCCATTTCGTTGCCTCCCTTACATGTTCTGTTTTGCCCGTGCTACCTTGCCTTCAAGCCGCAAGTGGAGAATGCCTTCTGGGCTTCTTCCTCCACTGTTTCGATGGCCTCGCGCTGTAACGCGACAAAATTTGAGGTCGTAGTGTGTTCGAATTTGCGCGGACGAGGCAGGTCGATGAGCAGTTTTTTCTTTACTGTTGCGGGTCCGGCCGTCAAAAAATAGGCCACGTCCCCCAGGAAGATGGCCTCTTCCAGTTCCGCCGTAACAAACAGAATAGTAGTCCCCGTTTCCTCGAAAAGCTTTATGATATATTCCTGCATAATCCCACGGGTCATAGCATCCAGACCGCGAAAGGGCTCATCCATCAGGAGAACCTTGGGTCGATTGATCAGCGCTCGAATCAATTCCGCACGCCTCTGCATGCCCCCGGAAAGCTGGCTCGGATATTTCTCCTCGAATCCGGTAAGGCCGACCATATTGATCAGTTCCTCAGCCCTGTCGGCAACCTCGCCCCTCAAATCCTTACCCTGGACCTTCGGGCCATAAAGGGTATTCTCCCAGACCGTCATCCATGGCAGCAATGCGGTCTCCTGGAAGACAACCAACCTGTCCGCCCCCGGACCCTGCACACGCGTACCGTCTATGAGGCATTCCCCGATATCAGGCATGGCATAGCCGGCCAAAAGGTTAATGATGGAGGATTTGCCGCATCCGGAGGGACCGCAGAAACAGGTAAAAGACCCCTTTTCAACCTTGAACGAAACATTATCCAGGACTTCCTTGCCTTTGCCGAAGGAGTAATAGCACCCCCTCATCTCCATCTCACCCGGTTTAATCCCCTCCAACGTGTTTGTTGCGGGTGAATTCATTTTATTTCCCTCCCTAGAAAAGACTTCTCCACGGCATAGCCTTGGACGCGAGATACCGTAAGATAGTGCTGGAAAGATACCCACAGGCCCCGATTATGAGCATTCCAAGGATAATCCGGGGATAGTCGATAAGAATATAGGACTCCCACGTCATGTACCCGAGGCCGTAACCGCCGGCAACCATTTCCGCGGCTACCACCATAACCCATGCCAGACCCATTCCGACGGTCATCCCTGTAAAGATCGAGGGCAACGCTCCGGGCAAAATGATGTCAAAAAAGATATGACGGGGTTTGGAGCCAAGAGACAGCGCACCCTGAATGTAGTCGGAACGCACGCTTTCCACCCCCAGGAGAGTGTTTAGAACAATAGGGTAAAATGCACCCAGAAACACAAGGAACACAATACTGTCCTCGGTCTGTGGAAACATTATTACTGACAGAGGTATCCATGAAATAACGGGAATCGGTCTCAGGCATTCGAAAGTAGGAAAGGTGAAATTCTTGAAAATACGATTCCACCCCATGAATAAACCTAGAGGAACGCCGATTATGCATGCCATCATGAACCCGAGATAGATTCTTCCCATACTGAAGATCACGCACTTGAGGCAGTGCACGGTGGGGATAAAGGCGACCGCGTCCTTCCACACCTCGGCCGGGGTCGGTACGCGAGTGAAAGGAGGTATCTGGTAGGCAGTGACAACGTGCCAAAGAAATACAATGATGACAAGCGAAAGAACCATTCTCAGGTTCGAGAAGTTAAAGGTACCACGGGCACTGCGCCGCCAAAACTTCTGGAAGGCGGAATATTCCGCATAACCCCCGATCCTGCTGGTCCAGTCTACTTGCGGGCTCTCCGTTGTCGCTTTATCTGAATGACAGACTTCTATTTCTGCTTCGACTTTTGCTGTGGTTACATCTGCCACTTTGGTCCCTCACTTTCCGTTGGGATCAAACATCCGATCTATTTGGCCATCTCTCGCTCGCCCCGCTCAAAGGCCTTCCGAGCCTCCTCGTGGACGGCGTCAAGGGCCTCGTTACGGAGTTCGATAAACCTGTCCGTCACTTTGGTCCTTAAATTCCGTGGTCGGGGGAGATCCACCTCGATCATCTGTTTTAGCCGTCCGGGCCTGGTAGTCATCACGAAAACCCTGTCAGCGAGGAAAATGGCTTCGTCGAGATCGTGAGTGATGAACATGATCGTTCTGCCGGTCACGTCAAATAGATCGAGGAGATATTGATGCATAACCGATTTTGTCATGGCGTCGAGTGCCCGGAAAGGTTCGTCCAGGAGCAGGATTTTCGGCTCGTTGACCAGTGCTCGAACAATTTCAACCCGTCTCTGCATCCCGGAGGAAATGTTCATGGGGTATTCGTTCTCACAACCTGCAAGGCCGGCAACTTTTAAAATCTCCCGCCCTCTCTCGGTAGCTTCCCGCGTCGACATGGTCCCTTGCATTATGGGTCCCCAGCACACGTTTTCCAGGACAGTTCTCCACGGGAAAAGCGCCCCGTTCTGAAAGACTACGACCCTGTCGGGGCCGGGAGTGAGATGGACCGTGGGAGAGGCAATACAGACCCCGTCCACCCAGATTTCACCCTCTGTGGGAGAATCAAAGCCCGCAATCATGTTTAATAAAGTGGTTTTGCCACAGCCCGAGGGCCCAACGATGGCCAGAAAGGACCCCGCCTCGATTTCGAAGCTGCAATCGGCTACAGCCAGGACATTGACCCCTAGCGGGTCATATACCAAGCTCACGTGCTTGGCCATGACGTTACCCTCTTTTGCCTTTGCCATTGTTGTCACCTCTAACCTGATGGTGTTCGAATGCGAGCAACAGGTATTTGTAAATTCTAAGCCGTATAGACTTTTCGCCATGCTAGATATTTGTTTGCAATTGCACGAAGAATAGCGCTGCACAAGTAGCCAAGGACCCCAATGCTGGCCATGGCCAGGATTACTTCCGGAAACCGTATGAGACTGTAGCTCTCCCATGCAAGGTATCCCAGCCCATACTGCCCGGCAATCATCTCGGCTGCAACCACGGTCTGCCACGCGATACCTATGCCGAGAGCCAGCCCCATGAAGATCGAAGGGAGGGCACCGGGCAAAAGTATGTGACGAAACACCTGGCGTGGATTTGCACCAAGACACCACGCAGCCCTGAACAGGGACTGGTCTATGGACTCGGCGCCAAGCTTTGCGTTCAGAGTCACAACGAAAAAGGCTCCCGTAAACGTAATGAAGACAATACTGTATTCCATATTGGCAAATATGATGATTGAAAGAGGAACCCATGCCACGGGCGGGACAGACCGGAAAAGTTCAAACCCGGGCATCGTCATGTCCCTCACTATGCGGTTCCAACCCATCATGAGCCCAAGGGGAATAGCTATGGCCGATGCAGTGCAGAATCCTACAAGGACACGATACAGGCTGTAATAGACGCTCTTATAATACCATGGGTCCGAGACTGTTTTGATCGATTGGACCAACGTCACCCAGGGGCTGGGCAGCTTGTCTATGATCGTTTGGGAAAGCATATACCACACGAATAAAAAGGTTATACCGCCCAGGATACCGGTGACCATCTGCTTTCTCTTCGATTTTTTATTCTCTATGCTTCGCCTCAAATACACTTCTTCATAGCGGGCCTTAACGGACTCGCGCATGCGGCCTGTGATAAAATTTTCTTTTATCTCCTGGGACGAACTGGACATTTCCTCTTACTCCTTGGTCTGAAATACGAGTCGGAACCACCATTTAAATGGCCGAAGTTTGAGTACCCCCCAGCGGGAGGGCATGCCATGCCTCGGCACTATTGCCAGAGGCTAGACCTTAGTGGGTGTCCACGGCTTCTCACGCAACTCCAGGTTCTCGTACGTTTTCCAGCTATGTGTTTTGAGTTGATCCGGTCGGGCCGCCTCTGGGAACCCTGGCAGATTCTCGGAGGTCCATTGCCCTTTGGCCTTCAGTTCCTTGATGGCCACACGCAAATACTTGTCATCCGCCCATTCATCGACAAACTTATCCGGGTCTTTTGTACGGTCGCTCCGGATGATGTCGATCTCCTTCCACATGCGCGCCACCGCTTTAAGGTGCTTCCTACATTCCGGCGTAATTCTTCCGTCCCACACCATCATCTCCAGAACCACCCGTGTTACCGCGGGAGGGATCTCGGAGATATCGGTCGAGACGTAGTACGCGGCCAAGTCCCTGTTATTCATAAGAAGGTCTCGGGACTCTTCTTCGGCTTTGAGAAAGGCTAGGATGATATCGGGACGATCCCTCAGCCATTCATGAATTGCGAGTAAGGTCCCGACAACTCTGAACGAGTGAGCCACGGCTTCGGGATAGTACTTTTTGCATGTGCAGGCCATGTCCTGCCCGGTTACCCATCGTTTGGCGATACCACGCTGTTCCAGCCAGCTCGGATAAGGCTCCCAGGTAACGGCAGCGGCAATGTTCTGAGCTCTGAGGTTTGTAATTTGAAGCTCGGTTGACTGGTCCAGAATATTGGTCTTCACGCCGGTCTGATCGCACCATGCAAGTATCTGCCTGTGCGCAAACGACCCGACGGGTGTTCCAACATTCTTGCCTTCGAGATCTTTGGGCTCTTTAATTTTGCCCTCGTCGAACAATTTCTGATCGATGCATATGGCCCCAGCTTCGCCAATGTCGTATCCGGTGGCGGATATAAGGTCGCACTTTACCGTGTCGCCGCTTCTCATGGCGGGCGTTTCGGCCATGTACCCAATCTGATTCTTGCCTGCATACATGTTGTTATTAATGAGGGGCCCCGATAAAGACCGGAACCATACGACATTGCTTCCTACGGGAAGGTATTTTTTCCAAAGTTGTGCCTGCTTGTTGATGGAGGACGTCCAGTAAGGAGTGCAGTAAGGTTGATAGCCCACGGTCAACGTAACGGGCTCCCCTATCTTTCCATACTTCCCGGAGGGCTTTCCGTACTTGCTCGCGATTTCCATCAACTCATCGGATAGTTGCTTCTCGGATTGAGCATACGCTTTCCAACCGAGCGCTCCTGAAATCGGATTGGGAACCATCCCCAGCACCGTCGGAAAAATTGCCCCAAGCCCGGCATACTTTATGAACGCTCTGCGGGACAGCTCGATTGTAGCCTTTGTATCCTTTTCGCTTGACATCGAAGCCTCCTGAATGCGAGGAAGGGAGGAACCGAGGTTCCCCCCTGCTGCTTACTCGCTTTAACGTGGATCGTGAGCGTGAATGCATCACGCCATGCGCCCCTATTTAATAAGATAAGGGACCTCTTCTATCGTGATGGCCTTGACCGGACAGACAAAAGTGCACACATCGCAGTACCAGCAATCGTCCCGGTATTTCACACAAGAATAGTTTTCGTCGCTCATTCTAAACACATCTCTTGGGCAGTATTCGACGCACAGGCCACACCCGGTGCATTTGTCCTCGTCAATCTTTATCCAGTTGTAATTCTGCCGAGCGCATTCCATTAGTTTTTCTCCTTTCCGGGAACGATGCGGGGAGGTACTTCATAGCCTTCCCTCTTGAATTTCTCCTCGATCCAGGCATCGTGCGTGTCGTTTGGCGGATGAACATAACCTTTTCCGATATCGTGATGCATTTTCGGATATTCGTATTCGAGCTTTACCGGGAAATTCCACTTATGCGGCGGGATGGTTTTTTCGCCGGCCACCATTTTCCCGGTTGCCATATCCTTTTTGAGCGTTACCCATTTATCTTCCCAGAACTTCTCACGTTGCGGGTGTGTCAGGCGGTAATGACCAAGACCCCACCTGCTCTCGGTCCTGTGAAGAGATGCTCGTGCAGCCATCTCGGCGCATGTGATGATGCTCTGCACCTCAGTAGCCTTGATCAGGTTGTGGTAGTCATCAACCTTGATCCGCGGCACGTCTTCGGTGGTCATCCGCTCTGTCCACCAAAGCATCTTCGTCAGTAATGGATCGCTCTTGGGCGGCGTAAGGTACTGGTTAACCTTGGCGCGTATCTTGTACTCCACCTGTTCGGCGGGCAGGCCTTCTTCAGCCTCAAGGGGTTTTTTGATTTCGGTAACGAGCCGTTGGATATCTACGTTGACACTTTTGGCCTTATGCGATTTGGCGTATTCAACGGCTTGTTCGCCTGCAATTGCGCCGAACACGAAGGCCCCGGTCAGGTACTGGTGAGGCACTGCGGCGCAGTCCCCGGCAGCGTAAAGGCCGGGCACGGTCGTCTCCGTGTCCTTGTTCACGAGAATGCCCGACATGCTGTGGCCGCTGCAAAGAGAGATCTCTTCCATTCCCTGCTCGACTGAATCCCAACGCCGGTAATCTTCTCCCCGCTGTTTATGGAACTCGCCGCGAAGCGTACGTTCCGTCCCCCAGAGGATTTTTTCGAGTCCCGTAATGGTTTCTTCCGGCAGGTGGTCCAGCTTCAGGTAGACCGGACCTCTTCCTTCCAGGAACTCCCGCCAGACGGCGAGGAACATATCCCCGGACCAGTAGCCGTGCGACCAGTATTTATCACCATGAGCATTGACCCCGTAGCCACCGCGCGGGATAACAACGTAGCCGCATGCCGGCCCGTTGAAATCTTTCATGAGAAGGTTTGTCTGAAAGCATTCGAGGTTCACCAGTTCCGCGCCGGCATCATAGGCCATGGCAAAACCCTCGCCCGTGTTGCCCGGGAACTCATAGACACCGCTCAAATAGCCGTCTCTGGGAAGGCCGAATTTGCCTACCGCTCCAGCGGTAAGAATTACAGTCGGGGTTTTGATGAAGAAAAACTCTCCGGAGCGCATGTTGAACCCAACCATTCCTGCAACGCTTCCGTCATCAGCGGTTATCAGCTTCGCGGCCGGTGTTCTGTCCAGGACCGTTACCCCTAATTTCCTTACCCTTTTGGCAAGGGCCCGTTTAATGTCCTCGCCGTCCATGGCCAGATACAGCGGGTGCTCAGTGGGATGGAGATAGCTCGCCTTGTAGTTTCCATTTTCATCGATCGGGAATAAATCACCGGGCACGCGCCCCGTAAAGTCTTCAAGATCCTTTATCACCTGCAGGCTCTTCTCCCCGAGGACATAGGCGCATTCCTGGTCGAGAACACCTTCCGTCACCTTCGTCAGTGCCTCCACCACGTTTTCGGGGGTGCCGTACCCCGGGACTGCGACGATGTTGAGCGCGTCCATACCTCTTCCAATAGCGCCCGATGTTTCAATCGGTCCCTTGTCCAGGACCACCACCCGCGCCTCGGGATTTCTTTCCTTTGCCTTGATTGCGGCCATCGTGCCGGCGCTTCCACCTCCGACGATTACAACATCAGCTTCGAGAGTAGTGATTTCCATTCCTTTTTTCTCCTGCATTCGGTGTTCTAATTTAGTAACACGTTGTTGCCTCAAACTTCTTTCGTCTAAAACGCCGATTTCCTCTCTTGCAATTCAAGCTGTCTAGTGGATAGCAAACTGCCTCACGGAAGGTCAAATTCATAAAATTCATGCAGCGTATAACCAGAAGTTATACGTACAAATTTGTGTTTTATAAGCCTTGAATTAACGGCAAAGGACAAAAATGGACTGGGCATAATTTATAATAATCTTATGCGAATGCTGATTCGAAGGAGATCTAAGAGACTACAATACGCAATTTTAGAGTGGGTGTGTCGAGAGAAATACGAGGATAAATTCTGAAATAGATTACAATAATTGTGGAAAGTATTCTTATTCTAGTTGTTTTACTTTATTGAAGATTAGGAATCGGTTTCTTTATCATTGGAGGCAAAATTGGTACTCTTGGATGTGAAGTAGCCCTGGATTCGATAGCCTGAAAAAGAAATTCAAGAAAAACGGTTTCGGGCCTGGAGAATTTCCTTCCTTCATAATGGTGAATATGAAACTCCTGGACGAGTTCAAAATAAGGTGCCTGTATTTCATCGAGAATTCCGAGCTTGAGTTCCTGTTCCACGCAGCACCGCGGCAGGAAGGCGAATCCGTATCCACAGCGGACACACTCCTTGATCGCTTCCGTATTGTTCAATTCCAGCTTAGGTCGAAGACTGATCTTCCTCTCCTTTAGCCACTGTTCGACTATTTCCCGTATATCTGAACCCCTTTCCCGAGTTATAAACGGCAAATCTTGCAGTTCGTCCCACCCAACATTCCTGGTCTTGATTCCCAGCGGTTTTCCGACAACAATTACGATTTTGTCTTCATAGAAAAGGTGGCGTATCAATTTTTTTTCTTTGATGTCCGAACTGATGAAACCGAAATTGATTTCCTTTTGCAGGACTGATTTAACAATCCGCTCAGAATTGTGCATAAAGATCTCGACATTGACTTCGGGGTACATGGAAGAGAACTGCTGAATAAGCTTCGGTATAATGTAGATACCGAGTGTGAGATTGGAACCGAACTTCAGGGTCCCCCTCACCTGATCTCCACTCTCCCTGATCGCGGTCAGCGACTCGTTGTACGTGTTCAGGATCTGATTGGCATAGACGAGCAGTAGTTTCCCCTCTTCGGTGAGAACAAGCTTGTTGTCCCTCACGAAGAGTTTCATCCCGTAGAGTTCCTCGAGGTACTGGATCTGCTTGGTAACCGCCGGCTGCGTTAGATGCACCTCCTCCCCGGCAATGGAAATGCTGGAGTATTTGGCAACAAGCGTGAAAGTCTTGTAAATGCTGATGTCCACAGAAATCCCGAGCATGTGGGCGTTGAAATGGTAAAGTCAAATCGTAACTCAAAAATCTGGCTTGGCAATATAAAGAGTCTCGAAATCAGTACGCAAAAGTGGTGCCCGATCAGAATAATAGGATTTAATAGGCCGTTTTAATTGAGTTAACTTGAGCCCGCCGAGTAAGTTTCAACAGCATGCCAAAAAATGTATAAAAATGTGTAGTATCCAATATTTGATACGAAGTTTTATTATAATAAATGGGATTTGTCCATTGCAAGCGGAATCTCGGAAAGGCACCTGTAAACGCGCAAAGTACTCGGAAGGTAACTCCGGCCCGTTTCAATGTTTCTCTCCTATATGGCGTTATGCGGTAGACCATCGAGAATCTTTCAATGTCTGGATCATGTCTGAAATATTCACCCTTGGTAGCAGAAGCGATTGAAGGTTTACCCCTTTTGACGATTCCAAGCTTTGCCGGCCACGATTCTTTGCCACCCTGAGATTGCACAGCAGGGACCGTTTCACATCAACTCCGGGCGACCATCATGTCATCTGCTTTTGCGGCTGAAAGAGATCAGTGAGTAGGTGAATCGCAAGAACCAATGGGATCACTGGCTTTTTCTGCTTTCTCCCGCTCACCTGTTCACCTCAAGTTTTTTCTTTGTTTGCTTTTTGCCGTTTCTGGTTGCCGTTTCTGGTTGCCGTTTCTATTGCCGCTTTTGGTTGCCTCTTCTGGTTGCCGTTTTGCATCATTAAATCCCTGCATGATACGATATTACCGACTAATTGCATCTGTCCAGCGAAGTTTAGAAAATTCGGCTTTTTTCTGTTCACTGTTCCTCGCGAAGCGATGCAGCCTCACAAAAAATCGGCCGCGGACTGGGGCACTCACAGAAGATCGTGCCCGGACTGGAAGCATGAACCGGCAGCCAGAAACGTTAGCCCCGGACCTGAACGCAGTGAGGGTCCACTCACGAAAGATCGTGCCCGGACTCGAAGCATTGGCCAGCCGCTACGATGCTATGCCCGGACCTGAACAAAGTGAGGGTCCAGCGCTTAACATGCTTACTCAGCGGTAACCGCGAATCCGAAAATAGTGAGGCTTCACCCAAAGGAGTTATTTTTTGCTATTCACTGATCACTGTTCACCATTCACGATTCACCATCCACGGAGGTTAAGAGCCATGTCGCAGGAATTTGACCCAAATTCACCGGACGGCAGCGGCCGGTTCCAAAAAGGGCAGTCGGGCAACCCGAAAGGAAGACCCAAGGGGGCCCGAAACAGGACCACGGTGATCGCGCAGACCATCCTGGAGGTGGAGGCCGAAGCTCTCGTAAGGAAAGTGGTTCAGTTGGGCCTTGAAGGCGATCTGACCTGCCTTAGAATCTGCCTCGAACGCCTGGTTCCCCTGAAAAAGGATGCGCCCATCGACTTTCGGTTCCCTGAAATCAGCGCCATCGCCGACATTCCAAAGCTCTTTGCGGCTATCACGACAAAGCTCGGGCAGGGAGACATTACCCCGTCGGAGACCAAATCCTTAATCGATCTGGCCGAAGGTATGCGCAAGTCGTTCGAGGTGGTCGAGTTGGAAAAGCGTATCAGCGCCCTGGAAGACAATGCGAAATCGAGGCCACTTTAAGAATGCGGACGGCAGATATGACAGCAAAGGTAAGGTAATGCGAAACTGTATTCCGTCTTCTGTCTGCTCCTGTTATCATCTGTTATTGCAGAAAGCATGGTCATAAATCATCAATCAAATCAGGTTGTTACTGGATCGGACCCTGCAAATGGCCTGTATTTACAGGGAAACCCCGAATACTTGATGAATCCGGATTCACACTTCCCTGTTTATGCCAACCAGTTTTCGCCGCAACCAAGGGGCGAGATCTATGAGAAAATTCCTGAGACAAAGGGCCAGAAGGTGATCATAGATCTGGTTGGTAAGTTCCCATTGAGTGATAAGGCAAGCCTATTCTTTGAAAAAGCGAGTGCCGCGATCTATGCTGCAGGGTTTAAATTGCAATTTTAAATTGCAAAGGTGCAACGAGGGCGAAATAGTGGACAGCCACCTAAAAGAGATAAAGATAATAGGGATCTTTTGACTAGGCCGACCGGAATTATTCCAACCTCGGTTCTACAGTCCATTTATTGAGAGCTGCGGCCGTACCCGCAGAGGGCAGGAGCTACCCCGAGCGCTAAAGCTAAGGGCCTTCGATGCCATATTTCGGGTCCTGAATATGTTCGCCCTTACATTCAGGGCATCTTCCCGGTGACGTAAAACGGTTTCGGCCCTCGAATTTGAAACCACATTCCAGGCAGAGCGCCGGGGTTATTTTGAGCCTCATTTTCTGCGATTTTAGTGAACGGCCGATGTGATCGAGGTGCGTATAGACCTCCTTTTCGCTGATACGGATGATTTTGGAGATGTCCTTTGCTCCGTATTCGCCCTCCGACAAAAGGGCCATGATCTCCTGCCTGATCGTGCTCATACCTGCTCCGGTTTCAGATCGTTATTGCGCGTAAGCGAGATGTTGCTATTCTATACAGCGGTAACTTGGTTTATGACAGGTAAAATGGATGAAACGCTTTAGAGATGTAAACGGGCGACAGGTCAGACTGACGGATGAACGATGGGGGCACATCGAAAAAGAACGTCCTGAAATGACCGGCTGGTTAAAGAATATTGAGGCTACCTGCTCGCTCCCGATAAGATCATCAGGTCCCGGACCGACGCGGAGGTCGAGCTTTTCTATCGGGATTATGAGGCGACCTCCGTCAGCCACAAGCTGCTGTGCGTTGTTGTCAAGGCGCTTCCGGATGATTCATTTATGATTACGGCCTATTTCACGGACACAGTAAAGGAAGGTCTTGTGCTATGGGAAAGGAAGTAAGCGTTTGGTATGACAAAGAAGCGGATTTCCTGGAAGTCCTTTTTGAGAGAAAAGAAGGCTACTTTAGAGAAACCGATAATGACGCGGTGATGGAGAAAGTGGACAAAGACGGCAACGTACTGGGTTTCTCCATATTGAAGGTCAGCGGCCTCGAAAGCGGGAAGCCTCTTTCGGTGATTCTCAAAACCCGGGCTGCATGATGCGAATGGGACCGCGCTGCCGCCAATTCATAAGTTAATTCCCTCCGACGAAAGGTCCATAATTCCCTGCCTGAAAGTGTTCATACCTGCTCCGGTTTCAGATCGTTATTGCGCCTTCGCGAAATATTGCTATTCTATAGATAACCTGGACCTTTCCTACATCTTAGTTGCGCAGGGGCGCAAATTAGAAGAAGGAGCGACAATGCTTGAGTTGCTGAAAAAAGGTATGTTAGCGGGAATCGGCGCGGCTGTGCTGACTCGCGACAAAATCCGCGAAGCAACCCGCCGGCTGGTGGAAGAGGGACGATTATCGAGCGATGAAGCGGAAAAACTCAACGAAGACCTGGTCAAAAGCGGCGAACGGGAATGGGAGGATATAAACTCCAAATTTCAGTCATCTTTTAAGAAGTTTTCCGAAAATCTGGAGGTGGTCCGCAAAAAGGAGTTCGCAGACCTTCAAGCCAGGGTCGAGCTCCTCGAACAGCGGCTGAGCCTGCTGGAGGAGACCCATAGCCGTGAGAGCGGAGCAAGCGGGAAGCTATGATCCGCTCCTTCGGCCCAGCAATGTTGTCATGGGCCTCAGATGTAGCTGAACCAGAACTCTTCGACCCTTTTGAAATTCGATCTAACTTCGGCCGCTCCATGGAGGATTTCTCCATGCCCAGGCAGCAGCCATTCCGAATCGAACGACTCGAGTTCTTTAATGCTTTGTTTGAGAAGGGCGCCGTTTCCACCGGGAAGATCGGTACGCCCAAGACCATCCCGGAAAAGCACGTCACCGGGAAAGAGCGCCTTCCGCGCTGGCCAGTATAGCGCCACCGACCCGGGCGAATGCCCGGGTGTAGGGACAACTTTCAGTTCGACCCCTTTTACATTCAGGTCGCCCGATCCCAAAAGAAAATCGGGAGCGTAGGCATCCAGATCGAAAGTGGGCCCGATCTGTTGGCCTATTTGCTGGATCAATCGCCAATCCTCGAGGCTTACGGCGAAAAGGGCCGGCTGATTTTTGAAATATTTGACCGCTTCGAAATGATCCGGATGGGCGTGCGTCGCAAGGACCAAGTCTATGTCGGAAATTTCAATTCCCAACGTCTTTAGCTGGATGGCGACATGGTCAAAGAGATGAAAATGCCCCGGATCGATCAGGATTTTTGCCGGACCGTCGATAAGGTAGGTATTGCAGTTATTCGCGGACATCGAAGTCCAGAGAAACGCGTACAGACCGTCAGTTACTTTCATAGGCATTAGAGTCTTAAGTTTAAGTTTAAGTTTGGCTGCGAAGATTCAAGTTTACAGGATAATTTCACACTTAAAAACTCAAAACTTGATTGGACCAAGCAAATTGCTGAAAGCCGACCGACCACAAAAAATCCAAACAAAGAAAAAAAAGGCAGACATTCTGTTTCTGAACGGAGTCGTGCTAACCCTGGACTCAGGCTCGACCACCTTCAATCCCGGAGGTATCGCCATTCGGGGAGGAAAGATCGAGTCAACCGGGCCTTCCGATGAAATCCAATCGGCTTTTGAATCATCGGAAATTATGGACATTTCGGGATGTGTGGCCCTCCCGGGACTGATAAACGCCCATACGCACGCCGCTATGACGCTTTTCCGAGGTCTTGCCGACGACCTTCCCCTTATGGACTGGCTGCAGGGTCACATATTTCCTGCGGAAAAAAACCTGAACGAAGAGTGGGTTTACTGGGGGACGATGCTTGCATGCGCCGAGATGATCCTGTCGGGGACGACCGCTTTTTGCGACATGTACCTTTTCGAGCACAAGGTCGCAGAGGCGGCAAAAAGAGCCGGCATTCGGGCACTCGTGGGCGAGGTGCTCTACGATTTCCCTTCTCCCGCCTACGGGGAGATCGAAAACGGCCTGAGGCACACCGAACTGCTCATCGAGAGATGGCGGGGAGACCCTCTGGTCAGCGTTGCCGTCGAACCGCATGCCCTCTATACCTGTTCGCCCGATCTTCTGAGGAAGTGTCACCGGATATCGGCCCGGCACGAGGTGCCGCTCGTAATCCATCTGTCGGAAAATGAAGCCGAAGTTGACCAGATACTGCAACTGTACGGCAGGCGCCCGGTCGCGCACCTCGAGGCCCTTGGTCTTCTGGGCCAGAGCCTTGTGGCCGATCACTGCGTGGCCTTGAACGAAACCGATATAGGCATGCTTGCCGAAAATCAGGTGAAAGTGGTCCATAATCCGGAAAGCAATATGAAGCTGGCTTCCGGTATCGCCCCTGTCCCGCGCCTTCTTGAATCAGGCGTAACGGTGGCCTTGGGCACGGACGGCTGCGCGAGCAACAACAACCTCGATATGTTCGGCGAAATGGACACTTGCGCCAAGCTCCACAAGGCCGCAGCACTTGACCCGACGGTGCTTTCGGCCTCAACGGCGCTCAGGATGGCCACCGGGGCCGGGGCCAAGGCACTCGGTTGGGAGGGGCTGACCGGACAAATCGCTCCGGGTATGCTTGCCGACCTGATTGTGGTGGATTTTAGAAAACCGCACCTGACGCCCGTTTACAACCCCGTTAGCCACCTGGTCTATGCGGCTGGTGCTGCGGACGTCCGCCACAGCGTCATTGGCGGGCGCCTCGTGATGAAGGACCGCACGCTGCTGACACTGGACGTGGAGGAGATCTTTGGTCATGTCCGCGAATTCGCCAAAAAAACCCAAAAATGAGCCGGTCCGGGAAGTTGATTGGCTGCTTTTCAACGCCGACTGGCTTGTTGCGTGCGACCCCGGGATGAACCGGTTTCGTTCGGGGGCCGTTGCAATCGAAAGTGACCGCATAGTAGCGGCCGGCCCTTCCGATGAGCTTCGAAATAATTTCCGTGGGAGCCGGGAAGCCGACCTTTCAGGTTATCTGCTAATGGCCGGTTTGGTAAATACGCATACCCACGCGGCAATGAGCCTGTTTCGCGGAATCGGCGACGACCTGCCTCTTAAGAAGTGGCTTGAAGAAATCATCTTTCCTGTCGAGAACGCTTTTGTTAATCCCGACACTGTGTATCTGGGAACCCTGCTTTCAGCGGTTGAAATGCTCAAAAGCGGCACGACATGCTTCTGCGACGGCTATTTTTTTGAGGAGTCTGCCGCCCGCGCCGCCGTTGATGCAGGGATTCGCGCCGTCATGGGCCTGGGGATTCTCGACTTCCCCACCCCGGACCTGCCCAACCCGGTGAATTTCCCAGCACGTGCGGAAGCTTTTCTGTCGGCCTTCCCCGGTCTGACCGGCCGTGTTCGCCCATCCCTTTTTTGCCACGCTCCCTACACATGCAGCCCGGAAACGCTGAAACACGTAAAGGAGCTTTGCCGCAGCCATAAAATCCTCTTTCAGATCCATCTTTCCGAAACGGGAGGAGAGGTTGATGAAATCGTGAAAAGATACGGCCTAAGCCCGGGAATGCATCTCGATGCGCTGGGGATCATGGACGAATCGACGCTGTGCGCTCACGGAATCTGGCTCTCTAAAGAGGAAATCCTGTCGATTGGAAAAAGCGGCGCATCCATTTCTCATTGCCCGGAGTGTGCAATGAAGCTGGGCTCCGGAGTCGCTCCAGTTCCTGATATGATCTCCTGCGGAGTAAAGGTCGGCCTGGGTACCGACGGATGCGCAAGCAACAACGACCTGGACCTTTTTTCCGAAATGGGCTTTGCAGCCAAGGTCCATAAGGTTTTTCGAAAAGATCCCCTCGCCTGCCCCGCCGAACAGGCGCTTTGGATGGCTACATTGGGCGGCGCTTCAGCTCTTGGGCTGGGAAACGAGATCGGGAGTATCGAACCCGGTAAAAAGGCGGACCTTATTGCACTCAGCCTCAATCAACCTCACCTGACGCCGATGTACGACCCGGTGAGCCATATCGTCTATGCGGCGCGGGGGAGCGACGTGAGATTCGTGTGGGTGGATGGCCGGCAGATCGTAAAGGATGGACAGGTACTCACGGTGGATGAGGCTGATATCATGTCAGAGGCAGAGCGGATGGGGAATAGAATTTCAAACTTCAAACCATAAGACTTTAAAGTTAAATATTTCCGAATTCCTGGACTATCTATGCCCCGCCCCGGCATGTCCGCCACCACCCTGATGCCCCCCTGCTCCGGACCCCAAGCCTCCGCCGCCACGCCTTCCAGCAGGTGGGTGCTGAAACCCCGACGGCCTCCCGCGCCCCTGGCCTCCCCTGCGAAATGCTCCACCCGGCTGCCCACCGGTACCACGGCGAGCGCCCGACGGACTTGGTGAAGACCGCTGTCCCCTCCCTTGCTGCAAATTCCGGTTTTGATGCGTCCCCTGACCCTGCATGTTCCGGCGGCCGTTGGCTCTCTGCCCCGTTTCGGAGGCTCGCCCCCTGGAACCCTGCGGTCTTTGGGACGAGACTTTTCCGGCTTCGCCGCTCTTCGTTGTTGCGCCCCGGCCAAGCCCTTGCCGCTGTTGACCCGCCGGGCCCTGCCCGGATTTTGCCACACGAGCCGGCGCCGGCTTGACAGCCCTCGGGTTTTGCTTGAGAGTTTGCTGACGGACTTCTCCAGCTCTTTGGGACGCGATCCCCGGCACTGTGACCCTTGAAGCCCCCATCGCCGGTTTGGCGAGTTTGGCGCTGGAAACCTGGTTACGAATAGCGCTGCCGTTCACATTGGGAGCGTTCATTCTGAATTTGGGCTGGTTCTCAGCCACCCTGAAGGTCACGTTCTGAGCCGGTTTTGAATGAGGAGCCGCATTCGAGTAATTGAACCGCTGGTTCGGGTCGCCGGCAGTTGTTAGAACATGATTGCTCACGACGGGGGCGGCCTTGAACTGTGAGGCAATTGTCCCCCTGTCGACATTTGTCAGCCGTGTCCGGGCATAACTGTTCATGCCGTGGAAATCACTCTGCTTTACTACTACGGAGCGTCCCCAGTACCTGAACCTGTGGAAGTCGATGTTGATGAGGCCGGGGTGGTAGACCGTAAAACCCCACGGCCCCCACCAGTTAAACGCATAGAAAGGCTCCCATGGAAGTAGTGGAAACCATCCTATGGCGTCGCCGGAGTAAATCCATCCGACTCTTCCCGGGTACCATTCAAAGCCGATTCCCCAGTAGGGAACGCCCCATCCGACCGATACCGAGGGAGGGGTCCAGTACCAGTAGTCGTTTGCCTGGAACCAATACCCGTAATGATGGGTAACATATCCGAACGGTTCGTACGGGACCCAGGTGTAATCCCCGTCCCAGTCCGTCCAATGGCCGACCGTATAGGGGGCCCAACCTTCCTCCACGCCGGTGGGACGCCATGCCTCCCGATACTCTCCCCGGTAATACACCGTCTCCCAGCGACCGTTCTCGTCAAGCACTTGAGAATCTTCCCGAATCCCTTCGGGCAGATGCTTCACCGATTCGCCTTTGGTTTCAATACCGTGGGCCAAAATGGCATCCCGTGAAATGTTCCAGTCGTCCCATGCGGCGTCCACTTTGCCCTGACCGGCGACAGCCTGCCGATTGTCCGCCAGAATGGAAATCGACCCGGGAATAACGTTGTATTTGGCCCCGTCCAAATCATGAATGAATTCGACTTTACCCTTTATCCCAACCACCTCAACCGATTCGTCGCCCACGTAGAGATCGAACGCCGACCCCGGAGCGCCTATCGCGTATCCGAAAGGCGTGGTGGCCTTTATCACGACCTTTGGGCTCCTATCGATAAACCGGGCGATGCCTGCGGCTACGTCAACTTCGGTCGCGTCATTTTTGAGCGCGACCATCTGGATCTGGGTATTAGCGCCAATCCTGATCCACGTGTCGTTAGGCATCAGGAACTCAGCCTTGCCGTTTTCTCCAAGATAAAGGGCGTCCTCCCGCCCGAAAGGAGTATCCTTCCCGGTGACCACCCAGTCTTTTGTGTCATGAACGTAACGGAGCAGTTCACCTTCCACAAACGAAATACGTCCGACCAGAACGCTCTCTTTACTCGGAGTCTGCCGTCTTGGCTGATCCGGCGGCTGCGGAGCCGGCCAAGCCGCCTGCGCCGCCGAACACAATGCAATGACAGCCAGCAAGACAATCTTCCCGAAGTATTTCATGCAGAGCCCCCTGGTAAAGCAACGCCCCGGATCCGGTCACCGTTTCCATCCGGTAGTCGCGGCGGGAATTGAAGGCTCGAATCCTTAAACATTTAGACGTAAAGTCCTGTCAGATAGTTTACATTTGCGCAACCGATCGATTCCAGGTATGTGGTATATAGTATGGAGATCGGTCCGTGGCGGCTGTATAGGCAATCGATATTTGAAATAATTGTACTTAGATTATTGCAGGTGTCCATATTTTTCATACTCCGGGAGACTTCCGATGCTCAAGGCCAAAGACTTAATGACCCGTGATGTTATCACCGTTACCCCGGACACAGAGGTAACGGAAATTGCCAGGTTGCTCCTGGAAAAACGTTTCAATGGTGTGCCCGTCGTTAACCAGAAGGGCGATCTGGTTGGCATGATATGCCAGAGCGATCTGATCGCAGAGCAAAAAAAACTTCCTATTCCTTCGGTTTTCACAATCCTGGATGCTTTTATCCCGATTTATCTGCCGGGCAAAACGGAAAAAGAAATACAGAAAATCGCAGCAATGAAAGCGTCTCAAGCTATGACGCCCGACCCGGTGACAGTGGACCCGGAAGCGGGCATAGATGAAATAGCCTCGATAATGGTCAACAAGAGTATTTACACGATTCCGGTTTTGGAAGGCGGGAAACTGGTGGGAGTCATCGGCAAAGAAGATATTCTGCGGACCTTGGTGTCGAATAAACCTGTATGACCTACCCCGGAAAAGCTGGAATTTCGAATTCAAGGGACCGCTAAAACTTTTTAACGGGCCAATTTTTGAGGGAGGTCCCAAGGTACAGGCTGTAGTGGCGAAGCCCTTCTGCTCCCAATGATGTGGCGTCAAGGCGTTCGACCGACTGAAAATATCCGGATATTGCAGCAACACGCCCGGATTCAGCTTCGGGCAAAACGATTAAAGCGTCCCAACCAATTTTAGGCCCGTCCCATATATCGTATTGGTTCTCTGGTACACCCTCGGAAACAGGCCATTCGTAGACCCTTGGCTGCCCGGGCACATAGAAGGCAAGTTCTGAGGTGAGCTGACGATTGAACGTCAGTATAAAGGTGCTCTGAGGGCGAGGCACTTCTTCAAGTGCCCTGCCTGCTTTAACGCCTAGCTGCTGCCAGCCCTGAAGCCTTCCGATCAGCCTGTCCGCCCATGGGCCAGGGGCAGCGCCGGCCCAAAACGGAAGAGCATAGGTAAGCAGTGCCATAACAGCCCCAACGAGTACCCCTTTCTTAAAGTAAGGTCTCCAAGAATCCAGTCTGGAACCCGCCGAGATGTTGCCGCACCCCCAGGCCGCCAGAAGAATCATTCCGGCCGGATATACTACGGCGGGCCAGTTGGGTTGAATTCTCTGCCGCAAACTCAGGACTGCAATGCCGAGCAACGGCACAAAACTGAAGCACAGCAGATATCGCACGCAACGATCCTGAGATTTGAAATGGAAGAGCAGCAAGGCAGAGAGCAGGGCAAACAGTATCCAGGTTAGAGGCGAAACGATCAGAATCTGTCCGCCTATGAATTCAGTTGAAGTAGCTATGAAATTGGACAGACTTGCTTCAAAGTGACCTGCGGTATGATGAAGCGTGATCCAGCCGTGATGAGCGTTCCAGATGATGTCCGGGATCAAAGCAGCGAGCCCCAAAAGCGAGAACAAATAAGCACGGCCGGATTTCAGGAGGTATCTGTCACCCTTGCTCACCACCGCAAACGCAAACATGAGGACAATAAAGGCCACCATCACCTGTTTGCTGAGCAGTCCGAGACCAATGGACGCGGCAAGGGCAAACCACTCCCTGGAACCGTCATCCCTTTTTTCCAGTGCTGCCCAGAAAATGTAAAGGGCAAGAGACCAGAAGCAAAGGATAGGCGCATCGATGGTCATGATAAAGCCAAGAGCGGACGAACCCGGTGAGGCCACCCCCGCCGCAGCCGCCCAGAAAGCCGTACGTGCATCATACATGCGTCTTGCCAGCAGGAAAATTGCCAGCGTCGAAACTGCTCCGAGCAGCACTGCGGGCAGTCGTACAACTGCTGGACCGGAACCGAGGGTCCGGGAGAAAAGGGCGATGATCCAGGCCACCATGGGGGGTTTACTGAAATAACCCCAGTCCAGTTGGCGAGACCAGTCCCAATAGTAGGCTTCATCAGCAGCGAGGTCCAATGGAGCCGCAAAGAGATAAACCAGCCGAAATACAGTGGCAAGAGCGAGCAGAAGAAAAAAACGTTTGTTCCAGCTCATATTAGTCGCCGCCACGTTCCTTGAAGTGGCCCTTGCGCCGCATCCACATTGCGAGGCCCACTCCACGGAACGCCGAACATCCAACAGCGGCTGCACCGATGGCAACTGAGATGAGGCCGATATGGAGCGGAAATGAGGTGGCGCTTCCCGTTCCCTGTCTAATGAGCAATAGCCCTGACAAAATCAGGCCCAGCCCCGTAGACCCTACAAGCAAAGCAAGCAGGGCGGCGCCCGGACGGACACCCATCCTGTCGAGGAACACCCACAGGACAAAGACGATCCAGACCCAGATCCACCAAGATATAACTCGAGAGGTCGAAAGTTCCTGGGAATATCTCAAGGTTTCAGCAAACGGAGAAAAAATTGTGCGAACGAGCGAGGGTTCGCCCATGTATCCTGCGACCACGGGAATGAAGTCCGCGCTGTTGTGTTCCCTCAATTTGCGAAGTATCAGATTTGCTCTTTGCGAATGTGAAAGAGACGATACCCCCGGCGCCCTTACGACGGTCCATGTTCTCGCAAGCCCAGTCCAGCCATGCCAGTCCGTGGAAGCCACAAGGACGAGTCCGCGGGAACGGCAGGTGTCAAGAACCTCTTGCCGGACGCACGGCGGCAGGTCCGGATGGCCGGAATTTACGATCTCAAATCCGTCCACTCCGTCATCGGCCAACCTGGCAATGTCACTGGTTCCCTGTCTTTTCAAGGTGACAACAATGACAGCCCCTCCGCACTCTTCATGAATCTTTCTCGCAAACCAGGCCGTACGATCCGGCGCCTCAGCGATGCTCTGCCTGCCAAGTTGAAGGTAGGGGTCCTGACAAAGGCCCAGAACCATCGTTCCCCGCCCTGTGTGGGCCTCGAGACCGGAGATGAATGCCGGCAGCCGGTCGAAAGATGAATCGCCCTGCACTTGAGTTTCATGTGCAAAGAGCTCATCATGATCGGTGAGCGCCACCATATTATAACCGCAGGATGCATGCCACTGGAGGTTTGTTTTCAAAGAAACCAGGGCATCACCGGATTTCGTGGTGTGGGTGTGAAGATCGGCTACAACCAGATTAGGGTCGTCAACAACCAACTGCCAGCCCGGAATGCGCGCCACCACAAATAAGAAGACAATCAGTCCCAATGTTAAGGATGCTTCAAGAGCCCTCTGGATTCCCTTAAGTAAAATCGCAAAAGGCTTCTTTTGCGTTTGAGCGCGAAATTCAGCGAACATGCCCCATGCTGCTGCGCCCAAAAACACCCAGATCAGCACAGCAAAGCACGCAATACGCAAATCAGGCGCCCCTGCCACGATGAGGACCGGGGCGGCCAGCGGTTCGATGAGCGCTTCCCAGGGATGCTGCTCAACCCTCATTCCCGCTATACGAGTGTAGTCTCGGGCATCGAACGGACCCTGAGGATCGTATCGAAGGCAGGACAAAAGTGAAAGAACGATAAGCCCAAAAGCCAAGATAACGACAATGTTGCGATAATCTTTTAAAATTGAGGGCCAATGACGATCCCCACCCTCCGCGGAGCGTGGGGACTCCCGATATCCCTTTTCTGACATCTCGATTATCCAGTTATTTCGAGCGTCCGCTTACACTCACCACGAAATAGGAATTCTTGTCGTTTGTCATGACGAGCACTGATTTTTTGGCGCCGCCTTTACAGGCATCCGGATTGAGGCTCACAGGAATCTTTGTCTCGCCGCCTGGAGGTATTGTATGGTCGAACCGACCAACTTCGGTCCCTCAGATCTTTATCACTTTTTTTATCTCAAGGGGGGCAGTTCCGACATTCTTGACCACGAAACTGTGAACGTATTCCGTCCCACCGGCCAGATCGCCAAAATCATAGAGCCTTTCGGGAACCTCGGCCAGGGGGCCGTTTGGGGTCTCCAAACCAGGGCTGCTTCCCGCAGCGCTCTGGGCAAACGCCAGCGGGCAATTTGCGATGGCAAGGGCAAAACATAAAGCGAAAATAAAGCCAGCTATTCTCATCTGAAAACACCTCCGTAGCTAACTTCCGTCCGGAAAGGGTCCTTTTCCCCCCTGGCGGCGTCAATCTTCGGGGTTACTTGTGCGGCGTACTTAGGTACGCCTCCGCGCAACCCCTTGATTTCCTTGCCAGGACGAAAAATGCCTCCTTTCCGAATCGGAAACTGCTTGTGTCTCATAAGGTGAAATTCTCCTACGTTCATCCGGGTTTCCGGATGGACACTAGCTATTTGTTTAGTGCTAATCAACATGTTTTCTTAAGAACGGCCAGGATTCCAAAAAGCTTTAGTTCGAATGAAGCCTGCATCAAAAAATTGGCCTCGTCCAGAGCTTTTTTCAACTCCTGTCCCCCGAAGCGATCTTCGGTCGGGTGCAGCAGGATGTGTCTGGTTATGAAGTTCTGATAAAGTGTGGGATAAAGCTCTTCGAGGAAGTAAACCCCGCCTGGCTTCAGCACGCGTCCGACTTCAGCAAGCGCACCCTGCCAGTCGGGAATATGGTGGAGCACTCCAAAACCGAATACGGCGTCAAAGGCGCCGCCCGGATACGGCAAATTGAGAGCATCAGCCGCGCAAAATGAGATATTTTGCAGTTCTTGCGGCCCGAGATAGTTAAAAGCCCGCCGGATCATCAAAGGATCGAGATCCATGGCGCAAAGGAAGTCCGGAGAAAACTGCCTCCAAATTATCGATGCCCCGGCTCCCCGCCCGCATCCTATTTCAAGAAAGGATCCACCGGGGGGAAGCTGCGCATGTTGTCTCATCCAGCCAATTTCAAATTTCTGCTGGAAGACCCTGGAGGGGTTATTCACGACGAGCAGTTCCGCCCAGTTAAGCTTCATCGCCTCAGTCCGCTTTCTTGCCCAGATGCACTACTGCGATCCCGTTGGTAAATCTTCGATATTTTACATTCCTGAATCCTATCCGCTCAAGTATAGATTTCAACTCATCGGGGTTGGGGAAGAGCCGGATCGATTCCGGAAGGTAGGTGTAGGCCGGCTGGCAGTTGGCCAGAACCTTTCCTATGAAGGGCATCACATGGAACGAATAAAAATCGTAGAGGCGACGAAACCAGGGTGTCACCGGTTCGGAAAATTCGAGGCACATGAAGACCCCGCCGGCTTTCAGGACCCGGTGCATCTCCATGAAGCCTTTTTCAAAATGAGTGAGATTTCTTATCCCGAAGCCAACCATCGCCGCATCGAAACTGTTGTCCGGCAAGGCTATTTTTTCGGCATCGCCCTGTACGGAACAAACCAGACTGGCCAGAGGCGAAGCTGAGGTTTTTGGCCACCCGGCCGCCATCATCTCCCAGTTGATATCATAGAGCAGCACACGGCCTGAAGGCGCCACCCGCTCGGCGGCCATCCGCGAAAGATCTCCGGTCCCTCCACAGACGTCAAGCACGTGGTCCCCGCTTCGCAATCCCATCATCCTTACGGCCATTCGCTTCCACTGGTAATGGATCCCCAGACTCAGCAAAGTATTCATGGAATCGTATTTGCGGGCGACGCTGTTAAAATGCCGGCGGACCCATTCCACCTTTTCCTTCTCGGGAATTGCAAGATATCCGAAATGGGTCGTCTTCTCGGGATCGGTGATATATGTTCGAGACATTTTGAAACCGCAGGGATTTCGGGACCAACCGTTCAGTAGTCGAGGGCAAAACCCGTGATGATCAGACAGGCTTCACAACAAGTCCGGTGCGAATGCATCGCGTACACACACGTACACGTCTGACACTGCCGTCCCGGCGCACATGCCGCACCTGCTGGAGGTTGGGATACCAGATGCGTTTGGTCTTGTTATTTGCATGGCTTACGTTGTTGCCCACATGAGGCGTTTTGCCGCAGAATTCACATACTCTGCTCATGATTCCAGATTCCTTTCCACCGAGCCGGCACAGCCCGTATTGACCTATCAAAAAACTATATGGTAGCAGAATGCGCTTTGAATAACAAGGATTTTCCCCTTACCGACCTACTACCTCTACGGCCTCAGCGTCGGGCCCTCGAGGAACAATCTCTCCAATGAGATGAACCCCGGCAAGCATGGCGCCGAGAAAAGCCACTATATCTTCAGCTTCTGAAGGCTCTACGACTATTACAAATCCAATCCCGTTATTGAAAACATGGTTCATTTCTTCCGGCGAAATATTGCCCTTTTCGCGAAGGAAGTTGAAGACGGGAGGCATGCTCCAGGAATTTTCCTGTATTAACGCCTTGCAGGCGCGGGGCAGAATCCTCTCGACATTGTCGTAGAACCCCCCCCCGGTGATGTGAGCCATTCCATGGACCCTGTACTTGCGCAGAAGAGCCAGAACGGGCTCGACATAGATATTGGTGGGTTCGAGAAGTTCCTCCGCGACGGTTCGGTTCAGTTCCGAAACGAAGCTGTCGGGCTTTAGGCCCAGTTTGTCGAAGATGACACGCCGCGCAAGGCTGTACCCATTCGAATGCAAACCGCTCGAGGCCAGCCCGATAATCCGTTGCCCAACCCGTATGGTCGAACCGTCTATGATCTGAGAGTTATCAACGAGGCCGACAGCGAAACCTGCCATGTCATATTCATTTTCTTGGTAAAAATCCGGCATTTCAGCCGTTTCCCCTCCGATCAAGGAACAGCCCGCCTTTTTGCATCCAGTTGCGATCCCGGCGACAAGCTGTTCGACCAGATCGAGGTCTATGCGTCCCAGGGCAAGATAGTCCAGGAAAAAAAGAGGTCTCGCGCCTTGAACCACGATGTCGTTGACACACATGGCCACCAGATCTATTCCAACCGTATCGTGCCTCTGCGTCATGAATGCGATTTTAAGCTTCGTCCCCACTCCATCTGTGGAAGAAACCAGCACGGGGTTTTTCACATCCTGGAGATTCAGGGAAAACAGCCCTCCAAAACCGCCTATATCAGTGATGACACCGCTATGGTAGGTGGAACGAACTATCGGCCTGATTCGCCGGACAAGTTCATTCGCCTTGTCGAGGTCAACTCCAGCTTCCCGGTAGAGATCGCCAGGCATGAGAATGCGCACCTTTTCTAACAATCGGAATGTGGTTGCGGCCCTATCCATCTACAGGCCGTGTCGCTTCGAAAGATCTGAGCGAAAACAATATACGTCAAGCGGACTTTCCAGTAAACCATATAGTGCAGCATGCGCTGCGCCCTTCCCAATTGATTTCCTCAAAGATTAATTCTCCACGGGGATTTGTCCATCATCGGGATCGCTCAACATTGCCAAAACCCGGACTTCTGTGTTAAAGCAGACCCAACGCCGGAGGTTAGCATGTCCCTACTCAGAAAGGCCTGCATTGCAGTTTCCGGATTCGTCCTGATCCTCTCCTGTCTTGCTACGGTTACGGCAATCCTGGGTTCTTTCCATTTCTGGCTCTTCTTGCGCCTGCCCGCAAAACCTGTCTCCGAGAAGAGGCAGTTTTTGATTCCCAAAACAAGCGCTTATGCAGTTGCCAGGCTCCTCGAATCCGAGGGGGTCATCAGGGATGCGCGCGCGTTTTACCTACTGGGCTGGTTGAAGAATTCCCTTCATCGCATGCAGGCGGGCGAATACGCTTTTTCGACGCTTTACATCCCGGAACAAGTCCTCGACCAGATCGTAAATGGAAGGGTGGTGATCCATACTGTTACGCTGCCTGAAGGGTCCACCTTGTGGGACGTGGCAAGGATTCTTCAGCAAAAAGAACTTGCGCCGGAGAGTGAAATCATCGAGGTTGCCCGCAGCGCTGAATTTGCCAGGTCGCTCCGGGTTGAGGCAAACGGCCTGGAAGGTTATCTCTTCCCTGACACCTATCAGTTCACAAGACCTGTCTCGAGTTCTGCCATCACAGAGAAAATGGTCCGGCGGTTCTGGCAAAGGTTGCCCAAGGAGTGGCCGAACAGGGTGAAAGAACTCGGGCTCTCTCTGCATGAGATCATCATTCTTGCTTCCATCATAGAAAAGGAGGCTGCAGTCGATTTCGAGCGGCCGCGCATTGCCGCGGTCTTCTACAACCGGCTCAAAATCAACATGCCGCTTCAAAGCGACCCGACAGCGGTTTACGATATTCCGGGCTTTTCAGGACCGGTTACCGCCGCGCATCTGACCAGGCAAAGTCCCTATAACACTTACCACATCAAGGGCCTGCCGCCAGGACCGATTTGCAGCCCGGGGGCGCAATCCATTAAAGCGGCGCTCAATCCTGAAAAGGGGGCCCCGTATCTCTATTTTGTAAGCAATAACGATGGAACTCACCACTTTTCGGTTACCTCGGAGGAGCACCGGAATGCAGTTTCACACTATTACGAGATGAAAAAAAAGACGTTGGAAGACACAAGTCCTACAAGTAGCGACACTCTGGAAGCGTCTCCCCACAATGGCCGGGCCGGCACTGAACCCAACCGCCAGGCAGATGGAATTAATACCGACAGCCCTTAAATCAGAAAGGTTGAATCAGATAAAATGAGCGCGGTTGCCAGCCTCGTATTTGCCGCGGGAAGAGGGACCCGCATGAAGGGGTATTCCGGAAACAAGACACTGCTGCCGCTGATTCCGGCAAAATCCTGCTATCAGGGCGCCCATCCACTTATCAAGGAAGTCCTTGATAACCTTCCTTCCGGTCCCAGGGGAATCGTAGTCAATTACCTCGCAGAAGAGGTGCGCCGTGTCACGGAAGGCCAGGGGATATCTTTTGTTTACCAGCCGGTTACGAACGGCACAGGCGGGGCGCTGCTTGCTGCGCGCTCCTTTCTCGACTCTGCCGATGCCGACCGTGTGATAATTACGATGGGGGATGTCCCCCTAATCCAGTCGGCTACTTATTTCAAACTCCTTGAGTTGCTGGGACGCTGCGAACTGGCGCTCCTGGCATTCGAATGCAAGGACAGGGGACAATACGGCATGATCGAGATGGAAGGCGAACAGGTAACCGGGATTGTGGAATGGAAATACTGGAAGGATTTTCCTCTAGAAAGAAAGAGCGGTCTCAGGTACTGCAACGCCGGAGTTTATGCAGCCGGGAAAACCACTTTGCTCAGGTACCTGGACCGGATGGAAAAAAGACCCCACGAAGTCAGAAAACAGCAGAACGGGGAGTGGTTTACCTTGAGGGAGTACTTCCTCACGGACTTAGCTGAAATGATGCATGAGGATGGCTTGCCGGTGGGAATGGTGCCTGCGCCCGAAGACGAGGTGACCGGTGTGGATACGCCCGAATCGCTGGAGGCAGTCCAAAAGCTATACGCAAGGCTTCAGGGTTGAGAACGAATAAGAAGGTCCCCGATGAGAAAAGCATACGTACACGGGTACAATCCGCGAGAAAGTATTCGGCTTCAGGATCAGGCCTCGACCCTGGCAGCCCTACTGCATTCGGACTCATCTTTTCCGGCCGGGAGCCGAGTCCTGGAAGTCGGATGTGGGGTGGGGTCGCAAACGTCGATTCTGGCCCAAAACAGTCAAGGCGCTGAAATAGTGGCAATCGATGTGTCCGAAGCCTCTCTGGCCGAAGCTCGAAAGAAGCTGGATTCAGAGGGCATCACCAATGTGACCTTTAAACAGGGCGACATCTTTAATCTGCCTTTTGAACCGGCATCCTTCGACCACGTTTTTGTCTGTTTCGTGCTCGAACATCTCGCAAATCCCGTCGATGCGTTGAAATGTCTGAAAAATATTATAAAACCCGGTGGAACGATCACCGTTATCGAAGGGGATCACGGCTCCGTTTATTTCCATCCTGAGAGCGATGATGCTCGCAGGGCCATAAACTCCCAGATCGCTCTTCAGGCCCGGGCGGGCGGGAATGCGCTGATCGGACGCGAGCTTTATCCACTGCTGACAAAGGCCGGTTTCACCAACTGCCGTGTCTCGCCCCGCATGGTATATGTCGACTCCAGCAGGCCTCATTTCGTTGAAGGGTTTACCAAAAATACCTTTACCGCACTGATCGAGGGTGTCCGGGAAGAGGCGGTGGCTGCGGGACTAATTGACCGCAAATCCTTCGACAAAGGCATACGCAGCCTGTACAGAACCACAGAACCCGACGGCGTCTTTTGCTACACTTTTTTCAAAGCATTTGCGGAGGCTTAGGGACAGTGAAGGACGAGTGAGATATCCAACTCCATGCCGTCCTCTTTAGCCCGATCAATGCGGTATTGACGAATTTCTGAATTTCCACTACCCTTAGGCATCGGAAACAGGAGATAATAGCAATGAGGCAAACACTTATTGTATCCCATCGAGGGCAGTTGACCCTGCCGGCGAACTTACGTAAGCGGTTCGGAATCAAGAACGGCGGCGCAATCATCTTGGAAGAACGGGACAACGAGCTGGTCCTGAAGCCCGCCATGGTGCTTGAGGTCGAGATGTATACAGACGAGCAGGTGCTGGCATGGGATGAAGCTGACCGCCTTGATGACGCTGAACGGCAAACCGTGCTGCAACATCTTACGGCGCGGCAGTAATGCGCGTCTTCCTCTTGCCATGTTGACATGAGTTTCCCTTAAAGCAAACCCTCCCTCTGTTTCCCGCATTCTTTTGATCGGTCGCACCCGAAAATCATTTCATCCACAAGAGCGCAGATTATGTGCCCTACGGTGATATGACACTCCTGCACCCTCGCCGTTACCGGAGACGGAACATGCAGGATAACATCACAATACAGGTCCATTTCAGTCTCGGAAGAACCGCCCAGACCGATTGTGAGTACACCGTTCTCCCGTGCCCATTTGAGTGCCCTTATCACATTTGAGGATCGGCCACTTGTGCTTATCGCTAAAGCGACATCCCCGGACTGCGCCAAAGCCCGCAGTTGCTTTACGAATATGTCGCCGAAGTCGTAGTCGTTCGCTATGCTCGTCAGAATTGATGTATCAACCGTAAGTGCAATTGCAGGCAAAGGAGGCCGGTCTATTTGAAAGCGGTTTACAAACTCGGCTGCCAGGTGTTGGGCGTCTGCGGCACTGCCGCCATTACCGAAAAGAAAAAGTCGATGCTTCTCAAGGAAGGCCCGGCTTACCACCACGGCCATCTTCAAAATAGTTTCTTTCGCCGTGCTACAGAGCGCCTGTTTTGCCTGGATGCTTTCCTGAAACATCCGCTCGGTAGCAAGCAAAAATTCTTCCTTTCCAATCAGTTCCATACATTTTCCCCTAGATTGCCAATATTAATTAAACGCGAGAGCAAACGCCACGGAAAACTACTTGCCCGATTGACTTCAATTCAGTCTTTCCAGGGGCGGTTGAAACTTATTGAACAACCAAACGACATCCTATACACTGATTCACGGTCTCACGGGCTGATTCAAGCACCCCCCAAAGGATACGGCGACTTTTCTGTCATGTTCTCAGGGGCTTACATAATAGAGTCCAGGCTCCGAATTGCCCGGGCAGACACAGGGCTGTCCGGGCAGCTTTTCGTGAAGCGGAGTCCCGGCATTAACTAATTTAAAATAATCTGACTGAGAGTTAAGTTTTCGCACGATACCTGGATTTTGTACTCAGCGAATCAATCCTTTGATTCATTTTCCCTTAGCGGGAAAGGATGAGGCTGGAATGCAAAACAAAGAGTGCAACAACATGGAATCTCCCGATGACCTCTATTCTACCTGCCCGGCTGGCGAGGTTTTCCCAATTCCAAAGCAGTCCGACCATCAGGCGGAGTTTGCGCGGGTCAGCGAGATTGTCTCGGAGCAGCGGAGCTTGGGCCGTGAGATTGTAGTGGTTATGGGTGTCGGGTTCGTTGGCGCAGTAATGGCCGGGGTCGTAGCAGATTCAGTGCATAAGGTGACGGGGGCGCCATCCAAGTTCGTGATCGGAATGCAGCGGCCCTCAATCAGATCTTTCTGGAAGATTCAATATCTCAATCGGGGAATCGCTCCTGTTGAGGCCGAAGATCCGGAAGTGGGGCCGCTTATCCAGCGGTGTGTCAGGGACAAAAAGACACTCATCGCGACGTATACCTATGAGGCGCTCACACTGGCCGACGTGGTGGTGGTTGACGTACAATGCGATTATCAGAAAGAGACACTTGGAAACGTTCGCCAGGGCCGAGCCGATATCGCAGCCCTGGAGGATTGCTTAAAGGTAATTGGCGAGAAGATCAAGCCCGAATGCATGGTCCTGATCGAGACCACTGTACCGCCAGGCACGACCGAGTATGTTGCATACCCCATAATCAAGAAGGCGTTCCAAAGTCGCGGCATCCAAGCCGAGCCGTTGCTGGCCCATTCCTTTGAGCGTGTTATGCCGGGTAAGAATTACGTCTCTTCTATCCGCGACTTCTGGAGAGTATGCAGCGGCATCAACGAGTCATCCAGGCAACGGGTTCAGGACTTTTTGTCCGACGTTTTAAATGTGGAAGAATATCCACTGACTGTCATGGAAACGCCTATCGAGAGCGAAACCTGCAAAGTGGTCGAGAATTCCTATCGCGCGACGATTCTGGCTTTCCTCCATGAATGGAGCGTTTTCTCGGAGAGAAACGGCGTGGACCTGTTGAAGGTCATAGAAGCTATAAAGGTTGGCCGACGCACTCAAACATCATATTTCCGGGACCTGGAATAGGAGGCTACTGCCTGCCAAAGGATGGAGGACTAGGAATCTGGGCTTACCAGACGCTTCTTGGGTTCGAAGACGATATCTTCAGGATAACCCCCCAGGCTATCGACATAAACGACACAAGAGCTTTGCATGTCGCCCGCCTTGTCCGCGATGCTCTTCGAAATATGGGCAAGATCGTGGCTGCCTGCAAAATAGCCATCTTCGGAGCATCGTACAGGGAAGACGTCGGGGACACCCGCTATAGCGGTTCGGAAATGCTTGTTCGAAAGCTTGCCGAAATGGGGGCTGATATCTCTGTACACGATCCCTATGTCAAGCACTGGTGGGAATTTGAGAAACAGGATACATACCCCGCCCCCGGCCATTCGTGGTCGAGGTTCTTCCGAAACCAGGAAAATCTGAAGGGCCTCACCATCAGCAAAGAAATGAAGGAAGCCGTTCACGGGGCAGATGCCGTGGTGTTTGCCGTGCGCCACGAACATTACCTGAGCCTTTCAGCCGATAATCTATTGGAAATGACCGGAAAGCCGGTTGCTGTGATAGATTGCTTCGGAATTCTTACAGATAGCGAAATAAGACGATATTTTGAGCTGGACTGCGAAGTAAAGGGTCTTGGGCGCGGAAATGTCAAACGGATCAAGGACCAGGTGAGGGCAAAGATGATGCCGACCAAAAACTCCAGCAAGGAGGTTTAAAATAAGCGTTTTAAGCGAAAAAGCTCCAAGTGACATGCCGACTTTCCGGGGATCGCCCGAAAGCCAGTGAAGTTTTAAGCTATATAGCCTGGATAATGCGTCAACTTGACCACCAACGAATCCCCGGACAACTATCACCCCCTCAACATGACCGTTCTAAACCACAATTCTCCTTTTTGCCTCAAGATTCGAGTTAGGGCTGCAGATGCCCTGCAGAATATACTCCCGATTGAAGTATCACGCCTACGCTGCTGTATGGAAAAGCCTACAGGCCGTGCGTGATTTGAAACAGGAACTCGGGCGGGGGATTTCTTTTATTTCTGTCTCCGGGAATTCGAGTAGTGAGGCCGGGAGGCATTCTGCGAAGCTTCTCGAGTGTCTCCCCCCAGCAGCCATTCCCTTCAACTTCAGCGCCATGGCTTATTAGATAGTAATTGGTATCGCTTTTGCACTGGTTCGGGCGCGGAAAAGTCCTTCCAACAAACAGAGAACATAGGAAAGTCAAGGAGCAAGGGAACTGGTCCGAGAGCCGGCGGTGGTGAGTTGCGGCCAAAGGTTGGGAGGCGGACCAGCTTGCCCTGAAGGCCCGCTTAGCGAGGATTCTCCAAAGCTTTCACTATCTTCCGCTGACTAAAGGTGCTAATATGTTACACTATGTTACCTTCGCAAAAATCAGTTTACTACGAACGTCTCGTCTGGCTTTAAGTTGCATTTTCACTTTGGTTTTCGCTTCAACGCTTTTTGCACAACAGGCTACCGTCGAATGGAACTCTGATGCGAGTGCGACGATTGCGGGCTACGATGTGCATTATGGTCTATCGTCCGGGAACTACTCCATCACCTTAAACGTCGGCAACACCACGAGCGCCACGCTGCAAAATCTGAGTGCGTCGACCTACTACGTTGCCTTAACCGCTTACGACGGCAACAACGACCAGAGCGGCTTATCGCCGGAACTGGTCATTGATTTACTGACTGCGTCCGCCGGAGCAGGCGGAACGATAGCGCCGAGCGGAAGTTTTTTCCAGAGCCAGGGCGCAAACCAAACTTTTACTATCACACCTTCTGCCGGCTACCAAATAGCAGGTGTGCAGGTCGACGGGGCCTCAGTCGGCGCGGTCAGCAGCTTCACGTTGTCCAATATTTCGGCCAGCCATACCGTCTCAGCCACTTTTTCAGCTCAAAGTACTTCATCCACCATCACGGCATCTGCTGGTTCAAACGGGTCCATCTCTCCTTCGGGTTCCGTGACGGTGAGTTCCGGGGCAAGCCAGACCTTTGCTATCACTCCGGCTACCGGCTACAAGGTATCCGCTGTGGTGATTGACGGGACATCGGTTGGCGCAGTCAACACCTACACGTTTTCCGATGTCACAGCCAACCACACCATTTCGGTGACATTCGCTCTAAATACTTACACCATTACGCCTACCGCCGGAACCAACGGGACGATCTCCCCTGCCGCTCCGGTTACGGTAAACTCCGGGGCAAGCCAGACCCTTACGATAACTCCGGCTACCGGCTACCAGGTATCCTCTGTGCTGGTTGACGGGACCTCGGTTGGCGCAGTCAACACCTACACGTTCTCCAATGTCACAGCCAGCCACACCATTTCGGCGACATTTACTGTAGACCCGTTCACAATTACACCTACTGCCGGGTCCAACGGGACGATCTCTCCTGCCGCTCCTGTCACGGTAAACTACGGGGCGAGCCAAACCTTTACGATCACTCCCGCTTCCGGCTACCAGGTATCCTCTGTGGTGGTTGACGGTACCTCGGTTGGCGCAGTCACGACCTACACGTTTTCTAACGTCAAAGCCAACCACACCATTTCGGCGACATTTAATGTAGACCCTTTCACAATTACACCTACTGCCGGGTCCAACGGCACGATCTCTCCTGCCGCTCCTGTCACGGTAAACTCCGGGGCGAGCCAGATCTTTACGATCACTCCGGCTATCGGCTACCAGGTATCCTCTGTGCTGGTTGACGGGACTTCGGTTGGCGCAGTCACCACCTACACGTTTTCCGATGTCACAGCCAACCACACCATTTCGGCGAGCTTTGCTACCGCACCCGTCGCCGACGCCGGTCCCAATCAATACCATGGCAGAGGGGTTAAGACGACGCTCAACGGCTCAAATTCCACCGACGTGGGCGGTCCCGGGATAGCGTCTTATCTGTGGGCCCAGACGGGTGGGAAGTCAGTGAAGCTCTCGTCTTCTTCTGCTGCTCAACCGACTCTTACGGCTCCCGAGGTAAGTGGAGCGCTAACCTTTCAACTGACCGTAAAAGATGTGAACGGCCTTAAGTCAACCGACACCTGCATTGTCAACGTGGTAACGAACGAGATGCCGCCCGTAGCCAATGCCGGTCCTGACCAAACGGTCAACGAAGGGACTATGATCACACTCAACGGGTCGAATTCTACCGATCCTAATAATACCGCTCTTTCATATCTCTGGCAGCAGATTGACGGGCCCGCTGTAACTCTTTCCAACCCGGCATCGGCGCAACCCGAGTTTGCAGCACCTCAGGTTGTTTCAGGCACCGTATCCATGAAGTTTAAACTTACTGTAACCGATCTGTACGGACTCGAATCTACCGACACATGCTTTGTGAATGTCACCCTCGGTGATGCTGCGCCCAAGGCTGCTGTGGGGCCAACACAAACAGTAATACCGGGCGCCATCGTAACTCTTAACGGAACAAGTTCAACGGATTCAGGGATCGGCATCGCCGCGTACCGGTGGCACCAGACTGCGGGCAACCCCTATACCCTATCTAATCCTACGTCGGTAACCCCCGATTTTACAGCAGCAAACGGAGGGAGTTTTGGCAATAAGTTGATATTCATGTTGATCGTGGAAGGTACTGACGGCATGAGATCAAGGACAACTCAACTTGTAAATGTGAATTGATAAAACGTTCATGCTGAGAAGAGCGAGGTGGGGGAATCCAGGTTGCCTGAAAAGGCGCCGGCTCGGGCGCACTCCCAAGGGGATTCCCCACTGCCTCGCCACAAGCTCAGACAAAGCCTTTCCATCCAAGAGATTAACGTTGAGTCCAAAATCCATTGGGTTCCTTCGAAGCATATGACTTACTTCTTCCAACTGTTTTTGGCTGAGTCTGCGTGGCCTTCCAGACCGTTCGCCTTCGGCCAAACCGGCGAGACCTTCCTCCTCGAAGCGGCGCACTCAATAAGCAACGGTTCCAGGGGCATCACCTAGAAGCCTTGCGACTTCTCGGCAGCTCAAGCCCTGCGCAACAAGAAGAAGTCCATGCAGCCGGTGATCGTAGCGAGACTCTTCCGTGCGGCGGATTTCATCCTGGAGGGCGAGCACCACGTTTTTCACGTTCGGCAATCTCGATTCGTCCCATTGAGGTAGAAACATACCACTATGCCCATTTGATGCGCTATTATTTATGACGTAATGCATAGTTTGATCCCGGACTCCGATTGGCCTTGGGGAAAGAGCTTGATATTGGTTTGATCGGCATTTGCTTGCGGCTTATGATTAGAATATTGTATGATTTATGGATGTTCGGCATTCCAGGAGCTTTTTCGGATGTAGTGTTAAGTCCCCAATCCTGTGACGGAGCATTAATGGAGCCTTTCGATCTTTCCAATTTCAAAAAAGTCAACGCACTCGTAATAGGCGATGTAATGCTCGACCGGTACCTGTGGGGACGGGTCAGCAGAATATCTCCTGAGGCTCCCGTTCCGGTGGTAAAAGTCGAAAGCCGGACCTACCGTCTCGGCGGGGCCGCAAACGTGGCGGCCAACCTGGCCGCCCTTGGCTGCCGGGTGCGCCTCCTGGGGACTAAAGGAACTGACGGCTACGGCGAACGCCTTTCGCAGCTTTTGACAGAAAACGGGATTGAAGATCATCTCCTTACTCTGGCCCCGCCTCGTCCCACTATTGTCAAGACGAGGGTCATGGCTCAGGGACAGCAACTCTTGAGGCTGGACGAGGAAGAAACCAGTACTATTTCTGCTGCAGAGGCAAAAATTCTGCTGGACCGCGCCCTGGAACTCATCGCCGAGGCGGGTGTGGTTATTCTCTCGGATTATGGCAAGGGGACCCTGGACGACAGTTCCTGCTCAACCATCATCGGGAGCGCTCGAGACCATGTCCTGCCAACCCTTGTTGACCCTAAAGGCAGAGATTGGACCAGATACAACGGGGCAACATGTATCACCCCCAATACGGCGGAGCTTGAACTGATTGCCGGCAAACAGCTTATTTCCGAAGAAATTTTTATCGATGCAGGTCTGAAACTGATCAAGAATCTGCAAATTGACCGGCTTCTGGTGACTCGAGGCCATAAAGGCATGGCGCTCTTTACTCGCAACGAGCCACCCCTTCTCATTCCAACCCAGGCCCGCGACGTCTTCGATGTTTCCGGGGCGGGCGATACCGTAATCGCAACTGTGGCAGCCGGAATGGCAACCGGGATGGGCTGGGCCCATTGCGCGGAATTAGCCAATATCGCTGCAGGGATCGTGGTGGGCAAAGTTGGGACAAATCCCATCCGGGCCGAAGAGCTTGCCATCGCCCTTAGGCAGGGACACAACGGGACGCAGAGGAAAATCTGCGACCCGGCTTCAGCCGGATTAACGGTAGATGCGTGGAGGGCCGATGGAAAAAGCATCGCTTTTACCAATGGATGTTTCGATATTCTTCATGCCGGTCATATACGGTTGCTCCATGCCGCTGCCGACGAAGGACAGCGGCTCGTCGTAGGCTTGAACTCGGACGACTCGGTAAGGCGCATCAAAGGCATGCATCGCCCCATATTGCCTCAGCAGGACAGGGCCGCCCTGCTAGCCGCGCTTGGTTGCGTGGATATGGTGGTCATCTTCGAAGAAGATACTCCTTTGTCCCTGATAAAGACTTTGAGGCCTGACGTCTTGGTGAAAGGAGCCGATTACACCCGTGAGGCCGTAGTGGGCCACGAGCTTGTGGAAGGATGGGGAGGCCGGGTCGTACTGGTGCCACTGATTGAAAACCTGAGCACCACAGGAATTGTCGAGCGGGTCAAAGGGACAAGGAAGCCTTGAAACGAGGACGCGAACACGGGATCTCACCACAAAGACGCAGGCAGGAATTATTTAACCGGATTTCCAGAATTTTCGAGGCTTACGATATCGTTGCCTTAGCCTCCACATCTGCCGTAAACCTTCCAGGATTATGGACGAATCCATTTTGGATTTCCCGAATACCCGGTCGCGAAATATGATCGGCTTTTCTCTAACTGCCAACCCATTTCTGACTGCCTTGTATTTGAGCTCGATTTGAAAACAATAGCCTAGACTGAGTATGCCCCCGGGGATTATCATCGTCAGAGCCTCGCGCGTAAACCCGTTGAAGCCTCCGGTCAGATCCCTTACGGGAACCCCGAGTACGGCGCGTGCGTAATGATTTCCGACCATGGAAAGTAGCCTTCGGTGCAGGGGCCAGTTCTCCGAACCTCCGTTTCCAACCTGCCGCGAGCCGACCACCACGTCCGAGACCCCGCTCGAAAGCAGCGCGATGAATTCCGGGAGGTATATCGGGTTATGTGAAAAGTCCGCATCGAATTCGAATACATATTTGTAGTCGCGGGCAAGCGCCCAATCGAATGAGGCCAGGTAAGCTTTCGCCAATCCCCTTTTTGCGGAACGGTGCAGTACGTGAATGCGCTCATCCCCTGCCGCCAGGCGGTCGGCTATTTCGCCTGTGCCGTCAGGAGAGTTGTCGTCGGCAATCAATATGTGCGCCCCGGGGACCTGATCGAGAACGGCAGAAGTTATGAGCGCGATGTTTTCCGCTTCATTGTATGTGGGTATGCAGATCAGCGCCCCCGCGCCGCGGCCGTTTCCTGAAGGCATGTCGCTTTTCCTCGATTCTCCGCCCACGTCCACTTGCAGTTGACCGTGTAATTACAAAAAGTGGCAAGTGCTATTCCCATCAACTGGGAAACGAGCGCCCATTCGCCCACGTCGGCCGGCGAGAAGAGAGGGCGCCAGATCCAGTGAGTGACTGCGTTTTCGGTTGGCGTGAAAGCAGCCGCGTTTGCCAGGCCGGGCAAAAAGTTAACCCAAACCATATTCATTACGGCGAAGACGACAAACTGAATCGCCGCTCCGGTCAGGCAGGTGAGGTGAAACCGGTACACTTGTCCGGCTATTCCCGATCCGGCCGACCTCCTGTCCAGGAAAGTCCAGGAGTTGTTCAGGAGAAAATTCGAAATAATGGAGAGTTCTATCGCCAGTGCGGATGAGAGATTGATGTGGACCCCCACCTTTCGAAAAAGCCAGAATGCGCACAGATTGACAACAACCCCACTGGCTCCCACCACACAGTATTTAATAAATCGCGAGGAAACGAAACGCCCGAGTGTTTTGTCGAATACCGTTTTGGATATCATGGGTGAGGTCCTCCAGCAAAATGTAATTCTTTATGATCGGTGTCGGACACCACCGTCGTACCCAATTCATTCCAACACTTTGTATAAGACAAACCTTGCCCGCGCCGATGAAATCCCTGCCGAGGACGAAGGCATGGGCGAGACCCGCCGGGCAATCCTGCTGGATGTATGAAAAGCGCAGCCCCCTTTTCTAAGTTTCCATCCTACCATTTACTATACACCATATTAGAATTTCTGACAAACCCAGCGAGCAGATGGGGTTCGGTATATTGGAACGGAACATCTGGCTATATTTCACTACACCCCTCCTGATTTACATGGTCCCAAAAACTCGCTCGTCGAACATTGCCCAGTCTTGAACGCTCATTCTTGCCCGAGTATGGTCGGTCATGATCGGAATGTTTATCCCAAGGTGAGATCACAATTTCAAGGCGGGGAAAACATGTGGGGGGTTATCCAGTTGAGCTTCGATTGCCGTACTCTCCTGTCAACATAAAAGTTTCCGCGTTTTAGCATGAACTATTTAATTGATGTCAACACATTGAAACATAAGCATATAAATGGATCTATCGAGTAGGCTATTACCCAATTCCTGCCCACTAAAATCACCCTTGACACAAGTTATAACTGTTGCCAGAGTGCAAAGTAAGTTTGGTTTGCCCTTCGCCTCGTGATCTGTCCCCAATCGTCGTTAGGCTCAAGAGGGGCGAGTCACTTCAAAAACTTTTATCCGGAGGGGGATTTAAATGAAAAATTGCACAAAAATCGGACTTTTCCTGTTGATTTTATGTGTTCCGCTATCGGAGATTTCAGCGATATCTGCTCTGGCAAACGAGTTATGGGTAGCACCGTCTGAAGCCGAAACGACTTATGGAAATTGGAGCGTCACGAGCACGGGTAAAGCCCATTTCAGCTTCGGTGTACCAGATAGCATGACAACTTTCACCAGTGCAAAAATTATAATAATTTCAACAAAAGCTTTAAATCTTCTGTATAATTTAACAATTGCGTGTGCACAAAATGATCAAAGCTATACGGATGGATCAGAGTCTCACCTCAATCTTTCAGAATCCGTTCTCGCAAAGAACCTCTACGAAATCGATATATCCAACTATCTACCTACAACGCTTGTTGCGGGTAAGGATCAGGTATCGATTTCCTTTAGCACTCATTCTTCGTATCTGTCATATGTCAAGGTAGTAGGACTTCGTTTTACCTATGCTGGATCGGACGGGCCTCAAGGACCGACAGGACCGCAAGGACCGCAGGGTATCCAGGGACCGGCTGGAGCGGCAGCAGGGCCACAAGGATCCCAAGGGCTCACAGGTACTACTGGAGACACCGGACCCCGAGGACTCACAGGAGTTGCTGGACCACAAGGTCCTCAAGGGCTCACCGGTGCTACTGGAGACACTGGACCCCAAGGACTCACAGGGGGGACTGGCCCACAAGGTCCTCAAGGGCCAACGGGTGCTACTGGAGACACTGGCCCCCAAGGACTCACAGGGGTTACAGGCTCACAAGGTCCTCAAGGACCAACGGGTGCTGCTGGAGCTACCGGCTCTGCGGGGGTTCAAGGACCGCAGGGGATGCCAGCGTCACCAAATCCACTTCAAATTGCCCTTTTACGATGGTACCAGGCGAATCAATCTTGCACTTTTGATGGCCTGACTGCCCCATATGGTATTGCCTTCGACGGGGCAAACATCTGGGTGACAAATCAGAACAGCAATACTGTCACAAAGCTCAATGCAAGCAATGGGTCTTTGGTTGGGACGTATGCTGTCGGCGTTACGCCATTTGGTATTGCATTCGACGGCGCGAACATCTGGGTGACAAATTGGGGCGGTAACACTGTCACGAAGCTGAAGGCAAGCGACGGGTCTTTGGCCGGAACGTATGCTGCCGGCACCGAACCACAAGGCATTGCTTTCGATGGAGCAAACATCTGGGTGACAAATTATATCGGCACTGTCACGAAGCTCAAGGCAAGCGACGGTTCTTTGGCCGGAACGTATGCTGCCGGCGCTTGGCCATATGGTATTGCCTTCGACGGGGCAAACATCTGGGTGGTAAATGCCGGCAGCAACAATGTCACGAAGCTCAATTCAAGTGATGGGTCTTTGGTCGGGACCTATGTTGTCGGCAGTTGGCCATATGGTATTGCCTTCGACGGGGCAAACATCTGGGTGGCAAATTCGAGCGACAACACTCTCACAAGACTCAATGCAAGCGACGGATCTTTGGTCGAGACCTATGCTGTCATTGGCCATCCATGGGGTGTTGCTTTTGACGGTTCAAATATCTGGGTGACAAATCTTAGTGGAAACAGCGTAACGAAGCTCAAGGCGAGCGATGGGTCTTTGGTCGGGACATACTCTGCCGGTAGCGGTCCAATGGGTATTGCTTTCGATGGCGCGAATCTTTGGGTGGCAAATAATGGCAGCGGTACTGTCTCCAAGTTCTAAGGCAACGGAATGCACGAGCGTGCTGCATCTGCCGGGTTCATTGCAATCCGATTTCAGGAGGAGGATTTAAATGAAAAACTGCACAAAAATCGGACTCTTCCTTTTTATTTCAGGCATTGTGCTATTGCAGGTTGCAGTAATATCCGCTCAGGCAAACCAGTTATGGGTAGCACCATCGGAAGCCAAGACGACTTTGCAAAACTGGGGCGTCACGAGTTCCGGTGCTGCCATTTTTAGTTTTGGCGTTCCCGATGACATGGCATCTTTCACCAGCGCAAAAATTGTAATAATTCCGACAAAGAATTTAAGTCTTGTTTATGATCTGAAAATTAATGGTGGAAGCAATGGACAAGGCTATACGAGTGGTGCGTATTCTGAGACCAATCTCAAGGACATTGTGGTTGAAAACGAACTCACCGAAATTGATGTAACCAGCGCAATAGCCGCAACATCTCCTGTTACGGGCGATAACTTCTCGATTTTCTTCAGCCCTCATTCTGCATTTGTGTCATCCGTCAAGGTAATAGGACTTCGTTTTACCTATGCTGGATCGACCGGACGGCAAGGACCGCAGGGTATCCAGGGGCCGGTAGGACCGACTGGACTGACAGGACCACAAGGGCAACAAGGACCACAGGGTATCCAGGGACCGGTAGGATCGACAGGACCGACTGGACCGGCAGGACCGGCAGGACCACAAGGGCAACAAGGACCACAGGGTATCCAGGGACCGGTAGGATCGACAGGACCGACTGGACCGGCAGGACCACAAGGTCAACAAGGACCGCAAGGACCGCAGGGTATCCAGGGACCGATAGGACCGACTGGACCGGCAGGACCAGAAGGAGCACAAGGACCGCAAGGGCTAACGGGAGCTACCGGAGACACTGGACCACAAGGACCGCAAGGGTCGCCACCATCACCAAATCCACTTCAAGTCGCCCTTTTACGGTGGTATCAACAGGATCAAACTTGCTCCTTTAGCGCAGGCAGTGGTCCATTTGGCATTGCCTTCGACGGCGCAAACATCTGGGTGGCAAATTCGAGCGACAGCACTGTAACAAAACTCAATGCAAACAACGGCTCTACGGTCGGGACATATCCTGCCGGCAACGATCCACAGGGAGTTGCCTTCGACGGGGCAAACATCTGGGTGGCAAATGCCGGTGGCAGCAATACTGCCACAAAGCTCAAGGCAAGTGACGGGTCTTTGGTCGGAACGTATTCTGTCGGCAATAATCCGTCAGGTGTTGCCTTCGACGGGACAAACATCTGGGTTGTGAATGAAGGCAACAACAATGTTACGAAGCTCAACGCTAGAAATGGGTCTTTGGTCGGGACGTATGCGGTCGGATCTCTTCCACAAGGTATTGCCTTCGACGGCGCAAACATCTGGGTGGCGAATTCGAGCGACAGCACTGTAACAAAACTCAATGCAAGTGATGGGTCTTTGGCCGGGACTTATGCTGTGAGTGCTAATCCATGGGGTGTTGCTTTTGACGGTGCAAATATCTGGGTGACAAATTCCAACAGCAATACTGTCACCAAGCTCAATGCAATCGACGGCTCTACGGTCGGAACGTATTCTGCCGGCAATAGTCCATCAGGTGTTGCTTTTGACGGAGCAAACATCTGGGTGGCGAATAATGGCAGCAATACTGTCACAAAGCTCAATGCAAGCAGCGGGTCTTTGGTAGGGACATATACTACTGGTAATGGGCCATCTGGTGTTGCCTTCGACGGCGCAAACATCTGGGTAACAAATTACGGGAGCAATACTGTCTCCAAGCTCTAAATGCGCGGCATGCCCTGGCGCGATCCGGCTGCCGTGTTCGTTGCAATCCCTATTTCTATGGAACTTTGGGTGGGCAAGGCTTTTGCTTCCTGCTCCCGCACCTTCATCGTGTTGCGCTCTCACTAACGAGCAGGCGGCTGTAAGCAATGGACTCCGGAAAGAGGCAGTGAGAAAGCAGTGTTACAATCAATTGCTCAACCTTGAGGCACTTCTCAGCGGCTTAACACAATTGCAGTCCTTGAGTCTTCAGAAGCCGGGACCCGAGGCGCACATAGATTCAGCCCAATAACTGAAGCAGATACTGTCCGTATGCGTTTTTCATCAAGGGCTCGGCCAACCTTCGCAGCAGAGCTGCATCAATGTACCCCAGACGGTAAGCTATTTCCTCGACACAGGCGATCTTGAGGCCCTGTCGTTTTTCGATCGTCTCCACGAAAGTACATGCCTCCAGAAGGGATTCGTGCGTACCCGTATCGAGCCAGGCAAATCCCCTGCCCAGAAGTTCCACGCGAAGCGCGCCCATTTTCAGGTAAGCGTTGATGACATCGGCTATCTCCAGCTCTCCGCGCGCCGAAGGCTTAAGGCCCGAAGCTACATCGACCACGCTGTTATCGAAGAAATAAAGCCCCGGGACAGCGTAGCTGGACTTGGGCCTCACCGGTTTTTCCTCTATGCCGAGCACTTTGCCCGATTGATCGAACTCGACTACCCCGTAGCGCTCCGGGTCTCGAACATAATACCCGAACACAAGCCCGCCGGATTCAAACCCGGCAGCGCGCCGGACGATTTCCTGAAACCCATGCCCATAAAAGACATTGTCTCCAAGAATCAGGCAAACCTTGCCATCGCCGATGAAATCCCTGCCGAGGACGAAGGCATGGGCAAGACCTGCCGGGTAATCCTGCCGGATGTATGAAAAGCGCATCCCCCATTGAGATCCGTCATCCAGAAGCGATTCGAACTTTGGCAGGTCCTCAGGGGTGGAGATGATCAGAACGTCCCGGATCCCGGCAAGCATCAAGACCGAAAGCGGATAGTAAATCATCGGTTTGTCGTAAATCGGAAGAAGCTGTTTGCTGATCACCTTGGTTATCGGGTAGAGGCGTGTCCCCGATCCCCCGGCGAGAATGATTCCTTTCAAACCGACTGCCGATTCCATTTCCATCCTCCGAGCTATCACGCTTATCTTGGCGACCTTTGTGGCGAATCATCGTTTTCAACGGCCCCGTATTGCCTTGACATCCACTGCCGGTAAGCCCCCGTTTTTGTCGAATGGATCCACTCCGGGTTATCCAGGTACCACCGAATCGTTTTCTTCATGCCCGATTCAAAGCTCTCTTTCGCACGCCAGCCCAACTCGGCCCTTATCTTGGAACAGTCGATGGCATAACGCCGGTCGTGTCCGGGGCGGTCCTTTACGAAGGTAATCAGGCTGCAATGCGGGACATGCCTGGACGTGGGAATCATCTCATCCAAAAGAGCGCACAGTTCATTCACGGTTTCAAGGTTTGTTTTTTCGCAGGACCCACCGATATTGTATGTCTCCCCGGGCTTCCCCTTTTCGAGTACCAGATGCAGCGCCTCACAGTGGTCATCGACGTAGAGCCAGTCACGCACGTTGAGCCCGTCACCGTATATCGGCAGCGGCTTTCCTTCGACCGCATTGAGGACTACGAGCGGCGCAAGCTTTTCCGGAAACTGCCGCGGACCGTAATTGTTCGAACAATTCGTTACGAATGTGGGGACACCAAAGGTATGGAAATATGCCCGCACCAGGTGATCGCTTGCAGCCTTGCTGGCTGAATAAGGACTGTTGGGAGCATAGGGGCTGTTTTCAATGAACGCGGGCGCCTGCGGCCCCAGTGAACCGTAGACTTCATCGGTCGAGACGTGAAGAAAGCGGAAATGCTCGCGGCGTCCTGCATTAAGTTTTTTACAGTACTCCCTTGCCTCCTCCAGCAGATGATAGGTCCCGATGATGTTGGTCTGGATGAAGGTTTCCGGGCTGTCAATCGACCTGTCGACGTGGGATTCGGCGGCAAAATTTACCAGGGCATCCGGTTGGTGTTCTTCGAGGAGTTTTCCTACGAGTTTCCGGTCGCGAATGTCTCCCCGTATAAAAATGTGATCGGGGTCACCGTTTAACCGTTCCAGATTCAAAAGGTTCCCGGCATAAGTGAGGATATCGAGATTGATAATCCGGTTATTCCGCATCCTTTCACAAGAAACGAAATTACTTCCGATGAACCCTGCGCCACCGGTGACGAGTATTGTTTTATTCATGTGAAGCTCACCGTAAAATCCGCAAAAATAAGAACCAAGTTCGATGCGATACCTATAAGAACCCAAAAATTTAATCGATTCTACCACAAAACGTACGAGGTCGCCAGCCAGTTACGCGGCCATAGGCCCAATACGTCACCGATTTTTTTGCGCAGACATCGCGTATTTTTTTCCTTGCCTATAGGCTTCGCCCCATTGGCGAGTTATAAATACAAGAGGCAGAAAGGGATATTTTATGTGGTTTCTGGCAGGGCTTTTCACAGGTGTCGTCCTTGGGTTTTTTCTTGCCGGCTTGTGTAATATCGCGGCAATAACAGATGAGAGATACTTCAAACGTTGCGATTCTTCAGAAGTGGGAATTAAAGACGTCGCATAGACAATCTTCATCAGTTCAAAACCGGGACGGCTGCAAAACGGAGCGCTTCAAAGACCTGAACTCTATCAGGGGCTTCGGGCTAGACTGAAGACTTATAGGCTGCGCGGTACCTTCTCCCTGGCCGGCTCAAAACTCTTCGTTTTTCTCTTTGTCGGGCCTACGCTTTGCCTCCGGCTTCCTTCAAATTCGACCTCGCGCGATTGAACTTTTTCCGACCGGTTAACTGTTCCCCCTGTCGGGTCTGCAGAGGACTTTCACCTCCAACGCAAGCGCGCCCTGCCGGGCGCACAACGCAAAAATGGCAGAGCCACTTGAACTGACCCTGCCATTTGAGATCACTCTAATTTTGTGAGCCGATCTAAGCCTTTTTAAATCTCGTCCTGAAAGCGCCCAGTCCGAGCAGACCGGCGCCGAGAAGAAAGAGCGTCCCCGGTTCGGGTACAGACGCAGTCAAGCTTGCATCTAAGCTTGAAGACCCTTCACCTGTGCTAGTGATCGTGAAAATCTCCTCTAAGGTCGAGGGCGCCGTTGTTTCACTTACAGATGGTACATAGAAAATTGCACCGGGAGCAAAAGTTTGACTGAAAACAACTGAACCATTATACAGCGCCTTATAGCTCACCGTGAAACTCGATGATGTACCCACGATTGCTGACAGTCCATACGCGGGGTAACTGACCAGACTGGGAACCGAATTTTCGGTTAGCGTTATCGTGAGCACACCAGATCCAGTGGCAGTTAAGTTCGAAGAACCCAGATCCATCTGAAAGTTAAAGGGCGTGGCCAGTGACAGTCCTGACACAATATTAGTCGAGAAAACGGAGCCCACAGCTCCAACATAAACAACGCTGGAAGAACCGCTCTGTGTAAAAGAATCGCCGACTCCATCACTTTCCGTCATGACAAGGTCAGCGTGAGCATTCAGGGCCATGGAACCTGTCAATGCCGCCGCCAAACTCAGAGCAATTGCTAATTTTCTCATTTTTCCGACCTCCCTAACATCAATTTCTCAATGAATATTATTAAATCATGTCTGTTGTCATTGGAGTCAGTCATCTGCAGTACATTGTAGTGCAACAACGGTGCCACGAAGGTTTCCGCCCGTTTCAGACTTGATAAGTGCCTAATTTACCTAAAGAATATGGATTGCACAGATACCGGAAGAAGCCCTTGCCCAACTCTTTGGCTTGAAAAATTGTAAAGAAAACCGACAGTGACTTATGGCGGGTTTATCCAAAACCCTTGTGTGGCGGCATTTTAGGTTAATCTAATAACTTGTAAAGTTTTCCGACACCGCCGCAAGCCAATAGGCCTGTGAGTAGAATTTAAGGAACAGCGCCACCTCCATGGGCGGTTCGTTTGAGGAAGACGAAACGCCGCCATGGAAAGCGGTGCTACCATGGGGAGATGAAAGGACTTCGCCGGGACAGGTTCGCCGTGGCATTTGATCTCTCGGGGGTGTACCCGGTAAACGGAAACTGATAACCTGCTTAATTGCAATAAATTCAGTATATTGTTTTTGTTTTAAGCAGGTAGCTTCAAACTAAACTCTGCACACCGGCAAGGCCGCGGGAACGGCCCTCGCCGTATCGGTGCATTTGCCGGCGCCCTGCCGGGCGCCCAATGCAAAAATGGCAGAGTCACTTGAACTGACCCTGCCATTTGAGATCGCTGTAATTTTGTGAGCTAATCTAAGCCTTTTTAAATCTCTTCTTGAACACACCGAGTCCAACCAGACCGGAACCCAGGAGAAGCATGGTGCAGGGTTCAGGAACTGAAGGCGGATCTGCTTCAGTAGCCGCAAAGGTGAAGCCGGTCAGTTTAGATGAACCGTTCGTATTCCAGTTAGTAAAAGTAAACTCAAGGGTGCCGCCACTAGCAACACCTGCGCCTGAGAAATCGAAGGCCACCGAGTTTGAAAGAATTGTTGATACTGAGCCGGTGCTAAATGGCCCGTTCGAGTTGATCGTGAAGGTATGTGCTGCGGTGTCGGTGTAGGCGGCAGTAATTGTAAGGCTTGTCCAGGCGGCGCCAGTGTCGTTAACGAAATAGACATCAGTGCCGCCGCTGACTTGTACGGTGGTCGAGTAAATCCACGAACTGGAATTCTCTGCTGTACTGCTGCCTGATGTACTGGACCCAAGTGAAATCGCCGGATCGTCAATGGGGTCAGCCGCAGCGTAACCAGCGTAAAGCGTCATGGTCAGTAAAGCTATTGCAATGGTTAAGATAAGTTTTTTTGGACGCATCTCCAATCTCCTCTTTGCTCTTCCGATTTTCATTTCCTCCTCCTTTTGCCTTGGGGCTTTCATTGTTTAAGAATATTAAAAAGAGCTTTCAATCTTTGACCTAAGTGCTTCGTTTCACCATTCGAATCAACCGAATGATAGTGCAACAACAATGCCATGGAGGTTCCGGCTGCTCTCGCACCGGATTAAGTATCTAATTTATCAAAAGAATATAGCTTGCATGAGATGCTGGAAGAAGCTTTTGCGCAGCTCTCAGGATTGAAAGATCGTAAAGAAAACCGACAGTGGCTTTCGCAGGGGTTTATCAGAAACGCTTGCGCAGTGCAATCTTAGGTCAATTTACCACTTGTAAAATTTTCCGACGTTTGCCGGGCGCACAATGCAAAATGGCAGAGCCACTTGAACTGACCCTGCCATTTGAGACCGCTGCAGTTTTGTGAGCCGATCTAAGCCTTTTTAAATCTCCTGAAAGCAGCAAGTCCGACCAGGCCGGAACCCAGGAGAAGCATGGCGCAGGGTTCGGGCACGGAGGGTGGCGGATCGGTATAGGTTATTTTGAGATCGTAACTATTCAAGGTAACATTACCCCACAAAAGGAAACCCTGTTCAGAGGTGATATCGAGTTGCAAGGTTTCCGGATTAGTCACAGTCTTAAAAACACCCGAACTAATCAGGTTAGTAAATGTAGTGGTGTTGCCAGTCAGATCTCCCAGCGAGAAGTCCTTCGAAAGATATAGGTCGACTGAGTCGGAGTTAGCAGAAACGCCTGACGCGTTGATGGTTAAGGTAGCAGAGCTGATAGTATCATTCGCAGGTACTGCAATGCCTGTGATTGATATGTTAAGTTGAACGGTGTCACCATTCCACGGGGTCTGACCAATATTCACAGTGCCAGTGTCAAATACATCGGCAGACGCAACCCCAATCATCCCAAACACCAATACTGCTGCGAACAAGAAACAAACTGACTTTTTCAAGGAATCACCTCCACGTTTCAGAATATTAGGAGCGTTTTCAATATTTGAGATGACTCCTTGGCTCCTCATTGGAGTCAATAAATTGCAGTGTAATTGAGTAAGCAACAACAATGCCACAAAGGTCCCAGCCCGTTTCACACCGGATAAGTAATTAATTTATCGAAAGAATATAGATCACATGAGATGCGCAAGAAGCCCTTGCGCATCTCTCCTGATTGAAAAATCGTAAAGAAAACCGACAGTGATTTTCGGCGGGATTTATCAGAAACGCTTGCGCAGTGCAATTTTAGTTGAATTCGCACCTGTAAAGTTTTCCGACGTTTGCCGGGCGCACAATGCAAAATGGCAGAGCCACTTGAACTGACCCTGCCATTTGAGACCGCTGCAGATTTGTGAGCCGATCTAAGCCTTTTTACATCTCCTGAAAGCGGCAAGTCCGACCAGGCCGGAACCCAGGAGAAGCATGGTGCAGGGTTCGGGGATGGAGGGTGGCGGGTCGCTATAGGTTATTTGGAGATCGTAGCTATTCAAGGTAACATTATCCCACCACCCCAAAAACCAATAACCCTGTCCTGAAGTAATATCGAGTTGCAAGGTTTCCGGATTAGTCACGGTCTTAAAAACACCCGAACTAACCAGATTAGTAAAAGTAGTTGTGTCGCCAGTCAGGTTTCCGAGCGAGAAGTCCTTCGAAAGATATAGGTCAACGGAGTCGGAGCCGGCATTAACGTTTGACGCGTTGATGGTTAAGGTAGCAGAACTGATAGTATCATTAGACGGTACTGCAATGCCTTTGATTGATATGTTAAGTTGAACAGTATCACCATTGTTAGGAGTTTGGCCTATATTAACAGTGCCAGTGTCAAATACGTCAGCAGACGCAACCCCTATCATCCCAAGCACCAATACTGCTGCGAACAAGAAACAAACCGACTTCTTCATGGAATCACCTCCCTATTTTAGAATATCATCTGTGCGATCTCAATCTTTGCCGTTGGCGCCTTATCTCCACATTTGGAGTCAGTGGCTTGCAATGTGTTTGTATTGCATTGTAGTGCAACAACAATGCCAGAAAGGTTCCATCCCGGATAAGTGATTAATTTATCTAAAGAATATAGATCGCATGAGATGCGGAAGAAGCCTTGCCCAACTCTTCGACTTGAAAAATCGTAAAGAAAACCGACAGTGAGTTGCGGCTGGTTCATCACAAACGCTTGTGCAGTGCTATTTTAGGGTAAATCTACAAATCGTAAATCTTTCCGACACCGCCGAGATCCCATGGGCCTGCGAGTTGCGCACAGGCCCGGACAACAGGCAACAAAACAGTCGCCCGCTCCGCGAGGTGTGGTGAGTAGAATAGAATGGAGTGGAGAGTATTGCGACCAAGCAGGAAGTGCGCAGGCAGAAATTTATATTAAGTAGTTTTTTTAAGTATGTTAGAGATTGGCGTTAGCGGGGGCCGCCAATAACAGCCGGACGGCGACATGCCGGGAACAACACGGAGTCCTTGATGTCAAAGTTTGTGAAGCTCATAGACCGTCAGCAGCACATTTTGCACTCGCCGGATTTACGCCCTTGGATCACGCTCTTTTTTCATTCCCGGACCTCGAATTCCGGGCAATGGTTTTAGACGATCCTGCTGGAGTTGATTAAACAAATACAGTCCAAGACTATTCTCTCTGGACATCAACGAAAAAATGCAACTAACTCCTCTGAATGCTGGGGGGGAAAACTTCAAAAAGCTCGATAGGCAGACGATATGATGGTTGCGCTCAATCAGAGGCGCTATCGTGGATGTGCCCAACCCTGTTCTGGAATTAGAACTCAGGCTACCAGTTTACCCCGTGGCTTCTCAAATAGTTCTTTGCACCTTCGTTGTCGAGTTTTGCCGCTGTTTTCATATCCTCAATCGCTTGCCCGGAGTTGCCAAGTTTGTCATAGGCCACACCACGGTTTTTATAGGCATCAGCATATTTTGGATTGATCTTGATCGCCTTGTCAAAATCCTCAATCGCCTGCTTGTAATTGCCGAGCATGCCGTAGGTGGCGCCCCGGTTTTTATAGGCGTCAGCATAGTTTGGATTGAGATCAATGGCCCTGTTATAATCTGAAATCGCCTGCCCCTTGTTGCCAAGTTTGCCATAGGCAAGGCCCCGGTTATAATAAGCAGTTGCATATTTAGGATTAATTTCGATGGCCCTGTCAAAATCTGAAATCGCCTGACTCTGGTCGCTAAGTTGGCCATAAGCAATTCCCCGGTTGCAGTGGATAACGTCATTATGGCTTGTAACTTTCAGAGCATGATCATACAACGAAATGCCACTGTGCCAGTACCCGACCTGTGACCATGTAACGACAGCGAGGCATGGAAGGACTAAGGCCGACGACGCAAAAAGCGCCTCTTTACGGTAGCGCCAATTTTTTAAGAGTTCCGGAATGCCCCACGCCGCCATGACGAACAAGCCGATGAGGGGGATATAAGTGTAGCGGTCAGCCATAGCCTGACTGCCAACCTGTATGATCCCTATGACAGGCAAAAGTGTGCCTGCGAACCACAGCCATCCCACAGCCAAACAGGGTAACCTCTTTGCAGTCCGGATAACCGCCAAGGTAACGGCGACAAGGAGAATAACCGCACCCAGTACCTGCCAGAATGGTCTCAACACGGGATGAGGATAAAAAACAGCAAGATTTTCAGGCCAGATCGTCTTTCCGACATAGATGATATATGAAACATAGGCATTAGCGATACGAACACCCGGTGGCAATAAATCGAGAGATGCAACCGCCCCTCCTTTTTGCTGAGCGACGAATGTTACGATACATGAGAGCGCTGCAAGGACAAAAAGTGGGATTTTTTCCAGGAGCAAAGGCCGAATCAATGCCCATTGGAATCCAGGATCTCCAGATTTTCCATCTAATTCCACGCCCAACGCAGCGCTCTTCCTACCCGATTGCACCTTGCATTTGTTCGTAGACGACGGCTCCAACTCCTCGCTGCCCGCACCATGCTCCTCCATACAGTTTTTAGCGCTTCCCGCTTCTCGTTCGGCACTCCCCGCTGCAGTTTTTAGCGATTCCCTGTCCCTCCAACCCCCGCTTCCCACTCCCTGCATTCGCCGCAGAGGCCAGTAGTCCAAAAGCAGCAGGACAAAAGGAAGGGTTACGAGCATCGGTTTTGACATAAGGCCTAAAGCAAAAAATATGAGAACGGCAAAGTAACGGAGGATACAAGACAGAGGACAGAGAAAAGAGAAAGGATGGTCTCCGCCTTCCGTCTTCCGTCTTCCGTCCTCCGTTCGGTGCTCGACATAGCTGATATATGCAGCCATGGTGAGCATCCAGAAGAAAGTGGAAAGAACATCCTTGCGTTCGGAAACCCAGGCAACGGATTCCACGTGGAGAGGGTGAAGGGCAAACAAAGCCGCCACGAAAGCGCTCTTCCAGGCCTCTTTGGTCATCCGGTGAAAAACGAAAAAGAGCAACAACGTATTTGCAATGTGGAACAAAAGGTTAGTGAGATGATGCCATCGAGGGTATACTCCAAAGAGTTGAACATCGAGCATGTGGGACAGCCACGTCAGGGGATGCCAGTTTGAGGCATGACCGGTCGTGAATGCCCATTGAACTGCCTCTGTCGTAATACCATTCTGGACGTAGATGTTTTCAGTTACGTATAAAGGATCGTCATAATTAATAAAATCGCATTGACTGACCTGACAAAATGCTATGAGGGTAGCAGCCGTCAGAAGAAGGTAAATCCCCAGGATTTGCTTTTCTCTTTTTAACATAAACCGCATCCCATCATCCGGAATAATACATCAAATTGTGCGCAATGCATCTGAACCGCATTTGGCCGGATTCAGCCCTGAGAAGCTTCTGGCGGGGTATTTGCGGGGTAGGCAAACGCAATCATAAAAAGGCTATAACTCTGAGGTCTTGTGCAGGGGAGTTGAATTCATCGTGTGCCTACGTTAGTGAGTTACGATGACACTTTACTGCAAGGCTATGTGTTGATGGATAAGGAGGGCGGTGTTCTGATTCTATGTAGTGTTTAACATGAAGCTAATTCTTAGATTCATGGTGAATTTTTTCGAGCATCCGTGGCCGACGGAAACAGAAAAAGCAGAAAAACTGAGCAAGTGGGAATGACAAGACCATACGGAGGCTTCCAACGATTTACCGGGCTCATCTCTGCGAACCCATGAGGTCACCTTTTATCAAATGTGAGTTCAATTGACAAAAACTCAGGATTGGATACTGCGATAGGGTATCGTCACAAACGCGGCCCCATAACACGCCCCGGCGATTACGAGGACGGCAGTGAATCCCAGGGACATTCCCAGTAACATCGCGCTTACCGAACCTATAACGGTAAAAAATCCGTTTACTCCCCATGCCCATGGGACAAGCGGCGGTGCTTCGCTGGCGACGATACGCAGCCCGGTGGGGAAAGGCATGCCGAGCACAAATCCAAGGGGGGCAACCAGAGCGACCGCAATTGCCACGCGCCACGGCAACGCGAGGTGGAGGGCAGCAGAGAACGCCCAGGGCATCAAAAAAACAGTCCCGCCAATTACAAGCAGGACCGCAGGCAAAATCCGATATAGAAGTAGACGACGCGGACTCCCGCCGAAAAGACTGGCTACATAGGACCCGGCACCGGTGAAAATGAGCAGGCTGGCGAGAACCACAGCGAACGTATATATCGGTTGGCCCAGAAATAGCACAAAGCGCTGCAGAAGAACGATTTCAATCATGATGAAACCGAGCCCCAAAGCAGCGAAGTAAGCAAGGCACGCCCACCGGCAGGCCGCCCGCAGTCCTTGCCGGGCCAGAAAGGCCAGTGGCAGCAGGATCAAAACCCCCGCAATCACAATTGCTTGGATCAGCATCGTCACGAGCATAGTCTCTGCGACCGGCTGCAGGCCGGCATTTCCGAGCGACCCCGCCGTCAGAATCATGCGTAAGTTCCAAGGCCTAAGGCTGGACAAGCGCACACTCTGATTATAGAAGGGGCAGTCGTCGGTTGCTGGAGAAATCAACGCGTCGGATGCTGCACAAATTTTACGCACGTGGGAAGATGTTGCAAGCTGAGCCAACTGCATCTGAAAGGGGGTGTGCGGCGGATCGAACGGCGAGTAGTAAATCTCCGGGGGCGGGCTTCCCGTCGAAGGATCGGAACGATCTACGCCAAGACGCTCGGTCAATTCCTGAACTTCTTCGTGAGAAAACGGTGAGTTCTTGAACAGAAACCCCGAGTTGAATAGTTGGTGGCCGAAGGGGGAAACTGGTCCAAAAAACGCAAACAGGTGATTGGCCGGACTTCCCAAGGCGCGGCTTTCAAAAATCTCGCCAATGGTCGCAAACAGCTTTGGAATCTGAAATGCCGGACGGCCCATAAGAATAACGCCGTCCGGCGTCAGGTGGCCGACGTAGTCTTCGAACGCCTCCCTGGTAAAAACATACGATTCCATCAAGGTAAACGCACCAGACGAAAGGGCAGCGCCGCTGAATGTTTCCATAGAAATGATGGCGTCGTACTTCTCTTGCGACCTTCGAACAAAACTGCGCCCGTCCTCGGTTACAAGGTTGACCTCGGGTTGTTCGAAGAGTCCTCCCCAGTAATTACTCATGCGACGCGTTACTATGTCATTGACTGTCGGGTTTATCTCAACGGCGGTGATGGAAGAAGCCCCGTAATAGAGCGCCTCGAGCACCTCGCGCCCGGCCCCCGAGCCAATAATCAGGACTTTTGGGTGCTTCTTGCCAATGTAAGCGAGCCCTGTGGGCCGGTACTGAGAAGAATTGGCCAGATAGTTCCGGACGCCTGCGCTCAAGTCAGCCATCGCGGTTCCGGACGTTCCTGCGTCTATAATGATTCCGAAACCCGCATCCGGTCGCCCCCTCTCCGGATCTGCCGACAATTTGTAGACATCGACACGCGAAAAACTGTTCCAGGCGGTGAAAAGCGGATCTCCTTCTTGGAGCGGATGGTGTTTGTCCGGCGTCAAGGTGAGTGGAATAATTTGCTCCACTACAAAAGCGAGCACAAGGATCATGAAGCCGAGTAAAACGCCTGTTGTGCCGATTCCCCTTGCCCTGGGAAAGCCGAATACGGCAGCAGCGACTGAACCGACTGCAGCCGCGACGACTACAGAGCCGGAGCCGCCGAACTCGGGCATCACCAAAGCCAGCACTGCACATCCAAAACCTGCCCCCACAAGATCGGCCGCATAGAGCCTCCCAATGACCCCGGAGCCTCGAGTGAACAGAAGAGCTATGCCCAAACCTGAACAGAAAAAAGGCGCAGCGAGCACCAGAAAATAGACGGCTGTAAATACAAGTTGCCGTCTTTCCAGCAACATGCTGAGGGGGTGGAATGGAATGCGTTGCATCAACCAGAAACTTGCAACAGTCACTACGCTGAAAGCAAGCGAGAGTAAGGCGAGCGCACTATCGAGTGGCGCTCGCTCGCGCAAACGTGTCCAGAGTGACAGCACCACCCCTGAGGCGCCGAAACCGAGGAGCGCAGTTGAATCACCAAAAAGCCAAAGTGGTACCAGTTTGCCACGGAAAGCACGCGAGTCAGCGCCAGTTCCAGCAAAAGGGTCGCAAAAGAGAGCAGAAAAATACCGGTATAATGACGCCAGCAAATCCGCCCCCCCATCTTCAGCACAGCATTATCCATATCGAAGCTCCTCTTCCAAGGCAAGATCTTCGCCTATCAATCGTCGCGTTTAACAATAATCGGCATCACCGTAAGTTATCGATTGTTTAAATAAATCCGAATCGGCATGAAAATGTCTTTTGTCCAAACGAGTCCGGTGCAGTTCAACTGTCTTGATTTATCTTAACGCCGAGTCTGTTCATCAACTCATACAGGGTGGGCCTGCTGATTCCCAATTCCGCTGCCGCCCTGGTCAGGTTCATGTTGTTTCGCGAAAGTGACAGGGTGATCAGATTCTTTTCGAGTTTATCCCGGGCCTTTTTGAGCGTCATGACCCCATCGTTGCCGGGGAGTGAGAGTTGCAAATCCCATTCGGTTAATTTTGAACCATTTGCCATTATTACGGCCCGCTTAATTCGGTTCTCCAGTTCCCTGATGTTTCCGGGCCACGCATAACCTTCAATAGCCATCCTGGCTTTGTGAGTAAACCCCGATACTTTCTTTTTGTTCTCAGCGGCGTATCTATTTAGAAAACTGGTTGCCAGGAGCGGAATGTCTTCTCCCCTTTCGCGAAGGGGCGGGATTTGGATAGAGACGACCCCAAGCCGGTAATAAAGGTCTTCCCGAAACCGTTTTTCAGCGATTTCTTGAAGCAGATTTTTGTTGGTGGCGGCGACCACACGGGTATTAATGAATATTTCCTTTCTCCCCCCGACCCGTTCGATTTTATGTTCCTGCAGAAAACGAAGGAGTTTGACCTGAAGAGATAGCGGCAACTCGCCAATTTCGTCCAGAAAAAGGGTCCCTCCTTCGGCCGATTCGACCCGGCCCTTTCTTTGCGCGTGAGCCCCCGTGAATGCCCCTTTCTCATGTCCGAAGAGTTCGCTCTCAAGCAGGTTTTCAGGAATGGCGCCGCAATTTATCGCAATGAATGGCCCTTTTCTTTGATAACTTCTCTGATGAATCGACCTCGCCACCAGCTCTTTTCCAGTGCCGCTCTCTCCCAGAATAAGGATCGGAACCTCGGTTCCGGCTACTTTCTCTATGGTAGTGAAGATTTCCTCAATCTTGGCGCTGGTTCCGAGAATCTCGTCAAATCCCTTGACTGCAACAAGCTCCTGAAGGTTCCGATGCTCCTCTTCAAGCTGAAAAACATAGGCAGCACGTTTTAAAATGATTTTTAGCTCTTCGATCTGGATAGGTTTTTCGAAGAAATCATATGCACCCTGCCCGATTGCCTGAATAGCCAATTCTCTGCCTTCCTGGCCCGTAATCACGACTATTTTGGCAAATTGATTTTTTTCGACCATGGAAGCCAAAGTGTTCAGACCTTCTCCGGTCCCGTGAGGATCGGGAGGCAGTCCAAGATCCAGAGTGACCAGACAGGGATTTTCTCGCTCGAACACTTCGAGCGCTTCTGCCCTGTTGGATGCCGAGAAGATTTCATACTCCTGAGACAGTGCCCATTTCAGGGATATACGGATGGTCTCGTCATCATCCACAATCAGTAGTTTTTTGGAATTTGCTTCTTTTGTCATACGATTCCATTTTTAAGGATCATAAGAACTACTCAGGCGCGCAAAGTTTCATTCCGGAACGGGAAGCAGGATACGGAATTCGCTTCCCTTGCCTTCCTCGCTCTCCACCTCAATTCTGCCGCGATGAGATTCGACGATTATTTTGCCCTGGTACAGCCCGATACCCAGTCCTTTAGTTTTGGTGCTCTTAAAAGGTTTAAAGAGGTTTTTCTCGATAAACTCCCTGGGCATACCGCATCCATTGTCCCTGACGGAAATGACGGCGTATCCATTTTCGAGCGATGTGGAAATTCTTATCACGCATTTTTCGCCGAAGCCTCTCTGGCATTGATTATCAGATTCGACAATACACTCCTGATTTTATCAGGGTCAACATTTACAGCAGGGACGCTATTTAGTTCGGGATCGACAACCATATCTGCACAATTTTCGAAATCCGATATCGCGGATAAGACGATCCCGTTCAAGTCCGTAAACATAAAGTTCATATCAGGTTTTTGATTGAATGCAGAAAGCCGGCTGCACATTACCTGTATTTTCTCAACACTTCCGCCGATAATCTTAAGGGCATCCTGCCGATATTCGGGATTATCATAGTGTGTGGGCAGATTCTGAAGAGTAAGGGCCAGGGTTGAAGCAAGGTTTTTTAGATCATGGATAAAAAAAGCCGACAAGTTCTGAAAGGCCCTCATTTCTCTGGCCTGGCCGAGGCTCTCGAACAACTTAAGATTCAGGATGAAGCCGCCGGTCTGATCTGCAATGGTTTTGAGCAGATCGAGGTCCTCAAATGTGAACTCCTCGCCCTGCGGCTTGGGTCCCAGAGTGATGATACCCAAAAAGGAGCCCCCTGCGACAAGAGGGGTGCAACAATGAACCACCCTCCGAAAACCAGGCTGCAACGCTTCGGAGACCGGTAATTCCTCGGATGTCGAAATAGATGGCCCCAACCTCACCAGCTCCTGCTTATTCTGCATCGAAAGCATGAGGAACCCGATCTCGCTTTCAAAATTGGGATCTAATTGCTGTGAAAAAGAAAGGTCAGTGGAACCGAACAAGGCGGGCCTCTTACTTTCTTCATACAACCAGATACTCACTGACGAAACCCCGAAAGTTTCAGCTATTGTATTAGCAACAGCCGTGCACAGATCCTGCAAATTGACCAGGGAAACAGTCCTTTTTGTCAGAGATTCCCATATCTTTTTGTAGTCGTATAACGGTCGTTTGAAATGCCTGGCAATGAATTTTTTTATCCTGTACTGAACATCACCGGACAGGAAAAGAGCGGCGACCCCTACAACAGCCATAAGAATAAGAAATGCATTACGGAGCAGAACGGCGCCAACGCCGAAGTATGTGGCGATCTTCGCCACCACGCCCAGGGTGAGCAAATAAACGCCGATGATAACCATTGCCGTTGAGTTGTAAAGGAAATCCTGAGACACATGTACGGTGATATCTTTGAGCTTGCTTCTCACGATTGAAATTATAATGAGACAATCAGCAAAAAGCAGTGATCCCGATTCTATGGCCGAGAACTGAAAACTATCCCCCGACAAACATTAGTTTTTCTGCAGTACAATAAATCCGGGCGGCAAAAAGAAAGCCAATTCCAAGCAGCATAAATTTGATTCGCCATCTTATCGCCCCGATGGAAGATCGAAGGGTCTTCTCTATGTTTACCAGGATAAAGACGGCGATCATCAGGGTCAGAATGTAGTAAACGAAAGCCGGCTGCCCAAGTGAAATAATCCACTCTCGTCTCAGGTGGATCTCCGCAAACAGCGAAGCGTAGAATAATGAAATAATTGCTGCAGGCAAAACTCCAGCGGCCAGAACTACCCATCTCTTACCCCGTAAATCCTTCTCCCAGTCCTCCCTCCCATAGCAGATGCTGAAGGCAAACCATGCGCAATAAGCAAACCCTGCTGTCAGCATGCTCAGAAATTCAGATCGTCGAAACCCAGCCAGGGAACCGGACCCGATCGCAGAGAAACGAAAAAAACTGCTCCGCTGCGAAGAAGAACATGCCCAAGGCAAATATACGGTAGACAGTGGAACCCCTCGCCCCGATAAGGGCAAACAACCCCAGGCAGATATTCAAAAGAGCCGCTGATAAAGGGATTATGGTTTGGATGTCCAGGTCGTGAAGCAAAATTCGCTCATCCTATAATTCAGCAAGCACTCGCCTGATTTCATCTGCCGCAGAAAATTTCGGGTCAAGTTCGAGTGCTTTGTTTAGTGCCTGTTTAGCTGATTCCGCATTTCCGAGCTTATATTGCACCATGCCCAAATGGTACTGGACTTCCGGTTTTTCGGGCAGCTTCGAGGCGCTTTTCTCGATATATCCGAGTGACCACTCAGGATTCCCCTGTTTATAGAGAATCCAGCCAAGCGTGTCTGCGACATGAGGATCGTCAGGAGCGAGTTCATTTGCTCTCTGGGCCAGTTTAAGCGCCTTATCATAATCACCGAACTCTTCAGAGAAGACATATGCCAGGTTATTCAACGCAGCAACATTATTTGAGTCAAGTTCGATGACTTTCTCGTAAGCCTTGCGGGCTTTCGCCATGTCGCGCTTTTGCTGATAAAGTATTCCGGATAACATTTGAAGCCCGGCATTCCCGGGCTCCTTGGCGACGCCCTCCTCGAGCCTGGCCAATGCCTCATCAGACCTGTTGGTGGCTGAGTAGACTTTTGCAAGTTCCAGGTAACAACCGGAGAGCCGGGGATCTAATTCGATTCCTTTGAGAAACGCCGTTTCGGCCTCCTTCCAATCTTTGCGGGTCATATGCAAAGTCCCGAGCAACAAATACAACCGGGCATTTCCCGGCGAACCCTCCAGTTGCTTTCCGACAAGCTCGAGGGCCAGTTCAGTTTTCTTTTCCGCAACATAGACTCCGGCGAGTTCGGCTATCGCATCGATCGAACCCGGAGAGGCCTTCACCAGTTTTTCCAAATAACTACCGGCTTCCTCGTTTTTGCCCTGACGGCGAAGTGAAACAGCAAGAAAATAGAGACCATCCGGATTATCGGGATAGGTTTTAAGAAATTCCCTGAAGCAAGTGGCCGATTTGACCGCATCTCCCTTGCCAAGGTATGCGGCGCCAAGGACCCGGTAGACTTCGGGGGGCTTAGGCTCTTTATCGAACATGCTCTCGAGGCCGTTTACCGCCGACTGATAGGATCCCTGCCGAACATCGACTTCCGCCAGACGCAGGGTCGCATCGGCTGATTGGGGACTACTACTGAGCGCTTCCCTCAATTTTGCTTTAGCGCTGTCCAAATCTCCCGAGGCAAGGAAGGCAATCCCCTCCCAATAAGAAACCTCGGCAGTTCCCGGGTGCAGTTGCCCGACATCCTGAAAATCTTTCAGCGCATCAGAAGCCTTGTTCTGGGCAAGGTGCATCCGTCCCTTAAGGATGAGCGCACCCGGGTCGGCATGGTTTTTTTGAAGAATCTGATCGATTAATCCGGTCAATTCTTCGAAGTTCTTCTGCTCCAGGGCTGTTGCGGCTAAAGCGTAGAAGGCTGGAATGTAATCGGGGAACCTCACGGTGCAATCATTCAAGATTCTTTTCGCCTCAGCGGCGTCACCCTGCTTTATATAGAATTCCGCAAGCTTAAGTTGAGGCTCCGGTTTGTCATGTCCCGCCTCACTTGCGTTTTTGTATTCACGTTCAGCGCTTTTTACGTCCTTTTTTATCAGATACATGGTCCCAAGCCCCCAATGAACCTCAATGTTGCCGGGGTCCATGGCCAAAGCTTCCATGAAAGAACTTTCAGCTTTGGCAAGATCGTTTGCCTTGAGGTAAAGCAAACCTAAGGCTATCCGGAATCTGGCAGTCTTGCCGTACTCCGCCTCCACCCCCTTTAATCTTCTCAGAGCGTCCCTGACACCCTCGGGTGACCGAACGGTTTCTGCGAGCATCATCAATGCATCGAAATTCAGTGGTTCTTTTTCTAAAACTCTGGTCAATCCCGCGTCGGCCTCATCGAAAGATCCCACCTTAATTTCAGCGGCCGGCAAGGTTCAATTCGGCGTCTTTTAGATTCGGGTCGAGTTTGAGAGCCTCTTTGAGACTCGCCATCGCTTGAGCCGTGTCTCCGGTTTTCATGTAGGCGAGGCCAAGAAAATAGTGCGCTAAAGCATATCTGGGGCTGGTTTTTAGGACCGTTTGAAAATCGGATATTGCCTGGCCCATATCTCCCCCGGCAAAGGACATCCGGCCGCGGATGAATGTTCCCTCGGGGTCCGACTGATTTTTTTTGAATATTGTTTCCAGATACCTCGCGCATTCATCCGGTTTCTGCTGCTCAAGGGATATCATGGCAAGTCTGTATAAAGCCGGCAGCATTTCAGGCGATTTTTCGACAGCTTTTTCCAGGATGGCTTTGGCCTTATCCGGGCTTTTCGTAAAGATGTAAAAGTCCGCAAGTTTTACTTGAACCTTGGGATCGTCCGGCGCAAGTTCTGCGGCCGTCTTGTATTCACTCTCGGCCTGTTGAAGATCTCTTCTCATCATAGCCAGGTCGCCCAGGGCTACATGAGGCTCGACCGGATTCGATTCTCCCTTGAGTGCTTCAAGAAAGGCGTTTTCTGCATTCAGTAAATCGCCTTTTTTTGCATAAAGAGTTCCCAGAGCAATTTGATATCGCGCACTGTCTCCGGGCTCTATGGCGAGGTCCTTCAACCGCTCCAGCGCATCGGATATCTCATCAGACGATTTGGCGCTTTCAGCAAGCGCCAAAAGAGCGTCGAGCCTTTGCGGTTCTTTTTCCAGGATGAAATTCAGCTCTTTGCGGCCTTCCTCCCGCTTCCCGAAGTGAAAGTAGCAACTCGCAGCCTTGAGCCTCACGTCCAGGTCGTCAGGGCGTTCGTCCCTGACCTGCAGAAGATAGTGGAGCGCATTCCCGAAATCTTCCACCGAGTAATAGGAGAGCGCGAGCTTTCGGCGGGCATCGACGTTATTGGCATCGATCTGGAGAACATTTCGATACTCAATTATGGCTTCCTTGTATTGTTTTTCTGAATAGAATTTGTCACCCTTTTCCAGATACGCGGCTTTTTTCTGCTCGGCTGACGAACATCCAGAGCACAAGAAGAGTGCAATCAAAAGCAGGGTTGACAGACGTTGGTTAATTTTCATGATTTTTCTTTCCTTGCGTCAGAATATCCGCCTTTGGAGTGTGCTCCGGGCAGATCCTTCGTTGGTGAGAAGGTAAAACCCGATCATCTGTTCACCAATTCGCTACTCTCAGGTAATCGCCTGCAACTATATACCCACGGACAGTAGAATGAAAATTGCTATTTTGCCCAGCCATGGTGGACCAGTTCTGAAAATGTCACCCGGCTCAGACGATTCGTCATTGGAGTCATCAAATCCAAAGGAGTACTCGGTGTGGCGCAGAAAATGAGGCAACTCACATGCAATGTCCGCATAGTCTTCGAATATTTGCGAAAAACGCATCGCATCGACAGATTTTATTGGCTGTGCGGGTTGCCTGAGATCAACGCATCGCCATGCCTGAAGGCATTCCTTACACTGAACATGGGCCGCCCGCGCACCTGTTCGTGCATAAAACGTCTTATTGGAATTCTCAACATTTCATTGACTTTTTTAACTCGGGCCGGCGATGCGCATGGATGAGGGATATAGATTATTTTTTTAGGCTCAAAATAGTTTTTAACTTTATTTTCTCAATCATTACCAACCAGGAATCAATCAGCAGATAGGATTAAAGACTGCCTATCTAACTCCAATCAGTCCAGATGCACCTTTCTGTAAAACCAATCCTTCGCACGCGCTATACGCCAGTGTACGCCCTCGCCCTCAGGTACAATATCCACAATATCCAGCAGTATATTATACATAGACCAGAGAATTTTTCGATCGGTATACTCGACTTTATCGTATCCGAATTCAGTTAGGTACTTTCCCGCCACCCAGTTAAAACGTTCATGCTTCGGTCGATTCCAATGTTCCCAACGCAACAGCGGCTTGAACTCCGCTGTCCTAACCACCGGGTTCCAATGGACTCGATCTGCAGAATGTCCACGGAAAACAGATGACCCGAAAACTGGCAAACTGCCCGCTTTTTCATAATCATATGCACTTGGGTCTAATTCAAGAAAATCGAGAACTTTTCGAACTTCATCCTCCAAGTGATCGCATAGATCTTCATACCGGACGATCAAATACTTATGTTCAGAAGTCCTGTAGCGCTCTTCGAATTGCTCGATTACACGTGAGGCTTCGGCCCAATTCCGTATTCCCTGTTCGTGTTTCCATAAGGAACTACGAACACCTGATTCGACAACTGCACGCCCGTCACGAACCAGTATAAGCAAGGGCGAACAAGGGAACAATTTAAAGAAATGCTCCAGGTTGACAACGCTTGGAGTCTTTGTGATCAATCTCTTAGTGGAAATCTGCGAGCTCAGTCTCGTCGAATCATAGGAGGACCCCTCATTTCGAGAACTGTCTTGAATTGAAAATTGAGAGCGCAGGAATGATATCAAGGCATCGCCTAGACATTTACATAGGATGTCCTCCGAGCCTAATTTGCCCTCAACTTCCCAATCATATCTCCCGTAATGTTGATAAACGTGTTTTGCATATTTCACCAATAAATCTGCATAATAAAGTAAGTAATCCTCCATGATGATGGGTGCAGACCTGCAGTCGGGATGAAGCGCGAGAAGATTTGCGAAGAAATTCGTCCCGCTACGTTCCATTATTCCGTGCATGAAAATCAGCATAAACTCTCTCCTTTTATGATTTTCGTGCCAGATGGTATGTGCCTCAGGAGGCTTTTTATCAGGTCAACGGCGCCAGCACGACCTGTCGAAGCACATTAACACATCATATTTTAGCAATCGTGAAGAGGTCGCTCGTATTCAACTCGAAGGATTCATATATGCTCTGAATATGCGTAGGGTCAATCAAATCACCAGGGGATATATAAAATGCCATGATCTTTAAATCATCGAGCATTATTCTACAATTTTGGAGTGCCGATGAGATAAAGCTAGCAAGTATTTTGGGCCTGTTACCTCTGATACATATTTCCACCTCAATAGGAACATTAATAGATTTGATTGCAATTCCCAACTCTTCGTTGATTTTCTTAGTCCTAGACAGCGGCTCGCGCGGATGAGGGAAATAAATCAATTTATCATAAGCAAAGTAATTCTTAACTTTATTCACATATTCCAAATATACCTCCTCACTCATCCACGATTCATTCATACACTCACCAAGGAAATACACCTCGTCCGAAGGCATAGCTCTCCCAGCACATTCTCGCATGTGTTTATATTCATTTTTGATCACATAGTCGTTATCGAGCACCTTAATATCGTACGCTGAAAAAAACGTAATGCTATCCGCATCTTCATCATTCCATTCAATGAGACTATCGCGTATTCGACGCTTTAGTAGAGACACGTATGAATTTGGACTATTTGCAACGGGTCTTTTTACTAATCCTTTCTTTCTTTCTTCATTAATTATAATAGTACTTGTACCATCATCCAAAAGAAATAGTCGGTCGTGTTTGAGAGTATTTGCGAAATGGCGCATATAGCTGCAGTCATACACACTCCTCATATAATCACCTAAAAACAGATTCTTGGCACTGCCAAGTGCTTTTGCAATTTTATCAACTTTTCTTCTGTTCAGACTCTTATGGTAATAATCAATATACACTCTGATATCTTTTGATATATGACGTCCCAGAAGTGTGGACTCAAATGTCAAAGGAGGATAGTCCTCAAGCTTGAAATAATATACCCCACTCCAGTCATGCTCCACAATAACTCCTCTGATTTTCTCTGGAGGATATGAACCACCCAAGTGCACGACCAGGTAATTATTTTCAAGCTTGAAGTAATTCTTAGCCTCAATAGCATTCAGTATTTGCAGAGGTGTCACAACCATAAATACATTCTTGGCAGTAACATCCATATCCGATCTCCTCTCTCGCGCGCGCGGCCATAAGCGGGGCTAACTCGCAAAAGTCAACGACAGTACCTGCGCTCGGAGAAATTCTTTAAATAAGTAACATTATCCCAACACTTTTCCGATTGGTCTTCGGCCCATTGCCGAAGTCTTGACCTCAACTCCTCGCCTTGTTCTAAACAGCATAGTAGCTGCTTACCGATCGCATCCTTTTGGCCGGCCAGATTCAAGGCATCGAACATATGAGCCGGCAACCCGGCCATCTGAGCCAACACCTGCATTTTGAATGTTTTCGATGCGAGGGGAATGATGGGCGTCCCTCCGGTCATGGCGAAAATGCCGCCATGCCATCTGCCTCCGACATATGCCTGCGCATTGCCGAAAATATCTACCGCCTGCTGCACCGGAGTTCTGAAACCTATTAAGGGCAGCTTTAAGTGTGCTGCTATAGGTTTGAATAAGCGCTCATCAATTCCACAGCACGCCATAAGAATAACCTGGCCTGTATAAATTGATATTAGATGCTCCAGGAGTTGCAAATATCCTTCAATCGGGTTATATTGAGGGTTATATACGAAAATAGATGAACCTCCCACGCAAATATACGGTGCTCCCGGGTCGAATTGGCAGGTATCGGGCCAGACGTCGAAATAGGTGAGACGACGTGAAAGCGGCAACCACTCATCTCGTGAAGCGGCTTTGAAGATGAATGCCGAGTCGGGAGCAAATCTGCCGTTACATAATTCTTTGCTCCGTTCCGCTGAAACTGAATCACGACAGACCACATCGTCTAATAAAGGCAATATGTGTTCCGATATCTGGCGTATTTCAGGATCGAGGAAGTCAACGGTAAGATTTACTATAATTACGGGTTTTGCAAAGTGTATTTTTGCGATATATATTAAGAATAGAGCTGAGCGGTAATCTCTGCCGTTTCTGTGCAATTCGCACCCATGAACGACTATTACATCTGACCATGCAATGGTGTTCAACAAGTCCGAGTATAATTGTTGATTTGTAAAGATATGCCTTGAATGATGCTCGAAATCTTGCCAGTGCTTTGGTATAATATCATCGTCAATGGATAGTGGAACACGGTACGTGAGTTTTTCTCTTACTTTCATCAGTATAGGTGGAATAAACATCTTCAGGATTTCTTTAGCACTACGGCGACGGGTGTTGACTTGAAGTTGACCGGATGCATTATGAAAGTTTGAGTGAGTCAATTCGGTTTCTGTAATGTTTGTGATGCCGTTTGCACCGGACTTTAGAATCATGTGTTTCAAGGAATCAGCGGCAGCCCTGTCCCCCCAGTTTGGATTACTCGAAGAGTCATCGATTAGTAATACCTTCATGACATGCCTCTCTACTTATTAGAAGGGGTGTGGTAAAAACAAATGCTGGTCATATCATCTATTTAATGATCAAATCCGTGATGGAGATGGCCATTAATATCTCTGATATCAGGATTATTGTCGATGAGCTCAATGACTTTTTCAAGAGGGAAATAGTCCCCTTCAGCTTTAAGTATTCTAAAAATAGTCCTGATGAGTTCCATGTCTTCCGGATAGTCAACGGAAAAACAGTATTCGGGCCTGTTAATGCTTTTCGGGGCCACTGCCCTGTGAATAGCGAAGTCTTCCGGGAAATCGAAAAAGAAGGGTATGATATGTTCCAAATAAAGGGGTTTCTGAGTTCTATTGTGTATCTCCTCAAGAGTTCTGCGGGAAATGAGCTCTGCTGCGCACCCATACGGCCACCCGCTCCGGTTGCTCGCATAGATGAAGTCAAAGGGTTCGCGAAGTTGAATTTCAACGAGAAAGTTGCAACAGGCAGGGTCGATAAGGGGGTCGTCTCCCCCAACACGTATCAGGTAATCGATTTGATACTCCTGACCAAGAAGGATAAACCGCTCCATTACGTCGTCAAGCGGCCCGCGAAAACAACTGAAACCATTTTCAGCGCAAAGATCCTCTATCGGGTCGTCCGAAGCATCCACTGACGTTGCAACTATCAGTTTGCCAACTATTATGCCTTTTCGAAGTCTTCTTAGCTGCCTCAGCAACATCGGTTGACCTTCGATGTCTCTCAGTACCTTTCCCGGCAGCCGCTTAGAGCTGGTTCGGGCCTGGATGACAACGCCAAATTGACATAGCTCGTTGTTTGACAATTTTATATGCTCCCTCAATCGGTCCAAAAGCGGAAGTAAGTCATCACTGAACTCCTGAGAAAAATAGCTCAGACCCGTTCGCACGACGAAAATATACTTTATTGCACTTTCTAAAGATAAATATCCCACCACTATTGATCGTAAGTTGTTAGTTAAACGACAACTCGATATTGTCACGAGTGGCATGCGTACAATAACTGCACACATGTGTCTTTATAGCTGAGATCACAATTATAGTCCTTCACAATTAGGCCATCTGTGCCCAGCACCCGTTCGGCAAATACTAGTTATTCGTATTCACAATAGTCACAAAGACTTTATATACGGATTATCTAAAAAACTGGATAGTCTTAACAAGCGCCTCGACTTGTGGTTCAGCCTCTTGAACACTGCCATAGTTTGTGACAAATTGCATCAGTTTAGGCTGGACGCTTTCAGCATTAGGACAAAGCCCTTTAGGATATTTCAAATCTTTATAATATGGTGGGCATAGTTTCTTATAATCTCCACAAGCCATAAAGGTCTCTTCGTAAATAAGCGCCCAGGCAGCGTATATCCCATCGCCACCAAATTCAATATATTTTTCGCGAAATTCATGCCAGGAGACATCATCTCTTTGATACTTAACAGCGAATGTCCAATATGTGTTGACACTTCCTTCGGGCGTGTATTGAGGGATCAAATACTCACATTTCCCGATTGCCTCTTTGTAAAGGCCGCCAATGGCGATTCGTAACTTTACGAAGTCATTGAGACGTTCTGTTTGAGCTAACCCTAACGCGGCGGCCACTTCGGGCATTCGATAATTGAATCCGAAAGAGTCATGGCGTTTATAATCAGGGTTCTGGAAAATATCTTTGTTTATTCTAATCCTACCGTCGCCGGATTTCATTGCAGCATAGCCCAGACTATTAAATTTGCGCATCTTCACAGCATATTCTTCATTATCCGTTACTACGATCCCACCGTCACCCGTGGTGATATGCTTTGAGTTTTCAAGACTGTAGCTGGTTATATCGGCAATATTCGCAATTGGTCTCCCCTTATATATAGCGCCAAGCGCCTGCGCGGCATCGTTGATAACGCCTATTCCATTTGTATTGGCTATCTGAATTATTGCATCAAGGTCGCAACTTAATCCGTATAGTGATACCGGCATGATTGCTTTGGTTCGAGGCGTAATGTGCCTCGCGATATCGTCAGGGTCGATATTAAAGGTGTCCGGATCAATATCGGCAAAAACGGGAATTGCGTTTTGCGCCAGCACAACGTCTACGTCGCTTATGACTGTCAGCGGGGGAATAATTACCTCATCTCCTGCGTTAACACCCAAGGCGTGCAATGCAGCGTGAAGGGTGGAGGTGCCCGAATTAAAGGTGATGGCGTATTTGACACCAACCTTTTGGGCAAATGCCGTTTCGAAACGATTGTTCATACTGCCGGACGTTCCAGATCCGAACCCTGAATCGATCACTTCGCGTATATAGTCCAATTCGTTACCACTAAATCGCCAGGTATTTTTCACTTCAATATACCTTTCTTTGGCAAGTTGTGAAAAAAGAATTCCCTACTGGTCATGCAATTGAGTCGAAACACCAAGAAAAGAAATTGCCGCTTGGGGCCACAGGCTGCCACAAAAGCTTCAATCGCATGGCGCAATAGCGAGATAGGAAAACAGTTCTAATTTTTTTGAAGGTCCGAGTTTTGCCGCCGGCTGTCAGTAATGCAAGACTCTATAATATACCATAAACGGCTGATGCTACGTTCCATTGAAAACTCCGAACGCATTTTTGCTCGGGCGGCTCTGCCTAGCTGATCTGCGAGAGCAGGATGTTTAGCTAGTTGCAACATGTGCTGGGCCATTCCCGCTACGTCCCGTTCGTCGACGAGCAGTCCGGTTTGCCCCTCGATGACAGCGTCCGGAATACCCCCGTGACGAGTCGAGACGACTGGAAGCCCAGTTGCACCAGCTTCGAGGATCGAAACCGGCATTCCCTCGCAGGCTCCATCGGAGGCTTCCACAGAATGTTGTACAAATGCCCTGGCTTGGCTCATCTCCATCCGGACCGTTTCGTGGTTTTTTGCGCCCAGAAAGTTGACCGCGTTTTCGATGCCAAGTGCCGTCGCCAAATCACGGCAGGTTCCCAACAAAGGCCCCTCACCGATCATTCGCAACCTTGTTTCCGGAGCTTGCCGATAGACTTGGGCAAACGCCAGTAACGTCAGATGTGGGGCTTTCATCTCGACAAACCTACCAACAGCGAGAAAGACCGGCGCAGCCTGACCAGGGTTGCCGTTCGTGAATAGGTCACAATCCACACCACAAGGATTGTAATGTAGCTTTTCGGGGACCGCACCAAGGGAAATGAGCTTCCTCTTCTCCGCACGTGACACCGCAATTATCGCCGCTGCCTGCCTGAAAAGTAGTTGATATCCATCTGACTGGGCATTAAGAACTTCGGTTACAGATGAGTCATACCCGTGAAAATGAACGATTAGTGGAATGCCTGCGAGCCTGCATGCATCCATTGTCCCGACTCCAATCGGACCATATTCAGCCAACACGGCTTGTGCGCGGCTACGGCGAAATGCGGCCAGATAACCCGCCGTGGTCTCCCACTCCCATTGACGCCGGCCGATCATCCTCAAAATTTTTCGCTGGGCGCGCCTCAACATGGATTGCGACAACACAGGCTGATCGCCTATCTGCGGCAGGGGAATCCCATGTACAACTGTTACCTGACCGGGCAGCAGCGAAGCATGATCATCGATGAAAGTCTCTGACACGACCCAACGATTTGACCGAACGATACAGATCCGCGTCATATTACCCTGCAACGACAGTTCGTGAGTAAACTCTCTTTTTACGATCTGAACAATAGGCCGAACGATTCCTCTGCTGAGTCGTCCAGATAAGGTTGAGCACCGCATCTACATCTCCTTTCCTTCGCGAATTGCGAGTCGGGAGGGGTTTAAACCTCATCAGGCTGCACAGGCGAGTCCCCAGACTTCTCATGCGAACCGCAGATAAAATTGTCTTTCACTAGTTGTCATAAACTTTACGCATATCCTTTTGTGTCGACAACAGCTCGACAATTAATTCCTTTAATTTCCTAAAAGTCAGGGGAAGTTTCTCAGCGGTGAGCGACTTGCCTTACTTTCGAGCCATGGGAGGCGTTCGGTCAGAGGACCTGGAATAAGAGTCTTTTGACAGAAAACCCGCCTGCACCAGGAAGTCCATGATCTGGGATGCGATCTCGGGGGGCGAGTAATTCGCGGTCTCGCATACGAGTTCGGGGGCAAACGGCGGCTCGTAAGGGTCGTCTATACCGGTAAATCCTTTGAGCTCGCCTCTTCTGGCTTTTGCATAGAGGCCCTTCGGGTCGCGCGCCTCGCAGACCTCAAGTGGCGCATCTATAAATATCTCCGCAAAACTTTGGCCTGCTTCCTTATGAATTCTCCGCGCAAAATCTCTTTCTTCTCTGTAAGGCGAGATAAAGCTGGCAATGACGAGAACGCCGGCATCGGCAAAAAGCTTGGCCACCTCAGCCACACGGCGGATATTCTCCACCCTGTCTTGGGCCGAAAACCCCAAATCCTTGTTAAGTCCGTGGCGGACGTTGTCGCCATCAAGAACGTAGGCCAAAAAACCGCGCATCACCAATTCATACTCGAGCGCAAATGCTGTGGTGCTCTTTCCCGAAGAAGGGAGGCCGGTCATCCAGATAGTGCTGCCCTTCTGATTCAGCAGACTCTCGCGAAGGTCGTGCGTGACCTGGGTGCCGTGCCAAAGAATGTTAGTCGCCTTCACTTTTGCATCTATCATGTAGTTGTTCCTCGCGATTAGTCAATTTTTCGCCAATGGTTCAAGTTCCACCCGAGCAGATTTTCAAGATGGTCTATGTCGCTGGAAAAGGCTTCTAAGAGGTCCTTGCGCAGCCTAATATTACTGTTACATCACCTCACGCACATTTTCCGGATAACCAATTCTTTGTCAGAGGCCGAGCGTCAGCAACGGCTTCATCATATACTCCAGGAAAACCAGAATCTGACCTCAAAAGTCCACGAGGTCAGGAAACGTGAAGCCACCATTGGCTACCAGGCGCTCAGACCGCCATCTACAATAATTGACTGGCCGGTGACATAACTGGAGGCGTCTGAGGCCAAATATACCAGGGCCCCGACCATCTCATGGGTTTTTGCCATTCTATTCATCGGCACTCGTGCCGAATAGTTGTCCTTGAACTTCTGGTTCTGACTGCTTTCTATTCCTCCCGGGACAAGCGTGTTAACCCGTATGTTCTTGTCAGCCCAATATGCAGCGAGAAACTTTGTCAGTCCCACCACCGCCGCCTTTGAAGCTGAATAGACAGGTGGATTACTTATTTGTCTTCCGAGGTAAAATGAGCCTTCATAGATTCGCTTGTCCGAAGCCACTATCCCGTAGATGGAACCCGTTTGAATTATGCTGCCGCCCCGGCCCTGTTTAATCATTTGATTACCAACGGCCTGTGCAACCAAGAACACACCATCGATGTTTACCGACATTATTTTACGCCACTCGTTCAACGAATATTTTTCAAAGGGTGCGAAGAATTCATCAAGGTCTTCGGATTTAGAAGCTGCATTGTTGTGAAGAATATTAATTTCACCGAGTTGCGCAACAACTTCGACTATCATATTTGAGACTGAAGCCGGATCTGATACATCGCACTTTATTCCAGCAGCCTTAATGCCATATTCCTCAGAAAGTGACTGGGCAAATTCGTTCGCTTTATCTTCATCGAGATCTATTACAGCAACGTTAGCACCGAATTCTGCCAAGCCTCTGCAAAACGCCATCCCTAAAAGACCAATACCGCCGGTGACAACTGCTGTTTTGCCTTGCAAATTAAAAAGACTCTTGTAGCTAAATGTCATATAACAAACTCCTTTCTTATTCTTATTTAGCGAAAAGTCACCAATCCATGATGCCGAAGTTCTTCGATGGTCATCCTTGCCGCATCGAAAGAAATCTTACATGCTTGTGCTATGTCGGCAATTGATCTGGTTCCGTCAATCATATGCATCATGTTGAAAAAAGCCATGTTTCCCTCATGTTTCTCATACCAATCGTGAAGACCGTAACGCGAACAGAATACTTCACCCTTGAACTGATTTACCGGAACCCGGTTCTGCTCGAATGTATCTATCATTTCCATGACAAGGGCGCGGGATTCCTCCAACCGTTTGAGGGAAACGGCATCCGGGGTATCGAAGTTGGAATGGTGCTCACGATAGGGCCAGTCCGGATGCGAATTAGGCAGGACTCGTGACAGGGACAGCATGGGTACGCGTACGCCCGGTGAGTTGAATTGCACAGCGTCATTCAAGATGTGTGAACGGAACGGCCCTGTCCATTCACCCGGATCACGCTGTTTAACCGCCATCGTAAAGCACCTGTCAATTTCGGTGGTCCCGCAAAAGGATAGTTGCAGCGCATGAGGGTGTTCCTTGCCGAGCATCTCAAGGAAGAGCCCGCCTTTCATCGTGGCAATGAGCTGCTCGTTCTGGCTCAGGTAAGCGATTGTCCCTATCTTCTCCGGAACAATCAGAAATCTATAAGTATAGCGAAGATCATGCCGCCTTAGTAACTCACGCATTATATCAATCCCAACAACCACACCAGTCAAATCGTCGTTAACCTGAACCGGATGACACAGGTTGGCGCATAGCACAATGCACTCCTGACCGGTCCCTGGCGCTATCACCTCACCGACTTTAAGCGTTCCATAGCTGAAAGCCGTCCTGATCACCACACGATAACGCGCATCGTTCAATTCATCCTTTTGATTTTGGCTGCAGCATAGCCCCCAGTCTCGGTCGTAATGTTTATAGATAAAAGGAACGGCATCCGGCAACCTCGGATGAACGTGCAGGTGGTTGAACAGCTCCTCACGTGTAACTTCGCCCTCAAATGGCACTGAGTATGACACTACATGTAATGGGTGATCGGCGTAGGAAAAGAGTCTTCTGCCCCCGAGTGTCTCGATATATGCCTCATAGCAAGTCCACTTCTCCGGCACTATCCAGGTCCAACATTTCATGCCGCTCGGATACTTGTGGATTGTCATCGGCACCTGGGTCGTAAGGGCCTGCAGAGCGACATCGTAGCCGCTTGAGATAATGTCGCGCGGCAGACGCCACAAATCGCCTATTATTTGCTCCATCGAAGCATGGGCAGGAAGACTGACAGCAGACGGGGGAGCACCAATCCTAAGCTCTTCAAATTCGACCGGGTCCCCGGGGGGACCGTTGGCAGTAAACCACGGATCACGGGCAAATTCACGTACGATCAGATCATGGAATTCCCGGGCACTGACTGCCAAAATCTCACCGCGCCCCACCGGTGCAGTCTTGCATACACCAAGTTGGCGCGCCAGGGTCTCAAGCGGCTCTTCAGCCTGATCGCCATTCTTTGCCAGTATACGCACATTGTAAATCCAGCCTTCTTTACGCAGTTCGCCGTTCTGCCGCACATATCCGGTAAAGAGCTTGTCGTAGCGCCATGGTACGGGGGTAACTGCTTCCATATGGTGAGTGAAAATCGACTCATGCAGACCGACTCCCAGAATACAGATTTTTCCTCCTGACCGCCACAGCCTGTCATGGACGCAGTCCTCACCCAGGCATTCGTGAGGCAGATGAGTCAAGATATCGGCCGCACGTGGCCCTATACCAGCCGTCGAAAAGATCGGGTCGCAAGATCGAATCGCACCGGGGAGCCTTCTAAAGAATTCCGGAAACTCAAAAAATGTATTCCATATTCCCCATACCGTTGGAGATTGATCGATATCAAAAACCTCCTGGCGGCAAAAGGAAAAGGTGTAGGTTGGAACCAGAATCGTGCCGGTTGGCCCTAAAACCTGTTGCAATGCACTCCACAGCATGTCACAAAGCTGTTCTGCCGTAGAGCAGTCCTTAGGCTGCCCTAAGGTATCAGCGCAGACCTGGAAAAAGACTGTATCACCCGTCTCGATGCCCACCTGCTTCAGCCCCTCAACCAGATCTGCATGTGAGTAATCATGTTTTAGCAGTGTCATAAAGTCTTATACCCCACAGCTTATTTAAGACAGGAACGTATGCACAAGTCACTATACCTCACTCATCTACTTCCGTAAGTAAATCCGCCTCTAACAACTTGTCAACGATATTATATATCTTAGATACAGGAACCCGAATCGTATCACTTATTTCGATCAAGTCGTTCGTTCCATCGGCATATGCAATAAAGTTCATCACATCTTGGACATACTTAGACATATCTTTTGTCCCCAGAGTAGGATACAGTCCACGCCTGCCTAGTTGCGGTTCTCCATAGCATTTAATGTGATATCTTTTATTTTCTTCGATTAATTCCAAACAGTCCTTTAGCACTTCAAAGCCGCCTTGCAGACCTTCAGGAGTAACAAAGCTCAAATTGTCAAGTGACGTATGGTACTCCGGATAGGCCCAATATTTAGATCGCATAACGGATGCAACAGGAAGATCAACACCAGGACTGCAATATTGGCGCTCATCGCTTCCTCGCTCCAAGAATGAGTATTTAATAAAATCAGGATGCGTAGTAGTCAATATATTTAAGGCAGCTCTGTCCGCAAGTGTTGAACCGTTTCTTGATGGGAGATAGGAAAATGCTCTATCATCTCCTATGCATGTTAAATTAAATCCTGCCACAATATTCCTTTGCATCTCCGATATATTTTGGTTAAGATAAGTAATAGAGCCAATTGTTTCCGGTATAAATATTATGCGGTAGGTATATCTGCGCGGTTTATTCAAAATCCACTTAGTTAAAAATGTAGTTACCACTGGACCTGAAAGTTCGTTGTTGGCCATTGATGGATGGCAAACATAGGTCGACAAAAATATTTCTTTCTCACTTGAGCCGGGGATGATCAGCTCTCCATAATTCAGGAAACCGTCATTAATGTCACTGTCAATAAATACCTTGTACAATCCATCTCTCAAAGTTATTCTTTGCTTATGCGTTAGACAGAACCCCCAACGTTCCTCATAGTAGGACGTCATATATGGTATTGCATCGGGTTGATCTTCCAAGGAATAAAGATGTTTCTGCAGTTCAACAAGCGAAACGGTTTTATCGATTGGAATTGAGTAGCCAAGGACGTGAAGATTATTATCATTAAAATCAACAATTTTCTTTCCTCTTTCGTCCATAATATAAGCGTCTCGTATGTTCCACTCTTTTGGAACAGTCCAATCGAAGACCTTTGTGCCGGAGGGAACAGCGTGCATTGTAATAGGAATATGTCTTCGAATGATTCTCAGGGTTTCGCGCAGGCCATTGCCGGTGATACTCCTACATATTGGAAATAACTCGGTTATTAATTGATACATTAAATGTCCGCAGTTTTCAAAATCCAGAGGTGTGTCTTGCATATTCATATGGATGGGATCCTTTGTTGGTCTTATCAAATGCAGATACAACGGCCGATTCTACAACAGGGTTAAAGCTCGAGGTAATTCTAAAGGATTACGCTGCTGGGAATATTGACCACCCGTTGTTCCAGCCATTCAGAGTTCCCCAAGCCGTCTGTCTGACATGTCTGAAACATAGGTAACTTGCTCAGCAATCTCCATATGGGGCGGGTCATTACGCCGCATTTATTGGTAAAATCCAAGAATCGGTCCCTGGACTCAAGATTGTCCAAAATAATTGCATTGAGCCAGTAATTTGATCGGGCATCTTCGGGTTCAGCAATAAAGCCGATCCCCGATTCCTTGAAGAATCGAGAATACTTTCGAGCAAGCTCCCGTTTGTTTTCGATAAATCTTTCGAGTTGTTCCAACTGAGCGCAGGCAAGTGCAGCGTTGAGGTTGGGAAGCCGATAATTGTATCCCACTTCGTCATGCACATATTCAAAGGGGTGGGGGACCTTCGCAGTGGTGGTCAAATGTTTCGCCCGCCCGGCCAGAGAATCGTCATCGGTCAGGATCGCTCCCCCCCTCCACAGGTTACGGTCTTGTTTCCATTGAAACTGCAAATGCCCATTTTCCCGAAAGTGCCCGTGTGGCGCCCCTTGTAAAGGCTGCCCAAAGATTCCGCGGCATCTTCCACAACGGGTATGTTGTATTCGGTGCAAATCCCAACTATTTCATCGATGCGGCAGGGATGCCCGAAGATGTGCACCGGCACACAAGCAGCGATGCGTTTCCCGGTATGCCGATTGTAACAAAAGCCGTCTTTCCCCATTGTGCTCCACCGCTCCAGAAAATCGCTCACTGCCCGTGGACTGAGCCCGAGCGCGTTCTTTTCCACGTCAAGAAATACGGGCTCTGCACCGCAATAATGAATCGCGTTGGCCGTAGCTACAAAAGTGAGGGGTGGGACCATCACTTCAGTATCCGAACGAACCCCCACAAGCATTAACGCAATGTGAAGAGCAGAGGTGCCGTTCACCGTGGCCACGGCGAATTTCGCACCGGTAAGCTCGCACATCATCTGCTCAAAGCGGTTTACATACTCACCCACTGAGGAAACAAAAGTGGAGTCAATGGCATCATTGACATATTTCTTTTCATTCCCAATGAACCTGGGCTCGTGCAGTGGTATAAACTTATCCGTTTCGAAAACGCTTCGGATATAATTCACAACTTCTTGATACATTTGACCCTCAATGAGGAATATTGTAATATTTTTGATCCTCGGGATTAGGAATTACTCCCATTTGGACAATGTCCCTGATTTCTTTTATGCCATCCGGGACTCTCTTTGTTACAGTGAATCCCAAAACATTCTTAATCTTGGCAAAGTCAACTCGATAATCCCTTGGGTCCTCTTCTTTTTTTACATATTTGATCAAACTGTCCGGGATCTGTTTCCGTATTTCTTCAACAATCATTTGCTTCGTATAATTTTCACTGGTATCTCCGACATTAAAAACTTCATAGGCGATCTTCTCTTTGGGCGCCTGCAATACTTTGAGCATAGCGTTGGAAAAATCGCTAACATGGCAGTAAGGCCGCCAGAATTGTTCGCCAAAAACCACCAATTCTTTGCTAAGAGCCAATTCTTTAGTAAATTCATTCACGGTCAGGTCGAAACGCATCCGGGGCGACATACCATAAACAGTAGAAAATCTCAGGGATGTGGGGGAGAATTCATTCGAATTGGGAATTCCTTCCAATATCAGTTTCTCGAATTTTACCTTCAGTTCGGCATAAAGGGATACAGGGGCCAGTGCTGAGTCTTCATTCACATAACCATTTGGATCAGACATCTTTCCATAATTACTACAGGTCGATGCAAAAATGAAACGTGGTATTTTCTTCTCGATCGCCTTTTCAAGCAGATGGACAGATGCATCCCAGTTGACCCTTCTGGCCAAATCGGGTTCGCGTTTGCACGCAGGATCTCCGACTATGCCGGCCAGGTGAATAACGGCAAAATAATCATCGGAATCGATTATTGAGCTGACCGCATCAAAGTCGGTGATGTCACAGTTTGAAAATTCGAACTTTGGGTGACCCCATATGCCTAGAAGAGACTCGCCACCAAAGCTGAGGCAATCAAGACACTTCACGGAATAACCTTCATTTAGGAGGCGTCTCAATAAGACAGAACCAACGTAGCCGGCGCCACCAGTAACCAGAATCTTCATGTCAAATCCTTCCGTTACGGACATCTTCCTGGGCGCGCATATAATCCTCATGACGGCCCACATCCAGCCAATATTCCATTATCGGGAAACTGACAACCGGTCGCCCGGCATCCAACAGCGTACGTATCAAGTCGGTCATGTCAAAACGTTGCCCTTCCGGGATGCAGTCGCACACCGATGGTTCCAGAAGGTAAAGACCGGCATTAATAAAAAAATTAAGAGAAGGTTTTTCTTGAAGGTCCGTGACTCGCACGTCGTCGCATTCCACAACGCCGAAGGGAACTTTCACCTCGTATTTACGAACCCCCATCGTGAGCTCTGCGCCGTACTTGCGGTGGAAGACCAGCATTTCCTCAAATGAAACTCCGGTCAATATGTCTCCGTTTATCACCACGATCGGCCCATCGGCCCTTTTCATCAGTTTCAGCCCGCCCACCGTGCCCAACGGGTGATCTTCCCTCAAATAATTCAGCCTGACCCCGAAAGCTTGACCGTCACCGAAATGATTCACGATGCTTTCCGGCAGATAATGGGTGGTCAGGTTTACATTCCGGATACCAAAGCCGCGCAACTTTTGGATCGTCAGCTCCAGCAGGGGCCGGTCCCCTACCGGAAGCATCGGTTTGGGAACTCGCTCCGTCAGGGGAAGCAACCGCTTCCCAAGACCGCCTGCCATAATAACTGCCGAAAGGCCAGGGTGCTCTTCGCTGACGAGGTCTTTTCGCAACAGTAATGCAACTACGTTGCCCTCCTCATCAACAACCGGAAGATGATTGATGTCGTGCTGGTTCATCATCTGCAGGGCTTCGCCGGCCGAAATGGAGCGCTGAGCGGTCAGAGGGTTCGGGTTGGCGATGCTATCGCAGCCGTTTTCCAGAGGGATCCCATGCAGAATGGCCCTGCGTATATCGCCGTCAGTCAGCAACCCACAAAGAACCCGGCCACTCGAACATAGCACCAGCGCCCCGGTCCCAGCCTTGTCCAGGCGCGAAATGGCGTCGGCAATCGAGGCGGCCGGGGAGATGACGACGCTATCGAGCCGTTTCGCGGCATCGGCCAAGATATCTTGTTTCGCAATCAAATCCTTCCGCAGCAGAAAATTCTGGAGATCTCCCTCCTCATCAACCACGGGCAAATGATTGATGTCGTGCCGATTCATTATATGCAGAGCCTCTGCGGCCCAAATGGAGGACTGCACGGTCACCGGCTTCCTGGTGGCGATGCTATCGCAGGCGGTTTCCAGTGAAACCCCGTTCATTATTGCCCTGCGTATATCGCCGTCAGTCAGAAGACCATAAAGCTTCCGTCCGGTCGAACACAGTACGAGCGCGCCGGTTCCGGCCTTGTCCAGATGCGCAATAGCTTCGGCTATCGAGGCACTGGGAGAAATGACCACGCTCTCGAGAAATTGCTCGTTTTTGGAATCCATCATAGCCCGCCTTTGATTGTGAACAACCGTACCTGCCTGCCCCTTAGATCCAGTAAACCTGCCCTGTTGCCGGGTCCATCACCGGGAGTCTACTCACTGTACATGACGGCGAATTACCTTGCCTGGAGCCCCAACGACAGTGACGCACGATGGAACATCTTTCAACACGACCGTACCGGCGCCGATGATGCTTTTCTCGCCGATCGCCACCCCCTGTATGATGACGGCACCGGCACCGACGTGCACGCCTTCCTCGATGCGCACGTTCCCGGAGAGAACCGCGCCGGGCGCAATATGCGCATGGGCTCCTATATCGCAGTCATGCTCAACCACAGCACCGGTGTTAATGATGGTATTGGCTCCCAGGCGACTCCCTGGCTGCACCACCGCTCCGGCCATGATCTGGACTCCCTCCTCGAGCAGAACGTCTGATGCAATGACGGCTGAAGGATGAGCAACATTTTGAAACCGATAGCCCTTGCTCCAAAACAGCTCGTATAACCTCCTGCGGGATGACGTAGAGGCTATGGAACCCACTCCGTTCACGAGTTTCAGCTTCTCCGGGTCATATTTCAAAATCGCTTGATCATCGCCCAGGCGGGATAAACCTAAAACCATCCCCAGCGCCTCGTCAGGGTCGGTATAACCGAGCACTTCCCTATGCTGCAGCAACAAGGCTTCGATCAATACTTTGGCGTGGCCCCCGCCACCCAGAATGATAACCGGCAGGTTCATTTCAACTCCCGGAGAGGATCACTGCAGGTCCGCCCAGTGGATGACTTCGTCCACCAGCACATCTCTGGCCAGTTTTCGGCCAATAACATAGGGGAGTTCATCGGGCGAAACGCCGGTGCCGGGACGCTTGGCGTCGAGGTCCTCCTCGGTGAGCACGTGACCATGCGGGAGTGCGCGACGTGCTACCAAGCTCCGCCTGAATTTCTTGCGCTTCTCGATCTCATCGTCGCTTACCGTCCGCCTGTTGCTGCCCAGTGCGGTGAAAATATTATTTCCCTCTTCTACGATTATCCGCAGCTCGGCGGGATCTGCTGAGATGGAGTGATCCCATCCCGCCATATCCTTATCGAGGGTAAAGTGCTTCTCGATGACACACGCCCCCAGCGTGATGGCGGCGAGCGTTATAGCCGTGCCTAGAGTGTGGTCGCTGAACCCTACCGGCACATCGAACGCCTGCTGCAAAGTCGCCATGTTCCGCAGATGAATCATGTCGTAGTCGGGAGGATATATAGCAATGCAGTGCAACAGCACAATTTGATCGTTACCTTCGCCTCGGACCGTTTCGACCGCCTGTTCGATCTCCGCCAAAGTTGCCATACCCGTCGAGATGACCATCGGCCGCTGCTTACGAGCTACATGCTTCAGGAGAGGAAGATGCACGATATCCATGGATGCAATTTTGAAAAACGGCACGTCCAGCTTTTCAAGCAGGTCCGCTTCTTCCGGAGAAAAAGGAGTTGAACAGAAAGCTATGCCCCGCGCCTTGCAATAAGAGTGAGCTTCCAGATGCTGATCGGCGGTTAACTGGTAGGCCTTCACCATTTCCCGGAGTGAGCCGAAATGCCGCTTCTTGTCCGAATACTGGGTGTTTCGATCATACTCCTCTTTTGCGATAAGCGAGGAATCAGTCCATGATTGGAACTTGACCGCATGGGCGCCTGCTTCAGCGGCCGCATCGATGAGCCGCCGGCAGAGGTCCATGTCGCCGTTATGGTTGGAACCGATCTCCGCAACGATGTACGGGGGATTGCCCGGCCCAACGACAAGGTCGCCAAACCTTACGGTTGTCATACTCTGCTCCTTATTCTGACCACATTTTCTTTAACGATGGATGGGCAACACATGACCACCAGAGCGGCGGCATCTCCAAGGCCTCAAGGGCTTGAACGTAGAGGTCAAGGCGAGCTGCTTGGAGAACGACACACTGGTGAAATGCTTCGACATCGGCCGCCACTCGCTCTAACTCGGCCAAGCGGTCGGCCAAACAATCCTTCTTGGCAGCAGCACGCAAGATCTGAAAATGTTGACGCACACGCTCGGTATCCCGACTTACCTGGCCAGGGGTGAAAGGGGGTCTCACCTGCGCCATATTCGCTCCATGCTGCCGGTAGTCCATCCGAACGACGGCATCGAAAGCCAACCTTGCCCCATAAAGCCATGCCCGTGTCGCCAGGAACCAGTCCACGAGCGCCGCAGAAGCCGGAATCGGCAAACACCGCCGAAGCAAATCTGAACGAAAGGCCGAGTTCGAAAGGCCGAAGACATTGTTCCTCGGCAACACGTCCTCAGACCTGGCGTGGGGCGGCAGACCGAAGGTCAAGCCAAGGTCGCGGCCTTGCTGATCGACAAGCCGCAACGCGCACCCGGCGAGGTCGCTCGACCGCAGAGCTTTACGGGCTGAAGCCACACGGGAGGCATGCAACACATCGTCGCTGTCTACCAATACCACCCCGTCGCCGGCTTCCACAATCTGCGCGAGGGCCCGCTGCCGAATCTGTGCCGGCGTATCTCCGGGGGCAGCCGCTACCCAGATCGCTTTCGCATCTCCACCCATTGCATCCTTTGCGGCTTCGATCGACAGAGCGTCCAAGCCTATCCATAGCTGGAAGTCCTGATCCGTCTGTTCCACCACAGAGCGATACCAGTCCCCTAAGTAGGGTTCGACCCCGGGGTAGATTGTCGTGTAAAGAGCAAGAGCTTTAATAGGGCCTCCCGGGTGCGAAAATGCAAACATAATCATTCTTGCGCACACGATATGATACTCTCTTCAATCCGAGACTCCGATGCAGTGCAATCAAGATCGACCATACCCCAAATAGATGCAGTCTCGTGGACATGAAACTGACATATTGAATGCAGGGGCAAGATATGCGTACCCTGTGGCTGGATACATACTCTAAACCCGACGGAATAGAGTCCCCTTAATAGATTGATCTTACCTTTAAAACTCAGCAGTACTTCCTCACCTTCTTCATAAATTCGTGGTGGAACGCCGAGTTGTTGGGCCGCTGCATGGTACATGGACAAACCATCGGTCATTCGACCCAGCACCAGTTCAAATGTCGGTTGGGCAACCTGCTGCAGAAAGCGCAATCCGATTTTTAGCTCAAATGAATCACCCGGCCTTATAAAGTCGTTCCCGGAGGTATTCCAGGAGGCGTGCGTCAATGCGATCTGCGCGTCAGCGTGCTCAATCTTTGTGTTGTTTGCCAATTCCATGTATCGACTGAGGCCCTCCGCACTTCTTCCAAAAAACGCGGTCTCGCCGTGATGCAGAACCAGGGTCTTGGGGCAAAGCTCAGCCACTGCCTTCAGATTGTGGCTGACAAAAATTATGGTAGCGCCATTTTTCACTTTATCGTTCATGCTGGCGATACAGCGGTTCTGAAATTGCGCATCCCCGACACTCAAGACTTCGTCAACGAGCAGGATGTCCGGGTCTAGGTGAGCGGCAACTGAAAACCCAAGCCGAGCCTGCATGCCCGACGAATAGCGCTTCACCGGAGTATCGATAAAAGGTTCGACCCCTGAAAATTCAATGATCAGGTCGAGCTTGCGGTCAACTTCCCGCTTCTTCATACCCAATATCGACCCGTTGAGGTAGATATTCTCACGGCCTGTGAGATCGGGATGAAAGCCTGCGGCGACTTCTATCAGCGCGTTAAGGCGGCCGTTTACCTTGATGCTGCCCATGTTGGGCTTGAGAATGCGGGCTAACACTTTGAGCATTGTACTCTTGCCGGCCCCGTTAGGACCAATAATGCCCAGCGCCTCTCCGCGATCCACGTGAAAACTCACATCCCTGAGCGCCCAGAAAGCGTTTCCGCTCAAGTCGGCACTCTCGGAGCTTTTCCGATGAAGACGTCTTGCAATGGCTGGAATGAAGTCCCGCAGAGAGTCATGAAGTTGACCGCGGCGAAATTTTTTCCAGACCTCTGCAACCTCTATTGCATGTTCTGCCATTGAACTTCACTTCTCCTAAAAGGGCAAAGAAAGCCGTCGAAAACTCCTCTTTCCCTTTATCCCTTCACCGCAGTGGCTATTTCTAAGCCCTGAGATCACAGATGATCTTGTTGAATTTTCTTTTCTCTGTGTCCTCTCCCTGGCCTGTCCATGACCAGTCTCTGCGGTGAAACTTGCCTCCCGGTCTTGCTGCCGGCCTGTTTCAGACATACTCGGCGAAAATACTTTCCAGCTTGTGGAAAATCATCCAGGACCCGAAGAATAGAACAATTGCCCAAATTGAGGAGTAGAGAAGATAGGATGGCTGCCAAGCTACCGCGTCCTGACCTGAAGCCGCAGCCACAACCAGGGAGCGGGCCAGGTTATGATGATCCACGATTGACAGGCGCAGGCCTTCAAAAATAGGGGCCAGGGGATTTAGCATGATAATTTTGCACCCTGTGGGGCCCAGGTTGACTGCGTCGTAAAAGACAGGGGTAAAAAAAATCCCGAACGTGACGAGCACCTGAACGATGTATTTAACGTCGCGGAAAAACAGGTTGGCGCAACTGAGCAACAGCCCTGCCCCGATGGTGAACATCAGCAGCAACAGCACCAGTGGGAATATCCATAAAATTTCAATAGAGATGCCGATCTTCATAAACCCAAAAAGAATCACCCCGAGCAGAATACCGCCGATTGCCGTGTCGAGCAGTTGCGCCAAGGTGGCGGAAAGCGGAAATATCTCTCTGGGAAAATAGATTTTGGTCACAAGGCCGCCGTTCGATGTGAGGCTGTTCGTGGCAAAACCGACTGCACCAATGAAAAATGACCAAGGCAAAGCTTTGACCATCATACTCGCGGCGCCTGCCGCCTCGAGCCTGCCGCCGGACATCTGCGCCATAACGATCTTAATCAGCAATCCGGCCGCGACAATCATCATCGGCATAAAAATCGCCCAGCCAAACCCCATGACAGCCTGTTTGTACCTGATGCGCACATCGCGAAGCGTCATTTGAAAAAGGAGTTCACGATACTCAATGATTTCCTGAATCATTTCACGAAAGGAGGCAAAAACTCCGTCCCTGCTTTCATAGTACGGTTTCTGACCTTGGTTATTCATGGTGTATAATAGCCTTGCAAATGAATCTTGCATTGTTAGACACGGATGAACACGGATGAACACGGATAAAAAATGGCTATTTCAAAGTCCTGAGAATAAGGGGGAAAATACTTCTGCTTTCCTGTTGATATCGTTGGATTTTGGTTTTCTCTACACCGATAACGTGTAGTTTCTTGAAATTTTGGGAAGCATATCAGTCTAAGCTGCTGTTATTTTTCCGTGGTGAACGCTTTTCTGTATTTGATGACCCTGGCTGGGTTGCCTGCGGCTATCACAAAATCGGGAATGGGCTTCACGACCACCGATCCGACCCCGATCACGCATTTTTTCCCGACGTCCGCGGCGACGATCGCTCCGTTGCCGATCCAGGTATCCTCCCCGATCGATACCAATGACAATTCCCCCGGTTGGTCTTTGATGCGGGCGTCGAGATTTTCGAACCCGTGCTGTCTCAAACCGCTTATAATGTGTACGCTGCTTCCCATAACGCAGTTCCGACCGATATCAGCATAGCCTATATCGCACCCTCTGCCCAGGTATACGCCGTCGCCAATCCTCACCCGCTGGTCTGAAAATGTCGTGCCGAAGCTAATGCAGCAATCCCTCAAACTCAGGCCGGTGGCCCACTGGAGATAAGCCCGACGGAAATATTCTCCCGTTAACCCGGGTATTATAGATACCCACTGAGCGACCATCCCGAATGCTTTTCGATCACCAACAAAAATCGATTCCAGCCTGTATAAAAGATATACCGGCAAGGAGAGCGCTCGCATGAATAAGAGTACAATATGCTTAAATGATGTTTTCATTTTTTCATAATGATATAGTCGACAGGAAGTTGCGGAGGTCATTTTGCCTGGGTCGGTAATCGTTTAAGCCTCTGAAGGGTACGCATTAGATACGACATTCCTTTATCTCCCAATACGGAATACGCCACTATGTGTTTAAATGTGGCGAAGTGTTTCACCAGGCGGAAGCTCATTTGAAAATAGTGGTTCGATTCCCTGAAGCGTCCCATATCGGACAATAACGATGCTATCATCCAGTATGTATTGGATAGGGCTTCCAGTACATACGAGTACTCTTTATATGTTCTACAATACATTAACCGCTTGGTTAAGTGAGGAGTGGTTCGTTTAGCCCTTTCACAGGCAATCGAAGCAGCGTCTCTGGCACTGTATATCTTATTACCCGGATGAAGATGATACAACGTATGTAGATTGTCTATATAAAGAAGCCTAAGGCCGGCGGTGAGGAACTGACAGAGAAAGTCAGCGTCTTCACCATGAGGATTTCCAGCAGGCGAGATATTCCGGTCAAAGCTGAATGTCCCCTGAAAGTGAGCACGGTTTATAACGACACTGGACATATGAAAGCTTAAACGATTCATTATTATATTGTGCAACATCACATCCGAATTAATTAAAAAGTATTTACCCTCACTACTGTCTATTACTATATCATTGATAAACCTGATAAAATCTCTCCCCATGTACACCTTTTGCATATCATCATTCTCATCTCTATCCTCATATATTAATTCGTACTTGGAAATAGATATTGCTGCATCCGGGAAAGTACTGAATGCACTACAGCATTCTTCAATATGGATAGGCATCCATGTATCATCGGCATCTATAAAAGCTACAATTTCATGTCTGGCTTTAGCTAGTCCGCAGTTACGCGCTGCAGAGAGCCCAAGGTTACTCTGCCGGATACACGTCACGTTAGGGATCGACGTTTTAAAATCTTTTAATAATGTAGCAGTATTATCAGTGGAACCATCATCAACGATGATGATTTCATCTACTGGGCGTGTTTGTCCTTGAATTGACACTAAACAGCGATCAAGGAATTTTGCCATATTATGTGAAGGAATTATTGCAGAAACTCCCGAATCATAAATTGGAAATTGCATTCTATACGCCTCCTTGTTAGGGAATATCTAATAGACTGCACCTCGCGCCAAACTGGATGACCAATTTTCAACAAAGTCATGAATCAACGACAGTACAGGCTCGGTTGCTTTCCTGGTGGCCCTGGAATAATGCACCGGCGAGGAATGAGACGGGACTCTCTTTAATTAAGATATGCCTGGATTGCAAAACGGTAAGCGAGGCACGGAGACGAAGGGATCGGCCCATCCCCTCATCTCCGTGTCTCCGGATTCCTTGTGGTTCACAACCGTTTCTGTAGGTTTTTATAACCACCCATGTCTTCGAATCCCTACACCCAACTTTTCACTGCACGGAAGGCGCGGAGAGTTAGCAGTGAACGGTGAAATTCTCACCGCTCACTGCTTTTTCTGCTCACCGCCTGTCAGTTTGGCAGAAACGGAGCGGCAGGCGGCGGAATTAGAGTAAAAGTGGCAGTAACTGTACAACTCGCCGTTATGGGACCGGTCGTAAAAATGTTGTCGGAGAATGTGCCGCCGCAACTTCCTCCAACAGAGGGTGAGTAACCTGCATTGGGCGCAATCGTGAACTCCTGACTGCTCCCGCTGCTTATTTGAACCGATCCTGACGGGCTGATACTGCCGCTGGAACCTGCGGATGCCGTTATTGTGACCTGTGTGGTTGCGGCTGGAGTTATCTGATACACCTCGATAATCAGGAAGTGTAGACTGAGCATTTTGAAGTGACACATAGAGCTTGCCGCTTACAGGATCGTACGTTCCGCTGGTTTGGTAACCGCTCTGCGCCTTGTTGGCGGCTGCGTTGAAAGGATCGTTGAGTTGCCAGGTGGCGTAAGGATACAGGTCCCACGGATTCACGTAGCCGAGTTTCACGGCGGTAAGATTATTCCTTGTCGTATTTCCGGTGTACCCGGATGCCGTTGATGGCATACTGGGAACATTATTCCCTGTGGTGTTGCTTCCATCAGGATTTCCAGCGTCGTATGCCCACACGTAGCTCACAACAGGCCACGACGTGTTGCCATGTCCGCCCGGATTTGCTGCCAAACCCGCGGGATCGTAGCAGCAGTCCCAAGTGCCCCTGGAATAGCCGCCGCAGGTGGAGTTCCCGGACCCGCAAGTTGGAATTCCGGAACCGCTGGGCGGGCTGGCCATGCACACCTCGCTGCAATTGGAGGTGTATTCTCCATAACAGCCAACACCGGAAGTTGCCATGGACGGACACGCAAGTCCGGGCCCACCAACCCCATGAGTCCCCATCACGAGCACGCTCCGGCTGTTGGGCGGAAAGGCTATGGCGCTAAACCCGTCGGCCATCGAGATATATTGGTTTACCAAGAACCGCTGTACGAGCCAAGAGTCTGGTGATTTCCCGGGTAGCTGGACCAGAGCACTGGCGTTCACAGACGAAGGGAAGGCGTTCGCTGCCCCGAAATTGGCCGGGTTGAAAGCTGTAAGAGCCGGCCCAAATGAGGTGCGGCGATATTGGACATCCCGGTAGGGTTGGCGCCGACAAGCATCGTTCCGCCTAATTGAGATTGGAATGCCGAAGGAATGGAAGCAAGGGCGCCGCTGTTCAGATCGCCGGTGTTGCCACTAAAATAGCTGCCAATGATTCAGTCCATATTGTCCTGAGTAGGTCGAGCCGGAAAGGGGCGAATCATTGTGTTCCAGCAGGGGCAGGACGCTCAAACCGGCGCCAGACGCTCCACTAGCCATCTCAAGCTCATCGTACCAGCAAAAGCTCGTAGCGTATATTGTCCCGGTGCTATTCACATACATGCCGCCTATACCCCAGCCGTTCCGGCAGTTGCTGCTCTCATTTGCACCACTGCTGCCAACGTCCATGTAATTGCCCTGGGAGATGTCCCAAAAGTACGGGCTGCTGCTGTTTGGCGACACGAAGCCGGCGGTGCTGGAAGAGGTGAAGCCCGAGGCGCTGCTGCCGGTGTAGAGATTCGCGTTGGCCGGTATCGAAATTTCCGCCGCGTAAAGGCCGTTGCTGTTTTGTCCCGATAATCCTTCCAAAAGCAGCGAACCGGCGCCGCCGTTGCCGCTCGGGTTGAATCCTATCGCGCCGCCGCTATACTGGGTGGACTCAGCTTGACTTACGATAGACGTTTGGAACCGTGAATGCCCCCAGGTATGTTACGTTGCTGGACTGGATAAGCGGATTTGAAGCCTGCTGCTGACTAAATGCAGCGGTTACGGTGCAATTTCCTGTTATGGCATTGGTGGTATAAGTTGTGCCTGCTAAAGATCCGCCGCAGGTACCTCCTACTGACGCGGTATATCCGGAATTTGGCGTAACGCTAAATGTCTGAGTGCCACCGCTATTTACTTGAACCGATGCAGATGGACTGATGGTGCCATTTGAACCTGCACTGGGTGTGATTGTATACTGGGCAAGCTGTGAAGTAAATGTAGCAGTTACAGTACAATTAGCTGTTACGGCATTGGTAACGTATAAGTTGTGACCCGCTAAAGAGGCCCCGCAATCCTCCTACAGAAGCGGATAATTGAACTTGGAGTGACTGTGAATGTCTTTAGTCGCGCCGGCGCTCACCATTACGGCGGTGGAAGGAGAGATCGCCCCGTTGGCCCCGCACTGGGTGTGATAGTATAAGTGAGTGGTGCAAATGTCGCAGAGATGGTGTGGTTCGCTGTGACGCCGGAAAACGTGTAGCTCGCCGTCGCGCCAATCGACACGCCGTCAACCAGCACGGATGCGACCTGGTACCCCGTGTTCGCAGTGATTGTGAAGGCTTGGTTCGCCCCGCTGTTAACCGGAACAGACCCTGAAGGGCTGATGCTCCCATTTGAACCCGCCGTGGCCGTAATCGAGTATGTAATAGGGTTGAAAGTGGCGGATACGGTACAGGCGGCTGTTATAGGATTGGTTGTGTAAGTGGAGCCTGATAAAGTACCGCCGCAAGTGCCGCCCATAGAAGGCGTATAGCCGTTGCCGGGCGTGACCGTGAATGTAGTCTGCTGACCGCTGAGAATACTTTGCGCAGTATTTGGTGATATGGCCCCATTGGAGCCCGCCGATGGAGTCACACTATAATAAGTCCCGGTCTGCACGGTAGCGCTCACGCTGCTGGAGACGGTCTTGCCGTCTGTGACCCAGGCATAAAATGTCTGCGAACCTGTTCCGGCTGCATTAACCTGTGTCGGGGCAGTACTTTGCCAACCTGTCCCGGAGCAGGCGCCGGTCGTTGGCGCCGTAGCCGATTGATTGATGCAGTAGCCCGTCAGGGAGCCGCCGCCAAGTTCCGTCCCCGTGAACGTGGTGATTGGCATATTAGACTGAGATGCGTAAGTGGCCGGCAAGGTGAAGGCCGTCACCGCAGGGCCGCTGGCTGGGTCGTTCACATGGTAGACATATACAATCTGACCCGCTACAGCATTGGCTCCCTGCAAGACATAAAGATTTTGACCGACAGAATCATATGCCACGCCTTGTGTCGAAGCCCAAGGCACGCGCCCGCTCGCTCCCATGCCTCCGGCATTCACATTTATCTGATCGCCTGCGCCAACATACCAGCTTGAAAATGTACCCGATCCATTGGTCTCATACGGCTTAATAACCATAGTCGTTCCAGAATAGGAAGCAACTAAGCCCACTATACTAGCTGAATTATTATAAAGGGTAACATTAGTTCCAGGAGCATATGCCAGTCCGGATTGTGTTGTAAAAACGTAATAGCCGCTATTGGCCCCTGTCCCATTCGGTGTTCCGATAGTTATGGACGTGCTGGATGTCCCAAGAAATGACGTGGGGCTGGAATTTGGATAAGGATAAGGCAAACCTGGATATGGTATCACATATACGCTTGGCTGCTGACTTCCCGGAGTTGTCCCAGAATTGGTATAACAAGGCAAACTCCCCCCGGAAGTACACGCCGATACCCCGGACTGCACTGTCCCGCTTGCAATGCTGGCAAGTTGCGCCCGGCTATAGACCAGCCAGCCGGATTCGATGCTGTCGGCTTGGGTCTGAGAAGATACATAACGAACATCCCCGGCCGCAAAATCTGCGGCAAAAAGAATACCTTCCTTGTTAGCGGTCTGTATCCACGCCCCGCCTTGCGCTATGACATCCACTCCCCAATAGCCGGTCCCGGGGATGGCTGATTTAGTCCCGATCACCGTAGTATTTCCCGTGACCGGGTATAATGATCTGGAACTGGATGTCACTGAGTTGCCTTGATAATAGAATGTATCGCCGCTGGCATCGTAAGCACAACCCGGTAATGACTGTTGACCATTTTGCCCGAGGCATGCAGGCCCGGTAGATCCACAGTATATATTTTGCAGCTTGCAATCAGGTGTTATGCATCGCTCCGATCCAACAGGGGGAAACGTGCCGGAAGTCCACATGGCCCCACCGTAGGGGTACTCAAGAAGCACCTTTGGAGGCAGGCAATTTGAAGGCCAACTTCCACTTACTTGCGCTGAGCATTTCATATTTGATGTGTTGCCTGTGGATGCAGTCGGAGAACCAAAGGCAGTGAGTGAAGGCCCCATACTGACATTGCTGTATGACATCACACTTTGGTAGCCGCCAAAGCCGGAGGCAAGACAATCATTCGGGTTAGGACATACGGAAGACGGAACATAAGCTGAGGCAAAGTCGGATGGAATATTTATAACGCCATAGTTTACCCGCTGAAAAGCTCGTCCCTGATATCCCCAAAGGCCGTGAGCCGCCGGGGAAGGACCGCCCGACGTGCAAGCCCCGCTCGCCGAACAATCGAGAAATCCCAATGTAGGGGTATCAACGTCCATACCTCCTCCGGCATAGAGGGAGGTCGTGGTAAAATAGAGCCGCGAGCTATTTGCATCCCAATAAAGACCGGTAATATTTTGCCCCTGTTCCAGTGGGCCGGTAAGGTCACCATACGTGCTGTACCAGTCCATATAAAGGGAGGCAGTCGGAAAGGTGGATGGAGCATTCCCCGGCCCCTGAGAAGTCGAACTGAGATTGCTGATCGGAACTGTGACTTCATAGATAGGCCAAGCATTTCCTCCCACACCCGTCCCGGCAAGACGCCCCATCGAAAGCAGATGCGGCACCCCTCCTACAGAGCGGAAGGCAAGTCCCAGGCCATATGTGTTGTTCTCGACGCTCGGCATCTGGAACGCGCCCAGGTAGGTAAAATCTCCCATCGTTGGGAATGTGCCTCCGCTAGCGGTAATCGTGGTGCGGGCAAAAACTTCCGAAGAAAAAAAGGATATCGCCAGAATCAGTATAAAAAGTTTTTTTTTCATGCTCTATTCTCCCACTCTCCCCATTAAAATGTACCCTGATCGGACAAGACATTATTCCCGATTACTCCTAACACCGCCTGAAGGAGCATAGAGTGTGCCAATTTGATAACGGTGACGTCGCATAAGGAAAATGGCGATATTTATCCATTGTTAACGGCGCTAGCCCGCGTTCGGTAAGCCACTTTTCAGTAATAAATTCCCATTTCGAAATTCAAAGAAAAATCAGTGCGGGATGTCCCGGAAAAGGCCTTTGGCCTGGAGGTCATCGGCGCCCTGTAGCCGGGGTGAACTCACCACAGAGACGGGACATGGTCCGGACATGGAGAGAGCACAGAGGAAACAACAGGTTACGCTGAGCAGGAGTAAAAGCTTCCCGCTTCTTGCGGTCTCTTCATGTCCGGACCATGTCCTGCCTTTGTGGTGGATTTGAGCAAGTCGGAGTGAACGGTTACCATTTCGTAGTCTTTCCTGTCACCTTAGCAATAAAGTCGACAAACTTATTGGCAGCTTGGCGCCAGGAATGATTTCTTACCACGTAATCTCTAGCTGAACGGCCTAATTGCTGCCGGATTTCCGGATTTTTCCATAGCAGCTTTATTGCGTTTATCCAATCTTCCCTGTTATGTGCAACAATCCAGGGTTCAGACGATTCATCCCTGATATTCAGCCCGGCGATGGCGGTTTGGCTGGCCACAATGGGTCTGCCCATTGCGCAGGCTTCGAGAAGCTTGTTTTTTATTCCCCCGCCGGTTCGAATCGGCATAACCACCACCTGGGAATCCCAGGCAAAAGGTCTTATGTCGTCAACTTCACCGGTCACTGTTACGTTGCGTTCCATTGCAAGTTCGTTCACGTCGGACGTTGGATTGGCGCCAACGACGGTCATCACAGCGTCGGGGAAATCGTCGAGGAGTACGGGCCAAACTTCGCGGCAAAACCATACCATTGCGTCGACATTCGGTGCAAAATCCATCCTGCCCCAAAAACATGTTGAAGGTTTTTCCGACTCTTTCTCCGGTTTTGGCTGAAAAAATTCGGCATCAACACCATTGGGGATAAGTGACACATGTGGAAACCCGCCTATCCATCGCAGCGCCTTCTGGTCACGCTTTGAAACGGCAATAGCTCCTCCTGTTCGGCCGGAGAGGCTTCTTTCATAGCAGAGGCTCAATGCAGCGTCTCGAATCGAATGAACACGGCTGACGGGAGAGCCCCTTTTGGCAAGTGTCAGATAGTGCAGCACCCAATCATCTGCAGCGTACCAGACTGTGGGAACTTTACGTGTTGCCGCCGCCAGAGGAAGGGCCTGCAGGCCTACCACAATAACTGTGTCGGGTTTGAATTCCTCTACCAGCAAATCGATAGACGAAAGGAGCCATATCGGGGTTCCCCAATATTGCATCCAGCGCTCGGCAAGCCATCGATGAACAGAATTTGGATTTTGTCCCGGGACATAATCGCCGGGTTCGGAAAGCCCCGATACAGACCATCCGCTGTGCTTATGAACAGGAAATCCACTGACGTCACCGCACGATGCCAGGTGCACGTCGTGACCCAGAGAAGCCAGAGCCTGAATCATGTTATATGAATGGAGCTGCTGCCCTCCGCGGATGGGCCAGGGAGTATCATACATGCAGAATAGAAATCTCATCGTTCGACTTTCAAAAAGGATTCACCGCAGAGTCTGGTCGTGGACAGGCCATGGAGAGGACACAGAGAAAAACAGTTAGCAGGTCTGAGTGAGCGGTGAGCTGAAAAAACATTTCACCTTTGACCCTTTTTCCTGTTCACGGTTCACAGGTTTGCTCCGTGCTCTCTGTGCCTCTGTGGTGAGCTATTATCTGCTGCCTTGCTGCCGCGCCATTTCCATGCTTGCTCCAAGAGCAGATGCATCAGTCGGCAAACAAATGTGAAGCGGGATTCATAAGGCCCATAATGTCCCGATAATGCATCGCAGAGGCCCTGGACGACCGCACGTGTTCCCTGGTCGCTGTTCTGTTCTCGTTCCAGGCAATAGCAATAGTAAAGATGCTTAGAGTACTCAAGCCACGACCGATACTTCGATCGGTCTTCCTGGCGATTGGGCGGATGGCTGCGAAGCAGAAGAAAGAGGTTCCGTACGTGGTAATACCTCTGCCTCCAGTTCCCGGCCCGCGTGAAACTGGCCGAATGCTTGTGCCACACCAGGGATTTTCCGATTACACCACATCGGAACCCGGCTTCACGCGCCCTCATACAAAAATCGCTCTCCTCGTGGATGAGAAAAAATCGTTCGTCGATCAGACCGATCGAATCGAACACCCGTTTGGAGATCATCATGCAGCAGCCATTGACAATGTCGACTTCGGTGATCTTCGGAGAGCCGAGCGGAATCTCCTTGCGTTGAAAAAACCCGGCGCCTCCGTCAGCCCGGTTGAAAACGCATCCGTCCGTCTGCACAGTGTCCGGCTCATCCATGTTATTGATCACAGGCCCCAGGATACCGAACTGCCCGTTTGTTAGCGAGGCTCCCAAAAGCTTTTCGATCAAATCCCCGGACACGATAGTATCGTTATTCAGCAAAATTATATAATCAGCGCCGTTCTGGAGAGCAAATTGGATACCGAGATTGTTTCCCCCAGCCCAGCCTCGATTCGTATCGCTGCGAACCACCTCGGCGCACGGATGCGCCCTTGCGATGTCATCGTGCTCAGGCGGAAATGAGCCGTTATCGACAACCACCGTCTGCCAGTTGTCGTACTTGACGGAGTGTAGTGAGTCGAGGCACTTCAGGGTGTCGTCAATACCGAAGTAGTTGAGAACGACGATCACGACCCTTGGCGGCGGTTTGGCCGACCCGGGCAGGTGTTGCCCCCCATTGAGGGCCATTCTATTCATACAGCCTCCGAGTTTGGCCTTCCCATAACCCTATCGAAATGCCATAAATTAAATGTCAACATCCAGAATGGCCCAGCGTGTTCCATCGGCTTCCACTGCAAGCGCGCATGTGAAGGGGCGGCCAATCACCTTCCGCCAGTGGCTCACTCGTGCATGTGTCTCCCCGAGATATAAACATATCAGCAGCCGTCGAACACCGCCGGGGAGCCATTGCAGGCCCGTGATGCCTCTTGCAAGTTCAGGCGCTGTCACGAGGCAGGGCGATGCACAATCTCCGCCCTCCAAACCTTCGAAACGATGTATGATTCGGCGAGGCGCATTCGTCCTGTCTGTAAACGCAGTCCCTTCGATTGTCCTGAACGATGCACGCGGATGTCGACACTCGACCACAGGGTATTGCAGCGTCAGTTTTTCCAGGGTTTCCCACGGCGTAGCGCGGAAATCATATTGCCGGGCGAGCCGGAGCCAACCGGCGTAGCGCCAATTCCAAAGCCACTGCAGGGAAGTAAGCAACCGATAGCTTCCAACCCGCCGATAAGGGTCCGGCAAAACTCCGCAAGTTGTATAGATCCTGGGGAAGGCTGATCTGTGTTTCTGCCAGACTCGATGATGCGCTTCGCTCAGTCCGGCAAGATTGCTAGAATTGGAATCATGCCAGATCGGCAAAGGCAAGACATAGTTCTTTGCGCCATTGCGTAAGGCAGAGCAGCAGGCATCAACTCCGTAGGCATGCCAACCACGCAAAGCATCATCAAAATAGCGATGCCCCTCCCCGCGATTTCGATGGATCAATACTACCTCGTCGAGGGTCTGGACCTCCAGGGGATCGAGGAACGGCTCGCCAAAGACCATCGCTCTGTCTCGCAGCAGGCCACGCCAACGGCCGGCGCTGGTGCGCCCGGCAACCCCGCACCATCCTTCGGGAGCCAATTCGGTCAACATCTCTTCCGCTCGAACCAACCAGTCGTTGGCAATAAACTCCACATCCTGATGCACGAAGACGATCCATTGCCCTTTGGCCCTGGTTGCACCCCAGTTGAGCGCAGTGGCGGCGCCTGCAAAACTATGCTCCCGGTTGTCAACGAGAACGAGGTCGTGCGCCGCTGTCTGCCTTTTAAGCGCAGCAAGCAATCGACTGTTGAGTTTTTGCTCGTCATTAAAAACGCTGACAACCGAGATCATTTCAGAAGTCCAATGCTGCCGCGATCATAAGCGGCGTGTTTAAACTTTCCCACTTCCCGTCCCGGATTCGCCTGACAATTGAGCTACAGACTCGACGCAACATCTCTTCGTCATCCTGAAAAACGTGGTTATCGGGCGCTTATCAGTCTTTCAAAATCAAAACTGAACTGAGGCTATTCACCGGCGCGCGAAACCTGAAATGACACTTCAGATACCGGCCCGACATATCCCGAAATTGTGAGTAGTCTGGCCCTGACAACGTGCTCTCCGGCACCTGCAATCAAAACATAGCCCGGCTGTTCGACTTTATGCCACACGCCGCCATCGAAAGAAATTTCGAAAGCCTTGAAAGTTGGACTGTAGCCCGCCAGGCCGATCTCTATGGAGACCAGGCTTCCAGACACCCTTTCGGCACTTAGCGCATAAATGGATACCCAGTTTACAGCCCAGTTGAAAAGCGCAGGATCGTCTACGCGGCGTTTCGCCGTCAACAGAGCATTAAGAGAGGGCCTCGAAGTCCACCATGTCCCCAAGTCTCCCCCCGCCGGGCTTCCTGTGGGCAGAGGGCGGGAGCACCAATCGTTACGCATGTCGATATGTACATAATTGTAATAAGGCATTAAATCGATATGTCCAAGGCTTGGCTTGGAAGGAGCAATATACCGTGTCTGCAGGAGGCCGCTTCTCTGAAGTTCAAGACCTTGATGACAAAGTTCGAAAGCTGATAAGGGCGCCCCATCAGCTTCATAAACTACATTAAAATCCGTATCGATCACAAACCACTTTTTATACACATTTGACCAAAGCTCGGAAACCGCATGTTCCCACGTATAGCCATCTCTTGAAGCAGTGACCAGCCGGGCGGGCCAACCTAAGGCGGTGGCTGCATGCACCATGAGTCTTGCAGAAATATCGCAGTTCAGTCTGGCACCGGCCTCTCCAGCCTGGACAACTTCTATCGGGTAGCATACCTGCTCTCCTCCGGGAGGAGGATCGATACCGTGGTCCCAACGCGAACCGACCCATGCGCCCAGGCGAAGCATGGCGGCATATTCGCCGACTGCATCTTTGACAATGCTTTCAAGGCTGTAACGCTCGCGAAGTGCGAGAAGGTAAGGTGTATCGCTTTTTTCATAAACGAATGGAATATCATAGAAAGTAACCACTTGCCCGGATTCTCCCAGCATCCGGAATCCTGGAATTTGTCTTTCAACGTCCCTCCAGCTATCGATAGATGATGAATATCTTAAGCTTCGATTCCCAACGAGGTAATTGTCGGTTGCATGCCTCACTGTCTGCTCATCGCCAATGTAAGCTGCAGCCAGTATGCGATCTGCAAAAACCCTCAATCCCTTTTTTAAAAAATCGATCGGGGATAATCGGAAGAAGCTGGATAAAGCAATCCAGAGAATGGTCAAGGTGACTAAGAGAAGACCCGGATAATATCGTTTTTTCATGACCGTCCGTGAAGAATGAGGAGTGAACAGTGAGGAGTGAGGAGTCGAAATGAAATTTTCACCACCAACTATTCATTCTTCACCGCTCATTTGTTCTTCAGGTGCTTAATCAAGCCTAATGTCATCTTTCTCACATTTTCAATGCACTTCTCGACCTCTGCAGAGCCTTGGGTAAACCAGAGCTCTTTTTGACAGGATGTACTGAGTATCAAACTCCGCCAAAGAACCCGGGGCAATGTGAAGAAAATAGATGAATTCCTTGTCAGTGCCCCTTGCAGCCCCTTCGGCTATGTTGCTGGAAATTGAAACTGCCGAGCGCCTTATTTGAGCCGTCAGCCCATACAATTCTGATGCTGGAAAGTCCCCGCTGAGCTGGTAAAGTTGAATGATTCTGGCAGTCCCTGCCAAAAAGAGAAGCCAACTGTTTTTCGCGAAGCGCAGAAAACGAAGGAGCGTAATCCACGATTTGAGCGATGACGCGCCCGTCGCTAAGCTCACAATTTACGAACAACTTGATCTCGATGTTGATAAGATCACCATTTGAAGCGACATTTCTTTCGGCCTCGTCGTTTTGTTTATTTTCCTTAGTCGGATGAATGTTGGGGTATCGGGGCCTACAAACTACGGCTTTCATCGTTGATTCGCCCGCGTGGCTGCATGTCCGAATGCAAGCCGTTGTTGGCCGTCCATGCATGCATGGCACGCTGTGCATTGATTTTTTTGTTAAAGGTTTGTGACAGATAGCGAGCAATATGCCTACCGATTCGTATGAATGGGCTTTCAATGGTAGAAAAAGTAATCCAAGAGAACAAGACAAGGAAAGGTCCTAGCAGACACATCGCAAGGGAAAGCTGGATTGAGGGTGTTGTTGTGCTCATGAACTTCGGGAACACCACTGAAAAACACATGTATAGCACAATACCATGTAACAGGTATATGCTATAACTAATTTCACCGAGAAGAACCACGGCAGGAAGACTAAGTATACCAAATATCGAGTTGCCTAATGATACGAAGCTAAAGAATATTGCCATTAGAAGGATCTGCCACTTTCCATAAATATTATCGAACATAACAAATAGCAACAACATAGAAAGTAGTGGTATAAACGACGCAAGGTGCTTCTTGGCTATTGATCTGCATGCAGCAATAGTATAAATGGATGCAGAGATAGCGCCTACCAGAAAAAAGATGAAATATCGTGTATCAATATCTAAGTAAGGAATTTTCAATCGCAACCTTGATATTTCAATAATACATCCGATGAAGATAAACAACAATATTTTATGTTTATTAGATCTGCTATATATTATAGCTAGAATTGGCAAAGACAAATAAAAAAGCCACTCATACTTAAGTGTCCAGATTACACTTGCTACGATTCTACTTGTATCCTTGAAAGCATTTATATCTGCCATTTGTAGAAAGGACAGCCAGATTAAAAGTGATTTTATCAATGATAGAACCGAAACGTTCAACTTAGCACCACCTATACATACTACTATGATACATACGACCGTTAGGACAAAGCAATAAAGTGGCAAAAGTCGAAATATTCGTGAAACATACAACTTTAGCCAGTCAATTCGATCTCGGCTAGTAATTATTTTGTACCAAAAGAGGAAACCAGTTACCATAAAGAAGAGGGCAATACCAACCTGTCCGCTTAGAGTATAAAAAGCTGACGGTGGTGCGATCCATTTTCCGTTCAGATGAAAATAGTAGATAACTGCATAATGATGCATGAAAACACCAAGCGCCAAAAGCCTCGCAAGCCATCAATGCATCCCAATCTATTCTGTGAAATACTAGTCACTGCGCTAAAATGTGTAATTACTTTGGCTGTCAATACACATAAACAAAGAGTTATCAATCCCGCGATTACACTTATAGAACTTGGTTCGGACAGGTTATTCAATTCCAAATCCTCTTTACGTAAAGAGTGAAGATCGCCGCTCACTTGTTCTTCAGGTGCTTAATCAAGCCTAATGTCATCTTTGCTAACGTTTTCAATGCACTTCTCGACCTCCGCACAGCCTTGGGTAAACCGGAGCTCTTTTGACAGGATGTACTGAGTATCAAGCTCCGCCAAAGAACCCGGGACAATGTGAAGAAAATAGATGAATTCCTTGTCAGTGCCCCTTGCAGCCCCTTCGGCTATGTTGCTGGAAATTGAAACTGCCGAGCGCCTTATTTGAGCCGTCAGCCCATACAATTCGGATGCTGGAAAGTCCCCGCTGAGCTGGTAGACGACCTTTGCCAATCCAATACTGTGCTTCCACACCTCAAGATCTTTATGGTTCACTCTTCACTCTTCACTCTTCACTGGGTTCACTGCTCACTGCTCACTCTTCACTCTTCACTGCTCATTTTGCCCCTTGCAGCCCCTTCGGCTATGTTGCTGGAAATTGAAACTGCCGAGCGCCTTATTTGAGCCGTCAGCCCATACAATTCGGATGCTGGAAAGTCCGCGCTAAGCTGGTAGACAGCCTTTGCCAATCCAATACTGTGCTTCCACACCTCAAGATCTTTATGGTTCACTCTTCACTCTTCACTCTTCACTGGGTTCACTGCTCACTGCTCACTCTTCACTCTTCACTGCTCATTTTGCCGCCACTGCCGCGTGCTCGAACTCAACAGTTTTATAACCGTTAAAGGAGACTTCTTCGCTCGGGACCGAGACAGGCAATTGCAGCGCAAGCAGGATGACTAGATATGGAAGTTCGAACGTCTCCAGCGAAAGAAAGATCCCGCCGAAGCAAAAAACCACTATCGCAGCTTCAAGACCGCAGGCCAGGTTGTAGGCCAGCGGGTTGTCGTTTGATATTGATTTCCGATATTGTTTTTGAAAGCGTCTCAACGTTCGCCATGCGATAAAAAATGTGGCGAGATAAAATCCCAAAGCTGGAAAACCACTGTCCGCCGCAATCTGCAAATATACACTGTGGATCGTTCTGCCTTCCGAATCGGCGCCATATTGCTGAGATAAAAGATTTGCATTCCTAACCCCAGCCCCGAAAATAGGATAATCTTCAGCAATCTTGAGAGCGGCTTTCCAACTTTCGAATCGTGACTGTGCGCTTTCGTCCTGTTCGTATTGTTCGACGGTGAAAAAGCGCTGCTGTATCTCTTTTCCGGCAAGAAAGGGCAGCATAAACCATACACCAACCAGTACTGCTATCATTGATTTCCTGTTTTGCTTGGTGCTCCTCATAACAAACAACGGAGTGGCAACAAGCAATGAAAGCATGGCGCCCCGCGAATAACTCATCAACACCGCGTGAAGCATTGGGGGGACGATTGCCAGAAAGACCCACCGCCACCATCGCGTGTATCCCTGCCATAAAAAGTACGCCATGGGGATCCCCATCGCGATCATTAGGCCGGCGCCATTGTTATCCAGTCCGCCATAGCCATTATGGTAAATATCCATACGGCCGTTGACAAAGTAGAGAAAGTTCATTTCATAGGCAATATAGCCAAGAGAGATGACCGCAATCAAATAAAGCGCTTTGACCTGTGAAAATTCGTTTAGTATTCGGATAGCAATGAAAAACATCACAAATATTTTTAAATATTCAATACAAGGTTGATATGCTACGTCACTATCAATAGCAAAAACGCACGACAATGTAACCCATATGCCAAACAGCAACATGGCGGTACTGCCAGGTTTGAGCCAACCGGAACGCGAGCCTTTTTGCGGCAACAAAACCGATGCCGCAATAGCGGCGATTGCGACGAAAAACGACCATTGTATATCAGGCAGCGATGTCCACTTCCACAAGTACTGCGGGCGAAGAACCGCGAAAAGATAATAGACGGCAATGCCGTAGAACGGCCCCTTCACAAATGATCCGACCGTCCCAACAAGCAACAAAACAGACATCAGTAAGGTTTGTTTCATTTCATATCCGTTCACCGCAGCAATTCATGTCCCAACGCGACATGAATTGCTGCAGTCAATTCAGACCTTGCACATTGTCAAGAAACTGTTTCGCCTTTTGCTCCCACGTTTCATTTGCCCAAAAGGCTTCCCCGGGCTTTGGTTTCCTATTGTCCGGGCTATCCAGACAAGTCCGCAGGGACTTTTCCCACTCCTTGGCTGTTTTGGCAATGAACACGTATTCTTTCAGTTTGAGGACTTCGGGTATTGGAGAACTTACGACCGGCTTCCCGGACGCAAGATACTCCTTCAGTTTGAGGGGTGATATTGCGTCTGTCAGATCGTTCAGCACATACGGAAGAATCAAGACGTCCCAGCCTTTTACTATAGCCGGCAGCTCTGCATAAGGCACACTGCCGGTAAAATAGACATTTGGGATTCTCTTTTGAGGCAATGCATACGATTCTACCCGACCGGTGATAACGAACGAAACATCGGGCATTCGCTGTGCTAATTCTGCGAGCAGACCATGGTCGCTCCTTTCATCGAAAAGACCGTAGTATCCGACCTTGGGCCCGGGTATTCCATCCAACAGTGTATGCTCCCTGGCTAACCTTTGTTGGAAGAACTCAATATCAACTCCATGAGTGAGCAGGTAAGCCGGTTTTCCCGACTTGGACAACCTGTCAAAAAGCTTTTGAGATGTTGCAATCAACCGGTCGGATTTTTCGATTAACTCATCCTCCATTTTCCGAACCAATTTCTGCGCCAAGCCGGGCCACTCCGTGAAATCATCCACACAGTAATAGATAACTCTGCATTCACCGCACTGGCCAATGCAGTCACAAGCATTCGGGACAGTGGTCACAAGTATGGGGTCTATTATGCCGAGTCCAGCCAGCCGATTACGCACGCTTCTTACTACCGAGGCACGGTTGATCAGGCGAACACCAGCCAATTCACTGAAAGGCAGCATCGGAGGTTGGCAAACGTGCACTTCGGCCCTATTCGGCACATCCAAACTGGTGTTCGGATATCGATGAATCATTTTACGAAATTTTACAACGGCCTTCTTCAAGTCAGTAAGACTAAGTCTCGGACCCCTCATTCCAATCGTGTTGACCCACAGTACTTTGTGTTGTTGTGAAATGCGTCTGAATAAATGCTGGCAGCTTGAAGGGTGCTCACCCCAGTCATCAGAAAAAACAAGAAAATCTTGATTTTTGATCATAATGTCTTGAGCGCCTCAGCAATGCGTTGAGCAGCTCTTCCGTCGCCGTAAGGGTTATGGGCAAGGCTCATGCTGCGATACTCATTTTGATCATCAAGCAGAGTGAGAGTCTGCCTGATAATCTTTTCCGGGTCGGTCCCGACCAATATAGCGGTGCCTGCGGCAACAGCTTCCGGCCGTTCCGTCGAGTCACGCATTACTACAACAGGTTTCCCTAGAGAGGGCGCCTCCTCCTGAATGCCTCCGGAATCCGTCAAAATGAGATACGAACTGTTCATAAGGTAAACGAAGGGAAGATAGTCGACAGGATCGATGAGATAAATGTTATCGATACCGCGAAGAATGCGCTTGACCGGTTGCTGCACATTGGGGTTGAGATGCACCGGATAGAGAATTTGAATGTCGGGCCTCATCGTTGCGATCTCAACTAAGGATTCACAAATGTTTTTAAAGCCATTACCAAAATTCTCTCGTCTATGGCCGGTAACGAGAATCATTTTCCTGTTTTCATCGAGGAACGGGAATTGATCGCCGAAGCGCGCTGAAAGGCTTTTATTGCTGACTATCATTTCCGATGCCAACCGCAACGCATCCACCACGGTGTTGCCGGTGACATAAATGCTATTGTGGGGGATTCCCTCCCGCAGAAGGTTTTCACGGGCGGACGAGGTCGGTGCGAAGTGTATGTCGGCAACCGCACTGGCAACCTTACGGTTAATCTCTTCAGGAAAAGGCGAGTACTTGTTCAGTGTGCGTAATCCGGCCTCGACATGTCCCACTTTTATCTTACAATAATACGCGGCAAGAGTTGCAGCCATGGTTGTGGTTGTATCACCCTGAACAAGGACCACATCAGGCTTTGCCTGAAGAATGACCGGTTCGAGACCCCGCATCACATTGCATGTGATGTCGAATAGATCCTGACCTGGTTTCATAATCTTCAGGTCCCAATCCGGAATGATCACGAACAGGTTTAATACTTGATCCAGCATCTGTCGGTGTTGGGCAGTGACACATACCAGTGATTTAAAGTCCTCAGGATATTTTTCGAGCTCCTTTACCACGGGAGCCATTTTGATAGCCTCCGGCCTGGTCCCGAAAACGGATAGGACTTTAATCATCAGATCTGCACCATTTCCATTTAATTAATACCCGTTCACCACAGAGACGAGACATGGCCCAGACAAGAAGGGAACACAGAGCAACCTTGGGCCGCAACCAAAAGACGAAAAGCAATGCACCGCAGAGGACGCAGAGAGCGCAGAGGAAACAAGAACTTAGATAAGGATCTTTACCAAGCTTCACAGCTCACTCTTCACAGATTTTGGAATGCTCTTCACTCTTCACCGCTCACTCTTCACTGATTTTTGAATGCTCTTCACTCTTCACTGCTCACTCTTCACTGATTTTAGAATAAAGCCCTGCGTACTCCTCAGCCATTCTAGCTGCCGAAAATTGGCTGTTTATGAGTTCCCTTCCTCTCCGGGTAAGGCTATCCCTTATCTTCTCATCGGATGCAATTGTTTCAATCCTGCCGGCTAATATTTCCCCGGCATCAACAGGAAACAGCAGACCGGTTTGACCGTGGGTGACTAGATCACGGCAACCGGGAATATCCGAGGCGATAACCGCTATACCGGCAGCCATAGCCTCCATGATACACCTTGGAATTCCTTCCAATCGGGAGGGGAGCACAAATACGTCGAAACCTCTCAGAAAGGCGATCCTGTCTTCTCTGAACCCGAAAAAACATACTTTGTCACTTATTTTCAAGTCTTTGGCCTGGTTTTCAAGTAAAGCTCGACTTTCGCCTTCACCGATTATTGCAAGCCGCCAATTTTCAAAACTTAGCCGGGATACTGCGTCAAGAAGGACGTCAAGCCCTTTTCGTGGAATCAACTGACCTATATAACCTATGATAAAATTCCCTTCATCCCTGACCTGCATGAGCTCTTTTGCCACTTCCTTTACGTTTTCTACCTCCGAAGTGTCCACTGCGTTTCTGATCAGGCGCAGCTTTCCGTTTAACCACGGAATAGCCCTTAAACGCTGAAACAGTTCGTCTGAAAGGGGAGTGACGGCATCAAAAAAGGGAAAAGCGCACCGATCTAAAAATTCATAGCACATGAGCTTGAAGTCCGCCTGTTTGCTCCATCCGTGAGGAGTTGATACGATCCTGCAGCCGGTTCCTCGTGTACTCAGCAACCCGATCAGGTCAGTCTTATAGCCATGGCTGTGGAGAATATGGATATCTTCCCTTTGAATTAGATCTTTCAACTGCCTTGCTGCGGAAAAATTCACTTTGCCGTAAGCTTCTATGCAATGGGAGCGAAAGCCGAGCCTTTCGGCTTCGCGGCAAAGAGGGGCATCGAGGCCGGGATCATCTTTGATAACCGCCACCTGGGATTCGACTTTTTCAGGGTCCAGATGCTTTATCAGCGCGAGGATCCACCGCTCGGCGCCGTAGAGGCCGGTCGGACTTCCAAGCTGTAGGACACGGATTTTGCTCAAACTTTATTCACCGCTTTCCTTAAACAGGCTTAACTAAATTCTCAAAATCTTGTGCTGTTGATGCTATCCGAACGACAAACCCTGTCCGATTTCATAGGGAAGCTTCATTTATAAGCCCTGCGAACTACGCGAGATAATCAGGAAATGAATTCCTCCGATAGTTCTCCGTAACGTCTTCAAGCCGCCTTGGTTTAGCCAATACCAGTTTTTTGCATACATCTTCAAACCGCCCTGGCTTCGGACCCGCCGATACCAGTTTTTTGCATACCTCCTCAATCCGCCTTGGTTTCGAATCCGCAGACACCAGTTTTTTGCGAGCATCTTGCGCAAGACCGGATTCAACATACACTTGGCATAGTAAGCGCCCACGCCATGGTCGTAGGTCTTCCCCAACGAGGCTGCTTCTGCCGCAGTCTTTCGCCCATGGTGATGGTACACCAACGGCCGTGGATCGTATATTCCCGTAATGCCATTGGCCAGCAGTCTGGCCAGGATGTCGACATCCTCGCAGGCAAACGGCGTTCCCGCACCCATCCGGTCGTCAAAGCCGTTGACCTTTTCCAACGCCGTGCGGCGAAAGGCGAAGTTCGCCCCGTGAATCACCCCGGGGGGGATAAAATCCCCGGGGTGCAACTGCACTGGCCGATCGAGTGTCTGGATCGTGCATGGAAAGTCTGTCGGATCATGCAAGAGGACCCGGCCCCCAACAAAACCGATTGCCTCTCGTTCAAAGCATGAGAGCATTGCGTCGAGATAGTCTTCCGCAGGATAGCAATCATCATCCGTAAAGGAGATGAACTCTCCATCTGCAGCTTTCCAACCTTTATTCCGCGCACGGCCGAGCCCTGGTTTCAGCTCGATGATACTCTTTATCTCGCAGGTGAGCTTACTTCGGTATTTCTCAATCGCAGCCTGGGTGTCATCTGTCGAGCCATTATCAACAATGACGATCTGCCACGCCGCTTGACAGTGCTGCCTTAAAAGGCTCTCAAGACATGCCGCCAATTGCGGGGCACGATTGCGCGTGCAGATCACAAGTGAGATCTTCACGGCTTGTATTCTATACGAAAGTTATCGCTGCAGCGATCTATGCGACACCTCGAAAGTGCTCTTGCTATACTTCCTGCTTCGAAGGCAGTACGCAAGCATGGGACGGTTCTTTGCCGGCCATTGGCAGACACTGGCCCTGCACTCTGTTGGTCAATTCGACAACTAAAAAGGAACATGTGACAACTCCATCACTGACAGGCCTGTGAGCAAGCCTCTGAGTTTCTCTGTCAACGACTTCGTCGATTCCCCCTATTTCAATATAGTCAATAACATGCGGCGGATTTGCTAACCAAAAACCGACAATTTAGTGGCCCAAATTCAGATGAAGTTTGTCAATGCGTGCTGAAATCGTGCTTTCGCCCTGCCGGAGACTCAGACTCTTGCCGAGCGAAGTCGTATCGGCATTCACAAGCTTTGTGCCAACTCGATCGTAGAAGGTAACGGCAAGACTGCCCTTTTCAAGAGTTTAGAAGCACATTGATCTCCACCGGTTCATCGGAATAAAGGCACTGCTCATCAGGGCAACCAACTCTGGACTTTTCCAAATGGGGCAATTTCTACATTGAAGTAGTCGAAAATATAGAGCAATCACTGTAATGCCACAGGTGTGAAACTTTACAAGAAATTTTACATTTCAGGCATCCATAAGATAACAGGCTGAAATTTCAGTGTCTTTTTGTACTGTTACCTCATTAGACCCTGTCTATAGCTGGTCTGGCAAGATAATTTCTGTAGGCTCTAACGGATTTGGGAACTCCAGACAGATAGATGAACGTCCAGCCAGCCAGTAACATAGATTCCTCTCTTGGCGCATTGTGCAGAGCTTGATCCTCTTCCTCAAGTATGTGCAAAAACTCAACTCCCCTTCTACGTCAAAAGCAGCTGCTCGGCAGACTTAACGATTGCCTCCCACCGGTATTTTTCCAGTACACGTTCTCTGCCGGCTTTTCCAAGTGCCGACCGTGCGCGTGCATCGTCGAGCAGGTCCCCGCACACACGTGCGAAGGTGTTCGGATCGTCCGCAACTGCAATATCGACACCAGGCCGCAAATCAATGCCTTCGATCGCGACAGATGTGGCGACGGTTGCCTTTCCGTACGCTAATGACTCCAGTATTTTCAATCGCGTACCTCCTCCGAGCCGTATCGGAGCGATCACAAGAGTTGCTGCTTCGTAGTAGGGGGTTAAATCCGGTACATCCTCATGGATTGTGCACATCTTGCCGTCATGCAGAGCACGCAGTTCACCAATGGGCCCTCGACCCACGACTTGGAGCCGCACATCAGGATGCGAGCGCCGAAGAGCGGGCAATACCGTTCTGGAAAAATAATCAACCGCATCAGTATTCGGCTCGTAATTCAGTATGCCCACAAAAAGCAATTCCCCAGGTTGTTCTTTTTTCGGATCGCATTCGGGAAGGTCTTCAACTCCGTTGGGCACGACGTGGACCCGATCTTTTAACCTCCCAAAAAAAAGACGGTCTTCTTCCTTGCAAATCACGAGGCGATTGAACCGTCGTGCGAGGTTCAACTCGTAAAGGTACAATTTGATCAGGTCCGCGTAGTGCAGCGGCTTTGACCAGTACCAGCCCGAGCTGCGCAGCAAACGCGACTGGTAGATTGACTCCAGCATGTCCACGTCCACAATGACGCGCTGGAAACCTGCTTTTAGTACCATCTCTGCCACCCAGGAACGTTCAGCCCATACTAAGTCGAAGTTTTCGGATCTTGCCAGTGACTGCATCCACTCCTGTCCCTCCTGCCACTCCCAGCCTTGAGCAAATCTCGGCAAACGGGATGAGACTAAGGACTTCAGGCGATGAGGAGACCACATGTGATATCCTTCTTTCTTGCCCGCAGGCCGGCCGGCTTCGATGATACGAGCACAGCGGTCCCGCAACTCTACGGCATTTGTTAGTGGCTCCTCCCCGCATGGGGCAAGGAGCGTCACCTGATGGCGCTCCGAAAATCCGCGGACCAATGCAAAAATTCGCTGACGTGACCCATTGTTGTTGGGCCACACGGGGTATGCCGAAACAAACAATAGTTTCATCTCGAAACGACCTCCGCCGGCTAGACGAGCAGAGAAACAAACCCACCGTAGTGTTAAACCAAAAAACGTTCCAGTTTGGTAAGTTGAGAGGACGGTGATACCGGATACTCAAGCTGGAAGCCCGCCTTGTAAAACAGAAGGCATAATTTGGCAAAAGGAACCAAAGAAAAATGATACTCAAACAAAGCTATTAATGGTGCGATTGGCCGCCTGTTCCCTATGTTCCCTATCTTTGATTCATCATAAATCGGTATGGTGGTCTCTCTCCGTCAGGAGTCATTTTGAACTTGTGTGGTGTAGGACCATATTGGATCGACCAACATTGGGCCATAAGATCGGTTTAATGAGGCCGAACGATTGCTGCCGACAACTAACTCCACTTCGAACGACCCCGCATTATCAATGCCTTCAATCCATTCATTTCCACGCGCAACCGCAAGGCCGATGTAATAAGTTCCCTCGTTGAGGGGCAAGCTCTTCAGGCAACATGTTATAATTGAGCTTCCTGTTAGATGGCCTAACTTAAATACGGAAATATCGGTACCCAACGTAAAAAGTTTGAGCCCGTTGGAGTCTGCAATAACGATGTGAATCGTCGGAACCTTCAGCAAACCACGCGAATCGAGTGCCAGTTCAATATACATCGGGCCCTCAGAAATAAATCGACGCGTAACTGACCCATCCTGGTTCTTAAGAGTGATGCTCTGTAGAATGGGGTTTTTATCCCGAAGCCAGCGCCCTTTATGGCGACGCAAATCAGTCAGTCCATCATTTCGGGCATCAAAAGAAGCCACATATCGCGCACAGATGGCTGTCGCTGCTTCATCAGCCACAATCAAACCTTGGGCCAACAAGATTCCACGAGTGCATAGACTACTAACAGCTGCCAAATTGTGGCTAACGAAAAGGACTGTTCTTCCTTGAGAGGCCACATCATGCATCTTTCCCAGACACCTCTTCTGGAACTCGGCATCGCCCACGGCCAGCACCTCGTCGATGATGAGAATCTCGGGCTCCAAATGGGCGGCGACAGAGAAGGCAAGACGGACCTGCATGCCGGAGGAGTAGCGTTTGATGGGGGTGTCGAGGAATTTTTCCACCCCGGAAAAGTCCACGATCTCGTCAAACTTGCGGTCGATCTCCACCTTGGTCATCCCGAGGATCGTACCGTTCATGTAAATATTTTCGCGGCCGGTGAGGTCCGGGTGAAAGCCGGTACCGACTTCGAGAAGGCTGGAAATGCGGCCGCGAATTACCGCACGCCCGCTGGTCGGTTCGGTGATCCTGGAGAGAATTTTCAAAAGGGTCGATTTGCCGGCCCCGTTACGTCCGATGATGCCTACTGCTTCCCCCTGCTGGACTTCAAAAGATATATCCTTGACTGCCCAGATGATGTCTTCGGTTTCACCGTCGTGGTTAAAGGTGTTCAGGCGGCGCAGGTCCCGGAAGTTTCTCAATGGAGATTTAATCCACTTGGAGGCTGCCGACATCAACGTGTCGGGGACTTCCTCTTTCATGCCGATAAGATAGGCTTTGGATATATTTTCGACGGTAATTATTGCAGACATTTTCTTTCCTTAAACAGATTTAATATTCACCACAGAGGCACAGAGGACACGAAGAGAAGAAAAGGTCATAGAATTCTCCGGCGTATGCAGTCCTTTAATGCCGGCACATTAAAGTTAATGAGCAGGCCGAGCTTCCAGCCGCCCAGTTTTAGGTAGGTCAGAAGCTGTGCTTCATGAATCGGTTCGATGGACGACACCGACTTAATTTCGACTACGACGGATTGTTCGACAAGGGCATCAAGACGGTAACCGCAATCCAATCTGACCCCTTTGTACTCAACCGGCAATGGCAACTGCCTCTCAACGCCGATGCCGCGGAGCGCCAACTCTCGGCATAAACACTCTTCGTAGGCCGACTCCATCAGTCCCGGCCCCAATACCTTGTGCACTTCAATCGCCGCCCCAATGATCTGCTCTGTTATATTATTTAAATCCACCTCTGTGCCCTCTTCTTGTCCGGACCATGTCCCGTCTCTGTGGTGGATGGTCCGAATTCGCCATTCCTCACGCTACGTCGGCAAAGAGGCGTTCACGGCGCCGGAAATAAAGCATCCCAAGGCATGCAATGGCCAAGGCGGAAACAGTGCCAACGGCCAGGAAGTCCCAGGGCATGGCGCGGGTGCCCAGCAGGGCGGAACGGAAGCCTTCGATTACGCCGACCATGGGGTTTAGAGCGTAGAGAAGCTGATACTTCTCCGGGATAAGGCTTGCGGGGTAAACGACCGGAGCAGCGTACATGAGAAGCTGCACAACGAAATTCATGGCATGCTTGACATCGCGGTATTGTACAGCCAAGGCGCTAAGCCACATACTGAGGCCGGAGGCGGTCAGGACCATCAGGGCGACAAACAGCGGCAGAAGTATCGTGTACCAGGTGGGAACGATTCGATACCAGGCCATCAGAGCTGCCAGGATGACAAGACCTATGCAGAAGTCCACAAGCCTCGCCGCCACGGCGGACATTGGCATGAGCATTCTTGGGAAATAGATCTTGGTAAGCATGTTGGCATTTGAGATCAGGCAGTTAACGCCGTCGATCAGTGCATTGGAAAAGTAGGTCCAGAGAACCAAAGCACTGAGATTAAAAACAGCGTATGGAACTCCATCGGACGCGATATTGGCGAGACGTCCAAAAATGATCGTAAAAATGAGCATGGAACAAACGGGCTGAATGACTGCCCAACCAATGCCAACGGCGCTCTGGGCGTAGCGGACCCTGATTTCCCGCCAGACCAGGAACCGGAACAGGTCCCGGTACTCATGCAGTTCTTTCCAATCGATCAAGCGCCAGCCCGACCGTGGTTCGATGACCGTAACAGGGATTGCCCCTTGCGATGTTGGCTCCGGCTTTTCCAATGCCTTGTGAGTGTATGAGGTGCTGCTTGCTGCAGTTTGTTGCTCAGTCATGTTCATTTTTTATTACACTCTTCTGCTCGATTTGGATGACCAACTTGAAGATTGAGTAGTGAAGAGTGAAGATTTTTCACTGCTCGCTGCTCACCGCTTTTTTCTGTTTTTTTCTGCTCACTCATCACTCATCACTGCTTTTTTCTGTTCACTCTTCACTGCTCACTCTTCACTGCTCACTGTAATGCTTCTTCTCCCAGAGCCCCAGCATCATCAGTCCCCACAGAAAGACGCTGTGGTCCCGGATGCCCGACTGGTGCTGGTCCCAGATTTTCTGCAACTGCTCACTCCTCAAAACGTCTGAAATTATCGAATTGCTGCTGAAGATGACTTCTGCGGCCAGAGGCTTCAGTTCCTGTCTCAGCCACCGGTCCGCCGGGATTGAAAAGCCACGCTTCGGCTGATTGACAACTTCGGCGGGCAAACGTCTTGCCGAGACTCTTCTGAGCAGCAGTTTACCGAGTTTATTATCTATTTTGAGCCTGCCCGGAAGGCGGGCCGCAAATTCGATGATCCGGTGGTCGAGAAGGGGAGATCGCACCTCGAGCGCATGGGCCATGCTCATGCGGTCCACCTTGACCAGCACGTCATCGGTCATGTAGAAGTTGATATCCGTAAACTGGCTGCGGCCCAGGGCATCTGTCGCGTCAGAACCGGCATAAAAGGGCCTCACCGTCTCAAATGGCGTAAAACCCCGCAGTGAGTTCATAAAATCGTGGGAATAAACGGCCTGCCTCGTATCGGCACGCAGCCAGACAAGATCGCGATAAAATGCCTCCGCATCGCTTACCGCCAGGTTCTCAAAAATCGTTTTTAGCCGCAACGGCCTTGGCAGCCATGCCGAACCAGGATAGATCCCGCCAAGCGGGCCGAATACCAGGCCCCGGACATGGGGGGGCAGGACTGCGCGTATCCTGGATTCAAGCATGTGCGGAATGTAACGGAAGGTGTAGCCGCCGAAACTTTCGTCGCCGCCATCGCCGGAAAGGGCAACGGTCACGTTCTCCCTGGCCATTTTGCAGACATACCAGGTGGGTACGGCGCTGGAGTCTGCAAAGGGTTCGTCGAAATGCCACGCAATCTTTTCGAGAACTCCGAGAGCGTCGGGTCGGACAAAAAACTCACGGTGATCGGTGTGAAGGTACTCAGCCACGGCCCTCGCTGCTGGAAGCTCGTTCAACTGTTCGTCGTCAAAGCCGATAGAGTTGCTGAGGACCGTTCCATTCCCGATCCGGGCCATCGAAGAGACGACCAGGGGAGAATCCAGTCCACCTGAAAGGAAGGCTCCAAGAGGCACTTCACTCATCAACCTGCATTTTACCGCCTCATCCAAAAGCCCTTCAAATTCATCGGCAGCGTCATCCAGGGACCGCTCGACGGGTTCGGCGAAACTCAAGCTCCAATAGCGGTTTTCTCGAATTCCGTTTCCGGTTACCACCATCGAGTGCGCGGGGCGCAGTTTTTTGACCCTGTCGTAGATTGTTGCGGGCGCCGGGATGTAGCCGAAACTGAAATAACAGTCCAGGGCTTCGGGATCGATTTTCCCAGTCTGGTAATCTCCCGCCCGCAGGGCTTTGAGCTCGGATGCGAAGGCAAACACCGGACCATCGCTGAAGTAATAAAGCGGCTTTTTCCCAACCCTGTCCCTGCCGAGGAGCAGGATTTTTTTCCTTGCGTCCCAGACGGCGAACGCAAACATGCCGAAAAGTTTTTCGACACAGCGCTCGCCCCACTCCAGATATGCCTCCAGAATTACTTCCGTATCGCTTCGCCTGGAGAAGCGGTGTCCCCTGGCCTCGAGTTCGGAACGTACTTCCAAAAAGTTGTAGATTTCCCCGTTAAAAACTATCTGCACCTTGCCATCGAGGGTATCCATGGGCTGCTTGCCGCTTGCCAGATCGATAATGCTCAGGCGCCGGTGCCCCAGGGCAGCATGGTCGTCTACAAAAAAGCCCTCTTCGTCCGGTCCCCTGTGAACAAGAGTATCCGTCATCCGCTTGATGCGATGGCGGGCCTCATCGGTTCCATGACCGTTAAAATTTATGAACCCTGCAATACCACACATGTTTTTTTCCAGTGATGAGTGATGAGTGATGAATGAGCAAAAAACGAAGTGAACATCTCTTCACTATTCACTCTTCACTATTTGCTCCATTTAACATCTCAGAGTAAATCCTGCGGTAGCTTTGGAGCATTTTCCCGATCGTAAATTTTTCGTTAAACCGCTGCCCGCCTGCTTCAGCAAACTGCCGGGCTTTTTGTCGATGGGAAGAGGCTTCAAAAATAGCCCCCTTCAAGTCCTGGACAGAGTCGGAACCGACCACCCACCCGGTCCGCCCGCCGAGGACAACTTCCGGGTTTCCACCGACTGCAGTGACGGCCACAGGCACTTCTGCTGCTATTGCCTCAAGCAGAGCCATAGATGTTCCTTCGCTAAAGCTCGACAAAACGAAAAGGTCCATGCACTGGATCAAGTGGCGGGCATCGTCCCTGTGACCCGGCATTGAGACAACCTCCGATAATCCTAAATCGTCCCGCAATTTCCCAACTTGTTCGAAAGCGGGGCCGTTTCCTACAAGCAGACCGCGAATGGAAACATTTTTTTCGCGCGCATCTGCAATGCTTCTCAAGAGCATGGGAAGGTTCTTGATTGGATCAAATCTCCCGGCTGTCCCAACCAGAAAGTCATCAGGTCCTATTCCAAAAGATTGGCGAAGCTGGTCCCGTTCGGTGCTGTCGAGCGGATGGTCCGGGGCCACACCGTTATAGACGACCTCGATTTGATTGTAGAGTAGCCCTTCGTATTCAACCAGACGATTTCTCACATCCTCTGAAACCGCTACGAACCGGTGGGTCAGATGCCTGATGGCAGTCTTGTTAAAAAACACCCTTTTTCGGTTCATCACCTCGGGGAAAAAGCGTCCGTGCTCTTCAAGCAATAAACGCGGAGAACTGTAAACCAGCCGGGAAAGTCCGGCGTAGAACCAGGGTGTGCACTGATGGGCATGGATGATATCAACTTGATGACGCCGGCAATATTGCGCCAGCTTTAATGCAACACCTGCATCCAACCCGGACTGCCGGTAAAGGCAGTAGACCGGAATGCCTTGCCGGCGTAATCCGCTTGCCCATAACCCTGGCTCATCGAGGCAGACCACGGAAACCTCGAACTCACTTGCGAAAGATTGGCTCATGTGCACCGCCAATCGCTCGGCGCCGCCGGGATTCAGGCTGTTTACAACATGCAGCAGTTTTGGATTAACCATTTGCGTTAGCCAAAAAGCATAGCAGAGGAGTGGATAGTTGGTTAAACCGATTCATCCGCTCCCTGGCCTTCACGCCCTTCGACGGGCTCAGAACGGCCTCAGCCATTGGTGTCTTCAGTTTTTTTCAACAACTCTTCTATTCTGTTACGGATCGCGTGGAACTCGCTCTTGAAAATTCCAGCAGCCAATCTGCAGCCAACCCTGGCCCTGTTTAACAATCCGCTCTTGAGCCGGGCTCTTTGCGGCAGAAACTCCTCCGGATGGCCAAAGTTATAGGCATGGCCGGAAAAATCAGCGTTGCACCCCTTGCCTTGAAAATATGAATGCACAAACCCGTAGACTGTCAGGATCACAAGAGGCCTGGTCAGATGCGCCGTTTTGAAGCTCATGAGGTCTTCGAGGCAGCGGTCAAAGAAAAACCCGGCTTTTTCGGAATACTTTTGACGAGCGGATGGCTGGCTATACCTGGCTGCAAGATGCAGAACATGGCATTTGCGCACATCGTGAGCCGGCCAGGTCTCGGTGGGGATATCCACTTTGTGAAGAACATCCTTATATGGAACTTCGTTTTCTAACATCCAGCCGGCATAGTGCAGAAGACTCTCTCTGGCATAATGGAAGTAATAGTCTGTCTCACCAAGATCAGCTTTGAAATCCAGGTACTTTCCCAGCACCTGCAAAAAAACGAGGTAGGACCACCGGCGCTCGGGATCATCCAACCGCCGGCCGTCGATGTCATCCTTCGGGTGAATGCAGCGCTGCAGCAACTCTTCGGCTTTGACGAAATAGTCGCGAGAACTCGTCAGCCGGTAAGCATCGATCAGGGTATTTATCGAATTTCCAGCCCCTCTTCCCGGCCCGTGGTAATCCGAGCCAGCCGTTGCGCTGGCGTAACCGGTGGGACCGTCATCGATCAGTCCGAACACGGTTTGCGAGCCATCATCCATCGAGATGACCCACTGGGCCAGTTCAAGCACCGCATCACGAGCCTCGGGATCTCCGGTTAAGTAGAAATAGTGGAGCAGCCCCGAGCTGTAATCGTGTTCGTTACATGGTCCGCCGCCGTAATTTGACGACGGGAACTTCTCCAGTGTTTTTCGCGTATAGGACCGATGTGTGCATGTGCCTGCGTCACGGTAATGGTCAGTATGCCAGAAAAGGCCGTGATTGTACGCCGCTCTGTCTTCACTCGGTGTGATAGATGTCGATGTCGATGGTATGCCTGGCGGCATCGCGCATCAGTTCGAACCAGCGGCTGTCTCCGCTCCTGAGGAAATGCACTGCTGAGCCGTAAATGAAATCGTACTGGTTGTTATAATGCGAGATGAACCTTTCCGGGCCCTGGTGATTTACGGCTTCGTGATCGGCATAGGTATCGCCGAAATTTCTCCAGCCATACTCATCGATCACTTCCCTTTTATTGAAAAATGAGTGCGGACCTTCAATGACGTTTTCGATGTAAGAAAGGTATTTCGAGTTTGGATCATCCTTTTGTGGCACAAAGTATGAAACTGCCCCTGATTCTTCAACCCATTGCGGGTCGATGACCGCATGCAGCGGATTCTGGAATTGGGCTATAAGCGTGCTGTGCTCTCCTCGTCCGAAATCCAGGAGCAGTGTGTGCCGCTTTTTTTCGCCCGCCTGCAGTTCGAACCCGAAAGTATTCTCAGCGGGAAACATCGCAATACTCAATGTGCCGCTTTTTGAGCGCAGCGCATTCGGAAAGTTCTGCCAGAAATCCAGCACCGTGGCGGCAATCCAGCCGGAAGACGTCTTTATCTTCACAAAGGGGGCCGTACGTCTGCCTTCTGCTATCACCTTTTCGCGATCAGCCGTCTTTTCGCAAACTTTATAGCCTTGGAAAGACAGGGCAATCCGGCCGTCGCGGTTCACATGGTTTCGAGAATTCCAGTTTTCCCCGCCGCTTGAATCCTGGTACAGCAACCAGTCGGAATCAAGACCGGCGTTGATAGTGCCGTGCGTTTCCGCAAACCATTCGATGCTCTGAGGAGTGTGCGCCGGATTGAGCGCAAGTGACAGATCGCTCAAAAACACCGATCCGGGGTCCCCCAAGTCCCACAGCCCGCCAGGGTGAATCGCCGCTCGGGGGTTGTGAATCTGAAATTCCAATACCGCAGTCGAAAGTCCGGCAAAGAAAATGAGTCTGGCCCTAAAGTTACAAAAATTTTTACTTCGAGCTCGAACGAATTTTCCGTCCAGTTTGAAGGTGCACCTCAGAAGTCCGGTTTCTTCAAGGACCAATGAATCAATCTCAGCGGTCAGTTGGCGTTTCTTGTCATCTATCAGACTTATTTGCGATCCGGAGGCAGCCAGGATTTCCACGCCATCGACTGAAACCGAATCCAGAGGTCCCAGTCTTTTTCGCGCCAGAGTAAAGACCGCAGCCCCGGTATCAACGATGAAGGCCTGTGCAGTCTCTGAAATGGATATCGAGGTTGACAACTCGGGCTTCGCGCTGACTTGATCTGGATCGTTGACAAGTGTGAACGCCTCTTGAGAGTTGGCCTCGACAGAGGCAAAAAAGTCCAGCAATGCCCATTTTATGGATCTATCGGACCAATAATCGAGCGGGCGGCCCTGCAACGCAAGGGAGGTCCCGCCGCTGTTTTTCAGCTTGAGACTGGCGGTATCCCCCGAAAATCCCCGAGGAAATGGAACGCCGATCCGCACCGGCTCAATTACCCTTCTGAGCCCTGCGTGTTCCTGCACAAAAATCGGAATCCCTGTTAATTTCGGGCTTAACACTGACACCTCGGCCTCAGTAACTTGCTTCGCCTGACTGATGAAAAATGGTATCCAGCAGCGCCAGATTGTTTTTCCATGAAAAATGGGCTTCAATGTATGCTCGCGCCCGTGTTCCCAATTCCCGGGTGCGTTTTTTGTCGCCAAGCAATTGGATAACAGCGCCGGCAAACGCGTCTGCATCGCCTGCCGTTATGACTTCTTTCCCGGGTTCGGCATGGATACCCTCCAACGCCTGGGGTGTGCATACCAAAGCCTTACCCATAGACATAGCTTCGAGCACCTTGTTTTGAATGCCCCTGGCAATATTAAGGGGAACTACACAGACATCGGCTCCGGCAATGTAGGGACGGATGTCTTCAACATAACCGGTCACTTTCACGCCCCGGTACCTTTGAGCCATGAGCCGGATGGAAGACGTTGGCCGATTGCCGACGATGTAGAACGTGACATCGGGGAAAACCGCCTGAATTCGTCCAAACACGTTGCGGACGAACCACTCCGCGCCTTCTACATTTGGGTAGTAATCCATTGCTCCGGCAAAAGCCAGGACGGGGCCGTTCTTTGCCATCTTTAACGGGAAAGAATTCGAAAAGTATTCCTGATCCACCCCGTTCACAATGGCATCCGTATTAACCGCTGAAACACGCTTCAAGAAAAGTGCTCTTTCATTTTCACCGGCAAGAAGAACGCGGTCGAATTCCCCGGCAATCCGCTCTTCATACTTTCTTAGATATCTGGCCTCGAGACTGTAAACTCCTCGCATAAATCCCTTGGAGCGCTCTGCGTATTGCTCCCATTTGTGAGAATCCACATCTATGAGGTCTATTATCCGAGGTAACTGTCTGAGTTTGGATTTGTAATAACGCGAGCGAAACAGGTATTCGGCGGTAGGTGACGAAGAACACAGGACTGCGTCGATTTCTGAGCCGCCGAACAAGGTATCGACCCATTCTTGGATTTTCTTAGAGTAGAAATAAGAAACGGATATCGGCTCAGACCGTAGAAAGGCAATACTGCTCAAGAGTTTTCCTGAAAATGGCCGGACTGTATCCCAACACAACTTTGTAACCATTGAAGACAATACTTCCAGGTGCTTAATATCCTTTTTATCATCGACCATAAATGCAAGGCACACATCGTGATCTTGCAATAAATGACGCAAAATATTGTAAGACCTGATCTTATCACCCTTATCGGGCGGATATGGTATCCTATGGCTGATGAATAAAATTCTCATTATTATCGACTTACTTATAACCCTATGTGTTTTCTGATAGGAGGGCCTAAGACTCTAGTCAGAATTACCGGAAGTTTTTGCCAAATCCGAACTGCTAAACTGAAGTTTGATTTATCAACATTAAGTTTGAAGGGCAGTTTATTAAGAGAGATATAGTACCAATAAAGAAGGTGTGGCTGGGCCCCCCACTGTTCCTTAAATTTATATGTGCTCTCTTCGATCGAAGATCTGCCGAAATCAAAATACTTGTAGCCACTTTCGCATGCATATTGTAGCATGGTCCAGTAGAGCAGCATGTTGGGACTTAGTTTGCCGTATTTTCTAAGAGATGAGGCCCACGGATTATAGACTGTGCCATTGAAGCCAAGAATTATGCTGCCGGCGAGGGGTTGCTGTTCCTTATATACGAGGCAGACTCGAGATTCCTTCGGGAAGGCCTCCAGCACGCCGTTTATGAAACGTTTTGAATGGACGGGCGATCCAAGATCTCTCATATTTATCGAGAAGACCTCATAGAAGTCGTCCAAGAGTTCCAATCCACCCACTTTTCCGACTAATCCCTCTTTTTCCGGTTTCCTGATCTGGCTTCGCAATTTGGATTTAAAACTTCCCATAAGCGCCTCGGAAGATCCGGGAAGCTCAAGAAGCATGCGCGCTTTGTGAAGTCGCTTCTGCACATTGCAGCCAAGAGCACAGGGCCAACTATTCGCAATGCTCTCCGGGGTTTCGGGGCCGGATTCGGGCATTGAAAGAAGCGGAAGTGTCTGGCGAAGCTGAATGCTTTTTGCTTTCAGTCTCCGCGCCAAGCTTACAGCTTCACCCAAAAGCGCCTTTTCGGCGCCCGCGTTATCGGCCAACACCCCCCCCGAATCAAAAAATGGCAAGGATATCAGGTCGTTCCCAAATGCAAGACTTTTTAAATGAATCAGGGGTAAAATTCCGGCGATTCTTGATAAGGTGTTATCGTCGGCTCCGGCATTATCTCCGGTGTTGCCATTCCAATTTGAAAGTTCAGCAATTTTATGTTGCGAACCATCTTTTGTCGCTACCAGGTAATATGTTTGGTGACCATAGGTGCTGCTTATAATATTCCGCCACACAGGAAGCTGGTACAGTGTTGGGGCTGAGCTACATGTTACGAAATCCTCTAATATGCGGACCATACCTGACAATTTCTTAAAATTAGTTTTGTGTCCCATCACCTGATCGATATGCTGAGCCTTAGTGTTGGTGCCGAAGCTACTGCGGAACGTATTTCGAAAGAATCGGATAAAAAGAGCGTATGAATTCTGTCTGGATTTTAAGGGTCTTCTCGGGATCCGATGCGACTCTCATATTGACTCGAATCAGGGCGCCATCCGTACGATTCTTTGAAATCGAATCCCAAATCAGGTAAGCCTTCGTCAGGTACTCGTTTGCAATTTGCCTCCCGCGGCCGTCATACCAGAATAGAAACAGCTCCGTGTCGTTCCCTTTTTTCATTAGGTACCTGTTCACCGGGATTTGCCCGGGATTGTGATCGGTTACCTGGAGCATAACCGGCGCCGTCTCAACTTCGGACCACCCGGCTCCGGGGAGGCACTGCCTGGGAGAATGATTGGTCTTTCCCTCTTTTTGCGTCTTGAAATATCCAATGTACAAGGACATTGCTTCGCCCTTATCATTGGAATAGGTGCGCATGATGTAGTCGTCTGCCTGAAGAACGGCCATGGCCCTTTCATCTATCCGCTGGTCTCGAAGGAGCAACCAGTTTCCGATTTCAGAGGGGAATTCCTTGAGAGACTTGCGGTTGAGGACCGGTTCCGGCGACGAGGGAAGGTTACTCGCGATAATGGCCGCAATGAGAATGGATATGGTTAAAACGTATCGACGCATTGGAATTTTTCCCCAAATCTATTTTGGAGCAGGCGTCAGATGGGAAAGAAGCAAGCCGATCCCACAAAACAGGGCTGCGGCCATCAGAAAAAGGAGAAGGCCGGAAAACTCATGAAAAAACCCTTCGGCCGCGCCCTCCCCGTAATATTGCACAAGAACGGCTGTCATAGATACCCTGAAGGCATTGACCAAAATAGCAATGGGCAGGGAGGCAACGACGAGCAGGAGCCTTTGCCAAAGAATTTTCCTGGTGAAATACGCAAACAGAGTTCCAAGTGTTAAAAGTGAGATCATGGAGCGTATTCCACTGCACGCCTCGGCTACTTCAAGCGAAGCATTGGAAAGGTGGATGATATTCCCCTCACGGAGTACGGGAATTCCAAGCAGTTCCAAAGCTTGGGCGGCGCAGCGCGAGGCAAAAAACTGCATCGGGCCGGTGACTTGTTGTTGAAGAATGGATGGAAGCGGAATCATTAGAATAAGAAACATGAGAGGAAAGGCGATAGTCTTCAGATGTTCCCTGCCCAAAAGAAAGAGGACGATTCCGGCGATTACGACCAGCATAGATAGACGCTGCGTAAAGTATTCTGCCGACAGCCTTCCGAAAAGAAAAAGAATTAGCCCCGATGCCAGCAGGAGCAATCCCCAGTTACTGGGACAAAAAGGGCACGCCAATTTTTTTCTTCTTTCCCATACAAGATAAAGACTTATAAAAGGAACCAGGAAACCATGAGAAAAATCAGGAAGGCTTATCCAGTCATGAACCAGCAGTGCTAAAGTCTTATAGTACAAAATGGCCAGAAGAATAGAGCAGAACGCCAATCCAGCCAGGAATGAACGGTTTGAAGCGCACTGGATGGGAGCTGTTGTTTTTGATGTGCTCATATATTCCCGGTTATGAAAACTCCAGTGAACAGCGCTGTTAACGTCGCAGCTCGTTCACGTTGAAATCGGCCCTGTTGCTCAATGAGCCCCGTATAGAGTCCTCAAACAAGATTCCCTGTTCAGATGGACTTTATCCGAGGTTGGAATCTTTGCTTATGGTTGAAATCGCGCCTTGAAATGGCGACTTAGAATCAAAAGAGGCTAACGACGGTTATCCGCGATTTTCAGGGAGAATAATGAATTATGCAGGATTAGGAAGCTTACCGTCCCAATCCATTCCGAAAAGTAAGCCGGAGCATTCTCTTTTGCTCGCCTAAAGGTACTTGTAAATGGATTGAGGGATATAGTAGCGTCTCTTGTTAAACACGATCCCCAGGATTTTCCCTCCCACCCTCTCTATCTGTGCCCTCACATGTCTGGCTGTCCGCCATTTGGTATTCTCCGCCTCCACAACCAGGATTACTCCATCCACCTTTGAGGCTATGGCCAGTGCATCCGGCGACATTGTAAGCGGCGGGGAATCGATAAGGACGAGATCAAAATTGAGCTTTATGCTCGCCCAGAATCCGTCGAACCGCGGAGAATTGAAAAGTTCCGGTGTGGGAACGCTGGAGTTGGTCGCCGGGGAAATAAATAAGCTCGAATCATGCACCTGGTGGATGGCGCGCCCCGCCTCTGCGGATTCCACGAGAGCCCGTATCCAGCCAAGTTCCGATTCGACTGAATAGAATTTTGACTGGGTCCCCTCGAACCTGTCCGCATCCACAAGCAGCACTCTATTGCCGATCCGCTCCGCTACAATTCGTGCGAATTCCCTTACGACAGTTGATGTCCCCTCGCCCGCGCGCGACCCGATGAACTGGAGCACACGGTGACTCATATCAGGGAGCAGTGTATCGATGACCTTGTAGAGACCGAGCATCTCTTCGCCCATCTCAACCTCTTCATGATGGACAAGGTTTTCGGGGACGATAACCTCGACGCTCCTGCCGCTCGTTTTCTTTTGCAGGTGGGCTTGTTGCAATGCCTCATAAATCTTGCTCATAATTCACCTCTAAAGAGGGTTAACGAGTTTCCCGTTCTGGTTACAGCCCCCTCTGTGACCCGCTCTTAAATCCCGCCAGTAATAATTTCCGCCGATCTCCATAGACCGATTAAAATTTAAAAAAGTGTTCAATACCGCAATAATCACTTGCTGGCAACCACGGCAAGCACGGGCAACTCCAAACGGCTTTCGGCCTGGGCCGGAGTACTCATTCCGGGGCTCATCTTTTCCAGAAAAAAAGCAAGACTGATGCTGCCTGCAATTCCAGCCAAGATTGCCATTGCAACATATAAAATGAGCGGCTTTGGACGATTGGTGGGCATCGTGGGCATTGATGCCGACTCCAACACGCTTACATTGGTCATTTTTTGCCTGTCAAGCTCATCATGTATGCGGGATTCCTCCAATTTGGAATGATAAGTCTTGTACTTTTCGGTATTATCCGCAACATCTCCGGCTAGCTGTTTATATTTGGACTCCTGAGCTTCAAAAGCGGCAATTTCAGCCGTCATGTCTTTTATCTGCTCATCCAGTCCTTTTGCCTTAATTCTAAGCGCACTCTGTTCGGCTTTGCTTTGCAGTATCTGCTTTTGCATATCCTGATAGGCAGGATCGACTGGCGCCTGTTTCGAACCCTGGCCGCGCGACTCCTTAAGATGATCTTTAACCATCTGGATCTGTTCTCGAATGTTGGTGATAAAACGGTTATCTTCTTTGTATTTTGACAGGAGTTCCTTTTCCTGAAGTTCAAGTGTAAAAAGGCGGTTGTCAAGAACCGACAAATTCTCGGCCGCGACAATTGAAGTCTTTTGGATGTTGGGCAACTGCTTTTCCAGTTCGGCAATCTTTTCCTGGATTTGGGTCATCTGCATTTCATTATCATGCTTGGCGTCAGTAAGTTGCCTCTGCCGATCAAGCAGAAAGGCACGATGATCGTCGAACGAAATTATTTTCGATTGGTCCTGGAAAGCTCTGAGTTTGCTTTCAGCCTCTGCGAGCTTTTTCCCATACTCGCCGGTCTTTTGTTCCAAGAACAGCAAAGCTTTCGGATTTCTGTAGGTATCGCCGCGCTTATCGATGTAATAATCGACCAACTGGTTGACAACCCTTGCAGCTATCGCAGGATCTGCTCCCTTGAAAGAGGCTTCCAGAATGTTTCCGCTAAGGTTTCTGACCGATAAACCCAGTTGGAATTGATAGAGTGCACTTCCAGCAACCGGCAGCCCCGCGCGAACACGCTGTATCAGATTTGGGAAAATCACCTCGGGTTTCATTTCATTTATTATTTTTTCCGCCAACTCCCTCGACATCAGGATTCGCATCTCGGTGGCCAGCAAGTCCGAGCTGCTGAAGTTCGCCTGCCGCTGATTTAGCGTAAGGTCTATTTCCTGACTTTCCCAGCCGGGTCTGATCAGTATGAGTGCCTTGGCCGTATAGACCTGTTTATATATGAACTTCAGATAAAAAATGACGCAAACGCAACACAGGACGGTGATCAGGGCAAAAGAGACCAGAATCATCAACTTGTGTTTGAATATGGTGCTAAAGATCTCGCGAGGTCCCCTTTCACCGGCGGAAGAGGCCCTGTTGGCCTGAACCGGAAATTCGGGAACAAAGCCATTAGCGCGTTGAACCGGAAGATTTTCATTCATTGCCCTACCCCAATGCAATTTGTTTCGTGAGCCCGGAGACCAAAACAGATTGTGCAAACCGCCGGATGATGAAGCAAAGCCGCCCTCTCTAATGTCCGGTTCCGGTGTTGAATATAAAGTAATATGATAATGGGGTGCTAGCCACGCTGAGGACATGAAGATATTGGTCTATCCAGACATTGACATCGCCGATACCAGTCCTGGGGACCACGATCATATCATAGGACTGCACGTAAATGTCCTGAGCCGGGTCTTTACCATTCATGACCTTCTCAATATCCAAAGAAATATATATAGGCCTGTTGTTTTCATCCTTCCGCACCACAATCACCTGGTTTTTATCCGATGTATCCTTGAACCCGCCTGACATCATGACCGCCCCCAACACGGTGGTCGGTCCGGTCAACTCCTTCACTCCGACAGCGCCAACTTCTCCGCCCACAAACACTTTATACCCGGCGGAACTGTTGACTATCACGCTGATCTCAGGCGACTGCGCAAGGTATTTGGCATAACCTTCGGTAAGTTGCTCCGAAAGCTTGGCGGGCGTTATGCCTACAACTTTGATCTCGTTGACAAGCTGCAGGGTTATGCGTCCATCGGGCCGAACGGCAACATCCTGATTTAATTCGGGATTATAGAACATTTTTATTGACAGCTTGTCACCGACGCAGATCTTGTATTCCTCCTGGACTGCCGGAACTACGCTGCCGGGGGAACCCAGAGGAACGGTGTTATAGATTTTTGCACTGCATGCCGACAGAGCCAAAAAGACCCAAACCAGAAGCAAACCCCGAATTTGTTTTGTTGTTTTCATAGTCCCAGCCTTAAAAAGATTTTGCTGTTGGCTGCAGCTTTGCCCGACTTGGCTTCCAAATCAAGTCCTTAGTATTGCCCCCCGGAACACCCCTTTATTCGCTCTTTCAAATGCTTTTCCACCCCATTACCCTTGTGCCAAGGGAGCATCCTGAGGTAAGATACGGCACAACTAACTCGATTTACAAATGAAATCGGTTTAGAAAGAAAAATACTTTAAATTTGTCGTCATATAAATGCACCGCGTAAAGGGTTAACGTGGAAGGATGAATTTGCCAGATAAGTCCCAATACTAATTCAATTTATACGGCGCGTTGCCACATTGAATTTTATCAAGCCGGAACCCCCTGAAAGCGCGAGAGCAGAAGCGGCACTGTGGTTGACTTGGGAACGACAGGCTTATTCTCGGGTGCAGTCGAATAAAGGACTCGAATTCCAGTCACTCCCAGGACTGGGATTTGGGCGAATCCAACTGAGGCAGTTGTAGTTCAACGCCAACACTTATTTTGTTCACATCTTTGACCTGAGGGTTGGCCTCTCTAAACAACTGCATCAGATCCGCATCGCAGTAGCCGTAGGTCTCCAGCAAGACCTGTGAGACGCTATCCCCTTTGATTACGATTCTTTTTGGCGTGCCTTTTTCTTTCGGATGGTAAGGGGCGACCATGACTAAAGGTGGTTCCTGTTCGAGGGCGTCTGCACTCTTGGCCGCAGGTTCCTCTCCAACCGGTTGTTTTTCAGGAAGGGGAGTGTCCTGGCTTTCAGGGACAGATTCCGTTTCTTTAGTAGGCCCAGATACGGAAACCTGCTGTTGCGCGTTGGAGGTTTCATCGCTCACGGGGACACTCCTATGAACCGGAATGACCGGTGATGGGGCAGGGAGCGGGACAAGTTTTACCTGTTCCTTGCCCGGGACCAGCGGGGCTTCCTGGCTCACCCAGTTCTCAAGAGGCTTCGTGAAGAGAAGACAAAACATAGCAATAAGAGTACAGGCTGCAGCTATAGGCCATGCCCTGGAAATCCTGCGCTGCTTTCCACCTCTGAAATCGGCTGCCACCTCATTTATGATTTTCTTGCCAACTGGATTACGCTGATAGCCAAATCCCGTTATCATGGCATTATCACATAATATGTTGATCAAACGAGGGAATCCGCCCGCCTCTTTAATGATCCTCTTGAGGGCGCCTTTAGTGAAGACCTGATTATGAAACGAGGAGGCCTTCATGAGGCGGTGCTGTATATATGCAAGGCTTTCATCCCGGGTCAGAGGCATGATCCGGCAACGAATTGCAACCCGCTGTTTCAGTTGCCTAAGCTCCTCTAATTCCAGCTTTCGTTCGAATTCCGGCTGTCCCACCATTACTATCTGGACAAGCTTGTCTTTAGACGTCTCAAGGTTCGAAAGCATCCGCAGATTTTCAAGGGTCTCAACGGGCATATTCTGCGCCTCGTCGATTATGAGCGCCACGTTTCTCTCATTTTTGTATTCTTCAATGAGAAACCGGTGTAGGTGGTTCACAAGCCCGGGTACCCCCTCCCCTTCAGCGGCAACAAGCCCCAGTTCGTTGAAAATTTGCTTGAGCAGGCTCTCAAATGAAAGTACGGCGTTAAAGATGTAGACTACCCTCAGTTTTTCAGGCTCTATGTTCTCAAGATACGAGCGCAGTATGGTAGTTTTCCCCACGCCGATTTCACCGGTAATAGCGATAAATCCCTTCCTCTCCTCAATACCATAGATTAAACAAGCTGAAGCTTCTTTATGGCTTTCGCTGAGAAACAGGAACTCCGGGTCAGGAGTTATATGGAATGGGCTTTTTTTGAATCTATAAAAATCAAGATACATGGGCGTCCAGACCTGAAAAATGCTCTTGTTTGAAACCCGTTGCCACTTTACATTATAGAGTGAAACTCATACGCTTAACAAGAAGTATCAGAACTGAATTCATCAAGTTTGCTCTCACCAGGGTCGTACCTGTGTGAGCTGCAAAATCCTGGAAAATGGACCGCGCTCCGGTAATCCGCAGTGAGCGCCCTTTCTGATATGCAGCTCACAATCCACAAGATTTTAGGGTTACACCCGCTCATTGGACTGTCATCTTCTGAATGTATTCATTGCACGACACAAAGGACAAATCCTTCATCCGGCTCACAAGAAATCTCAGCCTGGGCATTGTTCTTGCCAAATTGGTATAGTGCCGAAACCGTAAAAAGGCAGGAACCCCCTTTACTCTTGGCTGCCCAGGGTCAGCTTCCCACGGATGGACGTAAAAAAGGTAGGCATTCTGGAGTTTGAGAACCGATTGAACGATCTTTTCAAAAATCCGCACGGGTATAAGCCTGAAATAAGCTCCGCCGCCCGTCGGCACAATCTGTCTGCCTATTTGAAAATTGCTTATGGGAAGTTCGTATACGTTCCGGATTGTTTTACACACAATGCCTGTTCCATTCGGGGATAGCCGGATATTTCCGTATCGTTTGTTGCCGGCGAAGGAATTGAAACTCGAATCGTATGAGTATCCACATTCCTCAAGTATTCCAAGCACCTCATCGTTTATCGAAAAACTGGGTGCACGGTATCCATGCACTGCACACCCCACAATATCCTCAAGGATTTTCTTGCTTCCCAAAAGATCTTTTTTCAATTCCTCCGCTGAGCATCGATTATTCAAATTATGATTGAAACCGTGGGATGCCACTTCATGGCCTCGCGCATGAATCTGCCTTACCAGTCCGGGAACCCTTTTGGCCACCCAGCCGAGCACAAAAAACGTGGCCCTCAGAGGTCCGCCCGGCCTTGAGCCATTAGCTGTTCCACTTCCGGCCATGTCCAGAAAATCCAGAAACAAGTGTGTATTCTTCTCCACCCTTGACTCACATGATGACCACGAAGACAAAGGAATACTTGTTTTGAGATTTTCGACCTGAAACCAGTCTTCAACGTCAATTGTAAGCAAAAAATATCGCGGGGAATCAACTGCGATTATCAATTTTGGCAATTCCCGACAGTTCTCAAAACCGTCAATCCGGCGAAGACAACCAATTCTTCCGGGCAGTTCACAAGTAATCCGTTACCGCGCCCCTTGCCCCAGGAGCACTACGCCAACAGTCTTTAGTAAAATCTTGAGATCCAAAAATATGGACATATTTTTTATATAATAAAGATCATATTCCAGCTTCCGCAAAGCATCATCTATCGATGCACCATAAGGATAGTTGATTTGAGCCCATCCAGTGATTCCAGGGGTCACGGTATGTCGGACACTGTAGTAAGGAATCTGAGCATCCAATACATTCACAAATTCGGGCCGTTCAGGCCGAGGGCCAACCAGACTCATATCCCCCTTAAATACATTCCAAATTTGAGGGATTTCATCAATGCGAGAGATGCGAATAAAACGCCCTACTCTCGTCACCCTCGGGTCCTTCTTTTGAGCCCAAATGGCTCCCTGCTCTTCGGCGTTATAGGTCATAGACCTGAATTTATAAACGGAAAAGATCTTGCATCTTTTCCCAACCCTTTGTTGCTTATAAAAAATCGGGCCCGGAGAATCAAGGCGAATGGCAATGGCGGTTATCACCATTAGCGGAGATGCGAGGAAAAGCATTAATCCTGAAAAAACGAAATCAAGAATGCGTTTCATTCTTTGAACGTATCCCCTGGAGAGTAGATCGAATCCCTCGGAGAATAACAGCCACTGGTCCTCGATGTATTGAACAGGCAGCTTGGTCGTAAGTCGCTGATAGAGCTGCGGCATATCCAAAATCTCTATGCCGAGAAGACGCGCTTCGAGTATTTTGCGCGTTATGCGGGCTGAGCGAGACCTTGGGATTCCAAGCACGATAGTCCTGATACCAAGTCTAGCGATTATTTCAGTCAATTTCCTTGTGGTGCCCAATATCTCAGGTGTGCCGTCCGCCTTTGCATCCAGGGTAAGCTCATCACTCACGAACCCTTTGAATTCAAATGGTGAAATTGGTAAATTCAGTAGTCGCCAGGCTGTTCTAGCGGTTTCATCCGAGCCGATTACTATCGTGGGTGATTTTGCTCTTGAGAGTTGGAATAATCGGAAATATACCGTTCTCCATAACAGCAGGAGCGTAGGTACCAGCACCATTTGCAAAGCAAGGACCTTACGGCTGTACTGCCATTCAGGAACGAAAAAGAAGAGAATTGTGCAAAGGGCAAAAACGGAAAACGACGATGCTAACAGGCGATATGCCGTTTGTCGTGGCTTAAAAAACCTTTCCACATCATACAGATCAAAAATATATAGTGTCAGAACAAATTGCGCAATTGAAAAAACCAAGGCAGGCAAATACGAAATAAGAAAGCCCGTCTCCATCCCAAGAATTGCCCAGAAAACCACAAGATGAGCTATCGATATAAGCAGGAGATCGGCACAAAATAAGAACCCGGTTTGCCTGAGCGCAACCTGCATCAATGCAAATGTATTAAGATTAGAAACATTGCCGGGTTCCTCCGTGACCGGTTCCACTCTCAAGTGTCCATGTCCATTTCTGCTCCACGGAATCGTGGAAGAGAAAGCCTCAGTACTGATTCTGGTGGCGCCGAACTGTTGCTCATTGAGAATTTCTCTTAATCCTTCCCGAACTTTTTTCAGAATCTTGCCTTCTGCGTCAACCAACTCTGAGTCACCCAGTTCGCTAAAAATCACTCCAATAATGGAACCATGCTCAAACCAACCTTTAATATCCGTTTCACGGATAATCGATCCAAGAAGAGAATCGATCTGCCCCGCAATTGTACCCTTTTCAATCTCTACAAGATCGCGAATTTCAATCTTCACCAGCAAAAATGTATTCCCGGAACGCTCGGCTCGTTTTTTTTCAAGTGCCAGCGCCTGATGGAAATGGCTTTCCCCATGAAATGATGCAGGGTTCAATCTTAAGACTTGATCAAAAGGATTTTTGGAGTTCTTTCGCATTGGCATTATTGACATTGTAGGTTTCATCTTTGTCTGGCCCCTGATACATGTACATGGTCTCACAAATAATTGTTAAATTGCTTCTCTGACGAACAACTCACACTGGGTCTAATGACCAGTTACGCCGTTTCAAATTGCCTATCTGTTTGTCATATGGCGTATATGCTCCCTGGGTTGCGATCAGAAAAAAATAAAAGTAAAATTTATCAATCATGCTTGCATTAATCGTGCTCGAAAAAAGTTCAAAAAAAGAAAGATTATTCAGAGGTCTTTTCCTGGTATTGGCGCCGCTCATAGATTTTCTGTCTATTTTCTTTTTCCCACTGCCAGGGAGGAATCGGATTGGGGTCCACCCAAAGCCCAATTGCGTTTGTGTGTGCAAGATTCTCCAGCGCCCTCCATTCAGCACATATATTGGCGCTGCACTCATTTGGCTTAACCCATGCAAACCCATAGGAAATGAGCTGAAGATTCAGATAATCTTTCACACCATTAACCCTGACCAGAGCGTTTTCTAATCCGTTAGGCCCCCTGTATAATGAGGTCACTTCCACTATCTTTTGCAGCACCAAATGTGATGCGAGCGAGCGTGACTCCTGCCAATAGGGCTGGCCTTTCTTAGGACATTCAATCCCGTACAACTTAACTCTATCTGTTTGACTTTCATGAGAAATCAGGAATAGGTCAGCATCCAGCATGCCGACGACTTTCCCCTGCCACGCGCTGCAATTCGTATGAAAGAAAACGATTGAAGCAAACACCGCAACGAAAGCAAAGCTACTTCTTATTTTTTGTGACATAGTGAGGTGCCCTCTGCGTGAATTCCTTTTCGAACTCCCATCAGCAGTCAGGACAGCATACAGCTCCGCCAACTCGATTACATGATCTTTCCCAAAAAATCGTATACATGGGCACTCCTAAACTTAATCGGAGAATCGTCCAGAAAAAGTGAGCAATAAATAAGCATTTGAACCAAGGTTGTAAAGCAGGATTTCGGGGGGGACAAAGTGGGTAGCGGATGTACCCATACGCGGCAAAAAATCAGCAGATTTAAGATGTTATTCTTTCAATCCAGAGGCCGAGTAAGCTTGGGCACACCTACCCCTCGGCGCCAGGAAGAAGAGCTGTCATTGCTCACCTTTCATTATCCGAAAATCTGGGTCGGTAAAATCTCTCCGCCCATGCAGCAGAAGCCTGTCTCGACAGGATCGAGTCCTCGGACCCGCTATCCTGGCAAACCTTTTTTGATAGTTTTTTGTGTGGTCTCGGATCGGCTTAAGTTTTTTCCGGAATACCGAGGCCGACAGACGACTGCTTCTGTTTAAACCAAAACATATTACCGGCACGTGAGTCTAAAATGCATTGCTGCCGTATTCAAAACCCAGTCTGGCTTTATTCAAAATACGGCAGCGTATTTCCGGTGTCCAAAGGCTGAAGCGGGCTTCTTCTAACTGGTCTTTTCGACTGCTCACGGACCGGTGCCGATACCCTGCGGTTAGCACCGGCATGTTTGCCGTCTTGCGTATCCATCAATTCTTTCAATTTGGTTTTACCTTTTAAGCCAAATCGGCCGAACTTGATCCCGCAACGCCTCACCGAAGGAATGCTCCATGATTCTTCGGCCACTTCCATATCATAGATCACTGTGGACTGTATTCGTTCCATGTGTTGTGAATTCATGCCGAATATATTGATGCTGGCCAGCCCTGTTCTAAGTTTCCTCGTCGCTAAATACTTAATTCCAGCCCCGTCCGGACTCAAATCTAAGATTCTGCCCACAATGATCGGTTCGTTTGGCATTACAAAAGCTGCAAAAATCTCGCTTTCAGCTTTAAGTCGTTTATGCTTTCTGTGGTCTGAGCACACAAGAAAATCCCCCAATCAAGACCAAAGTCGCGGCACAGAAAAAATCGGCCTTCGATACTCCACCATGCAATTTGCGTGCATTTTCATAGATATGGGGGTAAGTATTGGATTAATTTACGATATGTTTTATCAGACAAGCTATGCGGCTACCCCTAAGTGTAAACAATTCCGACAGTGACAATCAAGGATAATGCCTCAAAACCGCGCTGGTTGTCATTCTCGCATTTGTAAAGATTTCCGACGCACAAATTGAGGGGAAAAAACTGTCGAGTTGTTGAGTGCTGAGGCGCGTACCGGCGCCCGAATCGAACTGCGCTGCAAAAACCCGGACTTCGGTGTGGGATCAAAGAGAGTAACCGGCACTCGGCAGATTTGCTTCCATCCATAATTAGCGATCCCGTTTGACTATTGGTTCGCTTCTCCCAAACCCTTCCTCTCCCCCAATCAAGGTATTAATGCCTTTGCGGCATTGTTTGTTTTGTTTGTCTCCAGGATGGCTCCATCTGGATCAATTACCGCCACCACATACATTCCGGGATGGATGGAAGGCGAGCTTGCAGTAAAATATACGCTCTGACTCTGACCAGCTTTTAGAGGCCCTGCGCTCCTCGTTCCGAGAAGGCTGATCAGGTTTGCCCCATCATTCGAGAGGTAAAAGTTTATCCCGACAGTCTCGGTCGTATTTTGATTCCCGACATTGTGGACCGATAGTGCCCGTGAAAATATTCCGCCGGTATAACCTATATAACTTAAATCGGACCACGTTCCGGTGAGATCGGGACCGTTATATTTCACCGTTACAACTTGAGTTGCCCGGGATCTCTGACCATCATTGCCTTCAACGGTCAAACTGAAAGACAGCGCATTGCCATCGGCCGCCGTGCCCGGTGGGGTAAAGGTGGGTGTTGCCGATGTCGGATCTAAAAGACTTACAGGCGCGCCCCCTGTCTGGCGCCACCGAAATGAGGCAATGCCGCTAATACGGTCTGCTGAACGTGATCCGTCAAGCGTTACGACGCTGCCGGCCTTTGCCTTCTGGTTTGGCCCAGCAATGGCCTTGGGAGCGGCCCAGGTGACATTAACAAAGCAGGTGTCAGTAGATTGCAGGCCTCGCTTATCTGTTACCGCTAGCCTGAAGGCCAGGGATGTACCGCCGGATCCAACTTGAGGCGCTACAAAAGTGGGTTGAAGCGACATAGGGTCGGAAAGCGTTACGGCGGGCCCATCAGTCTGCTCCCAGAGGTAAGAAGAAATACCACCATTTGAATCTGCTGATTTCGACCCGTTCAGTTTGACGGTCGTCAGCGCATCAACTGTTTGATCAGGGCCAGCCGTAGCCGTGGGTGGCATATTAATCGATGCCACATTGACGATGCAGGTGGCGGTCGCCTGTGAGCCGTTCGTATTGTTCACCGTAAGCATAAAGGTTAGGGCTTCACTGCCTCCCGGGCCGACTGAGGGAGCTGTGAAAGAAGACTGCGCCGCAGAAGGATTGGAGATGACTACGGGCGTTCCACCGATCTGGGTCCACAAATATGATGCTATTCCAGGCCCCCCTGTATCGGTGGAATTTGAACCGTTGAGCGTAACGGTAGCCCCTCCGGCGACAATTTGATTGGGCCCGGCGTCGGCCACGGGTAGTTGGTTGACGCTCTCAAAGCTCGCCAAGATTCTGTGGTTGGCCGTTACACTGGCAAAGGTATAGGTGGTGCGAGGTCCGACCGGGACGCCGTCTACCTGCACATTGGCTATTTTGCTGCCTGCGCCTGGCGTGATGCTAAAGGTTTGGCTTGCCCCCTTCCGGACCGTAACAGCAGTGGAAGGGGAAATCGTCCCATTGGCCCAGACATCAGGTGTGATGGTGAAAGTGTCTAAAGGAGAAAAGGTTACCGAGATGCTATGATTTGCGCTGACATTTGAAAACGTGCGGCTGATGACCGCGCCAACCGGGACTCCATCCACTTCCACATTGGCCACCTTGTAACCGGCGGCAGGAGTAATGGTAAAGGTTTGGCTTGCCCCGTGCTCGACCGTAACAACAGTGGAAGGCGAAATCTTCCCATTGGCTCCTGCAGTAGGTGTGATGGTGAAAGTGTTTGAACGGACAAATGTTGCCGCAATGGTATGGTTAGCGTTGACACTTGAGAATGTATAGCCTGAAACCGTACCTACCGACACGTTATCCACTTCGACATTGGAAATATGGGAATTGGCGTCAGGGGTGATCGTGAACGCTTGGTTTGCCCCTGCAGCTACACTCACCATCCCTGATGGGGAAATAGATCCGCTGCCCTGGGCACTGGCGGAAATAGAATAATTTGTCGTCACAGAAGTGAAATTGGCAGAAATGGTGTGGCAGGCATTCACATTAGAAAACGTATACTGAGAGACCGCACCAACAGATACACCGTCGATCAAAACTTCGGAAACCTGGTACCCTGCGTTGGCGGCTATCGAGAATGTCTTTGAACTCCCGCTGGCCGAAACAGTGACGCCGGCAGGCGTAATCTGTCCATTGGCGGGTGTTGCGGCCGTAACAAAATCACAGACCAATTCAGGTGAAAAACCACTGTCAGCATCTGCGGTGTATGCTGTAAGGGCGAAATAGTAGGCCTGTGACGCGGAAAGCCCGGTGACAGTGTAGCTGAGGTTGGCGCCGGCATCGATAACCCAGGGGTAATTCCTGCTCTTATTGCCGTAGTACACCTTGTAGCCTATGACCGCAGGATCGGTCGACTTGTTCCATGCTATCGTTAGCTGAGCGGAGTAGGCGGTTGCGCTGAAGGAAAACACGAGGAGCAGGGCCAGAACAATGGCAGCCCTGAATTGAAAACAATACCTCTCGGACCTTTCACACCCTCCCATGTGAAAGATGGATGCCATCGGGACCTCTCCTCTTTCCGGAGTGCTCTCCCCGGATTCCCACCACGGATCCAAAGGTCACTCAACCTGGGCCGCAACAATAATCTGTTAGGATCGAGTTGTAAATACATTTCACCCAATCGCTGGGTGCTTTGGTTATTCAGACGGTTTTCACCTTCGCAGGGGGCAATACAAATAATATGCCAATAGACGAAGGCTACGGAGAAACAGACGACTGATCCAGGTCTGCAAGCGCTCCTGGATTGACTTGACCAGGATGCGGCTGAATCGATTCTGACAGCCCGATATAACAACGTGGATGCCTGATTCAACTTTTATGCAGTTATATGACTACACTACTGCAGCTCAAAACATACACCACATGATAGGGACGTTTAGGGATAATCGGTATCAGATCAGCGTATAAGGTGGCGATGAAACAGACTCTACCCTTGGATTGCCGGGATAAACCGCTGGTCACCTGGCCTTGAAGGGCTTAAAGGATGAATTCGCATAGGCTGGATGAAAATGCGTTTTGTTCTCAGATGATATGCTCACAGCATCATATAATTGAAAATACAACGACTTTCGTAATCTTGGGTATGCTGTGTGCTCTATTTCTACCGCCTAAAATCCTCCTTGTTAATCTCGAAGTGCCGAATTAGAGTCTTCCCATGAAAGGGTGGTTCTTATCTTTACTTTGGAGCTTAATACACTGAGTGGTTATTTTTAGTAACAACAGTAAGGACTGAAAAAATGGTTTACGAACACGATCCCGAACTGCCTTATATGAAGGTCTTGGTTAAAGATGGTTCCTCCATTATTGGTGTTATCCGGAGGAACTTAAAAACCGGCAATTATCATTTCTACGAAAGCCAGCGCGATGCGCTGAATTGCCTGCTCCAGGAAACTCGGCTTGACAGAATTAAAATGAGGATAGAAGAGCTACACAGTCTTCGCGAAGTAGTCTAGAAATGACTAAGCCCCTGCCCATTACGTCCCTGTCGGGAGAACTCTGAGTGGCCGGTTTATCCACAGGTCCTTTGTCAATACGCGCCTCTATCTGGTGAGTTTTTTATATAGTGCATGGGGATTGGCTTTCCCTTTGCGGTGATGATGGATGATGCTCTAACGCCCTGGCCGGGGCGGAAGGTGCATGGCGTTGGCTGGCGAAGGGATCAGCTTGGGCCTCCATTCCAGTTGGATTCCATGTTCGAATCTGGATATCAGTGAGTTTTGCAGCATGGCACAATCATAGCCCAAATAGGATGCAAGTCAGATAGGTCACCCCCGCTTTTTTTCAAAATGTATCCCGACTTCTCAATTTCCGCCATTCACTCCTTAATAGGTAGTTTTCTTTCTTTTCCCTTTGGTGTGATTCTATTCGTGATTGCTCTCCACATCGTCCGGCAACCCCACCTAGTTGGTGTCCGTTCTGGCAAGGAAATCGAGATCCCCCCTCTCCTAAAGTGGGACAAGAGGATTTTAGCGCGGAGGCGTACCTACGTACCGCCCCCGGCCATGGACAGGTCGGGGATAGCGTCGAGATCTTGGCCGACGGCCCGGCCTCACGGAAAAGGACCCTTTCCGAATCGGAAACTAGTTAGGTGTAACCGTTACAGTACATCTTGCCGTATCGCTCAACTGATCATTAGCGTCCGAAACGGTGAGCATGAATACGAGGTCAGCACTTTGAGCGTCCGAACCTGCCGGGGCGGTAAAAACCGGGGTCATTGCCGTAGGATCGGAAAGAGTAACCGGCACACCGCTGATTTGTTTCCATCGATACGAATCGGTCGAGTTCACCGGATCATACGAGCCGGAGCCATCGAGCGTGACCGGCGACATCGCTGCAACTGTCTGGTTTTGGCCCGCACCTGCAACGGGAGGCTGATCCACGGTTACTACACTTATTGTACACTGGTCTCTCGTCGTCAACCCGAAGTGATCGCTGACTTGCAGTTGGAAAACCAGGGAGGCGCCGAGTGTGCCGGGATCAGGAGCTACAAATGAAGCGACGCTTGTATTGGCATGAAGAATTTCGACTTGCGGTCCCTTAATTTGAACCCATTTGTATGAAGCGATTGCGCCATCCTGGTCGGATGATCCTGACCCATCCAGGGTGACGTTGGTATAGGGGCCAACAATCTGATCGCCGCCGGCTTTTGCTGAAGGAGCTTGATCCGTTCCACTCACGTTTACCAGGCAGGAAGCGTTTCCTTTGATACCTGCTGAATTGGTGACCGCCAGATTGAACTCAAGCATCTTTCCACTCGTAATGTTGGGGGCAGTAAAAGTGCATAGAGGGGCCGAGGGGCTGGATAGTTTTACCGGAGGGCCTGAAACCTGAGTCCATTTGTAAGAAGCTATTCCGCTCACAGTGTCGGTCGAATTTGAACCATTCAGTGACACTATAGAGCTGCTTTCTACGACCTGGTCGGGTCCGGCGTCCACAACAGGCGGAGGAATCTTGGTGAAGACTGCCTGAATTGAATGGTCACCGGTCACATTTGTAAAAGAGTAACTAACCGCATCTGTTAATTTCCCGCCGGAAACCACATGGTTTAATCCCCCGCCGGAAACCGTACTGATTGATTCCTGGTCGACCAGCACATCTGCGATTTGGTAATATACTGCCGGGGTTATGGTAAACTTCACGTTCGCTCCCGAAGATACACTCAACGTCCCTGATGGGGAAATCGATCCGCCACCCTCTAAGGATGAAGATATGCGGTACCTGATGGGCGTAAAAGCAGCCTGAATGGTGTGGTTAGCTGCTACACTCGTGAAGGTATAGCGTGAAACCGCACCAACTGATTTCCCGTCGACTCGGACTCCGGAGATTTCGTAATTGGCGGCCGGGGTTATCGTGAATGCCTGGCTTGTTCCTGCAACGATACTCACTTTTCCGGATGGAGAAATCGATCCGCTGCCCTGAACAATTGCTGATATGGTGTGGGTGGCGATTGGGGAAAAAGTGGCCGAGATGGTATGGTTGGCGGTGATATTGGAAAGCGTGTAGCTTGTGACTGCCCCAACCGAGGATCCATCCACCTCTAATCCGGCCACATGGTAGCCGCTGTTGGGGGTGATGCTAAAAGTCTGGTTTGCACCGGAATTGACCGTGACGGAGGGCGAAGGGGAGATCGAACCGTTTGAACCTGCCGTTGTTGTGATGGTATAGCTGGTTACTTTAGCTGAAAAAGTGGCGGCGATGGTATGCGAGGCAGAAATCCCGGTCAACGTGTAACTGTCGACCTGTCCGACGGACTGACCGTCAACCTGCACATCGGCGATTTGGCAGCCGGCAGAAGGCGTGATGGTAAAGGTTTGGCTTGCACCCTGGCTCTGGAAAAAATTGCCGCTTGGCGTTATCGTTCCGCCTGCTCCGGCGGACGCAGTCATTAAATCAATGGCCAGTTCCGGTGAGAAGCCACTTTGATTGCCGCTGCTGTCGTAAGCCGTGACGGCAATATAGTAGTTCGGCGAAGACAGATTTTGCAGCGAGGAAGTCGTAGTGTTGCCGACGTCTAAGGTAGTGGTGTAGTCCCCGGTCGATAGACCATAATATACCTTGTAACCCGCAACCTGATTTACGTCCGAATTCCAGACCACCTGGACCTGCGCAGCAGAAACATCATGAGAAAAGCAACTAAGAAGAAAAAGAGAAATTGCCAGACTACTTAGCAGGTATCCTAAGCTTTTGTTCATCTTGACCCCCTCAGGTGGACTTGCCCGGCAAACTCAGCGTCCCGAGGAGGTGCTGCATCCGCCCAGCGGTCCTGCGACCATATCCCGGTGTTTCGAGACTTAGGCCAGTAACTTTGCGTCCTGCGCTTTCACGCAGTTTGCCTTTTATGGTGTGGTGCCAACTAATGCTGCCGATCTGTCACAGCAAGTACAATGCCAAGCGCCTCGACCACACCGGGGCGATCCCCCAAAGTGTTGTGAAGTAAGCGTTTAATCGGAAAATGGACTTCGCTTTGAGTGCAGCAATTTCGGTGGAAAGGCTCAATTCTGACTTGTATTCCCATTTAAATTACGGTTTCGTAATAACCTCCCGAAACTCAGACCCTCCGACAGCTATAGAAATCGAGAGAGCCTTCCGATAATCATTGCAATTGTCGCTTGGTCGAGGCACAATCAAGGTTGTTGGCGGCTCGTCTATTTACAGGCTTCGTCAGGACAGAATCCGGGAGGAAATTTTCAAATGGATCTTCAAAAACCGGTTTTAGTAACAGGCGCAGCCGGTTTCATCGGTTTTCATATAGCATTGAAGATGCTTGAAGCGGGATGGATTGTAAAAGGCCTTGACAATATCAACGATTATTACGACGTAAAGCTCAAGCAAGACCGGGTTTCTGTACTTCTCCAATATCCCGGTTTTAAGTTTTTCAAACTTAATCTGGAGGACCATTCCTCGGTTGAAGAGCTTTTTAAAGAGTATTCATTCGATATAGTGATACACTTGGCTGCTCAAGCTGGAGTTCGCTATTCGCTGATCAATCCGCGCGCTTATATCCAAAGCAATATCGATGGCTTTTTGAATGTACTCGAGTGCTGCAGGCACACTGGAGTTAAGCATCTGGTCTTTGCCTCATCAAGCTCGGTCTATGGCGCTAACGAGAAAATCCCCTTCTCCGTGCACGATAACGTGGACCATCCGGTCTCCCTCTATGCGGCCACTAAGAAAGCAAACGAACTGATGGCCCATACGTACGCCCACCTCTATGGAATTCCCTCTACAGGTCTGCGCTTTTTTACCGTTTACGGTCCTTGGGGACGTCCGGACATGGCTCTTTTTCTTTTTACGCGCGCAATACTGGCCGGGGAACCGATCAAGATATTTAATAGCGGTCTTATGAGCCGCGATTTTACCTATGTTGACGATGCTGTGGAAGCAATACTGAGGCTAATTGATCATCCTCCTGTTGCAGACCCTGATTGGGATGGACTAAGGCAGGATCCCGGCGCCAGTTTCGCTCCTTACAGGATTTATAATATCGGAAACAATAAGCCCGTCCAGCTTCTCGAATTTGTATCGGTAATTGAGGATTGCCTTCAAATGAAGGCCCAAAAGGAATTTCTTCCCATGCAACCCGGTGATGTCCAGATGACCTATGCGGATATTCAGGATATTGCTCGCGATTTCGGCTTCCACCCCAAGACCCCATTGCGCCAAGGGATATCGAATTTCATAACTTGGTACAGGCAATACTATGAAGGCCCCGGAAACTAAGACTGGAAGCTTCGGCAGAACTTAAAGCCCTCCCCACAAAACAACCCCGCGCCAATGCCGCATAGGCGGGGTTTTTCCAGGTCAAAAACGTCCTCTTCCGAAAAGTGGCAGTCGCTTTTGCCCCCCACCCCCATGCTTCCTGCTCCTCGTCACTCATCACTGCTCCCTGCCTCTAGGAGCCTGTCGGGATAACGGCTTTTAAAATAACTTTTACAATTGGGGTGATCGCTTTGAAGAAAATCTCTCACCCCGCAAAGCACGATTCAATAAGGATTAGCCAATAATAGGCATTCGCGTGCAAAAGTTTGGTATCAATCGCCGGGAACGGTTCAGTTGTGTATTGATTGCAACGCAGAACGGCGGCAAAAGCTTCCCCGGGTCCATTAGAAGGGGCCACCGTGCCGATAGAGTTTAAGCAGATTGTGAGACAGACACCACATCAGCCACTCTGCGGATACGTTTTCGTATCCTCTTAGTGAAAATTGCCGTAAGCCCCTGGCCTGTTTAATCTGGCCGAAGACTGGTTCAACGGTTGACTTTCGCTTGGAGTAAATCTTTTGACCGCGTTTGGTGCAAAGCTTTCTTATCATTCGCTCCTTGGGCGTCAGGTCGTTTGGAGGCCGTCCTCGAACCGGCGGAAGAACTTCTCCGTGTTTCATTTTGATTGTGGCGATAAACGGATCGAGCAGTGCGTCCTCAAAAAGCATCACATTGGTGTCACTAAAGTATCCGGCATCGGTTGTGATTGCCATTTTGCGGGGAATCCCGCCAAGGTTTTCTTCCAAGATATCCAGTATTGGTTCAACTTCGTCCACATCGTTTGCATTCCGGGAAAGTCCGGCAGCCACAATCACCTGAAAGGAATCATCAACCATTGCCTGGCCGTTATAACATTGATCAAAGGAATTGGTGGAGGTCACCTTCATGATCCGGGAATCAGGATCTGTGAAATTCCTCTGTGCACTGCCGGAGGGTTCAATAGGAGGGGGCTGACTTGCAGGCGCTTGTTTTTTCTTGGTTTTAGTCTCTGCAGCCTTCTGCTTTTCGGAAGCCTCTTGCCTGGCCTCCTCCTCAAGCGCATTCATGGCTTCTTTGATCTTTGCCAGCCGAGTCTCACGCCTTTTGAGTTCATCGGGCAGATCCCAACCCTTCCTGCCCTTGCCGTACTCTCTATCCTCCTGCTTGTCTACAGCCTCGGCATTTTTGAGAAGTACTTCGATCTCTTTTGCAAGCTCCTCTTTTTTCTTTTTCATCCTGCCGTAGCTCATCGCTTTGTGCTTGGAAGCATTGGCCTTGATCTTGGTTCCATCAAGGGCCACATGGCCAAGCTTAACAAGCCCCGCTTCCTGGCAAAGTCTGAGGATCTGCACAAAAAGACCGGCAAGAGCTTTAAGGTGGCGCTTTCTGAACTCACATATCGAGTCATGATCGGGGTGCCTGTTTGCCGCAATCACCCGAAAGGCAACGTCTTCGTAGGTTTTCTTCTCGATTTGACGGGAGCTGGGAACACCTGTGCAATAAGCGTAGAAAAGGAGGGCTATCATCATCCGAGGTTCGTAAGGGGGTTGCCCCCTGCCGTCTCCCCGATAGGACGAGTACATCGTTGAAAGATCGAGCTGCTCTACCACATCCAATATGAAATTGGCCAGGTGTCCCTGCGGGAGCCAGTCCAACAACGAAGGCGGGAGCAGCAACATTTGTTTGCGGTCACAAGATTTGAATGTCTTTTCCATAGTGGAGCGATATTAGCATAAAATGGCTCTTGATGCCATTTCTCCGACAGGCTCCTAGGAGCCTGTCGGGATAACGGCTTTTAAAATAACTTTTACAATTGGGGTGATCGCTTTGAAGAAAATCTCTCACCCCGCAAAGCACGATTCAATAAGGATTAGCCAATAATAGGCATTCGCGTGCAAAAGTTTGGTATCAATCGCCGGGAACGGTTCAGTTGTGTATTGATTGCAACGCAGAACGGCGGCAAAAGCTTCCCCGGGTCCATTAGAAGGGGCCACCGTGCCGATAGAGTTTAAGCAGATTGTGAGACAGACACCACATCAGCCACTCTGCGGATACGTTTTCGTATCCTCTTAGTGAAAATTGCCGTAAGCCCCTGGCCTGTTTAATCTGGCCGAAGACTGGTTCAACGGTTGACTTTCGCTTGGAGTAAATCTTTTGACCGCGTTTGGTGCAAAGCTTTCTTATCATTCGCTCCTTGGGCGTCAGGTCGTTTGGAGGCCGTCCTCGAACCGGCGGAAGAACTTCTCCGTGTTTCATTTTGATTGTGGCGATAAACGGATCGAGCAGTGCGTCCTCAAAAAGCATCACATTGGTGTCACTAAAGTATCCGGCATCGGTTGTGATTGCCATTTTGCGGGGAATCCCGCCAAGGTTTTCTTCCAAGATATCCAGTATTGGTTCAACTTCGTCCACATCGTTTGCATTCCGGGAAAGTCCGGCAGCCACAATCACCTGAAAGGAATCATCAACCATTGCCTGGCCGTTATAACATTGATCAAAGGAATTGGTGGAGGTCACCTTCATGATCCGGGAATCAGGATCTGTGAAATTCCTCTGTGCACTGCCGGAGGGTTCAATAGGAGGGGGCTGACTTGCAGGCGCTTGTTTTTTCTTGGTTTTAGTCTCTGCAGCCTTCTGCTTTTCGGAAGCCTCTTGCCTGGCCTCCTCCTCAAGCGCATTCATGGCTTCTTTGATCTTTGCCAGCCGAGTCTCACGCCTTTTGAGTTCATCGGGCAGATCCCAACCCTTCCTGCCCTTGCCGTACTCTCTATCCTCCTGCTTGTCTACAGCCTCGGCATTTTTGAGAAGTACTTCGATCTCTTTTGCAAGCTCCTCTTTTTTCTTTTTCATCCTGCCGTAGCTCATCGCTTTGTGCTTGGAAGCATTGGCCTTGATCTTGGTTCCATCAAGGGCCACATGGCCAAGCTTAACAAGCCCCGCTTCCTGGCAAAGTCTGAGGATCTGCACAAAAAGACCGGCAAGAGCTTTAAGGTGGCGCTTTCTGAACTCACATATCGAGTCATGATCGGGGTGCCTGTTTGCCGCAATCACCCGAAAGGCAACGTCTTCGTAGGTTTTCTTCTCGATTTGACGGGAGCTGGGAACACCTGTGCAATAAGCGTAGAAAAGGAGGGCTATCATCATCCGAGGTTCGTAAGGGGGTTGCCCCCTGCCGTCTCCCCGATAGGACGAGTACATCGTTGAAAGATCGAGCTGCTCTACCACATCCAATATGAAATTGGCCAGGTGTCCCTGCGGGAGCCAGTCCAACAACGAAGGCGGGAGCAGCAACATTTGTTTGCGGTCACAAGATTTGAATGTCTTTTCCATAGTGGAGCGATATTAGCATAAAATGGCTCTTGATGCCATTTCTCCGACAGGCTCCTAGCTTCACTCTGTTCTATACGGTCTTTTGATACGCTTTTCGGCTTTCCGGAATATCAGTATCCCGACGATTCCATAAGCAAACAGAAGCAAGCTGGAAGGCTCTGGAATAGCTTCAGGGGGGAAGGAGGAGGAGAAGGCAAATCCGGCGGTGGAGATGGTTCCCACGGGATGAATGGGATAACGGGGATTACAGTAAGCAAGGGAAGCCAGGCAGGGAAGGAACCGCTCGCTCCTGCCGGGATCGCCGCCGGGACTAAAGATTCCGGAGCTACATCGACATTTATGGCTTCCGGGATTTTGTATTCTATGAACACCGGCTGTTTTTTCTCGTCTGGCTTACAAATGACTGCTAAGAGTTCACCTTCTGCCGGTCTGTAATCTTTTCCCTTGAGGTCCGCCTCTTCTATAAGTTGAGTTGCTTCCAACCTGAATGTCGCCGGTTTCTCACTACTTGCGAAATGCCAGATTGCCTGCTGGACGGCTTCTTTGGACCCCTTATTATGATTGATGACATAGTTAATCTGGTTCCACTTCATGCTCTTTAATTCAGGGGGGAGATTAGGATCATAGCAATTGTAAAGTCTGATCTTATGAATGGCGTTCCTGCGGATCGGTTTACTCTTAACCAGGCACCACGCCTTATAAAACTCGAAATCTACCAGGTCATACCCATACCTGACGTCTATAAAAAATAACTCAAATCGGCTGTTTGGCCCTGGCCTTATAAATATCTCGACTGCCGAATCAGGGATTTTGGCCGATGGCGGACTCGGTGCAGTACTCGACGCAATTAGATGGCCTCCTTGGATGTCAGGCTCAGGAACCGATTCAATCGGGACCGCAAACCCCGGACTCGATGATGCTAAAATCAAAATAAGAACAAAAATCGAAGCTGCCCGCACCTGCCCCGCCTCCAATTAAGATGACACTTTATAACGAATCTATATTAATTTACAGAAATAAAAACTAGGGGTAAATTAGGATGGACACCAAGGGAAATAAATATACCGCAGATGTATAAAATACTGAAATTTTCCACTACCTTATTCTACGTCTATTAAGGCTTCTATTGAGCAACTCGATATTAAATTAATTTTTTCTTTTTTCTCTTTTTTGTCTCCGGACTCTTAGCAGCCTTGGATGAAGGCTCCGGCGGCTCGTCGGGAACCGCTGGAAGCTGATTCGTCCCCACGGGGAAAACCAGCCGGAAGGTGGTCCCTTCTCCCGGAGCGGAATCCAGCTCCATAAGAGCACCGTGTTTTTCGATTATCTGTCTTGATATACTGAGACCCATTCCTGTGCCTTCTGGTTTTCGCGTAAAGAACGGGTCGAAGATGCGCCCTTTGTCTTCCTCCAGAATACCGACCCCCCAATCGTGAATCTCAAAGATTTGGCCCTGCTCCTGATGCAAAGAAGTGCTTATCCTCAATTTTCCGCCCCCCGGCATCGCCTCGATGGAATTGATTATCAGGTTCATCAATACTTGGCAGATCTGATTGAAATCCATGACTGTGGGGGGCAGGTCTGGCTGCAGATCGACTGAAACTTCAGCATGGGCCTTTATTAGGTACATTTTCGACATATCCAGGCAATGGCGCACGACTTCGTTCAGGCTATGGGGCATGAACTGAGGCTCGCGAGGCCTCGCAAAATGGAGCACCTGCTGAATGATACGGTCCATCTTCCGTATCTGCTCGAATACGTCATGGAACATCTCCTGTTGGGCCGGTAGTAATTCCAGTTCGCGACGAAGCATCTGGGTATTGAAATTTATGGTAGCAAGCGGATTTCGAATTTCATGAGCGATTCCAGCGGCCAGAGTCCCCAACGCCTTGAGCCGCATCGCCTGCTGAAGTTGTTGATCGAGTCTCCTGGCTTCAGTGGCGTCCTTCTCAAAATAGATCACCCGCTCCAGGTCCCCGGCCACGTTGAACACTGGAAATGCATGATAGTGGTAGTAGCCTCCCCAGCGCGGGTGAGGGCCCTCCCTGCGAATGGGCTTAGCACTCCACAGGCATGCCCGAATGGGACACGCGACATGCGGCTGCTCAGTCCCATACATTACCGGAGCGTATTTTTGCCCGACCAGGTTCGGCCCGTAAACCGTCTCACTCGTGCGGTTCACTCGATAAATCCGCATCCTTTTATCAATCAGGAATATAGCGTCCTGAACGGCGTCAAAGCTGATCTCCAGTTCGCGCTTCGCTCGTTCTACCGAATCGAAGAGCATTGCATTCTGGATGGAAACCCCAAGTTGGTTCCCGATCGCCCTCAGAAGTTCGCTTTGCTCTGTTCCTAGCTGATATGTTCCGTCATTGGTGACGTAAAGCAGTCCTACGACATTTTTGTGTGACACAAGAGGAATGCAGATGATTTCATCGATTCCCTCTTCTTCCATGCGTTCGCGCAAGACGGGAAAGGAAAGCTTGGCAATTGGAAACCACCTGATCGGGTCCTTCTCTTTGTACTTGCCCATCGTCTCCGAGGCCATCGTCAGGTACTGGATGGAGTTGAACAGGGTGGGCGAGAATCCATAATGAGCCGAAAGTTCGAGCAGCCACTTTTCACCCGATAATTCTTTGACGAGGTAAAGAGCCCCCATCTTTAACCTAAGGTTCCCGAGAATATTGGAAAGCGCCCGCTTGAGAACATCCTGAAGATGTGGTGAACTGTAGATAGCAGAAAAGATATCGTAGAGTATCTGAAGTTCCAAATGCCTGGTCAGATTTTCTTGGCCACGCTTTACGCTCTTGGCGCCAATCGTCTTTGACTTATTGAGCTTCATTTTCAATAACGATTCTGCCCGTCGACTTGTAACAAAGCCGGATCAGGGCCTCGTCGAACGCCTGCTCATTGCTTCCCATTGAGCATGAATTACCCGTGCGACCCGTACGGACGCCGCGTCGACCATTTTCCCATCCAGCGCGAACGACCCCAACCCCACCGCCCGAGCCTTTTCATAGGCCTCCAGGATCCTTGCGGAACGCTGGAAATCTTCCTCACTAGGAGAATAGACTTCATTTACAATTGCAACCTGATCCGGGTGAATCACCCATTTGCCGTCATACCCAAGAGCGGCGCTCATCAGGCATGAACGCCTCAAACCTTCGGGGTCTTTGAAGTCTCCATAAGGGGCGTCGATTGCTGCCAGACCCGCAGCCTTCGCTGCCATTGCCATCTGACTTAATGGAAAATGGAACCTATGACCCGGGTAGAAATCCTCCGCCTCGCCATGACCGCTCACCCCCTTACTCAACATGGTCAGGGAAGCGCTGTAATCAGCAACCCCAAATACGAGAGTTTCAACCCGCGGTGAGCTGAATGCGATTTCCCCAGCCCTCAGCATTCCGGATGCCGTTTCGATCGAAGGCTCAAGCCCGATCGGCCTTTTGAAACCCATCCGCAGCTCTATCTGGGTCAGAAGATAGTCGATTGCTTTTATTTCCGCCGGGTCGTCGACCTTTGGGACAACTATCGTATCGATGTATTCGCCCGCTTCCTCAACTACATCTATTATGTCACGGTAGGCAAACGGCGTGTCCATCGCATTTATGCGATACGACCTGACCTTTCCTCTCCAATCCTGCTCCCTGAATGTGGAGACAGCCCGCTTGCGGGCCTCCTCTTTCTCATTGACCGGAACCGAATCTTCGAGGTCCAGCATGATAACGTCAGCATCGAGGCTAAAGGCCTTTAAGACCATCTTTTCGCGGTTTGCGGGGACAGAAATTATCGAACGGCGAAGACAAGCGGTGTTTTTCATGGAACCTCCACCAGCTATAGGAATCGCCTAAGGAAGCGGCTATTTTTTAAATGCCACGGACATACCGGTTCATTGTCATAATGGGCCAGGTCCGACTAACCCGGACCCGGCCCTGGTATTTTAACCGGTAGTATCTCATTGCCCGACGGTGCGCCCTAATCGACCTATCCGGCCATACCTGCCTTACGCTTTGGTCACAATCGTCGAAACCTCTGCGGATTCGGATTGCTCCTTTTCGCGTTTTTCCTTTATGGCAGCCCGGGCGGCGGCAAGCGTAGCAATCGGGATTCTGTATGGCGAGCAGCTAACATAATCGAGCCCTATCCTGTGGCAGAACTCGACCGAACTGGGATCGCCTCCGTGCTCGCCGCAAATACCGATCTTGATATCACGCCGCACGGAACGTCCTTTTTTAACGGCGATCTCCATAAGCCCGCCCACCCCCTTCTGATCGAGCCGGGCAAAAGGATCGTGCTCCCATATTTTATTTGTCAGGTAGATCGGAAGAAACTTGTTCGCATCATCACGGCTGATACCGAATACGGTCTGAGTCAGATCGTTAGTACCGAAAGAGAAAAATTCCGCGTGCTCTGCGATTTCATCGGCGGTCAGGGCCCCTCGCGGCACTTCGATCATCGTCCCTATGTGGTATTCGATGTCGACTCCATACTCTTCCATAACCGCGCGGGCAACGGCCTCCACGACATCCCTCTGGTTTTTGAACTCAGCGGCGTCGCCTACCAATGGAATCATTATCTCAGGACGCACGTCCATGCCTTCCCTGGCAACCTCGCAGGCCGCTTCCATAATCGCCCTGGCCTGCATACGGGTTATTTCCGGGTATGTCACTCCAAGGCGGCATCCGCGATGGCCAAGCATCGGGTTAGTCTCATGCAGGCTGACTACCTTGGCGTAAAGCTGCTCAAAAGGGATGCCCATCTTAGTCGCAAGCTTCTGAATTTCCTTTTCATCTTTTTCGGCGGGGAGAAATTCATGCAAGGGAGGGTCAAGTGTTCGAATAGTCACCGGTTTTTCTCGCATGACCTTGAACAGGCCCTTGAAATCTTCTTTTTGCATCGGCAGCAGCTTGGCCAAAGCCCGTTCTCGTCCCTCGGAGTCCTCAGCAAGAATCATTTCTCGAACGGCTTCGATCCGGTTACCTTCAAAGAACATGTGCTCTGTGCGGGTGAGCCCTATGCCCTCGGCCCCGAACGCTATGGCGTCCTCGGCCTGGTTCGGTTGATCCGCGTTGGTCCAGATCTCAAGTCGGCGGAACTCGTCCGCCCAGCCCAGTAAGGCTACGTAATCCTGGTATATTTGAGACCGTTGAGGCGCTAGACTCTTGTCTACGATTACACGAAGCACTTCTGAAGGCCGCGTCGGAATCTGGCCGGCAAATACCTCCCCGACGGAACCATCGAGCGAAAGGTACTGCCCTTCCCTGATGACCCGGTCTCCAATAGTCATCCTCCGGTTGTGGTAATCGATTTCGAGGTCGGGGCAGCCGACCACGCAGACTTTTCCCATCTGACGGGCAACAAGGGCCGCGTGTGAGGTCATTCCGCCGCGCGCAGTCAAGATCCCGCGAGAAGCGTGCATACCGCGAATATCTTCGGGGGAGGTCTCAAGACGCACAAGTATAACTAACTCGCCCCTCATCGCCCATTCCTCGGCATCGTGAGCATTAAACACCACCCGGCCTGTTGCCGCTCCCGGGCCCGCATTGAGACCTCTAGTCAGCAAGTTGCCATCCTTGACTGCATCCCTTATAGCCTTGGGATCGAATGTGGGCCGCAAGAGCTGGTCCAATTGATCGGGTTCTACCCGCATCAGCGCTTCCTGCTTACTTATAATGCCTTGCCGGACCATATCCACTGCGATCTTAAAAGAGGCGAAACCGGTTCGCTTGCCGGTCCTGGTCTGCAGCATCCAGAGTTTATTGCTTTCGATAGTGAACTCAATGTCCTGCATGTCCCGGTAATGCTGATCCAGCTTGGTGCGAATGCCTTCGAGTTCGCCATAGATCTCGGGCATAGTCTCTTCTAAAGACAGATTATCGCCATCGCCCTTCTGCCGTATATTAATTGGCAGCGGGGTCCGGATGCCCGCAACGACATCCTCGCCCTGGGCATTCATCAGGTACTCGCCATAAAGCACATTCTCGCCTGTGGCCGGATTGCGCGTGAAGGCCACGCCCGTACCGCAATCCTCACCCAGGTTCCCGAATACCATGCATTGCACGTTTACGGCCATACCCATGGAATCCGGAATGTTGTTGAGCTCGCGGTAGGCAATCGCCCTTGGATTGAGCCACGATCCGAATACCGCTGCGATGGCTCCCCAAAGCTGATCCCAGGGATCATGCCGGAATTCCACCTTCTTGCGCCCTCGAATCAAAGCTTTGTAGCGCTCGATCAATTCCTTGAGGTCGAAGGCGGCAAGCTGATTGTCGAACTCAACGCCCCCTTTCTTTCTCGTTTCTTCGATCAACACGTCAAAGGGGTCGTGCTCATCTTTGGATTGGGGCTTCAAACCAAGCACCACGGCCCCATACATCGCGATGAGGCGCCGATAGCAATCATATGCGAACCGTTCGTCCCCCGTCTGCTTGATTAGACCCTGCACTGTAAGATCATTGAGGCCGAGGTTCAGGATAGTGTCCAACATTCCGGGCATGCTGAGGGCTGCCCCGGAGCGCACCGAAACAAGCAGGGGATTCTCAGAATCCCCGAATTTGCGCCCCATAAGCTCCTCGAGCCTGTGCATGGCCTCTTCGACCTGACCCTTTAATTCTGCCGGATACTCGCCGCCATGCTCGTAATAACGTGTGCACACATCGGTAGTGATTGTAAAACCTGGAGGCACAGGGATGCCCAATCGGGCCATCTCCGCCAGGTTGGCGCCTTTGCCGCCCAAAAGAGCCTTCATTTTGGCGTCGCCATCCGCCTTTCCATTTTCAAAAAAATAAACAAACTTTGGCATAAGCACTCCCCTGAATCAAATTTTGCGCTGGATCAGAATGCCAAGCAAGCTAAGTCAATGCGATCTGTCACATTAAGCACAACTTCGGCGGCACTGCAATGCTTAAAAAGGGGCAGTTTTGTTCCAGCAGGTGAATCTTCAGAAACCACTCGGGCAGTAGGTGGACATTCCCGCGAAACGGCTCATTACTTTAAATCGGGAAGGAAGATTCAAATGGTGACCGCGCTTGGGTGGGATTGACGTCGCGAGAACAAATTAAGCCCCGCCCTTACCGCTCTGCACAGGAAGGGCGGGACTGTGGACAGATTTCAGATTTCAAGCCATGAATCGGAATAGAGTGTCTGGCCAAGGATTACTTTGGCCGTCTTTACGTATTTGCGCTCCTCGTCTGAAAGGGTGTTCATGTCAACGGCTTGTCCATCCTCGACCTGATGGACAAGAGTCTCCAGCTTCGGATGTTTGCCTCTGGCAATTTCGTGGAGCTTGGTGTCAAAGCAATCGACGATTGCAGAATACAGACCATGCCGCTTAAGAATGATCAGCATGACCTGGTTCAGGATCGGCCGCAGGTTGTCGGGCGGACCGTTGGAAACGTTCGAAAGCCCGATGGTGCTTCTGCATCCAGGAGCTATATCCGCGAACATTTTCATGAACTCCAGAACACTCATGATTTGAATCTGCTGCACATTGACCGGCGTCTGAATAGGATCAACGTAGATACGCTCAGGATTTATGCCGAATTCCCCCGTGGCCTTGAACACCAGCTCGGCGCAAAGCGCTCCTCGTTCGTTTTCGTCTCTGGGCATTCCTTCGGGCCCCCAGAGTAGACCGACAAATTCGGCATCATACTTGGCGGCAAGCGGAAGAAGAGCTGCCATTCTCTCAGGCCGGACCATTATCGAATTGATAAGCGGCCGGTTCTTCTTGCATGCTTTCAGGCCGGCTTCTATCGCCTTGACATTCGAGGTGTCCAGAGCAAGAGGAACATCCACTGCTTCTTCTATAGCCGGAACGAGCCAGTTCATGAGCTCCTCTCCGGTCTTTCCCGCCGGACCGATATTTAGATCTATCCAGTCCATTCCGGCTTTGGCCTGCTCGACTGCAAGTTCCTGAAGGGGCTTGGCTTCTCTTGCCTTCAGGGCTGCCCCATACTTCACACTCATTATGTTGAGGTTTTCACCTATTAGCTTCATTCCTTCATCTCCCGTCTACGCCTTCATGCTTTTGAGGTATTTTGGGATCTGGCTGGCTTCCCTTGGACCGACGGAGATGGTCCAGCCTGCGCCGAGTTCTTCCTCCAACTCACCGCTTATACCGGCCGCATACCCTGGGATGATCAGGTGTTTGTGTTTTACCTTGTCCTTGATCCCACACTTGTTGATGAAGGTCCCTACGCTTTCTCCCGAGAACTTCCCGGCGGCCCATGCGGTCATAACCGAAAGTCCCTCGGTGTCCTGAACGCAGAGCCACGACGGCACTCTGCTCGACTCGATTTCACCGGATACGATAAAGTAGGTCAGCGAAAAGTTGCACGTCACAAGAACCGGCGAGGTCTCATCGGGATTGTTAATCGGATATATTCCCTGCTCCGCCGTCATCGGCCGTTGCGGGTCGGTGTAAATATTAAGCCTGCCCAGCAGAAGGGGGAAAATCACGTGCGGCTGGATGTCGCTCAAAACTATAATAGCCCCGTATTTCGCCACAAAAGTGGCTGCCACAAGGGCTTCTTCCATGATCCCGTTACCTATTTCACTGGCCATGATGAGCGTTGGGAACCCCAGCGGCCGGAATCTGTCCTTGAGGGCGGCGCGGCGAATCACTATCTGTTCTTCGAAAGCTTTCTTGAGGTCTCGGGTCCCGGTGTCGATTATGATGTCCTTGAGCCCCATCCCGGACAGCTTTTCGGTAAGTTCGATAACACTATCCAAAGAGCCCCCCCCTTTAACCGCTAATGGGCACCCGGCCGCCTTGGCCAGATTTCCAAGCGCCTCGGCGTTCGCTGAGGTTGCGGCATAAAGCAGAGGCTTGCTTTCTTTGAATGAATCGGCGGCGGCAGTGAGGACATCAACCGAATCGGACATGAAAATCATTGACGCCCCGACTTCGTCGGTAATCTTCTTAGCCAAGGCGCAAAATTTGCCCGCATCGCCGTTGGCGTCCTTTATCGCAAACATCTCAGCCCGAAGTTTAAGTCCGACCCGGTCATATTGCGATTTTTTGAACCGATCGATCTTTCCGGCTACCGAAGCCGCATCTTCGTCAGTAGAGACTAGAACCGCAAAGCCCGGTGGGTTCACAAAAGTTTTCTCATGTCTGAAAAGCACAGTCTCGCCGCCAACCTTTACGGCGTATTCGCCCTGCCCGATAGTAAGCGGCCGGATGGGAGGCGCCGATTCGGTAGCGAGTTTTTCCTTGGCCTCTTCGGACACGTAGGGACACTTTTCCAGTTCCGCCTTACCTGAAGCAAGGTTCATCGCAAAAGCCAGGCAGGTTGGAACCCCACACTCTCCGCAATTGGTCTTGGGCAGCAACTTAAAGATTTGAATCCCGGTAAGGCCCATGTGAGTTTTCTCCTGATAAGAGTTTATTTCCTCAATGAGACCGGGCGCAATATCTGCGCCCGGATCTTTATCAGCCAAGAATGCTTTCCATCGTCAGAGCGGGATGTCCCACCTGCTCCAGGAAGGCGTAAATCTCGTCTTCGGTAGTCCCGTTTTCCTCGGTTGCGATCATATCGACGAAATTCGGAATGCCCATTTCCTCGCCGCGCTTGACTAGTCTGCTGTGAAGTTCCTCTTTGAACATCTTTGGCATCCATACAAGCCGCTTTAGACCGCCGTCACCCGCAATGAACTTGCGCTGAGTGACGTTGTACTTGCTGTGACCCACAAAGCCCGGCGTAACGTTTCCTCCGCCTATCGTACCGGCAAGCGTGGTGAATTTCATGCCGCTGGGGGTCATGCCTGCGTAGTCACGGTTTACGGTCATGATTCCGTTGCACATCGGCAGGACCGCTGCGATGCACTCGCAACACCCACAGGTGGTCATCGGGTCGTAAACCAGGCTGTAGAAATTATAGCTGGAAATCATCTGCCTCGACGCCTTATAGACGAAGTCGTTTACGCCCTTCCAATTACCCAGCTTGGGATCCAGGGTGTCACCCTTCTGAACCGGCTGGTTGGGACCCGTCGCATTAATTTCATTAGAGGCCTTGCAGTCAAGCCAGTTATAGGCGCCGCAAAGACCCGTTCGCTCGGGGCTTATAACGCAGACGTGCGTCGGGGCAAAAGACTGGCATAACGTGCAGGAGTAGTATGTTTCAGTCCCCTCGTCCGTCATGCCCTCGATCCGCTCGTCGCGTGTCCTGTACGCCGCCTGCGCGACAGGCAGGATTTCTTTGACCTTAGCCTCGTCTGTATAAATCTTGACCTGGCATTTGTCAAAAATAGCGCCGAAATCCTGATGATATTTAGCATGCAGGATTTTCCCAATGTGTTCGAGGGTAAAGCCCTTATCGACCGCCTGCGAAGAAATCCTGTACCAGGCTATATCGCGCTGGCCGATATGCATAACGCCCTGGGCGTAGTTTACCAGGTGGTGAATCTGGCGCTCGAGAATCGGTTCATAGTCTTCCTGCATCTTGCGGCCGGCAACTTCGACCACTACCGCCATGGGCAATCGCGAACCTACGGGCACGTCTTTGATATCAGGGCCGATAACATCCACCCTGCCGTCCTCGACCGCGCCCATGTCGGCAATCCGGACCAGTTCGCAGCAAGCCGTTTTCCCGCCGCCGCATTCGAGGTAGACGTCGTCCTTGCGCACGCGCTCGCCCTCGAAAGCCGGACCGTATGCAATCGGGATCGGAATTTCGGTAATGGTCACCTTGAGTCCGCGGACTTCGATCGACTTTGCCGTTATCTGCTCGTACGGGATGCTTGAGACAACATGCTCGTAGGTGCACACACCCGTGGGCAGGATCTCGGGAATGTCGGTGTCTGCAATCGTCGGGAAGCCCCAGTTGATCGCCCCGGCTGCGTTGGCGGCCCACTCCGCGTTTACGTCGCCTAAAGCGTTCACAAACGCGAAGATACGGTCCTTGTTATACTTCAGAACCGTTTTGAAATCTCCGGGCTTGACCCCGCCAAAAGCCATGGCGGCCCGGTTTGCGAAACCCAGCGCAAATACTGCCGCCGAGATATCGGGGCCGAAGGGCACCAGACGAGTGTTCCAACCGATTTCTACGCCCGCCTCGACAAGCTGCTGGGAAAACGTGGTGCCCGTCTGATTGGCGCACATGAAGATATAAAGATTTTTTTTCTGATAATCTTCGGCGATCATCTTGGCGATCTCCGGATTGGGGGCCGCTCCGACAATTGCGGCAAAACCGGGAGCGCTGCCGTCAACGAACTCGATGCCTCTCTTTCTCATGATTGTATCGTCGGCAGCGCCGAGCCACATTCTTCCGTTATCGATATCGCATTCTTCGCCCGGATAATAAAAATCGGGATCATCAACATAGCGGATCGCCTCAACCACTTCTTCAGCCAGAATGGCGGCCATTCCGGAATCCAGCGTCCCTCCAAGGTAAGGAAGGGTGATGTTGTGCTGGGCTTTGATGTGGGGGGGCAGAAGCTCCCGGCAGAATTTGATTACAGACTCGGCGTCGCCCAGTTTTTCAATTTTGGTGCCGAGAATCGAGTAAATGATGGGAAGATAGTAAGCCGTATTGGGAAACCCTATCGGCTGGTTCGCCCCATACTTATCCATGGCCTGTTGGAACTTGCCTTCAGCCTTGGAAACTATATTGTAAGCTCCCTGGATTGCAGCAAAAGAGACTAACCTGGACATAACTGAACTCCTTTTTCTGTTTTTCCTTGCAACGCAGCCGGCTTCAAGCCGGCATTCAGATACGGGTTGACTTCACGGAACCAGTCCCGGCTTAACCTTCAGCCGCCCTGCGGTCTTCCATGCTGAACAGTTTCCGTTCGCGTTGCTCGGAAAGGCCGAGCGCGGCCCTCTTCTTGTCGATATGGTCAATCATCAAATGGGCCATCTCGAGGGGGTCGTTCGAGAATCCCCACTTGCCGAAGCCCTGTTCCTCGAGGCCGTTAAAGAGCAGATCGTGGAACTTTGTACCCTCTACCGTCGGGAAGGTTACTCCGAAAATTGTGTAGATGCCCGAAGCCACAAAATACTGCCCGATGCAGATGGCTTTTTCACTCATATACTCCGGGGCGGCGCCCGCTACCGGAAGGTCGGACAGCTTGTCGCCAAGTCCGCCCACCCGGACCATCTCTGCGCACGCAATAAGTATGCGGCTGTTGTCGACGCAGGACCCCAGGCTCAAGACGGGCGGAATCCCGACGGTCTCGCATACTTCCTGAAGACCCTCACCCGCAAGCACCGCTGCATCCGGTTTCATGAGGCCGGCCTTGGCCAGCGCGATCTGCGAGCATCCGGTCTGGACCACAAGAACGTTGTTCTTGATAAGCTCCTTCACCAGTTCTACATGCAGGTAGTCCTGCTTTACACGCGGGTTGGTGCAGCCGACAACGCCCGCTACGCCTCGAATCCGCCCGTTGATGATGTTGTCGTTCAACGGTACGTAGGACTCGCGGAACTTTCCACCCAGCATGTAGTTGACGTACTCGTGTGAGAAACCGTGCACGCCCCAGTCCTGCCGCTGCGGAATAACGATCTTCGCAGTGCGGCCGGCGAAACGCTCAACAGCCAGCCCGATAATCTGGTTCGGAGCGCCCAACGGGTCGTGTTCATTGAATTCGATGTGCGTGGCGCCTTCGATCTTGGCCCTCGGGTTGGTGGTAAAAACTTTCGTCCCGTAGCACTCGGCTATCTTTGGCAGGGCTTGCATGATGCACTGGACGTCCACTCCAATTGCATCGACTGCGCCGGTCGCAATAATCGGCTCAGCGGAAACGAAATTTCCGGCATGGGGAACGCCGTGCCGTCCAAGCACTTCGGCGCCCGAGCAGCACATGCCCAGCAGGTTGAGTCCCTTAGCTCCGGCGGCTTTGGCCTTCTCCAGATTGGCGGGTTCATTCGCCGCGGCTATCATGCCTTCGAATAGAAGCGGCTCGTGGCCGTGGATCAGAATGTTTACCTGGTCTTCTTTCAGAAATCCCATATTTACGCCGGCCACCCTGGGTTGGGGAGTGCCGAAGAGGATATCCGATATCTCAGTTGCAACCATGGACCCGCCCCACCCATCGGCCAGGGCCGTGCGGGAGCACTGTTTTACAATGTTGTTGTAGTCCTGGTCGACACCCATATGAGTACGGTGCATCAGCTCCATAATTTCGCGCATCGCGCCGCGTGGCACGATTCCGGCTTTGCGCCACACCTCCAGGGTTTTCGGAGGAACGCGCTTTGCGAAAGGAATTTCCCCTTCGACCTGAGTATACGTCCTCTCCAGTTCCGCATAGAGGTCGTTGGCTATGTCCTTGATTGACCTGCCCTCAACCGCGATCCCGATGCTGTCTGCAACATTCTTGAGCTTTTTCTCGTCCTGAATCTTGAAATGAGAGATTCTTCCGTTGACCACTTCGCGGAAAACGTCCAGCATACCCATGCCGTGGTCCGTATGAGCGGCCCCGCCAGCCGCCACATTGCGCGCGAAGTTTCTGGCCGCGATGGTGTCGATTGTCGCCCCGCAGACTCCGACCTTCGCATAAGGGTCCCTGGAGTTAAGCCGGCATGGCCCCATGAAGCAGTGCTTGCAGCAGGCCGCCTCGGCGCCGATGGGACAGGGCTTCATTTCGGCCGCCCGGTTGAACATCGATTCGTGTCCGTCCGCCTCCAGTTTTTTGAGCATCTGGAGAGTGGTCGGGCAACTGGTCATCTCTCGAAAGTCAATTTTTTTTGCCTTCTTTTCTTCTGCAATTGAAACTGGTTTCTTCTCATCAGACATGTAGCACCTCATTTTCCCCTTCCTGGGGAGGTTCGTTTTACCGAAAATTCACTTGCGCAGCCGATTATCCGAAAAATTACATCATCTTGGCTATGTAGTTTCGCACCAGCTTTACTGCTTCGGGGTGACGCATAATCACCACGTCAGCCCCGGCAATCAAAAGGTCAACGGCTGTGATTGCCTCCATCAAAATACCGCGTTTGGCCGGATCTCCGAGTTCCGGAGCATCTGCGGCGCTCAGGTTCGACTCCTTGCACTTCCACGTCTCGTTCGCAACATTGACGATAACCGGTTGCTGGAGCTTTTCGTCTTCCTGGGTGAGTGCAGCCTGTTCGAGGCGCTCTATGACTGAATGGGAGTACTCAAGCCCATATCCGAGCCCGCCTGTAGTCGGGTCGATTAACAGGTCGTCCGAACTTACCCCGAGGTTTCCCAGCAGGATGTTGAGCTGCTTTGCCAAGTTTATGTCAATTGGGGTAGAAGCGATAGTCACCTGTTTGTAGCCCAGGCATGCAGCTCCGATCTGCTTGTAGTCACCTTCTTCCACCGGACATAACCCGAGTCTGCGGCCTGAGCAACTCTCGGCAACTTGCCTCATAACCTCGATGTCCTTGTCATGGTTGGCGACACCCCAGACGATTACGGGCACATCAACGGCGTCCACTACCTTTTTAACCGTTGCGGCTACCTCGGCCGCCGCCCGGTTGTCACCGTTCGGATCGGCGCTTTTGGTCTGGACCACGATTATCTCGGCCCCGTAGTCTTGTACGCACTTGCGGGCCCAGGCCGCCGGATCGCCAAGCACGCCGATGAAGGGCGCCTTGGCCGCCTCGGCCCAGTCCTCGCTCGGATCTTTGTCCCAGACCTCCATTGCTATCTTGGGAGCATTCGGGATGGATCCCTCGAATGAATGGAAGGAATAGACACTCTTCCCGCCAACCGTAACCGCTTTGTCCCCACTGCCAAGGGTTACCTCCCTGAACTTTCCCGAATACACCTGTTTTGATGCTTGAAATGTCAAGGCCAGCCTCCTTCTTGAGAGTCGATTTCACATCAATCCGCGGGCTGATTAAGGCTTCTGAGCGCTATGCTTGACCCGAACCAGCGGAACACATATCCGAAAAGAAACTACCTGCTTTGAGCCAACTTTAAACCAAAATTCTGGGATTCTCTCCTGCCAGACCGAAAGTGCTTTCCTTTGAGGGTACCTGAGAAGCTCTCATGGTTATTGCCCGATTCCACGATGGTCCATTTGACGGATTCAACAACGAGGTATGCCCAGGCGAATGAAACTCGGCGGCGTGAAGTACATGAGCGTGAAAATGAACACAAATCAACGGGCAACTATCTTTCATTCCCTCCTTGGGCGATGGAACCACTGCTTAATAATTGCATTGCGGCAAAATGTCAACCATTTTCCTCTGCTCAGGGACGCCCGATTCGATACATTCGAGGCGAGCCAAAATGGCATGCACAAAGTTGAAAAGCGCACAGTCCAACAAAGTGGACATTGCGAAAAAAGGCGCGTTTTTCTGCTACCATTCCTCATTTTACAATATTTCTGCAGATATCCTTCAAAGATTGTCCACGAAAAACCAGGGTCCCACGAAATTTACTTGTTTTCCTCTCAGGAAAACGGTAAGTGCCGAACGCAGCATTTAGGCAGCAGGGCCACCTGGTGGCGCAGATCGACGGACAGATTGGATAGACGAAAAAATGACCTTTGGCGGCGCTGGTTCAAATTCGAAAGTGCGAATCATTCACTCACGGCTGTTCGCCCTGTTAATCTTTTTGCTGCTGATGGTAAGCGGAAACAAAATTGAAAGCGGTCTTCGGCAGGGCCTCATCGATTTCGCGGGTCTTGCCTGCGTCACAATCTGCGCTTTTGGCAGAGTCCTGAGCTCGATCTACATTTCCGGTAACAAGACCAGCACCCTGGTGGAATCCGGACCTTACTCGGTAACGCGAAATCCGCTCTACCTGTTCAGCCTTATCGGCGCAGCCGGGATCGGACTCGCTTCCGGAAGTCTTCTGATTATCGCTTTGCTCACGCTCTCATTCGGCCTTTATTACCCTTTCATAATCCGCCGGGAGGAAGCGGCCATGAAGGCGCTCCACGGCCCGGAATTTCAATCTTACATGGAACGGGTGCCTAGATTTTTGCCGAATCTGTCCCTCTACTCGGAACCCGAAACTCGCGTGGTCAAAACGAAGCAACTAAGAAGAGCCCTCGTGGACGCCAGTTATTTCATATGGATTTATGGAGCAGTGCAACTCATACAAAAGCTGCATCAAGCCCGCATACTTCCGGTATTGTTCAAGATTCCTTGAAATATCTTTCGAACAACTCAAGGTCTTCCCTTGACCATAGACACAAGATCACCCTTTCCAGGCTCGTTTCCTGACCCTCCAGAAATTCTGAAGCGGTTTTCAGCATGATTTGGGCGCACCTCTCTTTGGGGAAGCCGAAAATACCCGTACTTATGGCTGGAAATGCAATGGATTTCATTCCCTTTTCGGTTGCGCGCTTGAGGCTGTTCAGGGTTGCGTTTCTCAGCTTTTCGTCCTCGTCTCCCTCGCCGTACACCGGGCCGACAGCGTGAATCACATAGGAGGCCTTGAGATTCCCTCCTCCGGTGACGACGGCCTCGCCCACCCGGATCGGACCTATCCGGTTGCACTCCTCCTGAATGCTCGGTCCGCCTTTGGTCCGGATGGCGCCGGCTACGCCGCCCCCTAACTGAAGCCCTGAGTTGGCGGCATTTACGATTGCATCTACCGCCAGTTCCGTCAGATCGCCCTGAACAAGTATTAATTTTCTGCCGCGAATTGTTTTTTCCATCTCTCTCCCCCTCTATTCCAAAATAGGACCGCAGAGAAAAGGCGGTTGCGCAAGACTTCGTGCAGATGAGATTTTCTTTAACCTGATATCGGCCTGAACTCTAGAGCCTGACGATTTCTATCCCCTTTTTCCGGTATGCTTCGAGATGGGAATCGGTAGTGTATACGGCGGTGACGTTCTCGGCGAGAAAAGCTGCAAGGATGAGCGAGTCGAACGCGGGAATCCCGAGTCCGTGGCTTATGCGGGCAGCTTGTGAAAGCAGCTCCGGCGTGTCTATCCAATGAAGCCGGCAGACTGCCCGGATGCCCTCGAGCAGGACCTCGGACCCTGATATTGCCCCCTTCAAAGCAAGCCGCTCTATCTCAAAGAGTGTCAGACAGGAGACAATCGCCTCCTTTTCGCCCTCTACGAGTTGCTCCCAAAGGGCGACGGCTTGAGGGCCGCCGCGCATAAGCTCAACGAAAAAACCCGTATCAAGCCCTATCATCACGCCTTCCTTCATCCAGGATGGAATCAGCGTCCTCGGATACGCCCGCCTTCCCGGCGAGTTCCAGGACTTTTCTCCCAAGGGCTTTTCTTCTCGAATCGAGAATATAATGGCTCAAAGCCTCACTGGCCAGCCGCGAGACCGAGACGCCGCGATTGGAGGCTTCCCGCTTCAGGTTCTCATTCAAGCTATCGGGTATGTTGACCGTAATTCTCATAGGTCCGTTCTCCTCTCCTGCAGCATATCATAATGTATGCGCATAAAACAACGAAAGCGAACCATATTCTCACCTTGGCTGTTTGGTATGTTTAAGCTTCGCTCGGATCCAATCCCCGGCAATTTGCTGATGTGGCCGCCTTTTGAGAATGGCAGGTTTACAAACCGGCGATTTTCCGCTATACAAACGGTTTCAGGAAATAATTCAAATCCTTAGGCGGACAGAATGGCTTTTACGGTCCAGGATCACTATTTTCACAAGGCGAAGAAGGAACATTACCTTGCCAGGGCTATATATAAACTCGAAGAGATACAGAAAAAGTATAAGATACTGAGATCGGGAGACCGGGTCCTTGACCTGGGAGCCGCCCCGGGATCGTGGATTCAACTCGCCACTGAGGTTGTGGGACCGTCCGGCCTTATTGTGGGAATCGACCTCAAGCAGATCGAACACTCGTTTCCAAACCGCGTAGTGACTTTGCAGGGCGACATCTTTGACCCCGAATTCGTTGAAGAAGCACTGCGCGGCCATCTCCCGTTCCACGTTGTGCTTAGCGATATGGCCCCAGCCACCTCCGGCATAAGGGTGGCCGACAGCGCCCGCTCGGCGCTTCTTTTTGAGCGCGCATTCGAAATAGCCCGCTTGGCGCTGGAACCTGGAGGCACTTTTCTGGCCAAGATATTTCATGGGTCTGAGTTCCACCAGTTGCTCGCAGAGCTCAAAAAGCAATTCAGCCGGACCAGGGTTATAAGACCCGAGGCTACTCGAAAACAGAGCAGGGAAATCTACATACTTGCCTTGAATCTGAAAAAGACATAGCAGGAGGCTTTCATGTCAGGTCATTCGAAATGGGCAACCATCAAGCACAAAAAAGGGGCGGCTGATGCCAAACGCGGAAAAATTTTTACGAGATTGATAAAAGAAGTAATGGTGGCGGCCCGGATGGGAGGTGGAAACCCCGATGGCAATCCGCGGCTGCGGGCCGCAGTTCTCGCCGCAAAGGCCGAGAACATGCCCAAGGACAACATCGACCGGGCCATCAAGAAGGGCACGGGCGAACTAGAGGGCGTAAATTACGAGGAAATGATGTATGAGGGATACGGGCCTGGCGGGGTGGCCGTTCTAGTTGACATCGTGACCGATAACAGAAACAGGGCTGCAGCCGAGATCCGGCACATTTTCAGCAGAAACGGCGGCAACCTTGGAGAAGCAGGCTGCGTCGCCTGGATGTTCAATAAAAAAGGCAGCATCGTTTTCGACAAGAAAGCCATTCCGGAGGAAGAACTCATTGAACTGGCGCTCGAAGCCGGCGCAGAAGATGTGAAAGACCAGGAAGACCAGTTCGAGGTCATCACCCCACCCGAGGATTTCCTGAACGTTAAGGCGGCTTTCGACGACAAGGAGCTTAAATACGAGCTGGCTGAAATCACCATGTCACCGCAAACCAATGTTCCAATTGAAGATACCAAAACCGCTCAACAAATCCTGAGACTGATGGATGCTCTCGAGGATTCAGACGACGTACAGAACGTTTATGCTAATTTCGATATCCCGGACCAGATCATGGAATCTCTGGAATAGAAATGATTCGAACAATTGGGGTAGATCCCGGGTCCCGCTATACCGGGTACGGAATCGTGGACGGAGATGGTTTCCGCCTGAAGTATATACATCATGGGACCGTTAAGCTGCCGGCTGCCCGCCCGCTTTGCGAACGCCTCAAGATCATCTTCGAAGAAATCAACGCTTCGATCCGGGAATACAGCCCGGAATTCATGGCCGTAGAAGAAGTTTTTTTCGCAAAAAACGTAAAAAGCGCATTGAGCCTCGGGCAGGCCCGCGGGGCTGTAATCCTGGCAGGAGCAAGCGCGGGACTCTCAATTCACGAGTATAGCGCATTGAGGATAAAACAGTCCGTAGCCGGATACGGCAGAGCGGCCAAAGACCAGGTTGCCGCAATGATACAGCGGCTGTTGCGCATTGACAGCTCGATCGAACCCAACGCGGCCGATGCCCTCGCAGTAGCGGTCTGCCATATCAGCACTCATTCCTCCAACCTCAGATGGAAGATTCCTGACAGGTCATGATAGGTTTTCTTGAAGGCAAGCTGCGGGCGAAGAGCCCTGAATACGTTATTGTCGATGTCCATGGTGTCGGCTATCATGTCCAGGTCCCATTGAGCACTTTCTATGACTTGCCGGATCTCGGGCAGCCCGTGGCACTCAACATCCATACCCACGTGCGAGAGGATGCCATTTTGCTCTATGGCTTTCGCACGATTGCCGAAAAGGAGATGTTCCTGCTCCTGACAGGCGTAAACGGAGTAGGACCTAAGCTCGCCGTGGGCATACTTTCGGGCATCAGCCCCGATGAGCTGAGACAGGTGATTATACTGCAGGATTACATGCGGCTGAAAAACATCCCCGGTGTTGGCAAAAAGATCGCCGACCGTGTAATGCTCGAACTGCGGGACAAGGTGCAAGGCAAGACGAAGGAAAAAACCGGCCTGGCCCGGCCCTTCTTCGAAGCCGAAAATGCCTTTTCGGACGCCTTTTCAGCCCTGGTCAACCTGGGCTATCGCCCAGCCGAGGCAGAAAAGGCGCTCAAACGAGTGCGGGAAGCGCTGGGCGAAAATCAGTCGCTGGAAGATCTTCTCAAGGGCGCGTTGAAAGCCCTGGCGTAGGTCCGAAAGGACCCTGACCACTGCAACTATTAAGAGATTTGCGGTAAATGACGGACAGGGTAATCACACCACAGAAAAAAGAAGAGGATTTCCCCCTCGAGGGCAGTCTACGGCCCCGCACTCTTGCCGAATATATAGGCCAGGAGAAGGTTAAGGAAAACCTCGATGTCTTCATAACCGCGGCCAGAGGGCGTTCGGAACCTCTAGACCATGTGCTTTTCCATGGGTTTCCGGGCTTGGGTAAAACATCGCTCGCGGCCGTCATCAGCAATGAATTAAGGGTCAACCTGAGAAGCACCTCCGGGCCTGTAATCGAGAGGCCTGGAGACCTGGCCGCCATTTTGACCAACCTCGAACCGGGCGACGTTCTTTTCATCGACGAAATCCACCGGCTCAATCACGTTGTCGAGGAAATCCTCTACCCGGCAATGGAGGATTTTAAGCTCGACATCATCATCGGTCAGGGGCCTTCGGCAAGGACCATAAAACTGGACCTGCCCCCATTCACCCTTATCGGAGCCACCACCCGTGCCGGACTGTTGTCTCCGCCCCTGCGCGACCGGTTCGGCGTTTCACTCAGGCTTGAATTCTACAGCCCGGTTGAGCTGAAAAGCATTATTCTGCGTTCGGCAAAAATACTTGGGATCGTAGTCGACCAGGATGGCGCATTCGAAATCGCCCGGCGCTCGCGCGGGACCCCAAGGGTGGCCAACAGGCTTCTTCGCCGGGTCCGAGACTACGCTGAGGTGCGCGCCAATGGGACAATTTCACTCCAGGTTGCCGATGCCGCTTTGAAAATGCTCGATGTGGACCAGAAGGGATTTGACGCCATGGACCGCAAAATCCTTAGCACCATCATTGAAAAATACGATGGAGGACCGGTCGGGATCGAAACCCTGGCGGCATCGGTTTCAGAAGAAAAAGATACTTTGGAGGACGTCTATGAGCCCTTTCTCATCCAGCAAGGCTTCATAAACAAAACACCCCGCGGCCGATTGGCCACCCGCTTGGCTTACGAACACCTGGGCGTGCCGTATAACACATGCAGCCGGCAATTGAGAATCGATCAGACGTAGATTCTCTTTGTATGTCTAAGTGTCACCGTGAAACTTTCAGATTACATGCAACTGTCATCTGAATCTTTCAGTTTAGCCCTGCTTGCCCCTTTTTCTCGCCCCCGCATATCATCCAACGAAAGAAAGTCCGGTCGGTCCTAACCGGAACAATTTGATTTGATTCGGTAAAAATCATGGCCATCTATCCTGGAACGGAAATTGCTTCAGTATGCACACGAGGAAACTACCCTCTTTTCAGAATGCCAGGCCCCGACCCTGGTGTTCGGCGTGCCATGCGTTCACGTTGGATGATGCTCTCTGACAATCTTATTGTGTTTCCATTTCGTTGCGCTTCTCCCCAGTTCTTTGACGATCGCGCTCTTCTTCCCTTTGAGGCCCGACCTCATCTTCAGAATAGCTCTCCCCTGTTCCGAAGTTCGAGTTCGACAGCTACCTCGACTTCATTTGCAATTTCACGCCCGTTATCGAGTTCACGCGGTGCTGTTTATTAACGTTCTTCTTCGGGTCTTTTCGGTCTTCATCTTCCTCTTCGGCCACAAAGAGTTCGAGGGTTGCGGTCACCGCAACCCTCGAATACTTTGTTCTGCCGTTCCATGTTAACCTGGTCTCCGCTCGTTACAAATCAGAAACCGTCCGTGCAGGATATTATGTTTTCGGATGAACTCTAAGTCAGTAACACATCTTCAAAAGATTTTGAAAGGGAATGCCCTTTTGTTTCAAAAGCCTCTTCGTGTGTGTCTCCATCATAAAACAGGCGGCTGTCAAGTCTGTCCAATTCCGGAACACCTTCCGAGATTTCATCCGCTTCATTGCTAAGTTCATTGATCTCGACCCGATCGACAATAGATGAAAATCCCATCGAATCGGCAAGTATCTGCAGAACGAGATCGTGTTCGAACTCACTTTCAAGTGCGCCATCCAGAAAAACAACTCCCTTCCTCAAAGACATTCTCAGTTCTTCCGTGTCGATTCTCTCGTCGGTTTGAAGGCGTTCATAGATCAGATGGACTATCTGCTCATTCGCCAAACCCTGGTATTCATCGGGGACTTTTCCGGAAACGACCGCTTCAGACGTCTGCGGCAGGCTCCTATGCTGCTTTTCAAAGTCGCGGGCGCACTCCACGCAAAGTCGAGCCCATGGTATCGCCTGTAACCTTCTCGGCGCTATGTCGTCCCCACATGACTCGCAAACCCCGTAATCGCCAAGCGACATCTTGATCAGCGCCAGGTCGATCTGCTCGATTTCGAGCTTGCCATTCTCGTCGAGTTTGTCGTAAGGCTTTGCAATACTGGCCTTCTGAGCCTCTTCTTCCATCTCTATGGCGGGCTCTTCCAGTTCCAGCAACGCGGCTGCAAGCCTCTGAACCCTTTCCAGTATACTGCTACGCCTCTCGAGGAGCACATTTCTAAGGAAAAGCACTTCTTCCTTGCTCATTTTTAAATCCTCCTGAGCACGACAACAAGGGATAATCACATGCGACTAATAATAAGAAGCCCATAAGAATAAGGCAAGGTTATCCGAAAACATATCGAAATTGCAACATTATCAGGTTTAAATCCGTTCCGCTTCGTTGACATCGGAACGCCCGCGTATTAGAGAAATCTCCTCTGTGCCTGGTGCCTCCTTCCTGCCAACAACACTATAAGAGGAGACGAGAATTGAATCGGGGAAAAATGTTTCCGCTCGCTATAATCTATTTTGCTCTGCTGTGTGTCGGACTCGACGCTGCGCGATGCGCCGAGACGGCGCCCGAAATTCCCAAAGCCGATTCAATGAAGGAGTCCATCGATACCGGACCCGGCGCTAAAGCGGGAGAAAAGCTGTCGGTAACTCATCACACTCTGAGGCTGGCCGGCGGCGGCCTTTTGAGTTATAGCGCCACGGCGGGTTATTTGAGGCTTGTGGATGAATCCGGAAAGCCTCAGGCAGATATCTTCTTTACTGCCTACACGGTGGATGGCGAAACAGGGGCAAGACCGGTTACATTCGCGTTCAACGGCGGACCGGGAGCTTCTTCCGTGTGGCTTCATATGGGGATAGCCGGACCCGTTCGAGCCATAACGGCGGAAAAAGCACCCTCCGGTCCACCCTGCCCTCAGGACCCGAATCCTTACTGCTGGCTCCCCTGGACCGACCTCGTATTTATCGATCCCGTAGGGACCGGTTTCAGCAGGGCAATTCCGGCCGAAACCGCGAAGCGGTATTTCAATACACGTGATGACATCCGTTCGGTCGGAGATTTCATTCAACTATATGTCGACAGGTTCAACCGGTGGCGCTGCCTCAAATATCTCGCAGGGGAAAGCTATGGGGCGGCCAGGCAGGCCGGACTTCTAGGACAATTATATGAGAATTTTGGAATCGAAATCGACGGTCTGATCCTGATCTCACCCGCACTCGATCTGAGCATCATTCACCCCGACCCCTCCTACGACCTGCCGTACATGCTCTTCGTGCCATCCTATGCCGCAACCGCCTGGTACCATAAGAAAACCGGTCCTGAGTTCCGGTCCGGCCTTCCCGAAGTTCTGGCTGAAGCCGAAAGGTGGACCATCGAGGAATATTTACCGGCCCTGGCCAGGGGCAGCAATCTCCCCAGCCTTGATGCTGACAGGATTGCAGCCAGACTGGCAAGCCTCACCGGGTTGCCCGAACCGTTTATAAAAAATCGAAATATCCGGATATCCAGGTCCGAATTTACTGGCCGAACTCCTGCGCTCAGAGGGTCTCTCACTGGGTTTGATGGATGGGAGGACAACCCGGCGGGCCAGGGGCGGCGGTTCTTTTAACGACCCGGCGATGGCTATGACCATCGGACCGTACACCGAAACACTGAACGGGTATATAAAGGATGTCCTCCATTTCAGCGCCGGCATACCGTATGTATTTCTCTCGCAGGAGGCCAACTCTCAGTGGAACTGGGGCGCGGCTTTTTCAGAATATGACGCGGTGCAATCGATCCGGCAAGCGGTCAACAGGAACGGGCGACTGAAAATTCTTGCAACGGCCGGCTATTTCGACCTCGACATCCCCTATTTCGCGACAACCTATGCAATGTCTCATCTCGGGATTGCCCCTGAGAGACAGGCAAACATCAAGGTCCGGTTTTTCCGGGGTGGACATATGTTCTATACCAGCAGCGAAGTTTTGGAAGAGTTTACCTCGGAAATCGGGCGGTTTTTCACTGAGATTACAGGCCCCACGCCGGCAATTCCTTGAGTGTCCCACATTGCTCTTGCAAAACAGCCTTGGATAACGTATTTATCTCACCCGGAGGCGGGACTCGGTTCAACTGACTAATTGATAAATCAGCAGGTTAAATCTGGAATAACTTAATTGAACACCGTTCGGACTGAGTTCCAGGGGAGTTCTATGCTCAGAGGATCGAATCCGGGCTTGTGGATTAGCTTGAGTGTACTCCTGTTGTTCTCCGGATGCGCAAAAGCACCTGTTTACACCGAGCAGTTCGAGCCCACAAATGATGAAGCAGCAGTCGCGCCTGTCGCCCAGCCTGCTTTAAAAACGCCTTCTACCGCGAAAGCGTCCGTAAAGCCGGCCGGAAAGGACTTGTCCACCGTACGCCGTTTGATAACCGAAAAGGAAGTTCGAAAGCTGCAGGCGAAGGATCCTGATCTGGAATTTTACCGCTGCATCGAAATTCTTTGTCGCCTGAATAAAAAGGACAAGGAGTACATACGCGCGGACATGAAGCGCAAGCGTCCCCTGACCGTGCCGAAGAACTTCTCTTCCTACAAGAATTGGTCGCCTCTTCCCCGAAACATTGCGAGCGCCGGCAAGTTGCCCAAGTTGATCCTGTTGGTTAAAAATATCTCCTTTCTTGGATGGTATCAGAACGGCAGACTGGTGGACGATACCTACGTGTGCATAGGAAAGATGAATACCTGGACCAAAAAAGGAATATACAGTGTAAAGGCAAAAGATCCCGATCACATGTCCACCTACCCGAACGCGTACGGCTATCCGGCTTACATGCCCAACGCCCTGCACATCTATGGCCGTGTTTGGATTCACACCGGCGACGTGATCGGCCCGAATTGCTCGCACGGCTGCATAAACGTTCCAATCGACCCGGCCGATAAACTATTTGACTGGACCAACGTCGGCACTGCCGTCCTCATTACGGAATCTTTGAAAGATTTGGGCAGAGACATCAAGATCGCCCGCTTGGACAAACGCAATCCGCAAAAGGCTCCGCTGGTAGAAGAAAAGGGAAAACAGGATAATCGGCAGAAATCCGCGAAGGAAACGCCGAAACAATTTCCTGGAAACAGCAGCAAAGTTACAACGGGAGGGATTTAGAAAATGAAAGTCAGCAGGCGAATTCTTTGGGGTATAGGGCTCTATTTGTTTTGCGGGGCCCTTGTTTGCACGGCCCTGTGCTCATGTTCATTTTTCCAATCACAGGTAACTCCACGGCACCTGGCAAAGATCGAGGCGCCGCAACCGCCTCCAGCCCCTACCGAGTGCGAGCTTCCGTACTGCGCGGTGGACCTTGATTTTCCCTTATCTCTTATCACCCATCCCAAGATCTACGTATTAAAGGAGGAACGCCGACTCTGGCTGATCCAGGATACGACGCTCGTTCGCGACTTTCACGTCGCACTTGGGCCAAACCCGAAAGGGGACAAATATTTTAGAGGCGACGGCAGAACCCCTGAGGGAGAATACTTCGTCTGCACCAAAAACTCTTCCAGCCAGTTTTACAAATCGCTTGGAATAAACTACCCCAGTCCGCACAATGCGGAAAACGCCCTTTCGTGCGGCATGATTTCCAAAAATGACTACTGCTTGATCAAACAGGCAAATGACTCAATGAGGTTGCCGCCTTCCAACACGGCCCTGGGCGGACAGATATTCATCCATGGAGGCGGCTGCCAAAAGGACTGGACCCTGGGCTGCATAGCGGTGCAAAACAGCGCCATAGACGAATTGTTCAGCGTGGTCCAGGTCGGCACACCCGTTTTTATAATGCCCTGATGTTTAGGCGGAATCACTTCGGAGTTTCGGCGAGGGATATCCCTTTTCGCCATCTGCTTCATATGCTAGCTGGGATTCGCCCGGCCTTTCCTATGGAAATGTCATGCAACGGTATCAGGATATCGGCCATCTCGCGGATTTTCAGGGCGCTGTCGAAGGCTGCAATCGCATCGGTGTGAACGCCGGGAGCTACGCTCGGGGCATTGGTTGGAAAGTTCAACGCGTTGCAGCAAAATCCGGTGATGATTGCTCTCCCACCGGACGTGCGGACGGCGACTGACTGGCCTCCTGGTGTATGGCCGGGCGAGAAGATAAGGTCGATTCCATCCCTCAAGCTGACATCCCCTTCCACCTGCTCAACATGCAAACCATCCAGGAGGTCTGGATAGTAGCGATGATCTATGGGGTGGGGGTTTAGGAAAAAATCGTATTCGGCTTTTTGCACCACGATCTTCGCCTGCGGGCATTTTGCATCGTTTTCGCAGTGATCGTTATGCAAATGGGTGTGAATGATGAGGTCTACGTCCTCAGGCCGCAACCCATGGTCTTCGAGGGCCTCTTCAAACTCCTGGATCTTCAAGCCACGTTCCCGCCCCACATGCTCCGGCACGACGAACTGCTCAAGCCCCGTATCCACCAGGATAACCTCTTCCGCTCCTTTTATCAGGAAAGCATAAATGGGTATCCAGATGCGTTTGCCGTACCCACGAAGGTAGGTCATGACCCCTTGATCGGTCTCGTTTGCTCCTATCACCAGAGGGTAAATAACGTACTCTTTCAAGTCTATATACTCCTATCCATTGCTTGGTGGAACCTTTACGAAGCAGCAAGCATTGCTCCCTGCCCCCTGCAGTCTCAATGGGCACACCCACCGCCGGTATGCCCTGCACAAACAAAACTGGCGTCGAACTGCGGCAAGTTCTTTTTAAGGATGGATTGGACGTTTTGTCCTACGGTTCCTTGAGTCACTCGGAATACCATAATGCCCTGAGCCTGCAGTTTCATTAAGGCCCCCCTGCCGATACCTCCCACCGCGACTGCGTCAACCTCGCGGCCTCCCAGAGCCTCTAAAGGTTGGCACATGCCATGAGCGTGGTGCAGGTCACTGTTGTTGATTTCTTCAACGCTCTTCGATTCCGTATCCACGATAACAAAGCCTGGAGCTGACCCGAAGTGTTCATATACCAGACTCTCCAGCCCTTTCAGTGTTTGGGTGGGAAAACAAATCTTCATATACTTTCTCCTGTCTAGGTCATGTTGTTTGCTGAGAAAATCTTATTAGGGCCTGCGGCAAGGATTCCGCTGGCATCCTTGCCCTGTTTTCCCAACTCCTCGCACGGCCCCGCCCGCACATGAGACGGGCCGTTTTATTATCCTTCTATAGATAAGGTTAACTTTTTCAACGGGTTCCTCACGGCCATCACGTGGCAATGAGCATACCTGGATACGTTTGCACATGTACTTCCGTGTTCCAACTTGTCAATCTCCGCCTTGCCCAGAGCACCCATTACGATCAGGTCGATGTCGTTTTTCCTGGCATATCGTATAATTTCAATCTCCGGGGAGCCGCACGCAACTACGAACGTATAGGTCCTGAAGTCCCCCATTCGCCCCTCATACTCCCGCCTGAGCTTCATCTGAGCCTCCTCGACGATTTCCTGATCGAAAAAAGCCTGGCCCTCTTCTGATTTACCCTCTCGGATGTGCTCGTCCACAACGTGTTTCGCATAGACAAACGGCGAGTGAGGTACATGGAAGATATGGAGCCTCGCGCCGGATCTTGCGGCAAGCTTGACCGCGTGGAGAAACGCGATATCGGCATCCTCGGAAAAATCCGTACAAAACAATATATTGGTGTACTGAGGTATGGCTTTATCCTTTCTTCGATTAACTTCGATTCACGATTCGGGGATAAGAATCCTGCAATGCAGCGATGGTCTCATTCACCAGGCGTTGACCAGCGTAGTCAAGATTTGTTCCAATTCCCGGGAGCCTTGAGCCGTCAGCTTTGACAGAAGCTTTTCTTCACATTCAACCAGAAGTTTACGAGCCGCCTGCCATTTCGTCCGCCCTGCAAGGGTCAACGCCAACAGTTGGATGCGCCGGTCACTGTCTACTGTTCGGCGAGAAAGCAAACTGCGGCGCACTAACGAATCAGCTACGCGGCTGGCGCGAGAGGGGGAAAGCCCCATGATTTCAGACACCTGCTGGACATTGAATTCGGCCTGCTCCGGCATGGCCAGCAGGAAAGCCAACTGAGAGGCGGTTAATCCCAGTTTGTGACACGTCTCCCTCTCTTGCCGCTGGCAGAAGCCCCGAATGATACGAATCAACCCAATCAACAACGGGACGGCATGATTTTGGGTGACGCCTTTCATAAAATATGCTCCTAACATAATTTGTTGTCAGCACAATTTGCTACTAGCATATATAGTTTATTTACCGGATTCAGGTCAAAAGAATTCATCACCCTGTTATTTCTGATTGCCTGCCGGCATACTATTCATGGGGTCAAAAGGTTTGGAATTTTTGGATAAAACTCAAAGTGTGCTAAAGGCACGTTGAAAGGCCTGGCAGCCTCCACGACGCTCGAAAAGGCGCATACATTTCGCCGCTGGCCAGAGTCCGCTTAATCGTTGGAACAACTCAAGGACTGACCTGAACGCAGGCACTGGGGTCGCCGTAAAGTGCGTTCCCGTAGACGACCGGGGTGGTGGTGCCGGGGAAGTAGCTGTGGAAGGCGCAACAGGTCGGGATGAACTCGAAGCATGGTCTTGATGCTCAACTCCATTTACTTCAGCCTCTTGACCTTCTTGACCATATTCTTTCGTCGCAGCTCTCGTGTGCTCGGTTCGGTCTTTCTCTTTGTATGTCCTTCATCGACACCTTTTACATTGCCTTTGTTGTTTCGATCTTTATTGCTGAGCATTATTTGTAATTCCCTTCTTCGAAATTGTGACAACCCACTTTTACCTCGAAGCTGCCCATCTCCGTATTATACCGGCGACCTTTTCAAATGAGTGCTCCTTCGCCAGGTACCAAAAATCACGATAGGTACCCCCGGACTCCGGTGAGTCACTCTTTCCAACGGCAAAAGAAACAGTCTTCCCGTTAGCATCGAGATAAAGATCACCTTGTACACAGCCCCGGGCCTGTGCGACAGCTCTCCGGATTGAGGATTTTGAAATCATAGCTTTTTTCCTTTAGGATTACAGATAGAACCGGTTTTAACTAATTATCAGTTCACCGAAAAGACTGGACATATATAAGCATGTTTTCCCGGCCTTTACCCTGAAACAAAAAAGCCGGAGCTTTTGATGCTCCGGCTGACGTTCGTTTTTAATGTCTTTCGCAAAGCTTTGCTTAAAGCTTTCTTACGTTTGCGGCGTTTGGCCCTTTGCTGCCTTTTTCTTCCGCAAAACTGACCCTGTCACCCTCGGCCAAAGACTTATAGCCTTCGCCTTCTATGGATGAGTGGTGAACGAACACATCGTGTCCACTGTCAGCTTCAATAAAGCCGTAGCCCTTGCTGTCATTAAACCATTTTACTCGACCTTCCACCATTTCTTAATCCTTCTTCAAATTTTGTGTTTTTTTCACTGCTCTTTTGGCGCGGTACTCGGAGTTACCCCGAAACCGAACCATTAATACTGGCGAAAGATCGATTTCCTGCATAACTCAAAATAGCCTACTCCACTGGCACAATGTTTATTATAACCTCGGATCTCAGAAATGCAACCTATTCCTACAAATGATAGAATTAATGCATGCTAACATCAGTTCGAGTGATTATCTTGGTGATTCATGAGAGTTCCATGGCCCTTTTTAGCTAGTGTCCATCCGGAAACCCCGGACTAGACACCAGCGGTTTTCGATTCGGATTTTTGACATAAAAGAAAGGCATTTTTCGTCCTGCCAAGGAAATCAAGGGGTTGCGCGGAGGCGTACATAATCCGATTTCGACGCTCCGCGAGGCGTTTAGCCGGAAGGGGTACCGCCTCTGGTCATGGACAGGTCAGGGATAGCGTCGAGATCCTAGCCGGCGGTCCCACCGCCCCAGGGGGGAAAAGGACCCTTTCCGGACGGCAACTAACTAAGGGGCCAGAAAGGGGTGGCAATGGAAGAAAAGAAAGGAAATTTCGATGAGCGGTACCATGCCTCCTATGCTTGTAAATTGAAGACCGTTCCGCTGGAGAAGATTGAGTCTGCGATAGCCAAGGCCATAGGGGAATTAACTCACGACAGCGTAGAGTGCACGATACTAAATTTCAATGCCAAGAGCCAATTAGCGGAGATTGTCATTGCACTTGACACAGGGAGAGACAAAAGATATTCCAAGTGAAATTATTATTGAGCACTCCCCAACACGAAAGAGGTCGAAAATAATTCAACTGGTCCGGTTTCCGTCCGGAAATGCTTAACTGCAAATGTCTCACCCGGCGTTTCAGGATGGAACATTGGTCTAATCAAAAGGAAATGGATAATGGGATTTGTTTATAGGAGTTATTTACTCAGGTCAAAATCTATTCAGCTTGGCGAAAGTAACCGTTGGACCTTGCAAGTAACTGTTTCCCCCCATAAAGATTCAAGTGGCGAACCAAGAGAGCAAACTTTTTCTTCCGAAAATACCTTTTCAAGCAAAGAGATGGCAGACATGGAAGGCATCATATTTGCCCGCAAGATCATTGACGGTGAGATCCCGGGACTCTCAATTGATGTTCTCTGAGAAGATACCTGGATCTTTTCTTCGGCACGCCTTTTTGAGCGCCATACCGTGGTTGGGCAGTTCCAATTCAGCCCCGGAACCTTGAGCAGGAAGCAAGGAGCTTCCCGCTTCTTGCTCCCCGCTTCCCGCTCCCCGCTTCATTCATTTCACTAGATCAACGCCCACCAACGGCTCCAACTGGGCAAGCGCTTTATGAAACTCGACCATCGCTTCGTAATACTTCAGCTCGTATTCGAGAAGGGACATCGTGGCGTCAATGAGCTGGAGGAAATCGATTTTCCCGACCTGGTAATTGGCTATGGCGGAGTTTAGAGCTAAGTTGGACTGTGGAACTATCGCAGATCCATATAGATTGGCCAGCTTTTCGGAAGTGGTTGCCGTGGTATAGGCTTCTTTCACCTGGTACCGGACCGTTGATGAGGTGTTGTCGCGCATACTCCTGGCGCTGGAAAAATTGAGCCGGGCAGCTTCGAGTTCAGGCTGCTGTTTGGTCCAAGAATAGATCGGCAGCTTTGCGCTCACCATCAGGCCGTACATATCCGGGTTCTGTTCTCTTTCAGCAAAGGTAAATCCAAAGGCAAAATCAGGATAAAATTCTTTGCAGGCCAGTTCCACACCCTGCTGCCTGCGGGTTATCTCGCTCTCTTTGGATTTTAATTCCGGCGATCCGTTTAAAGCAAGCTGAGTGAGTTCCTCGAATGAATAGGCAAGTTCGGTTTTTTTGAATTCGGCGGGCTTCCCGACCGGGGTCTCGGGGGGCCGGTAAAGAAGGTTGTTGATTTTTGCTTCGGCTATCCGTTTTTTTTGCCCTTGCACAAGCAGCCTGTCGAGAACTTTGGATATTTCGACTTGGGCCTTGAGGACGTCCTGTTGCGTCGTTTGGCCCACCTTGTACCTTGATTCCGCTATATTCTCGAAATTCTGAAGGAGTTCCTTGTTTTTCAGCAAAATATCTAGTGACTTATGAATCAAATACAACTCGAAAAAGGCCTGCTTCAGCTCCGACCTGACCTTTAGATGCACAAGCTCATGATTCCATTGTTGGGATTCGGCCTCGGCCGAGGCAATACTTTCTTTCAGGCCGCGTTTTCCGGGAAAAGGAATTTCCTGCTCCACGCCGTAAGTGCGGGCTGAAGACGGGTCCCCTTTCATGAGTGTCGGCGGAATCAGGTTCCCCATGGTTTCGAACTTAACGGTAGGATCGGGAAGAGCACCGGCGGCGGGAATCATCGCCTTGGACGCGGCGGCTGCCTGCGAGGACGACTTGATTTCCGGATTACTTTCGTCAGCGGCTTTTACCAGTTCTTCCAAAGTAATTTCTTGTGTTTCCGGGGAAGCCTGTTCTCCGGGGACCTGAGAAAAAACATAAACGGGAGTCAGCATGCAAACGAACCAAAGGAGAAACAGCCGGATAAGATTTTTGGCGAGCAGCCGCATTTTGGTCCTCTTGTAGGCTCATGGGAACCTTGTTTAAATTTCGTAGCGTGTAAACCTGATCTGTTTATTGGAACCGACAGGGTTTATTGTGCCTTGAAAAGTTCACTGACACAAGAGACATGTTCGCTTCATAAAGTGATGGCTCATACTGTTTATGGCGTTTTCACCGGGGTTACACCTTCCGCCTCCATTTTCTTCAGATAATTTTCCGGGTCTTTCTTGAACTTATCGATGCAACCGGCGCAACAAAAATAAATGCGCTTGCCCTGATAATCTACAAAGACTTTTTCATCGACTTTGTTGCCGAGGACCGGGCACTTGGTCTGAGCAGCCGCATGCACAATCCCACGCATGGTCCAGTCAAAGATGAGCAGCGCCAAAGTTACCCCCAACAGCACAAATAGTTTAACCTTTCTCATTTTCTTCTCCTCTTTTGATCAAAGCTAAATTACGGACAAATCCCGCACCTCATGTTTGTGTACCAAGCAGGGAACGTCTTCTGAAGAAGGCCTCCTTTTGCCTGGTGCGCGTTCTAGTTTATCGAAACCACAAGTTTCGCTCATCTAGTTGAATTCCTCCTTGGTCTGGGATGGAAGACATGGAAGTTCTATAGGCAAGTAATAGGCCAACAGAAACAAATCTTTATTTTTATTTCAATTTCATCCCTGGCGCGTTACAGGCCAAGGTTTTGGAGATGGTTCATCGCTTCATGTAAAGATACCGTAGAGCCGGTATCCTTTCCTCACAATTACATGAACTGAAAGTCTCTTTTTCATCTGTTGAAAGTTTCTTTCAATCCTGCCACGAAACAAACAAATTTCACAACCACCCTGGTAACAATTTCATCTATGATTTCCAATATTTACTGTGTTGACTCGTGACTTCCGCAACCTGGAACCGGAATTGCCTATGAGAGCAGGTGAAGACAATGGCAAGGATGCATCGAACAAATCATCGATAACCAAAGGAGAACACAATGAAACGGATGCTTTACACATTATTTGCGACGACAGTGGCTTTGAGCCTTTTGATTCCGGCGGACGTTCTTGCTGCTCAAGATACGGGGACACTTTGTCCGGTTCATGTCAACAAGACCTGTTTTAAGAAGGACGGCGCCTACTACTGTGGTTGGACTGAGGACGTCCCGCAGAATAAGCTGGTGAGCCTCAAAAAGGGGCAGTTGGAATGGGTTCGGGTCAATACAGCAAGGTCGGAAGGGGTCCCTTGTCCAGATTCCGAAGTCATGACCAGCACAACCACGGCACGCTATTTTGCCGGTCCTAAAGTCGGGTGGATAACAGTCCCTGAGGAAAGGGAAAGCCTTCTTTGCCAGGTTTGTAATTAGTCTTGGCCGGTATTCGCGAGATAAGTTAATAAGCTTGCCCGGAGAATGAGTGCCTAGTGCCTGTTCGTTTTCTCGCTAGCACTCAGCTCAACGAGCAAGCTTTTCAAGAGCGTACCCATAAACATGACCGGGAATTCTGAAAGATTTCGGTCTAGCTTGCCGTCTGAGGCTAGCTCCCTCAAGCCTTCAGTGAGTCTTCAATAAACTCTTTGAGGCCATAGTCATTAATCTTTTTTCTTAAAGTTGGCCTCGTTATTCCAAGGATCTTACATGCCTCGCCGTAATTGCCCCCCGTATGGTCGAGGACCCTTAAGATGTGCTCCTTTTCCAAAGAGTTCAGACTTTTGAGCTCACTTTGTTCTTCGAGTGAGACAGACACGGAGGAGACCTCCGTCCTCTGGAACCAGCATTCGTCGAGTTCGAGCACCTCACCTCGGGAAAGGATGATGGCCCTTCCGAGCAGATTTTCAAGCTCCCTGACATTTCCAGGCCAGTCATAAGCCTTAAGGGTTTTGATGTATTCCATGGGGATTCGCGTTACGTTTCTTTTTAATTCGCGGTTGAGTCGCGACATAAAATGTTCGGCAAGCGGTACGATGTCGTCCGGCCGTTCCCTGAGGGGCGGGGTGCGTATCACGAACACTTTCAGCCTGAAAAAGAGGTCCTCACGAAAAGTACCCGCTTGCACCATGCTTTCTAAATTCCGATTGGTGGCAACGAGAAGGCGCGCACTGAAGGAGATATCTTTTAAGCCCCCAACACGCTGGAACTGTTTTTCCTGGAGGACACGCAGGAACTTGGCCTGAATTTCCAGGGGCAGTTCTCCGATTTCATCCAGGAAAACCGTGCCGCCGCCGGCAATCTCAAGCTTTCCCGGCTTCCGTTGGACAGCCCCGGTAAACGCCCCTCGCTCGTGTCCGAACAACTCACTTTCTAGCAGATTGCTCACAATGGCCGCGCAATTGATAGCCACAAACGGCTCGTCAGGGGCCGACTGCTGATGAATAGTTCGAGCAACCAATTCCTTTCCAGTGCCGGTCTCGCCTTCTATGAGCACTGTTACCGGCGTTGGGGCAACCCGCGCTATGTCTTTGAGCACTTCAAGGGTAGCCGAGCTTTTTCCGATAATCTGGTTCGGTTTAAAACTCTCTGAAATGACATGACTCAATCTCTCTAACTTTTCCCGTTCTTTTCGCCTCATAATAATCTTTTCAAGCAGCACGTCCAGGGTGTCCAGATCGAGTGGCTTGTAAAGATAATCGGTAGCTCCGCGCTGAATGGCGGCAAGAGTTGCCTCCATATCCTGAAAGGCGGTTATCATGACTACATCGCCGGAGAGATTTTCATCCTTTGCCACCAAAAGAGCTTGTGTTCCGTCCATTCCCGGCAACTGGACATCAAGCAGCACTAGATCGGGATCGTTTTCCCGCCAAAGACGGAGCCCCTCTCGTGCATCGAAAGCCGCCAGAACATGATAGCCCTTGCTCCGGAAGTAGAGTTCCAAAGTACGGACGAGCGACTGTTCATCATCTATCAACAGGATCTTTTTCATATCAGAAAACTCAAAACTACAACAGTTCCGGCCCCTTCCTCGCTCGAAACCGAAATGCCGAATCCATGGGCCTCCATAATCTTTTTAACGATAGAAAGCCCCAAACCCGTTCCTTTCTCTTTTGTAGTAAAAAATGGCTGGAAGATGCGCTTCATGTCCTGTTGTGAAATTCCACAGCCGTTATCGTAAACCTCAATAAGAGATCCTTCGTTTCCTTCCCCTCCAGCGCCTTTTATCCTTATCTCCACTTTTCCTGCCGGGCCGGCCGACTCGATAGCGTTTTTAATTACGTTTGCCAATACCTGCCGAATCTGTTCCGCGTCTCCCATGACATTCGGAACGGAGCTGTCCGTCTTGACCTCGATTGAACACCCTCCCGCGCAGGATTGCAGTTGCTGCATGCTCTCGGCCAAGATTGCTTCAAGCCGAAACGGGGTTTTTTCAAGCGAGATCGGTTTGCTGTAGTCAAGCAGGCTTGAAAGCATCTTCTCGAGCTGCCCGATCTGGTCAAGGCCGATGGAATAATGTTCATGCACCGGACCTGCGCGATCCAGGGACCGCCCGATTATCTGAAAATTGAGCTTGACCGACGAGAGCGGGTTCCTCATTTCATGAACAACGCTGGCCACAAGCTCACCGATGGCCGCCATTTTCTCCGCTTGGACGAGCTGGCTCTGAGCTTGCATTAACTCGTCATAGGCTTTTTGAAGAGAAATTTCCTTCTGTTTAAGAGAGTCTATCAGAGCGGACAGGTCCTCGGCCATCGAATTGAAACTCTCCGAAAGCGTCCCTATTTCATCATGCCGGGAATAGGAAATGCGCTTATCGAGAGAACCGTTTGCCATCTTGTGCGAGGCTTCGGCCATCTCGCTGATGGGCCTCGATATTTGCCTGCTCAACAAAAAAGACGCCAGAATACATATTAAACTCACCAGGGCGGCCGTAGACAAAACAGCGATCCTAATACCCCTGATAGGAGCAAGGATTTCATCTTTTCCCATTTCGACCAGCAGGGCCGAGTGATAGCGCGGAAGCCACTTGTAAGAACCGACCACCTCACGTCCCATGTAATTGCGGTATATTGAAACGCCCTCTTTTTGATCGAGGGCCGAGACTATCCCAAGCGTCTTGAATCTCTGTTTCGCGGTATCTTCGTGGCTGAGATATCTCGATTGCGTAACTATTTTGCCTTCCCCGTTCACCAGGTAGGCCTCACCGGTCTTCCCAAGCCCGGTCCTGTCCGCAAGGAGCGGGTCGAGCGTTCCCAATGCATCCAGGATCGCCATAATGGCTGCGCTCATCGTTCCGTTTTCGGAATAAACGGGCACCGTCAGATGGATGTACCATGCGCGATCCGAATGCTGATGCACTGGGCTCAAAACTGGACCCTCAGTGGTTTTCAGGTTCTTCAAGTCCTCCAGGTACTTCTTTGTTACGATCATCTCGGAGTTCGCTTCCGTGGATGCCACTATTTCGCCGGATAGACCCATTACATGAATGCTCTCGTAAGCTGGAGATTTTCCGCGGGTAAGCGCAAGGGAATCGGCGATAAGTGCCGCTTTTGCCCCGGCCGTCCCTATCGAACCAGGGGCGCCGCAGGAGGAACACATGTCCCGAATTGCCGAAAGGCCCGAAAGTACTTTGATATCATCCAGCCTTTCTCCGTACCATGTATCAAGCCTGTTTGCGTGATCTTGCGCAATTGTCTCAACGTGGGTGAAGGCGGAATCGATGAGTGTCCGTTCTGCGGCCTTGTACAGGCCTATCCCCATGAGGGAGATCGGGATTACCGCGACTATGAAAAAAGCGGCGAAAAACCGATGGGAGATTGTTTCTTTGAATCGAATCATGTTGCTCACTGTCAATTCGCGTTTGATAATCAAGCAATTATAAAGCCTACCGGCTTCCAGCGCATCATTTCTTAATTGTATGTGTCTCACAACCAATCGCAACAACCAGGCCAAAAGGCGGGTTTCAAAGTTGATTTCGTATCATAGCGAATTAATATGGAATGTGAACATATTAAAAGAATCGTTGTCTGCTGTTGGTAGCTTATCCAGATAGCCGGCTTGAAAGAAACTTGCAAGGGGTAGGAAAGGAAATTTCAACCATGGACACTAACCAGGGAGCGGGATAATGCGGGTAGTTTTCACCGGGCGAGTCTATCCACCTGTGGAATGTAATACCCGCCGCAGTGTTTATCTTTTTTTAACAAGGACGAAGTCTCAGGACACGATCCGGAGAGCGTTTTGAAGTCTAGAATACGGGGTTGAAGCCGGGTGCGATGAATCTATGGGTCTGTTCTTAACACACATTGGCCGGGCTCTGCTTATGGCTTTTGGCATGTTCTGGGCTGTAGGCTGGAGCCTGGTTCTTGGCTTTTTGATCTCCGCCGTAATCCAAGTCTATGTCTCAAAAGAAAAAATGAGTGCACTCCTGGGCGGCAACGGCCCGAGGGAAATCGCACTGGCAACGGGCTTTGGCGCCGCCAGTTCAAGCTGCTCGTATGCTTCGGCGGCCATCACGCGCACTTTGATTCAGAAAGGCGCAGGATTTATCCCGTCGCTTGCGTTTCTGTTTTCCTCGACCAATCTGGTGATAGAACTCGGAATTATTCTCTACCTGTTCATGGGTTGGCAGTTTACCGCCGCCGAATGGATAGGCGGCGTGGTCCTGGTTGCTGTCATGAGCGTCCTCGTCCGGTTGACCTATCCACGGCGCTTGATCGAGCAAGCAAGGCAGCATGCCGCGCATATACCCACCGAGCATGGACACGCCGGGCCCCCGGTTCAGAACGGAAGATCTTTTTGGTTAAAGCTTTTTAGCAGCGAAGCGCTCGTTGCCATTGCCCGAAGTTTCGTTATGGACTGGTCAATGCTGTGGAAAGATTTGGCTGCCGGTTTTCTGATTGCGGGTTTCCTGTCCGTTTTCGTTCCAATCAACGCTTGGCGGACATTGTTCGTGACCAGCTTGTCCCCTGCCTTACAAATGCCGCTTAATGCCCTGGTCGGACCGCTCATCGCCGTTATCAGCTTTGTATGTTCCATCGGGAATGTACCGATGGCGGCGGTTCTATGGGGAAGCGGCATCAGCTTCGGGGGCGTCCTTGCTTTTCTCTATGCCGATCTGATTGTGCTGCCGCTTCTGGACGTGTACCGGCGCTATTTTGGATGGAAGACGGCGGCTTATATAGGTTTCGTTTTCTACATAACAATGGTGCTCACAGGAATCCTTATGGATGGCGCCTTCTCGGCATTTGGCCTAATACCTCATCCAAATCCCAACATCAGCGAGGAATTGACACACCTTACAATCAACTACACTTTCTGGCTAAACTTGGCTTTTGGAGCGACGGCTGCTTATTTATTCGTGCTTTCGGCGAAAAGTCCGATGCAAGCCCGCCATCGGCACGGTTGACGGCGCCTTCGGTGGAAACTGGTTATGAAGGGGGAACCGGGAACCCTCGGTTCCCCCTTCGCGAATTATTTACCTGGCAGGTGTCGGGGCGCTTGCGTCCTCTTCAAGCCTATCGGCAACCTTGGCATAAAAGAGCTTTCTCCTCTGTGGGAATATTTATCCATCCCACCTTCGGACCGGCGAAGACACGATGTGAAGTATCGCTGGTAGCGACCTGCGGGTTCGGGCAACAGACTTTGCACGACGTGCATGGTTGGTCAACCGCCGCAAATGCAAGCCCCGACGCAAACAATACCACCACATACAAACCGATGGCTACAATTGGATAAAGTATCCGTTTCATCGTTTTCTCCTTTTCGTTAAAGATTGTTTATGTTGATTAACACCCACCGTTATTGCCTACTGTTTCGCTAGGCAATAACGGTGCCAGGTCGCAGAACTCACGGCAGACAGCGCTAAGTCAATGAAATACCAACTAAAGTTTGCACCGCCAACCTTTGTGGGGATTGTTGCCCTGCGGTTGGATTGAAAGATTCTTTCAACGGATGGAAAAAAGACTTTCAGTTCGTTTAATTATCCGGAATGACCCTCGTCTCTCCGGCCTCTTCGGATCAAGCGATGAGTCCTCTCAAAACATTGGCCGGCAACGCGCTGGGGATGAGATTGAAATAAACATAGAAATTTGTTTCAATTGGCGTGCTACTTGCGAAACGTTCTCACACCCCTGACCGAGGAGGGATCCAGCTAGATGAGCACAGGCAAAATTTATGGTCCCGATGAGCCAAAAACCGCCGTTCCTGGAAAACGGCGCACTTTTGTCGTCCCCCTGCTGTTCTTCGCGCTCGGAGCCCTTGGCGCCTTCGGCTACTCTCATTGGTACGCTGGCCGGAACGCAGGCGAGATGAAGATGTCATCCTCTGGGACCACGGAAAAAAAACAGCCCAAGATTCTATTTTACGTCGATCCCATGGACCCTTCTATTAAATCCGACAAGCCCGGCAAAGCCCCCTGCGGAATGGACCTTGTCCCGATCTATGAAGACGAGCAGCCTGGGGCGGGTGATCTCCCCACAGGGACCGTCAAAATAAGTCCTGAAAAACAGCAGATGATCGGTGTAAAAATTAGCGAAGCCGCCGAAATACAGATATCTAAGACCATTCATGCCGTGGGCCTGGCCGCGCATGATGAAACCAAAGTCGCCCACGTACACACAAAGGTTCCGGGCTGGGTGGATAAGGTTTACGTGGATTTCGTCGGAGAGCTTGTCAAAAAAGGTCAGCCACTGCTAAGCATATACAGCCCCGACCTCGTATCCACCCAGGAGGAATTGCTGATTGCAAAAAAATCCAAAGATATTCTCAAGAACAGCCAATTCGGAGACATCGGTTCCCGGTCGGAATCACTTTACAGCGCGACTCGCGAGCGGTTGAAATACTGGGACATAAGCGACTCACAAATCAACCAGATCGAACGGCAGGGAGCTCCGATCAAGTCGCTCACGCTCTATTCGGCCCTGGACGGCTTTGTGATGGCCCGTAACGTATTTCCCGGCCAGCAAGTCAGCCCTGAAATGGACCTCTTTGATATCGCCGACCATTCCAATATCTGGATCCAGGCGGAAGTCTACGAGTATGAAATCCCATTGGTCGGGCAGGGACAGGAGGCCTCGGTCACCTTTCCATCTTTTCCCGGGGAGATCTTTAAGGGCGAGGTTACTTTCGTCTCCCCTACAATGGATCCAAAGACGAGGACGCTGAAACTCAGGATCGAACTCGCCAATCCGGGTCACAAGATCGTGCCTGATATGTACGCCAATGTGGAGCTGAAACTCGATTATGGAAAGAAGCTTTCCATTCCGCAGGAGGCGGTGCTGGATTCCGGCGCCAACCAGATGGTTTTCGTGGCAAAAGAGGGCGGCTATTTCGAGCCGCGTAAAGTAATCCTGGGTCCGACGGTCGATGGACGCCAGATTGTGCTCGACGGCCTCAAGGCTGGAGAGCAGGTTGTAACTTCGGCTAACTTCCTGATCGATTCGGAGAGCCAGCTCAAGTCCGCTGCAGGCGGCATGGGTGAGCCGGCAGGTCAGTCCGGCGTGGATCAAGCACCCAAGCCCTCGGAGACTGCACCGGAGGCCGATCATTCCGAACGTGCGCATTCACATTAGCAAAGGGCCGCTTCCCGCTTTTCAAAGGGGCGCAGGGCTGCCGGGTTATGCATGATTAACAGAATCATCGATTTTTGCGCAAATAACAGATTCATCGTTTTTCTGTTCGCAGCAATGGCTGTCGCCGCAGGCATCTACTCGATGCGGCACATCACCCTGGATGCCATCCCCGACCTCTCGGATACGCAGGTAATTATCTATTCGAAGTGGGACCGAAGCCCCGACATCATGGAGGACCAAGTCACCTACCCTCTGATCACGGCCATGCTCGGGGTCCCGAAAGTCAAGGACATACGCGGCTTCTCCGATTTCGGCTACTCGTTCGTTTACGTCATTTTCGAAGACGGGACCGACATCTACTGGGCAAGGTCCCGGACGATAGAATATCTCAACAACATCCTTCCAAAACTCCCGCGCAACGTTCAGGTAGAGCTTGCCCGCGACGAGACGGCCATCGGGTGGGTATTTGAGTACGCCCTCGTGGATAAGACCGGCAAGCACGATCTCGCGGAACTGCGCTCGATTCAGGACTGGTTTTTGAAATACGAAATCCAGTCGTTGCCTGGCGTTGCCGAAGTGGCCCCGGTCGGTGGATTTGTCCGCCAATACCAGGTAAACCTCGACCCTAATGCCCTGCTCTCCTACAAAATCCCGATGGACAAGGTCATGAACGCGATTCGCGAGAGCAACAACGACGTAGGAGGGCGGCTCGTCGAGTTCTCGGGCCGCGAGTACATGGTGCGGGGCAGAGGATATGTAAAATCGCCGAGCGACATAGAAAACGTGGTCGTCGGGACAAACGAGGCCTCCGGAACTCCCGTTCTGGTAAAGAACCTGGGCAAAGTGGTCATGGGGCCCGACATTCGCCGGGGCGTGGCCGAACTCGACGGTGAGGGCGAGACTGTAGGTGCAATCGTCGTCATGCGCTACGGCGAAAACGCCTTGAACGTTATAGACAGGGTCAAGGCCAAGTTGGCCGAAATCACTCCCAACCTGCCAAAAGGGGTGGAAATCGTTACCACATACGACCGGTCGGACCTCATCAGCCGCTCTATTGAAACCTTGAAACATACTCTCGCTGAGGAACTGATAATAGTCAGCCTCGTGATCCTCATATTTCTGTGGCACATTCCGAGTGCCATCATTCCGATCATCACCATTCCGGTTGCGGTGATAATCTCGTTCATTCCAATGTACGGGATGAACCTTACTGCCAACATTATGTCCCTGGGCGGAATCGCGATAGCCGTGGGCGCAATGGTGGACGCCGCCATCGTTGTCGTCGAGCAGACGCATAAGAAGCTGGAGCACTGGGACGCCACAGGCAGGATCGGAGATTTCAAGAACGTGGTCGTAAGCGCTGTAAAAGAGGTCGGAGGGCCGAGCTTTTTTGCACTGCTGGTGATAGCGGTTTCCTTCATGCCCATTTTTACGCTGGAAGCCCAAGAGGGCAGGCTTTTTAAACCCCTCGCTTTCACGAAAAATTTTTGCATGATTATTGCCGCCGTCCTGGCCATCACACTGGACCCGGCAATTCGGCTGCTTTTCACCCACATGAAGAACTTTTCGTTTCGCCCAAGATTTCTCGCGCGCGCGGCGAACGCCGTTCTGGTAGGCAAGATTCACAGCGAGGAGAACCACCCGATAAGCCGCCCGCTGATGAGGATTTATCATCCGATAGTGGAATTCGTGCTGAGACACCAGTGGTCCACAATTGTGGCGGCCTTTTTGGTCGTGGCGGTTACGTTCGCGCCCCGTATCGGTGTTTTTGAAAGAATCGGCTCCGAGTTTATGCCGCCTCTCGATGAGGGTGCGCTGCTATATATGCCGACAACGGTCCCGGGCATTTCCGTCACAGAAGCCCTGCGGGTGCTCCAGATACAGGACAAAATCCTGAAATCCTTTCCTGAAGTCCAACGCGTGTTCGGCAAGGCCGGGCGGGCCGAAACGGCCACCGACCCTGCGCCTCTATCAATGATGGAGACGGTGATCGCTCTCAAGCCGCAGTCCGAGTGGCCTAAAATTCCGACCTGGTATTCTGACTGGGCGCCCGAGTGGCTAAAGAACATACTGCGCAGGGCCTGGCCCGACCACCAGAGCACCGAAGACCTGATCCACGGGCCGAACGGCCTGGATAAGGCTATGCAGATACCGGGGGTCGTAAACGCCTGGACCATGCCGGTCAAGGCTAGGGTGGACATGCTTACGACCGGGGTGCGCACACCTGTCGGAATCAAGATACTAGGTCCCGACCTCAACAAAATCCAAGATATAGGACTGCAGATCGAGAGCTCGCTCAAAGGTGTTTCCGGTACCTCGAGCGTGTACGCCGAGCGGACAACCGGGGGCTTTTTCCTCGACATCGATCTTAAGAGAGAAGAGCTTGCCCGCTACGGTCTCACGATCGCCCAGGTCGAAAGCACAATCACTTCGGCAATCGGCGGGGAGAACGTTTCGACCACGATCGAAGGCCGGGAGCGCTATCCCATAAACATCCGATACTTGCGTGATTATCGAAGCACCGTTGACAGGTTGAATAGGACCATGATCGCCACCGCGAGCGGCGCGCAGGTCCCGATTGCCCAGGTAGCGGATATAAAGCTCTTGTCCGGTCCCGGGATGATTCGCGATGAGAATGCAAGGCTTAGCGGATATGTTTATGTCGATATATCGGGGCGCGATGTCGGCGGCTATGTTGAGCAAGCAAAAGAAGTTGTAAGCACTCATGTTTCTCTGCCGCCGGGGTACACGCTTGTCTGGAGCGGACAATATGAAAACATGCTCCGGGTGAGGGCAAGGCTCCTTGTCGTCGTACCGGTCACGATTCTGATCATATTCCTTCTGATCTACTTCAATACGCGTTCAGTCGCAAAGACGCTGATCATTTTCCTGGCCGTCCCCTTTTCGGCCGTCGGGGCAATCTGGTTCCTGTATCTGCTCGGCTATAACATGAGCATTGCCGTTTGGGTCGGCCTGATAGCGCTCATGGGCGTTGATGCCGAGACAGGTGTGTTTATGCTCCTCTACCTCGATCTTGCCTATTATTCCAGGCGGGACCAGGGGCTTATGAAAACGAAGGAGGACCTGCGCCACGCCATTGTCGACGGGGCGGTCAAAAGGCTTCGCCCCAAGTTCATGACGGTTGCGGTCATGTTCATGGGCCTGGTGCCTATAATGTGGTCCACTGGGGCCGGCTCCGATGTAATGAAGCGCATCGCGGCCCCAATGATCGGCGGCATTTTCACCTCGTTTATTATGGAACTGCTGGTTTATCCCGCGATTTATGAAGTATGGCGCTGGCGCTTTCACCTGAAAAAAGGGACGCACGCTTCAGGGGAAGTCCCGGCTTGATCTTAGGGCTTGCCAGGCAAGCCCTTAACGGCAAAGGCGGGCTTTGCCCGTGATTTGGCTTCAATCGATTAAGGAGAAAAAATGAGAAAAATTAAACTGATCGTGCTGTTGGGTGTAACATTGGGGCTGCTCACCTTTGGCTGGAACATGCCCGGAATTGCACTGGCGGAGCCCCAGACCAAGTGTCCGGTCATGAGCGGGAAAGTCGATGAAAAATTCTTTGCGGATTATAAGGGCAAGCGCATTTATTTTTGCTGCGCCGGCTGCATTGAGGAATTCAACAAAGACCCCGAAAAATACATGAAGAAAATGGAGGAGGAAGGAGTGACCCCGGCTAAGACGCCTTAGGCCCGATGCAGTTTCAAAAAGTTCATTAGCGCGCAGGGCGCGCGCTTCTGCCGGATTGATAATGAGGGTGAGCACGATAATGCTGTGCTCACCCTCATTTAACGATGCCTTAGTTGTTAATGTGTCGGTCCTAGTGCCAAGTGCCCATCACAGCAGGCGTCTGACTGGATTTGGTATTCTGGGAGCACGGGACCGCGCGGGCATCGGTATAATCGAGATAAGCAGGCTCCGCGCCGCAAGGAAACGGGGTCCCATCTGTCATGTTAACGAGGCGGTCTGCATCTTTGGTGCTCGTGTTCCCGGGGGTGTTGTAATTCGCAGAAATAGCCCCGGGGTTATCATTAGAAGAGGAAAACCATGCGGCTTCGCCGCTTGAAACCAAGGCAAACGCCATAATCGTCACAAATAAAACACTCATCATTGTCTTCATTGCTGTCTCTCCTTCTTGAAACTGTTGTTTTTGGAAATACCCTGTCATGCACTGCCTTTTGCATTGAGCAAATGGAGTGCCATCGGCGAGCAACGCATTAAAACAATATAAATGGCTAGTATATTCAAATATTTATGGTTTCACGCCGGATAACTTCTTGCTTGCCTGAGGGGTGTGATTAGTTTAAAAGTGTTTAACACTGTTTAAACATGTAAATGATTTTCATGATTGGAGACTGCCGGATGGACGATCAAAAGTTCAATCAGTACATAAGAGAGATCATCAACCCGATGAATGACGGGATGATGGTGCTTTCACCGAGAGGAACGATCCTCATGGTCAACCATGCCATGGAAGAAATCTCGGGCTACAGCCGCGAGGAAATGATAGGGCACTCCTGTTCGATGTTTCATTGCGAGATGTGCGAAACGGTCCCGTCCGAAGAAGAAGAGGGCCATGCCTGCGAACTGTTCAGTTTAGGAAACGTTCGCAAAAAATTTTGTTCGCTCGTGCGAAAGGACGGCTCATATGTGCATGTGCTGAAAAACGCCTCTCTTTTCAAAGAGGATGATGGGACCATCCTCGGGGCGGTTGAAACCATTACCGATATATCCGAAATCGAAGAACGGGATCAGGAAATAGAACGGCTCTCGAAGCTCCTGGAGGGTAGCGCCAATTTCCAGGGAATGATCGGTAAATCCGAAATAATGCAGAGGGTTTTCGCAGTCGTCAGGAAAGCCTCCCAAAGTGAGGCGCCCGTCATCATTTATGGAGAAACCGGCACAGGGAAGGAACTCGTCGCCTACGCCATCCACAATTTGGGGCCGCGGCGGGATAAGCCATATATCCAGCTAAACTGCGCCGCACTCAATGAGAGTCTTCTCGAAAGCGAAATGTTCGGTCATGTCAAGGGGGCTTTTACAGGAGCGCACATGAACCGGCAGGGACGGTTCGAAGCTGCGAACGGCGGAGATATTTTTCTTGACGAGATCGGAGATATTCCGCTTTCAATTCAGATAAAGCTTCTGAGAATTCTCGAGACCAAGCAGTTCGAACGCGTTGGAGATTATCGGCCAATCAAGACGGACGTTCGTATTATAACTGCAACCAACAGGGATCTCGATCAATTGATAGCAGAGGGACAATTCCGGGAAGATTTTTTCTTTCGAATCAATGTCGTTCCCATCATCCTGCCGCCCTTAAGGGACCGGACCGACGACATTCCCTTGCTGGTGGAGCATTTCATTCGGCAACTGCAACGGAGCAGCGGAAAGGAAATTTTCGGCGCGGCCCCGGAGACCCTGGATTTTTTTATGAACTACAGGTGGCCGGGAAACGTAAGGGAATTGAGAGGCGCGCTGGAGTATGCTTTTGTCGTTGCCGAAAGGGGCCAGATCCTTCTAAAACATCTTCCGGTGCGAATGTTACGCCCCGGAAGCCGGCAAGAAATCTCAGCTACAAATCATTTAAGCGAAAAAGATGCCCTTGTCGATGCCCTCATAAAATGCAATGGCAATCAGACCCGGGCGGCCGCCATGCTTGGGGTCAATCGTGTAACCGTCTGGCACCGGATAAAGAAATATGGAATCGATCCGGGGAACCCTCTAGCGAGTTCTGATGATTCCGTCACCGACGGCCGCATCGCTTACAAGCAAACATGAGCAAAAAGCCCATCTGTGCCGCTTATTATCATCCGCAATCGTTCTACCTCCGAGGGCATATTTGATTCAATAATCTGCGCCGATCTGCCGATGATATCCTCGCAAGACCCTCAATCTACGGACCAGGCATGGAAGATCGTAAAATAAACCAGAATCAATCGACCGAAAGGCGCACGGGCAAGGACCGAAGATCCAGGCCCACTTCGCCCTTTACCCTGCAAAGTCTGGTAGGTTCCAGGCGCCACTATCGGAGAACGCAAGATGCTCGAAAATTTTATTTCGTCGACCTCTACAGCCCATTTTCGGTGACCATCCTGCTCTTTACGCTCATTCTTTCGATAATTGATGCTTTTCTCACCTTGAATCTTGTCGGAGAAGATATTCGAGAGTTGAACCCCGTTATGGATTTCTTTCTGAAACAGGGCCCCTTTCAGTTTATTATGGTCAAATGGTTTTTCACGGCTTTTGGACTCATCACTTTGCTCGTTCTCAAAAATTATTACCTCTGGCAAGGCAAGGTCAGGACTGTGGCCGTGCTGGCCCTTCTGCCATTCCTCTACCTAGTGCTCGTATCCTACGAAGTTTTTATGATGGTGCACGGATGAGCGGCTTGAAAAGAAGGCTTGAGTCTATTTCAATCTTGAGCCTCGCGGCGGTCTTCCTCATTTTGGGTATGACCGGCTGCGGTTCAATCGGCTCGATGAAGCTCCCGGGCGCCGGAGCGGCGGCAATGGAGAGATCGGACAAAGGCTGGTGGTATGCCAGTTTTAAAATCAATTGGCCCCGGGATGAAGACCTGGAACTGGACAAAGATTTGCTGATCGCCCATCAGATCATAAGTCCAATACTGGACCGATACAGAAAAGACATCCTGCTTTGGCGCTTTCATAGGAGAGCAGCTCGGGATGAGGCCGGACATCGCTTCAGTTTCATCTTCTACTCTTCTGCGGCAACTGCCCGCAAAATATATGCGGAGATCGGCTCCAACGCCGTCCTGGAATCGATGCTGGCCGACGGCGTGATCGTTAAGGTCCTGTTCGACGATACCAATTCCAACCAGAGGCCGGACATCGAATCCACAAGTGATCGTAGCTGGTCTGTTCCCCTCCAAAAGGCGTGGCCGTACTTTATAATGGGTGTCAGCCAAACATGGCTTGACCTTATATCCCAATATGCCGGCGATGGACGCACCAAACCCGTCTCCCCGCCGAAACGCAGGCTTTCTACCGTGAGATCAGCAAGGAGGTGGAATCGACCTGGAAAAATGAGGGAGGCCATGCGTTCCTGCACCACCTCAACGCCCTCTTCGGATACGGTCCCGTCTATCTTCGCGGCAAAACCGAAATAAGCTTTTAAGGAATTTGCCGTTCCCCTTAAATCCGCACCCTGTTTTCATATTCCCCTCTTGCACTCGGTTTTTTGAATTGATAAGCTCTCTTATCAGGAAACCGCAGATTTGATCCGTCCAAATCCGGTTGGCAATTTACATCTGCTGAAGAGAGCTTTATGACCAAGGCAAGAAAGATATTTGTGTGGGGGGCTTCCGGAGCGGGGATCCTCCTGGTTCTGCTCATCGCGGCCGCCGCGCTCCTTCCGCATATCCTGGATACCGAAGCTCTGGGCCGCAACGTGGCAACCGAACTCGGAACCCGGTACCACATACGCTCGGAGCGAATCAAGATAAGTTTCCTGCCATTTCCCAGTATGGTCATGTACGGCGTCGGAATGTCCATTCCTGAAACTCTCACCGCATCTATCGATACAGTACTGCTTCATCCGAAGATATTGCCCCTTTTTACAGGCAAATTCTCACCTGCCGAAATAGAGCTTCGCAATCCGGTGATCACCGCCAGACTGCCGGAGCAGACAGCCGAAAACTCGGCAAAGTCCTCTTCTCAGCGGCTTCCACGCCTGAAAGACAGGATCTCACAGTTCCAGGCTACACTCCTTGCAGCAATGCCCGGGGTGGTTATCGACGTCCGCAACGGGAGGTTGGAGCTCTATTGCGGGCAAGACCGCGCCTTCTTTTTCGAAGAAATAGACCTCAGGACCTCCGCACACTCCCAAAGGGTCGATTTCGAACTGACCAGCGGCAAGTCAGATCTCTGGCGAGCCCTTGCGTTCAGCGGTTGGCTTAACCTTGGCACCATGAAGGGTTCAGCAGAGTTGAATCTAACCGGAGGCAATCCAGGGGATCTTCTTAGATATCTGAATAAGTCCGCATCCGACAGGATCGGCGATTCTCAGATAGACTTGAGCCTTACCCTTTCTACCAGCGGCCCGGGAAGCGGGCGTGCAGATTTCACGGCTTCGATCCCGCAGTTTACCCTCGGCGCCGGACCACAAAGCACAGTCATGAGCAACGGCGCTCTGGCCGGCGCATTAACCGTCGACACCAACGGCATCGACTTTTCTATTTCACATCTTCAGTTCAACAACCAGCGGCTAAACTTCTCAGCACGCTGCGTCGAAAAATACTCCGATCAAAGCATCACGCTTAACATCGACGGGCAGGACACCAATGTCGACACAGTACAGGGCCTCATGCTCGCCGTGGATGAACATAACCCCGTCATCCGGCGGGTTTTTGAAATCATACGTAAGGGCGAAATTCCACAGATCCTTTTCAGCGCGCGCACAAATAACGCTTCTGATTTGAAAAGCTTCCGAAACTTCACGATAAAGGGTTCGATCGAAAAAGGCGTCGTTTTTGCCCCCAAAGCAGACCTGCTCGTCTCAAACGTCAGCGGAAACGTGGTGGTTGAAAATGACGTACTGACGGCAACATGCGTCTCTGGCCAAACCGCCGGATCTTCAACCAGCGATGGAGAGTTGATAATCGGGTTGCCCAAGGCCAACCCTCTGTTCCATCTGGATCTTCCAATTACGGCCGATCTCTCCGAGTTGCCCGAGGTTCTCAAACGCGTTGTCGATAACCAGGCGGTCAGGCAAGAACTCGCGCAAATTAAAGATGTGGCGGGCAAGGCCCAGGGCAGGCTTCTAATTGGTGAAAACCTGCACGCTCTCACCGTTAAGGTGGAGACCGGCCCTTTCCGCCTCCTTGGCCGTTACGGCCGTTTTCCTGAACCCCTTGATCTGCAGGGCGCTTCTTTCAGGCTGGACGGGTCGAAAGTATCTGTGACATCTTTGGCCGCCAGGAGTGAAAGCTCGAGTATCGAAGGGGTGGATCTGAGCTACGGCTGGGGTGAGGAAAAAGTTCTGGAGGTCAACTCTCAGACCAGGTCCGTCGTTTCCATGGATCTTCTGAGCCCGCGCCTGCGAGTACACGAATACTGGAAAAACATCATTGATGGCGCACCTAAAGGATTTTTGGAAATTAACTCATTTCGGTTCATTGGCCCGCCTGCAGACCGCTCAAAATGGGTTTTCAACGCTACCGGATCAGTCAAGGATGTTGTTTTTCAAAACAATCGATTAAACGGTCCTCTCACCCTGAAGACGGGAGCTTTCGAGATAGACGGGAACCAAATCTCGCTCAGGGATATCAAAGCCGTACTGGCGGATTCCTCCCTTTCGATTTCAGGCAACGTCACAGGATACCTGGATCATCCCGGGAAAGTGGACCTGCAATTGAGTGGCAGGCTAGGTCCGGAGGGGAACAAAACTGCCGCTTCACTCGCCGGGTTCCCTCGCTCTCTCAGGGCCATCTCGAATCTAAACCTGCTCCGTTCGCGCCTGACATGGGACAGAGAGTCGAAAATCGCTTTCAAGGGGGAAATGCAGCTTTCTACCGGACCCAGCATTACGATCAGTCTGGTCAAAACGCCCGAGGAGTTTGCCATTGAAAATCTTGTTATAAAGGATGAGGACTCTGACGCCGTAATTTCGACGAACTCCACACAGGACCGGCTAAAGATAGGATTCTCCGGAATTCTTAGCAACAAAACGGCCAACCGGCTCCTCGTCGACAACAAGCTGCTTACGGGACCTATAGAGGGCAAATTCAGTGCGGACATCGATCCCGACACTCCCGAGAAATCGTGTGCTCAGGGAAAGCTCAGTATTTCGGGCTTCCAACTACCGGTCAACCTGCCCGTGCCTGCGCGAATTGAAACAGCGGCGCTCGAGGCCGATGGAAACACAATTACCGTGAAATCGGGCATTATAAGCTGGAACGGAAGCAGGCTGAGCCTCATAGGGAGCATCGCAATCACGGAGGACGCTTATCTTGTGGACATGAAAGCCTTTGCGGACAGCCTTGACCTGCAGAGCATTCTTAAGTCCGGGGAGAGCACTGAAAAGGAAAAACATAACCTTGCGCAACCAAGCCCCCAATCTCCTAAAAAAGCTTGGGAAGCGCCTCTTAAGGGTACGATCCAGGTTACAAGCGAACATCTGTCCTATGGAAAGGTTTCCTGGAACCCGGCCAGTGCCGATGTGGTCCTAAGTCCCGGATCCATCGATGTCCGCTTGAACCAGGCAAATCTTTGCGGGATCTCCACTCCGGGGAACATCACGATCACACCCGGGGGTCTGAACATCTCCCTCGCCTTATCGGCGAAGGACCAGGACCTCAAATCAGCCATAAGTTGCCTCTTCAACAAACAGCATATTTTTTCCGGCAGTTACACGCTCACCGGAAATCTTGCGGCGAACGGATGGAATGAAAACCTCACGGACTCTATCGAAGGCGACGTTGAACTCAATGCAAAGGACGGGCGCATTTTCCGGTTCGAAACATTGGGGAAAATAATTTCTCTGCTCAGCATCTCCGAAATTTACAGAGGCGTGGTCCCGGACCTCATCGGCGAGGGCTGCGAATATAAATCTATAGAAGCTAAAGGAAAAATAAAAAACGGAAAGCTCGTCCTGTCCGATTCGGTCATTAATGGGCCATGCATCAAAGTGGTCTTTCACGGAGAGATCGACCTCGTCAGGCGAAAAGTGGACGTGATTGCTCTTGTCGCTCCGCTTCGGACCGTGGAGAGAGTGGTAGATGCGGCGCCCGTTATGGGGAAAGTACTCAACGAGGCTTTTGTCACCCTGCCGGTCCGCATAAGCGGCGACCTGGACGACCCCACGGTGGTTCTCCTTTCCCCCAGCGCCGTGGGCGAGGAACTATTCGGAGTGATGAAAAGAGTCTTCAAGCTGCCATTGGCTATTTTTCAGCCTCATGTCGAAAATGGAACCGCTAACAACACGGATGATCCAAAAAAAGAGGGAGATTAAGAGGTCTGAGGAAGCATCTGGCGCGAAGTTGGAATTGCTTGCACGGGATTGCAGGATTACGTTAACGAAGTGCATGGGTGGGCAAAGCGAAGAGACCGTGTTGCAAATGTAATGTTTTTCGTATTTCCCCCCTGAATGGCAGGCAGGATTTATTGTTTCCCCCCCTTTTATAAAGGGGGGTAGGGGTTTTGATTATCCGATATCACTAAGTCTTTTCTGTGCGGGAACAGTTGGTAAATGGAAAAATACTCCTTCCGAATAAAAGGCATGTGCTGCGGCGAAGAAATTGGGCTGCTTAGATCTGAGGTGGCGCCTCTGGTTGGAGGCGAGGAGAGGCTTTCTTTCGATCTGCTGCAGAGCCGGATGACGATCAGCGGCAGTCTCGACGCAAACGTTGCTGAAAGTGTCATGGAGGCGGTTGCCAGGACCGGCATGGAGGCAGTGCCCTCTGAGGGCGCCTGCGCCGCAGGAGTATGCGCAACAAATGGCGAGAGCGCCCGGGAAGAACATGGAAGACTCTTCTCATGCGCAGCGAGCGGCCTCTTGCTGATCGCGGCATTTGTTTTTCAAGCGCTCAACCGGGGGAACATATTCGCCGTGCTCGCGGAGGAGAGCGGCGCTCCGCTCTTTGCGGTTATTCTCTATTTTTCGGCAATCCTTGCCGGAGGCTGGCTTATTTTTCCAAAAGCCCTATATGCAGCAAGAAAGCTCAGGCCGGACATGAACCTTCTCATGACCGTGGCAGTCCTCGGGGCAATCGCTTTGGGTGAATGGCTGGAGGCCGCTTCCGTGAGTTTTCTTTTCGCCCTTGCGCTGCTGCTCGAATCATGGAGCGTGGGCAAGGCGAAACGTGAAATAACCAAGCTCTTGGACATCACCCCTCCGCGAGCCCGCTTTATTTGCCCCAATGACGGAAACATCGAGGAAAAACCGGTGGACGAAATACCGGTGGGCGCCACCGTCGTGGTCCGGCCCGGTGAGCGAATCCCGCTTGACGGCGTGATAACACGCGGGACCACATCAGTAAACCAGGCGCCGATCACCGGTGAGTCCGCAGGCATTCCCAAAGGATTAGGTTCCGAGGTGTTTGCCGGGACAATCAACGAAGAAGGCACAGTAGAGTTTCGCTCGACCCGGTCCGCCTCAGACACCACTCTTTCGAGAATCATTCGCATGGTCGAGGAGGGCCGCTCCAGGCGCGCTCCCGCTGAACAATGGGTGGAAAAGTTCGCCAGGGTCTACACTCCCTCTATGATGCTGCTCGCCTTTGCCATTGCGGTTGTTCCCCCATTATTCACAGGCGGAAACTGGGCTCAGTGGTTCTACGAAGCCTTGGTCGTTCTGGTTATCGCTTGTCCCTGTGCGCTTGTAATATCGACTCCCGTTACAATTGTGGCAGGGCTGAGTTCGGCGGCGCGCAACGGCGTCCTCGTCAAAGGTGGCGCCTTCCTTGAAGCTCCGGCTCGCCTCAAAGCGATTGCTCTCGACAAGACAGGGACCGTTACCTCCGGCGAACCCGCTGTAAGGAGCGTCATGCCAGTCGGCAACCACAGTGAGGATGGCCTTATTGCAAACGCAGCCGCCCTCGAGGCCCACAGCACGCACCCGCTCGCACGGGCTATCACCCGGCATGCCGAATCCAAAGGCATTCGCGCCACGGTTGCGGACAGCTTCACGATTTTGCCCGGCCAGGGAGCGGAAGGGTCAATCGGCGGAAAAACCTTCTGGATCGGCAGCCACAAGATGCTCGAAAGATGGCAGCAGGAAAGTCCGGTCTTTCATGACGCGATCAGCAGGATCGAGGAGGCCGGAAATTCCCTCATGGTGATGTGGTGCGACGATCACGTCTGCGGACTGGTAAGCATTGCCGACCAGGTGCGCCCGGAAGCCCGCGAGACGTTTGCCGCCCTCAAAGCTCTCGGCTTCGAAAAAGTCGTAATGATCAGCGGCGACAATCACAAAACCGCCGAACTTATAGCCAAAGCTGTTGGAATAGATGAATTTTACGCTGAATTGCTCCCCGAAGATAAGGTCCGGCTTGTCTCGGAACTGAAGGCAAAATTCGGCGGAATTGCCATGGTCGGAGACGGAATCAACGACGCTCCGGCATTGGCCGCCGCTACCGTAGGGATCGCAATGGGGGCCATGGGCTCGGATGTTGCCATTGAAACTGCCGACATAGCGCTTATGTCCGACGACCTGTCCAAAATACCCTGGTTGATACGCCACTCCAGAAAAACGATGGCCGTAATCAGGCAAAACGTGGTTTTCGCCCTGCTGGTAAAAGCACTGTTCATCTGCATGGCCGCCGCAGGCGTCGCCACCCTGTGGGAGGCGATTGCCGCCGATATGGGGGCTTCACTGCTTGTCATCTTCAATGGACTGCGCATGCTGAGGATTGAAGGCGAAGGCGGCGACACAAAATATCCCGGCCTCTGCCGCTCCGAATTAGCCTGCTGCACCAACCCGAGACTGTAGGGGCCGGGGTCTATCCCCACCCAAAAAAGGGTAGCCGCCTTTGCTCCTTGCTTCATGCTCCTTCCCATCATTCATCATTCATCATTCCTCACTCATCATTCCAAGGAATTCAGCCTTTCAATAAGCTCTTTGAAATCCTCAGGTAGGGGAGCGTTTGCCAAAACGGTGACGCCGGTGACCGGATGGGTGAATTCCAGCCTTACCGCGTGCAGCATCTGACGTCGCGCACCAAGCAGCAGATCGCTCACTGGAGCCGATTTCACGTTTCTCGCCCGCCTCTTGTCACCCCCATAAGTTTCGTCGCCTACGATCGGATGTCCGATGTGGCTGAGGTGAACCCTGATTTGATGCGTCCTGCCCGTTTCAATCTGTACCCTCAACAGCGCGGTCTCCCCCCAGTCCTTTTCGATCCGCCATCGTGAAAGCGCCTCGCGGCCCTTGTTCTGAAGGACAGCTATTTTTTTCCTGTGTGCCGGATCTCGGCCAAGCAGCGACGAGATCTCTCCCTCACCTTTCGACGGACTCCCGTAAACCAGGGCGAGGTACTCCTTTCTCACCCCCCTTTCCTTGAACTGCCTCACCAGGTTCAAATACGCACGCTCGCTTTTTGCCACCACGAGAGCCCCGGAGGTATCCTTATCCAGGCGGTGAACGATTCCGGGCCGGAGAGGAGAACCCTGAACAGCCAGCCGCGGAGAATGGGCCAGCAGTCCGTGCACAAGCGTCCCTTCGGAGTGGCCTGCCCCTGGATGGACCACAAGGCCCGGCGCCTTGTTCACAATGAGCAGGTCATCGTCTTCGAAAAGGATGTCCAGGCGCATCGGCTCAGGCTTGAGAGCCTCATCAGATCCCTGCCCATGGATCTTCGCCGTGATGAGGTCACCCGCCCGGGTCTCGTAGCTCGGCTTTGTCGGATTTCCATTTATCAGGACCAGATCTTCATTGATCAGCTTCTTGAAATGGCTGCGCGAAAGGTCCGGAATCACCCTGCTCAAAATCACGTCGAGCCTTTGTCCGCTTTGGTCGTTTGAAACCACGAAAGAATATTCGTCGTTTGTCTCTATCAATGGAGTCCGTCTCCTGATGGCGGGACTTTGCACCCACCTATAATGCACAGGGCAAAATGCCTATGCACAATCATGGAAGCAATCGGGATTTACATGAGATTTTTGCTTATACACGGAATCACATGTAAATTAAAGCACTTATCAAATACGCATTTTTTTGGCCGCCTCTAAGCCCCTATCTTCGCGCAAGCCGGGCGCCGAAAGCTTATGTGCGGCTAAACATTTTGAATTCCTTTGATAAAATGCAGGCTTGGGCCGCTTGTTAAAAAAATCTCTTGACTCCAAAAGTCCGTTTCTGTAGATTAGCGGCAGTTGACTAAACTTGGGCATATTGCGGCAAATTTGCATCTGTACACGGTTCTCGCTGCCGAATCCTCAGTTGCAAAGCCGCTCTTTTAAAAAGCCGGAGGCGCCCAGACAGAATGTGAAATTTGGCGCAATTTGCCCGCCTTGTCTGAGTGCCAATGCATGGCTTCTCGGTTTTAAGACGTTTGCTATCGTGCAGGCTGATTAGAACCTGCGTTTGTTTTTATTGTAACTTTTATTCTTGTTGTTGGTTGGTGCTTCGTTTCTCACTCCCTCTTGGTAGAGGTAAATGGAGGAAAACGCTATGGCTGAAGCTAGTCCAAAGAAGGATGTCGATGACGGGAGGGACCCCCGTTACAAAGGCATCGACAGAGTTCTGAAAAGATTGCAATTCAAACAAGACGCTCTGATAGAAGTGTTGACTTCGGCTCAGGAGGCCTTCGGTTATCTTCCCGAAGAGGTGATGATCTACGTCGCCAGACAGCTTAAGCTGCCGTTCAGTTGGGTCTATGGAGTGGCCACCTTCTATCATTTCTTTTCACTCAAACCTCAGGGAAAACACAACGCTATCGTATGTCTCGGAACGGCCTGCTACGTTGGGCGCGCAAACGACATCGTTGATGCGGTTTCCAAAGAATACAACCTTGAGCCGGGCCACACAACCCCCGACGGCGAGCTGACTCTGACCACCACCCGTTGCCTTGGGTGCTGCGGCCTTGCGCCGGTCGTCGTATTCGAAAACCAGGTCCTTGGAAAAGAAACCCCTGAAACCACGGTTGAAAAGCTAAAATTTGTTCTTGCCGGCGGGAGCATCGGATCGGCCTTCCAACCCGCAGAGGCACAGGAGGAAGTTGCCACAGCCTAGTCGTTCCGGAATAGGTTACAGTCTGAATTCCGCTCATCTTTAAAGCTGAGCGCTGTGAATCGTTCAGAACTCAAGGAGCATACAGCGTTATGAACCGAATGGAACTCTTGGAAATGGCCCAGAACGAACTGGACCGCCAAAAGCAATTCCGCTGCCGCCTGCTCGTCTGTGCCAGTACCCCCTGTATTTCTTCCGGAGCCCTGGCAGTTGAGGACGCCTTGAAGAAAGCCGTGGAGGCCGAGGGGCTTCAGACCGAGATCGAAACGGTCGGCACCGGCTGTCTTGGCCCCTGCAGCCGCGGCCCTTTGGTGACAGTCCAGTTCGAGGGAAAACCGGACGTCATATACGAAGGGGTAACCAGCGAGCTTGCTAAGCAGATAATCGCGAAGCACTTGAAAGGCGCGTCGGTCCCCGAACTCGATGCTAACGAGATCCCACAAGACTGGCCCTTTTTTGCTAAACAGAAAAAACTGGTCTTGGCCGAAAGCGGGACCTTGGACCCGGAGAAGATCGAGAGCTACATAGCACGAGGCGGTTACACCGCTATCGGACAGGCCCTGCGGGAAATGACCGCAGAGGAAGTCTGCTCCACGATGGTCAACAGCGGGCTTCGCGGACGCGGCGGCGCCGGTTTTCCCACCGGCCTCAAATGGAACATGGTCCGCAAAGCGCCCGGTGAGCGCAAGTATGTAGTCGCAAACGGCGACGAAGGCGACCCCGGGGCCTACATGGACCGCACCCTGATGGAATCCGATCCACACCGCGTACTCGAAGGAATGGCCATAGCCGGCTTCGCGGTCGGCGCCGACCAGGGTTTTATCTATGTGCGCGGTGAATATCCTTTGGCCGCAAAACGCTTGGAAAAAGCCATCCGGCAGGCGGAGCGCAAGGGCCTTCTAGGCTCCCGCATACTGGACAGCAACTTCAATTTCCGAATCGATATCCGCATGGGCGCGGGCGCATTCGTGTGCGGTGAGGAAACAGCGCTCATGCAGTCGATCATGGGTCGCAGAGGCCAACCGGTGCCCCGCCCGCCTTATCCGGCAAACCGCGGTTTGTGGGGCGGCCCGACTCTGATCAACAACGTTGAGACATTTGGAAACATTACCTGCATCATTCTCAAGGGCGCTGAATACTACGCTTCCTTCGGCACCGACAAAACCAAGGGCGCAAAGATTTTTGCCCTGGCCGGCAAAGTTAAAAATACCGGCCTCATTGAAGTTCCCATCGGGATCACTTTGCGCGAAATCGTCTATGACATAGGCGGAGGAATTCAGGACGAGCGCCCGTTCAAGGCCGCCCAGACCGGAGGCCCTTCGGGCGGATGTATCCCGGCTGAATTTCTCGATACGCCGATTGACTACGAAACCCTTCAGAAGCTCGGATCAATTATGGGTTCGGGCGGTCTGATCGTAATGGACGACCGGAGCTGCATGCCCGACGTGGCCAAGTTCTTCATGGAATTCTGCATGGACGAGAGCTGCGGTAAGTGCGGCCCGTGCCGGGGCGGAACGGTGCAGATGCACCGGATTCTCAGCAAGATTACGAACGGAAGCGCGACAATGGAAGACCTGCCCAAGCTGGAGGAACTCTGCTTGATGGTGAAGGAGACCAGCCTCTGCGGACTTGGCAATACCTGTCCGAATCCCATCTACAGCACGCTCCGCTATTTCAGGGATGAATACGAGTCGCACATTAAAGACCATCACTGCCCAGCCGGAGTCTGCCAGTTTACGGAGAAGCCGCTGAGAATCGCTGTGGCATGATCATCCTACTTGCATGAATCTCCAATGGAGGCGCCAAAATGTCAGTTGTCACACTCACGATTAACGATAAACTTGTCAGCGCCCCGGCTAACACCACGCTTCTTAGTTCGATACAGGAACAGGGGATGGACATTCCTACCCTATGCCATCTCAAGGGGCTGAGCGAGCGTGGCGGATGCCGCCTGTGCGTAGTCGAGATGGAAGGAAGCCCCAGGTTGTTTGCCTCGTGCGTGACTCCCGTCGCCGAGGGGATGGTGGTTCGGACCGATACGGATAGATTGCACAAATATCGGCAGATGATGATCGAACTGCTTCTGGCCGAACGTAATCACGTTTGCGCTGTCTGCGTCCAGAACGGCCACTGCGAACTGCAGACCCTTGCCGCAAAGCTCGGGGTCACAAGCGTTCGCTATGATTACATTTGTCCGGATTTGCCCATGGATGCCAGCCACGAACGCTACGTCCTGGACCATAACCGCTGTGTTCTGTGCGGACGGTGCAACCGGGTGTGCGACGAAGTCGAAGGCGCACACACCCTTGATATGGGCGGGCGCGGCATCCAGTCAAGGGTCATCGCGGGTATGAATCAGGCTTGGGGGACCAGCCGGAGCTGCACCGGTTGCGGCAAATGCGTCCAGGTCTGCCCGACCGGCGCTCTTTTCAAGAAGGGCTCGAGCGCGGCGGAAATGGTGAAGCAGCACGACTTTCTTACCTGGATTCTGGATGGTCGTGAAAAGAAGATTTATCACTGGTCCTGATGAGAGGAGAGGCGTAGCATGGCAACATCGACAAACAGCAAAGCTCGGCTGGCTACCGTGTGGTTGGGCGGTTGCTCCGGCTGTCATATGAGTCTGTTGGACCTGGATGAACGAATCGTGGATGTCCTCGCTCTGGTCGACCTGGTCTATAGCCCGATCGCCGACATCAAGAAGTTTCCCGACGGTGTTGATGTGACGCTGGTCGAGGGATCTTGCTGTAATTCCGAAAACGTGCACCTGGCCCGTGAAATCAGGGAGAGAAGTAAACTCGTTGTTTCCTTCGGTGACTGTGCGATCACGGGAAATGTCCCGGGCATGCGCAATCGGCTGAAGCTTCAGGACATACTTGACGATGTCTATGCGGGCCCGGGACCGGCCCCGCCCTCCCAGGGCGATTTGCCGATCCTGCTGCCCAAAGTGGTGCCGCTGCACCAGGTGATCCCGGTCGATATTTACCTGCCCGGCTGCCCGCCGAGTCCTGATAGCATATGGGCTGCCGTTACGGCTATACTCAATGGCGAACCGATCGAACTGCCCGTTGAAATGCGTACCTTCGGCTAGCTCCATTTGGATTGGGAGGACGATGATTTTGTCATACGTCCCGACGGAAACTCGAATACATAGAGAAGGACAAGTATGGCACAGACTATAACAATCGAACCTATCACTCGAATTGAGGGCCACGGAAAGGTAACGATTCAACTGGATGACGCAGGGCTTGTATCCGACGCGAAGTTCCACGTAGTAGAGTTCCGCGGCTTCGAAAAGTTTTGTGTGGGGCGCACTTTCCCGGAAATGCCGGGCATCACTATGCGAATCTGCGGTATTTGCCCGGTTAGTCATATGCTGGCATCCGCAAAAGCCTGCGACGGCATTCTGGGAGCCAGGATTCCGCCGGCGGCAAATAAGCTGCGCCGTTTGATCAATCACGCTCAATACACGCAGAGTCACGCGCTCAGCTTCTTCCACTTGAGCGGGCCCGACCTGTTGCTCGGTATGGAGAGCGACCCGGCCCTTCGCAACGTGGTCGGTCTGGTGCAGAAATTCCCGGAACTTGCAGTCAAAGGCGTCAGGCTGCGGGCATTCGGTCAGAATATCATTCGGATGCTTGGCGCCAAGTCCGTCCATCCGCCTTGGGCCGTTCCCGGTGGAGTGCGTGAATCGATTTCCCCCGACAACATCGAGACGATCAGACAGGGTCTGCCTGAGGCGCTCGATACGGCCGAAACCGCAGTTAACCTGCTCAAAGACAACCTCGACAACTTTAAAGACGAGATCAGGACCTACGGCGATTTCCCCAGCCTTTTCATTGGCCTGGTTACCCCTGAAGGTGGTCTTGAGCACTACGACGGGCTCCTCCGGGTTATGGACTCCGACGGCAGGATTATCGAACCGGGCTTGCCCACGGACAGGTACCGGGAGATAATTGAAGAAGCCATCGAACCCTGGAGTTACATGAAGTTTCCATTCTATAAAGGCGGTTCAAATGGAAACGGCGGCGGTCTCTATCGTGTCGGCCCGCTTGCGCGGATCAACATATGCGACTTTGCCGGCACTCCTCGGGCCGACCGGGAGATCCGGCAGTTCCGAAGGCTAAACCACGGCAAGCCCGTACTTGCAAGTTTCTATACCCACTATGCGCGCCTCATCGAACTCCTGTTCTCGCTCGAAAAGATCGAAGAACTAATCGATGACCCGCAGCTTTTCGATCCCCATATTCGGGCCATCGCGGGCGCAAACGAGCCCATGGGCATCGGAATCATGGAGGCCCCGCGCGGGACCCTGATTCACGAGTACCATGTCGATGACTACGGCATAATGACAAAGGCTAATTTGATCGTGGCCACCGGCAATAACAACCGGGCCATCAATAAGACCGTTGAGCAGATCGCCCAGGCGTATATGACCGGCAAGTCCAAGATCACTGAAGGCATGATGAACCGTGTCGAACACGGGATCAGGATCTACGATCCATGCCTGAGCTGTGCCACCCACGCGGTTGGCCACATGCCGCTGCACGTCCAGGTCTTCGATCACACGGGGACCCTGGTCGAGGAGAAGGTAAGGGATTAAGTTTTGCTTTCGACGAGTGTGGGCTATTCGCCCATACGGGTCAGGATCGGCGATTGGAACCCCCCTTTTTTCTAAAGGGGGCAGAGCGGACTTGGTGTTTCCCCCCTTTTGTAAAGTGGGGCAGACGGGGGACTTGGCATTTCCCCCCTTTTGTAAAGGGGGGCAGGGGGGATTTTGTTTGAAAGTTCTCCCTACTCACTCTTCACTCATCGCGAAGCGATGGGGGGCGAGTGCTATTAACGCCCGCCCCCTGCGCCTCAAAAATGGTAACCGGGATCCGGTCTCCAAAACGGATATTTACATCCGGCTTTCAGCATCCGGCAAACCGTATAATGGTCCTGATTCTTGCCTACGGAAACAGCCTGCGCCGCGATGACGGCGCGGGCTTTGCTTTGGGTGACGTCGTCGAGCGGATGCTTTCCGAAGCGGGATTAGAGTTTGAACGGATCGACTCCCACCAACTCGAACCCGAATTTGCTCTCGACATCAGCCGGGAGAAAATCACCTCTGTTTTATTCATAGACACGCGCGCTCTCCCTGAAACACCGGACCGCGATGACCTGCGCGTTCAGTTCCGCCGGGTCGTTTCTGACCAAAACGCATCTCCCGGTGTGGGTCACCATCTTAACCCTCAAGCACTTCTCGCATACTCCAGATACCTTTTCAAAAAGGAGCCCCCGGCCTGGCTGATTACCGTTCCCGGAACGGATTTCGACCATGGAGAGGGGCTGAGCGACATCGCCCGGAAGGCTATCGATTCGGCGCCCGATATCTTGAGTGAGTTGATTCCCCTTTTGCCCGTCTCTTAAGCCGGCGCTTGTGTCGGCTCCCGTCATGTCGGATTGCATTCAAGTACATTGTCAACCTAGTTCGGGGAGTGCAAACCTGCATACGTCGCAAGCTACTGACCTGCTTAATACTATTAGGAAGTCCAAAGACACAGTTCAGCCGCCGCCAGTAGTTTTTTCAAGAACAGACGTGTCTCTGTGAGAGCACGTGTAAAACTGAATTGCCCGACTGAAAGATTGCAGAGCTTGCTACCTTCTAGCATCGCTACGCGTGTTAGGCAGCACACAATCATGTGCACGAGCAGTTCCCGGTGGAAAGTCTCCGGCGCTTGGCAATGCCAGGACGTTGCGCGGAGGGCGCACTTAAAATCCCGGCAGAATGTCTCGATATCCCAACGCTTTTGTGGTTGCAAGCCGCGAGTCATTCACCATTACGCGTGTATCGAAGTTTCTGAATTCCACAATTCCTAAATTCTTCAATTCCTAAATTCGCTTTTCTTCTTTTTGCCGCTTCTGGCTGCCACCTCTATGTCCGCTTCTGGTTGCCGCTTCTATTGCCGTTTTGCAGGGCAGAATATTTGCTGATAAAATAATTAGAGCGAATTGAGGGATTGAGGAATTTCCCTTATCACTCCTCAGTCAGCGGGCTACAGTGCGCGCGTTATTGGATTTCCACTCAGTCCTCAGCACAGCGGCCTCATAAAAGATCGGCCGCGAACTGGGCACTCACAAAAGATCGTGCCCAGACTCGAAGTATATACCAGCGGTTAGAATGTTAAGCCCGGACCTGAACGAAGTGAGGGTCCAGCATCTAACGCGCTTCCTCGATGTTAACCGCGAACCCGCAACGTAGTGAGGGTTCAGTCCTCAGTCCTCACAACATCCGTCCCGTCCATTGAATTTGGATTGCATTTTCAATGAAAACGGGGCACGGGGTTCGGGTTGAAAGCAACCTGAGACATCTCCACCCGCGAGTGTTGACTCGTCACATTCGGTTTCTCAACGGAATGTCGCTCTTTGAAAAATGAATAATTAGTGTCCATCCGGAAACCCCGGCTGAGATACTAACAGTTTCCAATTCGGAAAGAAGGCATTTTTCGCCATGGCTAGGAAATCAAGGATTTACGCGGAGGCGTACATAATCCGATTTCGACGCTCCGCGAGGCGTTTAGCCGGAAGAGGTGCCGCCTCTGGCCATGGACAGATCAGGGATAGCGCCGAGATCCTGCCTGTGCCACCGCCGAAGGCAGTGGCACAGTCGGCTGGCGGTCCCACCGCCCCAAAAGTTTCCGAAGTTTCCATATGTGTTTCCATGTGTGTTTCCATGGCAGAGGAAACAGATCAATGGTGGAGGCGGGTACTAGGCAATTGAGTCTGCAAGCGGCTTTCCTTGTACTCTAGCCCCTGGTTCCCGACTGCTGTCCCAACTTCTCGCCAGTCCTTTTCGATTTTCGAGTTTTTGCGTGGGAAACATTGCAGGTACTCATTTTGCGGCTTGTCTGCGCAACGAAGAGCTATCAAAAATTCCCGTAGTGTTTCCAAGATGTTTCCATGGCAGACAAAAAGATTAATGATGACATGCTCTTATGATTTGGAAACAGCCTGGCCGATGGAAACATCAAGTGGAAACACCTTACTTGTGGAGCTTCATAAGCGTGCGCTGAGGCGGCGCCCTCGGCTAATTCGGAGCTACATATAGGATGATATTTATTCTTCTTAAATCCTGTTAGCACTACCCTTCACTATAGACGGGAATTGCTTTTGCTCCCTCAATTTCCAGCCAGGATAGAAATAAAAACTTTTTTACTTTAATGTGGATTTCTGAAAAGCCGTCCTTGATTTGCACACTGGGGTGGTAAAATATTTTAATGCCGTCCATCTCGGCCGTTAGATATCTGCCCCCCTCCTGGGAAACAGGCTCGCCGACAAAAACCCTTGGCACGTAACTTCCAGTTACGTGTTTCGAGGAAGAGGCTCACCCGCCCATGCAAGGTTCCAGTTGCATTTCTAACGTTATGCAACCGGAGCGCCTTGAAATGTAATCTATGGCATTATAACACAGCTTAAACATGCCGCCCTCATGTCCATATTTACCTTCGACTGGCCACTATCAGCCTTCACTCTAAACCCCTTCAGCCTATTGGCCTAACTTCACCCGTTTAGCCTATTAACCCATTCTTTTTAAAAAACAGCTTGTATTTGCGAAGCTTTCTCAACAGGGTGGTCCGATGGATTCCCAGCGCAGCAGAAGCTTGATAAAGATTCCCATTGTACTGTTCCATCACCTGGGCAAGCATCTTTTTTTCAAAGCAATCCAAAGTGCACTTATAGTCTCCCTCCAAAACAAAGGGCACTTTCTCGTCTGATGGCAATGCCATCCCCAGTTCATCCAGAACATGTTCCTTGGTAATCCTGGTATCGCCGCATAATATAACCAGCCGTTCCATCACGTTGTGCAGTTCACGTACATTGCCCGGCCAGTGATAATCAGTCAGCGCAAGCACTGCGGACGGAGTCAGGATTTTGTGTATATTGTAGCGGTTTGACAAATTCTTAAGGGCGTGGCTCGCCAGTGCAAAAATATCTTCCGGACGCTCTCTCAGAGGTGGGATGTGAATGGGGACCACATTCAGCCGATAAAAAAGATCTTCACGGAATTTGCCCTCCGAAACCAGGTCTTTCAAGTTGCGATTCGAGGCGGCGACAAATCTCACATCTACATGTTCGGGAATGGTGCTTCCAACGCGGTAGATTTCTTTTTCTTCGATAACTTTGAGAAGCTTAGCCTGCCCTCTTGCTGACACCTCGCTGATCTCATCGAGGAAAAGCGTCCCGCCGGCGGCTGCCTGCAGGAAGCCAGGTTTGCCGGTCTTTAGGGCCCCCGTAAATGAGCCTCCCCGGTAACCGAACAATTCTGATTCGAACAGCTCCTCGGGGATGGCCGTCATGTTGACTTTAATAAAGGGCTTGTTTCTCCTGGGGCTGAACTGGTGAACTACTGTGGAAAGGACTCCTTTGCCCACCCCGGATTCGCCCAAAATCAGGACGGTTGCATCCATGGCCGCCACTTGCACGGCACGCAGAAAGATCTTCTGCATGACCTTGCTCACCGCCACCATATTGTCCATGGCCGTGAAAGCAGGTGAAGGAAGCCGTCCGTGCTGGGAGGGCTCATTGCAAAGTTCCTCGGGGTAGACCGAGGTTACGACATAGATAACATCCCCGGCCTGATTGAATATGGGATTTCCGGTCACAACTACCTTCTTTGATGTACGAAGGATTCTTTGCGGTATGGTCATGGGGGCTTTGTTCTTGAGGACGAGCAAAGTAACGGACCGGTCAAAAAAACGGTCCTCTTCGAGAGAATGCATATTCCGGCCGATGACTTCCCGCTCCTGAATTTCCGTCAGTTTCTCGTAAGCCTGGTTCACCCCCATGGTCAAAGCGGAACCATCTGTAAGATAAATAGCCGCCCCACCGGAGCTTGCTACTTTTTTTCCTTCTTCGTTCAAGAGGTCCTTGATCCGGATCATCGCCGGTCCTTGCAGGGAAAGAGGCCGTCAGGAAGAGCAGAGTAAACCATAATACTCGGTAGAAAATACTCCGCTTGGCACCTTTATAGCAAATACACCAGAAAATAACAACATTCCCTAATTTTGTGTCCCCTGCTTTGTGCAAACCCGCACTTCAAATGGTGTGCAAAGTTGCACTACTCTCCGATTTTTCACCTCCGGAAAACCCTTTTCGAAACCGCAAGTAAGGCTGTTATTATCATGGTTTGAGCTGGATCTGAACCAAACGGATTTTCTCCGGTTTATCCTTTTCCCTCCCTGGCATTCTTATTGCTCATTAAAGATATACCACCACAAAACCAAACCCAAAGCGTCCCCATCAACCAACAATTAACCGGGAAGGAGAGTCCGATGAGCTTGTTAGGCCCTGTGTTCAAACGGGAGACTGGCGGAAGGCAGCCCTATGTCCCTCTGGGACCTTTTCAACTGAGGCTGCCGTTCGTCCATTATCGTTTTGAGACGGCGGATTATATTCAGGGTTTGATCATGTGCGCTGTGTGTCTCGGGATCATACCAGTGCTGACCGAATACCTGGGAATGCCGTTCGACATTGCATTGACGATCGTTATGCTGAACGGCTTTCTCTATCTGTGGCATGCTTCCCTGGGGGACCCGGTCGTGCCGGGCTGGATCACCCCGGCGATCCCTCTGCTTCTTGCATGGCTCAAAACATACCCTGAAGGCGTCCCTCGAATGCATGCGTTAATAGCCTTCGAGTTCGAGCTGGGGGCACTTTCGCTCATTCTGGGTGCAACCGGACTGGCGAAGAAGTTCGTCGATCTTGTCCCGGATGCCCTGAAGGCAGGCATTCTGCTCGGCGCCGGAGTCGCAGCCGTAAGGCTGGTTTTTGAAGCGGGTGGCCGCTTCGATCATTACCCCTGGACGATCACGATCGCAATCGGTTTTGCGTTCTTCATTCTCTTCTCGAATTTTTTCAAAACGTTGCGCAAGAGAAATTGGGTATTGGGCTACTTATCGGATCTCGGGCTTCTGCCTGCTTTGGTGCTTGCCATATTCATTGCGCCGATTTTTCGGGAGCTCCCCTGGCCTAGCCTTGAGTGGGGATTTACCAGCCCGCATTTTGTCTCCCTTGTTACTGAGTGGAGTCCTTTTTCGTCAAGAATCGGATTTCCGGCATTCAGTCTCTACATAGCGTCCGTTCCTCTTGTCTTTGCGACTTACATCGTTCTTTTCGGCGAATTGATTCAGGCGGAGGCCCTCGTCGATGAAGCGCGGGAATTTCGCGAAGGCGACGAAGACGTCCATTTCGACGCAAACCGCAACAACATGATCGTCGGTCTTAGAAACATAACCATGTCGATGATAGGGCCGGATGCGTCCATGTGCGGTCCGATGTGGGCGGCCATGCAGGTGGTTGAGTGCGAGCGCTACAAGCATGGAAGGAAGGCAATGGACAGCCTTTTCGGCGGTATGGCGTCCTTCCGCCTGGGTACCTTTACCGGCTACTTTCTCGCTCCAATAGTCACCCTGGTAAAGCCGATCCTGCCTATAGCACTCTCCTTGACCATGCTGATCCAGGGCTATGTGGCCGTAAGGGTCGGGATCCTCAAGGCCAGAACGTTCAACGATCTGGGAGTGGCCGGAGTAGTTGGCGCTGTGCTCGTCTCCCGCGGGGCAGCTTATGCGTTTGGAGTGGGGATCGTCATGTGCTTCCTGATCTACGGCAGGGACTTCTTCCGCAGATGGAATATATACGACAAGGCTCAAGACCCTGTTTTCAACGCGAAAATATCGGCTGACTAAATATGCTTTCGAATCAGCCTTAAGTGCCGGCTCAATTGCTCAACCCAATGTGAGCTCGATTGAAAAGTAAGGAGAAAAAAATGGCGCTCATGACAGGTGAACAGTACGAAGAGAGTTTACGCAAATTGAATATGAAGCTCTACCTACTGGGTGAGATCGTGAAAAACCCGGTCGATCATCCGATCATCCGGCCTTCGATGAACTCTGTGAAACTCACATATTCTCTCGCACAGGACCCCCGGTATGAAGACCTCATGACTGCAACTTCCCATCTGACCGGCAACCGGGTCAATCGGTTTTGCCATCTGCACAGGAGCACCGAAGATCTGGTCAAGAAGGTCAAAATGCAGCGTCTTCTGGGCCAGAAGTCAGGAGCATGCTTCCAGAGGTGTGTCGGAATGGACGCGATCAACGCCGTGGATAGTGTCACCTTCGAGATGGACCAGAAGCTGGGCACCAAATACCATGAACGTTTCAATAAGTTCCTCTTGATGATGCAGGAAGAAGATCTGACAGTGGACGGCGCCATGACCGACCCGAAGGGCGACCGCGGACTGCCTCCCCACAAACAGGCGGATCCCGATCTCTTCGTGCGCATTGCAGCGAGGAAATCGGACGGCATTGTCGTGCGCGGTGCAAAAGCGCACCAGACCGGGGCCATCAACTCGCACTGGATTCTGGTGATGCCCACGATGACCATGGCCAAAGAGGATGCCGATTACGCTGTCTCCTTCGTTGCTCCGGCAGATGCGGCCGGCATCTCCTACATTTACGGCCGCCAGTCCTGCGATACCCGCAAATTGGAGGGCAGCCCGATAGATGTCGGCAACAGGCAGTACGGGGGACATGAAGCCCTGATGGTTTTCGACGATGTTTTCATCCCGTGGGAAAATGTCTTGATGGCCGGAGAGTATGAGTTCAGCGGCGCCCTCGTCGAGCGTTTTGCCGGGTATCATCGCCAGAGCTATGGCGGTTGCAAGGTGGGCGTGGGTGACGTGCTGATCGGCGCAGCGGCTCTGGCCGCCGACTATAATGGAGCAATGAAGGCCTCCCATATCAAAGATAAGCTCATCGAAATGATGCACCTCAATGAGACTCTTTATGCCTGCGGTATAGCCTGTTCAGCCGAGGGCAACAAAACGGCCTCCGGAAACTACCTGATTAACATGCTGCTGGCAAACGTCTGTAAGCAGAACGTTACACGTTTTCCGTATGAAATTGCGCGCCTTGCCGAAGATATCGCTGGCGGCATCATGGTTACCATGGCCTCCGAGAAAGACTTGAACCATCCCGAAATCGGCAAGGTGGTCGAGAAATATTTCCGCGGCGTGGCTTCGGTGCCGACCGAACACAGGATGCGAATCCTGAGGCTCATCGAGAACATAACGCTTGGAACTGCGGCTGTTGGCTACCGGACGGAATCGATGCACGGAGCCGGTTCACCTCAGGCACAGAGGATCATGATCTCCCGCCAGGGCAATCTGGAGCAAAAAAAGAATCTCGCAAAAGAACTGGCCGGGATCAAAGAATAATTGGCTTGTTCCGAGGGAAGCCCGATGTACGGAACAATCGAGTAGAGAAAGGGCGTGAGTCCTGGTTGATGAAAAGGATAGGCGTCAAATACTGCGGCGGCTGCAATCCTCAGATAGAGCGATCAAGGTTCGTTGACGAACTGAAAAAAAAGCTTTCAGGGGATTTCTCCTTAGACATCGGCCGCAGCATGGAAAAGTGGGAATTGGGCATTCTGGTTTGCGGGTGTCCGGTGGCCTGCGCCGATCGGCCGGCAACACGAAGTCTGGCGCTGGAATGGATTATCGTGAGCGGGCAGATCGTTGACTTTGAATCGATTTCTGAAAATGAACTGGCAACAGTTGTTGCTCTAAAGATTAAAGAATTTTTTGAGGGGAGGAATCCTCATGAAGTGGAATGATCATTACGATCAGCATTTGACGACCGCTTCGGAAGCGGTAAAGGTAATAAAATCCGGTGACCGGGTGGTGAACGCTCACGCCTGCGGCGAACCGCAGTCCCTGGTTGAGGCAATGGTTGACCGGGCGGATCAGCTAGAGCAGGTCGAAATTGTCCATATGGTTGCCATGGGAAGCGCGCGCTACTGCCTTCCGGAATATGCGCGGGCTTTCCGGCACAACTCCCTGTTTGTAGGGGCCACGACCCGCAAGGCAGTCAATGACGGGCGAGGCGACTTCACGCCATGCTTTTTCAGCGAAATTCCAAGACTGTTCAGGGATGGAATACTGCCGGTGGATGTGGCGCTCATAACTGTTTCACCCCCTGACAAACTCGGTTTCTTTTGCCTGGGCATTTCGGTGGATTACACTAAGCAGGCGGCTTTAAGCGCCAAAACAGTGATAGCTGCCGTCAATCCCAAAATGCCGCGAGTGGGCGGGGATTCATGCCTGCACGCGACAGACATCGATTATTTTGTCCCTACAGCCGAACCTCTCATCGAACTTTCCCCCCCTAAACTGGGGGAAATCGAAAAGGCGATCGGCGGCCATGTGGCGAGCCTGATAAAGGACGGAGATTGCCTGCAACTTGGCATAGGCGCCCTTCCGGACGCAGTCTTAAGCTACCTCGGAGAAAAAAATGATCTCGGCATCCACTCCGAGATGATCTCCGATGGCGCCATGCACCTTGTAAACTCGGGAGTGATCACCTGCCGCAGGAAAACTTTTCTGCCCGGCAAGATTGTAATTACCTTTGCCATGGGGACTTCTGCTTTTTACGAGTGGCTCAACGACAACACCATGATCGAAGCCTACCCGGTGGATTTTGTGAACGATCCGTTCCGAATCGCCCAAAATGACAACATGGTTTCGATCAACTCGGCACTGGCCGTGGATTCAATGGGGCAGATCGCCGCGACTGCACTGGGTCCAATGCAGTACAGCGGAGTCGGCGGCCAGGTGGACTTTGTGCGAGGCGCGTCCCGCTCGAAAGGTGGCAGGAGCATCATCGCTTTGCCATCCACGGCGGCCAAGGGGACTCAATCGCGGATAGTAGCCTGCTTCCAGCCCGGCCAGTCGGTCACTACCTCACGCTACGATGCGGACTACGTGGCAACCGAATTCGGAATCGCGGCACTTCGCGGCAAGACACTCAGGCAGAGGTGCCAAGCCCTGATCGAGATCGCGCATCCGAATTTCAGAGACCAACTGCGCTATGACTGCGGGAAGCTGAACGGCGGTGGACATTGATGTTTGACTCAACATGGAGGAGGTGGTGTCTCACGACGAATAACTTTGTCGCCTGTAACTGGAGGGTCATCTATTCAAAATCTGAATAAACATCGAAAGGAGCCTGATCCATGTCAAATGAGCTTTCCCGAAGGAACCTGCTGAGGTTTGCGGCGATGGGAGCTGGAGTTGCCTCCGTCGGCGCTCTTAGCTTTGCACCCAACGCACAGGCCAAAAAGAAAAAGTCTGCAACTAATACAGCCAAGGGAGTAAAGGCTTACCCGTTTGTATGTGGAATTTTGAAGACCCAGACGCAGTACATGTTGAAGGATACCCGTGTAGGAACGCCCATGGACATCCCCGTGACTTTCTTCGTCCTGAGGCATGGTGACGATTGGGTGGCTTTTGACACGGGCGACAATGTCATGTGTTCTAAGGACCCGGTCGCCTACTGGGGCAAGGATGTGACGGCCGCTTACTATCCTGTCATGCAGGACTACGAGGAGTTCAAAGTTCAGTTAAAGAAACTGGGGCTATCCCCGCAGAAGCTCAAAGCTTTGGTTCTAAGTCATGGACACCTCGATCATGCCGGAGCCATCGACAACTTCGTGGGCACCGACGTTCCCATTTATTTGCAGGCGAAGGAACTTGAAATAGTCAAGAACGCTGTAGCTTCCGGGAAGAAAACTGCCTACATCCCCGACGACTTCAAAACGCTGAACCAGCTTAATATCAAGACAGTCAACGGTATCTTCGACGTATTTGGCGACGGCACTGTGATCGCTTTCCCAACCCCGGGCCACACGGAAGGACACCAGTCACTGGCTGTCAAGACATACGACGGAAAACAACTGATTCTCTGCGCCGATGCGATGTACACCATGGAGAACATGCTCGACGCCATACCTCCCGGCCTGGCCTGGGACGTCCCGCGAGCCGTAGAAGCGCTCACCATATTCAAGGTCCTGTCAATGATCGGGACCGAGGTTGTTCCTTCACATGATCCGGAGTTCTGGAAGTCCAAAAAGCTCGCCCCCGATCTGTTTGCAAGAGCCGGTTATAAGGATGCAATCTTGACCACATTTGCTGAGGTGTAGCACTGGAACTTATGCCTAACTAGATTATTCTTTCTTGTCTTCTCTTGTGCGTCTCCTCCTGTTTGGTTCACCTTACCATCCAGGAGGGGGCATAGGCAAAAGTTCAGCCTTGGTAAATATCTGATTCCTCTAGGAGAAGGTTGAATCTGCGACGCCTTCTCCTGAAACAGAAAAATCATTTCCCCCTCCTCTTTGAGCCTCGAGTTTGAAGTTGGTATTATCTTTAAAAGAGTACTCGCATAAAGCTTGGGTTTCGCATCAAATTAAAAGAGGATACATTACTATGAAAAATCGCAGCAGGTATCTCGCAACTTCATTAATCGTTTTTCTGTCAATTGGCACTTTCGCCGTAGCTGGACATTTACACGCTGCGGAAAGTGACCAGGGAACCATGGAAGGTCAGAAGGCGATAGTGGAAGGCGCAAAGAAGATGATGGATGGCAACAAAATGATAATGGATACAGTGGCTAAGAAAGGAATGAAAGACGCAGAGTTCACGGCGGCCGAAAAGATGATGGCGGACGGCTATAACATGGTGACCAAAGGCGAAAGCATGATGAGCGGGAGCACAATGCCGGAGGGCAAGGCAATGATGGCACGCGGCGCAAAAATGATGCTGGAGGCACAGAAAGCGACGGCCGCCGCCGTTGAGAAGAAAGGTTTGGTTACTGTATGTTCAATCGGTCTTGACATGTGCATGACTGGAGAAAAAAAGATAACTTTGGGCCTGGAAGGCTCCTAGTACTTGCAAGAGCAACGGCAATTTCGACCTATATCTCCATAACTTTCAGCAGATTCGTGGTTCCCGAAACTCCCACCGGTACGCCGGCCGTGACGACAAGGCAGTCTCCCGGTTTTACCACCCCTTTTTCCATCGCCCACGAACGAGCCGACGAAAACATCTGGTCCGTGTCGATAAACGAGCTTATAAGGTAAGGGGTTACGCCCCGCGAAAGGGATAGCTGGCGCTGAGTCACTATGCGGTCGGTCAGCGCCATTACAGGCGCCGAGGGGCGGAACCGCGCAACCATGCGGGCAGTATTGCCTGAAGATGACGTCGCAACGATCGCTGCGGCTTTCAGGTCAATCGCCAGCAGGCATGCGGCGCGGCTGATTCCTGCCGGAACCGTGTGCAGCATTCCTGAAACTTCTTCTTCCAGGTAGGCCCTCTCGTTCTGGTAAGGCTCGGTCGTTCTGGCTATCCGGTCCAGGGTCGAAACTGCTTCCACTGGATAAGCGCCCATCGCGGTCTCATCCGAGAGCATCAACGCATCGGTCCCATCCAGAATGGCGTTGGCCACATCCGTCGCCTCGGCCCTTGTGGGCCTGGGGCTTTCCAGCATCGAGCCAAGCATCTGAGTCGCCGTTATCACGGGCTTTCCAGCCTGCCTCGTTATCCTGATTATCATTTTCTGGATCATTGGCGCCTCTTCAAGAGGCATCTCGACCCCGAGGTCTCCCCTGGCGATCATGACCGCGTCAACTGCAGACAAGATATTTTCAAAATTCTCTACCGCCGGTCTTTTTTCTATTTTGGCAATAAGCATCGGGTGATAAGCCGCCTGGGATAATATCTGCCGCACCTCTCGAAGGTCTTCAAGGCTGCGAACAAAAGAGAGCGCGACAAAATCGACCTTTTCCTCGATGCCCACCATGAGGTCTTCACGGTCCTTCTCAGTGAATGCGGGTACGCTCAACAGGCTCAAAGGCAGATTCACGCCCTTGCGGGGGTAGATCACTCCCCCGACCTCGACTTCGCAGACGGCGCTCTTGTCTCGTTTTTCAACCACACTCAACTGGATCGTTCCATCGGCCAGAAGAATCGGGTTGCCCTCCTCTATATCCTCGATCAGGCCGGGATAGTTCACGGGGATAGCATCCCCCTCGGCGTATTCTCCCGGCACTAACGTGATGCTCTCCCCGTGCTTCAGCACTCTTTTCCCGCCACTGAGTTGACCAAGCCTGATTTTGGGCCCGCCAAGGTCCTGGAGAATGCCGATTTCCTTCCCTGTCTGCCTGGAAAGTGAACGGATGGTGTGGATGGTCTGCCTGTGCTGCTCGTGGTCTCCGTGAGAAAAGTTGAGGCGGGCCACGTCCATGCCTTCATTTATGAGCTTGGTAATCATCTCCGGAGAACTGGTCGCGGGGCCCAGAGTACAAACGATCTTGGTTTTCCTGAATTCTGCCTTTGGCTTCATCTAAGTGCTTCCTGTTCGGCCTGGTCGAGAAGGCCCTCTATGATTCTCATGCCACGGTCCCAAAACCCGGCATCTGCCAAATCAACGCCAAACGGCCGAAGCAGCTCTCCGGGCTTGGCTTTTCCCCCTGATTCCAAAAACGCCAGGTACTTGGGGACAAAATCCGGACCCTCACACAGGTACTGTTCGTAAAGGGCCATCACCAGCAGTTCACCGAAAGCGTAGGCGTATACATACCCCGGGGAGTGGACGAAGTGAGGAATATAGGACCACCAGATCCTATAGTGGTCGAGAAGCAGCACTGAGTCACCGAACATTGCAGTTTGTGTTTCGATCCACGCGGAGGAAATTAAGTCCGGGTCCAGCTCACCGTGCGTCCGTCTGGCGTTGTGTACGGTTTCTTCGAACCGGTTCATCGCCACCTGACGAAAAACCGTCGCGTAGGTATCTTCTATTTTAGAACAGAGCAGTCCCAGGCGTTCAACCGGGGAAAACATCCGTTTCAAAACGCTGCGGAAGACCAGCATTTCTCCGAAAACGGATGCGCTTTCGGCGGTCGTGAGAGGCGTATCGGAGTTTAAAAGCCCCTGCCGTCGTGCCAGATACTGGTGGATGCCGTGACCGAGTTCATGAGCAAGAGTCATTACATCTCGCCGGCTGCCGGTAAAATTGAGAAAAATGTAAGGATGCGCAGAAGGGACCACAGGGTGCGCAAAAGCCCCACTGCGTTTTCCGGGTAGTGCCGGAGCGTGGATCCACCCCTCCTTAAAGAACCGCAGAGCGATCTCGGCCATTTCGGGAGAGAAATCCCCATAGGAAGTGAGCACGATCTCTTTTGCCTCATCCCACGTGGTCTTGACCTCAGCCGGGACATAAACAGGGGCATATCGGTCGTAGTCGAAAAGCTCCTCATACCCGAGAAGCTTTCGTTTGAGACGGTAATAGCGCTCGACCAGATCGTACCTGGAACAAACCGCTTTCACCAGGGCGCCGACCATGGCGTCGTCCGCCTCATTGCTGAGGTTCCGGGAACTCAGCCAGTGGGGGTATTGGCGAAGCCGGTCGTCTATCGACTTATCGAGCAGGATCGTATTGAAAATGTGTGTCAGAGGCACAAGGATTGACTGGAGCCCGTCGCTCAACTCGGTAGCGGCTCGTTTGCGGACCTCGCGATCGGGGCTGTAAAGTTCACTCAATAGTTCCGATTCCGTCCTTTTTTTCTCCCCAAACCTCAACTGGCTGAGCATCTTGTCGAAAAGAGCCCCCCAGGCCGATGCCCCCGCCGGTTCCTTCTCGGCCAGAATGCGCTCCTCCGGCTCGCTTAAAACATGCCGCTTATAGCGTCTAAGCGAGATAAGGTAGTGCCCGTATTTCGACAAAAGGGGATCGGAGGCGAGTTCCTCGGCCAGGCCGTCTTCCAGTTTGGTCCATTCGAGTTCAAAAAACAGGGTATCGCGGCGGATTTCGCTGTAAAATTCTTTTCGGGATTGAAAAAATGTGCTTGCTGCCGGGTCTGTTGTTTGAGTCGAAAAATTCAGATATGCATACGCCAACAGCTTCTGAGTCCGCTCGTTTATCTCTTCCAGTCTCCTGATGGCCTCAAGCAAATCCTCAGGCCCCAAACCGGCCACCTTCCCCCTGTAAGAAGAAAAAGACAAAACCTGCTCCCGGAGCCACTCCGCATCGGCATGGATTTGCGGATCGCAGGGGCCGGAGTAAAGATCGCCCAGGTTCCAGATAACGTCTTCCGCCATTGTGTTTTCCACTAGCGTCTCCGTGGTTTTGCAAATCACTCCACGTGGTATTTGATCTTTCAAATACGCTTTTATTCTAGTAACGATAAGAATTCCAGCTCGATTTTTCATGCCGGAGACTTGTTCTCAGATGATCCGAGTTCACACGCTCCGTTGAAGGAAGGCCCGCGAGATTAATTCTCGCGTGCTTTCAAAAGACTGCTAATCATTAATTCTAAGCTATAGCGAATGGCTTTGGAGATATTTCGCCCTTATTATTTTGTCCAGGTAATCAGTGGAAGTAAGCTGTCCCTGTCAATGTTGAATTCATGACAATCATCATGACATTTATAATGCATTTGTCCCAACTATCTGATACTATACGACCTCTTTGTAAGCGGGAGGAAAAGCTGCATGCGCCCAGTTGGTGACAAACAGAGAGGGATCATACGGCCGGATTTCAACAGATTCGTTCGTATGGATTTTCAAGGCGCAAAGATCACCCCCGATACCGGCTTTCTTCTCATGAGGGAGATCGATCAACGTTTCAACATCTTAAGCGACGCTGCGTCCCGATTTGATGATCCGGGATCGCCTCGACATGCGGATCATTCCTTGCTCCAACCGCTGCGCCGGACAATCTGTCAGGTGGCGGCAGGCTGTGAAGATTGCAATGACCCCGGTTATCTGCGCGTAAACCCTGCACTGCGTCTGGCCCCTGGAAAAGAGCACGACTGCGCGGATAGTGGTATGTCCTCAAATTGCCCAAATTGGTCTGATCGAAAATTTTCTTGCGGCTTTTGATTGGAATATCTTATGATTTATGGACGTTCGGCATTCCAAAAGCTTTTTCGAACGGAACCAGACCAGGAAATAGGCTAATAATTGTTTTAAACGTCAAATTGACGTATTTGCCAATAGAACTAATTTATTATAACAGTCTAATTGACACATTTGCAAATAGGCTAACAATTGTTTAACAGTCAAGTTGACTCATTTGTAAGATGTAATTGTCAGGCATGCTCACGCACAATCCACGTTCAGATTTTCATCCACAACACACACTTAAAGGAGAAAGAGTATGAAGACAAAAGCAGCGGTGCAGTATGAGTACAATCAGCCTATGGTTATTGAAGAAGTTGAACTGGCGGGACCAAAAGAAAAAGAATTATTGATAAAGTATGAGGCGGCAGGGTTATGTCACAGCGATTTGTCCGTGATGAAAGGGGTTATGCCGTTACCGCTTCCCATGGTACTCGGCCATGAGGGCGCCGGGGTGGTCCAGGAAGTCGGACCGGGCGTAACCAAATTTAAACCCGGAGATCATGTGGTTATGGCTTGGGTCCCCGTGTGCGGACAATGTTATTTTTGCCTCAGAGGGCAACCGTTCTTGTGTCAATTTAAAGATAAGACCCGCGGTGGTACGATGCTGGATGGGACCTGCCGAATGAGTAAAGGATCAAAAAATATCGGCAAATTCATCGGTGTTGGTTCCTTCAGCGAATACAATGTGGTCAACGAGGAAAATGTCCACCCCCTGGCAAAGGGTATTCCTTTCGAGGTTGCGGCTGTGAGCGGGTGTGCGGCGATGACGGGTGTAGGGGCAGTCATCAATACGGCCCAGGTTACGTGGGGAAGCAGCGTAGCCGTGGTCGGCATTGGCGGTGTCGGGCTTTATGCTATCCAGGGCGCCGTTTTGGCTAATGCCACCAAAATTATTGCCATCGATGTTCTGGATAACAAACTGGAATATGCCAAGAAATTCGGGGCCACGCATGTGATTAACGCCACAAAAGAAGATGCGGTCGCAAAGGTCAAAGAAATCACGGGCGGTCTTGGAGTGGATTATGCCTTTGAGGCCCTCGGAAAATTAGAGACCTCTGTAACCGCTTTTAACATGATCCGGATCGGAGGCAAGGCCGTGATTGTGGGTATACCGGATTTCAAAACGCAGTTGGCCCTCCCATTGTACGAATTTCCTCTCATGCAAAAAAGCGTGCTCGGCTGTTATTACGGCTCGGGGGATGTCCGGACCGATTTGGCCACTCTTCTTGGTCTCTATGAAACCGGGCGTCTCAAGATAACGGAGACGATTACGGATCACTATTCTCTCGATAAGATCAACGATGGTTTCAATGATATGGTGGAAGGTAAAAATATCAGAGGCGTCGTAAAGTTCTGATGAAGTAATCTTCTTATCATTTCAAACGCTTTGAGGTGGAGAACTTAATGAAAAGAATTTCTCTGAAGATAAACGAGCGCAAGTACCAGTTCGTGGTCGAACCGGACAGGGTCCTCATCGATCTCCTGCGCGAAGACCTGCACCTTATCGGGGCGAAGCAGTCCTGCGATCGCAAGGGGCAATGCGGGGCGTGTACCGTTATCGTCAACAATAAAGCGACGCTGTCCTGTCTCACCAAGGTGGTTGACCTGGATGGCGCCGAAGTGATTACCGTCGAAGGTTTAGGTACGCCGGCTAATCCTCACCTGATCCAGGAGGCCTTCGTGCTTTCAGGCGCCATCCAATGTGGCTACTGCACGCCGGCCATGATCTTGGCGACCAAGGTCCTTCTTGACAAAAATCCCGATCCTGACACAGATGATATCAAAAAGGCCCTGGCACGGAATTTGTGCCGATGCACAGGATATAAAAAGATCATTGATGCCGTGAAGCTGTCCGGCCGGTTTTTACGTGGCGAGACTACTCCCGATCAGGTCCGCCCCGCCCCCGATAGTGGAATGATGGGTGTCTCCCATCCACGGCCTTCGGCGATGATCAAAGCCTGTGGGCTTGCCGAATTCGGGGCTGATATAAAACTCCAGGGCGCCGCTGAGTTAGCGGTCGTTCGAGGCACGGAGCATCACGCAAAAATAGTTTCTGTCGATACCTCGGAAGCCCTCAAGATGCCCGGCGTCATCGGCGTCATGACGGCCAAAGATATAAAAGGGACCAACAGGATTAAATTCATATTTGCTGATCAGCCCGTGCTGTGCGATGAACGTGTACGGTCCCTGGGAGATCCTATCGCGATAGTGGCGGCCCGAACCCAGGCCCAGGCTCGGGCGGCGGCGGCGGCAGTGAAGGTGGCCTACGAGTCCCTGCCGGTTATGATGACTCCGCCGGAAGCCATGGCCGAAGCAGCCCCGCGGATCCATGAAGCGTTCCCCAACCTTTGCTATGGGATGCCCCAGATCAAAGGAGACGCAAAAACTGCCTTTATGGAATCAGCGGCCATGGTTGAGGCCGAGTTTTCCACGCAACTCAACCATCAGGCCCCTTTGGAACCCGAGGTCTCCCTCGCCTACTTGGAAGGAGAAGGAGAAGAGGCCCTGCTTGTGGTGATCGGACGAAGCATCATGATCCACAGACATATGGCCATGCTGCAGGAGGCCCTGGGATGGGAAAACATGCGATATGAGGAGGCCTTCACCGGAGGGCAGTTCGGCATCAAGATCGCTATTACCTCCGAAGGCATTGCCGGAGCTGCGGCACTCCATTTCAAGATGCCTGTTCGCTACATCCCCACCCTTCACGAATCGATGCTTTTGACTTCCAAACGGCATCCCTTTTCTATGAAAGTCAAACTGGCGGCCGATAAGGATGGGAAGTTGACCGCCTATGCCAATGATTATATTATGGATAACGGCGCCTACATGATCGTGGGCATAGGTATCATGATTCGCGCCATGCAAATGCTCTCGGGCTCCTACAACATTCCCAACATCGGCGCCCTGGGACGGCTTGTCTACACCAATAACCCGGGGGGAGGCGCAGCACGCGGGGCCGGACCGCCCCAGGTTAACTTTGCCCTGGAATCCGCCATCGACATGTTGGCGGAAAAGCTGGGAATCGATCCCCTGGAGTTTCGTCTGAAAAACGCCCTCATGCCCGGTCAGAGCGTATCAACGGGGGCGACGGTGGACCTGTGGACATTTAAGGAGGTCGGCGAACTCATCCGGCCCCATTACGAAAGAGCAAAAAAGGAAGCGGCAGCTTTCAAGGACGGCCCGGTCAAACGGGGTGTCGGTCTGGGAGTCCATTCCTTCGGTATCGGCCTGCCCGGAGACGCTGGCCAGGCGGTTGTGGAACTCGATCCGGATGACGGCGTCACCGTCTTTGCTGCGGCAGCCGATCCTGGTGAAGGAAACGATTCCATGCTGACCCAGATAACCGCCCACCTCCTGAATTTGCCTTTTGAGAAGGTCCGAGTGATTACCCGAAATACCGCTCAGACCGCTGAAACCGGCCCGGCGGCAAGCAGCAGGATTACCTACATGGTGGGAGGGGCTGTCGTTAATGCCATTGAACAATTGAAACAGAGCATGGCGGAAGCCGGCACCTCGACCTATGAGGGGTTGACAAAGGCAGAAAAACCCACGCACTACTTAGGAAAAAAGACCGTGCCCGCCGGAGCGCTCGACCCCAAAACCGGTCAGGGCCCGACCTTTGAGTCTCAGGTCCATAACATTCAGATGGCCGAAGTGGAGGTCAACACGGAGACAGGCGCGGTCCGTGTGATCAAGATGACCACGGCGGTTGATCCCGGACGGGTGATCCATCCTCAGAACCTCGAAGGCCAAGTTGAGGGCGGAATGGATCAGGGTGTAGGATTCGCCCTTAGGGAGGAATATGTAAGCGGCAAAACCAAAGACTGGGTCACCTTTAAATACCCGACAATGAAAACTTCCTTTGACATGGAAGTGCTTACCCCCCTCGAGACGCCTCGACCAGGGGGACCTGTGGGTGCAACCGGAATTGGCGAGATGACAATGGTCTCGACGGCCCCGGCGGTCATTAACGCCATAAAGGACGCCTGCGGCGTAAGGATTTTCAACCTGCCGGCCACGCCGGAAAAGATCAAGGCCGCGCTGGCTAAGTGATGATGGAAGCAGAGTACAGATCCGAGCCCCTTTCCGGTTCGCTCAGCCAGGAGGTTCGTATAATCGCGGGCAAGGAGATTCTCGTTGATAACGAGGGCTTCTTGTGGAACCCGGAAGACTGGACCGAGGAAGTGGCAAGGATTTTGGCGGCTGAGACCGGGCTTGAAGAAATAAACGAGAATCAATGGCGCATCATTGAATTTTTGAGACGTTTTTATTTCCATAACGGCAGGGCGCCCATGAACCGGGATCTTAAAGCCGAGACGGGTTTGAGCTTCATGGAAATGGAGGCTCTCTTTCCCAGCGGCATCCGTAGAGGCGCCCGCCGTATAGCCGGTCTGCCGAATCCAAAGACATGTCCGGGGTAAGGCGTATGTCAGAACGTTTTATATATCTTGACAATGCGGCAACAACCTTTCCAAAACCGCCGGGTGTGCTGGCCAATATGGTCGACATCTATGAGCGGCTAGGGGTCTCTCCCGGACGCGGGAGCTACGACCTTGCCTTTGATGCCGAAGATCTAGTTTACGGGACAAGGGAGAGACTCGCTAAGTTATTCGGCGCTCCGGACCCACATCGCGTTATATTCGCGGCGAATGCCACGGACGCCTTAAACATTGCCATTCAAGGTTTGGTCAAGCCGGGGGATCATGTTGTCTCCACCAGGATAGAGCACAACTCGGTCCTTCGGCCCCTTTTTCATCTTCGGCAACAGGGCCTTATTGAATACGATCTGGTGCCTTTCGACGGCAGGGGCTTTGTTGACCCGAATGATATCGCCGGCGCTATGAGGCCCAATACCAGTTTGGTGATCGTGAACCATGCCTCGAATGTGCTGGGAACGATCCAGCCCATCTACGAAATCGGTTCCCTCTGCGCATGGAAAGGCGTACCCTTGCTTGTGGATGCCGCACAAAGCGCAGGGGTGATCCCCATTGACATGACTGCCTGGAAGATTTCTGCCCTCGCCTTTACTGGTCACAAGTCTTTAATGGGCCCCACGGGCACCGGCGGACTGGTAATTCACCCTGACCTCGACATCCGGACCACGCGATTTGGCGGCACCGGCGTTGATTCGGAAAGTCCGGTCCATACTCAGACCTACCCTCATCGACTGGAGGCTGGAACAATCAATCTGATGGGCATCATCGGGCTTTCTGAAGGGCTCCGCTTTCTTGAGAAAGAGGGAATGAAATCCATACACTCCAGGGAAACGGAATTGCTCACCAGACTTCGTGACGGTCTTTCTCTCCTTGACACGGTTGAACTCTACTGCGCTGAAGATCTCAGAGATCATGTGGGTCTGATTACAATCAACGTAAAAGGAATGGATCCGGGAGACGCCGGGGCGATTCTGGACGCCGACTTCGGTATCGCCGTGCGTGTCGGGCTCCATTGTGCGCCCCTCGTTCATGAGGGTATCGGGACCTTTCCCCGGGGCGGCGTTCGCTTCAGCCTGGGACCTTTCAATACCATGGATGAGATAGATCTGGCGCTGCAAGCGATTGGCGAGATCAACCGTTCACGGAAATGATAAGATAATCGCAGTCTGGTTCCGGTTTGGGTTGCCGCTCTTTGGCGTGCCGGAAATCAAGGCGTCTGAAAATGCGGCCTTGTGAACGTCATCCTGTCCACGCGGCATAAAAAATACATTTTTTCCCACGAAAGTTGTCTCTAAGCAGACCGCCACCTCTTGTTGACACATTGAGTTATGAATAAAAGTATAATGACGGATGGTATCCGTTCTTCAGGGATCTACCCTCGAAACAGCGCGTCCGGCCTGGATTTTAATAAAAAAGGCATTATCCTGAGCCAATGTGAATGTGCCGCTGTGAAGGGTTGACGGCAAGGGCCGCCATCCCGTAAGCCGGGATCGATCCGCCGCCTGAGCCGTGCAGCGCTGAGTGCATCCATCTGCGAAGGGGGGACTTTACATGGATCTGCGCCACACCCGGACCACCATTTTGAATGAGGGTTCGGCAGAAGAAAAGCGTCGGGAAATACGAGATTACTTTCATAAGACCTACAGCATTGATGAAAAGCTCTATGATACTCTTGTAGACGATGCCGCATTTTATATCCGGCCGGAACCCCTGAGGCACCCTCTGATATTCTACCTGGGCCATACGGCGGTCTTTTATATCAACAAACTGATCATCGCCAAAATCGTTGACGCCCGGATCAACCCCCGGTTTGAATCCATGTTTGCGGTGGGTGTGGATGAAATGTCCTGGGATGATTTGAATGACGCCCATTACGACTGGCCTGCGGTCGCCGAAGTAAAGGCCTATCGGAACACGGTGCGCGATACCGTGGACAATCTCATCGCCACCCTCCCCTTAACTCTTCCCATCGACTGGCGCCATCCCTTCTGGCCCGTCATGATGGGAATCGAACATCAGAGAATTCACCTCGAAACCTCGTCGGTCATCATACGGCGTGCTCCCATTGACCTGGTGCGCCAGCTTCCCATCTGGGACATTTGCCGTCAATCGGGCGAGGCGCCCCGTAACGATTTGCTTCCGGTGCCGGGAGGCAGGGTCGTTTTGGGAAAATCCAAGGACCATCCCCTCTACGGCTGGGACAACGAATTCGGGCGCCACCAATCCGATGTATGGGATTTCAAGGCGAGTCGATATCTCGTGTCCAATCAGGAATATCTTGAATTCGTGGAAGCAGGCGGCTACGCGGCGCGAGAATACTGGACCGAAGAAGGCTGGAGCTGGGTGTGCTATTCAAGGGCCACTCACCCGATATTCTGGATCCGGAACGGTGCCTCGTATAAGTTCCGCACTATGGCGCAGATCATCGAAATGCCCTGGGATTGGCCGGCAGAAGTCAACTGTCTCGAAGCCAAGGCGTTTTGTAAATGGCTGGCGCAAAAAACCGGCAAACCCCTGCGCCTGCCAACAGAAGACCAATGGTATCGCCTACGGGACGCGCATCAGATCCCCGATCAACCTTACTGGGACAAAGCGCCGGGCAACATCAACCTGGAACACTGGGCCTCGTCCTGTCCTGTGAACACCTTCCGGTTCGGCGAATTCTATGACATCATCGGCAACGTATGGCAGTGGACCGAAACGCCCATCACCGGTTTTGAAAGCTTTGAAGTCCATCCCTGTTATGACGACTTCTCCACGCCGACGTTCGACACCCGGCACAACCTCATTAAAGGAGGCTCGTGGATTTCGACGGGCAACGAAGCCACCAGGGATTCCCGCTATGCCTTTCGGCGCCATTTTTTTCAGCATGCCGGATTCCGCTATGTAGAATCGAACCAACCCGTGGAAATCCCCGAAACCATGTACGAAACCGACGGCGCCGTCTCCCAGTACTGTGAAGCGCATTATGGCCCCACCTTTTTCGGGGTCGATAACTTTCCCGCAAAGTGTGCCCGAATCTGCCTGGAAGCCATGAAGGACCGCCCCGGGCGTACGGCTCTCGATCTTGGCTGTGCCGTGGGAAGATCGACTTTTGAATTGGCCAGAGGATTTGATCGAGTCACAGGTCTCGATTTTTCCGCCCGCTTCATCCGCATCGCCGTTCAGCTTCAGGAAAAAGGTGTTGTGCACTTCGAACTGCCTGAGGAAGGCGAACTCGTCTCCTACCATGAAGCGCGGCTCTCGGACTTCAGCCTTGAACAATTGAAAGACAAAGTGGAATTCTTCCAGGCGGATGCGGTTAACCTCAAACCACTGTTTTCCAATTACGACCTGATATTTGCCGGAAACCTCATCGACCGCCTCTATGACCCGGGCAAATTCCTGTCGGCTGTGCACGAACGGCTGCAGGTCGGCGGCCTGCTGGTCCTGACCTCCCCTTATACCTGGCTGGCGGAATTCACTGCGCGCGACAAATGGATCGGAGGGTTCAGAAAGGACGGAGAACCCTATACCACCTTGGAAGGCATGCAGGAGTCGCTGCGAGAACACTTCCGGCTCCTTTGCGAGCCCGAAGACGTCGAATTCGTGATCCGCGAAACCCGGCGCAAATTCCAGCACACCATTGCCCAACTAACCGTGTGGGAACGGATAAGCTGATCCACCTGGACGCAAACGGGCGTATGAGGTCGTTTATTCGAGTGGAAGGGATATTAAACAAAAAATCCTTCCAAAAAGGTCCTTCCCTGACCTCTGCGGTGAAGGGCATTCACTTAAACAAATGATCCCTCCAAAAAGGTCCGGTCCGGGACGAACATTTTACCAGGGTTCATAATGTTAAGTGGATCGAGGGCCTGTTTGATTTTTCGCATGGCCTCGAGCCCATTCCTCCCTACCTCCAGCTCTATGAACGGGGATTTGGCGATCCCTATGCCATGTTCTCCGGAAATGGTGCCTTCCAACCCAAGGACTATTCCAAACAGCTCTTCGACCGCTTTTCCCGCCCGCCGCCGCTCGCTTTCGTTCTTTCTGTCGAGCATGATATTGGTGTGGATATTGCCGTCTCCAGCGTGGCCAAAGCAGACTATGGTCAGGTCGTATTTTTCGGCCAGGGCACGTATCGACCTGATGAGCTCCGGTATTTTGGTGCGAGGCACCGTAACATCCTCGTTTATCTTGCCGGGTCTGATCTGCCCCAAAGCTGGGGAAAGCGACCTGCGCGCCTGCCAGAGCCGGTCTCTTTCTTCATCGGATCGCGCCGCCTCTGTCCTGCTAGCCCCAGCTTTTTGGCAAATTTGCTCGATTCTGGCTACCTGAGAGTCCAGCACGGCATCGGGTCCATCCACTTCGATCAGCACAAACGCCTCCGCCTCAATCGGAAGCCCAATCCGCAGGTGCTTCTCGATAGCAAGGATCGCAGGCTGGTCCATCAGCTCGATTGTCGATGGAATGATTCGCTCCTTCAATATCCCGCAAACTGCTTCTACAGCGCAATCAAGGTCGGAAAATACCGCCGTCATAGTGCGGACCGATTCCGGCGCAGGAATCAGCCGGAGGATTATCTTTGTGAAAATCCCAAGCGTACCTTCGGATCCTGCCATTAGTCGAGTCATGTCATATCCCACGACTCCTTTCATGGTGCGAGTCCCGGTTCGAATCAACTCTCCGGTGGGAAGGACCATTTCCAGCCCCAGCAGATAGTCCCGGGTCACACCGTATTTCACAGCCTTTGGACCGCCGGAGCACATCGCGACGTTTCCTCCCATAGTGGAAAAAGCAAGGCTTGCCGGGTCCGGCGGATAAAAAAGTCCGTACTTTGCGGCGGCTTTCTGAAAATCTCCTGTAATTACACCCGGTTCTATCACTGCCGTCATATTGTCGGCGTCGATTTCAAGGATTTTGTTGAGCCGGTTAGTAACGATCACAAGCCCGCCCTGCGGCAGGCAGGCACCAACCATTCCTGATCCCGCCCCCCGCGGGTATACAGGAAAACGATATTCATTTGCCAGTTTGACAAGAGCCGATATCTCGGCTCCATCAGCAGGGAATGCCACCCCTTCTGCAACAAAGCGCATCTTGCTCGCATCGAAACTGTAGCAGTGGAGTTCCTCAGGCGACATCAACAGGTTGTCCTCGCCCACAATGGACTTGATTTGCGAAAGTGGCAAAGGCATGGTTGGGAAAATCCTTTCTGATCCGGCCGATGACTATTCATGAAATACCGGTCCTCAAAAAAGATTTTCGAGAATAAAGCTTTGCCGGTCAAGACATTCCTTGGATTATCTCAAATTTTTGACCCCTCACGATTTCTTTGACACCCAAATTTTTGCCGTCGGCCCAACCGGATTGATAGTCGTATCATTGTACTTCTCGCTGAAATTATTTTGCACCTTCGCCAAATACATATTGATAACGGATATGTAATTAAATGGCTGCTGAGTTGCTAATCTGTTATAGACATGGCGGTTTCCAAAGTGGTATAGGCACTGGTAAATGAAACTGGATAGGAAAATAGAAGCAGGGGAATTAAGATCAGTTGATAGGCCATAGCCAAACCGGGAAAGGCAATCAATTCCGCTTGGGGTGCGAGGTTTTGCTTCAATCGCCCCCCTTATGGTTTCGCTCGGGCCGACTTGGGCTTCTGGCCAATCAGGCCTCGGTCGACAGCTCCTTGGAAAGTGTCAATAAATTGATCCTGGGCGCTGGAGGAAACTTGGGCTGCATTTTTTCGCCCCAACATGGTTTTTATTCTGACAAACAAGCAAATATGATTGAATCGGCCGACTGGCGCGATCCTGACACAGGCGTCCCTGTAGTAAGTCTTTATTCCAAGACCCGCCAACCCTCGCTGGAGGCTCTCAAAAAAATCGACGTACTCATGATCGATCTGCAGGATGTGGGGACGCGGATCTTTACGTATACCACGACAATTGGCCTTTGTCTCGAAGCTGCAGCGCGGGCGGGCATCAAAGTGGCCATTTTGGACAGACCAAATCCGATAAATGGTACGGAAATTGAAGGCAATGTGCTCGAACCGGCATTCAGCTCCTTTGTGGGAAGATATCCGGTTCCTATGAGACACGGACTAACGGCAGGGGAATTCGCACGCTTCGTCTGCGCTGCAGCAAATGTCGACTGCGATCTGGATGTTGTTTCTATGAGGGGCTGGAGGCGGGGCAGCCAGTTCGATAACCTCGGCCTTCAGTGGGTTTACCCCTCACCCAATATGCCAACTTGGGAGACTGCTTTGCTCTATCCCGGCATGGTGCTCCTGGAAGGCACGAACATCAGTGAGGGGCGGGGCACGACAATGCCGTTCCAGCTTTTCGGGGCGCCTTTTTTGAATCAGAAAAAGTTTCTGGAAGAATTTAATAAGCGCGGTTCGGATGGCGTAACTTTTCGGCCCGTTACATTCGAGCCTGCTTTCGACAAGTACAGGGGGCAACCTTGTTTGGGCTTTCAGATACACATAACGGACAAATGCAAGTTAAAACCATACAGGATGGGGCTTGCCATTCTGCAGGCCCTTGCCCTCACGCATCCGGAACGCTTCAGATGGCTGGATCCTCCGTACGAGTACGAGCGGGAAAAACTGCCGATAGATATCCTGATTGGGAGCAGTACCGTGCGGCGTCAGGTCGAACAGGGGCAGGATCTCCACAAAATCGAATCTGAATGGGAAAAGGAATTGCGGGAATACGGGGAAAAGCGCCAACAGAGTTTACTTTATCCCGAATAAAAAAGGATTGAGCAAGATAGGCCCAATCCTCTCTTTGAAATCAAGAACTATTATTTACTGGAGGAGCAATTTACCGAACCTGTTCCAGCGGATATAGCTCTCGGAGGGCTCCATAGTGAATGCACCCTCCTGTCTCCATGACCAGTAAATGATAAAAGCTTCGCCGACCAGGTCACTATCATCGACGAAGCCCCAGAAGCGGCTGTCATGGCTGTGGTCCCGGTTGTCGCCCATAACGAAATAGCTGTGGGGAGGAACGATGACCGGCCCGAAATTATCCCTTGCACCCGCCATCAGGTGCGGATCGTCGTAATACCCATAGGGGTCATTCAGTGCCTCATCGTTGATATAGATTTTCTTGTTAATTATTTGAACCTTGTTAAGAGGTAGACCTATTACTCTTTTGATATAATCCTTAGATCGGTCATTTGGGTATCGGAACACCACAACATCAAATTGTTTAGGAGTTTTGATTGGGATAATCTCTTTGTTGACAATGGGGAGCCTAATGCCGTAAATGAACTTGTTGACAAGGATATGGTCCCCGACAAGCAAGGTTGGCTCCATGGAGCCGGAGGGAATCTTAAATGCTTGAACAACAAAAGCGCGAATAAAAAGGGCGAGAATTACAGCTATGATTATGGCCTCGCTATATTCGCGAACAACGCTCTTGCGCCTGACTCTGTCGCCAGGGGTTGCAACTACATTTTTCAACTCCAACTCCTCTCAATCTAAATTGTTGGCGCAATCTTTTATCTTAAATACTTTCTTTGACGTTTTCAAGTAAAAGATGTTAGATTCGGGTTCCGTGGACGGAAACAATTGAAAATAACCGGGGAAATCGCCTAATATGCTTTCTTCTTTATTCTCAAAGGTAGAAAACCTCATCGGCCTCGACGTTGGTTCACACAGCGTCAAACTCATGCAGGCCAGCATCGACAATGTCACGCCCAGGCTCATAAGCATGGGCATTGCCCCTCTGCCCCGCGAAGCATTCGTTGAAGGCAGATTGGCCAAACCGGAGGCCGTCGCAGAAGCCATACGCCTACTCGCCGATCATCTGAAAATCAAGAGCAGGGCCGTTGCCGTATCAATATCCGGCTACGACGTAATGATCAAAAAAATAGAACTCCCCACCATGACCGAGGATGAACTGGCCGAAAGGATGCATGCCGAACTCGGCCAGTACATACCCTATAACATCGATGAGGTCGACGTTGATTACCAGGTAATCGACGTCTCCAAGAACCGCCCCAATTTCATGGATGTCTTGCTTGTTGCCGCAAAAAAAGAATCAGTAACCGACTTCAACAATCTTTTGAAACTTTCCGGGTTCGAGCCCCTTGTTGTGGACGTGGACTTCTTTGCCCTAAGTAACTCCTTTGAGGCGACTTATGGGTTTGGTGAAGAAAGAGTTGCTCTGCTCGACATTGGCGCCAATAAATCCATTATGAACATTGCCTACAAGGGCCTGCCAATCTTCACCAGGAGCATCTCGATAGGAGGAAACCAGCTAACGGACGCCATTAAAGACGCTTTCAGCATCTCCACTGAAGAAGCTGAATCCGTCAAACTCGGTGAATCGGTGGAAAAATATCCCATGCAAGACCTGGAAGAGATTTTCGTTTCCACTGTAACGGGTTGGGTGGCCGAGTGCCGGCGCGCGGTAGAATTCTACTATCATAATTACCCGGAGGAAAAAATTGACTCACTATACCTCAGTGGTGGTTCGTGCCGAATTCCAGGTCTGGACAAAGTGTTGAAGGAACACATGGAGATCCCTGTCGAGATTTTTAATCCTATCTCCCGAATCCAGTACGAAGCGAAACATTTCGACCCGGCTTACATTGATTACATTGGCCCGCAAATGGCCATCTCTCTGGGGCTCGCTTTAAGAAAGACGAAAGAAAAATGATTCAGATAAATCTGCTTCCGGTCCGAGTGCAAAAACGAAAGGAAGGTGCCAGGCAAATCGCCTCAATCTACCTTCTCACTGTTGTTCTCACCCTAGCGATTATCGCGTTTATGTGGATTTCCTACGATCGGCAAATCGCCTCCCGACAAAATGAGCTTTCAGCGCTGCAGCAAGAGGTGACCAAATACGCCAAATTTGAGGTGGAACTGCAGCAACTCTCCAAGAGGAAAGAACTCATCGACAAAAAACTGCTGATCATCAAGGATCTCCAGGGCGACCGGGACGCGGTCATCAGGATGCTGGCTCTTCTCTCCATACAGGTGCCGCCTGAGAAAATGTGGTTCGACAAGCTCGTGCAGACAGGCAACTCGGTCACCCTTGATGGAGTGGCCCAGAGCAATGAAGCCATCGTTGAGTTCATGCGCAATCTCGAATCTTCCCCTTATATCGAAAAAGGCAGTATAAATCTGGTCCAATCGAAGCAGCTTGCTCTAAAAGAAATGAAGCTCAGGGAATTCCAGTTAACTTACCGTTTTTCTCCTTACTCACTAGTACAAAAAAAGTTGAAGATGTAGCCGCTATGGAAAATATCTTTGCCAAATTCCAGGAAAAACTCTCGGGCCTTACCCCTGCGCAGAAGGTGCTGCTTTTTGCGGGTACTCTGCTTGTCTTGGGCGCTGCTTTTTACTATCTAAAGCTCCAAGGCCAATTGGAATCCATTACACAGATCAAAGCTCAAATTACTGATCAGCGGAACAAACTTGCCTCTCTCAAGGCAGCGGTTACCAAGGTGCAGGCGCTTGAAAAAGAGATCGCCCAATCCGACGAAGAGCTTACAAGGCTTCTTATGCTCTTGCCTGATCAGAAAGAAATCCCCGGCCTTCTGGAAAACGTTTCTAGACTTGGCTCAAAGGTAGGTTTGGAAAATATTCTTTTCCAACCTCAACCTGAGGTAATGCAGGAATTTTACGCTACCATTCCTATCCGGCTCGACCTTCTGGGCACCTTTAACGACCTTGGGGTTTTCCTGGATAGTATCTCCAAGCTGGACAGAATCTTAAAAGTCGAGTCGCTTACCTTAACTCGGCAAAAGGACAAGCAGGGTGCCTTGCTTCAGGTGGCGTGCAACATCGTTACTTACCGGTTTTTGGAGAAGCCGCAACCGAAGAAGGCCGGCGCGAAAAAATAGCAGCAATACATTGATGAATCATTCCTTAACCGCAATTATTACAATGAGTTGTGTCTATCAGGGGGAGAACGCATGCGAAGGCAGGTAAAAATTTGGACCGGCACTCTTCCTTTCGTACTGGGACTGGCGCTTCTGTTCGGCTGTTTTTTGTGCTCAGCGGAAGTGCGCACCGAAGGGACTGAAGCGGACGCTTTACTGGCGGCGGGGCAAACGCCCGGGGAAACCCCGCCTACCGTTGGGACCAAAGGGCTCGACGCTGAAACCGGTGTGGCCCTCGATCAACCCGTAAAACCTGCGCCTTCCAAAACTAAAGCCTCCAAAGTCAAACCTGTCCCAAAACAAACCGACGCTCAGGCGATGTCTGTCGAGGGAATCGGCGCCCCGGCGGCCGCAAGAAAGGACTACTCCGGGAAAACTGTAAGCCTGGACCTCATGGACGCTGACCTGAGGAATGTCCTCCGGCTCCTTTCAGACCTCGCCGGGATAAATATAGTCATAGAGCCTGACGTCACCGGTAAAGTAACCTTAAAAGTCGAGCAGGTCCCCTGGGATCAGGTCCTCGACATGGTGCTGTCCATGAATGACCTGGGCAAAGAACAGGTCGGCAATGTGATTCGCATTGCCAAACAGTCTAAGCTGCGCCAGGAATATCTCCAGCAGGCGGAGGCCATAAAGGCCAAACAGAGCCTTGCTGAGACAACCCGTGACCTGGGCCAGCTCTCAACAATATATCTCCCGGTCAATTTTGGCAAACCAGCCGATGTGGCCGCTAAAATCTCAGATGGCAAGAGTGAGCGCGGAAAAGTCGCCGTTGACGAGCGTACCAGCCTTATCATCTATACCGATTACCCGGCAAGACTCACAAATGCCAGGCAATTGCTCTCGAGGATCGACCTCCCAACACCGCAGGTGCTCATCGAAGCGCGCATTATTACGCTCACAAGCGAAACACAAAGGACACTGGGAGTGAATCTTCAGTTCTCCACTCAACAACCCATCCCGGCCGGGTCGCAAAACTCCCAGGGATTTCAAATCAATCCGGCGACTCCATCCTTCGGCACTCAATTTGGCGCTACGATCGCCTCTTTGGTAGGCGCAACTCTGCTCAAAATCGACTTGAATATACAGGCGCTCCAGTCGGTCAATCTGGCCAGAGTGGTAGCCGCGCCCCGTGTCATGACACTCGATAATGTGAAAGCCGTTGTGACTCAAGGCACTCAGGTACCTTACCTACAGGTTGGCGATACGGCCGCCAATATAACAGCAACGGCATTCAAGGATGCCGTCCTGGAACTTCAGGTTACGCCTCATATCACTCCTGACCGAAAAGTCAGAATGCTGATAAACGCCAAGCAGGATACGGTATCCACTACTCTTTATAACGTTGGGCAAGGCTCCGAACCGGGCATCGACACCAGAAAGATCCAGACCGAGCTTCTTGTCGACGATGGAAACGTTGTCGTAATCGGCGGGGTTATCGACAATGAGTCTTCGGTCACCAAATCGTCTACTCCGGGGCTGAGCGATGTCCCCATTCTGGGGCGCCTCTTTAAAACCGATACAACAGACGACAAACGAAACGAGCTGTTGATCTTCATAAGCCCCAAAATAGTTGAGGTTACAAAACCTTACGACAAAAGCTGATCGGAGGTCGATTTTAGACTTGCGCCGGGAGCTAGTGGCGTGTAGTATCATTCTGACGGGGTCGCACACAGAAACACCACTGAGGGGGCGCAGTTATGCAGGGGCTTATTCTGCGAGGAAGGTTCGGGGGAATCTTCCTTTGCGTGATTTTGTTTGTGATTTCAGCATGTTCCATGCAGAAACCCGACAGCCACTTCGATTCGTCCAAATCAACCGAGAATAAACAGACGGAAAGTAGAACCGCCCAGCAGCAGCCCCCCAGGGAAAAAGAACCCGTCAGGATCGACTATCTCACGGCGTTAACCGACATCGTAAATCCTGAAATATATATCTATAAGGAAAAGCGGCGGCTCTATGTGATCCAGTCCAACGTGATGGTTCGTGACTATCCGATAGGCCTCGGATTTCATCCGCTTGGAGACAAGGAAAGCGCGGGCGACGGCCGGACTCCTGAAGGTGACTTTCTCATCTGTCTGAAAAACCCTGTGAATCGTTCCAATGAGACGCTCGTCCTCAACTACCCGGACAAAAAGCATGCCGAACGGGCTCTTTTCGCAGGCATTCTTTCACCTCCCGAGTTCAACGAGATAGTGATAGCCGCAGAGCGTAAGGTTGCGCCCCCCTTCTATTCGAAACTGGGCGGGCAGCTATATATCCATGCAGGTGGGGCCCATAGGGACTGGACACAAGGTTCCATCGCACTCTACAACAGCGATATGGAAGAGCTCTGCAAGATCGCCTTCGCCGGGACCCCGGTGCATATCAGACCCTGATTTGGTAAGTTATATATTGCCGCAAAAAGCTTGAGCAAACGCAAAGAGGCGGCATGAGCCTTTTTTTGAGCCCATGCCGCCTCTTTATCTCCGCTAAGGCGCCTGTTGCAGCTTGTTTAATACGGAGTTGTTTTCAAATCGGGTGCTTGGAGGGCATAAAGCCCTCCCACAAAAGAACCGCTGGACAATGCTGCCGGGGCGGCGTTTATCCCCGCTCCCTCATTTATTCTTTTTCTTTCTTCTTGTCTTCCACAACGCACTTTTTCACCAGCTTTTCGTACTGCTCGTCCACTCTGCCCTGAATAAACTCTACCTCAGCCTCAGTCAGATGGCGGAAGCGGCGCTGCGGCTTGAAGTATTCTGAAATCGGCTTCGGCTTCGCCACTTTGCGGGACAGGTGGTATTCGCCGTCGATTACCTCGTAGAGCGGGAAGACCTTCGACTGCACGGCCAGTCTTGCCACTTCGATACTCTCGTCGATCCCGCATCGCCAGCCGGTGGGGCATGGAGAGTAGAGGTGAAGGTAGGCGGGACCGGGCACCAGCGAAGCCTTCTTCACCTTGTTCATGAGATCGACCGGGTAAGCTGGGGTCGCGGTGGCTACGTAAGGTATGCCGTGGGCGACGGCGATTTCCGCCATGTTCTTCTTCCAGGTCGACTGGCCCGAGCTTTTCTTGCCTGCGGGAGACGTCGTCGTCGAAGCTCCGAAAGGAGTCGCCGAAGAGCGCTGAATACCTGTGTTCATGTAAGCCTCGTTATCCAGGCATAGATAGACGAAATTATGGCCGCGCTCCAAGGCGCCGGACAGTGCCTGCATACCGATGTCGGCGGTTCCGCCGTCCCCCGCGTACGCGAGGAAGATGACACCGGGCTGATCGATTATCTTCTTTCGGTTCATCGCTTTATAAGCTGCTTCCGAGCCGCTTATCACGGCGGCCAATTTTCGAAAGCCACGTGAATCCAGGGCACCCGCCACGCGGTCTGCGGGTAAGGGGACGTGATAATCTCCATACATCCGGTAGCGCTGGATACGACAACGTTGGTTCCGATTGCTTTCAGTGCCTGCCGCAAAGCCAGTATTTCCCCGCAGCCCTGGCACGCGCGATGACCGGGCGAAATAGGTTCCACCTCAGGCATATTCTTGAGGTTAAACCCCTTGAAATTCTTCAGAGCGTCAGATGCGATTCCCATTTATTCCCTCACATTGATGAATTCGTAGGCTGGAAGGTCACCGTTTTTCGCGGAGTCCACTCTTTCGACCATTTCCTCGAAGTTCTGCCCCGTCACATCGCGGCCGCCCAGGCCAACCAGGAAGTTCCCCACCTTCGGAAAATGCTTCTTGTCGAACAGAACGGACTTGATCTCGACCGCGACGGGCCCGGATATTTCTCCACCGGCAAAGGAAGTGACCCGGTCGAGGAGAACAAGGTTCTTTGCGCCCTTGATCGCCTCGAAAAGCTCTGCGGCGGGGAAAGGCCTGAAAACACGGAAGCGTGCAATCCCGACCTTATTGCCTTTTGCGCGCATTGCGTCGATTGCGCTCATGGCGGTCTGGGCAACGCTGCCTATCGCGACGATAATCGTATCGGCGTCTTCGGTCTTGTAAGTTTCGACCAGTTTGTACTGGCGTCCGAACTGCTTGGCGAAATCGTTAAAGATTTCCTGGATCACGGGCTTTGTCGCCTTGAGCGCCTCATCCTGGGCCTTGCGCGCTTCGGTGTACACATCCGGCATACCCACGGGACCAAAAGTTACAGGATGGGCCGGGTCGAGGCGGAGCACCGGCTTGAAGGGCGGCAGAAATTTCTTGACTTCTTTTTCATCGGGGATGGCGATCGGCTCGATTACGTGGCTCATAGTAAAGCCGTCCAGGTTCACCTGCACGGGCAGGCATACCCTCTTGTCTTCACCGATGCGGAAAGCCAGTACGGACATATCGACGGCTTCCTGCCCATTTTCCGAAATGAGCTGAATCCAGCCCGTATCCCTTGCGTACATGAGGTCGGCATGGTCGTTCCAGATGTTGAGCGGTGCGCTCAAAGCACGGTTTGCCACAGCCATTACGATTGGCAGCCGCATGGACGACGCAATATAGCAAAGCTCCGACATCAGGGCGTATCCCTGGGAGCAGGTTGACGTAAACGTGCGCGCTCCGGCTGCCGAAGAGCCGATACAGGCGCTCATGGCGCTGTGTTCGGATTCGACGGGTACAAACTCGGCATCTACGCGGCCATCGGCTACGAGTTCGGAGAGGTGCTCGACTATGTGAGTCTGAGGAGTGATCGGGTAAGCCGCAATAACATCCACATCACACACTCCCACCGCTTCGGCGACAGCGAGTGAGACTTCAATACCAATAGGCTTGGACATGTTAGTCGACCTCCTGAACCATCGTTATGGCGTCAACGGGGCATTCCTTGGCGCAAATACCGCATCCCTTGCACCAATAGTAGTTCTGAACGTAGTAGCCCTCGGCGTCCTTGCTGTAAACCATATCCGGACAGAAAATGTAACACTGGCCGCACTTGGTGCACTTCTCGCGATCTGTTTCCGGCCGCATGGACCGCCAGTCTCCGGTTCTTAGCTCCGCCGCATTTCCCGGAGTTGTAATCGCGATGCAGAAGTTCAATTCTTTCCAACTCTGGATTCCGGTCTCTTTAGCCACAGTTATCCCTCCACTACCTTAGTTTCTTCGTAAGCGCGTACGCATGCATTCATGTTTCTCTCGGCAATCGGTCCAAAACGGTGCTTGATCGGATTTTGCAAACCGCTTATCTGAACGATCCCTGTTGCTTTGACAAGAGCACCTAACATGGTAGTGTTGGTGATGGTAACGCGCATGGTTTCCATGGCAATCTTGGAAGCATCCACAGTGGCGAGCCTGGCCTTTATGCCCGTCTCCTTGCGGATCTGCTCCACACTCTTCGACGTATTCAGAATTACAACCCCACCTTTTTGCAGTCCCGCTTCAACATTGACGATCTTGAGGAGCGTGGGGTCGAGGACGATAACGATGTTCGGTTCATACACTTTCTCCCGAGTAACGATCGGGGCATCATTCACGCGCACGAACGCCATAACCGGCGCCCCGCGTCGTTCCGGGCCGAAGCTTGGAAATGCCTGAGCATACTTCCCTTCTTCGATCGCCGCCAAAGCCGTAAGTTCGGCAGAGGTCACAGCACCCTGGCCTCCTCTTCCATGAAATCGAATTTCAACCATAGTTTTTCTCCACACTAACGTTGCAGGTCAAGTAGCGCTTACCGCAGGAAGTCCCCTTCGGCATAGAGCTCACGGCAAAAACACATGCCCAGCATAGCATTGATTTATCCTGCTTTATGAAAAAAGAATCAAGGCATTTTTATCTTTTTGCTTTCTCATGCGAACTATGCTTGCTTCGCAGATCAAGCCCGCCGATAGCCAATTTCGACGCTATCCCTGACTCTCCATGACCTGTCTATCACCAGGTGGATCTTTTTTGTATCCACAACGGCTTGGTTCACCGCGCTGAAGACCCATGTTTCCTGTGTTGGTATTGCTTGATCTCAGTCACAAGGTCCCTGCCGTCCGGACCCATGATACGCGAATAGTTACATGATTGTGAGGGGAACCCTTGCCAGAAATCATTCTTGCGTTCCAGTTCAAATCGTAGAAAAAAAGAGTCTACAGAACCGTAAGCTTCCCGTATCACATCGAAGAGGGCCTTTTTCACATCCCCCTTCACCTGTTCGCATTTTTCAAAGAGATTGACCATAAGCTGATCTTGGGCGGCGCAACTGTTTCCGGATACAAAATAAATCCAGAACGGCAGAGCCATGTCCTCTGCTTCATACAGTTTAATGTTCGTGTCCTTGAACATATCTTCAACCTTGCAGCTTCGGCTCACTCTGCCCCATACGAAAACCTCGGCCCAGGCTGCGGTTCCCTCGGTAAACCAGAGTATCGGCTCCTGGGGGATCCAGCGGGTCTTGTAGCCATAAGCATACTGAAGCTTGTGAAACAATTCGTGCGCAGAAGTGGATTGGCGAATCGAGGGCATCTTCATCCAGACCGAGGAGTTCAACTCGATGGGGCCATCGGGCGGGTCGGCGAAAGCGTAGCATTCAATATCATGAAAGATGACCTCCATTTTGGTGCCCCCGAGCGGTAGATAGGGCGCTCTGCCGAAAAGGCCGGTGAGCTTTTCCCGGGCTGCTTCGAAGTATTCCGCCGTCTCCCTGACAATTTCCGGGTCGCTGACGTTGTCAGCAGCGTGGGAGCTTGCGTTGGTCCATCTCAAGATGAAGTGTTCAGTCTCGAGCTGATTCTCAAATAAGGGATGATGAACTTCAATGTGGTCCTGAGGCAAAAGACTGCACGCGCACAACAAGATGAGAAAAAAACCTGGAACCAGCCGGTTCAGTCCTCTAAGAAACATAGTTCTTTAACCCCGTACGCGTTCAACTCTGGGTGAGTAGCCCGGGGGAATCTCACCCCCGGCCCTCTCAGAACCGGACGTGAACCTCTCGACTCATCCGGCTCCCATCATCCAGCCGTAGGCAAAATCCCCATCTGCCAGTGAACAAAGAGCTGCGGGTCGCGTTTTGCGATTTTCCCCAGCCAGTGCTCTGCCCTGCGCTGTTGACGACTCAGTTTCTTGTATTTCCTTCGAGCCCATAATATCAGCGCCCGATTCATATGCCGCAGTACGGAATACATCGCCGATTTGTAAAAGCGTCCGTAGTAGTTGAGCCACCCTCGCAAGACCGGATTGAACATTCGGGAGATGTCTATCAGGGCCTTATCGGGCTTTAGCTGCAGATACCAATGTCGGATCGTCTGTCGCATGGCCTTGCATGCCTTGCTGCTTACAGCAGGAGTGAAGTTGATGAAGAACTTGCCGTATCGGTTCTTGGATCGGCGTGGACGAAACGTATATCCCAGAAAATCAAACTTCGTTTCCGGAAACTCGCCTCGACGATCATCGTCCTTACAATACACAATGCGGGTTTTATCCGGGTGGAGTGCTAGTCCGCATTCCCCGAAACGCTTGTGCAATTGCTCCAGCAACTCTTCCGCTTCCTCTTGCGTCCGACAATGGATCACTTCATCATCTGCGTATCGCGCCCATGGATTTTGCGGATAAGTTCTTTTCATCCACATATCAAACGCATAATGGAGGAACAGATTCGCAAGAACGGGACTGATGACTCCTCCTTGAGGAGTTCCCGCACTGCGCTCTATTATCCGCCCATCTTCCATCTGAAACAGCGCCTTTAACCACCTTTCGATGTAAAGGATTAGCCATTTACAGTCGGTATGCTTCCTGACGGCGCGCATCAACAACTCATGGTCGATGTTGTCGAACAGGCCCTTTATGTCAAATTCCAGCAACCAGTCATAGCGCCAGCACCGCTCTCGCGTGACCGCCACTGCGTCTATTGCTGACTTTCCAGGCCTGTAGCCATATGAATCCGGGTGGAAGCACGGCTCCACCGTTGGCTCAAAATATAGCTTCGCAACCATCTGGGCGATCCGATCAGCCACCGTGGGCACTCCGAGAATCCTGACTCCCCCGTTCTTCTTCGGTATTTCCACTACTTTGACCGGAGGAGGGAAATAGCTTCCCGACGACATGCGATTCCAGATCTTGTAGAGATTATCTTTGAGATTCTCTTCAAAAGCATGGATTGACTCCTCGTCGATTCCCGCTGCCCCCTTGTTCGCTTTTACTCGCTCGTATGCTTCCCATACGACGTACTTGGAAATCTCAAACGGCTTTGTTTTGTCCACCGGCTCCTCCCTCCGCCGTAGCGTGGTTGACCAATTTTCAAAACCAGATGACACAGCCCCTTTGCTCCACCCCCATTACAGAGGCTTTCACGCTACTACGGGCTGTTCCGCCCCTATACTCCGCCTCGGTACTCTCATCCTTGTGGGTCTTCCACTTGGATTTCTCCCTTAACATCGGAGTCGTAGGTTCCCACGTTCCACACAAAAGCCTGCGCCACGTTCACGCCGCCTCCATGCCGGCCACCATCCGGACAGTAAACAGGTAGCTTCCGGACTTGTCCCAGGTTAACGAACCCCCCCTGGTTTTGATGACGTCCCTAGCCTTTCGACACTTTATCAGCGGTTCACTTGCGTTCGTCTCCATGGCACTCACCTGATCCCGTCTTGCGGGACCTTTTCCTTAACGCTCACCACCATGGCTTTTGACCACAGCAGCTTAAGGTGGTTTGGAGCCTTCACCTGCATGACGGCTCCGAGGGGCCTGCCCTCATCTTCTGTGCAGCATGGCTGCAGTTTTCAGGAGTCAGTTTAGCAACTCCTCTGCGCCTTCGTGGCGCACGCTCATCCGGCAAACGAGTAGGTGTAATGGAGTTTTTCTGCCTAAACGAAGAGGCTTCATAAGTCGGCCCGGGGTCAGTCCCGCGCAACGCGCATAGCCGTCAACTTAAGGGGACGTTCTTGAGTGGCACTGGCTTCCGCGGATTGCGACGTCGCAAAGTCAACCCTGTACGAACCTTGTAGAGCCGGTAAGTTTCAGTTACCATAACAAACTGACCTGGAATGCGGCGTGAGTATCTATGTGAGCCGGGAGATCGAAAACTCCATAGCATCCTTGAACTTGCGTTTGACAGCTTTTTCTGATCACTGATCACTGTTCACTGCTAAAAAAGCTGTCTTCCCTTCAGCGCCCTTTCGAGGGTTATACGGTCGGTGTACTTGAGGTCGCCGCCCATCGGTATACCGTAGGCTATCCGCGTTACGCGCACGGGGCGGTCTTTTAAAATTTGGAGAAGGTAATGAGCGGTTGCCTCTCCCTCGCTGCTCGGGTTCGTAGCTATGATGATTTCACTGATTTTTTCGGATCCGAAGCGGGAGAAAAGTTCCTTTATGCGGATTTGCTCGGGACCGACACCGTCAAGAGGGGCCAATACGCCCTGGAGTACGTGATAACGGCCTTTGAAAGCACCCGATTGCTCAATGGCCAAAAGGTCGGCTGTACTTTCTACGATGCAGACTTCCCCGATATTTCGCGCCGAGTCGCCACAAATGGCGCAAATCGGCTCATCGGTGAAATGAAAACAGATTGAGCAGGTTCGTATATTGTTGCGAATCTGCCGGATGTTTTCCGCAAGCGACTCCGCCTCGCTACTTGGCGCTTTGAGAAGATACATGGCGATCCGGGTGGCGCTCTTTTCCCCAAGACCGGGAAGTCTGCTCAGTTTACGGATGAGGCTGCTCAAAATCGGTGGATATGCGTTCATTGACCGTCAAAAAAGCCCCGGTATGTTCAGCCCTGGAATATTGAGTCCGCCGGCCAGCTTTCCCATTTCGGCGGCCGCCATTTCCTGGGCCTTTCTTAAGCCGTCGTTTACGGCTGCAACGATCAAATCCTGCAACATCTCGACATCTTCAGGGTCGATCACCTGTGGCTCTATCTTAATGCCGAGAACTTCCTGCCTGCCGTTGACCACCGCTGTCACCATGCCTCCCCCGGCGCTTCCCTCCACTTTCTTGAAAGCCAGGTCTTCCTGCATTTTGGCCATCTTCTCCTGCAGGGCCTTAACCTGCTGAAGCGGGTTGAATCCCTTTGGCATTGTCTTTTTCCTTCCGGTTGAATTTTAGAGATTCAAGCTCTGAAGCTAACCCTTAAAACTTAAACCTTGATACGCTAAGAAGGCAAATTATAATCTTCTTCTCACCGTTGGGTCCAAATCATTTGGACGGTTTCACCTCGATGAGTTCAGCCCCCAGTATCTCAATTGCCTGCTGAACGGCCGGATGATTGACGATTTGTTTTGTGCCCGAAGGTTTGCCCGTCTTGAGGCCTTTAACTGCCGCGCCCCGGGAAGTCTGGGACGTTTTCTTTATTGTGGTCATCCATTGTAGCCGGGAACCGAAGAAAGCTTGTGAGGCGTCCTCGAGTTTCCGGATAAATTCCGGACCGTCGGCGCTCTTCTCAAACATGTCCGGAACCTCAAGCTCAATTATGTCCCCTGAAGCCTTGACCGCGCAATGCGAAACTTTGGCCCACAGAACGGGGTTGTGGTTTTCAAGAAAGGCAACAAATGCCTGCCAACCTTCGACAGCTTGCAAAGCTGACATCGGCCGGTCGAGTTCTTGCTCCCGTAATGCTGCAAGTGGGAAGTTCGCCTCAATAGGAAACTCCGCATTCGGCGTTGTAAGCGATTCGCAGTTGTCGGTAATGCCGGATGAGTGTAGAGCATGCCCCGAACCGGAAGTGAAACCGGAGAGCGGCACAACGCTTGCTGCCTCCGGCTTTTCACGGACCGGGGCGCCGGGCTGATTTTGAACACTGCCCGATGGCCGCGCCAAGGAGGAAGACCCTACAGGCGCCGCCGAAGGCAGGGCGCGTGGGAGGGCTGACGAATCCGGCTGCGCCGCCGCCGGGGAAGGCATGGTTTTCTCGAAACCGGGCCGGCTCTCGGAAACAATGCAAGCCGAAGCGGAATGTCCCTCTTTGAGACTTTGTTCGATAATTGCGATCTTGTCCAGCACGGCATCGATTGATTCAAGCTTCGGGAGCTGGACCATGCGCAAAAGAAGCATCTCCAGCGCGATCTTTGGCATACTCGAACGGCGGATTTGTTCCTCTCCCTGAAGCAACATCTGAAAATAGACATGGAGCGACTCGACAGTTGTCTCAGCCGCCTGGTCCTTCAACAATTTTTTTTCGTCTTCGGGCAGATCGAGTCCCATTTCATGGCCGTCGGAAATGGCCGCGAAAAGGAGGTTTCGAAAATGGTCGCACAGGTGCTGGCAAAAGCGTCTGCTGTCTATTCCGCGCCGATAGACATCTGCGGCCAGGTCTAGGCAGGCCTGCGGGTTTGCTGAAAGGATCGCCTCTGCGGTCCGCAACACGCTTTGCCTGTCGATGACTCCAAGGATGTCGAGGATTTCCGCCTCCGGAAGCTCATCGCCGCTGAAGGCCAGAAGCTGCTCGAGCAGGCTCTGCGCATCACGCATGCTTCCGTCCGCTTCCCGCGCTATGGCGTAGAGGATGCCCTCGGAAAAATCAGCCCCTTCCTCAGATGTAATCCTTTTAAGATGCTCCACGATTTGCAGCAGATTCAGGCGCCGGAAATCGAACCTCTGACAGCGGCTCAGGATAGTGGCAGGAATTTTATGCGGCTCGGTCGTGGCAAATATGAAGATAACGTGCGGAGGCGGCTCCTCCAACGTCTTCAGCAAGGCGTTGAAAGCCTCGGTCGTCAACATGTGCACTTCATCGATAATATAGACTTTATAGCGACCCTTCGCAGGCCTGTAGCGCACGGCTTCCCTAAGCTCGCGTATGTTGTCGATTCCGCGGTTCGAGGCGCCGTCGATCTCGATGACGTCCACTGAGTTTGTGTGCGATATCTCGCGGCAGTTCGAACATTGATTGCACGGCGTGGGGGAAGGCCCCTTTTCGCAGTTGAGAACTTTAGCCAGAATTCGCGCAACGGATGTTTTCCCCACCCCGCGCGCTCCGGAAAAAAGATAGGCGTGAGCGATACGGTCCAGGCGAATCGCGTTCTGGAGCGTCCGTGTCGCATGCGGCTGGCCGATAACCTCTTCAAAGGTCCCCGGCCGCCATTTTCGGGCAATGACTTGATAAGACATAGATGACTGTAAGCTACCTGTAAGCAGTCAGCCGCCAAGGCTAAATGGCGGAGAGAGAGGGATTCGAACCCTCGATACACCTTTTGGGCGTACACACGATTTCCAGTCGTGCTCCTTCAGCCTCTCGGACATCTCTCCGCAAAACGCTGTAATAGGTTGGATTAAACCGGATTAAACCCTCAAAAAAATCAGCCCCGGGCAAAAAATCCTAGAATCACCGCTTCATTTTCTTGCCTTTGGCTTAGTGGCGGAGAGGGTGGGATTCGAACCCACGTGCCCTGCTCTTCACAGGACAACTCGATTTCGAGTCGAGCCCGGTACGGCCACTTCGGTACCTCTCCGCAATAGTAATCGTTTTTCACCTGGAGAAAAACTTTAAATCCCAATTCTAATGTAAGCGAAGAGCAATTTAAACGATAAATCACCCCCAAACCTCTGTTACATATCCCAAAGCCAAAACAGCAGCGGCCCTTCTAGCCGGCGTGCCTGAGCCACCCGCCTCGCGGCGCGGCGTGATCTTGGCTGCAGTCTTACGGCCCGGATGCAAACTAGCAGTTTCCGATTCGAAAAGAAGGCATTTTTCGTCCTGGCAAGGAAATCAAGGGCTTGCGCGGAGGCGAACATAATATGGTCATTCCTCTTACCGGCTTTAGCCGGAAGGGGTGCGCCGCACAAGCAAGCCCGAAGATTGACGCCGCCAAGGCGGAAAAGGACCCTTTTTGGATGGAAACTAGCCACGGCGCTCGCCGAAGAATCTGTGCAGAATTTCCGCGCAGCGCTCAGCCTGGACACCTCCCGTGACATCTATACTATGGTTTAAGCAACTGACCCTTGTAAGGTCCAACAAGCTTCCTGCTGCCCCGCTTCGCGGGTCCCGCGCTCCGAAGACCAGACGCCGCACCCTGGCATGAATCATAGCCCCGACACACATCACGCAGGGCTCGAGCGTCACATATACAACGGTTTCAGGCAGTCGGTAGTTGCCGGCTCCGGTTGCGGCGCCCCTGATTGCCAGGATCTCCGCATGCGCCGTCGGGTCGTTTAATATAATTGGCTTGTTGTGCGCTCTAGAGAGGATTTGCCCATCCACCCCCACGACCACAGCCCCGACCGGTACCTCCGCCAGCCGGTAACCCTTTTCGGCCTCCTCAATTGCAAGACCCATGAAGAAATTATCTCGTTGCAGACTGCTCTCTGCCTGCCCACTCAGCATGCCGATTGCCAATAGCACAGTTTTGGTATATAGAAAAGTCCTTTTCCGCCTATTGATGCGCCAGACGATCTCGGTTAGGTATAGTTGGATCCATGCGGAAACCCGGATGAACGTAGGAGAATTTCACCTTATCTGAACTCATCGCAGAGCGATGCGGTTTGAAAGCTTTTTCTGCTCCCTGTTCACTGTCCGCTGTTCACTCATCGCCGAGCGATGCGGCGGTCCCACGGCCCGGAAGGAGTGTTTTTCATGCGACGCAGCTCGAAGGCCGAATTAGAGTCGACTTGCTCCGAAGCCGGTCTGTCGCTTCAAAGAAAGCATGCGTGTGAGGATTGCCATATCTGCCAGTTTTGCAGCGACTCCCGGTGTAACTGCTGCCGAAGCGCTAAGCCCCGGGTAAGCTGTCCAAAAATGAGCTTCAGTGAACAGATTCGGCTCTATGATCAAATTAATGCTAACGATTCTTTTTTGAGAAAAAGGTGCAAATGAATTCGAAAAAAACTTTGCCTCGTTTACTGTGTTTTTTCGTTTTTGCGGCGCTTGCCATTGTCTCAATCACCGCCTTTTCGCCAAATGGCGCGGGGCAGACGCAAAGCCCCCTCGACAGCAGGCCGGTTTCAGTCGATACGGCTCCCGCTGCCGCACCCGAAAAGTTTGACTCATTGGCCCTTTGGCGCCGCCATATCTGGCAGAGTCTGCCCACCGAGAGCTTAAACGGCCCCGACCCTGACCCGGTCAGCGAAGCTTACCAGCAAAATGACTGGAAACCCATCTTCATCAACTCCCGATTCGGGCTGAACCAGGGAGCGGCGCTGCTGCTAGCCCGCCTCCACTCGCTCGAAAACGACGCCATAGACCCTCGCCCATTCAAGCTCGACGAACTGGCCCAGAACCTTGATAAGCTCGATCAATGCCGGGCCGCTTTCCGGGCCGTGGACCCCGGAATCAAAGGCAGACGGGCGGGGGCCTCTTTCGACGCGCGTCCATCGGTTTTTGAATCTGTTGCTTCCGCAAATCAGTCTTCGGAACCGGCGCCAGTGTCAGTAGCGGATACTGAGGCGATTCTGGAAAGATACCAGGAAAGCTTCCGAACTGCCAGCGAGGCCGATATCCGGCTCACCAGCGATTTCTTTCTCTTTGCAAAGGAAATGAATCCCTTTTTTGAGAAGGAAGATGGCCTTAAGGCCCTTTCGGGCGAGACACCACTTCCAAAGTTTTTTGAAGAACTTGAGCCTAAAACGTTCAACTATGAAGCTTTGCGTTCCGCCTTCCAGAAATATAAAAAGCTTGAGGCCCGGGGGGGCATTCAGCATGTCAGTATGCCCGCCAAGCCGCGTCCGGGCGAGTCCGGGAATCACATCCGTGACTTGCAAAAAAGGCTGCAACAGGAAGATTTTTATTCCGGTAGCATTACAGGCGTCTATGACTCGGAGACCCAAAATGCGGTGAAAAAATTTCAGGTTGCCCACATGCTTGACCCGGATGGAGCTATCGGCAATCAGACCAAACAATGGCTCAACGTCTCCTTTCAGGAAAAAGCGGACTTGATCTCTCAAGCTATGAAAGCCGTTCGCCAAAGCCCTTCACGCGCAAACAGCAGCTTTATTCGAATAAACATTCCCCAATTTACCCTGGAGTATTACAAAGATGGGCAATTCCAGGAAGCACACAAGATCGTGGTCGGCAAGGCCGTCGGGAAGAAAGTAAAATTTCGCGGTAAAATGGTCGGAGAAAACCAAACTCCAACCCTCACCAGCTCGATTCAACAGTTAATCCTTAACCCGCGCTGGTATGTTTCGGACCGGATCCGGCTGGAGTTGGACAACGAGGCCAAATCCGATCCGGAGTGGTTTACCAAGCACGGCTACGTGAGCATGTCTGCTCGATATCCCTGGGGCGCTCCCCGGATCTTTCAGAGTCCTGGACCTAAAAACGCGCTCGGCCGTGTCAAATTCGAATTTCCCAACCCCTATGCTGTTTACCTGCACGATACCCCGCTCAAGCATCTGTTCGCAAGATCGCGCAGGGATTTTTCACACGGTTGCATACGGGTGGATAAAGCCCTTGAGCTTGCCCAAACACTTCTCAGAGATGATGCCAGTTCGTATGCTGAGAAGATGCAACCGGTCCTCGATGGGTCTCGTCAGCTCTTTGTCAAGCTCTCAAGACCTGTTCCCATTTCGATAGAATATATTCCTGTGGTTGCTCTCAACAGCTCCCAGGTCGTTTTCGCGGGTGACATCTATGGGATTCTTAAAGAAGACAAGTAGCCGGAAAACTGGAAAGGATGAAAACCGCATCTAAAAACAATTTTCCTCCGTTCCAAAAACTCAGATTCATTTTAAGTTGCTATTTTCTCAAGTAAATGCTATCTCGTAATTCATCAGTTAACCTACGTTTATATATAGTTTTTAGGTAATTATTTTAAGAGTGATATGGATCACTTATCGTACCTCAATTCATCTGGCATAATCTATTTCACAACACCTCCATATTAGATCTTTTACCCCATGATTTCACTTGCTTATGAATTCATCTGAAATAAATCAGAGCAATTATTAAAAAACCATTTGACATGGGCGTATCCTTTTTGGTAGTAAACCTCATCTCCTTCAAACAATTGATTCGATCATCTTCGGCAAAGAATGGGGGCTCCTGAATAGCCAACATACGGGGGGTAGCTTTATGGGGGGTGCCAGAACTCTAAGGGCGTTGATTTGTACCCTGGTCCTGACGGCCACATTTGTAGTTTCTTCCTTAATTTTTATCAAAACAAGCCAAGCACTTACCGCGTCCTGCGGACGCCCCTACCAGGGGCACCTGGAAGATGGCGTAATCTTTCCAAATCAATTCCCGGGCTACCATCTGCGCGACGAGAGCAGGTCGTATACCACTCCTGAAATAGTTGGCGCTCTGCTCGACGCAATAGAGGCTGTCCGCAAGCAGTTCCCTGACACCTGCGACCTTTTCCTTGGAGATTTTACCGTAGGGCAAGGCGGAGCTGCCGCCCATCACCGCTCTCATCAGAATGGCAGGGACGTTGACATCGGGATGTACGCCAAAGGCAACCGCGCGCTCGATACTTTCCACCCGATGAGCGAGGATAACCTTGACGCAGCCAAGACTTGGTGCCTCATTGAAAACCTCATTGCCTCGCAGCGCGTACAGTACATTTTCCTGGACCGGCGAGTCCAGAAGGTACTGTATGAATACGCGGTTACTCGCGGCTACGATCAGGCCTACCTGCAGCGAGTTTTCGGAAATGTGCGCGGCTCCTTGATACAGCATATCCCAAATCACTTCGATCATATGCACGTCCGGTTTTTTACTCCGTGGTCCACTCTTGCGTCGCACATCGGAGCCGATGAAGTCGAGAAACGAGCGGTCATAGAGGCAGCCCAGCAGTCATATTTGCCCAAAAAGGTCAATTACTATGTGAACGGCTCCGAAAAAGGGCTTGACGAACTCGCCCATAGCTTCGGGGTTACCGCGAGAGATCTTTGCAGATGGAACCATCTTAGCTCGTCGAGTGTCCCGGTTCCCGGTAGTTGCCTCGTTTTCTACAAGAGGAGTTTTGAGATTGAGCCGGTCCTGCTGGCGCGTTCGCTGCAACCCGGCTTCATTGCTCAGGCCCCGCCCGTTAGAATGGCTTCTCTCGAACCCGCCCCAGAACCCGAACCACCCAGCATATCGGATTCAACTTCTTCGGAAGATGATGCTGAGCCGGTTGTCAAAGAAAGACAGTCGGAGCGCCCAATCCCCCCAACTTCGACGTTTCGGACCTGTAAAGCCAGGAAAGGCGACACTCTCGACAAGATTGCGCGTCGTAACAAGCTCGATGTCAAACTTCTCTGCCGCTTGAACGGGGTCAAAAAGAGTTCCCCCTTGAAGCCTGGTCAGATGGTCAAAACCGGTACTGCCAAGGTTTACGCCTCTGTCGGCAAGACCGCAACCGATGCGCCCACGATGGGATCATCGTCTTCGTCAAGCGTTTCATCCGATCCCGAGGAGTCTGGCTCTGCGGCTGACACCTTTTACACCATGAAAAATGGTGGGACCCTCCAAGACGTTTCAAAAAAGACCGGGGTCCCCGTTTCCTCACTCTGCCGGTTGAATGGACTTAGCCAAAACGCCCGTCTCAAGCCGGGCCAGAAGATAAAGCTCACGCAGGAAGATTCCAGCATCGCTGCCAACACGCCCAAGAGGGGATCAACGTCTTCATCGATTTGCTTTGGATCCGAGTCAAAAAAGCCTGGCTCCCTCACTGCTGCTTATTACGTTGTTAACAATGGCGGGACACTGCCGGACGTTTCCAAAAAGACCGGCATCCCGCTTTCCTCGCTGTGTCAGTTGAATGGGCTTGCCCGAAATGCCCATCTTAAGCCCGGCCAAAGGATAAAGCTCACCCAGGCAAACCTGCCGGTTAAACCCTCTTTCGGCAAAGCTTCATGCTCGGTCAAAGATTTCGCAAAAAAACCTGCCGCAGTAAAGCATGACAAGTCAGGCAACAAATCTTCAAAACATCATGAAGCTAAAGCTGCTAAGAAACCTGCCGCCAAATCCGGCGCATCAAAAGACTCGGCAGTGAGCAGCAAGGGGAACATAAAAACGGCCTCTGCCAAAACAACATCCAAAAAGCCGGCTGTAAAACAAACGGGCAAATCCGGCAAACCTGCTCCGAAAACAGTTCAGAAAAAAACACCGGATTCCGGAGCTAAGGGTAAAACCGCAGCTAAGCCAGGGAAAAATACGGCGCTTGCAAAGAGATAGATTCGTCCGGGGCCGGCAGAGAATGTTACCAAAAACTTCTTGGACCGCCCCTTTTCTTTTTTTTCGATATGAGATATAAGTAAAATCTTTGAACGGGCGCTATTCGGTGCCCGTTCTTTTTTGCACCGAACATGTCACAAACATGTACCGAACATGTAACGAACCACTTCTAAAACGCAAACCCGGATGGAGGAACGTGGCGAGGTAGATGAGACAAACGGATGAATCGAGGTTTTGTCCTCGAATGATTGTCTTTGTGCATCTACCCCGTTGCGCTCCCCATCCACGGTCAAATATCCATTCCCGGTTCGTTTAGCACCTGGAGTTCAAATGTCAGACAACACCGAAGGAAAAACGACTTTGCTGAGAAACATCGGCATCAGCGCCCACATAGATTCCGGGAAAACGACTCTTACGGAGCGAATCCTGTTCTACACCCGGCGCATTCACGCCATACACGATGTGAAGGGAAAAGATGGCGTGGGAGCCACAATGGATTTCATGGAACTCGAAAAGGAGCGCGGCATTACTATCCAGTCCGCCGCAACAAATTGCTCCTGGCGCGATCACCCGATCAACATCATCGATACGCCGGGTCACGTCGATTTCACCATCGAGGTGGAACGTGCCCTCCGAGTCCTCGACGGAGCCGTCTTGGTGCTGTGCGCCGTAGGCGGGGTCCAGTCACAATCGGTTACCGTTGACAGGCAGATGGTGCGCTACCGCGTTCCCAGGATCGCTTTCGTAAATAAATGCGACAGAACGGGCGCTGACCCCTTCCGGGTCGCTCGACAACTCCAGGAGAAGCTGAACCAAAATCCCGTGCTGCTTCAGTTGCCGATGGGCCTTGAGAAAGATCATCGCGGCGTAATCGATCTCGTGTCTATGAAAGCCATCACTTTCGAGGGAGAGCACGGAGAAGAGTTGATAGAGTCAGAGATACCGGTTGAATTTATTGACCTCGCGCGGACAAAAAGGGAGGAAATGCTCGATGCGGTGTCTCTATTCTCCGATGAATTGACCGAGGCGATTCTGGCGGAAGAGCCTATATCCGAAGAGATGGTGCAGGAAGCAATCCGCAAGGGCACCCTTGCCCTCGAAGCTTACTCCCGTCCTCATGGGTTCAGCCTACAAGAACAAAGGCGTCCAACCGCTTCTTGATGCCGTTATAAAGTACCTCCCAAGCCCCCTCGATATCGATAACGATGCCCTCGACCTGGACCTGGATGAGGAGAGAGTGATTCTCGGAAACGCGCCCGATCTGCCCCTGGTGATACTTGCGTTCAAACTCGAAGTAAGCCGGTACGGTCAGCTCACATACGTTCGAATCTACCAGGGGAACCTGAACAAGGGCGACACCATCGTCAACACCAGAACGGGTAAACATGTGAAGGTTGGACGCCTGGTTCGGATGCAAGCCGATGAGATGGAGGAAATCGATTTCGCTACAGCAGGCGACATCGTGGCCCTTTTCGGGATCGACTGCGCCTCCGGAGATACCTTCACAGACGGGCGGGTGCGCTACGCGATGACCTCTATGCACGTCCCGGCGCCCGTAATTTCGCTTGCCGTTAAGCCAAAGGATAAAAAGGCCGAGATGAACCTGAGCAAGGCGCTCACCCGCTTTTCCAAAGAGGACCCTACCTTCAAGGTTTATCTTGATCCTGAAACCTCCGAGACCATAATCTGTGGGATGGGTGAGCTTCATCTGGATGTCTATGTTGAGCGCATGCGCCGCGAATACAACGCCGAAATCGAAACGGGCATGCCCAAGGTCGCCTATCGCGAATCACCCACCATCAGGGCTGATTTCAACTACACCCATAAAAAACAGACAGGCGGTTCGGGACAGTTCGGGCGCGTCGCCGGGTTCCTTGAACCGCTCTCTGAAGGGGAATTTGAATTCGTCAACAAGATTACCGGAGGAGCAATTCCCACCGAATTCATATCGTCATGCGAGAAGGGATTCAGGGCATGCCTCAGCAAGGGAGGATTTGCTGGATTTCCGGTCGTCGGAGCACGAATCACGATAAATGACGGCGCAAGCCACTCTGTCGACTCATCCGACATGGCTTTCCAACAAGCCGCAATCGGGGCTTTCCGCGAAGCCTACCAGAGGTCGGGCCCCGTGCTCCTCGAGCCTATAATGCGAGTGGTGGTCGAAACCCCTTCCGAGTTCCAGGGCGTCGTGCTGGGGAGCCTGAACCAGAGGCGCGGATTAATTATGTCCACCTCTGAAGACGGCGTTTTCTCGGCAGTAGAAGCCGAAGTGCCGCTCTCGGAGATGTTTGGCTACTCCACTGTGCTTCGCTCATCAACCCAGGGCAAGGCCGAATTTACCATGGAATTCTCGCGCTATAGTCTGGTCCCGAAAAGTCTGGCTGAGGAGATCATAAAGAAAGAGAAGGAAAACCGAAAGTAGCGATTCCACAGGGGGCCACCTCTGCAATTCGTTTCCGGTGGCCGCGTTGAGAGAGTATTCCCCGAAAGCGCCCAGGTTCGCGTGGGGCTGGGCATGAATTCGGGAAGCGTTGTGAAATCCGTTATTTTGGCCCTTTGGAACTTTCACGAAAGACATTTTCGTCAACATTGCCCGAATCGGGACCACCGCAATCCGGGGTATAACAGCTTACGTTTATGAACTCGCATTTCGCCTTGCAGGACGGGCATGTTTCCGGCGGCGCCGTGACACTAATCGTGTTTCCGCAACTATTACACTTCCAGACTTCCATGGCTCTCTCCCTCTTGCAGTGGGTTTGCAATGAAGCTTACAAAGAATCTCAACAACTTATAATTATTTCGGCATGGCCGTGAATCAATCTAAGGACCACTATCAATGAATGCAAGCAACTCAACGGCGATCTTATCCTGTTGGAGAATGATTATTTCCACCAAAAGGCCCTCAATGGCTCAATAATGCCACGACGCGAGGCTTGGGATGGTCGAACCGAACTGGCTTCTCTTCTGCTTTCTTTTTCTATATGTAGGACAGAGCGCGTTCAACATCTGTGTTGAAAGCTTAAATCTGCTTCATTCCTTGCGGCGCGCTGACAAGGCGCCGGTCGGGTTCGAAGGATTCATCGACGAGTCAAAGCTTGCCAGAACCTCGGCGTACGCGAGGGCAAAAACTCGAGTCGGGATTCTCGATGAAATCGTATCGGATGTGACGCTCCTTATCATCCTGCTCTCAGGATTGCTGCCCCTTATCGTCCGCTGGTCCGATAAACTCGGACTGCCGTTCATTGCGGCGGGGCTCCTGTTCTTTTTTGTTCCGGCACTTATTCATTTCCTGGTCGAGCTTCCCTTCACCTACTATAACACCTTTGTCGTGGAGCAGGAATTCGGCTTTAACAATTCCACCCTGAAGCTCTGGACAATCGACCTCATTAAGGGGGGATTGGTCACGGCCGTACTTTTTGCGGCGATTTTTTCCATCCTTATGCTCTCCATTTCTTGGTCGCCCCGTTTCTGGTGGTTTTGGGGGTTTCTGCTTATCTCAGCCGTACAGTTGGCGATGGCGATCCTTTTTCCCGTGGTCCTGGCGCCGCTCTTTAACAAGTTCGAACCGGTCGGAGATGAGGAACTTTCCGCAAAGATCGCGGCGCAGATGCAAAAAAGCGGTATCCGGGTGAAGAAAATCCTTCAGATGAACGCGGGGATCAGGAGCCGCCACACAAACGCTTATTTCACCGGAATTGGAAAGACCAAACGGATCGTGCTCTTCGATACGCTGATCGAATCGCACACCCACGAAGAAATCCTTGCGGTGCTCGCGCACGAGGCGGGCCATTTCAGGAAGAAACACGTCCTCAAGCAGCTTCTCATCTTTGCTTGCTTTTCACTGGCGGCATTTTATGCCACCTCGCTTTTCATTCAATGGCCGCTGCTTTTCTCCACCTTCGGCTTTAGCGCGCCGCTGCCCTACGTCGGTCTTTTCCTGGCCGGGGTCTTTTGGAGCAAGGCTGGATTTTTCCTCCAGCCACTTTATATGATGTTATCGAGGCGTTTTGAAAGAGAAGCTGACATTTTCGCCGCTGAGATGCTTGGAAACGGTGCTGCAATGGTCGCCGCGATGAAAAGACTCGCCGCCGACAACCTCTCCAATCTCAATCCGCATCCGCTTTATGTCTGGCTTCACTATTCCCATCCGCCCATTGTGCAAAGAGTGGCCCTGCTGGAGAGGGCCGAAGGAAATCCCGGGAGCCGTGAGGCAATTTGCAAGGGCACAGACCTCACGAAATGACAGGCACCCTCATAAACATGGGCGCAATCGTCGCCGGGACTGCGATTGGCTCTCTGGCCGGATCAAAGCTCCCATTGAGAATGCGCCGGATCGTACTTTATGGAATCGGCCTCGTAGTTCTTTTGATGGGCTTCCAGATGGCCGTTCGTACTCAGAATGTCCTTGCCGTGCTCACAGCGATACTGATCGGCGGCATAATCGGCGAGTTATTGCGAATAGAAGAAAGGCTCGAACAACTGGGACAATTTTTTCAGAAGAGGTTTTCGAAAGGCTCGGAGCAATCGATCTCCGAGGGATTTGTCACGGCGAGTCTGGTATTCTGCGTTGGGCCGATGGCGATTCTCGGTTCGATCTCGGACGGTCTGAGCGGCGACTATAGTCTGCTCTCCATAAAGGCAGTCATGGACGGCTTCGCTTCCATAGCCTTCGGAGCCAGCCTGGGGTGGGGAGTTGGACTTTCTGCGATTTCCATTCTGGTCTACCAGGGAGGGATAACGCTTTTCGCAGCCAGTCTTCCCGGTGCGCTAGGCGAAGCCATGATCACGGAGATGACCGCAACCGGCGGTTTGATCATCATCGGGATCGGAATTAAACTGCTCGATCTCAAAGACCTGCCCTTGGCCAATTTCGTCCCCGCAATCGGGGTTGCGCCTGTGATCCTCGCGCTTATTCCCATATTCAAAAGCATCTTTTAATTAATCATCCGGCTTCCCTATCAATATCTCTCGTGCTTTCGGCCCACAATTGAAGATAAGATCAAATGCCGAAAGGTCCGGGATAAAGTCCCCCCAGAGCTGAGGATAGACGGGTGATTGCGCCTTGAAGTATTCGATCCGTATGCCTGCTTCACGAAAAAGATCCGGATTGAGATATTTCCTGGCCGAGTGCTGAGCCACGAAATGAAGGCTTCCCATTTTCCTGCATATTTCCACCGGAAGAAGATCTCCTCTTGCCTCGACCCCTAATTCGGACAGTAAAGCCACTTCCGTCCGGATTTCAAGCTGGCTCAAGATATATCTTATGATCTTAACGTTGAAGTCTGTGAGCCTTTCGAACGTCGATGAAAACACCTCTTCTACAAAAGGCAGATGGTCCGCAAAATAAGGAGCGTTTGCGTATGCAACCTTCAGGCTCTCCAGGTGCTTTCTCGTCCAGCGGAAGTCGTGGCATATCCTCACGTCATTGATCTGTTGCAGCCCTAGGCCTTTCTTCCAAACCGGCACAGTCATCCACAGTGTTCCTTGGCTGTTTTTGAAGCGATTCCTACTCATCCAGGTTGTCCTGAGAGAAAACTGGACGCTGTCCAGGATAATCAGGACGTCACAAAGATGAGCCTTGTAATAAAAACCGGGGAAAGGCGCAAAATAGGGTTGGTTGGCGGACACAATCATGGTCTAAAAACCCGATGCCCGGAAAGAAGTCTCTTAAACGATAATTATCGTCGATACTTGTAACAAGGAATATACATCTCCGACACACTCCCGCCAAATTATTCCTATATATTGTCAATATCTCCGAAAGAGAAAGGATTTGGTGTTGAATAATTTCAATTTGAACAGCGTCCTTTTAAAGGACAGGAGGTACACAAAACGGCCTTGAGTCTGTTCTACGTAAAGATGCTCGCTTTTTTGACACTCTGCGGTATCGCCTGTCTTTTTTGGCGCCATGTCTGGTTTTTTCGAAATCCCACCCTGAAAATCCCCTGTGAAGGTTTTGGAATTCTCGCTCTGGAGGACGATTCCATCGTCTACGTGCTTGACGGATCCAGAGCTGGCGGAAGCAATTCCGGCACTGGACTTTTCACGCCGACGGTTTCGGCATTGGATGGTTGAGCTTATGCAGGAAATAATCATACGGAATTGGAACGAGCTTCAGCACGAACTCTACAGGGACTCATGGAATGCAGCAATTGGGCGCTTTCGCTCCCGATGCGCCTTCCGAGGGCTATCCGATGCTGGCTACCGGCTGGAAACGACCCTCATACGTCTGAGGGGCGCGTTTATAGAACTTGAAAACCACCTGCTGCGCAATTTCAAGAAATACGCGCATAGAAGCTTCGTGAGCGGAAACTCGATCTGGCATTGGCTGGCCGTGGCCCAACATTCAGGCCTTCCAACAAGACTTCTGGACTGGACCTATTCACCGTTTTGCGCCCTGCACTTCGCCACCTCCGACCTCGAGAAGTTCGACACCGATGGCGCTGTCTGGGCGGTCAACTACGTACGCACTCACAGGCTGCTGCCCGAAAGTCTCAGGCTCCAGCTCGAACAGGAGGGCGCTAATGTTTTCACCGTCGAAATGCTGTCCGAATCCGTACAGACCCTGCACGAACTCGCCGGCCTTTGTGAACTGCCTTTCGCTATCTTTTTTGAACCTCCCTCGATGGATGATCGGATTGTAAATCAATTTGCGTTCTTTTCCATGATGTCTGACCCTGAGGCGGTCCTGGACGACTGGCTCGTGGAGCACGCTCAAATCGCACGCAAAATCATCATCCCGGCCAAACTCAAATGGGAGATCCGCGACAAGCTCGATCAGGCCAATATCACCGAAAGGGTCCTTTTCCCCGGTCTGGACGGACTGAGCAGATGGCTCAGGAGGCATTACAGTCCTAGACAAGACGGCATGCCGGAAAAGGAGATTCCGGCTTTTCACCAGCTCTTTGATTTCCCGCAGAAGGCGTCAAATGAATAATCAGGCGTCTTACACTTTTCAACGAGACAACCTTTGCTCCGCATTCGGGAGGGTTTCATGCACAAGACCTATGTTCTGGATACCAATGTATTGCTGCATAACCCAGAAGCGTTGTTCGCATTCCAAGACAATCATGTGGTCATTCCCCTCACGGTAATCGAAGAAATAGACAGCCAAAAGAAAAGGCAGGACGAAATAGGTAGAAATGCGCGGGTGGTTTCAAGGGAACTCGATGCCCTTCGCTCTTTGGGGCGTCTTTCCGAGGGCGTGCCGATGCCTTCGGGAGCAAAACTCACCATCGAACTCAATCATTCCAGCATAATAAATTGCCCGAAGGGATTGGACCCCGATAAGCATGACAATCGAATTCTCGCTGTGGCCTACAATCTGAGCAATGCGGGGCAGGGAAAAGTAATTCTCGTAACCAAGGACCTCAACCTGCGCATTAAAGCCGACGTTGTAGGCGTACACTCCGAGGATTTCTATAACGATAAGGTGGACTACGATCATCTCTACTCCGGTATCGTCGAGAAATACCTGTCTGCCCGGGAACTGGACAGCTTTTACCAGGACGGGAAGTTGAAGTTATCCGGCTGTCAACCGCTCCCGAATCAATTCTTCCTGCTCAAGTGCAACGAAAATTCGTCGCAGTCGGCGCTTGCACGCTACTGTCATGGCATGCTCTTGCCTCTGTGCCATGCCGATTCGGTCAGTTGGGGCATCAAGGCCCTGAACAAGGAGCAAAAATTTGCCCTCGAACTGCTCAGAGACGATCAGATAAGAGTCGTCACCCTGGTCGGCCGGGCCGGAACCGGGAAAACCCTGTTGGCCCTCGCCGTCGGATTGGAAAAAGTCCTGGAAGAAAATGCCTTCTCGAGGCTGCTGGTCACTCGGCCCGTCATCCCGATGGGCGAGGACCTGGGCTATCTCCCCGGGACGAAGGAAGAGAAACTGAGGCCATGGATGCAGCCCATATATGACAACCTCGAATTCCTGATGCGAAATTGTCCCGAACCCTACGAACTGCTCGAAGACTTGATGAGAAAAGGGACGCTGGAACTTGAAGCGCTCACTTATATAAGGGGACGCAGCATACCTAAACAGCTCATACTTTGCGATGAAGCCCAAAACCTCTCCCCTCACATGATAAAGACACTCATCACACGCGTCGGCGAAGACACCAAAATCGTCTTCACCGGAGACCCTGAGCAGATCGACCACCCCTATCTCGATGCAAGCAGCAACGGCCTGACCTATCTCGTGGAGCGCCTCAAAGGGGAGGACATCGCAGGGCACGTTACGCTAATCAAGGGGGAACGGTCCAAGGTAGCCGAGTTGGGCGGCAGGCTGCTTTAGTATACACCGACTCGCTTTTTTGTTCGGATCTGACATGTATCGCAAAAGAAACTGATTCGAAACACAATTGTAATATACATCCTTTACCTTACCCCCCAACTCGGTTGATGTGTGCCGCAAAGGCAACAACCCGAAGCGGTGGAGTTGGAACGAGTACCCTTTGATGCACAGGGGCTTTATGGCTGGCCCGGAAACACCGCAGTTCACGCCAATATGCCCCCGATGCGGTTCGGACGCCTCTTATAGATATGGCAAGACAAGACAAGGCCGGCAGCGTTTCTGGTGCCTCATTTGCGAACGGCAATTCACCGACCTCAAACCGAAGCCGGAGCTTGTCCAACGCCCGGTCTGTAAGGTCTGCGGGCGGAAAATGCATGTCTACGGCCATGACCTCGAGGCTGTAAGGTTTAGATGTTCGGGATATCCGCAGTGCAGGAATTACCTGAAAATCTTAAAGGAGCATAAATGAGCTGCTATATGCACCATGTTCCAGGTAGAATCAGAATCAAGATCCCGGATATTAAGGGAAAACCCTTCTATGCGCAGGAACTGGAAAAAAAGCTCAAACTCATCTCCGGAGTCTGCATCGTTAATGTCAATTCCCTAACCGGCAGCGTTTTGGCATATTATGATGAGAACTCCACAAATGCCTGCGCAATAGCGGATGCGGTAAGCAGGGAAACAGGGGTTGACCTCTCCATGGTTGCTCCTCAGGATAAAAATTTGGACGAAGAATTGTCAAAAACCAGTCTAATGGTCGGAGAAAAGATCGGCAAGGTTGCCTTGGGCATAGCGATCGGTCAGATATTCGAGGGCTCTGCACTGGCGATGCTTGCGTCTGTCATTTAGGCGAACAAAGCATCAACGCCGGCTTTCAGAATCCGGCAGTATAGTCTCCCCCGGCTGCTTGTATAAAAGCGGCTGTAGCCATGCTTTTTTCATTCCTGAGCAAAAAATCCCAAGACTACAACTTCAGCGCTTCCGAAACTATTCGATGTCCTCGAGATAATGCTTCTTGGCAACAAAATGCAGGTGGTACGATCCGGGAAGTTCGTGTTCGCGGTCATTTACGCGCAGTAGTTCCATGGGATCGAAAAGGGTCGCCAGTTCCGCCTGATTACAGTAGAAATGCGGGCGGGATTTATCCGGTTCTGCTTCTTGAACAAATGTGTCTGCCGCTACCTCCCGTCCCTGGCCGAACAGGTGGTTCTTTTTCGAAAGCATCGTTCCCTGGAAGATGCCTCCGGGACGCAGCACACGAAGGATTTCAGACAACGACTTTTGGATTGCGTCCCGCTTGCCTTGGTAGATCACGTTCCAGGCCAGAAGGTAATCGAAGCTCTCGTCGGCGCAGGGCAGCTCTGTCATCAATCCAGTCACGAAATGAATCGGCCCCGCTTGCTGTTGGGCATGCGAGCGGGCTAAATCAACGCCGGCGCTGATGCCGTCAAGGGCAAAAACACTATAGCCCAGGGATGCCAAAAAGAACGCATGCCTGCCGGTACCGCACCCCAGGTCCATAGCTGCCGATACACCGATACTTCGCAGCAGTTCGGCAATTTCCTTTACTTCGGATTCGGGCTTAAGCCGGTTGCGCCGACCTGTCTCGGCCTTCCACCGCTCATTCCATCCCATGCAGGGACTCGCTGTCGCTTCCGCTATCAAATTAAACTCCTTTCAGACCCGAACTGAGTTTACCCTCTTGCTCAATGGGACCTTCTACACGCTCACGGTTACGGTTTCGTTGCAAACTGGCGAAAATTCAACGCCAATAAAAAATTCTTCCCTACCTCATCTGTTTTTTTACACTGAAGAGATTAAATAAAAACCGCCATCAACTCGACTATCCAGCTAATCCCCAACATCGACATCGTCCAAATCTGGATTGGTCTGCACCTGGACACACCGATGCGAATTCCATGCCCTGCAAGACTTCTGTTCGGATAGAGGCATTTTTCGTTCTGGCAAGGAAAAACCTTGTCCTGAGCCTGCCGAAGGGAGATGCTCCCCTTTCCTAAAAGGGGGGCCAGGGGGATTCTTGTTGCATGGAACCCAAGGATAGCGCTTATCAATGCCGGTTAATCCACAACCTGCCATGCTAATAGTTCAAGGGCTGCTAAGAGAGCATTTAGAGCCATAATTTGCCAATAATTTCAATTAGTATCAACGGCGATTTTGGCTGGCAGCAGGTAAGGACGTATCCAGGTGAATGCTTGCTCTCGCGCGTGCGCGTAAAGGGCCCACGGAAAGCAGGAACGGAGTCGTAAAAGCTATTGGGATAATGCTCTGCCTTATTGGGGATTGTCCTCGCGCGCGTATGCCTCTCGACAAACTCCGGACCTTGCGATGGGGCTGCTGAGCCTCGCGCGCGCGGGTCGGGTCGGAAAACTCCGTTTGCCTTACCGCGTTCGGTGAGATAGCTGATGAAATTAAGTGACTCCGAGCCCCCCCCTTTTTCAAGTGTTACCAATCGTTACCGGTGAAAAGTTTTGAAACTTAAGAAATAATTCGGCACCCTCAGACAGGGTACGCGATTTGAACGCAGAACCAATCACCCCCGTGCCACCCCTTAAATCGGCTAGGACTCCACATGCTCCGGCATCCGCGAGCGTGGGATATTCATAAGTGCGTATGGAGTTGGTCAAGGTCCAGGAGCCTTGCGAGAAGTTCTTCAAAAAACCGAATAGGTGTTCTCTGAAGTGGCAAAAAGGCGGAGCTACGGCTGGTTTTGAATCTCAATTCGCTGTTTGTGGAGCTTTAAACTAAGATCAGAACCTCTTTCTGATGGTAGCGAGGCCAACCAAACCGGAGCCAAGAAGTAGCATGGTGCAGGGTTCGGGGACCGGAGTGACGGTCCAAACACCTACCGTCTCGTTGTACCCGTAATCCGTCGGCCCATAGTAGGCAGCCTCCTCGCTGGTGTCCCCTGCGTAATTAAGTGGCCAGTCAGGGTTGATTCCGAAGTAGGAATCAACCAACATAGTGAACGCGTTTTGCCCCGAGAGGTAGTGGCTGCTACCGTAGCTAAGGACATACCATCCCCCGGGAGGGATCTCCGGCGGAGTCCCGGGCACAGACGGCGCAGTGAGGCCGAACTCGAGCTTGGTTTCCGACGGATTGGTGAAAGTGAGCGGGCCGTCTGAAATTGTAAAGTTGGATACGAGGCTAGCCATGTTTACACCAGCATCAGCCGCCGTAATGGCTCCGTAGGTGAACGAGATCGCAATGCTATAACTGGATGCCGGTAACGGAAAGTCTGGTCCACCATCGTAAGTGAACAGGCCGCTCGTGTATGAATACTCATAAAGTTGGTCAGCTTGGGCTGACAACGGTATGGTCAACATGAACATAAATAGAATCAGAGCCAGTGAAGTGAAAAACCTTGTTTTCATTTAGCACTCCTGACCATTTGGGTGGGCAGATCACACAAGGCGAAGCATAAATCACACTTTGGCTTACACATTGTCACGATCACTGCAATTGTAAAGAAGGATTTTAGGCGGTAGGAATTGGGTAATCACCCTATACAACTGCCCGTATTTTGATTGATATGTCATTGCTTTGACAGCTATAGGCATGTAACAAAAAAGGGCTACAGTTTAATCACTGTAACCCTTTGTTTTTCCTTATGGAGCTACGGGGAGTCGAACCCCGGACCTCTTGAATGCCATTCAAGCGCTCTCCCAACTGAGCTACAGCCCCGGATAGCTGCCAAGCCAAAATCTAATTTCAGCTCTGCAGCACTTATGTTTCTGTATCTAATTTGAAAGAAGCTGTCAAGGCGATTCTGGATAAACGATGCATGGTGCTCGATGCCAGGTAGGGGGATTCTTATGGCCCTTCCAGCAAACGTGTACCCGTGGTTCCGACTTTTGCGCCCCCCAGGAGGCTTAATAAGTCAGCCCGGGTCAGTCCCGCGCTCTGCAGGACCCCCACTCTGGGTATGGATGCACACAAAACGATTTTACTCCGAAGGAGTTACATGGATTCTGCCATCGCCACAACCTGCAGATGCTCATTTGCCGGATCAACAGTTTTTATCCCGCACTCTGAAAATCGGAAACCAGTGTCAGGATATGGCCCGGAGTCCTCGCATTTCCCTTGACACCCGCCAAAGCGCCTGATTAGAATCCCCCAAAAGGCCGGAGTGGTGGAACTGGTAGACGCGCTGGACTCAAAATCCAGTATCCGCAAGGATGTGCGAGTTCGATTCTCGCCTCCGGCATTTAACGAAAAACATGCGGCTCGCGTTTCGTCCCATAAATTCGAATATGCCTGATCGACCGATTCGTCACCCCGGCGACGCCTGCCCCGAAAGTGTGTAGTCCCGGGGGCCGGGGTCCAGTTTTTTTTGGCCCGGAACCGTAAATCACCCGCCCTTAATCCACCTATTCACCCATCCACCCGCTCTTAAGCCGTGGAAGTACCTGTGAGCATCGACGCCAGGTTGAGGTTGTTGAGAATCCCGGTCACCTGGAGGGCGGCTTGGTAAGCCGTTTGCGCCTGTGATAGCTTGGTGGTTGCATCGGCAATGTCTGTACCCTCGAGATTGGTCAGGGTGCCCTGTTCGTTTTCCAGGATAACGTTGATCGCCGTTTGCTGATTGGTGAGATCGGACTGCGTTGTCCCGTAAGTGCCCGACTCATTGTCTATGTTATTATATGCATCGTTCATTGTGGTAATTTCGCTGCTGATCGTCGATGTATCACCATTCTGTAGCGCCTGCTGAAGGTTCCAGAGCTCCTGCATCACGTTAAGGGTTTTTCCTCCGCTGGTAAATGTGAAAACATTGTCGCCGGGCAGGTTTATGGCTGTTGAACCGTAGCCCGAACCGTCGCTCGTGCTGGTCTTAATCAGTATGGGATTTGAATCTGTGGGTCCGGTGACCTCCCCGGTCGATTCGTCGATAGAGTAAGGCGCTGTGGACGTACTTGTACCGGCGAAGATATACTGACCGTTGTATTGCGAGTTGGCCAGGCCTACCACCTGCTGCAGAATGCTGCCAACTTGAGCGGCCAGAGTGGAGCCCTGATTCGTTTCATTCGTGCTGGTGGCTGAGATAGCGATCTGATGTGCCTCGCTGACCAGGCTTGAAAGCTGGCTCATGGTTGACTCGGTATAATTGCCCCAACCGGTGCCAAAATTGATGCCGCTGAGAATAGAGTTATATTCCTGCAAACCCTGCTTGACCTGCATTGCCTGCGCCCAGTCGTAGGGGTCATCGGACGCGGAAGACATCGTTACTCCCGAAGAGATCTCCTGCGAGAGCTTTGTGATCTGTTCTTGTTGATCGTTGATGTTTAGCAAGGACTCACTTGTTTGCATGCCAAGTGTAATTCGCATAGCTCTCCCCGCTTATGAAACCATAGAGATTACCGAACCCAGCAGGGTTTGGACCGTTTCGACAACCTTGGCCGCTTCCTCGTAGACCTGCTGGTCCTGGATGACGTTGACCATTTCCTGGTCCACCGAGACGCCGGAAACGGACTGCTGCTGGGTCTGCAACTGGGTTTGGAGCGAGTCATAGAAGCTCTGGTTATTGCCGGCTTGCTGGACGTCGTCCCCGACACTCTGCTGGATGTTGCTCAAATATTGCTCAGGTGTGGCATTGGTCCCATCGGTGAATGCTACCGAGTTGTCTTGAAGGTCCGATATCGTCTGTGCGCACGTGGTCAATTGAGCCGAAGTCTGGGTGCTCATGAAGTTAGTGGACGCCGTAATCGATGAGGCGTCGGTGCCGGTGAAAACGGCCGTTCCCCCATTGTCCGTGGAAATCTTGTTGACCGTCGATATCATTGTCGAAGCGAAGGTATTCAACTGGCCGATATAGCCGCCAGTGCCGGTAGGGCCGGTGAGGTCCGTCTGAGCCGTCAGGAGTCCACCGAGTTGCCCGCCCGTATAGGCCGGAGGTGTCGTGATGGGGGTGGCCGTTGTACCGGAAACTACCGTCTGCGCGCCGTTCGCGTTGGTGGTCGTTACTGTGACCATACCGGTGGTCGGGTCTTGGGAAAAACTCACAGGGATAAGTTTGGAAAGTGAATCCATCGCCTCGTATCTTTCGTCTATCAGATCGTTTGGCTGGGAAGTGGGTGTTTGACTCTTTGCAATTGCGGTATTGAGCTGGGCTATCTGGTTGATCAGGGTATTCGCCTGATCGACCGTATTATTGATCTGGCCGGGCATTTGGGTGGCAATGTCGTTAAGTTGGCTGTAAGTAGATTGCAAGGCGCTGGCCAGGTTCTGCGCCGCCGAGTAGACACTCGACTGCTCACTCAGCCCTGTAGGATTTTGGGACAGTGTGTTCCACGCAGAAAAAAAATTCCCCAGGGCCTGTGAAATTCCAGTGTCTCCGGAATCCGAACAGGCAGACTGGATAGATGTGAGTTCACTCGATAGGCTTGTGTACTGCGAATCACTGCTCATGGCGTTCATGAGCTGCTGTTCGAGAAACTGGTCCCGCGATTGTGAAATCGTGCTTATACTTGCTCCCTGGCCCAGCCAGCCGGATGTCGTTAGAATAGCCGGAGTTTCCACCTGCACTGCCGTCTCGGTCGCATAACCCGGCGTGGTGGCATTGGAAATGTTGTTCGAAGAGGTCTGTATCTCTGTCTGCGTATTCTCAAGTGTCTGCAGTGCAGTATAGAGCGTAACGGTAAGTCCGCCCATCTTTTAAATCTCCCGTGTGAACGTACGCCCCTTCGGAGGGCGCGCTGGTCGCCTTGCTTTCTTGCCGGACGGGCCGTAGCTCGGTGGCGTGAAGATCGAAAGAAAGTCCCGCCAGTACGAAAGAGACTTTTCTATAAAAACTCCGTTGGAGGTGTTCAACTTAATGATCTCGCTGAGCAGGGCCTTAAAAGAATCCGAAGCCCGCAGAACGCCTTCCCCTGCCTCTTTGGCAGATTGGAGTTTCCACTCCAGCTCGTTGACCAGATACTCCTTTCTCGGAACAAGCCGCAGAAGTTCGGCCCCCGCAAACCGCCTGAGGATTTCCGCTTCACTCCTGAGAACCTCGAGCAGATCGAGAGCGGTCGCCAGGCATTCGGACTGAAAAGGACTATTTTGATCCGGCAAAACACCGGAATGGCCTTCGAGCACGGCCGGACTTGATTCCATGTCATGGCTCCCAGTTTCGATAACGTGCAGGTCCCGGGAAAAAACCTTGCATTTGTTAATCGGCAGAATTGTTCGTATAGTTTAGAAAAAAATTGTCTGCAACCTGCAGCGTCGGCGTCTTTCAGCCCGCTCCCGGTACGTTCTGCGGCGCTGTGGAAATGACGGTTTGCGCTTCAGCAGGGGGTGTCATCGGTCCTTGAGAACTTTGCGCTTTGATAAGAGGCTCAAGCTTGGAGTAGAGCATTTCCCCGACACCCAGCCCCGAATTGCGGCCGATTACTTTGGACACCTGCCCGTCAAGCATCTCTTCGTACATTTCCCTTGAGTTTCCGGGCTCTTCCGCCCGTATGGTGCCGTCGCGCATCGCTTTCATCATGTACGAAATCATTACCGATTCGAATTCCCGGCAGCTTTCTCGAAGCCGTTTCTTCTGAACTTCCACTTCGCGGGACGAATCCGCCTGGAGAACCGGTTCAATATTTGCCACAAAAACCCTTTCGTTTTAAGACTCGTTTCCGATCTTCCCCCAGCAATTCTTACGTGCTGCGTTCAAAATGTCGCACAGTTCAGCCCCACCTGCATCGTGCAGTATGGGATAGGCCCACCTGTCTGTTTCAAGCCCGAAACCTTTGGCGACAAGCGCGCGAAGACTGCCACCGCGTCGTCGATGTCTTAGAAGCTTCTCGAAGACCCATGCTATTTGTGCTGGTGTAGGAGGATTTACGGTCATTTTTATTTCCTTCTTTGTTCTGGAGTTCGGCTAAATTATTTCCAGCTCCGCATCCATCGCTCCGGCCGCTTTTATCGACTGAAGAATGTTAATAAGGTCGCGGGGCGTTGCCCCTATGGCATTGAGCCCCTCTATTACCTTCCCTATAGTCACCCCGCCGCCCACAACTGCAAGGTGCCCTTTGCCTTCCTGGACCTGGACCGTGGACTGTGGCACAACCTGAGTCTTGCCTTTGCTGAAGGGAAGAGGCTGGGAGACGGTGGGTTTTTCCGTTATCTGGACCGTGAGGCTTCCATGAGCCACGGCAACCGGCGCTATCCGGACATGTTCACCCATGACTATGGTCCCGGTCCTCTCGTTAACCACGACCTTTGCAATCACCTCGGGTTGCACTTCCAGGTTTTCCACCTGGGTGATCAGCCCCACTATTTCACCGCGCTCGGAGGGCGGCACTTCGAGTCTGACGGTACCGGCGTCCACCGCGTGGGCGCTGACCCCGGAGACGGCTATAGATATTGCTTCCGCTGTCTTATGCGCCGTTGTAAAGTCGGGCATCTTCAAAACGAGGTCAAGCGAAGACACTTCGGAATACTGAACGGGGACCTCTTTTTCGACCAGCGCGCCTCCGCTTATGAATCCAACGGTTGGAAAGTTTTTCTGAACGCTGCTTCCGCTTGCCCCCCCTGCCGAAAAGCCGCCAGTCGAGATCGGTCCCTGGGCGACCGCGTAAACTTTTCCGTCCGGACCCTTAAGGGGTGTCATGAGAAGCGTGCCTCCTTCGATGCTTGTGGCGTCCCCTATCGAGGAAGCTTGGATGTCTATCTTCGACCCGGTCCGGGAAAAAGGAGGCAGCTTGGCAGTAACCATGACCGCCGCCACGTTTTTGACCTTCGCCTGGGTCGGGTCGACGTAGATACCCATGTTCATGAGCAGGTTTGCCAGGGTGTTCATGGTGAACAGGGTGTTGGTCGTCGTGTCGCCCGTGTTCTTAAGGCCAACCGCAAGCCCGTACCCTAGGAGCGAATTCGAACGGGCGCCCTGAAAATACGCAAAGTCCTTTATTCTGGCCGCGTTGGCATTCCCGGCCCAAAGCAGGAAAGACAGAATCATGCCGATAAAAGCTATTGTGAAAAGGCCCTTCTTTTTCATGCTTCCTTACCGTGTCTAGAAAGGTGAAACTAAATCCCACAATTGACCCAGCCATCCAGGTTTCTGATACTGAGTGACCGGACCTTTTCCGAGCAGGTAAATCTTCGCTTCCGCAACGTTCTGCGAAAGAACTGTATTGTTGGTGTTGATATCGGCCGGGCGGATCACCCCTTCAAGAACGATCTGCTGGAGTTCGTCATTTACCTTTGTCCAGCGTGAGCCTCGAATTAGAAAGTTTCCACTGGGCAAAACATCGACTACGGTTGCAGTCATGTACGCCGTCATGGTATCGGTCTGGCTGGTCGCGCCGCTTCCTGTAAAGTTTTTGCTGAATGCGCCGTTATAGGGGCCAAAAGAGACCGCTCCCTTCGGGCTGCTGACTCCCGACCCTACCCCTACCCCTCCAAAGGTGAAGTTGCCCGTGAAGTTCTGGGACTTCGCGTTTGTCGTCGCCGACGCCTTGGAGCCTGCAGAGGTCTCACTCACCGTTATCGTGACTATGTCCCCCACCTTTGAAGCCTTGAGGTCGGAGAAAAGTGAGCCGCTGGACGGCGCCCAAAGAGAACCGGTCGGAGCAAGGGATACGGGCTGCGGCCCGGCATCCGGCAGGGGAATAGTTTTCGAGCTTGACATCTGCTGCGGAGGAGTAAATGAAGGGGACTGGTCTTTTTTCGGTTGCAGCGAAGCGCAGCCCGAAAGAATCACGGCGAGCAGGGCGGCTGAAATGAACCGGATTGCTGCTTTGTTTTCATTCGCTCTCATATTTCTATTCTTTCGCATCTTCGCTTGGTCACCTTATCCGTGGCCTGCGGGCTTCGCCGCTAACGGGCGGCCCTTACGGTCTGAGCGTCCACAACTTTACAGTGAATCGTCTTTTTCGATTCGATATTCGTTACCGCCAGAGCATCCCCGACACCTCCATCGGCGTTGGCCTGTCCTTTTGCCGTTACCGAGAGTCCGGGCTCTTCGTAGACTATCTGCACCGAATCGCCTCGCTTGAGCACCAGCGGCTTGTCGAGGTCCCTGAGTTCCAATGGTTGATGCACCCCGATGTTGCGCAGCACGCGCCGGCTTTCAACCTGGTCGGGGCGGGTGGCGAAACGGTCGGCGGCGTCGGTAAGGTTCATCTTGTGCACTTCCAGGTCGGCCTCGGATATCATTTCGTTTTGTTTCAAGGGACGCGAGGCCATATAAACGTTTCCGAAAACCTCCACCTTGCCGGCGACTCCCAGAGTGCGCGCCTTATCTCCGTTCACATAGAAGTCGATGGTCGCCGTTACGTTGCCTATGAAACGCTCCCTCGCTGATGATCCCGTAACCTCATAGGTCATTTTGCCGGTCGGGATGATCGGAATACCCGAGAAGCGAACTCTTTGAATGTTTATCTCCTCCTGCTTCCAGGGCGAGTTGTCAAAAACGAACTTTTTGAAAATCTCCTCGATCTGCTCCTGTGTTATCTGGGTCGATTCCCGCTTGACCACTATCCTGTCGGGAATATCGATCTTCACGTCCGACGAATTAATCCTGTAGGAATCGAGCAGCCTGACCAGGTATGTCCGAAGCTGACCGGGGTCTATGAACTTTTCCGACCCGGCCGGCGGAGCATCCCCGATGTTGAGTCCGTCCATGATCGATTTCCACTCGCCCGGAAGCGTTTCCGGATCGCAGATTTCGACTAGCGAGACGTCCTTGTGGTTAACTGTGACGTTACTCAGGATACGGATCTCCCTAATCGGCTCCGCAGCGCTCCAGGCCGAATCGATACAGCCAACGTGAAGCACTCCGGACAAAAACAGGACCAGGAAAATGAGCGCGGCAAGCGGCGCAATCATGACCGAACGCATTCGGTTCCCCCTCAGCATCACTTTACAACGTTATTTGCCATTTGCAGCATATCGTCAGCCGCTTTAATGACCTTGGAATTTGCTTCATAAGTCCGTTGGCTGAGGATCATATTCACCATTTCATTAACCACGTTGGTGTTGGAAGCCTCCAGAAAGCCCTGCAGGATCGTTCCCATGCCTTCCGGCCCGCCGGGCAGAGCGTTGGTCACGTCACCTGAACCAGGGGTAGGGATGAAATAGTTTGCCCCGATGGACTGGAGCCCGGACGGGTTTGGAAAGTTGTAGAGTTGAATGTTTATCGTCTGCACCACCTTTCCGGTAGCGTCTGTGGCCGTGAAGACACCGGAAGGATCCACATGCGTCGCAACGGCTGTTTTCGGTATCGTTATTTGAGGCTGTAGAGGATATCCAGAAGCGTCGACTATGTTTCCGTTCTGGTCGGTCTTGAAGCTGCCGGCGCGGGTATAAACCTGCTGAGTGCCGCGAAGCACCTGGAAGAATCCGTTGCCTTGTATCGCCATGTCCAGCGGGTTGTCGGTTTCGGTAAAGTTGCCCTGCGCGAAAAGCTTTTCGACCGACGACGTCTTGGTTCCCATACCGATCTGGATGCCGGTGGGGACCATTGTGCCTGCGCCGTTTTGAGATCCCGCCGGAATGGTTGTCTGGTACATCAGATCCTCGAAATTTCCTCGGCTGGCCTTAAAACCGGTTGTGTTCGCGTTTGCCAGGTTGTTGGCGATGACGTCCATATTTGTCTGCTGGGCGCCCATTCCCGTGGCCGCCGTCCAAAGGCTTCTCATTCTCTTCTCCTCCCGGCCGTTATCGGCCCTGGTTTAACCTGAATAAAACCGAGCGAGCTTACCCGGCCGTCTTTGAAATTAGCTGAGAGTCCAGGTTTCCATTGTTTTGGTTTGTCTTTTGATAAGATTCATAGTCCCTCATTACTTGGACCATTTTGGCCATTTCCTCGACTGGATTGAAATTTGCCCCTTCGAGCGACCCCTGCCGCACAACGCAGTTTGTGGCTGCTACCGGTTGGGTCTCTGTTGTCTGAGGCTCGAAATAGCCGTTCTGCGCCTTCTTTAAACCGGCGCCAGCCGGGAATTGCACAATATCGAGGTTACCCACTTGATCTTCTCCGTCAAAAAGCTGACCATCTTCGGTTATACGAATATTCGACGGGTTCTCTATGGCGATCGGCAAGTTTTTCCCTAGAACCGGCCAGCCGTCCTGTGTAACCAGTTGTTTAGCGCTGTTCAGCGTCAGATTTCCGGCCCGCGTATAGAGTACACCCTGGTCTGTTTTGACACTCAGAAAGCCGTCTCCCGAAAGAGCTACGTCGAGCTTGTTGCCGGTTTCGCGGACTGGACCCTGTGACATGTTGGTGTAGGTAACTTCGCCCAGTACATCGCTAAAATGAATGCTGTCCTTTTTAAATCCGGGACTGTTGGAATTCGCGACGTTGTTTGATATAATGTCAAGTCGCCTTTGCTCTTCCAGGGACCCGACTGTCGTAAAATAGGATTCCAGCTTCATAGAATCTCTCCTTCCGGCCCTTTGCCCTGCAACGAAGATGCCAGCGAAGCTATTGCTCCCGATTCAAGCGCGTGGCCATCTTTGAACCGCTCGATTCCCGAGCGCCCTGGAAAATTTTTCCGGCAAAGACCCACTTGCATGCTTATCTATTGACTGATGGGGTATGCGTGTGGGAGAGTTGATTACATTGATGGCCTGTTTCGGTAGGGCGGTCCTCTTCGGAAGCGAATTCCCGCCGTTGGTCAGGGTGGACGCGGGTAGATGCCGTCCCGTTCCAAATTTGTCAGGAATAACTAAATTATTTGCATGGGCTTGAGTTGGAAGCTTTAGTGTTTGGGGTTTCTCGATTCGGCCTGGCATCATCCTTTCCTAAAGGAGAAAAAGAAAACATGAACATTTACGTTGGGAATCTGTCTGCAAAGACCACCGAGGAAGAATTGCGTGAAGCTTTCGAAAGCTTTGGTGATGTCGATTCCGCAAAGATCATCAAGGACAATCTTACCGGAAGGTCCAGGGGCTTCGGCTTCGTCGAGATGCCGAATCAGGATCAGGCGCAGGCCGCAATAACGGGAATGAACGGCAAGGAAGTGGGAGGTTCGCCTCTTACGGTTAATGAAGCCAAACCGCGTGAGAGTCGTGGAGGCAGATCGTTTGGAGGTGGAGGCCGTCCGGGTGGAGGCCGCCCGCCAGGTGGTGGCGGTGGCGGTGGCGGTGGTTTCGGCAGGGACCGGCGCGGTGGCGGCGGCGGCGGCGGGTCGCGCGGTGGTGGCGGTGGTGGTGGCGGGCGGCGTTCGTACTAGGTTCATCCCCATCTGGAAACCCGATAAGCGCAGAAAACTTCAAGACCGGTGATCGAGCCCACCGAGGCCCCCGCGGTCACCGCCGAAGACAGTGGCCATGTGGGCAGGCGGTCCCACCGCTTGGGCGCCGCCTCGGGGAGGCTCAGCATAGGGGGCGGAGAGCGGCGCTTCGTCCTGCTGATTCAAGAGCGGCTTCAAACATTTGTCTTTCCTGATGAAATAAATCGCCTCATTTTCGTTCGAACCTTATATCCTCTGTTTAGCATTAAAGCTCGTCCGCAGATCATCATGTTCCGGCTTGACATTCTAAACCATGAAAAGTACCGGGAGGGCTAAGCGCAACCCACCAATTTTTTTGGTATAAAGAGACTGGTCGTAGACAGGTCATTTAGCGACCAGAAGACCTTTTACAGGATTCACAGGGAACGCGGAGCAGGAAGCAAGAGACTTCACGCTCCTTCCTCATCACTCATCATTCATTACTGCTCTTCGCATTAGTGGAGGGAGTATCGATGCGATTCGGGATCGATCTGGGAGGGACGAAAACAGAGATCATCGCACTTGACGAAGATGGGATCGAAATCTACCGGAAAAGAGTCGATACCGACCCCGGCAGCTACAAAGCCATCGTTGCCGCCATTGCCGAATTGATTGCGGAAGCGGAATCGGCACTGTGTCAGATCGGGACTGTCGGCGTCGGCATTCCCGGCACAATCTCGACTCGAACAGGGTGCGTCAAAAACGCCAACACGAATGCACTGAACGGCCATCCCCTGGACCGGGATTTGGGCCGCATCCTTAATCGCGAGGTGCGGTGCATGAACGACGCGAACTGTCTCGCTCTTTCCGAAGCGGTCGATGGCGCGGGCGCGGGCTTCCGTGTCGTATTGGCAGTGATCCTCGGCACTGGTTGTGGGTCCGGTGTTGCTATTGACGGAAGGCCATGGGCAGGAGTCAACTTGGTGGCTGGTGAGTGGGGGCACAATCCACTCCCTTGGATGAATGAGGAGGAATACCCGGGCCCTGCATGCTGGTGTGGGAAGTCGTCCTGCATCGAGACATGGATCTCGGGAACAGGTTTTGCCGACGACTACGCCCGGACAAAACCTGAATTGACAGGTTACATGCCCGTCAAGCTGAATGGGGCACAGATCGTCGCCCTGGCCCGTAGCGGCGATGGCGCTGCCACGGCCGCATTGAAGCGATATGCCAATCGTTTGGCTCGATGCCTCGCTCATGCAATTAACATCTTGGACCCGGACGTAGTCGTTATCGGTGGGGGTATGAGCAAGGTGGACGAGCTGTACGAGTTGGTGCCCCCGCAGCTACCGTCCTACGTATTCGGTAGCGAGGCAGAGACGCCGATCATCCGCAACAAGCATGGGGATTCCAGCGGGGTCCGTGGTGCAGCTTGGCTATGGCCAAGGCCATAAGGGGTGCAAATCACTATGTATTCCAGTTGTTCTCCGGTATTCCACAACATTTGGATTTCGAACTCAGCTCAGCTCTTCACTGGCCCGCAAGTGGTCCTATAGCTCCGGACGTCTGCATAAGTGCGGTGGTTACCGAAAAAGTGCTTCGCTTCAGATGGTCTGATGGTGGTCCGCTGTACTCTTCACTATTCCTGTCAAAATCTTTGTGTTGCGCTTCCCACTTCTAGTACATTGTCAACAAAGTATTTACATGTTGTAAGGGATCGTCACCCCGGCGAAGGTCGGGACACAGTTCTTCTAACTAAGTAAAAAACTCTGGATTCCGGCTTGAACCCTCACTTCGTTCGGATTTGCGTTAAACATCCGAGCCAGCGTTAAATGCTTCAAGTTCGCGTCCGATCTTTTGTGAGGACGCGCCGGAATGAAGGGTTGCATGTCCGTACGCATCCAAACTTGGTTGGCGCCATACTAGTGTTGCATTTCATAAGTTCCTTTATAATAAGCCCATGCAGTGAATACGCACCATCGTCATTCCAGCGGAGCCTGCCCCGGAAGTGCCTAGTCCCGGGGCCGGAATCCAGCACTCTCGCTTTTCATTATAAAATCAAAAACACTGGCCCCCGCCTGCGCCCGGGTGACGGGAATTATATTACACGAGCTTCAGTAAGTTCAACCCCATAAGCGCTTATTTAAGCGCTTATGGGGTTTATCACCGGCCGTAATGGGTTCTTCTACGTCAAAAAAGTCCCCGCCCGCTCCTGAACGCAAGTTGGTATCAGTTCATCCCAAATCGGATAGATGCTGAATTACCCGCAACGTTCCTCCATCCGTGTCCATCGGTGTCTCGTGTTCTTAGAAATTTTCTGCCGGAGAAAGCGCTAATTTCAGGCTCAATCCCTCAATCCCTCTCTTCATAAAGATATTTTCTGCAGGTTCAGGATTAGTTCGACCTCCCCGACCGGCCTTCTGAGGCTTTTGGCTATTTCAGAGGCATCCAGCCCCTTTCTGGCAAGGAGCAGGATTTTTTGCTGGTCGGCCCCCTGGGAGTGCGGCCCAGCACTCGAAGGGGGCTGAACTGCAAGTTTGTCAGTGTTTATCCGAGAGAACTCAGTCTCCAGCCGGGTACACAAGCTCTCTGCCTGCTGAATGCGCTGGTCAAGCTTGGCGGTTATTTGCTGGAGCAAGTCCTGCCTTTTTTCAAGATTGATTTCGAACCTCTGAGATATTTGCGCCGTTTCCTCTACTATCTTTTCAAAGGATTTCATTATCGCTTCATCTTTCTTCGAGATTCGAAGCTTTTTCACAGTCAGGATGACCCCGAGCAACCCAAGGATTATCACATCGACGCCGATCTGGAACATGCTGTTGAAGGAGGCCAGACTTCCAGAAAGCTTTGTGATGAATTCCATGCGGCCCCTTTCAGAGGTCTTCGACCTGGGTTAAAAGGATTTTGTCCGGAAAGCCCTGCGGCAGTTTCACCCTCAGGAAATCGGCAAGATCATTCTCCAGAACTGAATGCCAGGACTTTACCGAGTTTCCGGGCATGTTCTGCTTTAGAAGGAAAGAATAAACAGTATCGCGGAAAGCCACGTTCTGTTCTTTGAAGTTTTGATACCGCATCGGACTCATGTATCCCATTTCCATTCTGAGGGCTGTAATCATCTTTTGACCTTCAACATCGTAAACGAGCAGAAAATCGAGCATCTCCCGGTAGTCGGGCATGGGGATGGGACGCATTATGCTGGTCACCGGTTCCAGTCTTTGAAAACTGTTGGCAAAAAGCCCTCCATGCGATTTGAACTTGATTAAGAGAAAGCCGCCGGCCGCTAAAAACAGGCACAATGCCGCAAGGCCCGGCAGAAGGACCTTTTTGAACCGGAGTAGCCAGCGGATCGGACTTGCGCCGTCATCAACCCCGGCTTCATTTGCTCCATTCTCCGAGTTCGTTTCGTCCTCGGCGTGCGGCAATCCTTTCAGCTCTTGCCGAGCTGGATGCTCGGAAACATCCTCTCCGGCTGGACGGCCCTCGTCTTTTCCTTCAGCTTCAGCCCTCGTGTCCTCACTCGGTATCTTCCGTTTGGGTCCCATCTGCCGGCCTTTCTTGCCGGCCACCGTTGCCCTACTTCGTCACGGAGGCCTGCTGGAGAAGAACTGGCTTGGGCTGAGGCGCTCGAAGTTCGCTCGCGATGAATCCGGGCAGATCGTCAGCCTTGAGTCTTCTGGCCAGCCTTGTCTTTAGCTTCAACACTGCCTTGGTGTGAATCTGCGAGATTCTCGACTCCGTATACCCCAAAGCCACGCCTATTTCCTTCATGGTCAGCTCTTCATAATAATAGAGCGACAGGACAAGCTGCTCTTTTTCGGCAAGACCCGCAATGGCTTCGGCCAGATGAACGCGGATTTCTTGCCTGTAGGTTGCGTCGAATAGTTCCTCCGAACCGGAGCAGAACATGTGAGATTCCCTGTTTTCACGGACGAAGTCATGGATATTTTCGGGCAAAAAAGAGATGCCCTTTACTTCATCCAGGAGCTTATGAAATTCATTCATGTTCAAGTTCAGCTCCGAGGCGGTTTCCTCTTCGGTGGGATCACGCCCTAGCCTTTGTTCCAGGTTTACGCAGGCTTTCTCCAGGAGACCGCTTTTTTGTCGCAGCGACCTGGGTACCCAGTCCATGGAGCGGATCTCATCGAGCATAGCCCCTTTTATGCGGATCTTCGCGTAATACTCGAATGGAATGCCCTGACCGGAGTCGTATTTCTCGATGGCGTCGATTAACCCCAGGATCCCTGCGCTCATCAGGTCTTCTACGGCAATGTGGTCCGGCAACCTCGAAATGAGCCTGAATGCGATATACCTGACGAGGTCGCTGTGTTCCATCACGGCCTTGTCCCTTTCACTCTGGGTTGCAAATGATTCTGCACCCTGGTTGCCGTAAGGATTTTTTCGAGCCGTATTGGCGCTCTGTTCCATATGGATCATCCCTTTTCCTAAACGTTGAGGAGTCGTTTCCAGAAAAACTGAATCGCGCCCTGGTTAACGTTGGGACGGGTCCTGCAGATAGTATGGGCTACCTGCAGGAAAGCCTTCGACGCTGGTGCTTCTGGAAAAGCCTCGAGTACAGGTCTTTGCTGCAGCACCGATCTGGTTACCGACTTATCGTGGGGGATCGTCCCCAGGTAATCGAGTGAGAGTCCATCCAGAAAGTGATCTGCTACTTTGCTCAGTTTTGCGAAAACGGATTTCCCCGAGGGTTCGTCGGGGGCGGAGTTGACAAGGATTCGAAAATGACGCTCGCTGTGCTTGGAATAGAGCACTTTTATCAGAGCGTATGCATCGGTAAGTGAAGTCGGTTCAGGTGTTACTATGATGATTCTTTCGTGGGCCGCCAGGTTGAAATAGAGCACGGTATCCGAGATTCCCGCACCGGTGTCTATGAGCAGGACGTCGATGTCGGTCTCCAGACCGTCGAGCAATTCCAGAAAGAGCAGCTTCTGATCGTCGGTGAGCTTGGTGAGTTCCTGCACACCCGAACTGGCAGGCATGACTTTCACTCTGCCCGGACCGTCGACAAGAACCTCATCGAGCCGTTTTTGACCGCTCAACACATGACTCATGTTGTACTTAGGAGTGAGCCCTAGAAGGACATCGATATTGGCCAATCCCAGGTCGGCGTCCATTATAAGCGTTCGGAGCCCCAGGCGATCCAGGGCCACCGCAAGATTGATCACCACGTTGCTCTTCCCGACCCCGCCCTTTCCGCTGCCGACAGCAATGACCCTGACTGGCTTTTGCAGCACCGGCATGGCTGAGGTAACGGCGCTGTCCACTTTGATTTCGTTGTTTCCTTTTTTCCTGAGTCCTACCGCCTGATCCATCTTTTACCCCTTTTATGCAGTCTGATTGCCTGCCGGGAGCAAGAACGAAAGCAGCCGCTTCTGAGTGGCAGCTTCTATATCTTCCGGTACCCTTTGCCCCGTGCCCATGTAGGAGACCGGGTAATTAAACCTCAGCAACTGATTGAGAATGCACCCGTGGTGAAACGTCTCGTCGAGTTTCGTGAAGATGAGACTGTTGATATTGATTTCTCGAAAATGAAGAATTGTCTGCTGCAGGTCTTCGTCCTTGGCTGTTGCGCTTAGGACCAGAAAATGGTTCAGTCTAAGGGCCTTATCAAACAGAGAGTGCAGGTGCCGCACGTACCCGCGGTTTAGATAGTTCCTGCCCGTGGTGTCGATTAGGACGGCGTCGCAATGCCTGAAATCATGGAGCACGCCTGTGAGTTCTGTTTTGCTCTGGGTCACGCTGAAGGGGACTTCCAGGATGTTGGCGTAAGTCTTGAGCTGTTCTACTGCGCCAATGCGGTAGGTATCCAGCGAAATGATTCCCAGCCCGAGCTGGCGCTTTATTTTGAGATATGCCGCCAGTTTGGCAAGGGTCGTCGTTTTTCCGACCCCCGTAGGTCCTAAAAAAGTAAAAACGGCCGGACCGTTCGAACTGGAGATCCCTCTGAACGGCCTGGCGCAACTTATTTTCGCAACAAACCGCTTGCAGAAGGCGTCGTATATGTGACGCTTGTCGCACGGCTCACCGTCAAGGTCCGATACCGCCTTGCTCAGAAGAATGAAAACTTGCTTTTCGTCCAGGCCACGAACGAGAAGAGAATGATAAAGCTCGGCCAACGGTTGGTTTGACTGAAGTTGGGTCAACTGGTCCTTCGAAGATATAAGGAGCGAGAGGAAGCTCTTTATCTCCTGTATGCCATTTAGCATTTCGGCTGACGCATCCGCGTTCGCCCGATTGTCGTTGGCAGGAGCGGGCTCTTGCTCTCGAGCCGCGCTGACTTCGATCCCTGACTCAACCTTCCTGCTGTTCAGGATAATAGCATCCGGCCCGAGTTCCTTTTTAACCTGGAACAGGGCTTTTTCCATCGTAGGCGCTTTGAAAATCTTAACCTGCATAGTCCATCCTGATTATGCCCACCGAACGGATTTCAAGGGAATTGCTCAATTCATTGTGACTGATCACCGCCACATCCGGCAAAAAGCGCTCGAGGAGCTTTCTAAGGTGGCGCCTTATTGCAGGCGAGCAGAGCAGCACAGGGTGATACCCCAGGCTCACCGAACGTTTAACCTCGTCGCTTGTCGCTTGGAGGAACTGCTGGAGAAATCCGGGGTCGAGGCTAAGAAAACTGCCGTGCTCCGACTTCTGGATTCCGCGTGTGAGTTTTTCCTCCAGAGACTGCTGGAGCGACAGGACCGGGAATTTCTGGTCTTCAGTCTCATAAGGACGCGTGATAGTGCGTGCCAAGGTCTGACGGACATATTCCGTAAGAATATCAGGGTCTTTAGTGGCCGTCCCGTGATCGGCCAGAGTTTCACAGATCGATTGAAGATCTCGAACAGTCACTCCCTCCCGGATAAGATTCTGGAGCACCTTTTGAATGACTCCGGGCGACAGCAGGTTGGGAACAAGCTCATCAAGCAGCTTTGGTTGCTGGAGCGCGAGGTTGTCGAGCAACTGCTGTACCGTCTGGCGGGTCAACATCTGGTCCGCGTACTTTTTGAACAGTTCGGTCAGATGAGTGGCAACAACAGTCGAGGGGTCTATCACCGTGTAGCCGGCCCTCGAAGCCTCATCCCGCCTGCTTTCAGGGATCCACACGGCCGGCAGGTCGAATGCCGGGTCCCTGGTCGGGATACCCTTTATTTCAACGCTGCTTTCGCCCGTGCTCAGGGCCAGGTAATGCCCGACCATGATTTCACCCTTTCCGACCGGGTTGCCTTTGAGGAGCAACCTGTATTCCGCCGGTTTCAACTGAAGGTTATCCCTTACGTGTAAAGCCGGGACAAGAATCCCGTAATCGAGGGCAAGTTGCTGCCGTATTGCCTTGACTCGCGGCAGCAGGTCTCCATTCTGGGATTCATCGACCAGAGGAATAAGCCCGTAGCCTAGTTCCAGTTCAAGAATATCAAGTAGAGGCGGAAGGTCCGAACCCTCCCGGGGCCTTGCGGCATCGGGTTCGTGGATATCTTGTTTTCCAAACTCTTTTTTGCCTTTCCGGGTCACATATGAGGCGAGAACGAACATGGCCGTACCGACCAGAATCAGCGGAATTGCCGGGAAGCTTGGAACAATACTCAGAAAATAGAGCATCGTGCCGGTGATTTGGAGCGGCCTGGCATGTACGCTAAACTGCTTGCCAAGGGATGCGCCCATGCCCATTTCCGAGGCGGCGCGGCTCACAAGGATGCCTGCGGAGGAAGAAATTATAAGGGCCGGGATCTGCGCAACCAGTCCATCGCCAACCGTAAGAAGGGTATAGACCTGGAAAGCCTCCGATACAGGCATTCCGTTTTGAAGAACGCCTATGGCCAGACCGCCGAAAATGTTTACCAGCGTAATAAGAATGCCCGCCATGGCATCCCCGCGGACAAACTTGCTCGCCCCGTCCATCGTGCCGTAAAAATCAGCCTCCTGGCGGATTTGCTCGCGCCGCCTGCGCGCTTCCCGGTCGTCGATCAGACCCGTGTTGAGATCGGCGTCTATGCTCATCTGTTTCCCGGGCATGGCATCCAAAGTAAATCGGGCCGCAACCTCGGAGATGCGCTCCGTGCCCTTGGTGATCACCATGAAATTTACGATCACCAGGATTATGAATATGACAAAACCCACTACATAATTGCCGCCCACAACAAAACTGCCGAACGCATGGATAACCAGTCCGGCAGCCTTTGTCCCTTCATGTCCATGCAGGAGCACGAGCCGGGTGCTGGCCACTGTCAGGGCGATGCGGAAAAGCGTGGTCACAAGAAGCAAAGAAGGAAAAACAATGAAGTCTAAAGGTTTGTAGCTGTAGATGGCCGTAAGGAGGATCAACAGCCCTATCGAAATATTTATTATCAGCAGAACGTCAAGAAAACTGCTCGGCAGAGGCAAAAGCATGACGGACAGGATGCCGACCATCCCTATGCCCATTAGGGCGTCTCCGTCTGAAACCGCCTTCAGCCGATCGCTTAAAAGACTCTGTCCAACTTCCGGCTTAGCCATGCTTCCTGCCTCAATCCCTCAATCCCTTAATTCATCTGATTCCGCAGCGTCCCTTGTTTCTGCTGGTAGATGAAAGCCAGTATTTTCGCCACAGCTCTGTAGAGTTCTATAGGTATCGTTTCGTCGAGCTTAACCTGTTTATACAAAGCACGTGCCAAAGGAGGATTGCGCACTATTGAAACACCGTGCTTCCTGCCTGTGGCAATGATCTTCTGGGCAAGGAAATCCACGCCTTTGCCCACCACAATTGGCGCTTGCATTCCGGTCTCATAATGAAGCACTACCGCAAAATGAGTAGGGTTCGTGATAATCACGCTTGCCTTAGGTATCCGGGAGAGCATTCGCTGCCTGGCGAGCGATCTCTGGATCGTGCGGATTTTTGACTTTATCTGTGGGTTTCCTTCGCTTTGCCTGTGCTCTTCCTTGATCTCCTGCCGCGTCATCATAAGGTCTTTTCTGGTCTGCCATCTCTGGTACAGAAAATCGGCAAAACTCAGACAGAGCATGATTCCGGCCACTCGAAACAAAAGCTTGAGGGCCAGCGTTCCGGTAAGGTTTAAAAAATCGGCTACCTCCCGCCCGGCCAGTTCGGATAACGCAACGCGCTCGGGCCACAGAACCGAGTACACCGCATATGCGACTATCGCCATCTTGAATACGGATTTGATAAATTCGGTCAAAGACCTGAGTGAAAACATCCTTCGAAAGCCGCTCAACGGATTGAGGTTCTCGAAGCTCATCCGCAAGGCCTCGAACGAAAACAGAAATCCCTTTACCTGTACCAGGTTCAGAATCACTGCCGTGGCTACGATCGAAAGGATAACGGGCGCAAGCATAATGAAAAGTGACGCTATGATGTTCGTGAAAAATCCGGAAACGGCAAAGTAGCAGGGAGTCGAAAACGACTCTTTCGACCAGGAGGATTCGAGAATCTGCCGGAAATTTCCGAATATGAGATTCCGGGACAGATAAACTGCCGCTCCACCGGCGATAAGGACACTTACAGATGTCAGGTCCCGGCTTTTGGCGACCTGCCCCTTCCTTCGCGCCTCGCCCTGCCGTTTTGCGGTTGGCAGTTCAGTTCTTTCCTGGGATTGCGCCAATTCACTGCTCTTTCAGCTATAAGGTGATGAAAAAAGATTGCAATTCCAATTCTCACGCAGGGGGGGAGTTTTTCTACGTCAAAAAACTCCCCGCCCGAAAAGTGTAGCCACTCTCCGGTGCCGGCTCTTTGCTCCCCGCCCCTCCTCTTCATTTATCATTCATCACTGCTCTTCACTTCTCACCACTCCTCATCACTCTTCCCCGCTCCCCTGGTTACAAGGCCCTCACCCCGGCGAAGGCCCGGGGTCCAGTGCCTTTCGCTTTAGAATCAATCGCCTCCCCACTCCGCTCCTTTGGGTCGTGATGTCAAAAAATGCTTGGCTGGTCAAATTTTTGTCCGGTTGTGATAGCGCCCCTGCAAACCCGGTGCTGCCGCCGATCACAACAGTTCCCCCCCTTTTCCGCATAGAAGTTCACGGTTGCGCCCATGCTTTTCCGAACCGGAACGGGAGCTTTCACTGGCGATTAAGGATCTCCGCAATTTCGCCGCCATTGCTTAATGCGCAAACCGTTCCAATTCACCCGAACCGGAACTACACACGGAGGTTGTGGTAATAAACCCAAACCGAACGGGGCTTGACGGATGTCCCAGCAACAATACTTATTTGGCTCATCCGGCAGTACCTGAGGTTTGGATTTTTGCGGAGATGTGAGGAATTCTTCGATAACGATGATAATTTCGCATTGGGGACAGAGTATAGAGGAGATGATGGTCTGGGTTGCTGAAAAGATGGGAGCGCCTGATGCTTTGGTCGCTCAGATATGACAGGGTAATAGTTGAGGTAAAAGGCGGCTTGGATCCTAGAACCAAGCCGCCTTGAGAAGTCTATGGGGAACAGAGGCTCTTGGCTGATTCCCGTTCAAGATCGGCATATCAATCCTCTCTCGATTCTTAGGGGATGGGAGCCAATCGTTTGAATCAGCAGCCCTATCCTTTCGTAACAGTATTGGATTGCTTTTTCAGTTCCTCGGGCAGCCTTTCCACCTCGGGGGCATGATAGAGTACCTTATCGCGATAGAGTTCCTCGATTGTTTCAGTGTTGTAGTTCAGCACTGAAGAAAGGACTTCCTTATTGTGCTCGCCTATGAAAGGGGCATATCCTCTGACGGCCGGAAGGGGTCTCGGAGAACTTGAGAGGGCTTCCGTACATTCGGACCGGACCAAGGAAGGGCTGGTACACGGTAGGCCTCATCTCCCGCTCGCCGATCTGCGGGTCCACAGTGGCCAGTTCGGCGATGGATTTTGCGCGGGAGCAGGGAATCCCTATTAGCTCCAGCTTTCGCTCGACCTCTTCCACTGAATCCTGAGACATGACCCACTCTTCGAGAGCTTGGTGGACATAACCGGCGTTGGCCGGAGTGCTTCGGTTGGAGAGTCCGGCCGTGCGGGGATCTTCATTCAACCATTTGTATTTGGGGCCCATCAGATCGACAAGCTGCGGCCACCGGTTCTGCGTCATGGAGGCGATGGCAATCTGGCCGTTTTTTCCGTTGAAAACGCCATAGGGGGCAAAGCCGATGCTTTTTTGTCCTGTCCGGGCCATTTCATAAGGTTTTCCCACCGCTTCACTGATCCAGTACCAGGGGAAAGCTTGATCGTGAAGACTGAAAAGGCAGTCAACCATTGCAATATCGATGTTTTGTCCCTGGCCGGTCCTGATGCGATGATGCAGGGCGGCCAGCATGGCCGTACTGGCGTGCATGGCAGCCGTGGTGTCCCCGATCGACATGGGGGCCATTATGGGCGGCTCGCTCCGTGCCGTCCATCCGCTGGCGGCCTGCGCGATCACGTCATAGCCGGGCTTATCGCTGTTTGGCCCCCAGTGGCCGAAGGCCGAAATGGAACAGTAGATAATGTCGGGCTTGATCTTGCGCACCGCTTCATAATCGAGTTTTAGCCGTTCCATAACCCCGGGAGCAAAGTTTTCGGTCACTATGTCACTGACCTTGATCAGTCCATGGATGATCTTGATTCCCCCTGGGTGTTTGAGATTGACGCAGACGCTCTTTTTGCCCCTGTTTACATTGAGGTGATAGCTGCTCTGAGTAACGCCGTCCTTCTCGACCCGCAAAGACTGCAATCTTTCATTGGCGCCCTCCTTGTAACGATCCACCTTGATCACATTGGCGCCCATGTCCGTAAGAGTCTTTGTTGCATGCGGCCCGGCAAGGACCCATGTGAAGTCCAGTACGGTAACGTCGGAGAGCGGACCCGGTTTTAAAGTATCCATTATTCCTCCTGTCGATTAATCAATATCCAGCGGCCGGGAAAGGTTTGGAAGGAGTATCCCCGATCCTGTTTCTTCTAAACATTTCGCCACGAATGACTCCTGCGGGCCGCCGGCCGCAAGAGCCTCGTGGAAAGCAGGAAAACAAGGACTAAGGACTGAGTTTTAAACTTAAGTCTGAATAATATGCGCTCCCTGGGGGATGTTGACATCTTCAATAGCGCTGATGATTCCTTTGGACAGCGCGAACGCAGCATCTTTCGTTGCTCCTTCGGCAAAGAATGCGTCAACATCCTCCATGCTTAAATTCGATCTGTTTACAATAATGTCTCTCATTTTATTTTCCGCCGCCTGCAATGAAGTGGTTATTTCCATTAACTGCGGCCTCCAAAGCTCTACGGCATCAGAGAAATCCCAATGAATACCATGAAACAAAAAAGTAGAGTTAAGGCAAGCCAGCCGTTTGGAACCCGCCAGGAAAATTACGTTAGCTATTGAATCGATACACCCGGTATTGTGAGTAATTACATCCGCAGGCAGACCAAGCAGTTGATTATACACTGCCACACCAGGGTCAACATCTCCACCCGGACTGCTCAACAGGAGGTACAACTGTCTTGCGCCATCATTCACGGCTTGGTTACAAGCATCAAGCAAAGGATTCACAGTGTCCCAATTGATCGGGCGGACAAATGAAATATAAACTCTTTCACGGTTCATTATCATTCCCCTGATCATGCAGGAATAACGCATCTACTTGATGCGTGATGAGTCTGAGCAGTTAGAATTGGATTTTGCCGGAAAAATTTGGCTCATCCGGCAAACGAGTACCTATGGTTTGGATTTCCAGCCCCGAATGGACAGTGCCCCTAAACAAAGGGGCTTGATAAGTCGGCCCGGGGTCAGTCTCGCGCCTCGCGGGACGCCACCCCGGGTTAAGGATGAACACGAACCGTATTTACCCTTCAGGGGTTACATAAAATCCGCCACACCAATGTCTGTCTGGATACTGATGCATTCGCCCGGAAATCCCTTTTTTATGTAACTCTGAAAGCCCCCCGGCGAATTCACGCCGGATAGGTACTGTCCTTTCAGAATCTGCAGGTACTCGTTTTCCGGATGAGCCAAAAATTCCTGGAACGGCCTCAAGGTCCGCAAAACCATACAATTTCGGAATCGAACATGCAAGTGATATGCGAATAAGACCGGTTTTGGCAATTCCAGACGCACACAACAACACGTCCGCCCAAGAGACAGCCGCAGACATCACCAAGTACTCGATCTAGGATTATTGGAACGGTGCATGAAAAAATCATTCTCGAAATTCTTCAGAAGATGGCAAATGATACAGTCGCCATTCTACGAGATACACTGATTGAGGAGGGAGGGCCTCGTTTTCCAAAGTTCCCGTTTAGGGGAGGTCACGATTGGTGGGACACGAACGGAGAAGTAAGAATGCAGTCGATTATCGTCATTTTGACAAACCAGACAGGCCTGCAGGCTGCGTTGTCAAGCGGAGTCTGAGAGTTTCATTTCGAGCGCCATAGCGATTTTATTCTTTAGTTCGGTCAAATCAAAGCTCTTTACAACGTAGAAGTCGGCCGCAATCGATTTCATGTCGTCTCTGAAGCTATCGTATGCAGTCGCGAGTATAACAGGCAGGTCATAAAAATGGTTGCGGATGTCCTGAAGGATTTCCAGACCATTGCAGTCAACCATCTTTATGTCCAGAACGACCAAATCCGGTTTCTCCGCTCCAATTGTCTCGAGAAGCTTGTAACAGCCCTCAGCCGTGATGACCTCGTATCCGCCTTCTTTCAGTTCCTCCGAAAATAGAAGCCTGATGTGTTCCTCATCATCGACAACAAGGATCTTAGGCATAACTCAACCCCCTTCTTCTTTCCATACCAATGGTTCACCTTGACTCAAAGGACGCTGGACCGAATTTTGGGGTCGGATCCTGTTCGCTAAAACCTCTGAGAACATCCCAAACCTTTTAAAAAGATACGATTTTCCCGTCAAACACGCAAGCGATTCGCGAGACAGGCTGACCTAAACACCTTCAGGGCCCACCGCCATCCCCACAGTTGACAACTCATCGGCTCGATGCTGGTTCGAGTACCGAGGACAACTCGTTCAATTGATGAGCATTAGAATGAAACTGTAAATCGGGTAAGGGTTGGAAACCAGGATGAAAGGTTTTTGATTGCCTCCAGCCCGGATCAAGCGAGGAAGTCGAGAATTTTCTCGTTAGCCCGGTCGCTGCCTTCGATCAGAAAACAATGCCGCAGCATAGGGTAGATCGTCAAATCGGCATGGGGCAACAGCTCTTTGAGGATCCTTGAGTTCTCCGGGGGTACCAGTGGATCGTCATCTCCCGATAGGATCAGGACTGGTATGCCGATCTGATGGAGGCGATCTGCCGCGTTGTGTTTGAGGCACGCTTCAAACTGACGGAGGAAGGCATCTGCCGGCTGATACCAGCGCAGCGATATGTCAATAAATTCTCGAATCTCGTCGGGATGATCCAAGATGTATTTATCCGAAAAGTAAATATCCATATCCTTCCTGAGGATCTCTTCGGGGGTAAGACCTTCGTTTGCCGTGAACCTATCCATCCGCTCCGGACTCATCTGGACAGTTCTTGCCCCTCCTGCGCTCGTTGCGGCCAGGACTAACTTCCGGACCATGCCAGGGTGATTGATGGCCAGTTCCTGGGCAATGTATCCGCCCATGGAATATCCAAGGACGTTGGCGCTTTCCATGCCTGTCAGACGCAGGAGTTCAGCCGTATCTTCCGCAAAGAGGCGGATTGAGTAATCCATATTCGGTTTATCAGACCTGCCGGCGCCCCTGTTGTCGAAGATCAGAACCCGAAAATGCCGAGACAGCGCGGGTATCTGTTTATGCCACCATTCGACATTCCGCCTCAGGCCCATTATCATGATCAACGGCTCCCCTTCTCCGTGGATCTCGTAATACATGTTTATCCCGTTCACGATCTGAGTTGCCATGTGACGGCCTCCTTTCAATTGTCAGGTTCTATCCAATAGAAAGCGGTTCCTCTCCCACTCGGACAATTCCAGAGTGCATCCCTGTCTTGTAAATCCGCCTGAGTTCCTTTTCGAGGACCTCACGGGAATCAGGGTTTGCAACACCGATCAGGGCATCCCCTCTCTGGATGGTCGATTTTCCCCTGAGGTCTGTAACTCCGAATTTCGTTACGGCATAAAGAGTATCATTTCGGTTCGTTGTAACGACCGCACCCGTATCAAGGTGCGCACGATGTCAGATCCACCTGCACCGTCGAATTGGATCGAGGCCGCCTTGAATAGGGAGAAGAGGAATCATGACGTGAAATTCTTTTAACCTCCACGCTCCGCGAGTTCATTTTCAGCTCATAGCCTCGATTTCACCTGCCCTCGTTTCTGTTCCATTCCCGGCTTGATGTCGAGTTTTTAAAGTGAACTAATACTCTGGGTGCTCGTTTGCCGGATGAACAGGTTATTTCGAGAAATTCTCCAGAAAGTGGAAAAGCCGGGTAAACGACTGGGCGCCCATCTCTCCCCAGAAGACCATGGTAAAACCGAGGAAAAACATGCCCAAGGTGATGGTTAGAGGAAAGCTCGTAGCCAGGATATTGATTTGCGGGGCAAATTTCGACATCAGTCCGAGACCGATCTGAGTGAGTATCAGTACGGCAAGGACCGGAGCGGCCAGCTTTACCGCCAAAATGAACAGCATACCGGAAATCAGGAGCATTTTCGAAAACATGCCCGAATCGAGCGCAAATGAGCCGACCGGGATGGTTTTGAAGCTATCGACCAGGATTTTCAGGATTATGTGGTGTCCATTAATAGAAAGAAAAATCATGGTTGCAATCAGTTGCGTCAACACCGACAGGACCGTAAACTTGGCGCCGGTCTGTGGGTCTGCGGTTTGCGAAAATCCAAATCCCATCTCGAAGCCGATCAGTTCGCCCGCCAACTGGAAAGCGCTGATTATTAGAAGCATTGAAAGGGCAAACAGTGTTCCATATATCAGCTCGCCTATAATGACTGAAGCCAATGACGCCATATCGAGTTCAGGGGGCGTGATGTTTTGCCGGATAACCGGGAAGAGCATTATTGAAAAGGACAGTACAATTAAGGCTTTTACCGTCGTCGGCACTCCGGCTGAACTGAAGATGGGCAACATGAAAAGAATGATGCTGATGCGAAGAAGAATTGACAGCAGGATGGCAAGCTCTGTGATATTGACGTTAAAAGACAACATTGTGGCTCATCTCAGGGTCGAAATGTTGAGGATAACTTCGCGCAAAAAACCTGCGAGCTTTCCAAGCATCCAGGAACCACAGAGCAACAGCGCTAGAAAGGTTACGAAGATTTTCGGCACGAAAGTTATCGTCATTTCCTGAATTTGAGTGACCGACTGAAAAATGCTTATTATCAGCCCGACAGCCATACTTAGGCCAAGCACGGGCAGACTTACCAGCAGCATTGTCTCGATGGCCTGCCTGCCGAAAGCGATGATAAACTCGGAGTCCATCTGTTTTCCTCTTTACTGAAAGCTCTTTACGAGCGATCCGATCAGAAGGTTCCAGCCGTCCACCAGGATGAAAAGCATGAGCTTGAACGGAAGCGAAATCATTACTGGCGGCAGCATCATCATGCCCATCGAAAGAAGGATGCTGGCTACGACCATATCCAGTATTATGAATGGAATATAGAGCATAAACCCTATCTGGAAGGCCGTTTTCAGCTCACTTATCACAAAAGCCGGAATTATGGTCACAATCGAAACAGCTTCGGCGTTCTGCGGTTTTTCCTTTTGCGACATAGAAATAAACAGGGCCAGGTCTGCCTGCTTGGTGTGTTTGAACATGAATTCCTTCAGGGGTGCTATGCCGCGGTTCACGAATTCTTCGCCCGAAATTTTGTGCTGTTCGTATGGCACTATTGCTTCCTCGTGAATACTCTGCCACACCGGCTGCATTACGAAAAAAGTGAGAAAGAGCGCCAGGCCGATTATGACCTGGTTTGGAGGCGACTGTTGCGTTCCAAGCGCATACCTGAGAAAGGAAAATACGATTGCGAAACGGGTAAAGCTGGTCATCAAAATGAGTACTGCCGGGGCAAGGGACATGACCGTTAAAAGGAAAATGATCTGCAGCACTCCGGATATCTGCTGGGGGCTTTTGGCGTCGTCCAGGTGAAAATTGACTGCGGGAAGATCAATTCCAGCGGCAGAACAAAGGATCGGATGAAATAGGAAGACAAGAAGAGCAATAAGGCAAATGAGCGAGAGAAAAACCGGTCGGCTTCCGGGGCGCTGACTTTTTTTTTCGTGGCGGAGGTTCATATATTCTCGGTCGCATCGTCAAAAGAGTTTTTGCCGGACGGGAACGGCGTGTTGACGGATAGAAGGCTCATATTCTGAGGCGAGACGCCGACAAGGACTTTGCGCTCCCCGGTGACTTTGACCAGGATCAGGTGATGGCGAGGCCCGAAAGAGTGTTTGGACAGGACTTCCAGCATCCCTTGCGAGGCTGGCCTTTTCGCTTGGTTTCCCCATCGCCTGAGTGCGTAGAGGAAGGCGAACAAAAGGCCCAGCACCAGCGCCAGAGCACCCCCCGTCTTCAAAAACAGCAATCCTGATTCCATTGGATGAACCCTCTGTGCGCGGGCCTGCCCGCGCTGCGCTTCGTTACCCCAACTGTTTGACTCGCTCCATCGGACTCACGATGTCAGTTATTCTCACCCCGAATTTCTCGTTGACAACAACGGCCTCGCCTCGTGCTATGAGTTTCTGGTTTATAAGAATCTCAAGGGGCTCGCCGGCCAGCTTGGTCAATTCGATAACAGAGCCCTGCCCGAGCTGAAGCAGATCGTTGACCAGGATCCTCGTGCGGCCGAGTTCAACCGAAATTTCTAGAGGGATGTCCAGCAGGAAATCCAAGTCCTTTATGCTCTTTTGTCCACCGCCTTTTTCCAACTTCGGGAATTGAGCTTGTTCATTTTCCATTTCTTCCACCTTCCCATTCAAAAGACAGAATCCGGCCTGCTAGTCGCCGTTACCCGCATCGTTTTGGACCTGGAAGGCCAGATTCCCACGGCAGATTCCCGCGGTCGCCCTTAATTTCGGCACTCCTTCCACTTTCACAACAAGCGGTCTTTTTGCATCATTATCGAGTACTATGACGTCGCCGATTTCCATATTCATCAGATCAGCGCCCTTTATTGTGGTGCTGCCCAGCTCGACGGCCACCTCCACCGGAACGTCGTGAATGAGCTTTTTCAGACGCAATATCCATTCCTCGTCAACTTCAAGTTGATCGCTCTGGAAGCTCGCGTAGAGCTTCGATCTTATCGGTTCGATGGTGGAGTATGGGAGCACGAGGGCCATTCTTCCCATCATGCGGTCCATTTCGAGTTCGTAGCGAACCACTATTACAACGTCGGTGGGAGGGATAATCGTTGCAAACTGGGGATTTACCTCGGATCTGACAAAATTGAACGAAACGGCCGTAACCGGTTGCCATGCCTGCTCGAGGTCCTGAAGGACCTGTTTTACCACTTTATCTATCACACGGTATTCGATCGACGTAAAATCACGGCCCTCTATCTTGTAGCTGCCCTTTCCGGTGCCGCCGAAGAAACAGTCGACAAGGTTGAAGATGAGGCGGCTTTCGATCATGAACAGGACATGTCCCCTGAGCGGTTCAATCTTCAGTATATGCAGGCTCGTCGGCACAGGCAGTGTCCGGATGAATTCGCCAAACTTGATCATCTCGGCCTGGCAGACGTTTATGTCGAGCATCCGGCGCAGTGAACCGGAAAGTGAAATGCGGTGGATTTTGGCAAATCTGTCGTTAATTATATCAAGGGTAGGCATGCGCCCGCGTACGATTCGGTCCTGGTTCGCCAGGTCGAACATACGAATGTTCTCTTGTGTAGCGGCGCTTTCCTTGGTGGTTTCGATATCGCCGTCGGATAGCCCCTTTAGTAGGGCATCGACTTCATCCTGGGAAAGTATCTTTTCCATAGTATGTGCTGACCGCCTTCACTGGACCAGAAAATCGGTGAAATAAACATCCAGGGCCTGCCCTTTTTGAAGCGTGTGGTTTAGAGTGTCTACTATCTGTTTCTTCAAAGCCTGCTTGTCTTCCGGTCTCAAAACATCATCGGATTCTTTGCTGTTAAGCAGCGTCAGAACGAAATCTCTTATTTCGAAACTGCGCGACTTGCACTCTTCCACCACACCGGGCGAACTCACCTTGAGCTTGATCGTTGCTTTCAGAAAATGTTTCCCGCCCTGGTCGGCCAGATTGACCATGAAGGTGTCCATTTCATAGTAAGCGGCGTTTTCTATCTGCTTTTTTTCCTGCGCCCCCTCATCGGGCGGCTTCTTGAAAAATTTGAAGTAGGCGCCCGCTCCTCCTCCACCCAGCAACACCAATACTAGGGGTATGATGATCAGCAGTTTCTTTGATTTGGGTTTTTCCTGGACCGCTTTCTTTTCTTCTTCAGGAGGCATTCTTCAAGGCCTTTCTTATATACGGATAAATTTCATTCGGACGTTTATGAGCTTCCAGGCAGACAGAACCAGCAATGAACATGCCATAACTGAAAACATTAGAAGCGCTATGAGTTTGAGGGCAAAAGGCAAAGACCGCGAAGCCGGGTTTTTGGCGCGCGGCTATGCACAAAGCCACAAATCATAAGGGTCGCGCACTTTCCCGCTCGCACGCTCATGGAGTCGTGTGAAGTGATGCAGAGGGTTTGCATCGGCTTTGTTTCGGTGTACGGAATTCTGGTCAAGCTTTTGACGTGGTTGATTCAAGAATTCAGTAATTGATTTCCCAAATCCCTCAATTAATTTAGTCCGGAAAAATGTGCACGGTCTGTGAGAAAAAATTTCCCGCACGCATGCCTCAGGCCGGAAACACGCAGATCACAACCTGCCGAAATAATTATAGTTTTACAATAACCCCCTGCTGGTATCACTCTTGCTCCTTCATTAGGTGCCTAATTCGAATCATTGCTCTCTAACTGCTCTGAGAGGAGATCATAATGTCAACAACGTCAGCAACCAGCGCTCAGTCGCCTTTTGGGATCGGTTCCGCACTCAGCACCGCCCCGGGTTCGACGTCCAGCAGTAGCTCCGCGAACACCTTGAACGCGAACTCTTTCATGACGCTCTTCCTTGCCCAGTTGCAGAATCAGGACCCGACCAATCCGATGCAGTCTTACGAACTGGCCGCCCAGCTCGCACAATTTACGACCGTTCAGGAGTTGAGCCAGGCTTCGACACTTCTGGGCAATCTCCAGCAATATACAGCGGCCATAAACAATGGGACGGTTACATCGCTTATCGGCAAGCAGATTTCCGCCCAAAGCAGCACAATCAATGTCAGTTCAGGCAGCCCCTCCGCGCTCAGCTACACGCTCACCGAGCCGGCTACGGTCACCATGACCATAACGAACTCCAGTGGCGCGACAGTCAATACTTTGAACCTCGGCTCTCAGAGCGCGGGCAGTTACACCGTGCCATGGACGGGAACCGACTCCACCGGGAACACTGTGGCCGACGGCGCCTACACCTGCACTGTCACGGCAACAGCGTCCGACGGAACTTCCTCAACAATCCAGACCGGTATCAGCGGGCAAGTTTATTCATGCAACCTTAACAATAATCCCCCGACATATACTCTGTCGGGACCGAACGGAATCCAGGTTCAGGTTGCGGACGTCTATGCGGTAACTGGTCAGAGCAGCACGAATTGAACAAAGTGAAATGTGCTGAGCGGCATTTGTGATCCGCTCGGCATGACACCCGATCCAGTAAAGGCATTGAAAAACAGAATCCGATTAATCTATCCACGAACCGGAAAAGGAGAAGCAAATGGCAGCCGACATGATGTACACTGCACTCTCAGGACTCGACACTTTCAATACCGCCCTCTCGGTCGTTAGCGACAACATCGCCAACGCGAATACCACGGGATTTAAATGCAATACGGTAGACTTCGGCGATCTCGTGAGCGGACTGATCTCAACTGCAGACGGCGCCCCTACGGCCCAGGGCGTAGGCTCGTCAGTGCTCGGCATTACGTCCGATTTCACTACCGGTTCGGAAATACAGACCGGGAACTGGTCTGATTTGATGCTCCAGGGCACTGGGTTCTTCTCCGTCGAAAATCCCACCAGCAACGCGGTCTCTTACACCAGGGATGGAGCGTTCTCGGTCAATTCGGCCGGCCTTCTCACAGATGAGAGTGGCAACGATGTACTCGACTCCGGTGGAAAGACCATTACAATTGCTGCTGGAACCACCGATCTTTCCGTCGACCAGTTCGGGAATATTACCGGAATCGCTCCGGGCGCAACCACGGCGACCTACATCGACACAATCGGGATAACGACCTTTTCGAACCCAAACGGTCTCGTACGGGAGGGAAAAAATGATTACACTCCGGGCCCCAACGCCGGGGCCCCAATTGTTGCAAACCCGGCAGGGCAAGGCGGGGCAACGTCCGACACGGGAGGCACGATAATATCCGGAGCGTTGGAAGGTTCAAACGTGGATCTCACCGCGCAAATGGTCAACCTGATCGACTACCAGGCCGACTACCAGGCAAACTCCAAATCCATCGAAACCGGCAACACCTTGCTCCAGACAGTCGTGAACCTGATAAGATAGTGCAGGGAAATTCTTGGACAAAAAAGGAATCAGGACACACAGAAAGGTGGCTTCGGCCGCCTTTCTCATTTTGATATCAGTTTCCAGTTCGGACAAGAAGGTATTTTGAGTTATAGTAATAAAATCAATTGATTACGCTGGTGCGCTCAGGACCTCGACGCTATCCCTGAGCTGGGCGTTTCCGGATTGACACCGCCAGAGCCGCCTCCGAACCTGAACCAGTGTCAAGGACTCTTTCCGTACAAAAACTTGGCTCGTTATAGTTTCCACTTGGTTTGCGTCCGGAAATCGCCCGGGGGTTGCTTCGAGTTTCCCGCCCATCAAACCACACACTCTGCGTGGAATCTTTCATCAAACTCCATCCTCGCGAGGCGGAAATCCTGTTTGAGCCGCTCAATTTCCTGGGTAGAATTAATTCATGCAAAAATGTTGATTCGCGACTGGCCGTCCGTTTTTCCTATATAGGCAGGTCCCGTTGCGGCCTGAATGCTGTCGATTTTTGCCGTTTTGGTTACTGGCGGGGTTTTTCCTTTAGGATTGTTTGCTTCGGGGTAGTTTCTTCCACCTGATTTCTCGTGGTTAACATCAACCATAAATTTATCCAGCATAAGTCCCTGATCCTGGAGGTCCTGACGAAGCTCAAGTGAATGCTTCATGAGGGCCTGCCTTGCAGGTTCGTTTTGGGTGACCGCCACAACGGAGATCTCATCTTTTTTGGCCTCAACTTTGATACTGATCTTTCCAAGTTCATTCGGTTCCATCTCGAGGACAAGTTGCCTCGTGGCGCCGCCCGTGAACTGCTCGCGCATGTCTTGGGCAAGCTCGACCAACCGGTAGGGATCTTGGTGCGCAAAGTCGTTCTGGGCAGAATTATCCATCACTGGCAGATTTGTCTCATTCACTCCCTGAAATGTCGAAGCTGAATTCTGAAAAACCGCGCTCTCCGGGGCGCTATCCTTGCTCCCGAACTGCTTTTCGATTTGTTTTGAGAGCGTGGCCGTATCCAGTCCGGAAAGGGCAGTGTGGCTTTCGCTGACCGTTAGTGGGTCCATTCCAGCTAGAGTCGATGAACTCCCATGCCCAGATGAGCCTGAGTCCGATTCTTCTTGGAATACGGATAGATCAGCCCTGGGGTTGAAATCATCCGTCGTGTAACCAAATCTCCAAGACCAGGGAGGTGATTCCGGCTGACTGACAGTTGTCCCGCCAGCCTCTGCCGGGTTCTCCCTCACAACTGCCGATGCTGCCTTTCCGTCATTCTCCACGCCCTGCGGGGTTTCTCGAAGCTCTGCCTGGATTTTGTCCGGATCGGTTTTAACGGAAATCGCCTCCGCCTTAGCCTTAAGCAAATCGCTCAATTTGCCGGCCAGGGGTTCAGCGGCCGGGACAGCTTTTTCCTCGATATTGCCCAAAATTTCGTTCTCTGAGGCAGCCTTCCCCTCACTCTCAACGCTCTGCGAGGTTTCTCGAAGCTCTGCTGGGATTTCCTCCGAATGGGATTTTGTGGCGAACACCTGAGCCTCATTTCCTGGAACGGGATCTTCCGATTGCGCGGCGGTGGACAAATCCTCCCTGTGATCAAGACCCTCAATCGAATCGCTCATTTTGCCTGAGTTGCCCAAGGTTTGATTCGCCGAGGCCTTCCCGTCGATCTCGTTGCTCCGCGAATTTTCTCCAGGCAGTGCCTGGATTTTCTCAAAGCCGGTTGTTGCGGCCTGCGTCTTAGTGTAACTTTCTTGAGAGAGGACCTCCGCCCGGTTCGGATCGCTGTCAAAAGACCTTTCACCTGATGGGAATTCGGCCCCTACCGTTTTTATCCTGGCCGCCTCAGTCTGTTCGGCGATGTCCTGTTGAAGCCTCCATGAACTCAACGTCCCGCGAGGCCCATCGGCCTGTTTTTCAGACGCTTTGACCTGAGGGGCCAGGTTCTGGGCCTGAGCGGCCAAGGTTTCATGAGGAGTGTTCGGCGCCATGGTCGGAACTGCGTCCGCTTCAGGCTGCTGCGAACCCGTAGACACTATCCTTGCGTCGAAATATTTCAAGACCGGGTCAAGATCTTCGACAGGTATGCCTGCTGTTTCCTGCCGCAAGGAGGGTGAAGCGGATGCTGAAGATGTTGATGATCCTGTTGCACTGCCTTTTAATCCGGCTTCCGTAACAAGGGTGACCCCTTCGTGGTCCTCGCCGCCCGAGATGAATTTGGCTGCGCTCAGTTGCTGTTCAGACTTCAAATTATCTGAAACAGCTCCAATTGAGTCTTCTCTAAGATCTCGCGCCTTTGCGCTTTGCGCTTCAGACGTTTGATTGTTAGAATTTTCAGCGAAAATCTTTCTGGACGCATCATTTTCGTGATCTGTTGAAATAAACGAAGGAAGAACAGTTTCAACAAGGCTCCGTGTTTGGCCAATTTTTTGACCTTCCGCCGTTTTCGCCGAACCGGGATCTGGTTGGGGTCCCGGCTTCACAATCTGCGACTGTGTCGTGTCCGCCTGTTGCAATACCTTTTCGAGCAGCCCCCGAAACTCATCGGGAGTGTACGATCCTTCGGTTTTGATCTGAACCGAAGACTGAAGGGGGCCCCCGGATGCAAACTCTTTCTGGTTTGTGCCGCCTCCCTTGACAATTATCGATTCCACCAGCGCATGAGCGTGTTCCGCCGGAACTTGAGCGCGAACTTCGGAGCCAATCGCAGGCTGAGTATCCAGCACAGATTTCAGGTCCTTAACGGAAATTAGGCCTTGCTTAGTCTGCATGCCCTCGCACGCCTTTCTGGTTTCGGCGGGATATTGAAGGTCGGCCAACACTGTCGCGGCGATAGCGGGGTTGGTAACGAAAAGGCTTTTCTCCTTTAGGGCCTTCGATTTTATCGCGTTTATCTTCGTCCTGGAATCTGTCGCACCACTCTGCTCCCGGATTGAAGGCGCCGGGGAGCTTATTGTTTCAGCAGCGGCGGGTATCTGGCCACCGGAAGACTTTTTCCTGGGATCTGGCCGCCACCGCCTTCTGGGACTTTACCGCGGCATCCCGGGCAGACGGCTCGGCGCCGATGGCCGTCGCCGGCATAAGCTTTTTAAGTTCGCCGGCAAAATCATGAGGGGCTATAGCTTGCGCGATTTTCTCATTTTCGCTTCCAAGAAAGGACGCCAGCAGTTGTGAAGCGTTTACCTGTGCAGATTGCATTCTCTCATCCAGTTTAGGTTAGATAGCGCTTGAGTGGAAACCAACATTTTGCTTCAATGGATTTAACGGGCTTCCGGACAAATTTGCGAGCAAACTTGATACCAAAACAACTCAGCCACTAAAAGTCTTTTTATATCTATAACTTACAACGAGATATTTTCTTTAGGCAGAAATATTCCGGGGGGAGGGAGGAATTTTTTTCTTGGTCTGCGCGCAAATATTTCCTCTACGGGGCGGATTAGGCCCTTACACCTTGGGAATTGAGGAACGGATCGGAAAGCATGGCGAGGGCCATTCTCCCCTCTTCTCTGAAACGAGTCCTGGCAGCAGCCCTGACACTCGATCCGGACGACCCGAACTGAGTCGCTCGCATATCGTAGACAGAGTCAATCAGTTGGGCGATTTTAACTCCATCGTTTTTGGCTTGTGTACGTTTGATCGCTTTGGTAAAAATTTTTGCCGCGCCATTTGGCCCATGCTGGACGGCCGTACTCCAGAGCACCTCCTGAAGCGCCTTGGGAGCTTTAGAGATATCCAGACCGGTTCGATCCGAAATTTCCTGAACAGCCGGCTGATAATGGCTTTTTTCGATAAAATCGTACTGGAGTTTAGAAAACCGTACAGGGTCTTGAGCTGCTACTTTTTTCCAGACTGCGGGCATTTTTCCGTAAGTGGCGCCGGTGTTTGCCGGTCCGGCGGCTTTCAGTTTATTGGCGAGGTCAGGCGCCTGATCGGACAGATAATCGATAAAGTGCTTCATGGTACCTGCCCTGGAAGAAATCTGATAGGTCCCGTAGGATGTCCCGCCATTATCGTCATAGCCGATCGCCCCAGGACCTTTTTCCCCCGATTCGAAATGAGCTGACAGAACGCCGATTTCCTGCCCTGGACACAACCCGGTCCCGATTCCCGGCGTGGATGCGCAAACCCCGCCAAAGCTTGAAGTCCCGCCAAGCCGGTTCTGCCCGGCGGCCCCCGTCGAGTAGAGGCCGCCGATACGGTTCGGACCGGATGAAATGGCTGCCATGGCGATCAGAGCTGATGCCGCGAGATTATTGATGTCCTGTGAGTTCAAGCCCCGGATGGCCCCAGGGTTTTTGGAGGGTCTGTGATGATCGTTTTTGACCAGCTCTGAGGATGCAGGCTTGTTTCGCAGACTGCTGACCGACCCGCTGCTTTCTTTTAATTTTAGCCCGCTCAGAAGGGCTTGAAACACATTGGAGTTTTCAATTTTTTTATTAGAGGTGGATCTCGTAGAATGAGTGGGCTTTCCGTTCGTTTCAACTTGGCCGGTTTTTCCTAAATCGACTTTGACTGCCATGACCATACGCCTCCAGATATTTGTCCGTTCTGGAAACTTATGCAAAAGGCGTGCTTGAGGACGAAGGCGTAGGATACAACTATAAGGTCAGTACTCTCCCCCTCGCTTGTCACTGCTCACTGGTGAGCGCATGCTCCATTACGAAAACCGGTGTCCCGGGCGTTGTCCACCTGAAGAGTGCTTCCGCTTTTTCAATCGGCAGGATCACGCAACCATGCGAGCAATGCGAGCCAAAGACGTTTCCCGCGTGAATCCAGACTGCTTCGTAAATGTGGAGCGAAAACGGCATCCAGGCGGGAGATCCAAAATCATTGGGGTATGAGCTTGAAGTGTGCTCGGCATCTTTTTCCTCGACCCGGTAGAACCCGGCCCTTGTATCCTGACCGGAAACGCCCGTGCATGCCTGGCTATCGCCGACAAGCACCCCTGATTCATACCATCCGATAAAAGCAATGTCCTTAACCACCATGATAAGCTTCGGCGCACACAGCTTTTCAGGCAGCCGAATCGGCAGAGGTGTCCAGTCCTTGTACGCATTGAAATCCAGGGGAACTTTGAGTTTCCTTCCCTGGCGGATATCTTCGCGAATGTAGAAAGATTCCTTGGTATTCAGCCTGGCTAAAATCTCGCGGCAGGTATTCAAGTCGAGCGAGGGATCAGATCGTTCAAGAGCGAGCAGTTCCTCCTCGGAAATGATCCGCTCAGTCCAGGAAAGCTCCGGGTGGTTTGAGGCGGCGAAGCCGATTTGCCCACCCGCGAGGCAAGACCAGGATATCAAAAGACAAAGAGAAATGAACTTCATCCTGTTTTCCAACTTTTGCGAATTTGTCCTGTTTTCTTGGTTCTACACGATTTTGCGGCCTACATTTGTGCCACATTTGACAACGTTTCGCAAGGCCCTTGACCCAGTATATAATTTGACAAGGACCTTCCCAAACCCTGCCCCGTATCGCTCCGAAACAAGAGGGGTGACGGCCTAATGTTCTAATTCGGCCTCGAATGATTAAATTAAATTGAACTGCACTTGATAGCGGAAAAAAGGAATTTTACAAACGTTCGGGGACCGTCATTCTTTGTCAATTTCCCGAAACGGTTTTTATGATTTTATAATCTTTATTCTAAAGCTTACTCAATATGATTGTTGCAGCGTGCCAGTTGCTTTCGGTCATTGCCTTGCAGGAGGGCCGCAACATGGAAAGATACTTTATGAAAATGCCGGAGGATATGTTCTGCGAGATATGCTCCGAGAAAAGAGGCATAAATCCCGGTACCCTCAAGGAAGTCATCATTCTGGCCGTGGAGATAGCTCGCGAGGGTAGAGAGGGCAGAAGAATCGGGACAATGTTCGTGGTCTCGGACTCGGATAATGTCATGAAGCATTCCCGAAGCATGATTCTCGACCCTCTTCTGGGGCATTCTGCTAAAGTAAAGCAAATTTCCGATACCGACATGCGCCAAACGGTCAAAGAACTTGCGCAATTAGACGGGGCTTTCGTGGTCTCCGACAAAGGAACGGTCGTTTCGGCCTGCCGCTATCTGAATTCTTCCTCAGAAGGAATTAACTTGCCGCTTGGCCTTGGCAGCAGGCACATGGCTGCGGCATCCATAACGAAACTGACCAACTCGGTAGCAGTGGTGGTCTCTGAGAGTTCGGTGGTTCGAGTCATCGACAACGGGGAAATTGTCTCTGAAATAATCCCCGAACTCTGGATGTTCAAGAGATATTCTGCCCTCAGCAAGGGTAAGATGGTGGAACAGGAAATTATAGTCAGCACTATCGAAGGCTAACAATAAGTCAGAACTTTTCTTCATCAATATTTGGGTAGATCGCAGAAAGCTGCTTTCGGTGTGGAGATAACTCATTCCGAGGTGATCAAATTTTCTTTTTTTCCGCCAAGGAGTCATGATTATTCCCGAATTCAGAAAATCTGAGCGGTTGGCAGGAATTCTCTTGCATTTTCTATCGCGTTTTATAAAAATTCAATTTCCTGTTCGACAGGACCAACCGAGGGGCTGTTGCATATTTTCGAATTGGAAACTCGGTCCTTATCCTAGCTTCCTGATGGACACGAAACTAAAATCGCTGCAGACTCATTTGGGCCCTGACCGAGGGCGGTACCCTTGGGCAGAAGCGGAGAAGGATTTGTTCCTTCCTGTATAACCTCTCCAACCAGCTTCAGGAGAAAACATGGAAGTGAAACTGCTCAACATCGGTTTTGGCAACACAGTGATAGCTAATCGCGTGGTAGCGATCGTATCGCCTGCGTCCGCCCCCATGAAAAGGCTAAAAGAAGACGCAAGACAAGGAAACAAATTGATAGACGCGACCATGGGCCGTCGCACCCGCTCAATAATTGTTACCGACAGCGACCACGTAATCCTGTCCGGCGTTCAGGCCGAAACCATTGCCCAAAGGCTTCTTCTGGACGGAAACTCCAAAGAGGCCAACTTGGTAAAGCAGCCTTAGAATCCCGATACCTTGAGACAGGTCTATGCCTCCTCCAGCCACCACCGGGCAACTTTTCATTGTATCGGCTCCTTCCGGAGTCGGAAAATCTACCATCATCCGGAGAGTCATTGCATCTTCTCCTAATCTAAAGTTTTCCATTTCCTGCACCACACGCCCGATTCGCTCCGGGGAAGTCGATGGAAAGGATTATCATTTCCTGTCCCTTGAGGAATTTCTGAGCGGAATAAACTCGGGGCGTTTTCTTGAGTGGGCTGAGGTTCACGGCCATCTCTACGGAACAGACCGGCGCCTTATCGAGAAATGGCTTAAAGCTGGAAACGATGTGCTCCTGGACATAGATGTTCAGGGAGCGCGCCTTGTCCATTGCGCCTATCCGGCCGCGCAAACCATCTTCTTTTTGCCGCCTTCGATGCATGTGCTCCAGGAGCGCCTCCGCAACCGGGCAACTGAAACAGAAGAGCAGATAGTCATCCGGGTTGCTGCTGCCCGGCAAGAGCTTCTGGAATCACCTTGGTATGACTACATCATCATCAATGACGACTTGCAGGAGGCGGTCGATGACCTGAAGGCAATCCTGCGGGCGGGCCGATCCTGCCGGGCAATACGGGCAGCCAGGCTAAGAAACTTTCTGATGTCTCTTTCAAATCCAGATGCTTAGCTTCCTAATTACATCTATGGCTCGCAGTCAGCCGATAAGCGAGAAGCATATCTTTAATGAAAACGATTCATTCCTCAGAACGCGAATTCTGGATTTCAGGAGTAAATCCTGTAAGGGAAGCTCTGAGCGCGGAAAGAATTACCGCAAGTGAGCTGGTACTTTCCCGAAGCGATTCAAGGGTGCAAGAGATCGAGGAGCTTGCCGTAAAACGAGGGGTACCCGTGACCCGGAGCATCCGCGAACGCGTCACGCAACTGGCGGGCCATGCGCAACACCAGGGAGTGGTACTCAAGATATCGGAGTTCCCTTACTCTGAACTTGAGACTCTCCTTGAAAAAACTCTTGCCGACCGGGAACCACTTCTTGTCATGGACAGTATACAGGATCCGCAGAACCTTGGGGCAACGCTCAGAAGCGCCTGTTTTCTGGGCGCAAAGGGAGTAATAATCCCTAAAGACCGGTCGGCCCATGTGAGCGCCACCGTGATAAAAATCGCGGCTGGAGCTACCGCTTATATTCCTGTAGCGCAGGTCACCAATGTGGCCAGGACACTCAAACAGCTCAAATCCGCCGGTTACTGGGTGGCGGGCCTCGAAGTTAACGGAAGCAAAAGATTGAATGAGGTTGATTTTACCGTTCCGCTCTGCCTGGTGATTGGAAACGAGCAAAAGGGAATACGTCCATTGGTAAGAAGTGAGTGTGACCTGCTGGTCCAAATACCGGCCGCCGGCCCCCTGGATTCGCTCAATGCAGCATCCGCCGCAACTGTCGCCCTCTACGAAGTTCTACGTCAGAGGCTCGTACTGAGCAACCATGTATGAAAACGGACGTACAGATGAAAAGCACGCGGAGGCGTACCCTGAAGAGTGAAGGACCAAGTTCTAAGAGTTGAAATCATCACTCTTCTCTTTGCCGGCTCCCAAAAAGGGCCGTTCCGATTCTCACAAGCGTAGCTCCCTCCTCTATCGCCACCTCAAAATCGCCGCTCATGCCCATTGAAAGCTCGCTCAGCCTTTCGGGTCGGGAGGACTCGCATCTGAGCGAATCCAAGAAGGAGCGCATCTGCCTGAAGTAAGGCCTTGCCCGCTCCGGTTGGTCGAAAAAGGGCGGAAGGGCCATCAGTCCTCGCACATCCAGCCAGTCAAAACCCGATACAAGTTTATGAAAAGAACTCAGATCCCCCGGCATTACGCCGCTCTTGGTCCCTTCGGCCCCAATATTGACCTGGATCAGGACCGGAACTTTTCTGCCGGCAATTTCGGCTCTGTGGTCCAGCTCGACTGCGAGGGCCTCACGGTCCAGCGTTTCGATCCAGTCGCAGCACTCGATGGCCGTTTTGACCTTATTTGTCTGCAGGTGCCCGATGCAGTGCCAGGAAACCGGGAGTCCTGCCAGCATTTCTCTTTTTCTCTTCGCCTCCTGGATGTAATTCTCGCCAAGAATATCTATTCCCGCTTCTACTCCCTCGCGGATTCTCTCAACGGGGACTGTCTTGGTCACGCCGACCAGCTTTACCCCTCCGGGGTCGCGCTCCGCACGCATGCAAGCGGCATTGATTCGCTTCCGGATAGCTGCCAGATTGCCGGCCACCTCTTTACTCACCTCATCATTTTTTCCCACTAACCGCCTCCGACCAACTTGACTATCTCGAAAGCGTCTCCCGATTCAACGGGTTCACTTTCCATCAGGCTTCGGGGAACAACTCTGAGGTTGCGCTCGACTGCAACTTTTTTCGGATCGGTGCCAAGGGAGAAAAGGAGTTCGCTCAAAGTGGGCAGCCCCGAGTATTCGCTAATTTTGCCATTGATACTGATTTTCATTACCGGGCCCTTGTGTCGTCGGTCGATGCAGGTGAGCCATCCCCCCAGGAGTTATTTCAAAAAAACCTCATCCCAATCCTTCCAGACGGGTTCATAACCTTTTTGCCGAATTACCTCGGCTATTGTTTCGGGGTCGCGGTTGTCGGCAATTTCAAACTGAGCTTCGGCATGGTTTCTTTGCGGGTGAGTGTAGCCGCCGGGGTCAGTCTTCGATCCAGCGCTCATCGAAGTGACGCCAAGCGGGATAAGGTGGTCTCGAAAATCCGCAGGCTCCCTGGTGGACAGGGTGAAACCGGTGTCAGGCAAAAAAAGCCTCAAGGCGGTGAGCAATTGCACGAAGTTGAGATCCGATACCGAATGTGGAGGTTGGAAAGACCCTGCTGCGGGTCGCAGCCTTGGAAACGAGATGGAAACCTGTGATTTCCAGAATTTTCGCATGAGGTATTTTGTATGCAGGCCCATGTAAAGGCTCTCTACGCGCCAATTCCCAAGACCCAGCAAGGCGCCTAGTCCGATTCGCCGAAATCCGGCCTCGCCTCCCCTGTCAGGTGTTTCGAGCCTCCAGCGGAAATTTCGTTTCTTTCCGCCAAGATGGAACCCCCGGTAAAGTTCTTCGCTGTAGGTTTCCTGAAAAACGGTCAGCCCATCCACACCAGAGGCGATAAGAGAGCGGTAGTGCTCCGTGCTCATAGGGTAGATTTCAACGGCGATGGATGAAAAAAGGGGCCTCAGCAGACTGATTATCCGGGTGAAGTAATCGAGGGACGCCACTTTGCGATCCTCACCTGAAACCAGCAACAGGTGTCTGAAACCGAGCCGGTGAATGAATTTGCCCTCATCCCTGACCTGCTCGGGGGTCAGCGCCAGGCGCATGACCGGGTTTTTTGAATTGAAGCCGCAATAGGCGCAACTATTGGAGCAAAAGTTCGAAACGTATAGGGGTGCAAAAAGGGAAACGGTTTTGCCGAACCGCTGACTGGTCAAAAGATTTGCGTCCCAGGCCATCTCTTCCAGACGGCCTTCGGCGGCCGGAGAGAGCAGGCTCAGGAGGTGGTCGAGGTCGATCCCGCCCGGACGAACCGCCCGGAGAGCCGCTTCGACATCCGCTTCAGTGCGGGCTTCGATCTCTCTTTGGATTTCGGTCCAGTTCGTCTGCTTTATTTCGTCATAGAAGCTCATTGCACTATCCCGAAAAGAGCGTCTCCCGCAGGATCACGATCTCAAAAAACCGGTGAGCGGACTGGATGCCTCCGCCTGCTTGCGGGACCGCCCCAGTCCGGCCAAAAAAGCCTCTCTGCCCGCCTCAACACCCTTTTTGAATGCGGCAGCCATCGCAACCGGGTCCCCGGCCACGGCAATCGCCGTGTTTACAAGTACGGCATCGGCCCCCATCTCGAGCGCCTCCGCAGCGTGGGATGGGGCGCCAAGGCCTGCGTCCACAACCACCGGAACAGTCGCCCCCTCAATAATGATCTCGATGGCGTCCCGGGTGCGTATTCCTCGACTCGAACCGATAGGGGAACCAAGCGGCATGACCGTAGCGGCGCCTATATCTTCAAGGCGTTTTGCCAGAATAGGGTCGGCGTGGATATAGGGCAGCACGATGAAGCCGTCCTTCACCAATATTTCCGCAGCTTTGAGTGTCTCGACAGGATCGGGTAAAAGGTATCGGGGATCGGGCGTCACTTCCAGCTTGATCCAGGGTTCGCATCCCGCAGCGCGGGCAAGCCGCGCAAGCCTCACAGCCTCGTTCGCGTCCCTTGCCCCCGAGGTGTTCGGCAAGAGCAGGTATTTGCTCGTGTCTATAGCACTCAGAATGCTGTCCTGAGGGTTGTCCAGTTCGACACGGCGCAAAGCAACCGTGACGATTTCGGCTCCGGAGGCTTCAATGGCTTTTTCCATGACGTCCGCAGAGGAGAACTTCCCGGTTCCCATGAGAAGTCGAGAGCGGAAAGAGCGCCCGGCAATTATCAGCGGTTTGTCCATTTGATTCCGTTTTCCAGATAAACTAAAAAAGACCGCCCCCAAGGTTGGGACACGGTCTTGTAAGAAGCAATTAAGATTCTTTCCAAGCCATTTCCCTACGCTGGCATTGCCCAGATCAGGTATAAGGGTTTTTCTCAGCCCGGTATTGACCGGGCACCCCTAACGGCTGTCAGTTAATAAAATCTTAACGCTAGTCTGCAGTATTGTCAAACAACATATCGAGCGCCGCCCCCATCGGCCGCCATGATCGTTAGAGATAACTGCGGCCGGGCATTGGAAGTGATGGCCACTTGCGAGCGGCGGAAGAGTTGACGGAGATCAGAGATCATTTGTATGAGGTCTGAAGCTCCGTCTTCCGTCTTCCGCTTTCAGTCTTCAGCGCGCTTACCGATTGGGCTGGAAGCCGCACGAGATACCCGAGATTATCATCTTCTGTACATTGGAGGTGCCTTCCACAATCTGGAAGGATTTAACGTCACGATAGTAACGCTCTATCGGATACTCGGTGGAGTATCCGTATGATCCGAAGATTTTCATTGCCTCATTAGCGGCCTTGACTGCCGATTCTGCGGCAAAAAGCTTCGCAACGGACGTTTGCAGTTGGTTCGGCAGTCCCTTGTCCTTTAGGATTGCAGCCTGGTAAACCAGGAGCTGAGCGGCATGGTGTTCCATTACCATTTCAGCTATCTGCCCCTGCACGAGCTGGAATTTGGAAATCGGCTGCCCGAACTGGGTCCTTTCGTTGGAATACTTTATGGCCAGATCGACACATGCCCCGCCGGTTCCAAGAGCGCCTGCCGCGCAACTGATTCTGGTATTGCCAAGCATCCACATGCAGATATTAAACCCGTCGCCCGGTTTTCCCAGCATATTCTCTTTCGGCAGTTTCACGTCTTCCATGATGATTTCGCCGGTGGGGGAACAGTGAAGTCCCAGCTTTGTCTCGATCGTGTTGGTGGTAACGCCCGGTAAGTGCATTTCAAGGACGAAAGCACTTATGCCCTTATTGCCCTTTTCCCGGTCGGTGACGGCATAAAGTATTCCTGCATGGCCGACATGGGCATTGCTGATCCACGTTTTCTGGCCGTTCAGCAGCCAATGGTCACCCATGTCTTTGGCCGTAGTTTTCATACTTGCCACATCGGAGCCGGCGTTAGGCTCGGTAATGGCAAAAAATCCGATTTTCTCGCCGGCAGCCCACCCCGGGATGAACTTTTCTTTCTGCTCCTTGGTCCCCCACTTATTAACCGTTACGGCCGGTCCTATATTCTGAAGATTGAAAGGAAGCCGCCAGGACGGAGAGACCAAGGCAGCTTGCTCGGTCATCAGGACGGACTCTAAAAACCCCATCCCGTTACCGCCGTATTCTTCGGGAATGCAGCATCCGAAAAAGCCCAGGTCTCCCATCTTTTTCACAATCTCCGGCCGGAAAGTGTGGTTCTTTTCGTCTTCTTCCATCGTAGGCCGGATTTCCTGTTCGCAAAACCGCCTGGCCTGTTCTTGAACCATTCGCTGTTCTTCGTTTAAACTGAAGTCCATCTGAGTTTCCTCCCAAAAATGAGTAGTTGAATTGAGTGTCTGGTCGCCAATTATGCTGCTGCAAGTTCAATACTGAGGTATGCATTAGCACAACACCTTAATAAATTTGCGAGGCTGTACGCCGTCATACAGCTTTCTGCGGATCGTACATTTTCTCCTTTATGAAAAGCGCCGGAATGATTCCCGTCAAAAAGTACGCTCCGCCCATCACTATCAGCCCTGCGCCAATGGAATAGTGCATCGCAATGAGGCCTATGGCCGTGGGCGCGATCGCTGCACCCACTCGGCCTAAATTGTATGAACCTCCAACCGCGGTCCCCCTTATCGAGGTCGCAAAGCTTTCAGTCATGTAGGTAGCGGCAACTCCGTAGGGCACACCATAGAGAAAGCCAAAAAAGACAAGCAGGGGGACGATAGTTCCAGGGCTGTGATAATACACGATAATGGGCATAAAAAGAGCCGTTGCCACACCGCCGAAAGCATATATCCATCGGCGTCCGAAGAGATCGGCCGTGTAACCCGCTATGATTTTACCCAGAATCATGGCAACGTAGGTACCAACAAGGTAACCTGTCATTTTTCTGAAGTCGAAGTGAAGTTCATTCACAACATAGGTCGGAAGCCAGTTGTTCACCCCGTAGTAGCCGAACTGGAGGAACCCGGATACCAACGTCCATAGAATGAAGCTCTTTCGATAACCCCGGTTCTCGAAAATGACCTGCCACTGATTTTTTTCCTTGGTTTTTTGGTCTTTTGCGGCTGCCAGAGCCGCGGCCAGCTTTTTCGATTCGACCCAGCTTGCAGGCTCGGGAACGATCCGCCGCATCAGAACAGCGAAAACCACCGGTACGATTCCCGTGGCAAAGAGAAAACGCCAGCCGTATACCGGGATTATAAGTCCCGCCAGGACAGTCGCGACAACATAACCGACCGACCAGCCGGCCTGCAGGGCCCCGAGAACAGTGGTGCGCCTGCTGGTTGGGACATACTCTGACATAAGGGTATTACAGACGACATACACAGCCCCGAGCCCAAGGGATGAAATGAATCTGAGCACAGCAAACTGCCAATAGTTCTGGGTCAGACACAGAAATGCTGTTCCGACTGAAAAAATAATGATCGTCCAGACGACCGTGCGAACCCGCCCGTACCGGTCGGCGAACCAACCGCCCACAAATCCACCAATTGCCATTCCCAAGAGCGAGTAACTGGCCAGCGCTCCGGCTTCCACCTTCGAGAAACCAAGTTCCGCCATGAGGCTCGGAAGGCTGTAAGATAAAAACATCAAGGCCATGCCGTCGGCCACCATACCCAGGAAACTGAAAATGAACACGGCTATCCAAATCCGCTCACCCGGTTGGGCAACAGATCCAGGCGCTCCCGCAGAGGACATAGTAGACCCATTGCCCGTCTGGCCGATTTTTTCGCTCATGTTTTTAAGCCTCCAGCTCTTCCGGCGCCATTAAAATGATTTATTCCCGGCTGTTGCCTCCTATTTGAATCAGGAGACCCCTTCCAGGATCATGGCCACCCCCTGACCACCCCCTCCGCAGATTGTCTCAAGCCCGAAAGTTGCCCCCCGCCGTTTCATTTCATTCACAAGGGTCACCATGCGCATTGTGCCGGTGGCGCCAATCGGGTGCCCGAGCGAAATTCCCGAACCATTCACGTTTACCTTGAGATCACGGTCGCGCTCGTTGAGGCCCATGATCTTGGCGTCCGCAAGCATCTGAGCGGCAAACGCCTCCTGAATCTCGATCAGCGTGCAATCATTCAATGCCAGGCCTGCTTTGGCAAGGGCCTTATCGACGGCCGTCTTGACAGCCGGATAGGTCAATGTCGGATCGCAAGCCGCATTCGCACCAGATACAAACCGGGCAATGGGTTTGAGTCCCATTTCGCGGGCCAGACTCTCAGAGGCAAGCACGACTGCCGCAGCTCCGTCGTTTTCCGAAGAAGAATTCCCAGCCGTGCATATGCCGCCGGCATAGACCGCTTTGAGCTTGGCCAGTCTCTTGAGGCTGGTGTCCGGGCGAGGGCTTTCGTCTTCGCTGAAAAAGCCCTTCTGACCTTTTGCCAATGCGATAGGCACCGGGACGATTTCTTCCCCGAACTTACCCTCCTTCATGGCTGCACAGGCGCGCTGATGGCTCCGAAGAGACCACTCGTCGGCAGCCTGCCTGGTAATGCCCTCAGCTTTTGCCGCCGCTTCCGCCCACGTCATCATCGAATTGAGCTCGCCGTAGCGTTCGATCGGCTGAGACATCGGGCGGGCGCGCTGAATGCGGTCGAAAAACGGGAGCCCCCACGTCGGAAGCGCTCCGTGGCCCCTCGGCATGAAGCCCCATTTTTGGTCCACGCGGCCTCCCAATCCCCATCGGATGTCCCCCGGCAAGTAGAGTTCGGCCTGGCTCATCGATTCCAGGCCTCCAGCAACAACTACCCGGGCGTTACCCGTCTGGATTTTTAGTGCGGCTAAAATGATGCTGTCTACACCCGAGCAACAGCGCCGGTCAATGGTAACGCCGGGAACCGATTCAGGCCAACCCGCAGCCAATATGGCGAACCTGGCGGCATTGGCGCATTCTCCATTCTGGTAGGCTTGGCCCATAACGACCTCTTCAACCTGGGCGGGTTGAAGGCCGGACCGCTTGATGGCTTCATTCAGGACCAAAGCTCCGAGTTCATAGACCGGGACCGCTTTCATACTTCCTCCGAAGGCGCCAATAGGCGTGCGCACTCCGGAAAGGATTACTACTTTTTCCATTTTATAGACCTCCTAAAAGCAGGCGAACGGTGAATAGTGAACAGTGAACAGTGAACAGCAAGTAGTGATTAGTGAACGGTGAACGGATGAATGTTTCTTTCTATTCACCTACTCACCCATTCACCCGCTTTTTTTCATAGTTCCGTCGGGATTATATTCGTACCAGCCTCTGCCGGTCTTCCTACCCAGATGTCCCATTTTTACCTTCCGCCGAAGAATGGCCGGCGGGTAGAAAGAAGGATCTTTGGTTTCCTCGTAGATTGACATCAGGGCGCCATAGGTAACGTCCAGACCTACCATGTCACCGATTTCAAAAGGCCCCATTTTCCTTCCGGAGGCCAGCCGCAGCCCTTTGTCGACATTTTCCACGGTGGTCACCCCGTCCTCGACCAGTACCATCGCCTCGATATTGGCCCTGTAATTAATGCGATTGATGACGAAGGCGGGAATATCGCGCATAACCAGAATGGGCTCCTTTCCGACTCGTCTGACGAAATCCACGCCTAAAGCATAGGTTTCATCGCTAGTGTACATTCCTCTTATCACTTCGGCGGCAGCCATCATCGGCACCGGAGAAAAGAAATGGATGCCCAGCACCTTCTCGGGCCGCCTCGTCTCTGCGGCCAGGTTGGAAATGGAAATTGCGCTTGTGTTACTTGCCAGGATTGCTTCCGGATTTGCCGCACTGTCGAGCTTGCGGAAAATCTCGCGTTTGAGGTCAGGGTTTTCGAAGACTGCTTCGATAACCAGATCCGCCTTACTTGCAGCCTCCAGACTGGCAGCCGAACTGATGCGCGAGGTGATCGCCTCCGCCGGGCCAGCCACAGTTCCCTTTTCCACCAGCTTGCCGACCGACCACGATATGTTTTTCAGTGCCTTTTCTACAGCTTCGGGTTTCTCGTCGTGCAGGACCACACTGAGCCCCCCCTGGGCGCATACCTGCGCAATACCGCTGCCCATCAATCCGCTTCCAACTATGAACACCTTCTCAACGCTCATAATGCTCCTCTCCTCCTTGCAAAAATTTGATCGCGCACGCCTCCGCGGGCGGTGGGACCGCCAGCCACTTGGCCACTGCCTGCGGCGGCGGCCTAAGAGGGTTTGGCGGAATCGATCGGCGATCTCGGATTATGTTCGCTTCCGCGTCAAAATCCCCCCTACCCCCCTTTAGGAAAGGGGGGAAACACGAAATCTCCCATGCCCCCGCATCGGCTCCGCGATGAGTGAACAGTGGGCAGAAAGAGCTTTCAACCGAAAATCCCTCCACTATACGAGGTGGGGAGTTCGATTTCCCTACCGGGACGAAAAATTCCTTTCTTCCAGGTCAAAAATGCGAACAGAAACCTCGCGGGGCGTTTCTTATCCGGGGTTTACGGATGGAATCGAGCTACTCGTCGCCAGCCCCCAGTATCAAGCGCTGCGGATCGATTTCTTCCCGCAGGATCCGGAGCTCTTCATCGGTTGGAGGTTTGAAAGGCAAAGCCCGGCTGATGTCGATTTCAAACCCGGTGTTTTCCGCAATTTTCGCAGGCTCAATTCCAGGATAGTACTCGGCCAGGTACATCTCTTTGGTGACCTCGTCAAACTTCATGACGCTCATGTTGGTCACAACTGCCATCGGCCCGCCTCTTTTGAAGCCAGCCTTCCGACGAGCATCCCCTCCAGTTAGCCATCCAGGACTGCTGAGGTAGTCCACCTTTTGGACAAATCTTCGTTTTTCATGGGTCATAAAAACCACCATGCCATAGGCAAAGCTGAAGGCATCGCAGGCGCCGCCCGCCCCTGGAAAGCGGGTTTTGGGTTTGTTGTAGTCGCCCAGGCATGTCGAGTTGATGTTGCCGAATCTGTCGATCTGGGCAGCCCCAACCAAGCCAATGATTCGCAGCTTGGGGTGAGCGAGAAGCGCCAGGGCTTCGGCGAGGCCGGAATTAATGGATGTGCCCACCATCACGCGGGGGTCCGCCACTGCCATAGGGAGTTCATCGAGCGAGGGATCTATTCCGCCTGTTTCGAAAAAAACCACCGACCCCGGTGCATGGATTCGTTTAGCCACAGTGGCTGCAAGCAGGGACACTCCCGTGCCGGCAAACAGAACGTCGCCGTCCTTGACAAGGCGGCCGGCGCTGATGGCCATTATCTCCCGAGATGTATAGCTACCCATGTAACCCTCCTAGGGATTAGGGAATTTAGTGATTTAGGGATCTAGGAATTAATCCCTAAACCCCTCAATTTCCGACTAGCGTCTGTCAATACATTGCGCATATCCGAATGCCGGATTGGCTTTTATCTTCAAAAGCTCTTCGATTCCCACTTTGGCAACGTATTCTTCCTGGGTTTCAAAAGGGTAGACCCATTCATCCAGGTACCTTCGGAAGTCGTCGTCATTCTTAGACATTTCTGCACAGAGGCGCAGGTGCTTCGAGTCGTAATCATAGAAATGATGGCATGCAGTCGGATGGGCGCCGAAAGGGGCGCGGACCACCGCATCGACCAGAAAATGGGGAAGACTGTTCTGGTCGGGATCCCGGCGAATGTATTCAGTCGGAACGATTTCCTCACAGGTTACAATGACAAGCTTCGAAGCCTTTGCCTCTTCCAGGTCCGCAAAAGTGAGACCTTGTATTCGCGTGGTCCCATCATGGCCAACATATTGAGCATGGATAATGGCTACATCGGGGTTGAGGGGCGGGAGCAAAACGACATCGCCTTCTTCTTCGTTCCAGGGATTGCGCATCACCTTGAGTTTGTGGCGGGGGACCAGGCCTTTGCCCCGGATTTCTTCCGGAAAACCCATTTTCTTGACGATGTCGGTTTCAAGCCCCGAGGTAGTGGCAATGAAAGGAAGTCCCATTGCCCCGGCCATAAAACGCAGGATCATCTGGAAATTCGAATAGTCTTCAACCAGAAGCTCCCCGGCGTAAATCGCCTTCCTGAACCTAATGCCCGTGGGCGCAAAACGCGCTACACCCCCGTAAGCCAGCTCGACGCGGCTCACGCAGCCCGCGCCGATCATAAGTTCCATGCCCTGGCCTTGAGAGTGCACCACGAGGTAGATGTCCTTCTTTTTTTGACGGATAATCTCACGGCACAAAGCCATCGGATTGCGATTGATGGTGAAGCCCCCGATTGTAAGCTGATCGCCGTCCTTGATTAAACTCACGGCTTCTCTGAGACTTGTGAATTTGCCGCCTTTTTTTAATTGAGCTGTTGCCTCCATGTACCTCCTCTGCAAACCCGACAGGTGTGTTAGACGAGTGTTTCAATTCTGGCTCACATATGCTCTTTCCGATTTATCCGGATATTTACAAAATGATCCCGAAAAAATTTGTCCGCTCCCTCGCAATCGCGTGCCCGCAACGCACTCAGGATCGCCGAATGGTCGGCTATCGATGAAAGCACCAGCGAAGGGTCCTGGAAGTAGGTGCGAGTAAGCCAAAACCATCCAGGTCCTCTCATGATGCTTGCTATGGTTTTTCTGAGCACTGAATTATTGGCGGCCTTGATTATCGAGCTGTGAAATTCAAAGGTAAGCTGAGTACAGGCGGCCATATCGCCTTCTGCGTACTTTTCTTTCATCTGCTCGATATTTTCCCCCAGCTTGTCGAGTTGTTCGACAGTCAACAGGCGGGCCGCAATACCGGCAGCAAATCCCTCCAGGCAACCCAGCACCGTGCACATTTCCTGCCACTCCTCGGGAGTGAGCTTTCGCACATATTTCTTTTTAAATGCGTTCACCACGACGAGCCCTTCGGACTCGAGCATGCGGATGGCCTCCCTTATGGGGGCACGGCTCACGCCGAACCATTCCTGCAGTTCCATTTCGGTTAAAGGTGTACCTGGCAGCAGTTCCTGGTTGAGAATGGCATCCGACAAGGACTTGTGAATCTGTTGGACTACGGAGTATGGCTTGGAGAATTTTTTCGGCTTCATGAACGAAACCCGAGTTTGTATTTTTTTTTATTGTCGACAATTGTAATAGATTAGGCGGAGGTCTGTGTCAAGAAGAAAAATGGCGGGGAGAGGGGAAAGGCGGGGATCCTCCAAATTGACCTTCCAAGACCAAAAGCTGTAGCTATTCCGCGATTACCGGGCATAGGCAGGTCATGCGGATAACGCAGATAAAAGACCAGATCGACGATCCACCGGAGCAATGTGAAAACAAACCGGATTTTCGCAGAATCCAGTCCGGAATCCGCAATTCATTCCCCTTCCATATTCCTGAGCGCCTCCTCGTGCGCGGCGCTTACGGCAGCACCGGCAAGAAGCTCTTCATACTTTTTCCTGACAAATTTTGCTGCAAAGCCGGGGTTTTTCAGGTACCGGAGACCCGAGCGGATAAAATCATCCATCATATCTTTTAAGGTCTTTTCGACATCCTTCGGGGCGACGAAGTTTCGAATTTTAATGGTCTGGAACTCAACCGGGCCGGGACCGGCAAGGGATACGAACCGGCTAAGCGCCCCTGAAGGGTCGGGGTAGTTGCTGAAATGGTCCTCGGTTGCTTCCACAGGCGCCAGAATCAGCAATCGGACCTGGCAGCGCCCCACCACAGGAGGGCTGGACCTGTCGATGAAATAGACTCGCAGGCCGTTTTCGAGATGCAGGCAGTCGAGAGTGCGTTCTTGAGGCTCCATTCGTTCAAGCTCCTTATATTCCGGCAAAAGATCAGACAGGATTAACAGGATTCGAAACGGGAAGCAAGAGGGGGGGGAAGCAGGGAGCGGGAAGAACAGCATAAAGATTTTGACAGGAGGTTGACTCGGGGCCGCTAAAAAGCTATTAATCGAGGTCCGAAAACGAACCAGGCTTCAGGGAATTGAACAAGATGAGGTCGCCGGAAAAATGAACAACAAATACATTGAGGTGAGATGGCACGGCCGCGGCGGTCAGGGCGCGGTCACGGCCGCTGAGATCCTGGCTCAAGCCGCCTTCTACGACGGATACAAAGGAGTAACAGCCGCTCCGTTCTTCGGGGCCGAAAGAAGAGGCGCTCCTGTGATCGCCACAAACAGGTTCGCGCGCGATCCGGTGAGAACCTTCTCCCTGGTTCAGAATCCGTCGGTGGTGGTCGTGCTGGACGAGACAATACTGCGCGTAGTGGACGTCTCGGCAGGAATCCAACCGGACGGTTTAGTTCTAATAAACAGCAAGAAATCGCCCGATCAGTTCGCTTTGCCTTCACACCTGCGGGTTGCAGTAACCGACGCAACGCAGTGGGCCACAAAAGCGGGTCTGGTTATCTCCGGGGCGGTCCTGTTCAATACGGCCATTTTGGGAGGCTTTTCGAAGGCCACCGGACTTATTGGCATGGATAGTATCGAAAAGGCCCTTAGGAACCGTTTCAAGGGTGAGGCGGGCGAACAGAATGTGCTCGGCGCAAGGCTGGCCTGCGAGGGCACCATTATTTCCCGGACCCCGGGGAATGACGGCTCCTGATTCTTCCGCCGGTCCGGCCGGCCCCGGGAACTCTATACCTGAAGCCGTAAAAGGACTTGGCGCACTCCGCATAAAAGGAAAAACTACATGGGACCCGGCAAAGCTCATAAAGACCCCTTTACAGTTGCCAGAGGAAAACTTTGCGAGGCCGAAGCCGGAAAGACCGGCGACTGGAGGACCTCTCGGCCTGAAATAGACTGCTCCAAATGCATCCCATCCAAAACAGGCAAGCAATCCTGTTTTCTTTGCTGGATGTATTGCCCCGAGGGAATCGTCACGAGGTCCACCCCAGTGAAAATCGACTACGATTACTGCAAGGGATGCGGCATCTGCGCGCAGGAGTGCCCTGCCAAAGCGATCCGGATGGTTGACGAGAACGGGAGCGAATAATAGGAAGCAGGGAGCAGTATAGCCACAATTTGCTGACGGCCTCCTTTCTAAGAACCTGCTCCCGTCATGAAACAGACTTTCCCCTCAGCACTCGATCTCCAAACGCTCAATTTTGGAACGAGTGGCGAATTCATCAGATGATAGCCGGTATTCCCATCATCCGAGTTCCCAAGTGATGGATGGAACGGCAACATTGAGGTCGTTTCCTGCACCGCTTCCGGAGAACGTGCCCCACCCTGCGGCTGACACATCTCCACCCATCCACACCCAGATGGCGTATTGGTGGTCCTGATCTACCTGGATCGGCGGTGCATAAAGCCCAAAGCCACCGTTCGAGCCTTGCTGATACCCGACGCCACTCCACCACGAACTGTCGCTCCACAGTGACACCTGCTGATCCACAACGGACCCTGTAAAGGCCCCAGTAAGATCGTAACTGCCGATGTAGAGGCCGATCCACGCGTCGGCGCTCGCGCCATCGAAGGAACACCAATCGCCCCAATCGTCGGTGAAGCTCGGCGTGGACCAGACCTGTAAGGTGCCGTTCGCAGCCGGCGGATAAAAATATATGCCGACGGCGGCGCGTCCACTAATGCTCGACCCATTGTTTTGGTCAGTCCACAGGCTCAGGGACATATCGCCGGAATTCTCATTCGCCGACTCATTATTAACCTCAGGATTGCCGTTAACGGCGCTCCATGTCCACTGATAGTCGTATGGCGGGACCTGCGTGGCCCCGATCGAGCCGGTGAAGATTCGTTCTTCAGTTTTGGTCAGATGCGGCACCCGGCGTTTTCGAGCGTACGCCGCTGCCTGTAGTTTCCGTAGCCCGTTCACGGCTTCAGCCGCACGTTTATCCTTGCTGATCAACTCGACCAGCGGTAAGCGATACGCATGCATCTGCTCGACGAGTTGCGCCCGAATCTTCGTGCGCTCATTGAAATCCGATGTAAGGCGTTCTTCCAGACCAAGCATCGACCTTCGGACGACTTCCGGCAGGATGAATCTGCCACCATAGAGACTCTTCACTGCAACTCCACGATTCGGCTTTGTCATGTTTGTGTCCTTTCTTTGACCTGATTTGATGTAGATCCGGAATAACGCATCAAGTTCAGCACTGAGCGTCTGACCGGCATTTGGGGCAACGGATTCTACCCGGAAAACTTCCGGACCAACCCGAAAGCCCACAAAACTTTGCGATTTCAGAATTGAAGGTGCACGAGATGTACTTAACGATCACGCCTGTAAAGCCAGCGCTACTGGAACGTGAGACCCGTGTGTGTATGATGCGTCTCTTATATCAAGAAAAGGTTTCACGAAGGTTACATCCCAACCGGACTTCATGAAGGTGGGAGGAGCGCCCAGACTGCATTTGCAGAAAAGCTTCCTGTTCGCGGAATTTTTTGGGAATTGAGATCGAGGAATTAGCAAAAAGCTGAAGCAATTTCGGTAGAGACAGAGTCACTCGTCAATTGCAGGGTACCGCATTTTGGGATAGATTGGTCGCGTGATGTTCAGCTAATCTTGCCATAAATCAACTGGAGATTCTTTTATGAAAAAGTGGTGCGCGTTACTGGCTTTCTGCCTGATGGTGTCTCCTGTATTTGCGGCTGATCCGCCAAGTTCAAAAAAGCCTGTTACCGCCAATAAGGTTGAGGGACCTGTTACCGGCCAACTTTCCGATAAAATAACGCTCACGATTCAAAATCCCGGCAACAATTCCCCACGAATATTCGATAAGGCGTCCCTGTCCGTATCTTTTTGCACAGAGACAACGGTGATGGAAAAAGTCAGGTTGAAGGGGAAAGACGTTCAACAACCTCGCATTTACTGCCGTACGCCGGATCGCAAGCTGCATATTGCAGGACGGCGGCAATTGACTGGAATTCATATGGCGCCTGAGGCCGATGGCCTGTGGCGTTGGGACAGCGATTACACCCTGACTTTCAAGCCAAAAAAGCCGTGGCCTGCCGGGCAGGATTATAAAATTCAGTTGGACCAGGCGATCTTTCCCGACAAGGTCATACTAACCAACAATACGTACAGCTTTACAACGGAACCGCTCAGCGTCCATGTGGCGAATATGGAATTTTTTCAAGATCCGAATGACGTTGAGAAAAGAGGCGTTACAACCATTCTCAATTTCAACACGCCGGTCGAAGCCCAAGCGCTCAAGGAACATCTGCAGTTTGCTCTCGAAGAACTGACTGACGATTCCAGGCCGTCAGACCGCAAGATTATCGGCAAGGCAGAAAATCTCTCTTTCGCGCTTCAATTGAATGAGGATGGCACGCAGGCAACCGTGACGACACCGATTAAAACGCTGCCGGACAAGGAGCGTTTTCTGAGGGTGGTTGTCCAACAAGGGCTCATGGCTCTTTCGGGAGGACAGCCGTTAAAGGCGGGAAAACCGGGAGAACTCGAACAGCGGGTGCGAATTCCGAGCCGGTTTGAATATGGCCGGATCGAAAAAATCGTGATGAGTGTGATTAAAAATGACCATTATGTTCCGGAACAAGTTTTGATTGTTCAAAGCAATGTTCCTGTGACCAATGAGGAACTGACCCGGCATCTGAAACTTTATCAACTGCCTGAGGACAAACAACCGCTCATCGAGGGTGAAAAGCCGGTCAAGAGTTATGCATGGACAAGCGCGGCGGAAGTCACCGACGATATACTCACGAAAGCGCCTGCGATTCAATTCACCGTCGGCCCAACCGCCGAGCCCTATTCCACACTGCACAGCATCAAGCTGGATACCGAACCGGGACGATGGCTTTATGTCCGCGTCACCAAAGGGCTGTCTGCCAAGGGCGATTATGTTTTGTCCGCTGATCATAACGATACGGTTATGGTTCCGGCTTACAGCAAGGAGGTGCAAATACTTAGCGACGGCGCGTTGCTCAGTTTGAGCGGGGACAAAAAAATATCCGTCTATTCGTTAGGCGCCCAGAAGCTGCGCTTTCAGGTCGAACGCGTCATGAATGACGATATCAGTCATCTGGTCAGCCAAACGCACGGCCGATTTGAGAACCCATCTTTCACCAACGACGAATTCAGAGCACAGAATATCTCAGAGCGTTTCAGCGAAGAGATGGATTTGCCTTCAGCCGATATGCGCAAGCCACAATTCTCGGCCTTTGATTTTACGCCGTATCTAACGAAAAACCCCAATAACAAGAAGTTGGCGCTTAAGGATGAACCAAAAGGCAGGGGACTGTTCTTTCTCACCATCGAAGCCTTGAATAAAGATAACAACGGCAACGAAGCCATAGTCTCCACCGATCATCGTTTTGTTTTGGTATCGGATTTGGGGTTGGTAGTAAAAACCAGCGGTGACGGCTCACATAATGTCTTTGTACAATCGGTTAAAACGGGCAACCCCGTGTCAGGAGCCAGAGTCGAAGTGCTTGGCCTTAACGGTTTGCCGGTGATTACGGTCGATACCGACAGCGAAGGCCATGCCGTTGTTCCCGACCTCAAGGGCTTTATCAACGATAAACAGCCTACAGCCTATGCCGTGCATAATGGCGACGACCTTGCCTTCATGTCCTATGAGGGGCGCGACCGCAAGCTGGATTATTCGCGTTTTGATACCGAAGGCCTCGAGACATCTGAAGATGGTTTACGGGCCTACCTTTTTTCCGATCGCGGCATTTACCGCCCCGGCGAGGAAGGGCATATCGGCGTTGTTGTCAAGCAACGGAATTGGGCCAAAAATCTTGCGGATGTTCCGTTGCAAATGGAAGTGACAAATTCGCGCGGGCAAGTGATCGATAAACCCATCATCAAATTGAACGCGACCGGTTTTGCCGAATATCGCTTCGCCACGCAGGAAACGTCGCCAACCGGTGTTTACAACATTCGTGTATATATTACCACAGACGGCAATAAAGGAGATCAGTTGGGAAGCACATCGATACGGGTCGAGGAATTTCTGCCCGATACACTCAAGATAGCTTCCGAATTTAACAGACCGCTACCGAAGGGATGGATGTCACCCGAAGGTCTCAAAGCCACAGTTACGTTGCAGCACCTTTATGGAGCTCCTGCTGTCGATCATCGCGTTAAGGCCAGCGTGAGTGTGAGGCCGGGTCGCTTTAGCTTCAAGGAATTCCCTGGTTACCAATTCTTCGATCCACTGAAGGCCGGGAAAAGGTTCGATCAACCGATTGGCGAGGCGCAAACTGACAACGACGGCAAAGCTGTATTCAATCTCGATCTTGGACAGTTCGGCAGTTCCACCTACCGCCTGACATTCAATGCCGAAGGCTTTGCGCAGGATTCCGGGCGCAGCGTGCATACGGACAGCAGCGCCCTGGTATCGACACTTCCCTACGTCATCGGCATGAAAACGGACGGAAATCTGAATTACATCAATAAGAACGAAAAACGTAAGGTGCAGTTGGTCGCGGTCAACGGCGATCTCACGCCTATCGATGTCAAAAGCCTGAAGCTCAAGATTGCGCAAGTGGATTATATTTCATCGCTTATTAAAAATGAGCAGGGGGCTTACGAGTATCGCTCGGCACCGAAGGAATCCATCGTTTCTTCAGGCGAACTTGCCCTTGCCGCCAAAGGCGCCGAGTACACGCTCGAAAGCGCCAAACCGGGCAGTTATGCGCTCATTCTGTCAGACGATCACGGCGTGGTGCTGCAACGCATCTCCTATGCCATCGTCGGTGAAGGCAATCTGCTGGGACATGCCCGCAAAAATGCCACGATCGACGTGAAACTCGACAAGAAAAAATATGGGGCTGCAGACACCATAACGATGAATATCGTCTCGCCCTATACCGGCACCGGGCTGATTACACTGGAAACGGACAAGGTCCTGGCCTTCAAATGGTTCAAGACTTCAACCACCAGTTCCCTGCAATCGATCTCTATCCCCAAAGACTTCGTAGGCAAGGGTTTTGTGAACGTGCAGTTTGTTCGTTCCCTGGATTCCAAGGACATCTATACCACGCCGCTCGCCTATGATGTTGAGCCGTTTTTCGTCAGCACGGACGCGATCGACAGTCAGATCAAATTGACGGCACCGGAAAAAGCCAAGCCCGGCGATACGCTGAGCATCGGATACAAAACAAAGACCCCGGGTAAAATAATCATCTACGCTGTTGATGAAGGTATTCTTCGATACGCGAATTACCTAACGCCCGACCCATTGAGTTATTTCGTCAATCGTCGTGGTCTGAATGTTGAAACGTCGCAAATCCTCGATCTGCTGATGCCCGAATATTCGATCATGCAGATGACCTCGGCGGCCGGGGGCGGCGGGGGGAATGGATTATTTGAAGCCGAAGGCCTCAACCCCTTCAAGCGCAAAACCCTACCGCCTGTGGTTTTCTGGTCCGGCATCCTCGATGCGGACGCAACGCCGCGAGAAGTTCATTATGCAATTCCGGACTATTTTAACGGCAGTCTGCAAATCATGGCGGTGTCCGTTTCAGATCAAACGATGGGAAATGCTGAAAGCGAATGCTTCGTGCAAGGCGATATTATCGTCTCGCCAAACGTGCCAACTTTTGCTGCGCCGGGTGACGAATTCACCATAGGCCTCAGCGTTGCCAACAATATCGCCGGCTCGGGCAACGACGCCAAAATCAAGCTCACGGTTGCGCCATCCGAACATCTCGAGGTAACTGACGGTGGGGCAAGAGACTTGACGATAGCCGAAGGCAGTGAAGCCAAAGCGCGGGTGCGCGTCAAAGCCAAAGACGTTCCGGGTGGGGCGACACTGACCTTTGTTGCTTCCGCCGGAAAAGCCTCAGCCAGGATTGAAGAGACTCTCAGTGTGCGCCCGCCCTTGCCGAGCATGACGGCATTGCTGAGCGGTTATGCCGAGAAGGGCGAAAAACAGGTTAAACAGGATCGGGATTTATATAAGGAATTTGCCTCCGCCGACGCCTCGGTATCCACCTTACCCACAAGCCTGGTCCCCGGTCTTGCCCAATACCTCGAACGCTTTCCCTATGGCTGCACCGAGCAGGTGATCAGCAAAGCCTTTCCTGCCGTCGTGTTATATGGACAAAAAGATTTAGGCGGTGAAGCCAGGATTGTCGAAGAAAGCGTCGTTCACACCATGAGCCGCCTGCGCGAACTGCAGGACCGAAAAGGCGGCTTTGGTTTATGGTGGTATGGCGGCCAGGCGAATGACTTTGTCAGCGTTTATGCGCTGCATTACATGGTCACAGCGAAGGAGAAACATTTGCCGGTGCCGGATGAAACGTTCCGGCGCGCGCAGGAATACGTCAAAACGCTGGCCAGCAGCAACCCGTCATCGCTTAAACAGGCGCGCAATCAAGCTTACGGAATTTATCTTCTGACGCGCAGCGGCGTAGTGACGGCCAACTACCTGCCAAATCTTTTGCGCTATTTGAACGACCAGCAAAAGAACGAGTGGAAAAACGATTTGACGGCCGTGTATATCGCGGCGGCCTATAAACTAATGAAACTCGACCCGGAAGCCATCCAACTTATCAATGAATTTGCGCTTGGCGATCCGAAATACTGGCAAGCGCACGCCGCTTACTCCAGCGATGACGCTTTCTATGACAGTCTTGACCGCTACGCTCAGTTTCTGGCTATCGTATCCGGCCATTTCCCCGACATGCTACCCAAGCTCGATCGTAATATCTTATTGCGCATTGCGAATTTTATCGGTGAGGGTGATTATAATACCCTCTCTTCGTCCTACGCGATCATGGCCTTCAGCGCCTATGGACAAGCGTCGATGAATCAGGCGAACGCCCAGTTGGCGATCAGCCAGCAGGATTCTTCCGGCGCATGGAAACCGCTGACACTGACCGGTGAACAAATCAAACGCGCGCAATTGGCATTGGATAAGAGCGAAGTCAAATTTTCCGGCGGTGGAAACTATGGATTATTCTATCAGTTGGCCACGGACGGATACGATCGTGTTCGCCCGACGCAGCCCATCGAAGACGGGCTTGAAATTGACCGGAAATATCTCGATGCCGATCATCAGCCGGTGAAGGAAGTCAAAATCGGGGACACCATCAATGTCGTCGTGACCATGCGCGCGCACGATAACAAAAAGCTTGCGAATATGGCTCTGGTCGACCTTTTGCCCTCGGGTTTCGAAACTGTGCCGGAAAGCATTGCGCGTCCTGCTGCGCCCCCTTCATCGGACGAAGCTCCCAATGACGCGGAAGAAGTGCAGGATGAAAATGAGGAGCAATCTGAAGCGCCGGCGTCTGAGGCATCAGCCGATGACAATCTTAAGGATGAGAGCGCCGATTTCGATGGGCAAACGTGGTCCCCGGACGCTGTCGACGTGCGCGAAGACCGTGTGATTGCTTTCGGCACCGTGCCTTCGGATGACGTCGTCTATCATTACAAAATCAAAGCCGTGAACGAAGGAACTTTTACAACGCCGCCTGCCTACGTCGAATCGATGTATGAACGTACGATCAAGGCGCGCGGAGTCGCCGGAACGATCACGGTGATTCGGAATGATAAATGATGAGTGATGAATGAAAAAACTCAGATTACGCAGCCCGCGATCTTTGTTCTTACTCATCATTGCGCTTTCATCATTCATCATTTTGAGTCTTGTGGCGTTTCTGGCCCATAAACCGCCGCCTTTAGACAACAGCAGTTTCTCACGCGCCGTTTTTGACCGGCATGGACAATTGCTGCGTCTCACGTTGTCGGCCGATCAAAAATATCGTCTATTTACTCCTCTGAAAGATATTGCCCCGCAATTCCGCGAAGCCGTTCTTTTGCACGAAGACAAATATTTTTATTCCCATGTCGGCATCAATCCCGTGTCGTTGATCCGGGCTTTTCTGCACACCTATGTGGTTGGCGGACGCAAGGTCGGAGCTTCCACAATCTCCATGCAGTTGGCACGCATGGCATACGGCATAAACAGCCGCCATGTGAGAGGTAAACTGTTACAGATCTTATGCGCCCTGCAATTGGAAGCCCATTACAGCAAAAATGACCTGCTGGAGGCCTACCTCAATCGCGCATCCTACGGCTACAATATCGAGGGCGTCGGGGCAGCGAGCACTATCTATTTCCACGTCAAACCCCGAGATCTTACTTTGCCGGAAGCTATGACGCTCGCGGTAATACCACAAAGCCCGACACGCCGCAGTCCTGACAGCAATAACCCAACTAAAGCGTTGTTGATCGAGGCGCGCAACCAACTATTCAATCGCTGGCTTGAAACGCATCCTGCCGACAGCCTTCAAAAACCTTTCTTTGCCTTGCCCCTCGCTTACTATGGCGTCGCTGACCTGCCTTTCGAACTACCTCAGCTAACGCATGAGCTGCTCTCAAAATACAGGTACCGGGGGCAAATAACCGCATCTGTCGATCTGGACACACAGCGATTATTGACCGGAATTCTGCGCAAATACGTCGACGACCGCCGCGAGAGCGGCATCCGTAACGCCAGCGCCTTGCTGGTCGATACTCAAACGATGAATGTTATAGCTTGCATCGGTTCGGCTGATTTCATGAACCGTTCCATCGACGGGCAGGTTGACGGAACGAAGGCGAAACGCTCGCCCGGATCGACGTTGAAACCCTTCATTTATGCGCTGGCGCTCGATCAGGGACTGATTCATCCGCTCAGCATTCTAGGCGACGTTCCAGTCAACTTCGGCAGCTATGCCCCCGATAATTTTGACAGGGATTTCCGCGGTCCCGTCTCCGCGCGCGATGCTTTGCGTTTAAGCCGAAATATCCCGGCCATCAAACTTGCCTCGCAACTTCACGCGCCGGATCTTTATGATTTTCTAAAAATGGCCGAGGTTTCCGGATTGCGCGATAAGGCCAGTTATGGATTATCGCTGGTCTTGGGGGGAGCAACGGTTACCGAACGCAAGCTGGCCGAGCTTTACGCCATGTTGGCGAATGATGGTGTCCTGCGGCCTTTGGTCTTCCAATTGACGGAGGCCGAGCCCGTCAAAGGCAAATCGCTTTTAAGCCCTGAGGCCAGTTTTATGACCCTGGACATGCTCGCCGATAAACCAAGAGCTTATACAAGAGCGCATGATCGCATCGTTTATTGGAAAACCGGGACATCCAATGGATTTCACGATGCATGGACGGCAGGCGTTTTTGGTCATTATGCGCTGGTTGTCTGGATCGGTAATTTCAACGGCAAGAATAATCCGGCGCTGGTTGGCGTCCGTGTAGCCGCACCGCTCTTTTTTTCCATGGCCGATGCCATCAATGAAAAAGAACCGAACCGTGAATTGATCGCCAAGAAGGCGAAGCAGCAGCACTTGCATCTGCGCAAAATAGAGGTTTGTGCAACGACGGGGGATTTATCGTCTGAAAACTGCCCGGCTCATGACAGCACATGGTTTATACCGGGCGTATCGCCCATTCGTAATCATGATGTCTATAGGAAAATTCTCGTCGATCTGCGCACAGGTGAACGAGCCTGCCATTTTGAATCCGGTGTTACGGCGTATCGTACCTTCGAAGTTTGGCCGAGTGATTTGCTGCAGACGTTGCAAAAAGCCGGTATTCAAAAAGAACCCTTGCCGCCCTGGCGAAAAGATTGTCTGGAAGTCGGCGCGGCACAGGGAGAGGATAACGGACAAAAGCCCGTGATAACCTCACCGCAACCAAGTGTGGAATATCACGCACATATCAACGACACGGGGGAAGCCGTTGCCTTTAATGCCAACGCGGATGGAGAGGTGCGAACGCTCCATTGGTTCATAAACAATCAGTATCTCGGAACTTCCAAGCCTGACGAACCCTATTCATGGCGCCCGCAGCCCGGGCAATACCACGTTCGCGTGGTCGACGATCACGGGCGTTCTGATACGATAACCATGCAGGTCGTATTGGCGCAGTAGGGTTTTTAACTGCGGGCGTTAATTTTGGGTAGCCGAAGAGAATGAGGAAAGCCTACATGGGACCAGGCAAAACAGGAAGCCTCAACAAAGAAAAATCCACCGCAGAGACGCAGAGGCGCAGAGAAAGCAGTGTAGCCTCAACAAAAAAAATCCGCATAGTGATAGGCAGCGCATGGAGTGGTTTTGAAACAACGAACAACGGAGAAAAAACCAATGCGGATAATTTAGATCTCAAGGCACTTTTGAGCCCCGGACGACAACCGGCTATGCGGTGGAATTTTAAATGGGCCGCAGAAAAGGCTGAGATCGCAGAGACTGCCAAAAGACCTTTGACAGGATTAACAGGATTGAAAAATGTCCAACTCAGGGCTTGTAAAGCGAGAGCGGGATTGAGTGGGAAGCCAAATAGTTGCCAGTCTTTAGCAACTCAAAACTAAAAACTGGAAACTCATCAGCTTCCTCAATCCCTATTGATATAATAGTTCAACTCGTCCATGTCTCCTGCGACCTCTCCCGTAGTCCAAAGGTCATCGCAGCCTCCCCTATCCGGTTATGTCGACTGCCCTGGCGTTACGGGCTGTGGAGAGAGTAGCTTTTCCTGATCGAGCCGCATTACCAGATCGTGCGCCATTATCCGCATGCGCCTCTCCTGTACTGCTTCGCCTCCTGATGCGTCTATTCGCGCACGCCATACCCTTTTCTTGGTCAGAGGATCGAATAAGCTGACATTATAAATGATCTTCCGCATTCCGCCATAAGGGCCAGCCACCCCACCCGTCGCCACTATCGCAAGAACGCCGTCGGGTTTGTAAGTTCCGATCCCGGCAAAGAGCGCGCTATCATCCAGAGCCAGCGGATTGGCCATTTGAATCATCGTCTCAACGCTCTTCCGGGAGAACTCATCCTTGAGCGCTTCGACAAGATAGGGGGTGTATGCCTTGTCAATGTCATCGATCTGGCCATGATTCACAATAATGAACAACTTATGTATCGAGTTCGAAAAAGAAGGGTCTCTTACGGAGTTAACCGACACCGTGGCGCATCCGGCAAACATCAACAACACGATAGTCACTGCGACGATTTTGCCACATTTACTGACAAGTTTCGTTGGGCTCATTTGAAATTCCCCATATATTACAACCCTGAATTTTAACTGATGCCAGGCAGTTTCCGGGGCCGTGCAGCAGTCAGATTCCACCGTATCGGGAGATGAAAAATCAGTAACTATCCGGGCCCCAAAGGATCTGGATTTTTACATTCCTCCAAGCCGATCTTTCTCTTCCTTTAAAATATGGTTGGAGATTATGAGTTTCTGAATCTCCGTGGTTCCCTCGTAAATCCTTAGCGGGCGAATCTCCCTGTAGAGACGTTCCACTACGGAGCCTTTGATCAAGCCTACGCCCCCATGGATCTGCACTGCTTGATCGATACACCTGAATGCAGCCTCCGTTGCGTAGAACTTGGCCATGGAAGAGAGGACAGAGGCCTTCGGATCCCCCTTGTCTTTCTTGAGGGCTGCCAGGTAAACGAGACCGCGCGCTGCTTCGATCTCCGTGGCCATTTCCGCCAGTTTGAATGCAATGGCCTGAAAATCCATAAGGGGCCGGCCGAACTGCTTCCGCCTGGCGCCGTATCTCACCGCCTCTCCAAGTGCGGTGCGGGCCATACCGATCGCGGCTGCGCCTACCGACATGCGCATAAGATCCAAGGTCTGCATGGCGAGCTTAAACCCGTCGCCTTTCGCGCCCAGAAGATTTTCCAAAGGAACTTTGAGATCTTTAATCTCGAACTCCACGATGTCGTGGCTTGCTACCATTTCAAAGCGGCGGGCCACATCAAATCCAGGAGAACCTCGTTCAACGATGAAGGCGGAAAGGGCCCGCGGCTTCTCAGGCATTGGCGTTTTGGCGAAAATCACTACCATATCAGCCGAGTAGCCGTTCGAAATGAAACGCTTACGCCCATTGATCACAAATCCTTCGTCACAACTTTCAGCTAAAGTCTGGATTGCAGAGACATCGGAGCCTGCATCGGGTTCGGTAAGTCCGAAAGAGGTAAGCCACTCTCCCACGGCGAGAGAGGGGAGGAGGCGTTTCTTCTGTTCTTCGTTTCCAGCAAGCACCAGCGGATATCCGCCCAGGCCCTGCATGGCATAAGTGGTATCTGCGGGTCCGTACACGCCTGCAAGGACTTCACGGGCCAGGCAGATTCTTACTGCGCTCACTCCCTGTCCCCCCCATTCCCGGGGGTAAAGAGGACCATAGATTCCGGCTCTGCTCAGGGATTGTTTCAGTTCATCAGGAACATAGTTGACCTCACCGAATTTCAAGGCAAGCGGGGCCAATTCCTCTTTAGCGTATTCGACGCATTTTGCTTTGAAGGCCAGGTCATCCGAGGTAAGCAAGGTTTCCATATCTCCCCCTTATGATTTTTTGTCCAAATGATTCGTAACATCGCGGACTTTTTGATGGGTGAACACTTATTGTTTCAGCATCTAACCAGTTATGCTTCGTGGACGCCCTAATGATAGAAATTTAGCTTAGGACTTTATACCGGAATAACGCAAGGAGCAAGAATCGACTCCTAATTTTACTCTCGGAGCAAATCCCGAATCGTCCAGAGCCGATCCGTAACGTCTGCCTCCATCGCCGGAGTACACCGAATCCAATCGAGGGAAGCACAAAGCGGAAGTTTTTTGTGGTTTTGCATGTGCCGCCCGTAGCCTCAACGAAAGACGCTGTACGGGAGGCCATGGTGCAGGGACATAAGAAGGAACGCACTGAATAGAAATACTTACTGAGCCGCAGAGACCTCACCATTTTTTCTCAAAGCCAGGCGGCAGGCATTTCTGGTTTCCAGGTTTTGCTGGCGAAGTCTTGAAATAATGATATCGTTGAGTAATTTGCGATCATACGGAACCATGTTTTTGAAAACCAATTTCCGTTTCAAATCCTCGCTTGTATGGCATAGGGCAAGTTTCCCAAATGCCTCATCGATGAATGAGACGGAAGCGATGAGCAGGTTGCCGAAGTCGAGCTGGAACTGATCTGTGTTATCCCATTGCTCGGTCAATATTTTGTTGATTACTTGCCCCTCTTCGCGGGTGACTGTTTTTTTCCCACAAACTTCTTGAATGTCAATTTTCATAGTGAATCCTCAGAAAATTTGGCCCTCTCCGTCAGTCAGGAAGTAAATGCTTTCCCGATCAACATTTATCTCCAAATTAATTATGGTGCCGCCAAATGGAAGAGGCATCGTCTGTTTTCTGAGCCTCGCCCTCGGCCCCCTAAAATCCCAGACGGCTTTCCCATCACCTGACAAAATTGACATCTGGCCCTTGTTAACTTCGATGAACCTTTGGATATGCCAGAGGCCAAAACCACCAGATTGCCGAGTCGTGACACCTTCTTTAACCGCAAGCTTAATTGCCCCGTAGGAGTCCTGGAGCTGGGAGTACTTCGGGGCCAGCTTTGCATATATACCGACGCCAAAATCGGCGACACACAATCTGATAAGATTTGAGTAAGCTTGGGCACAAACGTAGCACCCTTTTTCAGAGCCGCTATGATCGAAGGCATTGGTCATGATTTCGTTAATCGCCATGGTTAGAGAGCCCTGTAATCCTTCGGACATGGTAATCGCAAAATTAAAAACGTCCACTATCTGCTCGGTGAGCAGGTAATCGATGGCAGCGAGCCTCCGCAACTGAACGTGAGAGCTTTCGATCTTCTGGTTTTCATCCGGAAGTCGGAAAAAATTGTTAAAGCCAATTCCAGAAAGAAAGTTCTTGGTTTGCGGTTTACGAGGTCTCTGATACTTAACCTTTTTGCGCTGGCTGAGGCACTCGGAAATTGTTCCAGCCAAAAGCACGATCCCGAACGGGGTGAGCTCGGTGGTATTGCCGAGATCAAAGATGATCAGCTTGTCCTCTGAGTCCCTCGCTTGTTGGCTGTAATTCAGAACCCGATTCGACGTGGCGACCACTATCCGTCTTGGGTATTTCAGAACCAATTACGCACTCCGCATTTTGATTGCCTTGAAAAAATAGTATATCATAAAAAAAGAAGAACGGTGAAATTCCACTTTTCTTTCGCCGCAGCAATTTTTTTAAGCAAATTATAGGCCACGGTGAATTGACCGCTGCACAAATTCGGTCACAACCGAAGCAGGAAGCAAGGACTTCCCGCTTCACGCCACCGTTATTTGTATGGGTCGTAATCAACCCCCCCATTTTTTTCCCACGGCGGATTTAGCGGATCGTAATCCGTTCTGGCGAAGACCGGTTTATTGTCAGCCTGCGGATGAATGTACTGGTAAAAGTCGAGAGCGCCCACGGCAAAACAGAGCGCAACCAGGGGCGGATAGTTTTCGAGCCCGGCTGGATCGGGCGGTATGTCCTGGAGGCAGACTTTGACCAAAGGGCTGTCATCCAGAATCAAGGCGCCCCTTTTGTTGCGGTGCTTAATTCGGTCGACACCATATTTGAAAATTTTTGCAAGGTCTCCATCCCGGCCGATCATCGGAGCGATACGAGGGTGGAAACCGGGTCTTCCCGCATCGCGCTCCGCCCGGCTGCATTGCACAAGAAGCCCCGTGATCGCCATGTCGTAAGGGCTGCAGTACCAAATCTTCTGTGCACGTCCTGCGCATTCACTCATGAATTCAGTAAAGTCCAGGCGCTCCACTTCGGCAAGAACATGTATCACGACATCTTCTTTATCGAGCACGCGGTTGGGTCCACGATCATCGAACTTTTCACCCACAATGACGCCAAAGCCGGGGCGATTCAGTAAGGTCTGCGGCCATGCGAGCCCGCCGCAAATTCGCCGGTAGCATATGCCCTTTTCCTCATCCTCCCAATAAGCGGGCTGATGGGGGTTCCCGGGGTAGTACTTCGGGATGATTCCCCTCATTGTGCTTTCCTTTCGTTAATTAAAAAATGCAATCTCCAAACAACGCCCCGGCGCCATAATGCCGGGCCATCGCCTCGTAATTAAACGCGTGGCGGAAGTGATCCGGCCCCAGCCGCACATAGACGTAACGCTTCGAGCCGGTTTCTTCGTCTTCCTCGAGTTTTTTGGCCGTATTGGAGCAATGCCCGGCGAATTCCCGGACAACGTCACATTCGCGCGGCAGCGCAACCTTTGCGAACTGAATTTCAACGTGTGAAGCGTCCAAAGATTCCGTCCTGTTGCTATGGACGGTCAAGTCGCCATCGTTCCACTTGTAGCCGCTCTTTTGGTGCTCGGAGTAATAGGAAAGGAACACTTTCCCCTTATGCTTTTCGGCAAAGGCCCTGGCGTTCCGGGTCTCCGGCAAAGCATCCACCACGCAGCGGCTTACGTTGAAAACCTTCATGAGCCGGTCGAGTTCTTCCCATGCATGGTATTCGCCCACATGCACGATTTTCCCGGCTCTTTGCCATTCGCGCCGGCCGATTACCACATGAAGGAGCTTCCCCTGGTCAACCCCCATGCTGCAGGGTCCGGGATCGCAAGAGGCGATACCCTCATTGCCGCAAAGCGCCAGGACCTCCTGAACGGTCAGCCGGTTTGTTGCCTCGACATAGGCCATACCGAGCTTGAGGTTATAAAACTCAGTCAGGTTATTCGTGGTCCTGAACTGATAGAGGATGTCGGCCGGGTCGATGTAATGAGAAAAGAGTTGTGAATAGTGATAGCCGCGCTTGCCGGTCACGCCCGGATGCTTTGCAACCCATTCGCCAATCGAAGGGTCAAGCTCGGCCTTACACTTCCGGCAAGCCCGGATGGCTCTGCCCTCGATTTCAAGCAGGCAGTCCGGAAAGGTTTCCTCAAGGCAGGTATATTCGCCGCACTTCCCGCACTTCACATGCCAGTAGCGCTGGTCGGTTTCCTGAAAGGCCTTATCGATGCCATAGTCAGGCAACGTAGGATTGCTCAGCTTCAGGACCTCGCGAAATTCGCTGTGGCTCATGCGCTCCATGGCCATATCGACGGCTGCCGGACTTGCCTCGTCCATTTCATCGAAGACCAGGAAATCGACAGGAATGCTTTTCAAGCCCACACGCGACTTCATGCCCCGGAGATAGAGGAAGCAGTTCCAAATCTGCTTGATATTGGCGGAGTCGGTTTCCTGCAGCCATCGGCCCAAGGTATCCGGGTTATCCTCGATCAAGGGGTCGATCCGCCCCTTGGCGAATTCGGTCACATCGGTCCTCGACGGGAAAAGATAGAGAACGCCCCGGAAGTTCCTGTATCTGGCCGCATACATCGCCCTGAGCATGGCCTTGGTGGTAAGCCCCATCTGTGCCGCTTTGATCTCAACCATGTGCGGGTGATTGTCGGCATAGGGTACCGTAAGGTATTCGTGCTTATGAAAGCTGAACGGCCGGCCGTCAAGGATTATGGGGGTATTTTCGGCCCACTGACCCAGCGAAGCTGGTGTTCTGTCATACACATGACCCAACTCCATATCAAACTCTTCGAGGAAGCCCAGGAGCGAATCGTTTCTTTTTAATTTTCGCGACATTTCCATAGTTACATCATGCCAATGTCAAGGCCGCTTCGAATCGCGTGTATTTCCGTAAGCTTTTGCCTTATGGAAGTTATTACTTCAGGCGCACATTCTCCAACGGCTTCAAGCACTGCCTGGCGGAAGGCTTTTGCCTCTTCATAGCCGGAATAGACACGATAGACGTCCAGCATGATGCTTACCTGCTTTCGAATTTCAGCAACGTGTTTAAGTCTTTGCGCCTGGAATTTTTCCCGATCCGCGCCCGTTAGACCACTTGCCCCTTCTTCTATCCGGTCGAGTTCCGTATTTATTGAATTATTTATCTTCTGAAGCTGGGCCATGGCGTCCATGCCCTGGTCAACAAGTTTGCCCGCCGAACGGAGCGTCACATCCCTGGCGACTCCGATCTTCAGCGTTTTCAAGCGCTTGGAGACCGCCGCCCGACCAACTCCAAGCCGGCGCGCTGCCTCGGCCGGGCTGTTTCCATCCCGGATCAATTGTAAGAGTGTGTCATCATTGATCTTTTTCTTTGCCATGGAAACATCCTGGAAACATTATTGAAATTTTTTATTTACTGCCGTCCTAGCCGGGTTGAGTCAAAATGAGCACCACAAACGTTTTCCACACGACAACGCGGGCCGTTACGGAGGACTGAGGACTGGGGACTGTGGACTGAGTAAAAGCCGAAGAAAGCGGCTTGCCATCTCACTCTGCCGATGCCCTTGATCCTTTTGTCCGCATGGAAACAGATGGAAACTCCCTGGAAACATAATGGAAACATAATGGAAACATTTGGAAACTTTTGGGAGACTGTTTCCATTTGCGATCACCACAGAGACACCGAGGCCGGCCATGGACAGGTCATGCGAAACGAAAAGATCCACCGCAGAGACGCAGAGGCAGGAAAAATGTACGCAGCATTGTCAACGATGAGTTCCAGCTATTCGAATGCCGGATTTACATCTCTGCGTACCCTGCGTCTCTGCGGTGGATCTGTTGTTTTCCCGAATAGTCTGGCACACTCTGAGAGGCCGTGCAAAACGGCAACCAGAAACGGCAATAGATGTGGCATTAGAAGCGGCAACCAGAAGAGGAAAAAAGGAGAAAGGCGGTGAACAGTGAATCGTGAATTATGAATTGGAGAAGACTTGAGCAGCCAAAAAGAAGACTGGTCGACTTGACCCTTAAAAGATATCGTTTTCAAACTGGTGAACGGTTGGCAGTGAACAGTGACGCTTGGCGAGTGAGCAGTGATTTATGGTCAATCTTTCCCTGAGCAATGATTTAGCAAGGACCGACCGCGAATGGTGCCACAGCCCGGTTATCTCACGATGAGCCCCGTGGCTTTCCGCCCCTATCTCTCGATAGGTTTGGCTTTGTCTTTCGCCGTATTGGAATTATCCCAAATACTTCCTTTTAAGCCCGATCAGCCCGACCAGACCGGAGCCGAATAGCCAGACGGCACCGGGGATGGGGGTCGGGGACGCGCCACCTTGTGCTGTAATCACCAGTTCTTCACCACCGGCTACGCTCTCAACTTGATAGCCCAAGCCGTTACCTAAGCCGGTAACGTCGAAGCTGAGCGTATTCCAGCCAGCGATACTGCCGGCAAGTAAGAACTCCACGTAATCGCCAGCCACTCCGCTATAGCCGTTAATGAAATTAAAATTTATGGCGCCACCGTTAAAGTTGGCACTACCGTTGGAGAGTTGCAGCATGTCGTAATATCCGGTGCTGTTATTGCCGCCGATTTTGAACGTATAGTTGCCGCTGCTGGTGAGATTACCATTTATAGTGACAGTGCCAAAAGAAGAAGAACTGCCAGGTTGAACGCTTGCGCCGCGAGCGATAGTCACATTACTCGTGATACTGCCGTTTCCGCTGAGGATACCACCCTGAATGTTAACGGCGGCTTGGGTGATGCTGCCGTTGTTTGCGGTTTGACCGGCAGTCTGCGTATAAGTGCCTGTTCCGTTGAATATACCGGAGTTGTTCAGGACGCCGTTGTTGTTGGTCAGCGTTCCTGAGTTGGCCAGCGTGCCGTAGTTATTCAGCGTGCCTGAATTTATCAGCGTGGCGCCGGAGGAGTTAGTCAGCATGCTGTAATTTTCAATGTCTGCGCCGGAGTTGTTGGTCAGCGCTCCGCCGGAGTTATTGTTCATCACACCGTAGTTGTATATCGTACCGCCGTTCAATCCGTAATAGCCTTGAATGGGTCCGCCGGGGTTGTTGGTTAACGTGCCGGAATTGTTCAGCGTGCAGCCTGAGTTGTTTTCGAGCGCACCGTAGTTGTTCAGAGCGCCACCGGAATTGTTGGTCAGTGTGCCTCCTCCGTAGCTGGAGTTGAAGAGGTTGGACAGCAGGAAGTAGTTGTTCAGCGTGCCACCGCTGAGGTTGATCAGCGAGGCGCCGGAGTTCGCCGTGCCGCCCCAGCAGTTGGATAGTGCTCCGCCGGAGTTGATGTTCAGCGTGCCGGAATTGTAAAGCACGGAGTTATTGATCAGGTCGCCGCCTCCGACGAAGTTTGACGGGGGGTTGTAGTTGATGTTCAGCGTGCTGCCGGAGTTGTTGTACAGCGTGCCGAAGTTGGTCAGCGTCCAAGTGATGTTCAGGGCGCCGCCGGAGTTGTTATTCAGCGTGCCCCCATTTTCCATTCCCGAGTTGTCGTTCAGTGTGCCGGAGTTGTTCAACGTGCCGTAGAAGTAGTTGTCAAAAAGGCCATTCCAGTTAATGGTCAGCGTGGCGCCGGTGTTATTGTTGAGCGTACCGAAGTTGCAAAGCGTGCCGCCCGTCGAGGCGCCGGTGTCGATGGTCAGCGCGCCGCCGGAGTTGTTGTTCAGTGTGGCGCCGGAGTTGTTGGTCAGCATGGCGTTCGCTGTGATTTCCATATCGCCGCCATTATCATTGTCGAAAGGATTAAGGCCGTTATAAGCGCTGGAGGTATCAATTGTGACGGTTCCGGTATTCTCGTTCGGCGAAATCTGCTGGGCATGCGCTGCGAAGGGCGCCGCGAATAAGACAACTGCTGCCATGATGATGGAAATTCTTCTGCAATTCATAGGGATCTTCCTTTTTTCGATGGTCGATGCAAAAGTTGAAAGGCAACCCGGCTATCTCTGAAATGCAGGAGATTGGAGAAACGAGACCCGTGGCTTTCCGTCCCTATCACACGATAGGTTTGGCTTTTTCAAAATGTGGTACGTTGATACAGAGAACAAAAAAGTGGTACGATGGTGGTGATTTGATACATGGAAAGCACTTCATAGCCTTTGCTGGAGCCCACTATGAAAAAAGCCCAGACATGATCGTCCTCCATACGGTACACGTACCCGGATGAACCACTCACGTCCGGGCTTCCTGGTCACTCATTGGCAGAGGTCAGCAAAGTACCCACATGGTAATCATAGCTAAAGGTCATTTACCCTACCAAGTTTTCAGCAGGAGCATGTGACAAAATTACGACAATTTCATTACAAAATTGATTCCTCGGCCGATCATTCTTAGGTTGTGATCAGTATTATTTATCAGGAAACTCAATCCACATAGATTTTCTGTGCCTGTGTCAGCCTCCGAAGGGCATCGGCTTCCCTCAACACTCCTCAGTAATGAGTTGACAGCCATTCACCGCAGAGACTGGTCATAGACAGGTCATGGAGAGAGAACTCCAAATTCAACAAGACCGGCAGGACTCTCATGACTTAGAAATAGCCGTTTCTGTTAATCCTGCAAATCCTGTCCATCAAAGCCTTTCTCCGCGCGGCCTCACAAAGGACGGACTATGAACATCGTTTCCGAAAATTGGCGCATCGGATACCAGGAACTCGGCCTGGCCTGGTTATCGTTCGCTTCCGGGTGCACAGACGTGCTGAGTTTCCTCAAACTCGGGGATGTGTTCACTTCGGCAATGACCGGCAATACCGCTCTGCTCGCAATCGCCATCGGCCGTGGCCAGATGCTCGTCGCCTCGCGCTGCCTGACCTCCTTATTCGGTTTCACCCTCGGCGTGGCGCTGGCCACGGTGATCTACGGTCCCGCAGACTCGGAGCAGAATGCGCGGCGCCGTCTCCGGCGCCTTCTTCTGATCGAGACTGCCTTCCTCTGCGCCTGCGCCGCGCTCTGGAGCGTGAGCCGCGATCCGGTGCAGGGGGGTGCTCTTTACGCCGTCATTCTGCTCTCCGCAGTCAGCATGGGCATCCAGGGCGTCGTTGCACGCCGCATCAATGCCTCGGGCATCAGCACCATTGTCTTCACCAGCGTGCTGATCCGTATCGCGATGTCCCTCACCGGCACACTCACGCGTCCCGCCGGCGCTCCTGCTTCATCGGCGGGCGTCAGGGCTCATCTCGGCACATTCGCCGCTTACGGTTGCGGGGCGGGTTTGGCGGGGATACTGGTTTCGCGTTACTTCAGGGGGCTGCTCTGGGTTCCAATGGCCACGGTGCTGTTTGCCCTCGGGTGCTCGGAGCGCGCCGGTAATCCTGAAAGAAGGACGAGATGAAAGTCGGAATCACGATCCTGATCGCGACCAATCTGCCTGAACCGCTGGTTGAGATCACGCGCCATCTCGCGGGCACGGGCCGCAAGAGGCGTCCGGGGTCGGACCCAATGCCCAAGGTGACACCATGTCTTAATTTATTCATATTACACGTTACACGTTGCACGCTTTAGGATATCGCGACCTTATATTTCAACTTGACAAGGCTATGCTTCTATATTTGGAGGCCGACAATCATGAAAACGCGTGCTGAAAGATTGGGTTGCGTTTGCATTGACAAATATTCCACAGCTATAAGAATTTCCGGTGGTTCAATTGTTCTGTTGGCGGCTCTTTGTCATTTCCCCTCGGTAGGATGGGGGGCCACTACCCCCGTGACTTGTTCGGCCGCAGGCGCCCTGCAGACCGCGGTCAACGCCGCTGCTGTTGGGGATGTCCTTCAAGTTTCGGGCACCTGCACTGAAAACTTGATAATCACGACAAACAATCTTACGCTGGAGGCCGTCGCCGCAGGGGCAACCATCACAGCCAATGATCCAACTAAACCTGTGATTAGCGTGTCCGCGCGGTTTGTCACCATCGGCGGGGTGAACTCTTCCACCGTCGGTATCTTCACCATCACAGGGGGTACGTACGCCTTGGCTGATGTGCTAAGGGCAGAGTGCTCATCGTGACCACACCCCATCCGGAGCCTCCTCCGTGGTTTCAATCACAGAGGAGCTATCAGACTGAAGGGAGGGGCAGGCTGAATTCGCAGCGTGGAATCACCAGCTTGACACCTCCCCTGTGGTCGCATCCACGTACAGAATTATGACACCCAAAACCTTGGATTAATCTCGAGGTTATACCTTTCAGCCGTCCAGGGGGTTTGTGCCGCCAGCGAATGATCTGTTATAAGTATAAATGCGTATAAAACACTTGACTTCATAAGCAAAACTGCTTATATAATCATATGAACTCGAACCAATTCAAAGCATGACTGAAGAAGCAAGGTTGCACTTTCGAAACGAAAGCGGGAACCGGCCACATTGTCGTCCGCCTGGGTGACAAGAAAGCGGACTTGCCCATGCACGGCGGCAAAAAAGAACTTGGCACGGGATTGGTCGAGAAAATAAAGAAACAGCTTGGATTGAAGCAGGGGAGTCCGCTATGCTGATTTATCCGGTCGATCTTGAACCCGACGACAACAAAACAATACTTGCCACATTTCCCGATGTCCCCGAGGCAGTAACCTTCGGAGATGATGCTACAGATGCCAAAAATCACGCTGTCGGCGCCCTTGTTGCCATTTTCTCAGCCTATATGGATGACCGTCAGCGCATCCCTATGCCTTCTCCACTCAAGGGGCGATCTGGGGTGGTGCTTCCTGCAGGAGTTTCGGCAAAGATTCTTTTGTGGAACACTATGTTTGATGCGGGCCTTCGCAAAGCAGACTTGGCTCGCAAGCTCAACCTCTCCCCATCAGTCATAGACCGCCTGTTAAGCCTCACCCATGCCAGCCGCATCGAACAGATAGAAACCGCCTTGGCGGCATTGGGCAAAAGACTGGTTGTTGCCGTGCGTGAAGCTGCTTAGTGGCAAAAATCTTTGACCAAAGATGCAGTGGAAAAGGAAGCTTTTCTCGGACAAACGAGCTGGCGGCAGTGGTCTGCATGCAGGGTTTTTTCAGAACTCGTAGCCCCTGCGGGATGCCGCTTCGCATGGGCAAGTAAGCAGGGCTGACCAAAAGACGTCCCACACACCTCGGCAAAGCCCAATCAGCCGATTTTTGGAAACCATGGAATTTTTGAAACTGCGACTTTTGATAGGACTTTGATTGGTCGGGAGATTCCTTCCCAATTCGTTAGGCGAAGCCACCTGCTGCATTCCCACCAAAATGATACCCAACTTTCTAAATGACTCGCAACGATCTAATGTCCCTTAATCTTGATTCGGTGTAGAATTTGGAATAATGCCCAAACAGGGTTTAAGAGAATTCTACCGTGCCCCTTGGAGGAGTTTTTGCCAAGTATTTCAGAACTGGACAACTTGCTGATCGCCGCCGAACAGGAATTGAAAGAGTTGGATGCGAGGCGGGAGGCGGTCGCTAGAGAAATTCAGCGGCTGAAAATTGAAAAAGATTCTGCAGCCACTCTGTTCCCGAATCAGTCAGTGCAAATCGGTCGAGCAACGGTCACAAGGGACTCTGCCCCAGAGGACAAAATTGCTCTATTTCGGCAGATGTTCAAGGGGCGTGAGGATGTTTATCCCAGAAGATTTGAAAGTACAAAAACAGGAAAGTCCGGCTATCAGCCTGCCTGTCAAAATGAATGGATAAAACCTTTCTGCAAAAAACCTAAGATCAAATGCGGAGAGTGTCCAAAAAAGGAATTTCGTCCTGTAACCGATGATGTTATCAGGAACCATCTGCAAGGGACCGATCTTGCCAGCAAATCAAAAAAAGATTTTACGATTGGAGTATACCCGCTGCTTCCTGATGAGACTTGTTGGTTTCTGGCAACCGATTTTGACAAAAAATCGTGGATGGAGGATATCTCTGCGGTCAGAGGAGTATGCAAATCCTTAAATGTTCCGGCAGTCGTCGAGCGCTCACGTTCCGGAAATGGCGCACATTTGTGGATTTTCTTTTCCTCGCCCGTTCCTGCCATAACCGCACGGCAGATGGGGGCATTTGTCCTGACCCAGGCCATGGAACAACGCCCTGAAATTGGCCTCGATTCATACGACCGCCTTTTCCCCAATCAGGACACGATGCCCAAAGGCGGCTTTGGAAGCCTCATCGCTCTGCCCTTACAAAAATTACCCAGAGAGAATGGCAATAGCGTTTTCATTGACGAAGATTTTCAACCATATCCGGACCAGTGGGATTTCCTTTCAACCATTTGCCCGATGCAACTGACAAAAGTTGAAGCGATTGCTGCCGAGGCAGTTCGTCGTGGAAGGGTCATCGGGGTAAGAATGGTGCCCATTGACGAAGCGGACGAAGAGCCTTGGGCGGTGCCTCCTTCCAGGCGGCAGCAAGATCCCCCCTTGCCTCTCCCTCTACCGGAACAAATCACGGTTGTAGTCGCAAACGAGGTGTATATCTCAAAGGATGAACTCACCCCAGGTTTGATAAATCGTCTCACACGACTGGCAGCCTTCCAAAATCCGGAATTCCACAAGGCCCAGGCAATGCGGTTACCAATCTTCGGGATTCCAAGGGTTATCAACTGCTCCGAGGACTTTTCCAGGCACATCGGAATTCCCAGGGGCTGCCTGGACGAAGTCATCGAGTTATTAAAGTCATTAGGGATAAGACCCATACTGGTCGAGGAGAGGTACTCCGGCGAACTCATCGATTGCGAATTCCAAGGCACGCTCAGACCAGATCAGCAATCAGCGGCCGATGCAATGCTCGCCCACGATACAGGTGTGCTTTCTGCCCCGACTGCTTTTGGTAAGACTGTCCTGGCGGCATACCTGATCGCCGCACGAAAGGTGAACACACTCATATTAGTCCACAGGAGGCAACTCCTCGATCAATGGATTTCACAGATGAGCAACCTGCTGGGACTGAATCCTGGTCAAATCGGCTATGTTGGAGGAGGAAAAAGGAAGGTCAGCGGGATAATCGACATTGGAATTATCCAAAGTCTATTCAGAAAACAAGAGGTGGATGATCTTGTCGGGAACTATGGGCACCTCGTAGTCGATGAGTGCCATCACCTTTCTGCAAGGACCTTTGAAGCTGTCGCCCGGCAATGCAAAGCAAAATATGTCACTGGATTATCCGCCACGGTCACGAGGAAGGACGGTCATCACCCTATAATTCATATGCAGTGCGGTCCTACGAGATATCACATTGATGAGCGAAAGAAAGCGGTTGAAAGGCCTTTTGAACATAGAGTTATTTTGCGAAAGACCGGGTTCCTGCTCCCCGACATTTTCCAGATGAGAGACGACCTTGCTATACATGAACTCTATTCAGCCCTGGTTGCCGACAGCAAGCGAAACGAACTGATCGTCGGGGATGTGCTGGAAGCAATCGGATCGGGCCGTTGTCCGTTGGTTCTAACCGAGCGGAAGGAGCATCTGACAATACTGGTCGAGCTTCTGTCCAAGAGTATCTCCAACATAATAGTATTGAAGGGCGGAATGGGGCGGAAGGAACGAAAGATTGCATCAGATAGACTTGTTGCCCTTGCTGATCGCGAACCGAGGGTCATCATCGCTACAGGAAGATATTTGGGCGAAGGTTTCGACGATGCCCGCCTTGATACTCTCTTTTTGGCACTGCCTATCTCCTGGCGTGGAGTTCTCGCACAGTACGCCGGACGGTTGCATCGACTACACGAAAGCAAAATAGAGGTCATTGTATACGATTACGCTGACCTCAGTGTCCCAATGTTGGCAAAAATGTATGGACGGAGGCGCCTGGGGTATAGAAGAATGGGCTATGAGCTTGAGGAGTAACAGACAGCGAAGGGCTGATTTCTGATGGCTAAAAAGCGAACACAACCAGGAAAACTGCCGCCACGTTACTTGTTTGCTCTGAATCAGTACGCTGAAACTCGATGGAGCAAGTGTCCGAAGTGCCACGGACTCACCTACATGCGGAAATTTCCCCTACTTATCCATATAGACGGATTTGGCCTCCTCACCTTGGGTAAGACTTGCCGCTATTGCGCGAAGTGCGAATTTATTATAGCCCATCAGAACGACCTAGAGCACGTCATGACCGAGATATTTTCGGAATCTCACCCTGAAGTGGTTGGAAATGAATACTTCGTTATAGGAACAGTGGACAAGAAGGCATGGCAGGAAAGTTTGGATGAGCCGATGAAGCCGGAGGATATTTGGATACATACTGCGGATATTAAGAAGCGTATGACTCTGGGGTATGAGCCCGGAGGCTGGGGACCCTCCGATTCCGGGACGCCCAAAACGCTTCGGAAGAAGCCTGTCAGGCTGGTAAGGCATTAGTCTCTGGAATCCCGTTGACATGGGTTCCGCGGCGATCGCCCGCAGACTGCAAAAACGACCAGTTTGAGAGGGTTTAACTGTGAAGAAATACCCCAGCAGTTAAGAGTAGATGCGAGGTCCAGGACGTCGGTCTCGCGGACCCCTTCCAAATTTCGGTAACCTCGACTTGGAGAGCTCACCCGTCCAGTTTTGTTTCGGAAGCACAGCAACATTAGCAACCATAAAATTTAAAATTGCTTAGCTTGAGGGGCCTTGATTCTGCCCTGAGCCTCTGTTCCTTGGTGCAGAAACCCCGCAAAGTTGGGACCCTTTGATAAGGATGCAAGTGCGAAGGCCCATTCAAAAAACGTCATAATTCCTAATGTGGTTTCGACCATAGAGGAGCCCTCGGTACAAAAAAAACTGAATGGAGAGTCAACGATCATTCCCAAGCCCCGAAACTGAAGATACCTCTCGTTGTTGAGAAATGAGGCGCGAAAATCCTCGCCATTTTCGAACATTTGTTCAGCGAATCGACTTAAATTTCTCGCCGGAATTGGAGAGCTAAAAACTTAAATAGATCCAAATCTGCTTGATATTGGCGGAGTCGGTTTCCTGCAGCCATCGGCCCAAGGTCTCCGGGTTTTCCTCGATAAAGGGATCGATCCGCCCTTTGGCGAATTCAGTCACATCGGTCCTGGACGGGAAAAGATAGAGAACGCCCCGGGAGAGGCGAGGCCGGCATGGAGAGAAAAGCTTTATTAGACACGGATGAACACCGATAAGAACCCTATGAATCAGGAAATTCAGGAATTAATTTTCAGCCGGTTTTTTTCTTATGCGTGTGGACGGAGCTGCCGATAGGAACAGGGAATGAAGATTCACTCACTCTCTTTAGCCTCCTCTTCGGTTGAGGCACTATTCAGGCTAAGATAATCGTATATAGCGAGAGGGCGCAGATGACGAAAAAACATATCCTATTGGTACCGGCTTTCGTGCTGACTTTTGTATTCTGCAGTGTTGCAGGAACCGCTGCATTTCAGTGCAGTGGCCATTATATTTCGGCAGGCAGTTTTAGAGATGAAGTTCTGGAACTGTGCGGCGAACCATCGCTGAGCGACACGTGGCAGGAAGAAAGGCTGGTTGATCCGTATATTCTTTACAACGGGCAATGGGTCGGCCTAAGAAGGATTTTCGTGACCATCGACAGGTGGACGTACAATTTTGGTCCCACTCACCACATGCAAACGTTGACATTCGAGAATGCGAAGCTGATCAGTATCCGATCAGGCAGGAACGGATATTAGTGCATAGCTGCTTCGAAAAGACTATTCACCGCGGAGACGCAGAGGCGCAGAGACACGAAGGCAACGACATTTTTCATAGTTTCAGGGTGTACCGAAGGGACGTGAGCAACTGTCTCGAAAAGACACTCTTGTGAAACTTCAGTGGGCAACGAACGACCCCTAAGCAGCTAAGATTTCGATTTTATAGCCCATTTCTTTAAGGGCTTTGGCATACGATGCCAAGCGACGTCGATTGAAACTGGCCTCGTAGAGATCGGAGCCTATGTCGACATATGCTTGGCCATGGCGAATCAACCGATAAACGAGTTGGGCCAGTTTACGGGCCGTTGCGAAAACGGCAACCGAAGCACCTTTGCGCCTGGAAATACGGCGATAGTAGGCACCCAGTGCCGTCTTCGAATTGCGCAACGTTGTGGCGGCCATGCGCAGTGCATTGCACACACGTGTAGAAGTAACAGCCCGGAACCGGCCGGGGACCTTTTTGCCGGCGCTGATGGAGATATTGGGCGCCAAACGTAGATACGAAACGAAGTGGCGTTCGTCGGGAAATGGGGACAGATCAGGACCCAGTTCACTCATGACAACGGCTGCGGTATCCACTCCGATGCCGTCGATTGTGGTGAGATCAAAGCCGGACATGCGATAGAGGGCCTGACGCATTGGTTCCTGACCGCGCTGGGAAAACTTGCTGGCCTTGGCTTTAGATGCCGGTGGCGGCGCCGATGAATCCATGGACTCTGGAGGTTGCATTGAGTCGATGGATCTGAGGATTTCAGCATCATAGTCAGCGATGACGGCACATAGCTGGTCATAAACCTTAAGGGCTTGACCGAGGTTGAACAAATGCTCAGTGCGCCAGTTTCCGGTGAGTTCTTCGGCGATCTGGTCTTCGGATTTTTGGCATCGGCGATCACGCAAACTCGCCAGGACACGGGGATCCCGTTCACCGCGTACAATGGCACGGATAATGGCCATGCCGGTAAGGCCAGTGATATCCGAAACGGCGTGATGCACGCAGACGTTCATCTGATCGAGGCTCTTTTGCATTCGTCGGACCCAGTCCGAACGTTGGTCCACAATGGCATTGCGTTCGCGAATGAGGGCGCGCAGGCGACAGATGTCATCGCCTGGTCGGAAAGAACCCCGGAGCAATCCGCAGGCGTGCAGTAGCTGAAGCCACTGGCAATCGATCATATCGGTTTTGCGGCCGGGAACATGAGTAAGTTGGCGAGCATTGACCAGATGAACGTCAAAACCACGGCTGTCCAGGATTTCAAATAAGGGAATCCAGTATACGCCGGTGCTCTCCATGGCGACGGTAGTGATCTGCTGCTGCTCAAGCCACTGGGATAAACACAACAGTTCAGGAGTTGTAGTTCCAAAACGCTTTACGTTTGCTGAACCGTCGGGTAAAGGTGGACCAGCGACGTAGTGCTCGCGTGAGCCCAGATCGATGCCAGCGGCGTTGGGTTGAACGGTTTCCAGAGAGCGTGGTTGCCGTTTAGAAACTTTAGCTGCGCCTTTTCGCTGCTTGAGGGCCATCCTTATCCGTCTCCTTTGCTGGGGTTGAGAACGACAGCCCGGGGTGGCTAAAATAAGATTCTCTTGTGGGAGAGTGCATACGCCTCATCAGTGTTCAAAAGCGGCCCGGGGCCATGCTGGATTAGGGGCAATGTGCTCCAGTGTGACAGGGACCTTGACTGCTGCCGTTCCCAGCTTTGTTCTTTTAAAGGGACGCACGCCGCAGTGCAAGCTTGAAGTTTCATTCTCGTTCAAACGGCGTCTGCGGACGTAGCGGCTGCGCTGGATTCCGGCCCAAAAACACTGCCGGAATGACGAAAGTGGGCGCCAGCCCCTTCTAATGGTTTCAGGGTGCCTCAAAGGGACGTCAAAAGCTGCTTCGAAAAGACTTGGTGGGCTGCGCTCCACTTAGCCCACCCTACGGTTCTTTTCATGGTTTCAGGGTGTCCAGAAGGGACGTGAGCAACTGTCTCGAAAAGTTCCCACGCGAAGACGCGAAAATGCGAAGGGAATGACACTTTTCATGGTTTCAGGGTGTCCCGAGAGGAACGTGAGCAACTGCCTCGAAAAGTTCCCACGCGAAGACGCGAAGGGAATGACACTTTTCATGGTTTCAGGGTGTCCCAAAGGGACATGAGATACTGTCTCGAAAAGAAACCTTCATTGTCCTAAGCTTCGTATCCATCCTATCCGGCGGAGTCAACAGTTATGGGCATCTCCAAATATCGTTCAATTTTATCAATAGTTGGAACTATACCGTAGAGGCAAATGAACGATCCAATTCGCGGTCCGCTATCCTGTGCCAAGAATACCTGATATAAGTACCTGAACCACTCCTTTGCCGGCAGTTGGTTTTCCTTTGCAATATCAAAGGCGAGCGTCTGCACACTATCGGGAGTAATATCGTTAAGGGTTTCGAGATCGAGCAGGCGTGATTTAAAATGAACCAGATACTCATCCAGGTCATGGTTAATAGTAACTTCGACCTTCCTATATTTCATATATTCGTCGTTGTAGGTTATGGCATATCTGACAAGTTGCTCGTACACTTCTTTATCTAAAGAGATATTTGGATCATATTGGATTAAATAATCCATGATAATACGTGAATCGCTAACATTTAAGGCCCTTATTAAATTTAGTATTAGCGAGTAGTCGATTGTGGATGAAAGAGTGTGTAATGTTCCATCCATTATTTGCTTATTATTGATAAACCATATAGGTGAATCGCATTCACCTTTAAAGCGAGACTGCAAACTCATGCACTCATCGATATACTTTGGTATTAAAGGCAATCCCATTCGCTTAGCCTGAGACGGTTTGCTATACATAAAATATAATAATACATCATCAGGAGCATACTTTAGCCATTCTTCCAAAGACATCCCATTCCCTATTTTTTTGGAGATCTTCCTTCCTTCATCATCAAGAAAGAGTTCGTATTTATAACTGATAGGAGGCTGCCCTCCCATAATACGAACAACCTTCTCACTAACTTTGTAGGAATCGATGAGGTCTTTTCCATACATCTCGTAATCTATGCCCAGTGAAAACCACCTGAGCGCCCAATCAATTTTCCATCCCACCTTCACCCTTCCATCAAAAATGGAGGTCCTCCCCGCGTAATTACAGGGGATTATGGCTGGATTCGGAGAATGTGCACATTCGTAACTAACTTCATTTGTTTCAGCATGGTGTTGTGTCACCCTGGTAGTGTAAATTTTTCCGCATTGCTCACAGACCGGAAAAAAAGGACTCCATGTGGCGCCTTTTTCTTCAGAGATGGTTGCCGTGAAAACCTTTATCACCCGGTCATGCTGCTCCATGATCAGGGATAATCCCTCGTTAAAAAGGCCGCCCTTGTACATATCTGTTGAGGACTGAAACTCGTACTCGAAGCCGAACGAGTTAAGAAACTCCTGCAAGCGATTATTCATGTTCTCTGAAAAGCTATTAAATTGACCGTAAGGATCGGGGACAGAATTGAGAGGTTTTCCCAAGTGTTGCAGCAGAAGCTGATGATTTGGAACGTTCTCAGGAATCGACCTCAGCCCATCCATATCGTCAGAAAAAGTTATCAGTTTAGATTGTACACTTGGTGCGAGCAGCTTTAGTGCCGAACGTACGTAGGATGTCCTTGCAACTTCACCAAATGTTCCTATATGCGGCAGCCCGGAAGGCCCATATCCGGTCTCAAACACCACTGTGTCTTTTTTGTGCTTTTCGAGTGCATCGATTATTCGCCTGGCTTCCAAGAATGGCCATTCTTTGAATTGACACTCATTCGTATTCGATTGCGGAAGGTGATTGTCCAAGGTATTGCCTCCAAATCTCATTTTGTAAAGTGCTCTGATTGCCCCTCAATGGAATGCTGCACAGACAAGGCGGCAGGTTCCCGGCGCATGTAATCGGTAAACCTGCGCTTGCTTCGAATGTCCAGGTAAACCCGCTCCACCGCTTCGGCGGAGATGCCAAGGACCTGCGCTGCTTCCTCGACGGAAACGCCGCTCGCCTCAGCGTGCAGCAGCGGATCCAGGACTTCGAATGTGAGGCCGAAAAAGAATTCCTGCTCGGTCTGGGGAGCGGAGTATGTTTCCGAGGATGGCGCCCGGCCGGTAATGGCTTCCGGTATCCGCAGATAGTGAGCAAGCTGGTATATTTGCACCTTGTAGAGGCCCAGAATAGGGTGTACGTCCACCCCGATATCGCCGTAGCGAACCATGAATCCCAGATCGTATTCGGTGCGGTTGTGGGTCCCGATGACAGCATACCGGAGCTTTTCAGCGTGGAAGTACTCCATCAGCATGCGACTGCGCTGCTTCATGTTGGTCGCGGCGACGATCTCGAGGTACTCGCCGAGCGCCAGGCGCCGCCGCACAACGTCGCCTCCTCCGGGCGGGAAAGCCTCGAGGAAAAACACATTGAATCCTTTGCTCTCGAGGGGGTTGTTTCTCACGACGATCTTGGATGTCCAACCGCCTCCGTACTCGGGGACCATACGGCGGATGGCTTCATCCCTTCGCCGGTAGCATCCCAGGGCCTCAAGGCCGGCAGTGAGATCCTCCTTCACCCAGCGCACTCCGAGACCGTCGAGGAGGTTTTTGGCCAGTGTCTCGCTTTCTCCCTCCACATCCCTTTCCGGCAAAATCAACCCTAGCACCCGTTCCGGGCCTAAGGCGCGAGCCGCAAGGCTTACGGTGACAGCAGAGTCCACCCCTCCGCTCACTGCTACCACACCACCCCGCCGCCTGAGATTCTCCTTCACCTGGTATCGGAGTCCTTCTTCCAGGCGGGCGAGCACGGAGGCAGAATCTATGTGAAGAGCATCCCTCGTAAATGCCATGATTTTAGCTCCCCTTAAAGGGTACGGAGATAACCCGGATGGCGCATGTGCTCTTTGCCTTACGATGAGGAAGGCATCAATTTTTACTGTGCCTAAAAACTATTATTATTCCTTGTCCTTCTACTATTCCTTCCCCTTCGTGTAGATGACAATCTTCCATAATCTCAAAATTGTCATAGATGGTCTTAACAATGTGGTTCATGTTGTCTGTCCTATATATCCTAACGATAAATACACCAGTTATATCATTAAGAAAATGAGATAGCTTGTTCAATATTGGCAGCATATCATTTTTTTTCAGATAATAGATTGAGTCTTTTAGTAATATAATATTGTATTTAAGACTAGGAACATATGTTTCTATATCATGGGTGATAAATGTAGCTGCATTGTGTGCTCCCATGGATTCGTATTTTGTTTTACATTCCTCTATCGCCACATCTGATATATCAACTCCAGTGTACTCCATAGGAACATTATTACAGTGAAAAAATGTTATCCCGGTCCCACATCCCAAGTCTAATATACTTCCATCTTTGAGATATTTATAAATGATACCATATATTGGATCTTCTTGGAGGTTTTCCTCCATATAATTGGAATATCCAGATTGATATTCTTCATTCCATTTCTTACTCTTAGCAATAGGAGAACCATATGCCAATATCACTTTATCCTTCACTCTCCTCAGTATATTTCCAATCCAATTCATATGGCACCTTTCTACGGAGAGGCCAGAAGACCTTTGACAGTATTAACAGGATTTGTAAAGCGAGAAGCAAGAAGTGGCTGGGACATAGCGCCCTGCTCCCAAGTTGCCTCGTCAAGCATCATTTGCAATGATTTTATCCAATTGGCGAACTTCCACCCGGCGTCTTCCTCTGAACCTGGCAATTGACCTGTGCATAATCGCTACCAGAATCATTGCCCACCCACGGACCGCCAAGTGCAGCGAGGCCCGGTATAAGCCGGCCTTCAATCCTACCCTGGCCCAATAGAAAATCGTCCCACCAAGGAACGCGTATCTTTCAAATCTCTTCCGCCTGCCGCCGGGGTACAGGCCTGCACGTTCTATGTTAATCATCAGGTGGCCAGACCGTAAGAACGGCGGCACGAACTGAATACTATTCGCGGCATGCAGTCGGTACAGCATGGTATAAGGTGAGCAGACCAGAATGCTGTTGCCGGAGTATCCCAGTTTTGCAACCAGATCATTGAGATCCAGGTGAAAGATTCTCCGAGACCAACCCCCCACATCATGAAAGGCCCGCCTGCAAATCACAAAGGCGCCTGTAAACCAGCCGGTCTGCCGGTCCCTCGCCATCAACGACTCATATTCCACGAATTCAACTCTTTCCGGTACAGCCTCCTGTCGAAACGCGGGCGCCGGACCTTGAAAAACGCGGGCGCCGGAGACTATTGTAGTGGGGCGCCGCTCCGTTATAAGCTGTTCATAGACATCCAGTGCCCACGGGGTGAAGAGGTCGTCTCCATCCAGAAAAATCAGGTACTCTCCTTTGGCGACGGCCGCACCTCGATTGCGCGCCTCAACCGCTCCGCAGTTAGCGGGAAGCGCCAGCAAGTCAACAGAGTTCTCGTACTGTTTTAGTACTTCTAACGAGCCATCCTGCGATCCATCATCCACGACGATCACTTCTTTAGAAGAGTGGTTCTGCGACAGAACCGATTCAACGGCATCTTTTATGAACTCATGCTGGTTGTAGCAAGTGATGACGATACTGAATCGGACCCCTAAACTGTCTTGCTCAGCAGATCGGAGTTGCTTCAACACTTCAGCCATTTTAGCATGCCTGATTCTTGTCTTAACGACGGGGTATGCCTAAGATATGAGGAATACTGAAAGAATCCACTTGCATGAATCTTGCCGGATTTCCAATAGCCTTCATGCGCGAATTGACATCTCTATTTACTACGGCATTAGGGCCGACCCACACATAGTCTCCCATTATCAGGGGCCCCATGACGGCACAATTCGGACCGGCCCAAAAGTGATCTCCAATCACTGTTTCGGCCCCTATTCCGGCTTCAATGAATTCGGAAATTTGTGCTGATCGAAACCCCCTGGCAAATGGTTGCCTCTGCTCCTATTTTGGCGCCGGGTCCGATGACTATGCCCGTGGGGTGGAGCAGGGCCAGGCCCGGTCCGATTACAGCTCTGTGAGAAATTTCAGCGCCGGTAATAACGTGGGACAGTACTTGAATGCAACGAGCCAAAAAAACCGCCCCTATCGTACTAAAATAATGAGAGACTCGAAAAAGGAATGCAGCATGGAACCCTAATCGCGTAAAGGCTTCGGCTGCTCCCCGGAACCGCATTTGATCGGACCGGATAAGGTGATTGGTTCTCCTGAGTTCGTCGATTTCGTATTTCCCGATGGTTTTACTTCTTCCCTGCACTTCAATCTCCGGTTTCTCCCCTTCATTTTCACATCCTGACGGGGAAAAAGGTTAGTATTTAAGACGTCTTAAACTGCGACGCTCTCTCATCTTACCAGGCTTGACAGCAGCAGTAGCAGTTCGGCGGCAACCACTTTGCGCCCCAAGTTGTTGAGATGGGCGCCGTCGTCTGTATAGGCCTCGATCAATGCATAGTATATTTTACCACCCACGTCAAAGCATTCCCTTTTCCCATCCGGATAAGTGGACTCAACTCGCGCTAAATCAAAGATCGGAGCACTATCGGCGTATTCGTTTCTAATCATATCATTAAATACATTCCGCTTCATACTTGCTTCGGGATCTTTAACAGATCGGCCGAGAACGATCTTTATCCGGTCCTTGATGCCTGATGGCCTCGAAACCAGAGGAACCGTAACGTGGATAAACTTTGTTTTCGGGAATGCGCGTTCAAGTTCAGACATCGCTGATTTATAATGGCTCGAACAATTTCTTGATATCGGTTTCCTTCGCGAAGTCGATGTAACAAAATTTAAAGAAGGCAATATCCGCCTCTGCACCAATTCCGTTCTGAATATATTTCACAAAATCATCTATTTTTGATTGAGGAACGGTATTTTGCCCCAAGCAAAGCATGGAAGAATGCAGGTTCAGGTCCATATCCCGGTAGTTGGCGATCTTCTTGATGGAAAGTTGAATTTGGGGTAGATCCTTCATTATGTCGGTTACCCCATCGAGGATGTTCTGACCGACGGACTGATGCCCGAAAAAAATCTTCTTCTGCAGAGAGTTTCTTCCAGGTATCAGATGAGACGCTTCTCAGGTTATCAAGATGCATGGCCGGCTGTGCCGGCTTATCGGCCACTGCAACCCACGGAAAGCATAAGCACCGCGGACAGGGCCAGCACTGAACCAACCCTTTCCATCATTTTTATTCTCCTTCAACAGTCGCAGACCGCATTGCCGGCAATAGCCTGTTTAACCCCTAATAGATTTCAGAGTGAGTTTATCAATTTTTCCGGTGCTCGTTTTGGGGAAAGTTGTCACAAATTCCACATACTTCGGCACCATGAAATCTTCCAGCCGAGTTTTGCAGTGGAGGACAATGTCTTTATCGCTCAGTGTCTGCCCATCCTTGCAGCGAATGTAGGCGACGATAGCCTGTCCCAGAATCTCGTCGGAAACGCCGATAACGGCGGCCTCGGCAACGCCGTCGAGAGCGCAGATGCAATTTTCCACTTCCTTGGGGCTTATCCTTTCACCCCGGCTCTTGATCATGTCGTCCTTGCGGCCCATGAAATAGAGAAATCCTTCCTCATCGATCTTAAAGAGGTCCCCCGTGTGGAGGACCCTCTCGCCGGGATATTTACCCGGGCCGCAGGGCGAGTGCGGTCTCGCCGGGACGCCCCCAATAGCCCACCATAACATTGGAACCCCTCACCACAAGCTCTCCCACGGTTCCGGGCGGGACTCGGTCCGCCATTGGCATCCTCGATCCAGACCTCTTCGTTCGGCATGCCGCGTCCTACTGAACCCGGCCTGCGGTCCAGTTCTTCGGGAGGCAGATAGGATACGCGTTTGCACTCAGTGAGGCCATACATGGAGTATAGGCGGACATGGGGAAATATCCTTCGCAGTTGTTCTATGTGGGTCGGGCGGAAGTGCCGCGGCAGTATTCGTGATATACCTCAGATTGGAGAAGTCGAACTTCTCCAGTTTCTTAGTCCAAGCAGAATGGCAAAGATAGTCGGAACCCCCGGAAATCCGGTGACCCGTTCCTCCGTCATCCGCAGGATCATCTTATACGGATAGGTGAACGCCCGTTCCAGAACCACCGTCCCGCCAAACTTGAATGCCATGAGGACCTGGTAGAGACCGTAATCGAAAGAGAGGGGAAGGAAATTTATTATAATGTCATCCTCGCGGTTTTCCAGGTAGGTTGAGATGGAAGTCGCGGCCGAGACCATGCTGCGGTGGCTGAGCATGATTCCTTTGGGCTCTCCGGTGGAACCCGACGTGTAGATGATTGACGCCAGATCGAGATCGATGTTCGAGGATGGAGGAGCGACATTGGCGTAAATCCGGATGAAGATGTCTCCACGAAAGTATGGGATTCGGCGGAGGTCCCGAACGTGGGGGGATTTCTTCGGTCCGGCCCACCCAAACCACATGCTTCAAGGATTTTGCCGTCGGAAATACCCTCGGAAGATGACATGGGACCTGTTCGTATGGGTAATGAGCACCTTAATCCGGCAGTCATTTAAAATGTAGGCAAGCTTAGAGGCTTTCATCGTAGGGCTGAGCACCAGGAAGATGGCGTCAGCCTTGAGTATGCCGAATATTGAGATCACTGAAGCAACCGAATTGTCCAGCAAGACGGCTACCCTGTCTTGCCGCCGGATTCCGAGTTCCCTGAGAAAATGAGCAACCTGGTTTGCCCGCTCGTTTATTTCTCCATAGGTGAGGCGTTCACCGTCGCAGATGAGAGAGACCTTCCCGGCTGAGGCGGCTTGCGGAATTTTCAAGAAAGTGATGAAGCAGCATTGGAGAACTCCACATTCCGGGTGAGCAACAGGTTTGATACTTACCTCGCTGATGAGACGACCCAATCTTAATTGGTCATTATTTTGACGATTTCCGGCTCTTGAATGACGGCGGAAGAGAAATGGCGGATGAACAGATGATCGAGAAGCTGCGTGGAGAGGATTCCTACGAGAGCCATGTTTTCGCGCTCGCTCGTCAACAGCCCCTCCTGTCTGACACATTTGTCAACCAGCCGCGCCACTTTGTCCGGATCGAAGTAGCCGGCACTGCGAATCGCCGATTCGGACAATAGATCGGATACATAGTCATGCTTATGAGCGCCAAGAAAGCAGCGACTGATCGGGGCGCGATAGGGCTGCTTGGAGCGTTGGGACAACTCGGATGGTATCAGGTTGGCGGCGGCCCTGCGAAGAATGAACTTATCCCTGAGACCATGCAAGCGATAGCGGGACGGGAGCTTGCAGGCGAACTCCACTACGCGGTGGTCGAGGAAGGGAAAGCGGCCTTCGACGCCGTGAGCCATTGCAACCCTGTCTCCCTGCGCGGAGAGCAGGTAGCTTGAGAGGAATATGGAGATTTCCGTATATTGCGCTTTGGAGAGCGGGTCCCATTTCGTATAGTCCGGAGGGAGCGCAGCCTCGAATCGCTTTGGGAAATTCGCTCCCCTGCCGGTTGCCTCTTGCAAGTCCGGCGAGAAGAATGCTTGGAGATGACCCGTATTTTCCCACCGAATGAGATGCGAGTAGAAAGGGGAATCGACCCGGGTGAGCTCTTTGCCAAAGAACTTTTCCACGAAAACTTGGGCGCGGGCATCCTTGGAGTCGAAGATATCGGGATAAAGCCTTTGGAGGAGCCTGGGGCGGACCTTGGAGTCTGGCTGGCGAGCCCAGAAGCGTCGAATCCGGTCTTCCTTGAAAATGTCGTAGCCGGCGAAAAACTCGTCGGCCCCTTCGCCGGTCAGCACAACTTTGAAGCCGCTGTCGCGAACCAGTTGCGAAAGCCGGTAAAGGGGGGCGGGGGCGGTGCGCAGCATGGGGACTTCGGTGTGCCAAATGACCCGGGGGAAGCTCTCCCCGATGCTCTGCTCCGTGCAGCGGATGCTCCGATGATCGGTCTGCAACGCGTTAACAGCCATTTCCTGGAAGGCAGCCTCATCGAAGCGTTCGTCCGTGAAGGTGACGGAGAACGTACGGAGTTGATTGTTGAAGTAGTGTTTCACGAGAGAAGTGACATACGTGCTGTCCAGTCCGCCGCTCAGGTACGCCCCGACGGGAACGTCGGCGCGGAGACGGATGCGGGTTGCATCCTGGAGCAAATACCGCAGCTCCTCCATATAGTCATCGAGACTCCGGGACGCGTCCTCGATTCCCGAATCGGAGAAGGAAAGTTGCCAATAGGGCTTTAGGACCATCCCATTCCGGGAAAATAGCGCGAAGTGACCAGGCGGGATCTGGTATATGTCCTGGAAGGCAGTGAGAGGGATCAGCGGGGTCCAGCATGTGAAGATATCGGAGAGGGTCTGGGGATTGACTGCGCGAGGTATGCGCGGGTCCGCGAAGACGGCCTTGATTTCGGAGCCGAATACAAGGCGTTCGGCAACCAGATGATAAAACAGGGGACGGACGCCCAACCGGTCGCGGCAGAGCAGCAAACATTCGTTGCGCCGGTCCCAGAGAGCGAATGCGAACTGCCCGTTAAGATATTGAAACATCTCAGTCCCGTGCTCCTCGTAGAGATGGACGAGCACTTCGGTATCCGACTCGGTATAGAACTCGTGCCCTCTATTGAGCAGGTCCCGGCGAAGCTCGGGATAGTTAAATATTTCACCGTTAAAGATGAGCCATAAACTTTTGTCCTCATTGTGAATCGGCTGATCGCCTCCGCTGAGATCGATGATGCTCAACCGCGAGTGAGCAAAGCCGGCGTGTTGGTCCTTGTAGATACCGAAGGCGTCAGGTCCACGATGGCAAATGCCGGCCAGCATGCGGCGAAGCAGATCTTCCTTAGGCTCCGCGGGGCTTTCGGAGAAATCGACTATTCCTGCAATCCCACACATTTTGACACCTCCAGATATGAACCTGCGTGGTTGGCAGCCAGAGCCACCTGTATTGTTCAGGCGTGGCTCTGATCGATTTTCCTCAGCACGAAATTGGACAGCAAGGCAATTGAATCGAGATTTTCCGGTATGAGTTCCTCATCCTCGACTTTGATGCCATAATTCTCTTCGATCCGTGTGACGAGTTCCAAGATCCCCAAAGAGTCGATGATGCCTTTTCCCATGAAAGAGTCGGCGTCATCCAAGGCGCCATTGGAATCGCCAAACATGAAGGTATCCACTATGAGACTACGGATTTGTTTTGTGATCAAGGCGTCTTGCACTCCCTCTCATGTTTTGAGTTTCAAATCTGTATTGGCAGACTCTTCAGGGTTTTGCCGCAAAAAGGATCAAAGTTCTGACAGCTATAATAACCATCTACTTTTTTGACCGCCATTGATACACCTGATAAGGCTGCTCATGTTACTTTATGCAAAATGATTGCCAAAAAAGAGCAGAAAGCAAAAGCTTCCCGCTTCTCTTTTACAACCCCTAACTCCCCGGCTCCCTACATCGGAGGTCCTTCAGTCCTGTTAAAGCTTTTCTCTCCATGACCTGTCGATGACCGGCACGCTTCCGAAACGCGAAAACCGTCCGGTCAAAGAATTCGTCCACATTTTCCGTGACCCGAACGATCTTTGCGAATCCGCCGGCCTCGAATGCCGCGCTCAATTCATCCTGCGACAGTGACCCGCTCATGCACCACGCCCATGCGTCCGGCTCGGAGGCGAAGTAGCCGGGAAGGATTACCTTCCGGCACAAATCGGCCCCCGCAACTACCCCACCGCGCTTGAGCACGCGGTAAAGTTCTACGATCGGTTCTCCTTTTTCCGGGAAGAGATTGAACACTCCGTTTAAAATGATCCAATCAAAGGAACCCGGCCCAAACGGAAGCGTGCCGCCATCAGCGCAGACGAACTCAAACTCAAGACCAGGGAAAGACCGCGCTGCCAGAGCGCAGGCCTTTCTCAGCGCAGGGATCGCCAGATCCAGGTTCACTATCCTGAATTCGGCGCCAACACGGAGCTTCAGGGTAATCGAATCGATCCCGACCCCGCAGCCGAGGTTAAGAACCCTGTCGCCTGGTTTCGGATTGATATAGTGGAGCACGTATCCGCAGGGTAGGAAATTTTCCCATACCTCATCAGGGAGGGAATCAAAGAGGCCGCCAGGATAACCAAGTTCCACGGCCAGGGGTTTGCCGCCCAATCCGTACGCATTGACGCGCTTTTTCGCCTGGTACAGTTGCTCATAATATTTTCGGATATGTTTCTTCATCATACATCGAAGCAGGGCATACCGGCCAAGAATCGCACGACCGGGGATTAGCCGCTGGGCAGACTTTTTTGCAGACCCTACTTTATCAACTCCCCCGAATGAACCAAACCGAGCACCAGTAGATGAAGGTAAACCGCCTTTTCATTTTGCTCCATTCCGGCCCGGTTTTTTCCTCCTATATCACAAATCCGGGTTCCCTGTTTGGAAAAGCTCATTTCGGATAGACTTCAGCCTCTCGACAGCATGAGCATCGCTCCGCGATGAGTGAACAGTGAGCAGAAAAAGCTATATAGTTTATCCGATTTGTTCGCCCTGCGGCATCCGCCCATTTGACTTTTTGATGAAGTTGGTTCATGTTGGCGCGGTTGTAATAATGTTGTTCAACATTCCAACTTAGGGGGAATTGATGAAGATTGAGCAGATCCCTGTCGGTTTCATGCAAGTTTTCTGCTACCTGGTCTACGATGAGAAGATGAAAGAAGGCATCCTGATAGACCCGGCCGGAAATGAAACGCAGCTCATAGAGCTTCTCAAGGTTAAAGGCATAAAACTTCGCTATATTGTCAACACGCACGGGCATGCCGATCACACGTGCGGGAACGAAGCCATACGCAAAGCGACCGGCGCAAGCGTTGTCATGCACTCAACTGACGATCTTTTTTTTCAAAGGCCGGAGAACACGATGTCTGCGCGCGCCATGGGCTTCCCGGTCGCCGGACCCGCCGACGTCCAGGTTCAGGACGGCGATGAGCTTTCGTTCGGTGATTTGAAGATGAGATTCATTCTCACTCCCGGGCACACGCCGGGGGCATGCTGCATATTGATAGAAGGAAACCTTTTTACCGGTGACACTCTTTTTGTGGGAGCAGTCGGGCGCACGGACTTTCCGGGTGGATCGTTCAAGGAGTTGACCGAATCGCTTCAAAAGCTTGTGAAGACGCTCCCGCCGGATACCGTGGTATGGCCCGGCCACGATTACGGGGACCGGCCCCAATCGACCCTGAGGCGTGAAGCTGAAACAAATCCATACATTGTAGAATAACCGGGTGAATAGGAAACTTACACTAAAAACTATCACATTCGAGACGGGGCTGGGGTGGCTCGTGGTCGCCGAAAGTCCGGATGGAATTGCGCTGGTTGACTTTATGGGCCGGGATTGCCCCACGGAAGATGCCGCAATCTCGACTGTGCTAAGGTATTATCCTGATGCCACGCTGTCGCCGGGGGGCGACTCGGTGTTGCTCGGGAAAACAAAGGCATATATTCTGGCATACCTCACAAACGGAGCGCCGATTCCCAAGGTTCCACTGGATTTAAGAAAAGGGACCGGCTTTGACCGCAATGTCTGGTCGGAGATCGAGACCATTGCTTTTGGAGATTCCATGTCCTACGGCCAAATCGCAGCCAAAGTCAACAGTGCCGGTGCTTCGAGGGCCGTTGGCAGGGCATGCGGCAGAAACCCGGTACCCATCCTCATACCATGCCACAGGGTAATTGGGAGTGGAGGGAAACTGGGCGGTTATTCGAGCGGGCTTGATATTAAAAGGGCTTTACTGGACCTGGAAAAATCGTAGAGGGAAGCAAGACGCGGGAAGCGATTGCTCCACGAGGATACGGAGGGCATGTATTGAAAGCCGGGAATTTGAAAAGGGGACAGCAGATCACGCCTCCGAAAGGAAAGCTTGGAATTCTCATATCCGGTATTGGAGGCGCTGTCAGCACGACCTTCATCGCAGGCGTCGAACTTGTGCGGCGCGGCTTGGCTGAACCGGTAGGTTCGCTTACCCAGCTCGGCACCATCAGACTGGGGAAGCGCTTTGAACACCGGAGCCCGAAGATAAAGGATTTCGTTCCCCTGGCGGACTTGAACGACCTGGTTTTCGGCGGCTGGGACATATATGAGGCCAACTGCTTTGAGGCCGCCCTCTACGCGCGCGTGCTGCATCGTGAACACCTCGATCCGGTCAGGGATTTTCTGAGCGGAATCATTCCGATGAAAGCGGCTTTCGACCGCCGGTTTGTCAAAAACCTTGACGGAACATATGTTAAAAGCGCCCCCGGGTTGCGCGGCAAACTCGATGAGATCAAGGCCGATATAGCTGATTTTAAGGTGCGAAACAGCCTCGACAGGTGCATCATGATCTGGTGCGGGAGCACTGAGGTGCACCTCAAGCCCCTGGAAATCCACAGCTCGATAGATTCCCTGCGCAAGGCAGTTGACAGCAACGACTCAAGCGTCCCACCGAGCATGCTTTACGCCCTGGCGGCCCTTGAAAGCGGGATACCGTTCATCAACGGCGCGCCCAACCTCACAGTCGATATTCCTGCAATGGTCGAACTGGCCGACTCCGCCGGCGTGCCTATAACGGGAAAGGATTTCAAGACGGGTCAGACGCTGATGAAGACCATCCTCGCGCCGGGCCTGAAATCCCGCATGCTGGGTCTGGAAGGATGGTATTCGACAAACATTCTGGGGAACAGGGACGGCCTGGTTCTCGACGACGCCGAATCGTTCAAGACCAAGGAGGAGAGCAAGCTCTCCGTTCTCGAGTACCTATTGCAGCCGCACCTCTATCCGATTCTCTACAAGAACTATTATCACAAGGTGACGATCAACTACTACCCGCCCAGAGGAGATAACAAGGAAGGCTGGGACTGCATCGATATATTCGGATGGCTCGGATATCCGATGCAGATAAAGGTGGACTTCCTTTGCCGTGACAGCATACTCGCGGCTCCTCTTATCCTTGACCTGGTACTCTTTATGGATCTGGCGCAGAGGGCCGGCATGAGCGGAATCCAAGAATGGCTCTCTTTCTATTTTAAAAGCCCGATGGTAAAAGAGAACCTCTACCCAGAGCACGATCTTTTCATTCAGTCCATGAAGCTCAAGAACACGCTTCGCTACCTAATGGGCGAGGAACAAATAACTCACTTCGGGCTCGACTATTATATGAACGAGGAAGAGTGAGGTCACAGAAAGACTCAGTCCGTGTTTCCGGTTTTGTTGAAAGTGTGTGGTCAGTGTTTTAGCGAGAGAGATGATAATGAAAAGGTGTCCCTTCTGCGCTGAAGAAATTCAAGACGCCGCAATAAAGTGTAAACACTGCGGTGAGTTTATGGATGCCTCCAATCGCCCGCCCCATGCAGAGAAAAAGGTTCTATGGTATTTCCGTACGTCCTTTATTATCATCGCACTCTGTGGTGTGGGACCTCTGGCGTTGCCCCTGATTTGGTTTCGTCCACAAACGACGCTGGCATGGAAGATCGGACTCACAATAGGCATTCTAGTTCTATCATGGATCTTGTTCCAAATCACCATGGGATCCATTCGAAGTATCAAGCAATATTACGAACTAATGAATAATTTTTAAATCTCTTAAAGAAAGGGTTAAAATGAGGAAGATTCTATATATATTTTTAGCTATATCATTTTGTATTATCTCTGGTTGTTATTTAGTATTTGATGAAGGTTCTGCACCACAATTACCAACAGGACCAATTGAACTGTTTGGTGAGCATTATGCAAAACTTAACTCTATAGCATGCTTCCAATCTCATGATGTCGAGACGGTAAATTCGGCGCATAATCGGAGTGACTTCGACACAATAGACAATTTAATAAGAGAGAAACGATGTTTCGTACTCCCTACAGACACAGATATTTTCATAATCAAACGTGTCGAAGGTGATATTGTGAATGCAAAATCACAAATTGGAGACACAATGCAATCATTCTACACCTTAAGAAGCAATTTAGTTGAGAAATAAATAAGCTTTTTTCTGCGCATCGGCGTTTCTATGGTAACCAGGCGCTACCAAAGGCTATTGGCGCTATCCGATGGCTCGCCTTCCGGCCCCCTGCCTGGGTTCCAACCTCCCTTTGAGCCTTGGGAAAAGATCGAGGTCGGTATGGGGGAGGAACAGGGCGGCAATGTAATGAGCCATATATGATTGCGTTTCGGAGAGTTCGAAGTTGGTCATCTTTTTCATTACATTAACGACGTCTTTTCTGATCCGGTTGGTCAATGCGCACATTCTTGCGCCGAGAAGGGAACCGTTCCCGATATATGTTATTTTGTCCGGATCGATTTCAGGAAGCAGCCCTATGGCCATGGCCATTTCGATGTCAATGTGGCTGCCGAATCCGCCGGCCAGCACTATCCTGTCGAGGTCCCCGATTTTGAGGCCCACCTCCTCGAGCAGGGTCTGGCACCCGCTGTAGATGGCGCCTTTTGCGCGGATGAGGTTCCCGATATCGTTTTCGGTAATGACGATGTCTCTTCCAATTTGAGTCTGTTCTTCCCGAGCCACTATGTATTCATAAACGCCGTCCTGTTCCCTGAGCCTGTATGAGTTCAAGTCGCGGTTGAATTTGCCGAGGTTGTCGATAATTCCGGCTTCGAAAAGCCTTGCCACAATATTGATCATACCCGAGCCGCATATGCCCCTGGGCCTGACGTCTCCCACTGTCAGGATCATGGGCTCCAGGGTGTGGGGATCGACTGAGAAGTCCTCGATTGCCCCTTTGTCCGCACGCATGCCGAATTGAATGCCCCCGCCCTCGAAAGCCGGTCCTGCCAGAACAAGCGGCACAGGCAAGCCAATCCCTGTTGCCGATCACGATCTCGGCGTTTGTGCCTATGTCTATGAAAAGCGATATCTGATCGGAGAGGTAAATTCCCGAACCCATCACACCGGCGACGATGTCTCCGCCCACAAAGCTGGAAATGCATGGATAGACGAGGGCGGTCGCGTGGTCAACCAGGTCGATCCCCAGATCGACGGCCCGTATAGACGGATAAATAGTGGAGGCTGGCACATAGGGATGCCGCCTGATGTTCCTGGGGTCGATTTGCAGAAGGATCTGCAACATCGTGGTATTGCCTGCAAAGGTAATCGTAGAGACTTGCTGGCGATCGACCATGGAACTCTGCATTATATGGTCGATTATCCTGTTTATGGTGCCGATGACGACTTTGTGCAGGATATCGAGTCCCCCCGGCTTTTCCGCATATATGATCCTCGAGATAACGTCTTCGCCATAGCTGATCTGGCCATTGAAGTCTCCATGCTCGGCAAGCACACTTCCGGTAACGAGATCGATCAGTTGTCCGTAAACGGTCGTGGTACCGATATCTACAGCTATCGCAAAATTTCTGCCGGTGGTATCTCCGGGTTCTATGTCGATGATATGACTTTTCCCGCCTTCGAAAACAGGCCGAGCGAGGGTCACGGTAACTTTAAAATCTGCTTTCCTCAATGTCTGCGGAATTTTTCGAATGACCGGAAGGCGCACCACCAGCCTGTGTTCATGGTGTTCGCGCCTGAGAAAACCGACAAGACGAGACGTATCGGCAAGATTGTCAATGCTTGTCGGCTCAGGCAGTTCGAGGTACATTTTCTCAACCGGGGGTATGAAAAGGCCCTTGCTCTTCAGGTCTTCCAGGTTCATCTGCTGGATTCGGGCGTTCCGCCTTGGAGGGACCTTGTTTAAGACACTTGAGTCGATTTCCGATTCGACCGGGACTCGAACGGTCAGGTCACTTTTGATCACGCTCCTGCAGGCAAGCCTGAAACCAGCATCGCTGTCCTCCTTGCTGAGGCGCTCCGAGACACCCCCTTCTATATCTCCTTTTTCGATTATTATCCGGCACTTACCGCAAAACCCCTCCCCCCCGCAAGATGCGTTCACGTGAACGCCTGCCTCCATGGCGGCATGGAGGACACTCTCGGACTCCGCAACGGTTATTTCTTTGCCGTGGGGCAGAAATATGATTTTATGAGTTTTCATTTCGAGTTTTCCGCTCCTCAGGAAAAGTAATCTGGCATAGGAAATGCGGTGGGACTCGATGCAGTCCCAACCTTGGAATTGTCAATCAGTTCTACCGACATAAACGCGGGGCACGCGTCGTGAAACAGCGCAGGTCAATTCATAGGGTATCGTCCCTATTCGTTCGGCCACGTCGAGTGCCTGGATTACCCCGCCGGGCGATTCTCCCCACAGCAGGACCTCATCGCCGAGCGCAACGGGGTCGTTTCCAACATTTACCATGATGTAGTCCATTGTAACCGTTCCGACAATCGGATATCGCCTGCCCCGGATCAAAACTTCTCCGTTGTTTGTGAGCCTGCGGCTCAGTCCGTCGGCATACCCGATCGGCAGCACAGCGATCCTGACCGGCCCGGGCGTTATCCACCGCCTGCCATAGCTGACGGGATGTCCGCCGGGCATTTCCCGCAGGTGAGCTATATATGATTTCAGGGACATGACTTGCCTGGGCACGATACACCTGGAGGTTTCTTTTGACGGATAATGACCGTACATGAGGATTCCGGGCCGGACTGCGTCGAAATAGCTCTCCGGAAGGTCGAGAATTGCGCCGCTTGCAGCCATGTGGACGATCTGCGGCCTTTTCGCAAGCTGCGGAAGCATGGCAAGCACTTCGCGAAACCTCGAGAGCTGCAGGTTCGCATAGGCCTTGTCTCTTTCGTCGGCTGTCGAAAAGTGCGTGTAAAGTCCTTCCCAAATGCAGGCGCTCGATTTTGACAGCAGGTCAAACAAATCTGCGGCATTGTGCAAAAGGAGCCCTACTCTTCCCATTCCTGAATCGAGTTTGAGATGCACCGAAGGAGGCAAGGCCCGGGAATGGCCGCAAGCCTTCTCGACCCAGCCCAGGTCTTCCTCCCCGAAAATGCTCAGGGTCAAGCCCGCTTTTACAGCCTGCGCAATTTCATCAGGAAAGAGCCGGCCAAGGATAAGGATAGGCTGGGAGATACCGCTTTCTTTGAGTTCCATGCCCTCCTCGAACCGGGCGACGGCGAACATGTTGCACCCTTCCAGGGCAAGCCGTTTGGCGACAGCTAAGGCGCCATGCCCGTAAGCATCCGCCTTGATTACCGGAATAACCGCTGAGGGCGCAACCTTTTGGCGAATGCATCCGATATTATGAGCAAGGTTATCCAGGTTTATTTCCGCATAAGTCCTAAAGCTCATAAAATCTCCACATTTCTTTATTGAAGTTTAGCACCTAATATCGAACATGTACAAGAAAAGCAATAATGCGAATCCAAACTGTTGACAAGTGAATTGATCTAATGATAACAAGCGATTCTCGTTCAGCTTGGATCCGCGTGGGACTGAGACGGAACGGAGATTGAAATTCGTGCGATCAACCCTCACCTTAAGGAGCTGACATGCGCATCATCGAAGATATCGCCGAGATGCAGCGGCTGGCGGACACCTGGCGCGCCCACGGGGAACGCATAGCTTTCGTACCGACTATGGGCTTTCTCCATGAGGGCCACCTGGATCTTATTCGCGCTGCCCGCAGTCTCGGGACAAAGACCGTGATCAGTATTTTTGTCAACCCAACCCAATTTGGGCCCACTGAGGACTTCGCAAGCTATCCGCGAGACCTTCAGCGAGACATCGATCTTTCAGCCGCAGTGGGAGCGGAAGTGGCATTCGTCCCCAAGGTGGATCAGATGTATCCGGAGGGGTTCCAGACATATGTAAATGTTACTCAGGTAACCGAAAACCTTTGCGGCGCGAGCAGGCCGGTTTTCTTTCGCGGTGTCGCCACCATAGTGAGCAAGCTGTTCCACGCTGTAAAGCCCCATATTGCCATATTTGGACAAAAGGATTTTCAGCAGCTTGTAACTATCAAGCGCATGGTCAAAGATATGAACATGGATATCGACATCGTCGGTCACCGGATAGTCCGGGAGAAAGACGGCCTTGCGATGAGCAGCCGGAACACCTATCTGAAACCCGAAGAACGGCCTGTAGCCCTGCGGCTCAACCGCTCCTTGAATGAAGCTCAAAAGCTTGTCGACTCGGGAGAAAGAAACGCAGCGGTGATTTTGAAGGCCGTTAACGATTGCCTGACAACCGGCGGAGGGGCCACGGTTGATTATGCCAGGCTCTGCAACCCGGACACTATCGAAGACATCGAGATTATAAGCGGGCCGGCCCTGCTGGCTCTGGCCGTTTGGGTGGGAAAGACCCGGCTTATAGATAACCGCGTTCTGGAGATTGGATAACCCCGTCAGGGATTGGGACGGAATCTGGGAGCTATACCGTAAATAGCCCCCATCCCGAACCGCCCATGCTAAATCTCTCTTAGCCTTTCGACCCTGGTAGTTCTGCCCATCTCGGTCAGCCAAGCTTTCCAGATTGCTGACTGTTTCTGCCGGAGTATCACACCGGCTATTTTGGCTTTTTCCTCTTGAGAAGGCTCACCGGCCGGGTTTTTTCCCTGGAACTGGCAGACCAAGAACCTGTTGCCCAACTCCAATGAGGATTCCGTAAAGGGCGCGGAGTCCTGTAGACTGAAGATACTGTTGAGACTTGCGTCCCGAAGCAGCTTCAAGTCTTTATCGGGGTCCTGCCTCGAAAAGAATTCAGTCTGCCTGACGTTGATATTGCGTGCTTTGGCGACATCGGCGAGGCTACCTTTCTCTTTGGCCTGCGCCAGAATCTCAGAAGCCATCTTCTGCGCGAGCACCCTGGCCTGGTCCGCACGAAAATCCCTTGTGACCTTATCTTTGACGTTTTCGAACGGAATAGGCTGAGGTCTTTTTATCGATTTCACCTGAGCGACCGCGAAGCCATTCGGGAGTTCAAGCATGTCGCTCACATCGCCCTGGCCGAGTTCAAACAGCTTTGTCTTGACCGGCGCGGGGAAAAGACCTGAATCGGGCTGATCTTCCGACATCGCAATCCAGACGGGGTTGGAAAGCGTCATTTTCATTTCCAGCGCAGCCTTGTCTATATCCTTCCTGGCATAAGCCAGGTCACGCAGGTTTCGAGCCTGTTTAAAGGCCAGATCCTGGGCGCCCTGAGACTTGATATCCTTCTCGATTTCACCTCGCGCCTCCTCGATGGGAACGACCCTCGCCTCGGTTATTTCCTGGGATTTGATTATGTGGAACCCATATGGAGTTCGCACTATCTCGCTTATCTCGCCCGGCTTGAGGGCAAAAGCAGCCGAGGAAAAGGCTGGATCCATCTGCTTGGACGAGAAAAAGCCCAGTTCCCCGCCCTTGTTTGCATTGGCTTCGTCCTGTGAGTACTTCTTCGCCAGTTCGGCAAAGTCTTTCCCTTTCCTGGCCTCATCGAGGATTTTCCCGGCCTGTGTCCGGATCTTGTCCACATCGGCCTGGGGCGCATCGGGCTTTACGCGAAACAGGATATGCCGAGCGCGCACCTGTTTCTCACGCGTAAATTGGGCCACATTGTCCTCATAGTAGCGATTTATTTCATCCTCGCTCGGGTGGATTTCTTTCTCCAGGTCTTCCTTGCTTAGCAGTACATAGGCAATTTCACGCTTTTCCGGTTCCATGTACCGATCCTGGTTTTTCTTGTAAAAGGCCTCCAGGTCCGGGTCCGCCACGGTGACACCGTCTTCGAACGACTTGGGGTCGAGGACGACGTATGCGACCTTTATTTGATCGCGGTTCAAGTGGTAGCTGGTCAGGATTTCATCTTCAGTAACCACCGCGCTGCCCGTTATGAAAGACTGGACCTTCTGGGTGGTAATATCTTCGGACATCTCCTGCTCGAAGGTATCGGGGGTCATACGCATCTGCTGCAGCATACCCTCATAGCGTTTAGCGTCGAACTTTCCCTCGTTCTGAAAGGCCGGTATCTCGAGAATCTTGCGCCTGACCTCGTCGCTTGTGGCCGTAAGACCAAGATCTTTGGCGCCTCGAACAACCAGATAGTGCTGAATCAGAGACTGCAGAGCCTGCTCTCTAAGATTCAGAGAACGCATGAGCTGGTCGGGCAGCGCCCCCCCGAACTGTTTGCGGACTCCCTCAACCATATTGTCGTAAGCCGTGCTGTACTCGGAAGAGCTTATGTAGTGATCTCCCACCCGGGCAACATCGGATTCATGGCGAGACTGGTAAAGGTATCCACCCCAGCCGATGAAAACTATGATGACCAGCCAGAGAAGAATTTTGATACCCCATGATTTGGAGTATTTTCTGACAAAATTGAGCATTGGCTCCAGTTTCCTTTCTTCGAATCAAAGCCGTTGAGTGTTGCGGCGGGCCAGTAGAAAGTAAAGAGTCGCGCCAAGACATGGCAGCGTGGAGACTACCGCAAACCAGATTACCTTCGATTTTGTGCTTGAAAAACGCCGTTTTGGCAAATCCACAATAGCCCAGAACGTCGGAATCATGGGGATCAATGCTATACCCATAAGTATCAATAAATGCAATGGATTAAAGGCCATCAGACAACTCCCTGCCATCTTCGATGCCGACTTGAGCCGTTTTGAGCCCGGCAGCCGATCTCCTCTAGCTTCTTCATTCAGCGGGAATTTATAAACTTTAGTGCTTGGCGCAGCAAGTCAGAAATAAGTATAACCCGAATTAAGCAATTCAGAAACAGGATCTCACTCGAAAGCGCTAATCGTCGCGAAGCGATGCGGCCTCACAAAAAATCGGCCGCGAACTTGAAGCGCTTCACATGCTTACTCAGCGGTAACCGCGAACCCGAAACCGAGTGAGGGTTCACCAAAAGGAGTTATTTATTTTCTTCACCTTTCACCCTTCACTCTCTGCCGTTTGACTGTAAGGCCGGGATATATTACGATGATATCTTTTAAATCGCAATGACGGCTCTCATCCATATTGGTGAAACACAAGGCAGGTGGCCAGTGCCCAAGCTATTTATTTCAGAGCTGAAACCGAACCTGGAAATCGCTTCCCTGTTTGTAGCCTCGGAAAAACAGTTGAAAACTGCCCGCAACGGAACGGTTTACCTCGACCTGAAGCTGTTGGATAAAACGGGCGAGATCTCCGGCAAGATGTGGGAAAAGGCCGCTGAGGCCTCGGCGGGTTTTCAATCGGGGGATATCGTCTATCTGCGGGCGACAACGGAGCTTTACAAGAACAGGATGCAACTCAGCATCTCCGAAATCATGCCGGTTCCCGCAGAGGCGTACGATCCGGCTGATTTTCTCCCGGTCTGCCCTCACGACCGGGAGGAGCTTTTCGAACGATTAGGCAAGCTTCTGTCAGGAATGACCGACTGTTTCGCTCGCCGCCTGTGTGAAGCAATTCTGGCCGACCCTGAAATCCTGACCCGATTGAAACTCGCTCCGGCGGCGAAGTCAATGCACCACGCCTATATCGGTGGGCTTCTGGAACACACCGTTTCCGTTATTACGCTCGTGTACAGGATCTGCAACCAATACCCCGACCTAGATCGCGATCTGCTTATAGCGGGGGCTTTTCTACACGACATTGGGAAAATCAGCGAATTCGTATATGATACACATATCGACTATTCGGACGCGGGACGCCTTGTGGGGCATATGGTCCTGGGGACCCAAATCGTCGATGACAAGATTCGACAAATTGAAGGCTTTCCGTCAGCGACATCGCTTCTGCTGAAGCACCTCATCCTGAGCCATCACGGGGAGGCCCAATTCGGGGCGGTCAGGCTGCCGGCGAGTAAGGAAGCCTTTGCCCTGCATCTTGCCGACGATCTCGATGCAAAGATGAACGCCATCGACCGGATCCTGGCGAATTCAGGCGAAGACGACGGCACATGGACCGGATTCGAGACTATCTTTGGCAGGCATTTTTTCAGGGGTTTTCCCAAACAAAACCATGGCGCTGCCGGGGATGAGATTCCGGAAAGCGAAACTAGGTAGATCAACCGCAGAGACGCAGAGACGCAGAGGGAAGTGATTGAACAAGCAAGAAAAATCAAATGCAGGTGAGCAAGACCTCTGTGTATCCGCGGTGAGCGCTTGCAGGAAACCAAAGTGGCGTTAGCCGATATTCACGGCCAGCAAAGGGCCATTCGATTTTTGAAGCAGATTCTCAGAAAAGAAGCCGTTCCGCACGCCTTTCTTTTTTCCGGAATGGCGGGCGTCGGCAAGTTTGCTGCGGCGAAGGAATTTGCCAAAGCTCTGAATTGCCTCTGCCCGCACGATTATGATTCATGCGGGGGCTGCGGCTCGTGCCATAAGCTGGAAGAGGGACTGCATCCCGATCTGATCCGTATAGGCACCGACGGTGTTTTCATCAAACTGGAACAGATTCGCGATCTAATGAAGCGTTTCCGCTTCCGGCCGTTTGAAGGAAAATTCCGCGTTGTTATAATTCAAGACGCGCAAAGGCTAATGGAGCCGGCGGCAAACGCTATGCTCAAGATCTTGGAGGAACCGCCGAAGGCAAACATCTTCATCCTACTTGCGGCCGAGTCGCAGATGCTATTGCCGACGATAGTATCCAGGTGCTGCCAGGTGCGTTTTCAGCCGCTTGACGACGAGACCGTGGCCGAATGGTTGGCGCGCGAAGGGGGGCTTTCGCAGGAGCATGCGACCCGGATTGCCCGCCTGGCTGGTGGAAGTATCGAGAAAGCGCGATGGTTTTCCGAAGAGGACAGGGCGTCGGGTTGGAAGAAAGTTGTCGAGAAATTAGAAAGTCTGGACGGACTTTCTATCCTCGATTTTTTCCCGATGGTTTCCGATTGGGCGAAAAACCGCGAAACCGCCGAGCAGGACCTTGAGTTCATAAAGCTGTGGGTCCGGGACCTTCTCCTATTTCGGCTCGCGGGGGCCGAAAGTTTCCGGCAAGGTCAGGCGCCGCCAAAGGCAGCGCCGAACTCGGCCGGCTGCCCTGCAGCCCCACTTACTTTCGAATTGAACGGCAGGACGAAGGAGGCGGCGAGGTCAGTCCCGCCCGAGCGTCTTTTCTTTTTATATCACAACGTTGAACAGGCGATGCAGGGTCTTAAAGTGAACGCAAATCTGCAAATGACGCTTGAAGGCGTTTGCCTGGCGATAAAGGATTCGCTCTATGGAAAAGGTGGTTGGAATTCGTTTCCGAAAAGGAGGAAAGATTTACCATTTTGATCCCGGCGAATACTCCCCCAGGAAAGACGAATATGTAATCGTAAACACCGAACAGGGAATAGGGCTAGGGCAGGTAGTCGAGCCGCCCGGCCCGAAGAACCCCCGAATCCATCCCCGGGATATAAAGAAGATCGAACGGATGGCGACGGAAGATGAAATCCGCCAGCTTCATAGCAACGTGGAAGTCGAGGCGGACGCGAAGAGTTTTTGCCTGGAGAAAATTGCCGCCCACGAACTTCCGATGAACCTTGTAGACGTGGAGTACTTCTTCGACGGCAGCAAGATCATATTCTACTTTACCGCAGACGGCCGGGTAGATTTTAGAGAACTTCTCAAAGACCTGGTCAGACGGCTACGGACCCGTGTCGAACTGCGGCAGATCGGAATTCGCAACCAGGCAAAGATGGTGGGCGGCCTTGGGGGTTGCGGAAGGCCTTTATGCTGCGCGACGTTTTTGAAAAATTTCCACGCCGTTTCCATTAAGATGGCTAAGGAACAAAACCTGAGCCTCAACCCCGCAAAGATATCCGGGGCCTGCGGCAGGCTGATGTGCTGCCTCCAGTTCGAGCATGAAACCTACAAGGAACTCAAAAAAGATATGCCCAAAATGGGCAAGAAGGTCGAACTGCCCGAAGGCAAGGGCAAAGTCGTGCGGCAGAACGTTATGGCCAGGTCCTTTACGATTCAGCTCGAAGATGGGAAGGAAATAGACATCGATCTGGATAAGGGCTGCTGCTGCCGTGGCGAATGCGGATGCGCGCGTGAGGAATCACCGGATAAGACACCGCGTGATAGCCGGAGAAAAGGGGACAAATGAATCGATTCTATATAACCACGCCGATTTATTACGTTAATGCCGAACCTCACATAGGCCATGCTTACACGACAATCGTCGCAGACGTAATGAATCGATTCCACGAACTGATGGGATTCAAGACCTTTTTTCTCACCGGCACCGACGAGCACGGAGATAAAATCGCCCAGGCGGCCCAAGCTGCCGGCATTGAACCCAAGGCTTACGCCGACAGGATAAGCGCGCTTTTCCGGCAAACCTGGCCCAAACTCGATATCGAAAATGACAAGTTCATCCGGACCACCGACCTCGAACATGTCAAAACCGTCCAATACGTGTTGCAAAAGGTCTTCGACGCCGGTGAAATCTACTTTGACTCTTACAAGGGCCTTTACTGTGTCGGGTGCGAGAGGTTCTACATCGAACGCGAACTGGTTGACGGAAAGTGCCCGGACCACGACACGCCTCCCGTCGAGCGGGAGGAGGCGAATTACTTTTTCCGGATGAGCAAATATCAGGATTGGCTTATCTCACACGTGGAATCCAATCCCGACTGCATACGTCCCGAAAGGTACCGAAACGAAGTTTTGGCGTTTTTGAGGGAACCCCTGGGAGACCTGTGTATCTCCCGGCCGGTTGAGCGCCTGAACTGGGGCATACCCCTTCCGTTCGACGAAAACTATGTAACTTATGTCTGGTTTGACGCACTCATCAACTATATTTCCGCAATCGGATATCCAAAGGGTGAGCTTTACACGGAATTTTGGCCCGTTGCGCAGCACCTTATAGCAAAGGACATCCTCAAGCCGCACGGAATCTACTGGCCCACGATGCTAAAGGCCGCCGGCATTCCCATGTTCCGCCGCCTCAATGTCCACGGGTACTGGAAAACGGACGAAGGCAAGATGAGCAAGAGCCACGGCACCGTTATCCGGCCGCTGGACCTTGTGCCCGTTTACGGAGTCGATGCCTTCCGGTACTTTCTCCTGCGGGAGATGGTTTTCGGGCTCGATGCGAACTTTAGCGAAGAGGCGCTGGTTCAGCGCATAAACTCCGACCTTGCGAACGACCTTGGAAATCTTTTCAGCCGTACACTTGCAATGACTGCTCGCTATTTTGACGAAAAGGTCCCGCCTTTCGGGTCGGAACCCGACGGGATGGACCGTGAACTGCACGATAAGGTTGAGGATGCGATCGGCCAATTCCGGGAGGAAATCCCAAGACTCGGCTTCCACAAGGCGCTTGTGGCCATATGGGAATGCATCAACGCGGCCAATAAATACATCGACTACGTCGCCCCCTGGAACCTTGCCAAAGATGCCGGCCTCCTGCCCCGGCTTCAGACTGTAATGAGAACTCTTCTGGAGGTAAATAAAGCCGTTGCCGTCCTGATTTCTCCTTTTATGCCTTCGACCTCCGGGAAGATGCTGGAGCGGCTTGGAATCGTTAAAAAAACGGAAGACCTGAGGCTTACCGTGGATGCCTCCTGGGGCACCCTGCAGGAAGGCATAAAGGTCCTTAAAGGAGAATCGCTTTTCCCACGGGTCGAAACAGCGGGTAAAAAGTTGGAAAAACCCGGTAAACAAGGTGATGGGAAGGCCGATGCCAGCCAAAAAGCGAAAGAGAAAGCTGAAACCGGGGTAACGGACGCCGGCCAGCCGATCGATATAGATCTCTTTAGGCAGGTCGATCTGCGAGTCGGCCTTATCAAGCAGGCGGAAAAAGTCCCGAAGTCCGACAAACTGGTAAAGCTGATGGTGGATATAGGCGAAGAGCGGCAGATCGTGGCCGGCATCGCAAAAACGCATTCACCCGAAGACCTTGTCGGAAAACAGGTGGTGCTGGTGGCAAACCTAAAGCCGGCAAAGCTGATGGGAATCGAATCGCACGGAATGATCCTCGCTGTGCACGACGGTGCGGACCTCAAGCTTCTCGTTCCCGAGGAGAATGTATCGCCGGGGGGGAAGATTTCGTGAGGAAGGAAGCGGGGAGCGAGGAGCAAGAAGCAGGAAGAGGCAGGGTGGAGGGAGGATTTATACGAACGGTTTCACTGTTAAAATCGACCTTGCAAGGCCGAAAATCGGCTGTCGGGCGTTGATTTAGGTGCTTGGCCGGGACCGACCAGATCCTGAATCTTGCATCCCGCAGCCAAATAATCACACTGGGGCAGAATACAACCATGCTTGAAACTTGCCCTCATCGAAGTCGACACTGTCATCCAATTCATATACTCCTACTCCCGAATCAGCAAGAAATAGAGCGATTTGCTCAACAGATCTTGCAATGATTCCCGCCTGGGTGGCGATTTGTTTAGCTCCTCTTGTAAACCGACCGGTTGTAAATAAAAGCAAGACTATTGGGTTGAACGGCTGTAGTTCAAGATGACTGAAAACCTCTGGGTCTTTCGTAAAAATCTTGTGCCTCGCCAAAGAGATTGCACCCGCCAGCTCGCGGAGTTTATCCGGGCCGATAGGCCTGTTGGGATAGTGCTTAGCTTGGCCGACGAACTGGAGCTTGATATCATGGGCTAGGCGGAAGAGGGATGGAGGTGCCCCAAGAGCATCGCCTATGCTCATAGTACCAAAAAAATCTATTCCTTGGTCCTCGGAATGTGATGTTACCTCAGTATAGGTTGCACCAAGCTCCTTTAGGAGACAAGCACTGAACGATTCAAACTCCCTGTAGCTCAACGCCTGAATGCGTGCCACTACCTTTCCAACCATTACCCGTCGTTTTTTTGCTGCCAAAAGTGGAGGTGAATCGGCGGAATCAGGTCTGCAACACCCACAAACACTTCTTTCGCTGACGGAGGTCAAGACTATTATCGGCAATGTCCCATCGGACTGGCATTTCTCGGCCTTTCTATTTATTAGCTCTCTTACGGGCGATTCAAATACCTCTGCTTTTTCTGCAGCTTGTATGGGGCTAAGGCGAAGAGTTGTCAGCAGTTCATTTTCAATCGCCTCCTTCAACCTCCGAGGACGACCGTCAGCCCCGATCACATTCTCCAACAGTTTGAGTATTGCTTTGGATGTTATTGCCACCGATTATGTTCCTCGCTCTATCGACGAAGGATACAATTTCGTTCCAGATTTCTCTGGCCCGTTCTGTGGGTTCAAACCAAGCGTCCATACCGGGTTCCCTCAGCGCAGTGAGGGCCATCGCAAATGATTTCTCCAAAAGACCGGATTCGTCTTCAATTACGAGAGACTCGGCTGCTCTCACTGCATTGTCGAAAGGCTCTTCAGGATCTAGTAGAATTTTTAGGGCACTGGGTTTATCAACTATGTCCTTAAGCTGCCGAACTTGCCGGGTCGCATTTTGCAGTTTTGGCGGTAAAGTTTGATCCTCAACTTTTCTAGGACTTAGGAGCTCATAGAAAGCTTTCTTAGCGTCAACATCTTGCGCTGAAAAAGTCTCATCCGACCATTTGAGCCAATCTCTGACTTTGGGCTGTGACACAGCTTCATGAAAAAATGCGTACAACCTTGGTGCCGCGTGCTCTCCAAATTCATCATCTTCTTCCATCTGCTGTAATGCCTTGGATGCGCGATATCTTCTTGCAACTTCCCGGGAAGAGATACCAATCCTCTGTGCTACCCTCCCAAACTGGTGTTCTTCTCTATCGAACAATTCGACTATGAGCTTTGCCTGTTGATATGGGCCCCATTCGCTAATTCCAGCAATATGACGGATTGCCATGAGTGTCTGTTTGTACGCTTGCCTCTCTTCTTCTGTGCCGCTGATTATGATGACCGGAAGCTCGTTAAGGGTAGCCAGTTTCTCTTCAGGTATGTCGACTGAGCCAGCTCCATGTTCTGCTGAAAGGCTTTTCACCGCGGCGACCCGGCGATTACCCTCAATGACGAGATATTGGGTTACATCACCATCTGCAGAATATTCCTCAATAACTATTTGTTCGAGTGGCACATATCCGTTTGTGAGAATTGAATCCTTAAGAGCTTCCAATTCGAAAGAGGTGGTTGTCTGTAATAGCTGAAGTGTTCGTTCTTGAACGCCGGCTTCTCCGTAACGGGCACGATTTGCTACTCTTCGATAATTGGGGATATCGTGGAACCTATAGTTATTCGGGTCTAACAACAATCTGTTTGGCGGCAGAGAATCACGGACTGATTCCATTGAATCCTCCATTCCTCATAACGGCAAGGTCACCTGGATATTAAAAAGTTCAAAACCTTTGTCTGAAGGGAGGCCGCGTCCTTTAGCTCGCACTCCCACAACGTTAACACCCGCCAACCTGAAGCCGCTAGCTCCTTATAGTGCTGCGTATCACGAGATTGAGTTTTTTGCAGTTTCGGGACCCAATATTCATGGTTTGACTCTGGAATGTGGGCAATTTTACAGCCGGAATGTTGATGCCAAAAGCACCCATGGATGAAGATCACTTTTTTGCGCCCTTTGAAAACCAAGTCAGGCTGACCTGGCAGAGTTTGATCATGCAATCTATACCCGAAACCAAGATCGCGAATTAAGCGTCGCACGGCCATTTCAGGAGACGTGTTCTTTCCCCTTATCTTCCGCATGTTCGCACTTCGTTGAGCCTGGGTAATCCTATCCATAATATTTATCTCTTGCCATTAGCCAACCTGATTTGCGCGAGAATGCGCTTACAGAAATCCTCTTTTGGGGGCGGAGTACTGTAAAGGGCGCTCATCATCAGTTCGTTGTGGGTAGTACCATTAATGCCTTTGTATCTGACACGGTATTCCTCATACTCTGGCCCCTGCACCAGCATTAAATCATACTGAAGAAACAATACGTTGCTCTTCTCCGGATCGATCTCAGCGAAGTGTATGGCCTTTCGGATGTTTTCATAGATATGAGTCTGCACGACTGCGACCATTTTGGCCTTCCAGTGATGATGAAAAAAACCCTTGTGGATGAGTTGAGTAACAAAGCGTTTTCTCACATTGGCGTAATTGAAGTTATATAAGCATTTTCCTTCTAGCGGCTCAGATAAGGTAATCGCGGCATAAGCTGGCTCGACCGACCCGGTAATATCCACGGCCTGCAATTCCGCCGAGATAAAGTTCCTGATCTCATTAGCCTCCAGATCAACGTCAGCAACGACGAAATCAACATTTCCAACCTTACCCATCCTGATTTCGTGTACGAACTGAGGATTCAGAGGCGGAGCACCGGGCCACGCGTGTTCAAGGATATCTTTTAAAAGCGGAGCTTCATAGAACCGCTTAGGACAGATTATTATTGGCACTTTTGTAACTTGCTTACCCTTCCCGATGCTCTTGAAGACGGAACAAACCGGGTATGGGCCCTTGTATTTTTGGCTTCGCTTTGTGCAAGTAGAGTTGATGAAGGGGCATTGGTAATTGGCATTGGCCGGATTGGACATCAGGTGAGCCGGTTCGCCAAGGATTTCGCAGATTACCTGGAAGGGATTGGTGGGCAACGCGCATCGCCTCCTCATCTTTGCATAGTGCAAAAAGGACATTCGCCGCAACAGCCGCAGCCAAGATCACGGGAACGGCGTTACCCACTTGCCTGTATTGCTCTACCTTCGGTCCGCAGAAACGAAATGAATCAGGAAATGATTGAAGCCGAGCCGCCTCTCTGACCGTAATGGACCGATCCTGGCTGTAGTGAAAAAAAGATCCCCAATGGGGATCGCACTTGGTGAGAATTGTACATGCAAGACCATCAGGATGCAAGCGGCCATAACGTTTGGTATGGTCGCACCGCCTCGCCCGTTTCATGCCGGCCGGTAGAAGCTCGACCGGGATATCCCGCCAGCTACCACCGGGCGGAATGAAGTGCATCCGGTCCAGATTGATCTTTGAGAGGGATGGAGCCACATGATTGAAAAGGGCAGCCGATGCGTTGCGCAAGAACGCCTGATAAGAGGTAAAGGCAGGGAGACCGTGAGCGGACTGCTCGACTCCCTCAGCGTTCTTCAGCTCGGGCAGGTCCCCGATAGCATCCTCCACGGTAACGAAAGGCGCAAGTCCGCCGCCATGGGTCGGCTGCGGCCAGACGAACTCGTGCCCCAAACTACCAACGAAGAACATTCTCCTGCGCTCTTGAGGAACACCGAACTCCTCAGCCTTGAGGATTCTGCTCTCGACCATATATCCCAGGGATGAAAGACCCGATTTGATCTCTTCGATTGCCCGGCCACCTTCAACGGAAGACATGCCGGGTACATTTTCCATCACCACGAAGCGAGGCATGATACCGGCGACCATCCTCAGATACTCCCGGAATAGTCCAGAGCGCTCGTCGTGCATACCTCGCTGATGGTTGTAGACGCTGAAAGCCTGACAAGGAGGACCACCAATGACGCAATCAACTTCGCCCGGCCTCATTCTGGCTGCGCGGAGAAGGTCATCGGGATGCAAGTGCTGGATGGGTTGGAAAAAGAAAGGCACAGATGGGTTATTTACCCGGAAGGTGGCAGCGCAATGCGTATCGAAGTCGTTTGCGGCCAGTACATGGAACCCAGCGAGCCTAAAACCCTCAGAAAGGCCACCGGCCCCGGCGAAGAGGTCAATACAGTTTGCGCTCTGCCTACCCCGCCTAAGGGACTCCAGCCACTCGATATGGTTGTTTTTGGTCATGGCCGCTATTCCTTGAAGAGGTTCAATGCTGCCGTAACCGGGCGGCCTACAGTTCCCCCTTTTTTAGGAGATCTTTTATCGTGAGCTGCACCGCTGATTGCTTCGGCGATTTCAGGTACTCGTTCGCCCTCTCAATGAACCAAGCTTTTAGTTTCAGGTTGTCCTCTTCCAAACGGGCATACATGGAATTCTTCAGGTCCACATCCACTTCAAGCACTATACGGCCACTATTTCCGCGCGCCATTGCCACTTACTCCAGGTAAGCCCCCACGTCAATGTTACATTACATTTTATGTTATGTAACATCAAGGAAATTTGCAATGGCTAAACAGCATTTCATTGGCCGGATGTGAAAAAAGTTGTGATCGCCTTTTCAAAACCGTGTTCTCTTTCGAGAGATGAATAGTACGTGATCCGCGATTGGATTCTGGTTGTATCGGTATTTTTAATTCCCGATCGACCTAAAGTACTGATTCTACACTAAAACCATGGGTCACCGATGCTTGAACCCCAAGCGCGGAGTCTGAGATCAACGGGTTTTAGTAGAGCGGCATGGCAGGGCGGGAATTTTTGGCAACCCCACTGGGACAGAGATCGAATTTCCTTCGACACATGAGCAGGAGAGAAGCCCGGATTCTCACCGCAGCAGCGAACCTCCGTCCTCTGCCTTCCGTCCTCCCCGGATAGCGAAAGTGAAGCAGAAAATATCCGTTTGACTCACTTTTCCACGGATTCTGTGGTATTTTGATGTCTGCTCTGTCTGACCGGAGGTCTCGGAAAGTCATTCGGCGGCCGTTTTGAGATAAGTTACAGGGGCAAAGATGCGGCAGGCTATTATCGTTTACCCAAGGCAGCAAAATGATTCCGAACCTGAACGTGGGACGGCCCAAGGCTCTCTCGAGTCTCGCTTCGACAGAGAATTTACCGCCTCCCTGGCGCAAAAAGAGAAGCAGATCCAACAGAACTACCGGCCAATCATCGGAATTCATAAATGGTTTGCGCGCCGTCCCGGCACAGTATTCCGTAATCTCCTGTTGGCGGAATTCAATGGTGAGAATTCTTTGCCGGAAGATTACTGGCGAGCCCACCAGTTCAAAGGGGTTATAGCGGACCCCTTCATGGGAGGGGGAACCCCGATTCTCGAAGCCAATCGCCTGGGATTCAGCGTCGTTGGCGCCGACATCAACCCGATGGCGTTCTGGATCGTTCGGCAGTCGTTAGCACCTCTCGACGTGGATGCTTTCGGACAGAGTGCCGAGGCGGTAATTCGCGATCTGGAGCTGGAAATCGGTTCTTTGTATATCACCACCTGCAAATTGTGTGGTGAGCCTGCTGACGTCAAATACTTCCTTTGGGTGAAAACCCAAACCTGTCCGGAATGCAGGGCCGAAAACGATCTTTTTCCCGGTTATCTGTTGGCTGAAGCCGAACGGCATCCCTACCACGTCGTGGTTTGCCATAAATGCGGCGAGCTCAATGAATTCAAAAATCAGCCAACCGGTAGTAATCCGGAACCATGCCGTGCCTGCTCCAATGTTTTTTCCTATCCGGAGAAGGACCCCTCCGGCCCGCCCAAGCACCGTTTGTGGGCCATTGAATACCACTGTTCGGCCTGTAAGCCGAATCACCAGGGACGTTTTTTTAAGACTCCGGATGCGGAGGACCTTCAGAGATACCTGGAAGCAAAACAAATATTGGAGGAGACACAATCTGAGTTTTTAATCCCATCCGCTTCCATTCCGCTGGGAGATGAAACGAAACGCCTCCACCGCTGGGGTTATAAACTCTTCCGTGAGATGTTCAATGAGCGCCAACTTTTGGGACTGGGCTTACTGCTAAAGAGAATCTGCGCAGTTGAAGAGACCCCTATGAGACACTCGCTTCTCACCGTATTCTCCGATTTCCTTCGCTATCAGAACATGTTAGCGCGCTACGATACATATGCCCTGAAATGTCAGGATATTTTCAGTGTCCACGGCTTTCCGGTGGGACTGGTCCAGTGTGAAAACAATTTGGCGGGCATTCCCAAAGTCGGGGCGGGAGCTTTCCGCCACTTCATTGAAAAATACCGCAGGGCTAAGGATTACTGCCGCCAGCCTTTTGAGACAAGACAGAAAGGGCGCCGAAAAGAATTGATCCCTATCGTGGGGGAGAGCATCAGGGCCGAGCAGGTGCAATCGTTTCCCAAAGCCGATGCCCGTGAAGCCTGGATAAACTCGCAATCTGCGGAACGAGTGCCGCTCGAACCTAATTCGCTCGACGGGGTTTTTACCGATCCGCCATATTTTGACAACGTCCAGTACGCGGAACTCATGGATTTTTGCTACGTCTGGCTGCGTCTAGCGCTGAGGAATGAGTTCGATATTTTCGAAGCACCATCTACCAAGACTTTGCAGGAACTGACAGGCAACGAGGTGATGGGGCGCGGCCTGGAGCACTTCACCAGGGGTTTGTCGAAGATATTCTGTCATTATGCCGAGGCCTTGAAGCCGGGAGCACCTTTTGTTTTTACCTTCCACCATAACGACCCTGACGCCTACATTCCGATAGTTGTGGCTATTCTGGACGCCGGTCTCGATTGCACAGCCGCATTGCCCGCCCCGGCGGAAATGGGCGCTTCGCTCCACATAGCCCGAACTAAATCATCTGTTCTCGATTCTGTCTTCGTATGCCGTAAAGTGAAACTCGGCGTCGAATCAGATACCGTCCAAGATAAATTAAAAAGCGATCTCATAGCTCTGCAAGAAGCCGGTCTTCGGGTTGGCGAAGGAGATATCCGGTGCCTGCTCGCCGGGCACATGGCGCGAACAGCCGTCAATCGGCTGAGAGACGGGTGGGAATCAGGAGCCACACTCCGGGAACGAATGGGACTCGCCGGGGTAATAATTGCCGAGTTAAGAGAAGAACTCGACGCTGAGCACCTCATCAAGACAACCGCGGAATCTGTACGACGGCCGTGGGTTTCGCCAGCGCCGAGAGGATATGAGGCAACTGCTGCTGCGCTTGCATGGCAAAGTGTTTACCACGGCCACCCTGGATAACCTGATTCCATGCACCCGGATTCGCGAACTTGTGACCAAACACGATTGAATTGCTGAAAGTGAAAATCGGGAAGTTTTTGGTCCTTGCGGGGCAACGGGACAGGTGAATTGGAAAAAGCCGTGAGCCTTTCCGTCCTCCACCTTCACGCTACCTGATTCCCCTCGCCATCCATACCCGGCTTCTAATGACAGCATGTTTTGGAAAGTATTACTATTCCATTGTGTAATACCACATTGGAAAGATGAGGTGAGCGGCTATGACGGCAAAGGCAATGAAGTTCACCAGGAAGGGGCAAGTCACCATCCCGAAGGAGATTCGCGAGAGACTCAAGGCAACTGCCGTCTATTTTGAAGTTATCGACGATGAGGTGGTGGTAAGGGCCGTCAGGGACGCTGCCGGGTCTCTCAGCGAATACGCCGGGAACGCAAAACCGGATGTATCCATGAAACGGATGGAAGATAGAGCATGGGAAGAGGCGGTGCATGAGAAAGCCGGTAAGAAGTCTGCCTGACACGGACAGGTGAGTAGGTGAACAGGTGAGTAGGTGAATGGGAAAAAGCCATGGGGCAACCTTAGCTGGTGGTCCGCGCTTATACCAAGTTGCGTTCAAAGAGGTAAAACCTCCCTTTGCAAAATCCCCCCTGCCCCCTTTAGAAAAGGGGGGTTCCAATCGCCAATCCTCACCTGTACAGCGCAACTTGGTATTAGTACACCCATTCACCCTTTCACCGCCTCTTAATTCACCCATTCACCAGCCTCTGTTTTATTCCAATTTCCCGCCTAATCTGGTATTTGATATACTTTGAGTTTTCAGCGCAGACCAGGCCGAATCTACCGGCTCACATCGAAATAAAAAAACAGGGAAATCTATGGAACAAAAATATTCCCCCAGGTCCATCGAACAAAAATGGCAGCAATACTGGGATAAGTCCCGGGTTTTCAAAGTTGGTGAAGACAGGGCCAAGGAAAAATACTATCTGCTGGAGATGTTTCCATATCCCTCCGGCCGCATTCATATGGGCCACGTCCGCAATTACACCATAGGCGACGTGGTTGGCCGCTTTATGCGGATGCTGGGCTACAACGTGCTCCATCCCATGGGCTGGGACGCATTCGGAATGCCCGCCGAAAATGCTGCAATAAAAGCGGGGACCCACCCGGCGAAATGGACTTACGACAATATCGACTATATGCGAAACCAGCTCAAGCAACTGGGTTTTTCGTACGACTGGTCGCGGGAGATTGCAACGTGCGATCCGAGCTATTACAGGTGGGAGCAGCTCTTTTTCCTCAAGATGTATGACCGGGGTCTGGCCTACAGAAAGAGTTCGTACGTGAACTGGTGCTCCAGATGCCAGACCGTGCTGGCAAATGAACAGGTAGAAGCGGGCGTTTGCTGGCGCTGCGACACACCTGTGATACAAAAGCAGATGGAGCAGTGGTTTTTCAAGATTACCGACTATGTCGATGAACTGCTCGACTATACATACAAGCTGCCCGGCTGGCCCGAGCGGGTTCTTGTCATGCAGCAGAACTGGATAGGGAAGAGCACTGGAAGTATGCTGCACTTTCCACTCGAATTCGGCGAAGGGAGCATTCAGGTCTTCACGACCCGCACAGACACGCTTTTCGGGGCTACCTTCATGAGCATTGCCCCCGAACATCCGATGGCAGCCGCTCTGTGCCGGGGAAAGCCTGAAGAGGCCGAAGTGCTCGATTTTGTCGAAAGAGCAAAGCAGTCGAAGCGGAATGAGCGCGAAGCGGACCTGCTCGAAAAAGAGGGCATCTTTACCGGAAGCTACTGCATCAACCCGGTCACCGGCAATAGGATGCCGATTTACGTGGCTAACTTCGTATTGATAGCCTACGGCACAGGCGCGGTCATGGCGGTCCCGGCGCACGACCAGCGCGACTTCGAATTTGCGAAAAAATACGGCCTGCCACTTCGGGTGGTCATAAAACCTGCCGAGGCAGTGCAAGCCCCATTGGCGCAAGACCTCACGCATGCGTTTGAGCAAGATGGTGTTCTGGTTGACTCCGGGGAATTTACCGGAATGGAGTCCGAAGCCGCCCGGATAGCGATAACCGAAGCCCTGGCAAAAAGAGGCCTTGCTGAATTGACCCTGCAGTATCGGCTCCGCGATTGGGGAATTTCGCGGCAACGCTACTGGGGCGCTCCCATTCCTATCATTTACTGTGAGAAGTGCGGTGTTGTGCCGGTTTCCGAGCAGGATCTGCCCGTTGTGCTTCCCCTGGACGTCGAGCTTCTGGAAAACGGCGGCTCACCTCTGCCGGTCCACAAACCTTTCTACTCGACCATCTGCCCGAAATGCGGGGCCGATGCGCGGCGTGAGACCGACACCATGGACACCTTCGTGGAATCCTCCTGGTACTTCGCCCGATATGCCTGTCCTGACTTCGCCAAGGGCCCGCTCGACCGGGAACGGGTCCAGTATTGGATGCCCGTTGACCAGTACATCGGCGGAATCGAACACGCCGTTTTGCACCTGCTCTATTCGAGATTTTTTGTAAAAGTACTTCGCGACATGGGGTATCTTCAGGCCGATGAACCTTTCCTGAACCTTCTCACGCAGGGAATGGTCATAAAAGACGGCTTCAAAATGAGCAAATCCAAGGGAAACGTGGTGGACCCCGATGAAATGATTCAGGCATACGGCGCAGATACGGTGCGCCTCTTCTGCCTGTTCGCCTCGCCGCCGGAAAAAGACCTCGACTGGAGCGACCAGGGGGTGGAAGGTTCTTTTCGGTTTCTTTCCAGAATGTGGCGGCTGGTTTCCGAAAACCTGGACGCCCTGAAGTCCGCCCATCCGTACCGGGGAGCAAGCTTACTTACCGAAGATCTTGCACAACTCCGCCGCAAGACTCACCAGACTATAAAGAAGGTTACGGAAGATATTCGCGAAAGGTTCCATTTTAATACGGCCATCGCTGCTATTATGGAACTTGTCAACCTGCTCTACCAAGTGCTTGACAGCCGGCCTGCGGACCCCGAGCTATGGCCGGTCGTCAAGGAAGCGGTCGAAGCCGCAATAGTTGTCTCATCGCCCATGGTTCCGCACATTTGCGAAGAGCTTTGGAGCATTCTGGGCCATGAAGAGCTTCTTCTGAATGCCGCCTGGCCCAAATGGGACGAGCAGGCGCTCAAAGCCGAAGAAATGATCATCGTCGTCCAGGTAAATGGAAAACTGCGAAGCAGGATAACCATTGCGGCGGACGCCAGCGATAAGGAACTGGAAGAACTATCGCTCAAGGATTCCAGGATCAGAGATTTCATCGAAGGAAAACAGGTCAAAAAAGTAGTTGTTGTGCCGAAGAAGCTTATAAATATCGTCATTTAGTTTCGGTCATTTCAGGTTTATAGCAGAGAGCGGAGTGCTGCCATGATTGGACGGAATCATAAACTGATACTGATGTCGATGATCAGTGCAATGTCATTATGTCTTGCCTCATGCGGCTATCATTTCTCCGGGGAGGGCGATGGGCCCAAACCAGGGCTAAGGTGTATCGCCATCCCGGTATTCGAGAACAAGACCACCGAGCCCGACGCCGGGGCCATTTTCGCCGGGGCGCTAAGACAGGAATTCATGCGGAGGGGCAACATGAAGGTAGTCCCCGTCGAAGAGGCGGAAGCCGTATTCAAAGGAACTATCAAGAGCATTAGTGTTCTGTCGGCTGCACATAATGCCGTTGGTGTTGTATCCAACCGAATTACGTTGGAAAGCCGGCTCACTGTGGTCCTGGACATTCGATGCGAGGAAAAGAAATCACACAAAACGCTCTGGTCCGACCCGTATTTCAGTTACTACAAAATTTACGAGGTCAACAATACTTCGCTGCAAACCCAGCCGATCGCCGGTTTTGAAAACAGGGAGAACGCGCTCGACTATCTAGCCCAGGAGATGTCGACACGCATCCATGACAGGTTTCTGAGCAACTTCTGATGAACGCCGAAGATTTTCTCAAAGCGCTGGATAACGCTAAAATCGATCAGGTATATCTTTTCGTTGGTGGGTCTGCTTTCCTTATGGAGGAAGCCTGGAAGAAGCTCGTTTCAGGCCTGCTCCCGAAGCGAGGCAAAAACTTCAACGGCGAGCGGGTACAGGCAAGGGAAACAGCAGCAGGAGATGTGATCGAGCGGCTTGCCACCACTCCTATGTTCGGGGGGCGAAGACTAGTCCTGGTTGACAATGTCGAGGCTTGGGGAAAAGGGGACCGTGCGGCCATCGAGGCTTTCGTGCAGCGAATTCCACCCTCGGCATGCCTTGTCATGACCGCTTCAGACAGGAAAAGCATCGAAGGACTTGCAAAAGCGGTCGAAACCAAAGGCAAGGTAGTGCAGTTTCGATCTCCCGGAGACAAGGAGGCCCTGCGCTGGTTGATCGAAAGAGGCAGGCGACTCGGGAAAATCGTCTCCCACCGTGCCGCGTTCCTTCTGGTTGAGATGGCCGGCGGCGATTTCCAAACTCTCGCATCCGAGTTGGACAAGATTTGCACCTTCGTTGGGGAGCGCGATCAAATCGAGACTGAGGATGTCCTGGAAGCGGCCAGTTCTCAGAGAAGTTTCTCCGCGTTCGACATGCTCGATCACATCAAAGCTCAGCAGGCGGACAAAGCCCTCAAATCGCTGAGAAGTCTGATCCTCTCCGGTGAACTCCCTCTGAAGATTCTCTCGACTCTGGCCTGGCAGATTCGAATGATCTGGCAGGTTAAGGACGGGCTACGGCAGGGCCTATCGGAAGCGGAACTGGCAGCACGGCTGAGATCGCATCCTTTCGTGGTCAAGAAGTCGCGGGAACAGGCCATTCGTTTTTCGGACGCGGACCTGTACAGAGTAATTGAGGCAATCGCTCAGACTGACATATCGATCAAGAGCACGGGAGTTTCCCCCGAGCTACTGCTCGAAGAGCTGGTTCTCGATCTTTGCCTGGACGACAAAAAGCCGCGCGGACACCTGGAAGGCACGAAAAAGTAATGCGGCACAGAAACTAAAGAGCATTGACTCCGCGGGTCAGGCGGGAAATTCTCCGTGCGGCGGTATTCCTATGAACAACGCCTTTGGAAGCGGTTTTCGCAATCACAGAAACCGCCTTCTTCAATTGCTCAGCGGCCTTTTCAGGCGACTTGCCGGCCATGACCTCCTCGAGGTCCCTTATCACGTTTTTCATCCTGGTCTTCCGGGAGCGGTTTCGCACCCGTCGCTCGTCGCTCTGTCTCGCCCTTTTGATAGCTGACTTATGGTTGGCCAATCCAAACCTCCTTGAGATTCACCGGTCAGGGTGAGTAAAAACTTCTGTATACACCTGATGAAGAAAAAATGTCAAGTTCGATTCGGGAGTTAAGGAATTAATCCCCCGTCGTTGCATATATCTACCCCTAAATCCCCAAATTGCTCAACCGCTAAATTCAGGCGACCTTTATTGAGCCGTCTCCGGCTATCCTGTCCTTTACTTCGTCGGAGAATTTCTTAAGATCCTCACCGTCTATGGATTCTTTTTCAAGCAGGATTTTGGCCAGTTTCTCAAGCATGCTCCGCTGCTGAGTCAGAATCTTCCTCACGCCATGGTGGGTTCCTTCGATTATGCCGGCAATTTCCTCGTCAATCTGTTGAGCGGTCTTTTCGCTGAAGTCCCTGTCTCGTGACCCCAAACCAAGATCAAGGTGCGCAGAGCGCGACTCGCTGACATAGGTAAGGGGGCCCAGTTTTTCGCTCATTCCGTATTCCATGATCATGCTGCGCGCTATGTCGGTTGCGCGCTGGAGGTCGTTCTGAGCGCCCGTCGAGATGTCGCCGAAAATGATTTCTTCTGAAACCCTGCCGCCAAGCAGCACCTTGAGTCTGTCAAGAAGTTCGTCGCGCGTCATGAGGTATCTGTCTTCGGTTGGAAGCTGTTGGGTGTACCCCAAGGCAGCGATGCCGCGAGGAATAATGGAGATTTTGCTGACCGGATCGGTGTTGGGAAGCACCATCGCGACAAGCGCGTGGCCGGATTCATGATAGGCGACTATTTCCTTCTCTTTTGGGTTCATCACCCTGTTTCTTTTTTCGAGCCCACCGATTATTCGGTCAGCGGCTTCTTGAAAATCGGCCATCGTGACCTCTTCCCGTTCTCGCCGCGCCGCGATCAAAGCAGCCTCATTGACGAGGTTGGCAAGATCGGCGCCCACGAACCCCGGCGTCATGGCGGCAATTTTTTTTAGATCGACCTCCGAACCCAACTTGACCTCTCTTACATGAACATTCAAAATAGCCTCTCTGCCTCGAATGTCGGGCTTGTCGATCGCCACATGCCGGTCGAACCGACCGGGCCGCAGCAAAGCCGGGTCGAGTATTTCGGGGCGGTTTGTCGCGGCCACGATGATTACCCCTGCCCTTGGATCGAAACCGTCCATCTCAACCAGCAGTTGGTTCAGTGTCTGCTCCCTTTCATCATGGCCTCCGATAGGATTCAGGCCGCGCGCCTTCCCCAAAGCGTCCAATTCGTCCACGAAAATGATGCATGGAGCGTGATCCTTGGCCTGGCCGAAAAGATCGCGGACACGCGCGGCACCGACCCCAACAAACATCTCGACGAACTCCGAACCGCTCATGCTGAAGAAAGGCACTCCGGCCTCTCCCGCAACGGCGCGCGCAAGCAGCGTCTTTCCTGTGCCAGGTGCGCCCACAAGCAGAAGCCCCTTCGGGATTTTGCCTCCGAGCTTCTGGAACTTACCCGGGTCCCTCAGAAACTCAACGATCTCCTCCAGTTCAGCCTTGGCCTCGTCTATCCCGGCCACATCAGCGAATGATACGCCTATCTCTTTTTCAGCGTAAATCTTCACCTTTGCCTTGCCAACCGAAAGCACTCCCTGAGGTCCGCCGCCCATGCGCCTCATCAGAAAACTCCAGAAAAAGAAAAATATGGCCAAAGGCAGGAGCCATGAAAGCAGCACGCCCAGCCACTTGTTGTCGGAAGACCCGCTGAATTTTATTCCCTGAGCTTCTAGGTCTTTTACCAGATCGGGGTCTTCAACCCGCACGGCGGTGATAGATTTGTTGGGTTCTTTAGCATCTTTTAGAGTAGCTGTAACCTTATCGGGACTGATGATAACGGACTCCACTTTCCCGGCCCTGATCAACTGCTTGAATTCGGAATAGGAGACCCGGTTTACCTGCTGCTCGGTTATGAAGGTCTGAAACCACATGATCACAAGCAGGGCAGCGATGAAGTACCAGATTGAAAAATGCACCTTTCGCTGATCCGGTTTTCGACCTCCATCTCCCGACGGTCCTCTCAAATGATCCATAAATTTGTTCAACGGGTCTTTTTTTTCGTCATTCGCCATTTTTTTGTCAGTCCCCTCTTTTAGGGCTTCGAAAAAGAGCTATCAACCTTTTCGGGGATCATTCCCGGTAATGAAAACCTGGATCCCAAAAGTTTCCTGATTAAACTGATTAAATATATTACAGTTAAGAGTCTATGCAATCCGATATATAGAATTAAATAGGTGCAGCCGAAGATCGTGTCCCATAAACGGGGCTAATAAACGTTGGCCTGAGCATATAATTTGCTTGCACTCGTAAATTGTCATATTAATATAGGCGGCCTTAAACGCCAATTCAGTGAGGAGGCAGACGTTGAAGACATGGGGCAGGTATCTCGAGGTTGGGCTGATTTCTTTTTTGATCTTCACATTTTTGAATTCCCCAATCGTTGCCGGTAAGTCAGGATTCAACACGGCCCTGGCCGCTGGGGAACAAACCGTCGAACAGGAAGAGGTTCAAAAGAACGTAAATGATCCATACGAAAATCTTAACCGGCGAGTCTTCGATTTTAACGATGACCTTTATTTTTACGTTCTAAAGCCCGCAGCCGTGGTGTATTCAGCCTTTTTACCGACCGATTTTCGCGGATCTATCAGAAACGGGTTCCACAATTTGGTTTTCCCATCCCGTTTCATCAATTTTGTGCTCCAGGGAAAAGGGGAATACGCAGCAAATGAAGCGGCCCGTTTCGTCATAAATTCGACACTGGGCTTTGCCGGCTTGTTCGATTTCGCCCAAACGCAGTTTAGACTCGAAAACCATGAGTCAGATTTCGGTCAGACGCTTGCCCGTTGGGGCGTTGGGTCAGGTCCGTTCCTGATGATCCCGGGACTCGGCCCGTCAGATCCAAGGGACTTCTTCGGCTTTGGAGTGGATACGGTGCTGGATCCGCTGTTCTGGCTTCCCGGGCCGTGGTGGGTGAGCTTTTCAGTTGAGAGCGGAAAATTCCTGAACACCACTTCACTCGAAATCGGTCGATACGAGGAATTGAAAAAGGCCTCGCTCGATCCCTATGTCGCCATGAGAGATGCTTATATCCAGTATAGGGCACACATCTCAGAATAGCTCACAGGCTGGGGGACCGGTTGTTAGAAAAATATTTCTACATGCTTTTTTGAACGCGAACTTGCCTTAGCTGTTTCTGTTGATTTTTATCTGGCAGAAATTTAGAATGGAAGCGATTTATGCTTTTAGGGTCGGTATTTGGGGTTTGCCGGAGAATCGGTCTTTCGCCTTGCAAGACTTTTCCGCAAGTTGCTCCAATAACGCACCACACTGGAATCCAGCAATCATGTGAAAGGAATCGGCAATGGCGGAAGGTCGTGTGAAGTGGTTCAACGAGCAAAAAGGGTATGGCTTTATCGAAGTAAACGACGGGCCGGATGTTTTCGTTCATTTCAGCGCCATCGAGGGCTCGGGTTTTAAGACCCTTAGCGAAGGCCAGGAAGTAGTGTTTGAGATAGAAAAAGGCCAGAAGGGCCCACAAGCGGTCAATGTCAGAAAAGCCTAGAGACGCCGGGAAGGTAATGGCGTAATCAGCATTTGACGTATCAATGAAGAAAGGCCGGTTTTTGCCGGCCTTTTTGTTTTTACACCTTTCATGAGGCAGTTGCAGCGGTCAAGAACTATCGGAAACGAACGCCATCCCTGCCTGTCTGCACTCTTCAAGGGCCGTGGGATGGCGCCGTATGGCCCCCTTTTCATCTATCTCCCGAAAACAGACTTCTCCGGCGTATTCCACGTCGATCGCGTCGCAGAAGTACCTTACGGTCAAAACAGGGCAATCGAACAGCCGCTTACCTCGGGTTGCCCCCGCGCACAGGAAAAATCCCTTCCTGTTAACGGGTATCGACGATGAACGGCCCTCGGCTTTTTTCTTATACTTTCGCATATAGGAAGCCTGGCTGCGGTCCACTAGCAGTTTTGTCTGGCCGGTCAGCCCGTAAAAGTAGATGGGGCTCGAGATAACGATCCTTTCAGCAGTATCGAAAAAAGGGTAGACCTTCTGCATATCATCCTGCTGCACACAAACCCCATGCTCATCGCAATACCCGCAGGAGAGGCAACCTGAAATCCTGAGATCCCTGATGAAGACCTTCTGCAGTTCAATATTGGCGACCGATAAAGCCCCCTCGAGAAAACTTTCCATCATAAGATCGGTGTTGCCGTTCTTTCTCGGTGATCCGAATATCGCCAACAAAAGCATCAAATCCTCCTGCTGAAACACCCTTGGCTTCACATCATGGGTCTAAACAAAGCAGCAAACCCATAAAAACCCGGCCCACCTCATAAGTTCAGACGCCTTACCCACCCGAATATATCTTCTCTTTCGCCGTACTGGATGCCCACGATTTCATCGTAAAGCTTGCGCGACCATTCGCCCACGCTCCCGTCAGAGATCCTGTACATCCGGTCACGGTAGGAGATTTCTCCAACCGGTGAAATTACCGCTGCGGTTCCGGAAGCAAACATCTCCTTCATCTCGCCGGACTTGGCCGCCTCGATGACTTCGTCGATTGAAATCCTGCGCTCGGTTACCTTTATGCCCCAGTGCCCGGCAAGCTGCAACACCGAATCGCGGGTAACCCCCGGGAGGATCGAGCCGGTAAGAGGCGGAGTTATAAGTTCCTCGCCCAGCCTGAAAAAAATGTTGCTTGTTCCCACTTCCTCAACATAGCGGCGCTCGACGGCATCAAGCCACAAAACCTGGGTGAAGCCCTTCTTCTTTGCGGTTTCCGCCGCGTAGAGGCTCGACGCATAGTTTGCCATCGTCTTGGCTTCGCCAACTCCACCCCGGACCGTCCGGACATATTCCTCCGTGACATATATCTTTACCGGGTTGAACCCTTCGGCATAGTACGCGGCCACCGGTCCGGTTATTATGAAATAGAGATACTTATCGGCCGGGCGCACGCCCAGGTGGGGTTCGGTCGCGATCATGGTCGGCCTTACGTAGAGCGAGGAGCCAACGCTGTGAGGGACCCAGTCCCTTTCCAGCTTAATGAGCTGTTCGGCAGCCAGCATTTGGAAGGCGGGATCGAGCTCAGGCATGCACATCCTTCGAGCCGAACGGTTGAAGCGCTCCCAGTTCTGGTCCGGCCTGAAGAGACATATCTTGTCGTTTGGCCACCTGTAGGCCTTCAGGCCTTCGAATATCCCTTGTCCGTAATGGAGCACCATTGCTGCCGGATCCATCTCAAGGGAATGGTAAGGAACGATCCGGGCATCATGCCAGCCCTTCCCTTTCGTAAAATCCATCATAAACATGTGGTCGCTGAAAACTCGGCCGAAGACCAGATTTTTTTCATCTTGAGGCTTTGGACGCCTCTTGGCCAGTTCGAGGGGTTGAACGGAAATGTCCATCTAAAAACCTCCTGATAATTTCAACCAATGCCAAAGAGCGATTCTGATGCGATTTGCACCAGCCCTTGAGCTCTTATTGCAGCGCGAAATGGGGCGAACGAAGAAAGCGGCTTATCTGTTTGCTGTAAAACTGAATAGCAACGCGGCTTTCCGTTCCAGGGTTTAATTGATCCTCGTTTTCCTTATCTCCGGTTACGGTCTTTACAATTAATTTCTTTTCGACATAAAATTTCAGCGCGTTGTCGAATATTATCTTGGATACGCACTCGGGCCTCTCGACCAGCTCCAGCTTCAGGGCTTTCTGACCTAACCCAAGTATTTTTTTGATGAAATCCTTTTCCGAGAAGCCGTTTTTCTGTAGATAGCGCAAGCCGCGCAAGACCAGCCAATAGCCCTCGAAATAGTTCCGCAGCAGCCCGTGAAACTCATGTGAGGCTCGCAGACCCTTGTGAGCCAAAATGAATGGCTGGTCTCCCTCTCCAACGCGGTGTAGGAATCCCATATCCTCGAAGATACGGACCACGTCCTCCATGAGTTTTTCGTCACTCAGTTCGTTGTCGTAAACGAACTCGAACTTAAAGAAGTTTTTAATGAAAGTTACGTCTTCAAGCACCTGACTCAGACTGAACCGGAAAGTCTGCTGCGCGAGGATCGAAGTCGAGACATAGGCCGCAGGAAGCAGGAAGTGGATGATGTTGTTCTTGTAGAATTCGAGGGCCAGCCGCTTATTGTCCTCCAGAGTGAAAACCTCTTCTTCCAGATCATCGTCTTCGTCCTTGAGCTTGCCGATGAGCTTGCTGCGCTCCATAGTGCGAAGCGAATCCTGGAGGCTGGCTCCAAGGTTTTTCATGGTCTTGGAAAGCCCGCCCCCCCGGGCCGCGATGAAGTCGTGAAATGTCTGCGATATTTCAAGAAACTCGGCTTTGGAGACTCCATGGCGGGGCAGGGCCAGAAGGGCAGAGGCGGCCAAGGCGAAGGGCGTAACCATCGATTCCTGGTTTATATAGTGTATCATCCTGTAAGCAAAATGGCGGTACATAGCATGCCGTTCTTTGGGAGCCATCTTGCCCACATTGTGGTTGTGTCGCTCCAGATAGTTCCTCAGCGAAATAGGTTCGGCGAATTTGATGTACGCACGCCCATATCGCTTTCGCATGACTCGGCGCACGCGCACGAGTTGGCCGAGGTTTTCCTCTTCCTTGGATCCACCTGTAATCTCCTTCAGATAAGACTCCACCTCGGGAATACGATCGTAGCATATCGACGTGGGCACGAAGACCAGATCGTCGCAAAACCCTTCCTCGACTGCCTGAATGAGGATGGCCAACAATCCGAGCTTTGGCAGAACGAGCTTCCCTGTCCGGCTGCGGCCGCCCTCTATGAAGAATTCGACATTGTGGCCCAGTTGGACCATTGTCTTGACATAGAGCGAGAAGACCTCGGCGTAGAACTTTCCCTTGAAAGAGCGGCGAACAAAAAAGGCCCCGCCCATGCGAAAAATCGCCCCCAGAGGCCAGAAGGAAAGGTTCTTCCCCGCTGCTATGAAAGGCGCGTAGAGGTTGTTTGTATACAGGAGCTGAGAGAGCAGGAGGTAGTCCATGTGGCTCTTGTGACATGGAATATATACGAGCGTGTGGCTGCGCGCTGCGCGCTTGACTTTCTGCAGGCTTTCGGAATCGAGCTCGACCCCGTCGAACACATTGTTCCAGACCCAGTTGAAGATCCTGGACGCAATCTGAATGAAGGTGACGCTGTAGTTGGCGGCGATCTCATCAAGGTAACTGTCAGCCTCCACCCTTACTCTCCAGATTTCCCGCGCGGAGACACGGGCGCGCCGCTCCATCATGGCCTCGAGCTTCGGATGGTGGAGAATTATCTCCTTCATCTCCAGTTTGCTTTTGATAATCGGCCCGACAACCGCCCTTTTGATTTCATCGACCGAATCGATAAGGCTCCGGCGAAGTTCGAAAACCTGTTTGCGTTTTCTCCAGAGATCTTCCGACAGTTCGGGCAAAATCTCCAGCACGTTGATCGGTTCCCCGGTCTCCATTACCGCGTGGGGATTCCCTCGGATAGACGAAATCATTTTCCGTAAGAAACCGAAATCTTTCTTCTTGCCCAGAAAAAACTCCAGGGGCCCCCATCTCTGGCGCCCCTCCGGGCGCCTGCTGTAGAGAAGCACGAGAGGTACTATAAAAATCGGCCGATCGCATGTTTTCTGGATGTTTATCAGATGCTCCAGCGGATCGTTTCCCACAAGCACCGTGCTGCGATAGTAGCCCCGCTTGCCGACAAGAGAAAATAGACCGGACTCGCCCGACCTGATTTTTTTAGCGTAGTAGCCTCCGGCGTAAGGATCCGGGAAACAACCGTGGCGCACCATATGAGCGAAGTGGTAAACGAGGGTCTTGAGCCCATACCATCGGGGCTGCCAAAAGTAGGGATGATGGTCAAACATAAATGCGGGAGATGGCAGGCCCAGTTGATGCAATCGCATACTGACATAGGCGAAGTCGATCTGCGACGACTCTTTCATAGTAAAGACTATACTGCCCTTGCCCGAAAGGTCCTCGAGTACTTTCTGCTGGTCTTCGGGAACGGTGACATGGCGCACCATTCGCTCAAACCATGTCTGGAGGGGAAATCGGGGTTTAATATCCACGGAATAGCCGTAGGGGTCCCCGCGAAACATGCCCGAGGTTTTCGCGCCTATTAGCTTAAGCCAATCGATCACGATCTGTGAGTCTTCCTTCTGAACCGGGATATGCAAACTTTAGAGAGTAACAAAAATAGTGTTCAAAACCAAACTTTTTTCAAGGAAATCGAGGCTGGGGGGCTGAGTAAAAGAATGGAAAAGAGTTTCAGCGCTCTCGGGAAGAAATATAAGCTCAACGTGGTTGGAGCGGACATGCGCCAATCTGCTGCGCCATTTTCCACGTTAACTCCTCTCGGCATCGGCCAGTGTGGCTCTTCCCCTTCCGTTCCAGGGCGCAAAACGGGCAAGAAGCACAATTCCGGGAATGGCGCCCAGGACGCTAATAGAAAAGTAGATGGGCCACCCAAGCGCATGGGCGGCAGCCCCGGTTGGAACTCCGGCAACCACCCTGCCGATTGCCATGAAACTGGTCAGGAGCGCATACTGGGTGGCCGTAAAGCGCTTGTCGCAAAGGCTCATCATGAAGGCGATAAAGGCTGAGTCACCCATTCCGGCGCACATATTCTCGATCCCTATCGCGGTTACCATCGCGGGGTAGCTTTTACCGATCAGGGCAAGCGCCGTAAACGCGAAGTTGGAAAAGGCCTGCAGAAAACCGAATACCCAAAGCGAGCGGTTTATGCCGATTTTAGAAACTATGCCCCCGCCCACCAGAGCGCCCAAAATAGTGCTGATGAGCCCGAAGGCTTTGTTCACCATACCGACGTCCGACCGGCTGAAGCCGATATCGAGCAGAAAAGGTGTGGTCATCGTCCCCGCAATGACGTTTCCCAGCTTGTAAACCATTATAAAAAGGAGCATCTCGACTGCTCCCGAGCGCTTGAAGTAGCTGGTGAGCGGTCCCCAGACAGCATCCTTGAGGCTTTTGGGCGATACGACCCTGGTTTCGGGTTCGGGTGCCACGAGCGTAAAAAGCGTATTCACGATCATTACGGCGGCCATCAGGGCGTAAACGGTGCGCCATGAAACGTGATCTGACAGAATCAGCGCAAGAGATCCGGAGACGAGAAGGGCGGACCTATAACCAACAACGACGGTGGCGCCCCCCGGCCCCATTTCCTTTTCGCGCAGCACATCAGCTCTGTAGGCGTCGATTGCGATATCCTGGCTGGCGCTAAGAAAAGCTGTGACCAGTGCCGCAAAACCCACAAGGACGGGGAAGGAAGCAGGGGAGCAGCAACCAAGTAAAAAGATCGAAACGGCCAAAAGGAGCTGGATCGAGACGATCCAGCCGCGCCTTCTTCCAAGCCATGGAGGGCTGAACCGGTCCATGAGCGGCGCCCAGAACACTTTAAAGGCGTAGGGGAGGCCGACCAGTGAAAAGACGCCCACAATGCTGAGGTCGACCTTTTCGGTGACCAGCCAGGCCTGGAGCGTCGAAGCGGTGAGCGCAAGAGGAAGCCCGGAGGAAAAACTCAGTCCCAGCAGGCACAGGACTCGCCTGTTGCCGTATATTTTGAGCCAGTTGCTCATTATTGACCCCGTTTGGACCCTGCTTTACAGGCGTGAAACCTTGGCAATGTATCTGATCCGGCAGGCATGGACAATCAAAATCAAGCCGGTTTGAGGCCGACGCATGCCTGCCGGACCTTTTCCCAATCCCGGGCGGTGGGACCGCCAGCCAGATTCGCCGCTACCTTCGGTGGCGGCATGGGCAGGGTCTCGACGCTATCCCTGATCTGTCCATGACCAGAGGCGGCACCTCTTCCGGCTAAACGCCTCGCGAAGCGTGGAGATCAGATTCTGTACGCCTCCGCTCAAACCATTGATTTCATTGTACCTTTCGGCTCGGCGCCGGGCAATCCGGAAATGCCGGGGCACCAAACTGTACGCGCCATGGCGAAAAATGCCTTCTTTCCGAGTTGGAAACTGTTAGTATCTTATAAGGTGAAATTCTCCTGCGTTGATAAGTTAAAATTCTCCTACGTTTATCCGGGTTTCCGGATGGATACTAATTCAGGTTTCCCGTACTCCTTTTTCGGAGATTTCATGCTTTCGCTAAACGGCTTGGCCAAGAAATGGAAATTGGACTTCGCTCCCCTGGAACCCGTTGTTCGCGAGTACCCATTCAGGTTGAATCCCTATTTCGAGGGGCTTATCCAAAGCCCGGGGGACGCCGTATGGAAACAGGTAGTTCCTGATACAAGAGAGATCTCGGACCCCTCAGGTTTTGAGGACCCGCTCTCAGAAGAGAGCCTGTCGCCCGTACCCGGCCTGGTTCACAGGTACCCAAACCGCGTCCTGTGGCTGGTGAGCGAGCAGTGCGCCGTCCACTGCAGGTTCTGCACGCGAAAGAGGAAATGGCGGAGCGGCGAGGCGCCGCGGTCGACTTGCGCGAGGCCTGCGGCTTCGCGCGGACTATCCGGCAGGTCTGCACCTGAGGCTGTAGAGGGCCAACCGCCGGTGGACGAGATTGCGCCCGATCTTGCGCCTGCCCTGGACTACATCGCGAGGAATGAACACATCCAGGACGTGCTCCTGTCGGGCGGCGACCCTCTTCTGCTTCCCCCGGAGCGTCTTCGGGAGATTCTTAGCAGGTTGCGGGAACTGAGGCACGTGCAGATAATCAGAATCGGGAGCCGGGTCCCCTGCGCTCTTCCCCACCGGATAACCCCGGAACTGGCGGCTATGCTTTCGGAGTTTCACCCACTGTTCGTAAATATTCATTTCAACCATCCCGCCGAACTCACGGCAGACTCGAAGCTGGCTTGCGCGATATTGGCCAACGCCGGCATCCCCCTCGGCAGCCAGACTGTCCTATTGCGCGGCGTAAACGACGGCGAAGACGTCCTCGCCGAGCTGTTTCACGGGCTGCTCTCTTTTCGGGTCCGCCCCTATTACCTGATGCAGATGGACCTCGCCAGGAGTACGGCCCACTTCAGGACCCCGATCAGCACCGGCCTGCAAATCCTTTGCAAACTTCGAAACCGGATTTCAGGGCCGGCGATGCCCCATTTCGTCGTCGATCTGCCGGGCGGCCGTGGCAAAATGCCGCTCCTGCCCAATATGATCCGGGAAATCGGCGCCGGGAGCATGATCGTCCAAAACTACCTGGGAGAATTGTGCCGCTACCCGCTTCTTGAGGGAGAGGAACAGGGGCTGAGAGCGATGCTGGGAGTTAAAACGAATTGACCCTCTTTTCTCAATCCTTCAATCCCAAGCGCATCTCGGCCGGCACAGGAGCTTCAAAGCTGAGAGGTTTTCCGGAGACAGGATGTTTTAAGATTAGGCGCCAGGCGTGCAAATAGAGACGCTTGTCCGGTCTTGCGCCGTAGGCCCGGTCGCCCAGTACCGGATGTCCAGCTTCGGCCAGGTGAATTCTTATCTGGTGGGTCCTTCCCGTGAGTGGGCTGGCAAGCACAAGCGTGCGGTCCTCTCCCCGGCGCAGTATTCGGAAAAGTGTTTGGGCTTTTTTGCCTGCGCCTTTCCCTACCGCCCTGTATTTGCCGCCGGTTTTCCCAATTTCGGAATCAGAGGTCCACGAATCAACTTTCGGAATGCCCTCGACCCATGCGAGATATTCCTTTTTCACAAGCCTTTCCCGGAAGACTTTGCTCAGGAACTCATTTACCCCCTTTTCGAGCGCAAATAGCAGAACGCCGCTCGTTTCCCTGTCGAGTCTGTTGTGAAGGGCTGCGTAGCAGTCCGCGCTTTGCTCTTTCGCAAGATGCCGAAACAAGGCCGCGAAAACATTGTTGTAGGCGTCGTACGGGGTCTGTTGGCTTGGGATGCCGGTTTCTTTGTCGTATATGAAAAGAAAACGGTCGCGGAAGATTACGCGGGCCGGATCGATTTCGTAGAACCTGCGGATTCCGTAAGGAGGAAAAGTAGCAGAAATCTCCTCCTGCCCTGAGAGTATCATCGAAGGACTGCGCTCTATCCGGCCCTGGACATAAACGGATCCGAAGTCGATCAGATCCGCCGCCTCACCCTGCGGAATCTTGAGATAACCGGAAACGGCATCACTCAGCCTAAGGCCCCTGTCCTGCGCACGAGTCCTCCACCTGAAAGAGGAAACCGGCCCAAAAGAAAAACCCGGGCTTCGGTCATCTTCAATCGTCATCGCCACCCGGACCCGAATCGCCGATGCCTGAGCCCCCGCCCTCTGCGCTTTCCTTTTCTGCCATTGCCTCATCCATCATGGCGTCAACGTCGAAGTCCTCCCCCAAGTCGTCGCCCATCTCTTTGGTCATGGACTTCATCCATCTGGCCATGCTCTTAGGGTCGTTTTCATCAAGGCCGGAAAAGCGAGACGGATCGGCCATGCGCTCCATTCTGGTCTCCTCTGACATCCGGACCCTGACTCGAGATGGAATCCGCTCAACCTCGACGCTGCCGCAGTGGCTGCAGTCGGTCGAGACATCCTCGGACACCCGAAAGGTTAGTTTCTCGAATTTTCGATGACATTTCCTGCAGCGGTATTCGTAGATCGGCATTTAAAACAAACCCCCTCATCAGATGATTACATATTTTTTGATCGTGTGCACTACTTCGTCAGGATCATCCAGAAGTGTAACAATATCGAGATCTCCCGGCGAAACGAATTTGCCGCAAAGAAGGGTGCTGCGAACCCATTCCAGGAGGCCCGTCCAGTATTGAGTTCCAACCAGGATCACTGGAAAAGGCTTTATGCGTCTGGTTTGGATGAGAGTAAGCGCCTCGAAGATTTCATCCATTGTCCCAAACCCGCCCGGCATCCCGATATAGGCCTGGGCGTATTTGACAAACATCACCTTACGGACGAAAAAGTACTGGAAATCGAGCTTCAGCGTGGAATAAGGGTTGGGGCACTGCTCGAGCGGAAGTTCTATATTGAGCCCAACAGATTTAGCGCCTCCTTCCTTGGCGCCCTTGTTCCCGGCCTCCATTACCCCGGCCCCCCCGCCCGTGATAACATTGTATCCGTTCTGGGCAAGTTTATTGGCTATCTCGTATGTTTTTTCATAAGTTTCATCGCCAGGCTTTACCCGAGCCGATCCGAAAATCGTAACAGCCGGGTACAGGTCGCCCAATGCTTCGAATCCATCGACGAACTCGGCCAGAATTTTAAAAAGCCGCCAAGAGTCGTGGACAGTCATTGCATCGATCAGGTACTGCTTCTCGGGCATAAAAATGGTCCCCCTATCCCAAAAATTGGATCTACGCAAAAATGAAGAGTTTTCATTGCAATCACCTGTCTTGCGTTTCAACCAGGAATTATATTGGGATGATGCAAATTGAACAAGAAAAGAGTTGGGGCGCGTCACCAGGCCTGTTCATAAGCGGATAAATAGGGTTGAACGCATGCCGCTAATGAGCTATTTTGTCCGGGCTGAAATGCATTTTTTAAAAAGTTTTCAACCGTTTGCTTTCCTGTGGGAACAGGCTGTCTTCATAGAGGAGGGTGTTGAATGGATATGAAAGAATTTGTCAGGGCGGCACTTAAGAAGGTTGGACAAAAAGTTCGCGACGGCAGCCTGGATAAAGGCGAAGAAGGTTACAGCGATCCGGAGGAAATGCTTCTCGACTGGATCTGGATCGAATTAAAAGAAGAGTCGCCGGACAAGGACGCGGTCCTAAGCATGGAACTCGACGACCTCTATGAATTAATCGAAAGTTCGGCCGATACTTATGAGGATTACTATATATTGCTGGACTCCATAAAAGCCGGGACAAAAGGCTGAAAAAAGCGGTCCTTCCGCCACCAGGCGCTCTTCTGGAGCGCTTTTTTATTGCGGTCGAACCAGAGGTCTTCGTGGAACATAGAATTAGCTGCAAAGCGCGGTGAACGGATAAGAAAAACCAGCCATGAAAACTTTAACCCTGCATTCAGGCCGCGAGCGGCGCATTCTCCGAGGGCATCGCTGGGTTTTCAGCAACGAGATAGCCGATTCGATCCAAGATTTTGAACCCGGAAGCTGGGTCGAGGTGCTCACTGCAAAGGGCCTCTCGCTCGGGACCGGCTATATCAATCCCGCATCACTTATCGCAGTGCGCCTCGTTTGTCCCCCGGGCAAAAAGCCCGATGAGAGATTCTTTCGCCAGACACTGCTTGAAGCGGCAAGTCTTCGTCAATTCCTCTACCCTGGAGCGGAAAGCTGCCGGGTCGTCTTTGGCGAATCGGACGGCCTTCCCGGTCTTGTGGTCGACCGGTACGGAGAGGTTCTCGTCTATCAGGCCGGGACTGTTGGTATGGCCGGGATGGAGGAGTTAATGAAGGAACTGCTGCTCGATCTTTTCAGGCCTGCGGCGCTGGTATTCCGAAATGACTCGCCCTCTCGCGCCCTCGAAGGCCTTGCGCCGGAAAAAGGGGTAGCCTTCGGAAGCGTGACCGGCGATATCCCCATCCATATTGATGGTATCCGCTACCTGGTTGACGTGCTTGGCGGTCAGAAAACAGGCATGTACCTGGACCAGCGCGATAATAGAAACGCAGTAAAACCTTGGATGAAAGGCAAGAGAGTTCTCGATCTTTTCTGCTACAACGGAGCATGGAGCCTTTCGGCGGTTGCGGGAGGGGCAGCCGAAGTGATAGGAGTCGATCAGTCTGTAGACGCTGTCGGACAGGCCCGCCGGAACGCAGAGCTGAATGGATTCGGCGACCGCTCATCTTTTATTGCCGGGGATGTTTTCGATTACCTCAAGCGGGTTGCGAGGGCATCTTTCGACGTAATCATCCTCGACCCGCCGGCGTTCGCCAAGACCAGGACCGCCGTCACAGAAGCCACGAAGGGTTACACCGACATAAACCGCCGGGCGATTCTTGCCCTCAAACCCGGTGGAATCCTGATTACCTGCTCTTGCTCCTACCACATGAGCGAAGAGCTTTTCCGGGATGCCCTGATCTCCGCCGGACAGGCAAGCGGAAGAAAGCTCCGCTTGCTCCAGGTCCGCGGCCAGTCGCTCGACCATCCGAGCCTTTTAGCCATGCCCGAGACGAGATACTTGAAGTGCTTCGTAGTGCAAGCGGTGTGAGAGTTCCTTCGCCGCTTTATCCGATGTATCCTGTATGGACATGCTTTCTCCTGTGGTCTAGCGCGAAGTCCCTGGCTCTTCTTTGCTGATTTGATCAGAACACGTGATTGCGTCAATAGAATTTGCCGGTTAGATCGGATAATTGCCGCAACTCACTGGAGTTAATAATGAAAAGCACTACCGGCTGTCTACGCCCATCTTTAGGCAGCTTCAATCTCCCGAGCGTGAAGTATCTCGTTGGGATACATTGGCCGTACATCTTTAGACTTCAGTGTAATGACCGCCAATGTCTCGCCTTTCCCAGTAACAAACTCGACCTCAAAGGCCTCGCTGCCCTTGTAACAGTGCACTACAGCGCCAATATCCCCACGATTCAATCCATACTCAGGAAAATCCCGGGTGAGTACTACGGTTTCCAACTCCCTAATCACTTTCTTCTCCTCTGACTTCTTCGCCTACCGGGTATGTTGAGAAAAGATCGTCATCTTCTGTCCGGCCCATATATTCCCACATTTCATTCTGGTGAAGCCAGATTGGATCAGCATTTCTTCTTACGAACTCATCTACGTCCATTCCATCGATTTTGGGAGGTCTCTTGACTCGTTTTTGCTTACCATTAACGAAAATGGTCATGAATTCCTTTTTTCTTAGCTTCTTTGCTGCCTTTGAAACAGGAGATTGTTCTTTCATTTTTTTGGCCATGCGTGCGAATAACCTCCCCGGGAAGCTGACATACAACCTAACGGCGGTGCGTCAGGGGCTTTTGGAAGGGCGTGACGCACGTTCCGGCACCGTCCGCACAGGCGTCTCATTATGCTTTTCCTCTCTCACCGTGTCCTGCTCGGAAATCTTGGGAATCCGCCGATAGAAATCGTAAAGATCGCTAACGATTTTAACTGCTTTCTCTATCCTCGTCATTTTCTTCAAGCTCCGATATGTCCACACGATCCTGGTCGGAGTTTCGAGACCTTTTCAGCCATATGATATCCCGTTTAGCGGCGACAGGCACCATCCCCGCCGCCGATTCGGCAAGGCTGGCATCCCGGATTATCCTGAAGTGCTCATCTGTATTTGCCACAAGAATATCAATCATGAGTTCATCTTGCCCTTCAATCTTCAGAAATCGATGAAGTGTGAGGGTCGTATTGGTGAGTATCCAAGGTTCGGCCGTCTCTTCACAACCCAATCTACCCATGGCCGCCTTCAGAAGGCTCAAATCATCCTGATGCACCAGGACATCGATGTCCCTGGTGAACCTTGGTCTTGAATGAAAGGCCATAGCGATGCCACCCACTACCGCATACCTGATGCCAAGCATGTTGAATAGCGATATCATCGAGAAGAATTCATCGTAAAGCTTCATGGACTGTCAACCTTGCCAAGGCAAAGCACAATACAAGCACAGGCGCGTTCGGCCAAGGAACTATGGCTGGAACATTTAACACTCTCCCCGCGAGGGTCCCGGGCCATTGGTTATGCCAGATGCCTAAAGACCGGTAAACGTCATCAGCCTTGGCCCAAATACGAGAACACCAATGATCACTGCGCCTATCGCCGATATAAGCACAGCTCCTGCGGCCACGTCCTTGGCCTTTCCAGCGAGTGGGCGGAACTCGGGCGAAGCCACGTCTGTGAGGAACTCAAAAGCAGTATTCAGAGCTTCGGCCGTCCAGACAGAGACGATTGCAAGACTAATCCAGCACCACTCATCAGCTCGGAGACGAAAGCACAAGCCACCCACCACAACCAATATGGTTGCGGCTGCGTGCACCCAAGCGTTGTGCTGGGAGCAGACCATTGCCCCAATTCCCTTCAGGGCGCACCTGATGCTTCTAATTCTGCCGCTGAAACTAAAGTTCGGCCCGTTGTTGTTCATTGCGGTGCCATGACCGATTCTTTCTGTTGTTGCGATACTCACCTCCGCATGATTCGCACGTAAAAAGTTGGGGCATAACGAGTTGTTGTTGCTTTTCCTGCGCTCTTACAGCTTCTCAAGTGGTTCGCCCCGATTGCCGTTTGCCCAATAGCGAACGGGATTTCCGGTTCGCATTCCGGTTGAGGCAAGATTTCTGACCTTTCCTTCGCGTTCCAGCTCTTGAAATGCCCTTTGAAAATCTTCCATAAACCATCCGGACTCTTCCAGCATATCGGCGAATTCGGTGACTCCGAACCGCTTCGGAGAGCGTGATAGTTTTGCCAGCCAGTACTCTTTTACTTTTGCCGAATCAACTGCCGGCTCATCTTCGACGGACTTCTCAGCCGAAAAAATCTCGAGCTGACGGCTGCGCTTGACCTTTTTCGATTGCCTGGCAAGGGCCCTCACCTTCTTTTGTTCCAATTCCAGTTGTTCGGAGGTCTCCATAAAAGTCACCAAACCCAGCGGATCCCATGTCAGATAGACAAGGTCGTAAACTGTGCGATCTCTTGTGGGATGCACGACCCTCATATGCGCACAGCGAGGAATTGCGCCTCCGATTACCGGCGCGGAAGCCTTCAGTTGCCGGCAGTACAGGTCGAACAGAAATCTTTCTCTTTCTTCCGGACCGATACTTGAAATATCGGGCGCCAGACCCAAAATTGCCTTCATATGTTCTTCAGAGCTCATTTGAGAACGGGCGCGAACGATGGAATCAAACTTGAAACTGATGAGAAACTCGGAAGAGGGCCTGCGCAGAAGGGGTTCCAGCGTAGGAATGGCGATGTGCCTCCATTCCGGTGCGTCTATGAAGAAAAAACAAAAATCCCGATTGCCGCACCACGACAGTATTTCGTTTTGCAGATCACAGAAATCGCCCTTGAGGCATTGGGCATCGACACCATCCCAGGATTCGGATTTCAGAAAACTCTCAAGCCTGTCAAAAGATTCTTTGTCCTTTTCGATGAATAATCCGCGAAAATGAACGTTTCTCCTGAATTTTCCCGACAATTCGTTATGGCACTTTGCCATGATGCCCAGAGAAACGGCGGTTGAAGTGTCGCCGGGGTCCTGGCCGCCTTTTTGCCAGGGTCCGGAAACGCAGTCTATGTAACCGATCCTTAACTCCCGCTGGCCGATGATCATGAAGAGCGGCTCCAGATAGGCCCTGAGCAGCTCGCCTTTAATGTATGCCGTGTCTTTGCCGGTATAATTTGCAGTGCTCATTTGTCCCCCCCGGTTAATCAAACTCCTGCCCCGCCCATCGCACGCGCCCCAACACGTACGATTTAAGACTTTTTTCCGGATCCAGGGTAAATTCGAACGGGCGATAGTCCGCTGTATTGTCGGACAGACAGGCCAGCTTCAGGCCGCCCTCGTCCCCGCTCAAGACCAACCTCTTGAGGGCCGCACTCCCTTCGGGCAGGATCACGAGGTATATGCGCCCCGCGCGCACCTCCAGGCGCTCGACCTCGCTGGTGTCCACCAGGACCATCTCTCCCTGGTTTATAGTAGGCGACATCGAATCTCCCCTGACTCGTATAAGAAAAAGACTCCCCTGACGTCGTAAGTTTTTTCCCACCAGCTTTTCGATCCAGGATTTCTTGAAAGGAAAATGGTCCGCAATTTCCCCGTACAGGATTTCCCCTTCCGGACCTGCAGTAACACGTGATTCAAGGAGCGGAATGAGAGCGAGGTCTTCACATCCCTCAGCGGCCGACTCACGCGGAACAGAGCAAGCCCCGGTCTTTTCCTCGCCCAGGAGCAGCCAGCCCGGATCGGCCGAGAATTCCCTGCACACCGACTCCAGAAATGAGGCTGCGGGTGATGTCACCCCATCACGGTAGTTTATTAGCGTGTTTTTGGAAACGCCGGTTTTTTCGGCAAATCGACCGAGCGGCAAACCGGAACCATGAATGATCTTCTTCAGCCTGTCATGCAGCACTTTTTTGGTTATCCAGTCTAAATTATTGGTTGGTCCACTTATTATGCCCTCCCACGAACCAGATTAATAGGTATATTCGATTCGAATGTCAAGTATAAAGTGCAATAGAATAGTTATCAGGCAAAATTTCGGGGAAGTTCGTTCAAGAATTTGTTACAACCAGGAGACTTTTATGACAACCTTTTTTTATTCCGCATTTGACATATTTGCGGTATAGATCACCTGAAACACTCTGATAGGAGTCGAAGATGCTGAATCTCCTTTGTGGGAAAGACCCTCTTGAATTGGGATTGAAAACTTACGAAGGATGGAACATCACGGCGTTCCTGGATCACCTGAGTTCATGCGAGAAATGCTCGAAGTCCCAGGAGAGCCTGATAAACAAATTGAACAGCATCATAGGGGGAAAGGATCTTGAAGAGCGCCCATAAGCTTCGCAACGCCCTTTCGTAATAAAGATTTATCCGCACCTAAAAAAACCAGCAGGCCGTGTTTCACGGCAGACCATCTTTAAAAACCATTGCTCGTGCGCTTCGCAATGTTTAATTTCCACTGCAGTGTTGAGATGCAGCGGAGAGATATATCATCAGGGAAGAGTTTGTGACAATTTTCGACAATCTTTAGACAAAGGAAAAATGAAATGGCTGAGAAGAAAATGCCCCACGCCTATCACGAGGAACACCTGTGTTATCTTCAGAATATCGGGTTTATCGAATCAAATTTTGACGAATACAAAAAATTGGTACGCAGCCCCAAATACGTTTGCGGCAATTGCGGACGGGCCGCCGCAGATGAAAAGAACCTCTGTAAGCCGGAAAAGCTATAGGCTCGGGCTTCAAAAAATCCACCGCTGAGACGCAGAGGGCGCAGAGGTTTTGAAACAATGTCTCTATAAGTTATTGTTTTCTCTGCGCCATCAGCCTTCTCAGCGGCCCGTTTCCCAGCATCGCCGGGTCGCCCTCCGGGCGTCAAAGGTCTACGGATAGCTAAGTTGCTCGCTTTGCTTACTTTTTCTTTGTTTTTTGTTTCCAAACCTCTGCGCCCTCTGTGACTCTGTGGTGGGTCTTTTCCTTCCAGTTTAAAGCAACCTGAAAGTCTTGAGCCACTGCGGGTGTGCGTCGAGGGCCGACTCGATGGCTGCCTGCGACCCCAGCACTTTTACGATTCCATCCCTGTTCACCTTATCGAGGACCTCGGCAAATGCCCTGAAATCTTTTGCCGTAGTGCCCAGGATCTGGTCACGCATCTTTTGGCGGTCTTCTTCGGAGTCGCCGGTCAGGTGGCGCAGCATCGAGACATAGCCTCTCATATCCGGCAGCATGTAGGAATCGATGTCTCCAATGGCCCCGATAATTGCCTTGCGGACCTCATCGTCGGGAAGGTCGGCACTGCGAAGAAATTGAGCGGTGCCGTCGAAGTTTTCAATGGTTTTGAGCAGGTTCGGATCCCGGTATGAAATAAAGGTGAAGACCCCGGATATACGGTCGAAGAGGCAGAACCCGCCATAAGCGCCTCCTTGTACCCGCACCCGTTCCCAAAGCCAGGAACTGCGGAGATATCCTATTATGACTTTGCTCGATCCATGCGCTTCATATCCCTCCCGGTACAGGTCAGCGCCTTTTCCTACGTAGTTTACCTGGGAGGGAATCATTATTCCTTCGAATTGAGGAAAAAGCCGGGGTTGCCATGTCTCCATCGCTGTCGCCCGGTCCGGGATGCAACTGAGAAAGTGGCGCACTCGAGGATCGATCAAGGGAAGGTCTTTTCTGTCGGCGGTCAAATTGAAAGCCATTGCCGAACGGTTGGTAAGCAGCCTGCGGACCTCTTCGAGGTCTGAAACCACTTTGCCCCAGTTTTCGTCAATCTCCCCGGCAAGCTGTCCCAGGAAAAGAAAATAACTTATTCCGCCGGTCAGCTCCCTTACCCAGTCAGCCTGGTTGAAATGAGCGCGTATACGCTGGTTTACTACCTGGTGGCCGCTGGGAACAATGTTTCTTTCCTGCCTGGCCTTTTCGGCCAGCACGATTTGCCGGAACCGCTCCCTGTCATCCAGTTTCACTGCGCCCAGCACTTCTGAAAGGATATCCGTAAGCTCCCCGATCTGCGGACTCATGCTTTTGCCCCGCAGGAAAAGCCACGCGGCAGGGGCGCTATCTCCAATCACGGCTGAAGTGAACACCTCCGGGCGGATGCCTCCGGTCTTCCGGCTGATTTTTTGCGATAGTGATACGAAATCCTGAAGACCGGTCCCCATCTCAAGCAAGGCGCGGCCGAAAAGAGGCGCATATGGCAAATACTGCTGCGGGAGAACCTGAAGATTGAACCCTACGTCCAGGTAGGTTATGCCGCTTGTAAAAAGATCGTGGTAAAATCCGGTCACACCGTCGGCAAGCATTGGTTCCATGGGAGTTATTTTGTTTCGCGTGTCAAGGTCGGAAATTTTGAGGAGCGGGATGGTGGCCAGGGCCTCCGGTGAATCCGGAGTCGATTGCATCCTTTGCAGCGTTTTGGCGTTTTCTATTACACGGCCGATTTCATCAACTGAAAACGAACGTTTGATTTCCTCAAACTTTTTGGCTTCCTCTTCACTTTCCTTTTTGGCAAGTTCAGGCTCAGGCCGCAGCACAACAACGGTCCGGTGCGGGTTTTCAAGAAGGTGCCGCCGGATAAGGCCCTCCAGAAAACCTCCCGACTTCAGATTTTCCTTTACCTGGTCAAGAGACAATTCGAAAGCTGCCAGGGAAGTCGGGTCGGCGTCATAGAGCCAGGTGGTAAGCGAGCGCAGCATGACCGCCAGCCCCTGCGGAAAGTTGCCGTAGTTGTTTTCGCGAAGCCGGAATTCAATGGTATTAACCCCCGCTTCTATGGTTGCGGGGTCGATGCCGGCCACAGCCAGGTCTGAAAGAGTCTTGAAGATGAGATTTTCAACTTTGTCGGCATCTTCGGTGCGGATTCCTTTGAGACCCGCTGAGAAGTACATCTGGCGCAGCTCTGCCTCAAGCCCCCCCCCGGCAATATCTTCGCCCAGCCCTGATTCTATAAGCGCCTTCTTCAACGGGGAACCCGGCATGCCGATAAGAACGTATTCCAGGATTTGAAAGGCAAGATTCAACCCGGCATCGGTCACCTCCGGAAGAAGCCAGTTCACGGTTATCATGCCCTTTAGTCCACCCGCGACAGCCTCGCCGGAACCAGCGGCAAAGGAGCGAACAATCCGAGACGGCGTATCTTTGAGCGCCTGAATCGGCACATCGGATCCCGGCTCGGAGCGACTGAAATCCTTGAGATATCCCTGAATTATTTCCAGCCTTCGGTCCGGATCGTCATTGCCGTAAAAATAAATCCTGGCGTTGGAAGGATGATAAAATTTATCGTGGAATGACTTGAACTGTTCGAAAGTAAGGCTGGGGATTACTTTGGGGTCGCCGCCCGAATCCAGCCCATAAGTAGTGTCCCGAAAAAGGGACTGCTGCGAAAGCTCCGAGAGCATGCTGTCGGGCGAGGAATAAACCCCTTTCATTTCGTTGTACACCACCCCTTTGATCGCAAGCTGGGCATCAGGGTCACTCAGTTCGTAATGCCATCCTTCCTGCTGGAGAACAAATGGCGTCAGGCGCGGGTAGAAGACCGCATCCAGATAAACGTCGATCAGGTTGTAGAAATCGCGGACGTTCTGGCTGGCGACAGGATAGCAGGTCTTGTCAGGGTAGGTGAAGGCATTGAGAAAAGTCTTAAGTGAACCTTTTATGAGCTCAACGAAAGGTTCCTTCACCGGGTACTTTCTCGAACCGCAAAGGACTGAGTGTTCCAGAATATGAGCCACTCCGCTGGAATCGGACGGTGGAGTGCGAAAGCAGATGCCGAAAACCTTGTTATCATCCTCGTTTATAATCGAAAGGAGCTCTGCGCCGGTGAGGATGTGCTTGTAAAACCGGACCATGCCTTTGAGTTCTCGAATTTCCCTCTCGAAAATCAATTCAAATTTGTCTTTTGCCGTCATGAGCTTTCTCCAGACCACCCACCGAATTTACCCTGAGCGCAAGCGAAGGGGCCAAGTGTGCGGTTTCTTAGGACGCTGCCCATCGCGGGCTGGCGCAGGTTATGTGCCTACGAGCGGCACTTTAGTGTTTGAGGCGTTTGTAAACGTCGTTTGAATAAGTTCCATTTTTTAACCCTAAAGTTCATCCTTCCGACGACTAAAGTCAACTGCATTGGGACCCTATCCGCTATGAAACAGTCGAAAGGCGCTCGCGAGGTCTACAGACCGGCCCACTCATTCACCAACTCGCCTCATCACTCAACCCCAGGCCTCTCAAAACGCTCTTAGCTTCTTCGCTGCCAAGTCTTGCCGCTGCCTTCAGATCCTCGACCGCCTGGCTTTGGTGGCCAAGTTTATAATGGGAAGCACCCCGGTTATAAAATACACTTGCATCGTGGGCATTGATCTCGACAGCCTCGTCGAAATCAGTAATTGCCTGCATGTTATCACCAAGTTCGGCGTAGGCGACACCCCTGTTGTTGTAGGCGTCCGGATACTTAGGATTGATCTCAATGGCCCTGTTAAAATCCGCGATTGCCTGCCTGTTATTGCCGAGCGTGCGATGAGCCAGGCCGCGGTTATTATAGGTTTTGGCATTACCAGGATTTATTGTGACAGCCTGGGTGTAATCGGAAATCGCCTGGTTGGAGTTTCCGATTGCCTCCCGAGCGACACCACGGTCATTATAGAAATCGGCATTCTTTGGATCTATCTCAATGGCCCTGTCATAATCCGAAATTGCCTGAGTGTTGTTGCCGAGTTTCGCATAGGCGACACCCCGGTTGTTATAGGTCGCAGCACTTTTTGGATCTATCTCGATGGCCTTATCGTAATCTGAAATGGCCTGCGTGTAATCGCCCAGTTCGGCATAGGCAACTGCACGGCGAATATATGCGCCAACGTAATCAGGTTTGATTCCGATGGCCTTGTCATAATCGCGGATCGCCCGCCCATAATTGCCAAGGTTGGCATACTCAAGTCCACGCCAATAGTAGACATAATAATTATCAGTAGTAGCTTCCAAGGTATGGCTGGACAAAGTGATACTATTTTGCCAGTACCCGACCTGTATCCAGGTGAGCACAGACAGGGAGGAAAGGATCAAGGCTGACGATGAGATAAGCGTAACCTTGCGGTAGCGCGAATTCTTCAAGATCTCCGGAACACCCCATGCTACCATGATGAACAACCCAACCAGAGGGATATAAGTGTAGCGGTCTGCCATGGCATGGTAGCCAACCTGCACGATCCCTATCACTGGCATAAGAGTGCCTATAAACCACAGCCACCCCACGGCCAGGTAGGGTAATCTTTTTGCCGTTCGGATAACGGTGATCGTAATTATGACAAGGAGTAGGATCGCCCCCAGGACCTGCCACAAAGGCCTTAGCCCCGGGTGAGGATAAGGAATAGCGAGTTTGGCTGGCCAGATCGTCTTTGCGATGTAAATGACAAAGGAAACAATAGCATTGGTGATGCGAGCGCCCAGCGAGATTTCTCCAAGAGACCTTACAGCCCCTCCCTCTTGTTCAGCAATGAATGTTACTACACTGAAAATTGCCGCCAGGGAAAGAAGAGGTATTTTTTCGAAAAACAGGAAACCAATAAATGTCCACCGATCTTTGTTATTTTTCGGCCTGTCGCTTTCCACCATTGTTTTCAGAACGTTCTTTCTGCTTGTTTTTCCCTCTCCTTTATAAATAGAAACCGGCACCCGCTCCCCGATTCCGGCTCTCTGCTTACTTGGAGCGGCGTGCTTTTTCCGGAAAGACCTTTTTCGCTCAAAGCGCTGCAGAGGCCAATAGTCTAACAGAATTAGAACGAAGGGAAGGGTTACGAGCATCGGTTTTGCCATCAGGCCTAAAGCAAAGAAAGCAAAGACGGGCAGATAGGTTCCAATTCGCGGACACTCAATATAATAGGTATATGTAATCATGGTGAGCATCCAGAAGAAAGTTGAAAGTACGTCCTTTCGCTCGGCTACCCAAGCTACGGATTCTACATGGAGAGGGTGAAGAGCGAACAAAGCTGCAACGAAAGCGCTCTGCCAGGGCGCTTTCGTCATGCGGTGCAAAACGAAAAAGAGCAACAAGGAGTTTGCGATATGGAATAAAAGGTTGGTCAGGTGATATCCATGTGGGTTCAACCCGAAGAGTTGAAAGTCCAACATAATGGAAATCATTGTCAGTGGATGCCAGAAACAGGCATAGGTGGTAGTAAAGGCCCACCGTATGGCCTGCCACGTGATGCCATTTAATATATGTGCATTTTCAGTCACATATAGTTGATCGTCGAAAGTGATAAAATCGCAATAATGGAGCCGCCAGAATGCCGCGAGGGTAGCAACTGCCAGGAAAGTATAAATCAATAGAATTTTATTCTTCGAAATCAACTCTCTACGTCTACCCCCATGGTAATAAGCAAGGATCGCTGTCACTCCACGCCGTTATCGGATATAATCTTTAGTTTTTGGCCTCTTCTTCCTGCCGCACCACACAATTCCGCCCAGTCCGATCATCAACAGAACCGCTGCAGGTGTTGAAAGTGCAGGGACAGCCGCTGCAGGAGGAGGAGGAGGAGGAGAACCTGAAGCAAAGGTGGCCTGAACATTATTGGCGCTTGTTACATCCGATATGGTATATGTATAGTGGCTGCCGTTCCAGTAAGCGGCCGTGGTTACGTCCGTTCCGTTGTCAGTCAGGCCCGATAGGTGGTAGCCCGCCGAAGGGGTGATGGTGAATGTCACACTGCCGTCATAATCGGCTGTGCTTGAACTGCAGGTGATTGTCCCGTTGCCTGTACTGCTGTCAGTCTCTGTGAATGGAAGACCAAAACTCGTCTGTATAGAATGATTGGATGTTATATTTGATACCGTATATGTATAATAACTACCGCCACCTGCGGGTATAGAGGCTTGGGTTACGTCCGTTCCGTTGTCAGTCAGGCCCGATAGGGTATAGCCCGCCGAGGGTGTGATTGTGAAGGTGACACTGCGACCATAGAATGCTGTGCCTGGGCTTGGACTGATCGTACCATTTCCGGTGCTGCTTGCAACTAGGCCGAGCAGTACCTCCACCGGGGAATTCCTCTCAACGGTGTCACCGGTCCCAAGCTGGCCGCTATCATTCGATCCCCATGCCCAGAGCGAGCCGTCCGACTTCCATCCGAGGGTATGAAAGTCGCCTGTGGCGACCAATGACCAGTTAGTGTCCGTACCTATCTGCGTTGGGTCTACCCTGTCAACAGTATCACCTGTTCCAAGCTCGCCATAACCATTGTACCCCCATGCCCAAAGCGAGCCGGCGGATTTCAGCGCAATCGTGTCGTCATCGCCCATAGCGACGGATGTCCATTTATTATCCGTGCCTACTTGCGTTGGGGTCAGGCTATCATTATTATTTCCCGCGGTGCCCCATACCCAGAGCGTGCCGTCTGACTTCAGCGCAAAGGTTTGCGTCCAGCCCCCAGCGACAGACACCCAGTTGTTGCCTGTGCCTATCTGTGTTGGGCTGTGTCTGTCAACGGTATCCCCCGTCCCAAGCTGGCCGTAGCAGTTATATCCCCACGCCCAAAGCGTGCCATTCGTTTCCACCGCAAACGTGCATGCGTCGCCCCCGAAAACTGACATCCACTGATTGCCCGTGCCTACCTGAGTGGGGACAAGTCTATCGGTCGTATCACCCGTCCCGAGCTGGCCGTTGCTATTCGATCCCCACGCCCAGAGCGTGCCGTCCGACTTCAGCGCAACGGTGTGTCCAGCTCCGGCAGTGACCGACACCCAATAATTGCCCGTGCCTATCTGAGTTGGGCTGTGTCTGTCGATGGTATCACCCGTCCCAAGCTGGCCGTAACCGTTCCCTCCCCACGCCCAGAGCGTGCCGTCCGACAAAATTGTGATCGTGTGAAGCTGCCCACCTGCGACCCGGGTTGCAGTTGCCGCTGCGGTCATTGGGGTGCATGACAGGCAAAAGACAAAGAGGATAAGCCCAATGCAAAGAGGTATTATAACATTAGATCGTTTACTCCGGCGTGATTACACCCAAGCAGGCGCATAAAGAGATTACCTTCATCCGCGCTGGGGCAAGATCAAAGAAAGCTTGGCGCTTCCAGCCTTAGCAAAAAGGCAACCCGGCTATCTCATACATGCGGGAGGTTGAAAAACGAGAGGCCCCGTGGCTCTCCGTCCCAGTCTCACGACAGGCTTGGCTTTTTCGATCTTGGGACTTAAGTTAAATGGCCGGCCCGGACTGAAGCAAGCCGCCACTTAAATCCAACGATATGGAGAATCCAACACACGATATTACTACTACGTGCACTGGCGATTGGTCATCGCGATCGCGTGACAATTTTATTACATATCAGTCCCTCCGGGGAGGAGGCACGTACAGGCAAGACGGATAAGACCAAAATGTAAACCGGCCCCTTCGCATGCCTCTATTGCCTGTGAGAGGTGACAATCACGTTGCGCTGAGAATATATTAATTCCGAAGAACAAGGATTCGTCCGTGCTTGATGAGAACGGCCAGCTCTCCCCACTTGAAAAGAACCCTTTCCTAACCGGACGTTATCAGCTCGAGGTGCTCGGGTTTTAATAAGCCAAGAGAGAAGTATCCCATCCACGCCATTTGCCGTGCAGCACTTTTTTTTCGAAAACAAGTGGTTTGATTTTCTCGGGGTCAGGAAACCAGGTGATTATTTGACAGCGTACAAGGTTTTTTGCACGTGCCGGGTGAAAGTCGGCTTCCCCTTTGATTGCGACGTTCGAGAATCTCCAGTTGCCTGCCTCCTGCAGGTAGCATCCATATAATTCCATGGTGCTTCCGGGGCTGATATTGACCTGAGTGAAACCAAGGACGCCTTTATCTTTGTTAAGCAATTCTGTGCTGATAATTTCCTCACCCCAACAATCCTTGGACCATTGTCCAGCCCATTCTTCGGTCTTGACAGCGAGGGGGCTTCTGTCCGATGAGATATCGACTTGACAAGTTTTCACAGCCGGAGATGAAGATCATGAGAATGGAAAGCGGAGAAAAAAGTTTATACTTCATGCACCCTCCCCTCGACCCCATTCATTACAACCACTCGATCCCGAATAATTTAAGACATGCGGTATTTAAAGCAAATTCGGTTTACCAGTATAAATGTCTCATAATTCACGGGAGGGTAAAACAGTGAAAATAAAATTCATCGGTGTGGGCGAAGCATTCGACGAGGACCTTCCAAACACTTCCATCTTGGTCCGGGCAAGAGATGAGCGCAATGAAAGTTCAATATTGTTGGACTGCGGCTTCACCGCCCCCCCTTCGTTCTGGAAAATCGCCAAGGATCCGGACGATCTTGACGCGATCTGGATATCGCATTTTCACGGAGACCATTTCTTCGGCCTTCCGGCCCTGCTTGCCCGATTCCGGGAAATGAAACGCAGAAAGCCTCTCCTGATCCTTGGCCAGCGCGAAATAGACAAAATAGTGACTCAAACGCTCAGGCTGGCCTATTCATCCCTTATGGACAAGCTTAGTTACGATATCCGTTTTCTGACGGTCGAACCGGGAGAGGTTGTGGAAGCAGCGGGTGTCAAGTGGCGAAGCGCCGTAAACGGGCACCCGAAAAGAGACCTGGCCGTGCGCATAGATAGGGGCGCCAAGTCGCTCTTTTACAGCGGAGACGGGGCCCCAACCGATGAAACACTCCCGATTGCGCACAACGCAGACCTCGTAATCCACGAGGCTTTTCGCCTGGATACCGATACCCCCGGGCACGGGAACGTCATCAACTGCATCGATTTCGCCCGTAAGGCTAAGGCTCGCTCGCTCGCCTTGGTGCACATTGAGCGATATGAACGGCGCAAGAGGTGGGAGGAGATTTTACGTGTGAGTAGAGAGGTCAAAGATTTCAGGGTATTGGCGCCTGAACCTGGAGACGAAGTTGAGATTTAGCATGGTTTGAACGGATCACTTTTTCTGAAAAATGTTACTTTTTCTTGACAAGCCGCAGGGCTTCCATTACTTTTGTCGCGCGCGTGGGAAGCCATCGTATTTTTATGGTCCTTCAGTGGTCAGGCAAAACTCTGGAAGGTTTTGACTAAGCATGTCTACGTAGTGTGAGCCTGCATCCGCCTCATTTCCGCTCCCCCTAGGCTAATAAGTTCAGATCCGGTTCATCTGCCGAACCCCGCCGGAGCGAGACGGAACAACCCGCGTAAAAAAGACTGTCTTTTCAAAAATTTAAGTGATTTTCACCCAAGAAACGATGCAAGTGGTCTTACGGGATTATATTGCTGTAAGGTGGACTGTAAGTGAATCAGGCTGAAGTAGAGGGGCGGCCCCTGCCTCTCGAGAGTTACCAACCAGATCTAAACAATTCAACTAGGAGGATTAAATGAACGCAAGTGTGATCACGATGATTGCCCTCGCATGTGGGGGTCTCGGCGTCGTCTATGCACTGGTAACCGCAGCATGGGTTTCCAAGCAGAGCGCCGGTTCCGAAAAAATGCAGGCGATCTCGGAAGCGATCAGGGAAGGCGCGGAAGCATTTCTGAACAGGGAATACAAGACCGTCGCAGTCGTCGCAGTGGTGCTTGCCGGAGTGCTGTTATTACTTGGCAAATGGACTTCAATCGGATTTCTAATCGGCGTATGCGGTTCGGCCCTTGCGGGTTACATCGGCATGATGGTATCCGTGAAAGCCAACGTGCGTACGACGGAAGCCGCAAAACAGGGTCTGAGCGCGGCCCTTTCGGTCGCTTTCAAAGGCGGGTCGGTTACGGGGGTCATGGTCGTAGGGCTGGGACTTCTCGGCATCACCGGCTATTACCTGATTGCCAAATCGTTTGCGCCCGCTGACAAGGTATTCGAAGCTCTTATCGGCCTTGGCTTCGGCTGCTCGCTCATGAGCGTTTTCGCTCGTATCGCGGGCGGCATCTACACCAAGGCCGCTGACGTAGGCGCAGACCTGGTAGGCAAAGTAGAAGCCGGAATCCCCGAGGACGATCCTAGAAACGCAGCGGTTATCGCCGACAACGTCGGCGATAACGTCGGCGACTGCGCGGGCATGGCGGCAGACCTTTACGAGACCTATACCGTTACTTTGGTCGCGGCAATGCTGCTGGCAAAAACGATTTTCGGCGCCGACAGTCTATGGGTGGAATTCCCCCTTCTGATCGGAGGCATCTCGATCATTGCCTCGATCATCGGCACTTTCTTCGTGCGCCTTGGCAAGAACGAATACATCATGGGCGCGCTCTATAAAGGCCTTGCAGTCGCTGGCATTCTTGCGGCGGTGGCTTTCTATTTTGCATCCGACTGGTTCCTGAAGCAACCTGACCTAAAGACGGGCGGCTTCACGGCGATGAGCGTTTTCACCTGCGCGCTCATCGGTCTCGTGCTGACCGGCGCAATCGTTATGATCACCGAATACTTCACTTCCAAGAGCTTCAACCCGGTCAAGCACATTGCCGAAGCCAGCCAAACCGGCCATGGGACCAACGTTATCGCGGGTCTTGCAGTCAGCATGAAGTCCACGGCCGCCCCTGCCCTGGTAATCTGCGGCGCGATCGTGTGGGCCTATCAGCTTGGCGGCGGTTTCTCGGGTCATCCCGGTGAAGGCCTTTTTGCAATCGCCCTTTCCGCCGTTGCGATGCTCTCCATGACCGGTATCGTTGTCGCTATCGACTCTTACGGACCGATCACGGACAACGCGGGCGGCATCGCCGAAATGGCGGAACTTCCCGACAGTGTTCGGGCTATCACCGATCCCCTTGACGCGGTCGGCAACACCACCAAGGCCGTTACAAAGGGCTATGCAATCGGATCGGCCGCTCTTGCCGCCCTGGTCCTTTTCGCCGAATATTCCCGGTCGGTCCCCGGCCAGGCCGTATTCGACCTCTCGAACCCCATGGTCATCGTCGGCCTATTCATCGGCGGCCTCCTGCCATACTTCTACGGCTCGCTCCTGATGGAGGCGGTTGGCAAGGCTGCAGGCGGTGTTGTCGAGGAAGTTCGCCGTCAGTTCCGTGAACTCCCCGGCATCATGGAAGGGACGACAAAACCCGAATATGGCAAGTGCGTTGACATCGTCACCAAGAGCGCCATTCAGCAGATGATGCTTCCGGCGCTCATCCCGGTAGTCGCACCGGTCGTTGTTGGATTCCTGATCGGCAAAGAAGCCCTCGGCGGCATGCTCATCGGCGCGATCATCACCGGTCTGTTCCAGGCCATCGCAATGACCAGCGGTGGCGGCGCCTGGGACAACGCAAAGAAGTTCATCGAAGACGGTATGTACGGCGGCAAGGGTTCGGACGCCCACAAGGCTGCCGTAACCGGCGACACCGTCGGCGACCCGTACAAAGATACGGCCGGCCCGGCAATCAACCCGATGATCAAGGTCGTCAACATTGTCGCGCTGCTGATCGTGCCTCTGTTGAAGTAACGACGCTCGGCGTTTTTGCCGGCGCTCAATGAAAACGCAACCGGCGGCCCAGACAGGCCGCCGGTTTTTTGTATCAGACGGAGGACGGAAGACGACCGAAAAAACTCTCAACTCGACCCCGATTATTTCAACTCCCTGTCGATAATCTGCTGGACGATCGTATAGGGGTCGGACTCCTTGTCAACCATCTTCTGGACGAATTCATCGAGTGAATCCCCGCGCGTTTCGACCCTTTCCAGGATAGTTCTAAAAGCCTGATCCTTCAGGGCGCCCATGAGTTGGATCCTGGCGCGCTTTTCCGTAATTTGCCGCCACTTTTCGGGGTGGGTGGCGAGAAGATATGCCCTGTGTTTTTGGATCGCCTCATAGAGTTCATTGATCCCGCGGCCCTTTGTGGCTTCGGTTTCCACGATCTGCGGTTCCCAATCCCCATTATTATGCCTTCCGGCGCCCAGCCCGATCAGGTTCATCAGTTCGCGGACGGTTTTGCGAGAGCCTTCGCGATCGGCTTTGTTCACAACCAAAATATTGCCGATTTCCATTATGCCCGCCTTGATCGCCTGAATTTCATCCCCCATCCCCGGTACTGTCACCAGTACGGTCGTGTGGGCGCTGTTTGCGATTTCTACCTCGTCCTGGCCCACGCCCACCGTTTCGACTATGATCACGTCCTTACCCGCTGCGTCCAGAACGTTTACCATATCGTTGGTGGATTTGGAGAGGCCGCCGAAATGGCCGCGCGTGGCAAGGCTGCGGATGAAAACACCCGGGTCGAGAAAATGCCGCTGCATGCGGATGCGGTCACCCAGTATGGCCCCCCCGGTAAACGGGCTTGTCGGATCGACCGCTAAAATTCCGATTGTTTTTTCCGCTTTGCGATATTTGATTGCGATCTGGTCAACAAGAGTGCTCTTGCCAACCCCCGGGGAGCCGGTGATACCGACAACGTAGGCTTTGCCCGTATGTGGATAGAGTTCCCGTAGAATGTTCATGGTGGAAGGAATCTCATCGTCTATATCTCGAAGGATACGAGCTATGCTTCTTACGTCGCCGGAGACGATCTGTTCAATGATATCCATGCGCTAAACCCTGTGGCAGTGCTGTTGAATTTCCGGTGAATTATAACGATGTGACGGCCGGAATGCACCGCCCGGCATTCCGGTTTGTCTATTTTTTCAGCACGACCCCGCCTCGCGGCCTGATGTTGTTGCTAACCCAGTCTACGAGGTCCTCAAGTCTTGCGCCGGGTTCGAAGATTTCCTTTATGCCGATCTCCTTGAGCTTGGCGATGTCTTCGATAGGGAATATGCCTCCACCTACCACCGATATATCTTCCGCGTTGTTCTTGGTCAAAAGTTCCAGCACCCGGGGAAAGGAATATCTGTGCGCTCCAGAGAGGATGCTTAGCCCGATCAGGTCCACGTCTTCCTGGATGGCTGCGCTAACGATCTGCTCCGGCGTCTGATGGCATCCGGTGTAGATGACTTCGAAGCCAGCTTCACGAAAAGCGCGAGCCACAATCCGGGCGCCCCGGTCATGACCGTCCAGGCCTGGTTTGGCAACCAATATACGAAGTTTCCTCGCTTTTTCCATGGAACCTGCCTCCTTAATGGAAGTGAAGACGACCGGTTGAATTCCGCCTCAAGGCGGTGGCGCGGTGGGACCGCCAGCCAGATTCGCCGCTACCTTCGGTGGCGGCATGGGCAGGATCTCGACGCTATCCCTGATCTGTCCATGACCGGAGGCGGTACATAGGTACGCCTCCGCGCAATCCCTCGATTTCATTGCCAAGACGAAAAATGCCTCCTTTCCGACTCGGAAGCTGCTAGTCTCTAATAAGGTGAAATTCTCCTACGTTGATAAGGTAAAATTCGCCTACGTTTATCCGGGTTTCCGGATGGAAAGACTAGTTAGAAAGTCCCGGGATCCGTATAAATTCCAAAGGCATCCCTGTATAGATCGCAGCATTCCTGTTCTGTGGCTCCCGCCCGTACCGCCTCTATGAGGGCGGGCATGACATTGTTTTCCCAGCACGGTGGGCCTTCGCATCTGCGCCTCAACTCGTCCATTGCTTTTTGGAACTGGACTTTGCCCCGCTTTTCCTTGAACCGGTTTGTGCGTTCGATCTGCATTTTTTCGATCTCGTCGTCAAACTTGAGAACGAATTCCAGATCCGGGCGGCCGGAAGCATACTTGTTCACCCCGATTATGATTTTCTCACCCGACTCGACCTGCCTCTGAAAATGATAAGCCGCATCGGCAATTTCCATCTGCGGGTAGTCGCGTTCTATGGCCGCAACCATCCCTCCCATTTCATCAAGTTTCCGGATATAGACGTTGGCTTCCTCCTCCATCTTGTCTGTGAGCGCCTCGACGAAATAAGAGCCGGCAAGCGGATCGATCACGTTCGCGACACCACATTCGTCAGCCAGTATCTGCTGCGTGCGCAGCGCGATGAGCACGGCTTCCTCGCTTGGAATCATGTAGACCTCATCGAGGGAATTGGTATGCAGAGACTGGGTGCCCCCCAGAATAGCCGCAAGGGCTTCTGTAGTGGTCCGGATGACATTGTTGTAAGGTTCCTGTGAGGTGAGCGAGCAACCGGCCGTCTGGGAATGGAAGCGCATAAACATGGACTTGGGGTCCTGCGCCCCGAAGCGTTCTTTCATGATCCTTGCCCACAAGCGCCGGCTCGCGCGCATCTTCGCTATTTCTTCGAAGAAATCTATATGGGAATTCCAGAAAAAGGAGAGCCTTCCTGCAAATTCGTCAACTTTTAGCCCCCTTTTGATTGCTTCTTCTGCATAGGTAATGCCGTCGTAGATCGTGAAGGCAAGTTCCTGAACGGCCGTCGATCCGGCTTCCCTGATGTGGTAACCGCTTATGCTGATGGTGTTCCAGCGGGGCGCCTCGCGGGCTCCGAACTCAACCGTATCGGTCACCAGTCTAAGGCTCGGCTCGGGCGGAAGCATGAGCGTTTTCTGCGCTATGAACTCTTTCAGGCAGTCGTTCTGAATCGTGCCGCCAAGCTTCTTGCGGGAGTAGCCCTCGTTTTCGGCATTGGCTATGTACATGGCCCACATTACCGAAGCAGGAGGGTTGATCGTCATTGACGCGGTAACCTCCTCCAGGTTGATGTTTGCGAACAAGCGCCCCATGTCGTCCAGCGTGTCGATTGCGACGCCGCATTTGCCGCACTCGCCCCGCGCAAAAGGAGAGTCCGTATCGTATCCCATGAGGGTTGGGAAGTCGAAAGCGGTGCTGAGGCCGGTTTCACCATGATTAATCAGATAGTGGAACCGTTTGTTCGTATCCTCGGCAGTGCCCAGTCCCGCAAACATTCGCATGGTCCAGAGGCGAGCCCTGTACATAGTGCTTTGAGCACCCCGGGTGAAAGGGTATTTACCCGGAAAGCCAATATCTTCGGAGAAGTCCCTGTTTGCAGCGTCGAGAGGAGTGTAAAGCGGCTTCACTTCCATGTCGGAAACGCTGGAGAAGCGGCTCAGCCGCTCCGGCATTTTTTTTAGAGCCTTCCGATATTCGTCCAGCCACTCGGCGTGTTCTTTTTCAATGCGCTCGAGCGCTGATTCGGAAAGAATCTTTTTTCCCATTCTTTTGCCTCCTGAGAGCAATCATTGAGCCTCCTGTTCTAAACAGCTTCAGCCTGAAAGATAGGAATCACTTTGCGCGCCGCATGAACAAGCAATAACAATTCTACCAAACAATGCAGAGAGACTCATAAAATTATAATTCGAAACAACGGATAAGAAACAAAAACCTGTTGACTGCCCGGCCTCACGTAGAGTAGTAGGAGACTGTACAAGTCCTTGGGCTCCACATTGCAACAATTCGCCTTGCTCTCTCCAGCTCTATAGTAGCCTCTCATTCCATTTGATCCGAAAACGGATAATCGCTCCACCGGGGGATATTGTGCCTGATCGGATCGGTGGGAACATCATCAATACCCTGAAGTATACCTGATACCGAATCTCCCCGCGTTGGTCCGGTTTCCCTTTGCGTACCCGCTCCAGCCTTTTCAGAAAATATTGTGGACAGTTTGCCGGCAATTCGGTCCCCGATGGGTCAAAGATGTTCGAACCGAAAGGAGGTGTGACGCAATTTCATAGCATCGCGAAGGAGGACAGTTCAAGAAAAAGAAAGCACAGCATTCATCCAATAAGGAGAGAAATATGGCAGATATTCTGAAACCGCGATGGGGCCAGCCGGCTACCGGCATCATTTCAAACCTTGTATTCTTCCTGGTCGCGTGGTTGACATGGTATATTTTCAGCGATCCCAGAGGCCCGGTGGGATCTTTTCCATACCCGTTCGTTATGTACCTCGCCATGATGATTCTCGTAGGTCTCTGGCAACACATGTTCTTTGGCGACTGGCCTTTTCAAGACCTTTCTCCGCCCGTAAGGGGGGTTGTCCAGACGATAGTCAATCTCATTATAGTCTGGTTCGTCATTCATGTTGTCTTCTACAGGGTGTTGGGGCTGGGTTTCAATTTTCTGAGCCAATCGGGCATCGAGGCCGCTTTAGCCGCCGGACCGATTAAGGGCAAAGCTTCCCTCGATCTCGCAGCGTTTGTGGACCCGAGCCGCAGATTTGCCGAACGGGCCGTTGTTACATTTGTTCTCATAGGATTCTTTTCATACCCGTTCGTTACCATTCTTTTTGAGAAATGGCCCATACGCCCAAGCGATCTCCCCCAGCCCCAGGCAGGATTTTCGGAACTCGGATGGACCTCTCTGTTGACTCTTTTTTTCTTCACAGTCCTCATTGTTCCTTTCTGGGGAGCGGTGTGGGAATCAAGCTTCGGAACGGCAATCGCCCTGGGCCGCCCATGGTGGGGAAGTATCGCGGGCACAAGTCACGTACACTGGGTATTCGGCTGGTGGGAATGGATGATCGTAATTTTGTTCATGACCCCGAACGTGTGGAGAATGAAGCCATGGTCCTTGATAAAGCTTCCCCAGCCATGGAAGGGAATAATTTCTTTCATATTCAATGTTGTACTTGCCTACGTGGTTGCCTCGCTCGTCGTCAAGCTGATACCCACCTGGGTAAACATGGAGGAGCTGACCCATCACCTCCCCGCCGCTGACGCCGGCAGTCCCACCCGCTTTTTCTGGTATCACGCTGCGGAAATTGGCGGATTCACTCTCATTCCATTCCTGGCCTGGCACCATTACTTCGATGATATGGCCCCAATGGCCGATAAGGATTCATGGGGCGCATTCTGGTACAGGACGATCGGCGTACTGGTCCTGATGGCCGTCAATTACATTTTCTTCTACGTAATCAATTTTGGGTACTGGGGACTGGGAAACCACCACATGGAAGGAGGGCTTGCCGAAAGACTGCTCGGCGGCGAGTCCCTGATCTGGAATTTCTGGTGGGCCATTGCTTTGCTCTGGAACGAATGGTTCTTCCATAAATGGCCGTTCTATGTCCATGAGCATCATTAGGTAATGTTCGTCCGGTTCCAGCATATTTGAAATGTAACAGGAGGGGAGGGCTTGTCCCCTCCCATGAATCTAACGGCCGTTTCACATAAGAGAGGGCGGGTTTTCCCCCGCCCTCAATTTTTGGAACGGGGCCGGACGCAAAGTGATGCAGGTCACGCTGCCACGCCCACCTGCGGTGGTTAACCAAAGCACGAAAGTATTCCTTTCGGCCCTTTGCTCCGGAATAACAATCCCTCTGTCTCCTGCTTCCTGCCCTACTCCAGTTTCTCGGGACACGATCGTCTTGCATTACGTGGCTTCAGGAGTGATTTACATGAAATGCTTCATCGAGCATCAAATGCTTCGACCTGTTCCAGGGAACTCAAGCAGGCGCTATCAAAGCATCTAACCCCGAATACTTTCCCTTATGCTATCGAATGAAAGCATCATTTGAATCATCAGATCTGACATGGTTCCGGCCAATCAAATTTTTATCTTGCATATTCGCTTAGTTATCCCTCACAAAAGGCCGGGTACGCCCTTTGCATTAAGGACAGGTCACTGGTGACTATTTTCACAACAACCCTTTTAGAGAGGAGACTGGACTAGTATTGAGATCAAGACTTTTGGAGTAATTGGCGCGGGACAGATGGGAAGCGGGATTACACATGCAGATGCAATTACTGGACTTCAGGTGATCATGTCTTACATCAGTGATTGATTCGTTCAACGGGGTTCTAGAGTAGTAGGGAGAATGTGCAAATCCTTAAGCCCTACATTGCAACAATTCGGCTTGCTCATTACCAGCTTTATAGTAGCCTCTAGTTCTATTTTATCCGAAAACGAGTATCGTTATAGCCGGGAATATTGTGCCTGCTCGGATCTGTGAGAACATTATCAACACTCGAAGGTATACCTGGTGTCGGATGTCTCCGCCTTGGTTTGATTTCCTTGCCGTACCCGATCCAACCTTTTTCAGAACATATTGTAAACAGTTTGCCGGCAATTCGGTCCGCCATAGGCCGATGATATTCGAACCGGAAGGAGGTGTGACACAGTTTCATAGTACCGCGAATCGGGGCAGTTCCTAAAGATAGAAATCGCAGTATTCATCCAAATAAGGATATAAGGAGAATAAAATGGCAGACGTTCTGAAACCACGATGGGGCCAGCCTGCTACCGGTATCATTTCCAACGTTGTATTCTTCCTGGTCGCGTGGTTGACATGGTATATCTTCAGCGATCCCAGAGGTCCCGTGGGATCTTTCCCATACCCGTTCGTTATGTACCTGGCAATGATGATTCTAGTAGGTCTTTGGCAACACATGTTTCTTGGCGACTGGCCTTTTCAAAACCTTTCCCCGCCGGTAAGGGGTGTTGTCCAGACAATAATGAATCTCATTATAGTCTGGTTCGTCATTCATGTTGTTTTCTACAGGGTGTTGGGGTTGGGTTTCAATTTTCTGAGCGAATCGGGCATCCAGACCGTTTTAGCCGCCGGTCCGATTAAGGGCAAAGCTTCGCTCGATCTTGTAGCGTTTGTAGAACCGAGCCGCAGATTTCCCGAACGGGCCATTGTTGCATTTGTTCTCATAGGATTTTTCTCGTATCCTTTCCTTACCATTCTTTTTGACAAATGGCCCGTGCGCCCGAGCGATCTCACCCAGCCACAGGCGGGCTTGGCGGAACTCGGCTGGGCCTCTCTATTGACTCTTTTTTTCTACACAGTCCTCATCGTGCCTTTCTGGGGAGCGGTGTGGGAATCGAGCTTCGGAACGGCAATCGGTCTGGGCCGCCCATGGTGGACCGGTTTAGCGGGTACAAGCCACGTACACTGGGTATTCGGCTGGTGGGAATGGATGGTCGTAATTTTGTTCATGGCCGCGAACGTGTGGCGAATGAAGCCATGGTCTCTGATAAAGCTTCCCCAGCCGTGGAAGGGAATCATTTCTTTCGTATTCAATGTTATACTTGCCTACCTGGTTGCCTCATTCCTCGTAAAGCTGATACCCACCTGGGTAAACATGGAGGAGTTGACCCATCACCTCCCCGCCGGTGACGCCGGCAGTCCGACCCGTTTTTTATGGTATCACGCGGCGGAGGTAGCCGGGTTTACGCTGATTCCGTTGCTGGCCTGGCACCATTATTTCGATGATATGGGGCCGATTGCCGATAAGGATTCATGGGGAGGATTCTGGTACAGGACGATCGGCGTACTGGTCCTGATGGTCATCGGTTACATTTTCTTCTACGTAGTCAATTTCGGGTACTGGGGGCTGGGAAACCATCACATGGAAGGAGGGCTTGCCGAGAGGTTCCTCAACGGCGAGTCCCTGGTTTGGAATTTCTGGTATATCATTCCTTTGCTCTGGAACGAATGGTTCTTCCATAAATGGCCGTTCTATGTGCATGAGCATCATTAGGTAGTTTCCGTCCGGCGGTGGGACCGCCAGCCAGGATCGCCACTGCCTGCGGCGGTGGCACAGGCAGGATCTCGACGCTCCGCGAGGCGGTACATGGGTACGCCTCCGCGCAACCCCTCGATTTCCTTGCCAGGACGAAAAATGCCTCTTTTCCGAATCGGAAACCACTAATGTCTCATCTGGGGGTTTCCGGATGGAAACTAGGAATGTTTGTCCGGTTCCCGCATATTTGAAATAGAGGGAGGGGTTGCCCCCTCTCCTGAGTCTAATTGCCGTTTCGCGTAACAGAGGGCGGGGTTTATCTCCGCTCTCTTTTTTTGGAACAGGGCCGGACGCACAGAAATGCGAAAATACTCGGAACCTGTTGAATTGAGAAGGGAAGTCTTGTAAATAAAGGAAACGCCCTAAGTTTCGGCGGTTGAGCAAAATTTCTGACCGGAGCCGCTGATAGATGAGACGCCTACCCTTCGAGGCAGAAGAAATCGCCGTCCTTGCCCAGGCCATCGACGCCTCGGAAGAACTCATAAGCGATTTTTACAAGCTTTCCACCTCCGAATGGAAAAGATACCGCTATGATATACAAAGCTTGAGTGACCTGGGCAAAGAGGAGGTCACCGACGCCGCTTTCGCCCAAATCCGGCGATATCTCAGACGCCCCGGCGATAGGATGCGGGGAAGCGAACCGGGCGATTTTTTCAAAATCTGCATCCAGGACCATGTGATCCGCAGGGCCGTTGAGCGCGACAGAGGGATCGGACTTTTCCCATTGACGGCTTACATAGTGACTCATGAACTGATTCACGTGGTCCGGTTCGCCAAATTCGTGCAACGGTTCGACTCCACCGCTGCTGAACAGAATGCCGAAGAAAAGCGGGTGCACGCTCTCACGTATAATCTGCTGCAGAAGACCCGGATACAGGGACTGCCCGAAGTTCTGGCCGCTTTCAAAGACTGCCGGACAATGGAAAATTTCCTGGCGGGTTGAATTTTGGTCAAAAATACAAAAAACCGAGGCCGGTCTTTCCGGCCCTTTGTAAGGGGAAATATAATGGACGCAAAGATAACAAGACAAGAGGTCCGGCACGTGGCGCTACTCGCGAGGCTGGAACTCTCAGAGGCGGAAGAAGAACGGATGACCGGTCAGATGAACAGTATTCTCGAGTACATGGGCAAGCTCAATGAACTCGACACAAAGGACGTTCCGCCAACTACCCACGCCATCGAGTTGCAAAACGTGTTCCGCCCTGATTTAGTCCAACGGTCACTGGACCGCAAGGAGTCGCTTGCAAACGCACCCGGGACGGACGGCGTCAATTTTGTGGTACCCAAGGTAATTTAGCAGAAAGGGCCGGTTTACATGAAAATCCACTCTCTTTCGATTCATGAGATCCACGACTTGCTGGAAAACGCACAAATCGGCGCTGTCGAAACAGTCTCCGCGTTTCTCGAACGCATTGACGCGCTCGACCCGAAGGTCAACGCCTATCTGAGCACTATGGGAGAGCAGGCGCTGGATGAAGCAAGGCTTTTCGACTCGGGAAAAAAGAGTTATTTGGACTCTTTCCTGGCCGGTGTGCCGATCGCCATAAAAGACGTAATTTGTATCCACGGGTCTCCTACCACATGCGGTTCGCGCATCCTCCAGGGATTTGTTGCTCCTTATAGCGCAACGGTTATCGAAAAGCTTGAGCATGCCGGGGCCATTTTTATAGGAAAGACGAACATGGACGAGTTCGCCATGGGATCATCGACGGAGAATTCGGCTTTCATGAAGACCCGCAATCCGTGGGACCTGGACCGCGTTCCCGGCGGGTCGAGCGGAGGTTCGGCAGCGGCCGTTGCTGCCGGGTTGTGCGCCGGGGCTCTGGGGACGGATACCGGAGGCTCGATTCGGCAGCCGTCATCATTTTGCGGCGTTGTGGGCATTAAACCCACATATGGCCGGGTGTCCCGCTTCGGGCTCGTGGCTTTTGCATCGTCCCTTGACCAGATAGGGCCGATAACCAGGGACGTCGAGGATGCCGCTATAGTGCTCCAGGCAATCGCAGGCTACGATCCCAGGGAATCCACCTCGGTAGATCTGCCGGTCCCCGATTACAGGGCCGCCCTGAGAGAACCGATTCGGGGTCTGCGCCTCGGGATTCCCCGCGAGTATTTCATCGAGGGAACTGATCCGGAAGTCGCGGAGGCCGTGCGCAACGCAATCTCCACCTGCCGGGAACTGGGAGCACAGACTGTTGACATTTCCCTGCCGCACACCGAATACGGCATTGCGGCTTACTACATAATCGCCCCGGCAGAGGCCTCCTCGAACCTGGCGCGCTATGACGGCGTAAAATACGGGCACCGCGACCAGGGAACCAGGGACCTCATGGAGATGTACCGCAAAAGCCGCTCCCAGGGGTTCGGAGCCGAAGTAAAGCGCCGCATAATGTTAGGCACCTACGTGTTGTCGGCGGGCTATTACGATGCCTACTATAGAAAAGCGTCCCAGGTCAGGACGCTCATCAGGCAGGATTTCCTCGATGCGTTCGAGAAGTGCGACGCCATACTGGCGCCCGTGTCGCCTATACCGGCTTTCAGGATAGGGGAAAAATTCGATGATCCCCTCCAGATGTACCTGAGCGATGTATTTACGCTGCCGGCAAGTCTGGCCGGAATTCCGGGGATTTCGGTGCCATGCGGTTTCACTGCGGAAAAACTGCCGATCGGACTTCAGATTCTGGGGCCTCATTTTCGGGAGGAACTAATTCTGCGCATAGCCCACCAATTCGAGCAGGCCACCCCGTTCCACCTGCAAACACCGGAGGTGTAGCCGGTTTTTCCTGTTGCCTCAGGTAAGCTCGGCAATTTGCTTAGGAGGGCAGTGGGTCATTTTGAACTGCCATCTGCAAGCTTCACTATATCAGCCTTCAAGCAGTCAAGAATAAATTTAGGAACAAGCCATTGCCGGGGCGCAAGAAAACTGATCTAGGGGCAGACGCAAATTAATCCGTTTCCGCTTCCTGGCATGCTGTTTTTCAAGCCATTTCCCAAATTCGTCCCTGACTTCATTTCCTATCCCGGGGCTTTTAAGAAGGTAAACGGACCGTATCAGCAGATCATTGGATTTTGTAATTCTGATTTGCCCATTTTCCCATCTGGAAAGCGTTCCTCTCGCGACGCCCAAAAGTTTGGCGAAATCATTGATTTTAATATGGAGATTTTTTCTCAGAAATCTGACTTCAGGGCCAGTTAAAAGGCCGGAACTGAGAACAATGGCTTCTCCCAAACAATTCAACAATTGTGTGGATTGGGGGATAGACGCTGAACCCGCGCCGCAGTCGGCGCAATGAGATGTTTCAACGTTCACAAGGTAGACATTATCCAGACCACTCTCCGTAAAGTGATAAGATTGTCCTGTCTTGGTTTCAACGTTTGAGTTACCGCATAAAGGACACTTGGTTTTATTTTCCATGGGGTCACCTTCAACAAAAAATCGTCACGACGGAAAGAGTGCGATGATCTTCGATCACCAAAATGACGGTGGCGGTGCCACCATCAATGGTTTCACCTCTTACTTTATACCTGTACTGGCGTGCCGTTGTGTTGTGCTCTGGTGGCTCATGGACTTCTCCGTTTAAGAGAATGGCCACGAGATCCTGATAGGAAAAATCTCTGCCGGGCATACTTTTTTGGCTACAATGCCACCAAGGCCGGACTGTGCCAAATCGCGCTATTCCCCGGATCATTTCCGTTGCGGTCGCAGTATCCAAGGGTTCATCGCTAACGTAATCCATGGATATCTCCTTGTCAAGGAGAAATGTACCATCATGTTACATTCTGAGGTTAAGCAAAAACATGGAATTTCTTCAGGAAAATCTATATGCCGAAATTTGAGGAAAGCAAGGGAAATAGCAGGAAGGTGGCAATTAACTGCCACAGCGCAACATTTACCTACCTATGTTCACCGGATGAACAAACTATGCTGGATCGCACCTGATAGTTGCATAGAGTGTTCCCACACAGTTAAGAAGCCACATTTGTGGCTAACCGCCGAGCTTTAGGCCAACTGGTGAAGCACTTAAAAAGCAAAAAAATCCACTACCCCTGGAAGGGCCGCACTCGATGCCGAAGACCTCAATCCTTGTCTTCAACTGAACTGTTACGAGTCAGGAAATGCCTGATTCGCACAGCGATCCGGATCATGCCGGCCAGCAACAATACCACACCGCTTATGCCGAAGAACCAGGCGCGCCAGATCGTCAGCGTGTCTATTCCTTTGATGATAAGCAGAAAACCTAAAACAACCGCAAAGACTGCAGGAATATCCCAGCGCATTCCCCTTGCCCCCTTATCGATGATTGAATTCTGTTGCCGGGGATTAAGAGATTATCTCTACTTCTCTACACCAGCGCCGGATATGAATCAATCCGTATTTCGCAGTTCATGCGCACTTATCGTCCTGCAAGTCGCAATCGCCCGGCCCGACTCCATGGAAGCGCAGAAAAGAAGCTACCCCCTGCTGCCCCATGTAGCGTCCCAGGATGCGGGGATCGGTCCGGGCTAAATCGACAAGTACCAAGGCGTCCAGAGCATTGTTGAATTTCGGGTCAATGCTGAAACCCAGAAACTTTCCGCCGAGTTTCATATAATGCTTCAAAAGTATGGGAATGCCGGCTCCGTCACGCTCGATGTCCGAAATCAATTCCGAAAATTCCTGGATATCATGAACCATCGAATATGCCAGGCCCAGGTTCTTTTTTCCCATCGACCCAAGCGGAGAGGCATTCCTGGCCCGCACGAATTTTGTCAGACCGTAATCCATGTAGCCCTCTTTAAGGAATTTTACCATCAACTTACGGGAAACACCGAGATATTCATTGTTTATGCTTACTGCCCCGAACAGGAACCGGTACCAGGGATGTTTTATTACAAAGCGCCCGATCCCCGACCAGAGAAGCATAAGGGGCTGGTAAGTCTTCTGATGCTCGAGGCGGACGAAAGATCTGCCTAACTCCAGAGCGGAACTGAATATGGGGGTCAAATCATTCTTGTACTCAAAAAGAGTGTTCGTATACAAGCCCCTGAAACCGCCCTCCTTCAGGATTGCATCGGCAAGGCCAAGCCGGTAGGCCCCTGCGATTTCCTCGCGCTCACGGTCCCAGAGCATTATGTGTTGATAATATTCATCAAAGCGGTCGATATCGATAGCATTCCCGGTCCCTTCGCCAGCTTTTCGAAAGGTTATTTCTCTCAGGCGCCCGATTTCGTGAAGGCCGTTCGGGATCTGGGCGGCAGATGCGCTTACTACATCGAAGTTCCTGGAGGAAAAAAGTATCTGCTCCGGAGGCAAACGGCGGATTTCTTCGGCTATCAAGCCGGCCTCTTTCTCCCTAGCGACCGGGCGATGATTCGAGGCGCTGTTAATTGATCGCCGAAACAACGGATTTCGACGTTTTTCGCATTTACGATTTTGCAGATTGTAGGTCCTGAGGCGCAAGTAATCCATCATTGCCGAATTATCGAGTCCAGCCAGCCTCTTGAAAGGGATCGGCTTGCCGACATGGGCTCGAAGCATCCGGGACCGCTTTTTGATGTTCTCTCCCGGTAACATCAAGGTTCGAAACAGCGGATGCAAAAGACCAAGCCCGCAAAAGAGCGGGCTATTGTGGCCTTCGAAGTAAACCGGGAGCACGGTCGCCTCGGACTTTCTGACAATCCGGGCAACCGTCTGGCTCCATTGCCGGTCAATGACGCTCAAGCTGCTCAAGTGCACGTGGGAGACCTCTCCAGCCGGAAAGATGCCCAAAGCCCGCCCACCACGAACCCACTCAATGGCCTCTCTCAACGGCTTGAGGTTGCGCGCCACCGATCCCCGTCTTTCGAAAGGATCAACGAAAATGAGCAATTCATCGAGTTCACGTAATCCCAGGCCGCCCAGTAAAAAATTGGCCATGATTTTGGCATCGATTCTCGTCTTCAAAAGAATCGAGGCGAGAACCATGCCTTCTATCGCGCCAAAGGGATGGTTGGCCACCACTACCAAAGGCCCTTCTGAAGGAACTCTTGCTTGATCGTTTGCGGAAATCTCATAAGTGACGCCGAGCACTTCAAGGATACGATCCGGAATTGCAGTCTCCTTGGGTAGCGAATTAACAAGTGAATGGAGATAGCTCAGCCGTTTGAGCGGCAGCACACGCCTTAGAAACAAAGACTTGAAACGCTTACTCCACCTAGATTCCCGGCTGGTTCCACCATGCTTGGAAAATACTTCCATTACGCCGCCGACCATCTCTTCCATAAGTCTCAGGCTCCTGCTTTTCAGTTTGACAACACCGGTCCGGAATATTTATTTTCATTGGGAAATGGCGCGAGTATAGGAATGTTCTGTGACAATTCCGTGTGACTTAAGTTAAAAGATGGTTACAGATGGACATTCTCTCACGACGGGGAATTTTGTTGACGTGGGGCATTGAATTTGGCTATTCGGCTAAAATGGCACGAGGACAAGCTCTGCGCCATTGAAAGCAGTTTATGCCCTCGCTCTTCCTGCTCTAGGAGCCTGTCGGAGAAATGGCATCAAGAGCCATTTTATGCTAATATCGCTCCACTATGGAAAAGACATTCAAATCTTGTGACCGCAAACAAATGTTGCTGCTCCCGCCTTCGTTGTTGGACTGGCTCCCGCAGGGACACCTGGCCAATTTCATATTGGATGTGGTAGAGCAGCTCGATCTTTCAACGATGTACTCGTCCTATCGGGGAGACGGCAGGGGGCAACCCCCTTACGAACCTCGGATGATGATAGCCCTCCTTTTCTACGCTTATTGCACAGGTGTTCCCAGCTCCCGTCAAATCGAGAAGAAAACCTACGAAGACGTTGCCTTTCGGGTGATTGCGGCAAACAGGCACCCCGATCATGACTCGATATGTGAGTTCAGAAAGCGCCACCTTAAAGCTCTTGCCGGTCTTTTTGTGCAGATCCTCAGACTTTGCCAGGAAGCGGGGCTTGTTAAGCTTGGCCATGTGGCCCTTGATGGAACCAAGATCAAGGCCAATGCTTCCAAGCACAAAGCGATGAGCTACGGCAGGATGAAAAAGAAAAAAGAGGAGCTTGCAAAAGAGATCGAAGTACTTCTCAAAAATGCCGAGGCTGTAGACAAGCAGGAGGATAGAGAGTACGGCAAGGGCAGGAAGGGTTGGGATCTGCCCGATGAACTCAAAAGGCGTGAGACTCGGCTGGCAAAGATCAAAGAAGCCATGAATGCGCTTGAGGAGGAGGCCAGGCAAGAGGCTTCCGAAAAGCAGAAGGCTGCAGAGACTAAAACCAAGAAAAAACAAGCGCCTGCAAGTCAGCCCCCTCCTATTGAACCCTCCGGCAGTGCACAGAGGAATTTCACAGATCCTGATTCCCGGATCATGAAGGTGACCTCCACCAATTCCTTTGATCAATGTTATAACGGCCAGGCAATGGTTGATGATTCCTTTCAGGTGATTGTGGCTGCCGGACTTTCCCGGAATGCAAACGATGTGGACGAAGTTGAACCAATACTGGATATCTTGGAAGAAAACCTTGGCGGGATTCCCCGCAAAATGGCAATCACAACCGATGCCGGATACTTTAGTGACACCAATGTGATGCTTTTTGAGGACGCACTGCTCGATCCGTTTATCGCCACAATCAAAATGAAACACGGAGAAGTTCTTCCGCCGGTTCGAGGACGGCCTCCAAACGACCTGACGCCCAAGGAGCGAATGATAAGAAAGCTTTGCACCAAACGCGGTCAAAAGATTTACTCCAAGCGAAAGTCAACCGTTGAACCAGTCTTCGGCCAGATTAAACAGGCCAGGGGCTTACGGCAATTTTCACTAAGAGGATACGAAAACGTATCCGCAGAGTGGCTGATGTGGTGTCTGTCTCACAATCTGCTTAAACTCTATCGGCACGGTGGCCCCTTCTAATGGACCCGGGGAAGCTTTTGCCGCCGTTCTGCGTTGCAATCAATACACAACTGAACCGTTCCCGGCGATTGATACCAAACTTTTGCACGCGAATGCCTATTATTGGCCAATCCTTATTGAATCGTGCTTTGCGGGGTGAGAGATTTTCTTCAAAGCGATCACCCCAATTGTAAAAGTTATTTTAAAAGCCGTTATCCCGACAGGCTCCTAGACCTCACAAAAACGCCTGTCAGGTAAGTCGAGGCAAAGATCAAAATGAACGGGAGCCATGTGCCAACAAAACTCGTGAACATTTCAAAGCTGTGCTGGACGAGCATGGCCACTACAAATACGTCCATAAGCACCACAATCGCAAGAAACGAGGCCGCAATCGCGAGGGGGCCCGCGTAGGTGTGACGATTGAAGTATATCGCTGAGACAGTGGCGAAGATCAGCGGCGCCGCTGCGGCATGAAATACCAGCGCTGTCTCCAGGCCGGCCACCGCCATCCCGATTCCCATTGTGGCTGCGCAGAGGAACCAGCCGAGAAGGGCGAGTGATGTAATGATTAGCGTCTGCCTAAGCCGCTTTGACAAACTGATGCTCCTTGTAAAACACTTGGGGAGGGGCAACCAGCAGTTCTCCTTCCAGACAAATTGTGTGCTGTAAGTGCGAACCGGGTTTGGTTGCGGAGATGTTATATCGGTATATTTAAATGTGAAAATTCCAAATTCAGATCTCTTATACCGCCATATCGAGCCTCGTTCTACCATTGACATTGAATTCACAATCTGCCATATTGACTCTAATCAATATTAAGGGGTTTGCAATGCGGACCTTTCTCAGGGTGATGAAGGCCCTCTCTGATCCAAACCGAGTCAAAATTATTAAGATGCTCCAGAACAGGCCGCTTTGCGTCTGTGAGATCCCGGCCTTACTGGCAATCGCGCAACCAACAGTATCAAACCACCTGAAAGTGCTGGAAGATGCCGACCTCGTTCACAATCGAAAGGAAGGCCCCTGGGCCATCTATAGCCTTGCTGATGGAAAAGGCAGCCCGTACTGTGCATCCCTTTTGGGCAATCTAATGCATTGGCTGGATAATGATCCCGAGATCACAAAGATAGTAGAAACCCTGCCATCGATCCAGAAGGAAAATATTTGCAAGAGATAGGGAATATAAATGGAGACGAGATATGAGTATGGACAGACGTTCAATTCTGAAGGTTGGCGGTCTGTTAGGCGGCGCCCTTGGCGCGGACAAACTTTTCGATGTGGAAGCGATTGCCAACCCTGCGGCTGACCGGGTCGCGAGCCTGCCCGTGCTGGATCGCGTAAAAATTGAGCCCGGCGAAGACGTGCTCATTCGCATGCAACGTGAATTGGTCCGAGCTATGAACAAACCCATCGAGCAGCGGCGATGGGGGATGGTCATCGACACGCGCAAATGCGTCGGGTGCCACTCCTGTAACGTTGGCTGCATCATGGAAAACAAGCTTCCTCCCGGGGTGGTCTACCGGCCCGTGATTGACCTGGAGGTCGGCAGATATCCAAATGTCGGCCGTAAGTTTCTGCCGCGCCCGTGTATGCAATGCGATAATCCTCCATGCGTTCCGGTATGCCCTGTCAAAGCAACCTGGAAGCGCGCCGATGGCGTGGTTGTGATTGACTATAACGTGTGTATCGGGTGTCGTTACTGCATCACCGCATGCCCGTACCAGGCACGCACGTTCGACTTCGGGCAGAACTGGGCCAGTAATGCAGCTTACGGACGGGATGGCGGCTTGGCGCTGGAGACGGGTAGAAAATACGAGCAGGAACCTTCTTTTGAGTATGGCACTAACTGGCGCCGCGGCGAGGGTGTCATCCCCAAAAGTCCGGCCGGTAACGCACGTAAGTGCACCTTCTGTGTCCACAGGCTCGAGCATCGTCAATTGCCCATGTGCGTAACGACATGCATCGGGAGGGCGACCGTTTTTGGCGATCTTAATGACCAAGGGACTCTCGCATCCCAACAAGTCATACGAAATAACGCAGTGAGCTTGAAGGGGGAACTCGGCACCGCACCGAAGGTCATCTACCTAATTTAGTTCAAGGAGATCACAATGGCTGTCTCTTCATTTGGAACTCCTCATCATGGCGGCCGGAAGCGGCTGCTATTGGTTTTGTGGGTGCTGGCGGCAATAATAGGCGGGCTTGGTTTCTATGAGCGTCTTGTCCATGGCGACAAGGCAGCAGACTTTTCCAGCTATGTCCCATGGGGTCTTTGGGTTGCCGCCTACATTTACTTCAGTGGCTTGTCCGCAGGAACGTTCCTGGTTGCAGCCGCCACATATGTTTTCAGGATTCGTGTGCTCGATCCGATTTGCCGCATGTCCCTTCTCATTGCTGCGGTCACGCTACCAATGGGCTTACTGATGATCGGCTTCGACCTCGGCCATCTGGAAAGAGCCTACCTTGTCTTCGTGCGCCCTCAGTTTCATTCGATGATGGCCTGGATGGTCTGGCTTTATACAGCTTATCTGATCCTCCTGTTTTCTATGCTGTGGTTTAGCATGAAAAGCGTGCAGCCAGGCAGGAATCCATCGGCCCTAACCAGCGATCTGGCCACGCTCCGCGTGCTGGGACTTATTGGCATCCCTCTGGCAATCGGGTTTGCCGGTGGCGTCGGCGCACTGTTTGCGACAGTTGCAGCACGCGAGTATTGGCATTCCTCTTTGTTTCCTATCTTTTTCCTGGTAGGGGCACTTACCTCAGGCACGGCCTTGGTAACAGCGGTTGTTTCCTGGCTGTGGCCTTCACGCAATGCCGCATGGAAGGATCTGACGACCCTACTGGGTCGTATCGTACTGGTGCTGGTGCTCATCGAATTTATCTTGGAGTGGGCGGAGTTTTCGATCCCGTCGTGGTATCAGATTGGCTCAACCTACGATCTCATCAGATACGTCCTGTTTGGCCCTTACTGGTACGTATTCTGGGTGGTGCACCTGTTGCTCGGCGTACTTGTGCCGATTCTGCTGCTGGCTAAAACGCGCAGCCCCGGGATCATAGGACTGAGCGCGGCCCTGGTGGCGGTTACATTCTTTGCTGTGCGGTTGAATCTGGTGATTCCAGGTCTGATCACTCCGGAACTTCGCGGCCTGGAGCGGGCGTACAGCGATCCAATCGGCAACCGGCTTACCTTCGCCTACATGCCGTCCTGGTTTGAGTGGCAATTGCTCCTTGGCGTCATTGCATTTGGCGTTGCCCTCTGGATCGTAGGGACACGACTGTTCCCGCGTGTTTTTCCTAGTTCTTCGCAGTCCAGCGAGGTGGGCTCATGAATCAGAAAGATGAGAAGCAAGAAGTAACCCGGCGATTTTTCCTTAATGCATGTACCGCCTTGGCCGGCGGAGTGACCCTGGGTGTGTTTGGATGCCAGCGCAATCAACAGCAGCCATTGGATGGGACCACACCCGGTCCCTATCCATTGGCTGACGCGGAGAACGTCATTCATACAACCTGCCTGCAGTGCAACACCCAGTGCACGCTCAAGGTGAAGCACCAGGATGGATTGGTCGTCAAAATAGACGGAAACCCATATAGCCCTATGGCGTTGTTCCCACATTTGCCATACGAAACTCCGCCAAAGGAAGCCGTGGCCGTCGATGGGGCGATTTGCCCGAAGGGTCAGGGGGGGGTGCAGACACTCTACGACCCCTATCGCCTGCGCAAAGTCCTCAAACGCGCTGGGCCTCGCGGTTCGAACAAATGGCAGGCCATTTCGTTTGAGCAGGCCATCCAGGAGATCGCGGAAGGCGGCCAACTGTTCGACGGCATTGGTGAAAATCGCGTTGTGCCGGGGTTTAAGGATGTCATTAGGCTTCGCGACGCCAAACAGGCTAAAGACCTCGCCGCTGATGTTGAGGCCGTCCGTAAAGGTGGGATGACCGTTGAAGCTTTCAAAGAAAAGAACCTTGCCCATATGGATGTATTGATCGACCCGGATCATCCCGATTTAGGGCCGAAGAACAACCAATTCGTCCTGCAGGGCGGGCGCATCGCGCCGGACCGTGAAGTGATCACTAAACGTTTCACTTTCGGGGCATTGGGATCGGTCAACTGGTTCGGCCACACGACAATTTGTGAACAGGCTCACCATGTAGCCTTCATGTATTCCCTGGCTCAATGGCAGGAAAAAGACGGCAAGTTCTCCTGGGCCAAGGGCCCCAATCATATGAAGCCCGATTATACCCGGGCGGAGTTCGTTATCTTCTGGGGCACGGGCTTCAACGAGGCGAATTTCGGGCCTACTCCAATGAGCCCCCGAGTGTCGCAAGCCATCGTCGACGGCAAACTGAAGATAGCAGTTATCGACCCGCGGCTATCAAAGAGCGCGGCAAAGGGTTGGTGGATTCCCGTGCATCCCAACGGCAACTTTGCGCTGGCCCTGGCTATGACTCAATGGATCATCAGAAACAAGCGCTACGATGAAAAGTTCCTGCGAAGTGCGAACAAGGCTGCAGCCAATGCTGCAGGCGAGAAAAGCTGGACCAACGCTACTTGGCTCGTGAACACCAAAACAGGCAAATTCCTCCGTGCCGCCGATGCGGGCGTGGGAACCGCCGATCAGTTCGTAGCGCTGGTCGAGGGCTCACCCGTAGCAGTAAACCCTTCAGACGCCAAGGTCCCGGTAGTGGGCGAGCTGGATGTGGCGGCAAGTATTAATGGAATCGATGTATCATCAAGCTTCAGATTGCTCAAAGAGGCCGCAGCCGCTAAAAGTCTGGCTGAATACGCAGAAATTGCCGGATTGGAACTCGGCCAGATTGAAGAGTTGGCCAATGAGTTCACCAGCCACGGGAAGAAGGCGGCCATCGACTTTTACCGAGGTCCCATCAAAACGACTTGTGGCTTCTATACAGCCCAGGCGATCATCATCCTAAACTTCCTCATCGGTAATGTGGACCATGTCGGCGGATTCATGAAAGGGGGCGGAGCCTGGGACGGCAACGGCGGTAAACCTGCTCAGCCATTCCCGTTGTCTAAGCTTCATCCTAACGCACTCACGCCGTTTGGTGTAAAACTTACACGTGAGAGCTCAGGTCCTTACGAGACCAGCACCATATTCAAGCGTGACGGCTATCCGGCGAAGCGGCCCTGGTTTCCGTTTACCGATGATGTGTATCAGGAGATCATCCCCGCCGCAACCGCCGGCTACCCGTATCCGGTCAAGATACTCTGGCTTCACTACGGCACGCCGGTGATGTCATCGCCCGCCGGGCACCTCCAGATCAAGATGATCCAGGATACTGAGAAGATTCCGCTCTTCATCGCCACGGACATTGTGATCGGCGAGACGAGCATGTACGCCGACTACATCTTTCCGGACCTTTCGTATCTGGAGCGGTGGTCAAACCCGCTGGGCACCAGCCCCGTTGTCCTCTCACAGATCAGCAAATTCAGACAACCCGCCGCATCACCGATCCCTGAGAGTGTCACTATAGACGGGGAGGAAATGCCAATTAGCATCGAGGCAACCATGATCGCCCTGGCAAAAAAGCTGGGGATGTCCGGATTCGGCAAGGACGCTTTCGGACCAGGCCAAAACCTGAATCGGCCGGAGGATTTTCACCTCAAGATGATCGCCAATCTCGCCGCCGGCGATAAGCCCGGTAACGAGGCGCCTGAGGCCGATGACGCAGAGATGGAGATACTCCGTAAATCCAGGCGACATCTGCCCAAGGGCGTTTTTGACGAGCGAAAATGGGAGGCCGCCGCTGGCGCCGATTGGCGACGGGTGGTCTACCTGCTCAACCGTGGCGGTCGGTTTGAAGCCGCATCGGGAGCCTACGAAGGAGCTTTTGCCAAGCACTCCTGGGCCAACCAACTCAACATTTACATCGAACCCGTCGGCTCAGGGATTCACTCGGTGCAGGGCAAACGGTTTTCAGGCGTGCCTACCTACCAGGCGCTTGAATCCTTCGATGGAAAACCGGTATCCTCCCCGGATGAGTTCGACCTGGAGCTGATCACGTATAAGGATATTTACGGCGGTCAGTCCCGCACGGTTGGCGACTACGCAGGGCAGATGGCGATTATGCCGGAGAATTTCGTCTATCTGAACGCGGTTGACGCCAAACGCATGAGCTTGACTGACGGCGATACGGTAAGGGTCGAGAGCGTGAGTTTCAATGGGAGCTTCGAACTGGGGTCAGGCCAGGCGCCCAGCAAAGTCGAAGGCAAGATCCAGATCATCGAGGGGCTTCGGCCCGGGGTCGTCAGCGTCTCCTACCACTATGGGCACTGGGCCTACGGATCTCGGGATGTCGAAATAGACGGCCAGCGGATTCCAGGAGAACCGGCGCGAGGTAAAGGGCTTTTGACCAATGCGGCTATGGCTGTCGACGGATATCTCAAAGATGTGTGCCTGACGGACCCAATTGCGGGTGACAGCGCCTTCACCGGCACCCGGGTGAAGCTTGTGAAGATTGCGTCCGCGTCGGGTCCGCCTGCACCGGCTGCGGGATGGGTGCCTGCTGGATGGGCCGTGCGCTGAATGCCGGTATTAGAACGTCGCTGCGGCGAGCTGCTCAAAGGGGGAAAATCCTGATGCCTGGTCAGGTTAATGTCTGCGGAAGGTCCATGGAGGAATTCCTGAACGTGATCGAAAAGTTTCACGGATGGAAAGCTCCCGGACTGGTTATTGGCGGATTCATGGTCGATTTGGCCCTGGAACTGATCGGTCCCGGCATTGAGGCGGATGCATTTGTTGAGACTTGCCATTGCCTGCCGGATGCCATCCAGCTCTTTACGCCCTGCACCTTCGGCAATGGGTGGATGAAGGCCCTAAACTGGGACAAGTTCGCTCTGAGCCTCTATGACAAGAAGACCCTTGAGGGATTCAGGGTCTGGCTTGATCTGGAGAAGACCTCATCTTTTCCAAATATCTATAACTGGTACATGCGCCTCGTGTCTAAAGAATCCTTACCACTACAAATGTTGCTCGACGACATCATCGCCGTCGGAAGGTCCGTGCTTTCCAGCTCACATATCCGTGTTACTCAACTAAATGGGAAAGAGAAGAAAGGAGAAATAGCCGTCTGTTCCGGCTGCTGTGAAGCGTATCCGACGCATCAGGGGCAGAAGTGTTTTTCATGTCAGGGAAAGGGTTATTATGAGAGCAGACCAACATTCCTATAATCAGAACATGGCCCATCTTGCCTCAAGTCGCAGTAACTTCCCTAAGAGCTTCATCTTCTTTTCAGATCGACCGATTCTTTTATCTGCTATCTTGTAACCCTTCGACCGCCTTTTTCGTCTTCTCGGTGATTGCGGCGAAATGACCGTTTAATTCCTTTTCAAGGAGATGGCATTATGGACGAGAAGACCGAGCTCTTGATATGCCTTGGCGCAGCAACAGCAGCAAACTGTATCCCCTGCTTCGACTACTATTTCAAGAAAGCTTCAGCAGCAGGAATTCCCGCCGAAGAGGTTCGAAAGGCCGTCGAACTTGCAGGCAAAATTAAAACCGGCGCAGGTATCGTTATGAAGAACAGCATCAGAGGAATAACCGGCCAGGATTGGGATTCCGAGAAGGAAGACACCGGCAAACCGGATCATCCGTGCTGCAGATGATTGTGAGAGGACGAGATCCCAATGGAGTTCTTCGAAGTCTACGATAAATACCATGACAGGGCAAGAAGATTCATCGTCGCTTCGGTCCGTGACGAGTGGGCAGCGGATGATCTTACCCAGGAAACATTCATCCGAGTCCAGAAGAACCTAGGCTCTCTGAAGGATTCATCCAAACTGGCCTCATGGATCTTTCGCATCGCGCACAACCTCTGCCAGGATCATTTTCGCACCCTGAAAAGAACTTCGTGGAACGAATGTGAGCTGGATGAAGCAAAGGACGTGTTCAAAGAAGCTATCGTTCAGAAAAGGCTCGAACAGCGCGAAATGAGCTCATGCGTTCAGGACGTGGTCAAGCTTCTTCCCGAATCCTTCCAAAATATTATCAGGCTGTTTGACATAGCGGAATTAAGCCACCGCGAGATTGCCGAGATACTGGATATCACCGTTGAGAACGTAAAGGTGAGACTGCACCGCGCCAGGCAGGAATTGCGGGCGCTGCTCGAAAAAAAATGCACCTTTGAAGTCGATGAAAGAAGCGTGTTGGTGTGCGAGCCCACAGATATCGGCAGGGAATGACTCGTAGCCCTTTCTATGAACATTAAGCGTCAAAACGGCCCCATTACGGGGCCGTTTTCGTTTTCTTCTCAACAGTTTGTAACCTTCTCTTCCTCCTTTGCGTCTTTAAGACGAATCGACAAACCGTAAGATTCAAACGAGCACTGGAACCCTAAAATACGGGAGGAGGTGATTTTCAATGGCAGATCAAAGTACCGAGAGAAGCAAAATGTCTTCCGGTTGTTTTGCTAAAATGCCGGAGATGATGCGAAACATGATGTCGAAAAAAGGCGGCTCTTGCTGTTGCAGTGCGGAAAAAATGGCTGAGATGATGTCGAATTGCTGTCCGGTCCAGGTCCAGACTCAGGAGGAAGGTCCAGCGGAAGAATCGGGCCAGGATGCCCCTAAATGACTGATACGGATCTGAGCTGGACAAGGCTCATCTCTAACTGGACAAAATGCCCGATCCTCAGATCGGCGCCAACGCAGGGAAAGTCGCGGAGCAGGTTGTCCAAAAATACTTCTAACAGGCGCATGCCGGCATTCTGCCCCGATGCCAAGGGGCAGGATGTCCAATTGCATGAAAGACGACCCCGTCGGGAAGGCCTTCCTGCTAATTGTTGAGGCGCAGTTTAATTTTTTTGGCTTCATGGCGCATTTCCAACTTGACACTTTGTAAGTTTGTACTGATATTCTTTATTAATCTGATTTATCAGTTTATTCTTATTAATCTGACCGGCTCAGGAGACGGCGAATGGCCACGAAGAACAAGGACAAATCCTGTTGCACCCCGGAGGCCAAAGACACCTGCTGTAAAGTTGAATCCCTCATTACTGTCGATGAACGGGGACAGATGGTGCTGCCAAAGGAACTGCGCGAGAGGGCGAAAATCTGCGCAGGGGACAAGCTGGCCCTTATCAGTTGGCAAAAAGATGGAGAAGTTTGCTGTTTTACGCTGATTAAAGCGGACGCCCTAGCTGAGCGCGTGAAGGAATTTCTTGGTCCCGTACTGAAAGGCATCAGCCTGGAATGAACAGTAGTGCAAATCTGCGATATTGACAAGGAAGGAGAAGACTATGATGCCAAAGCAGGTGAATCAAAGTTTTGCCGATTTTCGCAAGGCAGTAGTAAACAATGGGATCATAGATCCCAAGACGACTTTCATGATCCAGATGGCAGCGGCAATGGCCGTCGGGTGCTATCCCTGAATGGAGATGCTCTCCGGGGTTGCCGGGGAAAAGGGAGTATCGGAAGAGGAGCTTGGAGCGATCCAGTCCATTGTCATGCTCGGTTCCGCGGGAAGAGTCTTTGCACAGTATCGGGAGGTCCGCGAAAGGATCGAGCCTGAAACCAGGGTTGATGCTTGCTGTGGATCGGATCGCAATGAATCACCTTCTTTGAGGCGATGATGGGAGAATGACCGATGGAAGCTGACAAAATCAAAGAGATCGTTAAATCACGTTACGCTAAAGTCGCCCTGCATAACGTGCCGTGCTGCGGGACGAAGAAGTCTTGCTGCGGAAGCTCGGAAGTGGAGGACATAAGCAAAAAGGTAGGCTACCACGACAAGGACTTGAATTCAGTACCCGAGGGGGCAAATCTTGGGCTCGGATGCGGCAACCCGGTGGCGCTCGCTTCGCTGAAGGAAGGCGACGTCGTGCTCGATCTGGGCTCCGGCGCCGGATTTGATGCTTTTCTGGCCGCCGCCAGAGTCGGTTCATCCGGAAAGGTCATCGGGGTGGATATGACTCCCGAAATGATAGAGAAAGCAGAAGCAAACGCGGTGAAGGGCGGTTTCCAAAACGTCGAGTTCAGGTTGGGCGAGATCGAGAACCTGCCGGTTTCCGGCGCCGAGGTGGATGTCATCATTTCAAACTGCGTTATCAATCTTTCACCTGAAAAGGCGAAGGTCTTCAAAGAAGCTTTTCGAGCGTTGAAACCAGGCGGCCGGCTGATGGTTTCCGATCTCGTTTTGCTGAACCCCCTGCCCGAAATAGTCAGGCGTTCTGTCGAAGCATATGTCGGCTGTATTGCAGGGGCCGTGATGAAAGATGAGTATCTTGCGGCCATAACAGAGGCAGGATTTGGCGATGTGACGGTTGTTGCAGAGGACATTTACCCCGTACAATTGGCCGTAAACGATCCGGTAGCCAAGGCAATCTTCTCTGATGCCGGCATTATTTCAGATCATGCAAAAGACATATCCAGGTCGGTTGCCAGCATTAAGATTAGCGCTACGAAGCCAAGTTGATTCGTAATTGAGATCCTGCAATGATTTGGAGGCGCCCACATCTTTTGGAGGTGACGGCAATGCCGCTTGAATCGATTGATACGTCGATGGAGGTTGGAGAGGGATTTAAAATAATTAAAACGCCGCAATATCAAAACAAAATATCCGAACTCTATCGACGTTTGGCATGGATTTATGATGTTTTTACAGACTACGAACTTGCCCATCATGAAGAAGCAATTAACATGGCAGGATTCGAGAATTATGATTCCGTGCTGGAAGTGGCTTGTGGTACCGGCAGAGCTACTGTTGAGATAGCAAAACGTTTGAAAAGGGAAAGTAAATTTTATGCAATTGATCTTACCAAAGAAATGATGGAAAGAGCACGAATTAAATTGCAAAAATATGGTTTGCCTGGCCGAGTTGATTTTAAAGTTGGAGATGCCAAGAACTTACCTTTTTCTGAAGGTATGTTTGATGTTGTCTATAATGCCTACATGTTTGATTTGATCCATGCCTCTGACATGCCGGAGATTATTTGCGAATTCAAGAGGGTGTTAAAACCCGGGGGAACCCTTGTTTTGGTAAATATGAGCAAAGATAAGAAGGACAAGACCCTATATGAAATTTTGTACGAAAGAGGTCTCTTGAGTTTTGCTTCAGGTGGATGCAGGCCCGTCTTCATGAAACCGCTTTTAGAGGACGCGCAGTTTGTGGATGTGAAAAGAATATACCGGAAGAATAAGAGTTTTTTCTTCCTTAATCGGCTTCACGGAACAGAAATAGTTACAGCAAATAAACCCCGCGTTTCTTGGAGAAACCCTACCTGAACATGGAATTGAAATCCACGATTGGTGCATGGATGGCAACTTCAGAAAGGTAGAGACGTGATCACCGATTCACGGCCGTGGGCATCGAAAGATTAAATGGGTTTGCCGTCAGGCCCCCTAATCTCCCCATTCCAGTTCTTGTTGATGAGTTCCACAACGTCAGCGGGCATGGGAATATAGCTCAATTCGTCTGCGAGCTTGCCACCATTTTGATAGGCCCAAGTGAAAAAATCCAGAACACGTTTGGCGGTTTCCGGGTCCTTCTGCACCTTATGCATGAGGATGAATGTCGCGCCGCTGATGGGCCAGGTGTCCTTACCCGGTTGGTCCGTAAGAATCACATAGAAATCCTTCGAGTTTGCCCAATCCGCATCCGCTGCCGCAGCCTGGAAGTTCATCGCGTCCGGCTTGACGAACTGCCCTTCGCGATTTTGCATCATGGTATAGGTCATATTGTTTTGGAGCACATATGCATATTCCACATACCCTATGGAGCCTGGAATGTGCCGCACGTTGGACGCAACCCCCCCATTGCCGTTCCCGCCTACACCGGTGGGCCAGAACACGATGACGTTGCTTCCCACCAGCCGCTTCCACTCAGGGCTGACCTTGGACAGGTAATTTGTGAAGATGAAGGTGGTGCCGGAACCGTCGGAGCGGTGTACGACGGTAATACCTCTCTCGGGAAGTTTGAGGCCTTCATTGAGCTTGACTATAGCCGGGTCGTTCCACTTCTTAATTTTTCCCAGGTAGATTTTAGCCAGCACCTCACCACTCAATTTGATTTCACCCGGCTTGAAGCCTTTCAGATTGACAACGGGTACCACACCGCCAATGGCCGTAGGGAATTGCACCAAGCCGTCCATTTCAAGCTCTGCAGGCTCAAGGGGCATGTCCGAAGCGCCGAAATTGACGGTCCCGGCCTTGATTTGGTTTATGCCGGCTCCGGAACCGATCGATTGGTAATTCAATTGAATACCCGTTTGATTCTTATAGGCTTCACCCCATTTGGCGTACAGTGGATACGCGAAGGTCGACCCCGCTCCTGTGATGTCGGCGGCAACCGCCGTGGCAGCAATTCCAAAATACACCGTCATGCACATTGTCAAGATTCTAAGAAACGATCTCATGCCATTTCTCCTCGCGCCATTAATTTTCGATTTCCTAAACTGTCCTGTGGGCAGGTGCATGCCGGTCGTAAACCTCCCGCTCGGAACTTCACCTGCATCAATGTTAAATATCGCTTTATGGGAATGCAACGTTTTTTAACCACAAAGAACCATGCCATTTCTCTTATGCTGCAAGCACTCCACCTCCTTGTATTTTAACAGCTATATGGCCAACACTCTGACCGCTCGGCGAAGAGACCTTGTAGACAATCGAGAAAGCATATTGACGTTGGTCGATATAGACAATATATTGAGATTCGGAAGCAGGTTAAAGGAGGTCACAGGTGGAGGAATTCATCAGGGTCATGAAAGCGCTTTCCGACCCCAACCGGGTAAAAATGATCAAGATGCTGCAGCACAAGTCAATGTGCGTTTGCGAGATACGGGAGGCTCTCGGAATCGCCCAGCCTACCGTATCCTCACATCTGAAGGTGCTCGAAGAAGCGGGGCTGGTCGCTTATGAAAAAGATGGTTTGTGGGCAAATTATTATACAACCAATGGGGGGAATAGCCCTTACTCAGCGACCCTTCTAGGGGTCCTAAAGCACTGGCTCAAAGATGACCCCGAGATTGCCGATCTCATGGACAAGCTTCCCTCGATACGGCGCGAAGATGTCTGCAAGAAGTAATGAATCAACCTGACTTGAGGTACTTTTCTTATGCCCGATCCTTTTAGGAGCAGCCCATGGAGAATGAACGCGTCCTTTTTCTGTGTACCGGCAATACCGCTCGAAGTCAGATGGCTGAGGCTTTCCTGCGAAAGTATGCCGGAAGACATTTAGAGGTTTATAGTGCGGGACTTCAGCCCAGCGAAGTAAATCCTTATACCGAACGAGTAATGCGAGAGATCGGCATCGATCTTTCAGGCCAACACTCAAAAAGCGTTAAAGAGTACCTCGGCAAGATGAGTTTCAGCTATTTGATCACGGTTTGCGCCGAAGCGGAAGCAAACTGCCCTACCACATTTCCCGGAATCGGCCAACGGTTGTCCTGGGCTTTTGACGATCCGGCGGCAGTCGAAGGATCGGAGGAAGACAAGTTGCAGAAGTTCCGTGAGGTGCGGGATCAAGTTGCAAAGCGCATCAGGCTCTGGCTCGCAGAAAAGGGCATCTTACAAGAATAATTTCATCAGAAATGCGAGGTTATCATGACTGAACCAATTTCCAGGCGGCTCTCTTTCCTGGACCGTTTCCTGACGCTCTGGATATTTCTCGCCATGTTTACCGGCGTTGGCGGAGGCTATCTTTTCCCGAATATCAGGAACGTGATCAACTATTTCCAGGTGGGGACAACCAATATTCCCATTGCAATCGGCCTGATTCTCATGATGTATCCCCCTCTTGCAAAGGTGAAGTACGAGCAGTTGGGCCAGGTGTTCCGAAATTTCAAAGTCCTGGCTCTTTCGCTGGTCCAAAACTGGGTAATCGGCCCCATCCTGATGTTCATCCTTGCCGTCACATTTCTTTCCGGCCATCACGAATACATGGTTGGCCTTATTCTAATCGGCCTTGCACGCTGCATCGCAATGGTGATCGTCTGGAATGACCTTGCGGCAGGTGACCGGGAGTATTGCGCCGGGCTGGTGGCGTTTAATTCAATTTTCCAGGTCCTCTTTTTTTCCGTATATGCATACATCTTCATCACCCTGGCCCCTCGCTGGCTGGGTATGACCGGGGCGGTCGTCGACATCTCTATCGGGCAAATCGCAGAGAGTGTCTTTATCTACCTGGGTATTCCTTTCATCGGCGGGATGATCACAAGGTTCGTTGGCCTGAAGACCAAAGGCTTAAAGTGGTACGAGGAAAAGTTCATCCCCCGGATAAGTCCCATAACCCTCATAGCCCTGCTTTTTACCATCCTGGTCATGTTTTCCTTAAAAGGAGAGTACATCGTTCAGTTGCCCTTCGATGTCATTCGGGTAGCTATCCCGCTCTGCATTTACTTCCTCATCATGTTCTTCGTTTCGTTCTTTCTTTCGATGAAAGCCGGAGCCACCTACGAGCAGTCCACGACCTTGAGCTTCACCGCTGCTTCCAACAACTTCGAGCTTGCAATTGCAGTGGCTGTAGCGGTATTTGGCATCAATTCGGGGCAGGCTTTCGCTGCGGTCATAGGACCTCTTGTGGAGGTTCCTGTTTTGATTTCTTTGGTCAACGTGGCCTTGTGGTTTAAGCGGAAATATTTCCCTTATGCGGTCCAGACCCCAACCGGCGTTTGCCATGTTACCTGCAAAATCTGAATAACAAACGAAGATGCGATAACCGCTGGTTGTGTGTCAAAGGAGAATTTTATGCCCCACATCCTCATAATCGGGGGCAGCGACGCAGGCATTAGCGCTGCCCTTCGAGCTAGAGAACTCCATCCTGCAAGCGAAGTGACCATCGTGGTTGCCGACCGGTTTCCGAATTTCAGTATTTGCGGCCTTCCCTTCTATTTGAGCGGTGAGGTTGGCGACTGGCATACGCTTGCCCATAGGACTGTTTCGGATATCGAAAATGCGGGTGTGCGCCTGCTCCTCGAGCATTCTGTTTCATCCATCGATCCCATGGCTAAGGCGGTGTCGCTTAGCAGCCGGCAAGCAAGCACACGGAATATGGGGTATGACCGGCTGATAATTGCAACCGGCGCTGAATCCATTCGACCGAAAATAGACGGAATCGACCTGCCGGGGGTTTTCGTGCTGCGCTGGATGGACGAAGCCTTTGCCATGCAGCAGTACATCAACGAACGGCAGCCGCGCACCGCGATTGTCGTCGGAGGCGGATATATCGGCATGGAAATGGCCGATGCGCTTACCTATAGGGGGATGGACGTAACGGTCGTGGAATTCTTCGATTCAGTTTTGACCACGGTTGATCCGGAATTCGGCGGAAAAGTCCGCAAAGAACTTGAAGCTCACGGCGTGAGGATAGCTACCGGAGTTGCAGTCACCGGGATCGTGCGGTCAGAGGATAAACTGGTCATCTCAGGTTCTAACAATTTTTCCGCTGCCGGCGATATGGTCCTGGTGGCTGTAGGCGCCCTGCCGAATAGCGAACTCGCCCGTTCTGCGGGCGTTGAGACCGGACTTAAGGGAGCTATCAAGGTAGATCGTTTCATGCGGACCAACGCGCCCGATATCTTTGCCGCCGGAGATTGCGCGGAAACCTGGCATAGATTGCTGAACTCATACACCTATATGCCGCTCGGCACAACGGCCCACAAACAGGGACGGGTGGCGGGGGAAAATGCGGCGGGAGGCAATCGCGAGTTTCAAGGATCTCTTGGGACCCAAGCGGTGAAGATATTTGACCTGGTTGCCGCCCGGACAGGGCTGCGCGATTCAGAAGCGGCTGCTGCCGGGTTTGACCCGCTTACAGTCGAGTTTGAGACCTGGGACCATAAAGCATACTATCCGGGCGCTGAGAAGCTATACATTCGCCTCACCGGCAATCGCGCCGGCAAAGAATTGCTGGGAGCCCAGATGCTCGGACACAAGCGCTCGGAGGTATCCAAACGAATTGATGTCTTTGCATCGGCCATATTTAACCGCATGCGCATCGATGAGCTAAATGACCTTGACTTGAGCTATACGCCGCCATTGAGCAGTCCCTGGGACCCGGTTCAAATGAGCGCTCAGGCGTGGAGCAAGAGACTGTCTGAATTAATACGGGAATGACATCATATGAACCAAAAGCCCGATGATGGCCCCTCCAAGAACAAGCCACAATGAGTTCAAGCGAAAACGAACGAGCGCCGCAAAGCCTCCCAGGGCTAAGAGAGCGGTGGGGAGATCGACGACCGCGCTTCGTGCCAGACTCCAGGTAACCACAGCCATAAGGGCTAAGGAGGCCACAATGACGCCGTCCAAAAATGCGCCGGCAATGATGGATCTGCGTAAAAGGGGAAGGATAGAGCTGCCAACTGCCACAAAGATAAATGATGGGAGAAAAATCCCGGCTGTGGCGATCAGCGCGCCCGGGACTCCCGCAAGCAAGTAACCGATGAACGTTGCGGTAGTAAAGACAGGTCCAGGTGTCACCTGCCCTATGGCAATGGCGTCGAGAAGCTGAGTCGCCGTGAGCCAATGCCAATGATCGACAAGATCGGCTTGCAAAAAAGCCAGCAGCACATAGCCGCTTCCGAATACTACGGAGCCGATTTTGACGAAAAAAAGGAAGAGCGGCAGCAAACCAAACTCTGCTTTGCCTGTGGAGTGCAACCCCGAAGCGAAATAAACGGCGGCGAGAAAGCAGCCGGAGACGAGAAACATAATCAGCATCGGCCTCCTGTTGCTTCGCCAATCCAGGATGAATCCTTGCCGCAATCCCGCGATCAACCCGGTTCCAAAGAGCAGGACAAGCGGATTAATCCCCAGAGAAGCAAATAGAATGTCTACGACGGCCATAGCTCCCAGGAATTTGTTTTTTACCGCTGTGCGCCCCAGGCCTAAAATCGCTTGCAGGACGACAGCGATTACCACCGGCTTGATTCCGTAAAGCAGCGAGGCAACCTGGGGAAGGTTCCCGTACTGGACGTAGGCCCATGCGATTGCCAGGACCATAACCGTTGCCGGAAAAATGAAGCAGACACCTGCCAGCAAAAGTCCCTTCCACCCTTCGCATAAATAGCCTATGAAGATGGCCATCTCCGTCGAACTGGGACCGGGGATCAGGTTGGCGGCGCCCAGCAGGTCAAGAAACTTTTCCCGGGGAACCCACCGGCGACGCTTGACCACCTCGTCTTCCATCATGGCAATGTGGGCCGCCGGCCCGCCAAACGCGGTGGTCCCAAGACGCAGAAAGAAAAGGGCCAACCTGCTCAAGCTTACTGTTCCGGCGCCAGCGGCGCGGCCTTGATGCCCGTCATTCATTTTATTCTGCATTACCTCAGGCGAAGCGGATGAGCAGGCTAACCCACAAAAGTCCAATAAGATACGATATCGCCACATCGCTTGGCCAGTGAGCCGCAAGATCGACACGAGCAATCCATCCAACTATAAAAAGAGAAGAACAGATAAGTATTATGACCCATCGAAGCTTCCCCGACGTTTTCACCAATGACAAAACAGCCAGAAACCCAACCGTTGATACGTAGTTAAAGGCAAAGATGGACGGGAACGCAGAACCAGAAAGAGAGCCTGTCACATGAACCAGTTCGGAAGAGGGGCGAGGCTGCGCAATAAAGGGACCGAGCCAACTTCCAAGCAACCATAAACCGGCGAAGCTTGCAAGAGACAGCAGGGCTGCGCGCCATCCGGAGATCGCAAAAGAACAGGAAAAGGTGATAGCGATCAGAATCAGCACCCGGGGCATTTGGGCTGTTGCCGACACCATCTGCGCCCAGCTTTTGGATTCAGGCAGCGCGGATTGTATCAGCCGGGTGGAAGCGACATCTCCCGGAAGGTAGGGGAAGTATTTAAGGGAAATCGTAAGCGCTGTCGCTAAGACAAGCAGCGCCAGCCAAACCGAATCTCTCACTGCCATTGCCGACTCCACGGATAAGTTGTGGTGTGGATTGCCATCCGATCGAAAAACGGGGGCTGAACCATTGATTATGACTAATCATTGCTTCGTTTGGTGTCGAGGCAGAGTCCAATATGGCTTGGGCGAGCTTTTCAGCCAGTCGGGGATTCCGTCGCCGCGACTGCGTCCTCTGGCAGTTGAAGCGGTTCTTCCAGGATAACAGGAGAGCCGGATCGTTTTGGGCGAAACAACTTACAGACTGTGCACGAAGCATTGCAGCATAGGCCGCAAACACTGCAATAGAGCCGTTCCCACACCTGAAGTCCTCATCCGGGGAAAAAAGCTTGACAGAAAGCCAACAAGAGAGTAAGTGATACGTACTTACCGAGAATAGAACCTACCGTGCCACGAGGCGGGTCACCCGGGTTTGGGTTTTGAGGAATTCCAGCGCAGTATGAACGGCAGCGTTAATAACGAAAGTACATCATTCGCACAAATCGAACCACACTCCATGGCTCCGGGCTACATCAAAATCGTAGGGGCACTGAAGCTGCTTCTAAAGGAAAAAGAATTCAACGCCATAACCTGGGCTGAAATCGCCAGGACTGCTGGAGTCAACGAGGCCCTGATCTATAAGTACTTCCACGATAAGCGTAACCTGCTCTATCAGGTTCTTCGCCAGTTGCTGGAAAAGTACATTGCCGAGGTGCAAGGGGACCTGAAGGTAACTTCGGGCGCCCTCAACAAGCTCCGAAAGGCTATCCGGGTTCACTTCAACGCCTACAATCAGGATCGGATTTTTGCAAAGATTCTGATCCTGGAAGTCAGGAACTATCCGGACTATTTTGAGAGCGAAACCTATGGACTGGTAAAACAGTGGGCCAACAGTATCCTGGAAATCATCGAGGAAGGGGTGAGGAACGGTGAAATTCGAAGCCACATCGCTCCGCGGCGCCTGAGACAGATGATCCTTGGCGGCATTGAGCATCTTTGCCTTCCGGAAATCATCTTCGATCGAGAGTTCTCTCCTGATACCCTCACCAACGAACTTTGCGAGTTCATCTTCCACGGCATCACTCGAAGCGTAGAGAAAAAAACGGACGGCGGGGACGGCCGCGAGTAGGATACCCACCGGAAGGCATTGCTGGACCGCCTCGCAGGTGCGGCCAAGATGACCGTTTGGCGGTCTACAAGCGTGGGGATTTTGGGGCTTCATGGGGTAAGTACTACATACATAGTGCCTGCAAGGAGTGGGGGATGTTTCAGGAAGAGCACAACATATTTCGGCGGGCTTTTGGAAAGTTCATAGAACGCAAGATCACTCCATTCATCGAGGCATGGGAGCAAGAAGGCATCGTGCCAAGGGAAACATGGGAAAAGATGGGTGACTCGGGATTTTTATGCCCGTGGCTTCCCGAGGAACTCGGCGGAAGCGGAGCGGACTTTCTCTATTCGGTGATCATCACCGAGGAGCTGTGCAGGGCGGGAGCGATTGGCGTCTTTGCACCGCTCCATAGCGACATCATAGCCCCCTACATTTATGAACTGGGAACCGATGATCAAAAGCGGCGCTGGCTTCCAAGGTGCGCCAGCGGTAAATGCATCCTTGCCCTCGCCATGACCGAGCCCAACACGGGCTCCGATCTCGCGGCCATCAGGACCCATGCCCGCCGCGACGGCGACAGCTTTGTAATCAATGGAGGGAAAACCTTCATCTCCAACGGCATCAATGCGGACCTCGTCATTGTTGCATGCCGGACCGGCCTGGATGCACCGGCCTCCAAGGGCCTCAGCCTGATTTGCGTGGAGCGTGGAGCGCCGGGATTCCTAAGGGGAAGAAAGCTCAAGAAAATGGGACTTCTGGCCCAGGATACGGCGGAGCTCATTTTTGAAGACTGCCTGGTCCCGGCCGGGAACCTTCTGGGCGAAATCAATAAAGGCTTTTACTACATGATGCACCATCTTCAGCAGGAGCGGCTCGTGAGCAGTATTATGGCCCAGGCTATGGCCGAAGCCATGCTGGAGACTACGCTCCGGTACTGCAGGGAAAGAACGGTTTTCGGCCAGCCCATTTCGAGCTTCCAACACAACGCTTTCAAGATCGTTGATATGGCGACCGAGGCGAAAATAGGCCGCAGTTTCCTGGATCGGCTCATAAAGGATCATATGGACGGGAAGGACATGGTGACGGAGGTTTCAATGGCCAAAAGCTGGATAGCTGAGATGGCCAACCGGACGGCTTACACCTGTGTTCAGCTCCACGGGGGCTATGGATACATGGAGGAATACCCCATCTGCGGGTTTGCCCGCGATGTGAGGCCCATTTCCATCTTCGCCGGCACCACTGAAGTGATGAAGCTCATTGTTGCAAAAAAAATGGGACTCGCGTGAGTTCCCGGGCTGCACGCCGAGTATGAGCTTGTGTGACAGGCTCCCGGGCCGTGCATACGAATTGAATGTCTCTGGGTACGAGGAGGCTTTATGGTCGGAATTTGCTCCTATAGCGGCTATGTGCCGCGCTACCGTCTGAATCGAAGCCTGATCTACAAGTCCATGGGGTGGATGAATCCCGCCACAGTCGCCAACGCAAAAGGCGATAAAGCGGTGGCAAATTTTGATGAAGACAGCATCACCATGGCAGTAGCGGCAGGAATGGATGCTCTCAACGGTTTCAACCGCTCGGCGGTTGACGGCCTCTACTTTGCTTCCACCACCATACCGTACAAGGAAAGGCTCAATGCCGGGATCGTTTCGGCCGCTCTTGGCCTGAGCGAACGGATCCGGGCAGCCGATTTTGCGCAAGGCATCAAGGCAGGCACCACGGCCATCCTCTCCGGTCTTGAAGCCGTCGAGTCGAAACGGCTCAATACGGTCCTCGTGTGCGCTTCGGACTGCCGCCTGGGAAAACCTGCCTCCCCTCAGGAAATGCTGCTCGGGGACGCAGCGGCCGCTTTTGTTCTGGGCTCGGAGAACGTGGTGGCGGAATTAAAAGGGTCCTTTTCCACCACATACGATTTCGTGGATCACTATCGGGGAGATACAGCCCTCTTTGATAGCCAGTGGGAAGACCGCTGGATTCGCGACATGGGGTACGAGCTGCTGATCCCGGAGGCGGTCCATGGGCTTTTGGATAAATACCATATGAAGATAGCCGATTTTACCAAAGTGGTTTATCCCTGTGTCTATCCGGCTGCCCGCAAGAAGCTGAGCAAGATCCTGGGAACAGGACCCGAAACGGAACAGGGCAACTTCCAGGCCGAGATCGGCGAATCGGGAACCGCCCACGCTCCGCTCATGCTCGTAGCCGCCCTGGAGCAGTCCAAACCCGGCGAAAGAATCCTTGTGGTCAGCTTCGGCAGCGGCTGCGACGCGCTATGCTTCGAAGTCACCGGGAATATCAGCCGTATGGACGCTCGAAACGGCATATCGCGGCGCTTGAATAACAAGGCCGCTCTGGACAGCTACACCAAGTACCTCGTGTGGCGCAACATTCTCCCCGTGGATGAAGGATTGCGCGCCGAGGAGGACGAATGGACCAGATGGTCCGCTGTATGGCGAAAAAGAAGGGAAGTCCTGGGGCTTTGGGCCTCTAAATGCAGGAACTGCGGCACTGTTCAATATCCACAGCAGCGGATCTGCGTCAATCCCGAGTGCGGAGTGACGGACAGTATGGATGAGTACCCTCTTTCGGACAAAACGGGCCGTGTTGCCAGCTTTACCGGCGATTTCCTGGCCGCTTCGGTGAACCCGCCGGCTGTCTACGGGCACATCGAGTTCGACGGTGGAGGTAAATATCTTATGGATTTGACGGACTGCGACCTAGACGAAGTGAAGACGGGCATGCCCGTAGTCATGAGCTTTCGCAAGAAATACTCAGACGAGAAAAGGGGAATTCGAGGCTACTTCTGGAAAGCCGTTCCTGAAAGGGAGGTGGACAATGGCTGATGGAATTCGAGACAAAGTGGCCATTCTTGGCATGGGCTGTACCAGGTTCGGTGAACGGTGGGAGTCGAGCGCGGAAGATTTGATTGTCGAAGCCTTCAGTGAGTGTCTGGATGATGCCGGCATCGAGAAGAAAGAGATTCAGATGGCCTATCTGGGCACCTGTTACAGCGGCCTGCATTTGAGAAAGTCCGCCATCCCATTGGGGATGACTTTGAAGCTGCCCTACATTCCCATCTCGAGGGTGGAAAACTTCTGCTGCACCGCCAGCGAGGCTCTGAAGGGAGCCTGCTATGCCGTGGCTGCCGGCGTGTGTGACATTGCCCTGGCCCTCGGCGTAGAGAAACTCAAAGATGTGGGTTACGGCGGGCTGCCGGTTGCAGGCGGATTCGGCTACATGGACTTTCTGCGCGGCGCCAATTACTCGGCGCCCGGTTTGTTCGCCCAACTGGCGACGGCTTACGCGGCCAAATACGGCGTAGAAATAGCCAGGATCAAGGACGCCATTGCCCATGTTTCAGTCAAGAGCCACGCAAACGGAGCACTGAATCCCAAGGCGCATCTGCGAGCGGTGGTGACTCAGGATCAAGTCAAGGCCGCCCCGATGATTGCATATCCGCTGGGACTCTATGATTGCTGCGGAGTGAGCGACGGAGCCGCGGCAGCAATCGTGACCACGCCCGCCATTGCAAAAAGCCTAAAGCCCAATCAGCACATGGTAAAGGTTAAATCCATCCAGGCCGCCGTGAGTTCGGGTGAAGAGGCCTTGTTCAACAACTGGGACGGCGCAGGCTTTGTGACCACCGGTAAGGCAGCGGATAGGGCCTACATCGAAGCAGGAATCCGGAGCCCCCGGGAAGAAGTAAGTATGATGGAAGTGCACGACTGTTTTTCGATCACGGAGTTCGTGACCATGGAGGATCTCCGCATTTCGCCCGTGGGCAGGGCATATGAGGACGTCATGGACGGCTTCTATGATCTGAACGGCCGGATTCCCTGTCAGCCGGACGGCGGATTGAAGTGCTTCGGCCATCCGGTGGGCGCCTCGGGGCTGCGGATGCTCTATTCCATTTACGAGCAACTCTTGGATAGAGTTCCCGAGGAACGAAAAGTAAAGAACGCCGGGATGGGATTGGTCCATAACCTGGGGGGTGTGCCCCACGCCAATGTGTGCTCACTGACCATTGTCGGGAGGGACTAGGAGTTCGCCTGAAGATCGGTAGTCGATGAAAGGGGAACAAAAAATGGAAAGGATGCTCGAAGACAGAAACGCCATTGTCACGGGATCGGGGAGAGGCATAGGGCGGGCCACCGCGCTCCTGTTTGCCCGGGAAGGAGCCAAGGTGGTTGTGAGTGATCTGGACGCCGCGCCGGCACAGGAGACCGTCGAAGAGATCAGGAAGAACGGAGGCGAGGCGATTGCTTCCGTTGGCGACGTCACGGCTGAGGGGTTTGCCGAAAAACTCGTAAAGGCCGCTATGGACCAGTGGGGAGCCCTCCACATCATCGTCAACAATGCGGGCTTTACCTGGGACAATCTGATTCACAAGATGAGCGACGAACAGTGGGAAAAGATCCTGGACGTCCACCTGAAAACGCCCTTCCGCATCATTCGCGCCGCAACCCCCTGCTTCGTCGATGCAGCCAAAAAAGAGATGGAAAACGGCGGCAGAGCCTTAGCCCGAAAGATCATCAACATTTCCTCCGTTGCAGGCGTGAGCGGTAATGTGGGACAGGCCAACTACTCTGCGGCCAAGTCCGGTATCGTCGGCCTCACCAAGACCATGAGCAAGGAATGGGCGCGCTATAACGTGCAGTCCAACTGTGTGGCCTTCGGCTTTATCGACACCCGCCTGACCCAGGACAAGGAGAAGGGGATCAGCGTGGAGGCGGCCGGTCAGAAAATTGCCGTGGGGGTTCCGGAAAAGTTGCGGCAGGGGTTCATCCAGATGATTCCCATGGGAAGACCCGGCACACCGGAGGAAGCGGCAAATGCCATCCTCTTTTTTGCATCCCCGCTCTCGGACTATGTTTCCGGGCAGCTTCTGGTGGTGGGCGGCGGTTTCTCCATGTAACCGGGAGTCGAAGCCTGGGAGTCGCAGATCGGAACACCTAGCCCTGAAAACCAATGCAGGGGGATTGTTTATTATTCCGACTCCTGACTCCAGCTTTTTCTGCCCGCATGGTCACTCCTTTCTGTGATAGCTCAACTAATCATGAGGAGTCGGGAACATGGCAATCAATCTGGATGTAATCGGAAAGAGAATGGATCCTGTTTCCTTCCGCTATAATGAGGATACGGTCATACTGTATGCCCTCGGGATCGGAGCCGGGGAGCATGAGCTTGATTTTGTCTATGAGAAGAACCTGAAGGTTTTCCCTACGTTCGCCGTGATCCCACTCATGTCCGCGCTCCTTCCCTTTATTTCTGCCGCCGGGATCAACTTTTACGCGTTGCTGCACGGCGAGCAGAAGATCGTCCTGCACAACCCCATCCCCACTTCGGGCACCGTCCACACCACCGCCATTTGTGAGTCTATTTATGACAAGGGTGATAAGGGCGCAGTGGTCAATCTTGGCCTCGAGACCAGGGATGATGCGGGAGGGCTCCTTTTCGAGAACAAAACAGTCCTGGTGGATCGCAGCGCCGGGAATTTCGGAGGGGACTACGGACCCAAGGTGCAGAAGCTCGACCCACCGGTGGGAGTAAGCCCGGATTTTCGAGTGGAGCAAATCATCCCGCATAACCAGGCGGCTCTCTACAGGCTGAGCGGAGATAAGAACCCATTGCACATCGATCCCGCCTTTGCAAGAAAGGGCGGCTTCGACAGGCCCATTCTTCATGGTCTGTGCAGCTTCGGCTATGCCGGAAGAGCGGTCTTAGCGAGCGTTTGCCGGGGAGATCCGGCTCACCTCAAATCCTTTGCCGTGCGGTTCATGAACGTGGTCTATCCGGGAGATACCCTCTTCACCGAAGGCTGGAAGCTGGGCTCAGGCCGTTACATCTTCCACGCCGTAAACCAGGAAGGGAAAACTGTTCTGGGAAACGGACTGGCCGTAATGGATGAGTGAGGCCATCGAGGCATGGCCATGGTTTTGATATGAAGACGTCAACCCTGCAGGATTACGTCCACCGGGCGCTCGATGAGGAAGTCGCCGCCATCTGCGGGCGTTACACCCTCACGGCGGAGGTCCGTTTGCCTTTGGGCCATCGCGAGATTTTCTACCTCCTGGGGTGGGCCGTCTTTGACACTGCTTGCTGCGGCGCCGGCGGCTGCAGCTACGCGTTCGTGCCCGGGTTTATCGTTGGCTGGAAGACGAGGCGTAATGGGGAAGGACTGGAAGTCTCACTGGTGGAGCCCATCCGGGATCCCTCCGTGCAGGACGCCGTCCGTCTCCTCATTAAAGGGAAAGAAATCGTGCAGCAGGTCACGTTCCTATCATAGACAATGCTGTTGCGGCGGTTCGGCTGCAACACCCGAACTAAAGTACTCGCAAGAATGGTCCCATGCCTATAAATGGCTTCAACAACGTGGGACAAATTAACTTGGCGGGCGCCGTGAATGTTATTCGATCGGCTGCCGAAAATATGGCAGGAAACACCCCGAATGAAGGGAAGGAGACCAAAGATGGATTTTGATCTGACTGAAGAACAAAGAATGTTGAAAGACATGGCCTACAAGTTTGCCGTCACCGAGTTCACCCCGGTTTCCCACGAATGCGACAAGTTCGAGACGTACACGCCCGAGATCCGGAAGAAGGCAGCCGAGTACGGCCTTGTCGGCGCATGGGTTCCGGAAGAGTACGGCGGAGCAGGGGCTGGCCAGTTGGGGACCACACTGATCATGGAGGAATTCTCCAAGGTCGACATGGGAATCGCGCTGAATGTCGTAGCCGCCGATTTTGGCTGTGAAGCAATATTTCAGTATGGGACGGAAGAGCAGAAAAAGGCCTACCTGCCGGCGGTCTGCTCGGGCGAGAAGGTCTGCGCCGGAGCGTTCACGGAGCCCAATGCCGGTACGGATGTGGCTGGATACAAGACTCGAAGCGGCTAAGGATGGAAACGATTACGTCATCAATGGGAACAAGATGTTCATCACCGGTGGGTCAGTTTGCGACTTCATGGTAGTCCAGTGTATCACAAATCCGGAGGCAAAGAGGCACAGCAGCTTCAGCCTCATCATTGTCCCCGCTGATGCCAAAGGCATCTCCAGAAGCAAGATCAAAGGGAAGATGGGCATTCGCAGCTCTGACACGGCGGAAATCGCCTTCGAGGACGTGCGTGTTCCCCTGAGTAATCTGGTGGGCACGGAAGGGCAAGGATTTAAGGAATTGATGCATTTCTTCGATACCAGCCGCATTATGGTTGCGGCCCAGGGGTTGGGACTCAGCGAGGCATGTCTGAAGGCAAGCATCCAATATGCGAAGGAAAGGACGGCATTTGGCGCGCCATTGGGTTCCTTCCAGCTCACACAGAAGAAGCTGGCGGAAATGGCCATCAACATCGAGGCCCTGCGCGGTTTGGTCTATAAGTCAGCCTGGCTTATTGATGCAGGTCGGCCCGATTATCATTTGGCCGCTATGGCTAAATTCTTCAGCGGTCAGACAGCCGTATTCTGCGCCAACAATGCTATGGAGATTCACGGCGGGTACGGATACATCGAAGAATACCCCGTAGAGAAGTGGTACCGCGACGCAAAGATTCTTGAGATCTACGAAGGGACGAAGGAAGCGGAGATCATGACCATTGGCCGAACATTGCAGGCTTAATGATCTCGTTTGTTCAGAACAAATTGCCGGAACGTCTGATACGGAGTTGAGTTCAAGGCCGGGTGGGGATAAATTCTATTACTTGCCCCCGATATATGTCCCTACCCCGAGATATTCTTTGATTACCGCTTTCAACTCTTTTCTCCGTTCGATGAATTGTTCCTTCATCCCCCGGAGCCATTCAGCGTGGCGGTTTACGCCATCTTTGCTAAGGAAAAGATCATGTTCCCCGTGATCAATGTGAAAACGGAGCGATTCGTCGTTCCATTCCCATGGGCCGGAACCGGAACAAAGCATACACCTGGCTCTCCCGTCCGGCAGAAATCTGAAAGTGTCACCTCCGCAAAGTGGGCAAACCGGGCCAACAGGGCTGACCCGCCCTGCCGTATCCAATATGGCGCGGGCGAGTTTTGCGGCGGTTTCTTTGTTCGCCGAAGAGAGCAGAACCTCCCCGGGGAGCGCGCCGTAAACCACGGCGGATCCGCGCAGATCGCCCAATGTCATCTTTACAAAGCTCTCCACGTCGCGCTTGGTGCTCCCCTCCATGCCTTCGATCCCGGCAATTGCCACTCCCGCCGCCGGTTTTGCCCATAGCCGGTCGACAAGCGCATGGAATTGAAGCCCACGGTCCACGAATTTTTTTAGGCTCCCGTTTGCCGACAAAAGATAGACGGGGGCAGCGACCACGTATGCGTCAGCTTCTGCAAGAGCATTCAGCAAAGGGAGGAAGTCATCCTGCTGAGGGCACCTCATCTCATCGAAAAGACACTGGTAACAGGCTCGACAGGGTCTTATGTCGAGTTTGGGAAGACACGCCAGCCTCAGTTCCCAGCCCTCTCCCAGTTGCCTGAAAATCTCTTTTATGAAAAGTTCGCAGTTCCCGAATGTTCTAGGCGAACCGGAGATTCCGAGAAGAATTTTTCCCATTGTGCTGCATTCCTGTAAGAGGTTGCATATGAAAAAAAAGCTAACCGGAGGGGCTAGAACCGGTTAGCTTTGAGGAGGAAAGAGTTGGTTTCTCTTTCTTTTCTAGTGAGAGCAAGATACGTGCCACAGCCTGCATTTTTTGTTTTAGTTGACGTTACAGCCAGTTACGATCCGGGCACATTTTCACAATCGCGCCATGATCACGCCATGTTTCTGCCAGATAGCGCCTTAATCGCGCCATGAGCGTAAACCTGTGTCCATCCAGAGGTGCGGGATGAAAACTCCACGCCGGTGCCACCCGCCGAAGGCAGTGGCTTAGTTGGCTGGCGGTCCCACCGCCCGGAGAATAGACTCCAGCTCGGCTGGGCTTCCGACAGGATTGCGGCAACTGAAATTCTCGCATACATATGCAGCGGGACCGTTTCCCCCTGAAGGTATCGGCCCGGTAAACGGCGCTATTTTTGATAAATCCTCTCCGTGCTTTCCACTCTCTTTAACCATCAACACCCGGTTTGGAGAATAGAGCCTGTGAGCGGTCTCTATCATCTGTATTGTCCCGGGAGATGATAAATCTCCAGCGATGAGTATTTCACGCGTGGGGCCGAGCGAGAAATCCAGCGCCTGCATGAATTGCGTGTAAGCGGAGGGCATGGAGGCGACCTGTCTGGAAAATAATGTCATGAGCAAATCCGCCTGTTTTTCGAATTCCGGGTTTCCGGTCATCCTGCCAAGCCGAAGCAGGTTCATCGCCGCAACGGAATTGCCTGAAGGGAGCGCCCCATCATAAATCAGCTTCTCTCTTACTATCAACTCCTCACCGTCGTTTCCCACGAAATAGAACCCTCCGTCGGAGTCCCCGAAAATTTTGGACATATCTTCCTGAAGTCTAACCGCTTCGGAGAGATAGGCCACTTCGAAAGTGGTTTCGTAGAGTTCAAGAAGACCCCGGATGAGGAATGCGTAATCGTCTGCATACCCCGGGTGGGCGACTTCACCCTTGCGGTATCTGCGATAGAGCCGCCCCGTTGAGGTCTGCATTCTTTGCAGAATGAAATTCACGGCACCAGCCGCCGTCTTGGCATAGGAGCTGTCTCCAAGCGCCTGGGCGCCTCTGGCGAGCGCCGCTATCATAAGTCCATTCCAGGAGGCCAGAATTTTATCGTCTTTTAAGGGATGCACCCGTTTTTCGCGGCTCTCAAAGAGCCTTTTGCGACTATCCTCAAGGAGTTTCTCCAGTTCCGGAAGACCCATTCCCAAAGTTCGTGCAAGAATCTCAAAAGACTTCGGAATGAACGGGATACTCATTCCCTCTTCAAAATTTCCCCGGGCGGTGATGCCGTATGCCTGGCAAAAAATCTCTCCCGCGTCTTTACCGAGGATGCTTGCCACCTGCCCTGGCGTCCAGGTATAGAAGGTCCCTTCTTTTCCTTCACTGTCCGCGTCTTCAGCACAATAGAAACCTCCTTCAGGGCTCAGCATCTCGCGGGCTGTGTATTCGAAGATTTCCTTTATAACTTTTGCGTACTTCGCTTCGCCGGTCGCCAGAAAGGCATCGACATAGGCGAGCGCAAGCAGCGCCTGGTCGTAGAGCATTTTTTCGAAATGCGGCACCAGCCATTTTTCGTCGACCGAATACCTGTGAAAACCGAAGCCGATCTGGTCGAATATCCCGCCAAAGCGCATGGACAAGAGCGTTTTTTCAACCATTTCAAACGCATTGGACCCTGGATTTCGGCTGTTCCATCGCGTCAGGAAGGTTAGATTATGAGGGTTCGGGAACTTAGGGGCGCTCCCGAATCCGCCCCACACAGGATCAAACGACCTGGCCAATTCGCGCCAGGTCCTCTCCAGCAGATCCAATCCGGGAAGCCGGTCCAGGCCGTTCAGGCCTCTTCGGCTCAATGGCGCGGGTTATTTCTTCGCTTAGCCTGCCGAGCTGCTCCCGTTCACCGGACCATAGTTCAGAAATTTTACCTGCTATTTCCATTAAACCCGGCATTCCCATCCGGGCTCTTTTGGGGAAATAGGTCCCGGCGAAAAAGGGTTTCCTGTCCGGACCCATAAAAATGGACAGCGGCCACCCTCCTCCACCCGTGGTAGCCCGGCATACGGTCATATAAACCTGGTCTATGTCCGGCCGCTCCTCGCGGTCTACCTTTATGGATACGAAGCTCCGGTTGAGCAGGCCGGCAACTTCCTCGTCTTCGAAAGATTCGCGCTCCATCACGTGGCACCAATGACAAGTAGAGTATCCAATTGAAAGGAAAATGGGCTTGTCTTCAAGACTCGCCTTCCGAAATGCATCTTCTCCCCATGGATACCACTCCACCGGATTTTGGGAGTGCTGCAACAGGTAGGGGCTTTTCTCCCCCGCAAGACGATTAGGCATTCGCTCTCCTTAGAATGATAAAAATCAGTCGATTCAGGCCCTCACGAGAGGGAATACACTGACTTTCATTTGATAAGCACTCGCAGAAGCAATTTCGAGGTATTGACCCAAATACGACTTAATTGAGGTTATCCCTCCGTCTGTGTCTAGAGGACCGGCATCATCAAGCTGGAGACAACCTGCAGCTATGGCCCGTTATGTTTCCATAACCATTTATTAATAGAAAGGATGCCAAGGCCTCTTATGAAACGGCTAAAATCGACAGCTTGCGCTTCGTCCCAGACGGCGCGTTTCTTCAAACCCTTAAAAAGGGTCAGATTCCTCCGGCCAAGCCGGAGGCCCGGGAAACCGTGGGCCGCTCAAAGCGGCCGGAGCCTTGGCACGCTGCATATTATCCACGTGGATAGGAGGCCGCATTACGTCACCCCGGCAGATTTTAGGCTGGGCCCTCACTCATGTTCGGGCCTCCGCTACGTGCGTTGCGTGATGTGATGCGTATAGCCCGCGCCCGATCATTTCGTGAGGGCGGGGTCCAGTGCTTTGATTTCTATGCAATCCGGAAAAATACCTGGATTCCGGCCCAAAAGCGCCGCCGGAATGACGACATCTTATCCAGGGCTTTTCACTGAAGACCAAAACCCAGTAAATAGCTCCCTTTGGTTCTATCGCTTCGCGAGGGGCAGGGTGCGGCGGGAAATTCACCGACAAGGATTGCGTCCTGTTTTTATTGAACTTTCCGCGGGTACGAACACCAAACGGCCAGCGCTGGAAAAATGCCTTAAGGCCCTCAAGGCCGGTGACATGCTGACAGTCTGGAAGCTCGACCGGCTGAGCCGGTCGTTGCGTGACCTTATCCCCCTGCTGGATGATCTGAAAGCGAATGGCGTGGCTTCCCGGTCGCTAACGGAAGCAATCGACACGGAAACACCCACGGGCAGAGCGGCGGCTGTGTCTCGCGGGGTGCGGATGGGCTGGAAGCGGTTGCTGTCCGTGCAACAGGGCCCACGCCGGTAAGCTGATAGAGCAGGGGGAGGCCCTGACAACGTGGCTCAATCGCTCAACGTCTCGCGGCGAACGCTTTACAGGGCGTCAGTCTAAACCACATGGGGTTGATCGTTTTGCCGCTGTTGCACGCGTTTGACCAGAATCCTGTCCTCACCCCGCCGCGCTTGGGCAAGATCATAATCAAGCTGCATCTTAAGCCACGTTTCCGGGCTGCTCCCGAAGGCTTTGGAAAGCCGGATCGCCATTTCCGGCGAAATCCCGCTTTTGCCGTTCACGAGGTTGTTGAGCGCCTGGCGCGTCACGCCAAGCGCCTTTGCCCCTTCGGTTACAGTCAATCCCAAAGGCTCAAGACAATCGTAGCGGACTGTCTCCCCCGGGTGCGGTGGGTTTTTCATTGTCATCATGTCTTAATCCTCCGCTAATGGTAGTCGATTAAATCGACGTCGGTCGCGGCGCCGTCCTCAAACCGGAAGATAACGCGCCAATTTGCTCTTACTGTGACACTCCAAAACCCCGCCAAGTCCCACTTAAGCGGGTGGAGCCTAAAGCCGGGGATGTCCATGTCCTCCGGTCGTGAGGCGCTTTTCAATTGCGCCAGAATGCGGCGCATTTTCTCAACATGCTCGGCGTTTATTCCCCTGCGGTCGTCATCCTCGAAGAGCCGCTTAAGGCCGCGATGTTGAAACCGTTTTATCATACGAGGATTGTAAACCGACAATTGTCACTTGTCAACAACATTCTATTTCCTCTTACCTCGGAATATTTTATCAAATGTTATCCGCGCAACAGGTCGCCCACGCCCGTAAGCTGATAGAGCAGAGGGGAGGTCCTGACAATGTGGGTCAATCGCTCAACGTCTCGCGGCGAACGCTTTACAGGGCTTTAAGCGGCACGAGTGCTGGCGAGCACAAAAGCCAGTAAAAACAATGGGCGAAACTGGACAGTTTGTTGTACTGTACGTAACGCGAAAACCGCCCCCAGCACCCGCGCGGGTTTGCGTGGTGTGAAAAACGCCGATAACTGGACAAAATGGCGAACTGCCCGAAAAAGAGCTTGCCTCTTGTGAAAATGTACTATAAATGATACATTTCTTTTTGCAGGGTGGTTCATGGCCGGTCAGCATTTGAAAGAAATACCCGTTGTTTTCTATTGAAATTCGACCGGCGTTGAGCCGGTCAGGGACTGGTTGCGTGGCTTGCCGGATGACGACAGGCAAACTATCGGCATCGACCTTGCGACCGTGCAAGTGGGCTGGCCGGTCGGAATGCCGCTGTGTCGTTCTCTTGGCGGTGGACTATGGGAAGTGCGCAGCCATTTGCCGAGCCGCCGCATTGCGCGGATACTGTTTTTCGTCCACGAGGGACGAATAGGCGTCGTAAATGGCTTTATCAAGAAAACACAGAAGACACCATCGGACGAGATCGAATCGGCTCGGAAGCGGGTGAAGGAGATGACATCATGACCAAAAAAAACCAACATTGGGGATCGACGCTTGACGATTTTTTGCGTGAAGAAGGCATTTGCGAGCTGGCAAAGACCGAGGCTGTTACGCGGCTGATTTCGTGGCAGCTTGCCGAGGAAATGCGGAAGCGGGGCATGACTAAAGCCCAAATGGCCGAGCAGATGCACACGAGCCGAGCGCAGGTTGACCGCATTCTTAAGGCAAAAGGCAATGTTACTATTGAAACGCTTCAACGCGCCGCCGCGCTTGTTGGACGCGAACTCCGCCTTGAATTGGTCTAGTCCCCAAAACGTTCGCGTTGCCACACAGGGGTTTTGCCTTCTTGTCCAGTTATAAGCCTGTTGGCTTGTCCGCAAACCTACGAAGGGCCTAAAGGGTGTTTTCCCTTTAGGGACAGTATACGCTCTTTTGTCCGGTTGCATGGGCCACAAAGCACGGCGCATTTTGTCTAGTGTGGTTTAGCGGCCCTTTCGCGTTAGACGATTGATCAGATAACCCCAAAGTGCGATAGCTAGCTGTGCTAAAGTAAATAAAAGCACGAAGGCCATTGTGACTAAGGAAAACTGGGCCGGTACGTAGTAATACCCAGGCATGTCAGTGACAGTCGAAGCAGCCCCCAAGATAACAAGAAGGCCTGAGTAGGTAAGGGCATACATTAAACGCCCCCATGAGCGGTGAAAATTAGCTGGGCGAATTATCAGGTACAATATGCCGATCAGAAAAGCAATCAGTGCCCATACTAAAATTACGGCCCCCCACGGGTAGCGCCAACTTTCAGGATGTGCGATGTAACCTGGAAACTTCGCTTGACGTAGTGTGAAAGCAGCAAAGACGATCCAGTAAATGAGAAGACTGTTCCGCTTGACGAAAGACCCCAATTTTATTCCCTCGCACGGGCTGCAGGGGAGAAAGCCGGCGGAGGCCTGCACTTGGCCGCGCTTCTTATTTCTATTCCCTCACCGCGTCTCCCCTTCTCTGAATCGGTTCTTAACTTTCGGCCGGCATCTCACACCAGGTTGCGTTCAAGTTTACGCTGAAGGGGCCAAAATCCCTCGGTCCCCCTTTACAAAAGGGGGAGGCAAAACAAGTCGCCAAGTCACCCCCCTTTTCTAAAGGGGCTCCCCCTATTCTGAAGGAGGTCAGGGATTTTGCTTTGAAAGCTTTTCCTGTTCACTGTTCACTCATCGCGGAGCGATGCGGGGCACGGGATTTTACTATCTTGAACGCAACTCAGTATCAGACAGATTTTGCCGAACCCGAAAGCGCGCACCTGGTGAAATCGATTTTCTGATCGCAACCGCGGCAGTAATGCTCTCTATCGAACTCGTCGGAAAATATCTCCTTTGTTTTCCCGCACTCCGGGCATTTGCATTCGAAAGATGACAGGTTTTGGAAATTTTGCCAGCCAGGACAAGCTTTGGGGGTGTTCATTTTTGCCTCCTCTCGTGGCGGAACAGCTTTTACCGGTTCCTCTGCTATTTTTCCTCTTCGGACTCCAATTGCCCCTTGATCTTGGTCCCACAACTGGGGCATAAAATCTCGATTTGGTCTTCAGGACCGATGTACTTCTTTTTTATTTCCTCCGACGGTATGAACGATACGTCTCCGCACGCGCACTGGGGACATTCCCCCCGGACCATTCGCCTTTTCTTCTTGTCCATGTTCTTCCTCCAGTTTCATTTATCCAGTTTATCAAGTTCGGCCATCAGCGTTTCCATTTTCGGACGCTCATTTATGTCGTGAACGTCGATGTACCTGATCACTCCCTTCCTGTCGATTACGAACAGTGCGCGCTCGGAAACGCCGTTTGAGCGCAGCACCCCGTATTTGCGGGCCACTTCCCCGTGGGGCCAGAAATCAGAGAGCACCGGGAACCAGACCTCTCCCATGTCCGTGGTCCAGGCAAAAAGAGTCGGGATATTGTCCACCGTAATGCCGAGCATAACTGCGTTTCTTGCTTCGAACATCGCCCGCAGCAAATTGTACCCGGGCCACTGCTCCGAACAGACCGGAGTCCATGCAGCAGGCACAAAGGATATCACGACATTTTTCTTTCCGGCGAACGCGCTAAGCGAAACCGGTGTGCCGGAAAGGGACGGAAGAGTGAAATCCGGCGCCTTGTCCCCCACTTTGAGGGCGCCCATGCTGTCAACAGGCTTAAGATGGCCAGGCTGATAAATTCTTCCCTGGTACTGTTCGGATATGGCGAAAGCTGCGGCGCTCACAAGCAGGGCAACAAAAAGAGTTGATAAAAATACGCAAATTCTGTTCATCCAATAAACCCTTTTAAATATGCGAGCCTATTTACCTAGGCTAATACCGGTCTTGGTGCATACGAGTTTCAAAAAAGAATCAGGGTCTTCGATACCCCCTTCCCTGGAATATACGACCTGCAGGCAGGTTGGTTTCTTCAACAGTACAAAAAAATAGGGGGTTCGAACCTCGCCCAGTAGTTTGTGAAGTCTGAAATCCGAGTCAGGGATAAGTGGAAACTGAATCCTGTAAAGGTCTCTGAACGCGTTTACCTCAAATGAGGAATTCCCGGCGCCGATTCCCAGCATTTTAACGCGGCCTTTTGTCCCGGGATTGGCGGAAATCGCCCTGTAGAGAGCATTAACGGTTGGTGCGTCCTTCTGGCAATGAGGGCAGTACATGCTGAAGATTTGAACGATCAATACTTCAGAATCGACCCGGGAGAGCTGAAACGGACCCTGATCGACGTTAAGATATTCGCGGTCCTCCATTTTTTGGGGCAGGGGGAGCTTGAGATCGGGAAACATGTCGCCTTCGGCAGGGGTATTTTGAGCAAACGACGCCGGAAGAAGGTAACTCGATAGACACAACAAAATGAGCAGCATTACGGTTATTCTTAGCAACTTCATTCCAACACCTTAATCTTTGCATCCGGAATCTTTGCATCCGGAAATCCGGTCCACATTTTAAAGTTCACTCGGTCACGATTTGCTTTTCTTCGCCCAGGTTGAAATCGTCAAAATCGGGGTAGCCCTGGTCAAGCGCCACTATGATGGGGATCTGCTTGCTGGTCGGCCCCCAATACTGTATGGCCCCCGGGCTGCAGAAAAGATCCCCTTCCGCCCATTTGTCCCGGTTTTGAGCAAATACGCTGAACGATGGGGATTTCAATTCAACAAGAGACTTCTCAATAACGAATTCTTCTTTTCCCTTTCGCATTTCGGCCGTGATCAGCCCTGTCAGCGGCAGGCCCAGGACTCGGCCGCCCGTGTGAAAGTCGGTTATAGCGGCCATGTAACCCGTTTTTCCGGCAAGCACCAGAGAACCGGCCGTCAAACCGAGCTGAAACGTGAATGCGGCGTCGAATTTTGTGGGTTTCGAGCTTCTACCCTCATACCCAAGAAAATGAGACTGCGTTGACAGAGTAACCTTTTTGAAATCCTCCACCTGCTCGGGAGTCGCTTCGATTTTGCCTTCCCCTGTTCCGAAGAACCGGTCCGTATGACGTTTCATCTCAGATAAGCGATAGCGGATCTTTTCGACCAACAGCTTTTCAGTCTCGATTTGAGAGACCTTCACGTTTCCGTGATCGTCACGGTCCAGGATGAGCATCTCCTGAATAGCGGGCGGAAGCGAAGCCATCAACTGCGCCGATTGGGCGCTCAAATGCGGCAAAAGGAACTCCCGCTTGTGCTCGAGCGAGGGCAGGTCGGCTAGATCCCTCTCATACTCGGCAAGCACTTTATTCAAATCGTCGATCAGCCGCCTCATCTCCGGAATGAACTCCACCAGCCCCTCAGGCACCAGAATCACACCGTGATTCAGACCTTTCAAGCGCCGCAGGGTAATAATTCGCACGACATAATCGACAATGCTGTCCAGGGACATGTTCTTCTCGGCGATTTCCTCCGAGATGAGCGCAATTGCGGGCTTGGTCTGCAGCGCCACTTCGAGGGTGATCTTGCTGGCTGTTCGCCCCATCAGTTTTACAAAATGGTAGTATTTAACGGCAGATGCGGCGTCCTGGTTCAGATTTCCCACCAACTCTGAGAATATCTTCGTGGCTGTATCGAAGCCAAATGAAATGGGCAGATACTTCCCGGCCGCCATATCACCATCGATCGTCTTGGGGATCCCAATCACGCCGCAATCGATTCCCTCAGTCTCCAGGTACTCTGCTATGAATGCCGCGTTCGTGTTGGAATCGTCGCCCCCAACAATCACCAAACCATCGAGCCTGTTTTTGATAACCATCTGCTTGACTTTTTCGAACTGCTCGGGGCTCTTGATCTTCGTCCTGTCAGTCCCCAGAAAATCGAACCCGCCAATATTGATAATGGACTTGACGCTTTCTTTGTTTATTTCGAACAGGTCCCCTTTGATCAGGCCTTTGGGCCCTTTTCGTATCCCAAACAGAGTGTTGTCGTTTCCGAGGGCAGCCGAAATACCGGCGAGCACGTTGTGGCCTCCCGCAGCCGGACCGCCCGAGAAGAGCACAGCGACCCTTTTCCCCTTAACCCTGTGGGACTCATCGCCGGCGACGGCTTCCAAAACGATGCTTCTGCTTCGCGAGATCAACTTCGGAAAGGCCTCTGCGATTCGGTCGTGCCCCTCGCAAATAAGGGTCATACCGGTTTCTTTGAAAGCCGCAGGCCTTATTTTGCCGTCTTGTCCCAGAAAGACGGAGCTGACAGGAATGGGAAGCTTTCGAATTTTTTCTTCAAGAGGAGAGTGCTTACCGGCCGACTGGCTAACTTTCGAGGATAAATCCACGGTCTTTCCTTCATCTGCTTTTGTCATAATTGATTCCGGCGCCTCGGTTGTTTTGGATATAGTTATTATAAAGTTTGTGGCAATTTCTCAAAACTATAATTACATATCCCCAGAAGACAACCCGTGAGAGCAGTGAACAATGATCGGTGAGAAACTGAAATCCGAATCCCGATTCTTCTAATAGGTCTTCGCTTGCGAACCGGATACCGGTCTGCTATTGCTTAATACTGCATTTGCATCTCAGGAGGAATAATTATGTTAAAGGACCACAGCATCGGGTTCATAGGCGGGGGGAACATGGGGGAGGCGTTAATTCGCGGTCTGATCGCTGCCTCACTGTTTCCTGCCGAAAAGGTTTTCGCTTACGACGTAATTCCGGCCCGTATTCAATACCTGGAGAAGGAATTCGGAATAACGGGACGCCACACCATCGGGGAGCTTGCCGAATCCAGCAGCGTTATCCTGCTCGCCGTAAAACCACAGGTAATGACTCAGGTATTGGATACGCTTCGTGCTCACCTCGCACACAAGCCGCTCGTCATATCCATTGCGGCCGGAATTGCCCTTTCGATCCTTGAGGGGCGCCTGCCGGACAAGACGTCTGTAGTAAGGGTCATGCCCAACGCCCCTGCCCTTGTCCAGAAAGGGGCCTCCGCTCTTTCGCGAGGAAAGGCGGTTTCCGCTGCGCAGATGGAGATGAGCCTGGCGCTTTTCCGCGCTGTGGGCAAAGCCGTGGAAGTCGAGGAGAAGCTGATGGATACCGTGACCGGTCTTAGCGGAAGTGGACCGGCATTTGTCCTGCTCGTAATCGAGGCCCTCATCGATGCCGGGGTTTTCATGGGACTGCCCAGGCAAACCGCGCGGGAATTGGTAATCCAGACGGTTATCGGGACTTCCATGATGCTCGAGGGCACGGGAAAGCACCCTGCGGAACTTAAGGACATGGTAACATCCCCGGGGGGAACTACGATCCACGGGCTGCAGGTCCTGGAATCATATTCACTCAGGGGTGCTTTGATGGAGTGTGTGGAAGCGGCCTCACGCCGGTCGACGGAACTCGGTATGAGCTAAATTACATCTGTAAACGAGTGTCATCTCAAATGCCGGCCATTATTACCTAAATTCAGCGGGCACTGGATAGAAGGTGGCCGTGTGTCTATATTCTCTTAAGACGATTTTCCGTCAGTTTGAGCTTCGCAGGGATCAGGAGGTTTGCCGATGCTCCCCATAGAGTTGGATCACAAGATTCTGAGTACCGTGCCTGCCCCCGCGTATAAATATATAAACAGTGTATTTCAGGCCTTTCAGACCATACTCAGTCAAAATATCATACCTTATTTCAGAAACGACCGGGGGGTGAGCCTTGTGCAGCTCGCGGACCTTCGCCAGTCCATCGTCTTCAGCCGCATGGAGGACGAGGAAAACAAGATATTGTTGCCGACGCTGCTTTTGCGTCAAAAAAGAAGTTGGACCATCCTGATACATGAGAATCTGTTGGACTATCTGGCCCATATTCTTTCCTATCGGGCGGAGTTCAAAGAGCCGGCCAGGGGCAATGAAAGAGCGAGGGATGCTCAAATTTTCCGAGTTTCTTTTGAGACACCATTTCGAGCATCTTGTCTTTCCCAACTCAAACGAGTTTGACGTCATCCGCTCTGATATAGAGTTTGCGGCAACTTGGGGGAAAAAAGACCCGAAAGGTTATCATGCGTTTCTGGAAGTGCTGAGCAATCCGGTAAACGGCATAATCGGGAAAAATTATGTCGAGCTGCTGGACCTGGCTCAACGCCGCGACGAATTCGATTTCAGGCTGGGGCGAATGGCAGCAGCTTATTCCAGGCACCTTGCCGACTTGCCCGGAAGCTTCCTCGTCAATCTTTTTACAGACCTTGATTTGGAAATGAAGCTGAGGGTCCTGAGCCATTCTTACCGCAACAGTCTCATCTCAGGCCACGCACTTTCAAAAAAAACGGCAGATCTGAGGAAGGTCCTGCGGTTGTTTGCCCTTACCATTCACCACGATTCCATAGAAGGGATGGAGCTGTTCAAAGCGTTCAGGAAACGCTGGGGGGTAGCCCCGCTATTGAAAGAGCTTGATATTTCGCCAAATTTGGACCAGGAAATACCTACGACTCAACTTTTCGATATTTTCAAAAAAAATCTGGAGGTATTCGTGGAACCAGGAGACATCATGGACAGACAGGAAGCTCAGCCAGTGTTCCCCCAACCAAGAACGGAGCCTGCGCCCCCGCCCGCAAAAACTCTCAAAGAGCGCATGGATGATGCTCGGATCGACCCTGACATACCGCAAGGGGTAAACGAGTTGATTGAAAAGAATAAGATGAACGCGACAGGGCAAAGCGGCGCAAAGTACACCGAACTGATTGAAACCCTGCTCGCAATTCCTTGGGGGAAAATAAAAAATATCTGGGCATCTCCGGAAGAATTTGACGAAGGGCTTGGGCGCTCTCATTACGGCCTGAAAAAGCCAAAGGAAATAATATCGGATTTTTTCGCGAACCTTATCTGGCGATATCAGCATTTCAAAGAATCCGAGAGAAGGCACTGGCACAGGACCGGGAGCGCCCTTCTTTTCGTGGGGCCCCCGGGGGTAGGCAAGACTTCTCTGGCGATTTCCATCGCGCGCAATCTGGGCATCCCCTACCACAAGATTTCCCTGGGCGGCATGAAGGATGAGGCAGACATCCGGGGCTACGGGTTTACCTATGAGGGCTCAAAACCGGGTCTCATCGTTCAGGGTCTGATAAAGATGGGCGTTATGAACGGAATGTTCATAATGGATGAGGCGGACAAAACGGAAAAGTTTGCAATCGCCACCCTGCTCGAGATACTCGACCCGGAGCAAAACCACCTTTTCCACGACAAATATGCCCAGAGCACAGTCGATATAGACCTTTCGAACTGCCATTTCATTCTCACCGCCAACACGATCGACTCGGTTCCGGGGGCGATTATCAACCGATGCGAGGTCATTTTTCTGGACAGGTACAGCGTGGACGAAAAAATCGCCATTGCCAGGGAGTTCCTGGTCCAGCGTATTCGGGAACGCTACCTGATCGGGCGGGATGAAATCTTTTTCGACCCCGAGGAAGAGAGCGAAATCCTGAGGCACCTTATCCGCGATTACACCTCGGAAGCTGGTGTACGCGACCTCGAACGCATCATACGCACACTTTTTCTCCGCACCCAGCGCAAGGAGATCATGGCCAAGGGCAAGAGCTCAGTAAAGCTTGACCTTGTTAAAATACACAAATATCTAGATGCGCCGATTCGCCAGCGCCTTATCAACGAAGATGACCGTGTCGGCGAGATGATGGCTCTTGGGGTCAACATGGAGATGGGGATCGGCACCCTGATCCCCATTCAGGCAACCCCGGTGCGGACCGGCCATGAGAGAATGAACGGCTCCCAATCTTTCCTGAGCATGGTCCATACCACCGGAAATATCGAGCGCGTGATGGACGAGAGCCGAAAGGTCGCATCGACCGCCATCCTCCATCTGGCAAACGAGCTGGGCATAGACGCTGATGACATGTCCATTCCGGTGCACCTGCACTTTATGGGCGGCTCGACCAGAAAGGACGGCCCTTCAGCCGGGGCTTCCATCGCCCTTGCACTGACTTCGCTTCTCGGGAATCGAAAAATCCGCCGAGACGTCGCCGCAACCGGCGAAATCGATACCCAGGGCCGGGTTACCAACATAGGCGGGATGGGAGTAAAACTGGAGACCGCATATGCAGCGGGCTGCAAGACCCTGATTATTCCCAGAGAAAATCTGACCGGAACCGAAGGCATAGACAGACTTCCCGACGCCCTGAAGCACGAACTCCAAATTCTGACTTACGACCAGTGGAAAGGCAGCCACGAACCGTTTGACTACTCTAAACACGTACTCCAGGTGGTCGCAGTTGATGATATTGTCCAGGCCTCGCAGGTCGCTTTTATCGAACAGGAAGAAATCGATTCGTTGGACCGTCTTTTCGAGGAACACGCGCAAGAAGCGTTGGCCGAGCTCGCCTCCGCAGCTTTCCGGGAGCTGCGGGTAGTCTACCTGGATAGCCCCGAGCAGACCGATCCGGGAAAGACCGGCGCCGATCTCTGCTTGGAAAATCACGGATGCAGCGTCCTGGTCCGAAGTGATTTTAAGGAAGAAATTTCGAGGAAACTGGATGAACTGTCCGTGAAAAGCGTCATAAGGGAATTTGACCCGAGGACTGAGCGGCTGGTTGACGTACTGAGGGAAACAAAAATAGCCGGCGGGGAGGACTATTCCTCACCACCGCTAAGAATATCACTGATAGCTCCTCTGCCCTTTCTTAGAAAAGAGACAATCCGTCCCGAGTACCATGAAGGGGATGCTGCTTTTAAGGGCCTTCGGATTTTCGCCAACTGCTGCACAGCGGAAAATGTGCCTGTCCGGGACTGCCGCACCATACTCTCCAGGTCTCTTTCCTACCTGGTGAAGCTCACGGACGAATTGCTGGAAAAATGCCCCTTCCTGTCTAAAAAGGATGGAATCTACGCTCCAACGGTCGCATTCATTCCGGAGAAATACCGGCTCGACAGCCGGCGGGCAGAAGAAATCCTCGACCGCTGCCTTTCGAAGTGGCTGAATATAGTTGAGAAAAGCAAAGAAGAACCGGAGGCCCCTATGATTCAGCCTGGTATGAAACTGTGAGAAAAGATTTAGGGGTTTAGGGGTTTTTCAATCCCTCAATCCCTAAATTGGAACTCCATGTTCGGTGTTCAGTCTGTTGATCAGTATATCAGTTGACCACAGGTGAACGCCGATGTCCCGGAGTTCTTCTTTCCCTCGTGGATATATCCCTGACACAGCGTCTTCAACAAGTACAATCCGGAAATCCCGTTCGCTTGCCTCGTATATCGTTGTGCGAGGACAGTTGGGGAAATTGCAGCCACAGACAACCAATGTGTTGACCTGCAATCCGTTGAGATGATCCTGCAGAGGGGTCCCAAAGAATGCACCCCACCTCGGCTTATAGATGACAACCTCTCCGGGTCCCAGCGTCTGAATCCCTCCCCCGAGCAGATAAGGACAGTCAAGCTCCGTATCCGCTGTGGGGAGAAGCTCCTTGACCAGTTCGGCGCCGGCTGATCCGGGGCGCACCAGTTCCTTACCGCTCTGGATAAATTCTCGACGGGCGAGGTCTACGTTGGATCCATCGCTGAGGTATAACCGGACTATGTGGACTATGGGTCTTCTACTTGCACGGTAGGAGTTGAGCAGTTTTATGATATAGGGCACAACGTTTGCCGTTCCGGGAACCTCGGCCGGGGAGCTGGGCAGCGAAAAATCGCGCTGAACGTCAATGGTCACGAGCGCCGAGTTGGACAGATCTGGGTTTATATATTTCATCTTCTTGCCCGAAATAATGCTTCAAGTTGAATGCTATGAATCCGAACCGCGTTTTGTAGCCGGATTGTTCCCCAAAAACCTTCTTGAGCTATCCCAAAGCCCGCAAAACCATACCATTTCATAATCGAACAGGCAAGAGGCACGCCGACAGGGCCGATTTTACAGGCTTGGCCAACCGAGCACCGGGAAATAAGGTCTAGCTTGTGAGAATTCGATAGCGCTTTACATTACTATCGAGATGCGTTAGTATCGATCCCGGGAGTTGGCGCCGGAGGATGATTAAATCATTCAAAGACAAGGAAGCTGAGAAGATTTTTAGCGGACAATTCTCATTGGAGTTGCCTGAGAATATCCAAAGAATTGCCCTTCGAAAGCTTACTCAGGTTCACGGTGCAGCTACTCTGAGCTTTCTTCGGATACCTCCCGCTAATAAACTCGAAAAGCTTACTGGCGAGCGTGAAGGCCAGTGGAGTATCAGGATAAACGATCAGTGGAGAATTTGTTTCGAATGGCGGGACGGCGATGCCGAAAACGTCGAAATTACTGATTACCACTGAAGGAGGAGTATCCAATATGAAAAGAGATATGCCGCCGGTTCATCCGGGAGAGATTCTGCTCGAAGATTTCCTGAAACCGCTCGGAATCACTCAGTACAGACTTGCTAAATCCATTGGGGTACCCCAAAGGCGGATCGGCGAGATTGCAGCAGGAAAAAGAGCAGTTACGGCTGACACAGCTCTCAGGCTTGCCCGGTTTTTTGGCACCGACGCACAGAGTTGGGTTAACCTCCAGGCGCACTATGATTTGGAGATCGCCAGAGAGAGATTAGAAGGAAGGTTGGAGAAAGAAGTTACTCCTATGACACAGGTTGCGTGACCCAAAGGCTGATATATTCCTAACCATGCCAAAATGGATTATTTCATGCCATAGTGCAGATAATGAGCTGGCGCATTAATCGGTTGAAAAATTGAGGAATTCACTTATTCACCTATTGATATTATTTTTAGCTTTTCGCTGCTTTTCCAATGATTTACTATAACCGAGCAGTCCGATGTCCCGGCCGGGTATGGTAATTTTTATTCGTGATAATCCGTGATCGGGTTTGGGAGATGATGCCCGAATCAGGGCCGGCACTCAGTTTCGACGCTCTGTGAGGTGTGGATTTTTTACGCCTATGAAGATAAAAATTGGAATACTGGTCAAACTTTTTGCCTGGTATCTTTTAGCCTGCCTTGTTTTCTACGGGACCATTCTCTCTCTTTTCGTCCACATTCAGGAATTCGGTAGAATCTCCGAGGATATCGCCAATCGAAAATACCGCATTTCAACAGCGTCTAAGAAGATGATAGACACGCTCTGGTGGATGGCGGAGAATGAAAAAAAATACGACCTTCTGAAAAAAGAAGAGTATAAAGAATACTTTTCAGCCGGCCAGAAAGAATACGAATCCAACCTGTTCGATATACTGTGGCTCGGAGCGGGCGGAGGTGATGATAATCCCTGGGACGCTCTTTACCGGGAATACCGGGAGCAGTTCGCATCCGACAAGCAACAGGCCGATGCCGAGCATTCGGACGTTCCCTGGCTCAAGGAAGAACTCATAAACGAATGGGTCGAGAAGATACAGAAGGCCAGGGCAGCCAACGAACAACAGATCGAAAGGATGGTAAAGAGTCTCAACGCCCAGGGTCGAAGAGCGATCGAGTGGGGGATGGTTGGAGTTTCGGCTTCTCTTTTGATCGGACTGTTCGGGGTCATTGGTTTCAGTTTCGGGATGATCCGCCCGCTCCGCGAGCTGAGGCGGGGGATCAAGTCTATGTCTCGCTCGGGGCTTACAGCTCCCATCCGTATTTATTCGAACGACGAATTCGGCGAGCTTGCGGGTGCTTTCAACGACATGGCCGCCCGGCTCACTGAAGAAGAGCGCATGAGGTCGGATTTCATCTCGATGCTCAGCCATGAAATCCGAACGCCTCTGACCTCCATCCGCGAATCGGTGAATTTGATTGCCGAAGAGGTCATGGGGGACATAAATGAAAAGCAGAGGCGGTTCCTGCTGATAGCAAGCAACGAATTGGAGCGCATTACGACCCTGCTCAACCATCTCATGCAGATATCGCGTCTGGAGGCCGGAGCGGTCGAAATCCATCCGCGCTTCATTGCTCTTGGCGAATTCGTCCAGGGCGCGATATCGCGATTGATTCCCGCAGCGGAGGCGAAGGATATCTCCATCGATTCGGAAGTTGACCCTGCAATACTTGATTTCTATTGCGATCCTGATAACTTACAGCAGGTTTTGCTCAATTTGCTCGGAAATGCTATAAAGTTCTCGCCGCACGGCAGCGCAATTCTGGTTTCTGTAAGTCAGGATGACTTGGCGAAAGCGCCCCATCTGGTGTTCTCGGTCACCGACAGTGGGCCGGGGATTCCCGATGCCGAGCAAACCCTTGTCTTTCATAAGTATTACAGGGCATCCGGAGTTCGGGACGAGGTTGACGGAGTAGGTCTTGGGTTGAGCATTTCCAAGTACATCGTCGAGGCGCATGGAGGCGAGATTGGCATTCGCAGCAGACCGGGCGAGGGCAGCATCTTCAGCTTCACCCTTCCTCTAAATCGGAAAGAATGAACGATGGTTTTGAAAACGCGGATTCAGCGCAGACTTATTGGTCTTGTCATTTTCCTTTTGATTTCGGGGACTTTTTCATTTTCATTGGCAGCCGAAGAAAAATCGGCCAGCGCTGAGTCTATCCGGCGTGATGTCGAGCAGGAAGCCCTCAAAGACGCAACGAACGCCTTCAACGCGCACGACTATCAAAAGGCGAAAATCGGATTCGAGATGCTCAGCGAAAGTACGCAGTATCCCGAAATCTCCCGCCAGGCCCTCTTTGGACTTTCGTCAGTCAAGCTCGTCCTCGCCAATACCTCCGAAGAATACGAAGATGCGATATCAAGCTGGGAAAAATGGAGTTTGCAGGTTAATTCCCAACAAGAGTGTGAGGACCCGAGAATGATGACCCCCTTCCTGCTGAGGCTCCAAACCTCAGTTGGGAGTCTAGAGGAGAAGAAGGGCCGCAGGGCCGCTAGAGAGACGGATTCCAGGGTGATTCTCCAAACAAAGGAGAAGCAGATGCAGACCCTTATATCCAAGCTGGAGCTTCGTGAGCGTGAAATCCGGCGACTGCGCCACCAGCTTGAATCTCTCGAGGAAATACATCGCAAATATCAGGAGAAGAAACAGGAAGCCACCCCGTGATCTCCTCCATCTCGGAGACGAAGTTGTCCAACAAACCAATTATTCTTGTAGTCGATGATGACCTGAATATCCTGGCTGTTCTTGAAGCCAGGCTTTCCTCGATCGACTACCTGGTCCTGACCGCCTCAGGAGGCGAAGAAGCCCTCGCACTGCTGAAAAACAGGCCGGTAGACCTGATGATAACTGACGTAAAGATGCCGGGTATGGGAGGCATGGACCTGTTTTCCGCCGCCCAGCAGGTCCGTCCGGGACTTCCGGTCATGTTTCTTACAGCCTACGGGACAATCCCGGATGCGGTGAAGGCTCTTAAAGCGGGGGCAACCGACTACCTGACAAAACCTTTCAACGGACGCGAGCTGATCTCGAAAGTCCAGGAGGTGCTCAAGAAAAGCGCGCCAAAACCCACGCTCGATACCCTTCCTCCATTGAGCGAGTCGCTCTGGGGCGGCAAAAGCCCTGCAATGCGAGAATTGTACGATCTGGTGGACCGCATTGCCCGAAGCGATGTGAACGTATTGATCCTTGGCGAGAGCGGGGTGGGCAAGGAGCGAGTCGCGCGCATTCTGCACCAGCGAGGTCCACGCCGCGAGCAGCCCTTTATTGTTGTGGACTGTGGCTCCACTCCGAGCGGATTGCTGGAGAGTGAGCTTTTCGGGCACGTTCGAGGCGCCTTTACCCACGCGATCAAGGATAAAAAAGGACTGATCGAGGCGGCCGACAAAGGCACTCTTTTTCTCGATGAGATAGGAAATATTTCCAATGATATGCAGATGAGGCTCCTGAGGTTCCTGGAAGACAGGAAAATCAGAAAAATAGGAGATCTTAAAGAAATCCCGGTGAACTGCCGCGTAATTTCGGCAACCAACGTCAACCTGGCCGAGGATGTCGCCTCAGCCGATTTTCGCGAAGACCTGTACTACCGGCTTCGCGTAGTGACTCTAAAGATCCCACCACTGCGGGAACGGCGCGAGGATATACCCCTCCTTGCGCAGCAGTTTGTGGAAAACTTCTGCAAAAACCAGAACCTTCCGCAGGTCAGGCTGCCTGCCGAAACGATCAAATGGCTCTGCGAATATCCATGGCCGGGTAATGTGAGAGAACTCAAAAATGCCCTGGAGGGCAGCGTGGTCCTGTGTAGAGATGGGACACTTCACAAAAGCGACCTGAGCCTTTCCGGACTCCCCGATGCACCGCGCAAGTCCCCGGTTGCAGCAGGCGATACTTCCTCGCTGTCCCTCGATGAAAGCGAACGAAATGCGATTTTGAGGGCTTTGCAGCAGGCGGGCTTCGTTCAGAAGGAAGCCGCTCATCTGCTGGGAATAAGCCGCAGGGCTATCCACTACAAGATCAAAAAGTACGGAATCGAATGCGGGAAGCGCTCCAACAGCGGTTCATGAGAGTGATCGATCTGAATACAATAATATTGAAAAATTGATGTTCTTATGCTAGAGGAATAACGAACCGCTCTTTCACATCCACATTCTGGAGAGATGATAATGAACTGGGCATGGCGCTTTGGAACGATAGTTCTTTCGGGAGTTCCTGCGATTATCGGCGGCGGAATTACTTATGGACTAACGGAAAGCTGGACTGCGGTTATTGTCTGGGAGGCCGTTCTCTTTTGTTTACTGGTTGCAGTTCTTATAAAGGGCGGCAAAGCCGATTCAAACCAGTATCAGCTTGTGGTCCACTGATGGAATGCAAGAAAGAACAGAACAGCAGCAAATGTGCGTGCACCTATAGCGGATGTCCCAAGTCGGGTGTGTGCTGCGAGTGTATTGAATACCACCTGAAGAGTAGGCAACTCCCGGGATGTTGCTTCCCCCCTGACGCTGAAAGAACCTACGATCGTTCGTTCGAGCATTTCGCCCGGTTGGTCTCAGCAAACAAGGTCTAATCTCCGCCCCCCCACTTTGAAACCAGTAGCACGACCGTTTATTTTTGCTGAACCGGCTCATACCGGAATTGCTTCATCCATTGAGTAATCCATTTTTTCACTGCACGATGTGCAGTATCCCGCTTCATTGAGGCACTCATCGCAATGTAGAACGGCGCAAAGGCGGCATGTTCCCACGGCGGATTCTTTCATCTCCGGAGCGGGAGTTTTGCACTTCGTGCATTCCATCCAGGCGCTTTTCATCTTATACTCCTGTTCCTGATTTATTCATCTTATAGAATGGTAAGGATTTGAAGGGACTTTTCAACGAATAGACAAATCGATGCGGAAAAACTTCAGTTTAGTTCTCACTCTGGCTCTGCTGGCCATTATTGCTTTTTTCCTGGTGCAAACATACTCCCCGGCCGCAGATTATCCAACTGTCTCCGGCCCCTGCAACCTCGGTTTTCCATTGGATCATGCTTCGCACCCGGCTCACCGGGTCGAGTGGTGGTATTACACGGGCAATCTGCTCTCGGATGATGGCGCCCGGTATGGCTTTGAGCTCACCTTTTTCCGTATTCGCACAGTCCCGGCCCAGGACGTGAAAGTAAGCTCCGGAAGGCCGTCAGCGTGGCGGACAGATCAGGTGTTTATTGTCCACGCCGCCATTTCGGATATTTCGTCCAATGAATTCATGCATTTTGAAAAGATGTCCAGGGCCGCTCTGAAACTTGCCGGCGCCAGTGAAAGGGAGGGCCGGTTCGAGGTCTTTGTGAACGGCTGTGAGGCGGTAATCGCTCCTGGACTCCATCATCTTTCGGCAAAAGCGGCCGATTTTTCATTCACCCTGGATCTTGTTCCTTTTAAGAACCCCGTCGTGCACGACGAGCCGTTCATGAGCAGCAATGGGGACGGACCCGGGGAGGCCGGTTGTTATTACTCGATTTCCCGTCTGGAAGCGACCGGCAACGTGACCATTGGCGGGCGGGAAAGGCCGGTTCACGGGACCGCGTGGATGGACCATGAATTCAAGAACGCCCCTTTGGATCCCCGATTCGCCGGCTGGGACTGGTTCAGCTTGCAATTATCGGACGGAAGCGAACTAATGATCTATCTGATGCGCGAAAAAACCGGCGGGGTCAGCCCGGCATCGAGCGGCACATTCGTGGACAGGGAAGGAAAGCCCACCCGGCTTTCTTCCAAAGAATTTCGAGTGAGGGTTCTCGACACCTGGAAGAGTCCCCATTCGGGGGCGCTCTATCCGGCTTCATGGCTGCTGGAGGTGATTACTTTAGATCTGCGGATAAAAATTCTTCCCAATATGGCCGATCAGGAGATGCAAACCCCCGGCAGCACGCGTGTAACCTACTGGGAAGGAAGTGTTAGAGCTGAAGGCTCCGGGGCCCTGGGCAAGGCCGTGACGGGAGAGGGCTACGTCGAATTGACCGGGTATGCCGGCCCCGTAGAATTTTGATACGAAGCCTTCATCACACTTTTTTTCTCTTTACGGATTTTGCAGCGCCGCTGTTTTTTTCCGCTTTGTACATCTTGTAGTTGATACTGTCCACGAGGGCCTGCCAGCTTGCCTCGATGATGTCGTGGGAGACTCCGACCGTACCCCATTGGTCTTGTCCGTCAGTGGATTCGATGAGCACGCGCACCTTCGACCCGGTGCCTGCAAGGCCAGGCAGGACGCGAACTTTATAGTCGATAAGTTCCATACTTTTCAGCTCTGGATAGAATTTTTCCAGAGACTTTCGCAAAGCTTTGTCCAGAGCATTCACCGGGCCGTTGCCAAGGGCGGCGGTATGTTCGAGCTGGCCTCCCACCCGGATCTGGATAGTCGCCTCGGCTACGGGCTCCTTGTCTTCGCTCTGCTTCTGGTCGATTACGCGGAAGCTGACGAGGTCGAAATATTTCTTGCTCTTGCCCATCGTCCTGTTGATAAGAAGCTCAAAACTCGCATCTGCCGCCTCGAACTGAAATCCCTGGTTTTCGAGGTCCTTTAGCTCTTCGAGCACCTGCATGGCCACCGGGTCGCTCTTTGAAAACTCCAGGCCGAATTCCTCTGCTTTTTGCTTTACTGCGGCGCGCCCGGAAAGATCCGAAACGAGAATTCTGCGTTTGTTGCCAACAAGACCGGGGTCAACGTGCTCGTATGTCTTCGGGTTCTTTTCGACTGCGCTGATGTGAACGCCTCCTTTGTGCGCAAAGGCGCTTCGACCGATAAACGGCTGATAGCGGTTCGACGGGATGTTTGCCAGCTCCAGTATGAAGCGGCTCACCGATCTCAATTTCGAAAGGTTCTCCGGCCCAAGGCAGGCGAGTCCCATTTTCAGGCACAGGTTGGCTATTATAGAGCAAAGGTCGGCGTTTCCACATCTTTCTCCAACCCCGTTGATCGTTCCCTGGACCTGCACAGCGCCCATCTCGACGGCCGTCAGGGAGTTTGCGACAGCGAGGTCCGAATCATTGTGCGCGTGAATGCCGAATGGCATATCGGGGAATTTCTCCTTGAAGGCTTCAATGCCCTTTCGGATTTGACTGGGCAGGGACCCTCCGTTCGTGTCGCACAGGATCACGCACTCAGCACCGGCCTCCATCGCCTTCCCAACAGTGGTCAGCGCATATTGCGAGTCTTCGTCGAAACCATCAAAGAAATGTTCGGCATCGTAAAAGACGGTTTTTCCCTGCCGGCGCAGGAATTTGATGCTCTCGGAAATGAGATCGAGGTTACGCTCGAGGCTCGTGTGCAGGGCTTCTTTTACATGCACCGTCCAGCTTTTTCCGAATATCGTTACCAGTTCTGTATTTGCTTCCAGCAGGGCCTTGAGGTTGGGATCTGAAGCAGCGGTCGAACCCGGATGGTGAGTCGAGCCGAAAGCCGCGATTTTGGCCCGTTTGAGGTGATAGTTCTTTATTTCCCGGAAAAACTCCGCATCTTTCGGGTTCGATCCGGGCCAGCCTCCCTCGATGTAATGAATGCCGATATCATCGAGCTTGAGAGCTATGCGGACCTTGTCGTCCGCCGAAAAGCAAAAATCCTCGGCCTGCGTGCCGTCACGGAGCGTAGTATCGTAGATTTTCACTCCCATTGCCTATTCTCCCAGGCATGTTCCGGGCCTATTGCTTTTCTTCCTGAATCTGAATGTTCCCGCCCCCTCGCAATTCTTTGTCCAGCTCGAAGGCGTCATGCAAGACTCTTACGGCCAATTCGGTATACTTTTCGTCGATTATGCAGGAGACCTTTATCTCCGAGGTGGCAATCATCTTGATATTGATGTTTTCTTTGGCGAGCGTTGCAAACATCGTGGCCGCCACTCCGCTGTTGCTCCTCATTCCAAGCCCGATGATGGAAACCTTGGCAATGCCGGGATCGCCCATCACCTGGCATTCGCCCAGTTCGGGCGCAACCAACGCCAGGATGTCAAGTGTCTGGCCGTAACAGGCCTTGGGAACCGTAAATGAAATATTTGCCTTGCCGGGAATACCGCTTGCGCCCTGGACAATGAGGTCAACGTTTATATTTGCGGCCGAGATGGGCTGGAAGACCTTCGCGGCCACTCCCGGCTGGTTGGGAACATTGGTGATCGTGACTCGGCCTTCGTTCTTGTTGTAAGTGATTCCGGAAACCACCGCCTTTTCCATTATTTCATCCTCCCGTGTAACAAGGGTGCCCGGCGCATCGATGAAGGAGGAAAGCACCCTGATGGGCACATCGTACTTCATGCCGAATTCCACCGAACGATGATGGAGGACTTTGGCCCCCATGCTGGCCATCTCAAGCATTTCTTCGTAGCTTATTTTATCCAGCTTGCGCGCTTTTGAACAAATGTTGGGATCTGCGGTGAACACCCCTTCCACGTCGGTGTATATCTCGCATACGCCGGCATGGAGAGCCGCAGCAAGCGCTACCGCCGTAGTATCGGACCCCCCGCGCCCCAGCGTGGTGATGTTCCCGTTGTCGTCATATCCCTGGAACCCGGCCACCACTACGATTTTTCCCTCCTGCAGGCTATCGATGATGGGCTGGGTCTGTATCCAACTGATGCGGGCCTCGCCGAACCGGCCGTCCGTCATGATCCCGGCCTGGTATCCGGTCATGGAAACGGCCTCGGACCCCATGGCTTTTACAGCAATGCAAAACAAGGCGATAGTGGTCTGCTCGCCGGTGGAAAGCAGAACGTCCAACTCACGCGCGTCGGGACAATCGGTAATCTCGCGCCCCAGCTTTATCAGCCGGTCGGTTTCACCAGCTCGAGCCGAAAGAACCACAACTAACTGGTCGCCCTCTTTCTTCCTCGCGAGAACCCGTCCGGCCACCGCATTGATACGTTGCGCATCGGCAACCGAGGTCCCGCCGTACTTCTGCACAACAAGAGCCATATCTTTGAGTTCCTCCATATCGTGGAGTTTAAACGCTAAAATGTTTTAGGCAAGTAACCAAAATGTACGGAATTGTCCACAAAAAAGCAATAAAGGGACGGTATAATCTGCTGATTGACTCATGCGGATCTCCTGTTGACCTGTGTGAAGTCAGGCTGTAAACTCATAGCCATGAATGTCACCTTATCCACTTGCAGTTCCCTTTAGAGTAAAGGATTCAAATGAAGATTCTTCTAGTATATCCACTGGTTTCCGAAACCTTCTGGAGCTTTAAGCACGCTCTTCGAGTGGTGCGGAGAAAAGCGGCATTTCCCCCTCTCGGGGCCTTGACCGTAGCCGCAATGCTTCCGGATTCCTGGGAAAAAAGGCTGGTCGATCTAAACGTAAGGGAGCTCAGTGATGAGGATCTGCTGTGGGCGGATTACGTCTTCATAAGCGCCATGATCGCTCAGAAAATTTCAGCTCGGGAGGTCGTGGACCATTGCCGCGCGCTTGGAGTGAAGGTGGTCGGAGGCGGCCCTCTGTTCCGGGCATATCCGGACGACTTCTCCGATATTGACCACCTGGTCCTGGGAGAAGCCGAGTCGATAATTTCCGAAGTTGCAAGGGACCTGGAAGCGGGACGGCCAAAGAGGCTTTACCAGACCTCGGACTTTCCTTCTCTTGAAGGTGTCCCTGTCCCCCTGTGGGACCTTATCAATATGAACGACTATGTGTCCATGTCGATTCAGTATTCCAGGGGATGTCCCTTCAACTGCGAATTTTGTGACGTAATAGTCATGAATGGACGGGTACCCAGGGTCAAGCGGGACGAACAGATGCTGGCCGAGCTTGAGGCGCTCTACTCCCGTGGCTGGCGCGGGACGGTCTTTATTGTCGATGATAACTTCATCGGCAACAAGGAGAAGGTAAAAGGCCTTCTAAGAGCCATAATCTCGTGGCAGAGAGGCCGGTTTCGGCGCCTTAACTTCTTGACGGAAGCTTCCGTAAATCTGGCGGAAGATACTGAATTGATGAACCTGATGGTGCAGGCCGGGTTCAACAAGGTGTTTCTCGGTCTGGAAACGCCCGTCGAAGAGGGATTGAAAGAATGCGGTAAGGCGCAGAATCTCAAACGAAGCCTCTCCGAATCGGTTGCAACGATACAAAGGCACGGCCTGGCGGTCATGGGAGGGTTCATAATCGGCTTCGACAGCGATCCGCCGGACGTTTTCCAAAGACAGGTAAACTTCATCCAGAAAAACGGAATCGTGACCGCAATGATCGGGTTGCTTACCGCGATCCCTGGAACACGGCTTCATTCGCGCCTGGAGAGCGAGGGAAGAATGCTCTTCAAATCTTCGGGCGATAATACGGATGCGGGCGGATCTCTTAACTTCGTCACCATGATGGACAGGGAAAAAATAATCGAAGGCTACCGCTGGGTCATGAACTCCGTTTATTCTCCGGAAATGTATTATAACCGGATGCTTGCATTTCTTCGGGCCTACCGCCCGAGGGCCAAGACTTACCTCGAAAAAAATGACCTGCTCACCTTTGTCCGCTCGCTGTGGTACCTGGGCATTATCGACCATAAATCCAAAATCTATTACTGGAAGATCATGAGGAAGGCGATCGCCGATTACCACAACTCGTTCGGTGAGGTAATTTCCATGGCCATATACGGTTACCACTTCCGCAAACTCTTCTGGTCCCCTAAGCTTCCGATACAATTGGAAGAATGGCTGAGCGGGGTGAGTTTAAAGGCGGCGGGGCTGCCGGTCGGGATCAGCACAACCCCATAAGCGCTCAAATAAAGACGGGCAGCTATTAGGAAAAAGCCCGTCATTGCGGCGAAGAAGATTGTGTCGCAAATGTAATGTCTTTCGTTTCCCCCTTTCCAAAGGGGGATTTTCGTTTTGTACGCAGTTCACTCATCGCGGAGCGATGGGGTCGAAATAGTACGGAATAACAAGGGTCCAGTCTGCAGCAATTCGGCAAACAAATGATCCAAAAATTGCTAAGATTTTCGCGCCTCTTTTCTCTGGGGCAAGGACAGATACCGACACGATTTTCTTGACATCTATTACAAGTGACCCAGCACTTGCCTGACTCTTGCCGCAAAATCATAGCTGAGAAAAGGCTTCTGAATGAAATTCACCCCTTCGTCCACAATGCCGCGATGTGCTATCACGTCAGCGGTATAGCCTGACATATAAAGGCACTTGAGGTTAGGGCGGATGGCGCCAAGCTGTTCTGCCAGGTCCCGGCCGTGCATCTCCGGCATCACCACGTCCGTAATAAGCAGGTGAAGGTCTCCCGGACGCTCCTCGGCAAGACGTATTGCGTCTGCCGGACTCTGTGCCGCAAGCACCGTGTAGCCCTGATTTTCGAGAATCATCTTGCTGAGGTTCAGAATGGCTTCATCGTCCTCGACCAGCAGGATGGTTTCCGTACCTGTCGGGAGCTCCCCGCCTGCCTCGTCATTGGGGACATGTGCGTTGGTTTCAGCCTCGAACTGCGGCAGGTAGATTTTAAATGTGGTTCCTTTCCCCGGTTCGCTGGCGACATAAATAAAGCCTTCGTTTTGTTTAACGATGCCGTAGACTGTGGACAATCCCAGCCCGGTTCCCTTGCCCACTTCCTTGGTGGTAAAAAAAGGCTCGAAGATATTCTCGCGGACTTCCTGACTCATACCCACTCCGCTATCGCTCACGGTCAGCAGGACGTAGTGTCCGGGGATGAATTCGGGGGTCTCTGCCCTAACCGAATCATATAAAGAAATTGTAACGTTTTCCGTCCTTATAGTGATAGTGCCTACCCCTGAAATGGCATCGCTGGCATTGACCACAAGATTGGCCAAAATCTGGTCCACCTGGGAGGGATCAATTTTAATTTTCCACAGATCGAGTCCCGGTGCCCATAGCAGGTCCATATCCTCTCCGATGAGCCGCCTCAACATATTGAGCATATCAGAGATCGTGCCGTTCAAATCCAGTATCTTTGGAATGGCGGTCTGTTTGCGGGCAAAACCCAGAAGTTGCCGCGTAAGGTCTGCGGAACGCAGGCCCGCATTGAGGATCTCCTGGAGGTTGAGCTGGAGTTTGTCTCTTGGAACGTCCGTATTTAATGCCATTTCCGCCCGGCCGATGATCACGCCCAACATGTTGTTGAAATCGTGCGCCACCCCGCCTGCCAGCCGCCCTATGGACTCGATCTTTTGGGCCTGGAAAAGCTGTGCCTCGAGTTTTTTTCTTTCCTCCTCTCCTCGCTTACGTTCGGTGATGTCGTGCGTAAGGCCCAAGACATACTTCTCCCCTGCAGCCTCTATCACCTCCGCCGAGAAAAGCGCATCCCTGATCTCACCGGACTTCCTACGGAACTTGCTTTCAAAGTCCTTTATCCCGCCCTGCTCTTGCAGTATCTCGAACATCTTGGCCCGGTCTTCAGGATTAGCCCACAATCCCAGATTCAATGTATTTTGACTGATGACCTCCTCGCGTGTGTAGCCAAATAGGTCCAGGAACGCATTATTGACGTCGGCAAATCGGCCGTCGCTAAAGCGGGTAATACTGGTGCCGACGGGACTGGAACGAAAGAACTTTGAGAAACGTTCCTCGCTCTCGCACAACGCGTCTTCGGCCAGCTTGCGTTCCGTAATGTCACGGGTAATGAACATCATACTCGTTGGACTGCCGTCGGCAGAATAAATGACAGAGGCGTTGACCTCCCCGATAAAGCGGGTCCCATCCTTCCTCATCAGTATGCATTCAGTGCCTGTCACTGTTCCTTCGGTCAGGAGACGCCGTATATTCGTAGAAACCTTTTCCTGCTCTTCAGGGGCAACCCAGCATAACATGCTGCGTCCAAGGAGTTCGTCATCGGGCGAATCTCCAAACATTTGAATGCCCCTGGGTGAAGTCAAGGCGACCAAGCCATTCAGGTCCGCCACCGTGATCGCGTCGGGTGATAAGCTGACAATCGTTCTATACAAATCCTCTCTCTCCCGCAAAGCCGCTTCTGCACGCTTGCGTTCGGTGATATCTTGGATGACGCCGAACACCACTCCCTTCTCGGCAGAGTATTCCGCGATCGAATGGATATCGATGATTTTCCCGTCGGTCGGTCTGCAGATCTTAAATTCCACATTATAGGGTTTGCCTTCCTCAACGAGTCCATTAAGGGCCTTGCCGAGCATTCTGCTATACTCCGGAAGTGGGATCATCTGCACCTCGGACAGCGACAACTCGCTGCCTTCCAACCCGTAAATGATATTCGCACCCTCGGAAGCGTTCACTTTATCGCATCCCGGAATAAACTCCCAGTTGCCGCAACGGGACACCACCTCCGCCCTCCGAAGACGCCTTTCGCTAAGCCGCAGGGCCTCTTCTGTCCGCTTGCGGTCGGTAATGTCGTCGTATACGTCGACCATTTCGCCGGTAGGGAGTTTGTAGACGAAGTTCTCGTACCATGCCGCAATCTTTTGATCCTGGTAAAATGTTGCTGGATGATGTTCAGGCATGCCCGTTCTCCATACCCGCTCAAACACATCCAGGAGTCCGAATTCCTCGATGCCGGGCCGCACCTCACGGATGCTTTTTCCGATAATGTCCTCTTTGCGGACGCCGTCTATTCGTTCACCAGCTTTGTTAAGATCCTTCAAGACGAAATCTTTTCCGCCGTCTTTGGCTTCATAGATCGCTACACCGCTGCTGGTGTTGTCAAAGAGCTCACGGTAGCGGGCTTCACTCACATGCACCATTTCTGCCGATCTGCATGTCCTGTAATTAATTATCATCGGTACTACGATAAGGGTGCATAACCACATTGATATAACCACCCCGGCCAACTCGTATAAGACAATTCTTTCTGTTGATGTCATTATTACAAGTGACCATCCTTCAGGATTAATGACCTTGCGTGAAGCAAGATAATTCTGTCCGTCAAATCTAATGTCCATCCCGTCCAAAACTTCCCGGGGCAGCAAAGCCTCGAACTCTCTTTCACCGAACTGTCCCGATTCAAGCAGGGAATGCCTGGTTTTCGTGCTTATCGGCCACAGGCTCTTAAAGATCATATCTTTCCTGCTGGAGAGAAAGATAATGCCATTTGGATCGACGAGAAAAAAATAGGGATGCCTGATCAGATCTGTTTCTTTCTCGTCGATATCCTTTTTAATGGCGACAACACCAACAATCTGGCCCTTGCCGTCCTTAACAGAATAACTTGAATAGAAACCTCTCTTCAAGGAAGTGATACCTAGAGCAAAATAGCTACCCAGAGCATTTTTGCTCGCTTGTATGAAGTAGGGTCGGAATTGATAGGATTTGCCGACAAAACTATCTGGATCGTTGCGATTGGAGGAAGCGATAGTAATTCCATTATTGTCCATGAGATAACAGACAGAACTACCCAAGCCTGAATTGTACCTGTCTAAAGCTGAGTTCGCATTCGCGATATCCTCATCCTTCCGGGAAATGAGAGCAGGTCCAATAAGAGGAGACCCTGAGAGGACTCTAACTTCCCTTTCAATGTGTTCAAACTCATCGGTAAAATGGGAAGAATTTGTTAATATTGTGGATTTGTTAAACTGGAGTATTTCCTGCCGGGCCTTATCACCCAGATATCTCGTTGTGAACCATCCCACACCGGCAACAATGAATAAGAGAATCAGATAAATTATTGAAACCTTGTAACTTGATGAGTCTTTATTAATTGAGATGCTCATCTGCCACTCTGCCCCTATATTCTCTTACGAACTAAAAACGCAAGTGGTGTGTCGACGGAACAGGTTTTTGCAATTTCAGGACGCAACTCCCTGCCCACAGTGGATGGTCTGGTTCCCCAGCCCCAGCCTGTTGGATGAGGGACAGGCGAACTGGATACTACAAGCAAAGGGCCAGAAGAAAACCCGGCGCAACATGCATATGCCACTTCCTGCCATTACAGATCATCCAAGATGTTTATCGGAAGCATCTTTTATCAACTAAAGTGTTTTTGCAGCCGATAGCGGACTCACAAATCGAGGTTTTGAGCTCCGAGCTGAGACGACACGGGCCGTAGATATTATCTCCAGGCTGATCTATGACTGAAAATTGACCGTCGCGGCATGGGTGGTCCGGGATAAAAACGGCCGACTCTAAAACCTGATTTTTTCCTGTGACCTTCTTTTATCCAAGTTTGTATATGCAGGTAGATGATCGGTGAATGAGCATCCGATCACATCGATAAACCATCACTTATGGAGGCAACAATGAAGTTGAAAGGAAAATTCGGTGTTATCGTGGTTGCACTTGCGTTCATACTTGCTTCAGCTTGCATTGCCCTCGCAGGCAGCGGTATGGACCAGCAAACGGGACAAGCTACGGTCTCCGGCAGCAACCAGAATGTCAACTCCAGTGGCGCGATGCGCGTTGACCAGGATTTTGGAAACCGCCATAAGCATGATGTAAATCAGTTCGGCGATGACCGGGCGTATAGTGCTGAAAAGAGCGGCGTCGGCAGGGACTCTGACAAAGTGCTGAAGTGGCATCCAACCAACTACGGGTTGGGCGGCGATTATGGGCGCGACGTCAGATAGCACGGTTCAAGGCGTAATGGAACGCCAGGTTGTCTGAGAACTATCAAGGGGTTGGGGTCAATGTGCCGCAGCCCCTTGTTTTTTGATTTTGGTTTCCTCGCCACGACTTGCTGCGGTTGGGTTCCCTTCCGGCGCTAAGAGCAATACATTTTAACCGGAATTGCTTGAGTTGGTTCGGCAAAGGCTCTTTTTGAATCGAAAATGCCTATCCAGCCATCCAATGACAAAGTGCAAGTGTGTAAATATATTTATTATTGAAGGAAACCTCGCATACGGAGGTAACGATGAAGTTGAGAGCAAAATTCGGTGTCGTCTTGCTTGCTCTAACGTTCATACTTGCTTCGGCTTACATCGCCGATGCAGGCAGTACGGACCAGCAAACGGTACAACATACGGATAAGGAAGTCTCCGGCTACAACCGGAATATCAACACCGGCGGCGCGATGCGCGTTGACGAAGATTTGTACCCATTCCACGCCGACGATGTCAATCAATTCGGCGATGACGAGGCTTACAATTCAATGTCCGGAGGAAGCAAAGTTCCATTTCCTATCCACAGAGAGGATCCATGAGAGGCTCATCCCCTTGGCCACAAATTTTCAGTTTCATGGCGGAGTCAGGATCACGAATTCCGGGAGATTGGACGAGCGCTGGCCAATAAAGACCGGACCACTTCGCGGAGCGTGGAGTTCTTCTTCTCAGCTTCGGCGGCTTCGATGTTTCCGGTTTCCATCTCCGTGCTGTCCCATTTTCATTCGTTCACTAACGGGCTCCAATTCCAGACCACAGAAGACCCCTGAGGCAGGGCGTTGATCGGATGATGCACGCGAATCACGCGCTGGACAATAGGTTGTACTGTGCATAAATTGTCCACTTAGAAAGATTGGAGAACCTTCCCCGTTGTGGGGCCGTACAGAAACTCCACAGTAGTTCTTTAGACCACAGGGAAAAACCCGCATGATGGTTTGACACGCAAAAGCGCGGCGAAATTAAAAAAAGGAGATTCGAAATGGCTCAAAATTATCCCAAAAGTCTCAAGAACTGTGCCGCCTGTGACTACTGGGGTGGAAGTCGCCAGGTTGACACATTTGGTCAACACGTCACTGTGGACTCTTCGAATTCCAGGGGGAAATGTCTGCTTCAAAGTGGAGCTTGGAAAGGCCAAGATGTCCGCGCGGCCTCATCCTGCATTAGGTGGCGAGCTAACTCACTCAGAATTACTGTCCAAGAATTCATTCAGGCCTGCTCAGTATTTTCCGGCTCTCGTGTTACCCAAATGAGGGCGAAACCAACCAACTCCCGGCAGTCCCTGCGATGATCCGCGCCCTACCTCACTAGTTGCGCGTTCGCCGTAATCGACGGCCCCTCCGGAACCCCTTGCGCCTCAGCAACAAGCCCACCCGATTCAGTGCTGGCTAAGAGAAGACCGGCCCACCGCGCGGGGCGTGGAGTTCTTCTTGAAAGCTTCGGGGACTTCGAGCTTTTCAGTTTCCATCACCATGCGGCTCAGTGCTTATTCGTTCGCTACACGGGCGCTCCGAGAAATCGCGAGTCCTTTTTTTTGTTCCTGGTGTAAGAATAGTCTGGTAATCTGGGGTGGGTAAAAGCGGAGCGTTGCCCACCTTTTGGTGGGCATGAGGATATCCCGCCTTCCCAGAGGCGGTTTTTCCATGCGGCCTTGCCTGCAGAAGGACACGGAGGCGAAAATCATGAAGGAGCGAATCGCAATTGACCCCAATATCCATTTCGGGAAGCCCTGTGTTGCCGGGACCCGAATCCCCGTACAGGACGTACTCGAATTGGTCAGGGACGGAATTCCGTTTGACAGGATAATTCAAGACTACTATCCGGACTTCCATATAGAGGACATTCGTGCAAGCATCCAATATGCCATCGACGTCGTGACTGCCGAAGAGATTCACATCGCGGCTGTAGGGATATGAAATTTCTTTTGGATCAGGTCTTGAATGAACATTCCGAAGAAGAATTAAGGCGAGCTTTTGTTGTGATCGAACCGGGAAGGCACAGGTTCAGGAAGCTTACGAAATTCTAGCCTCATCAAACTCATGGATTCCTGCCAATCCAGGACAACTGAGCATCTTCTCCGTCCTGGAGTTATGCGGAAACTCTCCAAAGAATCTCCCGGTCTTCGAGACTCAATACCCGATCGCAGTAAGGTACGGCAAACCGATACCCAACAGCGCAATAAAAAAGATCAACCCAAAAATAAGGCCCAGTGTCCAGAAATCCTTGCGGCTGATATAGCCGCTCCCGTAATAGGCAGGAGAGGGACCGGTCGCATACGGAGTAATTATGCCCATTATCCCCTGTGTATAACATAGAAGAAGAGCAAACGTCTTGACTGGAATACCCGGCACAGCGGCGCCGGCAGCCAGAACTACAACCAGCACCGCTGTAGTATGGGCGGTAAGGCTGGCAAACATGTAATGAACGAAGAAATAAATCGCCACCAAAATAACCATGATAACGATAGGCGACATTCCCGTTAAGTGAGCCGAAGCGCTCTTGGTAAACCAGGCAACAAAGCCGACCTTGTTCAAACCGTCAGCCATGGCGACGAGAGTGGCAAACCAGACGAGGACATTCCACGCAGGTTTATTGCCAAGGACGTCATCCCAGGAGACAATCCCGGTCAGCAACATCAATGTGATAATGAAACCCGCCACGGCAGCAGCATCCATGATGCCGGTGCCGAAAATCCAAAGAGCCAGTGCGAGAATGGCTAATAGAGCCATCACGAGTTCCCTGCGGGTGAGCTTACCCATTTTTACGAGTTCTCGAGTCGCCCAGGAAGGGATTTCAGGGCTCTCCAGGACCTCGGGCGGGTATATCTTATAGATTAAATATGGAAGAATAAGGAGCAAAGTTACGCCCACAGGCAGAAATCCAATGAACCATTCCGTCCAGCTAATGCTTATCCCGACGGTCTTTTTCACCAGCTCGACGGCCAGCGGGTTAGGCGCCAGAGAAGTGATGAACATCGAACTGGTAACACACGTACCGGCAAGGGCCGTCCACATGATATAGCTGCCGATCCTGCGTGCCGTCTCGCCCGGGGCCGAACCATAAAGACCCGGCAGATTTTGGATGATGGGAAAAATTGTACCGGCGCTCCTTGCGGTGTTGGATGGAGTGAACGGGGCCAAGATCAAATCGGCAAAAGTTACGGCATACCCCAGGCCCAAGGTCTTTTTTCCCAAAAGCCTTACCAGGTGCAGTGCTATGCGCTTGCCCAGGCCTGTCTTCTCATAACCCATAGCGAACATGAAGGCGCCGAAGATCAGCCACACAGTGGTATTGGAAAAACCGGACAGGGCCCATTTGATTGAATCAGCGGGTTTTGGGCCGGCCAATCCCAACGCTGCAATCACAAAAACACCTGCAAACCCTACCGCGGCAGCCGGAATAGGCTCCAGTATCAGGGCAAAAATTACGGTTGCAAAAATGGCAAAAAAATACCAGGCGTTCTGATCAAGTCCATGAGGAGCGGGAAGCAAGGCGATGATAATACCCAGGAGCAACGGCGGAATGGCTTTCCAAGCTATCGGTTTCATACCCGACTCCTCTATCCGGTGAGAGAATTATTCCTGGAAAACAGTGACTCACGTCCCCATAGGATACCTAAGCCATGAAAGGAACTCCACACCTCGCGTAACGGGGAGTTCTCACCCTCAATAAATTTTTCGGAACAGTAAGGAAAAAAACAATCCGATATTACGCTCTTTCAAATCTTTTGCAACGATCACTAAGGCTGGGAATTCTTGCCGGAACCGGGATACTCGATCCCGGTTGGCGGTCCCACCGCCCGGGCGGAGACTTAACTCACCAGGCACAAAATGACCCCCTTGGTGCCTTGCAGTATCTTGGAGGCGTGGCTTCCCATGAGGAAGGGCTTAGGTTCGTGAAAGCTTCTCTTACCAATGACCACGATCTGGAACTTGTGAGCGTCGATTTCGGTTAGAAGGTCCCGCGCGATGCCTTCCTTTGTCTCCAGTATCAGCCTTTCTACGCTCTGTCCTCCAACTCCGTGCTCCAGCAGCAGATCGCATCCTTCCGATATGTACCGGCTTACCGCGTCGGTCCACTCGGTCTTCCATTTTTCGATTCTGTTCTGCCTGTCCTTCTGCTCAGCCGCGTTGAGAATGTGGCCGTCGTCCCAGAACTTGGGCGGGATCGCGGGCATAATGTGCATGAAGGTATAGCTCAATCCCGGGCAGGGCCCAAACATCTCGGCCGTGTAGTGGGACAGCTTCCGCACTTCCGGAGCCCCTTCCATTGCGATCAGCACTTTCATGGAATCGTTCACAGGGTTATCCAGTATCCATACGGTCTTGTCGCGTGCATACTGGAGCACCTTCCCGGAAGTGCTCCCGAGCAGCAGCGCCTCAAGCTGGCTCCTGCCGCGCCTGCCGACGGCTATTGTCCGGATTCGCTCGATATCCGCCTGATTGATTATGTCCAGAGCCGGATCCACGCTGTCGAGTTTCAATCGAAGTTCGATGCCGGCTTCCGGGAAACCCGCATCGGTCAGCCTGCTCGAAGAGGCCCGGAGAACGGCTTGCCCCACCCTTTCCTGATCTTTGAAAGGGATCGAACTGCTCTCCAAGATGTCCATGCAGAGGTCTTCCGGAAGAAGTGTGGAAATCTGCTGAACACAATGAAGGAGCACTATCTTCATATCTTCTTCGTTTTTGAGCAGTCGCCCCAGGATCGATACCGTCTCGAGCCCTCTTTGAGATCCATCCACGGCCAGAAGTATTCTACGCATCGTCTCCTCCTGTTTTTCCCGGACCCTCGAGCCCGCATTGGAAACTGCCTGGTCACATCCGGCGTTTCCGGACAGACAAGTGTTATGGTTGTAAAATAAGCTCGAAATTAAGAATTTTTCAGAAAGGTTTCGATTTCATCCAGCGAATGTACCACCCGGCAGGGCGGAAGGCTTTTAACGAAGACCTGACCGTAGCTTTTGGTGAGCATACGAATGTCGAATACAGCTATTACGCCACGGTCCTTCGAGGATCTGATCAGCCGTCCTATTCCCTGCTTCAACTGGATTGCGGCCCTGGGCACCTGGTATTCATAAAAGGCGTTGCCGCCGTTGCGGGAGATACGATCCACCCTGGCTGCGATCACCGGGTCGTCCGGAACCTCGAACGGCAATTTGTCAATTATCACGCAGCTCAGCGCCTCTCCCGGCACATCGATTCCCTGCCAGAAGGAACTGGTCGCCAGCAGAACCGAATCGACCTTGTCCTTGAACTCCTGCAGCAGGGCGCGTTTGGTTTTTTGCCCCTGGACGAGGAGTGGGAAAGAAATCTTGCCCTCGAAGAGTTTGTGGACTTCATACATGTTTCTGTAGCTGGTGAAAAGAAACAGTGCCCGCCCACGAGTCTTTTCGATGATTTCGGCGGCCTGGGCGCCCATTTGAGCGCAAAACTCCCTGTCATTGGGCGCCGGGAAGCGCGAGGGTATGTAAGCTATGGCTTGCCGTTCATACTCAAACGGCGAGCGCAGCAAAAGTTCTCGGCCCCCCGGCGGTACTCCGAGGGATTTGCGCACGTATTCAAAACCCCCGGCCACGGACAGGGTGGCCGAAGTCATAACTACAGAAGGGGTAGAGGGGAAAAGGAATTCGTTGAGCACGGGTCCGACGTCTATGGGCGTTGCATTCAGAAAGACCCCCTGTTGAGTAAGCTCATGCCAGTAGACAAGGGATTGATCCTTCTGTTCGATAAGCAACTGGAGCGCGGCGGAGAGATCCCCTGCACGGCGGCTGGTGCAAGCCAGGTTTTCGGCCTTTTCAGCAAGAGGTTCAATCATGGCGGGAAGCTCATTCAGTGCATGAGCAATCTGCCGGCACGTGCCGGCGAAATCATTGCCGGCTTTTGCCGGTTCGAAGCGAAAACGTCCTGTCCCTTTTCCGGTCTGGGCCAGGTTTTGGTAAAAAAGACGGCTTAGCACTTCAAGCTGCTTGCCGGCTGATTGCATCGCCTTCAAATCAAGCTTCTTCGACTCGCGGCGGCATTCTTTCAATATATCCTGGGAGAGTTGCGATATAGCGAAGCTGCTGAAGTGGATTCCAAAATACTCGCCAACCACATCCTCCAACTGGTGGGCCTCGTCGAAGACAACGGCTTCGTATTCCGGAATGACCTCGCCGACGCCTCTGCGGCGGAGCGATAGGTCGGCGAAAAACAAATGGTGATTTACCAGCACGATGTTGGCGCGGGCCGCCTCATTTCTCAGCCGGGTCAGGTGGCATCGGGAAAATTCCGAGCACTGTTGTCCCAGGCAATGCTCGGAGCTTGAACAGACCTCGTTCCAGGTTCGGAAGTTATCAGGCAGCCAATCGATATCGGCACGGTCACCCGTATTTGATGTTGCCGCCCACTTCTGGAAACGGCGAAAAAGCCTCGCCTCCTCCTTGTTCCAGAGCGTGGGCTGATAGCAAAATTCCAGGAATCTGCGACGGCACAGGTAATTTCTACGTCCCTTGAGGCAGACGGCCTTTAGTTTTGGATCGATGTTTTTCTTGAGAAAAGGGATATCGTGATCGAGGATTTGGTCCTGGAGGGTCTTAGTGCCGGTCGATACGACCACTTTTTTACCGCTGAGGATGGCCGGCACAAGATATGCCCAAGTCTTGCCGGTCCCGGTCCCGGCTTCTGCCATGAGCGGGGTCCGGGAGCGAAAACATTCGAAAACGGCCTGAGCCATTTCAAGCTGGCCATGCCGGTATTCGAAACCTTGAACTTTTGAGGCCAGAATTCCTTCCGGCCCGAAATATTTTTGCATCCGCAGATCCCAAAAAGACAAAACTTTTGACAGGATTGACAGGATTTAGAAATCGCACCTTTTGTTCGTCGCGAAGCGATAGAAGCAAAAGGATTTTTTTCTACTCACTACTCACTACTCACTGATCACTGTTCACTGTTCACTGTTCACTGTTCACTGTTTTACAGCTTCACCTGCTGCACGAAAACAATGCTTGGGTGCGTTCGAAGGATTTCCAGCGCCTCTGGGGGAGCTTCGTTGTCGATACGAACTATAGCGATTGCCTTGGCCCTTTCACGGTCGCGAGCGAGGTGCATGTTGGCGATATTCACATTGAAACTGCCCAGCGTGGTTCCGATATGGCCGATAGTCCCGGGTTTGTCCAGGTTTTGGATGATCAGGTTGATCCCTTCCAACTCGGCTTCGAGCATGTAATCATTTAGCCGGACCAACCGCGCCTGCTGCCCGAGAAAAACCGCTCCCGAGGCGGAATACTCCTCTTTTCCGCGCCCCCTTACCGTTACGGTGATCTCCCCGGTATAGCCCCTTGACTGAGATGTCGTGGACGCTGTCAGTTCGATCCCGCGCTGTTTGAGAATAAGGGGTGCGTTTATCAGGTTCACCTTTTCGGCCATGATCGGGTCGAGCAGCCCCTTGATTACAGTCTGAGTAAGGGGCTGTATCGGTATCTCCTGGAGGTCCGAGCCTGCATAGGTGATCTCAAGCTTTAGCACCGGACTGCAAAGCTGGCCCTGGAGATTGCCGAGCCGCTCGGCCAGCAGCAGGTATGGCCGCAGTCTTTCGTAGTCCTTCATGCTGATGGACGGGAAGTTAATGGCGTTTCGAATCAGGCCTCGCTGGAGGTAGTCCAGAATCTGGGAGGAGATCGCCAGAGAGACGTTTTCCTGCGCCTGCAGGCTCGATGCCCCCAGGTGAGGGGTGAAAATGACGTTCGGCATATCAATCAAAGGGCTCCCGGTGGGAGGCTCCTTTTCGAAAACATCGAGCGCGGCCCCGGCCACATGCCCCTTTGAAAGAAACTCGCTTAGGGCTTGCTCATCTATCAGTCCGCCGCGGGCGCAGTTGACAATGCGCACGCCGGGCTTGGTCTTTGCCAGGGTCTGCCGGTTCAGCATCCAATGGGTCTCGTCGGTGTGCGGCGTGTGCAGGGTAATGAAATCCGATCCGGCGAGCAGATCGTCAAACGAGACATACTCGGCACCTAAGACCGCAGCCATCTCAGGCACGATATGCGGATCATAGACTAGGACCCTCATTTTCATTGCAAGGGCGCGATCGGCGACAATCGAGCCTATTTTCCCGAGGCCCAGGATGCCCAGCGTCTGGTGATAAAGCTCTGTACCGAGAAATTTCTTCTTTTCCCACAGCCCGTGACGCATGGAATCGGTTGCCTGCGGGACGTGGCGCGCAAGTGCGAGCATCAATGCCAAGGCATGCTCAGCGGCGGCCATGGCGTTTGCCCCCGGCGTGTTCATGACCAGGACGCCGCGAGCACTGGCCGCTTCGACGTCGATATTGTCCACACCCGTGCCCGCCCTGCCAACCACTTTGAGCCGCGCAGCGCTTTCGATCAGATCGGCGGTAACCTTGGTGCGGCTGCGCACAATCATGGCGTCGTATTCGGGCAAAATACCTTTGATTTCAACCGCGCTAAGCCCGTCGGGCATATCCGCCTCAATCCCTTCGGCTGAGCGCAAAATTTTTAGACCGCTTTCATCGAGTCCATCGCAAATGAGTATTTTCATCATTTTGACTTTACCCCAGATATGCTTTCTGAATCTCGAGATTTTCCGACAGCGCCTGTGATTGGCCTTCCAGCACTATTTTGCCTGCTTCCATAACATAAGCCCGATTAGCGTACTTCAGAGCGATTCGAGCGTTCTGTTCTACGACGAGAATGGTGGTGCCGCTCTCGTTCAAGTTTTTGAGCACCCGAAAAAGTTCGCCCATCAGAAGAGGCGACAGCCCCATCGAAGGCTCATCGAGCAGGATGAATCCGACACCGCTCATAAAGGCGCGCCCGACCGCGAGCATCTGCTGCTCGCCGCCGCTCAACAGGTCTCCTCTTTGAGTTTTGCGGTCGGCCAGACGTGGGAAGAGTGAAAAAACACGTTCGTAGTCCCTTTGAATCTGATCCCGGTCTTTTCTTGCATAGGTTGCCAGCTTCAGGTTTTCAAAAACTGTCAGGTTTCCGAAAATATGCCTGCCCTCCGGCACGAGGCCAATTCCGTACTTGGATACAAGGGTATGCGGGGAGACCGGAAGAAGGTTGGTCCCGTTGAATTTTATTTCACCCTTGCTAACCAGTGGGCCTTCGGGGGGCGGAAGACGCATGATGCTCATGAGAGTAGTGGATTTACCGGCGCCGTTGGCGCCAAGCAGCGCGACTACCTCACCCTCGTTGACACAAAAGGATATCCCATGCAGCGCTTCGATGTTTCCGTATTTTACGTGAAGATCAGTTATCTCGAGCATGGACCGGTTCTTCTTCTCCCAGATAGGCCTTAATGACGCGGGAATTCCGCCTGATTTCATCCGGCCCGCCCTCGGCGATCGTTTCACCGAAATCGAGTACTGTCATATTCTCGCAGACGTTCATCACCACCCGCATTTGGTGTTCTATCAAACAGATCGTCAGCTTGAATTCGTCTCGAATCCACCGGATCGTTTCTATGAGCCGGCCGACTTCACCGGGGTTCATCCCGGCGGCAGGTTCATCGAGCAGAAGGAGCTTAGGGCGAAGCGACAGGGCTCGAGCAATCTCCACACGCCGTTGAAGCCCGTAGGGAAGGTTTTTAGGAAATTCGAGCGCATATTGCCTGAGCTCCAGCAAATCCATGAGTTGCTCGGCCGTCTTTTTGACTTGCCGCTCACTTCTTAAGAACTTCGGGGTGCGCAACACCGATTGTAAAAACCCGTAACCGAGTTGATGATGCTGAGAGACGCAAAGGTTTTCAAAAACGCTCAAAGAGTTCCAAAGGCGGATAGTCTGGAACGTGCGCGCGATCCCAGAGGCCGTAACCTGATGCGGCCGCAGACCGCCTATATCGTGGCCCAGGAATCGGATTTGACCTTGCGATGGACGGTAAAAACCACTCACAAGGTTGAAGACTGTCGTCTTGCCGGCGCCGTTAGGACCTATCAGGCCCATCAGTTCACCCCCATAGAGGGTCAGGTTAAGATTATGTATCGCCCTCAGACCACCGAAAAAGTGCGTCAGGTTCTTTATTTCCAAAAGGGCCATTTTACACCCGCCCCTCTCTGGGTGCAAACCATCTGCGCAGACTTGGGAAAATGTCGGTGAGTTCCCGGTTTCCCATGATCCCCTCGGACCTGAAAAGCATTAGAAGAATGAGCAAAAACGGCACCGCAACCCATTTTATGACCTGAAGAGGTCGAAAGGCCTCGAGCGCAAGCGTAAAGATAATCGCGCTCATCACCGAACCGCTTAACGATCCCATTCCACCGAGGTAAACCATAACCAGCACTTCGGTCGACTTCATGATGGTGAAGGTCCCGGGGTTTATATATCCCAGCACGTGCGCAAAGAGGCCCCCCGCTATTCCTGCCAACCCGGAGGAAAGCATGAATGCCACGATCTTCATCCGGTGGGTATTTACGCTCATTATCTCGGCCGCAATTTCATCGTCCCTTAGCGCGACAATGCCTTTGCCGTAAGTCGAATTCACAAGCCGCTGGATTATCCAGACCGTTGCGCCGACCGATATAAAGACCCAGATCATGGGCCAGGGGAGATTCACCACCGCCTGCATGGAATCGATCACGTTGCGCATGCCCATGAAACCTCGCGCGCCGCCGATCGGCTGGATGTTCTCCACGGAGCTCTTGACGATATAGTTGACGGCAAGGGTTATGATGGCAAGGTAGTCGCCGCGCGTCTTGAAAGACGGCACCGCGACGAGCAGCCCTGCAAGAGCGGCCAGCTACGCCGCCTGCAATAAGTGTAACCGGGAAAAGATAAATTGCGCTCGAAGGGGGAAGCTTAGGCGGCCCGAAAATCGAGCTGCTGGTGAAAAGCATTACGTTTAGAATCGAGGTGACATAGGCCCCGACGGCCATGAAGCCCGCATGTCCCACCGAAAACTCGCCCATGTATCCGTTCACGATGTTGAGCGAAGCTGACAGGATTATGTTTATTCCGACATACATCAGAACGAGCTGCACATAAGCGTTCAGAAAGCCGAGTTTGGTGGCTAGAACGGCAAGGGCGCAAAGAGTCGCATAAGATAGAATAGAGCTGTAACTGCGCATGGCAACCTAAATCTTTGTGGCCCTTGCCACACCGAAAATTCCTGTTGGCTTTATGCTGAGGAATACCAGCAGAATGCTGAAAGCGATAAGATCACGCAGGGTCGACGGAAAGTAAGCTGCAACGAAAATCTCCACGAAGCCGAGGAGAAATCCTCCCGCGATGGCGCCGCGTATTTCCCCGATCCCGCCCAGAACGGCAGCAATGAAAGCCTTCCAGCCGATGAGCGCCCCCATATAGGGGTCGAGAACCGGGTAGGCGGTGGCGAAAAGTACCCCTGCCAGGGCCGCCAACGAAGATCCCAGGGCAAAAGTAAAAACAATCACAGTGTCCAGGGGAATGCCCATCAACGGTACGGCCATCCTGTCGTAGGAAATGGCGCGCATCGCCATGCCGATCCTGGTTTTACGCACGATTGTCTCGAGCACAACGAAAACCAGAACCGTGGTGAGAATCACCAGCACTTTGATGTTGGTGAAAGTTACGCCTCGGATGTTATAAACCGTACTTGAAAAAAGTTGTGGAAAGCTGCGCCGGCTTGCCCCGAGAATGGCCAGATTTCCGTTCTCAAGGATCAGCCCGCACATCAGGGCCGTAATTACGACATAGAGGCGCGATGCGCCCTTACGCCGCAGGGGACGGTAGGCAACCCGCTCGATGGCTACGCCAACTCCCGATGTAAGTATCATGGTGATCATCACGGTCAGGCCGAAAATCAGGGCCGGCGGCAATCCGGGCGAAAACCCGGAATAGTGGCCGAGCAAAAGAGAGGCTACAAAAAAAGCGATATATGCGCCCACCATGAATATATCCCCGTGGGCGAAATTGATCAGGAGCAGCACCCCATAGACCATCGTATAGCCCAGAGCGATCAGGGCATAAAAACTCCCCCACTGCAGAGCATTGAGCAGATCCTGGAAAAATGTTTCAAAAAACAAGCAACCGGTCCCTTCTGCTATCCATTTTTTACGAACCGTCTATGAAAGGCAGGCCGAAAAGCCTGCCTTTCATACATAACCCTGTAACAGACCGCTTTAAAGGGAAATTCAAGGACAAACGGACTTAAAAAACTCAAATTCACCCTTGTCACTGATCTTGACAATTACGGCGCACTTGGTCGGGTTTCCACCCGGGCTGAAAGTCATCTTGCCCGTAATGCCGTCGAAATCTTTTACCCGGGTGAGCTTATCCTTAACGGCGTCCCGGTCCTTTGCGATGTCGCCGGAAAGCCCGCCGGTATTCTGGATGGCCTCGCACATCAAGTTTATTGCGTCCCAGGTAAGCGCCGCTACGTCATCGGGAACATAGCCGTATTTGGCGTTGTACTTGTCAATGAATTCTTTTGTAGCACCTTTGGCGCCGGCAGCGGCATAATGGGTGCTGAAGAAAGATCCTTTGCAGGCGTCGCCGCAAAGGTTCATCGAACTCGGCCGAGCCCCAACTGTCGCTTCCGAGTATAGGCTTCTTCCACCCGAGTTCCCGCGCCTGTCTAACGATCAGGGGAACTTCATCGTAGTATTGCGGGGTAAAAAGAATATCTGCGTCGGACTTGGATATCTTGGTCAACTGCGCGCTGAAATCTTTATCGCCGTGAGTGAAAGTTTCGAACGCAACGACGGAACCTGGCCCGTTGATCTTCTCAAAGGCCTCCTTGAAGAACTCGGCAAGCCCCTTGGGATAATCACTTGAGATATCATAGAGAACCGCCGCTTTTTTTGCCTTGAATTCCTCGTTGGTGAATTTCGCCACAACCGGTCCCTGGAAAGGATCAAGGAAACATGCCCTGAAAACGTAAGGCCTGTTTTCGGTAGTCTTGGGATTGGTTGACCAGGCCGAGATCATGGGAGTCTTGTTGGCGTTGCAGACTTCGCCGGCAGGTATCGCCTGCTTGCTCGCTTGCGGACCCACGATTCCGATCACCTGGTCCTGGGTGATCAGCTTGAGTGCCGGCCGCTACTGCGGATTCCGCCTTGGCCTCGTTGTCTTCGTATACAAACTGGAGCTTGTAAGTCTTGTCACCCACTTTGAGGCCGCCCGCCCCATTGATCTCCGCAAGCCGGATTTCTGCGGCGTCCTTGGACGCTTCGCCAACCTTGGGAATGTCTCCGGTCATTGGGATGTTGAAACCTATTTTGATGGTGTCGGCACTCCACGCCAGAGACGTAAGCGCGAAAGCCACAAGAAGAACCAGCCCTGCAACAACGGCCGATTTCCGCATACTACTCTCCCTTTTCTCAGAATGGTTCCGAGATTCGAATGGCTCCAAAACGAATTTCTTGCTGGATCTGCTATGGAAAATCCCGATTTTAACCCATCGATCTTTACCGCACACACTAGAGGCTGTCAATCGAGATAATGGGGAATGCGGCCGGGGAAAAAATCAGTAGGCGGTCTGACAAATCGTGATCAACTGTCCGACTGCCAAAAGAAAAGCATCCGGAGGATGTAACCGCAAAAACCAGGGCAAAAATATCTGCCCTGGTTTTTCAACGTTTGAGAATCTCACTTTATGAGACACTAGTAGTTTCCGATTTGGAAACTAATTAATACATGTCGTCCATTCCGCCCATACCGCCCATACCGCCCATTCCTCCCATGCCTCCCATGCCGCCCATACCACCGCCGCCGCCAGGCATAGCGGGAGCTTTCTTTTTCGGCTTTTCAGCAATGAGGGCTTCAGTAGTGAGCATCAGCGATGCGACGCTTGACGCGTTTTGGAGGGCGAACCGGACCACCTTGGTCGGGTCCATTACGCCGGCTTCCACCAGGTCGCAGTATTTTTCGGTTTCGGCATTGAAGCCGTACGCTCCACTGTGGCTCTTTACATGTTCCACAATAACCGAACCTTCATGGCCCGCGTTGTCGGCGATCTGCCGGATCGGCTCCTCCAGGGCGCGCTTTACAATGTTGAGGCCGAAGAGTTCCTCACCCTCGAGTTTCAACTTCTCGAGTGCAACTACGCAGCGCAGAAGGGCAACGCCCCCACCCGGGACAATCCCTTCCTCAACGGCTGCCCTGGTCGCGTTCAGCGCGTCCTCGACGCGCGCTTTCTTTTCCTTCATCTCTGTTTCGGTGGCCGCGCCCACCTTGATAACCGCGACTCCTCCGACCAGCTTGGCAAGCCTTTCCTGGAGTTTTTCACGGTCGTAGTCGGAGGTTGTCTCCTCGATCTGGGCGCGAATTTGCTTCACACGGCCTTCGATAGCGTCGCGCGAACCCGCTCCGTCAACTATTGTCGTGTTGTCCTTGTCGATCTTAATGCGCTTGGCGGTCCCCAAGTCTTTGATCGTAATGTTTTCAAGTTTAACCCCGATGTCTTCGGTGATTACCTGGCCGCCGGTAAGCACCGCGATATCTTCGAGCATCGCCTTGCGCCTGTCGCCGAAGCCGGGGGCTTTTACGGCGCTAACTTTCAGCGTGCCTCTCAGCTTGTTTACAACCAGGGTCGCGAGCGCTTCGCCTTCCACGTCTTCCGCTATTATCAGAAGCGGGCGGCCCATCTTGGCGATCTGTTCGAGAACGGGCAGCAGATCTTTCATATTGCTGATCTTCTTCTCGTTGATCAGAATTGCGGCATCATCGAGCACCGCTTCCATCCGCTCGGGATCGGTCACAAAATAGGGAGAAATATATCCGCGGTCGAACAGCATGCCTTCCACGACATCGAGGGTGGTTTCCATGCTCTTGGCTTCTTCGACCGTGATCACGCCTTCCTTGCCCACCTTATTCATGGCTTCGGCGATAATATCCCCGATCGTGGCGTCGTTGTTGGCGCTTATCTTACCGACCTGGGCAATCTCTTTCTGGTCTTTGATGGGTTTGCTCATCTTTTTCAGTTCATCGACGACGGCCAAGACCGATTTTTCGATTCCGCGTTTGAGGGCCATAGGGTTGTGCCCGGCGGCCACCAGTTTTGCGCCTTCGCGGAAAATGGCCTGCGCAAGGATCGTGGCGGTAGTTGTCCCATCACCTGCGACGTCCGAGGTTTTGCTCGCCACTTCCTTAACCATCTGGGCGCCCATATTCTCGAACTTGTCTTCCAGTTCAATTTCCTTGGCAACCGTTACACCGTCTTTGGTGATATTGGGCGCGCCCCAGGATTTTTCGAGCACCACGTTGCGGCCCTTCGGGCCAAGGGTCACTTTGACTGCGTTGGCCAGGATGTCAACGCCGTTCATCATTTTCTCTCTTGCCTTAATGTCGTATTTGATTTCTTTGGCTGGCATCTTTTCAATCCTCCTTTGCCTCTGCGCCTATTATTCGAGAATACCCAGGATGTCGTCTTCACGCATCACCAGGTAATCTTCATCTCCGAACTTGACCTCCGTACCGCCGTATTTGCTGAAGAGTACCAAGTCGCCCGGCTTTACCTGCAACGGGATGATCTTGCCTTCTTTGGTAAGGATTCCCGTCCCAACGGCGATCACCTTGCCCTGTTGGGGCTTTTCTTTGGCTGTATCGGGAATGATGATGCCTCCCGCGCTCTTTTCCGTTTCCTCAATACGTTGAATGATGATTTTGTCGTGAAGTGGTCTGTAAGCCATTCTTCTGCACTCCTTGATTCTTTGTTGGATTTATCAGGGACCCGATCGAAAGCACATACTAGCACTCTTTTTGACTGAGTGCTAATTAATATAAAACGGAGACTGAAAAAAGCAAGGAGGAAAATCTGCATTTCCCCGGAAGAGGGGATTTCACGGCAGCATTTCATGTCCCTGAGGGACGCCCCAAACCATGAAAAGGGCCATTCCCTCTCCTTGACCTGCCGATGCTCAGTCTCTCCCTGGCCTGTCGATGCTCAGTCTCCGCGGTGAATAGTCTCTTCGAGGCAGAACCCCAAAATAAAGGAATCCCCTTTTGATTTAGCAATTTGACTAATTTTATCAATTTGATTACTTTAGAGCATGGAGAAACGCACGCCACATTACAAACTGGCCGAGATCCGGAACATGGTCGCAGACCCCGCAACCAGACCGTTCACTGTAACGGCGTTGCGCGGGGGGCTTGCCCTGGGTTTGACGGAACCGCAGATGCGGCAGGTGGTGCTCGCGCTCTCCAGGCATGATTTTTACAAAGCTATGACCACGAACGTGGACCATCAAGTGTGGCAGGATGTCTACCATGGAACGACCTCGGACGGCATTGCCGTTTATATTAAAGTCACTGGGTTTACTGACGGGCGGCCGCCGGTCATCCAGTTCAAGGAAAAGTGAGGTGGAGCGATGAAATGTCCCAAATGCGGTTACCCGGAAATGGTGGAGAAAACCCTCGATGAAACTCTCTCCTACGGCGGGCGTTCGCTGACCCTGGAAGCGATGCGCGGGGAGTTTTGTTCGAACTGCGGGGAGGGCGTCTGGGACGAGGAAAGCTACGGGCGCTATATCGAGGCCCAGGCGGATCTGCTGCGTGCGGCAAAAGGTGACATGAGCATCGACATTCGGCGCATCCGGAAAAGCCTAAAGCTCACTCAGGCGGAGGCCGGCAAGGCCTTCGGTATCGGGAAGGTGGCATTCTCACGCTACGAACGGGGCAAAACCCGGCCTCCGGCTCCTCTTGTCAAGCTCCTCAAACTGGTGCAACGGCATCCCGACCTGCTGAGTGAAATACGAGAAAGCAACGCGGGGCATTGATGGGCTTAGCCCGCGATTTTCTTCGTTCGAGTTTACCGGAGGGCGTAGCCCGCAAGAACTTCGTATTCTCATGGCCGGGGTCTCCTCCCCCATAAACGGGAGACATGATTACAGTTCGGACTTCCCCATGAACGAAGCGATCCTTCGTGCCCTCTACAGTGAGCATAGTGAGATGGCGCCGAACCACGTCCACTTTGAATTTCGCTCTTACCATTGATTTAATCATTTCTCTGGTCTCTGTGTGTGGTTAATTTTAGGCTATGCATCTCTGCCATAATTGGCCTTTTACCCGCCCAAAAAGCATAGTTTCAATCGGGTAACAGTATACCATGCGGGGATGTGGCCCTCCAAAACGGCAACCAGAAGCGGCAAAATGCTTGCGGGAGAAGTCCTTGCCGTAATGGCCGGGGGTCCCCTGTTCGGTTTTGACGCCGGCGCGCGGACTCTCACTCATCCGCACGTCAAAAGGCCGTGCCGCGCTCGGTCAGACTGAGGAAAGAGCTAAGATCGGGAACAACGACAAGCAGGACGCAAGCTACAAAGAAGGATTTGCCGTGAAAGACGGCGAGGGGCAGAGGGCAAGATCGGGGTGGCGAGAGCAAGTGAGGCAGGGGGGTTGACCAGGGCGAGCCGGTAAACGGGGGCAGAAAGCATTGCGTCAGTGCGAATGGGCTTGACAAGAAGAGGGTGTTTGAGCGACAAGAGACTTGCGATTGGACTGTTGACGTATAACGTACAATTCGGTAGGATGTGAAATGATTATACGTTTCCGCGACTAGCGGACCCGCATGTTCTTCGAAGGCGAACGGGTTAAGGCTTTTCAAGGGATCGAGCGGCAAGCGATGCTGCGGCTCGACCGGTTAGAAGCCGCTGACCGACTGATGGCGTTGAATACGCCAGGCAACCGGCTGGAAGGGCTGAAAGGGGATCGCGAAGGTCAGTATAGCATCCGCGTCAACGATCGATGGCGGATTTGCTTTGAATGGCCGGAGGATTCACCGGGACCGCTAAACGTGGAAATTGTGGACTATCACTAGGAGGTGTAACATGACGCGAATTCTCATCCATCCAGGGGAGCACCTGGCAGACGAACTGAAGGCGCTCGACATGAGCGCGAACGAGCTCGCGAAAGACTTGGGCGTGCCGACGAACCGGCTGACGCAGATCATGGCCGGCAAGCGCGGGATTACCGGCGACACGGCCTTGCGCCTCGGCAAGTGGTTTGGCACGGGGCCGGATATCTGGATGAACCTGCAAAAGAACTACGAGCTGCGTCTTGCAGCGCAAGAAATAGGCGATGCCCTGAAAAAGATTCCCGAGCATCACGGCAAGGCGAAGGCAGGCAATGAACTGCATGCATAGGCGTGACGGAATAAAAGGGGCGCATGATAGTTTCTCCCATTGTAAATGCAATGCAAATACAATGGGGACCTGCGCAACTCATTGATTTAATTGACACGCCCTCTGTGAATACAGTGAAAATGCAATGAGACAGCGGACGGAGGCCAGAAGACGGAAGACGGAAGTCTGGCATCCTGTTGCTGTCCTTCATTACTCCAAATGTGCAGGTGCTCATCCAAGGTCATTAAATTCGGCCTTCGTGAAATCGATGTAGTATTCCTGCCCGATTTCAAACATCTCTGCGGCCGCCAGATTTTGCACATCCGAGTTCTAGTCTGCCGGAAGGTGTAGCCCGCCAGAACTTCGTATTCTCATGGCCGGGATCTCCGCCCCCATAAACAGGAGACATGATCACGGTTCGGACTTCTCCGCGAACGTAGCGATCCTTCTCACCCTCTACAGGGAGCATGGTGAGATGGCGCCGAACCTCGTCCACTTTGAATTTCGCTCTTACCATTGATTTGGTCCTTTCTCTGGTTTCTGTGTGTGGTGGTGGACAGGTCTTGGGCCATGTGTCTCTGCGGTGATTGCTCTTTTACCTGCCCGAAAGCACCTTGCCTCTTGCCATGGTCTACTGGCGCCGTCTCTCCGTAAGCCGGGGACGCTGAATTCCTTGCCCCCCCCCAACCCGTTTCAAACCGGGCATAGGGTATCAGAAAGGAATTTGGCCCTGCAAAACGGCAACCAGAAGTGGCATCCAGATGTGGCAATACAAGCGGCAACCAGAAGCGGCAAAATGCAGGCGCTCCCTCATCGGGTTCAAAGACGGTTGGAATCAGAACGGGAGGAACAGCCAAGCAGAGGATTCATAAAATCATGATGAATGGATGTAACTAAGTAGCACCTAAAACTCCAACCATTGATTGAGGAAATTAGACTAAGATTTCTCACAAAAAAAATCGCCTTTATGATATCAAGGATTTGGCTCAAATCTCTGCCCACGGCCAATGCAGGTTAGAACAAAAAGCATTAATGGATCGCATAAATGCCCCCTAATAGCTTCAAAAGTGACGAGAGTTTTCTAAAGAAGCTCGCCGTGGGCGCTGCAGGAACTAAAGCAACAATTCAGCGTCTCCATGGCCTGGGTTTTCAGCCTATCGAGCTGGAGCGTGGTTCAGCAGGGTTTAAAATTTGGAAAACGATCAAAATCAAGAGGGTCCGCGTTCCAGACATCTTATGTTTAAAGAGCGGGTGGCGGTTTGAATCACGCGGTAAGACCAAAACAGAAATATCCATGTCTCACTCGCTGTCCGATCCTAACCGAGCGTGGGATGCAGGCATGCGTGAAGACGATTTTGTCGTTCTCGTTCTATGTGAGCAGGCGAGCGACTCTATTGTGGACTGGCGGGCGGCGTCTCCAATTCACTTTATTAGGGTTGACGATATGAGGCAGGCCTTTGTGCGCAAGCTGGTAAAAATCACCGTACCCAAGGGCGTTGAAGAAGGCTCTGAAATTCGCGTGATTTGGCCCTCTGTAGCCGCAAATGAAAAAGCGATTGTCGACCAGGTGACAACAACAGGAATCAGGCTTTGCGCGGTTGAGGGCGGCCGCTCTCAGCGCTGCGTTACGGCAAGAAAGGGCGGGGCGCTGCTCCCATTGTGCCGGGTAGGCGATACGGTTGAGCGGAATCAGATTGTTGCTGCAGTTGTTCCCGCAGCTCTTCAACTTCAGTGTCCTGACGATGTTGGCGAGAATTTTTTCAAAGAAAGACTTTCCAGTGCCGCCCTGAGTGAACGGTACGCGGCGGCGAAAGCATTGAGATTTCGAGGTTTCCAGGAGTCTAGAGAAACCCTCAGCAACCGGCTTGCGGATGAGGCCGAAGACATCTACGTAAAGCTTGAAGCTGCTGCCGCGTTAGCCGCGCATGGTTTTCAGGAAGGCTGGGTTTTTCTTACAAGCAGCGCATCAAGCGAATTTGCCCAGGTCCAACTGGAAACGATAATCGTCCTTTCTGAAATTATGGCGCCGCAAAGCCAAGCATTGCTTATTGCTGCTTTGGCCGATCGGTCGAGACATGAGGAAATCAGGGCGGGTGCTGCATGGGCGCTTGGCGAGTTCCATACGGATGAAGCGGCAGGGGCGCTCACCGAAACTTTTGACCAAGAAAGCTTAGATGTAAGAGTGGAAGCGGCGCGCGCGCTGCTCCGGATCGCGCCCGATCTCATGCCGCTGTTGCTCGATCTTATGAGAAATTCGCCGGAAGCCCGCAGAGATGGCCTTGCATGGGTTCTTGCCAGAAATGGTGCATTTGATCCTGCAGAGATTATAAAAAATCCCACTGACAACAATTTAAGACGGTGGGCCGGGTATATTCTTGGCTATGGGAAAGAACGGTTTTTACAATCCTCTATTGAGGATGTATGCAAAAGTGATCCGGAGGTGTATTTTTCAGCAAGCGTTTTATGGCAGCTCCTCGCGAGTTGGATTCACGAATTGAAGGAGTATTGAGCCTTGCTAAAAGTAGCGCCTTATTATCGCGCCGAATATGGCGCCGCATTTGTCGGGGATTCTCGCGAGCTGCTTGAGGGCCTAACTGCGTCGTCTGTCGATCTCGTGATGACCTCGCCCCCGTTCGCCCTGAGACGAAAAAAGACCTACGGCAACGTGGATGAAACAGAATACGTCGATTGGCTCATCCCTTTCGCTCGGGGTGTTCACCGCGTTCTTAAGGATACGGGCAGCTTTGTGCTCGATCTCGGCGGGGCTTATCGTGCTGGTATTCCCTCACGGTCTCTTTATAATTTCCGGGTATTGATTGCGCTATGCGATCAGGTTGGGTTTCACCTGGCGGAAGATTTTTACTGGTTCAACCCGGCCAAGCTCCCTTCTCCCATCGAATGGGTGAACAAGAAAAAGATGCGTGCTAAGGATTCCGTCAATACGGTCTGGTGGTTCAGTAAAACGGCTTTTCCGAAAGCGGACGTCCGGAAAGTGCTTGCGCCCTATTCGGACAGAATGAAAAAGCTCCTGAAAGACCCGGATGCTTTTTACCAGCCTAACAAACGCCCCTCAGGGCATGACATCAGCCGGGGCTTCGATGTGGATAATGGAGGCGCGATTCCCTCTAACTTACTGACGATTCCCAATACGGACAGCAATTCCTATTACCTGCGGATGTGCAAGCATTTTGGCCTTGAGCGGCACCCGGCGCGCTACCCCGAGGAACTGCCTTCATTCTTCATCAAGATGCTGACAGAGCCGGGCGATTTGGTTTTAGATATTTTTGCCGGTTCTAATACGACGGGCCGCGCTGCCGACCGCATGGCACGACAATGGCTGTCTTTTGACGAATCCTTGGAATATCTGAAAACGTCGGTATTCCGATTCATCGACGGCATGTCTGAGAGTGCGGCGGAAAAAGTACTTAGCAAGCTTGAAAATCCTGATGCGGATTTATTGCTGCCTCGCTTGCCGCGTGACGGAGTGCTGTTCGAAACCCTGCCGGCTAGAAAAACCCATAAATCAGAGGCCAAGCAGATAGCTATTTTCTAAATGGCGACCGAAGAGGAGAGGACTTATCAGGTAACTAAACCGGACACCAACATCTATTGAGATTAGGAGCCGTTATGGTTGATTTTGATAAGTTGCGAACGAAGACGAAGAAGGCGAAAGCGATTGAACCTACTGAAATTTTCCGCCGTTTGCCAAAACCACCCGGCATCAATGATCTTTATACCAGTCAGGCAGAAGTTCTTCATGCGTGGTTTGATCGTCGCGAAGAACTCGATGTCGTTGTGAAGTTGCATACAGGCGGCGGCAAGACACTCGTTGGGCTTCTTATAGCTCAGTCCTCGTTGAATGCAACAGGGGAACCAGTTCTCTATTTGGCATCGACGGTGCAGCTCGTGAACCAAACTCTTGATAAAGCAAGGGAGCTCGGCATTCCTGCGGTGGCGTATGAGTCAGGGCTAAACGACGATTTCGTTAATGGTAACGCGATGATGGTTGCAACTTATAAAGCTTTGTTCAATGGACAAAGCAAATTTCGTCTTCGAGGTGAGGCCCAACCCCAAAAGGTATCTGCGATCATCCTCGATGATGCTCATGCAGCTTTTTCCGTAGTGCGTGATTCCTTCACTCTTGAAGTTAAGTCGAAAGACGACAGGGAGAGATATGAGAGTTTGACCGGACTCTTCCGGAAAGCATTTAAGGATACAGACAGACTTGGCACATTCGACGATGTTGTTTCAGGTTCGGAATACTCTGTATTGGAAGTCCCTTATTGGGTTTGGCATAAACAAATTGATGCCGTTCGTGAACAGCTGAAGTCGGATGCCAAGAAGTATCCGTTCACGTGGCCGCTTCTACGGAATGAATTACATCTTTGCCATGCACTTATAAGCCGAAAAGCATTTACAATTACGCCCGTTTTACCGTTAGTTAATCAGTTTCCGACGTTTTCTGAAGCGCCCCGCCGCATCTACATGTCGGCAACGATCGCGGATGATAGTGAGATTGTTCGTACTTTCGATGCGAGCCCGAAACCGGTGCAGCGTCCACTAACATCTCGATCTTTGGCTGGCGTGAGCGAACGCATGATCTTGATTCCCGATTTAATGCCATTTTCGTTCACTATAAAAGAAATAGAAAAAATTGTTGAATGGGCATCAAAGCAAAATTTTGGGGCAATAATTTTAGTCCCATCGGACGAGGCCGCAGCAAAATGGTCAGAGGTTGCTACGGTTGCGGTGGGATCTACGAATGTCGAGAATCTCGTTGCTGAACTGCAGGAAAGAAAAACATCAGGGCCAGCAGTATTCGCGAACCGATACGATGGGATCGATTTGCCGGGTGACTCATGCCGTCTGCTCGTAATGAGCGGTCTCCCAGTAGGGACATCGAACTACGAGCTTTTTCGAGCGAGCGCCCTATATGGAGGAGCCACCATTACTCGAATGTTAGCTCAACGAATCGAGCAAGGCATCGGTAGGGGCGCGCGTGGGTCGGGCGATCATTGTGTGGTCCTGTTAGTGGGTGCCGACCTTGCGGGCTGGATCGCGAAAGACGCTAACTTCCGGTTTCTAACGAGCGCAACAAGGGCTCAGCTTGAGATGGGTGAGGAAATTAGCAGGGAAGTCAAAGACCTGAGAGACCTTGCGCAAACAATTAAACGGAGTTTCGAACGCGACAAAGGATGGATCAAATACCACGCCGAAACGCTTGCCGAATTGGTCGATGAAGACAAACCTGATGAGTTGAGATTTATTCGAGCTGAAGTTGAGAGAAAGGCAATAAACCTCTGGCAAGATGGGTACCACGAGCAAGCAATAGCAAGAATTGAAAAGATGATTGCTGACTCGAAAACACTAGATTCGCAGACTCGTGGCTGGATGGAACAACTAGCAGCAAGAATTGCGGACCAATGGGGCCATCCTGAGCTGGCTGAAGAGCTTCAGCGCCAAGCATACGCACATAACCGCAACCTCCTTAGACCGAAAGTTCTTCCTCCTTATCGACCCCTTCCGACTCCTAGCGCACAAGCGGAAGGCATCGTCGGCCAACTTAATAATTACCGGCCACGCCGTGGTTTCCTGCAATCCTTTGAAGAATGCATCGCACACCTACATGCGAACGCTTCAGCAAATCAGTTTGAACAAGCCCTAGCCGACCTTGCCGTTATGATCGGTTTTGCCTCTGGGCGACACGATTGAAACTCGATCTCCGGAATGCGGATAGATGAGATCGCCCGTGAGAACTCGCCAAGCCTGCCCAGGACCCCGGATCCGTCATCCAAGCCCCTTCATGTGAACCGTCTGCCCCAAAATACCTTGTCCGCCTTGGCGGCAACAAGGTGCTTTCGGTCACGTCCGTTTACCTTTCAGGTGTGTAAATCGTCTTGCAAAGAATGATTGCGAGGTTGAAAGGTAACGCTCACTTCAACATCCTCATCGAGCTTTCCAAGGATCGCAATCATTCGATCAAGCGTAAAGCGCTCAAGCCGCGCGTTGCGGATGCGCGAAAACTCGGAATGCGATACACCCGTTAGCTTTTCGGCCTCGCGTGTCGATAGGCCACGCTCGTCAAGCGTGCTTATGATCTTGGCTGCAAGAATGGCGCGCGCTTGTTCAACGCCGGCGTTAGGGCGGCCAAAGTCGCGAAACACGTTGCCGCTGCCGCGAATGAGTTCGAGGTCGTCGTTCTTCATTTTAAAGCCTCCTTTAACCGTTTCAAGCGCTCACGGATGAGATCAATCTCACTTTGTGGCGTCTTAATTCCGGCCTTGGATTTCTTCTGGAAGGCGTGAATAACCCAAATATCAGCGCCAATCTTAACAGCGTAGATGACGCGGAAAGCATCTCCTCGATGCCGAAGCGCAATTTCGAAAACCCCGCCGTCAATACCTTTGAAGGGCTTGGCCTTGTCCGATTTACTGCCTTCGGCAGCAATCGTAAGTGCGCTCAGCATATCGCCCTGCACGTCTTCGGGAAATTCTTCAAAATCCTTCCGCGCGGCCTTGATCCATGAAATAAGCCGTGTGTTTCTCATGTGCTGTATGTTGACATATTTGTCACCGTTTTGCAAGCCGTTTTTTGTCGCCGCGAAGCTTCTTTTTGTCTCATGTGATGAATGTAGGCCAAGCCGGAAAGCTCGGCGCGGGGCGGGAGCGATTTTCCGAATCGGGGACAGTTTGCGGGATTTTGTCCGGCTTTTAACATTCAAGCCTTCCATCATTTCCGTGGCCGCAAGAGGTCGCCAGGCCTGCCCGGCGCCCCGGATCCGCCATCCAAGTCCCTTCATGTGAACCGTCCGCCCCAAACACTTTCTCACCTCAACGGCGGTTGCAATTCCTCGCCATGCTTTTTCGTCGGTCTGGCAAGAGTCGGCAGGTGGCTGATCGTTGCACCGGATTCTTCCTCGGCCAAGCGAAGCTCGTAGATCTTCTGGAGGTTCATCCAAAACTCTGCGCTCGTCCCGAAAAAATGACCGAGGCGCAAGGCCGTGTCACCCGTTACGGCGCGCTGCCCTTTCAGGATTTGAGTAATGCGGTTTGTTGGCACATTGAGCTGACGGGCCAGCTCGCCGCGCTCATGGCCAGTTCTTCAAGCTGTTCGGCGAGATGTTCGCCCGGGTGTATGGCACTGCGTCCCATCATTCACCTCAATGGTAATCTACGATTTCAATATTGATCGGACCAGACGATTCGTCTCAAATTGCTGTGCTTGGTTAATCTCCCCTGATTATTCTTCGAAAAGACCGCACAGCCGCTGCAATATCGGCCGCCTGTGTGATCGCTGTGACCACGGCGACCTTTCTTGCCCCCATCTCCAGCACCTGTTTTATGTTGGATTCCTTTATGCCGCCCATTACGGTAAAGGGGATTTGCAGGCGGGGCGCTATTTGCGCGATCTTCTCCGGACCCAGAAAGTGCTCCACATCCTCCTTGGTCCCCGTAGGAAAGATCGGGCCGATATTGACGTAATCGGCGCCTTAGTCCCGAGCCCGGAGTGCCTCCTGGAGGTTGTGCGAGGATGCGCCGATGAGCAGGCCGGGGGCGATCCCGCCATGTCTCCCAGAGTTTGATACCGCCTGGAACCGTTGAAATAACCGGCCCACAGATTGCGACAAAAAAGGTTAGGTTTTGCACCTGTGACGGTAACCTATTGGGAGCTGCTGTGGATAAAGGGGCGGTTTTTTCGACTCGAAATTATTGATGGCGCTATTCCAAATGGAGGCTATCGCAATATCACCATCAAAGCGCATGATCGCCATGTTTTGTGCGAGGCCGGCTCAAAGCTGATGGCTGGCCGCATCGTAAAACTTTTTGGTTATGATGCCCTTGGCGGATTTCCTGACCCGGGCAAGATCGTACTGCACCTGAAGCTGCAGCCAGCTCTCGGGAGTACGGCCAAAAGACTGCGACAGCCTGATGGCCATTTCCGGGGAAATGCCGGCGTGGCCGTTGAGCAGCAGGGAAAGGGTCTTGCGCGTCACGCCAAGGCCTTCGGCGGCCTGCGTGACGGTGAGGCCAAGAGGCTTGATATACAAATCCCGGATAATCCCGCCGGGATGCGGGGGGTTCTTCATGGGCATGGCGTATTACTCCTAGTACTATGTAACATTGCTTTTTTCGTACAATAGCGGTAAAATCATGCAAATTCTAAAGGGGAGGGATTTGCCATGAAACCGCGATACCGTGTGACGTTAACAGAGCAAGAACGTCAGGAGCTCGATGCCTTGAAAACAGGTAAGACCAGTGCGAAACGGTTCCTTTATGCACGCGCTTTGCTCCTGTGTGATGCCGGGCCGCAGGGGCCTGCCTGGGCTGTAGCAGACGTCGCCGAGGCTATGGGCGTTACGCCTCGCACAATCGAACACCTGAAGCAGCGTTTCGTGGAAGACGGACTGTCTGCTGCGCTGGAACGCAAACAACCGGAAAAGCCGCCGCGCGAGGTGACTTTCGATGGAGCTTTTGAGGCACGACTAATTGCATTGGCCTGTTCAGAAACTCCGGAGGGTCGGCGACGATGGACCGTACGGCTGCTGGCCGAGAAGGCAGTCGAATTGAAGTTAGCTCCGAGCGTCTCGCATATGACAGTGCAACGCACACTTAAAAAAACGAACTTAAGCCTCACCTCCGGAAGTACTGGAAAATCCCGCCGGAAGGTAGCGCAGCGTTCGTAGCCAATATGGAAGATGTAATTGATGTTTACCATTTTCCTTACGATCCCGACTATCCGCAGGTCTGCATGGATGAAACTTGCAAACAACTAATCGGGGAAGTGCACGACCCGATCTCTTGCGCACCAGGAAGACCGGCACGGGTAGACCATGAATACGTCCGCAACGGAGTTGTCCAGATCTTTCTTGAAGTGGAACCTTTGACCGGCAAACGCCACGTAGAGGCCGCTCAACATAGAACGAGAAAGGACTGGGCGTGGTGGATCAAGGGCATGCTCGACGAACGCTACCCAAATGCTGTCCAGGTATGCTTGGTCCTGGACAACCTGAACACACACTGTGTTGCCTCCCTTTATGAGACGTTTGAACCTAAAGAGGCTCGGCGTTTGGCAGAACGCCTTGAGATCCATTACACACCCAAGCATGGTAGTTGGCTCAACATGGCGGAGATCGAACTGAGCGCGTTGAATGGACAGTGCCTGGATCGGCGGATTCCCGATCTTGAAACACTGCGAAGCCATATCGCCACATGGGAAAAAGACAGGAACAATCGGCAAGCTAAAATCCAATGGCGATTTTCTACTACCGATGCACGGATAAAGTTGAAACATCTTTATTCGAAAGTGTAAATGTTACATGGTACTAGTGGTAATCGATCAAATCAACGTCGAGCGCCTGGTTGTCACCGACCACTGATCATTCTTCGAAAGGATCTCACAGCCTCTGCGATATCGTTCGCCTGCGTGATCGCTGTCACCACGGCGACTTTTCTTGCCCCCATCTCCAGCACCTGCTTTATGTTGGATTCCTTTATGCCGCCCATTACGGTAAACGGGATTCGCAGACGGGGGGCTAGTTGGGCGATTGCCTCCGGACCTAGGAAGTGCTCCACATCCTCCTTGGTCCCCGTAGGAAAGATCGGGCCGATATTGACGTAATCGGCGCCTTCATCCTGAGCCCGGAGGGCCTCCTGGAGGTTGTGCGAGGATGCGCCGATAAGCAGGCCGGGGGCGATCCTTCTTGCCGCCGGAACCGGGAAATCCTCCTGGCCGAGGTGCACTCCGTCCGCGCCGACGGCAATCGCCACGTCAACCCGGTCATTTATGACGAACAGCATGCCGGCCTTTGCCGTGCGTTCTCTGAAGATCTCGGCCAACCGGAAAAAATCCCTTTCGCAGAGGTCTTTTTTCCTGAGCTGAACAATGCGCGCCCCGCCTCTGATGAGGCCATCGAGCACTTCGAGGTCCGAGCGGCCGTTTTGAAAGCCGCTCACAGGTGACCGGATAAATGTCGACCGTTTCAAAACAGGATTTTCTTTCTTCTATTCTCATACAAATACCCGATAGTATATTGGCCCTCGGAACACAATGATCTTTTTGGACTTATCCAGGGCGGTGGGACCGCCAGCCAGGATCGCCACTGCCTGCGGCGGTGGCACAACCAAGATCTCGACGCTCCGCAGGGCGGTACCCAAGTACGCCTCCGCGCAACCCCTTGATTTCCTTGCCCGGGCGGAAAATGCCTTTTTTGACGTCAAAGAATCCGAATCGAAAACTGCTAGTGTCTCATAAGGTGAGATTCTCCTACGTTCATCCGGGTTTCCGGATGGGCACTATCTACCTAATGTCCATCAGAAACACCTGATGAGAAATTCGCCTTTCCGGACGGAAACCAGAGTGGAAGGTGTTCTTGATTAGAGACACACCCGCCCGTTTAGATGTAAGATAACCCATATTTTCAGGGATCAAACTCGATACGCAACTGGAAATGATCCGGGGCGCTAGGGAGAGGCAGCGATACGGCAACCATGGAGGGGTGAAATGGAATGGTTCTTCAAGACTGAAGATACGTGGCAGAACCTGATTATTAGGGTTACCCTCGGAGCGGTTATCTTCCCGCACGGGGCAATGAAGCTTTTCGGATGGTTCGGAGGCAGCGGCGTTTGGGGTACGGTGGAGGCTTTTTCCCAGCAATATCACGTTCCCGCGTTCTTGACGCTGCTCGTCATTGCGGCCGAATCGCTCGGCGCGATAGGTCTGATTGCCGGTTTTGCGACCAGGTTGTGTGCGTTTGGGATTTTTTGCGACATGATCGGGGCCATTTACCTTGTTCACTGGCCCCACGGTTTTTTCATGAACTGGTATGGCAAACAGTCCGGAGAGGGATTCGAATATCACCTGCTCGTCATGGGCATTGCGCTCGCGCTTATGATTACCGGAGCCGGCAGGCTGTCCGTAGACGGTCTGATAGCTGAAAAACCCTATTATAAGCGGATAAGCCTATGACGTAGACACTATCTCGCCCGCAGCGCTGAAACGATATTCATGCGGGCGGCCCTGATAGACGGCAGCACTCCTCCGACTGCCCCCATCACAATGGCGAATAGGACCGAGCCGGCAATTATGCGGCCGTTTAGAAGGAAGCGGAAAGTCAGTTCGGAGAAGGTGGTCCAGTTCATCGTGGAGACCGTGAACCTGTTCATGAACGAGGCGGCCACGAGGCCGAAAACGGCTCCGAGCAGGCTCAAGAATACCGCTTCGGCCAGAAAGGCCAGCAGGATGAAGACCCGGCGAAATCCCAGCGCCCTGAGGGTGCCGATTTCCGATGTGCGCGCGGCGACCGCAGCGTACATGGTGATCATAGATCCAGTCATCGCCCCCACGCTGAAAATGAGCGTGAGGCTAATCCCCAGGATTCGGATAAACCTGGCCATCAGTTCGGATTGAGCCTCGTAGTATTGGTCCTCGCGCCTGGCCTCCTCGACGAGGCGCGGGTCCTTGAGCACTGTTTCCTTCAGTTCCGGCAGACCCGAAGGGTCCACCATTCGAATGATGACCGAGGAATATACCGGTCGTCTGAAAGCGTTCATCAGGGTATCGACGTCTCCCCAGATTTCCGAGTCGAAAGCGGTGCCGTCTGCGTCCATGATTCCCGCAACCGTCCAGGTCCGTCCAACGAAATTGATGTTTCCGCCAAGGCCCGCGATCCTGAACTTTTTGGCGATATTTCTGCCGATCAGGATTTCAGAGGAACCTGCATTGAACACGCGCCCGGCGATTATTTTGATCCGGGGCCGCAGTTCGAGAGATATCCCGTTCGTTACCCCTCGCACCTGGACATTTGAGGGTGAACCGGTCTCCTTTTTTGGAAGGCTTATCAGGAAGACCGCTTCGCGCGCCGCGAGCCGCCGCCGGTCCTTGTCTACGGCAACCTGGGAGAACGACTCGATGATTGCGGCGTCTCCTCGTTCGATGATGCTCTGGACCTCCGTTTCGGCAGATCTGCGGATGAAAACCGCGTTTTGCGGGCTACCCGACGAGATAAGGGTTTGCTGAAAGCCTTCGGCAAGCATCAAAACGGTAGCGAAAACGAAAATGACCAACCCCATGCCACCCGCCGTCAAAAGGGTGGTGAGCCACCGAACGAGCAGATTGCGGTAGCTGTAATAAAAAAGAAGCATGGCAAACAAGGCCCAAGGGCGGTGGGGCGGTGGGACCGCCTACCAGATTCGCCGCTACCTTCGGTGGCGGCATGGGCAGGACCTCGACGCTATCCCTGCCCTGTCAATGACCAGAGGCGGTACATAGGTACGCCTCCGCGCTAAAATCCCCCTGCCCCCTTTAGGAAATGGGAGAACTCGATTTCTTTGCCAGGACGAAAAATGCCTTTCTTTTAGGTCAAAAATCCGAATCGGAACTGCAACTGACTCATCCGGGGTTTCCGGATGGACACTGGTTAGCTGCGGGACTTCAACCCTTTTGGGTCACGATGACCATGAAAAATTCAGCCTGCGCTTGATCTCTTCCCACGACTCGCCCTCATCGGGAGATGAGTCGCAGGAGGCAATCCTTCTGTCAAGTTCAGTTTTTTGCGCTTCAGTCAGTTGTAGCGACTCCTGTTCAGCAGCAATACTATCCCATATCTCTTCAACGATAAGTATCCGCTCAGCTACACTGAGCTTCTTTATCTCAGATGGTAAAGCGCTGTTCCATGTGCCAGCCTCCAAGATACGATATTAAGTTCAAATTGAGAGCCGGTGACAATCGAAGCCACGCTTCGTGCTCCGGGTATAAGAGATTCTACCTGCCTGAATTCCCCGCATCAATCGTTAAAAGAGCTGATCCTGCCCGCTGTGTCCTCGTCAAGGGTTTCGATCAGCTTCAGGATGAGTTTCAGGGTGTTCATATAGTCCGAGATGTCGATTATGGTATTGTGGGTATGGACGTAGCGCGACGGGACAGCGACAACCACAGTTGGTACCCCGGAAGCATGGAGGTGGATAGGCGCGGCATCGGTCCCACCTTTTCTCCTGACTGCGAGCTGGTAGGGAATGCCGTTTTTTTCAGCCGTCCCGATCACGAATTCGATGAACTCGCGATTCAATATCGCAGATGAGTCCATAAACCGGATCTGAGGGCCTGCGCCCATGGCTGCTTGTCTTTCCTGTTTGCTTGTACCGGGCAGATCGTCGGCCGGAGCGCCTTCAGCCACGATGGCGAGGTCGGGATCGGCCGATGATGCGGCAGCCTTGGCCCCTCGCGTTCCCACCTCCTCCTGGACCGTACCGGCAAAGATTATCGTATTCGGATGGGACATCTTACCGGTCTCCAACGCCGCCTGGACTGTCAGCGAAAGTCCGGCGCGGTCATCGAAAGCCTTGGAGAGCAGCAGGTCCGGGTTGCGCATCCGCACAAAAGGGCTGTCAGGCACGATGGGGTCCCCAAGCCTGATCCCGAAGGCCAGGACCTCCCCGGCATCACGCGCGCCCACATCGATGAACATGTCTTCTAACTTCATAACCTTATCGCGCTCGGCCTCAGAGAGGAAATGAGGAGGCTTCGCGCCGATCACGCCGGGGATCTCGACTCCCTGCCTGGTGCGGATTCGCACTCGTTTGGCAAGAAGCGTGTGCGCCCACCAGCCTCCCAGCACATGAAACCTGATGAGGCCGTCATCCATTACGGTCTGCACGATGAGGCCGACCTCATCCATGTGAGCGGCAATAAGTATCCGGGGATGGTCCGAACTGCCTTTTCGCTCGCAAAAGATGTTTCCGGCCCTGTCGGTAAATACACCTTCTCCAAGTTCACTTCGAAAAATTCGGCGCACCTCGTTTTCTTGCCCTGGCGCGCCGTGTGCCTGGCTAAGTTTTCCCAAAAGCTCCACGCCCTTTTCTTTCATCGCATCGTCCATCTTTATATCTCCATGCCTCATGAAATCGCCTGCCCATCAGTTATTGGGCAAGACTGAATCCCCCCTTTTTTAAAGGGGGGCGTCCTCACAAAATATCGGACGCGAACTTGAAGCGTTTAGCATCGGTCGGAAATGTCAACGCGAATCCGAGCGAAGTGAGGGTTCAGGGGGGATTTTAGCGCGGATCTGTACTCGATCTCGACGCTATCCCTGATCTGTCCATGGAAAGGGCAGATCCCACCGCCCCAAATCAAAAATTATTGTTTAAAGGTAATCGCAGGCGGGCACAATAAAAATCGGCCGGATCGCCAAAAGTTGCGGCAATGAAACTAGACCACAGTTAGCGGTGGCTGTATAGCTGGATAGCCTACCGAGTTGTCCCGAAGAGCTGGACCAAAGAATCATTCGAAGCAAAGGGATTGTAGAATTGGATGCCTTCCAGCACTCGGTCGTGTTGAAAATCTTCACTGAGCAGAAGGGTCACACCTGCTTCATTGGCTACTGCCCATAACATGGCGTCCCAGAAAGAAATGCTGTGTTCTTTCACCGCCCTTAGCGCTTTGGCCAGGGATTTTGGCGTCGCGGACACAACAGGAAACAGCTCGAGCCAGTCGTGTATTTGTGCTTCTGCTTCCTTTTGGGGCATTTTCCCCTTACCGGTTACAGCAGCATAAAACTCACAAAGCGATTGCAAGGTCAAAACGCAGTCAGAATCAACCGAGCGGCTGACGATTTGCAAAGCAAGGTCATGGCGTCCTCCGGCGTCACGGTCCATCGCATATACGAGAATATTCGTATCCAATGTGAACCGTCTACCTTTCATGCAGAACGACTCTTCGGGGTGCCTGGCCTCCCAGTGAGTACCCCTTTCGCATTCTGGCCAAAGTCCGCTTGCGTGCCTGCTCTTGAGCCTCGGTCAGTCCGCTCGATTTCTGAACGCCGATCAACTTGGCAACAGCTACGCCCCGACGGGTGATAATGATCTCCGTGCCATCCTGAACCGCATCGACACAGCGCGAAAGATGCTGGTTTGCTTCCCGGATGCTTATGAGCTCTTTCATTGGCAAAACCTTTATTGCGAAAGTTTGATATCCGACCCTATTCCTTCATGTAGTACGTACTACATTATTCGTCAAGCAAGAATGGTGGGATTATGCCTTGAAATGCTTCGCCTTTCTTTTCTCACCATACACCGATCTTTTCCCATTTACCTATTCGCCTACTCACCCACTTTTTTCTTTTTTCCTCTTCAGGTTGCCGCATCTATTGCCGCATCTATTGCCGCTTGTATTGCCGTTTCTGGTTGCCGTTTTGCGCGGCCTCTCAGACTGTGCCAGACTATTCGGGAAAACAACAGATCCACCGCAGACACAGGACGCAAAAGCTATTCACCACAGAGGCACAGAGAGCACGGAGTAAGGCTTTGCTGGACAAGATTTGCAGAATTAACAGAAACGGCTATTTCTAAGTCATGAGAGTCCTGTCGATCTTATTGAATTTTGAGTTCCCTCTCCATGACCTGTCTATGACCAGCCCTCTGTGTCTCTGTGGAGAACGCAAATGGAAACAGTCTCCCAAAAGTTTCCATTATGTTTCCATTATGTTTCCATTATGTTTCCATGTGTTTCCATGCGGACAAAGGGATCAACGGCATCAGCAGAGTGAGGTGGCAAGCCGCTTTCCTCGGCTTTTACTCAGTCCTCAGTCCCCAGTCCTCAGTCCTGCGTAACGCCCCGCGTCGTCGAGTGGAAAATGTTTGTGGTGCTCATTTTGACTCAACCCGGCTATGACGGGAGTAAACCAAAAATTCCCATGATGTTTCCAGGATGTTTCCATGGCAAAGAAAAAGATCAACGATGACAGACTCTTACAATTGATCCGGGATGGAAACAGCCCGGCCGGGTTGGAAAGGCGAATTAGCGCCCTGGAAGAAAATGCGAAATCGAGGCTTTTACTCAGTCCTGCGGCCTCAGTCCCCAGTCCTGCGTGAGAACGGCCATAAGGCAAAGGCTGAGTTGTGGACCCAGGCCCCGCATACGGTCTGTATTTGCAGGGAAACAGGAATCTCTAAGAGACATCAGTGCATTGAGTAACTCGTACCGGGTTCTTTGAAAACCGAATAGTGATTTCATCCTTCGCTTTAGACGAAGTCCCTTCTAGGAGCCTGTCGGAGAAATGGCATCAAGAGCCATTTTATGCTAATATCGCTCCACTATGGAAAAGACATTCAAATCTTGTGACCGCAAACAAATGTTGCTGCTCCCGCCTTCGTTGTTGGACTGGCTCCCGCAGGGACACCTGGCCAATTTCATATTGGATGTGGTAGAGCAGCTCGATCTTTCAACGATGTACTCGTCCTATCGGGGAGACGGCAGGGGGCAACCCCCTTACGAACCTCGGATGATGATAGCCCTCCTTTTCTACGCTTATTGCACAGGTGTTCCCAGCTCCCGTCAAATCGAGAAGAAAACCTACGAAGACGTTGCCTTTCGGGTGATTGCGGCAAACAGGCACCCCGATCATGACTCGATATGTGAGTTCAGAAAGCGCCACCTTAAAGCTCTTGCCGGTCTTTTTGTGCAGATCCTCAGACTTTGCCAGGAAGCGGGGCTTGTTAAGCTTGGCCATGTGGCCCTTGATGGAACCAAGATCAAGGCCAATGCTTCCAAGCACAAAGCGATGAGCTACGGCAGGATGAAAAAGAAAAAAGAGGAGCTTGCAAAAGAGATCGAAGTACTTCTCAAAAATGCCGAGGCTGTAGACAAGCAGGAGGATAGAGAGTACGGCAAGGGCAGGAAGGGTTGGGATCTGCCCGATGAACTCAAAAGGCGTGAGACTCGGCTGGCAAAGATCAAAGAAGCCATGAATGCGCTTGAGGAGGAGGCCAGGCAAGAGGCTTCCGAAAAGCAGAAGGCTGCAGAGACTAAAACCAAGAAAAAACAAGCGCCTGCAAGTCAGCCCCCTCCTATTGAACCCTCCGGCAGTGCACAGAGGAATTTCACAGATCCTGATTCCCGGATCATGAAGGTGACCTCCACCAATTCCTTTGATCAATGTTATAACGGCCAGGCAATGGTTGATGATTCCTTTCAGGTGATTGTGGCTGCCGGACTTTCCCGGAATGCAAACGATGTGGACGAAGTTGAACCAATACTGGATATCTTGGAAGAAAACCTTGGCGGGATTCCCCGCAAAATGGCAATCACAACCGATGCCGGATACTTTAGTGACACCAATGTGATGCTTTTTGAGGACGCACTGCTCGATCCGTTTATCGCCACAATCAAAATGAAACACGGAGAAGTTCTTCCGCCGGTTCGAGGACGGCCTCCAAACGACCTGACGCCCAAGGAGCGAATGATAAGAAAGCTTTGCACCAAACGCGGTCAAAAGATTTACTCCAAGCGAAAGTCAACCGTTGAACCAGTCTTCGGCCAGATTAAACAGGCCAGGGGCTTACGGCAATTTTCACTAAGAGGATACGAAAACGTATCCGCAGAGTGGCTGATGTGGTGTCTGTCTCACAATCTGCTTAAACTCTATCGGCACGGTGGCCCCTTCTAATGGACCCGGGGAAGCTTTTGCCGCCGTTCTGCGTTGCAATCAATACACAACTGAACCGTTCCCGGCGATTGATACCAAACTTTTGCACGCGAATGCCTATTATTGGCTAATCCTTATTGAATCGTGCTTTGCGGGGTGAGAGATTTTCTTCAAAGCGATCACCCCAATTGTAAAAGTTATTTTAAAAGCCGTTATCCCGACAGGCTCCTAGCCGAAAGGAAGGGCTGGAACTCGCCGGTCAGGCGAGACCGGATGCGCCGTGCAACCGGAGAAAACCAGCTTCTAAGATCCGGTATGGCGGGTCCTGGTCCGATGCTCCCTTATAAGCTCGTCCAGGCCGAATTTTTTGACTCGATAGTTCATTTGCCGGAATGTAAGTCCAAGGTCGTCGGCGGCCCTTCTCCTGATCCACCTGTTGCGTTCGAGGGCCGCCGAAACTTCCTTGCGCTCGATTTCATCCAGGCGAGACCACGCGGAAATTGCCTCCAGATTTGCTCGACCGGAAGCTGCCGCCGGCTTCGGGTCAAGTATTGACGCAAGGTCCTCAGCCTCGATCTCCGGGCCGGCAGCCATACTCACCATGCGAATTACCGTATTTTTTATCTCGGCTATATTTCCGGGCCAGTCGTATTCGCACAGCTTTTTCAATACCCGTGCACTCAATTGAGCCTTCCTGCCCTGTTCTCTGCATGCATGCTCGAAAAAATGTCCGATAAAAAAGGGTATATCGTCTTTTCTCTCCCTTACCGAAGGCACATGAATCAGCAAGGTGCCAAGCCTGTTCAAAAGGTCCTTTCTGAACGACCCGCTTGCCGCCGCTTCGAAAAGGTTAACGCTCGAAACGGTGACCAGCCTCACATCGACCCCCTTGGGCCTTGTGATTCCAAAACTGCCGGCCTGCAACCTGTCCAGAAAATCCAACAACTTTACCTGGTGAGCTGTCGAAAGGTCGCCGGCCTCGTCGACCAGGAGTGTGCCACCGGCCGCCTTGTCGAAAGCATTTCGAGGGGCATGGAGTTCATCGATGTAGCCATTGTGGAAAGCTTGTCCATTTCCGAATAATTCCTTCTCCAGCAGGTCTTCCGGAAGCGAACAGTGAACTTTTACAAAAGGAAATGACGCCCTGCCGCTCAACTCGTGAATGATCTGAGCTATGGAACTTTTTCCTGTCCCGGGTTCACCCCAGATCAGAACAGACGCCTCGGTGGGAGCTGTCTTCCTGATTTCTGCCTCGAGCTTTCGGGCTGCCGCACTTTTGCCCAAACAAACAGCCCCAAGATGTTCTTCGAAAATCTTTGCCCGAAAAGCCAGGTTCTCTTTTATCAGCGCTTCTTCCCTGCGCTTTACCTGAGATTCCAGGCTCAACACCTGGGCGATAAAAGAAGCCAGAATCGAAAGAAACTGCACGTCCTCGACCAACGGTACGTGCTCGCCGAAAAGACGGTCGACCATTATCGCTCCCACCACCTCATCAGCGATGATAATGGGAGAACCGAACAGGCGGACCTGTTCCTTTTTGACCGAATGAAGCGCTTTGCGGTCGAGAAACAGGGGCCTTGGACTGTCCTGTAGAACAACAAAGGGTTGGGGAATGCGGAAAACAAGGTCGAACCCGGTCTTATAAAGGCTTCGAATCCTTTGTTCCGTGTCGGTGCTCGAATCGTCCCGGGACGGGGTGAAGAAGAAACGGACTTCTGCGCTGCTGCTTATGATGATGGCCGCGGTCGATTCGGGAACACCCTGCGAAAGGACTCTGAGCAGACCGTCAATCGCCTGTTCCGGGTAGATCGCCCGATCGATTATCCGGTGGATCAGGGAAATGATACTTAACTTTAGCTCGCAGAGATTGTCCATGTGCGCCGCCTTTTGTTCGTTTAGACATTGAATATCCGGAGCTGACTCCCCCGGAACAGCTTTTGCTCCATATCCCTGTTCCAGTTCCGTGCCAAACTGGAAAAGGTCCGTTTTTAAAGCGAAATGAGACAATTTAAATGAATTCCCCGATCAAAATGGCACAATTTGGTTCTTTAGCCTCCCATTCTGATACTTTTTTGTGCTAATTCGATTCGATATCTTGAACTCATCCCAGTAGCACAAACCTTCCGAACGGCACTCCAAGCCGACATAAGAGTGTTTGGCAAACAAATTGCTCTCTTGGTTAATCGCTGCGCAGCACCAGAAGTTTCCATATTCGCGGGGCTTAAAAAATTTTTTCACGCAAAGACAGGATTTCACCGCAGAAGCTGGTCATAGACAGGCCAGGGAGAGGACACAGGGAGAAGCATTGGGAAGATCCGGGGAAGAACGGCCAAAAGCGGTATTGACCGCCGGGACATCAACGCTTCAAGACCCCTTGTATTTTTTGGTCATCTCTCCCTGTTCGGGCAATGACCCGCCTCTGTGGTGCGAATTCGGGATCTTACCGGGCGCCGGTGAACCATTACTGTCTTTCTAATCGATTAATCAGAGAGGTGATTTTATGGCACAACAAGTTGAATTCAAAAAAACACTGGGACTAACCGGTGTCACGGTGAATGCAATGGCGTTGATCGCGCCGGGGGCTTTTCTATGGTTGACCTATCAGGTGCAGGCCGCACAGGTGGATTTGGCCGGCCAGACTACTGCGATGGACATGTTTGCGGGTCTATTTGTCGCGTTGATCCTGGCATTCCTGACAGCGATTTCCTATTCCAAACTCTCGGAGCTGTATCCCCAGGCCGGGACCGGCAGTTCATATTATTTTACCGAACAGGCGTTATTGAACGAGGACAAGCTATCATCTATCGCCAGGTTGTCCAAATTTATCGTGGGATGGTTCTCCCATCTTTACTACTGGGTATACCCGGGAGTCATGGTGGCGATGATGGCAACGCTGATAACCTATATATTCAGCCAGTTCGGGGTCGATCTTTCCGCCGCCTGGCAGATGGTGATCGCAGTATTATTTGCGTTCTTGGTCGGATTTATAGCCTACCGCGGAATCACGGGATCAACCATATCCAGCATGGTGATCAATGTTGTCCAGATCATCGCTTTGTTAGTGGTGACCATTCTGGCTCTGGTCTACAGGTTTACCAACCCGGAGCATGTGACGTTTGTTCATACGGAACTCTCATCGGTTGTATTGCCGCACAGTTTTGTCAACGTGATGTTCCAGGCTACCGTCGCAATATTGCTGCTGGTGGGCTTCGAATCTGCGACGGCCCTTACCGCTGAATCCAAATCACCCAAACACGTCAGCCGCGGAGTCATCATCTCGTTAGTCATTCAGGGACTCATTATGTACCTTTTTGAGTACTTCGGCGCCAATGCCTGGTTGAATACGTCTTATAAGGTAACAGACGCCAAAGGCGCAGTGGTCACCGGCATTGACGCCGCTGCCGCCTCCAGCGCCCCGATAGGCGACATGGTGAAAAACCTTGGCGATGCTCTTCTCGGCAACATGGGCTTCGTGCTCATGATTGTGGTCGCGATTTCGGTCGCCATGGCGGTAATCGGCACCACTTTGGCCTGCATGAACACGGGCGTGCGCGTCACCTACGCAATGTCGAAAGATAAGGAAGTTCCAAGCTTCCTGGGTTTTCTGCATCCCAAACATGCGACGCCCCACGCAGGCGTATTGGCAATGACCATTGCATCGGCGGTTATCGGCGCATTTGGAGTTCTGTCGGTCGTCAACCTGACCGCCATTACCTTCTGGTCAAATATCGGCACGTTCATTCTTTACGGAATGACCAACCTCATTGCGCTTGTGGCATTTTTACGGCATCCGCAACGAAATGCGTTCACGCATATAGTGGTTCCGGTCCTGGGAACTCTTGCTAATATCGCCATGCTGGTTGCAGTGCTCTACCTGGGGATTCTTGGCGGCGGCGATACTCAGACCGCTGCAATGTATTCTATCGTGGCCACGGCTGTATGGGTTATCATTGGTGTTGTTTATCTGTTCGTTCAAAGTTCCAAGACCCAAAGAAAAATTATCGGGGGACCGGTCGAAACTCACTAAGTCTCCATCCGGAAATGCTGGATGATAGACTGATCCAACTCAAAAAAAATTATTAGGCAAGAGGGCGTTTCCCAAGCGCCCTTTTGCCCGTTGGAGGCCTCCTTGCCAGTCAGTTCTGCTTCGAAAAGCGATTATGTGTCGGACGCCTTACAGGTGCACGGTCTCTCTGATAAGGGGCAGGTCCGTCAAAACAATGAGGATTATTTCGGCTATTACATGGCGGCCGAAACGGGGCTAAATCAGTTAGGAAGCCTTTTCGCGGTTTCGGACGGCGTGGGCGGAAGCGCTGCCGGAGAGGTTGCCAGCGCGGAGGCGGTCAATGTTTTGCTCCAGGAATATTATTTCGGCGATCATACAAAAAAAATCCCGGAAAGGTTGAAAAACGCATTTCAACATACTTCCCTGCACATCTACGATCTATCGATCAGCCATAGCTCCGCACGAAATATGAAGTGCACTCTGTCCACTCTTCTGCTAAGACAAAACCGGTTCTTCATCACTCACGTCGGCGACTCGAAAATCATGCTGCTGCGTGATGACGATATGATTCAACTTACAAAGGACCACAGCTTTGTCGGCAAACTCATGCGCCTCGGACTGATAACGGCTGAGGAGGCGCGTGTTCACCCCAACAAAAATGTGCTGTTGAAGGCGGTTGGCGAAGGTCCTCTATTGATACCCGATTTTTATTCGGGACTTACTAAACCGGGGGATATTTTCTGCCTGATTACCGATGGGATACTGGAACATGCGACGGCTGACGAGTTAAAGTCGTTTCTTATCGAGCAAGGTTCCTCTGAAAAACAGTTGGCCGAATTGATCGCTGAGCTAAACAGGCGCGGCGGCTATGATAATATGACTATCATGACGGTTAAAGTTAACAGAATAGAGTGGTGATGCGCATCCCGGCGCTGCTGCAAAGCCGCCCGGTATGGATTGACGGGGATTGAATCAAAATAAGAGGCGGTGCAACAAATGACTAAAATAGAATGTATTCTGCGCCCGGACAAGATTCTTGACGTCCGCAATATCCTGGGCAACTTGGGAATCAAGGGAATGACCGTAACGGAAGTGATCGGCTGCGGTTTGCAGAAAGGTCATACGCGAGATGCGTGGAACACGGAGTTCAACATCAATCTGCTCCCGAAAACGAAAATAGAGATGGTTGTTCCTGACACCATGGTTGATGAAGTCATCAGAGCTATAATCGAAATCTCCCGAACGGGCGAAATCGGAGACGGCAAAATCTTTACCTATCCCATTGGCAACGCCGTCCGGATTCGCACGGGCGAAACCGGTGAAAATGCCATCTAAAATTTTATCGTCTTAACAACAGGAGCAAAAACGCGATCAATACGGCGATCAATACGGAACCACCGTATATCAGCAGGTTGTTTCGCTTTGTGGGAAGCACTGCGGCCAGCGGGGGGTCGGGTTCGCCCACCCATTTGAGGTCCGCATTTTCAGGGAAACGCAAATCATTGGCCATCTGTTCGGCGGAATCGTAGCGCTCCTCCTTTCGCCGCCGCAACGCTCTGCGGATGGCGGCCCATATTCCGGGATGCAAACCCTTTATCGACGTGAGCGGTTCAATGGTTTTGGTCATATGCTGATACATGACCGTCAGCGGGTTATCCCCGGTAAACGGTGGAGACCCGCTAAGAAGGTGATAAATCAGGCAGCCGACGGCATAGATATCGCTTTTTGCATCGCCGCGCTCTCCCTTGATTTGTTCCGGGGCCATGTATTCGGGGGTCCCCATGAGTCCTGAAAATCCACGCCATGTGACCCGAGGCGCCCCTTCCATGAGCGCGATGCCGAAATCCAGAATTTTCAAATGGCCATCCGGAGCGAGCACCAGGTTCTCGGGTTTTATATCCCGGTGATATACTCCTCTCTCATGGCAGTAGTGCAGGGCGTCGAGCAGGTTTGCGACCAGCTTTACGACCTCATCGACGGGAAACCTGCCTTTCTCGCTCAGAACCTTCTCCAGTGAATCGCCTTCGGCGTATTTCAAAACCAAGTATGGGGGGTTCTCTTCAGAAATCCCCACTGCCACGGGAACGTCGGAGTGGTTCAAAAGCTTGCCGATAGCCACTTCCCGTCTGAAGCGCTCATAAACGGCGGGATCTCCCAACTGGTCAATGTGGGGAACCTTCATGACTACCTTCTGGTTGGATTGAAGGTCCTCGGCAAGAAAAGTGGCGCCAAATCCACCATGGCCCAGGGGACCCAGAATCTTGTATCGATCCTGAAAAATTGTTCCGGTTTCAAGCATTTTTTATAGTGTCCCCCAAATGGGTGCAAAGCGCTTTTGTTCCAAATGAGATTCCGCCAGATTATTTTTAAATGATATCACACGCACAAACTGATTCGGCGCAGATAAATCGGCGATTTGTCCGTCGGTACCCTTTCGCCGCATTCTCTTATGTCCCTGTGGGACACCCTTGTAACTGAAACCATGAAAAGGACTTAGTATACTCTCAACAAAGTTATTGTAAGTTACAAGGGATCGTCAAACCGGCGAAATTGCCGGGGTCCAGTGCTTTTAATCCAATAAAAAACCTCTGGATTCCGGCCTTCGCCGGAATGACGGGTTGCATGTCCGTACCCATCCCAACTTAGTTGGCGCTGTACTAGGGGCTCAGTGCTTCGAAATAGTCGTTTCTGTCAATCATGTTTAAAAGAGCTTCTCTCCGCGGTCTCTGCGCCTCTGTGGTGAACGCTTGTCTGTCTTCAGTGCGCATGGCCGAACTGAATGACCAAACCGCCGGCCACAATAATGGCAAGACCCACCCATGTCGAATTAGGCACGCTCTCGCCAAAGACAAATCGGCCACACATTACGCTCACTATGGCGAACACGGCCACATAGACGCCCAACAGCCTTGAAAAGTCCCAACTCACCGTGTTGACGAGCAGGCCGTAGGCAGCCAGCATGAGACCACCGGCCAGGATAATTACCACATTGGCCCCGCGCAAACCTCTTCGAACCACCGCATCGCCTCCGACTTCCAGGAGGGCCGAACCAAGGAAGACGAGCCACGCGGCAAAGGGCAGATCAAACTTTTCCATATTTAACCTTTCACAATAATAGGGTAGGAGCGCGCCTTGCGGCGCGAAGCGTTTTAGTACCTGGAAGCAATTTTTGTGCTTGGACCAAAGCGAGTTGCAGTGACAGCAGGCGCCACCGCAGATCAAACGGGGGCTGTGGGCTGGAATGGCTCATCCGAAGGGTGATCGATTTTTTTCGAAGAACTAAAATTCAGTAAATATTGAAGAATTTATTCCGGTCTTGAACCAAGCCGCGCTACCAAAAGGTACAAAATTGTTCCGGTGATTATGGGATTCCTGCGCCGTCCAGGCGTCATAGGACCGGCCTCAAGAGTTTATTTCTACTCGTGTGAGATCAGAACGACTGAGACTAGCGCAAGGATTATTCCGGCGAGTTGGACGAGGTTTATTCTTTCTCTGAGGAAAATCATTGCCAGCACCAGCGTCACAACCGGGTAAAGCGCTGTCACCGGCGCCACGATGCCGATCCTTCCCTCACGGAGCGCGTACATGAAGCAAAGAATCCCGAGATAGCCCGCCACCCCGGTTAGGAGGGCCGGCACAACCCCCCGGATTTCGGCCCCTACGAGTTGAGGCCGCAGGATGATAAATACGAACAGGCCCGTTATCACCCCGCCGAACACCTCAAACATGAAAGCAGTTTGCGGATCGATGGAACTGAGGGCCAGTTTTGGCAAAAAGGCCCAAAGGCCCCAGGCAAGGAGCGTCAGAGCCGAATACAGGACCCATGCCTTCAATGAACTTTCCTTCGTGGAAAGCTAGAGTTCGGGTACCCGTTCACCACAGAGGCGGGACATGGTCCGGACAAGAAGAGGACACGGAGTGGAGAAAAGGTCATAGAATTCTTCGACGTATGCCATCCTTTAATGCCGGCACGTCTCGCGAAGCGTGGAGATTTCTCGTTTGATCCTCCCAATTTTAAGTAGGTCAGAAGTTGTGCTTCATGAATCGGTTCGATGGAGGACAACGATTTGATTTCGACTACGACGGATTTTTCGACGAGAAGGTCAAGCCGGTAACCACAATCCAACCTGACCCCCTTGTATGCAACCGGCAATGGCAACTGCCTCTCAACGCCGATTCCGCATATCGCCAACTCTCGACACAAACACTCCTCGTAGGCCGACTCCATCAGTCCCGGCCCCAGTACCTTATGCACCTCAATCGCCGCCCCAATAATCCGCTCAGTTATAGTATCTAAATCCACCTCTGTGACCTCTGTGTCTCCGTGGTGAACGCTTGCCAGTTCACCGGTTTAGAACCATTCCACATCCAGGGGATTTCGGGTGGGCAGCCGGTGGTACCTGTATTTCGGATAGCCCGCCATCAAAATTCCGGTAATCGTCCTGCTTGCCGGGATTTTAAGGAACTGCGAAAAAGCGGGGAACTGCTGGGCGCATCTCTGCGCATAACCGGCCCAGCACGTGCCGAGCCCCAGAGTCGGGGCAAACAGCTCGACATATTCCAGAGAAAGTATCGTTGAGACCGGAGCTGCAGGCAGGTCTGCCGGCGCATGAGCAACGATAATAAGCGGTGCTCCCCGCAGAATCCGGTTCCCGTTTTTTTCCTGCGCCTGGATTACTGCAGGCAGATTGAGACTCTGCGCTATCTCAGGGGAAAGCTTCACGGTTTCCCGCATCCACTCGACAACTATCTGGCTGACGCGCTTAAGGTTTTCAGCTCCCTCGACGACCAGGTAGGATATTGCCTGCGTATTATGCCCCGAAGGAGCAAAACGGGCAATGTCCAGGAGTTTCAGCATTTGCTCCCTGGATACAGGTTTATCTTCGTAGCTGCGGATGGAGCGGCGCGAACGTAAAAAGAGCGCGCTTTGGGCAGGATCGGGAGAATAATCCGCCGGGATCTCCGTATGTTTTGAAATAGGATTTTTTCTGTTGTCCAAGGCGCCGTTTGGACACACCGCGACGCATTGTCCGCACCCTATACACAAGGCGGCCTCCGCCGGGAGCATCTGCGGCAAGCCCTCCAGGTCTTGAGAAATCAGGCCGATAGGGCAAATCGCGGCGCAAATTCCGTCGCGGTTACATTTTTCACTGTCAACTTTTATCAGGCTCATAAGCCCCTCCTGCGTATGCTGGAATCGTCTTATTATGTTCAATACAGCTCTGACTTGAAGTACGACTCACTCGAAGAAGGCTGTACCTGCCTCAACTGGGGCTGGGTATCGTCTATTTCCCCGGGAACTTCAGCAGAGGTCTCGTCGCTTTCAATTTTCGGTCTGGTACCCGGAGCCGGAACTTTGTCGGCAAAAGCCGCATAGACCCCTCCTTGTTCGTCCGATCCGGCGACCGTTCCCGAAGATCCGTTTATCTTGGCGAACACAATGCCATCAGGTATTGGGAATGTTTCAACGGGCTTGTTTTCCAGGTACTCTTTCATGAAATAGACCCAGATCGGACAGGCCGCATGCCCGCCGGTCTCTCCCTTTCCAAGGGAGACGGTATGGTCGTCATAGCCCACCCAGACGCCCGTTAGCACCGAAGGGGTAAAGCCTATGAACCAGGCGTCCTTGAGTTCGTTGGTGGTTCCCGTTTTGCCGGCGGCGGGCCTCTTCAGCTCCTTTGCTTTGGTCCCGGTCCCCTCCCTCACGACCCCTTGGAGCAGGTCGGTTATAAGGTAGGCGGTTTTGGCCGATATCACCTGTTCTTTTTTCTCCTGGTGTTCCTCTATCAGATTGCCGTATCGGTCCAGGACTTTTTCTATAAGATATGGCTCAACCCGTTCACCCTGACCGGGGAAAGTGGAGTAGGCCGTCAGCAACTCCTGCAGCGTCACGCCGGAGGCCCCAAGCGCGAGCGACAGAGTTGGAGTAAGCTGAGATGTTATGCCCAGTTGCCGGGCGTAATTGATGGTGTAGCCAACTCCAATTGATTCGAGGAGCTTTACCGTTACCACATTCCGCGAATTGATGAGGGCCTTTCGGAGCAGGATGGGGCCCCAGAACTGGCGATCGTAATTGGAGGGGGTCCACGAGCCTTTCGCTGTATGGTCGTAATAGGTAATCGGCGAGTCGATCAGTATGGAGGCCTCGGAGTAGCCCTTATCGAGCGCAGCCGCATATATTATTGGTTTGAACGAAGACCCGGGCTGCCGCACCGCCTGCGTGCAACGGTTGAACTGGCTCTTTTCGAAACTGCGCCCTCCCACCATGCAGATGACTCGCCCTGTAGTCGGCGAAATGGACATCAGCGAACCTTCCATCCCGGGATCCTGCTCCACGGCGGCAAGCCAGACATCTTTTTCCTGCTGCCTGTCAAGTTTCATTCTGAGGACGTCGCCACTGCGGAAAATCTTTTCAGCGCGTTTATTGGAAACCTGTACCCATTGCCAACCCGACTGGGGGATCAATGCCTTCGCTGCACCGAGGTCCACAGAAATGGTCCTGGTTTTGACGTCGAATTCCTTTATCAGCCCCGCCACCACCTTGCCTTGTTCCAACTCTCCATTGGATTGACTAAGGATTCGAAGAGCGCTCGGAAAATCATCTTTCGGGACATTGACGTGCAGCCCGCGATATTGTTTATGCCGTTTATCGAGCTCGCGAAGACCCTGGTCGAGCGCCCTTTCCGCGATTCGCTGCGCCTTGAGGTCCAGAGTCGTTTGGATAATAAGCCCCTCTTTATAGAGCATGTCGCGTCCAAAGCGAGTCTCGGCCTGCCGGCGGACTTCCTCTGTGAAATAGTCCATCTTTTTGACTGCCCAGCGCTTGGATTGCGCGATCTGCAACGGCTTTGACAACGCCTTGCGGGCCTCATCGAAAGTTATGAAGTCCGAATCCACCATCCTCTGCAAAACGTGTCGCTGCCTTTCACGCGACATCGAGAAATGATGAATCGGTGAAAATCGGCTGGGAGCTTTGGGCAGACCGGCGAGAAGCGATGCTTCCGAAAGGTCCAGTTCGCTCGCGTGTTTATCAAAATAGACCCTGGCGGCCGCCTCTACCCCGTACGCTCCGGCGCCGAAATAAATCTGGTTCAGGTAAAGATAGAGAATCTCGTTTTTGCTGAGGCTGCTGTCTATCCGGTGAGCCAGAACGGCCTCTTTGATCTTGCGCATGAAGGTGCGTTCGGGGGTAAGCAGCAGGGATTTCACGACCTGCTGGGTAATGGTGCTTCCCCCCTCAACGATTTCGCCAGCCTGTATGTTCTTCAGCATGGCGCGAAAAATTCCGATCAGATCCACCCCGCTGTGCTCGTAGAAACGAGTATCCTCAGCGGCGATGAAGGCCTTGATGAGATGCGGGGGAAGCTCATTGAGCGGAACCAGGTATCTTCTCTCGGTAAAAAATTCGCCGATCAGTTCATCATCGGCTGAATATACGCTGGTGACCAATGGAGGGTGATAGTTCTTAAGGGCCTCAACGCTGGGGAGCGACTGGTCGATTTGCAGATAGAGCGCGAAAACCGCAATGCCCCCGATCAGGCACAGGCAGAGGAAAATTGAAAACAGGCTGAAAACAACCCAGCGGAGGGCCCTCCTTTTGGGCGCGCGGCCCTTTGGAACGGGCTTTCTCATCGCTCACCCCTTTCCAGGCCTTGAGAATTGGGCGGAAAAGCCAATCTGTCATAATCGTGCTTGATATTATTACTTGCCGCCATCGAATTAACCCGCTTTAACATGCCAGTATTGCAAAAGGAATACGCTCTTTGTCTCAGCCCGTAATAATAGGCCTCCAGCGGCCTCTTTTCAATATCAATTGCTGCGCAAATGCCGCATATCCATTTGCGGCGTTTGCAATGCTCCTGCAAGTCAATATTCGGGGTCCGGAGTCCGTTTTCTTCCCTGCGGTACTTGAATTACCGCAGATGAAGTTTAGCTATGCTAAAGAACTGTGTGGAAAAATAACCTTTCAACGGCGAAAAGGATCTAGAAAAAAATGAAAGCCCTTTGTTTTCACCAGCATGGCGGTCCCGATGTCCTCATGTACGAAGATGTTGCCGATCTTACTCCCGGTAAAGGCCAGGTACTTGTTGAAGTTAAAGCATGTGCCCTGAATCACCTCGATATATTCGTCATGCAGGGATGGCCGGGCCTCCATCTTGAGATGCCCCACTGGGGCGGAGCGGACATAGCGGGCGTTGTGGCCGGTTTGGGCGAGGGTGTAACCGGAATTGAAACCGGCCTGCGGGTTGTGATCGATAACGGAATAAATCGGATCGAAGATGAATACACGCGCCGGGGCGATCACTCCATGAGTCCCGAGTATACGATCATTGGCGAGCATATTCGCGGGGGGTTTGCCAAGTATGTGGTTGCGCCTGCAAAAAATCTGGTGACAATGCCTGACAACGTCGATTTCCCGGAAGCGTGCGCTCCGCTCCTGGTAACCCTTACGGCCTGGCGGATGCTGATAAACAGGGCAAAACTCCAAGCCGGCGAAACCGTGCTGGTAGTAGGCGCCGGTGGGGGGGTGAACAGCATGGCCATACAGATCGCCAAAATGGCTGGGGCCACGGTCTATGCGGTAGCGAGCAACGCCGGAAAAGCGGAAAAAGCCCGCGAACTGGGCGCCGATTTCGTGATCGACCGATCTCTGACCGATTGGGGCAAGGAGGTCCGAAGACTTACCGCAAAACGAGGGGTGGACGTCGTGGTGGACAACGTGGGCGCGGCCACCCTTAACGTAAGCACGGCCATCGTGGCGAGAGGAGGCCGGATAGTGATCGTTGGAAATACCAGCGGTCCGCAGGTCGAAATCGACGTGCGCAGGATATTTGGCAAGCAGATAAGCCTTATCGGGAGCACGATGGGCTCTCCGCAGGACTTTCGCGATATTACCCGCTTGCTTTGGAGCGGCAGGCTCAAGACGGTCGTTGGCGAAGTGCTTCCTCTAAGCGAAGGCAGGCGCGGGTTTGAGATTATGGAACGGGGCGAGATGTTCGGCAAAATAGTCCTTGCGCCTTAGGGCAACACCATTCACCGTGCAGCGGTAGAACCAAGAGGAGTTATTTTTACCATTCACTAATCACTATTCACTAATCACGGGCTATATGGAACATATTGCATGCGACGTTCTTGTGTTGGGCAGCGGGGCCGCCGGCCTCAGGGCTGCCATATCGGCGCGGGAAGCGGGGCTTGATGTCCTTGTGCTCTCCAGGGCCGGGCCCGGAAAGGCAACCTGTACCGGGTTCAGCGCCGGGGTTATGGGGGGGGCCGACAGTTCGGGAGCGGCCGGACATCTCGAGCGCACTCTGAAGGCAGGCCGTGGAATAAATCAATCAGTTCTTGCCGAAATCCTCTGCGAAGAGGCCCCCGCGAGGCTGGGTGAACTTATGAGGTGGGGAATCCAGGCTGAAGTCCGGCACGGAATTCTATTCGCCAAAGGCCGGCCTCCTATTATGGGTGAGCAGATAGCGCACTGTCTGATCGGGAAAAACAAAGAGTTGGGGACTCGGTTCATGGGAAACCTGACGGCCACCGGCCTGGTGATGGAAAATGGGGTGGCAGGCCTTACGGGCTTTGCGCGGCCATCGGGTGAGCTTGTCGAGTTCAGTTCCGGGGCAGTGGTGCTGGCAACCGGCGGGGCCGCCGCACTCTATTTTCGCCACGACAATCCGGGGCGGATGCTGGGGGACGGGTGGACCTTGGCGATTGAGGCCGGAGCGCTCCTCCAGGACGTGGAATTCGTGCAGTTTTATCCCTTATGCCTGGCCGAACCGGGACACGCTCCCCTTGTGATTCCGCCAAGGCTCGCAGACCAAGGTCTGCTCGTAAATGAGGGCGGCGAGGATATACTCAAAAAATACGGAATAGATGAAAGACCGGCTGCCGAAAGGGCTCGAGACAACCTCTCTCTTGCGCTTTTTAAGGAAATTTATCGGAACGGCCAGGGGATTTTCCTTGATCTGCGGGACGTTACGGAGGAAAAATGGCAAAGCGATCCCTTTGCTGCCTCCATGAGGCATATACTTGGAGATCGCCACGGTGCGCTGAGTCGTCCCCTTCGCGTTGCCCCGGCGGCCCACCATACCATGGGTGGAGTGAGAATCGACGGCATGGGGGCCACCTCTGTTCCGGGACTTTTTGCGGCCGGAGAGGTAACCGGAGGACTGCACGGCGCGAACAGGTTGGGAGGCAATGCTCTTAGCGAAACCCTGGTGTTCGGAGCAAGGGCCGGGACTTCAGCGGCCGATTGGGCGAAGGGGAGCGGCCCGAAAGAGCGAAGATCTGTCTTGAGGCTCCTCGATGAACGGTCCTGTGCCCTTGAGAGTCTCCGGGACGGCGAAACCGGTCTTCTGGACCGAATCCGCAAAATTATGTGGGAAGAGGGGGGAATAATGAGAAACGAGGCCGGGCTTTCTCGAGCTTTGGGCAATATGCGGGAAATCCTCGGCAGCTTCTCATTTTCCGGGCCGGGAAGAAAAAAAACGTTGACCCCGGACCAGATAAGCGCGATCGGGCTGCGTTCGGCTGCAAGAGCTGCCGCCCTCATTCTCGAAGCGGCGCTCAGAAGGCTCGAGAGCCGGGGTTCACATTTCCGGCAGGATTACCCGGAACAAAACGATCTGCAATGGCTGGGGCACCTCCAGGTTGGAACGGCCCCCGACGGGGACGCGTGGGAGTTCGTCTCGAAGCGATAGAGCAAGGCGGAGTTATTGAACAGGGGGAGGTCGAAGATGGATAAAACCCAGATGAGCTGGAATAAGAGAACCGCGCAGCACCTTATTCAAAACCTCGAGAAACGCCGCATGGAAGGCAGTTATGCGGCGACCGCCGCCCAGGCGCTCGAGGAGGTGCTGGCAATGATCCCGCATGGAGCGACCGTTTTTCGCTGCGGTTCGCTTTCCACCACTTCTATGGGGCTGTGGACGAGAATAGCCGCTCTGCCGAAAGTGAATATAATCGATCCTTACGTGCATGGGATAACGCTTCAGGAAAGCGTGGTAGAGAGGCGCAAGGGGCTCACCGCAGACGTAATGATCTCCAGTTCCAATGCTATCACCCTGGACGGCAGGCTGGTCAACCTGGACGGCCTGGGAAACCGTGTGGCGGCCATGATGTTCGGTCCTAAAAAGGTGATCCTTGTGGTGGGAATGAATAAAGTGGCCCCCGGCCTGGATTTCGCAATTGCCAGGATCAAACACCTCGTCGCGCCGCTGAACGCCATTCGTATCGGCATCGAAGCACCCTGTACGGCCGACGGGCTTTGCGCCGACTGCCGGTCTGCTGAACGCGTCTGCAACATGTGGAGCATCATCGAAGGCCACAGGGAAAAAGGCCGCATCCACGTAAAATTGGTTGGAGAGGATCTGGGGTATTGAGGGAGGATTCTCTAGCGCCGAGGCGCTCCACTGAGAAATTGAGTCGCGAGCGGCGCCTCAGTTTTTGAAGTGTTTGTGCATCCACGTACGGAATAGATAGTGATGAATTGTATTAAGCTTACCATAGGAGGACTGTATCGTCCTGGCAAGAAAAGAGCCTGCCGAAGGAAGGGGTTGCGCAGAGGCGCAAAAGAATTTCGCGCTTCGCGAGGTAAGTCCGAATTGATCTTGCCACTTTATCGATTTTTCCAGGGCAGCGATTATAGGACACATAATCTGTACATCCGGATGGGTGTTACACCACAATATCAGATGTTCGGGATGAATGCAGCATAATTGGTATGTATGTTCACGGTTTTTCCTAAAACTCAGATCTTCCTCTTCAGAAGTTTGAATATGAGCTTAATCATGTTGAATTCTACGGGCAAATCAAAGAATTTGTGCTTGATTCTAAATTTCATAACTATATAGAGCATTCGTTCAAATGGAAGCAACATCAACTTAATAAAGAGTGGATACTGATTGATAATGTCGTAAGCCGAGTTGCTTATGAATGGAAAATAAAAACTTACCTGATATACCTTTTCTGCCAATTCCTTGTTTATCCAAGGAGTAGACGCGTGATTCAGCCCTTCGAGAAAACCTCCCCAGGCTTCGAGACTATTTGGACTTTTATACCCTAGTTCTATGGATTGTCTGTACAAGGGTGTGCCAGGGAAAGGCGTATATAAAAAAAGTAGAAAATGGTTCTTATTGCTTACATCGTAAAGCTGATTAATAAAATCTATCACACTCTCAAATTCTTCGTCAACTGGCACTTTTCTATTAGCTATAGGCAGGCCGACCATGAAAGAGAACTTAATTTTAATTCCAAATTCATTGGCAATATGGGTCAACTTGATAGTATCTTCAATAGTAGCTTTTTTATTTATAATTTCAAGAATACCATCGTCATAAGTCTCTGCGCCAGTGAGAATGCATTGAAGGCCACTATCCCGCATAAGTTGCCATGTTTTCCTTTGAAATCTCACCAATTGATCTGTTCTACCGTTAGCATTACCCCATTTTACATTCAGCTCTTTATTCGTCATATTTTCACATATTGCAGCAACTCGTTTCTCATTAGTAAAAAAGTTGCTATCGTTAATTATTATAGAATCGATCTTATATTGCTCTTTGAGGTGCTTAAAATCGGATACCACCCGCTCAGGGCTTAGTGGCAACCAACGCTTTCCGTAAACTACCTGTTCTGCACAAAAACCGCAGCTAAACGGACATCCAATGCTCGAAAGATAAGTGACCGTCCGAGCACCGAATTCACTCGCATGGATGTATTTTTTCATATTTATTAGATGATATGGCAGCGGAGAGAATCCATTTGGATCAGATAAATGTCTGTCGGGATTTGATTTTACGATTCCATTGATCTTATATGTCAACCCTGAAACACTACCTAAGGTTTTATGTCCCTCCAACGCATTTATAAGTTCGGAAAATGTGGTTTCCCCTTGCCCACGAACGACATAGTCAACAAAATCGCTGGCCGCTGTCTCATCCGGTAGAATGGAAGGATGCCAGCCACCCCACACAAGAGGGACTTTCGGATAGAGTGTGCGAATGCGTTTTGCAAGTTTGAGCGCACTGTTGATCTGATAGCCTATCATGGCGCTGATGCCGACGCACAGGGCGTCCTGTACAACTTCTTCCGGAAAGCTTTCAACCGCTTCGTCAATGATCACGATCTCATATTTTTCAAGATCAAGCCCCCTTGCAATAGAAAGCAATGCGAGCGGCAAGACTCCCTTGCGGCGGCTGATCGTCGAAGGTATTGGATTGAATAATACTATCTTGGGACGCATGTAGATCTCCTAAGTGAAAGAAAATCGCTGATTGCGACCGAATCGAATTTAGATGGCGCCACATTTCCTCCGCCGAGCACCTCTGTACGCTCGGTACTGCCACCGAGCAGGAGCTACGGGTGGACATCCTCACTAAAGAGCGCTTGCTCTTCTGAATTGCCAGTTACATAAACCGAGAATAATACCTGCCTGTAAATACGTTATGAATCTGATAAATATATAAACATCTATTACATAAACCCTATCAATTGAAATTAAGGAGAACAGATATACTGCGCATAATTCCACAGTACCGATTCCCCCGACCGAAATCGGTATATATCCAATCAAAGTAGATATTATCGGAATTATTCCTACTTCAGGCCATTTGGCCTCTATTCCAAAAGCACGGAAAGCAAGGTAGAATGTGATGCTTAAGACTAGCCACCGAATAATAGTTAATATAATATTAACTATTATAAACTTATACTTGGCATCCCATATCATCGCTTCTTTATACATATTTATTATAAAGCGTTTAATACGTCCTATCGTGCCAGTATCATAGGGGATATATAATATAAGAACAACACATGCCATGGCGCATATGGCACACATCATCGGAACACCAAATATCCATATTGGATCAGCGACGTCTGTTAGTAAAAATCTGGCGCCGATGTATCCAAGTGATATACCAAATATCATACTTATGCACTTGTCAACTACATAGGCTAAGGTAGAGCGGCTATAGTAAATACCATCCTTCTTAAGAAACAGAGCTACACTGATATCTCCAAGTTGACCAGGTGAAAATAAATTGACTGCATATCCATAGCTATATGCGCGTATAAATACTGGCAATGGGATACGCGATATAGAGTTCATCAGTAACCACAAATTCGTTCCAGCAATAAACAATACTAACGGCAGTATAATAAATGTTACACTGGCTAATGGTAGATTAATACTAGATAATGTCGAAACTAGCATATGAATATTGCAAGAATGGATAAGGTAGGTAATTAGGCCAGTTGTGATTATTACCTTTATTAATAATATATAGTTTATCTTTATCTTGCCGTCTAATGCCAGGTGTTTCAGGACCCCTTTCAACATACCCCATGTTCCTTGTAGGCAGGCAAAGATTGATTCATGCCGCTTCGGTGTGATGAACGATTTTACCCACAAGTGCTATCGGCATATGAGATTCATTCCTCAAATTCTTATTCCTGTTCCGGAACGATGATAGTGTATTTCATCCAGGCCTTCCATTGCGGGGCATCTTCTCGGCAACGACCAGGAATGCCGAACTCAGGTCTTTTTCGAGAAAACACCGTTGCAGAACAAAAAAGGGGGCCAGAAAAAAATCGCTTGATACCAAACGGTTGAAAAGATTCCTTTTTCTATTGATCCCGCTCTGCTTTGAGAGTTCCTCCTTTGAAAGACCTTCGCCTTGAGCCTTGTATGTTCTATGCAGAAAAACATCCAAGAGTATCGAGAGCGGATAAGCATAGTTCCAAAAGTACTTAATCTTGAACCCGCCGCTCACCAGGAGGCTGCTCATGCTCGCTCTTTCATACCGCCGGTAGTGGCCTGCAGCGATGTCACTACTTCCCCACTTGCTCTGATTGGCCGGAACGGAGATAAGGAGTTTTCCATGCTCGTTTAGAATATTCCACCACTCTTTTATGCAGGAAAAGTCATCTTCGATGTGTTCGAGAACTTCAAATGCCATTATGTAATCGTACCGCCTGGCGTATACTTCGGTTTTATCCCGGGCCAGGCGTATCTTGCCCTTGAGTGCCGGATACTTTTCGATCCGAAGCCGGGCATTCTCGAAAGCCGGTTGCGATATGTCAAAACCGAACGCATCCAACCCGAGAGAAGCGTACAGCAAAAGCATATCTCCGGAGCCAAACCCGAATTCGAGGCACTTCTTGCCGGATAGAGACTCTCTTTCGAGTATCCTTTTGACCAGGTCCTTTCGCAACTTGTACCTGGGCATCGGCAGCCAGTTGTCTTCCATCGATCAGCCCCTTTCCCGCACACTGGCCAGCTCGAGAATTTTATCCGCCAGCGCCGCGGGATCACCCATTTTCACGAAGTGCACGTTTTTTGTTTCAGTCGAGAAAAGTTCTCCATTGGCGGAATTGTCCCCGAAAATCACCGGCCTTTCCATGGCCAGATATGAATATGCCTTTCCCGGAATGACCCTGGCAGCCTTTGCAACAGCCGCATTGAAATGTCCGGCAAGACACACATCCGACATTGCTATATAGTCGGCTATTTGGGCCTGAGGAAGCCACCGCGCTGCAAACCGGACATTCTTCAGTTTGGAGAACAGTTCGAAGTTTTCTATTTTCTCATAAGGGCCGATAATAATGAAAACTATGTTCTCGTGCTTCTCCAAAATCCCTGCCGATCCCAGAATAACCTCCGCTCCCTGGAGAGGATTCATGGCGCCGAAAAAGAAAACTACGAATTTATCTATTAAATCACGCGGCCTGACCACATTTCGCGGGTAATATATTTGTTTATCGGCTTCGAGATAAATGACTGTCATTTTGTCAGGATCGACGCCAAACGTACTGGAAAAATATGCGGCATGCTCGCGTGTGTCTACAATCACATGATTCGCTGCCGTGAGCGCATTTCTGTCGAGCATTTTCAATACCCGGGACAGGGGGTTCTGTTGAGACAGGGCTTGCCGGTCATGCACAAGGGTATCGTAAATAGATATGAAAAAATCTATTACCAGCACTTTCTTTCGAAGCCGAAACCGAATCATAGGGATTATAAGCTGGGGAATTCCGCCGATGAAAATCACATCGTACTTTTTGATATTCGAAGCAAGCACCCTTAAATTGATCGATAAAATACGCATGATTCCGGTTGGACTTACTCCATGTACATCCTTTGGAGCGATTATGTCCAAATGCTGCGCTGATTTTTGAAGAATGTTTATTTCCTGCCTGTTTCTAATATAATCGGCATCGGAAGGCGTTATGAAAAGCACCTTCTTGCCCTCTATAATTTTTAGTAACTCTGAAGTTGTCATGCCAACCTCGCCGGGTCCAACAACACAAAACGGCTTGCAACGTCAGCAAATCGACCTGAATAAAGAAGCACTAGTTTCGTAAATCCGGCTTCACGTTGAGCAGCATCCCCCGGAATCGCTCAATCCCGTCTCAAGGCGGGAAGCATACCAATCAAGAGGATGAGACGTCAATACCTCGCGTGAGCAACACATGGAGCAAAGGATTATGATGGCTCATCGCTTTACCAGGCAGCTTCAGCGGACCATGAACCGAACCAATTGACTTAGCGTTCAAAACGATTTCAAGGCCGAAAGGATCTTAGGTGCTGGTTATTATCCGCTCCCCTCATTCTTTGCTCGACTCGACCCCACCCATGCGGCTTTTCTTTCCTGCAAGTTTAGAAAGTCAATTTGATCGTGGCGCCAAGAACTGGCGGGTAGGATGTCCAACGATCCGGCTCCGGGCTGGGTGGATACTCTCATGAATCGGTTTTGATCCAGGCGGCATTTCATTACTGCGTTGCAGTTTCCCGTCGCAGGCTGTGACAAGAATTGTCGATCAAGCGGCATTTAACGACATTCGAGGACCTTTGTGACTGCGTCTTTCTATCCGGTCTGCGCAGCGAAAACATTATCCCGGAGCCTGTTTGCCTGATTCATAGAGAAAATTCTTAAATCAGGCATCACTTTTGCTCAATCCCATTTCGCCGTGGGAAGGAGCAAAAAAACTGAAGGATGAGAGACAGTTGATAATAGTTAACATACAACATCAACAATATGCGAAACCCGATCAGTTAGAGGGGACAAAATGTTTATAAGGATGAGACAAAGCAGAGGTTTTACACTTGTGGAATTGATGATCGTCGTGGCGATCATCGGGATCATGGCCGCAGTCGCAATTCCCTACTATCAAAAATATATTCAGAAATCACGCCTGACCAGCAAGTTTTTCCCCGGAGTCCACGCGATCGAAAACAGCCTGGCGGCTTACTTTGCCTTTCAGCCGACCTTGCCGTTCCCTACGGGCGGGACATTCAATCTTCTTGTAGGTGATGCCAACACCCGATACTTTACCGTCACCCCTTCCGGCGCTACTGTGAGCTTCGTTATCAATGCTTCGGCCCTCACTAATCCGCTCCATACCCTGGACGGCCAGATTTTGACCGCACGTCCGAGTACGGCCGGGGGCAGATTACAGGATGGCAGCTCGGCGGCGCCCTTGCCACAAACTTGGGGTTTGCGGGAGAAAGGTAAGCTTATTACAAGAGTGGGGCAATTTCCATAATCCTCTCGCCGCACCGTCATCTTTATGCAGTCCCGCTCTCTCTTGCCCGAATCCATGGTGGTCTTTGCCTTGCCCCGGGTTTTCGATCATCCGAGATGGTCCCGCTGGTCCTCATTTACCCTTCCCTCTTTCGTGAACTGAAAGATGAATATCCGCCCTTTTTGCTTCAATCCTGTAAATCCTGTTGATCCCGTCTAAGTTTTTTCCACTGCGCGGCGGTCTCCGTGCCCCGGCGGTGAACGCTTGCCTCCCCTTCCCGTATCTCGATCAGTTTTGCCGCTTTTCGTCAGCAGTAGTGACAAGAATTGTAAGTCGGAGGACCTTCTTCTAGGAGGCAACAATACTCTCACGCTTCTTCCGTGTCCGTTCGTCACACCGAAAATATAAACCCAGACTCGGTTTACACAGGGTCCAAAAAAAAATTTTGAGAATCCGCAATGAAGGCATCAATCTTGCTCAATCCCTTCTCACAACACACGCTGAAAAAAGACTCAAGATACAGGAGGCGATTGACGATAGTTGGCTATGAATGGTGGAAACCCCCAACAGAAAACATAAACTTGCAAAAATCACTAACAGACAAGGAGAAAAACATGTTTATCAGGATGAAAGAGAGCAAAGGTTTTACACTGGTGGAATTGATGATCGTCGTTGCGATCATTGGTATCCTGGCTGCGGTCGCGGTCCCATACTATCAAAAATACATTCAGAAAGCGCGCCTTACCAGCAAGGTTATCCCCGGAATCCACTCAATCCAAACCGACCTGGCGACTTACTTCAGCTTTCAGGGGGTATTCCCGACCACTGATAATACCTTAAAGCCTATGTATACTGACGCCAACACGCATTGCTTCACCCCGTCTTATACCGGCTCTGGCAGCACTTCTGCTTTCCAACTCACCTTCACTATCGTTACCAAGGGCTGCACTGGGCTCCAGACCTTGTGGGGGCAGACTATTACCGTAACCCCAATTGTTGCGAACTCGTCGCAGACTGTTACCGGCTGGACTTTTGGCGGCACCCTTGCCGCAAGCATGGGCTTGTCGGGCGCACAATAATCTGGTGACAATAAAATTTGACCGCGCGAAGAATGCCGGTATAATGCCGGCATTCTTTTTATTACGTTTTTTCATATTGTAATGGTGTGCCGGCCATGGGAGCAGCGACAAGTCGTTCTAGAGCGAGAAAAGCGTTTCCTTATGTTCTAGCCCTATTCTTAGTTTTGATGATTTTTTCCTCTTACTCGAACACTTTCACCTCGCCGCCTTTACTCGACGATTTTCCATCATTCATATATGAAAAAGTGCTCTATCTGCATTCCGTATCGGTATCGAGCATTCTTTCTCTTTCTCAGTCAAAATTCGGCTGGGCGCGGTTTCTGCCCATAGTTTCACTGGCGCTCAATCACTCCTTGGGGCATAGCAGCCTTATCTATTTTCATGCCGTGAATCTGCTGATTCACCTGCTGGCGTTCTTTGCGGTCTTTTGGCTCTTCAGGCAGGTCCTGGCAGCAGGTAAGAACAGGGGCGCAGAAGTGCCCCTCTACGAAATTTCGGGCTTTTTCCCGCTATGCGTCGCCGCCATATGGGCTTTAAGCCCCGTCCAGACGAGTGCCGTAACGTACATCGTGCAGCGCATGGCTTCCATGCAAGCGCTCTTTTTTGCGCTGAGCGTGGCGTGCTTCATAAAGGCGCGCCTTCTTTCAGGAGACAAGAGAAGACTTGCCATCCTTTTCTACTTTCTTTGCGCGCTTTCCGCTTTCTGCAGCTTCCTTTCAAAGGAAAACTCGGCAGTCCTGCCGGTTGCCCTGGCTTTAACCGACATCTGGTTTTTCGATTCCGCCTGGATGAAAAAAGCCCGGGCAATGTGCCGGAAAACGGGCTGGAAAGTCCGCGCGGCAGCCGTCGCGGTACTATTTTCATCCACTTTTTACGCTTTCACGGTGGTCATGCCCAAACTCCTAAGCAGATACACCGACAGAGATTTCAACCTGGTGGCGCGGTTGCTCACGGAAGGACGGGTAGTCGTATGGTACATGTCGCTTCTTCTCTGGCCTGACCCGGCCCGGCTTTCGATGGAGCACGACGTCCAGATATCCACTTCGCTTTTCAACCCCTTTACGACCCTTCCGGCGCTGATTCTGATCGGGGCGCTGATTTTCCTCGCGATCAGGTTCCGGAGGCAATTTCCCGTTATCACGTACGGTATCGCCTGGTTCTTTTTGAACCTCGTAATCGAATCGACCATCATTCCCCTGGAGTTGGTTTTCGAACACAGGCTCTACCTGCCCTCGATGGGTTTCTACCTTTCCGTTGCGGCGCTTCTTGCGATTCTTTTCCGTCTGGCCGCGAAACGGCTCGCGGAAGCCGAATTCGCTAAGGCCGCCTGCTCGGCTCTTCTCATCGGGGCCGCGTGCCTTGCCCTTCTGACATTTACCCGGAACGGCGACTGGGAAGACAAGGTCACGATCCATTACGATGCGGTAACAAAAGCGCCCGGCAGTCCGCGGGCAAATGCCGACTACGCCAACGTGCTTAGCGAAGCCGAGCAGTACGAGGACGCTATAAAGTACGCCGAAAAATCAATAGAACTCGGAAGAAAGGGACGCGAGACCGATGTTTTGGCCCAGAACGCCATAACCATAGCCCTTATGAAGTTGGGGAAAATAGACGAAGCGATCGAACGCGCCGAAGAATTCCTGAAGGATAAGGCCATCGGGGTCAATGCAGAACCCCTTCCAAATCTTTGCCTGAACGTGGTCATGGCCTGCATTGTAGCAAATAAGCCCCAAGATGCCTACAGGTGGACTTTCGAGGCACTCAAGTTCGTGCAATTGACCGATAATTCCCCTTATAAGAAGGATCTGGTTCAAATGACCGCCTTGAGAATGCTTGCCGCGTTCGGTTCGCAGGGTATAGATCTAAACCAGGACGGCGTTCCAGATCCGGGAGACCTGCCGCCGGCGCTCTGGGTAGCCAGGGAATTCAAAAAACACGGCGAGGAGCAATATGCCCGTGAGATCGTTGAGAGGGAATACGAGAAAAACCCTGATGAACCTCATCTGGGGGCAGAACTTGAGAACCTGCGGCAGGCAGATGCTCAAAACAGAGCTCAAAAGGAGAAATGGAACTTATTCGAGAAATATGTACGAAGTCCTTTCTCCAGATTCAATTTCGACATGGCGGTGGCATTTTTTGTGCAAGAGAAACACTTGCCAAAGTTTTTCCAGGACCTCGGGGAGAGACGCCTGGATGCGGCCCTGGAAATTTCTCCCGATTCCCGTGACGCCTGGCTGCTCAAGGGATGGTACCTCTATAGCAAAGACGATGCGGACCATGCCGTGGAAGCGGTCAGAAAAGTCCTGGACGGCGATGCGGAAAACTCGAACGCATGGTTGGCGCTTGGCTTCTTCCTGGCCAAGGCGGGAGACGCTGATGGAGCTGTTGCGGCCTTCGAAAAGGTAACTGAACTTTACCCGGGCTATTCGAAGCGGGCTCTTGTGGAAGAGTTCTGCAGGCAGTTGAAGGAGGGGAAAAAAATTGCATCAGCCTCGAACAGGGAATGAGAAGGGGAAATCTTTTTCGAAATTATTCCATCTTAATGAAAAATAGAGTATTAAGATTCATAATTCGTCATGATATTGACAGGTTTTTTGCCGAGGGGAAACTTGGGGGGACAATGAACGCGCCTTTTATGACGAGAACAACTGCTCGCCGTTTTTCTTTGATTTTTGTCCTGCTGCTTGCAATGGCGGCCTGGACCTTTTCCATTTCTGCAGCCCAGGATCGGCAGGGCGCAGAGCAGACCACGGTCAAATCACCAACGGCTTCTCCGGGCGAAGTGGAACAGGCTCAGTCAGCGCCGGAGACGGTCAAGACCCCGCAGGAGCAAACCGTCTCGCAACCGGCGGCGGCGCCCCTTCCTGCAGACTCAGGACAAGCCTTGCAATTACAGGCTCAAGGCGCCCGGTTGCAGGCTCCTGAGCCTACTATAGCGAACTGTCCCCCGGAATACGTCCCACTGATACAAAAAACAACCGCGTCCCTGATGGCCGCCAATTTCACTTTTATCCCGGTAAAGGCGCTTGACCCCTTTGTCCCTTTCCTTACGCTGGAAGCTCGCGCGTCTGACGAAGATGAGCCGCAAGGCGAGCCCCTGACGCCTCTCCAAAAAATGACCCTGAGCGAAATCGAAAGAGGACTCAAGGCGATTACCTGGGGGCAACTGGGCACGAAGGCGGTTATCGAGGATTCCACCGGCAGGGGATATATAGTCGGCATCGGCACGCCTGCGGGAGAACATAGCGGGGTGATTACGCAAATTTTTAACGATCGTCTTGTAATTCAGCAGGAAATCTGGGACAGAAGGGCAAAAAAGAGATTCCCGCAGGATTTCACTATAAAGCTGGCCAAAAAAACTGACATCAAATAGTGTCCAGCCGGAAGCTCCGGAGATCGGTGATCGGTGATCGAGCCCGCAAAAGCCTCTTCGGCCACCCGCCTCACCTTTTCTTTATGAGTGAGACCAGCAGCATTACAGCGCCCGTGGAAATGGCGGCGTCGGCCACGTTGAAGGCTGGCCAGTGCCAATTTCCCACGTACACGTCCAGAAAATCGATCACTTCTCCCAATCTAATGCGGTCGATCAGATTTCCCGTAGCTCCCCCGGCAATGCATATGTACGCGATTCGGGTCCAGTTGTCATTTTTGCCGGCTTTGACGTACGCAAAGGCGATTGCGGCGACCACCACTATGGTAAGCCCCACGAAGACATGCCGCCGCCAGGGATGTCCCGGCCCTGCCAGGATGCTGAAAGCCCCCCCCGTATTATGAACATGAACCAGATTTAAAAGACCGGGAATTATGGGAATACCGGTGTTCAGCGGGATCGCGTTGACCAGCAGGCATTTTGTCAACTGGTCGAGAGCGGCCAGAACGCCTGCGAGGATGAAAAACGACGCCATGCCCTCAATTCTTGAATTGGCCATCTCAAATTCCCCATAGGTTGAAATTCTCCTGCGCTTATCCGGTGTCTCCGGATGGACCGTAGTAACACTTTTTGATTGGATTTTTCATTCAAAAATTTTACTTTCACTCCCAGTTGGACTGAAAAAGAAAAGATATTGAATGCTGGTATTGGCCCCGTATTCTATATCCTGACTGATATATTCGCCCTTCCCGTTTACTCAGTCGAAAATGTTGATTTTTTTTACTGAAAATCATGCGCGAGCTAACGAGGAGATATATTTTTCGGTTAATTGTTACCAAATACAGAAGGAGGAGAAGATGAGAGGAATCGTTAAGGGTGTGCTGCTTTCGGGGATCATTCTGGGGGTGGCCCTGGTTGGATGCTCCCGCAAGATTTCCGAAGTGCAGGTTAAAGACGCAATTGCCGTTATGAACCCTACCGAGGGCAGTAAGGTGGCAGGGGTCGTCAGCTTTACAAAAGACGGCAAGGGGGTTCGAGTCGCCGCTAAGATCGAGGGCCTGTCACCGGGTCCGCACGGATTTCACATTCATGAATTTGGAAACTGCACCTCCCCCGATGCCAATTCCGCAGGCGGCCACTTCAATCCCACCGATATGCCCCATGCGGGCCCCAAATCCGAAAAACGCCACGCCGGCGATCTTGGTAATCTCGAAGCTGACAAGAACGGCGTGGCCAGGCTCGAATGGACCGACAATGCTATAAGCCTTGAAGGACCGGAATCGATCATTGGCCGTTCGGTAATCGTTCACGCCCAGGCCGACGATTTCAAAACCCAACCGACAGGCGCCTCAGGCGCTAGAGTAGCTTGCGGCGTCATCGGGATTGCGAAATGAAACTTTGGGGATCAGATGTTTTCGCGCATCACCGCGACAAGATCTTTGCCCGGAATGCAGACAGGGTTTGATAATCGCGGAGAAGGCAGGCCTCTTGATCCGGTTGTCGGGCAGAGCCGCAACACAACGTGCCCTAAAGTGTGAAGGGTGAGATTTTCGCCCTTCACACTTCCCGGTCACCATGTGTTTCGGCATGGATGACGGCTAGCAACTACAAGAAGGAGAACAGCCGCCGCCGCCCGAGCTAACCGCTACTTCGGATACTACCCGGAAACCGGAACCCATCCCGTAGGAAACATAATCGACGGTAATGTCCTTGGTTTTTCCGTGAAGCTCCTTATCGACCAGCATTGTAAAGCCGTTTACCTTATATACGTCATCTGTTTCTTTTGGTTCGTCCAGAACCATTGCCAGTGATGGGCCCGCTCAGCCTCCGGTCTGGAGAAAAATCCGGATCGGGGTGATCTCCTTTTCCTTGAAATAATCCTTCAAAACGTCTTCGGCTTTTTCTGACACGTGAATCATTTAAACAATTCTCCTTTCAACAATGACCGCTTACATGCAATCTGCTGCTATTTTAATATGACTAACGGACCTACTTTCCCTCAAAGAAAGCAGAATCCGTTAAATAAGGCCGCCTGAACCGGAATCAATAGTAAACTTACCAAAAATAACATAATTATTCTCCCTCAAAATCGCACTATAAAGACCAACAACAAAAATAATCATTTTGGGGTAAATGCGATCCGTTCCGTTGGTGTCGCCGCCTTGCACGGCGGCGGCAAAAAAAGCTCATTCGTTGGCAAAAGCGGTTTATGGACCGTCGGGTTCGCCATGGGCCGTTATTCTTCCGGGTTGACATAAAAGAGAGTTATCTCCATACTGGTACAGGGTCTTTTCGAGAAAGAGAGAATAATGGGCAATTCCAAAAACAAAGTCTTGCTTGTTGTCGATGGGTCTTACCAATCCCTGGAAACCGTTAATTACTTAAGTCAAGTCTTGCCTCCCGATAATAGCGAAGTCGTGATGCTCAATATTAAGAGCAAGGTTCCGGAGGCGTTCTGGGACCTGGAGCAAGACCCGGTCTGGCAGCAGAAGGTCCAGACGATCCGCTCGTGGGAGACTCAGCAGGAAGATAAAATAAACGGCTTCATGGAAAAGGCCACGCAGGTTTTCGGCGATGCGGGCTTTCCCGATTCGGCGGTGAAGGCGGATGTAAGAGAAAGAAAAGAAGGAATAGCCAGGGACATCAGGGCTGAGTTACATTTGGGGTATGCTTCCGTCATCCTTGGCAGAAGAGGGCTCAGCATGATGCCGGACCCGGCGCTTGGCGGGGTGGCCAGCAAGGTAGTCCTTAGAACATCCGATCTGGCGGTCTGGTTGGTCGGCAACAGACCGGAGCCTGAGAAAATCATTGTCGGCATAGATTCATCGGATGGTTCTATGTTGGCTGTCGAACACCTGGCCAGGATTTTAAAAGGCGTGAGCAAAAAGATTCTTCTGCTTCACGTAGTCAGGAAAGTCCCTGAGATGAATGGACTCGACGGTCCGGAAGACCGGCAGTTCCAGGAAGAGCGTGAGCAAAGGGCGGCAAATGAAATTGAGCCCGTTTTCGGGAAAGCTTGCGAAAAACTTCAGGCGGCGGGCATCCTGCCGGGGGAGATATCGACCAAAGTCATCACGGGGGCGATCACACGAGCTGGAACCATCCTCGAAGAAGCCAGGTCCGGCGGATACGGCACCATCGTAGTCGGAAGGCGGGGGGTATCGACGGTCGAGGAATTCAATATGGGCCGGGTCAGCAATAAACTCGTCCAGACCGCCAAAGACAGGGCCCTCTGGGTGGTGGGTTGACCAAACGTAATGGGGCCCGTTGCCCCCTTTATGTACACCTTGTGCATTTCACTTTATCGAGACTTTGCAATGACCAGTCGCCATCCATGAACGCACGCGCCACTTTTCGATGAAAGGTGTCGTCGCGCATAGTCGCATCGAGCAGCCTGCTGAAGCCCAGCAGCCTTCCCAGCATGACCAACCGGTCCTCGGTTTCGGATTGCTGGGTCTCCAGAATCGTAGCGGTTACCAGGTCGCCGCGCTGATCCACCAAAAAATCGTTCGCCTCGAGCACCTCAGAGATGAATGACACCCGCCGGTCCCCCTGGACGGCTGCTGTCCCGCCACCCTTGAACCTGAAACGGATATGGTTCTCCCTCGGGTTCATGCCGCAAACTGCTTCTACCATGGCGGAATGATGGTCAATACGTGCGTTCAGGTTCAAATAGTCCCGCGTAATTAAAGCGTAGTTCTTCTGCCCGATCGGCTTGGCGCTGCCCGCGTCAAGAATCGACCGCGAAAGAAGTCCCGCCCCCGCCGCGGGCGGAGGAAGGTTCCATTGAAGCCCGGGCGTTAAAACTCCCCTCCAGAGCGCCAGCATCGGAACCGATAGAATATCATCCGGTCTGATTCTGTACGTCTTGCTGCCGGGAGCGATGCCCCCGCCCAAATCGATTATCAGGAAGTGCAGCGGATCGGCGCCATCGAGACGCCGTATCAGTATTTCCGCCGACCCCTCAATGTCGTCTCCGGTCTGGAACATCTCCAGGACAGCCATTTCGTGGGTATAGCGGATAAGGTCATGGAGCGAGCGGCATTCCTGGATGGAAAAAGTTGGATCGCGGGCGCCGGTTAGGTTTGAAGGCCCGATTAGCTGCCTCAGCCGGGTTATCTCGGGACGTGAGGGACCACTGCGCTTAGCTCTGCGGCTTTCCAAAGCGGCATTGCCGAGTTGAGCCGCTGCCGCCCAAACTTCCTCAGGCGCCTTCAAGATCATGCCCATGTCCGCGTCCAGGATTACCCACTGGCCGTCCCGCAGCACCCGGGTTGCCTTACCTGCCCCGGTCAGCATCGGGCGGGAATATTCTCGAGCGACAACGGCCAGGTGATCCGTGGGGTTGCCGAGATCCACAACCACGCCCTCAAAGTCGGGGATCAGGCCAGCCGCATCCGGCATGCTCTGGGGAAGCACCAGGATGGCCTGCTTTCGCGCCGAATTGCGCCAAGCTTCAAAATCACGGGCCGAATTCATTATTTTGACCGTGCCCACACACCGCCCCGGCGAAGCGCAGACCCCTCCTCTCAGCAAGACCTCTCCCCGTGCAGCCTCCGCTGCCTGCCTGCTTCTGAGTGGTAGCCGGATGTCTCTGGACTGGAGAACAAGAATCTCGCCTTCCTGTGAAATCGCCCATTCGATATCCTGAGGTTTTCCAATCAGGCTTTCAATCCTTCGGCTGAGGCGAACCAGAGATCGAATCCGGTCTTCTGAAAGAACAGGGAGATTCCGTTCATTTTCAGATAACGCCCACTCATCGGTGCCACCCTCTATCCTGGCTAAAGTCCGATGAGTCTTTTCGGCAATTTGCGCCCAATCGCCCATCGGGCCATTGTCTATCGGCTCCCTCGACGGCCGGTAGATATCAGCCGGGGCGCTGCCGCTAACGGCCGGGATTCCCAGCCCCGGAACAGCGCTGATAAGCATCCGCCCGCTTTCAAACGCTGCAGGGTCTATAGTGAAGAGTATTCCCGCCGACTCGGCCTGTACCATTCGCTGACATAAAACGGCCATATCATACCCGACCAGGGATAGTCCGGCGTGAAGCCGATAGGAAATTGCTCGAGGGCTGTAATTGCTTGCAACGACTTCCCTGAGCGCATTCTTTAGCCCATCGAACGAAATCACGTTCAGCACGCTCTTGAATTGACCTGCAAAAGAGTGTTCCAACCTGTCTTCGACCAGAGCGCTGCTTCGGACCGATATCGCAGCTCCCTCCGGGCCGACCAGCCGTTCGTAGGCGTGCTGAAGTTCCTTTTCGAAGCCGTCCGGAAAAACCGCATCGAGAATTTGAAGTCGAATCTCTTCTGCATCAGCTTCAAAATCGGCGCCCCGGTTGTATGCGGCCTCCAGCCTCTGCGCCCTCTGCCGTATGAAAACGTCAAGACCGTTGGCCGATAGTATTCCCTCGCAGGAGATCGATGTCACCGCAAAACCGTTCGGAACGGGAAAGCCGGCTTGGCGCAGCAAGGCCAGGGTGGCGGCCTTCCCGCCCACCTCTCCCCGCAGATCGGCCGAGAGATCGTCGAGAAAAACGCAGGGCGGCGTGCGGGATTGGACCGCCATTACAGTCTCTAGTTCCTTCCGGACGGCGCCGGCAAGACCGTGATGGATTTCAAAAAGCTCCGGGTAACGGCCCTCGCTCAGACGGTTGAGCCCGTCGACGAGTTCGTAGGTTACGCTTAAAAGCTCGTCGGTTACCTCGGGCAGATCGACGCTCTCGGACTTCAGTGACTGATCCATGGACGTCATGAGGTCAAGCGAGCACTCATTGTTGGCTAGCAGAATACGGAAAGTGTGATACCTGATTTTAAGCGCTTCCAGAAATTTCGCAGCCCGGGCAAGCCTGCGCTCCCGCAATTTTTGAAATATTCCCGCGAGGAAACTAGGCACGCGTTTTCTCCCCTTCCCCGGGTGTCCCGGAGTGGCGGGATTTTTCCCGGAACAGTCCGGCGAACTGCTCCACCTTGTCTTCAGAATCCATCGAAAGATCGATCTGCCTGGTAAAACCCGTAAGCTCTCCGAGGACCCTCAGAGCTGAGATAACCCCGGCGTTTTCGACCAGTTTGAGGTTGCCCAAAACGAGATCGCCCTTTACAGTCACTTTGAAGCCCAATTGATCAAGGATAACCCGGATTAGTTCAGCCCTGCGCCGCCGGCGGTTTTCATCGGCTAACCCGCCTGCGAAACGGAAATAGACGTAGTTTTGATTGACGTTCCCACCGAGATAACTGTCGATTACACTGTAATGGTAACCCAGCCGAAGACCGACGTTCATGTAGTTTTCCGCCAGTATTGCGTGATTCCTTCCGGAAAATTCAGGTTGCTCCATTATGGCTGCAAACGTACGGTCAAGCCCGGAGATTATCTCTTTGATGCCAACGGAGACCGCATCTCGATCCCAGACTTCCTTGAGGCTCAGTCCATGCAGGAATGCAAGGAAAGGTTTCGAAATGACATCATCCATTCGCACACGGATACCGGCGTCAGGGGAAATTCCTCCGCCGATGTCCAGCACGAAAAGATCGATCGGCGTGTCGCTCTCGAGCTTCCTTGCATACTGACTTTTCAGCCCGGCGCTATGCTCCTGAATTTTGAGCAACTCCTCTATGGACCTCTCATGAGCGAAATGAATTATGTCGTGATACGTACGGCAATTGTCTACGGAAAATGTACTGGAGTCCGGATCTATGAGATCCAGAGGCATTATCCAGCGAAGCAGGCTGCGGAGCGCAACGTATTCGGGATCGCTAGGATACAGTTCGGTGCTGTATGCGCGGGAGGCCAGAAGAGGCTCCACGATGCCCCGGTAGACAGTTCTATCCCCGGCGTCCACTGTGACGTCCATCCCCTCCGTTAAGCGCTCCATTGCCCCGGCAGCGCCAAAGACGGCGGGGATACGCAGTTCTCTTGCTATGGTAGCCAGGTGCCCGATCGTGGCGCCGACTTCGGTTACGATGGCGGAGGCCCTGCGCAAGATGGCGCTCAGTTTCGGGCTTGCCTGCCTGGCTACCGCTACTGCGCCATGAGGGAATCGATCCAGTTCGCTTTCAGAGACGTGAACCACCGGCCCGGCTGCTATGCCCGTCTGCACGGTTTCACCTCCTTTGAGAATCACCTCTGCTCCCTCAAGCAAATCACCGGAATCGAATGCCGTTTCGGTTGAGTCGTCCGGTCCGCTCGCCGGGCCCACATTTACTATGACCGGCCGCTCTGAATCTCCCCTAACCCAACCCAGACTCTTTGGATAGCCAAGTATCCGCTCAAAAGCGGCGGCGCATTCGGCAATGCTCCGAAGAAAAGAATGATCGAGCAGGGCCGAACCTCGGTGCAGGTCTTTGGGCGTGTACGATAGGGTTTTCACATCGGGACAGACCGGCAGGCCGAATGGTTTCGTTTTAATCTCGGATTCAACAAGATCGAAAGGGTAGGTTCTGCGAAGAAAAAAACTCTCTTTTCGATCCGGGGCATCCACCGGCCAGGCTGTAATGCAAAAAAGTTCCCCGAAAGGCGACTCAGGCTTGGTCACAACAGAAACCCAGCCGGTTAAATACGCCGAAACGGACTCGTTTACCGCCAAAGCGACCGGAGCATCCTCATGTTCTTCAGCGGACGCCAAATGTTGGGCCAGGACAAGTGCGCAGGCCTGGAGGATGTCCTTGGATTCAACGTTGGTCAACACCTCCATGTTCCCAGAAGAGGAACAAATTCGAACGGTTAGAGGAACGGGGCCTCCGCATCGGTCAAAAAGGGCTTCGACCTGATAATTAATAGCCTCGGCCAATTCCGGCGGGAAATCCATTGTGCCGATCTCGACAGCCCGTTGGTCAGCCGGGGGGGGGCCTGCTGCTGCCCCGATCGCCTCAATAAGGCGGGAGCAGCCTGCCGCCGTCACCGCAAAACCGTCCGGGGCATCAATATCCAGCCGGTTTCGGGCTTCCGCGAGACAGACGTTCAAAGCCCCCGCCAGAGGCTCCAGTTCAACGCCCAGGACGGAATAGGGCAAGGCGGGACTCGCTCCAAAAGGTCCCAACCCTCCCGCGAGTATGTCATCCAGGACTCCCTTGACACTTTGATACCGGTCATAAAGAGCGACGTATTTGTTTCGAGACATGGCGTTGAGGCTATATACAACCTGGTAGACAAGCCCGCTCAACTCTCGAATCGAGCTTTCAAGGAAGGCGCGGTCGAAAATGTAGTCCCCACCCATGGCCCGGTCCATCTCGGCCATTAATTCCAAGAACTTGGTATTGTGTTTCTGAATGCGCCGGAATTTTGCGAATAGGGACCGGGCTCCTTCGAGCCCCTGCTCGGCAGCGGGCCTTTTTGGCCTGCGCCAGATGAACGGCAGCCTCATAAGATTGCACCTGCACCCTCGGGAGCCAATATCGGTCCCGTTGGACTTATTGACTTATTCTCTTTTCCGCTGCCCGGTGTTATGCCGATTTCGCGCGGCGATTTTCATCCAGCTTCCGGACGGTATCGATGATATCGCTCAGTTTGAACGGCTTGGCCACAAAATCGAAGGCCCCTTTCCGGAATGATTCCTTTGCGGTGTCCGAGGTGGCAAACCCCGTTATGACAACTACACCGGTATCGGGCGCAATCTCTTTGATTCGCGCCAGGAAATGCATCCCGTCGGTCCCTTTCATTTTTAGGTCGGTAATGACAATATCGAACCGCTTTTCCTCGATCCTGGCCATGGCCGAAGCGCTGTCGGTGAAGGTTTCCACATCGTAGCCCGCTTTTTGGAAAGCAGGTCTCAGCCGCTTGCACACTATAGGCTCATCATCCAAGATGAGAATCTGCGTCTTTCGGTCGCAGTTCGCACATGGGGGCGTCATCGCTCACCTCCGTAAGGGTTTGAATCCTCTGCATAAAGTCGGATAAATGAAGGTCGATCCGTTCATCGGCTACCATGCTGATATCGAGTTGGCGCGTGTAGCCTACCAAGCCCCCCAGGACCTTCATCCTGGAGACCATTCTCTCTTTGGACATTTTCTTGATTCTACCGACAACCAAATCTCCGTGTACCTCGACACGAAAATCGAAGCACTCCATTACTTCGGCGATAAATCTGGCCCGGCGCGAGCGGCGTGCAACATTGGAAACACCCCCGAGAAACCGGAAATAAATATAGTTGTCGTTGAGCACGTCTCCAATGTAAGCGTCGAGCATGTTGAAGTGATAGCCGAGTCTGAGGTGGAGATTCATGTAATGATTCGATATCACAGCCAGGTTGCGGCCCACATCCTCGGGGCCGGCCAAAGATGAACTGAATGTCCGGGTGAAGCTCGACATTAAGCTGCCAAGGTCCACGGCAACGGGATTGGTTTCCCACATGCCGCTTTCCGAAAGTCCTTGAAGGAGAGCTTTCATTGGCGTTGATTCAATTTGCTCGAACGTTACGGACCGGGCTTCGGCAGGCGAACTCGTCCCCTTCTCGATATCGATTACCACCAGGCCGAGCGGTATGGCGAACTGCAGTCGTTTCGGTGTTTTGTCGTGAAGCTTTTGGTAATTTTCGCTCAGATCTATGAGCCTCTCGACCGCTTTTTCATGAACGAACCGGGTGATATCATGAAAGGTTCGGCAACGGCCCGCTTTGAAAGACTCACTGTGCGGATCGACAAGGTTAAGGGGGTTTATTTTCTTTAGGATCCTTTTGAGCATGCGGTACTCATATGATTCCTCAAAGACGTCTTCCTGGGTAATCTCAAATTGGCTCAGTTCCTCGACCGTTCCTTCATAAACCACGTTCTGGATAGCATCGAGGGTTATCTCATCCCCCGTTTTTAATACTTTGGTGGCCACGCCAGTATCCACCACGGTGGGGACCCGATATTCGCGCGCCAAAGTGGCCATATGCCCGGTGGCCGAACCTACGTCCGTAAGTATGCCCCTGGTTTTGCGCATGATACGCGAGTATTTGGGAGATGTGTAGCGAGCCACCAGGATTGCCCCGTAGGGGAAATCCTTCAGGTCGTCATCCCCCTGGGCCACATAGACCTTTCCCGACGCAACACCTCCCTGGACAACCGTCCCTTTGCCCGAGAAGAGCACCTGCGCCGACAGGCTTGCATGGTCGATGAAGAGCCGATGGTGCTCCGGTTGGTTAGGTTGAACGTTAAGAGGCCTTGACTGCAGGATATAGAGATTGCCTTTGCTGTCAAAGGCCCATTCAACGTCCTGGGGACGCCTGTAGTATCTTTCGATCACTATGCCCGTCTGGGCGAGCCTCTGGATATATTCGGCAGAAAGGCAGGGCGCGTCTTGCAGATTCTGTGCAACGTCATCCCAGGCAGTCCCGCCGTTTTGTTTCATGACCATTTTGGTCGCCTTGCGCCCTGACTCGGTCGAGATGACAGTGTGGGGGGGCAGCCTGTCCAGGAAGAATGTATCCGATTCCGCGAGGCCGTCCACAACGGCCGGGCCAAGGCCCCAGGCGGCGCTTATCACCATGGCTTCCTTTTCCATGGGAAGCGGTGCGTAAGTGTACATCGCTCCGCTGACTTCAGCCTCCACCATCAACTGACAGCCGACCGCCATGGCATTCTCACTTTCCCGATATCCTCTGTGGAGCCTGTATCGCCAGGCTTCAGGCGTGTAGGCACCGGCTATCACTCGCCGATAGGCTTGCAGAATACCCTTTCTCTGGACGTTGAGCACGCTCTCATACTGTCCGGCAAAACTGAAGTCGCTGTCCTCGCCCCAGGCGCTGCTTCTTACGGCAAAGCTCAAAGGTTTGCCCTGCTGCCTGCCGCCGATAACATCCAGCATGGCGTTTATATTCGAAACTATATGCCTGGGGATGGCCGCCTCGAAAATGCGTCCGCGCACCTCATTGCACATGGCTTCGAACGCAGTCTCGTCCTTTACGTCCACTTCGGCAAGACAATGTTCTATGTGCTTTAGCAGACCGTTGGCTTCCATAAAATCGAAGAAGGCCCTGGTAGTTATGACAAAACCATCCATGGTGGGCAGTTCCAGCGTATTGCGTATGTCCCCGAGATTGGCGAACTTGTTGCCCACCTCCTCATTGAGGTCGCCATTGAGTTCGTCGAGCAGAACGGTGGGCCTGGTCATGGGAAAAGCGCGCCTGCCTGCCAGTTCCTCCTGGATATCGTTTTGTATTCGCTCGAAGGCGATAAAAAGGTCTACATTTTCGTTCTGGGTCATTACGCACAGGTCTGAAATCAGCTTGAAAACGAGGTCTCCTATTTGCTCGCTGATATCTAAGACATACTGGCGATCAAACACGTACTCGCCCCCGAGCTTGTCACCCATGTCAGCCATAAGTTCCAGAAGACGGTTGTTCCGTTCCAGGATGCTTCTGAATTTCTTGAACAGCACCGAGAAGGGCAGGGTAGGTTTTGTAGGCGACCAGAAGGAGAGAAATCCCTTCAGCCTGTGTAAGAAATCCATGCACCGCTCCGCGATGAGTGAATAGTGGAAAGTGACCAGTGAGCAGATTAGCGCCTATGCTCAATGGCCCCCCTTGCCGCCCCCTTGAAAAATCAACCCGATTCCAAGACCGGCCAGCAGGGCTATAATGGTTGCGAGAATTCCGTAGAGCGCCGAGTGCCCGAAGGCAAGTGTGGAGAGCAGGGCTGGGAAACCAACCAGCTTTACGCTAACCGGCTGTTCAGCCCGGGCGATGATCTCTCCGTTCCTCACCGCATCGAGTTCGACCGTATAGGAGCCGGGAGTTAGGCGAGAGGGGATCGGGATCTCTGCCACAAAGGTTTTGTGTCCTTCGGATGCGCTCTCATAGGAAATGTTTCCAAGCATCTCCCGGTACAGGCCTTCCTTTTGTTTCAATTTGAGAAATTCCTCGAACGCGTTTTCGTGCCCATCGCCGCTGGCCTCTATCTGGACGGACCCCTTTAGCCCCGAGAGCCTCAAGACCCTGATCGAGGCCCCTCCATTGGCTTCGAGGTGATTGAAATCAACGGCCGATGAGACCAGACAGACACCGGGCGCCCCTTTGAAGGTGATTGAATCGAGGTTCATCCACATGATGCCCCCTACTTTTCCCTTCTCCTTCATGTGAAACTCACAGGAGGCTCCCATGAACCGGACAATGGCTTCACTGTCAGCCGGAAGAGATCCCTTTGCGGTAAGGGTAGTCCCGTTGTATAGCGCGCCAATCTGAATGGCCCGAGGCTCGACCGAGGTCAGGGCAACGTCCTGGGCCGCAGCGGTGGAGACTGTAAAGATGCAGATGGCGAAAAAGAGTATAAAGTATCCGATCTTCATTTTTTAATGTCCCCCTACGTAAGCCAGGAGTATTTCGGGCCGGGCAAGCAGTTCGTAGAGCATCTTGAACATAACCACCAGGACCAGTGAGGCCAGGAGTATTTTGAGTTGATCCCCGCGCAGCTTTCTGCCGAGCTTCGCCCCGACCTGGGCGCCTATGGAAGATCCGATGAGCAGCAGCAGGGCCAGGATAAAATCAACTGTGTGGTTTCGCCATGCCTGCATGATTGTAACATTGATACAGGTGAAAAGAATCTGAAACAGACTCGTTCCCACGACTACGTGCATGGGCATCCGCAGCATATAAACCATTACGGGAACCATGATGAATCCGCCGCCCACGCCCATTATCGCCGCCAGGATTCCAACGAGTATTCCAAGAACGAGCACCATCAGCACTGAAACCCGCACACCCGATCTCTCGAATTCCATCTGCCAGGGCAGTTTTTTTACCATGCGCCCGTACAACGATTCTTTCTTGGTTCCGGGTGCGGGAATCTTTTTTTGGGTCTTGCGCATCGACTGAAGACTCTCGGCGAACATGTAACCCCCGATGATCCCGAGCATGAGCACATAGGTAAGGTTGATGAGGAAATCGGCGTTTCCGAGCTGCCGGAGGACTTTGATGATCTGGACTCCTACCGTCCCCCCGGCTATCCCGCCGATAAGCAGTATCAGGCCCATTTTGAAGTCGACGTTGCCGAGACGGAAGTGCGCAAGGGTGCCCGAGGTCGAAGCTCCTACGATCTGGTTGGAATCTGAAGCCGCCGCCACAGTCGGCGGAATGCCGAACATTATCAGAAGCGGTGTCATCAAAAACCCGCCGCCGACTCCGAAGATGCCGGACAGAAGGCCTACCCCGCCCCCTAAGCCCAAAATTACGAGCAAGTTGACGCTGTTGCCGGCGATTGGTAGATACAGGTGGAGTGGAATGCTCATGACTGTTGCTCTCTCCTTTGCTGAAGATTTTGCATTTTTCGGGGGCTAACCAGCTCGACCCGACACGCGATGCGATGCTGAATTTTGCGAATTTGCGCCATATCCCTTTCCGAATGAGAGTTCTCATCGTCGGGATGCTCTGCTATCACCAAAGTGATCCGGTTCTGTTCGACGAACCGGATCACTTCTTCCTCATAGTTGCCTTCCGAAATAAAATAGTCGACTCGCGCACCTTCCGACTTGGCAATTTCGATGAGCAGTTCAAGACGTTCCCGGGTCCCGCATGTAGCGCTATTCTCCTCGATGCCCGCGCCTATTGCGGAAGGCGGGAGCACCAGCAGGGCATAGAGCTTCGCGTCAATCCTCCTGGCCAGCGAAATCGCCCTTGACCATGCGCCCCAGGAACCGCTCCGGCAGTTCATGCTAACCAGTATCCGTTCCATATTATCTCGATCCTCTTCGCATCGAATCTCTTAGGCAAGCAATGTGCCAGACCGGCAAAAGCAGGGAACAGGGCGGATTCCCTTGAAATGTATGAGGATTTATAATTCGATGCCAGTGCATTTATTGTTTCAAAATGAAATAGCAATCCACTACATTATGGATTAATATTCCATTTTGGAACAGCGCGGGATGAGGGTAAAAAGTTATCACCGCAGAGACTTATCACCGCAGAGACGCAGAGTACGCAGAGGAAACCAAAATCCTGCAAGATGAACTGGAGTCTCAGGACCTCGGAAATAGTCACGACTGTCAGGCCTGTTAAATCCCGTCCAAGTTTCTCTCCGCGTACTCTGCGTCTCTGCGGTGAATTTATACCTGGCTATAGGAAGGTTATAATGACGAAAGATCCCTTTTGGCGTCGTCCGCGCATTTTTGGCAGTCCGGCCCTCAGGTGGCTCACAGGTTCCATAAAAGGGCAGATATTTCTTGTCTTCGCGGTAACTTTCATCTCCCTTGCCGCCTTGACGCTTCTCAACCTGTGGAATCTGTCGACGGTAAAGGGCCGTCTTCTCCTGGGCGAGCGCTATTATGACCTTCTTAACAACATGCTCGAAATGCGCCGGTTCGAGAAAAATTATCTTTTTTACAATGACGTGGCAAGCATCCAGGAAGGAAGATATTACTTCAAGGTGGTCGACTCGCTCGTTTCGGAACTCTCCGATGACATCATAGACATTACGGACCGGGAAACGTTAGACAAGTTCCGTGGTGTTTTGGGCGACTACGAACGGATACTCGGTCTATATGAGACCGAAGGCAGGGCTGCTGCCGACCCCGGACAGATACGCCGGCTAGGCAAGGAGCTGACCGATTTTGCCGATAAGTTTCTCAGGGTAAAACAGCAAAGAATCCGAAAGGCCTTTGTTGAGGTCTCGGTCCTTCCGTTCGCTTTCCTAGGCATATTCTTTCTACTCATGCTGTTAGTGATAAAGCTGGTGTCCCTTGGTTTGCTCCGTCCTTTGAAGGTGCTTCAAACCACTATCCAGGGAGTGGCCAAGGGTAACTACTCTCCAACCTCCTATGAAGGACTGCAGACAGACGAGATTCATGGCCTGGTAGGAGCCTTCGACCGAATGGCCCGGGAACTGGAAGCCAATCAGGAGCACCTGCTGCAGGCCAGGAAGATCGCTGCACTCGGCACGTTCACGGCAGGCATTGCTCATGAACTCAATAATCCTCTCAATAATATCTCTTTGACGGCTGAGACCTACCTCGAGGAATATGGCGACCGGATGGATGCCGAGGCAAAGGAATGGATGCACGACATCCTCACGCAATCGGAGAGGGCGTGCGAGATTGTCAAAAACCTCCTGGACTTCTCGCGCACCGAACGTCCGGCCCGCTCCAGCATCGAGGCCAGGGAAATCGTGCGCAGCACCGTTGCCCTCGTGAAGAATCAGATTATGCTCGCTGGAATCAACCTTGAAGTGGAAATCCCCGAGGCTCTGCCGCCTGTTCGCGGCAACATCAGGAGTTTGCAGCAGGTCTTTATGAACCTGCTGCTAAACGCCTTACAGGCCATGCCGGACGGGGGGGGTATAACGATAACCGTGGCGGCTGAGCCCCTGGATTTTGTCCGTTTCGATGTCAGGGACACCGGGGTAGGAATAAACCCTGAGGCGCTCGAACATATCTTCGAACCCTTTTTCACCACCAAGGCCGTAGGCCGCGGGACCGGTTTGGGACTCTCCGTAGCCTATTCCATCGTAAAAAGACACCAGGGGCAGATTGAGGTAAAAAGCGAAATAGGCATGGGGACTGTATTCACCGTATTGTTGCCGGTTGCCCGTGCCGGCGGCGATGAATCTTTCGATGAACCTGCCGATGAACGTTAGGGTCGAGAATCCACTACGCTCCCGGCGCCATGAGCGCTGCAGAAAGACAAGAATATGCAGCAGGTAAGGGTAGCAATAGTCGACGATGAGGTCACCGTATGCCGCCGCCTGAGCCATGCCCTTTCGAAGGAGGGCTGCGAGGTGGAGGCGTTTACTGCAGGACGCTCATTTTTGGAGCGCATGCAGGCAGAGCCCTTTGACGTGGTGTTCTGCGATTTGAGGCTTCCGGATACCGGCGGTATGCAGGTGCTTGCCCGGACCAAGGTCATCCGGAGCGAAACAGAGGTAATCATTATCACCGGTTATGGAACCATTGACAGCGCCATCGAGGCTATCAAAGAAGGCGCGTATCACTACGCGACAAAGCCGTTGAAGCTCAATGAAATCCGGGTGCTGGCCAGGGGCGCGATGGACAGGATCAGCATGCGCCAGGAAAATCTGCGCCTGCGCGAAGCCTTGAAGTCTTCGGCAGGCCTGACTACGATCGTAGGCAACAGCCCGGCCGTCAAAGAGCTTTTCTCCATGATTCAAAGAATCGCCGAGGTGGACTGCAATATTTTGCTCCAGGGCTCAAGCGGCACCGGGAAGGCCCTTGCGGCCAGGGCCATACACAGGCTGAGTCCGAGGAAAGATCATCCGTTCGTATGTTTCAATTGCGGCGGGTTCACCGAGGAACTCATCAGCAGCGAGCTTTTCGGCTATGAGAAGGGGGCGTTCACCGGGGCCGCAGCAACCAAAATCGGTTTGCTCGAATCAGCTTCGGGAGGAACGGTATTCCTGGACGAAGTGGGCGAGATGCCTCCCACTATGCAGGTGAAGCTGCTCCATGTCATCCAGGAGAGGCGTATTCTGCGTGTTGGGAGCATTCGGCCGATCGATCTGGACATCCGGATCATCGCCGCCACCAACAGGGACCTCAAGCATGAGGTCGCGCAGGGTAACTTCCGCGAGGACCTTTTCTACCGGCTCAACGTTGTGACGATACCCTTGCCCGGTCTGAGCGAACGCCGCGACGACATTCCGCTTCTTGTCGGTCATTTCATCGAGAAATATTGCCTGGCTTTCCGGAAAAAAGTCACGGGCATTCAGCCCCAGGCGCTTCAGATCCTCATGAACTATACCTTTCCCGGAAACGTGAGGGAATTGGAAAACATTATCGAACGGGCGGTCGCCTTGACCGACTGCGATCAGATAAGGCCCCAGGATTTGCCCCAGGACATTCAGCATCTCGAGTTCGATACCATGGAGGGTGAGGGCCTGCTGCCTCTGGACGAGTTCGAAAAGCGCTATATTGCGAGGGTCCTCGAAACGACCGGCTACAACAAGGGCCTCACCGCGCAGATCCTCAACATCCCCCGGACCACCCTCTGGCGAAAGCTCAAGCAGTATAAACTGCAGTGATTAGTGAATGGTGATTAGTGAAAAAATCTCATCGCACAGCGATAGAACCAAGCGGAATCCTTTTTGTTTTTACTAATCACCATTCGTCACCACAATTCATAATTCACAAATCACTGTTTCTGAAGCGCCGCCACCAGCTCTTTAACAGTTTTGGGCGGAGCCGGAAAACCCGGTTTGGCTTCCATCGAGATTGCGTCCTCCGGACATCCGGTAGCGCAAATGCCGCACCCGAAACACAAATCGGTGTTGACGATCTGTGCATTATTTTCATCCATTGCAAGGGCTTCGGGTGGACACCGTTCGATACAGGCTTCACACGAGACGCAGCGCTCGGAATCAAAAACGGGCAGAAATCCTGAATTGAAAGCCAAGCTGGGTTTGGGTTGCTTTAATACATTGGTGACAACCTGGCAGTGCCAGCGGTCGCAGTTGCACAGAAAATCGATATCCTCAGTCGTGTTGCGGCTCATGTGCAGCAAACCGGCTTCCTCGCACATGTCCAGGGTGTCTTTGGCCTCTTGTTTGGTTACTTGCCTTACGCCCAAACGCTGGATGAGGTATTCGGCGTGTTCCCCGAAAAACATGCAGACGTCAATCGGCATTCCGTGGATGTCTTCCCCTCGCAGCTTGGCGGCCTGGCGGCAAAAACATGTTCCCACCCCGATGAAATCATACTTCTCGATATAGGTCATGACCTGATGATAAGTGTGAATGACATTGCCGGCTTTGATGGTTCTGTCAACGGGAATCACGCGAGTCACCGGATAACCGATTTTCGCGACGCCTTTAGCAGACGCACAGGCTTTCTCATAGGCATGGATCAGTTCCGCAATCCTTTTGTCACGCTCCGTTTCCCTACCGGATATGAACTGGAACTCAAAGATGCCGGGTACGAACGGCAGCCCCTGATAGAGCGGCACTCCGGAGCGCTGAATTACTGAGCATAATCCTTTATCGGCCATTCTATCGAGAATCGCGGCGGCCTCGGTTTCATCCCGGTTCATTCTGCCGGCAATCTCTTGGGCTGTTGCCGGTTTTCGCATCAGCGCGTTGTTCATTTCGGCTTCTTCGGGGGTAAAGAGCGCCTCCATAAGCGCATAAAACTCCGGTACGTCCACACCCGTGTAAGGACCCCCGCGATTTTTCATCACTTCGAGCAGTTCTTTGTAAACGTTTTGAACCATTGTCGTCTCCTTAAAATAGGCTATTAGGCTGAAGGGGTTTAGGCTGAAGGTTTTAAAAGCTAGGCTCAAGGCGTTTAGGCTGCAGGTTTTGGAACCTAACAGCCTTCAGTCTAATAGCCTATTTCACCATTGCGGTTTACGTTTCTCCAGGAAAGCGCTCATCCCTTCTTTCTGCTCCTCTGTACCGAAGAGCATGGCAAAAAGACGGTTCTCATAATCAAGGCCGCTTTCAAGCGGCATATCCTGAGCCTTCAGGATAGCGTCTTTGGCCATGCGTACTGAAAACGGCGGTTTGGCCGCAATCTTGGCAGCCAATCGTTTTGCTTCATTGAGGAGTTCGTCAAAAGGCACCACGCGGTTGACAATACCCCATTCCAATGCTTTCCGGGCGTCGATAGGGGCCCCTGTGAGCACGATCTCCATCGCGCGAGCTTTGCCGACGGTGCGGGTCCAGCGTTGCGTTCCGCCCGCTCCAGGCATGATGCCGACATTGATTTCAGGCTGGCCGAATTTAGCAGTCTCCGATGCCACGATCATATCGCAGGCAAGCGCCAACTCGCACCCACCCGCGAAGCAGAAGCCGCTCACCGCTGCAATCACTGGTTTGGTGCAGTTGCGCAACAAGCTGAATACGGAAGACGTGAATCGGTCGAGTATATCCTTCGGTCCGCGTGAGACCATTGCTTTCAGGTCTGCGCCTGCGCAGAAAGCCTTTTCGCCGCCGGTGATGATAATGCAGCGAACCTGGTCGTCCTTGAGAAAGGCTTTCAAAGCCTCGCCAAGCTCGCTCAAAAGTTGATCGCTCAAAGCGTTGAGGGCTTCAGGGCGATTGAGCTGTATGATGCCGATTCGATCTTCGACGCTCTCGAGTATTGTATCGTATGACATAAGGTCTCCTTTCTCACCAGGTTGACGCCATCGGCCTCAAGATCTTGAGGTCCTCTTGTTCTCGTTGTGATCTCTTTAGATCTTATCGGCCCCCTGCCTGCTCGCCCCTCAGAGTCATACACGTACAGCTCGCCCGGGCAATGAGCCGTCTCTTTTCATCAAACACATCGCACATGACCAGACCAATAGCTTTGCCTGCCTCAACTACGCTGGCTTCGGCTCGAAGTTTCGCCTTCCAGACCGGTTTGAGGAAATTGATCTTGAGCTCCAGTGTCGCAAAGGTTTCACCTTCGCCGAGCGTGCTTGCGTAGGCCATGCCCATCGCGGCATCGCCTATATCACAGAGCACTCCCCCGTGCAGGGTTCCCATGGGGTTGGCGTGGCGTTCCGTAGCTTCAAACTCCATGACAGCCTGCCCCGGACCGATAGAAACGAGCGTAAAACCGATCAGTTTTGCAATTGGAGGCGGCGGGAACGAACCGTTCAGCATCATTTGGATTTGACTCGGCAAGTTGATATTGGGACTTTCACTCATTGACATTAACCTCCTGGACTATTCTTTAACAGGGATCTTGGACTCGCACGGAACAGCGGTCTGGCACAATCCACAAACATCCGTTTCAATCCCGAAATTGTTTCTTACGTACTCCGATGTTACCTGCCCCAGGTAATTAGCGCATTTCGTCTTATCGTGCCCGAGTTCGCTGATTGCTCCTGCCGGGCATCGCTTTATGCATTTCCCGCATGTACCGCGGGAGAAGTGAAGGCAATATTCGTGGTGATCGTTGTATGGCCTGTTAGTCGGTTGAATGGAGATTTCGGCAATGACCGAGCCGCAGCGCATGGCTTTGCCCGCCGGTGTAATGAGGCCGTCGCAGAGCCCGAAGGTTCCGAGGCCGGAAACATAGGCCGCATGCCGCTCGGACCAGTTTGATGAAATGCCGTAGCGTTCGGAGACTTCCCATTTCCAAAAGGGCGCAAGGATAGACGCGACAGCTTTGAACCCTGCACTGTTCAAAGTCTCCGTTACGTGAATGCGCAACGTCGTATTGAAGATCTCGCCATACCGTTTGGCCCTTGCCCACCGTTCCGAAGGGTACCGGGTCTCCCTGCGGTTGTCGGCTTTGGTGGCTTGAACCTGGGGCAGTACCCAGCTAATGACCGTAAGCTCGTCCGCCGAAACCTTGATATCGGGGAAGGACTTCTCGAAGAGGTCGGCAGGGGTCATGTAAAATGAGCCGACGTCCTCTTTGATCGTCTCATAGAGAGGATCTGCGCCGTTTGAGAAGCCCACGAGCGGCTCGCCCCATGCTCTCTCGCCGCCCTCATTCTGAAGAGAGTTTTCTATAGAGACCAGGCAGAGATCCTTAATTGTGCTCTCCTGCCAAACGGACAAATCACCTCCTTGTTGTATTTGTTGATTTGCGTAAACCATCCGCTACCTCCTATGATCGATTCGAATGAGGTATTAGGGAAATTCACCCCCGCTGACTCAGTGTATATGCACGTATTTACTCGGAAAAAGTAAGCATATCACCCCGGAAAGAGACTTTTGACAGGATTAAGAGTGAACGTAGGGGACACTATTCACTGTTTCTGACCAGGTGGACGATCTCCGACAGATCTCTGAGAAGGCTTCCCAAACGATCCTCGCCCAGTCCCTTCTCGATATGCGACTGGACCTTCTCCCATAAAGGGATGACTACAAGCAGGGCTTCCTCGCCCTGCCTCGTCAGACTCACCTGACGTTCCCTGCGGTCGCTCTGCCCGGGGTCGATTCGGATGAAGCCCTTCTTCTCGAGAACGGTCAGGTTTCGTGTGAGTGTGGTCCGCTCGGTCACCGTCATCTCTGCAAGTTTTCCCAGCGTGACGGGCCCACGCAATTTCGCCGACATGAGCAGGGAAACCTGGGTGGTTCTGAGGCCGCTTGGTCTCAGGAAATCATCGTAGAGCCTCGTGACGGCGCGGGAAGCCCTCCGCAGATTGTAGCAGGCGCAAATGCGCCCCACTTCCCTGCATTTAGCGCTATCTACCGTTTTCATTCTATTTTCCAAAGGTCCCGAATCCTGACTTTTCGTCGCACGGTGATAGAACCCCTAAGCGCAGTGAATAGTGATTACTGGTTGGTGAAAAAAATTCACTCTTCGCTCAAAAGAGTGTATACACACCTATCCACCCCAAGTCAAGCGTTATCATAGTCGAACCCGAAGGTGTTCGATCAACTTCACAGGTCGAAAGGACACTGACCCCCGGTTTCCGAGACTGTGTCGCAATTCAAAAATGTACTTGCAATCCCCCTCTATCCCCCTTTACAAAAGGGGGAAGAAGAGACTGGCCCTATCGGCTTTGACCGATCACTTATGGGGTATCGGATGATTAAAATCCCCCCTACCCCCTTTGTATTGACGCCGGGCATAAAACCGTTCCTACTCCTGTTCGCTAAGGGCATGGTCCATTAACAGAACGCCGCCATCGATCAGGATCTCCGCGCCTGTTGTATAACTGGAAGCTTCCGAAGCCAGGTAGACAGCAGCACCGGCAATATCATCGGGATAGCCGATCCGGCGCATGGGTAATCGTTTTTCCATGTCTTCCTTTGCCTTCTTGAACTCCTCGGGACTAAGATTCCACCAATGGGAATCCATCATCTTGGTGCTTATGGGGCCGGGCGCGATGGCGTTGACCTGGATGTTGAAACGGGCCAATTCGGCAGCAAAGGCCTTTGTAATCATGCGCACACCGGCCTTGGAGATCGAATAGATACTCACGTTGGGCTCCGGCTTGAAACCGTCGATCGATGCAATATTGATGATTTTTCCGCCGCCTTGCATTTTCATAACCCTGCCCGCTGCCTGGCTTAAAAAGTAAGTTCCCTTTAAGTTCAGGTTCATAATTGTGTCCCAAAGGCGTTCATCGCACTCGAGAACCGAACCCATAGCCGGGCTGGCGCCGGCATTATTAACGAGGATGTCAAGCCGGCCGAATCGTTCCACGACTCCATCGATGACTCTCTGAATTTCTTCCATTTTGCCGATATGACCGGGTAGGACAAAAACTTCACCACCGAAAGCTCTAATTTCTGCGGCAGTGGCTTCAAGATCCTGGACCTTGCGGCTGGTGACAACAACTTTGGCGCCTGCTTTGGCAAAGGCAAAAGCGATGCCTTGACCAATACCGCGACTTCCGCCCGTTACAAGGGCCACTTTGTCTTTTAAAGCAAAATTTGATAGGTCGAACATGATTTGGAACCTCCGTTGAGTGCAGTGGATAGTGATTAGGGAATAGTGATTGGTGAATAGTGATTAGGAAAAAAATCTCACTCATCATTCATCTGTCAGGCCAGAGCGCCGCCGTCACAGGTAATACAGGCGCCTGTTGTAAAAGAGGATGCATCAGAGACCAGGTATAATACTGCCCCGGCCATTTCCGATGGTTCTGCATGCCGCTGCATGGGGATTTTGGCGACAACCGTATCATGGAGCGACTGATCCTTGAACAACGCCGATGCGAAATGGGTATCCGTAAGACCCGGCAGGAGCGTATTGACACGGATCTTGTGCTTCGCCAGTTCTTTGGCGTAAGCCTGGGTCATAGTAATCATCGCTCCTTTGGAAATTGAGTAGACTCCTCGGAGATCGGCAGGCCGGACCCCGTTTACGGAAGCCACATTGACAATGGCGCCTCCGCCTGCCGCTTTCATCAATGGAATCGCACCCTGGATCAGGAAGAACGGACCCTTTAGATTAACATCTAATGTCTTGTTCCAGGCCGCCTCGTCGATACCCTCCATTTCCCCGAAATACGGGTTGGCTCCCGCATTGTTGACAAGGATATCCAACCGGCCGTATTTTTCTTTTATGCTGCTGCACAACTGTTTGACGGCGCCGACATCACCCATGTGGGAAGCCATGGGAAACGCCTTTCCTCCCGCCGCTGTGATCTGCTGTGCTACTGCGTTCAGGGCTTCAATTTTGCGGCTAATGAGAATGACTTCAGCTCCGTATTCAGCCAGAGTCTGCGCAATTGCCTGGCCGATCCCGCGACTTGCTCCGGTTACCGCTGCCACTTTACCATCGAGACGAAACGACAACATGACAATAACTCCTTTTGGTGAACCCTCACTTCGTTTCGGGTTCGCAGGTAACATTGAGGAAGTGGGTTAGATGCTTCAAGTTCGCGGCCGATTTTTTGTGAGGCCGCATGGTTGCTCGACACATCAAGTTGTGCACGACGCGTGCAAACCGCGATTGTGCTCTCAGATTTCACCCCAAAAGGCTCCTGGAACCCCTGAAGACCGGATTAATTATCCTATGCTTCAACCAAACACGCAAGCGATATGCGAATCAGGAAAAGCAAGCCTCAATAAGTAGGCTGAAGGTTTTAAAACCTGACAATCTTTAGTCTAAGAGTTAGGAGTGAAGAGTGAGCATGATAGGCAGCGATTCATTCTGACCATTCGACGTATAATCTTTTGATCTCCTGGTCAGTGTACGCGGTGACAACGGCCTGAACGTGTTTGGTTCCACGGTCGGATGAGATATTCAAAGATGTTACTGCGAGCTTATATCCAGGGCCAATTTCGGTTGCTGCCTTCTGCTTGGCTTGCCGGGCCGTTGATCCACCCATAAAAGATGCCAGGAAAGCCAGCAGAGATACTGCCAGAAGGCCGCCAATCCAGAAGCCCGAGGTGGGTCTTCTCAAACGCGATGTGGAACCAGCCTGACCTTCGACCATGGCGGCTCGAACGGGCGGAGATGTTAGCTCGCGATAAATCCAGATCGTTAAAAGCAAAATGGAGGTTCCCTCAAATCCTGGCAACAATGCCGACAAGGGCTGCATTCTCAGATACGTCCTGACGAGGTCAAGGGGGAAAAAAAAGGGCAAAATAGCGACCACAACGACGACAGCCGCAATTGAAAAAGCCGCCAAAAAGGAGATGATCCCGGCAGTTTTCAGACTGCCTCTGATGAGAAGAATTCCAGCAATTAACCCAAAGATATTGATGCTTGAGGAATAATCGGCCTGGTTCATTATAGACCACACCGTGAAACCGATATCGATCAATCCCGCGACAATCAGCACCCAACCGCACCTACTCAAAACAGAACGATAATCATTCATCTTTTTGTCCTCGTCCAAACCGCATTTTCCGCCCTAAAAGGGTCCTTTTCCGCTTTCCGGATGGATACGAACTAGAAGGATAATCGGTTTTTTTATCAATGTCTTGACTGTTCATTCAGGTACCCGGTTTGATCCGAGTCTCCACGGAAGACCACAACCAGGTAAATAGCTCACTTTGGTTCTATCGCTTCGAGAGGGGCAGGGTGCGGCAAGATATTCCCCACCAAGGCCACAGGTACGAACACCAAACGGCCAGAGTTGGAAAAATGCCTTCAGGCTCTCAAGGCCGGCGACGTGCTGACGGTCTGGGCCGGTCGCTGACCGAGGCTATCGACACGGAAACGCCCATGGGCCGTGCCATGTGGCAAATGGTCGGCATTCTCGCAGAACTTGAACGGTAGTTGATACAGGAACGAACAAAGGCGGGCCGCGCGGCGGCCCTGACTCGTGGAGTGCGGATGGGCTGCAAGCGGTTGCTCTCCGCGCAACAAACGGCCCACGCTAAAAAATTGATGGAGAAGGGGGAAGGGGCTGATACTGCGGCAAAATCGCTCAACGTTTCGCGGCGAACGCTTTAGAGAGCTTTAAGCCCCACTTAGGGCCGTTGCGGTTGCCTCCGGCATGGGCGCAACCAAAGCCGCGCCGTCGCTGCGCTTCGACTCTGAGTGCGGATGTTGGCTGGTGAGTTTCAAAGGAGGGGCGGTTGGCAATGGCTCTGGAATATGTGCCTTAAATGTCCCCCCCTGTTGAGCAGTGTTCCAGTCGCCAATTCTTACTCGTAAGGACGCAACTTGGCATTAAGTGTTTCCGTCTCCCTGCTTCCCGCCCCCTTCACCTCAGCGGCCTAAAGAACTCCCGGATCTCCCGAGCCAGGACTTCGGGATGTTCGAGTGCGGCGAAGTGACCGCCCTCATGCATGACGGTCCACCGTGTGATATTGGTGTAGATGCGCTGCGCCACCGAACGGGTAGGGCGCATGATCTCGCGCGGGAACTCGACGTAGCCCGCCGGTACGGTAATTTTGGCGTCTTTCGGGATCGGCCATGGGCCGTGCCTGAGTGCGTAATAGGGCCAGAAGGAAGATCCGATGGCGCCGGTGACCCAATAGAGCGTTATGTTGGTCAGCATTTCGTCCAGGCTAACGGCGTTGTCAGGCTCCCCGCTGTTATCCGTCCATGCGCGGAATTTTTCCACAATCCACGCCGCCAACCCGACCGGGGAATCCGTCAGCCCAAAAGAAAGCGTAGTTGGTTTTGTGCCCTGGATCCACTGATACGCGGTCTCCTCCCTGTTCCATTCGTCCATTTGCGCGAGAAATACCTTCTCCTCATGGGTCGGGTTCTCAAACATCTTCGGACTGATTCGCATTCCAAGCATATTGAGGTGAATTCCGGTCAAGCGCTCCGCAAACCGGTAACCCAGGCGCGATGTTACGAACGACCCCCAGTCGCCTCCCTGAGCGCCGAAGCGCTCGTAGCCCAGCACGCCGGTCATCAGTTCGGCAAAGACTTCCGCGATTTCCTCAACGCTGAAGCGCTTCTGCCCGGGCCGGAAAGACAGCGTGTAGCCGGGAAGCGAGGGCGCCACCACCGTAAAGGCGTCGGCCGGGTCGCCCCCGTAGAGCGCCGGGTCGGTGAGCATGGGAATGAGCTTGTGGAACTCCACCACCGACCCCGGCCAGCCGTGTGACAGCAGCAGCGGCATCGGGTTGGGGCCCTTGCCGTGTTCGTGGATAAAGTGAACCTCGATGCCTGCAAGCGGCACGCTGAACTGCCGGAAGCGATTGAGCATCGCCTCTTGCGCACGCCAGTCGAAACCGTTGCGCCAGTAGCCGATCAGCCTCTGCATGTAGGCAACACTGGCGCCGGTGGACCACGGTTCGACGGGCGGCTCATCAGGCAGGCGCGCGCGCACCAGCCTCTCATGGAGGTCCTGGAGCACGCTATCGGAAATGCTCAGTTGGAACGGCGCAGGTTTTGGTTGACTCATATTCGGAAGAATAAGCCGGACCGCACGTGGTCCGGCTAAAGCCTATATGTTGGTGAATGGGCGGTGGGACCGCCAGCCTACTTGGCCACTGCCTTCGGCGGTGGCAGAGGCAAATCTCCGCTAATTAATACTGAAGGATTTAGCAAACTTCAGTTTTCCTTCGGGATCGTTTGACGGCACATGCTCCCGGCTCTTCAGCCGTTTGTCGTCGTCGATACACTTGCTTATTTCCCTGGCGCTGACCCTGTTGGGATCATGCAGTTCATTCATGGGACAAAGATGCCTTCGCCCCGCCTTATCTTTTGCCCAAATCAATGTATCGGGTTTCATAATTTAACACCTCCCAAGTAACTACTTACCATTTTTTTATAATCATTATCGGATCGAATGACATAGGGAGGCTCACCATATTTTTACATCTCCGTGGAGATCCCGGCCGGCGGTTCCACCGCCATTTAGCCCTGTTGCGCCGCGTTCCTGCAAAGCAACAGGTTGATCGCCTTCATCGTTAATACCACCTCACGGTTCTGGTTGAGCACCTCGATGAACGAGTGGATGACGCCCCGATCAGGTTTGGAATTCGATCGGTTGGCTTCCATAACGGTCACGCGGATCGAAAGGTTATCGCCGGGGCGCACCGGCTTGATCCAGCGCAGTTCGTCGATTCCTGGAGAGCCCATGCTCGTGGTTCCCGGGAGATAATGGTCAACAATAAGGCGCATCGTTATAGCGGCCGTATGCCAGCCGCTGGCGATCAAACCTCCGTAAAAGCTCTTTTTCGCAGCTTCAGGATCGGTGTGAAAGACTTGCGGGTCGAAGCGGCGCGCGAAGTCGATTATGTCGGCCTCTTCGACGGTGATGGAACCGAACTCGCTCACAGAACCGACTACATAGTCCTCAAGGCAGTGGTCCCCGACCGGGGTGGTACTTGTCGAATGGTTCATAGTGCTCCTCAATGGGCCAACAAAAGATTGCTGTGTTTCCGCCCAATAAAAGTCTCGTTTTTAGAAAAGGTACCGGAACTTTTCGAATAATTTGTTGAAAATAAGTCCGGTGGTCAGGGATAGCCAGTGGTGATTTTTTATTTGGCACAGTAAACCTGGCTTGGCGAAGTCCCATACCCGTCAATACCGCAGCCAGGCAAGATCCACCTGGTGATAGACAGGTCATAGAGGTTTGAATAAGGACAGATAATCCTCCGGGCCTTGCGCGCAATTTCATCTTCTATTCTTCCCGGTAGACCCCGCATCCGATGATGAGATCCTCATAGCGTTCGAAATACGCAGACTTGGGTTCGATGTTGTTGGTCAGAGGATTGCGGTACTTGTAATCCTGCCAGGCGGATTTTCTCGTTTTCATCATCTCGACCCGTTCTTTCACAAACTCTTTGCCTTCAGTGTCCTTGGCTTCGATAAGATCGCGGTTGAGCATTCTCGGATTGGCGCCATGGGCCAGACACTTCCCTTGCATGTTGTAGACAACAATATAAAGGTCTCGATCGACAAATCGGCCGTCAGGATCGTTGAACTCCATAAAGGCCTTCTCGGTTCCGGTTGATTCTATGAACTCAATCGCTTTCTTTACCATGGCGACGGCTTCGTCTTTTGTCCCGGCATCAGCCGCCAGGACCATATTCAACCCCATTGACAAAGAGAAAAGAAGCGCAAATGCCGATAACCATTGCTTCATAATGTTACCTCCACAAAGGCGTTTATTCCGTTAATGAGACACCCGACACGGTTTTAACCAAGGGATGGGCAACCCTTTAGTGCGGCGTCTTCCCACCGGGTTGCAATGTCTGGAAGGAAGTCGGCAACTGCCGGGATATTCTTGAAGCTTTTCACGCCTGCCTGGGCGGAGGCCGCCACCGCAGCGACATATCTCCGGAAAAGCGTGGGGGCTGAGGGGACAAGTGCCCCCCGCCCCCCCCTTCGCCACTGCGTACGGCCGAAATCCATGGAGGCGCCGGGGAATCATCTCCCCCCTCTTTAGAGCTTTGGCAATTTGCAGAATTTTTCGCACACAGACAGAATATTGGATTCGGGACACGGCGTGCGGGAATTAGGGTTATTGCCCAAATGAACATTTGCCCGGCAAAGTTTAATTTGGCCGGGTCAAATTTTTCACTCTTCGCCCTTCACCCTTCGTCTATCCCCAGAAATCTCCGTTTTTTTTCTTCAACTCGATATAGCTGATCCTGCCCCTCTCATTTACAAAGGAGCTGAGCAGCCAGCTCACGAGGCTGATGATGAGAGAGCCAAAAACCGCCGACCAGAACCCGTGGACGTAAAAGCCCGAAACTACACCGGAAACCATCTTCAAAAGCAGGGCGTTTATAACGAATGTAAATAAGCCCAGGGTGAGGATGTTAATCGGAAGCGTGATGATGAGCAGTATCGGTCTGAACAGGGCATTGAGTATGCCGAGGACCAAAGCGGCGAAAAGAGCCGAAGAAAAGCTCGCCACTTGTATACCGTCGACCAGGTAGGAAGTGAGAATAATTGAAATCGTTAGGAGCAGCCATCTTATCAGAAGACCTTTCAATTTTTATCCTCCTGTTTAAGGTTTTTTGTTCACGCGGAGACGCAGAGCAAGGGGGTTGATAGTTATTGACGACTCTGTGGAGGCCTTCCTTCATGGTCGCGGCGCCAAAATTGATCAGCAATCCCACCGGTAGGTTGAGGAGCCGGATGTAGGTCAAAATCTGTTTTGAGTGAACTGGAGCCAAGGTCTCAACTGACTTCAGCTCGACAACCACACATCCCTCGACCAGCAGGTCAACACGGAAGGCATCTTCGAACCGTAAGCCATCAAACTCAAAGAAAACCGGCTTTTGTCTCTCCACCTTCAGCCCTCGTCGCTCCAGTTCTCGGACTAAAACAAGCTCATAGACCGACTCCAGTAAACCCGGACCGAGCCGTGTATGCAGCTTGAAAACCGCATCTACCACCTGACCGGAAATTTCGTCGATTTCCAGGCTCTTATCCATATTCATTCCTCTGCGCCCTCCGCGTCTCCGCGTGACATCATTTAAGCACGATGGCTTTCTCCGGGCAGATCTCCTGGCAACAAAAACATGTGATGCAAATATCGGGATTCACACTCGGGATGCGCTCCCCCATGGAGAGGGCCGAAACCGGACATTGGTCGACACAGGTCCCACAGCCTGTACACAGGTCAGTGTCCGTCTGAGGGCGAAGGACCGTGCGGCTGTGAAGCACCGCCTGTACGGCATCGTTACGGATATTCGCTTCGCCGCCGAGCGGCGGAAGTTTGAAATCGGGTATCGGTTTAAGCTCCCCTATGATTTCGATCCCTTTGATGTCGAAATCCCCAAGGCCAAGTTCTTTGGCTCTTTGCAGGAACCTCAACCGGGCCGGATCACAACCCATCATCGTCGCTATCACTGAATCCAGCGCTACGGCGTTATCGGAAGCCAGAACCAGGCCTATCTCTCTTAGCTCCGGCGAGGCCGGCCCATTCCCCTCCATGCCCACCACCGCATCCACCAGGAAGAGGTCCGGGACCCGAAGCCGGAAGACATCGACCATCATTTCATGAAACCGTTCGGGCGTTCCGGCCGCCTTGTGGAGCATCGCTTTCTGGGCGCCGGGCAAAATTCCGTAGCTGTTTTTGATTGCTCCCGTTATGACGGTAAGGCCATGGGTCTTGAACTTGGGAAGACTGATAATGATGTCGGCTTCCAAAACCATACGAGAGACACTCACCGCCGGCATGAAATCGGGATTGAAGGCGACCTTGGACGAATCGGTCCCAATGTTTCGATAGTACCCCCCGGCCGCTTCCATCAGGCCTGTTTTTGTAAAGGTTTCCTCGTTTGCGCCTTAGCTGAAAACCCCCGGGTTGTCGCCTACGACCATGGAAGCCGGGGCTAGTGTTTCGACTTTATCAATTACCGCGCGGAGCATCGATGGGTGGGTGACGATACCTTCTTTTGCGTCCGAGCCCCTGAGCACATTGGGTTTTATCAAAACTTTCCTGCCCCTGATGTCGAGCGGAAAAAGATCGAAAGCCCGGTCAACAGCTTCACGGATAGTTTCATATCTTGCCGGGTGGATCATGACTTTAGCCATATTTGCCTCCCTTTCACTATACCTATGGACCTTTTTGCTTTCCGCCGGTAAATGGAATGAATAGATTATTCGACCGCTTTTTTCACCATTTTTTTCACCACGAAGCGCACGAAGAGCCACGAAGAATCACGGAGAAAATAACAGGACCGCAACAGGCTGCAGCCGTCGTCTGTTTGAGAGCTTAATCCCATGCTCGCACACAAAGCTAAACGAAAGGCGCGAAGGGAGGCGTATTCTCGACGGGCCCACCCACAAGGTATTATCGCTTCTCTTGAATAGCGGTCCCTTCAGACTTTTGAAACTTCAGACAATGACTAGTACTATGTAACATTGCTTTTTTCGTACAATAGCGGTAAAATCATGCAAATTCTAAAGGGGAGGGATTTGCCATGAAACCGCGATACCGTGTGACGTTAACAGAGCAAGAACGTCAGGAGCTCGATGCCTTGAAAACAGGTAAGACCAGTGCGAAACGGTTCCTTTATGCACGCGCTTTGCTCCTGTGTGATGCCGGGCCGCAGGGGCCTGCCTGGGCTGTAGCAGACGTCGCCGAGGCTATGGGCGTTACGCCTCGCACAATCGAACACCTGAAGCAGCGTTTCGTGGAAGACGGACTGTCTGCTGCGCTGGAACGCAAACAACCGGAAAAGCCGCCGCGCGAGGTGACTTTCGATGGAGCTTTTGAGGCACGACTAATTGCATTGGCCTGTTCAGAAACTCCGGAGGGTCGGCGACGATGGACCGTACGACTGCTGGCCGAGAAGGCAGTCGAATTGAAGTTAGCTCCGAGCGTCTCGCATATGACAGTGCAACGCACACTTAAAAAAACGAACTTAAGCCTCACCTCCGGAAGTACTGGAAAATCCCGCCGGAAGGTAGCGCAGCGTTCGTAGCCAATATGGAAGATGTAATTGATGTTTACCATTTTCCTTACGATCCCGACTATCCGCAGGTCTGCATGGATGAAACTTGCAAACAACTAATCGGGGAAGTGCACGACCCGATCTCTTGCGCACCAGGAAGACCGGCACGGGTAGACCATGAATACGTTCGCAACGGAGTTGTCCAGATCTTTCTTGAAGTGGAACCTTTGACCGGCAAACGCCACGTAGAGGCCGCTCAACATAGAACGAGAAAGGACTGGGCGTGGTGGATCAAGGGCATGCTCGACGAACGCTACCCAAATGCCGTCCAGGTATGCTTAGTCCTGGACAACCTGAACACACACTGTGTTGCCTCCCTTTATGAGACGTTTGAACCTAAAGAGGCTCGGCGTTTGGCAGAACGCCTTGAGATCCATTACACACCCAAGCATGGTAGTTGGCTCAACATGGCGGAGATCGAACTGAGCGCGTTGAATGGACAGTGCCTGGATCGGCGGATTCCCGATCTTGAAACACTGCGAAGCCATATCGCCACATGGGAAAAAGACAGGAACAATCGGCAAGCTAAAATCCAATGGCGATTTTCTACTACCGATGCACGGATAAAGTTGAAACATCTTTATCCGAAAGTGTAAATGTTACATGGTACTAGTGGCCGGCTCCTAAATCAGGCTTTAACTACCAGTACCAATAGCAGTTTCCGATCCGGAGAGGAGGCATTTTTTGTTCTGGCCAGGAAATCGAGGGTTTGCGCGGAGGCGTACCCATGTACCGCCTCGCGGAGCGTCGAGATCCTGCCTGTGCCTCCGCCGCAGGCAGTGGCGATCCTGGCTGGCGGTCCCACCGCCCCGGGGCGGGAAAAGACCCTTTCCGGGTCGGAAACTAACTGTGCCAGTTCGGTCTCTTACTGAGCCAATCCGAAACCGTTTCCTCTATCCAGCCTTCAAGCCCCTTCGTCAGATAAAACGCCGGACGGAGCAGATCGTCCATGGGTGAAACAACCCCCTCGGCTACTGCGGCAGCGGCAAGGGCCGTATACGGATAAATCCGGATTCCGGTGGTAACCTGCATTGCCTCCAATTCGAGAGAATCCGCAAACCCCAGGCTCTCCTCAACTGTTTCCCTGGTCTCTCCAGGCCCTCCGAGCAGAAGGAACCCCATTCGACCAATCCCATATTTGGCCAGCGTTTCTGAAATCCTGCGGACTTCTTCAGGCTCAAACCTCTTATTGAACGAACGCAATATTTTCCTCGATCCGCTCTCGAATCCGAAAGCCACTTCGACGCACCCGGCCCTGGCCATCATTTCGATAAGACTTTCTTGAACTTTCCAGGGATAAAGTATGCTGCGCCATTGAATTTCGAGATTTCTCCGGCTCAGCACACCGCAAAGCTTGCCGGCATATGAAGGAGGAAAATTGAAAGTATTGTCCACAAAGAAAAAGTTCTTAAAACCTGCTTCAGCGAACCGTGAAATCGAATCGACTACTATCTCAGGGGACCTTTTCCGCAGAATCGGCCCCTCTATGGTTGCGGTCGAACAGTAACTGCATTCCATTGGGCAGCCCCTCCGGGTTTGGAAGGGAAGCCATATTTTCTGATTATTGAATTCAACGGGAAACGAAAACAGGCCCGTGGGATCAGGCAAAACCGAATCGTCGAGCCTTTTCATGACTTCGGTCTTATTTTCGCGGACAGAATCGGCCAAGACCAGATTCGGAACGCCGGACAGCCCCTCTTTTCGGGAAAGCGCGTTCAAAAGCTTCACAAAAGCGGCTTCCCCCTCGCCTCTTATCCCCATGTCCGCTCCAAGATAGGCCAGGGCGCTTTGAGGAAAAATGCTGTATCCCGCTCCTCCCAGAACTATAGGGGCTGAGGTGAGGCTGCGGCAGGAAGTCACGACATTTTTTTCGGCATCCAGAAGAAATCTGGGGGAGTTCATGCACTGATTGTCGATGTTTCTGACCGAAACGCCGATAAGTTCGGGATTAAAGCCCGAAACGGCATTTTCAAGTTTGAGTTGCTCGGAGTCATCTTTTGTCATGAGGTTCAAAAGCCTGACTTCATGGCCGGCTTGCTCGGCCGACGCAGCGACACAGGCCAGCCCCATCGGCAGCACAGGCATCTGGAGTTGTTCCGTATTGGCTGAAATCAGGAGCGCGCGCATAACTTTTTCCCCGGTTGGTTATGGTTGAAGTGTTTGATGATAGCATTTTCCGGAGATTTTTCGAGTAAAGATCGACCACATTTAACGAGACCCGGTCCGACTTTCGGCCACGGTAAATTTGTTCTCCTCCAAGGGTAGACGGAAGCACGTGAACTTATTATCATTTTTGGTGAAATGAAATACATTCCGCTGGCAGCGCCGCCTCCATGGCGGCGCTTGGACGTTGAGGCTTCGTCAGGACAAGTTCACCGTGAACCTGCGGCATGTTTTTTTTTAAAACTACAGCCGGTGTGGTATAAGCTCAAATTCAAATCCTTAAACGAATCTGACCACAGGAGCTAGACTCACCTCATGAAAGTCGCATACTTCAGCATGGAAATCGGGCTAAATGAAAGCATTCCGACCTACAGCGGAGGGCTTGGCATTCTGGCCGGGGACCACATCAAATCCGCTGCCGACCTGAACATCCCATTGGTCGCCGTAACGCTTCTCTACAAACGCGGCTACTTCATCCAGAATATAAACCCTTTTGGGCAGCAGGAGGAGATCTACCCCTACTTCGACCCGCGCGCGTTCATGGAACCTCTGCCGTTCAAAGTAACCGTAAGGCTCGCAGGTCGAGACGTGCAGATAGGCGTCTGGAAGCATAACGTGGTTGGAATGCATAACGGGAGCGGATCGGGACGCGTCCCGGTCTATTTTCTCGATGCCGATCTGCCGGGAAACGCGCCTGAAGACCGGCTGATAACCCAGTATCTCTACGGTGGAGACCAGCATACGCGGATATCGCAGGAAGCGGTTCTCGGAATCGGCGGATATCTCGCGATGAAGCGCCTGGAGCCGCAAGTCACTACATATCACATGAACGAAGGACACGCGGTTTTCCTCACCCTCGCCATGCTGAAGGACCTTGGAGGAGACGAGGGGCAGGTAAGATCGAAGTGCGTATTCACCACGCATACGCCGGTTCCCGCCGGCCACGATAAATTCGGCTACGACCTCGCATCGCAGGTAATCGGGGAATACCTGCCCTCAAATATCGGGAATCTTGCGGGCCACGGTGAGCTGAATACCACCGTTCTGGCCCTCAATCTGTCGCGCTCCGCAAACGGGGTGAGCGAACTGCACGGTGAAATATCGAGGCAGATGTTTCCCGGGTTCAACATCGGCCACATCACAAACGGCGTGCACCACTTAAGCTGGACCGGCCCTGACTTCAAGGAACTTTACGACAAATACATTCCGCTCTGGCGGCAGGACCCTCGACAACTGGGTGACATTTCGATAATTCCGGACAGCGACATCGTCGAAGCCAAAAAGAAGGCCAAAAATCGACTCATAAGATACATAAATTCCCTGTCCGACGCAGGGTTTACCGACGAATCGCTTACCATCTGCTTTGCGCGGCGCGCGGCAGCCTATAAGCGTGCAACCCTCATTTTCAGCGATCTGGAATTTCTTTTCAATCTTTCCTACGACCGGGTGCAGTTCGTATTCGCCGGAAAAGCTCATCCGCAGGACGAGGCTGGAAAAGAGCTGATCCGGCAGATAGTAAATATAGGGAAGCAATACGAAAAACAGCTCCGGCTGGTCTTTGTCCCAAATTACAACATCTGGGTGGCAGGCCTGATGACTGCGGGGGCGGACGTCTGGCTCAATACTCCCCGCCGGCCGAGAGAGGCTAGCGGCACCAGCGGCATGAAAGTTTGCTTTAACGGTGGAGTGAATATGAGCGTTCTGGACGGATGGTGGCGCGAAGCCTGCAAAGACCGGGTGAACGGGTGGGCCATCGGTGACGACGAAGACCAGGAAGATGAAGCCGCCACCGACGACTTCTACCGGGACCTTGAAGACATGGTTACGACCTACTATGCCAACCCCAGAAAGTGGCTCTCCATAATAAGGCGGTCCATCTCCGACCTAACCCCTCAGTTCAATACCCACAGGATGGTGCTGGAATATTTCAACAACTACTACAGGTAAGGCGGTGGGACCGCCGGCCAGGATCGCTACTGCCGGCGGCGGCGCAGGCATGATCGCGACAGCCCACCCCCGGCAAAGCCAGCCCCGGACCCGATCCCGGGGCTGTCGGCATGATTAAATCACCAGCAATTTCCAGGTGTCTTTCCCACCAGAGTACCCTTTTTCATCATCCGCAAGGGCGCAACAATGCGCCCTGAGGCGATCAGTACTATCTTAGGGATCATGATGTGTCATTCGGATTTTTTTAGGGGCCCGCGCTGCCCCTGGAAAAGGCCGGACAGGTCCATGGGCCGTTCAAGCAGCCTGCATCGGGAGGACATAAGTGAGACTCAGAGAATTGCTGGACAAAGAAGAGGCCATTATCGTCCCGGCCGCCTATGATGTGTTATCCGCACTGATCATTGAGAAGGCAGGGTTCCCGCTCGCGTATCTGGGCGGACTTGGTAACGCAGCCAGTGACCTTGGGTATCCCGATCTGGGGCTGACCACTGTTGCCGAAATTGCCAGGAAGGCTGGAAATATAGCCGGAGCGGTAAATGCCCCGGTTGTCTGTGACGCCGACACGGGCTTCGGGGGAGGAGTGAACATCTATCGGACGGTTCGGATGTTCGAGACTGCCGGCGTTAGCGGTATTCACATCGAGGACCAGACCTTTCCCAAGAGATGCGCGGCTATTCGCGGGAAACGGCTCATAGAGGCGGAACAATTCGCCAAAAGAATCAGGACCGCAGCCGATGCGAAGAAAAATGAAGACTTTGTAATAATAGCCAGAACCGACGCCAAAGTGGCGGGAGGAATTGATGAAGCCATAAGAAGGCTGAATATGTATGTAGAAAACGGGGCCGACATGGCCATGGTCGGTGACTTATATACTTTTGACCAATATTTGCGTCTTGTCCGGGAGATAAAAGCTCCATTGGTCGTCTGTGCCGCCGACCCGGCACATTTCTACATCCAACCTGATTTTTCCTTGGACCAATGGAAGAAAACCGGTGTGAAGATGGTCCTCTACTGGTACCTTGGGCTCTTCGCCGCGATGAAAGCGGTGGAAAGGGCCGTTGTGTCCCTGAAGCTGACCGGCTCCATAAAAGAGATAACGGGCGATCTGTTCACATACAAAGAATATGAGAAAACGGTTGATTTGGATAAGTGGTTGAAGGTCGATGAGCAAAGCTTCTGAAATTCGCGATAATTGAAAGACCTCTCTTTATCGGGAGTCTTTTCAACCCGGCATCAAACAGATGAATTACCTCAAACCCGCCGGGGTGCGGGCGCATTCGCACATGGGGACAACGTATGGTCCTTCCGGTATGACGGCGATGGGTTCTCCGCCGGCCCCAACGATTCCCCGAATGAAATCGATCGGCAAGGTCCCGTCTTGTTCGCAATAGACACCGGTCAGCAACTTGTCTTCTTTGGACAAAGTATCTGAAAAAAGGTGGATTCTGCCGATCCGCATAGGCTTAAGCTGCATCTCCGTCTGCCACTCGTCGATGGATGCCCGGGGCTTGGGCAGGATCGATTTTCGAAAGCCCTCCGGCCCGAGTTCTACCAGCGACCGCTGAGCCGCGACATATTCTTTGGAGCCCATCCCTTCCGAACACTGCGAAAGAATTATGATGTCGCCTCCCGGTTCGAGCAATCCCATAGCCCCGACCATGCCTTTAACCGTCTGGTAGTAGGTTTTGTCCAGGGGATAGCCGCCTCCGCTCGTTATGACGGTACGGTATCTTGCCTGCGAAGGGATCTCGGCATAGGGGCACATGTAAGCAACGGCCTCGAGGTGGCTGGCTTCAATTTCGCCGAAGTTAACAAACGAGAGATTCCGCTTGTCATCTATGACCGTATTCACGGCGAAAATCCGGCCGAGCATGCGGATAATTTCAATCTGTTCTTCATGGAGCGGGTTGCCCTCAAGAATACAGTTGGCTGAGCTCGGGTGCTCCATAAAGCTGGCGTTATGAAGTGTAGTGATGGTGTCCTGGTGGGCGACCCCCGGAACAATCACTTTCCTGCCTCCGGAATAGCCCGCCATGAAGTGCGGCTCAACCAGCCCCGTCACAATCTTCACGTCTGCATCGACGAAACGGCGGTCGAGCTTGACAGGGGTATTCCGTGAAGTATTTCCAAGATAGACGTGGTCTTCGTCATTTCGGGCGAAATGGTTCATCACTTTGACCGTCTCAAGCACCCAATCGCTTCCAACCAGTTCGCGAAGCTCCTCCCCCTCATTGGGTCTGTGCAGGCCTGTGGCAACCAGCACCGTAATCGCACCGGGATCTATTCCTGCTTGTATCAACTCCTTGATGAGCGGCGGCAGGATCGCGGAATTGTGTACCGGCCGTGTAATGTCGCAGATGAGAATGCAAACGCTATGGCGACCGGCGGCGATCTCAGACAACGAACCGCACGCGACGGGATCAGCCAGGGCTTTGGAAACAGCCCCTGCTGGATCGGCCAGGACGGGCATCGCGGGTTTTTCGATTACGGTTATATTCCAGGAGTCCGGAAAATCCAGAAGCAATCCACCCTTGCCGTAATTCATTTTTACACGCATGTTCTAAACTCCCTCTGAGAGGGCATGAGCCCTCATAGGCACAAGCGATTAGTGTGGAAATTTAGTTAGTTTCCGTCCGGAAAGGATCCTTTTCCGTGCCGCCGGGCCGCCGGCCGACTTGGCCACTGATTTATAACATGTTCGAGGGCTTGCCTCAACTCAACCGGTTCTGAAGGGGCATCGGTCAGCCTTTTCCCTGGACTACGGTACGGGACATTTGTTCAAGGGCAAGCATAAGCGCTTGGGTGCCCGACTTACCGTGTCCCTGGGCCTTTACCGCGATGTATAGCTGGTGGGCCAGCGCCAAGCCGGGAAGGAAAAGGCCCATACTCGCCGACTCCTTGAGCGCAATACCCATATCCTTGATAAAATGCTCGACAAAAAAACCGGGAGCGAAATCTCTGCGCAGTACACGTGGAGCCAGATTGTCCAGGCTCCAGCACTGTGCCGCGCCGCCTTGTATAGAACTCAACATCGTCGGCAGATCAAGGCCGGCCTTGAAACCGTATATGAGGCTTTCGCACACGCCGATCATCGTTCCAGCGATGACGATCTGGTTACACATTTTAGTGTGCTGGCCCGAACCCGCAGGTCCCTGGTGGACGATGTTTTTTCCCATGGTTTGCAGGATCGGCTGAATGGCCTCCACCACTTCCCGATCTCCTCCCGTCATGATGGAAAGAGCGGCATTGCGCGCCCCCACGTCGCCGCCCGACACGGGAGCGTCCACGGCGAAGGCCCCCCCTTCCCGGGCGTCCAGATAGATTTGCGCTGCCAGCGATGGTTCGGTGGTGGTCATGTCAACGAGGATAACACCCGGGCGGACCGCCTCAAGAATGCCTCCTTTCCCGAAATAAACCTCCCGCACGTCTTCAGGGAACCCCAGCATGGTAAAGATAACGTCAGACTTTTCCGTGGCTTCCCGGGGGGAATCAACCCATGCGGCGCCTTTCTCGATCAGCGGGAGCGCTCTTTCCTTCGTGCGGTTGAAAACCGTGGTGCTGTATCCTTTTTCCATAACGTGCCCGCACATGGCAAGTCCCATCACCCCTGTTCCGATCCATCCGATGCGCGTTTTCAGAGAAACGGCGGGAACATCATAAACGCTGCCGGGCATGACAACCTCCTTCAAAAAGTTACAGTAGGTTGTATAAGTCATATTTGACTTACACCTTTTGGGATGAGAACTAATCATGAAGCTAACAGCAGGTCCGCTCGCAACCCGGGATCACTCTTCTTCGAACAAGCGGGATTCAAGGTAGTCCTTCAACTCCCTGCACACAATTCTGTCCGTGGGAAAGGCCATGTCCGGCAAATCGTCCAGGCTGAAGAAAGCGGCCTCACCGGCATCCGAGCCCGCATGGAGTTCTCCTCCCGTTCGCGTTCCCCAAAACCACATCCCAACCGTTTGTGATTCAGGATCGTGGAAGTTGGAGTGAACTGAGAAAACCCGCCCGACCCGAACCGTTATCCCGGTTTCCTCGAAGAATTCGCGCCCGGCGGCTTCCCGCACCTCCTCGTCCCACTCGAGGTGGCCGCAGGGAATGCACCACTGGCCGCTGTGCGATCCCTTGCGTTGGACAAGAAGGATCCTGCCCCCTTCGACGAGCAGAACTGCGACTCCTGCCGTGGGGTTACGATAAAAAACCTTACCGCAATCAGGACAGAAAGACCTTACGCTCTTTTTTGCCGCTTTCCTTATGAGAGAAGCGCCACAATAGGGACAGAAGCGGAAGTTCATAAATGGATGTGCCACCCCCTGAACCTGGACTTTAACCAGTTTATATATTCATGCATTATCCGAAAAGGCCTGAACTGCTAAAATAGAAGGCTTTCCAGCCGAACCTCAACAATATTCTTTTTCCTATATGATAAATCATTTACTATCCATGTGGTGAGAGATGAACGAAGCACACCTCCAACGAAAGGACCTCCTAATGGCTCTCAAGACATCTCGAGAATACCTGGAAAGCATAAGCAAGCTAACCCCTAAAGTTTACGTGGGCGGGAAATGGGTTTCGAATCTGCTGGACCATCCGGTAACCAGGTCGATGGTCATGGCCAACGCGGCCATTTACGATCTGGCGCTGGACGAGCAATACCAAAGCATCATGATTGCCGGCTCTCACCTCACCGCGAACCCGATCAACCGAAACGTTCATGTCTCCCGCAACAATCACGACCTTGACATGCGGCAAGAAATGGCCCTTCTTTCCAGCCGGACGCTCGGCACCTGCAACTACCGCTGCGTGGGCTGCGATGCAATAAACGGTCTCGCCTCAACTACGTGGGAAATGGACCGCGACCTCGGAACAAACTATAGCGAGCGCTTCGATAGATGGCTTGCCGGCATTCAGAAGGACGATCTCGCCGTTTCCGGGGCGATAACCGACGCCAAGGGCGATAGGAAAAAACGTCCGTCCCAGCAAGACGAACCGGATGTGTATGTGCACGTTACCGAAAGACGTAGCGACGGGATAGTGGTCAGGGGTGCAAAGGTCAGCCAGAGCGGGGCGATAGGGGCGCACGAAACGCTCGTTCTTCCAGGTGGAGCGCTTAAGGATGGAGAGGAGGACTTCGCGGTCGCCTTTGCTGTACCGAACGGGTCTCCGGGACTGACCTATATCTGCCAGTATAACGCTTACTCGGTCGAAAGAGAGACGGCCGAAGACGAATCGGAACTTGGGAACCCGGTATTTGGACAACGCGAGACTGCCACAATGGTTTTCGACAATGTTTTTATCCCCTGGGACAGGGTTTTCCTTTGCGGCGAAACGAAGTACTGCGGAAGGCTGATCTCAAGATTCGCCAAAACACACCGGATGAACTGCGGAGGCGCCTGCAAGGTGGGATTTGCCGACCTCATCATCGGCGCCACGCTCTTAGCAGCCGAATTCAGCGGGGTAGAGAAGATACCTCACGTCCAGGATAAGCTGATCGAAATGGTGCGTCTGAGCGAAACCTCACACGCTTGCGCGATAGCAGCGGCAGTGAAAGGCAGGGAGGAACCTGAAGGCTCGGGCGTTTTCATGCCCGACGACCTCTTCGGAAACGTAGCCAAGCTGAGCATAGCCGACGGTTTCTGGGAAATCCTGAAGATTGCCGGCGATATCGGCGGCGGCCTGGTTGTGACGATGCCACGGCTAAAAGATCTTGAGCATCCCGAGGTCGGGCCTTTGCTCATGAAATTCTTTCAGAGCGCGGCGCCTGCGGATAAGCGGTTTAAGGTCGCCAAATTCCTCCAGCACTGGACTGCAGGCCTGCACGGTCCGGGTACCTGGCACGGAGCGGGGGCGCCTCAGGCCCAGCGTGTAATGATTTCCTACCTCACCGATTTTGAGTCCAAAAAGAAGATGGCAAAGAATCTTATGCGGATGGAAGATTAGCCGGCAATCACGAAAAAAAACCGGGTGAAATGAAAATAAACCTTGAACATATAGCCGTCGTGCTAAATGAGCCTCATTATCCGGAAAATATAGGTGCAGCGGTTCGCGCGGCCAAGAATATGGGGATCTCGCGATTTCTGGTCGTAAATCCGGCTGACTGCGATCTTACGCGGATTTTAAGGATGGCAACACACCATGCGGAAGACCTCGTTTTGGGCATTGAAGTCTACGACCGGCTCGAAGAGGCGCTGAAAACCTTTCAGTACGTGGTTGGAAGCACCGCCCGAACGGGGTCCCACCGCCAGTTTGTTAGAAACCCCCGGCAGCTTGCCCTCGAACTCATACCCATAAGCCAGAAAAACCACGTCGCGCTCCTCTTCGGCCCCGAGGCAAGCGGACTGGCCAATGAACATCTGAGATACTGCGACGCTCTGGTTACCATACCGACAGGCGGGTTTTCTTCCATAAACCTGGCGCAGGCCGTTATGATTATGGTTTATGAGGTTTTTACCGCTGCATCCGAAAAAAAGGAGGTGTTTTCGCCGCGCATTGCAACCCGCGGCGAACTCGAATCCATGTATGTTCACCTGAAAGATACGCTTACGAAGATCAATTTCATAAACCCGGAAAATCCCGAATACTGGATGATGAGCACCAGGCGGTTTTTCAGCAGGATGCAGCTCCGCGGGCGTGACGTGCAACTGATTCGGGGCATTTGCAGGCAGATCGACTGGTATGTCAGTCGCCGGTCGCCGGTGGTCAGTGGCCAGTGCAAAAGCAGTGATCAGACGCCGTCGGCCAGTGGTAAGAAAAAACTTTTCCCTCACGACTGACCGCTGAAGACCGGCCACTGCTTTTGCTGCTACGCTTCGATCACTATCCTGTGATTCACGAGGGACATGCTGCGAATTCGTCCGAAGACTGTTTTTCGCTCTCCAAAAATATTTTCGATCTTGATTTGGTCGCCCTCGTTCTCGACTTTGTCAACCGCCTCCAGGATGAGTTCCTCTTTCCCTTCCTTTACCATGTATGCATTTGCTTCACACATTACTGAACTCCTGATGAGTTGGATTCCAAGCATATCTCGCGTCCATCTGCAATACTAACACGGTTTCGGGGCGATCTTCAAAGGGGAAAACGCACATTCAATCTTCCGTCAGGTCTGCTGTGCCGCATGAGCAAGCTGTAGGGAACTGCGGCGCAGAATTTGCGCGAACCGGCAGTTGAGCATTCCGTCGAGTTCATCTACAAAATTTCCAAACCGGTCAATCCTTGTTATGAGCGGCGGATTTTCAATTGCTTTGGTTACAAACTGGAAAAAGAGCGTCTGCAGTTTCCAGGTCTCTGGCCGGATCGCCAATGCGCGGCAAAGCGTAAGCAGCCGGAACAATCGCCCGGCATCAGCCTGGTCGAAGATTCGGAGCAGCCTTGAAAGGACCCTCACCATGAGCCGCCCCAGCCTTTCGGAGATTTCCACGAGATAAAGCGAAACGCCCCATAATTTTGCCTCTTCCTGAAGGGAGTTGAGCCTGGCTATGTGCACCCGGGAAAAAAAGTCAGTCGAATCCCAGGACGCATCTGCGGAGACGCGCTCAAGCAGATGCACCAGGATGTCTTCCACCAGGCTTTCCACCTCTTCGCTCAGGACACGCCGGATCGAGACCCGAAGATCGCTTGGAATCTTTATCCCCCATTGCCTGAGTGACAAGAGAAGCGGCTTGTATGTACTGAACAGGTTCCGCTGAAGATCCGTGTAGGTGCTTATCGTTTTGCGGCTTATGTCCAACGCAATCGAGGCCCTGAGGTCCTTCAGGACGTTTTCGAGTCCGAAGTATTCCGTCCCGAATCTTTCATCGAGCACGCGCACGATCTTGATCGTTTTTTGCTCTTCGATGGAATCCTGGAGCGCGGCGAGAATGGATTCATACTCGCCCTCATCGACATAGGGTTTGACCGAACAGCGAAAATCCAACCCGCCGAAATGGGCCACCGCGTAAAGAAAACTCTCTGTATATAGCGTTCTGTTGTCTTTTACGGAAACCAGGCCGTAGAGGCACTTTACCGGACTCGCCCCCAGATTTTCCTCCTTTTGGGGTATGATGCTGTACCCGTGCATCTGGAACTCTCGATGATCGAACCTGGCGATAGACTGTATGGCGTAATTTGCCGCCGCTTTGGCTCCATCGAACGCTTTAGGCTCGACCTCGCGGAGAAAAACGTTTGCGCCGTTTCCATATTCGGGCACGTTGCTGGGCGCTTGTCCCAATAACCTGAGAAACTCCTGCCTAAGCGGTGGCGATCCCGTCTTTTCGGCGAGCCGGATTGCCATTGCGCCGTACTTGAGAATCAGGACCGACTCAAGCTGGCTGATTTCATCAAAAAACCAGCCGCAGGATATGAACATCAACAGCGAAAGCCGCTGCATTTCCAATAACTCCAGAAATCGTGAGACTTCGGATGAGCGCGACCCACCCCTGAGGTGTTTTTCCAAAAACGGGGTAAGGTGAGTCTTTCTGTCCAGGATTAGATCGATGTATTCGTCTCTGGCCCCCCAAGGGTCTGCGCACAGGTTTACCATCTGAGTTTCGAAATGCCCGGCCAAGCTGTCTCGAACATATTCGAGCGCTTTGCGCAGAGGTGCTCTCCATTTCTGAGTCCAGCCCGGTTCACCTCCCAGATGGCAGCCACAGTCGCTGCTCCACCGCCCAACTCCATGAGCGCAGCTCCAAGCCGTTCGTTCGAATATTTCAACATCGGCGACGACCGGGAACTGAGACAAGAACCACCCGTAATTGACTATCTCCGTCGAGGTATCGCGCTTGAGTTCCTCTAAAGCGGCGGCAAGGGCCATGTCGCCGAATTTAAAATGATGTCCGTAGGATTCTCCGTCGGTGGCGACGTTAACCAGCCAGGGTTCCCCGCTGAGAGGCGCCCGCGAGGACCATGTCCTGTCAATCTGTTCCAGGAATTTGGAGCTGTGTTCGAGTAACTGGCCGAAAGCCACGCCGTGCGCCAGGGCGGAGTCGTAGAAAAAAATGTCGATGTATTTCCCCCCGCCGCAGGAATAACGATAGGCGCGTCCGCTGGGAATAGTTCCGCCGGCTGCATCTCTCCACTGGGTATCGCCCTGGTGAAAACGCCACCGCGCCGCCTGGTGGGGAGAGAGGATGGTGTATTTTATTCCAGCCTCCGCCAGGAGCAAAAGTGTAGCCGCGTCAACGGCCGTTTCGGCCAGCCACATCCCCTCGGGATACCTGCCGAAGCGGTGTTCGAAATCGCGAATCCCCCAGCGGATCTGGGTACGCTTGTCTCGCTCATTTGCCAAAGGCATTATGACGTGGTTATAGACCTGCGCTATGGCGTTGCCGTGGCCCCCGTGCGCCTCCGTGCTCTGACGGTCGGATTCCAGAATAGTCTGGTAAACCCATGGATCGTGCCGCTCAAGCCAGTGTGTCAGTGTGGGGCCGAAATTGAAGCTCAGATATTTGTAATTGTTCATCAAATCGAGAATTCGATTCTGGTTGTCGACAAGGCGTGCCGCCGTGTTTGCCCGATAGCATTCGAGGTTGATGCGCTGGTTCCAGTCGTGATAAGGGGCAGCGGAATCCTCACGCTCGATTTCCTCGGTCCAGGGGTTTTCGCGGGGAGGTTGATAGAAATGCGCATGAATACAAAGATATTTTTTTTCGAATGAATTCATCTAGTCTTGGTTTCCGTTCATAATTAATTTCAGGTAAGGACCACACGGCAATGCTCGAACTTTGATTGTACCGCTTGCAATTTCTCTTTTCCAGCGTCGTCTGCGTATTTTACTACGGCAATGGTTTTTTGATCAAGTTGCCTCATCCCGCGTGTTTACAAAACAGACCTCACTCAACTAAATTGCGATCTCTCTTCAAACCACTGAATCCCTTTGGGGAAATGTTTCGCAACTCACATCTGCTCTGCGTCTGCGGTGAAAGGTTTTTTCTTCCCGCGTCCCCAATTTTCCTTTCATCGCATCGTCTTCTCTTTCCCTTGACAGCGCTTTCCCGCATTTTATGTTTAAGGTGTATCCCAGATAAGAAGTGCTCTAAATAAGAAGTGATCTGGATAAGGAGGCTGCTTCATGGAAGACGACTATAAATTTGAAACGTTCAGCGCGGAAGCAAGTTCTTTTGACCGGGAATTCACAAGCTTCCTCAACAGCAAGTCGAGCGAATCCTGGAAGGTGCAGTCTTGTTCCTATTGCCATGACGAGGGCGGCAAAAAGTTCTATGCATCCTGCATATTCAAGAAATAAGAGGACAGTGGCGTCGATTGTTTGATTACAGTCATTGTTGCTCTTCAAGAATAGACGAAGGTGGTCTTGCGCGATTTCCTCAGGTCCTGACAAGAGCCCATTCTGATTCGAGTCACGTTCTTAAACCTGGCGATTTTTCACATTCAACCGCTGGGGGCGGGGGACAACCTCCGCCCTTATTTTTTTCCTGCGGGATCCGTTGCCGGCTCAAGGGAAAATCCTACTGGAACGGCTCAAGATTTGTTGAATCAGGCGAGATCGGAGCTTTTTTCACCGTTTTGCGGGCGGGTTCGGCAGAGCTTTTCGGCAGTTGGACCAGAGCGAACCAGTATTCGCACAGAGACTGCATGGCATTGGCCATCTCGTCAAAAGACAAGGGCTTCAACATAATCGAGTTGGCTCCGATGTTATATCCGCGAGAGACGTCACTCTTGTCCCGGGACGAGGTAAGTATTACGACGGGAATTTTTCGAAGTCCCTCGTGCGCTTTGAGATCCCTGAGCACCTCGAAGCCATTTTTCCCGGGCATATTTAAATCGAGCAGAATCAAATTCGGAGTTGGAACATTGGAATATCCACCCCGCTGAAACAGAAAATTCATTGCCTCATCGCCATCTTCGGCCCAGTAGAGGTCCACTTTAATCCGCTTCGATTCGAGGGCCTCTTTAACCAGGACAAAATCTTCCTCGTCGTCGTCAACCATGAGAATAGTAAAAGATTTGTCTTTTTGTTCTGAGTCAGCCATGGGTCTTATCCTCGAAGGAAGGAGAAAGACATAATCAGACTGGGCGCCCAAGGCGGGACAGGGCCAATGCATGCTTGGGAATGTGAGCGGAAAAGTCTGCCGATTGGGAGCCACGTCCGGATGCACTAAAACCCGCCTATGCATTGTAAGCGATAAAGAAAAGATCGGCAAGGCGGTGTGGGACCCGCATCGCTCCGCGATGAGTGGGCAGCAAAAGCTTTAAAACCAAGCCCCCCCTTAGGGAAAGGTGGAACTCGATTTCCTTGCCACCTTTCGGTGCGGCGCTGGGCAATCCGGAAATTGCGAGGCGCCAGACTGTACGCGCCAGGACGAAAAATGCCTTTCTTCAGGTCAAAAAATTCGAACAGAAACCTCGCGGGGCGTAGAGTTCAGATAAGGTGAAATTCTCCTGCGTTCATCCGAGGTTTCCGGATGGAGACTAACTATTAAAGAATCCGGCAGTCTCAGCCGAATAGGTTTTTGGTCGATCGGATGGATTGTCTTCACGAAGCCTTACACCCACTCTTCTCGAGCTATTCCGGGTAATCACCGGTTGAATTGCGGCGGAATTTACGAGTGGCGCAGGGATTTCACACGGTATTGAAGCGGCTGTGCCGGGAAGGTCCGCGATGTGGGATTTCGGAATCCCTTTGGGGAAATGAACATATCAGGAAGTTGCAAGATGGAGGCTTGAGGCGATGGAAAAACCGGCGGTTGCGGAGTCAGGGAAGACATCTAAAGTTCGGAATGCCGCTTTTAAAGGCTACAAAGATGGTTCCATTGAATTCCTGGGAGACCAGATCGAGGGTCTGGTAGGCTACAGCAGGCGGGACTTTAATTCAAAAGCCTGCAAATGGACGGATTTGATTATAGAAGAAGACCAGGCACATATAAAGCAAGTCTTCGCGCAGGCGCTAAGGGGCGACAAGACCTATATGAGAGAGTACAGGGTCCGGGCCAGAAATGAGGATATGCTCTGGCTCAGGGAGTGGAGCCAGATTGTGTGCGCGGAAGATGGCGAGATGGAATTCGTTACCGGCATTATCATGGACATCACGGAAGAGAAGCAACAGGAGATGCTGCTGTTGAGTTGCGAACGCAAAACCGGTAAGTATCTTACCTTTTCGATAGCGAAAGAAGATTATGGGATTTCAATAATGAAGGTAAAGGAAATAATAGAGGTAATGCCGGTTACCCCAATGCCCCAGACCCCTCCATACGTGAAAGGCGTTATAAACCTTCGAGGCAAAATTATTCCTGTCGCCGACCTGCGGACTAAACTGGGGATCCAGGAATCCGAATACACGGATCGCAGTTGCATTGTCATACTTGAAACCACAAAGGATGAGAGAACTGTCTTGATAGGTATGGTTGTGGATTCGGTTTCAGAGGTCCTTCACATAAAAGGCGCCGACATCGAGGATGTGAACGACTTCCTTCTTAATTTCAACAGAGGCTGTGTGCTCGGGATGGCTAAAATGGCCAGTGGTATTAAAATGATCCTCGATGTTGACACAGTGCTGGGTGATGTTGATATTGACGCGGCGGCAAACTTCTAAATGAGACTGATTCCTGATGAGACGTATCGGTCGATCAAGCATATTCGAATATATGGGACGCAACGCTAGGGCTGCGAATCTTTCTCTTCGGCCTTTTTCCCCGGGCTCAGGAACAGATCGAGCAAGGATTCCCAGGGCGTAGCAGCGGGCAGGGTTTTACGGGCAATCGTGGTGGAGAAGTCCTTGCCAACATCCAGCCACTTTTTGAATTGCTCATCAAAGGATGCTTTGTAAAACAGGTAGTTTTTGACGGTGAGTTCCAGATATTTGTCAAAAAACTCTCTCAATGCATTTTCGCCGTGTTGGATCACCAGGTGGAGAAAAGACACCGGCAGAAGAATGTTCTTGTTCTTTGCCTCTTCTACGATGATCTGTGAAAGAATGAATGCCGTGACATCTTCGGAAGTCCTGGCGTCGATTACCGAAACCCGGCGGCCTGCCCGTATGAGTTCGGTGACCTGTTCAAGGGTTATATAGGCGCTCTTCTCCGTGTCGTAAATCCGCCTGTTCGCGTATTTTTTCAGAACGATTTTTTCAGCCATTATTTTATCCAGCCGCGTTTTGTTGCAAAGCAGCAATAATTACAATCTATTATAATACACAGCCGTGTTTTGCGCCACTATAAATTCTTTGTGCATCGCACAATTCTCCCTTGACACCCCAATTTGGATTATTATAGTTCTGTTCAGCTTGTCGTAACAGGAATCTATCTAAAAACAATGGAGGCACAAATGAACCAGTTTAATTTCGCAAAACAGATGCTCGATTTCAGCAGGACCAGCTTCGAAAACTCCTACGGCGCCATGTGCATGATGCAGGAGCAGTCGGAAAAAATGATGAACTCCTTTATGCAGCAGGCGACATGGATTCCCAGCGAGGGAAAAAAGGCCATGGCCGATATGACCGCCATGTGCAAGAAAAGCTGCTCGGAATTCAAGAAAGCTATGGATGAGAACTTCGTCAAGGCGGAAGCTCTCTGGAAGACTGGGGACCAGACAACACAGGCTTAACGAGATGCGGTCGCAGGGCCACACCTTCCATTGTGCGTATCCGGACCATGCCGGCACGGGTTGAATGCAGAAAATCCCATGCCTTTTCGCTGGCCCCGGGCCTGCGCACATTACCTGCTCGTGTTGCTCCGGACCTGACCGCCTGAATGAGCAAGACATCGTACCAACACTTCAAAAAACTTAAGCGCTGCTTACGCATAACCCGCGCCGGCCACGGCGGATTCTCTATTCTCTCCCTTGTGTGACCATGACCAGGGGCGGGGCCGGCCGTGGGTTGTCCTCATTCCCATTCCTGCGTTAACCTATATGCCGCTGCCAGCCGGCAAAACCCGGAGACAGCGGGTTTCTCATAGGCTCAATCAGGGGTTGCCAGCTACCCTTGACCGCTTCTCTGTTAAGGTTCTATGAGCAAATCATATGTTGAAACATCGCAAAATTCATTTGCAAGATGCAGCAATTCCCGTGGAATCGGCTGGTCGGGATTTTGGAATTATTTTCGGCAGGGGTGATTTATGCAGTTGGAGTTAGTCGCCGTTCTTGAGAAAATCGATCTGGACCACAATAAATCCGAAAAGAGAGTAACTGCCGGGTAAACTTCAACTTCTGTGCTTCACTGCCCCGTTTGAGCCTTTGGTCGCGCAGAACTTGCCACCCGTATGGATATAAACCAGGCTACCGCCCTTTATCCTGTTAATTACCGATGCTGCCACTTCGGCCGGGATGGCCGGACACCCCAGGCTTCGCCCCAGCCGGCCCCCGTTCAACATCACCGAACGCGCGCTAACGTAGTTGGCCCCATGCATCACGATCCCGCGTCTGAACGCGTTGTCGTTGACCCCTTTTTCAAGCCCATGAAGCTGGAGCGCAATTCCGTGCTTTCCGGAATATTTTTGGCCCGTGACGAAGAATCCACGGCAACTCTGGCAGGAATGGCGCCGGTTTGAAAACGCGGTCGCATACGCCCAGCCTGAATTCTTGCCATGCGAAACGAGGAATTTTTCAACTCTGCCCGTCTTTATGTCTATCAGGTACATTCTTTTAACATTGGAAGGTTTGCTGTAATCGATAATGGTCAGGTAGCGGGTGTTTCTGATTGCTTTCCGGTAAGAGCGCAAGCGGACCAAAACACTCGAGAATGCGTCATTGTGTCTGACGGCTCCCCTGCGCACAATTTTTTTATGGACCGGGAGTCCCCCGGACTTTGTTGTGGAAGAATGATAGCCACAATCAGCATGCCACGGAAGCAGCACTAGTAAAAGAACGATAACTCCAGCTAAAAGAGATTGATGATTGGCCAAAGAAAACCATTGAAATTTCTCAACCGCGTTCGAAAGCCTATCTTTCTGTCTTTCGGGACAAAGAGTAAGCATGAGAATTTCTGCTCCACCAAAAGTAACATTCTCTCACCCGGAGGACTTTACAACAAAGGAATTCCGTTCGCAACACCCCCGTTTCGAGGTACTCACATTGCGCCCGTATCGGCTACCTTTACTTGCAGGTGCAAGATGGTGAAGCTTTTAACCAACTGAAAAACTCTGGATTCCGGCCCCCGGACTGGACACTTCCGGGGCAGGCCCCGCTGGAATGATGTGTGCAGGATTGCACTCACCGAACTTAGTTGGCGCTCTATCAGTAGAGTATTTTAATATTCGGTTCCTCCTCACTTGAAACTACTTCTTTTTGCTTTGAAGCTGTTCGGTTGATTATTTCGCCGGGCGTTCCAATTTGGTTTGAAGCTGTTCGGTTGATTATTTCGCCGGGCGTTCCAACATTTGCCCAATTGTACAAGAAAACGACATTTTCATAGATCATCCGGACGCATCCATGGGAAGCGGCATGGCTCGGGAGGATGCCGCCGTGGATGAAATAGTCCCCAAAGAGTCTCAATGAATACGGCATCCAGGCATTGTCGTATTTCGTCGAGTAATGGTCTTTTTCTTTGGATAAGATGACGAATTTTCTCGCCGGTGTTCCGTATCTGCCGGATGAAATTGGAAACTGGTGAATCAATCTTCCGTAGGCATAAAGTCCCAGGCACTGCTGGCCTACATCGATCAGAATGAATTGCGGCAATTGAGAAATATTGCTGATCCGATCTGGCAGGATCACCGGACGTATGGAAAAATTGAGTGGGACATAGATGAATTTTACGTCCGTGCTCAAATTATCAGTGCCGTCAATCACGGCCATCGGTTCAAGCCGGTTTATGAGAGCGATTTGCTGGCGATAAAAGTCAAAGTTGCTGTCGAAGAATGTCACGAAATGACAGAAGTAGCTGAGTGACTGCCCCGGCGGTAGAAATATCTTCAGGCAGGGCACGCCATCCACTTCGACGATTTTTTTGTCAGTTGGAAATTTAAGAAGCTCGGAATAAAGCCTGCGGTCAATCGGAGCAGTGCCCGCAGCGGCAACTGTGGAGAAAAAGAGCAGTATCACCCAAACTGCCCGGAATAGAAGCCCTTTGTTCAAATCATGTGTCACGGTTTCCGACCCCATTACAACACCGAACAAGCCAAATCTCCAACAAGTTAGCCAAAACCATGCCACCCGCAAAAGTAGAGGTTTCCCATCTTGCGTGCACAATGTTCACGTATAATTCGGGCTTATTCAACTTAAGAATTTCTCCTGGCCGTTGAAACCCGGATTTTCCAAAAATCAACCACATGTGACTTTTAGGCATTTTTATGACGGCGAGCTTGTCAACTAATCGCCATGTTGCTTTGAACGCAACTTCGTCTTAGCAAGCTACCCGAGAAACAGGTGGTAATCCCAAAAAGTTCGAATTGCACATGCGGTTGAAAAAGTTAAAAGGGGCGGGATAACCGGCTGAAATTAGGTGACACTGATCCAAAATCATGGCTTATATGAGGCTTAGAAGTGCATCTTTAGGCATCCCCAAAAGAGCTTTTAAGCGCTAATGAGGCGTGTTTTTTTGCATTGATCGGGCATAACTTGGACCCCTCCCAAAGCGGGCAAGGTCACCCGCTTCCAGCATCTCTTACAATGGAGCAGATAAAGGGGAACGTGCATTGGACCAGAACGAGGGTGAAAAGGGAGCACAAATGGGTATCAGGGCTGTCTTCATCATTACCTCCGGGTTGTTTTTTCTTGTAACGCTGTTTTACAGCAACCAGGCGCGACCGGACGGTTTGGAGAGCATATCAAGGGAAGCGCTCCAGGCCTACAACGCATCCGACTATACGAAGGCCCTCGAGAAAGGCCGGGAAGCTCTTGAGTTGGCAAAGAAGTCGGGCGACAAGCAGGCCATCGGGGTTAGCCTGTCGTTCCTTGGAGGAGTGTACTCGGACCTGGAGCAGTATGACAAGGCGCTCGGCTATTTTGAGGAGGCGCTGGTAATCAAGAGGGAGACCGGTGACCGGGAGGGCTTGGCTGCGGCTCTTGGCGAGACCGGAATAGTGTATTCGAGTATCGGCCGGTATGAGAAGGCTCTCGGGTGTCATGAGGAGGCGCTGGCGATTCATAAAGAGATGGGGGCCCGCAATGACATCGGAGGGGACCTTGCAGAAATTGGAATAGTCTATTCGTATCTTGGCCGGTATGAAAAGGCGCTCGGGTTTTTTGATGAGGCTCTGGCGATCCATAAAGAGATCAATGCCCGCAATGACATCGGAGGGGACGTTGCCGAAATTGGAATAGTCTATTCGTATCTCGGCCAGTATGAAAAGGCGCTCGGCTATTTTGAGGAGGCTCTGGCGATCCATAGAGAGATCGATGCCAGGAACGACATCGGAGGCGACCTCGCCGAGATTGGAATAGTGTATTCGAATCTGGGCCAGTATGAAAAGGCGCTCAAGTATTATGAGGAGGCGCTGGCAATCGGTAAAGAGGCCGGGGACAGGAGTGGCGCCGGAAAGTCTCTTGGAAACATTGGAACATTGTATTGGAACCTGGGCCGTAATGAGGACGCGCTCAAGTATTATAAGGAGTCGCTTGCTATCGATAAAGAAGTCGGTGACCAGGAGGGCGCAGCAATTAATCTTACCGCAATTGGATCGGTCTATTCGGTTCTCGGCCAGTATGAAAAGGCTTATGAGACCCTGAGGGAAAGCCTGAAGATCGGCACTGAAATCGGTGCGCCAGACACTCTCTGGAGAGCGCTGCGCGAGCTTGGTAAAGCAAGCGCAAAGCTGGGAAAAGATCTCGAAGCCGTCTCTCACTACGAAAAGGCTATCGACACTATCGAGACCATGCGGGCGGGGCTTTCAGCACAAGAGACCAAAATCATTTTCATGAGCGAAAAGATATTTGTCTACGATGAACTGATCGAGATCTATGAGAAGATGCACGCGAAGGACCCGTCCAAGGGCTACGACAAAAAGGCCTTTGAAATATTTGAGCGCAAGCAGGGGCGGGTGTTTCTCGAAGAAATGGGAAAAAGCGGAGCGCGGGACTTTGCCGGGCTTCCGGGCACGGTGAAGGAGAGCGAAACGGATTTAGAAAATCGGATGGAAAAAGCTCTGGCCGGCGTTGTGGCGGAACGTTCCAAAGAAGAGGATCAGCGTGACCCGGAACGTCTGCAAGCTCTGGAAGCAAGTTTTCAGCAGATCCGTGCCGCTTACCGCACACTTCAGGAAGAGATCGGGGCCAAGTACCCAGACTACTATGCCCTGAAGTATCCGGCACCGGCCAGCCTCAAAGATATCCAGGAGAAGGTGCTGGGTCCCGATGAAATGCTGCTTGTCTACGGGGTGATGCAAGAAAGCGCCTGTTTGTGGGTGATCGGAGAAAAGCGCTTTGGATTTTACCCCATCGGTATTGGTGAAAATCAACTGAGAGAGAAAGTCGAGTCGTGGCGAAAAGGCACTCAGTCGATACTAAAAACCATAAGCACAGGAAGCTCTCAAGGGGAAATCGACGATAGGGTTGATGCCGGTATGAAGGCGGTGAGCCATGAGGGATATGAACTCTATGAACTGTTGATTCCAAAAGATGTGAGGGAAGCCCTCTCAGGGGCAAAGACGCTTTACATCGTTCTTTCAGGTCCACTCTACGGCCTGCCCTTCGAGTCCCTGGTTTCCCGGATGAACGGGGAGATTCCTCACTACTTGGTGGAAGACCATCCCATTGCGTATCTATCTTCGGCATCTCTTCTGAAGACGCTTCGCGAAGCACAGACAAGGAAAACTATGAAGGTTCGCTTCCCCCTGATTGCCTTTGCAAATCCTGTATATGGTAGAAGCGAAGAACCCGGCGCAACCAGGGGAGTATCCGAAGTCGCCGATCTTAGAGCGCGCGCCTATCTTGATCTGATGGGAGGATCTTTCCTGGAGCTTCCCGAGACAGAGGAGGAGGCAAGGGAGATCAAGGACGTCCTGCTGGCTGAGGACTCGAGTATGCCTTTGCAGTTGAGGCAGAACGCTTCCCGGAGTAACGTCATGAAGTTAAACGAGGCACAAAAGCTAGCGGGCTACCGATACGTGGTTTTCTCCTGCCACGGGGTCGTGCCGAGTGTGACCAATCGGGTGAGCCAGCCGGCGCTTGTGCTCTCGCAGCCAGACCCCGCGGGCGGAGCCGGGTTTCTCACCATGGCGGATGCCTTTGGCCTCAGGCTCAATGCCGACCTGGTAACACTTTCCGCATGCAACACCGGAAGGGGAATAGAGGCCCGGGGCGAAGGGGTGGTGGGGCTTACACGCTCCTTCATGTACGCTGGGACTCCCGCCATATCCGTCACGCTGTGGTCGGTAGAATCGCAATCGGCGAAGACCTTGAGCACCGGTCTCTATGAGAACCTGAAGGCGGGCAGGGGCCGGGCCGAGGCACTGCGTGAGATCAAACTGCGCATGATCAAAGGGGAAGAAGGCAAAACCTATCGCTATCCGTTTTTCTGGGCGCCCCTGGTTCTATTCGGGGATGGCCGGTAGTTCACAATTCGCATGGTCCTGCCAGTGTACCAGATGAAACCAAAAGGGGTGGGGCCGGGATAACGGACTAAAATTAGATGACAATGATTCAAAGCCATGGCTTATATGAGGTTTAGAAGCATCATTTTGAGGTCTGAAACCGGCGCCAGTTTCCCGCTCTTTTTTAGAAAAACCGGCCGTGAATCGGGTAGGACCAGAAAGAAGTAGGTCCGTTGCCGCCTCCGACGCCTACCCCCTGGTACGACCAGGCCATAGACACGGCGTTGGACGGAAGTTTTAGTATGGCATGAAACGGAATTGAGTCGAATGAGCCGCGATTGGTGACCAGCCCATCAAATGCGAGGACCTTGCCGTGTTCATCCAAAAATATTGCGCTGAGGCGAAAATCCTGCAACTGGGTATAGCCTATCCAGAAATAGGCAAAGCGGACCTTGCCCGACAGGTTCATTTGGTCCTGATCTCAAGAATAGCTGTACTCTACGTTGAGATCCGGCCCTTTCCATAGTCCGGAGTAGCGGGGCTCGGCAATGGAGAGTCGATCCGCCGGCGCTACGAACCCAGCGCTTGCGTTAGCGTTGATATGTAATCCCGAAATGAAGAGAGCCGTAGCTATCAGGGATAAAAGCAAACGGGACGGCATTTTCATTTAGAACCTCCAGTCGACGAGTTCTCCTCACTATAAAGTTAAGTGAACGCTACTTAGTATCAAGCCGCCCCAGTCCGCTTTCCACCTGCCATTGTGGCTCCGTTGACCTGCGCCCGTAATTTGCTTTCTGGATGCTTCTAACCTCTTCAACAAGGTCCTGCCCTTCGGGCCCCAGGATACTCTTATACGGGATGTCGCGGGCATCTTTCCAGAATCCGTTGTTTCGCTCCTTTTCAAAGGTCTTGAAGAAGTCGTCAACCGATCCATATGTTTCCTTTATCACTTCGTTCAGGGCAAGCTTTTCATTACCGAGTTGTTCGCATTTTTCGAAAAGCTCCACCATGAGGTGATTATTTGGATGCTCGTGATTGCCTTGGACAAAATATATCCAGAAGGGCATCGCCGCAGCGTCCGCCTGATAAAGGTCCATGTTGGCTTCTCTGAAAAGTGTATCCATCTTCAAGGTACGGCTCACCCTTCCCCACACAAACACCTCGGACCAGGCTGCAGTACCCTCTGTGAACCACTGGTAGGGTCTTCGCAGTTGCCACCTTGTTTGGTAACCATAAGCGTATTGCAGTTTATGGAATAATTCGTGTGCTGAGGTAGGCTGCCGAATGCCGCTGTTCTTTACCCAGGCGTCCGAATTGAACTGAATCGGCCCATCCGGAGGATCGGCAAGTCCATAGTGGTCAAAGTCTCGAAAAACCACCTCGATTTTGTCTCGGCCAGGGGCCATGTACGGTTTTCTTCCGAAGAACTCCGTATATTTTGTCCATGCCAGCTCGAGATATCCAGCCGTGTCCTTTATTATTTGCGGGTCCTTGATATTGTCGTTCGAATGCCTGCTCTTGTTTGTCCATTTGATAACGAAGTGGTCGGTTTCGTAGCGGTTCTCAAAAGAAGGCATGTCGCTGTCAAAAGGATCGTCCTGAGCGAAGACCGCGCCCTCGGAGGGGGCGAAACCGGTAACCGCGGCAATATTGATGGAGGCGCAGAGCAGGACTGCTGCTGCCAGCCTCGGAAGTTTCATATTGTACGGCTCCTTGAGGAGTAAAACGAGGGAGACAACGCTGGGCGGCCACAGCCAGGCCCAGCCGCTGGACATGACCGTGGACCGCGTCATCAAGGGCAAGAAGATGCCGGGCTTGTTATGATCGGCAATCTGATTATCAGTGAAGTCAGGAGGGTGAAATTTCTCACTCTTCACTACAAACGGCGCCTCACTCCAGAAGCTTTCAGCCTCAAGAGACCGGAGCCGCATGTTCACAATGATTTGCGTTTATAGAGCCGTCGCCTGCCGCACCAATACGACTTGACCAGCCCATCCGCAGTCATTTAGTGCTCGTCGCGCCCATAATCGCCGCCCAGCCCATAGCTTCTCGGATTCCACTTGAGCACCTTGTCAGAATCCCTGCCGACACCGCTCTTCTCCGAGGTGTACGCCCGATCATCGCCGTACTGATTGGCATCCTTCTTATGCCGGTTTCCAAAATCCTGGTCGACGCGCATCGCGCCGTTGGAGTTTGCATTCTGGTTGCTGCCGGAGACCGTAGCTTGTCCCGCTTGCTGGTCCGTGCCGCTGCCTGCATGGCCGATGCAAGCAGAAGCAAGTATGAACGAAAGTGCAAGCATGATAACACCGAATTTTCCTCTCAACTTCATTGTTACCTCCGTAAGTGATGGTTTTTGAAAGTGATCGGACGACCGATCGTTTACCTGCATATACAAACTTGGATGCAAGATGGTCACAGGAAAAAACCAGGTCTTAGCGCGGGCCGCCTCTAACCTGTCCAGCTATACCGCCGGATTGGTCCATGCCACCCATAGATGAACCGGGGGACATCATCTGCGGCCATCATAGCCCTATATCGGAGCTTGAAACCCCGATTTGTGAACAGAAGCCGGCAACCGTCCCCCCGTTCTGCATCGTTGACAGGACCGCCTCGGTTATTTTTTCGTCGGAAACCCCTTTTCGTTTGCCCGCTACAAGCGCACGGACAAAACCGCGCCGCTGTCGAGCAAAGAATTTGTGCTCAAGCGCTGTGGAGACAATCCGGTCGGATAATTTCGGGTCGAACCCGATCCGTTTGAGAGAAGCCTGGACGCTGACCACCCTTTTCAGCGTGAAGAGAGAACCTGCCGGAGCCTGTTCAAGCGTGCGGGCCAAATCCTCTCGTGACAGGCCACTATAAAGAGTTTCCGCGATCCCCACCAGGTCCTCGGGCGTCACCTGTTGCTGGATACCGTACTTTTTTAGATAGTCCGCCGTAATTGACCGGGTGAACAGATAATCCTGCTTTTTTTGGTTCAACACTTGCTCGATTGATGCTACCGGAACGCGTTTAGCCATCCCCTCTGCAATCTTGCTCACGAAAGGTTCCAGGGGGAGATCCTCCTTTTTAACCGTACCCACAATGCGCACAAGGTTGGCCATGGATGCTGCTTCCGCACCGTTATCGTAGCCGAGTGCGAGCAATCTGCTTACCGTTGCGTCGGGAACCCCGGCTTTTCTTGCCTCTTCGACAGCACTTGTTACATCACGTGTTGCGCCTGCCTGATCGTTTTGAGCGTTGACCTCGACTGGCACCACCACAACAAACACGAGCAGGCAAAGAAACGATCTCCTAAATGTCATCTTCCTTTCCCAAAGCCAATACAGTATTTTGATTTCCAAACCCGTCATTCTGATAGAATTCCGCCTCGGGATGTGGCGTATGTTTCCCATCGACAAGGAAGGCGTATTCATAACGGCCAGGCTGGAGCCGCAAGGTCAGCGTCCATCGGGTCGAACCGTTGTCTTTGTGCAACTCGCAAGGTTGCGGGACCCAATTGTTAAATGAGCCGACCACCTGGACTGAATGCGCATCGGGCATATCCAGTGCGAATACGACCGGGATGATTTCACGTGATTCCGTCAGGGTGATATTCCGGTTCCCCTTCGCATATTGAAAAAGAGCCGGGCACACCAGAAGAGCACACAGCGCCATCGCGGGAACCAGTTGCAATAAATTGAACGTAACGGATCTGGGTGACCTTACCCATCGATAAGCACGAAGCCACAGCGGGACACTTCTTGCCCTGACGGCTTCCATTACGGAAGGAAGCAATCCTGCCGGGGGTTCGATCTGAGGCATTTTCCGTATCATTGTCTTGATCCGGTCCGCCATCTCCTCATACAGCTCTTCAGGTTTTTTCATTGCCATTTTGTTTTCTCTCCAAGATGTCGCGCAATTTTGCGAGACCACGATGCACCCGCATTTTCGCAGCGCTCAGTTTCAGAGTCATTGCCTCTGCCACTTCATCCATGGACAGCCCCTCATTGTAGCGGAGCATAAGCGCCTCCCGGTATTCGACGGGAAGTTGATTAAGCGCCTCACGGAGCTGTCCGCAATCGAGACTTGCGCAAATTTTGTCCTCCTGCTGGCCAGGATAGTCCAGCTCGGAGCCAATCTCGCAATCCTCCAGAGAAACCCACTGCATTCTTTTGTTGTGGCGCAAAAAGTTTCGCGCATGATTCAAGCCGATCGTATAGAGCCATGGAAAAAACTTCTTTCCCCTTTGGAAACGATACAGTTGGTCGTAGGCCTTGATGAAAGTCTCCTGGGCCAGGTCGCTCGCATCTTCGTAAGAGTCCGTCATCCGGAACATAAGGTTGAAAATAGCTCCCTGGTAACGCTGAACCAGAGTGGAGTAAGCATTCACATCCCCTTCTAAAATATCGGCTATCAGTTGCGAATCATCCGCGCTCGCGTTTCCGTCCGGAAGACTCATATTGATCTATACCCCTGCAGGCCTAAGCCGTCACAAATTATTCCAAAGAAAAAAGGCGCAAGACCGATATTTTTTGCCTTCTGCCGATCAGCTCTATTTTGCTCTCCTGCTCCCAGGCACCTGGTCACTCGGGATGTTCCGTCTCACAACTCAGGATAAAGCCCTTTGCCCATCAGCAGATGGTGCATCGAGCACTTCACCCTAACTAACATTTACACTTAAGTGTTTCAAATGGTCACCCCTCCCGGCGCAATTCGGCCGAAAAAATCTTCACGAAGACCAACCAGCTCAGATCAGCAGTATACCATGAGCAAAAAGGTATTCTGAGTTTGGAAAAGATTTTTCCCTGTGACCATTTTAGATCGGGGTTTGTATACGCAATTAGAAGATCGGTGGATTGGTGTTCAATTTCCTATGAATTACAAGAACGATCACGGAAGGACTAACCTTGTGGGAGGCAAGTGAGAACCGTTGCCCCCGTGTATCTCACATGCCCCCGCTTTAGCGTAAACGGACGTTTGCGCACTCTGATAGAGATCTCCGGAATTACTCCTCCCCGGAGATCAAGCCACCATCGTAAATGGGCCGGCGCCGAGTTCTTTTTTGGACCGGCCCTTTTACCACTGACTTCACGTTCCGGTCATAGAACAGACTGGCGAAATTATCTGTGGCCCGTGTTGGCTCATATCGGAGTTTGAAACCCCGATCTGTGTACAGAAACCGGCAACAGTCCCCCCGTTCCGCATTGTCAACAGTGCCGCTTGGGCTATTTCGGCATCGGAAATCCCTCTGCGTTTGCCCGCCACTATCGCACGGGCAAAACCGCACTGCTGTGGGTTAAAGAAATTCTGTTCAAGTCCGGTGGAAACAATTTGGTCAGATGATTTCTCATCGAATCCGAGCAGTTTGAGAGAAGCTCGTAGGTGGATTGCCCTGTTTAGTGTGGAAAGAGAAGCTGCAGGGGAGTGCTCCATTGTATGTGTCAAATCCTCGCGGGACATGCCACTGTAAAGACTTTCCATGAACGCCACAAGTTCCTCGAACGCCATCTGCTGCGGGAGGCCGTTCTTTTTCAGGTAATCTGCCGCAACTCAGCGTGTGAATTGATAATCCTGTCTTTTTTGGTTCAAGACCCGCTCGATTGTCCCCGCAGGAACGCTTTTGGCCATTCCCTCCTTAATCTTATTAACAAAAGGTTCCAGGGGCAGATTCTCCATTTTTACCTCACTGACAATGCGCATCAGGTTGGCCATGGATTCGGGTTCAACCCCCTTCTCATAACCGAGAACGAGCAACCCCTTTAAAGTCGCCTCGTGGATCGCCGCCTTTGTTGCCTCTTCGGCAGCATTTGTCACGTCTGTTTGAACGTTTTGAGCCATGACTGGAACATTTGGGTCTGCGGTAAGCAAAGCCAGCACAGTGTTTTTATTTCCAAACCCGTCATCCTGATAGAGTTCGGCGTGGGGATGGGGCATATGCTTCTTATCTACAAGAAAGGCATATTCGTAGCGGCCGGGCTGGAGCGGCACGGTCAATATCCACTTGGCCGCTCCGTTGTCCTTGCGCAATTCGCAGGGTTGTGGGACCCAATTGTTAAATGAGCCGATCACCTGGACTGAACGTGCATCGGGCATATCCAGAGCGAATACGACCGGGATAAACTTCTGTGATTCAGCCAGGGTGATATGCCGGTTTGCCCTCTCATGCACGAAAAAGGCCGAGAACACCAGAAGAGCTGAAAGCGCCATCGCAGAGACGAGGCGCATAGGAGTGAATGTAACGGACCTGGCAGATCTTGCCCATCGATACGCCCGCAACCACAGCGGGTCCCTCTTTGCCCTTACCGCTTCCATTACGGCAGAAAGCAATCTTGCCGGAGGTTGGATCTGAGGCATTTCCTGGATCATGATTTTGATCCGTTCCGCCATTTCCTCCGACCCGTATGCATTTGCCTGATCACCTGGGGCAGTTTCCGGATGGGGCTGTTTGGGTTCTTTCGTTTCCATTTTGATTTTTCTCTAAAATGCTGTGCAATTTTGCCAGGCCGCGATGCACCCGCATTTTCGCAGCACTCAGTTTCAGAGTCATTGCCTCGGCCACGTCTTCCATTGACAGCCCCTCATGGTAGCGCAGCATAAGCGCCTCCCGGTAATCGAGCGGAAGTTCATTAAGTCCCGCATGGAGTTGCCCGTAATCGAGGTTTGCGCAAATTTTTTCCTCCTGCTGGCCAGGATAGTCCAGCTCGAAGCCTATTTCGCAATCCTCCAGAGAAACCCAATGCATTCTGTTCTTATGGCGCAAAAAGTTTCGCGCGTGATTCAAGCCGATCGTATAGAGCCATGGAAAAAACTTCTTTCCCCTTTGAAAGCGATACAGTTGTTCATATGCCTTGATGAAAGTCTCCTGAGCCAGGTCGCCCGCATCTTCGTAAGAATCAGTCATCCGGAACATAAGGTTGAAAATAGCTCCCTGGTAGCGCAGAACCAGAGTGGAATAAGCATTTACATCCCCCTCTAAAATGTCGGCTATCAGTTGCGAATCATTCCCGTTCGCGTTTCCGTCCGGAAGACTCATATAAATCTACACCCCAGCAGGTCTAAGCCGTCAAAAATTATTCCGTTGAATTTCTCAGTCGATACAAGAACAATAGGATTTCGCGGGGAAAATCGCGAGGCTGCCACAGCAGGCCATACTTGACTCTCCGTGCTTACAACAGTTATCCAGGCGGCATTCCTTTCTGAGAAATCTGACCAGATCCAGGCCGTTGGGCCTCACCCTTTAAGGAAACATATGTGCTCGAGTATTTCAAGTGGTCGCGCGTCCCAGTGCTTTTTGTTCTCAGCACTATTAAACACCTCAATCAATGCAATGCACATCGCAAATGGCACAAAGATGACACACAACTGACATGTATTCCCTGAAATGCTGCGTTAACCTGCCCTAAAATCAAAATGGGGAGGAGCATAAGACTCAGCCCCAACAAGGCAGTTTTTAGGTGTATTTTCAGGCCAATCCTTTGGGGCTCATGATAATCCTCACAATTTGAATTCTGGTTCGGTTTCCCGGACTTCGGCCTGGTAAAAGCGGTGAGAGCCTGACATTTTTGTTAGAACAGAAGGGAGCGGAGATCAGGCTAGAGGTCGGGCTTCTCCTTGATCAAACCGGCCTCCTCACTGGTCAAATACCCCGGCGCTCTTTTGAAATTGGGTTTCCAAAAAAATGGTGAAGTGATCCGGGATGATGTACCTGATGACCAAACCGTGATTTTCCACGTCGGAGGCAAAGGGATAGTGGTTCTTCTGGGCTGTGGGCACTCTGGTTTGATCAACACATTAAACTACGCCAAAGAGCTTTCTGGATGTGGCGATATCTATATGGTGTCAGGTGGGTTCCACCTATCCGGAGAGATATTCGAAAAATATACGGATAAAACCAATCGTCAGGGGCTTTGGTTTGGAAACAACTCAGAAATGAGGGGGTAGTATGAAAAGCACCGGAGGAAAGAGAAAATGGTGCGGAATTGCGTCATTTGTGATCGTGCTTGCATTTATTTTTTCGATCGCATGGCAAAGTTCTGCCTCTGCCGATCAGACATTGGCGGAGAAGCTTATCGACATTATGTGGGCTAATCACCAGATAACCGAAAAACAGTATAAGGAATTGAAAAAGCAGGCAGAGGAGGAGAAGGCCGCCCAGGCCGCCGGCATCGCTTCGCAAGTTAAGACCGAAGTCAAGACTGAGGTCAAGACCGAAGCGGCTAAAATTGCCGAGGCGGCGAAACCTGAAGTATACCCTCCGCCGGCCGGGGTACCTGAGACCGGCATGAACTTCCAAATGAAGGGGATCAATGTGAACATTGGAGGGTTCATAGAAGCGGCGGGCATTTACCGCAGCAGGAGTGAACTTAACGATGTGGGGTCGCAGTTCAATGCAATTCCGTTACCGAATCAACCTAGGTATTTCCAGGACGAAACGAGATTTAGTGCGAGACAGTCAAGGCTTTCCGTCCTGGCGCAGGGCGATTACAGCCCGACGGTCCACCTGGCAGGATATTACGAGATGGACTTTCTTGGTGCGGCCCCTACGTCCAACTCCAATGAATCAAACTCCTATAACCTCCGGATCCGCGAACTCTACACAACCGCGGATTGGGACACCTGCGGCCTGCACTTCCTTGGCGGCCAAAACTGGTCTCTTATCACGCAGAATGCTAACGGCATCACCCCGCGCGAAGAACAAATCCCGCTGACAATTGACGCCCAGTACGTACCAGGCTTTAACTGGGCGCGCCAACCCCAGTTCCGTATCGTAAAAGACTGGGACAGGCAGTTCTGGCTGGCGTTTTCGGTCGAAAATCCGCAGACCACTCTCGCAAGCTTGCCAAACGGACCTGGGACCAACGTTGCGGTCAACCAGACACCGGGAAATCTTTTCAACAGCAATTTATCCATTAACGATATTCCCGACTTTGTCCAAAAGGCGGCATGGGAATCTTGCTTTGGGCATTTCGAGGTCTTCAACCTGGTTCGTACTTTCCAATCCAGTTTGGTCAACGGCGGCAAAGAAATCGTCCAGAACGAGGAAATTGCGAGAGATGCGTTTGGCGGCGGCTTCGACATACCGATAATTCCCAAACAACTGGATGTACAGGCGACCGCCATGTACGGCGCTATCGGACGCTATGGCTCGGGGCAGTTGCCCGACGTCACTGAGGATAAGTTCGGCAGCATCCATCCGGTCACGGCCGTGCATTTTCTCGGCGGCTTAACCTGGGAGCCTTGCCCCGAATTGCAATTTTACGGATATTATGGTCTGGAAAACGCCAACAAGGTTGAACTCGGCCAAGGCGGCGTGGGATTTGGCTACGGCAGTCAATTTTATGATGAGGCTGTGCCCCTTATCGGCGGCACCTTCGGGACAACTAAGTTAGCCAGCAGTGGTCAAATCCAGCAGATCGATCAGATTACAGTCGGGGATTGGTATAGCTTCTATCAGGGCAAGTTCGGAACACTGAAGCTTGGCCTGCAGTACTCCTTTACTCAAGACCATTATTTTTCCGGCGTTAACAAAGTCAACAGTGCCGGCGCCGCCACGGGTTCCTCTATAGGCGGTCCCACGGTAAACGACAATATGTTCTTCACGAGTGTTCGGTATTATTGGAAATAGGATCATCACGTAAGTCCAGTTGATCGTCTAAGTATTTCCACGGCCCGGATGGATGATCTCCATCCGGGTTTTTTTGATTGGATTCCACTGGTGACATCCCCCCTTCGCCCCAAAATATCGTCCTCAGTTTTTTCAATATTTGCTTTATATTAAAGTATTTAGATGTATTTTGGTTAGAGATCGTGGTTATACTTATGAGTGAGATGACCATATAGTATTATGATCATTGCAAGCTTCATTTGGTTGCCTCGTCAGCACCGGAGGCGTGGAAAGCGCAGTGTGAAACACATGGAATTTAAGAAGATCACCGCCATCGTTCGAATCAATCTCCTGGAAGGTGTCGAAAAGCGGCTTCGGCAATTAGACGTTAAGGGTATTACCGTGAGCGAGGTTAAGGGCTATGGTGAATATAAGCAATTTTTCACCAAGGACGGCCTTTCTGAGGTAGCACAAATTGAGGTATTTGCAATGAAGAACGAAGTTGACGCCATAGTCAGGGCCATCCTCGAATCCGCCCACACCGGCGCGGCGGGAGATGGTCTGGTCGCAGTGCTTCCTGTGGAAGAAATTTACCGCATCAAGAGTGGGTCCGAAGCCCTGCCCACAGAAATTTAGCCCGCTGATGGCGTCTCTCCGGAAGTCTGTCGGAGAAATGGTATCAAGAGCCATTTTCTGCCAAATAGTGTTTTCTCAACGGCACCGCTAAAATCACCAAATTTCCGGGGTAACACGCTCGATTGCCATTGTTGGTGCCGGAATGCGCAAAAAACGAGTCAAAGAGGCGATGACCGCGGGACACGGTATTCGGAACGAGAAATTCCTTGCTGGTTGTTGAATAATTTGTGACGCTGCAGCTTGCGCAGATGTAAACTAGAGCGAATCTTTAACACAGAAACGCGGATGTGAATGATGCGCAAGAAATAGTCGCAATTTCAAAAATAAATGAGCTTCGCTCGGTCGGCCTTTAGGCCTGTTTTTTACCTTGTGCTCATGAATTGAGGGTTCCATGTCGGTTGTCAGCCAGGTGCTCAGGCGACCCCATACAATATTTGCTGTACTCATTCTGATATGCGTATTGGGTATTGGCGCCGCTTTACGTATGCCGGTGGATATTTTTCCTGAAATCAATATTCCGGTCGTTAGTGTCGTTTGGACATACAACGGCATGAATGCTAGGGATATTCAGAACCGCATCCTTACGCTTCACGAACGGCAGATGGCCTCGCTTGTCGATGATATTTCGCATATCGAGGCGACCAGTTACACAGGCGTTGGCGTCGAGAAAATCTTTTTGCATGAAGGCGCGGATGTAACCCGCGCTGTTTCACAGGTAGCGAGCAGCGCGCTGGCCGTTCTGAAATATATGCCGCCCAATATCACGCCGCCGCTGGTCCTACGCTATGGGGCAACCGATGTTCCAATTATTCAGTTGAGCCTGTCCAGCGATTCCCTTCCGGATACCTCGCTCAACGATATGGGGCAGAATATCATCCGGCCCGATCTCGCAGTCGTTCACGGCGCGGAGGTGCCTTATCCCTATGGAGGGAAACCGCGCGTCATTATGGTCGACCTCGACCAACGGGCGCTGGAATCACACCGCATGTCACCCTCAGATGTAAGCAATGCCCTGCTGCATCAGAACGTGATTCTACCGGCGGGTGACGTCAAAATAGGCCGTAAAGACTACGCGCTTACGATGAACAGCAGCCCCGACATCATCAAAGAAATCGATTCGTTCCCGATTAAGGAAGTGCAGGGAAAAACAGTGTTCATGCGTGATGTTGCGCATGTGCATGACGGATATCAGGTGCAAACCAATTCGGTTTCCGTCAATGGAAAGCCGGGCGCGCTTATGACGATCCGCAAGACAGGCGGCGTATCGACATTGGCTGTCATCGACGGCGTGCGTAAGGCTCTGCCGGATATCGAGAAAGTCTTGCCAAAAGGCGTTTCCATTAAAGCGATCTTCGATCAATCGCTTTTCGTCAAAGCAGCGCTCAACAGTGTCTTTATAGGCGGCGCGATGGCGGCAGGCCTGACGGCGATGATGATCCTGCTCTTTTTAGGCAACTGGCGGCTGACCCTCATCATCCTTGCCTCCATCCCGCTGTCGATCATCACAGCCGTGCTGGTAATGTATATGGGAGGACAGACGCTAAATGCCATGACACTTGGAGGCTTTGCGCTTGCGGTCGGCATTCTGGTGGACAATGGCACAGTCGTTATCGAAAATATCGAACGTCATCTGCGTTCCGGCAGCCCCCTGGAAACGGCCATAATTGACGGGGCCGGTGAAGTCGGCACCCCGACATTCCTGTCAACCCTGTGTATCTGTATCGTTTTTGTGCCGATTTTCCTTCTTCAAGGCGTCGCAAAGTACCTGTTTTCTCCGCTTTCAGTGTCCGTTTGTTTATCGCTGACAGCCAGCCTGGCGCTTTCTTTCACACTCGTGCCGGTGCTGTTCAAGTACCTGATGCGTTCCTCGGTTGCCGCTCACAATAAATCCGATTGGCTCTCCACCCCTCCGAGCCCCAAGCCGAATCTTTTCGGCGCCATTCATCGAAAATTTGAAAAGGGCTTCGATGCATTCCGTCAAACCTATCGCCAAACCATCAGGTGGACGCTTTCCAAACCCGGGACGACCATCATGTTTTTCATTGTCCTGCTGGCGTTTTCATGGTTTCTGTTTCCGCGATTGGGACGAGACTTTTTCCCGCAGGTCGACGCAGGTCAGATGCGTCTCCATGTCCTGACACCGCCTGGAACAAGGATAGAGCAAACACAGCAGGATTTTGCAAATGTTGAAGCCGCCATTCGCCAGATAATCGGAAATGGCCAGATCGACGTCATTCTCGACAATATCGGACTGCCCTACAGCGGCATCAATATTGCCTTGAGCGATTCAGCCACCGTGGGGCCGATGGACGGTGAAATCCTTATTTCCCTGAAACAAAAACATACACCCACAGCGGCCCTTATGGCTAAACTTCGGCAAGAGTTGCCCGGGCGTTTTGCCGGAATGCAATTTTTCTTTCAGCCTGCCGACATTGTCGACCAGGTGCTCAATTTTGGTCAGCCGTCTCCGATTGATATCCGGGTTTCCGGCCCGAATGACGATGAGGCTTATAAGGTAGCCTCAAAGCTGGCGCACGATCTTCAGACCGTGCCGGGAGTCGTGGATTCGCATATCTTTCAAATTCCGAATGCCCCATCGCTGGATATTAATATCGACCGTACGCTTGCCGCCGAGTTGGGAACCAATCAGGAGGAGATAGCGAGCAATGTTTTAGTGGATACCAATTCCAGCGCTCAAACAACGCCTAACTTCTGGGTAGATCCACACAACGGCGTCAGTTACCCGCTTGTAGTTCAGATGCCGACCTATCGTATCAATTCAACGCAAGATTTACGAACGATGCCGGTGACCGTTGGAAGCGGCGACGCGAAGGGCCAACTCTTGACCAATGTCGCCAGATTCGGCCGCAGCACCGTGCCTATGGTCTTGTCACAGTATAACATCAGGCCGGTCTTCGATGTAGACGCCGATGTACAGGGACGTGATCTCAATTCGGCTGCAAACGATATCGACAAAGTGATTGCCGCCGACCGGCCCGATCCGGCAAAAGCTATTTCGGTCGTTTTAGGCGGACAAGCCCAAACAATGCGCGAAAGCTATTCCGGGTTATTCGGAGGTATGGCCCTTGCGGTAGTGCTGGTTTATCTCTTTCTCGTAATGAACTTTCAGAACTGGCTCGACCCCCTTATCGTTCTGATGGCCGTGCCGTTTGCTCTTGGCGGCGTTATGTGGATGCTCTATCTCACGCAGACGCATCTCAGCGTTCCTGCTCTGATGGGAACATTGCTGTGCATCGGTCTCACTACGGCCAACAGCATCCTTGTCGTGACTTTTGCCAATCAGCGAATGAAGGCGGGAGACGACGCGCGGGTTGCAGCCGAGACAGCGGGATTTACGCGCTTACGCCCGGTATTGATGACGGCAGGCGCAATGATCCTCGGCATGGTCCCCATGGCCCTTGGCGTCGGTGAAGGCGGCGAACAAAACGCGCCGCTTGCCCGTGCGGTCATTGGCGGGTTGATGTTCGCCACTTTTGCAACGCTTGTCTTCGTTCCAACAATGTACTGTTTTCTACGCAGAGTTCCGGTTTCTTCCACTCACCATGTGAACCCCACTCTGCCAGAGGAACCGCTATGAATACAGATCATCCTTCTAACCAGCAGTCTTCCGCCGATCTCAGTTCAACGCCGGATAAGCCGCATACCGAGCGAAAACTGAAAAGTTTTGCAGGCATGGCCGCTGTGATGCTTATTGTCGGTTTCCTGGTGATCCACCATATGAAATCGGTCGATCAAGCGGCTTTGGCGAGCGTAGCGCTTAGACAGGCTTCTTCTCCGCAGCCGGTCGATGTGATCAGCGTTCAAAACGCGCCGTCATCTTTTCTTTTGACCCTGCCGGGCGAAACAGCCGCATGGTATGAGAGCACTATTTATGCGCGGGTCGATGGTTATGTGGGCGCCTGGAACGTCGATATCGGAGACCATGTAAAGAAGGGTCAGGTCCTTGCGACCATCGACACCCCTGATCTGGACGCTAAACTGGCGGCCGCCCAGGCCAAAGTAAAAGCCTCCAAGGCCCTCGTCATTGCGCGGCAAGCCGAGGCCGATTTTGCACAAACGACTTACCAGCGATGGAAAGATTCGCCAAAGGGCGTAGTGTCCGAACAGGAACGCGATTCCAAAAAAGCCGGTTATGACAGCGCCATTGCCGAATTAAACCAGGCGAAAGCCCAAGTCGGCCTCGATCAGGCAGTCGCCGACCGTTATACGGCCCTTACGCAATTCAAGCAGGTCGATGCGCCATACGACGGTACGATTACGGAGCGTCATATCGATATCGGAAACCTGGTCACCGATGGCAGAACCGATACCACGCCGCTTTACCGCATGGTAGAAGATAATACCATCCGCGTTTTTGTGGACGTGCCACAAAGCGCCTCAGATGATATCAAGGTTGGCTCTCCGGTGAAAATTAAAGCCAGTAACATCCCGGATTCCGAATTCGATGGAAAAATAACCCGCACCTCCAATTCCATCAATCCACGGACGCGCACTTTGCGGGTTGAAGCCGATATCCCTAATCCCGACCATGCGCTGGTGGCGGGAATGTATGTCAATGTAGCTTTCCAGGTCCCAACCAAAGGACTGGTGCAGGTTCCCGCCGCCGCTCTGGTATTTCGCTCGGGTGGCCCACAGGTTGGCTTGGTCGATGGGGACGACCACCTGACTTTCCACAAAGTGACTATTGTTCGCGATGACGGAAATTTAGTGCAGCTTGGGTCGGGTGTTTCATCCGGCGATAGAGTCGCCTTGAATATCAGTAATCGGATTGTCGACGGCGATACTGTCGCAGCACATGAATCCGCAGATGGGATCGCCAATGCTCAAAAGCCCGCATACTACTAATTGTCCAAAAGGTAGCATGCGGCATATGGGCAACCTCCTGCTCGGGATGGCGGTCTGTTTGTGCCTTGCTGCCTGTACGGTAGGCCCCGATTATCATGCCCCGGTCATGAAAATTCCGGCTGCTTTCACTAAAGCATCGCCTGAGGGACAAAAATCGGCAATAGATGCCGGAAATAAACCTGTTATTGTTGCCGTCAAATGGTGGCAGGCGCTTGAAGATCAGGAACTCAATTCCCTGATTGAGCGCGCGGTCCAAAACAACCCCGATATTGAAATTGCCATGGACCGGATACAGCAAGCGCGGACGGCGGAAATTGTCGTCATGGGACAAGCTCTGCCTGAAGCCGGATTCAGCGCCGGTGGGGGCCGAGGTACCGGAGGCGATCTTACCAAGGGCCGCGCGGCAGAGGCGCTTAGAGCCGGCGACAACACAAAAGGGCTGAAGCAGATCAACTATGTTTTTGGTTTCGATGCCGGATGGGAGCTCGATCTATTCGGCAAATACCGGCGCGAGATGGAAGCCGCCGCCTATAATGCCGAAGCCGCGGCAGCCGTCCGCAACACGGTATTGATTTCGGTCATTGCCGACGTTGCACATGCCTATATCGACATGCGGGCATTGCAAATGCAATTAGCTGTTTTGAAAAAAAATACGAACGTTGCGCTGGATTACTTTCATTTAACTCAGGAGCGGTTTAATCGCGGCATTACCAATGAACTGGACTTAACCCTGGCCAAACGTCAACTTGCGGCATTGGAGGCCGAGAAAAAGCCTTTGATTTCACAAATTTATGCAGCTCAATATGTAATTGAGGTTTTACTTGGAGAATTTCCGGAAGATTTAGCCCAAGAACTTGAAAAACCGGAAATGATTCCACAATTGCCGGAAACAATCGATGCAGGCGTACCGCTCGATCTGCTGCGCCGTCGCCCCGACATACTGGAATCCGAACGTGAACTGGCTGGCGCGGCTGCCCGCATTGGTGTGGCCACCGCGGATTTATTTCCGCATGTGGTGCTTACAGGCGCTGCCGGGTATCAGGGACAAGGGCTTGGCATCTCTCCGAATGTGCAAAGTTCCATATGGTCGATCGGACCGGCCGTATCCTGGCGTTTACTGGATTTTGGCGCACTGGATGCCCTTGTCGATATCGCCGACCTGCATGCTCGTGAGCTGTTGGTAAATTACAAGCGAACAGTGCTTAATGCCGTTCGTGAAGTTGATACGTCCATCGATGCTTATACGGGCCAGCAAGACCGGTTGCATAACCTGAGCGAAGCTTTGGATGCAAGCCAGCGAGCCGTAAGTCTTGCAAACGAGCGTTATGACCGGGGGCTGACAGATTCACTCAATGTCATCGATGCCGAACGGCAGGAATATGCTCTGGAAGAACAGTATGTTTCTTCACAGCAAGCAGCCGCGGAGCAATTCATCGCGCTCTATAAGGCCCTTGGCGGGGGCTGGGAACAATATCAGTCATTGGCGCCCATACACAAACCTCAACCAGCGGTTATCGCCGCGTTCACACGCCTGCTGCAGTCGGACGATCCGCAAAAAGACGATTCGAAATAATTTATTGTGTCATTTCGATTCTTCAAGCTGCTTTCTTATCACGATGAAACCTTTTTATTTTTCCTCTCTCGGTCATGAACTTCCACCTTTCCCGCAACCCGCTTGCGTTTCGCGGCGCCTCTTCGAGATGAAAAAAAACGGACCAATCGGTTGACAGCATGCGTGGGCCGCTTATATTGGGTCCAAGATGCGAAACATTATTACATAAGCATGAACATCGAATCGATTGGAGGAACATAAAATGAGCTTAAAATCAGCAATGTTATCGATAGTGGCAGCGGTTTTCGTCTTTACCTTAGCTTTCGGCGCCGTCGCCCAGGCTCAGACACGTGTTGACCGCGATCTTGGAGCACTCCACAGATATGATGCTAATCAGTTCGGAGACGACCGGGCGTATACCTCAGCCACGGGCGGCACCGACAGGGACGCCGACAACTACCTGCACAAGTGGAACCCGGAAACCTACGGGCTGAGCGGCAATTATGGGTACGACAGCGGCGGTCCCAATTAAGCCGAATTAGCGCAACAGGCAGCGGCTCTATAAACGTAAATCTACCCTGACCATCCGGCTCCGACCCCTCGATGCTGAAAGCTTCGGGAGTAAGGAGCCGTTTTAGTCCGGTTTGCATTCGCAACAGTGAAGACAGTTTCCTCCTCCCGGCAACCAGCCGAATCTCCTCCAAGATCGACCCGATAACAAAAGGCGGACTTTATACCCTTTCGCCAGGAGTGGGGCAGTTCCCAAACGATCTATCCTGCCTTGTGAATAATTCGCCGTGCGCTTGACTATTCGTATCTCGATCAGTAAATTTGGGTATTAACTTAGCGTAAGATTATATTTTTACACGAGTTTTACCTCTGAATGATTCTTATTATAGTTTTGGATTCCTGAGGCTGGATTCAATGGACCAATGTATGAAGGCTTAGGTTCGTTGGTTTCTCTCCATCAAAGGAAAAACCCTATCCCGTCTATGGACAGGACTTTTTTGTTCACAAGGCGCGCTGAGATCGCCAGAAAAAAGGAAAAACGCGGCCTTGCCGGCCTGCTTTTCCCTTGCAATATTTTATCGTTGGAGATTCCATGTCGGTTGTCACCTACGTGCTCAAGCATCCCCATACACTGGTCGCCGCGCTGGTTCTCATATGCTTATTGGGCATAGGCGCCGCTTCGCGTATGCCCGTGGATATTTTTCCCGAAATCAATATTCCAGTTGTCAGTGTCGTTTGGACCTATAACGGCATGGACGCCAGAGATGTTCAGAACCGTATCCTTACTCTTCACGAACGGCAGATGGCCTCGCTTGTCGATGATATTTCGCGGATCGAGGCAACCAGTTACACCGGCGTTGGCGTCGAGAAAGTCTATCTGCATGAAGGCGCGGATGTAACCCGCGCCGTCTCGCAGGTAGCGAGCAGCGCGTTGGCCGTACTGAAATATATGCCGCCTAATATCACGCCGCCTCTGGTCCTGCGCTATGGCGCAACCGATGTTCCAATCATTCAGTTGAGCCTGTCCAGCAGTTCCCTGCCGGATACAAAGCTGAACGATATAGGCCAGAATATTATCCGGCCCGATCTCGCCGTCGTTCACGGCGCGGAGGTGCCTTATCCCTATGGAGGGAAACCACGCGTCATAATGGTCGACCTCGACCAACGGGCGCTGGAATCACACCGCATGTCACCCTCAGATGTAAGCAATGCCCTGCTGCATCAGAACGTGATTCTACCGGCGGGTGACGTCAAAATAGGCCGTAAAGACTACGCGCTTACGATGAACAGCAGCCCCGACATCATCAAAGAAATCGATTCGTTCCCGATTAAGGAAGTGCAGGGAAAAACAGTGTTCATGCGTGATGTTGCGCATGTGCATGACGGATATCAGGTGCAAACCAATTCGGTTTCCGTCAATGGAAAGCCGGGCGCGCTTATGACGATCCGCAAGACAGGCGGCGTATCGACATTGGCTGTCATCGACGGCGTGCGTAAGGCTCTGCCGGATATCGAGAAAGTCTTGCCAAAAGGCGTTTCCATTAAAGCGATCTTCGATCAATCGCTTTTCGTCAAAGCAGCGCTCAACAGTGTCTTTATAGGCGGCGCGATGGCGGCAGGCCTGACGGCGATGATGATCCTGCTCTTTTTAGGCAACTGGCGGCTGACCCTCATCATCCTTGCCTCCATCCCGCTGTCGATCATCACAGCCGTGCTGGTAATGTATATGGGAGGACAGACGCTAAATGCCATGACACTTGGAGGCTTTGCGCTTGCGGTCGGCATTCTGGTGGACAATGGCACAGTCGTTATCGAAAATATCGAACGTCATCTGCGTTCCGGCAGCCCCCTGGAAACGGCCATAATTGACGGGGCCGGTGAAGTCGGCACCCCGACATTCCTGTCAACCCTGTGTATCTGTATCGTTTTTGTGCCGATTTTCCTTCTTCAAGGCGTCGCAAAGTACCTGTTTTCTCCGCTTTCAGTGTCCGTTTGTTTATCGCTGACAGCCAGCCTGGCGCTTTCTTTCACACTCGTGCCGGTGCTGTTCAAGTACCTGATGCGTTCCTCGGTTGCCGCTCACAATAAATCCGATTGGCTCTCCACCCCTCCGAGCCCCAAGCCGAATCTTTTCGGCGCCATTCATCGAAAATTTGAAAAGGGCTTCGATGCATTCCGTCAAACCTATCGCCAAACCATCAGGTGGACGCTTTCCAAACCCGGGACGACCATCATGTTTTTCATTGTCCTGCTGGCGTTTTCATGGTTTCTGTTTCCGCGATTGGGACGAGACTTTTTCCCGCAGGTCGATGCGGGCCAGATGCGCCTCCATGTCCGGACACCTCCGGGAACAAGGATTGAGAGGACCCAGGAAGATTTTGCCAAGGTTGAAGCCGCCATTCGTCAGATAGTCGGAAACGATCAGATCGACGTCATTCTCGACAATATTGGACTTCCTTACAGCGGCATCAATATCGCCCTGAGCGATTCAGCCACCGTCGGGCCGATGGACGGTGAAATTCTTATTTCCCTGAAACGAAATCATTCACCCACAGCGGCCCTGATGGCTAAAATTCGCCGCGAGCTGCCCGGGCGTTTTGCCGGAATGCAATTTTTCTTTCAGCCTTCCGACATTGTCGACCAGGTGCTCAATTTTGGCCAGCCGTCGCCAATCGATATCCGGGTTTCCGGTCCGAATGAAAAAGAGGATTATAAGTTAGCAGCTAAGCTCGTGGGCGATCTTCAGACAGTACCGGGAGTCGTGGATTCGCATGTCTTCCAAGTCCCGAATGCGCCCTCGCTGACTATTGACATCGACCGGACGCTTGCCACCGAATTTGGAATCGATCAGCAGGATATCGCGAGCAATGTTTTGGTGGCGACCAATTCCAGCGCTCAAACAACGCCTAACTTCTGGGTAGATCCACACAACGGCGTCAGTTACCCGCTTGTAGTTCAGATGCCGACCTATCGTATCAATTCAACGCAAGATTTACGAACGATGCCGGTGACCGTTGGAAGCGGCGACGCGAAGGGCCAACTCTTGACAAATGTCGCCAAATTCGGCCGCGGCACCGTGCCTATGGTCTTGTCGCAATATAATATCAGGCCCGTCTTCGACGTCCAAGCCGATGTCCAGGGACGCGATCTTGGTTCGGTCGCACACGATATCGACAAAGTGATTGCCGCCGACCGCCCCGATCCGGCAAAAGCTATTTCGGTCGTATTGGGCGGACAAGCCCAAACCATGCGTGAAAGCTATTCCGGGTTATTCGACGGCATCGCCCTCGCCATAGTGCTGGTTTACCTGTTTCTGGTCATGAATTTCCAGAGCTGGCTCGACCCCCTTATCGTTCTGATGGCCGTGCCGTTTGCTCTTGGCGGCGTTATGTGGATGCTCTATCTCACGCAGACGCATCTCAGCGTTCCTGCTCTTATGGGAACGTTGATGTGTATCGGTCTCACTACGGCCAACAGCATCCTTGTCGTGACTTTTGCCAATCAGCGAATGAAGGCGGGAGACGACGCATGGGTTGCCGCCGAGATAGCGGGATATACTCGCCTGCGGCCCGTATTAATGACGGCAGGCGCAATGATCCTCGGCATGGTCCCCATGGCCCTTGGCGTAGGTGAAGGCGGGGAACAAAATGCTCCTCTTGCCCGAGCCGTCATCGGCGGGTTGGTGTTCGCAACTTTTGCAACGCTTGTCTTCGTTCCAACAATGTACTATTTTCTACGCAGAGTCTCGGTTTCTTCTATTCACCATTGAACTCCCACTCTGACTGAGGAACCGTTATGGATAATGCCCATTCTTATGACCGGCAATCTTCCACCGATCACAGTTCAACCCAGGACAAGTCCCATATTGACAGGAAACTGAAAAGTTTTGCAGCCATAGCCGCTGTAATCCTTATTGTTGGTTTCCTGGTGATCCACCATATGAAATCGGTGGATCAAAGAGCTTTACAAAGCGCAGCGCTTAGACAGGCTTCTTCTCCGCCACCTGTCGATGTGATCATGGTTCAAAACGCGCCATCCTCTTTTGCTTTGACGCTGCCGGGTGAAACAGCCGCATGGTATGAGAGCACTATCTATGCGCGGGTGGATGGTTATGTGGGCACCTGGAACGTCGATATCGGAGACCATGTGAAGAAGGGGCAGGTCCTTGCGACCATCGAAACCCCCGATCTGGACGCTAAACTGGCCGCCGCCCAGGCCAAAGTGAAAGCTTCCAAGGCGCTTGTCATCGCGCGGCAAGCAGAGGCCGATTTTGCACAAACGACTTACCAGCGATGGAAAGATTCGCCAAAGGGCGTGGTGTCCGAACAGGAACGCGATGCCAAAAAAGCCGGTTATGACAGCGCCATTGCTGAATTAAACCAGGCGAAAGCCCAAGTCGGCCTCGATCAGGCGGTTGCCGATCATTATGCAGCCCTGACGCAATTCAAGCAGGTCGATGCGCCATACGACGGTACGATTACGGAGCGTCATATCGATATCGGAAACCTGGTCACCGATGGCAGAACCGATACCACGCCGCTTTACCGTATGGTAGAAGATAATACCATCCGCGTTTTTGTGGACGTGCCACAAAGCGCGGCAGGGGATATCAAGGTTGGTACTTCGGCGAAAATTAAGGCCGGTAACATCCCGGATCGTGAATTCGATGGAAAAATAACCCGCACCTCCAATTCCATCAATCCACGGACGCGCACTTTGCGGGTTGAAGCCGATATCCCTAATCCCGACCATGCGCTGGTGGCGGGAATGTATGTCAATGTAGCTTTTCAGGTCCCAACCAAAGGATCGGTGCAGGTTCCCGCCGCCGCTCTGGTATTTCGTTCCGGTGGCCCCCAGGTTGGTTTGGTCGATGGGGACAACCGCTTGACTTTTCGCAAAGTGACTATTGTTCGCGACGACGGAAATTTAGTGCAGCTCGGGTCGGGTGTTTCATCCGGCGATAGAGTCGCCTTGAATATCAGTAATCGGATTGTCGACGGCGATACTGTCGCAGCACATGAATCCGCCGATGGGATCGCCAATGCTCAAAAGCCCGAATACCACTAAAAACCGTCCAAAAGTTAACGCGCGGCATACGTGCAACCTTTTGTTCGGGATGGCGGCCTGTTTGTGCCTTGCTGCCTGTACGGTAGGCCCCGATTATCATGCCCCGGTCATGAAAATTCCGGCTGCTTTCACTAAAGCATCGCCTGAGGGACAAAAATCGGCAATAGATGCCGGAAATAAACCTGTTATTGTTGCCGTCAAATGGTGGCAGGCGCTTGAAGATCAGGAACTCAATTCCCTGATTGAGCGCGCGGTCCAAAACAACCCCGATATTGAAATTGCCATGGACCGGATACAGCAAGCGCGGACGGCGGAAATTGTCGTCATGGGACAAGCTCTGCCTGAAGCCGGATTCAGCGCCGGTGGGGGCCGAGGTACCGGAGGCGATCTTACCAAGGGCCGCGCGGCAGAGGCGCTTAGAGCCGGCGACAACACAAAAGGGCTGAAGCAGATCAACTATGTTTTTGGTTTCGATGCCGGATGGGAGCTCGATCTATTCGGCAAATACCGGCGCGAGATGGAAGCCGCCGCCTATAATGCCGAAGCCGCGGCAGCCGTCCGCAACACGGTATTGATTTCGGTCATTGCCGACGTTGCACATGCCTATATCGACATGCGGGCATTGCAAATGCAATTAGCTGTTTTGAAAAAAAATACGAACGTTGCGCTGGATTACTTTCATTTAACTCAGGAGCGGTTTAATCGCGGCATTACCAATGAACTGGACTTAACCCTGGCCAAACGTCAACTTGCGGCATTGGAGGCCGAGAAAAAGCCTTTGATTTCACAAATTTATGCAGCTCAATATGTAATTGAGGTTTTACTTGGAGAATTTCCGGAAGATTTAGCCCAAGAACTTGAAAAACCGGAAATGATTCCACAATTGCCGGAAACAATCGATGCAGGCGTACCGCTCGATCTGCTGCGCCGTCGCCCCGACATACTGGAATCCGAACGTGAACTGGCTGGCGCGGCTGCCCGCATTGGTGTGGCCACCGCGGATTTATTTCCGCATGTGGTGCTTACAGGCGCTGCCGGGTATCAGGGACAAGGGCTTGGCATCTCTCCGAATGTGCAAAGTTCCATATGGTCGATCGGACCCGCCGTATCCTGGCGTTTACTGGATTTTGGCGCACTGGATGCCCTTGTCGATATCGCCGACCTGCATGCTCGTGAGCTGTTGGTAAATTACAAGCGAACAGTGCTTAATGCCGTTCGTGAAGTTGATACGTCCATCGATGCTTATACGGGCCAGCAAGACCGGTTGCATAACCTGAGCGAAGCTTTGGATGCAAGCCAGCGAGCCGTAAGTCTTGCAAACGAGCGTTATGACCGGGGGCTGACAGATTCACTCAATGTCATCGATGCCGAACGGCAGGAATATGCTCTGGAAGAACAGTATGTTTCTTCACAGCAAGCAGCCGCGGAGCAATTCATCGCGCTCTATAAGGCCCTTGGCGGGGGCTGGGAACAATATCAGTCATTGGCGCCCATACACAAACCTCAACCAGCGGTTATCGCCGCGTTCACACGCCTGCTGCAGTCGGACGATCCGCAAAAAGACTCATCTAAATAGTGTCCAGCCGGAAACCCCGGATGGGACACAAGATTTGATGCCATTTGCAGCTTTGCTTTTCGGCTGCTTTTACACTCTGAAAAACAAAAAGGGCTAGACCACTTGGCCTAACCCCTGGATTCTCTGGCTCCCCGGGACGGACTCGAACCGCCAACCTAGTGGTTAACAGCCACCCGCTCTGCCAATTGAGCTACCGGGGAATGAAAGAGATGCTCTCAATATCAGAGCCCCCCGGTTTTGTCAATAGAGACCGGCACAGAGAAAGAAGAGCAAATGGAACTATGCCGCTTCCGCTGAAGGCGGTGCTCCCGTGCGCTTATGTCCTGGATATTACCTCCAGATCAAGTTCATCCTGCAGTTTGATGCAGCCGATGACGCTTTGAGCCGCAGGGCAATTTTTCAGATAGGACGCAAAAGCTTCCCGGGCTGCTTCCTTTTGATCGTTCGTAACTTTGAGACGGTATTTTACGCGGATCGTGGTGATTTTGAGAATGCCGTCGACGTTTTCAATGTCTCCTTCTACATCGGCACTGTAGAGGTCTTCAAAAGTGCGGATTTTTTTCCCGGCCAGCGACGCGGCCAGCGTGCCCATCATTCAGCCGGCTGTCGCGGCGACGATATGGTCGAGAGTGGCCGCGTGTTCCTTTTCCGGTTCCACCTTGTAGAAGTTCTTTATCCCGCCGTGGACACCATAGTAGATCGGCTCACCGAAGCCTTCGATCATCGCTTTCCTGGTGGGACCGTTTTCTCTGACTATTTTGACTCGAGACGTGTGGACTACTTCTCCCATGAGATCCTCCTTTCGCGTGCGGTTGCCGCCTGATAGAAACGAGGGGGAACATGGTCCCCCGCCCTCGGCTTCAAACATGCCCCATTTGCTTCACAGACTATAATTGCCAAAACCTGAACCGCCAGACGCCGCAACCAAAAAAATCCTGAGTTGCCGGGCCTCGCGCCCTATTCCAAAACTTTCGGCCCTAAATTACTTGAGGCCCGCCTGTTTGAGATAATCCTTCGGGAATAACTTGCCGGGACATTCGGTTTTGGCCCCTGGAACATGGCCGTGTACCAGGACGTTTGCACCGGGTATGCCGTAATACTTACCAAGGACCGAGAGAAGAAAAGAAAGGGATTGCAACTGGTTCGGCGTCGGTTTCTCGTAATTGAAATTTCCGACCAGGGCGATTCCAATCGCCCTTGCGTTCATATCGTCGGCCTTGCAGTGGGCGCCCTTTTGCTGCCTGATCCAGCGTGGCGACATTTCGATTTGCCCGTCGCCTTTCCCCATGGTTCCGTTATCGATCAAAAAATGATACCCGAGCCCGTTCCAGAAACCACGATCGCCGTGTGTTCGGTTTATCGTTCTGGCGTTTCCTTGCACGGTGGCTGTATGGTGTAAGACAATATACTTCCATTCAGGGTTCCGGTAGAGGTTTATGACATGGCGTATCATTGCAGCATTGGGGACGATGAGTTTCTGCCCTATCTGCAAAGAGTCACCGGGTTTAAGCCCGTTGGCCGAAATGATGGATTCAGCAGAAACGTCATACAACCGGGAGATCCGCCAGACCGTCTCCATCGGCCCAACCTCATGATAAATGGTCCTGGGGCCGCCAAGATAGGCAAGGCTCTTTTCGACTACTTCGGCGGGTTGGCCGGGCGCGGCCACGGGTGGATAGTAAACCGCAACGGGGGGAGTTGCCGGGTTGGGTGGGACTACAACTTCCTGCTGGCAGCCTGAAATGAGAGATGCGATGATCAAAAGCAGAGAAAGCAAACAACTGTCAAGACAGACGCGGAGACAGGTCATAGACAGAACAGGAAGAGACGCGGGAGCGCGGTGACATCTCCCAATTTCCCGATCTCCCCTTCTCCCCCTCATGTCATTTCTCCCAAACCCCCATCAAGACAGACGCTGAGATGAAGGGGCGCTGATTCGAGGAGACATCACTCCCTCACTCCCTTTCCCATCTCCCTATCTCCAAAAGGCCGGATAAGTATATTGCCATGTGATGCCCGTTTTCAAGCTCGTTCTCGTTACCGGGCAGAGAGGGCTTCGGATATTTTGGCCGCTTTTTTGACCTCCATGAGAGCAAGAATCGATGCAGCCTCGTCTGGGGTCATTGTGGCGATTATGCCCATAACGAGTTTATCATCGAGGGCTTCCATCAGCTTTGCGGCATCTTTTGGCTTCATGCTCCCGTAAATTTTGGCAAGACTCTTGACTCTGGTATTCAGAGTGTCCTGCTTCTCACTTCGAACTGATTGGACTTCCTTTTGAAGCTCGAGCAGGTCTTTGACTTTCTGCTCGATTTCCTTCTCTAATTTGCCCAGGCGATCTTCTTTCTCTTTAAGCTGTGCTTCTCTTCTCCGGATGTCCGCCTCTTTTTGTTGAAAAGCGTTCAGGGAATCCGAAGTCGAGATCCCGGGCCTGGTTTTGGCCTTTGTCTCGACCGGCGCCGGATTTTCAGCTTCAACTTTGGGCTTTTCATCCTTGGCGATTGCTTCGGGAATCGCGATGGTCGTTTCCGGCTCGGAGTTCAGCGCACCTATGACAGTAACGGCAAGTTTTATGAACAGGACCGTCACAAGAGCGCAAAGCGAAACTGATAGCACCCTGGAACTAGTCTTACCCGCTATCATGGTTCTCCTTCCCTGCCGGTTCGGCCCCGATAAGCGCTGTAGACCGCTACATCGTCCAGTTTCTTCTGTTCTTTGCGATACTGAGTCAGTCTGAACAATTCCCTGTCTCTTGTTTCGATGCTCTCGAGCGTCTTGACGGACTTATCGCATTCGATCATAACCTGCCTACATCTTTCGACCTCTGTTGAGGCCTTTTCCAGCTCTTTGTATAACGAAAGCAATTCGCGTTCCAAAAGACTCAGGTGTTCCTTGTAATGAAGATACCTGGCTGCCACGATTCCATTTTTCTGCTCTTTTTCGAGCCGGTCGGCTTCCAGCCGAATCATTTCACTAAGCCGGTCGATGCGGGACTCTATTCGCGTTTTAATGGACACAGCGGCCCCGAACGCGGCCCGCGATTCGCGAAGCAGGAATTCCCGGTGCCTCATAAGCGCTTTGAGTCGAAATCTAAACGGCATGTTTTCCCGTCGCGAAGCGATGCGGCCTCACAAAACGCCCTCAAAAGGAGTTATTTATTCTGTTCACTGTTCACGGTTCACGGTTCACTGCTCACTGCTCACTGCTCACTGCTCACTCATCACTTGAAAAGCTCCTCCAGTGCCGCGAGGGATTCCTCTATGGAACAGCTTTGGATCACCGGCTGTTTGAGGAATTCGTTTGCCTTTTCAATCATTTTGATTGCGTAATCGGTTTCCGGGTGAGAGCCTCGAACGTAGGCCCCTATGCGGATCATATCTTCGCTGTTCTTATAGTCGGCAAGTACGCGAATAAACCTGGAAGCCAGTTCCTTGTGCGTGCCGGAAAGGAGCCGCTCCGTCAAACGGCTGACGCTTCCGAGCACATCGATTGCCGGAAAATGCCTTTTTTGAGCCAAACCCCTGTCCAGGACAATGTGTCCGTCCAAAATGGAGCGCAGGGTGTCGGCCACGGGGTCTTCCATATCGTTGCCTTCGACCAGGACAGTATAAATGCCCGTTATAGACGCTCCGTCGAACCTGCCCGACCTCTCGAAAAGCCTCGGAAGCAGGCTGAACACGCTCGGAGTGTATCCTTTCGTAGTGGGGGGCTCACCTGCGGCCAGCCCTATCTCGCGTTGAGCCATGGCGAGACGTGTGGCCGAATCCATCATGAACAGGACATCTTTGCCCAGGTCCCTGAAGAATTCGGATATGGCGCAGGCAAGATAGGCTCCCCGAATGCGAACGGTCGCAGGCTGGTCCGAAGTGGCCACTATGACTACCGAGCGCTTAATCCCCTCTGGACCGAGGTCGTTTTCCAGAAATTCGTTAACTTCTCTGCCGCGCTCTCCAATCAGAGCGATCACGTTGACATCGGCGCCAGTGTATCTGGCCATCATACCCAGAAGGGTGCTCTTACCGACCCCCGATCCTGCAAAAATGCCGATCCTCTGCCCCCTGCCTATGGGAAGAAGAGTGTTTATGCACCGCACCCCCAGGTCGAGTTGTTGTTCGATCAGAGGGCGGTTGAGGGGATTAGAGACCTTTCCGGCGAGCGGATAAGGTATGCCGGACGAAACAGGCATGCCATTGTCCAAAGGCTGTCCGAGGCCATCGAGCACTCGTCCCAACATGGCCTCAGAGACCATTACACTGCTGGAGGCATTGTGAACCTGCACCAGACTCCCCGGACGGACACCGTTCATATGAGTCAGGGGACTAAGTTTGATCCTGCTGGTTTCAAAACCGATCACTTCGGCCAGGATGGGATTCGCAGATTCCGCATGGACAATGCTGCAGATATCCCCTGTAGCCGCGTTGATGCCTTCGGCTTCCAGCAGGTTTCCGGTAAGCTGAACGATCTTGCCGTACTTTTCGTAAAGATCGCAAGTGTGCAGATCGGCAAATCCGGCGCCCTCCAAGTTCAGATAGTCGCCGGTACTAATTGCGGTAAATTGATCGTCATGACTATCCGGTTTCATTGGGCACAAAGCTGTTCTCCACCTGTTTCGGCTTTGGCGTTTTGCGAACAGGGGCCGCCGAGAAGTTTCTTTTCCAGGTTTTCGAACACGGTTGAAATAGAAGCGTCCAGAAGCTGGACCGCGCTTTCGATCCGGCAGCCTCCGCGCTCCAGGCGCCTGTCGGCTTTCAGTGCGAAGTGTTTTCCTTTAGTCAGAATCAACTCGGCCCTTTTCTCCACTATTTCCAGATCATTTGGGTTCAGATACACCGTAAGCATGCTGTGCTCTTCGGCTTCTTCGATGAGGGCGCTCACTGTGTCGGCCACTATTTCAGGGGAGGTTTGGACTTCCCTGTTCACGATCTGCCTGGCTATCCTGATGCTGGTCCGGATCAGCCAATCCCGATAATCCTGAAGTATCTTCGCAGGAAGGGCTTCCATATTTTGCGCAACGCGCTCAAGCTGAGACTTGACCACCTGGACGGATTTTTGCCCGTAGTCAAATCCGTCTTTTTCTCCCTGTGCGAATCCCTGGCTGTATGCGTCCCTTTCAATCTCCTGGGTGCGGCGTTCGACTGTAAGGAGCTTTCTGCGGTAGAGTTCTTCGGAATTGATCTCTGGTTCAGGGACTTGCTTTTCCTCCGGATCGGGCGACACCATTGACGCGCCGGCGTTGTGATCCTCTCGGATCAGGGGAAAACCAAAAGCGGCTATTCCGGGTTCCAGGTTTTTTTTAAGCAGATTAGACAAATGACTCCCCGCCATCCTTGCCTGCCAGAAGGAGTTTCCCGTCCTTTTCGAGCTTGCGGGCTACAGTGAGAATCGTCTGCTGTGCGGCCTCCACTTCGCTCAGGCGGGCAGGTCCCATCATCGAGATATCTTCTTCCAGCATCTGGGCAGCCCGTTGGGACAGGTTCTTGAATATCTTTGCCTTCAGATCTTCTGAAGCCGTTTTGAGCGCCATGGTGAGTTCTTCGTTGCGGATTTCCTTGAGCAGTTCGCGGATGCCCGCTTCGTTGACATGCAGCAGGTCTTCGAAAACGAACATCATTTTTCTTACTTTCTCGGCCAGGTCCGTGTCCGTTTCTTCGAGGAACTGCAATATGCTGTCTCCAGTTCTACGGTCGCAGTGGTTGAGGATTTCAGCGACCACCGAGACACCCCCGATCTGCCGTCCTCGAGTTCCGATTGAGGTCAATTCTTTTTCGAGCACTTCGTCCACTTCCTGGATCAGGTCGGGAGGCACCGCCTCGATGTTGGCAACTCTGGTGACGATTTCAAACTGAAGCTGCTCGGGAAGACATGCAAGCACTTGGCTGGCCTTCTGATGCCCCAGATGGGAAATGATGATGGCAATGGTCTGCGGGTGCTCTCCTTTGATGAAGCCGGCAAGCAGTTTGGGATCGATATCTCTGAGGTGTTTGAAAGGAGTTCTTTGCTTTGCCTCATCTATCTTGGAAATGACCTCTTTTGCCTCGTCGCTCCTCATCACGTTGGGCAGCAGATTGCGAATGAACAGGTCCCCGTTATTGACTCCGCCTTCTAATCTGAAACGCGAACTAAACTCCTCAAGCAGTTCATCGGAGATTTCCTTTTTAACCGCCTCTATGTATGACATGTACAGACCTATTTCTTTGACCTCATCGGTCGAGAGCTTTTTGAGGATTATAGCGGACGCCTCTTCACCCATGGCGAGCAGTGCGATTGCAGCTTTTTGGGGTCCGTTCAGTTTGGCTGGGTTACCTGGCCTGGCCATGTTTCTAAACCTCGTCCCTGAGCCATTGTCTTATTATTTCCGTCGCCTTATCGGGATCGTGCTTTACAAGGGCGGTCGATTTCTTGCGGACCGAGATTTGGCTCAGTGGTTTATCGAGAAGCAGAGCCGATATTTGTTCTTCAATAGAGGGGCCGGTGACCGGAGCCGGGAGCTTTATCATATCGTCGGCCACCTGGTGGAATTTTCGCATTAACGGCCTTATCACGAAGAAAAGTACCAGCGCACCTAGACAGATATTGAAAAGCAACTTTTGCCAGCTCTTGAAAAGCTGGAGATACTTGTTCTCGGACTTTACCATTTCGGAGCCGCCCAAATCGGAGACGAATGGAATATTGGAAACCGTTATCTGGTCTCCTCGCGTCTCATTGTACCCGACCGCTTTTTTGACCAGATCTTCCACCGATTTCATCTCTTCGGCAGACCTTGCCGCGTATACCTGTTGGGGTTTCCCGTCAGCTCCCGGTTTGGTTTCATATTTTCCGTCCACGATTACCGCCACGGAAAGTTTCTTTATATTGCCGGGCATCTGGACGATCTGTCTGCTGGTTTTGTTTATTTCGTAGTTTAAGACTTCACGCTGGCTGTTAAACTGCTTGCCAGGTTTGGCGCCCTCAGCCTGGGGAGCATTCTGCAAAAGTTTCCCTTCGATGTTGATTGGGACGTCGGGGTTGCCTTTTGCCCCGCCGGCGTCCTTTCCTTCCGAACTTTCCGTGGTCCTCTGCTGGCTCCTGACAACTGCGCTGTCAGGGTTGTATGTCTCCTCGGCGATCTGAACCTGGTTCAAATCCAGGTCGAGCGCAACCCTGGCGAGCACCCGGTTAGGGCCCATCACCTGTTCGAGCATGCTCTGGATCTTCTGGCGCATATCATCTTCCATGCGCTGCTTGCGTTCGATTTGGGTGTTGCTCAACTGCGCGGACTGTTCTTCCTGGTTTTTTTTGTACAGGACCTTTCCGTCGTTGCTCATGACGGTAATTCGATTTTCATCCAGACCCCTCACGGTAGCGGCGACCAGGTGAACTATGCCCTGCAGTTCCTTGTCGTCCATCCCCGCCCCGGGACGCAGCTTAAGCACCACGGCAGCGCTGGGCGGTTTTTGGTCTTCCTTGAAGAGGCTGTCTTCCGGCAGGACCAGGTGGACCCTGCTCTCGAGCACTGGACTCATGCCGTTTATGGTCCTGGCCAACTCACCCTGGAGCGCTCTTTGATAGTTAATTTTCTGGACAAATTCCGTGCTGCCCAACTTCTGCTGGTCGAAAATCTCGAACCCCATGCCCGATCCTTTGGGAATTCCGTCAGAAGCAAGGGAAAGCCTGGTTTCATAGATTTGCTCCCTGGGTACTTCAATGCTTGTCTCCAAAACACGATATGGAATTTTCCTGGCCTTGAGACTCTGCGCGATTTCCCCCATGTCCGCCTGAGACAGCCCGGAATAAAGGGGGATATAGTCGGTCCTGTTGTTTAGATAGAAAAGGAAAACCAGAGCACCCGCCAAAATAGCGATGCCTCCGGCATAGGAAATCTTTTGCACAAGTGTGAGCGTCTTGGAGTATTCGTAAAGTTTTCGCAGATACTGCAGCGCAAAATCCATGTCTAAAGGCCCGTTCTGGTCAGCAAGGAGTTAGATGGTTTCCATCCGCATTCTTTCACGAAAAAGGGCTCATCTCAGAGCCCCGCCGGGTTTCCGCTAAAATGTCATGCGCATCACTTCACGATAGGCATCCAGTGCTTTGTTGCGAATTTTGGCGAACATGAGCAGCGACATGTTGGCCTCTTCCATGTTGATCATGGTTTCATGGATATTTGTGGCCCCCTTGACTGAACCTTGCTGCATCTTGGCATCCGACTGGTTTTGTAGCTGGTTTACCTCGCCGATTTTCGATTTCAACTCGTTGGCAAAGGAAGCCGGGGCTTCTGAGCCCGAACCTTTGGGCATCGTTACCCCGGGCGCGCCTTCGCACAGATTCTTCATGATCGGGTCGATACGCATGAGCCCCTCCTGATTATTTTGCGCCAATTTCCATTGACTTGTTGGCCAACTGCTTGGCGGTCTGAAGGGCGGCGAGGTTTGCTTCATACGACCTGCTGGCGTTAACCAGGTTGGCCATTTCCTCGACCGGGTTGATGTTGGGCATGAGCACTATGCCTTTTTCGTCAGCGTCCGGATGATTCGGGTCATAGACCTGCCTGAAATCCCGATTGTCCGACACAATATCGGATACCTGCACCTTTTCAGCCCCCCCGCCCATCGCGGCGCTCAACTCGCCTGCAAAACCCTCGGAGGGCACCGCTTCGTAGATAACCGTCTTTCGCGTGTAGGGCACACCCTCGGCAGTCTTCGTCGTGTTCACGTTCGCCAGGTTGGCGGAGAGCACGTTAATCCAGGTGCGGTTGGCCTTCAGGCCCGATGCGCTTATTTGTATCGCTGATTCAAGGTCCATTAGACACCTCCTTCCGTTATCGCTTCTTTCATCATCGTGAATTTCTTGTTCAGCATGCCGACCATGTGGTTATATTCAATGCTGTTTTTTAGAAGGTTTACCATTTCGGTGTCCAGGTCCACGGGACCGTTCTCGACTACCTCCGGAGTCTCCATAGCCTGCACCGGATCATCAGGAGCCAGATGGCTGCCGTTGGTGCGAACCATTTGAAGCACCTGATCCTCAAGCGATTGCCGCAGGGCGTCTTCAAAGGAAACCGTCTTGGCCCTGTAACCTGGAGTATTGATGTTGGCAAGATTGCCCGAGATCAGTTTCTGGTTGACCGAATTCAGACTCAGCCGGTCCTCGATCATCTGTATAGTCTTGTCGAAAACAATACCGTTGCTCATAACCAAGCTCCTCTGCTGTTTGGCCCTACTGATGAGCAAATCTCGTACCATTCCGGAAGATGGCAGTGAGCAGTGAGCAGTGAAACAGAGCGCCTGCCCGTTCACCCTTATGCCGCCTGATTGTATTTTCTTTATGTTCTTGGGGTAGTATGACTTTCGGCCCGGCCAGCGCTGCTCATTGATCACTGATCGCTGATCACCGGGTCAAAGAATTGACTAAAGATGTGAATACCTACATTCCAACGCTTTGACGGTATTCCACGAGCTTGTTCCGGAGGGTCCTTACGCTGATGCCGAGTATTTCGGCGGCCCGGGTCCGATTGCCCTCGACAGTGGAAAGAGCCTTCTCGATCATCATCTTTTCCACTTCGCAAAGCGGCATGAGGGATAACCCACAGGGCTGCGCACCGCCCTGTTCCAACCCCGAGTCCAGGATTATGCAATCCGGGCTTACAACGGGCGAGTCGGAAATCAGCACCGCGCGTTGCACCACGTTTTGAAGTTCCCGGACGTTGCCCGGCCAAGAAAAGTCTGCGAGCTTTCTCAGCGCTTCGGATGAAAAAGAGCTGATTTTGGAACCGTTTTCGGCGCTGTATCTGGCAAGAAAAAACTCGGCCAACTGGACGATGTCTCCCGACCGTTCGCTTAGAGGAGGGATTCTGAGGGGTATCACATTGAGACGGTAATAAAGGTCTTTTCGGAATTTTGCCTCCCTTACCAGGTCTTCGATCCTGACATTGGTGGTCGCAATGACTCTGACGTCAACCGGGACGGGATATTTGCCGCCCAGCCGGTCCACTTCGCCTTCCTGGAGGACTCGCAGCAGCTTTGCCTGCAGATGAAGTGGGATCTCGGTAACTTCATCGAGCAGAAACGTTCCGGTGTGCGCCAGTTCGAATTTACCCTCCCTGTTCCTGATCGCCCCTGTAAAGGCCCCTTTTTCGTACCCGAAAAGTTCGCTTTCCAGTAGAGTTTCCGGAAGGGCGGCACAGTTTAGCGCGACGAAAGGCTTATCTTTTCTACCGCTTTGATTGTGAATGTAGCGGGCAAACAGTTCTTTGCCGGTCCCGCTTTCCCCCTGAATGAGCACGGTCGCGTTGCTCGGGGCGATTTTCCTGGCAAGGGCCTTGATCGAACTCACAACCGGGTCCCGGGAGATTATCGGATCGTCCACGGCCTGAAGTGTTGATAGCCGGCTGCTCCGCTGATTTGCTCCCTCGATAAGTTCGATCGCTTTTGTCAGGCGCTCCGGTGCAAACGGCTTGATCCAGAAATCGTATGCCCCGTTTTTGACACTCTGAACAGCGTCGTCGAGCTTTGGTTTTCGGGTGAGTACGATCACCGGCACCGGCGGCTCCAGATTTCGGGCGCTTTCAAGAAAATCCTGCATTTGGGAGGCGTTACCGTTCAAATGAAGGAGCACAAGCCCGGGGGATTCCTTTTTAAGCAGGGTTTTCGCTGACTTGGCCGAGTCCGTCAGAAAACACAAATGCCCCTGCTCTCTCAGATGAGAGGAAAGTTTTCTCGCGTCGTCGGAATCTGTCTCAATCAGCAGTACGTTCATCAGCCTGCCTGTTTGAATGTCATTGAACTGCGCTGCCCAGGCTCATATTGATTGAATTGAGCTGCTGCTGGGCAATTGCGCTCCAGAAAGGATGTGCGGTCGCCTTGATCCGGTTCAGGTCCGCTATGGCTTTATCGGTCTGCCCTGCGGCAATATAGAGCTTCGAAACCTCATACATGAGCTCGTTTTTCTGATCTTCCCCGGAAATACCTACTGCGATCTCCATCGTTTCAGCCGCTTTCTGGAATTGCTTCTGTTCGGCGAAACACTTGCCCAGCGTAATCAGAATCGAGCGCCGGGCATCGTTATCGTCTGCTTTCGCCCTCAACATTGCCTTTTGGAGAACCGGAACGGCTTCATCGAACTTTTTAGTCTGGAAGAGGCAATAGCCATAGGCAGCAAAAGAATCCGGGTTATCGAACTCGAATTCTTTTACCTTATCGAGGACTTTTCCAAAACATTTCACGGCTTCAAAGAATTTCTGGTCGCGGCAGAAAATCAGACCGAGTATCTCAGATTTCTTCAGGTCCACGGCATCGCTTTGGGCCAGTTTACAATACTGGAAAGACCTGGCCGTATCATCGATGCGAAGCGCAAATAAGGCGCACCGCAGCAACTGCTCGTCTCCCCTTTTCTGGCCCTTTACAATCAGTTTATCGTAGATTTCAAGGGCATTGGAGTAGAGCTTAAGCGAAGAGTAGCTTTCTGCAACCCGTTCCATGGTTTCCGTCGATTGCATCGAGTCGAAAACGCGGCGATATTTCTCATACAACTGAGCTACCTTGACGAAGTCCTTGTCTGAAAAGTATTGCTTGACAAGGTCGCAGAGAATCTTTTCCCTAAGGGCTGAGGTCCCCGGGGGAGATGAGCCGTCGTTTTTGGCCGGAAAGGCTTCATCCATCAGATCCAGACTGTACACAAGATTGCATCTTTTCAGGTTGAGCGCTGCCAGTTTCATTAAAACGACCCTTCGCAGGCTCGGAGACAGATCTTTGCCGCGCAGATCCTCATAGATTTGCATAGCCTGGTCCATGTCGTATTTTTCGGTCAACTCTCCCTGCCGTATTCTGCAGATCAGGTCTCCTTCGGAATCAGTGTAATATTTATGGACAAAAGCATACATCTTATTTGCAGCTTCCATTTCACCCTGTATCAGAAAAATCTCGGCGATCTTAGCTAAAACGACGTCCTGATCGGGAGAGTTTTGCTGGTAGTTTACGTATCTGAGCAGGTTTTGCTTCGCCGTTTCGACGTTTCCGAGCGCAAATTGCGCCTCTCCGATGAAGCGGAAAACATCGGGTTTTTTCGTGTAATATTCAGGTTCCTGACCGATGCAGTTTTCGAGCGTCTCCAGGGCTTCTTTATTCGCCCCCAGAAACAGGTACTCCTTGCCAAGTTCGTAGTAAGCAGCCGCCTTGTCATCTTTTTCCGACGCACCGCGCAGGGCCCAACGAAACGCCTCCATCGCCTCCAGGTATGACTGTTTCTTATTGTAGATATCCCCTAAGCCGACCCAACAACGGGATGCGATGGGATGGTCCGGCCATGTGGATACTACATGTTTGAACAGTTTGTCCGCTTTTGCATAGCTTCCCATCAGGGAGTGAGCGAGGGCTGACCTGTAAATCGCAAGTGGGGCTTGTGAGGACAGGGGGCCTGCTTTTAGAGCCGCATCGTATTCGTCGATTATTTCAGAGGCGCAAAAAACAAGGTTTCGGGAACAGTTCTCAAACCTCTCGTCTGCGCCCTTGTAAAGCGCAAGCACATTTTCGTCAGGTTCGACAAAGACCGGGGGCTTCGTGGCGGACCCCACGGGACGCGCAGACTCGGCCGCTTTTGAGGCCTGAGCATTGATGACTGCGTTTTTGATCTGCTGTGAAACTTTGGACCCGAACAGCTCTGAGGTCTCGGCCTTTGTTACCTCGGTTTGCGGTCTTTTTTCAGGGGACTTTCCAGTGGGGCCAGATGTTGGCTTACCCTCAGCGGCTTGCGGTTCGCCGGTCTTTCCGGGAGGGGTCAACTCCAGCGTCAGAACGTATTTCCCGTTTTTTTCCGGTCGAACACTGGAAGAAACCGAGGTATTGTTCTCGCGGAAAATGACTTCAAAAAAGCCGCTCTCCCGCCTGAACTTGACCTGCTTTACCGCTGTCTTCCCGTCCTTGAATACTTTGTCGGGCAGTTTTGTGGTGATCTGCGGAAAGAAAACCGAAATCCCGGCGTCGGAAGGGGGACCGATCTGTTTGGGCCTGGCGCCTTCGGCGTCAAAAACCAGACACGTCCGGTTTCCTTTAACTGATAAACGCAGGTTCGTTATCCTGGTTTCCGAGTTGCCCCCGCTAGCCGCCCCACACCAGGGCAGAGCAAGGCCTGCCGTTATGAAGGCTGCAAGCAGGAGGCTCATCAGGGTTTTGAGTTTATTCATCCGACTAAAACCGCCGTTATGAAGTAATCAGAAAGGTGGCGCATTCCGAGCAACCCGGGACCGTAACGAAATGCCTGAAAACCATTCACCGCAGTCTCTCATGTCCCCCGCGGGATACCCTGAAACAATGAAAAGTGTCGTTCCCTTCGCGACTTCGCGTCTTCGCGTGAGAACTTTTCGAAACAGAGAGGCAATCACAAGACATGTGGACACTAAGACGCGGGGATAAAAACCCTCACCCCATCTCCCCTTCGCAGTGTCAGCCTTCTCTGCGTCCTCTACGGCTCTGCGGCGAACACTTGCCGCTTCGCGAAAAAAGAGTGAGCAAGGGGTGTGCCAACCCGTTCACAGGGTTGTGCCGGAATCAGCTTTCATTGGACTCTTGATCCGGCTGCCTCCGGCGGTGCTTCATTTATGGTGGTGTTTTCTATAACCGTTGTCCATGATATTTCTTTGACCTGGATTATTTCATGCCCTATAAATCCCTTTGGGGATCGAACAATTCCTCCGTGAACTTATGCGGGTGGCTGCCTGTCTCGAAAAGTTCTCACGCAAAGACGCGAAGTCGCGAAGGCAACGACAATTTTCATGGTTTCCGGGTGCCCCGAGAGAGACGTGAAAAAGCTGTCACGTTCTTCCCAGTGCCCGGTTTGAAGAGAAAAAGGAATTAATCGAAAGTTTTGGAATGAAGACTTCCATCTTTGAGCGACGCGCAGGGAAAGTGCCGTTTAATGCGGACAATATGTGGTTCGCCTTCAGGCCTGCGCTCGGTTCGATTGGGTCGGGGTTGAAATTTGCCGGCTCGGTTCTCGTGGATTTATGCCTTCCAAGGAGCTGCGCCGGCTGCCAAAGGATAGACACACAGCCTCAAAGATCCTGGTGCGTCGAGTGTTGGCAAACGATCCCGTGGGTCACATCGCCTCTTTGCCCGGGATGTGGAAGACCATTTACAGATTCTCCCGACTCCCCGGACCACCTGTGCGGCGACTGCATCGACTCCGCTTTCCATTTTGACACGGCCAGATCGGCCGTACTCCATGAAGGAATCATCCGCTCCCGCATCCACCAGTTCAAGTTCGGGGCGCAAATGGAATGGGCTCCTCCACTGGTTGAACTGCTCGAAATCGCTTATGCCGGCTGGAAATTGCCTGAACCCGGCCTGATCGTTCCGGTGCCTCTGCATCCCAAACGCCTGAAAGAGAGAGGATTCAACCAGTCGGGAATCCTGGCCCGCGAGTTTGCGCGCAAAATCAAGGCGCCGGTCTCTTTCGACGCCATTATAAGAAAAAACCGAACCGAACCCCAGACCCGCCTCAACCGCAGGGAGCGCCTGAAAAATGTGAAGGGCGCCTTTGAGATTCCCGACCCTCGCAGAGTCAAGGGCCGCAACATTCTTGTGATCGACGACGTCTTCACCACCGGGACGACATTAAGTGAATGCGCAAGGGTCCTGAAAAAAAAGGGCGGAGCGGCAGAGGTGCATGCGCTGACTGTGACGCGGGCGCTGCCCGATTGAGGCGAAGAGAAGGGAACAGGCAGAAGCGGCGCAGAACTATTAAGTCTGCTCATCCAGTATCGATCAATTGTATCGATTCGACTCCTTCGGGAGGAACTCTTATTTAGTTTTCAAAGACCGGATTTCGCGTCAAGCAATGAAGACTGCTAGTGAATCGTGATTAGTGAATAGTGAGAAACGAAACGCCGCTGCCTCGGCCGGGCTGTTTCCATCCCGAATCAATTGTAAGAGTGTGTCATCATTAATGTTTTTCTTTGCCATGGAAACATCCTGGAAACATTATGGGAATTTTTTGTTTACCGCTCTCATAGCCCGGTTGAGTCAAAATGAGCACCACAAACATTTTCCACTCGACGACGCGGGCCGCCACGCAGGACTGAGGACTGGGGACTGAGGACTGAGGACTGAGTAAAAGCCGAGGAAAGCGGCTTGCCATCTCACTCTGCCGATGCCCTTGATCCCTTTGTCCGCATGGAAACAGATGGAAACATCATGGAAACATAATGGAAACATTTGGAAACATTTGGGAGACTGTTTCCATTTGCGTTCACCACAGAGACTGGTCATAGACAGGTCATGGAGAGACGAAAAAGCTATTCACCGCAGAGAGCGCAGAGGACACGGAGAAAACAAGTTGAACGAATACAAAACTAAAAGAGCCAAATCACTGTTTGCTTAAGGTTTTGCTACATGTCTATTTTCTTTTCTCTGCGTACCCTGCGCCTCTGCGGTAGATCTGTTGTTTTCCCAGACAGTCTGGCACACTCTGAGAGGTTGTGCAAAACGGCAACCAGAAACGGCAATAGGTGTGGCAATAGAAGCGGCAACCTGAAGCGGCAAAAAGGCAGTGACTGGTGATTTGTGAACCCTCACTATGATCGGGTTCGCGGTTAACACTGAGGAAGAGCGTTAGATGCTTCAAGTTCACGGCCGATCTTTTGTGAGGCCGCATCGTGAATGGCGAGAGCTGAGATTTTGGAATTAGCACAACTCTGCCGGGCCTTGAAACCTCGATGTCCCGAAAACTTACCACGTTAAAATCGTAGATTCATTAAGTCGAGGCCGGCTACAGGCTCAACCCTCCGGCAAGCTACCTCGACAGCGCTAAGAGCCGCACAATTATGGGACCGCTATCATGATTGACAACAGATCATCGAAGCCCACCCCAGACTGACGAAAGATGCGGTCAGAGCAGCTCTGGCATTCGCCGCAGAGGCCTTGCGGGCAGATGTGGTTTATCCGACCAGCGGTAAAAGCTCATGAATTTTCTCGCCGTAAGCAGCCTTAAAAGCAAGGGAGGGCGTCCGAGGTGCATGCGATTACGGTCTCTCGCGCGCTGACCGATAATCCGGAGAGAAGGAGCAAACAGACGCTTTTGGCACGGTTGTTTTTTCGATGGCCTCTGTGTTATTTTGGAATCACATTGCTGTATCACTGATGACTTTAACCCCCTACCCTTGAAACCGAAAGGGATTACGTTGGCCAATCGCGCTGGAGACTGGCTCAAGCAGGCCGAAGGCGACCTTGGGCACAGCAGGAATGCCGCAAAAGCAGGTGATTACGACTGGGCATGCTTTGCCGCGCAGCAGTCCGCCGAAAAAGCGGTGAAGGGACTGATATTGGCCAAAGGCGGTGAAGGCTGGGGGCACTCAGTTATGCGATTACTCAAGGACCTTTCACAATTGATGACTGTATCTGAGTCGCTGATCCGGTCGGCAATGCGTCTTGACAAACATTATATCCCCACTCGCTATCCCAACGGCTTCGACACGGGGGCCCCTAAAGAGTATTACACTGATGACGATGCGAACCAAGCCATCGAAGACGCAAAGGCCATTGTTGACTTTTGCCGCCAGTCGTTTCCTGATTCGTGACCAAGTCATGAGTGAGCTCCGGGAAACCATCCGTCGGCTGAAATCGGAAGATATCCAAGCCGTATACCTTTTCGGTTCCTTTGCTTCCGGTGTTCCGACCCCCAAGAGCGATGTGGACTTGCTCATCGTCACCGGCAAAACCAACTCGGAGGACCTGCAAACCGAGTTTCTTTCTGTCTCCGTACCGGTCGATTGCCATCTCGTAAGTCCGGCTGCCTTCGAGGCCCTGTCATCATCCGGCAAAGGCGTCGTGGGCGCAGCAGTCCGCAACGGCATACGCCTGCTCTAAGGTTGCCCGCTCGAAGCGGTATTCCTGAACCAAAAGCCCCGAAATTCTCATCATTGATTTCGAAAATCCATTTGCAATCGTGAAGAAAATTGACCTATGTCAAATGATTTAGAGACGGATTGTTCTAAGTTTTATGACAAACTAACAGATCGGCACAGGTAGAAGTGTTTTCAGGAGAGGATAAGATATGACACCCGAAGAAAAGATAAAGCAATTATCGCCCTGGTGGAGACGAGCGGTCATAATTACGATGTCGATCGGATTTGCCGTCCTGATTCTGGTGGCTTTTCTTGCCTACCGCGATGCTCCGCCCATTCCGGATAAAGTTGTCTCGACCTCCGGGGAAACCTTGCTGACCGGGCAGGAGATCTCAGCAGGCCAAGAAATATTTCTCAAATATGGCCTGATGGAAAACGGCACGATCTGGGGTCACGGGGCCTACCTCGGGCCTGATTTTTCCGCCGCCTACCTGCACACCCTGGGCGTCGACGCCGCCGAAGCTCAGGCTCAAAAGCTCTTCGGACGCCCCATGGACCAATTGACCCGTGTGGAGCAGGGGACCGTCGAAGACGAGGTTCGGCTCCTCCTGAAAAAGAATCGCTACGACCCCGCGAACAAAACACTGGTCTTCACGGAACCGGAAGCGGCTTCTTACCAAAAACAGATAACGAAATGGGCCGACTACTTTTCCGGACCGGCCCGAAACGGCGGATTGAAGAAAAACTATATCAGCGATGGCAAGGAACTGAAGCAACTTACCTCCTTTTTTGCATGGGCGGCCTGGGCCTCAGTTGCTGATCGCCCCGGCAGGAATCAAACTTACACCAACAATTTTCCGTATGACCCGCTGGTGGGCAATACCCCTACCAGCGACGCCGTTCTATGGAGCGCCATCAGCCTGATCACACTCCTGGTGGGCACGGGACTCGTGTTGTTTGCTTTCGGCAAATTCGACTACCTCGGCTGGAAGGGAACAGCTCCGACCGTCCATCCACAGATGCTTCCCGGCAGAGGAAGCGAGAGCCAGCGAGCGACCATAAAGTTCTTCCTGGTGGTGGCCCTTCTTTTCCTGGCGCAAGTTCTGGTGGGCGGCGCCACAGCGCACTTCCGGGCTGAACCGGGGAGCTTTTACGGAATCGATCTCAACCAGGTGTTTCCGAGTAACATTTTGCGCACCTGGCATCTGCAGTTGGCTCTTTTCTGGATCGCGACCGCTTACGTCGCAGGTGGTTTGCTGCTAACCCGCGCATTGGGTGGAACGGAACCGAAGGGGCAAGTGTGGGGAATCAACCTGCTGTTTTGGGCACTGGTGGTGGTTGTGGCAGGAAGTCTTCTGGGCGAATTCCTGGGCATCAATCAACTCCTCGGCAACCTCTGGTTCTGGTTCGGACACCAGGGCTGGGAATACCTCGACCTTGGCCGGGGTTGGCAGGTCATGCTCGCCTTGGGACTGGTGCTTTGGGCCGTTTTGCTGTTTCGAGGCCTTGGGTCCGCCATGCGCGACCCGGAACGCAAGGAGATTGCGTGGCTTTTCATGCTCTCGGCCCTGACGATTCCGCTTTTCTATCTGCCGGCGTTCTTTTTCGGCAGCACTACGGGGTATTCCATCGTCGACAACTGGCGCTTCTGGATCATCCATCTCTGGGTCGAAGGCTTTTTTGAACTCTTTGTAACGGTCATGGTGGCCGTCATTTTTTACCGGCTGGGAGTGGTTTCCCGCCTCACCGCGACACGAATAATTTACCTGGACGCCATTCTCTTTCTGGGCGCCGGAATTATCGGCACCGGGCATCACTGGTATTGGACCGGCCAGACTAATGTCAACCTTGCCCTCTCTTCCATATTCTCGGCCATGGAGGTTGTTCCTCTGACTCTGCTCACGCTGGATGCCTGGGATTTCATCAAACTGACAAGGGGCATGCGCGACGAGTCCGGTAAGCCTATTCCCATCCCTCATAAATGGACCTTCTATTTCCTTATGGCGGTAGGGTTCTGGAATTTCACCGGTGCGGGCGTCTTCGGATTTCTGATCAACCTGCCCATCGTGAGTTATTTCGAGATAGGCACGATACTCACGCCGAACCACGGCCACGCCGCGCTCATGGGCGCCTTCGGCATGGAGGCAATTGCTTTGATGGTTCTGGCCTTTCGCCAGGTGTCCTCGGATGCGCAGTGGGCACGCACCGAAAAATACGTGCGTGTATCATTTTGGGGCTTGAATGCCGGTCTGGCGCTGATGCTTGCAGGAAGTCTTTTCCCCGGGGGCGTTATGCAGTTCTATGACGTCCTGAGCCACGGATACTGGCACGCACGTGGACTCGATTATTTGAATCAGGGATTTGTGAAGCTCCTCGAATGGGCCCGTTTGCCCGGTGACGCGGTCTTCATAGCACTGGGCGTGCTCCCGATGGTGATTGCGGCAGTATCGACCTATCTTAACCTTTGGCAAACACCGGTCCTTGAAATTGAGCCTCTGCCTTCCCGGAGAGATTTAACATGAGTATTCCCGGAAACCTCCTTACGACCGCAATGGCGGTAATGCCCCACAAGGATGTGGACCGCGCCCTGGAAACGGCGCTCTCCCTGGATGTGCCGTTTTGGCCGCAACTCCCTCTTCTAAACTATTACGAGGACATGTACGTTCAAGCCTCAGAGCATTTCCCAGGGATCGTTCTGGACATGCAAAATCGAAGCCTCCGCTTTTCCATCGATAGATTTGCCCTTGAAGTAGAAGAAGCACTGGCCCACTTCGAAGATTCGGAACACTTTGATATCAGCGAAACCTATTCGGTGGTCTATCACAGGTTCCTCCAGATGGACCTTTCGAAAAGAGCGGCCATCCGGGGGCAGTTGGAAGGTCCGATCAGTTTTGGATTCAATGTACTGGATCAGGATAAACGTCCGATCCTTTTCGACGACACGGTCCGCCCTTTCATGCTCGAATTTATGGCACGCCGTGTAAATGTCCAACTGAATCGCTTGAAGAAGCTTAATCCCAATGCCTTCATGTTCATAGATGAGCCCGGGCTGCAGTTTGTATTCAGCGGCATGTCAGGTTACGGGGATGTTGCAGCCAGGCGGGACCTCAAGATTTTCTTTTCGCTTATCGAAAAGCCCCGTGGAGTTCATCTTTGCGGCAATCCGGATTGGGACCTTCTTCTGGGGTTGGATCTGGATGTGCTCTCATTGGATGTATATTCAAACGGCGAAGTTTTTGCTTTATATGCCGGTTCCATCCTCAAGTTCCTGGATCGAGGCGGTGTGATCGTCTGGGGTATAGTCCCAACCAATTTTGAACCATTCGGAACGGAAGGACTTAAATCCCTGGAGATGCGCTTGAGAAGCATCTGGGACATTCTCGAAAAAAAGGGTGTTGACCGGAAGTTGCTCCTCGCTCGGAGCATGCTCTCACCCGCGACCTGCTGTCTCATTAATCCCGATGGCGAAATCACGGTGGAGAAAGCTTTCAGTACCGTAAAAGATCTTTCTCAAAGGCTTCGCGATCAGTGCAGTCTGGGCTGAATTTTCAGGTACCGTTTCTAAACTAATGTAACCATTTCTCAGCGAGACAGGTCATCAGTTGGACCCAATGATCGAATTTTGCCGGTTTAGTGATAAAGGAATCAGCCCCCATCTCCCGGCTGAAGACTACGTCCTTTTCTTCGCGCGATGATGTAAACACAACGATGGGAATGTCCCGGAATTCCGGATAGGACTTGATCTCCTTCAGGGCCTCTCGCCCATCCTTTCGGGGCATGTTGAGATCTAGCAGGATTAAATCCGGGAGGTATTCGGGTTCGCCGGCCACGCTCTTCAAAGATTCCAGGAGCTCATTGCCATCCTCAACGCAGAGAAAGCTGCCCTTTAAAAGGGCCTGCTCGAATGCGTCCCTGGCTAGCAGGCAATCATCTTCATCGTCGTCGGCCATTAAAACTGTCGGTTTAAGGTAATCAGGCACTACACTAAACTTTCCGTTTTTTTCTGTATTTGAGGTAGTCTCACTGTAAAAATCGATCCTTTATCCGGCTCACTTTGAGCTGTAATGTTGCCCCCGTGCCGCTCGACAATCCTGCGGCAAATAGTAAGACCGATTCCCGCGCCCCGGTAGGGTGAATTCTTTCCATGCAGTCTTTGGAACGGCTTAAAAATTTTGTCGAGATAGGACTCTTCAAACCCGATCCCATTGTCTTTGACATGAATCTCGAAGCACCCCTCAGAGCATGTGCAATTAGAATACACCTGCACGAAAGGCTTTTGCTCGCCTTGATATCTCAAGCCGTTGTCAATAAGGTTTTGAAACAGGTGCCGCATTTGAGCCTGATCTGCCTCGATATGGGGAAGCTCGCCAACCTTTATAATCCCTTCGGTTTGTCCGCGCAACGATTCTAAATCAGCTACGGCCTGCTCAACGGCTGCTTTGAGGTCGATTGGTCTGATGGGCTCGAATCCAGTCTTTATACTCGAGTACCTGAAAAGAGCAAAGATCAAGTCCTGCATTCTTGCGGCGGATCGCTCGATTCTTGCCAGGTAATCGTGCGCTTTGTCTTCGGCGCCGTTGTGGTTCATTCCTTTTAGCCGGTCGGCAAAGGTCTGTATCTTACGTAACGGTTCCTGGAGGTCATGAGAGGTGACAAAGGCGAAGTCCTCGAGTTCCCTGTTACCCCTTTCCAACTGGAAGGTATATTCTTTCAGGTTTGCCGTCATTTGATCGAAGGCCTTGGAGAGGTCCCCCACCTCGTTTTGTATATCGCTCCCCACCCTGTGGTCCAAATCGCCGGTGGCTACGATCCCCACTCCCCTGTGCAGCGCGAAAAGAGGTTTGACTACCGAGGTAAAAATGTAAATGGCGTTTATAATTATGATGAGCAGAACCGATATCCAGGACCCGGTAATGATTAAATCGGCCAGCCGCAAGGTGTGGCTCGATTTCTGGCTGAGCGCGGACGACAATTGAAAAATGTCGGTAACCATGCTTTGGGTCTCGAACAGCAGTTGTCCGGTCAGTCTGTTTTCGATCTCTTTGAGCATAGGCTCCAGCTCGGGACTCGAGGCCTTCTTCTCATGCGCTTGAAGCAGGTGTTCAAAAATATCGCGCACTCTGGAGTGGCGGGCTTTAAGATCGACGAAAGCCTCATCATTGCCCGAGGTCTGAAATTGCGGGGCAGCCAGAAAGTGTTCAATGTCATGATGAGTCAACCACCATTGGCTTTTGGCGCGCTCCGTCCGGTACATTAAGAAATCGTAGGTGAGAGCTCGCAGACCGCTTATCTTTTCGAGAATTTGGCTCAAGGACTGTTCTTCCCGGGCCATTTCGCGCACATGTTTACCCGCGACAAAGGAGGTCCCCATCGCAATCGATATAATAGCCAAAGATGTGGCTACGACAATCTTTAACCCTGTCTTGATCTTCATTGAAATACCCAAACAAGAGGCGAGGAAGATCCGCTAATTGCCCTCACGTGTTTCCATCGATATCAGCCGGACAGATTTTGGCCTCGCACTTAATAAAGCATCCGGATACAGGTGATGCAGGTAATCGGGAATCTCTTTGTGACCGTAGGCCATATCATTTTTGATCATCCAGCGCGCTTCGTCTTCCATGGCAAGGAGCAAGGCCTGGTCAAGGGATAGTTCATATTTTGTCCTGGACCACCAAACGTGGTTCAGATAAGCGGAATCAAAGTTATACCGGCCTCTGACAATTGCCTTGGCTTCATCTCCTTTTTGCCTCGCAAAATCTTCAGCGCGAGCCAGCGCCCTCATGAAACGTTCGATGGCGCCGGCCCGTGCTCCCACCACGTCACTGGTGCTAACCAGCAGCCAATAGTAGGGCTGGCTTTGACCCGGCCAGGCAACCACCCTCTCACCCATCTTCCCCTTTACGCTCCACGCGTTCGGTTCCCACGTGATGACCGCATCCACCTTCCCCTCTTCCAGTGCATCTTTCATATCGAACGGTTTGATGTCCACCAGTTCCACATCGTCGAGAGCCAGACCGTTGAAAGTAAGAAAAACTCCGAGGTAAAAAGAGGCAATGCTAGTGGATGTTACTCCTATTCTTTTCCCTCTCAGATCTCCGGGATTGGCCATTTTATCTTTGCGGCCAATGACCTCGGTGTTATCGACAGTTGCATAGGACCCCAGGCATTTAAGATTCTTGCCTCGCTTAAAGATCCTTTCGACAAGAGCAAATTCAGAGCAGGATGCCAAATCGACTTTGTTGTCCAGAAGTGCGTCGACCGAGAAGTTCCCCGATTGATATTCCTGGATGGTGACATCAAGGCCATTTCTCCGGAAATATCCCATTTTTGCTGCAATTAAGACCAGGGTGGAGGTTTCATTGCCCACAGCGCCGACAGTGATCTTTTCGATTGGGCCGGTGTACCCCGCTCTGTCCTGCCTGTCCGCATACAGCAAGAATCCGCCGGCACACAACACAACCAAAAGGCCCAGGATCACTCCGGCCGGCATGTATCTCTTATTTATGATCGCCATCATCATATACTACCATGACGTATTGCCTCGGGCACCTGATTAGTGAGGCGCACGCAAGCTGATAATCCGGCATTCTGCAAAAAAGCGTAACACGTTTGAGATAACGCACGGATGCGTTGTGCTCGTCCCATCTCCGGTGATTCTCTACCAGGAAAGGTTTGACATACTCCGAAACACACTTGTATAGTACTATTTTCTGTTATTAAGATGGATTTTTGTGATGCCCACCAGTGATACCAGGTTTTGCCTAAGTGAGGACGTGGTCTTTCAATCTCTCGGGGATGGACATGAAACGGTCCTGGTATCCCTCAGCACAGGCTTTCTCTATAGCTGCAACGATACGACAAGAGCATTTCTCGAGGCCGTAGACGGTAACAAGACCCTTGCCGATATCTGCCGCGAATTAGAAGCAATATTCACGGTCTCTGAAGAGAGGCTGCTAAAAGATCTAACGACGCTTGCCGATAGAATGCTGGCGGAAGGTCTGATCTCGGAGGCAAATGAAAAAAACGCTTAGAATTGCTTTCGCCGTTCATGTTTGGACCATTGCAGCCGTTATCCCTCTTTTGCTGAGAGTTCTTTCGCTGAAGACCATTCTTGAAATCTTTACTCCATCTCCTTTATTCCAGCCATATCGAGGCATGTCTGCTGAGGATCTGGCAAATGTTGTGAAAAATCGATTGAGACGCCCTGTTTACATGGTCCGGCGCGCATGCCTAAGGGAAGGGCTACTGATGTTCCATTTTTTGAGACTTGCCGGATTTGAGGCCACTCTTCACGTAAGTGTCCATCCTCGAGAAGTGTTCGGGCGATTCCACGCCCATTTGTGGGTAACGTTGTCAGACAGGACTGTTACAAGTCCGCCAGGGCCGAAGATGGCCGAACTATTTTCTTATCCGATTCGCAGTTAAGCCGAAAGGGCTGCTTGGAGCTGAGCGAACGCTGAGCAACTGTTTTAATTCCATACCAATGAATTCAAAGGAGGGAAACTATGGAAGAGAATAACGAGAGCAAGAAACCTTATGCGGAACCAACCCTGGAAAAATGTGAAAAACTCGTTGAAATAACGGAAGGCAATGCGGTACGCGTCGTTTCCGGCGTTAGACCTGCCACGTAAATCCTTATATGCTTTTGTCACGTTCTTATAATATCCATGGCCTTAGCCTCCTTGTGGAGGCAATGGCCATGGAGGCAATTCAGGAAGTGGACTCTCTGCTGTCTGCATTCTCAAGCGATTTGGGAAAGGAGCCGAATTGTTTTATTTCGATCCGCTCCGACTATTCTGAAGAAAGTGAGTTCCTACCCTCGGGCCGTCTTCTCTGGGACGGAGAGTTGCCTGAGGGTATTCATGCAACCTACTGCGGGGACGAAACCCGGCGGTGGATAAAGCTGCATGGACTTTCGCTCGCCTGCTTTGACCTCGCTTCATGCCGCGCCGAAATTTCTTTCAAGCCTGGCGGCGAATGGCGCCTTATTTCAGGCAATTTTATGCCGATCCTGGCGGAGTTTTTGAGGCGAGACGATCATCATATGATTCATGCCGCGACTCTGATAATGAATGCCCACAACGATCGCGCGGTTGTTATATCCGGGGCCGGCGGTACGGGAAAGACAACCACTGCGTTGGCCTTGGCGAACTCCGGGATGAAGATCGTAAGCGATGATATAAGCTTTGTAACCGGTGTCGAAATCAATCAAGGTTCGCCCCGAATATGGGGACTTCTGCCGCGCCTTAAGGTCTGCCGGCCCTCCCTGGAGTTGCTGCCGTGGATTGAGGGTCTTGGCCCGCCAAGCATTGAGGGCGCCCATGAAGTCTATTTCGATCCGGGGATAGTCCAGGGAGCAGGAGCGTGCTCTTCCATAAAGCCGGGCATCATAATTTTCCTTGGAGAGCGCAACACGGGAGCCCATAGAATTGAACCAATAAGTAATGTTGCCGCTTTGAGTTTTTTAGCGAGGGAAAACATTTCTGCTATTGACCGCCGCGGCAGCGGTCCCTCCGGAAAATCCTTTAAAGCTCTCGCCAATCTTGTCGGGAATTGCAAATGTTTCATGCTAAGCGCCTCGCCCCGTCTTGAAACCTTGCACGAATGCCTGTCTCCGTTTCTGGAGAAGTAGGATACAACTTTCCATGTCCCTTCCCTGGCTTATACTGCTCTCCGACCCTGAGGGCTTGAAATTGTCCGCTCCGCCGCGGGCACTTGCTAAGACCGCTCTGGACAAGATCCTCAATGTGGCAGAGAGCCATGGAGTGTTGCCCGCAACGGTCTCAAACCTTTCGGCTGCGCAGGCCGGGGGCGGCGCGGAACTGGTGGCGGGCGGCGGGAAAGAAGATATCGAATCGATTATTGCTTCGAAAAAAGGGCGTCTCCGTGCCGGAATGGTACTTTCTCTTATGCTCCGGCGGCAGGGGGACAACCTGATGAAAGCCCTGTCGGCAAAATCGATTCCAGCTTTCATTTTGAAGGGAGCTCATTTTGCCGACCGGCTTTATAATCCGCCTTCTTTGCGTACATTTACCGATGTAGATATTATGGTGCCGCGTAATGCAGCGGCAGACGTCTCGCCTGTTCTTGAAGGACTTGGTTATCGCCGGACTATGGGTGGCAGGATGAAGCATGCTCTCGATTACGGGCAGGAGGCCTGGGAACCTGACGGCTGGCCTGGAGGCTTGGTTGAGATACATTGGAACCTTGTTAATTCTCCAAGACTGCGCCGGAATATGTCATGTTCTTTCGATGAATTACAGTTTGAGAAAACCCCCGGACCTTTTCCATCATTGCCCTCTCCGGCAGGTCTTCTCTTGATTGCGTCGGTGCACGCTGCAACCAGCCACTCGTATGACAGACTTCTCCAGCTTTATGACATTCGCCAGATATGCCTTGGAAAGGCGGGCAGGCTCGATACCGCCTACTTGTCTAAAATACTGGCTCCAAGCGGGTGCATGGCTTCCGTCATGGTTGGGTTGAACTTATGCTGGCGTGTTTTGAAATCGGAAGAATGCCTCGATCTTGCTGCTCGGCTAAAGCTCACCATACCGATGCCTCTAAAAGCACTCGTCACCCCTTCGATGCTGCAAAGAGAGCCTAATAAATTAGACACATTGCGCCGAAAAATTCTTAGAGAGGTGCTCAAAAGAATATGAGAGTTTATTTGATCTATCCCGGGTGGCCGGATAATTATTGGCCGCAGGGGGCTTTTCGTTCTCATTGGGTACCTACCGGCCTTGCTCATATTGCATATGTTCTCGAAAAGGGAGGCTGCGAGGTTCGCGTCTTAAACTGCGAAGAGCATCTGATCAAGAATAACTATAACAGAGCGGCCATTGATGAACTCATCAAGGGCGAACTGCGTGAGTTCAAGCCTGAACTTGTCGGGTTATCGATTCTTACCCCCGGAATGATTGAGGCTGCCCGTATTGCCAATTTTGTAAAAAGAATTTGTGGTGCGAACACGGTCGTAGTTGCTGGTGGACCACACCCAACGGCCCTACCGGAACGGACGCTGCGAGAGATCCCGGAACTGGATGCAGTCGTGGTTGGTGAAGGTGAGTTAACCATGTTGGATCTCATCAGAAGCGGTATAAACGATGATATTCCGGGATTGGTCTTTCGAAGTGGTGATGAGGTGACGGCCACCCTTCCAAGACCGCGCCGGAAAGACTTGGACGAACTCGGTCACCCTGCCTATCACTTGTTTGACATGAACTTCTACACTCAACCCAACCGGTGGATGATTCCCTGGCTCAACCTGGAAGTGACAAATATCCGTACTTCACGAGGTTGTGTCGGCTCTTGCTGGTTTTGTGCCGGCCCCCTGGTCTCCGGCCCCGGAGTTCGTTTTCATTCGATTGATCATGTAATCGATCAGGTCAAGCATGTTGTAAAGGAGTTTGGAGTTGAGGCCATCCATTTTGAAGATGATTCGATTGGAGCTGACCCTAACAGGCTTGTTTTGCTCTGTGAAGCTCTGCGTAATTCCGGTTTGAATAAAATCCGCTGGGATTGCTGCCTTCGCGTCGATCAGGCGAGGCCGGAGTTGCTAAATGAAATGAAGTCCGCAGGCTGCATTATGGTTGAGTATGGAATCGAAACCGGCTCGGAGACAATGCTCACGGCGATCGGGAAAAAGAGTTCCCTGGACTTGAACAGACGTGCGGTTGAAATTACGAGAAAAGCCGGTCTCAGGATTTTCACGGATATAATGCTGGGTTTACCTGGAGAGACCGAAAAAGATTGGAACGAAACGGTCGGCTTCCTGCGCTGGGCTAAACCGGATATTATCAGAGCCGGTCTACTATGCCCCCTTCCGGGAACGGCGCTCTTTAATCAACTACCCATGGATGTGCGCAATTCAATTCGGTGGGAAGGCTATACTTATTTGGATACCCTGGAGCTAGGTCTGATTATGTCGGTCTTCCCAAAGAAGAGGTCCGTTCTCGTTTTCGCAATCTGAACAAATATTTTCTAGACCCTCATGTTGCATGGGGTGTGCTAAGAGACAGCAACCCAACCGAATGTGAACTCCGCAGGGCACTGTGGAAAAAGATAATCAGCTTTGCTCTCCGCCACCCTGTTCGAGCGGCTCGGCTTCCTAATCGATGGACTGATTAACACATTGACGACGGACTCGAGGTCCATTCCGGACGGCCGGGATCGGCGGTTTTTCCGCTCAGATGCTTCCGAAGTGCTGTTCGCGGTATTCCTTCACTGTCGCTTCGTCAACGAGTTCCCTGAACTTGGCAACACAGGAGTCGTCCAGGCATGCCTTCCCCCAGAGCAGCGGAACCACCTCAGTGATGAACTTTCTCTGATCTGCATCGCTCAGACCCAGAATCGCCGATTTAATGTCGTCCATAGTCATGGTGAATCCTCCTTCGCAGATGAACTCCGTTTAACTCCTCTAAAATCCGAACACCGCCCTCAACAATGTATTAAGCTAATCATCGGCGGATGCTGAAGCTCTATTTTGCACCCGGATTTCTCCCGAAAGGCCTCTCGGAACACCGTGTACCGAGTTAGGGGTTAAGGCTGAAGGTCTCAACCAGGCTGACGGGAGTTGGTATTATGAAGAGACCCGATTAGCGAGTTTAGAACCTTTTAAGCCCTGCCTAAGCCCCTTCAGCCTAAACCCCTCAATCCCTAATCTTTTAATTCACCCCTTCACCTATTCGCCCGCCCTTTTATCCTTTGACTAATCCAGGCAGGAGCTTGCTAAGGCCGCCGGCAATGATCTCCACGGCGATGGCGGCCAAAAGCAGACCCATCAGGCGCGTTACGATATTTATGCCGGTCTTTCCAAGCCAAGCGCCAATTGGTATTGCCATCCGAAGGGTAATCCATACGGTTATTGAAACCAGTACGCAGCATGCAATGAGAAGACCTTTATGCCCCCAGTCCGAAGGGTGCTCACCAAAGATGATCACGGTGCTTATCGCGCCGGGGCCGGCTAAAAGGGGTATGGCAAGCGGCACTATGGCTATGTCATCCTTTTTTTCGGCCTCCTTTGTTTCCTCAGGTGTCGCCTTGCTTCCGCTCAACTGGGCGTTAAACATAGTGATGGCAAGGAGCATGATAAGGATTCCCCCTCCCACCCGAAATGCGGCCAAACTCACACCGAAGAACCACAACAGCGATTCTCCCAACACGCATGCCCCAATCAAAACTACAGCAACAGTAAAAGCGCTAAGCATACCCGTTCGCCGGCGTGCCTGTTCGGATTGGCTGGCGGTCATGCTGATGAATAGAGGAACTGCGCCAATTGGATTCACAATGCCGAGTAAGGCAGTGAAGATTTTAATGTATTCAGTTGGTGTCAGCATTTGTCACGATCATTTCCAATGCGGCGGCGTTTCATGTCACTTGTGTTTCATTTCCCACCAGTCTGCGTCAGACTTGAAACCGGGATGTCCGTTATCAGGCTCTCCGCACGATGAGCACAGGCACCTTTGTCTCGTTATGAATGACTCCATAGGCAACGCTGCCAAGTACTGTGGCTGCTAAAGCACTTCTACCGTGTGAACCCACAACAATGAGATCCGCCTTTGACTTTTTAGCCTCTTTTACAATACCCTCTACAGGGTGCCCTGTCCTTATAACAGTCTCTGATTGTACGCCACTCTTCTCACACATCTTCTTTATCTCCTCGGCATGTTCCCTGGCCGCTTGCCGCAGATAATCTTCGATAGGCTCTATTACATGCATTGGAGTATCCACGGCAGGGACTGTCTGGGCTATAAACGAACGATTATCAATAACGGTCAGGACAATTACGGAGGCATTCAACTGTTTTGCAAGGTCAACCGCATACTTGACTGCCTTTCGGGCTGTCTCGGAACCATCTGTCGGCACAAGAATCCTGGAAACCATAAATCCTCCTTTAATATTCTTTGCGTTTAATCTGAGCGGTGTCTTATTAAAAATCCATCATGCTTGTTGCGACATGATACCAATAGGTAACCATGCCATCTTTCCATTTGACGAAGCGTACCAACCTGTCTTGAGAGATCACGATAGCAATAGCTTCGTGCACGGCATTACAAAAACGGAATGCAGACCGGTGCCGCGCGCCGAAGTTTCCGGAGTGCACATCTTCTGTCTGACACCCCTCTATATCCAATGCGCGAGCCACTGTCTTCGGCCCCTTAAGTCCCACGGATATCATGGCCCCGAACCCCAGCAACTCGAACCCCCCGGTGAATATCACCGCACCATCCACCGAGGTCAAATCCGCAAAGAGATGCGCGAGATCAAAAACGGCCTCATCCAGCAGAGCAAGGGATTCTTCTTTGCTGGCCACATACTCATCCCATCCAACGGGCTTGGCTTTGCCTGCCTTCCTGCCATGCACCTCGGCAAGTGTATTCATAAGGTTGACCAGCAACGTCTGAAATCTTTTTCGTGTGGCCTCGTCAGTCACCCTGTATTCAATGCTCAAGTATGGGTTTTCCTCGAATACCTGCTTGGCCATTTGCGGAGGGATCACAAGGATTGTGCCGCCGTGACCGGAATTTCTGACATAACTGATGATACGCCTGGCTACTTGTTGGGCAATTGTGTTCGCAATACCAGGATCGAGATCGGCCCAGGGCTCTTTGGCTGCATCCTTTGCCCCTGTGTGTAACTCCCATAACTTGGAACGAACTGAGGCAAAACTGGTGGGAAGCCAGACTGAGTCAAAGACTTCATGTGAAGGAGAAATGATCCGGCCGCGATTTAATGTTGCTATAGTCAAAGGACCTTTGCAAACGGTTATTCGACCGGGATCGGTCACATAAACAACCAGCGAGAAGGGCAGAGCGGGCGCGATCATCCTTCCGCCGTACACATTTTGGATCCATCGAGACCCGGAGTGTATCATGCCCCATATCTGCAGACCCTCCTGAGCGCTATCTCTTACTCCAATCAGGGATCGGTAAAAATCGGCCGCAGGAGACAGCCTCTGCAGTTTGTACTCGTCAAAAGTTTGCGGCTCGCTAAACGGAAGCGGATGCAGCCCCGTAGGTGGTCCGTCCTTACTGTCGAAACAATCGGGCTCCCTCAAAACGAGACGGAACCGCACCGGTCTGCCTTCCTCCCTCATAAGGCTTGCCTGGTAGCAAGATGAGATGAGATGATCGAGAGTTTCCTGATCGGGGAGCGAATCCCCGGGGCCGCAATCGATTGCGCTGCTCGATTCGGATAACCGTTCATCGCCCCAGTGCTCAGTAACATACAAGGCGAGATCCAGTGCGTTTGCATGCCACATGTCTATTCCTCCCGATCGTAGTTCATCGTTTAACAAGCTAAATCAGGTTCTTCGGGAAGCAACCCGAATTGTGCCGCGCCCATGTGCGTTGCACAGAACAAGGTTAGGAATCCCTGAAAGACAAAGCGTTCGCTCTCCGGTGCGAGCTCATATTGGCTTCGTCCGTTGCTCCCTCCTCTTTTGACATAAGTATGAGCTGAACGCAATGGTCGTCCGCACCCTTGTCTCACAAACGTTTCACTTGCGTATTCTACTGGGAAAATCGTATGCTGTTGGGGGCTTCAGAAGTGCAGCGGAGGTTTTTCGGGCAAAAATCCTAGTTCAACAGCAGTTCGGGTGCATAGCGCAAAAGTTGATGCGTTATTCCGGACTAAAGCAACCGACAACATGGGGTCTCATTATGAATCACAAATGGATAGAAGTGGAAAAGGAGAATCATATTGCAACGGTCGGACTCAATAGGGTGGATAGCTTAAACGCCCTGAGCTATGAATTGGCGACGGAAATCACTGATACCTTTAATGAGCTTGCGGTTGATGACGAAACCCGGGCGATCATTCTCAAGAGCAATGCACGCATCTTCTCCGCCGGGCTCGATCTCAAAGACGCTATGTCCCGCGGATTTGGCAGTGCGGCGAAGGCCCTCCTCGAACTTCCCCTTAAAGACAAAAACATTTTCGAGTGCTGTCATGCCATTGAAGAGTGCAAAAAACCGGTGATAGCCGCAGTCCACGGCATGTGCGTCGGAGCGGGGCTGGATATTATTGCCTCCTGCGATCTTCGCCTGTGCACACAGGATGCATCATTTTCCATTCGAGAGGCAAGGATCGGTATTGTGGCCGACATGGGAGTCTTGCAGCGCCTCCCCTTAATCATCGGTCAGATGTATACGCGGCAGATGGCCTTTACTGGCCGTTTTTTCAACGCTGCCGAAGTGGCGAAAATGGGGCTGGTCATTGAAGTTCTCCCGGATCAACAATCACTGATGGCCACTGCCAAAAAGTTGGCGGAAGAGATTCTGGAATCCGCCCCTCTAGCAGTCCAGAACACAAAGGAAGTCCTCAACTTTAGCCGGTTTACCTCTGTCCGGGACGGGATTTCCATGGCCATTCACAAGAATATGCTCCTTCTGCCGTCGAATGACTGCAAGGAATCCTTGGTCGCCTTCACAGAGAAAAGGAAACCCAATTTTAGAGGGGCATGAAAAAAGAAATATCAAACCGGAAGATTGGTGCTGACCGGCAAAATCATCAGCATCAATCTCTCCGGCCTGATGCAATTTAAAGCACTCCTCCTTGCACGCTCATATAAACAACTGGCTGCGGATGATGCATCCTCCTCGCAGCCAGTTGGGTGTGCTGTTATTGATAACGGTGGTTTCTCCATTTATTCCACGGTAATCATGTTTGCTGCTGTTTTTGTACTGGTTCCTCCAGAACCTCTTACTGTCAATGTAACAGTATAAGTGCCGGCGGTTTTATAAATATGTGCCGGATTACGCGCGGCACTGGTCGATCCATCCCCGAAGTTCCATTTAAAGGACGAAATTGTCCCTGCCGATGCGCTGGTGAATTTAGCCCGCAAAGGCGCCTTTCCCGAAGTTGGAGATGCCGTTGTGCCGGCAAGACTGACCGCCGCCTTCGAGGTGATCGAGGCCGTTTTTTTACTGGTTCCTCCGGGACCGGTTACTGTCAACGCCACTGTATATGTGCCCGCGGTTGTGTAAGTATGGGATGGATTTTGTGCGGCGCTCGTTGATCCATCTCCAAAGTTCCATTGATAGGAGGAAATTGTCCCTGTCGATGTGCTGGTGAATTGAACCGGGAGAGGCGCGGTTCCATTATTTGAAGACGCTTTTATGCTGGCAACCGGAGGTGTGTAACCTGTGATCGTGGTCGTCTTTGTATTGCTGCCTCCGGGACCCGTCACTGTCAACGTTACTGTATAAGTGCCTGCGGTTGAATAAGTATGTGATGGATTCTGTGCGGAACTCTTCGATCCATCTCCAAAGCTCCATTGATAGGAGGAGATTGTCCCTGTCGACGTGCTGGTAAATTGAACCGCCAAAGGCGCCTTTCCTGAAGTTGGAGATGCCGTTATGTTGGCGACAGGGGCCGCCGGCTTCCCGATGATCGAGATCGATTTAGCACTGGTTCCCCCGGGTCCAGTTACGGTCAACGCTACGGTATAAGTGCCGGCGGTTGTATAAGTATGGGATGGATTTTGGGCCGTGCTCGTTGATCCATCTCCAAAGCTCCATTGGTAGGAGGAAATTGTCCCCGTCGACGTGCTGGTGAATTGAACCGGTAAAGGTATGTCTCCTGAGGTTGGAGATGCAGTTATGTTTGCAACCGGAGATGTGTAAGCTGTGATCGTAATCGTTTTTTCACTGCTTCCTCCGGGACCCGTTACGGTCAATGCGGCAAAATAAGTGCCGGTGGCTGTATAAGTGTGTGATGGATTTTGGGCGGTACTCGTTGATCCATCCCCAAAGCTCCATAGATAGGAGGAGATTGTCCCTGTCGACGTGCTGGTAAATTGGACCGTAAAAGGCGCCTTTCCTGAAGTTGGAGACGCTGTCATGTTCGCCGCAGGTGCTGGCGGATTAGCGGTTATCGAGATCGTTTTTTCACTGGTTCCTCCGGCGCCGCTTACTGTCAAAGTAACGGTATAAGTGCCGGCCGTTGTATAAGTATGGGATGGATTTTGGGCGGTACTCGTTGATCCATCCCCAAAGCTCCATAGATAAGAAGAAATCGTACCCGTCGATGTGCTGGTAAACTGAACCGGTAAAGGTATGTCTCCTGAGGTTGGCGTTGCTCCTATATTGGCAGTAGGAGCAGTTGCGTTCACCGTGATCGTGATTGATTTTGTATTACTTCCCCCGGTTCCTTGCACCGTTAATGATACTGTATAAGTACCGGCGGTTGTATAAGTATGTGACGGATTTTGAGCGGAACTCGTTGATCCATCTCCAAAGCTCCATACATACGATGAAACTGTTCCTGTTGTTGCACAGGTAAACTGAACAGGTAAAGGCGCCTTTCCTGAGCTTGGCGTTGCTGCCATATTTGTGATGCCGGGCGCAGGTGGTGCACTTACATTGATCAGATTGTTCTCCGTTTTCGTGCTCGATCCCGAAGGACCTGTTGTTGTCAATGATACTGAATACACGCCCGTCTGAGTATAAGTATGTGAGGGATTTGCCGCCGTACTGGTTCCTCCGTCGCCGAATTCCCATTGCTGGGAAGTCGCCCCGGAGGCTAAACTCGCAAATTGAACTTGCAAAGATGCAGTTCCACTTGTTGGTGTTGCTTGAAAATACCCAACTGCAATAACATTATTATACGTTACGGTATTAACGTGTGATTGGTTTCCAGCTTCAAGGGTTACCGTGTATGTACCCCGTGTTGTGTACGTATGGGTGGGGTTTTGTGTGGTACTTGTTGTTCCATCTCCGAAATTCCAATACCATGATATTAGCGGCGTCGTCGATGTCGATGTATCTTGGAATGTTACTGTTAAAGGAGCATTTCCACTAGCATCTATACCGGAACCGGTATCGGGCGATTTAATGTAAAAATCTGCTAGAGGAGCAGGAACGGTCGCCATTGTGGACGAGGTGTACGATATCGTCTCTTGTCCGAACTCGACACAATCTGCCACTTCCGTGTATGCTATTCTGAAATATCCATTTTCACCCCAGTCCGGGCCCCAACTGTTTTTCACGATGAAATAAGGTTCCGGACCTGTTTCATTAAATCCGACAACTTCTACTGCGTGGCCGCCGAGCGCGTTCCCCGATACGTATGAGTAGATACCTGAACTGTAATTGTAGTAAAAATCTTCGTAAATCTCCATGGTTGCAACAACAGGCCCTTGATAGTAAATTGCGCTTTTGAGTAATTCGGATGTTGCTGTTATATACTGCCAACCCGTTAGTTTATAAGTATCGGACTCCCAATTGGAGCACGCGCCGTTTGCAGATCCGTCGGCACCTGTGTACGGATAGCAAGTTTCAAGTGCCACGCCTGTCGATTGGAGGAAACTCGCTGCGTCGGAGGGGTAGCCGCCATTGCAGCTATCTACACCTGGATAATCTTGTGGATCTACTGTCGGGCCCGTGAAAGTGAGCACGATTTGCTCGGAGAGATACTTTCTTAGTCCTCCCATTTCATTATCTATAAGTACTCTTGATTCCATTGCCCCCACTGATGAGAACACCCAACATGATCCACAATTGCCCTGATCCTTTACCGGTGTGACATAAGTCATGCCATTGTAGTCTCTCCAATCAACCTGCTTAACATTTGCCGGTACTGGTTGCAATGATGCAACGGCTGGAGTTTTCATGGAAGCGTCTGCATTAGACCCATTTTGCGGTTTGAGGACAGCACCAAGCCCCTTTGTATTGGGATTGTATTTTGCGACCCAATGTCTGCCTTTAGCTTGAATGATACGGTTAAGGGTGTCAGAATCGATACTTTGTCCTGAGGCAAATTCAGACACACATAGCGAGAGGAACAAACTACCGAAAAGGAAAAATGGAACGAGGAAAAGATTGTTTGCTTTTCTGCCGAATTTTGCCATCCTATTATCCTTTCCGCTGCTTAGAGCGTACGATTATGTGCTTGATTTTTTCCAGGCTTCAGCAAAAAAGAAAACCCGCTTCCTGTGAAGGATAGCGGGTTTATATGGAGGCAGACTATGCAGACTCTCCCTAGCAACCCCGCTATCTTATCGACCACTCGATCGACGTAGACCGGAAGCTTTGCGCCCTATCTTTTCAGATAGTTTGCCCTTCAGGCTAGCTAAAGCATCTTTCTCAAAGAACTTGTTACTTTAGTTCATCGTTAATCTAGAAGCCAATCTGTAAAATGTCAATAAAAAAATACCGGCTCCATTCAAGGGACCCATAATCTATTAAATTATTTGACCAGTTGACGCTTACGGCATCAATAACGTATATCGGCAAGAGGTGAACAAAAGATTAATAAAAAATGGCAACCTTTCACCGGGGTGTGACACCCGGCAGGTCAGGGCAACGGCCCCCGCCGGAAGAATTGCGCCCATCACGTGAGAAGTTTTATCCCGGTTGAATGCCCTCGCGATGTTGGCCGCCATGGCATGTCCCAAAATACATAGTCCCATAAATCAAATGTTCTCTTTCATAAGCCTGCATTCCTCTTCTGACGGTTGGGCTTGGCTTTTGGTTCTGTTGCTCCACCCTTATAAGTTAGAGTCTTTGCCGGCTTAGCTTTGCGGGATTCGGACAATCTCGAAGGGCAGCTTATAACACCTTCATCCCCGATATTCCATTTTCATAGCAAATCTTTACATGTTCCACCACAAAGCTTACCTAATGCGACAGCACGATGCTATGAGAGCGAAAACAGGATACCGGCATGGAGAATAATCAATCAAAACACCCGCCCCTGAATTCTTTGCTGCTGGCAGTTATCGCAGTTTTGGTCGGGGTCATCGGTGGATTCGGCGCAGTGGCTTTCCGGGCGTTGATAGCCTTCTTCCATAACCTGCTCTTCCTCGGAAAGCTCTCTCTGGTCTATGAAGCAAACCTCCACACCCCACCCGGCCCTTGGGGACCTTTTGTGATTCTCGTGCCTGTTCTTGGCGCGGCAGGGGTTTCATTTCTGGTTACCCGTTTCGCACCCGAAGCTAAGGGGCATGGCGTTCCGGAGGTTATGGATGCGATCTACTACAACCGTGGCGTTATAAGGCCAATAGTGGCCGCTGTTAAATCTTTGGCATCCGGGCTTTCCATCGGCAGTGGAGGTTCTGTCGGGCGCGAAGGTCCAATAGTTCAGATTGGATCCTCCTTTGGTTCGACTCTTGGCCAGTACATACCAATGACGGCGTGGCAGCGGATTACCCTTGTTGCGGCCGGAGCCGGAGCCGGAATAGCTGCAACTTTCAATACGCCGATCGGGGGGTTGCTTTTCGCTGTGGAGATCATGCTCAATGAGGTAAGCGTGAGGACCCTGGTACCCGTTGCAATAGCCACGGCTACAGCCACCTACATCGGCCAGGTCTTTTTTGGCGTCTATCCCGCTTTTTTCATTCCGGAGTCTCAAACCGCCTTCCATCTGTTACACCCGCTGCTGGTCGGGTCTTATTTCGGGGTCGGCATCATCACGGGGATAGGTTCTGCGATTTATATCCATTCCATCTATTTTTTCGAGGATATTTTCGACCGGAGGGCGCCCGGAAATTATTACCTCCGCCATATGGGCGGGATGTTGCTGGTCGGCGTGTTGATGTACCTTTCAATGGCTTTCCTGGGACACTACTACATCGAGGGCGTAGGTTACGCCGGGATAGAAGACGTGCTCACCGGAAAGCTCTCCGAATTCAAGCTGCTGGTTCTCCTGTTCGCTTTGAAGCTGTTGGTTACTTCTCTTACGCTTGGCTCGGGGGCCTCGGGCGGGATTTTTTCACCGGCGCTCTTTTTGGGCGCAATGGCTGGAGCCGCCTACGGAGTCGTGCTGAAAACATTATTCCCGTCGCTGCCGGTCAGCCCCCCCGTTTTCGCACTTGCGGGTATGGCGGGGATGGTCAGCGGGTCGACAGGGGCTGCGATTACCGCTCTGGTCATGGTCTTTGAAATGACTCTCGACTATCATGCCGTTCTGCCGTTGACGCTGACTGTCGCCACCAGCAACGCCGTCAGGGTGATCCTCTCCCGCGAGACTATCTACACACTAAAACTGGCTCGGCGCGGCCATTTTATGCCAAATGCCATGAGAACCAATTTCCATTACCTGATGCCGGCGAAAAGCATCATGGAAAGTCCTCCCGAGATTCTTTCGGCTTCCATGCCGATAGAGGATTTTAAAAGGCTCGTTGCCCAGGAAGACGGTCAGGTTTTCCTTGTGGAAGAGAGCAAATCGATTTTAGGTATAGTTTCGGGAAAGGATGTGCTAAAGGCGCTTAACGCCCCCTCAGACAGGACGCTCGGCGACCTTGCCGAAAAGAATTGCATCACGGTTTCCGAAAACTCTCCTCTTTTTGAGATTGTAGGCCGGATGCGCGCAGAAGGAGCAAACACCGCCATCGTAGCTCCTGGAGGGATACCGCTTACAACCGAAAATGTCCTCGGGGTGATCACAAGGGAGCGAATAGCTGATGTAATCGAGCAAAGCCTGGTTTCTTATGAAGAATAGCAGGGGAGTGTGTAAATAAGTCCTTCCGGATAGGGTATCACCGTGCCATTGAGCAGGGTTTTGATAGCTCGAGTTTTTTTCATCCTCTAATCCCATAGCAGTGCTGGTAGTAAGTAGCCTGACGAAGATGGCGTCGATGTCCGGGAGAGAACACGCGTGAATTTTGGCGATCAAGGCTGATCTTTCGTGAGTTGGCTTCCAATCCGTATCATTATTCGCATGATCCTGTAAGCGTCATTGCGGCGAGCGGCGCGGGGTTGAGTCCAGTTACCCACTCATGCATACTGAAGACGGCGTCCCTTCGGCTCCGGCACTGGGTCGCCAAACTCTTCGAGCTGTATCAATCCATAGTTGGATTGCATCTTTGATATTCTTGAGCGCCAATTCCTCAGTTTCTCCATGAGCCATACAGCCGGGCAATTCCGGTGTCTCAGCCACAAAGACTTGGTCCTCATCGCTCCAGTAAATGATGATTTCATACTTTTGCATTTTCAAGTTCACCCCCCAGCTTATACCTTAATATAATTGCTCGTATTTGGCGTACTTGATAGGCCTTGGCTTTGCCATCGTCTCGTTGAAGGTTTATCTTTTCCTCGATTCGTTCCTTTCTGAAGACGTAATGGCTGCCCCGACGACGTTCTTCGAAACCCAAGCGTAACAACAATTGGCGTAGATCGTCAAAGGCGATGTTCGCGTCTGATGTACCCCTCAGAATCTGGAACAACAGTTTCTCGTATTTTCCCATATAACTTCCAGATTGACCACCCGGGTTATTGTATTTTTCTTCGCATGTTTGTTTGCTGAAACAGGTTCGCGCTGCTATTCTATAATATCCCCAGACAAACACAAGCAGGCTAGTTGGGCCATATCGCCAATTTGGGGCGCCAAACCTTGATGTCCTTAGCAAGGAATGTCCTATAACATTATGATATTAGGAGAACCGGCCGCAGCGATTCGGGACCGGGACTCTGGTCATGGACAGGTCAGGGATAGCGTCGAGATCCTGGCTTGGCGGTCCTACCGCCCCGGACCAACACAAACGATCAATAATGAAAGCGTGCTTGCAAAAAGTCTATCCGGTCGTTCCTGACGAGATAGACTAAGCGATGTTCTTGGGTGAGGCGGCGCGACCAGGTGCCAGGACCAAGGTACTTCAAAGGTTCCGGCTTTCCAATGCCCGAAAAAGGATTCCGGAGAACAGCTTCGATGAGATCGAATACCCGCAAAGCAATACGACGATCCGTTTCAACCCAATACCGTAAATCTTCACGGAACTCCGGCTGAAATATCGCGTCACGCCTCTTCGTCAAGACCGACCTCTTGGCGCAATTCCTCAACGGTTTGAGGTTTCTCAGTCTCCGCAAGTGCTCGATTCAGCGCTTTAAGCAGGCGCTCGGCATTCTTCGGAGAACGGAGAAGATGCGCCGTCTCTGTCAGACTGGAAAGCTCTGCTGCTGCGATCATCGCCACGTCTTCCGACCCGCGGCGGGTTATGATGACAACCTCCTGATTTTCAGTCACTTCATTCAGGAGCTTCGCTAAATTAGCCCTTGCGGTTGTATAGGTAGTTTGGATAGCCATCCGGGTAACCTCCTGCGACCTGTCTCTAAATACTGTACAGGTATTCCGTGGAAATGTCAACTCGACAACCTCCGGCAAATGGCTTACCGGTGAATCCGTGCATGCACCCCGCCTGACTCACGCAGCCTTCAGCGTAAAGTCCACATGCACGGCATCAAACGGAAAGTCGATGAGACCCTCGCCGGTCTTTTGCAAAATGCCGGTTTTCAAAAGCACGTGCACGTCGCCATGAACCGCTTTTACGTCCCGCCCCGACCTGCGCGCCGCCTCGCGAATCGTCATCGGTCCCGCACCCGTCATGAGTTTAAGTAACTCCCAACGCTTACCTGTCAGCACCTTGAAAAGAAGCGCGGGAGAATCGAAGCTTATGAAAGTTCCTTGCGGTTCTCTCTCGAATAAGCTCAGGAAGCGCAGGTTGGTTGACTCCCGGGAAGATACTACTAAGGTGATGGTTCGCATTTTAAGGCCTCCAATTATCTGCATCATTCCAGAAATCGGCGAGCAGGGCTTCAGGCGTGGTGAAAATGTATGGGATGCTGCTCTCGCCCACGTGCTTGTGATCGCCCTTGCCCTGCTCGTTGTCCTAGCGCAAAACACACCGGCCGTTCACCACCAAAGCGAGCCGATACTTAAAGCTGTGCCACGGTCCTCCAACCGGCAGTCTCCAGCCATTTAACCAGTTTACATGTTTAAACAGTGTTAAACACTTTTAAACGGACAGCCCTCTCAAACAAACCGGAAGTTATCTTTTCCCAAATCATAACTACTTGAACACACATGTCTTTTTACATCTTGGGCCATGTTGCTCCCCGATGGCACTGCATATGCATAATGAGAAAGGCAAGTGCATGGCACTTCGAAAAAAGCAACACCGTTCAGGAAGGAGAAAGACAGTGAAAGCAATGAAGGTAATGATGAGTGTTTTAATCGTGATGATCATGGCGTTTGCCCTGGTCTCAAACAGCCAAGCCGGATGGTGCCCCTTTTGTTCCAAGGACAACTCAGTAAGCGTGAGTGCCAAAGATGCGGACAACACCGGCCACATCTCAGCAGTGACCCCGTATCCTTGTGGTGTTGAATCGCCCGCGTACCTCGACTACATCGATGCCCACGCGGTTCCTTGCGATCGAGAGCGAGGTCCTTCAGCATCCGAACGAGCGCCTGAGCCGATGGGTAGCCCTTTATTTTAACGGCTCGAGCATCGCTTCGTAAAGAAGGGGGACGGATTTCCGTCCCCCTTCTTTGTTTTTCCTCTTCTCTCTCCCGCCTTCCGCCTTGGGGCGTCTTATCCGTAGTCACGCCTTCCGCTTCCATATTTAGCGGAGGGACCCTGTGGTTTCAACGGCGTGCTGCCATCAAAGCCTATCAGGCATCACATTCAGCTTACCAGCAGGCGGTGGTCGCCGGCTTCCAGCAGGTTGCCGATTCCCTTCGAGGATTGGAATTCGATGCCAGGACCCTCCAGGCTCAATCAGAAGCGCTCACAGTCGCTGCGCATCCCTAGGGCAGGGCATCGAGCCACAAGGAATGAAAGGTCTGGCAATAAAAGATCTTCAACGTAGCGTTCACTACAGAAAAGCCGATGTCATCCTGTTACACTCTCTCTCACAATGCAGGAAAGGCGAAAGGATCTGAAGTGTAAATCACGGCAGTGCCTGAGTCCGGACTAAGAGTAAAAGAAGCAGACCGGGCAACAGGCTCTCACGGCGTTAAACTTCAGAGGCAGTATTGATTTTGGCGAAAGGATGACCTATGGCAAGAATCCCCGAAGAAGTGCAGGAGTTTGTAAAGAACAAAATGGCATGGGTGGCCACGGCTTCGCCTGATGGCGTACCGAATACCACGCCGAAGGGAACCGTCCGGATTATCGACGACGAGCACGTCGTCTTTGCCGACCTGTTTTCTCTCAAGACTCGTGATAACCTGCAGAAGAATCCAAAGGCAGCCGTTACGGTCGTGGATCTTGAAAAGCACAAAGGCTATCAGTTCAAAGGTTCCGCCCAACTGGTGGATTCAGGCCCGGTATTCGATCAGGTGGTGGAGCAATTGAAGAAGGCGCCGAAGCAATTGCCCCATCCCAAATATGTAGTGATAATCACCGTGGATTCGATCTTCGATCAATCCGTTGGTCCCAAAGCAGGTCAACAGATTGCATGACCTGTAAGGGGTTCATCAAGAGGAGAATGTATGGGTTGCCTCTGTGAGGGAATTATTGGAAAAGAGATTGAACTCTCTTCCTATTGTATCGGCAACTTGTGGGTTTTTGAGAATCTTCGCCACGAAGAATTGGTGGCGATTGCCCAAAGAGCTATGCGAAAGGTTCATGAACGGGGAGAGTTCATATTCCTACAGGGGGATAGAGCCGATTCGATGTTCCTCATAAAGGCCGGCAGAGTTAAGCTCAGCAAGACGACGGAGGATGGAGCCGAAATCACTTTGGATATCCGCAAGGCGGGGGACTTCCTGGGAGAAAACATGCTGAGTGAGGAAATCGACTACCCGGTCACTGCCCGGTGCATGGAGAAGAGCCTGATCTGCGGCTTCACAAAAGACTCGTTTGAAAAAATGGTTCTGGACTATCCCAATATCGGTCTGCAGGTCATACGAAATCTGAGCGCGAGAATAGCCTCTCTCACGAACCGGGTGGGGAGCATGTCCTTATCCAACTTGGAGGACCGTCTCCACAGGGTGCTTGTAAATGTTGCCCGCGAACACGGCTCCAGGGGCTCGATGGGTTTTAGCATTCAGTTTCCGCTGACGCACGAAGACCTGAGTTTCCTGGTCGGAGCCCACCGAGTGAGTATCACGCGAGCAATGAAGAATTTGAAGAAATCGGGAAAGATCATTCAGCAGGGGAAGATTCTTACCCTGCCATTTGAAATGATACAGTAGCTGAATTACTTGCAAAAAACGCAAGCGAAGGTTGAATAAATCACAGGCTGAAAAAGCGGTAGACGGACTGTGCCTAAAAAGGAGCGTACAATGATCTTGCTGATCAATGGAAGTCCCAAGCCTCACGGTAATCTCCACCGGATGCTTGAAAAAATTGCTCGGGATACGAACGGCGATTTCGAGATGATCCACCTTGCCAAGTTGAAAATAAGTCCCTGTACGGGATGCGTTAAATGCGCCGACACCAACCGCTGCATTCAACCCGACGACATGGCCCCTCTCTATGAGAAGATTTTGGCGGCAGATGCCATGGTCGTGGGATCTCCCGTCTATTTTGGCTGTCCAAATGCATTCACCCACACTTTCCTGGAAAGGTTGTTTGCTTTGCGCCACGTTCATATGCTGACCCGGGGCAAGCTGGCAGCGGTGGTATCCGTGGGAAACCGGCAAGCCGAGCAGGTTGCCCGCGAAATCTCGGATCGTTTGAAGAGCTATTTCGAGTATAAACTGGTGGACTCGATCTCTTTTAACAGCGCCATTCCCCCATGTTTTACGTGCGGCTACGGAACCACCTGCCTCTACGGGGCCCCGGCCCGGTGGATGATGAGTCCGGAAGAATTCGAAAATTTTAAGGAAATAACGCCTGAGATGTTCCAAAAATTTGAAAACCATCCCGAAGTGGTCGCGGCATGTGAAGCTCTATCGGGCGGACTAAAGACTGCAATTGCTTCATTGCCCCGATCAGAATGGACTTGACTATGAAAAACGTAATAGTGGCGGCAATGTTCATGGCGTTTATGAGTATGATGTTCTCTTCACAATGCTATGCGGAGGAATCTAAGATGAATGACAAGGAGCACCTGTATATACTGTGGACAAATAGCGACCCGGTCACGGCGGACAAAATGGTTTTCATGTACGCTTTGAATGGCCTCAAGAAAAAATGGTGGAAAGAGATCACAATCGTGATATGGGGATCGACGGCCAAGCTCACAGGCGAAAATCCGGAAATACAGTCTAAGATAAAAGAGTTGTTGGCCGCAGGGGTAAAAATCTCCGCATGCAAAGCGTGCGCAGATGAATTGGGAGTAACTGAAAAACTGGAAAACCTTGGCATAGAGGTAAAATACTGGGGCCAACCGCTAACCGAGATAATAAAGACCGGTCAATTCCTCTTGACCATTTAGCTGATATGGTCGAGGGAAGAACCGCCTTGGCCGATCTCGATCGCGCGGCGGCAGACTGCAGGTTGTGGTGGCCGACAGGCATCAGCGCCCTCCTTCCTCGATCATGTCGCGGATGGAAAGCCCTTCGAGGCGGTTGCCGCTTCGAAAGCGTTTCAACTGCTCGGATGGTTTCGATGTTACTGGACATTTAATTGCGAAAAGCAAACCACCGAAACGCCTCCTTTCCGCCTGCAAAGTCGAACAGTGTGAAAGTGTGAAAGGGGTCAAATCTCCGTTTGACTATTGTATGAAAGGGGTCAAATCTCCGTTTGACTATTGTAATCAGGACGCACGGAGATTTGACCCCTATCCCTGTATGTCCGTTGACAAGGCTTCAACTACGGGCTTATAATGTAATTACATTGCTATGGAGAGGATGATCGATGAAGACCCGTTTGGTCCGTATTGGAAATTCTCGTGGCATCCGGCTGCCGAAGCCACTCATCGCTCAAGCCGGTCTGACCGACGAGGTGGAGCTGCATGTCAGAGATGGCGCCATAGTGATCGAGCGTGCTTCCATACCACGGGCGGGATGGGCCCAAGCCGCCAAAGAAATGCATGAACGTAATGAGGATTTCTTACTGGATCTGCCTGCCGGTTCACATTTTGATGAAAATGAATGGGAATGGTAGTGCCTGGACAGATTGGCAGAGGTGATGTTTTTCTGGTCAACCTGGACCCTGGTCGTGGGGGTGAAATCCAGAAGACGCGCCCCTGCGTTATCGTCTCGCCGGATGAGCTAAATGTAAATCTGCGGACATTCATCGTGGCGCCTCTCACGACCGGGGGGCATGCCTATCCTTTTCGTGTGCCCTGCAAGTTCCAAGGCCGTTCAGGTCATATAGTCCTTGATCAGATTCGCACCGTTGATCGCGAGCGGTTGGTCCGACGACTTGGAAGGCTTTCCTCATCCACACTCGACCGTGTTTTAGCAATTTTACAAGAGATGTTCGCACCTTAATCGAAGAACAAACTTTATGAGACTTTCACTACCGAAGGGGCGCTGGATAATCCGGTCAATTGTTGCGCTTGCAATTTGTTGCTTTGTTTTCTGTATTATACGACCTCGATGCACACCCCTCACGAATACCCCTCTGGCAGTTTTGCACGTTGACAGTCACTCCTCCATGAGATACAATACTGCAAATTGCAATACAAGGAGGACCATTCACATGCCGGTCAGTCTGAGAGTGCCACCGGAGAAGGTCGAGATGATCAGGAGAGCGGCTGCCAAGGCTGGAGTGTCCAATACTGCCTATATTCTCGAGGCTATCGATGAGAAGCTTGGCGTTGTGAAAAATCGCGGACAGACTATCAGAGAGCTTGCAGGGTGGATGTCCCGCGAGGAAGCCGAGGAATTGAGGCAAGCCCTCAAGGTTTTTGAAGAAATCCATGAGGGGGATTGGGCTTGAAGCTTGTCCTGGACACAAATATTTATAGCGATTTCGCCGAGGGATTGCCTGACGTGGTTGACATACTCGCAACCTCAGGCGAGCAGCTTTTCCTGCCCTCCATTGTACTGGGCGAACTCAGTTATGGGTTCATGAAAGGCAGTCGCCGGGATTTCAACGAGAAAAAGCTTCGTGAGATCGTTAGTCGGCTCAAGATGGAGATTGTCACCGTAGATGAGCATGTCGCCCGAAAATATGCGATCATTTACAACTCGCTCGTGAAAAAGGGAAGGAAGATCCCCGTCAACGATGTCTGGATTGCCGCATGCTGTATGGAAACAGGTGGGACATTACTCACCAGGGACAAACACTTCGAGTTCATTGACCATATCGAAACCATCATCCTCAAAGGCCCCGCTGTCTGCCCATGAACCGCTCGGGATGCGCCCGTCCGCCCCCCCTTTGATGCCGTTCATCCCCTCGGAGGGCTCCCAGATGGTTTCGCTGGGCGGTGGGACCGCCAGCCAAATTCGCCGCTACCTTCGGTGGCGGCAGGGGCAGGATCTCGACGCTATCCCTGATCTGTCCATGACCAGAGGCGGTACCTCTTCCGGCTAAACGCCTCGCGGAGCGTCGAAATCGGATTATGTACGCCTCCGCGCTAAAATCCCCCCTGGCCCCTTTAGAAAAGGGGGAGCTCGATTTTCTTGCACCTTTCGGTGCGGCGCTGGGCAATCCGGAAATGTCGGGGCGCCAAACTGTACGCGCCATGGCGAAAAATGCCTTCTTTCCGAATTGGAAACTGTTAGTATCTCATCCGGGGTTTCCGGACGGACACTAGACTAAATAGCCGCAGGTGCTTGTCTGTGTACTTAAGTTTCTCCTATGAGATAAGAAAATTCTTGTTTTGCAGGAATGATTCCCGCTGTCCAGGAAAAATCTCCGGACTTGTCCGTAAATAAGCCCTTAATCCCTCCAACCCCGAGATGCGGGAATTGAGGCCTTCAACTGCAGGGCCGAAGATATGTCCTGAAACTGCCGGAACCGCCCCCGTTGAGCTTTCTCTTGCTTTTCCTATTGAGATATTTGATGATTTAATGGATTTTTTGTTTGTCCAAAGGATTTTTTCGGAAATTTGGCCTCGAAACGCGCCGGGGGTTCGTCGAGTGTCGAATTGAGGCATTATCCGGGCGCACATCTTTAGAGGTCCGGGAATTGGAGGAAGTAAGAGTGCTGCAGGTTTTATTGATGCTGCTTTTCGGGCTCTCCGCGTTGGTTCCTTCCTGTGCCGGGGCGGAAACATTGCGGGCGATAGAGCCGCTCATCTCGAATACCACACGTCTTATGGTTTTTTCACCCCACCCTGATGACGAAAGCCTCGGAACGGGCGGCCTCATTCAACGTGTTCTCGAAGCGGGCGGAAAGGTAAAGGTGGTATTTATAACAAGCGGAGACGGCTTTCCGGAAGGGGTGGAAAGGGAGAATCACATCTCGAATCCCACAGCAAAGGACTATCGCAAGTATGGTGCAGAGCGCCGGGAGGAGGCTCTGAAGGCTGCCGCCACCCTCGGGATCAATGTCCGCGATGTGATCTTCCTTGGTTTTCCGGACGGAGGCTTGTCCTACCTCCGTCTGAAGTTTCGCGCACACCCTTTTGCCTACAGGTCTCCTTTCACCCGGGAAAACCGTCCCCCGATAACGGAATGCATTGTCCCTCATTGCGACTACACCGGCCATGACCTGACCAGGGAGATCGAACGGGTGATTGCTGAATTCCGGCCCACCCTGGTGGCGACCACCCCGGCTGAGGACCAGCACCCTGACCACAGTTCGACTTACTTTTTTGTTAAAGAGGCATTGAAACATTGGAATGGGAAACATCCGAACCTTAAACCCCATTTGCTCACTTTCCTGATCCATTTCGAGCAATGGCCGATTGCCCAGGGTGCGGGCCCCGGGGCGCATCTCAATCCTCCTGATGGCTTCCCTGATAAAGGCAGAGAGTGGATCACATTTCCGCTTAAACCCGGGGAAGTGGAGACTAAACGCAAAGCCATCCTGGAGTATCAGTCCCAGATGCTCGTCATGGGCAGGTTTCTTATGAGCTTCGCCAGGTCCAACGAGCTTTATATGCTCGACGAATAAAGGGCCGGCCATCATGCCCGCCTAAGCCTCTGCGATCGCCCGCCTCTGGCCGTGGACAGGTCAGGGATAGCGTCGAGTTCCAGGCTGGCGGTCCCACCGCCCCTTCGTTTTTTAACCCTCACCGAGATAGTTCTGCCGCATTACTCCGGATTGACAGGATGAACAAAATAATTATCTAGTCTCCATACCCGAAACACCGAATGAACGCAGGAGAATTTCACCTTATCTAATCTCCACGCCCCGCGAGGTTACTGTCGAAAAGGAGGACGCAGTTATGACAACCCCGACTGAGCGGCCGATGCCGGTTCAGGAAGAGGAGAGCATCAGCGCTTATGGACCGGCTCGATCCACAGTCAAAGGGACCCCTTTGAGCACGGATGAGCTGCGCAAGATCGACGCATACTGGCAGGCCAGCCTCTACCTGTGCCTTGGGATGTTGTACCTCAAGGACAACCCGTTGCTAAGGGAGCCGCTCGAACCCGAGCATATCAAGAAGCGGCTGCTGGGCCACTGGGGCTCGGACGCCGGCCAGTGTTTCACCTACATTCACTTCAACCGGCTAATCAACAAGTACGACTTGAACGCGATCTATATCTCCGGCCCCGGTCACGGGGCCCCGGCGGTACTGTCCCAGGCATACCTCGAGGGGACCTACTCTGAGATATACCCCGACAAGAGTGAAAACGTGGCAGGGATGCAGCGCTTCTTCAAACAATTTTCTTTCCCCGGGGGCATCGGCAGCCACGCAACCCCGGAAACTCCAGGCAGTATCCACGAGGGCGGCGAGCTAGGCTACAGCCTCTCGCACGCATTCGGGACCGTGTTCGACAACCCGGACCTGATTACCCTGGTGATGGTGGGCGACGGTGAGTCTGAGACCGGCCCCCTGGCCACGAGCTGGCACAGTAACAAATTCCTCAACCCGATCACCGATGGGGCGGTGCTGCCGGTCCTGCATCTCAACGGCTATAAGATCAACAACCCCACTATCCTGGCCCGCATCAGCCACGAGGAATTGGAGGCCCTGTTCATCGGATATGGGTACACCCCTTACTTCGTGGAGGGCAGCGACCCCGGGAGCATGCATCAGGCCATGGCCGCCACCATGGAACACTGTGTCCTGGAGATCCGCAAGTTCCAAGAGGAGGCGCGGCAGACCGGCAAGGCCTTCCGGCCGCGCTGGCCGGTGATCATCCTTCGGAGCCCCAAGGGGTGGACCGCCCCCCGGAAGGTGGACGGGCACTACCTCGAAGGTTTCTGGCGGGCGCACCAGATCCCCATCACGGACATTCCCGCAAACCCTGCCCACCTGAGACTGCTGGAATCATGGATGCGAAGCTACAAGCCGGAGGAACGTTTTGACGAGCAGGGACGGCTGATTCCCGAGTTGAAAGCCCTGGCGCCCAAGGACCGCAGGCGCATGAGCGCCAATCCCGTGGCCAACGGCGGTCTGTTGCGCCGGCCTCTGGACATGCCTGAATTCTGCAAGTTCGCCGTCGAGGTCAAAAACCCCGGTGGGGCCCTCGCCGGAAACGTCCCCACCCTTGGCAATTTCCTTCGAGAAGTCATGCGCCTGAACATGGAAAACTTCCGCGTCTTCGGGCCGGACGAGACCCAATCCAATAAGCTCGATGCCCTCTACGAAGTCGCCAAGAAAGTCTGGCTGGGGGAATATTTCCCGGAAGACGCCGATGGAGGCGAGCTGGCCTTGAAGGGCCGGATCATGGAGATGCTGAGCGAGCACACGGTCGAAGGGTGGCTGGAGGGTTACCTTCTGAGCGGCCGGCACGGTTTAATCAACAGCTATGAGCCGTTCATACATGTAATCGATTCGATGTTCAACCAGCACGCAAAGTGGCTGGAAAAGTGCAACGAACTTAACTGGCGATCCAAGGTGGCGTCACTCAACCTGCTGATCACAGGACTGGTCTGGCGGCAGGACCACAACGGTTTCACGCATCAGGACCCCGGTTTTCTCGACGTGGTCGCCAACAAGAGCCCCGGCGTAGTCCGCATCTACCTGCCGCCCGACGCCAACTGCCTGCTCTCCGTAGCCGACCACTGCCTGCGAAGCGTCAATTATGTCAACGTCATCGTGGCGGACAAACAGGTACACCTCCAGTACCTGGACATGGATGCCGCCATCGCGCACTGCACCAAGGGCGCCGGCATCTGGAACTGGGCCGGTAACGACCAGGGGGCCGAGCCCGATGTGGTCATGGCGAGCTGTGGCGACGTTCCGACCATGGAGTCCCTGGCCGCTACCGCCCTGCTCCGCCGGCACCTGCCCGACATAAAGGTTCGGTTCGTGAACGTGGTGGACCTTTTCAGGCTTGTGCCCCACACTGAACACCCTCATGGGATGACCGATCGTGAGTTCGAGGCCCTCTTTACTTCAACCAGGCCGGTGATCTTCAACTTCCACTCCTACCCATGGCTGATCCACCGGTTGACCTACCGCCGGCCTGCTCAGCACAACATTCACGTGCGCGGCTATAAAGAGCAGGGGAATATCGATACGCCGCTGGAGCTGGCTATCCGCAACCAAACCGACCGCTTCAGCCTGGCCATTGACGCCATCGACCGGATACCGCGTTTCCGTGACACGGGGTCGAGCGCGCGAGAGGTCCTGATCAACGACCAGATCGCCTGTAAGAACCACGCCTACCAGTTCGGCGTGGATCGACAGGACCTCACCGACTGGAAGTGGCCCTTTTAAGATAGGAAAGGAGGTATCACCAATGAAAGAACAAGAGCTTCTCACTGCTGTCAAAGCCATGATGCAGTCAGGCAAAGGCCTGCTGGCTATGGACGAAAGTGATCCAACCTGTAACAGCCGCTTTGCCAAACTGGGGATTCCGCAAACGGTGGAGGCCCGCAGGGCCTGGCGGGAGCTTATCGTAACCACTCCCGGGTTGGGGGAATTCATCAGTGGGGCCATTTTATATGACGAGACCATACGCCAGTCTAAAAATGACGGCACGTCATTTATTCAGGTCCTCATCGAGGCAGGAATTGTTCCGGGTATTAAGGTGGATATGGGCGCCAAAGATCTGGCCGGCCATCCGGGAGAAAAGATTACGGAAGGCCTGGACGGCCTGCGGGAGCGTCTGTCGGAGTACCGGCAGATGGGGGCCAGGTTTGCCAAATGGCGGGCTGTGATCGTCATTGGCGAAGGCATTCCCAGTCGTGGGTGCCTCGAAGCTAATGCCCACGCCCTGGCGCGCTATGCCGCACTGTGTCAGGAAGCCGGTCTGGCGCCCATAGTCGAGCCCGAGGTGCTCATGGACGGCTACCACACCCTGGAGCAGTGCGCCATGGTAACCGAGGCCGCCTTGCAAGCGGTGTTCAACCAACTATACCGGCAGCGGGTATTTCTGGAAGGCATGATTTTAAAGCCCAACATGGTGCTGCCCGGCAAAGATTGTCCCATCCAGGCCGGTGTGGACGAGGTGGCGGACGCCACGGTAACCTGTCTGCTCCGGACGGTACCGGGGGCGGTCCCGGGTGTCGCCTTCCTGTCCGGGGGCCAGAGCGCGGAACTGGCCTCGGCTCGTTTAAACGCCATGAATATCAGGTGGGGGTCCAAAGCGCCGTGGGCGATTACCTTTTCCTATTCCCGCGCCATCCAGCAGCCCGCCCTGGATACCTGGAGAGGCCAGGAAGTCAATCGGGCCGCAGCGCAAAAGGCCCTGTATCACCGTGCCAGGTGCAACGGTATGGCGCGCCGAGGGGAGTATCGCGACGAGATGGAGAAACCTTGACCCCATTTACGGGGAGGTTTGCCCGGGACACGAACCCCCTTCGTTTCAAATGCTGGTTCATCGAGGCGGCGTTCTCAGGCATCGCAATGCGTCCGAATCGGAATCTCAGGGATGGACTTATGGTGCAAGACCCTCTGCGGATATGGCAGCTCGATACCTTCTTGCTTGAACCGCCGCCATACACCCATTAGAAGTTCGCTCTTGACAGGCCCGAGGCCATTTTGAGGATCGTTGATCCAGACCCGCAACTCAAGCAGTATGGCGTTGTCTCCGAATTCTTTCAGCAAGCAGACAGGCTTCGGTTCCTGCAAAACTCGCGCGGTGGCCGTTGCGGCTTCCAGCATCAACTTAGTGGCCATCTCTAAATCGGAGGCGTAAGAAACTCCCACCGGAACCTGCAGCCGGACGAGATTGTTGCTGTGGGACCAATTGATCACCTGACCGGTGACCAGGCTCTCATTGGGGATAAGATGTTCGGCGCCGCTTCGTGTAATCACGGAGACATACCGGCTGCCCAGGAAGTTGATCCAACCGTATGTGTCTCCCAATTGAATCACGTCGCCGGGCTTGATCGACTTGTCGGCCAGGATCATGAAGCCGCTCACCAGGTTGACGAATATTTTTTGCAGGCCAAAGCCTACTCCAAGCCCAAGAGCTCCGCCGAATAGTGTAAAGACTGTCAGATCGATCCCCATGTAATGCAGCACGATGACAGCGGATATGGAATACAGAAAAACTTTGCACAGCTTATAAAGCAGCGTTCGAGTTGCGAGAGGCAGGCGCGATCCTGTGTGCAGCCAGAGACGAAAAATGACTAACAGGTTCTTTGACAGCCAGTAGAAAATCAATAATAGAAGCGGGGCCCTCACGATGGTCAACATCGAAATATGCACTCGACCGATTGTGACAACCGTACTGTCCAGTAGACTGACTAATGGGTCCGTGACATGGAAGAGGCCCTGAACAGCCCAAAGCCAGATTGCCGCTGCGAGAATTCCCGCCTGCAAACGATTAGTAGTCGATGTGAGCAGAGATCGGAATAGAAACACGGCGAGTGACAGAATGAGCAGGATCTTGAGTCCTTCCTCGGGCCAGTTGAAACGCCGAGCGACGGAAAATGCAATTTCCAGGAACAGAACAGACAAAAATGGATCTGTGATCCCAAGGAATATCTCATATTTTCGCCGCTCATAGTCTTGAGACGCCTCGCACAAATCGCATTCATCCATTAGGCGTCCGATCCACGAGCGGATGGCTTCGGCAGCTCTATAAGCCAGCAGGAAAGCAAAACCGCCGGCAGCGAGTTGGGCTGCCACAGCCCATGTAAGGACGTGGTTGAGGAAATATTCCTGGACCGGGGGCCAATTTTTTTCAAAGGATAAAAACAGATACGAAAAGTCCATAATGCAACTCCAATGAAAGGGCTTTCGCTGTTGCCAACCACGTACCCGGCGCTTATGTGGAGGTCGTCAACAGGTAAAGATTTCAGTCAACTGTAGATAAAATAGTAATGGATGTCGTTATTACGCGCTCGAGTGATGCTGAAATTCATATTTCTTCCCGTACGATCGAAATAGGTTAGCCGGAATCCTGCCGTTTTCGGATCATTTGTTTTCCAAATCGCCCCACTTGCAAAGCATTCTCCTGCTTCTTAGTTTCGAGGGCAGTAATGTCAGTAGTGCCGGACCGGAAATAGCATGGCACTCAGAGGTCCTTTCAAGCCATACCTTGTCCCTTTGTCATTTTCGTTTTCTTTCCTATTGAGTTACGGGACAGTCCATGAGTAACCTTTCTGATTCTTCTGCGCTCCTGTGGCCATTGGGCGTCTACATCGCGGTCGTGGTCTTAATGGTCGCCTTGATGCTGATTCTTTCCGCGCTCCTGGGGGAGCGGCACAAGGAAAGGGCCACGGATGAACCGTATGAATGCGGTGTAGTCTCCACCGGCTCTGCGCGGCTGCGCTTTCATGCCGGCTTTTATCTCATGGCCATGTTTTTCGTTATCTTCGACCTGGAAGCTGCCTTTATCTATGCCTATGCGGTGGCATTTCGAGAGCTGGGCTGGAAGGGCTACGCAGAAATTGTGGTTTTTATCGGCATTCTTGCCGCAGCGTTGTTTTACCTCTGGCGTTTGGGAGCACTCGATTGGAGGACGCCCAGACAGCGCAGAGAGGCCGGAAGCTAAACGGACAGACCCCCGGGGTGTATCAAGGAGCGTTTGGGTGAAAAACGTGCACGATATTTTGAGGGACAAGGGCGCGACGATTTATTCGGTATCCCCGGATGATACCGTCTACGACGCGCTCAAAATCATGGCGGAAAAAAACGTTGGAGCCCTCGTGGTCTTAGACGGAGATCGATTGGCCGGCATAATCTCGGAGCGCGATTATGCCCGCAAGATTGTCCTGAAGGACAAGTTGTCAAAGGAAACGAAGGTCAAAGATATCATGACCACCGAGGTGTTCAGCGTCACACAGGCCATGGACCTCGATGAGTGCATGGAACTGATGACCGAAAACCGCACGCGGCATTTACCGGTAGTTGAAAACGACCGGGTGCTGGGCATTATTTCGATTGGAGATGTCGTCAAGGGCATCATCGACCACAAGGAATTCCTCATTGGGCAGTTGGAAAGCTATATCAAGGGACATCCCGTCAAACCGATAATTTAGGCAAGGAAAGGAGGCGGTCGAGCTATGCGATGGTGGTTGAGCCGCCCGAACGGTTCGTCTTCACACCAGGAGAGTTCGTTCTCACACAAAGCTGAAAGTTGCTCCCTGGAGCAGGCTGTAGGCCGGCATTTGCTTTTGAGCAAACTGGAAGATCTGGTGGCTTGGGGGCGCAAAAATTCTGTCTGGCCTTTTAATTTCGGCCTCTCGTGCTGTTACGTTGAAATGGCCACCAGCCTCACAAGCCGTTACGACATCGCGCGCTTTGGCGCCGAAGTCATTCGCGGAACGCCTCGCGAGTCGGACCTCATGGTCATTGCAGGGACCCCGTTTATAAAGTGTGCGCCGTTGATTGTGCGACTTTACGAGCAGATGATGGAACCGCGGTGGGTCATATCCATGGGATCCTGCGCCAATTCGGGCGGCATGTACGACATATACAGCGTGGTGCAGGGCGTTGACAAAATTCTGCCGGTAGATGTCTATATTCCAGGCTGCCCGCCGAGCCCCGGCGCCTTCATGGAAGGACTGAGCCTGCTTCAGAGGGCGATTGCCGGGGAAAAGAGGCCGCTGAGTTGGGTGGCCGGGTCCCAGTGTGTCGTCAAGGCGCCGCCTCCTTCCATGCGGGACATAAAACGCGAGGAACGGCGCAAAATGACGGTTCTGCCCAGTCCTGACGCAGTCCGGCCTGAATCGGTGAAGCGATAATGAATGATCCTGCCGGCATCATCGGGGAGTTGAAAGAACGCTTCGGTTTAGCCGTCCTTGCGGACCAGCTTACCCGGGACAATATCCCCACCGTATGGGTTAAAAGCGGGGGAGTGCTCGACGTATTGCGGTACCTCAAGGCTGAAACGGCCGGGCCATACAAAATGCTCTACGATCTCACGGCCATCGACGAGCGTCTCCGGTCGCATCGCCAAGATCAGCCCCAAAGCGACTTCACGGTAATCTACCATCTGCTTTCTTTCGAACGCAATACAGACATTCGGATCAAGGTGCCCCTGGAAGGAGAGTACCCTTCGCTGGCGAGCATTACCGGCCTGTGGCCCTCGTCCAACTGGTACGAGCGTGAAGTCTGGGACATGTTCGGCATTCGATTCGAAGGGCACCCGGGACTCAGGCGGATTCTGCTGCCCCATGGATGGAATGGTCATCCCCTGCGCAAGGAATACCCTGCTCGAGCGACGGAAATGGAGCCGTTCAGCCTTCCGCCTGACCGCCGGGAAACAGCAGAGGAAGCGCTGAGATTTCATCCCGAAGAATGGGGTCTGGCAAGCCATGGAGAGGATACGGAATTCATGTTTCTCAACATGGGTCCTCAGCATCCCTCCGCGCACGGGGTCTTTCGCATTCTGCTCCAACTGGACGGTGAGGAGGTCGTGGACGCCATACCCGAAATCGGCTTTCATCATCGAGGCGCCGAAAAGATGGCGGAGCGCCAGACCTGGCATACTTTCATTCCCTACACAGATCGAATCGATTACCTGGGCGGCGTGATGAACAACCTGCCCTACGTGCTGGCGGTGGAAAAGCTGGCAGGAATCGAGGTGCCCGACCGGGTCAAGCTCATTCGCGTCATGATGGTGGAATTTTTCCGCCTCTCCAGCCACTTGGTCTTCTACGGAACAATCGCTCAGGATGTCGGTATGCTCTCACCGGTTTTCTTTACGTTCAACGACCGCGAGAGAATATTTGATATCGTGGAGGCCGTTATGGGTGGCCGCATGCACCCCATGTGGTTTCGTATAGGCGGCGTAGCCCAGAACCTTCCCAAGGGCTGGGAGAAGATGGTTCAAGAATTTCTGGACTACATGCCCCGCCGCCTCAAAGAATACGACGGGATGATCATGGGCAACCGGATATTAAAAGCCCGTATGCAAGGGGTCGGCAGCTACACCCTGGATGAAGCCGTCGAGTGGGGAGTGACCGGGGCAGGCCTGAGGGCTTGCGGGTTCGAGTGGGATTTTCGCAAGAAGCGCCCCTATTCAGGATACGACCAGTTGGAGTTCGATGTCCCGACCGCTCAGGGCGGAGACTGCTACGCCCGGACAAAGGTGCGGGTCGAGGAGATGCGCCAGAGCCTGCGCATTATCGAACAGTGTGTGAAAAACATGCCGACCGGCCCCTACAAGGCTGACCATCATTTGGCCACACCCCCGCGCAAAGAGCGCACAATGCATGATATCGAAACGCTTATAACACATTTCCTGGGTGTCAGTTGGGGGCCGGTCATTCCTCCCGGAGAAGCTTTTGTGAGCATCGAGGCGACCAAGGGAAACAACGGTTATTACCTGGTCAGTGACGGCGGCATTCATCCCTACCGGGCCAGGATCCGCACCCCCTCATTTGCGCACGTGCAGATGATTCCATTGATCACTCGTGGGTTCATGGTCGCCGACATGGCGCCGATTCTGGGCAGTATCGATTACGTCATGGCGGATGTGGACCGCTGAGTTTTATTTTACTCAACAGGATGAGAAATGCTTACCCCGGAAGAATTGGCCGAGATCGAAGCAGAATTTACTCATTACCGGCAAAAACGGGCAGCCTGTGTGGAAGCCCTTAAAGCGGTCCAGCGCCGCCGTGGCTGGGTGTCCGACGAGAGTCTCTCAGATCTTGCCGATTTTATGGAAATGACGGCAGACGAACTCGATAGCATTGCAACATTTTACAACCTCATTTTTCGAAAACCGGTGGGCCGGCACACAATCCTGGTCTGCACCAGTGTAAGCTGTTGGGTCATGGGCTACGAACAGGTCCTCGATCATATCCGGGAACGCCTGGAGATCGCTTTGGGCGAAACGACCGCCGACGGCCGCTTCACACTGCTGCCAAACGTCTGCCTGGGGGCCTGCGATCTAGCCCCTGCTATCATGATCGACGACGACCTGCACGGAAATCTGGACGCTCTAAAGATCGATAAGATCCTTGCACGATACCAATAGAGAGTCATCATAATGGACTGCCCGCTCACAGAGAATATCCGGCCAGGTGAAGGCCCCCCCGATCTCGATGCCTATGAAAAGAGAGGGGGATACGGCGCCCTGCGCGAGGCCCTGAAAAATCTGGCCCCGGGCGACGTCGTTCAGACAGTCATTAATTCGCACCTGCGTGGACGGGGCGGCGCAGGATTTCCCACCGGCCGCAAGTGGACTTTTGTCCCGCAGGGCGAAGAGGCTGTCCACCCTGCGTACCTGGTGATCAACGCCGACGAGATGGAGCCGGGCACTTTCAAAGACAGGGTATTGCTTGAAGGAAACCCCCATCAACTGATCGAGGGCATAATCCTCGGCGCGTATGCCATTCAGGCCGACATCGCTTACATTTTCCTGCGGCAGGAGTATACGGCGGCAGCGCAGCGCTGCACCCACGCCATCGCCGGGGCTTACTCTCGCGGGTACCTGGGCCGCAACATACTGGGTACCTCTTTCAGCCTGGAATTATATCTTCATAGCAGCGCCGGGCGCTACATATGCGGGGAGGAAACAGCCCTTCTCAACGCACTGGAAGGGCGCCGGGCGACACCACGGGCCAAACCGCCCTTCCCCCCGGTCATAGGCCTGTGGGGTAAACCCACTATTGTAAACAACGTGGAGACCATCTGCAACGTTCCCCACATCATAGATCATGGGGCCGACTGGTTTCGGCAATTGAGCCGCTCCGTAGACGGGGGCACCAAGATCTACGGGGTGAGCGGCCGTGTCAGGAAGCCCGGAACCTGGGAGTTGCCGATGGGCGCTACGATCCGCGAAGTTCTGGAAGAGCATGCGGGCGGCATGCGCGATGGTTTTAAACTCCGCGCACTGATTCCCGGCGGAGTGTCGACCGAGTTTATGACGGCAGATCAACTGGATGTAAAGATGGACTTCGACTCGATGGAGGCGGCTGGAAGCCGGCTTGGCACCGGGACGATGATCATTTTAGACGATCGGACCTGCCCGGTTGGAATGGTGCTCAATTTGATGCGTTTCTTTGCGCAGGAGTCCTGCGGTTGGTGTACCCCCTGCCGTGAGGGACTGCCCTGGCTGGTGCGGATTCTTGAAGCCATCGAAAACGGCCACGGGGAATTGAAGGATATGGAGGTCCTGGAGCGCCACACAGGACTCCTGGGACCGGGCCATACCTTCTGCGCCCTGGCCCCCGGGGCTATGGAACCGCTTCAGAGCGCTCTCAAATTCTTTGAAGATGATTTTCTTCGCCACATTCGTCAAAAACGCTGCCCGTGGAGATAGCCAATGGCTACGATCTACATCGACGGAAAGCCCTTCGAGGTCAAAGACGGACAGAATCTGCTACAGGCGTGTCTAACCCTTGGATTCGATCTGCCCTATTTTTGCTGGCATCCGGCGCTTGGGTCCGTGGGGGCGTGCCGCCAGTGCGCAGTCAAGCAGTTCAGGAACGAGAAAGATACTCGGGGCGAGATCGTCATGGCCTGCATGACGCCCGCTGATGACGGCACCCGGATTTCCATCAACGACCCGGAGGCGGTCGAGTTTCGGGCGAGCATTATCGAGTGGCTCATGATCAATCATCCCCATGATTGCCCGGTTTGCGACGAGGGCGGGGAGTGCCACCTCCAGGACATGACTGTCATGACCGCGCATAACTACCGCGAATACCGGTTCAGGAAGCGAACCCACCGCAACCAGGAACTCGGGCCGTTCGTCAATCATGAGATGAACCGCTGTATCCAGTGTTACCGTTGCGTGCGCTACTATCGGGATTATGCCGGCGGCCGCGATTTCAACGTTTTTGCCTCTCACGACCACGTCTATTTTGGGCGCAGCCGGGAAGGAGTGCTGGAAAGCCAATTCAGCGGCAACCTTGTTGAGATTTGCCCAACGGGAGTCTTTACCGACAAGACTTTCAAGAAACATTACACCCGCAAGTGGGATTTACAGACGGCGCCTTCTGTTTGTGTGCACTGCGGCCTGGGATGCAACACCATCGCCGGATCGCGCTACGGGGAACTGAGGCGAATCCGAAACAGGTACAACCAGCGGGTCAACGGCTATTTTCTGTGTGACCGTGGGCGCTACGGGTATGAGTTCGCAAACAGCAACCAGCGTATTCCGGGAGTGCTCGGCCGGTCTTCGAGAGGCGCCGATCCGGTTGCCGTCTCCGTGGACGAAGCGCTCAGGGATGCGGCCGCGTTTGTTGCAGGCAACCGGAAGGTGATCGGTATCGGTTCGCCAAGGGCTTCATTGGAAGCTAATTTCGCCCTGTTGACCATGGTGGGATCTGACAATTTCTATGCGGGAGTCTCCGATGAGGACTTCGATCTGCTCAGACTGGAACTGGCCGTATTACAGGACGGAACGGTCCGCACGCCTTCGCTGAGTGAGACAATGGAGGCCGACGCCGTCTTCGTGCTGGGCGAGGACGTGACCAACACGGCCCCTTTGCTGGCCCTGAACCTGCGCCAACTTGCGGCTCGCAAGGCAGCCCGCATTCTGGACCGGGTGAAGATTCACCACTGGAACGAAGCGCCCATCCGGCAGGCCGCCGAGTTCGAAAAAGCGATGCTCTACATTGCCACACCTTGCGCAACCAGTTTGGATGATGTGGCCTTGAAAACCTTCCACGCTCCTCCCGGCGATTTGGCTCGCCTTGGTTTCGCAGTGGCATCCATGCTCGATCCCGCAGCCCCGGCGGTGGCGGACCTGTCGGAAGAGGAGCGGGCGCTGGCCAATGAAATTACCCTGGCCTTGAAGGCGGCCGCCCGGCCGCTGGTCGTCTCGGGTGCGGGCTGCCGCAGCCGGGCCGTTATCGAGGCCGCCTCCAACGTCTGCCGTGCGCTGAGCAAAGGAGAGCAAAGGCCGGAGATCTTTCTGACAGTTCCGGAGGCCAACAGCCTTGGCCTTGCGATGCTGGGGGCTGCGGGCGGCCTCGATGCCGCCGCCGGCGCCGTGCGAAGCGGAAGCGCAGAAACGCTCGTTATTCTGGAAAACGATCTCTTTCGTCGAACCCAATCAAGGCTCGTGACAGATCTTCTAGGGACGGCAAAGCATGTGATCGCAATCGATCACCTCGCCAATGCCACAACTTTGAAAGCTGATATTGTATTGCCCGCCGCAGCCTTTGCCGAGTCCTCCGGCAGCCTGGTAAACAATGAGGGGCGAGCCCAGCGTTTCTACCGGGTCTTTCTGCCCAAAGGCCAGGTGCAGGAAAGCTGGCGTTGGCTCCGCGATATGATGAAGGCGCTGGGACGTCCCGAGGCCGAAAAGTGGCTGTTCCTGGATGACGTGGTGGAAGCGATAGCCGCGGCAGTGCCTGCTCTGGGCGCTCTTCCATCGGTTGCCCCGGGCGCAGGTTTTCGGCTCACAGGCGGCAAGGTCCCAAGGCATAGCCACCGCTACAGCGGCCGAACCGCTATACGGGCCAAGGTCGATGTGCACGAGCCCAAAACGCCCGATGACCCGGATACCCCGCTGGCCTTCTCTATGGAGGGCGATCACGGTCAGCCCCCGCCGGCGCTTATCCCCCGGTTCTGGGCGCCGCGCTGGAATTCGGTGCAGTCCCTCAACAAATTCCAGGAAGAGGTCGGCGGACAGTTGCGCGGCGGCGATCCCGGCATACGCCTCATCGAGCCTCACCCGCAGATAAAGCCGGCCTGGTTCGATGACATCCCGGCACGCCGGCAGCCCGGAGATTCGCAGTGGCTGTTCGTTCCCCTGCACCACATCTTTGGCTCCGAAGAATTGAGCGTTCTGTCGCCCGGTATCGCCGAGCTATGCCCCAAACCTTATTTGGCCCTCCATCCGGAAGATGCCTCAGCCCTGGGGATGGCTGAAGGCGATGCGGCAAGAGCTGTCCTGGGCGATTCCGTGCTCGATCTCTGCGTCAAGATAGTGCCTTCTCTGCCTCGCAAAGTCGCCGGCCTTCCGGTTGGACTTCCCGGAACGCCTGTCCTTGACCTGCCGGCTTCAGGAACGGTTTTGAGAGGTAAAAAAGATGGGTGAGATTCTGCGCCCCCTGGTGATCCTGATCGTCGTTTTGGGCGGGGCCATGACTATGGCCGCCGCGCTCATCTATGTGGAAAGGCGCTTGCTCAGTTTGTGGCAAGACCGCTACGGGCCGAACCGGGTGGGACCCTTCGGCCTTCTCCAGGTAATGGCGGACATGATCAAGATCTTTTTCAAGGAAGACTGGATTCCGCCCTTTGCCGACCGGCCGGTTTTCGTCCTGGCCCCTGCCATAGTCGTCGCTGCGACCCTTTTTTCCTTTGCCGTTATTCCCTTTGCTCCGGGCATTGGTATTTCGGACCTTAACATCGGCCTGCTCTTCTTTCTGGCAATGACCTCGCTCGGCGTTTACGGAATCGTTTTAGGGGGCTGGTCGTCTCAGAGCAAATACACTCTTTTGGGGAGTCTGCGGGCCACGGCCCAGTTGCTGAGCTATGAGGTCTTCATGGGGCTTTCGCTTATGGGAGTAGTCATGATGGCAGGCTCCTTCAATCTGCGCAAAATCGTCGAGGCCCAACACGGGCTGTGGTTTTGTATTCCACAGGTCATCGGATTTATTATCTTTTTTATCGCAGGTCTTGGTGAAACTCACCGGCTCCCTTTCGACCTTCCAGAGGCGGAGAGCGAACTGGTGGATGGGTATCATACGGAGTACTCCGGCTTGAAGTTCGGCTTCTTTTTCGTTGGAGAATACCTCGGCATTACATTGATTTCGCTCGTTATCACCGTCCTCTTTTTTGGCGGATGGCTGGGTCCGTTTTTGCCCCCCATTGTCTGGCTTCTCGGGAAAACTTTTGTGTTCATTTGTCTTTTCATTTTGGTGCGGGCGGCCCTGCCGAGGCCTCGCTACGATCAGCTCATGTCCTTTGCATGGAAGGTGCTTCTACCGCTTTCCCTGCTGAACCTGCTGGTAACGGCAGGGATTCTGCTGGCCCTTGGTAAATAAAGGAGTGCGTTAGTGCTTAGCAATCTGAGGACCATTTGGGACGTGTTGCTGCACATGTTCCAGCGGCGGGTAACCATACAGTATCCCGATGAAAAAATAGTGCATCCTCCGCGCTTCAGGGGGCGGATCATACTCTCGCGAGACCCTGAGGGACAGGAGCGTTGCGTAGCCTGTTATTTGTGCGCGGCAGCCTGTCCGGTGGACTGTATCGCGCTCCAGGCTACGCAGGACGAACACGGCAGGCGTTATCCCGCATTTTTTCGCATCAACTTCTCTCGCTGCATCCTGTGCGGGTTCTGTGAAGAGGCCTGCCCGACCTACGCCATCCAACTGACAAATGATTTCGAATTCGGTGAGTACGATCGGCAGAATATGGTTTACGAAAAAGAAGACCTGTTGATCAGCGGTCCGGGGAAGCATCCGGACTACAACTTCTATCGGGTGGCTGGAGTGGCCGTCGGAGTCAAGGACAAGGGAGAATCGGATAATGAAACCCCTCCGGTGGATATTCACAGCCTTCTGCCCTGAGCCTGACCGGTAAAGCTGGTAAAGGCTTTGGAGAAGGACGGAAAAAGAGCATGAATGCGCTGTTCTACATAGCGGCCTGCATTGCGGTGATTTCAACCCTCATGGTGATCATTGAGATCAACCCGGTTCACGCCCTTCTTTACCTGATCGTTTCGCTGCTGTCGATTGCGCTGATTTTCCTGCTTCTGGGGGCGCATTTTGCCGCCGCTCTCGAGGTTATCATCTACGCCGGCGCGATCATGGTGTTGTTTGTATTCGTGGTCATGATGCTAAATCTCGGGCCTCAGAGTAGCGGAGAGGAACGCCGATGGCTGCCTGCGGGCATGTGGTCGGGACCGTTGCTGCTCTCTGCGGCACTGCTTGCCGAACTGGTTTATGTCCTGGCCGGAAGCGGTCAGCCGGTGGGCATGCGGGAGGTCGGGCCCAAGGAGGTGGGGTTGGCGTTGTACGGCCCTTACCTGCTGGGGGCTGAGCTGGCTTCACTGCTTCTTTTGAGCGGCCTGATAGGCGCTTTTCATTTGGGCAGGCGGGCACTGACCGGGCGGGTGCGAGGGGAGGAATCGACATGACGTCGTCTCTCGCCAACGTGCTAATACTGGCAGCGGTGCTTTTCGTGCTGGGGTTGGTTGGTGTTTTGGTGCGCCGCAACATCGTCTTTATGCTTCTATCCATTGAAATCATGCTCAATGCAGCCGGTCTTGCTTTCGTGGCTGCCGGCTCGCGCTGGGGGCAACCGGACGGCCAGGTCATGTTCATATTCATCATTTCAATGGCTGCGGCGGAAGTATCGGTGGGGTTGGCCCTTGTGCTTCAGATGCACCACCGCATTGGAACACTGAACACGGATGAAGCTCGAACCATGCGAGGTTGATATGCTGAGATGGCTCTGGATGATTCCTGCCCTGCCTTTTGCAGGCTTTCTGCTGCTTGCCCTGGTTGGCGCCCGGCTTTCGCGCCGGGCGGTCGCCTTCATCGCTACCGGTGCGGTGGGTTTGTCGGCCGTCGCGGCAGGGCTGACAGCCATCTCGTTTTTGAGCGCTCAACCTGCGGCAAACAGTTACACGCAGACCGTCTGGGTATGGCTCGATGTAGCCGGATTCCATCCGGGCGTTGCATTCTACATCGACGCCCTTTCTTTGGTGATGATCCTGGTCATCACCTTTGTCGCATTTCTCATTCATTTGTACTCCACGGAATTCATGATCGAAGAAGAGGAAGGCTATAGCCGCTTTTTCGCATATATGAACCTTTTTGTCGGCTCCATGCTGACACTGGTGCTGGCGGACAATTTTTTGCTGCTGTATCTGGGCTGGGAGGGGGTTGGGCTTTGCAGCTACCTCTTGATCGGTTTCTGGTACAAAGTGCCCGAAAACGGCTATGCAGCCCGCAAGGCTTTCGTGGTTACCAGGGTGGGTGACACTGCCCTTGCCGCCGCACTTTTCCTGCTCTTCACTCATCTTGGGACCCTGCAGATTCAGGAAGTCATGCTGCGGGCGCGGGAAGCCTGGCCTCCAGGCTCGATGTTGGCAATAATCACCGCTTTGCTGCTGCTTGGCGGAGCAGTGGGGAAGTCCGCCCAGTTACCGCTGCAGACATGGTTGCCGGATGCCATGGCCGGTCCCACGCCGGTGAGTGCGCTCATCCACGCTGCGACCATGGTGACTGCCGGTGTTTACCTGATCGCCCGAACTCACGTGCTCTTCATCCTGGCGCCAGCCGTACTGGCCCTGGTGGCGATTGTCGGCGCCATCACCCTGCTCTTGGCCGGCTTTAGCGCTCTGGTCCAGTGGGACATCAAACGGGTCCTTGCCTACTCCACCATCAGCCAGATCGGCTACATGTTCCTGGCCCTGGGCGTCGGGGCTTGGCCGGCAGCCATCTTCCACTTTATGACCCACGCATTCTTCAAGGCCCTGCTTTTTCTCGGGGCCGGCATCGTCATTCAGGCCCAGGGAGAAGAGCATGACATGTTCAAGATGGGAGGCCTGCGCAGGGAACTGCCGGTCGTATTCTGGACTTTTCTTATAGGCAGCGGTGCACTTTCGGCTGTACCCCTGGTGACCGCAGGCTTTTACAGCAAGGACATGATCATCTGGCAGGTCTATGCTTCCGCCCGTGGCGGTGTATGGTTGTGGGCGGCTGCCATTGCCGGGGCGCTGCTGACCTCGATGTATACCTTCCGAATGGTGACTCTGACCTTTTTCGGACCCTTGGGTAAAAGGGCGAGCCGGCTGCCTGGATGGCGAATGAGTCTTCCCCTCGTGGTTTTGGCCGTGCTGTCGATAATCGCCGGTTTTGTGGATGTTCCCCGTATTTGGGGGGGTGTGCCGGTTTTGTCGGCTTTTCTGGAAAGGGCACTTCCCGCTGCCGTTCTTGCGTCAACCCTGATGAGCCGGGAAGGCTTGTTCGAGGTCTTTTCAGGCGTCGTGTCTTTGGGCGGCATCCTATTGATCATCCTACTCATACGGGGAGATTGGTCCCGCTTTACCGAAAAGATTTCCGGATCGGGCATGGGGGAGGCACTGCACCGCCTTTGGTTTGCCGGATGGGGCTTCGACCGGGTCTATGACCTGCTGCTGGTGAACCCCTATATCTGGTTGGCCCGAGTCAACCGCAACGACGCAATCGACCTTGTATACCGGGGGATAGGCCTTCTGACCGAGTTGGCCTGGCGCGGCCTGATCGTCACAGAAAACGGCCGGGTCCGCTCCTACGCCCTTGGAATCGCTTTAGGTGCGGCCATCGTTATCGGATTGGCGGTGTTCCTATGATTCTTGCCTGGTTTATCATCGTACCGGCGGCAGGGGGGCTGATAGCCTGGCTCCTGGGACGCCTGAATTCCAGTTGGCCAAAGTGGGTGGCCCTTTCGGCCATGGTGATCGACCTGATCCTGGGTGTGCTCTTTGCCTTTGAGCGGGTTGGTTCCACCGGCCCGTGGCTGGCTCAAATCCAGCTCCCATGGGTCCCTCAGCTTGGCATCGGCTTCTTTCTGGCTGCCGACTCATTGAGCCTCGTGCTGGTTCTTTTAACGGCCTTGATGGGAATCACGGCCGTGGCCTCCGCCTGGACGGAAATCAACGAGCGAACAGGCTTTTTCTACTTCAATCTGCTGTGGGTGCTGGCCGGCATAACGGGCGTCTTCCTGGCCCTGGATCTTTTCCTCTTCTACTTCTTCTGGGAAATGATGCTTGTGCCCATGTATTTCATAATCGCCATCTGGGGCCACGAAAATCGGGTTTACGCCGCTTCCAAGTTCTTCTTGTTCACTCAGGCGAGCGGCCTCCTCATGCTGCTGGCGATCCTTGGCCTCTATTTCGTTCACGGCCGCAGCACGGGCACTTACACATTCAACTACATGCAACTGCTGGGTACAAGCCTGTCACCGGCAACGGCCATGTGGCTGATGCTGGGATTTTTCGTCGCCTTTGCCGTAAAGCTTCCGGCTGTACCGTTCCACTCCTGGCTGCCCGATGCCCACACGGAAGCGCCCACGGCGGGAAGCGTCATTCTGGCCGGGCTGCTCCTCAAAACGGGCGCCTACGGTTTGCTGCGCTTCGTGGTGCCGCTCTTTCCAGCTGCCGCCGCCGAGTTTTCACCCGTGGCCATGATACTAGCGGCAGTCTCCATCCTCTACGGGGCTCTTCAAGCCTTCGGGCAGACGGACCTGAAGAAACTTATCGCCTATACGAGCGTTAGTCATATGGGGTTCGTTCTGCTGGGGATCTTTGCCTGGAACCGGCTCGCCCTGCAAGGGGCGGTAATGCAAATCATCTGCCACGGAATCAGTACGGGGGCATTGTTCTTCCTGGTGGGCGCTTTGCAGGAACGGATTCACACACGGGACATGAATCGCATGGGGGGGCTCTGGCCGGTCATGCCGCGCATGGGTGCGGCCATGATGCTTTTCTCCCTGGCTTCACTGGGCTTGCCGGGCCTTGGCAACTTCATAGGAGAATTCCTGGTGCTCCTGGGAGCATTCCGGGCCAGCGCCCCACTGACCGTGGTGTCCTCCCTGGGGTTCATTACATCGTGCGTCTACTCGCTTTGGATCGTGCAACGGACCTTTCACGGTCCCAACAGGGAAGGTTGGAAGCCTCCCGATCTTTCCGTCCGGGAAACTGCCGTCATGGCTGTTATGACTGTTCTGATCGTATGGCTGGGGCTGTTCCCGCAGCCGGTCTTTACTTTCGTAAATCCTTCGCTGGCGCGGCTGGAGCGAATCGCAGCCGGCAGCGGGCATGCGGCGCAAATCGATGGGCCGATAGCAACCCTAACGGCACAGGCCTTCAAAGCGGCTTTTTCCCAACTCGGAGAACGTCCATGAATCCTGCCGATCTCTCGGCCATATTACCCTTGATATGTTTGGGGGCGGCTGCGATTGCGGTCATGTTGACGATTGCAGTGCACCGCAGCTACGTTACGGCGTTTCTCCTGACACTGAGCGGACTCGCGGCCGCTGTTGCAACCCTGCCCTGGATGGCCCGTACCGCCCCTCATCCCTTGTCCCTCCTGCTGAAGCTCGACGGTTATGCGGCTCTCTATACGGGCCTTCTCGTTTTGGCTGCTGCCGGAACGGTGCTGCTCGCTTTCGGCTACCTGCGAAAGTATGAGAGCAACCGGGAAGAATTCTTCATCCTGATGCTTCTGGCCACTCTGGGGGCGGTGGTGCTGGCCGCCGGCAATCACTTCGCATCCTTTTTCCTGGGGATCGAGCTGTTGAGTATCTCCCTCTATGCCCTGATTGCCTATCCTCACAACACAAACGCTCACACCGAAGCTGGAGTCAAATACCTGGTCCTGGCAGCAGTGTCATCGTCTTTCCTGCTGTTCGGCATGGCATTGGTCTATGCCGGCACGGGTAATATGGAGATCGGCAGCATCGGCCCGGCTCTGCGCGGAATACGGCTTCAGGGGGGCGATCCATGGCTGCTCGCAGGGTTGGCGATGATGGTGGTCGGCATCGGCTTCAAGATGGCGGTAGTGCCTTTCCATCTATGGACGCCGGACGTCTACCAGGGCGCTCCTGCGCCGGTAACGGCCTTCGTCGCAACCGTTTCCAAAGGTGGAGTGGTCGCGATCCTGTTGCGCCTTTTTCCTCCAGGCGACATTCAAACCGATAGTTCACTCTTTTTAGTGTTCAGCGCCATCGCCATCGCTTCCATGCTTGCCGGCAATTTGCTGGCGCTTCTGCAAAACAATGTCAAGCGCATTCTGGCTTATTCCTCGATTGCACATCTGGGCTATATCCTGGTCGCTTTTTTGGCCGGCAGGTCCCAGGGGGTCAGCGCGGTCACGTTTTACCTCATGGCCTACTTCATCGCTACGCTTGGCGCTTTCGGCGTGATTACCGTGCTCTCAGAACCGGGACACGAGATGGAAAGCCTCGATGACTACCGGGGGCTTTTCTGGCGCCGCCCGTGGCTGGCAGGGGTTTTCTCGGCAATGGTGCTCTCTTTGGCCGGATTGCCGCTGACGGCCGGATTTATCGGCAAGTTCTATTTGACCATGGCAGGCGTGGGCGCTGCTCTCTGGACCCTGGTGATCGTGCTGGTGTTGAGCAGCACCATCGGATTGTATTACTACCTGCGCATCCTGTTCACCTTCTATGTTCAACAGCCCGAACCAAAGGTCGCCCCGGGGCCTGAACAGGCTTTTTCCCTGTCGGGCGCACTCACCCTGGCAACTTTGACGTTTCTGCTCATCTGGCTGGGCGTCATGCCGGCTCCAATCTTCGGCCTTATCCAATCGATGATACACTGACGGCAATTTCAATTCGTTGCGGCGTTGTGTGTATTATATTTAAAAAAGATGAAAATCGATTCCACCAATTTCCGCAAGCCGTTCTGGAGGCAAAACATGACCAATATGCAAGCACAGCAACAGTATGAAATCGGCATGGTCGGTTTGGGCGTCATGGGACGCAATTTTCTGCTGAACATGGCCGACCATGGTTTCTCCGTGGCGGGGTATGACAAGGACACGGCCAAGGTCGATGCCCTGCGCCAGGAAGCCGAGCAACGTGATGCTCGCGGCGCAGCAGACGTCAAAGAGTTCATCGCTATGCTCCGCCGCCCGCGCGCGGTCATGCTGCTCGTACCTGCCGGCCCCCCGGTGGACTCGGTGATCAACGACCTTCATGCCCTCCTGCAGCCGGGCGATCTCATTATCGATGCCGGCAACTCCTACTTCAAAGACACGGACGTGCGCGCCCGAAACCTGGAGGCCAAAGGTATTCATTTCCTCGGTGTGGGAGTGTCGGGCGGCGAAGAAGGTGCGCGTCACGGACCGAGCATCATGCCCGGCGGACCGAAAGAGTCCTATGAGCGGGTCCGTCCCGTCTTTGAAGCTGCCGCCGCCAAGGTCAACGGCGACCCGTGCGTGACCTGGCTGGGCCCCGGGTCGGCCGGGCACTTCGTGAAGATGGTCCATAACGGCATTGAATACGGCGTCATGCAATTGATCTCAGAGACCTACGACCTGATGAAACGTGGTCTGGGCCTGAACGACGATGAGATGCACGAGGTCTATGCTTTATGGAACAAGGGCGAGCTCAATTGCTATCTTGTGGAGATCACCAGCCATATTTTCGCCAAACGGGACGAGAAGACCGGCAAGCGGCTGATCGACGAAATCCTGGACGTCGCCAGGCAGAAAGGCACCGGCATGTGGACCTCGCAAAGCGCGATGGAACTGCAGGTGCCGATCCCGACGATCGACCTGGCAGTCGCGATGCGGGACTTGTCGGTGTTCGCAAAGGAACGCGAGCAGGCCGGCGCCATTTATCAGCGATCCATGCAGCGCTTCGCCGGCGACCGCAACTCGTTCATCACGCAACTGGGCCGCGCGCTTTATGCCGCAATGATCGTCACCTATGCGCAAGGCATGGCGGTTTTCACGGCAGCGTCGGACACATACGGGTACCACCTCGACCGTGAAGCCGTGGCGCGGATCTGGCGGGGCGGATGCATCATTCGCGCCGCGTTGCTCGAAGACATCCGTGCGGCGTTTCGCGCGCGGCCCGATCTGCCGAATTTGCTGCTCGCTCCCAACTTGTCGCAGAAGGTTGCGGAGCATCAGGAAGATTTGCGCCAGGTGGTATGCCGGGCGGCCGAGTTGGGGGTGCCGGCTCCGGGGTTGATGGTTTCGTTGGGTTATCTGGACGCTTATCGCAGCGCCTGGCTGCCGGCCAATCTCATCCAGGGCCAGCGCGACTATTTCGGGGCCCACACCTATGAGCGGATCGATGCCAAGGGCACGTTTCACACGGCATGGGAGAAGGAGTGAGAATCATGAAAACGAGTCGTCAGCCCGAACCTACTGTGTTCGTCATTTTTGGCGGAGCCGGTGACCTGACTTGGCGAAAACTCGTGCCGGCCTTGTTTGAGCTCTTCCGGGACCGAAGTATGCCCGCTAATTTTGCTGTCATCGTGGTGGATCGTGCTGACATGAGCGACGAAAAGCTGCGCCGGCGTCTCCACGAAGGCGTCAAGAAGTTCTCGCGTCAGGGACTGGTGAAAACCGGCGATTGGGACGAGTTTGCCGGGCATATCCGGTACCAGCAGGGCGACTTCAAGAAACTTCAAACTTATACGGCCCTGGGCGAACAATGCATGAAGCTGGAGAAGGAATGGGGCGCCAAAGCCCACCGCGTTTTTTACATGGCCACACCGCCCAGCATGTTCTTCGAAATTCCAAAATACCTCGGCGAGGCCGGGCTGGCAAGTGAACGGGAATGGTCGCGTCTTGTGGTCGAAAAACCCATCGGCTATGACCTTGAATCCGCCCTTGCCCTGAATGCCGTCCTCGCCGCCAATTTCGAAGAATCCCAAATCTTCCGCATCGACCATTACTTGGGCAAGGAAACCGTGCAGAACATTCTGGCCTTCCGCTTTGCCAATCCAGTCTTCGAGCCGCTCTGCAACCGGCGTTATGTGGATTATGTCACCATCACTGCCGCCGAAGCTGTCGGTGTCGAACATCGAGGCGGCTATTACGATCACGCGGGAGCGCTGCGCGACATGGTGCAGAACCACCTGATGCAATTGCTCTGTATGGTTGCGATGGAACCGATGGTCTCCTTCGAAGCTGACGAGATTCGCAACAAAAAAGTGGACGTTCTCCATGCCATTCGTCCTATTTCACCGGAAACCGTCCATCAGTGCGTCGTACGCGGGCAATACGGCCAGGGTTGGGTTGGCGGCGAAAAAGTTCCCGGCTACCGCCAAGAAGATGGCGTGTCGCATGATTCCCAAACCGAAACGTTTGTCGCACTCAAGCTGTTCGTCGACAACTGGCGCTGGCAGGACGTGCCTTTCTACCTTCGGACCGGAAAGCGGCTCGCCCGGCAGGCGTCGGAAATTGCGATCCAGTTTCGCGCTGTGCCGCATCGGTCGTTTCCGCCTGAGTCCGCTCTCGACTGGCAGTCGGCCCGGCTGGTGATGTCCATCCAGCCCGACGAAGGCATCGTGCTTCGTTTTCAGGCAAAACAACCCGGCCCAAAGGTGCACCTGCGCTCCGTGGACATGCAGTTCAATTATCAGGACGCCTTCGCCGTCCGGTCGCCTGAAGCTTATGAAACGCTGCTCTGGGACATAATGAAGAACGACCCGACCTTGTTCATGCGCGCCGATCAGGTCGAAGCCGCCTGGCGGTTGTTGATGCCGGTGCTCGATGCCTGGGCGGAGGCTCCGCCCAGTGACTTCCCCAATTACGCCGCAGGCGCTTGGGGCCCCGAGGATGTTCAGGGACTGCTGGCTCATGGACACAGTTGGCCCCTGCCGACCGAATTGGTTTTAAAGTGTGAAAAAAATGAAAAGAATTCGCATAGCCACAAATAAGGAAATAACTGCCCATGGGCCTTATTCTCTATTTTCTTCGACATGGGGAAACTACCGCCAGCCAAACAGGCGGCTTTTGCGGCTCACTTGATCCGGACTTGACCCCGGAGGGCTATGAAATGGCGCAGGATTTTGCCGCCGCCTATAAAGACCTTGCCTGGGAGGCCGTCTTTTGCAGCCCTATGAAACGAACCGTGGCCACGGCCCAACCTTTGTGCAAAACCGTGGGACTGACCCCGCACCTGAGAGATGGGCTTAAAGAGATCGCCTACGGCCGGTGGGAGGGCAGGACCCCGGAGGATGTGAACCGCGAGTTTCATGATCAATATGTCCGCTGGACGGCAGATCCGGGTTGGAATGCGCCCACCGCCGGCGAAAAGGGTGTGGACATAGCCCGCCGGAGTTCCATGGTGCTGGATGAGATTGAACGGGCACATCCCTCGGGGAACGTCCTGATAGTCTCCCACAAAGCCACGGTGCGCATCATGCTGTGTTCGCTGTTGGGCATCGATGTGGGCCGCTACCGCTACCGCCTCGGCATGCCCGTGGCGGCGTTGAGCATAGTGGAGATGATGGAACAGGGACCTTTGCTGCGGGTGATGGGGGATCGCACACATTTGCGACAAAGTCTGCGCCTCAGACCGGGCACTTAAGGGATTTCTTTTCTGACATGATTACCTTTTCTTTAAACCATTCAACAAACCGATGGAGACCTTGGCGCAAAGATCGCCTCGGCATTTGACTGGAGAGTAATGAAAGTAAGTCCTTATGCTGGAAAGCCGGCCGAAGAATCGATGCTGGTGAACGTACCCAAACTCGTCACGGCCTACTATGTCGATCCCCCCGATCCCTCCGTACCTGCGCAGCGCGTGGCCTTCGGGACCTCCGGGCACCGGGGCTCTTCGTTGGACCACGCCTTCAACGAGGAACATATTCTGGCAATCACCCAGGCCATCTGTCTCTACCGCAGGCAGCAGAACATCGACGGCCCGCTGTTCATGGGCATGGACACCCATGCCCTCTCCGTGCCGGCTTTTGCCGGCGCGCTCGAGGTGCTGGCGGCAAACGGGGTGGAAGTCATGATCTCACAGGATGACGAATATACCCCGACCCCTGCCGTTTCCCACGCAATTCTCACGTACAACCGAGGGCGAAAGACGGGACTCGCCGACGGTATCGTCATCACGCCCTCACACAATCCGCCGCATGACGGCGGGTTCAAATACGATCCCCCGAACGGCGGACCGGCGGAATCCGCCGTCACCAAGTGGATCGAGTCGAAGGCAAACGAGTTTCTCGAAAATGGCCTTCAGGGTTTGAAAAGGATTCCTTTCGAAAGAGCCCTTCGCGCCCCCACGACGCACCGGCACGACTATCTCGATGCCTACGTTGCCGATCTTGCCAATGTGATCGACATGGACGCCATTCGCGCTTCCAAGGTCCACATGGGAGTCGATCCGCTTGGCGGCGCCGGGGTCCACTACTGGGGCCCGATTGCCGAACGCTATGGGTTGAACCTCACGGTTGTGAACGAGGCCATCGACCCAACCTTCCGTTTTATGACTGTCGATTGGGACGGCCAGATCCGCATGGACCCGTCCTCACCCTATGCGATGCAAAGGTTAATCGGCCTGAAAGATCGCTTCGAGATCGCCTTCGCCTGCGATACCGACCACGACCGGCACGGGATCGTCACCAGGAGCGGGGGACTGCTTGCTCCCAATCACTACCTCTCCGCAGCCATTTTCTACCTCTTCCAACACCGGCCCAAATGGCGCAGGGAAGCGGCAGTCGGAAAAACGGTGGTGAGCAGCCAGATGATCGATCGTGTCACCGCCAAGCTTGGCCGCAAGCTCTACGAGGTGCCGGTCGGATTCAAGTGGTTCGTCGACGGCCTGCTCGACGGCTCACTTGGCTTCGGGGGCGAGGAGAGCGCAGGGGCCTCTTTTATCCGCCTGGACGGCAGCGTCTGGACCACGGACAAAGACGCAATCATCCCGGCTTTACTCGCAGCGGAAATCACGGCGAAGATGGACCGCGACCCCGGCGAGATCTACACCGAACTCACACGCGAGTTCGGCGAGCCTGTCTATGACCGGGTTGATGCGCCGGCCACACCGGAGCAAAAGGAATTGCTGGGCAGACTCTCGGCTCAACAGGTTCGGCTCACGGAATTGGCCGGCGAAAAAATCAGGACCATCCTGACTAGCGCGCCGGGCAACGGCGCGCCCATCGGCGGAGTAAAGGTAATCGCCGAAAGCGGATGGTTCGCGGCGCGTCCGTCAGGGACCGAGAATATATACAAGATTTATGCGGAGAGCTTCCGGGGAGCCGATCATCTGCACTCCATCCTGGAGCAAGCTCAGACGATTGTCAGTGACGCTTTGGCGGCGTCCCCCCAGTAGCAGGGGATTCCGTTGGAACCAAAAGACTAAAGGAGAAAACATGAGCGAAAGGACCCGCGCCAGCCACCCCATGTATGATTCTTCGCCAAGGGAAATCGAGGGGTTCGATTCCCTGGCCGAGCTTGCCCTCAATATGCGCTGGTCGTGGAATCATGCTACAGACGGACTGTGGCGGCAGCTTGAACCCGAACTGTGGGAAATCACTCATAACCCATGGGTTGTCCTGCAGACGGCGGCCCGCGACCGGGTCGAACGCGTGCTGGCCGATCCTGTATTTCGCGAAAGCGTTGACGGCCTGCTGCATAACAGGCGGCAGGCGATGGAGGCGCCCGCGTGGTTTCAGCAGAATCATGCGCAGGGCCCCCTGACGTGCGCCGCTTATTTCAGCATGGAATTTATGTTGAGCGAAGCTTTGCCCATTTACTCCGGCGGGCTTGGCAACGTGGCCGGCGATCAGCTCAAAGCCGCCAGCGACCTGGGCGTGCCTGTGGTCGGCGTGAGCCTTCTGTACCAGCAAGGCTATTTTCGCCAGGTGATCGACAAGGACGGGGCACAGCAAGCCCTCTTCCCCTATAACGACCCCGGACAGTTGCCGATCACGCCTGTGCGCCAGGAGAACGGCGAATGGTTGCGGTTGGAGATCGCCTTACCCGGTTATTCGGTCTGGCTGCGCGCCTGGCAGGTCCAGGTCGGCAGAGTGAAGCTTTACCTGCTCGACAGCAATGACGCGGCGAACTTTCCCGCTCATCGGGGGATTACCAGTGAGCTGTATGGCGGAGGGCCGGAGCTGCGCCTCAATCAGGAGCTGCTCCTCGGGATCGGTGGATGGCGGCTGCTCGTTGCCCTCGGCCTCCGGCCCGAAGTCTGTCATCTCAATGAAGGGCATGCATCCTTTGCCGTATTGGAACGCGCCCGCAGTTTCATGAAGGAGACCGGGCAGCCCTTTGAAGTTGCGCTGGCCGTCACTCGAGCGGGCAACCACTTCACCACCCACACCGCTGTGGCCGCCGGCTTTGACGTTTTCTCTCCGGCCCTCATCGAACAATACCTCGCTGCTTATGCCGAGCAGAAGCTGGGTATAACGCTCCACGATTTGCTGGCCCTGGGCCGCCGGAATCCGGACGACTCCTCAGAGAGTTTCAACATGGCCTATCTGGCGATCCGGGGGAGCAGGTCGGTCAATGGCGTGAGTCGCTTGCATGGGAAAGTCAGCCGGGATCTTTTCGCGCCCCTCTTTCCCCACTGGCCGGAGGACGAAGTGCCCGTTGGATATGTGACCAACGGAGTCCACGTGCCGACCTGGGACTCGGCGGCAGCCGACGATCTTTGGACGAATACCTGTGGAAAAGACCGCTGGCTGGGAACAGCCGAACCCCTGGCGCAGGACATTCGCAGCGTCTCCGACGCCACGCTCTGGCAATTTCGCACTGTCGCAAGAAAGTCTCTTGTTGAATACGCTCGAGATCGATTGTCCAGGCAACTGGCCATCTCCGGCAGGCCGGCCGAGGTGATCGACGGGGCCAAACATGTATTCGATCCCAACGCATTGACACTGGGCTTTGCGCGGCGATTCGCGACCTACAAGAGGCCGAACCTGCTCCTGCACAACCCGGAGCGGCTGCTTCGTCTGTTGACCAATCCCGAGCGCCCGGTGCAGCTCATCATCGCCGGCAAGGCCCATCCGCAGGACCAGCCGGGGCAGGCCTTGATTCATGAATGGATAAATTTCATCCGCCGGCCCGAGGTCCACCCCCATGTGATTTTCCTCAGCGATTACGACATGCTCTTGACCGAACAACTGGTGCAGGGGGTGGACGTCTGGGTCAACACGCCGAGGCGGCCATGGGAAGCGTGCGGAACGAGCGGTATGAAGGTGCTCGTCAATGGAGGGATCAATCTCTCGGAATTGGACGGCTGGTGGGCCGAAGCATACACGCCTGAAGTGGGGTGGGCCTTGGGGGACGGCAGGGAGCATGGGGACGATCCGGCCTGGGACGCTGCCGAAGCCGATGCGCTTTACGACCTGCTCGAGAGGGAGGTGGTCCCGGAGTTCTATACCCGCGACGATAAGGGCATTCCCACCGCATGGATCGCGCGAATGCGTGAAAGCATGGCTCGTTTGACGCCCCGCTTCTCCGCCAGCCGCGCGGTGCGTGAATACACCGAACAACACTACCTCCCGGCCGCTGCCGCCTATCTCGAGCGCGCGGCGAACAAAGGCGCAGTGGGCAGGCAAGTGGCCGATTGGCAAAAAGCGGTGGATCGGAAGTGGGACTCGCTGCGCTTCGGAGACTTGCGGGTCGAAACCAATGCAGGCAACCACGTCTTTCAAGTCGAAATCTTTCTGAACGATCTCGACCCGAATGACGTTCGAGTTGAGCTTTATGCAGAAGGAATCAACGGCGGCGATCCAGTGCGTGAGGAAATGAAGTGCGAGCGGCCGTCGCCTGACGCATCCCCTCGTTGCGTCTACCACGCAACGGTCCCCGCTGCACGCCCGGCGGGAAACTATACGGCGCGAGTGATGCCTCAGCGCTCCGGAGTGGCGGTCCCGTTGGAATCCACTCGAATCCTGTGGCAACGATGATGAAAACGCCCGAACGCGAGTTGCACGATTATAATCCACAAACCTCCGAACCTGCCGGCGTTCGGTCGGGCTTTCCCCTGCCTTTCGGAACCTGGGAAATGGGAGGTGGGGTTAATTTTTCCATTTTCAGCCGTAACGCCACCCGCGTTCGATTGGAGTTGTTCGATCATCCCGAAGACGCGGCGCCCGCACGGATAATCGATCTGGATCCGGTGCGCAACCGCACCGGCGACGTGTGGCACGTCTGGGTAGAGGGGATCGGTACCGGTCAGCTCTATGCTTACCGCCTGGACGGCCCTTACGAACCCAGCCAGGGACATCGTTTCAATTTCAACAGGCTTCTCCTCGATACCCACGCTGCCGCGATTTCGCGGCTGCCCCTGTGGGATTTTACATCGGCGCGCGGATATGACTCGGCGGCGGCGGAGCAGGACCTGGTTCTCTCGAAGCTGGACAATTCCGGATCGATGCCCAAATGCGTATTTGTAAACGAGCCCTTCGATTGGGATGGAGACCTGCCGCCTCGTCATTCGTGGTCTAAGACCGTCATTTACGAAACGCATGTTCGCGGCTTTACCATTCATCCCAGTTCGGCGGTTGAACATCCGGGAACCTACCTTGGGCTGGTGGAAAAGATCCCTTATCTCAAAACCCTGGGAGTGACCGCTGTGGAACTGATGCCTGTGCAGGAGTTCAATGAAACTTCTATCACGCGCAGGAATCCGCAAACAGGCCAACCGCTCAGGAATTACTGGGGATACGATCCAGTGGTTTTCTGGGCGCCCAAAGGTTCCTACAGCAGTTCGGGAGGTTTGGGCGCACAGACGCTGGAGTTCAAGCAAATGGTCCGGACCTTTCACGAAGCCGGCATCGAAGTGATTCTCGACGTGGTGTTCAACCACACGGCGGAGGGAGACGAACTGGGTCCGACGCTCTGTTACCGAGGGATCGACAACGCGATCTTCTACAGGCTGGAGGACGACGACAAACGCTGCTACAAGGACTACACGGGCACAGGCAACTCCGTCAACGCCAACCATCCCGTCGTGCGGGACCATATCTTGGCCACGCTCCGTTATTGGAAGGTCGAGATGCATGTGGATGGGTTTCGCTTTGACCTGGCGTCGGTCCTCGGCCGGGACGACGCCGGCAACCTGCAGGCCAATGCACCGCTTCTCGAACGCATCGCCGAAGACCCGATCTTGAGAGATGTCAAAATCATCGCTGAGGCGTGGGACGCCGCCGGCGCCTACGAAGTGGGCAGTTTTTCAGTGCGGCGCTGGGCGGAGTGGAACGGCCGGTTCAGGGATGATGTTCGGCGCTTCTGGCGCGGCGATGATGGGATGCTCGGTTCGTTTGCCAACCGCATCTGCGGCAGCGCCGACATCTATACCAAGTCCGGCAAAGGCCCCGACGCCAGCATCAACTTCGTCACCTGCCACGACGGGTTCACTCTGAACGACCTGGTAAGTTATTGCTGCAAGCACAATGAAGCAAACGGAGAAAACGACCATGACGGAACCGACGCCAACTTCAGCCAGAACTTCGGCTCTGAAGGCGAGACGGATGATGCCGGGGTCGAGACCTCGCGGAAAGGCGAGATAAAGAACTTCCTTCTCACACTGCTGATCTCGCGCGGCGTGCCGATGCTGCTCGGCGGCGACGAATTTCGTCGCACGCAGGGCGGCAATAATAACGCCTACTGCCAGGACAACGAAACGAGTTGGTATGACTGGAGCCGCCTCGAACAGCACAGGGAAATTTTTCGATTCACTTGTGGCATGATCGCCTTTCGTAGGGCCCATCCGATTCTGAGTAAGGAGCAATTCTACACGGATTCCGAGATCCACTGGTTTGGCCCGCATGGGGGATTGCCCGACTGGACTGACCCGCGTGAAAAACAGTTTGCGTGTTTGATCCATGAAGACGATCAGTGCACACTTTACCTGATGTTCAATGCAGGCGCCGATGCGGGCGATTTCAGTTTGCCCGCCGCGCTCCCGGAGGCGCAGTGGCATCTGGCCGTTGATACCTCCCGCAAAGCGCCACAAGACCTGTTTGATGCGGGCGAGGAACCGCTTTGGGAAGATCGCCAAACTTATCGGCTTGGCCCCCGATCCAGCGCCATACTGATCTCCAGGCGCGGATGACGGGTCTGGGTGCGATAACTCGTGTCCATCCGGAAACCCCGGATTAGACACTGGAAGTTTTCGAGTGGCTTTGGTTTTGAAAGCTTTTCCTGCTCACTGACCACTGTTCACTCATCGCGGAGCGATTATGAAACCGGCTAGTCCAAGCGTTCTTACCATCAATGGCGGCTCGTCGAGTATCAAGTTTGCGCTGTTCGAGGCCGGAGACTCGCTCCAGCGGATTCTTGAGGGCGGGATTGAGCGCATTGGACTGCCTGATGCCGCCTTGCGGGTGAAAGGCTTGAACCAGGCGGACAACTTTTCGAGGTTGGTAACGGCGCCGGATCACACGGTGGCGGTAGCCCGTCTGATGGATTGGATCGAGGAACGCAGCGGGCGTGATGAATTGACTGCTGTGGGGCATCGCGTGGTGCATGGCGGGCCCAAGTATGGCAAGCCCCAGCGAATCACTGCGGAAATGGTTGAGGATCTGCACCGGCTCACTCCATTCGATCCTGAGCACCTGCCGGAGGAGATCCTGTTGACCAAGGCGTTTCATCACCGATTTCCCGACCTGCCCCAGGTGGCGTGTTTCGACACCGCTTTTCATCATGACCTGCCGCGTGTGGCCCGGCTGTTGCCTGTCCCCCGCCGCTACGAAGCGCACGGGGTACGGCGCTACGGGTTTCATGGGTTATCGTATGAATTTCTAACGGGAGAACTGGCCCGTCTGGCCGGAACGGAAACGGCACAAGGCCGGATCATCATGGCCCACCTCGGCAATGGCGCGAGCCTTGCGGCAGTGCGTGACGGCAAACCCTTCGACACAAGCATGAGTTTCACCCCTACAGCCGGTGTGCCGATGAGCACCCGCTCAGGGGATCTCGATCCCGGGCTGCTCTGGTATCTCTCGCGCACAGAAAACCTGGATGCAAAACGATTAAATGAGATGGTCAATTTCGAGTCCGGGCTGCTCGGCGTGTCGGAGACCAGTTCCGACATGCGTGAGCTGCTCGACCGTGAAACGCAGGACGTGCGGGCGGCTGAAGCGGTCGCACTGTTTTGCTACCAGGTCAAGAAATGGATCGGCGCATTCGCAGCAGCGTTGGGCGGACTGGACGCGCTGGTGTTCGCTGGAGGCATCGGAGAAAATGCGCCCACGGTCCGTGCCCGGATTTGCGATGGGCTGGGATTCCTTGGAATCGAACTCGAAGAAAAACAAAACATGGCCAACGCGGACCTGATTTCCACGGCAGCCGGCCGGGTTCCTGTCCGCGTCATTCATACGGACGAAGAATGGATCATCGCCAAGACGGTTTGCCGCGTTCTCGGCCTGGGCTCAATACTGCCTTAGCTTTACCGGGGGCAGTGCGGGGTTCGGCAATGAACTGCGGCAGTGGATGTCCTCTGACAGGACGAAAGGAGCACGAACATGACAACAGGCATGGCGCCTCTCACCGAACGCCCGGCATGGAAGGCCCTGGAAGCCCACTATCAACAGGTTCGGGGGCTGCATCTCCGGAAACTCTTCGGGGACGATCCGGACCGCGGCGAGCGGATGACTGCCGAGGCCGTGGGCCTTTACCTGGATTACTCCAAGAATCGCATCACCGGCGAAACTCTTAAGCTGCTTGTGCAACTGGCCGAAGAATCCGGCCTGCGAACCCGGATCGACGCTATGTTCCAGGGAGAAAAGATAAACTTCACGGAGAAACGAGCCGTCCTGCATATCGCCCTGCGCGCCCCGAAGGGATCAACCATCGTCGTGGACGGTGAAAACGTGGTGCCCCTGGTCCACGCCGTCCTGGACAAGATGGCTGACTTTTCCAACCGCGTCCGGAGCGGCGCATGGCTGGGCCACACCGGCAAGCGTATCCGCAACGTCATCAACATCGGCATCGGGGGCTCCGACCTTGGCCCGGTAATGGCCTACGAGGCGCTCAAACACTTCAGCGAGCGCGCCATGAGTTTCCGATTCGTTTCCAATGTCGACGGAACCGACTTCGCCGAGGCGGTCCAAGGTCTGGATCCATCGGAAACCCTCTTCATCATTTCTTCCAAGACCTTTACTACGCTAGAGACGATGACCAACGCCCACACGGCTCGCAACTGGTCCCTGGCGGGTCTCGGGGGCGACGAAAAATCTGTGGCCAGGCATTTTGTGGCAGTCTCGACGAATGCTGAGGAAGTGGCGAAGTTCGGCATCGACACAGCCAACATGTTCGAATTCTGGGACTGGGTCGGCGGGCGCTACTCCATGGACTCGGCCATCGGCCTTTCCACCATGTTGGCCATTGGCCCGGACAACTTCCGGGCCATGTTGGACGGCTTCCATCAGATGGACGAGCACTTCCGCACCACCCCGTTCGCGCTCAACCTGCCGGTGCTCATGGGCTTGCTGGCCCTTTGGTACAACAACTTCTTCGGCGCCCAGACCATTGCCGTCTTGCCCTACGAGCAGTATCTGAAGCGATTTCCAGCCTATCTGCAGCAGCTCACCATGGAGAGCAACGGCAAATACGTCACCCTGGATGGGACCGAGGCGGCCTACCAAACTGGTCCCATCTATTGGGGCGAGCCGGGGACCAACGGACAGCACTCTTTCTACCAGTTGATTCATCAAGGGACCAGGCTCATTCCAGGTGACTTCATTGCCTTCCTCCAACCGCTCAACCCCCTGGGCCGCCACCACGATATACTCCTGGCCAATGTCTTTGCCCAGACCGAAGCGCTGGCTTTCGGCAAGACGCCCGAGCAAGTGAGAGCCGAGGGCACGCCGGATTGGCTCGTGCCCCACCGAGTCTTTCAGGGCAACCGCCCCTCCAACACGATCCTCGCCGGGCGCCTTACCCCGGAAACGCTGGGCAAACTCGTGGCCCTCTACGAGCACAGCGTCTTCACCCAGGGGACCATCTGGAGCATCAACTCGTTCGATCAGTGGGGCGTCGAGCTGGGCAAGGCTCTTGCCCAGCGCATTATCCCGGAACTCGAGAACCTGGAGGAGCCCCGGCTCGGCCATGATAGTTCAACGAACACCCTGATCCGGCGCTACCGGAAGCTCAAAAGGAATAATCCATGACTGACGAACAAATAGCGCAACTGGCGATCAACACCATCCGCACCCTTTCGATAGACGCGGTCCAACAGGCAAAGTCGGGACACCCCGGCACGCCCATGGCGCTGGCGCCCCTGGTCTATACGATCTGGAACCGCGTCATGCGTTTTGATCCCCGGGACCCCATCTGGCCCAACCGCGACCGGTTCGTGCTCTCCAACGGCCACGCTTCCATGCTTCTGTGGTCCGTGCTTCACCTCACCGGGGTTCAGGCGGTCAACGCCGATTACGAGATATTGGGTCAGCCTTCGGTGAGCCTGGAAGACATCCGCCGTTTCCGCCAACTCGACAGCAAGGCCGCTGGACATCCCGAATACCACTGGACCTCGGGGGTCGAGAGCACCACAGGCCCTCTGGGGCAGGGCATCGCCACCAGCGTCGGCATGGCCATCGCCCGGAAATGGCTCGCCCACAGGTACAATCAACCGGGGTTCGACATTTTTGACTACAATATCTATGCTGTTGCCGGGGACGGCTGCATGATGGAGGGCGTCGGGTCGGAGGCAGCGTCACTCGCCGGCCATTTGGGCCTGGACAACCTCTGCTGGGTCTACGACAACAACCATATCACCATTGAGGGCAACACCCGCATTGCCTTCACGGAAGACATTGCTGCCCGGTTTTTGGGTTATGGGTGGAATGTCCTGCGCGTCGGCGACGCCAACGATCTCGACCGCATACAAAACGCCCTGGAGATCTTCCGGCAGACCAAGGGCCACCCCACATTCATTATCCTGGATAGCCACATCGGCTATGGCTCACCACACAAGCAGGACACTGCCGAGGCCCATGGCGAGCCTCTGGGCGACGAGGAGGTCCGCCTCACCAAACGCTTTTACGGCTGGCCCGAGGACGCGCAGTTCTTTGTCCCCGAGGGGGTCCGGGAGCATTTCGCGGCCGGGATAGGGGCACGGGGTGATGAGGCCCGCCGTCGCTGGACGGAACTCTTCGAGGCCTACCGGGGCAAATACCCGGAACTTGCCACCGAGATCGAACAGATGCAGCGCCGCGAGCTGCCTTCCGGATGGGACCGCAATCTTCCCGTCTTCCCGACCGACCCCAAGGGCTTGGCCGGAAGGGATGCTTCGGGCAAAGTGCTCAATGTACTCGCGCAAAACATCCCATGGTTCCTCGGAGGGTCGGCGGATCTGGGACCATCGAACCGGACCACCCTGAATTTCGAAGGTGCGGGAGATTTCCAGGCCGACAGCCCCGAAGGGAAGAACCTGCATTTCGGCATCCGGGAGCACGCCATGGCGGCCGTAGTAAACGGGCTCTCACTATCCAAGCTGCGGGCCTTCGGCGCCACCTTCTTTATTTTCAGCGACTATGCACGGCCCGCCATACGCCTTTCGGCTCTGATGGAACTGCCCGACATCTTCATTTTCACTCACGATGCCATGGGCGATGGAGAGGATGGCCCGACTCATCAGCCGGTGGAGCAACTTGCCTCGATGCGGGCCATTCCCGGACTGATCACGTTGCGGCCCTGTGACGCCAACGAGGTCGTCGAGGCCTACCGCTATATAATGCAGTTGCGGCACCAGCCTGCCGCGTTGGTGCTATCACGCCAACCCTTGCCGACCCTGGATCGAAGCAAATATGCGCCGGCGGACGGAGTGAGGCGCGGCGCCTACGTACTGGCCGACACCCCCGAAGGAAAACCGGAGGTGATCCTCATTGCCACGGGCAGTGAAGTCTGTCTGGCCTTAGAGGCCCACGAAGAGCTCCTGGCCGAAGGCATCCGCTCCCGGCTTGTCTCCATGCCGTCCTGGGAAATCTTCGATCACCAGACAAAGGAATACCGGGAAAGTGTGCTCCCACCCAACGTGACGGCCCGCGTCGCGGTGGAGCAGGCCTCGACCTTCGGATGGGAGCGCTACGTCGGCGGTTCGGGCCGCATCATAGGGATGAAGACGTTCGGAGCCTCGGCCCCCCTCAAGGAACTCCAGCGAAAGTTCGGGTTCGAACCGGAACGAATAGTAACGGCGGCGAAAGAGCAGATAGGGAGAAAGTAGCATACGCGATAAGTCATGCGCATGTTTGACGTGTTCAAATAGATATATTATCTTAAAGCGGACGGAAAGAACCGGCAAAGCACACCGTGGCTATTAATAAGCCTGCAATATTCGGATGTATCTGTATTAGAATAGACTTAACGGGCGTTGGAAATCGTTATGCCCACTGAAAAGAGAGGAGTGTCCGCCATGAAGTTGAGCACAAGGAACGTTATAAAAGGGAAAGTCGTCGAGGTAACGGAAGGCGCAGTAGCAGCGAAGGTCCGAATTGATATTGGAGGCGGAAACATACTTACGTCAACGATTACGGTTGACGCCGTGAAGGACCTCGCCGTCAAGGTCGGCGACGAAGTATTCGCCCTCATCAAAGCTAGTAATGTCATGATAATGAAAGAGTAATATGTGATTGCTGATGAGCATGCTCAGCGCAATTCCTGGACTTCAGCCCCTCTGGTTGACCCTCAAAGTGGCCGCTGTTGCAACGCTTTTCGCTTTTCTGACCGGTGTCGCGCTGGCTTTCCTGCTGGCAAAGGGCAGGTTCCGGGGAAAAGAATTGCTGGACGCGTTTCTGACGCTGCCCCTTGTTTTGCCGCCAACGGTACTCGGCTACTATCTCATTGTTCTCGTTGGCAGAAACGGATGGATCGGACGCTGGCTTTATCAAGCTTTCGGGATTTCGCTCATGTTCACCTGGCAAGGGGCCGCGCTGGCAGCCACAATCGTCTCGCTGCCGCTGGTTTTGAAATCGGCCAGGGCCGCCTTTGAGAACGTAGACCAAAATCTGGAAAAAGCAGCGCGAACGCTCGGGCTATCTGAAACGGGCGTGTTCTTCCGGGTGTCCTTTCCTCTTGCCTGGCGGGGAATTCTTGCCGGAACGATGCTCGCGTTTGCCCGCGCGATGGGAGAGTTCGGAGCTACACTGATGATTGCCGGCAACTTGCCCGGCAAGACGCAAACCCTCTCTCTTGCAGTCTATGCTGCGGTTCAGGCGGGGAACGACAACCTTGCGGCAACTCTTGTGCTCATCACATCGCTCGTCTGCATTATCGTTCTCGTCTCCGCAGGGGGAATACTCAAGACCAGTTATCTCAAGGAGATCAACCGATGAAGCGCGCCGTCCTCTATCTGGTTTCACTGCTTTGTATTCTTATTCTCCCCTTTTCTTTCGTCGTAGCCGCTTCCGCTGAGCAGGAACTGATCGTTTCTGCGGCGGCGAGCCTTACCAATGCTTTCGCTGAAATCGGGAAAAAATTTGAGAGCGCCAATCCGAATACCAAGGTTGTCTTCAATTTCGCGGCATCGGGCGCTCTTCTTCAGCAAATCGACAAGGGCGCGCCCGTGGATGTCTTTGCATCCGCCGACCAACTGACAATGAACCAGGCTGCTGAGAAGGGCCTCCTCGTTCCCGGCTCCCGCAAGGATTTCGCAGGCAATGAACTGGTTCTCATCGTCCCCACTGGGGCCAAGGCCACGGTTAAAACTCTAAAAGACCTCACCGCCAAAGATATCGGGAAGATCGCCCTGGGAAACCCCCAAACCGTTCCCGCCGGTCGCTATGCTCAGGAGGTCCTCACCAATGAAGGGCTCTGGGACGAACTTAAACCCAAGTTTATCTTCGGGGAGTCGGTGCGGCAGGTGCTTGATTATGTCAGTCGCGGCGAAGTGGATGCCGGATTTGTTTTTGCAACCGATGCAGTGGTGGCCAAAGATCATGTCAAGGAGGCGCTGGAAGCCGCGAAGCATAAGCCGATCACTTATCCGATCTCGATTGTTGGTTCGACGAAGAACAAGGACCTTGCGACGCGATTCGTCGATTTCGTTTTGAGCAGGGAGGGCGAAGAGGTCCTTTCGAGGTATGGCTTCAAGAAACCCTGATATGCTCATACGAGTCGATATAGAGAAAACACTGTCTTCTCGCGGGAGACAATTTTTCCTCAAAGCGGCCTTTTCCTCACAGGAAGGATTTGTAGTCCTCTTTGGACCTTCCGGGGCTGGGAAAACGCTTACTCTTCAGTCCATAGCAGGGCTCATAACCCCCGACTCGGGCAGAATCGAACTCAGGGGCGCCGCGCTCTTCGATTCAAAGAGCGGGATCAATATACATCCGCAGCGCCGCAATATTGGCTACGTTTTCCAGGACTATGCGCTTTTCCCCCATCTTACGGTTTTTGAAAACGTGGGTTTCGGCTTAAGCAGGACGTGGCTGCGACCATTGTCCCGCCCGAATCGCAGCAAGGTTGAGGAGTTCCTGGATATCTTTGAGATTACGCATCTTGCAGCAAGCTTCCCCTTCGATTTATCAGGAGGCCAGCGTCAGCGTGTGGCCCTGGCTCGAGCACTTGTGCGAGACCCGGAACTCCTGCTCCTGGATGAGCCGTTTTCAGCCCTGGACACTTTGCTCCGGGCAAAGCTTCGAAATGAACTCCTCGAGATTCAGGCCCGTTTCAAGGTACCGGTAATCATGATTACACATGATCCTGAAGATATCAGGGTATTTGCCCAGACACTGGTGACCTATGAGACAGGACGGGTATGCAGGGTGGATTCCTTCCTGAAGGCCAATGGAGAGGATCTCTTGAACCGGGTTATTTTCCCATGTTCGGAGAAATCCTTTACATGCTGAACTGATCGATTAGCCTATGATCTCGTAATCCTATTTTCGCCCTTGCGATTTGTCAAGATCGAGGAGAGATATGATGATTGCAGAATGCTCAGCAGAATCGCCTTTCTGGTCTGGCTTAGAGTGTCAATTTCAATACCAAAAATGAGGTCCTAAGCCACGCAAATGGCCTCTCCAGCGCTTCTTTTCATGGAACATCAGTATCTTCGTTTGGGCGACCCCGAGCGACCCGGGTGACAGTCCTATACCAGCTAACTTGTCTGAGACACCCGAGTTATGTCAGTGTCAATAACGGCGCTATTCGAAAGATGTTTCTTTACACCAAGTCTTCCTGGGATATAAAAAGGAGCGAGAGCTGGTCGTGAAGAAGTTCAAGACCAATGACGATTGACAAAGCCAGGATAATATAAGGATTTGGTGCATTGGCGCGGTTCAACGAAACTGAATTACACGCTTTAAGGACGGGACTCCAAGAGGAGGTCCCGCCAGCCCAACCAGAAGATACTCCGCCTATTCTATACAAGTACCGTTATTTCGATCCAAGAGGTCGACATTTGGAGCTGCTCCACGCAAATCAGCTTTGGTTCGCTTCCGCGAGATCGTTTAATGACCCTTTTGACTCCACGCTTCAATATCAATTTAACGACAATCCAGCAGGCGTGAGATTAAAATGGGCACAGGATTTTATGAAGAAGGAAAATCCGAATCTAAACCGAAAAGAATGCCGCGATTTAGCCCGTATGCGGCTTCGCGAGATTGATCAGACGCCCGGATACTTCGACCAGTTTCGGGAAAATTATATTGAGACGAACTACAACAAGTTTGGAATATGCTGTCTTGCAGAGATTAAGGATGACCTCCTTATGTGGGCTCACTACTCCGATCACCACCGTGGCTTTTGCGTTGGCATTGATACCGAGCAACTCTCGGAATTCCAATTATCTCTAGGAGCCTGTCGGGATAACGGCTTTTAAAATAACTTTTACAATTGGGGTGATCGCTTTGAAGAAAATCTCTCACCCCGCAAAGCACGATTCAATAAGGATTAGCCAATAATAGGCATTCGCGTGCAAAAGTTTGGTATCAATCGCCGGGAACGGTTCAGTTGTGTATTGATTGCAACGCAGAACGGCGGCAAAAGCTTCCCCGGGTCCATTAGAAGGGGCCACCGTGCCGATAGAGTTTAAGCAGATTGTGAGACAGACACCACATCAGCCACTCTGCGGATACGTTTTCGTATCCTCTTAGTGAAAATTGCCGTAAGCCCCTGGCCTGTTTAATCTGGCCGAAGACTGGTTCAACGGTTGACTTTCGCTTGGAGTAAATCTTTTGACCGCGTTTGGTGCAAAGCTTTCTTATCATTCGCTCCTTGGGCGTCAGGTCGTTTGGAGGCCGTCCTCGAACCGGCGGAAGAACTTCTCCGTGTTTCATTTTGATTGTGGCGATAAACGGATCGAGCAGTGCGTCCTCAAAAAGCATCACATTGGTGTCACTAAAGTATCCGGCATCGGTTGTGATTGCCATTTTGCGGGGAATCCCGCCAAGGTTTTCTTCCAAGATATCCAGTATTGGTTCAACTTCGTCCACATCGTTTGCATTCCGGGAAAGTCCGGCAGCCACAATCACCTGAAAGGAATCATCAACCATTGCCTGGCCGTTATAACATTGATCAAAGGAATTGGTGGAGGTCACCTTCATGATCCGGGAATCAGGATCTGTGAAATTCCTCTGTGCACTGCCGGAGGGTTCAATAGGAGGGGGCTGACTTGCAGGCGCTTGTTTTTTCTTGGTTTTAGTCTCTGCAGCCTTCTGCTTTTCGGAAGCCTCTTGCCTGGCCTCCTCCTCAAGCGCATTCATGGCTTCTTTGATCTTTGCCAGCCGAGTCTCACGCCTTTTGAGTTCATCGGGCAGATCCCAACCCTTCCTGCCCTTGCCGTACTCTCTATCCTCCTGCTTGTCTACAGCCTCGGCATTTTTGAGAAGTACTTCGATCTCTTTTGCAAGCTCCTCTTTTTTCTTTTTCATCCTGCCGTAGCTCATCGCTTTGTGCTTGGAAGCATTGGCCTTGATCTTGGTTCCATCAAGGGCCACATGGCCAAGCTTAACAAGCCCCGCTTCCTGGCAAAGTCTGAGGATCTGCACAAAAAGACCGGCAAGAGCTTTAAGGTGGCGCTTTCTGAACTCACATATCGAGTCATGATCGGGGTGCCTGTTTGCCGCAATCACCCGAAAGGCAACGTCTTCGTAGGTTTTCTTCTCGATTTGACGGGAGCTGGGAACACCTGTGCAATAAGCGTAGAAAAGGAGGGCTATCATCATCCGAGGTTCGTAAGGGGGTTGCCCCCTGCCGTCTCCCCGATAGGACGAGTACATCGTTGAAAGATCGAGCTGCTCTACCACATCCAATATGAAATTGGCCAGGTGTCCCTGCGGGAGCCAGTCCAACAACGAAGGCGGGAGCAGCAACATTTGTTTGCGGTCACAAGATTTGAATGTCTTTTCCATAGTGGAGCGATATTAGCATAAAATGGCTCTTGATGCCATTTCTCCGACAGGCTCCTAGCTGAGAGAGGGATTGGCACAAGGCACGTCCTTGACTTGGTGAAGGTGTCCTATTCTGACGTAATTCCGACTATTAACTTCTTTGCGTCTATGCTATCTAGGCGTAAGTACGAGGACATGATAACCATTCTAACAACAAAGTCTGTCCACTGGTCGTATGAGCAGGAATATCGATTGATATATTGGGACCATATAAACATTCCGCTTGATATTGGCCAAAATACAATCGTCGAAGTAGTTCTAGGGTGTAGGATGCCAAACGAGGACAAACATCGAGTATTATCTCTCCTGGATGAGAAACGAAGTTTTGCTGCGGTTTTTGAAGCTCGTAAACATCGTAGTTCATTTGCCCTTGAGTTTAAAAAGATTCGTTAATTTGGCCAAAACAACGTGAGATTTGCCTAACCAACAGTGTCAAAATAACTTGCCAACAGGTGAACTTTGCGATTTTTCAACATATATTTGCTTATGGAACCTTAACTGAGAAGCGGAAGAGGGCAGACGTGAAGGCACGATCAAGCCCCTGCTTGAGCATTCGGGCTCGGACCTTTCCAAATCATTGCTGCTCAGGGAAAGAGTGGCTATAAACGACCATTTTTTACTCAAAATGCTTTTTGGCCATTCAATTCCCTATAACCGGCTCGTCGCATCCGGGTCGGGCCTGATCTTACCTAAGGCAAGATGCTAAATTTACACGAACTATCCACCGAAAACATGGCCTTTTCCGGCCTTAAAAGTACTTTTTTAGCATTTAGAATGACCGGCTAAGCGGAGGGGGATGAGCACTCCGATCGGAAATCCCGACAATGCTCCTGTTTGAAAAAGCGGCAAGTCAATGCCCCCAACGCCCTCATCCTCGGTGCGCACTGCTGACGTGAGTCTTTCTCTGGACGTAACTTTTCTCAGGTGCAATCAGCCGACTTTCCCAGTGTGGTTTTCATACCTGAAACCCCCCGATGGTCTCCACCATTGAGCATCCCACCGGGGAGAGCACCTGGGGATCAGGGAAAAGAGACCTGACAAATTGGGACCTTACGCGCAGGGTTTCCTTGTGCTATACTGGCTTAAGGAGATTTACGACCACTTGACGATGAATGAGGCATACCTGTACAGTATTTTCGAGCGGCTGAGGGAACTAGTCTGAGAGGTGGGGGCTTGCCGACAATACTTTTAATTTTGGGGTGGCGCTTGTTTTTCTATGCGAACGAGGGAAACGAACCGATGCATGTCCATTGCCGCAAAGGGGACATGGAATGTAAGTACTGGGTGGACCCACAGGATTTCGATGTCGAGGAAGCTTTTTCTTACAATCTCTCGCCCACGGATAAGAGACTGATGAGGAAAATTATTTATGAACATTTCGAATACATCACGCAGCAATGGGACGAGTTTCAGAGGAGATCACGCCAATGAAACGGCATCATGATGTTGGAAATCTCAAATTCGAAGGGAACTTCATGTTTCTGACTATCGATGGTGAAGAAAGAAGATTTTCTCTCGATAAAATATCGCCCCCGCTTCACACGGCATCGGATCAGCAGAGGAACACCTTTGAGATTTCACCTTCGGGTTATGGAATATATTGGCCTCTTATTGACGAAGATATTTCCATAGATGGGCTGCTTGGAATTGCTCATGCTCCGGAGGGGAGACAAAAGAGCGCCTAATCGCGTGAGAGTGAACGAGGGCACACCTGCACTCTTGACAACAGTAGCTTATGGGCAGAGTTACCTCGGACTGATTTCAACCGGTAGTCCTACAACGGTATCAGTTGCCTTTCGGTTAGCTTGTGGGGGGAATGCCGGGCGGGAAACGCTCTTCATGCTGTATGGCAAGGCCGACCATCTACGACTGAACGGTTCAGGTTCTCTTCCGTCTGCCCTCCTGGCGTAGATGTTTCCCTACACGTAGTGTGGGAATCGCCAGCCTACCCGTCCCGGGTGGTCTCGATCGTGGAGTATTGCTTGGGTGGAGTAGGCGCCAACCAAAGGCTCACATTTTCACCACTGTCCGTAATAAATCTCACTAAATCACCATCAGCTAAGGCCTAGTGAAAGTCAACCTTCCTTGCCAACGTCGTAATTTTGCGATTTTTCAAGATATGATTTGCTTATGGAACCTTAACTGCGGGCCGCATCCGGGCTCGGACCTTCCCAAATCATTGCTGCTCAGGGGAAGAGTGGCCATAATCGACCATTTTTTACTCTCAGAATGCGGTGGCCCCCCAATAGCCCCCTTAACGGTGACTAAGATAGGCTGAAGGGAGTGAGGGTGAACAGCAAGAACTCAGCCAGCAACCCCTTTAGCAACGACTCACGATTCACCATTCACCGCTTTTTTTCTTTTTGCCTCTTCTGGTTACCGCTTCTCGTTTCCGTTTTGCAAGACGAAATCAACGTGCAGTACAATAGTGAATTGTGAATAGTGAATTGTGAATAGTGAATTGTGAATGCTGACTGCCAATGCTCTACGCTCAAGTCTTGACCTCGACAACCCTGCAAATTGTGGGTAGATGGGGTTTAGCAATGAAGCGGTAGACATTAAGGCGTTTATCCGTGTTTATCCGCGTCTGGAACTTCGTTCTTCCTCTCCACTGTGCGTCCTCACAGAAGATCGGACGCCGAACCGAGCACTCACGAAAGATCGTGCCCGGACTCGAAGCATGGGCCAGCCGTTACGATGCTAAGCCCGGACCTGAACGAAGTGAGGGTCCAGCATCTCACGCTGGCTCCGAGGTTCAACGCGAACCCGATCATAGTGAGGGTGCGGCCTCACAAAAGATCGGCCGCGAACTTGAAGCATTTCACGCGCTTCCAGAACGTTAACCGCGAACCCGCAACGCAGTGAGGGTTCAGTGCCTCATTGAATTTGGCCTGAATTTGCAATGAGGGGATTTAGCAATTAAGGAGTAGAGGTCAAGGTGCTTATCCGTGTCGTTGTGACAACCGAAAAATCACCCACCGTGATCATCGAAATCTCACCCACCCCTGGTTTGTTTTTCATTTGATCCAGGGGCAAGATCAGGGGTGCCGGTAGAGGGGGAAACGGAAGGAGCCCGTAGGGCGACTGGAGTTTCACCCTCTACCGGCGGAAGCGTTCATTGTAATTATGCTTGCTCTGCCACGATCGGCTTATCAGCGGATCGCTTCTTTGCTTTCAATGTCTCTTTGAGCCTGTAACTGTCCCAATTGCAATGGATGATGTGGGCCTTGTGTGTCAGCCGATCCAGGAGTGCGGCCGTTAGTGTTGCATCACCAAAAACTTGGGTCCAATCCGCAAATCCCAGATTTGTGGTGATTTAGGAGCGCAAAGCGCAAAGGGGTCGGGCCACGCTAATATCTCGTTTTCAAACGGCAAATGTCACACAAGCATGCTTCATTATTGCTTAGAAGCACGTTTTTGACCCTAAAACGATACCTCTAAGCCAGTCTGTGGTTCGAGGAGCTCTGAATCGTCATCCATTCCGGAAATCCGGCGCCCCTTCGCCTTCCGCGGAGTCCGCGTTTTATAACGTCAACAAAGTCCCTGCTCCCGACAGCAATGCTCTCAGTCCACTTACTTTCACGGCCCTGTTCAGGACGCGCAAGGGCTTCCTCCACCCAGCCTCTATGCGACCGGCGCAATTCCTCAATGGAAGGGATGCTCAGCAATTCCATTATCGCTCGATAGTCCACAATGGAGTACCTTTCACGCGGCTCTTGGATTTCAGCGTATCCGCTCGACTCCCAGTGTGACGGGTGGGCTATCGTCCCGGCCCGCACCATATTCAAATCAATGTACGTCAGGCAACTGACAAGATGATGGTTCGTCTCAACGGCGGTCGCATGGCATCGATCCTCCCAGAATGCTCCTTTCCTCCCTTTTCTTTGGTTGTATTCCTGAGCTGTCCGACCTGCGATCAGTTGCATCGACTTTGGAATGGTTTCCCGTCTCCCGCCGTCCAGCACGAGCAGATGGATGTGGTTTGAAGTGGCAATATAGTTGAGGATCTGCAATTTATAACGCTTCTTGGCTTCAAATAGCCAGCTTATCCAGGATCTGCGGTCTCTTGCAAATTTGAGAAGAAATTCCCTCTTGTGGCACCGGTGCGTAATGTGCCAAGCGTATCCGGGCAGGAAGTGTCTCTTAGCGCGGGCCATAGGAAAACAACTCTCGTGTCGTTAGACGATCATTTTTAATACCTAAAATACAGGTTTAAGGTCCATTGAAGCCACGATTTTTGACTATTGTCAAGTACTTTTAACCAGTTGCCGTGGCCCGACCCCATCGCGTTATAACAAGGGCGCGCCCGTGGATGTCTTTGCATCCGCCGACCAACTGACAATGAACCAGGCTGCTGAGAAGGGCCTCCTCGTTCCCGGCTCCCGCAAGGATTTCGCAGGCAATGAACTGGTTCTCATCGTCCCCACTGGGGCCAAGGCCACGGTTAAAACTCTAAAAGACCTCACCGCCAAAGATATCGGGAAGATCGCCCTGGGAAACCCCCAAACCGTTCCCGCCGGTCGCTATGCTCAGGAGGTCCTCACCAATGAAGGGCTCTGGGACGAACTTAAACCCAAGTTTATCTTCGGGGAGTCGGTGCGGCAGGTGCTTGATTATGTCAGTCGCGGCGAAGTGGATGCCGGATTTGTTTTTGCAACCGATGCAGTGGTGGCCAAAGATCATGTCAAGGAGGCGCTGGAAGCCGCGAAGCATAAGCCGATCACTTATCCGATCTCGATTGTTGGTTCGACGAAGAACAAGGACCTTGCGACGCGATTCGTCGATTTCGTTTTGAGCAGGGAGGGCGAAGAGGTCCTTTCGAGGTATGGCTTCAAGAAACCCTGATATGCTCATACGAGTCGATATAGAGAAAACACTGTCTTCTCGCGGGAGACAATTTTTCCTCAAAGCGGCCTTTTCCTCACAGGAAGGATTTGTAGTCCTCTTTGGACCTTCCGGGGCTGGGAAAACGCTTACTCTTCAGTCCATAGCAGGGCTCATAACCCCCGACTCGGGCAGAATCGAACTCAGGGGCGCCGCGCTCTTCGATTCAAAGAGCGGGATCAATATACATCCGCAGCGCCGCAATATTGGCTACGTTTTCCAGGACTATGCGCTTTTCCCCCATCTTACGGTTTTTGAAAACGTGGGTTTCGGCTTAAGCAGGACGTGGCTGCGACCATTGTCCCGCCCGAATCGCAGCAAGGTTGAGGAGTTCCTGGATATCTTTGAGATTACGCATCTTGCAGCAAGCTTCCCCTTCGATTTATCAGGAGGCCAGCGTCAGCGTGTGGCCCTGTATCGGGGCCGGTCTGAAACCAAGCCATTTTGATCGGCGAAAAAGCAGGCTAGCCTGTCCGGCTTAAAACTGGGCCAGTTTACTTCCCATCTTCTTGACTTCGCGCGTGCGAAGTCCTTTTACTTCCAAGTTCTTCTGCTTTTTTTAATTCCCCCCCATAGGTTGCTTCCCTTCAGGGTTTAACCTTCCTTTCTCAGTCTGATCTTCGGGAGTGGCGCCATCCGATTATGGTTTCTTGAGGAGAGAAACCATGAAGAGGGTTCGATGCGCTAATTGCAGATCCTGGTTTGTTCCCAATCCACGAGTAAACAATCAGCGATATTGCAGGAAAATTGAGTGTCAACGTGCAAGAAAGACGTGCTGGCAGCGGCAAAAACTTGCCACCGATCCTGATTATCAGGCCAATAAGCGTGATTGCCAAAAAGCCTGGCGGACACGTAATCCATCGTACTGGACAAACTGGAGAGCCGGGCACCCGAAGTATGTGGAAACAAACCGTACGCTCCAGAAAAAGCGCAGGGACCGGTGCAAGAAAAACGTTGCAAAGATGGACGCGATAGAACCACTTTCCTCAATAAAGACGGGAGATTACTTTCTTGCTCCCCGTCTCGCTGAGACCGTTGCAAAGATGGACGCGTCAGCACAAAAAGTTCGTTTGATTTTGATGACTTAGAAAGAAGTTGCTCCGTTGCAAAGGAGGACTCGATGGACCATTGGGGCGCTCGCCTTGTAATCTGCTGCCGCCAAGGAAAGGAGGTGAATCCGATGATAGAAAAAAGGATTTTATGCCGGGAGCGTGTTCGCAAGATTGGAGGCGGGTTTGCCTTCATCGAGCACCGGTTTGTGAGGGAGGGCTTCCTTGTAAGCCTGGGTCACCATGAACTGCTGCTCTATGTCTTCCTCGTTCTGGCGGGGGACAGGCACGGGATCTCGTTCTACGGATACGACAGGATATGTTCGCTTCTCAGGCTCACCGTGGAAGAATACATCGAGGCTAGAAACCAACTTATTGCAAATGACCTTATCGCTTTCGACGGCGCCTTGTTCCAGGTTCTCTCCCTTCCGGAAAAGCCGGTCTTCCATCAAAGATCTTTGCTCAAGACCTCAGACGATATGGAAAGAAGCGATCCGGCCACCATTGACCAGATATTTTCCCGGTTATACGGAGCGAAGCGATGATAGACCGGCGCCTTGTTTTTGAAATCCACCGGCTAAAAGACCTTGGTCTCCCTGAAAGAGGCATTGCCAGAAGCCTCAAGATCAATCGAGATACAGTAGCCAAATACCTCAATAACCCCAATCCGAGAAGAGATCCAATACAGAGGGCGAGCAAACTCGATTCCTTCAAAGACGAGATCGCAAAGATGCTCGGTGTTGATCCTGAAGCAAGTGGTGAGGTGATTCGCCGGCGCCTTGTTCTTCTCGGGTTTGACGGTGGAAAGACGATCGTAAACGATTACCTGAAAACCGTACGGGGAGAGTACAGGCAAAAGCGGGCCTTCATCCGCTTTGAGTCCCTTCCCGGAGCCCAAATGCAAATAGATTGGGGCCACTTTGATTCTCTTAGCTATGGCAATACCAAGCGCAAACTCTACTGCATGGCCGCTATCGAGTGCCACAGCCGTCTCTTGTATCTGGAGTTCACGCATTCCCAGCGGCAGGAGACCCTGCATTGCTGCCTTCTTAATGCTTTCCGCTTCTTTAGCGGTACGCCACGGGAACTGGTACACGACAATATGTTAACCGCGGTAGTCGAACGCGACGGCCCTCTCGTTCGATACAACGAAGCCTTTCTGACATTTTTGCGTCACTTCCACATCGTGCCTTTTGCGTGCAACCCGGCGCAGCCTCAAGAGAAAGGCAAAATCGAAAAAGGGGCTATCAACTATATCCGTAATAGCTTCTGGCCTCTAAGAACGTTTAAAGACCTCTTTGAAGTGCAGAGCCAGGCTGAGCACTGGAGGGACACCGTAGCCAATGTTCGCCTTCATCGCACAACTGGCGAGCGGCCAATTGAGCGCTTCAAGCCCGATCATTTAAAACCTTTGCCCGATACACTGCCGGACTGCCGCGACACAGCCGAAGCGAAGGTCTATCCAGACTTCTGTTTCCATTTTGACGGAAACACCTACACGGTCGCGCCCTGGCTTATCGGAAAGCATGTCACGGTTAAGGCAGACTCCAGGACAGTATCGGTCTACTTCAAGGAAAAACTCGTTGCCGTCCACCACCGATCTTGGCAAAGACGCGAAAGAATCGAGTTGCCCGAGCACCGTGATGCGGCAAGATCACAGCGCCACAAGCACTGGGTATCGCAGGATACCGCCATTCTCATAAGCCTGGGGGAGGAGTCGAAGACCTACGTGGAACGTCTTGCCACAACCCGGCAGCCATTAAAAAAGAGTGTGCAACGGCTTCTCGCTCTTATGGATGAATACGGTTCCGCCGCGCTGCTCCAGGCCATTAGACGAGCCACCTCTCATAATGCATACGGCGCCGACTACATTGAGAACATCCTATATCAGGAAATGACGCCCAAGCGGGAACACCCTCCGGTAAGACTAAACCAGGAAGCCCTCAATCGCATCCGTCTTCAGGAACCCTGTCTTGCCGAATACGACTCTTTGGCAGTCGAGAGGAGAAAACGAAATGATCGAGACTGATCGTTTAAAGGAAAAGCTCGTGAACCTCCATCTAAAAGCCATGGCCCAGCAACTCGACGGGGTCCTGCAGCAGGCCCGGGAAAAAAACGAAAGCCTTGCCTCATCGCTTAACCGCCTGGTTGATCTGGAGATGGAGAGGCGACACCAGAGCGCCATAAAGCTCAGATGGGAGCAGTCACGGCTCCCCGACATAGCAACCATCGGCCAGTTTGACTTTGACCACCACAAAACAAGAAAGGAGCAGAAGGCCCGCATTGTTAACCTGCTTGATCTGGAGTTTATACGGCAGCGCGCCGATGTCATCCTAATAGGCAATCCCGGCACGGGAAAGACCTTCCTGGCAAAATGCATTGCCCTGGCTGCATGCAACGCCAACATGAAAGTCCTATTTACCAGCGCCATGGATATGATCAATCACCTGATCGCCGCCGAGGCCGACCGGACGCTTCTCAAAAAACTCCACTATTATCAATCACCGACTCTGCTTGTGGTGGACGAGCTTGGTTATCTTTCTCTTGGCCAGCAGGGCTCAGATCTATTCTTCCAGGTTATCAGCTCACGGCATCAGAACAGGTCGACAATCCTTACGACGAATTTACCGTTTGCCGACTGGGGAAAAATCTTTGACTCAACCACTGCTGCCACGGCGATTGCCGACCGCCTCGTTCAGCGCTCGGAGATCCTGGTTTTGGAAGGGACAAGCTATCGAAGGAAGCAAAAGTAAATCAATCTAAACCATTAATCCGGCCAGGTAGAGTTCAGTAGGAACTCCCCGGCTTCGCTTGTCTCCATTCTGGAGACAAGGACGCACACCTATGCCCTAAGCCAATAGCGGCTTGGTTTCAAGCCGGCCATTTTGGCTGGTTTCTTGACCGGCGCCAATATAAGAGTAGCAAAACAAGCTGGAAGCGGGCTGCAACTGGCTCTAGAGATAGCTTGCTAACATCGTAACTTTGCGATTTTTCAAGATATGATCTGCTTATGGAACCTTAACCGCGGGCCACATACGGGATCGGACCTTTCCAAATCATTGCTGCTCAAGGAAAGAGTGGCCATAAACGAGCATTTTGCCCTCAAAATGCGGTTTTTGGCCATTCAATTCCCTATAACCGGCGACCTCCTCATCCGGCCTCCTCGACCCTGCCCCTGGATAACGGATTTTCCAGGGTCGCAATCCCTCAATCCCTCAATCCCTCAATTCCTCAATTCCTGAATTCCTGAATTCCCCAATCCCTCCATCTTTTTTCCTCTTCTGGTTGCCGCTTCTCGTTTCCGTTTTGCAAGGCGGAATCAACGTGCAGTACAATAGTGGATGGTGAATAGTGAATTGTGAATAGTAAATGATGACTGCCAATGCTCTACGCTCAAGTCTTGGCCTCGACAACCCTGCAAATTGTGGGTAGATGGAGTTTAGCAATGAAGCGGTAGACATTAAGGCGTTTATCCGTGTTTATCCGTGTCCATCCGTGTCTGGAATTTGGTTCTTCCCTGTCCACTGTTCACCGATCACCGTTCTCTGCGAGGCCGTTGCCGTTTTGCAGGTCCAAATCACCCGCGGTATAATATCGTCGGATTAAACAGGGTTGCGGGTTTCCACTCAGTCCTGAGTTAGATCCACCGCAGAGACGCAGAGACGCGGAGAGAACACTAAATAACGAGATCGTCAGGGCTCTCAGGACTTAGAAATGGCTGTTTCTGTTAATTATGGAAACGCCATTCGAAATCCATTCGCCCTATTGGATGTGGCATGATACAGAGTAGCGAGTGCGTGAGTCTTGCCCCAGCCGAACTGGGTAATGAGCGTCATTGCGGATGAGGCTTCATGCAGCGAAATTCAACATCTCCAGGACCACTCCGCGCTCCAATTCTTCCCGAGCACGGAGAAGAAGCGCTTTATTAACCTCTTCGGAAATGTATTCTTCGCCACAGTTCTCGCAGATTTCCGCAGGGACTTTTTTGAAAACCAAGGTTGTGTGGTCTTTTTCCAAGACAATGGTCGTATAACCCTCTACGGTTACACCACTCTGACAAATCGCACACTTCATTATACCCTCCTGGAAAACCCGTCTGTCCATCTGCGAGAATCATTTCCTTCCTCTTATACTACTATAGTCTGAGGGCCGATAAGGGGCAACAGGCCACAAACGCCCAAACAAAGATGTTCTCATTTCGGAACTGCCTGAGAGTTTTCCAGTCTTGTATGATGATACTTGCGCACTACCACACTTCCCTGTCTATTCAGTTCGTGGTTGCATAATGAAGTCCGACATGCTCTCCAATTCCCGCAATGGACTACTCACTCTCCGAAGCCTATCATGAACTGCCCCTGTACGTAACAAATTTCTTGAAACAGCCGCCAGCGCTGGCTCAGCAAAAGTCCACACTTCTTGCCAACGTCGTAATTTTGCGATTTTTCAAGATTCGGAAACGACGAAGATTTTGGCGCCCTATTTCTTAAGGCGGAGGAGAGCTGTGTTGAATTCGGCTTTAATATCGCCGAGCACGCGTCACGCCGGGCATTTTGAACAATGGATTCAAATTACCCCGACAAAGCCTGAAGTCGTCTCGATCCTTGTTCGCTGTCATTCATCGTTCCAGTTCTTCAACTCAGCTTGAGTTAGGCACTCTTTCGTCCTTCTATATCCCAATTCAATCATCTCGGATGCCCGATCAAACTCCAATGTCTGACATGCGTTTCTTGGAATATCTATGATAATGTCAGGTGGATAAGCAGCAAGCTTTTGTCGTGCTATGGTGTCCTGCATAGCCTCAAACGCCTGAATGGCAATATAATACGCCCCCCAGTCTCGCTTGCTCCTTGTCACGGATTGTTGGAGACGGTTTATAAAGCGATTGATCTTTTCATGAAACAAAGATGAAGAGAACGTCGGAGCAGCTCTTATGGCACTCAGCTTTTCTGGACTCTCTGCTGGGCCGCCCAGATTTACGGCAATAGTCATATGAGTTTCATCACCAAACGTAGGCGCAATAGGCACAGGGTTTAAAACCCCTCCATCAACAAGAACGAGTCCTTTGTACTTAAACGGAGTAAAAAGAAGGGGTATTGAGACAGAGGCCCTTATGGCATCAAAAAGACTACCGGACTTTATCCAGATTTCTTTCTGGCCTTTTACATCAGTAGCAATAGCCGTATATGCAATTGGTAGATTTTCGATTAATTGATCTCCAACTAGACCGATAAGGGTATTTATGAGTTTGTCGCCTCTCACTAGTCCACCCTTGTCCCATGAAAGATCCAGCAAGGAGACTATGTTTACTTTCGTTATGGAACGCACCCATTGTTCATATTCATCCAGTTTTCCAGCAGCATATATTCCTCCTATTAGCGCACCAATTGAGGAACCGGCTATTGAGTCTATTCTGTAATCATTTTCTTCAAGCCAATGAATAACACCAATGTGCGCTAATCCGCGAGCGCCACCACTTCCAAGTACCAAGGACACAGTTTTCATATTATTCTAACCATAATCTCTCTGAGTGCCTTTCATCGAGACACTAGCAGTTAATTATATAATTCTATTTATCCCCTAGTTCAGAAGATAGCAGGATACGATTAGATCAGAAAGGTGTCAATTAGAAGATGTCGGATTCGATGGTCTCTTTTTTTATGGTTGTAAAGTTTCAGGGAGTACCGTCAGAGCAAGGAAACTAGCTGGAGGCGGACTGGGTACACTTTACCACCTTCCTTGCCAACATCGTAACTTTGCGATTTTTCAAGATATGATCTGCTTATGGAACCTTAACTGCGGGCCGCATACGGGATCGGACCTTTCCAAATCATTGCTGCTCAGGGAAAGAGCGGCCATAAACGATCATTTTGCTCTCAAAATGCGGTTTTGGCCCCCCAATAGCCCCTTAACGGTGACAGAAATAGACTGAAGGGAGTGAGGGTGAACTGCAAGAGCTCAGCCAGCAACCCCTTTAGCAACGACTCACGATTCACGATGCGGCCTCACAAAAAATCGGCCGCGAACTATACGAACTGGACATTGGTCCGTAGTTTAACCGCGAATCCGAACGCAGTGAGGGTTCACCGCTTTTTTTCTTTTTGCCTCTTCTGGTTGCCGCTTCTATTGCCGCATCTCGTTGCCGCTTCTGGTTGCCGTTTGGCGGACCCAAACCGCTTTATGCTATGATTAGGACGTGATGAACAGAGGAATCCCGGGATGAAAGATTTGTTCGTCCACGTCCATTGAATTTGGATTGTATTTGCAATAAAACGGGGGCAAGGGTTTCTGGTCGAAAGCAACTTGTGGCTCGTCGGCCAGCCAATGCTGACTCGTGACATTCAGTTTCACAGCGGAATGTCGGCTCTTTGAAAAATGAAATTGATTGCAACGGTTTCCGGGTGAAACACGACATACGCCGTCGCCTTGTTTTTCACGGGTTTTTCAGCTATCTTATGCTAATGTGGCTTTGGACATTGTACATTCCAATTTCGGGAGTTCGAAATGATCAGGAGCTTTAAGATCATCGTTGAGAAACATGCCGATGGGTACGTGGCATATCCTCTCGGCCTGAAAGGGGTTGTCGTTGGCGAGGGGGACAGCTACGAGGAGGCACTATCAGACGTGAAATCTGCAATAGGATTTCATATTGAAACCTTTGGCCCTCAAGTGCTTGATGACGCTTCTTCGGCAATCGACGTTTTCATAGCTGAGGCAGGAGTTGCAGTCTGACAGACAAGTTCCCTGCAGATGTCCCTATCGAGAATGTCATAAAGGCATTGGTCCTCCTGGGGTTTCAAGTCGTTAGAAGGGGAAATCACATCGCGCTCACACGAAAAAACGACGACGGAACCCAGACTCCCATGACTATACCTAATCATCGTAAAATTAAGGGCTCGACCTTACGCACAATACTCACCCAGTCCGGCATTCCGCGAGATGAGTTCCTTACGGTATTCAAAAGTATCTGACAATACGTGGCAAGAACTTGCCTCGAAGTACATCCGATCCCGAGTCTATGTTCCAATGTGGGCGCGGGGCTGCCGATTCAAGTGACGCGCGGAAGAGAGCTCGCCTGTGAGATCAGGAAGTGCTGTCGGCGGCCTAACCGGCAAATGGAAACAGTTGCCCAAAAGTTTCCCATATGCTTCCATGATGTTTCCAATGTGTTTCCATGCGGGTTCACCACAGAGGCACAGAGAGCACAGAAAACTGGATTTACAGGAATAGCTATTCTTAAGTCTTGGGACCCATGCTGATACGGGGTCTATACAATATTACAGAGCAGATTGACCTTTCTTCCCTCTGTGTTCTCTGTGTCTCCGTGGTGAACGACAACGGCTATGACGACAGTAAACCAAAAATTCCCATGATGTTTCCAGGATGTTTCCATGGCACAGAAAAAGATTAATGATGCCAACCTCTTACAATTGATTCCGGGATGGAAACTGATTCACTTTGAGATGTTTTAAAATCCCTTGACTTTACACGCTGCCAATCTATAATTCCACCCGTTATGCTAAGTTTTACATAACGGCCTCTCCCCTCTGAGGCCTCATGGGTGCGAACATGTGGCGCTAAGGGATCTTGAGATGAGTATTGGACAATATTCTTTTGAGGAATACTTGAGTTTGGTGAAGTCTTTTCACGGCTATCCCGCCCCCGGTTTGGTGGCGGGCGGGTTCATGGTGGACCTTGCCCTTAGCCGCATGCCGGATGGAGTGTCGTTTGAGGCCGTTTCCGAAACGAGGAAATGCCTCCCCGACGCAGTACAATTGCTCACGCCATGCACGGTCGGAAACAGCCGGCTGAAAGTTATGAACCTGGGGCGGTTTGCATTGAGCCTTTATGACAAATTCAGCGGGAAAGGTGTCCGCGTTTTTGTCGATGCTCAAAAAATCCGGGCCTGGCCGGAAGTGGAGGCTTGGCTCTTCAAGCTCAAGACGAAGCAGGAGCAGGATGGCCAAGTCATTTTGGAGCAAATCAGGCAAGCGGGGCCGGAACTCTACGGAATTGAGACCGTCACAGTCCAGCCTCAATTCCTTGGCAAGCGCCGCAGGGGCGGCATTGCCTGCTGTAATCTGTGCGGAGAACCTTATCCCGTAGACGATGGGGCGATCTGCCGGGCGTGCGCGGGGGAGACCCCTTATATGGTTCCCGGCGCGGAGCATTTTGAGCGGCTCGTTGATGGATGATGTCACGCGACACGGCCTTTTAGATGCCGGGGCAACCGGCATGTTTACCTGCACTTTCCCCGAATGCCCGTTTGGCGGTTGATAGGATGGCTGGCGAGATGCGGTCTCCCACTGCTTTGGCTGCAAAAGAAAAGATGGTCGAAATGCAAATACTCAGGCACAAGACCTCGAGATTTAAAGACAATGCTATTTTCGCCACCGAATACAACCTTGCGGTGGAGGAGCTTCTGGAAATCTACATCGACGATTCCCCCTATGCCATCACCATGCGTCTACCCGGTGACGATATAAACCTTGTTACGGGGTTTTGCTTTACCGAGGGGATCATCGGTTCCCGAGATGACCTGCTCTCAATCAGACACTGCGAGGCCATTCCGGGAGAGCACAGAGTGCTGGTCTACCTGGACCGGAAAAGATCCCCCAATACGGTAAACATCGAGAAACGGCGCAAGTACCTTGCCAAGTCCAGTTGCGGATTGTGCGGCAAGAGGGAGGCGGATGAAATATATTCCGAAAGCCCCCCGGTCAAGACTTTCCACCGCGTGTCCCTGGGCGACATCCTTAGGTTCAGGCAATCCTTCGAAACCGGGCAAACCATTTTCCAGCTCACCGGGTCAACACATTCGGCTTCTCTTTTCAGCCTCCGTGGAAACCTGCTTGCATTTGCCGAGGACATCGGCCGGCACAATGCCTTCGACAAGGCAATCGGGGCGTTGGTCAATGAAGGCAAAACACGGGAGTCATTTCTTGCCATCGTTTCGTCCCGCTTGAGTTTCGAGATGGTGCAAAAAGCGAGTGTACTCGGCCTTGAAATCCTTGCCGGGCTGTCGGCGCCAACCAGCATGGCGGTCGAGATGGCCGAAAGGCTGAATATCACCCTGATAGGTTTTTTGCGTGAGAACAGTATGAGCATCTACACGCATCGCGACAGGATACTCACCTCCACGCTCGATCCCACGGAACCTGAACCTTTGAACCACACACGGGTTCTGCTCGCGTAATAAACAGCCTGCATGGCAATCTGACCCTTTCGCAGAAGCTCAATTCATTTGACAGGAATGGGGTGGTCGTATAATGTGCGTTGTGTCATATTTGCCACAACGCATGGGCGGCCTCGGCCCGTTTGTGATTTTTTGTACAAGTATCGGCGGATAAGGCATGAAATGACGAAGGAGACACTCGGATGGACAAGGTGAAGTTGACGATCGACGGCAGAGAGGTTTTCGCGAAGAAGGACAGCACGATCCTTCATGCGGCAAAAGGCGCGGGAATACGAATTCCAACGCTCTGCTTTCATGAAAGAATGAAGCCCATAGGGTCGTGCGGGATGTGTTTTGTTGAGATTGAGGGAGATTCGGCGCCCATGGCTTCCTGCAAGACGCCTGTCGCGGATGGAATGACCGTTACCACATGGTCGGATCGCCTCTTTCAAATCCGGCAGGATGCACTGAAAGCACTGCTGGTCAATCATCCTCTGGACTGTCCGGTCTGCGGCAAGGCAGGCGAGTGCATGCTCCAGGACCTTGTATATGAACATGGCATAACAAACGTTGAAATGCAGCCCCCGACGTCGAAATTCACTTCTGCATATTCCACTCCCTTTTTAAAATCATGGCCTGAACGCTGCGTTTCATGTCTGCGCTGCGTATCCGCCTGCAATGAAATCCAGGTGATAGGAGCGCTTGAGGCCACGGATGGACCGGACGGGAAGCTGATTTCATATGACAGGGATAAGTGCGTTTCGTGCGGCGAGTGTATCCAGGTATGTCCGGTGGGCGCGCTGCTTGAAAAAAAATCCTGCCTCCGTTGGCGGCCATGGGAAGTAAGGAAGGTTCGAACCACTTGTCCATACTGCGGCGTAGGATGCCAACTGTCGCTTCATATCAAAGATGACAAAATAGTCAGAGTATCCGGTGTTGAAGATGGCGAACCGAATAAGGGCCGATTATGTGTCAAGGGAAGATATGGGTTTGATTTCATCCATTCGGAAGAGCGGTTGAAAACTCCGCTGATCAGGGAAAACGGCGGGTTCAGGGAAGCATCCTGGGATGAGGCTTTGGATTTGGTGGCCGGCAAATTCAAGGAGATTATCGCAGAAAGCGGTCCGGATGCCATTGCCGGCGTGAGCTGCGCCAGGAGTATCAACGAAGATTCCTACCAGATGCAGAAATTGTTTCGCGCAGCGATCGGTACGAACAATATCGATCACTGCGCCCGTACCTGACACGCGCCCACGGTCGCCGGTTTGGCGGCCTCGTTCGGTTCAGGCGCCATGACGAATTCGTTCACTGAATTTGCAACGGCAAAAATGTTTCTGGTGATCGGGTCAAATATGACCGAAGCACATCCCGTGGCGTCCTCGTTTCTCAAAAACGCGGTTCAAAACGGCGCGCAGCTAATCGTTATCGATCCGCGAAAACATAAGCTCTGCGATATGGCGACAGTGCATCTGCCGTTGAAAGTGGGGAGCGATATCGCCCTTTTGAACGCCATTATGAATGTGTTGATTACAGAAGACCTTTATGACAGGCGATTTGTGCAATCGTGCACCACCGATTTTGATGCGCTCAGGCAAAAGGTCATGAGCTACCCGCCGGAGAGTGTTTCCGACATATGCGGGATCGACCCGGACGCCATCCGGGATACCGCCCGTCGTCTGGCGTCCGTAAAACCGGTTATGGCCTGCTATACCCTGGGGATTACCGAGCATACCTGCGGCAGGAACAATGTCGTGTCCGTAGCCAACTTGCAGATGCTGCTGGGAAACATGGGCATGGAATGCGGCGGAGTCAACCCCCTGCGGGGCCAGAACAATGTGCAGGGCGCTTGCGACATGGGAGCGCTGCCTAATGGTTTTACCGGTTACCAGAGTGTGACTCTGCCGGCAGTACGTGAAAAATTTGAAAACGCCTGGGGGGTTACCGGACTTTCCCCAAAGGTCGGGCTGATGATTCCCCAGATGATGGAGGGCCTTGTCAGCAAAAAGGTCAGGGCGTTCTATATTTTCGGTGAGAACCTTGCCAACAGCGAACCCGACATCAGAAAAGTCGAACACGAGCTGGCTTCTGCGGAATTTCTCGTTTGCCAGGATATTTTTCAAACCGAGACCACCAGGTTTGCGCATGTCATTTTCCCGGCGGCCGCGTGGAGTGAAAACGACGGCACCTTTACCAACAGCGAACGCCGGGTCAGCCGGGTCAGGACCGCCTGCCCGCCGCCAGGGTTGGCACGGCCCAACTGGTGGATATTCAAGCAGATCGCAAAGCGGCTGGGACATAACTGGCTATCGGACAGCGCCCAGGAAATCTGGGACAATGAGGTATCCGTCCTGGCCGCCAGCATGGCGGGGATCAAATATTCCCGGCTTGAAAATAACGGGCTTCAGTGGCCGTGCACCAAAGAGGATCACCCCGGGACCTGCTTTTTACATCAAAACGGGGAGTTCACCTGCGGTCGGGGCCGCTTCATCGCGGTGGACTGGACCCCCCGGCTGAAGTCCCCGATCTCGAATATCCGCTGGTGCTGAGTACCGGCCGACGGCTCTATCATTACCACACCCGGACCCAGACCGACCGGTGTGAAGGGTTGAACGATCTTCTCCCGGAAGAAACCGCCGATATCTCCATTGAAGACGCCAGAACCATGGGGATCGAGCACGATGAGAAGATCCGGGTGAAATCGCGAAGGGGGGACGTGGTCGTCAAGGCCAGGGTGACCCATGAGGTGCCGCCGGGAATGGTCTGGATGGCGTTTCATTTCCGCGAGAATTGCGCCAACTGGCTGACCAATCCCGCGTTCGACCCGATGACGTTCACGGCAGAATACAAGGCCTGTGCGGTTCGAATCGAAAAGCTATGATTCTGTAGAGAGGAAGCAGGAAGCGAGGAGCAAGAAGCGGGAATCAAGACTCTTTATCAGCGGCTGTATATTTTCGCACCAGTTCACCACAGAGGCACAGAGAAAAGCAATTGCACGAACAAATAAGACTATTAGGCTGATCCCTGTTTGCTTCCGGTTTTTCCCGCATGCTCGTTGTCTGTTTTCCTCCGCGCTCTCCGCGCTCTCTGCGGTGGGATTTCTCTCCCCCGCCCCCGCTAGCTCCTGTACGAAGCATTTATCTTGACGTAATCGAAGGACAAATCGCAGGTCCAGGCAGTAAAGGAGCCCTCTCCCAGTCCCAAGTCCAGCCTGACGCGTATTTCTTTCTGCTTGAATATCCCGGACGCCCTCTGTTCGATCTCTTCCCCCAAAACCGGGGTGCCATTCTTGAATACACAAAGGTCTTCGAAAAAAAGACCCACCCGTTCGGCAATCAGCTTCACGCCGGACCTGCCGGCGGCCGCGACTATCCTGCCCCAGTTAGCGTCCTGACCGAAAAATGCGGTTTTGACCAGTGGCGAATTGGCTACGGCAAACGCTACCTGCCTTGCGCTTTCGCGGTCGGCGGCGCCGCTGACCTCGATCTCGATCAGTTTTGTGGCGCCCTCTGCGTCCGTAACTACCTGTAACGCCAGATCACGGAGAACCGCTGCCAGTGCATCGCCAAAAGCACGGCTCCCGCTGCTGCCAATGTCGGTTATCGGTGGATTTCCAGCCGATCCGCTCGCGAGCACGATAAGTGAATCGTTTGTGCTTGTATCGCCGTCAACCGTTATGCAGTTAAAGGAACTGTCCGCCCCGGCGCGGGTCCAATGATCCAGGACTTCAGGCGCTACGGCGGCGTCCGTACAGACAAATACGAGAAGGGTCGCCATATCGGGAGCGATCATACCGGAGCCTTTGGCAATTCCGGCAATGGTAACACTCAAATTTGCACCCAACTCTATGCGCACACTCGCCATTTTTTCGACGGTATCCGTGGTCATTATCGCTCTGGCGGCGTCTTGCCACCCATCCGGCCTGAGCGAACGGACGAGCCCGGGCATGCAACGGGTGACCGGATCGAGGTCCACTTGCATTCCGATAACACCGGTTGAGGAAACGAGCACCGAATCGGCCTGGCAGCCGAGCGCATCGGAGGCAATCCGCGCCATTTCAATCGCCCGGCTTTTTCCTTCCTTGCCGGTGCATGCGTTCGCGATTCCCGCATTGACGAGGATTGCCCTTGGCCTGCGTTTTTCAAGGCGCTCCCTGCAGAGTTCCACAGGGGCCGCACAAAAAAAGTTCCTCGTGAAAACACCCGAAGCCGCGCAACCCGCAGGATCTTGCGCACAAATCAGCGCCAGGTCAAGCCTGCCGCTGTAGCGCATACCGGATTCGACCGCGCCCGCAAGAAAACCCGGGACCACAAACGGGCCTCTAACTACCGTGACATTTTTTATATTTTTTGCCGCTTCCGCAGGGACAGGGGTCATTTCTGCCAACCTTTCCGTCTTTTCTAACGGCCTGTTGCTTTGGAGACCCTTCGGGCGGCCCGTAGAACATGGGCTGATCTTCCTGTTCCGCACGCATCTCCTGCAACTGCTCCTCTCGTTGAATCTGGATATGAAAGAGTTTCTGGAGCGTTTCTTCTTTTACACGGTCGATCATCTGCTGGAACATCTCGTGGCCTTCGCGCTTGTAAGCGACCAGCGGGTCCTGCTGCCCGTAGCTGCGTAGACCAATGCCTTCCTTGAGATAATCCATGTTCAACAGGTGGTCTTTCCAGAGCGCGTCGACCGTCTGCAACAGGATGTAGTTTTCCAGGTCGCGCATGATCGGCTCGCTGAACTCTTGTTCACGGGCTTCGTAGCGCTTCTGCACGAGCTCGAGCAGCTCTTCTCTGAGGGTGTCGCGATCTGTGTCTTCAAGCGATTCCACAGTGAGATTGGGCTGAAGGCCGAAAACGCGCAGCATTTCCTTGTTCAGCTCATCGAGGTTCCAATCTTCGGCGTAGGTCTTTTCCGCCGTGTTCCCCTCGACTATAGCGTCAAGCATGTCTTCTATCATGTCGAAGATAGCCGGCTTGAGAGCCCCCTGAAGCGCTTCCCGCCTCTGCCGGTATATGATCTCGCGCTGCTGGTTCATCACGTCATCGTATTCGATAATATTCTTGCGGATGCTGAAGTTGTGGTCCTCGACCCGGCTCTGGGCGTTTTCGATGGCCTTGCTGATAAGCCGGTGTTCGATCGGTTCGTCTTCAGCCATGCCGATCCGCTGCATAAGTCCCGAGAGCCTGTCGGCCGCAAAAATCCGCATCAGGTCGTCTTCGAGCGACAGGTAAAATCGCGATGACCCGGGATCGCCCTGGCGCCCCGAACGGCCTCTAAGTTGGTTGTCGATCCGCCGGGACTCGTGACGCTCAGTGCCGATGATATGCAGCCCGCCTACAGCTACCACGCCCGGCCCAAGGACGATGTCCGTGCCGCGGCCCGCCATGTTCGTTGAGATTGTAACGGCCCCGGGCTGTCCGGCCTTGGAAACTATTTCCGCCTCCTTTTCATGGAGCTTGGCATTTAGAACCTGGTGCGGCACCCCTGAGCGCTTAAGCATTTCGCTCAGCTTTTCCGACTTGGTGATACTGATCGTTCCAACCAGGACCGGCCTTTTTATGTTGTGCAGTTCTTTTATCTCCCCGGCAACCGCCTTGAACTTCTCGGATTCGGTCCGGTAGATGCAATCGGGAAAATCCTTCCGGATCATCGTTTGGTGCGTCGGGACAACCACCACATCCAGCTTGTATATCTTGGCGAATTCCGCCGCTTCGGTTTCGGCCGTCCCGGTCATGCCCGCAAGCTTATCGTACATGCGAAAATAGTTCTGAAAAGTAATCGAAGCCAGGGTCTGGTTCTCATTTTCGACCTTTACCCCCTCCTTGGCCTCCAGGGCTTGGTGAAGTCCCTCGCTGTAGCGCCTGCCCGGCATGAGCCGGCCGGTGAATTCGTCAACTATGATTACCTGGCCATCCTTTACAATGTAGTCCACGTCCCGCGTGAAAAGAACATGAGCGCGGAGTGCCTGCTGTACGTGATGATTTATTGTCATATTGCGGGCATCGTAAAGATTTTCGATCCCGAGCAGCCGTTCGACCCTTGCCACGCCATCCTCATTGAGGGCAACGCTGCGGGTTTTCTCTTCCTTGGTATAGTGTATCTCTTCCTTGAGCTGTGGAGTAATCCGGTTTACCCGGAAATAAAGCTCGGTCGATTTTTCAGCCGGCCCCGATATGATGAGGGGAGTTCTTGCTTCGTCGATCAGGATGCTGTCCACTTCGTCCACGATAGCGTAGTGCAGGTCACGCTGGACAAGCTCCTCCATGCGGAACTTCATATTGTCCCGCAGATAATCGAACCCGAACTCGTTGTTGGTCCCATAGGTTATGTCCGCGTTGTAGGCCTGCTGTCTTTCAATGTCGTCGAGCCCATGAACGATACAGCTCACCGACAGCCCCAGGAATTTGTATATCTGTCCCATCCACTCGCTGTCGCGCTTGGCGAGATAATCGTTTACCGTGACCAGGTGGACCCCTTTGCCGCTCAAAGCGTTGAGGTAGATCGGCATGGTCGCAACCAGGGTCTTGCCTTCACCGGTCTTCATTTCGGCGATCTTGCCCTGATGAAGGACAAGGCCTCCTATCAACTGGACGTCGAAGGGCCGCATTCCCAGAGCGCGGACAGAAGCCTCCCGCGCCACCGCGAAAGCTTCCGGAAGCAGATCATCGAGTTCTTCCCCGTTTTCCAGTCGCTGCTTGAATTCGGGGGTCTTGCCTCTGAGCTGATCATCGCTCAACTTCTGGATTTCCGGCTCAAAGCTGTTGATTTCATCCACAATGGGCGCAAGCCTTTTCAATTCGCGCTCATTGGCGCTTCCGAATATTCTTTTTAGAATATCAACTATCATATTAACAATCCCTCCAAACCGGATGCGATATTCGAAATAACAGGAAAGGCACGCCGGACGTGCCCAAAACGACTATTATAATCCGGATGGGCGTCAACTGCCACCATCGAAATCTGCGGGACCCAAAAGCAAGCCATTTTGAACGCCATTGGCACCGCCTCGCGGAGTGTTGAGATACTCGCTGCAATCTCTCCCCTGCCTGCGGCCACCGCCAAAGGCAGGGGCCAAGTCGGCAAGCGGTCCCACCGCCCTCTTCCTCAGGCTCAGGCAATATCCAACACCAGGGCCACTTCGTCGCAATTGGGGAACTTGGGGCAGTGCAGGCAATCCGCCCACACCTTCTGAGGAAACATGTTCTTATCAACCAGGCGAAAGCCCAGATGCTCGAAAAAGTCCACTTCGTAGGTCAGGGCAAATAGTCTGCAAATGCCGAGAGCTTTCGCCTCCGATACGCAGGTCTCCACTAAGCTGCGCCCTATCCCATGGCGCCGATGAGATCCGAGAACGGCAAGGGAGCGAATCTCGGCAAGATCCTCCCAAACGATGTGCAGACCGCAGCACCCCGCGATCCGCCCGGTCTCATCTTCGAAGACAACCATATCACGCAGGGTCGTATATAGCTCGCTCAGAGAACGCGCCAGAAGGCTTCCCGTCTCCGCGAAATCCCGCAGCATTTTTTGAATCTCGACTACATCGGCTATCCTGGCCTTACGAACCATATGCGCCTTCCCGCTTCCCGCTATCAGCCACCGTGTTTTTCAGTGCTCATTCACCACAGAGGCACAGAGGAAAGCAAATGAACCAAAAAATAAGACTAAAAGTCAGAATCCTGTCTGCTTCATGTTTTTCCTGCAGGCCTATATTCTCTCTTCTCTGTGTCCTCTGTGTCTCTGTGGTGAAATTCCGTCTCTCTCGCTTCCCGCCTGTCTACCCTCTCTGTGCAACGATCCAGCGAAGCCCGTTCAAAAAATACTCGATATTCTCGGTTGTTGTCGAAAATCCAGGTGAAACCCGAACGGTTCCTTCCGGAAAAGTCCCGAGCGTCCGGTGGGCGAGTGGAGCACAATGCAGCCCGGTTCTTACCGCAATGTCGAAGGCCTGGTCAAGAATGGAACCCGTGTCGGCCGGATTCATCCCTTCAACTAAAAAAGACACCACCCCCGATCCGCGCCTTTCCGGTTCGAGCACCCGCACCCCCGGAATTTGCCATAGCTCGTTTTCAAGATGGTGTGCAATTTCGATTTCATTATCGCGGATACGGTTCATTCCCTTTTCCAGGATGTAGCCGATTCCTGCGCAAAGCCCGGCAAGGCCCGGCAGATTGGGCGTTCCACTCTCGTATCGGTCGGGACAGAATTCAGGCTGTTCCAGTTCCTCTGAACGGCTGCCGGTGCCGCCTTCAATTAGAGGCAGCACATCGAGATCGGGCCTCACGTAGAGAATGCCGACCCCGGCGGGTCCAAGCAAAGCCTTGTGTCCGGAACACGCGAGCATTCCGATCCCCAGTTCTTCGGCCTCAATCGGCTGAATCCCCACACTTTGCGCTGCATCCAAAAATAAGGGCACTCTTGCGCGAGCGCACTCTTCAGCCGCTTCTGCAATCGGCGTCAGCGCTCCGTTTATATTCGATACATGCACGAGGACAACCAGCCTTGCCTCAGAGCGAAGCAACCGCTTCAATGCTCCAAGGTCCAGGGCTCCACCTGAGCTGCACGGAATCATTTCGATATTGACGCCCCGGGATGCAAGTTTGCTCAAGGGGCGAACTACCGAATTGTGCTCCATTGCGGAATAGAGGACCCGGTCACCGGGTCTGAGCCAGCCTTTCAAGACTAGATTGATGCTCTCGGTTGCATTCTTCGTGAAAACTATCCGGTCAGGGTCTTTAACTCCAAGTATTTCGGCCGCCTTTCGCCTGCAATCGGAAACAATGGCCATCGCCTCTCTGGCATGTCTGTGCGCTCCTCTGCCCGGGGAAGCGCCAATGCTCTCCAGCACCCTTCCAGCCGCCTCGATCACTGCCTTTGGCTTGGGAAAACTGGTTGCAGCATTATCCAGGTAAACCGACATCTATTCTTTCCTGCCCATTATAGACCGTAAACTTGCCCGCCCGAGCATACCCGATGAGAGTGACCCCCAGGGAGACGGCAAGCTCGACCGCCAGGCTGGTGGCCGTATTTCGGCTGACAACGACGGGTATGCCTACCTTGGCCGCTTTGATCAGCATTTCGGAGGTCAACCTGCCGGTCGTGATTAACATCTTGTCCCGGAGCGGGATTCCATGCATAAAGACATGTCCCACTATCATGTCCACCGCGTTGTGGCGGCCTATGTCATCCCGGAAAAGGACAACCCTCTCCGGGTCGGCAAGGGCCGTATTGTGGACACCATGAGTGCGGCGGTATGTTTCGCTCAGACGGATCAAATCCTCGACCCGGTCCAGTATCTGGCCCGGCGTAATCCGAATATCGCTTTCGACCGGCTTGCTCAAAAGCGCATCGAGGGAAAAATAAAAAAGAGAGCCTTTTGCGCATCCGGATGAAATCGTGCGCTTCTGCCACAAACTTTCAGTAATCGAGGCGTCCCCCCTGGCCGAAATATTCACCGCCCCGGCTTCATCGTCAATGTCAATGCCCAGGATATCTTCCGGAGAACGGAGAAATCCTTCTGCGTAGAAAAACCCGGCGGCAAGCTCGTCAAGATGATGCCCCGCGCACAAAAGAGTCACCATCTCTCTGTCGTTCAGATATAGAGTTACAGGCCTTTCCCGGATAATGTCCTGATGTTGTTCGAGCCTTTTGCCGCCCCTGTCATAAATGCCGACCATGGTCGATGCAACTTGCTCAAAAGACAAATTTTCAGGCTCTTCCCCGGAATTCATCTTTCTCGCTTCACGGGCGGTTGGACCGCCAGCCAAGGTCTTCATGCTCCGAGCCAGGTTTTCCTTCGTTGCCTTCACCGCACCGCCGCTCCCTCTTCGTGTCCAAATCGCCTGAAGCTTTTATCTCCTCGCTCCCCGCATAATAATTATATCCGGCTTTCCTGTTAAATCGGAAAGGAAAAGACATGCAGTATGCATTGTCAACAAGGTTTCACTCTATTGGCAAGAGATCGTCACCCAGGCGAAAGAGACTGGGGCGCGATTCGAAATGCTGGGTCGAGTCTGATGGGGTTAGGCCCAGCCCAAGCTGGTCATTAAGGTCGTGGGCGCTGACGGCAAATTCGAGAATAATCCGACAGAATCAAAGCGTGATCGAATGCCAGTTTCTCCGGAATCATGTCGAGCGGGAATATTTGCAGATTTTTCGCATCGTCGGCCGCTTGCGGGACACCTCTTCCCACCGCCGTAAAAACAACGCTCACCGTGTGTCCCCGAGGGTCTCTTTTCGGGTCGGAGTACGCATGAAACTGCTCCAGATCGACAACCTCCATTCCCGTCTCCTCACGAGCCTCCCTTGCCGCCGCAGCCTCCAACGTCTCGCCGTAATCAACGAACCCACCCGGAATGGCCCAACCGAAAGGCCGATTTTTGCGCTCGATTAAGATAATTCCTTTCCCGGCCACCTCAATTATAATATCCACAGTCAGGAGCGGATTTCGATACAATCGCACGACTTCTCCGCACTTGGGACACCGTTCTTCTCCCCTTGTTTCGCTCATCCGGAATCTCCCGTTTTTGTGGGCGCGGGCCTGCGCATGAGCACATGTTCGAGAAACAATACCAGGAGTATCCCGAACGTTAGTCCGTTGCCCAGAAATACACGAAATACCTGTGGCAGTTCATTAACGATGTTTTGAGGCAACATGCCGATCAAAGTGCCCAAAACCACCGGCAGGCCCACAATATAATAGCTGCGCTGCTCGATGCCCGATCTGGTAATGATATCGAGGGCCGCTCCAATCTGAATGCCCATTGCAGTGCACAGGGCCGCCCCGACGACCGGGGCCGGAACGAGCGCAAAGATGGCGCCGAGCTTCGGAATGAAAGCCGCCAGTATAAACAAAACCCCGCACCAAGCTACCGCAAACCGGCTTGCGACCCGCATCGAAAGCACTATTCCGGGGCTCATGCTGTAGCTGACCGTGCCGATTATTCCCATTAGTCCGCAAAAAACACCCGCAACCCCATTGATGAACAACCCGCGCGGAATTGCCGCAGCCAGCCGCTCGCGGCTGGTTACATTTGCAATGGCCTGAATGCTCCCGATACTGTTTACCACCACGGCTGCATAAGAGATCGCGAAAGCGATTACGGCCGATATCGTTAATTTCGGCTTCGAGGGAATCATATCAGGTGGAATCGAGAACCATGAGGAGGTCAAAAGGTGATTGAACGAAGGGTGTTCAATAGCGAAGAAAACGGCCGACCCTATGACCATTCCAGCAAGCAGCGAGACTGTTTTGAAAAACCCGGTGAGCCTATACGCCATGGCGCTCATCAGGAGCACCAATCCGACGCTCAGTAGGAATTTGACCGCGCTTGCTTCGCCTTGAGACGATCCCGCACCCGACCCCGACATCAGTTCGCTCAGATATGGAAGAAGTGTTAGAGACACGAGCATCAGGATGACTCCGATCACATTAGGAGTCATTATTGGGATGATTCTTTTTGGTTTCACGATAACTACGGCCGCCATGAGCAACAGGCCGCCGACGATTCCTCCTGCCTGCACCGCCGGCAGACCGTATGGGGCGATAAGGAGGAAAGTCAGCAGAAGAGCCATCGACGGGCCGTCTATGATGGGATACCTGTGTCCCCAAAGGCATTGGATAGTAGTAAAAACACCCGAGGAAAGCAGTATGAGCTGTAGAAACCGCACTTCATCGGCGGGCCCCATCTGAAGTACCCTTGCCGGAAGTAGTGCCGAAGTGATGAAAACTGGAAAAATTATGATTGCCCACTGGAAGGCATAGAGCAGAGCGAGCCTGAGGGGAAGGTGGTCATCGAGGTCATATAAGTATTCGGATTTGTCCATCCGGTCGGATTGCCCCCTGCCGCTCGGCCAAAAGACTAAAAGCGGACCCACCACAGAGGCACAGAGGTCGCAGAGCTACCTTGGGGCCGCAACCAAAGAGAGAAACTATCCGGCCATAAAATGTTGTCAGCGCGCGGTGCGCGGACAACTTGATCCCGGCTCTTAACTGCCGTGGGCATATCTGATTTCCGGACAAAGACCAATCAATGCAAAATCTCAAAAAGAGTGCTGATCGAGTCTTCGTTATGGATGCTGCGGATGGCCTGGGCGAAAAGCCTCGCCGCCGATACGCAGGTGATTTTTCCGCTCTCGATCACTTCCTGCCTTAGCGCTAGTGTATCCGTAACGATCAGACTTTCCAGGGGGCTGTTGCTGATTCGCTCGACCGCCGGTCCGGAAAGCACCGCGTGAGTCACACAAGCGAATACCGCCTTCGTGCCTCTTTCGAGCAGGGTTTTGGTCGCCTCCACAAGCGTACCGGCAGTATCCACCATATCGTCCAGAATGACGGCCGTTTTGTTTTCCACCTCGCCTATGATGTTCAAGGCTTCGGCCTTGTTGGGGTCTGTACGGCGTTTATCGATCATTGCCAGCCCCGATTTGAGCAGTTTTGCATAAGCCCGCGCGCGTGGCACCCCGCCCGCATCGGGTGACACGATGACCAGATTTCGGTGAAAATGCTCTTTGATGAAAGGCAGCAAAATGGGAGATGCATACAGATTATCGACCGGCACGTTGAAAAAACCCTGAATCTGCCCGGCGTGAAGGTCCATAGTTACTATACGGTCCGCTCCAACACGGGTGATAAGATCCGCCACCAGGCGCGCAGTGATCGGGACCCGTGGCTTATTCTTCCTGTCCTGGCGTCCGTAGCAGTAATAGGGCATTACGGCGGTGATCCGGTGGGCTGAGGCTCGTTTGCATGCATCGATCATCACCAGCAGTTCCATCAGGTTATCGTTAACCGGAGATGCCCCTGTCTGAATTATGAAAACATCAGCCCCTCTCACATTTTCGCCGATTTCTACTCTGATTTCCCCATCGCTGAACTTCCCGGCCATCGACTTGCCAAGAGGGATTTCCAGGATGTCGCATATGCTCTTGGACAGCGCGGGGTTGCTGTTGCCAGCAAAGACCTTCATTCCGTAAACTGCCATTCTCACCACCTCGTCACATTTTGTTTCGCGGAGTCCTGCTACATATTACATAAGTGTGCCGAATGCAACCCGTACAGGCAGAATTCTGTGTCAGCAGGTTAGCGATTTGGACCTCAAACCCGCTAGCCCCACACCCGTAAAGCTTGCCGGATGCAAACCCAATTAAATACTGTCGATGTCCTCTTCGGTCACGCAATATCCTTCATGACCCGGCCAGTAAAGGAAACGATGGCAGTGTGGGCATTGCATAATGTCTTCATCGCGCTGGAGTTCTATAAACTTCTGAGGCGGTATGTTCATATGGCATACCTTGCAAACGCCATTCTCCACCGCTGAAACCGCTATGCCGGCCTGTTTCAGGAAAAGGAAATCGGTCTTCTTCAAAAGCTCCGGGCTTACCCGTTCACGCACGAGTTGGCGAATGCCTTCCAGATGGTCCAGCCGGCCTTTCAGTTCTTCGCCTTCCCGCTGAAGCACGGCCTTTTCTTCTTCCATCTTCCGGCGCTTTTCAGCCAGTTCCTTCTCCAGTTCAGCTACTTCCCCGCCAAGACGCTCGATCCTGTCCATAAGTTCCAGAACGCCGTCTTCACCCTTTGAGATCTCCTTTTTGGTTTCATCGATCTCTTTGAGGATCGCCTGGTACTCCTTATTTGTCTTCACCTCGCTCTGACGTGTTTTCTGGCGGCCCGAACGCGCTCGCAGATCCTCTATCTGCTGCTCGATCGAGTGGTGAGTTTTCTTTGCATTGTCGTATTCTTCTTTCTTCGAAAGATATTGTCCTTCGAAGTATTCGAATTCTTTTTCCAGCTCGGCAATGCGGCGGGGGGCTTCCTCATAGCTTCGGATCAACTGGTTCTTCTTGTCTTCAATCTTTTGGTACTCAATCAGACACTTAAGTTGATCAAGCAATTCATTACCTCCTGATAAAGATGGGCCGAAAACATTGATTCATTCGCGTGCCGTCTTTCTAAGTCTATCCCTTCAGGCAATCACCTTGAACGGGTCTATCTCCGAATTGGAAACAAAAACTTCTAGCTCCGCGTCATCAGATTTCGCCTTTGAGCGCAGAAAATCACCAAGAGGTTCGAGGACCAGCTTCTCTGAGGCGAAATGCCCAATGTCGATGAGAGCGAGTCCGCTTTCCTGGGCAAATCTCGCATCGTGGTATTTCAAATCTCCGGTGATGAAAACCTCGGCCCCCGATGCAAGCACCTTTTCCATCAGGCTGCCTCCGCTACCGGTGCAAAGGGCGACCCTGGTTACCGGTTTTCCCAAATCACCGGTAATCCGGATGACCGTTCCGCCGAGCGCCCCTTTTAATCTCGATGCGAGCGATTCGAGCGTAGCTTCGCGAGGCAGCAGCCCAACAAGTCCTATGCCGAGGTATCGCTCGTCCCCGCAAAGGGCCGCCTCAGCGTCCAAAGGCCCAACACTATCAAGCCCGAGCAAATCCTTGAGCTGGACATTTGTGCCCCGGGAGGCGGCATCGATATTGGTGTGAGCCGCTATTATGCTTATCCCGCCGAGCAGGGCCCGCCTGATGATCGATCCCGGCCATGAATCGCTCCTCACGCAATTAACAGGCTTAAGGAGCAAAGGGTGGTGCGTAACCACACACTGACATCCGAGTTCCTCAGCTTCCCTGAGCACGGAAGACGCCGGGTCCAAGGCTACAAGCACCCTGGTGACCGGGGATTCGGGATCACCCACCTGAAGGCCGCAGTTGTCCCATGATTCAGCATAACGGAAAGGCGCCCAGGAATCGATCCACTGGAGAATTTCTCTTATCCGGACCATATTCGGTGCTCCTGAATTCCCCCCTACCCCCCTTTAGAAAAGGGTGGAAAAAACAAGAGGGGTGTTCCTGTTGGAACACCCCTCTTGTTTTGTACTGCTCCAGCGGTTCCGGTATCCTGAAGTCGCCGGGGATATTTCTATTGTTGGTGAATCCTCCGAATAAGGAATATCCATCTCCTCAATGACCCGCTTGTTACGATGTTACCATCTCGGGCTTACCTGGTGGGCCCACCTGGCCTCGAACCAGGGACCTGCCGGTTATGAGCCGGGTGCTCTACCAAACTGAGCTATGGGCCCGTCTTTGGAATGACCAAAACTCAAGTATAATTTCCGCTGTCGAAAAGAGTCAAGCAGAAACAAAGAAATCGGTTACAGAACCTGCTGACCGCTACGTTTCGATAAAACTCTTCAACTCCTTGCGCCTGCTGGGATGGCGAAGCTTACGCAGCGCCTTGGCCTCTATCTGCCTGATGCGCTCTCTGGTAACCGTAAAATCCTGACCGACCTCTTCCAGGGTGTGGTCCGCCTTTTCGCCGATTCCAAAGCGCATGCGGAGAACTTTTTCTTCCCTTGGAGTTAGCGTGGCCAAGGCCTTCCGGGTTTGTTCGCTAAGGTTTAGGTTTATTACCGCATCCACCGGCGAAGCCACCCGTTTATCCTCGATAAAGTCGCCCAGATGGCTGTCTTCCTCTTCACCTATAGGCGTCTCAAGGCTTATCGGCTCCTTTGCGATCTTAAGCACTTTGCGGACCTTGTCGACCGGAAACTCCATTTTTTCGGCGATTTCTTCGGGCACCGGTTCGCGTCCGAGTTCCTGAACCAGGTAGCGCGAGGTCCGGATGAGCTTGTTGATAGTCTCGATCATGTGCACCGGTATCCGGATGGTCCTCGCCTGATCGGCTATGGCTCTGGTGATCGCCTGCCGAATCCACCACGTCGCGTAAGTGCTGAATTTATATCCGCGCTGATATTCGAATTTGTCCACCGCCTTCATCAGCCCGATATTGCCTTCCTGTATCAGGTCCAGGAACTGAAGACCCCGGTTTGTGTACTTTTTTGCAATGCTTACTACGAGTCGCAGGTTGGCCTCGATCAACTCGCTCTTGGCCAGCTTGGCGCGAAGGGCTCCATCTTTCACCCGGCCAAGCAAATGCCTGAGAGACTTTGAATCCATTTTCGCTTCCCTTTCCATGGACGCAATGCGCTCTCTGGCCTCTGAGGCCTTGATGCGGAACCTATCGTATTCTTCCTTTGACACCCCGCAAATAGGCGCCGGACCCACCCTCGCTTCTTCCAGACCCACCGCTTCCAGAACCAGTCTTGGGTCGCCCCACTTCTTGCCTATACGGTGCAGCCAGTCCTTTAGAGTTTTTTCGGCATTTTCGATAGCCAGGAGGTGGCCGGTCAGCTTCTCGATAATATTGTCGATATGGCGGCGGCTGAGTTGGAGATCTTTCAGAAGGTTTACTATCTGCTCCTTATTCTGCTGAATCTGGTTTTTCAGCTCGAATTCCTTCTCCGGATCTGCGCTTTCTCCGAGAAGAAGCGCCTGCATCGATTTATTCTCCTCGTCCAAACGCTGCACTTCATCAAGTATGCCTATTATCCGGTTTTTCTGAGCCGCCTCCTCTTCCTCGCTGATCTCCTCCTCTACTTCGCGGATTACCTCATTGAGGCGGGAACCTTCACTCTGTAGCTTTTCTCTGAGGCCCATTATCTGTTTTATGCCGATGGAAGATTCCATGATGGCATTGAATATCTCCCGCTCTCCTACCTCGATCCGTTTGGCTATTTCGACCTCTCCGTCGCGAGTAAGCAGGGAGACTTGCCCCATTTCCCGCAAATACATTTTTACCGGATCGGTTATCCGGTTGGCCGAATCAGCCTCAAGCTGGATATCGTCTTCCTCTTCCTCTATGAGACCCTCGGCGTCGGGGACCGGCCCCCTTACCACCTGCACCTGCCTCTCGGAATCGACGATCTCGATATCCATTTCATCGAAAATCATCATCATGTCGTCGAGCTTCTCCGCTGTTACGATATCCTCGGGAAGCGCTTCGTTAACTTCGTCCAGCGTCAGATAGCCCTTCTCCTTGCCTGCGGCAATCAACCGGTTCAGATCGTCGAGTTCCGGTTTGCCCAGGGCAGGATCGCGCCTCTGCTTGGCATCCTTTTCCGTCATCAGCTAACTCCTAAACGTTATCGGGGAAATCACCAACGTTGGTTTTGGCACTGCGATTTCTAATTTCCACGAGAATGTTCGTCCTTTGAGCCCGGTCTCCCTTGCTTTCGGCTTCCTGCAGGGCTTGCCTCAATTCATTCATCCTCATTTTTTCAATCTTCTTGGGCAAAGCCCCCAGCCAATCCCGCAGTTGCATTTCCGGCTCATCGAGTTCATAGTCTTCAAGAACATATCGCGAATAGAGTTCCTGCAAATCCGATTCGGGCAGCATATCGTATATGGAAGACGAGCTATTCTCCTCCACACTGCAAAAACCTGCCTGACAAATCACTCTGGCTATGGTGGACAGCTTCGATTCCTCGAAGCATACAAGCGCCTCCGACTCACTCACGCACGCAACCAGGGCGGGATACTTGATCATGATCCTCACGATCCCTTCCTCCAGAGACTTGACTTCAGGCAGTTTAGAAAAGTTGGACGACCCGGAATGCCTGCGGCCTGAATCGGGTCTACCCCGTTTCTCGTGCAAAAGCTGCGCTTTGGCTACTTCTTCGGTAATCGAAAACCGGTCTGCGATGATGCGCAGGTACTCAGATTTGAGAAGCGGCTGCCGCACCTTCTGGAAAATGGACTGAAGCTTCGAAAATATCTGGACTCTTTCAGCCGAACTTCCGTCCCATGTCGAAACGGCTTTCCGAATCGTATAAGCCCCAAGTTCCTCCCTCTGCTTAATGAGAAGCTCGAGTTCGGACAATCCAAATCTTTTCAGAAAATCATCGGGATCCAGTCCCTCCGGAAACCGGATACAGCTAACCGAAAGCTGCTCTTCCAAAAACAAGGGCAGGGCGCGCACTATTGCCCGCTCTCCCGCATCATCCCCATCATAGGCCAGCACGACTTCGTCGCACATCCTGGAAAGAAGCCGCACCTGCTGGCTGGTGAGAGCTGTCCCAAGAGTCGCCGCCACCCGGTGGAATCCTTTTGTGTGGAAGGCCAGAAGGTCCATGTAGCCTTCCACGAGCAGCACCTGCCTTACCTGGCGGCAGGCCTCCCGCGCCGTTGCATACTGGTAGAGCATTCTTCCCTTGTGGTACACGGGAGTTTCGGGACTGTTAAGATATTTCGGCTCATTTTGTTCATCCTTGGACAGAATCCTCCCGCCAAAGGCAACGATTGTACCGCGCTCATCTCTTATTGGGAAAATCAACCGATTTCTGAAGCGATCGAAAAACTTCGAAGGATCATTGGAACTCTGGCTTAGAAGTCCGGCTTTTACAGCCAGCGCAGGTTCGACTCCGTTCTTTTTCAGGTGTTCGAAAAGCCCGTCCCACTTCGCAGGCGCATATCCCAGCCTCTGTGATTCGACAACTTCTTCAGGAAGCCCCCGCTCGGCAATATACTCCCGCGCCGTCCTGCCTTCCCGGGTGACATGAAGCTGGCTGTAAAAGAAGTCCGCCGAGCATTCGATAGCCTCCAGAATCCGCCTGCGCTCTTCCTGACTTGCCAGGAGCAGATCGCCCCGGACTGCATGGTCCTTCTGAGGCAACTGGATATTGTAGCGGTCGGAAAGATGTTTCACGGCATCAGTAAACGTGAGATTCTGATGTCTCATTACAAAATTGAGGACATCACCCCCGGTTCCGCATCCGAAGCAGTAGTAGAGTTGGTTATCCGCATCCACCTGAAAAGAGGGCGTCTTCTCCTGGTGGAATGGACACAACCCAACGTGACGATTGCCCGAGCGGCGCAAATGGACCGCCCGGCCTATCACCTCGACAATGTCCACTGCCTGCTTTACGAGAGTGGCAATTCCGGAATCAGTCACTCAGCAAGCCTTATATGGGTGAAAAAGGAAACGGCTAACGAAAATCAAAAGGTCAAAATTACAGATTTGTAGCCTCTGGAAGCTGCCAAATCAAGTATTATTTCTCCACGGCGCGCCGCCGCGGTCATGATTGCCAGGCCAGGAACGCCATGGCCCGCCTGTGCCGGGGCCAAGACGGGCACCATACGGATATCGCAACGCCCTGGCGGCGATAGGTAAAATCCCCGCTGCATCCCTTCAGTCAAAACGATGGGAAGATCATTTAGTTAGCTTACTCCGGACCAATTCGTTGACAATCTTGCCATCAGCTCGACCGGCCACTTTAGGCATGAGAATTTTCATCACACGCCCCATATCGTTCGGGGAAGTTGCTCCGGCTTCCGACACAGCTTCGCTGACTATTGTTTCCACTTCTTTCAACGAAAGCTGTTGGGGAAGAAAAACCTGAAGGACCCGGATTTCATCTTCTTCTTTGGAGGCTAAATCCGCCCGCCCGCCTTTTCTGAACTGTTCGACTGAGTCGTGCCGTTGCTTTATCAGGCTCGAGATCACCTGATGGATCTCGGTCTCGCTCGGCTGCCGCCTGATGTCTTTTTCTTTGATTTTCACTGAGGTGAGAAGCATCCGCAAGGCGTCTTTGGCGGTTTCGTTTTTTCCCCTGATAGCGTTTTTAAGAGCTTCTTCTATACTTGCAAGCAGTTCCATACCCCACCTCAATTACCGATATTTCTCGAACCCGCCTGGCGGGCCCGCGCGATTGCTTCTCTGAGATTGAGCGTGCCTTCGTAGATTGCCCTGCCGGTTATTACTCCGAGCAGTCCGAGCGCAGTGAGTGGAAGAAGCCTTTCGATATCTTGCATGGTCGAGACTCCGCCTGAAGCGATGACGGGCGCCCCGGTCTGCTCGATTAAACTGCGCGTCGCTTCGACATTCACACCGGTCTGCATCCCGTCTCTATGGATATCCGTGTAAATGACAGCAGCAAGTTCGAGATTTTTGAACCGCAGTACAAGAGTCACAACGTCGGTCTGAGTAGATTCCTTCCACCCTTCCACTGCGACATAGCCTTCTCTGGCGTCGATTCCAAGGGCAATTCTGCCGGGGTATCGGCCGCAGGCCGCTTCAAGCATGTCCGGCTGCCTGAGGGCGGCCGTACCGACAATTACCCTGGCTACCCCAGCCGAAAGGTACCCATCGACATTTTCAAGGCTCCTTATGCCGCCTCCGGCCTGGACCGGGATAGATACAGACTGAGCTATCTTTCGAATAATCAGGCCGTTTACCGGACTTTTCGCGAATGCCCCGTCAAGGTCAACCAGGTGAAGCCACTCGGCGCCCTCGGCCTCCCAATGCTTCGCGACCTCTACCGGGTCCTTGCCATAGACAGTAGCGCGGTCAGGGTCTCCTTGCATGAGCCGTACACAAAGTCCATCTTTCAGGTCAATGGCTGGGAAGATAATCACAGTTACCTCAGTTTTGAGTTTTTAGTTTTGAGTTTTTAGTTAACTAAAAACCAACAACTAACAACTAATCTCTCTTTGCACCTATGAAAATACGGAACAAATCTTCACCGGACTTGAGCTGAAAGCCGGCTGCGTGAGCCTCTTTCTCACAATACCTGCCGCCCTTGCCCGATCCCGAACCCTCATGTTTCAAGTCCTCCACCAGCAGGAACGGCACAGGATCCGTTGAATGCGTTCGCATTGTAACAGGGGTAAAATGGTCGGTTGCAACCAGCATGTGTACGTTGCCGAATTTCTTTGCCCCCGCAACAATCGGTCCGACAATGCGCTCGTCGAAACACTCTATGGCTTGGATTTTCATTTCAAGGCTTCCCGCATGTGAAGTTTCATCCGGCGCTTCAACGTGCAGGAAAACGAAATTTCCACGCTCGAGCGCGGACAGTGCCGCCGCAACTTTGCCCTCATAATTGGTATCGATATAGCCTGTTGCGCCTTCCACCTTCACCGGCTCCAGTCCCGCATAAACGCCGATACCCATTAGAAGGTCCACAGCCGAAATCATTGCCCCATGAAGTCCGAATCTGTCCAGCTTGGGCATTGAGGGCGCTTTCCCCTGCCCCCACAGCCAAACGGCGTTTGCGGGACTTTTTCCTGCTTTTTTCCTACGCGTGTTGACCGGATGGTCCTCGAGCACCCGCGCCGCTTTTTCTGTAAAAGCCTGCAGAATCGGTTCCGTGGACAAAAAACCATACTGGGCCACAGGCTGCCCGAGAATGTCATGGGGAGGAATTGTGCTGATTTCGGACCTGCCTCCTTTCCAGACAAGAAGCTGCCTGAAGCTTACGCCGGCGTATAGCTTCAGGGGAGAGCCCGAAACCGCGCTCTGAAGGCTACAGACGATCTCGTGGGCTTCCGGGGTTGAAATCTGACCGGCCGAGTAGTCTCCCATAATGACATTTCCGGCTTCATCCTCGCTTAGAAAGACCAGGTTACACCTGAAGGCAACTTCATCAGGATCGAGCCGGACCCCGATGCTGGCCGCCTCCAGCGGTCCTCTTCCAGTATGATAGACAGCCGGGTCATACCCGAGCAGGCTCATATTAGCTACGTCGCTCCCGGGCTGCATCCCTGAGGGAATCGTCTGCACAATCCCAAGTGTCCCGATTCGGACGAGCCGATCCAGATTGGGAGTCCGGGCGGCTTCAAGGGGAGTGAGGCCGCTAAGCCTGTCCAAGGGATAGTCTCCCATCCCATCGCCGACAAGAATGATGAATTTGTCACCCATTTGAATCAACCTGCGCTCCGGTACCACATAATCAAGTAGAAACTAATCCGCTTTATTCTCGATGCGTATCAGCACGGTCGGAGCAACTACAACGTCCAGGTTATTGATCTCGTCCAGGGCTTTTCTTACGTTGCTCTCCAGCGCATCATGAGTAATCATCACCAGAGGGACCGAGTTTGTGTGCCGTCCCTTTTGAATTACTGCAGCTATGCTGATCTCGTATTTTCCAAGTATGCCCGAGATCTTTGAGAGCACGCCGGGCATATCAAGCGCCAAAAATCGGAAGTAGTAAGACGTTGTGACATCCAAAACAGGTTTGATATCCAGTTTCTGAAGCCTGCCGGGCAAAAAGGCAAGCGCGGGAATTCTTCCGGGGGTCTTGTTAAGGATATCTCGAGCGACATCTATAAGGTCGCTCACTACGGCACTGCCGGTAGGCATCATTCCTGCCCCCATGCCATAGAGCATTACATCCCCCACCGCGTTGCCCTCAATGTGCACTGCATTGTAGACGCCTTTCACACTTGCAAGCACGTGGTCCCGCCCAATGAGTGTCGGGTGGACTCGCATCTCCAGGCGACCGTCCTTGTTTCGGGCGATTGCAAGCAGCTTTAACCCGTATCCGAACTCCTTCGCGTATTCAATGTCCAACGGATCGATTCCTGATATCCCCTCGATATGGACCCGATCGAACTCAATCGAAGTGCCGAACGCTATTGCGCTTGCGATGGCAAGCTTGTGCGCCGTATCGATTCCCTCTATATCAAGAGTCGGATCTGCTTCGGCATAGCCGAGCGTCTGCGCCTCCGTCAGTGCGTCGGCAAACGAGAGATCGTCTTCCGCCATTCGGGTGAGGATATAATTTGCCGTGCCGTTGAGAATGCCCAAAATGGTGCTGATCCGGTTCGAGGCAAGCCCCTCCCGCAGGGATTTGATAAGAGGAATTCCGCCTCCTACCGAAGCCTCAAAGCTTATTGAAAGCCCTTTTTCCCGGGCCAGTCCGAACAGCTCATTACCGTCATGGGCGAGCAGCGCCTTGTTTGCGGTAACTACGTGTTTTCCATTTTCAATGGCAGTGCGGATAACTGTTTTTGCCGCTTTCAATCCACCTATAAGCTCGATTACTATTTGGATTTCCGGGTCTTTCAAAATATCGTCGACGTTCCTGGTGAGCATCTCGCGCGGGACAGCGACCGGCCTCTCGCGATCTAGGTCAAGGTCCGCCACGCGTCTAAGTTCTACGGGCACCCCAAGCCTGCTCTCAATCACATCGGCGTTTTCCCGAAGCACCTGCACGACTCCGCAACCGACAGTTCCCCAACCTACAAGCCCGACGCCGATTTTTCGCATAATCCCCCCGGTAAAAGTAAAACCTGCCCCCTCCGCTCATTGGCAAAATGAACAGACACAGGCAGCCGTTCGACTCCAATAGTTTGGTAAACTATAAGCATGGTTTCGAAAGGGCTAACCTACGCTCGCCAGCTTTCGAGGAGAAACCGCTTTTTGGAACGCCTTGCGAAGGCCTCTTATGGCCTGCTTCGTGCGCATTTCGTTTTCAACCAGAGCGAAGCGTACAAATTCATCCCCGTATTCGCCGAACCCCAGTCCCGGGGAAACCGCCACCTTGGCCTCTTCAATGAGGTATTTGGAGAAACCCACCGAACCCATCCATCGGAAACGTTCGGGGATGCGCGCCCAAACGAACATGGTCCCTTTCGGTTTATCCGTCGTCCACCCTATGCGGTTTAAGCCCTCAATGAGAATGTCGCGCCGGGATTTATACACCGACACGATTTCTTCCACACACGACTGATCGCCTTTGAGCGCCACCGTGGCCGCAATCTGTATAGGCTGGAATACGCCGTAATCCAGGTAGCTCTTTATGCGCGTCAAAGCGCCTATCATTTCAGCGTTGCCCACACAGAATCCGACTCGCCATCCCGCCATGCTGTAACTCTTGGACATGGAAAAGAATTCGACGCCGACTTCTTTGGCGCCCGGAGCCTGCATAAAGCTTGGGGCTTTGTACCCGTCGAAAGTCAGATCGGCATAAGCCAGGTCATGAATTACCATGATCCTGTGTTCAAGAGCAAATTCAACGATCTTTTGAAAAAAACCCAGGTCGACGACAGTAGTGGTCGGATTGTGAGGAAAAGAGATGATCATGAGCTTAGGTTTTGGCCAAGTCTGCTTTATGGCGATCTGCAGGTCTTCCAGAAAGTTGCGGTCCGGCCCGATGGGAACCGATCTGACGTCCCCCCCCGCTATTATCGCCGAGTAGGGATGGATGGGGTAAGTCGGGTTGGGCGCGAAAACGACGTCTCCCGGGCTGATCAGCACCAGCACCAGGTGGGACATGCCTTCCTTGACACCGATTGTAACCACTGCTTCTCTATCCGGGTCAATATCGACATCATAATTTCTCTTGTACCATTCGGCTGCAGCTTCGCGCAGACGGGTTATTCCTCTTGACGCCGAATAGCGGTGGTTGTGCTTCTTTCTGGCAGCCTCGACAAGCTTTTCTATAACGTGTTTTGGCGCCGGAAGGTCGGGGTTTCCCATTCCCAGGTCTATGATGTCCTCTCCCGCCCACCGCTTCTCCATTTTAAGCGCGTTCACCTCGGCAAACACGTAAGGCGGCAACCGGTTCATTCGGCTACTTTCGGCAATGTTGAAGCTCATTATCTTTATTCTCCGCAATTAAGGCTTTAAATGCCGGAAGATTAATACTTTAGTTCCTGAAATGTCAAAGAATAGTTCTAATATGATATCAACCTCTTAAAACTTGTACACGACAATGCGGTTCTGCTAAGTTAGTTTCCGTCCGGAAAGGGTCCTTTTCCGCCTTGGCGGCGTCAATCTTCGGGTTCGCTTGTGCGGCGTACATAAGTACGCCTCCGCGCAACCCCTCGATTTCCTTGCCAAGACGAAAAATACCTCCTTTCCGAATCGAAAACTGCTAGTGACTCATCCGGAGTTTCCGGATGGACACTAAGGTAGTTCGAATTTTTATTTTATAGATGCCGGAGCGCGAAGGCAAGCCTATGAAACAGGTCATACTGGGAACAGCCGGCCACATCGACCACGGCAAAACCTCGCTTATAAAAGCCCTGACGGGAATCGATACGGATCGCCTGAAGGAAGAAAAACTGCGGGGTATTACGATCGAGCTCGGATTTGCTCACATGGACATGCCCGGAGGAGAACGCCTCGGGATAGTCGATGTGCCAGGCCATGAGAAATTCGTCAAACACATGGTCGCGGGGGCCACAGGAATCGATTTGGTAGCCCTTGTGATCGCCGCCGACGAAGGCATCATGCCCCAGACTCGCGAACATATGGAGATTTGCGAACTCCTTCGCGTAAAGAAAGGGCTCGTGGTCCTCACCAAAACCGACCTTGTCGACGATTCGGACTGGTTGGAGCTGGTGCGCGAAGACATTGTGGAGTTCCTTAAAGGCACTTTCCTGGAAGGGTGTGAGATCGTTGCCGTCTCGGCGGCCACCGGCGAAGGAATCGACGAGCTCAAAAAATCGCTGGCCCGGCTTTTTGCCGAGGTTCAACCGAAAAGTTCGGAAGGCCCGTTTCGGCTGCCTGTCGACCGGGTGTTCACAATGCGCGGATTCGGGACCGTCATTACTGGAACCAGCATCTCCGGACGGCTTCAGATTGGTGACGCTGTGGTGATCTACCCCAATGAACTGAAAAGCAAAGTGCGGGGTATCCAGGTCCACGGAAACGACGTGCAGGAGGTCCTTCCGGGCCAGAGGACGGCAGTAAATCTGCAAGGAATGGAGCGGGCGCTCATCGAGCGCGGAGACGTTCTGGCCTCTGCGGGCGCGCTTTCCGCCTCTCACATCATAGACATTCAACTCGAGCTTCTGAAAAACACCCCGAGACCACTGAAACACAGGGCAAAAATCCGCTTCCACACCGGGACCGCCGAACACCTTGCCACAATCATCCTGCTCGACCGGCAGGAACTGAAACCCGGCGAGAAGAGCTTCGCGCAGCTCAGGCTTGACCAGCCTGCCGCTGTCTTGCGCGGAGACCGTTTTGTGCTCCGCTCCTACTCCCCCGTTCAGACAATCGGCGGGGGGGACGTCCTTCACCCCCTTCCTCGAAAACACAAGGGACCGGCCAAGCGGGAAGCCGCAAAAGCCCTCGAAAAACTCTTCAACAGCACCGACTCCGATATAATCCTCTGGCACCTTCAGGATGCAGGATGGGCCGGGCTGGGCGAGGCGGAACTCCGGATAAGGGCCAATGTGCCGCAAAAGTTTCTCGAAAAAACACTTCAGCAATTTACGAGCGCCAGGAAGGTGGTGCTCTACGATAAGGAAAACAAAAGGCTGATTCACCCGGATGCGCTGGAAGAGATGAAATCTTCGGTCACCGAAATCCTGGCCGGCTACCATAGACGTTTTCCACTCAAAGCCGGAATGTCCAAAGAGGAAATCCCGGCCCTTCTTTCAAAGCCTGTAGACGCAAAGCTTTACAACTTTGTCCTGCGCCAGCTTGCCGAAGCCGGCCAGATAGCCCAGGAGATGGAATGGGTGCGCCTCACGACTCACAAAGTGGCCCTGAGTAAAGACGAGGATATCATCCGGCAAAAAATCGAAAATGCCTTCCGCCAAGCCGGCCTGCAGCCTCCCTTCTTCAAGGAAGTCACGTCCGGATTGCCCGGCACACCCAAACAGCACCAGGAAGTGCTCGAATGGTTGCTGACAAAGGGGACTCTGGTAAAAACAAAAGAAGAAATCTACTTTCATGCCTCCGCAATGGCCGAACTTCATGGTCGCCTGGTAACCTGGCTGAAAGAACACGCTGAGATCACGACCCCCCAATTCAAGGAGATGACCGGCGCAAGCCGCAAATACACCATCCCGCTTCTCGAGTACTTCGACGCGCAGAAAGTTACCATTCGCGTGGGTGAGGTGAGAAAACTAAGAGGCGCCTGAAAAGCGGAAAGCACAAAACCCGGGAGCATCCCGATCTATAAAATGAGCTGGTGTCCATCCGGGAACCCGGATGAACGCAGGAGAACTTGACCTTATAAGACACGAGCAGTTTCCAGTTCGAAAAGGAGGGATTTTTCGTCCTGGCTTGGAAATCGAGATCCCCCTCTCCTGAAGGGAGCAGGGGGATTTGCTATTTCCCCCCTTTCCTAAAGGGGGGCAGGGGGGATTTTAGTTTGAAAGCTTTTTCTGCTCACTGTTCGTCGCACAGCGATGCGGGCGTTACTCCAGAAATTCCTCGACCAGCCGCTCCCACCCGATTTCAGGCGCCTCTTCGAAAACGTCCCGTACAGTCTCAGAGCCGGCGGCCACCAGCGAAAGTCGTGATTCTTCGGCCAGCAATGCGTTCAGGTTCATCGCCTCCTCGTCAATCCATGACAGGCCCTTTGAGTCGAAAAACAGGTTGTCCAGATTCTCCTGGAGGTTGGAGGGACGGATGACCATGAGCCAGCCATCCTCATAGGGCGCGTCATTGGCGATGCATGCTTTATCGAGCAGGTTGTGGTTGACAGCGACTACCACCCCGTCCACCGGGCTGATAATCACGGCTTTCCTGCCGGACCGGTTCAGCATCCCGGCCGGTTGGCCCTGGCGCAAAGTCGTCCCCGGAGCGGAAGCCTCGATTGCATCCTGATGCCCGAGCAGCCGCAAGGCGAAATCATCGATACCCACTCGCACCAGGCCGCCGTACTCGACCCGGGCCCAGGTGTGACCTCGGTGATAGTAATAATTGCGGGCTGCGTCGTATCCCGATGCACTGGCATGGTCTGAGCGCTTGGAGCCCGGCAGGTGGCTGTCATCTTCAATCATCTGTTCGACCGGACAATTTACGCAGCTCTTGGAAGAGCACAACCCGTAGGAAATGCGCCCGCTGAGCACGTGACGGCACTTGCCGTTCGACATGAACCAACTCATGTTGCGCGTCCCCGACGCGGCCTGTCCACGCGCCTCGCCCTTATCCGCCTGGGCGGCCCGTACGCTTTTTTCGATGGAACACCCGAGGCAGTCGAAAGCGTTGATGCACCCCGTAGATTCGATCACACCGGCCTTACTCCAGATACATGCCTCGTTCGGCATGGAGAAAACTACCGGTTGCCCTGTCCGTTTTCGATCCCGTGCATCCATGATGACCTCCTTTGTATTTACAACAGAAACTTGAATTCTTCCTGGCCTGTTTCGATCATGCTTGCAGGAACACTTGAGCACGATTCGAGCCAAAGCTCTACCTCCCGCGACAATTCCTGTAATAGGTTGATTCTATAGTACTTTTAGGGAACAGATCGTTCGGCGTGTTCGGAGAGTCAAGTTCGTGGGGTGAATGGCAATGCCGCAGTTTGCATCAACATTCGCCTCAACTCCTATATTCTTAATAATATCCACGGATTGCAGCACAGATGCATTTTGCCTCATGGTGGTGCAATTTGCATCGCTCGGATATGAGGCATTATGAATCACGGCCTCTCTGCCGTTTGAGAGCGGTGAACCCTCACTATGATCGGGTTCGCGTTGAACCTCGGAGCCAGCGTGAGATGCTTCTGGTTCGGCGTCCGATCTTTTGTGAGGACGCACAGTGGCCAGGGAAAAACCAAATTTCGGACACGGATTGACACGGATAAACACTTTAATCTCTGCCCCTTCATTGCAAATTCAGGCCAAATTCAATGAGAGCGGTGAACCCTCACTATGATCGGGTTCGCGGTTAACATCGAGGAAGCGCGTTAGATGCTTCAAGTTCGCGGCCGATCTTTTGTGAGGCCGCACCCTCACTATGATCGGGTTCGCGTTGAACTTCGGAGCCAGCGTGAGATGCTTCTGGTTCGGCGTCCGATCTTCTGTGAGGACGCACAGTGGCCGGCGAAGAACCAAATTCCGGACACGGATAGACACGGATAAGCACCCTGCTGTCCATCCCCTAATTGCTAAATTCCATCAAGCCACAATTTGCCGGGCGCATATCCTCTTCACCCATCGAGAGCGCCTTTGTCGTGATCGAGAGCTGACCACAGAGCATCTCTTTCCCTGAGGGTACGAATGATTTCGTCTCTTATTTCCGGTGAAGCGTTCCCGATGATCTCCAATACTTCATCCTGAAATTGCTTGGCCGCCTGGAAGTCATAAAGCGCCTGGAGGATTTCGAGCTGCGAATTGATTTGCGCGCGGATCTCCTGCATAGTCTTCAGAGCAAGTTCGCGAGGGCCCTTGAACCTGTACTCTGTTATTTTCTCGGCGTTTTCGCCCCTCCCGGCCCGGACCTTTCGTACCTGAGATTCGAGTACCTGCAGCGCTTCATCGTCGCCCCGATTCCAGCGCATAAGAATGTCGAGCAGTTCATTGGCGGCCAGGTTGATTTTCTGCAGTTGCTCGACAATGTTAATTTCGCGGGTCACAATCTTATGATCAGTGAATTTAGATGCCTCCATTCGATATGCCCCCCCTTAGGAATTAGCCGGCAATATTATAGCGTGCCCAGATTCAAGTCTGCAAAACGGCAACCTGTAAAGGCAGTGAACAGTGAGCGGTGAACAGTGAAAAGCCAAATTCAGCGAACCTCCCGTTATCTCTAATCAGGCGATATTCTACTTCGGAGTGGTTTGGACATGCAAAACGGCAACGAGAAACGGCAACGAGGAGCGGCAATAGAAACGGCAACCAGAAGCGGAAAAAAGAAAAAAAGCTGGTAAATGGACGAATAGGTGAATGGGAGAAGACAGGTGTACGGTTAATGGTGAGAAAAGAAACGCGAAGCATGCGGGGCTGATAATGAGTGGAAACTATGTTGAGATCATGAAAGGTGAATTTGAGAAAGACGAGAAGTACCGCTGGATTTCCGGAACGGGCAAATCGAGCATCAGCGAACCTGCTGGTTCCTTACAGCGATGATTTCAATGGCGAAAATGGGCTTTTGCGCGTTGAAAAACCCAGTTTTTTGAACATTTGTCCATAGTTATCGTCGAGTTGGTTTGGCCCGACCCCATTTTGGAACATAGAAGAAATAGGGCGAGATTTCAAACTGACGGCGGCTTGGTGTGATGTTGAACTTGGGGCCATTGCACGAGTGTACTCCGCCAACGCCAAGGTCGAGCAGATTTCCAAGCCGTAAAGCGCAGCAGAGACAAGGGATGGACTGCTACGTGTTTTCGCGTGACCACCGGGACAAGATGTGAGGACCGTTGAACAAATCCAGGGGAACACTTGCTAATCTAATGGCAATCAGGGTTGTGAATTCAATATGCTGCCTGAAACTTAAGGACGAGCGACAACCCCAAACGACGTAAGCCCACCCCGGTCCAATGGAACTGCCAGCCAATCTCTGCCACCTCTCAGCCATTGTCTGGACCCAACCCATACTTAACTACGGGTTTTCGGAAGGCTCATTTTACAAGCCAGCGACCAAACCCAACAACAGTCAAAATGAAACGGCAGGGCCATTTGCCGCGAAGCCGACCCTGCCGTTTTCAATCTGCCTGTTCGAAATGAGCTACCCCAAATACTTCCTCTTTAGCCCTATCAGCCCAGCCAGACCGGAACCGAGGGGCCAAACAGTGCCTTGAACCCATTCACACAATGGTCTTGTATAGCCGAGTTCAAGGATTGCCGCCCGCACAGCGATGATACGGCCTACTGTTCGATTTAGCTGCTTAGCTCAGGGAGCCGTCACGGAGTTGGATGTACCTGAATTCCCTGGGCCCTATAGCATTTGTCGCATACACCGTAAATGTATAGCTTGTATCGCTGGTTAATCCCGTCACGGTTATCGACGTGGATTTGCCAGTTACGCTGACCGTGCTGTCCGTAGGAGATGTCACAGTGTAGCCGGTAATGGCGCTACCCCCGTTAGCTGGCGCCTTAAAGGTCACTTTGACAGTACCCTTGGTTTTGCCCGCAGTTGCGGTCACATTTGTCGGAGCGCCCGGGACGGTAGCCGGAATAATTGGTTTGGAAGGCTTTGACGTACTCGTGCCAACTGCGTTGGTTGCAGATACGGTAAATGTATACTTCGTTCCATTTGTCAGGCTAGTCACTTGGTGAGAGAGTGAAGTTGAATTAAGATTGTAGTCCACGCCACCCTTGGGATTCGAGTTTACGGAATAACCTGTGATGGGACCTCCTCCGTCTGAACCCTCACTAAATGTGACAGTTGCCACGCCATTCCCCGCTGTTACGGTTGTAATTGTCGGAGCGCTGGGCTTTGTGGCGGGCGTTACGGGATTGGAAGAACCTGAGGCCGGGCCTGTCCCAAATTTGTTGGTCGCAGCAACGGTGAATGTGTACTGCGTTCCGTTGGTAAGACCCGGCACGGTTATCTGGTTGCCTGCCCCTGACCCTGTGGTTGTCTTTCCTGCCGTTGTCCCAATATACGGTGTCACGGTATAGGAGGTAATGGCGCTGCCGCCGTCCAAAGCCGGAGGCGTGAAGCTGACCTTTACTTCAGCATTTTCCGGCGTTACGGTCCCAATTGTTGGCGTACCGGGAAGCCCTTCACTTTTTGTCTGGACCATCAGTTCAGTAGTTCCGGGGTCAGTATTTCCTGACCATGTGTCCGTCTCGACCATGACCGTCTTGCCCGCATTCATGACCATTTTCCCGTTGCCTGAGCCACCTTTACTCGTCGTTATCAACCCGTCAGATGAGATTGAAAATGTTGGTCCGGCTGCCGTCTCCTTTTTACCATCACTTTGATTACTGGTAATAGTAGACGTTCCGTCCTGCTTGATCGTAAAAGTTCCTCTGTCCCAAAAAGGCGCACCGGAACCTGAAGCCAGGATATTGAACTGCCATACTCCCACCAAATCAGCCATCGAATATGAGCCTGAAGGTGCCATCTTGGTGGAAACAGTGAGAACAGCATCAGGGGTCGTTGCGGATACCCCATACGTCCCAACTATAACACTCTTGCTGGCATCCATAAAACTTATCCAGTTTGCATCGGGGCAACCGGAGACGCAGGTTACTTCACCGTTTGCCGAAAGCGCCACTTGTCCCGATAGAGTGGCTGTGTCGCCATTGCTATCACTGTAAGAGCCTTGGGAAATTCCATTGATGTCAATAGCATCGCCACTGATTCGCATCCAAGCGGGGTTTGATGGACCTCCATCGAGCATATTGGCTTCCCAGTCGGTAGCCACCAAATCAGTATTCGAGTATGAACCGGGAGCAGCTTGTTTCGTGCCGATCATGAGATTGGTGGAGCCACCATTGTGCTTTGTCGAGGTACAAGCGAAAACAGTCTTGCCGAGATCCATCTGGCACAGGATCGTCTTGCCATTAATGGCTGGCCCGGCTATGGTGAATCCACCTGAAACAAGCGAGAAAGACCCACTGACAGGCGTATTGGGCCAGTCGCTTTCAAAATTGGTACCAATGAATTTTCCATTCGGCTGTACCGTAATCGTGGCTCTTTGCCACCATGGCGCATCCGGGCCTGTGGTAATTTCATTCAAATTCCACGTACCGGCCAAATCGGCAAGCGACGCTGCATTGGCGGCCAATGGAAACACAGGGAACAAAGAGATAACGCAGGTGAAAATGAACAGTCCATACAGATGTTGTGAAAGATTTGCTTTACGCATTTCAGGTTCTCCTCGATAAGCTGCCAAAAAGGCTAGGTGATAAAGCCAGCAAGAAAGTTTTTGCAAAGGTGCCCGCCTCTTCAGAAAAGCAACCCGGCTATCTCAGGAATGCTGGAGCTAAAAAGAAGCGAGACCCGTGGCTCCCCGTCCCCACCTCACGATGGGTTTGGCTTTTGTCTTTTGATGCGTATGCTCATCACGACATAACTTCTTTACAACATTATGACGACCAAGTTACAAGGTTGTGCACATCCGGGTAAGCTAATAATGTACAAACGTAATTGAAAGCAGTCTTGTAGGTCGTAATATCGCGTAGCAGGTTCCTTGCCATCTGGCGCGTTAGACGTTGTACGGAAACCGCTTCCTTCTACGCTCCTCAGGATTGCACTCAATCTCGGCCTGAAATTCCCTTTCCCTCACCTCTTCCCTTTGCCTCTGAAGGTCCTCTTCGACCTTGAAAGTGGCGATAACACCCATAGCTTCCGCCGTAGTGTGTGGGATGCCAAAAAACAAGCGTAAGAAATGCGGATGAAACATGGTGTGCTCCTTTCATTGCAGACGCACTTTGATGGATTTGGTGAAAGTAGGAGCTTGGCAAAGTTACAGCCTTTTCGTGGACATGCAGGCGAAGCAACCTCCATTCAAAATATGTCATAATTCTTGGCGTGCTCTCAATCATAGAATACGCCTTGGTGTGCTCAGCGCAGTCTACATCCACCCGAGGTGTCCCCGATGGTTTCGATCATGGAAGATCCCTCAGGCACATCGCATGATCATCCCTGATCCACAATCAGCCTGCCCCCTCCCCGGTGTGAACTGATCCTCATCTCTCCAGTAAATGCGCGATAACTCCCGAAAATCCGCTGGATTCCGGCCAAGACAACCCTGGCGGAATGACGGGAGTTTTTCAAACAAAAAATCCCCTCACACATTTTGGTGTGTGAAGGGATTTTCGTATAAAAGATGAGGCGGCAGCGTCCTACTCTCCCACGCAGTTTTCCCGCGCAGTACCATCGGCGCAGAGGAGCTTAACGACCGTGTTCGGGATGGGTACGGGTGTGGCCTCCTCGCCCTAACCACCGCCCCAAGGCGGATGACGCAGTTACTCGAATAGGGGTTGTTTTTCGACGATTGGTTTTCCCGGGGTTTGACCCGTTGTCCTAAAGGAAAAGATTGGTCAAGCCGCACGGCCTATTAGTACCGGTTAGCTAAAGACATTACTGCCCTTACACACCCGGCCTATCAACCTTGTAGTCTACAAGGGGCCTTCAGGCAGGTTTTACCCTGCGGGAATTCTCATCTTGGGGTGGGTTTCCCGCTTAGATGCTTTCAGCGGTTATCCCTTCCGAACGTAGCTACCCAGCGCTGCCCCTGGCGGGACAACTGGTACACCAGAGGTCCGTCCATCCCGGTCCTCTCGTACTAGGGACAGATCCCCTCAAAATTCCTCCGCCCACGGTAGATAGGGACCAAACTGTCTCACGACGTTTTAAACCCAGCTCACGTACCGCTTTAATCGGCGAACAGCCGAACCCTTGGGACCTGCTCCAGCCCCAGGATGCGATGAGCCGACATCGAGGTGCCAAACCTCCCCGTCGATGTGAACTCTTGGGGGAGATCAGCCTGTTATCCCCGGCGTACCTTTTATCCGTTGAGCGATGGCCCTTCCATTCAGAACCACCGGATCACTAAGACCGACTTTCGTCCCTGATCGACATGTCTGTCTCACAGTCAGGCTCCCTTCTGCCTTTACACTCTACGGCTGGTTTCCAATCAGCCTGAGGGAACCTTCGCGCGCCTCCGTTACGCTTTTGGAGGCGACCGCCCCAGTCAAACTACCCACCAGGCACTGTCCCCAGGAAGGGTTCACTTCCTCGGGTTAGAACTCTAGACGCATAAGGGTGGTATTTCAAGGGTGGCTCCACAAAAGCTGGCGCCCCTGCTTCATAGCCTCCCACCTATCCTACACATACACGCCCAAAATCCAATGCCAAGCTGTAGTAAAGGTGCACGGGGTCTTTCCGTCTAGCCGCGGGTACTCGGTATCTGCACCGAGACTGCAATTTCACTGAGTCCCTGTTTGAGACAGTGCGGAAGTCGTTACGCCATTCGTGCAGGTCGGAACTTACCCGACAAGGAATTTCGCTACCTTAGGACCGTTATAGTTACGGCCGCCGTTTACTGGGGCTTCGGTTCAATGCTTCTCATACCCGAGGGCACAATAACATCTCCCCTTAACCTTCCAGCACCGGGCAGGCGTCAGACCCTATACATCGTCTTGCGACTTAGCAGAGTCCTGTGTTTTTAGTAAACAGTCGCTACCGCCTCTTCTCTGCAACCCCCCTCGGCTCCAGGAGCAAGTCCCTTCACCTTGCGAGGGCACACCTTCTCCCTAAGTTACGGTGTCATTTTGCCGAGTTCCTTAAACAGGGTTCTCTCACGCGCCTGAGGATTCTCTCCTCGCCTACCTGTGTCGGTTTGCGGTACGGTCACCTGGAAGACTCACTAGAGGCTTTTCTTGGCAGTGTGGGATCAGCCAGTTTGCGGGATTGCTCCCTCCACATCACCTCTTGGCGTTAACGGGATAACGGATTTGCCTGTCATCCCCGCCTACGGGCTTATACCGGGACTTCCAACACCCGGATGGCCTACCCTACTGCGTCCCCCCATCGCTATTAACGCTTTCCCGGTGGTACAGGAATATTAACCTGTTTCCCATCACCTACGCATTTCTGCCTCGGCTTAGGGGCCGACTAACCCTGGGCAGACGACCTTTACCCAGGAAACCTTAGGCTTACGGCGAGCGGGATTCTCACCCGCTTTATCGTTACTCATGTCAGCATAATCTCTTGCACTACCTCCAGCGCTCCTCACGGTACGCCTTCGCAGGATGGTGCAATGCTCCCCTACCCAACGGAGGTCGGATAACGGAAAACGGATGACAGATAAGAGAAAACAGATGACGGAAAACGGAAAAACCGTTTAATCGTATCGTTTCCAGTTCTCGATCATGCGATAAATTCGCTTGCCGAGACGCTCATAGCCTTCGATGAGATCCCTGCACAACTTCTCGTCCATAAATCCAAGGGCCATAGCAAACTCAAGCCATACCTTGGTTTCCTGGACCGACCCATGGGCCATCCGCAGGTATCTTCTAAACTCCGCCTCACTGTCTATCCTTCCAAATCCCTCAGCTATCACCGCACAGACGCTCTTGGAACTTCTGCGTACCTGGGATTGAGTCCCGTATCGTTCCTCAACGGGGAAACACTCCGTTTCCCGGTGTACCTTCAGGGCAAGATCAAAACCCTCCCGGTACACCTCCATATCATGATAGCTGCGAATGGGCATCTTTTCCACTCTCCAACATCTTGGATACCGGGGGCTTCAGACCTGTGTTCTCAGTCTTCCGTCCTCCGTTATCCGACCTCTGTTGCCGCGGCTTCGGTAAGGCGCTTTAGCCCCGTTAAATTTTCGGCGCAGGCACACTAGACCAGTGAGCTATTACGCTTTCTTTAAAGGATGGCTGCTTCTAAGCCAACCTCCTGGTTGTCTGTGCATTCCCACATCCTTTGCCACTTAGCGCCTATTTGGGGACCTTAGCCGACGGTCTGGGCTCTTTCCCTCTCGACCACGGAACTTATCTCCCGCAGTCTCACTCCCGAAGAAGATATAACGGCATTCGCAGTTTGGTTGGGTTTGGTAATCCGGTAAGACCCCTAGCCCATCCAGCGCTCTACCTCCGTCATTCTAACCTCGAGGCTGCACCTCAATGCATTTCGGGGAGAACCAGCTATCTCCAGGTTTGATTAGCCTTTCACTCCTATCCACAGCTCATCCGAGAGGTTTTCAACCCTCTGCGGTTCGGGCCTCCAGTAAGCGTTACCTTACCTTCACCCTGGCCATGGATAGATCACCTGGTTTCGGGTCTACTCCCTGCAACTATATCGCCCTGTTCGGACTCGCTTTCGCTGCGGCTACACCTCAATCGGCTTAACCTTGCCACAGAAAGTAACTCGCTGACTCATTATGCAAAAGGCACGCGGTCAGACAGATCACAGCCGAAGCCATGATCACCGTCCTCCCACTGCTTGTAGGCAAATGGTTTCAGGTACTATTTCACTCCCCTCCCGGGGTACTTTTCACCTTTCCCTCACGGTACTTGTTCACTATCGGTCGCCAAGTAGTATTTAGCCTTGGAAGATGGTCCTCCCAGCTTCCCACGGGGTTCCACGTGCCCCGCGGTACTCAGGGTATCCCTAAGGCACATCCGGGTTTCGCATACGGGCCTATCACCCCCTGCGGGAGACCTTTCCAGATCTTTCTGCTACCCTTTTGCATCCTATGTCGGGACCCTACAACCCCCGGCCCCTTAGAGCCGGGTTTGGGCTATTCCGCGTTCGCTCGCCGCTACTTACGGAATCTCAATTGATTTCTTTTCCTCCGGGTACTGAGATGTTTCAGTTCCCCGGGT
>CAWGGE010000001.1:0-2705000 GCA_963822045.1 uncultured delta proteobacterium | reverse complement strand
GGCACAATCTTTCAAGTCTACCTAATACCCGCTCACAAATCAACCCTTAAATCGAAGGCCGAAAAACAGAAATTATCTCCAACCCTGTAAAACCGGCGCTAAACCTTCAAGGATTCTGAAAAAGATCAAAGGGAAATCTGAGAAAAGATCGAAGACCGCAAGATCAAATATAGTCACTTAATCAGGCATTGTCACCGAATTGTCACCAGAAACTCGCCCCCCCGACGCAAAGGCGCATTTTTAGCTCATCACTGACACGGTGTCAACGGAAAAAATAATCGAATCCCAAAATTTTTGGTTCATCCGGAAAACGAGTACCTGCAGATTCTGAAAGGACAGTACCTATCTGGGGTGAATTCGCCGGGGGGCTTTCAAAGTTACATAATAAAGGGATTTCCGGGTGAATACATCAGTATCCAGACAGACATTGGTGTGGCGGATTTTATGTAACCCCTTCGAGCCTGTCCGGCAACTGGCTATTGGCAGCGAACTATTATGCAAGAATAACTCTTACAGTAAAAGCGTCTAATTGGTTGATTTCTAAGGTATTTAAGTTGATTTCCAAAGTATTTTCATGTATCCTGCGGCCCACTCTATTAGGGGGCTATATGAACGCAAGACCTTACGAACAAAATCAGTCCCTACTTTTCCCACCCAACATTCGACAGCTTATTGCGGACGACCATCCAGCCGTGATCATCAATGACATTGTAAATACCATGGACCTTCGTTCCTTTTATTCAAAGATTTCCACAGAAGGCCCTCCATCCTACCATCCCGCCATGATGCTAAAGGTCCTTATCTATGCCTATGCTAACGGAATATTCAGCTCCCGAAAAATTCAAAAGGCAGTGCAGGAATCCGTTCCCTTCATCTTCTTGGCGGCGTGGCAAAAACCCGATTTTCGAACCATCAGTGATTTTCGCAAAAACAACCTTCGTGAGATAAAGAAACTGTTTTCGCAACTCCTGGATTACTGCAGCCGCATGCAGATGATTTCCCTTGCACACATATCCATCGATGGCTCCAGAATCAAGGCGAATGCGGCCGGCCAACATACCTGGTCCAAGGAGAAAATCGACCAAACAATCAAACAATTACTCGATCAAGCCAATCAAGCCGACTCCAGCGAGGACTTAATCCTTGGTTCGGACAAGAGCGGAGAGGAAGTTCCCGCCCCTGTTCGAAAGCAAGCAGACCGGATCAAAGAGCTGCAAAAGATCAAAAAACAGCTCGAAGAAAGCGGAAGAAACAATATCAACACGACTGATCCTGATGCCGTTTTTATGAAAACTCAACAGGGAATTACCACTGCATTGAACGCTCAGATTGCTGTTGAAGAGCAAAACCAACTCATATTGGCAGCAGATGTGACAGCCGACCCCGCTGATGTCGCTCAGCTCATTCCGATGGTCGAGCAGGTTAAAAACAATATCGGTAAGCCTGAGATCCTGAGCGCTGATAGCGGCTACAGCAGCGGTGAAAACCTCAAGGCCCTTGAGGGTAAGAAAATAGACGGCTACATCCCCGACCCCGTATTTCAGGGTAACCAAAGAAAACCGGTTGTGAGAAAATTTTTCGAACGAAGCAGTTTTACCCGGGATGAAGCTCAGGATTGCTTCATTTGTCCTACCGGACAGAAGCTTTTCTATGCCCACACCCAAAAAACCAAGAACAACCAGCTGGTGCGTGTTTACAGATGCCTTGCATATGCAGATTGCCCGGTTCGAAATCAATGCACGAAGAGGTCGTCGAGCGGGCGAATGATTTATTTGTCGCCCTATGACAAAGAGCTCAGACAGATGCGCGACAAACTTGACTCCGAAACGGGAAAGCGCATCTACAGAAGAAGACAAGCGATTGTGGAACCTGTTTTCGCGACGTTGAAACGCGCCATTGGATTTAGCCGATTCTTACTGCGCGGCTTGCCAAAGGCGCGGGGCGAATTCATATTGGTCTGCATCGCTCACAATATCCGGAAGTTGACAAATTACCTGCGGCAAAAGAATGCCTGCACCCAGGCAGGATAGTACAAGGGACAAGTGCCCAGTATAGCTCCGAAATATCGTCGATGCGCTCGTTCACTGCCTCAAGTTCTAAGTGACGGCTCGACTTAGTGAGACAGTTTTTCTAATTTAGTACGGTCAAAAATTTATTGCTAATTTTGACCACCGCTGGACCGCCACGAGTTATCGGACAGGCTCCTTCAGGGTAAATACGGTTGGTGTACATCCATAACCCGGGGTGGCGTCCCGCGAGGCGCGAGACTGACCCCGGGCTGACTGATCTAGCCCCTTTGGGGGTGGAAATCCAAACCATAGGTACTCGTTTGCCGGAAGACCCAAATTTTCATGCGGAGACGCAAAGACAGGTCGGACCCCGCACGCGCCGTATCTACTTCCCGTTAGGGTCGAACGGGTTTACGGGGCCATCCCCTGCGTACTCATACCTGCGTGTTGCTATTTCCCGAGCATCTTGGCTTTGAGGTCTTTCTGAATCGGCTTGTCTCCGACCCATATTCCGTAGAGGGCTTTTTTGAAATCCATGCCTTCGATCACGCCTGAAGCTTTGCCATTCCGGGATACTTCCACGCCCTTACCGGGGACATAGGCTAAGTCAAAGACATCTCGGTCGTTAACCTCTTTGAACGTGCCGACGAATGCATCGATCTTTGTTTTGAGCGGGGTTAGGTCGGTGGTTGCGCATTCCTTGAAAGCATCCCGAAAACCGCTTTTCATGTTGTCGGAGTTGACCATGAACGAAGTGATCACCATCTTGACGTTCATAGGCTCATCTGCGGCGAGAATCGCGGTTGCATCACCGCTTTTCTGCTTGAGATACAAGGCTCCAACATACACTCCGATACCGGAACTGAGTTTCTGCCCTGCGCCGTTCAAAATCAGTTCTTGGTCACCGGCCTTTGCCGTATCAGGGAGTTTCACCCCCTCGACCTCGGCGGCCAATGCCGATCCAGCCAGAAAGAACACTGCGAATAGCACAATAAAAACTTTCCTCGTGATCATAAAACCCTCCTCTTTTTAAACGTTAAGGTTAGTGTTTCAGATCGAGCGCCATTCTACCGACATCTCCTTGAAAGTACAAAGAAAAGGGCAGGGTGTCAAAGTTATTTTCGATGTTCGGACAGAAGACTTAAGCTATCAGAGGATTGCATGAAGTGTCGGAATTGTTTCATTTAATCAGACCGGCTCAAAGCGTGCCTGGAAAAAGCGCAGGTATTTGGGTTCGTAGACGAGTTTGAGGCCTTTTGCCATGTCCCGGTTCCAAAAAACCTCTTCGATTGCTTCGGCGGTAACGTCCATGTGCGCTTGCGTATAGACCCGGCGCGGAATGGTTACTCGCACAAGCTCAAGCTTCGGGTAGCGGTGCTGCCCCGTCTCAGGGTTCCGGCCGGCTGAAAGGATGCCTCTTTCCATCGTTCGCACTCCGGCTTCGATGTAGATTTGGGCCGCAAGGCTCTGAGCCGGAAACCGGTCCTGCGGGATGTGGGGATAGAAGCGCTTCGCATCCAGAAAAACGGCATGCCCGCCGATCGGGAGCACAATCGGCAAATCCCAGGCGAGCAGTTTCCTGCCCAGATACTCAACCTGTCCGACCCTGGCCCGGATGTGGTCGTCGTCCACAGACTCTTCGATGCCCCGCGCCATCGCCTCCATGTCACGCCCGGCAAGCCCGCCATATGTGTGAAGCCCTTCATATACCACCACGAGATTCTTTGCCTCCTCGAACTTATTCGGATCGTTTAGAGCAAGCCAGCCGCCGATGTTAACCAAACTGTCCTTTTTTGCGCTCATCCACGACCCATCGGTATACGAACAGAACTCTGAGCAGAATATCAGCCACCTTTTTATCCCGGTACCCTTCCTCCCTTTGCTGGATGAAGTAGGCGTTTTCTATTGCCCGGGTCGCATCCAAAAGTACCGGAACGCCATATCGGTCGCAAAGCGCGCGCAGATCCCGCACGTTTTGCATCGACACGGGCTGCCCCCCGGCCATGTTCACGGTAGCTGCCAGGCTCAAGTAAGGAATTCTGTCACGTCCCACTTTTTTGATAAGGTCTTCCAGCTTGCCCAGATCGACGTTGCCCTTAAAAGGGTGCTCGCTCTGCGGGTCGTTGGCCTCGTCAACGATCACATCCGCGAAAGTCCCGCCCGCAAGCTCCTGGTGAATCCTCGTCGTGGTGAAATACATGTTCCCCGGCACAACGTCGCCTTTTTTTATGTAGATTTGCGACACCAGGTGCTCTGCGCCCCGCCCCTGGTGGGTGGGAACTATATGTTTATGTCCGTAAAATTTTTGGATATTGGCCTCAAGGTTGTAGAAATTACGGCTCCCCGCGTAAGCCTCGTCTCCGAGCATAAGTCCGGCCCACTGGTAGTCGCTCATCGCCGAAGTGCCGGAGTCGGTGAGCAGATCGATATAGACGTCTTCGGACTTAAGCAGAAATGTATTATACCCGGCCTCCTGAATGCGCTCCCGGCGGTACTGGCGGGTCGTCAAGCGAGCCGGCTCCACCATCTTCACCTTCCAGGGCTCCGCCCAGGACTTCTTTGAAGTGTCTCGTTTTCGTAACCGGTTTTCAGTCGCCATTAAGGTTTCCTCCGTCCTAGTACTTGCCGTCAAGGGTCACCGAATTTTATTCCCTGGGCGAGGGGCATGTTTCCGGACCAGTTAATCGTGCAGGTCTGGCGGCGCATGTATGCTTTCCAGCAATCCGACCCCGATTCCCGGCCGCCCCCACTTTCCTTCTCACCTCCAAAGGCGCCGCCGATTTCCGCCCCGGAGGTGCTCATATTTACGTTGGCAATGCCGCAATCGCTCCCCCGGCTACTTAGAAACAGTTCTGACTCGCGCACGTCGTTTGTAAAAATCGACGAAGTAAGCCCCTGTGGAACGTCGTTGTGCAACTCAATGGCCTGTTCGAGGGTTTCATACCGAATCATGTACAAAATGGGCGCAAAAGTTTCTTTTCTTACGATGGGATAGTTGTTTTCCACCTCGCAGACGCAGGGCCGGACGTAGGTCCCCGCATCGTATATGCCGCCGGACAGTACTTCGCCTCCGTAAAGCAGTTTTCCGCCATCTTTTCTGATTTCTTCGAGCGCCGTTCTCATGGCTTTGACGGCCTTTGTGTCGATGAGCGGCCCCATTAGCACGCCCTCTTCCAACGGGTTGCCGATCTTAACCTCATTGTAGGCGGACAGGAGTTCTTCTTTCAGCCTGTCGAAGATCGAGTTCTGGACGATAAGCCGCCTGATGGTCGTGCACCTCTGCCCGGCAGTCCCGATGGCCCCGAACAGGATAGCCTGCACAGCGAGTTTAAGGTCTGCGTTTGGAGTAACGATGACGGCGTTGTTGCCTCCAAGCTCCAGTAGAGGTCTTCCGAGCCGTGAAAGAACCATCTTCCCCACACGCCTTCCCATCGGCACACTGCCGGTGGCCGAAATCAGCGGAAGCCGGCTGTCTGCTGCCAGTAGCCCGCCGATATCCTCACCTGCGCCGATGACTACGTTCAAAAGCCCTTCCGGAAAGCCGCAATCTTTTGCGACGCGAGCAGCTATCGTGTTTGCAGCAATAGCGCAAAGCGGGACCTTGCTCGAGGGCTTCCAGACAACCGTGTCGCCTGCAATCAGCGCCAGCATGGCGTTCCAGGACCATACGGCAACCGGAAAGTTGAACGCCGTGATAACACCTACAGGACCAAGCGGATGATATTGTTCGAACATGCGGTGCCCTGGTCTTTCGCTGTGCATGGAAAAACCATACAACATACGCGACTGGCCGGCGGCAAAGTCGCAGACGTCTATCAACTCCTGGACCTCGCCTTCTGCCTCCGCAAGTATTTTCCCCATCTCCAAAGTGATCAACGCGCCAAGGTCCTTTTTCCGTTCGCGGAACGCGGCGCCGATCCGACGGACCACTTCGCCGCGCTTCGGGGCCGGCACATCCCGCCACTGCCTGAAAGCTGCCATGGCTGTCTGCGACACCCTTTCATAAGCGGACGAGTCGGCCTGCCTGATCTTGGAGAGGATTTTGCCATCTATCGGTGATGTGGATTCCAGTGCCTTGCCCTGACAGTCCAGGTGATCCAGTCCAGTGAGGGCGCCCTGGTTCACTTCACCGATACCGAGCCTTTCAAGCAGATCCTTCATCGCTTCCCTTTCCAGCAAGAGTTCATCCCGGTGGAATTTGAGTTATCTTAGACGGCGAGCTTTCTAAGAGTTTGCTCGAACATGGAAAGCCCTGTGTCTATTTCCTCTTCGCTTATGGTAAGGGCGGGACAAAAGCGAATCGTGCTTTCACCGCAACCGAGCAAGAGCAAACCGCTGTGGAATGCGCTCTGAACGACGAGATCACGCAAATCGGGGTCAATCTCTTTGGTGATGCGGTCCTTCACCAGTTCCACGCCCACCATCAGTCCCTTTCCACGAACGTCCCCCATGCACTCGAAGCCCTTCTGCATTTCCCTCAACCCCGCCATTAGCTGCTGTCCCCTTATTTCTGCATTCTCGATCAGGCCTTTTTGAAGAAGATCGATGGTTACCAGGGCTGCCCGGCAGGAAATGGGATTGCCGCCGAATGTCGATGCGTGCGAACCGGCATGCCAGTCCATAAGTTCCGCATTCGCGATCATGGCCCCAAGCGGCATGCCTGAAGCAATGCCCTTGGCAAGGGCCATTATGTCGGGTTCAACGCCGAAGTGTTCCATTGCGAACATTTTTCCGGTTCTTCCCATCCCGGATTGAATCTCGTCTGCAACGAGCAGGATGCCGTATTTTTTTGCCAATTTGCCAAGTTCTACGTGGAATTCCGGCGGCGGGACGATATATCCGCCCTCGCCCTGAATTGGTTCAACGAATATGGCCGCAACTTCCTCCGGCGGAACGCTGTTACGAAAAAGGGGATCTTCTATCCACCGAACGCACGCCGAGCCGCAGGTGGGATAACAGGCCCCGTGAGGGCAGCGATAACAGTTCGGGTATGGCACGTGGGTAACGCCCGGCACGAAGGGGTGGTAATATTTTTTCTGATAGGCTTTGCTTGCGCTAAGCGAAAGAGCCCCCATCGTCCGGCCATGAAACGCGCCGAAAAAGGCGATCGTTTGTTCTCGTCTGGTATGATAGCGGGCAAGTTTGAACGAGGCTTCCACGGCCTCTGCGCCGGAGTTGCCGAAAAAGACTTTGGCTCCGCCCGTTATATTCGCAATCTCAGAGAGTTTTTTGGCGAGCATTATCTCGGGAGAATAGTAGAAATCCGTTCCCGACATGTGGATCAGTTTTCCTGCTTGATCCCTGATTGCCTCAACGACTTCAGGATGACAATGACCGGTGGAGTTAACGGCTATACCCGCTGTCAAATCCAGGAACTGATTGCCGTCAACGTCCTGCACCCATAGCCCGCTCGCCTTTTCGACGACCAGGGGGTAAACCCTTGCGTAGGATGGAGAAACAAACTCAGTGTCGGCGCGAATAAACTCCAAAGCTTTCGGCCCCGGCAGAGAAGTCTTTATTAGCGGAACTTTCATATTTTCCTCTGATTTCCTTGGGGAGCAAAGAGAAGGAAGCAAAAAACCATAAACACAGTGACGCCTCTTCGGGAGCAGACAATAATCGCAATAGCCAATAAAATAGTTACTGGCGGTTCGAATTCCAATTAGCTATTGCCCTCTGGCAGAAAAAAAGCCTTGTCTTATATTGCTCAATGCCAAAGTGTTTTGCGTAAGTTTCAATTATATTCATTTGCCTATCGCTATTTTCAGACAATTTCGAGGCGAGAGAACGAATAATGCCGACCACCGAAATCGATCTCCCATACCGCGTCAATCACCTTTCGATCCTGGACCAGGACGGGCAGGTTGACAAATCACTCGAACCGCAGCTATCCGATGAACAGCTCCTGAAACTCTATCGAGCCATGCTGGCCGGGCGAAGATTCGATGAAAGGATGTTGATCCTCCAGAGGCAAGGCAAGATAGGAACTTTTGCGCCGGTCAAAGGACAGGAGGCCCAGGTAGGAGTTGCAGCCGCATTGAGTCCCGATGACTGGATCGTTCCCTCCTTTCGGGAAGCACCTGTCGAAATCTGGCGCGGAAAGCCCATGGAGCTCATTCTTCTCTATTACAGCGGCTATAACGAGGGCGGGCACATGCCCGAGGGACTGAACCTGCTTCCCGTATCCGTTCCCGTCGGCTCTCAAATGCTTCATGCTGCGGGAATCGGCTACGCGATGAAGTACCGTAAGCAAAATTCGGTCGTTGCGACATTTTTCGGCGACGGGGCAACATCAGAGGGTGATTTCCATGAAGCTATGAATTATGCCTCGGTCTATCAAACCCCGGTCATTTTCATATGTCAGAACAACCACTGGGCGATATCACTGCCCTGGAACCGCCAAACCCATTCGAAAACTCTGGCTCAAAAAGCACTTGCCTACGACATGCCGGGTCTTCAGGTGGACGGAAACGATGTGCTTGCAGTATACAAGGCGGCCAAAGACGCTGCGGACCTTGCCAAAAGGGGCGGGGGGCCAACTCTCATAGAAATGATAACTTACCGCCTCTCTATGCATACCACGGCAGATGACCCGAAAAAGTACCGCACTCAAGAAGAAGTGGAGGAATGGGAGAAACGCGATCCCATAACCCGGTTTGAAAAATACTTGAGAGACAAGCACATTCTGGACGACCCGAAAGTCCAGTCGGTAGCTGAGGAAGTCAAACAGGAAATCGGCTCGGTCGAGCGCCGGTGGTCGGAGTTGGTGGAAAATGAGGTCAGTCCGTCGCTAATGTTTGACCACGCCTATGCGGAACTTACCTCGACGCTGCGCGGCCAGAAGGAAATGCTAAAAAGGGAACTGGAAGAAAAAAGTGGTTCGGTAGATAAGACGGCCATTAGCCGGGATTAAATCCGGAAAGATTCTTTCCGCGTAGTGGAGATTTCTTCGATGCCTAAAATGAATATGGTTGAAGCCATAAACATGGCGCTTCGCCAGGAGATGGAAAAAGACGATAGGGTTATACTGCTGGGTGAAGATATCGGAAAAGATGGCGGAGTGTTCCGCGTAACAGACGGACTGCTTGACAAATTCGGGCCCCAACGGGTTATGGACACACCGCTGGCTGAATCCGCAATTGCCGGGTTCTCAATCGGAATGGCGGTGTACGGGCTCCGACCGGTTTGCGAGATGCAGTTTTCCGGCTTCAGCTACTTCGCTTTCCACCAGATGGAAGCTCATGCGTCAAGGATGAGGCAAAGATCACAGGGCCGCTACACAGTTCCAATGGTGTTGAGAGCCCCCTATGGAGGGGGAGTGAGAGCGCTTGAACACCATTCCGAAAGCCGTGAAATTTATTGGGCGCATACACCGGGGCTGAAGATGGCCATCCCATCTTCTCCACGCACGGCCCGAGCGCTTCTGATAAGCGCTATACGGGACCCTGACCCGGTTGTTTTCTACGAGCCAAAAGCCCTCTATCGGGCCTTCAGAGAAGAGGTGCCCGAAGAAGAGGAAACTTTCCCTATCGGCAAGTCCAGGATAGCAATGGAGGGCAGCGACATAACCCTCATATCCTACGGCGCAAGCCTTAGGACTACTCTCGAGGCCGCATCGGAGTTAAACGACAAGGATGGGGTGAAATGTGAAGTTATAGACCTGCTTTCATTATCGCCTCTGGACGACCAACTCTTCATTGAATCAGTAAAAAAGACCGGTCGTGCAGTCGTGGTGCACGAGGCCCACTGTACCTACGGAGCGGGCGCCGAAGTCGTTGCCAGAATAGTGGAAAAAGCCTTGCTCTATCTGGAAGCCCCTGTCAGCAGGGCAACCGGCTTCGATATTGTCATACCCTATTATCAACGCGAGCAGGATTATTTGCCTGGTGTGCTCAGGATCAAAAGAGCGGTTCGCGAAACCTTGGCATTCTAAGAGGATCAAATATGCCTGTCGAGTTCAAACTTCCCGACCTGGGAGAAGGAATACACGAAGGCGAGATAATCGAAGTTCTCGTTCACGCGGGAGACAAAGTCGAAGACGGACAAACGGTGTTGATCATAGAGACCGACAAAGCGACAGCAGAGGTCCCCTCGCCGGTAACCGGAACTGTCAAGGAAGTAAGGGTAAAACCCGGACAGACGATCCGCGTGGGGGAAGTGCTGATCGTGTTCTTGAAGGAAGGCGAAGTCGAAGAGGAGACTAAAGCGCCGCCGCCAAAAGCGCCCGAAGAAAAGCGCGTAATGCTCCCACCCGGGGGTCCGGTTGCCGCCGCGCCTTCCACCCGCCGCCTGGCGCGAGAACTTGGTATAGATATCGGTCAGGTTAAGCCAAGCGGCCCGGGCGGGCGAGTTACCCCCGAGGACGTGCGTGCGTTCGCCGAAGCCGCGGGGCGGCCGGAAGCCGCAAAGGCGCCCCCCGAGGCCAAACTCTCCCCTGGGCCCCCTTTAGAAAAGGTGGAAGCGAAAAGACCTCCCGAGGCCGTTGCTCTTCCTCAATTCGACCGGGCCGGGCCGGTCGAGCGAATCCCGCTTCATTCTGTGCGCCGGTCCACTGCGAAACACGTTGCCCTAGCGTGGTCTCAAATACCCCATGTTACGCACATGGACGTCGCGGACCTTACCGAACTCGAAGCGTTCAGGCGCAAACACAAACAGCAGGTCGAAGCGCAGGGCGGGGCTCTGAGCCTGACGGTTTTCGCCATGAAAGCCGCCGCTGCAGCGCTGAAAAAATTCCCCCCCTTCAATTCAAGCGTAGATATGGAATCTGAAGAGATCATTATTAAACATTACCATAACATCGGGTTAGCGGTTGACACTGACCGCGGCCTGCTCGTTCCTGTGATCCGGGGCGTTGACTGCAAGAGTATTTTCGATCTGGCGATTGAACTCAAAGATCTTGTGGAAAAGACCCGCCAGGGCCAGGCAACCACGGACGACTTGTCTGGCGGGACCTTCACGATAACGAACGTCGGTCCGCTGGGCGGAACGGGACTTTCTCCGATCATCAATTACCCCGAAGTTGCCATCCTGGGTATGGCACAGGCAAGATTGCAACCAATGGTGGTCGGAGATGAAATAAATTATGAAATAGTCCCTCGCCTTATCCTGCCGCTCGGCGTCACCTTCGATCATCGGGTCCTGGACGGCGCTGATGCGGCCAGGTTTCTGAGGATTATCATAGAGGGGCTGGAAAACCCGGAAAACCTTCTTATGATGAGCTAGCGGCGAATCGATGGAAACTATTGGAGCTTTCATAAAATGGTAATGGGCGAGTTTACCCAGGAAACCGATCTGCTTGTGATCGGCGGAGGTCCGGGAGGCTATGCGGCAGCTTTTCGGGCGGCTGATCTGGGAATGGACGTAACGATGGTCGAAGCCGACCCGGGACCGGGAGGAGTATGCCTGTTCAGAGGCTGCATCCCGTCGAAGACTCTGCTCTACGTTACTGAACTCATGCACGATTCCCGGCACGCAAGTGAGATGGGCATCTCCTTTGCCGAACCGGTAATAGACCTGGACCGACTGCGCCAATGGAAAGACAAGGTCGTAGACAAGCTCGCCAAGGGCCTGGTCGAGCTTACCAAAAGACGCGGCGTTCTCTACATACAGGGAAAAGCTACACTGGAGGATTCAAGCCATGCTCGAGTCCAGAATTCGGGGTCCAGCCATATCAGGTTCAAACATGCGATCATCGCCACCGGTTCTTCCACCCGAACCCTGGCAGGAGTTCAGTTCAAACCGGGGGGGCGAGTCATGGATTCAACCGGTGCGCTGGAACTCGCGGATATTCCTCAACGGCTGCTCGTCATCGGGGCCGGCTTTGTCGGACTTGAAATCGGCTCAGTCTACGCGTCGCTTGGCAGCAAAGTGGTCCTTGTCGAAAATGACGGACAGTTCATGCGCGGTATCGATCCCGATCTCTCCAGACCTCTTGCTGCGCGGCTCAAAGCGCTCTTTGAATCTATTCATTACAACACTGACATCATCTCGGTCGAGGAAGATGGCGCCGGCGTAAATGTTACTTTCGGCGGGGCAATTGAGGAGAAGAACCAGCGATTCGACCGTGTGCTCGCGGCTGTCGGCAGGACCCCGAATTCGCAGGGAATTGGCCTGGAGAATACAACAGTCAAGGTCAACGAACAAGGATTCATAATAGTCGACAAACAGAGGCGCACAACGGATGAAAATCTTTTTGCGGTCGGTGACGTGGCAGGCGGGGCCATGCTGGCTCACAAGGCCATGCATGAAGGCAAAGTGGCTGCCGAAGTGATCTCGGGAATGCCCTCGGCTTTCGATTTTCAGGCCATCCCCGCGGTCCTTTACACCGATCCGCAGATTGCGGTTTGCGGTCTAAGCGAAACGGCGGCAAAAATGCGAGGACGCAATGTCAAGGTCGCTCGTTTCCCATGGTCGGCATCCGGTCGCGCTGTATCCATGGGCATCGCCCAGGGGATGACCAAGATGATAATCGACCCCGCTTCACAGCGGGTGCTGGGGGTCGGAATCGTCGGGCGCGAAGCCGGTGAAATGATATCCGAGGGTGTTCTTGCGATCGAGATGGGTGCGCTCGCGGAGGACGTCGGTCTGTCGATTCACCCTCATCCGACTCTTTCAGAATCTGAGGAAGAAGCGGCCGAAGCCTTCCTCGGCAGCTCAACGCACATTCTTCCGCTGAAAAAATGAAATTGGACCTTTTGCGGTCTACTATCCACTCACCTTAACCAAGGAGAATGAAATGAAGGGCAACGAAAAAATCATCGCGAAACTGAATGACCTCCTCTCAGACGAACTGACAGCCATCAACCAGTACTTCGTTCACGCGGAGATGAATGAGAACTGGGGGTATGAGCGGCTTCACGAAAAGATCAGGAAAAGATCGATCGACGAGATGAAACACGCCGAGAGGCTAATCGCCCGCATACTATACCTGGAAGGCAAGCCGATCGTAAGCAATTTGAAAAAGATCACCATCGGCTCTGAGATTCCCGCCCAGCATAAAAATGACTGGGACGCAGAGGATGGGGCCATCAAGAGTTACAACGATGGAATTCGCCTCGCCGTAGAACTCGCCGATAATGGCTCACGTGAGCTTATGGAATCCATACTGAAGGATGAGGAAGAGCATATCGACTGGATCGAAGCGCAACTCGACCAGATCAAGATGATGGGCGTAGCCAATTACCTGGTCGAGCAGATCGATTAGGGCGGGGGAATGTTTCCCCTCAATCTCTAGGCGGCTCACGCGCAAGGCGCGTGAGCCGCCTAGCTCAATATCTCGACCCTCCGGGGGGCGTGGCCGCTGCCCGCCGCCACAACAGTGCCACATGGATCTCCAGGCTATCCCCGTTCTGTCTATGACCACCGGCGGAGGGGGTGTGGGGAGCGTAGCTCCTCACGCTTTTCCAGACTGCCGGCGTCCGGCTTGTGGGTGGGCTTTCGAGGACCCGGCCCGGCGGTCTCGCCGCCGATCCACGCGAAGCAGCTCAATCCGATAAACCGTATCTCCGCTGAAGCGTGGAAGGATTTGGGCTTCCACAATATGAAATTGTCCCTTAGCTTTCAATACAAGTTGCGAACTATAGTTCGCTGCGATATAATATTGGGAGCAGGGGTGGTGATGAGCACAACAAAGCCCAAGAGCGTTATTGTCTATGCGGACGAACGTGAGAAACTATAGAACCTTTACCGATGTTGAGGAATCATACTTCCGCGATCATCCGGAAGAGATTGATGATTATATCACCATCCTGTTTGAAGAATACGCCAGGGACGGCGATACGGGGGCGCTGCTGTCTTCCCTGCGGGTGCTTGGCCGCGTTAAGGGCCTGACCAAACTTGCCGAAGAAGCGGCCATGAGCCGCAAGGGCGTTCAAAAAGCGCTTTCTGAAGAGGGAAATCCGGAGTTTTCCAGCATCAATTCCATTCTGCACGCGATGGGATACAGGCTGGCCCCGAAAAAACTCAAGCCTTGTAATCCGTGAAAACCAGGTCTGCCGTTGAACCACTATTTTCTTGTTAATCCTGTCAAAGGTTTCTTGGTTCTACACTCTCTCGATGCCCGGCCCCCCCCCGGGTAGTGGCCAAGTCGACCGGCGGTCCCACCGCCCTGCACGCGTGCCCAGTAGCGGCCGTTTTCACCGCCGGCTTCAATCGGAATGCCAAAAGCCTCGCCCAGCAGATTGCCATTCAGTATTTGATCTTTTTCGCCTTTTGCTGCGCAGCGCCCCGACTTCAGCAAAAAGACATGACCGAAAACCGGCATGATCTCCTCGAGATAATGGGTGACAAGAATCATCGCAGGGCCGTCGGGTGTCCGGCCCAGGCTTTCGAGGGTCGACAGCAGTTGCTCTCGGGAAACCAGGTCCAAACCACCGCAGGGTTCATCGAGAATCAGAAGACGAGGCTTGTGAATGAGCGCCCTGGCGATCAGGAGCCGCTGTTTTTCTCCTTGGGACAGCACCGCGTAGGGAAGGTCGAGTATCTTGCCGCATTCGAGCCTTGCCGCAAGCCTGGCGGCTTCCTCGAAATCCTCGGCCTCGGGCTTGTCAAATATGCCAAGCGAGGCATACTTTCCGCTCACAATGAATTCGAGCGGGCTCTGTGAAGGCGGTACCTGGGCTTGGAGAAAAGACCCGACCCAGCCGATTTTCCTTCGCAAAGCGCGAAGGTCGACTTCACCGAAGTGCTCTCCCAATACGGTTACATCCCCCGAGGTCGGCCAGAGGTAGCCCGCAAGGATCTGAAGCAGGGTGGTCTTGCCCGACCCGTTTGCGCCGAGTAAAACCCAGTGCTCACCCGGCCTTAGTTCCCAGGAAATATCGTCCAGTATTAACCTTCGTTTTCTTACGAACCGGACATTTTTGATGTTGATCCACGAATTTTCCATTTTGCGCCTGCCCAAACCATTACCATGTGAGTACGATTTTTCCGAAATGTTCCCCTTTGCTTAGATACTTGTGGGCATCCTCCACTTCGGATATTGGAAATATCCGGTCGATTATTGGCTTCACCCGACCCGATTCGAGCAGCGGGAGCACGGTTTCGATGAACCCCCGTGCGATTTCCGCCTTCTCCTCTCCTGATTGGCTGCGCAAAACCGAACCGATGATTTTTAGCCTTTTGGCGACGACCGGCGCAAGGTTTATTTCAACCGAACTCCCGCCCATCAACCCGACGATAACCAGCCGCCCTCTTGTTTTCAGAATCTGAAAGTGCCTGGGTAAATAGGACGCCCCGATCCAGTCGAAAATGATATCCACGCCCGCGCCCCCGGTTATATCCAGGACACGCGCGGCGAAATCCTCTTCCTTGTAGTTGATCCCGGCGGAAGCCCCTAAATCGAGTGCCCGTTTCACTTTGTCTTCCGAACCCGCAGTGATGATAACCGTTGCCCCGGTTGATGAACAGAGCTGGATGGCGGCGGTTCCAACCCCGCTGCCCCCGCCGTGGAGCAAAACTGTGTCTCCCGCTTTGATTCCGGCCTGCACAAAGAGATTGTAATAAGCCGTGAAGAAAACCTCCGCAGCCGCAGCCGCTTCGGTGAAACTCAGGTTTTCAGGAATCGGAACCAGGTGGTCCGCCGCAACGGCCACATATCTGGCGTATCCGCCCCCGGCAACTATCCCGAATACCCTGTCGCTTGTTTTGATGGCCGAAGAAGGCGGCCACTTGACAACAAACCCGGCAAAATCGAGTCCCAACACCTCCGTGGCCCCGGGTGGAGGCGGGTAAAGGCCCCGCCTCTGGAGCAGGTCAGCCCGGTTAACAGAACAGGCTTCAACCTGAACCAGCGCTTCCCCATCTTTTAGAGCGGGTATTTCAACCTTCTCGAGGCCTAGATCGTTCCATTCGCCCTTTTTTGCCCCCTTACGCACAATGACGGCCTGCATATATTGATCGTTCATAAGGTGAAATTCTCCTATGTTTATAAGGTGAAATTCTCCTGCGTTTATTCCAGTCCTCCGGTCTCGGCAAATGAGTAGTACTGGTCATGGCCCGCTATGATGATGTGATCGTGGACCACTATGTCGAGATCGCCCAGTATGTTCTTGAGTCTCTTGGTGAGTTGCCTGTCGGCCGCCGACGGCAGAGGACTCCCTCCGGGATGATTATGCGCCAGGATTACAGCGGTTGCACGATGTTTCAGGCTGGCCTCGGCTACCTGCCTCGGAAAGACTGCGGTCCGATTTACGCTCCCCCTCTGTACCTGCTCTACAGCGATCAACCGGTTCTGGCTGTCCAGCGCCAGCACGCAGAATACTTCGTTTCTTTGGGTCCCGAAACGGGCCCGCAGATATGAGACAGCGGCTTGAGTTGAACAGAAGGTCTCACTGTGGACCCAGCGGCTCGACTGGTAAGAATCGAACAGTCGCGGAATAAGATTTATCAGTACGGCGGCATTCTTCCCAATCCCGGCGACTTCACGCTGAAGGGCCTCGGGAGGGGCGTCGAACACTGAGGCAAGATTGTTTCCGAACTCTTTCAGGAGCTCTTTTGCGATCGGCTTGACATCTCTTCTGGGAATGGCATAAGTGAGCAGCAGTTCCAGGATTTCATGATCGTGGAACCCGGCAAGACCGCTTTTCGCGAACCTTTCGCGAAGCCTGTTCCGGTGACCTTCCAGATCCGATTTTGGTTTAGTGGATTCTTCTGGCAATTCAGGCGCCGTTTAATGGTTGCGCTGTAAAAAAAGCCTCAATTCGATTCAACGATCTTCTGGCGAAGTCTTGTCAGCAATGAGTCAAATGATTCATTGGTAAGGATCGAAGAGAATTGACCCCGGTAGTTATCCACAAAGCTGATTCCCTCGACTACCACGTCATATACTTTCCACTCCCCGGCATCCCGATGGAGTCTGTATTCGATATCGATGTCATTGCCCTGATAAAGAATGTGCGTTTTGACCAGCGCGTAGTCCCCGTCCAGTTTTTCAGAATCATACAGGACCTTTTCGTTCGAGCCTGTGTAATTTTCGAGCCGGTTGATATAGGTATTGAAAAGAAGCTGTTTGAAAAGTCGTGCGAACTCCTGACGCTTATCAGGGGATTGCTCTTTCCAGGGACGGCCCAGCGCTCTTTTGGCCATTTCCTCGAAATTGAAATACTCACTCACTATGTTTAAGATTTCGCCCTTCCTTTGCCGCAAAGAGGGTGCTTGCCCCTTTTGAGACTCGTGCAAAATCTGTAGAGCTCTTTCCGTACCGCTCTGAATGAGTGCTTTCGGGTTCGCCTGGATCGATGGATCGGCGCAAGTAATTTGGGGCCGGATAAGCAGCGGCAACAAAACAAGCAACACGAACAAAAACTTACCTTCTCTCAATCGATATAACACTTCTGTCCTCCAGCATATCTTCGAATTCTTCGACACTAAACCGACTACACCGGGAAACGTTGGTGTGAATTCCGCACCCCCCGAGGCTTCTGTTCCGAAAGGAGGATTTTTCGTCCCTGATCCAGGGGCGGAAAAAAATCTTTTCCACACGGAAACCGGCCCCATATTGGCATTAACGCGGAGCGAGTATAGCGCTGCCGTCCAATTTGTCAACCGGCGCGGCGGCGCTATAAAAATAATCTAGATACCATTATTTCGGGAAAAAGTAGACCAAAAGTGCATTTTCCCGCACATCGTGATTTGAGCGGGACTTAATGAAATCGAGTGTGCTCAAGGCCCGGACGAGCAATGGTGACACGATCTTTTAGCCATCTATTCCAAGTGGTCCAACACTTGTCTGACTCTTGCCGCAAAATCATCTATGCCAAAAGGTTTCCTGATGAAATTGACTCCTTCGTCCAGAATGCCCCGATGGGCAATCACATTATCTGTGTAACCTGACATATAAAGGCACTTGAGGTTTGGTCGGATGGCGGTAAGCTTCTCTGCCAGTTCTCGGCCATTCATTCCCGGCATCACTACGTCCGTGATCAGCAGGTGAATATCTCCCGTATGCCCCTCGATGAGATGAATGGCCTGCACCGGAGACTGCATGGCAAGAACCGTGTAGCCCAGCATTTCGAGAATCATCTTGCTGAGCTTCAGTATCCCTTCATCGTCCTCGACCAGCAGGACGGTTTCCGACCCTGCCGGGGGCTTGCCGGCGGCCTCCTCAGAGGGGACCTGTGCTGTTTCAGCCTCAAAGCGCGGCAGGTGGATTTGAAATGTGGCTCCTTCCCCCGGCTCGCTGGCAACATGAATAAAACCGTCGTTTTGTTTGACGATGCCGTAAACGGTGGACAATCCCAGCCCGGTTCCCTTGCCCATCTCCTTGGTGGTAAAAAAAGGCTCGAAAATATTCTCGCGCACTTCCTTGCTCATGCCCTCGCCGGTGTCGCTCACGGTTAGTTGCAGGTAATCTCCGGGAATAAACTCCAAGTCATCAGCCCTATTGGAATCATCGATCACAACGTTCTCAGTCCTCAGAGTGATGGCGCCCACCCCGGAAATGGCATCGCGGGCATTGACCGCCAGATTTGCCAGAATCTGGTCCACCTGGGAGGGATCAATTTTGACTTTCCAGGGATCGGGCCCCGGTATCCAGTGCAGGTCTATATCCTCGCCGATGAGCCTCCCCAGCATCTTGAGCATGCCCGAGATCGTGTCGTTCAAATCCAGTATCTTCGGAACGGCCGTCTGTTTGCGGGCAAATGCCAGAAGTTGCCGGGTTAGGTCCGCTGAACGAAGGCCCGCATTGAGAATCTCCTTGAGGTTGTGCTGGAGATCGTCTCTGGAAATGTCCCTCCCCATTGCCATTTCCGTCCGGCCGATGATCACACCGAGCATGTTGTTAAAATCGTGGGCCACACCGCCCGCCAGCCTTCCTACAGATTCCATCTTCTGAGCCTGGTATAGTTGCTCCTCAAGTCTTTTCCTTTCCTCCTCCGCCTTCTTGCGTTCGGTGATGTCCCAAAAGATACCCAGGACACCGGTGACTGTGCCATCCTCACCCCGAATTGGCGTTTTGATCGTCTGTATCCAAACCTCCTCTCCCTTCTGAAGGTATGTTTCCTCTATCGCTTCCGTTTTCCCGGACCCCATAATTCGCCCGTCATCTGTCCGGTACTTGTCCGCCAATTCTTCAGGGAAGAAGTCGTAATCCGTTAGTCCGGCAATTTCCCCGGACTGGATACCCAAGTCCAGGGCATAGTTCTCATTACAGGACAGGTAGACAGAGTTCTTATCTTTGATGAAGATTCTTTGTGGGATGTTTTCAACCAACGTCCTGTACTTGGTCTCGCTTACGCGCAAGGCTTCATTGGCCTGCAGCAGCGCGGCAGTGCGCTCCAGGACCCTCGCTTCCAGCTTCGCGCGGGCGTGCTGCAGCACCTCTTCGGCCTGCCTGCGTGTCGTAATATCCTGAAGCGTGGCCAGGATGGCGGGCGCACCACGCCACTCGATGTTCGACACCTGGCACTCGATCCAGACAAACGTTCCATCCCGGCGCACCCCTTCGTATTCGCAGCGCTCGAGGATCTGCTGGCCATCGAGAAGGGCAGCCAGGCAATCCTTTAACCGTTCTTGCTCGCGTGGGACCGCCAAGCTCAAATGGTCCAAACCGATGAGAACGTCAGGACTCTCGTAGCCGAAGATTCGGGCGAGAGCAGAGTTGGCCAACTGGACGATGCCCTGTTGATGGATATATACGCCCTGGATCGATCCCTCTACCAGCACTCGATAGTCCCTTTCACTGGCTTGCAGAGCGCTCGACTGAGCCTCGAGCTGCCGAATCAGGTCCCTCGAAACATGGATCGCTGCTTTCACACGGTTCCGAAGGTAGTCAGCGGTCTTCGCTACGAAAGAGAGATATATGTTTGAAGCATAGATGAAGCAAACTATCGTCAGCTCAGCGGGCAGCGACAGTGCGTGCTGCTCGAAATACCACAGATACAGCAGCAGGAGCACATAACCGAGGGCTGAAGCATTAGCAAAAAGCAGCGTGTTTCGCCAGGTGGACCTTGTCTGGTCGGCCGTCCGCACCATCAGTAGGAAAAAGAGCCAGCTTTTTTCTCCGCCGGAATAATAAATGGCCATGAGGAAGGGGATGATGTCGAAGAGCAGAAAGAATACTCCGAGGTGGACCGTTTGAACCTTGCCGTACCAGACCAGGAGGATGAGCCAGGACACTACGATGTAGAGCATGTAGAAGGCAAGAAGGCCCCAAAAATCCGCCCAGGCGGAGGATGTCGGGACAAGGTACAAGTTATTCAAGAGGACAAACAGGGCGATCAGGCATAATCCGAACGCACGCAGGATGGGAATCTGCAATACGTGATGACGATAGGCCTTCTTTGTCTTCTCGCGCGCGGCTTCGTCAGGATCTAGATAGATACGCGATGGAGCTTGAGGCTCAGAGAAGAGCGCCGCGAATATCTGCAGTAGATCCATGGTCAGTTCTTTCTGTGGGAAAAACCTCAGTACGGTTATAACCTTTGACCTCACCGTCGCAACGGTTGAATTTTCAGGTTGTTTTCGGAGGATTACGGTGAGAGTGGCAGCATTCGTTTTCCGTCGCTGGATTTGAATGTCTCTTCCTTAGTGGGGCCATATTAGCATAATCTCCTACCTACGGTTCGATCAGAAATTCTAACCGTTTTAGGACCTCTTCCTCCATGACGCCCAGCCGTACTATCCCCTTGCCGGTGAAGAGCCTGAATGTACCCGTTGACTTCACACAAAGCGTATTTTCCCCCTTATAAAGACAGCCCTCGACAACTGCCCCCCGTTTTCCCCTGATTTCGAGCACCCTCCCTTCCACCCTTATCTCCTCGCCGATTTGGACGGATTTGTGGAATTCTACCGTCAGTGCATTGGTGAGTGCGAACTTCTTCGAAAAGTATATAGCCGTCCACCCCATGATCTCATCGAGTATGGCAGCAAGAACACCTCCGTGAGCCAGATTGTCCCACCCGCACAGGTGCTCGGGAATCGTCAGCCATGAGAAAAGAGACTTCTCATCCGTTAAAAACTTCATCCGAAGCCCGTACGCATTTACCGGGCTGCACCCGAAGCACTTGTGATTGTCCTTGTTCCGGAGCAACCTGAGGCCTGCCCTTGTTTCCATTGACCCTCCCCGCAAGGTTTTATCTGCAAATTGATATTTTATCTCAATGCTCTGTCCATGACCAGTCACTGCCCCCCCCGCGTCTTTTCATGACCTGTCTATCACCGGTCTCTGGCGGTGGGATTCTGCCTAATCGCCGCTCCTCTCCCGCAGAAGCCGTCTTCCAATTGGGCCGGTTCGCTCAAGGAATGGCCTTGCCAGATCCGGGATAAAATAACCTGAAACGAACGCAAAAATGACTCCGAAGCAAACACCACTGAGCATGATCTGTGAAAAGGCGGCCAGGTAGGGAGAAAAATGCGGGTCGAACGGAACCGCCTTTCCGGAGGCCCAGGCCGGCACGGCCGAGGCCAGGCACACGATGAGAACTTTGCCGGTACCCGACAGCAGCCCGGCAAAGACGGCGCCGCCGAACCTGGCTTCCCACCGGAACGTCATGGCTGCGCTGTAACAAAAAAGAGAAGCGGCGCTGGCGCATGCCACTCCCAGAGCGCCGGTGCGAATTGTGAGCCAATAAAAAACCGGGATCATGAGCAGGGTTACCGCTGTCCCCAACACAGCCGGAGTTAGCGTATCGAGCCTGGAGTAGAAGGCCCGGCCCATGACCTGCTGGTACCCCCAGCAGGGGACGCAGATAAGTAGTATTTGCAGCAACCGGGCCGTGTGAGCGGTATCAGAAACGCCGAAACGGCCCTGTTGGAAAATCAGCCGTATTGTCGGTTCGGCGACAAGGATCATCCATATCGAAAGTGGAACCAGCAGGGTCATGACATTTTGGAGAGCGGAATTTACTGTCCGGTAGAACCCGGAAAGATCATTTTTTGCGATCAGCTCGGCCATAAACGGATAGGAAGCCACCCCGGCGGCCTGTGCCACCACGCTTACCGGGACCATCATAATCCGCCGCGCGTAGCTTAGCCAACTGATCGCCCCGACTCCTGCAAGAGAGCCGAATATCCTTACGAACTGCTCGTCAACCACCGTGATGGATTGTCCTATCATGAGCGGGAGCGCAACAAGAATATATTTTTTCAATCCGGGGTGGAAGCCCGAGAATCTCATGCGCAATCCGCCTCCGGATCTCACCGCAAGCAAAGGCAGCAAAAAATTCCCGATAAAGGACCCGGCAAGAACTCCCCAGCAAAAACCTTCCATTCCTCTTGACCGAAACAGAACGCCGCCTGCTATGATGAACAGGTTATAGACTATTGAAACCATGGCCGGTACGAAGAACTGCTTGCGCATGAAAAGTATCGCGCTAAAGCACGAACCGCAGAGGAAAAATATTTGCGCAGGCAGGATGATCCGCAGGAAGAAGGCAAGGCGAAAAAGGGCTTCGTTGGAAAGCCCGGGCGCTGCCAGGCGGGCCAGCTCCGGCGCAAAGAGGAAGGCAAGAAAAGTAAGGACACAAATCGATACTGCCACCCAGAAGAAAACGCTTGAAAAAAACCGCCACCCGTCTTCCTCATCTTCTTCGAAGTACTTGGTGAGAAATGGAATCAGGGTGATCGAAAAATAGCCGCCGGCAAGCATGTAATTTATGAAATCCGGGATTACGAAAGCAGCGAAATAGAGGTCCGATTCCTGGGTCGCCCCGAACAGAAGCGAGATGAGCTTGTCGCGGAATAGCCCCATAAACCGCGAGAGTAGAATGCCTCCGCCTACTATAATCGCTGCCAGCCCGATCTGCTGGCGCGTCTTCCAGAATACCATGTGCCTCTTTCTTCAAGCTCTGAGGGCAAAAAGACCTTTGACAGCATTAACAGGAAAACAACAGTTCCTCAAAAATGGATTGATGTTTGCTTTTGAACGGCTTTCTCCATTATCCGTGCTCATCCGTGGTTCAGGCTTCCTCGCTTCTTGCTCCTTGCTTCTTTAGCGCGCGTAAGAATACTACAAATGGAATCTATTCCAAGTCCATAAACCGTGGGGCCTGAGATGTGCCCACGGGGACCGTCCGGATCGAAAGATTCTCGCCGTCATGAGATAATTGCTCTTTTCAAAAGATCTTCAAGCGCATACATTCATTTTTAGTTTCTGGGCTTGTCCGTAATTCAACAGGTGAGGGGAATCAAGATGAAACTCGGAATCACAGGATTGGGAAGGGCCGGCAAGACCACCGTGTTCAACGCTCTGACCAGGAGGAGTGGTGAATCGGTCCCGTCAGGGGGGCAGGTCATACCGGCGCTGGGCGTCGTGCCGGTGCCGGACCCGAGGGTGGACTGGCTTAGCGCGCTCTACCATCCCGAGAAAACCACGCACGCCCAGATTACCTATATGGATCTCCAGGGCATTCCAGGTATGGCAGACAACAAGCGGGAGTATATGTCGCTTCTGCTCACCCACATGAGACCGATGGATGCTTTGATCATGGTCGTGCGCAATTTTGCCGACTCTGCCCTGGGGGCTCCTGACCCGGCTCGAGACTTCAGAGAATTAGAAGATGAATTTCTCATTGCCGATCTGGCATCGGTTGAAAAGCGACTGGAGAAACTGGAAGCCGAACTTAAGCGCGGCAAAAAACCAACCGGCGCCGAAAAGGAACTCTTAGAGACATGCAGCCAAACCCTAGATGCCGGACAGCCCTTGAGAACACTCCCGCAAATTGTCAATGCGCCGGAGCTGAGGGGCTACACGTTCCTTTCCGCAAAACCTCTGCTGGTGATAGTGAACAATTCGGATGAAGACGACTTAATGCCCCCTGTCTCTCTCGGGTCGGCGGAGGCCGTCGTAGTCCGTGGAAAGATCGAGATGGAACTAGCCCAGCTCTCGAGCGAGGAAGCCGAATCTTTCATGCAGGATTTTGGAATAGTCGAATCGGCCCTGGACAGGGTAATAAAAAGCTCCTTTGCCCTTCTTGACCAGATCACGTTTCTAACGGTGGGCGAAGACGAGGTGAAAGCCTGGACAATTGCGAAGAGTACCCCTGCCATCGAGGCTGCGGGGACCATTCACTCCGATATACAGAGAGGGTTCATCCGGGCCGAAGTGGTAGCCTATGAGGACTTGAAAGAAGCGGGCGATTACGCCGCAGCGCGAAAGCACGGGACGGTCAGGCTCGAAGGGAAAAATTACCCTGTCCGGGACGGAGACGTGATTCATTATCGGTTTAATATTTAATGCAGAGTCCAAGACCGGCTCAAGACAACATGGCCTGCCGTGGGTACCGCCACTTTTGAAAAATTACTTCATAAAATCCTGAAACGACCCCCCGAAGGGATCACGGGACTGAAAGGCATGAACATCATGGGTAAAATTAGAAAAGCTATTTTGCCTGTTGCCGGATTCGGGACAAGGTTCCTCCCCGCAACTAAGGCTCAACCCAAGGAGATGCTTCCGGTGGTTGATAAACCTGTAGTCCAATATCTGGTTGAAGAGGCTGTGGAATCAGGAATTGAAGAAGTCATTTTCGTAACCGGTCGCGGGAAAAGAGCTATTGAAGACCATTTTGATATTTCTTTTGAGCTCGAAGAGACTCTGGTTGAAAAAAGTAAACACGATCTCTTGGAATCCGTCCACAAGATCTCAGGACTCGCAAAGTTTTCTTATGTGCGTCAGTCTATGCCTTTAGGGGATGGTCACGCTGTTCTTCAGGCAGCTCATGTAGTTGGCGATGAACCGGTACTTGTTTTGTTTGGTGACTGTATTTATGATAGTATAATTCCTGCTTCCAAGCAGTTAATAGACACTTTTAACGAATATGGTTTTAGTGTGATAGGGATGAGCCAGGTTGAATTGAGTGAAGTATCAAAATTTGGTGTAATAGAATGTGCCATGTTGGATAAGTCGACTTATAAAATAACAAGAATGATCGAGAAACCCAAACCCGAAGCATCCCATTCACGCTTTGTTGCAGTTGGAAAATACATTATTACTCCAGAAATAATGAATGTTCTTGCGAGTATGACAAGTGGCAATTCAGGGGAAATTAGATTGATTGACGCATTCCAAATTTTACTTGAAAAAAATCGACCTCTCTACGGAAAAGAGTTGCAAGGAGAATGGCTTGATACCGGGGATAAATTTAACTTTCTCAAAGCTACAATAAAGCTTGGTTTAAAGCACCCGGAGGTAGGTGAAAAGCTTAGAGAATATTTGAAGGACTTGAATGTACAATAAATGATCCAACCAACTAAAGGCAACGTTAAAGGATGTTTATGAAGGACATACAAAACGCGAGACCGAACCCGGCACACGAGATTTGCGAAGAAAGAATATGGTCAAGAAGATAAAGAGGCTGAAGTAAATGGAATTAAGCAGCAAGACCATTCGCCGGACCTTGCTCCCTACGAGAGCGCGCCTGGGCGGAAGCGGCATGACGCTGAAGCATGCCGCCGACGAGCCACCGCTTCGATCTGAGTTGTTCAGCTCAGATCAGATGGAGCAGCATGGCATGACCCTCGCGGGCTGGCACAGGTTGAGCCCGGGACGCCCGCGTGACCGGCTTCTGACGCGGCTGGCCAAGAATGAAGCTGTACTGCTTTCAGTTCACAACCTGCTGACCGAGGCCGTCAAGGCGAACCGCCGGATTACTCCGGCCGGGGAATGGCTGCTCGACAATTTCTATTTAATTGAAGAACAGATACGCACAGCAAAGCGACACTTGCCAAAAGGCTACAGCCGGGAGTTGCCGCGCTTGTTTGACGGCCCATCGGCCGGGCTTCCGCGAGTGTATGACATCGCGCTGGAAACGATTTCGCACGGCGATGGAAGGATGGACCTGGAGAGCCTCAGCAGTTTCGTAGCCGCCTATCAGACGGTGAGCGTGCTGACGTTGGGCGAATTGTGGGCCATCCCCATAATGCTGCGCTTGGCGCTGATCGAAAATCTTCGGCGGGTTGCCGTAAGGATCACCGCCGATAGGATTGATCGAAACCGTGCCGACTATTGGGCGGACCAGATGACGGAAATCGCCGTGAAGGACCCGAAAAGCTTGATTCTGGTGATAGCCGACATGGCACGGTCGGACCCCCCGATGGTGAGCGCGTTTGTTGCGGAACTCACGCGCCGGTTGCAGGGGCAAGGCCCAGCCTTGGCGTTGCCGCTCACCTGGATTGAACAGCGGCTGTCCGAGTCCGGCGAGACCATTGAACAGTTGGTGCGCTCCGAGAACCAGCAACAGGCAGCGGACCAGGTTTCGATGAGCAACAGTATCGGCAGCCTCCGTTTCCTGGGCGCGATGGACTGGCGCGAGTTCGTCGAGAAGATGAGCGTTGTCGAGCAAACCCTGAGGCAGGATCCGGGAAACGTCTACGACAAGATGGATTTTGCCACCCGTGATCGCTACCGCCATGTTCTAGAGAAGACTGCGAAGAAATGTCCTCACTCTGAGAGCGAGGTGGCGCGCCGGGCGATCCAGTTGGCGCATGAGGGAGCTGCTCTGAAAGGCGGCGGCGATCGCACGGCGCATGTCGGTTTCTACCTGATCGACAAGGGCTTGACGCAGCTCGAACGAACGGCGGAGGTGCGTTTATCGCCCTCTGATGCGCTTCGCAAAGTCTGCCGCCGGTTTCCTATGCTGTTGTATGGCGGCACGATCCTGCTGGTTGCGGTGCTCTTCGCCGGACTTATGGTGGGGCAGGCGCATAGCAGAGGCTTGCATGGTTGGCTGCTCGCGCTGACAGGGATTTTTTCTCTTTTGTGCGCAAGCCATCTGGCGGTGGCCGTAGTGAACTGGCTGGCCACGATGTTGGCGACGCCGCATCCGCTGCCGCGAATGAACTTCTCCAAAGGGATCCCTGATGAAGCGCGTACTCTGGTGATAGTCCCGACTATAATCACAGGTTTTCAAAACATCGACGATTTGATTGATGCGCTGGAAGTCCGTTTTCTGGCAAACCAGGGCAACCATCTCCACTTTGGCCTGCTGACCGATTTTCGAGACGCGCTCGAAGAAACGCTTCCGGAGGACAAGCCGCTATTGCTGCTGGCCCGGCAGCGAATCGAAGATCTGAATAAAAAGTACCGGGGTTCGGAAGACGACATTTTCTTCCTCTTCCATCGCCCGCGCCGATGGAATCCCACCGACCGAATCTGGATGGGGTACGAGCGCAAACGCGGAAAGCTTGCGGATTTGAATTGGCTGCTGCGCGCCGGGCTGAAAGCTGATCCCGGGGATCGTTTTTCGATCATTGTCGGTGAAACTGCCATCTTGGAAAACGTGAAGTACGTTATCACCCTCGACACGGATACTCTACTGGCTCGCGATTCGGCATGGCAGTTTGTGGGAACAATGGCGCACCCTCTGAATCGTGCGCGCTACGACGAAGGCAAACAGCGTGTTTGTGAGGGCTACGGTATCCTTCAGCCGCGGGTGGCGGTCAGCCTGCCTGGAGCGAACCGGTCGCGGTATGCGCGCATGTTTGGAAGTGACTCCGGCATCGATCCTTACACGCGCGCCGTTTCCGATGTTTACCAGGATCTGTTCAGTGAAGGCTCGTTCATTGGCAAGGGGATCTATGACGTCGATGCGTTTGAGCGTGCGCTGGACGGGCGTTTCCCCGCCAACAGGATCCTCAGCCACGATCTTTTGGAAGGGTGCTACGCGCGGGCCGGGCTGTTGAGCGATGTGCAATTATACGAGGAATACCCGTCTCGCTACAGCGTGGACGTGAGTCGCCGCCACCGCTGGATCCGAGGGGATTGGCAGATTGCGCAGTGGGTGATGCCGGGCGTTCCCGGCGCCGATTCGCGCCTTCAGAAGAACCCGCTCTCGATGCTGTCCCGGTGGAAGATCTTCGACAACCTGAGGCGCAGTCTCGTACCCATGGCTCTGACACTCCTGCTGATGTTGGGCTGGACAGTGCTGCCGGCGGCCTGGTTTTGGACCTTGTCGGTGATGGGAATAATCCTGATTCCTTCTTTGACCAGGCCTCTCATGGACGTTGTCCGAAAGCCGGGCGATGTGACTTTGCGTCAGCACCTGGCCGCCACGGCTCGCGCGGCTTGCCGGAGCGTTGCTCACGCTCTATTTACTCTCATGTGTCTCCCTTACGAGGCATTTTTCAGCATGGATGCGGTTTTGCGCACTGCTTGCCGCTTGCTGATCACACACCGTCGGCTTCTCGAATGGAACCCGTCGAGCGGCACGGATCGTAGTGACCGTACTGACCTCGCCGGCTCGTACCGGACTATGTGGGTCGCCCCGGTCATTGCCGCCGCTGCGGCCGTTACTCTCTCGCTGTTGAGGCCTCTCGCGCTGGTTGTGGCTGCGCCCATTCTAAGTTTCTGGTTTGCCTCCCCCGCTATAGTCTGGTGGATCAGCCGGCCTCTCGCCCGCCGGGAAGCAACGCTCACGACTAATCAGACGCTCTTTCTCCGGAGGCTCTCCCGGAAAATCTGGGCTTTCTTCGAAACATTTGTCGGCCCGGACGATAATTGGCTGCCGCCCGATAACTTTCAAGAGCACCCCAACGCCGTGGTCGCGCATCGCACGTCGCCTACAAACATGGGATTTGCGCTGCTCGCGAATTTATCCGCATACGATTTTGGCTACATTCCAGCCGGAGTACTCATCGAACGCACAGCGAACGCCCTCCGCACAATGGAAACCTTGGAGCGGCACCGGGGCCATTTCTATAACTGGTACGACACGCAATCTTTGAAGCCGCTTTTGCCCCTCTACATTTCGTCGGTTGACAGTGGGAATCTCGCGGGCCATCTGCTGGCATTGCGGCAGGGCCTACTCGCTCTTCCCGATGATAATATCCTGGGAGCGCGCCTGTTCGACGGGCTCAGCGACACGTTGACGACCCTCTTGAACGTGGCGGCCACCTCTGCTCCGGACCAGCTTGCTCAACTTCAGAGGGACCTTCATCTCGCAGCCTCCTCCCCACCCGCCACGCTCGCAGCAGCTCGGCTGTGCCTGGAGCGATTGACGGCGCTGGCCGAAGACGTGAACGGCGGCCAGCTTGGCTTTGGCACTGCCACCCTGGCTGGCGGTCCCACCGCCTGGGCGCACTCGTTTGTCCGGCAATGCAGGGACGCCCTCGACGAGATAATGTTTCTCGCTCCGTGGACGCCGCTTTTGCCCTCGCTACATAAACTCCAGGACTTTCACGGTATCGACGGGATCCCAACGCTGCGCAAGTTGTCCACCCTTGAATCGGATCTGCTGCCGGCAATCGAGTATCAGCTTGCCTTAGAGGTGACATCCGAGGAGAAAGCGTTGCTCGATGAGTTCAGATCTCTCGTTGTGAAGGCAAGCCACCGCGCAGGCGCGAGGATTGAGGCTATTGAACGCCTTGCACTGCAATCAAACGAGCTTGCCCGCATGGACTATGATTTCCTGTTCGATGAGGCGCGTCATCTACTGGCTATCGGATTCAACGTCAGTGAGCGTCGGCGGGACTCCAGCTACTACGATCTACTGGCTTCGGAAGCGAGATTTTCCAGTTTCGTGGCGATTGCTCAAGGAGAGTTGCCCCAGGATAGCTGGTTCGCCTTGGGTCGCCTGCTCACTACCACTGATGGAGAACCTATCCTCCTTTCCTGGAGCGGATCGATGTTCGAATACCTCATGCCGCTCTTGGTAATGCCGACATATGAAAACACTCTGCTCGACCAGACCTGCAAGGCGGCTGTGGCAAGCCAAATCGAGTATGGGAGAAAATGCGGTGTACCATGGGGCATTTCAGAATGCGGCTACAATGCAATCGATGTTCATCTCAACTATCAGTACCGGGCATTCGGCGTGCCTGGCCTGGGGCTAAAACGAGGACTCTCCGAGGATCTGGTAATCGCGCCTTACGCTTCGGCTCTCGCGCTGATGGTAGCGCCCGACAAGGCGTGTATGAATCTCGAGCGGCTGGCCGCTGAAGGGTTTGAGGGAGAATTCGGCTTCTATGAAGCGATCGACTACACTCCTTCACGCCTGCCGCGTGGACAATCGAGCGCCGTGGTTCGCTCCTTCATGGCACATCACCAGGGCATGAGCTTCCTCTCGTTGGCCTATCTACTCCTGGGGCGTCCGATGCAGAAACGATTCGAGTCGGAACCCCTGTTCCAGGCAACCATGCTGTTGCTTCAGGAGCGGGTCCCCAAGGCTACTGCGTTCTTTGCCCACACTACCGAGCTTGCCGAGTTACACTCCACTCCAAGTGGCTCTGAGACGCCGGTGCGTGTTTTTAGCAGTCCTGACACGCCGAACCCGGAAGTGCAGTTGCTCTCAAACGGCAGATACCACGTGATGATCACGAACACCGGCGGCGGCTACAGCCGCTGGAAGGACCTCGACGTCACACGCTGGCGCGAAGACAGTACCCGCGACAACTGGGGCACGTTCTGTTATATCCGCGATGTGGGCGGCAGTGAGTTCTGGTCAACCGCATATCAGCCAACGCTCAAACGATCAAAGCGTTTTGAGGCGATCTTCTCGGAAGGGAGAGCCGAATTTCGCATTCGCCACGATGACCTGGACACTTACACCGAGGTGGTTGTTTCGCCGGAGGATGATATCGAGCTGCGCCGAATCACTATCACCAACCGCACTCGGAGGCGCAGAGAGATCGAAGTGACGAGTTATGCGGAAGTGGTTCTGGCGCCGCACGCAGCGGACGCACTACATCCGGCTTTCAGTAATCTCTTCGTGCAAACCGAGATCATCCGTCGGCAACGGGCGATTCTGTGCACTCGCCGGCCTCGTTCCCAGGGCGAGCAGGCGCCATGGATGTTTCACCTGATGGCAGTGCATGGAGGGGAGATCGGAGAAGTATCCTATGAGACAGATCGCATGCGGTTCATCGGCCGTGGAAACACTGTTGCTGATCCTCAATCGATGAACGGTTCATCAGGTCCCTCAGGGGCGCTTTCGGGCAGCCATGGCTCGGTGCTGGACCCCATTGTCGCCATCCGGTATCGAATAACGCTCGATCCGGAAAAATCGGCAAAGATAAATATCGTCACCGGCATGGGCGAAACCCGCGATGCGTGCCTGGGCCATGTTGAAAAATACCAGGATCGGCGTCTCGCGGATCGCGTCTTCGATCTGGCATGGACACACAGCCAGGTGCTCCTGCGGCAGATCAATACCACGCAGGCCGACGCGCAGCTTTACTGCCGCCTCGCCGGCTCGATCATCTATGCTAATAATTCGCTGCGAGCCGATGCGAGCGTCCTCATAAAGAACCGCCGGGGACAATCCGGTCTCTGGGGCTACGCCATCTCCGGCGATTTGCCTATTGTCCTGCTGAAAATCGAAGATCCGGCCAATATCGATCTGGTTCGCCAACTCGTCCAGGCCCACACATACTGGCGTCTAAACGGACTGGCGGTGGATCTGGTGATCTGGAACGAAGATCACGCCGGTTACCGGCAACTCCTGCATGACCAGATCATGGGGCTCATCGCCGCTGGCACCGAAGCCAACGTGACAGATCGACCCGGCGGCATTTTCGTAAGACCCGCCGACCAGATAGCCGAAGAGGACCGTATCCTGTTCCAAACGGTCTCCCGCGCCATCATCACCGACAGCCTGGGGTCGCTGGAGGACCAGATTAGCGGCCGCACTCACGTGGAAGTAACCGTACCCCTGCTTACTCCGACCCGAACCCTTCGCCCGGAACCAGCGGCGGTCGCCCCTCTGCCTCGCCACGATCTGACGTTCTACAACGGGCTGGGCGGATTCACCCCGGATGGGCGTGAGTACGTTGTTACCACCGCGCCCGGGCAGGTGACGCCGGCGCCGTGGGTGAATGTACTGGCCAACCCGCACTTCGGGACCGTCATTTCAGAGAGCGGCATTGCCTACACCTGGAGCGAGAATGCCCATGAGTTTCGTCTCACTCCCTGGGAAAACGATCCTGTGAGAGATTCGGGCGGAGAGGCATTTTATATTCGTGACGACGAGCGCGGTCATTTCTGGTCACCCACTCCCCTTCCCTGCCGCGGATCGACGCCGTACGTCACACGGCACGGCTTCGGCTACAGCGTCTTCGAGCACACGGAGCGCGGCATCCGCTCCGAGATGTGGGTTTACACGGCCCTTGACTCACCTGTCAAGTTCACGGTGCTCAAGGTACGAAACGAGACGGGACGATCCCGCCGGCTCTCCGCCACCGGATATGCGGAATGGGTCCTTGGCGACCTGCGGCCGAAATCGAGCATGCACGTGATCACCGAAATCGACCCGAAGAGCGGCGCGCTATTCGCGCGCAACCCCTACACTACGGAGTTCCGCGACCGCACGGCATTCTTCGATGTGGACGAGACCTCCCGTACCGTAAGCGGCGATCGGACTGAATTCCTGGGCCGCAACGGCACGCTGCGCGCTCCTGCCGCAATGACGCGCATACGCCTTACCGGCAAAGTGGGGGCCGCCCTGGATCCCTGCGCCGCGATCCAGGTGAGCTTCGAACTGGCCGCCGGGCAAGAGCGTGAGATCGTCTTCAGGCTCGGCGTCGGGCGAGACGCCGACGAGGCAAGAAACCTGGTCGGTCGCTTTCGAGGAACAACCGCTGCGCGCGTCGCCCTCGATGTGGTATGGCAGCACTGGACGCACACCCTCGGCGCGGTGAACGTGGAAACACCCGACCAGTCCTTCAACCTGCTGGCCAACGGATGGCTGTTGTACCAGACCCTGGCGTGCCGGCTTTGGGCGCGAAGCGGATACTACCAGTCGGGAGGCGCCTTCGGTTTTCGCGATCAGTTGCAGGACGTGATGGCGCTCATCCACGCCAGACCGCATCTCGTGCGCGAGCACCTGCTCCTGTGCGCGGCCCGTCAATTCCCGGAAGGAGATGTTCAACATTGGTGGCATCCTCCAACGGGCCGGGGCGTGCGGACTCACTGTTCGGACGATTACCTCTGGCTGCCGCTAACAACGTGCCGCTATGTTCTGAACACAGGGGATACGGGCGTGTTGGATGAGCCCGTCGACTTCATCCAGGGCCGCCCGGTAAGCGCGGATGAGGACTCTTATTACGATCTGCCCGGGCGCTCTGAAGAGGCCGCGAGTCTTTACGAACACTGTGTCCGAGCCATCATGAACGGCCTCAAATTCGGTGAGCACGGGTTACCGCTCATCGGCTCCGGTGACTGGAACGACGGCATGAACCTGGTGGGCGAACACGGCAAAGGCGAAAGCGTGTGGCTGGGATTTTTCCTGTATGAAGTATTAATGCGCTTCACTGAGGTTGCGCGCACCAATGGCGACGTGTCTTTTGCCGAGCGTTGTGAAAGAGAGGCGGCCGAGCTGTGCCGCAATATCGAAAAGCACGGCTGGGACGGCGAGTGGTATCGCCGCGCTTACTTCGACGACGGCTCGCCGCTTGGATCGTCGGTTAATCCCGAATGCCGGATCGATTCGATTGCGCAGAGCTGGTCCGTTCTATCCGGTGCGGGAGACGCCAGGCGTTCACGCATTGCCATGGAAGCGGTGGATAAGCGCCTCGTTCGCCGCGAGGATGGACTGATCCAACTTCTTGATCCGCCCTTCGACAAGTCGGCGCTGAATCCCGGCTACATCAAAGGGTATGTCCCGGGCGTGAGAGAAAACGGCGGGCAGTACACGCATGCGGCCATCTGGGCTGCAATGGCCTTCGCTCGCCTGGGGGACAACCGGCGTGCGTGGGAACTCTTTAACATGATCAACCCGGTGAACCATGCAAAATCGGCCGAGGAGGTTGCCACCTACAAAGTGGAACCCTACGTCGCTGCGGCCGATGTCTATGCGGTGCCGCCCCATACGGGCCGAGGCGGCTGGACCTGGTACACGGGCTCGGCTGCCTGGATGTACAGGCTGATGGTGGAATCACTCCTGGGGCTTAGACTTGAAGTCGATAAACTGTATTTTACGCCGTGCCTTCCTGCGGATTGGGAGGGGTTCAAGATGCACTACCGGTATCGCGAGACGGTCTACCACATTGCCGTTCTACAAACGCGAACAGGCAAAGACGAAATGGCTGTGACAGTTGACGGCGTAGAGCAACACGACAAGGCGATTCCCCTTGTTGACGACCACCGGGAACACACGGTAGAGGTAAGAATAAAGGCTACGGACAGCACTTCACATGTTCTATAGAGTGACTGCTCGAAAAGGTTGTTGGGCCGGCTAACGCTGAGCTTGAACAGTGTGTTCTTAACCTGTCGGATTTAATTACCGCTTAATTCATATTTCTTGCCGCTGCACATAATAACGCCTCGAAGATGGCTGCCTTCTCAGTATTCCGAGAGAGTCAACACTCGGTCCTTTCAGGAATCTGTCCGCTCGGAGCTACCAATCCGAAAGACCCCTCAGTTGGGAAAAATCAACTATTTCGACTCAAGGTAAACGGATGACTGGCCGTAATATTAGCGTGGCGTAACGTCAAAAACCATCTCCGGAGTTCGTGTCGATGAGCAAGACAGGTGACGAATTCATGCAAATTCCCATCGTACCCGGGAGGGAAGCACCTGACCAGCATTTATACAAATCGAAGCTGTATGAACCTGTCACGGGCGAATTTACAGGCGACCAAGGCTTCCGGAACCTGGTGGAATCACTGGTGCAGATTCGTTCGAAGGCCGAGGCAAGAAGAAAGCCGAGATTTTCAACTCCGGCCGCTCTTACTGGGCTGGAAAATTCAGAATACGATGGATTCTTGTGCTCCGAAACAACCGGTCCAACCTGCGGCTGCGGCGACGCCCCGGAAAGCCCGGCCGCTCCGGGAGGAAATGCCGGAAGGCTCTATGGCATAAAGATCGTAAATTTCTCGGAAAACGGAATCCAAATTCGATTCGAATGCTCCGAGCCTTTTGAGTTTTTCAACTCAAGCCTTTTCCTGAAAATCGAAGACGCCTCTATCCCGGTGAAGTTCCAGTGGTATAGACAGTCTCAGCCGGTTATCAGAGGAGGCCTTCTATTTAGCGAAAACACTAATTTCGGCCGGAAGACCGCCGGCATGATCAGCAAGATGGGTAAGGGCCTTGTCGATTATCTGATTGGCGGCTTCACAAGCAAGGCGATTCCTTTCAGCCAACAGGCAGGTGTTTACGCATATCTGGCTATCTTTTACAGCCTCCGGTTGCTTTTTTTGGAGAAAATCGCAGCGCTCAAGGAATTTGAAACTCGAGCAGTGACCCGAAACATGTCGTCAGTTCCCGATTATATTCTTGCAAAACTCAGCGGCATCAGTGCCGAACGTTTCTGCATGGTGAACGATCGTCTCATCGGCATATTCATGAAACCATATTTTGATTTTGGGTGCGGACTCCTTGGAATGGGAGAAGATGTCGTATTTCCGAAGCAGGATGTGCGAGCGGCCATAATAAATTCCATGTTTTTCACAGAAAAAAAATGCTTGGATTCGACAGATTTGTTGCCGGCCATAGAACAATTTTACCAACGATTTCAGGAACTGAAAGTGCTTCTCCAGGGAGCATTCCAATCAGAGGAGTTTGACAATCAATTCAAATACTACAACAGAATAATACGTAGCATAAGTCTCATCACGTAGCACGCACACAAAAATCAAAAATTACCATTTAATGCACGGACTTGCAGCTATTTTGAGGAGCATGGATTATGAAAGCGAAATTTGGAGTAATTGTCGGGTTCTTTTACTTTTTTTGGTTCGCAGGCATGGCTAATGCCTACTTTAGCGAATCGTTCACTTACGACACCAACACTGGCAGCGCAGCACTTCCATGGACTGAGAACTTTCAGTTGCAGACATTCAACACGAATCTCGGGACATTGACGGGCATCACACTCACGACAACGGCCCAGTTCACAACGGAAGTAGATGTTTATAATGCTCTCAGTTCACCTCACTCATTTACCAATGCTTTTTCCGCAGAGCCCGTAACAGTCACTCTGCCCTCGTCTTCGGGTACAGTCACATTGGCGCCATCAGGGACGACGATAGTTTCAGGTCTGTCTGGCACTGCTGCCCCCGGGTTTAATGCTTTTCAGGGCGTCCAAGAGACATTTACCCAACAGACTGCAATAAGCAATTTTTCCCTTCTCCAGGGATCAGGGACAGGCTATGCAGCATTTACAGTGTTCGCAGCGGATGGTCCAACTGGAGTTTACGGTGGGAGTGGCATCAGTGGTCTCTATTTCGGCGGCCAGCTCGCTAACAGCGTGGATGCTGCTGTGACGGTCACATACGATTTCTCGTCCACGCCGTTACCTGCGTCACGTTGGCTCTTTGGCTCCGGCTTGGCTGGTTTGATCGGAATCAGAAGGAAGTATCTTGGATAATTTTGTGCCAAGTTGCGCCCATACGGGTTAGAATTGGCGCTTGGAACCCCCCCTTTGTAAAGCTAGCGGTTTTCGATTCGGATTTTTGACCTAAAAGAAAGGCATTTTTCGTCCCGGCGCGTACAGTTTGGCGCCCCGCCATTTTCGGATTGCCCAGCACCGCACCGAAAGGTGGCAAGGAAATCGAGATCCCCCTTTCCTAAAGGGGGGCGCCCTCACAAAAGATCGGGCGCGAACTTGAAGCGTTTAGCATCGGTCGGAAATGTCCACGCGAATCCGAACGAAGTGAGGGTGCGTCCTCACAAAAGATCGGACGCCGAACTATAAGCATCCAATGCGGGTTCGGATGTTTAACGCAAACCCGAACGAAGTGAGGGTTCAGGGGGTATTTTAGCGCGGAGGCGTACCTATGTACCGCCTCTTGTCGTGGAAAGGACAGGGATAGCGTCGAGATCTTGACTGGCGGTCCCACCGCCCGAATCGGAAACTAACGACCGGCCCTCCTCCTGAGGGTAACCACTGTCACCTCGCCCTTGCAATTAAACCTCACCGGTACGCCTGAAACCCCTGCCCCGGCGCTCGTGTAACCCGGCATGCCTTCATAATCCCATTTTCCGTGGCAAAATCGCCTGGGGGCCTTACTGTGGGTGAATATGGGACCGAATGGAGGGATCAATATCTGTCCGGCATGAGTATGGCCGCATAAAAAAAGATTCGGCCTGTACATGAGCGCCTCTTTGTAGACTTCATTCGAGTGAGAAACCAGAATGGAGAAGTTTTGGAGAGGCAACCCGCCAAAAGCGCTTTCCAGGTCGTGGGACTTAAAATAGTGGCAGTCGTCGGCGCCGACGATCCATATGCACTGACCGCTCCGCTCGACCGCTCGGGAGTCGTTTACAAGAAAGGTAACGCCCAGTTCCTTCAAAGAGTCTACGATTTCAGGGCAGTCGTGATTTCCAAGCACCGCTAAGATGCCGTCCTTAGCGCGAATTTCGGGAAGCAGGAGGCGCAACTGGGAAAGCGCGGCCGCAAATGGGCCGTAAGTCTCCATCCTGTAGTCGCCGCCAAGAATGCACATATCGGCGGGAGTTTGACGAATTATCTCAATGATTTTTTCAGTCAGGCCGGCGATCCCGTCGATATGCATGTCGGTAAGAAACAGGAGCTTATAGCCGTCAAACGCAGGCGGCAGGCCGGGGAAGTGAAATGAGACCTCTTGCCTTTCGATAACCAGAGCGTTCTTTACGCCTCGTTCATAGATCCCGAGCGCCTTGAATGCAGATTTCATGAACAGGTGATAGTAAACCGCGTCTTCAAAATTCAGGATGTGACTAAAAGGGCTGGTGGTTATCTTGCATGAAACTATCTCTCGCAACCGGGTCAGGGCTCGGATTCGCCGTGGATACGACTCAAAAGGCTTCCGAAGAAGTACCCTGCTCATGAAAATTGATCCGAAATAGGCGCCAAACCCGAATACTACTCCAAACAGGAGGACATATCCGACCGAAAGCGAATAATAATTGGCGATCAAAATAAACGGCAGGAGGCCCTCGGGGATTTGATCCAGGCCGGGGACAGCGTCGCCGCTGGTAAAAGAGATGCGTCTTTTGAGAAAACTTGAAAGCAGGTCTCCGAGCATACTCAAAAGTCCGGTACCCAGGCCGAGCCAGAGAGGGAAGGTCAAAGCCGCGCCGATTATACCGCCGGTGATTATGCCGGCCAGAACGCCCCGGATGGTTTTATGCCTGCCAAACAGCGGCCGGCCATCAACGAACAGATATCCGCCATCGATCGGAGTGTTCCATTTGGACTCAAATATCCCCGCCAGAAAAGGCGGAGCAAAGTTAATGAGCCAAAGCAAAACCAGCAATCTAATAAAGAGCACCATTCTCTGCTCCGATCTCGAACCCGGCCCGCCCGACGCGACTCCCGTGTTGTGCAGAAACAGGTTCTTTCCCGTGACAACAGTAACGGAAAAAGTTGCAATAAAGATTAGTCCAAATAGAATAACAACCGAAAAAAAGCCAACCCTTTCAGTCATAATATGATTTGAAATTAAATCTGCTCACTATAGAATCCATTGCAACTCAACCAGACTTGTTGCAGGCGGAATTTGGCGGAAATTAAATTTTAGCAAAATGAGAACCAAATAGCGAACCAGGCAATGGAAAAAGATGATTCGAAAATCCGCGCCGCCATTCTGATAATGTCCATTGTGCTGTTTGTGTTTTCCCTGACTCGTTCGAGATCGAGCGCGCCGCCCCCGGGGCGAGTACTCCCCCCTGCCGTTATGGTTGAGGTCAAAGGGGATATACCCGATCCCGGGATCTACGCACTTGACAGTGAGACGGCCACTGTCGCCGGCGCAGCGGCTATAACTGGCTGCACATACCCAATCCCGACGGCTCTCGCGCTCCAAAAGCTTATTTCCGGGCAATCCCTGGAAATCCTCCGTCACAAAGAGGAAATCTCAATACATTTTGGACGAATGCCCGGAGCGGCCCTCCTAGCCGGTGGGCTCAAGCTCGACTTGAATTCAGCCTCCCTTGACGAGCTTCTTCTCATTCCCCGCTTACGTCCCGAAATTGCGGCCTCTATCATTGAACGACGGCGCGAAAAGCCGTGGGAACAAGTCGATGATTTGATTGAGATCCGTGGAGTCGGCCCGAAAACCGCTCAAAAACTTCAGGATTACCTGGAGATATCGGCGGACCCACGACGGGCGGTGACTGTCCCGCAGTAGGGACTAGCATTAAAGGAGTGAAGAATGTTCGCATTTCTCGAAAGCTCCGAACAATCAATTCTCAAACGATACGGCCTTCTCATCGCCCTGGCCTCCCTGACCGGTCTTCTTCTGCTTCCCGCCCCCACTGGACTTTCAATCGCCGGACACCGCGTTTTAGCTCTGCTGGTGTTTTCGGTCGTTCTTTGGATGACCGAAGGAGTTTCCTATCCGGTGAGCGGTGTGATCATTGCGGCGCTAATGACATTTCTCATAGGCATGTCTCCCAACCCTGGAAAAGCCGGGGCACTTTACGGTACTTCACAGGGTCTGACCATGGCGCTGGGCGGATTCTCAAACACCGCCTGGGCGCTTGTCGGAGCCGCCCTGTTCCTTGCGGCGGCAATGACAAAGACGGGGTTGGACCGCCGGATAGCACTCACGGTACTGTCCCTCATCGGCGCCGGCACCAAACATATTATGATAGGCGTGATCGCAGTGGGATTTGTTTTGAGCTTTTTCATTCCATCCACCACGGCCCGCGTGGCGTGCATGGTGCCGATAGTAACGGGCATTATTACGGCATTCGGAGTGGACAGATCTTCCCGTTTTGCAGCAGTGCTCATGATCGCAACCGCCCAGGCCGACAGTATCTGGAACGTGGGAATTAAAACCGCAGCCGCACAGAACATGATTGCCGTTAATTTTATAAAACAACAACTCGGTTACGACATAACCTGGGGTGAATGGCTGGTCGCCGCCGCTCCCTTTGCGGCGATCATGTCCGTAGCACTGTTCTTCGTACTCATCAGGCTTCTTCCCCCTGAACTCAAGGAAATCCCCGGCGGAAGGGAAATCGTAAGAAAACAGCTTGCGGAACTTGGTCCGATGAGCGCCCCTGAAAAGAAACTCTTCTGCATCTCTATCGCCCTGCTCTTTTTCTGGATATCGGAAAAAATAGTCCATAATATCGATACCTCTTCTTCCACTCTGGTAGCGATCGCTCTAATGATGGCGCCGAGGATCGGAATAATGACGTGGGAAGAAGCTCAGCAAAGGATCCCATGGGGTACCCTGTTTCTCTTTGGAATAGGCATCAGCCTTGGTTCCACAATTGTCTCAACCAATGCGGGAGGGTGGCTCGCCAAGGCCATAGTGTCCTTCTTCGGTCTGAGTACTGCCCCTGCGCTTCTGATCGTGCTCACCTTGGCGGCTTTTCTGATAATAATCCATCTTGGATTCGCCAGCGCGACTGCTCTCGCTGCTGCAATGATCCCGATAATTATAGAAGTTCTTAAGAACGTTTCCACTCCAGGTCTGAATGTAATCGGCATGACGATGATTCTTCAGTATGTTGTGAGTTTCGGATTCATTTTGCCGGTAAATGCGCCTCAGAATATGATAGCATTCGGCACGAACACATTCACAGTTTCGCAATTTATCCGAACGGGCATCCCGCTGACCGTAATTGCATATCTGGTTATTGCGCTTCTGTCTGCTACGTACTGGAAATTTCTTGGACTGGTCTAAATTGATTTTAGGATCAACCCGCAGGCCGCTCTCGATGCTTCACGATTTCGGTGGACATGAGGCGAAAAAAGGATGGGAGTGCTGGGCGGCATAAGCGATCCGCCGTCTGGCAGTCAGGTAGACACTATTCTATTATTGTCAGCAAAAAATGAACCCACCGTCTCATAATAAGTTATTTCGCTTGATTTAAAAGAATATTTCTGCGATTTATTAGTATTAAATAATAAAACAATAAAAATTGGAGTTATTTTTGAACTTTCCAAAACTTAAAATTGGAGATCTGGTTGCCAGGGTCCCCATTATACAAGGCGGTATGGGTATTGGGGTATCCCTTTCAGGTCTCGCTTCGGCTGTGGCCAACCAGGGTGGGGTCGGTGTAATAGCGACTGCGGGAATTGGTGTTTTGAGTCACGACAGAGAAGCTGGTTACGTCGAAGCCAGCATCAAGATCCTGCGCGAAGAAATCAGGAAAGCCAAAGATGCGACTAAAGGCATCCTCGGCGTAAACATAATGGTTGCTCTGACTAACTTTGCCGATATGGTCGAAACCTCGATAGCCGAGGGAGTTGACATCATTCTGTCCGGCGCCGGACTTCCGCTTGACCTTCCTAAGTACCTCCGGGATGGCGTAAAAACCAAGCTGATCCCTATAGTATCTTCCGCTAAAGCTGCGCGCATCATCTGCAAAAGGTGGCTCGGGCGATTTGACAGGCTTCCCGATGCCTTTGTCGTGGAAGGCCCGCTGGCCGGAGGCCACCTGGGGTTCAGTTCGGAGCAACTGGACGACCCGGGCTTTGCCCTTGAGAAGATCGTTCCTGAAGTTATCGAGGCTGTCAGCTTTTTTGAACGGGAAAACCAGGTCAAAATCCCGGTGATAGCCGCCGGAGGGATATACACCGGCGCGGACATCCTTGAGTTTATCAGGCTAGGCGCGGCTGGGGTCCAGATGGGTACTCGATTCGTCGCGACCCACGAGTGCGACGCACATATCGATTTCAAAAAAACCTATGTGCACGCCAAAAAAGACGACCTGATTATCATAGAAAGTCCCGTGGGGCTTCCCGGAAGGGCGATAAGAAACGATTTTATCGAGAGCATTCAGAATGGGAACAAAAAGCCGTTCAAATGCCCCTATCACTGCATCTCTTCGTGCAACTGCACGGACAGCCCTTATTGCATAGCCATGGCCCTGGCCAACGCCAGGAAAGGAAAACTCAAAGGCGGGTTCGCTTTTGCCGGAAAAAATGCCTACAGGGTAAACCAGATCCTCTCGGTCAGTGAACTGATGGAGTCGCTCGAAAAGGAATTTGACAATGCGTTAACTCACCCCTGAGAGATGAGTGAAGAATTCTAAAACGAATCGAGGAATTTAATCCCTTAATTCCTTAACCCCTAAATCCTTTAAGAGAGATTCGGGAACGTGGAGCAGGAAGCTGAGAGCAAAAGCTTCCAGTTCTAAAATTCCTCAATTCCTAAATCCCTTAATTAGTAATAGTAAGTTCCCCTCTTTTTCTTTCGCCACTTGCTCGTAGCCCATCCCAGGAACCAGCCGAAAAGCATGACTCCCGCCCCTGAAACAAACCACTGGATGTTATGGGTGAGTTTGAGGTTGTCGTTTTCCCGGATCAGCGCCTGTATATTTTCCTGAGCGCTCGTCAGGCCGGACTTTGCGGAATCATACTCGGACTTGAGCTTCACGTAATTTGCCGAGCCGCCTTTGAGTTCCTCGTAGGCGGCATTGAGCTTGGTGAGTTTATCCGTTAGTTCTTTTTCTTTTTGGTCCAGCTCCGTTTTTTCCTTGTCAACTTCTACCAGTTGCACCTTCATGGCCGCATTTTCCGCTTCGAGTTCCTTTGTCATTGACGGATCGGGCAGCCGTGGGCTCAGAAACCTCGAGGCAATCCATCCTTCCTGCATCTGGCCGTCCGGTTTCTTGAAACGCACTTTGGTATATGAGTGCGGATTGACGAGTTCAACGCTGGATGCCGGCGGAACATTGAGAATGGTTTTACCGCTGCTTGACGGAGTAGCGCGTAACGGGAGTTCCTGGGTGTCGGTCGTGTACGCTTGTACGGCCAGTGCAGCGCCCGTCGGGATCAGGATCGCCAGGGCTGTCGCCAGTGCCAGTGCTGATAGGAATCTATCCATATTCTTTCGCCTCGCAACCTGATAATTACATTAATAACTGTTTGCTAATAAACCGGAGGCATTATAGATTCGCCTCCTGCGCCGGGCAAGGAAAAACCCGATGTACCACATTTTCACAGGCTCCCATTACACGAAAGTCACAAAAATATGCAAAAACTTCCTGAATTGATTGACACACACGCTCACTTGGATTTCCCCGAATTTGCCGCTATCATCCCGGCCACCATTGAACGGGCGCTGCAGGCAGGGGTCAGCACGATCGTGACGATAGGCATCGATATCGGTACGAGCCGCAATGCAGCCCAAATAGCCAGGAGCTATGACCGCATTTACGCCTCAGCCGGAATTCATCCGCACGCTTCCTTTAGTATGGATGCCGGCGATCTCAGGGAACTCGAGACAATTGCGGCCAGCGACAGAGTTGTTGCGATCGGTGAGATCGGGCTGGACTATTTCCGCGACAGACAGCCACGGCCGATCCAGCAAGAGTGCATGAAGAGTCAGATCGAGATGGCTGTCAAAATAGCAAAACCTGCTATTTTTCACATTCGGAACGCTTGGGAGGATTTTTTTCAAATCGTACCCGAATTTGCCTCATCCCTGCCCCCCTCAGTCATGCACTGTTTTTCGGGAGATTGGAAAATTGCGCGCAGATGCCTGGACATGGGATTTTATCTCTCTATTCCCGGCGTGGTCACATTTCCCAAAGCCGAATTGCTCCAAGATGTGGTAAAGCGCGCACCTTTGGACAGGCTGCTTGTGGAGACCGACGCCCCCTATCTCACCCCTGTCCCCTACAGGGGCAAAACAAACGAACCCGCTTACATCCTCCATACGGCCGAAAAAATCGCTGAATGCAGGAAAGAACCCTTCGAAAAAGTGGCCGCTCATACCACGAAAAATGCGCGGACGGTCTTTAAAATATAGTGCAGAAAGCATTAAAGCATGAAAAGTCAGAAAAGAATCCTCCTCGTCTTTTTCATTCTAATCCTTGGTATTGGCGCCGATCAACTTACAAAACAGATTGTTAGATCGGACCTGCCGAGAACAAAGCGTTTAACATTTGTGAAAGAAATGCTCAGTCTTGACTATGTCGAGAATAAGGGCGGAGTTTTTGCTCTCGAGTGACTTTTACCGAAAATGTGGCGCGGGAAAATCGTCACTATGACACTCGTTTTATTGCTGGGCGTTGGCATTCTTTTTCTAATGATTGCCAATGGACTTCGATTTCTTCAGTTACTTGGTTTATCCCTGTTTTGCGCCGGCTGCATCTCTAACTTGTTCGATAGAATCGCATTCGGAGGGGTGGTTGACTTTTTAAACTTCGGCTTGGTTGGACTTCGATCCTACATTTTTAACCTGGCCGATGTGGAAATAGGAATAGGGATAACTATAGCTATCTTCTGCAGCGCAATAAATTTTGTAAAAGTCGCCTCCCATAAATTCATTGAGCGCGCACCATAATACCGGTAACGGATCGGTTTCACTTCCGATGCGCACTCGCGATGATGCTCTTGCACTAAATTTTGAGTATCTAAGCTCATAATGCAATTTCCTGTTGCATTAGCCTAAAACATATTTATAATAATTGAATCCCACAACTGGTTCGAGCCGAACGATGTTCGCTAAGCTCGATTTTTCATTGGGACGAATTACCTAAACGATGGAGGAGTGCATCAATGGCAAGAAAAATTATCGAAATCGCATCAGAGATTGTACAAACTCAAGTTTCTTTAGCTCCAATGTCGGCTACTGAAATCACGTTGTCACTTCGGCAAGTCTTTGGTACTCTCATGGAACTGCAAAAGGCAGAATCCGGCGAAATTGAACTGATCCTGGTACAGGAACCCTCCACTATACAGGAAAAAACTCCTGGACCAATCACACCGGAAAGTTCAATTCAGAATGACAAGGTAATCTGTCTTGAATGCGGTGCCGAAATGAAGCAATTGACTCAGAAACATCTGACATCCCATGGCATCAGTTCAAAAGAGTACAAGAAAAAATACGGCTTCCCGATGCGAACTCCTTTGGCTGCAAAAGCATTAACCAAGGCGCGAAGCAAGGCTGCAAAAAAGAGGGGACTACCTGCGAATCTGGTGAAAGCGATAGAGGCGAGGAGACAGAGCAAGGCGCAAAACGTCGCGCCGGGTTCACAGGAAAAGAAACAACCTGTCGTGAGAAGACGCCGTAAGCAGAAGAGCGAATGAACCGGTTTTAGCCGTCTACACATGGCGACATAAATAGTTGCATAATAAAGATTCTCGTCATGCCGGCGCGTCCTCACAAAAGATCAACGCAAATCCGAACGAAGTGAGGGTTCTAGCCGGGGGCCAGCGGTCATTCATCGACTCCACGGGTCGAAAAGTCACGGGCCCCCGGCGCCACCGATAGTATACTGAAATTCCTGCAATAAAATAGCTCCAGGCTATCACTTGGCTGAAAAGATATTATCTTTTTTCCCTCCACCTGATGCCCTGGATGAGACGGCCCTTGGCAGCGCGCTTTTCTGTGCCCCGCCGCTTCTCACATTGGCGCCGGCCCTGGTCCCTCCCGGAAGCAGTCGAGCTTTAGCGTCGCCCCACCCGAAGGCTGTGTGAGAGGACCCCTCTTCCGAAGGCAATTTCATTGCCAAAAACCGCATTTTGAGGGAAAAAAATGGTCGATTGTGGCCACTCTTTCTCTGCGCAGCAGAGGTTTGGCAAGGACCGACGAGGACTTCCATTAGCCATGCTGATCTGGAATCAGGCCGACGGCAAGAGGGTGGCATCTTTTAAGCTCTGGCTCATTCCATGATTGAGACAATGTGGAGGGCAGGGTGGTATTTCCACACTGGAACCTCTGAGAGAATTGGATGAAATTTGGAGTTTGCTGTTGGCACTAGGAAATGCAGACGCCCGGTACGCCGAGCTTCTTGAACAAGTGCGGCGATGGCTTGGTGCTCGGCGGGTAGTTTTGCAGCCAGGACTGGAAATCCGGGTTGGTGAATGCGTTGCGGAAATGGCACACCGATAGACGGCAGATGTAAACTCCGGAAATGGACGTGTGCCCTGAACACGGAAAGACCGGTCCCATCGACGTATAACTTGCGTATTCCAACCGTAAATTCTATACTCTCCAGTCTCAGCCGCGCAACTGAAGTTTTTTCGGGCAAAAACCCGGCCCGAAAATGCCGTTAGGATATGGTTAAACGCTATAATATTTGTCATGAAAAAAGCCCGCACACAGAAAATTGATCCTGGAATGACCCCAGTACCGCACGCCACGCTGCTATGCCTGATCCTGGGTCTGCTATCGATCATGGTCTTTGTGGAGGTCGGGACTCACCAATTTGTTTTCGACGATCTGGATTTCATCGTGCATAATCGCATGGTCAAAAGCGGCCTCACATGGGATGGTATTGCTTGGGCCTTCACTACCCGGCACTTGTCTATCTGGCATCCGGTTACCTGGCTTTCCCATATGATGGACTGTCAGTTTTTCGGGTTAGATCCCAGTGGCCCGCATTTAATAAACCTCTTATTCCATATTACCAATGCCGTTCTCTTATTTCTGCTCTTTCGATTCTGCACTGGCGCCGAGTGGCCCAGCTTCCTGGTGGCATCTTTGTTTGCCGTGCATCCCCTGCATGTCGAGTCCGTGGCCTGGGTGGCGGAACGGAAGGATGTCTTGAGCGCTTTTTTCTGGATGCTCACCATGTGGGCATACATCTGGTACCTGCGCACTCCAGGATGGAAATCCTATTCCCTGATGCTTCTAATCTTTTGTTTGGGCCTAATGACCAAGCCCATGTTGGTGACGCTGCCTTTGGTGCTTCTGCTTTGGGACTATTGGCCTTTACAACGTTCGCTGCCCCAAGGAGCAGCGGCTGCGGGAAGGGTTCCGCTTCACAGGGTTCGTTGGCGGCGGTTGGTTTGGGAGAAAATTCCCATGTTCGGCCTGGTGTTTATCTTCAGCCTGATCGCCATTTTTTCCCAAGAGCATAGTACGCTGTCGCTGGCGGATCTTCCAGTAACAGCAAGAATCAGCAATGCCCTGATCGCTTACGCAAGTTATCTTGGAAAAACTGTCTGGCCTATCCACCTCGCGCCCTTTTATCCACACCCGGGAAATTCAATCCCAGCATCGGAAGCGATCGCGGTCGCGCTTCTCTTGGGACTGCTTTCGTTGCTCCTCATCCGAAAGGCCCGGAGCTATCCGTATCTTCCCATGGGTTGGCTCTGGTTCCTGGGCACTTTGGTGCCCGTCATCGGTTTGTGGCAGGTGGGCAGTCAGGGCATGGCGGATCGTTATACCTATCTGCCTCTCATCGGCATATTTATAATACTAGCCTGGGGTCTCAGGGATCTCCTGGCCAAAAGGAGATGTCCCGGCTTTCTTATGCCCTTGATCTCGGGAGTCCTGATTGCGGCTTGCGCTGCCTGCTTCTGGTTTCAGGTGGGCTATTGGCGTAACTCGATATCGCTTTGGGAGCATACTCTCAGTGTCACCAAAGATAACTTTCCCGCACACGTCAACCTTGGTGAAGCCTTATATTTTCGAGGTGAAATAAACCGAGCTTTACGGCATTACGAGGAAGCCATACGCCTGAATCCGCCGCTTGGTCTCATTGAATTGGCTTGGGTAATGGCAACCACCAAGGATCCGGAATTTCGGAATGGCGCCAAAGCGGTGGAACTGGCCAGAAAGGCTAATCGACTGACACAATATAAAAATCCCAGATATCTTGATGTTCTTGCTGCGGCCTACGCTGCGGCGGGCAAGTTCTCGGAGGCCATAAGCACCGCCTATCAGGCCCTGGAAATGGCGAGTCTGGATGGTAAGGCTGATCTGGCACAAGATATTGAGAAGCGTATATCGCTTTATCAGCAAGGTCAGGTCTATTGCGACGAAGCTTATGACGCTTACCAAAAATCATGACGGTTTGTCCGCCTTTTAAACCGTTCAGTCTACTGCAAGAACCAAGGAGCAAGAACCTGAAGGTCAGCCCTTGAAAAAGGAATCTTTTGTCTCCAGACCCTTTATTTGTTCTCTTAATCCCTTGTCCACCTTCAATTTCTTAGATACGCCCTCATCCATCTTCGCCACTGCTGAATGGGTCAGGGGGCCAAAATAATCTCTTATATTTCCAAGTTGCAGTCCATGGTCTTTCCATGGGAGGTTTCCGGACTCTTGAGCCGCTCTGCTTTTACTCTTTCCAGCGCGTCCCTGATGAACTTCTTGCTACCCAGTATTATGCCGCCATAAACTTTTTGCAGCGGGTCTGTGAACTCTTCTCCCATGACGTTTTCGACAAAATGATTGATACCATCCCAAAGACAAGAGCCCTCAGGAAATGTAAAAGTATTCGTAACTCTCCTCCGACTTGAGAAATGAGGCGCGAAAATCTTTGCCATTTTCGAATCATTTGTTTACTGAATTGCTGCAGGCTGGACACTTTCGAAATTGGCGAGAAGCAGAGTTCTCACGCTTTCACGAGCATCTTCGAGCTCTTTCTCAACGACGAGCGCCGAGGCGAGGCGCATGGCACCCGCGAGTGCATCAGGGGTGCTCACGTGTGTATGAGTATGAAGAAAGGCAAATTTAAAAAATTACATCAAACCGCTCGACGAAATTGAAAGCGCAAAGTTAAACAGATCATGACTTACCTGATTGTTTGAGGGCTTTGGGATTAAGCCCCCCGAAAGGGTGGCCGCTTGTGCTCCCCGCTCCCCGCTTCCTACTTTTTAATCGTGCTAATCCTGTCAAAATCTTCTCCGCTCCCCGCTCCCATTTACCTTTGCGTAACTATCTCGAGCAACCGCCTGTAGTAAGCATAATTCTCAAAGGTTACGTCCTCGCGAATCCTTCCGTCGGCCAGGGGCACGTATCCGCCGTCGGCCAGGAGCGGCGGGACCTTCTGTTCGATTTCCCGTCTTATGGCTTCCTTGCCGCGCCGCAGCGCATCCAGGTCGATCCCTCCTATCAGGCGTAAATCCCTGCCGAACTCCCTGCGAATGTCCCCATAGTCCATCGCCTCGATATTCACCTCGCAGGCCCACAGGCAGTTGAAGCCCCACTTCAAAATACTTGGAATCAATATCCGGGCGTTCGCATAAGTGCGAAATATTATGGTCTCAACACCATATTGTCTTATCACCGCTAAAACAGGTTCATAGCTTTTGAGCAAGAATTCTTCATACATCCGGGGTGAGATCAAAGGTTTGTCGTTGCCGCCTATAGGTTCGCTGAACACGATTGCATCCACATCGACCATCCGAAGTATGCGCTCGGTCAGTTTGGCTGCAAACTCACCCTGAATCGACATACTCTCGCGCACGAGTTGCGGATCGTAGTTGAGCAGCTCGATTAATTCCCTGAAGCGGTTCCACCCCCGTACACCCATTGAGAGGAAAAAGTCGCGATGAACCCTCAGCATCAACGGGTAATCCCGCGCCTTGCCCGCCTTTGTATGAGCGCTCAAATCCGCCGGAAGGCGGCTGCCGTCAAGGTGATCGAGACTCTTTCGCAGAACCGCCAACTCGGAGAGGGAGGCAGGCCATATTTTTATTTGTGGAACGGGCTCGACGTCAGGCTCCAGTTCATGACGATCCTAGGGAAACACCTTCCGGATATCAGCGCCGCGCTTGAGCCCTTGTTTTCGCCACACCTTCAGGACCTCATTCCTTATACCTTCTTCGAAATAAGGGACACGATCAGGTTTTCCCAAACGCATTACTTCAAAAAACCTCTCCCGGCTGTTCATCGTCAACCTTTCGCTTACTCGACTCGATGCGGGTATCTTTTCTTATTAATCCCGGGGCAGCTTACTTTGCCGGGCTCCTCGAAGCGTGAAAATATGCCAGTCCACGCCAGGTAATTAAATCGACAATCGCACCCAGATAAGCTCCGGCCACTATGTCGCTGAAAAAGTGATATTGGGTTACAATCAAAGCCACTGCAAGGATTAGAAGCGTTCCCGCGCACAGCGGACGCAGCCGGTGGAAGTACCTGCCGATTCCCAGCATAAGAGCAGTGAAGACCGCCATATGCCCCGATGGAAAAGCTGCAAAGTCTCCCCCGCCTTGAAACCAATGAAAGCTTAACTGATCGGGATGCAAGAGCCAGATGCGCGTATTCGTCCTTCCAAACAAGTCCTTTAATAGGTCTTTGAGGACATACGAGATTGGAACTGCGAGGCCGATAAGCTCCAGGAAGTTCAAAATCGGGCTCTTGGGGCATTTTCTTGCCAGGTACAAGCGCGCGGTCCAACTCACAACCGTTATGGCGCACATCAGTGTGAATAGAAGGCTCGGTAAATTGGATACGCCCTCCGAGAGGAGAAAACTCATACCCACTTTTTCCGACACGAATTCCGCCAGCCTGATGTCCAGATAAAGAAAGCCGCAGATCATCAAGGCTGCACAAACCACAAAGCTGCACAGCATGTTTTTCCATCTCATGTTGAAACCCCGCCTGGAGCATATACCTTTACGTATGCCTAAAAACGTCAAAATAGCCTCTTTCCTTTTCCATGTCGAATGCGTTCGTAACAGGTTTATTCCACAAAGACGTTATGGCTCTCTTTGCTCGATGACTTGTGGTATCATGCGGCACTTGGAGGTGTTCGATGGGAAACTTATTCAAATGGCTCCTGCGGATCTTTACCGGATGCTTTGGAATTAGCTCTGTTTTGGCTTTTGCCGCACTCGCCGGTCCAGTAACTTCAAACATCATTATTGCCGAAACCAATTATAATTTTGGGCAACTCTCGGAAATGGAGCCGCTATCTCACGATTTTATTGTGAAAAACAGCGGTAAAGCCATCCTCAATATAAGAGATGTTAAACCCAGTTGAGGCTGCACTATCGCCCGCTTCGACCGGGCGATCCCTCCGGGTGCGGAGGGAAAAGTCACTTTAGAGTTAAGTCTTAAAGGGTTCCAGGGATACGTAAAAAAGACGGCAACCGTTTTGAGCGATGATCCGGAAAACCCTCGTATTGTCCTACTCGTGGAAGGAACAGTTAAGCCTCTGATCGAGGTTCGGCCCGAGAAAACTATCTATTTTCAGGGAACTGCCGATGCTCTTGAGAAAAAAACCATCGATCTGATCACCAACTCGAATATGTTCCACATCCGCAAAGTCGATGACAATCTCGATAAGAAGGTCTTGTACAACCTTGAAACCGTAGAAGACGGAAAACACTACCGGCTCACGGTATCCAATAACACGTCGATGGGAAGCTACAGGGGATCCATCACGCTCTATACCGACTTCTCGGAAAAACCTGAACTCACCGTCTGGGTAAACGGTTCTATCGAGGGCGAGATTGGAGTCAGGCCCAAAGTTCTGGTCGTGGGCCGCCTAAGTGTCGATCAGGAAATACTTACCGGAAAGGTCCTGGTTGTTGACAATAAGAAGAAAGCCTTCAAAATCGTAAAATGCACTTATGACGAACGAGTCATTCATGTGAAGCAGGAGCCTTTTCCAAATGAACCCGGATTCAGCCTGGAAGTGACGCCCAGAATGGACAATATCCCCCCCGGCAGCCGGATTCCAATTGTTCTCACGGTTGAAACGGATGTGCCTTCCCAAGAAAAGCTCCAAGTTCAGGTCCAGGCAATTAATCTCGCGGAAACGCAGAAGTGACGCTGATTTGCTGATCAAAAAAATCGGGGCATCCGGCAAATGACTATCTGTGGTCAGGATTTTTCTGCCCTCTGGTGTAGAGCGGGCAATGCCGCACGCGGTCTGTGTGGCAGTTCGGCTGCGCCCCTTGCGGGGCGCAGCCGTTTCATTCTTGCAGATCTTACAACCCTAAATTCCCAAGCGGAATTACAAGGCGCAGGTTGCACCATTCCCCGCCAACATCATTCTCGGTTTTAAGCGGGAAATCGTAGATAAACATCAGACTGCAGGGGCCGAAATTGTAACCGATCAGCGGTCCCATCGAATAGTTCATCGCCCTGGTGTTCGGCTGCGTGTGGTAGCCGGTCCCGTCGCCGTTGTCGAAACTATCGTTTCCAGTCTGAACTTGCTGAGCGGCGCCAACTCCAAAGGTCCATTTGCCACAGGTATAGCTGACAGTATAGTCGGCCGCGAACTCGTCAGCCGATTGGTAGTTGGTGCCCGTGTCTTTAGTGGCCACAGTGTAGAACAACTCGGCACTGATGTTCCAACCTGCGTGCAGCCAGCTTATCCCGATTTCAGGCGTAAAGGTATAGTACCCGTTTCCGGATTCAGCATAAATACCGCCGTCGGGCTGCTGTCTCAACGCTGATTTGTTACCTGAAACCGTAGTAAATGTAACTCTATTAGCGGGCGAGGTCGTAGCATCGTCAAAACCAACACTAAAAGCTGTCTTTACGCGGAAATCACAGGGGATTTTCCACGACAAGATGTAGGGAACCAAAATAGTGTTGTATGCTCCCCACTGAGCGCCACCATTGAAGCTGTTAAGAGTGGCGCCGTCGATCGCTGGTCCACTGTTCTTTATTCTCAAGTTCGTGTAGTCGAACGGCTGAGCAATGGCCGCGGCATAGTCGGCGCCCAGAAACTTGCATGTGCTGGGAACCCACATCAGGACGGGAACATCGATATAGCTGCCAAGCGAAGTAAAGCTCTGTCCTTCGCCCCTGGGCAGGCTCTGACTCACTGCAGAGCCATAACCAATGAAGTTTGGCACAAAATAGAAGTTGTTAATGAAATAAAAGCCTGGAGGCGGAAGTGCCCCGGCGGCCAGTCCTTCGTCTACGCCGCGCAGATGGAAATCCCACAGCTCCTCTGCGTAGGCAGGGGTGACCAGCATAACCACTGCCAATGCTAAACACACTGCAAAAAGAATTTTTTTCATTTTTCCCCCTCAATTGCAAAAAAGTTAGCATTCTTCAAAACAGGACCAGTAATTCGGTCCCCTCCAACTGGTTCTGCTTTGCGCCCGCATACGGGCGCCCACGTTAACACCACCTCCTTTCAGCCCCGGTATTAGCTATAGTTTCGATCCTAGTGTCTTATAAGGTGAGATTCTCCGACGTTCATCCGGGTTTCGGGACGGGAACTAGCTGGGAACCCAACGAAATTGAAGGCCCGCCTCATGATTGCCTCTAAACAGGAGACATGCGAAGACACAAATCCACGCTAAGCTCAGCCGGACACTTCTGGCTTACGCCGAAACAGTATGGAACTTTCAAATGGAGTGCCATCGGAGAGCAACGCGATGTAAAATCATAAAGGCTATTATATCCAGGCACTTAGACTTTAAAGCAGGATAAATTCTTGCTTGCATTAGAGGGGTGATTAGCGCAAAAAGCTTAAACACTGTTTAAACATTTAAATGGTTTCGTGATTGGAGACGGCTGGATGGACCCGCAAAACTTCCCTAAAAATTTGAAAGAAATTCTCAACCCAATGAATAAAGAGGCCCTTGTCGATGCCCTCATAAAATGCGGTGGCAATCAGACCCGGGCGGGCGGTGTGCGTGGGGTCTATCGTGGAAACGTCTGGCACCGGATAAAGAAATATGGAATCGATCCCGGGACCCTCTGAGGACTGATTCTTAGGAAATGAAACTCAATTTCTTTTTGATTGAAGCCCGGTAAAATCTTACTTATAATTGCGGGCAATTCGGGGGGCGCCGGTTGAGGTCTGAACTCCACGCTCCGCGAGGTGGATCTTTTATAATCTTGCCTGATTAATCGTTCAGGGAGTTTTGCCTACAGGGGAGACTCCCTTTTTACTTGGACAGGGGATTGTAGCGGCAAATGAGATCTATAGCCGGAAAAAAGAAATTTTTGTCCTGCCTTCTGGTCGCTTTCATGAGCAGCCTTGCATTTTGGGGCGGTTTTGCCTGGTCAAATCAGACGACTGCTGCCCTGGGTCAGCCTGAAAAACGCACGGCCCTGGTTATCGGCAACGCAGCCTATGAATCGGGGGCTCTGCGCAATCCCATTAACGACGCCCGAGCCATCGCCAGGGCGCTCACGGAGCTTTCCTTCGATGTCACGCTGAAGGAAAACCTGGACCAGAAACAAATGAAGCGCGAGATCCAGGCTTTCGGCGAAAAGCTCCAGAAGGGTGGCGTCGGGCTTTTCTATTACGCCGGGCACGGGATCCAGGTGAACGGGCATAACTACCTTATCCCCGTAGGCGCGGCGATCGAGCATGAAAATCAGGTCGAATATGAGGCAGTCGATATGGGCGCAGTGCTGGGTGAAATGGACTACGCCCATGCTCGAATGAATATAGTTATCGTTGACGCATGTCGAGACAACCCGTTCGCCCGTAGTTTCCGCTCTATATCGATGGGGCTTGCCTCTATAGACGCTCCGACCGGTACTCTGATTGCCTACGCTACGGCGCCTGGTTCCGTGGCAAACGACGGGCCTGGAGAAAACGGCGTCTATACGGGAGAACTCATCAAGGCTATGGTTCAGCCGGGACTCAAGATCGAAGATGTCTTCAAACAGGTGCGCTCAGCGGTGCGTGAGGCCACCGGGGGCAGGCAGGTCCCATGGGAATCTTCCTCACTGGAAGGAGATTTTTACTTCCTCTGGCCTCCGCCAAAGCCTCCAGGGCAGTCGGCCTCGACTCCCCCACAGCTAAATCCTCCCGCGGCGCCGGAGCGTTTGGCTTCCGAACCTGCTGAAGAATCTGCCTCACGTGGCGAAAAGCCCATAAAGACTGTCAAAACCTGGAAAGAGCCGGTCACAGGGCTGGTATTCGCATGGGCGCAGGGCGGGTGTTTTCTCATGGGCAGTCCGCAAAGTGAGAAAGGTCGCTCCGAAGATGAGGGACCCGTGCACGAAGTCTGCCTCGACGGATTCTGGATAAGCCAAACAGTGGTTACCAACGCTCAGTTCAGACGATTCCAGAAAGATCACGACAGCAAGGACTACGCCGGCCATTCACTCAACGGCGATGGGGAGCCTGCGGTGTATGTGAGCTGGGCGGACGCCAATAACTTTTCGCAGTGGCTTACAGGACAGAACGGCGGACAATACAAATTCCGGCTGCCAACCGAAGCCGAGTGGGAATATACGTGCCGGGCCGGCTCCGAAACCTCCCGGTATTGGGGCGAAGATACCTCCAGGGCTTGTTTATACGAAAACGTCGCAGATTATACTGCCGAAAGGCTCATTGGAATCAAGCCGGTCCACGAATGCGATGACGGCTACGCGACGACGGCCCCGGTCGGTTCTTTCCGGCCAAACCCTTTGGGGCTGTTCGATATGCTCGGCAATGTGCTGCAATGGTGCTCGGACGTTTACGGCGTGGATTCATATGTGCGCCACGATAGAAACAATCCGCAAAATACCGATGAGAGCATGGGACAAAGCCGCGTGATTCGAGGCGGTTGCTGGCGTGGTTCGGCCGATTCTATCAGGTGCGCCATTCGTGGAAGCGGTCTGCCCAACAGCACGAAAGACGATCTCGGGTTCCGGGTCGTGCGCGAGCCTTAGACCATCCCGCTCTCCCCACTTCTTGAAACTCGATCTCACACAGGGAGGCTCAGATGAAAGTTGTCGGATTCAATGGAAGCGCAAGAAAAGACGGCAATACCGCTATTTTGATCAACTATGTCTTCGGCGAACTCGAAAACGCAGGCATCCATACCGAGATGGTGCAGCTTTGCGGCAAGGATATCCGTGGCTGCATGGCCTGTTTCAAGTGCTTCAACAACAAAGACGGCCACTGTGCCGTTAATAATGACTATTTGAACCAGTGCATCGACAGCATGACTCAGGCCGATGGGATAATACTGGGTTCGCCTACATATTTCACCGATGTAAGCGCTGAAATGAAGGCACTGATCGACCGGGCGGGCATGGTGGCCATGGCAAACGGCCACATATTCAAGCGCAAGGTTGGAGCGGCGGTCGTAGCCGCCCGTCGCGCAGGGGCTATCCACGTATTTGATTCCATGAATCACTTTTTCCTCATCAGCCAGATGATCGTGCCGGGGTCCAATTACTGGAACACTGGATTGGGGCTCGAAAAGGGAGACGTGGAAAAAGACACTGAAGGGATCGATACGATGAAGACCCTGGGGCGCAACATGGCCTGGCTGATCGAGAAGATTAAGGATTAAAAGATGGGTTTGAGGGGTTTAAGGGTGATGAAATTGAAAAAAAGATCGATTGTCTCAGTCGTATTTGTGCTCCTTTTCTTTCAGCCTGCGATCCTACTTTGCGGTGACACTACGCCTTCCGGGCCCGCTCTCTATCCCGAAGTGGATTTTCGATGGGCTTTTGCGGCCAAAACGCTCCAGGATGGAAAGAGCAACACGCAGCCGGTCACTCAAGATATGGCCCTCAAATCGGGCGACCAGGTCAAGATGATGGTCGAACTGCAACGGAAATGTTTTGTGTACCTTTTTCACGATAACCGGCAGGGTAGCGTCAAACTGCTCTTTCCATATGCCCTCCAGCAGTTTGAAGGCGATTATCAGCCGGAGCGCAAATATTACATCCCGCGAGGGGATGCATGGTTCAGGCTGGACGAAAATCCGGGCCATGAAGTATTCTATCTGGTAGCCTCCGCAAAACGCCTGGATGAGCTCGAAAAGGCATATCTGCGGCACGAGTCCGCCGAAGAGGCCTTAAAAGTTGACACGGCCCGGGCGCTTGTCGATCTGATAAAGGAGCTTAGAAGGGAACACCGCGAGCTGAGTTCCCCCGCCGAGAGGCCGGTTCCTATCGGGGGCACTCTGAGAAGCGTGGAAAAGGTCAAGGACCCAGACCGGTTGGACATCGCAGCTTTTGCCGACGAGATTCTGTCGTCCGGCTTCGTGGCCAGGACTTATACGATTGAGCACAACTAACCGGAAGCGGACCCGGACCTATCTTTTTGCGGCGATTGCTGCGTTTGGCATTGTGCAACTGATTTTTCTGCTTTTTGGAGGATTGCTCGAAACCTGGAATTCACAGGTCTTCGACAGGTTTTTCCTGTTTCGTTCCTCGATTGCTGCACTCAAGCCTCCCTATGATGGGACGGTAGTTCACGTAGACATAAACGATACCGCGATCCAGCAGTTAAAAACCTATTATCTGGCCCGCTCCCAGTATGCCGTGGTAATTCGAAACCTTGCCGCAATGCACGTGGCGGCCCAGGCTTACGATCTGATTTTTGCCGCTGGAACCAACCAGGCAGATGACCAGGCTATAATCGCAGCCACCCGTGAGGCGGGCAACGTCTACTTCGGCATGGCCATAGATCTGGGGTCACAGAGTGGGGCGCTCCCCGGCCGCATAGCACCAGATGTTCGCGAATATCTCGACAATACGAAGTGGGACGTGAAGGTGGAAGGCCAATCGAAGGATCTCTATACCGGAACGAAGCCCCTCATCACTTTTTCGCCTCTTGCCGGGGTCTGCAGGGGAATCGGGTTTCTAAGCCTGCAAACGGACCGTGATGGAGTAATCCGCCGTGTGCCACTGCTCGTCCGGTCCGAAGGCGGGTTTTATCCAAGTATGCCGTTCCGCGTAGTTTGCGACTACCTCGGGGCAGGGCCGGAAAAAATTACCGTAAAGCCGGGCAGCTACATCCTGATCAAGGACGCAAGAATCCCCGGAGGCCAACCAGGCGACCTTTTCATCCCGATCGACAGCAATGGTGAGATGATAATTAATTTTATCGGACCATGGGGGGAGATGCGTCATTACAATTTCGCGCAGATCCTTTCAGCCTCGGGAGATCGGGACGCTTTCGAGATGTGGACCGAAGAGCTTTCGGGAAAAATAGTCGTGGTCTCCGATGTTTCCACCGGCGCGACCGATCTCGGAGCGGTGCCGGTGGATATAAATTTCCCGCTGAGCGGCCTGCATGCCAACGTAATCCAGACGATCCTTTCCCGTGCCTTTTTATACGAGATGAGCCCTGCCGGGATACTGGCGATTGAACTGGCGATGGCCGTCCTCATTTTCCTTTTATCGACCCATTTGTCCATGATTTTATTCGCCGGCGGGGCCGCTCTGCTCATTACTTGCTATGGGGCCGCAGCGCTCGCCCTTTTCCTCACGCATGGACTGATGCTCAACATAGTCCGTCCCATAATCGCCGGCGCCGCCGTCGCTTCGCTCATCATGGCTTTCCGGTATTCTCGGGAATCAAGGGAAAAGGAGGTCTTGAGGAGATCTTTCGAGTCCTATTTCCCGCCCTCGGTTGTGGAAAGAATCATTGCCGACCCGGCGATGATGAGCAGGGGACAGAGAAAAGAGCTGACGATTCTTTTCAGCGATATCAAGGATTTTACTGCACACTCCTCCGCTTATTCGCCCGACAGGATTCGCGGCTTTTTGAATGACTATTTCGAAACAATGGTCGAAGTTGTATTTACATTCAAGGGGACGGTCGATAAGTACATCGGGGACGGGTTAATGGTCTTTTTCGGAGACCCTGAACCCACGCCTGACCATGGCCTGAGAGCGGTCCAGGCGGCAATCGGGATGCAGAACAAGGCGCGCGAACTGAACGAAAAATGGGCCATGGAAGGCGGTTTTCCTCTGCGCGTGCGGATCGGGATAAATACCGGGGAGGTCATTGTGGGGAACATGGGGTCTTCGCGAAGGCTGTCATACACCGTGCTTGGTTCAGCGGTGAACCTGGCAAAAAGGTTGGAATCGAGCGCCCCGGTTGACGGCATCCTCATCTCGCAAAGGACTCGTGACCTCGTTGCGCCCTTTATGTCCACCCGGCTTTTCGGAGAGATCCACGTAAAAGGCATCGAAGCCCCCGTTCGTGCTTATCAAGTAGAGCCTCCATCGGATGAGTAAAATTATCGACTCTACCGAGTCCCGGCTTTCCTGAAAATAACCTTGCCTGTGCCCGGGATGGTGAATTCTATTACACCTTGCGAGTGAGTTCCCTCAATTATGCCGCCGGCTTTTGTGTGCAGAAGGATTCCTGCTGCGTGCGATTCCCATTTGAAATCAATTCTGTCATCCTCGGATGCCCAGGAGCCCTGGCCATCGGGTTCCAATTCAAGGTCTATTCTTTGCCCTTGTTCCCCATTGAACTCGGCAACATACCTGCCCGCAACGGAGGTCGTATCGTTGCAGCCCGCAAGAGCGGCAAGGCAAATAAAAAAGATGGCAAAATGCGTGCAAACCGGGATCTTCATACGCCCTCAGTTCTAAACTGAAGTGAAAATTTTCGCTCCAGATGGAAGGCCCTGTCCAAAAACAAAACGTGCAGGATCATGATCACCCACACTAAGTCTCTTACCAGGGTCCGCCAGCTTATCTTCTCTCCCAGAGTATGGAAGCAGCCGCAGCTTATGGGAGCATCCCTCATCAGGCTTACCGCGATGCCCATGGTGAATACCACCAGGAAAAAGCAGGCAAGAGCGGCCGCTGACCGGGAGCGTATGCCAAGCAATAGCAGAGTCCCGCATATTAGTTCGGTCCAGGGGAGACCGGCCGCCACCAGGTTTACGGCCCAGTAGGGCACTATCTGATAGCTTGCGATAGTTTCCGCGAATTCAGAGGTGTAGTTGATTTTGTACATGCTGGCGTAGATGAACAGTCCTCCCAGATAAAGCCTGAAGATCAGGGCCAGATAACGATGCGTTAGAATCTCTTTCAACATTCGTCTCACTCCTCCAGCGGGTAACCTCTCTTCTGCCATGCTGCAATGCTGTCCGGCATTATGCTGATATTACGATGACCTCGGGCCTGAAGCCTGGATGCCGTCTCTTCATCATGAAGCCTGCTGATGTCCCTGCCATAGATGATGACCTCCCTCTCCGGGTCCGTCCCGGCAAATTTCATCATGTAGACGAAATCGAACAGGCTGGCGGGCAGGCTTACGGCACCGGGAATGTGGCCTTGCCGATAATATTCAGCGGGCCTGGCATCCACGAAAAGAACCGATTTTGCGTCGAATTTCGCCTTTGCGGAATCAAGGTCGATAAAAGGAGGGCTCGAGGCCGACCATGATTGAGGCACAAGCTTGACTGCGCTCGGATTTGCGGCATTGAATACGAGGCCCAGGACGAAGCCGCACACAACTATTACAAGGATGTCAAAAAGCGAGACGCGCCTTGTTTTCTCGATTTCCTGCTGCACGGCGGACTCAATACTGCTGGTTTTCTCTTCAAGCAGCTCAATTTTCCGGCGGCTGGCCCCGAGTCTTTCCGAGGTTGCCTGGAGTTGGCTTGCTTTCTCGTCGAGATCGGTGCTCAATTCCCGGACCGTCTCGTCACGCTCCATCTTCTTCTCCAGGCACGCCTTTACCCTGGCTCTCAGCATGTTTGGGTCGAAGGGCTTTGACAGATACTCCTCGGCGCCGATTTCAATGCAACGCACTGCACTGTCCACCTCATTTAACGCGGAAATCATGATGACCGGTATATTGTGCAGTCTATCGGTGTTTCTAATCTGCTTGAGTACCTGGTACCCGTTCATCTCCGGCATTATGATGTCGAGCAGAACCAGGTCGAAATCGCGCGACATGAGCAGATCGAGGGCCTGGCGGCCATTTTCCGCCGTGACGGTGGTGTGCCCTGCCCGCTTGAGGCAACTGCAGAGCAAACTACTATTGGCTTCGTCGTCATCCACGACAAGTATGCAGCCCTGTGGCGCTTCCCGTGGCGAACTCGTGCTTCCCATAGACTGGATGATGTCTGCGGCCTCATGGATTGCTTTAGCCTTGTCCGGCTTTTTACTGGCATTTCCAGGTATCGTGCTCGCAACACTCGCGGGCAAAACGATCTGCTCGACAATTTCCTTGAGCTGTTTTGCTAAGCCGTAAATTATGTGCAGATCGTCCGCGAGGCCTTGCCGTTTCGCCTTTTGGGCACTTTCGCACAGGGCTTCCCCATGGGATATGAGAGTGCTCAACGGTATTCTCAGACCCTCTTGCAGAACGGCCAATACTCTCTGAAAATCGGGATTGCCCAGTTTGGCTTCAATTTTCGCGGGGTCAAGAACTTCAATTATCACCGTCAGGATTTGCTTTCCCGCCTGGTTAACACACTGAAGATCGGCAGATGGACCTGGCCCCTCGGCCTGTTCCAGATCTTCCAGGAGAATCTCGGAAAATCCGATAATCGCGCTCAGCGTGTTGCGCAGTTCATGCCTCAAGTTTGCCAGGAGTGCATGCCTTGCCAGGTCGTCTTCAGGCCACCTCCGGCTCTGCTCTTGTTGCCAGTGGACCGAAGCCCCGCCGCTCCGTTCAACGATGTCAAGTTCGCTGGTAACCATACCACGCTGTCTCCCGCAAAAATCCCCACGCTTTAATTATGCTCATCGACAACGGCAATTAATTACTTAAGAAAAAATTGTGCGGGCCAGGGATATTTAGCTTGGCGGAAGGCTGTTCTATCGGAGGTTAACACATCCGGGGTGATCGATGAAAAGCAGAAGGCCGCTTGTGAAGCGATCTCCGAAAAATATAAGCAAGATCACCATGGGCGGCCTTCTGAAAACTCAGTCAATAACTATCTCTTTTCCTTTGAAACTGCCTTTTTCTTAACGCTGCCGGGACGACCGCGGCTTCGCATTCTGGGTTATTGTAAAGGTCTGTCCCGCGATGGTCAATGTACCGGTCCAACTGTAATGGTCAGGATTAGCAGTGACATAATACCTGACGGTCCCGTTGCCGGTGCCCTTTGCGCCGGATTCGACTTTTATCCAGTTTGCATTGCTCACGGCTGTCCAGGAGCATCCGGACTGCGAAGTTACCTTAACGTCGGCATATCCCCCGGAATAACTTACAGTGATCGAACTGGGTGATATGGAATAGGTGCAGGAGTTTTGAAGGCCCTTGTACCCCTCGAATGCGATTGTATAGTATCCAAACTGCACCAGTCGGTCGATCTGATCGTAGGCTATCCGGAAGAACCCCGGCGTTGTTACGGACCCCGGCTCCGATTCCCCCCAAGGGGGGTCGCCTGTGCTGCCCCAACTGTTCTTCACGATGAAACAACTCTCGTTGTCGTCATAGCCGATGATTTCAATGACGTGTGAACCCTGGTACGATCCGTAGGAATAAGAATAAACGCCTCCCGTATAATAATAGAAATCCGTATAGATGTTCATTGTGGTGACCAGCGGGCCATAAGTATTAAGAGCGCTTTTCAGGATGTCGGCGGTCGGGGCGTTTGTGGCCACATATCCCCAACCATTGATTGAGTAGGTCTCGTTTTGCCAATACGGGCATGCCGCGTCGGAACAAGGGGTGTCCGAACCTGAAGTCCAATTCACCTCTGTATAAGGATAGCAACTGGCAGGCGGAAGACCGGTATTCTGGATGAAATCGGATGCGAGGTCGGGGTAGCCTCCTTGGGAACAGTTTCCCGCGTTGCTGCACGATAAAAGTATCTGCTCGGAAAGATCCAGAGTAGACCATCCGGCTCCCTTTGTACTCATCAGGTACTGTGATTCCAGAGCGGCAGTTGTCCCAAAGGCCCAGCAGCTTCCACAGGAGCCCTGATCCCTTATGGGGGTTATGTAGCTGTCATTATTGTAATTCAAAGTCGCAGGCAAAGATGTTCCCGCCGCAACGGATGGGGTTGAAAGTACGCGGGCGCCCGCAACGCCGAAGGATTCCTTCCTGAAGCCAAGGTGCTTTAGCCGCTCTTCCGTGGGAAGCTTTGAAATCGATGTCTCTTCGGCCTGCCATCTGGCGCGCTTGTTCTGTATCTGCTGTTTGACCGCATCGAGTTCCTCTGTCGACGCAAGGACCGATGAACTGAAAATGAACAGAAAGAAAAAACCCCACAGCAGAGCAAAAAGACTTTGGCCCGACTGTATTCTTGTCTTGTACATAACAATCTTCCCTTTCATAGAGTTGAGTCTGAGTTGTCGCGAATCATTAAATTGGGGCCCGCTCTGCATCGCCCTTTAAATTACCTGTATCGACGGGAAGCTTGACAGTTTAGTCTACATCCACGGACAAATTTTCCCGCCGCCAAGGGAGTACAAATAACATGCCATTGAGCACGACTGATGCAAATAGATGTTTGATGCACTTCCGCAAGGGCTTCAGGAGTGAGTTGGCATGGATCTGACTGAATGGCTTTCCGATCTAAAAATATCGGAGAAAGATGACTTAAATGTGTACATCTGACTTCACTGATGCAGGCCGTAGCATACAGTCTCAACCAAGGATAGTATAATTTGGCTGCCGTTAATCAATCGCGCCGGTTAAACTCATTCATCGCATCGGACAGGCATGTGGCGAGGACGGCGCGGACTGCTTTTTCGGCCAGCGTCGTCATTGTTTTGAAGTTTTGCCGGTCTTCGGGGTATGGGGGCTGGAGGACAAAGGTTTCGACGGGTTCTCCGTGTTTCGGGCGACCGATTCCCATTTTAAGGCGTGGAAAGTCCGAGGCGCCGACGTGGTCGATAATGGACTGGATGCCCTTGTGCCCCCCGGAGCCGCCTCTTTGGGCGATTCGAACCCGGGCAAGCGGCAGGTCCAGATCGTCATGTATAACGAGCATCCGGTCCGAAGCGATTCCAAAATATTTGATGATCTCGCCAACGGCTTCGCCGCTCCTGTTCATGAAGGTGAGCGGCTTTGCAAAAAGGATTTTTCGTCCCTCTGCAAACGCGAAACCCCATGACGCCCGGAACTTACGTTCCATCATTACGGGCGAATAGTGTGCAATTAGCAGGTCAACGACCTGGAAGCCCACATTGTGGCGGGTGTGTTCATATTCTTTTCCCGGATTTCCAAGGCCAATGAGGGCAAGGATTTGCTCTTCATTGCGGCAGGCATCACCCATAGGAACTTAGCCGTTTCAGATACTCTTCGCCCGCGGCGATTTTGCAAGCGGGCAACTTGGCAGCCGGTCCCACCGGCCCGCGGCGATTCTGCAACCGGGCAACTCGGCAGCCGGTGAACCGGCCCTCTATTTCTTGGCGCCTTCCTCCGTGGGTGGGGGCGCGGCCTCAGGAGCCAACACGCTTACGACCCCTACGGTCAGGTCTTCCTCAAACTCATAGGAAGATTCCGCTACAAGGTCGGCGACGTGGAGTGTCTCTCCCATATCGACATTACTAACATCGATCCGGATACTTTCAGGTATTTTGTTTGGCAGGCAGCGCACGGAGAGTGTTCGTTGGATGAGATTGATCTCTCCGCCTTTCTGCACACCAATGGAATCTCCTGTCAACTCCACAACGACTTCCACGGTGATAGGCTGATCGAGGGGCACTTCGTAGAAATCGACGTGGAGAAATCGCCTCCGGTAAGGGTGTTTCTGAATTTCGCGAATGAGCACCTGCCTGTCGTGGCCGCCGTCGATCTTAAGGTTGAGGAGCTTGCTCTCGCCGCCGGTTTCTCTTAGAAGCTTCTCCAGGTGGGAAGCCGAAATCGAAAGAGGGGTCGGCTGGGTTTTCGGTCCGTAAAGAACTGCCGGGACCCTCATGTCCCGGCGCGCGGTCCGCGCGGCGCCTTTTCCAGTAGCACTTCTTGTTACCGCTTGAATTTCCAAAGTCATTCTTTATGCCTCCTGATGTAGCCGGCGCCGGCGCCGGGATCTCAAATTTCGTTAAATATCGAGCTTATCGATTCCTCGAAATGCACCCGCTTGATGACTTCGGCCAGCATGGGCGCAATGCTCACCGTATGGATTTTGTTGCTGGCCCTCGCAATCTCGGATAGAGGGATGGTATCTGTCACTATCAGTTTGCCGACGGGCGAGGATTCGATCATTTCCGCCGATGATCCGGAGAGCACCGGATGAACTGCGCAGACAACAACGGTTTCGGCCCCGGCGGCTTTAGCCGCGCTCGTCGTGCGCAAGACGGTCCGCGCCGTATCGATAATATCGTCAAGAATTATAACTTTTTTCCCGTTGACGTTTCCGACGATCCTCTGGTAGATGCCGTTTTCCTCGCGATAGTCCATGAGGGCCAGATCAAGTTTGAGCCTGGCTGCGAAAAGCCTGGCGCGCTCTGTGCCTCCCGAATCGGGGGCGACCACGATCTCGTCTCCCCGTATCTCGTCTTTGAGTGCGTCGCTCAAGACAATCGTGCCAAAGAGATGATCCACCGGAATATCGAAGAAGCCCTGAATCTGGTCGGCGTGCAGGTCGATCGTAATCACGCGGTCAGCCCCCGCGACGCTCAAAAGATCGGCAACCACTTTGGCGGAAAGCGGAACCCTGGGCTTTTCTTTCTGGTCCTGCCGGCCGTAGCCGTAGTAAGGAATTATCGCGTTAATCCGCCGTGCAGACGCCCTTTTGAGGGCATCCATGATCACCAGCAGTTCCATTAGGTTTTCATTGACAGGCGGGCAGGTGGATTGGAGCACGTAGGTGTCCTTGCCCCTGACGTTTTCGCCTATTTCAACCCTGACTTCTCCGTCGCTGAAGCGGGAGATAAGGGCTTTGCCCGGACCTATACCCAATTGCGAACAAACTTTATCTGCAAGGGCAGGGTTGGAATTTCCGGCAAAAAGAGTGAGGCGGCTCCACATAATTGCAATTTGCCTGCGCCAGTTTGCGTCCTTACGGAGAAGGCCTACGGCCTCCCGCACAATTTACACGATTGCGATCCGTTATAAAAAAAAATGGCTGGGGCGGGAGGATTCGAACCTCCGAATGCGGGTTCCAAAGACCCGTGCCTTTCCGCTTGGCGACGCCCCAACGCAATATGTCCATTCACCACAGAGGCGGGACATGGTCCGGACAAGAACAGGACACAGAGAAAAGATTAGACACGATTAACAGAAATGGCTACGTATCGGGGAATTTAGGAATTAATCCTGAATCCCTAAATTTTTCAATCCTGTAAATCCTGTCAAAGTTTTTTAATATTTTAACCACGGCCTCTGTGCTCTCTCCCTGTCCGGACTATGTCCCGTCCGTGGTGGAATTCGTCTCTGTGCACTCCTACCGGCCTATCACTTGTGCGGTATGGACCCAGCAATCTGGCCAATTTTTTTTCGCAATGATTTGGACATCTTCTGCAGCCTGCGCGGTACTGAAAATTCCAAACACAGTCGGCCCGCTTCCACTCATGGATGCCGCCAGAGCGCCCTCGCAGATCAACCATCGTTTAAGCTCGGCTATTACCGGAAATCGGGGTACGGTAACCGATTCGAGATCGTTTTCAATGATATGCCCAAATTGCCAAGGATCCTCACTGAAACTATCAAGACTAATTTGAGGCAAGCCTTTTGTCAATTTTAAACTTTGATATACCCAGCCGGTCGGCACGGTCACGGGTGGTTTTATCAGAAGCAGAGGATAATCCGGCGCCTTGCCGGCAAATTGCAGCTTCTCGCCTATCCCGGTTGCCAGGGCAGGCTTTGAGTGCAGAAAAAAAGGCACATCGGCCCCAAGGCTAAGAGCCAGTCGTTCCAGATTATCCGGGGGGACGGCATTTTCGAAAAATGAGTTCAGGGCGACAAGAACGCCACCCGCATCCGAACTACCACCCCCGAGGCCGGCGCCCCAGGGGATGTGCTTTTCAAGATGTATTTTCATCCCGGCCGTCGAACTGCAGCTTTTCATGTAAAGATCAGCAGCGCGCCAAGCCAGGTTTCGCTCATCCGACGGTATTTCGGGCGAGTCACAGGTGATTGAAATGTTTCGGCCCTCGGGCCGAACGTCGATCGTAATATTATCGAAGACCGAAACGGGCAGCATCAGGCTCGAAATATCGTGATAGCCATCTTGCCTTTTTCGGATCACCTCAAGCCACAGGTTTATCTTCGCAGGAACGCTGATCTTGAGGATCAAATCCGACTCCGCGGCTTCGCACTGGCAAAAAGAACAAGGTTAACGGTTGTTTTTAATCTTCACTCTTCACTCTTCACTGCTTGTCCGATTTCTGGATGTAGCGCATCCGAAGATCATAGAGCACGGACTTGAGAAGCCGCTCCTCATCCTGGTCGAGGTTGCCCTTCGTTTTGTCCTGTAGCATCCCCAGAGTGTCGATAATCTGCTTTGCGATAGGCAAATCAACAGCCGTCCGATTGGTTTCCGGCTCCGGAATTTCTCCCAGGTGTACCAGGGCCGACGAGCTAAGGGAGAAAATGAAAGTGGCCAGCGTAACTTCGGGCAAAGGGCCCCGTGACTGTTCCCCCTCCCTCTCCGAAGCCTCCTCGGGACGGGCGCTCTTTTGTTCTCCAGCGGCCGAAGCTGTTTCAGACCGGGGCTCCTGCTTGTTTTCTTCCGTTTCTGCCCCCTCAGTGAACCTTCGACGGTCCTTTACCACAAATCCCTTTTCTTCTTCCTTCTCTGCCATGGCGCTTTTTCCTCCTCAATCAATCGAGTGGATTAGAGCTCGATTGCCTGGACGATATTCACATTATCCATCGCAAGCAATTCCTCGACGACGTGCTCGGGAACCGATGCTTCAGTGCGGAGAAAGATAATGTTTTGTCCGCGTTCGAGCACCTGCCCGACATTCATAAGTGAAATATTTATGTTGTGGCGTCCGAGGCAGGTACCGATGGCGCCTATAGTGCCGGGCGTGTCGATATTGTAGATCAGCAGCAGATGGCCTTCGAGGGCCGCTTCAAGGCGGAAGTCGTTGATCCGCACCATTCGCGGGGCTTTTTTCCCGAGTATTGTCCCCGCAACGAGATTCTCTCCCAGTGAAGTGTTTACATGAATGCTGATCAGGTTGGTAAAGTCTTCGGCCTCGCTGCGGACCGACGTGGTCACTCTGATATCGCGCTCCTTTGCAAGGATAGGGACATTGACGAAGTTGACCATGTCGCCAAGGATCGGGCTAAGCATACCTTTTAAGATGGCAGCGGTCAGAGGTTGTGTTTCCAGTGAAGACGCATCGCCGACGAATTCTATGGATACCTTCTGTATGGCGCCCTTTGTTATCTGAGTCAGCACGCTTCCGAGCTTTTCTGCCAAAACCAGGTAGGGACGCAATTTGGACAGGACAGCACCGTCGATATTAGGAGCGTTTACGGCGTTGCGGATGGTGCCGCGCGTCAGGAAATCGGCTATCTGGTCTGCCACAGCGATGGAGACGTTTTCCTGGGCCTCCTCGGTGGAAGCTCCGAGGTGAGGCGTAGCTATCACCTGGTCGAGGGTAAGCAGGGGATTGCCCGTCGGGGGCTCTTTAGCAAAAACGTCAAGCGCTGCTCCGGCCACGATTCCCTGTTTGATAGCCTCGTAGAGGTCCTGTTCGTTTACGATGCCTCCCCGTGCGCAATTAATCACGAAAACACCCGGTTTCATTTTCTTGAAGGCGTCGGCATTGAGCACGTTGCGGGTTTCCGAAGTCATGGGGGTATGAACCGAAATGTAGTCGGATGACGCCAATAGCTCATCGAACGATACGCCCCGGATACCCAGAGAGTCGATCACTTCGGGATTGATGTAAGGATCGTAGGCGATTACCTGCATCTTGAGTCCCTGTGCCCTTTCCGCCACTATTCGTCCGATCCTGCCGACTCCTATGATCCCAAGTACCTTGTTGAAGACTTCCTTTCCCTTGAAGCGCTTTTTCTCCCAGGCGCCATTCTTTAGAGAGCTCGAAGCTTGCGGAATGTTGCGTGTCAGGGAAAGCATCATGGCTATCGCGTGTTCGGCAGTGGTTATGACGTTGCCTTCCGGGGTGTTCATTACCACTATGCCCCGTTTGCTCGCCGCTACAATATCGACGTTGTCAAGCCCAATTCCGGCGCGGCCTATCACTTTAAGATTATGGGCATTTTCCAGCACTTCGGGCGTAACTTTGGTTGCGCTCCGGATAACCAGCGCATCGAATTCCTTTATGACCCGCCTGAATTCTTCGGCACTCAGGGTTGTATTCACTTCCACTTCGAAACCCGGAATTTTCACAAGCTTTTCAATTCCCGATTCGGAAAGGTTGTCGCTGACAAGAATCTTCATTGATGCCTCCATCTGTTTCATTGAGTCTTTGCAACAGGTTGGAGCTCCAACCCGGCACTTTTGAGATGCTCGTTAATCATGTTCTTGAAGGTATCCAGTGACGGGCCACCGGCAAACAGTACCCCGTTGATGAGAAAGGATGGTGTCCTGTCTATTCCAGCCTGAACGGCATCTTGAACGTTTTTTGCCACCAGGGCGTTATATTTTGAATCCTGAAGGCAGGTGGAAAACTTTTCCGCTGACATTCCGAGTTGTGCGGCATTATTTATCATGTTGGAGGGCGAAAGGTCCGGTGTGGTAAACAGGCTCTCCTGATACTCCCAGAATTTGCCCTGCTCCTGCGCGCAGTGAGAAGCCTCGGCTGCCTTGAAAGCGTCTTTGTGCCGCTTCAGCGGATAGTCTTTAAAGATCCACTGCACTTTGTCGCCGTAAGCGGCCTTGATTTGTTTTACAACTGCATGGGTCGATCTGCATGCGGGACATTCGTAGTCGGAGAATTCGACTACGGTGACCGGCGCACCGGAAGGCCCCATGCTGGGAGCGCCTTGAGTATCGATTGTTACCTTGGGCGGATTGGGTACGGGCACAAGAATGCGGACGCCGTATTTGGATTCGAGGCCGCGAGAGTAATCCTTGACGGCTTGGGTTTTTTTCTGTTGTTCCAGAAAGTTTTTTATCCGCGGTCTAAGATCAGCCAGGTTTCCCTTGTACTCCTGGAGCCTCTGCTGGTTGTCCTGCATGTATTTGTCAACTTCAGATTCATCCACCTGCGTCGAATCCGAAGGGGCTACTTGCTCGATAAGCTGATCCATCGTTTTTCCATGCTCTTTTGCTTCCTTTTCGAGAACCATTTCAATTATCAATTGGTCTAGCCTGTCTTTTTTCATCCGGTAGATGTCTCTGCGCGTCTCGAGCAGTTTTGAGCCAAGCAGAACATTGAGCCGCTGGTTAGTTATGACCTCGTCGCCCACTGTGGCGGCAATCCCGGAATCATAGGTGTCCGCAGAGGGGCCGGCCGCACTCTTTGCCGCAGAATGCGAGAGGTCGTTTTCGAAAGGGACCCAGAAGAAGAATCCCAGGAAGAAAAGAAGGGCCAAAGTCGTTTGTTGCCAAAAAAACTCTTTCCTGAACGCAGCCACAAGCAGCAGGATGATGACGACGACATTGGCCATACAAAACAGGCAAGGCGCTTTGAGTTGAATCATGAGCAGGATGAGAAGAACTTCTACTCCGGCAGCGGGGCCTGCAATCCATGTGACCATCTCCTTCCTGAACAGGGCCAACATGGCTGTGACCGAATAAAACAGGGCGCCCAGGACCCAAAAGGGCATATGCATAAAATGAATTTCGACTGTCTCTTTGCATGCGCTGGTGCAAAGAGGCTTAAGAAATGGGATGGACTCCTGAAATCCGCTCATGAGGGATATGAGTAGCCCGGCCAGGGAAATGATCAGCAAAGGAATGCTTGTTTTACTGCTATCTGGAAGAGGTATTTCCAGTTTGTCCTGTTTATTGTCGGTTTTTCGGGTTTTTTGCGCTGACATAAATTCACGGTCTCCATCAGTTTGAAAATCTAAAAGCGAATCCGTTTAACAGGAAACTCCCTGAAAGCGTGAATCCCAGGGAGTTTGGCAGCCGGAGCCGAGGCAGGCCGTTGGCTGGCTCTGGATTCAATCCCCTAGGTGTGCTTATGAGAAAAGCCCCTTTTTCTTTGGTTGCAGTTCTTTGAGGTCGTCATTAATCTCTTCAATTTTTGCGGGCGAATCTTTGATAAGGGATTTTGCCTTGTTAAAGTGAGAGATAGCAAGCTCTTTGTTGTCTTTGTGAAAGTAATAGCGTCCGAGATGGAAGTGCGCCAGCCCAAGATTGTCTGCCTGTCCCAGGATCACTCCAAGCTGATAGTCTACGTCGGGGAACATGGGAGCAAGTTCCTCTATTCGCATCAAATGGTCAAGAGCTTCATCTTTTTTCCCCATGTCCATCAACACCAGGGCCAGCCTGAAGTCGGCGATTGCGGTGGAAGGGTCGAGCATCAGGGCTGACTCGAGGGTATTTTGCGCCTCCTGCAGTTTGCCCACCCTGTGGTATGCTTCCCCCAGCGTGCTAAGGACAAAAGGACTGGACGGCATCAGGCGAGCGGCTTGCCTAAGCTGCTCCACCGCTTCGGACCACTTATTTTGCCTGAGGTAGAGACGCCCCAACCCGAACACAGCAGCATTGTCACCCTTCTTTATCTCCGCCTGGAAACGGTCGAAAGCTGTTTTCTCGTCGGTATAGTCCGCTAACAGGGTGGCCAGCATGACCTTGAAATCCCCGGTTGGGGGTTCCATCGCTTTTCGAGATTCGGCTTTCTGTTTTTTGACCATCTCGGTCAGGTACTGCACTCGTTCGGCAAGGGCCGGATGGGTGGACAGATAACTGGGGACCTTGGAATTTTGGAGCCACGTGCACTGCAGCAGCTTCTCCATCATAGAGGGCATGGCCGCAGTATCGTAGCCTGCATCGCTAAGAAACCTGAACCCGTGCTGATCGGCTTCCATTTCATGGGCACGGCTGTACTGTAACGCGCCGGTCTGCGAGGCAGCCAGGCCTCCGGCCGCGAGCCCGGGCGCGCCGAGAAGAATCCCCGCAACCAGGCCGGCTACCATTGGAACGCTCAGAAGCTTCGCTTCGTCTATAGACCTCTGAAGGTGCCTCCCCACTATATGCCCCAATTCGTGAGACAGAATACTCGCCAGTTCGCTTTCTGACGACATCATTTCAATCAGGCCTCGGTAAATGAATATATACCCGCCGGGGACCGCGAAGGCATTCGGGACCGATTCATCGACCACGAAGAATTGAAATTTGTAAGTGGTTACCCCAACTTCTTTGACTACGCGGTTACCAACGTTTCTGACATAGGTGAGCACTTCGCCGTCTTCCACAAGGGGCATGGTTTTGCGGATCATCCTAACGAACTTTTTCCCCAGGTCTTGTTCTTCGCTCAGGGTGATTGCGCTGACTTTGCCTTGCGGGTAAATCATTACGAAGGTGAAAATAAACAATGAGAGAGCGATCAGTCCCTTTTTAAATTTGCTTCCGGAAACCGCTGTAGAAAGCATAAAAATAAGCCTCTATCAATTTTCTTTCGGTGTGGTTTCGTCCGGCCCTTGCTCCCACTCGACTCTGGGAGCCTCGGACCACAGGCTCTCCAGGTCGTAAAAGAAGCGCACAGGTTCGTAGAAGACATGGATGATCACATCTCCGTAATCCATCAGGACCCAGTGGCCTTCTCGTTTGCCCTCGGTCCCGATTGGTTTGATCCCCCGGGTTTTGAGTTCGCTTTCAATGTTGTCGGCGATACCCTGGACTTGCCTTCCGGATTTTCCGCTGCAAATGATAAAATAGTCGGCAAAGGAAGAAAAGCGGGAAACTTCCAGAAGAACCAGATTGAGGGCTTTGAATCCAAACGCCTCCCTGGCGCACAGGATGGCTTTTTCCTTGCTGCTCATCTCCATTCGGAGCTCTTTACCCTTTTGTTGAGCCTCCGAAATACCCAAATCAGGCATCGTCGTTCCTTTTAGAAGCGAATTTAGGGATTAGGGATTAAGAACAAATTCCCGATTCTCCTCAATCCCTCAATCCCTCAATTTCTTTTCGGTATAACCCGTTTTCCCCAATATAACTCCATACACTGTTAGGTACCAGATATCGCACGGATCGCCCTTCGGCGGCAAGCTCCCTGATCCTGGTCGAAGAGATATCTATCCTCGTATTTTGGAGGCCGTACACCGAACAGAGCACCGGATGCCGGATTTCTCGATTTTCATGGACGATTCTATACAACTGGGACACCCTTTTGGACACAAATTCCAACATTTCATTTTCACAGCACTCAGGTCTGCAGAGTACGACAATGCCTGCCAGCCGAAAAATTTCCTTGAACTCATACCAGGTATCCATCTCAAAGAAAGCGTCGCATCCGACGAGAAAGAAGAGCTCGGCGCCGGGGTTTTCATTGCGAAGCTGTCTGAGCGAATGCACGGTGTACGATTTTCCGGGCATCCGCTGCTCGAGGTCCGAAAGCCGGAAGCGCGAATTGCCGGCAAGGGCGAGCTCGAGCATGCGCCACCGGCTCTGGAAGGAAAGTATCTTCCCGCCCGGTTTGTGTGGAGGGACTGCCGCCGGCACGAAAATCATCTCATCGAGCTCAAGAATATCCAGGGCTTCTTCGGCTGCCCTCAAATGGCCCAGGTGAACGGGATCGAAAGTCCCTCCAAATATGCCCAGCCGCAATGGCATTGACTCTGCTCCCTCAGCCGTAAAACCTTTTAAATTCCACCACAGTCTTTCATGTCCCTAAGGGGCACTCGACACCATGAAAAGGGGCGGGGCTCCCGCTTTCGTCATTCCGGCGGCGCTTTTGGGCCGGAATCCACACCCGTGGCCTTTTCGAAGCAGAGGCGCAGAGATCGCAGAGAGAAGCTTTAGCGAAGATTTTGAGAAAACCAGCCAAGGTAGATATGGATAACCGGAAGATCAACGCTTCCAGATCCTCTTGCGGCCGTATTTTTTTGGTTCATCTCCGCGCCTCTGCGGTGAGAATTTATTGCGCCGGCGGTGTATCTTTTCTCAGCTCCGCAACTGGCCGTTGCCGAAGGCAATGAATTTGGTCGTCGTAAGTTCCTCGACACCCATGGGGCCGAAAGCATGAAGCCGCGAAGTGGAGATGCCGATTTCCGCCCCAAGACCAAGCTGAAAGCCGTCGTTGAACCGTGTCGAAGCATTTACCAGGACGAGGGACGACTGTACCTGCTGGACAAACCGGTGCGCACGTTCGAAGTTTGCAGTAACGATGGCTTCGGTATGTTGAGAGCCGTACCTGTTGATGTGGCGGATGGCTTCGTCCATGTCAGGCACTATGCGCACAGCTAGAACTAGATCGAGGTACTCGGCGTACCAGTCCTCCTCGGTTGCGGCGGAGCAGTCGGGCACGATCGTACGGGTCTTTTCGCAGCCGCGCAGATCAACGCCGTTACGCCGGAATTCTTCGGCCATCGCGGGCAGGAAACTTTCTGCAATCGCCTCGTGAACCAACAATGTCTCCATTGCGTTGCAGGTAGCCGGCCGCTGTACTTTGGCGTTCAGGCATATATTTCGGGCCATCTCCAGGTCGGTCTCCGAATCCACGTAAATATGGCACACACCCTTGTAATGCTTCAAGACGGGCATCCTGGCATGTTCAGCTACAAAGCGTATCAGCTCTTCTCCGCCGCGAGGGATCATGACGTCCACATATTCATCGAGGCTGAGCAGGTCGAGCACCGCCTGCCGGTCGGTGGTTTCGACAAACTGGACGGCGTCTTCGGGAAGCCCGGCCTGCTTGAGCGACTCCCTTAAAATCCCCGCAAGGCGGAGGTTGGAGTGAAAAGCCTCGGAACCTCCACGCAGGATTACGGCGTTTCCGGCCTTGATGCACAGCGCCGCCGCGTCAACCGTTACGTTCGGGCGAGACTCATAGACGATTCCGATCACGCCGAGAGGAATGCGCATCCTGCCGACCCGAAGCCCGTTGGGCCTCGTCCACATCCGGGTGACCTCCCCAACCGGATCGGGCAGCATCGAGACCTGCTTAAGCCCCTCGATCATCTCGTTTAGAACTTTTTCGCTTACAACGAGCCGCTCTATTTTTGCCTTTCCAAGCCCCTTGCGTTCGGCCTGTTCGACGTCCTTGCGATTGGCGGCGCCGATGGAGTCTCGTTCGAGTTCCAGGGCCGAAGCCATCTTCTCGAGAGATTCCCGCTTCTGGTTGCTGTTTGCCATCGCCATGAGATGAGAGGCTTCGCGGGCTTTTTTTCCCATCTCCAAGATTTCGTCCCGCATAAATTCCTCCGGTTTCAATTTGTAACTCTTTCGCATAGTGCGGTCATAAACTCTCGCTCGTGAGAACGAAATTGTCCCTGTGAATCACTTCATCGGAATGCTTGTAGCCGATGAGCTTTTCGATTTCCTCGCTGTGGCGGCCTTTTATGTTTTCGATCTCGGTCGACTTATAATTGGTGAGCCCTATGCCTATCACATTTCCGTCCTTGTCGATGCACCGCACCGGAGCGCCCACTCCGAAGACGCCCCTCACTTCCCTTACCCCGATGGGCAGAAGAGACCGGCCCCGCTCGATCAGGGCTGCCACAGCCCCATCGTCCAGGGAAAGCTCACCGGCTGGTTTGGGCAAATTGGCAAGCCAGACTTTCTTACCCGAATAAGAACGCTCCATGGGCACAAACATCGTGCCCAGCTCTTCACCGCCAAAAAGCCGCAGCAGAATATCTCTTTGCTTTCCCGCAGCGATTATCATCGCAATACCCAAAGCAAGGCATTTGCGGGCCGCATTCACTTTGCTCAGCATTCCGCCCGTGCCGTACGAACCCGTCTCCGGAGCGGCGCAGGCCAGGATTTTGGCGTCCACCCGGTGAACCATCGGGATAAGTTTGGCGGAAGCATGCGCCCTGGGGTCGCGGTCGTAGAGTCCATCGATGTCGGTGAGGTTTATAACCAGGTCCGCCCCGACAAGCCCGGCGATAAGCGCCGAGAGGTGGTCGTTATCTCCGAACTTGATCTCTTCTACAACAACCGTGTCGTTTTCGTTGATAATCGGCATGATTCCCCAGGAGAGGAGCGTTTCGAGCGTGTTGCGCGCGTTCAGGTAACGGCTGCGGTGAGCGAGGTCCTCACTGGTGAGAAGCACCTGCGCCACAAGCAGATCGTACTTGTCGAAGGCGCCTTCCCAGGCTTCCATCAGCGCCCCCTGGCCAACGGCCGCAGCCGCCTGCTTGTGCGGAATAGTCTTCGGGCGCTCCGTGAGACCCATTTTGCGCATGCCGGATGGCGATCGCGCCCGAGGATACGACAAGTACGTCCATGCGGGCGCTGCGTTCACGAAGTTCTGCAATCTGATCGCTAAGCCGGTGAATCATGGCCCGGTCGAGCCCTTTAGGCCCCGTCACAACGGCGCTTCCCACCTTGATGAGAACACGCCTGCACCGGCTGATTACTTCTGCTCGCTCCTGAGAGTTATACATAAGCTGGATCGGTTCCCCGATTGGATGTCAAAGAATTTCAAGCCCTCTTCAAGTGTCAAACTCCAAAGCTATCTATCATATTCCCAAAACCAGCTTTTTACAATAAGTTCAAGGAAATGAAGTCAAGGAAATTAAGCAGCACTCCGAAAAACTGAGATTTTTTGCCCGTTTCGACACCCGGAATTTCCTCATAAGCCCTGATTTAATCGCAACGGCGCTCTGCCTAAAGCCCCGCGAAAATCGAAAGAGGCCCCTTGTTCGTCACGCCATCAGGAACTCAGTCCGGCTCAATCTCGGGATTGCCCATCTGCACCCCTCCCTCTAGAAATTTGAAACTCCAAAGTTGTGCGAACCGTGGCATAAGAATAATAATATCTGTCAAATCAAAATGTTATTCTTTTGTCAGTTGTAATTGTTACGCCGATATCTTGTAACCTTTGAGAAACCTTTTTATGTATAATGCGATCCTGACGGAGGAAGCTGCCGGTCGATCTCGACGGCCTGGAATTGCTCCGGCAATTCCAAAATCCTCCAATCTGAGTTTGTAACTAAAAAGTAACCTTACCGGCATCAATTCGCGAAGTTTTGCGTTCAATGTGGTATTTACTCAACATATTGGCAACTTACAGGCATTTTGGTTACTTTCGAAATGACCTCTTTTAGTACGGCACCGTCTGCAGGTGGTTTATCAAAACAGCAGAGCGGCCGGTAAAGTGCACTCGCTGCAGTCGAGCAAGTGAAGGGCTGGAGTACTGTTTGAATATACTTTCTTAGGCAGCGGAATTTGCACCGCAATCAAAGCGTATTCGGCATGCTCCGGCAAAGGTCAACGGCTCATCGCTTTCGATTTGGATGTAAAGGGACGCCTGGAATAGAACCTACTGTAAGGGGCTGATATGAGAAGATGTTTATGTTCGTTCGTTGCAGTTTTACTATTCATCGGTTTAGCTGTAGCTACCGGATATCCCAACGATGCGAGCTATACTTATGACCAGCTAAATCGCCTAATTGCCATAGAATACTCAGATGGGACCAGAATTGAGTATACCTACGACGATCTGGGGAACAGGATCACACAGAATGTATTTACCTCCTCAGATCCCGTAGCCAACTTTACGCTCAGCCCCACAGCAGGCGTCGAGCCTCTGAGTGTTGCCTTCACGGATCAGTCCTCTGGAACTGTAAGCTCTTGGTCGTGGAGTTTCGGCGATGGGGGCAGCAGCACGAACCAGAACCCGGTCTATACCTATAACAATGCAGGGACCTACGCCGTACTGCTTACAGTTTCCAACGGAGTATCGTCGTCATCCCAAGGCAAAACCGTAACAGTCAATCCCACACCACCCGTGGCAAACTTCAGCGAATCCACCACAACCGGCGCTGCACCGCTTGCAGTTTCATTTACCGACAGATCCACCGGCATTGTAACGGGCTGGTCCTGGAGTTTTGGCGATGGCGGAACGAGCACCGTTCAGAACCCCAGCCACACATTCACTAATTTAGGGAATTATACGGTGACCCTTATAGCCATCGGCCCCGGAGGGAACTCAAATCCTGTGACTACTTCTATTGCGGTAGTCCCTCCCCCTGTAGCCAAGTTCTCTGCTAACCCAACCAGCGGGACTGCCCCGCTATCGGTTCAGTTCACGGATGCTTCCACCGGATCGGTCACCGGGTGGTCCTGGAGTTTTGGCGATGGCGGAACGAGCGCTGTTCAGAACCCCAACCACACATTTACCAATCCCGGGACTTATACAGTGACCCTTACGGCCATCGGTCCCGGAGGGAACTCAAGTCCTGCGACTACCTCTATTACGGTAATTCCCCCTCCTCCGGCCACCAACTTCTCGGTTACCCCAAACAACGGCACAGCGCCGCTGTCGGTCCAGTTCACTGACGCTTCCACCGGTTCGGTGACAACCTGGTCTTGGGCCTTTGGAGATGGGGCGACGAGCACTGTTCAGAATCCCAGCCACACCTACTCCACACCCGGGATCTATACTGTCAGCCTTACCGCCGCAGGTCCAGGCGGCTCGAACACGCAATCCGTGACCAATTGCATCACCGCGACACCCCCGGGCTCCGGCATAGACCAGTACACAAAGCTGTTGCTGCACGGCAATGGAGCGAATAATGGCAATGTAATTACAGACGCCACCGGGAATCATACACCCACTTCAGTGAATTCGGCGGTAACCAGTACAACTCAAAGCAAATTCGGAGGATCGTCAATATACTTCAACAACAGCAGAGTAACTTATGCCGACAGCAGCGACTGGTATTTTTCCAATGGTCAAGACTACACAATCGATTTCTGGTTATATACTGCAAGTATTCCAAATTACGGAGTAGGCATTTTCGGAGGCCAAACTACCGGGACAGGCCTAGCTGTAAATGATAGTCGACAAATTGAACTGCTTACGAACGGTTCATCCAATTTTGTGCTGACAACACACCAGGTAGTGGCTCTAAGTACCTGGAATCACATTGCGCTTGTCCGGCACAACGGCGTCACTACGATTTACTTGAACGGAGTGGCGGATCCGGTCACTTACAGCGGACTCTACACCGATAGCCATAACGGGCTTTCTATCGGCGACCTATACGATCCCAGCATTTCGAGTGGTTATTTTAAATCCACCGCCTTTCTGCAGGAGTTCAGGCTATCTCAGGGAATTGCAAGGTGGACTTCTAATTTCACTCCACCGCAGTCTCCTTACACCTTTGAAACCGCGCCTCCCGTAGCCGGCTTCTCGGCTTATCCCCCTAGCGGTACTGCTCCGCTCCCGGTCCAGTTTACGGATAGGACGGGGGGATTGGCCACAAGCTGGTCCTGGGCATTTGGGGACGGAGGCGCCAGCACGAGTGAGGACCCGAGTCACACCTTCTCTACGCAGGGAACTTATACGGTAAGCATGACCGCTGCCAGCACCCAAGGGTCGAGTACCGCCACCAACAGCGTCACAGTGAATGCGCCGATTCCCGGAATAGATCAATACACGAAATTGCTCCTTCACGGCTCTGGGGCAGACAACGCCAAAGTAATTACAGACGCTACAGGGAATCATACACCTACTTCCGTAAACTCCGTGATGACCAGCACGATGGAGGGCAAGTTCTGGGGATCGTCAATATACTTCAACAACAGCAGAATAACCTATGCTGACAGCAGCGACTGGTATTTTTCCAATGGTCAGGACTTCACAATCGATTTCTGGTTATACACAGCAAATCTCCCGAATTATGGAGTCGGCATATTTGGAGGTCAAACCTCCGGGACAGCGCTGACAATATTTAGTAGCGAAGCTGGAACAGCCGGGCAAATTGTGTTGCGTACCAACGGAACGAACAATTCGGTACTGCTGACTCACCAGGTAGTGGCTCTAAATACCTGGAATCACATTGCGCTTGTCCGGTACAACGGCGTCACTACGATTTACTTGAACGGAGTCGCGGACCCGGTCACTTACAGTGGACTCTACACTGACAGTCATAATGGGTTTTCTGTCGGCGATGTATATGATCCCAGCATTTCGAACGGTTCTTATGAATCAACCGCCTTTCTGCAGGAGTTCAGGCTGTCTCAGGGAATTGCAAGGTGGACTTCTAATTTTACTCCGCCGGCTTCCGGCTACGCCCTTGTTACCGCGCCTCCGGTAGCCAACTTCTCGGCTTATCCCGCTAGCGGTACTGCTCCACTCCCGGTCCAGTTTGCAGATAAAACCTCGGGATTGGCTACAAGCTGGTCCTGGACTTTTGGGGACGGAGGCGCAGCTACGAGTGAGGACCCGAGTTATACATACTCTACTCCGGGAACATATACGGTAAGCCTCACCGCTACGAGCACCGAAGGATCGAGCACCGCCTCCAATTACGTCACCGTGAATGCGCCGGTTCCCGGAATAGATCAATACACGAAATTGCTCCTTCACGGCTCTGGGGCAGACAACGCCAAAGTAATTACAGACGCTACAGGGAATCATACACCTACTTCCGTAAACTCCGTGATGACCAGCACGATGGAGGGCAAGTTCTGGGGATCGTCAATATACTTCAACAACAGCAGAATAACCTATGCTGACAGCAGCGACTGGTATTTTTCCAATGGTCAGGACTTCACAATCGATTTCTGGTTATACACAGCAAATCTCCCGAATTATGGAGTCGGCATATTTGGAGGTCAAACCTCCGGGACAGCGCTGACAATATTTAGTAGCGAAGCTGGAACAGCCGGGCAAATTGTGTTGCGTACCAACGGAACGAACAATTCGGTACTGCTGACTCACCAGGTAGTGGCTCTAAATACCTGGAATCACATTGCGCTTGTCCGGTACAACGGCGTCACTACGATTTACTTGAACGGAGTCGCGGACCCGGTCACTTACAGTGGACTCTACACTGACAGTCATAATGGGTTTTCTGTCGGCGATGTATATGATCCCAGCATTTCGAACGGTTCTTATGAATCAACCGCCTTTCTGCAGGAGTTCAGGCTGTCTCAGGGAATTGCAAGGTGGACTTCTAATTTTACTCCGCCGGCTTCTGGCTACGCACTTGTTACCGCGCCTCCGGTAGCCAACTTCTCGGCTTATCCCGCTAGCGGTACTGCTCCACTCCCGGTCCAGTTTACAGATAAAACCTCAGGATTGGCTACAAGCTGGTCATGGACTTTTGGGGACGGGGGCGCCTCTACGAGTGAGGACCCGAATTACACTTACTCCACGCCGGGAACCTATACGGTAAGCCTTACCGCTGCCAGCACCGAAGGATCGAGTACCGCCGATAACTACGTCACAGTGAATGCGCCAATTCCCGGGATAGACCAATACACCAAATTGCTCCTTCACGGCTGTGGAGCAGATAATGGTGATGTAATTACAGACGCTACCGGGAATCATACACCAGCTTCCGTGAATTCCGTGATGACCAGCACGATGGAGGGCAAGTTCTGGGGATCGTCAATATACTTCAACAACAGCAGAATAACCTATGCTGACAGCAGCGACTGGTATTTTTCCAATGGTCAGGACTTCACAATCGATTTTTGGTTATACGCTGCAAATCTCCCCAATTATGGAGTCGGCATATTTGGAGGTCAAACTACCGGGACAGCGTTGGCAATATTCAGTAGCGAATCTGGAACAGCCGGGCAAATTGTGTTGCGTTCCAACGGGGCGGCCCATTCGGTGCTGCTGACACACCAGTTAGTAACTCTAAATACCTGGAATCACATCGCGCTTGTCCGGCACAATGGCCTCACTACTATCTACTTGAACGGAGTGGCGGACCCGGTCACTTATACCGGTGCGTATACCGATAGTCATAATGGATTTTCAATCGGCGATCTATACGATCCCAGCATTTCGAACGGTGCCTATAAATCAACCGCCTTTCTACAGGAGTTCAGGTTATCTCAGGGAATTGCAAGATGGACGAGCAATTTCACTCCGCCTGCTTCTGCGTATGGAGATTGATGACCCTGCGATGCACCCTGATAAGCTCCCCCGTGGTGACTGAACTGGATTCAAAAGCTTCTTTATCGGAAAGAAGGGGACAAAGAATGAAGATGAAGATCGGTTTTGGGAGATTCTGTTTAGTGTTTGTCCTTTTATTCTTGGTTCTTCACCTTTCCGCTGGTCCAAGCGAGCGGGTCCCGACGCCGGCCAAGTATTGGGTGGGTAGCGCAGGAGCTTTGGTGCCGGGCGAAATGCCTTCAACTGCCCAAGAGTGGCTTCCTCAACAGGATTTGCAAGGCTATGCGGTTGGGTCGCCTCTAATAACTCCCAATTATTGCACGCTAGATGGCATGCCGTATTATGGTGCAGTGGTCCAGACAATGGGGCAAGACCTATCCGATTGTCAAGGACAGGGCTTTGGAACGGGGCCCGCATCGGGGTGCTATTGCATCGGCAATAATTACTATTGGGCACAGGCAGGATGGGGACCTAGTTGGTGCGCGTGTTACAATGATATCGATGGGTGCCCGAGGTTTGTTGAGTGCGTCTACCCCTCGACGCCCTTACCTGATATTCAGCCGGCACCGCAGCTAGGTGGAAGTCTCGGAGGATCGGGACCCGATCCGGATGGAGGTCCCTCCCCTCAGCCCTGCAACAGTGTAAGCCTCAATTCATCAGCAAACCTTGAAAGCGGCAATGTCTACCATTCGCAACAGGTTGGCCCTCTCACCTTTTCCTATAACAGCCTTGATCCCACAATTGGTCCCCTGGGGACGAGTTGGACGCACGATTTCAATATATCGATCATCACGAACTCAAACGGGTCCATAACCCTTAGGCGAGGCGATGGCGGTAAGGTCTGGTTCTCACCTTCCGGCAGTGTTTATTCTGCGGATGCAATGAGCGGGGACACTTCATCGATCGTAAAAAACGCGGACGGTTCTTACACGCGGACGACAAAGTACGGAAAGGTCTACAATTTCAACTCATCCGGAGCACTTACCAGCATCACGGACATTAATGGCAATACTACAACCCTGACCTTTACGGGGAACAATCTGACCGGCATAACGGATCCGGCCGGCAGGACAATCGTCCTGGGTGTCAGCGGCGGAAAGATAACGTCAGTAAAGGATTTTCTCGGTAAGACCTCGACGATCACGTATTCATCGGCCGGTATGATCGCTTCCATAGCCGATCCGCTCGGAAACACCTGGAATTTCCAGTACAATTCCTATAACACGATGGTGCAAAAAACCGACCCGTCCGGCAATACAAGTTCCTATGCCTACGATGCAACAACCGGTATGCTGACCTCGTCAACTGACCCCAATAATATGGTGAAAAGCGTTGCCTACAATTCAGCAGCCGGCATTTCCACCGTAACCGAAAAAGATGGAGGAGTGTGGGTCCATCAATATAATATAGCGTACAACCTGCCGGTGCAGACCACTGACCCTTACGGCAACAAGACCACCTACGTCTACGATTCCACCAACAACCTCCTTTCCACGACTTACCCGGACGGGACCAGCAAAAGCTTTACCTACGACGCAAATCGCAATGTGACCACGGTGCAGGATCAGGATGGCAGAACGACCTCCCTCACCTACAATGCCCAAAACCGGGTCACGGCTATCCAGGACCCTGCCGGTGGAATGACCTACTACACATACGATGCAAATGGCAATCTATCGTCTTCCAAAGACCCGACAGGGGCGCTGACCCAGATCCAAAGGGACTCGAAGGGCAACATCACGAGCGTGACCGACCCATTGGGGCACACCACCCAATATGGCTACGATCAGTACAACAACGTTGTCTTGGTGACCGATCCGACCAATGTCCTTACGACCCTTACACGCGATATCTCGGGAAATGTTCTCAGCCTGGCCGACGCGCTTCAAAACACAACGACTTTTGTATACGATGCAAACGGGCGCCTAACGGCCGCCGCCGACCCTTTGAACAATACATCGAGCTTTGCCTACGAAAAGAACGGAAACCGCAGTTCGGTGACCGATCCTTTGCAAAACGTCACTGCCTACACTTACGACTACAGGGGCCGGCCGACGCAGAAGGTGGACGCTCTTAAAAACATCACTGCTTTTTCCTACGTAGCTACGGGATGCCCGTCCTGCGGCGGGGGAGGCGAGAAGCTTACCTCTTTGACCGACCCGGCGGGTTCCACGACAAACTTTGCCTATGACCAAAGAGGGCTTCTGACCAGTATCACCGACCCGCTACAAAAAGTCACGAGCTTGACCTATGATGTCAACGGAAGGCCAGCAAGCAAGACGGATCGAAATGGAACTGCGCTCGCCTATGCCTATACTCCAACGGGGATGCTTGCGAGCATCACCTATCCCGACTCATCCCAAACCACAGATACCTACGATAATCTCGACAGGCTCACCCAACTGAACGATTCCATCGGCACGAGTTCCTTTAGCTACGATGCGGCTGGGAGGGTCACGAGCTTTACCGATGCCGACGGTTTCACTCTCGCCTATACCTACGATGCGGCTGGCAACCTGACCCAAGTCACCTACCCGGACACCACTACGGTGACATACGCATACGACCCCGCGAACCGTCTCACAACGGTTACCGACTGGCTCGGCGGGCAGGCAACCTACACTTACGACCAGGACGGAAGGCTCGCAACCTTTACCCAGTTTAACGGGATCGTGACTACTTACACTTACGACGCAGCAAGCAGGCTCACTGGTATGGCGAACAGTGTGGCTAGCTGCCAGTTCACCCTCGATGGAGACGGAAACCGCATTAATTCGACCGAAAGCCAGCCCCTCACTCCGGCTTTTTCCATGGGATCGACCACCTACGGGTACAACGCCCAGCAAGACCGGCTGCTCTCAGCCGGACCTTTGAGCTATTCCTACGACAATGAGGGGCAACTGGTAAATTCCGGCGGCACGTGTCTCACTTTCGACTTTAACCACCGGTTGGCGCAGGTTGGAGGCGACACAACGTTTTCCTATGATGGTCGAGGCAACCGGCTTTCTGCCACAAGATCCGGCGTCACCACCACCTATATCTACGATCCCCGGGGAAATTTGATAGCCGACGCCGATTCAAACGGCGTCACTCATAAGTATATCTACGGCAATGGCCTTCTCGCCGTGGCGACGTCCGCCGGCCGTTACTGCTATCATTTCAACGGCATCGGCAGCACGGTTGCGATCACAGACATGAACCACAATATTGTAAACAGCTATGCCTACGATCCCTTCGGCCAAATCCTCGGCCAGCAGGAAACCGTCCCCCAGCCTTTCAAGTATGTCGGCCAGTACGGGGTTATGGCCGAATCGAACGGACTTTACTACATGAGGGCAAGGTATTATGATCCGGCTGTGGGGAGGTTCGTGAGTGAAGACCCGATTGGATTTTCCGGGGGAGACGTAAACCTCTACGCTTACGTTCACAGCAATCCCGTGAGGTGGGTTGACCCGCTTGGACTCTACATAGGGCAGTATCCACCGCCGCCTCCAGGTTACGACCCAAATTCGTGGTCATCCGGACAATGGGACAACGGAAACTGGTTCGTAAAATCTCCTGATAATTCTTATTACACGGCTCATCCTGAGGATCCAGGCCACTGGCGCCATTGGGACGTCCAGAATCCCGGCGGCAAAGGTGGGGGGCAATGTCCTCCTAACTCTGGAAAGCCCTGGCCTAATAGCGACAAATTGAAAGGCAACCAATCATTAACAGATCCAAACGGTGATGCTCCTGAATGGACGCCCCCCTTCATTCCTTTTGTGCCAATTGATCCCATAATGCCGACAGTGCCTATTTTTGAGGGGGTTCCCATTTTTGAGCCTGTACCGATTTTCTAGGGGTAGAGATGGAGATGCGTTCGGCGTTATAGATTAGGCTGCACTCCACGACCATAGAGGGAAAGCATGCGGATTTACTATTCAACAGGGTCAGACCCGGTAATTCTGGACTCGATTCTGGGCTTGAATAAAATACATGATAGCCTAAAAAGATTTATGTCATCTGCTGGGAGGTTTTTTCGCTTGGAAGCCGATGCGTCTGGAAGCCCAATGCCGTACAATGAATTGCTTCGTGGGCTTGAGATAGAGAAGTCTGAGGGTGCAATTTTCGTCTATGTGACCACGGAAAAATACCTAAGAATCACCGGTTCAGTGGAAAGCCTTAGGATATATATTGACTTCTTTCAATTCGCGGAGGGTGAGGAATCTCATCATCACCACCCAGAGTACGTAGATATTCCAGGGTATATAAGGCCAGGTACGTTGTCTCTCATCATCGAGGCAGATGCGGAGGAGTAGGGAAAAAAGCTCACACCGGTGTTCTTCCGGCGGCTTCGGGACCTTCGGGGCTTTCACCGGACGGGGAAGTCGCTGCGCTCGGCACGATCCGATAATGCGCATTATCGTACGTGGCCTTCCGGTCACGGCGTTTGCAGAGTGAAGCAAGCGCCGCGCCCGCAAGCCTTCCCTCGCTACACTAAACATAACTGGTTAGTTATGTTCCCTTCCCGCCCGGCTCCGGTCCCATCAATCCCTTTCGCCGCCTCGGTCGGTTACCGGCAACTAAAGGGGAAATTGAGACAAAGTCCCCGCAATCTTGTTCCAATCTTGAAATAATTTGAAAACAACGTGCAATGAAGTCGCATACAAGACAAAAACAAGTTGCCTGGAAGGATCATACAATCCCCGTTCTTGACGTATGAATCCTGTTTTAGCGGGCAGGATGTGTGAAGTTAGCTAACCGGCCAGGCCGGTCATCCAACTTCACTTTAACCCTTATTCGCGCTTTGGCGCTCAACGGGCATCATGCTCCCGCGAGCCCGGACGGCTGCCGCCTAATCCGGTTTACGCCAAGAGGCGGAAGAAAGGCAAACATGGTCTTCCGGTCTTTGGGCATCTTAGCCTTCGGTGGCGGAAGCGAGCTTCTGGAAGCGGTTCTTTAGAATGAAGGTATCGAGAACGGCCTTGATAGTTGACTTATCCTGTTCGGAAAACTTGTCGAGTTCTTCAAGCTTTTGAAGAAGGTCCCGGTCGGCAATCCGCACCTGGCGGACGTCCTCTCGATTGTCGAAAGCCAGGTAGTCGAGGGAAACGTTGTAGAGTGCGGCTATCCGGATAAGAAGGTCCGTGGAAGGCAGGTGGACGCCCCGCTCATAGCCGGAGATCTGCTTTTGGTGGACCTTTAGTTGCTGGGCGAGCTGGCCCTGAGACCAGCCCCGCTCCTGCCTCAGCCGTTTCATTCTCTCTCCAAAGGTCATCGATGCTCCTTATTCTCGCCTATTTAAGGTCAACTCATTCATAAATATACCATAGTGTGCCCTCATCGAGCATCTCAATCAAGTTTTTTGTGTTGACACAAGGTAACACCTTAGGTATTTCTTATCCCCATAGTGCTCCCAAATTTTTCACCGGAGGTCCGGAGGGAAGGGGAAAGAACGATGATCGAAAAAGCGAGAATCGAAGCCGTAAAGCGGACCGTTGACCTGGCTGCCCTGATCAAGTCGCGCGGCGTCGAGTTGAAGAAGAAGGGCAAGGGCTTTGTCGGCCTGTGTCCCTTCCACGCCGACAAAAGTCCGTCCCTCTCGGTTAATCCCGCCGAAAACCTCTGGCAGTGCTTTGGCTGCAACACCGGTGGCGACGCCATTCGCTTCGTTGAGTTGTTCGACAAGGTGAGCTTCCCGGAAGCCGTCAAAAAACTCGATTCCGGCATGTCGCTCGAAGCGCCGACCTCAGCCCCCGCCGCAAAGCAGCCCGCCCCCGGCCTAACGGTAAAAGAGCAAAAACTCCTGGCCCGCGTGGTCGCCTACTACCAGCATACGCTCACTCAAGACAAACGCGGCGTAAACTACCTCAAGATTGAGCGGGGCATCGCCGACACCCGCAGTTTACAGGACTTCGGCGCGGGCTTTGTTAACGGGACGCTTCCGGAGATCCTCCCGCAAGACGAGGAGATCACGAAAACCCTAGAGAAGATCGGACTTCTAAACAAGAAGGGCCGCGAGACCTTTTATGGCTGCGTGGTCTTCCCGCTCTACGATCAAAACGGCGGAGTGGTCAACTTGTATGGCCGAAGCATCGACCAGGAGGCGGGCATCACCCACCTCTATCTTCCCGGCCCCCGCTCCGGTCTTGTGAACCGCCACGCGGTCAAGCGCTCGCAATCGATCCTGGTTACCGAATCGATCATAGACGCTCTAACCCTGTACGACCAGGGCTTCAAGAACGTCATCCCCCTTTACGGCGTAAACGGCCTGCTTGACGATCACCTCTTTCTCTTTAACCGCGCGGTAAAGGAAGCCTATCTCGTCTTCGACGCGGATGATGCGGGTCGCAACGGCGCGCTTTCCGTTTCTTCGCGGTTAAAGGAAAAAGAGATAACCTGCCACACGGTGGATCTTCCCGCCAAGGACGTAAACCTCTACTTTCAGCGGCACACCCCCGAGGAGTTTGAAAAGCTTCTGAGGAAGACCAACCCCGCGTCCCTTGAGCAGTCGGGCAAGGTGAAAAAGCGGGTGCAAAGCTTATACAAGGAGACCGAGCACGGCTTTGTCGTCGGCTACGCCGAGCGCTTCTACGAGATCAAGGGCATCCAGCGAAGCGACACCCAACTTAAGGCGACGCTCAAGGCGAGTAAGGCGCTGGATGGGACCATGCCCTTTGAGCTTACCACGATCGACCTCTATTCGTCGCGCTCCCGTGCATGGTTTGCCAAGGCGTGCGCGGAGATATTTTCGGCAACAGATGAACTGGTAAAAGAAGACATCGCAAGACTCCTCACCCTGATAGATGCGTGGAAGCCCAGGCAAAAGACACAGGCAAAGGCGGAGCCTTCGAAAGAAGAGCGGGAAGAGGCCCTGCGCTTCCTGAAAAACCCCGCCCTGTTTGATGAAATCCTTGCCGACCTCGAAACCGTGGGGATCACGGGCGAGGAGACCAACAAGCTGACCGGGTATCTCGCGGCTGTTTCGAGGAAACTCGAAGAGCCGCTTTCCGTTCTGATCCAGTCAAGAAGCGCCGCGGGAAAATCCACCCTTCAGGACGCGATACTTTCGCTCGTTCCGGAGGAGGATTTTGTCAAATACACCCGCATCACCGACCAGGCCCTTTTCTACAAGGAGGAAGACGCTCTGGTGCATAAGATCATCGCAATCGAGGAAGACCAGGGGATGGGAGGTGCTGCCTACTCGATTAGAAACATCCAGTCATCCAAGAAGATCACCGTCGCAGCCACAGGAAAAGACCCGGCGACCGGGAAGATGAAAACCGAGGAGTACACCGTAAAGGGGCCGGTCGCGGTCATGGTCACGACCACGGCGGCTGAGCTTGAGGGGGAGACCGCCAGCCGCTTTCTATTTTTAACCATTGACGAGTCATCGAAAATGACCGCCGCTATCCACCGCAAGCAGCGCGAGGCCGACACCCTGGAAGGGTTGATCAACCGCACCAGGGCCGACGCCGTCCAAAGGAAGCACCACACCACGCAAAGGCTGCTCAGGCCCCTTGCCGTGGTCAATCCGTATACAAGGTATCTCTCCTACCCCGACGGGTCTTTAAGGACCCGCAGAGACCACAAGAAGTACCTGGGCCTCATCCGGACAATCGCATATCTTTTCCAGTATCAGCGGGAGACAAAAAAAGCGGCGGTTGAAGGAAAAGAGGTGGAATACATCGAGGTCACGCTCGATGACATCGACAAGGCCAACCACCTGGCCCACCAGGTCCTTGGCCAGTGCCTCGATGAGCTGGCCCCGCCGTCGCGGACGCTTCTAACCCTCATCTACAACATGGTCAAGGCGGAAACGGACAAGACTAACGAGCCGATTGACCAGTACAGCTTCAACCGCCGCCACATCCGCGAGCGGACCGGCTGGACGGACTGGCAGATCAAGGCGCACATAAAGCAGCTCGAAGAGATGGAATACCTGCATGTGCGCGTGGGCGCGCAAGGGAAGCAGTACTCCTACGCCTTGAACTACAAGGGCGAAGGGATTGATGGCGGCAGGTGCTACCTCAACCTCACGCCGGTTTGCGAAATCAAAAGGCTCGCGGACTTGGAGGGCAAAACCGGCGGCTAGTAGGGCAAATCGTGAACTTGTAGGGTGCTTGTAGGGTTTAAGAAAACGGCGTAAAGGCCCGCCGCCGCTGCATTCGCCCAACTAGTTGGAGGCTGGGCGCAGATAAACAGGGGGGAGGGAGAGGGGGCAACATGGACGCAGCCGTAACCATAGCGCGGTACAAAGAGCTGCTTAAAACGCTGAACTACGCCAAGGGGACCATAGAAAATTACCGCTATGGCCTTGAGCGGTTCCGGGAGTGGCTGGAGGGCCGCGAAATCCGCGACCTGCGCGAAGTCACCAAACAAACCATACTCGACTACAAAGCCCTGGTCATGGCGAAAACGACGCACGCCGTCGAGAGCAAGGCGCTCCTGATCAGGCCGGTAAAGCGGCTCTTCGAGCATCTCACCCAAAACAATCTGCTCCTTGTCAACCCCACCGAAGGGGTAATCGAGACGCACCGGCAAGAAAAGAAGATCGGCGCGACCCTGACCCGCGATGAAATGAAAAAGCTCTTCGAGCAGCCCAACATGAGCCTTAATCCCGGCATCCGGGACCGGACCATAATGGAGGTCCTCTACGCCACGGCCATGCGGATCGACGAGTTGCTAACACTTGAGGTCCATGACGTGGATCTCAGGGACGGCGTCATCTTTGTCCGCAAGGCCAAGGGCGGGAGACAACGGGTTGTCCCCCTTGGAAAGAGCGCCGGTGCGTATCTCGGAGAATACCTGGATAAGGTTAGGCCCCGATTGGGCAAAAAGAACCCCAAGGCGCGGCGCCTGTTTCTAAACAACAAGGGGGAGCCGATGACCTACGGCAACGTGCGCCAGAACCTCTACCAGTGCGCGAGGTCCGCGAATCTCGGAAAGCCCGCCTCGCCGCACGTCTTCCGCAGAAGCTGCGCCACCCACATGCTGAAGGCCGGCGCGGACATCCGCCATATCCAGAAGATTTTGGGGCACGCCCGCCTCGCCACCACGCAGCAGTACTGCAAGGTGATCCCCATCGATATCAAAAAGACCCACGAGGAGACCCACCCCAATGGACGTGAAAAACCCGGCTCGAGAATACCTCAAACACCTGCAAGCCCGTAACTGCTCGCCTCACACGGTGAAAAACTCCAAGAGCGTCCTAAAGTTATTTGCCGGGTTCCTTGAAGAAGAAGGAATCGTTGAAATCGACCAGCTAACGCGGGAAGTGCTGGAGGATTACCAGCAGGAGCTTGCCTTTACACTCACCGCGACCGGCAAGCCCCTTGCCGTCCGCACTCAGGGAAAACGGCTTAGCGTGATCAAGGGCTTTAGCCGCTATCTAAAAGAGCACGACTACCTCATTCACGATCCGGGAGCAATCATCAAACTGCCCAGACAGGCAAAGCAGCTCCCCCGCGCAATCCTTGACGAGCCCGAGATAAAAAAGCTCATCGCGGCCCCCGACACCCGCACCAACCGGGGCTATAGAAACCGCGTCATCGTGGAGCTGCTCTACGACACGGCCATAAGACGCTCGGAGATCGCGGACGTAAAGATTACCGACATCGACCTCGACGGAGGCTTTCTTCTGGTCAGGGGCAAGGGTAACAAGGAACGGGTGGTCCCGGTAAGCGGCAGGGTCTCCGGCCTGGTTAGAAACTACATCCTGGCGGTGCGCCCCGCATTTATTAACGGCGACGACCCCGCATATCTCATCCTCAACCGCTGGGGTCGCCGGATGGATGCAAACGGCGTCTGGGCGGTGGTCAAGCGCTGCGGCAAACTGGCGAAGCTCGACAAGGTGACCACCCACACGCTCAGGCACACCTGCGCCACGCATATGCTGAGAAACGGCGCTCCGATCAGGCATATACAGGAGATGCTGGGACACGAGTCCCTTGAAACGACGATGATTTACACCCATGTCACCATCAACGATCTCAAGGAAATCCACGCCAAATATCACCCTTCGGAGAGGATGCAAGACAAGCGATAGCGGCAGTGAATCCAAGACCGATTCTTGAACGATAAAAGGCGGCTAAAGAAAAAGTGAACGTCAGGCAAACTTAACTTTTTCTTTAACCGCAACGGTGGTAGGGTCAAAAATACCCTGTTCTTTGAAAACAGTGCGCCCATGCGCAAAAGTGCTCTCCGGGGCCGGAAAGCCCGTCGGAATACTTAGGGCAAGGTATTATGATCCGGCTGTGGGGAGGTTCATAAGCGAAGATCCGATTGGATTTAGGGGAGGAGATGTTAATCTTTTTGCTTATGTTTCAAACAATCCAATTAATAAAGTTGATCCAAATGGCTTGCAGGCAATTCCGTTGTCGCCTTTTCCAATACTGCTTCCACCTGTGTTTATACCGGGAACTCCTGCAAATAATGCGTTTGTTAAGTCTGTCCAAAACGTTATTAACGCAATTAAGGATGCATGCTCTGACGACAGATTTGAGGAGTGCAAGAATCAATGGATTGATGATACAGCGTGGTGTGACAATAACTTCACAGGTAGAGAGAACTTTGCTTGCCATTCATGGGCGGCAGATGAATTTGAACGCTGCAAAAAAAGGATGCCGCCACAGCCATTCCGATACTAATCCGATATTCAAAGGATAAGTGATGCGCTACACCCAGACTCAGGAATACTTAGAATACATCTCACATAGAGCAGCAGGCGACTTCAAATCTGCCCTGCGGTCCCTCAAGCAGTGTATGGAGGCTCCGGCTGTTTTGTCAGATCCTATCGAGCATGCAGGGTTGTTGCAGATGATCGGTAGTGTGCTTTTTGAGATGGGCGAAACAGAAGAGGCGCTGAGCCACTATGATCAATCCGAGAGGCGTGATCCGGCGTCACTCCTGATGCCCTATTTGCACGCTAAGTTTCTGGCCGAGAAGTTGGGGCGATTCCGTGAGGCAATCGCAAAATGTGACGCTATCATTGCTCGAGCTGAAGAAAAACCGTTTCCAAAGTCTGAAGGGGATTTTAGTAGTGAGCAATACGTGCGGGTGGCGAGTTCCCTGAAGAAAGAGTGTATCAGAAGATTGTCCGAGAATATTTAGCAAACAGAGCACAGCGTTACAAAAAGGGGTCGCCCATTGAAAGGAGCGAAAAAGGGGTCGGGCCCAATGCCGCTAACTTAAGAGAATTACCTGTCCTTTCGCGTTCTTGCGAGTCTCGGGCATAGACAACGGGGAGGGCTCCCGATACTTACATCCGGTCTTTTTGCAGTGCTTCTCGAGGCCACGAGCTTTTCTTCTATATTCTTGTCGATCCCTGGAATATTGACGATTCGGTTTATACCTTACATGGAACTGCGCGCAGCATTGAATGTAGCTCGCCCAGATCACGGCCCAGGAACTGAGCTTAGCCAATACGAGCTTCAAAAACAGCCGCGTTTCCGTAAGTGCGCGCGCAAAACTGAGCTGCCCCACGGAAAGACCGACTTGTCGACAGGCGCTCAGCATGGCTATTCGTATAAGGCAACAAACGATCATATGCATTAACAGTTCCCGCTGGAAGGGCTCTGGCGTTTGGCAGTGCCAGCAGGTTGCACTGAGGCCGCATTTAAAATCCCGATAGAATGTCTCGATATCCCAACGCAAATGATACAGCAGCGCCAGCTCTGAGGCGGGGAACCGGACAGAGTCCAGAAGAGAGGTTATCAGGTCCGAGGAAAAAAGGGGTCGGGCCACAATAACTGAATACAATTACTAGACAATGGTTAAGCATCGTGGCTTATATGAGGCTTAGAAGCGTATTTTCATGGTCAAAAACGATCTTCTAACGCAACCCGGAGTTGCCTTAGCCATGGCCAGAGCCAAACGTCACTTCCTGCCCGGATACGCCTGGCACCTTACGCACCGTTGCCACCAAAGAGAATTTCTTCTTAAATTTGTAAAGGACCGGAGGTGTTGGATAAGTTGGCTATTTGAAGCCAAGAAGCGCTACAGGCTGCAGATCCTCAACTATATGGTCACTTCAAACCACATCCACCTGCTCGTGCTGAACGGCGGTAAGCGGGGAATCATTCCAAAATCGATGCAACTGATCGCAGGCCGGACAGCTCAGGAGTTCAACAAAAGGAAAAAGAGGAAGGGAGCCTTCTGGGAAGATCGCTACCATGCCACCGCCATAGAAACGGACCATCATCTTATCAGTTGTTTGACGTACATTGATTTGAACATGGTGCGGGCTGGAGCGGTAGCACACCCTTCAGAGTGGGCGTCGAGCGGATATGCCGAAATCCAGGAACCGCGTGAAAGGTACTCCATTATTGACCACCGAGCGTTAATGGAATTACTGGGCATCCCCTCTATAGAGGAGTTGCGGCGCTCGCATATTGGCTGGGTGGAGGAAGCCCTTGTCCGTAAAGAACAGGGCCGGGAAAGTAAGTGGACTGAGGGCATCGCCGTCGGGAGCAGGGACTTTGTTGACGTTATAAAGCGCGGACTCGGCATGAGGGCAAAGGGGCGCCGGATTTACGGTATGGACGACGAATCAGCACTACGCGAGCCCCAGGCCCGGCTTAGAACCACAATGTCGAGGTCAAAAACGAGCTTTTAAGCGAAAATAAGGCGTGCATTTTTGGAATTTAGCTTTATAACTCGGACCATTAGCTTGGCCCGACCCCCCTCCACCCCCCTCACAATACCCCTCCCATTATAACTGGTAGACGATTACGAAAAACAGGCTCCCAAACAGTTTGGCACACTCTGAAAGGTCGTGCAAAACGGCAACCGGAAGCGGCAATAGAAACGGCAAAAAGATGAAAAATTGATGAGTTCCGAATTTAGGAATTTAGGAATTCGAGAAGTGACAAATTGAGGAATCCCTCAATCCCTCAATCCCTCAATCTCTCAATCTCTCAACATTGAAGCGGCAACCGGAATCGGCAAAATGAAGGAACATGGGGATTTAATTCGTGAATCACTAAAAACTTTAGGGAGCTTTTCTCTGTGTTGCCTGCCAAAAGCGATCCTGCTAAATTTCTCTTGCGCTTTTTACTGGGACATTGGATGATTCGATTCATCATCCCCAGGAACTTCATCGAGCAGAATACAACCCGGAAATGCGGGCAGGCATGCATGACACAGAACTGTTGTGCATTATTCCGGACAAAAACCAAGGGGTAAAGGTGTACCTCGACTTCTTCAAATTCAAAAAAAATCCTTTCCACATCACTCCCGACCCGGATTTTCTTTTTTTGAGTCCGAGTCACCAGGATGCCTTCACCTCAATCTTCTATGGTATCCAACAGCGGAAGGGATTCGTCGCCATTACCGGAGAGATCGGGGTAGGGAAAACGACGATTCTGGTCTCATATCTGGAGGGTACCGACCCGGAAAGAATCAGGACCGCATATATATTCAATCCAGCGCTTTCCTTCCACGAGCTGTTGAAGCAAATTGCTTCGGAGCTTGGCATTCCGGCTGTCGATAAAGACGCTCCGGAACTCGTTGACAGCATCTTCCGTTATGTGATCGATGAACACAAAAACGGCCATAATGTTTTGCTGGTAATCGATGAGGCGCAGAACATGCCGGTGGAGACCCTCGAGCGGCTCCTGATGCTGTCAAATAGGGAGACCTCGCAGGAGAAGCTGCTGCAAATAATACTCGTGGGCCAACTGGAGTTCGAGAGCACGCTGAATCTGCCTGAATTGAAAGAGCTCAAGGATCGGATAGCGGTCCAGTGTCGCATCGATACCCTGCGGCCCGCCGAATGTCTTGCTTATATCGAGCACAGGCTGATGAAGGCGTCCTCATTTCGCAACCCGGTTTTTACTAAAAAAGCCCTGAAGCGTATTGTCAAAGAGTCTAAGGGAATCCCCCGGATAATTAATATCCTGTGCGACAATGCGCTTATCACTGCCTTTGGATATCAACGTAACCCCGTGGATGGCAAAATCCTCAAAGAGGTGATCATAGATCTTGGAAGTGGACAACCGGGAGTTTCCTTCAGGTGGAGATTTGCATTGGTTCCGGCCCTGGTTGTGTTTTCGGGAGTGGCCGTGTTCGCCTCGATGGCCCTTTTGACGCCCAAAGGAATTATGCCGGACAGGGCACAAATCCTCACTGCAGAAGTTCCAGCGCCTCCGCCTGCGGCTGAGGTGGTGGAGGAAGCCGAGATCAAGCTCCTCGTTGAGAGTGTGCCCAAGGCGGAACCGGAGCCATTCATTGCTGAGGCCCCGGCGACAGGCAGTGAGAAAAGTGTTTCCGAAACAGTGCCTGCCGCCTCGGTCCAGTTGGAGATCCCGGAAGAAACATCGACTCCCGTGACAGGGAAAGCCCCGATCCCGAACGATGGAGGCGCCCCGGTTCAGGGAAACATCGCCAATGGTCCTAAATCGAGACCCTATCGATACATGATCTGCGTTGGCTCATTTGTAGACAGGGAGAAGGCCGAGGAGATAAGAAACCGCATCAAGGGAAAAGGACACCACGCGGTCGTCAAAACCCTGCAGCACAAAGTGCTCGGGGAAGTTTTCGTCGTTCAGCTTCGACCGGTCAACAGCGTTTCCAAGGCCGCTGTATTGATGACCCTGCTTGGTAGCGAAATCGAGGGCGAGCCCGTGACCATTAAAGTGCTATCGCGATAACTGGCAGCGGGGAACTGTTTTATCCGCAAAGGAATTGGGAGATTTAGGAATTTAGGGATTTAATTCGTGTATCCCCTTTCAGAGATTTTCTCTGTATTCTCTTCTTGTCTAAGCCATGTCCCGCCTCTGTGGTGAAGCCTATTCATCTCTCGTCGGAATATCTGCGTACATCTGCGACATCTGCGGATAAATCTTTGTGTCTCTTCCTCATCACTCCATCTACGGATTTATCTTTCGTCCGTGCTCACAGGCGCCTCAAAACTGTTTATCCGCAGATGACTGATCATCGACAGGTCAGGGAGATTTACACAGATTGCTTTGGGACAGGATGAGGCGCTTGTATTCAAGGCGCGGTACTCCAAAGTTAAGCAATAGAGCCTTCTGCAGCCCGGAAGCTTTCAGATAATTAATGACCTGGGCCTCTTCTGTGGACGAAAGCCGTCGGAGCGTCTTCAATTCGACAATCAAGGAGTCAAAGCAAACAAAGTCCGCCCGGTAGGTGGTCGTGAGGGGTTCGCCTCGATAGAACACTGGCATATGAAACTCCCGCTTGAAGGGAATGCCGCGAGCCGAAAACTCTCTTCCCAGTGCCTCCTGATAAAAAGGCTCCAAAAAACCGTGTCCCAACTCGCCATGAACCGCCATCGCAGCGCCAATGACGGCATAAGTCTGTTCATCTCCCTTCGAAATATCCTCGCCATCTGCGGATAAATTCCTCATCACAGGCTCCTCAAAACTGTTTATCCGCAGATGGCGCAGATTTACGCAGATGGTTTTGGGAGAGAATGAAGCGCTTGTCCGATAGACAAGCTCCAGAAAACCGTGACCTAACTAGCCATGAACCGCCATCGCAACGCCAATAACGGCATAACTCTGTTCATCTCCCTTTCAAACATCTGCGCTAATCTGCGCCATCTGCGGATAAATCCTTTAATCCCTTCCTCATTACCGCATCTGTGGATTTATCTTTCGTCCGTGCTCACGGGCTCCTCAAAACTGTTTATCCGCAGATGGCGCAGATTTACGCAGATGGTTTTGGGAGAGAATGAAGCGCCTGTCCGATAGACAAGCTCCAGAAAACCGTGACCCAACTAGCCATGAACCGCCATCGCAACGCCAATAACGGCATAACCCTGTTCATCTCCCCTTGAAATATCTCCTTGACCTGTCGATGATCAGCTAATCTGCGTAAATCTGCGACATCTGCGGATAAATCCTTTAATCCCTTCCCCTTACCGCATCTGCGGATAAATCTTTCAATCTCTCCCTCATCACCGTAAGACGCCCCACCTCGACAGAAGCTCCATTGGCCCGCAGCAGTCACCGAATCCGAGGACCGTTCCCAGTCCCCGTGCGGCCAGTGATGCCCCCATTATCATAATGAAAATGGCGGCCGCCCGTTCGCCCAATAGCCGTATCCGGACTGATGCCAGCGAAGCCGAAATACCTGCCGCAAGGAGGGCCGGAATGGTCCCAAGCCCGAAAGCGGCCATCGTGACAAATCCCCTGGCGGGGCTGAGCGTACTTGCCGCCGCAACCAGCATGGCCCAGGTAAGGCCGCAGGGGAGTAACCCCGCAAGCATGCCCAGCCCTATTTTCGAACCCGGACTCCCGGAGTTCGCCAGTCTCGCTAAACTCTTTCCGAAAAATGTTGCCTGAGGTGAAAGAAGACGGCTGACAAAGCGGGGCAGAGGCAAGGTCCCAAAAATTATCAGGCCCAGGCCGATGAGCGCGATTCCAGAGGCAATGGCAAACCCCGCCCTGTATTGCATCGAAAATCTGTGCACCTCGAAAGAACCGAAAACACCGGCCACAACGGCGCCCAGAATGCTGTAAGTGGTAATCCGTCCCGCATGGAACCCAAGGTGATGCAAAAATGCCCCGGAGAAAAAGAAAAATCCTTCATTCTCCGGTCCGGCCGCAGAGGCAGTCCTGTAGCGAAGCGACCACGCCACAACGAGCGGTCCGCACATTCCCAGGCAGTGCAGGCTTCCCGCCAGCCCAACAATGAAAGGAGGAACAAATGTTTCCAGCATATTGGCTACGATTATAGCAGGAGTGGCAAAAGAAACTTACTCAGAATCCTTACTCAGTTTCCGTCCGGATTCTTTGACGTCAAAAAAGTCCTTTTCCGGACGGAAACTACTTAGAAAGAGCCAAGAGTTAGGGGATTGCGAATTGAGGGACTCAGGAATTAATCCCTAAATCCCTGCGCCCTCACAAAAGATCGGGCGCGAACTTGAAGCATCTGCCGTTGGCTCAATCGCAAAGCGCGAACCCGAATGCAGTGAGGGTTCATCCCTAAATCCCTAAATCCCTAAATCCCTAAATTTTTTTTCACACCTCCCAGGCAGCCTTGGCCCCTTCCGTGGTCGCCTCGATAATGCGGCGGGGGGTAAGGGCGTCACCGATGATGAAATGGCGGATACCCTTCTCCTGGAGCATATCCTTGAGGGCGTTCCGCGAGGTGACGCCGACGGCTATGATGACCTGGTCGAGGGGTGCGAGCGTCAAGTCTTCCCCCTTCCGGGTGACTACCACGGATCCCTCTTCAATACGCTTCACGGTCGTGCCGAACATGAGTTTGACCCCTGCCGCGCGGAGACGTTTGTGCAGCATGTAACCATGCGCGGCCCTGTCCAGAACGGGGGAGGTTTCCAGCATTTCGACCAGGGTAATACCCTTGATGCCCTTATCACACAGGAAATCCGCCGTTTCCATCCCGACAAGGCCGCCGCCGATAACCAGGACATTATCCTTGGGGGCGACCTCGCCATCAAGGATCTGCCAGGCGTCACAGACGACGGACATGGTAATGCCTTCGGCCTGACAAGTGGATTTGTCTGCTCCGATGGCCAGGATGACGACGTCTGGTTTACCCTGTTCGATCATGGCCGCAGTAACCTCCACGCCCGTTTTGATCTCCACGCCCTGTTTGACGCATCTGGCCGTGAGGGTTCGAATGAACTTCCCGTAAACCGATTTGTGGGGCGCCTTTTCAGCGTACCTGATCTGCCCCCCCGTATCTTTTTCCCGTTCGAACAGGGTCACATGGTGTCCGATCCGTGCGGCCTCAACCGCAGCGTAGAGTCCTCCCGCACCGGCGCCCACAACCCATACATTACGTTTGACTGCTGCAGGCTGAGTCGGAAAGAGCAACTCCTGCCCGGTTTCAGGATTGATGGCGCAGCGAATCGGCATCCGCTCTAAGGACAGGCGCTCGATGCACCCCTGATTGCAGGCCAGGCATTCCATGGTATCCTCCGGACGCCCCGCGATGGCGTTCTTTAAAAAAGACGGGTCCGCCAAGTGCTGGCGCGCCACGGCAACGAGGTCGGCGTCTCCCCGGGCGATCACCTCATCCATGAAGTAGGGGTCGGTATAGCGGCCCACGGAAATGACCGGGACCTGGGTCACCTCCTTGACCTTGCGGGCCAGGTAGGCCTTGAATCCCTGGCCAAATTCAACGGGCGCGCTCGGATTCGGTGTATCGGTGTTCACCTTGGCATTGCCGTGGGTGCCGAAAGAAACGTTGATAATGTCCGCACCCGCTGCCACCAGATCGGGGATGATGGTTTGCAGGTCGGAAATGGTGTAGCCGTCTTTGACGCATTCCTCGCCGGAGACCCTTAAGGAAATCGGGAAATCTGTCCCGACTTGCTTACGCACCTCCTGGATGCACTCGATCATGAACCGGGCCCGTGACCGGAAATCTCCTCCATATTGGTCTGTCCGCTGGTTGGAAAGGGCCGAAAGAAATTGCATGAGGAGGTATCCATGCGCCCCATGAACCTCCACGGCGTCGAATCCAGCCGCCTTTGCCCTCACGGCTGCGGTTCCGAAAGACACTATGGTCTCCTGGATTTCCTCCAAGGTCATCTCACGCGGCGCTCCGAGAAAGCCGAAAATAAAACTTGGAATGGCCGAGGGGCCGATTGCCTCTTTTTTCGTTTGTAGCGGGTAATTTTCGCGGCCCGTGTGGTGAAGCTGCAGAGCGATCTTTCTGCCTTGGGCATGAACCACATCGACAAGTTTGCTCAGACCCGGTATGAACCTGTCCTCCCATACCCCCAGGCATCTGGGTGAGGCACAGCCGAGGGGGTGTACTTCCGTTATTTCGGTGATAATGAGACCGGCTTCGCTTTGGGCCCGGCGTTTCATATAGGCCAGGTTTGCTTCGCTGACTGTATTGTCCGGATTGCCAAGGCTGGTCCCCATGGCCGGCATAACCACCCGGTTGGCAATCTCCAGGGACTTGATTCGGATGGGCGCCAGCAAATGCTCCAACGTACGCATAGTTTTCCTCCTTGAGTCGATTATGTGCGTAAAATTCTACAAATTGCTAAGCTCAAAAGAGAGGCGGAAAGTTTTTTCACTTTAAAGATCCCTCGCACCCCGCATCGCTCCGCGATGAGTGAACAGTGGGCAGTGAACCCTCACTATGATCGGGTTCGCGTTGAACCTCGGAGCCAGCGTGAGATGCTTCTGGTTCGGCGTCCGATCTTTTGTGAGGACGCACCCTCACTATGATCGGGTTCGCGTTGAACCTCGGAGCCAGCGTGAGATGCTTCTGGTTCGGCGTCCGATCTTTTGTGAGGACGCACAGTGGGCAGAAGAAGCTTCCAAACCAAAATTCCCCCAGCCGTGGATCTCGACCGCGTGCAAAAAGCTAACCGGACTCTGCTGCAGTTAAGTGCGTTTCCATACCTTACGATGGCGTCCGTGAAATCCAATCGACGACCGCCGTGGCAAACTCTCTCCCTTTATGTTCCTGAAGAAAGTGCCCTGCCCCGGTGATGGTTATATGCTGCTGACCCTTTGCCCCCGGTATCCGCTGCTGGAAGGCGCGTTCGCCTCCGCGGGTGATCGGATCGCCGTCGCTGAACATGGTTATGAATGGTTTCTCGAATCGTGAGAGCACTTCCCAGGCCTTGCGATTTGCCCCTGACGAAGGGTCGTCCGGGGTTATGGGAACTAGTGTGGGAAAGATCCGGGCGCCTTCTTTGTATGTTTCGTCCGGGAATGGAGCATTGTAGGCCGCAATAGTGCTCTCCGTAAAAGGCGCAGCCGGGTACGCATTGGCCATGATTGCGCCGGCATCGAACACAGGCGTTTCCTGTGAAGATTTGCGCCACCTCTTGAAGGCTTCCGATATGTTGCCATCGCCCGTCGGTAGCCCCGTATTGGCAACCACCACCCGCGAAAATCTCTCGGGGTTCTGCGCCACAAGGCGCAAGCTGATCAGACCGCCCCAGTCCTGGCAGACAAGGGTGATACGCTGTAAATCCAATTTATCCATCCATGCCTGCATCCAATTGACATGCCGCTGGTAGGTGTAATCCTTCCGGTCGGAAGGTTTGTCCGAGCGGCCGAATCCCACCAGGTCCGGGGCAACCGCGCGAAACCCGGCGCCCGTTATGATAGGGATCATCTTCCGGTACAGATAGGACCATGCAGGCTCTCCGTGCATGAGCAATACGGTCTCGGCATTCGAGTGGCCTGTATCGATATAGTGAATCCTTACCGAACCGCCGTCTCCATCCGGAACATTCACATAGTTGGGTGCGAACGGGTAATCTGTCAGGTTATCAAACCGCTCATCCGGGGTTCTCAGTATTTTCATGCTTCAGTATCCTCACTCATGAAAAGAAATCCAGTATCGATAGTGAATTGTGTAACCTGAAAATCGATGCTGATGGACCGGCCTTCTGGTCCCTCCCTGTTTGTCGCCAACCGCGCAGGAAGCTCTTCCTTCCTCTGACGGGCTCAAGGCATAAATATCAGATGGTAAAAATGAATGCAGTATAATTATACAGTCGGGCTCTTGGGTTCGATGCTGGACGGCCAGGCAGATCAATCTTGCTGATTATTTCCCGTGCCCGGCTAATCAAAACCGCAAGGGAAAGGTTTTGGAGAATAGAAAATAAGATATTCCGCTATAGCCTTTGCAAAAACTCAGGCGGCGCATTTTAGATGGTTAGTTGCGTGCTCTTTGACTCCGATCTTGGCGAACAGCTTTTGCTTGATATGCTCATCAAAGACTTGCCACTTCTTCTCGCCGTGAGCTTCTCCATCCCCTCCGGACAGAAATCCGATGGGGATTTTGAATCCACCGGCGGAAGCCTTGCCTCCCCCATAGCAGTGGCCCGATGCATCTTTGCCGAACACTTCCTTGATAAATTCATCAGGATCAAGGGTCATCTTCGTCGTCCGCAACGATCCGACGATTTCTTCTTCGTGCTCATTGCCTGTTATAATGCCGTAAACTATTGCGGTATGGACGTTTTCTTCGGTCACCAGGAAATCGGCAACCTGCGGAATTACGTCTCGATCTTCAGCACGCAGATGGCCGATGCCTGCTATTGAGAAACTTTCAGCGGTCACACGATTTTCAAGGGCTCGATGAACGATTTCCATGGTCTTTTTTGAGCGAGACTGATTCATGATCTCTTGCAGCAAATCTACATCTCTAAAACCACTCAAAAAGGTGGCAGCGTGGAAATCCTCGATGCCGGCTCCGATCAAACCGTTCGTGTCGGTGATGATGCCATGTGTGAGGGCCGTCGCCACCATCACGTGTTCCTTGCGAGATTTGTCCATTTGAACAAGTCCCTGTTCCAGGTATTCAGCGTAGATTGAAGCGGCCGCCCCGTAAGTTCGTCGAATGTCCTTAAAAACGGGCTCCAACCGCTGTTGTAGTTCATGATGATCCACGACTATCAAAGCAGCCACACCAGCCTCCTCGAGATGCCTGACTATCTTCTCGGCTGTTGTCCCTTGATTATCTACATAAACAGCACCTGCATATTTTTTACACTCAAAAGGACTGTCAAAGCGAACAAGTTCGATACCAAGCAACTTCACCAACGCGATATTTTGCGGATGGCTGATTCTCCCGTCGTACACAATGTCGCACCTGATATCGAAGGCAGCGCTTATGAGTTGATGGGCGAAAGCCGAGGAGATGGCGTCGGGATCGGGGTAGTCCTGAAGTACAATGACGTGCTTTTCTCCCCGGTGGGCATCGAGGATCTCGGCTATCTTCGGCGGTGAACGGTCGTTTTCGCTTTCCACTGCATGCTCCTTTGAAAAACTTCCTATATTATTCATACAGTAAACATCCCTGGAACATTGCGCATAATAATAAGCTGGACGGTGCAGCGCAGTTGATGACCACGGATAAAATTGCCTCCCCTCGGATTGGGTAATTGAATTCCAAGTGGGAAATTTCTCCAGGCGGAATTTGTAGTTGGTTGCGTATCCGCTTGAATATCTTGCCGTTAATGTCGAAATCATTATTTTTAGATAAGCATGTGCGTTCAAGAAACGCTCTCATGTTTTCTCAGAGCTAAGAGACAAAGGAGCTTGCAATGAAGAATGTTGTGGTAGCGGGTTTAATTAGTCTTTTTCTGCTACCCGGGATGGTTTCCGTCCAGGCGGAACCCGCTCCCGGAGAAATGGACCGCATGGATGCTGCGACACGAGTTTTCAATGATGCGCTCGGCATGATTCCGGCCCCGGTTCTGAAAGGCGCCCGGGGGGTAGTTATTATTCCGGGCGAGGTCAAAGCAGGTTTCATCTTCGGCGGTGAACTCGGCCAGGGTGTGCTGGCGACTCGCGGTCGGAAGGGGATCTGGTCCCCGCCTGCATTTATCTCGGTTGCGGGCGCGAGCTTCGGTCTTCAGATAGGGGGTCAGGCAAGGGACATCGTATTGGTTCTTAACACCCCTATGAGCGTGGCGGCTATTGAGAACGGAACCCTCAATCTGGGTGGTGACGTTTCAGTAGTTGCCGGTCCAACCGGAGGAGAAGTTGCGGTAGCAACGTCGGCTCCTGCGGTATATTCCTACGTGAGGAGCTCCGGGGCATTCATCGGAGCAACTGTACAGGGGGCTGCACTGTCGCTTGACGTTGGCGCAAACCGCGATTTTTACGGCGTGTCCGATCCGCTGAGATTGGCGGCCAGAGGGATTCCCAAACCAGCCAGAAGGCTCACTTGTTCGCTGTCCAGGGCTACCGGCTCGAGATCGAAATTCTGTAGCTGATCTACCAATATCAAAGCGTAAGATTGGTTTGTGATCAGGAGTCGCTTTAGGTGGGTCCCGCTCTCGACGGGACCCACCTCGGTCCAGATCCTTTCGCCACCTCAAAACAGCAGCTATCTTCCGGCAATGAGAAAAAGTTTTATCGTTTATTCGGGAATGATGCCGGAATTTATTGTTGAAGCCGGCTGCAGATGAGTGGACTCAATGCTTTGGGATGTGGGTCCCGCTGCGATCCGTATCCAATATTTAAGCAATTATTACATGCACTTGAACTATTCTTAATGATGGTTACGTTATGATTGCGGGGTGAGAGAAAGTGAACCCCGTTTCGTTTTCCCGGCCCAGACCGGAAAGAGAAAAACGTCAACCGTTGAGATAACGCGGTGAAATATGGAGGTGACGTATGAAACGTCTGATATTTGCATTGTCGCTGGCATTTCTGGTTGGGTTGTTTGCCTTAACCGGACCGGCTAAGCACGCCTATGCGTTCAATAACTCGATTGATCAAGCGCAGTTGACGGCGTCCGGGTCTTACAGGACAGTTGAATGGCACCGATACTGGCGAGATGACCGTGACTATGACAGACCGTATGTCAGAAACTACTACTTCTCCGACCCCTACTACGGCTACCCTTATTCGTACACCTACTACTACCCTTACCCGTACACCTACTACTATGGACCAGGGTTATCAATCAACGTACCGTTTTTCGGGATTAACATTCCGTGACAGAGACTCTGATCGCCGGTTCACCGCTATTGACGCGGATTAAACAGAAAGGCAAACTAACCAATTAGCGAATGCCTCCAGAAAATCTGATGTCCATATCCGGGAAAGCTACTTAAACCCTGGTGCTCAACCAGGGGGTGTACCAGGATTGATACTAACATGACATCAGGTCAATGCTAAGAGGGCAGGATTTTTCCTGATCCTGCCCTTTTGGACACTGGATGTCCTGCACTAGGAGCCTGTCGGGATAACGGCTTTTAAAATAACTTTTACAATTGGGGTGATCGCTTTGAAGAAAATCTCTCACCCCGCAAAGCACGATTCAATAAGGATTAGCCAATAATAGGCATTCGCGTGCAAAAGTTTGGTATCAATCGCCGGGAACGGTTCAGTTGTGTATTGATTGCAACGCAGAACGGCGGCAAAAGCTTCCCCGGGTCCATTAGAAGGGGCCACCGTGCCGATAGAGTTTAAGCAGATTGTGAGACAGACACCACATCAGCCACTCTGCGGATACGTTTTCGTATCCTCTTAGTGAAAATTGCCGTAAGCCCCTGGCCTGTTTAATCTGGCCGAAGACTGGTTCAACGGTTGACTTTCGCTTGGAGTAAATCTTTTGACCGCGTTTGGTGCAAAGCTTTCTTATCATTCGCTCCTTGGGCGTCAGGTCGTTTGGAGGCCGTCCTCGAACCGGCGGAAGAACTTCTCCGTGTTTCATTTTGATTGTGGCGATAAACGGATCGAGCAGTGCGTCCTCAAAAAGCATCACATTGGTGTCACTAAAGTATCCGGCATCGGTTGTGATTGCCATTTTGCGGGGAATCCCGCCAAGGTTTTCTTCCAAGATATCCAGTATTGGTTCAACTTCGTCCACATCGTTTGCATTCCGGGAAAGTCCGGCAGCCACAATCACCTGAAAGGAATCATCAACCATTGCCTGGCCGTTATAACATTGATCAAAGGAATTGGTGGAGGTCACCTTCATGATCCGGGAATCAGGATCTGTGAAATTCCTCTGTGCACTGCCGGAGGGTTCAATAGGAGGGGGCTGACTTGCAGGCGCTTGTTTTTTCTTGGTTTTAGTCTCTGCAGCCTTCTGCTTTTCGGAAGCCTCTTGCCTGGCCTCCTCCTCAAGCGCATTCATGGCTTCTTTGATCTTTGCCAGCCGAGTCTCACGCCTTTTGAGTTCATCGGGCAGATCCCAACCCTTCCTGCCCTTGCCGTACTCTCTATCCTCCTGCTTGTCTACAGCCTCGGCATTTTTGAGAAGTACTTCGATCTCTTTTGCAAGCTCCTCTTTTTTCTTTTTCATCCTGCCGTAGCTCATCGCTTTGTGCTTGGAAGCATTGGCCTTGATCTTGGTTCCATCAAGGGCCACATGGCCAAGCTTAACAAGCCCCGCTTCCTGGCAAAGTCTGAGGATCTGCACAAAAAGACCGGCAAGAGCTTTAAGGTGGCGCTTTCTGAACTCACATATCGAGTCATGATCGGGGTGCCTGTTTGCCGCAATCACCCGAAAGGCAACGTCTTCGTAGGTTTTCTTCTCGATTTGACGGGAGCTGGGAACACCTGTGCAATAAGCGTAGAAAAGGAGGGCTATCATCATCCGAGGTTCGTAAGGGGGTTGCCCCCTGCCGTCTCCCCGATAGGACGAGTACATCGTTGAAAGATCGAGCTGCTCTACCACATCCAATATGAAATTGGCCAGGTGTCCCTGCGGGAGCCAGTCCAACAACGAAGGCGGGAGCAGCAACATTTGTTTGCGGTCACAAGATTTGAATGTCTTTTCCATAGTGGAGCGATATTAGCATAAAATGGCTCTTGATGCCATTTCTCCGACAGGCTCCTAGAAATGGTAGTTTTAAATGGTTCGTATAAACTCTTTACTCCAGAAGCTTCCAAAAAAATCATAATTACTTCTCCATTTGGATACTGTTCAAGCCGCTGCGACCCCACTCGACTCAACGCCTAACATCTCCTTAATAGCATTACAGGCCGACTCCTGTCCGTTTTCAGACCGGACAGCTCTCCCTGTCGCTTCCGCCCTCTTTAAGTATTCCGGATTTTCGAGCAAAATTTTCAATTCTTTGGCGACTCGGCCTGCAGAAAACCTTTGCCGGCGTATTACTCGCGCAACGCCTAACCGATGTACCCGATAAGCATTATCCGGTTGATCGAAAGCAAATGGAACAACCAGCATCGGCTTACCTGCCCACAGCGCCTGAGCCGTTGTCCCAATTCCTCCATGGTGCACCACTGCAGCCGCTCTTGGAAATATCTTGGAATAAGGCAGGTATTCAAAGACTGCAATGTTATCGGATAGCGTCGCGGGCCTGTTGCTTAGATCTTTCCCCGCGACCAGGACAGCCCTTATTCCCAGAATCCTCGCCGCCTCAAAACTATCCCTGTAAAATTCATCGGCTGCCATTACAGCCGACGACCCCAATGCAAAAACGACCGGAGGGGGGCCGGAATCAAGGAATTTTCCAAGCCTCCTCGAGACTTCCGGACTCTCCGCACCACCGTGGAGAGCGTCATCATACAAAAGAAATCCGGTGATACGCGAACCTCGAGGCCAGTCGGGTCTTTGACTCGCCAAAAGAGGTGAAAACAACCCGAGCGTCATTGCCGGCGAATACTGCCCTTCAAAGAATGGATTCTTTCCGGGCGGCAGCCCGATTTCGGCTCTCAGTAGCCGCACAGGCTCACTCAAGCGCCGAGTTACAACACGGACAAATCTCAAAAGCAGCCTGCCGGTAAGCGGGGCCAGGAAATCGAGCTTTTTCAGGTAAGGATATGGGGGAAATACCGGCAAGTCGTAAGCTGAAAAGAACGATATAGGTGAAACAACGGTCGATACCCAGGGGATCATGGTCCTTTCGGCCACCAGCGGACCGGCGAAGGTAAGCGGGTGTGTTATCAAAAGATCCGAGTCGCGGGCAACTTCGAGGAGATCCCGGTAGGAATCTTTTAGGCGAGAAAAAAGTATCCTCTCGACAAGTATTTGAGATCCGGCTTTCGGCTCCATAACCAGACTGACGAAGTTGTGGTCGCCGACGTCAATATCGGGTCGCACTGGATAGAAATCGATTTCGGCCTTCTTGACTGTGGCGCGATAGTACTCCGATGTGGCGATTACGAGGTAATGGCCTTCTTTCTTCAATCTTCGGGCCAGAGCGAGGTACGGATTGAGGTCGCCCATGAAACCGAACGTAGTGATCACGATCTTCTTGCACATTAGACAGTAATATCAAATATTTGCAAAAAATCAAACCTGGCTGGTCTTTAAAAACAGTAGAAAAACGAGAACCGGATCGGCACACTCGACCTGCTCTTCACGCCCCCCGGGGACACTCTAAAAGTCATGAAAAGGAATGGCCGGTTTCTCAAATCCTGCAGATCCTGTTATTCTTGTCCAGGAACTTTTCAAAGCGGCATTTCACGCCCGCCCCGCAGCTCTAAATCACATTGCATGGGTTGACAATACTGTCTATGAGCCATAACAGATATCGCAGATAGGCCTTCTGATCTATTGGAGGTCATATCAGCGATCATTTGAACCTTTGAACCTGGCCGAAACAGGGGCTTTCTTTCAACCCGGTGAATAGAACAAGTAATGAAGCTGTAACTGTCATGAGACAGTGCAAACCATTTATGAATTTCAAGCTAAATGGCTCTAAAACCCGGATCGTCGGACTGATTTTCGCCTAACAACTGAGACCGGTGCCATGAGAATCTCTTCACTCGATCAGCGCGACGCAACGCACCGCCGCGTAGCGTCGATACTGGAGGATGTCCGGTGCGTACTCATGAGACAACAGGAGGCGGATGGCAGTTGGTGTTACCTGCTCCAAGGAAGCGTTCTGCCTGACTCTTACGCCATCATTGTCGAAACGCTTTTCCCTCCGGCAGATCACAATGTTGTAGAAAGTCTGGCCGCGGGAATCGAAGACCGTCAGTTGCCGAATGGGGGGTTCGGGCTTTACCCCGAGCATCCCGGCGACTTCAGCACCACGCTCGAAGCTTACCTGGCTTTGCGGCTGGCAGGACGTTCGGCAAATGCCCCAGTCCTTTCTCGCGCCCGGCGCTTCCTATCAGTGACGCGAGACGAGCAGCATCTGTCGAATCTAACCCGCGTCATTTTAGCTGCACTGGGCGTTATTCCCTGGTCGGCTGTGCCAAGCCTGCCTCCCGAGATCATGCTTCTACCGGGAAACGCTCCTTTGAGTCTTTATGACCTCGCCAGCTACTCTCGCGTGCACATGCCTCCCATCATGCTGCTTGCGGCAATAGAAGCCAAGTGCGATTTCCCCTTTGCCGAAGAGATGCGCGGCCTGCTGGGACAGCAGCATTTGCGGATCCTGCCCCGGTGTCATCTTCTGGCTCGGCCCGTGAGGTGGCTTTTCAGTTGCGCAACAGCCATGAGCAAGTTGTGCTCCACAACCAGGACACGACAGCGCGCAATAGAGGCCTGCCGGCGCTTCATCCATGACCGGATCGAGAATGATGGCACGATTGGTAGCTACATCCTGTCGACCGTCTTTTCGATGTTTGCGCTTTCGGCTCTGGGTCGGCCTGATGACGAAGCAAAGGTTGGCGCCATGAAGCGGGGTTTGAGAAGTTTCATCTTCGAACACCGGGGCAAATTGAACATGCAGCCGTGCACCTCAACGGTGTGGGATACGGCTCTCAATGTCGCGGCTTTGCGCCGGATCGGCGTTCCAGACAGTGATCCAGCCCTGAGAAAGGCTGTCGATTGGCTTCTTGGTCGCGAGATCACCCTCTTCCCCGATCTCTGGCAACACTCGCCGAAAATGAGAGGCGGCGCCTGGGGGTTTCAGGCCGTCAACCGCTTTTACCCCGACGTCGACGATACATGCGCTGTTCTCGCCGCCATCCGCAGTTTCAGCGGGCCACAGCAGAGGCGGGTCGACGAGGCCTTTGCACGAGGGGTTGAATGGGTCTTTTCGATGCAAAATCGGGATGGCGGTTTCAGCGCTTTCGACGTCAACAGTTCGAAAGGCCTTTTGGATCGTTTGCCTTTTAACGACATGCGTCGTGCGATGATCGATCCAAGTTCTGCGGATATGACAGGTCGCACGCTGGCCTTCATCCTAGGTTTACAGGACAATCGCGTTTTTCTCGCAAGCCGTCGGGCTCTTGACTGGCTGGACGCCCATCAGGAAAGGAATGGATCGTGGTGGGGAAGATGGGGGATCAGCTATCTGTACGGAACATGGGGTGCCCTTCTCGGTTATGGCGCAGCAGGGGTGAACGAGAAAAAATCCCGAGCCGTACAGCGTGGTTGCGAATGGCTGAGATCGGTGCAAAACCCGGATGGAGGCTGGGGCGAGTCATGCAAGTCCGATCTTGCGAATTGCTTTGTGCCGTTGTCGGTGAGTACGCCCTCACAGACTGCGTGGGCTCTCGAAGGATTGATTGCCGCCGGTTCTCAGCCGCAGGCGGATCCTGCGGTAGAACGCGGGATCGAGTTCCTGATTAAAGGGCATCGACCGGAAAACGGCTGGGATGAAAATTATCCGACCGGGGCAGGGTTTGCAGGCAAGCTCTACCTGATTTACCACAACTATCGCAATCTATGGCCAACCATGGCTCTACTGAAGGCGGTCAGCATTATGGGGTCCGTAAACTTCTCAAACCCCGAGGAAGAGCCTTCGCTTGCGATACCAGGCTCCATGAATCTTCATCGATCCGCCGGCCCAGCTTGACATTTGCAGAGGTTCTGAATTGCAGGAGGACCAAGATATGGTTTTGAAAAATACCGCTTTTCGTTTCACGCCCAAATACACTCGCCGAATTTTATGTGTATTTCCCAAATATGCGACGTCATTTGGAACGTTTAACTATTCTTTCCAACTGACGGCGTCGGTCAAAGCTTTTATGCCTCCACAGGGGCTGCTTCTCATTGCGGCGCTGATGCCTGAAAATTGGCAGATCAGATTCATCGACGAGAACAATCGGCCGGCTACCGAAGACGATATGGGCTGGGCGGATGCAGTGTTTACTTCGGGCATGCATATCCAGCGGGAGAGCATTTGCGATGTGATAAGCCGGGCACACCGGGCGGGCAAGTCCGCCATACTGGGTGGCCCATCGGCAACCTCCGCGCCGGAATGGTATCCGGAAGCCGACATCATCCACGCGGGAGAAGTCGGGGACGCGACTTTCAAGCTCTTCGAAATGATAGACCAAGCCCCCTCGCGTCCCACTCGGCAGATGATTCTCCGCACCTCCCAACGCCTTCCCATGACCGAGTTTCCTCCACCCGCCTATCATCTGATCGATATAGGCCAATACTTTCTTTGTTCTGTACAATTTTCCAGCGGATGCCCTAACGGATGCGAGTTTTGTGATGTCCCGGTCCTTTACGGCCGCCGTCCACGTCATAAGACCCCGGAGCAAATCATCGCCGAACTCGATATACTTGCGACCGGCGGTGCTCCGTCAATACATTTTTTGGACGACAATTTTTTCGGCGAGCCGGAGGCGGCCCGCGAGTTGCTCGATCACCTTGTAGCATGGCAGGACAAATGGGATTGCCAGGTGCGCCTGTCCTGTGAAGCGACGCTAAATTTGTCGCAGCATTCGGAGATTCTGGAACTCATGCGAAAATCCTATTTCACTAACATTTTTTGCGGAGTAGAAAGCCCCGAATCCGGAGCTCTGCGCGCCATCAAAAAATCCTTTAACATCAAAAGGCCCATCCTGGACGCCATCGACACTTTTAACCAATACGGCATGGAGGTTGCCGTCGGCCTTATCATGGGTTTCGACACAGACACTCCGCAAACTCCACAGATACTCGCCGACTTTATCCATGCCTCGCAGACGCCGGTCCATACTCTGAATATTCTCTATGCTCTCCCCAAAACCCCGTTGTACAATCGTCTCGAAGAGGCTGGCCGCATTGTTTCCGACGAAGGCCGCGACTCCAATGTCCAATTCCTGAGACCCTATGACGAGCTCATTGCGGACTGGCTGAACCTCATCGCGAAAGTGTACGAGCCCGAAGCGCTCTATCAGCGCTATGCTGCTCAGGCTATGAGAACGTATCCCAATCGCCGCGCTCCCAAATATCCCTTGCGCCTGGCTACGCCACGCAATCTTCGTCGCGCCTTCTCGATCTTCACTCGACTGATCTGGCATGTAGGCATCCGCTCCGATTACCGCAAAGTTTTTTGGCGAATGTTCCGAACTCAATTACGCCGGGGCCTGATCGAGAACATCTTCCAAATAGCCCTGGTAGCCCATCATCTTATCGAGTACACCCATGCCACAGTCGAAGGCCGCATACACGCATGCCACTTCGCCCCGCGAATTCGGCCGCAATCAATGGCTCCTGAATATGGCGGCCCAGGAGATCTCAGATCTCGCGATATCATGTCGCCCGCCGACCTCGTGTGAAACACAAAACCGGTAAAGGCTGCCCAAGGGAGGAGGCGCCCACCAGTTCCAGCGGCCGAGCAGCCGCATGGTCGCGGGGACAAGCAGAGATCGCACGATAGTTGCGTCCATCACAATAGCAATGCCCATTCCGATTCCGATTTCCTTTATGACCGTGAGGTCGGAAAAGGCGAAGGCGAATAGCACCAGAGCCATTATTGCCGCAGCACCCGTTATCATCCGGCCTGTGCGCTCCAAACTGCGCGCTACCGAGTGGGTGTTATCGCATGTTTGTTCGTATTCCTCCTTTATCCTGCTTAGCAGAAGCACTTCGTAGTCCATCGAGAGTCCAAACAGGATGCAGAACATCATAATCGGGTTCATTGCTTCGATGGGACCCGGCGTGAAATGAAGCCAGGACTCCAGATGACCGTACTGGAAGATCCAAACCAGAGCGCCGTACGAGGCGCTGATTGACAGGATGTTCATCAGCACGGCCTTTAAAGGCAGCAATAAAGTCCTAAGCATTAAAAGGAGCATCAGGTAGGTCACCACAACCACGAATCCGATCACAAAGGGAGACCACTCTTCTATTGCCTCGATGAAATCGACGTGAAACGCAGTTTCCCCGGTAACCATGACCTCGCCGCCCAATGGAGGGTGTGACCCGCGAATCGTACGAACAAGATTGAGCGCCTGATCGCCTCCCGCTTCCAGAGAGGTTTGAGCAACGAGCATTACGATGTCTTTACCAACCATCTTTTTCAAGGCAAATTGCACACCCTGTGGAACATGAGACGCTGGTTCAGAGTAGAGCAGCAGGTACTCGATGAGGCTGGTGGCAGGATTCAGATCAACTATGCTGTTCACACGGTTGACCCCGGGGAGTTGCGCCAACCAATGGCTCAGGTCGTAGATCCCGTTGACGTGCTCAACACTCAGTGGGGAACCGCCGGGATACTTAACCACTACTATAATAGGATTGGCATCGACTTTTTGAAATTCACTGGTCAACTGATCCCAGCCGCGTCTGGATTCTGCTGTCTTCGGCAGTCCTGTGACGTCAGTGGAACCAAGCTGAATGTGCCTGAACGGGAAACCGAGCACAATGAGAAAGAGGGCAGCCGGCAGCAGTACTCGCCACGGATGAACCATCACCACGGTAGCCAGAGAGTGCCAGAATTGAGTGTCATGACCCGGCTCGACGTCACCTGTGAATGGCATTCTCCAGGCATTGACTTTAGGGCCCAAAACGGCCAGAAGTGCGGGTAGGAGGGTCATGGCGTAAAGAACAGCAAACGCCACTACGACGGCCCCCGCCATGCCCATCGAACTCACATGGCCGAAGCGCAGCAGCATCATACCAAAAAGGCCTATGGCAACAGTTCCACCCGAGAACAGAATCGCTCGCCCGGTGGTCGAAATCGTGTTCGCCAGCGCGTCGGGGACAGAATACCGCTTAAGCTCCTCACGGAACCGGCTCAAAATGAAGAGCGAATAGTCGATGGCGACGCCGAGACCAACCATCACGATGACATTTTTGGCGTAGACCAGGACAGGGGTGAAGTGGTCCAGCACAAATGTGCCTGCCATGCCGGCCGTTACTGTAAGCACACCGATTGCAAGCGGAATCGCAGCCCCGATCACTGAACCGAACACGAAAAGAAGAACCAGCCCCACCACGGGAAGCACCGTCATTTCGCCGCGCCTTGCATCTCTTTCCGCGAGTGTTGTGAGATCGTAATTGCGCGGGTATGTGCCGAACGCGGTTACTTCAAGCATGCTCGAATGAACTTTGGCGCGTAACATCGGATAAATGTCCATAGTCAACTCGTTCTGGTTCGCGCCGTCATCCTTGATCTCCACCTTGGCGATTATCGCGTGCCCATCGCGGGATATATATTGGGAGTTCACCTCAGGCCCGTTATAGGGGGTGCTTACAGATGCTACGTGCGGGTCTTTGCGCAGCGGCTCCAGCGCCTGCCGGACCTCGGACTGAAAGGCCGGATCGCTTGCACTAAGAGTCGGGCTTCGAAAGATCAGGCCGAAGTTGGGGAGCATAGGGGGCAGTTCCCTTTTTATCAGGTCGAGTGCCTGCGCAGATTTGCTATTGGAAGGGACTATTACCGATTCGAGATATCCCCCTTGGCTCGTCAACCAGGCGGCGGGCGCCAGAGAAAGGAGTGAAACCATGAGTATCCACCAGCGAAAACGGTAAACGAATCGTGCCCAGGATCTCAGCATGTGTACACCATCATCGTCTTTAGAAGACGCCCATAAATTAGCGGAAACCACTGCCCCTTCGAAGCGGATGCAAGGGGAGTTATAAGTAAATCTAAGTACTTATAAGCTAATGGAAAGTAGCGGCCATTCTGAACTGTTCAGAAACTGCGGGAGTGTGAACATCTTGTCCCCGGTCACCTTCGAATGGCTCGATCCCGGTACGGGAAAACTCGTACGCCGGCTTCCCGGGGCGTGGGGCTGACAACAGCCCCCGGCTATCCGACCCATTTCTTGATAAGCTAAGTGGAGAACATCCGAAATTTCACCTTGTAATGATGAGAAATACCTTTGATGTCGGAACTGCGGAGAGAAGCCCAGTCTCTCTGACTTGTCCCGGGGCTTTATTCTTGGCAAATTGATCCTTACTTTATCTACAGATATCAATCACCTAATGACTTTAAGGACGGAAGGAGGATCGACGATGATCCGAAACAATATTTTGACGCGTTCTATCATTGGGGTCCTCGTGGTTGTCTTGGCGGCTCCAATCGGGGTGTTCGCGCAGACCGGCAAAAACAAGCAGCCTACTCAAAGCAATGAATCGGAACAAACCTTCAGCCAGGCGCAACTGGACCAGATGCTAACGCCAATCGCCCATTATCCTGATTCACTGCTTGTCCAAATCCTCATAGCGGCCACGTACCCGTCTCAAGTTGTGGAAGCCGACCGGTGGGTGAAGGAAAACAAGGGCTTGAGCGAAGATCGATTGAAGGCGGCAATAGACAAAAAGGATTGGGATCCGAGTGTGAAGGCGCTGCTAGCTCATCCGCAGGTTCTCGCCATGATGGACGAGCATTTGGGTTGGACGACCAATTTGGGCAAGGCGTTTTTGGCCCGGCAGAAGGAGGTGTTGGCCTCCATTCAGGAATTGCGGCATAAGACTTACGCCACGGGTAATCTCAAGACTGCCGAATACAATCTCAATAGTCAGCAGGGGTCAACTCACAGCAAGCTCAAAACGTCTCACAAGACTCAAAAAGCAAAAAAGTATAGTAACCAAGATTATCGGCGCCATTACGCATCGCATCGAGATGACTATCACGGATCCGGCTTATCAATTGATACTCCGTTCTTTGATATTAATTTCCCATAGGGATTGGTATTCGAAGGCTTCCGGATACTGAGTTGGAGTGTCCCAAATGATATCTCCATCAAAATGGTGTCCTGCATAGGTGCGATTGTCATGAGGCCTAACGCGCTGCGTTAGGCCCCCATAACCGTCGTTGCAGGGTCGGTCAATTGCACTTGCTAGGGCCACTAACAGGCCTTAGTTCCACACACCTGGCCAACTTGCTGCTTTAACATCGCCAATATGTCGTCGAACGAGCCGCTCGCCATCATTTGGTCGAACTGGCTGCGATAGTTGACCACCAGGCTCAATCCCTCGACACTGACATCGTATACCCCCCATTTCCCGTTCTTGAGGTGGAGGGCATAATCGATATGGACCGGGCCTGCCTGGTCCATGACAGTGCTCTCTACAACGACATGATCTTGTGTTACCTGCTGCTCCTTGTAAGCGATCTTTTGGTTAGCATACTTTTCGATGCTATCGATGTATTTGCCAAAGAGCAGCCTGCTGAAGTCCCGCTCAAATGCCTGCTGCTTTGCGGGGGGTTCTTTGGTCCATTGCGGTCCCAGGGCCAGCCTGGATACCCCGTCATAGTCAAAGTATTTATCGACGACCGCTCGGATTTTTTCCCTCCGGGCCTGGCTATTTTGAGGGTTCTCCTTGAGTATTTTGATTACCTGGTCCGTACCCGTTTTGACCACATCCAGCGGATTCTCGTCCGCTATCGCCTGTGAGCCCCACAAACAAATACAAACCACCAGGATGAGCATTTTGGAAATGAGATGTTTGCTCATCGATTCGATTTGTGAATGAGCTGAAATCATCGTTTCTCCTTTTGTCATACCGGCCGGGCAAGAGTTGCCCGGGCCGTCCGAGTCTAGAATTCAGGCCGATCCAGCATCCGAAACTCATACTCAGTATCGACCGTAATCGCCGGGGACATCTGAAACGGGGGGAGAGCCGCACGGATTACAAGCGCTAAAGCCGCAACTGCCGCAACTGAGACCCGCGAAAGGGGCCGTCACTATAGCGGCCGATACTACCACCGCTCCCTCAACTACCGCTCCCGCTGTCACGGGAGGCGCGGCAACCGCGTCGCCCCGGCAGCATTGCGCCTCGGCCGACATTGTCCCAACGATCGTGAGGACAGCAAGAGCCAAACACACTATAAATAAAGTTGGTTTAGCTTTCATGTTTCCTCCTGGAACTAAGTTAATTAAAGTCCCTATCTAGTGTCCATCCGGAAACCCGGATGAACGTAGGAGAATTTGACCTTATGAGTCACTAGCAGTTTCCGAGTCGGAAAGGAGGCATTTTTCGTACTGGCAGGAAAATCGAGTTCCCCCCTTTCCTCAAGGGGGGGCCAAGGGGGGATTTTAGCGCGGAGGCGCACTCATATACCGCCTCTGGCCATGGCCAAGTCAGGAATAGCGTCGAGATCCTGCACGTGCCACCGCCCCAGGGTGGAAAAGGTCCCTTTCCGGACGGAAACTATCTAAGTTGAATATAAGATATCATATAAATTTTTGCCAAGTGGGCGGATTTGGTTAACATTTTTTTAGTAGGCCCTGGATTGCATGCGGGTTTTTGAGCAGAGCCGCTCGGAGGTTTCGGGGACTACAGTTTAAACCGGAAGAACTACAAATGCATCAGTTACACGCGTATCTGTTTACCGTTCGGACAAGGTCCAGCTTTTATTACAATTGAAGTAAAAGTCAAGAGGTATGAAGGGGGGTATATATAAGGGTATTCATTACTCAATATGGCCGGATTTTTCAACGGAAGCAGGGAACTGCCTCCGTTGGGTTATGGTTCCCGTACTGTTTTATCTTTTGAACGATACGCCCGGTACTTGCGAATAACCTGGAGACCTCAATTTCCATTCTTTTCCTGTCAATCCTGTCAATCCTGTGAAAAAAATTCTCGCTTTACGGCGAATCCCGCTACGCTCCCGGGGCCGCACCCGCGATAAACTTCTCGAAGCAACGAGCAGTGAAAATTTCACAATCCACTATTCACTCGCATGCGCCTCCCAGAACCGTGCGAGCCCCTCACCGTCATGGGGGGATTTCGGACACGTCTTGTATGTCATCCCCTGCCTAGCTGGGGATAAAAACAGCCTCCCGTAAGCAGGAGATAACATTCAGACCGGACAAGTCTTTTAATCAATCAATAATTTGTTGTCTTTTGCCTCTTTCATCAGTTGTTCTCTGAAGTCGGGGTGGGCAATATCGATCATTTCCTTGACTCTTGCGGATATCGTCTTGCCCCTCAGGTGGGCGGAGCCGTATTCCGTAACGATGTAATCCACGTCGGATCGAGGCGTTGTAACCACCGATCCCGGCGGAAAGGCTGTCACTATTCTCGACATAATGGCGCCGTCGGCCTTTTTCGCCGTCGATTCGAGAGCGAGAAAGGATTTTCCCCCCGGGGCCATTTTTGCCCCGCGTACGAAGTTTACTTGCCCGCCCGTGCCACTGTATTGCGTGAACCCGATGGACTCGGCGCAGACCTGCCCCGTCAGATCGCACATGAGGGCGTTGTTAATAGAGATGAACTGTTTGTTTCGGGCAATAACATTCTCATCGGCAATATAGGAAATTGGGTATGCCTGAAGAGATTTATTTTTATGCATGAAATCGTAAAGCTTGCGGGCGCCGCCACCGAAACAGCAGGTAATCTCGCCCGGGTGGAGAGTCTTTTTGCTGCCCGTTATAACGCCCTTCTCCGCCAGGGTGACCATTGAATCCACAAGCATCTCCGTGTGGATTCCCAGGTCCTTGTGGTGTTCCAGGAAAAAACCGACGGCATTGCTAAGGCCGCCAATACCGATCTGAAACGTGGAGCCGTCCTCGATAAAAGAAACGATTTTATTCGCAATGGTTTTTTCTACATCCGTAACCGGGACCATGGGCAGTTCAGGGAGCTTATGGTCTTGCTCGCAAATATAATCGACATCCTCAATGTTGATGAAAGCTTCCTTCGGTCCGTAAACAAAACGTGCTTCGTTGTTCACCTGCAGAATAATCGTGTCGGCGCACTGCGCGGCAGTGTGGCCGTTAAAGACTCCAAGTACTCCGAAGCTGAAATTTCCGTTCTCGTCGGGGGGCGCGACGTCTGTGATGAACACATTAGGCTTAACGATGTTTTTTGTGACCCAGTCTGTATGGGCAAACTGGTTGGAGCCAACCTCGATGTTGCCTTGATCGAGCATTCTTCTCTCAAACGGCCCCAGGAAGTTCGCCACGTGACTGATATGTCCTTTATATTCAGCCTTGAGGTGCTCAAATGGATGTAAGATCAAACCCGAAAACATTGTCACATTCCGCAATTCATCCTTTCTCCTGCATATGGCATTCATCAAATCAAAAGGTGTGCTGCCTAGACCAGAACACACGATGCGATCATTCGATCTTATGACGGCAGCCGCATCCTCGACAGAGACCAACTTTTTCTTGTATGCTTCTTTCCAGCTCATTTTAGGCCTCCCTTATTCAGGAAGAGTATCCCGTCGGAAACGGAAGCTACGGAAATATGCATTATCGTTCACATTTCAGCGCTGAAGATTCTCGATAACCGCGGCTACGCCGAGTCCGCCTCCGCAGCAGGAACTGAAGAAGCCGTATTTTCCTCCTCTTCGGATAAGCTCTTTCATCGCGAAGAGACAAATACGGGCCCCTGAAGCGCCATTGGGATGACCAAACGCAATAGCGCCGCCGTTTGGATTCCAGTTTTTTTCCATATCGATCTTCTCGCCCATCTGATTCTCGAGTTCCTTAATAACAGCGAGATTCTGCACCGCAAAGGCCTCGTTGCATTCCATAACCTCTATATCGGCAAGCTTTAGGCCTGCGCGCTTCAATGCCTGGGGGATCGCGTAGGCAGGTCCGATTCCCATGATTTTGGGATCGACACCGTAATCGCCACCGCTCACCCATTTGGCCATCGGCTTGTACCCTAGTTCAAGCGCCTTCTCTTTGAGCATCATGAGCACGAAAGCGGCCCCGTCGTTACGTCCGGATGAGTTTCCGGCCATAACCGTCCCGGTCGGAATAAATGCCGGCGGCAGCTTGGCAAGGGCTTCCATCGAGGTTTCACGGGGATGTTCGTCAACCTTGAATTCAATCGGAGGGGTCTTTTTCCCCGTGGGAACCGTGACCGGCACGATCTCATCGATAAAGTAGCCGGCATCGATCGCTTTCCTTGCAAGAACCTGGCTCCTGAGACCGAATTCATCCTGCGCCTGCCTGGAGATGTTGTACATCTGCTGCAGAGCTTCAGCCGTAAGTCCCATGTTCCCGATGGCAGGGTCCTTTGAGGGAGAAAAAGTTCTCATGATCGGCATGGGAGGGATCAGCTTGAACGGCTCAGTCGCCATTGAGAACTTGACGGTCGCCTGGCTGTAAGATTCCATGCCACCCGCAATGACGACGTCCGCTTGATTCGCAATGATCCGCCACGCTGCATGGTTGATACTGTCAATCGCCGATCCGCACTGCATCTCGACATAAGACGCCGCAGTGGTAATCGACAGTCCGGAGGCAAGGACGATCCAGCGCGCCGGATTCAGGGCGGACGTTGCGTGAAGCGCCGACCCCGCAAATACCGAGTCCACATGCGCCTTCTCCGCAATCCCGGTTTTTTCCACCAACCCCTTAAGAGCCAGTGCGCCCAGTTCTTCCATCGTAAAATTCCGCAGTGTACGTCCCATGGTCCCAAATGCTGTCCGCACACCGTCGACAATCACCACTTCTCTTCTGTCCATTGATAACCTCCTTCTTATTCTATTCTTTTTATATCCCGCACTCGCCTGCAAAACATTGATACCGTCTTAAATCATCTTCGCGTATTGAGGAGTGGGGGCACCCCACCATCTTCGCGTATTGATATCCCGCACTCGCCTGCAAAACGCAGGTGCGGGTTTAAAACATCTTCGCGTATTGAGGAGTGGGGGCACCCCACCATCTTCGCGTATTGAAAATCTCAGGGAACGACGACATCCGCTTCGCCGACCGCAACTTTTTCTTTATTCTGATTCTGAGCGAAAATCTCAATCACGACAAAATCCTTTCCCTCCCCGTGAAAATGTTTTGCCGTGACAGCGCCCCCGGCTGTAATGGTCTCGCCCGGCAGCACCGGTTTGATGTACTTGGCATCGATCCTTGTGACCTTCCCTCCAAGGGGATAGGCCCAGTCCGTAAGAACGGAGGCCATAAAGGACATCGTCATCTGACCATGGGCAATGGTCGATTCGCCTCCCGGCAGATTCATTTTCTTTTTCCATTCCGGATCAAGGTGCAGCGGGTTGTAATCGAAAGAGCCTACTGCAAACCTGTCGATAACGTCCTGGTTTACCTTGCGAACGACCGCGGGAAGCTGGTAGCCAAGCTCTATTTTTTCAAAATTTGATGCCATTTTCCCCTGCCTCCTTAAATTTACATGGTCAATTTTTCTTCACCTTTACAATCCCTGGACAGTGAACTTGCGCATCTCGGCACGGGTCGGCGGCACGATCAAGGTCGGCCAGCGCCTTACTTTCAAGGTCCCATGCTGATCGATAAAATCCTGCTGGAACTGCAGATAATGTTTCCCGCGCTTGATCCACTTGTCCGTCGACTTAAGTTTTAGCGTAATGATATCCCCGACCTTAAAAGGCTCGAATATCAGATTCTTTTGCCCTGGATTGTAAGCGCCCGGGGTCCTGATCCAACTGCTGTGCCCTGTGCTGGTGCAATAAAAACCAATTGCGGTGAAAAACAAAGGATGGGCAATGAGTCCCCCCCAAGGTGATTTCTTTGCGTATTCCTCGTCATTGAACAAGGGGTTCGTGTCCATAACGGCCGCCGAAAAGGCCTTTATATCTTCAGCCTTAACTTCGAACTTCTGGCTGGCCTCGTACTCCTCTCCGATCTTTACCTCATCCCAGACCTCGTACTTTTCAGCATCCAGGAAAAAATTCCTTTCAAATCCCCGTTGTTTGCTCGTTGCGACGTACTTGTCCAGATGTTGATACTTCATGTCTTGTTGAACCTCCTTTCTTTGACACCACAATAGAAATCATGAATTCTTTGATCGAAACCGGCAATCCATAATCTACCGGCCGACCGGTCGAACATTGCATTGATGAAAAAAGCGATTTTCAAATACCGTCACGAAAAGTTGACCGCTAACGCCTCTTCAGCATACCGTGAAAAATGGTCTCGATATTCTGATTAATGATGGTTTCAAGGTCCAACCCTTTGCCTTCCTTGAACCAGTAACCCAGCCAGTGGCTCATGGAGATGAACAGAAAAGTTACGACATTCGGATTGATCTCTTCTTCCAGGTTGCGAATTTTTTGCAGCTCGTTTTTGATCAGCCGAAACATCGCTTGCTCTTTCTTGAAAAGTTCATTTTTCCGTTTGCTGGACAACTGGTGTCTTTCCCGCAAAACGATCAAACGTTTATCTTCATCATTATTGATATGGTTGGCGTATGTTTGAACTAATTTGACGAAGGATTCTTCCGGCGTGAGATTCTTTTCCTGGCTGACTCTGAGGCTTGTCTTCAATTTTTCGAGGAACAGATCGGAATTTTTGATCAAGATGTAAAAAAGGATATCTTCTTTGGATTTGAAATAATGATACAGTCCGGCCTTACTGATCTGAGCCTGCATCGACACATCCTGGAGGGAAGACGCCTTATAGCCCTTTTCGGCGAACACCCCTGAAGCCATCTTTGCTATGTAGGCTTTTTTCTCTTCAAGATCCAACTTAAGCAAAATCTTTTTCCTTTACTGCATCCATCCGCCTCCCGCAGCGTCGAGATCCCGACTGGCGGTCCCACCGCCCGGTTTTTAGACCGGCTGGCCGGTCAGCTACATTGAAAAAACAGTATTGTCAAGTTTTTTGTAGATTTCTGTATACGGCACACGAGGCGCAATCAAAAGCGAAGGCAGGCTGAAATCAGTACCGGCAAGGTTTTACGCAAGGAACCAGGTTTGCGCCACAGCGAGCTCGACCGCTGCTCAACCACAATCTTCCCTCCCGCACAGCGACCGCAGAACAGTGAAAATCTCACCCTTCACTCCTCACCCCTCGCGATTTCACTCTTCTCCCTCATGCTCCTCAAGTAAAGCACGATGGCCCAGGTTTCATCATCTGTAACGGTGGCATACAGGGGAGGATGCCTGTCGAAACCGAAGCGGATTTTATAAAAGATTTCACCGTCGCTTTGCTCCTGCACCTTGGGACTTTTGAGGTTGTCGGGCAGAGGGGCGAAACTTTGTCCAACCGTGCCGTTGCCGTCCAACATGGGACCGTGGCACTGTATGCAGTAAAAACGATACCTTTCCCACCCCCAGGCAATCATTTTGGAATCGTCTGCCAGGGGGTTTACAAGCTCCGATGGGATTGCTTCACGTTCCACCCAGATGCCTCCGCCAACAGGGATGGTCTTTTGGGGCATCTGCGGGAATTGCTCGTTGTAGGCCTGTACTGCCTCGTCGTCTCGCATCTCGGCGTAATTGCAACCAAACAGGGCGAGAGCCGCAAAGCCGAACAGCACTGCGAACGCAGCGTAGCTCATAAGCGAGCGAGCGGACGCGCTTCGAGTCTCTTTCATTTCGGCGCCTCCATCCGTTGCGTTTCCGATACAGGCCCCATGACGTGTTGAGGCTCAACCGGCGTCGTCTCGGGTCCGGGGGCCAGGCCGTGGGGTGTAGTCGGACTATACGAAGAATAGGCCGATTCACCCGGTATGTCGGGGATAACGCTGAAATCCCACTTCGGGGGCCCTTTGTCCCCAATGACAAAATAGATCAGCATGCCCCACGCGAGAAACCCTGCCGCTATTGCGCCAACGATCGACCAGGTCCTAACCCAGCTAAATTCTTCTTCTGAGTGCATCTCGGGCGCTCCTATCCCGAAGAGTTTCAGGATGTCCCATGGGCATTGAATATCCGTCTGGAATTTGTCTGATCACTGCTCATTGCTTTCTTAAAACCTGCTGCCGCTGGCCCAGACGTAAATCAAATAACCTATAGACGTCGAAGCAATGACCAGATAGGTCAAGATCAGAAAAGGACCTACAGGGTTCTTTTCCGGGTGATCTCCGCTCTCGAGTTCGTGGCGCCCTCTTTCATCGAGGTCCTGTCCGGTTCTGGCTATGCGCCTTCTCGGGTAACCCGCCCAGGCGAGATAGGCCGCAATGAGACATATCGCGCCCAGAAAGAGTGCGGTCATTTCATACTGGAAATCGGGCCAGACAAAGAATCGCATATTCGTATCCGTGCCACTCTCAGTTAAATTCTTCTTCTTCGTTCAAGGTCTTAACTGCAAATTGCCGTTTTCTATCCATGACCTGTCCATGACCAGCCTCTGCGTCCTCTGCACTCTCTGCGCCGGATTTTATTGGTTTCTAATTCGTTCCCTCTGGTTTTTCTTGCTTGTTTATTATTTCAAAACCCTCTGCGCCTCTGCGGTGGATCTTTTATCATCGATGGTAAAGTCCCAGCGTCAATGCGGCCGCGAGGGCGGTAAAACCCATAGCTGCTATAAAGAACAGGGCCGCCGTGTGAGCTCTGCGTTTTGCGCGGCTCACCCCTGGAATCGGCTGCAATAGAAGGTCTTTTCCAAGCGGCAGGTATCTCGCGCGTTCCTGGTCTGAAAACTGGCCCGACCGCAGCGCCCAGATGAATGCCCCAAGGCTAACGATCAGACTGATTACGACAAGAAAAAGCCACCCGGAGTAATAGATCACTTCTCTTTCTCCACCGGTTCGTAGGACGCGTCGATCCCTCTGGGCTCAGCGTGGGCGTCGGTTTGCCCTATAAATGTCAAGGCCACATAATTGCCTACGTCCCAGATCTTCTCGGACTGGAGGTCCTTTTTGAAGTAGGGCATCGCTGTGCCCGTGATACCGTTCATTATCTGGTAGTAGAGTATACCGCCGGAGATCCCCCTGTCCTTGACTATCGTAAAATTAAGGGGCGGAGGGTAAAGATAAGGCTGCGCAGGCCCCATGCCGTCTCCCACCGGACCGTGGCATCCGATGCAATAGCTCTGGTAAATCCGGTGTCCACGCTCGAGGCCCGCAGCGGAGGTCAGATAGGGGTTGGGCAGCTTTCTCCAGCCTTCCGGAACATGGGAATGAATCCATTGAACGTTATTTACGGGACCTGACTCGAAGGCTGCTATCGATTCGGCTTTCCAGTAATTTTGCCGCGCCATTCTAGCGTCGGCCAGTTTAAATCCAAGGCTTTGCTTGTAGGCGATGAGCGCCTTGATTCTCTCAGGACCCAAAAACTCCCAGGAAGGCATCAGGGACTCGGGCCGGGTGAACCTTGGGTTGGCGAAATGGGCCAGGTGCCAGTCGTTGGGATGTTCGCCGCCCTCCTCGGAAAGGTCCGGGCCGGTGCGTTCCGTCCCTAAAAGATGGGGAGAATCTGCAACGTAGTCTCCGGATTGCGCTATCCTTTCGGAACCGATGTCCCAGTCGAAGTTGCGAATGAACTGCGTATGACAGTAAGTGCAGCCATTGTTCACATAGATTGAACGCCCTTCTTCCTCGAGTGCGGTGCGTTCCCTGAAGATATCCGACCCCTTCTCGCTTATCGTAATCCAGGGCAGAATCACGAACATGAAGAGTATCGGGGCGAAAATGAGCAGCCCCCCGAGAACCAGCACGACCGGCGTCATCTTCATTGTGGTGCTCCCTGAAACTCTTTTTCGAATACGCCCTCGCCCTCGGCCTGCTCGCCCAGGATGGTCCTGATCACGTTATAAAGACCGATGAAAGCCGCACCAACGATGAGCACCCCCAAGGCCGCACGCATTATGAAGTAAATATGAATCATGGGCAGGGTACGGTAGACGGTCGTTCCGTTAAGCCAGGCGTTGCCCTGGACGAGGCCTCCGCCTGTGAGCACAATAAAAAAACCGGCCATGCCGAGAATGAGCAGCCAGTATTGGACGTCTGCAAGACGGACGCTGTAGAGCGGTTTTCCCGTAATCATGGGGAGCATGTAATATATCCCCCCCAGTGCGATCATTCCAGAGAAGCCGAAAACGCCTATGTGAGAGTGCGCGATAACGAAGTTACTCAAATGAGTTACCCGCTGCACGATCGGCAGGGCCATAATCGGTCCCTGGGTGCAGGTGAGGATATACCAAACCAGGCCGGCCGTTATGTATCTTCCGCCGATATCTGCATAGAAAAGCCCGAGCCTGCCCCGCATGGTGAGCCACAGGTTCACAAGCACCGTGAAGACCGGAATGATCATGGCGATGCTCCCGGATACGGCCATGGTCTTCAGCCAGACCGGTATGGGCGCCTGAAGAATGTGATGCGCTCCGATATGCGTGTATATGACCAGGATGGTCCAGAAGCCGGCAAGAGAGAGTGTGTGGCTGTAAAGCGGACTGCGCGCAACCCTCGGCACGACGTAATAGGCTATGGCGATAGCGAGTGGGGTTAAGAACAGGCCCACGATGCCATGCCCGTAGAACCAGGCCAGAATGGCGTCAGGCAATCCGGTTATCGCACCTTTCATGTTAAAGACGGCGTGTCCGAAAAAGTAGATCAACCAAGTATATACGAGGCCCGCAAATATATACCACGTGGATACGTACATTATCTTTTCCCGCCGGTTGGCGGCGGTCTGAAGAAGGTTTATGAACATTAGCGCCATTGACAGCAAAACCCCTACGTTGGCCGGCCAAATCCATTCGGCGTACTCTCTGCCCTGTGAATGCCCGAGGTCGAGCGCCACCACGCCCGTTAGAATGGCCAGGTTCCAGATCCACAGAGAAATCTTCCCGAGTTTTTCGCTCCAAAGCGGGGTCCTCAGCACCGACGGGAGTATGTAGTGGGCGCCCCCGAGAAGGCCTGATCCGACGAAACCAAAGATCATGGTGGTCGTGTGCATCGGGCGAACCCTGCTGAAAACCAGTCCGGCAATGCCTCCGTACAGGTCGGGAACTACCATCTGCGTCGCCGCCGTAATGCCTTCCAGGGTGCCGAGGGCAAACCAGATGGCCGAACTCAGGAAAAAAAGCTTTGCGGTCCCGTTTTCTTCAACCTTTAGAAACTGCACCGGCTCTTACCTCGTATCTATTTATTAGTGACTGATGAATAGTGACTAGGACAGGAACCGAATCTAGTCACCAGTCACCAGTCACTATTCACTAATGATGACAACCCAGATAACAATCAAGCTGCGCGTTCCTCTCCTGGTGACATGTGATGCAGAAATTCATCTGGAAATCCACCCTGCGCAAACGGTCCAGCGATGGAACTTCTTCGCCGTGACACCTGAGGCAATCGATTTGCGCCACCATGTGCGGCTGATGCCTGAACTTTACAAAATCGGGAACAAAATAGATTCGAACCCAGGGGACTGGAACGTTTTTGTCGAGATATTCCTTCTCTTTCACAATCTCGGGGTGCATCGGAATTATATATTTATGGCAAAAGAAACACTTTTCGACCTCCGGCAATCCCGCATGCTCCGAACGCTCGACATAAGGATGGCAGAAACGGCAGTTGATCTGTTTTACCCCGGCGTGAATCCTGTGGCTGAAATAGATCGGCTGGACCGGTCCGATGTCCTGCCTGGGAAAAAGGAAAAATAAGTAGAGAAGCGTCCCCAGAAGCAGAACGGTTCCTAACAACCACCCTATCCACCACCTCGCTGCTTTTCTCGTCGTCTTTCCGCCTTCAGCCATTTTCTCTCGGTCGATGATAGCAAATTAAAGAATTACGGATTGAGGTATTCGGGGATTAATTCCTCAATTCCATAACCACTCATCTTGATCCTGTTAATCCTGTCTAAGTTTTTTCTCTGCGCTCTCTGTGCCTCTGTGGTGAATGCTTACTTCTCACGCCAAATGCACTTTCTCCGCTTCCGGCTCAAGCGCCGCGGCAAGTTTCGGGTCGGAAACCGCCAGCACAGGGTATCTCTGTAAAAAAGTGCACACACAGAAAGCGAAAAGCCCAAGCCATCCTATGGTTATCAGTATTTCAAATACTCCGAGCGGCAGCGACTTGCTCTTCACCATCGAAGGAGCCACCAGCAGAAATTTTTCCAGCCAGATTCCGATCAAAATCCATATCGATATTGCCGTCATAAGGACGGGCTTCATCTTTATTTTTCTTATGAGCAAAACTATGAAGGGGACTATGAAAAGCACAATCAGCACCGTCCACGCCAGCGCCGCCCATGGATCGTAGATAACTCGCCAGATCACGTATCGGGTCTCGTCGGGCAGATTGCCGTACCAGATGACCAGGAACTGAACATAGAAAAAATCCAAACCAACCACACAGAAGGCGAAAAGGAGCTTGCCCATGTCGTGAAACTGCTTCTGTTCGATGGCCCTGCCCATACCCATTTTTTTGACGGCAAACGTGGATAGAATGGCCAGAAACGCAAGCCCCGCATAGAAGGAAATTACGAAATAATAGGCCCCGAAAAGCGTGCTGAACCACTCCGGGTTGAGCGACATCATCATGTCGAACGCCACCAGCGTCAAAATGAACGCATAGAGGATGACGTAAACGGTAGACAGGGTGTACTGAGCGCTTTGGCGCTCAGGCGCGCTCTCCTTCCCCTCCATATATTCCATGTCGCTTTTGACGGAATGGTAGGCTATCAGGACCCCCGTGACAGCCAGGGCAAGCAGCCCAATGCCCTCGCGCGCAAAGAAAAAGGGAGTATTCAACCATGGCGCTTTCTGTTCTTCCGGATGAAGCACCCACCAGAAAGCATTCGCCCTTCCGAGGAATAGAGGCCAAAGCAGAATGAAAGAAACGGGGAGGAAAAAAGCGACTGATTCTGATAATCTCTTTACCGGCCTTCCCCAGGTGGCGTTTGTCAAAACGAGAACCGGAGAGAGCAGGAAAGCCCCGAACGCAAGGCCTGTCCAATAGACATAGTTGGTCAGATAAGCGGACCAGGCCCTCGTGGCGTCACCGGCGAAAAGCTGGTAGGAAAAAGCCGCAGCGCCGATCACAAAAAGGACCAGGCTCAACGCTTTGTACGTTCCCCAGCTTAGAGATTTTTTTGCAAGCTCGATTTCCGGGTAAGTCTCATTCTTCAATCTGACGGACCTCCTCGGCCCCCAGGTTCTTCAAGATGCTCGAAACCGACTCACGATCTGCGTCAGTGCAATAAATCAGGATCCCGAAACGGTCCTGGCTGAAACGCTTGTCGTAATGCGCGGGAAGGCGCTTTTTCGGCATCCTGTTCAGGAAAAGCAAACCTCCCAGCGTAAAAAAAACAGCTATCAGGATGAGAAATTCGAAACCTGGTATAACTGCTGGTATTATCGGGATCGGAGGCTTGCCGCCCACTACGAACCGCCACTGCGCGGCCGTGTACCAGGCAAGAGAAACCCCAGTCAGGATCCCCAGAATCCCTCCGGTCAGGGTGAAGAAACGTCCCGGTCCCAGTATCGAGTCTCCAAGCGCTTCCCGGATTTCTTCAGTCCGCATCGGGGAATAAACCGCCTCAATAGGGACCTTCTGCTCCCTGAGGCCCTCCACAGCCGCAACAACCTCGTTGAGGTACGCGAAAATCCCGACTACCGCCACCTTTTTAGCCATCGAGGTTTCCTCTTACGTTTTCCTGACCGGAACGGGTATCGCCTCCTTTACCTCCGTTAGCGCAATCGTGGGAAGAAACTTTGCAAAAAGGAGGAAAAGGAAAAAAAATAGGCTGAAAGAACCGATCAGGATGCCCCATTCAACTATGGACGGATACTTGTAGACACCCCATGAGTAGGGGTCGTATTCATGGGCTTCCGACCCCACAATGATCACCAGCCTCTCGAACCACATCCCTATCAGCACCAGGATGCTTATGGAGAAAAGGCCCGCCAGGTTGGTCCTGATTTTCTTGAAAAATAAAAATATCGGAACCACCGCATTGCAGATAATCATTATCCAGAAGCACCAGGAGTAGTAGCCGGTTATCCGCCACATGAACTGGGCCTCTTCGGCCTTGCCGCCGCCGTACCAGGCGATGAAATGTTCGACCATGTATGAGTAGCCGACTATAAGGCCGGTCAGGATGATTGTCTTGCCGATATTTTCGAGCACATCCATCGTGATCAGGTTTTCGAACCTGAATATCTTGCGCATCGGAATGAGAAGCACCAGGACCATCGCAAGCCCGGAATGAATCGCGCCCGCAACGAAATATGGAGCGAAAATCGTGCTGTGCCACCCTGGAACGACACCCAGGGCAAAATCCCAGGAAACCACGCTATGCACGGAAATTACCAGCGGTGTGGCAAGGGCTGCAAACAACAGGTAGGCGGTCCCGTAATTCTTCCATGCCTTGCTCGAACCACTCCAGCCAAGCGAGAAAAAACCGTATATCCTGTTCTTTATTCCGGAAGTGCGGTCCCTGATGGTCGCCAGATCCGGGATCATGCCCGTGTACCAGAAAAGAAAACTTACAGTTAGATATGTCGAGATTGCAACCACGTCGAAAACCAGAGGCGACTGGAAATTTGGCCATAAATTCCGTTGGTTGGGGTACGGAAGTATCCAGTACACCAGCCATACGCGCCCCAGGTGAATCAGCGGAAACATGCCGGCTATCATTACCGCGAAAATGGTCATCGCTTCGGAACTCCTGGAAATTGTAGTCCTCCAGGATGCGCGAAATAAAAACAAAATGGCCGAAATGAGGGTGCCGGAATGTGCTATACCGACCCAGAACACAAAGTTGGTCAGGTAGGTGCCCCACATCACAGGATGGAGGATATTCTCCGCCCCAAGACCCGTTGCTATCTGGTATCCCCAGCAACAAGCGCCGACGAGAACGCCCAGCCCGGTGATCGCTACACAAAGCCAGTAAAAACCGCCGGGTTTCCACATGGCCCCGAGTATCTGATCGTCTACCGCGCCGTAAGTGGTCAGTTCCTGCGGCCTCGCCGCCTCGCCAACCCCATTGGAAACTATCGCCCCCATCGTGTAGGTCCCTTTAAAACCTTAATCAGACTGTAATCTTCTGAGTCACCCTCTTGAGGTAAATCACAGCAGGCTTGGTATTGAGGTACGACAACACCTGGTAAGCCCTCACATCGTTAATCAGCTTGGATACCCTGCTGTCCGGGTCAATCAGGCTGCCAAAGATCAGGGCGCCGGTCGGACAGGTCTGCGCGCAAGCTGTCGTAAAGTCCCCGTCGCGCACTCTTTCCTGGCCTTTCGCCTTGGCCTCCAGTTTTGCCTCTATGATCCTGTGGACACAGAAGGAGCATTTCTCCATCACTCCTTTTTGTCTCACCGTAACATCTGGATTTAGCTGCCATTTTAGGGGTTCTGGCCGGGTGAATGTATACCAGTTGAATCGCCGCACTTTGTAGGGGTCATTTTGAGAACAGAATCGCGTTCCAAAGCAACGATTGTATATCTGGTTGTTTAGCCCTTCTTTGCTATGCTGCGGCGCGAAAATCGGACAGACGTACTCACACGGCGCGTTGTCGCAATGTTGGCACATCATTACCAGCCATTTGGCGCCCTTTTTGTCGTCGTCAAAATATCTCTGCACCCTTATCCAGGACATCTCGCGTCCCTTAAGGACCTGCTCCCTTTTTACGACTGCAACATTGTTCTCCGAGTAGCATGCGGCTACGCAGGCCCCGCAGCCAATACAGCGGTCGAGGTCCACGACCATTGCCCAGCGATATTCTTTGTACATTTGCCGAGGATAGAAATCCTTCGACTTTTGGTAGCCTTCCGGCAAGGGGTAATATAACTTGGGCTTTTCTCCTGCCACCGCCATCCTGTTACGCTCTTCCAGGCTTATTGCCACAGCCATGTCTCGGCCATGCTGGAAGAAGCTTCCATCGGTGTTTGCAATATCGAATGTCCCACCTGTTTTTTCGATTGTCAGGTTTAACTCGTGTCGCAGGATAGCGCCGGAAACCGGGTCGATATCCGGCCCCAGAAGCTCGAAAGGATTAGCGGGGAGCCCTTTTGCAAACCTGCCAAAGTTGGAATGCCCTTGGCCGGCCGGTATTGCGATGACACCCTCAGGCACGGTGTAGATGGGCAGGGCAGGAATTTCGATGGTCCCATAACCCGTTTTCACCCGGAGGAGTTCTCCTTTCTTCAGGTCCAATTTCCTGGCGGTCTCCGGATGAATCTCCAGCCATCCCCCCCATGTCACCTGGGTCATCGGGTCGGGGATCTCCTGTACCCACATGTGGTTGGCCATCCTGCCATCATAAAACTGTATTGTTGGATAGATGACCATAGGAAGCTCTACTGTCGGCTTTTGCTCCGGGTCGGGAAAGTTAAAGGACGGCACGGGGAGGGTGAGCGCCGGGGCTGACTCGGGCTGTTCCGGCCAGTAACCACCCTGCATGACCACGTTCTGCCAGAAGGTATCGAATTCGATCCCGGCCTCAGAAGATATTCGCGTCCAGTAACCCTGGAACGCCTCATAGAAATCCTTGAAAGGGAAGCTTTCTTCTCCCTTCACCTTCTTGCCCGTCGAGATCAGAATGTCCCCCATATGCTTCGTATTGAATATCGGTCCCATAACAGGCTGCAAGAACCCGGTCACCCCCTGTCTTGGTGAATAATCACCCCACGATTCGAAGGAGTAATGACTGGGCAGGACCAGGTGAGCCAGTGCGCCGGTTTCGTCAATCGCTGGAGAAAACCCCGCCACAAAAGGCACGGCCTTCAGCGCTCCGGCAAAATCCCAGGATTTTGGGAGCGAGAAAACGGGATTCACTCCCCGGAAAAGGAAAACATCCACTTCCCCTGAGCGCATCCGGTCGGTAAGGGTTTTGACATCCTCACCCCGCGCGACCATGGTATATGAGGACACTCGATTGAAGTCGATCGCTGAGAGAGTCGCAGGTTTGACAGTGCACAGCAGATTTGCGGCAACGGCCGTTTCGGTTGCATTCGGCAAACATTGAGAAAGGCCTTCAGCGATCGCGAGAGGGCGAGCCGCCTCCGCAAACCTTTTGGCGACGGTTTCAATGAGGCCTGGATCGCACCCAGCCACAGCGGCTGACTTGTCAACGGTCCAGTCTTTAACCGTCGATAAAAGCGCCTCCCTCCGATCCGCAGGCAACCCGGGCGCGAGATTATTGTCAAGGATTGCCCGAATCATTCCCAGCCCCACCGCGTACTCCGTTCCGGGGCGCGTCGGAATCCACAGGTCGGCATTGTTTGCCGTCATAGAAAGCCGAGGCCCGACGAAGACGAAGGTATTTTTCCTCTCACCCATGATTGGATGAAAAGATCCGTATTGGCGCGCAAATTCGAGATTGGATATCCAGGTTTCCAGAAAACCCGCGTTAAATGAGATCAGAAAATCGAGTTCATCGAACCGGTAAGCCGGAATGGCATCGAGGCCAAAAACTGTCTGGTTGGCTTTTTTCAGAGGCTCATAAGACCAGGGTTCATAAATTATATGACCGTTTCGCTGGCCCATTTCACTCAGCCACAACCCTGTCAGATCGTGTAAAGATCCGGTGCTCAGGTCGGTCATAATCAAGATCCGGCCGCTCCCGCCCTTGCGGACCGCCTCAGACAGTTTCGCAGCCAGGATCTCCTCGCCCTGGTCCCAGGTGATTGGATCGAAACCACCGGCCTCATTTCGCTGCATCGGACCCGTGAACCGGTCGGGGTTGTACAGGCCATGGAGCGAGGCCTGCCCTCGCATACATAGTTTGCCCCCGCTGACCGGGTGTGCGGGATTGCCTTCCACCTTTACGATACGCCCCTCACGATTTTTCGCGAGCATCCCGCATCCTGCCGGACACTCACGGCAGGTTGTAGCGTAATACACTGCCTTGCCCGGGACGACGTCTTCAGGCGGATGAAGGTAAGGAATCAGATACCGTGCGGCAGGCTCACCGCAGCCGTACAGCATGGTTCCTGTTCCAGCTATTCCGAATAGTTTGAGAAAATCCCGGCGGCACAGATCCGGCATTTGCCAAAAGCTCCACTATTCAACGTGCATGGAAATATTTTGATAAATAGTGAAAAAATCAACTGATGAATCCCGTAAATGGCTTGCGGCGGGACTCTTTGCGCAACAAAAATAATACTGCGGGTTGAAATTACAATAGTTGGTGATCGCCTTTCTGTCTAATTTTTAATCTCGGCACGGAGCTTTCCTTATGAAACCTGAGAAACCCGTCAAAATTTGGACTAAGTCCGATCCTCTTTGTGGTAATCATAGAGTGAGAGTCAGACGCACTGCGCCTTCATTTGATTTGTGCCTTCTTCAGATCGGCTACAATGACTAGTACATTCTCTGGTTTGAGATATTTCTTCGCCACCCTGAGAATATCTTCCGCCGTCACCGCATTTATCAGCTTGGCGTACATTTCGGGATAGTCGGACCCAAGTCCGTAGAATTCGATTTGAGCCAGAAACTTTGCAAAATCCTGCTGGGAACTGTATTTTAATGGAAAATTGCCGATTAAAAACTTCTTTGCGCCCTGGAGCTCCGCCTCTGAAACCGGCTCGAGCTGCAGCCGCTCCAATTCTTTTTGAGCAAGTGCTGTAGACTCTTTGGCAGACTCATCCTTGGTCTGAATTATAACGCGGAAAGAACCTGCATACTTGCGGGCCGCCAGAAGGCTTTCGACCCCATAGGCAAGTCCCTTTTTGATGCGTATTTCGGTCATGAGCCGACTCGACAGATCGCCTGAGCCCAGGATCTGGCTCATCACCTGGAAAGGATAATAGTCTTCGCTGGCTCGCTCCATGGCGGGACAACCGATTATGATCGTGGCCTGCGATACGGGTTTATCGATGGCCACAGTTACAGCTCCTTCGGCGAATTCCTTTCGGAAAGACGGTTCGGGCACTTCGGCGGCCTCCCAAGCACTCAATCCGGGAACTATCAGGGTCTTTACTTCCTGAAGGGTTATGTCTCCTCCGATAACCAGGACTGAGTTGTTTGGCCGGTAAAAAGAGGAGTAAAATTTGGAAAGATCTTCCGTACCTATTGCGGCAACCGATTTTTCCGTACCCTCTGTGGGACTGGCGTAAGGGTTGTCCAGGAAAAGCGCCTTATCGAAGGCCCTCATTGCGACCTCCAGCGGATCGTCCTCTTTCGTCCTCAGAGATCCGATTATGTCATCTTTTTGTCCGTCCACATCGGCCAAGGGAAAGGTGGGATTGACAACTATATCCGTAAAAAGGCCAACCCCCGTGTCAAGGTCCTTTTTGAGCACCTGCATCCCAATCGTGGCGAAGTCTTTGGAACAGTCCGCATAAAGATTGCCCCCGATGAAATCAAGCCTTTTGTTTATCTCATCGAATGAAAAACGCTTCGTCCCGAGCAGAATAGAATTGGCGGTCAAGTTGGCCAGACCCTTCATATCCTGCGGATCACGCGCCGAACCGGCGGAGACCAGCAATTCCAGCGTAACAATTGGAATCGAATGCTCTTCGAACACGAGCAACGTCAGGTGGTTAGACAATTCGACCTTTTCGGCCTTCGGCATCGCCAGGCAGTAAGCACCGGTCAACAAAGGCACGATCAGGGCAACAATAAACACAATGGAGGTTTTCTTTGGATTCATGACAACCGCTCGCAGCCTAGGGAATAACTTCATTTCGAACATCGTAAGCGCGAAGCCTTATGCTCTTTCCTTTTATACCGCCGCCTGCAGGCCCGGCGCCGGAGGGCAACTTAGCGGGCGGCCCCGTGGGAGTCAGAATCCCGATATTGCGGTTTTGGGCCGTGAAGTACTTGGAGGCAACCCGTTGAATTTCCTGCGGCGTAACGCTCCTGATTGAGGGAACGTACGCGCCGATAGAAGCCCAGTCAAGGGCTATCTCGTACTCGGCCAGATTCTGGGCCAGGGAGAAGATGGATTCCTGGTCAAAAACGAAGTCGGCTTCCAGTTGGTTTTTCGCCTTTTCGAGTTCCCTGGCTGCTACTGGAGTTTTCTTGAGAAGCTCAAGTTCTTCATAAATAGCCTGTTCTATTTCTCCGGAATCCTTCCCTGGAAGAAAGGTGACGGAAATAGAAAAGAGGCCAGGGTCCTGAGTAGTCAGGTCATAATCCACGGATGATTCGAGTATGAGCGCTTTTCCGCGTACCAGGTGATCATAGAGCCTGGAGGTCTTGCCCTCAGCAAGAATCGCCTTTATGACCTCCAGTATGTAACTGTCCTGGCTTCTCAGATTGGGAACGTGCCAAGCCACAACCAGATTCCCGACTTGGGCCGGACGTTCTACAATCACTCGTCTTTCGCCCGGCTGAGGGGGATCTTGAATGAAATACTGCTGCGCAGGTGTTCCGACCGGTATTTTCCCGAATGCTTTTTCCAGCTCGGGTAAAAGGGCTTCCTTCTTGAAGTCGCCGGTTACGACCACAAACGCGTTGGCCGGGTTGTAGTAGGTTGAGTAGAAAGCCTTTACGTCCTCGACCGTCAGCCTCTCGATATCTTCCGCCCATCCAATGACTGGCCAGTGGTAAGGCTGAGACTGGTATGCCGCCGCCTCCAGTTGCTCCAGCAGAAACGACTGCGGATTGTCATCGACGCGCATCCGCCTCTCTTCGAGAACGACCATCCTCTCTGTTCGGAAATCACTCTCTCGAAGGACCAGATTGCTCATACGGTCCGATTCAAAATCGATCGGCACCCCTATATTGTCCGAGGCAAGCGTTTCGAAAAAAGCCGCAAAGTCGTGCGAGGTGGTCGCGTTTTGCTCGCCTCCCAGCTCATAGATTGTCTTCGCAAACTGCTCCCCGCTGACTTTGCCCGTACCTTTGAACATCATGTGCTCAAGCATGTGCGCGAGACCGGTTTTGCCCGTTTTTTCGTTCCGCGCTCCAGCCCGGTACCAGACTTGGAAAGATATAAGCGGTGATTTGTGATTTTCGAGCATTATGATCTTGAGGCCGTTCGAGAGCCGAGCTTCTGATGCGTCCTTGAACACCTCTGCCGAGCAAGGAGCGGCAAACAAAAAAAACATAAACGACAGCACAAAAGAGCACGCCACTTTCAAGGAAACCAACCTCCCGCGCCTTTTAGCGCTTATATACGAAGAAATCCCCCGAGCTTTTTTTTGGCTCTTCGCCGCGTACCGGCCGGTGAGCCGCAAAAAACTACACCCGGCCTTTCACTACTTTTAATCGTACAGATGTGCTAATCACCATAAGTGATCCCCATATAAAATGCAATCGAGGGACGCACTGGAATCTACGGTCCTGCAGCAATTGTATTAAGCCGTTCGATTCTTATATTCGAAAGTCATGCAAAAAATCTGACCAGGGGAGACCCGATATGCCGGATGCCGAACTTAGCCTCGAGGAACTTGCACAAAAAGACGGCAAGGAAGGAAGACCCGTTTATATCGCCTATGAAGGCAGGGTCTATGACGTTACCAAGAGTAGTCTGTGGAAAACAGGGAGCCACATGAGACGCCATTCTTCCGGAAAGGACCTCTCTACAGACATTGGCGGCGCTCCTCACGGGCCGGAAGTCCTCGATAGATATCCTCAGGTCGGGATTATCAGGCAGATGAGCGTTCCCGAAATTGAGCAAAAGACCTTTTTTGAACCACTGTTCGAGAAATTGCCCTTTCTCCGCAGACACCCACACCCGATGACGGTGCATTTTCCTATCGTATTCATGCTCTCGGCCGTCTTCTTTACTTTCCTGTATATCATGACAGGCGACCCTTCATACGATGCGACCGCTTTCCACTGCCTCGCAGGTGGTGTGATCTTCACCCCGATCGCAATGCTGACCGGCTTCATATCCTGGACGGTCAATTACCTGGCACGACCAACTCGGCCGACCAATATAAAGATGGCCGTTTCCCTGCTCATGCTGGTCGTGTCTCTTGTTGCCCTGGTCTGGCATGAAATAACTCCCGGTGTTCTGACAAGACCAAGGGGCGCCGGCTTCGTTTATTTGTTGCTCATCTTTTCCCTTTGCCCTATGGTTTTAGTAATTGGGTGGTACGGGGCAAAACTCACCTTCCCACTCGAGAAAGAATAATGTCACCCGCTTACCGGCTCCCGTCCGGAAAAACTCTCGGGATACTGCTCCAGGGGTGATGGATAAACACCACAGGAAGCAGCGCCCGGGTATTTCCCTCTCCGCGAAGGATCCAGCATTCGGAACGGCGTCCGGCGCAGGTATACCCGAAAGATCGATCCCGCCTGGCGGCCGGATCAGGGCGGAAACTTTCCGGGAGTGTTCCGTTCCGGAGGCAAAGATATGGAAGCAGTATCCAGTAAGGTGCTTATCGCCGTAGATGGCTCGGAACAGACCCAAGGTCTTGTCGATTACCTGAGTGGAATAGTTCCCGCCCGGCACGCCGAGTTAGTTCTTTTCCACGTAATGCCAAAGGCCCCGGAATCGTTCTGGGACCGGGCAAAGGATCCGACTAACCTGCCGGAGCATCTTAGGATATGGGAAGTCGAGCGGGAAAAACAGGCCCGCGATCTTATGCGCGATATTCGGCGTCGGCTCACGAGGATAGGAATACCCGAATATTCCATTATGATCAGCATCCGGAAAGTTAAAGAAGGTATTGCCAGAGACCTTTTGCAAGAGGCACAGCGCGGGTACGACGCAATACTGATGGGACGCAGCGGGTTCGGGGGTGCCGGCGCACAGGTGCTTGGAAGCGTGGCAGCGAAAATGGCGGCAAAATTGACTTCCGCCAACCTGTGGCTGGTCGGGAAAAACGCCGGGGGCGGGGGAGTGATCATTGCTATGGACTCCTCTGAGCCAGCCATGAGGGCAGTGTATCACGTATCAAAGATGATCAATGCCTCGAGCAACTCCGTCAGACTCGTTCATGTGGTTCGTGGAATTACGGTGTCCTGGACCGGCCAGGAAAAGATATTTCCGGAAGAATACCGGCGACGGCTAATTGAGGAAGCCGAAAACCAGATCAAACCGACCTTCGATTCTGCAACCCGTATCCTCGTCTCATCTGGAATCGGACTGGAGAAAATCTCGACTAAAGTCATTTCCGGTGTCGCAAGCCGCGCCGGGGCGCTTTTTGACGAGGCACTCCGGGGAGGGTACGGCACGGTAGCGATGGGAAGAAAAGGGCTTTCCTGTGTGGATGAGTTCGACATGGGGCGGGTGACGGGCAAGCTTATTCACCTCGCCGAGGGTATCGCAGTTTGGTTGGTTGCCTGAGCCGGCACTGACATCCGAGGTGAAAATAACCCGCAGTCGATGTACCAGACGAAAAAAGAGGGGAGGAACCAGGTTTTTGTTATATGAGCACTCTGGTTGGACGGCATTCAGCCGTTTGAACTTCCCCCGACAGCGCTGCCGAACCGGTTTTTAGTGTGTGGAGTACCAATCGAGCACCCGCCTGAGTTCTACCGCAACCGCAGGTGGCGTCATCACCATATTGGGTCTTCTCAAAATGTCCATCGGCAGCAACCCCGGAACGTTATAGAAGCACGCAGTCGCACCATAGTCTACCTGAATTGCGGCCCCTTCTAACGAAAGTCCCAGAAAAAGGCCCCTGTTTCTGGAGTAGGAGTATATCTCCGCCCTGAGCAAAATGTCCGTTGCCGCTTCTGCTTGCCTGCCGAGGGGTCCCGCCGCTATCGAAGCATCACCCCCGAGAGTGAATTTGCCGCCGCATATTGCATCCAGGCTGCGAATGGAGTTGATCAGAAGTATCGCATCGGTGGATTGAACACCGGCCTGCCACCCAAAACTGCCCCCTATAAGGCGGAAAAATACAGGGTTGCCCCACGATCGATCCTCATTGCGCACCAGCAGTACCCCTACTCCATAACGGCCCCCAAAAATAAATCCCGCCTTGAGCAGATCGGGGAATATAGCGATTCCCTGCGCGTTGCGCAAAAGACTGGGGGGAATTGCACACTCGGGAATGTCCATGATCTCCTTCATAACGGACGTCGCTGCCTGGACCTTGGCATCCTCGCTGACTCCGGCTGTTGATAACACGGGCGGAAGGAGGCACAGACTCAAGGCCATGACGAAAACGGCTAAGATACTCCTTTGAGCCATTGGATATCCCCTTTCATCTTGCAATTTGTTCTTGATCGCGGTCGACTGGAAAGACGATCTACTATTGCATAGGTGGGCAGTGTCTTGTCAAAGGAAAAAAAATTATCTCAATGTGTCTAATCTCGATCACACTATGACCAGCGGATGCTTCCACTCTCCGGTCCTGCCGGGATGAATGGCCCCTTCGAGTGTGCGAAACCGGCGCAGACGCATCTGCTTCGAGATGGTTGATGCGTTTTCCTCGAATGCTTTTTTTCCTGCGTCCAGACAATGTTCAAGGGATTTGAAGTCCGCCCAGAATATGTCGTTTATCTCTGGAACTATCAAAACGTCAGCGGCCGATTTACGATGTTTGTTCAGGAGAATGCGCGTGATCTCATTGCAACGAAACAGTATCTCCATTGCGGACCTTGGGTATGTCGCAATTGCCGGAATTTCGAGAGTAGCGTCCACTGCAAGGACGAAATGAGATCCCAGAACGATCGCGGGGACGGCGGGGACATTATCCGCCCAGCCCCCGTCAACCAGCATCCGTCCGTTTATCTCGATTGCCGGGAACATCCCGGGAATCGAGGAACTCGCGGCGATGGAGCGTCTCAAAGACCCCCGGGTCAGCACGATCTCTTCTCCCGTCCGCAGGTCCATTGCAACTGCTGCAAACGGGACGGGCAGATCTTCAATGAGTACGTCCGGAATCAGCATGGAAAACAATTCGTCGTAGAGATCATTCGCCACCAGTTCCATGTGCAGCACTGTGCGGGTGCAGAAGACGCCCTGCCTGAACAGCCACATAAACCGGTTTAAAAAACCGTCGGGACCGATAAAAACGAAATCTTCGTCCACCGCGTTTGTGGCGGTTTTGAGGAAAAGTTTGCTCTCGAAAAGATTTTTCAGCCTCTCTATAACTTTCGCCGAGTCGCCAAAGTAGGCGTAAAGACCGCCTATTACGGCCCCCATGCTTGTCCCGACTATCAAGTCGAACTCCAAATTCCTGCGCTCGATCTCTTGGATCACCCCCAAGTGGGACAGTGCTCGCGCGGAGCCTCCGCTAAGCGCGAGAGCCGATTTAAATCGGGACATTCAACATCCTTTTCATGGGTGGAAAAACCGGCCATTTCGGTGTATTAAACCATTATAGGCAACCAAATGGAAACCGTAAAGGATCGAATTATGGCTGAAGAGCCGGTCCAAATACCCGTAGATCGAGGCAGAATAAGCATCGAAGGACTCTTCGAGCAGGGGCGCATTGGCCGAAATGCAATCATTTGCCATCCCCATCCGCTCTACGGAGGCGACATGCACAATAATGTAGTCCAGGCGGCGCGGCAGACCTTCGCAGACCTGGGGTGGGCAACTCTGAGGTTCAATTTCAGGGGAGCGGGCACAAGCGGCGGACATCCGGCACAGGGAAAAGAAGATGCTTCAGATCTGATCGCCGTCTCAGAATTCCTCCGCGCCCGGTCCCCCGGGCGCATCGACTTCGCATCCTACTCCTACGGAGCATGGGCGACGATGGAAGCAATCCGGATGGGCCTTTCCCTGGATTCGCTCATCCTTATCTCGCCACCGCTGGATTTTATTTCTTTTGAGGGACTCAGACTGCCTGAAGCGCCCACACTTGTAACCGTTGGAAATCAAGACAATTTCTGCTCGCTCGAATCTCTGAAAAATTGGTTCCCCGACCAACCGGATGCCAAGCTGGAAGTATTTCCCTCCGTGGATCATTTCTACTGGGGAGCAGAGCGGGAGCTTTCAGCAAAAATAGAAGCTTTCCTCAGGCAAAACTTCCTCAGGGAGTTTGATTTGGACCAAGGTGTTTCTGATAAAAACGATGAGCAGCCTCATTGAGAATATCCCGGCATTCGACATGCAAAGAATGCCCCGCCCCGGGTATCTGAAGCAACTCTGCTTTTGGAAGCCGGCCGGCAAGATAAGTTGAATTTGCCGGTGGAATCAAAACATCTTCCGTGCCGGCCACGACCAGCGCCGGCGTGCTGATTTTTTCCAGGGCGTCCGTGCAGTCAAAACGATTGATCGCGATCAGTTGAGCCTGAAATGCATACTCCGGCTGAAGCGGCGTCAGAATCAGCCGGCGGTAGTGTTCTTCTATTGCTTCGGGGTTTTCGGTCCGAAATCTTTGGCTGAAAAACAGGGGTGTGTCTTTCCGGAGGATTTCCTCGCGACTGAGCCCGGCATTGTTCGTCAGGAGCAAACTTGCCTCCCGCGAGAGCGGAATACGGGTTTTCCCACCCGCATTGGTGCATCCAAGGAGCATGGCCACAAGTCTTTTGGGGGCAATCCTTGCCAGCTCGAGAGCAATCATTCCGCCCATTGAAAGGGAGAATACGAAGGTCTTTTCTATCAGGAGGCGGTCAAGCAGACCAAGCGCGTCTTCGGCCATTTGCGCCATGCTGTATGGCCCGGGGGGTTTTCCGGACAGACCGGCCCCCCTGTTGTCGAAGAGTATGCATCTGTAATGCTGCTCGAAAAAAGGGATTTGTCCTCCCCACGTCGAGGTGCTTGCTGAAAGCCCGCTTATAAAAAGGAGGGGAAATCCCTCGCCGTGGATTTCGTAATTGAGATCGATGTCCCCGATGTTCATAAAAGGCATGCGGACCTCCAATCCATGCGCTCATTCGGGCTGTTGGGTTATCACGAGCCCTTTTTTCTCAAAACCCACAGCAACGAGTGAAGTGATAACTACTCCCAGGTAAGCCCCGAACAATACATCGCCCGGGAAATGAGCCCCCAGTATAACACGGCTGGCCATTACAGCCAAAGCTATGCTCAATAATGCATACTTGAAGCGGCGGGTTACAACGTTCAGTCCGTAACACAGGGCGGCTATGGTATTGGCGTGGCCCGATGGGAAGGAGGCGTAATAATATTGATCCGTAAAGGGTTTGAACCCGTATGCGCCCTTGGCGAGCAGCAGGGCCGGCCTGCTCCTTCCAACCAGCACCTTGATGAGATCGTTCGCAAGTCCCGAGAGGGCAACGGCTGCGAACAGAAAAGCGGCCGCGTTTGCCCGGATTTCGTTTTTTTTGATGAATTGAAAGTAGATAAATCCGGCGAGCGCGGCCACCAGGAAGGGCGTGGATAACCCCAACCGGGTCATCAGCTCAAAGACGTCTTTGATTCTGTAGTCAACCGTTGCACAAAAACGCGCGGCCGGCGCATCGAAGACTTCGAAGCTTATGATGCAGGCCGCAATAACGGCAAAGGAGAACACGGCGGCCTGCTTTGGTTTCATTTCGAGCCTCATGTGGTGTGTAATCAATGGAGCAGTGGCAACCTTATACTAAGTTACCCACAAAATAGACCGATTCAAGAAGAGGGAGCCAAAGGCCGATGGGACAACCCGGCATCTTTTTTATACCAGTTTGCCATATTCTAGAGGAATAATTTTCGTTCCGGCAGGGAAATCGAGGGCAGCCGCGGAAACGTACCCTGAGGGGTGAAACGTTAACTCTTCATGAACCCCAGCGGTAGACGAACAAAACTTCGGCATGCTCGCTTAAATCCGGCGATACAGCCCGTGAGACGACCGTGTAATAGTTGCAGCCGTTGACCTGGCACGGACCAAGGACGCTTGTTGCTGCAGTGTACCAGTTATCGATGACTTTGATGTAGACTGTGTAGTTGGACAATGTAAGGGTTATGTCCTGATAATAGCCGACGACGTCGGTGGGGTCGCTGGGAAACGGGCTTGTCGCATTAGCTTGGGATGGACATCCTTTGTTTTGCCAGTTGTTCAGCGGATTGTTCGCCGCATTCTGCATCTTTATTGCAAAATAAGACGGATTGGCAAGCTGGCCGAAAGGCGCGCTAGGGGGACTGTACACTCCATTTTGCACCATGTAAATGAACAGGTCCGTTCCAGCCTTGGCCGCGTTCAGTGCGGTTGTATAACCTTGTTCGAGACGGGCCAGTTTCGTTTCCTGTGTAGAGAGCCGGAACAGGATTGCCACGATTGCAAAACCAAGCACCATCAGCATCAGTGTGGCAATGAGGGCAATTCCTTTTTGGTTTTGGACCGGGTTTATCATTTTCTCAGTCAATTTCATCGGTATGTCAAGTTCGTCAGGTTCAAGGGTTTGATAGCCATTTCAAGGACCTTCCAACGATACTGAACGTCTGTTGAGTTCGTAGGGGTAAAGCCTCCCGTATTGAGTTGAGGAGCCCCCGTCAGTTTCGCAGGGCTCCACTGCACAAAAGTGTTCGGTACGCTTGGATAATCTGTCGGATCGAGGCTATGGGCAATGTCCTGATCGCCAAGATTCAAATAGCCGGAAAAGCGAAAATCAGGGGTGGCGCCATTATCTCCCAATCCTTCCCTGAAGAGCAGAAACACCCTCACTTCACGGAGCTGCAACTGCATATCCGCTGCGGACATTGCGCTTCCGTCCGGGTTTAGCAGACTTTGTTCCCACACGATCGATTGAGTGGGGTCCCCATAGGGATCGATCCCGAAGGCCACCTGAAAATCCTTCACGCAGTCGATAAGGGGGGTTTTGTTTAGCATGCCGGCAACCTGGTTGCCGTTTGTCGCCTGGTTGATCGTGCTTCGATACAGGGTGTAGGTGCCGATGCAACTTTGTGGAATATCAGTGCCGATTTCGTCGTCCAAGTAGTAATCCACGCGGTTGAACGGCATAACGTGCCCGCCGGATTGATTATCAAGACCATAAATGTAATTGACTTGTTGGTTCTGGCTATTGAAGGCTGGGGTCCCGATGAGGTTGGCGTTAGTATTAAAAACGGCCTGGAAGGGAAAACTCCAACCAGTGCTGACGCCGCTAGTCTGCAGTTGGCCGGTGTCGTTGATAACGATGAAGTTGTCGGGGGTCGGAACGGCGGTAAAATCCATAGCTGATACGCCCCACTGTTTGATCGTTGGAAGGTTCCCCACAGCCTCGGTGATCATGGACCATTTTTTGCTCGTAGAATTAAGATTTGCTACTGTAGATTTTATGGTGAGCACATCGGAACTGTTCGCCCCGGTATTGTTAAGATGGACGAACGGGCGAGGGCCGGGATTCGCCGAATCGTTAAGAGTTGCTGTATCGTAGTATTTTATTACGGCAGGATCCGTGACGGCTTCGGTGTAGGAAGCGCCCTGAGTGCTTGCGGGCAGCCCGAATCCGGCCATCTCTATATCGTAGCGCAACAGTTCCAGACCGGTCAAATTGGCCATATAGCTCTCGGCCAGCCTGCCCTGGGACCTGTAAGTCCTAAGAAGCTTCAGGTAGGCAGTGGTAGCCGCGCCGATAATAAGCATGACAACCGCCAGGCTGACCATCAGCTCCACCATAGTCATGCCGCGCTGCCTGTTCATTTCATTTGCCTCACAATTGTTTGCGCAGTATAGATATAGGGGTTGTTGTTGTTTTTAAAATACCATTGAACCGTAAACTGCACCAAGGTCATTCCCGTTGGCGTCGGTAAGCCAACCCCCGCAGTTGCGGGTATGCTGAACTTTACAATATAAGGGACCAACTCTTTTCTCACCTGTCTCGTAATGGTCTGCTGAGGCGGAATATTCGGAATTTGGGTATACGGCATGTTCCTGGCCCATTCCGTCTGTTCCTGCGCCAGCTTAACGGCATCGTTTCGCATCTCATTCAACATGCTGTGATCGAGCGCCGACATGATCCCTACGACCGAAGCCAACAGACCGAAGGCCAGAATTATAAGAGTCACCATGACCTCGACGAGCGTAAAGCCCCGTTTATCGCTAAGATTCATAGTCACGGACACCCCTTATTTTGGCGCACAACTTGCGTTTCCGGCGTTCCATCGGCCAAGTGTTATTTTGGTGCTTGTTACGTTCACACAATCCATTGCAGCCCCGGAACTGGGAGTAACATAGAATGTAATCGTATTGGCGGGGTCCGCATTGGTGGTGTACAAAAACCCCCTGCCGTCAAAGGTCACGCTTTTCTGGGCAGCCGAAGGGGTGATGGGGGGAACCCTCAGCCCACGCTCACAGTAGCCCCGAGCTGAGTGGCGCCGCCGTCGATTGTTTGGTTATTTCCGGTGTCGGTCATTATCTGGTATGAACTGAAGCTGGCTCCCCCTCCCCACAATATACCAGTTAAGACTTTGCTGCCGTAGGCGGTCATGCGCCCGAACTGAAGATCGCTATAGAGTTGGACCATCTGGTTTTCGATATCGTGTTTCTTTTTCCAGGTCGAGTACGAGGGAATGGCCCATGCCAGCATTAGCACTGTGATCGAAACTACCACCATCAGTTCAACTAAAGTGAACCCGCGTTCCTGTTTCATCTTTCGATCCATTGTATCAATTGCCCGGTTGAGGTGCTCGTCGGATTAGCCGGTTGCACTAAAGGGGGCGAGTTTTCCGGAGGCATTCCGATAAACCACGGGGTCGCCCTGTTGCCGGTGCTCGCATCCGTGAACGAACTGGCGTTGATCTGGTTTATCGCCCCGGTGGAAGTTTGCAGATACAGGGTGCCAGACGTGTTGGCCCCCGGAACCGAATATCCATTACACGACGTATCTGAGATAGCGCCCCCCGTGGCGCAGTTCATTCCCCACACGCGGGTACGGCCGCCATAGCCGCACGGATCGGAAGTGGGTTCGGAAGTAGTGAAATATATTATGTCGCCCGGGTTGCCCGGGGTGCCGGGATCGATAGTTGGATCGGAAACCAGTCTTTCATTTAAATAGAGGCCGGAGCCCGCATCGAGGGTGTACTCCCAGCCGGCCTGATAAAGGAGGCTTGGATTAGAGGCTGCCTGCTGCAAACTGGAACATGCAGCCGCCGAAGTGTCGTTCAGGGAGACTGCGCCGCCGCAATTGTTGTTGTATTGATCGCAGGTGAACGGCAGTCCCATGATTTGGTTCAAACCGGCATTGCCCGACTGCCCATAGTTGTCCTTGGGGAAGAAGTACCTTCCGGTCCCTGCGAATAAATACCAGCCATTCTTAAAGCACTGCTCGGCTGCTATCCTCGCGGTTACGGGCAGTGTAGCAACATTGGCATATGTCGTTATATCCCAAGTCCAGTTAGCGGGGTTCAAGGCATCGCTCGCATCGGTATTGTTGGTATTGACCTTTCCAATCCCTCCCGTCCAGCCGGTGGGGCTGCCGCTTACGGAGTTCCCGTACCCGAATAAGACAAAGTCGGTGTATCCATCCCCGTTCACGTCCAGGCCGTTGGTGAAAAGCCTTCCGCCGAACCCGTTCTTGGTGGAGGCTCCCAAATCCTTATAGTACATGCTGCTGATGCCCAGATTGGCGTCAAGGGTAAGGACGAATGCCTGGACGTCCTGAACCGAGCTGCCGTCTGTCCCGCTTGTCGGGCCGGACAGGAACATCACGTCATATTGGTCGCCGCTCTTATAAGTCGGGTTTGACCACTTATGGATTACCGCAGGTCCGGAGTAGGAATAACCCAGAAATGGATGGCTGAATTCCCATAGGAGTTTGGGGTTCTCGGCGTCGGTGATATCGAGGGCGTAATAGGAAGAAAGGCCGGTGCAGTTGGTCAATGTGCCCGGTGAAGGACTGTAGCAGGTAGAGGGATTGGCGCACGTCACCGGGGCACATGTGTCCGACGGGGCGTTGGTGAGGTATGCGCTGGAACAACTCGAGTTATACGGGGCCGCCGTACAGTTCGAAATAGTAGCGCATGTCTGTCCATTTGTCGCTCCTGAGCCGTTGAAGCAGTAGTTGCCGGGAGTACTGGAATTGATTGCCCCGCCCCCGAGTCTCATCCCGCCGATCAGGACCGTCTTCGGCTCTCCGTTTGCATACATCGTTGTTATGTATGGGGCCAAATCGTTGTAATAGAGGTGACAACTGCCCGGTGGAGGAACTGCAAGACACCTCAGGTAGGGAAGACTGTTCTTGGGTATGAAGCCCCACAATTCCTGGCCCATGCTCGAGGTGGGAATTCCCGTCAATTCTGCGACCTGAAATTGCGTTGTATCCAGTCCAACGGTGCTCAGAATTCCTGTTCTAAAGGCGTGCAGCATCCCGTCGTTTGCGCCCACAAAGACGATGCTTTCCTTCTTCTGGCATGTATTGCCGGAAGAGCAATCGGAGTCGAAAGAGCAGAACTGGGAGCTGAAGGAAGCGCCATCGGAGCAATACTTGTAATCGGCTTGAACCTGGGGTGTGGAGTAAACGATGTCCCCAAGTTTCCATACATTTTGTGTACAGACGCCTCCATTGGCGCAATCCGCTTTCGTGTTACATGCATTGCTGGTGATACCGGTCCCGCTGGCACAGAGGCCCCCGGTCCTGTTCCTGCACGTTGGCAGGTCCGTCCCCCTTACATAATTTATGAGATTTTGCAAAGAGGCAGTATCGCTTGATCCCTGAAGGCAGGGGTCGAAGTTCGAGGGCGTGCCCAATGGAGAAGACCCGGGCGTGGTTAGGGCGGCGTTGGTGGTGGCATCGAAGCTGACCAGTCCCGTGGTGCTGTTCCCCGGAGTGAAGATTTGCCTGCTTGCGGGCGTTGTCTGGAACAGCAGTTTTCCCGCTTCCCAAAGGGAGGCGAGAGAATCCAGACCGACGTTATCGACTTGGTTGTCCGGAACGGGGTTGCCGCTCGAGTCTGCGTAGCCTCCTGAGTAGCGGTTTATGGTAAGGCCTGACTGATTGTCGAATACGAAAGATATAAAATTGTCCTCATTGAGTTCGAGGATATAGTCATGGACGGTATCCTCTCTAATGTTGTTATACGTCGTAGACGTTGTGCAGATCGAGTTATACGGGGCTGGGCAGTCCAAGACGCTGGAGCATGCCTGTGCATTGGTTAGCCCGGAGGCGTTGAAGCAATAAGTCTTGCTGTTGTTATATGTCGGGCTGTTATAGAACCAGTAGTCGTACAGATAACCCGGCCAGCTAACGGCCGTCGACCCGAATGCTCTATTGGGATAAAACACGCCCTGCAGCATGTTGGCGCCATTCTGGGTCTGACCTTCCGACAGAATCGAGATGGCGCTCCCTGCAGAAACATTCGAGAGAAGGTCCGTGATAATGCTGTTCAGAGCATCGACAAACTGGGTGGGATTATCGGCGTAATAAGCGTGCCCGGCGGAAGTGACCGTGCCGCCGGCAACGGCCATCTGGTCCAGGTTTGCCTTTGCCTCGGTAGTAAGGCCCATGCCCAGGACATAAGTTTTGATGGGAAAGGTTTGAGTTGTAGTATCGATTGTTTGTGTCACGCCTGTCTGAAGGTTGCCAAGCTGCCCTATGACTTCCTGCAGGAGGTTCGACATGACTGCAGGGTTCGGGGTGGGCTGCGAACCACTCATGAAAGTCGACGGCAAGCCGTCCGTCGCGTAGATAATATAGTTTTTTTGACATAGCGAGCTGATGGGACTGCTGTACCCGGGAAGATTGCCATTGAAGTAGTTGAGCGCCGTATTCAGGGTGCCGGCGGTCGGCGTATTGCTGGCGTTGACGATATAGGGACAGGTATTCATTTCCCCCGACGGGCAGCTCATATAACTGCAAGGACATGAAGGATACCAAGGAGTTTGAGTACATGGATAAGAAGAACATGAATTAGTGGTATCTGCGTTTGGATTGAGTATGCTCATAATATTGCTGGTGCAGCTCGAGTTATAAGGGGCTGCGCAGTCCGAGGTGCTTGAGCACGCCTGTCCATTGGATATTCCGGAGGCGTTGAAGCAAAAATTAGAACCAGAACAGCTCGAGTTATAAGGTGCTGTGCAGTCCGAGGTACTTGAGCATGCCTGTCCATTGGATACCCCGGAGGTATTGTAGCAATAATTCATGGGGCCCACAGGGCCCACCGGGACGTGAAGGTATCCCTGTGGATTGCCGGATGCCTGACTCCAACTGAACCACGTCGGGCCCACCCAATACCACGGCATCGCCTGACCCCAATTGTAAAAGCCTAAAGCCCAGTCGGAATCGGTGGGTTCGAACTCATAGCCACTACACCCGTTAGTCGTGGAGCCGTCGGGGCCGGAATAACCATTCCAGCTATCGCTGGTACCCTTTTTATCGGGGCAGTATATGTAGTAATTCGCGGCATTTTCCCCCGGATTGTACGCAGAGCCGCTCCCGTTATCGATTCCGCTATACCCGAACAGTACGCCGTCGTCTCCCCAGTCATAGAATGGATCTGTCTGATTATAATAAACGGTAGTGGTGAAGCCTAAGGGATCATTGTACGTCCACATTTGAGTCTTGGGGTAGGCCAGTCCGCAATACCTCGCTCTTGTAGGGTCGTTTGGGACATAATTGGTAATTAAGAGATCGGGAAAGTTTGTCTGTGTCCCGGTGTTGTGGGTGAAGAGCTGGGTCGTAAAGCTCGTAAACGTTTGGCCGAGGGCTGAATTGGGGGGGCAAGCCGCATCGCAGGCTGCCTGAGAGACAATGTCGTTTGGGTTCGTGCAGTAATCGACGCACGCCTGGGGCGGCCATGTTGTTATGTTGACCGGATCGGGGTTTGGGCAGTATGAATTTGGATTGTAAGAGGCGAAAGGCATGGCGTTGTGGATTTGCATGGCCGTAATGTCATTAGGCAGTGAGTATGTCATTATTCCGACATTGGCTTTGCCCTGGAGGTTTGTCACTACATTTTGCAGCGCCTGTTTCGCCACCACCGTCTTGCTGACCGGCGAATACGAACCGACGGCGTTGCCATAGAAGTCTTCGTCCATGCTGTTGGAGTTATCGAGGATTATTAGTATGTTGGGGGTTACGCCTGTGGCGATGAACGGAGGGGCGAGTGAATTGCTGCATGCGCCGCCGAAGACGTCTGCGGGCAGAAAAGCGAGTGAAGACAAAGAAAAAAGCATAACTGCAACAAGGGCTCGCTTCATGGGGTGCTGCTCCTCAAATTGTCACCTTCGTATGTGGATAACCGTTTCATTTCAATGTCACTGCCACCAGGCTGCCGTTTTCGAAAACCAGTTCGGCTGTTCTCATTTTTGTTACGCCATGGCGGTTGTTGATAACTTTGGCAGAACTCGGGACTTTGAATGTCCTCCAATCTTTAGAATAGATCGAGGCGCCCTCAATTCTGTCCACAACGATATTAACGACTTCCATTTGAACGGCCGGCGCAGCGATATTCGGCCTCGGCTTGGAAGATGATTGAACAGTGGTTTTAGATGCAGGCGCACCTTTTTGAACTGCCTTACCTGTAGTAGTGAAAGCCATTGCGCTTGATGGATAAGACAACGACATAAGATAAAAAATGACAACGCCCAAGGTACTGAGTCCAGGCATGAGAAATTTCCTCCGTCGTTGACTCATAAGGATATCTCCACCTTTATTGAAACAACCATTGGAAAACGGAAAATTTCAGCGCGTTCGTATTCACCACGGTAGGCGAGGTAGTGTTTGCGCTTATGGTCAACATGTCAGGATCGGCGCCAGCGTAGACCAGTCTTGTCGCCGCAACCTGGTAATAGAGCGCAGTGGAGGAGGCAGGCTTGACCGAGACAAAGAAGGAATAATGCTGCACAGTGGAGCTGTTGGCGCAGCCGGAGCAATTGGTCAAGCATGCCGTGTTGGCGCCGGCAAAGGAAGGCAGGCATTGTATGGTGCTTGCGTAATGCCCATTGTCCGTATAAAACTCCTCCATCTCGAGCCGGGCGGTAAGCAGCATGCTGGCAGCATGCCCCTGTTTGCTACGGTTCACATAGTTGATATAAGCCGGTGTCGCCACCGCAGCCAGGATAGCCACGATGGAGCAGACCACCAGCAGTTCTGTCAGAGTGAACCCTTTTTGGCCGCACATATGGAAATATCCCCTTTTTCTGTGCAGAGTATTTTCGTTCTTACTATGGCTGAATAATCTCCCGAAACGTCGGGTGCATTTTCTGTGCCTTTGAACAAACAGACGAATTAAAGAATCCGTTCGAATCGCCAATCATGAGTGGTTTTATTGATAAGTCACCAATAATGATCTAATTTTCACCAGAGAGAGTTCGAATACCAGCAGTATGGAATTTCTAAAATAAACGGTCCCCCGGTGACAATTTGCCAAAAATTGTCAATACGTCATCAGGTTGACAGAAATCTTAATAGCAAAATGGTAATTCGGATTTTTCTGAAATTTCAGTGAGAGTTTTTTTGGGATCATCCAGGCGAGAAGCGGGGCGATTTTGACAGGATTGACAGGAACAAAATTGGTTTGCCGGGAGGCTGAGAACGGGGCGCAAAAGCGGCTACACTTTTCGGGCGGTCTATCCCCGCCTGCTTTTGAACGCGACTTACATTTGGTATTACTAACGCCGCTCGCTATAACTGGTGACAGTAACCTGACGCAGAGTGCGAAATTTAGTCTCTATCCAGTTTCTAATCCGGAGTTTTCGGATGGGCGCCATCCATCTGCGCCCCTCTATGGTTCGCGTTTTCTTTGCGCGAAGGTCCTGCGTCAGTAAGCTGGACTACCATTTCGAATTCCGATTTCGTTTTGATCCTGTAGTGGATGGCCCTCTTTTTCAGCCAAAATATCCCGAACAGATCCAGCATCGTGACCCACAACCGGTTGCTTATGGAGTACTTGGAGCGCCCTTTGAGCCTGGGCCGGTGATTTACAGGCGCCTCGGTCAGTTTAAAACCTTGCAGAGCTGCCAGAGTGGGCAGGAAACGGTGCATTCCGGCAAAACGGGGGATCGACTGAACGCATTCTCTACGGAAGACTCTGGTCGAGCATCCGGCGTCTCTCACTGTTTTGCCGGTCAGCCAGGTTCTGACTCCGTTGCCGAGAATGGATGAGATTTTTCTTTTGAGGCTGTCCTGCCTGCGGGCGCGATAGCCGTTGGCCATATCGGCGGCGCCCGATTCGACAGTTCGAAACAGTAGAGGGATGTCCGCAGGATCATTCTGGCCGTCGCCGTCGATTGTGGCTATTATTGCTGCCCTGGCTTCACAGAACCCGGCCCAGAAAGCTGCCGATTGTCCCGCGTTTCGTTCGAAGGAGATGTACCTATGGCGGTGATCTGCGCGCGCAAGTTCACGCAGCAGGGCCAGGCTCCCGTCGCTCGAGCCGTCATCGACCCAGACGCATTCCCACTCTGCAAATTCCCGCTCCATTATGGATTCTAATTCCTTAGCCAGAGGAGGGATGTTCTCCGCTTCGTTTCTGACCGGAATCACTATCGAGATGTCGATATTTTCTCCTTTCATCTATAACGCCATTCAATCGAAGGATGAAATCTCCACTCTTAACTCTTCACTGTCACCAGCACCGCTCTCCGCTGGTTCTCCTCGCACGGCCGAAACCCTCTTTGCAACCGTGATAAACCCGGTATGGGCCACCATCCTGTCGAATGGGCGGGCGCGAAGCTGGTCAATCTTCCAATCCCGCCTCAGAAGCTCGAAATGAACTATGTCCCCAAACCCGTTAGCCTGAAGCTGCCTGTGGGTAAGCTGAATCTGGCCCACATTGGGACTCAGGCTAACCAGTAACCCTCCCATTCGGAGCATTTCGGAAAGGTTTTTCACGGCGCGCCATGGTTCGGGAAGGTCCACAAAAATTCGGTCCACCACGCACGAAAGGGAAACTTCTTCAATATCGGCAACTACGATGGCGTGGTTTTCAGGCTCCTCGCCGAAAAACCGCCTGATATTTTCGCGGGCGTCCTCAGCGAATTCAGCCCTCTTCTCGACTGAAATAAGTTTGCCCCTGCCGCACATGGCCCGAAGCAGAGCAAGCGCAAGCGCGCCCGAGCCGATCCCGGTCTCCAGGACCGCACACCCGGGATAGATGTCACTGTAGAAAATCATTGCGCTGAGGTCTTTAGGATAAATAATCTGAGTACGTCTTTTCATGCTGAAAATGTAGTCCTGCAGGGAAGGTCTGAAGAGCATCAGCTTTGCCCCTTTGCTGGTAACCAGCCAGTCGCCTTCCTCCCTACCCACTATATCCCCCAGATGAATGCCGCCAAGATGAGACGAAAACGGCGTGTCCTCTACTTGAACGAGCCATTTCTTCCCTTTTTGGGAGGTCAGCAGAACCCACTCACTCAACTCGAATTTGCTCATCCACCAGCCCTCCGGAGAAATGGAAATCTTAAGGTCGCCCCTACATCCCCGTTTTTGGAGCCAATGTCAAGTAGGAAGCAGGAAGCGAAAACCTTTGGAATTTACATTTTCGAATTTCTGAATACACGTGAGTGCCTGGTTGACAGGTAACATGAAAAAAAGTAGTTTCGCGTCTTGGACAGTTGATTCGCACCCATGAGGCTTGGAGTCCGACATGTTCATCTTTGCATATTTTTTACTGGCGCTTGCTACAGTTTTGCACTATGTCCTCTATACATATATGTTGATCGTGATAGCCCGTGCGATTTTGTCGTGGGTAAGCCCGGACCCCTATAACCCCATTGTGCGCTTCCTTTATAACGTAACCGAACCTGTTTTGTATCGCATTCGCAGGTTACTCCCGTTCGACATGGGCGGGATCGACTTTACCCCTATGATACTAATCCTGCTGCTCATCTTTTTAGATCAGTTCGCCGTGCCGACCTTGACCAGGTTAGCAATGATGGGGCTTTAAGACTTTTTCGAATTCCGCCCTTTCGGGCAGGAGTGAGTTTGATGGACATAGGCGACATCGAAGGGAAAAGATTTCGCAAGCGATTGATGGGGCTGGACCCGAACGATGTGGAAGCTTTCCTGGTGGATTTGACTGAAGAGCTTCGTCAACTCAGGCAGGAAAACGGAGACCTCAAAAAAGACCTGCAAACCCTGGAGTCGGAAATAAAAGAGCACAGGGATCGCGAGAAAACTATTCGAGCCGTGCTTGTAAGCGCTCAAAAGAACGCAGAGCAGACTAAGGCGAATGCAGAGCGGGAGGCCAAGCTGGTTATTTCGCAGGCCGAGGTCAAAGCCGAAGCAATCCTGAATGAAGCCGGCAATCGCCTTATCAGGATGGAGCAGGAAATATCAGAGATGAGGCGGAATAGAATCCAGTTCGGGGCCAGGATGCGCTCGCTCCTTGACGCATTCCGCCAGATGCTCGATGATGACGGGAAAGAGGCTCCACGTAAATTCGAAGAAAAACAGGAGCCGGAGCAAACCTAACAGCGCGCTGAAAAAGTGTCTGATGGTAGGAGAAGAGCCCCGGGAGGGAAGTTCAATCCTTTTTCAGCACTCTGCCAAGCAAAGGAGTCTGCCGGATGGCTATCAAAAAAGAGCTTCTTGAAATCCTCAGGTGCCCAAAATGCAAAGGGCTCATACATCCCAACCAGGATGAAACCGGGCTCATTTGCGAGCAGTGCAGGCTTATGTATGAAGTCCGGGAAGATATTCCGATCATGTTGATCGAGGAAGCAAAACCGATTTAAAGGCAGTGGTTAGTGGTCAGTGGTCAGTAACGGAAAAGACTGAAGACAGACCACCGGCCACTGACGTCTACTTATGAGTCAGCCTAAAGAACCTTACCCAGCCAAGCTTTTAATCCGGTTTTTGTTTAGCGATTCCGGGGCTCAACGACAAGCTCTAAATGCCCTTCTATCGGATTTCGGACCGATGGATTTTCTGTCAATGTCCCGCGCATTTACTTACACAACTTATTACGATGATGAAATGGGGCAGGGAATCCTCAGACAGACGGCGAGCTTTCTAAACCTCGTTGCTCCGGAGTCTTTGCCGGATATCAAGCTTCGCGCCAATGAAATTGAAACCAAGCTCTTACGCGATGGAAAACGGCAGGTTAATATAGATCCTGGACTTCTCAGCGCAGAGCGCTTTGTCCTGGCGACCGGGAAGAATTTTACTCACAGGGTATATCTTCGAGACGGAATCTATGCCGATCTCACTCTCGTTTACCACAAAGGAGGGTACCGTCCCCTGCCCTGGACATATCCCGACTACCGTGAACAGCAGTTCCTGCATTACCTCGAGGTTCTCAGAAAGAAGCTGAAGTTTCAGCGGGACGGAATAATGCCGCGATGATCGCAACAGGTTGATTCTCGTGGTGGATTCCCGATCCACCCGTTTTTGGGAAAACACCACGGGGCAAGATCTTGAGGCGACGGGCATGCGTTGAGGCAGCACTTTCTCGGAAGGTGGCAATGAAATGATCAGACCTGAGCAGAAAAAGCTTTTCGCCGTTATCGGAAATCCTGTGCGCCACAGTCTGAGTCCCGTAATGATGAGCGCGTGCTTCAAGGCGCTCAATGTTCCCGCGCTTTACACGGCATTCTATGTCGATGAACTCGACATCGATCTAAAGCTATTGCACAAAACGGGCTTCAGCGGGTTGAGCGTAACCATTCCCTACAAGGAAATGGCGTGTCGGCTGGCCGAACAAATCGACAAGACAGCCGAAGAGATCGGAGCCGCGAACACCCTGCGCAGGACAAACCTGGGCTGGGAAGGTATCAATACCGACTGGATCGGAGCTTTGCGGGCGCTTTCAGCTCTTATTGACGTCTCGGGCCGCGCGGCTCTTATTCTGGGCGCAGGAGGGGCGGCACGAGCGGTGGCTTACGGCCTGCAAAGGGCCGGCGCACTGGTTACGATCTCAAACCGGTGTGTCGAGCGGGGCAAGGTTTTATCCAAGCATATTAAGAGCAATTTCATTCCACTCAACGTTCTCGAAAAAGTTGTAAGAGACTTCGACATAGTAGTTCAGTGCACTTCGGCAGGACTGGGGGACAGTGAAGCCTCCCCCCTGGTTTCCGACTCCTTTTTCAAACCCGAAATGACCGTAATGGACATAATTTACAGCCCCCGGAAGACCGCTTTTTCCCGAGCCGCGAGCGAGGCCGGGTGCACGGTGGTGTCCGGTCTGGACATGCTGCTCTACCAGGGGGCTGCCCAACTCGAATGGTGGCTGGGACGTCCGGTCTTTGAAACTCCAGCCATCGCGGCGATGCGACAGGCCCTGGAAGAAGCCGTAAATGAAAAATATCCTTAAGACGATAAAACCCGTTTCGAAAATAAATGCGCAAATTCGGCTGCCGGGGTCCAAGTCGATAACCCACCGCGCGCTCATTATGGCCGCTCTTTCGGAAGGGCCTGCAGAGATAGCCCACCCGCTGCAAGCCGAGGATACTTTGCTTACCGCTAAGGCGCTGGAGGCCCTGGGCGCAATAATCGAATGGAGCGCCGATTCGGTCCGGGTAGCCCCGCCGTCATTTCGCTGGCGACAGCCCGATGCACCGATTTTTCTCGGAAACAGTGGGACCAGCGCCAGACTCCTTCTCGCCGTCTTCGCGGCGGGGACCGGAACGTTTGCGATGGACGGAACTCCCCGCCTTCGGCAGCGCCCGGTCGGCCCGGCCGCAGAAGCTCTCGAAAGGCTCGGGGCGGCGGTGCACTGGATCGGAAAAACCGGGTTTCTTCCAGTGAAGATCACCAGCAAGGGCCTTAGCGGCGGAGATGTTTTTGTAGATGCTTCGGAAAGCAGCCAGTTTTTATCCGGAATCCTCATTGCCGCCCCGATGGCTGGCAGAAAAGTCGGAGTAGAATGGTCCGAGCCTGCTGCATCCTGGCCTTACGTGGATATCACTCTGGGGATGATGCGGGAAGCGGGGATCGCGTTTGAGCGGGAAGCTTCCAACAGGATCGCGATCCCGGCGCCCCAAGTTTATACGCCCCGCAATTTCACAGTTGAAGGCGACTGTTCTTCAGCCTCATATTTCTGGGGCGCCGCCGCCCTGACCGGTGGAGAGGTATTAACCTCACCCATCTCGCCTTGCAGTCTTCAGGGGGATTGCCGTTTTTTGGATGTTTTGGGAAAAATGGGCTGCCGCATCGTGCGCAAAAATGAAGGCGTCAGCGTAAAAGGACCCGAGCGGCTCATGCCCATTGATATCGACATGAATGAAATGCCGGACATGGTGCCTACACTGGCAGTCCTGAACGCATTCGCAAACGGAACTTCCCGCATCCGCAATGTAGCCCACCTGAGAATAAAGGAATCCGATCGGCTGAACGCGGTCGCGGCCGGCTTGAAGGTGCTCGGAGTTGAGGCCGAAGAGCTGCCCGATGGGCTGATAGTCCACGGAGGCGCCCCTCATGGGCCTCCCCATGGCCCGATCTCGGCATTCGACGATCACCGGATTGCTATGGCCTTTGCACTTGCAGGCCTGCGTCTCAACGGAGTTGTCATCAAGGGAGCGGAATCCGTCAATAAATCTTTTCCGGAATTTTGGGACATTTTCGAAAGCTTGGGGCTTTGAAATTATGGGAATGATCCACCTGGTGTGTTGTATATCCGTTTTGTTTTTGAACACGGCCGTATTCGCGGCCGAATCTCAAATTCAGACTTCCGCTCAAAACCAACTCCCCTCCATGGCTTCTGAAGCTCAGGGCACCGCCGCATTCGAACAGGCCCTGGAGCGCATCGCCAAAACCTCCGGAACCTCCGGGGTCCTGGTGGCCTCTCTTTCGTCCGGGAAGGTTGTCTGCGAGTCCAGGCCAAAGGAGATGCTTGTTCCCGCTTCACTCATGAAGCTGTTGACCAGCTATTCAGCCCTTAAGAAGCTGGGTCCCTCTTTTCGCTTTACGACCAACGTAATGGCGACTGAGGAGCCAGTGGAGGGGGTCATCTCAGGAGATATCTGGATAAAGGGAAGCGGCGATCCTTTTTTCGCTTCAGAAAATGCCCTTCAGTTGGCGAAGGCGGTCAGGGAAAAGGGGATCAGGCAAATCCAGGGCGGTATTTTTGTGGACAACACCTTTTTTCAACCGAGGTCTGAACGCATCTGCCTGGACAGCGACTGCGCGGGAATCTATAACCCCGTAGTCTCGGCAACGGCGATCGACTTTAACACTCTGACAGTAAAGATCGCGAGCCCGCTAAAAGCAGGAAAGGCGTTCAGCGCCGATTCAGGCCTGGCGGACGGATATGTCCGGGTCAGCGGCCAGGCGAGTTTTGGGAAAAAGGGGGGAAACTCCCTGAGGCTCCGTTCTTTTGGCGCGGCAGGCGAAGGCCAGGAACAATTCCAGCTTTCAGGGCGGGCGTCGGTGCGTGCTCGAGTATTTCGGTTCAACGCGGCTGATCCTGCCGGACTTTTCGCTCATGCCATGCGGACCGCCCTGGAGCGCTCGGGCGTAAGGGTGCTGGGAACGGTGGCTAAAGAAGGGACCACGCCTTCGGGGGCCAAAGTGATCGTTTCTTACGACTCGCCTCGACTGGCGGAATTGATATCCGGGCTGAACAGATACAGCAATAATTTCATGGCCGAGATGCTTTTGAAGTCGCTTGGAGGGTATGCGGCAGGCGCCCCTGGCGACTCAGAAAAGGGAATTGGTGTCATCAGGACCACCCTCGGAGAAGCCGGTATTCCGCAGGAGACCGGAACTCTTGACTGCGGGTCGGGACTTAGCCGTTTTTGCAGGGTAAGCCCCGAAACCTTCTGCCGGCTCCTTTTCGCCGCCTGGAATGATAATGGAATAAGGGAAGAATTTATATCCTCCCTGGCGGCCAACGGCGAGCATGGAACCCTCATGAGAAGGATGCATCAGCCGGGCCTCAATGTGAGGGGTAAGACGGGGACCCTTAACGACGTGATCGGTTTTGCCGGCTATGTCTCGGGTCCGTCCGGCAAAACCTACGCGGCGGTGGTCATTCTCAATGAGGTGCGCGACAGGTTTAAAGCCAGGCACGCAGTGGACTCCCTGATCGAGCAGGTGGCGTTTTCCGACCCCTGACCTTTTATAAAGAGGGCCACATGGCCCAGGCAGGATTTACAGGCTTTCAGCCTCTGAATACCGTTTTAAAGTAGTCATCTTTTCTTAGATAAACAAACGTCGAATGGCAGAGATTCGAATCTTACCTCAATTTAAGCTTCCCTCCGGAAAGTCCTGATCCCTGCCGTTCTCATGGCTTGTTTCCGCCAGCGGCTTTGAAGCCCGGCAGTTTTACCGGTCCGGGCGGAAGTGAGATCAGTATCGATCGCAGGGACTGTTTGAAGACGGAAAGCGCGGAGCCAGACGAGGGCCCGTGACTCTACGAACGTCCGAAACCCGTGCTTTTACTTCTACCGGCTTGTATCCACGTAATCCTGTGACAAGCTCCAGAATTCGGCCTTCCACCCAATCAAGTTTCTCACGCATATATTCCAATATGTCCGGCATCCTTTTCCTCCTAGTCTGATACTAAGCAAGAAGATAACCATCCTGATCAGTTGGCGCACGTCGAAGAGATATTTTCTATTCCACCATAAGGAGTTGTATTAACGATATAAATTGTGAGTGCAGCATATTTGGAAGGAAATACCCGGTGTAAAAAAAGGAGAAAGCCAGGGGCGGGGGTCCTGGCTTTCCGGGGACGAAGCTAAAAGATGTGAGTGAACCAAACTTTTAGTTTGGAGGGCGTATCTTCTGTTTTGGGAGAATAGCAGATTTTTTTCTTTTGCAAATCAGGTCAAGAATGTATTTTCCACTAACTGATACGGTATTGGCAAGTACACAAAAGAGAGTGAAAACCATGGTCATAAAAAAATTTGGCTGCTTTACTGGATTGATTCTGCTGATCGCTGCTATTTCGGGATGCGCCGGTCTGCAAGGTAGTGGCGGGGTTTCGGCCGGTCCTTCCCAGACTGAAGTAAGACTGATGGAGGCAAACAAGGCGCTCGATGCGGTAAATGAGCAGTCGTCCGCCTTCTATGCCCAACTAAGCTCTGTGACCGCGGAAATTAGCGAATTCCGCAGCCGGCCTTACTGGAGCGGGTTCGAGGAAATCCTGCTTGAGTATCCCTCCCTGCGAGACCCTGATAACGAAGAGGAGATAACGCCGGAAATGGAGTCCCGGCTTTCGCAGTGGAGCCTGAAGTGGAAGACGGGGTGGGAGCAAACTCTGGAAGACTACCTTCGCCTTGTGGACAAGTGCACTATTCTGGAGGCGAAAAAACTGGCTGTGAACGAAAGGCTGTTTGCGGTTCAGGCGAAGTATCTGGCCGTGGTGATTATGGAATCGTCTGCCGGCCACGAAAAAGAAGGAAAGGAAGTCTACTCGATTGTCGAGGCCCTTGACAAATCGAGCGCGGAGCTGGATTCCCACCGGCCCGATGACTTGGGGCTCTACGGTTCCGGGCCTAAGCGGTAAGGGGAAGCAAGAAGCGAGAGGCGAAAATCCACCGCGGAGACTGATCAACGACATGATTAACAGCACGGTCAGCGGTTGTCCCGGGACTGACAACGGAGTTTGGAGGTCAAAGCATTATCGAGGATGAAGATGCCTGGGCAAAATATCAAGCTGGTAGCCGTAGTGATCACCAAAGAACGGGCTGCGACGGTTCTGCTCGCCGGGATTGCCGCTAGGGTGGGAGGTGATGCATGACGGAAAAGCACCATTCGGTAACCTTGCCCGGCTACGAAACGCTCCATTCAGGCATCATTGAGCTTCTTGAATCTGCCAGGCGGTTGGCTGTCCGCTCCGTCAATACTTTGATGACCGCAACTTATTGGGAGATCGGGCGGCGTATTGTCGAGGCAGAGCAGGGAGGGAAGGAGAGGGCAGAATACGGGGAAAAACTCCTTGCCCGGCTTGCGAAGGACCTCACTGCCAGGTTTGGACGAGGATTCGGAGCGGTAAATCTCAGCCACATGCGTCGTTTCTACCAAACATGGCCTGTTGAGACGATTCTTCAGACATCGTCTGAAAAATTGTCAGCCGAGATAGCGCATGCACTACCTCCAGAATCCGGCTATGTGCCGATTTATTCTCTTTCCGCTCTTCCCTGGACATATTCCAAACCCTTTCGGAGGCGGTCGAGCACTGTTTGTTTGCCCAGTACGTCTATTATTTCGAAAAGGCCCGGGCTTATCGCGCTGCCCGTCAGGGCCACCCTGACCGGCTGAGCTACCTTACCCAGCTTCATTCCCAAATCTTGCGCAAGCTTTCTGAAAACGGTCTCCAGACTTTTCTCGTCAAAGATCTCCAATTCGGACAATTCTGAAATAAGTCGCACAAAAACCGCTCGCGTCTCCACGGTCAGAAGCTTCTCTGCGGCATCGGGATCGAACTCAATTTCGTCCACCATATAGAATCGCATTGCATCGGCCATTTCGACCAGCGTGCGCGAGCGTGCCTGAAGAGTGCGTACTGCTCCGGCTATGAAGGCGTCCGGCTTATCAGGGTAATTTCGCAGGACCAGCAATGGCCTGAGCGGAGGAATCAGTCCTTCGGGACTTCTTTTCTTGATATAATGTGCGTTGAGCCATAGAAGTTTCTCCATCGTGAAGATGCTTGGTGATTTTCCGACGCTTTCCAGGGAGAACTTCTCTATCAGCTCGGAGCGCGAGAAAATCTCCTGATCTCCGTACGACCACCCCAACCGCACCAGGCAGTTCAGCAGGGCTTCCGGAAGGAACCCCATTTTCTTGTACTCCACTACCGAGGTCGCTCCGTGGCGCTTTGACAGAGGTGCGCGGTCCTCTCCATGGATCATCGGCACATGGCCGAACTCGGGCAGTTTTGCGCCCAGCGCGTTGTAGATCAGAATCTGCCGGGGAGTGTTGTTCACATGATCGTCTCCGCGGATCACGTGCGTTACCCCCATGGTGATATCGTCCACGACAACGGCGAAATTATAAGTGGCAATACCGTCGCTTTTCACGATCACCAGGTCGTCCAGCTCCGAATTATCGAATTCGATGGGACCTTTGATGATGTCTCTTAAAACAGTCGTTCCACTGTCGGGACTCCGGAACCTGAGCACCCTTTTCGCGCCTGGCCCGAGGGCTTTGAGACGGCACGTTCCCTCGTATTTTGGCTTGCGCCCCTCGGCCATTGCCGCGTTTCGCCGAGTCTCAAGCTCCCCCGGGGTACATTCGCACCAATATGCGTGGCCTGAGTCCACCAGTTTTTTAGCGTATTCGCGATAGACATCCAGCCTTTTGGTCTGGAAATAGGGGCCTTCGTCCCAAGTCAAATCCAGCCATTCCATTGCATCAAGGATGGCTTTCACGGACTGTTCCGTAGAACGCTCGACGTCAGTGTCTTCGATCCGGAGGATGAATTTCCCGCCCCGATTGCGAGCAAAAAGCCAGTTAAAAAGGGCGGTGCGTGCTCCTCCGATGTGCAGGTTTCCGGTCGGACTGGGGGGAAATCGCGTAATTACCGATCCCATCTTTACGATACTCCTGTTGGCGGGCGGGCGGTAAGCCCGCCTTGATTTTCCCCTTTGGGGGATACAGATTCCATGAACCAGCGGGCACGTTCAATAACATAATATTGAAGCTACCTCAATCAAACTCCCGACATTAAACTTCCGGCGAACAAAAATAGCGGAAAACGGTAATTCGGAGCTTGCCCATTTTACCGGCCTCTGGCACTATCCAGCGTAAAGCGAAAAGGCGGGCTTCCTTCTTATCGATAATAATTGCTCATCGTGATGTTTTCGTATAAATTCGCTGAAAATTCGGCAGAGAGGTACAACTATGTTCAAAAAATTCCGGCTTCTTGTTGTTTTCATAGCATTGTTCATATTCGCATGCCACAGGGGAGGTAAGGATATCCAGGTAGGGGGCGACATATACACGCCCAAGCCGGTTGTGACTTCGCCTTACAAAGTGAGGGTGACTAACGTATTCAACGATACTCACCTGGTCTTTGACGTGGACATTATCGGTCTCTTGTGGAACGGGATGGAAGATGCGCTTAAGAAGAGGGGAATGCTTTGGACTTCCGACGCCGAAGGTGAACCATACCTCATGGAAGGCCACGTCGAGTATTTCCAAAGAGGGGAGGTAGTCGAGCGGTGCGTTCCATACCTCGGCGACTGTGCGCTGACGGTGAGAGTTGAACTCAGCCGGGGCGACACACACATAGCGACAATCGAATCGAAGCGCAAGATTGGCTTTGGCAAGATGGTATTTTCCACAAGCGCCTGGAAAAAGATATTCGAGGAAGTTACGGAAGACATAGTAAATCAGGCGGTCAAAAAGTTTTAGCAGGAGAGAGCAGGAGGGCACTGACCGGGAGATACAAATTTATTCGGGAATGCGGGGGCGCGCTCGTTACACCCTGGTCCCTGAGTCTGAAATTTAAGCAATGTGCGTGCGCTCGCTCGTTTGCCTGCTATCCTGAAACCCATGTAAACACGCTAAATTCCCTGAAATTTCTTGACAGCTCCGTTAATATATTTATACTAGATGGTTTGTGTTGTCGGGAAGGTGAGGCGCATGCGCATTCGCATTGACGAAATACCGGAATCAGGACGCACTCTCAGGTTGCACTGGGATGAGGATAGGCTCAGGCAGTTCCTGCCACCCGGCGACCCTTTCAACCTCAAGCTTCTCCACCCCGTCAACGTCGTGCTCAACCTCAACAGGCATCCAGACCATACGCAGATTACCGGAAAGATCGAAGGATCCCTTGAGGTTAGCTGCCACCGCTGTTTAGGCCGGTTTCGATTCGCTCTCGATGAAGCCGTCGACATCTACCTAATTGCAGACGAACGGGCCCCCAAGGCTGAAGAAAAGGAACTCGCACCACAGGAACTCGTATATGAATTCTTTGACGGCGAGGTGATCGAAGTGGATGAACTCATAGCCGAGCAAATTTTTCTGACGTTGCCGGTGAAGGTGCTTTGCAGCCAAGATTGTAAAGGGATATGCCCGGGGTGCGGGGCCAACCTCAATGAAGAGGCCTGCGGGTGCAAGGCGGACAGCTCTCAGTCTCCCTTTGCAAAACTCAAAATAATAAAACCGGGGTTAGGGCAATCCACTGAATAGTTTCCACCTTATCGGCATGCTTCACCCGCTATTGCGGGCAGATTCGAGATAGGAGTTAAAAGATGGGTGTACCGAAGAGAAAAACGTCCAAAGCCAGGCGTGACAAACGGCGGGCCAACCACAGCGTTGCGATGCCGGCCCTGGCCCGCTGCTCCCAGTGCAATGAAATGCGCCTTGCGCACCGCGCTTGCCCGAACTGCGGGTACTACAAAGGCCGCCTGGTCCTGGAACTCGAGGAAGAGTAGAGCGGCGGTCGAGGGTGTTAAGCGAGTCTGCCGGATGAGAATTGCCATAGATGCGCGGTGACCATGCTCCCGGAGCCATGGTGTATGTCTGCCCGCAATACACAAACTCGATATTGGCTTAACCCCGCTTTTAACGCTAAGGGAACTGATTATCACACTTCTCGGTTCTCGCTCCTTTGCCATTGTGACACCTAATGGTTGAAGCCATGCAGCCGAAGCCGACAGGGGTTTTCATGGGAGGTAATCAATTTGGATTATTTTTTGACTGAAGAACAGCGAATGATGCAAAAACTGGCCGCGCGGATCGCCAGGGAAAAAATCCGACCGGTCAGAGCGGAACTGGACTCAAACGAGGAATTCCCCTGGCAGATCATGAAGATCCTGGCCGAGGCGGGCCTGTTCGGCGTTTATATCCCTGAGGAATATGGGGGAACGGGTGGAGGAATATTCGACAACTGCCTTGCCGTCGAAAAGCTCGGGGAGGCCTGTATAGGGGTCGCCACCTCGTTTGCCGCAAGCGGCCTTGGCGCATATCCGATTCTGCTCTTCGGCAGCGAGGAACTCAAGCATAAATACCTGCCTCAGATCGCCAGCGGGAAAAGACTGGCGGCCTTTGGCCTTACCGAACCCGGGGCCGGGAGCGACGTTTCCGGAATTAAGACCAAGGCAGAAAAAGACGGCGACCATTTCATCATCAACGGATCCAAGCAGTGGATCACCAACGGCGGCGAGGCGGAAATCTATTCGATACTCGCCATAACCGACCGCTCCAAGGGTCCGCGGGGCGCAAGTTTTTTCGTGGTCGAAACAGGAGACCCGGGGTTTTCCTTCGGGAAGAAGGAAAAAAAACTCGGCATCCGGGCATCCGCCACACGCGAACTCATATTTGAGGATTGCCGCATTCCCAAAGACCGGATGATCGGCCGGGACGGAATGGGTTTTATCATTGCGATGAAAACCTTCGATAAATCGCGGCCAGGCATAGGGGCGCTTGCCGTTGGCCTTGCCCAGGGGGCGCTCGATATTGCGGTCGAATATGCGCGCAGGAGGGTTCAGTTCGATAAGCCGATCATAAGCTTCCAGGCGATTCAACACAAGCTTGCGGATATGGCCACAAAAACCGAGGCTGCGCGGGCCCTTCTTTACAGCGTAGCCCGTTATATGGACACCGAACCCCGGGAGGTGAGCAAAGTCTCCGCAATGTCGAAGCTATTCGCCGGCGACGTCGCGATGGAGGTGGCGACCAACGCCGTGCAGGTGCTTGGAGGTTATGGATACATGCAGGATTATCCAGTCGAAAAGATGATGCGCGACGCCAAAATTCTCCAGATTTACGAGGGCACCAACGAAATCCAGCGAAACATCATAGGCCAGGAACTAAATAAAGAATACGGCAGATTGAAGGGAACTTTTTTCTAGGTTTGAAAGCATCCGGGGGATTTCAGATTGAGCGAGCAACGGGTTATCGTGGTAACCGGAGCAAGCCGTGGGATCGGCCGTAGCATTGCCGTGGAGATGGCCGGCCCGGAAAACCATATCATTGTCAATTACAACTCCAGCCCGGAAGCCGCAAAGCAGACAGCGGTCCTTGTCGAGGGCAGGGGCGGCAGCTCGACCGCCATGCAGTTCAACGTGGCCGACCCTGACGCGGTCAAGGCAGCGTTCAAGCATATCGTGGATACCCATGGCCGAGTCGATGTGCTTGTAAACAACGCTGGAATTTCCAAGGACAACCTTCTCGCCTTGATGAAGCCCAGCGAATGGGACGATGTAATGGATACCAACCTCAAAGGTGCTTTCCTTTGCTCGCAGGCGGTGATAAAACCCATGATGCGCCGCCGCTTCGGGCGTATTGTCAATGTCACATCTGTGGTGGGCGTGATCGGAAACGCGGGGCAGTGCAATTATTCGGCCGCTAAGGCCGGCATTATTGGCTTTACCAGATCCATTGCGCGCGAGATTATCTCCAGGAACATTACCGTAAACGCGGTCGCACCGGGATTCATCGAGACAGATATGACGCTGGCAATCCCGCAAAAATCGCGCGAGGCGTTGCTCTCGCAGATTCCTGCAGCAAGGTACGGCACACCGGAGGACGTTGCTGCCGCGGTTGCCTTTCTGGCATCGGATGCGGCGGGCTATATAACGGGCCAGGTAATACACGTAAACGGCGGCATGTTCATGGGTTAGACAGCCCGTGTCGTCAAGCCCGTTGCCGCCCGGATGAAAGGTTCGCAATTTGTGATCGGCAAAGAGGGATTTTTCGTCCTGATATACCGTTTCGGTAGGAGACAACTTTGATAGGATCAGAGAACAATCGGCGACGAGTGGTGGTCACGGGTCTGGGGTTGGTTTCACCGGTTGGCATCGGCATTGAAGAGAATTGGTCTAATCTGATTGCGGGGAAGTCGGGAATCGGGCCGATCACCCGCTTCGATTCTTCCGGATTTGCGACCCGCATCGCTGGAGAGGTCAAAAACTTTCATCCGGAGGAGTTCATCAGCAAAAAAGAACTCCGGAAAATGGACCCCTTTCTTCAGTTTGCGCTCGTAGCGGCCCAATATGGAATGGAAGACGCCAAACTCAAGATAGAGCCCGAGATCGCGTCTCGAGTTGGTGTCGTAATGGGTTGCGGCCTGGGCGGGCTGCTCACGATCGAAGAATCCCACAAACAGATGCTTGAATCGGGTCCAAAGAAAGTGAGCCCTTTTTTCATTCCGATGATTATCAGCAATATGGCCCCCGGCCTTATCTCAATCTACCACGGCGCAAAAGGTCCCAATCTTTCCTTACAGACTGCATGCGCCGCAGGAACTCATGCGATAGGTCAAGCGTATCATCTCATTCGGAACGGATCTTCCGATGCTATGATCACCGGGGGTGTCGAGTCGACCGTAACCACCCTGGCGGTAGCCGGCTTTAACGCAATGCGTGCGCTTTCTACGCGCAACGACGACCCGGAGCACGCCTCCAGGCCTTTTGACAAGGAAAGGGACGGTTTCATACTAAGTGAAGGCTCCGGCGTACTGATCCTGGAATCTCTGGATTTCGCACGCGCCCGGGGCGCTCGTATCTATGCCGAAATAATCGGGTTCGGCGTTTCCGGAGACGCCTACCATATGGCCGCTCCGGCTCCCGACGGCGAAGGCGCGGCCCGCTGCATGCAAATGGCCCTCGACGATGCGGGTGTAAAACCCTCGGATGTGCAGTACGTCAACGCCCATGGCACCTCGACTGACCTCAACGACAAATATGAGACTCAAGCGATAAAGACTGTTTTCGGCGATCACGCTTACAAAATGGCGATCAGTTCAACAAAGTCGATGACCGGACACCTCCTCGGCGCGGCGGGCGGGGTCGAAGCCGCCTACACTGCCCTCACCCTATTTCACCAGATGATGCCCCCAACCATAAATTACGAATTTCCTGACCCGGACTGCGATCTCGACTACGTTCCCAATGTTGCCCGCAAGGCGCAAATCGAAATGGCGATCTCCAACTCGTTTGGTTTTGGCGGAACCAACGGGACACTTGTCTTAAGGAGATGGACCGGCAATTAGGACACCGCGCCGCGATGAGTGGTCAGTGGCCGTGAGCAGTGGTCAGAAAAAGCTTTCAAACCAAAATCCCCTCTGCCCCCTTCAGGAGGAGAAAGATGAAGAACATTACATTCGTGACACAGTCTCCTTCGCCGGCATGATGACTTACTTACTCCGTTTACTATAGCCGAACAATCCCTGCAAAGCCGGTATGTTGCTGCTTCACAGAAGACGATCGGCTCAAAATCAACCCAGTCCTTTCAATAAATGGGGACCACCGGCGCTCGTTTCAATGAAAGCGCTTGTTACTTTAAGCACTTGCATTATCTCCAGGAATTTATCTTGACAAGATATCCAGACCTATGCAATAGGAGAATCAGTCGCCATCAAAACGGTGAAATTTCGGGCTCTTGGCGAATAGCTTCACAGTGAATTCGATGCGCATAAGCGATCAAGCAAATTCATGTTTCAAAGAGTTGGTTGTTGCGCAATAGTTTTGATGCCCTATTGCTTTTACTGCGCTTGCAGTTATCCTGATAAACAGAAGGAGGTGATCGAAGGAGCAAGACAAGTTCCAAACTGAACAAGCCGATTCATACTGTTAATTTTTTCTCTTCATTAACGCGGTATTTCCGGTTGTCCGAATTGAAAGACAGCCCAACTTCTGCCCGCTCACTGGCTTTTATACGTCCGGCCTTAAACTCCTGTTTTCGTTCTACATCGAATTGATGGCTGTTTCCTGAGCAAGCACACATAATTTCTCATTTCGGCCTTATTTCTTCTCCGATAGAGGTGGGCGTTACCCACTTTGGCTTCGATCCAGCCGGACCTTACGCGGGTTTTCTATTTAGACCCATATTTCCCTATTAAAGCAGTTTTTTTTTTACGTGAAAGGAGAAATAGAATGGCTGCTCCACTGGAAAACGTGCCTGGAAAAGCTTGGATTGTCACCTTCGCAGGTACTGCGATAAATCTGTGCCTGGGAATTCTGTATGCATGGAGCGTGTGGGGCGACAAGCTCACCGTTCCAAAGATGGCAGACGGCAAGACTTTTGATCTGGCGAAGGTTGGTACACCATTGCTTGTAAAGGGCGTGCCCGATGCTATGAATGCGGGATGGAGTTACATTAGCAACGCTGATGCGGCTACTCCTTTTTCGCTTTGCGTCATCATGTTCGCTCTTTTAATGATCCCGGGCGGAAGGATCCAGGACAAATACGGCCCGAAAGTAGGCGCAACGATAGGCGGCTTGTTTCTGGCGGCTGGATGTATTATCGCGGGCCTGATGAAGAGCTACACCGGACTGATCGTTGGTTTCGGAATAATGGGCGGGATCGGCATGGGCATCGGGTACGCGGCACCCACTCCCGCCGCTCTCAAATGGTTTGGTCCCCATAAACGTGGTCTGATCGCAGGCCTGGTCGTCGGCGGCTACGGCGGGGCAGCGCTTTATATCGCTCCTCTGGCCACATGGCTCATACAAAATTACGGACTGTCCGGCAGCTTCATCATACTCGGGATCATTTTCGCGATAGTCGTCATAATCGCAGGACAGCTCCTTTCGTGGCCTCCTGCAGGCTATGTCCCCCCGGGTACTCCGGCTCTCAAAGCAGGCACTCCGGGCAAGGGAGCCATGACTGCGTGGGACTGGTCGGTATCCGAAATGACCAAAACCTGGCAGTTCTACGCCTTGGTCATCATGTTCATTGGTTCCACCCAGTCCGGTTTGTTGATCATCAGTAGCGCCCTGGGCATCGGCAAAGGGCTGCTTGGCGCCGCCTTGGCCTGGACGCTCGTGTCTTTCGGCGGTCTTGTGAACGCATTCGGCCGAGTAGGGACCGGCCTTTACTCCGACAAGATCGGCCGCACGAACGCCTATACACTCAACTGTGCGGTTTCTGCAGCATGCCTTTTTCTGTTGCCAATGATCCTTGCGTCGAAAAATGTTTTTCTGATGTTTCTTGCGATCGGAATAGCATATTGGCAATATGGCGGCGGTCTCGCGCTCCTGCCGTCTTTTACCGCAGACTTCTTCGGGCCCAAGAACCTGGGCTTCAACTACGGCCTGGTGTTCATCGGCTGGGGTCTCGGCTTTTTCATGGCAAGGCTCGGCGGGACCATCAAGGACATAACCGGAAGCCTCAACTGGGCCTTCTATCTATCCGGCATCGTTCTGATTATTGCGGTCATCCTGGCCCGTCTCACCAAGCGGCCGTCCGCTGAACAGCTACGGACATCTGCTGCTGCTGCGAGGTAGCAAGCTTGGTTCGGCGGGAAGATTTTCAGATGGCCGAAAAACAGCTCTGCTCAAGATGAGGAAAATACTCACTGAGCATGCTTTGCGAGGCACAAGATGATTTATGACCCCCGTCTTTTCCGGCGGGGGTCTTTATATCGTTTTGAAATTCGTTTTGGGATAATGCCGAAACTCATCTCCAAGGGGGCGGGCACGCTGGTGATAAATGGATCACACTCCGCCGGCCCAGAAATCGGCCATTATATCCAGAGCGCCTTTCTCCTGCCATATGCCGTCTTTGCAAACGTAACAAAGCTTGTCATCGCAGACCTCGGAGTCCGGCTCGTAATTTAGCGATTCGATCAAGCAGCCTTTGCTTTGCATAGGTCTCTTTGTCTCCTTTCCGTCCTCCTTTTTACCGGATATAAAATAATCATTCCGATTAGATACCGCAATTTAGCGGGAAGCGGGGTTTTGCCCTTGTTTCTCGTTTCTTGCTCCAGGGCGGTCCTTAGTCCACCCGGTTGTTTTCATGATTTAGGGCATCGAGCGGGAACATGATGGAATTCGGTGAACACTTACCTTTCATGCTGCTCCCAGCGCCCGCATGACCCCTGCCATACCAGTTTCAAGCTCGTTTTCGAACTCATCGGCCATTTTACTCGTAATACGAAATTTTTTGAAAATGGAGGAAGATTCCGAATCGATTTCTTTGTCCCGGCGATTGTCTTTTTTCTTCGCAAATGAGATGGACAACAAGTCGGCGAGATGAACCAGGGAGGTAATTTCTTCATATTGTCCGGCTTTTTCGGGATTATGGTGATACTCGATCGCCGCTGCTATCTCTGGAGGAAATTTCCAATTCCGTGCGATGATGCCACCCAGTTCCTGGTGGTCGATCCCGAGAGCACGCCGTTCGGCCCTGATCTTATCGCTCTGGCCCCTTATCTCGCGCAGGCTGGACTGAAGGTAAATCTTGGAATAGAGGTTGAGGATCGTGTTGCCTATGTCGTGCAGGAGCGCGGCGGTATAGAGGGTGAGGATCCCTTCGTAGCGGATTCGACGCGCTACTATTTCCGATGTAAGCGCTGTGGTTACAGAGTGTTCCCAAAGTTCCCGATCGTCCCGCGAACTTCCGGTCCCGTAATAGCGTGTGGCACAGGCGGCGATTACCACTTGAATGAGCCGCTTGTTGCCTAGAAGAAGGATTGCATCCTTGAGAGAGCGAACGACGTATTTCCGGCCATAATAGACCGAATTGCCGAGTTGGAGGATTTTCGCCGAAATAACCTGGTCGTAAGCGACAAGCTCCTCTATCTCCTTGATCGGGGCCATTGTTTTCACAAGAGATATAATTTTCCATGCTATGTCAGGAAACGGAGGCAGTTTCTCTGCCGCAGCAACGATGTCTTTGACCAGCAATTCATAATGAAGAGCGTCAATTTCGTGTCCGCTCAGCTCTCGGATCATGTTTGAACCCTTATGCTTCTGCTTTGAATTCTTGTTTAATCGATAGTTTTGCCTCTACACGATATAGATCGGCAAAAGGAGAAAAAACTTAAATTTTTTTTAATCTTTTTTGAAAAAAATTTGGACAGGCGCAGGCTTCGCCGGGGCAACGTCTACAGGGTTTTCACTGATGCGGGAATTCCAATCCTATTTCACCACCCTGTTATGGGAAAAAATGTTTTATGGTTCGACCGACGGCGTACTCCAAACCCATTGAACCCAGGGCGATCAGGACCGCCACCGCAGAGGCAAAGACAAGGAAAGCCCCCAGGCTATGCAGGCGGAGCTTCTCGCCAACATACATTACGTATGGCTGGTGAAAAAGATAGATGCTGTAGGAATACACTCCAGCCAGGGCAAGCGACCTGCCCAGCCCGGGCGCAGTGTCGAGGCGGTAGGCAACGTGAAGCAATATCACCGATAAACCCATTGCAGTAAGGCCATCCGAAAAGACATACAGAAAATTGGGCTGATAGGAAAAAAGCCCCAGAGAGTAAAGAATTGCCCCGGCAAAAAAGCCCTTCCAGGAAAGCAGGCGGCCAAGCACCCAATCGGGCCTTTCCCCCACGAGTTTTCCCAGTGCCATTCCGGCCCCAAACTCCCAGAGCCTGCAGACAAAAAAACCTCCCATCTCATAGTATCCGTTTGCGTTCACTATATCGACCAGAACGTATTTTGCGACCGAACTCGACAAGACGCAGAGTCCCAGGTATTTCATCCACCCCAACCGGTCCATGAGCCTGAACAGGAGCGGGAAAACGATATAGAGTTCGATAAGAAGTCCCATGAACCACCAGGCGGGCACAAGGTAGAAGAACATCTTGTCGATTGGAAAGACCCTGTCGCCGAAAAAACTCAACAGGAAGCGGTAATCGACAGGATCGCGCAGAGTCGCAAAGGGTGAAACCAGGAAGACAAGGTGAGCGAGCCAGTAGACCGGGAAAAGCCTTGTAAGGCGCCGCCTGTACCAGAGTGCCCAGGAAGTTTCAACCCCCCCACGCTTTGCAAGCGAGTAGGTTAGGCCGAATCCGCTGAAGAGGATGAAAACACCGACGGCCTGCGCCCCCCGCTGGATAATCGCGGCAATGACTCCCTCGAAAGCGCAGGAAAAGTTACCAAAGACCGATCCGCGCGCGCACTGATGGACAAGGCCCAAAAGGGAAGAGAATGTGATCGGCCATGGAAGGCTTCCGCTGCCATAGGACAGTAGGCAATGGTAAAATGCGATCCATATGACAGCTATTCCCTTGACGCTGTCCAACCATTGAAAGCGGCCGGTCGAAGAGTTTTGAGTTCTGAGTTTTGAGTTGCGAGTTGCGAACATGTCTCGAGGTTCACTCTCTCAATTCGTTGCTTTTTCTACTAAGAACTAAAAACTCAAAACTGAAAAATCACCCAAGACCGGCCTCAGACATCAATTTGCCAAGCACCTTCTCCGCCGCAAAGTATTCTTGCGCAATTTCGCGCGCCGCCCTGGAGCTTCCCTTGTAATCGCTTTCTATGACGTCGACAGCCGCGAGGATTTCATCCATCGTCAAGAATCCGAAAAGCCCTTTCCCGGTTGGCAGGAATTTGCTGAACCCGGTTTCCTGCGTTATGACGGGCCGGCCGCAAGGAAAGAAGCGCTCCGGTCGCTGAACCAGCCGGTCCTTGGACGCACCACCTGCTCCTTTGTAACCGTGAACTCGCCTCTTGACCTCCAGATATACTCCCGATACTTATCGACATCCTGGGAGATCGGCAGGGAAGGCGTGATTCTCCATCCATTTTCATTAAGATTGCGGAGCGTCTGATCGTCCACCTGCGTGGCAAGTTCAAAGCCAACAGGTCTGCGCTTTGGCAGATCAATGATCTTCAAAAACTCCCTGTCTTTTGTCCAGTAGTATGTCTGGCCCCTGAAAGTCAGGTCCTTGCCCTTGTTTTTCCAGGTCGTAATGGTCGTATAAACAGAATCCAACGAGGGAGGAAATGGGTTTTCCCAAAGGTCCATAAGCACCGGTTGTCTGGTGGGATGCCAGCATACAAAATCGACCGGCAGATCGCAGTCGGGCTGACCAAGGTTTTCTCCGAACGAAAAATGGATGTCATGTGCGGCAAGCGCATTCAAGGTCTTCACGTCTCCTTCCAACACCTTCACCTGAACATGGAAGGGGTCGGACTCCACATAAACCCTTCTGGGAATGGACATATGCTCTTCGCGAAGCTCCTGGGAAGCGGTTACGTTGAGGAAGGCGTCAGCCTCCCCGTAGAGCCGCATCAGTTCATCCTCACGCATCCCGTAGCATTTGCCGCCTTCGTAGCCGCCGCGAAAGACCCATTTCCCGGCAAATCCATATCTTTGTAGTACGGGGGCTACCATATCGATATTCGCAGACGCATCAGGGGTTAACTCGAAGTCCCTCACGTCAAAGACCCACCGGCTGGAATCCTCAACGTAGTAGACATCCCACCCCAGTCGCCGAAGTCCGATCAGGTAATGCAGAAACTGATAGGTCACCCCGGCGAGCGGGTACCAGAAAATGATCCCAAACACTATGAGTTTGCCTTTGCCTTTTTTCCCGTTCGCCATATTTGTTCCTTTTACGAATAAACATCATCTATCAGATTCTTAAGCACTCTTGAGGAGTCGAAATACTGCCTTGCCAATTCAAGGGCCGCCTCCGCATGCCTGTCATATTCTCCTTCGATCTCCATCAGGCCCAGCGCCGCCTCCTCCACGGTCTTGAATGCGATAATGCCTTCCCCGGATGCAATGAGCGGGGTAAACCCGGTATCTTGAACCACAACAGGCCTACCCGCCGCAAGATAGCCGGCCGAACGGCAACTGAACCATCCAGTCCGCAGTTCGACATACACCTGCTTTGCAGCGGAAATTTCACCTCGCGAGGATGCGATAAAATCCTGGTACATGGCGGGCGTTACAGTCGCTTCCGGACCGTCAGCCACCTGCCACCCGGCATGGGACAGCCTTTCCAGCGGAGCGTTTACGCCCCCGACGGCCACTTTCAGCGGGACATTCACCATGGCGGGAAGTTTCATCAGTTTATCAAATTCGGCCCCTTTGCTTCCGTATTCCACACCCTTGTAGATCAACTTTCCCTTGAAGGCGTTCCAGGTCATGACCGTTGTCCACGGACCAGCCTGCCGGAAACGAGCCAGATGCTCCCAGTGTTCGATGGAGATCGGCATCCGGGTGGTCTTCCAGGCATAATCGAGCCTGGGAACCAGGCAATCCGGCCCGTTAATGTTTTCAGCATAGGTGAAATGCCGGTCATGGGCATCAACGCTGGAGCACCAACGATCCACGTTTTCCGACCAGGCAAATCGCTCGGTCATCATTATCTGGTTATAGCCGGGATCGGTGTCGAGGAAGACTTTGAGGCAAGCGCCGGAAAGATTTTCCGGAATCATGCACGCGCCGCTTATATTCAAGAAAAGATCGGCAGAGGCGGCCACTTCGTCAAACTGTTCCCGGCTCATCCCGAAACTGGTCTCGTGCAGGTGCAGGTAGTGCCACCTCTCACGCAGCCCGGGCGCATACTTTTCCAAGAAATCCTCGATGTAACCGACCGAATATTTCGGATCTTGCGTATACGTTTTCTCGACCGGCTGAGAGGGCCAGCTCCACGTATCCTCGTGGTAATAGACGTCATGGCCTAGCTTCAGCAGCCCTATCGGATATTGGAGATAGTCCCATGCTACACCGCCCAGAGGGTACAACCCAACCAGCCCGGTTACAATTATACGGAGCTTCGAACCACCTATGCCGCGTTTGGAACGCATATGCAAAACACTATCGGTCATCAGGCAATCTTGTTTCCCCCCTCTTCCAGGATTTGTCAAGAGCAAACCGGCTTTGACAAATCAATTCGAATATGCTTCAACTTCTTAAATATATTGCCGATTGTGGCCGAATGGAAGCAGGGAGGAGCAGGGACCGGGAAAAGTGCTTACTTCTTGCTACGGTAAGTCGAATAAATCTGCAATTATCTGATGGATATCCATATCTTTTTTTCTGAACCCTTCCTGGCCGAAGACCATGTTCGCTTCCAGAACGCAATACTTTCCCGAGTACTCACAGATATCGAGGCCGACTTCCTCAAAGCCGCATCTGCGGACAACCTCCATGGCAAAATCGAGCGCCGCAGCAGGAATGTGTTCAAACGAGACGGTCCCTCCCTGAGAAACATTATTTCTAAAGTCGCCCTCGCGGTGGATGCGCCAATAAGCGTGAATCAGGTTGCCGTCTATGACCACGACCCGCAGATCGCGTTCTATCGGAAGGTACTCCTGGATATATGCGGGATTGTGGGTTCCCAGGTACCACGAAAGTTCTTCCGGATGGCGGATCAGAAAGACACCCTCGCCCTGCGATGATCCGATGGGGGTTTTTGCAACAAAGGGATAGTCGAAATCGTTCTCTATTCTTTGCGATGGGTCACGTCCGTAATAGATTCCAGTCCTCGGATGGGGAATTTCGAGCAGATTGAAAAGGTCTGTCTGCGCTATCTTGGCGCCGAGAAAATGGTAATAATTTCGCGGAAAAATACCGAGTCCCGCTGCCTGAAAAATCTCGCAGTAAACCGGACCGGGGTAGCATATCTTTTCGGCAAGAAGGATTTCTCTTTGCAACTCTTCCGGGTAGTCGCTCCAGTTTGGTTTGACGCCGATGCACCTAATCGAGCTTTTTCTGAGCCTTTTCCCGAGCGATATTTGACGGGATGGAATTTTTTTCACGCCCATGGATTATAGTTCCTGAACGGACGGCCTGGCCTATACATCTTCGACCAGCGCCAACCGCGCAACAGGTGTGAGGAAACGAGCTTTATGCGCACACTCCGGCCCGGGGGGAATGAAGATGCCCTCCGCCTCCTGATATATGACTACCTTGCCCCTAAAGTCAACCTCAAGGCTACCTTCTGAGACACCAGCGCCGCCCTCCCATTAAGGGAGCCGCCGGATGGACAATCGGTTTTTCGATCAATATATTGAAATTGCGACGTATTAGCCGGTGACAAAGCGGCACTATTACGTTGAAATCCAGCTTGAGTTTTCAGATAATTTTCACCGCCGGTCGAGAATTTGATGAAGGAAAAGGCCAATGGCCAGTTTTGAGGTGCTTAAAAAAATATCGGATACCGTTTGGGAGATTCCCGCGAGCTATAAAGAAGGAATGCGCGTTCCCGCCCGTATCTATGCAACGGAAAAGCTTGCACGGGAAATGGATGAGGGAGTCATCGACCAGGTGACAAATGTCGCCACCTTGCCCGGCATACAAAAATATGCCTTATGTATGCCGGACGGCCACTGGGGTTACGGCTTTCCGATAGGAGGGGTCGCCGCGATGGACGAACAGTCCGGGGTAATCTCGCCTGGCGGAATCGGGTTCGATGTAAACTGCGGCATGCGGCTCGTGCTGACCAGTCTCAGTTACGGTGAAGTAAAAGAGCACATAAAAGAGCTGGTGGATCGACTCTTTCAGCGGGTCCCGGCCGGTGTGGGAAGCAGCGGATTTCTCAAACTCTCACACGATGAATTCAGGACCCTGGTCGAGAAGGGCGCCAGATGGTGCATCCAAAACGGGTATGGCTGGGAGCAGGACCTGGAGCGTACGGAAGAATTTGGCCAAATAAGCGGCGCGGACGCATCCAAGATTAGCCAAAAGGCGGTCGAGCGAGGGCACAAACAGATCGGCACCCTCGGCTCGGGCAACCATTATTTGGAAATCCAGGTCACCCGGCGTGAAAATATCTTCGACCCCGAATTGGCGGAAACTTTCGGACTGAGCATTCCCGACCAGGTGGTGATAATGTTTCATTGCGGCAGCCGCGGCTTCGGTCACCAGGTCGCAACCGACTATCTGATGCTCTTCCTGAAGGTGATGGAGAAAAAATACGGCATCAGGATTCTCGACCGCGAGCTTGCCTGCGCTCCATTTCTTTCCCGGGAAGGGCAGGACTATTTCGCCGCCATGAAATGCGCGATCAACATGTCTTTCGTCAACCGGCAAGTGATTCTGCACAGAATTCGCGAAGTTTTCTCGGAGGTTCTTCGAAGGGACCCTGCCGATTTGGGACTTCGCCAGGTATACGACGTCGCTCATAATACGGCCAAGCTTGAAACTCATATCATTGACGGCCGGCAAAAACGCCTGCTGGTTCATCGCAAGGGGGCCACCAGGGCTTTCGGACCGGACGCAGAAGGGCTTCCGGCGGTATATCGCAAGAGCGGTCAGCCGGTGATTATCGGCGGAAGCATGGAGACGGGTTCTTACCTCCTTGCCGGAGTCGGTTCCGGAGATCAGACATTTTTCAGCACCGCTCACGGAAGCGGCAGGACCATGAGCCGGCGGCAGGCAAAAAGGATGTTCCAGGGCAAGACGCTCCAGCAGGATATGGAGCAGCGCGGCATCTATGTCAGGACAGCCTCCTGGTCGGGGTTGGCGGAGGAAGCCGGGCCGGCGTACAAGAATATTGACGAGGTAGTCGAAGCCACCGAGACTGCCGGCATAAGCAAACGGGTAGCGCGGTTCATACCCGTGGGAAACGTCAAGGGATAAAGGGCAGCGGTCAGTGGCCAGACTACAGTGGTCAGGAAAAGATCTTCCAGGATGCTGTATCAGGCATTTTCCGACCCTTTACGGCTGAGTCTTATGAAAACCCCGATCATGCTCATCACCGGAGGTCTTGGCAGCGGCAAGACGACCCTTCTGAGGCGCATCATAGATTCTGCCTCGTCTCTGCCCTCGGAGATATTGCAAGCGGGCAAGTCGGCCGGCGGTTCAACCGCTTTTCGCATCGCGGTCCTGATGAACGAGTTCGGCGAACTGGCGGTCGACAGCAGGGTAATCAGCGGCAAAAATATAGATATTATCGAGCTCTTAGGCGGGTGTGTGTGCTGTTCTATGACAGGGGAGTTCGAAGCTGCCGTACGAGAAATAATTGAAACAATCGGGCCTGATTTCATCGTGGTGGAGGCTACGGGTGTAGCCGAATCGGACGCCTTGGTCTTCGAAGTCGAGGACAACCTTTCGCAAGCCCGGCTCGACAGCGTCGTTTGCATCGTGGACGCTTATCTCGGGATCAGACATCCCCATATTGGATATACATCGAGGACTCAAGTTGCTTCAGCCGACATCATCCTGATAAACAAAGTCGACCTCGTAAGGCCGGCGGAGGCCGAAACCGTTGAGGCCCGGGTCAGGAAGTACAATAATCGCGCCGTATTCCTAAGGACCGTGAACTGCAGCGTTGATACGAATCTGCTCTTCGGGCAGACTCCCGGGGCGGTGGGACCGCCGGCCAGATTCGCCGCTACCTCCGGTGGCGGCAGGGGTAGTATATCGACAGCCCGTCAACCGCATTCATTTACCTGGGCCACCGAAAAGACCCTTGATAGGGCGAAATTCGATGAACTCGTTCGCGAACTCCCACAGGCTCTGATTCGCGCCAAGGGTTTCGTGCGCTTCGAAGATGGGGGACGCCTCTTCAATTATGTCGCAGGGCGGGCTGATTTCGAGGAATTTAACGTGGACAGGACAGAACTGGTCTTCATCGGCCACAATCTGGACAGGCTTCGCCTGGAAATAGAGAACAGGCTGCGCGGCTGCGAGGCGGGGGGCGGTGGAACCGCCGGCCGGGATTGACAACGCCGGACTCGCCGCTACCTGCGGTGGCGGCGGGACGCACTACGAGGGTTATCCTAGCCGGCCGTCGAGGCGGGGTAATGCGGAGACGAGGATTTAGTGATTCAGGTATTGTTCAATTCCTCAATTCCTAAATTCCTAAATCCCTTAATTCCTGAATTCCTTAATTCGACAGCACGGGCACTGTGCGAGGTGAGATAAATGCCGTTTGAGTTTCTTGATGAAATCGCCACAGCCGATGTTGCCTTCGAAGCTTGGGGGGATACAATCGAAGAGATGTTCATATCCGCTGCCGAAGCCACAATGAACGTGATGGTCGCAAATCTTGAAAAAATCGAGCGCCGGGAAAAGCGCGAAATAGAGATCGGCTCAGATGCGCTTGATATCCTGCTTTTTAGCCTACTCCAGGAAATCATCTTCCTTAAGGATGCCGAACAGCTTCTTCTTCGGATCCAAGATGTAAATATCGGATGCGGCGATGGACTTTACTCTGTAAGAGCAACCGGCTGGGGTGAACAGATCAACCCCGAGCGGCACCAACTGATCGTTGACGTAAAAGCCGTCACCCTCCACAGGTTCAAAGTGGAGCATACTGCGCGCGGATGGGAGACCTTCATTATTTTGGACATATGATTTTCCCTATAGCGCGGAGCGTTCCACACGCGATTACCGAAAAACCACACTAAATCTTGCCGGTCATAAATTCCATTACTTCCTTCCACCATACCTCATTCGCATACATAGACCAATCGTTGTGCCCGGCTTCATGAAATGTCCACATCCTTTTTGGTTTGCCTGATAAGGAGTTATATAAATTCCTCGCGTGTCCGATAGGTATCACTTCATCGTATTCAGCCCCGATAACGGCAACCCTTCCTTTGAATGAGCCAAGATTTCCGATGCTGTCATACGTATCTCTGAGAAAGAACCGGACGGGAAGGAATGGAAATTTCTCTTTAGCAACAGAGGCAAGCGTGTCCCAGGGAGTAATAAGGATTATTCCATCGATTTGGACAGATGCTTTCCCGCCTGCTTCTGCTGCAACCCCACATCCCAGGGATTCGCCCAGTATGAAGAACGGCCCGCCGAAATCTTCAAATGCAAGACGTGTCGATTTCACGGCGTCGATTACAAATGAGTTCTCCCCCAATTCTCCCTTCCGTCCTCCATACAATGGGTATTCCGCCAGAACGACACGATACCCCGAGGCAGCAAGTGCTTCCACATAGAATGTCCTGTCGGCGGCAGTTCCACCATTCCCGTGAAATACTATCACCGTGCCCTTTCCGGGTGTGGGTTGATTCGTGGCGACCAGACCGCGGTAGTCAACTCCGGATGACCGCCACAGCTTAATATTATTTGCCCGAAGTAATGCTTCAGAGGGCGGTGATGAACTGGGATAGTAAAGAAGCTTGTATTGAAAATTGCGGATCGAGCGGCTTACATAAAAAATGAGCGATATTGCTATTACGGTCAGCACCGATAAGCGGAACCATTGCTCCCCTGATTCGGGAAAAAGCTTCATAATTTACCCCCCGGCCTGTAGCCACTATCATTCACATAGAGATCATCCCGGGATTTCACCACGAAGAATACAAATAAACAAGAAGATTAGGGCAAATTATACCGTCCTCCGTCCTCCGTATTCCGTCCTCCGTCTTCCGTTATTAGATTAGTGACAATTTTGTTCATATTTGTTATAAAGTAACTTTCACAATTTCAAAAATGAATAATCAGGTAATAGAGCAGGTAAAAATGCCCGACGATTTTAGTCTAATTGAACTGAGAGCGTTGCACGAGATAGCCAGAGTCCTTTGCCGTTCAAGCGAACTCAAGGACCAGTTGCAGGAAACTCTTGACGTTCTCAGCTCGCGCCTTGGAATGGAGCGCGGGATGATCTCCGTTCTAGATTTGCACACAGGCGAGGCATGGCTTGATGTCGCCCGTGGAGTCGATGTGGAGACCGGACAAATAAGCTACCGGCCGGGCGAAGGAATCACCGGGAAGGTTGCCCAGACCGGTCGTCCCATGGCAATAGCCAATCTGGGCAAGGAAACTCATTTTCTTGACCGAACCGGGGCGCGTAAATCTTTGAACAGGGCCGAGCTGGCCTTTTTGTGCGTCCCGATCTTCTACCAGGGACGCTGCGTTGGCATTCTCTCCGCCGACAAGCTTGCCCACCAGGTCGAAGAGATCGGCGAAGAAGTCAAGACGTTGAGCGCGGTTGCTGAATTGCTTGGCAAGGAGGTTCATTTCCGCGCGGTCGAAGAGGAGACCAGGCGTCTGAGGCGCATGCTTGCGGAGGCCAAACGTCCCACTACCAACATAATCGGCCGTTCCAAGGTAGTCCAGGAAGTTCTTCGCCTGATCGACCAGGTTGCCGACACGAACACCACTGTGCTCATAACCGGTGAAACAGGCACAGGTAAGGAACTGGTAGCAAAGGCGATACACGATAACAGCCGCCGGGGAAGCGGGCCCATGGTACAGGTGAATTGTGCGGCGATGCCCGACACGCTCCTGGAAAGCGAGCTGTTTGGCCACGAAAAGGGCGCATTCACCGGGGCTATACAACGGCGGCGAGGACGATTCGAGGAGTCGCAGGGCGGCAGCATTTTCCTCGACGAAGTAGGAGAGCTTTCGCCGATTGCCCAGGCCAAGCTTCTGCGAGTTTTGCAGGAAAGGGAGTTCCAGCCGCTCGGCTCATCGAGAACCGTCAAGGTGGACGTCCGGGTTATAACCGCCTCAAACAAGGACCTGGAATTGGAGATCTCCCAGGGAGCCTTTCGCCAGGACCTCTTCTACAGGCTGAATGTGTTCCCCATCTATCTGCCGCCTCTACGCGAGCGAGGACCCGATATCCTGCTGCTGGCCGACTATTTCGTTCTGAAGTACGCCCGCGAGTTCGCCAAACATATAAAAAGAATCACCACGAGCGCCATAGACATGCTGATGTCCTACCACTGGCCGGGAAACGTTCGCGAGTTGGAAAACTGCATCGAACGCGCAGTTCTGCTCTCGCAGGAAAACGCGATCGACTCCTGGCACCTGCCCCCAACTCTCCAGATGAAACCTGAAGGTTTGCAAAGCGTCAGCCGGGGAAAACTGGAAGCGCTAACCAGCGCCTTTGAGCGCGACTTGATTACAGACGCCCTCAAAGACGTGCGCGGAAACCAGTCCCAAGCCGCTCGCCTGCTCGGCACTACCAAAAGGATCATTCAGTACAAGGTTGAAAAATACGGAATAGACCCCAGAAGATTTCGGGCAAAACAGTCGGCGTAATCGAATCGATGCAGTCTGAAGATAACCTGGATAACCCGGTTTCATCATACCGGAAATTGATCTTTATCGCATGCGCCGCCGGTTGGGGTTGCTACACAGCGGCTTACATGCGTATTCCGATCCTTCCTTTGTATGCACGTTCGCTCGGGATCGGCACCGCCGAGATTGGAGTAATAAACTCTATATTCATGCTGGCGGCCGGAAGTTTTTCGATGCCCCTCGGAATCGTATCCGATCGGCTTGGCCGAAAACGGCTGGTCCTGGCAGGCCTTTTGATTTCGGCAGTCTGCTCCTTTCTGCTGGCCTTTAGCCGTACTTCCCCGCAAATTATGGCGGTCTACCTCTTTGCGGGGATTGGAATCGCCGCCTTCGGTCCCACAATGATGTCCTTTGTTGCCGACTTCGCACCCCTGACTCACCTCGGGCGATCATACGGCTGGTACACAATGGCCATATATGGAGGCATGAGCCTTGGCCCGGCGATAGGGGGTTTTTCCGCGAACTTGCTCAGCTACGAAGGGGTTTTCACGGTCTCGGGAATCCTGGGCTTGCTCGTGTTGTTGATCGCTCTGCTCACCTTTCCCAAGGGAAAGCCGGCGCAAAAGCACGAATCGCCGAAAAGAGACAGCCGAAAGATAATTCGGGAGCTTCTTGGGAACCGTCCCCTTCTTGCCTGCTGGCTGGTAACACTTTTTAGCTGCTTTGGACTTGGCGTCTTTATTACTTTTCTGCCCCTTCACGCTAGCGACCAGGGGATAAGAACAGGAAACATCGGGCTTATTTTCGGAACACAGGCGATTGTGAACGGTCTTTGCCGCATACCGTTCGGATATCTCAGCGACCGGGTATCGCACAGGAGCAACCTCGTGCTGATAGGGCTTCTGGGATATTCTGCTTCCAATGCCGGGCTCGGCTTTTCGACCTCGCTTCGGATGTTTCTCATAAGCGCATCTGCGATGGGGATCGGCATGGGGATTGCCTTCACGGCGGTCGGAGCGCTGATCTCCGAACTGGTCCCGGCAGAATCCAGGGGGTTTGCAATGGGCGGTTATAATACCTGCATCTATACAGGGATGATGTTAAGCTCCCTTATAATGGGAGTAGTGAGCGGGAAGTTCGGTTTTCGGGCCTGCTTTCTGATCACGGCGGGCGTGATTGCATTGGGGGCCTTCGCGTTCAGCTTTATTTTCAAATCCGTCTCAGTCCCCAAAAGGGAGCTCTCGCAAGGCTCCTAAGGATTTTTGACCTAAAAGAAAGGACCTTTTTTTCAATCGCTGCCTTGAGTGACTAGACATAAGTGCGAATATAGGTAATAATTTTGAGCTGGAGTTTCATCCGGAGTACCCGTTCACCCCGCCGGACCGAACCTGGTCGGTTTACCGGGTATCACATTAACCCGCCTGTTCGAGCCGTGGTATTCAGGCGGGCGGCTTAGGAACCGTTGGTCAGGAGGCCTTTCTAATTGAGTCCATTTTATAAGAATCTGGCTCTCTGGCTGGTAATCAGCCTGATGGTGATTCTTCTTTTCAATATGTTTCACCAGCCGCAGCGGTCCAGCCTCGAGCCCACTTACAGTCAATTCCTTACTTCAGTCCAAAAAGGCGAGGTCACCCAGGTTACCATCCAGGGCGATCATGTATTCGGCACTTTCGCCGATGGCAAAACGTTCAAGACCTATGTGCCACGGGATTCCGATCTGATCAAGATTTTGCGGGAGCAAGGGGTCAATATTCAGGCCAAACCCGAGGAGGAATCCCCCTGGTACATGAGCGTGCTTGTCAGTTGGCTCCCGATGCTGCTTCTCGTAGGCGTATGGATTTTCTTCATGCGCCAAATGCAAATGGGGGGCGGGAAGGCGATGAGCTTCGGGAAGAGCCGCGCGCGCCTGCTTAACGAAAGCTCCAAGAAGGTGCTTTTCAATGATGTGGCAGGAGTGGACGAGGCCAAGGAAGAATTAGAAGAAATAGTGGAGTTTCTAAGGGACCCGAAGAAATTCACCAAACTCGGGGGTAGAATCCCCAAAGGCGTCCTGCTGGTCGGTGCGCCCGGAACGGGCAAAACTCTACTTGCGCGGGCCATTGCCGGTGAGGCGGGGGTCCCGTTTTTCTCGATAAGCGGCTCGGATTTTGTCGAGATGTTCGTTGGCGTTGGCGCATCGCGTGTGCGCGACCTGTTCCTTCAGGGTAAAAAAAATGCCCCCTGCATCATATTTATAGACGAGATCGACGCTGTGGGAAGGCATCGCGGCGCTGGTCTCGGCGGTGGGCATGATGAGCGTGAACAGACTCTCAATCAACTCCTGGTCGAAATGGACGGCTTTGAGTCCAACGAGGGCGTGATTCTGATTGCCGCGACCAACAGGCCCGACGTTCTAGACCCTGCCCTGCTCCGCCCGGGCAGATTCGACAGGCAGGTCGTAGTCCCTGTGCCCGACATCAGGGGCAGGGAAGGCATCCTTAAAGTCCATTGCGCTGCGAAACCGCTTGCTCCCGATGTGGAACTTCAGACCCTGGCCAAGGGTACGCCGGGATTTTCCGGGGCCGACCTGGAAAACCTGGTCAATGAAGCCGCACTTCTGGCTGCCCGCAGAAACAGGGACCTTATCGCAATGTGCGACTTCGAGGAAGCCAAGGATAAGGTCATGATGGGGCTCGAGAGAAAGAGCATGATCCTGAGCGACGAGGAAAAGAGCATCACGGCATATCATGAAGCAGGACATGCCCTGGTCGCCAGGCTGCTTCCCGGAGCAGACCCGCTGCACAAGGTCACCATCATCCCGCGCGGACGTGCCCTCGGACTTACCCAGCAGTTGCCCCAGGATGATCGCCACACCTATCCCAGGGACTTCCTGCTGGACAGCATAGCCATTCTCATGGGAGGTCGCGTTGCCGAGGAGATTTCATTCAATATGAATACCACTGGGGCGGCCAATGACATCGAACGGGCGACTCAGATCGCACGGCGCATGGTTTGCGAATGGGGAATGAGCGAAAAGATGGGACCTGTCAGTTTCGGCAGGCGCGACGAACAACCTTTTCTTGGCCGCGACCTTGGCCACCAGAGAGATTTCAGTGAACAAACCGCACTCGATATAGATAGGGAAGTCCGGCGAATAGTAGACGAGAATTATCAGCGTTCCCGGCATCTTCTCACCCAACACGACGGTCTGCTCGCAAAGATCGCACAATCTCTTCTGGACCGCGAGACACTGGATCTAAAAGATGTCGACGCGATCATAAACGAGATTGAACCCGGCCTTCTGTCTTCCCTTCAGGTGAAAAGCCGGACCTATAACATCAAACCAGTCTCGTGCCCGGTTGAAAGCACAGCTACGGCTTCGGCCCCGGAATTGCCGAACGAGCCGATAGTAGTCGAAAACATACCGGACCATGTTTCTTCGGCTGCAGACACAGATGGCCATGATGATGCCGAAACGCCCATGAATCCGGCTCCGGGCACCACTAAAGCTAATTAGATAGTTTTCGTACGGTTTTTTAAGATGTTCGACTGAATGTATGGCGTTACGTCCCATGACGCGCCTCCCCTGATCAAATCAAGAAGCATAGGGTCGATCAGGTCGAAAAGCGCACCGCATAGGCCGCCGTGGTTCATCTTTTTCCCAAAGAGCGTGTTGCGGAGAAGATCGACCTTTTCATTTACTTTTCCGATCTTGCTGACCGATCCCATCCCGGCGGCGATCTTTTCTTCAAAGAGCAACCGCTTTGCCAGAGCGCAGAATTCAAGAGTTTTTTCTTCCAGGTCTTTAGTTCTCTCGGGCCAGTTTGCACAGAAGGCAGCCGGCTCCAACCCTGACGATTCGGCCGTTAATTTCTGTTCCAGGTCAGCCATGTAGCAAAGCGCTATGTGTAGAGTACCATACTCAAGACCGCGTAACCCCCTCCTCCAGTTGAGCAGCCACGGATTTCTCCAGTTCCAGAGCATGTTGGCCTCTCCAAAAGAAATGAGGTCCGCGGCGGCTTGCTCTGCCACCGAAATGCCCGATGGAGCTGCGCTTCGTTCCTGCCGGGTGATAGGTAATGGACCCCGCTTCGCTCCCCTGGTAAGAAGCGAACCGTTCACGCTTTTCTCGCAACCCTGGCCAGGGTTGCAGGAGCACGCCTTGCGCGCGAAGATATTTTCGGTACAAAGGGCGGAGACACAGGAAACATCGGAAAGATAGTTCAGTATATTTAAAAAAAGTCGGTTCCCCCAACTATCTCCGGGGGTTTCGAGATGAGCGTATGAAAGGACCAGCCGGCCTTTTCCCTTCTCAATTTCGATTATTGCCGGATGGCCCTTGATCCGCTCCGGGTCAAGGTTGATTCCGTACGCTTCCTCCAGTTCCTGCCAGCCGGCGCTTTTGTCTATGTCGCACGCACGCAGGTCCGCAACCTGAAAGCCAACTCCAGGGTCAGCGTATGAGGCCAGGCAAGCGGTTTGGCAACCGGTATCCAGCAGGAATTGAGAGGGCCACCAGACTGAAACGGGAATCCGGGCCGGAATATTCTCCCAGGCGGGATGCGAAAGCGCGCCGCAAATATGAATCTCGCCGCTTGCGCTCGGAAGACGTTCAGACAGGGGCATCCTGCGAATCGGCGTAAGGTAAAGGGCGGGAGGACTCGAAAGGGCCAGCCCGGCGCCCCCGCAAAACCCGACATAAGAGCCGCCTTCCTCAATGAACCCGTCTATCTTTAGTCTGCCCGTTTCTCCAAGCGAACGGACTTTATGGGCCGCCCACCCGCCGGGTACGATCAGAATTCGAAATGCGTCAAGGCAGCCCCCGCAAATCTCCGATGCGCTTACCAACCGAAAGGGGACCTCAAGCACTGCGAGCGTATCCACGCAAAGAAGCCCCCATAGGAGCGACTGGGTCCACAGGACCGCTACGGGAGGGCCGGCCCAGCCGGGAAGGCCGCAAGAATCAGTTTTTTTCATCTTACTCCTGTTAATCCTGTCAAAGATTTTTGACTTTCTCTCCCTGGTGCTCTCCGCCGCCGCCGAAGGTGGCGGCGAGTCAGGAGTGTCAATCCCGGCCGGCGGTCCCACCGCCTTCTCTCCCTGGCCTGCCCACGGGTGCTCTCCGCCGCCGCCGAAGGTAGCGGCGAGTCAGGAGTGTCAATCCTGGCCGGCGGTCCCACCGCCTTCTCTCCCTGGCCTGTCTACGGGTGCTCTCCGCCGCCGCCGAAGGTAGCGGCGAGTCAGGAGTGTCAATCCCGGCCGGCGGTCCCACCGCCTTCTCTCCCTGGCCTGTCTACGGGTGCTCTCCGCCGCCGCCGAAGGTAGCGGCGAGTCAGGAGTGTCAATCCCGGCCGGCGGTCCCACCGCCTTCTCTCCCTGGCCTGTCTACGGGTGCTCTCCGCCGCCACCGAAGGTAGCGGCGAGTCAGGAGTGTCAATCCCGGCTGGCGGTCCCACCGCCTTCTCTCCCTGGCCTGCCCACGGGTGCTCTCCGCCGCCGCCGAAGGTAGCGGCGAGTCAGGAGTGTCAATCCCGGCCGGCGGTCCCACCGCCTTCTCTCCCTGGCCTGTCTACGGGTGCTCTCCGCCGCCACCGAAGGTAGCGGCGAGTCAGGAGTGTCAATCCCGGCCGGCGGTCCCACCGCCTTCTCTCCCTGGCCTGCCCACGGGTGCTCTCCGCCGCCACCGAAGGTAGCGGCGAGTCAGGAGTGTCAATCCTGGCCGGCGGTCCCACCGCCTTCTCTCCCTGGCCTGCCCACGGGTGCTCTCCGCCGCCACCGAAGGTAGCGGCGAGTCAGGAGTGTCAATCCTGCCCGGCGGTCCCACCGCCTTTGAGCACCTTGGATTTCTTGAGCATTGCGAGCCCGCCCTGGACGTTCACCGTATTGTGGATTCCGGCATGATCCAGTTGACGCATTGCTTCATAGGATCGCCCCCCGGCGTTGCACACCAAAATAAGCCGCTTGTCCCTTGGGACCTCATCCATTCTCTTGTTCAGGGTCTCCTGGGGAATATTTAGCCAACGGTCTCCATAGCGCTCCACAAACGGGGCCGCATTGGCGGGTCCATTTACATCCAGGCAGAGGCAGTCCGCGCTCTCCTCAAGGAGAAAACACTTCTCGAAGTCCTCTGGTTTCATCGGCCGATTTAAACCATCCAGGGTGTTCTCGGCAGTATTGGCTGCCGCATTGACTACGTCGAGGGCCGCCGCAAAAGGGGGCGAGTAGGCTATCTCGAGATTCGAAACATCTTCGATCGACGGTTTGAATGGAAGAATAGCGGCAATCGCGTTTATCCGGCCGATGACAGCATCGCCGTTTGCGCCTACGGCCTGTGCGCCCAGAATGCGCCGAGACTTCCGGTCGACCGTGAGTTGGAAATAGATAAGGTCCTGGGTCGGATAGAAGTGCGCCCTGTCGGCCTGGACAACCAGCACCGGCTCGGGCTGGAAGCCGTTCTTCAGTGCCGATAGGGGCGTTATTCCTGCAGAAGCCACGGCCAGATCGAAAATTTTTATCGCAAAACTGCCCACCGTACCATCGAACTTTGCAGCCCCACCGGCAAGGTTGGTCCCGATTATCCTCCCCTGCCGGTTTGCAAGGGAACCCTGGGGAAAGAAGACCGGTTTTCCGGTAACGAGGTGCAAAATTTCTATGCAGTCGCCTCCTGCGTAAATTTCCGGGTCGGAAGTCTGAAGCAACCGGTTCACAACTATCGCCCCCGAGGGCGCAACGAGAAGCCCGGCGCTCCGGGCAAGCTCCGAATTGGGGCGCACACCTGCGGCCGTGATTACCAGGTCGGCCTGGATGCTCCCATCGGACATTTTCACCTCAAAGCCACCTTCCACCCCGGGCGCAACACCCTCGTCGCCCGAAGCCGAAGGCAAGATCTCGACGCTATCCCTGATCTGTCCACGACCAGAGGCGGGCGCGCCGTCGTTTGCCCGGATTTCGACGACCTTTCGTCCAAGATGGAGCTGCACGCCTTTTTCTTCCAAATGAGTCCGGATGATGCCGGCAAGCGAGCGGTCGAGGATTCCGGGCAGCACCTGGTCCTCTATCTCCACCACGTGAGTCTCGATCCCCCAGAGATCGCCAAGCGCCTCGGCCATTTCACAGCCAATTGCCCCGGCGCCTATTATTACGGCCCTGTCCACCTTCCCGCGCGAAATTCTTTCCTTCACGGCGATTGCGGAGTGGAGGTCCGAAATCGAGGTCACCCCCGGCAGGTCAATCCCCGGAATCGGCGGCCTATTCGGTATACTTCCGGTTGCTATCACCAGGCGGTCGTACGGGAGGTCTTCCTCAGCCCCCGAAGCCAAATCCAGAACCCGCACTTTCCTGCTTGCCCGGTCGATTGCGATGGCCCGCGTGCGGGTCCTCACCCGGACGTCCTTTGCGTCCTGGAAGAACTGGGGGCTCCTCTGCATATGAAAGCTCGTGCTCATCAATTCCTGCACGCTGCTGATATCTCCCGAAATGAAGTAGGGGATCCCGCAGCCCCCGTAGGCAATGTATTCGTCCTGATCGATTATCACTACATCGGCGTCAGGTTCGAGCCTTTTCAAACGGCATGCCGCCTTCGGCCCAAGGGCAACGCCTCCGATTATTACCACACGTTTTGCACTCATCAGTTTTTTCCTATCTTTCTTATTTCGATGGAGGGAAGAATGAACATCTTCCGTCTTCCGTCTTCCGTCTTCCGTCCTCCGTCTTCCGTCCTCCGTCTTCAGTCGTTTCCGAAACCGCGGATGGCGCCGCAGTCCGGACATGTCCATTGAATGCCGTTACAGGTCATTCCCCAGAGATTTTCTTCCATGCAATCCGAACAGATCATGAACCCGCACGGGCAGGTCCAGCAAAAAGGCTGTTCCCGCGAGCAGGCAGCGCAAATATACTTTTCCGGCCGCCGCCATTTTCCCTTTCGCCCGGAGTTTTCCAAAGTGCTCATCTTTTCGTTCTTTCAATATCTAGGGCCAATTTTAATTTTAAACCAGCGATTGCGCTGCTGGCCATGAAAATCGAGCCAATGCAGGTTGTATGTGCATAAATCAAAGGCAAAAAGGCATTCACCGCAGCAGAGGCACGAAAAGCCATTCACCACAGAGCCACAGAGAACACAGAGGAAAGCAATTGAGCAAACAGGGACAAATACATTTTTCAGATCTCTATGCCCTCAGTTTGCACGGACCATGTCCCGCCTCTGTGGTTTGATACCCTTGTGGACGTTTTTTTTACGCCTTCGTTTTGCCGTTTCTAATGCCGTTTCTGTTTGTCACTTCTATTGCCGCTTCTGGTTGCCGTTTTGCACGGCCTCACCGAGTGTGCCAGACTGTTCGGGAAACCAGTAGACCCACCGCAGAGGCGCAAAGTACGCAGCGAAGCAAGCAGGCTGAAGGTTTTTTAAAACCTAACAGCCCTCAGCCTAATAGCCTATTTCTCTGCAGTGATAGCCCTTGCGTCTCTCCATGACCTGTCTATGACCGGTCTCTGTGGTGGATCTAGTGTTTGACAGCGTAAATGGAAACAGTTTCCACAATGTTTCCACAATGTTTCCATAATGTTTCCATAATGTTTCCATAATGTTTCCATAATGTTTCCAGGGAGTTTCCATGTGTTTCCATGCGGAGAAGGGGATCAAGGGCATCGACAGGGCGAGGTGGCAAGCCGCTTTACTCGGCTTTTACTCAGTCCTCAGTCCCCAGTCCTCAGTCCTGCGCAATGGCCCGCGTCGTCGAGTGGAAAATGTTTGTGGTGCTCATTTTGACTCAATCCGGCTATGCGGCAGTAAACCAAAAATTCCCAAAATGTTTCCAGGATGTTTCCATGGCAAAGAAAAAGATTAATGATGACCAACTCTTACAATTGATTCGGGATGGAAACAGCCCGGCCGGGGCAGCGCGTTTTTTGTCGGCGAAAAGTTACGGAAATGTTCGGCAAGAAAAGACAAAATTCCACATCAACTTCAACCTCCTTCCCAGAAGGTGGAATTTAATCAAGAGGAGCTATTTTTTCTAGTTCTCGCTCCCTGCTTCCCGCTCCTCAGTTCATCTGTGTCTTCTTTTTGGCTGCTCAAGTCTTCTCCAATTCACGACTCACGATTCACTATTCACCGCTCTTTTGCTTTTTGCCGCTTCTGGTTGCCGTTTCTGGTTGCCACTTCTATTGCCACTTCCGGTTGCCGTTTTGCACGGCCAAATCCCCGATGATAGTCTCAACAACGAATTCCAGAATTATGGGATTCGGGGAGTCAGGGATTTTTCAATTCCTCAATTGATCCTTTCTCGAATTACTAAATTCCTAAATCGAGGGGTTTAAAATGGAGTGCCTGCGTTGCGTTAAAGATTTCGAGTTAATGGAGGCCCTAAACGGGGAGGATGGCGCGTTTGAGCTTTGGGAAGCGGTTTTACTGCAGGCGATTGAAGATTTTCACTGCAAGCCGGGGCGTGGATTCGAAACCCTAACGGACGGGATCAATGTGCGGTGGCGGACAAACAGCACCGAGATCCATCGCAACAAGCGCAGTGCTGCGGCATGGTTTACATCGTCTCGAGAAGATACCGGCAGTTTTTTGTGGATCTGCGATTTGCTTGGGCTAAATGCAGACCGTGTACGAGCCAAAGTGAAGGAGAAAAATTTTAAGTTGACCCGGTGAGTGGAGATTAGCCGTCTCCCTTGACACTTTGGCATGTAACTGGTTAGCTGTGTTCGTTTCAAAGGTCTTTGACATTAAAATATGGTCATATATTTGCTCTGCCAAAAACGAAAAAATCCTCAAACAGTGTAATTTCCTATTATCTCATATCATTTTCCGTTATTTCCCAACCCGCCGGGCTTCTCGGCGAACACCTCCTGGCAAGCCCGCCGCCTCGTGATTATTACTACCACTATCAACGAGGGCGTCTGCCTTGCGGGCGGGCGGGGCGCTGGGACCCGCCTCTGGGCGTGGACAAATCAGGGATAGTGTCGATTTCCTACCTATGCCGCCGCCAAAGGTTTGAGTGGCGAATACGGCTGGCGGTCCCACCGCCAAAGGGGCTTAGACATGAAAGAAATCAGTGAACTGACGACTCCGAGCGACATTCGCTACACAAAAGATCATGAATGGGCAAAACTTGATGGGGGAATAATTCGCATAGGCGTTACCGACTATGCCCAGGATCAACTCGGGGACATTGTCTTCGTGGAACTTCCGGAACCGGGCAAGAAATTCAAAAAAGGCGAGGAATGCGGGACATTGGAGTCAGTCAAAGCGGTGGCTGAATTCTACATGCCGGTCATAGGAGAAGTAACCGGCGTAAATACCGCGCTGGAAGACTCTCCCGATCTGGTAAACAGGGCCCCATACACTGACGGATGGCTGGTAGACGTAAAACCTACCGATCTTTCCGAGATGGACGGCCTTATGACCCACGATGCTTATCTAGAAATGCTTCGGGAGCTGAAAGCATGAGATATCTGCCTCACACCGAAGAAGACATCGCCGAGATGCTCCAGGTGTCAGGGGCCTCAAGCCTGGACGATCTTTTCTCATCGATTCCCGAAGCTTGCCGCCGCAAGACGGACCTCGGGCTGCCCGGGCCCGTGACGGAGTGGGAATTGAACGGCATCATGGCAGCCCTGGCGCAATCGATGGCTGTCGCTCCCCTGTATAAAGTATTTCTGGGAGCGGGCAGTTATGAGCATCACATCCCGGCGTCCGTGTCCTATCTTCTTGGCAGATCGGAATTCTCCACATCCTATACGCCATATCAGCCGGAAATAAGTCAGGGAACCCTTCAGGCAATTTTTGAGTACCAGACTTTCGTGGCTTCTCTTCTGGGCATGGATGTGGCTAACGCTTCCCTCTATGATGGGGCTTCAGCATTGGCCGAAGCCCTGCTTATGGCGGCCCGCGTGAGCCGGCTGAAAAAGGTGGCGGTATCGAGCCTTATTCATCCTCTCCATCGGCGAGTAATACGCACCTATCTTGAACCGGCTGGATTCGAAATCATAGAGTTGCCTTATTCGGCAGACGGCAGAACGGACCTGGGCAAACTGGAAAGCACGGAAGACTTGGGGGCCGTCGCCATTCAGTCGCCCAATTTTTTTGGCTGCATAGAAAATCTGAGTGCTGTGGGCGACCTGACCCGCGACACGCAGACCCTTTTCGTCGCTTCTTTCACGGAACCTCTCGCCTACGGTCTCTATAAGAGCCCCGGGTCCTGCGGCGCCGATATTTCCTGCGGCGAAGGTCAAAGCTTCGGTATTCCCCAGAGTTACGGCGGGCCCACACTGGGCATGTTTGCCTGCCTCAAGCGGTACGTGCGGAGCATGCCCGGCCGCCTTGCAGGGATGACTGAGGACATTGAAGGAAAACGAGGATTTGTTTTGACGCTCGCCACCCGTGAACAGCACATAAGGCGGGAAAAAGCCACGTCCAATATCTGCACCAATAGCGGTCTCTGCGCCGTAACAGCCGCCATGTACATGGCCTCGCTCGGTGGGAGCGGAATCCGTGAACTGGCCCGGCTAAATTATGACAAGAGCGAGTACCTCAAGAAGGAACTCAGAAAAGCCGGATTCAAAATACCATTTGCCTCTGCTACGTTTAATGAATTCGTCGTTGAATTTTCGCCTGGCTTCGAGGCGGCCTATCAGGGTTTACTCGACCGGAAGGTGGTGGCAGGCCTTCCTCTGGCGCCTTACTACCCCCAGATTCCCGGCCATTACCTGCTGTGCGTTACGGAAACCAAGACAAAGGAAGAAATAGATGCCCTTGTGAGCCAATTGAAAAGCTAGAACCCATTCACCGCACAAAGACAAAAATCTACCGCAGAGACGCGGAGACGCGGAGAAAAACAGTTGTGAACGAACAGACAGAACTAAAAGCTAAGCCCCTGTTTGCCACCGATTTTTTGTGCATCTCCGTTTTCTTTTCTCTGCGTCTCTGCGCCTCTGCGGTGAAATGATTTGAACGTCTCTGTGGTGAATGCTTCAGGGATTCGTGAAACGAGGTTGAATCATGAAAGAATTCGCAGGTTCCACTGGGTTGGTGCTCAATGAGCCCCTGCTCTTCGAAAAAGGGAAAAAAGGGAGGTCGGGGATTTCCCTGCCCCGCAGGGACGTGGAGTTTTCCGAACTGGATGAAACCCTGACAGGAAACGGCCCGAATTTCCCCGACCTGAGCGAAGTCGAAGTAGTGCGCCATTACACTCGCTTGTCCACTTGGAACTTCGGTGTAGATACGGGCATGTATCCCCTGGGTTCATGCACTATGAAGTATAATCCAAAGATCAATGAGAAACAGGCTGCCCTGCCCGGGTTTGCCGGGGCCCATCCCCTGCTGCCCGCCCGATTGTCTCAGGGAGCGCTCAAAGTGATGTTTGAACTCGAACGTCTCCTGGCAGAAATTACCGGCATGGACGCGGTTTCTCTTCAACCTGCAGCGGGGGCTCACGGCGAATTCGCAGGCATGCTCGTTTTCCATGCCTACCATAAGAGCAAAGGTTCACCCCGTTCCAAAATCATTGTTCCAGACACCGCCCACGGCACAAACCCGGCGAGTGCCGCTCTGTGCGGTTACAGCCCCGTCAATGTGAAATCCAATGAGAGGGGGGTGCTTTCTGCCGATGCCATTGCGGCGGTCATGGATGATGAAACGGCGGGAATCATGGTCACCAATCCCAACACTCTCGGATTTTTCGAAGAGAATATCAGAGAGATTGCCGAAATCGTGCACGCCAAAGGTGGACTGGTGTATGCCGACGGCGCCAATATGAACGCCATGATGGGGATCGTAAGCATGGGTGAGGTGGGGATAGACGTACTTCATCTGAACCTCCACAAGACCTTCTCAACACCTCATGGGGGCGGCGGGCCCGGCGGCGGGCCGATATGCGTCAGGAAACATCTGGAGCCTTTCCTTCCGGTACCCCGTATTCTCGAAAATAACGGGAAATATGATCTCTCCTACGATTTTCCATCGTCCATAGGCAAGCTGCATGCTTTCTACGGCAATGCGGGGATCATCATCAGGGCTTACAGCTATATCCTGAGTCTTGGACCGGAACTGAAAAAGGTGAGCCAACTGGCCGTACTGAATGCCAATTACATAAAGGAAAAGCTCAAAGGCACCCTTTACCTTGCCTATGACAGGCCATGCATGCACGAATGCGTCTTCTCCGACAAACTCCAGGCGCCTTTGAAAATAACAACTTTGGACATGGTAAAAAGATTGATCGACTATGGCTTTCATCCACCGACCATATATTTTCCGCTGGTCGTCCCCGGGGCCATTATGATCGAACCCACGGAGACGGAGTGCAAAGAAGACCTGGACCTCTTCGTGGACGCTTTCAAGGACGTCGCAAGAGAGGCAGGTGAAGACCCTGAGCGGCTCTATAACGCGCCATGGCGCACAAAAGTGCGGCGGATGGATGAAACGGGCGCTGCGCGAAACCCTCGGTTGACGTACTGAGTCGGGCTCTTGATGAAGGATAAAAGAAAGTGGGGTCCCTGGTGCAGACACGTACGGCAGGCTCGGCTTACAGGCGGACAACCAAAAGGTGGCTTTGTGCGGACTTAGCCTTGCTGGACTACGAAGAGGCCCGTGACCTCCAACTGCGTCTTGTCGCCGCCAGAGAGCGCAGGACCATCTCCTCGGATATTCTCCTGCTCGTGGAACACGAGCCGGTTTTCACCCTTGGCCGCAGGGGCGGACGAGAAAACCTCATGGTCTCTGAACTTTTCCTCAAAGTGGCTCGAATCCCCATAGTCCATGTGGAACGTGGCGGGGATATAACGTTTCACGGTCCAGGTCAACTGGTCGGGTATCCGATCATGGATTTGCGCGCCGCCAAACTCACGGTCATCGACTACGTGGAACGACTGGAAGAAATCATGATCAGAACTGCGGCCCACTGGGGTGTGCACGCCACGCGCAACCATCTCAACCATGGGATATGGGTGGGCGGCAGCAAGTTGGGCAGCCTGGGAATCGCTATCCGGCGCGGGATCACTTACCATGGTTTTGCTCTCAATGTGAATGTGTCGTTGGAACCTTTCGGTTGGATAAACCCATGTGGGCTGCACGGCGTCAAAATGACCTCCCTGGAACGGGAGATCGCCTGCAAGCCGTCCATGAAAGAGGTCCGCGAACAGATAAAGCTAAATATCAAAGAGGTCTTCAATGTAGACCTGAACCTGGAAATTCCACCTTCTTGCGGCATGTCTTGCATCGGTCTGCTCGATTCCTCAAATGGGGGAACCGACGGCTTCCGGTTGCATTTTCCTCCCAAGGAATCATGACACGGGAGACGGCCGCTCTTAGGTTATAGCCAATTTATTACTTCATCTTCGGAGGTATCATGGAAAAGCAAGATAAGACTCTCGAAATGTTCTGTACGGTTCTTGAGTTCAAGGGAAAAATGAAGAGTCTGTACGCCGGCGCGATTAAAGCCTGCTCGGACCCGGTTGGAGTGGAAACCTTCAAAATGCTCCTTGACGCTGAAACCCAGCATATGAATGATATTCAGAAAGTGTATGAGGAACTGAAGAAAGGGAAAGCGTCCCTGGATTCCTGCCGTTTGAATTCGGTCAAAAGCACTGACAGAAATGCGCTTATAAGGAAAATCATATCGGAGACCAAGGGCATACCGAAGGCTTGCCTCGATGACGTTGCAGCCATAGATACCGGCATTGACATGGAGAATGCCAGCATCAGATTCTATAGAGAACAGCTCGAACACGCGGATGATCCTCTGGCGCGCGAATTCCTGAACCGCATCATCCAGGAAGAAGGAGAACATTATAAAGCTCTTGCCGATCTGCGCTTCTATTATGTGGACCCGGCGAACTGGTTCATGGAAAAGAGCCGCTCCGGGTTGGACGGCGCGGGCGCCTTTGCTTAGGCGGTGGGACGGTGGAACCGTCAGCCGGATTCGCGGCTACCTCCGGTGGCGGCATAGGCAGTATCTCGAATTACGTTCGCCTCCGCACTAAAATCCCCCTGCCCATTTAGGAAAGGGGGGAACTTGATTTCCTTGCCAGGACGAAAAATGCCTTTCTTTTAGGTCAAAAATCCGAATCGAAAACTGTCAGTTTATCATCCAGGGTTTCCGGATGGACACTAGATTAGAGGAGAGCCTGCCTCTTTCATTATCTTGAATTAAGGCAGGCTGTTTATGGTTCATGGGCGGCCACGTCATTTTGAAAAAGGTCTCGCATCTTGCCCGGAATAGCTGGAGCTTCGATGATTTGCGGCTCCTCACCTCGGTCAGGCAGCCGGATGGCAAGTGAACGCGCATGCAGCGCGAGACGATCAAAGCCGCAGTTGCGTCTAATGTAGTCTATGGCGCGTGCCGAGCCGTAGCGCGCACCACCGGCCACCGGATGACCCGAGAGTTTGGCATGACGCCTTATCTGGTGCGTGCGGCCCGAGAGGAGTTCGATCTCGACCATGGTGTAATGGGGACTATGATCGAGGACCCGGTACAGGGTCCGGCTGTCCTGCCGCTGCCCTGCCCCTTCTGGATTGTGGCGTCCCCCGGCGTTTTTGGCGAGGGCCCAACTCCACGCCATCCACGAATCGCTTTCTTCGGGTTTTTCCAAAAATCCGTGCAAAATAGCGATGTATTGTTTTTTTACATTGCGCGATTCAAACTGGGCTGAAAGAAACCGGAACGCTTCGCGGGTAAAGGCCAGCAGAACGACGCCGCTCGTTTCCTTATCCAGGCGATGGACCGGATTGACGCCAAAATCCCTATCCGCGCCTGCCTCTTCCCGGATGGCCGTCTCTTTTTGAAGGAAATCGGATATCAGGGAACAAAGATCGCGCCCAGACTCGTTGTGAATGGTAATGCCGGCGGGTTTATCCACCGCAAGCCAACCCTTTCCAAAGGCAAGGATGGGTATCTCGATGGCCTGGTTCTCGTGTGTCATAATCTGCACTCGGTTTCCGGTGGGTTCACCACGGAGGACAAAAAGAATTCACCGCAAAGGCGCAGAGATAGGGAGAGAACGCTCAAAAAACAACTGCTTAGCAGCATTTACCTCCCCAAATTCAAAAATTGGCTTGTTAGCAACGCAGAGAGGAATTTTGGCGAGGAAGTATCCCTCATCTATCCATTATGGAACTCCCAAAGAAAGATATCAAGTATTTCGAGGGATTAAGCAGAGTTCCTTCATCCTGGACAACTCCTTCTTTTCATAACCGTACAGAATGTTGTAAACTTCGGATAAACTGAGAGGTCGAAAATTTTGAGACCATCAGGTTCGAAGTCCAGTCGATGGACTTCGAACCAGTTTGTTCGGACGGTATAAACCGGAATGCCCTCCCAAAAGGAATGGTAGTAATTGCATGAAATGACAAGCATTATTTTGATGAATAGGAAAAATCTGTAGTCTCCTACAGGGAGAGAGACAGTGATGGTTCTCCGTTTTTTATAGATTGTATGAATTAGTTCGAGCAAAGAAGAAAATGACCGACACTCTCTCCACGAAGCAACGGTCCGCTGCCATGTCCAAAGTGCACAGCGCCGACACAAAGCCGGAATGGATACTCCGTTGCGGTTTGCACAGACTTGGGTTCAGATACCGTCTTAGAAACAGCCACCTCCCGGGGCGGCCTGATCTAGCCTTCCCGAAGTACCGCACGGTTGTGTTCGCTCACGGGTGCTACTGGCATCGGCACGCTGGATGCAAAGACGCGAGCACACCCAAGACCAACGTGGCTTTCTGGACGCGAAAGTTCGCCGAGAACGAGGAACGGGACCGGAGGAGAGAAGGGCAACTGGTAGCGCAAGGTTGGCGAGTGATGGTAGTATGGGAGTGTGAACTGGTCAACCATACGGTTGAGACCATCCAACGAGTGGCGCTTTGGCTGACTCAAGGAACCGCCGCTGGCAAGCAGTACCGCTACGCTGAACAGGCCGTAAATCGCGGCCAGTTGCTGGCAGTAGCTGAAGAGAAGGTACGTTACCGTATAGCTTCCTACGATAAGAAGCGGAATTTGAGTGACTCCTGAGCAGCAGAGGCCCAGCAACCATGCAAACCGCGCACTTTTCCCTAGTTGATCTGTTCTCAGGCGCCGGCGGGATGAGCTATGGGTTTCACAAGCACCCCGCTTTCAGAATTGTCGCAGCAGCAGATGCCGAGATGGGCAAGCCGAGCACTGGCCGGGGCAAGCTGCAGTGCAACAGCACGTATTTTCAGAACATCGGTGTTAGCCCCGCTCGACTTGATCTATCGGCAGTCCCGCCAGGGCGGTTGCGTTCAGCGCTTGCATTGCCTGAAGAACAGCGCATCTCCGTTCTTTCGACTTGTCCGCCATGTACGGGATTTAGCCGCGTAAACCCGGTGAATCATCTGCAAGACGACCAGCGAAACAGCTTGGTCCGCCGCTCTGCAGAATTCGCTGTTGCACTTTCCGCAGATATTGTGATCGTGGAGAATGCGCGGGAGTTGATTCGGGGCAACTTCAAATACCACTATGAGTGGTTCAGGGACCATTTGGAGAACCACGGATACAACGTTTTCGGCAGAACTTACATGCTTTCGAGATTCGGTCTTCCTCAGATTCGCGAACGGGCTATCGTAGTCGCCGCCAAACAGCACCTTCCCCTTCACACCCTGGACAGCCTGTGGGATGGCTGGGCCGTGAGGGACGAAGCCCTGACTGTTAGAAGGACTTTCAGCGCAATCTCACCTGAGGCCGACGGATCTGATGTTTCCCCCGATTTCTCATCCGACGTTGTACGACGGCGAATCGCAGCGATCCCCAAGGACGGTGGCTCGTGGATGGACCTTTTGCAGCGACATGATGCCGAAGACCTGCTGACCGATGGAATGAAGCGAATCGTAGCACTAAAGCGGTTCGGTTCGTACCCCGATGTTTATGGCCGCATGGCTTGGGACAAACCTGCGCCGACGATCAAGCGAGAGTGCTCCCATGTTGGCAACGGGCGTTACGTTCACCCTGAGGAGGATCGCCTGTGCACGCTGCGGGAGATGGCCGCATTGCAAGGCTTTCCCAACGATTTCGTCTTCAACGGAGCCGCAGTGTCAAATATGTACCGCCACATCGGCGATGCTGTGCCCCCGTTGATCTCCTACCAGCTTGCTCACCTTGCCTACTGGATTCTGATGGGGGAGCAACCGCAAGTCAAAGAGATCCTTCTCCCTAAAACTCACCTGAGAGGTCTCGATCTTGTGCGGAAGAGACAGCAGGAACTGCTCTATGACCGATTTAACCGTGTCCGTCACTGCAGCGGAAGAACGACGGCTTCGGGAGTTCATCAGCGCGTTGCGGACCAACTGCGTGGCTCAGATGAACTCGAAGTCCAACTTGAACAGTGAGGAATTTGAGAGTGAGTTCAGATCGAAACTCCTCACGCATCACTGCTTCATGGGTTCGCCCCTCTTCCAGGAGAGTTTCGATTCAGCTTTTATTGCGGCCTGTTCACACGCTGGACACTTAGTGCAGCAGGCATCAGCAGGGCAGCGTTTCTGGGACGTGATGATCGATGGAAGACGGATCAGTCTCAAGTCATCAAAGTCCAAGAGCCTCCGAGACGAAACGCTCCACATAAGCAAGCTCACGGAAGCTGCGTGGATTCAAGATTGCAGGACTCCAGCCAAGCGTTGTGACGAAACTCATCGTCTGTTCAGGGAGTATTGCGGGCAAGTCGACGCGATAGTACAGCTACGCTACTTTCAAGCTCTCAATCTCTATGAACTCGTTGAAATCCCTGTGTCTCTCTTCTCTCAGGTTCTCGACGTGAGCAAGACGCACTTCTCGGCAGACGGTCCGACAATCAAAATCCCCATCGGCAAAAATCCTCCCGACTTCACACTGAAACTGGACCGATCAGACGCGAAGATCACCATCGCAAACATCAATAAGGATCTGTGCCTCGTGCATGGTACTTGGCAGCTTTAGTCCACCATGCGCACACACTCTGGGGTTCAACAGGATTTAGGTTGACTCCTGGACACACGGTATGCGGCTCCATTGAATCGTCATTGTGAAAAAGGGCGTCTTTTCATGCATTAAAAGCAGGATTTCCTGAGAGTTACCCGGCGATCAGGGTTTTTTGAAGGCTTTTTCATTCAAAGCTTTTTCAAAGGGATTGTTGAACGCGCCTTTTTTTTCAGCACGGGGTCCTTTATCGTGCCCCGCCTTCTCGGAAGGGGGGCTTCCATTTCCCGGTTTCGGGGCATCGGGCGCTGGAGACGATTTCATTGAAAGCGAGACGCGGCCCCTTTCCAGATCCACACCGAGAACGGTAACGCTAACTTTTTGATGCACTTGAACCACCTGCCGTGGATCACGTACGAACTTGTCCGCGAGTTCGCTCAAATGCACCAAGCCGTCCCTGTGAACCCCGATATCCACAAAAGCGCCGAAAGCCGTAACATTCGTTACAATTCCAGGCAGTTTCATGCCGGCCTCGAGATCGGCCAATTTCTCAATCCCCGGTGCAAAGGAAAACGATTCAAAAGTCTTGCGAGGGTCTCTGCCGGGTTTTGCAAGTTCCGACAGAATATCAAGCAGGGTCGGAATGCCTGCTTGCTCTGTTACATAGGACGCCGGGTCGATTTTATCCCGAAAAGATGCATCGCGCATCAGGTCGGCCGGGGAACACCTTGAGTCCACCGCCATTTTTTCCACAATGTGGTACGATTCCGGATGCACAGCACTAGCATCCAGGGGGTTTTGTCCGCCGGATATGCGCAAAAAACCCGCCGACTGCTGGAATGCCCTCGGGCCCAGGCGGGGCACTTTCTTCAACGCTTCTCTCGTGCGAAACGGCCCTTTGTCCTCCCGGTAGGATACAATATTTGCGGCAAGCTGAGCCCCGAGGCCGGAGACGTAAGCAAGGAGCTGGGGGCTTGCCGAATTGATTTCAACGCCGACCGAGTTGACACAACTTGCCACCACATCGTCCAGGCCCTTCTTCAACTCGGTCTGATCGACATCGTGCTGATACTGGCCGACACCGATTGATTTAGGGTCGATTTTGACCAGTTCCGCTAGAGGATCGATAAGACGCCTTCCTATCGAGACCGCCCCCCGGACGGTCAGGTCATGATCGGGGAACTCCTCACGGGCCGCGCTGGAAGCTGAGTAGATAGACGCACCGCTTTCATCGACCATAACTATCTTGATTTCTTCCGGCAGACCAAGACCCCGTATGAACGATTCAGTTTCCCTTCCAGCGGTTCCGTTTCCTATTGCGATGGCCTCGGTGGCGAACTCAGCGGCAAGGCAGCGAATGCGCTCTGAAGCCTTGGCTGAAGACTGCGCTCCCGAATGCGGGTAAATAGTCTCGTTATGGATGAGCTTTCCATGAGGGTCCAGACAGACCAGCTTACACCCCGTGCGGAAGCCCGGGTCTATCGCCATGACTCTTTTGAAGCCCAGAGGAGGCTCCATCAGAAGGTGGCGTAGATTGTCGGAAAATATCCTGATAGCCTCTCTGGACGCGCGGAGTTCGGATTCGTTCTTCATTTCCGTTTCAAGCGATGGCGCAAGGAGTCTTCCGTAACTGTCACGAACAGCAGCCCTGACTTGCCGAGAGGCATCCGACACATTCTTTACGAAAATGGATTCAAGCAAGGAGATGGCTTCATCTTCAGGAGGTCTTATGTGGACTGTCAGCAAGCCTTCATTCTCACCACGGCGCACCGCCAGTATCCTGTGCGACGGCGCTCCAGTCACCCGTTCTTCCCTGTCATAGTAATCGAGGTACTTAACGCCTTCGGCCTCTTTGCCGGGCGCAACCCTGGACCGGAGAAGCCCTCTGTTCACAAACAAAGTCCGGAGCCTTGCGCGGGCATCGGTGTTTTCGTTTATCCATTCGGCAATTATATCGCGGGCGCCTCCAAGAGCGTCTTCCGCCGAAGAAATGTCCTTTTCCGGGTTGATGAAGATCCCGGCTTCCTTAAAAGGATCGATGGCCGGGTCTTGCTCTAAGAGCAAAAAAGCCAGCGGCTCCAGCCCTCTTTCTCTTGCCATTGCGGCCCTGGTTCGGCGTTTCGGGCGAAATGGAAGGTAGATATCTTCTATCACGGCCAGTGTTTCAGCCTGAAGTATGCGATTTTCCAACTCGCCGGTAAGCTTTCCCTGATCGGCAAGGGATTTTAGAACAGCGGTCCTGCGCTTATCGAGGATTTCGAGCTGGGCCAGCCGGTCGCGAACTGCCGCGATAAGGACCTCATCCAGGGAACCGGTAGCTTCCTTACGGTATCGGGCAATGAAGGGGACAGTTGCGCCCTCCTCCAACAGTTTGGCCGTTGCCTGTACCTGGTGCGGCTGCACATTGATTTCGCGGGATATCGAGTCTATGTGACGTTCGTTCATATATTCCTTTCAAGAAAAGAAGCAGGGAGCAAGAAGCAAGAAGGCAAAACCGAATTTATTTCCGCTTCCCGCTTCTCTTACTTATAATAAAGAACTGAAGCAGGGAGCAAGAGGCAGGAAGGCAAAACCGAATTTATTCCCGCTTCTCGCTACTCGCTTCCCGCTTCCATCACTTATTATGACCTGTGGAAAAGGCAAAAAACTGTCTTTAAATAATGGATTTGAATATCGGGAGCAAATTGAAAGTCGAGGCAACGGCCTTACTGTTCTGGCCTACCTGACCCGAAATCATCGTCATTCTTCGAGGGCCGATTGGCAGGCACGTCTGGACGCCGGCCAAATATTGATCGATGGCCGGCGGACCGGACCCGACGCCATCCTGAAAAACGGGCAGTCGCTTCTGTGGCGCCGCCCGCCCTGGGATGAGCCGGATGCGCCGCTTTTTTATTCCATCCTCCACGAAGATGAAGACCTTCTTGCCGTGGCCAAGCCTTGCGGACTTCCAACACTTCCAGGCGGCGGCTTTCTTGAACACACACTTCTTGCACTCGTGCGCAAGAACCACCCTGAAGCCAACCCATTACATCGACTGGGACGGGGGACTTCGGGGATAGTTCTGTTTGCACGCACCGCACGGGCCAAATCGGATGTTTGTGCGGCATGGCGGCGAAAAGAGGTGAGAAAAATCTACCGGGGGCTGGCCACCGGCTGCCCGGATGAGGATAATTTTATTATCGATACACCGATCGGACCTGTTCCACATCCAAAGATCGGAACTGTCAACGCCGCCTGCCCGGACGGAAAATTCGCTTTGAGCAAGGTAAGGGTCCTGGAGCGCAGGAACGGCGTATCATTATTGGAGATCCGGATCGAGACGGGCAGGCCTCATCAGATCCGCATTCACCTTTCATTTGCAGGGTACCCGCTGGTGGGAGACCGTCTCTACACGGCGGGAGGAACCATCAATGATCCGGAGGCGTTGCCCGGAGATACCGGCTATCTTTTGCATGCCGAACGTCTTCGTTTTAATCATCCGGCAACGGGATTACCCTTCGAAATCAAGTGCCCTCCTCCTCCCGAGCTTGCGTGTCAGAAAAAACTTCGGCAAAGCTGAAAGTTCCATCTTAGGTGTTATTGACAACCGACTTTCCGTTAATAACGTAATAACATGTATCGCAAAGTAATAGAAAATAAGTCGTCCCTATGACTCATGGCGCAAATATGAAGAATGAGGAGGACTAAGAAATGAAAAAGAATGAATTTATTGTACTCCTCTTTTTGGGATTGCCAATTGCCGGCGCGAGTACGGTGTTTGCCGATGAAATGGCTTACATGGAGACTGGCCAAGGACTTTTTGGCACCATTAACTTGGACACCGGCGCGTTCACAAATATCGGAGCCATGGCCTCCCCCGGTAGCCTGGGTTTAAATGACGGGTTGGCCAGTGCCGGTTCCAATGTGTACGTAAGTGCTCAAGGTGGCGCGAGCCGGGCGAACGGATTGTATTCTATCGATACCACGACAGGAGCGGCATCGCTCGTTGGAAACTCTGTTAATGGTGGTAATGGCTTCGGCAATCTCGGCTCATCTTCCGCCGGGATCTTCGGCAGTGTAAATAATACCCTTCTGTCCATTAATTCCACCACGGGTTTGGCGACGCAGGTGGGATCTTCCGGCGCGCTGCATCTCAATGGGAGTTACACCAGTCCGTTATCTACGGGGTCTTCGGTGTTGTACTCAATTCACGGCGGGTACTTGGTGACCGTTAATCCGGCCACAGGGCTGTTGACGTATGGGCCCCAATTGTCGTTGTCGTCCTCGGCGGTTGGTCAAGGGCCTCGGATTGCCTTCAGCGCCCTGGTGTATGAGAACGGTGTTCTTTACGGGGCCGTTGGCTGGGGGCACGATTGGAATCAGTACGAGAGTATCGATTCTATTGACACTTCCACGGGGGTTGTTTCACTCGTGGCTAATGTCCCGGATTACACCTATGGCCAGGAGGGGCTGATCGAGGGGTTGGCGCCGTTAGCTTCTTCCGATCCTGCTCCTATTCCCGAACCCTGGAGCCTGCTCCTTTTAGGCTCTGGTCTGGCTGGACTTGCAGCGTTTAGAAAGAAATTCAAGGACGTTTAACGGAGTAGCTTTTCGGAAACGATTTTTAATCTCTTTTGAATCGATGTTCTCAAATGGATGTCGGAGCGGAAAAGAAAAGATTTCCTTCTTCACAGCCCGTCATCGTAAGCGCCCACCTTCTTTTGTGATTTAATTATTCTCTTAGTTTCCACTGGTGATGATAAAATCCTGAGAAAAGCTGACCGGGTTGGTTGACCGGGCACTTGAAAAATCAAGCAGCTTTAAGGCATAAGATAATGGAAAATCATTATCAGGCAGCCGATGCTATGATGTCTGATACCATTTAGCGTTCAAGATTGAATCAGAAAGCGGGGTTGAGTAACGTAGCATAGCCCCTTGTGGGCGTACAAGATTCGGGCGCAAGGCCCTGCGCTAAAGGTCTGCCGCGTGTATCAACTTGAACGCAAGTTAGTATGACGCACCGTGCGCAAATTGAAGGAGGCCTGGATGGTCATAAAATTTTCGCTTGAAATGCTCGAAACCGGCTACATTGAGCTGGTGAAGCTCCTAAAGGCGACGGGTGTACGATCGAGTGGGGGATTGGCCAAAGTCGCCATCAGCGAAGGGCAAGTGCGTGTGGATGGGCTCGTTGAACTGCGCAAAGGCCGTAAGATCAGGCGGGGGCAAAAGGTGGAGTACAAGGGGAGTACGATTGAAGTCGAGTAGGACCTGGCAGAAATGAGGTGTACCTCGTCGGCCTCCGGGCAGTACGCTATGAAGTCTTAGCAGACTTCGGGAGTGGCAGGAGATCCATGGCTGAGGAAATGGAACCAAGAAGCAAATCACAGGTCAAAAGAGAGATGCTCGCCTTGCAGGCCCTTGGCGAGAAGCTTGTGGGGCTGGCAGCGGACCAGATAATGAAGATCGACATGCCGATGGAGCTCCGGGACGCATTGCTCTTTGCCAAGACGATCAATAAGGGTGAGGCCCGGCGGCGGCAACTTCAGTATATTGGAGTCCTTATGCGCGAGGCAGATCCGGAACCCATTCAGAAGGCTTTGGATACCATTAGCAGGGGACTTCTGCTTGATGCGAAACGATTTGAAGAGCTCGAACGATGGCGGGATGAACTGGTAGAGGGAAGCGAAGGGATTTTCGAGGAAATCCTGGATCGATTCCCTGGCGCCGACCGCCAGACACTTCGCCGGTTGGCACTCAGCGCGCGGAAAGAGCAGGAGGTAAACAAACCTCCGAAAGCATCTCGGGCTCTGTTCCGGTTTTTAAGAGCACTCTCAAAACAACAGCCATTGCACAACGGATCAAAGCCCGAAGATCCATCAGGCCAAAAGACACCTCAAAGTTAATCGAATAGTTTTTCCGCTGCGGCCCGGAAACCTATGTTCGGCACACAGCACCATTCACAAAGGGATGATCGATGCAATCGGTTCGATTTCGTTTCACCTCGTTACTGTTGACCGCATTTGCCGCAAGCATGCTCGCTTCCTGCGCTACTACCCGCCAGGTTTCTCTCCAACCCGAAAATGTCGCGCCGTCGGCGTTGCTTCCTGTTGCACAAGGCGGAATCATTGACGGCCGGGCCCGCTTTCGCGAAATCTTCAAGGAGGTCCTCTCTGTCCGGTTTCCAAAACTTCCTGCAGGCGAACATTATGATGACAGCACCGCCCTCTGGAAGCTGTACGGTGAACCTCCGGCGACAGGCAGACCAATTCCCTCGGGACCATCCAAGGGCGATTTTCGCGTCGTCATCGTTCCCGGCCTTTTGGCCGAGTGCGTGGCAGACATATCCACAGCCTTTGACGACTCACGAAAGCAATTGGAAGACATCGGCTACAAAACGGATTACATTCAGACCAAAGGGCGCATGCGGAGCGCCGTCAATGCCGATCTCATCCGGGATGCCGTCACAGGAATGCCCCCCGGAGAAAGGCTCATTTTCGTCACCCACTCGAAGGGAACCGTCGACACCCTTGAAGCGCTCGTGAAATATCCTTCCATCGCCGAACGGACGGCGGCCCTCATCAGCTTCTCAGGGGCTGTCAACGGCTCCCCGCTGGCGGATGCGTTCCCTGAGTTTCTCCTTACGCTTGTCCATGAGATGCCTCTTTCGTCCTGCCCGCCGGGAGAAGGCACCGAGGCTGTCGAGAGTCTTCGTCGCAACGTTCGGATTTCCTGGCTGTCCTCCCACCAGTTGCCTAAGAACGTGCGCTACTATTCCCTGGCTGCGTTCGCCTCGCGGGAGAATACCTCCCGGATGTTGCGACCGTTCTTCGATATCCTGGCGAAGACCGACCCCGTCAATGACGGCATGGTCCTATGCTCTGACGCAATCATTCCGGGGTCGACCCTGCTTGGTTATCCGAATGCAGACCATTTCGCAGTGGCCATGCCCGTAAGCAAGCAGAAGTCGCCGGTGTTTGCCGCACTCGCAGACAAAAACGATTATCCACGCGCCGCTTTGCTGGAAGCTGCCTTACGCTTCGTAGAAGAAGACCTGGCTCAGGCCGGGTCTGGAAGCCCGTGCCGGTAAGTCCTATACTCAAGGGGAATTGTAACGGTGGAAGGTATTGTGCCGGACGAAGAGAAAAAATCGCGTATCCGCAAGCCCGAATGGCTGAGGCTAAAGCTTCCGACAGGGCCGGATTACGAACTGGTCAGGTCGCTGATCGGCAAAAGCGCGCTTCATACAGTGTGTCAGGAAGCCAAGTGCCCCAACCAGTGGGAATGTTTTGCGAGACAGACGGCAACTTTCCTGATTATGGGCTCTCGATGCACACGGGACTGCCGCTTTTGTGCGGTTGAACACGGGCCTTTGGGACCGCCCGATCCCGAGGAACCTTTAAGAGTGGCCGAAGCCGCTCAGAGTCTGGGATTGCGCTATGTCGTGGTCACGTCTGTCACCCGAGACGATCTCCCGGATGGTGGAGCCCATATCTTTGCCGCGACCATAAGAGCGATCCGCCAAAAAATTCCGGATGTGCAGGTTGAGGTGTTGATCCCCGATTTTCAGGGCCGTCCGGAACCACTTCTTACAGTGGTCGAAGCCCACCCGGACGTATTGAACCACAACATCGAAACAGCCGAGCGACTGTACCCGTCGGTCCGGCCGCAAGCTGTGTATAGGCGTTCCACGCAACTCCTGCGCCGGGCGAAAGGCTACGATGCTTCTCTTCCAATCAAGTCCGGTCTTATGCTAGGTCTGGGAGAGTCGCCCGAAGAGATACACCAGACTCTTCGGGACCTTCTGGAGGCGGGGTGCACTCTGCTCACACTGGGCCAATACCTCCAGCCCTCGGCCGATCACATTCCTGTGGAACGCTTTGTTACTCCTGCAGAGTTTGACAACTGGAAAGAAATTGCGCTCGCAATGGGGTTTTCCAGGGTAGCGAGCGGCCCGCTCGTGCGAAGTTCCTATCACGCCAAAGACCTCTTCGGCGTATGAGTTTTGAGTTGTGAGTTTTTAGACTCAAAACTAAAAACCGGAAACTGAAAGCTCTTGGAATTCGATGCCCTATTTCAAAACCGGCGACGGTTGCAATATTTTTTTTGAATACCAAAATCTCAGCTCACCGAAGCCCGTTATTGTTTTTTTGAACGGCGCCACACAAACCGCCGTATACTGGACAACCATAGCCAACCGGTTGAAGAATGATTTTCAAAACCTTGCCTATGACGCCAGAGCGCAGGGGCGCAGCGATCCGGGGAAACGGCCCCTGTCATTGGATCTCCACAGTGTAGATCTATGTAATTTGTTTGAATACGCCGGGGTCGAAAAAGCTCACCTTGTGGGTTTGAGCCATGGCTCGTATATTGCCCTTGCGTTTGCATCGCGGTTTCCTGACAAGGTAGACCGCTTGATACTTTGCAGCGCCACAGCCGGGCCTTCCTGCCGCGCAAGGCTGACGGTTGCGTCCTGGCTGAGAACATTAAAGCATGAGGGCATGGAAGCCATGGCGTGGGCAGCACTGCCGGTTGCTTTCGGTGAAAATTTCCTGCGGAAAAACGAAGGCAGCCTGGATAAAATAGTGAAGGCCATTGTCAGGCGTAATAAGGAGGATGGCCTCATTGCGCAGCTCGAAGAAATGGCGGAGTTCACCCGGCTATCCTCTACGGCGCTGGATATTCGCTGCCCGGTCCTTATCCTGTCGGCTTCCGATGATCCCCTGGTGACCGAGGAAGGCGCGCAGGAACTCGCCAGGCTTTGTAAAGGCCGCCATGAACGTCTTCCCGGGCTTGGGCATTCGATTCCGGCTGAAGCTCCGGAACTGTTCATCGATATTTTGAAGAAATTCCTTACCGCAGATCAGGCGAGTTGACCGGATGCATCGGGGATCTCGCCCGTTAATGCCTGACAGAGTCTGTAAACTGGACTGCGGGGCTTGCGGAATCTTTGATTTTGCAGCTCGATTTAATTGGTGTTCTTCGGAAACACCGGGTGAAAACATGAACAGTTTCCGATTCGGATTTTTGACTTAAAAGAAAGGGATTTTTTGTCCTGGCAAGGATATTGAGTTCCCCCCTTTTGTAAAGGGGGGGGGCGCCCTCACAAAAGATCGGACGCGAACTTGAAGCGTTTCGCATCGGTCGGAAGCGTTAGCGCGAATCCGAACGAAGTGAGGACTCAGGGGGCATTTCAACGCGGAGGAGTACCTGTGTGCCGCCTCTGGCCATGGATAGCGTCGAGATCCTGGTTCTGCCACCGCCGCAGGCAGTGGCGATCCTGGTCCCACCGCCCCGCCTCTGGTCAATTGACAGGACAGGGATAGCGTCCAGATTGGCGGTCAAGCCCATCGAAACCTATGCGGCCACCGCCAAAGGCAGTGGCCAAGTCGGCGTGGCGGCCCTGCCGCCCATAATCGAAAGGGATCTTAGATGGACCAGCTCAAAAGAACCGTCCTATACGACAGACACAAGGCACTGGGTGCACAGATGGTGGAATTCGGCGGTTGGGATATGCCTCTTCAATACCCCTCCGGAGTTGTCGAGGAGCATTTGAGCACACGTAACGGCGCTGCTATTTTCGACGTCTCCCACATGGGCCGATTTATCATAAGAGGCGTCAACGCGCTCCAGTTCGTCCAGCATGTCCTGACCAATAACGCTGAAGCGCTCGACCTGGCGCCGACAGGCGCTCAGTACACGCTCATTGCCGATGAAACGGGAGCCGCTGTGGACGATGCGTTTCTCTACCGGTTCGTTGAAGGCGAGTATCTGCTGGTCGTCAATGCCGCCAACCGTCAAAAAGACTGGGACCACCTCCAGCCTTATCTAGGGACCTTCGGCGGCGTCGAACTGATAGATTGTACTTACGATATCGCCATGTTGGCATTACAGGGGCCAAAATCCCGCGAGATGCTTGAGGCGGTCGGGCCGCTGGGAGCGGCAGCCGGGTTGCCCGCTTGCAAAATCGCCGCGGGCGAGGCGGTGGGTAACCCAACTGCCGCTCCCAGCGCTTTAAAGGCACCGCCAGAGGCAGCGCCCATCCTGACCGGCGGCCCCACCGCCCCGTTTCGCAACGCCGTAGGCATTGTCGAGATTTGCGGGGCCAGGGTTATGGTAGGACGCACAGGTTACACAGGCGAGCCGCTTTGTTTTGAACTTTTTGTCGACCGCGCAAGCGCGCTGATGCTCTGGGACCTCCTTTTGGAGAAAGGGGCCAGGCCGACCGGTCTTGCGGCGCGTGACACCCTGCGCCTTGAGTCCTCCCTTCCGCTCTACGACCATGAATATGGAGACGACCCGGACGGTAAAAAAATCCCATGTTTTGCGGTGCCAATAGGCAAATCGGCCGTCAGTTTTTCACCGCTCAAGGGCGAATTTATCGGGCGGAAGGCCCTGGAAAAACAGTTTGCCGCCTACTCCAAGATTATCGCTCGCGATTACTCTGCGATTGCCGACCTGCCTCGCATGTTCAAATGTGTAGCGGTGGCAGGCCGGGGAATTGCCAGGGCCGGAGCCAGGGTCTTTAAGGGAGACAAGCACGTTGGCTATATATCGAGCGGCACGATGGCGCCTTACTGGGTTTTCGAGGACAAAGGGCTTCTTTCCAGTCAAACCGGTGAGCACAAGCTGCGAGCGATCTGCCTGGCCTACATCGACAGCGACATCATAGAAGATGATAGACTCAGCGTTGATATCCGGGGGAAGCTCGTGGATGCAGTCGTTGTGGAATACCATCTCCGGTCCGAAGCGCCCCCTTATGCCCGTCCCATTATATACGGGCATGAGCTTCCGCCCGAGACGCCCATCCCGGCACTTTCCTGTCCGCAGTCGGAGGAAGTTGACGGTTTAAAGGCGCCGCCGCAGGCAGAGCCAACCTTGGCTGCCGGTCCTACCGGTCTGCTGAAAAAGGCCGTGGAAAATACCCGGTGGCGCCAGCATGAGTGCATCAATCTGATACCTTCGGAGATGACGGCCTCACCGATGGTGCGCCTGCTCTCGGTAATGGACCCCGCCTTTCGGTACGCCGAGCATAAAGAGTCGAAGGCTTTTTACGATTCGGAGATCTTTTATTATCAGGGCACCGATTTCATTGCCGAAGTGGAGCGGCTCCTTGAAAGGCAGATGCAGGAATTCCTCGGCTGCGCTGAAGTCGATACACGCGTTATCAGCGGGCAGATGGCCAATGCCACCGTGTTCAGCGCCATGGTCGACTATATCAACCGAGCCGACCGGCGGAGCGAGCCACGCCGCATTCGGAGGGTAATGAACAACCATATCGGCAAGGGAGGCCATCTCAGCGCACAGCCCATGGGCGCGCTTCGAGACTACGTTGCGCGGGACCCGCACACGGAGCGTCCGGCCGTAGCGAATTTCCCGGTTCTGGCTGAAAATCCGTATAAAATCGACGTCCCAGCGGCTCTCGAACTGATCGGCGACGGCCAGCCGGAGTTGATCATTTTCGGGAAAAGCATGGTTCTGCATAAAGAACCGGTTGCTGAAATACGCCGGTACCTGGATGCCGCGCACATCGACGCGGTGGTGATGTACGATATGGCCCATGTACTGGGGCTTCTAGGTCCTCATTTCCAGCAGCCTTTTGCTGAAGGCGCCGACATCGTTACGGCATCGACTCACAAGACGTTTTTCGGCACGCAGCGGGGCATAGTCGCGAGCCGCTTCGAGGAGCATGAGGAGCGATACGAGCTTTGGGAGGCCATCCGCCGGCGTACTTTCCCGGGGGCCGTATCGAACCATCATCTGGGAACCATGCTGGGGCTGCTCATGGCCGCCTACGAGATGAACTGTTTCAAGGACGAATATCAGCGCAAGGTAATCGCAAACGCCAAAGCGTTCGCCCTGGCGCTAAGGGACTGCGGCTTCGACGTGGCCGGCGACCCGGACATCAGCTTTACTGAAACCCACCAGGTGATAGTGAACGTCGGTTACGCCAGGGGGCCGGAGGTTGCGCGCAGACTGGAAGCCAACAATATAATTTGCAACTACCAGGCTACTCCCGAGGATGAGGGGTTCACCGCATCGAGGGGCATTCGGATGGGGGTGTCGGAAATGACGCGCTTCGGGATGGAGGAAAAGGATTTTCGCGGTCTCGCACATTTGATGAAAGAAATAGTAATTGACGGCGCGGATTTGGCCGAACAGGTCAAAGCGCTTCGTGAACCATTCCGGGAATTGCGCTTCTGCTTCACCGGCGACCAGTACGCTGATCTCGTTGAGAGTCTGCACAAGCTTATATAGGTCATGACATGACAATAGATCACGAAAAAAGCAGCGGCAACGTTTTTGCCGACCTTGGGTTCCCCCATTCAGAGCAAGAGCTGGTGAAAGCCAAACTGACGGTGCAGATTTACCGCCTTCTGAAAGAACGGGAGCTGACCCAGGCCGATGCCGCGAAACTGCTTGGCACCACGCAACCCCAAGTGTCGGCGCTTATGCGTTGCCGCCCTGTGTCGGTATCGGTGGGCCGCCTGATAGAGTTTCTAACGATCCTCGGGCAGGATGTGGAAGTCACGGTTAAACCGGCCTCACCGCGTAGCAAAGGCCAGCAGGGCCACATGTCCGTAACGGTGCAGCCCTTATGAAGGGCGAGCGGAAACAGCTTACGGGGTCTAAATGGCGAAGGGTTCGATTCCCATGCGCTTCCGCACCAGGAAAACCGGAAAATGATGCAAATCGTAGGGACCCTTGCGGAGTTCGAACGCGCGATGCTGCGCGAACGCACGCGCAATGGTCTTGATGCGGCACGCAAGCGCGGTCGCGTTGGTGGTCGCCGCCCAAAACTCAAGACGCACCTACAGGAGGAGATCGTTCAATTGGTAAGTTCCGGACAGAAGACCGCTGCGGATGTCGCCAGACTGTTCAACATCCATCCATCAATCCACCGTGTCCCGTTTACTGCAACGAGGCAGCATCCCTTGAAGCGAAGCGTCCAATGTTGGAACAAGAAAAGTAGAGTTATGCGGCCCTACTTTCAATTTTCCCCATGAGGAAGGCAGCAAATTGATTGCATATATCCTACGAATCCTGTCGGGTGATATAGAGGTAGCAGTAAGCCCTGACTATTTTCATTTTATGCGTAAAGGTCAGGAAGTTATCTTTAGAACTGTAATCTATATATCAAACGACGGCAGACCACGTGTTCTTGGGGTTGGCGATAATTCGGTACCTGCAGAACCAAATATCAGACTTGATCTCTTTAAACCGGAGGTGCAGCGTACTGATTCTGTTGATAAAGTCGAATGTCTTGACGCTTTTTTCAGGTACTGCATTAGAAAGACGGTCGGCCGCAGAACAATGATCAGGCCACGGATTATTTTTACAAATACAGAATCTTTGAGGATGATTCTGTGCGGGTACCAGAAAGTAATACTGAACCGTGCCGCTATGAATGCGGGGGCTCATGAGTGCTTATTCAAAGCGTAAAACAATGGACAATAGGGACTATTATGTGTGCTGGGCCATGCTCCGTTCGTGAATTGCTGTCGCAAGCTGACTATGACCCGGCACACAGTTTGTTGTACTGTATTTTGTCCATATTGTGAAAACCCCTCTTGGGCTGGCGGGGGTTTTAGCCCCTTTCCCTTACCCAAACATGAGACAAAACGATAAAGGCCATAATTTAACTTGTAATTACACCATAAAGGTGTATACTCTTTACATGCCAGAGAAGCGGAAGCCGACTTACGACCTCGACGCCTTCAAGGCCGCGTTTAACAGCGTGCTAAAGCTGGCCATTACGACCACGGCGCGTCGTAGCGCCGCCGCTTTGGGGTTTAGCAGCGCCGAGATCGTGGCGACCATACAGACCATGCAGCGGGAGCACTTCTACAAGTCTATGACAGCCTACGCCGATCATCTGCTATGGCAAGACGTGTATCACGTCCCCTCGCCTGCTGGCCTCCTGTATGTGAAGTTTACCGCTGATGTTGTTACGGAGTTTTTGCTGCTGTCGTTCAAGGGGAAAGACAATGACTGATAATCCTGTTTGTCCGAAAACCGGCGCTCCAATGCGCCGCGATGTACGTCCCATGACGTTGACGTACAAAGACGAGTCGATCACATTCGACCAACCGGGCTGGTATTGCGACCAATCGGATGAAGGCATCCTTGTCGGTAAAGACCTGCGAATATCCGACCGGATGTTGAATCGGATTAAAGCCCGTAGTGAGGGACTGCTTGAGCCCGATGAAATACGGCGCATTCGCAAAAAGCTGCGCCTGACCCAGGAAGTGGCTGGGCTGGTCATCGGCGGCGGGCCTCGTGCGTTTCAGAAATATGAGAGCGGCGACTTGTTGCCAAGCCGCGCCATCAGCAGCGCCCTTATTTTGCTCGATCATGATCCAAAGGCTTTGCCCGTACTGACGCGAAGGCAGGGCAAGACAACAACGGCCTTGCATGGCGAACTCCGCCCATAAAGGAGTAGGATGAACGAGCGAAAACACCTTGTTTCCACCGAGTCGATAAGCTGATTTTATTCAGCACACCGTCACTACACGGCGACGAATCCGGCGCGGTTTGAGAGGCTTTGGCGGTGAGAGGCTTACGGGACAAGGCCTATTTCCTGATAAGGCTCTCCCCGTTTGTGTGGACTGATCTGTACCGAAACTTTTTTGTCAAGCCGCTTAAAGAAATCGAGCAGTTTATCCGTGGTGAAGCGGCTAAAATGGCCGTTCATTAAATGCGATACGTCCGGCTGCGCGATACCGAGGAGGCTGGCAATCTCCCTCTGCTTGAGGCCCTTGTCTTTGAGGATTTTATAGACGTGAAACCCCAGTTGTGCCCTCGTGAAAAGCTCGTCCGCATCCTCAAGACCTAAGTCCGCAAAAACATTGCCGGAGCCTTCTTCAAACTCAATTTCTCTTACATCATCATTCATTTTTTGCAAGCTCCCTTGCTTCCCCTGAATAATTTGGCGTCCTTTGGCATTCCGCCGAATTGGATCAACTGCAGCTCGTCCCCGTTGAGCTTTTGCGCCCCCGATGGAAAGGCCAGAAGATTCTCGTTTGAACTCTTTTTCCAGCTAAAAAGGGCCAATATAGGAAGGGTGGGGCTGCTCATGCACTCCCGCCCCATCCGTCCATTATCCAATCGACCGGCTCGCCTCACTATTCACTGCGAAGCCGTTGCCGTTTGTATTGCCGCTTCTATTGCCACTTCTCGTTGCCGTTTGGCACGGCCAAATCCTGTTATGATATAATATTCCGTGGAGGCGTGAAGCATGAATGGCGTTTTTTCAGTTCACTATTCATCATGGCTATTCACAAGGTCATCCGTGTCTATCCGTGTCTGGAACTGAGAAATTTGGTTTCTACCTGTTCCCTGCTCACGCTCACTGTTCGCTGCTGTTATTAAAGAAAATAAAATTGGAGGTATCCATGAAATCAATGTGTTGCAAGATTAGTCATTGTATTTAGCCTGTATTTACAATGAGACTCTTTGAAAACCGAGTGATGGTGAGAGGGGCCCGGGGGTGGGCCTAATAGAAAAACCCGGAATCCGAGAGTCTCAGATCCGGGCTTTTTATTTTCTGGTGGCGGAGAGAGAGGGATTCGAACCCTCGGTAGAGCTTTACACCCTACACTCGCTTAGCAGGCGAGCGCCTTCAGCCGACTCGGCCATCTCTCCTGAATATTTTCGCTGGCGGAGGGAGTAGGATTCGAACCCACGGTTCCGCTACAAACGGAACAACGGTTTTCAAGACCGCCGCCTTAAACCACTCGGCCATCCCTCCAAGAGGGAAGGAAATTCCCACAGACTGGATACTTTAGCGTCCCTTCCCTGAACTGTCAAGATGGAGATCGGAGGACGGAGAAAGAGTTTCTGAGGCAGGGAGGAAAAACTACTATTGCGTTTTCCGATTTCCAATTTCCGCTATTGCCTGAAACCAGCGGGGAAATTAGAATTCTCCCCTGTGTTCGATAAAGAACAAGCTGCAATTTCCCAAACCCAAAGGCTTAAGCGGCATGAAAATAGCCTACTTCGACTGTTTCTCGGGCGTGAGCGGAGATATGGCGCTCGGGGCGCTGCTGGACCTCGGAGTTCCCGTCGAGGCGCTCACTGCAGCGATGAAACAGCTAGATATCAAAGACTGGTCAATCGAGACAAAGCGAGAACGCCGGGGGGCAATCGAGGGAATGCGCGTCTTAATTTCTGCAGGCGCGCAGCCTCATCGCAGTTTCTCAGACATTCAGGCCATTTTCAACCGAAGCGGCCTCGATCCCTTGGTCCGCGGGAAGAGCCTGGCCATTTTCGAACGTATTGCCGATGCCGAAGGACGTGTCCACGGCGTCCCCTCGCAAGATGTTCATTTTCATGAAGTCGGTGCGGTCGATTCAATCCTGGACATAGCCGGCGTAGTGTTCTGCCTGGACTACCTCAAAATCGAAAAAATTTGCGCCTCGCCGGTTCCCCTGGGCAGGGGATTTATCAAAACGGAACACGGAACCATTCCGCTGCCCGGCCCAGCAACCTCGCTTCTTCTCTCGGGCGTTCCCGTCTACGGAGTGCCATTCGAGCGCGAGCTTGTCACGCCAACCGGCGCGGCTATTCTTGCAACCCTGGCCCAATCCTATGGTCCGATCCCCCCGATGACTCTCATCTCCACCGGCTTCGGCGCCGGGACCCATCCCGCGAGCGACCCGCCGAACCTTTTACGAGTCTGGCTGGGGCAAGAAAAGTCTGCCCTTCGGGCTCGCGACCTTCTCGTGATCGAAACAAACATTGATGACATGAACCCGGAATTTTATAATTATGTATCCGGAAAGCTTTTTGCTCTGGGCGCCCTGGACGTAAGCTTTGTTCCCGTCCAGATGAAGAAGAACCGGCCCGGCGTTTTGCTTCGGGTGCTCGTTGAACCCTCGATGGAAACAGCGGCGGCCGAAATTATCCTCTCGGAGACCACCACACTCGGGGTTCGGGTCATGGAGGTCAGAAGGATCGAGCTTCCGCGCGAAGAGAAGGTGGTTTCAACGGTTTTCGGCCAATGTAAGGTAAAGCGCACAGTGCTCGCGAACGGCTGTGAGCGACTGATCCCGGAATACGAGGAGTGCAGGCGGATTGCCGAGGAAACGGGGACCCCCCTCCCCGATGTTTACAGGCTAATACTCGAAAGCGCAAAATGATATCCCGTTTTACCACGGCCCTCTGAGATGCTTAGATTCAAAGCTGAGTAAAACGGTGAAATCAACGACGGCTGCGGCCCGGGGAGGCGGGTTTTGCGCACGGAAGGGGATTATAATATGTACGATAAGCCTTCTCATGTTACCGGGACCCTGCTTACAATCGGCGATGAAATTCTGCTCGGAGACATAGCGAATGAAAACGCCCATCATATTGCCATCGAGCTGCGTGCTCGCGGTTTTCTCCTCGACAGGGTGATTACAGTCGGTGATACCGAGGATGATATTGTCGAATATCTTGGCCAGTGCACGAAGCGGTCTCATTTTGTCATTGCAACGGGAGGCCTCGGCCCAACCGACGACGACAGGACATGTTCCGCCGTTTCCAAGGCCTTTGGAAGGCCCCTCGTTTGTAATCGCAACTACGAAGCCTGGCTTAAGGGCCGCCTCTCCGAATGGGGGGTGGGGTGGTCGAGGGAGTTGGAAAGGATGGCCGAACTGCCCGAAGGGGCGGTGAAGATCGGTCTTAAAATGGCCGGGTTCTTCGTGCTGCACAACGATGTCCCGTGCTACTTCCTCCCCGGTGTGCCAAATGAAATGAAATACCTGCTGGGAAAAAATGTGATCCCCGATCTCGAAACCAGGTTTCCCAACAGATGTGCGTACATGAAACACATTGTCCGGGTTCAGGGCCTTCTGGAAGCCCAGGTGAATAAGATGCTCCGGTCTTTCGACCCCGGTCGTGAGGGCGTGGACATCGGCTATTATCCCCAGGGGCGGGAAAACTGGGTGTCCATATTCGCGGCCAGCGCCAAACGAAGAAGAGTGCCGCACTCTTGTGAGGAACGCAGAGCAGAAGATCATTGCTTTGATCGGCTCCGACCACATAAGCGGCCATAACGACGACTGCCTCGAAAAGGTGATTGGACGCTACCTGCGAGAGCGCGGCTGGAGACTGGCTATCGCCGAATCTTGCACGGGCGGACTCGTGTCGAGAAAAATAACGGCGGTTCCCGGCGCCTCAGACTACCTGGACCGGGCGCTTATTACCTATAGCAATCGCGCGAAAACCGAGGTTCTGGGCGTACCTGAAGAGCTACTGCGCGACTACGGCGCTGTAAGCGAGCAGGTGGCGATGGCGATGGCCAAGGGGGCGCTCAACAGCGCCGAAGTTGAGGTCTCAGTCAGCATAACCGGTATTGCCGGCCCAACCGGGGGCACCTCCGAAAAACCTGTCGGCACTGTCTTTATCGCCTGCGTTACTCCTACCCAAAAAATAGTGGAGAAATACTCATTTGGCGGAACGCGCGAACAAATCCAGGAAAGCGCAACCCAGGCAGCCCTGGTAATGCTGTGGAAAATGCTGGCGGGGGATAGGCGGCTCGTATGCGATTGACAAAAAATCGCTGCGATTCAGCCTCAAAACAGGATATTGAAGTTTCCTTTGAATGTGAACGAAAAGAGGGTATATGAAGCAATCTTTCGAATCCGCAGAATGGATCGAGTCGGTCATTAAGAAGTTCGTGGAAACCTCTCCGGAAAACAGCCTCAAAAATCCGGCAAATGACAAGGCGTGGGATAGTCCGCTCGTCGGTTTTTCATCAGGCAACGATCAACTCTACCGAGATTATAAAGACCATGTCGGCCCGTTTCACTGGACGCCGCAAGAAGTATTTGAGCTGGCTTTCCCGAACCTGAAGGTTGGAGCAGAAGAGATCTCCGTCATAAGCTGGGTCATTCCTCAGACTGCCCTTACCAAAGAAGAAAATAGCAGACAGGATATCTATCCTTCAGAGAGTTGGGCCAGGGCCAGGATTTTTGGCGAAGAGTTCAACGTCAAAATCAGGAAACACTTGGTGGAAGAGCTCATGAGAGAGGGCCATGTAGCAGTTGCCCCCGTGTTTCTCCCAAATTGGAAGGTGGAAAAATCGGAGCGCTTTACTTTTGCCTCAACATGGTCCGAGCGTCATGCTGCGTACGCATCGGGACTTGGGACATTCGGGCTGTGCGATGGGCTGATTACCGCCAGGGGTAAGGCTATGCGGGTTGGTTCGGTGGTGGCTCGGATCAGTATTCCTCCCACTCCACGACCCTACAGCGATCATCATGAATATTGCCTTTTCTATCCAACAGGAGTGTGCGGGAAATGCATTGAACGCTGTCCGGTTAAGGCGATATCCAAGACCGGCCATGACAAAATCAAATGCCGCCGTCATACCTGGGATAATGGGTCCAAGTATGTGAAGTCGCACTATGGCTTTGACGGCTATGGGTGCGGGCTGTGTCAGACCGGTGTGCCATGCGAATCGAGGATACCGGAAATGGGTGATGCCTGACAAAGGTAAATTCATGGAATCATCCATCCGCAGCTTTATTGCAATCGACCTGTCCGAGCCGGCCCGCCGGCAGATCGAGGCGTTCATCCAGGAGTTAAAGAAAAGCGATGCCCAAGTTGGATGGGTGAGGACCGAAGGGATTCACCTTACGCTCAAATTCCTGGGAAATGTAGCTCCTGAGTCGATCGAGGATATAAAGCCGGCGCTTGCCCGGATAGCCTCGCAGACCGCGCCGATTCGTATCGAACCTACGGCATGCGGCGCCTTTCCCACAATCAAATCTCCAAGAGTGATATGGGTCGGGCTGAGCGGGCAGATCGATCCGCTTGCCCAACTTGCGCGGCACGTAGAAAAGGCGATGGTTCCCTTGGGTTTTGCGCCGGAAGGCCGCCCGTTCAAACCTCACCTCACCGTTGGCCGAGTCAAAGGCAGGCTGCGCCTTCAGGCGCTCCAGCAGATCCTTCTTGCGCATCGGGACTTTACAGGCCGAACCCTTTGACGCTGCTGAAGTTGTATTGTATAAGAGCGATTTAAGGCCGGATGGCGCTCGATATACTCCTTTATTTAAAGCGCCTTTCTCCATGGCCCCCGCCCCAGCGGACGAATAAAGCATATTCCATGTGAATTTACTATGTTATAGAGAGCGATTGAGGTTAGACAGAAATAACCTCTGCGGCTCTTTTTGAATAACCCGGGTGTCAACCACACGTTTTCAACGCTCCGCGAGGTGTGAAGTATTTAGCTTGTGGTCTGTGGTAATCACCTTTTCCCAATCGAAATAAGGAGGCCCAATACATGGGACTTAACGACGACCGGCAAAAAGCTATCGATGCTGCGGTTTCTCAGATAGAACGCATGTGCGGGAAGGGCGCTATTATGCGCCTTGGGGAAGGCGCTAATGTGGAAGTGGCCGTCATATCGAGCGGCTCTCTGTCGCTGGATATCGCGCTGGGGATTGGCGGCGTCGCGCGGGGCCGCATTATCGAGATATTCGGTCCCGAGTCAACCGGAAAAACCACTTTGGCGCTGCACATCATCGCCGAGGCGCAGAAACTCGGGGGCCTGGCAGCCTTTGTAGACGCCGAACACGCTCTGGACACTCAATATGCCCGAAAACTTGGGGTTGTAGTGGAAGACCTCCTGGTCAGTCAGCCCGACTACGGCGAACAGGCCCTGGAGATTGCCGAAGTGCTCGTAAGAAGCAACGCCATAGATGTCATAGTGATCGATTCGGTTGCGGCGCTCGTTCCGAAAGCCGAGATCGAAGGCGAGATGGGTGATCCGCACGTAGGGCTCCAGGCGCGGCTAATGAGCCAAGCGCTGCGCAAACTCGTATCCGCTATCAGCAAATCAAAGACATGTGTCATTTTCACCAATCAGATCCGAATGAAAATAGGGGTCATGTACGGCTCGCCCGAGACCACGACGGGAGGAAACGCGCTCAAGTTCTACGCCACCATGAGGCTCGACATCCGCCGGGTCGGCCCGATCAAGGAAGGTCAGGATATTATCGGCAACCGGACCAAGGTAAAAGTGGTAAAGAACAAGATAGCGCCTCCATTCCGCGAGGTCGAATTCGATATCATTTACGGACGCGGCATATCCAAGGAGGGCGAGGTTCTGGACCTGGGGGTGGAGGCAAACCTTATAGAGAAGTCCGGCACATGGTATTCGTATAATGGAGAAAGACTGGGACAGGGAAGGGAAAACTCGAAGAATTTTCTGAGGGATCATCCAGATCTCATCGCCGATGTCGAGACAAAAATTCGCCAGGCTTGTAATCTCAAACCGGTTGCCAGCGCAGCAGTCGTTGCGGCTGACTAACCCGCAGCGGCCAGTGGCCGGTCGTCAGACAAAAGCTTTCTCTGACCACTGAAGCCCGACGACTGAAGACTTCTTTACCAGGAGATTGTATTGATGAAAGCCAGCGAGATCCGAAAGGCCTTCCTCGATTTTTTCAATACGCATGGACATACGATTGTAAAAAGCTCTTCGGTAATTCCTCACGACGACCCCACGCTTCTTTTTACCAACGCGGGGATGGTGCAGTTCAAGAGGACTTTCCTGGGCGAGGAAAAACGGCCATATTCTCGTGCAACCACCAGCCAGAAATGCATGCGCGCGGGCGGCAAGCACAACGACCTCGAAAATGTCGGCCGCACGGCGCGGCACCATACTTTTTTCGAAATGCTCGGGAATTTTTCCTTTGGGGATTATTTCAAAGAGGATGCGGTAAAATTCGCATGGGAGTTTCTAACCACGGATATGGGCCTGCCCAAGGATAAACTCTATGCCACGATCCACGAAGGCGACCGGGAAATGAACCTCGGAGCGGACGAAGAAGCCCGCAAGTTTTGGGCACGATATCTTCCGCAGGAAAGAATTCTGCCATTTCCGACAAAGGATAATTTCTGGGCCATGGGCGATACCGGGCCCTGCGGGCCCTGCTCGGAGATCCTCATCGACCAGGGGCCAGGCATGGGGTGCGGCAGGACCGGACTGCAAGCCGGGATGTGACTGCGACCGGTATCTGGAACTGTGGAACCTGGTGTTCATGCAGTTTAACCGCTCTCAGGACGGCGCGCTCAAGCCCCTGCCCAAACCCAGCATCGACACCGGTATGGGACTTGAAAGAATAGCCGCCGTAATCCAGAAAGTTCCGTCAAATTACGACACGGACCTCTTTGCCCCAATGATGGCCAAGATCGAACAACTTACCGGATATAAATATAGATCCTCGGCGGAAAAGGACGTCTCCGTCAAGGTCATTGCCGATCACAGCCGCGCAGCGGCCTTTCTTATCGGAGACGGTGCTTTGCCAAGTAACGAAGGGCGCGGCTATGTGTTAAGGCGCGTAATTCGGCGCGCTTTGAGGCACGGGCGATTTCTCGGGATGGATAGGCCGTTTATGTCCGAGGTCGCCATATCGGTCATTGAATCCATGCACGACGCATATCCTGAATTGTTGGAAAACCGCAGTTTCATAACCAGTGTCATTCGGAACGAAGAAGAACGATTCGATGAAACCCTGGATAACGGACTGAGGCTCCTGCAGACCGAGATAAAACGTCTAGCCGACGAAAAAGCGCAAACGATCCCCGGAGCGCTCATCTTTAAGCTCTACGATACATACGGTTTCCCTATCGACATTGTTACTGACATGTCCATGGAACTCGGTTTTCAAGTAGACGAGGCCGGTTTCCATAGTCTCATGGAAAAGCAGCGTGAGATGTCCAGGGCCGCCTGGAAAGGGAGCGGCGACCGCCAAATCCCGGAAGTCTACCGCCAGATATTCACAAGAGGCCTCACCACCACGTTTCTCGGTTATGAAGCTACGCAGGCCGATTCCGAGATTATTGCAATGATCACCGGCGGCGAAGAAATCGGCTCGGCCTCCGAAGAAATGGCTGTGGAGCTGATAACCGCGGGCACCCCCTTTTATGGCGCAGCAGGAGGGCAGGTGGGCGACACCGGGGTGATTACCGGGGACACGGGAAGATTCACCGTCTCCGATACCATAAAGCTGCCCGGCAACCTGATCGTTCATGTGGGCAAGGTCGAATCCGGATATTTCCACACCGGCGACACGGTTCATCTGGCAGTTGACGCCCAGTTGCGCAAGGACACCGAAATCCACCACACGGCCACACATATCCTGCACGCGGTCCTGCACAAGGTACTCGGAGATCATGCAAAGCAGGCCGGATCGCTCGTCGCGCCGGACCGGCTCCGGTTCGACTTCACCCATTTCACCGCAGTGACCCCGGAAGAACAGGCCGAGATCGAGAGGCTGGTTAATGATGAGATCCGTAAGAACCACCAGCTCACCGTTCGGGTAATGGGACTGGAGGAAGCCTTGAAGACCGGGGCTATGGCGCTGTTTGAAGAAAAATACGGCGACCGCGTCCGGATGGTTGAAATTCCGGGCTTCAGCCGCGAGCTTTGCGGAGGCACGCACACGCACTGGACGGGGGACCTCGGACTTTTTGTAATCATCCAGGAAACCAGCATCGCAGCCGGGGTCCGCAGAATCGAGGCACTGGCCGGCCGGCACGCACTCGAATACATAAACCGGCACAGGCAAGTCCTGAATCACGCGGCAGAAGCGCTCAAGGTAGCCCCTTCAGAAGTGGCCGAACGCATCGAAAAGATACTTGCCCAACAGCGGCAAATGGAAAAAGAACTCGAAGCCCTTAAGGCCTCCGCTGCAGGCAGGCGTTCAGCCGATCTTTTCGATCAGATCGAAGAAATAGATGGTGTGGGAGTCCTGGTTACTCAAATCCAAGCTGATAATCCTAAGGTTCTTCGGGAGATAAATGATAAATTCAAAGAAAAGTTTACTAAAGGAATAGCCGTTCTCGGAGCTGTATCGGAGGGAAAGGTCTTCCTGCTGGCCGGGGTGACCCAGGAACTGACAGCCAGGCTGCACGCCGGAAATCTCATAAAAGAGATCGTCAAGGAAGTGGGCGGCTCAGGCGGTGGGCGGCCCGATATGGCGCAAGCCGGAGGTAACAGACCCGATAAGCTCAAGGATGCTCTGGATCTTGCAGAAAAACTCATCCGCGACAAACTCGGGGTAACTCACTGATAAACATCCGAACCACAGATGGACACTGATGCGCATCAACAGGCATTGAGGAGCCAGTCTGTGGTTCGTGCCCGTCCCTGATGAACGGGGCTTCAAATCCGGTCAACATTACAAAAAGCGAGAACCTCTTCCAGTTCGCCCGTGAGTTCCTCACGAAAATCCATTACGCTATAAGTTGCGCCGCATTCACGGCAGCGCAGATAAGCTCTGCGTCAGGTTTTTACTATTTCGAGCTCTTTGTTGCACTTTTTGCAAAGCAATTAGGTTCTCCTCAAACGAAATGAATTAAAATCTACAGCGATAGATGAGTCTATATCGAATTTGCTTTTGAATTCAAGCCCTAATACCAGGGAAAGGGGATATGCCAGCCAATCTGCCTCCCCCTTATTTTGAAGCCGAGAAGCGCTACAGGGAAGGAAAAAGTGCGGAAGAGAAAATAGAAGCCCTGGAAGAGATGCTTATGATCATGCCCAAGCACAAGGGCACAGATAAGCTCAGGGCCGATCTACGCAAACGCATAGCAAAGCATAAATCCGATGCCTTGCAGAAGAAAAGTGCGGCAAAAGGGATTACAGCCTACAGCATCGAAAGGGAGGGGGCAGCCCAGGTCATCATTATAGGGGTTCCCAATGTTGGGAAATCCTCTATTGTTGCCGCGTTGACAAACGCCAAACCCGAGGTGGCCGACTTTCACCATACCACCTGGAAGCCCACTGCGGGAATGGCCAATTTTGAAAATATTCAATTCCAGCTTATCGATACCCCGCCTGTTCCCACGGAATTCATCGACCCGGGGCTCACGGACCTGCTCAGGCGAACAGACATAATATTGGTAGTGGTCGATATTCGGGGCGATCCGCTCCAGCAGATGGAAGACGCCATGGCTTTTCTGAACGGCATGAGAATATATGCGCCCGGAACACCAATTGCTGCGGACTTGAAGAAGGCCCCGTTCATAAAGAAGGTACTGCTGTTGGTAAACAAAGTCGATGATGAATTGAACGGAGAGGATTACCGCGCATTTCTGGAGCTTTGCCAACCGCCGTTGCCGTCAATCCCCATCTCGATCCTTGCCGGATACAATCTGAGGGAGTTTCTCGGCAAAATCTATGAAATGGCCTCTATTATCCGTGTCTATACGAAAACGCCGGGCAAGGAGCCCGACCTGACTTCTCCCTTCGTGCTCCATAAAGACAGCACGCTTGAAGATCTTGCCGGACAGATCCATAAGGATTTCGTAACCAGGCTCAAGTTCGCAAAGGTGCGGGGCAGCTCAGTATTCGACGGGCAAATGGTCCAGCGGGATTATGTGCTGCATGATGGCGATATTGTTGAAATACATATTTAGGGCTTGTCCGCAGATAAGCCTTAGCCTGATGATTTTTGAATCACGATTTACATCTTCCGGTGACCATTACATCCAATCTTCAAGTATCGATTACTATCTATTGACTAAACGCCCAAAATATCTTAACTTGTTTCCTATTGAAGTCATCCTGATACTGGTGTAGTCTCGGTAGGACGGATGATTGTCGTATAGCTGGGGGGCGGTAGGTGTGAGAAGGTTTCAACCCGGCTGCCGCAAAGGAGAACAAGATGAAATCTTATGGCCCTGAAAAGTGCCTTCCTTTTGATTATTACTTCAAAAAACCCGATTCGGGAGATGATTTTGAACGCCTGCTCGAAGGGCAAGTCATAGAGGGCCGGTTTCGCAGCCCTGATTTGGAGCTGGAGCAGATCGACCACGTCGATGCCGACGAAGAGGCCGGTATCACTACGCTCTCCGAGGTGGAACCCGAAGAAGAAGAAGGGCCGGTCGAGGCTGAAATTGCTGCGGCCCCTGTAGAAGATTTTGAAGAAGACCACATCACATGTTATCTCAAAGAAGTGTCCAGCTATCCTTTGCTAACGCAAGAGCGCGAAACCGAGCTTGCTCAGATAATCAGGCATGGACAGGACGAACTGGTGCAGATCGTCCGGGAACATGCGTCCGATGACAGGATAATGGCCGACCTTAACGAAAAGGTCAAAAAGCTCCTGGAGCACGAACAAACGTTCCCCGGCGTGAGGGATAAGGTGCTTAAGGTCGTTGTGCGCACGCTGGAGCGAGCCGCCAAAGAACAGCAGGACAATCCGCTCTTCTCGACCTCACTGGCCATGGTCCGTGCAATCATGAGAGCTGTGGACGCGGCCAAGCAGGAGATGGTCAGGGCTAACCTCAGACTGGTTCTCAGCATAGCCAAACGGTACAGGGGCCGAGGCATGACTTTCGATGACCTGATTCAGGAGGGAAACCTCGGTCTGCTCAAAGCGGTTGGCCGATTCGACCACACCAAGGGAAACCGGTTCAGCACATATGCGACATGGTGGGTCAGGCAGAGTATCATTCGCGGAATCTACGACAAAACGAGGACAATCCGCCTGCCGGTACATTTCATAGAGTTGAAGAACCTTTTCTTCAAAGTCTACTATGAACTGCTCAAGGAACTGGGGCGCGAACCGATGCCTGCTGAAATTGCGGAACGTTCGAAGCTGCCGGTCGAAAAGGTGCAGATGGTCCTTACGTTGGCCGCTCAGCCTATCTCCCTTGAGACCCCCATAGGGGAGGACGAACAGAGGCTGGGAGACTTTATCGAAGACGAAAGGGCGCTCTCTCCGGCCGATGAGTGCTCGGACAGGGAGTTGGCCGAGGTTACGCGTGCCTTGCTCTCGACCCTTCAACCAAGAGAGGAGAAAATCCTGCGGCTGAGGTTCGGCCTCGATGGCCATCCTGCTGAGACCCTTGAGAAAATAGGCAAAGTTTTCAATGTCTCCAAGGAAAGGATCCGACAGATCGAGAAAAAGGCGCTCCGCAAGCTGAAAAACCCGAACAGGCAGGCATGCCTCAAGACTTTTATAGAATAATCCCTTCCAGGTCATAATCATGCGCGGCGGTGATCTGTACCCTGCAGATTTGCCCCGCTTCCGCATGACCCGCTGTGACTATAACGCTCCCGTCGACCTCCGGCGCCTGGGTGGGCAGACGTCCCGCAAGGAGCAGATCGGTTTCGGGGTGCGGGCCTTCAATCAGGACCGGCAGATTGCGTCCAACCAGGAGCTTGAGTTTTCGCCTGGAAATCTCCCTTTGGACATCGAGCAAGGCGGCCCGTCTGCTTTCAGCTCTCTTTTTGTCCGGCCTGCCGGGGAGGCGTGCGGCCCTTGTCCCAGCTTCGGGCGAATAGACAAAAACTCCCGCATGGTCGAACTCGACCCGTTCCATGAAGGCGAGCAGCGACTTGAACTCCGCTCTCGTCTCACCCGGAAAGCCCACCATGATCGAAGTGCGCAATGCAACCCCCGGGAGGGCTGTGCGAATTCTGTCGATAACCCTTTCCGGACTGTCGGGCGGACGTCCCATTGCCTTGAGGATTGCCGGCGCGCAATGCTGGATTGGGATGTCCAGGTAAGGAACGACCTTGCGTGAATTTGCCATGACATGGAGCAGCCCGTCCGAGATGCGGTCGGGATATGAGTAGAGCAACCGTATCCATTCCGGGCCCGGCACCTCTTCGAGTTTTTCCAAAAGCCTCGGGAGGGCTTCAGGTTCGTTTCGGTCAAGCCCGTATGCCGTGGTATCCTGGGCAATCAGGTTGATTTCTTTTATACCGGCAGATGCGAGCCGACCCGCTTCAGCAAGAATGTCCGCCTCCTTCCGACTCCTTAGCGGCCCCCGCAGATTGGGAATAATGCAGAAAGAGCACGAATTGCCGCACCCCTCGGCAATTTTAAGATACGCCGAATGAGATCCGTTCGATATTGCCCAGCCTGCTCCACCACCGGGTACTGCGGCCGGCCTTGCAATCCAGAGCCGCCTCGGGTTTCCGGCGAGCTTCGATTCCACGGCAGCTTCAAGCGCATGGTAATGGGATGTCCCGACAAAGAGGTCAACTTCCGGAAGTTCTCTCAGAAGTTTTTTTCCATACCTCTGGACCATACATCCGGCAGCGACCAGCATGCTGCACTTTCCGGATTTCTTGTGTTGGGCCGCTTTGAGGATCGCCTCTATTGCTTCCTGTACGGCGCTTTCCAAAAATCCGCACGTGTTAACCACTATGAGTTCTGCATCGGGGAGAACTTGGGTCATCTGCCAGCCCATGTCGAGCAGTTGCCTCGCCATATTCTCGCTGTCAACGAGATTCTTTGCGCATCCGAGGCTGATCAGAGCAGCGTATTTCATTTATGAAATCCCGATAGAGATTAGCGAGAAAGATATTTTATTACTGAAAAGATATGACGGTAAAGCGGTCTATTCCCGCGAAAACAAGAAGATCGAAAAGCACCACCAAAACGGCAACGGTCGAATATATGCAGAGTGCACGGCCCGGAGGGTATTTTTCCCTGATTTTGGAGATCAGCAGGAAAAAGCCTGCCGTCATCGCATAGCACTCGACTGCAAAGGGCGGAAACCCCAGGAATCCAAACAAAGGCATTTCAAAAATTTTCAAGAAGCCGGCGTGGGGTATAGTATATATCCATTTAGACCCTGCCCGGAAGTTCCATAATTCCCATAAAAGCCCGCAGATGGCTCCGCCCAGAAGCAGTAGATAAAATTTTCTCAGTGACCCATTTTCCCATTCCCGCAACAGGGAAGGAGCGCCAACCCTGTGATTGACCGGTTCCAGGAGGAATATGAAAGCCCCCCAGACCAAGGGGAAAAAGTACTCCGGCCAAACGAGTGGCAAAAGCAGAAAGAGTATACCAGTGAGAATGAAGGCCGTGTAGACGGTGGGACCGGTACGCTTCGCGTAGCGTCGAGATTTAGGCGGTGGCACACTGGGTAAACTTTGAGGGCTGCCGAGGGGGGCCACCTTTGAATTATTTAATACTCCAATGAAATCCAGCAGCGCAGTTGTCGAAAAAATTCCAGGCAAAACCGTCGAATAGGCAATGAAGTATCCCGTCCACCTGATAACAGTCTCTGAGGGTATATTGATGTAATGCCAGTTAGAGAGCCGGAAATTCAACGCTTCAAAGACGAGCCACACAGTGGTGGAAAGGGGGAGGAGAAGAAAAAATTTCAAGGGATTTTCAAACAGGAGCGATTTAGCTCCCCGGCAATAGAGAAAAGACTCGATAAAGATGATATAGCTCCACCAGGCAAATGAATAGTAGCCGGAATAAAAAGGTTCGAATCCGTACAGCATGGCCAGGGTTGAGATACCGAAGATCAGGCAGGATGCCGGAATCAGGAAATAAGCCATGGTGCGTTTTTTTTCCTGGTTCATTTCGAGGCCATCCCGGGGATTCCGCTGCGGAATGAACCACGGATGAACGCGGATAGACACGGATTGTAAAATGAGGAAGAAACAAAGCGAATCATCGAGTGCGCGATTGAAGTGTTGAATTGCCTTTGACACGGCTTTCCGCAAAAGCCATACGAGAATCGGGATGGAGAACTTTTTCGACAGTAGACAATAAACAATTTGATTGCTCGACGCCCATTTTTTAAACTAAAAAGCTTTAAGCTGGTCGAATTTCGAACATAAAAGATTATAATGAGTTTACCGAAGAATAATCCGTCTTACCAGGAATTTACATTTTTTTAACCCCGAGCCGTTTCGGGCCGGAGAGTAATCAGGAGTTTGTACTCATGGCGAAGGAAAAAGGTTCTCGAGGACAGCTCGCTCAACCCGAAAGAGTGGATAAGGACACTCCCTATCCCATGATGTGCAAGGAGGGCAAGGGAGTACGCAATTTCGCCTGCCCGAATTACGACAATTGCCTGGATAAGGCTGCCAAAGGGATGTGGAGCGGATTTACCTGTAGAGAATGCTGTTCTTATGTCCAAAAAGAAGAAGACAATCAGAGCTGAGTAACGAGTGGAACCACTGATGAACGTGGATAGACACGGATGGACAAGGATAATGAACGGTCGAGAAAAACCCGCGGCTACCGGTGTCCATCAGTGGTTCCACTCAGATGGTTCAGATATTTTCAGCTCGTGGAGCTTTCAGTCTTTGCCGGAGCGGCTTCCGTTTTCTTGCGGGATTTTTTGCCCTTCTTGCCGGCCTTTTCACTCCCCTCGGTTATCAACTCCAGCATGCACATGGGCGAGGCGTCGCCCCGCCTGAACCCCACTTTCACGATCCGGGTATAGCCGCCAGCCCGATTCTGGTACCTTTGGGCCAGCTCATCAAACACCTTGTACACAACTTTTTTTTCGCGAATAACCGAAAGTGCCTGCCTTCGGGAATGCAGATCGCCATGTTTACCCAGGGTGATCATCCATTCGGCCCAGCGGCGCATTTCTTTTGCCTTGGGCACCGTTGTGTAAATGCGTTCGTGATTGAGAAGCGAGGTAACCATATTCCGGAACATAGCGAGACGGTGGCTCGTGGTCCGGTTCAATTTCCTGCCGGAAACTCCGTGGCGCATGGATTATTCCTGTTCCTTTCTTCTCTGTTCGATTTCCTCGCGGGTGGGAAAGTTATCGATCTTCATTCCCAGAGAGAGTCCCATTTCGCTGAGGATCTCTTTTATCTCATTGAGCGACTTGCGACCGAAATTCTTGGTCTTGAGCATTTCCTGCTCGGTCCTTTGAACAAGCTCGCCGATATGGCGGATATCAGCATTTTTAAGACAGTTTGCCGACCGCACTGAGAGTTCCAGTTCGTCAACGCTGCGGAAGAGGTTCTCGTTGAAGGCGGGTTCGGTCCGGACCTCTTCCTCCTGGGCCTCGGCTTCCTCTTCGAAATTAATGAAAATGGTGAGTTGGTCCTTTAGAATCTTGGCGGCGTAAGCCAGCGCATCCTCCGGCTTGACGCTCCCGTCCGACCAGATCTCCAGGGTCAGCTTATCATAGTCAGTAATTTGGCCGACGCGAGCCTGGGTCACGGTATAGCTGACTTTTCGCACCGGAGAAAAGACTGCGTCGATGGGTATCGTTCCTATAGGCTGGCTTTCTTCGATATTTTTTTCAGCCGGAACATATCCTTTGCCTTGCCTTACGGTGAGTTCCATTCTGAGCTTGGCATCCCTGGCAAGCGTACAGATGTGCTGATCGGGATTCAGCACTTCGACCATCGCCCCGGCCTGAATGTCTCCGGCGCTGACCCGGCCTTCACCTTGCTTTTCGATCTGCAACCGGCGAAGATTTCCGTCCCCGGTTACTTTGAATCGGACTTCCTTAAGATTGAGTATCACATCGGTGACGTCTTCAAGAACACCCGGAATGGTGGAGAATTCGTGCAAAACACCGTCTATCTTCACGTTGGTTATGGCTGAGCCCTGAAGAGACGAAAGCAACACCCTCCTCAATGCGTTTCCCAGCGTAATGCCGAACCCCCTCTCCAGAGGCTCGCATTCGAACTTCCCGTGGGTGTTCGGCTCTGTTGTCTCGATTTCCAAGCGCTTCGGTTTGATTAGTTCGCGCCAGTTCTTTTGCATGTTTTATCCTCATTAAAGAGACATCACCACAGGGCCCCGTCTGGAAACTCAAGTGGGCCACTTGGATGCGTGAAGCTCCAAAGGCCCTTCGGTAACCAGAATCCTGTAAATTTACCGCTCTTTCTTACTTGGAATAAAATTCAACCACCAGTTGTTCTTGAACCGGCAGGTTCATCTCATCTCGAGCTGGGAATGCCTTGAAGGTACCCTCGTACTTCGATGTATCGAGATCGAGCCACACGGGGAGACCTCTGCGCGGTAGAGCTCCTACGGATTCGTTTATGATCTGCAGATTTCGACTCCCCTCGGCTACGGTAACCGTATCTCCGGGTCTCAGCAGATACGAGGGGATGTTAACTTTCCTGCCGTTGACCAGAAAATGATCATGCCTGACGAGCTGTCTGGCCTGGCTGCGGGAATTTGCGAAACCGAGCCGGTAGACCGTGTTGTCCAGTCTGCGTTCGAGCAAAATAAGGAAGTTTGTACCGGTGACACCCTTGCGGCGGTCAGCTTCTTTGAAATAGCTTTCAAACTGCTTTTCCACCAAGCCATAAATTCTCTTGATTTTCTGCTTTTCCCGAAGCTGGAGTCCGTATTCGGAGAGCTTGCCCCTGCTCTGGCCATGTTGCCCGGGTGGGTAGTTGCGGCGCTCGATCGCGCATTTGTCCGAATAGCAGCGGTCGCCCTTAAGATAGAGCTTCATAGTTTCGCGGCGGCAAAGCCTGCATTGGGATTCGGTGTAGCGAGCCAAAATGTTTCCTCCTGAGGCGGTAGGACCGCCTGCCGAGTTGCCCGCTGCCTTCGGCGGCGGGTGGGAGAGAGTGATCGCTTATACTCGTCGCCTCTTCGGAGGCCTGCAACCATTGTGCGGTATCGGCGTAACGTCCTTGATGTAAGTGATATTGAACCCTGCGGCCTGGAGGGCCCGCAGAGCAGCTTCGCGGCCGGAACCCGGGCCTTTCACAAGGACTTCGATATTCTGAACTCCGTGCTCCTGAGCCTTTTTCGCCGCTGTCTCGGCGGCTACCTGCGCTGCGAACGGAGTACTTTTTCGGGATCCTTTGAAACCCTGGCTTCCCGCGCTCGACCACGAAATCGCATTACCGCTGATATCCGTGATGGTGATAATCGTGTTGTTAAAGGTCGAGCGGATATGAGCTACGCCGTTGAGGATATTCTTGCGCTCTTTTTTCTTTGTTCTAGGTGCGGCTTTCTCTTTTGCCATGTTTCCTCCGTCCTACGCTTTCTTGCGCTTGCCCATAACGGATCGGCGCGGCCCCTTACGAGTGCGGGCATTGGTGTGAGTGCGCTGGCCTCGAACAGGGAGCCCGCGGCGGTGTCTCAATCCGCGGTAGCAGCCCAGGTCCATGAGACGCTTTATGTTCATCGAGACCTCAGACCTTAGATCGCCCTCCACCTTCAAATGGGAATCGATAATCTGCCTGATAGTATTTACCTGGATTTCGCTCAGATCATCACTCTTGGTATCCCTGCCGATTTTGGCCATTTCGAGAACTTTTTGGGCCGTCGGCCTGCCGATACCGTAAATATACGTCAGGGCGATTTCGATGCGCTTGTTCTTCGGCAAATCGATGCCTGCAATTCGTGCCAATGTCTCACTCCTTCACTACCCCTGGCGCTGCTTGTGCCTGGGATTCTCGCAAATCACGCGCACATTCCCGTGGCGACGGATAATTTTGCATTTTCTGCAAATGCGCTTAACCGATGCTCGCACTTTCATTTCGGAAAATCCTTTCCACAAACCAGCGCGACTCAAGCCTTAGGACTTGGACCTGTAAGTGATGCGGCCCCGTGTCAGGTCGTAGGGAGAAAGCTCCACTGTAACCTTATCACCGGGCAGGATGCGAATAAAATGCATACGCATCTTTCCGGAGATATGAGCTAGAATGCGATGGCCGTTAGGCAACTCCACGCGAAACATGGCATTGGGCAGGGTCTCTACGACCGTTCCTTCTACTTCTATAGCCTCTTCTTTAGCCATGCCCGCTGGTTCCCCCGAATAAATTTACCGCGAACTTTTTATTATAATTTATCTATTTGCGGATGTAAAGCAGTTTCACGCCGCGTCAATATCTGAGGACCATCCTCAGTTATCGCTATTGTGTGCTCAAAATGAGCTGAGAGCTTCCTGTCCCGCGTTACTGCCGTCCATTTATCTTCCAATATCTCGACCTCAGGTCCGCCCGCGTTTATCATTGGCTCCACAGCCAGCACCATTCCCGGTTTAAGTTTCACACCCCTGCCAGGTAACCCGTAATTGGGAATCTGGGGACTTTCATGTAAATGCTGTCCGATCCCGTGCCCGACGAATTCTTTCACCACCGAATAACCCCGTTTCTCCACGTAATCCTGTATTGCATGAGAGATATCGGAGAGGCGGTTTCCGGAAACCGCCCGCGAAATTCCTTCGTAGAGGCACTGCTCGGTCACCGAGCACAACCGTGCGGCTTCCTCGGTGATCTTCCCCACCGGCGCCGTCACGGCGCCGTCCCCGTAATAACCATCCAAAACAACGCCAAAGTCCAGGCTTATAATGTCCCCGTCTTTGAGCCGGCGATGTTTGGAGGGCATTCCATGAACAACTTCTTCGTTAACCGAGGTGCAGAGGGCGAATGGGTACCCTTGATAGCCTTTGAACGCCGATTTTGCGTGCTTCCTCGAAGCAAGTTCCTCGCTTATCGCATTGAGTTCCCAAGTCGTTATCCCCGGCTTAACGTGCTCGATCAGAAGATCGAGAATCTCGGCGACAATCTGGCATGAGATTTTGATCTTCTCAATTTCAGCTCGGGACCGTAGGATTATCAATATAACCGCCCCCGTTCCGAATACTGGATACCAGTCGCCGGATACCGGATAACAACCACACAAATTTACTCCCCACTATCGCCACTTTCCGCCAAGCATCAATTATCCTGATCGAACCCTGCGGGCGCGATGGGACCGCCAGGCAGTTCGCCACTCAAACCTTCGGCTGAGAGGCACAGTCAGGAACTCACGCTAACCAAGGACCTTTTGGATACGCAGCAGAATATCATCCATTTGGCCCACACCGTCTATGCGGCGGAGCTTGCCCTGCTTTTCGTAGTAGTCTATCAAGGGCTTCGTCTGCGCTTCGTAAGTCTCAAGTCTGGACTTTACAGTCGCTTCGTTATCATCAGATCTCTGGTAGAGTTCACCGCCGCACTTGTCGCAGACGGTTTCTTTCCGTGGGGGATCGAATAGCACATGAAACCCGGCCCCGCAGGCCCGGCAGGTCCGGCGGCCGGTAAGACGGCCAAGCAACTCGGAGTTGGGAACTTCGACACTGACCACGTGATCGATTTTCTGGCCTAACCCGTTCAGGATTGAGTCGAGTTCCTGCGCCTGCGCGACCGTACGTGGAAATCCATCGAGCATGTAACCACTCTTGGCGTCAGCCTTTTGAATGCGCTCCTTAACCAACCCGATTACCACGCTGTCGGGAACCAGCCCGCCGGCATCCATATATTTTTTCGCCTCCAGTCCCAGGGGAGTCCCTTCCTTGAGGGCCGCGCGGAGCATGTCGCCCGTGGAAATCTGAGGAATGTGATACTTTTCAACAAGACGCTTGGCTTGAGTGCCTTTGCCTGCGCCCGGCGGTCCCAGCAAAATGATGTTCATCGTTTCTCTCCAGCTTTTGAGTTTTAAGTATAGAGCATGCAGTTTTTGGTCAGCTCAAAACCAAAAACTGCCAACTGAATACTTCTCTAACGGCGGCCCTTCATGCGGCCGCTCTTGAGGAAACCCTCGTAATGGCGCGACAGCATATGAGCCTCGATCTGGGCCAAGGTGTCCATTGCGACGCCGATGACGATCAACAGGGCGGTCCCGCCGAAGTAGAAGGGCACACCAACTCTTATAGCCAGAAAGGAAGGGAGAACACAAACCGCTGAAATATACAGAGCGCCACCTAAAGTGATACGGCTCAAAACCTTGTCAAGATATTCCGCAGTGGGTCTTCCCGGACGAATACCTGGGATGAAGCCCCCGTATTTCTTCATGTTATCCGCCACATCCACAGGGTTGAAAACGATAGCCGTATAGAAAAAGCAAAAAAAGATGATGAAACCAACGTAGAGAACAAAATACGCCCAGTGTCCCGGACTAAGGGCGTGCGAAACTGTTTGGACCCAGGGAACTTTTATGAAATTGGCTATAGTAGCCGGAAACATGATTATCGACGACGCAAAAATCGGCGGAATGACCCCCGAAGCGTTAATCTTGAGCGGTATATGGGTATTTTGTCCACCGTAGACCCGTCTTCCGACCACTCGTTTGGCATACTGGACAGGGATTCGTCTCTGCCCGCGCTCCATGAATATAATAAAAGCCACCACAGCCAGCATCATCGCCGCAAGCGCAACCAGTGTGAAGATGCCCATTTCGCCCGCTTGCACGAGTCTTGCCGTACTGATAAGGGCGTTGGGAATCGCGGCTACTATACCGGCAAAAATGATGAGCGAAATCCCGTTTCCGATCCCTCGCTCAGTTATCTGTTCGCCGAGCCACATGATGAACGCAGTGCCGGCGGTCAAGGTCAGCACCGTTATCAGGCGAAATCCCCATCCGGACAGTAAAACCAGCGGGACATCACCTGGAGCGCGCTGACTCTCGAGCCCGACGGCTATTCCGAAACCCTGGATACAACTAAGAATCACTGTTCCGTAACGGGTGTACTGCGTGATCTTTTTGCGGCCTGCCTCCCCCTCCTTACTGAGCCTTTCGAGAGTAGGAATGACCACTGTAAGGAGCTGGAGGATAATGGATGAACTGATATAAGGCATGATGCCCAGGGCAAAGACGGAAAAGTGGCTCAAAGCGCCCCCGGAAAACATATCAAAGAGGCCAAGAAGCGTTCCCTTGGCTGCGTTGAAGTAGGCTTCCAGGGCCCGTGCATTGATAAATGGGGTCGGGATGTGGACCCCGATGCGGTAAACCCCCAGGAAAAGCAAAGTCGTCGCAATACGGCGCTTGAGCTCGGGAATTCTCCCTATAGTCGCAAAGCTTCCGAGCACTTTTTATTTTCCTTCCTTGAGCGGTATCAACTCAACTTTTCCACCCGCTGCTTCGATTCTCTGAATAGCTGAAGCGCTTGCCTTGTGTACGCGAACCGTAACAGGTTGGTTAATTTCGCCGTTGGCCAGCAACTTGACACCATAACGGACTTTCCTGAGCAGCCCGGCGCCGATGAAATCAAGTGGGCCGACTTCGCTACCGGCCGGGAATTTGCTCAAATCGTCAACGTTGATGATCGAGAATTCCTTCTTGAAAATATTAGTGAAGCCGCGTTTGGGAATTCTGCGCTGCAGCGGCATCTGGCCACCTTCGAACCAAGGAGGCGTACCTCCGCCGGAGCGGGACTTTTGTCCCTTTGTGCCCTTTCCAGCGGTCATTCCCTGTCCTGAACCCGAACCTCGGCCAAGTCGCTTTGTATTCTTCTTAGCTCCGGGAGGCGGAGCCAGATCTTCGAGTCTCATCAAAAACCCCTATCTTTCCTCTATCTTAATCAGGTGAATCACCTTCTTGAGAGCACCCAACACTTGTGGAGAGCTGTAGAGGTTCACGGGCCTGTGCATCCGCGTAAGCCCGAGCGCCTGCAAAACCCTGCGGTGCTTTTCGGGACGCCCAATCGGGCTTCGAACCAGTCTGACTTGAATTGGCTTTACCATGCATGCACCCTTATAGTTTTGAGTTTTCAGTTTTTAGTTTTTAGTTACTCAAAACCATGAACTAACAGCTAAAAACTAATGAACTAGGCATCTTCCAGAATATTCTTCCCTCTGGTTTTGGAAACCTGCTCGACACTGCGCAGCTTCCTTAAACCCTCCAATGTCGCCTTGACGACATTATGGGGATTTCTCGAACCAACGCACTTTGTCAAAATATCATGAATTCCGGCCGCTTCCATGATGGCTCGCACAGCCCCGCCAGCGATGACACCGGTACCGGGGGAGGCCGGCTTCAAAATAACCGAGGAAGCCCCGAACTGACCGAGCACCTCATGAGGAATTGTGGTTTCTTTGAGCGGCACGTCGATCATATTTCGTTTTGCCGATTCCATTCCTTTGCGTATGGCCTCTGGAACTTCGTTCGCTTTGCCAAGGCTGTGCCCTACCTTGCCGTTGCCGTCCCCAACCACCACTATTGCACTGAACGAAAACCGGCGTCCGCCTTTAACGACTTTGGCCACCCGGCTTATATGAACTACTTTGTCAATCATCTGGAGCTGGCTGGAATCCACCGCTATCAATGTGACTGCCTCCGATCTTGAAAGGAGTTAAAAATCGAGACCCTTCTGGCGGGCTGCGTCCGCAAGGGCCTGAATACGGCCGTGATAGATAAAGCCATTGCGATCGAATACGACCTTGGCAATACCTTTTTCGATGGCCTTCCGGGCGATGAGTTCGCCAACGCGCTTGGCGGCGCCCACTTTTCCTTTAATCGCCTCCATTTCCCTGTACTCAGGTGAAAGCGTGGATGCGGACACCATGGTCGCTCCGGTCACGTCGTTGATTATCTGAGCATATATATGCTTATCGCTGCGGAAGATCGTCAGCCTGGGGCGCGTTGGAGTACCTTCTATCTTTCTTCTTATGCGCTTTTTGCGTTTGACCCGAGCGACATAGCGCGGATTTGTGCTGCCTGATGCCATCTGAGCTTCCTCCAAATCTACTTCTTGGACCCGGTTTTGCCTACCTTGCGGCGGACGTGCTCCCCGGAGTATCGAATTCCCTTGCCTTTGTAGGGTTCTACCGGCCTGAGAGCGCGAATCCGGGCAGCGGTTTCGCCCAGCACTTCTATATCGATCCCCTCCAGCCGGATAACGTTACTCCTGTCCACGCTGGCTTTTATTCCCTCCGGCAGCGTGAACTGGATGGGATGCGAATACCCCAGGCTCAGGTTGAGATTGTTTCCCTGCACCTCGGCCCGGTAGCCGGTCCCCTGAATCTCGAGTCCCTTTGTGAAACCTTCACTCACGCCTCTGACCATATTGTTCACCAGAGCACGGATCAGCCCATGCGTAGCTCGCGACTCCTTAGACTCGTCCCTGCGCTTGAACTCGACGGCTTCCTTCCCGATCTCCACGTCAACACTTGCCGGAACAGACCTCTGCAATGTACCCCTGGGGCCATCGACCGTGAGGAGCGAATCCTTGAGACTAACTACAACCTGTTTCGGCAAGGTTATGGGCAATTTACCCACCCGCGACATACCATTGCTCCTTTATCGAGCTTTAAACTAATAACTCCAAGACTACCAGACAGCACAGAGAATTTCGCCGCCCACGCCTTCCTTGCGAGCCTGCCTGTCGGTCATCACGCCCTTTGAGGTGGAAATGATGGAGATCCCCATTCCGTTCATTACTCGGGGGATCTGCTCGTGCCCGACATAAATGCGGCGACCGGACTTGCTGATCCGCTTCGCTCCGACCAAAGCGCCATCCCGGCCTTCACCGTACTTGATATGAATACGGAGAATTCCCTGCTTTTCGTCCCTGATGAATTTGTAGTTCTTTATGAATCCCTCGTCCTTCAGGATACGGCACAGGTTAGCCTTAATGCGGGAGGCGGGGATATCCACCTTGTCAAACCGTGCTTTCTGCCCATTACGAATGCGGTTGAGGAAGTCGCCTATCGAATCCGATACCATCATCTTTAATTTCTCCTCCGGTCCCTACCAGCTTGCCTTGACCACACCGGGAAGTTCGCCTCTCAGCGCCATGTTGCGGAAACAGATACGGCAGATTCCGAATTTGCGGATGTAGGCACGAGGCCGGCCGCACAAAGGACACCGGTTGTATTTGCGAGCCTTGAATTTGGGACTTAGTTTTGCTTTTGCTATAAGAGACTTCTTAGCCAAAGGAGGCCTCCTTCTCAGCGCTTGAACGGCATGCCCATAAGGCCGAGAAGCGTCCTTGCCTCATCGTCCGTCTTAGCAGTCGTAACAATTGTGATGTTCATCCCCTTGATCTTATCGATTTTGTCGTAGTCTATCTCGGGGAAAATGAGATGTTCCTTTATTCCAAGAGTGTAATTGCCTCTGCCGTCCAGAGCTTTTGGAGAAATGCCACGGAAGTCGCGAACGCGCGGCAGGGCAACATTGACGAGCTTGTCGTAAAACTCGTACATCCGGTTGCCTCGCAGAGTCACCATGCACCCGATCGGCATACCCTTCCTCAGCTTAAAAGCAGCGATACTCTGGCGTGCCCGCGTTATAACCGGCTTTTGCCCGCTTATCTGGGCAAGCTCGGCCGAAGCGGAGTCCAGGATTTTTACGTTCTGAATAGCTTCCCCAAGCCCCATATTGATTATAATCTTGGCAAGCCTAGGAATTTGCATCGGGCTCTTATACTGATACTGCTCCCGGAGTTGGGGAACAATTTCCTGATTAAACCTGTCGAACAGTACTGGCATTTTACCTCCACTCCCGCCTTTGCGGTGGACGCCCCTAGTCGATAACTTCCCGGCATTTCTTGCAATACCGGACTTTGCGGTCGTCATCGAGCACTCGATAGCCCACCCTGGTCGGGTCTGTGCACTTCGAACAGATCAACATGAGATTGGAAATCTGAATGGGAGCTTCTCTTTCCAGAATGCCACCCTGCCTCGTCTGTTGACTGGGCTTGAGATGGCGCTTGACAATGTTGAGTTTCTCCACGATCGCCCGCTCCTTTTTGGGAATTACCCGCAAAACCTTGCCGTTCTTTCCCTTATCCTTGCCGGCGATCACCTTTACCGTATCGTTTTTCTTTATATGATAACCTTGATGTTTCATCGCGTGAGACCTTTTCGCTAAAGAACTTCCGGAGCGAGCGATATAATCTTCATAAACTGTTTGGCGCGCAGTTCCCTGGCGACCGGTCCGAAGATACGGGTGCCGATCGGTTCCCTGGCAGCGTTTATCAGCACTGCCGAGTTATCGTCGAACTTTATGTAGGAACCATCCGGGCGGCGGACTTCTTTCTTTGTGCGCACGACAACCGCCTTGAGCACGTCACCTTTCTTCACTTTCGCGTTGGGAATGGCCTCCTGGACAGACACCACGATGATGTCGCCCACCGACGCGTAACGCCTGCGAGTTCCACCGAGCACCTTGATGCAGTAAAGCCGCTTGGCCCCGGAATTATCAGCGGCGTTCAATTGAGTTTCAGATTGAATCATCTATTACTCCACATGTCTTTAAGCAGACACCAGCCGCTGCTCAATCAGAAGGCCGACTTCTCCAGGACCTTGACAACCAGCCAGCGCTTTTCCTTGCTGATCGGCCTGCTTTCCTCGATAAGCACCTGGTCTCCAACAGTGCATGCATTCTGCGGGTCGTGCGCCTTGAAGGTGTTCCTGCGCCGAACGTACTTGCGGTATTTGGTATCCTGAATCAGCCGTTCGACCATGACCACCACGGTCTTGTCCATTTTGTTGCTCATAACCTTACCGACTCGAGTTTTCCTGGTAGATTTTAGTTCTTCCATGATGCCTCTGGCCCCTATGCTCCGGCTTTGCTGTCCATCTCGGACAAAATCGTGAGAATCCGCGCGATGTCCTTCTTATTCTTCGGGAGCTGGGCGGTGTTGTCCAATTGTCCAGTCGCCTTTTGAAACGTGAGATTAAACTGGGCTTCCCGGATCTCGTTGAGCTTCGCGATCAACTCATCTTTAGTCATTTCCCGCAGAGCGCTCGCTTTCATAGTATATCCTGCCTCGATACGAAACGAGTGGGCACCGGAAGCTTTTGCGAGGCGAGGTTGAGCGCCTCACGCGCAACGGCTTCATTCACGCCCTTTATTTCGTACAGAATCCGGCCTGGCCTGACAACGGCCATCCAGCCTTCGGGTGAACCCTTGCCTTTTCCCATTCGAGTTTCGGCGGGCTTTTTCGTGAAGGGTTTATCGGGGAACATTCGAATCCAAACCTTGCCTCCACGCTTTACGTGGCGTGTAATTGCGACGCGGGCTGCCTCGATCTGCCTGGCGGTAACGTAGCCCGGACCTAGGGCCTTAAGCCCGAAGTCGCCAAAGCTGACCTCACTTCCGCGGTACGCAGCCCCCCTCATGCGACCCTTCTGCACTTTTCTGAATTTGACTCTTTTTGGAGCTAACATTACATTTCTTCCTCTAGTGGAAGCAGGGAGCAGGAATCACGGAGCGGGATGACTTACGGGTATCCGCTCCCGCTGCTTGCTCCGGCGGTTTAAACTTCCTTTGGACTTGCCCACCCTTAGGGCAGCACTTCGCCCTTGAATATCCAGACCTTCACGCCGATGATGCCGTAGGTGGTCCTGGCCAGGGCCGTGCCGTAATCTATGTCAGCCCGAAGTGTGTGAAGCGGAACCCTGCCCTCACGATACCATTCTCGCCGAGCCATTTCAGCTCCACCAAGCCGCCCGGCCGAGGCAACCCTTACGCCCTTGGCCCCGAACTTGAGGGCGGAACTGACCGCGCGCTTCATTGCGCGCCGGAAGGCCACACGCCTTACAAGCTGAAGAGCTATATTTTCTGCAACCAAGGTGGCGTCGAGTTCGGGCCGGCGTACCTCCTGGATATCGATCAGGACTTCCCGCTTGAAACGGCGCTCTAAATCACGCCTGAGCACCTCGATCTCAGCACCCTTCTTGCCGATGACAATTCCAGGCCGGGCCGTGTGTATCCGGATCTTTACCTTGTTGGCTGCGCGCTCGATCTCAATTTTGGAGATACCGGCGTGGAACAGCCGCTCTTTTATGTAATCACGGATCTTCCGGTCCTCGAAAACGAGCTTGGAATAGCCCCTGGTTGCAAACCATTTCGAATCCCAGGTCTTAACGATGCCGAGCCGGAACCCTGTTGGATGAACTTTTTGTCCCAAACGTCACCTCCATACGGGCGATTTCAAATAAATAATTATAACCCCCCGATCAACATTCCGAACTCCGCCGGAATGACGGAACTTGCACACTATATGGACCGACTCTCCGGCGCCACAATCGCGCTCCATGCAGGGAGATTTATTTCTTTTCATCCAAAACAACCGTTATGTGGCTCGAGGGCTTGATAATCTTGGTCGCCCTGCCCATAGCCCTCGGTCGAAACCTTTTGAGCCTCGGCCCCTGATCGATTTTTATTGTCTTGATATAAAGTTTTTCCAAGTCAACCGTCTTGGTATTTTCGGCGTTTGCCATGGCCGAGCGGAGCACCTTCGTTATGAGCCGGCCGCTTTTTTAGGCGTAAACCTGAGCACAATAAGGGCCTCATCGACCTTTTTGCCTCGGACCATATCGGCGACCAGGCGAGTCTTCTGCGCGGAAACCCGCACATATTTGGCAACGGCTCTCGCTTCCATTATTTCTTCCCTTTTACTTTGGACTTCTTATCTCCAGCATGGCCATAGAAAGTCCTGGTCGGAGAGAACTCACCCAGTTTGTGTCCAACCATATTCTCGCTGACGAAAACCGGAATGAACTTCTTCCCGTTATGGACGGCAAGGGTGATTCCGACGAATTCAGGCAAGATGGTGGATCTGCGCGACCAAGTCTTGATGACTTTGCGGTCGCCGGTATCTTTGGCTTTTGTAATCTTATCGACCAAGTGGTCGTCGACAAATGGCCCTTTTTTTAAAGACCGAGGCACTTTATCCTCCTTGGAGTTTTCAGTTTTGAGTTAACTCAAAACTAATTACTACAAACTAAAGCTGAATTACTTGCGGCGATGAAGTATGAACTTATCGCTCTGTTTGGCCGTGCGAGTGCGATATCCCTTGGTGGGAACACCCCACGGTGTACAGGGATGCCGTCCTCCGGAACTTCTTCCCTCGCCGCCGCCCATCGGGTGGTCCACAGGGTTCATCGCAACGCCGCGCACGTGGGGTCTTTTTCCTGCCCAGCGCGGTCGTCCGGCTTTTCCGAGCGAAACATTTTCATGATCGATATTACCAACCTGGCCAACGGTAGCCTTGCACTCAACAGAGACCAGGCGCATCTCGCCCGAAGGCATGCGAAGTGTGGCGTACTTTCCCTCACGGGCGATGAGCTGAGCACTAGTACCTGCCGAGCGGGCCAACTGGCCACCTTTGCCCGGCCGCATCTCTATATTGTGTACGACGGTGCCAAGCGGCAAGTTTGCAAGCTTGAGGCAATTACCCGCTTTTATGTCGGATTCAGGGCCGGTCATGACCTTATCCCCGACCTTGAGTCCAACGGGAGCAAGAATGTAGCGCTTTTCCCCGTCGGCGTAGAACAGCAGAGCGATATGGGCCGACCGGTTGGGGTCGTACTCAACGGTCGCTACCCTTGCAGGAATACCATCCTTATTGCGCTTGAAGTCGATCATGCGGTAGCGCCGCTTGTGGCCGCCTCCGCGCTGCCAAGCCGTAACGCGGCCCGCGTTGTTGCGGCCGCCGGTTTTGCGCAATGGTTTAAGCAGGCTCTTTTGCGGCCTGTCAGTCGTTATTTCCTCGAAGGTGGCATATGTTTGAAACCGACGGCCGGCTGATGTCGGCTTCACTTTCCTGATTGCCATTTTACCTTTTCCTCTCCCTGCTAGACGCCTTCAAAAAACTCGACCCGCTGCCCGGGTTTGATGGTTACGACAGCCTTTTTCCAGTCAGGCGACTTCGTAAAATGTCGGCCAACCCTTTTTAGCTTCCCCTTCATGCTCAATGTTGCCACATCCAGGACGTTAACCTTGAAAACTTTCTCCACCGCTTTCTTGATTTCGATCTTGTTTGCCTTCCGGTCCACTTCAAAGCAAAGCTTGTTTCTCAGGTCCTTTTCGGTGGTGCTCTTCTCAGTAATCAGGGGGCGTTTCAATATCCGGTATGTATTCGAGTTCATGCCAACGCCTCCTCGATTCTTCCTACGCATTCCCTGCTGAGGATCACCGCATGATAGTTCAGCAGATCGTAGACGTTTAGTCCTTCGGAGCGCAGGATTTTAACGTTTGGAATATTGCGAGCGGATTTTTCTATCATTTCGTCCGGCTCGGGCAGTACGACGAGTGTCTTGCCAAGTTCGAACCGACCGAGCAGCTCTACGAAATCTTTGGTACGAATCCTGTCGAGTTTTAACTGATCGATCACATTGAACTCGGCATCGAGCACCTTCTGGCTGAGGGCCATCTTGAGCGCCAAGCGCCTAACTTTTTTGGGCACCCGCATCTCGTAATCCCTGGGCTGGGGACCATGAATGGTCCCGCCGCCGCGCCATATGGGTGACCGGCTAGTTCCAGCCCGAGCGCGTCCGGTGCCCTTTTGGCGCCAGGGCTTTTTGCCTCCCCCCCTGACTTCGCTGCGGCCTTTTGCCTTCGCGGTTCCGGCCCGGCGTTTAGCCAGTTGATAAATCACGACCTCATGGAGTACGTGAGTTTTCACAGGCACACCGAATATGGCGTCACTAAGTTCGAGCTGACCTGTCACTTCTCTGTCCAAGTTAAAAACATCCACAGTTGGCATGGTAATCCTCAAGAATTCCTTAAAAACCTGTTTCGTCTATACCCGCACCTCTATTACGCCCGGTTTGTCTTGCGAATGATTACGATTCCATTCTTCGAGCCTGGAACGGCGCCATGGATCAGAAGGAGGTTGTCTTCGGCACGGACGTCCACAACCTTGAGGTTCAAAACGGTCGTTCGCTTGTTGCCTTTTTGTCCCGGCATCTTCTTGCCCTTGATGACGCGGCCCGGATATGTTGCCATACCGGTTGAACCTGGCTCGCGGACGTTCTTTGAACCGTGGCCGCTGGGGCCCCGTTGAAACCGCCAACGTTTGATGGTGCCGGCAAATCCCTTACCCTTGCTCTTCCCGATTATATCGACGCGATCTCCAATCTCGAACATCTCGGCAAGTACCTGGTCGCCGGGGTTGTGTTCCAGAGGATTTTCAGCCGGGACCTCTCGCAGGACCTCGAAGTAGCCTTTTCCCACCTTGTCAAGATGTCCCTTCATCGGACGATTCACGCTTTTTGGCTTCTTTGTACCAAAACCTATCTGCAGAGCGGAGTAGCCGTCCTTTTCATGGGTCTTTACCTGGGTTATCGTGCACGGACCGGCTTGAACGAGGGTTACCGGATAGACGGCGCCGTCGTTTGCGAAAACCTGGGTCATATCGAGCTTGCGTCCAATAATTGCCGTAATCATGAGCTATTACTCTCTTTCACTGACTTCTGCCCGAAATCCTAGAGCTTGATTTCGACATCAACCCCGGCGGAGAGGTCAAGTTTCATAAGGGAGTCGACCGTTTGCTGAGTCGGATCCAGGATGTCGATCAGACGCTTGTGGACTCGTATCTCGAACTGCTCTCGCGACTTTTTGTCGACGTGAGGAGAACGCAGGACGGTATACCTGTTAATTTTTGTAGGAAGCGGTATCGGTCCAGCCACCCGCGCACCGGTCTTTTTCGCCGTTACCACGATCTCGTTGGTGGATTGATCGAGCAGCTTGTGATCGTAAGCCTTCAGTCGGATGCGAATTCTCTGATTCGTCATCATTTGCCTTCCTATCAAATAGACAACCGGAGCCAGGCTCCGGTTGTCCTGTTGCGAAATTAAACTAATTGATGATCTCGGTAAGGACTCCCGCTCCCACTGTACGGCCTCCTTCGCGAATAGCGAATCGCAACTCTTTTTCGAGAGCGACCGGAGTAATGAGCTCTACCTCACCACTTATATTGTCGCCGGGCATAACCATTTCGACCCCTTCGGGCAGGGTCATGACGCCGGTGACGTCAGTGGTTCTGAAATAGAACTGCGGCCGGTAGCCCGGGAAAAAGGGAGTATGCCGCCCGCCTTCTTCTTTTTTCAGCACGTAGACTTCCGCCTTGAATTTGGTATGGGGCGTAATCGAACCGGGTTTTGCAACAACCTGGCCTCGCTCGACCTCGTCTCGTTTGGTTCCGCGTAAAAGCACGCCTACATTGTCGCCCGCCTGGCCCGAATCCAGGGTCTTGCGGAACATTTCAACGCCTGTGCAAACTGTCTTGAAAGTAGGACGGAACCCGACAATTTCAACTTCTTCACCCACCTTAACCTGCCCGCGCTCGACGCGGCCGGTGACCACTGTTCCGCGACCCGAGATGGAGAAAACGTCTTCGATGGGCATAAGAAACGGCTTGTCGATGTCGCGTACAGGGTCTGGAATATATGCATCGATTGCGTCCATCAGCTCGAAGACGCACTTTGCGTCCTCGCTTCCCGCATCTTCTGTTTCGAGCGCCTTCAATGCCGAGCCCTTCACGATCGGTGTATCGTCTCCCGGAAATCCGTATTTGGTTAGAAGCTCGCGAAGCTCGAGCTCAACGAGTTCGATAAGCTCGGGATCGTCCACCATGTCAACCTTGTTGAGGAATACTACAACATAGGGAACACCCACCTGGCGGGCGAGAAGAATGTGTTCGCGAGTCTGAGGCATCGGACCGTCGTCGGCGGCGACCACAAGGATCGCCCCATCCATCTGAGCGGCCCCGGTAATCATGTTCTTTATATAATCCGCATGGCCGGGACAATCCACGTGCGCATAGTGGCGCTTGTCGGTCTCATATTCGACATGCGCGGTCGCGATGGTGATGCCGCGTTCGCGTTCCTCAGGCGCCTTGTCGATCTGGTCAAAAGGAACGAACTGGGCCTTGCCCTTCTTTGCAAGTTGCTTCGTAATCGCTGCGGTAAGGGTCGTCTTCCCATGGTCAATGTGACCGATAGTCCCCACATTCACATGTGGCTTTGTCCGCTCGAATTTCTTCTTAGCCATTAGGGGATCCTCCTCGCCAGGCTTTCAAACCATGAACTAACCACTGCACTAAAACTACCACCTGTAGTGCGCGAACGCCTTATTGGCGTCAGCCATCCGGTGGGTATCCTCACGTTTTTTTACCGAACCGCCCCGGTTCTGCGCCGCATCCATCAACTCGCCCGCGAGTTTTTGAGTCATGGTCTTCTCTGAACGCGACTTGGCGTAATTTATAAGCCATCTCATGGCCAGAGCATCGCGTCGCTCCGAGCGCACTTCCACGGGGACCTGGTAAGTTGCTCCGCCCACACGCCTGGATTTGACCTCCACAACGGGCCTGACGTTTTCCAGGGCTTTATGGAATATGTCGAGCGGGTCCTGCTTTGAGCGCTGCTCTATCAGGGTGAGTGCCTGATAGAAAATCTGCTCGGAAGTGCTCTTCTTCCCGCAGCGCATGACGTTGTTGATGAATTTGGCCGCCAGCCGGCTGTTGAACTTGGGGTCCGGCAGTACATAGCGTTTTGGGACTTCTCTTCTCCTGGGCATCCCTTTTCCTTCGATTATTCTGTGTTTTAAAGGCAAAAGAGGGGCCATGGCGAAAAACCAAGAGCCATGGCCCCGAACCCTTCGGATTCTGGTTACTTTGGCCTTTTAGTACCGTACTTGGAACGACCCTGTTTTCGATCTGCAACCCCAAGCGCATCGAGAGTGCCTCGAATGATATGGTATCGCACACCGGGCAGGTCCTTTACACGGCCACCGCGAATGAGCACAACGGAGTGCTCCTGCAGGTTGTGCCCGATCCCCGGAATATAGGAGGTAACTTCTATACCGTTTGTCAGGCGGACGCGAGCGATTTTGCGCAGGGCCGAATTAGGCTTCTTGGGCGTCGTCGTATACACGCGAACACAAACTCCGCGCTTCTGTGGACAGCTCTGAAGGGCGGGAGTGCTGGATTTTTTCCGGACTTCTTCCCTCCCTTTTCTTACCAACTGGTTAATCGTGGGCATTCCAGTATTAAACTCCGTTCAATAAATTAAAGAAGGCTCGGCTCTGACAAAGGATCGCGGCTTTCCGAGCTGGAAAATCCTTTCTTTTTAGAGGAAGCTGACCTAAATGTCAAGTCTAAAACGGATGCCTGCCAGCCAATATAGTGCTCAATCTGATATCGCAGACATCATAGAGGACGTCAAATGTCTGCCTACTGCGCAGAGCGTACAGATATCCCTTTGGACTTCGAACATCCGCCTTGCCTCTCATTTTCTTACGTCCCTGTACTGCCTCAGTCCAGAGCCGGCCGGAATCAGCCTGCCCATTATGACGTTCTCCTTAAGTCCGAGCAGGTTGTCAACCTTTCCTGCGGTAGAAGCGTCGGTGAGCACTTTGGTCGTCTCCTGGAAAGAGGCCGCTGAGATGAAGCTTTGGGTGCTCAAAGAAGCCTTGGTGATACCGAGCAGGAGAGGCTCTGCAAGCGCAGGGCGCTGCCCCTGGGAAACAAGCTGTTGGTTAACTTCCTCGAAAATCGGCTTTTCCACATGCTCGCCCAGAAGGAACTCCGAGTCGCCGGGATCGGTGATCCGTACCCTTTTGAGCATCTGTCTCACGATGACCTCGATATGCTTGTCATTGATCTTGACGCCTTGGAGCCTATAGACCTGTTGGACTTCATCGACCAGGTACTTGGCAACTTCTTTCTCGCCAAGAACCGTGAGAATATCATGGGGATTGGGCGAGCCGTCCATAAGGGCCTCGCCCGCGCGCACATAATCGCCTTCGTGCACGCTGATGTGTTTTCCCTTCGGGATCAGATACTCACGCGGATCTCCCACCTGGGGCGTGATTACAACTTTTCGCTTGCCCTTGGTGTCTTTGCCGAAACCCACCACGCCGTCGATTTCGGTAATAACGGCGTTTTCCTTGGGCTTGCGCACCTCGAAGAGTTCAGCAACCCGGGGCAGACCGCCTGTGATGTCTTTAGTTTTCGTGGTCTCGCGCGGAATTCTTGCAAGAACGTCTCCGGGGAAGACCTGATCACCTTCGGTCACCATCAAAATGGCGCCGACCGGCATGAAGTAGCGCGCCGCACCGCCTTCACCAACCTTGGCAGTTTTGCCTTTTTCGTCCTTGACTGAGATCCTGGGCCGCACGTCGGATTCTCGGAATTCGACAACCACTTTGCTGGACTTGCCGGTAACCGGGTCCAGCTTTTCCTGCATGGTCTGCCCTTCAGTGATATCGCCAAACTTTACACTACCTAAGACCTCGGTCAGAATCGGGGTGGTAAAAGGGTCCCATTCGGCAAGCAGTGAGTCCGGTTCGACTCGCTGTCCTTCGGCAACCTTGAGCTTGGCCCCGTAGACGATGACATATCGCTCTCGCTCCCGGCCCGTTTCGCTGATGATGCTGATTTCACCGTTGCGGTTCATGGCGACCAGATCGCCCTCGCGGTTATGAACGATATTGATATTGATAAACTTAACCGTACCCGCGTAGCGATTGCTGATCGACGTCCGCTCGATGCTCTTGCTGGCTGTACCGCCGATATGAAACGTACGCATGGTAAGCTGAGTTCCAGGCTCACCGATGGATTGGGCGGCTATAATGCCGATCGCCTCTCCGATTTCAGCGATTTTACCCTGAGCGAGGTCGCGGCCGTAGCACATGGCGCAAACCCCCCTGGGAGACCGGCAAGTAAGCGCTGAACGGATATTCACCTTTTCAATGCCTGCGTCCTCGATTTCGATAACCTTCTTCTCATTTATCTCCGCCCCCATCGGAACGATCACTTCGGCAGTAACCGGATCGACTATGTCATCCTGGGCCGTACGGCCCAGGATGCGGTCTCCGAGCCTCTGAATTATTTCACCGGCTTCCAGCAGGGCTTCCACTTCGATTCCGTCCATCGTGCCGCAATCGATTTCCGCTATGATCACATCCTGGGACACATCCACCAAGCGGCGAGTGAGGTAACCGGAGTTCGCGGTCTTGAGGGCGGTGTCTGCAAGACCTTTTCGCGCGCCGTGCGTCGAAATGAAGTACTGCAAAACCGTGAGACCTTCACGGAAATTAGCCGTGATCGGGGTCTCGATGATTTCGCCCGAAGGCTTGGCCATAAGTCCGCGCATCCCGGCCAACTGACGCATCTGGTCTTTGCTGCCGCGCGCCCCTGAATCCGCCATCATGTAGATCGGATTAAAGGATTCGACACGCGTTATGTCGCCTTGGGGCCCGATTATCTCCGTTGCTCCAATCTCTCTCATCATTTCGGCAGCTACGTCTTCAGTAGCCTTGGCCCATATATCGACGGCCTTGTTGTATTTTTCACCCTCCGTTATCAAACCCTCATTGTACTGCCGCTCGATCTCCTGCACCTGATCAAAGGCAATTTGCAGGATTTCCGATTTGCGCGCCGGAATGGTCATGTCTTTGATCGAAATAGAGATGCCCGAGCGGGTCGCATAATGGTATCCGGTATCCTTGAGTCTGTCGGCCAGGATGACCGTAGCTTTCACTCCGGCGCTCCGGTAGCACGTATCGATCAACTGGGCAAGGGCCTTCTTGTTCATCACCTTGTTTACGGCTGTAAAACTAACCCCCTCCGGCAGAATCTCCGACAGTATCACCCGCCCGACGGTTGTTCTGACCAATTCATCGACGAGAATCTGACCTTTGCGCACAGCGTCCCCGGGCTGAACCAGTATTTTCCGGGACACAAGGGGCTTGCCTTCGGTCAACGCATAGGTTGGCATTTTCCCATTGGTTTTAACGGTGATCTCTTTTTCGCTTACGTAATCGATGACCCCGTCTTGTTCTGCTGCTATGCGGAACCGAACGACAATGCCCGCATGCAAATCTGCCTCCTCAGAATCAAAAGCCGAGCGTACTTCATCGGGGCTGTTGTAAACTCGTATTTCACCCCTGGAGATTGACTGCTTCAATTCCTCGGCGTCTGCAAACGGGGAAGTGGCCCCTTTGGCGAAAGGCTTTTCGCGGGTCATGTAGTAAATCCCAAGCACGATGTCCTGAGATGGCACGATGATCGGGTCGCCGTGTGCCGGACTCAGAATATTGTTCGTGGACATCATCAATATTCGCGCCTCGGCCTGGGCTTCGATCGAAAGCGGCACGTGAACGGCCATCTGATCGCCGTCGAAGTCGGCGTTGAAGGCCGTGCAAACCAGCGGATGGAGTTGGATGGCCTTGCCTTCGATAAGTATCGGTTCGAATGCCTGGATTCCCAGCCGATGGAGGGTCGGAGCGCGGTTGAGCATTACCGGGAACTCCCGCACCACTTCATCGAGTGTATCCCATACCTCCGGTGTTTCGCGTTCGACCATCTTCTTGGCCGCTTTTATAGTGGTAACGTAGCCTTTTTCCTCAAGTTTGTTGTAGATGAAGGGCTTGAAGAGTTCGAGGGCCATTTTCTTGGGCAACCCGCACTGGTGCAGCCTAAGATTGGGGCCAATAACGATCACCGTACGTCCCGAGTAGTCAACCCGCTTGCCAAGAAGGTTTTGCCGGAACCGTCCCTGTTTTCCTTTGAGCATGTCGCTCAGGGACTTGAGAGGACGCTTGCTCGCCCCTGTTATCGTTTTGCCGCGACGTCCATTGTCGAACAGAACGTCAACGGCTTCCTGGAGCATTCTTTTCTCATTGCGGATAATGATGTCCGGAGCGTTGAGTTCCTGAAGGCGCTTGAGCCGGTTGTTCCGGTTGATTACGCGCCGGTAGAGATCGTTGAGATCACTGGTGGCAAACCTTCCGCCATCCAGGGGAACAAGTGGCCTGAGGTCCGGCGGAAGAACGGGGATGACGTCCATGATCATCCATTCCGGCCGGTTTTCGGACTCGCGGAATGCGTCGATGATTTTCAGCCGTTTTGCAAGTTTCTTGCGCTTTGCCACCGAATTGGTCTTCACCATTTCTTCGCGCAACTCCGTTGCAAGCTTCTCCAGGTCTAGACTGGCCAGTAACTGCTTGATCGCTTCGGCACCGATGCCGGCGGTAAAACGTCCGCCGTGTTCCTGGACCAGTTGGCGATAACGTTCCTCGGTAAGCAGTTCTCCCTTTTCCAGGTTTGTTTCACCAGGGTCAAGCAGTATATAGGAATCGAAATAAAGTACTTTTTCAAGCTCCCGAAGCGTCAGGTCCAGCAGGTTTCCGATCTTGCTCGGAAGACTCCTCAAGAACCATATGTGAGCTACCGGAGAAGCCAGCTCAATGTGGCCCATCCTCTCGCGGCGGACCTTGGACTGAATGACCTCGACCCCGCACTTTTCGCAAACCACACCTCGGTGCTTCATCCGTTTGTATTTGCCGCAGTTGCATTCATAGTCTTTGATCGGACCGAATATCCTGGCGCAGAAAAGCCCGTCTCGCTCGGGCTTGAATGTGCGGTAATTTATCGTCTCGGGTTTTTTCACTTCGCCGTAAGACCATTCCCGGATTCTTTCGGGAGATGAAATCATGATTTTGACCGCGTTAAAATTCAGCGGATCTTTCGGTTTGGTAAAAAGAGAGTAAAGTTCTTTCAAAAGGACCTCCTTGCCGTGGTCAAATCAACAACACGAAGTGTGATGTTCATCTCCAAGACCACTGCTTAATTGCCTTCGTCTTCTTCGAGAAGCCTGACGTCCAGAGCAAGCGCCTGCAGCTCTTTTACCAGAACATTGAAGGACTCCGGCAGTCCGGCCTCAAGGGTATTGTCGCCTTTCACAATCTTTTCGTACATTCGCGTACGTCCAGCCACGTCGTCGGATTTGACGGTGAGAAATTCCTGGAGCGCAAAGGCAGCGCCGTACGCTTCCATGGTCCAGACTTCCATTTCCCCCAGGCGCTGGCCTCCGAACTGAGCTTTTCCGCCAAGCGGCTGCTGGGTGACAAGAGAGTAAGGGCCAATGGACCTCGCATGGATCTTATCATCGACCAGATGGTGGAGTTTGAGCATATACATGATGCCGACGGTAACCGGCTGATCGAAAGGCAGACCTGTGCGTCCGTCGTAGAGCATTGACTGGCCCGTTTCGGGCACGCCGGCTTCCTTGAGAAAGTCCCTGATCTCGGCCTCTTCGGCTCCGTCGAAAACAGGAGTGGCCACATGTATGCCTTCTTTTAGATCGGGAATCAGTTCTTTAAATTCCTGTTCTGAAGCGTTTTCGAAAAAATCGGCGTACTCAAGATTGTTGTAAATGCGCCGAAGCTTCTCATCTATTGTCTCGCGCTCCTTGACTTTGCGCAGATAATCCTCCAGCATCGCCGCGAGTTGGTGGCCAATCCCTTGGGCCGCCCAGCCCAGATGAGTCTCCAGCACCTGCCCGACGTTCATACGGGAAGGGACGCCAAGCGGATTCAAAACAATGTCCATCGGGGTCCCATCGGGAAAATAGGGCATATCTTCGGGGGGAAGAATCCGGGAAACGACACCCTTGTTTCCGTGGCGCCCTGCCATTTTGTCTCCCACCTGGAGTTTTCTTTTCACGGCGATATAGACTTTCACCATCTTGATGACGCCCGGCGGAAGCTCATCGCCTCTTTTCAGTTTGTTTATCTTCTCCTCGAAAAGCTCCCTTACCGCCTGGACCTGCTGACGGCAGTTGGAAGCGACCACTTCCACCTCCATGGAAGCCGCAGGCGCCTTCGCGGCGCTTATCTGGTCCCAGAGTTCCCTGGGAACCTGGAGCAGCGCCTCTTCTGTCAACAGATCTCCCTTTTTCAAATAAACTTTTTTGCCGTCCTTAATGGAAGAGTCGCTGATCTTACCCTGAAGCGCCCCAGCCATCTGCCTTACGGCAGTCTTTCTTATGATGTCCAGCTCATCGCGCTGGTCTTTCATGAGCCGCCCGATCTCCTGTTCCTCTATCTGGCGGGTTCTCTCATCTTTTTCAACGCCCTTTCGAGAAAAAACCCTGGCGTCGATTATGATTCCCTCGACCCCGGGCGGAACGCGAAGCGAGGTGTCTTTCACATCGCTGGCTTTCTCACCGAAAATCGCCCTGAGCAGTTTTTCTTCCGGCGTTAGCTGAGATTCGCCCTTCGGGGTGACCTTGCCCACAAGGATATCGTTAGGCTTGATATAGGCGCCAATACGAATAATCCCGCTCTCATCCAGGTTCTTGAGGGCTTCATCCCCTATATTGGGGATGTCCTTGGTGATCTCTTCCTTGCCAAGCTTGGTGTCTCGAGCTACCACTTCGAATTCTTCGATGTGAATCGAGGTGAATACGTCTTCCTTAACTATACGTTCACTTACCAGGATGGAGTCTTCGAAGTTATAGCCTCCCCAGCTCATGAAGGCCACCATCACGTTGCGTCCGAGCGCGAGGTCTCCGTGGTCGGTGGAAGGGCCGTCCGCTAGTATCTGGCCTTTTTTTACGAAGTCGCCCTGTTTTACCAGAGGCTTCTGGTTGATGCAGGTATTCTGGTTCGAACGCTGGAATTTAATCAGCTTGTAAATATCAACACCGCTTCCGATATCCATACTGTCGGTAGCGCGCACCACTATCCTGGTAGCATCCACATATTCGATAACGCCCTCGCGCCTGGCGACAATCGTTACGCCGCTGTCCTTGGCAACTATGCGTTCGATCCCGGTGCCTACAAGCGGGGCGCGGGTCTGGATAAGAGGCACAGCCTGACGCTGCATGTTGGAGCCCATGAGCGCGCGGTTTGCGTCGTCATGCTCCAGAAAAGGAATCAGTGAGGCGGAAACGCTCACGAGCTGGTTTGGGGAAACATCCATGTAGCGGATCTCGTCGGGCGGGACCATTACGAATTCGCCCGCTTTTCGAGCGGAAATCTGTTCATCCCTAAAACCGCCTTTCTCGTCGAGCGCCGCGTTGGCCTGCGCGATCGGGTAATCCTTCTCATCCATAGCGGTGAGGTAGTTGACATCCGAGCGAGCGGTCGAGCTTTCCACCTTACGGTAGGGGGTTTCGATGAAACCGTAAGGATTTACCCGCGCATAGGTGGATAGAGACACTATCAGGCCGATATTTGGACCTTCAGGGGTCTCGATCGGGCAGATTCTGCCGTAGTGAGTGGGGTGCACGTCTCGAACCTCGAAGCCCGCTCGCTCACGAGTAAGGCCGCCCGGCCCAAGCGCGCTCAGGCGCCGCTTGTGGGTAATTTCGGAAAGCGGGTTCGTCTGGTCCATGAACTGAGAAAGCTGACTTGTCCCGAAAAATTCCTTTACTACAGCGGAAACGGGTTTCGCATTGATGAGGTCATGGGGCATCAAAGCCTCAACTTCCTGCAGGGTCATTCTTTCCTTGATGGCCCTTTCCATGCGCACAAGGCCGATGCGGTACTGGTTTTCCAGAAGTTCGCCTACCGCCCGCACCCTGCGGTTTCCAAGATTATCTATGTCATCGACCGGGCCCTGTGAGTCTTTGAGCTTAATCAACTGGCGCACGGCTGTGAGGATATCTTCTTTTCGAAGCACCCTGCAGTCGAGCGGCACATCGAGGTCAAGCTGCAGGTTTAGCTTCAACCGTCCAACCTCGGACAGATCGTAGTGATCCGAATCGAAAAACAGATTCTTGAAAAATTCGTTTGCCACCTCTAAAGTGGGCGGATTGCTCGGACGCAGTCTCCGGTAGATTTCGATGAGAGCGTCTTCCCTGGTGTTGACCTTGTCCATAAGCAAGGTGTTTCTGAAAGCGGGGCTAATGTCAGGACCCTCAAGGTGCAGCAGTTCGATTTCATTGATGCCACGCTCTCTGAAATCGTTCAGCATCTCCTCGTTTATCGAATCGTTGCACTCGGCGATAATCTCGCCCGTGGTCAAGTCGATTACGTCCTGGGCCAAAACCTGTCCGATAAGCTCCGAGAGCTTTACAGGAAGACGGCTGATTCCGATTTCTTGAAGCCGCCTAAGTGCCTGCTTGCCCAGTTTTCTGTTTTTTCTTATCAGAATTTCGCCCGATTCCGGATGCACGATGTCCTCTGAGGCGCGGCTTCCCAGGAGTATATCAGGGTTGAGTTCCTTTTCTATCTGTGCGTCAGCGGTAAGGAACACCTTTTCGCTGGGGTAAAAATAGTTCAACAGCTCTTCGGTCGAGTACCCGAGGGCTTTTAGAAGAACTGTTACGGGGAATTTGCGCCTTCTATCGATGCGGATGTATAGAATATCTTTCGGATCGAATTCCAGGTCGAGCCAGGAACCGCGAAGCGGAATAATACGGGCCGAGTAGAGAATTTTGCCGCTCGAGTGAGTTTTTCCGCGGTCATGATCGAAGAAAATGCCGGGTGAACGGTGCAACTGACTAACTATGACCCGCTCAGTCCCGTTGACAATGAATGTTCCATTGTCGGTCATGAGAGGCAGAGTTCCGAAATAGATTTCCTGTTCCTTAATATCGCGAATGGATCGGGTGTTGGCTTCCTTGCCCACGTCATACACAACAAGGCGCACCACAATCTTTACCGGGGCCTCGTAGGTCATTCCCCGCGCGAGGCATTCGTCGACTTCATACTTCACATCGCCGAAACTGAATTGGACAAACTCCAGTGAGGCCGTCCCGCTGAAATCCTCAATGGGAAAAACGGACTTGAAGACCTCCTGGAGGCCTCTTTCAACCCGGGCCTCGGGAGGCACATCCTTTTGCAGAAAAAGCTCGTAGCTTTCCTTCTGCATCTGGATGAGATTTGGTATTTCCACGATCTTTCGGATTTTCCCGAAATTCTTGCGAACCCGGTATTCATGGGTTAGTGCAGTTGGCATATTCTCTCCTGCAAATGAAATTGTGACGGATGGGATGGCCATGGCAAATCAGTCTTGCCTGCAATCCTTTTCCACCCATCACTTCCCGCTGGTATGCCGCTAAAAAGTAGAAAATCGGAAACCGGCCGGTCGAACCAGCACATGCAGCCGATTTCCGATATTTTCCAGATTTTGAGTCTTTATTTGATCTCGACAGTCGCGCCTGCCTCCGTAAGCTGCTTGGCAACTGCTTCCGCCTCAGCCTTGGGAATGCCTTCCTTGACCGTTCCCGGAACTTTTTCCACCAAGTCTTTGGCTTCTTTGAGGCCAAGGCTGGTGATCGCCCGAACTTCCTTGATTACGTTGATTTTCTTGTCGCCTACACCCGTGATGATGACCGAGAATTCGGTCTGTTCCTCGACCGGGGCCGCTTCAGCAGCGCCTCCACCCGGCATTGCGGCCATTGCCACCGGCGCGGCAGCGCTAACGCCGAAAGTCTGCTCGAGTTCCTTAACAAATTCGCTGAGCTCGAGAACTGTCATACCTTTAATGAAATCAACAACTTCCTCTTTTGTAACAGACATCTAAATCCTCCACGATTGTCTTAAGCAGCAGCCTGTTCTTCTCTCTGGCGCTGGATAGCGGCCAACACACCAACAAAAGCTCTTGGGACTCCACTCAGAACCGTAACCAGACCAGTGGGCACCGCGTTGAGCGTCCCCAGCATTTTGCCAAGGAGTTCTTCTTTGGGCGGCAGATCAGCCAAGGCCAAAATCTGATCGGGATCGATCAGGCGTTTTCCGAGCGCTCCCGCCTTTAACTTCAGCTTTTCGTTACTTTTGCTGAATTTTTTGATGATCTTGGCCGGAACGGCCGGGTCGCCGAACGCGATTGCAACCGCACAGGTGCCGGTGAGCAGCGGATCGAGAACCGATGCGTCAGTTTGTTTACATGCAAGACGCATCAAGGTGTTTTTTACCACCTGATAATCAATTTTTTCCGCTGCAAGCGAATCGCGCAGACCGGTTATTTCGGCTACCGTCAGTCCCTTATAGTCGGTCAGAATGGCCGCGCTGGCCTTTCCCAGTTTCTGGTGAAGCTCCGCAATAATTTGTTCTTTCTTGGAGCGCTCCAAAGTAAGATTTGCCTCCTTTCCCTTCTGCCGGTGTGCTTTCTAACTATCCTTCCGGGTGCGCGGAATCGAAAAACGGGAGGATTTTGTATCATGAGCCCTTGCGCCTGGTTGGCTCTCAGGAATCTGTGCGGGTCCCCCGATTTAGGGATTTAAACATCGGCGGATGTACCCGCGGTCTCCGATAACTGAAAACACCAAACGGCAGTTAAGTTGTTAATAGCAGTTCATCAGCTTAGGGCCGATCAGATGTCAAGCCGATGACTAAGCAACAATCGACTTCACTGCGAGTGGATCGACCTGAATGCCGGGGCCCATAGTCGTCGATATGGCGATCCCCTTCATGTAGGTCCCCTTGGCCGCTGAAGGTTTGATCCGCATGATCGTGTCGATGAAAGCCGATATGTTCTCGAGAAGTTTTTCTTCTCCGAACGAAACTTTGCCCATCGGGGCATGGACAATCCCGGTCTTTTCAACCCGGAAGTCCACCTTGCCGGCCTTGATCTCCTTGATGACCCGATCGAGATCGAAGGTAACCGTTCCCAGTTTGGCGTTGGGCATAAGCCCTCTTGGACCCAGAATCTTACCGATCTTGCCAACCGAGCCCATCATGTCGGGTGTTGCTACGGCTTTGTCGAATTCCAGCCATCCTTCGCGGATTTTGTCGACCATCTCGTCGCCACCCGAGTGATCAGCGCCGGCATCGAGGGCTTCCTTCACTTTCTCGCCCTTGGCGAAAACCATAACCCTCACCGTTTTACCCAACCCGTTGGGCAGAACTACCGTACCTCTGACCATCTGGTCGGCATGGCGCGGGTCAACACCCAGCCGAACGGCTATATCCAGAGTCTGATCGAACTTGGCGAAAGAAGTGTCTGGCCGCCAGATGGACGGCTTCCTGGAAGGTATAGCGTTTCGCTGGATCGATCTTGCCGCTGGCGGCAATAAACTTTTTCCCATGCTTTGCCATTTTAGCTCTCGAAACTCCCTTCCTCTGGTTTATTCAATTTCGATTCCCATGCTGCGAGCCGTTCCGGAAATGGTAGCCACCGCCGCTGCAAGGTCACGTGCGTTCAGGTCGGGCATTTTGAGCCTGGCGATTTCTTCGACCTGAGCTTTGCTGACCTTGGCGACCTTATTGCGGTTGGGTACACTGGATCCTTTCGCTATCTGGGCGGCCTTTTTCAAAAGAATAGCGGCCGGGGGCGTCTTGGTAATGAACGTAAACGACCGGTCCGAAAAGACGGTGATGACCACCGGAATGATCATCCCTTCCTGCCCCTGGGTCTTTGCGTTGAACTGCTTGCAGAACTCCATGATGTTGACCCCATGCTGACCAAGCGCAGGGCCGATGGGCGGAGATGGGTTCGCCTGTGCGGCCGGAACCTGTAATTTGATGTTGGTTACTACTTTTTTTGCCATCCTAGAAAACACTCCTTACGATGCGGCGCTTATGTCCGGTTTACCTGGACGAAATCGAGTTCCACAGGAGTGGAACGGCCGAATATGCTTACCAGCACCCTGACTTTGCCCTTCTCCGGAATAACTTCGTCAATCGTTCCGTTGAAGTTGGCAAACGGGCCGTCAATGACGCGAACCTCGTCTCCTTTTTCGAATTTAAATTTTGGACGAGGTTTCTGAGCGCCTTCCTGCATCTGCTGAATTATGGCTTCGGCTTCTGCATCAGAGAGTGGGATGGGCTTTTCCTGGCTTCCAATAAATCCGGTCACCTTGGGCGTGTGGCGAACAAGGTGCCAGGTATCGTCGTTGAGTTCCATCTGCACCAGGATATATCCGGGGTAAAATTTCCTCGAGGATGCCCTTCTTTGGCCCTTCACAAGTTCGATCACCTTTTCGGTGGGAACCAGGACCTGGCCGAAATAGGAACCTCTGTCTTCGGCCTTGACACGCTCCTCGAGGGCCGATTTCACCTTGTGCTCAAACCCCGAATACGTGTGAACAATGTACCATTTTAGATTCGCCACTCAATAAGCCCCATGCGGCCATCCTTCGAGCCGTTATTCAAAATGCCGCCCAGTCTCTCTCAACCTACCAGAAGCTTGACAAGCCTGCTCAAAATGAGGTCCACAATTCCCAGAAAAACAGCCGACAGGCCCACGATCACCAGCACGACTGCAGTCGATCCCAATGTTTCCTTGCGCGAAGGCCAGACTACTTTCTTAAGTTCGAAGACCACCTCTCTCAAATAGCTGCGAGCCGCATCGACCCAGGCAATCGAAGTCTCACCGGGCTTTTTGACAGCTTTTTTCGCGGCATCGGTCTTCTTCACGATATCCGTCTTCTTCGGCTTGGCCGGCTTGACGGCCACCGGTTTCGCTGCCGCCTTTTTCACCGCCTCTATGCTTTGCAGTTTTTTATCCGAACTCTGGTCTTTTTTTGCGAATAGTTTCATGTCTCACTCAGACGCTCGCTTCTAGAGGTCGACCGGAATTGTTGCCGGCACCAAGCCCAATTAATGCGACAGGCTAAACGCCACCGCAGCCTACTTTGTCTCCTTGTGCTCCGTGTGCGCGTTGCAGAACCTGCAATACTTCCTGAAAGCAAGTTTCTCAGGGGTAGTCCGCTTGTTCTTGGTCGTATTGTAATTTCGCCGCTTGCATTGGGAGCAGGCCAGAGTAACTAGAACTCGCATTTGAAATCCCTTATTTAATGACTTCGGTAAGCACCCCGGCGCCCACCGTACGGCCGCCTTCGCGAATTGCAAATCGGAGTTCCTTCTCCAATGCAACGGGTGTAATGAGCTGCACTTCGCAACTGATATTATCGCCGGGCATGACCATTTCAACCCCTTCGGGCAGGGTCATGATGCCGGTAACGTCGGTGGTTCTGAAATAGAACTGCGGCCGGTAGCCCGGGAAAAAAGGCGTATGCCGCCCGCCTTCTTCTTTTTTCAATACGTAGACTTCCGCCTTGAAATCCGTATGAGGGGTGATCGAACCGGGTTTTGCAACAACCTGGCCTCGCTCGACCTCGTCTCGTTTGGTTCCACGCAAAAGCACACCCACATTGTCGCCAGCCTGGCCCGAATCCAAGGTCTTGCGGAACATTTCGACGCCCGTGCAAACTGTCTTAAAGGTAGGATGGAACCCGACAATTTCAACTTCTTCACCCACCTTAACCTGCCCGCGCTCGACACGGCCGGTGACCACTGTTCCGCGACCCGAGATGGAGAAAACGTCTTCGATGGGCATAAGAAACGGCTTGTCGATGTCGCGTACAGGGTCCGGAATATATGCATCGATTGCGTCCATCAGCTCGAACACGCACTTTGCGTCCTCGCTTCCCGCATCTTCTGTTTCGAGCGCCTTCAATGCCGAGCCCTTCACGATCGGTGTATCGTCTCCCGGAAATCCGTATTTGGTTAGAAGCTCGCGAAGCTTGAGCTCAACGAGTTCGATAAGCTCGGGATCGTCCACCATGTCAACCTTGTTGAGGAATACTACAACATAGGGAACACCCACCTGGCGGGCGAGAAGAATGTGTTCGCGAGTCTGAGGCATCGGACCGTCGTCGGCGGCGACCACAAGGATCGCCCCATCCATCTGAGCGGCCCCGGTAATCATGTTCTTTATATAATCCGCATGGCCGGGACAATCCACGTGCGCATAGTGGCGCTTGTCGGTCTCATATTCGACATGCGCGGTCGCGATGGTGATGCCGCGTTCGCGTTCCTCAGGCGCCTTGTCGATCTGGTCAAAAGGAACGAACTGGGCCTTGCCCTTCTTTGCAAGTTGCTTCGTAATCGCTGCGGTAAGGGTCGTCTTCCCATGGTCAATGTGACCGATAGTCCCCACATTCACATGTGGCTTTGTCCGCTCGAATTTCTTCTTAGCCATTGCCATTTCTCCTGAAAGATTCCGATAATATAAGAAAAATGTTTGACAGGCTACGTTTCCAATGAGTCGTCTGATATCACCGGCATACCCGCTCAAACCTTCAACTTAACGCCAAATGGAGCCCACGATCGGGATCGAACCGATGAACCTCTTCCTTACCAAGGAAGTGCTCTACCTACTGAGCTACGTGGGCTTACGAGATTGCAGCCGACAAGAGGATTGAAGAAGGTCCATAGCGTGAAGGGAATGCGGGACCATATGGAGCTGAACGGCGCCACGGCCAAAATTTTACTTGCATTCCAAACTCAGCGTATGTAGTACCAACGACAATGACTCGCTTTATGGCCGCCACCATCTCCTACATGCCATAAGTGGTGGTGAGGGGAGGATTCGAACCTCCGAAGGCTACGCCGGCAGATTTACAGTCTGCTCCCTTTGGCCGCTCGGGAACCTCACCCTGGAAAAGCCTGCTCTAAGAGCTACGAATTCCAAACAAGCTTTCTTAAGTAGCATATCGAAGAATAAAAAACAATCCCCTTTTTTGGAAAAACTCGCCGGATGCACTTTGTCCGAGCAAATATGCAGAACCGTGACTCATTTTCCTGCTTTCACCCTGGCGATCTGCTGGTCGAGCAACGCTGCAGGGGGATAATCACCGGGCGCCTGGGAAGCAAGTTGATACATCTCGGCGGCTTTCGCAAGCTCCTTTTTGCCTTCTAAAATCCTGCCCAAGTTCCAATCAGTTTCCCGCTCCATGTCCGGCATGCCCAGTTCTTTAAGACTGGTCCATTTACCGGCAGCCTCATCGGGCTTTCCGGCTGCCTGATAGGCATAGCCTAGCTGATACAGGATGAGAGGTCTAAGGCCGTGACCCGATGGCGCAAGCGCCAGGGCTTCCTTCCCGGTTTTAATCGCATCCTCGTAGCGCTTCGTTTCCAAGAACGCCTTTGCAAGCTCGACCCTGGCGTTTAGGGCCGGCGGCGTACCCCCGTGTTCTGTGATAAATCTCTGCAGATCCGGTATAAGCTTTTCCCAGTCCACCTGACTCCCCTTACCTTCTGCAGGGAGTCTGGACACAAGTGTCCCGTAATCGGACTCTGCCCGGACCAGTTTTGAATGATCATAGGCGCTAAACCCCCACACACATATAATTGTTAAAAGGATCGCGAGGCATGCGCCAAAGACGATCGTGTAATTCTCATCAGCCCATTTTTTTACTTTTTCAAAAAGTGTATCCGGCTCCAGCACTGATTTTTTCTGCGATTTTTTGACGGGTCTTATTTTCTTTGCGCCCAAAGCGGACTCCTTCTTAGAATTCATTTTCGCCAAAACGTGGCCGTAAGCAAAATATATCTTTATATTTCTTTGACGGAGAAATTGCAACGTCTTGAGTAGCCGTGGACGGATTTTAGACCATTTTGTTTGCGATCGGTCCTGCTAATTCGCTCACTCGATATTCTGCGCCTGTTCCTTGAGTTTTCCGATCTCCGTCTTCATCCGGACGACCACCTGCACAGTATCCAGGTCTGTGGTCTTGGAACCTATAGTGCTCGTTTCGCGGTGAAGTTCCTGGATAAGGAACTCGAGCCTTCGCCCGTCGGCCGGCATTGCGCTGTTCAGAATAGACTCAACCTGTCCAAGGTGGCTTCCCAGCCGAACAATCTCCTCATTTATGTCTGCGCGGTCAATGATATACGCTATCTCCTGCAGGAGCCTGTTTTCATCAGGCTCCGTCCCGCCCAACAGTTGTTTAATCCGCTCCTGCAACCTCGTCCTGTACTCTTCGATAACGGCCTCTCGCCGGCTCTCCACCACCGAAAGATCATATCTTAGCGCAGCCAGCCGGTCCATGAAGTCCCGAAGCAGCGCTTCGCCCTCAAGCACGCGCATCCCGAGCACCTGGCCCAGCGCCTCGGACATGGCGGATGAAATGAGTTCCTTGACTGATTCGGAGTCAATAGCTGCTTCCGGCATCTCATAGATGTGCGGTATCCTCAACAGATGATCCAGTGAAGGCTCTTCTGAGCGCACGATCTCACGGTGAATCTCCTGGAGCTGTGACCAGTAGTATTGCGCAAGCTCCAGGCTGATAAGAGGGGCCTTTTGCCTGACATCGGTACTCTCTATTTGAATGAAGACATCGATTCGCCCCCTTCGGATTCTCTTTGCAACCAGCTTCCTGCACAAGTCCTCGAACTCAATGAAGTTTTTTGGAATGCGAACGGAAATGTCGAGCTGTTTGGCATTAAGAGCGCGCATTTCAACGCTGATGGTGTAGCCTGCCCCTTCTTTGCGGCTGCGGCCAAATCCTGTCATACTGTGAATCAAGACGGACTCCTCATCGATTTGTCGGTTGTTAAGAAATTATATCCTATTAATACTCAGGATCAGCGCGCGCATCTCGGAAACCGAAATTTGGCCGGGCGCGGTCGCAGGCTGGCCTGCAAACTGCGCATATGCCCAGGGACTGCCAAGAAATATGCTCACCAGCCTGCTCCATTTCCCTGCCGGACCCATGCAGAACGCGATCAGGTCAATGCCAAGTTCTTTGCCGGCCAGCGGAATCAGTTCGAGCACCCTCAGGTTATCTTCGCCCGATTGGGCCATGGTGACTATTTTCAACGCATCTGCCCCTGTTTTGAGCATGCTCTCCAGCTTTGCGCGCAAAATCCCCCTGGACGGGGTCTCAGCAGGGCTGTGCCACGACAGCAGCACCTTTGCTCCGGCCTGCCGAAAAAGGGCAATATCGTCCACACCTGAATGGTGTTCAAGGTCTATCCAGTCGGCGCCGGATTTTGCCGCCTCCTCGAGCATGCTAAGCCGCAGGTCCTCTGGACCGGCAAATGAGCCCATTTCCCGAACCGGTCTGTTGGTGGCTATCACAGGAAGCCGCTGCCTTACCGACAGAGCGCCGAGAAAAGATTTCATCTCCTCAATCGAATGCCTGTTGGCGAATTTATCCATCCGCCATTCCACCAGATCAACTTCCGAGTGGTTCAGCCATTTCGGGAATTCTTCAGAGGAGCATTCGACAAGACATCCGCAAATACCGGCCTTTCCATTGGCTTTCTTATGCCCCTTCATGGGAGCCTCCGAAATAATCGCGCCCCATCCTCATCTTTTCCTTCTCGATTCGAAAAGGCTGTGCAGGGTCACTTTTCGGGTAAGAGCCGAGAATCTTCAAAAAGGTCACGTTTTCCGCCAGCATATCCAGGGCCGCCCTGACGGGGCTCTCGTCCCGGTGACCCTCTATATCGGCGTAAAAGAGGTACTGCCACGAAAAGAGCCGGTTGGGGCGCGATTCGATACGGGTCATATTGATCGAGGAAAGGGCGCCAAGGGCGGCGAGTAATGACCCGGGCCTGTCGGAAACCGCAAAAAGCAGCGACGTTTTGTCATCCCCGGTCGGCGGATTGCGATAGTTGCCAAGCGCGAGGAACCGGGTGACGTTTCCCGGACTCTCTTCGATTCGCTCGGCCAGAATGCCGAGCCCGTAACGCTGGGCCGCATAGAGGTTGCAAATGGCCGCTCCGTTCGGGTCTTCCTCTGCCAGCAGTGCGGAGCGTGCGGTCGAAGAGCACTCAATATGTTCGGCGTGTCCAATATTTTCAAGCAACCACCTGCGGCACTGGTCAATGGCCTGAGGGTTCCCGTAGAGGCGCCTTATATCCCCCGGACCCTTAGCGTTGCTGCAAAGGTAGTGGGCTATCTCCAAGTAGCATTCGCTGATCACATGCACCTCGCGCTCATAGAGGAGATCCATGCTGTGGCCAACCCCACCCTGAAGAGATGTCTCAATCGGGATCACCGCCAGGTGCGCCTTCCCTTTGAGAAAGCTGTCGAATACCTCTTCCAGGGATGCGCATGGCAGATAGGAGGCGGAATGGCCAAAAAGCGAAATAGAGGCCAAGTGGGAGTTTGTCCACTCAGGGCCAAGGAAGGCGACCTGAAGTCTGTACTGGATCAGCCGGGAAGCTGCAAACACTTCGCGGTAGATGGAACGCAGCGATTCCTCGGATAATGGGCCGGGGTTGAGCTTGGAGAGGCGCTGGAAAATTATTTGCTCGCGTTCAGGGTGAAAAAGAGGCAGGCCCCTGGAGGCTTTTATCCGGCCCACGTCGATTGCGAGCTCCATCCGCCTGTTAAGGAGCCGGAGCATCTCTGAATCCGTAAGGTCGATTTCATCTCTTATCTTATCAAGTTCTTCATCCACTTTCGTTCAATCGGCTCCTGATTATCAACTCTTGCGGATTGTTTGCTTTTTGAAATCAACCGCCAATCGAAAACATCGGGCGAGAGACGCACTTGCAGAAAACCGGGCTGCTCAGGTGGTGCTTTTCGGGCTTTTTGTTTATGGCTGCAAGCATTGCAGCGGCAATCTCTTCGTTTGAGGCGCCCTGTCGCAAAGGCCCCCGCAGGTCGGTCTCATCGCTTGAAAAGAGGCAGGTCCGGATTTTTCCGTCCGAGGTTACCCTAAGCCGGTTGCAGCTTGGGCAAAAATGGCCGGACACAGGGCTGATGATCCCGATTTTCCCCAGAGAGCCCTGGAACCTGTAATGAAGTGCCGGGCCGTTGCCCTCGCCCGCGCTCGTGACATCCAGAGGCGCAACACGCCTTAACCGTTCAAGGATTTCAGAGGCTGGAACAAAAACCGGCTGATAATCCAACTCAAACCGGAAAGGCATGAACTCGATAAAGCGGACGTGGAACGGGAACTGGAAAGTCAGGCGCGCCAAGTCTTCGATCTCATCGTCGTTCACCCCGCGCAGAATCACCGCGTTTAACTTCACAGGCGAAATGCCTGCTTTTTCAGCAGCCATGATCCCTGCCCACACCCGGCTGAAAAAGTCCTCGCCGGTGATCTTCGCAAACCTTTCAGGCTTCAGGGTATCGAGGCTCACATTTATGCGCCTGATGCCCGCATCGAGAAGTTCGACGGCAAAATCCGAGAGCAGAACGCCGTTTGTCGTGATGCTAAGGCCCTTTAGTCCCGGAACCTCTGAGATACTTGCGCACAAACGGAGCGCGTCCTTTCTGACCAGCGGCTCACCGCCCGTGATGCGGATCTTCGATATACCTATTGAGACCGCGATCCGCACAAGCCTAACGATTTCCTCGTAGCGCAGTATTTCCGTGTGATCCAACTTTACAACGCCGCTTGCAGGCATGCAGTAGGAGCATCGAAGATTGCACCTGTCCGTAATTGACAATCTGAGGTAATCGATTTTCCTGTGGAAAGAATCGGTTGGCGGAGCGGGCATTCAAATTTCCCCGGCTAAACAGATTATTTTGTGAGACCCATCAAAGCTTTTATTTCATAACATTTGGTTAAGCTTTTATAAAACATAAAAAAGACACCATTGCGGTCAGATTCGCCCTTTCGTGCTCCCCGCTTTGCGCTTGGGGCATCTTTTGCGCCAAACAGTAAATTGAATGGCAAAACTCTCTTGACTTTGAGATTTCGCTATGATTTATGACTGACCAGTCCGTATCGGAAGGAAGGAGGAGCTTGGTTGCAAAAATATCCGGACCGGCACAATGTTGACGCCATTGTGAAAAAGATGGCCAGGGCCGGAAACAGACAGGGACTGATCGAAGCCATTTCCGAACAGATGTCGGGTTCGACGCCCGAAAGCCTCATCGATGAGCTTTCGCGCTGGTTGCTCCTTATCCGGGGACCCTTACGGACGGGGCCGCTTCAAAACAAAATCGGCTCTTCAGTTCTGATCGAAGTCCTCGGGGAGATCGCCCGAAAAAAAGGCATCCCGGCCTCCCGTTTCTACCCGATACTTTTGGAGAAAATCCTGTCGGAAGAAGCCGCCCCGCTCCTGTCCAGGCCCAACGCCAAAGAGAGGATACTCGATGCGGCCCTGGAGGTGTTTTCTCATAAAGGCTTTCATCCGGCCACGATGGACGAGATAGCCGAGAAGGCCGGCGTTGGCAAGGGGACCCTCTACCGCTATTTCGAAACCAAGGAAAAGCTCTTTGCCGAACTGATGCGGCTCAGATTGGACGAGCTCGAAAGGAGGGTCGCTTCTTCAATAGACGCCCACGACGACGTTCTCACGATGATTTCCAAGTATTTGCGGATCTATTTCGAATTCTTCGACCTTAACCAACGCCTCTACAGGCTGATCATCCAGGAACAGCTCGACTTGGGCAAACAAGCCCCCAACGAGTACTTCCACAAAGTGTTGCGGGCCGTTCCCAATCTTAAAAGGAAAGTCTACGAAGGGACCCAGCAGGGGATTCTGAAGGACGTCGATTTTCAAACGGTCTTTTACGGAACTATGGGCTTTGCCCACGGGGTAATACAGAAATGGCTCGCCCGGGATTGTTCATATCCGCTTGTGGATGAGCTGCCGGGCGTGTTGGAAGTTTTGTTCCATGGATTTGTCAAAGATGCCCGAAAAATTGAATGCAAAAACTAAATTGACAGGGAGGGTTCAATGAGCTTGACAGCAGAACAGAGCAAAATCATCGATATTATTGCAAACCAGCTCGGAGTCGACAAAGATATGGTGACTCCCGGCGCAAACATAGTTGACGACCTGGGGGCCGATTCCCTGGATGTCGTGGAACTGGTAATGGCGCTCGAGGAATCCTTCGACACGGAAATCCCCGACGAAGAGGCAGAAAAGATTCGCACTGTCAAAGATATTTTTGACTACATGCAAAAAAAGATTGCAGCCTAAAGGCTGTAGCGGGAAGCGGGAAGTAAATAAAGACGGTAAACAAGGAACCAGAGGCAGGGAGCGGAAAACCATGTCCGCTTCCCAATTCTTCTTTCTTGGTTCTACTTCCCGCTTCTTGCTTCCATAAAGGCTTTCCATGAGCGGCATCCAGGTCCTTGCCTCGGTTGAGCGTGCGGTTGCTCAAAGCCGCTCGGTCACATTTCATCCGGACCGGATCGGCCCTGCAATATTGAAATGGGGACATACGGTCAGTCCGTTCTCATCGTGGGAACACCCCTGCCATTTCTTTGACGGGACTGCGGAGAGCGTTCGCTGGATTTTTGTTCTCGATATTTTGAACCACAGCTTCTGGCCCGATCCGGGCGAGCCTGTCTGGACGGTGATCTACAATGGCGAGCCTTATTCGGGGTACTGGGGTCTTGCCGCCAGTCTAAAGCGGGCGCAAGAGCAGGGTTTCCCCATAGCAGATCCCCATTTCCTGTCCGGTATCAGCGCAGGCGACCTGGCCGAAATATTTTCCGGCCAGGGCCGGATGCCGATGTTTGAAGAGCGGCTGAAAAACCTGCGTGAGGCAGGCTCGATAATCCTGTCCGAACTCGGCGGAGACATCCTATCCCTGTTCGATGCAACATCGGGTTTGAGCGCTGTCCGGCTTGCCGGCGAAATTGCCTCCATTTTTCCGAGCTTTCGCGATGAGGCACTTTACAGAACTGAAAAAGTTTATTTCTGGAAGAGGGCCCAGATTTTTGCCTTTGACGTTTTCACCGCGTTCGGCGCAGAGAAATGGGGGAAATTCAACGACATCGAGCGGCTCACCGCGTTTGCCGACTACAAGCTTCCACAAGTGCTTCGGAAGCTTGGAATTATATCATATAGCAGGGAGCTTGCGGCCAGGATCGACGCCATGGAGCATCTCCAACCAGGCTCGGAAGAGGAAGTCGAGATTCGGGCAATGACAGTGTGGTCAGTCGAGCAACTGAGCAATGCTTTCCGGAAGCACGGGCGCAAGCTTGCGAGCACCCAGGTCGATAACTGGCTTTGGCGGTTGGGCCAAATTGATGCATTTCGCGAACGTCCATACCACCGCTGCCGAACGATTTTTTACTGAAAGTCTTCCGTCTTCCGTCCTCCGTCCTCCGTTTTTAGGCGCAAATATCTTACTGCGGCTTCGGCACGGAGATCATGAAGATCATCCAGTCCTGCTCCAGGGCAGAAGAAAAAAAGCCGCCCATTGCGTCGACCAGCCTCGATGACAAAACGTGCATCGGCCTGTTGCTCTCGCTGGATAGGAAGAACAACGGTTCAACGCTGGAAAGCGCCTGCCCGCGCACAGGAATCCGAAAATGAAGATGGACGTCCCGCTCGCTCTCGAATGTCCGCAATACCAGGGGCCTGCCTCTATCCATGATAGTGATGCCGTTCCTGACCACATTCATGATCACCTGTGCGAAAACGGCAGGATCCACGGAAACGGCGCAAAGATCCGATCTAATCTCGAATCTTCTTTCGATGCCCTGCTCGTCCAACTCGCGGGACAACTGGTCCAGCGTTTCACATAAAATTGAGCTCAAATCGCATTCCCGGCGGCATGCCGCAACCGGTTTGAGGTAGCTGCTTATTCTGTCCAGAAGCGCTTCCAGCCTCCTGGACTCTTCCAAAATGATCCCTGCTTCTTTTGAATCGGGGAATTTTTTTTGAAGCCGGTTTGCAAAACCGCCAATGGAGGTGAGCGGGTTGCGAATCTCATGTGCCACTTCAGCAGAAAGGGCGCCGAGAGTCTTGAGCTTTTCCCTCTGGATCAAGGACCTGTGCGCCTCCTCCAGGTCATGCGTCCGCTCGCGCACCATGTCCTCGAGGTGTGAGCGATAAGCTGCAAGCTCATATTCGGCTTTCCTCCGCGCCGTAATGTCTCGGATAATGGCCACACGACCTTTCCAGGCACCATCCTCTCCCTTGATCTGAGATATAGTCTGTTCGCTCAAAAATCTCGTTCCGTCTTTGCGCATGAGTTCCCATTCAGTAGTTATCGAGCCGGGATTTTCCATTGCCCCTTTTACCGCTTGCCACAGAAGATGGGCCGATTCATGCGACGCGTAAAATATTTCCACTGATTTTCCAACCACTTCATCTCTTTGGAAGCCAAACAGCTCTAGAAAGGCCCGATTGCACGAGATTATCAACCCTTCGTTTTCTATCATCACAATTGCGTCAGAAGAGCCTTCTACCAGTGTCCTGTATTTCTCCTCGGAGTCTCGGAGAGCCTCCTCGGCCATTTTCCGATCTGTAATGTCAAGAATCATCGCCTGTCTGGAAATTCGCCCGTCCGCGCGGTAGATGGGCGTATTCACCTCGTAGTACCACCGGTTATCCTTAAGGTTGAAAACTTCCTGTTTGACGGTTTCTCCCTTGAAAACTTCTTCAGTGAAGCTCCGCTGATTAATGAGATCCTGCTCAAAGGGGATTTCGCCGCAGGACATGCCGGTTGCGTCATAGCCGAGGTGTTCGATGAGTTTCCGATTCATGAACTCGACCCGATAGTCTTGAGAGCAGATGTAAATGTAGCCGTCAAAAGCATCGACTATGGCCCGAAACTGTTCGGATAGACCGCACCCTGCTGCGCGACAACTGATGATTTGTTCAGAAGTTAGGCTATCAAATTCCACCCCAGTCTCCAATAATTGCTGCTGCATTGCCCATAAGTCAAGTAAATCACATGCGATTATATCATACACGCCCCATGTGGCCACACTTAAGTTCCATTAATCGGCCTTGAGAAATGAGAGGTGGAACCTGAAAAATGCTTACCTTTGGAAACCGTCTAACCGATAATTCTCTCACCAGGCTAGTTTCCGGATGGTTACCAGGCTGGGAAACACAATTTGGTTGCTGCGCGTTTCCCACCATTTTGGTGTGATTTGCCCGGCCCGAAGAGGGATATTTGTCTAACCACTGCGCAGAATAGACAGAGAAGGCACTCATTTTATGCTATTTACCGCACTTTCCGTCAAGCTCGATACTGTCCGGAACCCGGTTTTCACATGACAATTCGCTATCAGCCGTCAGCCGGAATTGAATTACAAAATCGAGTTCCAGGGCGGCAACCACCCGTGGCTCAGGGACGAGGGCGACTTAAACCGCGCTACGCCGCAACGTGAAAACATAATGGCGCGCAGACCGCAGGCATGGCGCCGGTGCGCGGCACCTCTGGTCATGGACAGATCAGGGATAGCGTCGAAACCTTGACAGCGATGGAACCCCTTTGTCGAGATGCTGAAACAAAACGGTTACTCGACCTTCCCGCGCTGCTTGATTGAAGTGTTATTCGTTGCTAAATCTCTTTTAAGAAGAGGGCGATTTGACACGTTAAAATACCCTTGTAAATTTTTACGTAAAGTGTGATTAACTAAAATACCGGCAAACCGCTTCGCTCTTGTTACAAGGGTTTTGCACATATTAAGACGGCCTGTAATTTGCATTATCCATCTGAATCCAGCGCCTCGTTAACAGCGCTGAATCCTAGAAACAGTGAATCGGGAGGAAACAATATGAAAGAGGGCAAATGTGGCGTTTTGATTTGTTCCCTGTGTTTGCTTCTGGCCTTTTCGGCTCCTGCACTCGGACAGCAAAAACAGGACAAGTCAAAACCAGCAGTGGTTCTGTCACAGGCTCAGATCAAGGCCCGGGCGGCGGAGGCCAAGCGCGAACAATTAAACCTCGAGTTATTTGCTGCCGTTGACGCGCAGGCCGCCGGGAAGGTCCTCAAGCTGCTTGCTGCAGGCGCCGAGGTAAACGGTAGGGACCGTGAGGGAATGACCCCGTTGATGCACGCGGCTCTGGAAGGCAGTCACGACTTGACTATATTGCTGCTCCGCAAGGGAGCTGTGGTGAACTTGAAGGACACTTTCGGAATAACCGCCCTCATGCAGGCGGCTTGGGCAGGCCACACCGAGGTGGTGGAGATGCTCCTCGCCCAAGGGGCTGACCTGAACCTTCAGAGTATCATCGAAGTCCCCAGGCTAAAGAAAGCTGGAGTCAGCGCCCTTATGGGAGCCAGCATGAATGGTAACATTGAAGTGGTAAAACTCCTTCTCGACAATAATGCTCGATTAAATCAGCAGGATGCTCAAGGCCAGACTGCTCTTATGTATGCTTCACACGAAGGCTTCCCTGAGGTTGCAGAGCTTTTGCTTTCCAAAGGCGCTAAAACGGAGATCAAGGACCAGTTCGGCAGAACGGCCCTCACGATTGCGACGATTTACGGACATTACGATCTGGTTTGCCTCCTGGTCTCGGCGGGCGCAAACGTGAACACCAGAGACATTAACAATATGAAGCCGATTGTTTACGCCTCCGCGCTGGACCGTGGGGACATCTACAAGTACCTCGAGTCGGCAATGGCAAGGAGCCGCTTATCCTCACGGGCGGCAGACTTCACGCGTGCTCCGTGAAAGGACATTTGTAAAATGGCGGGTTCGAAACCGGCTACTGATAGAAGACGCGCGGAACGATTCAAGGTCGCATGGACCGGCACGCTTACCTGCCTTTTCCCGCACCATGAAGAGGACGTTGATGTCACGGTAACGGAGGTCTCGATAGCCGGTGCGCGGCTGGAATTAAAAACGCTGAAGATCGGCCCTCATCATATAGTGATCGGAAGCGAATCGAGCCGGTTTACCTTGAAGGTCAGCCTGCCGGAGGGCGCCCTCTGGACACCGGTCAGAATAGTTTGGTATAGCACTGACCAGGAGAAAGGTTCGTTCAATTTGGGTGTGATGTTTCTGCACGCATCAGAGGAGATCCAAACGATAATCAACAGGTTAACGCCGGATGTTTCGCATTGAAACAGCCCTGATCTGAGGAGCGGAAATAAGGAGTGTATCGCGCTAAAGATTTTCAGGCCATAATTTTCGATGTTGACGGAACACTCCTGGACACCATCCAGGATCTGGCCGATTCCATGAACACCACCCTCGGCCATTTCGGATTCCCCATTCATGAATTGGAAAAGTACAAATATTTCGTAGGGGACGGCATGGAGAACCTTGTCAGGCGCTCCCTTCCCGATTCGGCAAAAATCGACTCCGGGCTGTTATCCCAATGCATCGAAATGATGCAGCAGACATATGAGCGCAACCGGAATGTGAAAAGCCGGCCCTACCCGGGGATTCCGGAACTTCTTGACGCGTTGGCCGCTCGCGGCCTGAAGATGGCCGTTCTTTCCAACAAACCCCATGATTTGACTCAGAAGGTTATCGAAGAGCTTCTGCCAACCCGGGGCTTCGATGTCGTCATGGGCGAGCGCCCGCCCATCCCCCGCAAGCCCGACCCTTCTTCGGCGCTGGCAATTGCGAACCGGCTCGAAGTTGAGCCGGCCGGCTTTCTCTACCTCGGCGATACAGCCACTGACATGAAAACCGCAAATGCCGCCGGGATGTACGCTGTCGGCGTGCTGTGGGGATTTCGAAAAGCCGAAGAGCTTATCGAAAGCGGCGCCAAAAAGCTCATCGCCAAGCCCGCCGAACTGCTTGAACTGCTCTGAGGACGAAGACAGGAGGGCGCAAGACAGAGGGCCGATCTCTGCAGGGCGCGCACAGCTTTACCGTATCCACAAGTTCTTTCTCCGCTTGATCGGGCTTCCCTTCGCATCCACTTGTTGCCCGGGCCACGACCTGCCTTTGCTGCAAATCTTTACAGAAACTCCCAGACACTGTCGGCAACGAGGATGGAGTGGGTTGCTTCGAACAGGCGGACTGCTTCTTCGTAAGCGTGTTCGGCGATCCGTTTCTTATATATAGGCGGGAGGGCGTTAAACGATGGAGCAAACGGCTCGTTGGCATTTTTTATATTTCCGCCGCCGTTTTTGGTCTCGGCAGCCCATTTCAGCATATCCTGCCAGAGTTCGTCCGGGATGCCCCGGTAGGGCCGCTTTACGAATTCATTGTTTGCCGTGGTGATCGCGTTGCCGTTCTGATTCATCCCCAGACCGAAAGCGACATTCTGCCAGAGTGTCCCCACGTTGCCCTTTCTGATACCGTACTGAATGAACGAAGAAATCTTGTCGAGCGAAGTCCCGGTGATCCCGTGCTGCGCGATGTCGACCGACCAAGGCTGGATCGCCTCCCATATTGACCGGGTGAGGTCAAGTTGAATTCCTTCCTGAGAAGCGCCCAGGTAATTACCGTGAATCGAACCGTTGTTAATGGCGAGCAGATTGGGACGTATGCCCCTTTTATCGAGCTCACCAATAAACCACATTGCCTCCTCGGGTTGGGTGAACCCCTCGGCGCTGCCGCTTTTGGCGCCGATTTCCCCCAGTTCGACCTCCAGGTTTAAACCGGCCTGGATAATCGGTTTTGCGAGTTCCGAGGTGGCCTCGAGGTTCTTCTCGTTCTCCATATGGGAAGCGTCTATGGCAAAAGAGGTGAATCCAGCTTCCATTTCCATGGCCATCAGTTTTCTGACCGCTTCCACCTCTTCGGGCTTCTTTACCGTTATGTGATCGCCATGGATGGCAAAGGGCACTTCCGTGTTTCCCAGCCTTTCGTTCTCCTCAACTATGAATTCTGCAAAACTCTGCGGAGTGAACTCCGTATAGCCGAGTTCGGATTTGGCTATTTCATAGATGACAGGCGCCCTGCACGCCATCGAGGCAAGTACTATCCCGGCAACCGGCAGTCTGCATCGAATATTTGTGGCCATAATCATGGCGTTATGCTTCTTCGCCGCTTTTATCAACGCCTTTCCATTGACCAGGGGGACAATGCTGTTGGGAAATTTGTTCCTGACGTTTGCAGGGCGATTGTCAGCTTTTATCCTGTTCATTCTTTCCTCCATTGAGGCATCCCGCCACTCAGCCCACCGCAATCGATAGACGCCGAGAGCTGGTTGGCGCTTGCGAGTGCCGGATGCCGTTGAGTGTTAGAGTGCGTTACTATGCCGGCCGCTTGTTTTTTTAAACAATATCCCCTCTAAGAGTCCATCTCAGGAGCAAAATAATCTGAATTCTATTCGCGAGGGCTTCACATACCGCCATTCATGCTTATTCTCTTCAGCAACTGCGGCTGAAAATCAAGCGATTTCAGTCCGGAACAGAAAAATAGATGAAAAAGTTCTTTTAAATTTGAGGTAACAGGCCGAATCACTTTGAGAAAATAATTTAGGCATCTAAACCTGCAAAAGGAAGAGACTCGCAGGAATTTTGCCGGCAGTGATTTATGTCCTATGGGACATCTGAACCAAGGAATAATTTCCCCTTAAGTGGAGGCTCCCGGTCCGGTTGTCGTGCCCGCCCCTTTTTTGTGCCCGGCGCGATGGTTTCGGTATCAAAAAGGACTTGATCTAAAATCCGAGAGTCTTTATTGTACGGCAATTGATGCAAGACCGTTCAAAACTGCCGTATGTTGGGGAAATCGCTTATGAGATTGAAAATGGTCACAGGGCTTTCGTTTTTTCTTACGTTCACGCTCCTGTTCTGTTCCTTTGCCCTTGCCGAAGAAGAAAAAGATGAAGACTTCACAGCATCCGTTCAAAAATTCGAGTATCGCATCCCGGACTTGACCGTGGTGGGGTCTCCGAAGTGGTACAAGATCAAACCGAAGGACACTCTGTTGGACATGGCGAGGCGAAACGGCCTGGGCTTCAATTCCGTTGAGCTCCTCTTTCCGAAAATGGATGCCTGGATTCCGCCCAGGGGCAAAAGGGTTTTTCTGCCCACCTTCTGGGTGCTTCCGCCCAGCCAGCATTATCAACTGGTAATAAATATCCCCGAGCTGAGGCTCTACTTTTTCGACCAGCGCAGTTCTACCGTCCAAACCTATCCGCTCGGGATAGGCGACGAGGGATGGGAAAGTCCGCTTGGGACCTATTATATAAATGATAAAAGGCCCAATCCGGCTTGGTATGTTCCTGTTTCGCTCCAGGAAAAGTATGGCATGGCGGTCATGCCGCCCGGCCCCGAGAACCCGCTGGGAGAATTCATCATGAAGTTTTCGGCAGGCGCCTACGGAGTTCACGGGACGGCCATGCCATGGGGAGTCGGACGACTCGTCAGCCACGGTTGCATTCGTTGCTACCCCGAGCACATACGCATCCTGTATCCACAGGTAGCGATAGGAACAAAGCTCGAAATCATCTACGAACCGATCAAATTCGGCCGAAAAAACGGGCGAACATTTGTACAGGCTTTCCCGGATGTTTATAAGAAAATTCCTGATTACGCCAAATATGCATTCGATAAATTGGCTCAGTATCCTTTTGCGAAAGATGTGGATCACAACAAATTCATGGTCGCGATGAGCTTGCAAAATGGAGTCCCTACTGATGTGACGCTAAGCGCTTATGAGGACGACTCGCTCAAAGAGGCTGAAATGACGCAGTGATTTGGGCGCGCTCGCACTGATTTTGCCTCGCGAAAGGGGTTGGACAATCTTGTGCGCTTCCTTTCGAATGGGAAAAAGAGATTATCCGTCGCCTCCAGTGTATATGGGGTAATGATTGGGCGAAAAATTCCTTGATTTTATAAAACAGGTGGCGTAGCATCTAAGCCGTTTTCTTCTAGTAAGGCCGCATAGGTGGTCTAATACACTGCCAAAAGATCGATTTTGCGAATTTTGGACTCGAAGAGGAGGTGGGAAGGCAGCAGACAGCATCAGGAGGGTTTTTAAAGCAACACGGGAGTTAATCTAATCGGTTTCCAAGGAGGAAAGAGCATGAAGAGAATAGTGGCATTATTGTTTGTTGTTGCATTTGCTTTTACGATGATCGGTTGTGCTTGCCAAGATGATTGCAAGAAATGTACGGAACTTTGCCAGTCAGCTCTGGATAAGGCTCAGTCAATCGAACAATCTTGTACAGCCAGCGCCAGAGCAGCCGAAGCAGCCGCTATGAGGGCTGAGAACGCCGCTCGCAGAGCCGAAGCAGCCGCCGAAAAGTGTGAAGCGATGTTCAAGAAACACATGAAGAAGTAAGTGCCGCATTTATCTCTGTTGTAATGAAAGGCCGGGGGAGTTCCACCGGCCCTTTTTTTTGTGGATATCACGGCAGATTCGGCGCAGACATTCTTTTTCTGAGCAGAATTTCATTCCAGCCCGTATTTATCAGGTCCTCCAGGATTGCCGTTTTCTCAAAACCTGCACCGCGATAGAATTTTTGCGCCTTTAGATTGAAAGAAGATACCGTAGCCCATAGGTTTTTCGATTTATACCGGCCGCAGACCCAGTCGACTATCCAGCTCCCAATTCCTTTTCCCCGAAATCCATCAAAGAGGGCCATGAGCTCGATGAACGGCCCAAAAAGCCACGGAAACCTCACTGCCAGAACCCCGCCAACCTCTCCGGAAATCATTACGGCATAACGGCTGAGCGCCGGGTCTGCGTGCAGAAGATAAAATTCGAAAGCCTCCGGCCTGTATTCCAGAGTAAGCCATGGGTCCATCGAGCACAGTATTACGCTCATCGCGCCCACATATTCAGGTCTAAGAGGCGAAAGAGAAAACTGTTGTTTATCGTCGAGCGAGTCCATGCCGTTCCTCAAACAGGCTGAAGGGGTTTAGGTTGAAGGCTGTTAGGTTAAGACCCACGCACCCGCGCGGGAGACACGACCTGGAAGCAAGCCGCTATAGTACTTGAAGTTTATTAGAGTTTCAATCCACGCCCCCGCGCGGGGGGCGACCGATCCTGCGTGGCGATCTAAAACTCATTACCAGGTTTCAATCCACGCCCCCGCGCGGGGGGCGACTGGCATAGATATTACCCCTGTTGATCCAGGACCTGTTTCAATCCACGCCCCCGCGCGGGGGGCGACCAGCTATGTTGCTCGCGACTCCATCGTCAATCCTGTTTCAATCCACGCCCCCGCGCGGGGGGCGACCCACGATGGTCTTTATGGCCGGAACGATGCTTGAGAGTTTCAATCCACGCCCCCGCGCGGGGGGCGACTTCTATGAGGAATATAAAAGCAAGCGGGATAAACGGTTTCAATCCACGCCCCCGCGCGGGGGGCGACGCAACGGAATTGCAGCCCGTTGCTTAAATACTGAAGTTTCAATCCACGCCCCCGCGCGGGGGGCGACCAGTAGGCTGCGCTTCTCTTACAGCCGATTATCAGTTTCAATCCACGCCCCCGCGCGGGGGGCGACCTGAGTATCACTGCCAGAGCTACACGGATTAACATGGTTTCAATCCACGCCCCCGCGCGGGGGGCGACCTTTACGTCTTCTCTGGCCTCGATCTTACTGAGGAGTTTCAATCCACGCCCCCGCGCGGGGGGCGACCTCAAGCCGCTGCACAAGGCCCAGGTATTCATCGCGTTTCAATCCACGCCCCCGCGCGGGGGGCGACCCGCCTTTGCCGCCCTGGCTCGGGCGTGGGTCTGGTTTCAATCCACGCCCCCGCGCGGGGGGCGACTCGAAGGCTGGCTCGGCTTGCCTGATTCTAACGCGTTTCAATCCACGCCCCCGCGCGGGGGGCGACTTGAATATCCGGCAGAACACGAGCAGATCCTTTAGTTTCAATCCACGCCCCCGCGCGGGGGGCGACTCGGGATGACTCGCGTCATGGATGAGCTGCTCGAGTTTCAATCCACGCCCCCGCGCGGGGGGCGACAGAAGCCCAATGCTCGTTGCCGCACGTTTAACGACAGGTTTCAATCCACGCCCCCGCGCGGGGGGCGACTTGTCAGAGAGCTTAGGGACTTCCGATTTATGCGGTTTCAATCCACGCCCCCGCGCGGGGGGCGACCGATCTCGGCGTTAAACACTTCGCACATCCCGGGTGTTTCAATCCACGCCCCCGCGCGGGGGGCGACTATGAGCGCGTACGGGGGGATTGGAGGATTTCATGTTTCAATCCACGCCCCCGCGCGGGGGGCGACGTAGCCTCGAAGCCCGTCAGCAGGCGTATCGACTTGTTTCAATCCACGCCCCCGCGCGGGGGGCGACTCATCTGGTTTCAGTGCGATCAGACGTGGAATGAGTTTCAATCCACGCCCCCGCGCGGGGGGCGACTCCTTCCTTTGATGTCCTTTAGGCTACGGATGCGGGTTTCAATCCACGCCCCCGCGCGGGGGGCGACTTGCAAACGGCGCAGCAATTAACCTGGCATCTGATTGTTTCAATCCACGCCCCCGCGCGGGGGGCGACAGACTCGCGCAGATAAATCTTGACGACGTTATGGTTTCAATCCACGCCCCCGCGCGGGGGGCGACAACCGTCGGCGGGTCTTAACTGGGTACAGATCTGTTTCAATCCACGCCCCCGCGCGGGGGGCGACTTAGCTATGCGCGAGCGCCGGCAATCGGATCGTTTGGTTTCAATCCACGCCCCCGCGCGGGGGGCGACAGCGATACGCATGAGCAAGTTTGTCTGTCGTAGTGTGTTTCAATCCACGCCCCCGCGCGGGGGGCGACGGACCAGCCATTCGGTTTTCATCGATGTAAGCAGGTTTCAATCCACGCCCCCGCGCGGGGGGCGACATAATCATATCGGTTGCTATTGCACAGCGTGCGTAGTTTCAATCCACGCCCCCGCGCGGGGGGCGACTCCAAAAACTGTCTGTCCTTTGCCTGTTGAAATGGTTTCAATCCACGCCCCCGCGCGGGGGGCGACCAGGTGGGGATGCGATGTCTGTGCGAGACACATCATGTTTCAATCCACGCCCCCGCGCGGGGGGCGACGGTTGCCGAAGGCTGCGCTTACGGATGCGAAAACGTTTCAATCCACGCCCCCGCGCGGGGGGCGACTTCGCCGCGGCGGCGAGCATGTCACGAGCAGTTTCTGTTTCAATCCACGCCCCCGCGCGGGGGGCGACTCAGCCGTTGAGGGATGTCAAACACATCCATGAAACGTTTCAATCCACGCCCCCGCGCGGGGGGCGACTGATCGAGTACCGGAGGCACTGGTACAATGACATGTTTCAATCCACGCCCCCGCGCGGGGGGCGACAGCACCCGATAGACATGGTCAGCCGTTACCTGAACGTTTCAATCCACGCCCCCGCGCGGGGGGCGACAGACAGCTGTTGCTCGCAATCGCAGGATTACTTTGTGTTTCAATCCACGCCCCCGCGCGGGGGGCGACATCATCCCCAGAGAAGCAACAGTCGAGAACACGGGTTTCAATCCACGCCCCCGCGCGGGGGGCGACCTGGATACCATGGCGGTTGCGGGGATAGTCGCTCAGTTTCAATCCACGCCCCCGCGCGGGGGGCGACTTCTGGCCGATGCTCCAGGATTGGCCGTCTACGCAGTTTCAATCCACGCCCCCGCGCGGGGGGCGACTCGGCCATCAGCAACTGCCGTTCGGGGTCGGTTTCGTTTCAATCCACGCCCCCGCGCGGGGGGCGACACTCCATCGTGCCCCAAGTAGCTGTTGAATTAATGTTTCAATCCACGCCCCCGCGCGGGGGGCGACAAGCGGAGTGATCGTCCTTGATATAGACGACCTTGTTTCAATCCACGCCCCCGCGCGGGGGGCGACATCATGACCATATTTGTCTAAGACGGCTTAATACTGAGTTTCAATCCACGCCCCCGCGCGGGGGGCGACTGCATGCCCTGGTCCAAAACCTGCGGGCTATGAAGGGTTTCAATCCACGCCCCCGCGCGGGGGGCGACCGCGTCCGGGTAACCTTCATGGGATAGAAGAGAAAGTTTCAATCCACGCCCCCGCGCGGGGGGCGACGAAAGCGGAGCAGCTCGCGGAGCAAAAGATAAGGTTTCAATCCACGCCCCCGCGCGGGGGGCGACATACGCGGCTCATTCAGGACTACTTGGGGCACAGGAACAGTTTCAATCCACGCCCCCGCGCGGGGGGCGACTGTTATTGGCAGCTCCCTGATGTCAAGGCAAAAGTTTCAATCCACGCCCCCGCGCGGGGGGCGACTTCCATCTGCCCGGGCATTTGTTACTCCTTCGTAGGGTTTCAATCCACGCCCCCGCGCGGGGGGCGACCCACCGTGGAATTCACCCCCCGGCCCGAGATCGTGTTTCAATCCACGCCCCCGCGCGGGGGGCGACACTGAGGCCAACCAGGGGGCAGCGCCGATATTGGTTTCAATCCACGCCCCCGCGCGGGGGGCGACCGTGATGGGGCCGCTTGCCTACAACATGTCGATAGTTTCAATCCACGCCCCCGCGCGGGGGGCGACAGTCAGCTCCTAAACATATGCTGACAAAGGTTTTAAACGAGGTATTCCGCGAATATCCCCAATTCACCCTTTTGAAATATTCAGTTGTCAAAGATCGAACTTAATAACTCATTGACATTGATACCAATATCGAGCTTGCGAACCTCCCTGATTGAAAAAGTCCCCAAATCCAAGTCGGTGTAAGGCTAGGTCGAAAAGTCCTAACATGTGAACTTGAGGTTCGCACAGTTGCCTCAAACAACCAAAGGATCATCAGGGTCGATGGGCTCATTCGCTCCAACATGTTCAACTCTGCGCCTCCAGTTTGAGCCCAGGAAATAAAACCTCAAACTGTCCTTATCCTGATCGACTTCCTTGATCAGTTTAGCGCGGAAAAAGGCCCACTGCGCAGGATCGACGGAACATTCGAAAACTGAGTATTGCACCCTTTGCCCGTAGTCTTTGCAAACCTTTGCGACACGCCTAAGCCGGGTTTGACCTCCAGGGTCGATTGTGGAAACGTCATAGCTCACTACAACCATCATGGCGCACACTTATTTCCAGATAAATGGAGGATATGCATCGAGATCGCCCCGCAGCGCCCTGGCAAACAGGAGCGCCTGGACATGGAAAAGCATGCCGACGTGCACTTTTTCTTCAAGGAACGGATGCGCGATCTCTTCCTGTTTTCTGTTCTGGTAAGTGACGAGCACTTCCTTTCGGGTTTCATCGGACATGAGCACGGCACCCGTTTCGGTCTTCTTGAAGCCGTTTTTCCGGACCTTCTTCAAGTTGATCAGGGAAAGCACGAGCCTGTCGGCCAGAAAAGGCCGAAACTCCTCCATCAGATCCAGAGCAAGTCCAGGCCGGCCCGGCCGATCTCTGTGGAGAAACCCTACGGCGGGGTCGAGGCCCACCGATTCCAGGGCGGAACGGACGTCGTGCATGGTCAAGGTATACACGAAAGAGAGAAGGGCATTGACGTTATCCAGGGGCGGCCGCCGGTTCCTCTGCTCAAAGACAAAGTCCTCCTTCTGAACGGTGATGAGTTCGTTGAACACACTGAAATACAGGCTGGCGGCATTGCCTTCGATCCCGGGCAGGGCATCGAGGTCCGTCTCCCTGCCGAGCCGCTCAAGGTATTGAGTCATCATGGAAGACACTTCTTTAATGGCCGAAGCGTTCACTTTTTCCCCGTGGTCCCTCAAGACCCTCTGGAGCACGGTCCGGCAATTTGCGAGCTTCCCGGTGAGCACACTTCTCACGACCTCCACAGTGGCTTCGCGGTCATCGGCTTTACGATATTGCCCACGCCTCAGGAGCACATTTCCGGAGACTGGCCCCTGGACCCTGGCAAGGAACCTCCCGTGCTCGGTTAGAAAACTCACGGCCACGCCGTTTTCGGCGCAAAATCCCAACAGAAACGGGCTGCACAGAACATTGCCAAAGCAAACGACACCGCCGATGGTATGAACCGGAATGCGGAGACGAATTTCATTTTGCACCTTGACGACAACGGTCTCCCCTTCCTTGCTGAGGTAAGCGCCCTGCGTTGTGACAAACAACGTATTGAGGTGTTTTTTCATGATTCTTCTTCCAGCATTAGGGCCAGATAGCCCCTGACGGACCGTTTCTTCCGAAGCACCTGAGGCAGGCAGCGGTCCATGAGCGAGCAACTCTTGCACTTTTTCGCGTTGTAAAGCGGTTTCGGCGTCTTCCCGGACCCGATCAGTTCATGGAGTTTTCCAGCGGCTTTTTCAGTCGCTTCGCGGAGGGCATCATCAAACGAGACATCCAGCCGATGCCGCGTCCTTCCATAAAACAAGGCGCCGGACGGGACTTCGGCGCCGAGCATCTCCTCCAGGCAGAGCGCCTGGGCGCACAACTGGACCTTGTCGCTGTCTTCCGGTTTCGGTTTTCCGCGTTTGTGCTCAACCGGAAAAGGCCTCCACTTGCCCCGTTCAACGCAGTGGAATTCCACCACATCGGCTTTCCCAATCAACCCCAGCCTCAATGACCGAAGGGACACTCCTCTTGCGGCCCTCACATTCCCCCGTGATTCCTCCCCCACCTCGTGCACCCGCTCGTGCATGATCCGGCCTTCGGCAGTAAACCGGTTTTCATCCCACGCCTGCTCAACATGGATGAGAGCGCACTGCCGCTCGCAGAAGATAAGGTGCTGCAGGGCGGAGATGGGGAGAAGGTCGTCTTCTGAATAATTCATGGCTTCTTTCCGCTGTTGCGCATTTGCTGACGGGCATGATAGAGCTTTTCGGTGAAACCGCCCTCCTTTAGGAATTCCTGCTCCAGGGCGCGCAACAATTGATCCAGCAGGTAATTGGCCTGGTGGATAACGCAAACCAAAGTATTTGCCGCTATTTCGGCGGAAGCAGGAGCCTCAGTATAGGGCTCATAAGTCGAGTAGAACCTATCTGCCGTGTAACACAGCCCCCGGACCTGGCGCGCCTGCGGATGATCTTTGCCCCAGAGCAGCAGTCCGTGCTGCCGCAGGTAGTCCCGGTAATCCACCAGCAGTTCTTCCAGACTCGCCCACGTCATGCCAACCAGCTTCAGTTCGGTTTTTTTGGATGTGCCGGAGGCCATGCTGCCTTCGGCTATATTTTGCTTACCGCTTCGCGCCGCCTGCACCATTTGGTCGTGAGTGCGGGATCGCAGCTCGATAAAGCGGTCGCAGAACACCACGGTTGCGTCATGAACGATCTCAGCCATCTGGTAGGATTTCAGGTCCCGGTAGCCGCCGTGGGGCGGGATGATTTGGGGAGTCGTGCTTTTGTTGCCATCGGATTTTTCCATTACGACCTCTTGGTGGTGCTGGTGGCTGCTTGTGGAGCTTTTCGTTCGTTCCCCCCTTGGAGGGCACTACTATATCTTTTCCTCGATGGTCACTCCGTCCGGTTTGGCGAATTTATCCAGTTTCACCTCATAGTCGGCAAACTTTCTGGCTGGCCCATCATTCCCATTGAGCGGCTCAACTTTGACCAGATCGAACAATTGATGTGCAGGCGCTTTTCCCATCTTCGAATCGTGCTTGAAGACGATTAGTTTACGGGTCGCCATCTGTCCACGCGCTGCGGAACGGTCATGCTCGAACATGTTGACCAGAGCTTTCCAAAGCAGTTGCAGATCTTCTTCGCAAAAGCCAGTCTGTTCTGCAAAAGATGCGGAAATAAAGCCATGGCAACGATAAAGGGCGTAAGGCACGGTGAACTTTCGGCCCATGGTGCGGTTGTCGCCTTGCTGCTTTTCAGCCTCGGCTTCGGTGGCAACAGCCATGCGAGTGATACTATGCTCCAGCGGCACGATTGGTTCGACACTACGCGCGAAAGTAAGCTGAGCCGGGCCACGGACTTGGCCGGCATTCTTACCGGTGGACATGACGGCGCCAAAGGTACGCACGTCAAAATAGGTTCTGCACATGTACTGCCGGGCTGCTTCTGTCTTCTCGCCCTTTTCCCTGCCTCTGACCTCCTCCTTTTCATGCGCCTGATCGATGAGGTTGTTCAGGATGGCCTTCTCTTTGACAAAGATGTCGTAACCGCCCTTGGCACCATTGGCAAGTTGGACATAATTGCGCACCTTCCGTTTAAGGCACACGTCAGTCACCAACCCGTGTCCGGTTTCCGGATCTGTACGTGGCAGGTTACCGGCGTCCGGATCACCGTTGGGGTTGCCGTCTATTACGTCGAACAGGAGCACAAAATCATAACGGTTCTGAATAGGATTATTCATGGTTTATCCCTTCTTTTGGATTGTTGATCTTTTTCGAACTGGTAAAAAAGGCCTGGCGCTGGTGATAATAGCCAACGGCAAAGCGTCCCTGATCAGGCTGGCTCAAATGAGCTGGAAAGTCACTTAGTGCGTCCATAATCTCGCCGATCATACGTTCGAGGTTAACGGCTCGTCCCCGATTCTCCAGCTTGCTCAGGTGATGGTTCTTGAGCTTCATCAGGTGAGGGAAAGCGGCCACAGGCGTTGCCGATGCGGAGCCATAGAAGCGGTCACGGATTGTGGCGTTGATGCCAGGGCTTGCTTCTTCCTGAATCTTTTCCAACGTGGCGAAAAGCCGTCCCAACCGATAGCCGACGTTGCTGTTTGTGGTATCGAGAGACATGCCGACCTCCTTCGAAGTTTTTTTGTAATATCTTGTTTCCCGCACCAGCACCGCCTTGATAAGTGAAGCACGGGGATAGGTGATTTCACGTTCCGCACGGCATCGGCGGATGGCGGCAGCTAGAAGGGCTTGAGGATATGGCGTACCAACCAAAACTGCCTTCATGAATTCGCCTGCCAAGTTGGGCGGGATGTTCTCCGCTTTGCCCTGGCTGGCGGTGGCAACCAACAGTCGGAAAAGAGAAAGGTAATGGGGCTGTTTGGGAGAACGGGTTATCTCTATATCGTCGAAGTGCTGTTCCGCATTACCGGCCACCTCGCCAACGGTCCCGGCATACCAGAAGCGCACGGCAATGCGGGCGGCATTGGGAGCCAACCCCAACACAAAAAACCGGGTCCTCGGATCGAGTTGAGGCGGTGCGCCCAACTCGGGTGCGCGAAAGGTGGCGACAAGCTGTTTGTAGTCCTGTTCTGGTTCACCCTTAGCCGGTTCGCCGAACAGGTCGGCAAAGACGCTCTCAATTTCGTGCTTCTTCTCGGCCCAGAAAACCGTGGAGGCGTCACCAACTTGCAGACGCTGCCCTGACCCTCTCGCGAGCAGATGGTTCAAAGCTGTGGTGTAGGCGAACTCGGCGGACCTACCCACGGGCGCGTTGAAGCTCTGCTCTTTGCCGTAGGAGGTGAAGGCCGCCAAGTTGAAAGAAACGATGTTAGCCCCCGAAGTCTGCGCTCCATAGACGCCTTTGATGGCAGTATGGAGCCTTGCCGGTTCGTCCGGTTTTCCCGTGACCAAACACGTCTGGCGCCCACACCTGACATCGCTCTTTCCTTTCGTCAAAGCAGTAATGACCGCAGGCCGTTCACACACAAGACAGGTGTCTCCTTCGAGCTGGAAGGCTAGATTCGCACCGTTTTCTTCAATCTCGGGCCAGGCGGGATGATGAAAAACCGTATCAAAATAGCCACCCTCCAGAAAATGCAAAACAGCATCAATCCCTTCATCGGCAAGTGTGGGGGCGAGGCGTTCGCGTATGGTGCCGATGAAGCAGCGTTGTTGATCTACAGCCCTTTCGGCGAGCTTGGCCGAGTCTTTTTGAGGGGCGGGTTTAGGCCTACCGAAGACATAGGCCGGGGAGTCCCACAATAGATTGGCGGCAATACCGCTGGTCTTCTTAACCCCCTTGGGAACGGTGAACTCCCTTGCTGCTTTTTTCTTTCCATCCCCGCTGCGGGTGTCCAAAAGACTAACGAAACTGCCTCCTCGATTCACCACAATCACAAACGGAATCGACTGCTTCTGAAAGCCCTCCGTGGCCACATCACTCAAACCGTCAGCTTGAAGGCGACGGTAGTAGTCATTCAACGCATGCAGAATCATCGCCGCACCTCCGCATCGTTCACCGGAGGCACACGGACCCGACCGTTCTGAAGTTGCGCCCGGAACCAGAGCGGCATAGGCTCGGCTCCGGAAAAATCAATATCATAGAGCATGAAACCTAGATCGCGGGACTCATCGATGCTTTTCGGATCAGGAATTACCGGACAGAGTTCGAAATGCGCAGCGAACTCCCGGCAACCGAGATAGGGCCGGTGAAAGCACTGACCCCTCTCCGTCCGGCGCTCAAACATCTCTTCGAATTTCCTGACATTGTCATCAGGACCGACCTCGGCTGTCATTTCAAAGAAGGAGTGGATAACGTAGGCAACATCACGCAAAATCAATCCGGCCCTTTGCTGCCGCTGGTCCTCGATGAACAGGCCACTTGCGCGTGGAGACATGACCGCGCCGACTTCATTACGCCGCACCGAGGCCCAACGAATGGGGTTGAGCACGTCGATTTGAACCACATGCCAACTGATGGCAGGTTTCCAGAGAATCGCCTCCAAGACGCCTCGAGCGGCCGAGGGCGTCATTACATCATACGAGACGCGCTCCACTTTCATCTCAGGCCGGGTGAAGCAAGCATTGTCGCCCCAGACCTTGAGGCCAAAGGTTCGGCTCTTCAACCTTCCTGCATTCATTGCGCCTCCTTTCTTTTGGGTTCACACGATAAGATCGTCGGGATCACAAATGACAGAACGGTCGGGACAAAGCCCCAGGTTCTCGTCGTAGAGGATACTATGGTTCTGAACGAAAATGCCGGGATGAGCTTCGCGAATGGCGCCCTCACCGAGCAGTCGGCTGTGCTGGTACCTAGGCAGATTGACGATATAGCGCTGAAGCCCACGCAAGAGCCAACGTTCAGGCCCCCGACGCGTCAATTGCTCGATCAGCTTCACGCTCTCTTCTCCATGCATCACAATAACAGGCGCCTGGCCGGTGTCGTCGATGAGCTTGAATTTGGCAGCAGCCGTGCGGAAGCTGAACCGACACCCGGGGTCGGGCGCCAAATCGCGCAAAATGCTTCGGGCATCCAGCCGATCGGCCCCTTGGAGCCAGTACAATTCGCGGAAAAAGGCTATGAAACTGTCCGGTACAAGGGGGTCGATTCCGGGTACACAGATGAGCCGCGAACCGATCTCGGCCGCCTGCCGCAGGACACCAGCAGGTGGTAGGCTTGGCGGGTTAAAAATGACAAGTGAGCCTTTTTGCAGCAACCCCTCACGGTTGCACCGGCCAGCGGCTTGAGCTATGGAATCAAGACCCGCCATCGCACGGTAGACCACTGGAAAGTCCACATCAACTCCCGCCTCAACGAGCTGTGTGCTGATGACGCAAGTGGGCAAGCCAGATTTCAAGCGCGCTTTGATCTCGGCGATTCGTTCAGTCCGATGAGCACCACACATCAGAGCGGAAAGGTGAAGGGCACCTTGGGGCATGAGAGACCAGAGGCGTCGGCAATCGTCCCGGCGATTAACAATGCAAAGTACAGAGGGCAGCCTCGCCAAGTCCTGGGCCAGTTCTTCCCACGTCACAGCTTCGTGAATCCTCTCCGGCAATTTCACTTCGACACGTTTCAGGCTGTCAAAGAGGCCGGCAGGGTCTTCCATGACCTCCCGTATATCCTTCAGCCCTTCAAAGTCAAAACCTGGCGATTTATGCGGACCCAAGGCAGGCTGAGTCGCAGTGCAGAGCAGCACGGTCACGGCGTAATGTTCGCGGAGTTCCTCCAATGCCTTAAGTATCGGCCTTAGGAATTCCGGGGGCAGGAGTTGAGCTTCATCCAACACCACAACGCTACCAGCAATGTTGTGCAACTTACGGCAACGGCTGGTCCTAGCGGCAAACAGCGACTCGAAAAATTGAACGCTCGTTGTAACGATGACAGGAGCGTCCCAGTTTTCGCAGGCAAGCCGAGAGCGCGGTGTTTCCCGCTCAGCATCAGATGTGTCAAGGTTGCTGTGGTGTTCTATCACGGAATCGCCGAAAATCTGCCGGAACTGATCCACAGTCTGTTCAATGATGCTAGTATAGGGAATCACATAGATGACACGCCGTTGCCCGTGAATAGCGGCGTGGTGCAGAGCAAAAGCCATGGACGAAAGAGTCTTGCCTCCTCCGGTAGGAACGGTGAGACTGAAAATGCCGGGGGCGTCTTTTGCCTTTTCAATACAGCGGATTAGTATGCCTGCCCGGATTCTGTTAACCACAGTATCCCGAGCCTTGGACTGTTTTTGAGCCATGTATGCATCGAAAGAAGCAAGCAACTTCGGCAAAACCGGATATTCTCCTCGCTTCCGAGCCTTTTCCGGTTCGAAAAACTCTTCAGTATCAATAAAATCCGCATCGACCACGCAGGAAAAGAGCATGCGCACCCAAAAAGCGGGGTCGCGTCCAACGGGTTTTTCGACAGGAAACTTCTGTGCGATAATTTCGGTAGGGACATGACCGGCTAATGAGGCATCAAGCGGTTCCTTATTCAATAGGCGCTGAGACAGGGCTGCCCGGCCAGAGGAATCGGCCTCCCAGTCGGGAAGTCCCGCATGGTGCCCGGCGGCGATATAGGCAATCAAACGTCCGGCTATTCCGAATTCTTCGACCGCGTGAAGCGCCCCTGCCGTGGAATGATCGACTCGCGCCCTGGCCTCAAGGTGCGCTTCGTCGCCGGCGGCAGCTTCGAGCTTTTTTTGAAAAGCCAGGGAATACTTTCCGAGGTCATGCCATAGGCCACCCAGCCAGCCCCACTGGCGAAAACCGAACGCTGCGGCAAAAGCGGCTGAACGTTCTGCGGTTTTTAAAAGATGTTCTCTGAGCGCGTGCACTCGACCACCTACGGTGACGTGGGCAACGGGTTCGTTAAACATAGCCTAGCCTCCTGTGATTACCAACAGAAATGCATTGTAAGGCATCACCCCGTTTCACCTCCGCTAAGGCCCCGGACGACGCTTAATTGTCAATAATTCGCCTAAATTCCAACATATTGGTTTCAATCCACGTCCGGGGCTGTGCTGAAATGAGAACCAGATAAAGAACGTCTCATTTCCTCTCGACAAAATATGAGGCTACCGCTTACAATAGCAGAGAAGGTAATGGTGGATCCCGACAACGAGGTTGCACAGACCAAGTCATGATTCATTTTTCCCTTTGATTCGGCCCTACCCTCGCGCCAACGAGTGTTAGGGCCTTTTCTATTCAGGGGTTTATTCACATTCCAAAGCCCTTGTACAGCAGGCCTGCGGGAATGTCCATAGATAAATGCCAACTTATTGGAAAATAATATACTTGATCTTAACTTTATTTGCCCCTGTGAGAAATTCTGTGATCGCACAGCTACCAATTCACTGGTCGGTCTCTTGAGCATTGAAGGCTGTTTCACGCCATGTCCCCCACTTCCGACAAAAAGACGTCTCCGCCGTATCCACTGTTCTGTCAGGCCTTCCCCCGACAATCATTTCGATAAACTCTGCCAACAAACCCGAACTGGCCAGTTTCATCGTCCTGCCACCTGGATCAGGCCGATTTTTTCAAAACTTGAGACTTCCCGGTTCTCGCAAAAGACCATGCCCCTGAAGAAACGCCTTGCGGAAAAAAGGCGCACTTCTCCCTTCGACAGCGCCTTCTCCAAGGCCATGCAGTTTATCAACGACTTTATAATTGCAAATATGTAACTGCTTAGCTCAGGATCTTGTCGTATTCGGAATGGCTTCCAATCCAAAACCAAACCAGGCCTTTCGGGACTTCTATGGCAGGCGCCCGATAGTGAAGACCGATTCGCACCGTTCGGTATCGTCCGGTTTTCTTAAAATGCAGTGAAGGATGGGAAGGATCGGCTTTGAGTAATTTATAGTTCGCATCGGCGATTCCTGAACCTGCTTAGGCAATTGACGGTAACACGACCAAAAATCAGCGGGTGCGAAATGCCTCAAATTTCCCTTGTCCTTCCTGCCTTGTGGTCTGCAAGGGCCCTTTGTGCGAGCCTGTCAAATTTGCCGCTGGCGGCATCTTCCTCAATTTGCATGTCCCATTGAGCCGCATCGTAGTCTTGAAACCATTTCCGAAAGGCTGCAAGCTCACTCGGAGCAAGTTCCTCGATCTCCCGTTCAAGCTTTTGTACTCTTGTCATGTGCCATCTCCCTGTGTGATGCCGGCGCTGCAGAAAATATAGCAAAAGTTTCCATTTTTGCACGTACCATTTGCAAGCGGTAAATACCAAAAAATGAGCCCGAAGTTGAAAGGACAAGGCTCCGGCAAAAGTTGGGCGTATTTCGAATTGGAATACGGAATGCTCATCGGCAAATTCGAGAACCTTGGTTTCTCCTCGCGTAGCGATAATCTGATGAATTCTCTCACCGGCTTTAGCCGGAAAAGAGCCAAGAGGAATTATTTTCTAATTGCTCCCTGCTTCCCGCTCCATCTTCTTTTTGCCGTTTCTATCGCCGCTTCTGGTTACCGTTTCTATTGCCTCTTCTCGTTGCCGTTTTGCAGGGAAAAATCCGTTCGTGGTATAATTATGAATTGAGAGACTGAGTGATTGAGGAATTTAAGAATTTCACTGCTCGTCGCCAGGCGATAGAACCAAAAGGAGTTATTCTTCTTGTTCACTGACAACAGTCCGCCGGTCACTGTTCACTGACCTTATTGAATTCGCCCTGCATTTGCAATGAAACGGGGGCTTCGGTCGGGTCGAAAGCGACGATCTGTTACTGAGCGGAGCGAAGGGTGACCCGTCACATTTAGTTTCACTGCGAAGCCCGGATCCTTGAAAACAGAATATAGATAAGCGCTATGGCCCACCCTTTTAGATCAAGATCTGCCTCCTCCCGATTCACCCATGCTCTTTTCTGTTCGCACCCCTGTTATCCGCTGTTACTGCAGAAAATTGAACCTGGAACTGTAAGTGAAATCAATGGGTTGTCGGATCGGCACCTGCATTCCGCCTGTATTTTCAGGAATGCGCTATATTTAGTAGTGAAATCAGGCCGTTGCATACCTAGGAGAGAGACTGAAGAGTTTTCCACTCATCACTGCTCCTCGCGTAGCGATAGAACTAGCAGGAGTTATTTTTTTCTGCTCCCTGCTTCCCCCTTGTCGCTCCCGGTTACTTAAAAGTCAGGAGATAGTCGGCGAGCGCTTCCTTGTCCTGGTCCGGCAGGGCCTTTATCTTTTCGAGCTGCCCGCGCATCATACCCCACTTGTCGCTTTCGATGAGTGGCTTCATCTCTCCTTTGAAGAACTTTACGAGCTTGGCCTTATCAGAAAAGGCCCGGACGATCTCCGCCAATGATATGGCAGCGGCCTTTTTGTCAGGTTTGTGGCACATGCCGCATTTAAGCGTCGCGAATATCTGCGCGCCGTCCGCCGCCAGCGCTACTTCGCCTGCCGCCAGCACGGACACAAGGAACAGTGTGGATAATATCAGCCGGGCGGTGCGCCCGGCGGCGGGCGCCACAGCCCGCCCACCGATTTCGCCTGGTCTTAACTCACCATTCATCTATTCACCCTTCACTCTTCACCCCTTCCCGTACCGCCTTGACCCGAATGCGGCTTCTCCTTATTTTATGCTTATAGAACCACCGTTTTGCGGAACATTATTCATAATATACATGTTCAGCGCACGGGAAAGGGGGCAAAGAATGAAAGCGGGGATAATTATTACGGGGAGCGGCTCGATACTTGCTCTCACTTCGGCCGATCATTTCGAGGATCCCGATTTTCTGGACGCCCTCAAGGCAAAGGGCATCGATAAATATATAGTATTCGAAGTTCCCGAGGATCTCGTGAAAAACCAGTACGGACAGCATTATCTCATTACAATGAGTGACCGCAAGCAATCGGATGTTTTGCGGATTGTCGATGTTGACGGACAGCGGATTTTCAGGAATTTCGATCTGAGAGCCTTGAGCGGCCCAATCATGCACGAGGAACCGGCCATACTGCAAAAGGCCGCATAAACTGGAGGAGCAGGGTCGGCGTATCGCGTGCAACCCTGCTCTTTTTAAGAATACCGCACCGAACAAGGCGTGTTAACTTCACGCCATTTTCGGGTTTGATCCTTCCTCCTGCGCTCCGTTGCTCCTAAAAGGAACGCGCCTGTTTGAGTCAGGAAAACAATAAATGCCGCACATCATCGATGTCGGGACAGCCGTACCGGATTTCAAGGTAAGCCAGAATGAGGTCAGGCAGTTCGCAGGAAAGGTTTTCAGAAAAGCTTCCTTCGAAGTGGACCGCCTCCTTCGCGTCTTTCAAAACACCAGAATCTCGGAACGCCATTTTTGCTTCGGCGAAGACTGGTTCGAGACAGACAAGACTTTTCCGGAGAAAAACAAGGTCTACCTGGAGCACGGAATCCAGCTTGCCGAAAAGGCCGTTCGCGATGCTTTGACTCGGACAAATCTGACAGCAGACCGGATCGGGCATATTTTCTTCATTTCCTCAACGGGTATTTCGACACCCAGCATCGACGCCCACCTGTTCAATCGGGTATCCTTCCATCCTTCCATCCTGAGAACGCCTATCTGGGGTCTGGGCTGCGGAGGAGGAGTCGCCGGCATGATCAGGGCAGCCGACTGGCTCAGGACCTACCCGGACAGGCTGGCGCTCGTTGTGACCCTTGAGCTTTGCGGCCTCACCTTTATCCGCGGAGATCTGTCCAAGAGCAATTTCATCGCAAGTTCACTGTTTGCCGACGGATGCGGCGCGGTGGTCATGGCCGGGGATTCTCTCAAAGACAATTGGGCGCGAAGAATTTCCGTCGAATCCACCTCGTCGGTAACTTGGCCGGACACCCTGGACATTATGGGCTGGCAAATCGTTGAAAAAGGGTTGAAAGTGGTTTTTTCCCGCTCGATCCCGGCAGTTGTCGCCAAAGCTGCACGGCCGGCCATTCTGGATTTCCTGCACAGGCAAGGCCTGGGGCCATCCGACATCGCTCACTTCCTGGCCCATCCAGGAGGGCAGAAGGTCATAGAGGCGTACCGGGACGCCCTCGGAATCGAAGAGGAAAAGCTTGACAGTATGCAGCAGGTGCTTGAAAAGTTCGGCAACATGTCCAGCGCAACCGTCTGTTTCGTTCTGAGACACTTTCTCGATTCAAACCGGTTCCGGCAGGGTGACTTAATACTCAGCACGGCGCTTGGTCCGGGATTTTCTTCCGAGGCTTTTCTGGGCAGGTGTGAGAACGGAAGATGAAGTAAAAGGACTGAGGACTGAGTTAGGGATTTTCTTACGGTCTCTGAATCTAATTATGCGTTAAATCCGTTATCCGGCATCCGACATGGCATTCAATTCAGCCTATGTATTCCTGATCATTCTGGCCGCCGAACGTGGGGTGGAGCTGGTTATCTCCAAACTAAACGAAATTCGCTTGAGAAAACTTGGAGGCAGGGAATACGGAGCGGCATATACCAGGCTGCTGGTCGGCTTTCATGTGTGCTGGTTTTTTTCGTTCGGCATGGAAGCTGCGGCAAGGGGCGCAAACCTTCGCTGTTCTCCAGCATCGCTCATTTTGGTATTCGTGTTATTTCAGGTCTGGCGGTATTGGTGCATCCTCAGCCTCGGACGGTTCTGGAACACAAGGATCATCGTCCTCCCCGGGTCCGGGTTGGTTCGCGCAGGTCCCTACAGATTCCTCAAACACCCCAATTATGTCGTGGTTGTGCTTGAAATCTTCGTTTATCCGGCCCTTTTCGGTTGCTGGATAACAGCGCTTATCTTCGGCTTTTCAAATATATTGGTCCTGACGAAACGAATCCGGCAGGAAGAAACCGCGCTGGGGATTTGATCCTGCGATACCGTGAGTCGATACCTCGATCAGCCCAGAGTTTGAACCCCTGTGTTGTTTACAGGGTATCCAGATACAATACCCGCAAGGTTACTTCTTCGGCAACTGATCCAGATACCAGTCCATCGGATCGAGCAGCGTAAAACCCCGCTCACGCAAGTGGTTTTTTACTTTAGAGATGTTATTGGTGAGAAGATAGGGGAAAACGGCCCTTTTGCCTTCTTCCCACACCCTTGATACCAGGATGCTCCCGAAAGGAACGCCCAGTTCGCTTATAGCGTCGACGATTTTTTTCATCTGGCCGATTTTGTTTTCGACCACAATTCCGAGGAGCGCGCCAGGTTCCTGCAGACCGAGCACGTTGACAAACGCCCGCATGAGGTCCCGCACCGATATTAGTCCCTCGAGCTTACCCTCCGGACCGACGACCGGGAAGGCCCCTACCTTCAGGTTCTGCATCATCAGGATCGCGTCTTCCAGCGTCTGGGTCGGGGAGACGGTCACAGGGTTGGCGGTCATAATGTCTTTGACCTTCATAGCCGCCAGCCGTAATTCCTCGGCCGCTTTTTCTGATTCGGAAAGAACCGTAGAAGGCATGGCGCTTCTTATGTCCCGGTCGCTAACGATCCCGACCAGGAAGTTATCTTCGGCAACTACAGGCAGGTGCCTGATCCTATTCTGGACCATCAGGGCCTGCGCTGCAAGTATTCCCGTCTCCGGCCTGACAGTTACAACATCCCTGGTCATCGATTTGTCAATGAACATAATGGCCCCCTTCAAACTGAGTTTGAGTGCTTATAGGTCCAGAAGTATTTGGACATGATTTCTGATTAGCTCCGGAAGCAAATCCAACGAATATCCTCCTTCGAGGACGGAAATAAGACGACCGCCGGCATACTGGACCGCCATTTGAAAGATCATTTTCATCATCCAGGAATACCCCTCGGTCGAGAGCTTAACGTCAGACATGTCATCTGCTGCGTGTGCGTCAAAACCTGCAGATACAAGGATAACTTCGGGTTTGAATTCATCGAACGCCGGAATCAAGTCCCGCATTATCTTGCGCCTGTATTCCTCATCGCCCTGTCCCGGAAGAATAGTAGAATTAAGAGTAGTTCCCAATCCGGGCCCTGCACCCTTTTCGAACTCGCGGCCCGTGCCCGGATAGGCGAATGAGGGGTGTTCGTGGATTGAATAGTAGAAGACCTTGGGATCCTCCTCGAACGTGTGCTGCGTCCCGTTGCCATGATGGACGTCGAAATCGACGATGCCGACTCGTTCGACGTTCCACTGGATTTGCAGATATCGGGCTGCGATCGCCACATTGTTGAAAAAGCAGAAGCCGAGGGACTCCTTCATTTCAGCATGATGACCCGGCGGACGCACAGCGCAGAAGGCGTTATCGATCTTCCCCTCCATGAGCATATCGACTGCGTTGAGAACGCCGCCCACAGCGAGTAGAGCCGTCTCGTAAGTTTGGGGGCAGATCTGGCAGTCGGCGGAGTCCAGTTCGCCAAGATCGAGCAAGCATGCCTCCTCAAACCTGTGTATGTACCCAGGCGAATGGATCTTCTCAATCCATTTCATTTTGGCGGCAGTGGCTGAAATAGGGATGAGTTCCTGCAGAAGGCCCCCCTCCTCCAGGCCGCGCATTGCCGCTATCAGCCTATCGGGAGATTCCGGGTGCTCCGGCCCGGTTTTGTGCAGCATGAATCTTTCGTCATAAAGCAACCCTGTTCTTCTCATCCTGTTTGCCTCACGCTTAAATAATTTCGAATGTCCGTATCAACTTACGGGATCCGTAATTTCTGTCCTGGCGTCAGGTCGTCTGATTTCAGCTTATTGGCGGATTTCAGCTCCTGCGTGCTTAATTGGTGACGCTGGGCAATGGCCGAGAGGCTATCCCCCTTCTTGACCAGGTAAATCTTCTCCCTGGCTTTTTCTTTCGCCTTGGGCGGGCTCGCCTTCGCCGATGGAACGGCCGCTACGGTCCGCGAGGCAGAGGACGCAGGGGCCGGAGCCACGACCGGTGTATCGGGGTCAGGTAAATCCTGCGCGTTTGCCGTCAAGTTTTCCGAGCTTACCGTCCCGGCAGCGACCTCATTTCCAGCTCTGAACTTCAGTTCGAATGCCCTGCCTGTTCCCAGCGGCAGATTGATTTCATGATTGCCGGCGGGGATGTCGTCCGACCGGAAAATTGGGTTGAGACGCTTTATTTCGCGGTAGGTTGTGCCGGCAGCGTTCGCTATCGTCTGAATCGGCACGGGCCTGGACAGCGATACGCTCACCCGGTCCAGCTTCAGTTCCTGGTATCCCCACCCTTTGGGCAGGTCGTACCCGTATTGATTCGGGTTACTAAGCACCGCCTTTACCGCTAGAATGCGAAAAACGTAGCGCTCAGTTTCCTGAGGAAGCTTCATATCATAGTAGTCGCGAACGCCCTGTACTCGAGATTCGTCAAGGATGCGCTTGTCTCCGCAGTTATAAGCCGCAATGGCCAGAGACCAGCTATGATATTTTTTGTAGAGGTCGTTCAATAAAAGAAAAGCGCCATCGGTAGAACGTTCAAAATCGTACCTTTTATCGACCGACCCTCTGCGCTCCAATCCATAAGCCGCTCCAGTGCCAGGCATAAACTGCCACGGCCCGGCCGCCCCCTTGGGAGAGCATGCATTCGGAAGAAGGTCACTTTCCACGATGGCCACGTACTTCAAATCGTCAGGCAAATTATAGTAACGGAGCCGTTCCTCGATTAATGGGAAATAACGCTCCATCCTCTTCAACCATAGGTAGACCTGGGCATGATTATAGACAACCAACGTGAATTCCTTGTCGAAACGCTCATACACGTCCTGCCTCTCAAGAGGCACAGGCTCGCCGCACAGGTCGATGCTGTTCGGCGGCGGGATGTAGGGAATGTTCATAGATGCGGAGGCCGCACTGGCGGGAACAGACGCCTGTTGACTTTGTTGGGCCTTGACGGCGACAGGCTGTTGCGCTGTATCGGCCGTTTGCAACGACGCGCAGCCAAAGACAGAAAGAATTAATACCACCACGACCCCAGCAGCTCCCAGCCTCTCTGTTTGACGCCTGCCTTTCATCTGTAAATCCCTCCTTGCCTGTTTCAGATGCCTGCCTTTAGTGCATGATCTCGAGATCGTTGAAGAAAAACTTTATTTCCTGAGCCGCCGTCTCAGGAGCGTCGGAACCATGGACGATGTTTTTTTCGACATCGCTCGCAAAATCGCGCCTTATCGTACCCGGTAAGGCGTCTTTGGGGTTGGTGGCGCCCATCAACTCCCGGTTCCTCTGGATTACGTTTTTCCCCTCGAGCACCATCGCTATGATCGGGCCCGAGGTCATGAACTCGATAAGCGAGCCGTAAAACGGCCGCTCCCTGTGAACCTTGTAAAACATCCCGGCCTGGTCCGGGGTGAGCCGCACCATCTTCGTAGCGCAAATTCTGATACCGGCCTTCTCGAAACGGCTAATGACTTCTCCAGCCAGCCCCTTGCCGACTCCATCGGGCTTGATTATCGAAAGCGTCCTTTGCATTGAACCCCCCTTGGAAGAATTTTGAGGCGGTGGGACCGCCTACCGACTTGACCACTGCCTTCGGCGGCGAGGCGGTGGGACTGCCAGCCAGATTTGCCGCTGCCTTCGGCGGCGGCACGGGCAGGATCACTAAAATTACGCGCGCCTCCGCGCTAAAATCCCCCCTGCCCCGCCAGGAAAGGGGGGAACTCGATTTCCTTGCCAGGATGAAAAAGGTTTCCCTTCCGAACAGAAACCTCGTGGGGCGTGGAGTCTCGATAAGGTGAAATTCTCCTACCTTCATCCGGGTTTCCGGACGGACACTAACTAAAAACTCTCCAGATGTCCAACCGAAATCGGAGAGAACAATCGGGAGGGAAAAGATGTAACCCAGCAACACCGATTCAAGGCCATGATCCATCTCGAAAAGACTTGGTGGGCTGCTGCGAAAAAACGAACCCATTGCATGTGTGGTTAGACAACCGCTCGAAAACGGTTCTTATTTTTCCGGCTTTTTTTCATCCGAGGGGGAGGGGACTTCGAGGCCGTCCAACCGCGCGCTCACCATCGTGTCCTTGATGGTCCAGTAGATGCTCCGGAATTTCTCGTCGAAATTCGTAGGCGAGACAGTTCCCATTTCAATGAATTTTACCAGCACTTCCTTAGCCACCTTCAGAATTTTCTCATCGTCCGCGTTCATCCAAATCCTCGCTCCTGCTAGATTCAAAAAGCCCCTGCTCCATGGAAGGAAGGCCATTAAGTTCGAGCAGAGGCTTTTCCGAGCTGGTGAGATACCCTTTTAGGCATCCCGGCGCCCGTTTGAAATCTAGCATAAAACGCGCAAGTTAGGAATTAATCCTTCAATTCCAGATGATGTCAAATACCCGAGAGGAATTTTTCCCAGCGAGAACGCAAAAACAACTTGACAAAGGCGGTTTTTGAGCCTACTAAAAAAGCCTAGGTGGTGAATTGTGGGAAAAAGGGGCTGAAAGTGGGAATCTTGGATTCACCCAACTTTAGAGGACGCTCAGCCGCCAGGCTCGACACCAAAGGGCGCCTCCGAATACCCGCAAAATTCAGGGAAGTCCTGCAGACTCATTACACCGACTCTCTCTTTATCTCCGTACACGGGGAATGTCTCGTTGCCTATCCGCCAGAGAAGTGGGAAGAGATGGAAGCCAAAGCATCGAATCTTTCCCAGGTTCTTCCCGACCATCGATCCTTCGTGCGCAACTTCATTTCGGGCGCAGAGCAATGCGACTTCGACAATGAGGGGCGAATACTGATACCCCCTCTTCTTCGTAAAGAAGCTCACCTCGACCGGGAGGTGATGATTGTCGGAGCGCTCTTCAGTTTCGAAATCTGGGACAAAGCTTTGTGGGACCTCCAGTATATGCGTTACAAGGAGAACGAGCCACAGACATTGCGAAACATGGCGGATTCCGGGCTTTAGTATGGCTGAGAGCCCAACTGAAAGTCAACACATTCCGGTCATGCTCGGACCGGTGATCGAACTTCTTAACTGCAAACCGGGCGGTATTTACGTCGACGGCACAATCGGGGGAGGGGGATATGCCAAGTCCATTCTGGAAAGAACAGCGGCCGACGGAGTCGTGCTCGGAATGGATTGGGATGGGGATGCGGTCGCGCGTGTTCGAGAAAGGCTCGGTGGCTATGGAGAAAGACTCATTCTTGAGAAAGCTGACTTTGCAGATATACGCCGAGTCCTACACAAGCACGGCATCAAGGAGGCCGATGGAATCGTCGTCGACCTCGGCGTTTCGAGTTTTCAGATCGAGGACGCACAGCGGGGATTTAGTTTTTTGCGGGAAGGGCCGCTTGACATGCGCATGAATCGCGATTTGCCTCAAACGGCGGCAGAACTTGTAAATACGCTGCCGGAAAGGGAACTGGCCGACTTGATATACCAGTTCGGCGAGGAGAAGCTGTCTAGAAGGATCGCGCGCACGATTGTGGCCACAAGGCGAAAGGGCCGCATCGAGAACACGCGGGAGCTTGCCGAACTGATACGGAAAACCGTCCCGCAGACGAGGGATTCTTTCCGGATTCATCCGGCCACCCGCACTTTTCAAGCCCTGCGGATAGCGGTCAACCGGGAGATCGATTCTCTGAAGCTTTTTCTACCTGAAGCCCTGGAAGTTCTCAAAACCGGAGGAAGGATCTGCGTGGTAGCCTTCCATTCCCTAGAGGACCGGATCGTGAAAGAGGCGTTCAGGAACTGGGCCCGGTCGTGTCGCTGTCCGCGCGAGCGCGCTGCGTGCGAGTGCGAAGGTAGACCGCTCGTTCGGCTACTAACAAAAAAAGCTCTCCGGCCTTCGCTGGATGAAGTTGAGCTCAACCCGCGCGCGCGCAGCGCAAAGCTCAGGGCAGTTGAGAAATTGAGCCTGCATCCATCGGAAACGCCGGCCAGAGTGTAGATTGGCAAAAGGCTTTGATTCGCAGGCGCCACGGCTTTTTTCCCTCCGGGTTTGAGGGGGCCCGCAAGGGAATCTAGCCGGATCGACCCCGAAAGGGGATAGTAAGTGCTTTCCGGGGAGAGGGAAGGGAAAGAGGGAAGCTTTTCCGGACGGCCGCGGGGGTGACCGTCCGGAGAACTTCTTCCCACGAGAAAGGGGACCAAAGCTTTGGGGGGGAAAACAAAAGAAAAGCGGAGATTAACCGGTCAGATCGGGGCTTAGAGAAATTCACCTGATAACTTATTAGCATAAAGGGCGCAATCATGAAGGCAACGACATCAAGAAAAAGGTTTTCAAGAAGCGGCTGCCCTTCGACACATTTTCTTTTCAGGCGCGACCTAGCGGATTATTCCGAACCTCAAAGTTCCAACCGGATGGCGGGGGCGGATATGTTCTGCAGATCGACCGGGCGCTGCTTTGCACGGGACTTCCATTGCGCCGCTCCCGGTCACGGGAAGCCGGAATGGGATATTTGACAGGGCTTCGTAAAGGCACATGAGCAGAGCAAAAGAAAACGCCCCAATCTTCAGTATGAAGCCGGCGAGTGATCCTGCTTTCCGGCAAAGGGATCCAGGGCCTGTGCGCGTGTGGACCTGGCTTGCCTCGGCAATCATTCTGGGTGTTGTTTTCGTCGCTTCTGCGATTTTTTACGTCTGGCTCTACGTTCAGCAAATCCAAAACGGCTATCGGCTTTCAAAAATTTACGAAGAAAGCGAACTCCTCAGCACCGTTCAGCGGAAACTGACAATTGAGTGGTCTCGGTTTCGAGACCCGCAGCGGCTGGGAGAGATTGGCCAAAACCAGTTCAGTCTTGCGCCGCCCAAGTCCGATCAAAAAGTGGTTATGCGCTAGTGCTCCGGCAGCTTGAAACCAAACCGGGCGTAATCGAATTCGGGAGAGAAAAATGGAAAGCCGCGAGCAGCGGAAATCTCTGAACTCCCGCTACTGGTCATGCCGCTTGCTCTTCCAATTTTTGGTGATTGCGGGCCTGTGCGCCATCGTGGGCAAAGCTTTTCGTCTCCAGGTGATCGAACATTCCTTCTGGGTGGGCCGCGCCAATGCCTGTTTGAACAACAAGTTTACTGTCCCCGCGTATAGAGGCACCATATATGACAGGCAGGGGCGAGTGTTGTCCTACTCGGTTCCACAGCGTTCGCTTTATGCTTTTGGAGCGCAAATCAAAAGCCCATCAAAAACTGCGGCCCTTCTCAGTCGCATTCTGAGCGAACCAGCCGGATCGATTGAAAAAAAGCTCACTTCTTCCGCCCATTTCGTCTGGATTAAACGGCATCTCTCAGATCAGCAGGCCCTTGAAATAGAGAAGGTAAAAGAACCCGGTCTCAATCTCGCCGATGAATACAAGCGGTTTTACCCCTACAGGGAGGTAGGCGGCCAGGTTGTGGGGTTCGTCAATATTGACGGCGCCGGTATAGAGGGCATAGAAAAATCTTTCGATGATGTGCTGCGAGGCAAGCCAATCCCGGTATGTGAGCTGAGGGACGGCGGACACAAGCGGCTGTGGCTCAATTCGTCGGCGCCTCCCGAACCTGCCGAGAGTTGCGGGGTGAAGCTCACGATGGACACCTTCATTGAATACGTTGCCGAGTATGAGCTGGATAAGGCGGTGCAGAAATACAAGGCCGCAGAGGCGGAAGTGGTGGTTATGGACGTTGACACTCGAGAAGTGCTCGCCATGACGAGTTGGCCCTTCTTCGATCCGAACATTATTCCGGAAAAAAAGGATTGCAAAGAGGGGTTTGCGCGCAACCACGTCGTCTCCGACGCCTTTGAGCCCGGCTCGACCTTTAAGGTGTTCCTTATGAGCGCCGCTCTGGATCAGAGTATGGTCCGGGAGCATGACCGAATATACTGCGAAGGCGGCAAATGCATGCTGGCGGGCCATTCCATAAAGGACGTTCACCCCTACGGCTGGCTCACCATGCAGGAGGTGATAAAATACTCGAGCAATATAGGGGCCGCCAAAATTGCGCTCCACGTCGGCAGCGAAAAATACAGCCGATACATCCACGACTTCGGCTTCGGTTCTTTAAGCGGGATCGATCTGCCCGGAGAATTCAGGGGACTTGTGAGACCGCAAAAGAGGTGGAGACCGATCGACCTGGCTACAACCGGCTTTGGACAAAGCATTGGAGTTACCGCCCTCCAGCTCACCAACGCCGTTGCTGTGATCGCCGGCGGAGGGGAATACGGCCCTCCAATAATCGTCAGCAATGTTCTTGATGCGGAAGGGAATTCGGTCAGACAACTCCAATCGATCAAAACACGAAGAGTAATCCAAAAGAAGACAGCCGACCAGGTTCGTGCTATGATGGCGTTGGTAACTCAGGAAGGCGGCACAGGGGTCAATGCGGCGCCCGAGGGTTACACTGCGGCAGGCAAGACTGGAACGGCTCAGGTAATGGACAAAATTACGAAGCGTTACGCTTCGAACAAGTATACCGCAGTTTTTACCGGATATGTCCCGGCCGAACAGCCCAAACTGGTAATTACGGTAATTGTGCACGAACCCCAGGGCTCTATTTACGGGGGAGTTGTGGCGGCGCCGGTATTTCGGAATATTGCCGCGAAAGTCCTGCCATACCTGGGTGTGATGCCCTCTGTGCCAAATTCCACACCCAGTCCCAACATCCGCACTGCTAACGCCTCATCCGCTCACATCAAACAGGCCTCTGGCAGCAAAAAAAATGCGGTCGAAAAGCCCGGCGCAAAATCCGCGCAGAAAACAGCTTCGAAAAAATCGGCTTCTGTAAAAAACTCAGGGGCCGTTCCGATTGTTGCGAAGAAACTTCAGCCTGCTCCGAAGCACCCAGGCTCTGAAAAGTACTCGCTGACGATTGGTGAGCGGGAAGCAGGGCTTTATTAGCCGAGCTGTTTAAATGCCTTTTTTTTGGAAGGCCGAACCGCCCTTTGAGCTGGTTTCCACAAAGCCCTGCCGGAGTTTTTGCGTGTTCGAGCACTCCAAAATCCCCTCGCCCCTATTTGGGAAAAAGGGTAAATTTGACAGCGAAGCTTTAACTTCCTTCCTTTTCAGGGTTTTCAGCAAGGGGAGGACCAAACAAAGCCGCCCCTTCTGTAAAATGGTATTGGTTCTGAAACGTTGTTAAATAAATAAAAATTTGACGATGCGAGTCTGATGAAGACGCTCAAACAGCTCATAGACGGTCTGGAAGTTATTGACGCAATCAGGATGCAGGATGTTCCCGTGTCCAGTGTGTGCTACGACAGCAGGCATGCGGAGAAAGGCAGCCTTTTCGTCTGCATTGCGGGACAGCGTGCGGATGGGCATGATTTTATCGACCATGCTGTATCACGCGGCGCCGTAGCGATTGTTGCCCAAACCGAGATGCCGCCCGGACTTCCAACGGCCTTTGCACGCGTCCGCGACTCCCGCGCGGCCCTTGCCGCAATATCTGCAAATTTCTACGGTCAGCCGGCTTCCAGGCTTACCCTCATTGGAATAACGGGAACCAATGGAAAGACTACGACCTCACTGCTCGTCGAAAGCATTCTGCGGAGTCATGGAGCAAGTCCGGGAGTCCTCGGCACCCTGGTCTACAGATGGGCGGGCAAACAAATTCCCGCTCCCATGACCACGCCCGAATCCCTGGACCTCCAAAAACTCTTTCACAGTATGCTCCAGGACGGAGTTTCACACGTAGTCATGGAGGTCTCGTCTCATGCGCTCGCGCTTGGCAGGATTGCCGGATGCGAATTCCAGACCGGGGTTTTTACCAATCTGTCCCAAGACCATCTCGATTTTCACTCGACCATGGAGGAGTATTTCGCGGCCAAGAAGATCCTTTTCTCGTCCTATCTTGACCCACATCTTTCTGTGGCAGTAGTCAACGAGGATGACGATTACGGCAGAAGAATAATTGAAAACGGGACCCGCGCAGCCAAAATCATCCGTTACTCCGGCAGAATTTCCCCCCATCCACGTTTTGAAGCTGCAAATGGCGTTTTCGTCGAAGAAGCCCGGTTCACTCCCGGAGGTATCACCGCAAGAGTCCGCACATCTCAAGGGGAAATCAGGGTTGATTCCTCGCTCGTCGGAAGCCTGAACCTCTATAACATTGTGGCTGCGATATCTGCGTCAGTGTCTCTGGGTATTGCATCAAACGCCATCGAAGAGGGCATCCGAAACCTTTCCAGCGTGGACGGGCGTCTTGAGCGTGTTGCGATACCGAGCCGGTGCGGCTTTCAGGTAATTGTGGATTACGCGCACACACCCGACGCGATGGAAAAAGCACTGGCCTGTTTTCGCGAAATGACTGAAAAGAGGCTTATCGCTGTCTTCGGCTGCGGCGGCGACCGCGACAGGGGAAAGCGCCCGATCATGGGCAGAATCGCAGCAGAGCGGGCTGACCTGGTAATCCTTACGAGTGACAATCCCCGTTCCGAGCAGCCGGATGATATCATCGACGAAATCGAGGCAGGCATGAAACAAACCGGGATCTCGAAATGGGGTTCAGCAGCAAAACTGCCAGCCGAGAAGGGCTACATCAGGGAAGTTGACAGGCGAAAGGCAATCGAAACAGCACTGGCATTGGGTCGTCCCGGAGACACGATTTTCATTGGGGGCAAGGGGCACGAAACCTACCAGATCATTGGGACCATCAAACATTCATTTGACGACAGGCTGGTGGTCAGGGAGTATTTTAAGAGACTATGTTCAGGACAGTAGCGACACTGGCTGAGGCTGTGGGAGGCGAGATACTTTCCGGGAACCCCGGAGTGGAAGTCCGGGCGATTTCCACAGACACTCGGGAGATTGCGCCGGGAGACTGCTTCATTGCCCTTCCAGGAGAAAACCGCGACGGTCACGCATTCGTTGATGACGCCATCAGGAAGGGAGCGGGCGCGGTAATTGTATCGGAGCCCAGCGCCGTTGCCCGGGATACTTATGCTGCCGTCATCAGAGTGGGCGACACCCTTTACGCGCTCGGCGAACTGGCGCGGAAACACCGCATGAAGTTTGAAATCCCGGTAATCGCCGTTTCAGGCAGCAACGGCAAAACGAGCACGAAAGAGATGCTCGCGGCCATTTTCAGACGAACTCGGAACGTGCTGAAGAACAAGGGCAATTTCAATAACCTGATTGGCCTTCCGCTCACGCTGCTCGACTTGAGCGAAGAGCACAGCATCGCTGTCGTGGAAATGGGAATAAACCTTCCCGGGGAAATGGAGCGGTTGGCACAGATCGGCTCGCCCACTGCCGCGATCATCACCAATATACACCCGGCACACCTTGAAGGGCTTGAATCGATCGAGCGCATTATGGAAGAGAAGGGAAAGCTCTGGGAATCGCTGGATTCGGACGGCGTTGCCGTGGTGAACCTGGACGACCCGATGCTTTCGCATTTCGCCAAACGGATCAAAGCCAGAAAAATCACCTGCTCCCTCAGGGATGGCGCCGCCGATGTGTCCGTGTGCTCGAAGATCGTAGTTTCCGAAGCAAACACATCATTTAGAATAAACGCAGGGGGCTTTGAGATACCTGTATCGCTACCGGTTATGGGCATCCACCATGCCCAAAATGCCCTTGCTGCAACCGCCGCAGCTCTAAGCACGGGCGCTTCAGCCGAAGAGGTCGGAGCCGGGCTGTCGGGCTGCGAACCGGTACACCAGCGCATGAATTGCTTCACGCTCCGCAACGGCGGGGTCCTGGTGGACGATACCTACAATGCGAATCCCCGCTCGATGATTGCCGCCGTTGAAGCGGTCCTTTCCGCGAGCTCGGGCAGGCCTTTTGTGGCAGTACTTGGAGAGATGCGCGAACTCGGCCGGGACAGCCCCCTGCTTCACTTCGAGGTAGGCAGAACAGTAGGTGCTGCAAAACCGGGCAGGCTCATCACGCTCGGACCGTTGGGCATCGAGATACTCAAGGGAGCGCAAGCAGCAGGACTCGATGAGTCCCTCTGCTTTCACGCAGGCGATCATGCCGAAGCAGCGGATTTTTTGAGGCGGGTTGCACCCAAGGGGGCATGGATACTGGTCAAAGGCTCCCGCGGAATGACGATGGAAAAAGTCGTGGAGGCAATGGCCGGGGAGTGTGCATGAGCGGCGAGCCGCCGCGGGGCATTTTTGCCAAGCCTGAACCGGCGCTGTCTTCGACGGCGACGGGCGCCAGACTTGGGAGAGGAATTAACGAATGAGCGGGAAGGGATCAGAAAAAACGCTCGTGGTTGGTCTTGGCGCAACAGGCCGGGCCGTATGCGCTTTGCTCCGAAGCCAGGGGGCCGAAGTGAGGGCGACAGACCTGCGCTCCTTATCTGAATTCAATGGCGCGCTGAACACTATCGAGCAGGCAGGTTGTTCACTGCACATGGGGTCCCACCGGCTCGAAGATTTTCTCAAGGCAGACCGGATAATCGTCAGCCCGGGGATTCCACTGGATATCGAGCCGCTTAAGGAAGCAAGGAGCCGTAAAATAGAAATAGTTGGTGAACTCGAGTGGGCCTGGAGGCAGGTCCGCCTCCCGGTGATCGCCGTAACCGGCACCAATGGGAAGACGACCACAACCGCCCTGATCGGCGAAATGCTGAAGCAGGCTGGAAGGCATCCCTTCGTTGGCGGAAATATTGGAACGCCCCTCAGCCAGTGGATGCTTTCAGGCGAGCATGCCGACATTCTGGTGCTTGAGATCAGCAGCTTCCAACTGGATACCACTTCCACCTTCCGCCCGGACATAGGGGTGTTGCTCAACATAACCGAAGATCACCTGGACCGTTACGAAAGTTTCAAAGCTTACACAGATTCCAAGCTCTCTTTGTTTCGAAGGCAAAGCAGCGCAGATTTCGCCATAATCAATGGCGACGACCCGATTTGCAGCAAGCGCATCGAAGAGATTCAGGGTAAGGTCCTTTCCTTCAGCAGTTTTGACTCAGCCGCAAACGCCCGGGTTGAAAGCGGCGCCATCGATGTGGATGTCCCGGGCAAAGGAAAGTGTGAGATTGACCTGGAAAAAACCAGGCTGCAGGGTTCGCATAATCGTGAAAACATAATGGCAGCGGCCCTGGCCGCCATGTGCGCGGGAGTCTGTACCGAGGCAATTCAGTCGGCGGTTGAAGGGTTCGGCGGCTTTGCCCATAGGGTAGAGTGGGTGCGCAACTGGAAGGGAGTCGATTTCTACGACGACTCCAAGGGAACCAACGTCGGTGCGGTGGTCAAGGCACTCGAGGGGTTCGACCGGCCCGTGCTGCTGCTGCTTGGTGGAAAAGATAAACTCGGCGCCTACGAACCGTTGCTCGCCCCGCTCCTCGCCCGGGGCAAGGGGATTTTCGCCTTTGGGGAAGCAGGTCCGAGAATTTACGGCGAATTATCCGGGAAGGTCTCGGCCGGAATTTATCCGGATTTGGGATCAGCCTTCCACGATGCGGTCGGCCAGGGCTTCGCCGGGAGACGTTATCCTGCTCTCACCCGCGTGCGCCTCTTTTGACCAGTACGAGAGCTACGCGCAAAGGGGGGATCATTTCAAAAAGCTCGTGGCGGAGCTTTAACCAAATGCAGACTACAGTGGTCGGAAAAAGATCTTAATTGCAGTGTGGCCGCTTATCTTAATGTTTCTCTGACCACTGACCCAGGGGGAATAGATTGACTAGAACGGCGCTAGACGCACCCCCGGCTATAGCAGCCGACTCGAAGGAAAAACAGCGACTCGCCTGGAAGCCTCTCTCCCTTGAGATCCAGCTCTGGGTCGAAGTGTCGTTGCTAATCGCCTTCGGATTGATAATGATCTACAGCGCCAGCTCCATTCCTGCCTTGACCAGATTCTCCGACCCCAATCATTACCTCAAGCGCCAGCTTTTTTACGTCGTGCTCGGAATACCTATCATCTACATAGCGAGCCGCACATCCTACCGTTCGTACAAAGAATATTCCGGCCCCATGCTGCTTGGTGTGATTGCGCTACTCGTCATGGTCCTGATTCCGGGACTTGGAGAGAAGTACAACAACGCCCGGCGCTGGTTTGGCTTCGGCGGCCTGCACCTCCAGCCTGCCGAGTTCGCCAAAGTTATCTGGGTTTTATTCCTCAGCAATGCTCTGGTCAAAAAGCAGGACCGCATCAAGGACTCGCGCGTAAGCTTCTGGCCCTTCATTGTCCTTTGCACCATATTCTGCGCACTTCTGCTAAAACAGCCCGACTTCGGCACCGCCTTCATGTTCATGGTCCTTATGCTCGTCATGCTGGCGACTGCAGGGGTCCCGTGCCGCTATTTCTTTGTCATGGCCCCTTTTGCCGGCCTTGGACTCTATAAATTCGTCTACCTCGTCCCCTACCGCCGCGTTCGGTGGGAGACCTTCCTCAATCCCTGGGTCGATCCCCTTTATTCGGGATATCAGCTCATTCAGGCGTGGACAGCGGTAGGCTCGGGCGGCTTTTTCGGAAAGGGCCTCGGAGCCGGACAGCAAAAACTCCTCTATTTGCCGGAATCATACACTGATTTCATCCTGGCGGTAATCGGGGAGGAACTCGGATTTGTCGGCATCGTGCTGACCTGTCTGCTTTTCTTGCTTCTTTTCCGCACCGGCCTTCAAATTTCCAGGGAAGCTCCCGATTTGCTCGGAAGCATACTTGCGCTGGGACTTACGATGTTGCTCTCCATCCAGGCTTTGCTCAATATGGGAGTCGTACTTGGGTTGGTCCCGACAAAGGGCATGCCTCTTCCTTTTATTTCTTACGGGGGCAGCGCATACACCGCTAACTGCTTAATTGTCGGACTCCTGATGAGCATAGCCAGGAGCTGTGAAAAAAGAACGGACAAATATGCCGGCTAAACACTTCCGGCCATGGACAGATTATGTTTAAACGTTATCAACATATACATTTCATCGGGATTGGCGGGATAGGGATGAGCGGGATAGCCGAGCTTCTGCTCAACCTCGGCTACAGGGTGAGCGGCTCGGACCAGAAAATCTCGGATTTGACGAAACGTCTTGAGACGTTAGGCGCTACAGTCTATTCAGGTCACGATCCGAGTCACCTCAGCGGTGCGGATGTCGTGGTAGCCTCATCGGCCGTTTCCCGGGATAATCCCGAGTTTCAGGCGGCACGAAAGCTTCCCAAGGTCCCTCTGATCCGCCGAGCTGAGATGCTGGCCGAGCTGATGCGTCTCAAATACTCTGTGCTGGTGGCCGGAGCGCACGGAAAAACCACAACTACTTCGATGGTTTCCACGGTGCTCGCGAGGGGTGGTCTTGACCCTACGGTGGTCATCGGGGGAAGGCTAAACGCCTGGGGCACCAATGCCAAACTGGGAAGCGGCGAATTCATGGTGGCCGAAGCAGATGAGAGCGACGGCACTTTTCTCCTGTTGCCCCCGACCATCGCTGTTGTCACCAATATTGATCTTGAACACCTCGACTACTACCGGGATATCGAACACATACGCGATACTTTCCTGCAGTTCATAAACAAAGTACCTTTTTACGGGCAGGCGATTCTGTGCCTCGAAGACGAAAACATCCAGGCCATTTTGCCTTGCGTAGAAAAACGGTTCGCAACCTACGGGTTTTCTTCGCAGGCGGATTTCCAGGCCAGACAGGTCAAAACCGACGGACTCTGCAGCTCTTACCGGCTCTTCCATGGGGGAGAGGAACTGGGCGAGATGGAAATCCAAATTCCCGGCCGCCATAACGTGCTTAATTCGCTGGCGGCAGTGGCGGTGGCCCACGAGTTGGAAATACCGTGGACAGCGGTCCAGGCGGGGCTGCATGATATGACGGGCGTCCAGCGCCGATTTCAAATAAAGGGAGAAGCGCGGGGCGTGCTGGTGCTCGACGATTACGGTCACCACCCGACCGAGATAAGGGCGGTTCTGGAAACCCTCGCGGCCTGCTACCCGGATCGGCGCAGGATAATAGCCTTCCAGCCTCATCGCTATACCCGGACCCAGGCTCTCATGGAGCAGTTTTCGAGGTGTTTCTATCATTGCGATGTACTGCTCATGTCCGAGATTTATGCGGCGAGCGAAAAACCCATACCCGGCGTCACGGGGCGCGCACTCCTCGAAGAAATAGCGGCGCACGGGCACCATGATCTGCATTTCTGCCCGACCTTGGAAGAGATGCACGATAAACTGCTCTCGATTGTGCAGCCAGGAGACGTGGTTATGACGCTCGGGGCCGGCAACATCCTGCAGGTCGGCGAATCTCTTCTCAAAAACCTCCAGCAACGAGGTCCGAGCGAGTAAAGGGGCGATAAGTTGGAAATGCATCCACGTTTACAGTAGGGTCGAGGTGCGACGCCATGCGCGCGATGAACTCCACAATTCGTTCTCTTGCATCCATTCGGGATGTTGAATTCAGGACGGATGAACCGCTCGCCCGGCATACCACCTTCCGGGTAGGCGGACCGGTACGGCTGCTTGCACGACCCCGTAGCGAAAAGGCGCTTTTCGCTCTTCTTGAGCCAATCCGGGAGTTGGACATCCCGTTCATCGTTCTTGGCGCAGGGAGCAACGTCCTGGCGCCCGACGGACACTGGGAGATGTCAGTCATTCAGCTTCACCTGGCATGCAAAGGATTGTTCCGCAGCGAGCAAGGGGCACAAGGCCGGAAGTTACTCTACGCTGGAGCTGGAACGAAGCTCCAGAAGCTTATCCTATACTGTATGGAAAATGGCCTTGAAGGGCTTGAATCGCTTGCCGGGATACCCGCGACGGTAGGCGGAGCGATCATGATGAACGCGTCCACATCTTTCGGCGCCATCTCAGATTCCCTTGTTTACGTCGAGCTGTTGGGACCAGATGGCGGAAAACGCTCAATCCGCAGGGATCAACTTACCCCCGGTTACCGCACGATGGGTATTCCGGAAAGCAGCATCATCCTGGGCGCCTGCTTCAAGCTCAGACCTTGCCGCAGCGACACCGTGAAGGCGCGCGCGGAGCAGATTCTCAAGCACCGCAGGCAGACCCAGCCTCTGCGCTTCCACTCCGCAGGATCGATCTTCAAAAATCCTGTGGGCCGGTTCGCCGGAGCTCTTATAGAAAAGGCCGGGCTCAAGGGCTATCGAATAGGAGACGCCGAGGTCTCAAGGAAACACGCGAATTGGATCGTCAATCGAGGCAGCGCCCTCGCCAGGGACATTATCGAGCTGATAGAAAAGATAGAAAATGAAGTTTATGGAACTTTTGGCGTGCGTTTGGAACGAGAAATTCGTATACTGGAACAACTTTGTAGAAACCCGGCCCAATGATAAAACCCAAGAAAAAGAGAAAGAACAGGTATCAAGAGAGCACACTCAGGCGTCTCAAGGGAAATTTTCGCACTTTTCGTGGTTTTTTTGTCGTTTTTGCCGGATTTTGCTTTGTCGTACTGCTCGGCGCCGCTCTTTCGCATCTCTATCATGAGATGGTCAGCGCACCCTGGCTCAAGCTGGAGAAAATCGAAATTACCGGGCTCAAAAAACTTGACCGGTCCGACATTTTAGATGCGATCGGCCTAAAAAGAGGCCAATGTACCCTGAACATTAGCACCGAACAGGCTGCCGAGCGTCTGAGGAATCTACCGGCGGTGAGGGAAGCATCCATGAGCTTGGAACTAAGCGGGCGCTTAGCAGTGGACATAGTTGAGCGCATGCCTGCAGCCATTGTCAAGTGTGGCGACCAAAATATGCAGATGGACTTTGACGGCATCCTGTTCTCTGAGGCGACTTCGGATGGAAACGGAGCGCTCCCCCTCATAACCGGGCTTTGCGCGTCCAATCCCGGGAAGGGAGCCCCGGTTGCAGCACACAGCCTGGAACAGATAAGGGAACTACTGGCGGCTATCGATAGTTCAAAGAGCTGGCTCTCGGGGACAGCCATAAACGAATGCCGGTTGAGCGAAAACGGATTCACCCTGGTTCTTGGCGAAAGGGCCGTGCCGGTCGACATCGGGAAGGGCGCTTTCGAGCAAAAGATTACAAAACTCAGGAAAGTGATAAATACCCTGAACGAGCGGGATTGGACCGATCGTGTGACCCGGATTGATCTCGATTATCCGGGCAAGGCGTATCTGGAGGGAAACTTTCCAGTCCCTCAGTCGGTTCAGGGACGGGCAAAGCAGCCGGGCTGACCGGATATCGCGCATCGACATTGCGACGATTTCCCGCAAAGATACGCCTTTAAGGAAGTTTGAAAGGATCCTCATGGCAAAGAGAGAGGAACTGATCGTCGGCCTGGACCTTGGGACTACTAAGGTCTGCGCCGTGGTCGGAGAAGTCACCGCGGAGGGGATAGATATAGTAGGCGTAGGGACCTATCCATCGGCCGGGCTGAGGGGAGGAGTCGTCGTAAACATAGACCAGACGGTCAATTCCATAAAAAAAGCGGTCGAAGAAGCTGAGCTCATGGCCGGGTGCGATATTTCTTCCGTTTTCGCCGGGGTTGCCGGAACGCACGTCCAGAGCTTGAACAGTCACGGGGTGATCGCCATAAAAAGCCGCGAGGTCACGTCATCAGACGTTGCCAGAGTTCTGGACGCGGCAAAGACAATAGCCCTTCCCTTCGACAGGCAGATACTGCACGTTCTTCCCCAGCAATATATTGTCGACGACCAGGACGGCATTCACCATCCGATCGGAATGGCGGGAGTTCGACTGGAAGCAAAGGTACACATCATAACCGCGATGACAAGTGCGGTTCAAAACATTGTGAAATGCTGCGAGCGGGCTGGACTGCAAGTTCAAGATGTTGTTCTGGAGTCGTTGGCGTCAAGCGGCGCCGTATTGGATTCTGACGAAAAACATCTTGGCGTCGCCCTGATAGACATCGGCGGAGGGACAAGCGAAATAGCAGTTTTTCAAAACAATGCGATCAAGCATTCGACTGTTGTCGGACTGGGCGGAAACCATATTACCTCGGATATTTCCGTAGGCCTTCGGTGTGCAATGGACGAGGCCGAAAAGATCAAAAAAAAGTATGGCTGCGCCTTGGCAGAGATAGTTAACCAGCAGGACGTCATCGAGGTCGGATCGGTTGGCGGCCAAAAGCCGCGCCAACTTGCCCAGTCGATTCTCACCCAGATTATCGAGGCGCGGGTCAAGGAAATTCTGGACATTATCGAATGGGAACTGGTCCGGTCGGGATTCATTGAATCGTTGCACGCCGGGGTGGTCCTTACAGGCGGCGTTTCCCTGCTGCCTGGAATTCGTGAGCTTGCAGAAAGAGTGTTCGACATGCCGGTGAGAATCGGGGTTCCATGCAATTTCGGCGGTCTCGGCGACGTAGTGAAAAACCCGATTTACTCAACGGCAGCCGGACTGTTGCTCTACGGAAAAGATCACGGAGGAGGGATGCCGATGCGCGATTCGCGCGGAAAACTCGGATCTGTCTGGGAAATTTTTAAAAGGTGGTGGAAAGAATTCTGGTAGTCTCCTACTTTCCTAAAGGGGAGACGAGGGGGATTTTAGGCGTATTTGCCCAATCGAGGGACCGGTCCCTTGGGACGGGGCTGGTTTGAGGGGCGGAACGGCTGGCTGCTTTAATCAAGGAGGAGCTTTTCAGGCGGAGAAGACTATGGCGAGAAAAGCGACTAAGAGGGGGAATCACAGAATGGAGCAAATGACGATGGAGCAAACCGGAGTCAGCAACAGAGCCAAGATTACCGTTCTGGGAATAGGGGGCGGGGGCGGCAATGCCATTAACAACATGATAAACGCCGGACTCGAGGGAGTTCATTTTATTGCCGCCAATACCGACTGGCAGGTGCTCGAGAAAAGTCTCGCACCGATCAAAATTCAACTTGGAACCAATTTGACAAAGGGCCTGGGCGCTGGAGGACAGCCCGAAATGGGGGCTAAAGCGACCCAGGAGGACGTTGACAAGATTCGGGAATCTGTCACCGGAAGCGACATGGTTTTCATAACGGCCGGCTTGGGCGGCGGCACCGGGACAGGCGGCGCTCCCATCGTGGCGCAGATTTGCAAGGAAATCGGCGCGCTCACTGTGGCGGTTGTGACCAAGCCTTTTATGGTGGAAGGAAAAGTCCGGCTCCGCCATGCAGACGATGGTTTAAAAGCCCTCCAGGACACCGTGGACACTGTTATCACCATTCCCAACAACCGGCTCTTGTGCCTGGCCGACAGGCGAGCCACCTTCCTGGAAATGATAAAGCGGGCCGACGACGTGTTACTCTACGCCGTAAAGGGCATCTCCGATCTGATAATAAAGCAGGGCTACATTAACGTTGACTTCAACGACGTTAAAACAGTCATGGGAGAGATGGGCCTTGCCCTGATGGGCACGGGCGTGGGGCGCGGCGAGAACAGGGCCTCCCAGGCCGTACAGCAGGCTATTTCAAGCCCGCTTCTCGAAGATATCTCGATTCACGGAGCTCGCGCAGCCCTTATCAATATTTCGGCCGGTCCAGACCTTGGTATGCATGAATTCGAAGAAGCCCTTTCGATTATTCAAAAAGAGGTCACCGACGAAGCCAATATTATCCTGGGCATGGTTATCGACGAGAAGATGGAAGATGAGATTCGTGTCACCGTGATCGCAACGGGCATCGGAAAAGTCGGGCAGAAAAAGAGCGCCGAACCCTCAACGGTCCGCCCACTGAGAAGATTGAGGCCCGAGGGGGTAGTGCCCGCTATCGATTACGACCTTCTCCAGGTACCTCCGAGCGTCCGGCAGAGACTTCCATTGGGCGAACAGGCTCAGGGAATGGAACAGGACGAATCCGAATCCGATTCGCAACAGCAACCGCCGAAAAGAAGAACTCTGCTTCAGATGATCACCGGAGGCAGCCGTTCCCACGAAGAAGAAGACTTGAGCATTCCCACTTTTATCAGGAGGCAGGCTGACTAGACGACAGCATAACTTGAGCTACTTGGCATACTAACGAGCGCAATGTGAGCTACCGAAATCCGGAATCAGGCTGGTGAATTGGAATTCCTGATTCCGCCATTGGCTAGTATGCCAAGGTCGGTCGGTGGGGACTGAAGAAATCGCCGGAGCATGGGCGCGGCATTTTTGTGTAACCATGATACTCAAATTGGCAGACCAAAAGCTGGATAGTGCTTATTTTCTTTTCAGTGCCGAAACTATTGCAAGTTAGTCTGCCTTTGCGGCGCAAAAGATAATGCGCCGTACTATTGGCGATTGCACCTGACAGAAATTGATGCGGCGGCACCAGTCTATGAATACTTCAGAGAAAACAGGTGAAGGGCGGAATCCTTCGCTGTTTGCCCTGAGCATCCGCCAACCGTGGACGGAACTCATCCTGCAGGGGGTTAAGACTATAGAGGTCCGAACATGGACCACCCAATACCGTGGTGAATTGTGGCTACATGCCGGAATTAAACCCGATTCAAATGCCCGGCAAAGGTTCAATTTTCTCCCTGATAATCTTAGCTTCGGTGCTCTTGTTGGAAGATGCGAACTCTATGATTGTGTCGAGTTTACAGAACAAACTTGGGATAGATGGCGATCCCAGCACCTCAACGAAGGGGATCTCAAGAAGCAGCAATATGCCTGGTTTCTCAGAAATCCAACCAGGACATCACCCAGACCGATGAAGGGGCGTCTGCGGTTGATGCGTATCGATCCGCCAGATCGGAGATGGACGCAATGAGGAGTGCTATTGCAATAAGTCCCGGCGTTCTTGCTAAGGAGCAGATTGAGCAACTCTTTAAAAATGATATGATAGCTTGCCATCTCTCTAATTGTCTAAAATCTGATGCGTCTGCATTCGATCTTCTATTAAGCAATAAGGCCTGGAGGCTTAATGAGGGGTCGCGCCCGTCCACGCGCGAACTTGCAAAAATCCAGGCTAAATCAGAGGAAATAGGACCTGAAAAAGATGCCTCTGGAGAATATTTTCTATTCGAGAAGGGAAAAATCTACCTTGTCGAACTAGATCACTATTTGAAATTGCCATCTAACATAACCGGACGAGCTACAGGCAGGAGCAGTATCGGGCGACTCGATATTATTACTCGTCTCCTCACCAAAGAGAATACCGAGTATGATATCGTAGCGATGGGGTATGAAGGTCCCCTTTTTTTGCTTGTCCTGCCCCAAACGTTTTCGATCAAAATAAGTCCCGGAGCCAGCCTAAATCAGCTTCGCCTCTTTTCCGGCCCGTCGCATGCCTCGGTTATAACCAGATTCCTCATTCAGGATTTTGGAACTCCGTTCTGGTATATTCGAAATCAAGACAAAGGTAATGATTGGATTCCGTGGGAAACTCTCGTTCGAGAATATGGTGATTCACGAACAGCGGACCCCACCCTTTTTGATCTCACAGTAGATCTCGCAGATTCAGACTTTAAGTACATTTACAGGGCAGCACCAAATCCCGAACATGAGCATATTGACCTCCGAAAGCGCGATAAATCGCTAAATCCTAGTTACTACTTTGAGAAGGTTTCAATTGAGGGAGAAGGCGCTGAACATTCGGTACTCCTCGAAGAACGCAAATTCTACATAATGAAGTCAAAGGAGCGGCTCTGCATACCCCGTGATGTCGCCGTCGAAGTAATTGCTATCTCGGAACGCATAGGCGATATTCGTATCCACTATGCCGGTTTTGCACACCCTGGATTTGGCCTGCACCGTACCCAAAGCAGACGTGGCACACCTTTGATCTTCGAGGTTCGGGCGACAGATATGCCGACCCGGCTCTACGACGGAAGCCTCCTGGCTAGAATCCAGCTATTTAGAATGTCCGCTAAAACTAAGCCACAGCCATCAGCATATGACAGGCAGGAATTAAAGCTTTCCAGCATATTCGCTGACTGGAAGGACTGACAATGAGCCGATTCGATCTAATAAGCGTCCACGTAGCACCATATCTTGCAAATTTCCGGCGATACTATCCAGGAATATTTGAATGGTATTTAGGCTTAGAAGATGGGTTTGAAAGCGGGCGTAGAAGGATGTTCATCTCATGGAATGGACCAGAAGTCCATGGTCTTGCTATTACAAAGAATGGGCACAAAGCAAAACTCTGCCATATCTCTGTGTCTCCTGCCGCAAGAGATCACGGCCTCGGCTCGACTCTTGCCTGCTTGGCATTGAGCGACATGGTTCGTTACGGTGCACAAGAAATCCGAGTGACCACCAGTGAGGAGGTATTTCGGAGCCATGAGCCCTTTTTTCGTGCTATTGGCTTCAGCGTAATCGACTGGCACGTACACCGGTACCGGCACAATGTTTCAGAGCTTCTCTGGAAGTTGGATGTAGACCTTATGATGTGGCACTTCAAAAAGTGCTTAACGCCTGTCCCTGGGCACGGCATTGAGGTTTTCGGCGCCGGTTCAACGCTCCTAGGCCTTCCGCTCTCAATAGGCCAAACATCTCATCTGTGAAAGACCGTCCGACTTGGATAGATGAAGTTTGTACAGCTTCGCCGTGTCCAATCAGGCCTAGACACGAAATCCATTGCCATCTGTATCGCCTCGATCATGTGCAGCACGCGGATACGATCATCCGGCCGCATACTGCACCTCTGCTGTGCGAATAACCTCACTCCGGAAGTGGGGGCTTAGATCCAAGGCAGTACGCAGGTCCACCCGGAGTTCGCCGAGCAGGGCCGAGAGTTCGGCCTCAATGCCTGCCAGGCCCAGCAGTCCATGCTCTTTTCCCGGCTCGAATTCGACAAGCAGGTCCACGTCACTGTCCGGCCGGCCTCCGCCCCGCAACATTGAACCGAACAGGGACAGCCGGCGAATGTGATGCCGCTGGCACAGGCGGGCAAGGGTTTCATGATCCAGTGACAGCCGATTCATACCTTCTTCCTGCTCCAGTTCCTATAGCTCACATCACCATCGGCATGATAAGGCTCAAATACCCCGGGTCTTCGGGCGCCAGGAAGATGCCGCCGTGAAACTGGTCCACCCACTCAAACCTGATTGTCGGACTTTCCATGACTGAAATGCAGTCCATTACGTACTTAACGTTAAACGCTACGCTGAAATCTTCACCGTCATAATCGATGTCGATAATGTCGTTGGCGTTTCCGAGCTCCGGATTGCCGGATTCGAGCTCAAGCGAGTTCTTGCTGATGTTGAACTTGACGTGCCGGTAGGTGACATCAGTTACCACGGCGACCCTCTTCAAGGCCGGGTAGAGGACTTCGCTTGGAACTAAAATTCCAAACGGCCTTTCGGCAGGAATAATCATTTCATATTCCGGAAATTCCGCATCGAGCAGCAGAGTGCTGAGAAATGTGCTCGGGGTTCTGAGCACGAGCGAATTCTCATCCACTCCGATGGATGCCTCGGTCTCTTTCTCAAGCAACCGGTACATTTCCTGGACCGCCTTTCGGGGCACTATGATCTCTCTGGTCATTTCAAGCCCGGGGAACGCCGCTGCAGGGACCTCGTAATAGGCGAGCCTGTGTCCGTCAGATGATACGAACCGGAAGTCGTTTTCCTCGGTTGAATGCCACAAAAGCCCCGGGGCTGTAAACGTTTCCTCTTCCATCGGAATGCTGTAGAGCGTCTTTTGCAGCGCACGCCTGAGGACCGCCGTATCGCAACGTGTAAGCGTTAAATCCTGGTAGAGATTTATATTTGGAAAATCTTCGGCCGGAATGGTGGAAAGCTCGAATCGGGAACGTCCTGCTTTGACGAGCAGCCTGCTGTTGCCCGTTGCTTCCAGAGATATCCTATCCTGGGGAATCTCACGAACTATTTCCAGCAGCTTTCGCGCCGATGCCGTAGTCTTGCCCTCAGTTTTTACCTCCGCTCCTATTTTTGTCCACAAATTTAATTCCAGGTCGGTAGCCGAAAACTCTAAGGTGCCATCCTCAGCGGCCTTTATCAGGCAGTTATTAAGAATGGGCATCGTGGTTTTTTTTTCGGTGGCGCTCTGGATTCTTTGAAGGACCTGGACAAGGCTTGCCTTTTCCACCTGGAATTTCATGGTATCCCTCGATTCGATGTTTTTATTGTTTTTGTTTTTTTAACTAAGTAAAGATTCATAATACTAATAAGGGGTATCGGGATTGTCAAAAAGTTTATTAACTGTTTGAAATTTAAGTATATATGAGTTAACAATCCGTTGACGATTTCAAGCAAAAGTGAGACGATGCCGTCAGGGTGGAATGGTTTTGTACATTTTCCCAACAATTTGTTAACAGTATATTTACGGAAACTGACGAAGTTTTGAAAAATCGGCACAGGGTTGCCATTATTTTTTGAGAACTCCGTTGTCTCTGGCATTGCGATTACTCTTTCCAGGATGTAAGCTGAATGAATTTGAAAAGTCCTGCCGGTAAGGAACTTATAGCATGACAGTATCGGAAGAAAAAAGGAATATACTTTTAGACGACCTTTTGCGTGCCCGGTTGGAAGGGGCCTTCGTGTCCCCATGTGGAACAGAAGGCGCTGGGTGGGAAGGTTTTCCCGACTGGCCGGAAGAATGTCCTTCCGACGCCCATGGGGATAAGGAAATGCATCCGGGCGAATAACACTGTACAAGCTTGCCGATCCTGGCGCCTCACTGTTGCTGTTGGAGGTATGTTCTGGATTTTTATAACTCCGTATACAATTTAATCCTCAAGAGTATCGAATCCGACTTTATCGATTTTCTTTCGCGCAGGTCATTAAAAGACCCCGTCTTCAAAAGAGGAAGACTTGGGTTTTATGACGGCTTGGCAATTGCCGCCGGGAGGCCGCGGATCTGGTGCCATGCCGTATCGGTCGGTGAGGTGACCGGGGCAATACCTACACTGGCAGAACTCAAAAGACGATTGCCGAATGCTGTAGTTTCCATGACGGCGGGCACCCCTCAAGGCCTCAAATTTGCGCGCGCTCAACTTTCAGCCGAAATTCCCGTTTTCCCCTTTCCTCTGGATTTTTCCAGATGCATCTCAAGGGCAATAGGTACCGTTCAACCGGACCTTTTTATTAATTTCGAGACGGAATTATGGCCTAATTTTTTCCGGGAACTGAATAGGAGAAACATCCCAGCCCTACTGCTCAACGGGCGCATATCAAGTTCCTCCGAAAGATTCTACAGGCTTTCTTCACCTCTTTTCCGGCCGGTTTTCGAGCGATTTACATTTATGGCAATGCACTCACGCGAAGACGCAGAGAGGGCAGTTCGGCTCGGCGTTACGCCCGGGAAAGTCTTGACGCTGGGGAGTTCAAAATACGAGGGGCTTCCCCAAAAAGCACGTCCGGGGAGGACAGATTACTGGAAAAAGCTTCTGAACATAGGGAATGGACCTACCCTCATCGGAGGCAGCCTTCGCGGGTCGGAACCAATCGACCTGCTGCGGGTATTCCAGCGACTTCGCCATTTCTCCACCGGTCTCGTAGCGATCCTTGCTCCACGACATATGGAAAATATTCCCAAAATGTCCGAGTGGCTCGAGAAAGAAAACATCGCTTATGACCGGCTGACCGAGATCGAAAGAGGCACGTACGCAAGGACAGCTCCGGTGGTGCTTGTTGACCGCATGGGCGCGCTTTTTGACATCTATTCGGTGGGTGACCTGATTTTCTGCGGGGGCACCTTCGAGCCGGTTGGCGGTCACAATATTTTAGAGCCTGCGGCTTGGTCCAAGGCTGTTTTTTACGGTCCTCACTTGAAAAAAGTCCTGCATGAACATAGAATCCTGCGCGATTTCGGCGGAAGCTTTCTCGTGCTCGATCCCGGAGACCTTTTTTCCCGGTGGAAAAAGTGGCTGGGGGATATCGAGGGCCTGAGAAAACATGGCGAGGCGGCCAACAAAGCCCTAAATTCTTTCAAGGGAGTGGTTGGCAGACAGGTTGAACTTATTCTGGAATCTTTGCCGAAGGCATGCTGATATGGACAAAATTGAGGAAATCCTTCTGGCGTTCAAAGATGGCGGCAAGAGTATGCAGGAAGTGCTCGAATACCTCGAGAAGCTGCCGTTCGAAGATCTTTGTTTTGCCAAGGTGGATCACCATCGTTGTCTGCGCCGCGGGTTTGCCGAGGTCATTTACGGAGAGGGCAAATCGGCGGATCAGATCGCTGCAATCGCCCAATCCATGATAAGATTTGGAAGCAACATTCTTATTACCAGGGTTGATGAGCAGAAGGCTCAGGCGATTATGGCCCTTATAGGCCCGGTGGACTACCACCCGCAGGCTTGAGCGCTCACCTTCAAACAGGAGACGCTCCCGCAGCCTGTTCCGGAAGGAACGATTCATGTGATCTGTGCCGGTTCCTCCGACATTGATGTTGCCGAAGAGGCGGCGCTGACAGCCGAGTTTATGGGGAATAAAATAAAGCGTAACTACGACGTGGGAATCGCGGGGATCCACCGCTTGCTGAGTGCGTGGGATGAGTTGCGCAAAGGCAGCGTTTACATAGTGGTCGCCGGGATGGAAGGCGCCCTGCCCAGTGTTGTGGCAGGCTTGGTCAAGGGGCCGGTGATTGCAGTTCCGACCAGTGTAGGGTATGGGGCCAGTTTTGGGGGTATTGCGGCTCTGCTGGGGATGCTTAATTCTTGTTCTCCGGGCGTTTGCGTTGTAAACATTGATAATGGTTTCGGGGCTGGTTACCTGGCTGCGATAATCAATCGCCAATCATACGGGCGCGAAGAACCATAAGTTCGGTTCAAACGTGCAAGATGACAAAATGAAAGGAAATGGCGTGGGAAGAGAATACAGGCCGAACGTAAGAGAATCCGCGGTGATATCAAAACTGGATCATCAGAAAGAGTCCCAGCGGTATCACGCCATGAATCAGCTTCGTCACAACATTGATGAACTGGCTGACAGGATTTCGATGAAGCTAATCGAAGAGCGTCTGATCGAAACCGTCAGCAAAGGTGACCTGCAGGACCAGATTCAATTGGCCCTTCAAAATATCCTGGACTTGGAGGAATTCGAAATCCAGTACCAGACGGCTAACCTCAGGACGCTGGTCCCCCGCCCCAATTTCGTAAGCCTGTTCGTTACGGCTTACGTTGTGGAAAAGCTTATCGACCATAAGTGCATCGTGGATATTTTCGGGACCGATGAGGAAATCTACGCCAGCGTCAACAAGCAGGTAAGCAGGTTCATCCAGATGGACTAAACGAATTTCAGATCAAGGTCAAAGTGGCAGGTGTGGCGACTCAACCGGAGAAAAATAAGATGAACGGCCTGGATACGAAGGTCCCGCCCAACTTTATTCGCAACATAATCGCCGATGATGTGAAGAGCGGAAAAAGCGGGGGAAAGGTCTTGACCCGCTTTCCTCCCGAACCAAACGGTTATCTGCACATAGGGCACGCTAAGTCCATATGCCTCAATTTCGGGCTTGCAGCAGAATTCGGGGGGTTTTGCAATTTCCGGTTCGATGATACCAATCCCGGGAAAGAGGAACTGGAATACGTCGATTCCATCATGAATGACGTCCGTTGGCTCGGGTTCGACTGGGGCGACCGCTTCTACCACGCGTCCGATTACTTCGAGCAACTATACGAGTGGGCAATCGACCTTATAAAGGCCGGCAGGGCCTATGTGGACAGCCTTAGTGCCGATGAAATCCGGGAATACCGCGGCACGCTTACCGAGCCGGGAAAGGAAAGCCCGTTCAGGAACCGGCCGGCCTCTGAAAACCTGGACCTTTTTCAACGCATGCGCGCGGGCGAATTCGTTGACGGCAAACACGTGCTTCGGGCAAAAATCGACATGGCTTCCCCTAACATCAATCTGCGCGATCCGGTGATGTACCGCATCCGCAAAATGTCGCATTGGCGCACAAGAGATAAATGGTGCATCTATCCAATGTATGACTACGCTCACGGTCAATCGGACTCGCTCGAAGGCATCACACATTCCATCTGTACGATGGAGTACGAGGACCACAGAGCCCTCTACGACTGGTATCTGGACAACCTGGACGTTCCCTGCCATCCTCAACAGATAGAGTTTGCGCGCCTGAACCTGAGTTACACGGTCATGAGCAAGCGAAAGCTCCTACAGCTTGTTCAGGAACACTATGTGACCGGATGGGACGACCCGAGGATGCCGACCCTCGCAGGCATGAGGCGGCGCGGATACACGCCCGAGGCGATCCGAAACTTTTGCGAACGGATAGGGGTAGGCAAGCGCGAGAGCCTGGTTGACTACGGCCTGCTGGAATACTGTGTCCGGGAAGATTTGAACCTCAAAGCACTGCGAGTCATGGGAGTTCTGCGACCGCTGAAGGTAGTTATCGAAAACTATCCCGAAAACCAGGTTGAGCAGCTCGATGCGATAAACAACCCTGAGGATGCTTCCGCCGGTACCCGAAAGGTACCCTTCTCCAGGGTTATTTATATAGAACGCGACGATTTCATGGAGAATCCGCCCAAGCAGTTCTTCCGGCTCGCTCAGGGGCGTGAAGTAAGGCTTCGCTACGCCTACTTCATAAAATGCGTCGATGTCATCAAGGATGAAAAGGGCGAGGTGGTCGAGCTGCACTGCACTTACGACCCTGCCACCCGAGGAGGAGATTCGCCTCCGGATGGCCGTAAAGTCAAAGCGACTCTCCACTGGGTTTCCGCCGCTCATGCGATAGACGCCGAAGTCCGGCTATACGATAAACTACTCAATCGGGCGGACCCCTCAGAAGAAAAGGATGGATCGACTTTTAAGGACTTTGTAAACCCCGATTCCCTCGAAGTGATTCAGCCGGCCAAACTGGAGCCAGGCGTTGCCGGAGCCCCGGCTGGGAGCCGGTATCAGTTTGAACGGCTTGGATACTTTTGTGTAGATCGGGATTCCACCCCGGACAAAATGGTATTTAACCGCACGGTTACGCTTCGCGATACCTGGGCAAAGGTGGCGAAAGCCGAAGGCATAAAGCAGGGTTAAGAGCTTCCCGTTGCTCAAAGCCAGGCGGACTTTCGATTCATACGCGTTGTATAAATTATTTACCTTAATGTCGACGCCTGATTCGGGCCGATAGCTCTATTAAAGTCTTAATTTAAGGAGCAGGCCATGAATATAGTAATAGGCGAGACCGTTAGAATCGGCCCATCGGCCCAATACAGGCCGGATGGCGAGGCAGTTTCGGTGGAGGCAAGGCTTTTGGAAATCAGGGACAGAAGAGAAACCTCTTCTTCGGGCAGCGTATCTTCCGGTCGCGTCATTACGCTTCTCATCCCGGACGGCCAAAAGATTCCCCGCGGGGTAGAATCAGGGGATTACCGTATTTACCTCAAATTCGTGCATCGCCGGCAGGCGTGACAGTAACCGAGGTTGGTGATCACCGGTGATGCAGAAACAGCCTTGCCCGAAACCAAATGTTAATTTTTGGCCTGATATGGCTCCCGGCACAGATTGCCGGTGGACCATTCTGCCGTTGTCATGTCAGCGTGCTGCAGCACTGCGCGTTGTTTCTGCTCGTCCTGCCTGACTGCATGCTCCACTAATTCGTTCGCATTCACTCTATAAATGAATTTCTTGAATTTTGTGGATTAGAATGTATTGTGTGAGCGGTGAGGTACACTCTAACAAGAGAGGTAGGGTCCCTTATGGCTGTCCAACGAATCGGCACTGTGGCGAGAAGCACTAAAGAAACTCAAATTTCCGCAGAAATTGCACTTGACGGAACCGGCAGGGCAGAGCTGGATACGGGGGTCCCCTTTCTTGACCATATGCTGACTCTTTTCGCCGTCCATGGGCTCTTCGACCTCAAGATCAAGGCAACCGGCGACCTGGAAGTCGACGCTCATCACACCGTCGAAGACATCGGCATTTGTCTTGGCCTTGCGCTCTCGAAAGCGTTGGGGGAACGGAAAGCCATCGTTCGCTACGGGCATTTTGTCGTCCCGATGGATGAGGCGCTCGCCTCGGTTAGCCTGGACCTGTCAAACCGCCCCTTCCTGGTCTATGATACTCCGCCGATGGCCGAGCGGACCGGGGAATTTGAAACCCAACTTGCGCCCGAGTTCTTCAGGGCCTTTTGCCAGAACGGCGGACTCACCTTGCATATCCGGGTTTTGTACGGCGCCAACACTCATCATATGCTCGAAGCGACATTCAAGGCATTTGCCCGTGCGCTGAGCATGGCCATATCGTTGGATCCCCGCCGCAGCGGAATACCCTCATCGAAAGGGGCTCTCTAGATGGAAAACGAAGAAGAGTGCCTGAAAAAAGCCGGCCCGGATTTCAGATTTGTCCGGGCCGGCTTTCGGAAGGTTCTGCACAGTGGGATATTCAGGATTACCAGTCGATTTCACCTTTGAGATAACGGTCGATATCCGCCGCTGCGCGCTTGCCTGCTCCCATTGCGCTGATGACAGTTGCAGCGCCCGTCACAAGGTCGCCTCCGGCCCAAACGCCCTTCATCGTGGTACGTCCGGTCTCCTGGTTGGCTACAGCCGTCCCGTGCCTGGTGCGCTGAAGGCCGTCGGCATTGAGGAAAACCAGGGGGTTCGGATTGGTTCCGAGGGCAAAAACCACCTGGTCCACCTCCATTTCGAATTCAGAACCCTTAATTGGAATTGGACTGCGGCGGCCTGATGCGTCGGGTTCTCCCAGTTCCATCCTGATACAACGCATCGCACGCACTAAACCTTTGTCGTCGCCCAAAATTTCAATCGGGTTGGTCAAAAAGTCGAAAATGACCCCTTCCTCCTTGGCATGATGCACTTCCTCGAGTCTTGCAGGCACCTCGGCGGGTGAGCGGCGATACACTATATGGACCTCTGCGCCTTTTTGGGCGCCGTTTTCGCTGGCCCGGAGGGACTGCAGGCGAAGAGCGCAACGCGCAGAATCCATCGCAACGTTGCCCGCACCTATCACGGCCACTCTTGTGCCTACCTTTACGGGAGTATCGAATTTGGGGAACAGGTAGCCTTTCATCAAATTGACACGAGTAAGGAATTCATTTGCCGACATGACCCCACTGAAATTGATTCCCCGAATGGGCATAAACATCGGAAGGCCGGCCCCGGTGCCCAGGAAAATTGCATCGTGTTCGGACATCAATTCATCGATGGTAAGAGTACGTCCTATGACGTGGTCAGTGAGTATGCGAATACCGAGGGCCTTTGCCGCCGTTTCTATTTCGGCCCGGATAACCTTTTCTTTGGGGAGCCGAAATTCAGGAATGCCGTAAACGAGCACGCCTCCCGGAGTATGGAGGGATTCATAGATGGTGACATCATGTCCCATCCGGCCTAGGTCGACAGCACAGGTGAGGCCCGCAGGTCCGGATCCTACTATCGCGACTTTCTTGCCGGTCGAAGGTCCTTTGGAAACCTCAAATGTTTTGTTTGCGAGCTCGAAATCCCCAACAAAACGCTCGATGCGTCCGATGGCGACCGGTTCCCCCTTCTTGCCAAGAATACAGCGCGCCTCGCACTGGACTTCCTGTGGGCAGACCCTGCCGCAAATAGCCGGCAGGTTATTCTTGGATTTCATGATTTCGACGGCCTTGGCCATATCGCCTACGCGTACGGCTTCGATAAACTCGGGAATTGTAACTTCAACCGGGCAGCCCTCCATACAATGAGGTTCCTTGCACTGGAGGCAGCGTTCAGCCTCCTTCCTGGCAAGGTCCAGCGTGAATCCCAAGGCCACTTCGTCAAAGTTTTGCACCCGGTCCTCAGGCTCCTGCACGGGCATATCCTGACGGGGAATCTTCATCCGCTCTTTTTTAGTTAGTTCTGCCATTTCTTTATTTCACTCCCTCGACAGCACGTTCTAGATTGCACTTGTGGCCCTCACGCCAGGCTTGAACCGCCGCCTGTTCCTCCGAACGATAAAACGCCATCCGTGACAACAAAAGGTTCCAGTCCACTCTGTGTGCGTCGAACTCGGGGCCATCCACGCAAACAAAGCGAGCGCCATCGTCCATGACGACTCGGCACCCGCCGCACATCCCGGTACCATCCACCATGACGGTATTCAAACTGACGATGGTCGGCACACCGAACGGCTTGGTCGTGGCTGAGACAAACTTCATCATGATGGCCGGTCCGATGGCCCAAATCTTGGCAATCTGCCCGGGTTGCGATTCAAGGATTTCCTTGAGAGGCACGGTAACCAGGTCTTTGCGGCCGTATGATCCATCATCGGTAGTGACGATAAGTTCATCGGAGACCGCTCGCATTTTGTCTTCCCAAAGCAGAAGGTCTTTCGTCCTGGCGCCTATTATGGAGATTACGTGATTTCCTGCCTTTTTGAGTTCCTTCGCAATTGGATAGACAGGAGCGATCCCGACCCCACCTCCGACGCAGATGACCTTGCCGAAATTCTCGATCTCCGTCGGGTGCCCGAGAGGACCAACAACACCTTTGAACGAATCCCCCACCTTCATCTGTCCCATTTCCATTGTCGATTTGCCAACTTCCTGGAAGATTATTGTGAGTGTACCAGCCTCCCTGGAATAATCGGCGATGGTCAGAGGGATACGCTCGCCATTATCGTGCATGAGCACGATAATGAACTGCCCTGCCATAGCTTTTCGAGCGACTTGTGGAGCTTCCACCACCATCAGCTTCGTGACGTCACTAAGAACTTCTCTTTCAAGAATCTTATACATTCCCACTTATCCTTTTCGACAAAACGGAGATAGTGATATTTATCACTAGTATATCAATTAACCGTTATGCATGCAATGTTTTTTTGTGCGGAACAAGGGCGAATACCCGGGTTGTCCGTTGGATTTGAGGTCAATAAGGTCTCCACCTGTCTTACGGCGCAACATGCTATTGCGGAGCGGGTTTTGGGGCTGGTGTATGGGTAGGGGCAAGTTTAATTATTTTGGTATTGTTCAAACCCTGTATCCTCATCTGTTCCAGAAGCGTGTAGGCTTTGCTCTGGGGACATGGACCCGTAGTCACCACATAGCAACAGCCGTTGGTTGCGGGGCCAATCACTGCGCGGTAGCCCTTCGCCGCAAGGTCTTTCCGAAGTGATTCAGCTTGCGACTTGTCTTTGAAGACCGCTCCTACCTGAATCGCATAATCTCCCTTTACCGTCGGAGAGGCCGGTTTTGCTGGAGGGGCTGGTTTCGTCGGAGGGGCCTGAACGTCGACTTTTGCAGTCGCTTTTGCAGGCGCCTTTACGGCTGTGGTCGCTGGGGATTGGGATCGAGCGCCCTTTTTGGGGAACAGGTCTTTTGGCGCGGCTTCGTCGGATTTGGAGGCTCTGCCTTCCGACGGCGCTTCCAAAGCGGACGGCCTCTGAGGAACGGCCGGGCTTGGCGCCGGTGGTTGGAACGCCGGCTGGATCTCCGAGGTCTTCATGCCCTCGCTTTCCGTTTCCGCTCCAGGCTGCCTGGTCTCGGGAGGTCTGACTGGTTCGGCTGGCTTCGCCAGTTCTGAAGGCACCTCGGGAGCCGGAGGCTCAAGATGTCTTGGGACCTCTTTTGTAATCACTCCCCTCTCGGGAAGGGGCGTTTTGCTAAGATCTTTGGTCTTTCCTTTGAAATAGTGGTCCGTTATGAGCACCAGGAAAAGGAGACACACCGCCGAAATCACCAAATACTTCAAATACGATTGGCCTCCGCCTTTGCGGAGATTTCTTTGCAAAACGAGCTTCTTTCGCATTCTTGCCCTCCTGAATACGGTTCCTAAATACTTTTGGAACGTTTCATGGCCCTTTCGAATCCCGGCAGCGCTCCTTCGATCGTCGAGTCAGCGACGCAGTAGGCAATCCGGAAATGGCCTGGCCCTGCGAATCCGCTCCCGGGAACGCACAGGATGTTTTCTTCCTGGAGAAGTCCGACGAACTGGATGTCGTCGGGAAGCGGGCTTTTAGGGAAAAGGTAAAAAGCCCCCTGTGGGACTGTCAGCTCGTAGCCGAGCTTCGTGAGAGCGCTAACAAGCCGGTCTCTTTTGGCCTTGTAGATATCAACGTCCACGCAGACTCCCTGGAGTTCCACTACGAGCCGTTGCATGAGAGCGGGGGCGTTTACGAAGCCGAGAATCCGGTTTGCCAGCGAGAGCGCATCGATGATATTAGCCCCATCTTCGGCGGAGGGACCAAGTGCTACGAAGCCAATGCGCTCGCCAGGCAGCGAAAGGTCCTTGGAGTATGAGCTTGCGATCAGCGAATTAGGATAGTGCTGAAAAACACACGGAACGCAACAGTTGTCGTAAACGATCTTCCGGTAGGGCTCATCGGAGACCAAGTAAATTACATGGCCGAACTGGCTGCTTTTTGCCTCCAGAATCTTCCCCAGGCGCGCAATGGACTCCTCCGGGTAGACCTGGCCGGTCGGATTGTTCGGAGAATTGATGAGTACGATCTTGGTGCGCGGGCCAATCTCTTCTTGCATGCGATCCAGGTCGAGATTGAAGTCCGGATCGAGTGTCGGCACCGTTTTGAGCACCCCGCCGTGATTGTCCGCATAAAACCCGTATTCCACGAAATAGGGGGCCGGGCAGAGCACTTCGTCACCGGGATCGAGCAGCGCCTTAAAAATTATGTTGAGGCCGCCCGCAGCTCCGCATGTTACCACTACCTGCTCGAGTGCCAGGGAGATGCAGTACTCCTGACAAAAATAGGCGGACATGGCTGAGCGGGTGGAAAAAAGGCCCGCGTTCGGCATATATGCGTGCATTCCAACCTCATCAGTTTTAACCAGCTCGATCAGTTTTTCGCGAACTATGTCCGGAGGCGGAACGCTAGGGTTCCCCAGGCTGAAATCGAAGACTTTGTCCTCCCCATGGATTTTTTTCAGGCGCGCGCCCTCCTCGAACATCTTTCGAATCCACGAGGATCTTTCCATAAACTGATTCATCTTTGCGGCAACCGCCATATCGTGTTCGAGACCTCCCCGCAAGTCGAAAATAAACCCACTTTCAGGCTATCTGTTAAGACAGTAATCTCCGGCACTATAAGAGAGATTTACGTTATTATGCAAGCATTCTATCGGTTTGAAATGAGCTTTTTCAAGTCGTTGGAATCGCGAATTTTGAAAGCCTATACACTCCATAGCGCTCCTCTCAGTTCTTGAGAAATGGACAAGGCAAATTTGTCGCCCTCGCCATATTTTTTCTTGCCTTCCGGATCGATTTCAGTAAGAATTGGCGATTGAAAATGCTTCTGATCCAAAATCCTCGTTCACCGCTCTCTTGACGAACCTTCCTGTCAGGGTCATGAATCAGCACTTTCTACGTTAGTATTTAGGCCGTTTGGAAGGTGCGTTTAATTCCAAAACGGGTTCTACCAATTCGATTTCCAGCCTCCCTCAATGTGCATCAGGAGGAAGTATGACAGGCAAAGCGTGTGATAAGGATACGGTCGGTTCGGTGTTGGTTGTCGGCGGTGGCATAGCCGGCATGCAGGCTGCTCTGGACTTGGCCAATTCAGGATATTTCGTCCACCTTCTCGAAAAAGGTCCCGCAATCGGCGGAGGCATGTCCCAACTGGACAAGACCTTCCCCACAAACGAATGCGCGATGTGAATCATCTCTCCCAAGCTGGTCGAGGTCGGCCGGCACCTTAACATCGAACTGCTGACCCTTTCTGAAGTTCAGCAAGTTAGCGGAGAGTCGGGAAATTTCACTGTAAAGGTCCTTCAAAAGCCCCGTTTTGTCGATCCTTCGAAATGTACCGGTTGCGGCGAGTGCGCCAAAGTTTGTCCCATCGAGTGCGAAAATGAGTACGATATGGCACTCAATTCGCGCCGGGCTGCATTCCGCAGGTATGCGCAAGCAGTACCGGGAGCATTTTCAATTGAAAAACGCGGAACCTCGCCTTGCAAGGCGACCTGCCCTGCGCACATTTCGGTTCAGGGTTACGTGGCTTTGACCGCTCAGGGCAAATATCAGGAAGCCCTAAAGCTTATCAAGGAAGAAAACCCCCTGCCGGCGATCTGCGGCAGAGTCTGCCATCATCCCTGCGAGACCGCCTGCATGAGAGGTGAAGTCGACGAGCCGGTGGCGATCGATTCGATCAAGCGCTTTCTGGCAGATATGGATTTGAGCTCCGAAACCAGGTTTGTTCCGGAGATAAAAGAGAAACGCGACGAGAAGGTCGCAATCATCGGTTCGGGTCCGGCGGGCTTATCGTGCGCCTATTACCTGGCGGTAGAAGGTTACCAGGTAACGGTTTTTGAAAAACTTCCGATACTCGGAGGAATGCTAAGCGTTGGCATTCCTTCCTACAGACTCCCGAAAAACACGATCGAAGCCGAAATCCAGGTCATACGGGATATGGGCGTTGAGTTCAAAACCGGGGTGGAGATCGGCAAAGACTTCACCATCTCTCAGTTGAGAGACCAGGGGTACAAGGCCTTCTTTATGGGCATAGGCGCCCAGGAATGCAAAGCGCTCGGCATCCCGGGCGAAGAGCTCGAAGGGGTGGTCCCCGGCGTTGAATATTTAAGAGACATAAATCTTGGCAAAAAGGTTCCCCTTGGCGATCGCGTCGCGGTAATAGGCGGCGGAAACGTTGCCATGGACACGGTGCGAACGGCCCTTCGCAATGGTTCCAAAAAGCCTTTCCTGATCTATCGCAGAAGCGAGAAGGAAATGCCCGCCAACGAGGAAGAGATCCACGAGTGCCGCGAAGAAGGCATCGAAATCATGACCCTCACCAACCCCGGGCGGATTATCGGGGAAAACGGGCGGGTGAAGGCTGTTGAATGCGTGAGGATGGAGCTGGGAGAGCCTGATGCAAGCGGACGAAGGCGGCCGGTGGCCGTTGTGGGGTCCGAGTTCATCATGGAAGTGGACGCGGTCGTTCCAGCGATCGGCCAGGAATCCGACTGGGCGTGTCTTACCGAAGAGTGCGCCTGCCGGCTTACCGAATGGGGCACGATGAAAATCGACCCGCTCACCCTGCAGACCCACGATCCCGACATTTTTGCGGGCGGGGATGCGGTGACCGGACCAAGGACGGTGATCGAAGCAATTGCCGCCGGCAAGCAGGCAGCAATTTCGATTGGCCGATACATCTGCGGGGAAGATCTAAGCGCCGGGCGCGAAAAGGAATGGCAAGCGGTCCAGGAAGTTGCGACCGAAGGCTATGATAGAATTGCGCGCGCGCGTATGCCCGTTATGTCTCCGAAGATCCGCGCCGGCAATTTCGAAGAAGTGCAGCTCGGGTTCACCGAAGAGCAGGTGAGGGCCGAAGCGGCGCGCTGCCTTAGCTGCGGCGTGTGTTCCGAATGCTATCAGTGTGTCGAGGCATGCCTTGCGAAGGCTATCGATCACGAAGAACAGCCCAGGGAAATGGAACTGAACGTGGGCGCAATCATCGCCGCGCCGGGCTTCCAGCCGTTTGACCCCTCCAAGTTAGACACCTATGGCTACTCGAAGCTGGCGAACGTGGTGACTTCGATGGAGTTCGAGCGCTTCCTTTCGGCTTCGGGCCCCACTAAGGGGCACCTCGTGCGGCCTTCGGACCACAAGGAACCTAAGAAGATCGCCTGGCTCCAGTGTGTCGGGTCCCGCGACACGGCCCACTGCAACAATGGTTACTGCTCCTCAGTCTGTTGTATGTATGCGATAAAAGAAGCCGTGATAGCCAAAGAACACCAGAAGGGCGACCTTGATGCGGCAATCTTTTTCATGGACATGCGGACTTTCGGCAAGGAGTTCGAGCAGTATTACACGCGAGCAAAAAATAACGGAATCAGGTTCTTGCGGTCCCGCATTCACACGCTTGACCCGGTTGCCGGCTCCGACAGCTTGTCGATCCAGTACACTAATGAAGCCGGAGACCAGCTTACAGAACAGTTCGATATGGTAGTCCTCTCCGTCGGTCTGGAATCCTCTCAAGATGCGAAGGACCTTGCCGACAAGATCGGCTTCGATCTGGACCACTACCGTTTCGCCGCGACATCGAGCTTTTCTCCGGTGGCGACCACCAAGCCCGGAGTTTACGTGTGCGGCGTTTTGCAGGGTCCAAAGGACATCCCTCTGTCAGTTACGGAAGCCTCGGCGGCCGCAGGCGCCGCAGCGAGCAAACTTTCAGGATCCCGAAACACGCTTGTCCGGGAAAAAACTTTCCCGCCCGAGCGTGATGTGAGCTCCGAGCCTCCCAGGGTCGGCGTGTTCGTCTGCAACTGCGGCATAAATATCGGGAGTGTGGTCAAGGTCCCGGAAGTTGTCGAATACGCAAAGACACTTCCCAATGTCGTCTACGTCCAGGAAAATCTCTTCTCATGTTCCCAGGACGCCCAGGCCAAGCTTGTGCAGGTAATAAAGGATCAGAACCTCAACCGAGTGGTTGTCGCCGCCTGCTCGCCGCGAACCCACGAGCCGCTCTTCCAGGAGACGGTACGCAACTCCGGCCTCAATAAGTACCTGTTCGAGCAGGCCAATATCCGCGATCAATGTTCGTGGGTGCACGCAACCGAACCCGATGCGGCAACCGGAAAAGCCAAGGACCTGATTCGGATGGGAGTCTCCCGCGCCCAACTCATCGAACCGCTTCCCATGCCGTCGGTCCCCGTTACACAGGCTGCGCTGGTGGTAGGCGGCGGAGTGGCCGGGATGGTGAGCGCGCTCACGCTGGCAAATCAGGGCTTCCAGGCCTACATAGTCGAGGCGAAGGATAAGCTTGGCGGGCATGCCCTGCACCTGCGCAACACCTGGAAGGGTGAGAACGTCCCCGAATATATCCAAAAACTGGTGACCGAAGTCGTCCAGAGCGAAAAAATAAAAGTTTTTCTCAACTCCACTGTCAGTGCAACCTCAGGCTACATAGGCAACTTCAGCACCACAGTGGCATCGAACGGTCAGGAGAGCCAGGTTGCTCACGGCGTAACCATTCTTGCAACCGGGGCCCACTCGCTGCAACCCGAGGAGTACCTCTACGGAAAAAACAGCCGCGTCTTCCGGTGGCATGAACTCGAAGACGCCTGGGATACCGATACGGTAAAAAACGCACAGAGCGCAGTGTTCATCCAGTGCGTCGGCTCCCGGGAGGAGGGGCGGCCGCATTGCAGCAAGATATGCTGCACGTTCTCGGTTCAGAAGGCCATAGAGCTGAAAAACCGCAGCCCCGAAATAGACGTTTACATAATTTACCGCGACATTCGCACATACGGAGAGCGCGAAGACTTATACAAGGAGGCCCGCAGACTCGGCGTCATTTTTATCCGCTACGACCTGGAAAATAAACCCGTTGTAACGGAAACCCCTGACGGCAAGCTCAAGGTTAGTGTTGTTGACCACGTGCTTCGCCGCCCGATTGTCCTCATGCCGGATTTCATCAATCTGGCGACGGCGATCCACACCAGGGGGAGCGAGGAACTGGGGTCCCTGTTCAAAGTTCCGCTCAGCCAGGACAAGTTTTTCCTGGAAGTGCACATGAAGCTGCGACCGGTAGATTTTGCAACTGACGGCATCTATGTATGCGGGCTTGCGCACTACCCGAAACCGATCGACGAGAGCATCGCGCAGGCCCAGGCCGCTGCAGCCCGCGCTGCAACGGTGCTTTCGCGCAATCGCATCGAGGTCGAAGGAGTGGTGTCGAATGTGGACGAGTCGCTTTGCCGGGGATGCGGCAATTGCGTTTCGGTCTGTCCTTTTGGCGCCCCGCAGTTGACGGAAAGATCGGAAGGCGTCGAGTTTTCCACCATCCAGGAGGCGCTCTGCAAAGGGTGCGGGGCCTGCGCTGTGGCATGCCCCACGGGGGCGGCCTCCATTAGGCATTTCAATGATGAAGAAGTGCTTACCATGATCGATGCGGCGCTGACACAATAGCTGTTTCCGACTCGGAAAAGTGACCTTCGAGGACAGAAACTTCACAAGGAAGATGAAATGAGCGCGGATTTCAACCCGAAAATAATCGCCTTTTGCTGCAACTGGTGCGCTTATGCCGGCGCGGACCTTGCCGGGGTAAGCCGTATTCAGTATCCGCCCAACATCCGGATCATACGGGTGATGTGCTCAGGGCGGGTCTCCCCCGACTTCCTCCTGCAGGCGTTCCAGAAGGGGGCTGACGGCGTTTTGGTCAGCGGCTGACACATCGGTGACTGCCGTTACCTGGAAGGTAACATCAAGGCTACCCGAATAGTTGAAATGACCCGTGAATTGCTCGATCTTCTCGGAGTCGACCGCAGACGGCTCGAGCTTCAGTGGGTCTCCTCAGCCGAAGGTCCTCGCTTTGCCGAAATAGTGACCACGTTTACCAACAGCATAATAGAGATGGGAAAATCGTCGCTTGGAGTGGCTGCATGAATATAGCCGAATCCGTAAAGCTGTATAAGACTTATTACTGCCTCGACTGCGGCGTCTGCACCGGGAGCTGTCCGGTATCGCGGGTGCTGCCGGCCTTTTCTCCGCGCCTGATCGTGGAGAAGGCCCTCCTCGAGATGGGAGACGAGCTGCTCAAGGACAAGGACCTCTGGTCTTGCCTCACCTGCGGGCGTTGTTTCGAACGATGCCCCACCAATATCAATTTCCCCGAATTCATGCGAAATCTCAGGGAAGAGGCGAGCAAACGAGGCTTGGCGCCCACTCTTGCTCACCACGGGATGCTGCAGACGGTAATGGAACTGCAGGCCCGGGGAATAAAGCAGAAAAAGACCGACTGGGCCAGGGAAGCAGGGAAAATCGCCGAGACAGGCGAAGTCTTTTTCTTCGTCGGTTGCATGCCCTATTTTAGCGTCATTTTCCGCGACCAGGGTGTGGACAGTCTGTCAATCGGAAAGAACGTAATAAAAATACTGAACGCGGCGGGGATCGTGCCGGTTGTATCCGACGAAGAAACCTGCTGCGGACACGATATGCTCTGGAACGGCAAACCCGAAATCTTCAAGAAGCTCGGGGAGAAAAACATCGAGCTTATCCGGAGCAGCGGCGCAAAGAAGGTGGTGTTCAGTTGTCCGGAAGGCTATTACACTTTCAGGCATCACTACCCGCAATACTTTGGAGACCTCGGCTTTGAAGTGGTCCATTTCTACGACTACCTGGAAAAGATGATCGCCGACGGCGCCCTGAAGCTGACAAACGGCTCCAAAGCATATACTTACCACGACCCCTGCCGGCTCGGACGCATGGCCAAGGTCTATGACAGTCCGCGCTCGATCCTGAAAAGCCTTGCGGGAGGCGAATTCAAAGAGATGGAACGAAACCGGGAAAACGCGGTCTGCTGTGGCACGACCGGTTGGGCAAACTGTTCGAGTTGCTCCAAGCAAATCCAGGTCGAGCGTCTCAAGGAAGCGAAGGCAACCGGATCCGAAACCCTGGTTACCGCGTGCCCGAAGTGCCAGATTCACTTGAGCTGCGCGCTTTCGAATCTTGATGATATGGGGCTGGAGATCAAAGACCTGATCACCCTGGTTTCGGAAAGCATGGCCTAAACACTTGTAGGGTGGGCACAGCTTTATTGTGCCCACAATTTCTCGAGGTGAATCGTGAATAAAGACGTATTGGTTATCGGCGGAGGGATCGCCGGAATTCAGGCCGCCCTGGACTTGGCAGAAATGGGAATCCAGGTGCATATGGTGGAAAGGCTTCCGAGCATTGGCGGAAGAATGGCCCAGCTCGACAAGACGTTTCCCACCAATGATTGCGCTATCTGAATTCTCTCGCCAAAGCTGCTGGATGTCGGTCGGCATCCCAAAATAAATCTTCTGGCCTACAGCGAAATCGAGGGAATCAGCGGTGAAGCGGGTAATTTCAAAATCAGCGTAAAGAGAAAAGCCCGCTACGTGAACGAAGAGATGTGCACCGGCTGCGGGTCGTGCGCCGAAAAATGCCCGACCATGGCCGTTGACGTGTTCAACGTTGGAATCGGAAAGCGCAAGGCCATATATAAACATTTCGCCCAGGGCATCCCTTCGGTTTTCACTATTGACGCGCCCAGTTGCCGCCAGCTTGGGCAGGGCAAGAAGTGCGGCGTATGCGCAAAGACTTGCCAGGCCAATGCGATCGATTTCGAGCAGAAGGACAGAACGATCGAAATCGAAGCCGGGGCAATCGTGATAGCTTCGGGCTATGACGTTTTCGACCCCTCGGTAATTCCCGAATACAGTTACTCGCGCATTGACAACGTGGTCACGGCCCTTGAATTCGAACGGCTTCTGAGCGCCTCGGGCCCCACGGCGGGTCATCTGGACCGGCCGTCCGAGCTTGCCCTGGAAATAGAAATAGAGCAGACCGAAAAAGAAGTCAGGAAACTTTCGGGGCGAGTAAAGCAGCTCGAGGAAAAACAGGGCAAAAGCTCAGCCCGGGTAATCGAAGAAGTAAAGGCGGGCGCTTCCGATCCGGCCCTTCTCGAATGGGCAAAGCAGGCAGAATCGCTGGCAGGGCTTGAAGCCCGGCTCGAGCCCATGCATCACAAGAAAGCCGCCGCGACTACCGCCAAGAAACTGGCTTTCATTCAGTGCGTGGGTTCTCGTGATTTCAGGTTCAATAAATACTGCTCTTCCTACTGCTGCATGCACTCGGTAAAAGAGGCGATGATAGCCAACGAGCACGACCGGGAAGTAAATTCTTCAATATTCTGTATGGACCTTCGCGCGGTTGGGCGCGGCTTCGAAGAATATAAGCTTCGAGGCGGCCTGCAGGCCAACATTGAATACGTTCGGGGTCGCGTAGCCGAAATCACCGAAGACGAAGCGAAAAACCCGATCGTCTGGTATGAGTCCACCACGGACAGGCAAGTGAAAGGCGAGGTTTTCGACATGGTCGTGCTTGCATCTGCCTGCGTGCCCAGCGCAGGCACTGAGAAGCTCGCGCGGCTTGCCGGAGTGGAGTTGGACGCAAACGGGTTCATCAAAACAGACTCGCTAATGCCGCTTGCGACAAGCAGGCCGGGAATCTTTGTGTGCGGGTGCGCGCAGGGGCCGATGGACATTCCCGAATCGGTCGCCCAGGCGAGCAGCGCGGCGGCCTGCGCTGCCGAAGCCGTTATCGGCTCTCCGGAGGCGTTGAAGGCAACGGGCTGAAAGCTTTTTGGGGCGCCCGTCTCTGGTCATGCACAGATGAGGGATGGCGTCGATGTTTTGGCTGGCGGTTCCCCACCGCCTTGGATATGTTCTGTCCCGCCAACGAAGGTAGCGGGATTAAGTTTGGCTGCGGCGCCTAAGCCGTCGAGGTGAACAATTGGCAGAAGAAATCCGAATAGGAGTTTTTGTTTGCGACTGTGGCAGCAACATCGCCGGCTACCTTGACGTCAAGTCCCTGGCCGAGTACGCGAGATCCCTGCCCAATGTTGCCTTCGTAAAGGAAAACCTTTACACCTGCTCGGAGGGCGGCATAAACGAAATCAAGGCCGCAATCAAAGAGCAGAACCTAAACCGGGTAGTGGTCGCATCCTGCACTCCGCGCACTCACGAGCCACTTTTTCGCGGGACTTGCGCCGAGGGTGGACTGAACCCTTACCTCTTTGAGATGGTGAACATTCGCGACCAGTGCTCATGGGTCCACATGCAGGAGCGCGAAAGAGGCACCGACAAGGCCAGGGACCTCATTCGGATGGGTGTAGCCAAAGCTGTTTTGCTCAAGCCCCAGGAAGCGATCCAGTCCCCGATGGACCCCCGGGCAATGGTAATAGGCGGTGGGATCGCCGGTATGACCTCGGCCCTTGCGCTTGCCAACCGTGGCTATGAAGTCACTCTGATAGAAAAATCGGCCGATCTCGGAGGCCTTCTGCTCAAGCTTGATAAGCTCGCCCCCTCCGGCGCCGATGCTGCCGAAATCGTCCGGAAGCAGGCCGATGCTGTCCGCAGGCATCCGAATATTCACCTGTTTACATCCACGGTTATCGAGGAAGTAAAAGGGTATATCGGCAACTTCAAGGTCTCTGCTTCGACAAACGGTTCCAGTACCCAGTTCCCAACAGGCGTCATCGTTGTGGCGACCGGGGCCCAGGTCTTCAAGCCGGCCGGTTTGTACGGCTATGACGGCCGAAAGGTCATCACCCAGCTCGAACTCGAAGAGGTACTGAAGTCTAAGACATTTGCCGCCAACAATGTCGTCATGATTCAGTGCGTGGGCGCACGCAATGATGAGCGCAAATACTGCTCGCGTATATGCTGCATGGTGGCCATAAAGAATGCGATCGAAATCAAGCAGAGGGACCCCGGAGCGGGCGTTCGCATCCTCTACCGCGATATCCAGGCTTACGGGACCGAAAACGAAGCCCTCTTCCAGCAGGCCAAAGAGCTGGGCGTAATTTTTATAAAATACGATCCCGCCCGCCCGCCCAAAGTCGAGGACGAAAAGGTCACAGTGTATCATGATCTGCTCGGGCGAGAAATCGCACTGCCGCAGGATCTGGTTGTCCTTTCCACCCCGCTCGTGGCAGGCGAAGACAACGAAACAATATCCCAGTTGCTTCGGGTGTCCCTCGATGCGAACAAGTTCTTTCTGGAGGGACACGTAAAGCTCAAACCGCTCGACTTCGCGACAGACGGCATTTATCTGTGCGGAAACGCGCACTATCCGGCCAATGTTCGCGAAGCGGTGTCCCAGGCGCTCGGCGCAGCATCGCGCGCATCCATTCCCCTGTCGAAGGGAGTGATGTCGGTCGAGCCCATCGTCTCTACGCTGGTCGATGAAGACGCGTGCCGGGGTTGCGGGCTTTGCGCCGCACTCTGTCCCTACGGCGCCCTGGAAATCGTTCGGGGCGAGAAGGGCCGCAAGGTCAAGGTGATTCCGGTTGCATGCAAGGGATGCGGGGTTTGCGCCGCGACCTGCTATCAGCATGCACTTAGCGTCAATTCTTACACGGACCTGCAGATAGCCGAACAGATGAGGGCGTTCCTGGAGGAAGAATCGTCAGGAGCGAGCCATGCCCGCGATGAATCTGCGTAAAGTATCCTTACAGAAAATGCGTCTGTGCGGTGAGGACTTACGGCTTAAACTTGAGGAGGCTAATAAATGCCGGATTTTATTCCCAAAATTCTGGTAATGTGCTGCACTTGGTGAGGCTACGCAGCGGCTGACTTCGCTGGAGTTTCCAGGATGCAATATACGGCGGATGTGCGAATCATCCGTCTCATGTGTACGGGCCGAGTGGATCCGACCATGGTGGTCGACGCCTTCATCGAAGGGGCGGACGGAATCATGGCGGTCGGCTGCCACTTCGGAGATTGCCATTACATTTCCGGTAATTATCAGGCCAAGGTCAAGATCGGGCTTGCCTCGAGGACCCTCGGCCACGTAGGGCTCAATACGGGGCGGGTTGCTTTTAACCAGTGCTCGTCAGCGGAAGGTGAACGCTTTGTCAGCCTGGTTACCTCCTTCGACGGCAGTATCCGCGATATGGGCCCCCTTGGATCGGCGGAAGGGTTCTCGCTCCCCAAGCTCAAGGACAGGCTCGAAACAGCCAAGGCCGCATTGAGCAGTGAGAAGCTTCGCTGGGTGGTGGGTAAGTTCACGGAGTTCGAGGACATCGGCAACAAGTACGGCGAGAGGTTCACCGAACATGAAATGTGGCGGACCCTCGATACCATCGTGATTGACGAAATTGCCACCCATGGAATTTTGAAAGAAATGCAGAAAGGTCCGATTTCGGTCAAGGAGGTCTCAGAGAGGATCGAGATAGCTCCTCCCGACGCCCTCAAGTTCGTTCTGGCCCTGCAGAGGCGCGGCTTGATCGGATTGGCCGGCATAGACGGCGCCACGCCAAGGTATAAGGTTTTGGAACGGGCGGCGTAAGCCGCCGCCTGAGGTTTGAGTGGCGAATTTGGCTGGTGGTCCCACCGCCCTGATGGTCTTTCGCTTGACGCCGGAGGCAGCGGGCAATTTGGCTGGCGGTCCCACCGCCCTGATAGTCTTTCGCCCGCCGCCGGAGGCAGCGGGCAAGTTGGCCGGCGGTCCCACCGCCCGGAGGATGCAAGTGTCAGATAAACAGGTAATCATTTTCGGCGGTGACCCGGCAGGAGTTGCTGCTGCAATCGAACAGGCGGAAGCCGGCAGGCGCGTCGTACTGGTGGAATCCTCCCCGGCCCTTGGCGCCGAACGCATTCCGCAAACACACCTTTTGAACGGGAATCCGGTATGGGTGGACCCGAACTACGAAGCGGCGAAAAAACACCCGAACATCCGCATCATAACAAACGCTCAGGTGGAAAAAGCCGCAGCTAAAGACGGATCGTACACTTTTCGCATCCGGCGCAAAACTTCGCGCGTGGACCTCGAAAAATGCGACGGCTGCCGCGAGTGCATTCGGGTGTGTCCGATCAATATGTACGACGACTTCAACGAGGGGATCGGGTTCCGTACCGCGATCGACTTCTTCAACCCGCAGACCGGCGATTTCAACATTTTCAAGGAAGACATGCCGATTTGCCAGGCAACCTGCCCGGCGAACCTGGATATCCGCTCTTACGTTGGACTCGTTGCTGACGGCGAATACGACAAGTCGCTTGCAAAAATAAGGGAACGACTCCCATTTGCGCTCTCCATCGGCCGTGTTTGTCCCCATCCCTGTGAAACTGCCTGCAACCGCGGGTATATGGACGAACCTATCTCCATCTGCACTCTCAAGCGCTACGTCGCCGACCATGAAATGAAGAGCGGGCTTACTGCTCCGGTCGAAGTCCCCGATGAGTTCCACAAGGAAAAGGTCGCAATCATCGGCGCTGGACCTGCTGGTCTTTCATGCGCCTGTTTTCTTGGCAGGGCAGGGTACAATTCAGTCGTTTTCGAAGCCCTGGCCGAGCCGGGAGGTATGTTTCGATACGGTATCCCGGAGTACAGACTCCCGACCCCCACTCTCATGCACGAGATAAACTGGATTCTTGCCCACGGGGTGGAGTTGCGCTGCAATACCAGGATCGGCAAGGACATCTCTTTCGAAGAGATCATGAACCAATTCGATGCCGTATTTATCGGCGTCGGCGCGCATAAGGGCATGAAGCTCCAGATCAAGGGCGAAGATATGGAAGGCGTTGTCGACGGTGTCGATTTCCTGCGCGAGGTGAATTCGGGCAAGAAGTGGCCTGCCAAAGGCAAGGTCATAGTCATTGGCGGCGGAAACGTTGCAATGGATGCTGCGCGGGTTAGTTGGCGCGAAGGTTTCGAGGAGGTCCACATCCTCTACCGCAGGACGAAAAAGGAAATGCCCGCCAGTCCATGGGAAATCGAGGCGGCGGAACACGAGGGGGTGAAGATCCAGTACCTGGTGGCCCCTGTTGAGGTTGTGGGAGAGAATGGCAAGATGAGCGGCCTCAAGTGCCTCAGAATGCAGCTCGGAGAACCCGATGCCAGCGGAAGACGGCGTCCGGTGCCTATCGAAGGCTCCGAATTCGTCGTGGAAGCCCAGACCCTGATCCCGGCAATAGGTCAGCGTCCGGATTTGAGCTTTGTCTCTGAGGGCAACTCGCTCAACATCACTAGATGGGGCACTTTCGCAGTGGACAAGAGCAACTATATGACGAACGTTCAGGGAGTGTTCTCGGCGGGTGATGTCGAAACCGGGCCGGACATCGCGATTCGCGCCTGCGCCGGGGGCCGCAAGGCCGCAGACGGCATAATGCAGTACCTGGAGACAAAACACCGAAAATAGTTTTGAGTTCTGAGTTTTCAGACTAAAAACTAAAAACTGTCAACCAAGAACTGTGAGCAACGATGCAATACGAAAATAAAGGCCGGTTCATAGTAAAATTCAAAGATATTCCCTCCCCGCGCCAGCACCTTCTTGAAATCGGGGTGGAAGAGCGCCGAAACAACTACAGCGAGGTGGAACTGGGATTCGACGAGGAGAGGGCATCGCGGGAAGCGAAAAGATGCCTTAGCTGCAGGCGGTGCCTCGGGTGCGCACTGTGCTGGGCCGAGTGCAAACCCGAAGCCATCCGGTTTGATATCCAGGATGAAATAATCGACCTTGCGGCTGATTCCGTGATCATCTCACCGGGAGCCGAGCGCCCGCTCGACCGGATCGACCGGCGTTTCGGCCTGGCCAAAGACAGCAATGTAATAACGGACCTCCAGCTCGAACGCATGTTGAGCGAATCCGGCCCGAGCGCCGGGCTGGTCATCCGCCCCTACGACGGTGAAATCCCGGCAAGTGTCTCTTTTGTCCAGGCATATGAGAAGGCGCCTTCCAACATGCATTTGGCGGCACTCACCTTCGCAATCAATGAGGCTTCCCTGCTCCGGCAAAAACTCCCCAAGGCTGAGGTCGTAATGTTTGCCGGCGGCCTGGATGAATTTCCGGAAGGGGCAAAGGCGCTCAATCAGGCCGGAGTCGAAGCGCTGAGCGCTCCGGTTCAATCGGTTTCGCCAAACGGCGGGTCCTCGGTCAAAGTCGCCTTCGGGGCCGACGGCCAGGCCAGGGAGTTCGACCTGGTCGTTCTGATCACCCAGCCGCAGATGTCCAAAGATACCCGTGACCTCGTCAAGGGCCTTGGTTTGGGCCTAACGTACGCTGATTTCCTGTCGGGCGAAGGAGACGGTCTCATAAAGACGGATAAAGAAGTGGTGCAGTTGGCAAGGCAGGGCTGATTTAGAAGCAAGAAGCAGCGGGAAGCAAAACTCCCGACGAGGGTGAATTCAGGCTTTTCAATTTAGTAGCAGGACCGTTCCCTGCTTCCACTGGAAGCGGGAATTTTCTGCTTCCTGCTCCATGTTCCTCAATTCCTAAATAGCTAAATTCCTTGATTAAAAAGCATCGCCCCGCTACCCGCTCCGCGCAAGGTGGGGGAGTGATGGTGGGATCATGCCTGTATTCAGGTCCTCAGCGTGGGTAAGGCATTCCTGCGCCTTTTGCAAAAAGCCTCGCTGCTTGTAAATGGCGCCCAGGCGTTCCCAACTTTGGGGTTCCAATGCGCCGAAGCGCAGGGCCGTTTCCAATGCGATCTGGGCAAGCGCAATATTTTCGAACAAAAAAGCCTTCGTGCCCAACCATTCCCAACTTCTGCCGAGCTCAGGGCCTGCCCCTCGCGGGGTTGAAGCGTTTATCAATTTTAAGGCACTTTGGCGATCGTTCATGCAATAGAGGCTGTAGGCCATGTGAAGGAGCAACTCGGAGTCACCGGGCAGCGGTTGGGTGGGGAAAAGATTGGGCACATATTTTTTGCCACAGACTTCCTTAAAAACTTCAATCGCCTCCATGTGCTTTCCCATCCGCTGGTAGATGATCCCCATATGGAAGTTGTGCAGCGGGTTTCCCTCCACGAGGCTTCTGGTCATCGCCAGGTAGCGGACGCACCTGTCGTATTCTTCCATCTCGAAGCTGACCCTTGCCAGGAAGAGGTAACCCTCCGGAATAAGATGATGATTATAGTTTTCTTTTTCAAAACGCTCCAGAGCCTCCTCCATGCTCCGTATTGCCTCCTGCCGCCGGCCAAGGGGCGCATAAATCAAGGCAAGGAAAAAATGCAACCCCCCATCGTCCCTGCCTTCGGCTCTTTCCCTTTCCATTATTGCAAGATTGCGCATTGCCTTGGCCATCCGAGTCTCTTCGGTCATATATCCAAGGTGATTGATTACGATATCTGCATTCACCAACTCAAGCCCGGCCCTGACGGCGCTGGGGAATACCTGTTCATGAATACGCCCCTCGAACCGAACTTCCCCTGTTATGGGAGTGCATCGTAATTGCTGGCAGGAAGTAGGGGGTGTATCCGTCCGAAGGTTTGCCAATATAAAATAGAAGGCTTTTTTACCATCGAAGTGTGATTTTAGAGATTCGATGTGACCCTGATTTTCCGGGGTAATCCTGTCGTCCGCATCAACCCAGAGCTGGTAGCTTTTGGCGGCCTTCGACATGGCGAAGTTTCTTGCGGCTGCAAAATCGTCGATCCACTCGAAATCATAAACCTTTGAGGTGAACCGGGCCGCGATTTCTTTAGTGTTATCCACCGAGCCTGTATCGACGACGATGATTTCATCGGCGAAAGAAACGAAGCAAGCCAGCGCGTCCGCAATATTCGCCGACTCGTTTTTTACGATCATGCAGACCGAGAGACCCGGGGATTGCGCCATCAGCTCACGCCTCCACTGGTTTCAGTGTCTCGGGCAATAGACTCATGGTCCCTGAGATCGGATACAAACCTGAGAAATCGATCCGGAAAAGCGATGCGAAAGAGGTCCTCCTTGCTCCTGATACAGTCAGTAAGATAGGGCCTGAAGGCACTATCGGCGGCCATTGCCTGCATCATTTGAAACGCTACGCAGATCTCGCTTTTGTCCTTCGGCCGGGCGCTGCGAAAGTATTCTGCGGCTGCCGCCATGTCACCGGTTTTAAGAGATGCGAAAGCAAGCGGAAGAGCGAGCGAATTGAGTTCATTCGCCTCGTCCCGGGCCTTTTGGAGGTACTCCAGGGCAGCCGAAAAATTCCCGCAATTGAGCAGACAGACCCCAAGGCGCTCGAACACTGCCGGCCCCGGTTTCAGGCGTCCGGTGAGCTTGAGAAACGGGACGGCCTCGTCGAAGCGGCCGGTTTCGGCTAAACAGATCCCGATAACTTCCACCAGGTCGATCTTGTCAATGCTGTCTTCGAAAAAGATATCGCTTTTGCGGTCCCGCGGTGGAAGCGAAACGAATCGGTAGGCATCGAGAAGCAGGGGGAGCGCTTCACGGTGAGCCTGTTTCCGGAAAAGGGAGAGTCCTTTTAGCAGCCGGGCCGTATTCTGGACCGGCGCGACTGAAAGAGATCTCGAAGCGGCTTCCAGCGCATGGTCGATTTCGCCTGCCCTCACGTGATGATAGCTCTTCATGTTCAGGATCATAGCCTCAAGGCTCGGGGTAAGACCAGTGCCGCAAAGGGCAAGGTCGAACGCCTGCCGTGCTTCCTCTTCCCGCTCCAGGGCCATGCAGGTCAGACCCAGATGATACCGGAAATGAGAGTTGCCGGGATATTCGGCCAGTTCCTCCTGGAGCAGATGGAGATTGCGTTCGTATTTCTTCCTGACTATATCGGGTTCCAGCGCATATCCAAAATGCAGGATTTCAAAGTCGGCGTGGCAAGCCCTTGCGCCGAATTCAGTCAAAAATCGGTCCACGTTCTCGTGCACGCGACCTGAAAACCGCATGCCGGGCAGATTTCGAAAAAACCGCACGGCTCGCCCGACCGTCGAATCAGCCCTTCCATCCGGGCCTGAGTTAATAATGGGAACAACGTAAGCGTCCACCCCTCGGGCAGATGCACTCTTCCTTAGGCAATCCTCCACGCCGAAGGTATTGAGCCGTTCATCGGCATCCAGAAATATGATCCAGTCACCCGTCGCGTGCCGCAGGGATTCATTCCTGGCATCGGCAAAACTGCCTGTCCATGGAAAAGAAAACACTTTAGCGCCGCAGGACCGTGCTTTTTCCTTAGTACTGTCGGCTGAACCTGTGTCTATGACAATGATTTCGTCAACAAGCCCGCACACGCTCTCCAGGCATCCGCAAATGTTTTCCTGCTCATCTTTTGCGATCATGCAAAGCGAAACGCCCGGGGTGGTGGGACCGCCGGCCAAGATCTCTACGCTCCGCGAGTCTAGAAGAGTTCTTAGCTGACTTATCTTATCCGTGTCGAGCGACGGGTTTTTTTCGGCCTCTTTCAGCAGAAGTTCGGCACGAGTGTAATCTTTGAGCTTGATTGAGGCCATGGCCATCGGAAGGACCAGTTCGGACCTGGCCACCCCGAGTCTTTCGGCTTCTTCGAGGTACTTCAGGCCGGAAGCGAATTCGCCCACGTTTACGCAACAGACGCCGGCGCGCCTTGCTGCTTCAGGGGCATTGCCGCCCGAGCGCATGAAATTTTCGAAATGTTCGACGGCCTCGCGCGGCCGGTCGATTTCCGAAAGACAGATTCCGATCAGCTTGTCTAATTCCAGATTGTCGATGAACGCATGTTCCTGACTGAGGTCGGTTTGGCGCATACCCGGCGGGAGGCGAAGGAACTGTTGAGATCTTGCCAGTAGAGGAAGGGCTACACCGAATTGTGCCTTGCGGAAAAGGGCGATGCCGCTCACCATGTATGCCGTGTTTTGCAGCGGCACCAGGTCGATGGATCTTTTCGCAAGCACAAGTGATTCGTCCGTCCGGTCTTCCAGCAATTCGACATAGGCGAGCAGATTGCTGGTCATTGCTTCAAGGTAAAGCGGAAGGTCCTTGGATAGCAGAGCGCGCTGCAAGTACTGTCTGCTATCGGCAGCCCTTTGGAGCATAAGGAAGCTTGCACCCAGATAGTAAAGGCAATAGGGGTCGTACGGGTCTCGTTCCAGATGCTTTTGTGACAAGAGGAGATTTCTTTTCACCTTTTCCTTCATCGCCTCCGGCGCGACTCTGTAGCCAAAGTGGTCGATGTAAAAAGGGGCGGCGGCGATTTTCGCCCCAATTCGGGCAAGCGCCGGTTCGATTCTTTCGTGGACCTCGTTTTCAAAAAGGAGTTCCGGCAGATTTCGGAAAAGCCGTATGTTCACAGTAACATCATAAGCGGCGGTCTCCCATTGGTAGCTGCGAATCGGCACCGACCACGCCGTGACCGCAGGGTTCGATGCCGCTTTTCTTATGCAGTCCGGGCATCCGTTCGGATCGAGTGCTTCATCGGCGTCCAGGTAAAGTATCCAGTTCCCGCCGGCATGTTTCAGTGACTCGTTTCTGGCAACGGAGAAATTGCCCGGCCAGGGCATATGGTAGATTTTTGCGCCGAATGATTCCGCAACTGAAACTGTGTTATCCACGGATCCGGTATCGAGAACCACGATTTCATCCGCTAGCCCTCGGACGCTCTCCAGGCATCGGGGAAGGTCCTTTTCCTCGTTTTTGACGATCATGCAAAGAGAGATGAGCGGTTCACGCATAGGCCGTTTGAAACCAATTTGCGAATTGAGGAATTGGTTTTAATTCCTGAGTTCGGAATCCGTCAATTCGTTCCATTACCGTTACCCAGGGATTTAAGCATGGCCGAGCATGGTCCGTGCGATGGGTCGATAAACAGCGCCTGGTTGAGAATATTTTCGGCTTCATCCTTCTGTCCGATGGCGCAGTGCAGAGAGGCAAGAACGAAAAGGGAATCCGGCGCCGGGGGTTTGATCTTCATCGCCCTTGTGATTGCTTCTGTCGCGCCCTTCAAATCGCCGGCTTTGCCCAGCATATCAGCCATCTGTAAATAAATATCGGCCACCTCATTGGAGAGGCCGGCCGGATTCCACCCCGATGCGGCAGTCTGCCGAATAAGGGATTCAAACTCCAGCCATGCCTTGCCGTCTTCCGGCGAGCGGCGCAGGTATTCCCTGTACACATCGATGGCAGCATCGATCTGCCCAGCCCCGGCAAGCCCCCGAGCGCTGTTTCTGAGAGTTTCAGTATCTTCGGGCTTAAGCTCCATCGCCCTGAAGAAATTTTCTAAAGCCTTCGTAATATTTCCCCTCTCGAAATTTATCACGCCCAGGTTATTGTGTGCCACTGCCATCAGGGGGTTTTGTTCAATGGCCATTTCAAAGCAGGCTTCAGCATGCGCGACATTTCCACGTTCGAACTGATATTCTCCCTGTCGATTGAAAAACTCGGCTGCATCATGTGAATGATGAGTCTGATCTGCCGGCTTGGCGAGTGAGTCAAGCCGGGAGCGAATCTCTTTGTCTTGAGGATTTTTGTCCAGATATGACTGGAGCACTTCTTTGGCGAAATCTTCTTTCCCGAGCGCTGCGAAGACGCGAGTGCACGCCAGCACAGTGTCCCTGTCCCCAGGTTGCAGTTCCAGCGCTCTTGTGAGCGAGTTTAGGGCATCTTCAACCCTGCCCTGCGCCCAGTAAACGTTGCTCAACCTGGTATGGGCACTTGCGTTGAACGGATCGGCCTTAAGTACCTGCCCAAAGCAATCGGCAGCTTCAGTATGCTTGTTTTCGCAAAGCGCCGCTTCACCCTTCTCGAACCAGCTTCGAGCGGAAGTCTGCCTGCAACCGGTGTCCCAACTAGCTACCCCCATGACGTTCCCCCTCTGTCGGATTCTCCGCAATCTGTTTCATTTATCAAAGTTGTTGGAACCATTGGATCGATCCCCCTTTTCCATTCTCCGATTTGAGCCGCCACCTTCCCGTAGCAACCGAAAGACTTGAGCAGCCGTTCCTTTTCATCGAGAAAACGCGCCAGATAGGAACGAAGCCCGGATGCGGACAGCAGATTGATCCACCAGATCCACATCATGAAATCGAAGTTTCTTATCTCCAGATTATTGTTCACCAGGTGGGTTTGCCATATCACCATCCTTTGATCGTAGCGGCCAACCCGCCCCAAGCCTGCCACGTCGATATGCTCGCAGTGGTGCATATCCCATCTCGTCTGAATTTGTTCCCTGGAAAGATGTCTGAGTGGCCTCTTAGAGATATCCACTTCGATCCCGGCTATTCTGCGTATCAACTCGAGGGCGCGCGCCTCGTACGAGTGTTGCTCGAGCGCAAGGCGCGATTTCTCGGCGGCTTCCCTCTTTTTGCTTTCAGGCCAGCATAGGAAATAGCCGTTGACAGCATCTTCGAGAGATTCATAGGCCAGGTAGTGCTCATCCGGAGAAAAACCCAGAAGGTCAAGTTCCTCAAGACGCGGGTTCAGCACGAATGCCCCGCATGCCAGTGCTTCGAAAAAGCGCATGTTGGCCTCATCGCGAATGGACTGGTTGAATACCAGGATAGAACTGGCAAGCATCCTGGCATATTCGGCTCCGAATATGCCGGTCCCGATATGTACCCTGTATTTATCCGCCAACCGAGCCAATCTGTAGAGATGTTGCTCCCGTTCGCGTTGGACCTGATGATTGAGGTTACCGACGAAAAGCACATCCCACTCTTTTGGTCCGTCAAACGGTCTGTGAATTTCCGGATCGAACCCATAAAGACAAAAGTATTCACAATTTGTGAACCCAAGGTCTTTGAAAATTCTCACACCTTTGAGATCGCAGAAGAAATGGTCGAAAGCACCCAGAACGGGCAGCATTTGGTTCAATGAGAGGTTATAGTCGCCCAGAAGACAGAAAACCGGGTATTCGGCAGCCTCGAGACCAGGCGGAATTTTGTAGTATTCTGCGTCTCGTACCAGCACTGCATCGGGCGTCCAGCGCGCTGGAAACGCTGTGAGCACCTCTTCGAAACTGGTGTGATTGTGGTCGAAGGTTACGACATCTGCCACCCGTTTCAAGGCCTTTACCAGAAAAGCCTCATTTCCGCGCGGATCCGAGAGTCCCGGGCCTACCAGGAGTTTGAGGCGCGGGTATGGGCCGGGAATAGAGAGCCCTTCGGCAGGGGAGACTTTCGCGCTTCCATTTGCTCCGCCGGCAATACCTGAGTTTTCGCCGGTTGCCCTTGGGACGCCGGGAACGACCGGTTGTCCCCTGGTTTCGATCAACTCCATGAGGCTCCTCGCAGGGGCATAGTCCGGATGTCGAGTGGCCAGATCCACCGCCACCGGACACGCTTCATCGTATTTTGCCTGTTCGAAAAGGCAGGAAGCCAGCAGGTAGCATAGCTCCTTCGAACTCGACCTGGTTTTCAGAAGCTCTTTGAGGCAGGATTCAAGCAGGTAAAAGCACCTGGAACTGTAGGATTCCTTGATGAATGATCTAAAGACGTCCGTATCGGCCGGGTCGAGCTTGACCGATTCATAGAGCGTATGCAGGCCGGGCGGAGGATTCAGGTCGACGGTCCCGCAGGCGCCCGGAGAAGAACGTTCGTATTGATCGTGCTCATCGAGCCCATCGGGCTCCAAGAAATTCCATTTCGAATAAAAAAGCTCGCGGTTGTGCTCGTTTTCCACCCCGCCGCCGTTCTTTTCTTCGTTCAGATGCCTGACCCGGATTGTATTTGCGATTGCGAACCGGTCTCCATATTTGTGGATCGCCTGCAGGAAAAAATCCGTATCCTCCCAACCCGCCCTGATATACCTTTCGTCAAAACGAAGGTCTGTTTTTCTGAAAACACAGCATGCCGTTGGTATCATGTCCACTCTGGGAAGCGGAGGAGCCAAGTCAAAATGATTTGCGCTGTTTCGACCCGCGGTCCCGTCCGAATTCATGAGGCGAGCAGAGATACCGAATAATTCCCGGCTTTCCCTAATCCTGTAAATCAGGTCCCTGTTCCATCCGAGGGGAAGTCCCGATATATCATCGTCGCACATTATAACGTAAGGGTTTTGAGATGCACGCAACCCTTCATTGCGGTTTTTCGCCGAGCTTTGCTGCCTTGTGACCATGATCAGGTTATACGGCGGAACGGTCTTCTCCGTTATTTCTCCGAGCAAGTTTCCCAGTTTCTCGCCGGGTCTGAAAGCCGGGATTATGATGTCCGCCGCAAGGTCCGTTTTGAACTGGTATGGATAGTCGCTTGTTTCGGAGTAAGGGGCGAGTTCGGAAAAACCATGGAGCTGCGCATAATTGCCGTGGAGTCCTCCGCACACATCAGTCATGCCGCACGATGCGCAGCGACCCTCCCGGGTGTTAATCCGCCTCTGGAACTCCCTCCCATGTTTCAGGTAAGCTTCGGCAGTTTTGGGAAATACGCCGTAGTCCCACTCATAAGGGTCGAACATTACCTGGGGATTGTTGCATACGTGATGTTCGTAACCTTTGAGCAGGCAGAGTGGAAAATACCGGACATTCACCCAGTATTTCCTCTCATTCAGATAATCCAGGGCTTCCTTTAACCATGGGGCAACCTCGGAGGCGCAAACCTGTACCTCGTTCAAACGCTTTACTATTTCCGGCTGCTCGTGCCTGCCCCATTCATAATGCGGATTGAAGTTTATGAAATTGACTATGCGTGGGCCGATCTCACGGTCATAATAGGCAGCCAGTTTGGGCAGGTCCTTAAAATTGTACCTTGTGAGAGTGCAGTTAACCCGGATAAAGCAACTGGATTCATTGAGGTATCGGGCAGTACGGTTCATTTTGTCCCATGCGCCCGGAACGTTCAAAACATTGTCCTGCTGTTCCTCGAAGCCGTGAATTGAGAGCAGCCACTCCTTGCATCCAGCCTCCGCCAGTTTTTTGACCTTTTCGAAAGCCAGACCATTGGTAATTATGCATGTGTGGAGGCCTATCGACTCGGCATATTGGATTACCTCAGCCATCTGCGGAAAGATTGTGGGCTCGCCGCCTGTGAAATCAACTGAAGTGTTTCCTCGCTCGAGGGCGGCTCTCAGCTCGTTTTGAACCTCTTCCAGAGGCTTGGACCAGTCGGACTGGTCGTAAGTGTAGTAACACATCCTGCACCGGGCGTTGCATGGCCGGTTGATGTCGATCACCGCGCGCCGGGTGGGAATCAGTCCCGAACTTATCAAGGCGTGCTCCTGTCCTTATTAAAAAAATGGCGATCAGTGCGTTCGCTCGTTCTTGTTAAAAGGGCCTTACGGCTTCCCCCTCATGTTCAAAACGGCAACTGACACTGATGCAGGGGACACCGGCAGACCCAGTATTGCAAGATGTTGGCCAAACGTGGAATCGTGTGTAGGAAAAGGTTAGATGATATGTGCGGTGAAATCACGCTGGGATGAAAGGCCAAAAGGGGGGGCGGGATCCCTTACTTCTAAAGGCGGGCCCTTCGCTGAAGGTCAAGCTTTTGACGAGCCATGTTTAAGACTAAGTTGCGTTCAAGATGATGCTGACATTAGCGATGCCGAAAATCCCCCCTGTCCCCGCATCGCTCCGCGATGAGTAAACAGTGGGCACCACTGGCGGAAATCTTTTATTCAGGCAGCATCGTATAACCGTAGTGTGGGTACAACTTCGTCATGCCCACACTACGGTTTGTAAAGCATTATCGCCCAGTTTTGGGAAGTGCGCCTTGCGCAATGACGGGCACCATATCATCGACTTCTGAAAGTTTGAGGTGCTTTGTTTCGGGGCTGACCCACATGCTGCCGAAAGTCATCAGTGCCCCTATTGTCAAAATGACCGCAGGAGAGAGCCACAGGTCCCCTTTTTCGATGGCGGCAATCGCGGGAATTTTGTGGGCCCACCAGACATAAACGCTGAACCATGCTCCCAGGAGCGCGCCCGAAGAGTATCCGAAACCGACGCCCACCGCTCTCCGTTTGGTTGGGAACCGTTCGGAAAGATAGGACGGTACGATGCCCCAGCCCAGCTTCAGCATTGCGGCCATCGTTGCGCCCACGACTGCAAGCCAGACGTTGCGGGCTATGGCGGCATTATAGAGGACGTAATAAGAGGGGACGCCGAAGATAATCAGGAATATGCAGTAATACAAGGTCAGTATCCTCCGTCCGGTATAATCGGAGATCCAGCCGTAGAAGATATAGCCGAGGAAAGCCATAAAAAGAGCGAATCCGTAGATGAGGCTGTAGGTCGTGGTGTCGAATCCTCTTCCTCCCAGCGTGAGGATTTTGGGAAGAAATCCATAGACTGAATAATCGGTGAGGAAAAGACCCGTCATAAAGAAGAAAACCTGCAGGAAATTCCAGAGCGCCGGAGGTTTGAACATGCTGAAAAATGGAGCTTTTTCAATAGCTCCCTCCCTCTTGATACTTTCGAATTCGGGGGTTTCCGCCAGGGACTTTCTGATGTAGATGGCAAGGATTACCGGCATTATCCCGGTCAGAAACGCCAGGCGCCAGCCATAACTAAGCATCGCCTCACTGTTGTGTACTGTGTGTGAGATCAGGGCAAATACCAGGGAACCAAAGACAAATCCCAACGGGAATCCGGACTGAATGAAGCCGCCCACGAGACCGCGCTTTCCAACCGGGGCGTGCTCAATGGCAAATGTGTGCCCCACGGCATACTCTCCACCGAAAAAACATCCCATTAGAAATCTTATCACACAAAATATTATGTACGACCAGGCTCCGGCCATCGCTTGCGTGGGAAGAAAGGCCGAGGCGGCAGACATCACTCCGACCCCGCCGATGGTAAGCACGAGGAGGAAGCGACGCCCCAGTTTATCGGCGTAATGTCCGAAGATCGCAGAACCGACAGGCCTGGCCGCCATGGTTATCGAGTAGGTGAAGACGATCGTAATATACTGCCATGATTCGCTTCCGCCGGGAGGTGAAAACACCTTGACCAGAATAGGGGCCATGACGAGCACGAGCGCCATATCATAGGCATCGAGCATGAACCCCAAAAACTGGGAAATCATTGCCATCCTGGTATCTTTGCCGAATTTCGACTTAGTCTTTGCTGACATCACGACCTGTCTCCTTTCAAATGTTTGGTATCACTATTGTTCTCTTGCACTCGAAAAAAGAAGGGACAGAAAGGGGAAGTGGTCCGGAGAAAGCCTGAAATTTGCCATTTGCGGCCCTCACCGTTCAGCTCGAGGAGGAGAATTGATTCATCAACGTCCTGTTTTAACGATCGTTCAATACCAGGGGCGGCTTGTGTAGAGCCAGGAAGGGCGCCGGAAAACTGTGAGTGGAGGATTCCCTCGGCCGACGAGCCACCGATGTTTGCCCGCACGGAATCCAAGGTTTTATACAGGCCCGCCGGAACATCGCTCGATTGAAATACTCCGGAGAAAACGCGACTAATTTCAGCCTCCCTTAGGCTCCCCCCTAAAGCCCGCCGTATTGCTTATATCATGGAATTCGGCCCTTCGCCCAAACTCGCAGAGACTGGCGGAATTGTGATAACATCCGGCTGAAAACCGCCATCTTCAGGAGAATGTTTTCAATACAGCTTCTTTACTATGACAAAATTTCCAGGTTGGTGACTTGGATTTCAAGTTATTCTAATGTCATGGTTAAAAGTAAGCAAGAAATAATACTACAGTAAGAATCAACAAAATCTGTGAACTCATTAGACAAAACCTTCAGTGGCCTGAAGCTTTTGAAGAGGGGCCCTTTTGCCATGATTTAATTGCACAAAGCCGTCGTTGACAGCAATTTGGACATGGACACGTGAGACAACACCTGTCCAACACTGTTTGCTTGGTGCGGTGCTAACGTATTGATGTTAATGGTGAATTCTTCGCCGCATCCAGGCGGTTTCCCTCGCCGGTCGCGCGGCGCATGCGGGTCAAAGCTGAGCCTGCTTAATTTCCAAAGCCACTTGATACACCAACCTTCGGGGAAGGTTGAATCGGCCGGCAATTGCCGATGCGGCTTCCTTTGATGAAAGGCCTCCCTGGAGCAAGGCCTTTAGCTCGTCTCTCCAGTCCGCAGATCCCTGATTAAAGGCATCCGGGTTCATACTTTCGGGCCCCGGGGACAATTTGGAATTCACATCCAGTCCGGCCCCCGCACCCTCCACTACCAGTGTCAACTCCCCCCTGACCTCGCCTGAGAAATGCTCAAGGGCTTCCGAAATCGAACCCCGAAAAATTTCCTCGTGTATCTTTGTAAGCTCCCGTGCTATCGCCACCCTCCTTTCGCCCCAGCCTCCGAGCATATCTCTGAGGGTTTTCGTAAGTCTTCTGGGTGACTCATACAGTACAAGGGTCATTTCAAGACGGGCGTTTTTTTCGAAAAAGCGCCGTCTCTCGGCGCCTCTGGCGGGAGGAAAACCCAGGAAAACGAAAGGTTGGGTTGAGAGCCCCGAAACGACCAAGGCCGATATGAGGGCGGTCGCACCGGGAATGGCGACAGGTTCGATCCCACGCTCCAGCGCCGCTTCGATCAAAAGCCTTCCCGGGTCGGACACACTCGGCGTTCCCGCATCCGTTACCAGCGCTACGCTTTGCCCGGACGCTATTTTCTCGATCAGTTCGCCTCCACGCTGCCGCGCATTATGCTCGTGATAGCTGATCAAGGGTTTATGGATGTCGTAATAGGACAGGAGTTTTCGTGTGTGCCGGGTGTCCTCCGCAGCGATCAGGTTGACCGTCCGCAGGGTGTCGAGCGCTCTCAGGGAAATGTCGGCGAGGTTTCCGATAGGCGTTGAGACAACGTAGAGCGTTCCTTCCTTGGCCCCCTTTTCATCGTCCAGGTTCGAAGGCATTGACTATCCAGTTTATTTCGGGTTTTTCGCCGTCCCACCTGATCGCGACAACGTCGAATCGTGCAAGTGAGTCCAGCAGCCCCCGCTGTTTCAAATACCACAGGGCTGCGCGCGTTAAACGCCTGCGTTTATGTATGGTAATGGACTCCTCAGGGCTGCAGATCCCGTCCACCTGCCGAGCCCTGACCTCTACGAATACAATCGTCTTTCCGTCTTTTGCGACCAGATCTATTTCGCCCAGCGGGCACCGGAAGTTTCGCTCGAGGATTTTGATCCCGCTGCTCAAGAGGTGTTCGGCAGCCGCGCTCTCGCCCTCTTTCCCTTTAGTATATCGGCTCCTCATCATCAACGCGGCACTCCCTGCCGGGCAAGACGCCATTAAAAGTCATCCGGTGCAGCGAACATGGCCCATGCTTGCGAATGGCCTCGCAATGGCGAGTGGTGGCATAGCCTTTGTGGGAATCAAATCCGTATTGAGGAAATGTTTCGTGAAACTCGCACATAAGGCGGTCGCGATGGACCTTGGCGATTATCGAGGCGGCTGCAATGGAGATCGAAAGGCGGTCTCCCTGCACAATGCCCTTTTGCCCTATCGGAAGAGGAAGTTGGTATGGGCCGTCGATGAGGAGGAAATCGGGATCTATTGCCAACTGGCCAATGGCGCAGGTCATTGCCCGGAAGGTTGCCTGGAGGATATTTATCCGATCTATTTCGATATTGTCTACGACCCCGATTCCAGTGGCCAGCGCGCGCGACTGGATTCTAACGTAAAATTGTTCCCGCTGTCCGGCAGTGAGGAGTTTAGAATCGGTGATCCCGGGGAAACGAACGCTTTTTGGCAGGACCACTGCGGCAGCGACCACTGGACCTGCCAGCGGCCCTCGGCCGGCCTCGTCTATTCCGCAAATAAAACGAAAGCCCCGCCGGTAGGCATCCCTTTCATGGAGACGCATATCAACCGCCAGGGCTTCGATCAATTGCCGCTGCATGAGGCGCCTTTCGCGAGTTTCGAGTTCTTAGTGTTGAGTTTTTTGGTGTTGGCTCAAAGCTAAAAACTAAAAACTGACCCTATGACTTGGCCGGCTCGCGTTTTTCGCGTATCCTGGCCGCCTTGCCGACCCGGTGGCGCAGATAGTAGAGCCTGGACCTGCGGATGCGGCCTCGACGCAGAATTTCTATTTTTTCTATCTGCGGGGAATGAACTGGAAAAATACGTTCCACGCCAACCCCGTAAGACACCTTCCGGACCGTGAGAGTGGCGCCCATTTTGGCTCTATGGGCGCGGATCACCAAGCCTTCGAATACCTGGATGCGTTCTTTATCGCCTTCACGGATTTTCACGTGCACTTTGACCGTATCGCCGATTCTGATGGCCGGAATATCGAAGCGCATGTGATCTCTTTCGATCGTTTCGAGCAAGCTGATTCCCATTTTCATTCCTCCGCAAATAAAATATAAAACAGGGTGCCGGAAAAGATCACCCCGTAAACTGAATGCAAATCTCCCCGGATCATTTCAAATTAAATCGCGGGCATGGCCCACCTCGCAGAGCGTGGAGGCTCATCCGGCATCTCCGGACTGACATCGGTTAACCTCGTCCAAGCAGCCGGTCCATCAGGATAGATGCAGCCGAGCGCACCGGAAGATGATTGTAGCCGTTGACTCCCGGAATCGGTTCGAGCACCGCATCCGCAAGGTCGAAAATCTCCGGTGCAAGGCCCCATCCCGTCCCCAAGAGAAGCAGAAAGGGCCGGTTTTCCCTGTCAAGCCGATCCCGAGCCTCGCAATGGGGCAGAGCCCCCCCTCCATTTCTTGCGGTGGTGGCCCAAATGACCGGGGTCTGTCCGCTATTTCGAGCAATATCCTGTACGGCGGAAGAGAGGCTTTCCACAACTCTTAGAAGCTTCAGGGCCTCTCGCCTCTCCGGAAGGATATCGCCTCCCCTGCCCTCGATCCAGTGAGCCATAAGCCGGTTGGCGAGGGCCTGCTGATCCCTGAGAGGTGTAACGATATAACACGCCGGCACGCCGTATGTGCAGCACGACCGTGCCAGGTCGTGAAGATCGAGGTTTGTTATCGCTGAAGCGATTACGTCACCCATCCTGTTCAGGACGGGATAATGGAGGAGCGCTAAAAAAAGTTGCGCCATCACCTGTTCCATAGGCCCGTATTACCGGGCGCAGCCGGTCTGGTCTTTTGCTTCTAGCTCCTGCCGGGCCGATTCGAGCAGGGCAAGATCCTCAGCAGTGAGACTAAGGCGGGCAAAAAGGTCGGGGCGGCGCATCCTGGTCCTCAAGAGGGCCTGTCCCCGCCGCCAGCGGCGGATGCTTTCATGACTACCGCCAAGCAGGACTGCCGGAACGATCATTCCCTCGAAATCCTGAGGGCGTGTATACTGGGGATGCTCCAAGACCGGTTCGCTGAATGAATCAGCCGCAGCCGAACCCACATTGCCCAGCACGCCGGGGAGCAGCCTGGCAACGGCGTCCACCACGACCATGGCCGCGAGCTCTCCACCCGTCAAAACATAGTCGCCGATGGATATCTGATCGTCAGTGAAATACTCAGCAACCCGCTCGTCAACCCCTTCGTACCTACCGCAAATAAGTATGAGCCGAGGAAGCCGGCTCAGTTCTCGAGCAACCTCCTGGTCGAACAGCCGCCCCTGTGGGGTCAGCAAAACGCTCCTGGCAGAAGGGCCGGAATCCTTGATCGATCGAAGGGCGCTTACTATCGGCTCGGGTTTCATGACCATGCCCTCTCCACCTCCAAAGGGCCGGTCATCGGTCATCTGATGCCTGTCGACGGCAAAATCACGTATGTTGTGCACCCGGATCTCGATCAGTCCGCGGTCGCGGGCCTTTCCCACTATGCTTTCTTCCAGCGGTGAAGAAAGCATGCCGGGGAAAATGGTCAGGATTTCAAAGATCATTTATTGGAGGCCTTCCGGCAAATCCACTATGAGTCGTCCGTTCAGGAGATCCACTTCTACGATGACCTCCTCGATTGCAGGGATGAGCAATTCCTGCCCCTCCCTTTCCACCACGTAGACGTCATTGCCTCCAGTTTCTAAAACGGCGCTCAAGGTCCCAAGCGCTTTCCCATCTTTTGTCTGCACTGAGAGCCCAATTAGTTGAAAATGATAGTATTCGCCCGAAGGCAACCTTGGCAGTCGGCCCTTATCAATGAAGAGATCCTTTCCAGTTAACGCCTGGGCCTGATCTATGCTGCCAATTTCTTCGAACTCAACGATCAAGACCCTTTGGTGTGGATTAAGGCGCACAAGGGTCAATTGCCGCTGCCCTTTGTCTTCGATTGAAAACAGCTTCTCCCCGGCTTCCATTTCCCCGAGAGTCTCGCCATAAGCAAGGACTTTAATCGCCCCCCGGATCCCATGAGTTCTTACTACCTTCCCAACGGCAACCAGAGAAGATCTGTCCATCGGTCTTATTCGATAATCTCTAAAACGGCCCGCTTGCGAATTTTTGTCGATGCAGCGCTCAGGATCGTTCTCATGGCGCGGGCAGTGCGCCCCTGCTTGCCAATTACCTTCCCGAGGTCTTCTTTTGCCACCCGAAGTTCGATAACAGAGGTCTGCTCACCCACTATCTCAGAAACTCTAACCTTCTCAGGGTTGTCGACCAGTGCACGCGCCATAAACTCAATCAGTTCTTTCAACATGGTTTCCTCCGGATTACTGCGCTGCGTCAATAATTGGGAATCTAGCTCAGCTTTGCATGCTTCTGAATGAGGTTGCGAACCGTATCTGTAGGTTTTGCGCCTTGCCCCAGCCAATACTGGAGTCTCTCACTGTCGATCTGGACCAGTGTTTCCACTGGAAGCGGATCATAGCTCCCGATTCTTTCTATGAACCTGCCGTCGCGCGGCGCCTCGGAAGAGGCGACAACGATCTTGTAAAACGGTCTCTTTTTTCTTCCTCCACGTGCCAAACGAATTTTAACCGGCATTAACTCTAGACCTCCTGTTTCATCAACCGCCCCCCGCGGGAGGCTATCAGTGCCTTTCAGGGCGCTTTTGCCCGGCGTAATTGTTCTACCTACCAAGAGCAGACCGAAGGCGTAAATCTCCTTCTGATTTTGCACGGTAAAATTTTATATATAAAGCATGCCACCTAGATTAGAAAGGAAAAAATGACCCCTTTCGCCTCAATTTCCCCTTCTTTTTCTTGCTCCCGCCAACGGCGCCCATCATTTGGCGCATCATCCGGCGCGAATCCTCATAACTCTTGAGAAGCCGGTTTACGTCTTGAACGCTCGTTCCGCTGCCGTCCGCAATCCTTAGCCTGCGGCTCGCGTTCAGTATATCCGCGTTCCTGCGCTCCTCCCTGGTCATTGACTTGATGATGGCCTCCATGCGCACAAACTCCTTCTGATCAACCTGGACCTTCTTCAGCTCTTTAAGCATCCCCATACCCGGAAGCATGCCGAGTATCTGGTCGAAGGAACCCAGTTTCTTTACCTGCTGGAGTTGGGCGAGGAAATCCTCGAGAGTAAATGTATCCTGCCTGAATTTGCGTGCGATCTCCTGGGCCTGTTCAGCGTCAAAAACCTCCTGGGCCTTTTCGATCATCGACAGAACATCGCCCATCCCGAGGATTCTTGAACTCATCCTGTCTGGGTGAAAAACCTCCAGAGCATCGAGCTTTTCACCAACACCGATCAACTTTATCGGACACTGGGTAACCGATCGAATGGAAAGTGCGGCCCCGCCACGCGCGTCGCCGTCCAGCTTTGTGAGAATGACCCCGGTAAGGCCGAGTTTTTCGTTGAACGAGCCGGCAATTTGTACTGCGTCCTGACCCGTCATTGCGTCGGCAACCAACAGAATCTCCGATGGCTCGAGGATGGCTTTGAGCCGCGAAAGTTCCTCCATCAGTTCGGCGTCTATGTGCAGCCGCCCCGCCGTGTCCACCAGAAGAGTGTCACAGTTCTCCTGGCGTGCGTAGTTTAAAGCTTCTTTTGCAATTTGTTCCGGGGTCTGCCGGGATGTTGAAGAATAGACCGGAAGCTTCAACTGGCCGGCAAGCGTAATCAACTGATCTATCGCAGCGGGCCTGTAAACGTCCGCCGGAACGAGGCAGGGCCTTCTGCCCTCATTGGAGAGCTTTTTGGCGAGCTTTCCCGCCGTCGTAGTCTTGCCCGAACCCTGCAGCCCTACGAGCATCACAGGAACCGGCGTCCGTCCAGAGAGCTTCAGGGGCTCAGCGCTGCCACCCATGAGAGCGGCAAGCTCTTCGTGCACTATCTTTATGACCTGCTGGCCGGGCGTAAGGCTCTGCATCACCTCCTGCCCGACAGCCCTTTCGGCAATCCCGGCGACGAAATCCTTGGCCACCTTATAATGGACATCCGCCTCGAGCAGCGCCATCCTGACCTCGCGAAGCGCCTCCCTTATATTGGCCTCGCTCAGCTTTCCCTGGCCCCGCAGATTCTTGAATATCTTCTGCAATTTATCCGAAAGATTATCGAACATTTTTGCCGCTCGTTTCGTCCGCTGTATCTGAATGGAAACCTAATGGATATTGAAGACCAAGTCTTCTTCTAACGCATGTGAGCACAATCTTCAAGAGATGATCAGGTGTGCATTTGCTCCATCTTAGGAGGATTACTCCAGCACGATTTCCGTGGAAACCTGCGGGTCCTGTATCTGCTCTATTTCGGGGTTTCCCGCCCAGACCATCGTGAACTCACGAAAATAGCTCACAAGAGCGATGTTCGCCCTGAGGCGCATTCCCGGCTTCAGCTCATCGAGTCCGAACCATTTTGCGGGGAAGAATGCCTCAACATCCATGTGAGGCAAAGATTTTTCTATCCTCTGCACATGCCCCTCTGTGGGCAGTTTTTGATTGGGGACGCCCTTTTCCAGCCGAAAAAGCTCAGGCTTTATCTCGAACCCGTCCGGACAGGAAGAACTGTTTTCAGGAATGAGGTAGACGGCCAGATGGTTCCGTTTGCCATCCGCCTCGACTGTAAAATGGAGCTGGAATGCTTCGGACCGGGGAAAGCTTTCCTTATAATCAAGAAAATTCGGGTCGACGTAGGTGTGCGAAATGCTGAAAAGGTAAAAGCCCTCCGGTCTCCACGTGAGGTGCACGTCTCCAAAGGGGACATACGGGGCAGGCGCGATAAAGCCGGAGAGCAGCGTTTTTTCCTTATCCCACTCAATGAGTGACTGGTCGGAAACGTCAATTCGGTAATCGGCCCGGACTATCCTGACCGGCTGAACTCCAGCACTCTTTTGCGGACTTTTCCTCTCGTCTGCGTCACCCGCCGTACGCTGGCGGGTCTCCACGCCAGGCGCTACGCCACGATCTCCACGCTCCGCGAGGCGGCTGCTTGCGTGCAGTGACTCCAGCGCGGGATTGAGATCCTTGAAGTTCATCGTCAACGCCTGGTATGGACTGTTTGATGTATCGATAAGGCCCATATTGTAGTCTTCACCGTCTTCGCGGCCCCCGAGCGGCTCGTCGCAGTACTGAAACCAGTGCGTGCCGACCACGTTCGGGAATCGGGCGAAGTTGAGCAGGGCGTTGCCTGCTCCCCACGTTCTCTCAGCTTGCGTAGGGACCGTCATGAGATGGCCGGGTTTTGCATGCACATTTCTGGATGTTTCGTTGCGGTTGCCGCTCCTGTTTTCGGCCGCTGCGAAAAAGAACTCGCTTACCAGAACAGGCTTGTGGGTGAGTTTGCGCAATCCATCAAAGAAGTAGGGAGCAACCCAGCCGTCGGCGACGTCAACGTTGTAGTTTGTGGAAATCACGTCCACGTTGTCGCCCATCGCGAGAATCGCGTCCTGGTGATAGTAGAGCGGAAGCCTGTCGCCAAGCACCAGCGCTCCCGGATGCGCTGTGTGTATTGCCTTGTACATCAGTTCGTAATAGCGCTGTGCGCAGACGCTCATGAAGCGGTCCACCAGCCGGATTCCGTTTCCGCCCGGCCTAAGCTTTAGACTCGCTCCCGCCTTTTTCAAATCCTCAAAATCACCGGCCCCTCCCTGAGGCGACCAATCGGCGAGTAGAGCCCCCCAGTTTCCTTTATAATTATCGTAGATCATTTCCCACAGGAAACGTTTGGTGTGGTTTTCCCAAGGCGCCTTCAAAAACCAGATGAAAAGAGAGGAATTCCACCATCCGACCTCATTATCGCTGAAATATCCTATTAGTTGAGGCAGGTCCCTGTAGGGGGCCGTGAGCTCTCTGGCCTTTTCCAGGGTCTTTTGTTCCATTTGCGGATCGACGGGATCGAACCAGTGGAAGCGTGAATGCCGGCCGAGTTCCAAATCCACAGTGAGCGGGAACCCGAGATAGGGCGAGCAGTCGGACCATCCGCCCAGAGTATTGAATCCCCAATCTCTTAAGCGGCTCTCGATTTGTTCGCGCCATTGCCCCATGGAAGTGTAAAAATTCGACCAGCAATACGCCTGTCCAGCTCTGCTCTTTTCGCTCTCATTGCCGGGAGTAACGATATTGACGCCTTTTGAGTAGAAAGGTTTCCCCTGCGGATCGATCAGCCACTGGACACCGTCTATTTCGGCCGTGCTCCATTTTTTGTCTTTGAAGTCCCCTGTTGTTGAAAGGGAGGGCAGGGGGAGGGCCGTTACGGATTCCCGGGCCAAAACCAACTGGTGGAACGAAATCACAACCAGTAGCGCGATCATAAGTCGAATCATGGACGCGAAATGTACCTCTTAGAGATTAACCTGTAATGGATCTGTCTTCGGAGGGGACACAACGTATCCCCGATTTGGTTCGGCCCATGCCTGAGCAGTGGGATGGACCTGGATAAGTTTATTGACCGGCTTCGACCTTCGCGGCAGGTTCATCGGCCTTTGCCAGGTGCTTGTAATAGGCGGCGTATTCCAGGGGGACGGTAATCACCTGCATCAAATTAAGGCTTCCGTACAGTTCCGAAGGCAGCAAAAAGTTGCGAAAAAACCATTGCAGCATCTGGAGCTGACAGACATGCGAAATTAAAGCTCGCCGTTTGCCTTCAACCTCCTCCGGATTCAAAGGCAATGTCATCCACTTCGTAGCGGCAAGAGTTTCCCCAGACACCTTGCTGAATCCGCCAAATCCTGTGCTGGTAATATCCTTGGACCAGTCGCTGCCGAGCGGGTAACCAGGGTAATGCACCAGATAGGTCAGCACTTTGGCCGGAAGGGTATCCTGATCTGTATAGATGGTTCGGAGCGCGTCCAGGACGAACACCCCGGCCGCTGCATGGTCCGGATGATAGTCGCGCGGGTCTGGAAGCACGACCCAGTCGGGGGAGAATTCCTTCAACACACGCTCGATCTCATCCCTGAGACTCACGCCCGAATACTTCACCCATCGGTTCATACCTTTTCTGTGCGGCCGGTCGAACAGGGTGTGGGGAGATATAAACGGTTTCAGGTTAGACCAGTAGGATTCCCACAGGTTATCTATGCCGTCATCGGGGAAACCCAGAAAAGTGGCGTCCTCAGGCTGAAGACCGAGTTCGCACAGAGCGTGGACGGCCTCCTCTTGCCTTTTTTTCCCGTATTCAATGAAATCTTTGGCGGAAATTTGCGCGTTCTTCACCCTGAGGCGAACGGCGAAAGTGTAACCGTCCCCGTTAGTGACGAAGACCACGCGGACCTTGCCTCCCCCTTCGAGCACTCGTTGAATCAGTCCCGAGGCCGCTATCGATTCATCGTCCGGATGGGGTGAGAAAATCATAACTCGAGTGCCCGGAGGGACTGATAGTTGGTCGTGAGGTATATATGGGAACGGATCAAATTTGGAGGCAGCCGCCGGGGCGGAATATTGTTTCTGTTGCATCAGGTCCTTGATGGAGTTTTCGGCCACCGGAGAAAAAACCGAGACATCCTGCAAGTACTGTTCGGCGGTGATTTCCTCGGATGCACAAAGGATCGGCTGATAAAAGATAATGGCAAAAATGAGAAATAATGCGCTCGTACGCTTCACAAAAATACCTCTTGATGCACCGGGCATGGCGCGCGAAACCAGCATTGGAAGGCGAGGGGCATCCGGTTTCGTGTCAATATTGATCTTGATTCACTTACTTCTTCAATACGTTAATCAATAACAAGAATGAATCCACATATCCATATGCAAAAACTTTGCCTATTCTAATTCTGATGCCCTTATCGGCTCGTCCAGGCCGAATTGAGACCGGTAAAGCGCGGCGAATGGGCCTTGGGCCTTGATGAGTCCGTTGAAAGTACCTTGCTCGATAATCTCCCCTTTGCCAAGCACGACGATCCTGTCTGCTTTGCGCACGGTCGAAAGCCTGTGGGCAATGATAAAGGTGGTCCGGCCGGAAGTTAACTGTTCCAATCCCTGCATTATAAGGGCTTCCGTTTCGGCATCAACCGAAGAAGTCGGCTCATCGAGAATCAGAATGGGCGAATTTCGCAAAATAGCGCGAGCGATCGTGACGCGTTGCCGCTCCCCCTCTGAAAGTGTTGCACCCTGCTCGCCCACCACGGTGTCATATTTATCAGGAAGCCTCTCTATCGATTCGTGTATCCGGGCAAGTTTCGCGGCGGAGATGACCTCCTCTATCCTGGCTTCGGGCCTGCCGTAGGCTATGTTCTCCCGCACCGAAACCGGAAAGACCAGGGGAGGCTGAAGCACCATGGAAATCTGGCTTCGAAGCGACTTCAACTGGTAGTCGCGCAGGTCGACACCGTCTATCAGGAGCCTTCCTGCAGGGGGGTCATAGAAACGTGGAATCAGGCTGACCAGTGTCGATTTTCCGACACCCGTAGGACCCACAAAGGCGATCTTCTCACCCGGCTTCACGCTCAGGTCGATATTTTTCAGCACCGGCTGATCAGCCACGTAATTGAAGGAGACGTTTTCCCAGACCACTTCTCCCCTGGTTCCCGATTTTGGAAACGCCCGGGTACCTTCCTTGAGATCTTTTTCGACGTCCAGTATCTCGAAAACGCGTTCCACACCAACTTTGGCGCCCTGAATCAGCCCCCAGGTCTGACAGATCGTGTTCAACGGGCCATACAGTGAGGCCAGGTAGGTTGTGAAAATTATTATCTCTCCCACGGTGAGTTGCCCGGACATAACATGCCTGGCGCCCACCCACACGACCAGCGCGGTCCCTATGGCCATCACGACATTGACAATGCCCGAATAAAATGTCTGAAGGGTGTATAACTTCAGGCTTGCTCCCAGGCTCAGGTTGCTTGCGCTCATGAACTTGCGGTGTTCTTCCTCTTCTTTGGTAAAAGCCTGTATGATGCGTATGGCCGACATCGCCCTCTGGACAACGGAATAGACCTCGCTCTCCTGCTGCCGCGCAAGCGTGGCGGCCGTCGTAATGCGGCGGCTCATCACAATTATGGATACCAATAGTACGGGGCAGACCGTAAGAGAAAGAAGAGTAAGCTGCCAGTCGATCTTTATCATCACGGAAAACATACCCGCCAAAAGAATCCCGGAGGTGACGATCGGGAAGACCCCGTTCATTGTGAGGCTCTGGATGGCATATGTGTCGGCTGTGACACGGTAGAGGAGGTCTCCCACCTGGCGGCGGTAGTGGAAGGCAAGAGAAAGCCGCTGAAGGTGGGCATAGAGGTCCCCGCGCATGTCGTTTACCATCTTCTGGCCTATGTTGATCGTTGTGTAGTTGTTCAGGAGCGTGATGCCGCCCAGAACTATATAGATGATAACCAGGCCGATCACCGCCAAAAGCAGAAGCGTTGCGGGCGAATATGCGTTTTCCAATCCCCACGGAGCCGGTTTGCCGCCGATGACGTTATCGATAATAATCTTTAGGGGCCAGGGCTTGAGCAGTTCGCAGCCGCTCATAATAAAAACCTGAGCGAGTGCAATCAGAAACGGAAACCTGTAAGGCCATAAATATTTGAGAGTTTTTTTGAACATGGGAAAAACTTCCCCTTGCAAAAAATTGGCGCGTCAATTAGGCGATTGAGCCCGCAAGCAAAACATCCCGGTGTGTCACATCCGGCATTTTCCGCCGGCGCCGGCCTGCGAATTTAAACGGGTATTTAATCCGGCTTTTATAAAAGGGGAAGCAAAAAGTGGGCAGTGCCGTCGATCACGGGACTACTTCAAAATTGTTGTTGGATTTGTGATAAACTTTGCAATCCAGACATATCGCCAGGCCCGATGCACAAACGCACAATAAAATTATTGCATTCCACACTAACATAATCTAAAAGTTTCTAATTGGTGACACAGGTTTGCCGGAATCATAACTTTATTCTGTTTATGGCCTGCAGGAGGAGCTCATGAGTCAAGGAAAAGGTGTCTTGGAAAGTTTAGCGCGGAAAGGAATCTCTCGAAGAGATTTCATGAAGTACTGCACCACACTCACCGCAACAATGGGATTGTCCTCAGCTTACGTATCGAAAGTGGCCGCTGCATTGGCGAGCGCTCCCCGCCCGCCTGTTATCTGGTTAGCCTTGGCGGAATGCACAGGTTGCGCAGAAAGCACTCTACGAACGATGTATCCGTGGATCGACGAGTTAGTGCTCGACATTATCTCGCTCGACTATCATGAGACGATTATGGCTCCGTCCGGGGAAGCGGCGGAAAAATCGCTGCATGATTCGGTTACCAAAAATGAGGGGAAGTTCATCCTGATCGTGGATGGTTCGGTTCCGACCGGCGATAACGGCAATTTCGGTACCGTGGGCGGCAAAACCATGCTGGAAAAAATAAAGGAGATCGCCCCCAAGGCGATGGCAACGATCTGTATCGGCACCTGCGCCTCGTACGGCGGACTTCCCGCAGCCGCTCCGAACCCTACTGAGGCCAAGAGCGTCAGCGAAGTTACCGGAATCAAGACCGTGAATATCCCGGGTTGCCCTCCCAACCCGATAAACCTGGTGGGAACGGTGGTGAATTTCCTGCTTTTCGGCAAGCTGCCCTCCGTCGACGACAAGGGCCGGCCGCTTTTCGCCTATGGTCAGCTCATTCACGATCAGTGCCCGAGAAGGTCTCATTTCGAAGCAGGCGAATTCGTGACCAATTTCAACTCCGAGGAAGCCAGAAAAGGTTATTGCCTTTACCAGATGGGGTGCAAAGGCCCCGAAACCTACAACAACTGCCCCATAGTCAAGTGGAACGACGGAACGAGCTGGCCCGTACAGGCCGGACATCCCTGCATCGGGTGCAGCGAACCCAATTTCTGGGATAAATTCACTCCCTTCTTTAAATCTTCCTGATCGATTGGGACACTTTGGCGGCAAAAAAATAATGATTCGCTTTTCAAATAAGGAGAAACCATTATGGCACGAGTGGTAATAGACCCGATCACCAGGATTGAGGGTCACCTGAAGATAGAAGTGGAAGTGCAAAACGGGAAGGTAACCAACGCGTGGAGCAGTTCGACACTTTTCCGGGGAATCGAGATCATGCTCCAGGGCAGGGATCCACGGGACGCATATCTTTTTACGCAGCGCGCCTGCGGCGTTTGCACCTACATTCATGGCCTGGCGTCGATCCGCGCGGTGGACAACGCTGTTGGAGCAAAAGTGGCAGATAATGGGCGGCTGATCCGCAACCTGCTCCACGGATCCCAGTACCTGCACGACCACGTTGTGCATTTCTATCACCTGCATGCGCTCGACTGGGTGGACATTGTGAGCGCGCTAAAAGCCGACCCGAAGAAGACGGCAGACCTTGCGACAAAGGTTTCCCCCAACTGTCCCGGCAGCGGGGTAAACGATTTCAAGGCTGTGCAGACCCGTATCAAGAAATTTGTCGACAGCGGCCAACTCGGGCCTTTCGCCAACGGCTATTGGGGTCACCCGGCATACAAGCTGCCGCCCGAAGCCAACCTGATGGCGGTTGCCCACTATCTGACGGCTTTGCGGCAACAAGCCCGCACAGCCAGGCTGATGGCCATATTCGGAGGCAAGAACCCGCACATCCAGAGCATGACAATCGGCGGCGTAACCTGCGCAATGGACCTCACCCCGGACAGGATCGCCGAGTTCAAGTACCTGTGGAAGGAAACAATGGATTTCGTAAACGATGTCTATATCCCGGACGTCCTTGCGGTGGCATCCTTCTACAAGGATTGGGGTAAGATCGGCGGCACGAAGAACTTTCTTTGCTACGGCGATTTTCCGATGGGACCGAAGGAACCCGACAGCTACCTGTTGCCGCGTGGAGCGATTTTCAACCGCAATCTGGCCAAGGTCGAGCCGGTCGATGTCACCCTGATCACCGAACAGATCAAACATAGCTGGTACGAAGGCGATCCCAAGGGACTAAACCCGGCCAGCGGCGAAACCAAGCCCAAGTTCGATAAGTATGATACCGCCGCCCGGTATAGCTGGATGAAGGCGCCGCGCTACAAAAACGAGCCGATGGAAGTAGGGCCGCTGGCCCGCGTTCTGGTTGCTTACGGCAAGGGCGTTCCGGTGGTGAAGGAAAACGTCGACGCGGTACTGAAAAAACTTACCATCCCTCCTGACGCGCTTTTCTCCACTTTGGGCAGAGTCGCAGCCAGGGCGGTTGAGACCAAGATCATCGGTGATGCGATGGGGACCATGCTTGGCCAGTTGGTTGACAATATCAAGAAGGGCGACCTGAACATCTGCGACGAGCGGACATGGGATCAGATGCCCGCCGAAGGCATGGGCGCGGGTCTCAACGATGTTCCACGCGGCGCGCTGGGGCACTGGATCAGCATCAAGGACAAAAAAATCGCCAACTACCAGATGGTCGTTCCGTCCACCTGGAATATCGGCCCGCGCGACGCGGACGATAAGATGGGGCCTCTGGAACAGGCCCTCATGGGCACCCCGGTCGCGGATCCCAAAAGACCCGTGGAGATCCTTCGCACCGTCCACTCTTACGACCCCTGCATCGCATGCGGCGTGCATGTGATCGATACCAGCAGCAACGAAGTCTATAAGTTTGAAGTTGTCTAAGCCATGATATTTGGTAAACTTCGGGGAATCCGTCTGTGCGCGGGCGGGTTCCCTTTTTTGTCACCCGTTTAAGGCAGACGCTCTATGTTTGATAAACACATACTGGTGCTTGGGGTTGGAAACATCCTTCTGGGCGACGAAGGGACCGGGGTTCGTCTAATTCAGAAGCTTGAAGAGGAATACGTCTTTTCCGAAAACGTAGAGCTTTACGACGGAGGAACCCAGGGGCTCAAGCTCCTCGAACCGATATGCCGGTCCGACTTTGCCATCGTGGTCGATATAGTCCGCGCCGGCGGCCTCCCGGGCGCCATATACCGCATCGCCGAAAAGGATTTGTCCAAGAAAATCCCGTACAAGAGCTCCCTCCACGAACTAAATATCGTGGAAACCCTTATCTATGCCGAAGAGCTTGGAAACAAGCCCGACACGGTTGTGATCGGAATCGAGCCCGGAGAATGGACGTCATGGAGTACCGTACTGACCGAACCTGTCCGAAACAGGATGGAGGATTTTGCCGCAGCGGTCCTTAGGGAGATTGAGAAAGCGGGGGGCTCCTGGAAAAAGGCCGAACAACCACTTGGAATTGTGCGAGTGGTGTGAACATCGCTGCGCGATGAGTGGATAGTGGATAGTGGATAGTGGAAAAATAACTCCTCTTGGTTCTATCGCTACGCGAGGAGCAGAAACACCCTCCTAGAGAAAGGGAAATGCAAATGTGCCTGGCTATTCCGGGTGAAATTGTACAGATAGACGACGGAGTTGCAACCGTGCGGATTGCAGGCTCCCTCAGAAAGGCGTCCCTTTTGCTCCTGCCCGAAGAACCCAACCCGGGAGATTACGTCATAGTCCACGCGGGGTTTGCGCTTAACGTGCTGGACCCCGCTGAAGCAGCGGAATCTCTTCGCCTCATTCGCGAACTGGCTTCCTTCGCGGACGAAGAGCCTGCATGAAAAAAGTAATCATTTCCGTGCTCGGCCACGACAGGCCAGGCATTATAGCCGCTGTCGCAGAGGTGCTTTTCCGCAACGGATGTAATTTGGAAGACGTTAGCCAGAGTATACTCCAGACCGAATTCGCCGGCGTATTCATCGCCTCCCTTCCGGACACTCTCAAAGCGGACGAACTCAGTGGCCGCCTGCGTGAAAAACTCGATCCCATGGGACTTGCGGTCCTCCTTGGCGAAGTGGATGCCGCTGGAGTTTGGGATGCTCCGCTCAGTGAGCCTTTCGTCATAACCACGATGGGACCCGACCGCCCCGGCCTCGTCGCGGGCATTACCGAGCTGCTGGCACGGTTCGGTATCAATATCTCCAATCTAAAAGCGGTTTTCAGGGGTGGAGACAATCCGCTCGAAAACACTATGATCTATGAAGTAGACATTCCTCTCACGGTGGACCAGAATCTTTTCCGCGAAGCGCTCTATGAACGCGGAAGGGAACTGAGCCTCGATGTGAGTCTTCAACACAGGGAAATTTTCGAAGCCATCCATAGAGTCTGATCAACGGACAATCCCATGCTTACTCATTTAGAAGTGCTTTCCACCCTCGAAATGCTCAAAAACGAGCATCTCGACGTCCGAACCGTTACTCTGGGCATTAGCCTGTTAGACTGCGCGAGCGATGAGCCGGCGAGATTCATCGACAGGATGGCCTCTAAAATCGGCTCCGTTGCCCGCGACCTGGTAAAGGTTTGCGACAAAGTGGCGGTTCGCTACGGTATTCCGATTGTGAACAAGCGGATCGCGGTAAGTCCCATTGCGGTCGCCGCGTGCTCATGCGCACCGGACCGTATGGTCGAGGTCGCCAGGGCGATGGACCGCGCTGCAAAGGCAGTCGGGGTGGATTTCATCGGAGGGTTTAGCGCCCTCGTTGAAAAAGGTTTCACGAGGGGGGACCGCGCCCTCATCGAGGCCATTCCGGAGGCGCTTGCCGAAACCGATCATGTATGCTCCTCGGTAAATGTGGCATCCACCCGCGCAGGCATCAATATGGACGCGGTCTACCTCATGGGAAAAACGATAAAGAGGGCCGCCGAGCTTACCAGGGAACGCAACGGAATCGGGTGCGCAAAGTTGTGCGTGTTCGCAAACATCCCCGAAGACGTTCCTTTTATGGCCGGCGCCTTTCTCGGTGTGGGCGAACCGGACTCGGTCATAAACGTGGGCGTGAGCGGTCCCGGCGTGGTCAAGAAAGCCTTGGACCGCGCGCGTCAGGCAAATCCCCGGCTTGACCTGGGACAAATCTCGGAAATCATTAAACATACGGCATTCAAGGTGACAAAAGTCGGTGAACTGATCGGACGGCGCGTGGCCGATGATCTCGGGGTTCCATTCGGAGTGGTCGACCTCTCGCTTGCTCCGACACCAAACGCCGGAGACAGTGTCGGAGAGATCTTTCAGAGCATGGGGCTGGGCAGTATCGGTGTTCCGGGCACGACCGCAGCCCTTGCGCTCATAAACGACGCGGTAAAAAAAGGAGGGGCTTTCGCAAGCTCTTATGTCGGCGGTTTGAGCGGCGCTTTTATCCCGGTGAGCGAAGACCTCAATATTGCTGAATCGGCCCGGCAGGGATTTCTTTCCATCGAAAAGCTCGAGGCCATGACAAGCGTCTGCTCGGTCGGGCTCGATATGATCGCACTGGCGGGAGATACTTCAGCCGAAACCCTTGCCGCGATAATAGCCGATGAGATGGCAATAGGGGTGATAAACAGGAAAACCACCGCCGCCAGACTCATTCCGGTTCCGGGTAAAAAAGTTGGAGATAAAGCCCATTTCGGCGGCCTGCTCGGAGATGCTTCAATTATACAGGTCCCTGGAACGGGCAGATCCGGGGAGTTCATCTCCCTTGGGGGCCGCATCCCTGCACCCACGCAGAGCCTCACGAACTAGGGCGGTGGGACCGCCTGCCGGGATCGCCGCTGCCTCCGGCGGCGGCAAAGCAGGATCTCGACGCTATCCCTGATCTGTCCATGACCAGAGGCGGGGCACATAGGTACGCCTCAGCGCAACCCCTCGATTTCCTTGCCAAGACGAAAAATGCCTTTCTTTGAGGTCAAAAATCCGAATCGAAAACTGACCGTGTATGGAAAGTTCTGCAAATAAATAATCCGGAAAAGCGTGGGGAGCCATGGCCCCCCTTCGCCACTGCGAAATCCTGCGGGGGTGCGGGGGAAACTTTCCCCCGCTCTTTTGAGCTTTGAAATTTTGCAGAATTTTGCGAACACAATCCCCCATCAGCTTTTTCCAGGAAGATGCCGCTCTGCGAGCCATCCTGCCGCGAAGGCGAAAAGAACCATGATCCCCATCAGTACCGCTGCGTTTTGCAGCATATCCGCAGATAACCAGTTGAAGGGCTTTTCAGGGAAGCCGGCCGCTATGTGGATCTCTCCCGACGATCCGTCTGTCACGCTGGTAAAGGCAAAGTCTTGCACGACTCCGCCCAGGCCCTTTTCTACCACAGACCCTTCCTTTTGGCTTAACATCGTCTTAATTAACGGCGCATCGGGCATTGAGCGCCCAATCCGCTCATCGACGCCCGGGTAGCCGGCCAGAATGGTCCCTTTCGAGTCGACAATCAAAACCTCGCTGTTTTCAGCCATAGATTTTTCAGGAATCTGAAGCAGCGCCTTGAGGTCCAGAGCGGCAAAAATTACGCCTTTCGGCTGACCGGTTTCGCTGAGCCACGGGTAAACGAGAACGATTGAATGCTTTCCGCTGGTCCGGGAGAGCGCATGATCGCTGAAACCGAACCGGCCCGTTCCAACGGCCTGACGAAAATACTCCCGGTCTGCGATGTTGATCCCGGCCGAACCTGCGGCATTGCAGAAAACGTCCCCGTTCAGGTCCGCTGCCCCAATGTTGCTGAAAAACGGCTGATTCTTCAGAATATCCGAAAAGAGGCTGCGGCAGGATTGCGGATCTTCCCGAATTACCGGGGTGCAATTGGATAGAGCTGTCAAAAGAAGCCGCGTCTGATCTATCAGTTGCCTGTTGGATGAGGCCGTGTATTGCACCAACCTGCCGGCCGTATTCTCTCTTTCAGCCCTCTCATTCTTCCATTGCTGGTAAGCCGGATGAATGATTACGTCGGTGGCTGGTATTAAGAAAAGCGGAACAAAAAACAAAATTTGAAGCCGCAGCATTTTTGCATGAGACATTGAAAAATCTCCAATTTAGGGGTTTAGGGATTGAGGGATTGTGAAACGAGAGGTGTCCTGCTTCTCGCTGCTTGCTCCATGCTTCCTTCTCTCATTCCTGCTTCGTGCTCCTTGCTTCGTGCTCCCTGCTCCTATATTATTTTATCTTGAGTCGATTCGCGCAAAAAAGAAAGCGAGAAGCGTGAAGCGAGAAGAAGTTTTTGCTCCGTGCTTCTTGCTTCTTTTCCCGGGGGGTTTCCGGATGGACGCTAACTACACGGACTCAGACCGGATGAAGAAAACTTTTGAAAGTTGCAAGCCCTCTGTCCGCCGGCATTGGCTGTTTTTCGCCGCAGGAGTTGTGTGGCTCGCAGTGGGTATCGGGCTGCTCGCGGTGGCCTGCTTCTGGCTTTACCATTCGGCATGGCCTTTGAGCCTGGTTGTTGGCCCGCTGGGTATTGCCCTGGGTCTGATCGTCTATTCTTTTGGATTTTCCCGAATCATAAGGAAAAACCTTGACCGGATCAGCGGCAAACCCGAAGTGGTTTGTCTTTTCGCGTTTCAGGCCTGGAGGAGCTATTTTCTAATTATGGCCATGATCCTGATGGGTTACACGCTTAGGCATTCCCCTATGCCGAAATACATCGACGCGATGATCTATCTTACAATGGGATCGGCCCTGGTCTGCGGCAGTTCACTATATTTTCGGGAATTTTCCGCCAAGAATGTCCCTCGGTGAAAGTTCAGGGAGAATTCCACCGCAGCATTTCATGTCCCTGCGGGATACCCGAAACGATGAAAAGACCCGGGACTCCCACTTTCGTCATTCCGTGTTTGAGTGTTTTTGGGCCGGAATCCAGACCCGTAGCCTTTTCGAAGCAGACGCGGAGAAGCTGGAAGCAGGAAGCGGAAAATCCACCACAGAGAACAGAGAAGCAGGAAGACTGAAATCTACCAGAGCAGAGACGAACAGAAGCAGAGACTGGCCCTGGACAGGCCGATCATGGTATTAGACTTACCAGTGAGTCAGGTAGAAAGGGGATTAAAATGATGATTAACTCCAAAATCTTAATAATAATAGCATTGATTGTTTGCTGTGTAAATACCTCTGGGTGTATATCATTTCCTAAAACTTATAATATTGATGTAAAGCCAATATATCCAGAACTTGGAAATACGCCCATGAAATATTATCAAGTGATAGACACATTACAGCCCGAGTTACGATGGAAGAATATTAAATCGGAAGGCGAAACGTATGATCTCTGTGTATGGGAGACATCATCACATATACAAGATGAATCGCTATTGGGAATGCCTTTTATATCTAGGAATTGGGGAGAACAGATATATTACGTTGAGGGTATAAGCGACTGCTATCATAAGATCAATAAACAACTAAAACCTAACACATGCTATCATTGGTCGGTACGAACGCGTAAAGTAAACAATGTATCTGAATGGGGTAGTTTTAGCCAGGGTATGATCGGTTTAATTGTTGTTGGATATGAGACCAATGTTCCATATGGATTTATTACCCCGGAAAAATAGATTTAACATTCTAAGGACAGTGATCTCTCAATCACACCATAACCCAGCCACACCGCAATCTGTGTGGCTGGATTAAAAGGTAAAAGACTGTCGCCGAAAAAGCAGATGATGTGGTCTTCTACCGGATATCAACTAGTCGATAGTTATTGGTTTTGAAGCTTTTGACGTACTCGTGCCGGCCGCATTGGTTGCCGTTACGGTAAATGTATATTTCTTCCTGCTTTTCAGGTTTGTCACGGTGTGAGTGAGGGAAGTCGAACCGGGGGTGGCGTCCACGCCTCCTTTAGGGTTCGAGGTTACGGTATAGCCCGTGATGGGGCTTCCTCCGTCCGAACCCTCACTAAATGTGACGGTTGCCTCGCCGCTACCCGCTGTAACGGTTCCAATCACCGGAACTCCGGGCTTTGTTGCCGGAGTTACCTGGTTGGAAGAATTTGATGCAGGGCCTTCCCCGAATTTGTTGGCCGCAGCGACAATGAACGTGTAAGAAGTTCCGTTGGTAAGCCCTTTAACGGTTATCGGGCTGGATTTGCCGGTTACGTTGATCGAGCTGTCCTCAGGGGAAGTCACGGTATAGCGGGTAATGGCGCTGCCGCCGTCCGAAGCTGGAGGTGTAAAGCTAACCTTTGCTTCAGCATTTTCCGGCGTTACTGTCCCAATTGTTGGCGCCCCCGGGATGCCGGCACTTTTCGTCAAGATCATAATTTGTGTAGTGCCAGAGCCGTCTTGCCATGTGTCTGTCTCGACTATGACTGTCTTGCCCGCGTTCATAACCGCTCTTACGTTTTCTTCGCCTATTAACGTTATCACCCCCCCTGATGAGATTGAAAATGTTCCTTTACCCGAGTCAGGAGAACCATTATTTTGAACGGCAGACATTGTAAACGCTCCGTCCGGTTGGACCGTCACAGTACCTCTTTCCAACCATGGCGCACCGGAACCTGAAGCGAGGACACCGCCCTGCCAAACGCCCACCAAATCAGCCATTGAGTATGAAGGGGCCATCTTGGTGAAAACAGTGAGTACGGCATCCGGAGTCGTTGCGGATACCCCATACATTCCAACTGTAACACTCTTGCTGGCATCCATAAAACTTGTGAAGTTTGGATCGGGACAATCGCCGGAAACGCAGGTTACTTCACCGATCGCCGAAATCGCCAGTTGTCCCGATGAACTGAGTGTGTTGTCATTGCTGTCAGTATATGAGCCTTGGAAATTTCCATTGTCGTCTATGGTATCACCGCTGATTCGCATCCAAGAAGGGTTCGTTGGACCCCCATCTAAAAAATTGCCTTCCCAGTCGGGAGCTGCCAAATCATCAGTGGAGTATGAATCGGCTTGTTTCGTGCCAACCATGAGAAGAGTACTACCGGCGGAGCTACCGTCCGACTTGGGCCATGTCTGCGTGCATGACATAACAGTGTTGCCAAGATCCATCTGGCAAAGTACACTCGAAGTGATACCGGTTCCCGTCAGCGAGAAGCCACCCGAGGAAAGTGTGAAGGCCCCGTTCATATTATTAGTATTATCACTGTCGCTTTCGGTCGCGGAACCAGTGAATTTTCCATTCGATGTTACCGTCAGTGTGGCCCTTCCAGAGAAAGGAGCGCCAGGGCCTGTCACCAATGAGCAAAAGTTCCACGTGCCGGCCAAATCGGCAAGTGAGGCCGCAGCGGCTGCCGATGGAAATGCAGGGAATAGGCAGAAAACGCAGATGAAAATAAACAGTCCATACAGATGTTTTGAAAGATTTGCTCTACGCATTTCAGATTCTCCTCCATAAACTGCCGAGCAGCTAAGGTGATAAGATTGTAGATAAAAGGTGATAAAAAACTTTTTCAGCCGGTGATGACATCAACCACCGGGATATGTTCATTGTGCTGCAGCGAATGATTCGCAGCTAAGACGTGATATCCTATTATAACTGCTCGCTACTTTAGGGCCTAATCCAGTCGAACAACCACTGACGGGCGTTTAACTCGGACCGTTTGACGCGTAATTAAGGCTGACAGGCAGTAGGCGATCTTTGTCATCGATATAAGTGACAAGGGGTTGTGGGTGTTTGTGTATTCGAAAGCATATAATGATGTCAATGGGTATTTTGGTGGGTATGAAATGATAATCGGATATACCCAAAGACGATATTAATATTGCAAACGCATTGACTTATGGATGTTTACGAACTGTAAAACGTTCGGGGTCATGCCCAATATTGTTGACTTAGGTATATGGATTAGCACAGGCTGATATGGCACAGTTCTATCACCACAGCCCACGAAGATTACGAAGGACCTTGTTAGACACGGATGGAGGAGCGCAGCGGGGTGGATGGACACAAGTCGACACAGATAAGAACTGCGGGGTAGCCTCAGTTGTCATCGTAACAGCACTGGGAAAACTGATCTGGATAACTCTTTGGTGCGTTATCAACCAATGTGCGGGTCACACACGAAGAGAACAAAGCCACGAATGGGGTCGTCCCTGGACTTTGACAGACGACCATGCGATATGCCCGAAGACATTAACAGCTTTCTCAATCGACGCGATGATCTATTTTACAATGGAATCGGCCCTGATCTGCGGCAGCTCACTAATTTTCGGGAATTTGCCGCTATTCCTCCCCGGGCTTAATTCTTGATTCCTTCCCTTATCTGTGGTTCTCTGCGGTTCTGGGCTAAACTCATTCCGAAGTCGTTGCGATCTCAATACAAAAGAACATACTACCGGGAGTGATCAGGACATGAACAACTTTGGTGAAAAAGTCAGCTTCATATGGTCGGTGGCTGACCTGCTCCGTGGTCCTTACCGGCCAAATCAATACAAAGACGTAATGCTGCCCCTGACGGTGCTGCGCCGTCTTGATTGCGTGCTCGAACCGACGAAGGGGCAGGTTCTTGATGAACTCCAAGAGTACCAAAGCAAATTCAAGAACATCGAGCCATTGCTCGATCGAGTGGCTGGCCAATCATTCCATAACACGAGTCCCTTCACCTTCGAGAAGCTCAAGGGAGATCCGGACAACATAGCCGCCAATCTCACCCAGTACATCAAGAGCTTTTCCAGCCGTGCCCGTGAGATTATCGAACACTTCGGGTTTGAAGAGCAGATTGCCAAGCTCGACAAAAACGACCGGCTTTTCCTGGTGGTCTCGAAGTTCTGCGAGATTGATCTGCACCCGGATGCTGTGTCTAACATAGAGATGGGATACATCTTCGAGGAACTGATCCGGCGGTTCAATGAAGCCAGCAACGAAGAGGCTGGTGACCACTTCACTCCGCGCGAAGTAATCCGCCTTATGGTCAACCTGCTTTTCGCGCCCGACAATGACATCCTGACCAAGAAGGGAATCGTAAAGAGCTTGTATGACCCCGCATGTGGGACCGGTGGCATGCTCTCAGTATCGGAGGACTACCTCCGGGAATTGAATCCAGACGCCCGACTGGAGGTGTTTGGCCAGGACTACAACAGCCAGGCTTACGCCATTTGCGGCTCGGATATGATGATCAAAGGCCAGAGCCTGGATAATATCCGCCCCGGGAACAGCTTCACAGATGACCAGTTTTCCGGAAAAAAGTTTGACTACATGCTGGCCAATCCCCCATTTGGGGTGGAGTGGAAGCCGGAGGAGGATTTCATCCGCAAGGAACACGCGGAACAGGGATACGGTGGCCGCTTCGGGGCAGGGCTCCCACGCATAAACGACGGCTCGCTGCTCTTCCTCCAGCACATGATAAGCAAGATGCGCGACCCGAAGGAGGGCGGCACCCGCCTTGCCATTGTGTTTAACGGCTCACCGCTTTTCACAGGATCTGCCGGATCGGGCGAGAGCAACATACGCCAGTGGATTATCGAGAACGACTGGCTGGATGCCATCGTCGCTCTCCCTGATCAGCTCTTCTACAACACCGGCATCAGTACCTACTTCTGGGTGGTTACGAACAGAAAGCAGCGCCGCCGCCGAGGTAAGGTGCAACTCATCAATGCCGTCGATTGCTACATAAAGATGCGCAAGAGCCTGGGCAACAAGCGTAACGAAATCGGGAGCGGCGGCAACGGGCAACCTAACCACATCGCCGAAATAACCCGCCTGTACGGTGCCTTCCAGGAAGGCGAGCAGGTCAGGATTTTTGATAACGAGGACTTCGGGTACCGTCGCATTACTGTCGAACGGCCCCTGCGTCTGAACTTTGCGGTCAATGACGGACGTCTGGAAAAAGTTCTAGATTGTGGCCCCTTTCAGGCTCTCGTCACAAGCAAAAAGCGCAAGGACACTGCCGGTGCCGAAGCTGAAATAGCCGAAGGCGAGAAACTCCAGATGAAGATTCTTAAGGCCCTGCTAGCAATTGAGGGTGTCGGGGTTGTTACTAATCGTGAGAAGTTCGCCTCCATGGTCCGGGACGCCTTCAAACGCGCTAGGAGCCTGTCGGGATAACGGCTTTTAAAATAACTTTTACAATTGGGGTGATCGCTTTGAAGAAAATCTCTCACCCCGCAAAGCACGATTCAATAAGGATTAGCCAATAATAGGCATTCGCGTGCAAAAGTTTGGTATCAATCGCCGGGAACGGTTCAGTTGTGTATTGATTGCAACGCAGAACGGCGGCAAAAGCTTCCCCGGGTCCATTAGAAGGGGCCACCGTGCCGATAGAGTTTAAGCAGATTGTGAGACAGACACCACATCAGCCACTCTGCGGATACGTTTTCGTATCCTCTTAGTGAAAATTGCCGTAAGCCCCTGGCCTGTTTAATCTGGCCGAAGACTGGTTCAACGGTTGACTTTCGCTTGGAGTAAATCTTTTGACCGCGTTTGGTGCAAAGCTTTCTTATCATTCGCTCCTTGGGCGTCAGGTCGTTTGGAGGCCGTCCTCGAACCGGCGGAAGAACTTCTCCGTGTTTCATTTTGATTGTGGCGATAAACGGATCGAGCAGTGCGTCCTCAAAAAGCATCACATTGGTGTCACTAAAGTATCCGGCATCGGTTGTGATTGCCATTTTGCGGGGAATCCCGCCAAGGTTTTCTTCCAAGATATCCAGTATTGGTTCAACTTCGTCCACATCGTTTGCATTCCGGGAAAGTCCGGCAGCCACAATCACCTGAAAGGAATCATCAACCATTGCCTGGCCGTTATAACATTGATCAAAGGAATTGGTGGAGGTCACCTTCATGATCCGGGAATCAGGATCTGTGAAATTCCTCTGTGCACTGCCGGAGGGTTCAATAGGAGGGGGCTGACTTGCAGGCGCTTGTTTTTTCTTGGTTTTAGTCTCTGCAGCCTTCTGCTTTTCGGAAGCCTCTTGCCTGGCCTCCTCCTCAAGCGCATTCATGGCTTCTTTGATCTTTGCCAGCCGAGTCTCACGCCTTTTGAGTTCATCGGGCAGATCCCAACCCTTCCTGCCCTTGCCGTACTCTCTATCCTCCTGCTTGTCTACAGCCTCGGCATTTTTGAGAAGTACTTCGATCTCTTTTGCAAGCTCCTCTTTTTTCTTTTTCATCCTGCCGTAGCTCATCGCTTTGTGCTTGGAAGCATTGGCCTTGATCTTGGTTCCATCAAGGGCCACATGGCCAAGCTTAACAAGCCCCGCTTCCTGGCAAAGTCTGAGGATCTGCACAAAAAGACCGGCAAGAGCTTTAAGGTGGCGCTTTCTGAACTCACATATCGAGTCATGATCGGGGTGCCTGTTTGCCGCAATCACCCGAAAGGCAACGTCTTCGTAGGTTTTCTTCTCGATTTGACGGGAGCTGGGAACACCTGTGCAATAAGCGTAGAAAAGGAGGGCTATCATCATCCGAGGTTCGTAAGGGGGTTGCCCCCTGCCGTCTCCCCGATAGGACGAGTACATCGTTGAAAGATCGAGCTGCTCTACCACATCCAATATGAAATTGGCCAGGTGTCCCTGCGGGAGCCAGTCCAACAACGAAGGCGGGAGCAGCAACATTTGTTTGCGGTCACAAGATTTGAATGTCTTTTCCATAGTGGAGCGATATTAGCATAAAATGGCTCTTGATGCCATTTCTCCGACAGGCTCCTAGGGAAAATGCTTCAGAATAAGCCAACAACCGAGAGTGACCAGTTAGTGCCATACATCAAGGCACTTCAGGTGATTTGGGACAAGGTATGCGTGGATGACCTATCGGAAATGTGGGCTAGTCCAGTAGAGATTCGCCAGTACGAGGTTGGTGAAGGTGATTTATTAGTATGCGAAGGTGGAGAGGCGGGTCGCTGTGGAATAGTCCAATCGCCTCCGAAGGACTGTATAATCCAGAATGCGGTACATCGCGTCCGCCCCAAGAACTTGGCAGATCCAAGTTTTTTGCGCTATGTATTACATGCCGTGCATAGCTCTGGGTGGTTTGATGTACTCTGCAGTAAGGCCACAATTGCTCATTTTACACGCGAAAAGTTTGCTGACCTTAGAATCCCTTTCCCATCTGATATTCTTCAACGCTTAATTGCCGTTTTCCTGGACCGTGAAACCGAACGGATCGACTCACTGATAGCTAAAAAGCGACGTCAAATCGAGCTGTTGAACGAGAACCGTGCTGCCCTGATCAGCCGCGCGGTGACCAAAGGGCTGAACCGGGTTGCCAGAATGAAGAACTCGGGGGTAGAGTGGCTGGGAGAAATACCAGAGGGATGGAAAAGTATTCGCATGAAACATGTTACCTCCCATATCGTTGATTGCTAACACTCCACTCCGGTCTATTCTGATGACGGCCCATATTTTGCGATTCGAACCGCAGATGTTAGCCCAGGCGTACTTCATCTCGAGAATTGTAAGCGTGTAGACGAGGAAGAGTATGAACGTCGTATTGCGAGACTCACCCCGACATCCGACGATGTTATTTATAGTCGTGAAGGAGAGAGATTCGGAATAGCCGCCCTCGTGCCGGAAGAGGCCCAACTTTGTCTTTCACAACGCATGATGATGTTCCGCTGTAAGGAACGCGTATGCCATCCAGCCTTCTTGATGTGGCAGCTCAACAGTAAATCAGTCTATCGCCAAGCTGAACAGGACGTCTTTGGTGCTACTTCGCCGCACGTCAATGTGGAAACAATCCGGAACTTCTGGCTGGCAGTTCCGCCATACGAAGAACAGGTTTTGATCTCGGAATCCATCAACAATGATGTACAGCACATTGACATCCTTTCTGCGGAAATAATTTTAAGCATAGAGTTGCTGGGAGAGTACCGCACCGCCCTCATAACCGCCGCCGTAACCGGCAAAATCGATATCCGCCAGGAGGCGACACATGCCCGGACAGCATACTGAGCTTGCGTTTGAAGCCGCAATTGAGGACCACTTGCTGACTCAGGCGGGCTATACCGCAGGTGATCGGGAGGCTTTCTCACAGGAGATGGGAATCGATCCGGCCCAATTCCTCGCCTTTGTCCAGGAAACGCAACCCGACGAATGGGCATACCTCAAGAGCTTCCTGGGATCGACAACCGAGAAGACCCTCTTGGATGACCTATGCGCTGCGCTCAACTCGGAGTACCAAGGTTGTCTCAACGTCCTACGCCACGGGTTCAAGTGCTCCGGCAAGCTGATTCGTGCCGCCTACTTTGCTCCGGCGAGCGGGATGAACCCGGATATTGTCAAGAAGTACGCAGTCAACCGCCTCACCGTAACCCGGCAGCTTGCCTACAGCAATAAGCACAAGAACACCATTGACCTGGTGCTTAGTCTGAATGGCATCCCGATCATTACCGCTGAACTCAAAAACCCCATGACTGGGCAGACGTGGCGGGATGCGGTGTACCAATACAAAGAGGACCGCGATCCCAGGGACCTGATATTCGATTTCAAGAAGCGGACTCTTGTCCATTTCGCCGTGGACCCGGACGAAGTCTACATGACCACCCGGCTTGCGTGGAAATCCACCCGGTTTCTACCGTTTAACCTCGGGAACGGCACCGGTGCGGGCAACCCTCCGAACCCTTCCGGGCACAAGACGGCCTACCTCTGGGAACAGGTCTGGGCTCGGGATAGCCTTCTGGACATCATTGCCCGGTTCATGCACCTGGAGGCCCTAGAGAAAACGGTTGGCGGGAAGAAAATTAAGACGGAGAGCATGATCTTCCCACGATACCACCAGTTGGACACCGTGCGGAAGCTTATAGGGCATGCCAGGGCGAACGGGGTGGGCAACAACTATCTGGTCCAACACTCCGCAGGGAGTGGCAAAAGCAACTCCATCGCCTGGATTGCCCACCGGCTTGCATCACTCCACAACGATGCTGACGAGAAGGTATTCGATTCCGTCATCGTGGTGACTGACCGCCTTGTCCTCGACCAGCAGCTCCAGAACACCATCTATCAGTTCGAGCACAAGCAGGGGGTGGTACAGAAAATCGATCAGGACTCCGCCCAACTGGCCGGAGCACTGGCTGCGGGAACCCCGATCATCATCACTACCCTTCAGAAATTCCCTTTTGTCAGCGTAAGCAAAAAAATAGAAGAGCTACCGGCCCGCAGGTACGCAGTCATTATCGATGAAGCCCACAGTTCCCAGAGTGGCGAAAGCGCGATGGAAATGAAAGGCATCCTTGCGTGGGCGGCGATACGGGAAAGGGCCGAACTCCAGTCTGAAGCTGAAGGGTTGTCGAAACATGATAAGGAAATCCTAAAGACCATGCTGAAACGCGGGCGACAGCCTAACATCAGCTTCTTCGCCTTCACCGCAACCCCGAAGTACAGGACGATGGAAGTCTTCGGTCAGCCGGGGCCGGATGGAAAACCCATCCCTTTCCACCTCTACAGCATGCGTCAGGCAATCGAAGAACGCTTCATCCTGGATGTCCTCCAAAATTACACGACATACAAAACGTTTTACGGCCTCATCAAAGCGATAGAAGACGATCCGCAGGTGGACAAAAAGAAAGCGGGCAGGGCTCTTGCACGCTTTATGAGCCTCCACCCCCACAATATAGCCCAGAAGGTCGAAGTCATTATCGAACACTTCCGGCACTTCACATGCCATAAAATCGGCGGACGGGCCAAGGCGATGGTGGTGACCTCATCTCGACTGCACGCGGTGCGGTACAAACTTGCCTTCGACAAGTACATTGCCGCGGAAGGTTACCCGGACATAAAGTCACTGGTAGCCTTCTCAGGCACTGTCACCGATCCCGACACCAACATCGATTACACCGAAGTCGGAATGAACAAGGGCATCAAGGAATCGGAGCTGCCGGAAAAATTCAACACCGACGAATACCAGGTACTCCTGGTGGCCGAAAAATACCAGACAGGGTTCGACCAGCCTCTTCTGCACACGATGTACGGGGACAAACGGCTTGCAGGCATCCAGGCGGTTCAGACGCTTTCTCGGCTAAACCGGATGCGCCCAGGCAAGGAGGACACATTTGTCCTGGACTTTGTAAATGAGACCCAGGAAATCCTAGATGCATTCCAACCTTACTACGAGCTGACCTCCGTGGGGGAACAGGCGACCCTGAAACAGCTCTATGATTTGCAGGCGAAGATGGGTGGGCTACAGGTCTATTACAAGGCCGAGGTGGAAGAGTTCGGCAGGGTCTTTTACAAGTCGAAAGCGAACCAGACCCCATCTGACCACGCCAAAATGAACGCCTGCATCGATCCTGCGGTAGAGCGGTTCAAGCAACTCCCGGAGGATACGCAGGAGGAGTTCCGGGGCTGGCTCACTGCTTACCGGAATTTGTACGCATTCCTTTCCCAGATAATTCCCTTCCAGGACTCCGACCTGGAGAAGCTATACTCCTACGTCCGGTTTTTGATAACAAAGCTCCCGAAGCGCGGCACGGGGCCGATGTATCAGTTCGATGATGAGGTGGCCCTGAAATACTACCGGCTGCAGAAGATTTCCGACGGATCGATAGAGCTTGTCAAAGGCGCAGGTGGTGAAGTCTCAGGCCCATCCGAGGTAGGCACTGGTATCACCCATGGCGAGAAAATAGAGCTTTCCAAACTGATAGACATTCTCAACGAGCGGTTTGGGACTGACTTTAAGCCGGGCGACCAGCTCTTCTTTGATTCCATCAAGGAAGATGCTGTGGCAAATCCAGCATTGCGTCAGGCTGCGCTGGCCAACTCCATGGAGAACTTCGGGTACGTGTTCATGAAGGAACTGCAAAACCTTTTCCTGGACCGCATGAGCCAGAACGAGGAGATAACGGCGCGCTACCTGGATGATGACCAATTCCGCGATGAGGTGGGGCAGAAGCTCTTACAGGAAGTTTACGAGCAAATCCACGCCGGCGATAAGGAGCAGGCCGAGAATGGGATGGCGCACCCGGCGTAATGTGGAGCGAAAGTTTGGCTGGCTTCGTACGCGGTCAGGAGGCCAGGAAATCTTCTACAGAAAGGTTGCTGAGATAGACCAGGATTGATACTCAACTCGAACTTTTCAGCCTTGGTCATTTAGTCCAGTTTGGATTTCAAACCTTGGGCACTTAAGCGCGGAGGATCTCCCGACGAGTGCGTCCGTTTGTAGGATTCCCCAGGCAATCCACAATTTTGTATCAAAACATCGCGATAACATTCCGTATCGGGTTCCTGAAATAGTCCGCCCACGGTTCGGTGAAGTCAAGTGTTGCAGCAACAGAGCTTGTGAGACGACTGGCCAGCCTATTCTTGTCATATGGCAGCCCTGTCATTATCCGATCGATGTCATCTGCTAGGAGCTTGTCGGAGAAATGGCATCAAGAGCCATTTCTATGCTAATATCGCTCCCCTTTGGAAAAGACATTCAAATCTTGTGACCGCCAACAAATGTTGCTGCTCCCGCCTTCGCTGTTGGACTGGCTCCCGCAGGGACACCTGGCCAATTTCATATTGGATGTGGTAGAGCCAGCTCAGATCTTCAACGATGTACTCGTCCTATCGGGGAGACGGCGAGGGCAACCCCCTTACGAACCTTGCGGATGATGATAGCCCTCCTTTTCTACGCTTATTGACACAGGTGTTCCCAGCTCCCGTCAAATCGAGAAGAAAACCTACGAAGACGTTGCCTTTCGGGTGATTGCGGCCAACAGGCACCCTCGATCATGACTCGATATACTGAGTTCAGAAAGCGCCACCTTAAAGCTCTTGCCGGTCTTTTTGTGCAGATCCTCATGAACTTTGCCAGGAAGCGGGGCTTGTTAAGCTTGGCCATGTGGCCCTTGATGGAACCAAGATCAAGGCCCATGCTTCCAAGCACAAAGCGATGAGCTACGGCAGGATGAAAAAGAAAAAAGAGGAGCTTGCAAAAGAGATCGAAGTACTTCTCAAAAATGCCCAGGCTGTAGACAAGCCGGAGGATGGAGAGCTCCAATGCCTGGATGCTGGGCTTTTCGTCAATCGAGATGACCAAAGCATTTTCCGGGGGATTCAGGTAGAGTCCCACGATGTCAGCAGCTTTGGCAATAAACTCCGGTCAGTACTTACGCACCAGCTGCGCTGCCGGCTCAGACATACGTTTTCTTTACGCAATAGGCGCCAAATGGCATCTACTGAAGTATCGAGATGTTTTGCAACTGCAGGAGCCATCCCATTGAGCCTGACCCGCATGGGGTGGAAGTGCCAAGGATCTTGAAACCTTCGATTCCGGAATTCTGCATCGTGGAATTGCGGGCTTTCCGCTACGAGGTCTATCTTTGCAGCCCTTTGATACCATCTCTTTTCAAAACGTCTTCGCCATTGAATCACGGTGTTCGGACGTATGTGAAGATCCTTTGCTATCTTATGGACCCGCTCGCCTTCCAGGCACTTAATGATGATTTTGGCCCCGTTCAACCATTTCGCACTTCCTCAGTCCCTGATCTGTGTACCATCTGCTCCAATGCTTCTCTATCCTTCTCGGTGCAGCTTCTAATGGGGACTTTTCTCGGCAGTTGCAGGCATTCCCTCCTTGCCCAAGAGTTTTTCATCGTATAACGTTCACTTTTGCCAGTTGAGCACCTAGGACAGTGGCAAACCATTTACCTTTGAATACTCCGTGATGATTACCTCTGGCGATGCATTTGTCTACTTTTCTGGTCGTGGCTGCTATCTTTTGTCTAAAGTCAGCCACTGGCAATCCGCTCCTTCTTGCCACTGCACGTGTCAGAGCATCATATTTCGTTGAATCCGTAGGGCCACAAGGTCTTGTCTGCACCCGCGACGGTACCCTGTAATTCGCCTCAGATGAGATCTTTTCTTCCAAAACACAAAGACATAAGGCAATCCATTCTCGCCACAGCTTGGCAATTCGTAGGCACCACCCCCGCGCATCGCTCAGTTCAGCACTCAGTTTAGCGGGATCAACGGATGCTGCAGATGCTGCGGCAGTCAGGAGGTTACCGTGCATGAACATGTAGTTCTGAACGTCATAATGCTCGGTATAGGCAACGTGTGCTGAGCGCTTCTTCTTGCGTTGGAGGTCGTCCACATCCTTATCCAGGAAGAAGATGCAAGTTGTTCTTTGGCCACCCAATGAGGAGATGAGAGCATTGTTCTGACGTAGAAAGGAAAAGAAACTAAGAAGCGTCTGCTTTCCGCCCGTTGTCCCAGGAAGCTGCCGAGCAACTTGAATTTCATTGCGGACGTGAAGATGTGGAATGGACGCACAAATACTGGCATAGAAATAGGGGTCCGATTGTATTCCTTCAACAAAGATGAACAGGGCACTTGAGGAAATCTGCATTGAGCGTAGATGACCTCTATATGAGTGGTGGAGGCGCTTCATAAACCTCTCTAGCTAGATTCTGAAAATTTTGTCGTCAGGTACATATGCCATGATCTCAGGCGAATGCGTTGCAAATATCAACTGAGCGTCATGGTTGAGGGCACGTAAGGAACGGATGAGGTCTTTCTGCCAATCAACATGCATTGAGAGCTCTGGCTCATCTATCATTATTGTGCTGTCCCCAGCCAAAAGGGCCTGAACGAATATCCGCAACAGGTGTTTTTCGCCCGAAGACAAGGATGCCAGCCCAATTTGGTCACCTGACGTCGTGCGCACATCAATTTTTTCATCGGAGAACAGGATTTCTTTATTTTTTGCGAACATCCGCGTAATCAGTTCCTGAAGTTTGTTGCGTGAGGCCATTGCAGCTTCAATTTTGTCCTCGACAGAGTCAATATCCTGAACAACGTCCTGCAAGGTAAGATCATCTATGTAACGCTTTTCAAACGACTTTTGACCTCCCAGTACTGACCCGGACGGCCCCTGTCGTTTTAGAAAGTTCTGCACCCTTTCATACGCTCTCGTTGGCGTTAGCTTGCCACTGCGCCGCCTTTGCTTTACACTCTCAGCAGAAAGCACGGCACGCAGTATGCTTGCAAGCCCCTGCTCTTGAGCCTTTCGCACTGCTCCTAGGATCTGAGCTGAGTAACGGCTCCAGAGGTGCTCTACAGATCTAGCAAAAAACAAGTCGAGTTGCTCCTCTGTGAGTATCCGGATGTCTGAAGGTGAGCGCTCCCAATATGTGTAGGGTTCGTCACTAATGTGGAGGCGTGTTGTGGGGAGATACTCATGAGCCCAATGTGTCGAACGCGCTTCCTCAGGTATGGATGGCGCACAACTCCACACAAATGCGTTTTGACTTGGCATATTTACAAATGAAACGACTTCTCTTCCGGCTACCAGCTCTGGGCGAAAAACAATTGGGACCTCAGGATAAGCAACAGTTGTGACCTCCGGACTGAAAAAAGTTTGTGTCACTCGTCCCGTGGAGCTGATGTTATTTGGCTTCTTAATCGACCTCGTGAATACCTGTTTCCAGGTTATCGAATAGATGCTGACCTCTGCTGCTGAAAAGGGGACATTGAGGAGATTTTCTGTCCTGTTGGACATCGCGGCGTGCAGAATTTTCAGAAGTGAGGTCTTTCCGCTTCCGTTCAGTCCAAAAAAGATGTTCGTGTCAAGGTTTAACCTAAACTCCAGCGATTCTTTCCGTCCAGCCAAGCCTTCAATCCGGAAGGATACAATATGAGACATGTTCATGTCCTTTCCTGGATGTTGGCCAAGTATCGCAGGGGACTGTCGGCGGGCCTAGCCGCCACTTGCAATCGCCTCGCTATACCCACCGTCCAGTTGGCGCTGAATTTACAGCATGAAGACTTAGCACTCGCGCCCATCCTGGGGCCTTTCGCCAATTTGACAGGAAATTGTCCAGCTCTCCAAAGACAATCATAGCTGTTTTGCGGCAGATACGCCACCCACTTCTTGCTTAAGCCCTGAGCCTTGTGGCTTTACCGGGAAGCCCACCCTCTCGCTGCGCTTCTGTGGGCATTTCTGGCCTCGATCCATGCCTGAATTATGTTCGCTCAGGAATGCGTTTGAGGTCCTTATTGGCATCTGATGTCTCAGTGTCTTGAGTACCGCCAGCGTCTTCTGACTCGCCCTCTGCACAGTTTCGAATTCCTTTGGCAGCTGAACTTTATCTTTTCGCACCTACCCGAAAATGCAAATTGAGGGTCCTTCTTTTTGGGGAGGCAGAGGGATTGCTTTGACCTTGTACCCAGCCTGCTTGCACGCCCAATATCCCCTCGGTGGCACAGGTATATTGTTGCGCCTGCAAATTTTGGCAAGCCCGACGTCGGAGATACCAAACTCCTCTGCCAGCTTCGTCATAGGCTTAGACCATACCAGTTCGCATAATTCTATCCAACTAAAACCCATTAGGTCGTCGCTGCCTGAGCATCAGAGTTGGGAATTATCTAAGCTGTCCCTTAGAGGGCAGTACAAGATACATTACAACTTTCGACACAGTCTCCTTCGCCGGAATGACGGGGTTTTTCCTTGTCGCCCCTCGTCTTTATTGAAGCGCTTATGATGCAGCGCCCTACCCCATGCTGCATACTTTCTTCCAGCGAAAAAGGGCTAGATCTGTTTTTTCCCGCTTACTGCCCACCGCTTCCCGCTGGCTGACTTCAAGTCTCATTAATCCCACGACAATTTGTTGACACAGATTTTCGAAGGTGTTATCTCTTGTTCTCGTAAGTCACTTATTGCCAATTGCACAAAGTGTCGTCTTGCTCTCGCTCAAGACGTGCTTAAATTGTCTTTGGATTTACTCTCCGGCCGTCCAGATTTTTTTTTATCGATCGCTCGGCGGTTTCCGATTTATCCGGTGTAGATGCTTGCAAAAAAGGTTTTTCTCACTTGAAGGAGGTTGGCGATGGCTCTACCGATAGAACCAACCCCATGTTTGGATGAAAAAGCATCCCGAAATTTTCTGGCGCGGATCGAAGCTGATTTGAAGGTTCCGACCTACAGCATACCTACGCCTAAAATTGAGGAAGCGCGAAAGAGAGCATTGCGGCATGCTGTCTTGGGACCGAAATCCTCCGAAAAAGATTAGTGACGGGCCCTGGGAATTTTCTCAAGTATCTGACTTTACCTATTTTTCAGATTTCGATTGTGACGACGCTGACCTCAACGATTTCATTTGGAATGCCGCAAAACTGCACAAAGAGTTCTTAATAGCAGAAACTTACGCCTACCGATTTCTGGATGATAGCGGAAATCGAACTGCTCCTGTTGCATTTGCCAGTTTATCAAATGACAACATCCCACTCTCAGAAGATCTCAAGGGAATCCACGGACTGGATGGGTTTGACTATAAGAATTTCCCGGCTGTAAAACTCGGCAGGTTCGGAGTGCATAAGGACTTGCAAAGACAAAACATCGGCACGGAAATTCTCAACATTCTCAAAAAACTTTTCGTCACAAATAATCGGACTGGATGCCGTTTTCTGACGGTGAATGCCTATAACAAACCTTCTGTTCTCACTTTTTATTTAAGAAACGATTTCCAGTTCCTCAACGAAGAGAAATATAAGCGGAAAGAAACGCAGTTCATGTTTTACGATCTCCTGAGGTATAAGGGCGATACTTCGGTAAGTTGAGCAGCCACCATTTCCTCTGTTTCCGTCCCTCCCGGTTAAAATTTGGCTATGTTCACCTTGATGAACATAGCCCACCGCAATTCCACCTACTTTCAAAATGACCTCCTACCCATCAATTTCGAACGATTGCAGAATGATTACTTCTTGTATATAGTTACGCATTCCACTGGGCGCGCGTGCGACACAGGACCCGGCCCGGTAAAACAGGAAGGCCAGTTTCACCCAAAACCAGGAACCGCAAGGAGTGCCGGTTGGCGATATGCGAGCGTAAACTCTACACCTTGAAGCTCGGGAGCAAAACCCTGGAGCTGGGCCGCCGCGCGCTCATCATGGGCATTCTCAACATAACCCCCGATTCTTTTTCGGATGGGGGCCTATTCGCCGATCATGAGCGGGCGATCGCCTGGGCTTTTGAGTTAATTTCGGCGGGCGCAGACATCCTGGACGTTGGAGGCGAATCGACAAGACCCGGATCGGACCCCGTACCTCTCCCTGTGGAACTGGAGCGGGTAATTCCAATCATCCGGACGGTGCGTGAGCGCAGCGACATCCCGATATCGATAGATACCAATAAGGCCGAAGTGGCCCTCCAGTCGCTTGCCGCGGGCGCCAACATAATAAACGACATAAGTTCCCTGCGGTTCGATCCCGATATGGCGCGGGTGGCGGCCGAATCGGGATCGCCTGTCATCCTGATGCACATGCTTGGCGCCCCTCGGACCATGCAGATCAATCCTGTTTATGAAAGCGTCATCTCGGAGATCATAGCGTTTCTGGAAGAGCGGATGAAGTTTGCCGTCCAAAACGGGATAGAACGGAGTCAAATAATAGTCGATCCGGGCATAGGGTTTGGAAAGACCGTTACGCACAATCTCAACATTATAAGGAACCTCGATTCCTTTTCGTGTATGGGCCGCCCCATACTGCTTGCCGCGTCGCGCAAAAGATTTATCGGTAAAATTCTTGGCCGGCCCGAAGGTGAGAGGGAGATGGGAACCGCCCTTGTCAATGCCTTTGGTATTTCGGCCGGAGCGCATATCCTCAGGGTGCACGACGTTGCTTATCATCGGGAAGCGGTTGGGCTGGCGGAAGCTGTTCGAAATGGCTGTTTCTCCGATTAAGAATCGGCAGGGAAAATTTCACCGCAGCATTTCATGTCCCGTTGGGACACCATGAAACCATGAAAAGTGTCACTCCCTTCGCGTCTTCGCGTCTTCGCGTGGGAACTTTTCGAAGCAGTTGTGCACGTTCCTGCGGGACACCCGGAAACTACGAAAAGGCGTGGTGTGGGCTTGGCAACCCCGGCTGGCGGTCCCACCGCCAACTTTTCGTAACAGGGGCTGGTCATGGACAGATCCGGAAAAGCGTGGGGAGCAGAGCCCCCACACCCCCTTCGCCACTGCGTGGCTCACTGTGGCGCTCGGGCGCGCGCGTCTGCGTACGTCCGAAATCCTGCGGGCGCGCGGGATCTTTAAAGTGAAAAAACTTTAAAGTGAAAAAATTTTCCCCCGCCAGGGGCGTCCGCGAGAGTCTTCACTAAATGATCGCATAGTGTTATTAACGATTCTGTCATACGAGGTGGGCGGTTTCCCTTGAAGCCCTTTTTTTAGAGTGTTATGGAGATTATATGGGAAAGCTTTTCGGTACCGACGGAATTCGTGGCGTTGCAAACGTCTTTCCAATGACGACGGACCTGGCGATGAAAGTCGGGTCCAGCGCGGCGTATATCTTCAAAAAGCGGCACCGTCGGCCAAAGATAGTCATCGGCAAAGATACCCGCCTTTCCGGTTACATGATCGAGAACGCCATTGCTTCGGGAATCTGCTCCATGGGGGTTGACGTGCTGCTCGTCGGGCCTCTGCCTACTCCCGGCATAGCATACATTACCAACAGCATGCGCGCCGATGCCGGCATAGTCATTTCCGCCTCGCATAATCCATACGAGTATAACGGCATCAAGATATTCGGGAGCGACGGTTTCAAACTTCCCGACCAGACCGAGAATTACATCGAAGAACTTGTACTGAATGGCGAAATAGAACGGCTGCCCAAGCCATCGGCATCGGAAGTAGGCCGGGCGCGGCGTATCGATGACGCTCAGGGGCGCTATATCGTCTATCTGAAGAATACCTTTCCGCAAGACCTGACCCTGGAGGGGCTCAAAATCGTGATAGACTGCGCGCACGGGGCCGCGTACCGGGTTGCGCCTGCGGTTTTCGAAGAGCTCGGCGCCGACGTGGTGCTTACAGGCGACAGGCCCAACGGAAAAAATATAAACAAGGATTGCGGCGCTCTTTTTCCCGAACACATGGCAACGGTTGTCCGCGACCAGGGCGCCAACGCCGGTTTTGCCCTGGACGGGGATGCAGATCGGATAATTCTGGCCGATGAGAAAGGTGAAATACTCGATGGCGACCAGATTATGGCCATTTGCGCAAAGCATTATATCGAGTGCAACAAGCTGAAAGACAAAACCGTTGTCGCAACAATCATGAGCAACCTGGGGTTCGAGGTGGCACTGCGCGGTCTGGGCGGCAACCTCATAAGGACCCCGGTGGGCGACAGGTATGTGGTGGAACAGATGCGCCAGAACGGCTACAATCTCGGGGGCGAACAGTCCGGCCACATGGTCTTTCTCGATCACGGCACCACGGGCGACGGCATCCTCTCGGCGATCCAGGTGCTTGCCGTTATGCTTCGCGAAGGTCGCCCGCTGTCGGAACTCAAGAAAATTATGGAACAATACCCTCAGAAGCTGGTGAACGTTGCCATCGGCGTAAGAAAACCAATAGACGAGGTCCCGGAAATAGTGAATCTCCAGCGAGCCATGGAAGAGCGACTCGGGGACGAGGGCCGGATAGTGATTCGCCCCTCCGGGACCGAGCCTGTGATCAGGGTCATGGTCGAGGGGGCCAACCGTGAAGTTATAGAGGAAGTCGCATACACAATGGCTTCATGCATCCAGAAGCACATGGGCGGCGGTAAGGATGTCTCAACGGCCTCAAAGGGAGCAGTGAAAAGTAAATGAGCGAAGAAGGCTGAAGGGGAACCCTCACTTCGTTCGGGTTTGCGTTAAACATCCGAACCCGCATTGGATGCTTATAGTTCGGCGTCCGATCTTTTGTGAGGACGCACCCTCACTTCGGCTTCAGCCTTATGAACAAGTGCTTAGTGTCCAATGGAGATCTACATGCTTCTCGCTATAGATATCGGAAATACCAACACTGTGCTGGGCCTGTTCAAAGATGGCGATCTTGTGCACGACTGGCGTATTCGCACGGAAGTCAACATGACTATCGACGAATACGCGATAACTCTGCGAAGCCTGTTTGCCGTGCATGAAATTCCCCTGGACAGCGTCAAGGACGTGATCATATCGTGCGTAGTGCCCCCTGTTTTGAATTCTGCGGAGCGGTTTTGCCAGAGCTACTTTAAAACAACTGCTCTTGTGGTCGGTCCGGGAATCAGAACGGGCATGCCGATCCTCTATGACAATCCAAAAGAGGTGGGCGCGGACAGGATCGTAAATGCCGTGGCGGCCTACGAGCAGTACAAGGACGCGGTAATTGTGGTAGATTTCGGGACGGCGACAACCTTTGATTACATTTCCGAGCGCGGGGAGTACATGGGCGGAGTGATCAGTCCCGGAATCATGATTTCGTGCGAAGCGCTTTTCCAGAAGGCATCAAAGCTGCCCAGGGTTGAGATATTCGTACGCCCGCCTTCTATACTGGCCAAGAATACTATTGCGTCGATGAACGCGGGAATCGTATACGGCTATGCGGGCCTCGTCGAAGGAATCATCTCGAGGATAAAAAAAGAGGTAAACCGCCAAATGTATGTGATCGCAACCGGCGGACTGGCTCCCCTCATCGCAAGCGAGTGCTCAATGATCAACGCGGTGGACGATTATCTTACCCTGAATGGCCTGAGAATAATTTTCGACCGGAATAAGAAAACCGCGTGATCGTCATCGCTGCGCGATGAGTGAACAGTGTGCAGTGAACAGTGGTCAGAAAAAGCAGCATGGCTCTGCGATGAGTGAATAATGAGTGGACGAGGATACCAAAGGCTCGGTCCGGGTAGTTCTGTTGCGCTCGTGGCGCCGGCGAGCCCCTTCGATGCCGATAAGTATGAAAAGGGCGTGCAGATCCTCCGGAACGCCGGATACGAGGTAGTTCCCGGCAAGAATATATTCAAAAAGCAGAGCTACCTTGCCGGAACGGACCTGGATCGGCTCCAGGACCTGACGGAAGCCGTCATGGACCCGAAAATCGAAGCGATCATCTGCATAAGGGGCGGATACGGCAGCGGGAGGCTCCTGACCCAAATCCCGTTTTCCAGTTTCCGGCGCAACCCGAAACTTTTCATCGGCCACAGCGACATCACTTTTTTGCATTTCGGGCTCATGAGCAAAGCCGGCTGGACTACTTTCCACGGTCCGAACCTCACCGGCATGAGCCAGACTCCGCAAAAGGCCGAAAGCGTCCTTAAGGTTCTGTCGGGGGAGGCATCATACGAATGGAGGCTGGGGCCGGAGCAGATCGTCAGGCCCGGCGCCGCAAAAGGCCGCTTACTGGGAGGAAACCTAAGCTGCCTTGTCCACCTGCTTGGAACACCCTATTTACCGGATATGACCGGCGCGCTACTCCTGATCGAGGACTGCGGAGAGGCCCTCTACAGACTCGACCGGATGATGAATCACCTCAAGCTGGCCGGAATACTGCCCATGCTTGGCGCAATACTTCTCGGAGAATTTACCGGCTGCGCAGAAAACAATGATCTATGCGGGATGGTGATGGATCACGTAACCGAATATGACTTCCCTGTCGTACGCGGCCTGCCCTTCGGCCACGGAAACCTCAACGAGGTGATTCCGTTCGGCGCGCCCTTTGTGCTGGATACCGATGAACGCATGCTCAGAATACTCGAAGCTCCGGTTGCCCGCTGATTCGGGGCGACGCCTGGATTCGGAGTTCAAGGACGCCATTTGCCGAGGGGCTTTTTCCGGGGCCGCCCTTCTCATTTCCCGGGGCGGGGCGCCCGATTTTGAGCACGCGTGGGGAACCGTTGAATCGGGCGGCATTGCTGTGACCCTGTCTACTCGCTTCGACCTGGCTTCTTTAACAAAGCCCCTGGTTACCGCTCCCCTTTGCATGGCTGCGCTTGAACGCGGACACCTCAGCCTCGACGATCCTCTTTCCCGATTCTTTCCAGGTTCCGTGCCCGGAGACAAGGAGGGGATCACGGTAAGAAGCCTGCTTTCGCACTCATCCGGGCTTCCGGCATACGAACCTTTTTATCCGGAACTGATCAAACTACCTCCCAACGCCAGACCTAACGCGCTTGCGTCGATGATTCTGCAAACGCCCCTGGACAATCAACCCGGGAAAACAACCAATTACAGCGACCTTGGTTTCATGCTGCTGGGGTTGATTCTCGAACGACAAATGGGCTCCAGGCTGGACCGTCTGGCCCAAGATTTTCTGTTCGCTCCGCTTGGAATAGACGAACTCCATTTTTGCCCGATTGACGGCAAAGAGAGGACCGAGAACGGAGGACTGAGGACTGAGGAAGGGGAACCGAGGACCGGCTCCCGTTACGCCGCTACCCAGATCTGTCCCTGGAGACAGCGGCTTCTTTCCGGCGAAGTGGATGATGAAAATGCATGGACTCTTAACGGAGTGGCCGGGCATGCCGGGCTCTTTGGGACGGCGAGGGGAGTCTTTAAGCTGCTTTCTTTCCTGTGGAATATTTATGATGGTAGTTTAATCGACCCCCTCTGGCCCCGTGACCTTGTGCGGCTTTTCTGGACCCGGACCGAAGTTGCTGAAGGTTTGAGCGACTGGTGTCTGGGTTACGACACCCCGAGCCGAAAGGGTTATTCAAGCGCCGGGCGGCATTTTTCTCCCAATACCATCGGGCACCTCGGATTTACCGGGGTCTCTTTCTGGTTGGATCTGGGGAAAAAGGTCCTGGTGATTCTCCTTACCAATCGTGTTCATCCAACACGGCAAAACGATGAAATCAGGCAGTTAAGGCCGGTTCTGCACGATATCATCATGGAAGCAATCAAATATGGAAACTAACGGAGTCAAGAAAATATACCTGGTGGGGATCGGGGGGATCGCCATGGGGACCTTGGCGACGATGCTCAAGCAGAGCGGCTTTGAGGTGGCAGGATCCGACCAAAACCTCTATCCGCCGATGAGTACGCATCTCCATGCCCTTGGCATTCCTATCTTTGAGGGATTCTCGCCGGAGAACCCTCGAAAGTTCGCGCCCGATCTCTTTATCATGGGCAACGTCATACGGCGGGAAAATCCGGAAGCGCAGTTCATCATGGCGCAGGACCGGCCTTGTCTGTCGATGCCCCAGGCGATTTCCCAGCTTTTTCTCCCCGGGCGAAGGAGCATAGTTGTAGCCGGAACCCACGGAAAGAGCACGACCTCGTCTCTTCTCGCTTGGGTCCTCGAGAGTGGTGGAAAAGACCCCGGGGCTTTTATCGGGGCCTTGATCAAGGATTGGGGCAGGAGTTTCCGGCTGGGTTCGGGCGAGTACATGGTGCTGGAAGGCGACGAATACGATACGGCCTTCTTCGATAAAGGACCGAAATTTCTCCATTATCAGCCCTATACAGCGGTAGTCACAAGCATCGAGTTCGATCATGCGGATATCTTCTCGGGCCTCGACGCAATTATGAAAGCGTTCCGAGACTTTGTCAGACTGATTCCGGAGCGTGGACACCTTATCATCAATGCCGACGACCCGAACTGTGTCTCTCTCGCCTCTGAATGCAAGGGGCACGTAATTACCTACGGCCACTCTCATCGCGCGGATTGGCGTATTAAATCGGTTGATTTCCGCGCGGGCGAGGTAGCTTTTCAACTTCGAAATCCCGTGACCTTTCGCGAAGAGACGTTCCAGTCCCGGCTCCCCGGGAGGCACAATGTCTGGAACACCACAGCGGTGATCGCTGCCGCGAGCATCGCCGGAATGACTTTGGAAGGCATTCAGGAGGCGGTGCTGGCTTTCAATGGAGTAAAGAGGCGCCAAGACGTCATAGGCGAGTTCGGAGGAGTCCTCGTGGTGGACGATTTCGCTCATCATCCGACTTCCGTTCACGAAACGCTCCTAGGTCTGAAGCTCTTCTATCCCGAGCGCCGCCTTATCGCCGCTTTCGAGCCCAGGAGCAACTCGAGCAGGCGAAACGTTTTTCATGAGCTTTACGCGCGCGCATTTTCCGCGGCGGACATAATCTGCATCAAGCAGCCGCCTGCGATGGAGTCCATTCCCGAACCTGAACGGCTAGACGCGCTACGGCTTGTGGATGATATCTGCAAACGGGAAAAGGATGCGCGATTCTTCCAGACTACCGGCGAACTGGTCCGGTTTCTGCGTATGACGGCTCGACGCGGCGACCTGATCGCCTGCATGAGCAACGGAAGCTTCGATGGGCTTACGGAGATGCTGGCCGAAGAATTGACGGCGAAACGCGATTTGGCCTCCTAGGACATTAGGGGGGTTTTGCTTGATGGAGTTCTGGCGCTATCGCATCGGAGATTATCGCGTTTTGGCCAGGATCGGGGATGAGCAGTTACTTGTGCTCGTGGTTCAAATCGGCCACAGGAGCGGGGTGTACAGCGGATAATAAACTCACTCAAGAGACTTAAAATGTCGCGAATTCTCCTCCATATTTGCTGCGGTCCCTGTACGATCTACCCGCTTTCGGTCCTGCGCGGCGAGAACTTAGCCGTACACGGATTTTTTTACAATCCCCACATTCAACCCTATCAGGAATTCGAAAGAAGGCTAAAAACACTTCAAGCCTTCGCGCAAAGCGAGAACCTGCCGCTTATTGTCAGGGCCGACTATGATCCGGAAACTTTCTTCCGGCAGACAGCATTTCGCGAGACGAATCGCTGCCTTTACTGCTATTCTCTGAGGCTGAACGCGGCGGCGAGCCTGGCAAAAAAAAGCAGTTTCGACGCGTTCACTACGACGCTTCTCTACAGCAGGCACCAGAAGCACGAGTTGATAGCATCAATTGCCGAGGAAGCCTTGAGGAAATATGGGATTGCTTTCCTTTACACGGATTTCAGGTCCGGATGGCGGGAGGGGCAAGAGAGGGCGAAGGCGCTCGGCATGTATAGACAACAATATTGCGGATGCATCTACTCAGAGATGGAAAGATTTTACCCGAAAGCCGTCAGGAGTGAAAAATCAACGGATCATGGGGGCAATACGACATGAGCGACTCGGGGCCACCGCCCCTTCTACCAGACTCTTGTAAAACGGATTCGATCGGAGAGCCTGAGCCTTGCGGCATCCATATCGATGAAAACGGCGACTGGTTTTATGACGGAAACAAGATCTTCCGGCCGGATATCCTGGAAGCTCTGTATGAAAAACTTGACCAGACACCCACGGGCAAATTTATTTTGGTGGATATCAGGGGGTCCTGCCTCCTCGACGTTTCCGATACCCCCTTTGTGGTTTCAAGAGTGGACCTCGATCGGGATGAGTCCGGCAGAGAGCGAATTATGATTCGACTCAAAAATATCTCACAGTCCGAAGTCCTGGACCCCAATACGCTGACAATCGGCAAGGGTAATATTCTCTATTGCAGGGTGTTGCGCGGACGCTTTTCGGCCAGGTTTTCCCGCCCAGCCTATTACCAGTTTGCCGAGTTCGTACGTGAGAATGATATCGGGCATGGCTTCTATATCGAGCTTAATGGAAACAGGCACCCTGTTGTCTGATTAATTCAATTTCCAATTCCCGTCAGGAATTGAGGGGTTTAGGCTGAAGGGGTTTAGGCTGCAAGCCGCAATGCCCTTCTCGGTGTCTCCTGACAGACAGACCCCGGAAAACCGCGTGAGGAATCGCCATTCCAGCACACATCACGGCATAAGTTTGTTATTCTCTATTTGAAACATCTGTGTTCATCTGCGACATCTGCGGATAAAGAACCATGATAGTCTGCCGTTTAAATCTAAGTCTTTGAAAAAAACCGGCCCGGACATGGTGTCAAAACTTCCGTGCCGGGCCGCTGCAAACTATGTCAATTAAATGTCGGTTGTTAAATTACTTCATCGAGCATTTTACCTGCGATTTTATCGGGGTTTATCTGGTAGTTTCCGCTTGCCAACTGATCTTTGATCTGCTGGACCTTATCGGTGCGGACTTCAGAGGTCCCCGTAATCGTCTTATGGGCTTGAGCAAGGTCCTGATAATCTTTCGAGAGCTGCACCCGGTCTGTAGAAACACCATTTCCAACCGCAGCCTTTTCTTGCGCGCCAGATTTCCCCGCTGCTGTAGAACTCTGCACGGAATTTGTCTGATATGGCGGAATTGTATTTATATTCATTTGTTTCCTTCCGTTACCCTCTGTCGCCGGCTAGGATTGGTTCACTGCCGGGCCGGAATAATCATCCTGTTTAGGGCACATCTTATCCAAAACCTGACTGGTCAGCCGGTCCATCATGAGCCTGCGCTTGCCTTCGCCGGAGATTGACACTGTCTCCCCGCTTGAATCAGCACCGCTCGTGTCCCGTCCGCCCGTCGCCAAAAGCTTTGACCGTTGCAACTGTTGAGTATAGGTGCGCAAAACGCTCTGTACTCGATAGTTGGTGATAACCATGTTGCTATTCCTCCGACCATTATATCGGCTTTATACATCTCATACTTGAAGCAAAAGTGCATTCGAAAACAACTTAAATTGAGTTTGTCTCTTCCATCGTAAAGCAAAAGCCCCCGGCCCCCCATCGCTCCGCGATGAGTGAGCAGTGACCAGAAAAAGCTTTCAAACTAGAACCCCCCCCTTTTTAAAGGGGGAAATACGAAAACCATTACATTTGAGACACAGTCCCCCTTCGCCGGGATGATGTAAACAGGGTTTTGCGCTCTGATGAGGGAATTCAAATCATTTTTCACCACCCTGCTAAGCTGGCATAGAAATTGCCGTAATTTGATTCGGCGGGAATCTACGGTCACTTGATGTTTTTTCAAATAGGAGGGTAGCGTGGAAAGGGCCGACTGCACCCGTTGCAGCCACTTTTTTATAACCTGGGACGCCGGAGCTCCTTATGGTTGCTCTGCGTGGGGCATTAAGCTTGCTCAGCATCCCCGGAATGCCGTTTACGCTTCCTCCGGCATCCAATGTCAGCTTTTCAAAGCTAAGTCCGGGGGGATGCAAGTTCAAGGGGCCGTAAGCAACCAAAAGAAATAAGGAGGGTGTTCACACCATGGCAAAATCGAATGACGGTCATTGGGACGAAGCCGGACCCGGGAAAAATGTGTCTCCGGGGGCGGCAAAAATTTCCGCCCAGGGGACCAGCATCAGAAAGGGGGTTGAGGATCAGGAAGAGGCAATGAAGATGCGCGATTTGCTGAAGCGCTCCATTGCCGCCCTTTCAGCCCTGGCAAAAAATGAGAGTCCAGCCGTATGTGAAAGGCTCGCCGATTTCAAGAATTCGGTGCAGAAAGCAACTGCCATCGAGCAGATGGAGACAAGCCTCTCCGCTCTCAGAAACGCGATGTTCAATAGCGAACAGCCTGCCGCGGCAACCGGACCAAATGGAGGCGACACCCTCAGCAAGCCCGGGCAAACCGCGACGGTAATCGACGCAGACGGCCACCGTAAAAAACTCCAGTCGATTTTTCTAGGTTTGCTTTCCGAATTCGACCACGACTTTGGAGAAGACTACTCCGGGAGTCTTGCCACACTTCGAAAGAAAATCGAGCAAAGCACCCAAATCGGAGACCTGGTAGGGTTCAAGGACGATATCATCGCACTCGTCCAGACGTACAACCATATGATAAACGAGGAAAGGAGCCTGGTCACCGACTTCATATCCGAGATTGGCGCCGGCCTCCTGGAGGTCGAGCGGCAATACCTGGATTCGATCAGTCAGACAGGGCAGAGCCAAGGCGAAAACACAAAATTCAATAGCATGCTCGAAAATCATGTTGAAGACATGAAAAAATCGGCACAGCTCAGCTCCACGCTCGCCGAGTTCAGGGGCCTCGTCATGTCCAGGCTGGCCTCCATACGAACGGCACTGGAGGAAAAACGCCGGTCTGAGACGCTCCGCCAGGAGAAGCTCACCGAGGAGATGGAATCTCTGAACGAAAACCTGAGCAGGATGAAAAAAGAAGTAGACCAGGTGCACGAGAAACGCAAGGCCCTCGAAAAGGAGATACTCATCGACCCTTTGACCGGTGTATCCAACCGGCGAGCCTTGAAAGAGCGCCTCAAAAGCGAATTGTACCGCTTCCAGCGATATCGACAGTTTTTTTCGATGGTTCTGTTTGACGTGGACAATTTCAAGGTGATAAACGACCAATACGGCCACTGGGCCGGGGACAGATGCCTCAAGGAAATCATAAAACGCATCAAGCCCATTCTGCGCGAAACTGATTGCATGGGACGCTGGGGGGGAGATGAATTCCTGATAATTTTTCCGGGTACCGACCATGAGAGCGCGGCTGCGGTAGCGGAAAGGCTCCGAAAGTTAATCCAGAATACCCGGTTCGTTTACCATAAGCAGGAAATCAGCCTCACTGTTAGCATCGGCGTTACCGAAATTCAGGACGCCGATACATCCCAGGAAATGGTCTTTAACCGAGTCGACAAAGCCATGTACCAGGCTAAGAAGAAGGGCAGGAACATGGTTGCTTCGATCTAGTTTCCGAAATGATGAGTGAGGGCCTTGCGTACTAGTTCGCCAAGCCGTTAGAAAATAACAAATGGAAACCATTACCTGCGGAAATATGCGGTTTTCTCCACAAGACATAAGAGAGCTTGATGGGGTTCAGGTGATGGCTTCCATCCCAAAAACTGAAATTGTATCCATTACTGTCAGTTATGGTCAAAGCGTTGAAAGGCCCATCTTACAGATCATCGCCGGGATGTTGACAGTGTCATTGGGCTTTTTTCATCGGAGTGTGGCCATTGGTGGGCTACATCTACGATCCTGGCGCCCTAAGAGGCGGGTCTAAGCTCCTGCCATATGGCTTTGCGGCTCCTCTTATTTTAATCGGTATTTACCTTGTTGCGCCTGTCTTCGGTTGGTGCGATTACTTACTCATTACCACTCGATCAGGTAGGAGAAAGCTTCCAATGAAAAGTTGCAACCCCTGTGAGGTGGTCAACGCCGGCAAAACTTTTGGATACCTAATTACCGCAAGAGTGGCCCCCTAGCTTATACTCTTTCTCTCCGAATATGGCGTTTTCCCCGAGTTTGCCCTGCCGCAGGTCAGTATTCAGACCCCAGCCCCCGGGAGTTCATCTTTTCCAGCAAAGCTGTAGATTCGGGGTGGACCTTGCATCATCCGGTCTGGTGTCCAGAGAGTGTGTCCATGGAATGTGGAAAAAATCTTTTAAAAATAGTATAGTCGCCGGACGTTAAAGCCCTCGCGAGTTCGTGCCGGTTCACAAGGGCTGCAGGGACTCACTGCCGAGGCGAGGAAGCCAATTCACCACAGAGGCACAGAGAAAAGAAATCGGGTATGCAGGAAAATCTGAAGCAAACAGCGACATGGCTTTTAGTTTTGTCTGCTCTTTCAACTTGTTTTTTCTCTGAGCTCTCTTCTTGTCCGGACCATGCCCCGCCTCTGTGGTTAATGTTTATAGCAATTTAACCTTTTCGAACAAGCGAAACCGGACTCAGAATGACATGGATTTCTAAAATCCATACGTATGGCAGGCTTATAAAGTTCAGTCATACTGTTTTTGCCCTTCCGTTTGCTCTGGCGGCCGTGCTGCTCGCAAGCATGTATTACCCGGTGAGTTTGCGGACCTTCGCGCTCATCATGGTTGCGATGGCTTCGGCCAGGTCGGCGGCCATGGGGTTCAATCGCTTCGCCGATTATCGCTATGACCGCCTCAATCCGCGCACGGCCAATCGTCCTCACGTGACGGGGCACGTTGACCTGCGTTCGGTGCTCATTCTCATTTCCCTTTCGGCAGCCGTTTTCATCATGTGCGCCGCTTTGCTCGGACGCCTCTGCCTGATAATGTCCGTACCGGTTCTGGTGGTCCTGTTTTTCTATTCGTTCACAAAACGGTTCACCTCCCTTTGCCACCTGATCCTGGGTTTCGGCATCGGCCTGGCCCCCGCCGGGACCTGGGTCGCTGTCAGCGGTCAGTTGGAGTGGAGAATTCTTCTGCTGTCCTTTGCGCTCATGACCTACGTCGCGGGCTTCGATATTCTCTATGCGTGCCAGGACATCGAATTCGACCGGGAACAAGACCTTTGTTCCCTGCCCGCCTGCCGGGGGGCCGCGCAAGCTTTGCTTTTCTCCATCGGACTGCATACTCTCACCCTTGTCTTTCTGCTTCTGGTCTATTTTGCCTTCGATCTCGGAAGGATTTATCTCCTTTTCCTTCTGCTCATCGGCATCCTGATCTTTGCCGAACACAAACTGGTCCGGCCGGATTGCCTGGACAAGGTGAACGTTGCCTTTTTCCACGTAAATAGCGCAATATCCATTCTGCTCTTCCTCGGGGTCCTGGCGGGAACGCGGTTCATATGAAATGCGCATATCAGAACCTGGGTGAATTCATATCGGAGCTGGAAAAAGCGGGCGAGTTGCTCCGCGTAAAGGCTCCCGTTTCCTGTGACCTCGAGATCACGCAAATTACAGACCTTGCGTCCAAAGCCCCCGGAGGCGGCAAAGCCCTGCTGTTCGAGCATGTCCGGGAATCGCGCTTTCCGGTTTTGACCAACGCTTTCGGGAGCGAACGCCGGATTTGCATGGCCCTTGGAACGCAATCCCTCGACAGCCTGGCCCAAAGGCTCGAGCGCTTCGTGCGCATAGAGCCTCCAAAATCGCTCCAGCAGATTGCCAGGCTGCTTCCAATGGGGCTTGAGTTGATCAGATTTCTGCCCCGCAGGACCTCGACGCCCGCCTGCCAGGAGGTCATATACAGGGGAGAGGAGATCGACCTCTCCATGCTGCCCGTTCTTAAGTGCTGGCCGCAAGACGGCGGCCCTTTCGTTACGCTTCCGGTAGTTATTACACGAAGTCTGAAAACAGGCAGGCGAAACGCCGGCATGTACCGTCTCCAGGTTTTTGACCGGAATACGACCGGTATGCACTGGCACATCCATAAAGACGGCTCGAACTATTTCCAGGAGTACCGCAAGGCCGGTAAACGCATGCCGGTTGCGGTGGCAATCGGGACCGACCCTGCGGTGACCTACGCTGCTACCGCTCCTCTTCCCAGGGGAATAGACGAGATGATCCTGGCCGGCTTTATCCGGAAAAGACCGGTTCGGATGGCCCGTTGCGTCTCTGTTGACCTGGAGGTCCCGGCTGAGGCTGAATTCGTTCTCGAAGGATACGTGGACCCCGAAGAACTCCGCCAGGAGGGACCGTTTGGCGACCACACCGGGTACTACTCGCTGGTTGGAGACTATCCGGTCTTTCACCTGACGGCTCTTACGCATCGCCGAAATCCCGTTTACGCTGCGACCATAGTAGGGCGGCCCCCAATGGAGGACTGCTGGCTTGCCAAGGCGACAGAGCGGATATTCCTCCCGCTGTTGGGCGCAATTCATCCCGAGGTGCGCAATTTTTGGATGCCCTGGGAAGGGGTTTTCCACAACATCGTGGTAATGGCAATCGATAAGGAATATCCGGGACACGCGCGCAGGATTATGAGCGCGGTATGGGGGCAGGGGCAGATGAGCTTTTCCAAGGCTGTCGCGCTTGTGGACAGCGGAGTCGACCTGAAAAATCCTCGAAAGGTCCTGGAGACCATCCTGGATGAAGTTGACGTGGAAAGCGATATCTATATCACCGAAGGCGTCCTGGACGTACTCGACCACAGCGCCCCCGATCCGCTTTTCGGGGCCAAGATAGGGATCGACGCGACGAGCAGGCGTCCGGACGAAAGGCAAAGACTCAAGCCGGCTGCCGGGCCTATTCCGGCTGAGGAGGTCATCAAAAAAAGCCTGGGGAATGCCTCCGGGCTGATTACCGCCTTCCATTCCCCTCCGCTCGATGTCCGGAACAGTCTGCTTCTTGTTACTTTCGCCAAAGACGGCCGCACCCCGGGTCGAACCCTGTCCGAGAGGCTGCTGCGCAAACGGGCGCTGAAACCATTTTCGATACTAGTCCTGCTCGACTCCGGGATAGATCTTCGGGATTATTCGCTCGTGCTCTGGAAGGTGTTCAATAATGTCGACCCTAAAAGGGACATTCTCAGGCAAGCCGGACGAATGGCCATTGACGCCACGAAAAAAAGCGTCGAGGACGGCCATACCCGCCCCTGGCCAGCCGACATCGAAATGGCCCCCGAGGTGGCGGCAAGCGTCAGAAAGCGGGCAAAAGAACTGGGGATAGAGGAGTTTTTGGATTCAAGACCAATTTAGACAGGATCAACAGGATTGAAGAATAGCCCGTATAATCCTGTAAGTTCTGTCGAAAAAATCTTTTCCCGTTAGCCTTGTCAATCCTGACCGAAAAATTCCATCGGGGCCTGATGAAAACCGCGCTACGCAAAAAAACTTCATCCACCCTTTTGAATCCTTTCCCAGTCTGGTTAACTGAAAAACCCCCTCACCTGATTTGCATTGAAAAACGCGTTCAAAAGTGGTATGCTTGATTGTTTTAATAAATAGTTTCAATAACTTATTTGCGCCTGCCCAATTTGTGCCCCTAGTGGCATCGCTTGGCCTTCAAGCAAGCAGAGGACATCAGTTTATGCAAAATATCGACATGGCGCCCGTTTTCCCCCAGGAGGAATACACCGCGCAACAGATAACCGTGCTGGAGGGCCTGAGCGCGGTCCGTATGCGCCCCTCCATGTACATAGGCAATGTCTCCACTGAAGGTCTGCATCATCTGGTCTATGAGGTTGTCGACAACAGCATCGACGAAGCTCTGGCGGGCCACTGCGACCACATTCGCGTGCAGATTCACCTGGACAGCTCCATTACCGTGGACGACAACGGGCGCGGCATTCCCGTGGACCTGCACGAAAAGGAAAAAATTCCGGCTGTAACTGTCGTAATGACAAAGCTCCATGCAGGCGGGAAATTTGACGATTCGACCTACAAAGTCTCCGGCGGGCTTCATGGGGTCGGCGTATCTGTCGTAAACGCCCTGAGCGAGGTCCTGGAGGTCGAAATCCGGCGCGACGGCAAAGTTTACTTCCAGCGCTACGAGCGCGGTGAGCCCAAGACTGAGCTTCTCATAAAGGGCGAGACCCAGAAGAGGGGGACTCGAGTAACGTTTAAGCCCGACCCGCTCATTTTCGAAGATACGGAGATGAGCTTCGACATTATTGCCGAACGCATGAGAGAGCTGGCTTTTCTAAACAGCGGCGTGCGAATCGAACTTGTGGATGAGCGCATTCCGAAGGAGAAGCTGTTCTATTATGAAGGCGGTCTTGTCTCATTTGTGGAATACCTGAACAGGAACAAGGAGCCGATCTTTCCTGAAGTTATTTCCATATCGGGCGACAAGCAGGGGATTTCCGCCGGGGTCGCCATCCAATACAACGGCACATATAACGAGAAAATCTTCACCTTTGCGAACAACATCAACACTAAAGAGGGCGGGACTCACCTGGCCGGCTTCAAGGCGGGCCTTACGAGGTCTATCAAGCAGTATGCCACCCAGAACAAAACAATCAAGCCGCAGGACCTGGAGCGGCTGACCGGCGATGATGTGCGCGAGGGTCTGACGGCGGTCGTCAGCATCAAGATTTCTCAGCCCCAGTTTGAAGGCCAGACCAAGACCAAGCTTGGAAACAGCGAGGTCAAGGGCCTGGTAGAAAATCTCGTCTACGAGAAGCTTTCCATTTATTTTGAGGAAAATCCGAGAATCATCCGCGCCGTACTCGACAAGGTCCTGGAGGCGGCGAGAGCGCGCGAGGCGGCCAGGCGCGCAAAAGAGCTCACCCGAAGAAAGGGCGTGCTCGGCGACCACTCTCTTCCCGGAAAACTGGCCGACTGCCAGGAGCGCGATCCGTCAAAGAGCGAGATTTTTATAGTGGAGGGCGATTGGCCGGTGGTTCCGCTAAACAGGGCAGAAACAGGGCTTTTCAGGCCATACTGCCGCTGAGGGGCAAAATATTGAACGTCGAGAAATCGCGCTTCGACAAGATACTGGAAAACCAGGAAATCCGGAACATGATTTCCGCTCTGGGCACGGGCATCGGTAAGGACGAATTCAATCCCGACAAGGCGCGCTATCACTACATTGTCATCATGACGGACGCCGACGTCGACGGGGCGCACATCCGCACTCTTCTGCTGACGTTTTTCTTCCGCCAGATGCCCGAACTGATCACGCTCGGATACCTCTACATAGCGCAGCCTCCGCTCTACCGGCTTGCGGTGGGAAAATCCGAACATTACCTCAAAGACGAGGACAGCCTCAATGCTCTTCTACTCAAGCGCGCATCCGAGAAAAAACAGGTTTTCTTACCCGGGAGCGGCGAGCCACTTCCCCCGGAGCAGCTCATAGGCCTTCTCAAGACATTCTCCCGCTACGACGAATGGCTTGAGCGCCAGGCCCAAAAAGGAATGTCCAAGAAGCTGCTCGATCAGATCATACGCATCTTCGATGAAAACGGACTGGAGGACGAGGACCCGCTGCAATGGGCATCCACTCTCAAGGCAAAACTGGAAGAGTCCGGGTATGAGGTGGTCTCCATTGAAGTTGAAGAGGAGCATCGCGGCCACGACCTCGATGTTATGGAACCATCCAACGGCCATAAAAAGATGCGGATCAGCTACGATTTCCTGGTTTCGGTCGAATTCCGCAAACTTCTCGCGCTCTACAGACAACTGACCCTTCTGCATGCCACCCCATACGTTGTGCAGGACAACCAGGGGCAGGAGAAGTTCGATGATCCCAGGGCCTTTTTCAAGTACCTCATGGACGAGGCGCGAAAAGGTACGACGATCCAGAGGTACAAAGGCCTCGGTGAAATGAACCCCGAGCAGCTCTGGGAAACCACAATGAACCCGGAAAAAAGGACCCTGCTTCAAGTGCGGGTGGATGACCAGGTGCTCGCCGATGATCTTTTTACAATCCTTATGGGAGATCCGGTGGAACCGAGGCGCGAGTTCATCCAGACCAACGCGCTCGATTTCAGGGAGCTGGATATTTAGAGGATTGAGGATTTAGGAATTGAAGGATTGGGGAATTGAAGGATGGATCTTAAAACCATAAACATTGCCGACGAAATAAAGCTTTCGTATCTCGACTATGCGATGAGCGTCATAATCGGGCGGGCCATACCCGACGTGCGGGACGGCCTCAAGCCCGTCCACCGGCGCATTCTCTTTTCAATGCACGAGGTCAGTAACGACTACAACAAGCCCTATAAGAAATCGGCGCGCATTGTCGGCGATGTCATGGGTAAGTATCACCCGCACGGAGATGCGGCCATCTACGACGCTACTGCCCGCATGGCCCAGGATTTTTCCATGCGCCACATGCTCATAGACGGGCAGGGCAACTTCGGCTCGGTTGACGGAGACCCACCGGCGGCAATGCGGTACACCGAGATCCGAATGTCAAAGCTGGGCATGGAGTTCATGCGGGACATCGAGAAGGAAACGGTCCCGTTCCAGCCAAACTACGACAATACAATCCTGGAGCCAACGGTCCTGCCGACCCGCGTGCCAAACCTGCTCCTCAACGGCTCTTCGGGCATAGCGGTCGGAATGGCCACAAACATTCCTCCGCATAACCTGAGCGAACTTTGCAGCGGAGTTCTCGCGCTCCTTGGCAACCCCGATATTACAGTCAAAGACCTCATGCGCCACATTCCGGGGCCGGACTTTCCGACCGCCGGATTTCTTCACGGATGCGAGGGGGTCGCCGAAGCCTACGAAACCGGCAAGGGCATAGTCAAGATGCGCGGCCGGGTGGAAGTCGAGGAGTCGGGCAGAAAGCAGCACCTCATCATCACCGAACTTCCGTACCAGGTGAACAAGGCAAGGCTGCTCGAACGCATAGCCGAATTGGTAAAGCTGAAGAGAATCGAAGGAATCACGGACATTCGCGACGAATCCGACCGCCAGGGGATGCGTGTCGTCCTGACCCTGCGCCAGGGCGACGACCCCAAAGTGGTCGAAAATCAGCTCTACAAGAACACAGCTATCGAGAGCACTTTCGGCATCATCATGCTCGCCGTGGTGGATAACAGGCCGGAGGTCATGAGCCTCAAGGCGATCCTGCAACATTTCATCGATTTTCGCCGCGAGGTGGTAGTAAAGCGCACGCAATTCGAGCTGAGGCAGGCCGAAAAGCGAGCGCATATCCTGGAAGGGTTGAAAAAAGCACTCGACAATCTCGACGCTGTGATTGCCCTCATCCGTTCCGCGCAGAATCCCCCGGAAGCCAAACGGGGCCTGATCGAGCAGTTTGACTTCACCGACGTTCAAGCTCAGGAAATCCTGAACATGAGACTCCAGCGCCTGACGGGTCTCGAGCGCGAGAAGATCATTCAGGACTACCGGGATATCTTAAACGAGATCGAACGCCTGAAGGCGATACTTGCCTCCGCTGCTGCAGTCGATCAGGTTGTCAGCGAAGAACTACAGGATCTGAAGAACGAATTCGGCGACCTGCGTAAGACAAAAATCATTCCCGATGCCGGCGATATTTGCATCGAGGACCTCATTCCCAATGAGGAAATGGTGGTGACCATCTCGAGGGCAGGCTATGTGAAGAGGACCCCGCTTTCGATCTACCGCTACCAGAATCGTGGCGGCAAGGGCCGAACCGGGATGAGCACCCGCGAAGAAGACGTCGTGACTACCCTTTTTACGGCGATGGCGCACAACTACCTGCTCGTATTCACCAACCGGGGGCAGGTGTTCTGGCTAAAAGTCTATGAAATACCGGAGGTAGGGCCTTCAGCGCTTGGAAAGGCCGTGGTGAATCTACTTCCCCTTCAGCCGGGCGAAAAGATACAAACTATTCTGCCGGTGGGTGAGTTCTCACCCGGCCACTTTGCGGTGATGGCTACAAGAAACGGTATCATAAAGAAAAGCGATCTTTCCGCCTACGCCAACCCGCGGGCGAACGGCATCCGGGCGATCAACCTGGACGACGATGACGAGCTTATCTCGGTAGTAATTACCGACGGTCAACGCGATCTTTTCCTCATGAGCCGCAAGGGCAAGTGCATTCGGGTAAAGGAAGATGAGTTTCGTCCGCTGGGACGAGTCAGCCGAGGCATCCGGGGAATGAACGTAAAAGGCACGGAACTGGTCGGCATGGATGTAATCGACCCGAACAAGTGCATGCTGGTGGTTACGGAAAGGGGATTCGGAAAGCGTACGCCCGAGGAAAGCTACCGGGCCCAGTGCCGCGGGGGCAGGGAGTGCTCAATATCAAGGTAACCGAACGGAACGGGCAGGTGATCGGCTTCCGCCAGGTTGGAGAAGAAAACGGAATTATGCTGATTACGGATGGGGGCCGCCTCATAAGGATGCCTGTTTCCCAGATAAGCAAAATCGGGAGGGTAACCCAGGGAGTCAAATTGATCGACCTTGCCGAAGGCGAGAAAGTGGTTGACCTGACCGTACTCGACCAGACGGAAGAAGATACGCCGGAAGATCCAAGAGAGGAAGAGTAGAATTGCTTAAAGACATCGGAGCGGTAGGTGTAATCGGGGCTGGAAGCTGGGGAACCACTCTCGCCCATGTGCTCGCCTCCAAAGGTCTCAAAGTCAATCTCTGGGTCTTTGAAGAAGAGTTGTGCGAGACAATACGCAAGACCGGTGAAAACAATCTCTATCTTCCCGGATACCACCTTCATGAAGGCGTTTGCGCACTCAGTGCACTGGAGGAAGTGGCGGCGGCAAGCCGATTGCTCGTCATGGTCGTTCCTTCCCATGTCTATCGCGGAGCCGTCATGCGGATGCTCCCCCACTTGCGCGAAGACGCCATAGTTGTGAACGCGACCAAAGGCATAGAGTCCGACACCTTACTTACAATGTCCGGCATCTGGAAAGAACTGCTGCCGAAGCAAAACCGCGTGCAACTGCTCTGCCTTTCCGGACCCTCCTTCGCCCGTGAAGTGATAGCGGGTATTCCCACCGCAGTAACCCTTGCAGGTCAGAACCTGGAAATCACCCGGGAGGTTCAGCAGGTGCTCTCGACCGCCAGATTCCGCGTCTATACCAGCCTCGATGTTATCGGGGTAGAAGTCGCCGGAGCTGCAAAAAACGTCATAGCCCTTGCCGCAGGAGCGTGCGACGGCCTCTCTTTCGGGTACAATGCCCGCGCCGCTCTCATTACGCGGGGCCTGGCGGAGATGTCAAGGCTTGGCTTCAAGATGGGCGCTCATCCCCTCACCTTCTCCGGTCTTGCCGGAATAGGGGACCTGCTGCTCACCTGTACCGGCGATCTGAGCCGAAACCGCACGGTCGGAATGCAACTCGGGCAGGGCAAAAAGCTCAGTGAAATCCTTGGCGGAATGCGCCAGGTTGCCGAAGGGGTCATCACCGCCAAATCGATCCATTCACTTGCCAAGAAAATGGACGTGGAGATGCCCATAAGCGAGAGGGTCTATCGCGTGCTCTACGAGGACAAAGACCCGTTGCTGGTTGTCAGAGAGCTGATGGACCGCGATCTAAAGCACGAGATGGAATATGACCCGGAAATTTGCGCCGTGAATGACAATGGGGATTGTTGCCGCTAAAGGCTTGCATTAGAGGCTTCGGACCTTTGTTAAGTTAGATAACCGATAACCGGGCGGTCGCTTTCATGCTTTAAATGAAGTGCAATTTTTTAAGCAAAACGAGGGGAAAGCCTACGGACAGAAAATCACGGTTCCCTATCAGGAAATTCGAAAGCCTTGAGGCAATGAAGGATGAGGAATATCGCTATTGGCAGCAACAACCCGCCAGTGAACGCATGGCTGCCGTATCCGAGATAACAACTGAAATGTATCTACTGAAAGACCCAGCCTTCAATGTATCAAGACTTCAAAGAACTCTTGTCGCTGTTCAACGAACACAAGGTTAAGTACCTTGTTGTTGGCGGCTATGCCGTTTCTTTCCATGCCCAGCCGAGGGCAACAAAAGATTTGGACATTCTCATCAAGGCAGACGCGGATAACGCAAAGGCTGTTTTTGCCGCCTTGGCGAAGTTTGGCGCACCCCTTGAGGAACTGACGCCGGACGACTTCATTGAGCAAGGCAAGTTTTATCGGATGGGGCATCCACCCCTTATGGTCGATATTTTGCCTGAAATCAGCGGCGTTGATTTCGATACGGCATGGGAAAAGCGGATTGAGGCCGAGATTAGCAAAGGGCTGACGGTTTTCTTTATCGACACGGATAATTTAGTTGCCGCGAAACTCGCATCAGGAAGGCCGGAGGATTTAGCCGATGCGGCCGCCTTGCGCCGGGCGGGCCGGGTCATAACGGAACCAAGAGACACGAGCGAGGCGGCAGAGACAACAAAAAGGAAAACCCCTAAGCCCTAACGCCGCCTCAAAACATTGTGCAGTGTTTGTAAATTGTCCCTATTCTAAGAACCGCCCGCCCCACGCCTTACAGCTTCCATCAGGCCGGCATCAAGCGTCTTGCTGTGCCGCGCTGATTTTTCCGTTTGTAATCGCGCTTGAATCGACTGGCAGGTCTAATCGTCCGCAGTCAAACTCGCGAGCAGCTTATCTGCGGGGCCAGTCCACACAAACTCGCCCCGCCGCGCGGCCTTTATCGCCTCAATGGTTTCGGCATTGGGAATGAGCGGCTCGAAAAGGCAGTGCCTTTTCTATTGCTATACGCATCATCCATCATACGGAAGGCGTCATTTTGTCCAGTTTGTAGGGTTTTATACAGGGCACAAACCGCTCCAGTCCTCAAGTGTGTTTTTTGAATAGGGGCCAGATACGCTCTTGTCCATTTATTTCATGAGAAACAAAGCGCAGGAATAATTGTTGGTCTTTCTCAAAGACTCTTTAGCTCCATGTTCTTCGCAATAACAAAACCCGCCATCCCATAGGATGAATCAATTGGCCAACCTTTGCATCCTTCTTTCCTAAAGTGATCTAAACAGGCTTGCACAGAATTATTCCATGGACCAGGCCAACCCCATTTCATTCCTTTCTCGAATTCAGAGAGATAATCCCGTGTAATCTGCTCAAGGGTACTTTCCTCTATGTCAAATAGAATAGTCCCCATGTTATCTCTGATAATGAGATATGCCTCTACACCATGAAAGCAGACATCCGTCCTTTCATTTTGTTCCCCACTACGAAACTCAGTGTGAAGAGTAATTTCACGTTTACTGCACAGGACTGTGTATCCAGTAACAAAGTTATCGTGTATGGAAATCTCTTCCATCACCTCACCTCCCGGCTCAATCATCTTCTCGCTACGTACAGTACAACAAACTGCCCGAATTCGCCCGCTGTTTTTGCTGCAAAGCAGTGTGCCAATTACGGGATGTTGAGCTTGTGTCTCGCCGGCCATTTTTCTCCAGCAGGTAGAAAGTCTCCAGGGGCTTCAGTGAATCGATCTCGACTCTGCGCAGGTTTTGCCCGCATCTGCGAGACGCCCACCTTCCCTGCCGGATGCTTACCTTTTAGAAGTAGGCGTTCAATTTCCAACCAAAGCAGAATAACCCTCTCCATTGCAGGAAGGAGGCCGCATATGGATTTTGTGTTCCAAGATGAAATCAGGGAATTAATGCGAAAAACAGACGATCATTGTGTCTCGCTTTACTTGCCGACGCACCGGGCCGGGCGTGAGACCGAACAGGACCCCATTCGAATGGACAACCTTCTCAGGGGCGCCGAAAAGAAACTGGTGGCCGGGGGAATGCGTTCTCCCGAAGCCAGGGACCTCCTCGGACCCGCTCTAAATCTTCTAAAAGACGGCTTTTTCACCCGGCACCTGGCTGACGGGCTGAGTATTTTTATCGCCAAAGGCCTGTTCAGATACTTTCGGCTGCCGATCCATTTCGATGAGGAGCTCTTCGTGGGCAGGCAATTCCATCTGAGACCGCTTGCGTCCATGTTGCACTGCTGCAGGAGGTTCTACATTCTGGCCGTGAGCATGAAGTCAGTTCGGCTCCTGGAGTGCACCGAGTTCGGGGCAAATGAAATTGAACTGAAAGACGTTCCGCAGGGCATGCGCGCGGCGCTCGGATACGATGAAGAATCAAGGCTTCTTTTCCGGGCGGTTCCGCAGGCTGCCAACCCCGGGGGGGGGCCGATGTTACACGGCCGCAGTGGCGGTCTCGAATCGGAAAAGGAGCAACTCCGGCACTATTTTCAGATATTGAAAGACAGCCTTCATCCATATTTGAGAGAAGAAGGGAACCCTCTTGTCTTTGCCGGCGTGGATTATCTTTTTCCGATGTTCAGGCTGGTGGATGTACACAAGAATACCATGAATGAGATTATTGAAGGAAACTCCGACGAACTGGATTCGCAGGAGCTTCTCCAGAGAGGCCTGCAGGTGGTGTCGCCCTATTTCCGCAGGGAGCGGGAGCAGGCAATCGGGCGTTATATGGATCTATCTGGAGGGCCGCTTACATCTGAGAGTATCGAAGAGATTGTGCCGAGCGCCGTTGCGGGAAGAATTAACACACTTTTTGTGGACGCCGGCGTGCACAAATGGGGAAAATACGATCCCGTTTCGGGTCAGGTCGAGGTTCACTCCGGACAGCAGAACGGGGACGCAGACCTTCTCGAACTGGCCTTCGACCACGCGTACCTGAACGGAGGAGAGGTGTACGGGCTCGGTACGGAGGAAATGCCGGGAGGAAGCGGGGGCGCGGCCGTATTTCGGTACTGATGCTCAGAAACCCCACTCCTTCAGCCTATCGAGCATCGGATAATTTGTGAGGTCGTGGTGGATGGGGGTTACGGAAATATATCCCATCGAGAGTGCACAGGAGTCTGCGTCGGGGCTTTCGTCCCGTTGGACCGATTCGTTTCTTAGCCAGTAATAGACGTGGTTTCGCGGATCTACCCGGCGGTCGTATTTTTCCAGGCACTTGAGGTTGCCCTGCCTGGTTACGCGTACTCCGCAAACCTTGTCGGCCGGCAGGTTCGGGACGTTTACATTGAGGCATACGCCGGGGGGCAGCCCCTCTTTTCCAACCAGGGCGACCAGTTTTGGAATGAATTCTGTTGCGGCGCTGAAACTGACCGGCGCAAAAGAATCGATAGAGACAGCTATCGACGGGATGCCGAGTACGGCCGCTTCGGTGGCCGCTGAAACAGTGCCCGAATAGATTACGTTTACGCCCACGTTCGCCCCGAGGTTGATTCCCGATACGACAATCCCCGGGGGCGAGTCCAGCAGTTCGCTTATTGCGATTTTAACACAGTCGGCGGGCGTCCCCTTCAGGGCATACCCAAAAAAATTGCCGTTTCGGTTTACCGTGTTGACGCGCAGGGGATCGAGCCAGGTAATCGCGTGCCCCACGGCGCTCTGCTCGGTTTCCGGAGCAACTATGGTGACTTCATGCTCCACAGACAACGCCTGGAAGAGCGCCTCTATTCCTTTCGAGAAAACTCCATCGTCGTTAGTCAGAAGGATCTTCATAATTCTCAAGTTCCGCTTTCGTTTTGAGTGCGTTTTTGGCAGATTCGATGCCGAGTTCCAGGGCCTTCCTGTTGAAATCTTCGGTCCCGCGGGGAATCAAGCTCATCACAGCCGCTTCAAGGCTGCTCAGCGAAACGGCCCCCGAAAGCACGACCAGGGCGCCAAGGGCTATAATATTCGCCCCTATTTCTTTTCCCAGCTTTTCTCGGGCTATCTTCGTAAACGGAATCGCTGTGGCCCGCGTGGTGGGAAGCTGCCCCACGTATGTCGAATCGACAATCAGCATTCCTGCCGGTTTGAGGTCGAAGAAATAGGCGTCGCATGATTTCTGGTTCATTGCCAACAGCAGGTCAGGTTTTATGGCCTTCGGATAGTCGATTTCCCGGTCACTTATCACTACTTCGGCCTTGCTTGCCCCTCCACGAGCCTCCGGGCCGTAGCTCTGGGTTTGGCAGACGTATTTCCCTTCATGGATTCCGGCCGCCTCGGCGAGGATGATTCCAGCGAAAATCAGACCCTGCCCACCGGAGCCGCTCAGGCGTATCTCATATCTTGCCATTTGGTATCTCCGACCCAGCGAGGATTCAAAGCTCTACCTTCCCTGCGCCATGGCCCGGGCAGCCGCTCGCACCTTGTCGTATTCCTGGGTATAAACCGGCAGGTCCCGGTCGGCCAGAATACCGATGGTGAATTTTCCCTGTAGCTGCTCCTGCGTCATCTCTTTGGCTTTTTCTACCCGAACAGCGGATTCCTTCTGCCAGCGCAACATTTCTACAGCTCCGCCCATACGGTTTCTTCTTCCGTACTGGGTATGGCAGTGAGTGACCACCTCAACCACTGCGAACCCTCGCTTGAGGATTGCCTTGCTTATCAGTTCATCCAGCATCGAAGCATGAAAGACAGTGCCTCTGGAAACCATGCCCGCCCCCGCTGTGACTGCCAGCTCGGCAATCGAAAAGGCATGTTCGATGTTTCCGTAAAGGGCAGTGGTAGCGATCGCTCCGTACGGGGTTGTAGGGGAATACTGCCCGCCGGTCATTCCGTAGATATTGTTGTTTACCACGATGGCAGTAAGGTCGAGATTGCGGCGAGCGGCATGGATGAAGTGATTGCCGCCGATTGCCGTAGCGTCCCCGTCGCCCATTATCACAATCACGTTAAGCTTCGGGTTGCCGAGCTTTATGCCGGTTGCAAATGTGAGAGCGCGCCCATGTGTCGTGTGCAGCGTGTTGAAGTCGACATAAACGGATATTCTTCCCGAACACCCGATTCCGGAGACTATGACGATTTCGTCTTTTTCCAGCCCGGTTCTGTCGATCGCCCGAATAAGGGAGCCGAGCAGGATGCCGTTTCCGCATCCAGGGCACCAGACGTGAGGGAATTTTTTGTCGTGCCGCAGATATTTGTGTTCAAGCCTTGTGACTTCAGCCATTCTTAAACCCAGTTGTTAGTTATCAGTTTTTAGTTTTTAGTTTGGAGTTTTTAGTTCGGTTAGAGGGTCCCGGCACTGCGCATCACTCCCCAACTCAAAACTTTTTCGGTTTCAGCGATTTTTTCAAGCCTGTGAGGAGTTTCTGGATTTCCTCGCAGTTCGCCAACAACTTCTCCGAATTTGCTGAGTCCAGATAGCCCAGCCGTTCACTTAGCAGAATCCAGGTTTCCAATTCCGCGACTGATCCTCTGGCTATTCCAAGAAACTGGCGGAATTCCCATGAGCTGTTCCTGGCCTGACCTTCGGCGATATTGGATGGTACGGATGCCCCAGCCCTGCGCATCTGTGGGATAATCCCATACATTTCTTCGCCGGGAAAGGAGCGCGTACAGGAATAGACGCTCTCAGCCAAGTCCATGGATTTCTGCCAGACTACCAAATCCCGATAACTTCTTGAACCAGCCATTGCGTAGACCCAGTTTGTTAGTTTTTAGTTGTTACCCATAAGTAGAGTTTTTTGTTCGGTTAAAAGTGTTCCAGAACTGCGCATCACTCCCCAACTCAAAACCAAAAACTAACAACTAAAAACTCATTACATCCTGGCCAGCCGGGTCAGGATTTCGCCCGGGGTTATCAGATTGCCGTCTATGCGATTCAGTGTCTCGATCCGGGTCGCTCCCTGGCTTATTCTCTTGACCTCTCGAGACATCTGCCCCATGTTGAGTTCCGGCACCAGCGCCACCCTGACTCGCTTAAGCACGGGTTCAACCGCCTGTCTGGGAAAGGGCCAGAGCGTGATGAGTTGGATAAGCCCGGCTTTCACGCCGCTCTCGCGAGCCTCCCTTACCGCCCGGCGAGCCGACCGCGCCACGGAACCATATGCGATCACCAATACCTCCGCGTCCTCTGTCATTTCTTCCTCGATTTGCGCAATATCGAGGAGGTGTTGAGTGATCTTTCTGAAAATACGGTTCAAAAACGTGGTGATCTCGTCCTGGCGTTCGGTCGGAAATCCACGCACATCGTGAACGAGCCCCGTTACATGATACCGGTAACCGTCGCCGAACACGCTCATCGGCGGGACCCCACGGCTGTTATCCTCGTAAGGTATGTACCAATCGGGAGGCATATTTGGCCTTATACGGTCGATCACCTCTACCTCTTCGGGACGGGGCAGGCAGATCTTTTCACGCGTGTGCGCGACGACCTCGTCGGCCAGCAGGATTACCGGGGTGCGGTATTTTTCCGACAGGTTGAATGCGCGCACTGTAGTGGTGAAGCAATCCTGGGTCGTGGATGCGGCCAGAACGATTATCGGGTGGTCTCCGTGAGTTCCCCACCGCGCCTGCATCACGTCACCCTGGCTGACTCTGGTAGGCAGCCCGGTGCTTGGACCCCCGCGCATCACGTTAACGATTACGCAAGGAACCTCGGCCGCGCAGGCAAAACCCAGGTTCTCCTGCATCAAAGAAAAGCCCGGACCGCTGGTCGCGGTCATCGACTTCACACCGGCAAGGGAGGCCCCGATAACTGCGCCCAGGCTTGCGATCTCATCCTCCATCTGGATGAAAGTGCCGTCGACAGCGGGCAGCCTGTATGACATCACCTCGCTGATTTCGGTAGCCGGCGTAATGGGGTATCCCGCAAAGAAACGGCAGCCCGCGGCCAGTGCACCCTCGACTATGGCCTCGTTGCCCTGGAGAAGAAGCTGGCGTCCAGCAGGTCTTTTTACAGCCAAACCGGGTCCCCCTTTGTTGATCGAAATAGAATCACGCGTCCGGACCAGGCATTAATTTCCAAATAATGGGCGAAGGGCTGATAAAGTGCACGTCCAAGCATCATAAAGCCGGGTTCATGCATCCTCCGCCCCGGCTTTTTCATTTCTTTGGTGCACGCTTATGGCAAAATCCGGGCAGTGCAACTCGCACCACCCGCACCCGGTGCACCGGTCTGAATCAACATTGGTCGGGGCGCCATCATCGTCGAGCTTTATGCATTCTCGCGGGCAAAACGCAGCGCAGATGCCGCAGGACTTGCACCAATCGCGAAAGATATCTATCTCGAAGCGTTTACCGTTCTTTGGCGCCGTAGTTTCAGCCGCGCCTCGTTTTCCTTTTCCGGATTGGTTCGTGCTCCGGCTTTTGCGCCGCAGGGCCGTTTTATCCTTCTGTTGATTCTCTTCCATATTGCCCTCGAAATATAAATACGTGCAAGGTAATATTTATAAACGAAGATCCCTTTTTTGAACAGAGGGCAAAGCCCGGGTCCGACAATCAATTTATGTTTGGCGACGCCGGATGGAAGATTTTATGGTGAATAATTTCAAATGATTTCAGAAGATAAATATGAAGTCAGAGTATGTTGTTTGACTTTTTTTTTTGGAAATTCTATTTTACGTGCAGTTGTAAGGGGCGTCTTGATTAGCACTCTACCCCGGTTCAGGTTCGGAATATCAAATTCCGATTCGGGGATTTTGACATCCAAGCTCAGAGCCAGGCAGGCATCTGATTTTTCGGCCTCCCATATTCAATATCCGCTTTCGAGAAAGGGCAAGAGATGAAAAGTACTCAAAGGTATTTGGTGATCATTGCCGCAATCCTTCTGCTTGCTTCCTGTGCTTCCGGACCGCAGTTTCTCCAGCTAAAAACACTCTCGGAAGGCGAGGCAAGGCTGACGGATATCCAGATGCCGGAATATGTGCGCGAAGATCTGCCTTATGACGTAATTCTTTCAGTTGATTCCAATGGACCCCAAGAGATCAGGAGAGTTTGCTTCCGGTGGATGACCGCTGAGATTTCCTCCAAGTCCCCATCTCTTTACTGCTATGCGATGAACGGAACTTTTGGTACGGGTGGCCCCTGCTCCCCATGGACCTCCTCACAAGGTCCCGTTTCCTCTCCGTTTTGCTACGAAACCCCGGATATCAAGACGGACGTTCCTGGAAGGGTGATTGTCAGAATTCGGCCGACCGATCTCAAGGCAAGCTACAACATGCTCGAAGGCCAGGTCGAGTATTTTTCGAATGGAGGGGTACACATGACAAACGCAATCAGGACACCAGTGACAGTTGACAAGCAGTGAACCCTCACTGCGTTGCGGGTTCGCGGTGAACACAGAGGAAGAGCGTTAGATGCTTCAAGTTCGCGGCCGATCTTTTGTGAGGCCGAAGAAACGGAGGAGGGAAGACGGACTCGGGGCCAGGCGCAGGCCTGCGTCGGCCTTTCCACCACGCACCCGCTATGCGGCGACGAACTGCGAGTTATCAAGGCATGACAAGCCGACCGCGCTACCATGAAGGCGACAGGCAAGGCTTTTTTTATAAGTCAGCACCGCACTGGTTGCCATCTGCAAATATGGCGACTTGGCGGGGCTAGAGCTTCCCACGCATCCGCTACGCCACCCTTGTGGCCTTGGTCTTGGCGGATCAGGGCGCGCGGACACGCGGTTAATTCAGGACTACCTAGGGCACCGTGACATCAGGCACACCGTCATTTACACGGCGACCAATCCGGCAAGGTTCGAGAGACTGTGGCGGTAATCGGTCTTATTCCTCCTCCTCGTCCTGTCCATCGGGATTTACTGGAATGGCGGTGTCTGCACCAAAAATATAAAAATGATCCACCCTATTACCCTCTCTCATTACAATTTTCATAAGGTTGCCGTTTTTACCCTCTGTCAAGTTGTCCCATCGCTCAGCGAGATCACGCCAAGTTGCTTTACCGATCCGATCGACGTCATACCAGTAGCGTAGCTCATTGCCAGTAATGCGGGAGCATCCATGGAGGTATGCATCCTCAAGACGAGTTGTGAGAAGTTGTTGGTGCCGCAGGGTCATTTTTTAATTCTCCTCCTTAAAAAAGAAATATAATTCAAATAAGAAATATTAAATAAACTAAAAATATAGTGTCGGCAAGAAGTCTTTTGGGCGGGCTTCATTTACTATTGAATACATGTGGAGAATTATTTGTAACATTTGAGTTGTGCCAAAAATCTTGATTTATGACACATACGCCGAGCTCATTGAGGCCGAGTCCCGGAATGATCCACATTGCCAAGAAATACAGCACACCGCCATTTACACTGCTACCAATCCGACGCGGTTTGAAAGGCTTTGGCGGTAAAAAGATTTGAGGAATGTGTCCCGTTTTCCGATTTTAAACTTAAATGAGTGCACCCACAGGGGGTGCAAAAAAATGGTTGCACTGGCAATTGATTGCCATTATATTTCTAGTGAACCCGCCGATAGCGTGCTATCGGTCCAAGGGCTGCAGGGAGAAATCCTTAGCGGCCTTTGCTTTTTTCTGATATTACCCAGCCTCTATGCGAACAGTTATCTACATTGACGGTTTTAACTTGTATTTCAGGCTGCTGGAAAACCGTCCCGCGCTGAAATGGCTTAACATCAAGGCCCTTGGCGAGAGGCTTCTAAAGCCCGCTAACCGGGTCATTGGTGTTAGATATTACACGGCGCGGGTATCTGGCAGGATTGATAAGGCCGCCCCAGCTCGGCAACAGCTTTACCTCAATGCACTGCGTACCATACCGGAAATTTCGGTACATATGGGCACGTTTCTATTGTCCGAAAAATTTGCGGGATTGGTGAAGCCCCCTGAGTTCCGTCCGCGCATTACCCTTCCTGCACCCTGGCCGGATGTTGTCAAAGTTGTCAAGGTCGAGGAAAAAGGAAGCGATGTAAACCTTGCCTCTCACCTACTTCTTGATGCCTTTCAAGGAAATTTCGAAGTAGCAGCCGTTCTTTCAAATGATAGCGACCTGGTTGAGCCTATCCGTATTGTGACACAGGTTTTAGGAAAACCGGTTGGTCTCCTTTCGCCGGTGTCGAATCCAAATCCCGAATTGAGCCGTGTTTCGAGCTTCATCCGCCGCATTAGTGTTAGCGATCTTGTCGCCGCGCAGTTTCCTAGCCCTTTGTTGAAGGCTGACGGTTCCACATTAAACAAACCGACCTCGTGGGTTTAATTTTACCCACCGGCAATTGGACTGCCACTTTTCCCGCTAGTGAGTACAGGGCCGATTACGGGGGTTAGCCCATGCCGAAAGGCTTAGGCGTCACCCACTTGCAGGTCTTTCTCCAATTCCCTCCAATCCCATGGGAGACAGCCTCTCTCTTTTAAAGCCGGCCACGGCCAATCGCAGGGAAGCGGGGACTCGAAGCGGAGTTTTTCGCCTCGCACAGGGTGGCTGACGATAAGCTCTTTGGCAAAGAGCGCAATTTGTTTTTGCGGAAGCGGAGCGGGCGCGCCATAACGCAGGTCTCCCGCAATCGGATGGCCCATGTGTGCGAACTGGACGCGTATCTGATGCTTGCGCCCGGTTTGGAGCTTTATTCGTACAAAAGTGCGGCCTTGTGCGAGATCCAGCACAGTGAACGAGAGCCTCGCCTCCTGAGCCCCTGTGGTTTTCCCGGGCACCACCATGCTCGACCGGTTTTCCCTCCTTTCAATGAAATGAAGGAGGCTGCCGGATTTTTTCTTTAATTCTCCCTCCAATACCGCTACATAATATTTTTCGGCCGTTCCCGCGCGGAATTGCTCGCTGATCCTTGCGGCGGCCTTGGAAGTGCGGCAGAAAAGAACGACTCCGGCAACCGGTCTATCAAGACGATGAACCATCCCGAGAAAAACCCGGCCGGGCTTTTTGTAGACATCCTTAATCCAGAGCTTGCCGAGTTCGAGCAGTGAGATTTCTTCGGTCTCGTCGGCCTGAACCAGGAGGCCGGCCGGTTTGTACACAGCCAGCAGGTGATTGTCCCGGTAGAAGATGGGCCACGATGGATGAAAGAAGTAGTCTCCGTTCATTTCAGAAACAGTTTTTAGTTTTCAGTTTTTAGTTTTTAGGTAAACTCGCCAACTGACAACTGGAAACTCAATAGCTCTTAACCAGCAACTAAAAACTAACAACTAACAACTCTTAAGGCCCGCAATGCCGAAACACAAACAAGGCTCTGAACCCGATGCCGGGCAACTTTCAAAAATCCTGCGCGCCTCGGGTATTTCTTTATCGCCCGCCCAGACAGGGCAGCTATGGAAATATCACCAGTTGTTGAGGCAATACAACAAGGAACTGAACCTCACCCGGATACTCAATTTTCAAAGTATGGTTCGGAAGCTGTATATAGATTCGATCATGCCCGGCCGGATCATCGATTTGCCCTCGCCTCTCATGGACTTGGGCAGCGGCGCCGGGATGCCGGGAATACCTCTTAAAATAGCAAATCCCCAAATAGAGATCATCCTGGCGGAGAGCAGGGGCAACCGGGTCCAATTCATCGAAACAGTCCTCGGTGAACTGGGCCTCAAAAAGATAAGCATCCTGGGACGCAGCGTAAGCGCTTCGACTGAGGCGCCCGTAATGGGCGTAATAACCCGGGCCGTGGAAACGATTCGAAAGACTTTGGAAAGAATAGCCGGATCGCTTGCCAAAGGCGGATTGGCGATTTTCATGAAAGGTCCGGAATGCGAAGAGGAAATAGAAGAGGCGCTCGGGCGCTTTGGCCGCCGTTTCCGGCTAATCCGAGACCATCACTACCGCTTGCCCGATTCTTCCGACGAACGCAGGCTCGTTGTATTCGAACGGCTGGATTCACCGCCATGGGCCAGAAAGGCCGAGCTCGCAAAGGAAAACCTGGTGAGAATCATCGAGAGCGAAAACAATGAAACTTTCCGAAATCTGAAAAAACTGCTTGCGCCTCGAGGCATACGCAAGCAGCTACAAGCGCTCGTTTTCGGACAAAAGCAGGTATCCGAAATAATGGGCCGGTTTCCCGAAAAGTGTGTCGCATGGATCAGCCGAGGGGACCGAAACCCGCCACCTGACGATTCGCCCCGGGGCATGATGTGGTATCAACTATCGCCCCCTCTTTATGAAACTCTGGATCTTTTCGGGACCTCCTTCCCGATAGTGCTCGTAAAAATCGAGGAGATCCCGAAGTGGACGCCCTCAGAAGGCCTTTCGAAAGGGTGTACGCTCTTTGTCCCGTTCCAGGACCCGGAGAACGTAGGGGCAGTAATCCGGTCAGCCGTCGCGTTCGGCGCTGCCGCGATCATAATGCTGGCAGAAGCGGCCAACCCATATCATCCAAAGTCTGTAAGGGCCTCGGGGGGAGCGGTCTTCAAGGCCAACCTGCTCGAAGGGCCTTCAATACAGGATTTGCCGCAGGACCTGCCGGTGGTGCCGCTTTCAAAAGAGGGCAAAAGGATTTCGGATTTCAAATTTCCGGTAAATTTCGGGCTGCTTCCGGGGATTGAAGGGCCGGGATTGCCGGACAGATTCCGAGAGGCAGGAATTTCCATTCCCGTTTCCAGGGAGGTGGAATCGCTCAACGCGGTAGTCGCCACCGCTGTCGCGCTGTTTGTATGGGCCCAGACTCAGGACTGATTCGGCGCCGTCAGGATTATCGTTACTCGCCGGTTCACTTTCCTGCCCTCCTCGGTAGCGTTGGACGCAAGTGGTTTTGACTCCCCCCAACCCCGTGCTGTAACCCGGGAGGGCGCGACACCTTTGTCGACCAGGGCCTTCTTTATGGTCCATGCCTGCAATTCGGATAGGGCGAGGTTCTTCTCCTCAGAGAGAACGCAGTCTGTATGGGCCTCCACTCTTATTTTCGTTTCCGGGTATTTTTTCACCACCTCGGCCACAGTGCCGATTTCCATTTCGGTGGCCGGTTCGATCCGGTCGGAAGTGGATTTAAAAAGAGTGTCGCACCCTATTGTTATGTAGACACAGCTTTCGCGCCTCTCGACTTCCGTTCCTTCGAAAGGCCTCAGGCATGATTGCAGCTCGACCTTTTGCATGTCCAGATAATCAAGCTTGCACGCTGCGGGAACGCACGTTTTGCTCAGGTTTGTCGTGCCGCATGCAGCCAGGATAATAGAGCAAAAAATCACCAAAAGGGGCCATCCCTGTCTCATGCCGTCCCCTTCCTCGAAATTCGAGGGCTAAAAGAATTTTTCCCAGTTTTACCTGTTCGAATAACAAAATCAAACGGACATTTCAAGCCCGGGCGGAGGAGGCGGGAAAGAGTGAATAGGAGGGGCAAGGAAGCGGGAAGCGGGAAGCGGGAAGCTTTTGCTCCGTGCTCAATCTTTTTGGAAGAAATCGTAAAAAAAGTGTTACCTTAGTTTTCGGATATAATAGTTTTGATTTTCGCTCCTCCGCGTGAAACCATCAGGTTGAAAATGGCCGATAGACTCTACCGGGACTATAATTCTTATTTACGGGAAACCTTCGGTTGCCGTGTTCAGAAGATTTCGCTCGATGCGGGCCTTGGTTGCCCGAACCGCGACGGGACCGTGGGGCGCGGCGGCTGCATATACTGCAACGAGAAGGGTTCTGGGACGGGGGCTGCGAGCTTTGCCGGTATCTCCGAACAGATCCGGGTCGGTAAGGAAAGGCTCGCCGGGAAATACAAGGCAAAGAAATTCATGGCTTATTTCCAGTCATTTTCCAACACCTATGCGCCTCTGTCCAAGCTGGCGGCCCTCTACGACGAAGCCCTCGCCGATCCGGACGTTGTGGGCCTCAGCATAGGCACTCGTCCCGACTGCGTTCCCGATGAAACCCTCGATTACCTGGCCGTGCTTGGCGAAAACAATCTCATATGGTTGGAATACGGGCTGCAGTCGGCAAACGATCAGACTCTGGAGCGGATTCGCCGGGGGCACTCCGTTGATGATTTCACTGACGCCGTAAAACGTAGCCGTGCCAGAAGAATCCCCGTTTGCGCGCATGTAATACTCGGCCTTCCCGGTGAGAACACCGAAGATATGCTGCGTACGGCAAGATTTCTCGCTCTCCGGGACGTTCAGGCCGTAAAAATACATCTGCTCTACGTGATCAAGGGAACGACTCTGGATGAGATGCACAGCTCAGGCGCGTACACCTGTCTTTCCCGCGAGGGCTATGCCGCCGCTGTCGGAGAATTTCTTGCGCTCCTGCCTCCACACGTCATTATTCAGAGACTGACCGGAGATCCGCACCCCGAAGAGCTTGTGTCGCCGGTCTGGGCGCTCGATAAGCAGCGCAACCTTGAAGCCGTTCGGCAATATATGGAAAAGAACGGACTGTATCAGGGAAAAAACTACGGCTAAGTTCACATTGTCATTGGTTTAATACCGGACTGCAAATCAGGAAAGCTGAATGGAGACTCAAATCCCCGATATCGAAAAAATGCGCAAGCGGTTGCTCGAACTTATCCTGGAATATTCTTTCCAGTATTCTAAAACAGCCGGATTCAAGCTGGCACATGGCGGAACGAGCCAGTTTTACTTTAACTGCAAGCGAGTAACTCTTGATCCGGAGGGCCAATACCTGATTGGAAACCTGGTTTTCGAGGCGCTCAGAGACCTCCAAATAGACGCAGTTGGGGGACTCACCCTGGGGGCCGATCCCATTGCCAACGCAACCGCCTATAGTTCATGGCTGAGGGGCCGGCCCATTCAGTCATTCATTGTAAGAAAAACCAGCAAAGACCACGGAATAATCGCCGCCATAGAAGGAAAGGTAAAACCGGGAGACCGCGTAGCGGTAGTCGACGACGTGGTTACGACAGGCGGTTCGACTCTGCAGGCCATTTCAGCGTGCAAAGAGGCGGGACTCTGAGATTGTTGGCGTCCTCGCCCTCGTTGACCGGCAGGAAATGAACGGCCGCGAAAATATCGAAAAACAGGTCCCCAACTTCAAAGCCCTTATCACCCGGGACGAAGTAATGAGAAGGTATAGAAGGGGGATTAGGGAATTAGGCTGAAGGGGTTTAGGAATAGTGCGAGATCATACGAGGCTCCATGCGTTTAAACTGGCCGGCGATGTGGCGGTTATGATCTATACGCTCACTGCCGGATTCCCCTGAGACGAGTTATATGGGTTGACTTCGCAAATGAGGAGAGCTGCGGTTTCTGTCCCATCGAACATTGTCCAAGGGTGTACGCGTGAAAGTCTGACCGAGTACCTTCGTTTTCTCGAAATTGCGTTTGGCTCCTTGAAAGAACTGCATTATCAGTTCGACCTGTCCAAACGGCTGAATTATTGTACTGAAATTGAGACTTCCGAATGTGAATCGAAAATTATTGAGGCAGAGAAGGTTCTAAGCTCGTTAATGAGGTCTCTTCGGGGTTAGGAATTTAGGGCTTTAGGCTGAAGGGGTAAAGTTCTAATCCCCTAATCCCCTAATCCCCTAATCCCCTAATCCCCTAACTTTTTTCCCACCAAGCTCTTTAAGTGAATTCAATAATGGTTATCTTCCAGTCGTGAAAGTCCTGGATGGCTCCCCAGATGGTCTGAGTCGGGGCCGCCGGTGATTGTTTAAATAGAGGTCCGGGAGATTGATATGGAGAATAAATTTGAAAAAGACGAACCCAGGGTAACCTGTTCCCCGTTCGCCACCGGCGATATGGGTCAAAATCCTATGGATGAACAGGCCAGAAGAAGTTTCGAGACGCCGTACTCGCAAACCTTCGGGAAATTCCTCTCGGATAAGGACGGGGGTGAAAGATTCTCGGAAGAAAAAAGGCTGAGGAGAGAACGCGCCAAGAAGGCGAACAAGATTTATAAACAGGTCTGTGAAGATCTTGAAATGAATGCCTGCTTCTTCAATAATTTTGGAGAATGGAGTGAATACGTTGAGGGCAGGATCGGCGATGCTGAATTCCAGGGTTACGCGATAGCACGAGCGCGACAGATGAAGGCGGACCAGAACTGAGAGCATTATCCGTAATGGGAAAAAGCCGGGCATAGTCCGGCTTACATAGAAAAGGGGGGGCAATGTTTCGATTACCTTCCTGGCAAACGGGCCGCGTTTGATAGAATGCAAACGCGGCCCATTCATTTTTGGAGGCAGTGATGCTAGCGGAGCGAAACGCGGACTGCTGGATCGAAAAGCTGAGTCTGGCCGAGCACCCGTAGGGTGGCTGCTTCGCCCCGGATTACCGCTTACCTAAGACGTTCGCGTGTGGAGAAATTGGCGATCCGCTCCTCATTCTCAACGCCCGTATGTTCCCGCAATGCGATTGAGTTCCGCTATGGCAATCTCGTATCCGAGGCGGGCCTGGAGCTCGTCTGATTCGGCCTTTTTAACGGCCGCTACTGCCTCGTTATATTTTGCGTAGCTGGCAGTAGAGGTTTTGATCTGGTCGGAAACCAGACGCAGCCTTTCCTTTTGGAGTGTGAGCGCCTCCCGGGCGACATCCACCATGCTTTTTGTATTCTCAAGTTTCCTGTATGCCTTGTCCAGTTCGACCGTTACCTGGTCACTGATCATGTGGACGTTTTCCCTGGCCTGCGAAAGCTGGACCTCTCTTTCGCCGATAACGGCGCTCCGTTTGCCCCAGTCCCAGATATCCCAGGACATCGTGAGCCCAAATGCGCCGATATCGTGTTTGAGAAACGGCGCACCATCCTCGTATGTATTAGCTGCGAAAAGGGTTACATCAGGGATGTATTCGTCCCGGGCCGCTCTCACTCCACCCCGGGCCTTTACCACCGTGGCTTTTGCGGATTCGATCTCCGGGTTTCCTGAAAGCGCCGCCTGAAGGTAGCAATCGCGGCTCTCAATGGGGGTCCCCTCCGAAGAACCGGGATCGGACAGCTCCAACTGCGTATCGAGGGGCAAGCCCAAAAGCCGGTTCAGTTCCGCATTAAGGTCTGAAATCTGGATATTTGCCGCTAAAAGAGATTGCTTGTTTTGCAGGACTGCGGTGCGGCTCTCAATTATGCTTACCTCGAGAAGGTTCCTGGCAAGGACCGCTTTCTCGGCCTCGCGCCGGCTTTCCTCGGCCGCCTTTAGCCCGGCCTCCGCCGCCTCTTTTTGTTTTCCGGCAGCAAGAAGGCCGTAGTAGAGTTGGTGCACAGCAAGAACGACATCATTTTCCGCCTTTTTTTTGTCCGCCTCCGCCACCTTCTGGTCGGATCGTGCAATTCCGGTGGCTTCGTGGATTTTTAAGAGCTGCGTCACGGGTTGGCTGAGGACCGTGCCGTTGAAGAAAAACGAAGAAGAACCTTTTGTAAGGTTTTGGGAGATAGGTATTGTACCGATGCCCGGAAACGGGATAGTTACGAGGTGTGACTCGGAAGTGCCCATTTCCCAGGAATAGTTGGACAGGTGCGGATAATAGTCCGCGGAAGTGGAATCAACCTTTTTTCCCTTCTCGTCCACTTTGAAGCGGGCAATCTTGAGCGCGGAGTTCCCTTTGAGGGCGAGCTCGACAGCTTCGGGCAGGGTGAGCCGCTTTGTTTCCGCAAATGCCGGATTCGCAACCAAAATCAACCCCGCGATGAGCATTGCCGCCACGGCAGCCGAAGCAGGCTTGATCATGCGCGACTTGACTATTACGAACAGGACCGGGACCACGAGCAGGGTGATGAACATGGACCAGATCAGTCCAATTGCGAGAACGCTCGCCAGGGGGCTCCATAAGCTGGACTTGGAAAGGATCATCGGCAGTACTCCGGCGGCTGCGGCCATTGTGGTCAGAAAGATCGGCCGAAGGCGGCGCTCGCCCGCCTCCATTGCAGCCCTCTCAAGCGGGTGCCCCTCCCGCATCTTCTCGTTAGTGTAGTCGATGAGAATTATTGCGTTTCGCACCACGATCCCGCAGAGGGCGATCAGTCCCATGAACGCGGTAAACCCGAACGGGTTGTGGGTAATGATCAGCCCGAGGACGGCGCCGGGCAGAGCTAGAGGAATTGAGGACATGACGATCAGGGTCTCCGATACTTTTTTGAACTGGATAAGAAGGATGAGGAAAATGGCGACAATGCTTATGCCGAGCGCAGTCAGCATCTCGGGCATTGTCTCGTCGGTGTTGCGCTTATCCCCTCCGTATTCAATCCTGTACCCCGGCGGGAGCGGCAGCTTTTCAATGGCTGGCCGTACCGCATCGAGGAGTTCCGATGCATAATGGCCGCTGTCCACGAAGGCTCGTACAGTCAGGGTCCTCACGCCGTTGCGCCGCACGATCCTGCTGGTCTGCCATTCCGGCGTAAGCGTGGAGACGGCGCGAAGCGGCACCCTGGCCTTGGTCAACTGAGAGCTAATATAGGCATTACTCACGTCATTAAAGGAGGAGCGGGACGCCTGGGCGAGACGGAGCAGGATGGTGACCGCCCTGTCGCCTTCCCAGAATGTGCTCACGGGACCACCGTCAAATGCTCCGTCCACGAGCTTCGATATCGAAGAACTGGTTATTCCGAGTCGGTTTGCCAACTCCTCATTGACCTTTACGTCCACCATGCAGGACTCGTTGAAGTAGTCACGGTGGACGAAATCCGAAAAAGGGACTTTAACGAGCAGTTCCCCCACCTGCGAGCCGATGCGCTCTAATTCCTGGATATCCTCTCCCACGATCCTCACCTCGACAGGGGCCTCCAAGGACATCCCCTGCTGCATCTCCTTTACGATGACCATCGCTTCGGGGGCCACCGAGGTAAAGGATTTCCGGAGATCGTTCACCAATGCCGGGGTTTCTTTCTCTGAGCGGGTGTTGACGATGTACTGCCCGTAGGCGGCATCCGGCTGCTGGGGGTTGACATTGTAGTAAAACCTCGGTGCGCTCTGGCCGATAAAGGCTGCAAAATGCTCGATTTCCTTTCTCCCTTTCATGTACGCTTCTATCCGGCGCATCACCGCGTCCGTCTCCTCGATTCGCGAGCCCTGGGCCATCCATACGTCGACCACGAACTGGTTGCGCTCTGCCGAAGGGAAAAACTGCTGAGGCACTATTCTGAAGAGGACTACCCCCATCGCGATGGCGCCTGCCCCCAAAACCATTGCCGGGACCTTATGGCGCATGAAAAAGGCAATAACCGCCCTATAGCCGGCCTGAAGGAGGTCCAAGAAATTGAATTTCTTCTTACCCGGGGTGGCTGTGCCGTTTCCCTGGGCGTGGAGCCCTTTTTTGACCAAGGCCCGGCAAAAAATCGGTGTCGGCATGACGGCCACAATTGTCGACACAACCAGGGCTATGGCGACGGTTATCGGAAGTGCAAAGATAAACTCGCCCGCCGATCCCGTAAGTATCACCAGGGGCAGGAAAGAAAAGATGATGGCCGCGGTTGCGGCAAGGACCGGAACGATCACTTCGGAAACGCAGCGCGAGGCCGCCTCCTCTATCGGTACCTTGCGGTCGAGAAGATCGACGTAATTGTCTACAATGACAATTGCATTGTCCACAACGATCCCGAGGACCACGATGAGCGCCGCGATGGAGACCTGATGCAGCGCGACGCCGATGGCGTTCATTGCCCCGAGAGTGATTAATATACTTATTGGAATGGCGAGCGCCGCGATAACAGCTACCCGGATGGGCAGCAGTATTATCGTGACGAATATAACAGCGACTATGGCGATCATGAATTCATGGCTCAGATGCGTGATGCGTTCCTTGACGACCTCAGGCTGATTGGCGATGAGATCGATCCGGACATCCGGCGGCAGCAGGGAGTTGAGGCGGTTAAAGATATCCCGAGTACTTTCGCCGAGTTCGACGATATTTTTTCCCTTCTGCATTTCTACGGACAACAGCAGGCTCGGCTCGCCGTCGTAGCGCACCATGAACGTCGGGTCCTGGTATCGCCGCTCCACCTCGGCAAAGTCGCGGATATAGACTGGTTGGCCCGTGCGGGAGACGTCCACCAGAACATTCCTGATCTCTTCTTCCGTATTGAACAGGCCGGTGGTGCGAAAAGGAATTTTTGTGCGGTCCGCCTCAAAATGGCCGGAACTCTCGATTATATTTCGCTGCCTGAGGGCCAGGATCACGTTAAGCGGGTCCGCGAAATACTGCGACATTCGCTGCAGGTCGCCGGTTATCCAGATTTGCTCGCCTTGCTCGCCATACATGGCCAGCTTGCCCACTTCACGAATCGTGCGCAGCTCATCCTGAATTGTGTCCACGTAGTCACGCAGCTCGCGGTAGCCATAGCGCTTTCCGTGGACCGCAAGCAGCATCGCCACGGTTTCGCCGAAGTCCGAGTTTACGATGGGACCCCGGACACCCTCGGGCAGCTCGGTTAAGCGGGTCTCGTTCATCTCGTGGCGAATTTTGGCCCAGATGACGTCGGAGTTTTTTACGTTGTTTTCAAGTTCCACGTTAATGATGACCAGACCGGGGCGGCTGGTTGAATAGGTTTTGTCCTTGCGGATTTCCGGAAACTTGAAAATGTGTTTTTCCAGGGTTTTTGTCACCTGCTTTTCGACCTGTTCGGAAGTTGCGCCCGGATAAAGCGCAATCACAATGCCGGTGCGAATGATGATTGTCGGGTCTTCCGTGCGCGGCATGTAGAGAAAGGAATAAATTCCGACCGCTACGGCCATGGCGGTAAGGATCAACGTAACTGTCGGGTAACGAAGAGAAAACTTCACCGGGTCCATTAACGCACCTCGTTTTTTCCAGGCAGGGTTTGCGGCCCTCCAGGGGTGGTTTCATCCACTAAGGAGACGATGGTTCCGTCCCGGAGCTTCTCCTGCCCTGCAAAAACGACGGCCTCATCCCCTGAAAGACCGCTTTTGATCGCAATCTCCCGGCCGTAGACGGGTCCAGGTTCGACCCGCTTCGCATAGACGCGTCCCTGCTCGGGGTAGTACACAAAGACAATCGTCGCCCCCTGCGGGTCCCGTAAAATGGTTTCGGCCGGCAGGGTCACCAGGTCGATCGCCTTGTCTCCCTGGATCCAGGCCTCGGCAACCATCCCGATTCGGAGGATATGGGCTGGATTGGGCACCACGATCCGCGTCATGTACGTTCGAGTATTGGGATCCGCCGAGACGTTAATGATCCGCACTTTCCCCCCGAACGATTCCGTCGACAGAGCCGGGATGGAGACCGCTGCCGCCTGCCCGACCCTGACGAGACGAATGTCGGTTTCCGGCACGCCTACGTTGATCTCCACGGGATCGAGCTTCACGATTTCGAAGACAGGAATCCCGGGGCTTGCAGTCTGGCCCGGTTCGATGGACCGCCTTGAAATAAAACCGGCGGCAGGGGCATAAAGCGATGAATCGCTCAGGTGCTTTTGGGCAAGCTTTTGATTTGCGATTGTCTGATCCACCTGCTGTCTGGCGCTTAGATAGGCCGCCTTGAATTTTTCAAAGTCATTTTCCGCAAGGCTCCTGGAGTCGTAGAGGAATTTCATCCGGGCGTATTCGTCTTTGCTGCGGTCGAGCGCGACCTTTGCCTGTCCGGCCTGCGCGGATGCAGCCTGAAGCGACAGCTTATAGTCAATTGGGTCGATAACCGCCAGCAGTTGTCCCTTTTCAACGTAATCGCCCTCCCGAGGCCCTACTTCGATCACTTTTCCCGGGACCAGAAAAGAAACCTGGACCGGTGCTTCAGGCGATGTCACCGTACCGCTCACCGACACGAATTCGCGCCCTTGCACGTGCCTCACCTTTCCCGTTTTTATCGGAATCGCATTGATGGCGGGCTGCTCCCCACTTTTGCCTTGGGAACAGGAGGTCAGCACAAAAAGGATCAATACTAAACGTACGGCTGATAAAAATCGCATTGCATCGAGTCCTCTCATTGGATTTCCACCACTTCAACTTTACAGAACAACTCTTAACGACGACGCTTGCTGGCGAATCATGGCCCCCCGCCATAATTGTGCGACCGCTGTCTTCAGTTCCGTGCTGAATCCGCGGCGAAAAGTTGCCAGGGTGGGGTCGTCGAGGACCTTTTTCATTTCATCCGGAATGTCCATCATTATCCAAAGACCTATGGTCAGAGTCCATGTATGGAGCAAGAGATCGGCTCCTTTGCTTCGCATCAGGCAGCCGAAGCGCTGCTCAAGCAAAGCTCCGGCTTTGGATAGGCTGGCTCCGACATTCCTGTCCAGACGCGTGAAAGACTCGATTGGCATGTTTTCCCTAAACATGCTGTTGAGAACAGATGAGAGCCGTACCACATCCGGTAATTCACTAAGAAGTTTCGCGTACTGAGTCGCAAAAGAGTCAGGCGCAAATTCCGGGCGAGGATCGAGGTGTTCGATAATAGACTGCAGTCGGGCGATAAGCTCCAAGAAGGCGCCTTCGAGAATCGCGACAAAAATCTCTTCTTTACTCCGGAACCACAGATAGACAGCTCCCTTGGCGACCCCCGCGGCTTTCGCGATATTCGACACAGTGGGGAACGTCTCCTGCTCACGATAAAGACGAAGGGCTGCGTCCAGCAGAGCGGCGCGTCGGCTGAAGCGCTCTTCCTGGCTTAATGCGGGTCTAGCCATTTAAGTTCTGCTCCTATGATGTTTCCAAGAGCGGGTACTCGTCTCCCCTCCCTTTATCGCTAGCCATAATTCTCCCAAGAGTTGCATGTACACAGTGCACAGCGGTCCGAAACTCCTTCGAAAGAGTTTATTGACCCACGGTCATTAAGATCAAACTTGACCCCCTGGTCAATAAAAAAATGGGTCTCCTCCACAAAATTCTTCGAAGGCGTGTCATCCCGAATGTCCAACAGGACACCCCGTGATTGACGAACTCCAGGCGTGCCGGGCTACTATATGGCCATAGCGGGGCTCAATCAAATTCCGGGAACATACGATCGAACGACAGGGAGGAGCAGGTCCATTTTCTCGCTGGAAGCCCTCGGTTTTATACACAATTTAGACGGGTGCCTTGAGTGTGGAATTCCACCCTTTTATTGTTCCGGGTGTTCCGGAAGAACATGAGAGGCTGCGGTGGACTTTTTCGAACCTCTGCTCGACTGTTCAGCGGTCTCCCTCCGTTCATCGAGTGACGCCTGTACGGCCGCCTCCTGTTCCTCACTCAGAGAACTCACCAGGACCTTGCCGCCAAAGCCGGCAAATGCTTCCCCCACACGGTCGGGGTCAGCTTTTCGCACCAATGCGAACAGGGCGGAGCAGCCAGCCTTGAAGTTTTTCGACAGGTCCTCCACAAATTGGTCATCGATACCACTTTTGGCAAGAGATGCGGCCACGGCCCCTGAAACTAATCCCAAAGCCCCACCGGCCAGCGGATTTAACAGAATGCTGCCGACGATGAAGCCGGTGATACTCCCGAGAAGTCCTTCCTTTACTGCCTGTTCGTGCATCCCATGGTATCGGACTGTCCCGTGCTGGTCTTTCACCAGAACGACGACGTCTTCCAAGTCAACAAAGCCCCCGCGCTTAAGTTCCAGAAGCATGAGTCGTGCTTCTTCCGCCTTAACTGACTCATCGGAAACGACAGCTATTAGTTTGCTGGTGTATTTCTCCCTGAGCGTCGCCCTCAGGAACTCCGGATTGATCCAGTCTTCGAAGCTGCTTGCTATCCTGGTTGTGACACCAACTGAGTCAACGGTCAGGATGCTCCCATCCCCTGCATCCAACACCAAATACTCATCTATATCCTCGTACGTTCTGTTGACTATGATCGTATTGGTACCCATATAACCAATCACCACTCTTTTTGAGCTGAAACCGGGCAAGGTCGAGCGGAAAGCAAGCGTGGTGCCGATGACGAACTCCGGCGAACCCAGTCCGCGGATCCAGCTCTTTTCTCTTACGGGATCTTCCGGTAACTTTTTCCCATAATTTTCAATGAAGCTCGTATAGTCTTCCGGAAGTTTGATATCGAGTGATCGTGAAGTATATTCAGCAAAACCTTCCATTTGATTGATCCTCTCTCAAGTAGAAGAGGTCGGCGATAATCCTGGCCTCTCGCATTTGTTCGAGGAAGAAAGCCAGGCTGCCCGGTGTGGCGATAACGACGCTCACCTAACCCCATCCACCCGTATTCAAGCCGATGGCAGGACCGGCCCTGGCTCCAACTGCTCTTTCGCTGGAGGTCCAGTCGCCGGACTATGCCATGATGTTGAGACCGGCATCGACATAAAAAGTTAATCCTGTCAGTCTCCTCGAATACTGAGTTGCCAGATAGGCTGCAGCGGAAGCAACGACAGTATCAATGCTTTCCGGCCCTGAAGGACCGGTGAATGAACTGTGCTCATATCTGGCTCCAATGCTGAACCTTGCGAAATGAAGCAAAAGCCGTCTTGGAAATCAGGTTAAACTTGTTTTTAGTGGATCCATGAGTGAGTACGTGTGTCGTGCGATCATCAGTTCCTCGTCTGTCGGAATCACCCATGCCGATACGGGGCTGTCCGTGCGGCTTATTCTTGGCCCACCTTTGTTATTGGCTTCTTCGTCAAGGACGATGCCCAACCAGCCTGAATCTCTGCATACGCGGGAGCGAATTTCCGCGGCATGTTCCCCGATTCCCCCTGTAAAGACGACTGCATCGAGACCGCCAAGAGCTGCAGCCAGCGAGCCCGTCTCGCGCACAATTCTGTAGACAAACAGGTCAATTGCCTCGGACGCGCGCGGGTCCGGGCTTGAAAGCAGCTCATGCATGTCGCTTGAGATCCCGGAAACACCAAGAAGCCCGGACTGCTTGTAGATGAGTTCGTCCAGTGCTCTGGCGTCCAACCCATGGTTATCCATCAGGTAGATAAGAACCCCCGGGTCAATCGAGCCGCAACGGGTCCCCATCGGCAACCCTTCCACCGCACTGAAACCCATTGTGCTGGCGATGCTCTTACACCCTTGCATGGCGCACATACTGGCGCCGTTCCCGAGGTGAGCGACGATCGTTCTTCCCTTTGCCGCAGCAACATCGAATCTGGGTAAAACCGAAGAGATGTACTCGTAAGACAGGCCATGGAAACCATAACGCTTTACGCCTTTCTCCGAATACTCGCGCGGCAGGGCAAACTCCCCTGCAATGGCAGGCATGGTTCGATGGAAAGACGTATCGAAGCATGCTGCCTGGAGCAAATCCGGCCGATGTTCTGAAACGGCCCGGATGGCGGCCAGATTATACGGCTGGTGAAGGGGAGCAAGTGGAATCATCTTTTCGAGTTTACCTACGACTTCTTCATCAACCTTAACCGGCCCAGTGAAGTCCAGACCGCCATGGACCACGCGATGGCCGACTGCCGCAGCACGGTGACGACTCTCCATCGGCCCTTGTGCAGCCCACTGGAATAGAAACTCGATGGCCTCCTTATGGCCGAAGTGTACGGATTCAGGCCAATTTTTTGAATCAATCAAGTTTCCCAGGTTTTCAGTCCCATGAACCTCGAACTTGGGATGGGTGTTAAGTCCTCCGATTTGCCCATGCACGAAAAGTTCAAGTCCTTGTTTCTTTTCGATAAAGGCCGAAAACTTGAGGCTTGAAGAGCCGGCGTTCAATACTACGATTGCTTCTTCCATGACATCACCTCACTTGCCTTTGGGCTGCAGACCCAGCGGCGACCAAAGCCATGACCGCGATCGAGGCGAGGCGGGATCTGACCGAATCGGCGCGGCTTGTCAGCACGACAGGTACTCGGGCGCCCAGCACGATGCCCGCGCCTTCCGCCCCCGCGAGGTAAGAGAGCTGTTTTGCTAGCATGTTGCCGGCCTCCAGGTCCGGAACAAGAAGAATATCAGCCTGGCCCGCGACTGGAGAAGAGATGCCCTTGGTTTGTGCCGCAGCCATACTTATTGCGTTGTCGAAAGCAAGAGGTCCATCCAGGATTGCACCTGTGATCTGGCCACGGTCCGCCATCTTACACAGGGCAGCCGCATCCAGAGTGGAGGGCATTTTCGGATTAATAGTCTCAACGGCACAAAGGATAGCCACCCTCGGCCGTTCGATTCCAAGAACATGAGCAAGGTCCACCGCGTTTTGTACAATTCCAGCCTTATCCTCGAGCTTTGGAAAGATGTTTATTGCAGCGTCGGTAATAAGTATTGGACGGGGATATGCAGGCACATCCATTACGAAGACATGACTGATGCGTTTGGCAGTGCGAAGACCGGTATCGGATTTGACGACCGCGCCCATGAGTTCGTCCGTGTGGAGGCTTCCTTTCATTAATGCTTCTACCTCGCCGTTACGGGCCATTTCCACGGCCTTTTCGGCGGCCTCATGGCTGTGGGGAACAGAGACTATCCGATACGAACTGATGTCAATACCAGCGGCCCGAGCAACCTCGCGTATGCGGTCCTCAGGACCAACCAGGACCGGTCGAATGATTCTCCTCTCAGCAGCTTCGATGGGTCCCAAAAGTGAATCGTGGTCGCAAGGATAGGCTATGGCGCATGGAACAGGCGGAACCTTTACACAGGCTTTGAGAAGCTTAACGAATTCATCACTTCGGCGAACGGTGATTTGAGGAGGGACCATCTCGGAGTAGGTAGTGCTCAGGCGAGGCGCTGTCACAGTTACATTCCCTGTTACAAGCTCAAGGCCGCCCTGATTCACACATCGGCAATCCAGAATAACCTCGCTGTTCTCCTCGATTTTCCTGGCAACGACCACAGTAGCTTCCAGAGTGTCTCCGGTCGAAATTTCTCCTTGAAAACTCAAGGCCTGCCTGCGTATGTGCATTCCCGGTCCCGGCAGTTTCGTTCCAATGGCAATTGAGATAAGAGCCGCCGCCGCTGCGCCGTCGATGGTGTTTGAATCAGCCCGGCTATCCGCGCTTCCTGCCTGTTCAATGTGAAACGGATCAACGTCACCCGAAACGAGAGCAAGCAGTTCAATCTCAGGTAGAGATAGCGTGCGGGTGAAGGTTGCAGTGGCGCCGACCTCGATTTCGTCAAAAGTCACATTTTTCATGTCGTCAAGATTGCTCATACAGTTACATTGCCTCTCTTAAGCCTCGTCTCTAAGCCAACGGCCTATTATTTCGACTTTTGAGTCGGTTGCGGCCTCGCCTCTTCTCCCGGTTCCCGGTCTTTATCGCCGGAGGCTGTAACTCCTAGGATTTCCTCAATCCGCCGAAATCTTTCCTTTTGGGCATCGTTCAGATCACCTCTTGCGGTCGCAATCCGGTACACGATTTCGAGGGCAAGTTTGCGCCGGTCCGTGTCGGGCAAAAGCTTTGGCAGCGCATTGATAGCTCTTTCTTCATCGAGAAGCAGCATGAGGAACTGTCGCCTGAACGCCTGTTTTAGCTGCGCCATAGTCGGGCGCCTGTCCTCGGGGATTTCGCTCATGAATTGCTGGATCAGTCTGAACTGACGTTCGTCGGACACCTTGGCGTCGAGGCCCTGGTAGAGGAGCATGCGTACGCCACCGTCGATCGGGGTTCCCTGCTCGATGTACGACTCGTTCTCAATGGCCGCCAGACGCTTTAGTTCGCTGCGAAGCCAACCGTCGGGTCTTGGTCCTTTTCGCCTGCCGGGCTGTTCGGAAAACCCAACCATAGCGGCAATCCACGGCGACTCGTAGATCGATTTGAACAGCCGCTCGCACCATGCGTCACGCAGGTCGCGGAAGGCGTTGAGGGGAGCTGTGATTTGGCCGGACATCCGGGTTTCAAGCTCGAGAAATACGTTGTCGGAAGAGACAGGCTGACGTTGCTCGCGCACCATCTGCGCAAAAGCTTTAAAAGGCCACATCGCGGGATTAACGTCGGAAAACATATAGCGCTGCATGCGTTCCGGCTGGAGCATGCGCCACCAATGTGCAGTCATTTCATTAGAGGTTGCCCTGACCAGGGGCGACAGGAACGTGTCGTAGAGGCTCTGATTTATCTCGGCGACCCTCTTGACGATTTCGAAAGGCCGTTCATGTTTACGGCCGTCGCCAAGGGCAAGGATGTCCTCTATCGTGCGCGCCTCGAACCTGATCACGTATCGTCCATCGAGCAGTTCCAGACCGGGCATATCCGGCCGTGTGTCTTCAATTACCGCTTCATAGAGTCCGGAAGGTAGCGCGTCTATCATATCGATCATGCTCATTATTTCGGTATACTCCCGGTCAGCCACTTTGGCCGAAACGAATACCCCGAGGTGGCCGACTTCCTTATGGAGGCAATAAACTATAGTCTGGTTATGAGCGGTGATCTCGTCCACACTGTCGTACAGGTCCGGGATCCAATTAAGCGCCTGTTGAGGAGGAGTAATATTGTCGCCCCATGAAGCGAATACCACGATAGGTGAGGGGAGATTGTAGAGGTTTACGGTAACCTTGCCGTCAGCCGATGTGACTTCATTTGATGTGAGCTTGTTTCCGACGAAAAGATTTTGGACAATCCACTCCATTTCTCTTTTGTTAAGGAGAAAATACCCTCCCCACCACTTCTCGAAATCGAGAAACCGCAGATGCTCCGAGTCGATCTTCGAGTAAACATTGTAATATTTGTTCCATAAGGTATTCGACGGATTCAGATTGTCGAAGTTCTGAACCAGATAGCAGCCATCGAAAATTCCATTGCCCAGGTCGCTTGCAAACGAGGAAAGCCATGAACCACCAAGCAATCCGCCTGAGTAGCGCATGGGGTTTTTGCCTTCCACCCCTGCCCAGTAGGAAACCGGAGATCCGGCGAGAAGGATCGGGCCAAAGAGATGGGGCGCCGCCGCCGCAAGGATCAGCACAGCCCAGCCGCCCTGGCAGTTGCCGATCACGAAAGGCTTTCCTTCGGAATCCGGGTGGAGTTCAATGACTTTTTGCAGGAACACTGCCTCGGCACGTGTGACCGACTCGATAGTCTGCGTTGGGCAAGGCTTTGGGAAAAACATGACAAAGTAGCATGGGTGCCCCGCGCGCAACGCTATGCCAATCTCGCTTGCTATCTTGGAGCCTCCTATACCGGGTCCGTGACCCGCTCGGGGATCCACGACTATGATTGGCCGTTTCCCGGGGTCGGTGGGATGTTCCGCGCTGGGCTTGATCCGAACCAAGGCGTAGTTGGCCGGGTCTTCGAGAGTGCGTCCATCAACGACTATCTCATAGTCGAAAACGAGGACCGGCGGCGCGCCTTTCTTCTCATGCTCTATAAAAACGTTGCCTCGCTCGCGCATCACGTCCCAGAAAAGCAGCGAACGCTGCCACGAATCGATCCAGTAGGAAAGCGCCTGGGCGCCGATATCGGACGTCGGCCATTGCCAAAGAAGGTTCTTTGATGCCGTGGTTGAAGCTTCAACGGAAGCAGAAGGGGGGGTGATTTCCTTTGCCATGGTATTCTCCAGTCTTGCAAGATGTTTGAATAAATACAGGACATACCGGTTGTTACTGGTGAAACCTTACTCTTTGATCTCGACCGTGACACCGGCGGCCCGACGGAAACATGGACTCACTACGTCTCTTCTGCAGACCGGTTGAGCACTTGAAAACGGGGCTCTACGGGATAAAACTAATTTGAAAGAGTTTATTGACCTTTTGTTCATAGATATGCACGAATTTGACCCGTGCAATAAAAAAAATGAGATCCTCATTCACAAAATTCTCCGAAGGAGTGCCGCCGTAGAAGGGGCAACAATTTTACCGGAATTGAGCGTGGCAATTCCCGTGCTTCCATTCTATTTAGAGGCGCAAAATCTACTGGATCTGTGATCTCAAATTTGCCCTCCTCTCAACGTATTCCGGAATATCCTGCTCTTCTTGTTCAATCCATACCGTATGACTTACCAGTCCAAGCTCTTCGAGCACCAAAATTAATTCTTTGCCCAAAAAGCTTCCTGTCCCGGGGTCGGATTTCCAATAAAGATGCATGCTGATATCGGTCCCATACTTTGCATTGCGAAATACGGCCATTATCAAGAGTTTCTCACCGGCAATGGATAGATGCATTTGCCTGCAAATCTCCAAGACTTTTTCGGCTTCCATAATCCCAGCCGCCCGGGTGCTTATCATCTCAAGCCAAATCATGATTTATTCCTTCTCGTCCCAGTGCCTGGATTCTTTTTGCTGATGAGGCTGGCGCACCGGTGCTCTCAACCTTCCTGTTCAGCAGCGGCAGCCATAATCATGCCGCTCAACTTGTTAATAGCCATAATCATGCCACTCAACTTTGTGTTGACTCACACGGTACAGGAAAGCGGCATCCGGAAAATCCACGAAACATAGCAAATTTTTTTGTCAAATATCGTTTTTATTGTTAAATAACACAAGAACAGATTGTGATTCTTGCGACAGGGAAATAAAAAGGAGAGCAGCATGGGGTTTGACAAAAATGAGTTTTTTCGGCAGGCCACGTTACGAATCTGCAGCAGCCTCGATATCGAAAAGGCCTTATCAAATTTTTTTTCTTATATCCGGCTATTTATTCCCGTATTCCAGGCCGATCTCAGCATGTTTGATCCGAGTACCGGGATTCTCAGCAATCTCGCAAATATTGATGAGGCCGGCGACAAAAAAAACTTGCCCCTCATTCCCCTGTCGAGGGCAGCCATCCAGGAGTTGGAATCCGCAATAGAAGCTGGTGGCGTCGCCACAAGGCAACGGAATGAACAAAGTGAATTAGTAGAGATTCTTCGGCGCGATCTTGACCTGTCAAACTGTTCTTCTCTCGTTGTGGATCTGGTTCTGGAGGGCGAACGCATGGGGTTCTTGGCTCTGCATGCAAAGGGGAAGACAATCTTTACCCGTGAGCATGTGGATCTGCTCTATCTTTTGAGAGAGCCCTTCTCAATCGCTATGTCCAATGCCCTTCGCTATGAGGAGGTCGTAAAGCTCAAAGATATCCTGGATGCTGAAAATCGGGAGTTGAGCCGGGAACTGCGAAGTTTTTCAGCTTCCGAAATTGTCGGCGCCGAATATGGCCTGAAGAATGTGATGGATATGGTGCGGCAGGTCGCCCCTCTCAACAGCCCGGTGATTCTGCTTGGGGAGACTGGCGTCGGCAAAGAAGTAATCGCGAATGCAATTCATTACAGTTCATCGAGGAGAAGTGCGCCACTGGTTAAGGTGAACTGCGGCGCCATCCCGGACACTCTGGTTGACAGCGAACTTTTCGGGCATGAAAGGGGCGCGTTTACCGGGGCCGTCACTCAGAAGAAAGGACGCTTCGAACGCGCCGATGCAGGAACCATTTTTCTTGATGAAATCGGCGAATTGCCGCCTCAGGCCCAGATTAGACTCCTCCGCGTGCTTCAGGAAAAAGAGATCGAACGTGTGGGCGGGACAAAAACCATTCCAGTGGATGTCCGAATCATTGCTGCAACGCACAGGGATATGACGGAGCTGATTCGTACAGGAGTATTTCGGGAGGATCTGTGGTTCCGGCTCAACGTGTTTCCAATTACGCTTCCACCGTTAAGGCGCCGCAAGGAGGATATCCCAGCCTTAGTTAATCACTTTTTAGAAAAAAAATCCAAGGACCTCAAGATATATCCCCCACCCACGGTTTCCATCGAAGAAATCGAACGCCTCAAGACCAACCATTGGCCTGGAAATATACGGGAACTCAAGAACCTGATCGAACGCGAGCTTATTCATATACGAGGCAAAGGGAAAAATGCGCCGCTGACGTTTAAGCATTTGGAATTATTGGAGGAGACCAAGGTCCCGAGATTAGAGTTTGAGACTGGAGACAACTTGCTCACCCTCGATGAAACCATGTCCAGTCAAATCCGTCAGGCGCTTCAAAAATCCAATGGAAGGATCAGCGGTACCAGAGGCGCGGCACAACTCCTTGGAATCAATCCTAATACTCTGAGAAGCCGGATGAGAAAGCTGGGCATTTCCTTTAAATACACAGTGCGATGATCTGCGTAGCTTAACAATCCGTCGAATATTACGGCTTTTTTTGAATACTCGATCTCACAGGTAAATTACCGGCTCTATAACCTCTACCTTCACTCACTCCATCGCGGTTCCGGCTGTCGGCACACTTGGCCGGGCGGGACTTGCTTACCCGCTGGGTTCCAATGAGAAATTCCAGAGATGTTCTCATCTCACGGGCTTGGCCTGGCGCGCCTAAGCGCGTTCAAGTTGATTCTGGTAAGCCACGGGAACCCAGTCATGCTTGCCACCTTTTCGGGGTCTCTTTCCAGGGCCACCTGCGAGCGGGCTAGCTGATCTTCTATCGCTTTCGATATAGTACTATTGGACGTATAGAAGTGTTTAAAACAGGTAAAATCTGACCAGGGCTAATCCAAGTCCAAGAACAAGCGCCAGGCTTTTTCTCCAGTCCATAGCCATTCTCCTCGCATAAAGGGTTGTGGAACCTACTGCTACTCAGGGTCTGCTCGCCCATCCGCAGGGTAGGGTTCGGCTCTGCCGCCGAGGCTTTTTGCGTAAGGCGATATTTGCAATCGCCAGAGGTTAGAGGTTCAGTGCGCCATTAATCCTTCTATGAAAGGCAGGCTACTGACCAGGTGCCTGCCTTCTGACAAGGATCAACCTGCATATTCCACCACCCTTGCAATACCCCAAAACAGTCCAGCTATCACATCGGCATTGCGCATGCCCGCCCGGCAATCAGGGCAGGAGCTAAGGAGCAACAAGTTTTCAGGTGTAGGTCGCCCGCAGCAACCGCACTCTTTCATGGCAATCTCCTTTGCTGGTTAAAAAAATCGTCTTTTACCACTATCCACTCTCGGCAGCACATCCTGGAGGGAGGAGGACGGAAAGCCGTCCCCCTTACTCTGCATTAAGCAGCGATGCTCGATCCGTTAAAATCCGGGACTACCCATCGGCTCCGGGGTCCGTCTGAATGAATCTCGGTCTCGCTCAGTGCAAGGAAGCGGGACGGCATCGACGTAGTCGGGGCGCGCGGGCGACTGAACACCGCAAGGATACGGGGTCCCGGAGGTGACTCCGGAGTTGGCGTTGGGACAAAAGGGGCACCATCCGGCTTCGCTGATTGAAACCAGGGCGAACGCCATGGCCAACATTACCAAACCGCTCACAATCGCTTTCGTCACTTTCATCACTTTCTCCTTTTCTTATAATTGGTTTTCTGCTTTTAAGTTCCGCAGTTGCTGGATAGATATGGCAACATTGATGCCAAGGGGCGAAAATTCGCATCTGTCTTTGTAGATAATTGAAATTTAAGGATAATCAAGACTAGAGGCGGTTTGGTGAAATGAGCTGGTTCCGGAATTTACGAAATAAGTTATATTTTTTTGTTGTATATCAAATTTTATCTAAATTTTGTTTAATAGTGTGAAAAACTTCAATTTCTTTTTTTTTGACCAAACAGTGAATTGGTCCCTCTTGGTGCGTCAATAAACAGAGATTACAGGATAGACATTCAGAGTTATTGCCCCCTTGACCCTCCAACCACCGATTGGGCAAATTCGGTTCACAAATAAGAGAACGACACAGCGGAGAAAATCAACCTTACCTTCACTCATTATGAAATGGTGTTGGCCTTATGAGTAGTTGAATTTAGAATGCTCAGATTGCCAAAAGTCAAGTTTTCGGATAGCCTCCTGGTCAGAGTCGGGACAGGCCCCTTCACAAAAGACAGCATGGCGGGCAGGATGAACAGCGCAGCAAGAAGAACACAGAGGCTTCCTGCCCACGCCACAAAACCCAGGCTGAAAATCCCCATGTGGTTTGATATCATCAACATGCCAAAGCCAATAGTGGTGGTTAAGGCTGCCAAGATGACCCCTTTGCCGGTACTGAAAGGAAGGCGTCCATACCCTGCCTTGCCCTCTCTCCATCTCTGAAGAATGATCACCCCGTATTCTACGCCGGCCCCAACAACGAGCGGCATGAATATGCTGTTTGCAAGATTGAAATCGAAGCCTGCGGCTCCCATTATGCCCACTGTCCAGACCGTCCCGGCCACGAGCGGAATAATAGATATAAGCATGAGCCTCAAACTGCGGAATGTAAATGTAAGAATCAGCGCAATGGCGATCAGTGCGTAAATGGAAGCGCTGATTGACGCTTTCTTATAGGCCGACGCAAAGACATAGAGATAAACCGGGTCACCCAAGACATCAGAGTTAACTGATTGGATCTCTTTGACAAAGCGGGTCAGCGTTCCTTCCTCCCAGATTGGCTCGCTGGGATAAATCCTGACAAGGTATTTGCCATCCTGAAAAAACCGGTCCCTCAGTTGCAACGGAATGTCTTGGATACTCATCGGAGAGGCGGAAGAACTCTCCTTGATCAGGGTCCATTGCTCCACGATGTCTTTATTAAAATGCCGGCGGAATTCGAAAAGTATCTCGGAGTCAACAGGTGAATTGTCAAGCGACCGGACGATTCCGTCTATCAGTTTCCTGACTTTAACCATCTGTTCTACGAGGGGTTTGGAAGCCCCCCACTTCTCAGCCTGTGCATCCTGCATCTTAAATCTGATCCTTTGAAGGACCTCGATCAATGCGGCCTTATAGGATGAACCGTCGCCAGTCTCTGCTGCAGCATCGAGATCGCTATGGACCTGCTCAGAGTCCAAACGTGCAATCGAGGGTTTAAGATCGGGAACCAGCAGAGCAATAGAACTCAAAACCGGTATTTTTTCTTCCTGGTTGCCGGGAAGGAGCGTAAAAATGTTATCCACGTGCGAAACGGTTTGCAGACCTTCGAATTTTGCCGACTCCTTCTTCGCTTCCTCCGGGGAGTCAGTAAGGACGGCCGCCGAAAGAATCGACCGGTCGGAATTCTCGACCAGGACTTTTTCCCAATAGACAGATTCCGCGTTTTTGGACTGCAGGCGCAGAGGATTCAGGTCGAACCCCACACGTAAAACGCTAAGGGAACCAACTATACACAAGATCAGGGCCACTGAGAGCACCGTTCGCACGCCTCTCGGCCCGAACCGCAGAAGATACCTGTTATTTACCTGACCGTTTGATCGTTTAAATAGGGGTTTTTCGACAGCCAGATAGTGACTCAATGCTGGTAGTACCGTGAAGTCGGCCAAAATGATGAAGAGAATCCCCATCCCGGTTATCATACCGAGTTCCATCAGTCCTCGAAAGCCGGTAAGAACAAAAGGAAGGAAAGAAAATGCGGTACTCAAACCTGCCAGCATTATTCCCGGGCCTGACTTATCCATGACCCGTTTGATAATAGAGGAGCGAGTTCCGTCGTGGAGGTCTCTTTCCTCCTCGAATCTGGCAAACCAGTGGATCCCATAATCAACTCCAAGACCGCAGAGCATCGGCGCAAAGACTATGGAAAGGATATTCAAGTGACCTATGAAAAGTGCCGTCCAGCCGAAGGTCCAACATAGACCCACAATAAGAGATACAGCTATTATCAATGGGTGACGAAAGCCGCGTAGGAACACGACCATTACCAGTATGACTCCCAGCATCGATAACCAGGTCGCCTTGGTCATATCCGCCATTGCCGTTAGCATTTCATCGTTGTTAAGCGCTTCCTGCCCCGTTACCCCGGCCTCACAGTCGCTGAAGCCGGATGCCTCGAGTTCATGAATATCCTTTCGCAGTTGGCTCAGTGGTCCCAGAGTTTTGCTGACCTCTCCGGAAACTTTGCTGGGCATGACAGCGGCTATCAGCAGCTTCTTTTTGCCTTCCCAAAAGTAGCCCTCTTTGTCGAGGTCCCAGGCCCCGCTTTTGAAAAGTGAGGACCAGGGGGAAACGTACTGTTGTGTGCCGGAAAGATATCCCGAAAACCCATCAAGAACCTTGATCAGGAATTCGAGGTCCAACGGCTTGGCGTCTTTACCGGGGCTTTCCGGGGTCACCTCCTCGTCGAGAAAGCCGGTAAAAAACTCGCCGACCATCCTGGACGCCATATCCTGGTTCACCAGTTTGAAAAAGTTGAGCAAGTCAGGGTTGTCGGCCATCTTGTGGACGAGCAAGGAGTTCTTTTCGAGTGTGTTCCTGACACTGTCGAGTTCGGATTTATCGAGGTAATAGAGCAGCCATTTTTTGAACTCATCCGGATTGATTCTGTAAAATACGTCTTGAAAATGTTTGGGGTCGGCCTGGATTTTTGAAACTATGGCGTTCATGAACTCGATGGCCCTGTCCTGTGTGGGGCCTCGAACAACGAGTGCGAAGGTGGTTTTACGGTGAAAATTAAATTCGTCCAACATCTCCGTTTTGGCTATAAGGGGATGTCTGGTGGAGATGAGCTCAAGCTGCTCGGTTCGCACTTCAAGCCGAACAGCAGCAAGCCAGACCGAGCCGATTACGCTCAGCAAAGCGACCGCCAGAATAAAACGTGGTCTGGCAAGTGCCCAGGCTACTATCTCTTTCGTAAATCTCGTAAGCAGATTCATATTTGTCCTGGCCGGAAACCTGTAACAATTTTCATGTAAAGATCACAATTGAATGATACTCGTATCATCCGGATTCCCTTTCACTCTATCAAGTCTGTCCACTACTCACTGTTAACTACATCTAAGAGGCAGGCGGTATTTTCATGACAGCTTGGTATGGGGCTTATCACCCCCCAGCCCCCACAGCAGAAGGTTTTCGGTTTCGAGGCAATGTCATTATCTGGATTTTCCACTCCGCGAACGCTTTTGTGCGCATCGACGGGTATCGCTCTGAAATCACGGATATCAACAGTTCTGCTGGCTGTTACTCCAAATATGAGCATGAGAGCCATTACAATTCCCAAAACCGACAAGTATTTGAGTGTGGTATTCATTTGGTTCTCCTTTTCTAAAGACAGAGCAGAGGATCCAGGCTTGAGTCTTTCCGGCAGTTCTCTCATGAACCGGTAGTCGATTCGGACATCCCGGAGGGAGGAGGACGGAAAGCCGTCCTCCTACTCTGCATTACGCAGCGATGCTTGAGCTGTTAAAATCCGGGGCTACCCATCACGTCAGGCGTCTGTAAGCGGTGTGATGCATCTAGGTCGCAAGGAGCCGGGCGGGCATCGGTATAGTCGAGGTACGCGGGCGACTGAACACCACAAGGATACGGGGTCCCGGAGGCGACTCCGGAGTTGGCATTGGAACAAACCAGGGCGAACGCCATAGCCAACACTGCCAAACTGCTCATAATCGATTTCATCATTTTCATCACTTTCTCCTTTTCTTATAATTGGTTTTCTGCTTTTAAGTTCCGCAGTTGTTGGATAGATATGGCAAAATTGATGCCAAGGGGCGAAAATTCGCATCTATTTTGTAGATGATTGAAATTTAAGGATAATCAAGACCAGGGGCGGTTTGGTGAAATGAGCTGGCTGCGGAATTAACGAAATTGGATATATATTTTTGTTACATATCACATTTTATCTAAATTTTGCTTAATCGCGTGAAAAACAAAAATTGAATTCACTTCAGCAGAGCGTTCAAAAGAGCCTGGGAACCTAAGCGATGGCGATAAAAACGCACACGCTCTGTCCCTGGGACCCAGTGTATACGTCCAGTCTTATTGCAGTCCGGGGTTGGCAGATTGATAAGAACGGCCGTTAAACTCAAATATGTTTTTTTTAAATCCATCATGGGGATATAAGGGGTCACGCAGGAGATGACGGTTCAAGTAGCCGCCATCTCCTGAATAGCAAACCTGCTGGTTAGCCGCAAGTCTCAAATGGTCGGGTTACCCTCACTGGTTGAGCTGGATAGTTACCCCGGCAGCTCCCAGCGAAAAACTCGCTCCCTCACTGGTCGTGTAGAGGTCGATAATGACCCCTTTCGCGTTCTTCATTGTGGCGGCAGACCCGCCGCCTCCGACTGTAGCACCCGTGCCGATGGCCGCGTATGTTCCGTTGATGTCGTTGACGTTTTTCAGGTTGAACACTTTGCCATAAGCGGATGCCTTGGTGATGCCAACTTTTCCGACACTCAACCCTTCGATCTTGAGCGGGTATTGTTTGCCGGCCTGGGTGAGCGTGCCGCTTCCCCAGCTATAACCGATACCCGCCGCAACAGTGCCTCCTGATAACTCGATGACCCCATCCCATGGAAGCCCCTCATTCTGTGCAAAAACAAGGCCGCCGGACAATAAAAAAAGACCTGCGACAACCAGGTAAATCGTCCTTCTGACTACGGAATTCTTCATCACACATCTCCTTTTGTTCAAAACACCGCAGTTATTAGAATAAAAAACCAAATCCCAACTACATGCAGCTTTCATTCAGAATCATGGTTCACTATGTCCAGTGAAAGAGCTCCCGAGACCTGGATACCATGACCCCCCTGTCTTCACTTCCTTAAGATTCTTCACCTCCCTTCTATGTCGGTTTGAGTTTCCGCTCTTGCAGAGCCATATCGATGGAATGAGGACGTCACTTAAAACTCTCGCCTCAGCAATCGAGCTTATTTTTAAAATCCGTTTATCTCCACACGCTCCTAGCAGGTAGATCCACATAACTGAGCAAGTTGCCGCCTTAACATCATCGACAGATTATCGAATGATCCGTTGGCTAATATAGAGTCAAACTGATTGCGATAATTCATTACCAAACTTCTTCCAGCGACACCGACATCATATACTTTCCATTCACCGTCTTTGAGGTGGAGGTAATAATCGAGCGAGATCGGGCCGATCTGGTCATTTATACGCGCGTTGACTACTACATAGCCTTGGTCTATTGACACTGTTAGTGTAAGTGATATTTTCTCCGGCATATTTTTCGAGACTCCCTATGTATGTGTTAAAAAGCAGCTTTTTGAACTCCAGCGTCAACTCCTGCTGCTTTTCGGGGGGCAGACTTCTCCATCGTGGTCCCACGGCGAGCCTGGTTATCGCTTCAAAATCAAAGTATTCATCGACGACCCGTTGAATCTGTTCCCTGCGGGCGGGGGTACCTTGAGGGTACTGATTCAGTATATTGAGAACCTGGTCCGTAGCGGTTTGGACCTCTGCCTGCGGACTCCCGGCCGCTATAGCCTGTGAGCCCCACAAACAAAGAAAAACCACCAAGATGAGCGTTTTGGAAATGAAACGTTTGCTCATCAATCCAATTTGCGAACGATCTACAAACATTGTTGAGCCTCCATCTTCAGAACACAGCCGGCAATTTTTGAAACAAAAAACCATCCTGCAACCATCCTTCAACTGACATAACTACTTCGAGACTAATTTCTCAACAGCCTTGCTCTTGCCTATAACGGGTATTCTCGAAAGCCGCGTTATGGCATGGGTTAGGTCCAGACACCGCTCTAATGCCTCGCGACGGTTGCCGGAACTTCGGTTGCATCGCCATTGGCTGGCTTGGATGCAGGCGCAGGCAAAACAGCGTGCTCATCCTGAAATGCCAGTAATGGCGGCAATTTCCGGGTGCTGCATCTTTGCAGCTTTCCGACAACGGCTGCGACTCTCCCATCTTCTATGATGCTTCCGGTAAGTTGAATCAGTGGTACAACGGCCTCTTCATTGCATACGGGACATTTAAGCGTGTTGAAGATAGTGTCGCATTGATAACAAACGTACATTCCACGGATTGATCCAAAAATAACAGGAGGATCAGGTTTTTCTTTTTTGTTTTTCTTACGCGGATATATGATGGCTGCTAATACAGTAAGCAAAAGAGTGCCGAGAAAAAACGCTTGGATATGATTCGTGAAAAATTCGTTTTGCATTTCAATATCCTCCTTTTAGAGATTTATTCAATATTCAGTATCGTCTGAAAGTCCTCATCATGGTCGATTCAGGATCTGTTCAAAGTGCGCCTCTTTGCGTTTACTCCTTTACTATGGCAAGGACCCGGTTCCCGTAGGGATCAACAACCTTATCAAGTCTATTCACTACTCACTGTTCACTACATCTAAGGGGCAGGCGGTATTTTCATAACAGCTTGGTATGGTGCAGATAACCCTCCCGCACCCAAAAACGCCCGGCTCAAGTGAATAGTTGGGTATCGGCTTTGAGGTAATCTCCTTATCTGGAACTCCCGCTCCGCGCACGCTGTTAGCATCCAGACTATATTCGAAGTCACTGATATCAACAGTTCTGCTGGCTGTTACTCCAAATATGAGCACGAGAGCCATTACAATTCCCAAAACCGACAAGTATTTGAGTGTGGTATTCATTTGGTTCTCCTTTTCTAAAGTCGCTGATGACCGACTTGGTAATGCCCGCAACCTCTGCCGGTGAATAGAGCCATACTCATGCCATGGTCTCTTTCTCTTTGCTCAACCAGCTCACCAGCATCTTGCCGCCAAAGCCGAGAAATTCTTCTGCCAGGCGCTCCGGATCGGCTTTTCGCACCAGAGTGAATATAGCGGAGCAACGCTTCACGCCGCCATTCTCCCGAAGCTGACTCCCTTAGCAATGAAGGTGTCCCCCAACAAGAGACAGTAAAGGTCCGGTTCCAGTTCGACGCCGCCGCCCACAAAATCCATCCGATCACCGTCCACCGCTATGTAGCGGTAGAAGGGCGTCCCAACGTCCTCTTCTTTCTTCACAGACACAATGTTTATTGCACTCATTTTGTTCTCCTCTTGCCACCAAAAATCTAGCAGTCCTGATCTCTTATAATTGGTTTTCTGCTTTTAAGTTCCGCAGTTGCTGGATAGATTTGGCAACATTGATGCCAAGGGGCGAAAATTCGCATCTATTTGTAGATGATTGAAATTTAAGGATAATCGAGACTAGGGGCGGTTTGGTGGAATGAGCTGGCTCCGGAATTTACGAAATAAAGTATGTCTTTTCGTTATATATCAAATTTTATCTAAATTTTGCTTAATCGCGTGAAAAACTAATGTGACCCGTATTATAATGTGGTCAACTTTCTCAGCGATGTGAATGTTTGGCACCTGAGTGGTGCTGGCGGTGACAGATCCTTCATTCATTGCGAAGAAAAGGCTGGGGACCCTCTGGAAAAGATGGCATCCGCCGGCCCGGAATCCCCGCACAGGATGGCTTATGGATTTTAACAAGGTCTCCCTCCCAACCTGCCTCAAGACGAACCCGGCCGAATCCTGGAAAAGAATTGCAGGAAATCTTTTTCTTCTTACAGCGGGCAGCATTATTTATGCGGCAGGAATAAACAGCATCATCATACCGCAGCATTTCCTAAGCGGCGGCGTGATGGGCGTTGCCCTGATCGCCCATTATCTAATCCCCGCGATCAATACCGGATACGCTTACTTTTTGCTGAACATTCCCCTTTTCCTGCTCGGATGGTTCAGCATCAGCAGAAGGTTTATTCTTTATTCCGCCTACGGCATGTTATCACTGTCCGCTATCGCCGCATTCGGCAGATTCGGGACAATTACGATCATTAATCCCATACTCGCAGCCATACTGGGGGGCATAGTCTGCGGGGCGGGTTGCGGTATAATTCTCAGGTCGCAGGGGTCGACGGGCGGCACGGACATTTTGTCAGTCTACATTAATAAGAAATTCGGGCTCCGAATCGGCAACACGGCGACACTCGTCAGCGCAATGGTGCTCGGTGCCGGGGCTATTTCCCTCAGTTTCGAAGCCGCTCTTTACTCACTCATCTACGTCTTCACGAGCGGAAAAGTGCTCGATGCGGTACTGACCGGGTTCAACCAGAGAAAATCCGTCTTGATCATATCGGACTGCCACCAAGAGATAGCATCCCGGATACTTTCAGGACTGCACCGTGGCGTCACATACATCGAGGGCACTGGTGGCTATTCGGGACAGGAGAAAAGGGTTATTTTCAGCATAATCACTCTGCCAGAACTCTCTAAACTCAAACAGATGGTCCTCGATATCGACCCTGATGCTTTCGTAGTAGTAAACGATACGCTCGAGGTGCTAGGGCACAAGCATGGCGAGCTGCGGATTTACTGAGCCGGCAGGAGATGAGAGAATCAATGACATGACGACGTGACAACCGGGCAAGGTCGATCTCCTGGTCGAAGAGACGCTGAATGAGCCTGGATTAAGCAGCCGTTTGTATTTTTCTCCTCGTATTTGTTAACCGAATTGCCGCAAAATGATTCTTTCGAGATTGGCATGCTAAGTTGAGTCCAGTTTCATTGTATGCTATAGATCTAAACAGAGTCAGCCGCCAATAAAATTCAACGATGCAAAAAAAACCGAGCCGCTTTAGGCGTCGACCCGGAGAACTGAACCAAACAACAGCTTGTGGTGCAAAAATGAAGAAGCCGAAGAGTCAGCCCAAAGAGGATATTGAAACACGATTCGCAGAGATCGCAGAAGCCTATCGGAGACAACAGGAGACCCTCGCCAGACAAAACAAGTTCCTGATCAACATAATGGAATCTTTGCCGCATCCTTTTTATGTTATCGATGCTGGCGACTACACGATCAAAATGGCGAACTCTTCTGCCGCTCCTTCCGGTGTGCCTCCAGGCGCCACCTGTTTTGTATTGACTCACGGGCGGGATGAGCCCTGCGGCGGCTCCGAACATGTTTGTCCAGTCGAGACCATAAAACAGACAAAACAATCTCTCATCACAGAACACATTCATTATGACACTGAGGGAAACCTCAGAAATGTCGAGGTCCATGGACATCCAATTTTAGATGATAATGGAGATGTTGTCCAAGTCATCGAATATACCCTTGACATCACTGAGCGCAAGCGGGCTGAAGAGAAGTTGCTGCGGGCAAAGCGGGAATGGGAGCTCACATTCGACAGTGCGCCCGACTTGATCGCCATTCTGGATACTCAACATCGGGTACTTCGCGCTAACCGGGAAATGGCACGGCGGTTGGGGGTCACACCGAAGGAGTGTGTTGGCCTGCATTGTTACGAAGTGGTGCACGGCAAGAATCATCCGCCTGTATCTTGTCCGCACTCACAGACATTAAACGACGGGCTGGAGCATGTCGCCGAAGTGTTTGAGGAACGGCTCGGCGGTGATTTTCTGGTCACCGCAACACCGCTACTCGACGAAAAAGGCGTAATGATCGGTACGGTCCATGTCGCCCGCGATATTACCGTGCGCAAGCGGATGGAGAACGAGCTTCGCAAGTCCCGTGATGAGCTGGAATTAACGGTGGAGGAGCGTACAGCCGAGCTGCGGCGCAGCGAAGCTTACCTTGCCGAGGCGCAGCGGTTGACTCACACAGGAAGTTGGGTCCGGAGCAAGACTGGCGAGATGGTGTACATGTCCGAGGAACTGTTCCGAATTTTCGGGTTCGACCCGCAGGACGGTATACCGAGCAGGGAAACAATGAGCAGACGAGTTCACCCGGACGATTTGGACAGGGCGCGGGCGAACATTGAAAAGTCGATCCGGGAAGAAGTAGATATCTTCGATGAGTACAGGATCCTGCTGCCCGGGGGAACGATCAAACATATTCAGGTGATCCGGCACCCTGTTCTGAATGACGCTGGAGATGTCGTTCAATTGGTGGGCACCGCGATGGATATTACGGACCGCAAACGCGTCGAGGAGACATTGCGTCGTTTGAATCGCGAACTGCGAGCAATCAGCAACTGTAACCAGATCCTCCTGCGCGCCACCGATGAGCAGAGCTTGCTCGAAGAAATCTGCCGGATCGTCTGCGAGGAGGCCGGCTACCGCATGGCGTGGGTGGGATATGCCGAACACGACGATGCCAGAAGCGTGCGCCCTGTCGCGTGGACCGGGGCCGAGGAGGGATATCTCGCGACCGCCGGCATTACTTGGGCCGACACGGAGCGTGGGCGCGGCCCCGCCGGAACAGCTATCCGAAGCGGGAAAAGTTGCTACATTCAGGATTACGCAACGGACCCTCGATTCGCGCCCTGGCGGGATAGCGCTTTACAGCGCGGTTTTCGTTCCGGCATCGTCATGCCGCTCATGGACGAACACGCCAAGGCCTTCGGCTGTCTTTGCATTTATTCCGCGGAGCGCAATGCTTTTACGTGGGAAGAGATCTGGCTTCTTGAGGAACTGGCTGCCGACTTGGCCTTCGGCATCGTCACCCTGCGTTCCCGGGCCGCACGCAAGCGGGCAGAGCAGGAAGTCGCCCTCCTCAGTTTCGCCTTGGATAAAATACGCGAAACTGCCCTTCTGATAGACGACAGGGGGCGTTTTCACTACGTCAACGAGGAGGGTTGCCGCGTTCTGGGTTATACCCGTGCGGAAATACTCGGCTTGGGCGTATTGGATATTGACCCTGAGTTCCCGGCGGAGCGTTGGTCCGACCATTGGCGCAGCCTGAAGGCGCAACCGTCGCTGAGTTTCGAAAGCCGCCACCGAACCCGCGATGGTCACATTTTCCCGGTCGAGGTAAGCGCGAATTATTTCGAGTACGGAGGCCGGGCTTACCACTTAGCCCTCGCGCGGGATATCACCGAACGCAAGGCGGCCGAGGAGGCCCTGCGGCTCGCAAGCGCTTATAATCGAAGTTTGATCGAAGCAAGCCTCGACCCCCTCGTCACCATTGATCCTGAAGGCAGGATAAGCGATGCCAATGCCGCAACGGAGCAGGCTACCGGGTACACACGAGAGCAGCTCGCGGGCACTGATTTCTCAAACTACTTCACTGAACCTGAAAAGGCGCGCTCTGGCTACCGGAAGGCCTTCCATCAAGGATTTGTACGCGATTACGAGCTCGAGATCCGCAACCGGAATGGAGAGATCACTCCCGTGCTTTATAATGCCTCTGTTTACAGGGATGACACTGGAAACGTGATCGGTGTTTTTGCCGCCGCAAGGGACATAGCCAAACAGAAACGCGCCGAGGAAGCTCGCTCAAGACTGGCGGCGATCGTCGAATCCTCTGATGACGCGATTATAAGCAAAGACCTGGATGGTACGATCACGAGCTGGAATGAAGGGGCCGAACGGCTCTATGGTTATTCCGCAGCGGAAGTTCTTGGCAGGCCCGTATCCATTCTAACACTCCCGAACCAACAGGATGAGATTTCGGTGTTCATGAGGCGAATGGGAGAAGGGATCAGGATCGAGCACTATGAGACGCAGCGAGTCAAAAAAGATGGCCAAACCATAAATGTGTCGCTGACACTTTCGCCGGTCAAAAACCATCGAGGTGAGATCATCGGCGTCTCAGCGATTGCGCGTGATATCAGCGCGCAGAAACGCGCCGAGGAGGCTGTGCGAGAGGAACGGCAACGCCTCTTCGACGTCCTCGAGACGCTACCGATAATGATCTGCCTATTGAAACCGGATTATAAGATTGCATTTGTCAACCGCAGCTTCCGTGACAAATACGGTCAGGCCATCGGTCGGCTCTGTTATGAATGCCGTTTTGGAAATACCGAACCATGCGGATTTTGCGAAACAACTAAGGTGTTCGAAACGGGCCTGCCTCACCATTGGGAATTCACCGGCTCTGACGGCAGCATAATAGATGCTTATGACATTCCATTCACCGATGTGGACGGCTCGCCGATGATTCTCGAGATGCACATCGACATCACCGAGCGTAGACGAGCAGAAGAGGAAAGAGTTTCTCACCTGAAATTCCTTGAATGCATGGACCGAATCAACCAAGCCATGCAGGGGATGAATGATCTGGACCAGATGATAAGTAATGTACTTGATGCCATGCTGTCAATCTTCGATAGCGACCGGGCCTTTCTGGACTGCCCGTGCGATCCTGATGCCGCTTCATTTGAGGTGGTCATAGAGCGCACCCGACCGGAATATCCGAGACCAACAGGCGTGATTCCCACGTTCCCGGATACCGCCAGGAACTTTCGATTATATCTTGCGTCAAGCGGACCTGTAACACTTGGTCCCGGATGCGATTACCCCCTGGAAGTATCTCATTACGCCCAAAAGTCCCAAATTTTGATCGCCTTATATCCGAAAACAGGCAAGCCGTGGCTATTAGGAATGCACCAGTGCTCTTACCCGCGCGTCTGGACCCATGATGAGAAGAAGCTGCTGAACGAGATCGCCCGGCGTATGACTGACGCTCTGACCAGCCTGTTGGCGCACCGGGATCTGCATGAAAGCGAAGAACGCTACCGGGTCATCCTCCGGACGGCCTTGGACGGATTCTTTCGCATCGACATGCAGGGGCGAATCCTTGAGGTCAACGAGACTTATTGCCGGATGAGCGGCTATAGCGAGCAGGAACTCCTCACCATGAATGCTGCGAATATCTCGGCCGTGCGTACCGCCGCCGAGATAATCGCAGCCGACATCAGAAGGTTCGCAGAAGAGGGCCCGCAGCGTTTTGAATCCGTCCACCGCCGGAAAGACGGCAGCCTGTTCGACGTCGAAATCGGTGCTCAGTATCAGCCCATTGCCAGTGGTCAAGCCGTCGTTTTTGTGCGTGATATCACGGAGCGGAAGAGGGCGGAAGAATCCCTGCGGCAGAGTGAGGCGTATCTGGCGGAAGCGCAGGGGCTGAGCCACACAGGGAACTGGGCTTTGGACGTTGCCAGCGGTAAGTATGACTACTGTTCTGAGGAAACGTTCCGGATTTATGAATTCGATCCGCAGGAGGGATTGCCAACCAAGGAAGCAATTTACCGCCGAATCCACCCAGAGGATTGTAACAGGACGGAGGAGAGCTTTCAGAAGTCGATCCGCGAAAAAGTAGATACCTTAGACGAATTCAGGAGCGTGCTGCCCAGCGGAACGGTCAAGCATATTCAAGTGATCCGGCACCCTGTCCTGAATAGCGCGGGAGAGATTATCAGATTAGTAGGCACCTCGATGGATGTTACGGAACGCAAGCTAGCGGAGGAAGCGTTGAGAGCCAGCGAACACAAATACCGTGAACTGGTTGAAAATGCCAACAGCATCATCCTGCGCTGGAATTCCAGGGGCGACATCACCTTTTTGAACGAGTTCGGGCAAAAGTTCTTCGGCTATCAAGAGGATGAGATTCTCGGGCGTAATGTGGTGGGTACCATTACACCGGAGATCGAGAGTACCGGCCGAGATCTCCGACCCCTCATGGCAAAGATTTACGAAAACCCAACCGTATTTGAACAGAACATCAACGAAAACATGCTCAGGGACGGCAGCCGAGTCTGGATCGCCTGGACCAACAAGACCGCCTTTGACGCCGAGGGAAAGCTGACTGAAGTGCTGAGCATCGGTTCGGACATTACCGAGCGCAAATGCGCCGAGGAGGCCCTACGGCGTAGCGAAGCCTACCTGGCCGAGGCGCAGAGGCTGAGCCATACCGGCAGTTGGGCTTTGGACGTTGCCAGCGGCGAGTATGACTACTTGTCCGAGGAACTGTTCCGAATTTTCGGGTCCGACCCGCAGGAGGGTCCAGCGACCTGGGAAGCAGCTTTGGAGGGAGTCCACCCGGAGGATCTGGACAGGGTGAAAGAGTGTATTGAAAAGTCGATCCGCGAAAAAGTAGATACCTTCGAAGAGTACAGGATCGTGTTGCCTGACGGAATGGTCAAACATCTTTACACTGTGCGACATCCTGTCCTGAATGAGGCGGGAGATGTCGTTAAAATGGTGGGCACCACGATGGATATTACGGAGCGCAAGCTGGCGGAGGAAGCGCTTCAAAACCTGCTTGCCGACTTGGAGTCACGCGTCGAGGAGAGGACGAAAGAGCTTTCGGAGGCAAACCAGTCGCTCCAGGCCGCGAACAAGGAGTTGGACAGTTTCAGCTATTCGGTTTCTCATGACCTGCGCGCCCCGCTGCGGGCCATCGACGGTTTCTCGATGATGGTGCTCAAAGGCTACGCCGACAAGCTGGATGACGAGGGGAAACGCAAGCTCAATGTCATCCGCAGCAACACCCAGCAAATGGGCAGGCTCATAGACGATCTCCTTACGTTTTCCCGAATGGGCAGGAAAGAAATGGCAAATGCAAGCCTCGACATGGAGGCTCTTGTGGGGAGCGCCTGGAGAGAACTTACCCAGTTGAACCCGGAACGGCGCATCCAGTTCTCCGTGCAAAGGCTTCCCCATGGCATGGGTGATCGAACGCTCGTCAAAGAAGTAGTGATCAACCTTCTCTCCAACGCCATCAAATTTACTAAACACCGGGAAAATGCGATCGTCGAGGTAGGCGCCTGTGCTGAAAAAGAAACAGACGTCTATTTCGTCAAAGACAACGGCGTGGGATTTGACATGCAATATTATGATAAACTCTTCGGTGTTTTTCAGAGGCTCCATGGCGCCGATGAATTCGAGGGGACAGGCGTAGGGCTCGCAATCGTGGAACGCATCATCGGCCGTCACGGCGGGAGAGTATGGGCAGAGGGGAAAGAGGGTGAAGGCGCTACGTTCTATTTTACTCTAGCGGGAAAGGGTGACGGATGAAAGAGAACACTTTTGAAATCATCCTCGTGGAGGACAACCCGGCAGACGTGGAGATGACGCTTTCCGCGCTAAAAGACCATAATCTCGCCAACAAAGTGCACGTGCTCAGGGACGGCGCAGAGGCGCTTTCTTACATCATGAACAATGTCGATTGCAGACCGGGGAAGGCGGACGAGCACCGCCCGAAGGTGATACTCCTCGATCTAAAGCTTCCGAAGATCGACGGGCTGGAAGTGCTACGTAGGATCCGCTCGGACGAGCGGACTAAATCCGTTCCCGTTGTGATTCTGACTTCATCAAATGAAGAGCGGGATAGAATAGAAGGTTACAAACTGGGGGTGAACAGCTACGTCGTAAAGCCGGTTGATTTTGCCGAATTTGCCAAAGCAGTAAAAGAGATAGGCTGCTACTGGGTGCTGATGAACAAACTTCCCTATTGAACGGCCTGTCCGCTTTTTCCGCCGGCCTCGGACAGAAAGGGAAAAGGCATGTCAGACAGGGTGCGTGTTCTGATTGTGGAGGATGTACCAACTGATGCCGAGTTGATGGAGTACGAGCTTCAAAACGCCGGCGTGGCGTTCTCTGCTAAACGGGTAGAAACAAAAGCGTCGTATATCGAGGCACTATCGACTTTTTTGCCCGATGTAATTCTTTCAGACTATTCTCTGCCTGCCTTCGATGGCATCACTGCTTTGCAATTGAGGCTGGAGCAGGCGCCCGATACACCTTTTATTTTCGTCACGGGCGCATTGGGCGAGGAGCTTGCTATAGACCTGCTCAAGCAGGGAGCGACCGACTACGTGCTGAAAAGCCGCCTGTCCAGGCTTCCGGTCGCGGTTAACCGCGCCCTCAGAGAAGTGGAGGAACGAAAGGAGCGCGAGCGGACACGGGCCGAGCTTGAACGGGCCGAGATGCAGCGAAGGGAAAACGAGCGATGGGTCGTCCTCGGGCAGATGGCTTCCGGTATCGCCCATGATATCCGCAACCCCATCAACTTTGTCTCCCTGGCACTCGATCATATCTCGGACAAAAAGCAGACCGGTACTGACAAGGGTACCCGAAAGCTCATTGAAGATGCCCATTCCGAGCTGATGCGGGTCAACGAAATGATCCAGGGCATTCTCGAATACGGGAGAACGAAGACCCTGAATTTACAGGTAGAAAATGCCAATGGCATTCTAGCCGATAGCGTCAGGCAGGTAACGCTGCACCACCCGGATAGCAAATGCCCTATTTGTTTGGAGGAGGTTGCAGACTCATTTCCAATCTATGTGGAGAGGGATTTGCTGCAGAGAGTTGTGACTAATTTACTGGAAAACGCATTGGAAGCCGGGGGACCCAAGAGCGAGGTGAGAACGGGCGTAAGTTACGATTCCGGAAAGAGAGAGAAGGTTGTTCTCTGGATTCAGGACTCGGGGCCGGGAATCCCTGAACAAAATCTTGAAAAAATCTTTACCCCCTTTTTCACGACAAAGAAATCCGGAATCGGACTTGGGCTGACATTGGCGCACAGATGGGTACGTGAAATGGGAGGAGAGATCAGGGCGTCCAATGTGCCGGAAGGCGGTGCAAGGTTTGAAATCCATTTCCCCGTATAGGATTAAAATTGGAACCCAGCGGATGAGGTGAAGGTGAATATGAAAAAAGTACCGGAAAAGGCTTCCATCCTTGTGCTGGACGACGAGGAGCGTCAGCGCGGAATTCTTTCCCTTATTCTCGAAGATGCCGGATATGAGGTAATGGCGCTAGGCAATGCCAAAGAAGCACTCGAAGTCGTCAAAAAGAATAATTTTGATCTAATCTTGACCGACTTGCAGATGCCGGAAATGGACGGAATCCAATTCTTGGAAGCTGTCAGGCTCTACTGGCCGCAGCAGGTCATCGTTCTGGTCACGGCCCATGGCAGTATCCCATCTGCTGTTGAGGCGATGAAAAAAGGCGCGTTCAATTATATGACCAAGCCCCTTCAGAAAGAAGGATTGCTCGTGATTGTGGAACGGGCCGTGGAACAGGCGCGCCTGCTACAGGAAAATAAGCTCCTTCACTCGCAACTAAAACAGCATTACTCACTTGAGAATATGGTGGGGCAACACCGGAAGATGCAGGAAGTCTTCCGATTGGCCGAGAAAGTGGCCCCCAGTAATACGACAGTCTTAATTTACGGAGAAAGCGGCACGGGAAAGGAGCTCGTAGCCAGGGCGATCCACCAGCACAGCCTCCGGAGTTCGTTACCCATGCAGGCGATTAATTGCGCTGCTATTCCAGAGAATCTTCTGGAATCCGAACTCTTCGGATATGAAAGGGGAGCTTTCACCGGAGCCTGTGCCAGAAAGAAGGGGCTTGTGGAAAAGGCCTCCGGCTCAACTTTCTTTCTGGATGAGATCGGAGATTTGGGTCTCCCGCTTCAAGGCAAGATTCTTCGCGTGCTGCAGGAGCAGGAAATCCAGCGGCTTGGTGGGAACGAGACGATTCAGGTCGATGTCCGTATTGTATCCGCAACCCACAGGGATTTAAAAAAAATGATGGCCGAGGGCAAGTTTCGCGAGGACCTCTATTATCGATTGAATACGTTTCCCATCGTGATCCCGCCCTTAAGAGAAAGAGATACCGATGTTCCGCCTCTCGTCAACCATTTTCTAAAGAAGTACCAAGCCTTGGGGAAAGGCAGAGTGAAACGCGTTTCTCCGGATGCCATGCGTCGGCTCCTTTCCTATCACTGGCCCGGAAATGTCCGCGAGCTTGAGTCAGCTATTGAAAGGGCGATCATCCTGGCTGAAAGCGAGGTCATCGGAGAAGAGAACCTGGCCCGGGAGATCGTTCACCCTTTGGGGAGTGAAAGTTCGTATGGAGGCATAGATCTGCCAGAAATATTAGAAAAGGACAAGGCCGCCAGTTCAGAGTCGGCGACGACGGAAAATCTCCTTACACTGGATGAGTCAGCATCCAGTCAAATCCGTCAGGCACTTCAAAAATCCAATGGAAGGATCAGCGGTACCAGAGGCGCGGCACAACTCCTTGGAATCAATCCCAACACCCTCAGAAGCCGGATGAGAAAGCTGGGCATTTCCTTTAAATACACAGCGCGATGACGACATGTCATTAATGTCTCGGTTGAAATAGCTGCCCAAAAGAGCAATCGCGCTGATCAGATAAAGCGTTGTCGGCAGTTTGATGCCGAAGAAGTGTAAAGGCTCGATTTAGGGCCGACTCTCGAATTTCTCCGATAACCAGTCGAACAGATCGGCATGCCACAGAGTGGGAGCTCCCGCTTGACAATGCTCCGCGCCCCCTGACTCCCGGTCGTAGATTTTCGTGGTAACCGAGCGAGCTGATGTTAACGCCTCTTGCATCGACTTGACTTGCTCGAAGGGAACAAAGTGGTCTTCTGTCCCGGCCAGGAGCAAGACGTCGCACTTAATGCGTTGCGCCACCCCAGCGAGTGAATATTTCTGAAACTCGTCTATGACATCGAGAGGATACTCTTTCCCGAGAGTCCACATCCCGTTGTCGATAGCCCAGCGAACGCCGGGAGCCCGAGAGGCCTTCCAGTTAATCAACGTTTCGACCAGCCCCGTCATGCCGTGATCGCGCATCCAGAATACCACCTTGGGGACAACGCGCTTTGCCGACGCTCCCATGTCGAAAAAGACATCGTAGGCGACTACTCCATCGAAACGGTTGTCGAACGCAGCGGCCCTTGGAGCCAGGTACCCTCCCATGCTCTGGCCGATTAAGACAATATTCCCGGGCGCTCATGATGAGCCAAGAACGTATCCATTACGGCTGATGTAGGCTTCTCCCATTCATACGTGAAAGGGAGCTTCTGCTCCGTGAGCACCAACCCTTGCCCTGGACCGTTGAAAGTGAGTACGTCGTGCCCATGGTCGTGCGCGTCCTTGACGAGGTCGAAGTATAGTTCTTCAAGAATCGAATCATAGCCGCCTTGAAATACCAGCAAGGTTTTTTTGCGGTTTTGCGCCTCGGCGGGATAATAATTCATGGGCAAGCGATACTCGTTGCCATATGGAGCTTCCATGCGCTCGTATTTGACGCCCAAGGCAGCAAGGCCATTGTAGAAAGCCGATAAGTTCTTCTGAGTCGCGATGCTCCGTTTGGGGTCCGACGGAGGGAGAAAGAATTCTGCGGTTACAAAGTAGGTATGGGCCCGCAGGAAAGCTCCACCTCTGCTTTGAGCGTCCTGGGTCCGCTCGGCAAGAGCCAAGGTCCGTTCGGCAGTAGCAGACCAGGCTTTGTACCAGCCCTGGGCATCCCCGGATCTGATGTGCTTAACGGTCTCGAGAACCTCTTCCGTATCGGAACCGCCATATTGTTCGTGGCTCAGTGCTCGTAGGGTTTGATAGTGGTAGGTCTGGTCTTTAAAAAAGCGGCTTTGACCAACATCGGAGGGACGACCAATGAAGATGAAAAGGACGATAAGGCAGAGTGCCGCGGCTCCCGCGCCGAATAACCATAGCCTTTTAGCTCTCATGCATGTCTCCTTTGTAAACACAAGTCGACTTGCGTTAATGGTATCTGACTTTTTCGCTGCGCCCCTGAAGCCACCAACAGCATACGATTCCCTAATGGGTGGCATCGGATAAAACGGATAAGGAAGGCGGGAAACCGTCTCCCTTATCCATTTTAAGCAGTTATGCTTAAGCTGTTAGAACCCGGGACTACCCATCGGCTCCGGGGTCCGTCTGAATGAATCTCGGTCTCGCTCAGTGCAAGGAAGCGGGACGGCATCGACGTAGTCGGGGCGCGCGGGCGACTGAACACCGCAAGGATACGGGGTCCCGGAGGTGACTCCGGAGTTGGCGTTGGGACAAAAGGGGCACCATCCGGCTTCGCTGATTGAAACCAGGGCGAACGCCATGGCCAACATTACCAAACCGCTCACAATCGCTTTCGTCACTTTCATCACTTTCTCCTTTTCTTATAATTGGTTTTCTGCTTTTAAGTTCCGCAGTTGCTGGATAGATATGGCAACATTGATGCCAAGGGGCGAAAATTCCCATCTGTCTTTGTAGATAATTGAAATTTAAGGATAATCAAGACTAGGGGCGGTTTGGTGAAATGAGCTGGTTCCAGAATTTACGAAATAAGTTATATTTTTTTGTTGTATATCAAATTTTATCTAAATTTTGCTTAATCGCGTGAAAAACAAAAACTGAGTTCACTTCAGCAGGTGTTGTAAACGGAATTTCAACTAATAATATGAGACATGAAAGTGGACCAGGAGAAATTCCAGGAACTCATCGGCAACGAAGCCCTGCCGTCCAGCATCTGGCTCAAAATGGACGAATTGCCACTTGTTAACAAACGAAAGTTCCTACAGGGTTTGCTCGCGGAACCTATCTCGGTTTACCCAAGCCCTACAGTCGGTTTCTCCAAACGAAAGAATCAAATCCTGTTTGATGCCGCTCGCTCCAAGCCAAAACTCCTCTATAATGAAGCAGTGTTACGTGGGCTGCTGGGTTTGGAAAAATACCTGACGACATCGACACTTCTCAAGGTATTTAACTACTTTCTATGCACTTCATGAGTTTGTGAAACTGGGTATAGGCAGCTCCCTGAAATGCCGGAATGTACCGACGAAACAGGGTTTCTCATCGTGGTTCTTCCTGAAGAGGTATTTCGCATCCTATCGCGACGCGACCGGTTCCGGGTCTTTCAACCATCCTCTGTAATCAAGGTGGAACTTCATCATATGATCCACAGATAGAAAGAGTCTGGATGGCCCGTCGCAGAACGCCATATAGCAACTGTGTCTTAACTTCAGGGTAAAAAGTATGGACAGTGCCAATACCTGGCCCGCGCGTCTGGTTAATACCTGGACTTGACAGCAAATCCTCATTCGCTCTTGGCTTAAAGGGTCTACTGACAGAGATGGGAGAGCGTCTCGCGCAACGGAGCGCTGGAAATTTTCATCACTCCCATGAACGGTTGGTCCAACTCCAAAATTAGGAAGATTGCGCAAGCAACCGACAGCGCACAGACGAACAGGACTGCGATGACCGTTGAGTTACGCGGAGCGAAAATGCCGAAACACCCGAAGATGAACGTGAGCCATAACACCACGACAACGAGGAACGGCAGCGGGACAGATCCGCCCGTAGCACCCGACACCATCCAGCGCGTTTCCATGATGTCATTGCTAATCTCTAGCGCCCGGGACTGTAGCCCTTGCTGAATGACATTCTGTGGCGCGAGTTGCCTAATAGTGTATTCGAGTCTCTCGCTCCCAGTTTCGCGAAGCGCTTCAGACGTGTCCGACCTTGAAGGTTGGGAGCGCTCTTTTGGCCAGAGCTCATATATCTTTTTGGCAATGATATGTCGAAGCAAATCACGGCTCTCATCCGTCTCTGGCCCATACAGTGCCAACTGCCGGTCGAGCAGCATGATTTTGGCGGCAATGTGCTTTACCGCTGCATCCTGTTCGTCGTGCGAAGTCCTGGCTGAAGCGATCACAAGCCCGAGAACGAGAGCAGCGATCGTCGCGATTAGCCCCATCCCAAGCTTTATGACATCTCTAGATTCCTCGCTGAGATGATGTTCGGGTATGACAATGCGGAGATATATTCCAAGCAGCGTGCCGCCGAATACGAAAACAAATACAACTAAAGCGACCAAAGTCGGATTCACGAGCAGTTTCCTCCTTTTGCGGAGCGTAGTCTTTATGTTTCGGATCTGGAACGAACAATTGCAAACATTACAGATTAATTACCGCGTTGTGCAACAAGTCGTTGAAGCAGCCCACCATTTCAACGGCGTGGAAAGCCTTCACCATCTCGCGAAACTCCCGGGTGGGCTCGCCGCAGGCATAGTCCCTATGGGGGGCAAAGAAATTGAGGATCATGTAGCCCCAGTAGTTGCCCTCTTGAGGATCGAACTGATGGACCGGAAGCAACTCCACAACCGTTATTCCAAGGTCCTTGAGATATGGGATTTTCTCCATGAGTCCGCAAACGTGCCTCGCTTCTCCGGGCTGACTCCGGAATTGGTCCTCGCAGTGAAACCCTTAACATGAAGCTCGTAGACTATGAGATCGTGGGTACGACGAATGCGAGGGTCTGCACTCCAGTCGAACGACTTTGTATCATTGGAAAGCATCCCCAATGGTGTCACCCCATCCGCGGGACCCGGCTCCGAGGCAGAAGCAGAGTGACACTTGCGGCGTGCCGCGAGAACAGGGCAAAATTGTATGCCGGCAGCGATTCTACCCAGGTCGCCCCAAGGGGCCACGGGGTTCCCTCGGCCTTTCCCCATTCGCCCACAGCGCGTGAGGCTCCCGTTCTATCTGTCATCGTTCAACCAATCTCGCTGGTTTTCTGCTGGTCCTTCTCCCTCGCATCGCAAGCAATTCCATCGATGGCCGGAGCGTCAATCCAGGACGACAGTGACAGGATCAGCTTTCCAGATATCTTTGCAGTATTCACGGATCGCGCGGTCTGAGGAGAACTTGCCCATCCGCGCTACATTGAGGATCGACATGCGTGTCCAGTGTTCCTTGTCGCGGTAGGCTTCGTCGACCTTCGCCTGCGCCTCGACATAGGCCCCGAAATCTGCAAAAAGCATGAACGTATCGTGAAAAAGAAGTGAATCGACCAGAGGTTTGAAAAGATCTTTATCTCCCTTGGAAAAATAGCCCGAACTGATGCGATCAATGACCCCCTGAAGTTCGGGGCTGGCGCGATAATACTCCAAAGGATCGTATCCCCTGGCCTGGAGAGAGTGCACAGCCTCAGACGTCAGTCCGAACAGGAAGAAATTCTCGGCGCCTACCTCCTCCCTGATTTCCACATTGGCCCCATCGAGAGTCCCGATCGTCAAGGCGCCATTCATGGAAAATTTCATGTTTCCCGTCCCCGAGGCCTCCTTTCCGGCCGTGGAGATCTGTTCCGAAAGGTCGGCGGCGGCATATATACATTGCGCGTTCCGTACATTGAAGTTCGGGAAAAAGACGACCTTTAGCCGCCCAGCCATATCAGGGTCATTGTTCACAACCTCTGCCACGGAATTGATCAGTTTGATGATCCGCTTCGCCATGAAATACCCGGGGGCTGCCTTCCCCGCAAAGATGAAGGTCCGGGGCCACATGTCATATGCGGGATACCGTTTGATACGGTTATACAGTGCAATTATATTGAACACATTGAGATGCTGGCGCTTATACTCATGGATACGTTTGACCAGAATGTCAAACATGGAGGATGGGTCAACTTCAATACTGGTGCGTTCGCGGATGAGTCGGGCAAGATTTTTTTTGTTGTCGGTCTTCACCCTGCGCCAGGCCTCTCTAAAGGCGCTGTCGTCAACAAACTTCTCGAGCTGCCTGAGTTCATCCGGCTTGCCGACCCATGTCCCACCGATTTTCTCCGTAATGAGCCTGCTAAGTCCGGGATTGCTCAGCAACATGAAGCGGCGCAGTGTAACCCCATTGGTCTTATTGCTGAATTTCTCGGGCATCATTTCGTAGAAGTCACGCAAGACTTCTTCCTTGAGCAGCCTCGTGTGAAGTTCAGCCACCCCGTTGATGGCATGGCTTCCGACGCAGGCCAGATGAGCCATGCGGACGTACCGTCCCCCCGCTTCGTCGATGACGGACATCCTGGCCACTCGTGTTTCATCGCCTGGATATTTGTTCCTGACCTCATCGAGAAAACGGCGGTTGATTTCGTAGATGATCTCCATATGCCTGGGGAAGAGGTCTCCGAAGAGGTCCACGGGCCACTTCTCCAGCGCCTCGGGAAGAAGAGTGTGGTTGGTGTAACCGAATGCGTTTCGAGTGATCTCCCATGCCGCTTCCCAGTCCATATCTTGTTCATCAACCAGAAGACGCATCAGTTCGGCGACCCCTATGGCAGGGTGGGTATCGTTGAGCTGGATAGCGAAGCGCTTGTGGAACTGACTCAGGTCACCAAGTAGCCTCTTGCAATTGTACACCATGTCCTGGAGAGAACAGGAAACAAAAAGATACTGCTGCTCCAACCGCAACTGCTTGCCCTGAAAGGGTTCGTCGTTGGGATAGAGCACTTTTGTGATGTTCTCGGAGAAAATTTTCTCATCGACCGCCCTGTAGTAATCCCCCACGTTGAAAGCGGCAAAGTCAAAGGACTCCGCCGCTTCTGCCCTCCATAGGCGGAGCCCATTGCACGTATTAACAAGGTATCCGACGATGGGAGTATCGTAAGCGACACCCTTCACCGTGCGGTGGGGGACCCAACGAGTCCTGTAACGGCCATTCTCGTCATTGTAGTGCTCCGTGTAACCGCCGAAGTTTACGTGATAAGTGATGTCGGGTCTCCGAATTTCCCAGGGATTCCCAAAATGGAGCCATGTGTCACTCTTCTCCACCTGCCATCCGTCTTGAATCTCCTGGTCGAAGATCCCGAATTCGTAGCGGATGCCGTAGCCCTGAGCAGGTATGTCAAGGGACGCAAGAGAGTCCAGGTAGCAGGCAGCAAGCCTCCCCAAGCCGCCATTCCCGAGCCCTGGCTCCTCTTCTTGGTCAATCAACGTTTGGAGGTCGAAGCCCGATTCCTCCACGGCCCGTCGAACCTGGTCGTAGATGCCCAGATTTATTAAATTGTTTTCCAGATGAGGACCAAGCAGGAATTCCGCGGAGAGATAGCAGACGACTTTGGCATGGGCCTCCAGGCATCTTGCCACCGTCTTGATCCCTCTATGCACGAGTTGATCTCTTACGGTATGGGCGAGGGCCATGTAGAGATCATTGGGGGTGGCAACCCGAACAAATTTTCCCTGGGTCAAAAAGAGATGTTCGAGAAAGGTGCGCTTCAAGGCTTCCACGTTCGCATCTGTTCGACCACCATAACAAGCACTCTCTGCTGAAGGTGTGGCTTCGGTCTTTTTTGCCATTCCTGTACTCCTCCCTATCTTCAACCGTCCGTTCTTCAGGCTGACCGGCTGAAGGTTTTCAAGACGGGTTGATTCTGCTTTGTCAGATTAAGCGCAAGGCGCAGAGCCAATTAACTATTCGTCTCATGTATGAGGCCCTTAAAGGACTCAATGACACCCGTCATTTCGGTGAAAGGCGGAATCCAGAAGCTGAGGAAAATCCGGGTTCCGGTTCAAGCCCGATAAACTTGAACTAATGTGTCCCCTGAAGGGTGGTGCCGGTCCCTCTCAGAGCATTGACAGCCTCCTTGACGCGGTCGGCCAGTCCCTTTAGAACTGCGTTGGTGGTGGTGAGGGAACTGACGTTGATTGAGGGATAGGCGAAGCGGTTTTCCTTGGCTCTATCGAGCATTTTACAATACGTCTTGTAATCAGCCATTGGCATGGTGTCCCCTGTTTATTGGAATCTTAGAGGTTAAAGAATGCATGTTTGTTTTCAGTGGAGGCGGATTATCGGCCGACGGAATCCAATGTGTGCAATGGAGAAAAAATCACATCGTCCTTGGCTGGCCCTTTGATGCCAGAACGCTACTCCATATCCATCCGTATTGGAATACATCATCAGAGGGGCGGTGTTGGAGTACATCCAGTACCCATTTTAGTATTCACCAGACCGAAGCTTATGCCTATATTATATGGGAAACGTCCATAGTGCAACTCCAGTGAAAGGGCCTTTCTATTGCCAACCAAGTACCCGGCACAAGAGGGGCAGCGCCCAAGGGATGTGTGAACGTTTCAAGAATCAACCGGCCCGATGACAAGAAGCGAATAGGTGTGGTGACCAGCAGCAGCCTAGGAGCCTGTCGGAGAAATGGCATCAAGAGCCATTTTATGCTAATATCGCTCCACTATGGAAAAGACATTCAAATCTTGTGACCGCAAACAAATGTTGCTGCTCCCGCCTTCGTTGTTGGACTGGCTCCCGCAGGGACACCTGGCCAATTTCATATTGGATGTGGTAGAGCAGCTCGATCTTTCAACGATGTACTCGTCCTATCGGGGAGACGGCAGGGGGCAACCCCCTTACGAACCTCGGATGATGATAGCCCTCCTTTTCTACGCTTATTGCACAGGTGTTCCCAGCTCCCGTCAAATCGAGAAGAAAACCTACGAAGACGTTGCCTTTCGGGTGATTGCGGCAAACAGGCACCCCGATCATGACTCGATATGTGAGTTCAGAAAGCGCCACCTTAAAGCTCTTGCCGGTCTTTTTGTGCAGATCCTCAGACTTTGCCAGGAAGCGGGGCTTGTTAAGCTTGGCCATGTGGCCCTTGATGGAACCAAGATCAAGGCCAATGCTTCCAAGCACAAAGCGATGAGCTACGGCAGGATGAAAAAGAAAAAAGAGGAGCTTGCAAAAGAGATCGAAGTACTTCTCAAAAATGCCGAGGCTGTAGACAAGCAGGAGGATAGAGAGTACGGCAAGGGCAGGAAGGGTTGGGATCTGCCCGATGAACTCAAAAGGCGTGAGACTCGGCTGGCAAAGATCAAAGAAGCCATGAATGCGCTTGAGGAGGAGGCCAGGCAAGAGGCTTCCGAAAAGCAGAAGGCTGCAGAGACTAAAACCAAGAAAAAACAAGCGCCTGCAAGTCAGCCCCCTCCTATTGAACCCTCCGGCAGTGCACAGAGGAATTTCACAGATCCTGATTCCCGGATCATGAAGGTGACCTCCACCAATTCCTTTGATCAATGTTATAACGGCCAGGCAATGGTTGATGATTCCTTTCAGGTGATTGTGGCTGCCGGACTTTCCCGGAATGCAAACGATGTGGACGAAGTTGAACCAATACTGGATATCTTGGAAGAAAACCTTGGCGGGATTCCCCGCAAAATGGCAATCACAACCGATGCCGGATACTTTAGTGACACCAATGTGATGCTTTTTGAGGACGCACTGCTCGATCCGTTTATCGCCACAATCAAAATGAAACACGGAGAAGTTCTTCCGCCGGTTCGAGGACGGCCTCCAAACGACCTGACGCCCAAGGAGCGAATGATAAGAAAGCTTTGCACCAAACGCGGTCAAAAGATTTACTCCAAGCGAAAGTCAACCGTTGAACCAGTCTTCGGCCAGATTAAACAGGCCAGGGGCTTACGGCAATTTTCACTAAGAGGATACGAAAACGTATCCGCAGAGTGGCTGATGTGGTGTCTGTCTCACAATCTGCTTAAACTCTATCGGCACGGTGGCCCCTTCTAATGGACCCGGGGAAGCTTTTGCCGCCGTTCTGCGTTGCAATCAATACACAACTGAACCGTTCCCGGCGATTGATACCAAACTTTTGCACGCGAATGCCTATTATTGGCTAATCCTTATTGAATCGTGCTTTGCGGGGTGAGAGATTTTCTTCAAAGCGATCACCCCAATTGTAAAAGTTATTTTAAAAGCCGTTATCCCGACAGGCTCCTAGTAGCTCCCTTGAAAATTTATGGAATTTTATGCTCCCGAGGCAGAGACTCAATGCAGGCAGCAATTTCTCGGCTCATGTCCTCGACCGCTCGACTCTGAGCAGAGGCTATTGCTTCAAACCCGGTGGACTGAACGGGCTCCACGATTCTTGACCGCTTGATCTCGAGCAATTTCTCGCCATTATTGCCGAAAACGCTCCAGTCGGCGATGAGCAAAGCTTTGCCATTCGGCGTATATTCCATCTGTGAAACGTCCACGGTTACCTGGTACAGAACGTGCGTAGACCCTGCCCATGGGAAAACGACGACCCGATCTGTTGAGAGCAATATGGAAAGGTTTTCGGCCAGGACACGGGCCAGGTTCTTTTCCAGAGGTTCAGCCCATTTGTCGAACTCGGCAAATTGGAGGCTGTTTGGGGTTGACCTGGTGACCATTTGCGGCCGGTCGAGATATTCGGGAATTTTGATGGGACCCACCCCTATGGTCAAATCGCTCTCTGCTTTCGTCATCTTTACTCCCGGCGCCTCGCTTTGAAGCGAATGCAGGACGTAGTAATTGGTCGCCTTCGAGGCACACCCGCAAAGCAACAGCAGCGCAAGCAGGGAGATCGCCGCAATCCCGGAATTTAGAACTTTATAAGCCATGCGTTTTCCTTTCACATTTGCCGTGGGCAATCAGTCACATCTTCCGCTCATTATTTGCCTTTGCCTTTGATCAAAGCTTCGGGGTGATTTTCCAGGTATTCAGTCAAAAGGCGGAAGGAACGAGCCGCAGCGGAAAACTCGTTCAGGGCCTTGATCAGTTCAAAGCGCACAGGAGAGTTGTCTCCTGCAAATCCTTCCACAGCCTTATTAACCCCCTTCATAGTTACGCCGGTTGCCTTGGAGGTATCTTCCAAACTGGCTATAAGCGGTGGAATACTCAAATCGAGGTTGCGGGCTAATTGTGCGCCATTTCTGAATAGCTTTCTTGCTTCACTTAAAGTGAGTTCCGTACTTGTCGCCAAAGGCTCTACCCGGCTATCCAGATTTCGCAGAAACACATGAGCTTCATCGAATGTCTGATGAAAAGAGACCAAACTCTGTTTAAGGTCCGGCGAAGTAGCCAGCTTTTCGATTGCGTCCAGAGTTTTTTCAACCTTGTCGGCAATTTCTGCGAGTGGTAGATTCTCCAGGGTTTTGGAAAGCGCCGAAAGGCCCGACTCTATCGTAGGGATTTCCTTATATGAGGGTTCTGCACCAGCAAGCCTTATAGGTCTATCCGGGTAGAAATCAAGGTGTATGCCAAGTTGGCCGGTGATAAGGCTCTGCATCGAAAGTTGCGCTCTCAGTCCATTGTCGATCAGCAGTTGCATATACGTTCCTATTTCAACAAGTTGTATTAGCTTGCTCTCTGCGCTCTCGAAAGTGATCCGATCCAGGTCGATTTCTATAACGACTGGAATCAGCAGCGAAAAATCGTCTTTTGCCACAACGACCTTGATTTCCTTTACCGACCCGATCTTGACTCCTCTGAAATCAACCGCCGCCCCAATGTTGAGCCCCTGCACGGAATCTTCAAAAAAGAGAACAAATTCTTTCTGATGGCTGAAGAACTTTCCGGACCCGAAAAGCAGTATTCCGGTCACGGTCAGCACTATCGCCCCTACAACAAACCCACCGATAATTTTTGTGTTCGCCTGTATGCTCATTGTTCTCCGAGCCTTTTCTGGAGGTTCAGGATCATTGCCTGCCGTAATGCACCGCCAGGCGACCGCCGCCCCGAGATCATCGTGCCTTTCATCTCTCACCCCTGGTGAGGAAGCTTCGAATCTTGGGATCATTGCTTTCCGCCAGGAGTTTGTTGGGGTCCCCGGCCGCGATCATAGTCCTGGTTTCCCCGTCTAAAAAAACCGAGTTGCTTCCGATGGCAAAAATGCTTGCAAGTTCGTGCGTGACGACCACGATAGTGGCCCCCAGACTGTCACGAAGTTCAAGGATGAGTTCATCCATGCGCCGTGCGCTGATCGGATCCAATCCCGCCGAGGGTTCATCGAAAAAGAGGATATCCGGATCGAGGGCCATGGCGCGGGCAAGGCCGGCACGTTTGCGCATCCCGCCGCTGATCTCGGAAGGGTAGAATTCTTCAAATCCCGCCAGGCCGACGAGGGAGAGTTTGAGCGAAACCAACTCATTTATCTGTGACGGGCTCAAATCAGTGTATTCATCCAAAGGAAGAGCCACGTTTTCAGCCAGGGTCATGGAGCTCCACAGCGCTCCGGCCTGGTAGAGGATCCCATAGCGCCTCATGATGGCCTCTTGACCTGCGGGCTCGGAATCCCAGAAACTCACGTTGTCGTAAAAGACCTGCCCCTTAGCAGGTTCTTTTAGACCCACGAGACCCCTGAGAAGTGTGCTCTTGCCGCATCCGCTCCCACCCATGATGATGAAGATATCACCGCTCTTTACAGTGAAACTGAGATCGCGTTGAATTACAAAGTCTCCGTAAGCCATGGTAAGGTCGCGCACTTCGATGCGGGGAGGTATCTGATCCGTATGATTTTCCATAAATGACCTACACGCCAATTGTGTTATAAATTACGGTCAGCACGGCATCCGCGACTATGATGGAAACGATTGCCGTCACAACCGACGAGGTTGCCGCCTCACCAACCGCGGCAGCACTCCGCCCGCATTGCATTCCACGAAGGCATCCCGAGAGGGCGACCAGTACGCCAAAGACCCCCGCCTTGACAAGACCGGTTGCAAACTGCGTCAGGCTAAGAGCCGATACGGTTTCATTGAAGTACTGAGCCGGCGAAAGATTGAGCATTCCGATGCCGATTATCCCGCCGCCCAGGATTCCCATGAGGTCGGCATAAAGGCACAGCAGGGGCAGCATGAGGACCAGCGCCAGCATCCGAGGTAAAACGAGAAACTCCATGGGTGAAATGCCTAGGGTTTTTAGTGCATCAATTTCCTCATTTACCTCCATTGTTCCAAGCTGCGCGGCAAAAGCGGCCCCGGTGCGCCCGGCCATAACAATTGCCGTCATCATAGCGCCCATCTCTCGCGCCATTCCTATACCGACGAGGTCTGCCACATAGATCTGCGCTCCGAAGAGTTTCAACTCCACGGCTCCCACAAAAGCAAGAATCAGTCCCACCAAAAGACTTACAAGGGATACTATCGGCAGTGCCTGGGCGCCGCATTCCTGGATCAGCAAGGTCAGATCGGAACCCCGGAATCGGGCTTTGCCCCGCAAGAGTCTGATCAGAGCAAGAAAAGCCTCACCGATAAAAGCCAGCATCTCACCAGCCGATTTAACAGCCTCCAGGGTGGCCTCTCCCACCCTGGACAAAAATGGCTCACGGCCGATCTTTTTGTGCACATCCTTTTTTTCAGGCACAGCGGAAGCGAGATCGATAAGTCGTGCCACCCCTTTTGGTAGACGTTCACTGGAAAATACGATCGATCTCTGATTGCAGAAATGCTTCAATTTGATCAGGAATGTCAGCAGGCTGCTGTCCCATTGTCCCAAGCCGTACCCGTCGAAGGCAACCTTTTCGAGGTGTGGAGTTAATGCGATCTTTTTCTGAAGCTCTTCCGCGGATGGCAGCCCATGCGGGATATTCCAGTCTCCACCAAGCCGCACAACAAGAGTGTTATCTGGGTCCAGACTGAAGCTTATTTCCATATTCCCTGCCTGTCCGGAAGTACTCGCCGGATGGACCGGTCAAACCCGGCCGCCGAAGAGCCCCCCTGGTTATGTATGAAGGTACGCTTCTGTCTTCTTTGTTTGTTTCCATAGACTCTATATATTTATCGTTTATTTTATTACGTATATAATTCTCATTGTCATTAAAAATAGAGAATGGTAGCAGTATTACATCAGCTACTTCTTTTATAAATTTAGGGTTACTAATTCTATTGTATATTATTAAATTAAAACATGAGAGTACAATAATTGATATACTGATAATAGATAATATAGCGGCTACGGGTGGTACCAATGTTCTAACCGATCCAAGCTTAGTATCTGCCCTCGCCAGTGAAATGATATGCTTTTTAGGGCTCTTTTTTTTAATCGATTGATACATAGAATCTCACTCTTACCCTGTTAAGCCCGCGTGGTTTTTTTGCCTTTCTTAACTTACATGAACTATGAGACGATTTGCAACTTCTACCAGACCACTAATGCTTTTAAGTTCCGTAGTTGCTGGATAGATATGGCAACAATGATGCCAAGGGGAGAAAAATCGCATCTATCTTTGTAGATGATTGAAATTTAAGGATAATCAAGACTGGGGGCGGTTTGGTGAAATGAGCTGGTTCCGGAATTTACGAAATAAGTTATATTTTTTTGTTATATATCAAATTTTATCTAAATTTTGCTTAATCGCGTGAAAAACAAAATTTGAGTTCACTATCTCGACCGTGCGGAAACGCTCACCGTAATAGCGGAGCATCCCTTTCGCGGACGTGTCCACAGAGTAAAATGTGCCCTTCCATGTTGAAAAATCGCAAAATTCACCAGTTGGCAAGCTGTAGAGGCTTTCGTTGAGCCTGAGTTGGCGGCTACTCAATTAAAAATCCATGATGCTTGTTGCGACATGATGCCAATAGGTAACCATGCCTTCTTTCCATTTGACGAAGCGCACCAGCCGGTCTTGAGAGATTACGATAGCAATTGCCTCATGCACGGCATTGCAAAAACGGAATGCAGACTGGTGCCGAGCCCCGAAGTTTCCGGAGTGTACCTGTTCTGTCTCAAGACCCTCTATATCCAATGCGCGAGCCACTGTCTTCACTCCCTTCAGTCCCACGGATATCATGGCCCCAAACCCCAGCAACTCGTACCCCTCGGTGAATACTACCGCACCATCCACCGAGGTCAAATCTGCAAATAGATGCGCGAGATCAAAAACAGCCTCATCCAACAGGGCCAGGGATTCTTCGTTACTGGCTACATACTCATCCCATCCGGCCGGCTTGCCATTGTTTGCCTTCCGGCCATGCACCTCGGCAAGTGTGTTCATAAGGTTCACCAGCAGCGTCTGAAATCTTTTCCGCGTGGCCTCATCAGTCACCCTGTATTCAATTCTCAAGTATGGGTTTTCCTCGAATACCTGCTCGGCCATTTCCGAAGGGATCACGAGGATTGTGCCGCCGTGCCCGCTATTTCTGACATAACTGCTGATACGCTTGGCTACTTGTTTGGCAATTGTGTTCACAATACCGGGATCGAGATCGCCCCAGGGCTTCTTGGCTGCACTCTTTGCCGCTATGTGTAATTGCCACAGCCTGGAGCGAATTGCGGCAAAACCGGCGGGAAGCCAGGCTGAGTCAAAGACTTCGTGTGCAGGGGAAATGATCTGACCGCGATTTAATGTTGCAATCGCCAAGGGGCCTTTGCAGAAGGTTATTCGACCGGGATCGGTCACGTAAACAACCGGCGAGAGGGGCAGAGCGGGCGCGATCTTCCTTCCGCCGCACACTTTCTGGACCCATCGAGACCCGGAGTGGACTATACCCCAGATCTGCAGACCCTCTTGAGCGTCAACTCTCACTCCAATCAGAGATCGATAAAAATCGGCCGCGGGAGACAGCCTCTGTAGGTTGTACTCATCGAAAGGTTGCGGCTCGCTAAATAGAAGTGGATGCACACCTGTAGGCGGCCCGTCCTTGCCGTCGAAATAATTCGGTTCTCTTAAAATGAGACGGAACCGTACGGGTCTGTCTTCCTCCCTCATCAGGCTTGCCTGGTAGCAACATGAGATGAGATGGTTAAGAGTGTCCTGATCGGGAAGAAAATCCCCTGGACCGGGATCGATTACGGTGTTCAATTCGGATAACCGTGTATCGTTCCAGTGGTCGGTAACATACAGGGCGAGATCACTTGCATTTGCATGCCACATGTTTATTCCTCACAATTCCAGGTCACTGTTTAACAAGCTGAATCTTGCAGGCTCTCTATTCCCCACCTCACTGCCTGAATCGAGAAGCTCCTGTATAGCAGCCGCTCTCTCTTTGCTCAGCGAGTTCACCAGCACCTTGCCGCCAAAGCCGAGAAATTCTTCTGCCACCCGCTCCGGATCGGCTTTTCTCACCAGAGCAAACAGAGCAGAGCATCCGGGCTCGAATCTTTCCGACAGTTCTTTCATGAACTCGTCCTCGATTCCGGCATTGTAGAGAGAGGCGCACACAGCTCCCATAACCGCGCCAAAAACAGCTCCGATTAAAGGATGCAGGAGGATGCCGCCAACGATGAACCCAGTGATGCTCCCGGCAAATCCTCCAATTCTTGCCATTCTGTGCATCCGGTGGTACCTGGCCTTGCCATCCAGTTCCTTCACCACAACCACAGTGTCTTCCAGTTCGATGACGCCTTCGTGCTCGAGCTTTAGTAGCTTGAGGTGTGCTTCCTCAGCCTTCGATTCATCATCGAAGACAACGACGGTAAGGTTGCTCATGTGCTTTTCCCTGAGCCTGATTCTCAAAAGCTCCGGTTCGATCCACTCACCGAATCTGTCCGGGATCTTGTTCGTGGCCCCAAAAGTATCAACAGCAAGCACGCTCCCGTCTCTGGTATCCAGCATCAGGTATTCGTCGATTTCCTCAGGTACCTTGTTGACGATGATGGTCTTGATGCCCACATATCCAATCAGCACATTCTCCTTACGGAAATTGGATATCTTGGAGCGAAATGCGAGAGTAGTCCCAACGACGAAATCAGGGGACCCAAGTCCTCGAACCCAGCTCTCCTCGTGGATGGGATCGTCCGACAGCCTTTTCCCATGGCTTTCCATGAAGCCTGCATAGTCTTCAGGAAGCCTTACCCCGAGCTCCTGTGAAACGAGATCTGCAAAACTCCCCATTTCAGTAATCCTCTCCGGTGATCAGAATCATTCATAGCTCTTTTACATACTGTTTCGAGTTCAACGCTCTCCAACTGCAGATGAGCTTACCATTCTCTTTTTTCCATTTGGCGCCAAGCTGCTTCTTCTTTAAAGACCGTTTTTCATTCCATTTACAAATGTCAATTGATGGGAAATCTTTACCGGGACTCCCGCTGAGCAGACATTTGGGTGCACATTCGCCGTTAAACGGTCTTTCTTCAATCGCCTTGTGGAACGCAGTAATTCCTGTTAGAAGTTGAGGGGGCATAGAGGGTCTCCTTCCAGCAAGCTAAACAGAATGTCTTTATCCTTTGGAGCACCCGGGCCTGTTCCTCAGTGGCCTCGAGTTCCGGTCGTTCAGCGACAGGTTTTTCTATCTTATCGATGACCTCCAGAATGCGACTGTGCTCTTCCGGTGTCATGAGCAACGCGGGAAGAGTGGCCAAGGCCCGCTGGGGTTCCAAGGAAACGATTACCTCCTGCTCCGACTTGATCCGGCGCAGTTCCTCTTCCGAAAGCCTGTTGTGAGCCTGTCGAAGGCAGAGCGCCTCGTCATTCACTCATTCACCGAGCAAATGATTCGCCCTTTACAAATCTGCCCATGCAGCGGTCTCTTCCGGCCGAACCCGGTCAGGGCGAAGCACTTTTTCCGAATCAAACATAGTTTGAAACGGGTCCGAGTCGGTTGTGGCCAAGAGTTCTTCTCCTTCTCGATCCAGCAGGCATGACATAAAATCGTATACCGCCTCAAGTCCGTCTGGACTCAATCGCCGCAATCGATCTTCAATCCGGCTAATGGTTATCAAGGTCTCCATCTTATTTCCTCCTTACGTGAACCTGCGACGATTTGCAGCTTCTACCAGACTACTAATCTGCATTACGCAGCGATGCTTTTCTTATAATTGGTTGTCTGCTTTTAAGTTCCGCAGTTGCTGGATAGATTTGGCAACATTGATGCCAAGGGGCGAAAATTCGCATCTATTTTGTATATGACTGAAATTTAATGACAATTAAGACTAGGGGCGGTCTGGTGGAATGAGCCGGCTCGGGAATTTACGAAATAAGTTATGTTTTTTCGCTATATATCAAATTTTATCTGAATTTTGCTTAATCGCGTGAAAAACAAAAATTGAATTCACTTCAGCAGGCGTTGTAAACGGAATTTCAACCAACAATATTAATATCTTATACTAGCCCGAGTTGGCTACAATTACATGAGCAGAGAAGTGAACAAAATGAGTAAGCACCTCAAAACAAGCTGCGAAGCACGGGAATGCGATATGTCGTTACAGGTTTTGGTTGCGGTTCGGCGCCAAAGTGGGCTTGCGAGCAGGTGTTTGGCTCGACCTGCCAACGGCGGAACTTTGGCGGTTTCGAGGGCCGGAAATGCTGCGCACCGCGGTGATAGACGGCGCGCAATGTGTATGGCGGTTCGGCTGCGCCCCTGCGGGACACAGCCGTTTCGTGCTTGTCGATCTTACATGCCTAAATTCCCGAGCGGAACTACGAGGCGGAGGAAAAATCCCTCTCCGCCGACATCGTTATTGGTATAAAGCGGAAAGCCGTATTTAAACATCAGGCTGCACGGACCGAAATTGTAGCCGATGAGCGGCCCGATTTCATACTCTTCGGCTTTGGTACCGGGCTGGCTGTGGTAAAAGCCGTCTCCCCCAGCGAAGGTGGGCTGAACGAAACTGTCGCTCGTAAACTGATTTTCCTGAGATGCGCCAAGACCAAACGTCCATTTGCCGCAGGTATAGGTGATAGTGTAGTCGACGGCAATAAAGTCGCCGGTTTGGTAGTTGGTGGAGGAGTCCTTGGTGCTGAAACTCAAAAACGCCTCGGCGCTCAAGTTCCAGCCGGCGTGCAGATAGCTTATGCCAAACGAGGGTGTAAAGGTCCAGAACCCATTGCCCGACTCCGCGTAGATGCCGCCGTCACCCTGCCATCTCCAAGCAAATTTATTACCGGTAGCGGGATCCAACCCCGTAACTCTATTCCCCGGCGAGGTTGTTGCATCGTCAACAGCAATTGCAAGAGCGGTCTTTATGCGCCAATCACAAGGCAGATGCCACGACAAGATGTAGGGAACCACAATAGTGTTGAATGCGCCCCACTGAGCGCCGCCAAGGAACTCGTTCAAACCGGTTGCTGAGGTCCCACCGGCGGCATTACCATTTTGAATCTGCACTCTCAAGTTCGTGTAATCGAATGGTTCAGCAATAGCAGCGCCATAATCGGCGCCCAAAAACTTACATCCCGGGATCCACAGCAGTGTGGGAACATCGACCACTACGAAAAGCTTCAGGTTGCTGTTGGCTTTTCCGTCAGCAGGTGGGGTTAGCGTTGGGCCACCCTGCGCATTGTAGTTATACAGAGGTCCATAAGTTACCCAGGAAGGCGCAAAAAGCAAGTCGTCAATGAAATAAAAGCCCTGAGGCGGCAGCGCCCCGGCGGCCAATCCTTCGTCTATGCCTCGCAGATGGGGATCCCACAGCTCCCCAGCGAAGACAGGGCTGACCACCATCAGCACTGCCATGGATACACACATAAGCAAAAGAAATTTCTTCATCCCTTCCCCCTCGATTGCAAAAAAGTCAGCACTCTTCAAAACAGAGCCAGTGATTCGGTCCCCTCCAACTGGTTCTGCTTTGCGCCCACATGCGGGCGGCCTCGTTCACACGACCTCATTTCAGCCCCGATGTCAGCCAAGGCCCGCGAAATCAAAGACCGCCTGATGAACATTTTGGATCAGATTTGGGGCAATCCTTGCGTCTTTTGTCTCAAATCCTGTTCATTGATGCCCGATCAAAGTTTTGCCAGATCTTCGGCGATAGCTTCGATGATCTGCGGAGTGATTTTTCCTCCTGAAAAGGGAATGATTTGACTCAGAGTCATGTTCATGGCCATATTTATCCGGGAGTCGTCCATCAACCCGGGACAGTGCTTTGCGACAACCTCTTTGCTGCGTTCATTCCCCAATAATGCGGAGATCTTCGATTCAACTGAAAGTTCCATCTTCTCTATCCTTTTTCATCGTTAGCAGTTAGATTATAAGCCGTTGATTATCCGTGTTATAATCCACCTCCTTTCACTTCAAAAATATCCTTCCATTCTCTATGAGAACCGGCCCTAATCGAATGGATTAGATTTGTGGCAGCCCTATCGCCCTTTTTTTGAAGAGGCTCACTTTCTTTTCCAGACCAGGCGTATCGAGCCAAAGCTCCGGGTAGAGTTTTTCCTTGCCCGCAGTAGGATTCATCGAGCATTCCGTCCATTGGTTTCTGATCAGGTTCATGTAGCACTGCTGGCACCTTACACACTTGACGATATCATTCACTCGGCCTTCCTTGACCTTGACCGGCCAAAAAGGGTCGGCGATTGCCTGGCGTCCTAAAGAGACCATATCGCTCTGCCCCGACTTAACCACTTCCGCCGCCGTCTCCGGATTTACGAAATTCGGGGTGATCACTGGAAGGCCCCCCGAAGCCACTTTGAAGCCGTGCGCCCATTTTGTGAACTCATTCTCGCCGTCAGGAGCGAATGCCGCCCCCGGGTTTTCGTAGCATCCCTGAGAAACGTTGAAGAAATTTGCCCCCGCGTCGCGACACCACGAAACCACCTGCTTTACCTCTTCATGGCCGATGCCTCCCGGCATCAGTTCATCACCCGAAAGCCGCACTCCGAAAGCCTTATCCGGTCCGATCTTTTTTCTTGTCTTTTCAACTATATTCAGGAGAAATCTGGCCCGATTTTCGAGGGATCCCCCGTACTCGTCATGGCGCTGGTTTGAGCGTGGTGACAGGAATTGATGGATCAGATATCCGTGGGGAGCATGGACCTCTACGCCGTCGTATTCCAACTCGAAAGCATAAAATGCCTGGACGGCAAATCGATCCTCCAGATCGACGATCTCCGTCACTGTCAGTTCACGCGGAGTATCTCCCCAAAAGACATGAAAAATTTCAGGGTTCTCTTTGGCCAACACCTCGCGGGTCACATGGCTGAAGTTTTTATACTCTTCATCGTTCATGTTCTGGATGAATTCGAGCTCCGGCATCATCGGGTTGATCCGTTTAAATTGCTTCTCCCACCCCTTGGTCAAATTGCGCCAATCTATTTCCAAAGGGATGGCCGAAGGGGCGCCGGCAGGGCAGTCGGGAGATTCCACATGCGGGTGTCCCTGCCGTCCCCAACCGGGGCTGAGTTGCATGAATATCTTACAGTCATTGTACCGGTGAACCAGTTTGACCATCTCACTGTGAAAGCGATAGTAACGGTAGTCGGTGAATAAAGATGGGTTCATAATCTCGGAGCCTTGCCAGCGATGAGGATTCATCACGCAGCATTCTGTGATGATCAACCCGAAGCCTCCCCTGGCGCGCATTGCGTACCAGGCCGTATTGGCGTCCGAATGATACCCGTTTGGTCCCGCAATTCCGGGATTCATCGGGGCCATGGCAATGCGGTTCTTAATCTTGACGTCTCCGATCTCGATTGGTTCAAAAAGGGCGTCGAAGCTCATTTTTTTCTCTCCTTAAAGTCGAACCGGGGGTTGCCCCGGCCGAGTAAATGGCTAGGCTTACTCAACTCTTCTTTTTGAGGTATCTATCCCCAGAAGCCGGCCAAGGTTTCCCCCGAACATTTTGGCTCGATCATCATTGGTAATGACCGGATAGCCATAATCCTTCTGCAAATCCTCTGGAATCTGAAAGTCCCGCAGGCCCATGACGCCGCATCTGACCTGGACTCCAAATCCTGCGTAATCGGTTCCCCAAATGATCTTTTCCGGTCCAACCCACCGCAGGGCCTCTCCTATTATCTTGGCGAACTTCCGGGGAGCGCCGATTGCCCAGGGAACCAGCAGGCTCAGGCACAGGTAGACGTTGGGATGGCCCATGGCCACCATGTTGAGATCGTCGCAATAGGGATAGCCCATGTGAAAGGCATTGATCTTGAGCTCGGGAAAGTCCCTGGCTACGTCATCCAGATAGATTGGAAGCGCGTACTTGCTTTTTCCGGGAGGGACCCAGCAAAAACCCGTATGAATATCGAGCACGATTCCCAGTTCCTCAGCCCTGGCGTAAAACGGCCAAAGTTCCGGATCATTGATATAGGTGTCCTCGGGCGGGTAGAACTTAAAGAGCCTAGCCCCTTTTTCCTTGACCCAGTACTCCAATTCCCAAATCGTATTTTTCACGCCCTTGTACTTTATCGGCGAGAGGTTGGGCTGGTACATGAATCGATTGGGGTTGGCCTCAACGATTTGCGCCATCTCTCCGTTACTGCACCAACGAGTGGTGTAGCCGGTGGTGTCCATCATGGACTCGGGCAAAAGACAGGCGACGTCTACTCCATACTTGTCCATAGCTGCCAGCAGTTTCGCCGGGTCCTTGCTTTTCTCCATTTCCCACGGTTCCAAACCATCGAAAGAATCCGGTGGCATGCCTGAGAGCAAGGGACGACGGATGCCATCTATGGCTCTCCACCACATCTTGACGCCCGGGAAATGGTTCACCTGGTCCAAATTGCCGACCAAATGAGCCTCCGGGTCGATCTTAAAGAAAGAATCCTTTTTAAACTCAACGCTCATACCTGCACCTCCTTCCGATGCCTGGCTGTGTGCCTAAAGGTTGTCTTGGAGCCTCCGGCAATGCCTTTAGCCTGTGCGACTTCCCACCCCCTTTCTCAGATGCCGGTCTGCCCCGGCAAGCTGTCCGAGCCCGGTTAATTCGAATAAAGGAAATGAAAGGATCTCTCGAAGAGCTTTCTAAAACTCGACCTGTAAGATTTTGTGAGACCTACGCTGAGCAAAGAGAACGCAGAGGAAGAGATGAAAGAGAATGGTTTTTGCTATCAAGAGAGGTGATTAGCGACCGTGATGAATCTCACAACCCGCGTTCACGCCTTTCCCCGGAACCTATGGGTTGACATTTTTCCGCCGGCTCCTCCAAAACCCTGCAGCCGTTTATTTCGTTCCGATATCTTTACAAAAATAGACGCAGCCTCCCGGCCTCCTCGCGGAGTTGGTCCCTGAAGTCCGGATGAGCGATGCCAATGAGCGCCCTGGCCCTTTCTCGCATCGGCTTGCCTCTCAAGAGCGCGACGCCGTACTCGGTTACTACGTACTGAACCTGGGTGCGCAGAGTTGTGACTACTGCGCCCGGGCGCAACATGGGTACAATCTTGGATACCCTGCCGTTTTTCGTTTGCGCCGTTGAGTGCATGCATAGAAAAGCTTTTCCTCCCGGTGAGAACTGGGCGCCCTGGGTAAAGTTGAACTGCCCCCCAGTGCCGCTGTACTGACGGGGACCGATGCTTTCGGACGCTACCTGACCCGTCAGGTCTATTTCCAATGCCTGGTTTATTGCCACCATCTTGTGATTTTGGCCTATCACGAAAGGATTGTTGGTCCATGCCTGGCTGTACATCTCTATGGCAGGGTTCTCGTGCATCCACTCGTACACCTCGGTTGAACCCATGGCGAAACACCCCGTTATTTTCCTGGGACGGACGGTTTTCTTCCTGCCGTTTATCACGCCCAGTTCCCAAAGGTGTTTGAACGCATCTCCCACCATCTCTGAATGGACCCCTAAGTCATGCTTGTTCGCCAGGGCTGTTCCCAGTTGGTTAGGTATCCCCCCAATGCCCAACTGTATGGTAGAACCGTCTTCGATCATCTCAGCGATTAAATCGGCAATGGCCAAATCTTCAGGGGTTGGGGCAAGGGAAGGAGCATTCAGCAATGGAGTGTCGAATTCAACAACGTGGTCCACCTCCGAGATATGTATGAAGTTATCTCCGAAGACCCGTGGCTGATTCTGATTTACCTCCAGGATTACGGTTGTGTTGTCCATCCTCGCCGGCTCTACAACGGGGCCGGGAGTAGTGCCGAAACTGAAATAACCGTTCCTGTCCATTGGTGAGACGCTGGTTATAACCTTCCCTTTCCCCGGGGGAAGATCCTTCAACGTGAAGTCTGTCATAAGATCCGGCATGTCGGAACCATGACAGGGCTGATAATCGGCAAATCCTTGATGTACCAAGTCTCTGACTTCAGGCGCCATCAGGAAAAGCTCATGCACGCGCATGTATCTGGAATATTCAGCCTTAACCCATTCCATATCACATAATACAAGACTCATAAGGACGAGTTCGACGTTTTCAAATTCGCCCGCCATTGCACGTTTACCAAGAGCATTAAGAAGACCGACAGGATTAGCCAGACCCATTCCGCTAATCACTTTATCGTCAGTTGTGATGCGTTTGGCAGCATCTTCAACCGATTCGAGCTTCCTCTTGTACTCTTCCTTGAAAGCATTCATTGTTTGTCCTTGAATTCCAGTACAATCATTTACCAGCTTTTTGGATATCCCATGAACTGCATGATCATATTCTTCGCCATCTCATCCGAGATGGGCGCGAAAGCCATCTGCTTGTAATCCCTGAAGTATCGCTGCATGTCGTACTCCATGGCGTAGCCATATCCCCCGAGAATTTCCATGCCCCATGTCGCCGCCTTCTCAGAGGCGCGCGCTGCGACGATTTTTGCCATGCAAGCCTCTATGTGGAAAGGTTTTCCCTGGTCGGCGAGCCAGGAGCATTTGTAGACCAGGTTGCGCGCATTCTCGATTTCGATGACGATATCGGCGAGGTAGTGCTGAAGTATTTGAAAGCGGGCGATGGGGCCTCCGAAGGCATTGCGCTGTTTGGCGTATTCAAAGGCATCCGCGAAGGCAGCCTTGGCGACGCCAAGGCTCAGAACCGCCGTGCCTATACGCTCGGGATTGAGGACGTTCAGCAGGCCCCGCCACCCTTCGTTTAGCGTGCCGAGCAGGTTTTCTTTGGGAATGCGCACATCATCATAGTAGACAAAGTTTGCCCCGCAGGCGTGGCAGCCCAGTTTGGGAATTAAGCCGGTTTCCAGCCCAGGAGTTTTTCGCGGGACGATAAAGACGCTCAGTCCTTGAGACCGCTTCGCTTCGGGATCGGTGATGGCGATGGTCAGAATGTAGTCGGCCACATGGGCGCCGGTTATGAAGATCTTCCGGCCGTTTATAAGCCAGTGGTCGCCTTTGTCTTCCGCCCTGGTCCGTATTGCGCCCAGAATATCCGTTCCCCCCTCCGGCTCTGTCAACGCCATGGCCCATTTCTCACGACCCTCTGCAATACGCGGCAGGTGCTGCTCCTTTTGCTCTGCCGTTCCAAGGTGCACAACGGGGCCTACCCCAAAAGACAGGGTTGTTCCGGCGCACAGGGCAACGGGAACGGAAGCCGTGGCCAGCTCTTCCATCACGATCATCAGGTCGGTATAACCCCGTCCGAGTCCTCCATATTGCTCGGGGATGGGAAGGCCGAATATCCCGAGATCTACCAATCCATTCCATAATTCATCCGGAATGAAGTCGCAGTTTTCGTCCATCCAGCGCACTTTTTCCTTGCTCAGCTCGTTTTTGCAAAACTTCTGGATGGTCTTGCGCAACATTTCCTGTTCTTCGGTAAAATTGAAGTCCATTCCACACTCCTTTAACTCTTCTTCACGTCCTTGCGGAATTGAGCCATCATGGCCTGAACGTCCGGCGCGTAGGTCAGCCACTGGATGCCGTTGCGCTCAACAGCGAGAGCCGTATCGATGCTGCCTCCCTCGGCGGATCGAGCCATGACTTCCTTGCCCATCCTGAGAGCTATGGGCTTTTTGGAAGCGAGCTGGGTAACGGCCTTTTCGAACTGTTCTTCGAACTCTTCATCCTTGAAAACACGTGTTAGAAAACCCATTTCGAATATCTCTCGGGCCGTGTAATCTCTGCGGCCGCTATAGACGAGCTCGCGGGCCCTGAAGAGCGGCATGCTCCGAACTATCCTGGCCGTTCCGCCCCACCCGGGAAGAACGCCCATACTGATTTCCGTAAATCCCATCCTGGCGGTTTCCTTTGCATAAAGCAGATCGCAGCAAAGGGCGAGCTCGAGTCCTCCTGCCAGGCAGTGCCCGTCGATTTTGGCAAGGACTACCTTTTCGCAGTCCGTGATCGCTTTCTGAACATCGAGGCCTTGATGAGCGAGCCAGTTGAGGCTCGTCTCATGTTCGGCAAGCAATGGGAAAACATCCAGATCGCCGCCCGAACAGAAGGCTTGTCCTCCAGCGCCCGCCAGAACTACAACACCGACTGACCTGTCTTCCCGGACCCTTCGGAAGGCATCCCGCAGCTCCAGGGCCATGCGCACGTTAATGGCATTCTGTTTCTCAGGCCGGTTCATGGTGATGCGACATACCGCACCGTTCGGTCCACCGACCTCGTAGAGAATCGTCTGGTAATCGGCAGGGCCCATGAAAACATCGGGCTCGGAAGCCTTGTCGGTCTGATCGGCATCCGTTTTTTTGATTCTGAGGCTTTCATCTGTTGGTCTGAAAAGAGGCAGCGCATGCTGATTAGTAATATCTTCAAAGACTACCTCGACATCCATCCCGATTTTGACCACCTCGGGGTCGCACTCGACGATCCGGGTCATCATCCGGATTTTTTCCTCCAGATCTACCGTCGCCAGAACATAAGGAAGGTCGGGCATGAATTTGGGCTCTACCATGTCCCGGACAATGGTGAACGTATTCACTTTGGCCTTGCCGCTGGCTTGCTGCCATCCAACGTCCGAAGACCAGCAATACGGACAGCGCTTTCTGGGGTAAAAGATCAACTTAGTGCATGAATTACATTTCTGGATCAGGAGGCTGTGCTTCTTTGTCGCTGCCCAGAAGGCTTCAGTCCAAGGTTGCACAATCGGAATCGGTTTTATGTATTGATCACTCATGCCAGCTCCTTCCCCCAAACTGTGGCGATATTGTTCATCCCCGACCCTCCGGATGTATTCATAAAAACGAATTTCGCTCCTTCTACCTGGCGCGCGCCGGCTTTGCCCATGAGTTGCCGGGCTGTATCGACATAGGTTGCAGTGCTCACGCCCGACCCCGTATGCCCGCGCCCGACAGCATCTCCGATGGTGGACCACGGCATATCCCCGCCAGGCCAGGTTCTTCCCTCCATAAACGGTTTGCACCCTTTTTTGGGCTCACAGAGTCCAAGGGCCTCCATCGCAATAGGGTGCCCGACCGGATAGGCCAGGTAGATGTTCCAAATGTCGATATCTTTTTTGGTGATGCCGGCCTCGGAAATGGCTTTTTCTGAAGACTCTCTGAAGCCGCTCAACATCATCCCATCCTCTCTGAGCAGGGGACATGCGCTAAAAAAAACGGCGCCTTCGCCAAGCTTGTAGGCAGGCGTCCGGGTCACTTTTGGCGCCAGTTCCGCCGAAGTGATCACCATGGCGGCCCCACCGTCGGCTAATACGTTACATTCCCTTCTGTGTAGAGGGTCTGCTACCATGGGTGACGAAAGGATTTCTTCTATGGAAGGGACTTTCTTATTAAAGAACATTGAGTTGGGGTCGAGCGCAGCCCATTTGCGCAAAGACACGACGATCGAGGCCATTTCTTCCGGTGTGGCTCCCGTTTCATGCATGTAACTACGGGTCATCATGGCGATCATGGCGTTGTAGGTCGTTCCGAATGGATATTCCCATTGAAGGTCCATGCCGGCCTGGGCAAAAAAATTGATCAGCTCGTCCTGAGCGATGGTGGAATGAACGGTAACCTGGGGTACAAGGACTGCCCGGGCTAAGCCGGTCGTTATCATATGCTCGGCCAGGCGAATGCAGTTGGAAGTGGTTGCGCCTCCCGCATTACAGAGACATACATCTTTGCAGCCCCTCAACCCCAACTCTTCAGGAATCTTTCCGAAGGATATCTCGGCCGATAGCCTCGCCTGGGCCTGAGGCGCAACGGTGACGACGGCTTCGATATCATTTTTGTCCAGGCCGGAATCCTGCACCGCCGCAATGCAGATGTCGTAAATGATGTCCCACTGCGATCTCTGCGGATAAACCCCACAGGGGACCTCGCCTATACCGACTATTGCTATTTTTCCTTTGCCCTCACTCATCATCTTTACCCCTTCTCCACGGGTGCACTTCTCTTTCTCGTTCAATTTCACAAGGCGTGTTCTTTATGAACCCAGCGGGCTCTGATCTGCAGGATGCAATTGAGGTCGGCGATGAAAATCAGTCTAGATAGCTCGAACGAACATTCGTGACTAGAGTTAATATATAGTTCAACCGTTGTCAACAGATGATCGCTATGCGGTTCAATATTGAATGAACATAGGTAAATAGCTGAATATAAATACTATTTAAACATTGAAAAACAGTGTTCATGGGATAATCTGCTCTGGCAAAGAAATGGAATGTTAGTACTCTATATAGTTATGGTCTATAGATTTTAAGTGGAGCAAAGAAAGGCAAGCAGGAAGGTCATGGAACCTCGATGCCTTGCGCATTCTGCGTTTTAAGCGACCATGCCGATGTTTGGGTGGAAGAAGATTCCGTGGTCCGCACATTCTTGTGGGATGACCTCTGCGGGACGGGTGGAACGAGTTGACAACCCTGGTTATCTAAGCTAATCTGCACAGGAGAGATGAGCGTTCATTATCCTCTGTGGCTGTCGAGCCACTGACCATTGAAAGCCAGCGAGCGGCTTAGTAGTAAATTTGGACATATCCATCTAAGTTACTGAAATGATGATAGCCAGGAGAGGCCAACTTGCGCGGATAGTTCGCAACGACCGGCGGATCGGGATTTCTTGATCTATATAGTTACGGTCTACAGTATGGAGGGTGAGGATGGATAGAAAAGGATATATGCGGATCAATGAACTTGAGAAGAGAGCCGGTGTGCCAAAGACGACGATACACTTCTATGTGAGACACGGGCTTCTGCATCCCCCCTTAAAGACCGGTCGAACTATGGCCTATTACGATGAAAGTCACCTCAAAAAACTTCAGAGCATTCAAAAGATCAAGGTTGAAGGCAGAGTACCTCTTTCGTTTCTCAAAGAGAGCCTGGAAAAGAAAGAGGGCCAGTCCAGGGCCCCTCTCGCGTCTTCCGTGCGAGAGATTGCCGCGACAACCAAGGCAAAAGACCGCAAAAAGCTGGAGATTGCCAAGGCGGCAATAAGGATTTTCTCCGAAAAGGGATATCAAAAAGTAAAAATCCGGGACATAACCGCCTCTTTGGGTATCTCGACCGGCACTTTCTACATCTATTTTAAAGACAAGCGGGAACTCTTCGTGGATGTGGTTGATACCGTGATCCGGACCATCCTGGGTGATGCGACTGAAGCCATAAGGCAGGAGGATGATATCCTCAAAAGGATGCTTATCCGCGGTCGGGTCTTCTACGATAACTACTCGAAATACAGCGAAATTTTGAACCAGTTGCGCGCTGAAATGGTCGGTGAGGACCAATGGCCCCATGATAAGATCAAAACGGCTTACCATGCTCTGACAAAACCCGTTATCCGAGATATACAAAAAGGTATTGAGACCGGCATATACAGAAATGTGGATCCTGATCTCACAGCCTATACCCTTACCGGGATCATCGAAATGATGTGTTTTAGAACGATTATAGACAGCAAATATAATTACGAGCAAATCGAGGCGTTCGTTTTTGACTTCATTACAAGCGGTCTGCAGCCGAAAAACAATTCGGCTGAGGGGCTTACCGAAAAGAGTGTTTCATGATCTATAGAGTGTCAATCTATAGTTTGGAGAAAGAAGATGAGCGAGAAGGGATTCATGCGTATCAGTGAGCTGGAGAGCAAGGCAGGTGTGCCAAAGACGAGCATACACTTCTACGTGCGGCATGGCGTACTCCATCCCCCTGTAAAGACCGGCAGGACGATGGCCTACTACGACGAGAGTCACCTTAAAAGGCTTGAGAGTATTCAAAAAATCAAATCAAGTGGCCGGGTGTCGCTTTCCTTTCTAAAAGAGAGCATCGCGAAACTGGAACAGAGGGACGATGAGCCCGGCGATTCGCTCGAATCTCAGTTGCGAGAGATTGCCACGATCAGTAAAGCCAAGGATAGGAAGAAGCAGGAGATTCTTAAAGCGGCGATAAGGATTTTCTCTGAAAAAGGCTATCGTAAGATAAAAGTCCGCGACATCACCAGCTCCCTGGGCATTTCAACGGGCACTTTCTACATCTACTTCAAAGACAAGCAGGCTCTCTTCGTGGATGTAGTTGATGTCGTGATCCGGACCATCCTGGGTGATGCGACTGAAGCCATAAGGCAGGAGGATGATATCCTCAAAAGGATGCTTATCCGCGGCCGGGTCTTCTACGATAACTACTTGAAGTACATCCATATTTTGAACCAGTTGCGCGCTGAAATGGTCGGTGAAGACCAATGGCCCCATGATAAGATCAAAAAGGCTTACCATGCTCTGACAAAACCCGTTATCCGAGATGTACAAAAAGGTATTGAGACCGGCATATACAGAAATGTGGATCCTGATCTCACAGCCTACACCCTTACCGGGATCATCAAGATCATGTGCTTGAGAACAATGATCAGTAACGAATATTCTTTTGAAAAAATCGAGCAGTTCATTTCTGATTTTGTAGGGAATGGATTAGGAGTTGAAGTCGAGGTTTCCGCAACATGTAACAATCATTGAGAAGCTGACCATGCATCCCGCTGACAGCCCCGCATAGCGGAGCGTCGAGAATGGCGGCGGGATGCCTTCCGCGCTGCGCTTTTTCGCACTCTTCTGGGCTCGAAATGCAGCGCTTGTGCGCTCCTCGAACCCCGAATAGAGGATGAGCCCCACGGCAGGCAGGACCGCCAGCAGCACGATCTCGATGAGTTGATATCGAAGGCTCGAAACGAGCTGGTGCTTGATCCCTCCTCCTCGCGCACCTATCCAGATCGTACGTACCTTGTAAACTGCAACCATTACATGGAGGTGAGCGGTAAGGACACCTGAATGAGGATTTTATCTGATTCTTGTAGTGTTACATTGATTTCCCCTCTATGTTTCTCCACAATAATTCGACACTTCGGGAGATCTACGGCATCATGCCCGTCGTCGTACTCGATCCGGGAGGTTGTGAAAGGATAGAAGAAATCCTCCACGTCATCGGCCGACATGTGCATGGCGGGATAGCGGATGACCAGCTTGAACACGTTATTCTCCTGCAAGGTAGCAACGAAGAGAGTGGCCTCATCCGGCATACGATTTAGAGCGTCATTGAACAGGACCTCCATCGCCTCTTTCATTAGTGTCGGGTCAACCGAAATCTCTGGAAGTTCAGGACGCAAATGGAGATCCAGTCCCGTCTTTCGCTTCTGGATTTTCGCGCTCATGCTGTGCAATGCCCTTGTAACCAACTCGTTTGGATTCGCCGGCGACCTATTGAGCTCCAAGGGCTTCAAGTAATTCAGGATCACACTCAGAATTGCCTCCAGTCGGCCCACTTCTTTTACGATAACTTCCGCCTTTGCCCGATTAGGATCGCCCGGACTCATGGACGAGGAGAGCCTTCGCGCAAATCCGCCTGCCGACATCAGGGGATTACGGATTTCGTGAGCCAGTCTCGCAGAAACTTCATTCAGAGTTTTAAGTTCTCTTTGTTGTTGTTTCTGTTGTTCAATGATCGCCCAACTCAAGAAATCCTTAACAAAGGTGACATAGGTGGTGTGCGCTATTATCATAGCCACGACGGTGCCGACGGTGCCGGCGATGACGATTTCTGTAAGAAATCCCGATTTGCTTGAAAAACGCCAGACCATAGCCAACCAGACAGACCAGGCGAGGCCGAATAAAGCGAACAATTTTAGACCGTCCAGGTAAAAAAAAGCAGCCGACAGGAAAATGATCAGGACATAAGGAATGGTGGCGAGCTCACCGGGTATCACAAAGCCGGTTTGAAGGCCTGCGCCGAGAAAAATCAAAACGAATACCACTCCCTCACAGAACCGGTGGCGGCGATCGATCTCTGCCGCAGAGGTCGGCCTACCGATTGTGAAAAGACAAATGATGCAACAGAAGAGTATGCCTAAATGTCCGGTTTCGATATAAGGCGAATAGATGCTCCCTGTTCTCGCAAAATCCTGGCAAATGATTGCCAGGTGAAATGAGACACACACCCAGATCAGGACGTGTTGTCGGCGCAGATTCGCGTATACCAGGATTCTGTCGAGTTCAGATTGCCCGGATCCACCCACAGCCGGAAACCGGGATGCTAGTTTCTGACGAACCCATGCAATCATAATAGACCTCTTTGACCTGAAAGAAATGTTCACAGTCTTTGTCTCTGTCGTCCCGATTAGGCTGGCGATGTTGGATTGCTGGACCCGACCCCGCTTGCTCCTGCGTTTTCCATACGCAACCCCCGCTCGAGGTTGCTCGTCATGTCATTGTGACCAGCAGATAACTCGAGCTTGGGGGACCAACTCTTTGATTTCCCTGTTTTGTTCCTCATCTTTTGGATGTTCCTCTTCAGTTTGCCGAGTTTGGAAAATTCCCGAAGCAACCCGTCGTAAAACATCTTATCCGGTTCCCTCCCCAAATTTATTATTATACTTCCGGCGGATGCCAAGGTAGAACAGATTTCGATTTGAATTAACCGCAGAGAAAGCCTGTTGTTAGCCTGTCGAAGCCAGAGCACCCCCTCATTCACTCATTCACCGAGCTATGATTCGCCTTTTACAAATCTGCCCATGCAGCGGTCTCTTCCGGTCGACCCCGGTCAGGGCGAAGGACTTTTTCCGAATCAAACATAGTTTGAAACGGGTCGGAGTTGGTTGTGGCCAGGAGTTCTTCTCCTTCTCGATCCAGCAGGCATGACATAAAATCGTATACCGCTTCAAGTCCCTCTGGAGTCAATCGCCGCAATCGATCTTCAAGCCGGCTAATGGTTATCAAGGTCTCCATCTTATTTCTTCCTTACATGAACCTGCGACGATTTGCAGCTTCTACCAGAATAGATGGAAGTCTACTCTAGTTACGTGATATTTTCTTCGCTTCTCCTGACACAACTGGAATTACCTCAGACGATAAATTTCTCCAAAAACCGCAATCTATCTTCCGTTTAGTGTCGTTTTCATAAAACGTTTTGGAATCGGCGTCAACAGCACCACTTATTATCATATCAGAATCATTACACGTGGAGGCTAATACGATCTTTGAGAAAAGCGCCGATGGGAGTTGTGGATATACATAAGCATGAGCCATAAGGACAGATATATGTCTATTTCTCATAACGCCGATGACCGTTATTGCTAATGGCTTGTGAGTAACTACGTTTGGAACATTATTGTGTATGTCACTCTTTAGAATATACCAATCAATATTATTATCGCTGTTAATTTTAATATACTGATCATTGGCATCAAATTGATTATTAATATCTTTGAATACACTGGCGTAGTCAGTTGAGAAGTAGCCGGGATTGTCTGCATCTTTGGCGCTCACATTCCGGCCGGCTGCGCTGCTTGAAACCAGGGCGTACGCCATGGCCAACACTACCAAACCGCTCACAATCGATTTCGTCGCTTTCATCACTTTCTCCTTTTCTTATAATTGGTTTTCTGCTTTTAAGTTCCGCAATTGCTGGATAGATTTGGCAACATTGATGCCAAGGAGCGAAAATTCGCATCTATTTTGTATATGATTGATATTTAAGGAAAATCAAGACTAGGGGCGGCTTGGTGGAATGACTTGGCTCCGGAATTTACAAAATAAGTTATATTTTTTCATTATATATCAAATTTTGCCTAAATTTTGCTTAATCGCGTGAAAAACAGAAATTGAGTTCACTTCAGGCGTTGTAAACGGAATTTCAACCAACAATATGAGAACTACGAGCATTTACCAAGGACGCGAAGGGGACCGCCCTGGTGCTGCTAGGTGCCGGAGCGGGGCCAGTGCCGGAGCGCCCACGGCACATGCAATCGAGCCTGCTGCTTCACAATGGCGCGGCGTGCCCGTCAGACTCCGAGGATCTTTCGGTATTTTGGCACCAGCATGTGGCCCGCCTTAGCCATGCGGTTCAACCAGGGCGACCGAATGACTCCCAGCACGGGCAAATGCAATACGCCGGCATGACGGCCGATGGAGACGGCCATCATCGGATTGTTGGTTCGCGGATGGTGCACCTTAAGGTCGGCGTCCGCACGCCTGCCCGCCAGCACCTGGCGGATATTGAACACCGCGTTTTTGACCTGGGGCGTGACGTGCCAGGCCATTTTGTTTTCATCCAGATCGGTGATATCGCCCAATGCAAACAGCGTTTCACTACCCTCAACCCGCAACTGCGGCGTGACGCGAATCCGGCCGGCATCATTCAATCGCGAAGCGAAGTGCGGTGTCATGTAGGACGTATTGGGCCTGCCCCCAACGCACCAGACGATCAGATCGTATGCAATTACGCGACCGCTGCTTGTTCTGGCCTCGCCGGCGTCGGCAAATACTTCCGTCATGGGGCTGCCTGCACTCTCCAAAAACTCGCCGCACAGAATGGTCACTCCACGGCTGGTTAACACGGACGCAGCGTGTCTGGCGGCCTCTTGGGAAGTGCCGCCCAAAATGCGCGGACCGGCTTCCAGAATGGTGATGCTTTTATCGGAATGGTTGTCCGTAATCTCACCGGCCACTTCAATGCCAATCGGCCCACCGCCCACGATGAGAACGCGCCCTGCTTGCGCCAACTGCTTCTGATACCTGGTATAAAACGCCTTGCGCTCCCCGGCGGTGGCGCCATTGGCCCGCATCAGTTCATTGGCAAAACGGCTGCCGGTCGCCAGCACGGTGACATCGCCCCTCAGGCGCATCTGTTGGCCGTCATGGGTTTGCGCCAGTCCCCCGCTTGCGTCAAGCTCCAACAGGCTTGCCCGCACCACTTTGACGCCGGGCAGCGCCGTCGAAAACGCAATGATCGACTGGTCGGCAAACTCCGGAGTCACCAGGCTGCGCGGTGTCGCCATGGGAATCTCAAAGTAGTCGTTCGGATCAACCAGCGTAACCTCGCAATCCCCGGATAGCTCCCTGGCGAGCATGGCGCCCGCAATGCCGCCACCATAAATGACAACCATACCCCTGTCTCCTTGCAAATCTATGGCTCGCATCATCACCTCACATGATATCTCTATATAGTTAGCTATATGGCTTCACCGTTTGGTGCAACCGTAAAGGGTCTCTGAACCGTCCTTTGGCGATTTAACAATGAAATATTATCATCGCGAGAATGCCCATTACTATTGGCCCAACTATTATCAGAATGAGTGCTGCTGGAATTGCTGCAACCTCCCTCTTGATTGTGAACCCTGCCTTTCTCCAGAACGGCCTATCAAAATCAGTTATTATGACTTTCTGTCGCGCCTCCATCTTGTTATCTCCTCTTTTAAAGCCCAAGATGTTTCCATAGACATTCAATATTGCCGATTAATGTTTGCTCGAAGGTCATTGTTGTTTTTCCTTTGGAATGGTGAACAGAAAATTCGAACCACTCCGGCAGGCCTCATACCAAATCTCACCTCCATGTTTACCTATGATCTCCCGCACCAGATACAGTCCGAGGCCTATTCCATCGGTAGCATTTTCAGCAATGCTTCCGATGCGGCCGAACTTGGTGAAAAGCCTGTCGCGAAGCTGCTCCGGAATGGGCTCCCCGCTGTTATAGACGTTCAATTGATGGTAAGGGCTATGGTCCTCATAGCCAAAAACAACAGCACATCCTGCTCCACCGTATTTCACGGCATTACTGAGGAGGTTCCGATATACGCTTCTGAGCCATCTCCCGGAGGCATGAATGGTAACGGCTCCCGCGGGAACGGCTTCCAAACCGATCATTACCCGTCCGGTCAGGATTTCGTCCGCGAGTTCCTCTATGATTGGAGCGATGACGTCCTTTCTCAGATCAAGTGCATCCCTTTGGATCTCACCGAATCCGTCGATTGCGGCAGCTCTGGCTAGACAATCCTCGGCGATCCCATTGAGACGGATGGCCTGCCTCAGTAAACCTTTCACTTTAATGACGACACTCTCGTCCATACTACCGAACCTGCCTCGTACAAGGAGCTGCATCCCGGCTGTCAATGAAACGAGTGGCCCCCTCAGATCGTGCGACAGGGTCATGAGCGTGTGCAGGATGTGCTCTCTGATCTCTTGCATGGGCTGTTCCGATTCCTCGATCGCCCTCTGCAACTCCCTGTGTCCGGACATGTCCCTTTCCAGCCACTCCATATCGTCCCTCTCTTGTGATTTTTTAAGCCGTTCCAAACCCTCCCCCTCCACAGCGGTACTGGGGGCGAGCAGAAGTCATCATCATGGTTTTGTCATGCTTAAGGCCGTCTTTCCCGAAACCAGTTCCGATTTAGCACCGGTGATAACCTCTTCCTGCTCAATCCATAACGTGTGGCTCACCAGTCCGAGATCTCCAAGCGCGAAACTCAACATTCTGCCTAAAATGCTCCCAGACCCGGAGTCGGACTTCCATTGAAGATGGACGCTTATATCGGTCTCATATCTCGCGTCGCAAAACACGGTCACTTTCAAAAGCTTCTCGTCTGCAATGGATTGGAACATTTGTCTACAGATATCGAGGACCTTTTCGGCTTCGATAATCCCTGCCGTGCGAATGTTTATCATCTCAAGCCTGATCATGCCATTCTCCCTCCTTCTCAACCGGACTCCAGCGCCTGAGCTCCTGCGTTGGTGAGGCTGCGCGAACCGGCCCGAATTTTCACGGGACGGGGGGATTGGCGGGTTACCAGGGGGCCACTCCAGCGAGCAGGTGAGCAGGCCGATGCCCGCAGCCTCGACTGGAAATAGAGCCAAACTCATGCCAGGGAGTTTTGCTTTTTAATTTCAGATAGATAGTGGATTCCCCTGACTATAATTCACTATATAGGACATATAAATTCGTTAAATATCGTTTACGTGCTATATATCGTGAATTTCTTTTGCCGGCACAGGGAATGGGGCATATATATTGAGTTGGGATGTATTCCGCGAAGGCTACATAACCCGCCGGCAGCTTTTGGACGCCACGACTCTGCCAAAGGCTCTCATGAAGCGCTCCTGCCTCACCGCCGGAAATGGTAAATTTCCTCCCCGCCATCAATAACCGTATTCTTTTTATTTTACCTGCTTTGGAAAAGAGAGGAACTTCTCACGGTGTATAGCGGCATCACGATATTTGGCAAATTTTTAGTTTTATTTGACGAATCGCCGTATCAGTGCTCCGGTAACGCCCCGTAGACAAAGGTAAAAATGTTGCCCAGCGTCTACTCGGGAAGGTGCAGCCTTGAGTTGCTCATACTGGCATGGAGCTTGCCCTTATGAAGCAACGTGGCCGGAAGTCATCGGCCATGGCGAACCTATCTAATTGTCGGCCTTGCTGGGAAAGGAGCCTGGATCATGATAACCTGCTTTCAGCACCGGTTAAACGCCTTGCACGTTTACTGCCGATTGTGTGCTTTCCTGCCTTGCTCCTTTGCACGGAAGATTGCTGTAATATGGGAGGGTACTGGAATTTACCGTTTAATTTATCATTCTGTTTCCAGTTGATCCATGTAATTACTGCGTCTTGGGTTTCACTTTCCTGAACGAGAATTCATTCGATCCTGGAAGGGTGACGTGAATAATCTGGTTATCCAGGCTTGCAACAATAACTCCACCGCTCTGTGTATGGAGCCTGAGTTCGTTGCCTTTAACATGCCACGAAAAGGCGACCTCGTCATCACCAACCTTCCAGACTCCAGTCCCTGTTTCTTTCAATTCCATAGTGGTTTCACTGCGGTGAGAGGAATCCTTGATTTCGGCAATATAGGTCCCAACGTGCTGGGTCCCTGAACCGCAACCGGCCGCGGCGGTGAAAAGAAAGAGACTGAATAACACCGGCAGCAGAAAAACCGGAGGTCGCATCGTTTTTCGCATAAAGAACCCTTCACGATTCTACGGTTGTAATTCCGCTACCTGGGCCAATAAACGATTTGAATCTGTTCAAAAGCCCCGGTCTGTCGAAGCAGTAAATCTGGACTGAGAAAACCAGCATCAGTGCATTTTCCAGGACCTTTTTCCAGCCAATAGGTTCACCCACCGTGTCGTAGCAACCACAGGTGATCGGAGCACCCCAGTACATGTTGATCAGGACCATTGCGTCGAACATTATCAGAAGCAGTCCGATCAATATTATGGATGAACGCGACTTGAAACCGATGATCAAAAAAAGGCCGGTGACGAGTTCAATCCACGGCAGTATGAGGGCTCCCAGGTTTAGGAACATATAAGGAATCAGCCGGTAATTAGCTATTGATTCGGCAAATTGAGCGGGATATGGAATTTTGCTCAAGCTTGCGTAGATGAAGAAATAACCCAGGTAAATCCTGAGCGCAAAAGAGAGATACTCACTTGTTAACACTCGTTTAAGAAACGACTGGATCATTCCGAAGCCTCTTTTTCGACCGGATAGCCATTAGCCTCCCAGGCCTTTAAACCGCCATCCAGGACCTTAACATTCCTATATCCACGCAGCAGCAATTTGTCTGCGATTTCAAAATCATAAGGCCTGCTTATGGTATTGCCGTAAACCACTATCTTTTTGTTTTTATCTCCCTCGGAGAAACTCATCAGGTAGACGAAATCGAAAAGCGCCTTCGTCATATTGATTGCGCCCTTTACGTGCCGCTGCTGGTAGAAATTGTCGGGCATGGCATCGACAATCAAAGTTTGTCCTTGCCGGTAATCTTGCATTGCCGCAGAGGCGCTGATCGAAGGAACTGCCTCGGGACGCTCGGGGATAAGTGGAATTCGATAAGGATTTGAGAAGTTAAAGGTTAGCGCCAGGAGCACGCTTACCCCGATGATAAGCACAAAATCGAACCAGTGCGCCCGGGAGGCCCCGATTACCGCATCGGCCTCTTGCTGGATGATTTCCTGGTCTCTCAAGAGCCAGCCGCGCACCTGCCGCGCGAAATTCTTGAAAAGATCAGGGTGATCGCGAAGGAGGCGGTCAAATTGCTCCTTGGTGATTACAATGAGGTGGGCTTCATCAACACTTATTGCATTAGCGGTACGAGTCTCGCCTGTGAAAAGATCCACCTCGCCGAAGTGTTCGCCCGGTCCGCATACATGGAGATCCCTCTCGATCCCGTCCTCGTACCTGACGAAAATCCTAACTAGACCGGAACTAATAATATAGAAAGCATCCGGCGCGTCGCCCTCTTTGAAAATGATCTCGTCAGGAGCCGTAACCCTGCTCTTAACTGTTCGGGCAAGCTCATCGAGCTCTTCAAGGGGCAAATCCCGAAAAACGGAATTTTTGAGCAAAATCCTTAAATTTTCGAATTCCATATAGCTCATTACCACGGTTGTTCTACTCTTTTTATTCTTTGTCCAGAGCTTCCATCTGCTTTACGAATTTAATCTGCTTTACAAACGCGTCGGCGTCCGAGATTACTCCGGCGTGGGTGAAAAGCACTTTGGCGTCCTCAGCCGAAACAACTATAGTAGTTGGAGTGGTTTTAACACCCGTTGTGCGCGTAATCTCACGGTTTTCGTCGACCAGAATCGGAAAGGGCGTCTTGAACTGTTTCTTGAATGTCTCCACACCGGTTTGGTCATCGGCGATTGCTATAGCGATAACCTTTACGTCTGCCAAGCTTGAGTCTGCCTGGATCGTTTTGTAGACATCATTCATTATAGGGGCGTTGGCTTGGCAGTGCGGGCAGCGTGCACTCATGAGCTCGATAACGACGATCTTCGCCCTTATGTCACTGATTTTAAACGGTTTCATCGCTTTCAGACCAAGATATGTCTGCGTTTGCTCAGAATCAGGGGGCGGGATGGGGAAGTTCACGAGCGATTCTTTTTCACCAAGGTCGGCGCAAAAAGCACCGCTGGACTGCAAAAAAATGGACGTACAGGCAACGATTAAAAAAACTCTAATCCATCCAGACTGTTTCATTTCTTCTCTCCATTAGGTACCGACTCTGTAGTCGTACGCCCACTTAGTTGGGATTGTGAAGAGTTACCAAAGGAGGCTTTGAATTCCTTAAGAAATCCGGCTCCCATGCGTGCGCCGTTAATCCTTCTATGAAAGGCAGGCTACTGACCAGATGCCCGCCTTCTGACAAGGATCAAGCTGCATATTCCACCACCTTTACAATACCCCAAGACAGTCCGGCTATCAAGTCGGTACTGCGCGTGTCCGCCCAGCAATCAGGGCAGGAGCCAAGGAGCAACATGTTTTCAGGTGTAGGCCGCCCGCAGCAACCGCACTCTTTCATCGCAATCTCCTTTGCTAGTTAGAAAAATCGTCTTTTACCACTATCCACTCCCGGCAGCACATCCTGGGAGGTAGGAGGACGGAAAGCCGTCCCCCTACTCTGCATTACGCAGCTAGTTAAAATCCGGGACTACCCATCGGCTCCGGGACCCGTCTGGATGAATCTCGGTCTCGATCAGTGCAGGGAGCCGGCTTGGCATCGGTATAGTCGAGGTACGCAGGCGACTCAACACCGCAAGCATACGGGGTCCCTGTCGAGAAGTGGCCGGGGTTGTCTGCATCTTTGGCGCTCACATTCCCGCTGGCTGCGCTGCTTGAAACCAGGGCGAACGCCATGGCCAACACTACCAAACCGCTCACAATCGATCTCGTCACTTTCATCACTTTCTCCTTTTCTTATAATTGGTTTTCTGCTTTTAAGTTCCGCAGTTACTGGATAGATATGGCAACATTGATGCCAAGCGGCGAAAATTCGCATCTATTTTGTATATGATTGATATTTAAGGATAATCAAGACTGGGACCGGCTAAGCGAAATGAGCTGGCTCCGGAATTAACGAAATAGGATATATTGTTTTGTTACATATCACATTTTATCTAAATTTTGCTTAACAGCGTGAAAAACAAAAATTGAGTTCACTTCCGCAAGGCGTTGTAAACGGAATTTCAACCAACATCATGTTGAAATCAAAGGACCTCAAAATCTACCCCCCCGCCTTCCGTTTCCGCAGAAGAGGTCGAGCGCCTGAGGGCCTATCACTGGCCCGGCAATATACGAGAACTGGAGAACCTGATCGAGCGCGAGCTCATCAATAAACGTGGCAAGGAAAAAAATGGGCGGCTGACGTTCGAACATTTGGACATGTTGGCGAAAACCACAGTCTCAGGGACAGTGCAGGTAGCGGTCGACAACTTGCTCACCCTCGATGAAGGCATGTCCAGGCAAATCCGCCAGGCCCTTCAAAAGTCCGATGGAAGGATAAGCGGCCCCAGAGGAGCGGCTCAGCTTCTTGGAATTAATCCCAATACCCTCCGAAGCAGGATGAGAAAACTGGATATTCCCTTCGAACATTCTTAATGCAGAAAATCGGAGCCCGGCCGGGAATTGCGGGTTTTGAGGCGCAGAAATGATTGGTTCTGAGATGGGGGCTTTTTGAATTCTACAGTTTCGCTGGTTTGCGGCTGTTCATGCTCGAACGGGTTGTTTATTTGTTCATCGGAGTTATAAGTTACCAGTCAATGGGTGGCGTCGGATAAAACGGATAAGGAAGGCGGGAAACCGTCTCCCTTATCCATTTTAAGCAGTTATGCTTAAGCTGTTAGAATCCGGGGCTACCCATCGGCTCAGGCGTCCGTTTAAGTGCTGAAGGGTTTTTCCCTGTTGAGACGTCGTTTTTGTCAGCATCTTTGGCACTCACGTTTTGGTCTCGATCGCAAGGAGCCGGGCGGGCATCGGTATAGTCGGGGTACGCGGGCGACTGAACACCACAAGGATACGGGGTCCGGTAGGCAAATCCGGAGTTGGCATTGGAACAAACCAAGGCGAACGCCATAGCCAACACTGCCAAACCACTCATAATCGATTTCATCGTTTTCATCACTTTCTCCTTTTCTTATAATTGGTTTTCTGCTTTTAAGTTCCGCAGTTGCTGGATAGATATGGCAACATTGATGCCAAGGGGCAAAAATCCACATCTATTTTGTATGTAATTGATATTTAAGGATAATCATGGCAGGGGGCGGTTTGGCGAAATGAGCTGGCTCCGGAATTAACGAAATAGGATATATTTTTTGTTACATATCACATTTTATCTAGATTGTGCTTAATAGTGTGAAAAACAAAATTGAGTTCACTTCAGCAGGCATTGCAAACGGAATTTCAACCAATAATATGAATGTGAAGTCAAACGGCGCCAAGAGCGGGGACAGGCGCTCCGTGTATATCTCACTCTCCACCAAAACTCGGAAACCAAGAATTAGGAGAAATCACTTAGCTCTGACTGAGGGTCCAGAGCTTTTACTTCAAGATATCAACTAGCTGACAAGTACATAAATACCTTGAGAAGTGCGAATTTTTTCGAAGGCGATCCGCTCACGATCTACATTCTCGATCCACTGGGCGGTCTTGTTTAAAAAAGATTGGGGCGCAATTTCGATAAGGGAGAATCTTGCCGTGGCGATAAAGGCCGGAGACTGGTTTGCGGCTGAACAGCAGGGACCGGGAGAGTTCACCCTGGCCGGGTGCACTGTCGCGCCCGGATTTGAGTATGAGGACATGGAGATTGGCGGGAGGGCGGAGCTGCTGGCCAGGTATCCGCTCCACAAGACAATTATTGAAAAATTTACCAGGGCATGAATTCCACCACCCCTTCACCCATTTCCCCTTAACGCTGTCTTAAGCATCGAACACAATGATTGTAGTCACAATGCGACTACAATTGGATCTCTTCGCCTAATCAACTGCTTTTTTTTCTTTTTTCCTCTTCAGGTTGCCGCTTCTATTGCCACATCTATTGCCCTTTCTGGTTGCCGTTTTGCACGACCTCTCAGAGTGTGCCAGACTATTCGGGAAAGAAGTGGATCCACCGCAGAGGCGCAGAGGGAGCGGAGAAAGGCTTTGCTGGACAAGATTTGCAGAATTAACAGAAACGGCTGTTTCTAAGTCATGGGAGTCTTGTCAATCTTGTTGAATTTTGAGTTCTCTCTGCGCTCTCTGCGACTCTGCGGTGATAGCCCTTGCAAATGGAAACAGTCTCCCAAAAGTTTCCATGATGTTTCCATGATGTTTCCAGGGAGTTTCCATGTGTTTCCATGCGGACAAAGGGATCAAGGGCATCGGCAGGGTGAGATGGCAAGCCGCTTTCTTCGGCTTTTACTCAGTCCCCAGTCCCCAGTCCTCAGTCCTGCGTATCGGCCTGCGTCGTCGAGTGGAAAATGTGTGTGGTGCTCATTTTGAGGCTCAACCGGGCTAGGACGGCAGTAACAAAAATTCCCATGATGTTTCCAGGATGTATCCATGGCAAAGAAAAAGATTAATGATGACACACTCTTACAATTGATCCGGGATGGAAACAACCCGGCCGAGGCAGCGTGCGTTTCGTTTCTCACCATTCACCATTCACTGCCTTTTTGCCTCTTCTGGTTACCGTTTCTCGTTGCCGCTTCTATTGCCGCTTCTGGTTGCCGTTTTGCAAAAAAGAATTCCTCATAATATCGTATCTGCCGGGAGAAACTCAGGTGGATAGGCTGAAGGGGAATAGGCTGAAGGTTTTACTCAGCCCCCAGTCCTCAGTCCTGCGTCCTCACAAAAGATCGGACGCCGAACTATAAGCATCCAATGCGGGTTCGGATGTTTAACGCGAACCCGAACGAAGTGAGGGTTCAGTCCTGCCTTCAGCCTTCAGCCTAAAAGCCTAAAGGAGTAGCTGATGCCTGTAGTCCCGGGAGACCCATTCGTTCCATCAGTTATGCCGCAAGGTCAGATGGTCACCAATACCATCAATCGCGCAACCCCTGATGCCTTCGGCGGCCAGGCCGGGCAGACCCTCCAGCAGACCGGGAACATGCTGGAGCAGCATGCAGTTGCTAGACAGCAGCTCGCAAATGAAACGAGCGTAAACGACGTCTACGTGAATCAGTTCTCGCCTGCCGCACGAACTATTTATCAGAATTATATGACGTTGGAAGGCAAGGACGCGGAGGCGCAATTTTCGGATTTCCAGCAGCAAATGAACGATCTTCGGACGCAGATAAGATCCGGCCTGCCGAATATGATGCAGCAAAAGGCGTTCGACGAAGCTTCCACCCGCCGGGTCGAAGCGGACCTGGATGGCATGGCGAGACACGGCGCTGCACAAACGAAGGCATGGGAATGGAATACGCACACGGCCGTCATGGCCGATCTGGTAAACGAGGGCGAGGCAAACTGGAACAATCCGCAACGCCTTCAAGACGTGCGGGACCGGATGGATAACGAAACCGCCAACTATGGCTTGAGCCACGGCTGGAGTGGGGATGTTTTTCGAAACCAGCTCCACCAGAATAATGACAGCCTCTGGAGCGCCGTCATAAAGCGCCAAGCCCTTGCCGACCCCGCCGGAGCGATGCGAACCTATCAGGACAAGGTCTTGGCCGGAAGGATTTCAGGGCGCGCTCAAGGAGAGCTTGACAGTTTCTTTAAGCCCGTCCAAGATCTGCAGAGCGCTCAAAACGCTTACGGCAAGGTGACAGGCGGAGCCATGGCCGGGGCGATCTCGGCGGAGGCACAGCGTCAGGGAGTCGATCCGGGTACAGCTCTAACGATCTGGAGCGCTGAGGGCGGACACTCACTTCGTTGCGTGTCCCCGCTATGCGCCGGGCCGTCACAAAATGCGTCTAGTCCACGCCCGATCTCTTGTGAGGGCGGGGTTACGAACCCGGATACAAAGAACCCAACTTCGCAGGCAACCGGGATATTTCAGTTCATGCCCGGGACATGGCCGGATATGGGCGGAACGGACCAGGATCGCCTTGACGCCAAACGTCAGGTCGAACTCGGGGTGGCCCTCACAAAGCAAAACAATGCCGCCCTCGCTAAAGACCTTGGCCGTGAGCCGCAGACATGGGAAGTCTATCTTGCGCACCAGCAAGGCATAGGCGGGGCTAAAGCACTTCTTCACGCCGACCCGAACGCCAACGCAGGAGATGTTGTCGGGAACCCGAAGGCGATCACCGGCAACGCCGGAACAACGGAAATGACGGCCGAGCAGTTCATAAATACCATCAAAGGCTACGTTGACCGGCATTCTCAAATGTACGCTCCTAACGGAACCCCGACCGCTCAGAACCTTTCTGAGAACTACGAGGCAGGTCTACAGGCGGTAACGGATCTCGCCCGCCAGGAATATCCCGGAGACCCGACGCCGGAGGCGCGGTATCGAAGCCATTTCATCCAGCAGGCGGGGCAGCAGATTCACGCCGAGCAGGTGACCGACAAGGCGAATGGTGCAGTCGTGTCCAACTCTTTGACCGGTCCAAATCCCGTATCATCCTGGCAGGAATTTAACTGCGATCCGAAAAGAAAGGCGGCTATTGACGCTCTATATAAAACCGACAATTCGATTTACGATAAGGTGGACAGGGCGATCAATATAAACGCATGGAAAGCCTGGGACCCGCCCGCCACAGATAAGACTAATCAACTTTACGATAGTCTGAACGGCATGCAGTTCACGGACAAGGATCGCTTCTCAAACCTCAACCTCATGCAATACTATGGTGGGATGCCGGTGTCGCAGTTCAAAGACTTGGTAGATACGCAGAAAAAGATTCACGATAACGATGCAACCCAGGCGGCCAAGCAAACGAATCTCAACGCTTCGCTTGTGGCGGTTAAAGGCTTGACGGGGCTTGCCGCAGCAACCGCCGAATCACCGTATTTCAGGATGGACGGCGCTTCACCGTTGCTTCCGGAGCAGCAGCAATGGAATGTGTTTGTAAGCAAGTTCGGGCAGGGGATCGAGGACTGGAGACATAACAACAACGGCAAAATACTTTCTGCCCTGCAGGAAAGGGAGATTGCACAGCAGACTCTGTTTCCGCAGGGGGGGCCGGCGCGGGACGCACAGCCGGGAGCAGCAGCCGGTACTTTTAATGAGGGTCGACAAAGGGACGCTACGCCTGGTCCAGCATCGGAATTGCCTGAAGCTGGCGCAATAACAAATCCACCTACGCAGGATATAAATACCGGTAAAGATGCTAACGCAGATATCAATGTGTTAGAGTCTAATGGCAAACCCGATCAGCGGAGGATCACGGAAGTCCTCCCGTTCGATCCCGTGGGACATCTTAGGTCCTCATTCGGGCACACAGCTATCAATATAAATGGCACCACATACGCCTTCACCGAAAAAGGTTGGAACAAAGGGGAAGTGACCGCGAAGTACCTCGCGAATAATGACTTTCGGAACGCCGTAGGGCAAGAACTGGATCTAACGCCTGAAGAACAGGATCTGCTATTGAAAGTAATCCACGAAGATATAGATGACAATCCAAAGTGGAGTTCTCAAAATAGCTGCGTCACGAAAATCCGTGACGCCCTGGAACAAGCCACCGGTCGAATGTTTGGCATTCCACCTCGGCCACTTATCACCGGTCCATTGGATTTTCGAGACAACCTGGACAGGTTCGGGTACGTTGTCAAGAAAAACTGGTACCCTCGCACACGTTCCAATTGGCCATTCGAGCTTGAGTCTAATCCGACACCGTGAGCTTGCCTAGCGTGAGCCTCGGGGGAAATGATGAAAGTCAAACCTATACTTATAACCGGTTGTGTTACAGGGGTGGTGATTGCTTACGTTTTGTTGCTGCTCTTCTTAAGCTATATCATTTCGTTTTACCAGGAGGTGCTCGTATCATCTGGAATGACTTTAACGACTCAGTGGCTGGAAGTGAAACCGGAAAAGCCCATGAAGACGGCCTCCGTTCGGAGCGAACTGTTCATAGAGGTGTTTGGACTGCCTTTCGATCACGATAAAGCGGGTCTTTTCTTGCTCGCTGACGGCGCCCGATTTAAGGTCGAAGGCTACCTTACTACTGACAAAGGCGAGAGGATTTACCTGGACGATATCAGCGTCTGCGGGTGGTCGGATAAAAGATATTTAGAATTATCCAGTAAAGCTCTGCAATGGAAAACGAGGAATTATAGTTTCCGAAGTCTCACGCTCCGCTCAAGCAGGGTTCTCACCACTGGAAGGGTCGCCTGGATTTCGTATGAGCCTCGTGCGACGAAGGATGGTACCGCTTTTCCCGACCTGCTGAGGGAAACTCCAAAAGGTGGGGGAAAGCCATAAGATACCGTGGCTTGCCCATCAGCAGGGGATAGATGGTGCGAAGGCGCTCATTCACGCCGACCCGAACGCCAACGCAGGTGATGTCGTCGGAAATCCTGAAGCTATCGCGTCAAACGGCGGAACTCCCGCCACGACCGCACTTATGCCCTATTGGCCAGAATCCGTGATGTCGACTGTCTGCTGCGCGAAAAACCGGATCTGGTGAACGCTGTGTTTGAAGTGCATCCAGAGGTTTGCTTTTACTACTGGAACAATCGATGGCCTATGCGGTATTCGAAGCACTCAGGATTCGGGTTTATGGAACGCTTCCAGCTTGTCGAGCAGCCCTATCACGGCGCAGTCTGAGGAAATCCGGCAATCCGTATTGCCTAAAGATGCATCAGACGACGATATTCTTGAGGCGCTCGCGGCCATATGGACCGCTGGTCGAATTCAGTCCGGCAACGCGGTCTGTGTTTCAAGCAATCAAGAACAGGACGAGTTCGGACTTCCGATGCAGATGTGGGCGTAGTGTGTTTAACGGCGAATTTCATGCCGGAATGGTCTTACGTGGTTTCCGTCACCGAATATCCCCGGGGCAGGGCGTCGAGAGGGTCCGGGATATTTACGAAAAGATTTGCTGATGAAACTGCAGAGCGGCGGTGATTGAATAATTCGCCGTTCTCATCTAAACTCCGCTTTCAAAAATACGAAAGGAACCAAAAGTGGCGCTCTCGCGGAGACCATATCATTTTTTCACTTATCTGCTGCTGGCATTGCTTTTTCCTTGCCGACTACTGCTCTGGGCAATGGCCTTCCTCAGGGTTTTGTCTATGTGGATGACACCATTCCCGGCATATCGCTGGAAATCCGATATTTCTCGGATCACAACTTCGTCGGTCAGCGAATTGACGGTTATACGGCTCCCCGATGCATCCTTACAAGAGAGGCGGCTGAGGCTCTAAAGGGGGTCCAGGAGGACCTGAGCCGATTTGGACTCGGATTGAAGATATTCGATGCCTACCGGCCTCAGCGGGCAGTGGATCATTTTGTCAGATGGGGCGAAGACCTCGGCGCCGTCCAAATGAAAAAGGAATTCTATCCAAATGTTGAAAAACAGGACCTTTTCAAGGATCGTTACATTGACCAAAAATCAGGTCACAGTCGCGGCAGCACGGTTGATCTGACTATTATAGCCTTGGATGGGCAAACGCCCGGTGCAGAATTGGACATGGGCAGCAGCTTCGATTATTTCGGGCCGCAATCCTGGCCGGACTCCCTCGATATGGGCCCCGACCAGCGAGCTCATCGGATGCTCCTGCAAAATGTAATGAAAAATCACGGATTCAAGCCATACACCAAGGAATGGTGGCATTTCACATTAGTCAACGAGCCTTTTCCCGACACCTATTTCGATTTTCCGATCAAGTAAAAGAAATGCTACCTTTCCGGGGGGACCTGATTGAGGCCCCGGTTCCCTCTCTCAATCCACACCTCTGGTTACCCGGGATCTCGAGACGGTTGGTCAAATCAGCAAGTATCTCCTGTGTGTATCACCGGCACCTCCCATCATAGTTTTCCATATCCAGATGATTCCAGTTATGCGTTGTCTGCAATCCGGTTGCTCAGATAGCCGGAGAAAGGTAAAGGTTGAACTATTCAAACTTTTTCTTTAAGAAGATCATGACAAAGAAGGTTGCAGCAAATAGCTGCTCAGGTTCAACCCAGCATTTAACCGAATCGTTCCATGCCGCCTCAAAGAATCAATAAAATTCAGCACCAGGTCCTTTCGTGGTTCGAACGAAATGGGCGAGACCTTCCATGGCGCAAGAGCTATTCGCCGTACCAGGTCTGGATATCTGAAATCATGCTCCAGCAGACGCAGGTCAAAACGGTAATTCCTTATTTTCTGCGCTGGATGGAGCGATTTCCCGACCCCGCGGCCGTTGCCGCTGCCAGTGAACGGGACATTATGCTGGCCTGGGAAGGGCTGGGATACTACACCCGGGCCAAAAACATTCACAGGACGGCACAGGTGCTCGTAAGTGATTTCGGCGGGCGCATCCCGGACGATTTCAAGGCGTTGCTCGCGCTTCCCGGAATCGGCCGCTACACGGCCGGAGCAATCCGGAGCATTGCGTTCAACCTTGATTTTCCTGCCGTGGATGCAAACGCTGCGCGAATTCTGCGACGTCTTTTCAACAGGTTGAATTCTTCCGGCTCGGCTATGTCCGAGACAGCTCTGTGGAAATTGGCCGCAGAAATCCTTCCAAAAGGAAGAGCGCGGCAATTTAACCAGGCCCTGATGGACCTCGGCGCAACGATTTGTCTGCCTGAATCGCCCCGTTGCGACTGCTGCCCCCTGGCTGAATTTTGCGATGCCAAAAAAGGAGGCCTTTCGGAACTCGAATCCGGATCCAAACGCAGCAGGCCCACCACTTCCATCGAAGTCTCAGTGGGGGTGATCGTTCGCGACGGCCGGCATCTTTATCCAGAAACGGCCCGACAGCGGTCTGATGCCATATCTGTGGGAGTTTCCCGGAGGAAAAATCAATGAAGGGGAAAGCCCGAAAAAGGCGGTGGTGCGAGAAATCAAGGAGGAACTCGGAATCGGCATACGCCCCCTTGAAAAACTGGCCCTGATCCGCCATTGCTATACGAGATTTAGGGTTGCACTGCATGCCTACCTGTGCGAAGTCTGCGATGTGTCACCCCGCAAGGAGCCGGTCCTGAGCGCAGCGGTCGAATGCCGGTGGGTTCCCCCAGCCGAACTGGCGCTCTATCCTTTTCCCGCCGCCAACCGTAGATTGATCGGGATACTGCTCGATCGTTTCGGAGAACCGTGTTGAAAATCTCCGGATCTCCAATCATCCGGCGAACTCTGATGCATGAGAAATGAGTTGGACTCGAGATGGATAGAGTGAAATTCATACTGGAAAACACGTGCGTGTCCAATCCGGTGCTTTGTCCGGAATTGAAGCTGCACCTCATTACGGACTCCTGTCCACTCTGGCGCGCAAGCCTGGGTGAAGTGGAGGCACTGGCCATAGGAGAGCCTTACTGGGGATTTTGCTGGGCGGGAGGGCAGGCACTGGCGCGGTACATACTGGACCAACCGGAGGTGGTCAAGGGCCGGCGAGTGATGGTCTTTGGATGCGGATGCGGCATTGAGGCCATCGCGGCAGCAAAATCCGGCGCCGCCATGATCATGGCTTCCGATACCGACCCGTTTGCTATCGAGGCAACACTCTTAAACGCTCGGCTGAATGGGGTGCATATAGATACCACGACACGTAACCTCATCGGAAATTCCCTCGAAGGGTTTGACCTCCTGCTCGCGGGGGACATGTTCTATGATTCTGATTTTTCAGCGAGGGCATTTTCCTGGCTTCAGACCCTTTCTGCTTCCATGGATATCTACATCGCAGACCCGGGCAGGGGCAATTTACGACTGGAAATCGCCACGATTGAGAGAGTTGCCGGCTATCGTGCGTCGTCGGATGTAGATGTTGGGGGGAAATACCTCGTCAAGTCCGAGGTTTTTGTCCTCCGCTCTACAATGGACCAAAGGAAGCCTCTACTGAAACCGGCTACCGCATACTGAAGGCTGCAGGCATTACAAACGTTAAGGGAGAATAGAAAGATGATCGGTCTACCCTATTCACTTATTATCGAACATTTTCGCCTTGAATGCTTTGTGGAAGTCTGCTATCCGATGACATTCCTTAGGTACTTTCCGGTCTCCGGCTATGGCGAGAATAGGTAGTCAAAGAATAGGACGCTCCCCTGACTCGCCTTGGGGTTGACAACATTCATAAATTTTTTGAGTCTTGACCGTTTCTGTCTTTTTGCGGAAGTGACCACTGAGCATTCCAGTATTAAAGCGACGCCTTCGTACCAATTTTGCCAAATCCGAAAAAGCATCGTCGCTTGCCCCACTTTTTCTTAACTGGTAACGCGCCATATTTGCCTGACCCAATTGGAACCCCTCCCGGGGTTGGGGCCGGGTGGCTCGATCTTAAGCGGGCGCAATTCTTTCAACGTTACAGAGCTTTAAAGGAGGAGGATTTTCCTATGAGAGGAAGACTTATTCAGTTGGTTTCGATTTGGCTGCTTTTGATTTGCGCGGTGTTTGCGGGACCAGCTTTTGGAGCGTCGCTCGCGGATTTGGCGGGGACATGGAAATTTTACAACTTAATCACGGGTCCCGACGCTCCCTGGTGGGGAATAGCCACACTGACGGTAAATGCGGATGGAAAATTCACCGGTTCTTTGACCGCGAGCGATCCGAGTGATGACTCCAATAGCATGTCCGGCTCTTTCTCGCTTTCTTCAGGCGGATTCAAGTTAACCGGTCCGGGCATTGACACGAATAATTTGTGCCAGATGGATCTCGACAAGACTGTTCTCTCGTGCACCTCGACATCGAGTAAGAATACCTCCGCGAGCCTCATCGTCGGCGTGAAACTGGCCGATTCCTACACTACGGCCGATGACTTGCCTGGCAACTGGGAAGCCAATATGCTCGATGGCGGTCCATCAGACTCTTCCTGGATGAGAATAAGCAACGGAACGATCGACAGCAGCGGAGATCTTGAGGGTTCTTACAGCGACAGCAACAGCGGCGTGGGCAATCCATCGGAAAAACTGGCGCTGTCAGGCAGCGGGGAGGTAACCCTGGCGAGTTGCACGACCGCACCTTGCCTTGACGCGAACTTCGACGGCTACATGGACGCGGGTAAGAGCGTCATGGTTGGGACGTACGGGGTATCTAATTCGACCTCTGACGCCGTGCTCTCCGTTTTCACCAAGATGGCTCCTTCCAGCTCGTATTCGATGAATGATTTGGCAGGAACATGGGAGGGAAACTTTCTGGCTTCAGGTCCCGATGCTCCCTGGTGGCAAAGATTGAGTGGAACGATCAAGGCGAACGGAACGTCCAAGTTCTCTAGTACTCAAAATAACGGCAAGGCAAAGACATATACAGGGTTGACCTGGTCAATCTCGCAAGACGGAGCGGTAACATTATCCGAAGCCGCCGTTGACCAAAACCAGAGTATGGTTATGAATTCCGGCAAAACAGTCATGGTCGAGACCGCCTCATGGAGCGACGGAGGCACCGAAATCGGAATTTTCACTAAAACCGCAGGCCTTCCCGGCGCTCCGGCTGGGGTGAGCGCGACGCCGGGGAACGCTCAGGCGGCGGTCAGCTTCACACAAGCGGCCGCAAACGGAAGCCCCATAACCACCTACACGGTGACTTCCAGCCCGGACGCCGCACACCTCAACGGCGTCACGGCCAAAGGAACTAAGAGCCCGATAACCGTAAAGGGGCTGACAAACGGGACGTCCTATACATTCACGATCACGGCGACCAACGGCGTGGGGCCCGGCCCGGCTTCCAATCCCGCCAGCAATTCGGTGACGCCCGGCACGAAGCCGGCCGCACCGGCAATTGGGGTCATTACCGTGGGTGTTGGGCAGGCGACGGTGAATTTTACCGAAAAATCGCTTGGAGGCAGCCCCACCACCTATTCCGTGACCTCGAATCCTGGCGGAGGCGTGGATGGTGCCGTCGGGACGACTTCCCTCAGCCACCTTGTGACCGGCCTTAAAAGCGGGGAGAAGTATACGTTCACCGTGACGGCGACCAACGCTTTTGGCAACAGTTCGTCAAAGTCAAAGTCCGTACAAATAAAGTAGTCGATATCCGGTAAAAGGTTGTGCAATCTTTATTGAACGATCATCCTGTCAGCCCGGCTACACAGATTATGAGTGTGGCCGGGTTGGTTGGATATCTCCGCTTCTCAAGGCATTACCCCTTCCTTTCTATGAAATAGATTAAAGCTGAGCAGGCATCCATGTGGACACCTTTGCCGGAATACTGGTGTTTCCCTAATCGACAAGCAGTACGTTATAATTAACTTGAAGAAAGCCATCATTATTTAGAAGAGGTGATCAGCTTGGATCTAAACTATGAGGAAATCAGGAACTGTTTGAAAAAAGAGCCCCGAATCATCAGGCTCCCCGAGAAGGGTAAGGCTGTCTTTGTGGGGGATACCCACGGGGATGTCGAAACCACTGAAGAGGTCCTGAACCGCTATTTCAAACCGGGCTACACTCTCGTGTTCCTTGGGGATTACGTCGACAGAGGCCGTTCATCGCGCGAGAATATATCCCTCCTTCTGGCCAGGAAGCTCGAAGCCCCGGACAGGCTTCACCTTCTCATGGGAAACCACGAAGGATATTGTTTTCGGGAATTTTCCCCGGCCGATTTTTGGGAAGGCCTCTCAAAGGTTGAGCGTGCCGGTTTCGGTGGGATCTGCAGACTTCTTCCCTACATAGCCGTCAGCAGCAATGGAATTCTTGCACTGCACGGAGCGCCGCCGGCGCTGTCCCTTCCCGGCGGACTGAATGGCCTGGAAAAGATCGTTCCCGGTAGCAAAGCCTGGCAATCGCTTGTCTGGGGAGATTTTGCCGACAGCCCCAACCGGGGCAGGGTTGGGCATGCCTTGGGAAGACCCAGGTATGACAGGACATATTTCGATTCCGTGATGAACCAGTATGGCAAAAAGGTCTTGATTCGCTCCCACCAGCCTGACATGCCCCAGACCGTATTCGATAAGCGCTGCCTGACAATCATGAGCTCAAAAGCGCTGGACTGTCTCCGCCGGATTGCCGTCGTCGATCTGGAAAGGTCCGATATTGCATCAGTATCTGAACTGGAAGTGATGCCTCTGGGCTGATAATTGATAGCTGCCCAGTGCGCACAAAGATGAATCAGGACTGCGGCAGAACCTTTCCCGCTCCGAAGTCGGGAAAAACTCTCAGCAGTTCACCTCGCAGTATCACTGCATTCGGATAACGCTGATTCCGATCTTTTTGTAAGCATTTTAGAATGATGAATTCCAGTTGCAGTGGCAATTCCGGTTCCAGATTCCGTGGAGATTCAGGATTGCATTCAATAATTAGATCCATGAGGGTCTTGGGGTTGTCATCATTGAAGGGAAGTAATCCCGTCGAAAAGAGATAAAGCAATACCCCCAAGGACCATACATCACTCGCCAGGCGGCTCTCTCCCATGATCTGTTCCGGCGCCATGTAGGGACGCGTACCGATGGACGTTGCGCTCGTGCTCCCGCGAGCGAGATCTTTACCAGCGCCGAAATCCAGGAGTTTGGAAACTCCCGAAGGTGTAATGATAACGTTTTCGGGTTTGATGTCCCTATGCATGATGTTCAGTTCGTGAGCGCAAGCAACCACATCCAGCAGTTCCAAAAAGACTTTCTCTTTTGTGACGCTGTCTATTCCTTCATTAAGAAGCTCTTGCAGGGTGGAACCTTCGACGAACTCTTGAATGAGGATTACTTTCCCATCCTCCTTAACAACCTCTTTCAATTGTACCGCGTTGGGATGGCCCGCCAGCCGCTTCAAAATGGCCGCCACTCGTATGAAATTGGTGTTCATTTGACGGGAATGAGGGATCTTGGCGGCCGACAACGCATCTCCACGCTCTTCCTTCACCAGCCAGATTTCTGCTTGGCTTCCAAAACCCAGTCTGTGTATCTTCTTCCATTTATTGGCAATGAGAGGAGTAAGTTCCGGCGGCATCGTCTTTTCGGATCCCGCAGGCGTGAAGAGATTTCTGAAGGTGCAATACGCACGGTAAAAGAATGAAGTCCTGCGTGGCTTGGACACACCTGCTTCCTGGCGTCGAGTAAACTCTTCACTCAACGCAGACTGCCCCCATTCGAGCAATACTTCAAGGCGTGGAGGAAAAGCTGTCGAATCCAACGGCAATATCCAATATTCATCCGCACCAGCACGGAGGTATTCTCTGGCTTTTGTGGCTTGCTCCGGAGAAACGAGGACTAAGAGGGGTATGGATCCACCAATCAAACGTTTGACGCGATGGACGTCTTGATCCGGTCTTCTCCGATGTTCGCTCACGCGAAGAATCACCAGAAGAAAGTCTCCCTGGTTGAAGTATCGTTCGGCATCTCCTATTGCCGGAACTGCTATCGACCCGATTTCAAGATCAAAATGGGAAAGCAACTCCTGAATATACCGAATTTCCTCAGGGGCTAGGTGGATGAGCAGTACACTCTCATCGGCCACGGATTAAATCTTTCAAGATAGCATCTGTCAAAAGCCGCAGGTAACAGGTGGTCCGGATAATGCCTCAAAGGCAGCCAATAGATGCCGAAGCACAGTATTGGAATCGGATTCCGTCCCGTGCTGCTACGGAACTGACTGTTAATCTATTCCTACGGAGGTTGCATTCGAAATGATCAAAAGGTGGCGAGAAGGAGGCGACGCAGGCATACACCATAGTATTTCGAGGAGCCGATGGCGAAGCCAACACAGTCAGCGTTTGAATGTAACCTCGCATCAATCATCGCAAAATGCCGGTGAATATACAACCTTTTCCCCAGCCTGTTCACCGAAGGAAGCATTCATCGGCCGCATCGGGCTTGATCTATTGCAGACCGAAGCGCCCGCGCGGCTGCCCCTGGATTCGGACTGGCAATTATGGCCGATACGACCGCCACCCCATCTGCGCCGGCACGTATGACATCACCGGCATTGGTGTAAGTTATGCCACCTATTCCCACCAGGGGAATGCGAACGGCCTGGCGGATAGTTCGCAAAACACCGAGCCCTGTGGCTGGCAGCGCATCGGCTTTGGTCTGTGTGGCAAACAGGGGCCCTACCCCCAGGTAATCCGCCCCATCGGCTTCGGCTTCCATGGCTTCATCTGCAGTACTGACGGACACCCCGACGATCATATCTTTGCCGGCAATCCGGCGCGCAAGTGAGCAATGCATATCCTCCTGCCCCAGATGAACTCCATCTGCGCGGCAGGCCAGTGCGATGTCCACCCTGTCGTTGATTATGAGCGGGATGGCCAGGTCCGAAGCCGCTCGCCTGAGCGCAAAGGCCTGCGCGATAAACTCCCTTGCCCCGGCATCCTTTTCGCGAAGTTGGACCAAGGTCACACCTCCCGCGGCGCTCTCGCGAACGATTTGCTCCAGAGGGCGGCCGCCGGACAGGACCCGGTCGGTGACCAGGTACAGTCCAAAATCAATTCCGGATTTGCAGGCTTTCATGAAAAGGTTATCCGGGCGCGCTCTCTGATGATGGCGCCATCTATCGCGTCGAGTGCGTCGAGCAGGCCCACCTGAAAACTGCCCGGCCCGGGGTTGGGGAAGGCTGCAAGTTCTCCCGCAATCCCAAAGGTGACAAGCGCCCCGATTGCAGCGGCGAAAGCATCCGTTTCGACTGCGCAAAAGGCGCCCGTGATTGCGCTTGCCGCACAGCCCGTCCCTGTAACTCGGCCCATGAGTGGATGCCCGTTTGAGATCCTGGCCGTCCGCAAGCTGTCGGTCACAAAATCCTCCGCACCCGTGACCGCCACGACGGTCCCGTAGGTTTTTGCCAAATCTCGGGCTGCCAGCCAAGCATCCTCCGTGCCGTGAACGGACTCCACGCCTCGGGTGATCCCCCTCTGACCGGCAACCGCCAGGATTTCCGAGGCATTTCCGCGCAGGACTGCCACCGGCGCCTCACCAAGAAGCCGCCGGACAGCCTCGGTCCTGAACCGGGTTGCACCCGCTCCCACCGGATCGAGCACAATTGGAACCGAGCGGTCCCGCGCAGCCCGGGCGGCCTTGGCCATGGAATCAATCCATGGCTGTGACAACGTTCCGATATTGATGACAAGGGCATTAGCCAGCCCGACCATCTCCTCGACTTCTTCGACCGCATGGGCCATTACCGGCGACGCGCCCAGGGCGAGCAGTGCATTGGCGGTAAAGTTCATGACTACGTAGTTGGTGATGTTGTGAACAAGGGGATGTCCCCTTCTGAGCTTTTCGAGAATGTCAGAGGACTTTTCTACCCTCTCCTGAACAAGATTATCTTCCATATGCCACCCTCAACACGAAAAATCAGTCAATGTCCGATCTGTTTCGGCAAGACGTGCCCTGGCCCCCGGAGGCAACTCCGCATAGACTTAACGGGCAGATCTCGGTCTCCTTAATCCCGTTGTACCACAAAGAGCCGCTGATTACGGACGTCAGTTTGCAAAGCTTTAGATCATGCGCCAATCACCCTTTTTTCCTGAAAAGGGCCGCTATTGCCCGGCCCCCGACGTCCGGGTTTACCAACTCCAACGATTCGTAGCGGGGAAGAACCCTGCTAAAGCCATAGACCAGGTAGTAGACCCCCGGGCGGCCACGCTCGGCGATCTTCTCGGCAAAAACGTCGTGGAGTGTAATGTAGGTATAAAAAAGGTCTACACCGCCGAAATCTACTCCTGTCCTGGACTCAACCTCATCAAATGTGGTGTCGTCGAGTGAGTTTCCATTAACAAGGCAAATATTTTCGGGTGGAAGGATCGCTTCTTCGCTCTTCAGAAGGCAAATCAATTCGTTTCTTCTCTGTGCGTATTCGCAAAGAATTTCCGGGTCGATTTCTATGCCTATGGAAAGCCTGACCAAGTAGCTCATCAGAAGATTTACCCTGCCGTCCCCACACCCAAGGTCGGTGAATACGGTGCTGCGGGGTCTGATAGTTCCTGAGTTCACCAGGTCCTCTATGCAGGCGCAGAATTTGGAAAGGTCCGTGGTCTTTCGATAGCCGGTGTTGCCGAAGCAGCCGACCTTGCGCCCGTCGAAGTAGTTTGCCGTGAGTTCAAGGGTTCTGAGGAGATTGTTTGATTTCATGTGCTTTTTGCCTGATAAAGTCCCTGATCCTGTTGTGCAGTAGAAAAAGGAGTTCCATTTCCGATCCGGTCGCTTCCTGAAGTTGGAACAACTTTTGAGGCGGAATGATTTTTTGCAGCCTCGCGCAGAGGTAATTCACGCAGAGAATTTCCCGGACCGGCAGAACACAGCCGCCCTCCCCCGCAAAATGGCAACTATTTGCCGAATTCCGCAATTCGGGCAGGGTGACCCCAAGCAGAAGGTTTATGAGAAGAAGTTCAGGGCTGTAGCGGTCCTCGATTCCTGCCCCGCAGCAGCTTCCCCCTTCTTCCAGGTCACACGACCCGCACGCTCGAGCAACTCCCGAGAGGATGCAGAATTTGCTCGAAGCTTCCACTCTCGCCGAAAGCTCCTTGAGTTGGGCGGATATAGCGGAATCGGTCCTGAGCACTTCGCCCCACCGGCAGTAGAGATTTTTTGCGATAGCGATTTTTTCATTTATGAGGGTTGGTTTCATTGCGGGATTGTCGTGGCTATCGGCCACACCTTTGGTTTAAGGGTTGTCCGTAAATAAAATATTTTCGCCCGGTCCGGCTGTGGCGGCTCGCCACCCGCCGCCCCGCTAAGCGTAAGCGGCGCAGAATTATGTTTAAAGCCAGGCTGCCGGTCCCACCGGCTATTTTCGGATGTTGAGCTTTTTCATCCTCGAATCGAAGGTTGAACGGTTCACCCCAGCTTCTTTTGCGGCCCGTGTTATGTGCCATTTGTTTTTTTCGAGAAGATGAAGAACATATTCGCGCTCCACCTGCTCCCAGGAGTAGCCGTCAAAAAGACTGCCAGGCGCCTGTCTGTTCTCTTCATCCGGCCTTTTCCTTTGGTCCGGCCGCTGTTCCGACGGGCTGCGCGCATTAGTGGCTGCAGAGAAAAAGTGGTTGGAGAGGTCCTCAAGCGTTATCAAGTCTGCGGGGGTGATAACGATGATGTGTTTAACAAAATTCTCGAGTTCGCGAACGTTTCCGGGCCATTCGTATTCAATTAGAAAATTGAGCGCATCTTTCGAAAACGTCTTGCGGGCGGTCCCGAGCCGCAGAGCCTCACTGCTCAGAAAGTGATCCAAAACGAGGGGTATGTCCTCCCACCTTTCGCGCAAAGAGGGAACATGAAGCGGCAAAACGTTCAACCGGTAGAACAGGTCCTCCCGAAAGTTTTCCCTGGAGATTTCGCTTTGCAGGTCACGATTGGTAGCGGAGATGATCCGCACGTTCACCTTTCTGGGGTGTACATTACCAACGGGCTTAATTTCGCCGTCCTGGATCACGCGCAAAATCCTGGCCTGGAGCTGAAGAGGCATGTCGCCGATCTCGTCGAGGAAAACGGTCCCGTCGTTTGCAGCTTCAAAAAGTCCCATCTTGGTCTTCGAAGCCCCTGTGAAGGACCCTTTTTCATGGCCGAAAAGCTCGCTTTCGAGAAGAGTGTCCGGAATGCAGCTACAATTTTGAGCAAGAAAAGGGCCGCGGCTCCTGACGCTCAGCCGGTGAATTTCTCTGGCCATAAGCTCCTTGCCTGAGCCGCTTTCGCCCGTAATCAGCACGGGAAAATCCGTCCTTGCATACTCTGCTGCCCTTTTCCTCGCCTCCAGCAGAGCGGCACTCTTACCGATGATCAGATCCTGTTCGCGGATCGCCTTCAGAGTCTGCCTGAGCTTCTGGTTCTCTTGCACCTGCTCGGAGAAAACCAGCGAATTGCCAAGCGCTATCGATCCGATGTCTATAAGCTGTTGAAGCAGTTGGAGATAGTTTTTTTGAAGGTTGAGGCGGTTTCCACCGGCGCTGGTGTCGATTATCTGTACTGCCCCGTAGACTTCGCCGGTTCGGAGAAATAATGGAAAACAAAGTATAAGGCTGCTTTTAACGTCGATTTTCTCCTCGGCCTGCCAGAAGTGACGAGCGTCTTTGCCCGGTTCGGCGACGGTCATCTTGCCGTTTTCGATAACCCAACCCACAATGCTGGGTTGGCTCAAATCGATGGTCATTGATTTGATGCGCTCACTTTGCGCCCCGACAGCCTCGATGCATGTGTAGCCCCTTTCACTCTTCACCCATATGGAGCCGCGCTCCACATTTTGCAAATCCAGCAGCGCGGTCAAAAATTTTCTCTGTAGCTTTTCGGGATCGAGTTCCCCCGATACAGCCCGGTAGAAATCAAAAGATTTATCGCCCATAAACTCTCCCGAAAGGCAGCTCGGCCGGTGGCCGTTTCTTCATTCAAGTGATTCAATATTATTTCCGAACTTATATATCAATCAGTAGCACAAAAAAGAATTGTTTAATCCTTAAAGACTTGGAAGGGCGAAATCGATGACAAAAATGAATGCCCGACGGGTGAAAATCACAATGAGAGATGGAACCGTTTTCCGGGGCTGTATCAATATAGGCTCCTGCAGGCGTATGTCCGACTTCTTCAGAAAATCCGATTCCAACCCGTTCATTGTTATGTTCGAGGCCTCAATCGGTGAAAGGAAAGAAAAAAGCGTCTATTTCCTCAACTGGACTCATATCCTCTGGGCGGAGCCCGATGAGGACGATCTGGGACAATCCTCCTGCAGTATTACTTCGGGGAACGAACTGCGATAGAATTTCTTTGTCCTTCCGCATGGCTGAATTGAAGACCTGCCTTGGTCCGTGGAGTGGTTTTCCGCAATTTTCTCACATTTTGTGTGTACTTCTGATAAAGTATCTTTCCAATTGATCACCAGGGTTCATACTGCTGACATGATTAATCCCCGCCGTGGATCACCATGGGGACTTTGTCCAGCCTATAGGTTTGTTCGGATAGATACGGTAATGGCCGAATCCTTCCGAAAGCGAAGCAAACGGATAGGGGATTGGGGCACTTCCTCTAACGGATGAGGATCTGATTATGAAAGTATTCACCCACGATGATTTCAAGAGTGTCTATGTGAGCGATCCTGCGGCCTCCCGGGGAAGGATTGAAGCGATCCTCGAGGCCATTCGAGGCGAAGTGGAACTCGACGAGGCCATTACGGCCGGTCAGGACGATATCCTGGCAGTCCACACCAAATCGCTCGTGCAAAGCGTGGAAAGGGAAGGACTGTACAACATCGCCGCGCTCGCCGCCGGGGCGGCCATTCAGACCGCAATAGCCGGCCTGAATGAACCCGCTTTCGGGCTTATTCGCCCCCCGGGGCATCACGCTTCATCCGATCATCACTGGGGGTTCTGCTATTTCAACAACATGGCCATAGCGCTTGAACACCTTCGGTCAAACGGCACCATCAAGACGGCACACGTCCTGGACTTCGATCTTCACTTTGGCGACGGCACGGTAAACATCCTGGGCGGGAAAGGTTATGTTTCCATTCATAACCCCGATGAAAGCGACCGCAAACATTATCTGGCGGAAGTGGCCGCTCGGCTTGAGGCTCTGAATGTGGACATAATCGGCGTGTCTGCCGGCTTCGACAATCATATCGAAGATTGGGGCCATGTGCTCTACACGGATGACTACCAGGAAATGGGCCGGATGGTTCACAATACCTGCACGAAACTGGGTATAGGTTGTTTCGGCCTGCTCGAAGGCGGTTACAACCACAGCGTGCTGGGACTAAACGTGCTCGCATTCCTGAGAGGCCTTCAGGGGCTTTGATTTTTGTACATCACGCAGCATTGGTTTGTTACCATTTTACGGAACACAAGACTTGCTCCACGGAGAAGTTGCATGGCGCACGATAAGAATCCGCCCGGGATTGAGGTAATTTTCCCGGAAGACCTTCAGATATACATTGCCGAGCACAGGGAAGGGACCTACCAACTCGTTGACGTTCGTCAGCCGGAGGAATACGAGCAATCTCACCTGCCCGGTTCCAGACTCATGCCGCTGCCTATGCTCGTAGACTCGATGGAGGAGCTCGATCGCGCAAGGGATTTAATCATCTACTGCGCAGTCGGCGGAAGGAGCCGGATGGCTGCCCAATTTTTGGCGAGGCGCGGGTTTAACCGAGTCCTTCACCTCCAGGGCGGAATAGAGGCATGGGAGCACAGGACCGCCGCAAGCCCCCCTGAACTGCACCTACGGTTCATACGCGGGGATGAAGCAGCCACGGAGGCGGCTACGATCGCATGCAGGTTCGAAACGGGACTAGAGCAATTCTACAGGGCGGCCTTTGAGAGGAGCCGGATTGCCGAGGTGCGGGACCTCCTGGAAAAGCTTATCAAAGCGGAGGAAAGCCACAAGCAGAACCTTCTGAGGCTTCTGGGATCGCTGGGCGCAGAACCAGGGGATTCCTGCGCGCCTGACGGTCAGATGGAAGGCGGACTTAAAATCGACGATTTTCTTGCCTGTAACGACTATTACCTCAAGTCTGACCAGGACTGCCTGGAATTGGCCATGATGATCGAAATCCAGTCCCTTGACCTATATCTGCGCATGGCCCAGACTTGCGAGGATGCAGCCGCAAAGGAGCTTTTCCACCGGCTGGGCGAAGAAGAGAAGACTCATCTGAATTCGCTTGCCGACCTGAGCGCAAAGATCGGGCGAGGATAGGAATCCGGTTGGTGCGCCCGAATCACACTAAAACGTTCCTGCTTGTTCGAACCATGCGTGCCGGCCCATCTGTCCAATGGATTCGATGGACTCGGGACCGCCGTTGTTATACTCTGCAATGATCCTGTAGACGCTTGACTCCGAAAGGCCTGTGTGCCTGGCGATTTCCGCCAGTGGTCTCGGATCGACCAGCAGGTTGTAAATTACGAGCCATTTTTGAAGCTTGAGAAACCCGGAGGACATCCGCATTTTCATCCTGATCTCGTCGGCAGACAAATGACCGGTGATATCTGCTCCGTTGATGCTCATTTTCCCCTCCTAATACTCAGGATATATATTACGATAGATTTGGGTGGTTCATGGTCCAACTATATTAAAAAAAGAATGAAACCCAAATAGAGTGATTCACGTAATGAGAATATACTGTTGCGGTATTTTTCAAATGTTTGTTCCGAATAACGTATAAACAGCTACATAACTTCAGCAAAACTGAAATCCCGGGTAAAGACACTGGTCCTTGCCTCGCCGTTGGAAAACGGACCTTACGAGATTAGCTATTTCATCGCTCCCGGCGTTTCCTTTTGTGAAAAAATGACTTGCGCCGCTGCTCAAAGCGGCGGTCCTGTATTCGGGAATATCATTGCTGGTCAGAATGACCACCTCCGCGCTGGAATCAGCCTTCTTGATTATTTTGGTGAGTTCCAGTCCGTTCCTGCCTGGTAGCCCGATGTCCACAAAAATCAGGTCTGGATTGGTTTTCTCCAATTTCTGGAGTGCTTCATCACAATCGGACGCCTCACCGATCTCGATTCGGGGAAATCGAAGCGCCAGCATTTCTTTCATCGATTTTCGAAAAGTTGAACTGTCTTCCACAAGTAGCACAAAACACATTTTTTCTCCTGAGAGCAGTTGATTTCTATTGAAATTGTATTAACTCCGGCTATTATATTCATCTGTATATCGTTTCTTTTCTCACAGCGGTGCTAAGGGGTAAATACGTTGTTTGCAGTAATCGCAATGTAAAAATGCTGTATTTTCTCCGATCCGCAGGGTTTTGCCTCGATCCGGGGAAAGCGGCGAATTCCGGCGAATTAAAATTCTGTCGACTTATTCACTCGTATAATAAACATAAGAAAATCCGATTTCGTCCCAATTATGTTCGTGCGCAGTTTTCGGCAAAGCAATCCTTTACGGAGAAGTAGGTCGGTGGGATTGTCGGATTGGACTCGGATCGAAGCTGGTCCGTATGCAGTAATCTCAGGGACGGTTTACCTATGCCAGAGAGAAAAAAAATCGTAATCGCCGAAGACCACACGATCCTCAGGGAAGGACTCAGAATGCTCCTGTCCTCCAACCCGGACTTCGAGGTGGTTGGAGAAGCGCAGGATGGCCTGGAGGCCATCCGCGCAGTCGAAACTCTCAAGCCTGACTTGATCCTGATGGACCTCTCGATGCCCAGGATGAACGGTGTAGGGGCGATTCAGGAAATAAAAAAGCTCAACCCCACCACAAAAATCCTTGTTCTTACCGTTCACAAGACCGAGGAGCACATTCTGACTGCTCTTAAGACCGGAGCCGAAGGCTACATCCTCAAGGACGCTACTCACAGCGAACTGATGCTGGCAATGGACAACATCTTCTCGGGCAAGAGCTATCTTAGCCCGGGTATTTCGGAAAAGGTGATCGAGGGGTATCTTGAGGGAAGAAAGAGTGTCAAATCATCCACTTCGTGGGATACCCTCACACAGAGGGAGCGCGAAATTCTCAAGATGATCGCCGAGGGCTACAGAAACAAGGACATTGCCGATTATCTGTGCATAAGCGCCAAGACGGTTGAAAAACACCGTGCTAACCTAATGAAAAAACTCGACCTGCACAGCGCTTCATCTCTTACCGCATTTGCCATGGAAAAAGGGCTGATAACGAAGTAAGAGCAGAGGTCTGTTATCAGTGGCAAGCATCAGATAAAAGCTTTTTTTGAACTCTATTTTAGCGAATATCCGGACTCCACCCTGATCAATCTTAACGTTCCCGAGTCAAAAGTTCGGAATATAATTCAAGCTTGGGGATAGGGCCAACGCTGACGTCACCCCGGCGAAAGCCGTGGTCCGGAAGCGACGGAAATTTACTGAAAATACTGGATTCCGGTCCTCGCGCCAGACACTTCCGGGGCAGGATTTGCCGGAATGACGGCCTGAATACTCAAGAATCATGTGGTGGATTTCTGACGCAGGACACCAGTGTTGCTCCTCGTAAATTCAGCGATATTCCAATTGTCCGCTTGCGCCCTTCCTGCGAAAACAGGAATCTATTGAGGGCTTTACGGTTCTGGGCCAAAAAACACTGGACCCCGGCCTGAACCTTCACTTCGTTCGGATTTGCGTTAAACATCCGGGCCGGCGTTAAATGCCGGCCCCTCACTACATTTAGGTCCGGGCTTAGCATCGTAACGGCTGGCCAATGCTTCTAGTCCGGGCACGATCTTTTGTGAGTGCCCAGTTCGCGTCTGAACCCTCACTGTGCTCGGGTTCGCGGTTAGCATTATGTAACCAGGGCACATAAGTATAGTTCGCGGCCGATTTTTTGTGAGGCCGCTTTTGTGAGGACACGCCGGGGTGACGAATCGGTCGATCAAGCCTTTTCGAATTTATGGGACTCAACACTAACTGGGCCTCAAATGCCCTTAGGAGGCGCCAAGACAACTGATTCAAGTTCATTAACAACACTAACCTGTGCCCTGAGCCCGGGGGTTGCGACGAATGGAGTGAATCATGAACCAAACCCACTACAAGTATTGGCCAAAGCGTCTACCCAAATCCCTTATCTATCCCCAAACACCGCTTTTTGATTTTCTGGAGACTTCGGCTCGCCGATATCCGGACCGTCCAGCGATCATTTACTACGGCAGACGCATAGTTTTTTCCGAGCTGTGGGCCGAGTGCCGGCGCCTGGCGGGAGCCCTGGCCGGCCTGGGGACGGCGAAGGGGGACCGTGTGGCCTTGTACATGCAGAATACTCCGCATTTCGTCATCGGGTTCATGGGGGGGATGCGCGCCGGAGCCGTGGTCGTACCCATGAATCCCATGTTAGTGGCTGGCGAGTTCAGTCATGTGCTTGCCGACTGCGGGGCTAAAATTGTCATAACGACCACCGACTTGTATCCGCGAGTTGCAGATGTGTGCCGGGGCATGGGTGTCTCAGAAATTATCGTAGGCTCCTATAATGACTATCTGCCCGAACAACCGGAGCTGCCGGTGCCTGAGTTCATGCTCCAGGCGCCGACCCGGATCGAAGGAACGCGCGACTGGCTCACCACCCTGGCCAATGCCCCAGGCCCGCCGACTCTGACTTTCAGCAAGGATGACTTGTGTCTTCTTCCATACACAGCGGGTTCCACCGGCCTGCCCAAGGGATGCATGCACACCCATGCGACGATCACAGCAACTGCTGTCGCCTCCGCTGCCTGGAACGGAGCCAATCCCATGTCGGTCATTCTGGCCTCACTGCCATTCTTTCACGTCACCGGAATGATCCACTCCTTTCTGGCCCCCATCGTGGTCGGGGCGCCCTCTGTGCTGCTGACACGCTGGGACCGCCAGGCGGCCCTTGCCGCCATCGAGAAATACAGAGTCGACACCTGGACGAACATCACCACGATGGTAACCGACCTCTTAGCGACGCCCAACATAGAGGAACGAGACCTGAGTTCGCTCTCAACGGTTGGCGGCGGTGGCGCGCCGCTGCCCCCTGTGCTGAGCGAAAAGCTTAAAGGGATTACAGGATTGGAATACCAGGAAGGTTATGGCCTGACCGAGACTATTTCCCAGACCCACGTCAACCCACCGGATAGGCCCAAAACCGGATGCATCGGCATTCCGGTGTTCGGCGTCGACGCTCGCATCGTGGACGTAACCACCCTCGAGGAGGTGCACGCAGGTGAGCAGGGTGAAATTGTGATCAACGGCCCGTCGGTTCTGAAAGGCTACTGGGGCAAACCTGAAGAGACCGAAAAGGCTTTCCTCGACCTGGATAATAAGAAATTCCTGAGAACCGGCGACATCGGCTACATGGATGAAGAAGGCTACTTCTATATATCGGATCGGCTAAAAAGGATGATCAACGCTGCCGGTTTCAAGGTATGGCCCGCTGAGGTCGAATCCGTTCTGTATCGGCATCCGTCGGTGCTTGAAGTTTGCGTGATCGGCGTGCCTGACGCGGAGCGTGTGGAAAACGTCAAAGCCCTCGTCGTTCTCAGACCTGAAGCTATCGGTAAGGTTACGGCAGAGGAGATCGTCAAATGGTCGAAGGAGCAGATGTCTGCTTATAAGTACCCGCGCCTGATCGAGTTCATTGAGTCGCTGCCCAAGACCGGAACGGGTAAAATACCGTGGCGCCAACTGCAGGAACAGGAGCGGGCAAAGTATCAGAAAAAAATGAATTAAAGGAGGATGACCGATGAGTGCTGTTAAAATCAACACCGTACTGGGGCCGATCTCACCTGCGGAGCTCGGTGTGACATTAGTTCACGAACATATTACGTTTGGTTATCCAGGCTGGGAAGGTGATCAGACTATAGCTCCGTTTGATTATCGAGCCATCGTTGATAACGGCATAGCGCTTCTCCAACAACTCAAGGGCCTTGGTCTGAGGACTTACATCGATGCGACCCCGGTGGACGGCGGCAGAAACATTGAAGTTCTGAAAGAAGTCTCGGAGAAGTCCGGGGTGAACATCATCTGTTCCACCGGGTATTACTTCGAAGATGAAGGAGCCTCGGCCTATTGGAAATTCCATTCCAAGTTCGGCGACATACGGGATCAACTTTACGAACTCTTCATGACGGAGGTGTCGGTTGGCATCCGGGGCACCGGCACAAAGGCCGGCGTCATCAAAGTGGGTACAAGCAAAGACATTATAACCGATTATGAGAAGCTGATGTTGGGCGCGGCAGCGCGGGTGCAGAAAGAAACAGGAGTTCCAATCGTAACTCATACCCAGGGCGGCAGCATGGGACCGGAGCAGGCAGAGTTTCTGATCGCCGCCGGGGCTAATCCCCAAAGCATTCAGGTCGGCCACATGAGCGACAACCTCGATATTGCGTACCAAGTCAGGACACTCGATCACGGAGTGTACGTCGCCTGGGACCGCATGGGTCTGGAGGTCCTGGCGGGCTGCCCCCGGGATGCCGATCGATACACCGTCATACTGGATCTGATTGCCAAGGGTTATAGTGACCGGCTCATGATTTCTCATGACTCCATTTGCACCTGGTTGGGCAGGCCGCCCAAGATGCCCGAGGCAGCGATGCCATTTGTCGCCAACTGGCATCCCACGCATTTGTTCAGGAACATCATCCCGACCCTAAAACAGGAAGGGGTAAGCGATGCTCAGATCAAAACCATCGTCGAAGACAACCCACGCCGCCTCTTTGAAGGCAAATAGGTGTTTGTAATTCAAGTTACAGAGTCCCTCAATTCCTGAACGCATGCCAGTCTTTCAAGTTCCTTTCGCAAAGGGCCGGGCTTAAATCCAAGAGCCACGGCCCTTGTGCTGTCGAGTGAAACGTCGGGTGGGCGGGGGGCGGCCATTTCGATGCTTTGACGCTTGCATGCATTAAGCCTGGCATTGCGAACCCCGGCCACATCCCGCATCAGTTTCGCGAAATCAAAGCGGGAAGTACGCTCCAAGCCTCCGATGTGCACGATCCCGTTTGTTTTCGAAAGCGCAAGTAAAATCCCCTGTGCGGCATTCGCAGCGCTTACCGGCGTCCTGTATTCATCCGTAAAGAGGTTAATCTGCCGGCCATTCTTCATATCCTTTATCAAGGGCTGGATGAAGCTTGCCCCACCCTGTCCGGCATCGCCGAACATAAGGGCCATGCGGCAAACCAATGCCCGGGGATACCTCTCCAGCACAGCTCTTTCAGCCTCAGCTTTCTGTTCCCCATAGACAGAAACGGGGCAGACGGGATCATCCTCGTTGTACGGAGGCTTGAGGCCGTTAAAGACCAGGTCGGATGAGATAAAGACGAAAGGAATGTGCAGGTCCGCGCAAAGGGAGGCCAGGTAGGCAGTGGCTTTAACATTGATTACGTGAGATGCCGCAGGATTTAGCTGGCAAAAATTGGGGCTGGATTCTGCTGCTGCATGAATTAGCGCGTCGGGGCGAATTTCCCGAAGATTTTTTTTTATCTCCTTGGAGCGGGTCAGGTCTACCCGCCTTAGTTCCACTCCATGAGGCTGATTCTGATTCCGGCGGGCAAGGCCATATACATCCCACTGGTCCCGGGCTATGCGGCATAAATTCCAGCCTAGAAAACCGCTTGCACCGGTTACCAATAGTTTTTCCATCCACAGCCTCATCTGTTCAACAGAGCAGGTCCTGTTGATGAATTACTTCCCGCAATCCTTATTGCCAGACAGTCGTACAAAACACGCTCTCCCTGGTAGGCTGTTTCTCCCCGCTTCAAAATACGCCATCCGCCGTTTTGGAAAACGCCTACGGAGGCAAGACGCTCGACCAGCCGTGGAACGGCGTCGAGATATTCCACAAGCTGGAGGTCTTGAGCGAGCACGACATGTTTGAGACCGGGGCCGGATATAATGGTCACGGGTTCCAGAACAAGATTTGCCAGATCATAGGCTGGAATTGACGCAACGATCTGCCTGGCCTGGAGTTGAATCATGCGCGCCCGCGTATCCGGACCTACAGTTTCTCTGCTGGTGCTGATCAGATCGAGCAGATGATCGCGGACTTCGTTGAGTTCTTTGGCCGCGTTCAGTTTATTGAATCCGGGATAAGATTTTAAAGCCTTGGCCAGCATGGATACTTCTCGCAAAAAATGGTTTCGCTGGTTTTCCGGCACGAGATACAAAGCGATAATCGATACGGGTTTTCCGTCCGGGGCTCCGTATTCGATGCCTGTAGGGCTCCACCCGACAACGCAGATGAGGTCCTCTTCAAATGGTACGCGTACATGGGGACTGGCCCAGCCGTTGCCAAGCGCCGACGTCGTCGAACGCTCTTTTGCCATGACCAGCCCGACCACATCGATCCCTGTGGGAAGAGATGGAATGGCCTCGATAATATGAGCAAGGAATTGCAGGGCGTCATCTTTATTATTGTCAGGCAGTTCTATCAATCGTCCTTCTTGAAGTGCATCAAGCAAAGTATCCATCATCATTCACCTCCATAACGATTGAAAAACCATGTCTTTATAATGTGCGTCAACACTGAGTACGATAAGAGGAAGGAAGCAATCCAGGCCCAGTAAATGGGGGGTAACGGAACCATTCCGAGGCCACCCGCAAAGGGTGAATATGGCAACCATGCGCCTATGCCCATAATAATCAGGGTTGTCACGGTCAGGTGCAGAGAAGCATGGCTCCCGAAGAAGGGGACCCTCCTTGTCCTTATGATATGCACTATCAAGGTTTGAGTCAGGAGCGATTCGACGAACCACCCGGTTTGAAACAGACTTGCCAGAGCTTCTTTTTGCTGAGCTCCTGTGGCCGGATCGATAAAAGCGTTGCAATGAAAAAAGAACCACATCAGCGCGAAGGTCGCATAGTCGAATATGGAACTCACAGGTCCGATAAAGACCATGAAGAGCTTGACGTTATTGATGTTCCATTTGAGAGGCTTAACGATCAGTTCCTCATCCACATTGTCCGCAGGAATGCCAGTCTGGGAAAAATCATAGAGCAGGTTGTTCGTCAAGACCTGCACGGGAAGCATCGGAAGGAACGGCAGCAGGTAACTGGCCCCGACAACGCTGAACATGTTTCCGAAATTGGAACTCGCGCCCATCCGGATATACTTGACGATATTTGCAAAGACTTTTCTGCCTTCGATAATCCCCTCTTCAAGCACAAGGAGGTTTTTTTCGAGAAGCACGATGTCAGCGGCCTCCTTGGCAACGTCAACCCCGGAATCCACAGAAATCCCTACATCAGCGGCTTTGAGGGCAGGCGCATCGTTAACCCCGTCTCCCATGAATCCCACCACGCGGCCGCTGCTGCGCAGTTCCCTGACAATCTGCTCCTTCTGGGCCGGAGTAACTTTTACGAAGACATCGACGTCCAGCACGGTCTGTGAAAACTCTTCCTGCGACAGTTGTGACAGTTGAGCGCCTGTAATGATCTGTTTTGGTTGCAGACCCACGTCCCGGCAGACCTTGCGGGTAACAAGGCCGTTGTCGCCGGTCACCACCTTTACCTCGACGCCGGCCTGTCTCAAAAGCTCGATGGCCTGCCCGGCCGATTCCTTGGGCGGGTCGACGAAAGCGATATATCCCAAAAGGATTAGTTCGCTCTCATCCGCCACGGTATAGGTAGTTCTCGTACGCGGGAATTCGCGGTAGGCGATTCCCAGCACCCGATAGCCGTCCTTGTTCAGTCGTTCGACTTCCTCAAAAAGGTCTTCCTGAATCATATCGATCAGGGGGTACACTTCGTCGCCTATCTGATATTGGTTGCAACAGGTGTAGATTTCTTCGACCGCTCCTTTGCATATTAGAACGTGATCGCCTTCGTAATCGACGACGACCGACATGCGCCGCCGCTGAAAGTCAAAGGGCAGTTCGTCCACCAGGGTGCAGTACTGTTCGGCATCCAGATCGGAATGATCCACCACGGCCCGGTCGAGCAGATTGCGCAGACCGGTCTGATAATAGCTGTTGAGGTAGGCATAATTCAAAACGTCACCGCTTATGTGTCCAGTGATGTCCACATGCCGTTCGAGAATCACTTTGTCCTGGGTAAGGGTTCCGGTCTTATCCGTGCACAGCACATCGATAGCGCCCAAGTTCTGGATGGAGGGCAGACGCTTCACGATGACCTTTTTCTTGGCCATGGTCAGAGCGCCTTTCGCAAGGTTCACCGTCACGATCATCGGCAGCATCTCCGGGGTGAGACCCACGGCTATGGACAGGCCGAACAGGAGGGCTTCCACCCAATCGCCCTTGGTCATGCCAACGATAAAGAAAACCGCGCAAACCATGACCACCATGAATCGGATCATGAGCCATGTGAAAGTACGCACTCCCTTATCGAAACTGGTTTCTTCACGCCGTTCGGTCAGCCGTTCGGAAATGGAACCGAAAATTGTCCTTGTCCCGGTGTTCACGACTACGCCGCGAGCCGTGCCGCTGGTGACGCTGGTTCCCAGAAAGCAGGCGTTGGTAAGTTCCAAAGCGGTGCGGTTGCGAACACGCGTGTCGGAAATCGTCTTTTCGACCGCCATGGACTCCCCGGTGAGCGCCGATTGGCCCACGAAGAAATCCTTTGCGGCAAGAAGCCTCAAGTCAGCCGGAACAATTGAGCCGGCATGCAGGAGCACGATATCGCCCGGCACAACTTCCGATATCCGGATTTCCTTTTCCTCACAGTCGCGCAAAACCAGAGTTCGTGACTGCACACGCTTTCCCAGCATCTCGACGGTATTGCTTGAGCGGCGATCCAGGATATAGGAGAGCCCCACGCTCAGGAAAACCATCGCGCTTACGATGAACGCCGATTTAATCTCTCCGATAGCGCCGGAAATCAGGGCAATGATCAATAACTGAACGACCAGAGGACTCCTGCACCTCTGGAAGATGTCTGCCCAGAAACCCATGCGTCTGGTATGAGAGAGTTCGTTGGGACCGTACTCGTCCAGGCGCTTCTCAGCCTCTTCCGAACTCAGGCCACGCAAACCAGTATCAAGAGCAGCCAGCGCCTCCCCGGCCGGGAGAACGCAAAGATCGGTCAAACGGCGCTCTTGCTCGGATTCTTCCTGGAGCACTCTCGGATTGGCCGAGCCGGCGCGGAAAATCCTGGAGGACTTTTCGAAAAAACTCTTGATCATAGCGAAGAATCTCATTTAGGCAATTTGATTAAAGAGATTGAGGCAAGGGATGGATTGATTCCCTGCTTCGCTGCCATCTTCTGTTTGGGACCAGCGGCAAGCAACAAAGCAGAGAAAAGAGCTCTTTTGTGGGCTAAACCGCCGGGACTTGATCAGTCAAACAGGTACAACTGTGACTGTCCAATTAGGAAACCTCCCAACAAGGTCCAAAAACTAAACCCCGGGGAAACCGGGGTCGCCTGGAAAACGATTCCGAACATCCCCACTCGTTGATTTTCGGCAGTGCACAACGTAGGCCCGCGATGGGCCAGCTGCTTTAGATAAAGCCTTATTCCGGCAGTGCCTGGTTTACCCATTGGCGTCTTTCGACATTTCTGGGCAGCAGCTTCTGTTCGTGCAAACGCCTCATACTAACGAGGATTTATCATGGTAAATACGCACACATTCTTGTACTTGTCAACCGCGCGTTGAGCATTTTTACCGTATATGACCAAAAAGCGTCCATGCTGCCTGCGGCCAAGGAAAAAATTGCAAGCTTTTAGCAGCTTTCAGGTATAATTGGTTGAAAAACCGACCTACAAGCGTAGAAAGTCATGTACAGAAAATATTTCGGCATCAAAAGATCGCCCTTCTCTATCGCCCCCGATCCACGCTATCTCTACATGAGCGGGCAACACCGGGAGGCACTGGCTCATCTGCTTTATGGGATCAGGAGCGATGGAGGCTTCGTGCTGCTCACGGGTGAGGTCGGCACGGGCAAAACGACCATCTGCCGGCGTGTGCTCCAGGCGCTCCACAAGAATATTGTCGTGGCTTTCATCATACATCCCACCCTCTCGGTTGCCGAACTGCTTGCCGCCATCTGCGACGAATTCGGCATCAGCTATCCCAGAAAAACGAGCATAAAGGACCTGGTTGACAGAATAAACGCCTTCCTGCTGGATTTGAATGCCAAACGCAAAAAGGCCATTCTCATAATTGACGAGGCGCAAAACCTCAGCCGTGACGTTCTTGAGGAAATCCGGCTTCTCACCAATCTCGAAACAAACGAACGGAAGCTGCTTCAAATAATTCTTATTGGCCAACCTGAGCTCAGGGACAAGCTCGCAAGACCGGAGCTGAGGCAATTGTCCCAGCGCATCGTGGCCCGTTGCCATCTCGAGGCTCTGTCAAAGAAGGATGTCTTCCTCTACGTTAATCATAGACTTGGGGTTGCCGGGGGGAGAATCGGACTCTTTTCACAGGAAGCTTTGGACAGTTTATATATCTACAGCGGGGGGATACCCAGGTTAATAAACAGTATCTGCGACCGCGCGCTCCTGGGCGCTTTTGTCCGGCAAAACGAAATAGTAGACAGGACCACGATGTCGAAAGCCGCCGGCGAGGTGCTCGGAGCTCCCTTGTCCGGAACGCACCGGATATGGAAAGCTGTAGTCGCGGCGGTAATCCTGGTCTGTACCGGGCTGTGCCTGCTGTACTACTTCGCCAAAGGTATCGAATCCCAAAAGACCGCCCATGTCCCCGCCATGTCGAAACCTTTGCCCGCAATTGCTCGGGCCCCCGAGGCGAACGTATCGGGGACGGAACCACACAATCCGGACGGGGTTCAACCGGCGGCACAGCAGCAGGAGACCGAGGCATGGAAACCTCGTGAGTGAATTCGGCCGATAAATCTCAATCTACAGTTGGGCTCTAAATATGTCGTATATCCTGGACGCACTAAAAAAATCCGAACAGGCTCGCGGAAGCCGGAAAACCCGCGCTTTGTTAGCGGAACCCGACGAAGTGATCCTTATCCCGCCTTCGCGACATCAAAAAAGCTCACCGCGCTGGCCATATATTGTTGTGCTCATCCTGCTTATCAATGCCGGTATCTTTGCTTTCTGGCTGCGCCCCTGGCAGCGGGGCGGAACCCAAGTTTCCGGCAGTGGCATCTCCGGCGGGGAATTTTCAGAAACCAGCCGGCAGGAAGCCCCGGTAAGTCCGCCGGCGCCCTTGACGCAGATGCAAGCAAAGCCGGAAGCCGTAGAAACCCAGCCTGCGGAGAAGCAAAACCCGGAGCCCAATCCTCCGGCCTCCGACGTGGCGGCAGCCGTCTCCGCCGGTCCGCCAGTGAGCGGAACGCAAACTCAGGAGACCGTTCAGGATCGAACTGTTGAAAATGAAATACCGCCTAAAGATCAAGAAACAATGCAAAGTCTGAAAACCGAGCCGGCCCGCGCCGATCAGGCGCCGGCCCAACCCCCGCCCACGACCCCGGGCGTATCGCGAAAAGATGAAGTTGCCGCAAAAAAGCCCGATAGCCACAAACCGCCTCAGAACCCAAAAGCAGGCGAAGCAAAAAAGGACCTCAAGACCGCAAAGTTGGAAGCGGCCCCGAAGAATCAGGCCGCACGCGTCGAGCAGCCTCAGCGGCCGGTGGCCGCGAGCGAGATCATTTCAGATATGAAGCCCATTACCGAGTTGGGTGCATCTTCGGGCAAACCTGCCGCCATGCAGGAGCCGAAGTGGCATGAACTGGCTCCGCAAGTCCGGGACGCCCTCCCGAATTTGTCCTTCTCAATGCTTGTTTACGCCAAGAAACCCGAAAGCAGATGGATAAACATAAACGGATCCAAAAGACGGGAAGGTGAGGAGATTGTTTCTGGTCTTAAACTGGAGGAGATTACCCCGGAGGGGGCAATTTTCAGCTATCAGGGGCACCGTTTCTATAAGGGTGTCGTCGGAGACTAAAACGAGGTTGTTCTCCGCAGATGGGCGCAGATAAGAACCGGCTGTCTGGAAGTCATTCGCACGCTCCGTTCGGGTTACTAAAAAATCCCAACGCAATTCGATTGCGCAGGTTCGCCACGTAGCTTCATCGCTTGATCTCAGCCATTCTTGAGCCATATAAACTCGAATCGCAAGCCCCGGTGCGACTGGTGGCTTTTGGTCAAGCCTGCTCCGGAGGCGTGAGACTCGATCATCTTCGCCGAAGGAAGCCCGACGAAAGGGATGAGGCGGCGACCGATGGCCGCCAACCAGGACGGGAACATAAAGTCGCTGTAAATCAGATATCCTCCGGGGTGCAACACGCGAATCATTTCTGAGAAGGCCCGCTCCCAACCCGCCATGTGGTGAGTGACCATGCTGGTCGCCACAATGTCGAATTCAGCGTCATGAAACTGCAGTTTTGTTGCGTCCATCACCACGAAATGGAGGTGCGGGTGCGCCGCCTGGGCTGCTTCAATCTGTCCGGGATCGACATCGATTCCGGTTACGTCCAAGCCATATCTTTCAGCAATTTCACCAGCCGCCGTGCCAACGCCGCATCCAACATCCAAATACCGCCAGGCGGCCCGGACTTCGATCCGGTCCAGCAGTTGCTTCGCACGATGCGCGACTTGCACCGTATGCGCCGGACTATTGATGAAATGCTTCTCCACCGCACTCATTTTCATGTCTACTCTCTCCCTTCTGTTGAATCTGATGGTTCTATGCGCCGTTCAAAGCGAGCCCGGCTGACCATCGGGGCCGCTCGGCATCTATCTCACTTTTTATTTAGCTGCTAAACGTTACTTCCAAAAAAAATCTACTCTTCTGCAGCGATCTTGGATTTCATTTTCTTCTTGCTTTGGTCCATGAATTCGTCGAGCCAATGGAACATGTGAACAAGAAAGGCCACATGCTCATCGGAATGGGTCTCGAGTTTCTCGCGCAGAGGGCGTATGGTTTCCTTATTTGTCCTTCTGCGCTCCTCGCAGGTCTTTTTCCCGGTTTCCGTCAGTTCTACAAAGACTTCCTTGTCATTGGCCGCCTTCTTGTATCTCCTTACGACTCCCTTTGCTTCGAGTTTTTTTATAATTTGGGAGACTGCGCCCTTTGTTACTCTGGAAGCCCGTGCAATTTCCGTTATATTCATGTGCGGGTTGTCGCCGGCCATGTCGAGCATGTGCCGCTCGGAATGGTACAGGCCAAGACCGGGTGAATGCTTGACGGGGATCTTTTCCAACCCGTTGTACTTATTCACGACCCGTATGAAGATCTCCATTATCTCACCGGTTTCTTTTTCTCTGTCCATGCGAGTATTGTTTACCATCTAAACAATAAAATCAAGTAAATTTTGTAGGAAAACTGCAGCATCAGGACCCAACGCTGCTAACATATGAACAAACTGATCTCCTCGATTACCACTGACCGCCAGAAAGGAAGAAACCCATGAAAATGCACAATCCGCCGCACCCGGGCGAAATCGTCCGCGAACAGTGCCTTGATCCGCTAGGCCTGACGATCACGGCGGCGGCCAAGGGGCTGGGCGTCACGCGCAAGGTGCTGTCCGAGCTGGTGAACGGGCATAGCGGCGTATCGCCGGAAATGGCGATCCGCCTGTCCAAGGCCTTCGGGAGCAATCCCGAGACCTGGCTGCGTCTCCAACTGCAATATGATCTCTGGCACGCTGAACTGCGTGCCGGCAGCATCAAGGTAACGCGTTTCGCGGAGCACTCGCCGGTGTTATTGGCGCCGGTCAAGAAACCAGCCAAAATGGCCGGCTTGAAACCAAGCCGCTATTGGCTTAGGGCATAGGTGTGCGTCCTTGTCTCCAGAATGGAGACAAGCGAAGCCGGGGAGTTCCTACTGAACTCTACCTGGCCGGATTAATGGTTTAGATTGATTTACTTTTGCTTCCTTCGATAGCTTGTCCCTTCCAAAACCAGGATCTCCGAGCGCTGAACGAGGCGGTCGGCAATCGCCGTGGCAGCAGTGGTTGAGTCAAAGATTTTTCCCCAGTCGGCAAACGGTAAATTCGTCGTAAGGATTGTCGACCTGTTCTGATGCCGTGAGCTGATAACCTGGAAGAATAGATCTGAGCCCTGCTGGCCAAGAGAAAGATAACCAAGCTCGTCCACCACAAGCAGAGTCGGTGATTGATAATAGTGGAGTTTTTTGAGAAGCGTCCGGTCGGCCTCGGCGGCGATCAGGTGATTGATCATATCCATGGCGCTGGTAAATAGGACTTTCATGTTGGCGTTGCATGCAGCCAGGGCAATGCATTTTGCCAGGAAGGTCTTTCCCGTGCCGGGATTGCCTATTAGGATGACATCGGCGCGCTGCCGTATAAACTCCAGATCAAGCAGGTTAACAATGCGGGCCTTCTGCTCCTTTCTTGTTTTGTGGTGGTCAAAGTCAAACTGGCCGATGGTTGCTATGTCGGGGAGCCGTGACTGCTCCCATCTGAGCTTTATGGCGCTCTGGTGTCGCCTCTCCATCTCCAGATCAACCAGGCGGTTAAGCGATGAGGCAAGGCTTTCGTTTTTTTCCCGGGCCTGCTGCAGGACCCCGTCGAGTTGCTGGGCCATGGCTTTTAGATGGAGGTTCACGAGCTTTTCCTTTAAACGATCAGTCTCGATCATTTCGTTTTCTCCTCTCGACTGCCAAAGAGTCGTATTCGGCAAGACAGGGTTCCTGAAGACGGATGCGATTGAGGGCTTCCTGGTTTAGTCTTACCGGAGGGTGTTCCCGCTTGGGCGTCATTTCCTGATATAGGATGTTCTCAATGTAGTCGGCGCCGTATGCATTATGAGAGGTGGCTCGTCTAATGGCCTGGAGCAGCGCGGCGGAACCGTATTCATCCATAAGAGCGAGAAGCCGTTGCACACTCTTTTTTAATGGCTGCCGGGTTGTGGCAAGACGTTCCACGTAGGTCTTCGACTCCTCCCCCAGGCTTATGAGAATGGCGGTATCCTGCGATACCCAGTGCTTGTGGCGCTGTGATCTTGCCGCATCACGGTGCTCGGGCAACTCGATTCTTTCGCGTCTTTGCCAAGATCGGTGGTGGACGGCAACGAGTTTTTCCTTGAAGTAGACCGATACTGTCCTGGAGTCTGCCTTAACCGTGACATGCTTTCCGATAAGCCAGGGCGCGACCGTGTAGGTGTTTCCGTCAAAATGGAAACAGAAGTCTGGATAGACCTTCGCTTCGGCTGTGTCGCGGCAGTCCGGCAGTGTATCGGGCAAAGGTTTTAAATGATCGGGCTTGAAGCGCTCAATTGGCCGCTCGCCAGTTGTGCGATGAAGGCGAACATTGGCTACGGTGTCCCTCCAGTGCTCAGCCTGGCTCTGCACTTCAAAGAGGTCTTTAAACGTTCTTAGAGGCCAGAAGCTATTACGGATATAGTTGATAGCCCCTTTTTCGATTTTGCCTTTCTCTTGAGGCTGCGCCGGGTTGCACGCAAAAGGCACGATGTGGAAGTGACGCAAAAATGTCAGAAAGGCTTCGTTGTATCGAACGAGAGGGCCGTCGCGTTCGACTACCGCGGTTAACATATTGTCGTGTACCAGTTCCCGTGGCGTACCGCTAAAGAAGCGGAAAGCATTAAGAAGGCAGCAATGCAGGGTCTCCTGCCGCTGGGAATGCGTGAACTCCAGATACAAGAGACGGCTGTGGCACTCGATAGCGGCCATGCAGTAGAGTTTGCGCTTGGTATTGCCATAGCTAAGAGAATCAAAGTGGCCCCAATCTATTTGCATTTGGGCTCCGGGAAGGGACTCAAAGCGGATGAAGGCCCGCTTTTGCCTGTACTCTCCCCGTACGGTTTTCAGGTAATCGTTTACGATCGTCTTTCCACCGTCAAACCCGAGAAGAACAAGGCGCCGGCGAATCACCTCACCACTTGCTTCAGGATCAACACCGAGCATCTTTGCGATCTCGTCTTTGAAGGAATCGAGTTTGCTCGCCCTCTGTATTGGATCTCTTCTCGGATTGGGGTTATTGAGGTATTTGGCTACTGTATCTCGATTGATCTTGAGGCTTCTGGCAATGCCTCTTTCAGGGAGACCAAGGTCTTTTAGCCGGTGGATTTCAAAAACAAGGCGCCGGTCTATCATCGCTTCGCTCCGTATAACCGGGAAAATATCTGGTCAATGGTGGCCGGATCGCTTCTTTCCATATCGTCTGAGGTCTTGAGCAAAGATCTTTGATGGAAGACCGGCTTTTCCGGAAGGGAGAGAACCTGGAACAAGGCGCCGTCGAAAGCGATAAGGTCATTTGCAATAAGTTGGTTTCTAGCCTCGATGTATTCTTCCACGGTGAGCCTGAGAAGCGAACATATCCTGTCGTATCCGTAGAACGAGATCCCGTGCCTGTCCCCCGCCAGAACGAGGAAGACATAGAGCAGCAGTTCATGGTGACCCAGGCTTACAAGGAAGCCCTCCCTCACAAACCGGTGCTCGATGAAGGCAAACCCGCCTCCAATCTTGCGAACACGCTCCCGGCATAAAATCCTTTTTTCTATCATCGGATTCACCTCCTTTCCTTGGCGGCAGCAGATTACAAGGCGAGCGCCCCAATGGTCCATCGAGTCCTCCTTTGCAACGGAGCAACTTCTTTCTAAGTCATCAAAATCAAACGAACTTTTTGTGCTGACGCGTCCATCTTTGCAACGGTCTCAGCGAGACGGGGAACAAGAAAGTAATCTCCCGTCTTTATTGAGGAAAGTGGTTCTATCGCGTCCATCTTTGCAACGTTTTTCTTGCACCGGTCCCTGCGCTTTTTCTGGAGCGTACGGTTTGTTTCCACATACTTCGGGTGCCCGGCTCTCCAGTTTGTCCAGTACGATGGATTACGTGTCCGCCAGGCTTTTTGGCAATCACGCTTATTGGCCTGATAATCAGGATCGGTGGCAAGTTTTTGCCGCTGCCAGCACGTCTTTCTTGCACGTTGACACTCAATTTTCCTGCAATATCGCTGATTGTTTACTCGTGGATTGGGAACAAACCAGGATCTGCAATTAGCGCATCGAACCCTCTTCATGGTTTCTCTCCTCAAGAAACCATAATCGGATGGCGCCACTCCCGAAGATCAGACTGAGAAAGGAAGGTTAAACCCTGAAGGGAAGCAACCTATGGGGGGGAATTAAAAAAAGTAGAAGAACTTGGAAGTAAAAGGACTTCGCACGCGCGAAGTCAAGAAGATGGGAAGCAAACTGGCCCAGTTTTAAGCCGGACAGGCTAGCCTGCTTTTTCGCCGATCAAAATGGCTTGGTTTCAGACCGGCCCCGATACGGTGTAGCGCATGCGAAGCAAATGGGCAAAAAGGATACCCAAAACACATGTCGAACAGCATCCGGTATGATTTTGATCTGACTGTCGGCGACGAGTGCCACCTGGAGCAGCACGCCGCCAGCGGCCTTCCTTCTGTTGCGTTACCCCCACGGCCATGTTACGCCGCAGCTCGCTAAAGGGGGGGGGACGAGAGGGTACCAACTCCACAAAACTCCAACCATCGGTTGGAGAAATCGGTTGGCCGAAACACTCGGTAATTATGGGGCGCCGGAAGGACGGCCGAGACAGGCACTGCGCGCGCGATAGGGAGGGGCAACAGCGAATGCCATAGCCTGGCGTTAAATGCTAACTCTGGTATGTAGAACTAAAGTTAGCATCCAAGTATTTTGGCCGAAACACAACGTGAGTCATGTCCAGGTGAAAAGCGCAATTTTGGTGAAATTTGGAAAGAGAGTGCGTCAGGAACGGACCAGGCGAGAGCTTTCGCAAGAACAACTGGCGGAATTAGCCGGAGTGCATCGGACCTACATCGGGATGATCGAGCGGGGAGAGAAAAACATCACTCTCGAAAGTATCGAAAAGCTGGCGAAAGCCCTGGACCTCATGCCGGAAGAACTACTTCGTTCCGATGTTACATAGTCCCGAAAATAGAGGGGAGCATGCCAACGGATAGCGCCAATGCTCACAAGTTTACGTCCTCTATTTTGCAAGCAGTAATCCTCGACGCTGAGGCATTTTTCACCAAGACACCTGTGTCATCATTCCCGCCGGCTGAAAGGTTTGAGGGTGGTGGCGTCTATGCCCTTTATTACAAGGGGAATTTTAAACTTTACAAAGCTATCTCGCTGAAAACCATTAAGGAGGATTCTTTGCCAATATACGTTGGCAAGGCTGTGCCTGCCGGCTGGCGGACAGCGAGAGCAGCCACCACAAGCGGAACACCCCTCTTCAGTCGTATACGTGAACACTTCCGGAATATTCAGCAAGTTGAAAACCTTTCCCCGCCCGATTTCAAATGCAGGTATATGATCCTCGATGGTGACGAGAGCGGAATCATTGGTCCCGTCGAAGCAAGTCTTATAAGGAAGTTTCAACCTTTATGGAACACGATCATCGACGGCTTCGGCAACCATACGCCGGGCGAAGGTCGGTTCAACCAGGCGAAATCGGGTTGGGGTGTCCTGCATCCCGGCAGGGCCTGGGCAGCGAGGTGTATGGGAAAGCCGCCTGATTATGATGATCTTGTAAAAAGAATCCGCGCGTATGCGAAGTTGAGCCGAAAGAGCTAATTATCGTCCCAGCACGACGGCAGTTTCATAGAGAGGGGTTTGTTTTTTTGTTTTTGCGGCGCGCACTGAAGAGTCCACGATACTTGACCCCGTTCGTTTCGTCCTCAGAAGGATAATATCTTTTTTCTTTAGCCCTGCCAATTCGCCGATATCTGCAAATATTTCGTCAGTTTTGATTTCCAATCCCTGAAGGATGCTGTTGCCTATCACTACAACGGCTGTGCCTGTTGGTTTGAGCAGCTTGCCGAGGACCTCGCAAAATCTATATGAATCATTAAAGTACGTAGCAGCATAGTTTGCCCAACCATGACCGCCGTATGTTTTCCGATTGGAGTTTATTCCCCTGAGAAGTTCGAGTTTCTTTTCTAGTAAGGTATGGTGAAACTCAAGCGGTATTGTTTCCTTGTCCCGGACTGTCTGCCAAAACTTGCCAAAGCTTTGCTGCTCTATGGGGCGGAGATCCTTTGGATCGGTTGCAATTCCTAGCCAGAAAAGTTGCGGCCTAGTATTCCTGAGATAATGATAATTGTTCAAGTATGGAGGTGAAGTTACCAGCAGGTCAACGGTTTCTTCCTCACAAAAGTTTAGAGCCTTAAAAAAAGTTTCATTGAAAACCTGAACCTCGCTGTTGCTTGCCGTTTCTCTATAGAGTTCCTCGAACTCTTTAATATCCGAAGACATGTCGCGGATTTTGGCGGCAAGGATTTGTTCAACCGGCGCGTCCAGAATATTCTCTTTCCCTGAAGATTCTCTCCTCCCCAGGCTTGGTTCATATGAATAATTGGAGAAACTGACCAACACGGTGCCGAAGGCGAGCCGGAACAGATCCCTTACTTCCACATTTTTAATGTTGGGCAGATAATCAGTAACTATGAGTGCCTTCCTTTGAACCTCAGGGCTGAAAAACGCTATCCTGGTGCCAAACTTATCAGGAGGGCCACTTCTTGGTTTATATTCTTCGTCCTCTACCCTGACAGCATAATAGTGCAGGAACTGTTGAAGCTGTTCGTCTACGCGTCGTGCGTCCAAACCCCTTGCCGACAACTTGATTTTGCATGCCAGGTAAGCATAAGGGTTAATCTCAAACCCGACCACATTATAGCCATGCATGATCCCCTCGGTCAGAGTAGTGCCCACTCCCGCGAATGGATCAAGGATGGTTACCTCTGATGCTGGAATAGAGGGGTCAAGATAATTCCGGAAGCAATCCTCGACGAAGTTCGAAGAGAACCCGGCAATCCAGGGAACCCAACGGTGAAAGGGCAGTTTTTTGTTGCCGTTGAATGCCGAATCCCTGAAAAACGCTGTTTTGTCTTCGTAAACTGCTGACCCATCGTTCTGATAAAGAGAGAGTTGAATAGGGCCGTGCAAATATTGTTTTTCAGCGAACGTCTTGATCCTTCGAATATTTTCCTGGGTGAAGATTCTCCACCCGTTCCTGTCACGTTTGACTTCGGGGAATCTACCCTCCAGCAGCCAGCGTTTCAAAGTGATCGGGGCGACGCCAACCCCTTTTGCAGCCTCGGTCAGAAAGCAAGTGCCGGCAGACACAAATGGTCTCCTTATGTTTTTTCAGGGTCCGTAAAAGTCGTATCAACCACTATCATGACCCCGCGGCTTCGGTCAATATTCCTTTTAAGGTAGAGGACTTGCTGCTTGTGCCAAAAACCAAGGTTTTTGGCACAACAATCACCATCTATAATATCAAGGTTTTAAGCGTGTCGGAGATCTGCAGGGATTAAAAATGGAAAGATGGGTGAAAGCTCTATCGTTTTTCCACATTTCGGCTGTCAGGATGTCCATCGAACTGACCCGCTGCTCGTGGATTGCTTGCGTTGTGCTGGTGCCTCGCCATGATTTTTTCGAAAAGGAGAGTTCCGGAATCGCGGAGAAAACAATAACTCGCAGAAGCTTTCCGAGAGATACAGATGCCGGATATTAGGTTTCGATCTCGATTATCACCCTATGCAGGGTCTCGTCCTCAAAATGCCTGTCCACGCAATCTATGTCCGTTCGTGGCTCAGGCGGACAAACCTTTTATGTTCGCCTGCAGTTCCACGGTCTTCTGTAACCGGGCGAGGTCCCGGTCTATACCGATCTCATCAAGTTCACTCTGATACTGAGCCAAAGCCGGATCGTCAAAGGACTTGCCCTCCCGGTGGGCGTCGATCAACGCCCGGTAGCAGGAGATCATTCGGCCGATCATTCCGGCGGCGTATTCTCTACCCTGCACCTTAAGGGTGTGCAGACCCAGGTCCATGTAATCCCAAAGTTCTTTTCCATTAATGACAAAGGCAACGTTCGGACGGTTCCTGATGCGGGAATTGATTTCTTCGATTTTTTCATCTCCAACGGAGCGCTGCCTGAGCACTTTTCGCCGCTGCTCATCTGTCAGCAGGCAAAACCTGAAGCAGCTTCCACTTCTGTCCGGCCAGCCTTCATATTCGACTATTTCATTTCCGTCTTCATCCCGGGATGTACGTTTTATATAGCTGTCGCTTATCAATTCGTGGAAGAGGCAGTTTCCGACCCCGCCGACACATCTGTTTCCGTGTATAAGCACTTCGGTTGCAAGCCCGAGCCTGTCGGCCGATTCCTTGAAAGTCTTGAGTTTTGCCGGGGTATCGATTTCCGTGGCGGCGACGATCTGCGTAGCGCCATATTCTTTATACCGGGCCATTTGCGCAGCCGTCTGGATATTGCACCCGACACTGGCATGGATGACCAGTTGCGGGAAGTTATCTCTGACAAGCTGCATGACTTCGGGTGTTTTGACTATAACGCCTTCAGCGCCCCAGAATGCGTATTTCCCGACCTTTTCGAGCACGAGATTCCATTTCTCAGGCGGGATCTCGGCGTTCAGGGCAATCCGGACCTTCCCGCCAAATCGTCCTGCGATTTCGATTGCTTTGCGTATAATGGAATCTTCAAGCTCCCATTCGCACTTTCGCCTGCTGAACCCCTTCGAGCCGGCGTAAACAGCCTCCGCGCCACCCGCAAAGGCCTCCTCGACCATCTGGATACTGCCCCCGGGCGCTAACAACTCGTTCATATCCTGCCCTCCAGAATGAGGCATCCACCGAAGAAAAATTGACTGACTGATGAAGTGTAACGGTATTTTAAACACCAATCGACAAAGAGTCCATCTCTGAAGAGTGAAGAACCCTCGCTTCGTCCGGGTTCGCGCTTTACATAGTGCAAGGACGTTTAATGCTTCAGGTTCGCGCCCGATCTTTTGTGAGGGCGCTGAAGAGTGAAGAGTGCTCCCTTCACCCAGCCGCCTTGCATGGGCAGGCTGAAACGAACTGCCTTTCGGGCACTGGACATGCCATCTTTCGAAGTAGATAGATTATTCCTATTTCTGGCATTGCAAGCCTCGATAGAATCGATTAGACACAATCAAACGGAGCGGGTATAAAGCTAAAACACCGGCAGTTCCCGAGCCGGAAAGGAGGCACTTTTTTTGTCCTGGCAAGGAAAGAGCTTGCCCTGGGCCTTCCTGTGTCGCCGCCGAAGAGTCGATCCTGCGCTATCCCTGACCTGTCCATGACCAGTGGAGGGTCCCACCGCCCGCCGGCTTCAACCCTTCGCGGCTCTGACCTCTTCTCGGGATCGCTTTTGAGGAGAAACTTATGCCTAAAGAATTAAACGTCCGTGTAAGCCCAAATGTTATCAAGCAGTTGAAAGCCATGCAGAAAGGTGGGGGAAATGCTTTACAGGCTGCCGAACATGCCCGGAAGATCATTAATCAGGCACTCGAAGGCATTTGCAGTCCGAAGCAGATAGGAAGACTCACCAGGTATGGTGAAGCGCGTATACCGGATTGCATAAAGTTCGACCTTATCAGGGGATATCGCTTAATCGCAGTAATGCGGAGACAGGAGATTAGTTTCCTTTTCGCAGGAAGCCACGATGAATGCGATCACTGGGTCGGAAATAATGCCGGATTTGAAGCTTCTGCGGACGATAGAACAGCCGGCGTATTGCAGATGAGGAGCAAGACAGATGGGGAGAAACCCTCTGGCCCAATGCTGGAAAAGGAAGACGAGTCGGAAGCAGATGAGTATGACACTTTGCTTTTGCGCGACCTTACAGACAGAGATCTTCGAGAAATCTTTAGCGGGCTTTGTGGAAGGCGCACATGATTGGCGCCGGCGGAGTTCAGAAAACTGAAGCGCCGTTCGCGGCTCAGCGGCTGGGCTGAAACAAGAAGAGGCTTCTAATTATCAGCCCCGCAGGGTGGCGGTGAGCCGCAGCGGATTGAGTAGAAGGTCGAGTGCTTCGATGACATTCCGGCTCAGGACATCGGCAGAAAGCACGGCTTCGACAGAAGCGCCCTCCGTCTGCACGACTGCAATACCGAGAGCGGCTTCTTTAAGCATGGCTTGGTCGTTGCGCCCGTTTCCGATCGCTACACACCTTTCCGGACCAAGGTCTCTAACATAGTCTGCTTTGGCGGCGGCCTGATTTTGTAGTGGAATGACCGATACTCGGCAGGGTAGCGTGGCAAGTTCTTTGCCAACGCTGCCAAAAGTATCTGCAGTGAGAACATCGATCCTCAGGCGTTTCGAAAGCAGTTCGAGCCGCTCCCGCACTCCGGCTATAAGATTCCCGTCACAGGCTAAAGTGCCGTTGTAATCGAGCACCAGGTTGGACAGGGACAGGCGCTTATACCCTGGAATTTCGATTTCGAGCATAATTGCCAGCCTTACCTCATGTCTTGTTGATTCTTATCCCACAGTTTTCAAAAACCTGCCTGTTAAGGAATCAAGACTTTTCCGTCCAAAGCCTCATTCGCAACCTGATAATCACCACGGTATCTTTGTCAAATAGCCGATTCCTATTTTTTACATTGTTTTTCCCGACTGAAGCGATTAGACGAAAGCAAGAGGTAGTGGCATAAAATTATAAGACGTATTATCTTGAGCGAACGAAATTGCCTGTCTCTTATCCTGAATTTCCGGATGGAGACTGGTGAAATACGCTCAGGATGGGAAATATCGGGGACCCGCCGGCATGATATTAGAAAAAGCCGCAGTTGAAGCATTTCCCCAATTCTTGAACCGGCAGGGGTTGGAGTTGGTTCGGGCCGAGACGACCGTGCTTCAGATCAACATTGGCCTGCTCTGCAACCTGACATGCCGGCACTGTCACCTGGAAGCCGGGCAGACCAGGCGCGAACTGATGAACATGGAAGTTGCTCAGGCGGTAATCGATTTCGCCCGGCGCCATTTTTTCAGGGTCATCGACATTACCGGCGGGGCCCCGGAAATGAATCCCGTTTTGCCTCACCTCATACAAAGCTTATCCCCGCTCACAACAGAACTGATTCTCCGGTCAAACCTCACGCTCATGGCCGATGGCGACAAGGACCACATATTAGACTTCTGCACCGGCCGCAGGGTTACAATTGTCTGCTCTTTTCCATCGCTTCACAAGGGACAGTTTGAATCTCAACGTGGAAAGGACGTTTTCGCAAAGGTGATTGCATCCCTAAGAAAGCTTAATTCTAAAGGATATGGCCTGCCGGATACCGGACTCAAGCTCGATCTGGTCAGCAACCCTACAGGAGCTTTTCTTGCTGCGTCACAAGAACAGGTGGAAAAAAAGTTCCGGTTGGAACTGGAAAGAAACTTCGGCATCACTTTCACGAATTTATATGTATTCGGAAACGTTCCCTTGGGCAGATTCAAGCAATGGCTGGTTCAGACAGGAAATTACGAAGGATACATGCAAAAACTCTACTCCAGCTTCAATCCAGGCGCTCTTTCAGGCCTTATGTGCAGGTCGCTCATATCGGTTTCGTGGGATGGCTATTTGTATGACTGCGACTTCAATCAAGCCGCAAACATTCCATTAGGCGGGGGAAAGACTCATATCTCAACAATCGCGATGGTTCCTTCAAAGGGCAGCTTCATTGGTACCGGAGAGCACTGTTATGCATGCACCTCCGGTGTGGGCTTTACCTGAGGAGGCGCAATAAAGACCTAGGCATGGTCTAAGTTTGGACTCTGAACGTAAATTCATCAGGAGGGCTGTTCATGGATTCTTATTACAAAGCCGGAGACCTTGCGAAATTCGGGGATATAGCCGCTGAAGCATCCGAAATGGGGGCAAAATTTTTCGAATATTATGCAGCCGTATTCAAGGAAGGAGCGCTCACGGAAAGAGAGAAAGCCCTGATAGCACTGGCCGTCGCTCATGCCATCCAGTGCCCTTACTGCATCGACGCTTATACTCAGACCTGCCTGGAAAAGGGATCGAACCTTGGCGAAATGACCGAAGCTGTCCACGTGGCTGCCGCTATTCGCGGCGGGGCCACCCTGGTGCATGGGATTCAGATGCGGAACGTGGCAGAGAAGATATCAATGTAGATGCGATTGGCGAATTCAATCCGATGAAAACTCATTTCAACTGGAAAGCTGAATAGAAGGCTTTCTTGTTGCAGTGCGGGCCGATGATTCCCATCTTGCCATTTCGAGAAAAGCCTCGATCCTGGTTCGCAACTGCTCAACATCAGCATTGGAATAATCCGTTTCCACGTGGAGAAACGGCAAGCCGTGGGCCTTTTCGACAGAATCGGCGATCACCGGCGACTCTATGTTATAAGTATGACAGCAATGCCAGGTAAGGTCGACGACACCGTCGATGCTGTATTCATTTATCAGCCGGTCGAGCAGGGCCACCCGCCCGGTGTTTGGGGTGATACACGAACAGGGAATCTGCAGGTAACGGCGGGCCAGTGCCATAAACGGGTCTTTTTCCTCCTCGTCCACCAGCAAATCCAGTCCTTTCACACCCGTACAATTCTCCATACACACTACAGCCCCTCCGCATTCCTCGATTAAGCCGAGAACCTTCTCGGAACCCTTTCCGATGGGGCAGCCTGTAAGAAGAATCCTCGGGGCATCCGGCTCGAAAGGTGAAAAACCCGTGGCTGCAATCGCTTCCATCTCTGCTATGAATTCCTGGAGCAGATCGAGATAATCTTCGGGGTAAACGAAGAAGCTCTTCGTTTCCATCACGGTCAACATATCCAGCCCGGAAAGAGGAACGCGCTCAGCAGCCTGGAAACGGGAAATTTTCCTGATAAGTTTGCGTATCCTATTGTGCACTCTGATCTGAAACCGGAGATGGTCTCTGTCTATCTTTTGACCGGTAGACTCTTCCATGAAGCTCCCGAGTCTAAGGAGTTCCTCATACCAGAAGCGAAGAGCGTGAGGCTCGACGGCAGAATAGGGCAGGTGCATGAGATGGAGAGGTTTGATGCGCCCGAGAAACTCGTACATCTTTTTCTTGCCGTCGCAGGTTGTTTCGCCAATCAAAAAATCGCTCGCTGAGAAAAACGGGCATGAATCGGTAACAGCATATCCATAGCTCGATTTAATCAGCGGGCACAGGTTAGGAGGAAGGGTCCTCTCCGCATCGGAGATCGGTTTTTCCTTTTTGCCGCAAAGGCTGACTGGTATGGCTCCAGCGGCCCGCACAATCTCAACGGGTGCAAACAGGCAGTAAATGCCCGCCACTTTTTTCCCTTTATCCTGCAGTTCGGAGGCGTCGAGCAGAAAGCGCTCACCATTATTTTGAAACTGTTCCATGCAATTTGGTTTCAATTATAACTCACTCTCTCAAGTCTTGTTTTCAAATTGATCCAGCGCGGCAATCAAAATAGAAGCCGTGGCTCCAAGGGAAGGTCCTCCGCCAAAGACAATTGCCATGGATGCCGCTTCCAGAATCTCCGCTCTGGTGCAGCCTGCCTGAAGAGCCTTCTGCGCGTGCACGACAATGCAGTCCTCACACCGGGTGTAGATGCTGACGCCAATGGCGACCAATTCCTTCTCACGGAGGGTAAGCGCACCTTCTTTCTGCGCGGCGTTTATGAACCCAAAAAGAGCGTTGACAGGATCAGGAGTTTCCTCCAGCAGCGTTCCCACACCTTTCTGGAAATTATCCAGTCGCGCCTTCGCATCGAACATGAAAGCAGTCCTTCCTTTTGCGGGCTTCCTACCCGTTCAATGAGGTTTCGTTCTTCAGGGAACAAAAATTACCGGTCATTGTTCTTTTGTCAGATTTTCTGCGTACAGCGCGGCGCCGAGAGCGCCCACCATGTCCGGCTTATCGGGTACGATAACAGGCTGCCCCAGTTCTTCTTCAAGTAGTCTTACGACGCACGGATTGTGGGCAACCCCTCCCGCAAATACGAGCGGGGAGGTTACACCGGCACGCCTGAGCATCGCTATCGTGCGTTGAGCAATGGCCATGTGCAACCCCATGGCGATGTTTTCCGGACGTTCTCCCCTGGCCATAAGAGAGGTGGCCTCGCTTTCGGCAAAAACGGTGCACATGCTGCTTATCTGTATCCGGTGGTCGGACCGGAGCGCAAATTCTCCGAATGATTCCAGCGGGATCTGGAGAGCAGTCGCCATGAACTCCAGGAACTTACCGGTTCCTGCAGCGCACCGGTCGTTCATCTCGAATTTCAACACTTTCCCGCCTTCAGACAGGGAGATGACCTTTGTATCCTGCCCTCCGATGTCGAGGACGGTTTTGGCTTCCGGATACAGGAATCGTGCGCCCAACGCGTAGGCCTGGATCTCGGTGATTGTGGAGACACTTACTCGACCGAATGCCTCGGCGAACAGTTTTCGTCCGTATCCAGTCGCTATTACCCGGCAGCCATTGATCCCCTCCATCAGTTTTTGGCACTGACCAAGGGGATCGAAGGTGGTCGGAGTTTTTACCTGGTGAAAAGGGCCATCGGGGCTTAGCACAACCAGTTCAATGGAACGTGAACCGATGTCGATGCCGGCAACAGTCTGGCCTTTGAAAAGAGATCCCATCAAAATTCCATCAACGCGTCATTTCAACAAAAGCTTCAACGCGGGTCTTTAACTGTTCCATATCTTCCATACTGTAGTCGGTTTCGATTGAAAGCATCGGGATAGCGGCATTTGAGAGCGCCTTTTCAACCTTATGGGCCTCCATGGCATAAGGCTGGCAAAACGACAGCCCGTAATGGATCACACCATTTACGTTCAGGTCTTGAGCCATCTTGACGATATTGTCGAGCCGTTCCGTATTTGGAGTAAAGCAGGCGCAGTCGATTCGCATGTACCGATCCACAATAGCGTCGAGCATGCTGTCGAGCGTCATGCCCCCTTCGTCGACCAGATCGCGCGTATTGCGAGTCCCTATGCACGATTCTTCACCAACGACGATCGCGCCGGACGACTCGATTATATAGGGCAGCTTCCAATTGGGAACGGCCATGGGGCATCCTGAGAGCATCAACCTGGTGGTCCCTGCAGGGGCGACTCCGGTACCGGTTTTCACCCGTTCCTCCAACTCGTCGCACAATTCTTCGATCTTGGTGGTGAATCGGACGGGATCATCATAGAAAGATATCTGGTTTATCAGGAGGGAATCTCTGCCTGAAATTGGCACAGGGACTGCCGCACGCAGCCGGTTCAGCCGTTGGAGGGCGCGACGGCGGTCGTTCAGAAGATGAATCGCTTCTTTGAGGCTGTCCGCTGTGATTTTGTTTCCCGTGGTCTCCTCGACCTGGCTTTTGAATCGCTGCACTTCACTTTTCCACAGTTCCCGGTCACAGGCGTTTTTCATTTGGGGAATTTCCATCACGTAGACCGGAGAATACTCGGAAAAAATTTCGTAGGCCTTTTTCTTGCCGTCGCAAGTGGTTTCTCCAACTATAAGATCGCATGATTCAATGAAGGGGCAGAGTTTTGAGAGCTTGAACCCGACAAACGATTTGATCAAAGCACAGGTGTTTCGCGGAAGCACTTTTTCGGCTTCTCCGGTCCCGGCTTCCGCGCCCGCGCACAGGCCGACCTGAACGCCCCCCGCTGCCAGCACTATTTCTTCGGGGACAAAGACGCAAAAGGTCCCAACGATCTTCTTCCCAAGGGCCTTAGCATCCTGAAGCTCCTTTATCCTGAGCCCGTGTACTTCGGAGACCACGAAATCAAGGTATTCCATACCCTTCAGCCGCCCCTGCTGGCTCATGTAGATGTCCCCGTAGAACTTCCCGAGCACTGCGAGCAACCCGGCGTGGGCGTCCAGGTCAAGATTGAGCTTCTCCCACATTTCATCATACGAGCTCGACATATCATAGCCTCCTGGTTAAATTTGTTGGCGGTATATAAATTGAATCTTCCGATGAGTCAAATAGATAATTACGATATGCTTTTATGCAAGTATCGGAGGTAGTGAAAATGCCCTCTTTAAGGGTTCGAATTTTTGCGGCTACAGTGTTGACAATCGCGCTTGCCGCACCATCTGCTGTGGCGAAGAAGAAATACGACACCGGCGCCACGGACACAGAGATCAAAATCGGCAACTTCACGCCTTACTCGGGTTCGTTTTCGGAGTATGGGGCTGAAGGGCGCGCAGAGGCTGCATACTTTCAGATGATCAACGACCGCGGCGGAATAAACGGCCGCAAGATCAAATTCGTAAGCCTTGACTCCGGCTCTCAAGACGACAAAGCCATCGAACTGGCGCATAAGCTAGTCGAGCATGAGGGGGTTTTGCTGATTTTCAGCTCTTTCGGTACTGAGAGCAACATGGCGATCCGGGAGTACATGAACGCCAGGAAAGTGCCGCAACTTTTCCTGCAGGCCAGTTCGGCGGCATTCGACGACCCGGCGCATTTCCCGTGGACGATGGGATTTTTCGCTACATACCGAACGGAGGGATCGGCCTACGCGAAGTATATCCGGCAAATCAAACCCGGCGCGAAAATAGCGGTGCTTTACGCGAACGGCGATGCGGGCAGAGAGTATCTTGCGGGCGTGCACGACGGCCTGGGCAAGATGGCGTCAACGATGATCGTAAAAGAGGTTTCCTACGAATCCACCGATGCCGCACTCGATTCTCAGATCGCGGCGCTCAAAAGTTCGGGAGCCGATGTCTTCCTCAACCTGGCGTTCGGGAAGTTTGCGACCCAGGCGATTCGCGGGGCATACGACATGGGCTGGCATCCGCTGCAGTTCATTCCGAACGCCTCCCTCTCAATTGCTGCTTTCCTGGATCCCGCAGGTCTGGAGAAAGCCGCTGGAATCATCACTAACGCCCGCTCCAAGAGCTGGTTGCATGCGCAAGGGCAACGCGACCCCGCAGTGCGCGAATTTCTCGATTGGATGAGCAAATACAATTCGCAGGCAAGTCTTCGAGATCAACTCAACGTGGCCGGCTACGAACGTGCACAGGCGCTGGTTGAGGTTCTGAAGAAATGCGGTGACGAACTGACACGCGCAAACGTTATGAAGCAGGCCGCCAGCCTTGATCTGGAGCTTGAGATGCTCCGTCCCGGAATCAGAATCACGACTAGCGCAAACGACTATCAACCGATCAAGCAGTTGTTTTTGATCAAGTTCGACGGCAAAGGCTGGGTTCCTCTCGGGCAGGTGATCGGTAACTGATCGAGATACGCGAGTATCCAATACCAATACAGAGTTGCGTCGGGAGGGCATAAAGCCCTCCCCTACGAAAGAACCGCGCAACAATGCCGGAGGGGCGAAGCTTATCCCTGCCAGCTCTCGAACTCGACTTATGAGTCAGTCAAGTTTTGGTATCCAGATCATATATCCCATGGTAATTTGATCAATTATGGCGGGGTTTTCACATTTCAACGATAAGGAGGAAACAATGACGAATAAGCACATCACGTTACTGGCGCTGGTGAAGGCAAAGGAGGGAATGGAGGACGCTGTCAGGGAAGAACTCTTGTCCTTGGTCAACCCTACAAGGTCGGAACCCGGTTGTATAAGCTACGACCTCCACCAGGCGACCGGTGATAAGTCACAGTTCATGTTTTTCGAGAACTGGAAGAGCATGGAAGATCTGGACAAGCACCGTAAAATGCCGCACATGAAGGCGTTCGGACAAAAAGTCGGTAGTCTCCTGGCAAAGCCCACAGAAGTCACGTTGTTTGAAAAGATCAGCGAGGCATGAGAGTCCGGCGAGATGGCCGGATTCTAACTTCACCCTTCAGGGTGCGCATCTGCGCTAAAATCCCCCCTGGCTAATGCAATGTCCGGTTAGGTTTTGCGTGTGGTCGATCCAGAAGATTTTAAAAGGACGGGGGGACATGTGCCCCCCACACCACCTCCGCCTGTGGCCATGGATCAGGGATAGGCTGGAGATTGAGGAGAATTATTCCCACGCTCTTTGCCCTTGCGCGGGGCAACGCAAAAACCTAACCGGACACTGCAGCCACGGCCCCCCTTTAGGAAAGACGGATTCTCGATTTCCTTACAAAGACGAAAAATCCCTTTCAGGTCGAAAATCCAAGTCGAAACCTCGCGGGGTGTGGAGTTCCCATTCGGAGGTTCCGGATGGAAACCAGCCTGCTCTTGTGTTGCGGGCACCCGCATGAAGCTCTATTGTTCATCTGTAAAGGGATATGCGATGTTGCCGCTGGCGGGATAATTATCCGTGGATGGGAAGAGAGCGGTTTCTGAACACGAGGAGCGGGAAGATGGATAGTCTGAATATCGAATTTACTATTCATGTGTGGCAGGAGGGGAGCCAATTTATAGCCCACGCCATGCCTTTGGATGTCATAAGTGCCGGAAATACCTTGGACGAGGCCAAAAAGGCCCTGGATGAGGCGGTCGGGCTTTTTCTCCATACGGCTTCCGATATGGGGACCCTTCAGGAGATCCTGGAGGAATGCGGGTACCAATGTGACCAAGGGACTTGTGTCGGCCCGGCATGGATTGCCATCGAAAGACATACCAGCATGATCGGAACAATGACACAGCTCTGATTCCTCCTAAGATAGACCCTACTTTTTTGTCTTTTCGCCGAGTTTTGCCTTTAAAAGGTCTGCCAGAGTCCCCATAGAATCCGGCTTTTCCCTTAAATATCGTGAATAATCGTCATCGCCTTCCTTTTGATCTTCAGAATCTTCAGACCCTGCCAAGGACAGGGAAATGCGTTTGTTTTCCTTGTCGACAAGATCGATCCTTACTTCGACGACCTGGCCCTTCGCTACCACCTCATGCGGATGCTTGATCCTTTTCCCCGATCCAAGTTTGGAGATATGGAGAAGGCCATCCACTCCAGGAGCCAGCGTGACGAAGGCTCCAAAATTCGTCAATCGGACCACGGTGCCGTTGTGTCGAGATCCTTGAGGAAAATCCTTGTCAATATTATTCCAGGGATCGGGCAGGGCCCGTTTCAAGCTAAATGAGAGACGATCTTTATCCCAATCCAGCTTCATGGCCACCACCTCAACCTCCTGGCCAACTTCCATCCGTTCGTTGATGTCATCCACCCGGTCCCAACCGATTTCCGAGATGGGTATGAGCCCTTCCAGGCTGCCGATCTTTACGAAAGCGCCAAAATTGTGGATGGAGGTAATTGTAGCCATCACCTTCATTCCTTCCTTCAGCAAGCCTTTCTCTTCTTCCCTCTGTTGCTGGCGCTCTTCTTCCAGAACCGACCTGTTGGATAGAACGATGTTTCGTCCCTTCTCGGTGTATTGAGTGATTCGGAAAGCAAGATGTTGTCCGGTAAGTTCCTGCGGGTTTCCAGAGCGTTGCAGCCCCATCTGCGAATGGGGACAAAAACCGCGAAGTCCCCCTGCTATCCTGATTTCAAAGCCGCCCTTTATTTCTTTTTCAACCAGCCCTTCCACAGGTATTCCATTTCGCCATGCTTCCTCCAAATGGTAGCGTCCAGCCTCGCCTCCCGCGATCCGCGTGGTAAAGCGAAGTTCGTTGTCGCCGGCGGACAGGAAATAAGCCTGGATCATGTCGCCTTCTTTTACGGAGAGGTTGCCTTCGCGATCGAGCAATTCATTCCTGTCGAGGTAGCCTTCGCTTTTCCCACCCAAGTCAAGAAAGATCCATTCAGCGGAAATCTTAACGATCCTCGCTTCCACCTTCTGCCCGGCGTTGAACTGCACAGGCCTCACCAAGCTACCTTCCAACAGCTCGGCAAAGCTCTCCTCTTCCATCACCTCTTCCAATTTTTCGTTGTCCTCATCCATTCAGGCCTTTTACCTCTTCTCAAAATTGAATCTTCAGTCCATGCATTTCTCATTCTAAACACTGTCGATATGCTCAGCGTCTTCCCCGAGAGCAATTGCGCGATTGCAAAATCAATTTACTGTCAATAATAACGGATCTAGCGTGAAAAGCCAGTTTTGACCAGCGATTTTGACAACACCATCGATGGGTGTGAGGGGCCCGGGCCGGGGGGCGGCCTCATAAGCGCTTAAATAAGAAAGTGGTAAAAGCCCCCTTCACAAAATGCCCTCTGTCCCCTTTACAAAAGGTTCCAATCGCCAATCCTTACCCGTAGGGCGAAACTTGGTATGAGTCATCGCCTGAGCAGCATGGATGCGCTGTCACGGATGGCTTCGGATAGCGTGGGGTGGGCATGGACAGTTCGACTCAGTGCTTCCGCGCTCATATGAGACTGAATGGCGATGACGCATTCGGCGATCAGCTCGGAGGCACGCGGGCCGATGATGTGCACGCCCAGGATGCGTCCCGAGCCTGAGCGTGCGAGGATTTTAACAAATCCGTCCGTCTCTCCCGTGCACTGTGCCCGGCCGGTGCCGGCAAACGGATAGACCGCCGATCTGTATTCGACGCCAAGTGTTTTTAGCTCCTCCTCGGTTTTGCCCACAGACGCCACTTCAGGGGAGGTATAGACCACGGAGGGAATGGAATCGTAATCGACCTCACTAGCAAGTCCGGCGATTCGCTCGACAGCGGCGATCCCTTCGGCCGACGCTTTATGGGCGAGCATCGGGCCGGGGATCAGGTCCCCTATGGCAAAAACTGCCGGAACGTTTGTCCGGTAATCTTCGTCGACTATGATGAAGCCCCGTGTGTCGAGCAGGATTCCGAGTTCGTCTATCCCCATGCCCCGAACCAGGGGTTTTCTGCCGACTGCGACGAGCACCCTGTCAAATTCGGCTTCTTCCTCTTTACCTTCGCCTGAATCGAGAAAAAGTTTCACTGAGCCTCCGGTGTTCACGGCTCGCGTTACATTTGTTTTGAGGCGAAAATTGAGGCCCTCCCGGCGGAGCAACCGCTCGAGACGCCTGCCTGTCTGTCCGTCAAGCGTAAAAGCTATTCTTGGTAAAACTTCTATCACGGTTACATCCGAGCCCAGGCGTGCCCAGACAGAGCCGAGTTCCAAACCGATATAGCCTCCTCCCACGATTCCCAGACGTTTGGGGACAGATTCGAATCTCAGGGCTTCCGTGGAGCTTACGACCCGTTCGCTGTCGAATGGCAGAAACGGGAGTTGTAACGGCTCGCTGCCGGTAGCAAGCATGAGCGCTCCAGCGCTGTACCGTGTGGAGGTCTTGTCCGGATCCAGCACCTCTATTTCGCCGGCGGATTTCAGGTACGCAGATCCCCGGATCAGCCGAACACCGTTCCCCTCCATCAGCTTACGGACGTTTTCAGTCAGACCGGAGACGATCCTTTCCTTTCGCTCCATCAACCGGTTCAGCTCGATTGAGACCCCTTCCACCTTGATTGCGTGTTCGCCAAGGCGGTTTTTTACAATGCTATAATGTTCCGTCGATTCCAGAAGAGCCTTGCTCGGAATGCATCCCACATTGAGGCAGACCCCTCCGGGGCGGGGATCTCTTTCAACGCAGGCCGTCTTCATCCCCAACTCGGCCGCACGGATAGCGGCGACATAACCGCCCGGCCCGGCGCCTATCACAATCAGATCAAATTTATCAGGCATCCATATCTCCCTCAGGTTTATATCTCCATCATGATGCGCTCGGGATTTTCAACCAAATCCTTGATCCTGCGCAGAAAAGTAACCGCCTGCCTGCCGTCGATTATCCGGTGATCATAACTTAGCGCCACATACATCATCGGCCGGATAACGATCTGCCCGGCCACCACGATAGGCCGGTCCTCTATCTTGTGCATACCCAGGATGGCGCTCTGTGGCGGGTTCAAAATGGGGGTACTGAGAAGCGAGCCGAAAACCCCCCCGTTGGTGATCGTAAAGGTACCTCCTTCAAGATCTGAGATGTCGAGCCTGTTCTCCTCGACCTTTTTTGCGAAATCGGCAATCGCCCGCTCAAGTGCCTCGAACCCTTGCTTGTCGGCATTTCTGATTACCGGCACGACAAGGCCGCGCTCCGCGCCGATGGCCACGCCTATGTGATAATAGTTATGGTAAACGATTTCATTTCCTTCGATGAAGGCATTAACCTCGGGCATTTCCTTTAGGGCTGCGACGCTTGCCTTAAGGAAAAAGGACATAAGTCCAAGCCGGATTCCATGTTTTTTCCCGAACACCTCCCCGAACTGGTTCCTGAGCGCCTGCACCCGGCTCATGTCGATCTCGTTGAAAGTAGTGAGCATCGCGGTATTTTGGCGGGCATCCAGGAGTCTTGCTGCAATCCGCTGCCGAAGCGGGGACATTGGTTTGCGGATAATTTCTTCGCGGGCAGGGAATATCTCCTGTTCCGAAGCGGCCTCGGCACGGGGGTATTCGCGTTTTGGCGTCTGTGCGGTCGGTTTTGCAGGCGCATGCTCTTCAACGAAAAGCAGGACGTCTCCCTCGGTAATTCTTCCTCCGGGGCCTGTCGGCGTAACGGCGGATAGGTCAACTCCCTTTTCGTCCGCTAAAGCGCGGACCGATGAAGATATGATCGGCTTAGAGGGCTCAGGCTTCTCTGAACTCGGCGCGGCGGCCTCTTCGACTCGACGCGGTGGAGAAGGTTCGGGGCCGGGCGGTTCCGCCGGAGCAGGTCCGGGAGCTTCGGGACGTTGGGCCTTGCTTTCTTCCGCAGGGGCTTTTTCAACCGGTTGGGGCGGTTTTTTTTCACTCTCTGCACTTTTCTCCGCTGCAACTTCCTCAATCCTGCCGACGACCGCGCCGACCTTCACGGTCTGTCCCTCAGCGACAAGGATTCTCAAAACACCGTCAGCAGGAGCTGAAATCTCAAGGGTAACTTTGTCGGTTTCGATGAAGAACAGAACGTCGTCCTTGCGGACCAATTCTCCGTCCCGCTTGAGCCATTGCGCAAGCAGCGCTTCCTGGACTGATTCGCCAACCTCGGGTATTTTGAGCTCAATCATAGTGTCTCCGTGCATCGAAAAGTTCATCGCGCGCGTGGTGCGCTCCTGCCGCAGGCCTTTTCCAGTAAGCCCGGGCCAACCCATCGGGACAGAGGGGCGGCCCGGGGATCTTTCATGGCCTCCCGTCATGCGCCGAACGCTATTTCCAGCAGCATGTCCTGCTCTTGTCTGTACGTGGTCAGGTAGCCGGAAGCGGGGCTTGCCGCCGGCGCTCTTCCGATATAGGCCGGATCGTGACCGGTCAAGGTTTTTAGCCTGGGTCGGATGAAGTCCCATCCGCCCATGTTTTCAGGCTCCTCTTGGACCCAGTAGACCCCGGCGGCCGAGGCGTATTTGGAGAGGGCCTCCCTCAGTTGTGCTTCAGGAAATGGATAGAACTGCTCCACCCGAAGGATTGCCTTGTCCCTCACGCCCATGGCTTTTCGTTTTTCGATCAGTTCGTAATATATTTTTCCGCTGCAAAAATATATCTTCTGCGCTTCTTCAAAACCCGTGTCTTCGATTACCTCCCTGAAATGGCCTGAAGAGAGTTCCGATAGGGTTGAAACCGCCTCGGGATGCCTCAGGAGGCTTTTGGGAGTCAAGACGATCAGGGGCTTGCGGAAATTTCTGCGCATTTGCCTGCGGAGCAGGTGAAAATACTGTGCCGGCGTGCTTGGGTAGCAAACCTGCAGGTTATCCTCTGCGCAGAGCTGCAGGAATCTCTCCATACGGGCGCTCGAGTGCTCGGGTCCCTGTCCCTCCAGACCATGAGGCAAAAGGATTGTCAGACCGCTTAGCCGATGCCACTTGGACTCGGCGCTCGCGATAAACTGATCGAAAACCGGCTGGGCGTTATTGGCGAAATCGCCGAACTGGGCTTCCCAGATCGTCAAAGTGTTGGGGGTGACCAGTGAATAGCCGTATTCAAACGCAAGCACCGCTTCCTCGGAGAGCATGCTGTCGTAAACCATGAACGGGGCCTGGCCGGCGGAAAGGTTATTCAGAGGAATGTAGCGTTCTTCGGAGTTTATGTCGAACAGGACACTGTGCCTCTGGCTGAACGTGCCTCGGCCGCTGTCCTGTCCGCTGAGGCGAACCGGAGTGCTTTCGGTCACAAGTGATGCGAAGGCAAGTGTTTCGGCGTTGGCCCAGTCTATGCCTTGGCCCTCTTCCACACTGCGGAGCCTTCTTTCAAGTATGCGCACAAGGCGGGGGTGAACGGCAAAGCCCTCGGGGAAGGAAACCAGTTTTTGCGCGAGTTTGAGAAGTGTTTCGCTGCTAACGCCTGTTTCAACGGGTTGTTGGGAATATTGGCCGCTTATTCCCTGCCAAAGGTCGTAAAATTTCTCCTCGGGCATTTTGCAGAGATTGTTATGCGCTTTCGAGTAGGCGAGCTCCATGCACTCGTTTATGCCCTTGACGTACAGGTTCAGTTCCTCCTCCGAGGCGATCCCGGATTCTTTCAAAGAATTGAAATAAGTTTTGTAGAGAGGGAGCCGGTCCTTTATCCTGGCGTACATTTGGGGTTGAGTGTAATAAGGCTCGTCTCCCTCATTGTGCCCGTAGCGCCTGTAGCAAACAAGGTCGATTACGACGTCCTTTGCGAACTTCGTCCGGTAATCCAGTGCCAGCTCCACTACGTGAAGCGCGGCTTCAGGATCTTCGCCGTGCACATGAAAGATCGGCACCATGAGCATCTTGGCTATGTCCGTGGCATACCGGGTGGATCGAGCGTGCTCGGGAAGCGTGGTAAACCCGATCTGGTTGTTGATGACGAGGTGGAGCGTCCCTCCGGTAGAGTAGCCTTCCAACTGCGACAGGTTGAGGGTCTCGGCCACAACTCCCTGGCCCGAAAAGGCCGCATCCCCATGGATGAGCACTGGAAGCACCCGTTGGCGACCTTTTTCTCCGAACTGTTCCTGTCTTGCGTATGCTAAACCTTCGAGCATCGGATCAACCGCTTCGAGATGGCTCGGGTTGTTTGGGATCAACACTCTCAAATACCGGGCATGACTCAGCTCCAAGTCGACCATATATCCTCTGTGGTACTTGACGTCCCCCGATCCGAAAAGCGAATGAGGGTCGTAATGCTCCTCGAAGTCGCAGAAAAGTTGTTCATAGAGCTTACTAAGAACGTTTACCTGAATATTCAGGCGACCCCGGTGCGCCATACCCATAAGGATTTCGCCGCAACCTCCCCGCGAAGCATGGTTCAAGAGGGTGTCTAGCATCGGTATGACGACCTCGGCTCCCTCGAGCGAGAAACGTTTCTGACCGACATACCGTGTGTGGAGGAAGTTCTCAAAAAGAGTAGCCTGGCAGAGCTGATTGAGGATTTCGAGCTTTTCGCTCTTACCGAACCGGGGCTTATTTCGCGATGGTTCCATACGCTCCTGGAGCCAGAGCCGCTCATCAGGGTCCTGTAGGTGCATGTATTCAACGCCGATCGACTGGCAGTAGGTCTCTTGAAGCGCCGTTACAATCTGCCTCAGCGGAGTCTCCTGCTGGAACAGCGTGGCGGGGGAGTAGAAAAGCCGGTCAAGGTCCTCTGCCGAGAGGCCAAAAGAAGAAAGGGAGAGCAGAGTGTGCGTGCCGACACATCTGTCCAGCGGGTCCAGACAGGTCAGAATGTGCCCCAGATCGCGGTAGCGATAGATAAGTTCCTGTACGCTGCACTGCCTGAATAATTCCTTCTTGTCACAAAAACCCGCGCTCGTTTGTTGAGGACGGGCCGCAAGCTCAAAACCCTCGAAGAAAATCCGCCACTCGCGGCTCACTGTTTCCGGGTCCGATTTCCATTTTTGATATTCCGAATCTATGAAGTCTGCATTGAGGCTAAGGGAGTAATTCATGGGCAAGATAATCCTCGCAATATGGACTTAGCAAGCAGCAGGGCAGCACGCCTCGCGGGTTGGTTGGCGGTCTGCCGACATCTCCTGATCAACTCCGGAGCAGGCTCCGGCGGCGGCTGTTCGCCCTGAGAACGAGTTGTCCGGGCCATCCTCGGTGGGCTGGCTTCGGATGGCCTCCGGGGGCACATCCCGCCGGAAAATCTGGAAGATCCGTTCAATTGCTCCCGCTGGATAACCATAAAGCCACATGTTTCGATTGTTGAGCCATTTTCAGCCTAAGAGATAGCTATCATGGAGTTGATGTCAAGGATGACTTCATTCAGCGCGGGACTTTGAAGCACGTTAAACCACCGGCAGGTGAATCGGCAAGCACGATTGGGGGGAATAAAAAATAGTGCCCGGGCAGCGCGGGTCCCGGACGCGTACCGGGGAACGTAAGGCAACCGCCCTATGAGTTCTCACATGGGTTTTCAGCAACGGTAAAAGTGTCGAGGAATTCCTTAAGTGTGGACAAGTGCTTGAGAGACAGGTTTTCAAACTCCACCCCACAGCGCCTGGTGCTGATCTGCTCCCAGGAGCCTTCAGGTATCTCATGATCATACACGATTCTGCATTGAACCCTGTCCAGGTGAATGAAACGGTCGTTGCTGCCGAATATTTTTATTGCTGAGCATCCCTCATGATTCTTGTGTGTCGACAAATACCGGACACACAGCCCGCTCATGCTGATATCCTGGATCTGCCCCATATTTATGAGCTCATTTGGCCTCATAAAAGCAGCGAATGCCCCTTCTTTGCCCTTAAACCTCTTGAATTTTCTTTTTTCCTCAGACATTTTTCACCCGTCCAGAAAAACTGACCCCAGTCCAAATGATCGGAAAAGTAAGAAAATCAGCTAGCGACATGTCAATTTCTGAAAATCTCTCTGCACAAATATAACCATCTCCACTCGTTTACAGCATTTCAATGGAATGCGAAAGAGGGATTTTACAGGGTAGTAACAGGGTATTAGTTTAACTCTTATGCCGAAAACAATCAATAAAGTCAGTTAGATACTTCTTGTGCAGGATCGTTTCAAGCCGGCAAATTTTTTTTCGACCCTTTCATCACCGAGATGGGGAGTTCTTAAAGCCAGTGTAACTTTGGCCTGCACGGGGAACTCATCCGAGCGAGGACCTCGACGGTCCGTCCCCCCACTCGCGAGTCGCGCGGCCCCGCTGAGCCGCGCGCGCCGCCATCTTACGGGACGCCTGCGGGCGGAGCGCGATGTATAATGGTTTTTTGGAGGTCCTCTGCGATTGTGGATGAAAAGCGAAACTGTGCCTGTAGAAATATCTAGACATTCATGGTCTGTAAAGCTATTTAAATGTTGACGATTCCTTTTTTAACTCGGTAACTTGTTGATAAAGTGCGTAAGAGTTCGCGAGTTCATGAATCTTTGGAAAAGAGGTTTACCATGAGCTAAAAGGAGTTCAGCCATGATTGAGAAGGAAGAAGTCGTGCAGCAATACCTCGATCAGGGCAACAAGGAAGCGGCGATAAAGCTGCTTTTCGACCTTGCGGTGGACCGTGCGAAGGAGAAGAATTTCGAAGCGGCGGAGGCCCTGAGATCCCGTATCTTCGAAATCGATGCTATGGCGCTTAAGGAGATAATCCGTTCCGGCGAGATTATCGAAGAGGAAAAAAGCCTGGCCATAGACAGAAGCCACCGGGAAGTCTGGGCCAAACTCTACGACAGTCTCAGCGTTGAGGAAGCCAACGCCCTTTACTTTGCTTGCAAAAAGGCATCCTACCAAGCCGAAGAAAAGATTTTCCAGCAGGATGAGTGGAAACCTCGACTCTATTTCATTAACAGCGGGCGAGCCAGAATCGTGTATTTCCTGGACGGCAAAGAAGTTTTTTTGAAGGCTGTGGAAACAGGGGAATTGGCAGGCGAGGACTCCTTCTTTTCCCCATCGATCTGCACTACGACAATGATAGCGCAATACAGTACAGAGGTAAGCTACCTGGATTCAGACATTCTCAGGCAGTGGAGGACCGCTTGCCCTGTGCTCGAATCCAAATTGCAAAGTTTTGCGTCGAGTGCAGAAAAGATCGCAGACCTGCTCAAGGCAAGGAAAATGGACCGCCGCCGTCTGAGGAGGTTTAACCCCGGAGGGAAGGCGATAGTGCTCCTGATGAATACATCTGAACAACCGGTCGGCAAGCCCTTCAAGGTGGACGTATGCGACATATCCCGGGGCGGGATGAGTTTTTTTGTGAGGATTTCCAAAAAAGAGACTGCCAGCCTGCTGCTCGGAAAGAGGCTTAGCGTCAGCTATCTCCATCCTTTGCTGGATTCTTCGCACACTGTCAAGCTTAGCGGAATAATCGTGGCAGTGGGTTTCCACCCCTTCGACTGCGCTGTCAGTGTAAAGTTCGACGCGCTGTTACCCCGGGCGCAGATAGAGCAATTAGAAAAACTCTGCCCGCTTTCGAAGGATTTTGATTTCTAATTTCATTTGCAACAGGGATGTTCTTCGGACCCCCTGTCAGTGAACGGGTTTCTGAGAATAATCGTAGCGTCACGACCGGGGCCGATGGATATTATCCGGATCGGGACCCCTGAAATTTCTTCAATCGCCTTCAAGTATTTTTTGGTGTTTTGGGGAAGATCAACCCACGCGCGTACTTTTCCGATGTCTTCATCCCATCCGGGGAATTCTTCCCAGACAGGCTCACATGCCTCCAGGGCGGCAAGTTCGGAAGGGACAAGGTCGAGCCTGCTGCCCCGACAGTTGTAGGCAACTCCTATTTTTAACACCGGGGTTCCGGTAAGAACGTCCAGCTTGGTGATAACCAAGCCGCTGAGACCGTTCAGCCTGACAGCGCTGTTTACGACTACCATGTCCAGCCAGCCGCAACGGCGCGGACGCCCGGTGGTGGCGCCGAATTCTCCGCCGACTTTCCTGATGCGTTCTCCGGTCTCATCGAGAAGCTCGGACGGAAACGGTCCGCCGCCGACGCGCGTTGTGTACGCTTTGACTACGCCGAGTACAGTGTCTATCCGTGTGGGTCCAATTCCCGCCCCGCAGCAAGCGTTACCGGCGACCGTATTAGACGATGTCACGTAAGGGTAGGTCCCGTGATCGACGTCCAGTTGGGTACCTTGAGCTCCCTCGAAAAGAATATTGCGGCCCAGGGCGTCCGCATCCCGAAGCTGTTGCGATACATTTCCTGCAAAGGGCCTGAGGCGCTCCCCGTAAGCGAGGTACTCATCCATGATCTCAGCAGGGTCCAGAGCTTCCTGTTCAAAAAAATTCCTGAGTAAAAAATTTTTTTCCTCGAAGGTTTAGAGCCAGCTTTTCAGAAAAAACCTTGCTGTCCAGAAGGTCGTGAACCCGAATACCTCCTCGGCCCACCTTGTCTTCGTAGCATGGGCCAATTCCCCGGCCAGTGGTGCCAATCGCGGTTCTGCCCTTCCTTTTTTCGCGAGCCAGATCGAGCGCACGGTGATAAGGCATGATGACATGGGTGTAGAGGCTGATCAGCAGAGTGTCCGGCGTTACGCGCAAGCCTGCTTCCGCGAGGCGGTCCATTTCTTGTAACAGTATGCCGGGATCGAGCACCACTCCGTTTCCAATCATACACTTCTTATCCTGATGAAGGATTCCGGAGGGGATCAAGTGGAAGATATGCTTCTTCCCGTTTACTACCAGCGTGTGTCCGGCATTGTTTCCTCCCTGGAACCGGACAATGATGTCCGCCTGTTCCGAAAGCAGATCGACAACCTTGCCTTTTCCCTCATCGCCCCACTGAGTGCCCACTACAATTACGTTCGCCATGTCGTTTTCTTTCCCTCAAGCCACATTGTCCGCCGATCACCCGGTCCTGGCGCAAAGATATCCTTTTAATATTTCCAGCTAAAGATCGGAGAAATGATAGGCCGGTTGGATTTAGGAAGCCGGATTCTTCCCTATACCTGTAACGAAATTTTACGCCGGTGTCAAAAAAAAGAAGATTTTGGGGGAAGAATTCTGATGTTTAGCGGTTAAATAACGGCAAAAACGCTACGATCAATGGCGTTGAATCCCTGCGGCTTTCTTTCCGGCTTAACGCTTCCAGGCCATTTTTCTTCTTGACAGAGACCTCCACTTAATTTATTTCAATTGTCGACAATCAAAAAATATACAACCCGGGTTTCGTTCATGAAGCCGAAAAAAGTCATCAAACCATTTTCTGTGGTCGAACAGATCAAAAAGTCCTTGCCGGATGCCATTCTCAACCAGGAACTGCAACCAGGAACACCTTTAACTGAAATGGAACCTCAGGGATGGCTCGGCGTGAGCCGTGCCCCCATAAGAGATATCATCAGCGTGTTCGAGTCCGAAGATCTCGTCGAGGTGAACGCATTTAAAGAGAAGTATGTGCGCAAGTACACCGACGAGCGAGGCAAGAAATCTGCACCGTGCCGGGCCGCCTGGAAGGATTTTCCGCCGGTATTGTGGCCGGCGGCCAAGCAGCGAACAACTCGACAAGCTGCTGGAGATAAAAAAGACCAATATATGACACGGCAACAAGCGTCCACTCGAATGGAAGGCTCATCTAGAGCGAAACCGAATAAATTTGACCTGTTTCAGACCGGGAGTTTACGTCAGGGTTTTCTCCCGAAAATCGGCTGGATTGAATTTTCGGACGGTCCATGGAACTTACAAGGAGTAGCATATGAGAGAAGTTGTAATACTGGGGGCAGCCAGGACTATTGGCGGACAGTTTAGCGGATCGCTTCAAAGCCTGACAGCCGCGGAACTCGGCGCTGCGGCCGTCAGAGAAGCTGTAAAGCGTTCCGGAATTGCACCTGAAGTTATTGAACAAACCATCTTCGGAAACGCCTGGCAGGCTGGCGTTGGACCTAATGTGGCAAGGCTCTGTTCGGTCATGGGCGGTGTTCCGGTCGAGGCCCCTGCGGTTACGGTCAACGTCCGCTGCGGTTCGAGTATTCAGGCTTTGAATTTCGGGGCGCAGGCGATCAAGGCGGGCGACATCGACACCGTGATGGTGGGTGGGACTGAAAGCGCAAGCCAGATCCCGTACGGCCTGATGAAAGCCCGCTTTGGCTATCGAATGGGTGACGGCCAATTAGTTGATCTGATGCACAAGGATGGGTTTCGGTGCCCGCTGGGCGGGGGCCTCATGGGAGAAATAACTGAGTGGCTTGCCAAGGAGAGAGGCATTTCACGACGGGAACAGGATGTGTTTGCTGCCGAATCTCACAACAAAGCCGAGGCTGCGGTTAAGGAAGGAAGATTCCTGGAAGAAGTCGTCCCGATTGAAATCAAGGGAAAAAAGGGAGAAATCGCCAAAGTTATTGACGAAGAGATTTACCGGAAAGGGGTCACTGCTGATAGTTTGAGCAAATTGGCGCCGGTTTTTGATAAGAGCGGGACCATCACTGCGGGCAACGCATGCGCTCTGTGCGATTCGGCATCTGCGGTCGTGCTCATGGAGCGGACCAAGGCGGAATCCATGGGGCTGAAACCCATGGCCCTGCTGCGCGGCTATTCGTTTGTTGGAGTCGATCCCAAACGCTTCGGCTTATCACCTTCCAAGGCCATCCCTGCGGCGCTAAAAAAAGCCGGCCTTACACTCGGCGATATGGATCTCATCGAACTAAACGAGGCATTCGCTGCACAGTATATCGGCTGCGAGCAGGACCTCAAGCTTGACCGTTCCAAAGTCAATATCTACGGAGGAGCCATCGCCCTGGGACATCCGGTTGCCGCTACAGGCACAAAGCTGCTGACTACGTTGCTCTATGCGATGAGACAGCGCGACGTGACGTTCGGAGCGGTGAGCATGTGCATCGGTGGAGGCAATGGTGTGGCTGCGGTTGTCGAACGACTTAACTAACTTATGATTCGGGGAGTTAAATATGCCTGTAAAGAAGATTCTCGTCGTCGGCGCTGGGAACATGGGAGCAGGAATCGCTCAGCTCTGTGCACAGCAGGGCATAGAAGCAACGATCAGCGATATCAACCTGGACCTTTCCACCAAAGCCAAAGCCCGCATAGAGAAGGGCCTGCAGAAACGGGTAGAGCAGGGAAAACTGACTGAAGATAAGAAAAACTCCGTTATTTCACTCATATCTGTCGCGGGTGATCTAAGCCCTGCCCGCGACTGCGATTTCGCAATCGAGTGCGTCCTGGAGGACATCGAAATAAAGAGGAAGGTTTTTGCGGAGCTCGATAAGCTCGCTCCGCCCGCCGCGATTCTAGCCACAAACACAACATCGCTTTCGATCAGCGCGATCGCTGCGGCCACCAAGCGTCCCGACAAGGTAGTCCAGATGCATTTTTTCAATCCGCCTACGATAATGAAGCTTGTGGAGATTATGCCGGGCGCGAAAACCGCTCCGGAAACCGTGACGGCAGCCACCGAGCTGGCAAAGCAACTCGGCAAAGATCCGGTGGTCTGCAAAAACGAGGCCCCGGCGGGGATCGTAAGCCGGATTCTGGGGCAACTGCTAAACGAAGCCACATGGCTTGTGGCATCCGGGGTGGCAGTGCCGGAAGATATCGACAAAGCCATGAAGCTTGGAGCCAATCACCCGATGGGACCGCTGGAACTGATCGATCTTATCGGCCTCGACGTTCATCGGGCCAAAATGCAAACCCTTACTGCCATTCTGGATGATCACCGCTACAGGCATCCGGAATTAATCGACAAGATGATTGGCGAAGGCCGGTTGGGAAAGAAAGTGGGCAAGGGTTTCTACTCTTACGAGGAGTAAAAGTGATGTTTGAAAACATCAAACTCGAATATGCCGACGGTATTGCATTCCTGACCATTAACCGGCCGGAAAAACGCAATGCGGTCAACAATGCCACGGTAGAAGAGATAGATAAGGCGTTGTCCGAGATTGAAAAAGAAAACGGCGTGCGTGTGTTGATTCTCAACGGGGCGGGTGACAAGGCATTCGCCGCCGGGGCAGACATCAACGAACTTGCCCGGCGCGACTCTCTGCTGGGCAGGAGTGAAACCCGGCGGCGCCAGGAAGTCTACACGCGAATAGAGACGCTGGAAATTCCGTCCATCGCCGCAATTAACGGTTTTGCGCTCGGGACCGGTCTGGAGCTGGCCATGGCGTGCTCAATGCGCGTCGCCGGCAATACCGCAAAATTGGGCCAGCCTGAAGTTAAGCTTGGCATCATTCCCGGAGCCGGCGGAACTCAGCGGCTTCCCCGCCTGGTAGGAATGGGGCGAGCCATGGAAATGATACTGACTGGTGATCCAATTACGGCCGACCAAGCGTTGGCCAGCGGTCTAGTCAATCGAGTGGTAGCCCCGGAAATGGTCATGGAAGAAGCGAAAAAGCTTGCCGCGAGCATTTGCGTGAACCCAAAGATGGCCATTCAGTATGGAAAGGAAGCGGTCCTTCGGCACAGTGAAGGGTCTTTTGCTGCAGGCTTGGCGCACGAGTCGTACCTTCATGCGCTCTCCTGCGGCACAGAGGACAAGAAGGAGGGAGTTGCCGCATTTTTGGAAAAACGCAAACCCTCTTTTGTCGGGCGGTAACCCGACGAGCCATAGCGTGCCTTCTGTGGGGTGAAGAAGGCGTGCCTCTCCAGTCACACAGGGATCCGGTATTTTCCAATACCGGATCCCTGCCTCCACCCCGCCATTTTATCCAGCCTGATTTTTTGCTTGTGGAATTGCTTCTCTACCGTTTTCCGGCCCGGTTGATAACACGGCCGAAATGATGTAGGTTAAAATTCGCCTGTCAAACTATAGATACCGTAATTTCGATCAATCTAGATAGACAGCGGATTCTAACGCCTCGTTTTGAAGCGATCAATACGAATGGCCAATCATTCGCTTTCCCATTCCAAGATGAGACCTACGGGGAAGATACGCCCTTGATTCAGACGCAAGAGGCGCCGTTATTCAACCTCGCGCACCTCTATTCTATGCGTGCGGCATTCGGGGGAACTCTTGGGGACGCTGATTGTGAGCACACCCCTTTTGAACTCGGCTTGAATTCTGTCTTCATCCACCGGGCACGGAAATTTGAAAACCCGCGAAAATGCTCCCCTGGGCCTCTCGACTCGAAAAGCTTCTCCTTCAGGCAAGTTACTTTTTCTAAGTCCCGAAACCCACAGCCTGTCGGCCTTGCACTCAACCTGAATGTCATGTTCCATAACTCCGGGCAAATCTATCGAGTAGACCAACTCGTTTCCGGAATCAACAATGTCGCTCATCGGGACCCAATCCTCAGGTTTTTGTGGCGTGCCTTTCTCGCTGGTTCCAAGTTCAAAACTACTCATGAACAGCTCTTCCATCCGTTCTTTCATGGCTTTGAGTTCATCAAGGTCATACTTGTTGCCGCTCCCCGCCACAGCACCCTCCCGTTCAGTAATGGTTCAAAAATCTGTCAGCGTACCGAGTAAACACAGACTAGATATAATTAATCACCGCAGGCAGATAAACAAGATAATATTAATTCGCAATGCGCTCAACAGGGCGGGGTCGCCACGCCTCTGGTCACGGATTGATCAGGGATAGCGTGGGGATCGGGCCATGACTCCTTTCGGAACAGAAACCTCGCGGGGCGTGGAGTTTTCGTCCGGTGTTTTCGGGTGTACACTGTTTAGAGTTGAGACTCCAAACGGATAAATGATAGTATCAACACTTTGCGGAGCGTGGAGACAGGGACCACAGGCGGACACCAAGCACAACAAGGAAGAAAGATGCGCTATTCTCAAGCATTCATTCACACCCTTTTCGAAGCGCCAAAAGAGGCAGAAACTCCTTCCCATGTATTCCTTTTGCGAGGCTCTTTTATCTATCCCATAGCCGCAGGGCTCTATGCGGTGCTGCCGCCCGGACATCGAGTAATAAAAAAAATCAAACAGATCATTCGCGAAGAACTCAACGCGATTGGTGGTCTTGAGCTTACCATGCCGGTCGTCAATCCGGCGGAGCTTTGGAAGAGAACGGGCCGCTATTTCGATATAGGTGACGAACTGATCCGGTTCAAGGACCGCAGAGAGCGCGAATTTGTCCTTGCAATGACTCACGAAGAAGTCGTAACCGATATAGCGAAGCAGTTCGTGCGCTCGTATCGCGACCTCCCCGTGATGCTCTATCAGATTCAGACCAAGATTCGCGATGAAGCCCGTCCGCGCGCCGGTCTGCTAAGAGTGCGCGAATTCTTCATGAAAGACGCCTACAGCTTTCACCGCGACTTTGAGGACCTGGACATTTACTATCCGAAGATATTCAACGCCTATGTCCGGATATTCGCCCGTTGCGGGTTGAATTCGGTGCCCATAGAGGCCGATTCGGGGATCATGGGCGGGAGCGGCTCACATGAGTTCATGCTGGAATCCCCAACCGGCGAAGACCGCTTTGTCGTGTGTCCCGGTTGCGGATACAGGGCCAACACTGAAAAAGCGGTAGGGATCAAACCGGGACGAACTCAGCTTGTCGATACACCGCCCTCCATGGATAAGGTCCATACGCCTGAGGTGAAAACGATCTCCGGCCTGATGCGATTTTTCAACTCCCCGGAAGAGCATTTTTTGAAGACCGTAGCCTATGTTGCCGACACAGATCTCGTGCTGGCGGTCGTTCGCGGAGACTTCAACATATCGGCCACAAAGCTTGCCAACCACCTCAAGGCCGTTCATATGGAATATGCGCCGGAGAAAATACTGTCGGAAAAGGGGCTTTATGCCGGTTTTCTGGCGCCGGTTGGCGTGAAAGGCATCCGAATCGTGCTGGACACCTCGATAACTGAGGGGACTCTCTTTATCGCCGGCGCCAACGAGCCGGATATGCACTTCAAAAACGTGCTCCCGGGCCGGGACTTCGAATGGACGGAGGCCGCAGATATAGCTGAAGTGCGCGAAGGCGATCAGTGCGCAGCCTGCGGGCAAGCTCATCTGGAGATACGGCGCGGGATCGAACTTGGACACACTTTCAAGCTCGGAACCAAATACACGGCACCCGATTCAATGGACGTAAACTACCTGGACAGCTCCGGAGAGCCGAACCCGGTGGTGATGGGCTGCTACGGCATCGGGGTCGAACGGCTCATGGCGTCGGTTATCGAAAGATGGCACGATGATTCCGGGATGCAATTTCCCTTTACGGTCGCCCCCTACCACATCATTATATCTCAGCTTGGCAAAAAGCCGGAGATACTCGAGATGGCCGAACGGATATACTCCAACCTCAGCGCCGCTTACGAGGTGCTCTACGATGATCGCGACGAATCGGCGGGCGTAAAGCTCAAAGACGCTGACCTGATTGGAATCCCCATAAGGATAGTTGTAAGCCAGAAGCACCAAAAGACCGGAGACGTCGAAATAAAGATAAGGCAAACCGGAAACGTAAGGATTTGCCCCGAAAAAGATCTTCAGGCAACGCTCGAAGCGATAGTCAACGATCTGCAGCCGTCGATGGAAAATTTGCCGTATATGCCTGAGTGATTAGCTGCGACACAGCACACTTAAGAGTTTCAAAATGAACCCCCTTCCCGATGTGCGAAACCCACTGCTTTTTTCAACCGAAATTTGATAAAGGCCGTAAGACGAAATCTAAATGGGCTTCCCGAGTTACAGAACCGTTTCCTGATGACACTTCTGCTCTCGGGCGAAGGTCATTATTGTAACTACCTTAAGCCCCCGCCCGTTGGAATTTTCGATGGTTCGACACACCTAATGATACTTTTCATGCGATCCAGGTCGCTCAGGAAACTGCGTGCCGATGCCGGCGACAACCAGCGAACGAACTTTGCTTGCTGCGACGAATTAAAAACCACAAAATACTTGTTATTCATAGGGTCTGCCACGAAATGGAAAAAATCGTACACTAAGCCGATCTGATTTCCTTTAGAAGGTTCGGGTGACGATCAAGCACTTTGAGCAGTTTCACCAGCGCCAGTGGCGGCTTGGTCTTGCCGTTCTCATAGCGTGAAAACGCATTGACGCCACCGCCGAAAATCTCGCCGGCTTCTCGCTGGTCGAGAGCAAGCTTCTTGCGCACATATGCAATGAATGTTGGATCAACAATGGATGCGTTTACCTGCTTGTTGAACCCCAGCATCAACGCGCTAATACGCTCCGATTCGCTCTTTTCAAGCACGGCTTCGCCACAAGCCGGGCAAAAATCACCCGTTACCGAGGAAATGGTCGTTGATTCGCCCTTGTATGTGTAAGGCATGTCACGGGTATCGCGCGCCAATTCGGCACCTCCGCAAACTGGACATTTCATGATCATAGCTCCTTAAAAGACACGATGAGCACTTCGTCGACGACGGTGAGTTTCAGATACACCTCACCCGCTGATGTTGCGGGTCTGTAAACGTCTTGCCAAATCCGATGATCGGAGTGCGTCGTCATGCTTTTATAAAAATCCTTTGGCGTCAGCGCCATGACCACGCTGACAATGCCGTCCGCATCGAATCCCAACGCCGCCCCGCCCGCAAGCGCTGACAGAGTTATTCGCACCTCGCCGGATTGGATCATGGCCTTTATGACCGATAGCTTGCAGTGAGGCTTGCGCTTTTCCATGCGCCATTAAAAATAACCCAGTTGGTTAAATTTAGCAAGTAGGTTAATGCACAAGAAGTCGTAACAGATGATGTCGGTACACCTTTAAACTTCTCTCTCATCTGAGAAATGTTAAATTTGCCGCCCATCACTCAAATTCCAACGGGCCGGAGGTGGGCGCGTTAAGGACGCGCCCACCTTAAACGACTACATAACACCGATTTCATCGCTGCCTGTAGATCAACTGCACATCTTTGCCGGGGCGCCGGTGGCTCCCGCGACTGCGCAACTGAATCGCTGGGCCGGTTCAGGAATTACTGTCGCCTGCATTTTCAACGGGTCGGCAATTCCGTACATGTCACGATTCGCGTCAAAATCAAATGCCAGTATGGTTCCTTCTACCGCTGCTCCGATGAAAGCTCCGAAGTTGCTTGCATATGAGTATACTTCCGGGATATCACTCGTAACTCCAGCGTTTGCGCCGAGAGGTCCGGCCGCCACCGAAGCATCTCCGCCCAGATTGACCTTTCCGTTCTCAATAAAATCCATACTCCTGGCGGTGTTGAAAACCAGGACAATATCCCTGGTCTCGCCCCCGATCTGGAGACCGAAGCTCCCACCCGCTACAGAGATAAAAGCAGGCGGAGACCAGCTTCCATCCGGAAGGCGGGACACCAGCACTCCGCCCCCAAGTTCACCGCCGAAGATAAAACCGCCCTTGAGTTCGCCAGGAATTACCGCTATTCCCTTCGCGTTGTCCAGAACAGAGGCTGGAATTTTTCCAGGCATTTGTTCGAAAACTCAAGTTGCTGCTTCGACCCGGCTGATTTCTCGGGGCGTGGGCGCAGCATTAGCCACAGATGAACCCAGCAGGAGAATCAAACCAGCTAAAACCAGTACCACAAAATATTTCATGGCAGGCTCCTTTATTCGGTCTTTGAAGTGTGAGAGCGTTTTCAAAACGCATACTTTTCCTTGAACGTAATCATTAGCGATGGCAAGATCACAATGAATTCAAATAGATGACGCATGAGTCAGGAAGCAGGCGACCGATTGGTTCCCGCGTAGATCAAATCCTCAGTTTTGCATTTACTGACGTAATTTGTCAGTTGATCACTATTTGTGTTTTCTTCCTTCGACAATTTTACGAAATATCGTCAGAATTCGAGTCTTATAGATTAATTATTCAAAATCCACAGAGTGCCAAAGCCCGGCGCCGGGTTTGACCACGAGGTGAATCGTCGGTGAATTATTTAAATATTGTTGCGCACTTAGTGATGAACGGCAGAAAAGGTCGATCTTAAAATCCAGTGTTGTGGCCCGATTGGAACGACTTTTGCTCTACCCTTTTGGCGGAGGAGGACTTCCATGAACGGTATAATTCACATCATTTCGGGATTTGTAATTGGAGGCGCCGGTTTTCACCAGATCGCCGAACATCCCGTTCAGGGGATTTGCGCCTTGGCTCTGGCCGGGTTTTTAGTAATGATCGGTTTTGAAAAAAAGCTGGCTGAGCGCTCGCGAGAATTCAGGAACTGAAGCCTGCTTGCTTACTAAAATAGTGCTCAAAGAAAAGTTTTTATGTTAACAAATGCCTGCGTGTGCTTTCCGCGCTATATGACAACACGTGAAAAGACGTCACTCAGGTATGGCAGTCCGGATAGCTGTGCTGATTCTTATGGCCGGTTTTGCCGCATCCATCGGGCAGATACTGGTGATTCGCGAATTGCTCGTAATTTTTTACGGCAACGAGCTTTCGACCGGCCTCATTCTTGTGTGCTGGCTTCTCTGCACGGCGGCGGGAAGCGCCCTGACCGGCCTCGTTTGCAGGAAAAAAAACCCGGATTTTAAAGTTTTGCTTGCAGGTTTCGCGGTCTTCTGCGCCGCTCTTCCAGCGACAATCGTCTGGATTCGCGCCGCAAGGGCTTTCTGGTCGATCCCACCCGGGGAGCTGATTTCACCGGGCATGATGCTGGTAATAGGGTTTTGCGCGTCGGCCCCCATCTGCTTTTTGTCAGGTGGTCTATTTGCCCTGGCCTGGGAACTCCGTCGCGCCGGTGCAAAAGGCGAGGAAAGATCGATTTCCGTATACTTGGCTGAAGCTCTTGGGGCGGGAGCCGGCGGGCTGGCGTTCTATTTCATCCTCCTTCCGCTCTGCCCCTCCTTCGCCGGGAGTCTTTTACTTACTCTCGTTCTGCTTGCCGGCGCCATGGCGGCCGGCGCAGGGTTGAAATACCGCGGAAAAGTTTTCTGCTCGTTTTTTCTGGCGGCAATTTTCGTTGCAGCATCTATTTCATTTGGTTATTCAGAGCGGGTGGACCTTTTCACACGCCGTCTGCAGTGGGGAAAAAGCTTCTTTCAATCCAGGGACACTGCCTACCACAACCTGGTATTTCTATTCGATTCAGGTCAGTTCTCGCTATTTTCAAACGGACTCTGGCTTTTTTCGATCCCTGACCCTCAGAGCGCCGAGCCGGCTGCTTGTCTGCCGCTTCTTGAACACCCCGGGCCTGCAAGAGTGCTTGTTATCGGGGATTATTCACCGGAATTGTTGAGCGAAGTCCTGAAGCATCCAGGAATCAATAGCGTTGACTGCGTTCAACCCGATGCGGAGGCTGCGGCGTTTATCGAGGCGGTTTTGCCCCCATCCCTTACGGAAATGATGATTGATCGGCGCGTGCGCGTCCTGCATATTGATCCCAAGAGTTTCAGAGGGGGCGCGGGAATCGGCTACGATGTAATTTTTCTTAGCTCGGGGGAGCCTGTAAATGTGGAGATGAACCGGTATTACACAGTGGAGTTCTTCTCCCGGATAAAATCGTTGATGAACCAGGGGGGGCTGCTTTCTTTCGGGGTTCCCGCGTCGCCGGACATAATCGGCCCTAGGGAGGCTGTTCTTCTGAAATCGCTTTATGCGACTCTGCGGGAGGTTTTCGGGGGCGTTCTGATGCTGCCCGGCGAGAACGTTCGTTTCATTGCATCACAGGATGGCGCAGGAGTTACGCGAGACCCGCAGGTATTGATAGACCGCATGCGCGCGCGGCGCCTTGACCTCAGGTATGTGCAGGACTTCTATCTTCTCGATCTTTTTAACCCCATCCGGTTGGCCTACATGGAGTCAATCATCCGAGAAGGTCCACCGGCGAAGATAAACAGAGATTTCGAACCGGTCTGCTACCTGTATGGACTCGGTTTGTGGGGTGCTCAGCTACATCCGGCAGCCGGCCGCTTTCTCGGTTATATTTCCGGAGGCGCTTCTTTTTCGGTTCTCGTGGGCTTGGGAGCTTTCTCACTCGTGTTTGTTTCAGTCTTGCTTGCAAAAGGGGGCCCCAATTCGGTGGTTGCATTCAATACGGGGGTCTGCGGGGCGGTGCTCATAGTTATCGAAGTGGTGCTCGTGCTTGTTTATCAGATCATAGAGGGTTCAGTTTACAAGCAGATGGCCCTGATAATCTCTCTTTTCATGGCCGGGCTAGCCACTGGGAGCGCTGTTGTGAGAACCTTGCGAGGAGGAGGCGTCCACCGCCTGTTCATGATCCAGATTGGTCTTGCTGCTTACCTGGGCGCGCTCTATCTGTTGTTCTCCATTTTCCCGGGCTCAGTGCTCGAGAACCTGGGGCATGATTCCATGCTGCTGTTGTTTTCGGCGCTGGCCTTTGTTGCCGGGATGTTTGGCGGCGGACAGTTTTGCGCTGCGGTTGAGTCCAGTGAGAAGGCGCAAGGGGCGGGGCTATATGCGGCCGACCTGATCGGGGCTTCAACGGGAGCGATAGCCGGCTCTCTTTTCTTGCTCCCGATGCTTGGTATTCCTAAAACTCTATTAACACTTGGGTTTGGCTGCCTGGTGGCCAGCGCCACACTTTTTAAAAATCGTACGGGCTGATCAGGCGGTACGCCAGATTCCCGGTATTTCTCTTCCGCACCCGGCGCATTTGCCCTCTTTGAGAGAAATGGAGGTTATGCTGAATCCCGTGCGTGTGATCACCGGTTTTTTGCATCCCGGACAGACTGTATTCTCCGCCGGGTGGCCGGGAATATTACCGATATAGACGAAGTTGAGGCCCTCGTCTTTGGCCTTCTTCCAGGCTGCCTCCAGGGTAGATACGGGAGTAGGTTCGATGCTTTTCAGTTTGTACAAAGGATAGAACCGGGAGAAGTGGAGGGGCACGTCGGGTCCCAGTTCATCCCTGATCCACCTGCTCATTGCCCCGATTTGATCAATATCGTCATTTTTGCCTGGAACCAGCAGATTCACTATTTCGGTGTGGATTGCGCGGCTCTTCAGATATTTTAGAGTTTCCAGAACGGGTCCGAGACTCCCCTCGGTAATTTCCCTGTAATATGTTTCGGAAAAACCCTTCAGATCGATACAAGCCGCATCCAGGCAACTGCTGAGATCCTCGATCGGCTTCGGGTTCACATAGCCGTTTGAGTGCATGAGGTTCAGGATTTTGTTTTTCCTGGCCAGCTTTCCGATTTCGATCATGTATTCCATGAAAATGGTAGGCTCAACGTAAGTGGAGGCTATCGAGGCGCATTCAAAACGGGAGGCGCTGCTAACCACCTCCTCGGGAGACAGCTCGTAGTTCAGGGTGTCGTCCGGGCTGGCTTGCGAAATTTCCCAATTTTGACAGAATTTGCAGTCGAAGTTACACCCGGCTGTTGCAATGGAAAAGGACCGGGTGGATGGCAAAACGTGGAAAAAGGGTTTTTTTTCCACCGGGTCAACGTGCACTGCGCAGGGATTTCCAAAAACAAGGGAATAATACTTACCGTCCCTGTTTTCCCTGACCCTGCAATATCCGCGCTCTCCGTCCCCGGTCTCGCACCGTCGCGGACAAAGCTCGCAACGCACGCGTTTATCAGCAAGCGGTGTAAAGTAGGGTGATAGCCTCCGCCCGAGCAGCCCTTTTTTGATTTCCAGGGCGTCGGACCGGGAGGCGAGAGTGCTCAATGAAAAGACCTGCGTCCCTGCGCACAGCAGGGCGCAACTCAAACACCCGTTCAGAAAGCTCCGCCTGTCCAGGTTGCGGGGGTCGGCAGCGCCATTTTTTTCATCCATTTTGTCTCCGCATCCATTTTTAAAAAACATCAGCAGAAAAGATGTAGATCTCTGTTTCCTTTTCTTTCCAGGCACTAGTGGGCAGGCCGGCTTTCAGGCAGCAATGATCCAGGAATTGGTTTCTGTCCCAGTTGTATTCTGTTGCCACCTGGGGTAACAGAAGGCCCATTGATCCGCCCCTGACTATCACTATTCCGTGCTTGCCGATTTCGATCTCGTCCGCGGAGTCAATTTTTTGCAAAGGGGTGAGCACAGAAATCTCGATCTTCAGATCGTTCAATTCGCCGGAGCGGACCGGCGTAAACCGCGGGTCCCGGAACGCCGCCTCCTGGGCCATTGCTGCGACCGCCTCCGCCAGCGGCATTTTAGGGACTATCTGCCCGATACAGCCGCGCAGTTCTCCTTTTTCATATAAAGTAACGAACGCACCCCTGGGTTCCTTCAACTTGCCCGAAGCAGTCTCTACGCCGCGCGATACAGATGCGCCGGAGGTTAGTTTCGCTTCTATGGCCTTTCTTGCAATTGCATGCAACTCCGCCCGTTCTTCTTTGGTAAGGCCAAGGTCGATCCCGGCCTTCTTTTTCTCCGCTTCATCCCTGTCCCGGTAGGGCAAAGGTTTCGAAATACGAGCGGCTCCGTAGCCAACCACTCCCCTGGGAGACATTTTCTCTCCCGTAACATCCCCCGAGTTTGCGTATTGCAAAATGTCGCACTGGCCGGCGCCCAGTTTTTTTGCGGCAAGCATCGCGGTGATTATCGGTCCCCGGCCGCAGGCCTCGCATTTTTTGTCCTCCAGGCACTGATTGACCCCCTCGATATCCATTGCCGCGATTTTCTGAAGCAGACGCTGATCCATTTCTGACGCCGTATCGTAGGAGTGATAATGGGAAAGGTCAGAACTGGCGACTACCAGCACGGATTTGCCTTTTGTGCATTCTACTATCGCTTCTGCAAGCCAGCGGCATGTGGTGATGTCGGGATCTCCCATAACGAGCGGAACGAGCTTGAAACCGGGCAAAACGACCTGGAGGAAAGGGAGTTCGGCCTCGAGAGAATGTTCCTGCTGGAAAACGCCCGGCAGGTCCTTTATGCGCGGATCGCGCTTCACGAGAGCCGCAATCAATTCGCTGTCCAGCGGAATGACTCCCAGTGGAGTACTGAATCCAGCGCAGTCGTAGGTAGCGACACCTCTAAACGGGACATAGTGGCTCGGGCCGATCACGATGACCGAATCGAACTTTTGTCCCCGCACGGTTTTGAAAGAATGTGCGGCAACCTGGCCAGAGTAGATGTACCCGGCATGAGGCGAAATGATAGCGATTGTCTGGCCCTTTGAATCTGGATCGGGAACTCGGCTTAAATACTCTTCGACCTGTTTTCTCAGCTCAGAAGCTGTGCCAGGGTACCATGTCCCGGCAACTACCGGACCATGGATCATGGCCGATGGCGGTTCGCCGGCCCTCAAGCCTGGAGGATACAGGAAAATTAAAGCAAAAACGGCCAAAAACGGAAAAAATCGGCAAGAACTGGTAAATTTTTCGGACATGGCTCTTCCTCCGGCGCTGTAGGTTCGGAAAGGAAGGATCAATCTGGGGCAGACAGACAGAGTTGATTTTTAAGCTGGATTATAGTGAAACTCGCGAACATGAGTCAAGTGGACGTAAGAGAATGAGGCAGAAAAATCCATGCCCGACTTGGGGTTTGAAGCGCCTGTTGAAATCTTTGGGTCCAAGTTTTGGAGCGGCTCATTTAGCGAAATTTTACGAAAATGAAAGAAAAAGGAAGATTCCTACCTACGCCGTTTTTGCGAATACCGGACAGGATTGCCGGATGCCTTTGATTTTACAGGGAAAAAATTTCCAGCAGACTTTCCTTTCATTTCAGGGACTTAGATATTCGTGCAGCCTAACGTCCGTTTATCCTGATGTATTTTCCCCCCTACCTCGGTTTCGTGTTTCTCGCTCAAAACTGGGAAGATCAAATTTGACGAATCGATGAACATTTACTAAAACTGTCACACAACAAATGGGGGGCTGAGGTAACATCTTTCCGGGGTTCAAACCTTTTAATTCCATTTTCATTTCAGCACCAGTGGTTTTTCAAAATAGGGCGTACGCGCGGAGGTGCGTTTGCGCCCTCTATCAGAACTGTTTTGTTTTTTCGGGGAACGGACGAAAAACTTATGGAGCAGAATTGGCAGGAAATTAAGAGAAAGCTTAAATCGTGCCTGTCACGGGGACAGTACGACCTTTGGGTTTCATCAATTGAATTTCTTGGGCTTGAAAATGAATCAGCAGCACTGGGGTGCAAGAACCGATTTCACATCGAGTGGATAAGGGAGAAACTGGAGATCAAGCTGCTGCAGGCCGTGCAGGAGTTTTACCCGCTGGTGCGCCGGTTGGAGTATGAGATTTTGAGCGGAGTGCCCGATCCGGAGGAAATAGAGGTTTATGCGCCACAGGCTGCTCACAAGCAGATCGTAATGAGCGATCTGATCAAGCGTGCGGGGCCGGTATTCAACCCCCGATTCACCTTCGACCAGTTTGTCGTGGGGTCGTCAAATCAACTGGCGTTCGCCACCGCCAGAGGCATGGCGCACGGCCAGCAGCTCTACAACAATTCGGCTTATATTCTCTCCCCGACTGGCCTGGGGAAAAGCCACCTCTCGCATGCGGTCGGCAGCCATATCTGCCGGAAAACACCCGAATTGAGAGTTCATTACGTAACGGCGGAACAGTTCGCAAACGAGATGATCTATTCGCTGAAGAACGATAAGATTGATAATTTCAAAGCGAAGTTTCGCAACGAGTGTGATGTTCTCCTGTTCGAAAAGGTAGAGTTTCTGAGCGGCAAGGAAAAAGTCCAGAATGAACTGGTTTATACACTGGACGAGTTGATGGATCGTGGGAAGAGGATCCTATACACAGGGAATACTTTTCCAAAGGACATTCCGAAACTTACCAACGAGTTGCAGTCCAGACTGAGCGGCATCCTGGTTGCACCCATCGGACCTCCGGACTTCAAGACCAGAATTGAGATTCTTCGAAAGAAGGCGTTGAGTGAAAACGCCAATCTTCCCGTAGAAGTAATTCATTACATGGCCGAGCGGGTGACGGGAGACATTCGGCGACTGGAAAGCTGCCTGATAGGCGTGATCGCCAAGTCGAATATTCAGGGCGTTCCGGTTACGCTGGACCTTGCCCGAGAGCTGACTGAGACGATGCTTGACAGGCTTCCCAAGCTGACTATCGACCATATTCAACAGGTCGTCTGCTGTGCTTTCCAAATTTCGGAGGAAGACCTCAAGTCTTCGAAAAGGCGCAAAGAGTTGGCGATAGCCCGCAAAATCGGGATGTATCTGTGCCGGCGTTATACGACTGAGTCGCTCGAATCGATAGGAAAGTCATTCCGCCGGAGCCACAGTTCCGTACTGTACGCCATAAACGATCTAACGAAGGGAATGGACAAAGACAATAAGATTAAGCGGCAGGTTGAGCATATCAGTCGCCGGTTGGATTCGAGCTGTCTGGCGTAATTGCGCACAGGTCGTTTCTGATATCGGTTGAGAGCTGTGAAACGAGGCCTGCCATTGCTGCAGAAAATTCGCTCGGACCAGTTGAAGAGAGGGGAGAGCTCTGATAATGGAAATGTTTTCGAAAAAGGACGGTACGAGGTTTTTCCTGCCAGAAGCTGATTTCCAGGTCAAGCAGGGCGTGAGGGGGGGAGCCGTTTTCTTCGAGAGCGAACCGATAGATTTGTCCGCTAATCCCGTATGTTGCAGGCATGGGATTTCCTGCCGGTATGACATCTTCAAACACCTTTTCAAAAGAAAGATCACGCATCAGATTGTCTGCCACCATGTTTCCGGCGGGACTGACCCATTTGTAATGTGAGGAGAAGCGGACTTGGAGGGAGGGGGAACTCACAATCATCTGTTCGCGGTCGAAAGGGGCGGTGGCGCCAAAGGGCCAAATTCGCACTGCCCCTGAAAACGGTTTAGCACAGCCTGAAGGCTGGTAAGGGTAATCAATCTGGTAATAATCCGGCGCGGGAGACTTGGAAAAAAGTGACCCCAAACAGCCGGACAGCAATAGCGCTCCCAGGATCAAAAAAAAGGAGCGGGGAGAAGGGAGCAAAAAACCCTTCCTGCTCTTTGCTTCCTGCTTCCTGCTTCCCGCTTCTTGCTTCCCGCTTCTATTTTTCATAGTTTTTCGCTTTCCGCTTATTTACTTTTAAACGGCTCCTGGGACTGTTTGCCTGGAAAGATCAACCGGTTCGGTTGTTCCTCGACGCTCTGGACCAGCGAATTCAACTGGGCAATGAAGGCTCCCAGTTGCTGAAGGTCGCGATCGAGTAGGTCGGCAGACTCGTTAATTCTTGTTCCCAGGCCTGAAAAAGCAGTCCCGCCGGATTGGAGTGTATCGCCAAACTGGTCCGAAAGCCGTTTGAGAGTACCGGGAGGCAAGGCGTCAAGCTGTTGCCTGAGCTGGTCTGAAATTTTCCGGGCCGATGCCAGCGTGGCCGCGAGGTCTTTCACCCCTTTGTCGACGCGTTCCCGGGAAGCGGCCTTCGACAGTCTTGCGAAAAGGGCGTCTGCGTGCTGAGAGGCATTCTTCAGTGCGGTAATCGTCGCCCTGAGGTCGCCACCACCCGGGGATTCGGCGCCGAGTTGGACCAGGAGATTATTGAACAGCCCCGAGGTCTTCTTCCATGAATTCGTAAGTCCCTCTAAATCCAATGATATGAATTTTTCGTACAGGTTAAGTAGGTCTATCTCGAGCACCTCGAGGTCGGATGGGTAGGACTGAATAAAAGGATATTTGGTCGGAAAGGTTATCTTTGGGCTAAGTTGTTCGATGTCTTCGGGGGCGGAGCCAATTTCGAGATAGCGCAGTCCGGTCAAACCCTGATCTCGCAACCGGGCGGCAAGGGTATTGTCGACCCGAAAATCGGATTTCAGTTTCATCAGCACTTCAATCAACCGGCCGTCGGGGGCGATTCTCACATCGTAGATACGGCCCACGGGCACACCCCGGTAGTTGACCACAGCGTCCTTCTGCAGCCCCTTTACCGAGACATTGAAATAGGTGGCGTATATTTTTGTGTTTTGAAACCAGAAGTCCGCCTTGAGCCATATAGCTGTCCCCGCTATCAGCGCCAGGCAAATCAGAGCGAACAGGCCGATTTTGAATGGACTAACCGTTCGGGCCAACTGGTTTCCCCCTCATGAGGCACTGCCGTCCGGGGCCTGCCTGTGAAAAAAATCATAGACGCGCTTGTCCGAGCTGTTTTCCAGTTCGCCGGGAGGACCGGTCGCGATTATCCCCCGGGCGCGGCCATCTACCATGATTGACCAATCCGATATAGTCTTAATGCTGGGCAGGTCGTGAGTGATGACGACCATAGTTATGCCCAGGACACTGTTGAGTTCCAGCAGAAGGTTATCCATTTCGGCGGATATGACAGGATCGAGTCCTTCCGTAGGCTCATCGCAGAAAAGAATATGAGGATCGAGCGCCATTGCTCTTGCCAGGGCCGCTCGTTTTTTCATTCCTCCGCTTAGTTCCGCCGGATAATAGCTCCCATAGCCACCCAGCCTGACCATTTCCAATTTGAGCCTGACGATGTCGGGCAAAATCTCCTTTGGAGCATTCGAAAACTCCTGAATCGGTAAAGCAATATTTTCAGCAATAGTGAGGGAGCCGATAAGCGCCCCTGACTGAAAGAGCACGCCGATCCTTCTCCTTGCCCACTCGAGCCGCTCCTCGGAACCGATCCCGGAAATAGCCTTTCCATAGAGCTCGACTCGTCCCTGTGTCGGTTTGAGCAAGCCGACCAACCCTTTCATAAGTGTGCTCTTTCCGCTGCCGCTGCCTCCTAGAATAGTTACTATCTGTCCCGGTTCAATGCAAAAACTTATCTCTTTCAATATGGTCTTTTGGCCATAGCCGAGCGAAATATTTTCAACGCAAAGCGCATGATCGGTCTTGGAGTTATCGGATGAAGCCACAGGCATGGTTATTCTTCCGCAAAGACGGACAATTCATTCGGGGACCTGCTCATCGCTTGAGCCCGGTCCGGGCACTGATTCGAGACAGCCCTAAAGATCCGGGCTAAGTGAAGATAAGTCTGTGAGAATGTTTGTACACCGGGGCAATTTGCTTTGATTGGAAAAAATGAAGTATCTATAGCTTAATCTTACCAACCAAATACAAAGAATAGAACTGTCAATATGGCGTCAGCGAAGATGATGAGGAAAAGTCCGCTGACGACCGCTGCAGTGGTCTGGCGCCCCACGCTGTCCGCCCCCAGGTCGGTTTGGAATCCCTGAAAGCAGCCGACAAGTGCTATAAGAATTGAGAAAACCTCTACTTTTATCAGGCCTCCCGCAATGTCAGTGAAGGTGAGGGTTGTGTAAACCTCATACATGAAACTGTAGGGTGTGAGGTCAAGGGAAACAGTGGAGACTGCAATTGCTCCGATAAGTCCTGCAAAATTGGCCCACATTGTCAGCAGCGGCGCCGCAATCATCAAGGCGACTACTTTGGGAAGAGCTACGAATTCAGTCAGATCGAATCCCATCACGGAAAGTGCGTCAAGTTCCTCGCCGACCTTCATGGTCCCTATTTCGGCTGCGAAGGCCGAACCGGAGCGCCCCGCAAGGAGCATCGCAGTGAATACGGGCGCAAGCTCGCGAGTAAGCGCAAGGCTCACAAGGTCGGCGACATATATGTTGGCTCCGAATTGCCTGAGCTGGATGGCTGACTGGAAGGTCATGACGAACCCGAGAAGAAAGCTGATCAGGAAAAGAATCGTCATGGCGTTGGGTCCCGCCAACTGAAGATAATAGAAAGTCTCTTTCCAGCGAAATCGCCCGGGATGCCGAACAGAGGCGCTTGCAACAACAAAAAAAGAGCCGCAGAACCGAGCGAAATCCCTGAACTCGGATGCTTGCTCAATCAGAAAAGCGCCAAGGCGTGTAACCAGCATGCCGGCTGGTGGCGGAGGTTGCCCCTGTTCCGGGGTCTCGCGCTCCAGATAATCGAGAAAATGTTTTACCGGGGGCTGAATGGATTCGATACGAAGCCGAACTCCCCTGCGGTCGCAGAGGCGCTGAATCGACTGCAGCAACGCTGCCCCGGCGCTATCTATTTTGGAGACCCCGGAAAGATCGAAAAGGAGAGAGTCGTTCTCTTTGCGAGCGAGAAGGCCGCTCAGGCTTTGCCAGATTTCAGCGGCATTTTCATAGGTCAGGGGGGTCTTGAAGGAAACGAGCAGTCCACCTTCGGCCGACTTCCCTGTCTCAAAGGGGAACCCCCCGCTCAAGAGGATCTCCTCTCCATGTGAAAGTTATTGACCTTCGTTGATTTTCTCTCTGAGAACGCCAGAGCACTTGAAGGTAACCACGCTGCGGGGTGAGAGAATAATTGGGTCGCCGGTCTGAGGATTGCGGCCTCGGCGTTGGTGTTTTTCTTTTACGCTGAATTTGCCGAACCCGCTTATCAGCACGTCTTCACCTTTCTCAAGAGTATTTTTTATGATCTCGAAAAGGGTGTCGATAACCTGGGCTGATTCGGTCTTTGTAAAAATGTTTTTGGCAAACAAATTCTCGACGATGTGGGCCTTGGTCAACGTCATAAAAACTTCCTTTCATTCCAGCGCCACCGGTCCAGGAGTCGTTCCTGTTTAGATTATTCCAGTCTTATTGAATTCTCATAAACTATTAAAGGATTATTCTCCGGTTTTCAAGAAAAAAAAGGGTGCTTTGGCTTGGAACCCTTCATTTTAAAAGAGAAAATCGCTTTCCAACCATAGATTACGACAATTCGCACTTGCAAACAAGGTAAAGGGATCCCGATCCGGAATCCCTTTGTGAAAACATGGCGGTGCAGGGTTTCGAACCACCGAACCCCCGGCTCAGTAAGTGCTCGATTCCATTATGGTCCGTGTCAGCCCCAACAGCACTGTGTATACCCGAAGTCTGACACAGTTTCAATGATGAATCTTTTCAGAGGATCACCTCGATACCCTTGCGGCGGATTACTCTTAACAGTGCAAGCGCCGCACCTGTCGGACGCTTCGTCCCACGCTCCAATTGCGACACATATCCGACTGTCAGGTTCAGGTAATGGGACACGTTTGCAAATCGGAAACCCCACTTGCCGCGGCCTCCGATTTTTGTGTTTCAATTCCCCCCTGAAAATCTACAGCCTCCAGTATTTCACCGGGTTCTTTCGGCGTTGCCTTTGTTTCCATCGATGTTGGATATAGAAACCACGGTAACAGGAACTCCTGCACCTAAGGCTCCCATACTCCGTGAATGTCGCAAAATACGCGGATGACCTAATTAAGTCGCTTGGGATTTTGAGCCGAAAATAAAATCCATACTGGGATTTTATCAGGTAGGAAGGATTCTTAAAAGGCTTGTAAGTTGTTCTCATCGTCAGCCCCGGTGTTACTCTTTTGTGGAATGTAACGGGGCTGACGATGTAAGTTGGGAAAAACCTCACAGGTTTGAATCGAGAATCAATGCTTTTCTTTTACTCTTATTCGAGAAACAACTTCATCGAGCGTAAGAGATCCGAGCCATGTGTCGCGCTCTTTTGAATAGTCGCCCTGTCCTGTCGAGAATTGATTGAGAAACCGAAGTGTGTCGATCACTCCCATTCTTTGAAACAGGATTTCGGTAGCCCGGCGGGTGATTTCAGATACGGGTTTTGCTTCTATGTTCATATGTCCAGCTCCATAACAAGTTCCACAGGGGAGACCACCTTGGTGTCGAGGCCGGTCAGGCACTTGCCTTTTCTCGATAGCCTGTCATCACAGGTACAAAAGTAATCGGCTTTTAAAACAGACGCAGATGCCAAGTGTAAAGAATCCAATGGCTTGAGTCCTTCTGCGCCAAGCTTCCGAGCAAGTGTTTCTATTTCCATTGTGACCTCAATGAACTCACTCGCCAATCCAAGGATCGCCAGCGCACTCTGCTTGCGCGCTTCGTTTGGAATGAGTTCTATCTCGAATTGCAAAGCGTCTGAGGAGAGAAGTTCCACGCTACCGGATTCACACATTGCGAGTACGACGAGCATCGCTTCCGCTTCAACCGCTATCCTCGGCTGTGATCTATCGTCAAACGGACGCTGAAGACTACAACAATCAAGATAGACTCTCATTAAAGCTTTGCCATATTCAAAGTCGCCGATTTCACCACAAGCGTTTCCAGTGTGGTCGATTTCTGAGTCTCATCTTACGATTAGGACCAGTTTTTATCATAACGTGACTACGAGCGGTTGTCTACCCTCGCAAATCCCTTTTGTCCCGGCCTCCGAAACGTTTGCATGTCTGACAGTGTCAAACAGGAATTGGCTTTGACCGCGGTTTTCCGGGCCTGCATAATGATTGGCGAAAAAACCTCTTTCCAAGGTTGGCTCCGCCCAAGGATTTGCTCATGTCGGGGATAAAACCCGTACCGGGATTTTACCAGATAGGAAGGATTCTTAAAAGGCTTGTAAGTTGTTTCCATCGTCAGCCCCGGTGTTACTCTTTTGTGGAAAGTTACGGGGCTGACGATGGAAGTTGAGAAAAACCTTACCGGTTTGAATCGAACATTGGCGGTGCAGGGTTTCGAACCCCGGACGCTACGGATATGAGCCGTATGCTCTACCACCTGAGCTACACCGCCTGAGAACCTATAATATCTAAATGAAATCGGGAATTGAGTCAACAGGATTCCCATCATTTACGGTGTCTCGGCCAGAGAGGAAGATCCCTCCGTTTCTTTATGTTCCCGTCATGACGCGAGATTCGATTAGGGTATATGGCCTGCGGATGATGGGGGGTCGTGCAAGGGTCCCGATTGAATTTGACAAAAATCAACCCTTCGGGTAAATATTTATAAGTCATTGATGAGAAGAGCTTTTTTGGCAATTTAACCCGTCCGGCAGCATGGTTGCCGTTTCGGCGAATCCCTTGCTCTGAAATGGCAGGGAGCGTCGAAGGAGATCGGATTTTGAACCAGAGACTTTATGAGATAAAAGTAATCAGCAGTTTTGCTGCAGCGCATAATCTGAAGGACTTTCACGGGAAGTGTGAAAATCTCCACGGACATAACTGGAAGGTTGAAGTAGTTCTGCGGGGTAAATCTCTGGAGAGTAACGGCATACTTGTTGATTTCGGGGAAGTAAAAGCGGCAACCAGAGAGGCCTTGGAAGAAGTGGATCATAAATACCTGAACGAACTGCCCTTCTTTTCTCAGAACAATCCTTCTTCAGAAAACGTTGCCCGTTTTCTATTTGAGAAACTCTCTGCGAAGCTAAATAACGGAGACAGGCGCCTGCACAGTGTATCCGCATGGGAATCAGCCGACGCTTGCGCTACATATATGGAATTCTAAGACATGGTTGAGCCGAATGAATAAGGGAGGCTGCCCGATGGGAGTTGTCGACGGAGTGACTCGGAGCTTGTGCATATGCGCCGTAAAGCGGCTTCCTGCTTTCTTTTGCTTTCTTATTATTGCTTTGCTGCTTATCTGCGGGGTGTCAACATCAGGGTTATCGCTCCTGGAACCCGCACCGGGATTCGCAGAGACTGCATTTTCGGAGCAGGCGAATAAGGACCAGCAGGCTGAGGCCCAGGAAAAAGCACCCGTTCACGAAAAGGAGCGCCTGCCGGCCGTGCCGCTTTCGCCGACTCATGAAGCAGGGGCGCCCAAGACACAGCTTCACGCACCGGAAACTGCTGCGGCAGGGGCGTTGGAGCATGGAGCAACTCGTGGCGAGGCCCATGAGGCGCATGGGGAAGGCCATGTTCAACTTCCCGAGATTTCCTCGATCCCTGGTGTAACTTTTGTCGATACCTTAATAGAATTGATGGATCATGAACTTCACGGCAGAATGCTGGGCTGGAGGCCTAACGGCATCCTGATCTGCCGGCTTACCGATAATATAAACAACTATCAACTCGGGGTGCTCGAAGCCGTTCGGTTTACCACGCTGCGACTCAAAGACAGTCTTACAAGGCTGGGCGAGGCCGATACATACGATCCGGACCTGGAGCAGGCGCTCAACGAGTTCTACATCAGCGCTACCTCGTGGTGGTTCCCATCCGCTGAAAGCTCATACGGCCAGGCGATTGAACACCTGAAAAAATTCAAAACCAAACTTGAGAAAGGCCAGCGGAATTTCTACTACCGCCGCGACACACTGGTCGCGCTGCTTTCGACTTACAAAGACCAGCTCGGAAACGTGGACAGAACCCTGGTCATGCCGGTTGGATGGTACAAGTCGGACGATTACTTCTATTATGCCAAGGGTGTGGCCCATGTGTATTATGAAATCCTAAAGGTCTGCCGGGTGGGATTCAAGAACCAGTTAGCCACAATGCATGCGACTGACATAATGGATGAGGTGCTGCACGAGCTGTCTATCGCAGATAAGATCGAGCCCTGGATAGTGCTAGACGCCGATCTCGATGGATTTTTCGCCAACCACAGGGCCAACCTTAACGCGCCTTTGAGCGAGGCCGACCATCTGCTTGCCACGCTGAGCCTTTTGTAAGATGGTGGTCAGATGTCACTGACCACTGACCACCGACCACTTCTTTATCGCCGTCCAGAAAATGAAAGCTTCTATAAGGGCCGGATCTGTTCCGGTGAGCTTTGCCAAGATTTCGCGATATCCAAGAATCTGAGGACGGTAGGCCTCTATTTCTCTTTGCAGGAAATCTTCGGTGCACTCGCCTTCGAGGGGCTTCGACGTTTTAAAATCGACCAGGCTCCATTTCCCTTCGATCTCGGCGGCAAGATCTATCACCCCCGAATAGAGTAAGTCACGCTCGTGGACGGAATCCGCAGACCATTCGATTCTGCGCCGGTCAGGCGGAATGCTGTAAAATGCCTGGAGCCAGGGATCAACCAGGCATGATTTCACCTCCGAAAGAGCGTTCCGGGCTATTTCCAGGGCCTTGGAACTCTCAATCCCGATTTGGCTGAGAGTTGCACTCGCACTCTGAGCCGATGGTAGGACTCCTTTTTTGCCGAAATGAGCGAGGAGCCGGTGGACGAGGGTTCCCCACACGTTCGGGGGGCAGGCGGCAGGGCCGGCGGCTGTGCCGCAGCCGGGATGAGCGCTGTCTTCGACGGCGCCTGAGAGTCCGGGGTCAGGATATGCCTGCTCCGAGATGAGGGCGGGCTCGAATGCCCTCAGCCTGGAGGGCGAGATAACCGTGAGAACCGGTTTTTCACGTTCGAAGTCCGCTGGAGCCAATTCCGGCCGGCTGCTCTCTAGAGGGTGCTCCTCGCAGGCTCCGAAATCGGGTTCGATCTGAACAAAAAAACCGTCCGCACCGCGGGCGGACCTTTTCCATTCGCCTGTTGCGTCGCTTTCGGCTTCTTCGGGGCATGTGAACCGGTCTATAGCGCAAAGCTCGTCGATCCCATAATGTTTGCTGAGCCAGCCCAGGGGATTTTGCGCAACTGTTGAAAAAGAGCTTCCCTTTTTTCTTGCCAGACCGCTCATAACGAGCTTGCCGCGCGCGCGCGTAACCGCAACATAGAAGAGCCTCCTGGCTTCACCCAACTGCCGTCTGGAACGCAGTTTGCCCAGCCAGGCATAGAGCGGGTCCTTTTCGCCCATCAGACGGTCGGGTCTTGAGGCTAGAAGGTAATCTCCGGAATTGGGCGCCCGCTCGAGCATGTATGGGGGCGGCTGGTCTTTTCTTCCCCCCTCAGGGTTCCAGTCCATGAACGGGATGAAAACCGCGTCGAATTCCAGCCCTTTGGCTCCATGAACGGTTGAAAGCACAGTGTTTGAGGAGGCGGAGTCCGGATCCACAGGTTCATAAGCCTTCTGCAACAGTTGTTCGAACCGCGCAAGCGTCCGGACCGGCTCGCCCTGTTCAGCCTCCCTGAGCATCTGGAGAAAACGGCGGCAACAGTTTAGACCCCGGCTCCCCCACTTCGAAACCACCGTGTGCGCCCCTTCGAGATCGAGCCAGGCGGATTCTACAACATCGGCAAGAGGTTCGTGCCCCACGTGCTGCCATGCGCCGGTGAGGGCTTGCTTGAATGAGCTGACTTGCTGGTCCTGCTCCGAAAACTCGTGGATTTTATCTACCCAGAGGAGGGGTTGCTCTCGCGATATGGCAAGGATTCGGTCAAAATCGAGGCTAAACCAGGGACTTCGAAGCTGCGCCGCCCAGGCAAGGTTGTCGTGAGGCAGAACTATTCCCCGGCAAAGCTGCCACAGGTAGAATACTTCGGGCCTCTCCAGAAGCTTTAAGCCCTCCTTAACCTGAACCGGGACCCTATTTTGCCGGAGTGCTTCCAGGTATACCGGAAGATGGGTGCGCGAGAAAAGAAGGATCGCCGTCTGCGACTCTCGGCCGTTTTCTCGGAGATGTTGGGCGATTCTTCCTGCCAGCCATTGAGCTTCTCTTAGCCTTGCGCTCTTGCGGTCGGGCCATTCCATAAACAGCGCAAGCTCGACCGGGGCGGTGTCCTGGCGAACCGGCGCAGCCGGTGAGGGTTTAGCCGGGCTGAAAGGGACTTCGTCGAACTCGGGTTTGTGCTCAGCCATAACCGTGTTGTCGAAGACCCGGTTGCACCAGTCGATAAGATGGGGCTGTGAGCGGAAGTTCGTATCGAGCACAACTGACTCGAGGCTTATATTGCCTCCGTCTTCCAAGGGAAGCCCCATCCTGGCGTCCATGAACAGCTTTACCTCCGCTTTGCGGAAACCGTAAATGGACTGCTTCGGGTCGCCAACCAGAAAGAGGGTTCGCCCGGCTCCATCCGACCATCCGGCACACAGCTTCCGCAAAAGCTCCCACTGCTGGCGACTTGTATCCTGGAACTCGTCAACCAGAATGTGTCGAATCTGCTGATCGAGTATCAACTGAAGGTCAGAAGGGTCGGCAGTGTCAAAAAGGCGCAGGGCAGCCAACTCGAGAGCGGAAAAATCGAGCACTTTTTTGGCGTGCCTCCGGGCGTCATAGATTTCAAGGACGGAATGCAAAAGGACTACCAGGTCCCAGAGTGTATCGGGGTCGGTCACCGGCGCGCCGTGCTTGGGAAGCTGACGGATAAGATCGAGTCTCTGGGCGGTTTCGGGAGGGATATTCTGAATGGCGCAGCCCCACACGGTCTTGGCAAATCCATTGTAGAAGCCGGTTTTGGGTCCAAGTTGTTTCCTGATCTCACCTTCTTTAGTGAGGAAAGTGTTCGCGAGGCAGATCCACTGCGGAAGAGCTTCCCACTGTGCTCCTGGAATGTCGGCGGGAAGATCGCAGGCGGCCTGTGCGCCGGCGTTCCCGGTCTGTTCCAGGAAGCATTCCCACCCGCACCCAAGATCACAAGCTTCGAACCCGGCTCTTAGTGCACGGAGTTCCGTTTCAGCCAGTTCACGGACTCTGGCCGCAAGATAACCCGACGCCCGGTCTCGGCTAAGGACCTGCACCATCTCAACCAGGCCCCCCCTTCTGCTTACAAGGTCCTTCATTTCGTTTGCCAGGGACCACCAGGAATTATTCAGATAAAGAAGGCGATTCATGAGGGCGCGCCGGGCAGCATCACCTTCCCTTCGGGAGGCGATTTGCTGAAGGGCTTCATTAACGGTTTCGTGGAGGAAAAATTCCTGTTCGTTTTCGTCCATGAGACTGGAGCCGGGAGGGATTCCAGCTTCGAACGGCGCCTGCGATGCAACTGCGTAGCAGAAGGAATGAAAGGTGCGGATGTGAAGAATATCCCCGGCAAGGAGCAGTTCTTCGATCTTGCCGTGTGCTGCGAGCGCTTTCGAGGCGTAATAGAGTAGCTCGGCCTCCGCCTGGTTTTTGGCCTCCGCGCCTTTTTTTGCCCGCTCCAGACAGCTCCTCACTCTTTCACGCATCTCGGCTGCTGCCTTGTTGGTGAAGGTAAGCGCGAGGATCTGCCGGGGATGGTCTACAAGTCCCAAGAGGCGCAAAAACCGGGCGACCAACAAAAAAGTCTTACCCGAGCCGGCCGGGGCCGTCAGGTGAAAGTTGCCCGCCGGATCCATGGCCCTGGAGCGTTTTTCAGCGTCTGCGAGAACAAGCATAAAAACAGTTTCCAGTTGCTGGTTTTCAGTTTTGAGTTAACTCGTCAAAAGGATTACTTTTAACCTCAAAAACTCAAAACTCGATACTAAAAACTCAAAACTCTTCCGTCCGTTCCGCACCCAAACTCCGTTCCAGAAGCTCTTTTGCATGCTCGCGCACCTTCTCAGATATCGAAACACCTCCCAGCATGCGGGCAAGTTCTTCTGAACGCTCCGGTTCCGTCAGTATGCGGATTGTGGTCGAGGTCTCATTTCCTTCGGCCTGCTTTTTTACCAGGTAATGCCATTTGCCGTAACAGGCGATTTGTGGAAGGTGAGTAATGCAGATGACCTGATGGTGCTCGGAGAGCTTATTCAATTGAACCGCGACCAGTTCTGCGGCACGGCCTCCAATTCCAGCGTCAACCTCATCAAAGATGAGCGTCTCAGCTTCTTCTTTTCTGCCAAGAAGGCTCTTGAGGGCGAGAAGAATTCTGGAAAGCTCGCCTCCTGAGGCTACCCTGGCCAGTGGCTTCAAGTCTTCTCCCGGATTTGCCGAGAGCAGAAACTCTATCCGGTCAACACCGGTCGGAGAGAATAAGGGAGGACGGTCGTCTTCAACGGAAAAGTGCACGCAGAAGCGCGCTTGTGGCATATCGAGATCGGCCAGATTATGCGAAACGTCCGTGGACAGCTTTGCCGCCGCCTCGTGTCGTTTGCGCGATAGATCGCCGGCCCTCTCGATGTATGCGAGGCGCAGGGACTCGATTTCCCTTTCCAGTTCCTCTTCCCGGAGGCTTGATTCCTCGCTTTCGCCGGCCATTTTGTGGAGTTCTTCCAATCTGGCCAGCATCTCGTTTGCGCTCGACCCATACTTTTTGCCTAGTTTGCCCAGGAGTGCAAGCCGTTCGTCTACCGCGGCGAGCCTTGGAGGGTCGAAGACTATCCGCTCAGCGTAGTGCCGCAGCGAGTGGGTCATCTCTTCGAGGTGAATACGGGCCTGCTGGAGGTATTCGCCAAGTCCGCTCTGAGACGGATCGACATTGAAGATCGAACGCAGGTCCTTTTCCACCTCCGAGAGGCGCTCCAAAATGGCTCCTTTCTCGGAGTAGAGCGCGTTGATGGCCCTTTGTGAGGCATGGGTCAATGAGGCGGCGTTTTTCAGGATCTCGCGCTCTCGCCCGAGATCGGAATCCTCGTTTGGTTGAATCTTTGCCGATTCAAGCTCTGCAATCTGGAATCGCAGAAAGTCCATCTGGGCTGCTCTCTGCTCCCGAGCATGTCTCATACGGGCAAGTCCGTCGCGACTCTGCTGCCACGCCGTATGGATTGCCCGCACCTTGGAGCAATCTCCATCTAGGTCGGCGAAAGAGTCAAGAAGGCCCAGGTGGGTTTCGGGATCAAGAAGAAGCTGATGCTCGTGCTGCCCCGAAATCGAGATCAAAAGAGGCGAAAGCTGCTGGATCTGCTGTACTGACGCGGCCTGGTCGTTTATAAACACTCGGTTTCGCCCGCTCCTCGCGATGCTCCTTCGGATCACAAGTTCCGGACCAAAGTCGATCCCCCATTGTGTGAGATACCTTGCACAGGGGCACCCGGGTGTTTTTAGTTGCACGACCGCTTCTACGCTTGCCTCAGCAGCCCCGGTTCGGATCATCTCATTTGATGCCCGCCCACCGAGGATGAGGTTGACGGCCCCCACGAGAATCGATTTGCCCGCGCCGGTCTCTCCTGACAGGACATTGAATCCCGGTTGGAAGCTTATTTCGAGATCGCGAATTATAGCGTAATTGTGGATGGCCAAACTGGTCAGCAATTGTCGATAATTCCTTCCTGGAGATTACGGACAATTTTATCAGTAAAAGGCAAAAAGGAACAACGACAAAGGAGGGTGACGAGCGACGGGACGAACTGTTCCTCGTAACCCGCCGCTCGCTTCCATGGCTGCATACCTTTAATGCGAGTCGATTATCGACTGGATGGAAGTCGGATATTCCATCTTCTGAGGCAGGAAAATAAGTTCGGGGTCCACGAATTCTCTTAGAACGAAAAGCTCCTTGTAGGTGGGAGCCGGAGTTTCGCCCCTGACTCTTTCCACGTTAAGGTCGAATCCACAGTTTTCGCGCACCTGGGCGACACTCACTCCCGGATGGTTGGATTCAAGGTATATAATCCCGTTTTCATCGAACCGGTAAACTGCCATATTGGTCACGACCGAATCGGGGCCGCAGTTTGCAAAGGGGGTGCCTTTCAAGACTTCCTTTTTGGGTTTCCACTCACGGGTTTTGAAGTCCCAGCACCACCAGCCGGGGGTGGTGGTGTAGTCGTTTCTTTCCACAAACCGCCTTTTTTCCTGAAGAATGATGAAGGCCGTCCGGCCCGCCATAGTGCCTATATCAGCATTTCCTCCCGAGCCGGTGAACCTATGGGCCGGCGCGAAGTAATCACCGATTGAAGTGACGTTTACTCCACCGTACTTGTCTATTGCTGCGCCACCAAGAAATCCAAGGGTGACGTAGCCCTGCTGGAGATAGTATCCAAAAGTATCTACCAGGCCGCCCAAAGCTGAGCTCATATTCGCGGCCCTCTGGTCGCAGACAGACATCGGGACGTGCATCGTTTTTCCGTCGCAGACCCCGGATTCATAAATCAGGAGGGCGTGTGGCGCATCGAGCATATTGGCGGCCATGAGTCCTACCATTGGGAGACCGGTCCCCGCAAACACTATGTCATCGTCGCGAACCTCATGGGCGACGGATAAGGCCATTAGTTCGGGCAGGATGAATTCGCCTGGTTTTGCGTGTTCATCAGGCATTTTGTCGACCAGTTCCATCAGCTCTTCCATCGATTTGCTCATGTCTGTCCCCATTTTCTAGAAACCGCTTCTTGCGACGGACAGAGGCATTTTCATCCTGGGAGCGGGTTTTTTGCCTCTCATCATCCGGGTGCTGTAACCGGTTACGCTGTCGGCCCTGAGGTCCAGCAGCCTCTTTGCGCCGAGTTTTGCGATGAAGTCTTCCCAGTTTTTTGGCCCAAGCACCCATTCATCCACCCATTTTTTCAGGTCCTCTTCCTTCCTGGACGCAGTGTCCATGCCTCTCATAAACGGCACGTCGTAGTCATAATAAAATGGGACCGCGCTGGGGAATGCGCCCCAGGGAAGTTCGACGATGCAGTCTACAGTGAAAAACGGGATCTGGTTTGCTTCTGGAAAACGGCGCATTTCAGATTCGGGGACGAGTTCTTCGCATATCACCACTACTTTGTCCGCCGCAAATGCAATCTCCTTGTCGATGGTGCCGACGCCCCGCCAGCGCGCCGTGCCCTTGTCACCCGCCTGGGCGACATGGAGCACTGCCAGGTGAGGCCTTGCTGCGGGCAGCATCACCACCTCGCCATCTCCGAAAAATGGGTCTTCGATTTGTATGAATTTCTTTCTTGCGATCCTGGGATTCTTGCCATCCCGGAGTCCCGCTCGACCGAGCGCATCGTAGTCCGGATTATAGAGGTCTGAGCCCAGAGGGGCGTAGTAAGGGATGAAAGGCGCGCCAATTGCTCCGGCCAGGTACCGCATTGCCATTGCGCCGTGCGAGTAGTCTTCAAGAATTACCTGGCCTGCCTTGTAGCCTCTTTCGAGGTTTATATCCAGTTTCCCGGCCATCTCCCCCCAGCCCATCCAGTCGGTTTCAAATATTTTTATTGCCCCGACCGCATTAAGAAGCCAAGTGCAGCAGCTCCCGTGACGATCCATGATGTGCAAGTCTTTGAAGCCCTGCCGGACAGTCTCCCATGCAAATGCTACCGGATTCCTGTTGAAACCCGTAAAGCCGCTGTAAGCGCAGATCAGTCCATCGCACATATACTTCTTAACAGCGTCTTTGAGAGAAAGGATTTCCACTTCCTTTCGTTTCCTTAGTGGCCGTGGCATTAAATTAACCTCCTTTTCAGAATGCGTCGCCAAACGTAAATGACATTAGACGTTCCCGACGAGCTTTGAAGCAGCACCTCCTTTCACTGGCATATTTGGAATTAAAAGGCTGTGACCAACGGCTTGGCTTCGCAAGAGTGCGAGAAAAACTTTGCCCGGGAAGTCTTAGTTTCGGTTTTTTAGGAGGATTCCGGAAACAGGATGCCGAACGAGCGGAAAAGGAGTGAGTCGATAGAAATCGAAACCGAATCTCAAAAGCGAAAGCATGGTAGGCCGTAATCCCGCTTCAGTCAAGGATTTTTGAGCAAAGCGCAGGGGGGAGGTTTTTCAATAGCTTCCGTCCGGAAAGGGTCCTTTTCCGTCTTCGGACGGTGGGACCGCCAGCCAGGATCTCGACGCTATCCCTGACCTGTCCATGACCAGAGGCGCTACGTAGGTGCGCCTCCGCTATTGAATGCTCATTGGTTCAGAAAATTCCAGCGTGGAAGTTAGCGAAAAACTTCTTGACATGCATTTTTCGTGTGACATAGTTTACTGATTATTCTGTATTCCGACGAGAGCTACAGTTGGGAAAACCCTGTCGCCAACTTCCTGATTATCCTGCAGAAAGCATCTGATATTCACACTCGAACGGAAGCTGTACCCTTCCGGACTTGCGCTGTTCATCCTTCACGCAATTTGGGCAGGCAACCGAAGGGACCTCGCCAATCAGGCTGCCAAGGGGGTTCTTGTTGGCAGTGTCACCACAAACCACAAAACATCTCCAGCAATCGGCACAGGAGGATTTTATGGGGCTCGATGCCATTTACAGGGAACTGATGACCATAAACTCAATGAATGATGATCACGAGAAGGCTGCCGCATCCCAAGCCCTTTTCGCCAAGTTGAATCAAATGGAAATGCCTTCCTGCTTCAATTGGGCGGATGAAATCCTCGAAGGGATACACGTTAGAGAGCGGGGTGACCAACTCGCTGTTTTATGGGTCGATTTGAATACCGGTCAGGAGCGCAGGTACACGTATGCCGAGCTTGCCATGGAGTCCAACAGACTTTTGAACTTTTTTCGGGCACATGGTGTGGAAAAGGGAGACAGTCTATACATGATGGTCCCATCTGTTCCGGAAACCTGGTTTGCCAGTGTTGCAACCATCAAGGGAGGGCTGGTGGCAGTGCCCACTGCCGATACGATGACCGTCAGGGAGCTTGAATACCGCTTTGAGACCTATCCGCCACAGGCAGTGTTTGCTGATCAAAAATCTGCCAAACTGATTGACGAGGCCCTAGGAGAAGTTGGAGCGAGCCCCAAGGTCAAGCTAATTCTGGGTGAGGCGGAGGGCTGGAAAAGTTACAGTGAAGTCGGCAGAGAGGATTCAGCAGCCGAACCGGTTCGAACGAAAAGCAATGACATTATCTTGTGCTTCTTCACTTCGGGTACCACCGGCATGGCGAAAAGGGTCGCCCATACCGCGACGTCGTACCCCGTCGGTCATCTGTCCACGTCAAACATTATCGGCATAAGGCCTGGTGACCTTCATAACAACTTGAGCCAGCCTGGATGGGCCAAATGGGCTTGGAGCACCTTCTTTGCTCCCCTCAACGTGGGCGCCACATCAACGGGGTTCTACCAGGGCAGATTTGAGGGCAGCAAATACCTTGAAGCCATTGTCGAATACAAGGTGAATGTATTCTGTGCTCCGCCGACTGCCTGGAGAGCCTTTATTCTGCTCGATTTAGACAAGTTCAAGTTTGGCGCCTTGAGAGAATCCGTGAGTGCGGGAGAACCCCTCAATCCCGAAGTCATTCAGAAATGGAAAAAATACACGGGTACCGAAATAAGGGATTTCTATGGGCAAACCGAATCCACGGCCATGATCGGCAATCCTCCGTGGCACAAGGGGAAGGTCATCCCGGGCTCATTCGGCCAGGCATTCCTCTACGACGTTGCCCTCGCCGACGATGAAGGCAACGAGATCACCAAACCCGACGAAGTGGGACACATAGTGATCAAGCTGAACAGGTGGCGCGGGGTAGGGTTGTTTGACCGGTATGTCGGCGATGCAGACAAAATGAAGGAGGTCTTCCTAGACAACTACTACTTCACCGGCGATAGAGCTTCTTTCGACGAAAAAGGGTATTGGTGGTTCGTGGGTAGAGCCGATGACGTCATAAAATCCTCTGATTACCGTATCGGCCCGTTTGAGGTCGAAAGCGCCCTCGTGGAGCACAATGCAGTTGCAGAATCCGCGGTTGTGGGCAGTCCCGATCCGAAAAGGTGGCAACTGGTGAAGGCCTTCGTAATTTTGAAACCGGGCTTTGAACCTTCACGTGAACTTGCTCTTGGAATTTTCAAACACTGTACGAAAGTACTAGCCAAATTCAAATTACCACGGATTATCGAATTTATGCCCGAACTTCCCAAGACAATCAGCGGGAAGATCAGGAGAGTGGATCTCAGGCGTATGGAGAAGACGAACAAAGAGAAAAACCAAAAGGGGCAACACGAATACTTCTATCATGAATTTCCCGAGATCAAATCCTCTTAGCAGGGAATTTTTTTTCCTCCCCCGGCACTCAAAAATAGACCGGGCCGCTGACGCTTCAGAGAGCTAAGCGGCCCGACTTATTTAACCAGAAAAAACTATCGCGGAATCATTGTTGCTGGCCCGGTTGCTGCTTTTTCTTATCCGGTTGTTGCTGCGGTGCCGGCTTCGGCGAAGGAGCAGGAGCCGGCTTTGGCTCTAGCGCAGGAGTTGGCTTCGGCGAAGGAGCAGGAGCCGGCTTTGGCTCTAACGCAGGAGCAGGCCTTGATGCCGGCGAGGGTTGCGGATGCGTTGTTTGAGTCGAAGGCGGCTGAGGCCGAGCGGGCTGAATTTCAGGACGTGCACCACTTCCAGTCCCTACCGCCGGTGGATGAGTTGTTAGAGGAGAAGGCGGTTGAGGCCGAACTCCAGGCGTCACGGGCGCTCCCGCCCCTCCTGCCTTTGCCGCAGGCGAGGCTGTAACAGGTTTCGTTTTCTGCTTTATGTCCGCCTGTTTGAACGACGTCTGGTTTTTCGGAGCGTTTACCTGGTTTGACGGGACCAGCTTGTTAGTCAGTTTTGAGGGAGGCGGTACAGCCGCCTTTGCCGCGGCCTGGGCCGCTTTGGCGGTCGCAACGGTCCGCTTGAGAGCCGGCGCCGACAGGCTCTTGGCCTCAGTAGCGGCGACCCGCTGGTTCATTTGGATTCTCTCGTTTACGCTGGCATGAGGTTTTACCTCCGGCGCTTTGTTTATGAAGTTATACCTGGCGGTTGTCTGATTGTAATTCTTGATCACCGTGTTGTTGACCACCGGAGCGGCGTGGAAATTATTGACAATGGTGGTTCTATTGATATTTGTGACTCTTACCACGCTGTAATTGTTTACGGAGTAAACAGATGCCTGAGGTACGATTACGGCTGCCGACACAAACGCCAGGCCGCCAATCGCGATGGCCGCGGCGGGCGCTGTGCCGACAACGACTGCAGACGGACCCCAGTAGTTGTGAGAATAGTAGACCTCAGTCGGGGCCAGCGGGACCCAACCGACATCCGCGTCAGTGCTTATCCAGGCGACCCTTCCAGGATACCAGCCAAATCCGATGGAGGGGCCGACTGCGATTCCGGCGGCAGGGGCAGGAGGCGCCCAGTACCATCTGTCACCGACCAGCAGCCAGTTGCCATAATGGTGAGTAATGTATCCGAACGGCTCATCGGGTACCCAGACCTGATCTTGGTCATAGTCCGTCCATCTGCCGACCGTAAAGGGCTGCCAATTTGATTGAACTGCCGTCGGCCAGCCATAATTCGCGTTCTTGGCCTTCGTAATTAACCCTTTCCCACGTTCCGGATTCGTCCAGGTCAGCGGCCTCATCCTGAAGCTGTGGGGGCACGTACTTGACCGTCTCCCCCCTGACCTGGATTCTTTTGGCTCGGAAGGTGTCCCGCGAACCGTTCCAATCATCCCATTGAGCGTCAAGGGTACCATCACCGGTACCCACCTGAGTCCCGTCTGCCAGAATCGAGGCGCCACCGGGAATAACTTCGTACTTGGCGTCAGCGCCCTGCTGGAGGTAATCGACTCGGCCGTTCAGGGCAAGGACCTCAACCGACTGATCGCCCACATAAAGGTCGAATGTGGAGTCAGGCTCGGCCAAGACATAGCCGAATGGAGTAGTGACCTTTAGCAACCCGTTGGGATTTTTGTTGTAGAAGCGGGCGACCCCGGAGGCGACGTCCATTTCCGAGGCGTCTTGGTTTATAGCGATCAACTGGATTTGAGTGCTGGCTCCAATCCTGACCCAAAGACCGTTGGGCATGATGAATTCAGCTTTTGCGGAAGAGTCGGAATATAGTGCGTCATTCATGCCGAATGGGGCGTCTTTTGTCACAATGACCCAGTCCTTGCTCTCCGGGACATAGCGCAGAATCTGCCCTTCGATATACGCAATGCGCCCGACAAGAACCGGTCCCTGCTGGGCTGCGGCGCCGGGCGCAAAAGACGATGTCAAGCTGGCTGCAACCAAGATAAAAGCCAGGCAGAACCATTTTTCTCGATTGTTCATCAAATTCTCTCCCTTTAATTGCTTTAGACACTGTTATTGAACGGACACCCATATTCGATTCCAACGCATTATACGACCAAGTGGTTGACGATAAGCAGAAAAATATGGCGCTCATTTTGCGGTTTTGGGTAAGCTGATATTTCCAACAGCTTGCAATTGTCCAATCCGGGACCGCAAAGTTTTTCGGATCACCTTAAGTTTTTCCCACCGTAGAAGTTCTGTGGTAAAGAATGAAACTGGTGTTTTCAATTTTCGAAGTTTGGAAGCATGCAGTTTTTGGTGACACGGCATGCAAAACTCAAGAACAGGAATTTCGAAAGGAGGAGTATGAAAAAGGCAGGCCTTTTGATGGCATTTGTTCTGGTTGTCGCATTATTAATTTCCTGCACCGATAAGGGCAAGGATCAATTGGCGGGTAGCTGGCAAAGACAGAACGGAAGCGACGCGATCACCTTTTCGAAAGATGGCAAGGTGCTGCTCGTGAGCGGCCCATCAACCATCAGCACCACGTACGTGCTAGGCGACAAGAACAATTTTCAACTGGATTTGGGGATTCTTGGGACCCCCACAGTCAAATATTCCCTCTCCAAAGACGAGCTTACCCTCACGGATTCCCTGGGCAAAGAGGCCAAATATCTCCGGGTGAAAGAAGAAGGTAAGACTGCGGTGAAAGAGGAAGGCAAGACCGCCGCCGAAAATAGTAAATAGGCTGCGACGGCAGCAAGGGCCGGGAAGCAGGAGGCAGGAAGCAGGAAGAAAACAGTTCACTCGTCCCTCGCTCCTACGTTTTGTAGTAGCGGTAGCAAGGGCGCTAGGTTTTATTCCAGCTCCTCGCTTCCCGCTACTGTTTTTACGATTTAAGCTCCTCGCTTCCCGCTACTGCCTTTAGAACGTAGCAGTCAGGTTTATGCCGCCGTAAAAATGCGTGGAATCCCTGTCCAGCGAATTGGCTTCCAAGTAGTCTGAGGCAGCGTCCGTCAAAGGCAGCCAAACTCCGACTTTCGGGGAAAGCGTCACAAACTTGCATATTGGGAATTTCAAGTCGGCGGTTAACTGGCAGGTATGAAAATCCGAGTAGCTCCCGAGAGGCTGTGTCCCGATGGGCACAGAGTTCAAAGACAATACATTATTGTCATGCAAAAGGATAAGGTATCCAAAGCTGGTTCCAAAATCAAAAGTGGCTCCCTTACAGAGACAATCAACCGGGATGCTCTTTGTGAGGTCGAGCTGCATCCAAACATCGACTGAATGAGTTACCTCCCCGTAAACTGTAAACGCTGTGCTAAACCACGGGAAATTATAAGTGACGCCTCCGAATAGTTCGTCCTCGTCGAAATTGCTGATTGGGGGTTGAAGTCCGTAGTATATGTTTCCGATCAGCACCGAAAAATCTTTGCACAGTTCCTTCGTGTATGAAACGGTGAAGTCGGTCTCACTCCACTTGGAGTTGCCCGCCTGTCCCGACGGCAAGGTCATAAAGGGATTGTCGCTGTGGCGGGTGCTGTCGAAATTTCCCCAGACGTTAGCTGAAAAACCGCCATAGGTGAACGTAAACGCAGGTTGGAAGACGGCGCTGTCTTTGCTTTGCGCGGCGCCACGAAATATGTACTGGCTCAGGATGTCAGTTGAAAAACTAAACGATGGCTTGCATTCTTCGGGGGGAGATTGCCCCGCAGGAGCCGTAGGTTCGTCGGCCCATGCAGCCATAAAAGGAAAGGAGATAGCCAAGAACAAAATCATACATGTCAGTGTTTTTTTTCTGATTGCCGATGAGTTCATTTCATTTGCCCCTTTTTTGATAGTGAGATTGGAACTGCCTTTTTTGAGCCGTTCGTTTTTGTTAAGGCGACCATGCGGAAAATCGACATCTATTCCGCATTTTTAGCCAGGCCGCAACGCTCTTGTCGATGAATATGAATTTTTCCATTCGAGGGTAAGTCCCAGATGAGCAGAATTCGAGCCAGATAAGGCCGCACCGGATGCAATTTTTGAAAAGCATCTTTCTCATGGAATGTAACATACTGAAATATCGGTTTTTAATGCAAGCAAATTCTTGCTGCGGAAACTATCCTGCTATGTTTTGCGAAGGGAATGGATAGAGCCCGGCGATACGAAAATGTACCATAACGGGTTGCCGTGCCAATTTTGGCACAAATTCGGATAACCTTTCGAGCCTGAATGCCTAAGACCCCGGGGTGTTCAAGCGGAACATATCCATTACCCGTCAACATGTGATAGAATGGTCTCGGTGGAATTCATGATTCACGATCTGGCGCAGAGCAAAGTGACTGAAAAACTGATGTAATCAGTTGGAGATGCCGCCGGCAGAAGCGGATGGGGGGGGGAGGCTCATGGCAAAGACAGCAAAGGATCTAAGTCAGGAAGAGCTTGGCGCATATCATCCCTGGCAAACCCTGCAGCGCTATCAAGAGGACCCGGAGGTGAGTAGACGGTGGGACCGTGCCTGGCATGTTGCCCGAGAAGCCGCCAGGCTGTTGCAAGAACAGTTCGGTGCCACGAGGGTTGTGGTCTTTGGCTCACTTGCGCGCAGAGCATGGTTCACTCCATGGTCCGATGTGGACCTTGCCGTGTGGGGGGTTCCGGTAGAGAAGTTTTATCGTGCAATTGGGGCCGTGCATGATTTTGGAGCTGAAGCCGGGCTTAAAATCGATGTCATCGATCCCGCCGAATGCAGCCGGGAAATGGTCCAGAGCATCCAGGCTGAAGGAATCGAACTGTGACTGGAGGGGTTTCGACTCTTGCGAATAGAATCGTCGGCGAGCTCCACGAAGTCCAACGAGTGACGCTCAACGTCCAAAAGGACTGGCAGAATTTCCTGCGTACCGCCGATGACGGGTATCTGAAAGCGACAGCCTTTGACCTTCACAGCTTTTACACCGGGCTTGAGCGAGTTTTCAGGCTCATCGCGGAAATCCTCGAACAGCCGCCTCCCCAGTGGCGAAGCGTGGCATAAGCTACTCCTCAACCAGATGGCTCTCGAAATCCAAGACATACGTCCTGCGGTCCTTTCCGAAGCGACTTTGGAACTGCTTGACGAATACCCTTCGACTGAACCCAAGAATCGACGCGTGGTGTTCATTCGGCGGACATTTACTGATCTCTTGGCGCCGATGGGAATACGCGGGCGTCATGCTCCCACGATTCCTGCAATCGCCTGCGGTTATCAATGGATTACTCAGGAGAATCATCCTATGTTTTTCCTAAGGCCTATTGAGGAGGGTAAGAATGGATGAAAATGAAATTCTGGAAGCGCTTACCGAAGATTTTTTCCGGGGCTGGGATGTTACGCCGACCGGCGGAGGGTATCTGATTACAACAGACTGGGTTCTCCCGAATAATGAGCGGATCGAAATCCACATCCGCAGGGTTGGCGACAGAGACGACCTTTTCATAGTTACCGACGGAGGCGACCTGATTAACTATCTTTTTTCACAGGGTGTGGACATAACTCGGGACCGTGACAGCAAGCGAACCCTGGACGGGATAGCGGAAAACAGGTCTATAAAGGTCACCGAGCACCAGTTGGTCAAAGGCGCAAATGAGGAAGAGATTGCCGGAGCGGTGCGCGTTCTGCTCGAAGCCATCAAAGAGGCTTCATTCTCACTGTGGCACAAAATTAAGTCAAAGCCGGAAGACTCGGTACATTAACGGTTCGTCAAAACTCGGGTCCAAACCGTTTGAGTTTTATTCACCCAAGAGCCCCTTCCTCCTGTGGCTCGATTGTCCCGGCGGCACCACAGGCTTCGCTTTTCAGGAAAACGATTCCAAACGGCGGCAGATTCAGCGAAAGGGAACAGTTGCGCCCGTGGCTGGGGACCGGAACAGCGTCCGTGCCACCGAGATTGCCGTAACCGGACCCGCCGTAAATCTTTGAGTCACTGTTGAGAATTTCCCGCCAGCGGCCCGCCCGGGGAACCCCAAACCGGTAGTTTGAGCGCGGCACGGGAGTAAAATTGGCCGCTATCATTATTAAATCGCCGCCGGTCTCTGGCTTTCTAAGAAAAGCGATTACGCTCCAGTCTGCGTCGCGGAAGTCGATCCATTCAAATCCCGCCCCGCTGAAATCGAGTTGGTGCATGGCAGGTTCTTCCCGGTACAATCGGTTCAGATCCTGGACCCATTTTTGGACTCCCTGGTGAGCAGGAGACTCAAGAAGGTCCCAAGCTATGCTTTGTTCGTGATACCACTCGTCCCGTTGTCCGATTTCACCGCCCATGAAGATGAGCTTTTTGCCGGGTTCGGCGAACATGTAGCCTAAGAGCAGCCTCAGGTTTGCGAATTTTTGCCAGTCGTCTCCCGGCATCTTATGCAGCAGCGAGCCTTTGCCGTACACCACCTCGTCATGAGACAGGGGAAGTACGAAACTTTCGAAAAAGGCATACCAGATATTGAACGTGAGCTGGTTCTGGTGAAATTTCCTGTAAACAGCCTCTTTTGAGAAGTACTCCAGTGTATCGTGCATCCAACCCATGTTCCACTTCATGCCGAATCCCAGGCCGCCCACGTAGGCTGGTCTCGATACCATCGGCCATGAGGTGGATTCTTCGGCAATTGTCTGTACATCGGGATATTTCTGGTAGACCATCTCATTTAAGCGCTTTATGAAATAGATCGCGTCCAGGTTTTCCTTACCCCCGTATTTGTTGGGAATCCATTCGCCGTCCCGTCGTGCATAGTCCAGATAGAGCATCGACGCTACGGCGTCCACGCGAAGCCCATCCGCATGATACTTGTCAAGCCAGAAAAGAGCGCTGCTGATGAGAAATGCCCTGATTTCATAGCGTCCGTGATTAAAGATGTAGCTGTTCCACTCAGGATGGAAGCCCTGCTTGGGGTCCTGGTGCTCGAACAGGTGCGTCCCGTCGAAGTATGTCAGTCCGAATTCGTCGCTCGGGAAATGCGAGGGCACCCAGTCGAGAATGACCCCTATCCCATGTTGGTGCAGTACATCGATCAGGTACATAAAATCCTGAGGGGGCCCGAAACGCGAGGTCGGGGCGAAGTAGCCGGTAGTCTGATATCCCCATGATCCGTAGAACGGGTGTTCCGTAACGGGAAGAAATTCAACGTGTGTGAAACCCATCTCCTTTAGGTATCCCGGAAGACACTCCGCCATCTCACGATAGCTCATCCAGCGGTTTTCCTTTCCGGGCGCCGGCCTCCACGAACCTAAATGGATCTCGTAAATTGACCAGGGGGCGTTCAGGGCATTGGCTTTTGCGCGGCCCTCCATCCATTCCGCGTCATTCCAGCCGTAGTCCGTGTCCCAAACGATGGAACCGGTTTGGGGCGGAGTTTCCCAATGCCTCGCATAGGGGTCGCCCTTATCTGCTTTGTATCCGTTTTTCCTGGAGAGTATGTGGTACTTGTATATGGCTCCATGACCAAGTTCCGGGATGAATCCCTCCCAAATGCCCGAGTCGTCCTCCCTTACAGACAGAGGATGCGCTTTTTTGTCCCAGGAATTGAAGTCACCGATGACGGAGACCTCTTTGGCGTTAGGCGCCCACACGGCAAAGAAAGTCCCGGATACTCCGTCAACATTGACAATATGCGAGCCCATCTTCTCGTAAAGTTTGAAGTGGTTCCCCTCCTTGAAAAGATAGGCGTCGTGTTCCGTAAACAGGCTGAACCCATCGATGACCTCCGGACTTCTCATTCTTATTCCCTCGTCTCATTCGCAGTTGAACCCGCTGAAGCTTCAAATCTTAAGCGTAAGTCTTCAACTCTCACTCAATCATAAATCCTAAAAATTTTGAATTCCAAAATACTCTAAAATCTTAAAACCCGGTCCAATACTAATGCTTTATATCATTGATGATGGCGGAAGCCGGTAACAGGAAGCAATCCGTAAATTTTCATCCCTCACCTTTCTTTCGCGCTAGAGCACAATATTTGACAGATTTTTTCTAAGCGTGCATAATAGCTCTGCAAACTGGAAGCGCTTCTTCAGTGCATAAATTTCAATAGCAAGGGTCGAGGTGCGAAGGGTCGAAGTGCGGGGCGACGGTTTGATTCCCACTTCTTGCTCCTCGCTTCCCGCTACTGCCTCAACCCGGGCCGTGGCCTCATGAAAACTCAAAGAAATAAGACCGGCAATCCTGACTGCTCCATCGGTATGGCCGCTCCAGACGGTTCTGCGGCCCTCGATAAGATGCGCGAGCGCCTCCAAAACCTGAAAGAATGTTTCAGGGTATCCGGGCTCATCAATTCAAGCCTGCAACTCGATGAGGTACTTGAAACCATAATGACGGCCTCGCGCTCGATTCTGAAAGCCGATGCCTGCAGCCTCATGCTGGTTGACGAAAAGAGTGACGAACTGGTTTTTGAAGTGGCGCAGGGGCCGGTTGCCGGCAGGCTCAAGGGAGGTGTGCGAATAAGAAGGGGACAGGGAATAGCCGGGACCGTATATGATACAGGTGAGCCTCTCTTGATCGAAAATGCTTATGAGGACACTCGATTCAACCGGGAATTCGACCGCATGACGGGATACCGCACTCAAACGATCCTGTGCGTGCCTCTTAAGATCGAGGAAAGGGTGATAGGGGTATCGCAGGTAATAAACAAGCTTGACGGCTCGAATTTCAACGAGGAAGACCAGGAAACCCTCAGCCTTCTGTGCGTCCACGCCGCTATTGCGGTCGAAAATGCGAGGTTGCACCATGAAATTCTTCGCCGCCGGCAGATCGAACAGGACCTGTCGTTTGCGACCAGCATTCAGTTGAGTTTCTTGCCCCGTGAAATGCCGGAGATCCAGGGATTCAGGTTCAGCGCACATTACCAGCCTGCCCGGGAAATTGGAGGGGACTTCTATGATTTCATAGATCTGGATGACGATCGTATCGGTATTCTCATCGGCGATGTTTCGGGCAAAGGGGTGGCATCCGCCCTCTTTATGGCTAGGTTTACCACCGATTTTCGCGTCCTGGCTATCCGCGAACAGGATCCGGAGAGGCTTATGCGCCAGGCAAACGAGATTGTCTGCGCCCAGAGCTGCCGGGGGATGTTTGTAACTTTACTTTATATCGTGCTCAAGAAAAACGGCGGCGAGGCCGTTTATGTAAATGCGGGACATCTTCCACCCATAATCTGGAACGGCTTCGAGGGCAGATATGCTACTCTGCGCGGATGCGGCGGTCCCCCGATAGGGATAGTGCCCGATCAGCATTACGCCTCTGCAACCATGTCACTCAATTCCGGCGACTGCATCCTTTTGTCCACCGATGGTCTAACGGAGGCCAAAAACGACCAGGGGGAGCTGTTCGGATGGGAGAGAATCGAAAACAGCCTGAGCGCAGGAGACTCGGATGTCGAGTCTGCTAAATCCCGTATATCTTTTTCTCTGTCTCAATTTGTCGGGGAGTGCCCCCAGGCTGATGACATCACACTGGTGCTGGTTGGAATCGAGGCCTCCCGGCACGCCTCATCGACTCTGTAGACCGTATTTGTGGTCGGCCTCCGGCGCTGCGCGGGGCGTAATGGGTTAAGGGATGCCCGAAAGAGGCATTACCAGGAGGAATAGTTGGCGTTCACCAGTTTTAAAGGCCCCGTTATTCTGGACGTTCCGGCTGATCCGCCCGCCATGTTCATCGTGAGGGAGGTTGTGGGTAAAATCTCGTCAAGAATCGGCTTTGAGGAAGATGAGACGGACAAACTGGTTCTTGCGGTGGACGAAGCGTGTACTAATGTGATACGGCACGCCTACGAGAACAGCGGGGATGAAAGAATTATCATTACTTTCACCCTCAGGATGAACTGTTTTGAAATCATGATTCGGGATTTCGGAAGGGGCGCCGACCCGGCGACATTCCAGGGACGTGATTTAAATGAAATTCGTCCCGGAGGACTTGGAATCCACTTTATCAAATCTGCGGTGGACAAGTTAGAATACGATATGCCGCCCAACGGGGGCATGGTGCTCAAAATGATAAAATTTATGCCAGGACAGGGGAAGGCGCAAAATTGAAAATACAGGTCGACGAAAGAAAACCAGGCGTATTCGTCGTCTCCCTCAGTGGAGACCTCGACATGAGTTCCTCGCCCCAGGTAAGGAACATTCTGTTGCCCATCTTCAGGAAAACAGCGTCACATATAGTAGTGGACCTCACTGATGTTCCATATATAGACAGTTCGGGAATAGCCACTTTCGTGGAAGCTCTCCAGCTTTCGCGCAAGGGCAAGGTCCGGTTTTCCCTGGCCGGCGCGTGTCGAAGGGTCGAATCGATATTTGATCTCGCTTACCTTAAAAACATTTTTGAAATGGCGCCGGACACAAACCAATTGATCGAGGGAGAACAGGGCAAGTGAGTTTAGCTGCAGCACGTTCGGATAGCAGATTAATTTTTTTTCTGAGACATATTACCAGCATTTCCTGTTTCTTCAACGAAACCATGAAATGGACGCTTGTAAAACCATTTCAGGGGAAGCCCCTTAGATTCAGGGCCGCCATTATCCAGATGGATGAAGTAGGAGTTAAATCGATCCCTATCGTGGCGCTCGTCTCGTTTGTAATCGGGATTATCATGGTGCTCCAGACCGCATACCAATTGGAAAAATTCGGGGCAATCAACTATGCGGCGAGCCTGGCTGCCGTCGCGCTCACCCGCGAGATGGCCCCGCTTCTTACGGCGATAGTTCTGGCCGGCCGGGTAAGCGCGGCATTTACGGCGGAACTGGGCACGATGTTGGTTACCGAGGAGGTCCTGGCCCTGGAGGTCATGGCCATATCTCCCATAGCCTACCTTGTGGTCCCACGATTCATCGCCATGATTGTCATGCTTCCGTGCCTGACCGTGCTTGCCGACGTCATCGGAATGATCGGCGGCTACTTTGTTGGAACCCTTGCAATCGGCATCAGGTCCGCGCTCTATATTCAGAATACGGTTGATGCCCTGCTGATGAAGGACATCCTGAGCGGACTGATAAAAAGCGTGGTTTTTGCCGTGATCATAGCCATGGTTGGCTGCTACATGGCGTTCGTGGTAAGGGGAGGCGCTGAAGGGGTCGGGAAGTCAACTATGGTTTCCGTGGTCACTTCGCTTGTCAGCATAATCCTTGCCGACTGCCTTTTTACGGCAATCTTTTATCTTTTTCTGTAGGTTCTGGTTACGACAACGTATTGATCACGAAGAGTGCGAAGTTAGACATGGAAAGCCGGCTTATTAGTCGTGCCTCTTTTGAGAACCGGGAAGCAGGTGGGTGCTTGATGGAATTTGATGACCTATCGAATCGCGTGATTGGGTGTGCAATGGAGGTTCACCGTGCTTTGGGTCCCGGGCTGCTTGAGTCAAACTACTAAAAGACGGGATTAAACGGTTCGTCCTGTGATCTTTAGGCCGGCAACTATATGAACGCCATGGAAAAAAGAGACGAAGCGATTCCTGCGATTCGCCTCATGACGGAGCAGAAGAGCGAAGGCCGGTGTCAACAGCTTTCCGCCTGTCCTTTTCTTCGTGCTCTTCGTGACTCCTTCGTGCTCTTCGTGACAAATGAGGACCATACGTGTCGTAGGGGGGGATGTTCTGCATGGCTGAAGCGTTGATAGAAGTAAAAAACCTCATGAAGAGCTTCGATGGAAGAGTGGTATTGGACGGGATAAATCTTAATGTGGAGCGGGGCAGTGTATTCGCCATCATGGGCGGGAGCGGCTGCGGCAAGACTACTCTGCTTAGGCATCTCATCGGGGTTGTCCGTCCTGATAGCGGTCAAATCCTGGTCGGCGGAGACGATATTACCACGTTTGGCGAAAACCAGATGGACGGATATCGCAGACGATTTGGAATGCTGTTCCAGATGGGCGCGCTGTTGAACTCCCTGAGCGTTCACGATAATATTGCGCTTCCACTGCGGGAGCACACAGCACTGGACGAAAAAATCATCGGTGTCATGGTCAAAATGAAACTGGAACTCGTCGGGCTTCGTGATTTCGAACACCTCAAGCCTGCCCAACTTAGCGGCGGAATGCAAAAAAGGGTCGCTTTGGCGCGCGCCCTTGCTCTGGACCCGGAAATCGTCTTTTACGACGAACCTACCTCAGGGCTCGACCCTGTGGTGACCGGGGTAATCAGCCAGCTTATTCTCGATGTTAGCAAACGTATGGGGATCACATCGGTGGTGGTTACTCACGATATCGGAAGCGCCTTCAAAATAGCCGACAAAATGGTAGTCCTGTTTCGGGGAAGGGTTGTTGCCGAGGGCGCACCGAAAGAAATACAGCAGTCCTCCGATCCGCTGGTTCAGCAATTCATCCATGGCAGCCCCGACGGGCCTATTCCGCTTCGCCAGTCCAGCAAGGATTACCTCGAGGATTTGCTGGACATGTAATAGATTCGAGTTCCAACAAAGGAAAGTGAGAGTTTTAGATGCAGGTCTTTCGGTCGGAGATAAAAGTCGGGTTGCTGGTTGTGATCTCGTTCATTCTTTTCGTGGCAGGGATCTTTGTCGTTAGCGATGTCCGCTCTTTGTGGGATAAAAAGAAAACACTAGTTATTCTTTTCCGTTATGCGGATGGAATAACCGCTGGATCACCCGTCTGGTACGCTGGATTTGAAGTAGGCGGGGTAAAAGACATACGCATAGCTTCCGGAGTTGCTGACCGGATTGCGCTCACAGTGAAGATTTCCCCGGATGCTCGAGTGAGAAAGGATTCCAGTGCTGAAATCAGAAGCCTCGGAATGATGGGCGCAAAGTACGTGGAGATCAGCCCGGGATCTCCTGAATCTCCCGAGTTGGCCTCCGGTGCTGTACTGGAAGGCAAAAGCCCGGCCTCACTTTCCGAAATAATCGAAACTGGAGGGAAGGTCGCCTCGGGCCTGGTGGATTTGGTGCAGGAGGCAAAAGACCTCGTTTCCGAAGTTCGTAACGAGTACACGATAAAAGAAACGATCCAGAATGCAAACGCCCTCCTCATTCAACTAAGAGAGCACACGGCCGATTTGGGACCGATAATGAAAAACATAAGACAGGTGTCGGGACAGGGCGGCAACGAGTTCGTGTCATTGATCAAGGAGGTGCGCGACACCAATAAAGACTTGCAGAAAAGGCTGGGCTCGATCGAGACCGAACTCACCAAGACACTGGGACAGGCGGACCGGGAATTTTTGGAAGCCGAAGAGGCCACAAAGGGGTTACGCTCGATCCTCGATTCGAACGAGGACAATATAGCTTCTATTGTTTCGCATTTGAACGAAACCTCACGCCACCTGGAAGCCTTGAGCGAGGACGTCAGGCTCCATCCCTGGAAAGTCCTATGGAAGACTGACGGGGCGCTTGACGCCTCCAATGCGGCACAGTGGAGGGAAAAAGGTAGAATAGGGCCATATGGGAAGCAATAGCGCATTCATTTTGGCTTGTCTCATTTTTCTTTCGGCGTGCGCCTCCGGAGGAGCGGACCCTTACAACCGTGCCGTAGAAAATTACTGCATGGGGCATATAAACGAATCCGTCGAATCTTACAAACAGGCCATTATCCTCAATCCATCCGACCCGCAGCCGAAATTCAATCTGGCCGTAATTTACCAGGACCAGGAAAAACTCGACGAAGCCGAAAGTCTTTACAAGACTATTGTGGAGCATGATCCCGGGTTTGCTCCGGCGTGGTCCAATCTTGCATCCATCCAGGAAAAACGCGGGCAGGCCAATGAGGCCGAAAAATCCCACCGGCGTGCTCTGGAGGCTGATCCGGATGGTTGTGCCCCGGCAAGCCAGTTCGGTTATTTTCTGCTGAGGGCGCAACGCATGGATGAGGCGGCGGCGGTCTTCGAGCATTCCATAAGAAAGGATCCCCGTTGCGCAAACTCCTGGTTTGGCCTCGGGTTGGTCGCCGAGGCAAAAGGAGATCAGCGAACGGCCCTGCGAAGCTATGATAACGCTTTGATCTATAATTCATCCGATCTCGAAGCCTACGTGCGATCAGCTAAAATCATGGTCTCCATGGGTGAGAGGGGCCGCGCCGTTGGTCTGCTTCAAAAGGCTGCTAGCCTTGACCCGGCCAGGGGTGATATAAACTTGCTTCTCGGCAAATTGCTCTTGGAAGAGGGGAAATTAAAAGAGGCGGAAAATGTCATTGAACTGGCCAGGAAGACCGGAGCGCCATCGGCCGAATGCGACCGTGAACTGAGCATCGTGTACGGGAAACTCTGCGAGGAAGCCGCCGGCAAAACCAGGTGACGTTTGACGGGTGAGAGTCGAAAGGAATCGGGTGACGCGAAAAATAGAGGGCTCGTCCTGAATCGTCAGTTACGACCTAGTACCATGTAACATTTACAACTTCGGATAAAGATGCTTCAGTTTTATCCGTGCATCGGTTGTAGAAAATCGCCATTGGATCTTGGATTGCCGGTTGTTCCTGTCGTTTTCCCACGCGGCGATATGACTTCGCAGCGTTTCCAGATCGGGAATCCGCCGATCCAGGCACTGTCCATTTAATGCGCTCAGTTCAATCTCCGCCATATTGAGCCAACTACCGTGTTTGGGTGTGTAATGGATTTCAAGGCGTTCGGCTAAACGCCGAGCCTCTTCAGGTTCAAACGTCTCGTACAGGGAGGCTAGACAGTGTGTGTTCAGGTTGTCCAGGACCAAGCATACCTGGACGGCATTTGGGTAGCGTTCGTCGAGCATGCCCTTGATCCACCACGCCCAGTCTTTTCTCGTCCTATGTTGGGCGGCTTCCACGTGGCGCTTGCCGGTCAACGGTTCAACTTCAAGAAAGATCTGGGCAACTCCGTTGCGGATATATTCATGGTCCACCCGTGCCGGTCTTCCTGGCGCGCAAGCGATCGGGTCGTACACTTCCCCGATTAGTTGTTTGCAAGTTTCATCCATGCAGACCTGCGGATAGTCAGGATCGTAAGGGAAATGGTACACATCGATTACATCTTCCATATTGGCTACGAACGCTGCGCTCCCTTTCGGCGGGATTTTCCAGTACTTCCGGAGATGAGGCTTAAGTTCGTTTTTTTAAGTGCGCGCTGCACTGTCATATGCGAGACGCTCGGAGCCAGCTCCAATTCAACCGCCTTCTCAGCCAGCAGCCGTACGGTCCATCGTCGCCGGCCCTCCGGTGCTTCTGAACAGGCCAATGCAATAAGTCGTGCCTCAAAAGCTCCGTCGAAAGTCACCTCGCGCGGCGGCTTTTCCGGTTGTTTACGTTCCAGCGCAGCAGCCAGCCCATCTTCTACGAAACGCTGCTTCAGGTGTTCGATTGTGCGAGGCGTAACGCCCATAGCCTCGGCGACATCTGCTACAGTCCAGGCAGGCCCCAGTGGTCCGGCATCACACAGGAGCAAAGCGCGTGCGTAAAGGAACCGTTTCGCACTGGTCTTACCTGTTTTCAAAGCATCGAGTTCCTGACGCTCTTGCTCTGTTAACGTCACACGGTATCGCGGTTTCATGGCAAATCCCTCCCCCTTTGGAATTTGCATGATTTTACCGCTATTGTACGAAAAAAACAATGTTACGTGGTACTAGTCTAGTGTCCATCCGGAAACCCCTGATTAGACAAGCAGTTTCCGAGTCGGGAAGGAGGCATTTTTCGTCCTGGCAAGGAAATCGAGGGGTTGCGCGGAGGCGTACATCGGTACGCCGCACAATTAAGCCCAAAGATTGACGCCGCCAGGGGGGAAAAGGACCCTTTCCGACTCGGAAACCAGTCTAACGGCCCTGCGGCTCTCTGATTACCTTTGGAATAAGATCTATCGCTTTTTTCAGAAGTGCTGTCCCATCTCGTTCGAGTCCCATTTTGCGCAAACAACCGGCGCACTCGATATAGGGCAACTCGTACTCCGGAAAGATATCGGCTGCCGCTTTGAAGCTCTCGATTGCTTCGGTCAACATGCCCTTCGACAAATAGGCCTTGCCAAGGTGAATCGAGGATACTATGGAACGCGGGTTCCTCTCCAATGCGTCTTTGAGCGTTTGGATCGGGTCGTGGGAAACGAAAGCCCCGAAAAGGTACGGCATATAGAGCGAAGGCTCAAGCTCCATAGCTTCCAGGAACATCCTCCAGGCTTTCGTTGGGTTTGATGGATCGGATGCAAGAATGCCGGCTTGCAAAAGAAGCTCGTAACGCGTTGAACTTAGGAGCAAATGACGGTCGGTCTTCTTAGCTCCCGCGCAGTCACACAGACGCTCGAAGGTGTTTGCCGCACTGCCTCCAGGTAGTTCGCAGCCCTTTTCCCTCGCAGCAATAATCTGGTCGTCTCCACGCTCTCCCTGATCTGTCCATGACCGGGGGCGCTTAGCCCGAAGCAGGCTGCGGTAAAACTCCACCCTGTCTTTTCCACGCTCGAGGTAATGTCGTTCCCGCAGCACGTATTCTCTGGCGGATGCCGATACGCTGACTCTTGCAGGGCCGTCGGAGACCAGGTGATCGAGCGTGGCGATGAGTTCATCCGGCGTGTTGAAGAGGAATCCTGTCCTGCCCTGTTTTACAGATAGAAGATACGGCCCGGTGGCCTGAAGGACGGGGACTACGCCGTGAGCCGCATATTCGAGGAACTTGACGTCAGACCTGGATCGGTTGAACGGTGTGTCTTCAAGAGGCGCTATTCCTATATCCAGCCCTGAGACAAAACCGTAATAGTCATAAAGGGAACCCGTGGCAAACCGTCTCTTTCTATCTCCCGGAAGGGCCTCGAAAAGTTCCCAGATCGGGTCGGCGCACATGAGATAGAGACGCACATCGTTCCTGGACATTATCCAATGGACGAGGCGATCAGAAATTTTTGCCATATCGTGCAAATGACCGATGGAGCCACCCCAGCCGACCGTCACTGCTGCATCCGGTTTTTGTGTCCTTTCCGAAGGCGTTATCAATACCTGATTCGGGAAAACGCAACACCTGTAGTTCAGATAGCCGTATTTCCTCTGTAGCTCCGGCGAACTGAACTGAAGCGCATCGCAATAGTGGGCAAGCCTTTTTATCAACAGCAGATTATTTGACTGACGGTAAAAAGCCCGCATGGGGCTGGTTGGAGGAAGGGCTTCGAGATCGTCGCAAAGTTCGTATACCGTGAGCTTCCCACGGGTCTTTCTGTATCTTATGATCGGCAGGAGATCCGCATCACAGATATTGTTCAGAACCAAAACGTCGGCATCGAGCATCAGCTCATGCCTCAAACGGTGGTAGTAGATAAGATTGACTACATGGACATCCTCGCAATGAGCCATTCCCACACCAGGAGCAAAGGTCCTGTAGTAGAAATCGCCTGTTGCCTCATCCTGGGTGCTGTCCACCTGCGCGATCAACAACGGAGAATCGCGCCGGGATTCCGGAATGGACATTTTGACCTCCGGTCTATGGTCCTGTTGGAAAAACAGCCCTGACTCTAACAGCATCGGAAAAATTATTCAGCACCTTGATAGAGTGACCTGCAACTTTTTTTTGAAAGCGGAAGTTTACCGGCCGCCCGGTGATCTGTCATTGTTGCCTTTGGTTCTTCCTCCGTCCACCCCTTCTTAAAAAAGATTCAAGTTTCATACCCCGATTGTCGATTTATAAGCCAAAGAGAAATGGAACTGCGGAGTGGAATTTTGGATTGATTTGACAAGGAAGTTACATTACACATCAAGGAGGACTAGTTATGGCTGGTATGGTAGTCAACACAAACATGAACGCCCTTACGATTGAGAACATTCTCTCGAACACCAATTCGGCTGTGTCATCCTCACTAACAAAGCTCTCATCAGGTTTGAGCATCAATTCGGCAGCAGATGACCCGGCGGGCTACGCAATTGCAAACGCGTTTAAGTCAAGTATCGCCTCGATGCAGGTGGCCTCTCAGAATGCAAACCAGGCGACGTCGATGCTTCAGACGGCTGACGGCGCATACAGCCAGATCAACAACATCCTGGTGCAGATGAAATCTCTGGCCACTGAAGCAGCCTCAGGCCAGGAGGGCCAAACAAACCTGGATTCTTTGAATGGTGAATTTCAGGATCTCCAGTCTGAAATCGACAACATCGCGGGGTCCACGACCTATGGGGGAACGGCTCTTATCAACGGTAGCCAGGGCGGGATCACTTTTCAAATCGGCGCAACCAACGCCGCCAATAACCAGATGACTATTAGCTTCACCGGCGCCACCACCGCCTGTCTGGGAGTGAGCACGGGAATCGGGATCGACAGTCTTACAAGCGCCCAGGCAGCTATGACCGCACTCGATAACGCGCTGACCTCGATCAACACCGCCATGGGTAGCGTCGGCGGTCTTCAGAACCAGCTCGGGTACACGATTAACAACCTTACCACCAGCATGCAGAACTACACGTCTTCAACATCCACCATCGAAGACGTCGACATGGCGTCTGAAGTAAGCACCCTGACCAAGAATCAGATTCTGCAGCAGTCTGCAATGGCGATGCTCGCGCAGGCCAACGCCCAACCGCAGAACATACTCAAGCTGCTCCAAAGCGTTTAATTCGACTTAAGCCATTCCCCGGTTCAGAAAGGCGGCCCCTGTGGGCCGCTTTTTTTTGGTGGCGCGGTGTTGCGGAGACTATTCTCCTTATTGTACGTAGAAGACCGGGCATTTCGCCGGGCCTTTTCAGGGCAGGTTTGACAAATCCAGCTTGCGTCCGTTAACTGTAAGAACGCCGTGCTTGAAGGTTGCGTTCGATTTGAATGAGCCACCCTCCGAAACAATATAGTTTCCCGCCATAAGCCCCATTACAAGAGCATTGGCGCCCGTCTTTGCCGATCCGGGATCTTTTGCAGAGGCGTTGCGAAAAACATTTTCGGCGACAAGGTATAAGAGCGCCTCTGAGACTGAAAGTTCCGCGCTTGCGTCGATACTGCCGAGAAGAGCAAGGACGTTTCCCGACAGGTTCTTTCCGCCGTCAAAGGTCAGATTGGCCCTGCCGCTGAAGTCTCCTTTGTCAGTCCTGATTGCTAACTCCTTTATTTCGAACTCGGGGGACTTTGCAAGCAGATTGATCATTATCTCCGTAACTAGTTTTTCAATTTCTCCATTGGCGTTCGCGCTCTGCCCCGGAGTTTTTCTTCGCAGTTCCGGGACAAGTTGTTGAAAGCGGGCAAGGACCTCTGCGTCCAGCTTCCGCATGTCGAACTCCAGTGCAAAAGGCCCAAGTCCCATTTCTCCTGTTTTGAGTTTGTCAAAACTAAGCAGCAGGGAGCCGTTAATCGTCTCGTCGGCAACCCCGGATTCAGCCTTAAGCCTAAACGAGGATAAATTGAAGGCTGTATTCTCTTTCTCCATACCCTCAACGCCGCCGATCGAAAGGTTAGCCGATCCAACAGATATCCCCTTTATACCGGGATACGAATTGAAATCGCCCTGAATGTCTTTTATCCGCAGCAGTTGGTCCTGAACCGTCATCTGCAATGATGGCGCGCTGTAAGAACCGGTAACTTCCCCGAGCAGCGCGTCGAATTTGGATTGGGCGGTGAAGCCGCTCCATTCCACCTCCACCTGTTCGCCTTTTTCATCCTGGAACTTTTTTCGGAAGGAGGGAACATCGCAATATGACTCTCCGCTGCCATCGATTGAAAGCACAGTCAGGATCTCAGAAGATCCAAGCTCAGGTATTTTTTCCAGAGCCACTTTCTGGGCTTCTCCGGAATCGCCCGGCGCCAGTCGCGTTCGGATTACAGCCAGGACGGGCAGCAGGTTCCTTTTCAAGTGCGGGTTTTCCAAAAAGACAAAAGGCCCATGATAGATTTCATTGATGATGCTGAATTTGATCGGATTCCCGCCCTCGGGCGGAGCTAAGGTAAACGTTGTCAGAGCCCGGGAGCTGAAAAGGCCTCGCTCGTAGCTTTTGATCGAGGCTTCCATGTAGTTTGAGCGGTTGATTTGCGCGATCAGCCGCTCGTGTTGATTTCGAGCCTGCCCGCCAACCCAGTAGCCGGCGGCTCCATAGGCAACAACCAACGCCAAACAGACAAACAAAACTATCGTCAGGGTTTTTTTCATGAGCTTCCTTTCCTGTTGGGAATTTTAATCAATAGCCCAAATCCGAATGCAAAGAAATCAAAATGATTTGCCGGGAGAAACGGAGCGAGACGCCGACATCTAAATTGGACGAAATTCCAAAACCGTATATAATCCCTATGTCTTCGGGCTACTTGGAGACAGCGTTCCTCGGCGAAATTGTGCCCGGGCGTGCAAGATTACGTGGAAATAGCCAATGGGAGGATAAGAAATGCCCGCAAAGGTGGATCAGATCAACGCAGAGGACAGGCGAAATCGAGAGCAGCGGGAGAAAACTTACAGGGAGAGGGCGCTTAAGTTGTTTCCCTGGATTTGTGCACGTTGTGGACGTGAGTTTTCAGGAAAACGGCTGCGGGAACTCACCGTGCACCACAAGGACCACAACCATGACAACAACCCTCCTGACGGCGGCAACTGGGAATTGTTGTGCCTTTTCTGCCATGATAACGAACACTCGCGGGGGCTGAACTCTGAGTATTACGATGAACTATCGCCGGATGAGAGCACGGATCCCACAACGACCTTCAAGCCGTTTGCAGGTCTCGAGGCACTGTTGAAAAAACAGAGATGACCCGATTGGCAACCCGGTAGTACTAGGTCTGAAGCTCGTGCGGTGTTGTTTCAATAAACCCTTCGTGGGACAGTGCGGTCATGGAAGGCTCTATTATTATGCTGGCCTTGTATACGTTTTCCAGGTTTGCAATCTCGGCCCTCTTGCGGTTTAAAAGATAGCTGGCGGCATCAGCGGGCAGCACAGCTTTCACAACCGCCGGTCTCTTCTGCACTATGGTTGTCCAGATTTTGCGTAAATAGTCAAGGGCCGTTGCCTCCGTTGAACGCACAAGCCCGCTCCCCTGGCAGACCGGGCATTCGCTGTAGGAGCCGCGCAGTATGTTGAGTCCAAGGTGCTGGCGCGACAACTCAAGAAGGCCGAACTTGGAGATTCGCCCGACAGAGATCTTAGCCTTGTCTCTTTTTTATCTCCTCTTTGAGCCTTCGCTCGACTTCACGCGCATGCCTCTGGTCGCGCATGTCGATGAAATCGATTACCACAAGCCCGCCAAGATCGCGCAGCCTCAACTGACGAGGTATTTCGACCGCCGCTTCGAGATTGACCTTGTAGGCCATTTCCTCTACGGCCCCTTCAGCGCTGGTGCGGCCTGAGTTAACATCGATTGATACAAGCGCCTCGGTGGGATCGAAAAGCAGGTAGCCTCCGGACTTAAGCGGCGCCTTTTTGCGGAATATCTGCGCGATCTGCTCTTCCAGATTATATTTGGAATAAATCGGCCCTTCTTCCTTAAAGAATCTGACCTGTTTTTGATTTCTTGGGCTGATGATCCCCAGAAATTCTTTTACCCTTCGGTAAACCTCTCTGTCATCGACAAGGATGTTTTTGATCCCGGTTGCGAAATAGTCGCGAATTACCCGAACTGCAAGGTCCTGCTCCTTGTAGATGAGGGAAGGGGCGGGCGACTCCTGGACCTTCTTTTTTATTTCCCCCCAGATTTTTACGAGGTGGTCCAGGTCTTTTATGATTTCGCGCTTCGTGCGGCTTTCGGCGGCTGTCCTAAGGATCACCCCGAACTCATCGGGGACTTTGAGACTCCTGGCAAGCTCTTTCATCCGGTCCCGCTTGTCCCCGTTTTCGATCTTTCGGGAAACCCCGCGCTGGTCCTGGCCGGGCATCAGTACTATGTCCCGCCCGGCCAATGAGACATAGGTGGTTAGCAGTGCTCCCTTGTTGCCCAGTTCCTCCTTGACCACCTGAACCAGTACTTCCTGCCCCTGATGGATCACGTCCTGGATTCTGGCATTATCTTTTTCGACGTCTGAGTCGTAATAATCGGGATGGATTTCAGGGAATGGAAGAAAACCGTTGCGCTCGGACCCGTAAGTTACGAAGGCGGCCTGAAGACTGGACTGAATGTGGGTTATTATGCCCTTGTAGATATTTCCAACCACCTTGCCACGTGTCGCCGTTTCTATGAAAAAGTGTTCGAGAGCGTGGCCTTCTACCACCGCGATCCGGAGCTCTTCGGGATGGGTCGCGTTAATAATCATGGTTTGATATGACATTACGCTGCCTTGCCGTTTCTTTGGCCCGACGTCCGGGATTCGAGATGCTGTTTTGCCTGGTATACAAATGTTCGCAACGCTATCTCCCGGTTGGGCTGAATTGCCCCATCATAAGGCGCATCTATGTAGGGCATACGCATTTTGTTTAACAGCGGCTTGAGAACGGCCGAACAGACAGCGCTGGGCATGCAGGTGAAGGGGAATACGTTTACAACCCCGTTGTATCCTTCGTGTAACTGCTCCAGAGCCGCCCCGATGCTCAGGGCCGATTCGGTCCCAATATCAAAGCTGAACAGCCGATCCCTATCGAGCCGTTTCTCGAGTGCCCCTATCTTGTGATCTTTGTGAATGTCGAGGTATTTGAGCGCCCGTTTGTAAACCTGGTGCTGCCGCCCCAATTGATAATATTTTTCGATCTGTGAGGAGATCCAATTGTTCAGGATACCCCTGAGCGATCCAAAATCCAGTTTCTGGAGCGCCAGCTTCATATGGCGCATATGCTCTCTGGCCATGTCGTAGGTGATGTAGTTTATCCACTCTGCGACCGAAGCCACCACGACTTCGGCTCCGAACCCCTCAAGAACCCTTACTATGTGCTGATTGGATTCATGATGCGTACGGACGTAGATCTCCCCGACGATCCCGATAAGCGGGCGCTGTGGCTGTCGGGTGTCGATAAATGTTTTGGCCGTGGAGGCTACATCCTCGACAATTTTAAAGAGTCTTTTGAATTCGAGCGACGCTCCGTTTTGTTCAACCTCCTCAGCCACCGCCCGAAGTGCTTTTTCCATAAAGGAATCCGTTAAACCCGGGCGAAGCTCGTAAGGTCTCACACGCCATACGATGCGGTCAAATATATCCGCTATAATTATAGCGGTAAAACACAGTTTTCTGAATATGGCAGAAGCTTCCGCAGGCATGATGTCTGCCGCCGAATATGAATCGCGGGTCGAAACATAGGTAATCGGTATGTCTCGAAACTCCTCGAACCTGTCCAAAACAAGGCGCTGCATCTTATTATACATACCGAACCGGCACGGACCGTCGGCCTCTGGCAAAAAATATACGTAGTTGTCCGGCGAAAAAGCAGCCCCGAGTCTTTCTTTTTCTCCACGCAAGAAATAGAGGATGTCGCCCAGAGTTACTTGGCAGGGGAAACACTCCTTCCCCGATGTAAATTCCTTTCCGAGGGCCAGCCCCTTATAAGTTTCCATTATCAGGGCGTTTACGCCGACAGCACGGAAAGAGGCGGCGAGCAACGGGGATGCAAAGGAGGCCATGACAGGGATGAGCAGGGTCTTGCCCGTAACGTCAAACTGTTTGACCTTTTCGTAGAATCGTCCAAAATGTTGCTTTCCGGAAACTGTCATTTATTTACATCCTCGATGAGGCCTGGTGCACGCGAAGACGCGAAGTCCTCGCGTCTTTTTCTTCGCGCCTTCGCGTGAAAAATTCGCTGCCCCCGGATGGCCATCTCGCAAAATTCCCGGCCCGTTCCTAAATGTTTGTGTCATCGCATGAACCAGTAACTATCCTGCCGCCTCCAGCGAGTCGGGTTCATCCGGGTCGAGTTTTCTGGCCAGCCGCTTTTCCTGAAGATTTTTCACAACGTTGCGGTAGGCCTCCACACGGGTTAGCAAGCCGGCTACAGCGCTGTGTTCGTCCAGCTCAAGGATGAGGGAGGGCTTTTCCCTGAGCAGGTGACGGTAAAAATGCTCGATGAAGGAATCTGCCCCGCAACTGAAATTCGTGAGGTGCAGGCCATACCAGTTCGGGGTCCGAAGGATCCTCTTTGCCGTCCTGATGATTCTAGCCCCCTGTCCCCAGAACATTCGCTTGAAATCGCTCATGTCTTCGGAATCAGAGCTCACAAGGTCCATGGGCAGCGCCTTGATCCCGAGCTTTGCGAGTTGTTTTCCGAGTTGGAGGTTGAGCCGGTCGTCATAGAGGTTATATGGGCGTCCGGTCACGATCCAGACGGGCTGTACCGGATCTAAGCGACTGATTATCTCATTGCCGGTCTCGATTAGCCGGCGGCGGAATTCCATCTGTCTTGCCAGCGCTTTGAAAACCGCCCTCTCCAATTCGGTCCTGCGCGGTCTCAAGCTGGCTGCAAAAGCCTTTTCGAAGACATAGACCAGGTTTGCGGGGTCCTCCTTCAAATAGAGCGAAGGCCTGATGATCCTCCTGTCCGAAATGTTCAGCGCAGATCTGCTCATGTACTGAGAACTCTGAACCAGGGGACAGAAATATCCGATTTCGTCCGGATGAGGGACTGGCGCGTTTACTACATTGGGAAGGAACAGGTATTCGGCCCGGTCCATAAGGTAACGGACGTGGCCGTGGAAAACCTTTACAGGAAAACAGACCTCGGAGACCACATTTTCTACCCCCAACAAAGCAAGTTTGTTGGTTGTCTTCGGGCTTAGCAACACCGGAAATCCAAGCTCGGAAAATAGATGAGCCCAGAAAACACCCCACTCGAGCGAGTGCAGCGCAAGAGGTATGCCGATCACCGGCTTTCGTTGACGCCGTGCTTCGGCTTCGGTAAGAAGATTTCCCGCCTCCATCAGGGCCTGCTCGAAAAGACCCTGCCTAACCTGAAAATAGTCAGTCTCACGGCCTCCTTCGGCCCGGGTTTCGTAGCGGCCGCAGTCGCCTCCCCACACGCTCTTTCTTTCTCCGAAATTATAAACCTTGAGTTTGCACTCGTTATGGCACTTCTTGTCCGCATGGCAGACGTTCTCGGTAAAATTTACCTTCATTGAGGCAAGCTGATCGAGATCGCGTCTTCGGTATTCCATGCCCTGTTTTTTGAAAAGCTCCATCACAGACAGTGCAGCCCCGAATGCCCCCATCACTTCGCGATGTCTAGGGACCAACACTTCGCGCTTGAGCACTTTCTCGAACGCCGCAACGATTCCCTTGTTCAACGAAGGCCCGCCCAGGAACATGATACGCTTTCCAACGTATCTTTTTTCCACTACCCTGTTCAGGTAATTGTGGACGATTGCATAGCAAAGGCCTGCTATGAGATCCTGACGCTCGCCCCCCTTCTGCAGATAGCTCCCGAGGTCGGATTCCATGAATACTGTACAACGCTCTGCAAGATGGATGGGGCTGTTCGAGCAAAGGGCTATTTGCTGAAATTCCCCGACTATATTAATCTTCATCTTGTTGGCAAGCTCGTGCAGGAAACTGCCCGTGCCGGCCGCGCAGACCTTATTCATATCGAAATCGAGGGGGTGGGTGTTTTCTATCATGATGTATTTTGAGTCTTGCCCGCCGATTTCGAATATGGTGTCCACTTCAGGGTCGATTTCAACCGCGCCCCGGGCGTGTGCGGTAATCTCGTCTAGGATGAGGTCCGCGCTCAGGAAATCCCCGACAACGTTGCGGCCCGATCCGGTTGTGGCGATAGCCATGAGCTTTATCTTCTGGCCGACATCTTCATGCAGCGTGCGCAGAAGCCGCTGGGTGACCTCGATAGGTTTCCCCTGCGTGGGCACGTAGCTCTTGTGCAGAATTTGCCCTGTCTCGCTTATCAACGCATACTTTGTCGTAGTCGATCCTATATCGACTCCCAGGTATGCTTCCACCTGTTTGCCCTTTTTCTTTGTCCACGGCGTCAGCGCGTTCTCCGGGTCAAAGCGGGTCAAAGAAAGTTCCAGGCGTTCGGCCCTGGGGAAGTTGTACACCGGCTCAGAATTCGCCCGCACAAGGGTCGAGAGGTCCACCTGATTTTGCCGTTTTTGCTTCTGGGCCTGGATTGCCGCGCCAAGAGCGCCAATCGAAGTGTGGTGGGCCGGGACTATCAACGAGGGGAAATAATGTTTGAACGCCTGGACCTGAAGTTGGTTCGAGGCCATGCCGCCGATGAAAATGATCGGATCTGACATCTCCCGGTTTCCGATTATGGTGCTCATGTAATTGGCTGCGTTGCCGAAATGCAGGCCGGCTATTATGTTGGGCAGACTCTCACCCTTGTTTTGGAGGTGGATCATGTCCGATTTTGTAAAAACGGTGCAGCGGCAGGCGACTGGAGCAGGGTAGGTGCTCTTCAAACCCAGTGCGATGAAGTCGTCCAGGGTCTGCTGCAGTTTTTCCTGGTCCATCGAAAAATCCGGCCCGTAAATCGACTGAGCCAGCCTTTCTGCCTGCTGGTCAATGAAAGAACCCGTTCCCGATGCGCATGGGCCGTTCATGTTGAAAGACTCCAACCGCCATTCGTCTCCGAGGTGCGCCAACTGGAAGACAGCCGCATCCTGGCCTCCCACCGTAATGATCGTGCGCACGCCCGGCACAACATGGATGGCCCCCAGCACCTGAGCGATAGTTTCCACTTCGAACGGCGCATGGAGCTTTTCCGCGAGCATCTCCCCGTGGACTCCAGAAAAAGTTACCGATCTGAGCACGCCGGAATTCTCGCCCCGGATTCGCTGAATTATACTTTCTAAAAGCTTGTGAGTTTCTTCGTAGATCAGGCCAAAATGCCTTAGATATGGAGTTTCCAAGACGACTCTACGATTTTCGTCCAGAATGACGCAGTTGATGCTGACCGTTCCGAGGTCAACTCCGACATCATAATTCATTATCCTAACCCCTCGATTAATCAAGAGTTTTTTATATTATGGCGGATGCCTGCGCAAAACTCCGCTTAATATAATTAGTTCGTTCGATTTGTTCAATCATAAGATTAGCATAGAGATCTTTTGAAACCAGCAAATTACGAATCAAAAAGAACGTCCTTATCGCTCATTCATTTCAGACAGACTCTTAGTAAGAAGCCGGACCAGTTCGCGAAGGCCTTTCCTTTCCAGCGAAGATATAAAGAGGATGGGGAGTCCAAGTTGACTGTAGCCTTTCTCGATTTTGGCCAGGTCCTTCTCGTCTTTTACCAGGTCGGACTTGTTCAAAACGATTATTCGCGGTTTTTTCCGTAGCTCTTCCGAGTAGCTCTCAAGTTCATGCTCAATCTGTTTGAACGGCTCCAGGGGGTTGTCCAAGGGACTCGCGACAGGTCGATCACGTGAACCAGGAGCCGGGTTCTTTCGATGTGTTTCAAGAATCGGACTCCCAGCCCTGCGCCCTCGTGAGCGCCCTCGATAAGCCCCGGCACGTCGGCCATCACGAATGGGGGCGCATCGTCATACTGAACGACTCCGGGATTGGGCGTAAGCGTGGTGAACGGGTAGTCAGCTATTTTGGGCCGCGCCGCAGAGACGGCTGAAACGAGGGTGGATTTCCCAGCGTTTGGAAGCCCTACCAAACCAACGTCGGCAATGAGCTTCAGCTCGAGTTTCAGGCTGCGCTCTTCCCCGGGCTGGCCCTCCTGGGCGAAACGAGGCGTCCGGTGAGTCGAACTGACGAAATGGGCGTTTCCCTTCCCGCCTCTTCCCCCTTGGGCTACTATCCACCTCTGCCCCGCTTCAGTAAGGTCGGAAAAGATTTCGCCCGTCAGAGGGTCCTTTGCCACGGTGCCGGCCGGCACTTCCACAACGAGATCCTCCCCGCTTCTGCCCTGCCGGTTTTGGCCGGCCCCGTTTCTTCCTGGCTCGGCCCTGAAAAGGTTGCGATATCGAAAGTCAAGCAGGCTGTGCTTTCGTTCCGAGGCCTCCAAAACGACGCTGCCCCCTTCGCCGCCGTTTCCCCCATCGGGTCCGCCTCGAGGTATGTACTTCTCGCGCCTGAAACTGACGCACCCATTGCCGCCTTTTCCTGCCGCAACCGTGATTGTCACTTCATCGATGAATTTCATGTTTAGGATTAAATCGCAGTCTGCTTGAGTAGCAAGGATCAGCTATGCGCCGGATGATCCGGATTTTTCCCGGCTGAATTCAAAACACAACTCCCCTCTCACCATTGAGTGGAGGGGAGCACATTGAATTGGTACAGGGAGCAAAAGCTTCCAGCACTACTGCTGGGCTTCGACTGGATAGACGCTGATTTTTTGGCGAGTCCTGTCTTTGTGTTCGAAAGTAACCAAGCCGTCGGCAAGCGCGAAAATAGTATAGTCCCTGCCCATTCCGACATTATTTCCGGGATGAAAGTGCGTGCCCAGTTGGCGAACTATGATGTTGCCGGCTCGCACGAATTCACCGCCGAATTTCTTTACGCCTCTGCGCTGCCCTGCACTATCGCGGCCATTTCGGGAACTTCCGCCCGCTTTTTTATGTGCCATTGTTTTTCTCCAAAAACTGAAAGCCTACGGTAGTCTGAACTCGTGCCGATTCTAGCCGATATTTTCCACACGCATGGCCGTGTAAGCCTGTCTGTGTCCTTGTCTTTTCCGGTAATCTTTGCGGCGTTTGTGCTTGAAGATAACGATTTTGGGCAAGCGTCCCTGCCCGATTATTGTGGCCTGAACCCTGACGCCTTCCACAAGAGGCTGGCCAACCCGCAACTGATCCCCGTCGGAGAAGAGCAACACCTCATCGATGGTTACGTTTTCCCCGACTTGGCCGGAAATCTTTTCAACTTTGACTACCTGCCCGGGCCGGGCTTCGTATTGCCTCCCGCCGGACCTGAAAATCGCGTACATAGGTTCAACTCCTCCTGGACTGCTGCCTGGCTACGCTTTTCCAATATAACATTTCAGGATAAAAAAAGCGGCCCTCTCCGGCCGCTCATAAAAGGCTGAACGCCCGTCGGCTACATCGTGGCGTAGATTCCCTGTTTAAGGATCATTTCCTGGTATTCCTTGAGCCGGTCACACTTATCCAAGCACTTGTTTTTATCTTCGTTGGCTCGATCACAGGTTATGCACGGGCTTTTTACCATCACGACGCCTCCTATAAGGGGAAATATTTGGAATTGCCTTATATATTTGAATTGAGAGCGTTGTGTCAAGTTATTTTTTAAAAATTTACGCCGGAGGCCAACAGGAAGGTGAAATTTTCACCGGTAACTCCGCTCGCGATTCGCTCTTCACTGCCTTGTCAAGCTATCAGCACGGGCTCGCGCAGCAGCATACGAACGGCTTCTCCCGCAGAGGCTGCAAGTTGGGGATGCGTTTGGCCAAGAGCTTCGATCTGCCGAAGGTGGTCGGCCGTGCGTAATATTATCATTGCCAAGTCTCCTTCGTCCATACCTGAAATCTCGCGAACCTGTTCCCACGTAAGCCCCTGCGCCCAATGGTAAACAGTCACGACTGTCCAGAACGGAAGCGGCGGGGTTTCGAAGCCTTCGGCCTGCAATCGCTCCCTTAGGCGCTGGAAGTTTTTCAGCATTTGGAAAAAAGGCTTGGCCAGGTCGGGATATTTCCAAATAAAAGAGGCCAGTTGCACGTCCCCTTGTTTGTCCCGGTCCGTCACAAAAGGAGCGATGAGCGCAGCCAATAACTCGGGTTTATTTCGCGGAAATACGTTTTTGCGGATTCCCTCGGAGATGAGCAGCGGCTGGTCGAGCCGGAGCTTGGAGGCCCACATCCCGTCGCGGGTCAACTTCCCGTTTTCATCCACATATCCTTCGCCCTGAAGCAACCGGTAGTATTTGATAAACGAGCGCCAGAGCTGCTCCTGGGTCGAAGCCACCTTCGCAAATAGATGAACGTACCGTCTGAGGGCCGGAGAAAACGGATGAGCGGTTTCTTTCTGGCAGGGACCGAAAAGAGTGCATTGTGCGCATGGATAGGAATGCAGTCTTTCGGCCATCGCCTCCAGATCTCTGGATGCAAGCCCCGCGGGATGGTCCCCAACGGGTTCCTCCGGCCCGATCGGCCTGAACTCTCCCTCAACGGCGCGGGCGATCAGGTTCTCCCATTCTTCGCGCTCTTCCGGATCGGGAAAAGAATCCAGCAAAACACTCAACTCACCGACACGCTGAAACGCCACCCGGTGAGTGCGGATACGCTGTCGCCGCATCCTGATCCGGTGGGCCAGCCGGACGGCTTCGACATTCCTGTATTCAAAATCGGGCCAGGCTACGCAAAGATAAGGCGTCCCTCTCTGGCTGATAAAGACGCGGCCGGGAGCAAGCTGGTCGATGAGTTTTCTGTATCCGGGTCTACGCTTGAGCGATCTGCGCGTTTTCTGGAATTGCTCAAGGGCGTTCGAGTACCTTGGCCGCATTTCGGATAGCTCATCCAAAGATCCGCAGGCCATTTGCTCTTCATATTGCTCGAGTTCAGCCCGAACCGTTTCGAGCTTCTTCATCGACCGTGAGTCGCGGCCGAGGTTCTGGAAAGTGGCAAGAGAGGCCACGAAGAGGTCTCGAATCTCGTCGGGGCTGTGGGATAGCAGCAAGTTCAAAACCATCGAGAAATTAATTCGAATCTGGCTCCGGATCGGGTCGGGAGACGATTTTAACAGCTCGTTTATAAGCCTCGGGTCCTGATGCTGGCCGGGAATTATGAGCACGAACCCGATTTCATCCATCCCACGGCGTCCTGCCCTGCCTGTCATCTGCAGCAGTTCGGTTGCGCTAAGCGCCGCGAATTCCTTGCCGTTGAACCGGTCGCTTTGAAAAATAACCACCGTGCGAGCCGGGAAATTGACTCCCGCAGCGATTGTGGAAGTCGAGAAGATGGCATCCAGGTATCCCGCCTGCATCATCTTTTCCAAAAAGAGCTTCCAGTGCGGAAGCTGCCCTCCGTGATGGGAACCGACCCGGCATCTCTTTAGGATCGAAAGGTGCTGATGCGTTCCGAGAAAAGGATATTCATCGAGAAGTTTTTCAATCTTCTCCCGAAATAGGGGGCTATCCTGCCTGTCCTGGTCTTGAGCCGGCTGACAGAACTCAACCGCTCTGTCGCAGTCGGCCCTCGATTTGAGAAAGAATATGGCCGGCAGCAGATTTGCGTTTCGAAGCGCATCGATGATTCTGGGGATCTCAGGCAGTTCGCTTCGGGGAAGCGATCTGGGGTCGATTCTTTCAATCCTCGGGAGCAAACCACGACGCGTTGCAAGCGGCGCAAGCTCTCCACCCGGGAAAAGGAAAAGCGGGAAAAGCGGGACTGGACGCTCGTATGCCGCCACCCATTCGCATTCGGAGCCGCGCATCCAAGTGAGCCATTTGCAGATTTCGCTGCCGTTGAGTATTGTTGCGGAAAGCAGCAGTAACCGAACACGCGGAGGAAGATAAATGAGCACCTCCTCCCACACCACGCCCCTGTCGACATCGCCGAGGTAATGGGCCTCGTCAAGAACTACCAGGTCCATGTCGATGTCCTCTCCACGGTGCATCATGTCATACAATTGATTGCGCAGGATTTCGGTGGTGCCCACGATTACCGGGGCGAGTGGATTTTCTTTCCTGTCTCCGGTGAGAATCCCGACGTTTTCCTCGCCGAAGATTTCGCGGAATTCCTGATACTTCGCATTTGTCAGGGCCTTAAGCGGCGATGCGTACCAGCTATTTCCACCCCTGTGAAAAACCTTGTCAATGGCTTCAACTGCGATATAAGTCTTTCCTGCGCCGGTTGGGGCGGTAACGAGCACGTCCGATGCTTCAATTGCGCTCAGAGCTTTGACCTGGAAAGGGTCGGGCACAAAAGGGGCCGGTTCGGGGGTCCGTATTCGGTCCAACACCGGGCTAAGGCTTCTGTGGATCGTATGAGTGTAGGGCCCCGCCGGAGCTCTCATTGACAATTGGCCTTCGTGCTGTCTTGAACGATGTCGCTTGCGGCCGGAATTGTTCATTTGCCGAAAAATTGTCAAAAACCACCTCTGACGTCAAAGATTCAAATTTAGTCATTATAACAAGGAGTTTCAGCATGAACGAGTCTTCGCAAAAAAAGATAATTCCCGGCGCCAGGGCGCAGCCGGCGATTACTCCCTACCACATAACGAGCCTGCGTGTCCCGTTTTTTGAAGTCGATATTGCACAGGCGGTCTATCACGGCAATTATTATCACCTCTTCGAACTGGGGCGTGAAGATTTCTTGAGAAAAACCGGCTTCCCATACCGTGAATTCCTGAACCGGCAGCTTCATCTCACGATCATCGACTCCCGTTGTAAATACCGCAAAGCTCTACTCTATGACGATGAAATCGAAATACATACTGGGATAACTTTGCTGAGCAGGCGAAAACTTTCTTTTTCTCAACTCATTTACAAACGTGCGGAGGCTTCGCCAAACCCCGAAACGGAAAGCCCTGAACTGCAACTATGCACAGAGGCCCAATTAAACATGATTTGCGTACGTTTCTCGGGCCAGGCGACCCATTTGCCCGAAGATTTCCGGCTGGCCATTGAAGTTGTGCCAAAGAGGGAATAAACGGATATGGAAAAACAAAAAGAAGAAGCAAAAATGGAAATAGTCTTGAAGCCGATAGGAATAATCCGAACTCCTATCACCGGTCCGGGCATGGGCCCCCGGCAAGGGAGCGAATCTGCGGTCAGCGGGAAACTGATTGTCGATGAGCAGTACAGGCACGCCCTGTTGGGTCTGGAAAAGGGTTGGAAGATCGTTATCCTCTACTGGATGCACCTTGCCGAACGCGATATACTTCAGGTCCACCCCAGGGGCGATCGTACACGCCCGCTGCGGGGCGTTTTCTCCACACGGAGCCCCCAGCGGCCAGAACCCGGTCTCCCTGGATACCGTAGAAATAACGGGGATCGAGGGCACTGTCATTGATGTAATCGGCCTCGACGCCGTTGACGGCACTTTTCTCCTGGATATCAAGTGCACTGTATAAAATCGGTTCTTCCGGCAAATGAGTACCAGCAGGTGGATGAAGGACATTATTGCCTATGCTGTGAATGCGCTATGAGGGGTTTTGGGATTTTCTCCTGCCCATTTCACCCGCATTTCAGCGTCAATGACAAGAATTTTGCGAATGATTATTTTAGCCGGCGGAATCTGAGATATTTGTTAAAACTAGCTAAACCTTGACAGCGCGATTTCATGCGTGGTATCGGTTCCTTTGCTGACGGACCAGCATGTTTTCACATTCCAAAGGGCGCGATTGCCTGGTTGAGAGGCGACGATGAAAAGACCTAAGGGATCAAGTCCCTATGAAGAGCAACCTGATCCGATGCGGGACCTCAATATCGAATTTGAGAATCCGGACGATGATATAATCGATCTTGAAGACATCATCGAGATGCCGAGCGGACCCATAGACGAAGATGAGGACCTCGACCTGGACGTTGATATGTTTGATACGGATCTCGAACCTGAACCGGAAAAGCGAAAGGCCTCGCCGCCGCTCATGAAAGAACAGGCCCATGGGCGCAGCTCAGAAGAAGACGACCTGCTCAAATCATTTGGCGATGAACCGGAAGAGGATGAAAAGCTTTTCGAGCCCGTGCCACGGAGGGGATCTGAAAAAAACTCCATGGAGGAAACCGAACCGCAGGTTTTCGAAGACGAGGAATCGCTTCTGGACGAGTTTATGGATAAACCTGCAATGCCCGAGACCGAGATGAGCGCAGAAGAAAAAGTAGACTTGAGGGCCAGAACTGCTGCGGCAATGAAAATTCCCGAGGACGTCCCGTCCGCTGAGGTTGAGCCTGAGGCGGCATTTCCCGATGAATCATTCGAGTCTGCAGCATCGAAAGCTGCCGACCCCGTGAGCGAGCCCATTCCTCCTGCTGCCGACCTTTCGCAAGTGGCTGATGAAATTATAGTTCGAATCGAGTCCGGTTTGCAGGAACATATCCGGGTCGTGGTGGAATCAATGTTGCCGGACTTGGTCAGGTTTATAATTAACGAGGAAATAGAGAAGCTTAAAAAGGAGCTTTAGCAGGCGGTCTGGTTCGCGATCAACTGTTGCCCCTGCGGCATCGGAGGCCGCAATACACGCTGCAGGTTACGCCACCGCGCAACCCATCGATGTCCATTGAAATACATAATAAAACAGGGGAATCAATTTTATGAGCGAAGGCGCTCTGCCTAAAGGATATGAATTTGCCGAAGTCGAGTCGCATTGGTACAGGTATTGGGAGGAAGAACATTTTTTCCGCGCCGACCAAACCAGCCTTAAACCGCCTTACTGCATAGTCATCCCTCCTCCGAACGTAACCGGCCAACTCCACATGGGGCACGCTCTTAATAACACTCTTCAGGACATACTTTGCCGGTATAAAAGGCTCAAAGGCTTTGAGGTACTGTGGGTGCCGGGGACGGATCACGCCGGAATCGCCACTCAGAATGTGGTCGAGAGGCAACTTGGCGCTGAAGGTCTCACAAGGCACGGGATTGGCCGGGAAGCCTTTCTGCAGCGCGTGTGGGAATGGAGGGCAACGTACGGCGGAATAATAATAAATCAGTTGAAGCGGCTCGGGGCGTCCTGCGACTGGTCTCGCGAGAGGTTTACGATGGACGAGGGCCTCTCGCTGGCTGTGCGACAGGTTTTTGTATCGCTCTATAATGAGGGCCTGATCTATCGCGGCAAACGAATGATCAACTGGTGCCCGCGCTGCATGACCGCTCTGGCCAATATCGAGGTCGAGGGCGAGGAGCTTGCCAGCTCTCTCTACTACATTCGTTATCCCCTGGTAAGTGGAAAGGGGGCATTGGTAGTGGCCACTACCCGGCCGGAAACGATGCTGGGCGATACGGCTGTTGCCGTTAACCCGGAGGACCCCAGATATAAGGCCTTTATCGGACAAAAGGTCGTTTTGCCCATAGTTGGCCGCCACATCCCGATAATCGGGGATTCCTACGTCGAACGCGAATTCGGCACCGGTGCGCTCAAGGTTACTCCCGCCCATGATTTCAACGACTTCGAGCTGTCCGCAAGGCACGGTCTCGAGCTGGTGCAGGTCATTGACGAACGCGGGATCATGACCGAACAGACAGGCCGCTACTCCGGAATGGACCGGTTTACCTGCCGCAAGCAGATTCTCAAAGACCTTGTAGAAGGCGGCTGTCTTGTAAAAACAGAGCCCTACACTCACCGGGTCGGACACTGCTATCGCTGCCATAATGTAGTTGAGCCGATGCTCTCGCTTCAGTGGTTCGTTGCGACCAAGCCTCTGGCAGAGGCTGCCATTAACGCGGTCGAACTGGGTAAAACTAAAATCCTCCCTGCCAAATGGGAAAAAGATTACTTCAATTGGCTCGAAAACCTCGAGGACTGGTGCATAAGCCGCCAGATATGGTGGGGACACCGCATCCCGGCATGGCATTGCCTGCAGTGCAATGATGTTATCGTCTCCCTGGAAGCTCCCTTGGAATGTCCGAACTGCCCCGGCTCTCCGGTTGAACAGGATTCGGACGTTCTCGACACATGGTTCAGCTCCGGCCTGTGGCCTTTTTCGACCCTGGGATGGCCGAGCAATACATTGGAGCTGGAAAAATTCTACCCCACTTCCGTTCTGGTTACGGCATTCGATATCCTGTTTTTCTGGGTGGCCCGAATGATGATGATGGGACTCGCTTTCATGCGGGAAGTCCCATTCCGCGAAGTCTATGTACATGCCCTTGTTCGGGATGCCGAGGGGCAGAAAATGAGCAAATCCAGAGGAAATGTTATCGACCCCCTTCTAATGATGGACAAATACGGGACCGACGCTCTTCGGTTTGCCCTTACAGTCTTCGCGGTCCAGGGCAGGGATGTCAAGCTCTCGGAAGAACGCATCGAGGGCTATAAGCATTTCGTGAACAAGATATGGAACGCTGCCCGGCTTGTCCTGATGAACCTCGAAGGGTTCAAGGGGCCGGTCGAAATCTCGGAAAAAGTGCCCGCGCTTGCCAATCGCTGGATCCTGAGCCGCCTTCAAAGGGTTGCCGCAGAAGCCGTTGAGGCTTTGGATAATTATTATTTCAATCAGTACGCTCAGGTCCTCTATCAGTTCTTGTGGCATGAGTACTGCGACTGGTACCTGGAAATTATCAAGCCCGATTTCTACGGCGAGGATGCTGAGGCGGGCGCGCAGGCAAGATCTGTTGCGGCCGTCGTTCTGGAAAAAGTCCTGGTTCTTCTGCATCCCGTAATGCCGTTCATAACCGAAGAAATCTGGCACAAGCTGCCTAACACATCCGGAAGCATCATGAAAGCCGCCTTTCCGGAGGCTCAGGCTCAAAGGATCGACCCCCAAGCCGAAGAGCAGATGGAAACTCTTATGGCGATCATAGTTGCAATCCGCAATATCCGCGGCGAGATGAACGTCTCCCCGGCGCTCAAAGTCGAGGTGGTGTGCCTGTGCGACCAGGGCTCGGAACTCGAACTCCTCAAAGAGCACGAGCGAACCCTTATTGATCTGGCAAAGGTCTCCAGGCTCACTGTCGCCCGGGCCGCCGAGATGAATAAGCCGAAGCATGCGGCAGGGGCCGTGGTGGGAAACATGGAAGTTTTCGTAGTTCTCAAGGACATTCTGGATTTCGAGAACGAGTCGAACCGTCTTCAAAAGGAGATTGCCAAACTGGAGAAGGAGTTCGGTTTGACCCACAGGAAGCTGTCAAACGATGATTTTCTCCAAAAAGCCCCTCATGAGGTAATCGACAAGGAACGCGAAAAGAACGCGCGGCTTGGCGAAAAGATCGAAAAATTGAACCGCAGACTCGAAATCATGAACGGATTGCGGGAAAGCCGAGCAGAATGAACGGCAAGCTTTTTTTCACGCCAAGGCGCGAAAGTGAAAGACTCCACAGCGAAGGACGAGAGTGTTGCGGGACGATGACAATTCCATCTCCAAGGGGGATAATATCCTACCGGAAACACCGGATGAGTGATCGGCGGTTTCTTTTTTTCCTTTGTTCGCGGCTTCGCGTCGTGTGAGAAGCTTTCCGGAGGATTTGAAATGGATGAACTGTTCCGGCTGGCTCTTCTGGAAGACATCGGGAGCGGGGATGCAACGACTCGCTCTGTTATCCCTCCCGGTCTCGAAGGAAGCGCAGTTGTCTTTGGACGCGAACCCTTCGTATTGTCCGGCTCTAAACCATTTCGGAAAATTTTTGAACTTCTCGACCCGGAAATCAGAATAGAATGCCCGTTTCCCGATGGGGAACAGATCGCGCCAAATGTTGGCGTATTCAGGATAGAGGGACGAGTGCGCGCCATTTTGACCGGTGAACGCACAGCCCTGAATTTCGCACAGCGGTTATGCGGGATTGCCACTTTGACGCGCAAAATGTCGGACGCCATAGCCGGGACCGGGTGTAAGTTGCTCGATACTCGAAAGACAACCCCACTGTGGCGAAGCCTGGAAAAGGAAGCCGTGCGGCACGGAGGCGGCAGGAATCACCGCTTCGGCCTCGCCGACGGCATCTTGATCAAGGACAATCATATCGCGGCGGCGGGAAGCATAAAGGAAGTGGTGCGCCGCGCGCGCGAAGGATCTCCCCATACCCTGCGCGTCGAAATCGAAGTGGAAAACATCGAGCAGCTTGATGAGGCCATCTCCGCCGGGGCCGACATAGTGCTTCTTGACAATTTTAAGCTGGATATTCTGAGGGAGGCTGTCGCGATAGGCAAAGGCCGCGTCGTTCTGGAGGCTTCCGGGGGCGTAAGCCTCGAAACTGTGCGCGCAATAGCCGAAACCGGGGTCGATTTCGTGAGCTGCGGCGCTCTCACTCACTCGGCAAGGGCCATAGACTTAACAATGGAGTTTTCCGTCTGATCCGGTCGCGTCTGAAAAGCAGATGAAAAACGCCGATACCACGAAGAAAATGCCCGCTAAGCACGATTGGAAGCGCTTCGACGCCATGACCGAAGCACAACGCCATGCCGCTGCCTTGTGCGGTCCCGACGCGCAACCCGTTACGCCTGACAATGAAAAGCGCATGAAACGGACGCCACAGGTGACGGTAATTCGCCGTGCGCTTGGCCTTAGCCAGGAAGGGTTTGCGGCGCGGTTCCATATCCCGCTCGGGACGTTGCGCGATTGGGAGCAAAACCGCAAAGAGCCTGATGCGGCAGCACGCGCCTATCTTATCGTTATCGCCCGCAATCCCAAGGCTGTCAGCGACGCATTGCAACCTTAACCCGCATAACCGATTTTATATCAGGTCCACCCGCAAGCCAATGGAGTAAATAAAAATCTTGGTATCCCCAATGACCTTATCTCTCGTGGATGTCTTCTCGACTCCAGGTCTTTTTACTGACTTTCGCTCTGCTGTGCGCATAGAACTCATCGAGTCCTCTTAAAGCAGCTTCCCTTTCTAAATCAGTGGAAACAAATTCCTCCAGCCTTGCCTTGACAATGGCGTTTACAGAGGTCTTCCGTTTCGAAGCAAGTCGGCGAGCCTTCTCCAAAAGGTCATCATCGATTTTCAAAGTGAGGTTAGCCATCCAAGACTCCTACAGTGAGGAAATTCAATATATGAAATAGAACGAAAGTTGTGCCAAGTCAATTTATAGACGCGCGCGGCGTTAGAGCAATCAAGGCCTGGCCAAAATTTTAACAGCAAAAGACCCGTGCCTTGGCTGCCCTTCTTTCCGGGAAACCTGTTGTTTTCCTGTTAATCCTGTAAAATCCCTCAATCCCATACGTCTCTTTTGCCGCTTCTGGTTGCCCTTTCTGGTTGCCGTTTTGCACGGCCAAATAACAATGTTGTATATTGCTGCCGGAGGGTTGAGGGGTTGGGTTTCTCCCGGCTCCCAGCCCGCTGTTCACTCTTAAGCGCTCTTTGAAAGCCGAATAAAAAGTGATCGAATTACTGTGGACAGAGACAGGATGCCGAATTTCCGTCCTCTGTCCTCCGTTTTCCGTCCTCCGTTCTCCGTCCTCCGTCCGGCCGTGTCAGTTAAATCAACGAGTTGCGCTCGCCCCTATTGCATTTGCCTTGTATTTACAATGGACAAGCTCGTCATGGCAAGGCAGGAGCTTGCCCGCCTTGGCGGCAAGCTCAGGATAAGTTCGCCTGCCGAAAGGTATATCCCGTGTGCATCGATTTTTATCTGTCCATCCACCCCGCTACGCTCCTTAATCCGTGTCAAACAAAGCCTTTCCCCTTCCTGTCCGGACCATGACCCGCCTCTGCGGCGCAAATTCAATTGCCGACTCTTTGACATCGTTCGATAGTCGAGTTATTGTCCAAGCAGGTTTATCAGGACTTGAATTAAGGGAGGCAAAACTTCTTAGACTGGATTAACAGCAAAGCGATATGGAAAATGCAAAACAAATCTCGACGCTCTGCGAGGTTATTCTCTATCTTGTAAGTCCTGGCTAAGTGGTTTTCTCTGCACTACTAAGGTGCAAATTCTTGAAATTTTGGCAAGCATACGGGCTAAGCGGTTATTGTTTCGCTGCGTTTTTCTCAGCGATCTCTGCGCCCTCTGCGGTGATAGCTTTTAGTCTTTTGGTTGCGGCCGTAAGGCTGCGCTGCGGCCTCTGTGCCTCTGTGGTGAGTGCACAGGTTTTTATCGAAAGAGGTACTTTTGTCAGCAAAGCTTTCAGAGAAGACGTGCCACCTGTGCGGTCTTCCCACCGGGAGTTCGAATATCTCTCAGCCGGTTGCGGGCGGGATGGCGCATTTTTGCTGCCTTGGCTGCCTGTATGTCTTCCAGATTCTCTACAACAGCCCTGAAGGTATTCCAGAGGATTACCGCAATACCGAGCTCTACAAAGCTTGCGTTTCAGCAGGCCTAATCCCATCGGGAGAGGCCGAGGAAAACCTTCTCCGCCGCCCGCCCGAGGTTCGTGCGTCGTTGCCGGGTGTGGCCCCGCCGCAGCCGAAGGCCAACGGCGAGTTCGGCTTGGCAATCCCGGTAGGCGGTCCCACCGCCCCCACCGCCATAGAGGAAGGACTCTCGCAGGAACTTTCCATCCGGATCGAAGGAATGTGGTGCGTCGCCTGTTCATGGCTCATCGAGCATCTTCTGGGCAAAATGGAGGGAGTGCTGAGCGCCGGCATCTATTTTTTTTCGGACATAGCCCGCATCAGGTACATGCCCCATTTGGTCGAGCCCCAAACTATCGTGGAGAGCATCTCCCGGCTGGGCTACAGGGCCTCTGCGGTCGAATCCCCGTCCGATTCGGGCCAAAGCAGGGATCTTGTCGTCAGGCTTGGGGTTGCCGCGATTCTCAGCGCGAACATAATGATGATCTCATTTGCTCTATGGGCCGGTTTTTTCGAGCAGATCGGACGAGAGGGAGCGGCTCTTTTTTCATATACACTCTGGGTGATCGCCTCACCCGTCGTTTTCTACGCAGGTTGGCCGATCCTGCGCAAGGCTTTCGGGGGCATTCGGCATCTGAGCGCCACCATGGACACTCTGATCGCGGCTGGCGTGCTCTCGGCTTATTTTTACAGCGTTGTGGCGATGTTGCGGGGAAGCCTTCATGTATATTTCGATACCGCCTCGATGATCGTCACACTCATCTTGCTGGGAAGATTCATCGAAACTCGGGCGAAAGAGAAGATTTCCGGTACGATCACCGCGCTTTTTCAAGCGGCGAGCGGGAAGGTCCGAATCTCAAAAGACGGTAGAGAAATCTGGACGGCTCCCGACAAGGTTTCCAGGGGCGATTCATTCCTGGTATTTCCGGGCGAGCGCTTACCGGTCGACGGACGCATCCTTTCCGGGGAGACCGTTTTGGACGAATCCATAATAACCGGGGAATCGCGTCCGGTAAAAAAGGGACCCGGGGCCGACGTGTCAGCCGGATCGCTCGTTCTGAACGGAGAGACTAAGTTTGAGGCCGCACGTGCAGGCGGCGAGAGTTCCCTCAACCAGATAATTACATTGATTCAGGAAGCGCTTTCCACCAAGAACCGATTCGAGTTCTTCGCGGACCGCCTCATGCGGGTTCTCGTCCCGGCCGTGCTGGCGCTCGCCGCTTCCGTCCTGGTCTTTCTCCTCGCTTCGTCTGCGCCTGCGGGCGAAGCTCTTTTGCGCGCATTAACCGTCCTGGTCATAACATGCCCCTGCGCTCTTGGAATAGCCACTCCTCTTGCCAGGGTGGCCGCAATCTCCAGGGCGCGCGCCTCCGGCATAATCATCCGAAATCCCGCCGCCCTGGAACGGGCCGACCACCTGGACGTGATGATTTTCGATAAAACAGGGACCTTGACCGAAGGCAGTTTCATTCTGCGCGAAACGGTCACCCTGGAAGCAAACGCCGATGATGCCCTGCGGCTGGTCGCCTCGGCGGAAGTCAAATCGGATCATTTCCTGGCTCGCGAGATTGTGAAGGCTGCGCGCCAACGGTCTATGGAACTCGATGAAGTCTCGTCCTTCGAGGCCCGGGAGGGGCTGGGGATAATCGCTCTGACACGTTCCGGCGAGGTGATCGCCGGCTCTCGGCGGTTGATGCTCAATTGTGGGCTGGAATTTTCGGATATGCTCAGGGACCGGGCTCACGCTTTTGAGGCTGCCGGATCTACAATCGTTTTTTTCGCCTGGAACGGTGCTGTCAGAGGATTTTTTGTTTTTGGCGACAGGCTAAGGGACAATGCTCCGGAAATCATATCCCGGCTCCGCGCTCAGGGCATCTCAGTATGGGTAGTCTCCGGGGATTCGGAGGAGACCACTCGGACGCTTGCGCTCCAAGCGGGGGCGGACAACTTCGCCGGTCAAAGAGGCCCGCAGGATAAAGTCAGGATAATTCAAGACCTCCAGGCGCAGGGGAAAAGGGTTGCGATGGCCGGGGACGGAATAAACGATGCGGCGGCGCTCGCGCGCTCAGACCTTGGAATAACGCTCGGAGCAGGAGCAAATCTGATCCGGGAATGCTCCGATACTGCCGTTCTCGGAGACGACCTGCTTAAGATACTCGAACTGCTCGAACTTTCCCGCTTTTCCTTCAAAATCACCAGGCAGAATCTCTTCTTTTCATTCTTCTATAATGTCATTGGGATTCCTATTGCAGCCGCGGGCATTCTAAATCCGCTCATTGCCGCCTTCGCCATGTTCGCCAGCAGCGTGACCGTTATTTGTAATACTTCCAGGATTTCACGATTTACCCGAGACCGAACTCCTTAAAATTTAATTACCCGTTCACCATGAAGAACTCAGAGACCAAAGGTTGACAATAGATGAAAGCGAATTTAAGTTGCAGCCCAAGAAAGATATGTGATGACAATATATTAACGATAATATAATTATAATTATGATATCGGAAGGAGCGCGAAATGAGCAAAAAACTTTTCAGTTTGTCCATATTCACCATCGCTCTTGCCATGGCATTCGTGTTTTCGGCGCCCATCGTTACAAGGGCGGCAAGTGACAACTTTGATGACCAGTTCCTAGGCGAATCGAACCTGGTTGGAATCGATGAGCCCACAAGCCCGGTAACGCCACTTCATAACAGGGACAGGGACAATGGCCGGGATTTTAAGTTTCCATCCTACGGCTTGCAGGGTAACTGGGCGGGTCAGCATTAAGGCGGCCAAATGAAATCGAGCTGAAAACTCTAACTGTCGACAACAAGCAAAGCCCCGGAACTTCGATTAAACGTTCCGGGGCTTTGCTTGTTGATTATGAGGAAATGAGATTTCCGGGATACCAAATAAACCGGTGAGACGGCTTGTAAATTCCCATTAACCCGTCACTTGCATGTTCGAATAAAAAACTGTATGATTTTTAGTGCCTTGGGGTAGTTCAAGAAGTCTTTTCGGGCAGAATCCGGCCGGAAATGCGGTTCCGATGCATAGCATAGAACTTGGTGCGTTATTCTGGTTACTGGACCTTTGAAAATGACTTATTAGGACGGAGGGAGAAAATATGGACATGAAAAAGGTAATATATATTCTATCGAACAGGCTGGAAGGCTTGAGTCTTGCTCTCCCTATGTTCGTGGTCGGGCTTGGTTTCATCATTTTAGGGGTTACTATTTTTCCGGGGATAGGCATTATTTTGGGTATTTTTGTGTGGTGGATTGCATGGCATTTTATGCTCAGTAGCTCACGAAAAAACCGATATAAGGAAATTCTAAGAAACATAAGAGAAAAACAAGCAGCCCCGCCGCCTTCCTCAAAATCTGAATACCAGGCGCCCACGCCAAAGCCTGATGTTAAAAATGAGGGTGAGACTGAATCTTCATCTTGAGAAGCTTTGTCTAAGTGGGAGATAATCCCACCTACCGCTCCTCGGACCTAGGCCAATGCCATTAACTTAAGAAAACTGCCAAGGTCTTTGAGTGTCATCGCATGGACCTCTATCAAGATCCCAGGTGGCTCCCTTCGTGGCCTTCGTTCTCTTCGTGCGCTGCCTACATAGTAGTTGGGAGCGCACGAAAGTATTATACAGATTAGGTTTTCTCGCACTGTTACCAGGCATTCCGTTTACTTTGAACAGGAGGTTTTTTTCCTTCGTACTACTATCCATCATTTTCTTGTTTTTTGTGCAACGTTTTGTCTATAAGTTGCCGGTTTCTCTTCGATCTCAGCCCTCTCTGCGGCCCGTTTGAATCCCGGGTCGTCGTCCGGGCATCAAAAGTGCCGCTTTGGTTTTTTCTTCTTTATTCATTGTTTCGAACCCTCTGCGCTCTCTGCGCCTCTGCGGTGGATCTTCTTTTTTGGTTGCGGCTATGCTGCGCCGTGTTCTTCGTGGTGACATAACTGCGCCCGTATCACCCTGTGACCCCCCATATGCTTAAGTTAACAGCATGGACCTAGGCCCTGCCGAGATGGTTTCGTACCCGCTCGTAGCCTAACAAAGCGAAAAAAAAGGCTGCCGCAACCATTATTATGGTCGCCCCGGAGGTAAGGTTAAATCGATAGGAAAACCACAAACCGGTGAGTGAGAAGAAAAAGTTAAGAAATACCGAAACTATCATCATCGCTTTAAGTGAGCGGCAGAATTTTTCCGCTATGAATGGCGGGATGGTGAGAAGAGCAATAACCAAAACCAGGCCCACAATGCGAATGAGCATTATTACCGAAAGCGCGATCATCCCCAGAAGAACGTAGTAGAGCATTCCAACCCGGACCCCCATGGACATCGCGAATTCCTCGTCGAAAGACATGGCAAGGAAGCCGTTGTAGAGCGAGCCCACGATTACCAGCACCCCAACGTCAACCATGGCCATCATCAGTATGTCCTCGCGCGGCACGGCCAGAATGCTCCCGAACAGGTAGCTCATAAGGTCCGCATTATATCCCGGCGAGAGGTCGATCATTATGATTCCCAGGGCCATTCCCACGGCCCACAAGACCCCTACGACGGTATCCGCCCTCTGCTTGTTTTTAAGAGTGACCGCGGACATGATCATCGCGATCACCAGCGCAAATCCGACAGCCCCGGCAAGCGGCGCAATCCCGAAAAAAAAGGCCAATCCGATGCCGCCGAAAGCAGCATGCGCTATTCCACCCGATATGAAAACTATCCGGTTTACCACCACCAGCGTGCCTATGATCCCGCAAGCCACGCTGGTAAGCAATCCGGCAAGAAGAGCGTTGCGCATGAATTCGGATTGGAAGGCCTCGATCATTTCTCAGGAGTCCTCGTGGCCATGCTTGCGCAGAACGCGATGAGGCACCCCGCCGTGGGCTATCAGATCGACTGGACATTGGTAGGCTGCATGCAGCACCTCCTCGGTGATTTCGCCCGATTCGTGATGGTAAAGGGTCTGATTGAGGCAGGCAACCGAGTTGATGTAGCCGGATAGGACGCTCATGTCGTGGCTCACGATGACAATGGTGATCGTAGCGTTCAATTGTTTGAGCAAGCCATAGAGGTCGGTTTGGAACCGAGCGTCCACGCTGGCGGTAGGCTCGTCCATCAGCAGGATTTTCGGTTCGACGGTAAGCGCTCGGGCGATCAACACCCGCTGTCTTTGGCCGCCTGAGAGTTTCCCGATTGGCCGGTCCCGGTATTCCCACATCCCGACTTGTTCCAGTACCTCTCTGGCAAGCGCCCTGTCCTCGGAAGTGTATCGGCGCTCACGTCCTCTCTGGCCGAGCCTGCCCATTAGCGCAACATCCTGAACGGAAATAGGGAAATCCTTGTTAAACCCCGTATCCTGCGGGACGTACCCTAGCAGTCCGGAGGCTTCCAGGGGCGTCTTGCCGAAAACCCTAACGGTTCCCTGCGCAGGGTTCAAAAGGCCCAGGACGATCTTGAGCAGGGTGGTTTTACCACTTCCGTTAGGTCCGATTATCGCCAGAAAATCCTGCTCCTCCACCGTCAGGTTCACGTTAGTCAAAATGGGATGGTTGTTATAGAAAAAAGAGATATTGTGTAACTCAATAGCCGAAAGGGGCATATTTGATCTCTCCCTATTGCATGCCGAGAGCGGCTGAAATTCGCTCGGCCACCTGCCGGAGGTTCTTTTCCCAGTCGGGCGCCAGGTCGTCGGCCTGCACCAAGCTGCCCCCAACGGCGTCGGCTATTGTTTGGGCGATCTTGGGCGAATACTGCGGTTGAACGAATATGGCTTTTGTTCCAAGCTCGCGAGCGCGTTTTATGAACTCATCAAGCTCTTTTGCCTTCGGCTCCTTTCCTTCAACTTCCACCGGCGCCTGTTTGAGCCCGTATGCGTCGGCAAAGTAGCCCCAGGCAGGATGAAAGACCATAAACGAGCGCGATTTTGTCCCTGCTTCAAACAGGCGGGAAAGGTAAAGGTCCAACTCAACCAACTCGGAAACGAATTTCTTGTAATTGGTCTCGTAAGATGGGCGGTTCTGCGGATCGGTTGCGGCAAGGGCTTCAAAGATTGTTCGGGCCTGGAGGGTCACCAGGGGAGGAGAGAGCCAGATGTGAGGGTCCCCTTGTTCATGTGAATCGCCGCTGTGTGGTCCGGCATCCTCGCCGGGATGCGAATGGGCTTCGATCGTTCGTTTCTTGATGTCCTTTTCTGTGTGTATAACCAAGATTTTTGGGTTCACGGAAACCATTTTCGGAAGCCATATGGTTTCGAACGGAACTCCACAGGCGAAGTAAAGCTTGGACCGGCTCAGCGCAGACATCTGCCCGGGCCTGGGTTCGTATGTCTCCGGCGTCGCCCCCGAAGGAACCATTACCTCAACTTCGACGCATCCTGCTCCAATCTTCTCCACAAAATATCGCTGAGGAATAATACTGACGGCGACATGCACCGGTCCTTGGGCCAGACCAAGGCGGGGCTGAATGCTAAATGTCAGCACAAAGACCAAACAGATTTTAAAAAGCGAAATTCTCATTGGGGCATGCCCTTCGAAAGCGTTCGGCCATGAAAACCTTCATAATATTGGATTTTACTCCCGAACGCCATACACTAATTTAATTAATTCATCATTTGAGAAAATATCCCGTGAGAAAATATCCCGTCGGTCAATACTATCTATTTGCGCGGTTTGAAAAACTTGATAATTGCCTGGCAGGGAGCACGGATAAGCCTGCGGCGCAACGCGCCATGCTCGGGATAAGGACATATTTGAATGTGCAGAGGTACTTACTTAGTCTCCACCTGGAAACTCCGGATGAGAGACTGGCACTTTCCGATATTCAATAATTCAGGCGGGGACTCAAATTCCTGAGTTCAAATACCAAAATTCTTTTGATATTCGCGGTCTAATCTCAGTCCCTCTATGTCTGTGGTTTTTTCTCCTCGAGCGGACTTGATCCTGTCAGTGCTTCTCCTGACAACGGCTCGCCTGGTAGCGTAAGCCTGAGAGGTTTCTTCGGTGATCTTTCCCTGCTCATAGAGGCGCGAAATGTTGGCGTCGAAGGTGGTCCATCCGAAAGGTTCTGCCTGCTCCATCATCTCATAGAAGGTCTTCCCCTCGGCTTCGCCGTGAACGATGGCTTCCTGGACCCTAAGGCTGTTGCCCAAGATTTCTAAGGCGGCGACGCGCCCACCGCCGACCTTGGGCAGGAGCCTCTGCGAAATTATCCATTTCATTGTATCGGCCAGACGAATTCGGACGAGCCGTTCCTCTTCGAGATCGAACATACCGATGATGCGATTTATGCTCTGGCCCGCATCCATTGTGTGCAGAGTGCTCAAAACGAGGTGGCCGGTCTCGGCGGCGCTCAGTCCGATCTCTACCGTCTCACGGTCCCGCATCTCACCGACGAGTATAACTTTTGGCGCCTGGCGCAACGCGGCCCGGAGCCCGTTTGCAAACGTATCGAAATCGAGGCCGAGCTCGCGTTGGTTGAAAGTGGCCTTGAGCTGCGGGTGGACGAATTCGACCGGGTCCTCAAGCGTTACAACGTGATAAGGGTGGCAGGCATTGATTTCGTTCAAAATCGCCGCAAGGGTCGTCGATTTTCCGCTGCCGGTCGCACCGGTCACGAAGGCCATTCCGAACTTTTCGCCGGCTATCTGCTTCAGGACCTGAGGCAATTCCAGTTCGTCTATCGTAGGGATTTTGGTTGGAAGCTGCCTCATAGCGATAGAGTAGGTGCCACGCTGAGAGAATATGTTAACGCGGAACCGCGCCCGGCCGGGGAGGTAGTAGGAAACGTCGCATGAACCCATGGTGAGGAGGTGTTGTATCCCCCGGCGGTCGTTGCCGGCAATGTTCAGGGCTATAGTTTCGGTGTGAAAGGGGGTCAGCATCTGGATGCCAAAATCCATGTACGCGGGCTTTAGCAGACCGTCAACCTCGACCTGGGGGGGCTTGCCCACCGTGAAGTTGATGTCGGAGGCCTTGGGGTTTTCATCCAGAATGTGCAGAAGATAGTCGTCCAGTTCTGCCCGTCTCATAATCGTCCTTTCGTTCCAGCCATGCACCAGGAGCGCAGATGGACCTACACCTCGGTAAAATCCGGGGGAGGTTCGGTCAGGTAAGCGCGGAATTTCTCCTTGTCCACGCACTTCATGTAAGCTTCAGTGGAGCTGATTCGACCCGCCTTGAGATGAGCGAATATGGCGTCGTCCAGCGTCTGCATCCCGTATTTCTTTCCGGTCTGAAGCGCCGACTGGATCTGATGCGTTTTGGATTCGCGAATCATCGCTCGCACCGCTTGGGTTGCTATTAATATCTCCACCACGGCGACGCGGCCCTTTACGTCGACGCGTTTGAAAAGGGCCTGGGAAATTACAGCCCGGATACCGTCGGCCAGGGTAGAACGAATCTGGGCCTGCTCGCCCACCGGGAATACCTCGATTATGCGGTCGATCGTTTTTGCTGCACTTTGCGTGTGAAGCGTAGAAAAAACAAGATGGCCTGTCGCAGCGGCCTCAATCGCCAGGCTTATGGTTTCCAGGTCACGCATTTCGCCTACCAGGATAATGTCGGGATCCTCGCGCAGGGAGGCCCTCAGCGCGGCTGAAAAAGTTCGTGTATGAGTGCCTACCTCCCGGTGATTTACAATGCAGCTCTTGCTCGTATGCACAAACTCTATGGGGTCTTCGATGGTGATTATGTGATCTTTTCTCTTGCGGTTCACCTCGTCGATTATCGCCGCGAGCGTTGTAGACTTGCCGCTTCCGGTCGGACCCGTCACGATGACGATCCCTCGTGGCAGAAGGGCCAACCGGCTTAACACCGCGGGGAGACCAAGCTGCTCAACTGTGAGAATTTCGTTCGGAATCTCGCGAAACACCGCTCCGATCCCGTTTTTTTGCATGAAGAAATTCACCCTGTAACGGGCAAGCCCCGGAATTTCGTATGCGAAATCAAGGTCACCGGTTTCCTCGAATATCTTGATCTTATCTTCCGGAGTGATCTCGTAGAGCATCGAGCGCAGTTCGTTGTCGTCCAGAACTCTATATTTTACGCGTTCCAGGTCGCCTCGAATCCTTAAAACCGGCTGCTGCCCCGAAACAAGATGTACGTCGGAGGCATTTTGTTCGTTCATCAGTTTGAAAAAAGCATCTATCTTAGCCATTGACCCTCCTTGGAGAGGGGTGCCGGATTGTGACTTTCGCTGGCATGAACCTTGACTATCCCCTTCCTATCGAGAATTTGACCTCTTGTGAAGTAAGTCGCTCCATTCCAGACCTTGCGGATAAGCAACAATTATGCCGCGCAGGCAGAAGCCGAGGATCGGATGTCCTAGATAGGATATCCAAAACAGATCTTGAGAGGATAGCGACCATTCGTTCCGACTACAACTCCACCTCTATCCAATGCGTGTGCCGGCCGTCCAGGCGAGTTAGGCCGGCTTTTAATGTCGCATCCAGCGCCTGGCTGAACTCGGCGGAAGTGATTGTGCGGTTTAACGCCTTGTTCGCGAGAGCCTTGCCGCATGGGTGGTACTGGTCCATAATGTTGATGTAGGTCTGAGCCGAGATCCGCGTGGCTATGAAATCGACAATTTCAACCGTTCCGGCAAGGCCGTTTGGCATAACGAGATGCCTCACCAGAAGGCCCCTTTGAGCCAGCCCGCTCGCATCCAAAACCAGGTCACCCACCTGCCTGTGCATCTCCCGCAGAGCCTCACGCGCCCTCTCCGGGTAGTCCCGTGCCTTGCAGATCTCCTGCGCTGCCACGGGGTCCCAGAATTTGAAATCCGGCATGTAAATATCGACAATACCGTCCAAAAGCTTTAACGCCGAAACCCGCTCATATCCACCGCAATTATAGACGAGCGGAACCTGTAGCCCCTTTTCGACAGCTATTGGAAGTGCCTCGAGAATCGGCTGAATCACATGAGATGGAGTGACAAAGTTTATGTTGTGACAGCCATTTTTTTGCAAAGTGAGCATGATTTCGGCTAGATTCTCCGGACTAACCGGCTTTCCCTCTCCGCCATGGCTTATGTCGAAGTTCTGGCAGAAATCACAGAAAAGATTGCAGTGCGAGAAAAAAATAGTCCCCGAGCCACTCCTGCCCACAAGGGGCCGCTCTTCGCCATAATGCGGCCCGTAGCTGGCCACCACTGCAAGTTTGCCGGTCCTGCAAAAGCCTTTCTCCCCGGCCATCCTGTTCGCCCTGCACATGCGCGGACAAATAGTGCACCTCTTCATCCATCCGGAGGCGCGCCTCAATGCCTCTTTAAGCCTCCCGGTCTCATATGCTTCGATATACGCAGCGCTCATCTTGTATTTGCCCCGCAAATGGTTCCTAAGGCACATGCTAAAATTCCCTTGCCCCTCTTTAGGAAAGCGGGGAGCATCTCGATATCCTTGACACTACAAAAATACCTTTAATGTCAAAAAATGCGAATCAGAATCCTTGAAATAAATCGGTGTTTATTTCTAATCAAGCTTCGTTGTGTGGTGATTCCTTGACATTTTGTCAAGAAAGCGCCTGCCAGCAGTACAGTGAGCGAAGGTTATCGGTCCTTTCTGACTTAGGTCAACCCTGCCGCATTGACGTGCATCGTTGACGGATGCTCAACAGACACTTGCTGCAGGGAGGAAGCACGTTTTTGAAATTCGGACGATGAATTTTGTCGAAAAAGCGCCAACAAATTGCGAATCATTGTTTCACCATGTTTCCCAACCTCCAGCCTGCCGTTGTAAATATCTTAAGTTGTGCTATATTTGCCCCCGCTCCAGAACGGAAACCAAAAACTGAATCAGAACGATCGAGGGCCGGCCCGGGCCAAAAAGGCTTTCGACCAATAGGAGTTCCCATGAGATTGCGTAAAATACTCATGTTGCCCGCCGTAGTCTTTATTTCGGCCACGTTTGCATTCGGCTGCTTTGCCCAACAGGACGACAGCCAGGTAAACGATAAAGTCCGCGAACTCCAGGAACAATACCGCCGCCTTTTGAAAGACGAGTACAATCCTTCCACCATACAGCCGAAAACGAACGGCAAGCCTTCGTTCGGTTCCGGGTCGAGCAGTACGAAAAGTTCGAAAAAGAGGGGCAGGAAATCAGCACTGCGAAAATCCGGGAAGAAAAAATCCCGGACGCGTATGGCATCGAAGAAGAGGCGTTCGAGAAAAAGGCTTGCCAGGGGCCGGTCGGGAAAAACCTACAGGAGCGCTTCAAAAAAGACCGGGAAGAAAACCTCGAAGAAAACCTCGAGGAAGACCGCCAAAAAGACCGGGAAAAAGACGGCTTCGACTAAAACCTTGGCCGGAAAGAAATCAAAGTCCTCCAAGGCCTCGACCCGGAAACACGCTCAGTCCAAAAAAGGCACAAAATCTGCGGGGAAGACCGCAAAAAAGGCGAGCAAGCATTCGGCGTCTAAGAAAAAACATGGGTCTGACAAAAAGAGTGCCGTGAAAAAAGGCACAACTGCAAAGTCCGGTAAAACCGGCGGCAAGAAAAAAAAGAACGTTGGAAAAAAGAGTGCCGGGAAGAAAGAGACATCCAAAAAATCCCGTACTACCAACAGCAAGAAAAAAAATAATAAAAAATGATTTTGAGCAAATTCTTAATTTGTATATTTCAAATTTTGTCCTTAAAATGGGTGGCATGATTGACCTTATCTCTAAAGGCGGCGGCGTTATTTTCGTAGGAGGAAAGGAGAGTTAGAATATGAAGGGCAAGGTTCTTTCAATCATCACCGCAATTCTGTTTGGGGCATCAATGTTGGCGGCTCCTATCGTGTTTGCAGCAGGGTCCGACATGGGGACCACCGGCACGGAGGAGAAGGCGCCGGCGCCGGCGAAAAAGAAGCCGGCCAAGAAAAAGACAACTACCAAAAAAACAGCTAAAAAGAAAACGGCAAAGAAGAAAACCAGCAAGAAGAAGAAGGCAGCACCCGCATCTGAAGAAAAAATGTAGTAGTTTTGAGAAGTCGCATGCCGCCTCTTTGAGAGACTGTCGAAAATCAGGGCTAGGCAAAACCTGTCACTCGATCCGGGATCGTGGGCAGGTTTTGTTTTTCTGCTGGCAGGATTTCTCGTCGCACGCGGAGGAAAATCATTTTTGATACTATTTTTCGCTATCAAACGCTAGAAGCGGTTCATCCCCCCGCCTGCGGGTAACACTCCTAATTCCTAATTCCTAATTGCTCATAGTCCGGTTCATCCCCACGCCTGTGGGGAACACTTTAAGCCCATCGAACCCGACGACGCATGGGACGGTTCATCCCCACGCCTGTGGGGAACACAGCATGGGTGTGATGCGGGGAACCACGCACTGCGGTTCATCCCCACGCCTGTGGGGAACACGAAACTCAAGATTGCTGTTTCGAAGGATGTGGCGGTTCATCCCCACGCCTGTGGGGAACACTGTATGCTGTCCTGATTGATACAGGTATGCGTCGGTTCATCCCCACGCCTGTGGGGAACACTCCTGTAAAATCAATGAGTTAATCAGCCGTATCGGTTCATCCCCACGCCTGTGGGGAACACCCGAGCAGCTCAGCCGCGGGCAGGAAAAGTATCGGTTCATCCCCACGCCTGTGGGGAACACGGCTCGGCGCAGTCCTACGACTACTCGGCAAGCGGTTCATCCCCACGCCTGTGGGGAACACCCGTGATTGGAGGTGCCCGTGGCATTGTTCGCCGGTTCATCCCCACGCCTGTGGGGAACACGTGTGAAGCATGACGACGCATTCGCCCCGCATCGGTTCATCCCCACGCCTGTGGGGAACACGCACTATTTTTGCCTTAATCGTATGCGCCCTACGGTTCATCCCCACGCCTGTGGGGAACACCCAAACGTGGATGCTATAAGCTCGTACATAACCGGTTCATCCCCACGCCTGTGGGGAACACAAAGGCGGGGAGAATATAAATGAAATTCTGCACGGTTCATCCCCACGCCTGTGGGGAACACTCGTCCCGCCTCCGCCGCCCGTATAGCCCACACGGTTCATCCCCACGCCTGTGGGGAACACGTGAATATTATGAGCTGATGTTTTCCCCCGTACGGTTCATCCCCACGCCTGTGGGGAACACATCGCCGGGCAAGCGGTGACGTGGGAGTCGGTCGGTTCATCCCCACGCCTGTGGGGAACACGGCGTGATGGGCGTCGAGAATCCTTCTTCCTGCGGTTCATCCCCACGCCTGTGGGGAACACTCGAACAGGTTCCGTCGCGCTCGATGGTCTGGCCGGTTCATCCCCACGCCTGTGGGGAACACCCCAGACGCCCTTGTCCCACGTGAGGTTGGGGCGGTTCATCCCCACGCCTGTGGGGAACACATCGTCTGAAGCGCCGCCACTATCCGGGAGCGCGGTTCATCCCCACGCCTGTGGGGAACACCCACTGGATGTAGATATTAATGAGATGGGCCGCGGTTCATCCCCACGCCTGTGGGGAACACTCCGCCGGCCGCCGTTATTATTACAATAATGCCGGTTCATCCCCACGCCTGTGGGGAACACTTTTTTAGTGAGCCGCGTACCGATAGCGCCGTCGGTTCATCCCCACGCCTGTGGGGAACACTTAAACTTATTAAACTATAATAATATTATATACGGTTCATCCCCACGCCTGTGGGGAACACTGCTCAAAAAAGAAGTCCCGATTGTGGGCAGCCGGTTCATCCCCACGCCTGTGGGGAACACTAAAAGTCTGGAAATGCCTGTGCTCATCGCCTCGGTTCATCCCCACGCCTGTGGGGAACACGCTGGCGGACCCACTACAAATGGGACGCGGGTCGGTTCATCCCCACGCCTGTGGGGAACACGAAGCGGAACTTTTTACGACGATAAGATGAATCGGTTCATCCCCACGCCTGTGGGGAACACCCCCCTCCACCCTTCCGCCGTAACCGGGCAGCCGGTTCATCCCCACGCCTGTGGGGAACACGGCCTTTCGGGAAACGAGAATTTCTATGGCTTCGGTTCATCCCCACGCCTGTGGGGAACACTATCCGCCGTGACTCGCCGTGATTCCCTGCTGCGGTTCATCCCCACGCCTGTGGGGAACACGTCGGAGAGCGAAAGAAAAACGTTCAGGGCTACGGTTCATCCCCACGCCTGTGGGGAACACCATGGATGAATCCATTCGCAGGCTAATAGGGGCGGTTCATCCCCACGCCTGTGGGGAACACCTTATAGCAAGGCAATCTGCACGGTTTGGCGACGGTTCATCCCCACGCCTGTGGGGAACACTCATTGTCGTTTTTGGGAAGCGTCCGCAGGACCGGTTCATCCCCACGCCTGTGGGGAACACAGGATCATAGTTTCGGCTCACACGGATCACCTCGGTTCATCCCCACGCCTGTGGGGAACACTTTCAGACCTGCGGAGGTATGTCGACAGGCGCCGGTTCATCCCCACGCCTGTGGGGAACACTCTTTGGCTATGGCCCCGATCGAGGCCATGACCGGTTCATCCCCACGCCTGTGGGGAACACGTAATTACGATAAGCACCCTATACGCGGTCTTCGGTTCATCCCCACGCCTGTGGGGAACACTTTGGGAAGGGTGCCAGAGGCAATAAAGAGGCCGGTTCATCCCCACGCCTGTGGGGAACACGGGTGTATTGCGAGTTTGTATTGCGCGAGTGTCGGTTCATCCCCACGCCTGTGGGGAACACTGCGTTATGTCAAGCGTTTTTTATCGTTTATTCGGTTCATCCCCACGCCTGTGGGGAACACTGCGTTATGTCAAGCGTTTTTTATCGTTTATTCGGTTCATCCCCACGCCTGTGGGGAACACCTCTTCCGACCGAGACGCTAAATCAGGTCGATCGGTTCATCCCCACGCCTGTGGGGAACACTTGCGTTATGTCAAGCGTTTTTTATTGTTTTGCGGTTCATCCCCACGCCTGTGGGGAACACCTCGACAATGGTTGATTCCTTGAAAGGCTGACCGGTTCATCCCCACGCCTGTGGGGAACACTTATGCCTGCCGGCGGCGATGTTTCTATGTGCCGGTTCATCCCCACGCCTGTGGGGAACACCCAGACGCATGGAACCAGAATGGGTTATCGATCGGTTCATCCCCACGCCTGTGGGGAACACTCCAGACCCGGGCGCAGGAAGCTCTCGCACGGCGGTTCATCCCCACGCCTGTGGGGAACACTCGGGCAGTACCGTTACACAAACGCCGAGCGTCGGTTCATCCCCACGCCTGTGGGGAACACTTCCGTGTCTATAAGAAGGACCTCTGAAACACCGGTTCATCCCCACGCCTGTGGGGAACACACTTCTCTTAACTCATCAGGATTACAGCATTTTGTGAGCTGCGAAGTTTCTACCGGCTAAGTTATTGATCTGACAGGGTATTTTCAATACCATCGTCCACCCGTTCCGTACCCTCGCGCGCTTCCACTATCTGATCGGAATCACAAGGAATAAACGATACAAGTTTGAGTCCATCCATTTCTAAGGGTATACGTCTGTTTTTGCCCATGGTGGCGAAGTCAAAACCGGATTCAGTATTACTGCTCCAAACCATGACCGCGTTTCCTTCAGCAAGTCCCTTCTCCACCTGATTCCAGATCATCTCGCGAATACGCCTGGAATATTCGCCCACATAGACTCCCGCGCGAACTTCGAGAAGCCAAAGGGCAAGGCGCCCCCTGAGCCGTGGAGGAACATTCTCAACCACGATGACCAGCATCTCCAATAGGCTCCTTGTTAGGGATGGCAGGGGCCACCGATTCTGCAGGGGCTTCAGGCTTTGCGATCTCGCCCGCGGCCAGCACTTCCTCGATGGTAGGAATGATTCTGTCGAGCAGGCGTGACTGACGAAATGAATCGCGGCACCCAAGCCGCACTTCGCGCTCAGGACTGCCGGGTTTCCTCGCGGCCACACGAAACGCCACCGGCACCACTGTCTCGAATTTGAAAATGTCAGCCACGTCATAGACGAATGACTGGGGCTTGCCCGTGTGAATAAATCCAATGGCCGGGGCGTATCCCGCCGCCAAAATAGCAGCCTCTGTGATGCCATATAGGCATGCAGTGGCGGAGGAAAGACATTGGTTGGGGAGATCTCCACTTTCCCATTGAGTGTGATCATAGTTGCGGCGCCTCCAGGTAACTCCAAACTGTTTGGCCAGAAGCTCATACATCTTTCGCACCCGGACTCCCTCGATGCCACGCAACTGCTCTACACTGCGCCGTTCCGGAGGATCCTCCTTAAACCGCAGTGAGTACATTTTCCTCACGACTTTCAGTCTTGCTGAATCATCCAGCGCGAGCTTAGCCTGGTAGAGCAGATGGTCCGCCCGCGCCCCGCCCGGCTGCCCGGCAGCATAAAGTCTTACCCCTGCCTCACCGACCCACACCAGAAGGCATCCAACTCGGGAAGCGAGCACTGCCGCCGCATGGGACACCCTCGTCCCTGGCTCCAGCATGAGGCACGCCACACCGCCGACAGGGATGTGAGTGCGCACCCCGTTCTTATCGACCAAAACGAAGGCGCCGTCGAGCACGTCCAGTTGTCCCCGTTCAATAAACAATACAGAAACCCGATCCTTTATGGGGAGGGGTCTTAGAGGTGGTAGGACTGGATTGTTCATAATCTTCTCACCATCATGAGGCCGCAGCCGAAGCCTTTAGCCGGACCAATGCCATGGTAAAGGGCAGCAATAAACATTTCTATATCTGCAACGCTGAGAATGCCGTTGAAGTCAAGGGTGCTAAAGCTGATTTTTCCTTCTTTTCCGTAAAATGAATGCTGCCGGTACCCTTCGACCCGCAAATCTTGTTGGGCAAAGGAAAAACCGTAGTCCACGGCCCGTGATTCAAGCCATGCGATGCCTTGCCTCTGGATCATCTCCTGAATGCAGGAGTTTTTCGTCTTCCCGTTTGTCTTGAGCTGGGCTTTTTCATCCATGATAACATCATGCCGGTGTTGCCTGCCCTGCTTATCACGCTTGGATCGTATCGGATTGGCACGCAGGGTGAATGCAAGCTGTTGCCCGACAACAACTTTAGGGATGTACGGCTTACCGCATATCTCCCACAAGCCGGAATCATCCCGTGGTTCGCGTTCAGAGACGGTATAAAATGTCGGCAGGCTATCTACTGTCTCATGGCGATAGAGGAAATCTCGTTTGCGATCAGGGCGGTCGGCAAAGAGATTCCAGACCAGACGGTGCGATTGGTAGCCGTCTTTTTTACTCAAGAGAGCCACATCGCGTGGTGAAGCGTTTCTGTCAAGCCTGATCAAGGTGAAGAACATTTTGTGTCCTCCTTTATTACGGAGCAATAATGCTCCCTCCGCTCGCCAAATTGCCATCTGGTGCGACTCAGAGGCGCATCGCGGCGGGTAATGACCTGCTCATGTGGAAAGCCGCTATCCAGTCCGTCCTCCCAATAAAAAAGTGCAAGAGAATCGTTGATGATTCCGGCCAGTTCGCCATGATCAGGAATAAAGCCAGCCAGAGCCTCCTTTACCGAATTCCGGGTGACCACCTTCGGCTGAAGAGGCAGCGCAAGAGGACAGGACTTTCGCCCCAGGTAAAGAGTGAATACCGGTTTGGCCAAGGCATCGGCCAACTCCCGCACCGTATATGCCGCACCCTCACGAACTTCGATCACCACGGTGTAGACAGCATCGCAGCGGTAGTCGCGGCTGGAAAGAATCGTGTTGAGATCATTGCCTGCGAGTTCAGAACGCCGCGTGCAGTGGGTAATACCCCGTTTGGCTGGCGGGACTTGGGTCGTGTGATAGTCGCGCAGCAGCGTTCCCATCGCATCTACTCGTACAGCTAAGGAACAGGATTCGGCCAAGGCCTTCTGACGCTCTGCATCGTCCCGTCGTATACCCAGAGCGGCAGCCAGCAGGCCGACAATGGCCGATTTGCTCGGATGGGCAAAGCTTGGGCGATATTCCCCCACGGCAATGTCACCCCAGGCCGCCAGCGGACCGTAGAGGCAGAAAATGAGATAATCGCGCATGCGTTTACCCCTTCACAAAAGTGGTGATGTCGTTCAGGCTCCCGACGCCGTTTTGGGCGTTCATAACCCTCATGTCAGCGGCACATGGTCCATACACTTTTTCGATATTCGCGCGATGGGACTCCAGGTCGCTGATCGCCTTTGCCAGAATATCCTCGCCGCGCACCGGTTTTAGGAAAGCAACCGATAACGAACGGGGCTGCTGCTTCCCCTTTTCTGCCATCAAGTATGATGCGTAGGCGCGTGACCCGAAGCTGTTTTGCTTTCCGTTGGGTGCAATCTTCGCCGCCGCCTCGATTAGAGCGCCAAGGGCCTTGTCTGCCAAATCCTTATCGCCACCGAGATTTTCGATCAGCAGATCCCGGTTAATACAGAGATAGAGATAGAAAAGCCCTGCTGCAAATTCGGTCTCCCCTATATGGGCTGCGCCTAGATCGTCCTCACCTTTATTCAGGTCGTCCACGGCGACAAAGTAATCATCTTCTACGGCGACCTCGTGGACCGAGATTGCATGCGCTACCTGCACAGCGGCCTCAAAATTGTGAGCCGGCGAGCTTGCCAGCATCCTGCCGAACATGGCGATGTCGAAAGCTGAAGTAATTTTCGCCTTCAGTAGAAGCTCGCGCAGTATACCTGTTATCTGGTTGGTTACCTTTTTCTTCTCCTCGGCCTTTGTTTTTTGATCTCGTGTCTCATGAAGGGATACAATTTGTTGAATAATCTCAGTTCCGGTACCCCCTGCGAGAGCAGCTTTGACCTCTTTAAGGAAACCCTTCAAAACCACCTGCTCTGCCGGTGAAACGAAGACAAGCTGCTTTAGTACGCCTGGCTCATTATCAGGTTCCCCATACGCCGAAAGAATGTCATTCGACCAGACTTCGCTTTGTGGGTTGTTATCAGGAAGTTCAGACAGAATCATCTCCATTCCTATTTTTTTCGTACGTGTTCCTACATGCCCTTTCATCGCCTCGGTAACCAAACCCGATGTCCTCCATGCCCGCTTAAGACTCTGGGACGAAATCCGTAGGCGGTTCTTGCCGCCCATAACAGCGGTTTTCGGGCGTCCCAAATCGTCACGGTTGAGGTTGGAAGGTGGATATGAGGTCAGCAGATGCAATTGAATAAACGTACTCATAATGATTGATCTCCTCTTGGGCAAATAAGTGAAGTTCTCAGGTTGTCGACTCAATATTTCTAAGATTCGCCCAGTGCTCTAGAGTAATACTCAAATGCCCATTCTTTGCGGGTCCGGTCATTCCAGAAATAAGCACTCTGGGCGAGACTCTGAAGGTTGACCGTCCCGCCGAGCAGCGCGATCACCCGAGTCATGCCGGCAAAAAATTCATCCTGCTCCTTCATCTTCAATATTCTTCGGAAGCGTAGCCCACTGACACGGGCCGACCCGTCAGCTCGTCCAGTCGCCATCTGTGCCGCGAGTGGACTCCCTTCGCTAACAATCTTGACATGGGTGGCAAGCCCGGCAACCAGCGCCAATCTTTCATAATCAACAGATCCTAAACGACTGAGGGACAGCCGAAGCCGATGATACGCTGGTGAGAAGGCGACCTCCGCAAGCGTTCGCGAGCGCCTCAGAACGGCCCGTTCGCCGCGATTTTTGTCCAACTCCCGCCACCAAGCAACCAATCCCTGCTGCTCGGGTGAATCCTTGTCGAATCGCAAAAACGATGAATTCATGCATCCTCCTCTCAGAGTGTCGGTAGCACAAGTTCAATTCTGGATGTTCCCTGTACTTTGCACGCTCTCTTCATCATTGCCGTATCCTTTGATCACTTTTCTATGGCACTTCGAGCAGGCCTTTGATCTTTTTGCTCCTGTTGAATTTTTCCAATTCACCTCGGGCGACAACGACCCGCTTGGGGTCGGCATCTTCAATCGGCCCTTGCCAGGCGTAGGCGTCAAAAAGCGTCAGTGCATGTCTACAGAGGGAATTAAGCCATAGCTTCCCGCTTGCCGGAACTTCGCCGCCGTTTTCTAGAGCTGCCTTTAGGCCGTGTAATGCTTCATAAAAGGCTGGCTCGGTGTTCTGCCAGAAACTGCTGTCCAGAAATGAAGTGTCTCCCTTTACCTCGCCAGGGCGTCTAAACCAGGCTTTCCTGACGGCACTTCTGACATTCCCGGCTATTCCCGCTGCTGCCTTGACCATTGATGCGATCCGATGCTCATAGTTTTCCCTTAGCGACGGTTCAATTAGCACAAGAGGCATTTTCGCATCGTACCAGCAGCGGGCTTTCATGTTGTCCATGTCATACCCAAAAGCCCAAAGCCTGAATTGCCAGTCACTCTGCCGACGGACGTTGTACTCGTGAACAACAATTGCCGGTTCGATGCCGATTTCGGAATTTGGAACGATGAATCCAAGCCAGTGCCGGTAGTTGACGCCACCTGGTTGTCCCAACACCCCTTTTCCTTTTCGTCCGTCATACGGTGAAAGAAGGTGTTTAATAGGGGCCCGATACTCTGTACCCCTGTTTTTTTCAATATACGTAGATATAAGTTGACCGCTTTTCACCGAGCAGACATCGCACGTGCCGGATGCAAGACTATCCAGGCCCAGTCTGATGCGTCTCGGCATGGCCCAAAACAACTGAGCGGGATGAATATCCATTGCCGTCGAATGTGGTTTTGTTTTCGCAAGCCAGGGAAATTTGATGGATGGTGAAGTGTTAGTGCCGTTGCACAAGGAAAGAAATTTCGAATCATCGAGCACATTCAACCACACAGTGTGCCACAAAGTATTAAATCCCTCATCACCAATAATAAGCGTCGTAAGCGGCCCTCCACCACGAAGTGACGTTCGATATCCCTGACCACCGGCTGGGGCGTTCGTCTGCATAGTAAATAGGGCGATTGTGCTGCATGATGGACACATGCTGGCGACGGACCCACGTTTTGCGAAATGATCCGTGTTCCTCTTTAGAGCATTTTCCCCCGGAGCGTCGATCAACAGCCCATCAATCGCCCTCGGCTGAGAAGCTAGTGCTTACTTGCAAAAGTTAACGTTATAATGTAAAACTCTGGGCAAGGAGGGAATGCCTATGCCCAGAAAAGCCCCAATTCCAAGCTGCACCGAGAAGGACAGAGAAGCATTGGAGCAGATGGTACACAGTCGGACTGAGGAAGTGCGAATGGTTGAACGGGCCAAAATCATCATTAAGTGCCTGGAAGGCGAGCGGGTCCATAAGATAGCAAAGGATCTTCACATACGTCCGAACACCGTGATTCAATGGCGAAGACGTTTTGAAAGAGATGGTATCAAAGGGCTCAAAGATAGACCTCGTAGCGGAAAGCCCGCATTCTACGATGCAGAATTCCGCAATCAAGTTTTAAAGACCTTGGAACTTCCACCCCCTGCGGGTCAGGCTCAATGGGATGGTCCTGCAGTTGCAAAACATCTCGATACTTCAGTAGATGCCATTTGGCGCCTATTGCGTAAAGAAAACGTATGTCTGAGCCGGCAGCGCAGCTGGTGCGTAAGTACCGACCCGGAGTTTATCCCCAAAGCTGCTGACATCGTGGGACTCTACCTGAATCCCCCGGAAAATGCTTTGGTCATCTCGATTGACGAAAAGCCCAGCATCCAGGCATTGGAGCGAGCCACTGGCTATGTGGAAACAGACAATGGGAAAATTGTGCGCGGCTTCAAGAGCACATACAGGCGCCACGGAACCCTGAATTTGTTTGCGGCGCTTGAGATTGCAACAGGAGCCATCTATACGCAAACCACCCAGCAGAAACGTCGTCTGGAGTTCCTTGCATTCATGGAGCAAGTATTGGCTGGACTTCCCGGAGACAAAGAGATTCACGTCATTCTCGATAACTACTGTATTCACAAGAAGAACGATGAATGGTTGGCCGCCCATCCCAATGTTCAGTTTCATTTCACTCCAACATCTGCGAGTTGGCTAAATCAGGTCGAAATCTGGTTTGGCATCTTTTCCCGCAAGGCACTAAAGGGCGCCAGCTTCGAGAGCATCGAACATTTGCGCCAAGCTATTGAGGCTTTTGTCGCAGCTTATGGTCCCACCGCTAAGCCGTTTGTCTGGCGCAAACGAGAGGTAAAGGGGACTCAGCTTAGAAATACTATCGCTAACTTATGCAATTAAGCACTAGTTCGTCAAAATCCTGCATGAACCTCGGACCGTCACCGGCAAGTTCGAAAGCATGCCGCACAGTTGCACACTTCATTTGCAGTTCATCCGTTTCAGGCGGCTTATTCAACTTCAGCTTCCATTCGATCCTGTTAGCTGGCGCCGCAGTTGTCTGAACCAATCCAATTAGGAATTGGATCAGAGATCCATCGAAGTCCGGCCGTGGCGCATTTAGCGAGACAACCGGGTTCTCGATAAAGCCGTCTGTCACTTCCCATGGGGCGATATTCTCTTCGGTTCCATCGCGTCGCTTGATCGGAATCCATTTTTCATCAATCAGATTGAACTGCATCTACGCCTCCTGTTTTGCAGCGGTTACACCTCTTGCAGGATTGTATGATAGCACAACCGTTCTGCCGTTTTTGTCCAGCGCATTTCCCGACCATGTACCCTCGGCACCGGGGAAAAGCACAACAAGGATGCTCCACTTACCCTTATCCGGCAGGCTGGCTTTCAGCCGCTCAATTTCAGCTCGGAGTAGCGGATCGACAGGTTCGACTTCCTCATGAACAACGGTGCTGCGTAAGTTTACCTGGCTCATATCCCACAGAAATTCACCCTGTGAATACCAGGGGATCAACCTGTTGCCTTCCCAGCGGGCAAGGCGAATCGTACTCTCCTCATCACCCAGCCTGGTAGGGGTCCTCATATCCTCCACCCACTGGTTGGGTGTGGATTCATAGCCCTGTTCAAGTTTGAGCATATTGATGTTGGCAAGGGATCGTTCCGCCTGCCATTTGGCTTCGGCCTCAAGGTCACGTTTTCTTAGTGGCGCAGGAATCAGCTCTTCAGCTTTATCGGAAAAGGCAGCTTCAATCAATTCCCGAGCATCATCGGGCATCCGCAGCACACCTCTCTCGTGCAAAAGCCGACAGGTCAGCCAAAGACAGCCGTGGCTCGGATAGACAAAAGCGGCCCTCGGAAATACCTCTTTGAACCAATCCGGTCCGGCGTTACCATCCGCCAATGGACCGTGAATGACGAAAACCGGAGGTTCGCGCTGATCTTCTCCCGCGTCAGGCGGCAACAGGTTTCCACTCTCGTCGCGTAAATGCCTGTGGAGCCTGCCTGCCCGCTGAATTAGCAGGTCCATCGGCGCAAGATCCGAGACCAGCAAGTCAAAGTCCAAGTCAAGGGACTGTTCCACAACCTGGGTCGCGATCAGTATTCTCCCGCGCCGTTCAGCGGCCCCGCTTTGCTTACCAAAAGAGGCAACGACTGCGGTTTCGATATCAAGCCGGTCACCCATGGCGAAACGGGCATGGAATAACATGATCCTTTGACCTGCAACTTCAGCCCGAAGGGTTTCGATGGCTTCGAGCGCATCATGCACGGTATTGCGTATCCAGCAAACACACTTCCCTTGCTCCGCCGCCGAAAGAATCCTGCGTTCGACTTCCATTCTATCGGGGACGATCTGCACTGCGGCGCTAGTTCTGCGTTGCGAGGAAGCTGCTACCGGCGTTTCATTACAACCGCTTTCGCGGGAAAGATGGGTTACAAGCGGATAGTCGTGCGATGTTAATCGCGGAGTGGACGCCATTCCAAGCCCACGGGCGAAAGCTGCCGCCACTCCCTGGCGCACCTTCACCGGCAAGGTGGCTGAGAGTAGGATTGCGCTCCCCCCCAATGCTGCATGAAAAGAGAGCAACGTCTGGAGAAGCATATTCATATAGGGGTCGTAGGCATGTACCTCATCGACAATGAGGACGTGACCGACAAGCCCAAATAGTCGAAGCGACTGAAAACGTGACGGCAAAATGGCGAGGAGCGCCTGATCGAGAGTACCGACGCCCACATCGGCCAGAAGAGCCTTTTTCCGGTTATCAGCCAGCCATGACGTACATTGGGCGACAGCCGTTTCGTCATCCGCTCCGTATGACTGTCGGCTACTATCGTCTCGCGAGATTGAATGCAGAAAGAGCTTCGAAAGATGCCTAGCTCCATGCGCCAGGACTAGTGACGGTGAAGACCGATCAGTGAATAGCGTCTTGTATGTTGTAGCCACCCTGTCGTACATGGCATTTGAAGTCGCCATTGTCGGCAAGGCGATAAAAAGCCCATTTCCCTGCTCCTCTGCCATAAGGCGATGGGCCAGAAGAATTGCAGCCTCTGTCTTGCCTGAGCCGGTGACATCTTCGAGAATGAAAAGTTGAGGAGAACGTGCTACCTTGCATTCGCTGACATGAAGTTGCAAGGGGGATGGTTTTTGAATTTCGGAGAATAGCTCCAAAAAAGAATTGACGGTGGCTTGTCGCGGATGTGCAAGACCGATTCCTGCTTCCCGGATGGCGTGTCCCGCCTGAGGAATCGCGCGGTCCTTCCAGTATTCGTCAATCGGCATCGGACTTTCGCAAAACGCAAACCAATCGCCATTCGATCCTATCCAGTCGCACAGCACAGTAAATCCTGCCATTAGCCATGAGGCCTTCGCGATTGATTCGTAAATTTGGATAGGTGAGGGCAGATCGGAAAAAGGTCCAACATAATCTGTCAATAATTCGCTGATGTCATTCAGGAACTCTTTAGCAGCCGATGACTCCTCGGGACCGAAGTACCTTGAAGCACTGAGATGAAGGTCGTTAGGTCCATTCAGGCGCGGAGGTGAACCGTGATGACCCGTACATGCTTTGACCATCAAGCCGAAGATTTCCTGCCAATATGCTGCATAATCGGCGAAATCGGAAGACTTTATTGCTGTACTTTCCACAAATGATTGCCACAGATAATCAGACCACAGAAGGTTTCCAAGACTGTCATGACGGACCGAATAACCCTTGTTCGAAATTCTGCCTTGAAGCCTTTTGAATAGATCCGGCCTTAGGTTTTGGAAGGATTCCGAGAATTTGCCGATATCGTGGAGAGCCAGAAATAGAACGAGAAAATGACGGCAGGCAACTGGGCCAAAGCCGGTGGATTCTGCAAAGCTGTGAAACATCTCAGGGCGCTGTGCAATCAACCCATGGCCAACCGCCGCCACATCCAGACAGTGATACGGCAGCAAATGATATTCAGGACCACCGTCCTTGGCGCTTCGAGCTTTTCCCCAGTAGCGAAGATAGGCTTGTCTCATGTTTGCACGCGTCTTCAGCCCAGGTAATCCTTCGTCAAAGTTCTCAAACAAAAGTGAGCATCTTTCATTTGATCTTGGCCAGACGTACATGAATTCGTTGGAGTTACCGTCACATTGCAATCCTTCAATCGGAAATCTGCGCTTCAGCCCTGTCGTCCACATCCTCCCAAGTACTGCGACATAGACTTTCCTTTGCACTAAAGAATGGCAGATTCACTAGTCACCTTGCCCTTTCGACCCCTTCAGCAATTCGATCCCATGCATTTTTTCGAGGAACATGACCCACCGTGGTTCTTCCGAAACTGAAGGGTGTCTCCGGCAACCCCCCCGGGCGATCATGGCGCACCCGCTAGAGTCGACGAAATAATCAATAGAAAGTGACGTATATAATGATGCAGCCTCCGCCCTGCGGCGGATACCTGATTTAGTGCTGTTTAATTCGAGCCCGGATATTTGCACATATGAAACTGAAACAAATGAATATTTCAAAGGACAATCTATCACTATCGTGTGAGGAATCAAATGTTTGTCCGCCCGATAACGACACACAAGAGACGCTGATCGGGAAATTCGGGTAACTCGTTTCTCGCTCCCTCTTCCTTTTGCCGCTTCTGGTTTCCGTTTTGCAGGGCCAAATCTCTTCGTGGTATAATGTGGTATAGTATTGAAAACTAATTGTAGAATTGAGGGATTGGAGGAATTGGGGAATTGAGGGATTTGGTTTCTTCTTTCTTCTTTCTTCTTTCTTCTTTCTTCACGCTCCCTGGCGCTCTTTTCTTTGAAAACCGTATATAAGTGGCCAGCTTACGGAGGATGGAGACAGGATGACGGGTTTCCGTCTTTTGGCTTCCCCCTTTCTTCCATGTTCCATCTTCCCGCTCCCTGCATTTCCCGCTGTTATTACAGAAAATAAAATTTAAAGTATCAATAAAATCAATGTGTTGTGGAATCAGCCACTGCATTTCGCCTGTATTTGCAATAGGCTCATCTGCTTTGTAATGAAATCAATGGGTTGTGCGAAACTCTTCCGGCTCTTTGGAAACTAAATAAGTTATCGTATTTTCGGGTCTTTGAGGAAGCTGTAAGGGCCTAAGACTCACTATTCACTGCGAAGCCGTGAATTGAGGGATTCGGGAATTGAAGTATTGAGGCGCTTGCTTTCTCCCCGCTCCCTGCTCCGCGCTACGCTCCTTGATCCGCCTCCAACATCTTCCTGAATGCCAGTGCGATTATCTCCATTTGCGGGGGCAAAAGAGTGCGCAGGTCCATGATGAAATGATCGGATTCGATTCTCCCTATTATGGGAGGATCGTTTTGGCGAAGGAATTCCTCTATTTGATTCGGGCTGAAATTGCCGGATTGGACTGCCACAACAAAAGTGGGCAAGTCTTGTGCAGGAAGAGAACCACCGCCCACCTGTGAAAAACTCCTGCGGACCTCGACCCGGAGCATTGCTTTGCTGTCTGCCCCTTGAATGGCTGAGGCAAGTTGTTCGGCGCGGCCGTTCAATTCTTCCGGAGAAAGTGCTATCATTCTGAGCGTTGGAATTTTCTCCAGGGCCTGCCGTTCGTCTCTGTACAGCCTCAAGGTCGCATCGAGAGCGGCCAGAGTCATTTTGTCAACCCGCAAGGCTCGTGTGATTGGATTTTTTCTGCACTTTTCGATCAGATCCTTCCTGCCGACCATGATGCCCGCCTGAGGACCTCCAAGCAGCTTGTCTCCACTGAAGGTGACGAGGTCGGCGCCTGCCCGGACGGTCTCCTGCACCGTTGACTCGCCGTGTAGTCCAAAAGGTGTCAGATTGATGAAGCATCCGCTGCCGAGGTCTTCCACGACAGGCAGCTCGCGGTCGCGTCCCAGGGTTGCCAACTCGCTTAGCGGAACCTCTTTGGTAAAACCCACGATCCTGTAATTGCTGGTATGCACCTTCATGAGCAGGGCCGTCTGGTCGGTTATGGCCGACACATAATCTTTGAGGTGCGTTCGGTTGGTTGTGCCCACCTCTCTCAGTATTGCCCCGCTTGAGTTCATTACGTCCGGAATCCGGAAAGATCCCCCGATTTCGACCAATTGCCCTCTGGAGACCACGACCTCACGGCCCTTGGCAAGAGTATTGAGAATCAGGAAGACCGCTCCCGCGTTGTTGTTCACGACCAAGGCGGCTTGAGCGCCGGTCAGTTCACGAAGGATCGCCTCGGCGTGAACGTATCTGGAGCCTCGTTCGCCCAACTGGAGATCGTATTCGAGGTTGTTGTAGCCACGGCAAACTGTCTGAAGCCTCATGAGGGCCTCTTCTGAAAGAAGGGAGCGGCCCAGGTTGGTGTGAATCACTATTCCGGTTGCGTTTACAACAGGGCGCAGGGTGAAAGCCGCGAGTCTGTCCGCGCGCTCCGCTATCGAGCGGGCAAGTTCGGAGGGGTCTATTGGTGATGGAGACCCGTGGGACTTTAATATCCGGTTTCTTATCTCATCGAATTCCTCGCGGATTGCATCCAGGACCAGCTTGCGTGGATGGCGGGAAAGCGCATCATGGACAGCTTCCATTTGCAGGACGGCATCTACGCTCGGTATTTGCCTTAGGTATTCTTTCGCTTGGTTTTCGCCCATTATTTGCCTCAAAAGTGTTGGTGACTCATGGGGGCTTCCGGATAGATACCAATTTGTGCCACATTCTGCAATCAGGGAGTCGATCACGTGCAGGGCTGAGGCAACGCAACTTGAGTTTCCAGATGAAGTGCGACTCAGGTGTGTTATAATTAAAGTTTGAAACCGGTCGGTTCTTTTGTACCAGAATTTTCGAGGATTTTCGGAAAAATAATGAGATTTCCCGCATCTCGAGAAGAGCATTTTGAATTATCCGCAGAGCGAATTGCCGGACCGGATTTGAAATCCGCATCCGAAGAGGTCGTCTCGTTTTTAAGGAAGTCTGAAGAGTCGGCAGTCTTCAGGGGCGTCCAGCCTTCAGCGTTGGCCTATTTGGTAGCGATGGCCATGCGGCAGATTCGAAAACCTTTCGTGCTTGTCGCCCCGACTGACAGGGAAGCCGAAAGATTCACCGATATGATTTGCCTTTTCGCGGGCAAGGGCCAGGCGGAAAATGGCGCCGCGCCGCTGGGACGGCGGGTCTGGTTTTTGCCGTCACGTACGGGACACAAGGCCCAGGCGCTCGGGAAAGCCGAAACAACGGCACGGAGGGTCGAAGCCCTCTACGCTTTGCGCGCCGCCCCCTCCCCCCTGGTGGTGGTTACCTCCGCTCTGGCTCTGATCGAGCGTCTTATCCCGCCTGAGATTCTTATTGCCGGTATGGAGCACAAGATCGCAGGAGAAATCGCCGACCCGGACGGCTTTATGCGAAGGCTGATCGAGCGCGGGTTCTTCCGGGTATCTCTCGTTGAGGATTACGGCGATTTGAGCCGCCGGGGTGGCGTGCTCGATGTATATGCCCCTCTGTACCGCTGGCCGTTGAGATTCGAGTTTTTCGAGGATCAACTCGAGTCCATCCGTCTCTTCCACCCGGTTACTCAGCGCTCGATGGGCGTGTTGGAAGATGCGGTTATCCTGCCCGCAAACGAAATCGTGCTGGACGCGGAAGCCAGGCGGCGGGCGCAGGACGCGGTCTACGAGGACGTGAGAAAGGAGCTGCTCTCGCCCGCCGCCGGCAATATCTGGCTCGACAGGATTGCGGAAGGGTACCATTTGGGCGCTTTTGAGTCCGTTTTTTCAGTCTTTTTTGAAAAGACGGCTTCCATCTGGGAATACCTTGACCGAAACGCTATTCTGATTTGGGCTGACGCGATTCAGGTGCGCCGGGAGATGGAAGGGCACTGGGCAAAGCTTTTGCGGGCATGGGACGAGGGATGTCAGGAAAACGAATGGCGAAGGCACCCCAATGAACTCTATGACGAACCTGAAAAATCCTTCGAGGCCGGTTGCCGCTTCCAACAGCTCCTATGCAACTCGCTTTCGGAACGCCAGGGGGCCACAACGGTATTCGACCTCGGAACGGTCTCTCACACCGAGCTTGCTGCAGCGGTAAAGGGTCACGAAAATAGGGAGCGACTGCTCGATCCCCTTGCAGCCCGGTTTCGGGGATGGATCGCCGAAGGCGCTTCGGTCTATCTGGTCTGCTCCAACAAGGAGCGAGCTGTAAGAATCGCCGAGCTTCTGGAAGACTACGGGATAGAATCGGTGGTAAGCAGCCGTGGTTTCGGTGAGGAGTCATTCAGGTCCAGTCTGGTGAAGATAATTCATGGGCCGCTTAGCAACGGTTTTTTATGGCAGGCAGAGAAGCTGGCTGTAGTAGCCGAAGAGGAAATATTCGAGAGGCGGCCGCGCAGGCGAGGGCAGAAACCTGTCGCGGGTATTTTCATCAACTCATTTCAGGATCTGCACCAGGGCGATTTCGTTGTTCATGTCGACCATGGGATCGGGGTCTATAAAGAGCTGGCGCATTTGAACGCGGGCGGCGCGGAAAACGATTTTCTGCTCATTGCTTACCAGGATGGTGACAAGCTCTACGTACCGGTGGATAAACTCGAGAAAGTCCAGAAATACATGGGCCTGGAGGGCCAGGACCCCGAAGTCGACAAGCTGGGAGGCAAGTCCTGGGAAAGAGCCAAGAAGAAGGCAAGGGAGTCGGCCGAGAAAATGGCTGAGGAGTTGTTGGATCTCTACGCCATCCGGCAGGTGGGTGAAGGTCATTCTTTCACGGCTCCCGACCATTATTTTCAGGAATTTGAAACAACTTTCGCCTTCGAGGAAACCCCGGACCAGGTAAAGGCAATCGAGGATGTACTCGATGACATGGTCTCGAAGCGCCCTATGGACCGCCTGATTTGCGGTGATGTCGGCTACGGAAAAACGGAAGTCGCTCTGCGTGCGGCATTCAAGGCTGTTATGGATGGAAAGCAGGTGGCGATGCTGGTCCCGACAACGGTCCTGGCCGAACAGCACCACGAGAGCTTCCACGAGCGGTTCGAGGGGTTCCCCGTCAATGTCGCCTCTCTTAGCCGGTTCAAGTCGGCCGCTCAGCAAAAGGCAATTCTCAACGAGCTAAAGAAGGGGTCGATCGATATTGTGATCGGCACTCACAGGCTTCTGCAGCAGGATGTCGTTTTCAAGGACCTTGGGCTGTTGATAATCGATGAGGAGCACAGGTTTGGGGTCCGGCACAAGGAAAGGTTGAAAAAGCTTCGAACGTCGGTTGACGTCCTGACGCTTACCGCTACCCCGATCCCGAGGACGCTGCACATGGCTCTTGCCGGAATTCGGGATCTGAGCACTATTGAAACACCTCCTCAGGATCGCCGGGCTATCGAAACCTACGTGACAAATTACGACGAGTTCGCTATCCGCGAGGCGATCCATCGGGAAATCAACCGCAGAGGTCAGGTCTTCTTCGTGCACAATCACGTGCAGACTATTGCGCAGATGGCGGCCAGGCTCGCAGTTCTGGTCCCGGGGGCGCGAATTTCCGTGGCCCACGGGCAGATGAGGGAGCGTGAGCTGGAAAGGGTCATGCTTGATTTCATCCACAATAAAATCGACGTGCTGGTCTGTACCACGATAATAGAATCGGGTCTGGACATTCCCGCCGCAAACACCATCATAATCAACCGGGCCGACAAGTTCGGCCTTGCCCAGATCTACCAGCTCAGGGGGCGGGTGGGCCGCTCGAGCGAGCAGGCCTACGCCTATCTCATCATTCCAGGCGAAACCTTGATTAGCAGGGATGCTCAGAAGAGACTGCGTGCGCTTCTCGATTTCAGCGAGTTGGGTGCCGGCTTCAAGATTGCGCTGAACGACCTTCAAATTCGCGGGGGTGGCGCCATTCTTGGCTCCTCACAGTCGGGGCATATCGCGGCGATCGGCTATGAGCTGTACCTGGAGCTGCTCGAAAAAGCTGTGAAGATCATGAAGGGTGGCGAACCTCATGCAGAGGCAATGGAAATGGACATAAAGCTCCCGGTGTCCGCCTTCCTGCCCGAAGACTACATCTGCGATACGGACCAGAGGCTTATCGCTTACAAACGGCTCGCTACTCTGGCCGATGAGCAGTCCATTGAGGACCTGGCCGGTGAATGGCGAGACCGTTACGGTCCTTTGCCCGAAGCGGTGAAAAACCTCGTTTTGATGGCGATGATGCGGCTCCTTCTCAAGCGGCTCAAAGTGGTTCGCCTTGATGGAGACGCAGAGAACTTCATTCTATCATTCGCGCAAGGTGTGGATATTGGGCCGGTGCTCTCTTTTTTCGGGCAGAAAAAGCTAAGCTTCACCCCGGAATCGGAACGAAAGTTTAAAGTGGAGATTTGGGGGCGAAATTTTCCACAAAGAATCCTCCGGCTTAAAAGAATCTTGCAAGAACTCGATGAAAATGCTACAGGTTGTGAACTTCACTAACAAAAAAAAATCGGCTTTGCGCCCCCTCCATGCTGCTCTCTTTTGGGCAGGCTGTCCCTGCACATGAGAAATGGCGAAGGAGTCTGGATGTACACTGGCGGCAAGTCGGGAGGTAGAGGCAATATGACTCCTCATAGAATTTCAAGTCTTAAGGTTTGCATGATTCTCGCCGGCATTCTTTCATTTGCAACGGCGCGAGCTGAAATGGTGGACCGCATCGTAGCTAACGTCAACGGAGAAATAATCCTTTACAGCGAACTTCAGAATCAATTGAAGGCTGCGGCAAAAAACATGCCGACGCTCGACGTTGCGGACCCCGCAAAAAAGGCGAAAATTGAACGCGATCTTCTCACTCAGATGATCCGGCAGAAACTCGCCGACATGGAGGCAGAGCGGCTTAAGGTTACGGTCACCAATCCAGAGGTGGAGATTAGAATCCAACAACTTCTTGAGCAGAACAAGACAACTCTGGCGCAGCTTGAGATCAATCTGAAAGCTAACGGCCAGACCCTCGATAAATTTCGCGAGCAGCTAAAGAAGGACATGGAACGCGACCGTCTCGTGGAACGGGTCTGTAAGTCGAAGGTGGTGATCGGCGATCAGCAGGTTGAGGCTTTTCTCAAAGGGGAGAAGGCAGAGTCCGCAACGACTTCTCAGAAGGTCCATCTAGGTTTGATCGTACTTCCGGTCGGCGATAAATACGCAAAGCCCGAAGAGGCTGAGAAAACAGGCCGTGAAATACTCGATAAGCTCAAAGGCGGAGCGGATTTCCAGAGTTTGGCCAAACAGTATTCGATGGGACCCGCCGCACAAGAGGGGGGGGATTTGGGCTACTTGGCGGCCGATGAACTCGCACCCTTTATCGCGCAAGGGATCCGCAATGTGAGAAAAGACCAAGTGTCGGGCCTTGTTCAGGGACCTGGCGGATATTACATTATTAAGGTATTTGACGTCGATAGCAAAAAGGTTAGCACAACAGACCCGGCTTTACGCGAAAAAGTTCGAAGAACTCTGTACGAGCAGGAAGTGAACCGCAAGTTTGAAGAGTGGGTCCATGACCTGGAATCCAAGGCTTTCATCCAGATCTCCCTTTAGACGAACATTTGATGAAAGAGTTGACAGAGTTTCTCAAAACCGAAAGGCTGAATCGTAATCTGACGCTGGAAACCGTTTCCGAGCGGAGCGGAATCAGTATCGGTGTGCTCATTTCCCTTGAGGCTTGCGACTTCGAGCGTTTCGGGGCTTCTCTTCTCATTCGGAATACAATACGTGCCTACTGTAAGGCTCTCCAAATAGAGGCTGAGCCTCTAATCCAAAAGTTCTCTTCTGAAATTGAAAGATACAATACCCAGGAAGCCGGAATAAAAAGATACGGGCAACAGATGAAACTACTGCACAAAAGGCGCAGGATGATCAGCTTGCCGCTTTTTGCCCTGGTTTTGATCTCTGCAGCCGTTTTCTACGGCGGTATGTGGGTATCGGAAAGACGCTCAAAACTGTTCGCCCCACCGGAAGCTGAAAGGGTTTTTACCCAGGAGGAACTCCCTGCCGACTTGCAGGAACGATTGGCGCCGGGCCCTGGCGCTCGCATCGAGAAGCCAGGACCTGATTTGCGAAAAGCCGATGAAGCGATAAGAAACGCCGAGATTCACATAAGGGAATCGGAAATGGCGGCCAAGGGGGATGGAGAGGCCGAAGAAGCCGAAGAGCCCGGAAATGTGGGGAAACAGGCTAGCCAAGCATTGGAAAAAGACTCCACAGTGGATAATGATGCTCCTGCCCGCCTTGCTTTTAGCAACTCCACCGAGGCCGTAGCGGACGACGATACGGTCCAAGGCACGGATGAAAACAACTCTCAGAATAAGTTCGCCGTCGAAGCGGACAATACGGTTTGGATTCAGGTAAGAATCGACGATAAAGAAACCCAAAGCGCGATGCTCCACGCCGGAGATCGAAGGGAGTGGGCTGCCGATAAGGCTTTACAGGTCGTAATCGGCAACGCGGGGGGCATCCGCATGAAATGGAATGAGCATCTCTTAAAGGCCCCGCGCGATCCCGGGCGCGTCCTGCGATTCCGCCTGCCGGATTATGCAAAGGCGGAATAAGGCTATGTGACCTGGTGCCCCGTCATGTCGCGAATCAGCTAAGAAAAGCCTCCATATAGGCGTAGAGGGCGGGGGAGCCGCCGGTGTGCACGAAAAGGATGTTTTCCCCTTTTTTGAAATGTCCCTTCCGGATGAGGTCGATCATCCCCGCCATGGCCTTACCGGTGTATACCGGGTCCAAAAGGATCGCCTCCGTGCGGGCCAGCATCTTGACCGCCTCAACCATCCCTTCGGTAGGCAGTGAATATCCCGGTCCCACATAGTCTCCGAAACACTCAACGGCATGACGCGGCACTTGCCCCCTGAGCCCGAGAAGGGCCGCCGTTTTTGTTGTCAGGTCGAAAACGATCTTTTCCTGGGACTCTTTGGTGCGGCTGACATTTATTCCGGCAACAGAGATATCGGTGTTGCTGCCCCAGAAACCGGCCAGAAGTCCTGAGTGCGTTCCAGCGCTTCCGCTGGCGCAGATCACGCTGTCGATTCGAATGCCCATATCGAATGCCTGGGCCAGGGTCTCCTCGGCGCAGGCAACGTAGCCCAGGGCGCCCAGGGGAGAAGATGCGCCACCTGCAATCGGATAGCCTTTCCTGCCCTCAGCCTGCAACCTGGCGGCGACAGAATCCATTTCTTTCTCCATATCCGCACCGCTCGGCGCCACGCGGATCTCTTCAACCCCCAACAGGTGATACAGGAAGTTATTCCCGCTCGCTTTGGGGTTGTAACTGCCCGGCACGCGCTCTTCCAGAACTAGGCGGCATTTGAGGCCCTCTTTTACTGCTGCGGCAAGTGTGAGGCGGCAGTGATTGGATTGGACCGCACCGCAGGTTATGAGGGTGTCCGCTCCGTGGGCGATAGCATCGGCAACCACAAATTCGAGCTTGCGGATTTTGTTGCCGCCCGCCGCAAACCCGAGGAGATCGTCCCGTTTGATGTATATTTGGGGTCCTCCAAGGCGTTCTGAGAGTTGGGTGAGTTTGTGGATGGGGGTGGGTCCATCGGCGTAACGCCGGCGCGGAAAACGAGCAAGATTCATGGTTTCTCCCGGGTTAGGGGTTATGGGCTGGGTTAAGGGGTTGGGGGTTTCCTCTAACCTCTCGCCCCTTACCGCTTACCTTTCCTTGGCAGCAATAATAGCGGCTCTTGCCAGCAATTTGAGCGGGTTGAAAACCGGAACCGGCACTTCGGCAGGATCCAGCACCAATGGTAGCTCGGTACAACCCACGATTATCCCATGGGCTCCCCTTTCGACAAGTCTGCGCGCAACTGCGCAAACGTCGATCGCGATTTCTTTTCGTGTGCGCTGGGATAGGGCATCCTTGATATCGTAGATCGCCGATGTGATGCGGAATTGATCGTCGGGTTCCGGGGAAAAAGCCCGTCTCCCGGTCCTGCTCAGCCGTTCTTGGAAAAGACCGCTCTGGACAGTCCCTGTAGTGCCGAGCAGACCCAGCACGTTTACCCCTGGATGGTTCTCCGCGATGTGTTCGGCTACTATGTCGAAAATGGAGAGCACGGGCAGGCTGGTTCGCTCCCGGAGATTTTCCAGGAAAAAGTGAGCGGATACGCAAGGAATAACGATAAAGTCAGCTCCTGCATGCTCGAGCGCCGCTGCGCCGGCAGCCAGGGCGGGGACAGGAGACTCTCCCCCATGCAGTATCGCCTGGGTTCGGTCGGGTACTTTCGAGTTGGAGTCGATGATTACGCGCAAGTGTTCCTGATCTGTTCGAGCCGGTGTCTGGACGATCAGTTCTCTGTAAAAATAAAGCGTCGCCTCGGGGCCCATGCCGCCCAAAACACCGATGACTTTTTCCATAGACTTTACCTTCTAAGGAATTTGGGAATTTATCAATTCGGGAATCGAGGATTTAGGAATTCAAAGGACTTTAATCGTTTTTAAATCCTTAATTCCTCAATTCTTACTTGAGGATTTGGTTGAGGAAGTCCTTCGTGCGCTGGTGTCTGGGATTTTTAAAGAACTCCTCGTCGGTCCCGCGTTCGACTATACGCCCCGCATCCATAAAGATTATCTCATCGGCGACTTCCCGGGCAAATCCCATCTCATGGCTTACCACAAGCATCGTCATTCCCTCTTTTGCCAGATCGGTCATGACCTCGAGAACTTCCTGGATCATCTCGGGGTCCAGTGCCGAAGTTGGTTCGTCGAACATCATGTATTCGGGCTCCATCGCCAGAGCCCTGGCAATAGCAACCCGCTGCTGCTGACCTCCGGAAAGATTTGCCGGGTAGGCGCGGTCCTTATCCGGAATACCTACCCGCTCGAGCAGTTCCATCGCTTTGGCTTGGGCCTCACGCTTCGATTTCTTTCTTACTTTCATCGGAGCAAGGGTGATCATATCCATGACGGTCATGTGCGGATAGAGTTCGAAGCGCTGGAAAACCATCCCTATTTTCTGCCGCAGTTTGCAGAGGTTGGTTTCGGGGTCTGAGACCGAAATGCCGTCTACAAGGACCTCGCCTTTCTGAAAAGGCTCCAGGCCATTGACGCATCGAAGAAGAGTGCTCTTCCCCGAACCGCTTGGACCGCAAATCACCACTGTTTGCCCGCGATCTATTACCTCGTTTATGTCGCAAAGTACCTGAAAATCCCCGTACCACTTGGTGACATTTTTAATCTCTATCATAAAACGTTGGCCCTTCTGCGGCCAAGGCCGTAAACCAGCCATGCAGTAACCTCAAACTGAACAGACCATACCAAAAATGGAATTATACTATGAGCACCTCCGTCTGATAACGCAAGATTTTTGATAAGGAGTCAGATGAAGAACTTAATGCTGAAATGAAAGACTGGGATGTAACGGTGGGTGATGGAATCGAGTGAGCTCCAAAGGGGTAACGTATGGTGGGTGAATCTCGATCCAACGCAAGGCTCGGAAATCACAAGAAAATACACCCTTGCGTTTTGGTTGCGGCATACCCTGTCAATCAAGCTCGAAGAGCTGTTCTAGTGGTTCCTCTGTCTTCTTCCGGCAACCGGCCGCACCCGCCGATCACCGTAAAGGTTTTCTGTATGGGAAAGAATGTCCTTGCTGTTTGTGATCCGTTAAGAGCAGTGGACAAAACCCGCTTGACCCGCTGGATTGAAATCATGAATAAAGAATCTTTGGATTCAATCAGCAAAGCGCTACAGCAGGTTTTATCCCTCTAAATGGTGGGCAAATTGGTATTATCTAATTGCCTGAGCGTGCTCCTGCCCCCCTGGTCCTTTGGTGGTGGCCAAGAGCCGGCCGGCCGCTCGAACCCCGTTTTTTGCCTGCGCCGTTAGGGCCCGCCTTTGACTTGCCTGAGTTAATCAATCCGTGAGCCGGCTCCAGACCGGGAATTGTGTGAATTGTTAAATTTTGCCCGATATAGTGCTCGATGCGGTCAAGGTATGGGAGATCGGCGCGTGAGGCAAAGGATATCGCGATGCCTGACTTTTCGGCGCGTCCCGTCCTGCCTATGCGGTTTACGTAATCTTCCGCGCACCGCGGCAGATCGTAGTTTATGACATGACTGATGCCGGTTATGTCAATCCCGCGCCCGGCAACGTCCGTGGCCACCAGTATTCTGATCTTGCCCCGCCTCATATTCTCTATCGTACGGTTGCGGGCGCTTTGAGTCATGTCCCCGTGGAGAGCGGCCACGGCGTATCCCTCGGTGCCCAGCCCCCGGGCCAGGCTGTCGGCGTCTCTCTTTGTGGCGGAGAAAACAATCGCCCGTGTAACCGCTGCGTCAGCGCAAAGGTGCCTCAACAGCCGGTTCTTGTGCTGCAGGCCGTCTGCCAAATGCAACCGTTGTTCGATCTTATCGTGAGTTATTTTGCCTTGGGCAATTTCAATGCGATCTGGATTTTTCATAAATTTCTGCGCCAGCCTTGTTGCCGCTTCTCCCATTGTGGCGGCGAACAGCAGGGTCTGGCAGCCTTCCGGCATGGCGTCCGATATGAATTCCACATCATTGATGAATCCCATGTCGAGCATGCGGTCGGCTTCGTCTAGGACCAGGATCTCGACATTGGACAGATTGATTCGCCCGCGCCAGATGTGGTCGATGAGCCTTCCCGGAGTGGCGATGATCATGGCCGGCAACTGAGACAGCGCCCGGATCTGATCGCCGAACGGCATCCCGCCGTAAATAGCGATACTGTGTACTTTGAGATATCTTGAGTAGGTCCGCGCCTCCTGCAGAATCTGGGTGGCAAGTTCGCGCGTCGGTGTAAGCACCAGGGCGCGCAGGCCCTTTCCGGGAGCGGACTGGGCGGCGGACAGGCGTTGGAGCATTGGAAGAATGAAAGCGGCAGTTTTGCCGGTGCCCGTATTGGCGGAAGCGATAACGTCCCGTCCGGCAAGTACTTTCGGAATTGTCTGCGCCTGCACTGGAGTGGGGGTGTGGTGGCCGCATTGTGACAGGGCCTTCAAGATGGGTTGGGTCAGTTGTAAATCATCAAAAGTCATGTAAGCTGAAATCCTTGATGTTTCCGGATCATAGATGTTAGATGGAGGTATGCAAACCCCGATTCGGAAACTCGGTAAAAGTATTCGGTTCGTTTCAAAACTGCAAGTGTCCGGCGAGGTGAAATTCCCCTACGTTTATAAGGCGAAATTCTCCTGCGTTCATCCGGTGTTCTCGAATGGACACTAATCCAAAGCGCATCGCAGATGGGGCATGCATAAAGCGCACCTGTTCGACGGGCGCCAAAATCATCGTCGCCAACCAGGTTGCTGTCGCAGATGTAATCTTTGCAGGTGCAGAGGGTCAGTGACTGATGGGGATTTGATGGCAGGGAGATCGAAGAACTATCGAATTCGATCCACCAAATCTGATTAAAAGGCAGTATACATCTATTAATTTATTAAAGCAACCCGTCATTACACTATTTCTTCAAACTTGCCGGGTCGGGTTTGACTCCAATGCTGCGCGCGGCCTTTCCAGTCCGCCAAATATCCAATTAAGTTTTTCCTTAAGTCAATAGTACTGCGGTTTAACTCCCATCCTGACCGATAGTTAGCCTGTCCCTGAATTGATCCTTCTTTTGAAAATGTTGCGCAAAAAACAACAAAACCCGGGATAGTAGTCGCAACGACAATAGTGATTAGTGTTTTGATAAACAGATGGAATATAAGTATCCTGGCTCATATTCACAACACTGTAGAATGGATTCAGGACCACCCCCTGTGAATGTATTCTCACCAGCGTTAACAATGCAGAGCATCTAAAAGAGGGAACGCCTGCTTTTCTGGAGAGCGCAAACCTCGCTGGCAAGGTAAATAGCATCCTGCCTGTTGCGAAACACGCCGAAAACTGTGCGTAATACATTTTTGCGTGCGACGGCCAAAATTAATTCAGGTCGGAGCGGAAACGACATGGAACTCCCATGAAAAGTGAATTCATAGACTCTCTTCAGAAACCTGCTGTCAAATTTTAGTTTATTTCTCAAATACTTGCCGACGAGATCGAAATGATTACCGTTTTTTTATGAGGCGATACTCGATCTGACCGACAATAATCAACAACAATGTACAATAAAGGGAGAATCTCAATGTCCTTCATTAATGTAGGTAAAGAGAACAGCAGCAGCATAGACCTCTACTACGAGGACCACGGCGCCGGTAAGCCCGTCGTTCTGATTCACGGCTGGCCCCTTAGCGGTGCTTCCTGGGAGAAGCAGGTGCCGGTCCTGCTGAATGCAGGTTACCGGGTCATCACGTACGACCGCAGAGGATTCGGTAACTCCAGTAAGCCCACTTCCGGCTACGATTATGACACTCTTGCTGAGGACTTGCACAAACTCATAACCAAGCTCGACCTGCGCGACGCAGCGTTGATCGGTTTCTCAATGGGCGGAGGCGAGGTGGCCCGCTATCTGGGCGCCTACGGATCAGAACGGGTGGAAAAGGCAGCGTTTCTGTCTTCAGTTCCCCCATTCCTGCTGAAAACGCCTGACAACCCTGACGGCGTGGACGGCAGCATCTTCGAAGGAATCAAAAAAGCTATAGCTGCTGACCGTCCGGCTTTCCTTTGCAAGTTTCTCTCCGATTTCTACAACGTTGACGTCCTGAGGGGCAAACTGATCAGTGACCAGGTTGTTCAGCTCAGTTGGGCCGTCGCAGCAGGCGCCTCGCCCAAAGGTACTCTGGATTGCGTCTCGGCGTGGTTGACCGACTTCCGGGAGGACCTCAAACGCATCGACGTTCCTACGCTGGTCGTTCATGGCGACGCCGACCGGATTCTTCCCTTCGCCGCGTCGGGAAAGCGAACACCCGAGTTTGTCATGAGAAGCAGGCTGGTGGTTGTGGAAGGCGGACCCCACGGCATCACCTGGACTCATGCCGAAAAGGTTAACCACGAGCTGTTGGGCTTTCTCGAGGAAAGAAAGTCATCGGTTCAGACGCTTTCCGAAGCCGCGTAAAGGCAGTTTGGATTGAGTGCAGAATTTCGCGAATCGCGAAAACTCGAAACAGCGGGGGAATGTTTTTTCATTTTAAAGACTTCACCCCAATCTCCAGGCTGTCCTTGATCTGTCGATGACCACGGGCGCTCGCGCGAAAACGCGAGCGCCGGAATCTCGGCGCTGCAACGACTTTCATGCCGGGACTTTAACTTTATACAGGTCTAAAAAGGAGACTATCATGACGCTAAGACAAACATCCGGGGCTTCTAGCCGCCGTGAGCCCGCTCCGAGTCAACCCTTCGCGGGAAATATCGGCATCGTCAGCCTGGCCCGAAGCGAAGCCGCCAAGGCTGAGATTACCGTCCAGTCGCTCCGGGAAAACATCAACGTTCTCATGGGTTCCGGCGGGAATATCACCGTGCTTTCCGGTCACGACGGCAAGCTTCTCGTTGACGCCGGCATCACCGTTTCACGGTCCAAGATCACCACTGCTCTCGCTGCGATCAGCCCGGACCCCATAAGGTATCTCATTAATACTCACTGGCACTTCGATCACACCGGCGGCAACCAGTGGTTGCATGCCGCAGGCGCAACCATCATCGCCCACGAGAACACGCGAAAGCATCTTTCCGCCATCACGCGAGTGGACGATTGGGACTTCACTTTTCCACCCTCACCCGAAGACGCAATTCCAACGGAGGTGTTCAAGACCGATCGTACTCTGGGCTTCAATGGCGCAACCATTGTGCTCGAATACTACGGCCCTTGCCATACCGACGCCGATATTTCCGTAGAGTTAGCCGACTCCGATGTCTTTCTCATCGGCGATACGTGGTGGAACGGTTTCTACCCCTTCATCGACTATTCGGCCGGAGGCAGCATCAACGGCATGATCCGCGCCACGGAAGCCAACCTTGCCAAAGTCACGGACAAGACCGTTATCATCCCGGGACATGGTCCCGTCGGTAATAAATCCCAACTCATCGAATACCGCGACATGCTGGTCGACATGCGCGACAAGGTGGCCGCTATGAAAAAGCAGGGCAGGTCGCTTAAAGAAGTGATCATCGCCAAACCTTCTGCTGCCTACGATGCCAAGTGGGGCAGGTTCCTGATCGACGGATCTTTATTCACCCGACTGGTTTACGCCGGTGTCTGAAACCCGAAACGAGAATTCCAGACGAAAATCGTAAATGTCTGAGAATTTCAGTGAAAAAGGAATGGGATGGGAGAAACTATTATGGCGACTATGCGTGCTGTGCAAATCGCTGGACCGGGTGGTCCCTTTGAATTCGTTGAACGTGAAATCCCGGAGCCGGGCGCCGGGTTCGTGCGCATAAAAGTTCAAGCCTGCGGCATCTGCCACAGCGATTCCTTAACCAGGGAAGGAACCTGGCCGGGCATAGTGTACCCGCGTGTCCCGGGACATGAGATTGCCGGAATCGTTGATGCGGTAGGCACTGGCGTGGCCGAATGGATGCCCGGCCAACGGGCCGGGGTCGGCTGGCACGGCGGACACTGCGGGCATTGCGATTCCTGCCGCCGAGGCGATTTCATTACCTGCCAAACCGCGCTTCAAATACCCGGCATCACTTACGACGGGGGCTACGCCGAATTCATGATCGCTCCCGCAGCGGCCCTGGCGCTTATCCCGGCAGACTTTTCAGCCGTGGACGCTGGACCGATGATGTGTGCGGGAATTACGACGTTCAATGCCCTTCGCAACAGCGGCGCCCGCCCCGGCGATACGGTCGCCGTGCTCGGCGTGGGCGGGCTTGGACATCTGGCCGTTCAGTTCGCGGCGAAGATGGGTTTCAGGACCGTCGCCATCGCGCGCGGCCGGGACAAGGAATCGCTGTCCAGGAAGCTTGGTGCGGTGCATTACATTGACAATCAGGCGCAGGACGTTGCCGTGGAATTAGGCAAGTTGGGCGGCGCAAGAGTAATCGTCGCAACCGTTACGAGCGGCAAGGCGATGAGTGCGGCCGTGGGCGGTCTCGGCGTCAACGGGAGTTTAATAGTCATCGGTGCGGCTGCTGACCCGATCGAAGTGGGTGCAATTCAGCTCCTCATGGGGCGCCGGTCGATCGTTGGGTGGCCGTCCGGTACGTCCATCGATTCACAGGATACGCTCTCCTTCAGCGTGCTCACCGGCGTGCGGGCCATGACCGAAGTCTTCCCGCTGGAGCGTGCCGCCGAAGCCTATGAACACATGATGAGCGGCGAGGCGCGGTTTCGGGTAGTCCTCACAACAGAGTGAAGAGTGAAGATAATCTGTTCTCCACGCTATCCCTGACCTGTCTATGGCCGGAGGCGTTAAGCCGGAAGTTCTGCCTACCGGCTTCACACCCTTCGCACTTCAGGTCACGCCGTGGCCCAAGCCGTCTATCTGGTCCGCGCGGGCATGGACTTCATGGACAAAGTTTTCTTCTATGGTTAGCGTATCCATAGAACATCACGATGAAAGGAAGGAAAAATGAACTCAAAATTACTGAGCATTGTGGCAATCGGGTTCACGGCCCTGTTTCTGAGCGCGCAGGCCTTTGCATGCGGAGGCGCAGGAAAAGATAAAGATGTCAGAGGCACAGCCGCCATGCAGAATTATGCCGACAGCGGTATATCCGGCGATCGAGATATAAACGGAAATTCGCAAGGTCTGTTGGATCAATCTGAATACAGTGCTTTCGATGTAACTTTCCCGGCGGGATATGCAGAAAAAGATAAAGATGCCGGCGAAAGCACCATAAAAAACGATGCCGACAAGGGTCTGTCCAACGATCGAGATATAAGCGGAAATTCGCAAGGTTTGTTGGATCAATCTGAATACAGTGTTTTCGATGTCACTTTGCCGGCGGCCGACTAAACCTCGGGTTGAAATTCCGGTGGGGAGTTTTCCCCACTGGAATTGATCTTGCGAGAGATCTCCGTATTCGAAAAGCGCTGCCGGAAGGCCAGGACGACACCCAACAGGAGAATGAAGCCCAATGTTTTCACACGGTAGGCATTTGCGATCTTTATAAAGTCCCGTCCGAACAAAAACCTGCTCATGAGCGTGCAGAAGATGACATAGGCCCCCATCGCCGCAGTCTGCAAGCGGGAAAGACTGAAGCCGGCGAAAGCGGCGCGGCAGATCAGGTAGAGGGCCGGCAGCACCCCCACAGCATGCTGAACCCATGTAATCGGCGAGAAGAGCAGTATAAGGATTGATACCGCTGCGCATTCCCAGAGGATTTCAATGGAATTGCGGCTTACCGGTCGGCGCCGCATCAGCCAGACCATCCAAATGAAAAGCGCCGCCATAAGAAGGCGCGCCACCATTCCCGCCCAGAAAACCGGCAAATCCAGGAACTGAAGATAGTACGGGCTGGGTGGAATACTTGGGTGGCGGGGATCGTCCGATGTCTCCGGCCTGCCCATGTGTCCGTATGGCAGATTCATGAGGTAGCGGGCCAGGGCGGGCCGAAGCGAGAGGTTTTCAACCTTTTCCTCCCCCAGCGGGCCGCGGGAGGGGTCCAAATCGCCCACTCCCCGGACCACTCCTGCAATCCAGGTCTTCATCATGCGGACATATTGATCGGGACCGCTCACCAGGACCGGACTCAGAGTGAAGAGCGCAAAGGCGGCGCATGCTGCGGCCGCGATCTTCCATTGCCGCTTGAGGATGAACCAGGCGACAAAGAGGAGAGGCGTACACTTCAAAGCCCCCGCCATGCCAAGGACTACCCCGCCGGCAATGTCGCGCTCCTTTGACCAGAAATAGACCGACAGCCAGGACAATGCCACCAGGGCCGTATTCACTCCGACCTCGGGGAGGTCGCGCCCCAGAAAAAGGCTCCCGAGCAGGATGGCCAGCGTTGTGGACCAGAAGGAGGCGTCCGGTGAAAGCGGCATGCTCTTTTCCGAGAGGCGCTGGAGCGTTAGGACCAGTGCCGCTACGGCAACTACGGCCAGAGGATACACGATGATCTGGGCAGCATGCATGCCGAAGATATGAAGTGGGGCGTGGACCATTGCCCAGAAGGGCGGATAAACGAAATCGAGACCGCCTTCGTATATGAAAGCGCCCCTGGCGAGCCGTCTGCCAAGCTCAAAGTGGAGCGGAAAATCACCTTGAGGCCGGACGATTATCTTAATCCAGACCGCCATAACCCAAACGGCCGCCGCAGCAATCGGGACCCACCTGAAGCGGCGCAGTCTCGCCCAATCGATAGAGTCGAACCGCAACCGGCCCCCCTGTATGAAAAGGCCCCCATTTCCCGGGGGCCTGTCCTGAGCTTGTATTCTGCGAATCATTGCTTGCCCGTTTCCGCCTGGAGCAGTCATGCTGCATGCTGCCTTATATTCCGGATTGTGCGAATAGGACAACGAATTTTCGCCTTCAAAACCACAAAAAATCCAGGTTGTCCGGGCAAACCGGTCAGAAGTCCACTTTTTCGATCCCTTTCAATCCCAAGATCTTTCTGGCTTCGTCGGGTGTGGCGGGATCGATGCCCAGTTCTTTGGCGATGCGGATGATCTTGGCAACCTGCTCTGCGCTGCTTTTCGCCATCTGGCCCTTTTCGATGAATAAATTGTCTTCCAGGCCCACCCGTGCATTTCCGCCGATGAGCAGCGATTGCGTGCAGATGGGAAACTGTGCCCGGCCGGCAACACAGACGGAAAACTCGAAGTCCCCGATGAGCTTCTTTGCATAGTCCACGAGAAAAAGAAGGTTCTCCGAACTCGGGGTGATTCCGCCCAGGACCCCCATGACGAACTGGATGTAGACCGGCTTCTTGACATAACCCGCCTGTATCAGAAAGGCCACGTTGTTCACCATACCCGCGTCGTAAATCTCGAACTCGGGTTTGGTGCCCGTCTCAGCGAATTTAGCACAGTATTCCCGCATGGACTTAAAGGTGTTCGGGAAGATGGCGTCTTCCGACAAGCCGAGGAATTGTTTCTCCCATTCGAACTTCCACTCTTTGAATCGCGGAATGACCGGGAAAAGCGCGAAGTTGATGGAGCCGGCATTGAATGAGGCGAGTTCCGGCTTGTAGAGTTCGACCGGGGCAACTCTTTGCTCAACGGTCATGCCTTGGCCTCCGCCCGTAGTGATGCAGATGACCATGTTGCAACGGCTCTTGATGCTGGTGATGATTTCCTTCATGAGGTTTAGATCGGGGACAGGCATCCCCGTTTCAGGATTCCGGGCGTGGACATGGCAGACGGCGGCGCCGGCCTCATAAGCCCTGACTGCATCATCGGCAATCTGCGCCGGCGTGATGGGAAGATAATCCGACATTGTCGGGGTGTGGATGCTCCCCGTGATCGCCGCCGTGATGACAGCTTTGTCTTTCATACAACTCCTCCTTATTTCTTCGGATTCAGAAAGTTGGGCTCGAGGAACTCGGGATTGGGATATGAGTAAAATCCTTTCCCGCTCTTCATGCCCAGTTCACCCTTTTTGACCATCTCCGCCAATGCGTCAGGCGGCTTATCTCTGGGGTCCTTCGACTCATCGTAATAAACCATCTCGATGTTGAAGACGGTGTCCAGACCCACGCTATCCATCATGGCGAAAGGTCCGACCTTATTGCCCGTGAAAATCATCCATGCCCTGTCGACATCCCGGAAATCAACGATGCCGTTCGCCCACATATAGAGGGTTTGTTTCTTTACGGCTCGCCATACGCTGTTGAAGCAAAATCCCAGGGCCTCTTTTTTCACCAGCAGCGGGATAATGCCCAGGGACCGGATCCATTCTTCCCCCTTCTGCATGACCTCGGGAAGGGTTTTCGTTCCCGCCATGAGGTCCGTCATGATCATTCCATAGAGAGGTTGATAAAAGTGAGTGTTGATGCACCGCTCCGGCCTCCCGCCGGCGTCTTCCATCCTCGAAATGGGAAGGGAGGAGCTGTTGGTTGCAAAGATTGTTTTGGCAGGTGCGAGTTCTCCCATCTGTTTGAAGAGCTTTCTCTTCATTTCGACGTCTTCGGTTATCGCCTCAACTATGAAATCAACGTCTTCTATCGCGCGGGCAAGATCGGTCTCAAATCGAATTTTCTTCTTGCACTCCTCCCACTTGTCCCACGGGATGAAAGGGATCATCCCTTTTGCCTTAAGGTCTGCGCTCAGCTTGGCGATTGTGGCGTCAAACGACCCCTCGACGGCATCGTAGACGGTGACTTCATAACCAGCGTACGCTGAGACCATAGCAATCTGCGTGCCCAAAACGCCGGTGCCGATGACTGCCATGCGTTCAAATGGTTTGTCCATAAATCCCCCTTGCAAAATTTGCATCCGTGTTTGGTCTATGTCACCTCTATTCCAAGAACAGGAAATTTACAATAACCGGTCTGATTCAGATCTTTTTCAAAAACCTCAGGATCTCGATGAGGCCGTCATTCCGCCACCTGGCAATCTCTTCATTGGTCCGGCCCTGTTCAGGCAAGCGATTGGCCATTTCTTTGTTCACGCCTTCCTGCGCTATTTCACTCCATTCCGGCGGCCATTTCTTCCAGGCCGCCATGTCCTCCAGCCAAAGCGCAGTTGAATTCTCGAGGTGCTTGAGCAGACCCTGAATCCCGTGGGCGCCGCCTCCCAATTGATAGATGAGGTTGGGGCCCATGAGAGCGTAGCGCAGGCCCGGTCCGAAGTTCACAGCTTTGTCGATGTCCTCCACGGAGCAGACCCCTCTCATTACGAGGTCGGCGGCTTCCCGGTAGAGGGCCATGGAGAGCCTGTTGGAGATGAACCCAAGGGACTCTTTCTGGAGAACGACGGGTTCCTTGCCCAATGAAATGTAGAAGTCGCAGGCTTTCTTTATCGTCTCTTCTCTCGTTTCTTGCGCTTTGGTGATCTCAACAAGCGGGATAAGATGAGGAGGGTTCCAGGGGTGGGCGCCCAGACATCTCTCAGGATGCTTCGATCCCTTGGCGATCTCCGTGACAAGAAGCCCGGAAGTGCTGCTCGCAAAAACAGCATCCGCCGGAGCATGCTTATCCACCTCCGCCAGCACGGCCCGTTTCACCTCGTATTGCTCCAGGACCGACTCCTGGAGAAACTGCGCATCTTTCACAGCCTCTTCGAGACTCGTCGTGTATTTTGCCTGGCCCAGCGCCTGGTCCACTTTGGCAGCCGTCAGGATGCCTTTTGAGACCAGATATTCCAGGTTTTCCCGGATACGATTCCGGGCTGTCTCCAGAGCCTCGCCGCTGACGTCCCATACATGGACCGGGACGCCCTTCCACACCAGGTTGGTCGCCCAGCTTGAACCGATTAAGCCCCCTCCAAGTATGGCCGCTTTTTTGATGTTGAGTGTCCTCATGGCTTTCTCCTCCCGGGACTCAGACTAACCATAGATCCATATTCCAACAGGGAGGGCGACGATCAGGCCGAGAGTGTCGGCAACGACGTGCCCAAAGAAAAGGTGTTTGTAAGCATTTTTGTGAGTGAGCCCGGCGATCGCAAGGGTGGTGATGACTACCCCGTTATGAGGCATGGCATCGAAACCGCCGGAAGCCATGGCGGCAATCCTGTGGATCAGGTTCGGATTCACGCCCATGGCCAGATACTTGGGCACCAGTGTCTCCATGATAATTCCGAGACCCCCGGATGCGGACCCTGTTATGGCCGCCATAATGTTGGTGGCGATCGCCAGAGAGATGACCGGATTCCCGGGAATGGCCAGCAGCCACGATGAGATCAATTTGAATCCGGTCGTGGCGGCAACGGCCATACCATAGCCGACGTCAGCGCATGTATTGACAACGGGAACGACCGTGTTCAGGGCGCCCTTGCTCATGGTGTCGACTATATTGGCATAATATCTCCAGAACAGGACGATACATGTCAGCACACCGCCTATCAAAGCGATAACCGCGTCTCTTTTGATATACGGGATGTCAAAATTGAGCAGTATCAGAACGACAATCGGAGGCACCAGACTTAGAAAGACATTGGGCGTGGGACCTGAAGCGGCTGCTCCCGCTCCGAGGAGGCCGGGTGCAGGTTCCTCGTAAGTTTCTCCCCTCTCTTTGGACTTTTTCAGAATGTAGCGAAAATAAAAAAGGTTGAAGATAATGACAACGACCGCCCCGGTGAGACCGACCAGCGGCGCCGAATAAGTCGTTGAGGCCATGTATTTTGTAGGTATGATGTTCTGGATCTGAGGACTTCCGGGGAGCATGGTCATGGTGATCGATGCCCCTCCGAATATAAATGCCGCCAGCCAAAGATGCCACGCGAGATTCATTTCCTTGAAAAGAGGCCGTGAGATCGGGAGAACTGCGAAAATGACGACAAACAGGCTCACACCGCCGTAAGTGAGACACAAGGCAACGAGTGAAACTGCCAGCATTACCCGCATGGGGCTATCTCTGCCGGTAACTTTCAAAATACCGTTGGCGATGGAGCGCGCCGCCTGTCCGTCTTCCATGAATTTGCCGAATAAAGATCCGGCCAGAAAAATAAGGTAAAATTTGCTGGCGTAATTGGTGAACCCTTTCATATAGGGTCCCGTCATGGTTTCCATGATGTTCAAATTGGACAAAATGGCTACGATGACGACGGCGAGAGGCGCGATGACGATGATATGCCACCCCCTAAGCGCCAGAACGACAATGAACGCTAACGACAGAATAATGCCAATAACGCTAACAGCGCTCCACTCCATAACCCTCTCCTTTCAGGCAATCTGTTTTCAAGGATCGAGACGACTCTAAGTATGGCACAGAAACCGGACTCAGCGTGAATCTTTTCGCGAAACCGCATGACGCAAATTCGTGCAAACCGGGTGTTTTCTTGAAGCTTACGCAGCAGGCATAGAAATCGACACGGCAGGGCTGATCGATCAGGCCCGCTCAAGGCAAAAAAGGTTTATTTCTCTTTTTGCGCCAGTGCCCGCAGTGCACGCTCTTTCGTCTCATAGATGTGCGGCGCCACATCCCGCTTCGCCAGTTCATCGCCGAGTTTCATCCGCAGGAAGGTGCTTGTCGTATAACGCGTAGTGCTCTTGTAGAACCGCATGACATATTTCACCATATCCGAATACTCATCGACCAGATCAGGGGCTACGTTGAAATTGTCATAGTTAACAATCGTATTGACCTTCATGCCAAGTGGCGCCAGGATGTTCTCGACCCTTTCTTTGATTTTCCGGATTTGCTCGGAGGACTTGACATACAGGTTTTCAAAGTTGACGAAGAAAAGATTCTCCTCGAGATTGTAGCTTAGGCGATCCTCGATCGGCAGACTCAGCAGATCGTTTTTTAGACCCATCGGTTGAGGTTGAAAAATCCTCGCATCCATCAATTGGGGCTCCTTGTCGATGATCGGTTTGAAAGCCATGGAGGCCAGGATGTCTCTCTCGATATCAATTCCCGGAGCTATTTCCAGCAGTTCCAGTCCCTCTTCCTTAAGTTTGAAGACGCAGCGCTCCGTAACGTAGAGCACAGGTTGTTTGTTCCTTGCAGCATATTTGCCGCTAAAGGTTTTCTGCTCGACTTGATCGATGAATTTGCGTTCTCTTCCTTCCTGCTCGATCCTCACCCTGCCCTCTTCCACCGCCACCTTTAGGTCGCCGGCGGTGAAAGTGCCGACAAAAACAATATTCTTGGAGTTTTGGCTGATGTTGATGAATCCGCCCGGTCCAACGAACCTGGGTCCAAACTTACTGACGTTGACGTTCCCCTCCCTGTCCACTTCCGCAGCTCCAAGAAACGCCATGTCCAGACCGCCTCCGTCGTAAAAATCGAACTGGTAAGGCTGGTCGACAAGCGCAACCATGTTGATCCCTGTGCCGAAGTTGATCCCCGAGTTGGGAAGGCCGCCTATGACGCCGGGTTCGGTAGTGAGAGTCAGGTGCTCGATTATCCGCTCTTCGTTGGCGACCTGCGCAACCCCTTCGGGCATGCCGATCCCGAGATTTACTACACTGTTAGGCATCAACTCGAAAGCCGCCCGCCTGGCAATGATCTTCCTCGGGCCCATCTCCATGGGCGGGATTGACTGCATAGGCATCCGGATCTCACAACTGAAAGCCGGATTATAATATTCGACGAAAGTCTGCCAGTGATTTCCGGGTTTGGCCACCACCACACAGTCGATCAGGATTCCCGGGATCTTTATCTGGCGCGCATTGAGCGTCCCACGATCGGCTATTCTTTCCACCTGCACAATAACGATGCCTCCGGAGTTCCTGGCGGCCATCGCCATGGCAAGCGCTTCCAGGGTAAGGGCCTCCTTCTCCATGGTGACATTGCCGTCCATGTCCGCCGTCGTTCCCCTCACGATCGCAACATCGATGGGCAGGGTTTTGTACAAAAGGCATTCTTTCCCGCCGATGTGGACCAACTCGATCAGGTCTTCTCCCTTTGTCTTAGTGAGTTCATTGAGTTTGCCGCCATCAATCCTTGGGTCTATGAAAGTCCCGAGTCCGACGTAGGTGAGGTGGCCGGGTTTGTGCCCGGCGATATCGCGGAAAAGATGAGCGACCACACCCTGAGGAAAGTTATACGCAAGGATCGTGTTTGCCCTGATCAGCTTCTGAAGTTCAGGCGCCAGCCCGATGTGTCCACCGATGACTCTTCCTATCAACCCTTCGATGCCCACGTGGTTCAGGCCTCTGGTTTTACCGTCCCCCTGGCCGGCGGCGTAAATAAGGGTCAGGTTCCTGGGACTTCCGGTTCTCAAGAAACGTTCTTTGATCTCGATAACGATCTCTTCCGGAAAGCCCGTTCCAACGAAACCTTCCGTCGCCACAGTATCTCCATCTCTTATAAGATTGACGGCTTCTTCCGCCGAAATGACCTTGCCCTTCTTCATGCGCATCGACTGGACCGGAGTAAGCATGGGATGGGTCAAACCCGTGTTGGAGACGTTTTGCGCCATGGGTAAACTCCTTTCTCACATCTCCATCGATGGAGTCCTCTTTGCAAAGGCGCCGAGTTCTCCTTCTTGGAGCCGTTTCACTATGCCCGCTGGGGTTTTCGCACCCTAAGAGCTGTGCAGCATTCCCGGGCAAAGACTTGGACAGTCGCTTCTAGTAAATCCCCGTGAGTGAGTAGAACAGGATGACCACAAATACCATCGCCGTTTTGATTAGAGTCATCATCCCGATATCCGCATATGATTGCCTGTGGGTTAGACCACATACCGCAAGCAGCGTGATCACCGCTCCGTTGTGCGGCAAAGTGTCGCAGCCGCCCGAGGCCATGGAGGCTATCCGGTGAAGCACCTCCGGGGAAAGTCCGATCGAGTTCGCCCACGCCAGCCAATTCTTGGACATGAGATCGAGCGCGATCGACATGCCGCCCGAAGCCGAACCCGTTATCCCCGCCAGCGTGGTCACGGACACAGCTTCCGACACAAGCGGCGTAACTCCGATTTTGATCCCTAGAAGAAAAGCGGCGATCGATTTGAAACCGGGTAAAGCCGCAATGACATTGCCATAACCCACTTCCGAGGCGGTATTCATGATAGCCAGAAGAGACCCGATGGCGCCCACGTTTAAGGCTTTCTGCAATCCTCCGCTCCCCTTGGGAATGTTCCTGTAACCCAGCGCCAGGGCGAGGAGGACGCCGGACACCAGGGCGATGATCAGCGACCAGGTGCCGATCACGTTTTTCACGGAGGCAACCATGAGCGGGAGCTTCATGCCCGCCAGGGGGGCGAGCGAATCGGGATTCCATGTCACCACCCGCGAGAGAATGTAGTTGAGAACAAGAACCGTCACCAGCGGTAACGCTCCAATGTACCATTTGGGTAGTGCCTTATCTTCGGCGGCCGGCGGTTCATTCAAAGTATGGGCGCCATAACCCTCCCCCCTCGCGGCTGCTTGTCTGCGCCGGTATTCCAACCAGACCATTCCACAAATGAAAATCAGTGTCCCGCCAAGTAAACCCAACACGGGAGCGGCGTAACCAGTAGTGCCATAGAAGCTGGTTGGAATGATGTTCTGGATCTGTGGTGTGCCTGGAAAGGCATCCATGGTGAAGGTGAAAGCCCCAAGGGCGATACAGCCTGGAATCAACCGCTTGGGGATCCCGGCTTCCTTGAACAGCGCCGCCGCAAAAGGGTAGACCGCAAAAACAACGACGAACAGGCTGACACCGCCGTAAGTCAATATGGCACAGGACAAAACGACGGCAAGGATGGCATGCTTTTGTCCAAGTCTTTGCATAATCGCATGCGAAATCCCCTTTGCCAGAAGAGTGTCTTCCATCACCTTCCCAAACACCGCGCCCAGCAGGAATACCGGGAAAAAGAGTTTCACGTAGACCACGGCTTTGGCCATAAAGAGTTCGGTGTAGGAAGGCATGACCGGCAGCCCCTGGAGAGACGCCGCCATGAGAGCGAAGACAGGGGCGAACAGGATGACCGAAAATCCCATATAGGCCATGAACATCAAAAGAAACAGGCTGAGTACAATCCCTAATACATCCATAAAGGCACTCCTTTTAAAGTGGGGGTAAGTCCTCAGAGGCCGTCAATATCGATCGGTGGTTCGTACAAGTGCGAATCTGGAGTTTGGCTTTGAGTCAAAGAATTGAAAGTATTCCGTTGATTACGTTCAAGTAGTAGGGAAAAGATCCGGCATCACCTCCTTTCCGTCGAAGCCGCTGACGCTTACGAGGTTATTCCAGCCTGGTTGGGCACCTAACCCTTCGACCCCAACCGCAAACCGCCGTGGATATAGTACACATCCCCGGCAAGGGCCTCATTGCGGTAAAGCTCTCCGACCATCGACGCTATTTCGTAAACGTCGACGAGGCGTCCGATCGGGATCTGGGCCACTGGCTTCCCGACGGGTTTCCCGTTCATGCCTCCTCTTACCGGCGAGGTATCGGCATATCCGGGGGCGACGGCGACGCAGCGGATCCTGCCGGCCACTCCGAGCCTGAAGAACTCGGCTGTCAGCACCCCGGGTGCAACCGATAAAGCGGCCTTGGATGACGAATAGTTGAGCTGTTCCCCCGCCCCGAGCGAACTGGTGGAAGATATGAGGCAGATCAGGCCCCTGCAGTCATGGTTGATCATTTGTTCCAGGCATTCCCGGACCGTCAGGAAAACACCCGTGAGATTGATGTTCATAACGATCTGGAAGTTCTCGAGCGACATCTTCCCGATCACTTTCCCGGTGTCTTTGTCCGTGTCGATGACCAGGCCGTCTCTGGTAATGCCTGCACACGGGGCAACCATGTTTATCTTGCCAAACAGATCGATCGCTTTTCGTGCGAGCAATGAGCAATCGGCTTCGCTTAGAACGTTGCACGTAACCGCAACCGCCTCGCCTCCCAAACTCTCCAGAGATCTTTTCGCTTCCTCGAGGCGCTCTTCCGACACATCAGCCAGGACGACCTTCCCTCCCCCGGCCACCCAGTACTCACCTATAGCCCGCCCTATCCCCTGAGTTCCTCCTGTAATAACCGCCACGGAACCCCTGATATCGAGCATGCCTGTCCTTTCCGGAATGAGAAGAGGATGAGGGCAAATCATGAAACTATTTTTTATTTAAATTCATGAAACGGGAAAAACCAAGAAGAAGGCCGGATCGCCGGATTTTGAGAAAAGATTTGACCTGCGACCCGGACAAAATGTCTGTTCACGAGAACCCTTGCAGCAATTCCGGTGCCAAGTCCAAGGGGTGGCTTCTGGACAGTGTTTGTGGGACAATCGAAGGGGAGGTGCCCGAACATGTAGCTGAAAGGTTACATATCGAAAATGGCCAAAGGACCTTCAGATATAAAGCATGGGCTAAACCGTGAGTCTTGGTCGGGTTGTAGCTAATTTGGTACATGTACCTTATCGGGTACGCGCGAGATCCCGTGGCGCTTCATCTTCTCATAGAGCTTTACCCGATGTATCTGCAGGATTGAGGCTGCCCTTGTCTTGTTTCCCGCCGCAGCCGCAAGGGCCGCAACGATGGTTTTACGCTCCGCCTCGGCCCTTGCGTGTGCAAGGGTGCATGGAGCAAGGCCGGCCCCCAGTTTCGGGATTGAACGCAGCAGGTATTGGGGAACCTGTTCGGGCAAAAGAGTTTCTCCCTTGGTCATAGCGGCGGCCCGTTCGAGCACGTTTTGCAATTCGCGCACATTCCCCGGCCAGCTATAGGACTTGAGCGCTTCAAGGAGTCCGGGTGAAAGCATTCTTTTGAACTCGCCTGTGTCGTCTGATAGCCTGGCCAGGAAGCTATCGGCTATGGCTTCGATATCTTCGCGCCTTTCCCGAAGAGGTGGTATTCGAATCGGGATAACGTGAATGCGGTAGTATAGGTCTGCTCTGAAGCTTCCGTCATTTACCAGATCTTCCAACGCTCTTCCGGTTGCCGCGATAATGCGGATGTCAACCGGACGGGGCAGGGTACCCCCGACCCGTTCGACCTCGCGTTCCTGCAGGACACGCAAAAGCTTTACCTGCATAGCTTGGGGCATATCGCCGATCTCATCTAGAAAGAGCGTGCCCCCCTGGGCCATTTCAAATTTTCCGGGTTTGCCGCCCCTTTTGGCGCCGGTGAACGCGCCCTCCTCATAGCCGAAAAGCTCCGATTCCAGAAGCTCGGCGGGGACGGCCGCGCAATTGAGCTTGATAAAAGGCCCACTGCGGCGCAGGCTCGCAGCGTGGATGGCGTGAGCGAAAAGTTCCTTGCCTGTCCCTGTTTCACCAAAAACAAGCACCGTTGAATCGGTCCTGCTGGCCCTTAGCGCTTCAAGTTTGGAGGCGCTGATCGCCTGTCCGGAACCAACAATGCTTGCCAGGGTGTAGCGTGCTCCACGAAGCTGGGTCAGTTCCTTTTCATAATACTTTACCTTTGATTCGAGCACCTTGAGCTTGGAGGCGAGTTCATAGAGTTGTTCCACGTCCTTGAAAACAACGCGTCCATAGGCCCCTACCGCTCGGTCTGCTTCCATCAGCGGGACCCTGTTCACTATGACCTCCCGGCCTCTGATGGTCTGTTTTTCCCCCATTTCAGCCACGCTGGTATGGGCCACAATATGCATACGGGTGTTCTCGATGACTTCGGTCACATGCCGTCCCACGGCCCGTGAGACCGTAGTCCCGTTGAACTTTGCGTAACCCTCGCTCATCATGGTGATGATACCGTTTGCATCAACGACCACTGTCCACTCTCCTGCGCCCGACAGGATTTCCTCGAGGGTGCGCACGATTGTCTTGGTGGAATCGAGCTCCCTCGAGATTTTCTCCATTTCTGTTATGTCCTGGAAAAGGGAGACTGCGCCTATCATCACCCCCCTGTGAATGATCGGGGAGCGGTTTGTGAGCACGGTGCGCTGGCCGATCAACTGGGGGCGGCCCATCTCGGGTTCGCCCGTTCGCAGCACGTTTACCAGGCCGGAGTTAGGGATTACGGTAAGAAGATGTTTGCCCAGGGCCTGCTCCCTGGGAACGCCCATGAGCCGGGCGGCGGCTTCATTGAAGACCGTGATTGTACCCTCGCGGTCAATCGAGATGATTCCAACAACCAGGGAGTCGAGAATCGACTGAAGCAGGGAAATATCGCCGCAAAATCGATCGTCTGATTCCATGTAGATATCCGTGTTCATCATGGGGTCCCACACGGCGCTATTTTTTCAGTTCGACTTCCAGTTGAATAGGCTTATAGACGTAAACGAGGCGACTCTGATCGGAACTCTCGCCCAGAGTGAGCAGCACAGAGACACTGTCGCCGTCCCATATGAGCTTGGAAGGGGTGTTGTCGGGTTTGGCCGGTTGACCGAGTTGCCGGGTCAACGTTTCCTCGATTCTTTTGAAACCGGCGGTCGGGAAATAGACCATCCCCATATAGAAACGGCCCTTGTAGAAACCGTAGACCACCTGATCGAGCCGTACTTCGCTCATTTGAAGCAGGTCGCCGGTTTTTTCGTACAAAATGAGGTTGCCCTCATCGGCAATTTGGTTGAGACCGGAAACCGAAGAAGCTTCCACTCCCCACTTGATGCCGCGAAAGTCGTCAGGCTGGCTCGCTGCCGGCGAGCCGCAGCCAAAAAAAGTGCACACCAAAACAGTTGCCAGGCAAAGGCCGAGAATTCCGAGTTGTCGCACATGGCGTGGTTTCATATGGTTTTCTCTTATAGGGCCGATCGAACGGCCGGATTGGTTTGATTGTTTATTCGGGTTGAGAAAAACCGGAGACGGCCGTTTACCCTGCCGCCTTTTGATCCCCGGTTTCCTTTTCGACCAGCTTTGCTTTTGCCGGAGACGAACCGGCGTCGGCATCCAGCAGTTTTTTTAGACCCTTTTTATACCATTTTATTCCCGATTTGGTAGATATTGTCTGCTCTTCGACGTCTCCGGGAAGTCGGTCCTCCGAACACCTTGCCAGTATATGCACCTTGCTGTCGGAATCAAGCGCCGAATGGGCCGCGACAAAGCCCACGAACGCCGCCCACTCAGCCGAGGTAGGTCCACTCCATTTCCGCATCGTATGAAACAGGCGATAGCACACGAGCGCGGCGTCACGGTCCTCCTCCTGCTGGAAGCGCTTTCCACTGTACAGTCTAATTGCTTCTTTGCCGATCTCGCTGGTGAAGGTCAGGTAAAACCATCTCAGAATGAGGAAATAGCCCTCGCGCGAAAGCTCCCGCCCGGCCCAGTAGAGCGGATTGGCAATGTTTTTTACACTCAGGGCGAGCTTGGCGGCTTTATAGATATGCGGGTTTTTCTTGAAAAGCTTCAAGACAGGGTTGTCGTTTATCTTGAGATAGACTTGGTAGTAGCGCTGAAAATCGCTCAGTTTGCGGTCCCCGATATACTTTACCGGGATGGTGGAGGTCAGCCTTGCGAGCCGGCTGCTCACACGCTTCACTAACTCCAGGGTATCCGAAAGCGAGGCTTCGTACTCAGGCTGAGCGGCCTCCGGGTGATAGACAGCGCCGATCGCGCGCACGATATCGAGGGCGCGCTGGTTGAATACCTCCAATCCAAGCTGAAGCTCACTTTCGGGAAGCTCCCAAACCTGCTCCCGCATCCGGGCGATAAGTTCGAGCGCCTGCTGTTCCAGGGCGCCGGGCGGTGGCAGAAGATCCAGTTCGTGTTGTTCGGCGAACTGGCTTTCCAGCATTTCCCGCATTCGACGCCTGACATACCAGCGCAACGCGAGGACGATGCAAATGGTGGCGAGCGACACAAAGATGAGAAAAGCGCTCAACCAATGCTCATGGATAACGTATATGAAAGTGTCTGAGCCTATCTTGTTCATCAAGTTTAAATCTTGGCTGCCGGTTCTACCGGCCCATCGCCCTGATCAATCCACTTTTGAAGTTGTCCAAGCGAGTCGGTTTCCCACCCCGGGGTCAGCCTTTCGGCAAGAAAGCGCATGAACAGCGCGTCCAGGGCCAGGAATACCTCCTCGATAAAATACATCTTCTCGAGGAATCGGCCATCGGGGTCTTCCCGGCCGTAGTCGGGGAGTTGTTTGGGGGTCTTGAGCCCTTTGACGCACCACAGTGAGCTGTCCAAGGTCAAAACATATTCGTTTTCGCCGATTACAAAGAAAAGTTGGGCCTCATCGACCACCTTGCCCTGGCGCAGCCCGGTTCTGGCTTCGTGTAGAAAATTCGCCTGCGTAGTGCAGACCACCCGCTCTTTCCTGTCGCCCGGCAGGACCAGGACCATGCGTTCCCCAAGATGGACGTTGGCTGTTTTTTCTCCGGCCTGAATCGAGCCACCCAACCGCTCGATGTAAAACCACACCCAGGTCAGGAACTCGGAGCCCAGAAACCTCCCGTCGTTCAGGGCGGTCGGGGATTTAAGCGAAACAAGGGAGCCGAGCACGTCCTTTTGGCCCGCGGTGAGCGGAAGCATGTTAAACGCCCATGGAGCATGATAGAGGGCAACGGGATAGAGTTGGAACTGCTTTTCGAAATACTCCAGGAACGACTCCATCATTTTGCTGCTCGCAGTCCCGAGAATCATCCAGTTGCGCGCGGGGTTCCAAACAACCTCGGATGCGCATGGCTGAGGGAATGCGCGGCTTAGCAGGTACTCCTGCATGCTTTCCTGCATTTGCTGCTTTTCGGTCCGGGTCGGCCACTTGCCGTTGTGCTCGTCCCGGAATTTTTGTACCGATTGCCGCACGAACTGCTTGAGCACCATAGCGGGGACTTTTTTCATGTCCAACCGGAAATTAAACGCCACGTATTCTGCTTTCCGGTATGAGCCGTAGGCGAAATTCGGATCGAAAAAATCCTCCCAGGATGCAAAACCCGCAGCCTCGATCTGAGAGTCATCAGGTTCGGTAAAAGCTGCCCGGCGGAGCTTTTCATCCACTAAGCTCCAGAAATCGTCAACTTCGAGATCGGGTAAGAAAAAACGGGTAAATGTGGCTGAAGAAGAATTTATGGCCATAGAATGTCCTCTTCCAGGTTGGCGAAAGTTCCAGTTCACAAAATAGTGTCCATCCGGAAACCCGGATGAACGTCGGAGAATTTTACCTTATCAACGTAGGAGAATTTCACCTTATGAGACACTACAAGTTTTCGATTCGGAAAGGAGGCATTTTTCGTCCTGGCAAGGAAATCAAGGGGTTGCGCGGAGGCGTACCTATGTGCCCCGCACAAGAAACCCCGAAGATTGACGCCACCAGTGGCGGAAAAGGACCCTTTCCGGACGGAAACTAAATAACAAAGCCGGTCCGCACCGGCTTTGTGGTTCTTGCGGCATCGTTACGGACAGAGCCCGAGCAGATGTCAGTGTCTATCCAAAACGGTGATGCAAGTCAAACGATAGTTTCTCAACCCTTATTCCGCCAGGCAAATCAAAACTTTACGGTCTTGACGATCATTTCGAATTCCTGGACTTCTGCGGGGGTCAGTTCGACGCGGAGCAGCTTCTTATTGACAAAAATGGCGCACTTTTCGTGCAGTGCCAATGCCACCGCATCGCTCGGACGGGCATCGAAGTCGACCACCTCGTCGTTGATGCGAACGTAGATTTTAGCGTAGAAGGTGTTCTCGCGCATCTCTGAGATCACGATCTTTTCAAATACCGCGCCCGTGCGTTTCAATATTGTCAAGTAAATGTCGTGAGTTAGAGGCCGCTTTGGCTCGACCAGACCTTTTTCCTTCGCTATTGCTGTGATTTCAGCGTCGCCAACGAACATGAGAAAATAATAGCTGTCTTCTTCCGTACGTTTCAGGATCACCATATTCCCCTGAGTCCTGTCGGTTTTAACGAAGACTTCTTTGATCTCGGCAAACTCGTTAGACTCCATTATTAGCCCTCCAAATCAAGCTGAAGCTTCCCTATTGTTGTCCCACTTCCGATCCGGATATCAATCCTTACTTTATAACTTCAAAAATACTTTGCAAGGCCTGAAAAGAGTGGTTAGCAAAGAAAAGGAGCAGGAGAATGGAACGGAAAGAAAAAATGCTTGTTGCTGTTAGTCTTGTATCCATCCGGAAACCCGGATGAACGTAGGAGAATTTCACCTTATCAACGTAGGAGAATTTTACCTTATGAGATACTAACAGTTATTCATGTCTCTGGCTAGTGTTCACTCATCGCGGAGCGATGCGGAGGTACCGCCTCTGGTCATGGACAGGTCAGGGATAGCGTCGAGATCCTGGTTTTGCCACCGCCGCAGGCAGTGGCGAATTTGGCTGGCGGTCCCACCGCCGGTGAATTTTCCCTGTCAATCTGATAGAATAATCGGTAGAAAAGGCAATAGTTGCTCTTCGACACCTGAACGGCGTTGAGGGGAGCGCCGCCATGGCGCTAAATGTGGACTGGATTTGAGCGGATAAGATGGCTGAAACCGAACTTAACGGAAAATCGGATTTAACGTTGCCGGCAATCGCTGGAGGCATGCACTTCTTCGATCTCGAAGAGTTCCGGGCCCGCATGTCCAAAAACCTGGATCCGGCAAATCCCGATAATGCCGTTTTTTTTGATGCCCTCGATTTTGCCTCGGAGTTGCACGCCGGTCAGCGGAGAAAATCCGGGGCCCCCTATATAAGCCACCCCTGCGCGGTGGCTGAAATCCTGGCCAGAGAGATGCACTTCAGGGATCCGGTGCTGTTGGCGGCCGCTCTTTTGCACGATGTCGTGGAGGACGTTCCCTGGATGTCGCTCGAAGATGTCGAAAGCCGCTTCGGGATGAGGATCGCCGAACTGGTCGACGGGGTCACCAAGCTGGCCCGGTATCATCTGGACCGGGCTTTGCTCAAAGACCTGACTCACAGCAAAATATTCATCAGCGCCAGCCGCAGGCTTGGAGTACTCATAATAAAATTGGCCGACCGCCTGCATAATCTGAGAACGCTTCACTATCTTCCACTGACCAAACGGCAGCGCATCGCCCAGGAAACAATCGACGTGTACGCTCCAATCGCGGCGCGCCTCAATCTATATCCCCTCAAAAGAGAACTCTACCACCTTGCGCTTTCTTTTCTTTATCCAAAAAAGAGCAAGAAGATTCTGCATTTAATGCGGGAGTTGCGCCACTCGCCGGCCGTAGCAAGCCTTGAGGTCTCTCTTGAAAAAATCCTCGCCGACTCGGGGCTTACGGCAGATATCCGCACACGAGTCAAAGGCCTCGGAGGCTATTACAACCCGCTGAAAAGGGTCCTCGATCCGGGCTATCCTGAAAACTACGTTGACTTTGCCATTATCCTCTACACCGAGGAGGTCACTGCCTGCTACAAGATGCTCGGGCTCGTGAACAATAATCTTACGGCGATTCCCAGGAGTTTGCGGGATTTCATCGCCAATCCCAAGGCAAATGGATATCGGAGCCTCCACACTCGTGTTCATCTCAGCGGGAACAATTACCTGGTCAAGATACGAACTCTTGAGATGGAAAATTGGGCAAAGGGGGGAATCCTTCGGGCGTGGGAGTCACAAAAGGGGCTTACCGACGAGCACTGGCAGGAAATAAGCGAATTGTTGCGCGATATAGGCGAATACGGGGGGGCCGCCACTCATCGCAAGGCGCTGATACGGCTCTCGGAAGCAGAAGAAATCTATACCTACAGCCCTGCCGGTGACATTTACTATCTTCCCAAGGGCAGCATTGTGCTCGATTTTGCCTATCGCATCCATTCCGAACTGGGCGACAATTGCGAAGGGGCGCTGGTAAACGGCGCGTGGATGCCGATCACCGGCCGGTTGAAAGATGGAGATACGGTCGAAGTCCTCACCTCGCCCGAACCGCTGGATGTGGATACCGACCTTGAGACACTCTGTAAGACCCCGAAAGCACGCACGGCCATCAACAGGCGCCTGCATCAAAAACGGCTGAGGTTTGCGCAGCAGGCTGGCAAAGACATTCTACTTCAGGAAATTGTGCGGCATAAATTCTCCTCCTCTGTGCTTGAGGGAGAAAACATCAGACTGATATTGGAAATACTCAACCTCAAGGACCTCAATGAATTATACCTCCATATAGGCCAGGACCTTCTTACCCCGCAGCTTGTTCTTTATTACCTCGAGGGTCACAGGCCCGATGAGGCCAGGAAACAGGGCGAGGCGGAAGCCGTCGGACAAAACACCCTTTCGGTCTCAGGCCTGGACAAGGCTGTTTTCAAATTCGCGCGCTGCTGCAATCCTTTGCCCGGACAAGACCACGTCCTGGCAACCCTTAGCGAAAGGGGTGTAACCTTCCACCACCGGGATTGCCACGACCTTCACGAAAGACACTCCCTTCTGGTGCAGCAAATGCTTCATGTACACTGGGATCTCAAAATGCCTTGGCGCCACCCGCTCGCGTTCCAGGTTCAGGTTCTCGAATGCGGCATACGAGACTTGCTCCCGGTGCTGGCCGGCATGCCCGAGGCAGTGCGGATACAGCGGATAACCAGCGGGCTGGATAAGCATAACAACGAGTTCGTCTCTATCAGTGTTACGTTTCACAATTTCGCTGAAACAAGGAAATTCTTCAGCCAACTGCCTATGGAGAAGACCTTGGTGGAGGATTTCGGGCGGGAAGGAGGGCCGAGGACTCAGCAGCTTCACTTCAGTTTTTGAAATGAAGCGAGAGATCAATGCAACAGCTTGTTTTCCATGTTTTCACCGAAGGCGTCCCTGGCCAGATGTTTCAGCTTGTCTTTCTTTAGTCCGGCCACTTCGACCAGCAAAAACTGAATCCATATTCCGCACAGGAAACTTACCAGGTTTTCATCGCTGACGAAGACCTCAAGGCTGAGCTTCTCGTCGCGGACCGCTTCCGCCGCAAGGCTCATAACGCCGTTTCGTAACTTACCCTCCCCGAGACACTTGATTCCTTTGCGGTAAAGCTTATCCATTTCCTGAGCCTGGACAATGATGCCGAAAGCCTTATCACAGGCTTCGATCAGATTCATTTTTGCTGCTTCCATAAAATCTTTTCTCAACTTTCTTCTTCCGGGGAGAGATTGATTTTCAACCTACGTCCGGTTGATGATTATCTTTGTTTGTGATCTTAGCATTATTGAACGGCGCCTGGGAACACCGAATACGGCCTTAACGCTGTGTGTGTAGCTTTTTTATTGACAAAGTATCCAACTATTATCTTATTATTGAGGTTTCCAATGTTTAGCTGGCGCCCATCCGGAAACGCCGGATAAGATAGAGACAGTACCTCACGTCCCCATGGGACACCCGGAAACCATGAAAAGGCGCACGATCCCCCCCTTTTCTAAAGGGGGCGCCCTCACAAAAGATCGGGCGCGAACTTGAAGTATTTAACATCGGTCGGAAGCGTTAGCGCGAATCCGAACGAAGTGAGGGTGCGTCCTCACAAAAGATCGGACGCGAACTTGAAGCGTTTAGCATCGGTCGGAAATGTCAACGCGAATCCGAACGAAGTGAGGGTTCAGGGGGGATTTTGAAACAACTTTTCGAGACAGGAGCTTACATGCGTATTCGTGCTGGAAAACATTCAGGCATCACCGGAATAGTCTGTTTTGCGGTCTTATTGTGGTCTGTTTTTCTTTTTTACGGTCCAAAAGCTCATTCGGCGGCCCCCGCTCCCGAATCCTTCGCCGACCTTGTCGACTCGGTCAAAGGCTCGGTGGTCAACATTTCGACCACCCAGACGCTCAAGGAAAATCCGATGCAGCCTTTCTTCGGGCCTAATTCACCTTTTCGGGATTTTTTCGGCGACGAATTCAAACACTTTTTCGGCGACAATCCTCAGGGGCAAATGAAAACCCACGCTCTCGGCTCAGGCTTTTTAATCAGTGACGATGGGCTGATACTTACCAATAACCATGTCGTCGAAAAAGCCGATGAGATCAAGATAAAAACCCTCGATGGAAAAGAATACGACGCCAAGGTGGTCGGGCGGGACCCCAAGACTGACATCGCATTGATTCAGATAAAAGCTAAGGAGAAGCTGCCCACACCGGCAAAACTCGGAGACTCGGAGGTCATTCGAGTCGGCGACTGGGTCATAGCCGTGGGCAACCCTTTCGGGTTGGGCAATACCGTTACTGCCGGCATAATCAGCGCCAAGGGCCGTGTAATAGGGGCCGGCCAATATGACGATTTTCTCCAGACCGACGCGGCGATCAATCCCGGCAACAGCGGGGGGCCGCTATTCAATATGAACGGCGAAGTGGTCGGCATCAATACGGCCATCGTTGCCCAGGGCCAGGGGATCGGGTTTGCCACGCCGATCAATATGGCAAAGGACATTCTGGAGCAGCTAAAGACCGGGAAGGTCATTCGGGGATGGCTCGGAATCATGATCCAGGACATCACGCCGGAACTTGCCGAGTCTTTCGGGACCACGGTGACAAAGGGCGTAATCATAGCCGACGTTGTCCCGGACAGCCCCGCTGAAAAGGGCGGTCTGAAAAGAGGGGACATCGTTGAGACGCTCAACGGAAAACAAGTCGAAAACGCCAACCAGCTTTCGCGCTCCGTAGCGGCCATGCCGCCTGAGAGCAAGGTGACCATCGAGGTCATTCGTGACGGAAAGCAGGTTACTGTCAAATTAACTATTGGAACCATGCCTGAAGAGACTCAGCAGCAAAAAGCCGCCGGTCCGAAGACGGAAAGCGCCTGGGGCATAACGGTTCAAAACCTTACTCCTGAGCTGGCCCAGAAATTCGGGGTTGATGAAAAAGAAGGCGGGGTTGTAATAACGGATCTTGCCGCAGGCTCCCCAGCCGCTGAAGCCAGGCTGCGCCAGGGAGACATCATAGGGGAAGTGAACCGGCAGAAGATTCAAAACGTTCGCGACTGGAAACAGGCTACTGAAAAAATGAAAAAAGGCGAACCGCTGCTTCTGCTCGTAAAGCGCGGCGCCAACACCTTCTATGTGGCGATCAAAGCCGCCAAGGAATAAGGAGGCAGGGAATTTTCAAGCAGTTATTTCATGTCCCTTTGGGACACCCGGAAACCATGAAAAGGACTGTAGGGTGGGCTAAGCAACGCGCAGCCCACCAAGAACTTTTCGAGACAGACAGCTTTTCATGTCCCGTTGGGACATCCGGAAACCATGAAAAGTGTCATTCCCTTCGCGGCTTCGCGTGGGAACTTTTCGAAGCAGGTTTAGAACCCCATGGAAACCGGAGAAAAGGCGTCGTTCATAATATCCATATCGCCCGAGGAACTCCGAAAGCAAAAAGAAAAAGCCGGGGAGCTTCGCAGGACGCAGTGGTGGAAGCGCCAGGCCGCCAGGGGGGTATGTCACTATTGCCACAAGAAGGTACCCCCCGCCGAGCTGACCATGGATCATGTGGTTCCGCTCATACGCGGGGGGAAATCCACCCGTGGCAATAGTGTGCCGGCGTGCAAGGAGTGCAACAGCCGCAAGAAGTATCTGCTTCCCGTTGAGTGGGACCAATATATCCGGATATCAGGGGAAACCGCCTCAGACAGTGACTCTGACAAGGTCCGTTGAAGAGAATTGAGTTAGAAGGACGTTGAAAATGGAACGATGTAAAGAATGCGAACTGGCGATCTACTGCTTTTCCGATTCAAGTTCCTGGGTTTTTAGAACGAAGCAGGAAATGGAGGAAAAGAAGGACGTGATTGCCAACTGTGAGATCCACTGCCAATTGGAACAGGCGCAGGCATCTTGAGCAAACTCCTAGCTCCGCGAGGGGGAGCGATGATTGCTGGAATGGTTCCCCCGCCGCTCCAAGCGCGCCGCAGGCGCCGGGCGGTTATGTAAACATGTTTATATCGCAATGGCGCGCGTGTTTCAGGTAGTCTTCGGCGGTCTGGATTTCAACACCTTCGATGAAATCGTCCGGGCGCAGGCCCATCATATCGATGGTCATTTTGCACGCTACGAACTTTACCCCCTCCAGTTGAGCCATCTCCATCAGTTCATCCAGGGCCGGGATGCCTGCCGCATTGATTTTTTTTCGCATCATCCAGCTAGTGTCCATCCGGAAACCCCGGATTAGACACTAGAAGTTTTCGATTCGGAAAGGAGGCATTTTTCGTCCTGGCAAGGAGAACAAGGGGTTGCGCGGAGGCGTACCTATGTACCGCCTCGCGGAGCGTCGAGATCCTAGTTCTGCCACCGCCGCAGGCAGTGGCAATCCTGGCTGGCGGTCCCACCGCCCCAGGGGGGAAAAAGGACCCTTTCCGGACGGAAACCAACTCGCAAAGGCCGACATACCGGGATCGCCCCCATTGGCCCGCTTGGGACGAACTTGCACTTGGCCGCGCCTGCCTTGCGAATCACGTTGATTCCCATGAAGGTGTAGAAGACTCTGGCATCCATTCCCAGCCTCCGGGAGTTTATCGCCAAACAGGTCCACCTTTGCCCCACACCCATGCGGAGTTGATTTTCAAGAGTCCCTGTGATAGAAGCAGTTCCAGGAGTGGGCCGGCGTAGCTCAGGGGCAGAGCAGCTGATTCGTAATCAGCAGGTCGCGGGTTCAAATCCCATCGCCGGCTCCAATTAAAATCAACATGTTAGCCTGATGACGGCTAGTCTCTTAAGAGTACCTGTCCACGTCCTGTCCATTAATTCAGGGTGAAAGGTTTCTCCGCCCTGCCTGTCCAATGCCGCGCGTACGTAGTTTCGGCTCAAAGGGCTCTGATCTGAAAACTGAAATAACGCATTGCGCTATTTTAGTTTTTTAGTAAAATCTAAAATAACTGTCGTGACTATTTTAGTTTCTCGTGAGGCCACTCCAATGAAAAAATTCCATTCCGGCCGTTACGTTCAGCAAGAACATTATAAAAGCTTTCAGCCAAACCCTATCAACCGCGCTTGGATGCTGGACAACATGGAGTTGATTCAGTTGCTTGGGCAGGCTGATCGGGAATTGGGCCGGCTGGACATGTACTCGGAATACATACCCAACATCGACTTGTTCATCAGTATGCATGTGTTGAAGGAGGCCACTCAATCAAGCAAAATTGAAGGCACACAGACAAGCATGGAAGAGGCGCTTCTGGAAAAAGAGGACGTTGCTCCGGACAAAAGGGACGACTGGGAAGAGGTCCAAAACTACGTGGCAGCAATGAATGAGGCGATTGAGAAGTTGCAGGCGTTGCCATTTTCTGCGCGCTTGATAAGGGAGGCCCATAAAACCTTGCTGCAAGGTGTGCGTGGCAAACACAAGCAGCCGGGAGAATTCAGGCGCAGCCAGAACTGGATTGGTGGGGCAACGATCAGCGATGCCGCTTTTGTACCGCCTGTACATACTTCCATTGGTGAGTTAATGGTCGATATCGAACAGTTTGTGCATAATGATACGCAGTATTTCCCGGAGTTATTAAAAATTGCCTTGGTGCATTACCAGTTTGAAACCATCCACCCGTTCCTGGATGGCAACGGCCGTGTGGGGCGGTTGCTCATCACCTTGTATCTGGTAAGCAAGGGGATATTGAAGCAGCCTGTGTTGTATTTGTCGGATTTCTTCGAGCGCAACCGCACTCATTATTACGATAATCTGATGCGCGTGAGAGAAAAGAACGACCTGCTGCAATGGTTCAAGTTTTTTCTGGTGGGAATTGTCGAAACCGCAAAAAACGGCATAACAACGTTTGACAACATTCTCAAGCTGCAAAAGGAGGTGGAAACTCAGATACGAACCCTCGGCAGCAGGGCCGCAAACGCACGGAAGGTTGTCCATCATTTGTATCAAAAGCCGGTAATTGATGCCGCCAAGGCTGGGGAGGTCGCGCAAATATCAGCGGCATCAGCTTATAAACTGATTGCCGATCTGGAGCAATTCGGCATACTGAAAGAAATCACCGGCGGTAAGCGAGGGAAAATTTACGCATTTACCGCCTACTTGCAATTATTCAAATAACAGCGAGCAAATCGCCTTATGCAATCATCTGGCGTCGGTGTATCAGGAGTGATCAGAAAAGGGGATATCGTGGCCCTGAACGATGACGCCAGCGGACGCGATCTTGCGGATACAAGAACCTCAGATTCGAGTAGCCTTGACCACCACACAGGCCACTTGCGGCCGTATCTCGGAGGATTATCTACGAAGATCCGCTTGAGAATCGCTCTGGAGCGCTCGGCCTGGACCTCCTAGTACGAAGCGTTATCCAGGTTCTCAATCACATAATCGGCGTACTTTGAGCACGAGAACCTCGGCCATCCCTCCAGCTGTCAGGCCAGATGGCTGGCGAGGCATTCAGGCGCGTGAGCAAGTGATCAAGGCGGCCTTGTATGGGGTCTTGCAGAATGTCGCCGAGGTGGAGCGCGTCTTCCTAATCATCAAACAGCAGAAAGAATACTGATGGTCTTGAAGATCGAGCTCGGAGAAATCGCCGTGGAGGTGGTTAAAAAGGACATCAAGAACATCCACCTGAGTGTTTACCCTCCCGCCGGAAGGGTGCGCATCTCTGCGCCGCTGCGCATGAATCTCGACACCATCCGCATCTTTGCCATTTCGAAACTGGGCTGGATCAAGCAACAGCAAAAAAAGCTCCGAGAGCAGGAACGCGAAACGCCGCGCGAGTATCTCGATCTCGAAAGTCATTATCTGTGGGGGAAACGCTATCTGCTCAGGGTTATTGAAAACAATATACCGCCTGGCGTTGGGCTCAAACACACCAGGATATATTTGCATATCCGTCCCGGCTCATCCGATGACGAAAAGCAGGCAGTAATCGAAGAATGGTATCGCGAGCAGCTCAAACAGGCAGTCCCATCATTGATAGCCAAATGGGAGCCGCTGATCGATGTGAAGGTTAATCGCTTTTTTGTGCAGAGGATGAAAACGAAATGGGGAAGCTGCAACCCCAAAGCCAGGAGCATCCGGCTAAATACCGACCTGGCGAAAAAGCCGCCGGAATGTCTGGAGTACCTCGTCGTACACGAAATGGTCCACCTGCTGGAGCCCACTCACAACAAGCGCTTTATGAACTTGCTGGATCAGTTCATGCCGAAATGGCAGTTTAGCCGCGCGGAGTTAAATAGACTGCCAGTGAGGCATGAGGATTGGGATTATTGAAAAAATGTGTCAAGCGGCATTGGATCGGCCCAAGCTAATTGCTCGATACTACTGAGATATCTCCAATGCCCATCACGGTAAGTACTTGAAATCAAAGGACCAGCATGCAGTTTTTGGGGCCATTTTCCCCCTTTTAAGGCAGCCTGGGATTCGAGGCCGGGCCCAATGCCGCTAACTCTACAAAATTTCCAATGTCCTGGGGTGTCATTGCATGGGCCTCTATCACGATGGGATGGCTCCCTTCGTGGTCTTCTTTCTCTTCTTGTGCTATCTGCACATTAGTTGGGAACGCTCTAAAGTATTATCCGGATTAGTCTTTCTCGTACTGTTACCAGAGTTTCGATTATTTTGAACAAGAAGTTTTTCCCTTCGTGTCCCTTCAATGTTCGGACGATGGTCCGTTCTTCGTGGTGACATAACTGCGCCCATATCAGCCTGTGGCTCCCCATATGCTTAAGTTAACAGCATTGGGCCGGGCCAAGCCAAAAGGCTGCTGGACAAGGAAAGAGCGGTCAATGACCCGCAAATGCCCCTTTTAGCGACGTCCATCTGGTACACTCGTTTCTTCCAGGCGCCCACGGCATTCGTTTCCTAACCCTTCACTCTTCACTCTTCACTCTTCACTCGCGAAGCGTCACCCTTCACTCGCGAAGCGTGCAGCATTGGGTCGCCCATTGAAAGGCAGCGGTCAAGGGTAAAGTTTCCCCCATTCCTGAACAATTCCTTTTTCTGAGATGGCTCAGGGCCATTAGTCCCGCTCGTTCCGCCAGGGCGCCAGAACCAGTATCCTAAAAGATCGCGGCCAGCTCTATATTATCTCATCTGCTGTTACAGCGACGGCGACCCGATCACTCGGGGCGCAGATGCCGAATTCAAGCGCCGTGCTCCCGGCACACAAGACCGGCCGCATACCACACATCGTGGAAGTCACTTCATTCAGGAGGATGATCCCGCCGGGGTCGCCCAACTGATTATCGATGCCTGCCGCGCAGGTTGAGCCCTCCCAACTCGATTTGCAGCCGGGCCAATATCAGCAAGTTCGCGGGGAGGCCGCTTCCGCTATTTATTAGGCGCCGGGAGTACCGCGAAATCCCTGCCATATCTTTGAGAAGATCGTTAATATCCCGAAATGGTAAGCCCTTGGAGTGCTCAAAGTGGTACAAGGGCATTTCCACCAAAGCATTTCCACTTGTGTGATTTGCTTGGGACGTTGTAAGAGAAGTACGATGTATTTTCCGGGCAATCGTTCCAAGAAGTTATTCATGTCCCGTTGGACACCCAGAAACCATGAAAAGTGTCATTCCCTTCGCATTTTCGCGGCTTCGCGTCTTCGCGTGGGAAACTTTTCGTGACTGGCCCCGGAACGCACGGAGTCAATGAATCATACGAACTCAAATTGAAACACCTTCGGATTTGGCGGCTTCAATTTTCGCAGCCCAAAGCTCTCTTTTTGAAGCTGGAGTAGTGAACGAGCAGGAGTGGAATCATGCATGGTTTATTCAACGCGGAATCTGTAGTAGTGGTTGGTGCTTCCGACTCAAATGAAAATTTCGGGAAGTATATTATCTCAAATCTTGTCAACCACGGGTACGGGGGAAAATCTATCCGGTCGGGCCACGAGGCGGGCTGATCCATGGACTCCAGGTTTATCGCTCCATCTCGGAGTTACCCGTGAATGCCGAACTGGCAGTTATTGTCACTCCTGCGCGTCTGGTTAACCAAATGCTTATTCAGTGCGGCGAGAAAGGGGTGCGCTGGGCCGTTATCATTACCGCCGGCTTTAGAGAACGCGGCGCCGAAGGAGACTTGCTCGACCGGGAGATACTGGAAACGGGCAAACGGTTCGGAATTCGTCTTGTAGGTCCGAACTGCATGGGTTTAATAAATACAGCAAAAAATCTCTACACTCCTTTTGTCGAGTTTCCGTTCTCTTTCAGAAAGGGAAAGACCTCCATTTTTTCTCAAAGCGGCGGAATGGGTTTTAACCTCGCGGAGAGGCTGTCCATGTCCGGCGTGGGCATAGGCAAGATAGTCAGCATAGGCAACAAACTCGATCTCGATGAGGCCGACTATCTTGCCTACGCCATGGATGACCCGGAAACAGATTTCATATACATTTATCTGGAGGGTTTCAAAAGAGGCCGCCCTTTTGCAGACCTGGCGAGAAGAAGTTCAAAGCCGATCATCCTGCACAAGTCGAATAACAGTGCCGTGAGTTCGACAATCGCCAGGTCCCACACAGCCGCACTGGCTGCAGATGACCAAATAGTCGATTCCGTCTGTCGTGAATGCGGCATCTTGAGGGTCCATTCCGAGTCTGAGGCTATAAACGCTGCTAAAGGTTTTCGCTTGCCAACGCTTAAAGGCGGAAATCTAGCCATTCTGTCACGGTCCGGCGGAAATGCAGTGGTAGCCGCAGACGTTTGTGCAACCTTCGGCTTTGATCTGCCTCCCATAGACAGGGAAATCCTCGAGGAAGCCAAGAAATATGCTCGCGCAGATGTCATCAATCTGGGAAATCCTATGGATCTCGGGGATATATCCTTGTCATCCTGGCCCGCGCTGATGTCTAAGATCCTTTCTCTAAAAGATATCGACGGCGTCGTATTCATCCATGAGTCGCATATGACCAAGGAGAGGGAGGCCACCGTGCAACTGATCGAAACACTGTCGAGACTTTCCTCCCAGTTCGGAAAGCCTGTCGCAATAGTTGCCTTAATCGGATACGACGATCGCATTCGCCTGGAAAAAAGCTTAGACTACCCCTTTTTTCTCGACCCGGTGGAAGCGGTGCAGGCCCTGGCTGTCAGCTTTCAATGGAGCAAAGCCAATGCCGCCGGCAGGGTGAAATCCAACACTGCGGCAGATTCAACTCCCCTTACAATACCCGTCAAGGATATCGAGAAATGGTTCGCCGGCATGGAGCAAAAGAATCGACAGCCGCTTCTCCATGAATCTCTCAGTTTGATTGATCTCACAGGCATACCGGCGGCGCCATGGAGTATGGCGACGAGCCTGGATGAGGCGATTTCGGCCGCGATTGAGATGGGGTTTCCCATAGCCCTGAAAGCTGTCTCGCCTTCACTGCTTCACAAAAGCGACAGGGGCGCGATAGCACTCAATATAGCTGACGCAGATTCCCTCAGAAACGAATGGTGTCGGCTGCAGAAGGTCTCCGATGATGTAGTCTGCATTGTGGTGCAGAAAATGGCCCCGGCCTCACGGGAACTTGTTATAGGGGGCAAAAAAGATCCCTCTTTTGGCCCGGTGGTACTGACCGGCATGGGGGGTGTAATGGTTGAGGTAATGAAAGATGTGAGCAGGCGCATGGCGCCCGTCAATTCCGCTACAGCGATGGAAATGCTGGGAGAGCTTTCCGGAAGGCGTATCCTCGGCCGCTTCCGGGGCATGCCGGAAGCAGACCTTAAAGCTGCTGCCCGCATCCTCGTGCAGGTCTCCCTGCTTATGCACCATTTTCCACAAATCCGGGAAATGGACTTGAACCCGGTGATCCTTAATAATGATGGAAAGGGAGCGTTAGCCCTGGATGCAAGAGTACTGATCGATATCGCTGATTGAGTATGCCTCGCAGCGATTAAGCAATAGAGTCCGGAGCCGGTCCACAAAAATCAATGTCATGGGAAAATACTGCCCCGGACTGCAGATCAAGTCCGATCCAGGGATGGAAAAAAACCATCCCCGGGTTGGTAACCAACTTCTGAAACCCTTATATTCCGTTACCGCTTCTTGGGGAAAGCGGCTTCCAGGTAATAGGCGATTACTGCGTCTATGAATTGTTCCATTCCAATGTCGGGGGGGCGGGTGATGTTTTCTGTGATTTGGCCGAAATCAGATCACTGTCAGGAACAAAGAGCAATTCAGGCCTGCTGGGAATGACCTCTGGGAAGTCAAAGAAGGTGGAGCGGGAAACGTCTCATCGGATACGTTCGCAATAGCTAAGTCGGCACCGGCTTTTTCTGCACCCGGAACCTTTCCCCATTCCGACTTCAGGGTACTGAAAAGTGTTCCGACTTCATCGACAGTCATGGTGTCTCCGTAACCGGCCAGCGAGGTAGATTTTCATCGGTAAACGCCTTCATACGTCGATCAACCACTCCAAAAAGAGAACTCAGCCTGCTGGTAACCGTTTCTCCACCCTCCACAGTTTGTCGATTTCAACCTCATCAATCATTACGAAAATTGTCTGCGGATTCTTCCAAATGAAGTCAACAAGAGGCTGTGTCATTCATATTACCCTTTTTCGGTGCCCATCTTCGGTTGAATAGCCCTATTGATTTGATCCATGAACTCTTCACGCGACAGAACTTGGCGGCTGACGACTTTGAGGGTCTCGGAGGACATTTTACCGTCTGCCACAAGTTGACGGCCAGCCTCTTTCGCCGCGTCCAAGATATCACCTACTTGACTATCACTAATACTCCCTACCTGAACCAGTTTCCCTAATATATATCCATACGGGCGCAACAGAGCACCTGCAAATTCCCTGTCGGCACTCTTGCTTATTGCTTTAATTTGGGAAATCAATGGATCGAAGTTATCCATCTCCCAATAACCACAGTTTGAGACCAATACGACTTTACCTCTCTTGACCCCTGCGCGTATAGGGTGGCGGAGGTGATCATCGCGCAATTCGTAAGTAGGTTCTTTCAGCGGGAGCATTCGTTCTATCAGAGTCTTCAGCCGTCCTGTCATCCCGTCGCAATAAACCGGAGTGGCGAACACCCAAATATCTGCCTCGGCTAACTTGGGGAGGACCACTTCCATGTCATCCTTCTGGGAGCACTTACCTGGCGTACTGAAAAAACAGTTCTTGCACCCCTGACATTGATTAATCTTCAGTTTTTTCGCATAGAAGAGTTCAACCTCTGCTTCCGCCTCTCTCATTCCCTCAAGAAAAGGATTGAGCAATAGGGCGGTGTTGCCTTGGTCCATCATAGGGCTGCCGTTAATCGCAATTACCTTCATTTCTTTACTCGTCTCTGACCATGCCTGGATCTATGATTTTTTGTCTCCGCCACTCGCAAATTGCGCCAATATCTTGCAACTTTTCCCGTAGCGGCGTGAACCACATCAATGCATCTTCGTTGAACATGCCGGCGATGGTTGAACTCTATTAAACTAATGATGATACGTTGCTAAAATCATTATGTATATTCAAGATATCAAGGTAGACAGACACCATTCCTCTGTGATGAGTTTGATGATTAAAGACGTGAACAATAAGCCCTCCAAAATTTCTCGTGTGAGATAATCCTTTAGAATCTGAATATGATAACGCCATACCAAGATCATCTTGACAGAGTTCACTTGTGAATTGGATAAGCTTCCTATCTAATTCTTCCCGTTTTTGAAAGTAGTCTGGCAGTTCATTTAAAGGAGTTGTCCCGAAGAGTAAATTAAGCTCAAACAAAGGATCTTTAATATAATTGAAAGGCCGTAACCGACTAAATCTTTGCAACCAATTAAAATCGCCCAAATAGATATGATTACAAACATCTTTAATACTTTTGAAATAACCTCCGAATTCATTATTCCACTGTACATTATCTAATTTGCTGATTATGAGATTCATTTCATTGTTAGCAACTTGATTATATCTTGCAAATAGATTACATGTCTGAATATCCATAAAAGGGCTCCTTTCAAAATCGGGCCATAACTGGTTATAAGGATGTCTGGCAAGTAGAGCTATATAACCCACTTTTGCGTAACGGGCCACCTCCTTCCTTTATCGGTAAAGTGCATCGGCGAAGCGGCATGGACAGGTCGCCAACATAATGAGCACAGTATGCGAGCTGGTATTCCCCATATTTCCCTTTCATGATATTCCTGTATGCGAGATCGTCATCTGGATCATCTGATTTTTATCTGCCCTGGATCCTTCACGATGATCTCTGCCTTCCCTTGATAGCTCCGTATCATCTCCGTTACACAAATCTCTTTCCCAGAATAGAGTGTCTCAGGCGGCTTTTCAAACTTGCTGCTGTCCGATGCCCAAATCAACACTGTGAAAATCCGGTTCGAATAAGGCTTGCTTAGATCTTTCCGTCCTCAATGAGTTCTCCATTCCAGAACGTTAGGATTGCGAGTCGAAGCTCCATGACTCTCGATATCAGATGTTAGCACAATATTGTCTACCACCATTCCAATGGTAATGTATTCTAATTCTTCAGCGTGCACTGGTCCTAAAGAAACCTCGATTTTATTCCATCGACCAGGTTTCAAATGCTCTGTAAAGTGTTCATCTTTCGACTGTAGAGATTTTATCCAATCATCATATGTAACTGATCCGCTTGGATTGAATGCCTTGCCCCACCTTACGTTCAATATAAATCCTTGAATATCACACGTAAATGGATTACCTATGTTCAAATTAAGCGCATACTTATTTTGATGCTCACTTATCCCAGTAAGTGATATAAACACATGTCCTAAGTCAGTATCCAATCGCTGAACGCCTTTAGAAGTTCTGTAGAACGCACAGGTTCTATATTTGTTTATATAGGAGTCGATAACAGCATAATTGGTTGCCAGAGAATTTAGAGATGAATCCAGGTGCGAGAACGCCTGGTCATCGTGAATCTGTTTAGATTTATCTTCCTGTTGAATCTGGCTTAACTTACTTTCTAGATCATATACTTTGTTATTGAGAGTATTAATTTTTTCTTGTAGGTCTTGGATATTTGCATTTTGTTGCTTTTGGGTAGTCTCTGGTTGATGGGTAAGTTGCCTCAGTTTGTCACACCCACTAAAAAGAAACATTGCTAAAATTAAGGTGGGTAGAATAATCTGGCTCCTTCGTTGGTCTCGATCTTCGCCGTGTTGTGCCATCTTACAACTCCTGCTTTCTATCACTTCGTCTTAATCTGCCCCGGATCCTTCACAATGATCTCAGGCTTACCCTGATAGCTTTGTATCATCCCTGTCACGCAAATCTCTTTCCCAGAATAGAGCGTTTCAGGCGGCTTTTCAAACTTGTTCCTGTCCGATCCCCAAATCAGTACTGAAAAAATCTGATTTGGATATGGTTTGTTGAGGTGCAAAGAAGTAGGCTGTCCTTTTACCTTGGCTGCATAATGAGCACTGGCGACCGTACCGCAGACCGTCTTTTGCTGACCGATAAATTTTGCGGCATCTTCGGGGGTGATGGTATCTTGGGAAGAGGAGGGGGGTATTGGCCCGGGTATCCGAAGTTGTGGGCTAGGGGTAATGTTTTCCAGAGCGTAGGCGATGGACAGCAATCCGAACAGGATGAGCAACATGACCGAAGAATGGAAAGTTTTCCTCATCTGAGCCTCCTTTCGATTAAGACCTCTCAGCATGGTTAAAAATTAGGCTGACCTCATGCCGCACCCCTGAACTTTTCAAACCGCCACTGCACATCATGCAATTGTTTTTAAAGTCCTTCTTCCGTTCAGGCCCGAAAAGTTTGCAGGCGAGATCAAAAAACATTGTCTTATCAATGGTATATTTCGGAGTCTTGTCCATTAGATGGCAATTTCCACAAATGTGGCTGCGTCAGCAACTATCCTATTTTCCATCGCAGTCCTCGATGTTTGAGAAAACGCGATTGACGGAATGGTCACTGAAAGGATGCAAACAATCAGAAGGATCAAATTACGATTCCCGTAATTTGTCATTTTGATGACCCTTTTTGGATCAAACGCTGACCTTCTGGCTCGTTATCGTTTTTGACGGATATCTTTATTCACTATACCGCTCACTCAGAACGGGCACAACTTTTTTTAACCACGCCTCAAATGCAAAATGCGAAACCAAAAAATGGAACAAGAGTCTATGTTCTGACAGCATCGGGCCAAGGTAATTGCTCGATATTACAGTGATACCTCCAATGCCCATCACGATAAGTATTTGAAATCACAGGACCAGCATGTAGTTTTTTGGGCCATTTTCCCCCTTTTAAGGCAGCCCGGGATTCGGGGCCGGGCCAAGAAAAGGCTGCTGGACACGGAAAGAGCGGTCAATGACCCGGAAATGCCCCTTTTAGCGACGTCCATCCGGTACACCCGTTTCTTCCAGGCGCTCACTGGCAGGGGCATTTGCTCACTGTTCACTGCGAAGCCGTTGCCGTTTTGCAGCATTAAATCCCTTCATGGTACGATATTACCGACTAATCGCAGGTGTCGAGAGGGATTTAAGAATTTGGTTTTTCACCATTCACTATTCACGGTTCACGATTCACGACTCCCTCCGATCGCTGTTCAGTGCGAAGCCGCCGTTCACCCTTCACTCTTCACCGTTCACTCGCGAAGCGTCATCGCTCACCGTTCACTGATCACTGCCTAATTCTCTGAATAATGTGTCTTTTATTTTCTATAAACTATGTTAAAAAGATGCTGGACAGTGATTATTATAATCACACAATAGGGCAATTCTAAGCCGTTTCTGCATAAATAATTCCTCTTGCCCTAACTGGGCTGCCTCCAGCCAAAGCAAGGTGAACCCTATGGAATCCGACCGTAAAAAACTAACAATTATACTTTCTGCAGAAGATGATGACGATGACCGGCTACTCATTAAAGAAAGCTTTGAATCGTCAAAAATAACATCAGAATTATACTTTACCGAAAACGGCCAAGACCTCTTATACTACCTCAGGAATCAAGGAAAATATTCAGATGGCAATATACCTTCGCCCCGCCCTGACCTTATCCTTTTAGACCTCAATATGCCCCAACTGGACGGGCGCGAGGCACTGCGGGAAATCAAGTCCGATCCCGCGCTTTGCGGTATTCCTATTATCGTCCTGACCACCTCAAATGAAGGTAAGGACATTACAACTTGCTATAATCTAGGAGCAAATTCATTCATCAGCAAACCGGCATCTTATAACGAACTTGTGAGAATTGCCGACGCCTTTTGTCGTTATTGGATGCAAGTTGCTTTCCTCCCGTAACAGGAGCAACAGAGGAGAACGCCATGAAGGATATTCATAACATGTCCCAGAAAGAACTAATGGCATACGCGGTTGAACTTGGAGCACATCCCGAGGAGGCCCTGGAAGACAGCGCGACACGATTTGAGCACTATGATGAAAATAAAGCCGAACTATTGGATAACATGGCCCTTATGTGGTGGGGCTTGGAAAATGAGTCAAAAAGACAACTTCGCTCGCGCTTGGTTGATGGACAATAGACAGTTTGTTTCAAAGTATCCAGTGTTCACGGTATCCGTCAGCCCGTATAACTGCATTTGCAACTCATTCTGTCTAACGTTTTTAGATTGGCGGAAGGGAGGCCGGTATACAATTTCCTAATACTATTTATTGAGTTGGGAAAAAATTAAAATAGGCAACTCAAAGGATTTCAGAAACTCAACGCAGCTCTCCTCCTTCTTGATCGGAGAAGTACCGTCTCGGGTATTATCACTTCCAAAACGATCCAGCCATTAAGCGTGCGATCTCCTCAGGGCCAGGGGATCAATGGCGCCGCTGACTAAAGCGAAGGCCACGCAACGGGCATAATCGTCATTTAGTTCCTCCCTGTTGAGCGTTTCCTGCTCGTAGCTCTCGCAATCCTGACACGAAAAACCGGGCCATCTCTTGCGAATGGCGTAGTCGAGGCAGTCACCATACTTTCGACAAAACACGTTGCGCCTTATTTTCTCGGAATTCTCCACGGCCATAGAGCGTACAGGTTTTCCCTTTTCCACGACAGTCTCCTCTAATTTTGGGGGGCCATCTTCTGTTGCCCCCTTAATAACAGCCGGTTCCGTGAATTGAAATCAGGTTAAACAGGGCATTTGCATAATCTGCAACTGTATTTTCCTTACGCTAAATATGGGGGCAAGTAGAGATCCCTTTGGCGCTCAGTTTTCCGATCATGATGTTCTGTGGCTTGACCGAGACTTCACCCCCGAAAAACTCTGCCACACGAATGAACAGGTCAGGTTTCTAAGCCAGGATGCAAGCTATAGGTCAATAAGACTGATTCTGTTTTGCTTTCGATGGACCCCGATCCAGTGATGCAAAGGCCTGATTACCCGGCAATCCGCAGTGTATTTTTTTCATTCAGCATGAGGTAGAATCTGGCGTGAAGTTCTTATGTTGGTCTATGGGCTCTAAAATGGGGGGATAGAATTGAAGGAAGTTGAGTGGTATTTACCTGAATCAGAAGGAGCAGCGCTTTTAAGCTGTAATTATAGACAGGTCCGTGGGCTTGTCGAAAAAGGGGTGCTTGGTTACATCATAACGCCCGACCGAAAGCTTAAAATCTCAGAGGAATCAGTCCATCGGTTTCTCAATCGCAAAACTCGATCGAGTTGAGATGGATGCTCTTTCAACTTTCTTGGAAGAATGGTGGAGCTACCAGGGAGGGCCGAGACCACCGAATTCATTTCCGGAGATCGGAATTCGATCTTGATTTTTGAGCGGGTTTTCCTCCTCCCATTGTTTTGGGCTTGGTTTAGTTGTGTGCGTGAAGGTAATGCATCGCCAGCCCGTTAGACTTGAAACGGCTGACATCGATGCCGTATTTGCTAATCAACTGGCGAAAAGCTCTCAGGTCCGTCTTCGCCTCCGCTGCTGCATGCGTGACATTGCCCCTGTAAACAAGCAGGAGCTTTTCTATGTATTCGATTTCAAACTGGCGAACCAAACGTGATTTAGTTTCCTGAAATGACTTCTGCGCCTCTCCCATCTGCAAACTACCTAAATCTATATGCCCATCTTGGGCTATATCTGAATCACAAAAAATCACGGCCCGTTCGATCACATTTTCCAGCTCCCTCACATTGCCTGGCCAGTCGTGAGCGATAAGTTTGTCAATGGCCGCTTGAGAAAATCCCTTTATCTCTTTTCCCATACCACGGGAAAGCTTCCGCAAAAAATGACGAGCTAATAGCGGTATGTCTTCGGTCCGCTCGCATAAGGTCGGGAGGTTGACTCTGAATACATTGAGCCTGTAGTAGAGGTCCAAACGCAACCGGCCTGTTTTGACCACCTCATCGGGGTCGACGTTCAGCGCCGCAATGACCCGCACATCAGTGCGCCGCTCTTCAGTGTCGCCCAGCGCCCGATAGGTCTTCTCCTCGAGGAACCGCAAAAGTTTTACCTGCACGACAGGGGAGAAGCTGTCGATTTCGTCGAGGAATAATGTGCCCCCTTCACTTTCGGCGATCAGTCCACTTTTAAATGGGATAGCTCCTGTGAACGCCCCGCCCTTATGACCGAAAAGCTCGTTTTCGGCAAGTTCCCCTGGAATCGCTCCGCAATTGATAGGCACAAACGGACAGTGCTTTCGTGGACTGAGCTGATGAATTCTCCGAGCAATCACCTCTTTACCTGTGCCGGTGTCTCCCACTATCAGCACTGAGGAATTAGATTGTGCGATTTGTGGAAGACTTTCAACAACCTCTAGAAAAGCAGGGCTTTGCCCAATGATTTTCAATTTTGTGGTATCCTTCATCTTCACTTCTCGATTTTCCAGTGCCCAACAAAACTCGCGAAGTGGCCCTGACCTTTTCCGGAAAAAGCCAGTGAATGGTTTAGCCACTACAATTTGACTTATAGGTCTTGCTGTTCCTGGAACATCAAATGCAACGCTAAGCCATCCTTGCCACGTTGATTTCGATAGTCAGAATTAGCTTTTAAACGACGATCCAGCCTGTCTGGGATAGTCAGGACCGTAGATGGCCTTGTTGACCATACAGTCCACTATCTTATGGAAATCCAGGCTCTTTCCACTACAGTCGTGGTTTACATAGCTCTGACAGTTCCCGCAGGAAATATCCTCCGGTTTGTCGATACGCAGAAAATAGGCGTCGAAAAGCAATTGGCCCATTGCTCGGGCTTCCCGGGAGAGAACTACCTTTCCGTAATTTACCGGATTCTTAACTTCCACCTTCTCTTTGTGATCGATGATCATCGTTTCCCCTGTGCTTGGCGCTTTCCTGCGCATTTTTTGAAAATTGTTAACAGCGCTGAGAAGAAAACGGCCTTCCTCCAGTTTCAGGTGCCGGCACTCCTGAGTCTCTGAGACAGAAATAAGCAACTAACATGCCAACCATCGAAATAGTCTCTGGCAATGATCTATGGGGTAAAGGTCGGACTCGATTGCAGGCTTTCACGGATCGCAGTGCATGTCCTTTACTACACGCTGGATTTTCAACACCTGAGGAAAAAGAGAGGACGTCTTGAGGCTGGAAGAACATGGGCAATAAGGGAAAAACCGTTCCCGGGCATTAACAGAGCGCGTACTTAGATCGAAGGGTTTTCGCAAATAAGGGGATGCTAATCATAGATTAATCTCGAAGATTTCTTTGATGCAGCCCCGGCTATGACTCGCTGAAAGTCCACACAGCCAAATCATTGGGTTCGCAGGTATTGTCAATTCTGGAGCCGGATTGGCAGAAAACTGACAGAAAAAATCAAAGGGCTGCCCGCACATACATTCCGACGAGCAGTCCCTCCTGTTCATCCTATTTAATATAAGCGGATTAAACTCTGCTATTTGACCTTTCCGCTGAGAGTCTTGCCTGCTTTGAACTTGACAACTTTTGACGCCGCAATTGTGATCTTTTCACCGGTCCTGGGATTGCGGCCTTCACGTTGAGCCCTTGAACCGACGCTGAAAGTCCCGAAGCCTGCCAGAGTAATTTTGTCTCTGCTTACCAGGGCCTTGTTAACTGAATTTCTTTTTCAGCTCATGTTTGAGAATCTTGCCCGTCGGATTGGTGGGAAGCTCATCCATGAATTCCACGAATTCCGGCAACTTATACTTGGCGATCTTGTCTCTCAGGTAGTCCACGACCTCTTCCGCGGTCATAGAGCCCTTCTCTTTAAGGATAATGCAGGCCCGCACACGTTCCCCGAGGACCGGGTCCGGCGCACCGATAACGCCAACCGCAGCGATCTTCGGATGTTTTTCCAGGGGGATCTCGATTTCACGGGGATAAATATTTTCACCGCCACGATTGAGCATTTCCTTTTTGCGTCCGGAAATATAGACGTGACCGATCTCATCCATATAGCCCATATCGCCCGTATGGAGCCAACCGTCCTTGATGGTTTCGGCTGTCGCCTCCGGTTTGTTCAAGTAGCCTATCATCACGGCATCGCCTTTGATGCAGATCTCACCCTTTTCGCCATAGGGCAGAATACGATTGTCGTCATCCATGATCTCAATTTCCTGGCCGGGAATGGCCATACCGATGGAGGCCCAGTTTTCAGGCGTGTTGTAGCTCGATGTCGATACGCCGGTAACCTCCGTGAGACCATAACCGTCAACAACGCGCACCCCGAACTTTTCCTTGAAACCTTTCACCAGATCCACTGGCATCGGGGCGGCTCCGGAAAAGGCGTCTCTCAGTCTCAATTTGCTGTAATCAATTGTCTCGGGATCGGCGATATTATAAACATAGGAATACATTGCAGGCACGCCCATCACGGTTGTGACGCCATACTGTACGATAGAAGGCCAGAAATCCGGGGGGGAGAATGACTTGCGGATGCAGACGCTCAGGCCATTATAAACGAACGGAAACGTAAAAACAGCCAAGGGATTCACATGAAACATGGGCAGTACTATGAGCATGACATCGCCCGGCTTGTATGAGCTCATATGAGCCAAGCTGATGCAGATATCCAGCTCGTTCCTGTTGGTCAGTAGAATGCCCTTTGGCATGCCCGTCGTCCCCGATGAATAGAGGAGCATGAAGGGATCATCGGGTGATTGCGGAACCCGGCATTCCTCAGCGGAATACTGATCCAGGATATTCTTTAATGTGTTCTCAGCTATCCGCGCCTTGTGGTCGACCCCGGTAACCACCTCGACAACAACAGGCTTGTGGCTCGAAAGCGTCCACCCTCTTGCGAACTCTTCCATGTATTCACTGCCTACAAATGCCACCCTAGGCTTGGAATCTTCCAGAACATACGCAATTTCCGGACCTTTCAGCATATAATTCACGCCGCCGGCGATGGCCCCCAATTTCTGCGCCCCAAACATCGTATAATAGATTTCGGGGGAATTCAGAATCATCACCGAAACAAAATCCCCCTTTTTTACGCCCTTTTGCTTGAGGTAATTGGCAACCCGGTTGGCCCGTTCGTTTGTCTGTGCGTATGTAATAGTTTGATCGTAGTATAAAACAAAGACCGCATCGGGTGTTTCCGAGGTGCGGGTTGCGAACATCTCGGCAATGCTGTCGAAATTTTTTTTCCTCCCTTTCAGGGTTTCAAGTTCCTCCAGAGCCAGAACTGGCCTCACATATCGCTTGCTTTTGTCAATCATCTTTAGTCCCCTTCTTTAGATAGGAATTTGCTTTTGGCTGAGTCGTCGCCAAGAACATCTAATCTCGGCCAACTCTTGAATCAGAAGAGGTAGGTACAATAGCATTCCTTGATTAAATCACAATTAAAAATATGCACATCGTAAGTATGAGATATCCACATCGGTTTCTGTCATGTTTTATCTTGAACTATAGAACTTTGTGGCGTAGTGGGCCTTTGTTAGGGCTGAATGAAGGTCGGACTGGATGAAGGGCTCAGAGGGATCTGCCGGCTACTTCCTAAACACCTGAAACTCGTGCCCGCACGCCGCGCATTCTTTGTCACATTCAGCATTGGGTCGCCCAAGGTAATTGCTCGATATTACTGAGACACCTCCAATGCCCATCATGGTAAATACTCGAAATCACAGGACCAGCATGCAGTTTTTGGGGCCATTTTCCCCCTGTTAAGGCAGCCTGGGATTCGGGGCCGGGCCAAGCCAAAAAGCTGCTGGACAAGGAAAGAGCGGTCAATGACCCGGAAATGCCCCTTTTAGCGACGTCCATCCGGTACACCCGTTTCTTCCAGGCGCCCACTGTTCACTGATCACTGTGCGTCCTCACAAAAGATCGGACGCGAACTTGAAGCGTTTAGCATCGGTCGGAACTGTCAACGCGAACCCGATCATAGTGAGGGTTCACTGCGAAGCCGCCGACCACTGACCACTGCGAAGCTACGATATTACCGACTAATCGCAGGTGTCGAGAGGGATTTAAGAATTTGGTTTTTCACCATTCACCATTCACCATTCACCATTCACTATTCACGATTCACGATTCACGATTCACTAATCACCGCCTTTTTGCCGCTTCTGGTTGCCATTTCTATCGCCACATCTATTTCCGCTTCTGGTTGCCGTTTTGCACGGCCTCACCGAGTGTGCCAGACTATTCGGGAAAGAAGTAGATTCACCGCAGAGCCGCAGAGAGCGCGGAGAAACACTTTGCTAGATAGGATTTGCAGGATTAACAGGAATCGCTATTGCCAAGTCGTGAGAGTCCTCTCGATCTTGTTGAATTTTGAGTTCTCTCCGCGCTCTCTGTGTCCTCTGCGGTGAATAGCTTTTTCGTCTCTCCATGACCTGTCTATCACCAGTCTCGGCGGTGAACATGATGGAAACAGTTGCCCAAAAGTTTCCCATATGCTTCCATGATGTTTCCACGTGTTTCCATGGCAAAGAAAAAGATTGAGGGCATCGGCAAAGTGAGATGGCAAACAGTTCCATCTATGCGAATGCCGGATTTACATCTCTGCGCCTCTGCGTCTCTCCCTGACCTGTCTATCACCAGGTGGATCTAGTGTGTTTGTGGTGCTCATTTTGAGCTCAACGGCTATGTCGGCAGTCAGCAAAAAATTCCCATGATGTTTCCAGGATGTTTCCATGGCACAGAAAAAGACTAATGATGACACACTCTTACAACCGATCCTGGATGGAAACAGTCCGGCCGAGTTGGAAAAGCGTATTAGCGCCCTGGGAGAAAATGCGCAATCGAGGCTTTTACTCAGTCCTCAGTCCTCAGTCCTCAGTCCTGCGCGTAATGATGTTTCCATGATGTTTCCATGGCAAAGAAAAAGATTAATGATGACACACTCTTACAATTGATTCCGCGAATGGAAACAACCCGGTCGGGGCAGGCGCGGTTCGTTTCTCACGATTCACCATTCACTAACCACCATTCACTGCCTTTTTGCCTCTTCTGGTTGCCGTTTCTATTGCCACATCTGGTTACCGCTTCTGATTGCCGTTTTGCACGTCCAAATCATCCCGTGGTATAATATCGTCGGATTAAACAGGGTAGCGGGTTGCGGGTTTCCACTCAGTCCTCAGCACTCAGTCCTGAGTTAGCGCCGTCGAAGGGATCAGGGAGTTGAAATTGTTTCTCACTGATCACTGTTCACTGCGAAGCTACGATATTACCGACTAATCGCAGGTGTCGAGAGGGATTTAAGAATTTGGTTTTTCACCATTCACGATTCACGATTCCCCATTCACGATTCATCATGTAGGTTATATTAATTAGGTGACCATATAAGGATATGAAAATGCTTAAAAAAATATCGGCCATGAAGGTCCGGCAGAATCTGGGCCAAGTGATGAACGAAGTGTCGCTACGGGGGGATGACTACGTGGTGGAGCGGGCCGGTAAGCCTTTGGTGGCTATCATTCCTATGGAAAAATACCGGAAGCTTCAAAGGGATCTGGACGACTTTCGGCAAGAAGTAAAAAGTTTTCAGCAGAGCGTCAAGGATGTGGACCCTGAAGAGGTGGACGCGGCAATCGAGGAAGCAATTTTAGAAGCAAAGAAGGTGACCGCTAAGAAACTTAAATCCCGACAATCCAAATGACAAGAGTCGTCCTCGATGCGAACCAATACGTGAGTTCGCTCTTAAAGTTGCACTCCAATCCCGCCAAGATTGTTCGGTTGGCGTACGTTGGAGACCTTACTTTGTTGCTCTCTCCTGCCATTCTGGATGAACTGCAGCGGGGGCTGTCCTATCCCAAGATCAAAAAGCTCCACCGGCGCACCCCGGAAGAAATCGAACGGTTTTTGCGGACGTTGGATAAAATCGCATTTATGACCCCTGAGCTATTGAGTGTTTCCGCCATCGTTGATGACCCTTCCGACAACATCTACCTTGCGTGCGCCGTGGAAGGCAGCGCCGACTTTATTGTTTCCGGTGACCATCATCTCACTGATCTGAAGACCTTCAGTGGGATTCCCATTGTCAACCCGGCCATCTTTTTGAAGCTGATGACGGAACGGGATAAAGCATAAAGCCTTGCGCTCTGCGCCTCGCGTTGAAAACTCATTGTATTTGCAATGCTTGGGATGGCTCACGTTTTAGATCATTTCTAACAATCTTCCGAAGTGGTTGGTCATGAGCCGGCAAAATGTGTAATATCGAGGTTGGCGTACGTTGCAATAATGGAGATTTTACGGTGGATCGGCAACTGTTCGTTTCAGTCATTATTCCCGTTTATAACGCTGCCCAACAGCTTGGTGAGTGCCTGAGGGCTGTTGGGAGATCATCCTACACAGCCTATGAAGTAATTGTAGTAGATGATGCCTCTACAGACGGATCATTGGATGTAGCTCGCGCGAGCGGAATCACTACATACAGACTTCCCCGAAGATCCGGACCGGCAGCAGGCCGCAACCTCGGCGCCGGATATGCCACAGGCGACATACTATTTTTTATAGATTCGGATGTTCTAATCCAAAGGGATACCATAGAACGTCTTGCGCATAATTTTATGGAAGAAGAAACCATTGCAGCGGTCTTTGGTTCCTATGACGATGACCCGCCGGAAAAGGATTTCTTTTCTCAGTACAAGAACCTCTTGCACCATTTTATGCACCAGACGTCATGTAAAGAAGCCGTGACGTTTTGGGCCGGGTGTGGCGGCGTTCGGAAGTCGTTATTTACTCGTCTGGGAGGTTTCAATGAGAAGGCATACCAAAAGCCTTGCATAGAAGATATCGAGCTTGGATACCGAATCAAGGCCGCAGGCTGCAGGATAATTCTAGATAAAGATCTGCAAGTGAAGCATCTCAAGAAATGGAGTTTCAAATCGCTCATCCTCACGGACATTTTCGCGCGAGCCATACCGTGGACTAAGCTGATCCGGGATCGTCATATGAACATGAATGATCTCAATTTGCAAATGAGCCAAAAAGCGAGCGCCGCGCTTACCTGCCTGGCCGCCCTTACCCTTCCCGTATTGCCCTTCCACCCAGTTGTGATCATATTTGTGTTTGTTTGTCTCGCTATTGTCCTTGGCATCAACCAAGGTCTTTTCAGGCTTTTTCTGAATCGCAACGGATGGACATTCGCAACTCGCGCCTTCGGAATGCATCTTTTATACTACTTATACAGTTCGGTTGTTTTCGCCCTGTACTCTTGGTTTTATAGAAATCCCCGTCCCTCGGCTGCGCAAAGAGATTAATACCAATTTGCGTTCAAGACGGGCGGGGATAAACCTCGCCCCTACAATGGATTTGGCGGGGTTCGTAGGGGAGGGCTTTATGCCCTCCCGGTCAGGATGCCAACTTGAACGCAAATTGGTATAAGGTCATGTTAACGGATAAGGCCAGCATCTTTTCTTGCATGTTTTAATAGGAATATCGTATGATTTACTCAAATTCGGCATATCGAGAGCTTTTTCGGATGGAATCCGGCCCCGAAATCCGGTTCGTTCTCAGTTGAGGGTCAAGTTGACGCATTATTTCGGCTAAAGATTATGGATCGGCAACTCCGCTTCGCAATGATCACCACCTTCTTTCCGCCCCACAATTTTGGCGGGGATGGGATATTTGTGCAGCGTCTGGCCAATGAGCTGGGGCGCCGGGGGCATGAGGTGGAGGTAATACACTGCCTCGATTCGTACCGCTTGATGGGCGGCCAGGGAGTCAACACAAACCGGTGGTAATCATGCCAACGTTACCGTGCACACGCTGAAAAGCCGGTTCGGCTTTCTCTCTCCATTAGCCACTCAGCAAACCGGGGCCCCCTTATTCAAATTGGCTCAGATCCAACAGATTCTTGAAAAGGGCTTCGATGTAATTCATTATCACAATATCTCCCTCATTGGCGGCCCGAAGATCCTGCAATATGGACGCGGCATCAAACTCTATACTATGCACGAGTACTGGCTGACCTGTCCTGCGCATACCCTGTTCCGATTTAACCGCACCTCATGCACCCGGCCTTTTTGCTTGGCCTGCGTCCTATATTACAAACGCCCGCCGCAGTGGTGGCGCTATCTGAGCCTGCTGGAAGCAATGATCAAGAACGTGGATGTCCTGATATCGCCAACCCGTTTCAGCAAAGACATCCACCAGCGGCTGGGGTTAAAAGTCCCCATCGTTCATCTGCCGAATTTTGCACCTTCGGAAAATGCCATATTGCCGGCTTTGGAGGACCCCGAGAACGAAACACCAATGCAAGCGCCATTTTTCCTCTTTGTGGGAAGGCTTGAAAAGCTCAAGGGTGTACAGACGCTCATCCCCGTGTTTCGCCATTACTCCAAAGCGCGGTTGCTGATCGCCGGCGCCGGCAGCTACGAACCCAGGTTGCGGGAGCTGGCCGGAGGCAGCACAAACATCGAGTTTTTAGGTCACCTTTCTGAGCGCAAGCTCCGGAATCTATATCGGCAGGCCTTGGCGCTCATTGTCCCTTCCATATGGCACGATGTCTTCCCTTTGGTAATCCTCGAAGCATTCCGGGAGCAAACTCCGGTTTTGCTCAGGAATATCGGCGGGTTTCCTGAGATCATCCAGGACAGTCAGGGCGGCCTGCTCTACAACACGGAGGACGATCTGTTGCCGGCCATGGAACAACTCCTGGCAAAATCCCGGCGCAACGAACTGGGGCGGCGCGGCCATCGGGCTTTTCAGCAAAAGTGGACGGTCGACGCTCATTTGAATAATTATTTTAACCTGATACGGGAGATTGCCGCTGCTCCCGGCAAACCTCGGGAGAATCAGTTATGAAACCCAGACAGTGGAATCGATAATGAGGCAGGCTTCCAATATCCCGTGGCTTCGGGTCGCTAAAGAAATCTTAAGATGCAACATTGCAAGGGTTTATCCCGATATTCTGGATGAGGTCTCAATTACCCCCTTGTATGCCAATTTTTGGGTGACCACCAGATGCTCAGGTCGATGCAAGGCCTGCACGCAATGGCAGGAAGAGGCTCATGAAGAATTGGGTACGCAGGAAATAAAGGAAACAATTTACAATCTTAAAAAGGAGGGTGTTCTCATCATCTATTTTGTGGGTGGCGACATTTTTCTGAGAAAAGATATCTTCGAACTCATCCGCTTCGCCACCGAACTTGGCCTTCGAGTCCATCTGACCGTTAACGCTTATACCTTGACGGAGGAAATTGCCGAGGCCCTGAAAGTATCAGGCACCTCTTCTATTCATCTCTCTATAGATTCACTGAATAGCGATTTTGACGATATCAGGGGGATTCAAGGCGCTGCAAAAAAGGTTTTGAATTCGTTGAAACTTCTCCATAAGCATCGAAATAATGGCGTGAGTTTGGGTCTTTCAGCAACCATTATGAAAGACACGATACATTCCGTCAAAGAAGTCGTCGAATTTGCTCTCCAAAATAGTTATACGGTCTTTTTCAATCTTATTAATTTTACGCATGACTTTTTTGCCACAGACTTCTCCAGGGAGCAATATAACCTTGAGCCTCAGGAGAAGAAGGAACTTCAGGATTTGGTACACTGGTTGAAGCAAAAACATATGGAATATCCTATGCTCATTCCAAGACTTGACCATCTGGAATGGATCAGCAAATATTTCAGAGACTATCGACAAAAGGGAACGCCGTGCTTTCAAACGTTATTAAAGGTATGTGTCAAGGCTAATGGCGATATCAAGCCCTGCTGTTCGATGGAGACAACCGGGAACTTGCGCAAGCAAACACTTAAGGATATTGTAAGGACTGCACAGTACAGGGGCCTGTTAAAAAAGGCCATTAAGAAAGATTGCCCCGGCTGCAGTTGCCGCTATACACTCAACCTGGATGCCAGTATGGCTTCATGGTTCAGAGAGCTGCGGCACCGTTTTGAAATGAAAGCGTCGGATAGGACAACCAACTGAAATAAGTAGGATACCATCTTAGACAATGGACCGCCGATTTTCCAACATTTACCTGGATGGTACATATTTTAGGAGAAATCCTACATGGCATACTGAAGATTCCGAATATAAGGCTTCTGATGTTACCAGACTCATCAATAGAAATGGAATAAAAGCTGCCACCATTTGCGAAGTTGGTTGCGGCGCAGGAGAAGTACTGAATCAACTTTCTCGACAGTTGAATGATGACATTGTTTTTTATGGCTATGAAATATCTCCACAGGCCTTCGATTTATGTAGGTCGAGAGAACAAGAGAATGTTCATTTTTATCTCGGAGACTTCCTCGAGGAAGATGGCTTTTTTGATATCTTGCTGGCGCTGGACGTCTTTGAACACGTGGAAGATTACCTGAATTTTTTGAGAAAACTGAAAGGGAGAGGGAAGTATAAGGTTTTTCGCATCCCGTTGAACATCTCGGTGCAATCGGTGCTGTTTAAGAGCCGCCCCATTCTGCGGGCAAGAGAGGATTTCGGCCATCTTCATTATTTTTCTCAGGAAACGGCCCTTGCCACCTTGCATGACACCGGCTATAAAACCATCGATTTTTTCCTTACGTTCTCTCCTATTTCCCTCAAGCATCTAGGCTGGAAAAGATACCTGCTGAAAACATTGAAAAAGGGATGTTTCTCGATTCACAACGGATGGATGGCGCGTCTTGCAGACGGTTTTTCTTTAATGGTATTGGCTGAATAACGCAATTACGAGGTTATAAGTTGCCGCCAACCCGGAACTGCGCGTGGACACGGTGTTTGTGACGGGCGATGTGGTGTCTTCCGGCCAGCCTGAGGAATACGAGAGGAGGATATGCGAAGTTTTCCTTTTTTGAGCCGAGGTACAGGCACCATGACATCTATAGAGTACCTTGAGAATCAATATCGCCTTAAACTGGTCTTTTCGATACCCCAAGTTTTTTTTAGCAAAGTTGGCAGCAAACAAGTGCTGAACGCCAAACACGGCACTATTAGAAATACAAGGACCGCGGCTGTCATTCTTCCACCAACTACGGACGAGAACATACTAACGAAACCGTCGCTCTTGGTGCCCATCATTACGTCGTCTTCGCTCGGACTATCTGATATCACTACGACAGGAATGGTGTAGCCGACATGCAGTTGATTTAAAAATCCTTTAACTACCGTGTGGTTATCAATTCTCAGAACGTAATGGAACACGATACCACCTTTGATAATTGTACCGGTGCGATCAAACGCCACAACCATGGCCTGTTTTTCAATGCCATGCTGCCAGAACGTATACGTTTGTGACACGGAGTGCCAAATCAACCACCATAACATTGGTAACCCGACCAAAAATATACAACTAAAGAAGATTTTTTGGAATAGCTTCATCGATAGTCCTAAGTCTCAAATATGCTGTCAAGCGGTTGGTTTTTCACTGCGACTCTCGTTCGAAGATCTCTAGAGGCTGCGATCCTGCCGATATAAGAGCATGATGGAACCGGGGGTCGGGGAAGTTACCCCAGATTATGTCGGGAGCCTCCAAAACATCGCGGTGCCACTGGCTTTTGTGTAACTCCAGCATGTAGATGCGACCATGTGAAAGCGTGGTGCTGCGTCTGTATATAAAAAAGCGCACATTGCCCACATCTGTGACCCTGAAGCAGGAGATGCCGCCGCGGACCCGATTTTGAAGATAGAATATCAAAGGCGCATCTTCATAATTGCATGTTATTTCGTCGCCAGGTCTGAGGCGTTGGCGGAGGAACTCGACGGTTGCGCGGTTCGGGTCGTCTTCTCCGTTGCCGGTCAAATCGCCGATGAGAAGCCGGATTTCAGGCCTCACGACCGATGAAAGGTAATATTTTAGCCGGTATTTCTGAGGAAACAGAAGTGCTCCCGGCCAGGAAGGAAGGTTCGTAATCAGGAAAAGAAGTGTTGCCGCCGCAACCGTGCATGGAAGCAGCCAGCGGACATCTTTTGCGCGAGTAAGGAGCCGCGCCGTTTCCACTATCCCATAGGCTGCCACTATGGCTGAAACCGTCGTGACGGGTACTATATAGTGGAAGAATGCGCTCGCGATCAATGCCATCCATACCGGGAGCACGCAGACGATTGCAAGAGACAATCCGACCAGGGGGATCGACTGGGCACTGGAACGGTCTTTCCTTTTCAACCACAATAGGCAAATCACCACCGGGATAATAGCCAGCGGAAGCTGAAACTGATTAACCTCGAACAGGAGAGTCCAGATTCTAGGGGACGCTTTGAGCAGGGTAGTCAAGATTCCATGGGACCCTTTAATTGGGGTCATCTGAATTCTTACGGCTAAATGGTAAAAGAAGTAAAAAGGAGCGGTCACCGCACAAAAGCCGGTGAATACCAGAACAGTCTCTACGAGGCGCCGGGGCCTGGTGATGAGCGCGTGCAGTCCAAGAATTCCAAGAACCGGCCACACGGAACCATAGTCCATTTGGAACCACATCCAGGCGGCCCCGATAAAAACAGGTCCGCTCCATCGCCTGCCCTCACTCCAGCGAAGATAAGCCTCCAGCGTAACAAGCAGAAACAAGGACGACAATGCGTAGTAGCGGCATTGCCGCATGTGCATGACCCAGAACGAATTCCCAAGTACGAGGGCTACAGCGGTCACAGCCGCAACCGGCGAAGAGAGCCTTCTGCGCACGACCGCATAAAGCAATGTAGCAGTCAGGGCGCCGGCTAGAGCAAATGGCAGCCGAGCCGGGATGGTATCGTTTCCGAAAAGGGCAAGAGAAGCCCCGGCCGCAACGAATTGTCCCCACGGATGCAGCACCCAGGTAGTATCGGCCCCGAAATCACCGCGCTGGACATGATAACGAATTGCCTCTGCTGCATCGCCTGTCTGAAGCTTTGTCTCTTTCGGTTCAAACACATCTGAGGTAACAAGGTTGCGGCCATCATATGCCAGAGGCTTCCCGCAAGACAGCATCCTCTGCGCCAGCACGGCTGTATTCGCCTCGTCCTGCCACAGGTATCGGGCCCCGAGGTTAAAGCAAAGCAGGCTCGCGCTGATTATGAAGACGGCCAGCAGCGGCGCAAAGGGCCGCAGCGGAGGCCAAATTCTGCTCGGAAGTTCCGGCAGCCCCGGCGACTTCTTCTTCATCGCTTCCTATCCTCTACGTCCCGCAACGGTCGACAGCATCCCAAGACTTTTGTGCACGCATAGTACCAGCAAAACGTTGCACACGACATTGCCGATTACAGTTGCAGTTGCAGCCCCTTCCAGTCCGAACGCAGGGATGAGGACCACATTGAGTATCAGCTTGACGGCGACTCCGGCCCCCGCCCCAATCACTGCAAGCCGTTCCTGATTACTCATGATGAGCAAAAGGGATGCCGGGCCAAAAAAAAGGTTGACGATGGTGCCCATGCTCAAGATGGAAAGCGCCATTCTGCCCTGGACAAAGTCCGGGCCGTAAAGCAAGAGGAAACGTGGACCAAATATTATCAAAATGGCCGCAATAGGCACTGAACAGAGCAATCCGATGCGGGCGCTCCTTCTAACGAGAGATTGCAGATGGTCGGTTTCCCCTTGAGCGTAAAGCCGGGCTATAGTGGGACCAACGGCATAATTTATGGAAATGAGGATGAGACCTGTCAATTCAGCCCCGCGGCCGGCGGCGTTGTATATCCCAACCGCTTCGGCCCCTTTCATTGCCCCCAACATGAGAATGTCGATGCGCAAGATCAGAGAGTATACGCCTTCGGTAAGCGCCATAGGAATTGCACTGCCCAACCAGATGCGCGGTTCATATCGGCAACGTGCCTTTCTTGCCCTTTTAGGAAATACGTTATTTAGAAAGTAAAGGCCGAGAACGAATGCTGCGCCGGTGGCCAGAGCGTTCAATCCGATGGCTTGGTCCGCAGAAAGAATCGATCCTTTAAACATGAATGCGGCCATGATCAAAATGATGAAAAGCACTGGTTGGAAAAGCTGCTCGGATATCTGGGCCAGCAGCACTTGATTTAGTCCCATTATGGTTGCCTGAAGCAATCGAGTCTGGGTCAAGGCAGGAAGCAAAATCAAAGCCATCCAAAAGGATTTCAGCATGTGCGAATCAATGTGTGCTTTCAGCGCCCATGCAACCACTCCCGCTAAAAATGTGATAATTAGACAGTTTAAAAAAACCGCTCCTCTTGCCCATTGTATAACTCCCCTGAGCAGTCCCAATTCGCCTTGAATGCAATATGCCGCTACATTTCTCACGAGCAGCCTGGCTATTCCAAGATCGGCCAGGAACGAACAGAATAAACGTCCAGCTTATCGCATAGGCGTAGATCCCATAGCCCGAACTGCCCAGAAGGCGAGCCAGAAGTATGCTCGTAGCAAAAAGCAATCCCTGGAACACGACATTGAGCAGAAACACACCTGCCGCAGCTCCCAAGGTCCCCTGGAGGACTTTCACAGCGGCTTTGGGAGACAAGAACCGGGCCAGGTCGTGTGTCCGGTCCTTTATAATGATGAATAGATGAGCCACAAGCCGATCCGGACCTATTGAAAAACCAGAGTAAACGGTCAAAAAGGGATGGGCATTTTCCTGCCGCGCAATATTGATTCGTTCGAATCAAAGCCCATTATCCCGTGACCTTGCGGGACAAAATGTCGTCGCGAATACCGCTATTCATCCGAACTGTCGTCTGTTAAAAAACCTTCGGTTTCCAGATCATGGCGGATAGGAATGACTGGGAATTCTCAATTTCTGAAATAAACGATTTTGTTGTAGATCCATCCAATAGTTGCGCCGCACAGGGTTCCGACCGCAAATCCGTAGGCGAATCCTAGGATGCTTCCGATGAACGAGACCCGATATCCGATAAAGAACTGGCTCAACAGTTGTAAATGTGGACCCACCACGTATTTGTTCTCTGGAGTTAGATGACCACCTTTTATGAGGAGCCAATTAGTTGCAATAAAGATAGCAAGTCCGAAGAGAAGACCGAGCACGAGCCCAAGAACTTTCGCGTTGAGAATGAGAATGCCCTGAAAAAGCCCCTCTTCACCAGTCTTATTGCTGTTCATGGTCTTGTCCTCTTTTGATCCAAAGGTGGCGCATTTATCTTTTTTCTGAAGTAGGATGGCCCACGGCAATCAAAAATTATCCCAAAAGTCCCTAAACGTCATCATTTCCAGCTTTCTTCTAATAAGATAAATATAGAATGCGATCACAAGGTTCCTTAAGTAGGCAAAAAGCCATCCAAAGATGAATCCCCACAGAAAGGTGCAAACCATTCCAATGAAAGCTCCCTTAACTGTCACTGTGTAGCCCGGTAGGTACTGTCCAAGGAGCTGAAGCGCTGATCCGCCGTTCTCTGTTTGTATGAAGACAAAAAACAGGGTGGCAATTAAGATCAGTATTCCACAGGCGGACCCAACCGCGGTGGCGAACCCCAGCTTATCCATCCTTGCAAAAGTATTCGTTACAAATTTTTCAAGGGCTAATTTATCAGTTCTTTCTTCTTTTACCTCCTCGCAGTACTCCTGTTCATCAGTAGCTGTCCAAAGATCATGGCCGGCGCCCGAAAGGTTTTCTACCGCAAGCATTGCCGTCAACATCGAGTGGTCCTGATTATTGTATCGGTGCATTCCATTCCGGCCCATTACCTGGAAATTTTCCAATCCCGCCAGAAACTTGCGAATGACCTCGAGCGAATGCTCGTATGTGGAATCGTATATGGGGTAGGCCTTGGGCATGCGCACCACGCAGCCTTCTTCCACCTCGTTTGCATTGACCAGCCCTAAGGATTGCAGTTCCCCCGTTCCCAGCTCGATCAAATCATTGTCTTGCGCTGTCCAGAGGGAATCCCCCTCGAAACAAAAATACTCCAACCCAAGACATGTCTTGCCAGGGTCGGGTACCATATCGGGACTCCAGTTCTTGAAGTTTTGGATACGCCCCATCTTAACGGCCGGGTCGTGGACATAGATCCAATTGTCCGGGAAAACCTCCTGCCGGTTGACAATCAGGACCACAATAAGAAAGTCCCTGTATTTGAGAGCGCCGGCAGCCTCGCGAACTTCCTCGGGTGCGTTGGGCTTCAGTTTCAGTATCGCCTCTCTTAATGGCATGCTGCTGATGAAATCGGTGGCGCCGACTGTTTCGATCTGTCCCTCGCGCTTCACCTCCAGGGCATATACCCTGCTACCACTCCACAGTATCCCCTCCACTACCGATTCCAACCAGAGTTGCGTCTGATTCTGCTTCGCGGCATCTGCCATCGTCTGCCACATCATACCAGGGCCCAACCTGGGATAATCGAACTCATCGATGAGCGTCTTAATAGTACACCGTTTGTTCCCGTTACTGTTGCGAGAAATCAATATCGCATTTCTTAGGACTGAGAGAAAGGAAAGCCCCTTAATCCTTTGAGCAGCCCATTCGGCTCGAATTTCGCTGCATGGAATGCCCCAGACCTTTTCTGTGTACGTCTTGAAAAAAGTTCTATACAAACGTCGGCCAAAACGGTTGCAAACCCATTGCTCAAAGGTCTCTTCACTCTTCGAGGGCAACAGATGCGCGTACAGATAACTGAGCAGGATAAAAAAACTGTTCCATAATCCCAGTCGCTGAAGGGTGTTGAAAGGCTTTAGGGGGTAGAAAAAGAATTTTCCTTCGTAATAAATTCTTGATAAGCGTTTTCTCCTCAGGAAATCATCACCGAGAAGACCTCTCCACAAGTCGTCAATCTTATCGATTTTGGTGAAGAATCGATGTCCGCCGATGTCGAACAAATAGCTTTTATAGCTGACTGTTTTCGATATGCCGCCCACGGTGTCGTCCTTTTCCAGAACAATACATGGGACGTCTGCCCTGGAAAGTTCGTACGCAGCGGTTAGACCCGCCGGCCCTGCTCCGATAATTAAAACGAGTCTGTTATTTTTTTCGTTAGCAGGCATAGGGACTTTTCATTAGAGCGCTGTCAGTTGATGATTTCCGAACCCAAATCTTTCAGGGGCGCCACGATGCTTTCACTCATGAAAAGATACGAGATAATTAACAAGCCTTTTATACCGGCAACTTACCTAATAGTGCAACTTCTATTTTGTTCGGTTCCCATCCGGAAAACCAGATCTTGAGTTTTTCTGGTTAGTTCCAACGAGTAATCGGGACGCGGAACCCTTAAGTACGCGTCAATTTTCGGGAACTGACAGTTATCCCAACGCAGTTGACGATTCTTGCCGGAGCGTATTCCGGAGTGCTGGTGTTTTCATAAAACGTTGAAGAGTAAGGCTTCAAAGAAAATGGTCATGGTAGGTAAAGGGTAAAAAGGATTCTTCATGGAACGCTCTGCCTCACAAAACGTTTCAAGTTCTCCCCTGAGGGAGAGAGGCGACCTATTGAGCAGACCTGCAACGCAGTGCATCACGCGTCTTGACTTGAAAGATCGGATAAAGCGGATACCCGGGCTATATTCATTTGTTCATACATAGCATTATGGTGTGTTCTAATATTGTCATTACCGGAAATACGCATAATTAGACTACTGTAACGTCTGAACTGAAGTTCGAATATATCAGCGTCAAATACTCCTGGCATAAGTCTATTCTTCAGAAGCATAAATTTATTATATAAGTTATATATTTCAGGTAAAAGCTTTGTAGAGGTATTACTTACATCATGTATAAGCAGAATGGAATTAAGGATCGTAAAATATGCTTCTTTTGAGAGAATAACCATGTCATAATTCATGCCAAATATTGCACACCCAAAAGTATGAAATGGTTTGATGTATTCGCTTAATGTAAATCGCAGAGCAGAATTGAGCTTATTATTAATTAGTGGATTCGAGTGGTACAAATGAGAATATTTTAAAATATGCATATCACCTTGATGTTTAGATATTCGGGATGTTCCATTACTTTCCTTTGATTGAACTGAAGAGTTGCGATTAGAAACTGCTTCCAAAAACTTCAACCTGAGACCGTAGTAAATCGATATGTAAATAAAGATGCCAGCTTGCTTTGTAAAGGAGGTTGGTTCTTTTAGATATTTAGTCATGAGAAAGTCGATAAGGTGGGTATTCAGCTTCGAAATGAATTGGGCCAGGAATGGATCAAAATCTATTCTGTTAACGATTTGAAAGCCGCCACGGCCTTCAAATCCAGCTTGCTCCCACCATTTTAGGTGCACCGGGATCCTGTGATTCAGAATCTCCAAACTAAGAGAACGTTTCTGTAAACCTAAAGGGTCATCGCAGCGCAATTGAAGCTGGATGCTATCCTCCGAGAAGTCCACGGCATTGATGCCTATTTTCTCTATGCAGGGTCTTCGTTTAAATTCTCCGCCGCCGCCCCGGCCTGATTCGTTGGAAAAATTTGCTTCTTCTACAACAAGATACCCCTGGAAGCCGTGCAGTCCCAATTTCCCGGAAAGAGCTGACGCTGTTGGAAAACGGATGAATTTTCTCCCCTCGGTGTCAGATCGCGATGCAGCAAAGGTCTCGACGATTTGACGAAAGCATTGCTCATCCGTCAAATCTTTGTCCCGGGGTTCATTTATCAACTCAGTCATGGAAACCCTTATTCCGGAAAAGAACCCGGTTCCTTCAAAAATTGTCATGCTACCTGTGCCTGATTCTTCGAGGAGCTGCGGGCACGATTTTTTTTCTCATAGTCTCCCCGCTTTCTATCATGCAAGGTTAGTAAGTTTCATTCAGGCCCTTTATCGAGTGTGTTGCTTTCAACAGAGACTATCGGCAGATTCATTTTTCCAATCAATCAAAATTTCTGCTCCCGTGTAACGTCGGCCATAGTTTTTATGCTGTCAATTCGCCATCAGCCGTAACACTTCATGCCGCGTGTTCCTTTGAGTCTTTTGAACACTTCCTTAATTGTCCGGCTCGCGACTTCTTTCCTCTTAAAAGTAAGCTGCAGCGACAAACTCGAAATTTTTTGCCTCCCAATCTTCACTTGCAGGTAACGAAACTGTAACAGAACCTGTAGTAAGTGCCTGCAAAAGATTGAATAACTTCATCGTATGTGAACAGCGGGTACTTTGATGACCTGGCATACAGGAAACATAAAGCCCGAGTTAACAGCACGTAGCGGTTGCTTCTGGCTTGTCTTTTGCACGGCAGATTCCCCAAAAAACAGGAAACTGGGTGGAGAGGGGCTGAGAGGGCTCAAAGCTCATGGTATGCTTACAGCCCGTACGGAAAAGGCGAAAAGTGCCCGTAACCTTTGCCGGTGCTATAACTTAAAATATGGAAGAGACATGAAATGAAAACAATTGTTTTGACGATAGCAAGTATTGTTTTTCTAATGGCGGGGACGGCCGATGCCGACTTTACCAGCAGCCTGTACCTTGGTGGCGCTTACCCTGGCGGTATTCTTATTACAGAGGGCGGGAACCCTGTATCCACTTCTGGAGGGCCAATCAGTCCGTCGACCCTTGGCGGAGTCTCTTTAGAGTACGTCTACTGCATTGATCTCTACACGAATGTGGTTGTGCCTAATACCTACAATAATAGCATCGTAACCAATAACGGGGTTATCTACAACAACAACAATCCGATTACGATTGACAATGCATCCCAGATAGCCTGGTTGCTGAATGCTTACGGCGCCACGACCAATCCGGACGCGCAGATTGCTCTACAAGTTGCTGTCTGGCATGAGGAGTACCTGAATAGTTCCAGTCAATATGTTGTCAATCTTGCCTCGAATGCGCCACCCGCCCAAGTTATCGATTATAATAATTATCTCTCTGCTCTCGGCAGCAATACCGGCAATGTCGGTAATTTCTACTGGATCACCCCGGCGGACAGTCAAGGCGAATACCAGGCTCAAATCGCACCCGCCAACTCCGTTGGCACTCCCCAGACACCCATTCCCGGCGCGGCTTGGCTATTCGGCCCCGGCTTGGCAGGTCTTATCTGTCTGAAAAAGAAGTGCTTTAGATAGCTTCACATCACGGGAAGATTCCGGGCGAAATCGGTTTAAAAAGAGTGTCGGCCGAAATTTTCCGGGGGTGCGGAGGAAACTTTCCCCGCTTTTTTGAGCTTTCGCAATTTGCAAAATTTTGCGCACAAAATCTTTTTTCCCGCCATGGACTTCGATCATTGTAATATAGAAATTATCGTCGTGCCCATTTGACGATTACAACCTTGTTATCGCATTAGACAATATGTAAAATATTATGACTCTCGGGTATTGCAAGGGCGAATCCGGTCCCAAGCCTTCAAGTGAAAAATCGAGTCGACGGCTGGGGCGTTCGACTGGAGGTGGCCGTCAGATTGATATTTTCGACAACAATTAGATCAACAGAACGGAGGAGATGTGTGGAGACGGTTGGAAATACTTATCCTTGACGATGAGCCCTTGGTGGGCAGGCGACTCAAACCCATTTTGGAAAAAGAGTATCACGTTGAGATATTCGTGGAGCCAAAGAAGGCTTTGGCCCGTATGCAGGAGAAGAAATTTGACATTGTGGTAACGGACATCAGTATGGAAGAACTGGACGGCTTGCAGGTCTTGGAGAATGTGAGAGCAAAGTCGCCTGAGACCAAAGTCATAATGATCACGGGTTACGCCACCCTCGATACGGCCCGTGAAGCAGTGACCAAAGGGGCCTTTGATTTTATTGCGAAGCCTTTTCGGATTGGAACGATACGAGATGCAGTCATGAAGGCCGCCCAAGCATTGGAAAATGAACGGGCTGGTGGCAAATCCTGAAGAGACATCAGGACGCGAACTCACCACATGGTCCGCCTGCAACGCACAATTTCCCTTAATTGAGAAGGGAGAAACGATGAAAATCTACCGAAGCCGCATGGAGAAAATATTGCATGAGCAGGAGATGGATACGATTATTACCAACCCCAAGCAGCCGGTCAGAACCTTTTTCAGAAAGGTATATTATATCCTCTCGGTTTGGAGCGATAAATTGAGAAGACAATTCCGAGTCTAAGCCATCTACATTTGGATCAATCTCCATCTGGTGCTCGGCAGGCAAATACTTAACGCAAGGATTTCGGAGCGCTGCCGCTAATTTTCTGAAGACCTTTAGATCTCTTTCCGACAATATGCCCGAGGCATTATAGAGCCGCGAACAAGGCCGATCAATGAAGAAGTTTGGTGACCTGCTTTGCGAATAAGTCCTGTGACTTTGTCCATAAAAAACCCGTAATGTGCTGCTTTTACTATGCCGATAGCAAAGAGGGGTAAAAAGACTTTTTCCTGTTTGAGGTGACGGACATAATGTTGGCAGATTTAGTGTTGAAAAATAGAAGCTATAGGCGGTTTTATCAGAAACACAGCATCGATTTGAAGACTCTGAAAGATCTCGTTAACCTGGCTAGACTGTCAGCGTCTGGGGGCAACGTTCAACCGCTCAAGTACATTCTCTCATATGATCCTCAAAAGAATGCCTTGATCTTTGCCCACCTCGCCTGGGCTGCTTTCTTAAAGGATTGGACAGGGCCAAACGATGGGGAGAGACCTTCCGCCTACATCATCATTTTGGGGGACAGGGAAATAAGCCAATCTTTTGGCTGTGATCACGGGATAGCCGCTCAGACAATCCTCCTGGGTGCTACTGAAAAAGGTCTTGGCGGATGCATCATAGGCTCAATAAAGAGAGAAAATTTAAAAGCAGCTTTAGAAATACCTTCCCACTTCGATATTTTGCTTGTTTTGGCTCTGGGAAAACCCAAAGAGAGTGTAATGATCGAAAGGGTCGATGTCTCCCGCGATACCAGGTATTACCGTGATAATGAAGGGGTGCATCATGTTCCCAAGCGATCGTTAGAGGATATCATCATCGGATAACCGCATATCTTTGTCGAACTGCTCACCGAAGATTTAGCATCCAGAAGTGTTCGCGTGACTGACCTCCCCACCAATCGAGTTCTAGACGGTTATGCTCTGGTCCACGGGCAAGTTGCCTCGCTAACAACGCATTTATTTGCAACTTACAGCACATAGGCAAAAAACGCTTAAGGAGGCGGGCATTCCATCCGATTTATTAAGCGAGGGAGGTAGCCGCCATGTACGATGCATCTATCCTTTTAAAAGACTTTGCCCACCGGTATTTCGGAATGCTCGCTGAGTCCTTCAAGGTCCCAACTCCCCCGGAGTTCGCAACTTCTCATCGAGTGATTGGTGAATCACCTGCTTACCGGCTCCTGGAGTTTGCATCTGATCCCTATAGCATCCCGACTCTTATTTTACCTCCGCAAGCCGGCCATAGTTCGGCCATTTGCGATCTCTCCAGAGAGAACTCGCTTATTGGAACGCTCCTGGACAATGGTATCAAATCGCTCTATGCCATTGAGTGGAAGCCGGCCACTCGCGAGCTTGCAAACGAATCCCTGGATGACCTTATTTCCCTGACCGGCGAGTGCATTTCAACCATAGACAGGCCCGTAAACCTGATCGGCCTCTGTCAGGGGGGCTGGCAGGCGGCAATTTACGCTTCGTTATTCCCTTCTAATATAAAGACCCTCACAGTCGCAGGTGCTCCGATAGATGCACATGCCGGTGGCGGGAAGATCCAGAATGCGTTGCAGTTTACACCTCTTTCATATTTCAGGACGCTCGTAGAGGCGAATGGCGGGATTTATCCAGGGAAAATGCAGCTCCTGGCGTTTAAGATGATGAATCCGTTCGAGAGGTTCTGGGGCGATTATCTCAAACTATTTTCCGAGTACAGTGATTCCAGATTCGTTGAGCGTAACCATATTTTCTCCAACTGGTACGAGTACGTTCAGGACCTTCCGGGGCGATGGTTCTTGCAAATCGTAGAGGGCCTGTTTTACAACAATGACCTCTGTAAGAATAAGCTGACAATCTTAGGCCGCCAGGTCAAGCTGTCTGAAATAGCATGCCCGGTGATCATGGTTGCCGGGACGAAAGACGACATCACCCTTCCCGAGCAGGTATTAGCGCTCGCGGGTTGCGTCTCGACTCCGGAGCGGTTCCAGCATCGTTTCGTGGTTGATTCGGGGCATATAGGGCTGTTCATGGGGTCAACCGCGCTTCGGGAGGTCTGGCCCGACGTGGCAAAATTACTCGTTAAATATCATGAGCGGTCGGATGCGCAGGTGGAGAGCATGTGGTTTTAATCGATCATTATCGATGAGGTCTGTGAGCTTCACCTCGATGCCTTGCCGCGTATTTCTCAAGAATGAGAGAGTGGACGCAGCCATTGAGTTTCCGGAAACCCGTGAAAGAATCGAGGAGTGTCCGTGACGTGCCGGGGCATACACCAAGGCGAGGATCACAAGACCACGGGGCTTCGACTTCCGTTCCCGGGTATTCGCCCTCCGAAGAACTCTGAATTTATCTCTGCATATCTTTGATCTCTTTGACCAGGTCGGTGCCTTCAGGTCCCAGGATGCACTTGTACGGGACCGCACAGGTATTGCTCCAGAATCCACTCTTGCGCTCTCTTGCGAAGGCCTTGAAAAAGCCGTCAACCGAACCGTAGGTTTCTTGTATCACTTCGTTCAAAGCACGCCTTTCATCCCCATTGTATTCTTCGCATTTTTCGAACAACTTCACCATGAGCTCATTGTTCTGATTCTCCTTATTTCCCTGGACAAAATAGATCCAGAAGGGCGTCGCAGTGTAATCTGCCTGATACAGGTCCAGATTCGTATCTTTGAAAATGGTGTCCACCTTGCACGTGCGACTCACCATTCCCCACACAAAAACCTCCGACCAGGCCGCAGTGCCCTCTGTGAACCACGCATAGGGTTTTCGAGGGTTCCACTTGGTTTTGTAACCGAATGCATATTGCAATTTATGGAATAACTCGTGGGCGGAAGTCGGCTTCCGGATGCTCTTGTTCTTCACCCAGTCATAGGAATTGAATTGGATCGGGTCGCTTGGAGGATCGGAAACCCCATAGCAGTCCATGTCTCGAAAAACCACATCGATCTTGTCCTTGCCCGGGGCCATGTAAGGTTTTCTTCCGAAAAGCGCCGTATATTTGGCCCACGCCGTCTCGAGGTATTCCGCAGTGTCCTTTATAATCTGCGGGTCACTGATATTGTCCTCCGAATGGCTGCTCCGGTTTGTCCATTTGAGAACGAAGTGGTCGGTTTCATACCGGTTCTCAAAAGAAGGCATCGGGCTGTCAATGGTGCGGCCATTGGCGAACGCCTCGCTCAAGGGTGCAAAACCGGCCGGTGCGGTCATGTTTATTATGACTACAACCAGGGCAACTATGGTCAACTTCAAAAGTTTCATAAAGCATGCTCCTTGGGGATTTAGTTCGGACGACGGTCAATTGTAAACAGTGCGCCGAAGAATGGCAATCGAAATCATATTAATTATAGTATCCTGAAGCAGACATGAGTGTTGTTACTTGCTAATAATCGATATCCAAAAAGTATCCATCGCTCTGACGTCGATTTCACCTTGGAAATACCGGGGTATTGTCGGCGAACCCTTGAACAGGTCACGTATTGACCGGCTGTTGCAAAACGCGTTACATAGTGGGACCGATACTAAAACCTTGGAGGATGAAAATGATCAGGAAACATTATTCGGAAGTTGAAAGAACGGAAAGCAAGAAAGAGGGGTTTAAAGGCTTCTTCGCACGCTATCTGTGGTGCAAGGATGACGGCTGCCCAAACTTTGCCATGCGAATGATGGAGATTGAACCCGGGGGTCATACTTCTTACCACTCGCACCTTGAAGAACACCAGTTCTATTTTGTTGAAGGGGAGCCTGCTTATGTCGATGCAAAAGGCAATGAGACTAAACTAAATGTGGGCGACACGGTATATGTTGCGTCTGATGAACCTCACCAAATAAAAAATGTGGGCAAAGATGTTATGAGGATGATCTGCATGATTCCCATTCTTCCCGGAGGTGATGGGAAAAATCCTGCGCCCCGCCCCGATGATGGAAGCGGTGTCACCAAGGCAAAGCCGTCATGTTCATGTTGATCAGGGAAAAGGGTAATCTCAAACTGACCCGTAAAATGTGCCGGCTTTAAATGACGGCATGATTGCTGTTTCCACTATGGTTTGACTTCGAATTGTCCTAGATACCTTGCGAGTTTTGTTTTTCCCTCCCCATGGAAAGCCGGGCAATCATCGGCGTTCTTACCTCCCTCTGCGACATGGGAAGCAAAGACCAAACATGTTGGCTGACCGCACTCACCACAGTTGGTTTTGGGGAGCAGTCTTAGGATTTCGAGCACCTTTGGTTTTGGAGCACTTTCGAAACAGGGCTGGATTTCTCCTCGGCGCTCCCAGGTATCGTTGATTTTTTCTCGCAGCCATTCAATGATTTTCTCTCCCTCCGATTCATCACCTGGGGCATTTACGCAGATCTCCCTCGGATGAATCACGACCAGCTTGCCATGGTGCTTGAAGGAAACAGAACGAGGGTCTTTGGTGTACTGAAAGCCCCCTAGCACGGCATTCAGATAGGGAATCACCTCACTGATGTCCTGATTGAGATGGGCTATCAGGTCTGCCGGCTGGGCTGCGGACCCGCACGCGAGACGGACGAATTCCTTGGTGTAGCTATTGAGTAACATGGGAAACCTCCCGGGTGTTGGGATGATAACGCACCGGCTGTTAGGAGGCAAGTATGGTGCAAGCGGGAAACGATAGCAGAAAAAGATGAGGATCTTAAATCTCCTTAACAAAATTTTACCTGTGATAAACGATATTTAACGCGACTTCTCACAGTATTTTTGTATCATCAGAAATCGAAAAAAGTCTTTTCACGGCCGTCGTTAATATTTAAGTAGTGTCCATCCGGGAACCCCGGATGAGTCACTAACAGTTTCCGAGTCGGAAAGGAGGCATTTTTCGTACTGGCAAGGAAATCGAGGGGCTGCGCGGAGGCGTACCTATGTACGCCGCACAAGAGACCCCAAAGATTGACGCGGCCAGGGCGGAAAAGGCCCCTTTCCGGACGGAAACTAAGTAGTCCGGACTGCAGCGAAGGGTTTCGGATTATGGTTTAATCAGTATTTCACGGCTCAGGAGTGGTTATGCAGGAAGAAAAAACGAAAAGTACTGTTAGTGTGCGTCCCAATACTTTGCTGATTTGGCTTGCATGCCTCATTGGGTTGTCGGTTTCGGCAACTTTCTTAATTGGGCATGCTATCTATAAAAAGCAATCTGACGATAAAGACCAACAGACCCTGACCGCTCAGGAAAATAACAAATTTTTGTCGGACAAGAATATTGAACTGCAAAATTCTTTGCAAAAATTGGAAAATGAATACACCAATCTGGCGTCTCGATATAAAGACCTTGCCGCAAGTCTAGTTCTGGCGCAACATGCGGCCCCGGTGAACACCAAAAGTTCACCCTCCGGACCTCCTCCTTTTGAACAACCCCTGGTGCGGGAAGGCGACTTCGCCGTGGAACTGGCGACTGCCCTCAATTTAACTTCGTCCCGCGATGAAACGGCTGGAGAAAGTTATCTGGCTTCGATCAACATTATGCCTCGAAATGGATGGATTTCTGACTATCCAATGACACCCGATATCATTGCCGAGGTCAGGCAAAGCGCAGCTAGATCGTCGTCTTCGGGGTATTTGCAGATTTCAGAAACCGATGCGGTTGGCCTCGTGGACAATGTCAGCATCGCAATGGATCTTCCGGTCAGCGCGGGTTCTGTGTCCAACTCCGAATACCAGTCAGGCTCCGCCGCTCCTGCCCCGGAGACTTCTGAATATGTAAAACCCTCTATTATTGAGGATTACTATGAAGATAACAAACCTCCTGTCGTGACTTATTATCCACCCGCTTTCGAATATGCCAATCTATATGCCTGGGTCCCTTCGCCGTTTTTGTGGGAAGGATTCGGGTTCGGAGGCTTCTTCATCCTGGTAGATTTCAACAGCCACCACCACCACAAACACATTACTAATCATGTAATAAATGCAAATGGGACGGTGAGCAGGATCGACGCCAATACGCGTGCAAGCACGATAGCAAACCGGCAAACCGGGCCGGGGGCAAATGCCGCAGACCCGGCCGGCGTATCAGCTTCGCGAAACCTTACATCTTCAGGGTCCGTGTTAGATCCTGATAGGACTAAGCGAGATCCGGGTAGTCCCGTGCAGGATAGAAAGAGGTTAGCGCCCGGTCCGCGAGCAAGCCCGGTTGCGTCTTCGCTGTCTCCATCCAACGACGGGCGGGCGCTCAACGGCGCTTCATCACCTCGTTTTCCTCCCGGCGGCGGATATCGCGGTGGGTCTGAAGGTGGTCCCAAAGGTGGCGGCGGTATAAGAGGGTTCGAAGGTGGCGGCAGTGGTGGCGGCACTGGTGGCGGACATCGCTAAGAAACGCCTCGGCAATTAACCTTGAGAAAGAAATGAAAGCTGTGCATGGCTGCAAAGCGGCGCCCAGTCTAGAGTTATAGACGCCTCTATCGAGCGCGAAAAGGAGAACCGATGAAACATTTCAAGCTGGTTGTACTCGTGGGTTTGGTTGCTGTGTTTCTTATTGCAGGTGCGGCATTTGCCCAGGGACAGGGCGGTCAGGGCTCTCCAAGGATGAGTTGTCAAGACCGTTTTGATGCTTTGGACACCAACCATGATGGGAAACTCACCTTGCAGGAATTCATGGCGGCTCCGCATCACAGGGGTAATCCCGAAGAGATGTTCAAGGCAATGGATGTCAATGGACATGGTTACGTAACAAAAGACGAGTTTTGCTCGGGCAGAGGGAGGCATAGAGGCGGTATGGGCGGAGGCATGGGTCAAGGTCAGGGCACAGGCGCAAATCAGTAGGACATTTTAAAATCCTTACGCGCCGTTAGAACTGCCATGCTATAGTGCCTTCCGCTAAAGGTTTGAGAATTCGGTTTGGTTGGAAGCACCGGGTTGCGTCTTGACAAGAAGATGAATTGGTGAAAAAAAGATCAAGGATATCGGGCCCGGTGATTTATGAGGACAGGAGATTCCTTCCAGTTTTGAAGAGGCTGATGCTATGAACACTTCTGCTGAAAAAAAGAAGACTGAGGCGGGCGAGGCTTTCCATACCCCTCAGCCTGCAAGCGACCGGTCTCTGGAAGGTGTCCGGGTGATCGAATACTCTTCTGGAGTCAGTGGCCCGTACTGCGCTAAGATTATGGCCGATTTGGGAGCGCAGGTTCTAAAGATCGAATCCCCCCGCGTTGGAGACGAAACTCGATATATGGGGCCGTTTGCAGGAGATGATCCTCATCCGGAAAAGTCGGGCTTTTTTCTCTATCTCAACACCAATAAACGGGGATTGACGCTGGATCCGGGTAAACCGGAGGGAAAAGACATTTTTGAAAAACTGGTCAAGAATGCCGATGTGCTGATCGAAGACGGCCCTCCCGGGTATATGGAAGGATTGGCCCTGGGTTACGAAGATCTTAAAAAGATCAATCCCGGTCTGATCGTGACCTCAATTACGCCGTTTGGCCGAAGTGGGCCTTATAAGGATTACAAGGCCCACCCGCTCAATATGACCCACATCAGCGGGCAAGGCTTTCTGCTGCCCTACCTGTCCACCGACCCCGAGCTGCCGCCTGTTAGGATCGGCGATCATGCCACTGAATACGATCCGGCCCTGGTGGCCGTGATAGCGGTTCTGGCGGCGCTCCTGTGGAAGGGCGTGTCGGGTCGGGGGCAGTTCATTGAGGTATCCAAGATGGAAGCCCTCGTCTCCATGCAGCGCGTCGAAAGCGTCGCCTATGCCAACGACGGCGTGTATATGTCCAGGGCCGGCGGACCCAATCGGATGCCCGGAGGAGTTCTGCCCTGCAAAGATGGGTACGTAGTCATTATCACCCCCCAGCAGCACCAATGGGAGGCGCTGATGGAGCTGATCGGAAATCCGGACTGGTCCAAAGAGGAGTGGGCCGGCATTGTGCAAGAGCGGAGCAAGCGATCACAGGAGATCAACGAACATCTGATCGATTGGCTCATGCAGCATACCAAAGAGGAGATCTTTCGCAAGGGACAGGCATTGGGCTGTCCTGTGGCGCCCTTGCTTTCGCCCCGGGATCAAGTCGATTCCGAACAGTTCGCCGCAAGGGAGTTCTTCCAGGACATTGAGCATCAGGTTATCGGCCGAACCAGATTTCCCACTTCCGCATGCCGTTTCTCGGAAAGCCCCTGGCGCTTCGAGCGTCCGGCTCCTCTGCTGGGTGAACACAATGAAGAGATCTACGGCGGCAGCCTTGGCTATAATGCCCAACAACTTGCGAAATTGAAAGACGACGGGGTAATTTGAGATGGACGGCGAGAACCACGGACCTTTGAAGGGGCTGAGACTTACCGAATTTACAACGGCCTGGGCAGGACCTTATGCCTCCTGTCTTCTGGCCATGCTGGGCATGGAAGTCATTAAGGTCGAAACCAGGACTTGGTTGGATCATACCAGGACCAGGTCTTTTTCGACAGGGCGTTTTTTCACCAATCCGGATGAATCCGATGTATTCAACAACCTCAATCTCAACAAGAAAAGTGTGACCCTCAATCTGAAGAAACCGAAGGCAGTGGAGATCGCCAAGGGCCTGGCGGCTGTGAGCGACGTCATCGCGGAGAACATGAGACCCGGCGTGATGGAAAGGCTGGGCTTGGATTACGAATCCTTGCGACAGGTCAAACCGGACATCGTTTACCTTTCTTCGTCTTCCTGCGGGCAGTGCGGTCCTGAAAGGGAATACGTGGGATATGCGCCAACGTTTGCCGCCTTGGGTGGTGCTTCCTTGAACACTGGATACGAGGACGGCCCGCCTAGCGCAATTCTCGGGGTCGTAGATTTAAGGAGCGCCACCACGGCCGCTGCGGCCATCCTGGCGGCGCTAATCCATCATCAGCGCACCGGCAAGGGACAGCATATCGATCTGGCCTCCCAGGAGGCCATCGCCGTGCTAAACGGCGAGGCGATCATGGACTACCTGCTCAACCAAAGAATACGAACACGGCGGGGGAACAAGGACGATGTCATGGCCCCCCACAACTGCTACCCGTGTGCCGGAAATGACAATTGGATCAGCATCGCCGTGGCCGGCGGCAAGGAATGGCAGGCCCTGTGCCGTGCCATGAACCGGCCTGAACTGGTCAACGATCCCAGATTCGCCGAACAGCAGGCGCGCTTGCGGCATCAGGCCGAGTTGGACGAAATCCTCTCGGAGTGGACCCGGGAACAGGATTACTACCATGTAATGGAACTGTTGCAAGGGGTTGGCGTGGCCGCCACGCCGTCCCTGTCCGCGAAGGGCCTGTTCAACGACGCCCATATCAGGGAACGGGAAGTCTTTCGGCAGGTCGAACACCCGGTTTTGGGCCAAAATTGGGTCTTAGCCCCTCCCTGGCGGCTGTCGGAAACCCCGGCTGGAATTCATAAGCACGCGCCCTTGATGGGGGAACATAATGAAGATGTCTTGCAGGGGCTGCTCGGCTTGACTTCTGAGGAGCTTGCGACCCTGAAGAAGGAAGAAGTTCTTTATTAGAATTCAAAAGGAAGCCGGCGGCGAAGGAGAATTGAACCGGAGAGGATTTCATATTAGATGCGGCGGATTGCCCGGCCTCGGGGCTCAACCACTGCAAGTGCTTCCTTTTGTTTTACCAAACTTCCGGATATGCCATCGAGGTGTACAGTTCCTCCAACTTAACCTTGTGACTTTTCTCCATGTTGGCCAAAGCCAGAAACATCTCCTTTTGATCCGGGCTGGTGCTGGAATTGGCTAGCGCCTGGTACATCTGCATGGCCTCTTCTTCTGCCTTCATGGCCAAGCCGATGGCGTCATAAGGCTTCATGTCGATTGAGGGCTTTGGTTTTTCGATGGTTTTGGCCACCTCGTAATCCGTGACCTCGGCGAAATGGAATGGTTTGGCTCCTGTTAAATAACCTTCCAGGAAAATCTTGTGTTTGAGCTCATCTTCGGCCAACTCTTCGAATATACTTCTTAAATTGCCGTCTTTGACCTTTCCGCAAATACTTTTGTAAAAATCATGCGCGGCTATCTCGTTTTCAATCGCCATGGCAAGAATCTTCCTGTACTTCTCAATCGCCATAGTTGCTCCTTTCGGGACCTGTGAATAGGGCTTGAAAAAGATTCCACCTATTGAACCAGTCTTGCATGAACTTTCTTCAATTCCTCCATGATTTTGATCTGCTGAGGACAGTGCTCTTCGCATTCGCCGCATTCGGCGCAATTTGAGGCCCTCTGCTCCGGGGTGAGCATGAGGTTATAGAGCATGAAATTGAGGTCCTCATCCTTGAACATGAAACTGTCATTGTAGAGGGAAAAATTCATAGGAATGTTCACACTATTGGGGCATGGCACACAGTAAGCACACCCGGTGCAGCTAATCTGGAGCATCTTGCGATAGGCTTCGCAGACTTCGGCGATCACTTGCAGCTCAGCCCCTGAGAGTGTGCCCGCTTTGGCATCCTCTGCGATACGGATGTTCTCGATCAATTGGGCCATGGAGCTCATCCCGCTTAGGGTGGTTGCAACCTCGCCATGATTCCAGACCCATCTCAGCGCCCATTCAGCAGGGGTTCTTTTAACCGGCGCTGAATCCCAAAGCCTCTGGATCTCTTCGGGAATCCGGTCTGTCAGCTTCCCTCCGCGAAGGGGTTCCATGATTACTGCTCCGGCCCCCTTGGATGCAGCATACTTGAGGCCCTCTTTCCCGGCTTGGTAGTACTCGTCAAAATAGTTGTACTGTATCTGACACATAGCCCAGTCGTAGCTGTCTACAATCTCCTTGAATATTTTCACGTCGTCGTGGAAAGAGAACCCTGCAAAGCGGATACGGCCGTCTGCCAGGACCTTGTTGAGAAAATCGATTGCGCCAAATTCCTTCATGTTGGCCCATAATTGGCGATTCAGCCCGTGCAGGAGGTAGAGATCAATGTAGTCGGTCTCCAGCCTTTTGAGCTGCTCACCCAGGAGCCGCTCGAAGTCCTGCCCGCTCTGTACAAGCCATGTCGGGAGCTTTGTTGCAAGGAGAACCTTTTTTCTGTATGGCTGCAGGTGCTTACCGAGGAAAACCTCACTTTGTCCGCCATGGTAAGTATAGGCCGTATCAAAATAGTTGATGCCATGTTCGATGGCATGATGGATCATCCCGCTTGCCGCCGTTTCATCGATGGGTTTGCTCGGATCAAAGAGATCCACTGCACTGGTACCGCCAACTATGGGAAACCGCATGCATCCAAACCCAAGGACGGACACATCACAACCGGTTTTGCCGAGTTCTCTGTACAGCATAAAGCCTCCAAGTTGGACAACATCAAGGGTCAATAAATCCAAACGACTTAGATTCGGGCTTTGGTCAGGGTCATCGATTGTTCCTGAAAATTGAGAGCATAAAACCTGGCGAATTCAATCTGCGGCGTGCTGAATAAGGCAATATATACCTCACTGGACCTCAAGAGGCAAGAACAGAGCAGTCAGGGATGGAGTAAATGCCTCCATGCAAAACTCCCGGAAGCCTCGCTCGATTAGCGCCCGGATTGTGGAGTGAAGAAATCTTCCGCAGGCGTTTTTGCGAGAATGTTTAAGAGATAATGCTGCGTTCGCTCCAATGGTCTGATATTATACCGGAAGGAACTGTGTGACCAAGTAAGGAGAAACCACCCATGGATATCGACGCAATCATTTATGTCGTGGCCGGGCTTGTCGCAGGCTTTATTGCCACCATGGCCGGCAGCGGCACTGTGGTCACATTGCCGCTCCTTCTTTTTCTCGGCGTTCCTGTGAGCGTTGCCAATGGCACAACCCGGATTCCAATCTTGGCAGCCTCAGCAACCAGCGTGTTGACGTTTTATCGGGCAAAAGTATTGGATTGGAAGCGAGGTCTAATACTATCCATTCCGTTCATCCTTGGAGCTCTGGCGGGCGCTGAGCTGGCAACGGTCATCCCGCCGCAGCGTTTGAAAGAATTCATAATCGCTGCGGTTGTGTTCGTTTTGATCCTGCTCCTCTACAAGCCGAAACGGTTACTTAAATCGCCCTCCCAAGACACTCTTCGAATGGACTGGAAACAGATGCTTATTTTTTTTGCTGTCGGTCTGTGGGCGGGTTTCATCCTTATTGACTCAGGCACATTCGCACTTCTTGCGCTCGTGCTTGGTGTCCGGTTTGACCTGACTCGCGCTGTTGCCGTGAAAGCTCTTTTGGTGTTGTCTGCAGTCGTAGCATCGCTTTTGCTGTTCTCCGAGCATAGCGATGTAAACTGGAAAATTGGAGGTCTGCTCGCCTTGGGCAGCGTATTCGGAGGGTGGGCCGGCGCCCGGATAGCTTCGCAGGAATGGGCAAAAATCTGGGTATACCGCTGCCTCGTGTTCATTGTCGTCGCGGACATAATCCACTTGGTCTGGAGATTTTTCTTCTTACACCTGCCATGATCCCGTGAATCGCAAATGGCATCATCCCAACGTATATCATGGTCACGGGATCGGCGCTAATTGACGCTGTGCGTAACAAACTCTGGAAATTGGCGCCTGTGCATGCTTTGAAAAGTCTGTCTTTTTGCACCGCAGGCTCGGGCCAAGGTTCAAGAGGGATCCCTAAGCATCCCGCAGAGCAGGTGATTGCAAACCGAATCCGCAATGGCGCTTAGCTGCTCTTCAGATGCAGGAGAAGACTGGAGTAGCCCCGCGTTCACTAAGGTGGACAGTCCGTGTGCCGTGGACCAGGCAGCCAGGGTGAGGCTGGCGGCATCCTGACTCCTGTAGACGCCCGCTTCTTGTCCGTTATTGATGATCTTTGTCAGGCCCCCAAGAGCCCTCTGATCCGCTTGGCTAAGTTCCGGAGTGTATTCGGTCGCTTGCACAATGCCGCCAAACATGAGATGAAATACCTGAGGGTTTCGAACAGCCATTAGTATATAAGCAATCCCAGCCTCACGGATTTGCCGCCGGGGCTCGTCCGCGAATTGACATGCTGTCGCTTCCATGGCCTCAGCGAGCCTTTCATAGCCGACTTGTGCCAGAGCGGTCAAAAGCGAAGCCTTGTTTTTGAAGTGGCGATAGGGCGCCGTGTGGCTTACTCCTGCCGCTCGCTCCTCAGTACATCCGCTTTTGTCCCGTTCACCCATTTTCCTATTCGCCTCCTCACCTGCTTTTTTTTCTTTTTTCCTCTTCAGGTTGCCGCTTCTATTGCCGCATCTATTGCCGTTTCTGGTTGCCGTTTTGCAAAGCAAAATCACTGTGCAGTACAATATAGCTAATCAGATGTCGAAGGTATCGGGGGGTTGAAGTTGTTTCTGCGAAGCCGTTGCCGTGTGGCAGGTCCAAATTATCCAGGGGAATAATATTCGCTGATTTTTGGGTGATTGAGGTTTCATCCGTGTCTGGAATTTGGTTTTTCCCTGTCCATTGTGCGTCCTCACAGAAGATCGGACGCCGAACCAGAAGCATCTCACGCTGGCTCCGAGGTTCAACGCGAACCCGATCATAGTGAGGGTTCACTGCCTCATTGAATTTGGCCTGAATTTGCAATGATGGGAAATAGCAATTAAGGAGCAGCCGTCAAGGTGCTTATCCGTGCCCATCCGTGTCGACCCGTGTCTGGAATTCGGTTCTTCCCCGTCCACTGTTCACTGCTCTCATTGAATGGGTTGTATTTGCAATAAAACGGGGTCAAGGGTTTCGGGTCGAAAGCAACTTGTGGCTCGTCGGCCAGCCGATGCTGACGCGTGACATTCAGTTTCAAAGCGGAATGTCTGCTCTTTGAAATGAAATTGATTACAATTGTCGTCGCGGCGGAGCCGCCGATTCAAGTGACGTGCAGAAGAGAGCTCGCCTGTGAGATCGGGAAGTGCTGTCCGGCGACCTAACCGGCAAATGGAAACAGTCTCCCAAAAGTTTCCATTTTGTTTCCATGATGTTTCCGAGGTGTTTCCATGTGTTTCCATGCGAAAAAAGGGATCAACGGCATCAGCAGAGTGAGATGGCAAGCCACTTTCCTCGGCTTTTACTCAGTCCCCAGTCACCAGTCCTCAGTCCTGCTAACGGCCCGCGTCGTCGAGCGGAAAATGTTTGTGGTGCTCATTTTGACTCAACCGGACTATGACGGCAGTAAACCAAAAATTCCTAATATGTTTCCAGGATGTTTCCATGGCAAAGAAAAAGATTAATGATGACACACTCTTGCAATTGATCCGGGATGGAAACAGCCCGGCCCGGGGCAGCGCGTTTTTTTGTCGGCGGCAAGTTACGGAAATGTTCGGCGAGAGAAGACAAAACTCGACATCAACTTCGACCTCCTTGCCAACGTGGAAAGTCCGGCCCGGGTCGGAGAGCATACGAGTATGATCTGAATTTGTTAACCGGTGAGAAGAGTTAGGTACACAACCGGAAGGATCGCCCAAGGGAATCGGCCGGCACTCGCGGTGGCAGCCACCGGCAATGTGACAAAAGGGATCTAAGATGGCATCGAAGTAGTCGACCCATAACTCAGTGGGTCCACTCTATGCTCTTTAGATAAATTTAATTAACCTCTCCGGTCGATTGGTTAATTAATATTAACCAAACTTTCTGCCGAGACGTGGTATTGAGGGGTGGTTTTGACAAGGGCGATCTCTGAACGAGGCTGGTTGCATGAGGATGCTCATTATCGAAGACGACACAGAGATTGCAACTCTTGTGGCAAGCGCATTTGAAGAGCTTGGACACGAGGTGACTGTTGCAGACAAAGGGGAGAAAGGGTCTGTCCTGGCAATGAACCAGAGTTTCGATGTCATCCTCCTTGATCTCATGTTCGCCGACATAGACGGCTTTTCTATCCTGCGGAAGATAAGGAAGGGAGGAAACCTGACGCCCGTCATCATTGTCAGTGCGCGGCAAGCCATCCATGACAAGGTGTACTGCCTGAACACAGGGTGCGATGACTATTTGACCAAGCCATTCTCCTTTTCTGAGTTGGTGGCCCGGGTCAACGCCGTCGTCAGAAGGAAATCCACTGAAAAGTCCGCCGCAAGCACACTGTCGCTTTGCGGGTTGGAAATGGATCTGCTGAGCAGGCGCGCCTTCTGTGCTGACACGGAAATAGTTCTGAAGCCGAAGGAGTTCTCGCTTCTCAGGTATCTCATGGAAAATGCGGGCGCTATAGTTTCCAGAGCCATGATAATGAGCACTGTCTGGGGCTACGACTTCGATCCGGGAACCAAGATCCTTGATGTGCACATTTCACACCTGCGAGACAAGATCTACGGAGCATGCGGTGCCAGACTCATCCACACGGTTAGAGGGTGCGGCTATGTTTTCAGGAAAGATGAAGAAGCGTAGAACTCTGACGTTCAAGCTCATAACCCTCTATATCGCTCTCTACTTATGCTCCTTTCTTCTGTTTATGCTCATAGCGTTTTTTGTCTTATACAGATCTACCGAGAGGAATGAGATAAAGATCGTAAATGACGAGTTACAGGAGATTATGGACAAAACCAGGAATGGAAGTTTTGAGGATCTGGTCAAAGAATCGTCGGAAGAGATCCTGGAGCTTGGTTCGACTAATCTCCTCATCCATCTGAAATACCAGGACGAAGACTATTTCCTTCCAACCAGGGAAGCCTGGGAAGGCTACCTTAGCGCGCTGCCAAATCCGCCACACGATAAGACAATGAGCATATCTCGTAAAGATAGTATGTCCTTCCTGCGGGTGGGCGCAGCCACACTGCCCTACGGGGCGGTGCTCCATGTTGGCTATATTTCCAATTCAAGGAAAGATCTCATCGATCTGTTCGCGCATATATCCGGCGTCATTTTTATCCCAATCCTCCTGGCCGGTATAGCCATTGGCTACTATATGGTCACCAGGTCCCTCAGGGACATCTCCCGGGTGAGGAGAACCGCTGTCGAGATCTATCGTGGCGATCTCGACAGCCGGGTAGAACGCTCACACAACGGGGATGAACTGGACCAGCTTTCGGAAGCCTTCAACACCATGCTCTCCCGCATAAACTTTTTGATCAGGAACATGGCCGAGATGGTCGACAATCTGGCCCACGACCTGCGCTCGCCGCTCACCAAGCTGAAAGCGAATGCCGAGATCGCCCTGCTGAGTGACAGGCCGGCGGAATTTTTTAGGGGCGTGCTGGAAAAATCCCTGAGCGATTATGATCGCATCATCGCGCTTATCAACCATGTGTTAAGCATATCTGAGGCTGAAACCGGCGTAACGCCATTACATTTCGAGTGGGTTGGCTTGAGGGAGCTTGTGCAAAGCGTGCACGAGTTTTACGCTCCGCTGGCGGTCGACTCAGGGATCGAGTTCGTCATGGAACAGATCGATGACCTCTCCATCCGTGTCGACAAGGCTAGAATCTGGCAGTGCCTCTGCAACATTGTGGATAACGCCTTCAAGTTCACCGGCCAAGGGGCCTTCATTCGACTGACCGTGAAGAGGTGCGACTGTAACGCGGTTATCGCCATCTCGGACACCGGCATTGGTATCGCAGAAAAGGACCTCCCGTACATTTTCGAGCGCTTTTTCAAGGCCGATAAGGGAAGGACCGGGCAAGGTTACGGGCTGGGTCTGAACCTCTCTAGGGCCATCGTCGTCATGCATGGAGGAAGCATAAAGGTGGAGAGCGCCGTCGGGGAGGGTACGACCTTTTCGATCATCCTGCCCGGTTGCGAGGGTTGTGTAAACGGCCGCCCATTTCGGGAGCGGAATGCCTCAGACAGTGAAACAGTCGACTCTGCGAAAAGCAACTGTAATCGGAACGATAGCAGGCAAACTAAATGAGGCTGAGTATTTTCTGTGACTTCGACGGCCGGAGGAAGTTACGGGACTGGCCCTCTACTCTACGACCCTCAAATACGAGGGCTGGGCCGTTCCCAATCTGAGCTTTCTTCTCCCCTGGCTTTGCCTTTCCCCTTCGTCAGGCGCTCCATTTCGTAGAGAGCCGTCCTTGAAGTTATCAATGATGTGTGCAGTAACTGCCGTTTGCGGGCCCGGTAAGGTTAATTTAAGTTAACTCATTGTTCTTCTGAAGTATGCCGACTATTCCAATAACTCAAGGCAAGAGAATCACCTTTAAACTTCTTTCAGGGAGGATGAATCATGAGCATTTCTACAATAGGTTCCGCAACAAGCGTTCCCGTGAATAATATCGCGTCGGACGGGGACAGCGCTGCAGTTGAGGCAAAAGAACCCAAAGCCGTAAAGTTGGCGGAACAGCAGAATGGGGGCGTCGCGCCCAAAGCGGCTCCGGCATCAACAGGAAAGTCGTCTTCAAGCAATAATGATGTGGCTAGAATTAGAATGCTTGCGGGTCAGCATATGTCGGCCAGTCAAATCGCAACGCAACTGGGAAAATCTGTCTCCACTGTAGTGCAGGAGGCCGCAGCGGCGGGGATAAACCTCAGCGCTGGTTCAGCCCCCACTTCATCTACCTCGACAACCGGGAAGCCGGCCACTGGCAATAATGTCAATAAGACGGCTTGATTTACGGCCTTCCGGATTTAAGGTCAATCCGCGCTTTGAAGGTGCTGAGTCCCCCTTGTTTTCCCCAAGGGGGCCTTAACACTGATCGACATTTTTGCGAGTTTTGAACGGAATATAGTATGATTTACGGACATTCGGCATTCCAAAAGCTTTTTCGGATGGAATTGGGCCTGGAAATGAGGTTCGGTTCCTGTTGGGTCAGGTTGACGCATTATTCAGGATAAATATTCAGAACTGGAGGAAGCTTGCGTTCAGTGGTAGATATTGCTGTTTTTATTGCTCTGCTCTTTGTCCCCTTTCCCGCTCTTGCCGGACCTCCATTCCTGACGGACGACCCGGAACCTGTCGAATACAAACACTGGGAAATATATCTTGCATCCATGTCCGAGGAACAGCATGGCGGAGTGAGCATGACGGCCCCGCACGTAGATCTCAACTACGGGATAGCCCCCAACTTTCAGCTTCACGTCACCACGCCCATGGAATACGTCAAGCCCTCCGGACTGCCCTCTCATTATGGTTATGGCGATACGGAGCTGGGGGTAAAGTGGCGTTTTTTTCAAAACGAAGACGCCGGGTTCTTGGCCAGCATCTATCCGCTTCTCGAAGTTCCGACCGGCGCAGTATCAAGAGGGCTTGGAAACGGTGATCCCCAAGTGTTCTTGCCTGTCTGGCTTCAGAAAGGTTGGGAGCCGTGGTTGACGTATGGCGGAGGCGGCTACTTGATAAATCCCGGCCATGCGCGTGAGGATTTGTGGTTTTTGGGGTGGCTGGTTCAACGTGACTTGAACAAGTATCTTAGTCTCGGGGCGGAGCTTTTCTACGGGACCTCACCCGACACTGACGATGATCTCCATTTTGGGTTTAATATCGGTTCCATAATCAATATAACTGAAAAGCACCACATTCTCCTGTCTGCCGGCACAGACATAATCGGCCCTACCGGCTTTTACTCATATATTGCCTATCAGCTCACCTTCGGGCCTGAAAAGCAGACAGGTCCGGCCCAGACTCATTTACCCGCGGGCAGATTTTCACCGGGGCCGCTGTAAAGCTTTCGAGGGACTGCCTATAGCTTCTCCCAATCATCCATGTTGATTCCCGCTTGATGTAAGAGTCTGCGCAGAAGTTCTCTAACGATGTCAGCCTGATGGGGATTGGGGATCCGTATGGTGATATCGTCCTTGACCATGAACTATTGCTTGCCGCCTGAGTAGGGGCCTGCAAATCCCAGTTGCCTGAGATGCCTGACGAGATCTTTTCTTTTGACCGGTCCGGTCCAAAGGGAGGCATCAGGCGACTTCTTTTATAAGAAGTTCAATCCCGTCAATCATCGGCAATCGCAGGTTCTTGTGAACCCGAAATAGGACCCATTCGTCGAGCACTTCTCGGAGTTCTTCTCGACATTCTTCGAGTGTCTTTGCATTCGCATAAACAGCATTACATTCGGGAATCTCTCCGTAGTAGCTGCCATCATCAGGCAAGATCTCACACTTTGCACGACGAAGTGCCGCCTGAATATACTCCAATAACATCCCCCAACCTCCAATCCGGTTTAATACAGTTGCCTGAGTTATCTAGAATATGACTGTGTCAAATTGGCGTCAATCGAAATGCCCGATTCGATCTATTTTATTTATGGTGGCTGGGATGCTGGAATACTCCGACGGAAATGAGACTAACACCTTACCTGGAAGGCGTCTACCGTGGACAGGCTGGAAGCATGCCATCAACTGCGGGGATGGCGTTACGTCCTGAAATTGGAAATTGGTCTCACTAAGATGCCACTTGCGTATTCGATTGCGAAATCGTATGGTTTTTCAGGGTACAGGGGAACAATGGCACTTTTTTCGGGCAAAACCCGATCCCAACATACAGTTTGCATGCATAGCGCAGAAGTTGATGCATTATTCCAATTGAATCTGGAGCAATTGTCGGCTATTTGGAGAGATTATGGGAAAATATGAAAAAGCCGGTTCTCTAATTCTTACTCTCTTCGCAATGTTGTTAATTCTGTTATCCACGGTTTCCTGCGCATATCTTATGGCCGGTCAAGCAGCCGTTCAAGGTACGGCACTTATAGCGACAGCGGCGGCTGCCGCATCGACCGAAGAACATGATAAGAACTTGAAAGAATCGGTGAGAGCCTTTAATGAGGCTTTCAAATTTGAGGATTATGCGCAGGCGTCTGCTTTTGTCATTCCGGACAAAAAAGAAAAATTCTGGTCAGAGGTGGACAGGTTCCAAGGAAAAATCCGGCTCGTGGAATATGAGTTAAGGGACATGCAACTTGATGAAAAGAAAAATCACGCTACGGCAATTCTGTACTTTCAATACTGGCGTCCCGAATCCCCGATCCTTAAGACGGTTTCTTTTACGCAAAAATGGCAATATTCTGAAAAAGAGAAAACGTGGAGAGTTAGCGACAGCGGATTTGAAGCGTTTCCTTCAAACAGCTATTAATCCCGCTTCCGTGGACACGAACTGCTATGTTTTAGGGTATTTTGGGGGGGTTGTTGATTTTATTCTATAATAACAATTGTGCGATTCCAAATACTTATATCATCCATTTAATGGACGCGCCTCCATCGGACATGCCGTTTTAGAAAACGGCTATTCGGCATGCTCGTTGATAAACTCCAAGGTCCGTGTTTCCGACCAATACTCATTCCGATCGTTGAAGGAAACGAAGCCGACGTGCCCGCCATTGTGTGGTGTTTCCAGATACAATTGCGGAGTTGATTCGGCCTGGGCAAAAGGAAAGCAGGAACGAGACAGTAACGGATCGTCAAGTGCATTCAACAGCAGTGATGGTATTCCTATGTTCGTCAAATATGGAAGACAACTGCCTTTATAATAATAATCATAGGCGTCTTTAAATCCGTGTGCCGGAGCGGTATAAACAGAATCGAAATCGGTAAGACTTTTGACTCTGTCAATAGGGCCTGGAATCGAATCGGGAAATAATTGTTTTTTCATACGCAGTTTTCCACGAAGCATTCGCAGAAAACGCAGGGTATAAATGCGATTGGAACGCATTCCCATTTTCTGCGCAGCCCCCGTTAAATCGCAGGGCACGGAGATCCCGACGGCTACTGAAACATATGGCGCGATCCCGACACCTTGCTCACCAAGAAATCTCATTACCATACTTCCGCCCGCACTGAACCCTATCAAGGCAATTTTGCGGATGTACGTTTCTTTAAGAACAAACTGAAGGACGGCGTTCAGGTCTCCCGTTTCCCCGCAGTGATAAGAACGAAGCGTCTTATTAGGTTCTCCGCTGCACCCCCGAAAGTTCCAAACCACAGCGTTCCAGCCACTGCGAATCAATGCCCGTACCATGCCCACAACGTACGGCCGACGGGAATTTCCCTCCAACCCGTAGCTGATGATCGCCGTGCGATCCGATTCAATGGTACAAGAGTCTAGATCGAGAAAGTCATCGTCGGAAGTGAGGAGCCGCTCCCGCAGGTAGTTAACTTCCGGCACTCGACGGAAGTTTGAGAAAATGGTTTGAAAATGCCCATTGGCGAAAAAGGGTGGAGGTGAATAACTTGAAAATTTCAGTACGGGCAAAGTTGCACCATCCAATAAGGTGATAAACTCAATCGCAGTGCGGCATTCCAACCGAATGTCGCTTTTATAAACGATATCTGATAGTTTGTGCGAAAGTCCATCAAAATTTGAAGGGAGGTTGGCCGCCCGCAAACTCCGAACACATTGAACAACAACTAATCGATCCTTATCAGTAATCAGGTCAAGACTCGGTAAAGTTTATCCTCGTCATCTGTCAAAGAGGGGGGGCTATGGCTTCTCAGGCTACGCACGCGGGCTCTTGGATACGATCTCTATTTGGCTTCATTGCGGGTTTTCTCGCAACCCTGATTTTCCAGCAACTGACATGGTGGGTGCTCTGGTGCGTGGGTTTGGCGCCTTTCAATGCTTTCTCGATCGCGGTCAACGCGTTTGGAGTGCCTGAGGTTGTCTCTCATGCGATCTGGGGCGGAATCTGGGGCGTTCTTTTTTCGATGTTGGACCTTAAATTCCCCGCCCGTAGCGGTTATTGGATAGCGGCATTTCTGTTCGGCGCTGTTTTGCCTTCGGCGGTAGGTCTTATGGTGGTAGGGCCGCTAAAGGGAAACCCGATGGGCGGCGGCTGGCATTTACCTCGCATGCTTACGGCATTTCTTTCAAACGGTGCCTGGGGTATCGGCACGGGGCTGATCCTCAGGATTCTGTCAAGCCGGTTGAGTTGGTCGCAAGGGAGGCAGCTTGACTAGGGGGGCGAGGCAATGAGAATGGATTTTAATAAACGATCTGTTCAGACTTCTGCCTTTTCCGGGTTCTACGCCGACGCTGGAGCAGACGGCATGATTTTTCTCCGGCTTTGTTTAATATTCATCTGTGCTTTCTTTCTGTCAGCAAAAGCCAACGCAACAGAAATCCAATTGCAGGAGCAGGGGGGTGTATACACCCTGCCGGCAAGGGTTAACGGGGTGATAACGCTCAATTTCATCCTGGACAGTGGCGCAGCGGAGGTCTGCATCCCCTCCAATACCCTGCCGATTCTCCTGCATGCGGGAACGATCACCCGCAAGGATTTCCTTCCCGGCAAGAATCTCAGATTGGCCGATGGCTCGATTCTGCGGAGTTCCAGGTTTACGATCAGGATGCTGGATATTGGAGGCTACAAGATTTACAATGTTCCCGCCGTGATAACGCCGAATCAGGGATTTCCTCTTCTGGGGCAGAGTTTTCTAAACAAAATTGAGTCGTGGACCTTGGATAACCGGACACACAAATTGACGCTGACCGGTGTGGAACCGGCGCCGGCCGAGGAGGCTGTCCCGGTCTCCCAAGTTTCCACCGCGCCCGCGAAGACGGCAAAATCGGTTGCCAATGCCTCCCAATCTCCATCCCCGGCCGCCGGTACGACTCCGCCCCAACCGGAATCCGCCAGAAGGCTCATTCCGCGCAGTGTCAATCTCAACACTAAAATCCGGTCGGGCCCCGATGGTCCGGAGTCTCTTATCGGGCCAAGTGCCAAGTAGTTTCCGTCCGGATTCTTATAAGGTGAAATTCTCCTACGTTTCTGATTCGGACGCTGATTTACTCCAGCTTGGCATGCCCATATCCGAGATGGGCAATCGTAACAAGAATGCAACCAACCTGTCACTTCTACGTAATAACTCAGTGGCACAGTTGTGGCGAATAATAAAGCCATTTCAACGCCGGAGCTCTTAGTATCCATTTCAAGCTTATTGGTTCGTCCGGGCTCTGTCAATTGGACCCACCCATTAAAAGGGGCAAAAGCATGAAACATAGACGGAACCTGGTGTGTATGTCGTTGATGTTGTGCGGGATTATGCTGCTATCAGTCTACATCAGCGATCTTGCCGCCGCAACGGGGACACAAAGGAAGGTTATCCTTTTCGTATGGGACGGACTCAGACCCGACAGCGTCACACCGAAAACGACGCCAAACCTTTGGGGAATGTCTCAGCGAGGGGTTTTCTTCGATAAGAACCATGCGACCTATCCCACCTTCACGATGATGAACTCCTCATCGTTCAACACTGGCGATTTTCCAGGCAAGGCAGGTTTCTACGGCAATTCCCTCTGGCTCGGACCTAACACCCTCCAAGGCAACAATGCCTCAAACAGTCGCGTCGATTATAACCAACCGGTATTTACGGAAGACTGGAACATATTGACCTCATTGAACGGGTATTACAAAGGACAGCTCTTCCTGGTCACACGCATATTGGAAGCTGCGCAGGCTAAAGGGCTTAAGACCTGTATCGTCGGCAAATCGGGCGCCGCCTTCATGTTCGACCTGACGCGCGTAGGGTATGGCATCGACGAAAATATGGTATTCCCGGAATCGCTTGCCACTGAACTCCAGAATAACGGTTATCCCCTCCCTAAAAACACGCCGGTGATGTGGCCCGGCATCGCGCTTAACTCCGATAACGGGAGCCCGACTGCTGCCGGCGCAAAATCGTATCTTACCGACGGCGTGACCTATGACCCCACGGTAGGCACGGCCAGCATCTTCTCCAACGCCAACCAGTACATGCTCAGCACCTACCTGAACTACGTTCTTCCCAAAAAGGACCCGGACGTTTCCGTCGTCTGGTTCCGCGATCCCGACTCCACCGAGCACTTGTACGGCCCGGGCAGCGCAGCATACAGGGATTCCCTCGACAAAATGGACACCATGCTCGGTCAGATACTCACGAAACTGAAATCGTTGGGAATCGATGGCACTACCGATATCATGGTCGTCTCAGACCACGGCCATAGTTCCGTAGCCGGCGAGGCCTCGCTCTTTCCTCTCCGGGATATCCGGAGCGGTGCTGTTGTGACTGCGGGCACGAACCCCGTCTACGGCTACTCCGTCTCCGGCGACGTGCGGCTTCCTCAACTTCTCGCCGATAACGGCATAGCTGTGCACGTCTACGACGGTACCGGCTGCATAAAAGACCCGGTAATGTCCGGCATACTGTCGGATGGCGCCAGGGTCTATCCCGCCCGGACCGATACCGACGGCTCGGTGTGCGGCAAAGAACCCGGCTACCAGTATAACACCAGGAGCTTCGTCGTTCCGTCCTCGCTCCCCGAAGATGCTGTGGTCATAGCGGCAAACGGGGGAAGCGATTACCTGTATGTGCCGAACAAAAACGCTAACATGGTCAAGGGCATCGTGTCATTCCTGCAGTCGCGCGAAGAATTCGGCGCCATCTTCGTCGACGACAGCTACGGTGCCGTCCCGGGAACGGTCAAAATGAGCATGGTCAACCTTGAGAATGCGGGAAGAAATCCCGATATCATAGTCAGTTACAATTACAATGAAAACGCGATCGTGCAGGGGATGAAGGGGACCGAATACGAAAGCATGCAAGGTTACAGGGGTATGCACGGCTCATTCAGCCCCGTGGACGTGCACAACACCCTGATCGCCTCCGGCCCTGACTTCAAGTCAGGTTTTCACGATACTGTCCCTTCCGGGAACATCGATGTGGCGCCGACGGTCGCCTACCTGTTCAGCCTGAATCTCCCGAATACCGACGGTAGAGTGCTGTATGAGGCCATCAAAAATTCACACGTGAAAGTCCGGATAACTCACCCGCGCTCCGTTTTAACCTCTGAGCCCGTTAAGGGTCTGACTTTCTATAAACCGGCGGCTGTCACGAACGCCAAGAGCATGATCGACCACGGAAAATCAAGCTTCAAGACAGAGCTCGTCACCTCAACGGTCAAAGATTCGACCGGAAAGAGTGTAACCTATTTCGATTACGCAAGGGGGCTGCGGCAGTAACGCCATCATCCTCGGTTCCGTTTCCGAAGGTTTGATTAGCTGGTGTTCATCCGGAAACCCCGGATTAGAAACTAGCGGTTTACGGTTCGGAAAGGAGGCATTTTTTGTCCTGGCAAGGAAATCGAGGGGTTACGCGGAGGCGTACCCATGTACGCCGCACAAGAAACCTCGAAGATTGACACCGCTAGGGCGGAAAAGGACCCTTTCCGGACGGAAACTAGCTGGTGTCCATCCGGCCAAGGAGAATACGATTATTGCGAAGACCTCAATTTCCGCCATCTTTACCGTATCCCTGTGCTGCTTGTCTGCCTTCCTGGCGCTTGCGGCCCATGTATCGGCAGAGCCGCTCTGCATAAGCGACATCATAAAGCCGCCGATCAATTTGTCCATCACCGGGACGTACCATTCGGACCGGGAAAAGGCATTTTCGGTTGATGTCTCGCGGGACAGATTCATTAAAACTTACAGTGATGGAGTGACTATCATCGGGACCAGAGGCGAAGACACTCCCGTCTATTACATCATAGACAAGAACAAAAAAACGGTGTTGAAGGTCTCCCAAACTAACCTGTACAAAGTAGGCCTTTTCTTCAACTGGGACAGCATGACAACCCTTGTTGATCTGCCCGGCAATACCGTTGTCACTGCTCAGAATGAAACACAGGATGGGTGCACTCTATACCTTGTCGCCGGAACTGACGCGACAATATGCGTAGACGGCAACTATCACATCCCGCTTCGCATGTCGCAAAGAGGCGCCGCTGTAGCGCGGGTGGGGTCCGTGAAACCATTGCGCGCGGACCTGAAGACCACGGCCGATTCTCTGACCCTCACATGCCGGCAGGACCACTACACTTTCTTCGATGTGGATTCCGACATGGGCCCCGACGCCGACTGAGCCTGGATCAGGCCTCCCTCCAGACTTTATTATTCATGGAAGACATCCCATGGCGGATCACACCCAATTCTCGGTCCGAAGCCCCGGGACTCTCTCGAATTCCTTTAGATTATTCGTGACCAGTGTCAGCGACAGGCTCCGCGCGTGGGCAGCAATAAGTAGATCCATCGCTCCAATCGGTTTCCCACCCTTCTCGAGATGCGCTCTAATGTCACCATAGTGGGAAGCGGCCCCCTCATTGAAAGGGCAAATTTCAAACGGGGCCAGAAATTTTATCAATGTCTGCCGATTCTTCTCTGGATCGCTGCTTTTCGAGGCTCCGTACTCCAGTTCACAGACCGTTATGGCGGAAATCACCAGATCTGAGGGACTGAACTCCTTCGCCTTTTTGACGGTCTCAGCGTGATGATTCTTAATGATGTAGATACAAATGTTCGTATCCAACATGAAAAGCATTACCATTGCTCCCTGTCGTCCAAAGGTGGCTGGAGCCTCTTTCCTTCCATATAGTCTTCTGTGAACTCGCCAAGGCTCTGCTCGAACATCTCCCAGGGTTCATCCTTCGGAATAAGGATCACACCACGTCCAGCCTTTTTGATGTAGACTTCATCCCCGCTAAACTGAAACTCCTTTGGAATACGGACTGCCTGGCTGTTCCCGCTCTTAAAAATCTTCGCCGTGTTCATGACGCATCTCCTCTAAGTATATACCAGACGTATAGACTAAACGTGAGGGGCGCCACAGTCAAGCCGGATTTCGCAATGATTGCCCGAAATACAGCAGATCGGCATTCAATGGCCATAAATGGCGGAGCCACTCTCGGCCTCTATGTTCTGTTTACTCTGCTGTCTCTTTGGAAGAATCACAATAAAAGTCGCCCCTTGGCCTGGAGTGCTCCCGGCAGTGATGGTCCCGCCGTGGACCTCGGCAATTTTTCTGCAGATTGTGAGCCCCATCCCGGTTCCTTCATAAGGGCTGCTGCGGGCATGAAGACGTTTGAACGGCATGAAGATGCGATCCAGATACTTCTCATCGAAGCCGATTCCATTATCCTCTATGGTGATCCGGCACAACTTCTCGAAATGACCGCCCGTATCCTGTTCCTCGGAACTTTCACTCATGGTCTGGCTATGAATCCTGATGACAGGGCTCTCAACCCCCCGAAACTTCAGGGAGTTGTCGACGAGGTTTTTGAAGAGCCGGTGGATCTGAACGGGATCGGCTTCAATTGCAGGCAGGTCCCCGATTTCGATCCGTGCATGAGTCATTTCGACGAACACCTCAAGATCTCTGATTACGTCTCGAATCTCCCGGTTAAGATCGATCATTATAAACGGCCCGGCTTTTGTTGCTATGCGTGAGTAACTAAGAAGAGCCTGAATCGAATCCTGCATCCTCTTTGCCTCTTTCATCATCTTCTCGAAGTGGTTCTTCCCCTCTTCATCAAGAGGCCCGCAGTACGAGGTTTTTATCTTATCGTTAAGGATTTGGATCTTTCGCAGCGGTTCCTGAAGATCATTAGAGGCGACGAATAAAAATTCCTGAAGATCTCGATTACTTCTCTCAAGCCGCACGTTGGACGCCAGAAGCTGAGCGGTCCGTTCTTTAACTCTTTCTTCAAGCTCATTTTTTGCTCTTTGAAGATCTTCTTCCGCTTTTTTTCTTTCCGTAATATCGCGAACGATTCCGGTAAAAAGCCTTCTGTTACCCACCCGGGCTTCACTTACCGCAAGATAGAGGGGAAACGTAGAGCCATCCTTCCTGCTCCCGGCAACTTCCCGGCCAACGCCTATGATCTTCCGGTTGCCTGTTCTAAGATAATCGTTGAGATAGCTGTCATGTTCTTCACGGTAGGGTGAGGGCATGAGCATATTTACTTTATTTACGATCACCTCGTTTGCGGGATAGGCAAAGATCCTTTCGGCCGCTTTATTGAACGATTGAACAATCCCCTGCTCGCTCATAGTGATGATGCCGTCGACTGTGGTGTCCAAAATAGCCTGTAGCCTGGCCGTTTTTTCTTGAAGATTCTCTTCTTCCCGTTCATTCGGCAGACATTTGGGTCCACGCCGGCCTGTTGATTTACCATCAGCGGCCATCTCGATCCTCAGGTTATACAAGTTGTTTCAGGTTAGAATCACCAGCAACTTCACTTATAGTGAATACAATCACTTACCCGATTTAACGGGGTCAAAATTGTGGACAAGCCTAAGAGCCGGTTATAATTTAATAACTAAGGGATGAAATTGCCTGTCCGGGCGGTGAGGGGTTTACCGGCTTTGCCGAGATCGGCTTACATTGAAGGACGACGACTATGCGGCTATCCGTGAAACTCACCGAATCTTCCAAACCTCAACTCCAGGGGCCTCGGGAAAAAAACTCACATGATCTCTTTGATGACATGACTGAAAACAAGAGGCTTGAAAACAGCCTAAGCCATACAGGGTGTAATGTTCATGAGTTGACGAAAGGGCGTTCGGCTAAACTCGCAGAGTCAAATAGGGTGCTTCGCGAGCAGGCAGCGCTTCTGGAACTGGTGCATGACGCAATTATCGTCCGCGACCTGGATGCAAAGGTTAAGTACTGGAACAAAGCGGCAGAGAAGCTATACGGCTGGCATCGTAGAGAGGCCAAAGGAAAAATCATCCACGAACTGCTTAGAACCCGATTCCCGGCGCCTCTGCAAGAAATAGAGTCTGTCGTCCTGGACAAAGGGGAATGGCAGGGAGAACTTATTCACATGACCCGTCAGAACGCGCCGGTTGTGGTAGAGAGCCGTTGGACGCTGCAGCGCGATCAGAAAGAAAATCCCGTGGCTATGCTTGAAACCAACCGGGATATTACCGCCCGAAAGATTGCCGAATCCGCTGCGAAAGACTACTTCATAAAACTTGAGAAAAGCAATCAGGAATTGCGCGATTTTGCCTCCATGGCTTCTCATGACCTGCAGGAACCGCTTAGAAAGGTCTCTATCTTTGGCGGCCTCCTCGAAACCGAATTCGGCGATGCCCTGGGAAAGCAAGGGCAAGCGTATCTGGGTAAGATGCTCAACGCAACAGCCCGCATGCAGAAACTCATAGAATCTCTGTTGATGTATTCCCGGGTAACCACCAGATCCGAACCCTTCATTTCGGTCGACCTTGGCGAATTGGTCGAAGAAGTGCTCCTCGATCTGGAGATACCCATCCGGGAAACCGGCGCGAAGGTGGAAACCGGTGCTCTGCCCAGAATTCAGGCAGATCCGGGCCAGATCCGGCAACTCTTTCAAAACCTGATCGGAAATGCTTTAAAGTTCCACAGTGACAACCCGCATATCAAGGTCTATTCGCAAACTTGCTGGGAGGGTACGTGCAAAATATTCATCGAAGACGATGGAATAGGTTTTGAGGAAAAGCATCTCGACAAGATATTCCAGCCCTTTCAGCGCCTGCATGGCAAAAGCAGCCCCTATAAAGGCTCAGGAATGGGGCTCGCTATCTGCATGAAGATAATCGATCGCCACAACGGGACTATTACCGCCAGGAGCGCACCGGGAAAAGGGAGCACCTTCATTGTTACCTTGCCTCTGAAGCAATGCGATGAAAATGAGGCATGCGCGGCATAAGTCCCGCATGCACAGGCACAAAAAACTCCGGTCGTGTTTGAATGACAATTAAGAGTACTTGTCCTGGGTACCGGGACCAACTACAATTTGATTAACGATCTTTTTTAATAGTTCGGGTGAAACCGGGAAGGGAGGATGATGATGACCGAAAACGCGGGGAACCCATTCGTCGTTCTCATGGCCGATGATGATATCGATGATGTCATGCTCGTCAGGGACGCTCTCATGGATTGCCGGTGCGAAGCTGACTTTCGTTATGTGGAAGATGGAGATGAGGCGATGGACTATCTTATGGGGCGTGGCCGGTATCAGAACCCCGATCTCTCACCTCGTCCGAGTCTCATACTTCTCGATCTCAATATGCCTAAAAAAGACGGGATGCAGACGCTGCAGGAGATCAGAAACAGTCCGGAAATCCGTACCATACCCGTCGTGGTTCTCACCACTTCGCGAGACAGGGACCTCATGCTTCGTATCTACCGGTTGGGAGGCAGCGCTTTTATTACAAAGCCTGCTGTCTACAAAGACATGATCAAGACCGTGGAGCGTCTTTGCGAATATTGGGTGAAAACCGTTTCTCTACCCGATCACTCGCAGTCCGAAATCCAATACCGCAAGCCCGTGTCGACAGAGTCGGGACGCTCCGGAACGGCCATGCCGGGCTTTGGTGATCCTCAATCGTAATAAAGTCCCGGTCTGCGGAACCTTCATTTCCTAAGCTCTTCGATAAGCTCGGCACAGGGCTTTTGGGGATGCCTTGCACTCATGTGACCTGAAAGCCCTCCCTTTTGCTATCAGTTAAATTCTCGTTATTCTCCATACCCGTCGATGGGCGGTCCTCTGCGTCTCTGCGGCTTTACTCAAACTCCAGCCCTGGTCAATCGGAACCTGCCGGTAATTTGAATAATTTACGAGCTTGTAGACTAATATTCTCGTTGCAACATCTTTATGATAAACGCGATAGGTGCGTTGAATGATTATATTTCTGCTGGATGATCCATGAAAGTGCAGTCCGTTGGAAAAGGAGAACCTGAATGAAAAGAATACCGGTGATATTACTTGCCGCAAGTTTGGTTGCAGCCCCATATATTGCAACGGTGAACGCAAAGAGTTCACCTTCCGGACCTCCTCCTATTGAACAACCCCTGGTTCGGGAAGGCGAATTTGCCGTAGAATTGGCCACCGCCCTTAATTTAACCTCGTCGCACGATGAAGCGGCTGCAGAAGACCGTCTTGTCTCGATCAATATCTCGCCTCGAAATGGATGGATTTCCGACTATCCAATGACGCCCGATATCATTGCCGAGATTAGGGACAGCGCCGCAAGGTCGGCGTCTTCGGGGAATCTGCAGATTTCGGAAACCAATGCAGCCGGCGTCGTTGATAAAGTCAGCGTCGCAATGAATCTTCCGGTCAAATATGCCGGGGAAACATACGGTTATGAGTCAACTTCCCAATACCGGTCACCCGCCGCCGCTCCTCCTCCGAGTGATTCCGAATATGTGGAACCCTATGCTGTCCAAGATTACTATAACGATAACGAGCCTCCTGTCGTGACTTACTATCCACCTCCTGATGGATACGCCTATCTCTATGACTGGGTCCCGGACCCATTCTGGTGGGACGGGTTCGGGTTCGGAGGCTTCTTCATCCTTGGTGATTTCGACAGGCACCATCACCATCACCACATTACCAATCATGTGGCAAACGCAAATGGCACGGTGAGCAGAATCAATGCGACTACACGCGCCGGCGCAAGTGCAACGGCAAACAAGGCCAACACTGCAGCGTCGCGAAACCTCACGTCTTCGGGGGCCGCGCGAGACACTGATAGAAGCTCGCGAGATATGGACAGGTTCTCGTCCAGTCCTCGATTAAGCCCTGACCCCGCTTCCAGGTATCCGTCAACTCATTCCTATAGCGGCGGCGGCTACCGTAGCTATGGTGGCTCCCACGGCTATGGTGGCGGCGGTGGCTATGGCGGTGGCTATGGCGGTGGCGGCGGCCATGGTGGTGGTGGCCATGGCGGAGGCGGGCATCGTTGAGAAGAAAAACTTACCAGGGGGAGCATTGAATTAAATTAGGGATTGAGAAAGGATTTCACGAAGCCATCGGCCTTATCCCGGCCGCTGATTTCAAGTATTCGGGGAAATTTGGTTTTGCCGGCCCGGGGTATGATCGCATGATGGCCAATCTCAGGGCCGCCAAGACCGGATTGACCTGCCTCAAATCCTCCTGAACACGACTTTCCAGGTCTTCACCGCCCACCGGTTTGTAACCAAACTTTCACTTGTACTATTTGCGATTCGAGAATAAAAGTATGCCCGAGCTTCGACCGCGCACCTCGTTGAGCAACCGAGGGCGTGAGAGGCATTAGAGGCTTGAATGAGTTCCTGACCTTTGCATTCAATATGCATGGCGTTTTCTTGCGGAGAGCGTAATTGAGCGATGCTTGCCGGTTATGCAGGACCGGATCTGTTAGAAATACCGCGTGCCCTTCAACGAAATTCCTCCTTGTGTGCCCGCTCCCGCAGACGGAGTTGTGAGACATTACGGTATTTACCCCTGACAGGTTGTTCTTTTATACTGTGGTATGAGGTAGGAATTGGGATGAGCTTTTCAACCATGTGGGTTTGAGTTCGGGTATGGCTGGGATACTAAGATTCTTAGACCTGTTGCGGGTAAGCACCACCCAAGTATTGCGCCACCGCAGGCGCTATTTGGGGGTCATTTTGGCGATCTCCTTCGGCACCTGTGGGTTAATCCTGGTTCTAACCGTAGGCCGGGACGTGAAGATGAATCTTAACCAGGACCTCGAGCTGCTCGGAGGAGCTACCCGCATAAGAGTGACTTTCGAGCCCGAACCCGGCAACAGCCGCATACCAAGACCTCGATGGTTCCGCCGGCAAACCATTGACGCCGTTCGTAACATCCCCGGAGTGCTCGACGTCAGTGTGATTTTAATGAAATCCGGCCCTTCGGTCTCCAATGTTAAAGAGCGTGCGCATTTGTTCATGCTCAATGGTGTTGATGGAGAATTCTGGAACGTCAACAGCTTCTTGCCCCACCACGGCGAATTCTTTGGCGTAGATGAGGCTAATAAGCGGCTTCGGGTCTGTGTCCTGGGATCAGAGCTTGCCAAGACAATTTTTGGAAACGAGGATGTAGTGGGGCGCACTTTACCCATCGACGGCGACCTCTACTATGTAACGGGAACTCTTGGAGGCATCGGCGTGGGTGATTTGACCCAAAGTGCGTTTATTCCGTTCACAACGGCCCGGGATCGCATTAAAGGATTTTCCTTCCCGGATCAAATGCACGTTCGCTGCCGCACCTGGGAGGATGTAGCCCCGGTGGCAGCGGCCATCCCGAAGATTATTCAGTCGCTGCAACGTGGTGACAATGTTCGCCTCGAAGTTGCCTGGGAAATGCTTAAGCGAGTGCAAAAGGTCGCATGGTGGATGGAAATTTTTATCTATTTAGCCATTGTGGCGACCCTGGTTCTGGGAGGGATGGGGATATGGAATGGCATGATGGCCACCGTCCAGGCTCGGACGCGTGAAATAGGGCTGAAAAAGGCAATAGGGGCCGAAGACAGTGACATCTTGATTCAGTTTTTAGGAGAGGCCCTGTTCCTCAGTCTGGGATCTGCAATAATCGGAATTGCATTGGGTAGCGGAGCAATACAGATCGTCAGCCGTATTCTGAAGAGTTCCCCATCGGAGGATCTCTTTATCCTGTCTGTGGGGTTGAGTGTAATCTTTTCCATGCTCCTGGGACTCGGAGCCGGGTTTGCTCCCTCGATGCTCGCAAGCCGCATGGAGGTTGTTTCGGCATTGCGCTATGAATGATTCGAAGGTTTTTCACGCGCGCAACGGAACCATGATTGATGTCTCCGGGCTGACCAAACAGTATCGAAACGGAACCGGGCCCGTGTCGGTGCTTCATGGGGTTGATCTTAGCCTCTCTCCCGGTGAGATGGTTGCGATCATGGGTCCTTCAGGATCGGGGAAATCAACCTTGCTCTTCATACTGGGCCTTTTCCTCGCCCCGTCGCAGGGGACTTATCGAGCGATGGGTGAGGATGTTCTTAGTCTGGACAGGCATGCACAGGCGGTCTTTCGCAGGAAGTACGTGGGGTTTGTTTTTCAGAGCTGCAACTTGATCGAAAACTCGACCGTCCACCAAAACCTCGAAATGCCTTTGATCTATGCGGGGGTGAGGCGGAGAGAACGCCAGGACAGGATTAACGATGCCTTGGCTCAAGTGGACCTTTCCCATCGAATTTATCATCCGGCCAATTTGCTCTCGGGCGGAGAGCAACAGCGTGTGGCGGTGGCGCGCGCCCTGGTGAACAACCCGAGAATCATTCTGGCCGATGAACCCACCGGGCAACTGGATCGCGGCAACAGCCGAATGGTGTTGGACCATTTTCGGAATTTCGTTGCAGATGGAACCGGCGCCATAATGATTGTTACGCACGATCCCGAAGTGGCGGCCCAGTGCACAAGGGTCTACTCTCTGGATGACGGCGTTATAGTGTCGTGCGGATAGTGACGGCCTTTTCTTCCACGGTGTGTTCAATTCGAGCCTTTTTGAAAGGAGTGCGCACCATCGGACATTCATGCCCGGAAAAGATATTCCTGACCCTTTGTCTTGTTGTGCTGGCTCTGCTGGTTGGCCAGATCGGGGCCGGAGCTGAGGATAGTGCCTCAACGGAAAATGCCGCCTTGACGGCGATACCGGGGAAAATGGATTTCAACCGGTGTATGAGGGTGGCGCTGGAGCGGTCCCCTTACCTGACCAACAGCTCCCTCGAAATATCAATGCGGCGCCTGGATGAATCGGACAGCAGATATTCTTTGTATCCAACCCTTTCAGTTCACACAAGCTACTTTTTTAATAGCGCCAGTGTCCTGAGCGGCGAGAATCAACCCTTCAGCATCGGCTTCTATACGAACCCTTACAACCCTGTCGAGTCGTATTTTACTCTCAAGGCCAGCAAGCTTATTACGAGAATGGCAATATACGGGCATCTTCAGGTCATCTCGGGAGCAATCCAGCGTCTGGGCAACCTGTTCCTGAAACTGGACTCTCTTGGCAGGACGGCCGCCTTCCAGGATGAGATTATAGCAATAGATCTAAAAGACCTTGCCTATGCTGGAAACCGGGTCAAGAGCGAGTCGGCAAGCCCTCTGGAAGTCCGCATGGCAGAGCAGGAACTTCAGATGGCGCAGCTTGAAAAGGAGAAAATCACTGCATCGCAGGCCGCTCTCCTCGACGAGGTAAAAACCGTCATTGGTCTCCAAGCAGGGGACAGGTTGGAACTGGATCTTGGTGGAGTGAGAAAGCAGGTACTGAGTGCATTTGACCCGGCTGCGGCTACCTTGGAGCAGGCACGGTCCAACTCCTACGAACTCAAGATTCAGAGTATCAAGAAAGAACTGCAGGGACTCAATGTCACTCTGGCTTATGCGAGGTTCCTCCCCACGGTGAATCTGGTGGTGCAAAGCGGCGATCCGCTCAACGCGGGTACTTCGGGAGAATACTTCGCCTACATTAACGCTGAGATGCCTCTTTGGGACGGACTCAAGCGTGTCCATAACGTCTCGCGCCAAAAGACCGTATTGAGTCAGTATAACGCCGAAGAACGGACCAAAAAACTCGATCTGGACACCGCTTGGACCAATGCCCGCAGAAATCTGATGCAAGCCGACGCCGCCCTCAATTTGGCGCGTGCGCAGGAAGAGCTTGCAGGCCTCAAAAAGAAGCAAAGTGAAATCTCATATGGAGAGGGTAGGCAGACCCTTTCTCAGTGCTTGTCTGAAAGCAAAAAATCCATCGATGTCCAGCGGAATTCGGAGCAAATGGAACTCGAATATCTCGAGGCGGACCTTGCACTGTATTTTCTTTCGGGCGAGTTGTCGCGCCGCTTTGTGGCTCCGGACTCATTCTAGGACGTTTACGATGAAAATAAACGTGAAGCGAATTCCCGGCGAAGCTTTCCGGACGGTTTTAGTCTTGGGGCCTTTTTTGATTGTCATGCTTTGTCCGTGGACAAACCCGCTTCATGCCGAAGCCTCCTCCGGTGAACAGAAAACGGGGGCAACGGAAATCGTTTTCCAGGGAAAACTGTATTGTTCCCTTTCGCGCAACGTGGTCATGCCTTTTCTGGGGACCATCCAGGAACTGAAAGTCATGTGCGGACAGTCTGTGGCAGAAGGGGCGGTCCTTGCCCGATACCAGTTGGCCAAAGAAAGCGTCGCCCTGATTCGGCGCCGGCTGTCACCACCCCAGATCGGCGAGCTGGAAATGCGTCTGGCCGGAATCGACAGGGACCTTTCTGCAACTGCGAGTAAACGGCGCGAAATCGAGCAACTGGCTGCGGAGAAAATGGCCTCGCCTCAAAGCCTTGCCCAGGTGGAACAGGAGATAATTCTGTTGGAAAAGGAGCGGGCAACCGTCCAGGAACGCTTGCGGCAGGAAAGAGGGTGTGCCAAAGAGGACATCGCTCTTTTAAAACATCAACTGGCGGTGCGGGTCGAGGCGGATCAGGTCCCTGCTTCCGGTGCGCTGGTTTCGCCCATTGCCGGAAGTGTGATCTGGGTTAGCCCCGATCTTAAGGGGGGAGCTGAAATCGCGGCCGGAACCCCAACCTTTGTCATCGGGGTGATGAACCCAATGCTCATGCGGGCGCAGGTCCACGAGATAGAAGCCGTGCGCCTGTCTTTGGGAGATAGGGCGGAGATCTCGATCGAATCCATGCCTGACCTGAAAGTTGAAGGCGCAATCAGCCGGCTTTCATGGTCGCCCAAAACGCCGGGCCTGGAGCAGCCGACCTACTATGAGATCGAACTGACAGTGGCCAATCCGGGGCTTTCTATCCGGGACGGCCTGAAGGCCGAGGCTGTGATTCGAACCAGGGAGAGCAAAGACCAAAAGTAGCGGATTTCAAACTCAGTTTTTTGCCCATGTCCCATGGGCGCAGGAAGTTGCCCGATGAAATATATATTATCGTTTGCAGGAATTGGTGTGAGTGTTTTGTGCTTCTGGCTGGCCATCCGCCATGTGCCGTTTGACCAACTGGCGGCAACACTTTCCGGCGCTCACTATTCCTGGTTGTTTCTCGCCTTATTCTGCCAGTTGCTGGCGGTGTTCGCCCGCGCTAAACTTTGGGCAGCCCTTCTGGGCCACAAAGCCCGCACTGTGGATACCTTCTGGTCCGAGGGCATAGGGTATCTTTTTACGAACATTTTGCCCCTTAGAATGGGTGACCCGGCCAGAATCTTCGCCTTGTCCCGGCGCAGTAAGCTGCCGATCGTCCAGGTGGCCGCATCGGCTTGCATGGAGCGCGTATTCGATGTTGGAATGATTACTCTGGCGCTTTTGGCCCTCATCCCGTGCATGAACGTTCCCACGCAGGCGAAAAGCGCCGGGGAGATATTTGGATTGCTTGTGGTGCTGGTCTTTCTTTCTTTGATCCTGCTGCTGCGGTTTCGAAGCCGGGGCGAACGGCTCGTGCTTTCTCTGTCCAAACGGTTGCCAACTTCGTTGGCGGAAAGATTGCTGACTTCCTCGCGCCACCTCCTTGACGGGATTGCAGTTTTCGGAAACGGTAGGATTGTGCTTTGCGCCATTTTCTGGTCGTGGTGGACATGGGCCCTGACGATAGGGATGTATTGGTGCGTGTTGAAAGGTTTCAGGGCTGACGCCACCCTGGTTGAAGCCACCTTCATGGTCGTTGCAATATGTCTTGCTGTTACAATCCCTTCCAGCCCCGGGGCACTGGGGGTTGTGCAGTGGGTTGGCCAGCAGGCGCTCGTGCTCCCCTTCGGGGCGAAATACGATCTTACAAGCGCGTTGGCAGTAATTCTGACGGTTCACCTTGAGTATTACATTGTTACGTGCCTTCTTGGAGTTGTCGGCTTGTCCCTTTTCGGACTATCCTTCCGAAGCCTTCGTTTTCGAGTCCGGGAAGAGCCGCCGCTTTTACCAAATCTGTCTGAAAGTGAGTTGTAGGTTCAGAAACATTCCCGGACTCAAATCGCGGTTCGCTCAACTTGGGTTCCAATCGAGTAAAACCTCTCGGATCTGCCTTAAGGTCTCACGCCGGTAGTTTTGTATGGCGTACATAGTTTTCTTAAAGCTTCCGAGTGCCAGCACGCTCTCTGCATAAAAGAGCCGGTCGCGTGGGTCGGCCAGTATGAAAATGCTGTCGCGGCGCCACCGATGCCACGAACCGTACCATTTGAGGGAAACCCAAAGGCATACCCGATCCCCTCCATGGGCGAGAAGTGAAACGCTTCCCCATGCATAAGCGTCTTCATTTTCGCCCATAGTCTCAAGCCTGCCTTTAATAAGCGAAGATACGGCCAAAGATTCAGAGGGGGCAAAGTCTTTGGCCGCTTTCATTATGGCAGCCTCATATTGCTCGCGGTCAAACCCTCTGAGACCATGGAAGGGATAAATAAGAAAAGTAAACAGCGCGTAGGCGCTCAAGACGCAGAGAATTGCTCCCGCGAACACCCGAATCACCAGTCTGCGCAGCGGCGTGCCTTTAGAGTGCCCATTCATCATTTTCACCTTTCACCCTCCGCTCATCATTCATCACTCATCATTCATCATTCATAATTCATCATTCTTCCTGAGCCTCTCCAGCCTTTGCCGTAAGTAGTCCAGTTCGGTAAGCTCGGCATAATCCGCTGTCTGCTGGGCTTTTACGCGCCTGGTCGTCTGCTTTTCACCGGTCTCGGAAGGATAACTGAAACCTTCGTGGGAGTGAGGTAACCCGTTTTCCCGCACGTGATCCAACGCCGACAAAGTGGCTTCCGCACAATCGAGGCGTCCCTGGATCCGAATCGTATTCCGCCTGATGCGGCGCAACTGGCCGTCTAAAAACGAATCGGGGTAAAGCCGCAATGCGAAATCGGGAAAGTTCGCCAACCCGAGGACAAATACCAGTAGGAGTCCTCCGACAAGAGCCGGCTTCTTAAATGAATCTGCTTTTAAGCGTCTAATCATTGCCGTTTTCGCTTTGCCTGTGATGAATGATGATATTCAGGAAGGGCTGCGTTAGAGGCAAAAACCAGTGGGCGTGAGGATTGGGTATGTTGCCGTACCGTTCATCCAGGCAAGGCAAAGCCACAGCCTGGTAGTCTTCATCCAGCCTAAGCCCGCGAACGTACTCTTCCGAGTCAAACAACCGTTCGTCCCGGTTTCTCCCGGGAAGATGCCGCACGATCACCCAATCCGGAAGTTTCGGCAACTCGGGTACCTTGCCCTGCAGACTTCCGAGCACCCTGCAGGAGGTATAGAATTGAAGGGGCAGGTCCCCATACGTGGTCATGACGGTATCGCCGGGCTGAGCATGCGCATTGAGAAAATTTGCGATACCCTGGTCCGAGTCCTGCTCACCACTGTTGATCTCGAACAGGAAGAGTCGCAAAGGAATGTTTGGCGATGAAAGCATATTGAAATCATTTAATGGGGGACGTTCCATCCCCAGCAAATCCATCGGTACGACGTGGAGCCAGTTCGTACAGATAAGCAGCAAAGTCAGGAATACCGCTGAAAATCTGCTGAATTGCCAAACTTGAAGAGTGATCCATGCAAGGATGATCGCGCAAAAAGGAAGGAGATGTACAAGGTAGCGGAAGCTGTACTGCGGTACAAGGGCCAGGATAGCGATACTGGCAAAGACGATTATGCTCAGGAAAATTGTGAATTTCTCGGCCGGCGAATCGGGATGGCGTTTTGCCGCCAAAAGGCGCCGCCACCGCCAGAGCAGTGCCGCACCCAGGGGGAGGGGCACCACATATCGGCACACGTCTGTGAGATATCGTCCAAATTGGCCGGGATAGAGGGTCAGGTCCATCAGGCCGCTTTGCTGACCGATCTGGTAGAAACCCAGCCCCGGGATTATCAGGGTGGCGGCTGCAATCACCATCCATACGATACGCTGCACGGGAAGTTCTTTGCGATAGAGCAGCAGCGCCGATACAGCGAAGGACGCTGCAAAACTGAAAAGCAGTAAGTAATTGGTATAGAAAAGCAACACCATGCAAGCAACCAGTGCTGCAGCCGGACCCAACCTGGACTGCCACTTTCCTCTAAAGAAAAAAATGAAAATAAGGGCTAGAAAGCCTCCCAGGCTGTAATAGCGGCACTGCCTGGAAAAGAGGAGAAAAGGAACCATAAAGGCGAGAAATAGAGCGGACATACGCGCCCAGCCAATGTCACCAAAACGGCGCATAACCAAAAAATAGACAAGCCAGATTGAAACCAAACCTGTCAGTGCGAAGGGGAGCCGCCCCGCCGTCGTGCTAAGGCCTCCGATCTTAAAGGAGGCGGCTGCCACATAAATCTGTGCCCACGGGGACCACCGCCAAACATAGTCGGTCCTGTATTCACGGCCTTCTTCCTGCGATATCAGGTTAACCCCGTCAAAGCCAATCGGTATTCCATACTTCAGAACATTGCGCGCCAGGCAGGCGGTTTCAGCCTCATCCTGCCAAAAAGGACGATGATCCAGTCTGTATAAGAGCAAAAAGGTAGCGATGACAAGAATCGCAACAAGAACAGGGTCAAGGTTGAAAGGAAGACATCTTTTTTGCGGCATCAAAAGCTACTCGGGAAGAGTGATGAGGTGATAAGAATTGTTTCAGCGTGTGTTTGCCTAGCACAACTCGACGGGATCGTCAACGCTCGTGCCGGTGGCTCATGGATTATACGTGACCATGAGTGAAAATCACGCTACATTCTCCTCACTCTCTGTTGAGAAGGGGGGCTTAAAGGCCGGTGTATTGGCACGCAAATAGAGACATTCCCTTTATTTGAGCGCCTATGGCGCATGTCCCCCCATCTCCCGCACCTGTGGTCATGGATAGATCAGGGATAACCTGGAGTTATTTCATTTGCAGAACTTTCGGTATACGGTCGTTTTATTTCTGTGCGCCGCCGTCTCCGGTTGCGCTCGCATGGAGTGGTCCGGCCGCGAGGTTGCGGTACTCTCCCTCGGATGTCTGATTTTAACAGGTTTCATTCTGCGTGCCGCAAACCGTCTCACCCTGGATGCGGCGGGGCCGCCCCGGGGAGGCCGGCTTCACTTTCCCCCCTTTTCTAAGGGGCAGGCGGGATTTTACGGGCCGCTTCTATGCCTGGCTGGGCTTTTCACGGTCACACTCGGCGCCAAGTTGCATCTTATCAATGCTTTCGGTTCGGATGTCCCTTTTTTTGACCAGTGGGATGGCGAGGCGCCCTTCTTCTCCGCGCTTATGAAAGGCGCACTCGACCCTTCCGTCCTCGTGGCGAGCGAGAACGAGCACCGGTTTCTCTTCACGCGCCTGCTCGTCTGCAACCTTTTCGAACTCAACGGCCAATGGGACCCGCTGCTCGAGATGGCCGTCAATGCATTCCTGCATGCCCTTATATTGACGTGCCTCTGCATGGTCCTCTGGCGCCTTGCGGGGAGAAAATACCTCGCCGAGTTCTGCATCGCTATCGCGGTCATAGGCGTGATGCCTTTTGCATGGGAAAATACCCTGATGGGCTTTCAGTCGAACTTTTATTTGGTGATCGGCTTTTCAATTCCTGCAATGCTCCTGCTGCTCGGGTCACGTCCGTTTTCTTCTTCCTGGCTTCTCGGCGTGGCGGCGTCGATATGCGCTTACTTCTCTTTGGCTTCCGGGCTTTTTGTCCCGGCAGCGGTCGCTTCCCTCCTGTTGTTTGGTTGTCTGGCCGAGTCCCGCCGTTGGAGAGAGTCCGTTCCGGCTTTCATCTTTCTGATCTCGCTCTGTGCGCTGGCATATGCATGGGTCCCGCATGTTGCTCATCATGAAGCACTGAGGGCCACGAGTTTTCTCGATTTTTTCAAAAAATTCGGGACATTCGCAGCATGGCCTTTCAAAAATCGGCTGTTTGGCCCGATTCTCTGGTTGCCCCTGATTATCCTGGCCTGGCGGCAGATAAGCTCCCGAAAGGTCAGCGGTTTCTTCGAGCAATTTCTTATGGCCCTTGGAATATGGACGCTTCTCCAGAACGTCGCATTCGCATACGGGCGGGGGGCGATAGCCGTTCGCTATCAGGACATTATGGCCATGGGGTCCTTAGCGAATTGTGCCGCCCTCCTCCTGCTTCTCCAGCCTATTTATAGAGGCGTCTTGCGCCGTGCCGCAATCGCGCTCGGGGCCGTGGTCCTGGTGGCATGTGTTAGCTCGGTGGCATTTCACTGGAAATTGCCGCCAGGTCTTCTGCAAATGCATACGTTCATGGGCATCGAGGAGGAGAACACCGCCCGCTATGTTCTTACCGGCGATACTTCCTCTCTCGTGAATAAACCCTTCCTGCACATACCCTATCCGGACGCCCAGCGGCTGATCTCCCTTTTCGAGGACCCTCTCATTCGCCGGATGCTGCCGGCGGGCATCCGCGCGCCCATCGTTCTGGACCAGGCCGAAGGATACGGGTTTGCACCCGCATCGATTCCGCCCGGCCTTCCCGCTCTGCCGCATCGCGTGGTGGTTGGCTCGTGGCAGGAAAATCGGGGCAAAACCCGCGCTGTCTTAGTGAGCCGGCCTGTCGCGAGCCGGTTTTCGTGGCTCGTGTTGGATATAGCCGGCGGAGGGCCGGGAACCTCGATGGAACTGACGCCGGCCTCGGGGAAACCGGCCGTGCATGTGCCCGTAGGAAAGAAAAGCGGTGGATGGCGCCAGGTGATAGTCCCTGCGCCCGAGGGAAGTTTTTCGGTGTGCGCAGAGGATGACGGCGAGAGCTGGCTCGCTTTTACCTGGCCAAGGGAACTGGCCGCCGGGGGCTATTTTGCAAGGCGGCTTACCGAAATTGGCGCGGTGTTGATGATAGCGGGTCTGCTGGGGTTATTCATGGGGGTCGCAATGTCACTTTCGTGTAACCACTTTGACCGGATAAAGCTCGGATAACGTGGCGCCATGGACCGGACCCGTGCGGGTCAGCCACTCCAGAAATATCCCGATCTTTTTCACAAGCTGCTGTACGGCCGCTTCGGTTCGATATTTAGGGGTTGCACCGGGTGCAAGCTCTGATGAGTGCAAAAACATGTTGAGCACCTGCCCTCCACGCTGCCGGTGAAGGCGGGCGGCCCATTTCATGGAAGCAAGGGAATACCATGCCGGGTGGACGCCCAAAACGGTGGTGTATCGAAACGCGGTGAGCAGCAGATCGGCCTTCCTGCGGGGCAGGGTTTGAGCGAGGCGATGGATGAACTGCGCGGAGAGTTTCACGACGGGGACCATTGTGAGCGGCGCCTCGAGAATCGTCGAAGGCTCGGGTCCATACTCCAGCCAGTGAGGGTCGGGAGGCGCGAGGAAGTGATCCGGTCCTCCCGCCGTCCTTCGCAGTGGGACTATGCTGCTGTCGACCAGAAAACCATGATGGGGGAGAAGGCTTGCGATCTGCTCGCCAAAATCGAATCGTCCCATGCGAAAAGCTCTGGGAACAACACGCAGGTTTTCCTGCAGGGCCGCCGTCAGGTTGCCCAATTTGGCCCGGAGCAAAGGCATTGGAATCAAGTCGGATGGGACCGGTTCGGGAAAGGGCATCTCATCGAGCGGTGGAGTGTTCCAGGGGTGAAGATGGGCGCCTATCTCCGCACGCAGGTCATCGCGCCAGGATAAAAGGACATCCCGGCAGGAAGGGTCGCACGCTACTGGATAGGTGGCCAGCAAAGTGAGAGGGAACCCGAACTTTTTACTTATGAATTCGATGCGGCGCAGATGAGCAACATTCGTGAGCCCCGAAGGCTTGCGGGCATACTGCCCGCAAAAAAGCCCCTCTTCTTCTACGTCTATGCTGATCACCAGTTTCAAATGGAGTTTACCTCCGGGAGCAGGGTGGTTCAGCTTTCACTGCCATCCTGAGCGGAAGAGATCTTGCCCTGTGAATATTCCAGTCGGAAATGGCGGCAGTATATCAACACCCTAACTTGAAATCTATCAGAAGGAGTTAATTTGCGATGTTCTTGAAGCAGCTTTTCACGTCCCTCTCGGGGCGCCCGGAAACAATGAAAAGACGCGGGACTCCCGCTCTCGTCATTCCGGCGGCGCTTTTGGGCCGGAATCCAGCGTCTTTTCGAAGCAGTTGTTCATGCCCCTTTTGGGACACCCGGAAACCATGAAAAGTCTCATTCCCTTCGCATCTCTGCGCCTCTGCGTCTCCGCGGTGAATAGTCTTTTCGTGACAGTTGCAATTTGGTCGAGGGCTGAAATGAAGCAAGCCGATGTAGAGGGATTGGAGCGTCCGGGCTCATTTCAACCTTACCTGATATGGATATTTGCGGTTCTGATTGCAGTGCCCGTCGCCGTCTTCCTGCGGCCGGGCTTTTTTTTCATTTCGGATGACTGGACGGCATTGTTGCAGATGGAGCGCAACACGTTCTGGAATTATGTGAATCTGGCTGATGGCGAGCTATGGTTTCCAGCTTTCCGTCTCGTCTATTTTTCCATGATAAAGGTTTTTGGCGAGAGTTACAGTCTCATGCTTCTCCTTAGTTGCGTGGCCGCCGGTATCAATGCCTTCCTGATTTTCCTCTTTTTGAGGCGCCATTGGCCGGATGGGACTTCTCTTGCTTTCAGTCTCCTGTATGCAATGGCCTCAGTTCACAAGCAGTCCGCTTGGACGGCGTATTTCATCAACTACGAAATCAGCATGGGGTTCTTACTTGGCGCACTGGTGCTGACTGACCGCTACATCCGGTCGCCGTCTTTTCTTCTGCTGGTTTGGATCGGTCTGTGTGAATGGTTTTCCATAACTGCGCATAACTTCTCACTCTTGAGCGCGAGCGCCATACCGCTCTATGCGCTCCTTGCGGGTGGAGGACGCAACCGGCGGGAATTTTGGCGACTGGCCTTCGCCACGGGGCTCATTTACCTGCTGTTCACCATTGGATATCTCATCTACGCAGGGAAAGCAGCCGCTTCCAGCCAGAACCATGAAATCCTGTCCAACCTGCCGGGACCTGCCTTCCTGGTGTACTGGTTTTACGGATCTTTCCTTTATCCAATCTGCTATCTATTTGGAGGGGGTCTTGGACCTGTCCTCACTGCGGCTGTTGGCGCTACCTTGCTCGCCGCATCGCTGCTTCTCATTTTTTTCAGAGGGAAGCGAGAGGAAAAACGCATGGCTCTGTGGTCCCTTCTTTTCAATGCCCTGCCTTTCATTCTGGTAAGCCTTGCCCGCTACAAAACCTCCCTCATCCAGGCAGGAAACCCGAGATACGGGATTTTCACGCTGCTGGGAGCCATTATCCTTATGGTCACGGCATGGCGCATCGTCGCAAGAAACATCCGCTTGGAGTTGCTCAACCGGGTGCTTCCAGTGCTTTTTCTGCTTGTCCTGTTTGCCGGGCAAGGTTTGAATGTCCTTCTTTCCGAACCTCATTTCAGGAATAGAGCCGCGACGGCGCTCAGGTGCTATCGGGAACTGGACGCCGGAGTGACTTCGGCTGAGCCCGCCGGAGGGGATGATCGCAAGTTCTGTACGGACGAGGTGCACCCCTTTCTCACCTGGAATCAGGCGATGGCAATCCGCAATCTTCTCAAAAACAATTGCTCCTCACCTTGACTCTTTCCAAAAGCGCCTTGCGATTTGGCCCCAATAGGTTAGTATCCACCCGGAAACCCGGATGAGATACTTGAGGTGCGCATGAAAAAAAGAGATGCTGTCGGGATCGGAGCGGTCATAAAGTGCTTCCACAGGCTTGCCCCTCATCCCTGGATATGGACCAAACTCGCGGGTCTTCAATGCGAAAAGCGGCTTTTCAACGTGTTCAGTCCCGGAGGCCGGGACGGCAATGCCGGGAAAATACGCCAGCTCAGCTTCCGGATAACCGATTTGTGCAACCTGCGCTGCATTACGTGCGGTCAATGGGGAGAAGGCGGCTTTTTGCGCGACAAAGATCTGAAGGAACTCAAAAGGCGTGAAGTTCCTCTTTCCCGATACGAGGAGATTCTGACCGATCTGGTCAAACATGGACATCGCCCTTTGGTTTACCTATGGGGAGGCGAGCCCATGCTCTACCAGGGAAGCCTTCCTTTAATTGAAAAAGCTGCGGGAATGGGGCTGCCGGTTTCTATCGCCACTAACGGCACATCCATCGCTTCGGCGGCTTCCCAACTGGTCAGTGCGCCTCTCTTTCTTCTTCAGATTTCGATTGACGGCCACTGCGCGGAGGTGCACAACGCCATCCGGCCCGCAGTGGGAGGAATAAACAATTTCGCGCAGATCGAGTCCGGCCTGGCCGCAGTGCACCGGGAGCGTAGCGCGGGGCGGACCAATCTGCCGCTGATCGTATCTCTGACCACCATCTCCCGTGAAAATTCACATTCTCTGGTAGATATCTATCGGGCTTTCAAGGACCGGGTGGATCTGTTTGTCTTTTATCTCTCCTGGTGGATAGACCCTGCCGGCGCACAGGCCCACGAGAGCGACTTCATGCGCCGCTTCGGATTCGCTCCCACTTTGCATCGAGGCTGGATAGCCAACTGGAAACCTGACGATTATGAGGCCTTGAATGCTCAAATTGAGGCCTTGAAAACCGGGTCCGGTTCCTGGGATAATCCTCCCGTCGTCTTTATTCCCAACATCACCGGGGTCGATAACCTTAAGAGTTATTACACCGATCACTCGAATAGATTCGGGTTCGACCGGTGCGTGTCGATCTTTCAGGCCGTGGAAGTCGACAGCAACGGCAACCTGTCGCCCTGCAGGGACTATCATGACTATGTGGTTGGCAACATCAAGGAGGCCACTGTCACTGAATTGTGGAACTCTCCGAAATATCGCGAATTCCGGCGCAGTATTTCCGGAGAAGGACCGATGCCCGTCTGTTCGCGCTGCTGCGGCATGATGGGCTATTGACATAGGTTGCTCTTGCTTCCCGCTCCTCGCTCTTAATTCGCTATTCACCATTCACCATTCACCATTCACCATTCACGATTCACGATTCACGATTCACTCTTTAAATTAACGCAAGAACCACTATATGCCGATGTATTCGAAGTGGCATGATAAGGTATTTCGAACCGATTCCCGGTGTAGTCATTAGAGATGCCGGCAAAGAGTGCATGCATGGCAGGTTTCCGGCCGGGCGCCTGCGCAACTGTGCGAATTCGGTCTTATGAACATGGAAGACACTGAACAAAAAATAGTCCGCCAGCTCCAATCGGGCTACGCGCTGCCGCCATTGTCGGCGCTTGCGGTCAAGCTCCTGGAGCTTGCATCCGATGAGGACGCCTCAGTCGAACAGATGGTCGTGCTGATCGAAAAGGACCCGTCGCTAACCGTTCGCCTCTTGAATCTTGCAAACAGCTCATCCTTTGGGACCACTCGTCCCGTAGCCTCACTGTCCAATGCCGTTATGAGGCTTGGCTCCAACCAGGTAAAACTGATGGCCCTGTCCATTTCGCTTCGGGGGGCCTTTCCCATGGGCAGGGTCGAGCAGTTCGACTATGAAATGTTCTGGCGCGTCTCCCTGTACCGCGGACTGATCGCCAGGGCGCTTGCCCGGCGCTCCGGGGCCGTTGACCCCGAGGAGGCTTTCCTGAGTGCGATGATCCTGGAAATAGGGCTGCCAATTCTTTTCGATCTGTTCGTCAAGGGCCGGCCCGGCCGGTTTGAACTGAACCTGGAGCCGCTGGGCGAACTCCTGGCAAACGAGAGGGCCGCCTATGGCATCGACCACAGGCAGGTTGGCGCGGCCGCATTGAAGTACTGGAGGTTTCCCGGTCACATCGTTGAGTGCCAGCGGCTTTACGGCGAGGCCGCACGCCTCCCGGGCAATTCGGTTTTGTGCGCCCTGTGCGATTTGGCGAGACTCTTTTCGAAGATCCTCCTCAAGAGGCCGGGAGCATTTGGCGCCTTTTATGCGGAGGCGGAGAGGATCCTCCGGATCAGCTATGAAGATATCCATGAAATTGTCGTCGAAACATTCGCAGAGGTTGAGGCCATTGCCTGGGCCCTGAAGCTGGAGATAGACAAAGAAAAGGACCTCATGGATGTCATGGAAAAAGCTAACTTTGCTTTGGTGCGGATTTCCCGGAAAATTTCCCAATTCTCGGCAGACCAGGTTCGGGAGAACCTGCCTTCTTTCTCGTCAATCGACCAGAAGGAGAAAATGGTGACCGACACTCTACAGGCGGTTGCCCACGAGATACGAAATCCCCTCACGGCTGTGGGCGGCTTCGCCAGGCGATTGGCCGTTTCCCTGGACCCCGGTTCCGAATCGGGCAAGTATGCCAAGGCAATTCTGGAGGAGGCGCTTAGACTCGAAGTGGTCCTGTCCAAAATGCCCGGCGACTTGACGCGGCAGGATCATAATTGATCCCAACCAGTGTACTGCTATAAGTTGAATCCTTGTTCTTTTTGTAAGGTTTTATCTGCAAATTGCCGTTTTCTCTCCATGACCAGCCCTCTGCGGTGGGATTTTCTCTGCACTCGGGTCTATACCATATCGATTGACAATCCGGCATCTTCAGGCGACAATGCAAAAATATGGGTATTTGGTTTGAAAGCTTTTTCTGCTCACTGTGCGTCCTCACAAAAGATCCGACGCGAACTTGAAGCGTTTAGCATCGGTCGGAAATGTCAACGCGAATCCGAGCGAAGTGAGGATTCACCGACCACCGTTCACTCATCGCGGAGCGATGCAGGGGCGTGGCGGTCCCACCGCCTGGAAAGAAGCAAAATAATGACAAATCCTCCTCGAGGCGGGTTCAATTCATTTCGCAAATCCGTGAGGCAGGTTGGTGCATTGCCTCGAACGGTCAAGAAGAGTTCCATTGAGGTCTGGAGACCCAAGCTCAATGATCGTGTGCAGATACCCAACGGGGTCGGGACCGTGGTGGAGATCTCGGGGGACATGTATTTAATCGATCTGGAGAATCAGCTTGCAAAGGTATGGGAGCGGCTTACCTCCATCAAACTTCCAAAATAGCGCCAAGATACTTTGGCGTCGAACAACGTTCATCCGGATACGGTAAGATGCATACACGGGAGATTTATTATGGAAATTCCGCACGCCTTGGTGAAAGATTTGCGTTCCACCGGTTACTTTTTTGAAGAACTGAAGAATTACTCTCAAGGTCCGGAAATACCCGTTACAACTTATTGCGCCGATTTGGCAATTCCTTACCTGGTCAAACTGTCGGAATCTTACGACAGGTCCGGCAAGCCTGATAAAAGCAGGATTTTGAGGCTTGCAATCAAACATTTGTCAGATCTAGGCGATTCTGAAGTAGTGGATTCCATTTTTGGACTAAAGAAAATAGCTCAAACTGAAATTGACCAAACAGGTAAGGCAGTTCTTCAAGACCAGTTCGATAAACCCAAGTCTTTGGCGAATCGTCAAAGGTTGGAATCTGCGGAACTTGTTGTAAAGCTGCTCGTGAATATCATTAAGATGTTCAAACTGGCTGAACCCAATGCTAAGCAAAGAAAAGCCGATGGGGTGGAGAACCCCGTTGGCGACGCAATAATCGAGAGCTGGGAAGTCCTGGGACTGGCGGGTATTTAGTGTCCGTCCGGATACCCGGAGGGGCCGCGTAATATAGCCCGGGGGCGGTCGAAAGAAAAAAGTGTGCCACATCTTGCTTTTTTGGCTAAGAGGCGCTACGATGCGCTGGAAACATCAATAAGTGCTGTTGAATTGAGTTGTTTGGGGAGTCGGACTTTCGCCTTAGTAGAACGATTCTTAAGTAGCTCCTAGGCCGCACCAAAAAAAAATCAGAAAAGGATCAAAGATGGCAGAAGGCAAAGTAAAGTGGTTTAATGAGAGCAAGGGGTTTGGATTTATTGAAAGAGAAGGCGGGAGTGACTTGTTTGTTCATTTCTCCGCGATTGAAGGCAGCGGGTTCAAGTCCCTTAGCGAAGGCGATCTGGTGAGCTTTGTCGAGGAAAAAGGTACAAAGGGCCCCCAGGCGACTAAAGTTAAAAAGCTTTAGGTTCAGTAGTGAAATTTTCGTCTAATCTACGATGGAAGAAAGAGCCGGAGTAAATCTCCGGCTTTTATCTTTATAAGAGGAAGCTGTTCAAAACGGAAACAGAGGAGAGTGAATATGAATATTCATGTAGGCAATCTAGCCTTTAATGTTACGGAGGATGATTTAAGATCCATTTTCGCCGATTTTGGAGAAGTATCTGCTGTCAACATTATAAAGGAAAGGTCCTCAGGGCAGTCGAAAGGCTTTGGATTCGTGGAAATGCTCAACAATTCGGAAGCGGACAAAGCTATGAAAGCCCTGAACGGGACAAGGTTAAAAGACCAGCTTATAAAGCTAAGTCAGGCAAAACCACCTGCTAAACGGCCCAAGCGTGGGTTTGGGGCAAGATATTAGCGTTTGCTGCACTTTCTTATAACGATCCGGCGGCAAGCCGGGTCCTGCGGAGTTGAATAATGGCTCAAAGATCGAAAGCCACCTTTCAGAAACGTGAAAGAGAAAAAGAGAAGCAACAGAAACAACGGGATAAGGAAGCTCGCCGCACGGAAGCCAAGAAGGTCAAGGCGGAGCGTGAACCGTTCCTCGGCAATGAAGATCCGGATATTGCAGGAATCAAGCCGGGACCGCAGCCTCTTCCCGAACAGTGGCAGTGGGTTGGCCAGCGGGACTCCAAGTAGCCCGCGCCCGAATCTCTTCTACCGTGAGAATCCTTGAGCGCGAGTGCTCAGGGAGCAGACCTGCCCTGTGCATTGCCGGGGCAGAGGACAAAAGATGCGATCTCTTCTCGACCCAGGATTTGCGGTTTCGCTCTCCATGAGAGCGATAGGCGCCATTCCTGCGCCCAGTCTCTTTTGTCTTTTAGCGTCTTTACCTCAACAAGAATCCAGGCCCGGCCTTCCACGTTCAACCGGCTTCCCCGGTGACGAGCCAGGCTCGCAATTTTAGAGACTCAGCTCAAATCCCAAGACCCGCAAATACCAACCTACGTCGCCGCATTCCGTTCCATGTTCATCCAGTATAGAAGTGTCAATCGCTATTGTCGTTCTTCAATTTTCAGAGGTACACAAGAGCTTATTTTCCCAACCCAGAGATCGATGTTTCCCATTGACTTTTTATTGTTTTCATAATTTACACACAGTCTATATTCCCCGGCATGTGATGGTATATAATATGTATTTTTGTCTAATATCCTCTCAAATATATGGGCCTGGCCAGGCAGTAGCTCAATATACCCTCCTTCGTAAAATGGCATACTAGGACGGCCGAAGGGCAAAAGTTCAACATTGTCTCTATACATGCTAAAATGCACGTCTATAACCTGCAAAGGTGGCAACCAAAGCGTGGATCTCGACACGTTACGAATCTCACACACTATCCTTATCGGTTCACGAGGTTCGTAGGACTTCCTGTCGAGGGTAGTTTTGATTTCAATGTCTGGAGTGTTCTGACTATATGCGTTATTCTCTGCTTGCGTAACATTAATTGCTACGCCTAATAAGACAACTAGTAAAAGTATTAAGCGACCCTTCATAGAAACCGTCCTATTGTCCCGAATGTGCTTCAGGGATAAAATCAGCAAAGTAATTGTAATTTTGTATTGCGCTTTGGGGGGCTCTGGCCATGGCTAAACCAACTTCGGGCAGCGTTCCCGGCGTACCGGGTCGGACCCAATGCCGCTAACTTAAGAGAATTATCTGTCCTTTCAGATCACAGCGGCCTGTTCATCGCCTCTACGCAGCGCGACAGAATCGAGAGCACCTCGAAGGGCTGCTCGATGTAGGCAAAAGATGGGACCCCGAGGGGTTCGATATATGCCTTGCACTCGTCCTCGAACTGTTTGTCGCCGCTAAAGGCGACAAAGACCGGTTTTTCGGGATATTTCCTTGCAAGGTTCACTATGAAGTCGAACGAGGGTATGCCGGTGTCCTGCGTAAGCATGAGCACTGCGACGACCGCATCGATGTTCGGGTCCTTGAGGACCGCTTCCATGCCCTCCCTGTAACCGAATTCGACCCCGCTCACCGAAGCGGCCGCCCAGATATCGACGGGGTTCCTCATCCGAATGAATGGGGGGCTGATTTCTTGAAGCCTTTCCCGGGCCTGCGGCGTCAAGTCGGGTATTTCAAGCCCCAGGCGGACGCAAAGGTCCGACAGGGTGACCAGCATAGCGCCGGACGGGGCAAGGAAACTTATCCTTTTCCCCTTGGGCAAAGGCGACATTGAAAGGGCCTTGGCTGCAAGGATCAAGTGGGTATAATTCCATATCCGGACAATGCCTGCCTGACGGAGCAGGCCGTCTATCAGGCGGTCCTCGGCTGCCATCGCGGCGGTATGAGCGACGGCAGCGCGCCTTCCCGCCTCCGTGGCGCCGCTCTTCAAGATTATAACGGGCTTGAGTCTGGTGACTTCTCCGGCAATTTCCAGGAATCGTGCCGGCCGCTTGATGCTTTCGAGGTACATGATAATCGCGCTCGTGTGCGGATCTTCGGCCAGGTACTCCAAAGCGTCGCTCTCGTCGATATCGATTTTGTTTCCCAGCCCGATAACCCTGCAGACGCCGAAATGCTCAGCCGTAAGGATATGCTTCATGGTATGGGTGGCAAAATTGCCCGTCTGGGCGACATAGGATACTTTGCCGGGCCGGATCTTGCCGAGTGGAAAAAAAGTGGAAGTAAACCTGTGCGGGGTTGAGGTATGACCCGATGTGTTCGGCCCCAAGACACGGACCCCGGTCTGTTCGACGATATCGATGAGATCGCGCTCGATCCCGGCGCCCGATTCATCCACCTCGGAAAAACCTCCGGCAGAGAGCACAGCCTGCCTGATTCCCTTCGCGGCGCATTCTCGAAGGGCCCCGGGTGTATCTTTTGCGGGGAGGATGATGACGGCCAGATCTATTCCCTCAGGCAAACTACTGATAGAAGTGTGAACCGGAACGCCGAGAATTTCTCCGCCCTTTGGATTGACCGGGAAGAGCTTGCCGGAATATCCATTGGCCAGGATATTTTTTATTACGTCGTTTCCCGCTTTGTGGGGAGTAGCGGAGGCCCCGATAACGGCGACGCCGGCGGGTTCGAAAAATGGACCGATTTTTCCCCTGCCGGCGCCGCCCATCCCCTCAGGCGCTGCCGAAGGCAAGCGCCCTTCCTGGCAGGCGGTCCCGGTTCCCAAGCCCGCCTTGAGGACGACAAGAGCGTCCACCGCAACGGCTTTTCCGTTCGGGCGAATCTTCAAAGGGTTTATATCGATTTCGAGTACGTCACGGGTTTTGATTCCAATCTCCCCCAAAGCCACAAGGGTTTGACACAACTGATCCACGTCGGCGGCCGCTTCCGCCCTGAAGGGTTCGACTATCTTTTTCCCGCGAATTTCCGCAACCATATCGCGGGCAACCGAAAGTGTCAGAGGGGCTATACGAAACACAATGTCTTCGAGGACCTCGGTCAATATGCCGCCGATCCCGAACATGACGCATGGTCCGAACTGAGGATCTCTGATCAGGCCGCAGGCGATTTCCCGGCCGCCTTTAACCATTTCCTGAACCAACAGGGCTTCACACCCCGGAATCTTCAAAAGACGCTCGCCTTCTTTTCTCACTTCCGCCTCTGTGCCGAGGTTAAGCGCCACCCCGCCAACCTCGGTCTTATGAGAGAGACTCGCCCCTGATGCCTTGAGGACAACGGGAAATCCCATTGCAGCGGCAGACGAAGCAGCTTCTGCAGCATCTTGGGCGATAACCTCATTGGTCACCGGGATGCCAAAGCTCGAGAGCAACTGTTTGGACTCGTGCTCATTTAGTGCAGATCGCCCTTCTGCCAGGGCTTTTTCAATTATATTCATGGATTCCTCCATCCATGCATAAGCGCTCACCGCAGAGACGCAGAGCACGCAGAGAAAAAGATAAGTTTAGCGAACAGACAAAACTAAAAGCCTAGTCACTGTTTGCCTCCGGTTTTCCTGCATGTCTATTTTCATTTCTCTGCGTCCTCTGCGGTGAATCGAGCGGTCTTGTAATCGGGCTGCCCGGAATCTAAATTAGGCAGAATCGGACATCGCCATGCTCTAATAAAGTGATTATTAACATCTTTTAGGGCGGCTGACCCATCAAGATAAGCAGTATACGAAAACGAGCAACGCTTGGCGTTGTTAACAAGTCTGTCATACGAGGAGTGAGGTCATGAAAGTCGGATTTATAGGACTCGGGAGCATGGGTTCCAGCATGGCGGCGAACCTGGTCAAAGCCGGCCATGAGGTTACCGTTTACAATCGAACGGCCTCCAAAATGAAAGCCCTCGTAGACCAGGGCGCGCGGCCCGCCGCTCAGGTGAAAGACGCCTGCCGGGGCGAGGCCGTCATTACCATGCTGGCTGACGACGGCGCTGTTGAAAGCATAGCTTTCGGCGATAAAGGCCTGACAGGGAATCTGGGCGAGGGAGCGATCCACATTTCCATGAGCACGATCAGCGTCGAGTTGTCGGAAAGGCTTGCCGCCGCGCACGCGGAAGCCGGCCAGCGTTTTGTTGCTGCCCCCGTCTTCGGGCGGCCGGAAGCTGCGGCTGCAGCCAAGCTGTTCATCGTTGCCGCCGGCGCGCCGGATGCGGTTGAGGCCTGCAAGCCTCTCTTCGAAGCGCTGGGGCAAAACACTTTTACTTTTGGTGATAATCCTTGTGCCGCGAACCTGGTCAAGCTCAGCGGTAATTTCCTGCTCGCCTCGGTGATCGAAGCGCTGGGTGAGGCGATGGCGCTCGTCGGCAAGGCCGGCGTCAATCGAGGCCGGTATCTCGATCTTCTGACATCGACGCTCTTCAACGCACCGGTCTATAAAACCTATGGCCGGCTGATTGCCGAGCAACAGTACGAGCCTGCAGGGTTCGCAGCACCATTGGGACATAAAGATATACGCCTGACCCTTGCCGCTGCTGAAACCCTCCGCGTGCCCATGCCGTTAGCAAGCCTTTTGCACGACCGGTTCCTGACCTTGCTTGCTCAGGGCGGCGAGAGGCTTGACTGGTCGGCTATCGCACAGCTTGCCACAAACGACGCAGGGCTCCGTGATTGAGGCGGCCGTTTGATTTCCACCGCAGAGGCGCAGAGTTGTAGGGTGGGCTAAGCGGAGCGCAGCCCACCAAGTTTTTTCGAGATAAAAGTGCAACGATCTGAATTATCTGTTTTTCTTGTTTGTTCATTTGGTTTTAAATCCTCTGCGTCTCTGCGTCCCCGCGCCTCTGCGGTGAGTTTGTCAACCCTCAACCGGATGAATTGGCATGCCAGTGGGAAAAATGAATCTTCTTCACGAGGCCTTCATAACCGGCGTTGTACTCAAGGGAGTGGATGCGGTATTGCAGATTCTCTGCGGGGTGTCGCTCTTTTTGATCTCCCCGCAATCCCTGAACAGATGGGTCCTCTCGCTTATCGGGCACGACCTCTCTGAAGGCTACCTGGCGCATTGGGCACTAGGCTGGTCCGCCGCCTCACATCACTTCGCCGCCTTTTACCTGTTTTCTCACGGGGCCGTGAAGCTCTTCATTGTGGCCGTTCTTCTCAAGGGCAAGATTTGGGCCTATCATACCGGCATTCTTGTCTTCCTTATATTTATCGTCTATCAAATTTACAGGTACAGCTACACACGCTCCCCATGGCTCATCGTTCTGTCCGTGTTAGACGTCGCCGTCATCTGTCTTACCTGGGAGGAATACAAGCGTGTGAAGCGAATCAGGGCGGCGAGCCGCCGAGGCCGGGATTAACAGCCTCCCGGTCCTCGGTTCCTTCTCTTGCGTTTTCGCTGGTGAAGAATTTCGGTGTGATGAACCCGGGCCTTGCCGTGTTACTATACGATGTGCCAATCGTACTAAAAGCCTAAACCCCTTCAGCCTAATCGCCTAAGAGGGCGCTTTTCGCCCCGGGGCCTTCGTAAACCAGAGGAGAAAAGAATATGACAACAAGTGTCCGAGTAGCGGTAGTTCAGGCAGGGGCAGTCCCGTTTGATGTCAAAGGCAGCACGGATAAAGCTTGCAAGTTGATTGCCGAAGCGGTCGGTCAAGGCGCTGCCTTGGCCGTTTTCCCCGAAGCTTTCATCTCATGCTACCCGAAAGGTCTGGATTTCGGCTCCCGTGTCGGCGTGAGGCTTCCGGAAGGCCGGGAAGACTTCCGGCGTTACTGGGCGAGCGCCGTCGATGTGCCGGGCCCGATTACTGCGGCCTTGGCCGCAGCGGCGGCTGAAAATAATGTTTACGTGGTGATCGGGGTGATCGAGCGTGAGGGAGGGACGCTCTACTGTACGGCTCTATTCTTTTCACCGGATGGCAGATTGATGGGCAAACACCGAAAACTCATGCCCACAGCAACGGAAAGGCTCGTGTGGGGCTTTGGCGACGGATCGACCCTGCCGGTATTCGACACGCCTTTAGGTAAGATCGGGGCGGTAATCTGCTGGGAAAACTATATGCCGCTGCTTCGATTTGCCATGTACTCAAAAGGGATACAGCTCTACTGCGCACCCACTGCGGATGACCGGGATTCGTGGTTGCCAAGCATGCAGCATATTGCAGTTGAGGGACGTTGTTTTGTTTTGTCGAGCTGTCAGTATGTGAAGCGCGGCGCATATCCTCAAGACTACGACGCCATTCAGGGCAATGATCCTGAAATTGTCATGATGAGGGGGGGAAGTTGCATTATCGGCCCGTTTGGCCAGGTCCTCGCCGGCCCCAATTATGATGAGGAGTGCATTCTTGTTGCCGATATCGATCTTGGGGAAATCACGCGCGGGAAGTATGACCTGGACGTGGTAGGGCATTATGCCCGTCCTGACGTATTCAGATTATATGTGAACGAAGCCCCGAACCCTCCGGTGGTTACGAAGAATAGCAGATCGGAAGAGCCGTTCACGTGTGTCGAGGGCATGGATTGAAGACCCGATCTATAAAGTCCATCAGGGAAACGGGTGCCGGCAGGTCGATAAAAGACGGTGTCCGTCTGCTGCCTTTTCTCCTACTGTTTAGAATCAGGGGCAAAGTTTTGTGTGTTGCCGCAGCCCTGATTTTCATTTCACCCTGTTTTAAAGCGGCATGGGGCGCCGAGGTCTGCCATCACGATCTGAAAGTCGAACTGCAGCCTGAAGCACACGGGCTTCTCGTTCAGGACGATATCCTGGTACCGGAACGCAAGGGCGGGGAGATTATCCTTCTGCTCTCGGATAAGGCCAAAATCAAATCTGTGCTGGTCAATGGAAAACCCTCGAAGTATGCCTTCAGTTCGGGCAAGCTGACCCTTTCTGCCGTTTCCGCAGCAAAGGGGCCGTTTCGCGTTTCGATTTCATTTGCTGCCGTATTTAACGACCCGGTAGATGCAGAACCCGCCACTTTTGACAATCCCGGGTTCGGAGTGGCTGGGTCGATCTGCGACAGAGGCACTTTTCTGCTTGCGGATTCGGGCTGGTATCCAAGCTTTGCGGGGTGGCGAGCCGCCACTGCCGAGTTGCCCGCTTGCAAAATCGCCGTGGGCAGCATACCCGAGGACTTTAACCTTGAGGTGACTGCTCCCCGGGGCATCTACGCGGTTACCGCAGGTGAGTTGATCGGACATGAGGACCGGGGTGCAATCAGCATATCGAGCTGGAAAACTGGCCCAATCGGGCAAGGCCTGTCGCTTTCGGCGGGCAGGTATATCGTTCGTTCATCTGCGCGCGGCGATTTTGCAAGCGCGCAACCTGCCAGTGGCGGCTCGCCACCCCGCGGCGATTCTGCAAGCGGGCAATCCGGCAGTGGCGGCACGCCACCCGGCAGTGGCGCCCCGCCACCTGTTTATACATACTTCACATCGGAAAACGATTCGCTTTCGGAGACCTACCTCAAGGCCGCTGCCTCACACATCGAATTTTACGAACGTTTGTTCGGCCCGTACCCTTTTCCCAAGTTCGCCATAGTCGAGAATTTCTTCCCGACCGGATACGGGTTTCCTTCTTATACTCTTCTGGGCGCCTCGGTTCTCAGGCTTCCTTTTATTCCGGAAACCAGCCTCAGGCACGAAATTGCCCATTCCTGGTGGGGCAACGGCGTGCTGGTCGATTACGCTTCCGGGAACTGGTGCGAAGGTTTGACCACCTATGTCGCCGACTATCTCTCGCAGGAAATGTCCTCCTTGGCAGACGCCAGGCTTTACAGGCAGCAGATTCTCCAGGAATATGCAACGTTTGTCGCATCGGGGGCGGATTTTGCGCTCCAGTCGTTCGAGAGCCGCTCAAGCCCTGCCACCAAGGCCGTCGGCTACGGGAAAGCGGCGTTCGTTTTTCATATGATCCGGCAAAAGCTGGGCGACGGGCCTTTCTGGAACAGCCTGCGGCAGATATACAAAGAACGGCTCTTTGTCAGGACTTCCTGGAATGACTTCCGGGATGTCTTTGTTAGGACCGGAGGCTGGGACCCCGGAGAGGCCAAAGTGTTTTTCGATCAATGGGTCGCGCGAAGCGGCGCCCCGGTTCTGAAGCTTCGGGATGTGCGGCTTGAATCGGATGCTTCCGGTTGGCAGGTAACGGCATCTCTTGACCAGGACCCTCCATGGTATGATTTGGATATAACGGTTGCGCTGAAGATTTCCCCGGATGAAAGGCTCGATAAAACGATCCGGATCAAAGGCGGCTCGACCTCTTTTGCCATTGAAACCTCCGCTGAGCCCCAAAGGCTGATCGTCGACCCGGATGTAAACACCTTCCGGCTTCTTAGCCCCGAGGAGATTCCGAGCACTGTAAACAGCGTCAAGGGGTCAATAGGTCTGACTGCGGTGCTGTGCGACGGCAGCCCTCGGGAGGCAGTGAAAGCTTTTAGACTTTTGCTGGCGGGTCTTGGGCATGCAGAAGCCCCGATAACGAACGAAAAAGAGGCGGAGAAAAAAATGAGTAAGTCGAAGGACTTTCTGTTTTTTGGCCTCCCTCGGTCTGAAAAGCTTAAATCTCGTTTCTCATCTCCTCCTGAAGATGTGACACTTTCTTCCGAAAAATTTTCGGTGAAAGGTTTTGCAGGTGGCGACTGCCTGTTTCTGGTCTTCAGTGGGTCGAATAGGGGAGCCGGAATCACGGCCCTTTTTCTTCCCGTTTCAGGCACATCTGCCGACCCGGTGCTGACTGCGGCCCGCAAAATCACTCATTATGGGAAGTACAGCTACCTGGTGTTCTCGCAGGGGGTGATCCGGCAAAAAGGGGTGTGGGAAATTTTTCGCTCACCTCTACAATCTGATTTTATTAAAAAATAATCTTTTGAGCTTTTTTTGCATTCCGTTCGCAAAAGTCGCTCTATACTTTTCCCGTCAACATTGTTATCTATTCCTGGCAATTTAACAGTTTTCTCGGAAAGAGAATTAAAGTACTTGCTAAGAGGTGGATTATTCTGGTAATATAGTAGTTTTGGATAGTCAGGCATAAATCAAGGCAGGTGCGAAACCTTAAAGTGAAACTAATTCCGGTCCGGACCGGTATCCTTGCAGGCCACGGTAAAACCAGTTGAATACGGTTTCTCCCCGGGTTTCCATTTCGTTTCCCTGACAGAAGAAAATATGACTGTCCCGTTGTGAAGAGCGGGCATTCGAGTCGCCGCCGTGTTGGGGGCGGGTTGAAACAAACTAAGGAGAAAAGAGCGTAATGTGCCGTTTATTCTCGTTGACGAGTGAGGAGCCTCAGTCACCCATCGTGGCGATGCGCGCCCTCGATGTGATGCGGGAGGGTCATGACGGTTCGGGAGTCGGCCTTTTTATGAGCGATCTCAGCGGGCCGTTCGAAGAGCTGAAAGGATTGCCGATCCTGTCCGGTATTTTCACCGGCGAAGGTGTCAAGCGCCTCGATCAGTACATGATGAACCTTGGGTTTATGACCAAGCACAAGGTTTCCATGCGAGCTCTCAAGAAAACACCGCCTTCAGGCACTCCCAGGCGCGACGCTTACGTGATCCGCGCCTACGAATATCCGCAAGCCTGGGACGGTCTTGATCAGGAAGAGATTGAGCTGCGCCTGATGCTTACGCGTCTCCAGTTGAGGCAAATGGGCGAGGAGCAGGAGGACATGATCATATACAGCTTCTGGCCGGACGTGATCATGGTAAAAGAAATCGGCGACCCGCTCCAGGTAGCCGAATACCTCCAGCTCGACAACGAAGAACTAAGAGCCAGGGTCATTCTCGCCCAAGGCAGGCAGAATACCAACTATGCGATAAACCTGTACGCCTGCCATCCATTTTTTATCCAGGGCATAGCTTCGATGACCAATGGTGAAAACACGGCGTTCGTGCCGATCCGTGAATACCTGATGTCTCGCGGCTTCCCCGGCTATGTGGGCTATCAGTCCGATTCTGAGGTTTTCACTCATATTGCCCACTATACAGTTAACAGCCTTGGCTTGGGGATCGAGGCGTACAAGCATGTTATCACCCCGCTCCAGGATGAAGACTTGGAATCTCACCCGGAGGGAGGTTTTCTCAAGCAATTGAAGCGTTCGTGCCGTAGGCTCATTATCGACGGTCCGAACTGTGTCATGGGACGCCTGCCCGATAACACCCTTTTCCTTGTCCAGGACAGGAAGAAACTTCGGCCCGCCGTCGCAGGGGGCAAGAAGGGCATGTACGCGTTCTCCTCGGAAATGTGCGGACTTGACGCCGTCATTCCCGACCGCGACAAAAGCAAAGATTTTCAGCCGATGCATCTTGATACGGTCATTATTCCTTCTGACCGCTCGGAGGTCCGGGTATGCTCTCAAATGGAACCCTTATCCCTTCTTCACTGAGCGTGAAGGACCTGCTCTGGCAGGTTCAATGGGACAAAGAAAAATGCACCCTGTGCGGCCAGTGCACCGCCGTTTGCCCCGTTCATGCGATAGAGCTTGGAGCGCACAGGAAGAGGACAATTCAGATTCCTTCACTGGCTGAAATCGGCCCATCGACGTCCTCGTCCAATGTCTACCAAGTCTATCACGGGATTCGGCAAAAAACTGATCCCGCATACGCCTGTATCGGGTGCGCGATGTGCAACCTGGTCTGTCCCAACGGCGCGATAATTCCGCTCAGGTCAGACGAAATCGACAAGCAACGGTTCCACATCAACCGGGGCGGGCATGCGCGAAGTCGAGGCGGCAGGAGAAATGCGCCGGATTCGCTCAATCTCGGGGTACTCGACCGGATAAAGTTCGTCCGAATCTCGATGCTCACGGACCCGGCGCTAGATGCGGGCCGTCATGAATTCGAGCTGCGGACCCTGCTTGGCCGTGTCCTGCCTCCGGAGGAAAACCTTAAGCTCTACCGCGAGAACGGCTGGATACCACCCGTACGGGAGATTTATCCTCTTATTATCGGCAGCATGTCATTCGGCGCCCTTTCCCCGAACATGTGGGAAGGGCTTCAGATGGGAGTTGCTTACCTCAATGAAGAGCTGGGAATGCCCGTGCGGATGTGTACCGGCGAGGGCGGTTGCCCGCCCAGGCTCTTGCGGTCCCGATTTCTGAAATACACGATTCTACAGATCGCAAGCGGGTACTTTGGCTGGGACGAAATAATCCATGCCCTGCCCGAGATGAAAGAAGATCCCTGTGCGATCGAGATCAAGTATGGACAGGGGGCCAAGCCTGGCGATGGGGGCTTGCTGATGTGGTACAAGGTAAACAAGCTGATTGCAGCGATCCGCGGAGTACCTGCGGGAATTAGCCTGCCCAGCCCGCCAACGCATCAGACGAAGTATTCGATCGAAGAATCCGTCGCCAAAATGATCCAATCCATGTACATGGCATGGGGGTTCAGGGTCCCGGTCTATCCAAAGATTTCGGGCACCTCGACCGCCCTCTCCGTTCTGAATAACCTCACCCGGAATGCCTACGCCGGCGGGCTTGCGATTGACGGTGAAGACGGCGGCACGGGCGCGGCTTATACGGTATCCATGGACCACATGGGGCATCCGATAGCGAGCAATTTACGAGACTGCTACCTAAACCTGGTAAAGCTCGGCCGACAGAACGAAGTTCCGCTTTTTGCGGCGGCGGGGTCGGCAAGAACGGAAAACTTGCGGCAAACGCCGCCGCGCTCATAATGCTTGGCGCAAGCGGCGTCCAAGTCGGAAAGTACATGATGCAGGCAGCGGCCGGATGTGTAGGCTCCGAATCGGACCGGTGCAATATCTGCAACATAGGGCAGTGTCCGAAAGGGATCACGTCCCAGGATCCACGCCTCTACAGGCGCCTCGATCCCGAGAAGGTGGCCGAGCGGGTCGTTGACATCTATCTCTCATTCGATACCGAACTCAAGAAGATCGTCGCTCCTCTCGGGCGTTCGACTTCTCTTCCGATAGGCATGTCGGACGCTCTGGCCATAAACGATAAGGATGCAGCCGAGCGCCTCCAGATAAAATATGTTGTGTAAAGGGGAGCAGGAAGCAAGGAGCAGGGCAACTGTCTCCTTCCCGCTTCTCGCTACTCGCTACTCGCTACTCGCTTCTGATGACGTGGAGTTTTAAGTATGGAACAACAGGTGATTCGCCTCTCCGGATTTGAAAATGGCCATCGCATTGAATCGCGCATTCTTGAGGAAAGGATACAGCAGGCCGTAGAAAACGGCTGTCGCACCCTCGAGATCGAGGCTTTCGGCCAGCATGGCATCGGGGGCAGGCTTTGGAAGGCCGGAAACGACAGGCTTCATATCAAAATATCGGGCGCGCCCGGGCAGCGCGTGGGTTCTATGGGCTTTCCCAATACACTGATCGAAGTGTTTGGTCCGTCTTCAGACGATGTGGGCTGGTTGAACGGCGGAGCAGAGATCGTAATTCACGGAAACGCCACAAACGGCATCGCGAACGCAATGGCCCAGGGCAAAGTCTATGTGGCCGGAAATATAGGCGCGCGCGGCATGACTATGACCAAGCACAACCCTCGGTTTGCTCCACCTGAACTGTGGGTGTTGGGCTCGGCGGGCGACTACTTTGCCGAATTCATGGCGGGCGGCATTGCAGTGGTGTGCGGCTATGAGCCTCAGGATCGGGGAAATGTCCTGGGCTTTCGTCCGTGCGTAGGAATGGTCGGCGGAAAAATCTATTTTCGCGGACCCCATAAAGGGTACAGCAAGCCTGACGCCAAGCTGATTCCGATCGAGGATGGCGACTGGCAATGGCTATCCGAAAACCTTAAAGCCTACCTCACGGCGATCGGAAAGATAAATCTCTACGCTGATATTGCAGATCGGGAGGACTGGCAACTCCTGAAGGCTCGAGGCCCGCATGAAAAATACGCCAGACCCAGGATCTCGATGGAGGCTTTTCACAAAGGAGTTTGGGACTCCGAACTGGGCCGTGGAGGCCTTATCGGAGATCTCGTGGATTTCGATAGAAGTCAGATTCCGCTCATTACCACCGGGTTTCTCAGGCGCTATGTTCCGGTCTGGGAAAACAGAAAGTTTGCCCCGCCGTGCGAAGCGAGCTGCCCGACCGGAATTCCGGTCCACGAGAGGTGGCGGCTAATCCGCGAGGGGCGAGCGGATGAGGCTGTCGACCTGGCGCTGGCCTACACTCCATTTCCAGCCTCTATCTGTGGCTACCTGTGCCCGAACCCGTGCATGCAGGGCTGTACAAGGCAGACAGCGCGAATGATGCCGTTGGACGTCAGCCAGTTGGGGAAGGCGAGCCTTAAGGCAAAGCTTCCCGAACTCCCGCCCCTGACCGGAAAAAGAATCGCGGTAATCGGCGGCGGCCCTTCGGGTATATCTGTTGCCTGGCAGTTGCGCAGGCAGGGACATGAGGCGATTGTCTACGACATGAGACCGGAGCTTGGCGGAAAAATTTCCAACATGATCCCCAGGTCTCGCATTCCTGATGAGATAGTTGAAGCCGAACTCGCCCGCGTGAGGCAAGCGCTCGCTCACGTGAACCTGCGCCAGCGGCTCGAAAAGTCCGATATCGAACAACTCAGAGAGGAATTCGACTTCATAGTGGTCGCTTCAGGCGCGCAAAGGCCGAGAGTTTTGCCCATCCCCGGTAACGAAAAGATGATCCCGGCCCTCGAGTTCCTCCGCATGAGCAAGGCAGGCGAGGCAAAGGTGGGAAAGCGCGTGCTGATCGTTGGAGCCGGAAACGTCGGCTGCGACGCAGCAGCAGAAGCGCACAGATTAGGGGCCGAAGAAATCACCCTGATAGATATCCAGGAACCTCTCTCATTCGGGAAAGAACGCAAGGAGGCAGAAGCCGCCGGCGCGAAGTTCAGATGGCCCTGTTTCAGTAAATCGGTGACTGAGGACGGGCTGGAACTAACAACGGGCGAAGTCATCCAGGCCGATACAATAGTCATTTCGGTGGGTGACGCTCCCGAACTCGATTTCCTGCCGGAAAGCGTCGAGACGGAGCGGGGATTCATAAAGGTAAACGAGCATTATCAGACAAGCGACCCTAAGATTTTCGCGATAGGCGACACGGTAAGACTTGGGCTTCTAACGGACGCAATCGGTGCTGGAAGAAAGGCCGCCGGGAGAATAGGCGACATCCTTTCCGGCAAAGCACAGCATGTTTGCGCCTCGCGCTCGAAGATCGACATTACCCGCGTAAAGCTCGAGTATTTCGATCCTCGTATTTCGAGCTTTAACGGAATCGAGTCGTGCGCCTCCCAGTGTTCATCGTGCGGAACCTGCCGCGACTGTGGAATATGCGTGACGATCTGTCCGGAGTCGGCCATTTCGAGGCAAAGTCCCATAAACGGCGCTGAATTTGAAATGGTCGTAGATCCGGAAAAGTGCATTGGGTGCGGATTCTGTGCCGGCGCGTGCCCCTGCGGCATATGGGACCTTGTGGAGAACGAGCCGATAGAATAAGGGGGAAGGGGGAAAATATCACCTTTCCCCTTTTCGCATCGTACCTTTCTTTTTAGATCTCCTCTCTTTACTTTACATCAGCAGCCGCACGTCCAAAGCCATAGCTCCCCTTCCCTCATCGCCCAGGCTTACCGGATTCAAATCCATCTCGCGGATTTGCGGGAAGTGGTGCATGAGCAAGGAGACTTGCACAAGGATGCGGGCGGCAGCATTGAGGTCTGCCTCCGGCATGCCCCGGAATCGGCCCAGTATACGTTTTCCCGACAGCTCTCCCAGCATTTCCATGGCCGCATCGGTATCGATCGGGGCAAGACGCATACTTACATCTTTCATGACCTCAACCATAATCCCTCCCAAACCGGTGAGCACTACCGGGCCAAAGGACGGGTCCCTTTTACCCCCTACTACGAGTTCCCGTGAGGCTGGGGCCATCTTCTGCACTACGATGCCCGTAATGTCATCGGAGACCTTCTGCAACCGATGCCATTCATTGCGCACAGATTCGGCGTCCTGCACATCCAATGCTAAGCCGCCCTTGTCGCTTTTGTGTAGAAGCGAAGGAGAGACTGCTTTGAGCGCCACGGGAAAACCAAGATTTTCGGCTGCTTCGAGCGCCTTATCCAGGCTGCTTGCAATGCGCCAGGGGACGGTTGGTATGCCTGTCAGATCCAGCAGATTGAGTGCCTCATGTAGAAGGGGCTGCCGATTTTGTTTCTCGATATCACTGAACCACTCGCCGATCTTCTCAACAGGTATGGTCAATGTGTCGTGAAGAGGCGTGCCAGTCGCATTGGGATGGGGCTTTAGACTGCCTGAGGCATCGGTTTTGCTCCACTCCGATAGAACTGCAAGGGCCTTCACTGCTTCGGCAGGTTCCAGGAAAAAGGGGAAATTTGAGTTTTGCGCCAGACGCATCTGTTCTTCAAACGGGATTTCAATAACCGTTGCGACAGGCTTTCCTGATTGCAAGGAGAGCGCAAACAGTTTTTCCACCAAACGCCTTATTGCCTCCTGCTCAATCGACATATGGGACACAAGGATGAACACAACGCCGTCGATATCGTGCTGCTGCAGGATCTTTTCCACTACGCTGATCCAGAAGCGGAGATCGAAGATATCCCCGAGGTCCAGCGGATTTCCCAACCGAATGACGCCGGCACGACTACGGCTCTGAGCTTCATCGAGAATGTCCCGCCCCAAAGGAGGAAGGCGGAAGCCGTAACTTGCGCTAACATCTGCGGCTACGACGGCATGTCCACCGGACCGTGAAATAATGGCGAGATTTTTTCCCTTAAGCGGCGGGAGTGATAAACCTTTCGCGGCGCTTAACGCCTCGGAGACGGAATGAACCCTCAGTATCCCGCTCTCACGACAGACTGCATCAACGACTTGGTCGTCTGCGGCCAGAGCTGCCGTGTGAGATTGGGCAATTGTGAGACTCAAGGCGCCGGTGTTGGACTTGTGCAGTATGATAGGCTTGCAACATCGTTTCGCCAGGTCAACAAAAGGACGGCCCCTTTTGAAACCCTCCAGGTAGAAGTATATGATGGAGGTTTCCGGGTCATCCATGGCATAGGCCAGGTAGTCGGCTTCATCGAGATCAAGTTTATTTCCCATGCTGACAAACTTGCTTATACCCACCCCGGAGTAGGAAAGCTTCTCGACAACGCAAAGGCCAACTCCGCCACTCTGAGCAAACACGCCGATTTTGCCTTTCCTGAATTGGGTTCTTAAAGTAACAAATTCGGTGTAAAGCCCGTTAGCCGTATTCGCAGTGCCCACGCAATTGGGGCCGACAAAGCGGAGGCCAAACCTTTTGCTTGCTTCGAGGATTTCTCGTTCGAGCATTTCTCCCTGGGCTCCGAGTTCTCGAAAGCCCGCCGACTCTATAATAGCCCAACGTGTCCCTTTCTCGCCACATTGAGCGAGCATGTCGTGAACGAAACGCGCAGGTGTGAGGATAACGGCCAGCTCGGGGTTTCCAGGCAGTTCTGCGATTGAGCGATAAATCGGGTGTCCGAAAACCTCTCCACCACGAGGACCAACGGCATAAATTTTTCCCTGATATCCGAGGTTAACAAGATTTGCCACAACGTTTTGACCAAGATTGTCACGGGATTCGGAAACGCCAACTACCACGATTGATTCAGCATGGAATAAGTCATTCACCGTTCTGCTCCTGCTTGAGTAACTCCGTCCACCCAAAATAGATGGAAGCTATATTTTTCGGAGAAGAACTGTAATACAAATAAAGATTCATTAAAATCAAATATGAATTTGATTGTGCGCGAGCCCTTCAGATTTTAACGGATGAATTACCGGGGAGTGGTGGTAACCAGGGGGTTGAGGCTGTCCATAATTTGGGCAACACTCCAGCGACGATCATCGGCCACACGGCGGCGTGAGGGTAATGACCCTGGAAGGCGGTGGGACAAAGAATCTCTAAAAGATATTGGATCGACAGCTAAATCTGCGGTCGAGGAAGAAGGCCGGCCCTTTCAGTGATCTCCCTTATTCTTTCCTCCCACTCGATAGCCATTATGTGTACGCCTGCAACACCGGGGATTTCGCGTACTTCCAGGATCTGCTCGAGAAGGAGACTGATTCCCTCTTCGGCCTGATTTCCCTTGGGAACACCTCTGATACGTTTTATGACCTCGTCGGGAATGCTTATTCCAGACACATTCTTGTTCATGTAGGCCGCCATACCGGCGGACTTAAGCGGCGTCAGCCCGGCCAGGATGAAGCACTGCTTGTCCAACCCCATATCGCAGGCCATCTTCATAAACTCCCGAAATCGGCCCATATCGTAAATACATTGGGTTTGAATGAAATCAGCGCCAGCCCGGATTTTTTTGGCGAGCCGGATCACTCTGAACTCGAAGGGATCGGCAAAGGGGTTGGCTGCGGCTCCCAGAAACATTTTTGCGCTCCCTTCGACCGGATCGCCGCTGTTTACCGTGCCCTGGTCCCTGATTGTGCGCATCACATCCAGAAGCTGAATGGAATCCAGGTCGAAGACGTTTTTCGCCATGGGATGATTACCGAAGCTCTGATGATCGCCGGTAAGGCAGAGCATATTGCGAATCCCAAGAGCGTACGCACCGAAAACGTCACTCTGGGCAGCGATTCGGTTGCGGTCTCTGGTAACCATCTGCATGACCGGTTCCATACCGCTGCGCACCAGAATCGAGCTGGCTGCGATGCTCGACATTCGCACCACCGCTGTCTGATTGTCAGTGACGTTTGCCGCGTCCACGCAGCCCTTGATCAGGTCTATCTTTTTTTGAAGATGCTCGACGTCTGCACCCTTAGGCGGACCGCATTCGCAGGTTACTGCAAAATTGCCGGAGCAGAGCACTCTCTCAAGGTTACTTCCCGATTTCATAACACTTTTATCGCTCATAGTCGTTGTTCTCTGATGTAGGTTTCGTTTGGTTCAACCCAGCGGCGGAGGCCGCATCGCGGAGCGTAGAGATCTCCACCCTTGTCGAGTTATTTCAGCCTATAGAGATGTTCCCGAATGGTGCGGCGGACTCCACCATCTGAAGCCGGCCTCCAGTCTTTCGCGGGAAGAAGATTCTGAAGTTCCTCAAGTTTTCCGAGCTTTTCCAGCCGGTCATATATGAGCTGCCAAACACAATCGATATTTGCAGGGTCAACTTCGCACTTACCTTTTTCAGATCCCCCGCAGGGCCCGTTCAAAAGGCGCTTCGAGCAACGGGCGATAGGGCATATTCCACCGGTATGTGCCGTAATGCAGTTTCCACAACCGGCGCACATCTCCGCCCAAACCCCCGGCTCGACCCCGGCGCCGTAAAAAGAAGTGTCCAATCCAGGAAAGATCGGCACCTTCCCGAGACGGTCGGCAAAAAAATTCACACCCACGCCGCAGGCAAGTGACACAACCGCGTCGATTTGTTCATTCTCCACGCGGCTGAGGATGGGAAGAATAAATTCCTCGTCGCACTGCCGCTGGACGCAATCTTCCAGTATTGTCCTGCTTAGGCCTTCTCTGCCAAAAGCTATCCGCAAACCCGAGGCAAGAATCTGAACCTCGGCTTCTCCTCCAGCCAGACAGACTGTGGTGCATGTACCGCAGCCGACAATCAGAATTTTTTCGAAATTTTCGAGATAGCCCTTAACCTGTCCGAACGGTTTAGGGTCAGCAACGATCATCGTGAATCTCCTTCCGCAAGCAGCTCGCCCGGGGCAAAAGTTTTTGCCGAAGTCGAGCGGAATTGTTCCCATATCCGGGGCCAGCATTCCTCAGCACTGCCATCTGTTTTGAAAAGTTGCAAGTTATGCTGTCCCACTCCAATCTCGTCCAGAAACTTTTGGACCCGTTTGATGCGCCTTGCGAGCAATTCCTCAGCCCCGGTGTAGAAGCACCCATTTTCGGCGCATGCGATCACCGCGACCTTATCTGCCCCTAATTCGAGAGGGCTGACCAGATCGATAGAGCTAAGGCGGGCGACGCATGGAATCAGCACGCGCAGGATGCCCGACTGCCTGATTTCCTCTTCGGTTTGCTCGCTCAGAAACTTTCTGCTGGTTGTCTCGTTGAGACAACAATAAGAAACCACAAAGGGTCTTGCGATCTTCGCCGTATCCGACTTGGCCAGAATCGCTCTCAGAGTATCTTTCATACCATTTGTGGCAAATCTTGACAAGGCGATCCCGGCGGCTGGGCATTCTGCGGCGCACAGCCCGCAAGTCTGGCACTGCTGAGCGGGCATAACTGCTGTCTTTTCCACCTGCGCCACTCCGAAAGGACAGACCCTGACACAAGTAAGACAGCCTGCGCAGTGGGCCGCGGATTTGAGATGTGCGCCAGTGGCGCAGGCAAGGCAACGTCTCGATTCGGCGAGTGCTTCCGGTTCGCTGTATCCCGGTTCGATTGGAGAAAAATTCTTGATTCGTTCCGCTGGGTCGACAAGATTAACCTCGACGCGTTCGAACCGTTTGGCGAGAGCAGCGGTCGCAGCCGGCAACTCGCCTATGGTTGTGACCTTGCGTTCAGGGAGCTTCAGCGTCTCTCCGGTCTCCAAGAAATGAGATATGACCTTGGCGGCATCATGGCCGGTGCCAACTGCCTGGATGGCGGAGCCGGGGCCGGTCATGACTTCGCCGCACACAAATACACCGCGCTCGGATGTGGTCATTGAGACGCGGTCGCATAGAAGCCGGCCGCGTTCAACAGTAACGGGCGTTTCTGCCAAAAAATCAAGGTTGGCTTTCTGGCCGATTGCGAGAATAACGCTGTCGACTTCGACGGTGGTTGTCTCCGATTCATCGTAGCGGGGACTGAATCGATGTTGATCGTCAAAAACGTTGGTGCATCGTTTGAATTCGATGCCTGCCACTGCGCCCTTTTTTTCACGAATTGCCGTGGGGCCCCAGGAATTGAAAATTTCTATTCCCTCTTGCTCCGCTTCCTCTATTTCCCATTTCCATGCGGGCATTTCTTCCCGTTTCTCAAGGCAGGCCATGTAAACTTTGGACGGCCCGAGACGTTTGGCGGCCCTGGCCATATCGATAGCCACATTCCCACCCCCGACCACAAGGACGCGGTCTCCGAGTTCGGGGCGAAGTCCGTTGGCTACGTCCCATAGGAAGGTAATGCCCAGAAACACTCCCTTGCTATCTGTCCCGGGAATCGGCAGCGAATGGCTTTCGGAAAGACCCGCTGCGATGAGAATTGCATCATTTTCTTTTCGCAACTCATCAAAGGAAATATCCCTGCCCACCTGGCAATCGGTTCGAACCTCGATGCCGGCAGCCACTATGTCATCGATATCTTGGGCAAGGGCCTCAACAGGAAGTCTGTAGCGAGGAATAGCATGTGCGAGCATGCCGCCGAGCTTGGTGTCCTTTTCATAAACCCTCACCCGGTATCCACGAAGCGCAAGGTCCAGGCCGGCGGTCAAGCCTGAAGGACCTGAACCGATAATGGCCACGGTTCCCTCTCTCATTTGCGCCGGTTTCTTTCGCCTGGCGATACGGTATTCTTTTGTATTCTCTACAACGAAACGTTTGAGCATCCTCAGGCTAACCGGCGAATCGATCTCCTTTCTGCGGCACTCGGATTCGCACGGATGATGACAGATGCGACCACACACTGAAGGAAACGGGTTAACCTCGAGCAAGACGTCTAGGGCGCCTTCATAGTCGCCCACGCTCAAACGCCGCACATACTCGCGGGTGTCGGTGTGAACCGGGCACGCGGCGGAACATGTGGCCAGGACATCGGCTGCCGAAATTTGCGTGGATTCTTTGTCCTTCATGCTATTAAACCCTTCCGAGCCAGAGAACCAGGACACTGGAAAACAAATAGTTGAATGTGCAATAGGATCTGGTGTGAAAATGCAAAGCAGGTTATTCAAGTCCGTGTGAAATATATCGCAATTTAGTCCGGGTGGCCATCTTTTTTTTAAACTGCAGCCATTTTTTTTAAAAACTCAACAAAAAACGGCCAAGGATCCTCTTCAAAAAATGTTTCCAGCCTATTATTTCGAGATTTCCTCATCGCTCAGGTAGCATGCCGGGTCGCAGGCCCAGAGGTCGCCGGCAGCCGCTTCAGCGCGCACGCGGAAGTTGCCCCCGCAAACCGAGAGCCATCTGCATTCCGCACAACGTCCTTTCACGTAAGGCTTTTTGTTCTTTAACCGTTTCATTAGCGGGTTGGAAAGATCGGTCCAGATTTCGCTGAATTTGCGCTCTGTTACATTTCCGAAAGAATAATGTCTCCAGAACTGGTCGGCGTGGACGCTTCCGTCCCAACTGATGCACCCGATCCCCCGCCCGGAATTATTGCCCTCGTTCATCTGGAGCAGTTCGAGGACTTCGGCCGCCCGTAAGGAATTCTCCCGCAGCATCCTGAGGTAGAGGTAGGGTCCGTCTGCGTGATTGTCCACTGTCAGCACTTCCTTGGCCTTGCCACGCTCGTGCAGGTCAGCGGTCCTGTCGATTATGAGGTCAACCGCCTCGCGCGTCTCCTTGTGGGAGAGGTCTTCCTTCATCAACTCGCTTGCGCGCCCGGCATACACCAGGTGATAAAAACAGACGCGCGGGATGTCATATTTTTCGAGAAGGTCGAATATGCCGGGAATCTCCGTTACGTTGAGCCTATTCATTGTAAAGCGAAGGCCGACCTTTATTCCAGCGTCCTGGCAGGCCATAATACCTTCCATTGCCCTTCGAAAGGCGCCTTTGACCCCTCTGAACCGGTCATTTACTTCATCGAGCCCATCCAGGCTTATCCCGACGTAGGAAAGGCCGACCTTTTTGAGATTGCCCGCTGTTTGTGAATCGATCAGGGTCCCGTTGGTTGAAATCACCGCACGCATGCCCTTGCCGACCGCGTATTCGGCAAGTTCGATGAGATCCTTGCGAACCAACGGTTCACCGCCGGAAAAAAGGACCACCGGGGAGCCGAAAGCGGCAAGATCATCCAAGATGGCTTTCCCTTCGCTCGTGGAAAGCTCCCCGGAGAACTCCTCGTCTTTTGCATGCGCATAGCAATGGACGCACTTGAGATTGCACCTCCGGGTTACGTTCCAGACAACAACGGGGGTCTTATCTGAAGAGAACTGGAGGAGATGGGAAGGCAGCCTGCCGCTATGGCGCCCATAACGCAAGGCATCCGAAGGCTCGACTGTACCGCAGTAAAGTTTTGATATTCCGATCATAAGGCACCCCAGCTCATATCCGCTCGGTTCGTAATCGAACGGCCAAAAAAACGTATTTTATACTACCGCCGTCAGAGCTGAAGATACTTAACTCTTAACGGCGCCAAAGTCTAGAGAAGCCGAGTGGATTCCAACATTTACGATGGAATCAGGGTGCAAACGCTGGTCATGGACAGGTCAGGGCTACCGTCGAGATCCTGCTTGTGCCACCGCCGAACAACCTCGACGCTATCCCTGACCTGTCCATGACCAGAGGCGTGGCGGTCCCACCGCCCGGCGGTATCCCGATTTTCCTGCCTATCTCTCTTTGGTAAATTCACCGGGAGTCAAAGGGTATTGCTTGTAGCTTTCACGGATTAGTTCATCAAGGTAATTCTGATGGTCAACTACGGCCTCCCTGGGTATAACGAACTGCGTCTTTCCGCTTCGATCTGCTATCAGTCTGAATCCGTAATCATAGTCGACCGAAATTCTATTGCATACAGCAGTCGCACTCTCATCGATATCGAGTGCCTGTTCGATGATCTCATTGATTGCCTGTTCGTTGAAATGAATCTTAAACCCGTGTTTCTCATAGAAATCGGCTTCAAACATCCTTACCTGGTTGTATAAAGACAAGAGTTCCTTAAAGACAGGTTCCGCAGGGATTCCAGTCTTGACGTGATGATTTATCACCAAATTTATCCTGTCCGGAGTGAAAACGAGAGGATAATTGTTGGCGAAATCTTTTTTTATCTTGGCAACCTTGTCCAGGGCGGCGGCTTTTTCTTCATTAATGAGCTTCTGATGGGTTTCAAAGTTTCCTGCTCCCTCAGGGCCCTTGAGCAGGAGTTCCAACTCCTCTTCAGAGTTGTTCACTATATTGGCGGTAACGGCAAGATGTTTTATCGCTGAGGATGGGAGCCTTTTTTCGAAGGGCAAAATGACTTTTTCAAGCACGCTTACCAGACCACGCGCACCGGTTTTTTCCAGGTGGGCACTTTCGGCAAGGATGCGCAGTGCTTCATCCTCGAACCGGATATCAATTCCATAGCTCAAGAAGTCTTCCTTTTTACCGTTGATGATGGGATTATTGGGATTCTTCAGAATTTGGAGCAAATCCTCCACTTCCAGCGGCTCTAGCACTGCAACCACAGGGAGCCGACCCACGAATTCGCTCTCGAACCCGAATTCGATCAGGTCCTCCGCCTTGACGCACTTGAGATATCTAGTATCGTTTTCACGGCTGTGGAGCTGGGCGCCAAAGCCGATCTCCTGCTTCTGGAGCCGTTTCTTAACCATGTCGGCAAGACCGTTGAAAGCACCGCTCATGATGAAGAGTATATTTCTCGTATTAACAGATCGTTTTTCGCGTTTTCCCGTTTTTCGGTACTGCTCGATTGCCTGCATCTGGGAGACCGGATCGTGTGGCACCTTGAGGTCCACTTCGGTCTCTTCCATAGGCTTGAGAAGCGCCCTCTGCACTCCTGTCCGGGAAACATCGGGGCCAATGAGGTGCTGAGAGGATGCGATCTTGTCTATCTCATCGATGTAGATGATTCCATGCTCGGCGAGTTCGATGTCCTCATCGGCCTGGATCACCAACTCCCGGATGAGATCCTCGACATCCCCGCCCACATAGCCGGTTTCACTGAACTTGGTGGCGTCACCCTTTACAAAGGGTACCCCGAGCTTCTGGGCGATCAGTTTGACCAGATAGGTCTTGCCGACACCAGTTGGACCGATCAGGAGCATATTGTTCTTTATCCTCCCAACCATTGGTTCCCTTCCGAACCTGGTCAGGCTTTGCAGGTATCTTATCCGGTTGTAATGGGTGCAAATTTTTGTTGCCAAAACAGCCTTGGGCTCGTCCTGCCGGATTACGTACTGGTTGAGGTAGGACTCAAGTTCGTCTGGTTTCATATCGAACCGTATGTTCTTCACCGCGCCCGGTTTCTTTTCGCTCGCGATGGTTTCATCAGCATTTTCCGGAGCCATCATCGGTGAAATAACCTTGATTCGATAACCATATTTTTTTGAAAGATAGTCGCTAAGCTCTCTTTGGAGAGTTTCCTGATCGGGGAATTTTGGAGGTTCGTTTTGCATCGAGATAACCTTTCGCACCCGGAATAAATCCATAGTATGTGTACAGGGCGTTGCATTTAATTATAAATTCTGCCTGCCTTCCCTGCAATGATCCGATTCCCAAAAGGTGAGTCGCTACGCCTGCAAAGTCCATTTAATGGATCGGACTGTTTCGGGGAAAACTTTATAAACGGCCCGGGAAATCTGATTGATACAATTAAGTGCAAGATGGCACGTTACGAGTGGCAAGCCAAGCTCTCCCTCTCAAAGGGTCTGGGGGAATCCGGGTATGGTATTATGTCCGGCACGGAAGCCTAAAAAAATGGGAGGCTTGCGCCTCCCAGATAAATATGAATTTCAGATCAGGACAGTATTTATCAGTCCCAGCCCAGAATCTCCTCGTCATAGAGCCTTTCGAGCTTCCGTTTATGCTTTTCTTCTTCGTTTTCGAGTACTTGGAAAAGCTTGGAAGCTTTTTCACTCATGCATTTGTTTTTCCAGCCCGAATAGAAGGCCAGGGCTTTTTCTTCTTTCTTCATGGCGACGATGAGGGCCTCCTGGTAGGTGATATTGTCGGAAAAAGTTATGTCCACCAGATAGTCGCTAATCTTGAGGTTTTCAACCTCCTTGAGCTCTATATTATCGAGGTTCAGCGAGTCCAGATTTTTGAGCATATCCCTGTGGCTCTGCTCTTCGGCGACCATTTCCTCGAAGAACTCTTTTATACCCGGATTTTTTGCACGCTCGGCGCATTTCCGGTAAAATTCCATCGCGTTTTCTTCCTTTTGAATGGCAAAATCGACCACATCGCTGACTGAGTGGCAGGAAAGGGTGCTCATTATTGTCCTCCTCATAATCTGGTTCACATTTAATTCAGTTTTAGACCATATTTAGTTGTTCGCATAAGAGCAGCGGAATGTATTTAACCATTCCCGGGAAAGTTTCAACGATCGAAGGATATCCGCCAAAAATCTTCTTGCCTCCTTATTCGAACAAAGAAACGTGAGAAAAGCTCGAGACCTCGACAATCCCCAAGTCGGTAAGTTTCAACTCCGGTATGACCGGGAGCGATAAAAAAGAGAGGGCCATGAATGGATTGTCGAGTTTTGCCCCCCAATCTCTCACAATGGCTTTGAGCATCCTCAGCCTGTCCGATAAATCCGAAGCAGGCAATGCAGACATAAGCCCGGCGATTGGAAGAGGCAGTACCTCGATTCTGTCCCCCGATGCGGCTGCCATGCCTCCGCCTGTTTGCTTCAACGCGGAAACAGCGTTGGTAATATCAACATCGGAGACGCCCGCCGCGATTACGTTATGCGAATCGTGCGCAACGGAAGAGGCGATAGCTCCTTTTTTCAACCCCAATCCATGGATAAATCCGACTGCTGGGTCCCTGCCCGGGACGTATCGATTATAGACCGTCACTTTGAGCAAATCGCGTTCGGGGTCGCAAACAACATAGCCGTTTTCAATTTTGGGGTCCATGAGAAGTTTGCGCGTAAAAAGCGTCGCCTCAAGAATGCCGATTACCCGCAATTTACCGGCTTTGGCTGGGATGAGCATTTGTTCCGGGCTTATCCTGCCGATACGCATGGGGCTGCCCGGCAGGGGTGGCATTGGCCAGAGGATAGGATCGGTGAGCAATTCGCCTTCCCGCGCAGTTTCGATTCCACGTTTGAAGACCCGCACGGGATTCCATGGATCAAGGGTCGGACTGATACTGAAATCAGCTAAAAATCCGGGCGCAAGCGCTCCGCGCCTTCGGAGGCGGAAATAGTTGGCGGGGGTCCATGAGGCCAGGGTGATTGCACGCACGGGGTCCATTCCCAGGGTGATTGCCGTATTAACTATGGCATTCATGTGTCCTTTGTCTGTGAGGTCATCTGGATGCAGGTCGTCGGAAACGAACATGCAACGTGGCCAGGTGGAGTCATTTACGATTCCGATGAGCTTCTCCAGATCTTTGGACTGGCTCCCCTGGCGAATCATGACGGCCATTCCCCGCGCGAGTTTTTCGCCTGCTTCCTCTGCGGTCACACCTTCGTGGTCGGAACCAATCCCGGCAGCCACGTAAGCGTTGAGGTTGCGGCCTGAAAGCCTCGGACAATGACCGTCTATGACCAGATCTTGAAAAAGCAGAAGCTTGTCGGTAACCTGGGGATCGGCGCCGATCACACCAGGAAAATTCATCATTTCCGCCAGGCCGAGCAGATTTTGGTCGGGGAGCAGAGACTGGAGATCCACCGCCCTCAAGTTGGCGCCGGAGGTTTCCAGAAGAGAAGCCGGGACGCAACTCGGCAGATTAAAAAAGATATCCAGGGGAAGATTTCGCGCGCATTCGAGGAAATACCTGATCCCGTCCAGTCCGAGCACATTTGCTATTTCGTGCGGGTCCGCCACCACTGCGCTCGTACCCCACGGAAGCACTGCTGCGCAAAAATTGGCCGGGCTTAGAAGAGAGCTTTCGATGTGAATGTGCCCGTCTATAAAACCCGGGCTTACAAACATTCCCTGTGCCTGGATGGTTTCCCTGCCTTCGTAGTCTCCCCATCCGGCAATCAAGCCATCATGGATCGCAAGGTCTGCGGTTTCGATCTCCCCGGAAAAGACATTTACCAGCCGGCATCCTTTTATGCAAAGGTCGGCGGGCCTTTGCCCACTTGCAGCTTCGATCAAACCTGCCAACCGCAATGTATCCATTTTCATGGCTGCTCCAAGATAGGTGATCGGAAATTAAAACGGAATGGAAAGAAAATGGAAACACATGTAATTGGAGTCGTGGCAGCAAGGCTTTGTGAAAAGAGGTTCGATCCGCCGGCCCTGCTGGACGGAAGCCTGCCGGGACTGTTGGAATTACTACATTTTGTACTTGCTGAAATCGAGGGGATCGAGTTTTTCGAGCATTTCGGCCCACTGTTCCTTGTTTTTTTCTTCAAAAGAGGGCCTGGCCTCATCGGACTTGAGATATTTGGTAATTACTTCGTCTTTGACGAAGATGGGTGCATTCGTCCGCAGTGCGATGGCAATGGCGTCGCTTGGGCGCGAGTCGATAGAGCTGAGCTGTTCGCCATTTCGGATGTGGATCAAGGCGTAGTAGGTATTGTTCTTCAGCTCACAGACCTCAATACGTTCCACTTTGACTTTGAGGTGGTCGAAAAGAGTCCGGATCAGGTCATGAGTCATGGGCCGCGGGAACTGGATGTTTTCCAGTTCGGTGGCGATTGCCGTAGCTTCAAGCAGGCCTATCCAGATTGGAAGGGTTGTGTCGTCGGCAATGTCTTTGAGTACCAGGATCGGCGTGTTCGAGTGAGGATCCATAACGAGCCCGGTTACTTTCATTTGCTTGAACATACATTCCTCCAACCAAGTGCCTCGGTGTCTCCCGGGCTCGATTCGGTAGAGTTGATAGTTTCAGAGATTCATTTCAGGCCAGGCCCAATGCCACTAACTTAAGAAAATTGCCAACGTCTTTGAGTGTTATCGTATGGACCTCTATCAAGATCCCGGGTGGCTCCCTTCGTGGCCTTCGTTCTCTTCGTGTGCTGCCTGCATATCAGTTGGGAGCGCACTAAAGTATTATACAGATTAGGTTTCCTCGCACTGCGACCAGGCATTCCGTTTACTTTGAACAAGAGGTTTTTTCCTTCGTACTACTATCCGTCATTTTCCTGTTTTTTTTGCTACGTTTTGTCTACAAGTAGCGGTTTCTCTCCGATCTCAGCCCTCTATGCGGCCCGTTTGAATTCCGGGTCGTCGTCCGGGCATCAAAAGCGCCGCTTTGGTTTTTTCTTCTTTATTCATTGTTTCAAACCCTCTGCGCTCTCTGCGCCTCTGCGGTGGATCTTCTTTTTTGGTTGCGGCTATGCTGCGCCGTGTTCGTCGTGGTGACATAACTGCGCCCATATCAGCCTGTGGCTCCCCATACGCTTAAGTTAATAGCATTGGGTCAGGCCTGCGACCACACTATAACCTCAAACCATGCGCGAAGCAAGGCGAAGCAAGCGAAAGAGGGATATTGCCAACTTAGCGCATTATGCCGGGATGATATCTCCCCCCAGGGAATGAGAATATGCGAGGGCGATTTTCACGCCGACGATTTGCCCTACCGACGATAAAGGGGCTTGGAAATTGACAATCCTGTTCTGGGTGGTGCGTCCGGTCATCTGTCCGTTAGACGTTCTGCTCGGTCCTTCAACCAGCACAAGCCGCGTCGAGCCGATCTCGGCAAGGTTTTTGGCAAGAGTTATTTCGGCCTGAAAGCTCTGGAGTTCGAGCAGGCGGCGCGAAGCGGCCTCAGGGTCCACCTTGTCGGGAAAAGAGGCGGACCGGGTGTTTGGGCGGTCCGAATATCGAAAAGAAAAAAGGTTGTCGAACCGGACCTGTTCGAGCAGTTCCATTGTCTTTTGGAAGTCGTGTTCCGTTTCGCCGGGAAAGCCGACGATAATATCGGAGGTAAGTGCAATTTCAGGGCAAATCCGGCGAAGCCGGCTGATTTTTTCCATGTAGCCGTCGGCCGTGCATCCTCTGTTCATACGGGCAAGAACGAGGTCGGACCCGGACTGCACGGGAAGGTGAAGGTGCTTGCAAAGAGAATCCACTTCGGCGTAACAGCGTATCAGTTCATCTGTAAGGTCCTTGGGGTGGGATGTAGTGAACCGGATGCGCGCAATTCCGGTTTCGGTCCCGATGCGCCGCAAAAGATCGACGAAGGTTATGTTTTCGTCGAGCCCCCTGCCGTAGGAATTAACGTTTTGACCAAGCAGAAGCACTTCGCGGACGCCGGACTCATCGAGGAGCCTGATTTCTTCCAGGATTTCATCGGCCGGCCTGCTCCGTTCGGGACCCCGCACATAAGGGACTATGCAATAGGTGCAATAATTGTTGCAGCCCTGCATTATCGTAACCGGGGCAGTTACGCTTGGGCGCGGCAGGATTTTGCGGCCGTCGAGCTTCGGGCCTTCACTTTCTTCGTCGGGCAGGCAGGCAATCCTGCCGCCGCTTTCTTGCACCTGTTGGAGCATCCGCCCGATAGAATTCACCGCCCTTGTGCCAATGACCATATCAAGGTGGTCGAACCTGGCGAGCAGTTTTTCGCCTAGTTGTTGGGCCACACAGCCCCCGGCTATGATTTTGAGGTGAGGTTTTGTATCTTTGAGGCGGCGCAGAGTTCCCAGAAATGAGTGGACTTTTTGTTCCGCCTTCCCGCGGACCGAACAGGTGTTCAGAAAGATAACGTCAGCCTGGCCGATATCATTGACTGTGACGTATCCCAGGTTGGCGAGGAGCCGCTGGACTCGTAGCGAATCATATTCATTCATTTGGCAGCCGAACGTGCGGACGTATAGACCGCGCGGGCTGCCGGGATGGGGAAGTGGGTCAGACATTGCTATGACTGCCAAGTTCTTGTGCCTCGAGGCGTTCGATCAGCTCGAACATGATCCGGGCAGCCGATTCCGGGTATTCTCTAATTAAAATATGCAGGTCGCCGGTGCCGAATTTCTCTACGATGCTTTGGCCGATACTCCTTACGCAGGCGTGAGATTGGGAAATGGGACGGCCAAAAAACTCGCCGGGTTTGTTTATAAGGGTGACTTCCCGCCCGCCCATGGTAACCTGCAGTCCGCCCTGGGTGGATATGAGGCGGCAAAGCCCGGTCCCGCCGTTCGCCTCATCCAGTATTAACTCGCCGTCTTGATAGAAACTAATGCGCTCATTTTCTTCCGGGACGACAGAGGGCGGCTCGAGCAGATTTAAAGTTGTATCGGTGAGCTGGCGCATGATGGAAACGAGCAAATTCTGAATCATTCTGGGGCTTTCATGGATGAGGTGGTCAAGGGTTTCAAGCCCGTACCTGGCCACCCTGCATTCTTGCACCGCATAGGCCGAGTAAAGAGAGGGCTCCTTTAACAGGAGGCTCTCCATGCCAAAGATATCCTGCTCGCCCAGCATCCTGATCATCTTTCCGTTCTTGCTCAGCACCACCCGCCCGCTCAGGAGCACATGAAAGAAGGGGTTTTCCACTCCCTGTGCCAGTATCGTACGGCCAATTTGGAAAACCGTTACTTCTATGGCCTGCGCCGGGTCTTTTTTGGTTTTTTCCTTTTGCACGTCCAACTCACTTCTGTGCGTTTCGAAGCATATGTTTCGCCCGCCGGGAGCGTCTGAGCGGGCGTGCCTGGCCGAGGAAAAATCGGGTGACGCCACAATGTAACTTGCGGGTGGGTGCCCGGGCAAACTCAAATCTTAAAATCGTCCAGCCATGCGGCGGAAAAAACTACAACCTGTTAAACGGCAAATTATTTCGTCGACATAAAGGCTTTTAATCAATATGGAACTTGGTGGCAAGGAAATTGAGACTGCGCAGCAGCTCGTGCCCATCCGGAAATCCCGGATAAGAGACGAGCAGTTTCCTCAATCCCTCAATCCCTCAATCCCTCAATTCCTCAATCCCTCAATCCCTCAATAATGTTCGCCCCCCCTTCTCCTGTAGTATTGCGTTTGCAAAGACCGCCTCAGCAGCTTATAATTCAACCGTCATAGGAGGATCGCTATGACGTGTTGCCGGAAAAGGGCATGCATGTTCCAATCGAACCTGCCTTGAGGATCTATGATGAATACAGTAAAGGCCTACGAAGAAGTAATCGAGTTTATTGCTGCCGGAACAAGTCCTGGAGGCATTATCGCCTTTCGCCCTTCTGAGGCGGCAAGGAGGCGCGTTGCTGATCTGATTCAAAAGGAAAAGACCTCCGGCCTCTCTCCGGATGAGAAATTGGAACTGGACCACTATATGCAATTGGAACACCTGATGAGGCTAGCCAAGGCTCGTGCCTACCGTTATCTCGGTAATGAGTAAAACCATCAGTGAATCTCTCCGCCGGTTGGTTTCCACTCGCGCCGGCCGACTTTGCGAGTACTGTCTAATCCATGAAGATGACACTTTCTTCGGTTGTCAGGTTGATCATATCATCAGTCTGAAACATAGTGGTACGACTCATGAGAGCAACCTCGCATATGCCTGCGTTTTCTGCAACCGTCACAAGGGAGCGGATGTAGGCTCTGTCCTTGATGAGACTGGTGAATTCATCAGGTTCTTCAGCCCACGACAAGACAAATGGTCCGATCATTTCCGGCTGGAGGGTCCTCTCATAAGGCCCATTACAAACATTGGAAACGTAACGGCCTCTATCCTGAGATTCAATACCAGCGAGCGAATTCTTGAACGGGAGATGTTGATAGCCCAAGGCAGGTATCCGACTGAACCTGCAATGGCACATATGGCGTAATTATCGTCAAGGAAAGCAAGGACATGGTCAAAGCCGCGATCCAGAACAGCGGATCTCCCTTGCCGTTTGAAAGAATCAGTGTCAACCTTGGGCCAGCCGTTTTTAAAAAAGAAGTGCCGGGGTTCTTGTCGTGCTGGGACAATGGCGCAAGTTCTTACTGCTAGCTCCAGTCGCTGATCATCTTGAACATTAGCTGAGAGGGAGCTCAGATGGCCTTTGAACGTAAAGCTCAGTTTATTACTATCGCGTTCGAGCATGGTGATGCCCTTGTTTTTCCCGCTGACGTTCTTGCCTTGAAGTATGCGCAGTCTCTGTACGGTGTTGATGCAGCGGTCGTAGAGCGTTTGTCTGCATATGGGCAAGACATTACACATCTGCTTCCGGAGATCGCTGGCTTCAGATTAGTAAATTCCCGCAATGTAATTAGCGCTATATCCGCACTTTTCGTCGGCGTAAAGCCCCTTCGCCAATTCGGATACCAGGAGATTCGTGAATTTGGTCGAAAGGTGCTCACCTCACTTGCGGTAGCAGCCCCAAATACGAAACACTTGTGCCTGACTATCCATGGCCCAGGGTATGGTCTTGATGAGGCCGAGTCATTCGAATCAGAACTCGCCGGCCTTATCGATGCCATTACCAGCGGCGTCTTTCCAGAAGCATTACAGCATATCACAATCATAGATCGCAATTGCGCGCGATCAACTCGCCTTAATGAACTGCTTTCTCGTTTATTACCCGATGGCAGAATAGCTCTTGATGGGCCACACAGTCTCGAAAACCTCGGAAAAGAGTGGACCGATCGACTGCGGACTGTTGGATTTGCTTCTGCTAGGAGCCTGTCGGAGAAATGGCATCAAGAGCCATTTTATGCTAATATCGCTCCACTATGGAAAAGACATTCAAATCTTGTGACCGCAAACAAATGTTGCTGCTCCCGCCTTCGTTGTTGGACTGGCTCCCGCAGGGACACCTGGCCAATTTCATATTGGATGTGGTAGAGCAGCTCGATCTTTCAACGATGTACTCGTCCTATCGGGGAGACGGCAGGGGGCAACCCCCTTACGAACCTCGGATGATGATAGCCCTCCTTTTCTACGCTTATTGCACAGGTGTTCCCAGCTCCCGTCAAATCGAGAAGAAAACCTACGAAGACGTTGCCTTTCGGGTGATTGCGGCAAACAGGCACCCCGATCATGACTCGATATGTGAGTTCAGAAAGCGCCACCTTAAAGCTCTTGCCGGTCTTTTTGTGCAGATCCTCAGACTTTGCCAGGAAGCGGGGCTTGTTAAGCTTGGCCATGTGGCCCTTGATGGAACCAAGATCAAGGCCAATGCTTCCAAGCACAAAGCGATGAGCTACGGCAGGATGAAAAAGAAAAAAGAGGAGCTTGCAAAAGAGATCGAAGTACTTCTCAAAAATGCCGAGGCTGTAGACAAGCAGGAGGATAGAGAGTACGGCAAGGGCAGGAAGGGTTGGGATCTGCCCGATGAACTCAAAAGGCGTGAGACTCGGCTGGCAAAGATCAAAGAAGCCATGAATGCGCTTGAGGAGGAGGCCAGGCAAGAGGCTTCCGAAAAGCAGAAGGCTGCAGAGACTAAAACCAAGAAAAAACAAGCGCCTGCAAGTCAGCCCCCTCCTATTGAACCCTCCGGCAGTGCACAGAGGAATTTCACAGATCCTGATTCCCGGATCATGAAGGTGACCTCCACCAATTCCTTTGATCAATGTTATAACGGCCAGGCAATGGTTGATGATTCCTTTCAGGTGATTGTGGCTGCCGGACTTTCCCGGAATGCAAACGATGTGGACGAAGTTGAACCAATACTGGATATCTTGGAAGAAAACCTTGGCGGGATTCCCCGCAAAATGGCAATCACAACCGATGCCGGATACTTTAGTGACACCAATGTGATGCTTTTTGAGGACGCACTGCTCGATCCGTTTATCGCCACAATCAAAATGAAACACGGAGAAGTTCTTCCGCCGGTTCGAGGACGGCCTCCAAACGACCTGACGCCCAAGGAGCGAATGATAAGAAAGCTTTGCACCAAACGCGGTCAAAAGATTTACTCCAAGCGAAAGTCAACCGTTGAACCAGTCTTCGGCCAGATTAAACAGGCCAGGGGCTTACGGCAATTTTCACTAAGAGGATACGAAAACGTATCCGCAGAGTGGCTGATGTGGTGTCTGTCTCACAATCTGCTTAAACTCTATCGGCACGGTGGCCCCTTCTAATGGACCCGGGGAAGCTTTTGCCGCCGTTCTGCGTTGCAATCAATACACAACTGAACCGTTCCCGGCGATTGATACCAAACTTTTGCACGCGAATGCCTATTATTGGCTAATCCTTATTGAATCGTGCTTTGCGGGGTGAGAGATTTTCTTCAAAGCGATCACCCCAATTGTAAAAGTTATTTTAAAAGCCGTTATCCCGACAGGCTCCTAGCAAACCGAACATCTTTGTGGCCATGCCATTTACCGAAGAGATGGATGATGTATTTCACTATGGAATACAGGGTGCCGTCAATGCAGCAGGCTATTTATGTGAAAGGGCTGATCTATCCTCTTTTACAGGCGACATAATGAACTGGGTTAAAAAGCGTATCTCAACTGCATCTCTGGTGATCGCTGACCTCTCAACAGCGAACCCAAACGTGTATCTTGAAGTAGGTTACGCCTGGGGCTGCGGAAAATCCACGGTTCTCTTAGTCCGAGATCCAGTTGATCTCAAGTTTGATGTGACGGGTCAGCGCTGCTTGGTTTACAAAAAAATCAAAGATCTTGAGGCAGCCCTGCGCAAAGAATTGAAGAGCTTACACATTTAGCCTGTAAACATTGATTCACAGATCGAGGGAATGTGGACCTACAATCAAACGCCCTTGGTCATGCCAGAGGGATCTAAGAGAACAAGAGGAATGACGGATACGGTAGATAAAGCGACGCGAAGCAAGATGATGTCGTCGGTTCGGGGGAAGAATACGAAGCTCGAAACCGAGATCCGGAAGCGACTCTTTGCACAAGGCTTCCGCTATCGTCTTCACTCCCGGAACTTGCCTGGAAGGCCTGACCTAGTGCTCCCAAAGTACTCTGTTGCTGTCTTTGTTCACGGGTGTTTCTGGCACTCTCACGGGTGTGCTCGGTCTACTATCCCTGAAAACCGAAAGGAGTGGTGGCGAAAGAAACTGCAGGACAACAAAGCCAGAGACGCGAAAGCTCTGGAGGAGCTTCGCCGTGGAGGCTGGCGTGTTCTGGTCGTGTGGGAATGCTCAGTTCGCAGGCCAGGGGCCGACCGTGAGATGGCACTCGATCTTGTCTGTCTGAGCGCGGGGGAATTTCTGCGATCAAAAAGTGTTTCATTTGAGATTTCGGGGCCGCTGACGAAATCCATGCGGGTAAGGCAGATGGTCTCGTGAAGGAGCGACGGAAACCGCTTATCCGCGTGTATGATTTTTTTTCAGGTTGTGGAGGAACAAGTATCGGTTTCCGACAAGCGGGTATCCGGCATGCGTTAGCGGTTGACTCATGCCCCGATGCCATAGGGAGCTTCCAAAAAAACTTCCCCTGGGTCCCGGTTATAAACAAACCCATCGAGACTGTTGATGCCAGTCGTATCCGGGAGTACTATAGCAAGACGCCGGAGGTGAAGCTATTTTGCGGCTGTGCTCCATGTCAGCCGTTTACCAGGCAGAAGACGAATACGAAGAAAGAGGCATCCGCAGACGAGAGGCGCGGGCTGCTGACGCACTTTGCAGGCATCGTCCACGCGTGTTTGCCGGAACTCATCTTTGTCGAGAACGTGCCAGGACTGCAGAATGTCTCCCTCAAAGCTGGCGGGCCGTTCTCATCCTTCGTCGATCAACTCGAACAAGATGGCTACTGGCTTGCCTTTAATGTGATCGCAGCCCAGGATTATGGGGCTTCACAGGTTCGCAGACGTTTGGTGCTCGTAGCGAGCAAGTTGGGAAAGATAACTTTGCCTGCAGCTACTCATGGGCCGAAGATGTCTAAGCGATACGTGACGGTCCGTGATGTCATTGGCAGGTTCCCTCCTGTCGAGCACGGCACAGAGCACCCGGACACAGGGAATTACCCCAACCACCGCGCTGCCGCGCTGTCAGTCTTGAATCTGGAGCGCATCAGGCACACCGGGGCTCGTGGGCGGCGAGATTGGCCTTCTAGCCTGTTGCCGGATTGCTATGCCAAAAAGGAAGACGGCAAACAGTACGGCGGACATTCTGATTGCTATACGAGACTCGCCTGGGACGAACCAGCACCGGGGCTTACGACACGTTGTATCAGTTATTCGAACGGCCGGTTCGGCCATCCTGAGCAAGACCGCGCAATCACCGTCAGGGAAGCTGCAAAACTACAGGGCTTTCCGAATAATTTTGTTTTTACCGGTTCTCTCAATTCCATGGCTCGCCAGATCGGCAACGCAGTTCCCGTACCTGTTGCGAGGGCATTCGGCAGGCATTTCGTAAGACACGTCAAAACGGTCGATTGGCACAATGGCTAAATTTCGGACGAAGGCAAGAGCAGTAGACATGCTCGGGCGGCAACAGATTGCCGATGCATCCACCGCTATCAGTGAGCTGTTCAAGAATGCACATGACGCCTACGCCGACCATGTGGAAGTCGATTTCTTCAGGTCTGACGCTCTCTTGGTCATTCGCGATGACGGGATTGGGATGACGTCCGACGAGTTCGAGTCAAATTGGCTGGTTTTAGGGACAGATAGCAAGGTCGTCTCCTCAGCAGGGATGGAATCCTACCGCCCTCCAGACAAGCCCGAACGCGCTGTTATGGGAGAAAAGGGCATCGGGCGTCTCGCTATCGCTTTTCTTGGACCTCAAGTCCTGGTTCTTACTCGCTCAGTGAAAAACGGCGAACGCGATACACTCGTCATGTGCTATGTCCACTGGGGACTGTTCGAACAACCTGCTTTGAACCTCGACGATATTGAGATTCCTATCCGGTACGTTGCTGGTGGTCAGCTTCCATCTCCTCAGGATGTTGCCGAATTATTGAAGGAAAACATTGCAAGTGTCGAGAGACTCAGGGTGAAATTTCCACAGTGCGACCTCCAATCCATTTTCGAAGACCTTTCCGATTTCCAGGTGGATCCACAAGACTTTGATCAATCCATCAAAGGCCTCTCGCTTGGAGGCCACAAAAGCGGCACGCATTTCTACATAGCGCCAGCATACGAGACCATTCTGGCTGATATCAGAGCCGAAAAAGATTCCAATACAAAGGAATTCAGCAAGTGTCTGATAGGATTCTGCAATTCAACTTTTGCGGAGGATAATCCTCCCGCGATTGCAACGGCGTTCAGGTTCTGGTCAACCAACAGCTCCTGCGAGGATTTGATCGGACCTGGTGAATTCTTTACGAAGGAGGACCTTGCACTCTCAGACCAGTTCGTCAGCGGCAATATAGATGAGTACGGCCAGTTCAGGGGAACCGTTCGCGTTTATGATAAGGAGTACACGGATCACATTATCACGTGGAAAGATGGTGGAGGAAAACCGATAGCATGCGGTCCGCTCAGGGTTGAATTCGGATACTTGCAGGGGAACCAGCGAGAGAGCATGGCCGACCCCGAAGATTTCGCCCGCGTGAACCGAAAGCTACTTCAAATTGGGGGCTTGTATGTTTACCGTGATCGAATACGGATTCTTCCATACGGCAATTCCGATGTGGATTGGCTCGATATTGAGCAGCGGAGGAACAAGGGCCTGACATATTACTTCTTTTCGTATAGGCGCATTTACGGCGCAGTGTGCCTTACAAGGGAGAGCAACGCATCCCTCCGAGAAAAGGCCGGTCGTGAAGGCTTTCAGAAGGACAAAGCCTACAGACACTTCAAGAACGTATTGGAGAATCTGTTTGTTCAGTTGGCGGCCGATTTCTTCCGGAAGGAAGCGCCGCTAGGCGGGTACTTCCAACAGCGCAAAGAGGAACTGGACAGGCTGGAGCGAGCCCGTCGAAAACGAGAACAGCAGACAACAACCAAACGAAGCAACCTTGCTGGCGCTTTCAACGTGTTCTTCTCTAAAATAAGCGAGAAGATGCCCGAGTCGGAAATCGCTGCGCTCAGACATCACGTACACGCCAGGATGCAGCTTGCTTCGGAAATGACCGATCCCGACGATGCGTCACGTGAGTTACTAGAGGCAGAACGTGAAGCCAACCAGAAGCTTGCCGAACTGCGCACGGAGTATAGCATCGCCCGTCCTCGTGGTGTCGGCTTAACAAAGCAGCTATCGAGAGACTGGGAGGCGTACCAGCGGGAACGAGATAGGCTTGAGACGGAAGTCTTTGCCCCGTTCGCGAAGGAAGTCGGAGAGAAGCTCGGGACTATGGCTGCGCAAGCCAGAATCTATATTGACCAACGCCGCCGGCTCCAGGACCTCATTCAGCAAGTGGCCGATGAGCAAAATGCGATAATGCGAACTGAGGCGAAGGCACTGCAGCAGACAACGGGGCAAACGCGCCGTGCGGCTGTCAACACGACTCGATCCGCCTTGAGGGAACTGCGTGACACGATTGAAGCGGTTAACGACGATCTAGCTCACCGAGACCTTAGCGACCTGTTGCCTGAGCAGATTGAGGATATCCGCTCGAATTATGAGCAGCGAATTGACGCTGTTGCCTCAAAGAATGCGGAAACTCTCGCGAGTGTTCGCGAGTTGTTGGCCGGAATTGCAGAAAGCCTCGAGAAGAGCATGGATGTCAGTCAGCTCGATATGGCCGAAGCCATGGAGACAGAGCTTCAGTCGCTCCGTGAGCAAGCTGATACTGATGAGGAGTTAGTGCAGTTAGGACTCGCAGTGGCAGTGATCAATCATGAATTTGTTGCGGCGATCAAAATGATACGGAGCCAATTGCGCGAACTTCGTTCGTGGGCGCGAGCCAATGAGGATCTTTTCCCAATCTATCAAGAGATCCGAGCGAATTTCGACCACTTGGATGCGCATCTCAACCTATTCACTCCGCTTCAGCGTCGGCTTTACCGAGAGCGTATTGACATCCACGGTAAGGAGATCGCCCACTACATTCGCGCTTTGTTCAGCGTTCGCTTTGAGCGACACCACATTCGGTTAGATGCCACGCAGGCATTTCTCGACAGCAAGCTTCATAGCTACCCCTCAACAATTTATCCCGTTTTCGTTAATCTCATCGACAACTTTGTGTTCTGGTTGAAAGATCAACCTGGCGAGCGCGTCATATCGTTGGAGTGCACTGACGGGGTGTACCACATCGAGAATAACGGACCACTAATCCATAAGCGGGACGCGGAAGCGATCTTTGAACAGGGATTCACTAGGAAGCCAGGTGGACGGGGCCTGGGTCTTTATATTTCAAGAAAGGTGTTGCGAAAAGAAGGTATGATGCTGGAACTTGATTCGCAGCACAATCCAAACGCAGGTGTTCGGTTTAATATCTCGTGGGGAGGCGGCGATGACTGAAAGCATAACTGCGTTCGACAAATTCATTCTTGAGTCTGCGGAGCAGTATCTCCACACCGTTGTACTGATTGACGATCGTATCTATGAAAGCAAGAGCGGAAACGTGGCTGCGCCTTTGGCAAAGCCACAGACAGGACTCAGAAAGGCGGCTTTGAAAAGTGCGACAATAGCGTCTGATAATAAGGGCGAGAGAGTTGAAGAGAGCAGGGATTCCGACAAACCTGAAGAAGTGTCTTTCCACGATGTTCAGAACAGTTTTGCTAAGAAGCGCATCATCTGCTCTCTCTACCAGCCGAAAAAGGACGCATCTTTCAGCCCACGCTCGGAGGTCTACAACCTATGCACTTCTGCTGATGTTGTCGTCGTTGATTGGGATTTGCATGGTAACCCGGGAGTAAAAGCAACGGAACTCGTCGTAAACCTGATTGAGCAGAGTAGGCAGGAAGTTCCCCACCAGTTGAGGTTAATCCTAATATATACGGTGGAGCCCAATTTGGGCTCAGTATCTAACAATATCTATGAAGGTCTTGCATCTAGGATCGGAGAACAATCCATAGGTGTTGAAGATGGGAGTGAAGGATTGATCCTCACGACAGATAACTCACGCGTAGTTGTTCTGGGGAAGCGACCCAATACGTCGTTGCCGCAGTATTCAGGCTTTTTTGTGCCTGAGAAGGAGTTGGCGCAACGTACGACCAGTGAGTTTTCGCGTCTTGCTTCAGGCTTATTGCAGGCAATCGTTCTGCGCGGAGTCGCGAATCTTCGTAAAAACAATCGTCGCATACTCATGCGATTCCATCGCGACCTCGATTCGGCTTTTCTTGCACATCGGGCTCTCTTGCTCCCTGATGAAGCCTTCTGCCAGATCACCCCCTTACTGACTGACGAGCTACGTGCAGTGATCGAGGACACAGTGGGAGAATACCCTATTGGGACTGGCCCCACAGTCGAGCGAATTGTCACCGACTGGTGTGTCAAAAATTGGAAGCCTGGCAGCAACCCCCGATTGAATATCGGTGAAGGAGTCGATGCTTTGGAGTTCGCAAAAGATGTTTTTTGTCATGGGCCAGCAATCAAAAAAGACTACTCCAGAATTCAGAACAGCGATGTCCCTGGATTGGTAGAAAAAAAAGGAAATAAGCATCCAAAGTGGAATGAGAAAAAAGGCGTGAAGTTGGCAGAATATCTCACGGGTGATTCTAATGGAGATTTTTGCCACGCGATGCTGAGTTCTCTGATGAGCCAGAGAATCGCTTATGAGAACACGTATAGAGCGTTACACCTCGGGGTAATTTTGAGACAGGTGGAAGGAATCCGGCGCTATATGCTTTGCCTGCAGCCTGTTTGTGACAGCGTAAGGATCAATGGGAAGGCACGGACATTTATCTTTTGTTTTATGGATGTGCCCGATGCTGGGAAACCCTTCACGCATGCTGTTGTGGATCTCAATCGCCATCCAGTTCGACTCGCTTACAAACCGAGAGTATCCATCTGTTATGTCGCTAATTTCACGACTGGAACGGATGCCGTGTGTCCCACAAAGGACGACCAGGGGCGATTCGTTTTTGAAGACGAAGGCAAGAACAAGTATGAGTGGATTGCGGAATTGAAAACGGAACACGCCCAACGTGCAGCCGAGGAATTCGGGCGCACGTTGTCACGTGTTGGCTTAACTGAATCCGAATGGTTGAGGTTAAAGGCAAAATAGGCTCTCCACGGAGATCCAATAGATTTTCGCGCTTATGGATAGAATGCTCTCGCTGCGCAAGAAGAAGATATTGCGCAAACATAGAGACTTGGTTCACGTCTTGCGATGTTATTTGAAAATAAAGCTCCCATCCAAAATAGTCGGGCTCTTATATGACTGCCGAATTGGCAAGTATCTTCTCAACATGGGCAGGCTGAAAGGCTTCCAGCTTTAACTCTATCGCAACCAGGCGTCGAAGCAGGCGGTGATAAAAGAGAAGGTCAAGATAGAAATCTTCTCTGCCGAGGCTCATCCGCTTCTGCCGGGCAACAAAGCTAAAGCCGCTTCCCAGCTCAAGCAGAAAACGCTCCATTTCCCGCAAGATCGCTGTCTCTAGGTCTCTTTCGCTGTAGGCCCCGGACAGCCCCAGGAAATCAAGCAGGTATGGGTCCCTGAAGACCAGTTCCGGTGTCGTCCGACCGTCATCCCGCAGGGCTGCCAGTTCCTGCCGTATCAGTTCCTCGCTGTTTTTCGACAGAGCGGTGCGTTCAAACAGCATCCCGCCGATCTTCTGCCGCAGGGTGCGCACGCTCCAACGTTCGACGCGGCACATTTCGGCGTAGAATTCGCGGGCCAGGTGGTCTTTGAGAGGGAGTAGCGCAAGGATATGGGTCCAGCTCAATACTTGTGTCAGTGATACAATAATTCGCTCTTCGGGAAATAGCTCGGCGAAACGCACCATGCGGGTAAGCGCGGAGTAACTGAAACCTTTACCGAACTCCTGCTCCAATTGTTGCGACACCGTCACAAGAATCCGATCTGACCTGCCAAATCATTGCTGCAGGGAAAGAGTGGCCATAATCGACCATTTTATACCTTCAAATGCGGTTTTTGGCCATAAAATTGCTTTCGTAAGATGGGGCTTCTCACACAGCCTTCGGGTGGGGCGACGCTAAAGCCCGGCTGCTTCCCCAGTCCGAATTTATCCCGACCCTGGAGGGAGTCCTCTCGGCTTTTGTCCCATTCACGATGCGGCCTCACAAAAAATCGGCCGCGAACCTGAAGCATTTCACGCGCTTCCAGAACGTTAACCGCGAACCCGACCGCAGTGAGGGTTCACGACTCACCGCTTTTCTTCTTTTTTCCACTTCTGGTTGCCGTTTCTTTTGCCACATCTATTGCCGTTTCTCGTTGCCGTTTTGCACGGCCTCTCAGAGTGTGCCATAGATCCACCGCAGAGACGGGAAGCAAAAGCTATTCACCGCAGAGGCGCAGAGAGCGCGGAGAAAGGCTTTGCTGAACAAGATTTGCAGAATTAACAGAAACGGCTATTTCTAAGTCATGAAAGTCCCGTCGATCTTGTTGAATTTTGAGTTCTCTCTGAGCTCTCTGCGCTCTCTGCGGTGAATAGCTTTTTCGTCTCCGCGGTGAACGCAAATGGAAACAGTCTCCCAAAAGTTTCCATATGTTTCCATCTGTTTCCACGGAGTTTCCATGTGTTTCCATGCAGAGAAAGGGACCAAAGGCATCGGCAGAGTGAGATGGCAAACAGTTCTAGCTATTCGAATGCCGGACTTCCATCTCTGCGCCTCTGCGTCTCTGCGGTGGATCTAGAGTGTTTGTGGTGCTCATTTTGACTCAACCCGGCTAGGACGGCAGTAAATAAAAAATTTCCAAAATGTTTCCAGGATGTTTCCATGGCAAAGAAAAAGATTAATGATGACACACTCTTACAATTGATCCGGGATGGAAACAGCAAATTTCGAAGCGACCTCGATATTGGTGTCATGTGACAATGGGAAAACAGGGAAAAATAAAAAGAGACGCTCAGAGTTCGGCATCAATCATGAATTTAAACCCACCTCGGTCAGCTTCAAGGTTTCCCGCTCGGCTTCAAGGATTTGCAGGATATCAGACTCACATCCGGGGGCAACAGCTATGGAGACCAGTCCCAGCGATGAGTCGACAGTGGATACCACGGCCAAGCCGGGGTATGCTTCAATGATGAACCTGAGGTAGTGAATCTGGTAAGGGTCGATGAGGTAGTTGCGAACGGAACATTCTTCGGGCGGAATTTGCAAAGTTTTTCTCCTTTTCGTTGATCCGCTTGTATGTTAGCAAATAATCCTTTAAAAAGAAAAGTTTGAGCCGGTGCGATCCTTTTCATGGTCTAGCAAGCAGTTGAAAAGAGAGAATGCTCAAAATATCAAAATGCCGGAGTAGACTTCCAATGAGAAGATATAGTTTGTTTTTTTCAGTCACTATTCTTTTTTTTCTGGCTTCAATTTTGACCATTTGCAGGTCTGATCCCGCTGTTGCCGCACAATCACGGCCGGTCACTTACTTCAGCAACGGCCAGGCCGTCTATGACCCGCAGGACCCGGCGAAGAGCCAGCAACAGGCGATCCAGGACTTTATGGCGCAGGGGCTCACCCAGGCGATAGGCTCATTTCTCAGTCCTTCGCAGATGGGTACACAATTTGCCGAAATCCAGAAAAAGGTCCTGGCCAAGCCCGCAAAATATGTCGACTCGTACCAGGTTTTTTCTCAAGAGCAGACGGGCGGCATGTATCATGTGGTCGGGCAGGTTACTGTTTCCGTGGAGGCGCTAAAAGAGGATCTGGAGAAATCAGGAATTCTGGCTGCTCAACAGAAGGAACAGGCGCAACCTGCACCTTCGGCCGGGGCTGGCGCCCCGGCGGCCGCGACTGAGAGCGAGAAGGCGCGGGTGGAAGAGGATGTCGAACCTGCTGAAGAGCCGGATGAATCGCAGACATCGACTTCTCAGCCGGCGGCAGTCGAGCAGGGCGCTGGCAAACCGTCCTACCGCGGACTCTCTGCCACAAAGAGGGAAATCCTGTGGGCAGTTGCGGAGAAATGGGACCAGCAATGGGTGCTCCCGACAGAGAGCGGGAACGTTAGTTTTCTTTTTGCACGCAGTCTTGGCAAGGAAATGGACGATAATAACTTCTCACTCCTTTTTCCTCAGCCCGGTTCGGTGAAGATGGATCTGTCCGGCAATATTCCTCCCTCTCAGGTTATATCACTCGCCGAGGGGCTTGGCGTGCAGGATGTGGTGGTGGGCAAGGTTTCCTATGCCGAGGACCGCAACAGCAGGCAAGTGTCGCTCGACGCCGGTCTGCGCGTGATCAGGATCGGGCAGGGCAAGTCGGAGTTCGAACTTCACAAGGCACAGAGCATGGAGGAGATGTCTAATCAGGATGGTGCGCTTGAGCTAGCCAGGCGAATCGCTCCACAACTGATCAGCGTGCTTGGGGGGTCTCAAGCCGGAGGAACTCAGAGGAGTGGAGCAGGCGATTCAACTCCCGGGGGCGCCCCATCGTCAGCCCAAGAGGCAAGTGTCGGGCCGCTCGTGATCTACGTGCCGTCCGCCCAGTATCCCAACTGGGTGGAATTGGAGCGCATTCTGCACGAACAATTCAAGAATATGCAGGTGGGCAGCCTGCGGATAGGGGCGACGGAAAGCACCATTCAACTCGATGGAGTCAATGGGGATTATATATTGAAAATGAGCGGGACTCGTCTTCCGAGCGGCGCGACGGTCCGGATAGATTCTTATTCGACGGAAACACATACGATGAAAGTTTCGTTTTCTCCTTTTGGAGGAGTCCAGGCGGAAACGAAATGACAATACCAAACCTGCTTACATTCGTCCGCATTTGCTTGACGCCTCTGCTTGCCTGGCTTCTGTTGAAAGGAGATATGACGGCGGCCTTTTTTGTCTTCTTTCTCGCCGGTTTGACCGATGCTCTTGACGGATTGCTCGCAAGGGTGCTCGACCAGAAAAGCCGACTGGGTTCCTATATAGATCCGGTTGCCGACAAGTTGCTCCTCGTAACCTCTTTTGTTCTGCTGTGGAAGGCCGGTGAAATGCCTCTTTGGCTGGTGCTGATAGTTGTAGGCCGGGACTTTGTCATTCTGTGCGGATTTTTCGTTCTGTTCTTTTGGCAAGTGGAATTCGAGATAAAGCCGTTGGTATCGAGCAAGCTGACAACCCTGTTTCAACTGTGGACTGTTTTCGCACTGCTCGGGAGATCGATTCTGGAACTTTCGGGGTGGATATATTCGGCCTTGTTCGTAGCAACAGCGGGTTTTTCAATATTGAGTGGCGGACAGTATCTTTTGAATGGTTTGATCCTGCTAAAGCGGCATCGGCCGGCAAATACTGCCCAATGATGTTTTCCTTGACATAATGAGACCGTGTCGTTATAGATCAAGAGTTTAGTAGGCACGTAGCTCAGTGGGAGAGCGCTACCTTGACGCGGTAGAAGCCGGCGGTTCGAAACCGCCCGTGCCTACCAGGCCATGCGGGACAGGGCGTTCTCAAGTTTTAAGACTCATACGGGAGCTTGGCTGGCTGCTAGTTGGACTTGAATTACAGCAGGAAGATAAAATTTCGGTATTGAAGGGCAACATTTCCATTCTAGGCATCTTTCCAAACTGGTGGGGATGCCTTTTTTTGTTGAGATTGCCCGGGCGCAGTGCCGGGTTTAAACATCAGGAATGAAATATGCCAAAAGAAATCGAGATTACCCTCCCTGGTGGAGGTAAGATAACAGTGCCTGAAGGGACCGCCGTTTCGGAGATTTTGGGCAAAACGGGTCATTCGAGAGATGGTTGGATCGCCGCGCAACTGAATGGCCAATTGGTGGACCTTTCCCGCAAGATCGAAGAGGACGCCGTTGTGGAAGGGGTGCGAACCGATTCGCCCAAGGGGCTTGAAATTCTCAGACACAGCGCTGCGCACATAATGGCCCAGGCCGTGAAGTCGATTTTTCCGGAAGCGCGAGTTGCCATCGGCCCTGCAATCGAAAGCGGTTTTTACTACGACTTCGATGTGCCGAGACCGTTCACGCATGAGGACCTGGAAAAGATCGAAGCCAGGATGAGGGAGATAACCTCTCAGAAGCTTACCTTCTCCCGGCGGGATGTGCCGCGCGAAGAGGCGATAGGTTACTTTTCCGAAGCCGGGGAAAAATACAAGGTCGAGCTTCTCGAAGAGTTTACCGACCCTGTGGTTTCCTTTTATCAGCAGGGTGATTTCATCGACCTTTGCCGTGGGCCTCACATTCCCCATTCGGGTTTTCTCAAGGCTTTCAAGCTCACAAGCGTTGCGGGCGCCTACTGGCGTGGCGATGAGCGCAACCCGATGCTCCAGCGTATTTATGGGACCGCATTCTTCGATGTGGAGTCGCTCAAGAAGTATATAAAATTTCTGGAAGAGGCTCAGAGGCGAGATCACCGCCGGCTGGGAAAGGAACTCGATCTGTTCAGTTTCTCGGACGAAGTCGGCGCGGGGATGGTTATTTACCACCCTAAGGGTGCGCTCATTCGCCATATCCTGGAGAACTTTGAAAAACGCGAGCACTTGCTGCGCGGCTATCAGATAGTGGTGGGACCGACGCTGCTCAAGACCGAATTGTGGCAGAAATCGGGGCATTTCGATCACTACCGCGAGAACATGTATTTTACGGAGATAGATGGGCAGTCGTACGGTGTAAAACCTATGAACTGTCTGTCGCACATGCTGATCTACAAGTCCAAAATCCGCAGCTACCGCGATCTGCCACTGCGCTACTTTGAGCTGGGGACGGTGCACCGGCACGAAAAATCCGGAGTGCTGCACGGCCTGCTTCGGGTCCGGCAGTTTACCCAGGACGATGCCCATATCCTGTGCACGGCAGGCCAGTTGAACGATGAAATCAAGGGTATAATTGATTTTGTAGCTGAAGTGATGGGGATTTTCGGCTTCGACTTCGAGATGGAAATCAGCACCCGGCCCGAGAAGTCCATCGGCACGGATGAAGATTGGGAGCGAGCGACCGGGGCTCTGACGCAGGCGCTTGAAGAGAAGGGATTCCCGTATCATATCTGCGAAGGGGAGGGAGCTTTCTATGGGCCGAAGATCGACGTCAAGCTCAAAGACGCTCTTGACCGGCGCTGGCAGTGTGCGACAATCCAATGCGATTTCACGTTACCCGAAAGATTCGATCTGACTTATATTGGGGCCGATGGAGGCAAGCACAGGCCGGTCATGGTGCACCGGGTGATCCTGGGGGCCATTGAGCGTTTCCTGGGAGTTCTCATAGAACATTATGCGGGGGCTTTCCCTATCTGGCTGGCCCCGGTTCAGGCGATGATCGTCACTGTTACCGACTCGCAGCTCGATTTCGCGCAGGCTGTCTACAGGGAACTCCGGAGCCGGGGCGTTCGCGCGGAGGTTGACGCGAGAAGCGAGAAGCTCGGGTATAAGATCCGAGAGGCTCAGATGCAGAAAGTCCCCTACATGCTTGTTATCGGGGACAAGGAAGTCGAGGGGGGGGCTATCGCCCCCAGAAAACGGGATGGGACTCAACTGAGTCTAATGACTCCGCCTCAGTTTGCCGAACTAGTGGAAAGGGAGTGCCTTGAGTCCAGCAAGGGGCGCGTTGGATTGGGCATTGTTTGAACAAACTGCATGGCAATTGTAAGGAAGAAAACAACAAACCTTAATCAAAAGGAGAAACGACACTGGAGAAACAGGCCAATGTGAATGACAAGATTCGAGGTCCGGAAGTCAGGGTGATTGGGCATGACGGCCAGCAGCTTGGGATTATTACGATCGGAAAGGCCCTGGAGCTGGCGGCGCTGGTGCATCTGGATCTCGTCGAAGTAGCCCCGAACGCCGATCCCCCTGTTTGCAAAATAATGGATTACGGAAAGTTCAAATACCAGCAGAACAAGAGGTCCCAGGAGGCCAAAAAGAAACAGACCGTGATCCAGGTAAAGGAAGTAAAGATTCGCCCGAAGACCGATGAGCACGATCTTCAGGTGAAAATCCGCCATATAAAGCGTTTTCTCTCGCAGAAGGACAAGGCGAAGGTGACGATTCTTTTTCGTGGAAGGGAGATCGCTTACTCCGATCAAGGGTTCAAAGTTCTGGAACGTATAAAGGAAGAACTCAAGGAAGAAATCGTAATTGAGCAGCATCCTAAGATGGAGGGCCGCAACCTGATAATGATTGTGGCCCCGAAAGCTTGAAAAATTCACTAAATACACCTTAATTTATTGACTCTTGATCAAGTCCTAAATAAACTAGAGCTTTTGCGAGTCGTTTGCCGCAGGTCTGTCTCGAAAAATTCCCACGCGAAGATGCGAAGGGAATGACACTTTTCATGGTTTCAGGGTGCCCCCAACGGGACATGAGTTGCTGTTACGAAAAGACTTGGTGGGCTGGGTTTCTCTCTTAGCCCGCCCTACGGTTTTTTTCATGGTTCAGGGTGTCCCGCAGGGACACGAGGGACTGTGGTGAAAGCGAACCGGGAACTTCAGTCAACGGAGGATATCCGTAATGCCCAAGATCAGGACCAATCGAGCTGCGGCCAAGCGATTCCATAAAACCGGCACGGGTAAGATCGTCAGGGCCAAGGCTAACAAGAGTCATATTTTGACCAAGAAAAGTCCGAAAAGAAAACGCTCACTGCGCCAGGACACCGTGGTTAACGCCATAAGCGTCAAGTCGCTCAAGCGGATGATGCCTTATTTGTAAAGGAGATTTAGATGCCCAGGGTTAAAAAGGCGGTCAAGTCGCGGGAGAGGCGCAAGAAGATTCTCTCGGCGGCAAAGGGATATCGAGGGGGTCGCGGTACTTTGCTTCGCACGGCAAAGGAAACGGTCGATCGTGCCCTCAAGTTCGCATACCGTGACAGAAAGGTAAAAAAACGCGACTTCAGAAGCCTGTGGATTATGCGCATCAACGCAGCGGCACGCGAGCACGATCTGAGCTACTCCAGATTCATGAACGGCTTGAAGAAAGCCAATATAGCGCTTGACAGGAAAGCTCTGGCAAATCTTGCGGCTGTGAACCCGGAGGCTTTTGCCGAACTGGCCAGGATCGCGAAAGAAGCTGCATAGGAAATGAAAGAGGCTGTTGAGAAACTTGTTGAGACGGCCTCCCGCGCCCTTTCCGGGCTGGAAGAGGACCCGAGGGCCCTTGACCAGGCCCGGATTCGTTTTTTAGGGAGGAAGGGAGAACTTGCCCAGCTTTTCAAGGAGTTGGGAAAGGTCCCTGAGGAAGAGCGCAGGGAAGTCGGCAGACTATTGAACGTGGCTAAATTGCGGCTGGAGGAAATCTTCTCGGAGGCAGCGCTGAGGAGCCGCAATCTTGAGGCCGGCAAGCGTGAATCGATCGACGTAACCGTTCCCGGAAGGCTCCCGCCTGCGGGTCGCCTTCATCCGATCACACAGACGGCGATGGAAGTTTGCCGCATTTTCAATTGGCTCGGATTCGAAACGGTCGAAGGGCCTGAGATCGAGTTGGACTATTACAATTTCGAGGCTCTGAACATCCCGAAAGACCATCCGGCCAGGGACATGCAGGACACTTTCTACATCTCCGAAGATGTGGTGCTTAGGACGCAGACCTCGCCCATCCAGATCAGGACAATGGAAAAGCGAAAACCCCCGGTCCGGATCATAGGTCCAGGAAGGACCTACCGGCGAGATTCGGACGTCACTCATACGCCGATGTTTCACCAGGTGGAGGGGCTGATGGTCGGGAAGGGCATCTCTTTTGGCGATTTGAAAGGCATCCTCACCACGTTCGTTCACCAGATGTTTGGCCCTGAGGTCGGACTTCGCTTCCGGCCTAGTTTTTTCCCTTTTACCGAACCGAGCGCCGAGGTGGATATTGAGTGCGTCATATGCCGGGGAGGCGGTTGCCGAGTCTGCAAAGGAACCGGGTGGCTTGAGATTCTGGGGTCGGGAATGGTTGACCCGGAGGTCTACAAGTACGTGGGTTATGATCCGGAGGAGGTAACCGGTTTTGCTTTCGGTATGGGAATCGAGCGGATAGCCATGCTGAAATTCGGAATAGACGACCTTCGGCTGTTCTTTGAAAACGATCTGCGTTTTCTCGATCAGTTTTAGGGCGGTGGGACCGCCAGCCAGGATCTCAACGCTATCCCTGACCTGTCCATGGCCAGAGGCGGGCGGCACATGCAGGATCTCGACAGCCCGCACGCCCGCGAGGCGGTACATCGGTGCGTCCTGGCAAAGAAATCGAGATCCAGCCTTTTCCTAGAGGGGGGATTCATTGCACGCCAGCAATTACTCCCCCCTTTCCTAAAGGGGGGCAGGGGGGATTTTAGGTCGGTGGTGCGAAAAATGCCTTCTTTTCGAACAGAAACCTCTCGTGGCGTGGAATTCAGATAAGGTGAAATTCTCCAACGTTTATCCGGGGTTTCCGGAAGGAAATTAGTACAGCGTCAACTAAGTTGGGATGGGTACGGACATGCAACCCGTCATTCCGGCGAAGGCCGGAATCCAGTGTTTTTTTACGACGACTGGCCACTCTTGTTAAACAATGCTGATAGCCAGCCTTCAGTGGTCAGAAGCTTTTGTCTGACGACCGGCCACTGAGCGCCGGCCACTGTGGTTAAAGATGCTGATAAGTCTTAAGTGGCTTTCCGACTATGTTGACTGCCCGCTTTCTCCCGAGCGTATCGCAGATGGCCTGACCATGACGGGTCTGGAGGTGGAATCGCTTAGTTTGCGCTACCCCCAGCTCAAAAACGTAGTGACCGTTCGGATCGAGGCGGTGGAACCCCATCCAAATGCCGAGAAGCTGAGCATCTGTGTAGTCTCAGGCCCCGGCGGTTTGCGCAGGATCGTTTGCGGCGCTCCGAACGCGCGCGCCGGAGCAATTGCCGCGCTGGCCCTGCCAGGGGCGGAGTTGCCGAGCGGATCAGTCCGCGAAATCAAGGTTCGCGGTGAACTGTCGAAGGGAATGCTCTGCTCGGAAAAAGAACTTGGGTTGGGCGAAGACCACAGCGGCATCTGGCTTCTTCCTGCCGACACGCCGGCCGGTGTTCCGCTTGATGAGGCCCTGGGCAACAGGGACGTGCTGATGGAGGTTGCGATCACTCCCAATCGCGGGGATTGCCTCTCACTGGCAGGCATAGCCCGAGAGGTGGCCGCGCTTTGCAAGACATCGGTAAAATATCCTTCCATTGCGGTCGATGAAACCGGTCCGGACATCGATACGCTGACATCGGTCACCGTTGACGATCCCGAAGGCTGCCCTCGTTATACAGCCAGGGTAATACAGGGCGTCAAGACGGGCCCTTCGCCCGAATGGCTCAAAGACAGGTTGGAGGCGCTTGGCATACGGTCGATCAACAACATCGTCGATGTTACCAACTACGTTATGATGGAGCTTGGCCAACCGCTTCACGCTTTTGACTACAACCGGCTGATCGAACGCCGCATAGTGGTGCGAAAAGCCGAGGCCTGCGAGCGGTTTACCACACTGGACGGCATCGAGCGCGAACTCCCCGGGGGCGCTGTGCTGATCTGCGATGGAGCCGGCCCGGTTGCAATAGGCGGCATCATGGGCGGCCTCAATTCGGAAATCGAGTTGGATACCAGGGATGTTCTGATTGAAAGCGCCTATTTCGATCCGCTGTCGATTCGCCGGACCAGCAGGAGGCTGGGGCTCAAAACCGAGTCTGGCTACCGGTTTGAGCGGGGCACGGACCCGGGCGGCGTGCTAAGTGCCCTCGACCGGGCGGCAGAGCTGATGTTAGAGGTTGGGGGGGGCTCGATAGCGGCGGGGAGGATCGATGTATACCCAAACCCGATAAAAGCACCGGAATTAGTTCTGCGGGTGGACAGGGCCAACCGGTTTCTGGGGACCCGGCTGTCCTCCGGCGAGATGAAAGAGATACTGGAGCGAATCGAGATGCGCGTGGAGGCGCTGGACTCGGATCGCCTCCGGGTGATTGTGCCGAGCTTCAGGGGGGATATTACAAGAGAGGTCGACCTGAGTGAAGAGTTGGCAAGGATTTCGGGCTATGACGGAATTCCGGTTACCAGCCCTGCCGCTGCAGTCGAAGCCGCCGCTTTCGACCCACACCAGAGGGCGCGCGGGGAGCTAAAGAACCTGTTGGCAGGCGCGGGGTTCTTCGAAGTTATCAATTACTCGTTTATTTCTTATGAATCTATCCGAAGGCTTCGATATGCGGAAGGCGATCCGGTACTGGCTCCAATACGGCTGAAGAACCCTCTGAGCGACGAGCAAGCCGTAATGCGAACGAGCCTGTTGCCCGGGTTGCTTCAAAACGCCCGCTACAACTTGGACCGGCGAAGCGAAAACTTCAGTATTTTTGAACTAAGCAAGATTTTCCTGCCCGGAAAAGACGGCCTGCAGGCCGAAGAGCCGCACCACCTGGCAGGGGTCATTGCGGGAAAGCGCGTTTCGCAGGTCCTCTACAGCGATGCCGGCGTGGACTATACGGACGTAAAGGGAGTAGTCGAAGCCCTTTTCGGCTTTTTGAGGATCAAAGATATCGGGTTCCAGGCGCAATCCCTTCCCCCGTGGCTCGACCCCTGTTCCTCGGCCTCCGTTTTCGCTAAAGGCGAGCGGGTTGGAGAACTTGGCAGGGTCCATCCGGAAGTGCTTGAAGCCTACGATCTAAAACGGCCCATATTTGCTTTCAGGCTCGACTTTGACAGGCTCTTCGCGCACAAGGGGCCGGTCCCGGTATATAAGGCTCTTCCAAAATTTCCGCCCGTTCCACGTGATATAGCCCTGATTGCCGACGAGAAAATGCCCGTGGAAGAACCCTTCGACTTTATTCGCTCATTGAATGAGCCTTTGCTGGAAAGTGTCGAGATATTTGATATATTCAGAAGCGATCAAATCGGGACAGGCAAGAAGAGCATTGGTTACCGGCTCACTTACCGCGCTGACGACCGGAGCCTTACCGACGAGGAGGTAAATGCTCTGCATGTCGAATTGGTCAAGAAGGTAACCGCGAAGTTTGGTATTTCCCTTAGGTAGAGGAAAAAAGTGAGCGAACAAGAAATCCCCAGAGAAGTCATTATAGACAGAAAACTGCCCTGTGAGGTGGCTTTCGAAGTGGACGAAAGAACGTTCAAAGGGACCTCCGTGCATTTCAACGAAAAGGGAATGCTGGTGATATGCAAGAACCCGGCTCCACTGAATGCCAAGGGGAACGTCATGCTCAGGTTTCCCGGTTTAAACCACCCGGTCGAACTGACCGGGGAAGTGGTCTGGACTAATCTTCACGGTTCTGGAGACTCGCTTTCGCCTAAAGGAATGGGGATAAGGTTCATCAATCCCGAGAGAGAACAGGAAAGGATGCTAACCGAGCTTGCCGGGCAGTATGAATCGCTCAACAGCATTTATGCCTGTTATTATACATAAGGAAGCAAGAAGCAAGAAGCGGGGAGCAGGAATGAAGACTCCGGCAAAAACGTTTCAGGAGTTAGAAGTCTGGAAGAATTCGCATGCCTTCGTGTTTGGTGTTTATCGCCTGACAGCGGCTTTCCCTGCGGATGAGCGATTTGGCATGATTAGCCAGTTCCGGCGCACGGCAGTGTCCATTCCCGCGAATATTGCTGAAGGGTTTCGAAAATACACGGCGGCTGATAAGGCGCGTTTCTTTAACAATGCAGAAGGATCACTGGAGGAATGCCGGTATTATTGCATTTTGGCCCAGGATCTCGGGTTCGGCGATACGCTCAATCTTCAAGAGGCGTTGGATGGGATCTCAGGGCAACTGGCAGCCTACATTCGCCGGCTTCGGGAGTCTTGAGTTAAGAGCAGGGAGCAAGGAGCAAAAACTTCTTGCTCCCCGCTACCCGCTTCTCGCTTCCCTCTGATGATTTTTTTCCCGGATCAGGCGCGCTTCGATCCGGGAAATCTATTTTGAAAGGATGAATTTGAGATTTGTCGAAATTGCCGTTCTCGGCATAGCTCTCGGATGTGATGCTTTTGCAGTCGGAATGGGCGTAGGTGCGCGATTTTGCAGGCCCAGGCAGACCTTCAGGCTTTCCTTTCACTTTGGCCTCTTTCAGTTTATTATGCCGATTCTGGGATGGTTTGTCAGCCAGCGACTCCCCGGCACAGGAAGGGTTTGGGGGCCGTGGATAGCATTTGCGCTCCTTTTTTTAATCGGCGCGAAAATGGTCGGTGAAAGCCTGCTGGGCAAGAAAACCGATCTTGCAGAATGCGCCGATCCGACCCGGGGATTGAGTTTAGTTATTCTATCGGTGGCGGCAAGCCTTGACGCGTTCGGTGTCGGATTCAGCCTGGGAATACTGGGAGCGGGCCTGATCCCACCTGCCGTATGGTTCGGAGTGACGGCGGGAGCAATGACCTGGGTGGCTATGAAGCTGGGCAGCCGGCTGTCAACAAAATTCGGACGCCGGGTAGAAGCGGCGGGGGGATTAATCCTGATGGTGTTAGCCGTGGAGTTTGTTTTATAGTGAGTAGTGAATGGTGAGTAGTGAATAGTAAAAGACAGGAAAGACGAGCAGTGGCGAGCCATAAAGACTTGGAGGTCTGGAAGCAGGCAATTGAGCTGGCAAAAGCAGTATATGAGCTTACGTCCGGCTTCCCAACGTCAGAAATCTATGGATTGGTGTCTCAGATGAGGCGCTCAGCCGTCTCAATCCCATGCAACATAGCCGAAGGCGCCGCCAGAAAATCCGATAAGGAATTCATCCAGTTTCTGCATGTTACACTGGGCTCGATAGCCGAGCTTGACACTCAGTACATTCTAGCCAAAGAGATTCAACTCACGGAAGGCTCTGCGAAGGTCGAGGGAGGCATGGACAGCGTAGGGAAAATGACAATGGGCTTGATTAAGCATCTGAAGAACAAGTGAGCATTGAGCAGAAGACATTCTATTCACCATTCACTATTCACTATTCACTAATCACCATTCACTATCCACCATGTCGGAGACGAAATGGCAAGAAGGTTGGAAACGGCTTTAAAGGAGCACCTTTTCGATCCGGAAGGGGCGAGTCTTTGCAGGAGGGTGCGGGACTATTTCGGCTGGGAAATCGGGGAAGCGCGGGTAATAAGCATACTGACCCTGGATACCGGTCTGTCGGACGCGGAACTCGAAGCTGTGCGCGCCGAAGTTTTCACTAATCCGGTAACTCAGGTATCCGGCTTTCGGAGCCTTGCCTCCGATTTCGACTGGGCGATATGGGTGGGATATCGGCCCGGAGTCCGCGATACTGCGGGCAGCGTGGCAATTGAGGCCATAAGCGATTACCTGGGAAGAGCGCCTGCATCAGGCGACGCCGCTTACACTTCCCGGCTCTACATGCTCAAAAATGCCCCTCTTTCGCGAAGCCAGGCAGAAACAATAGCGCGCGAACTTCTCGCAAATGAAATCATTCAACAATGGCGCATTTATCCTGGGGCCGAATGGAACGAAAGCGAGGGAACAGGCGTAATTGTCCCTAAAGTACTTCTTGCCCACACGCCCTCGGTTCGCGAAATCCCCATGGAAAGCGACGAGCAGCTCGCAAGGCTGAGCGATAAGAGGAACCTGGCCCTCAACCTGAAAGATATCCCCGTAATAAGAAATTACTTCCTCAGGCCGCAAGTGCTCGAAGCGCGGGCAAAGTTCGGTCTTAACGCGCCGACGGACGTCGAACTGGAAGCGATTTCCCAGGCACGCAGCGATCATTGCAATCACAACACCTTTCGGGGGAAGTTCCGTTACCGAGACCTGCTCACCGGCGAGCGGCTCACAGTGGACAATCTTTTCAAGACCTGCATCGAAGCCCCTACGCTCCGGATTCAGGAGCAGAAGGACTGGGTTGTTTCAGTCCTGTGGGACAACGCCGGGGTTGCGCGCTTCGATTCTGAATTCAACTACTCGGTTACAGGCGAAACCCATAACAGCCCATCCAACATGGAGGCCTACGGGGGCGCACTCACCGGCATCGTAGGGATTTACCGCGACATAATGGGCACCGGAAAGGGATCGCGCCTTGTTGCGGGCCTTTACGGCTATTGCGTGGGGCCTCGCGACTACAACGGGCCGTTCAAGCCCCACCTTCATCCCAGGCGGCTTCTCGACGGGATTGTTGAAGGGGTAAAGGACGGCGGGAATAAGCATGGAGTGCCTACGCCATTTGGAAATCTTTTTTTCCATCGCTCCTACCTGGGCAAATGCCTGGTGTTCGTGGCGTCGCTTGGAATCATGCCGAGGCAAATCAAGGGCAAGCCGGCCGAACTCAAGCAGCCGGGGGAAGGCGACCTCATCGTGATGTGTGGAGGCCGCGTCGGAAAAGACGGGATTCACGGGGTTACCGCCTCGAGCGAGAGCTACGGCGCGAACACCCCTGCCGGGCATGTGCAGATAGGGGACCCATACACTCAGAAAAAAATGCATGATTTTCTTCTCGAAGCGCGCGACGAAGACCTGATAACGTTCATTACCGACAACGGAGGGGGCGGGCTTTCGTCTTCCATCGGGGAATCGGCGAGCCTGGCAGGAGGCGCTTATGTGGAGGTGGACAAGGTGCCTCTTAAGTATGAAGGCCTCGACGTTTGGGAAATATGGGTGTCTGAATCCCAGGAGCGAATGAGCGTTGCGATCAAGCCCGAAAGCCTGGACAGATTCATGGAGCTTTCGCGAAAACACGAAGTCGAGAGCACGGTGATCGGCAACTATGAGAATACCGGGAAGCTATGCCTGAGTTATGGAGGAAAGACTTGCGCGTATCTTGACCTGAGCCTTTTTTCGGAGGATTTCCCGCAATGGGATTTCGATGCCGAATGGCTTGCGCCTTGGGCACGCGGCCTGACCGAACCGGCGCTGAGCGAACCCGCCGACTACGGCAGGCTTCTGCACGCCCTGCTTGCCAGCCCCAATCTGAGCAGCCGGGAGTGGATCCAGCGTCAATACGACCACGAAGTTCAAGGCGGCAGCACGATCAAGTTCATGACGGGCAGGGACCGGGACGTTCCAAACGATGCCGCAGTGATCCGGCCTGTGCTTGGCACAAACACGGGTCTTGCAGTCTCGCAGGCCCTTGTGCCCACTTATTCTGAAATAGATACCTACCACATGGTGGCGGCGACAATCGATGAGGCGGTAAGGCGCATTCTGGCTGTTGGCGGAAGGCTTGACGAAATCGGAGGCGTGGACAACTTCTGCTGGCCAAGCATTCAGTACGATCCGGTTCTAAATCCTGACGGACGCTACAAAGCGGCGCAGCTTGTGCGCGCAAACCTGGCGCTTCGCGACCTGTGCCTTGCGTACGGGATACCGCTGCTTTCCGGAAAGGACAGCATGTATGTGGACGGATATCTTCCGGGCGCATTCGGCGAGCGGCACAAAGTGAGCGGTCTTCCCACCATGCAGTTTACGGCGACGGGGATCGTTGCAGATGTGCTCAAATCACAGACACTGGAGGCGAAATCTGCGGGCGACTTGGTATACGTGCTGGGGACTACCCGGAACGAACTTGGAGGCTCAGCATATTATGAGCTTTTCGGATATACCGGGCTCAATGTGCCCAAAGTAGACGGCTTTGACGATCCAGGCGAGCTGGAACCTGAGCCCCGCCTCCCCGGCGAACGCCGGGCTCAGGGCGGGGCAAGCCGGCTGGCGGTCCCACCGCCTGTTCTCCGTCTTTATAAAGCAGTCGAGAGCGCGATATCTTCAGGGCTTGTCGCTTCGTGTCACGGGATTTACCGGGGCGGGCTGGGGGTTCACGCTGCGATGACGGCCATCGGCGGCCATTTCGGTTTGACCATCGAACTGGGCAAGGCGCCCGTTTTTGCCGATGAGAGTATCCGGGACGATCAGATCCTTTTCAGCGAATCCTGCGGGCGTTTCCTGGCGACCGTGCCCAAAGGCCGCGTCAGGGAGTTCGAGAGTATCTTCGATGGATTGCCTTGTGGATTGGCCGGCGAAGTGACCGAGAATCCCGAACTGGTGATTGTCGGCAAATCCGGAAAAGAGATCCTGAGAGAAAATATTTTCTCACTGTGCAAATCATGGACGGGAAACTAGCATCGCTCCGCGATGAGTGAACAGTGGCCAGTCAACAGTGAACAGTGAACAGTGAACAGAAAAAGCTTTCAAGCCAAAATCCCCCCCTGCCCCCCTTTAGAAAAGGGGGGGGAACTGGCAGGAGGGGCAACACGTTGATGGAAAATCCACTGGTAGGAATCATAATGGGCAGCAACTCGGACATTTCCGTCATGGAGAAGGCTGTCAGTCTGCTCGAAGAATTCGAAATAGCCTACGAGATGAAAATTCTTTCCGCCCACAGGACGCCTGATGAAGCCGCCGAGTACGCGAAAGGGCTGCCTGACAGAGGCATTAAGGTCCTGATAGCCGGGGCTGGCTGGGCCGCCCACCTGGCAGGGGTTTGCGCCGCTCAGACACCCATACCGGTTATCGGCGTGCCGATCGACTCATCTCCACTGAACGGGATGGACTCCCTTCTTTCAACGGTCCAGATGCCCCCCGGCGTCCCCGTGGCCACAATGGCCATCGGAAAAGGCGGCGCTTACAACGCGGCAGTTTTCGCAGTCCGGATTCTTTCTCTGTTAGATCCCGAGCTTGCCGACCGGTACGCTTCCTTCCGGAAGCAAATGGCCGAAGATGTTATTTCGAACCACAACCGGGAGCTTCAGGAATATCTTGCGAAGCGGGCGAGGTGAAGAAAAAAGATCCACCGCAGAGGCTGGGACCGGGAGCGAGAAGCAGGAAGCAGAGAGCGGGAAGCAGGAAGATTTTGAAAAATCCACCGCAGCATTTCATGTCCCTGAGGGACACCTCAAACCATGAAAAGGGGCGGGACTCCCACTTTCGTCATTCCGTGTTTGAGTGTTTTTGGGCCGGGCCGGTTAGACACGGGAAACCCGGTTTCAGGCCTTGGCGTAATAAACCGGGACACCCAAATTGCGGGACTTTTCTAACGCACGTTGTATAACTTCTTCAGTCCCGCGCGTGATATCAAGCCGGTGGAGGTCCTTTAAAGGAACGAAACGACATTCGTCCGCGTCGGTTCCGGCGTTGAGGCGTCCTCCGAGGACCTCGCAAAGAAAATCAAGAAGAATATAGTGGTACTCGATTCGGCCGTCCTGGTCGAAAATGACGCGGTCTAGCGCGGCCACGAGGTCGATCACCTTGACTTCGAGTCCAACCTCTTCCAGGACCTCTCTGCGGACCGAGGTCTCGAGGCTTTCGCCCAATTCGACGAGTCCTCCGGGAATCGACCACTTGCCCAGAGCAGGCGGATGGCCCCTTTTTACCAACAGGACCTCGCTTCCCCCGAATATGACTGCCCCTACTCCGGCGAAGGGCCTTTCAGGATAACGTCTGTTCATGGTTGTGCATCGCTCCGCGATGAGTGGTCAGTGGCCAGTGGCCAGAGAACAGTGAATAGTGAGAAAGCGCCGGTCAAAGCCGGCAAGGAGTAGTGGATGAAAGAGCCATACGGTGAAGGCCCAGCGAGCCACACCGGCCCCGAGTCATGCGCCGATGTCCGTGAGGACATAGGTGAAGCGTTGACAGGGGTACACACAGGCCAGCCATTGAGCTGCGAAATCAACTCTTTCGGAGTGCCGACGGCGTTCACTAGTGCGGAAGGCAATATCGCGCATGGCGCTAGCCGCGAGTCATGGGCGGACCCGGCGCAGTCTAAGACCCTGAGCATGTGTGGAAACTCTTTGCACGGAAACCGGGAGATCCCGAAGGTACCCGTCCAGGATGGTAGGGCGGGTCGGCCGGAAAAGGCTGATTGCCGTACGTCCGGCGTGTACGCCTGCGGGAAGTCAGACGATTGCATAGTACCTGAGAAGCCATCGAACAAGAGCGGCGGCCCGCCTGCGGAGATGGCGGAGGGAAGGCAACCGACCGAGAGGAACTCCCTGCAAACGGCCACGGCCCGAACGCAGAGTCGGGCGGAAGTGTCGATCGGATTGCAGGGTGTGCGTGAAGCAGCGCGCAAACAAGAGCATGTGCAACTTAACGCCCTACTGCACCATGTCACGGTCAACCTCCTGCATGAGAGCTTTTATGCCCTCAAGCGTCAAGCAGTTCCGGGAGTAGACGGGATGACATGGCGAGAGTACGAAGATGGTCTGGGAGATCGCCTGGTCGATCTGCATGAGCGCATCCACCGGGGTACCTACCGCGCACAGCCTTCCAAGCGCGCCTATATTCCTAAAGGAGACGGAAAACTTCGTCCTCTGGGAATAGCAGCCCTGGAAGATAAGATTGCCCAGCAAGCGGTGGTGATGGTCCTCAATGCCATCTACGAGGAAGATTTCCTGGGCTTCTCCTATGGATACCGGCCAGGGCGCAGCCAGCACCATGCGCTGGATGCTCTTTTTGTCGGAATCACGGAGAAAAAGGTCAACTGGGTGCTTGAAGCAGACATTCGGGGGTTCTTTGACACCATCGACCACGGATGGCTCATGAAGTTTATCGAGCACCGGATCGCCGATCCGAGGATTCTTCGCCTGATTAAGAAATGGCTTCGGGCAGGGGTCTCGGAAGAGGGCGTCTGGTCCAAAACAGAAGTCGGTACCCCCCAGGGTGCGGTCATTTCGCCACTGCTCGCCAACATCTACCTGCACTACGTGCTGGATCTGTGGGCGAACCAGTGGCGCAAATGCAAAATCAGGGGAGACATGATCATCGTGCGTTACGCCGACGATTTTGTCTTGGGATTCCAGTACCGGGAGGAAGCCGCGCGGTTTCTGCGGGATGTTGGGGAGCGAATGCGCAAGTATTGTCTCGCGCTGCATCCCGACAAGACACGGCTCATTGAGTTTGGCAGATTTGCTGCGGAACGACGGAGGGAGCAGGGCCTGGGTAAGCCCGATACTTTTGATTTCCTGGGTTTCACCCACATCTGCGCAACGACCCGGAACGGAGAGCGATTCACCATCAAGCGCAAGACCATAGCCAAAAGGCTGCGGAATAAGCTGAAAGAGGTGAAGCAGATTCTTCGCCGTAGACTTCACGATCCCATCGCTATACTGGGCGAGTGGCTCAGGTCGGTTGTGCAGGGCTTCATGAATTACTACGCGGTACCCGGTAACCTTGCCAGCATCAGAGCTTTCCGCACCCAGGTTGCTCGTATCTGGCTTCAGGCGCTTCGGCGCAGAAGTCAAAAACATCGGCTCGCCTGGGACAGATTCCGTCGGCATGTGGACAGATGGCTTCCAAGATGTCGGATTTTGCACATGTATCCCAATGATCGCTTTCACGCCATACACTCGAAGTAGGAGCCGTATGAGGTAATTCCTCACGTACGGATCTGTGCGGGGGGTGCCGGGTAACCGGCATTCCTACCGCGATACAGAAAAGGCTTTAAAACCGCAGGTACCCGTTTTTCGAATGAGCCTTTTTATACTGCTGTGTACAGCTTCTACCGCTGATCTGCGATCTTCGAGCAACGATTGGCCTTGACGAAAACTGGAGGCATGGTATTTTTGGGTTTGACCAATTGTGCCATTTTGCATCAGAGGACCTTTTACAAACTGTGTAGAGAATACGGGCAGGGGCAAAACCCAAACCGGACCTGCATTTTTCGCTGAAGCCTTCGTCCATCAGGCAAAATCCGCCAAAGTCAGTCCCTGCGCAAGTTTTGGAGAATTCTCCATGAGGTATTTGGCAGTATTATCGCTGGCACTTTTTTGCCTGTCCTGGCACGTTAGCCCGGCCAAGGCTCAAGAACAGGCGCCGGCAAATGCGGAGGCGGCCCAAAAGCTGAGCCTCAAACAAGGGTTGATGTGCGAGCGGGTCGAGAACCTCACGCCGATTGGCCCCGGGCTGGTATTCTCCGTCTCATCGGGCCAGGTTTGCTGCTATACATCCTTCGATCCGGTGCCGCAGCATACCGTTATCTACCACAGGTGGTTCCGGCGTGACGAGTTGAGTACCCAGACCCGTCTGCGCCTGTATCCGACAAAGTGGTCCACCTATAGTGTAATCCAGCTCCGCGAAACCGATAAGGGACCCTGGCGGGTTGAGATAATTGATCAAAACGGGCGCGTTTTCGACGTACTCCGATTCAGCATAGTAGATTGAAGGCCGCAGATTTCTAATGAGCCGTTTTCTTGCGTTCATATCATCGATCCGATGGCAGGATATAGTCGATATATTGATAAACAGCTATATCCTTTTGCGGGTGTATGTTCTTTTTCAAGGCACCAATGCCTTTCGCGTACTGGTGGGCATCACCTCCTTGTGGCTGGCCCAGGAGATTGCGGCCAGCCTCGGTCTTATTCTCACCAGTTGGGCAATCCGCGGCATAACGGCCGCTGCTGCCATTATCATAATCGTGGTGTTCCGCAATGAAATCCGCTCGGCCCTGCAGGTGCGCAATATAAAAACATTTCTGTGGGGGGTTCCAAACAGAGAGCAGCAGTCACCGATCGACGTAATAGCGGACAGCGTCTTTCAGATGGCGAAAAAGCGGATCGGGGCGCTAATCGTTTTTCCCGGCAACCAGGACCTGGGCGAGGTAATCCACGGAGGAATTCCGTGGAACGGCCGGGTCTCGAACGAAATGCTGATGAGCGTCTTCTGGCCGAACAGCCCCGTTCATGACGGAGCGGCCATAATCGAGGGCGGGCAGATCACCGAGGTGGGGGTCCTTCTGCCGCTCTCCCGCAGGCAGGATCTTCCGTCCGAATATGGGACCAGGCACAGGGCGGCGGCAGGGCTTGCTGAAGCGGCCGATGCGCTTATTATCGTAGTATCCGAGGAGCGCGGCAGCGTGAACGTGGCCAAAGACCACAGCCTCACTCCGATGCAGGACAGCCAGATGCTGTCTCAGGCTTTGAAGAAACATCTCAAAATGCCCGACATCAGCCCCGCTCGGCAGCGCGAACGGGAAAGACTAAAGCTGGCGGCAGCCGGCTGTATTTCTTTTCTGATCATGGCCGGGATCTGGTTCGGTTTTACCCGCAGCCAGGATACCATTATAGCCCTGAACGTCCCGATCGAATACGTCAACAGGCCGTCAAAGTTCGATATCCTGGATACCTCCGTCGATGAAGCGCGGCTCCAACTCGTCGGTTCAAGCGCCCTCATAAAATCGCTGGGACCGGGGCAGGTGGGAGTGCGAGTGGACTTGAGCAAAGCCGCCGAAGGCAGGAATACGTTTCCGATTACACAGGCTGATATTATTCTGCCTCCAGGCGTTTCCCTCAACAAGATACGGCCCGCCACGATAGATGTGACCCTGGATATCCCGGCCACCAAGGAGCTTACCGTGCAGGTGGATTGGATCGGCCACCTGCCTGAAAATACCGTCCTTACGGACGTGAGCGTCTCGCCGGAAACGGTGAAGGTGATTGGCGGAAGCAAGACCTTGGAGAACGTAAACACAGTTTACACAAGTCCGGTGAGGCTTGACACTCTGTCCAAATCGGGGTCCTCCAACGCAGAGATAGTTCTTTCTCCGCCCTCGCTCAAGCTTGCGCCCTCCTACTCCGAGCGTGTAACGGTGCACTATCGGGTGGAAGAAAAAGATCGATCGGCGAAGAAATAGGGTGAAGCGAGAAGCAGGGAGCGGGAAGCGAGGAGCGAGAAGACTTGGTTGCACGCGAAGACTGACCATAGACAGGATAGACAGCAGGAAGCGGGGAGCTCCCTTCTACTTGCTTCCTGCTTCTTGCTTCCAACTCTGGGCGAGGGACCTCATTATTTCGACCCATTCATCGAAAGTTGCCGGTTTGGTGAAATAGGACTCCGCCCCTGCTTTCATTGTGAAGTCTACATCTGCACGGTCTTCGGATGAAGTTAAAATAACAATCGGGATGTGCTGAAACGCCGGTTCGGATTTGATTTCGACAAGGGCCTGGCGGCCATCCTTTCGCGGCATGTTCATATCCAGCAGGATCAGATCGGGCAAACGTTTTGCCGCAGAGAGGGAATGCTCTGAGAGGTAGGCCATGAGTTCGATCCCATCCGCGACACTGGAGAATGCTATCTTTGCACCGATTTCCGCAAAGGCATCACAAGCCAGCATGCAGTCTTCAGCATCGTCGTCGGCCATCAAGACGGTCTTGGGATTACTGTCTGGCAATGATAGTCTCCAGCGTAGTTTGTTTTGCCGGCAGTCGAATTATAAATGTCGAGCCTTTCCCGGGCTCGCTCTCCGCCCTGATGCTTCCCCCGTGGCGCTCGACGATTTTGCGGCATATAGCGAGCCCCATTCCGGTTCCATCATATTCGCCGCGGCCATGCAATCTCTGGAAGGGCTTGAAAATAAGCTCGGCAAACTGCGGGTCAAACCCTATTCCGTTGTCTTTTACAAAAATCTCACATATCCCCTGCCTGTATAACTTGCCATAAACCTCGATGCGAGGAGTCCCCGCGCCACGGAATTTCAAAGCGTTACCAATCAGGTTCTGGAAAAGGCGCAGCATCTGAGTTTCATCCGCCTCAATGGAAGGTATGTTTTCAATTTCGATTTGGCAACCTGCCTCCTGGACAGATGCCTCGAAAACGTCCGCAGCCTCCCGCACTACTTCGACGAGGTCAATTTTTTGGGGCGGGTTGGGTCTCATAGCCACCCTGGAGAATTCGAGCAAGTCACGCAACAGTTGCCGCATGCGGCTTGCCGAATTGATGACCCGATCCAGGTATTCCTGGCCGGTACTGTCCAGAACGGGGGCACATCTTCTTTTCGCCATGTCGCAAAAAGTCTGCATCTTGCGCAGGGGTTCCTGGAGATCGTGAGCGGCGATGAAAGCAAATTCCTGAAGCTCGGCATTTACAAGCTCAAGCCTCGCCATATTTGCCCGCAGGGCTTCTTCCGCGAGTTTTCTGGCCGTAACATCACGGTTGATTTCAAGAAATCCCAACGGCTCGCCACCTGTTCCACGTTGCAAGGCCCAACGACTCTCGACAAATATTTCTTCCCCCGTGGAGGTAGTTTGCCGCAGTTCTCCCTCCCACCGTCCCGATTGGAGCACCTGGTCCACGATCCGATCTATAGGCTCCGGAAAGCCTGTGCGCAAAAGGTCATGAGTAACTTTGCCGAGAGCATTTTCCCTGGGGAACCCGTACAGTTCCACAGCGCTGTCATTCCAGAATTGCACGGTGTGATCCAATCCCCGGACAAAAATCGCGTCGCGAGCCAGGTTGAGAAGCGATGCCTGCTTCTGCAAGTCCTCGCTTGCCGCTACCAGTTCGGCGGTGCGCTCCCGAACACGCATTTCAAGCTCATCACGTGATTTGCGAAGTTCTTCCTCTATTTGCTTGCGCTCGGTCACATCGGTTTGCACGCCATCCCAGACTATGCGGCCGTCAGGCCCCCGGCGCGGACGGGAGTGCAGGCGCATCCAGCGCACCCGGCCGTCAGGCCGGAGCATCGGCACTTCCATATCAAAGTCCGACATATCAAGGGCGCTGCGCTCTTCGGCTTCAACGAGCCGCTCGTAAAACTCCGGCAGGATTTGACTGTGCAGGGTACCGGCATCACGCAGCACGTCTTCAACACTGACGCAATTGAGCCGTTCGACCCCCTCGCTAAAGTAGAGGAAGCGGAAACCGCCATCGGCCTCATGGGTATACTGATAAACGGCGCTTTCCGGCAGGTTGTTCCCAAGCAGGCGCAGGCGCTCCTCACTTTCACGCAAAGCCTCCTCTGCCCGCTTGTGCTCGGTGATATCGCGGCCCACTACCACCGACCCGACGATCAGGCCGTCTCTATCGCGGATGGGACCGAAACTGTAACTTCCCACCCAGGTTTCCCCCGTGTCTTTGCGCCGCAGGGTGTACTCGGCATTGGTGACCGTCTCGCCCCTAAGCGCCCTCGGCACCGCCCACTGATCCAGGGGCGCCAATTTCCCATCGGCCTTAAATACATCCAGAATGTCAGGGTATTCGGCGAAAGTCCTGGAGCATTCGTCCTTGCCCCCGAACCTGTGGAACGTCGCGAAGGCATCGTTGAACTCGATGAATCGGCCCTCAAGGTCTGAAATGAACACCGCATCGGTCATGCTGGCCAGAGCCGCTTCCAGTTTCGCCTGACTCTCCAGCAGCGCCGCCATTGCCAACCTGCGCTCGGAAATGTCCCAAATAAGGCCGTTGAGCTTAAGCGGCCGGCCTTCGCCGTCGCGGACCAACTTCCCGCGGGCTGCTATGTAATGGAGGCTTCCATCCGTCCAAACTGTCCTGTACTCTGTTTCATAGGGCGCATCCTGCTCCAGAGTTAAATCCAGCGCCTTCATGACGGTTTCACGGTCGTCAGGATGGACCGCATTGAAGAACTCATCCGCAGTTCCGGTGAATTCTTCCGGGTTGATACCGAGGAGATGACAGACCTGGTAGTCAAAGCGACGTATGTTTTCGGCGATATCCCAATGCCACGCCCCCATGCCGGCGGACCGCAGCGCCAGATCGAGGCGGGCCTGGCTTTCCCGCAACTCCTGTTCGGACTGCCGGTGGGCAAGGCGCAACCTGAGGACCGTGATCCCATAAGCGAGGTCGTCAGCCAACTCGGCAAGCAATTTGATTTCGCCATCCGGAAAGGAGTCGGGAGTTTTCGAATAGATTGTGAGTACTCCCAGAGTTTGTCCGCCCGCCTTCAGCGGAAGCGCGACAGAAGAGGCGTAGCCCCGCTTCACGGCCTGTTCCCGCCAGGGCGCCATCCGGGATTCCGTCAGCATATTTTTGCAAACGTCGGGCTTCCCGGTCCGGATGGCAGTGCCGGTCGGACCGCGCCCCAGTTCCGTATCCGACCAGGTGACTTTTACCGTATCGAGATATCCGTCCTCAAACCCTGCCTGAGCGACGGGTTCGACTGACTTATTGTCATCGTCCCCCGCAAAACCGATCCACACCATCGGATGGCCGCAGTCCTCCACAATAATCCGGCAGACCGCGTCCAGAAAATCAGATACCCCCTCGGCGTGGATCGCCGCCTGATTGGTATTACTCAAGGCCCTGAGCGCCTGGTTGAGGCGGAGAAGTTCTTCCTCCGCCCGCTTGCGTTCGGTGATGTCCTCAGTGAAAATCACTATGCCGGCAACATCGCCGGCCGCATCCCACCACGGCCGTACTTCCCATCGGAGCCACTGAGCCGACCCATCGGCCCGGTCGAACCTTTCGGCATCGGCACGCACCACTTCACCCTCAAGCCCCCGGCGATGTATTTGCTTCCAATATTCCGGAATTTCCGGGAAGACTTCGTAGTGCGAGAGTCCGGTCAGATCGGTTTTTTCGAGATTGTAGTCGGTAAGCCAGCGACGGCTGGCGCTTAGATAGCGCATCGAGCGATCAAACATTGCCAGTGAAGCGGGCGCGTGCTCGATGAATAGACGCAGCCGTTCCTCGCTCTCGCGCAATGCCCCCCGCGCTCTGCGCTTTTCGGCAACATCATGGAAAACGAGCACCACGCCGGAAACTCCACCATTTGCATCCCTGATCGGAGCCGCGCTGTCCTCAATGGGAATCTCCCGCCCATCGCGGGCGATCAGGGCGGTATTGTTGGCCAGATTGAGTATATTGCCTTCGCTCAGAACGCGTTCAACGACATCCTCGGCCGGTTTGCGGGTTTTCTCGTTGACGATCCGGAATACGCTCCGGATCGGCTGGAGCAAAGCTTGTTCCAAACGCCAGCCTGTCATTTGCGCGGCAACGGGATTGAGGAAGGTGATCAGGCCGGAGGCATCGGTTGCAATGACGGCGTCGCCGATGCTGCCGAGCGTGACCCGGAACCTTTCCTCGCTCTCGCGAAGAGCTTCCTGTCCAAGCACTATGCTCCTGCCGGAGAGAAAATAAATAATGCCATTGGTGAGGGCCAGGATGATGATAAGAGCTATGACGCCGGCGCCTGCTTTCGCCTGTGCCGAGACAATCATTGAATCGCTGATATCCTTCAAGCGATCTGTGTCGTCGGAAATAAACCTGACCTTCATCCAGATCTGGGAGGCGAGCAGCTCTCTGCGCTCCTTTTCGATGTCGCCGGCAACACCCTGTCCCGTGGCCAACATCTGGTCGATCAGAGGTCCAAGTTCCAGGTTGTTTCTTTGAAGTTGTTTGATGAGAGCTTCCTGGCGAGGAGCCCGGGAAGTCATTTTACTCAAGAGATCATCCAGAGACCCGAGCGTACTCCTTACCTGGCGAATATCGCTTTGGTTCGATCCCTCCTTAAGATTTGCCGTCAAAATATTCAGGGCACGTGTCTTTCTGATGACCTGATCGTATATCCTGTTGCGCGCGAGCTCATTATTCATGCCCCGGAGGATCGAGAAGGCAATCAGGGCGATCACCGCCGCGACCGCAACGGACGCCGCGATGCTTACCAGGATTTTGGATTGTGTTTTCATAGATTTACCTGAAGATCGTGACTAATCTGGGATTGATTTCATCCAGAGCGTCCGTGTAAAGAAAGTTTAAAACATCGGGCGGGTCCCCGGTCTTTCCTTTTCTATCCATTTCCCACTTCGCATAATTCTTAAGAGAGGCGATTACAGACTGGGTGAACGATACATCGAGCCTGGTTTGATCCCATGCCTGGCGTATGTAAGTGGGGTTGAAACCCCATTTTTTGCAAAGGATGCTTTTTGTCTCCTTTTCGTTTGCCGTGGTGAAATCCTGAGCCATCACAAGGGCCTTGAGCAGACGTTTTATTGCTTCCGGGGATTTGGTGGAGCTTTCCCCGGCAGCCAGGAGCCATTGATAGCCAAGGCTGTTCTGAGAGTCCCAGTAGACGGCATTGTCTCCCAACTGCTCCTTCGCTGTGAAGGCATAGATTTCAAAAGCGGATACGGCATCCACTTCTCCTCTTACGATAGCCTCCACTTGCTTGGCGGGAGGAATGCTTACAAGCGCCACGTCGTCCGGCGATAAGTGGTTTGTCAAAAGGAACGTATAAAGAAAGTAATCGCTGACGGTATTCGGGCTGTAGCCGATTTTTTTCCCCTTAAGGTCCGCAGGCTCACGGATATTTCTGTCCCTCCGGGCAACAATCTGGTTTCCCACGGATAAACCTATCGAAGCGACGACACGAAGAGAAGGGTCCTCGTTCATTTGACTGGCAAAAGCCATATCGGACACCGTTGCAATTTGGGCTTCCCCCTCCATCATCGCCTTGAGCGATTCCAGTCCGGAAGTGTGCAGCTTGATCGTGACATCGAGACCGGCCCGTTTAAAAAAGCCCTTCTCATCGGCTACGGCGATGAGGCCGGAGTAAGGGGCGGGTTGAACGGCCAAGGTCAGCCTGATCGGAGCGGTTTGAGCCTCCGTCACCGCTTTTTGCTGGCATCCCGCCGCAGCCAGGATTACCGACAGGAGGAAAGCCGTTACCAGACGGCGTGACTGCGCAGGGAATTTAAATTCGTTCATTGGCGCCATCCCGCTCCCATCTTTTCGGGCTAAGGCAATTCGATAATAAAGGTTGAACCTGCTCCGGGCGTACTCTTGGCCGTAATGCTCCCTCCGTGGCGTTCCACTATCTTTTTACAGATGGCAAGGCCCATACCGGTTCCTTCATATTCGCTCCGGCCACGCAGCCTCTGGAAGGGGGCAAATATGCGGTCACGATACTGCTCCTCGAAGCCGATGCCGTTATCTTCGACAACGATCCGGCATCCCGAACCAGTATCGGATACGGAGCGGACATGGACCACCGGCCTCTCGTCCGGTTTGTGGAATTTGAGCGCATTGCCGATGAGATTCTGGAATAGCTGGCGCATCTGCATGGGGTCCGCTGAAATGACCGGAAGGGTCCCGACATGAACTTTGCCGCCTGTCTTTACGATCGTTACTTCCAGGTCGGAAAGAACTTCGCCGATGAGACCGGAAAGATCGACCGGCTTGAACGGCTCTCCCTCGGTGGTAACTCGCGAGTAATCGAGAAGTCCGGTCAGCAGGGATTGCATCCGCTCCGTTGCGTTGATCATCCTGTCCAGATAATCGCTTTCGGTTTGTCCCAGTGAGTCACCGGATTTCTGCCTGAGCATATTGCCAAAAGAGACGACTTTGCGAAGAGGTTCTTTCATATCATGGGCGGCGATGGAGGCAAAATCCTGCAGGGCTTGGTTGCTCTTCTCAAGTTTTCCCATATAGCTGTTCAGCTCGGTTGTGCGCTGTTGAACGCGCAGTTCGAGTTCATCACGTGATTTGCGAAGGGCTTCCTCCGTCCGCGAATGTTCGATCAGGTCAGCGGCCTGCCGCACCAACAGGTCGATCCTCCAAAGATCGTGCTCATCTGGGTTGTATGGGACTCCCCAATGAGTTGTGAGGATACCCAGCAGCGCTCCGGAGCGGCTAATTACGGGCGTGGACTGTACGGCCCGGACGCCGGCCTCCCTCAAGACCGGCAGGGAGGGCGTTCCGATGAACAGGGAACTGGTTTCTACATCCGAAACGATTACTCGCTTTCCGCGCCTCGCCGCCTCACCGCAGACCGAAGCCTCATTTTCAGCGGATGCAAAGAACTGCAGAAAGGGCTGCCGATGTCCGTGATTTGCTACAATGCGCAGAGAATCATTTTTGAGGAGTTGCAGAAAGCCCATCTCGGCCCCCGCTACGGCGACTGCGGCCTCCATGATCTCCTTCAGAAGCGGCTGCAGTCCTCCTGTTTCCAGAACCCTGCCGCTCAGCGCATGCATTCTTGTGAGCGCCGCCAGATCGGCTGTAACACGGGCCTCGCCTCGCTTACGTTCGGTAATGTCTCGCAAGACACAAGCTACCCGGTCGATTCCAGCGGGGCTTTCGATTGGAAAGTACGATATGAGCAGGTCTCTATCTCCGAGTTTAGGATAGCTGTATTTCATCTCGTATTTGATAATGTTACCTTGAAAACACTCATCCAGTTTTTCCTTGATCTCCTTCTCGAAGACATCCCTGTCCAATACTTCCGGAACCAAACTTCCAACGACTTGCCCTCGCTCCATATCCCGATAGTTCAGGAACGCACGGTTCGCGATCAGGTACCGGTAATCCCGGTCGACAACCGTGATCATCTCTTCCAGACCTTCCACTGCTTTTTCGTATTCTCTTAGTCTTTCCTCGGCCCGTTTGCGATCCGTAATGTCCCGGTTTATCTCCAGGACTCGTTCCACGCCGTCTGCGCCCCGCACAAGCTGATGGCGGGCCGAAACGATGATTTCCCGCCCGTCGCGGGTATGGTGTTTGAGTTCCCCTTCCCAGAATTTCCGCTCTCGCAGCCAGGCCTCCATCTTAGAAAACGGCGCGGGGTGGACCGTTTTCAGCAAATCGTGGGTGACCTGGCCCACGGCTTCTTCCTGCGAATAGCCATAAAGCTCTTCCGCCCCCTTGTTCCAGCTCTCGATAAAACCTCCGAGCCGCCAAACGATAATGGCGTCATAGGACAGATGCAGCAGTTCGGCCTGGCGTTGCAGCAATACCTCCGCCTGCTTGCGCTCGGTGATATTACTTGCGGTGCCGAACCATTCGACGATTTCGCCGTTTTCATCCTGCAGCGGGATCGCACGCGAGAAGGTCCAGCCAAGGCTGCCGTCCACGCGCACTACCCGGTGTTCAAGCTCGAAGACGCTCTTGTTCCGGATGGCTTTGTTGATGGCCGCTATGACGAGCGGCTGATCATCAGGGTGAATGTATGTTTGAAGCCAGGTGCTGCTTGGCGTTTCCGTATCGGGGATAAAATCCCGGCCACGAAGCTGGTGCATCCGGTCCCAGTTCGGGCTCATGCGATACACCACATCCGAAGTGGTCTGCACCAGAGCGCGAAACCTGTCTTCGCTCCCCCGCAGCGCCTCCTCCATCCGCTTGCGTCCGGTGATGTCGCTTCCGACGGCAAGTATCTCCAGCAATTGTCCGTCGTGGTCGAATATCGGCTTGTTGGTCCAGGCCATCCAGACCCGGCCGCCATCCCGAAGGATGTTCTCATTTATATTGTTCGCGTACCTTTCCGGGTTGTTCACAACGTCTTGAACCAGTCTGGTCAGATCGCCCCCGGTGGACTCCCGTTCAGGAAGTAGAATATTTACGCTCTTGCCGACAATCTCATCCGCACTGTAGCCGAAGAACTTCTGGGCGTATTCGTTAATGAACGCTATCGTCCCGTCCTGCTTCCAACGGATGATGGCGCTGTTGGCGTTTTGGACGAGTTCGCGGTACTTGGCCTCACTTTGCTGGAGGCCGGCAGCCGCCTTTTCACGTTCGGCGGCGAGCTTTGACTCTTCCTCTGCTTTGTGCGCCCGCGCCTGGACGCTATATGCAGCTTCAGCCAGATAGGAGATCAGGGTGCAACTGGCGAGAAAAATGACCATGCTTATCAGGTCGGCACGATTGGCAATGGCGAATTGGCCAACCGGCTCCAGCCAGAAATAGTCGGCGAGTGCGGCCGAGACGGCCGTTGCCAGCAACCCGGGGGCAAATCCCCCATATAGCGCAGCAAGCGCTACGGCGGGGTAGAAGGTCAGGAAAGTGGCACGGAGCCCAAGAATTTCCAGGAATTGCAACCGAATGGCAGCAGCGACGACAACGGCAAGAACGGCGACGGTGCAGCGGAGCCATACCGGACGGTTTGTTCGATCCCAAATCATGAAATTCCCCTGTCATCGCTCCGCGATGAGTGAACAGTGGTCAGTGAACCCTCACTTCGCTCGGATTCGCGTTGACATTTCCGACCGATGCTAAACGCTTCAAGTTCGCGTCCGATCTTTTGTGAGGACGCACAGTGGACAGAAAAAGCATTAATCTGCGAAAATCCTGAGAATACCCTGAAATTTTATTTTTACACCATTCTCACGCGGAGCCGCGGAGAGCACAGAGCAAGAGCAAGAGCATATCCTGAGATTATATTTTTATACCATTGCATTGTGGAAATGAGAAACATTTGTTGAAGGAAGCAGGGAGCAGGGATGAGTGAAGAGTGAAGAGGGGGGGCGGGGAGCAGTTTCTCAATTCGCCAGTCCAGATCGAGACTGTAGAATTTTTCTCATTGTCCGCAGGATGGTTTCCGATTTCTATTAAGCGATTCAGGTGGAATTTCAAACCTGACTCGCCCCAAATATTTACAGGGGAGAAACAGGCGTATCAAAACGGTCCGGTAAATTTATCGAATCCATTCTTATCGTTATACGACCAAGTCTTTGCAGAAACGATGCGGAGGACGTTGAGTCCCATTGTATCCATGGTGAGGTCTTTATCAGCCGTTTACGCAAGGTTGAGTTTTTCGCTAAGATTGTAAAGTGTTCGCAAGGAAAACGAAGTCAGATGCTCATATGAAAAGCAGTTCCAGGTTAGTATTAATTAACATACAGCGCTTTAGAATGGAGGAAAAGAAATGGCAATAATTGAGTGGAATGACAGTTTGAGCGTCAATGTTGCTCTGGTAGACAAACAGCACCAGAAGCTCATCGGGATGATTAATGAACTCAATGATGCAATGCGCCAGGGAAAGGGGAAGGAGACTTTAGGAAAAACGCTAAATGAGCTTGTTAGTTACACAGGAACACATTTTAAGCTGGAAGAGAAGTATTTCGATCAATTTGGTTATCCAGAGGCAGATAGCCACAAGAAAAGACATTCGGAGTTCGTAGCGAAGGTTTCTGAGTTCAAAAGCGGATTCGAGAAGGGCAAGCTTGGATTGTCCATAGAGGTAATGGATTTTTTGAGTGATTGGCTACGAACCCACATCAAGGGAGTTGACAAGAAATACGGACCATTTTTCAATGAAAAAGGATTGAAATAGGCCTATAAAAGGCAAAAAAGATCCCCCGCAGAGAAGCAGAGAAGCAGAGAAGGCTGAGATCTGGCCATGGACAGGTCATGAAGACGTTTTCGCAACCGGGATTAGCAGGATTAAAAGAGACAGCTATTTAAATTCTTGTTCTTTGTGCAAGGTTTAATTTGCAAGTTGCTGTTTTCTTTGCGTCTCTGTTACGAAAAGTTTCCAACGCGAAGACGCGAAGACGCGAAAATGCAAAGGGAATGACTCTTTTCAAGGGTGTCCCAGCGGGACATGAGTTGCTTCGGTAGATCTTTTGGGTCGAGGCGTAGTCAAACGATTCATCCGGCATCGGCCAAATCGTGGATCAGGGACTTAAACCTTGCCCATTCCGTGGCGGTCCAGACCTCGGTCGTGCAGTGGCCAAATGTTCGAATTATCGTTGCCACTTTAAAAGCCGACATTTCGTCGGGCGTCCGGAAGACGTCCAGGTAATCGTAAGGCCCGAGTGTGGCGAGGTTGAGGACCCATTCCACCTGAGGACACTCCCAGCGGATTCTGTCCATTACCCTGCGTTCGAGATCTTCAAGGGATTTTGGTGATTTGACTGCGTCGGGCGCAATGCCGTTAACTTAAGCAACTAATTGAAATTATTTGGTATTTAGAACATCAAAGTTTCCTCCCCTCTTTGCTCGATTGAGCAACCCTAGCCAACAGAGCCACTAAAACCTCGGATTTGCCTCACATCATTTTTGTGTCGTTTTTCCCTTGACGAATGTCAGTATTTATGCAAGTAGAACTGTAAATATACTGACTTGCCATTCAGACATTCTTCAAGGGAGGGGGCTTATGAAAATCGAGGAATTTAGAGAGATTCTTCTTCAAGTGCTCGAACTTCAACTCGAACATCAGCTGCGTGCTGTCAGGCAACTGCGAGGGAAAGTCGAGGCCGAAGCAGTCCTTCCACCCAGGCGGGGAAGAAGACGTCAGTCTTTGGTCGATCTGTCCGTGCAAATACTGACTGAGGAGCGTAAGCCACTGCATGTAGATGATCTTGTCCAATTGCTCCAAAAGCGCTTTGGGCGCCTTACAGACAGGGATGCCCTTTCCAGTTCACTGGCAAAGAAGGCGCGCGCAGGCATCATGTTTCGTCAATGCGCTCCCGCAACTTTTGGTCTGTTGGAGTCAATGGAGGGACAGTCATGATGAAGCCCGATCTTAATCTGCTTGCACAATGGCTGGACCCTGAAATTATTGAGGAGCTTAACAGAAAACGGCGCGTAGCAAGAGAGTGTTGCCGCAATCGGAAGTTGGGAACTTTGGAGACTCTGTGGCTGATGTTGGCCGTTTCTCTGAATACCGCCCGCTCAAGCCTTCATGAAATTCTCCGGTTGGCTACCGGGGAGCTCGATATTAAATGGTCTGTTTCCGTACCTGCGTTTTGCAAGGCTCGTGCGCGTTTTTCCCCCGGAGGCGCTTAACTGGCTACAAGGCAAACTGGTATCACGGCTACAAAGGGCGCGCGGGCCGGAGCGCCGCCGATGGAAAGGGTTACGCCTGATTGCCGGAGACAAGACCAATTTGACTCTGCCCGAATCTCAACCCCTCTGGAAGTGTTTCGGTGCACATGGGGGCTCTCGTGGATTGGGACCGATCGCCGTTGAGCTTTGCTGTCTGTTTGACCTGGTTAGCCGCACGCCCCTGCGCTTCGTGTATGGCCCCGCGTCTACCTCGGAACACAAACTCATTCCAAAACTAATCAGTTATCTCAAAAAGGGTGATCTACTTCTTTTTGATTCAGGTTTCTACTCCTTTGCCACACTGGCAAAAATCATGGGCCGGACTATCCACTTCATCATCCCCGCAAAGAAAGACTTCCGGCCCAAGGTGCTGCGCAAACTGGGAGACAGCGATTATCTATGTCGAATAAAGGATCCGCTCAGCGAGAAGACGATTGCGATCCGAGTGGTTTTTGTTCATCGAAACGGTTTTCGCAGACGCCGCCTGATAACCTCTCTTCTGGATTCTGTCCGGTTCCCCGCCTCAGAGCTGGCGCTGCTGTATCATTTGCGTTGGGATATCGAGACATTCTATCGGGATTTTAAATGCGGCCTCAGTGCAACCTGCTGGCACTGCCAAACGCCAGAGTCCTCCCAGCGGGAACTGTTAATGCATATGATCGTTTGTTGCCTTATACGAATAGCCATGCTGAGCGCCTGTCGACAAGTCGGTCTTTCCGTGGGGCAGCTCAGTTTTGCACGCGCACTTACGGAAACGCGGCTGTTTTTGAAGCTCGTATTGGCTAAGCTCAGTTCCTGGGCCGTGATCTGGGCGAGCTACATTCAATGCTGCGCGCAGTTCCATGTGAGGTATAAACCGAATCGTCAATATTCCAGGGATCGACAAGAATATAGAAGAAAAGCTCGCGGCCTCGAGAAGCACTGCAAAAAGACCGGACGTAAGTATTGGGAGCCCTCCCCGTTGTCTATGCCCGAGACTCGCAAGAACGCGAAAGGACAGGTAATTCTGTTAAGTTAGCGGCATTACGTCGGGCGAAAGACGGGAGAGCATTACAAAAATCGGCATAATGTACTCCTTTCTCGTATCGGATCAAGCCTCCAGGTATCTGTTTCCTTATAAGTCATCTCCCACCGTTTTCTTTTCTCCGGCGTTCATCCAGGAAACTGTTCAGGGTGGATTCGGAAAACTGCATGAAGCCGTCGAAAAACTCCTGCGAATATTGTTTTACAAATTCTTCCCCTTCCGGGCTGATTGCCGTGTATAAGTATACGACTTCTGCATCCGTATGCGCGGATTCATTTTCCGCCAGGCAGATGGTTATCCTGGCGACGGTCATGCCGGGGGTGACCTTCACGATTTCGATTCTGTGGCGCAGCGGATCAAAATCAGTGATCACCCAGATCGATTCGGGATTTTTTTCCCCCGTTGTAAAGATACAATTGCTTTCGGCAAACCCGGACATCGAGTAAACAGCCAAAGGGTCCCATCCCCGGGCCCATTCTCTTTCACGAACCGGGCACAGCAGCGGGAAGACATCGGCGGGCTTGCCTCGCAGCCTCTGAGTATAGGTCCTTTTGACGCGAACGGGATCGATGATCTGCATGCGGTTTTCAGCCTCCGCAATAATTTGGCCGGTATGGAAACGGGAAAACGGAACCGGGCGCCCTCATATTGTATTCCGGTGCGGCGATTTCAATCAAATTATTTCACAAGATGGCGGAAGCCGGAGTCCAAAATGTCAAGCCCCCCACTTTTTTTGCTGATCAATCCCTGGATCACCGATTTTGCGGCCTATGATCTGTGGGCAAAGCCGATAGGCCTGCTTTTGCTGGCTTCCTTGCTCAGAGAAGGGGGCTGCGGGGTGAGGCTGATCGACTGCCTCGACCGGCGTGACGCTTTCACGAACTCTCATCCGGAAATCCAGCCCGGCAGGGACAAAAAATTCGGTACCGGCAAGTATCCCAGGATGAGTCTTCCACAACCTGGCGCTTACTCTGATTTTCCGAGATATTTCTACCGGCACGGAATCCACCCGGAGAGCTTTCGCCGCAAGCTTCTCGAGATGGACAAGCCGGACCTGATCTGGATTACATCCAGCATGACCTACTGGTATCCGGGAGTTTCGGAGGCGGCCCGGATCGCGCGCAAAATTTTCCCCGGGGTACCGGTGTGGCTTGGCGGCGTATACGCCAGGCTCTGCCCCGGCCATGCCGAACTGCATAGCGGGGCCGACCGGATCATTACGGAGGAAGTATCGAGTTTGCCGCAAATGATCTTCGAGACGACAGGCTTCCCGGTACGAAACGCGAGCACGTGGGCCGATTTCAAGGCCTGGCCGCTTCCGGCCCTGGATTTGCTGGAACCGGGACTCGATTACGCACCGATTCTCACCGGAACCGGCTGTCCCTACAGGTGTCCTTTTTGTGCTTCCGCAAGGCTTCAGCCCAAGCGCGCGCGACTCAGCGCCGAACGGATCTTCAGCGAAATTGCGAGGGGTCATTATGATTTCGGGATAATCGATTTTGCGTTCTATGATGACGCGCTGCTGCTCGATGCGGAATATACGCTCAGGCCCGTGCTGGAAAAAATCGCAAAGGAGTGTCCCACGATCCGGTTCCACGCCCCCAACGCCCTTCATATCCGGGCGCTTTCCAAGGACTGGTGCGGATTGCTGCATGCTGCTGGGTTCAAAACGATTCGGCTCGGACTGGAGACTACGGCGGACGGCAAGAGCATGGAATGGGGCGGCAAGGTCAATATGGAGATGTACCTGGAGGCGGTGGAGAATCTTTTTGAGGCGGGTTTTTCGAGGGATGATATCGGAGTCTACCTGCTTTGCGGACTGCCGGGCCAGACCCCGAAAGAAGTCGCCGAGTCCATAGGGATTGTTCGGCAAAGCGGAGTTCGGCCGCACATTGCCGAATATTCCCCCATCCCCGGCACACCCATGTGGGACAAGGCCGCCGCCATTTCTCCATTCGATATCAGGACGGAGCCGCTCTACCATAACAACACGTTTTACGCCTGCCGCCGCCCCGATTTTACCTATGATGAAATGGTTTGCCTGAAAAAGATGGCGAGGGAAGGATTTAGGAATTAAGGACAAGAAAAAATTTAGGAATTTAGGAATTGGGCTTTTAATCCCTCAATCCCTCAATCCCTCAATCCCTCAATTGATTTAGGCCATTTCAGGTTCAAAGGCCACAACATCGTCGATGCTTTCGGCATCCGAGAGAAGCATCACGAAGCGGTCTACTCCAAAGGCGATTCCGGCGCAGGGACCAAGATGCTGAAGGCTTGCCAGGAAGGCGCCCGGCAGAGGATAGCTGATTCCCTCCATTTGCTGCTTGCTTGCTATCGCAGATTGGAAGCGGGCCCTTTGTTCCTCGGGGTCCGTCAGTTCGCTGAATCCGTTGGCAATTTCGATTCCTGCCCAGAACAGTTCGAATCTTTCCGCCACTTCAGGGTCTGAGGGTTTTATTCTGGCAAGGGCGGCCTGACTTCTCGGGTAATCCTCAAGTATGCAGGGGACCGGGAAACCCAGGTTCGTTTCAACTTTTTGCACCAAGTCCAGGTCGAAGCGGTCCTGGTCCGGGTTAGGGCCGGGGGCCCATCCGGCAAACTTCCCGAACGCCTCCCGGACCGAGATGCGCTCCCAGTTGCCCTCAAAATCGAGGCAGTTGCCCCGGAAATGAAGGTCCGCCTTGTCAGGACCGAGGAGTTCCCTGCACGTGAATCGCACCAGGTTTTGACAGTCTTGCTGCAAGTCTTTGTAATTTGCGCCTGAGCGGTACCACTCGAGGATGGTGAATTCGGGGTGATGAAGCCTGCCGCGCTCGCCTGCCCGAAATGCGAGGGTTATCTGGAAGATTTTTTCGAACCCGGCGGCAAGCATCCGTTTCATGTGAAGTTCGGGGCTGGTGGACAGAAAGCGGCCGGAGTCAGCCGGAATCGGCCTGATGTGGACTTCGGGGGCAGGAGCGGCAGTGAGCAAGGGCGTCTGGACTTCAAGGAACCGTTCGCTTTCGAAGAAGGCGCGAATAAGTCTCAGCACCCGGCAGCGAGTTTCGAGAAAGCGCCTCTTAGCGTAAAGGGCCTGTCTTTCATCCCTTTCCATCAGCCCTCGTATGACAGAATTATGTACAATATATAATAAAAATACTAAACCGCCTGGCACGCCCCACCAAGAGATGTACTTCGCGTAGCGCGGAAGGCGCCCGCTGCGCAGGATCTGTCAATGGCGCTGCTTGTCAAGGCGCCTTGACGCGCTCCACGTACTGGCCGTTCCTGGTATCGATCCGGACGGTTTCGCCTTCTTCGACGAAAAGAGGAACCTGGATGACATGGCCTGTGGAGAGTGTGGCCGTTTTGGTTGCCCCTGATGCGGTGTCGCCCTTGATCCCCGGGGCGGACGCCACGATTTGCAGATCGACGAAATTGGGAAGAGTCAATGCGATCGGCCTGCCCTGGAACAAGAGTACGTTTACTACCAGGTTTTCGATCAGAAAGCTCGCTGCATCCCCGACGGCCCCTGCCTGCATCTCGATCTGTTCGTAGCTGGACGTATTCATGAAATGGTAGATTTGACCGTCGTTGTAGAGATACTGCATTTGCTGCTCTTCGAGGTCTGCGGCGTTGAATTTGTCGCCGGACCGGTAGGTGCGGTCGAACTGCGTGCCGGTGATCATGTTTTTGAGCCGGCAGCGGTAGAGTGCCTGACCCTTTCCGGGCTTGGCAAATTCGAAGTCCGCGATGAGATAAGGATCCCCATCTATTTCTATCTTGAGGCCCTTTCGCAATTCTCCCGCTGTAAGAACGGCTGCCATTTGCTGGTCCTTTCGTCGCATTATTTTATTTCAAATTTACATTTTAATAGTATTTTGTCGGAATGGTCAATAAGGTTTCGGCTTATCCCGTTTTCAAAGGCTTTGCGCTTCGGGCGTTTTGGTCCCGGTCGCGCCGGCCGCGCAAAAAAGGAGGAATAATATGAGTGAAATTCTTTCCGTCAAGGCAAGAGAAATCCTGGACTCACGCGGAAATCCCACTGTCGAGGCCGAAGTGCTGCTGGATAGTGGGTACATGGGATCGGCGGCGGTCCCTTCGGGTGCTTCAACCGGTTCCAGGGAGGCTCTGGAGCTTCGGGACGGCGACCAGGACCGTTACCTGGGCAAGGGGGTCCTTACAGCCGTCAATAACGTGAACGAGGAGATCGGACCCAAGCTCATCGGCTTAGAGGCTGTCGATCAGACCGGCATAGATCAGTTTATGATCGACCTCGACGGGACGGAAAACAAAAGCCGCCTGGGGGCGAACGCCATCCTCGCGGTCAGCATGGCGGTTGCGAAGGCCGCTGCCGCTGAATCCGAGCTGCCGCTCTACCGGTACCTTGGCGGCGTTTCGGCATTTCTTTTGCCGGTGCCCATGATGAACGTCCTAAACGGGGGCGCTCATGCGGACAACAATATCGATATCCAGGAGTTCATGATTGTTCCTGCCGGGGCGTCAAGCTTCCGTGAGGCCCTTCGGATGGGAGCGGAGACTTTTCACAACCTCAAGAAGGTGCTCAAGTCCAAAGGTCTGAGCACTTCAGTGGGGGACGAAGGGGGGTTTGCCCCTAACCTTCGCTCGAATGAAGAAGCGATGGAAGTCATTATGCAGGCGATCGAGGCCGCAGGATACAGGCCTGGCGAAGATATTTTCCTGGCCCTTGACCCTGCCGCGAGCGAGTTTTATGAAAACGGCGTCTATGAGCTCAAGGCGGAGGCAATGCCCAAGAAAAGCGCGCAGGAGATGGTCGAATTCTACAGTGGATGGGCCGACCGCTACCCGCTAATATCCATCGAGGACGGACTGGCCGAAAGCGACTGGGCCGGCTGGAAGGTGCTCACCGAGAAACTGGGAGCTAATCTTCAACTGGTAGGAGACGATATTTTCGTTACAAACACCAAAATACTGTCAAGAGGCATAACGGAAGGAATCGCCAATTCGGTCCTTATAAAGCTCAACCAGATCGGCACGATTACTGAGACGATGCAGGCGATAAACATGGCCCACCGGGCCGGTTACACGACCGTGATCTCGCACAGGTCGGGTGAGACAGAAGATACGACTATCGCCGATTTGGCCGTAGCCGTTGGAAGCGGTCAGATAAAATCAGGGTCGCTCTCCAGGTCAGATCGTCTTTCGAAGTACAATCAACTGCTTCGAATCGAGGAGGAACTAGACAGTTCCGGCTGTTACGCGGGTCTTTCCGGATTTCGGCTGGTCCAGGGCTGAGGGCGGCAGGCGGAGGGCTGAAAAACTATTCGTGCGGTGAGAGGGCCGTCCCACCTTCGCGGCTTATTTACGATCTCCGTTTGCGGCTTGACTAGATTTGTCTTTTCAAGTAGATAGTGAAGGTTATCGAAGGCGGCATACCCAAGTGGTAAGGGAGCGGTCTGCAAAACCGTTACACAGCGGTTCAAATCCGCTTGCCGCCTCCAGAAAATTCAAGGGGTTGGCTCATTTGGAGCCAACCCCTTTTTTTGCGGAATGTTTCAGATACAGGCAGTGGAAATCTGAGTTTGACAAAGGGAAAACAAAATGCTTTATACAATAAATTACCCCTCTATATAAACAAGTTAACAAACGGGGACTTTTTGACCGCGATTTTTGAAAGCCCCCAGGAACTTTTAACAGTCAACGAGAGAGGAGAAAGCAATGTGTAGTTCAAGAGGAATGAAATTCTTAGCGGTCCTAGCGTTCGCCGGTATCCTTGCACTGGGCCTCACGACTCAGGTTTTTGCTTTTGATGCAGCGCCTGCAGCTCCAGGGTCTCAGCCCAGCAGTGACGTTGCTAAGAAAACGCAAGCGCCGCCGCCGTCTACTAAGCCTGCTCCTTCTTTTGGCCAGAAGCTTGGACCACAGGGGTCTCAGCCAAGCGGTGACCTCTCTACGAACGCGCAAAAAGGGGCGACCCCGCCGTCTACTAAGCCTGCTCCTTCTTTTGGCCAGAAGCTCGGACCACAGGGGTCTCAGCCAAGCGGCGACCTCTCTACGAACAAAGCAGAGGGTGCGCCACCGTCTACTAAGCCTGCTCCTTCCTTTGGCCAGAAGCTCGGACCGCAGGGTTCTCAGCCCGCCGGTGACCTCTCTACGAACAAAGCTAAACCTCAACAGTAGAATTTTACCGGAAACGCTCTTTACTCTGCCTATGTCAGATCCGCCTCGAAAAAATTCAAAGGGCCGACTCTTGTTGGAGCCGGCCCTTTTTGATGCCACCCTGCTCCGCAAAGAATCCGGGGCTAACGGCGAGACGGAGCGAGGTGGAGACGTAATTGCGAACTGTTGTTAGAACCTTTCCCGGCCTACCTCCTTTGCACTTCGTCCAGTACAACGCCTCCGACCGCGCCAGCGGCTTGTTTGAACTCTATGCAGCCGGCGCTCCGATTGCGGCCTGAATTGTGCACCTGTCCGGATCGGTTATGAGGCGTTTCAAATAGCTCAGCTCGAACGGTTTTTCGACAAAATTGCAGATGCCCATGCTCATGGCTTCCCGCCTCACGCGAGAATCCAGGTTTCCGCTCATCAATATGAAAGCAAGACCGGGATATCTGATCGAAATTGAGCGATAGAGATCCAGGCCGGATTCGCCCGGCATCTGAAGGTCCGAAATGACCACGTCATATTCGTAATGGCTCAGGTGTTTACGCGCCTGGGCAGCATTCTGGGCCATATCGAATTCGATTCCATTGGAACCAAGGTATTCTCCGATAATAAAAAGGAGCTCATTGTCGTCATCTACTATCAATATTCTATTCATATCGTTTCCTTTAACCTAGCCTCCGCGCTTTCCTTAGAAAACGAGGGGCAGCCTGCTCCAGCCTTCTGCGAGAATGTATACAAGGTAAATCATCACAGAGATATAAGCTAAGCGATCAAAAATGGCATTTAGCATAATACGCTCCTTTATTGATTGTTGTGCTGTTGGATCGAGCCAAATTCCAGGTTTGCACACGATCAGGCTTACAAGCCGAATTTAACCAGTGCTACTGGAATTTGCGTGAACTGAAGTGTCTTAGAAGCAATGGTTGTGCCAACCTTGGTATCTTGCACGGGTGGCCGATCTTGCAACTTTGAGGGATGAACTTGTGTAGGATTCTAACTTCAGGAGCGAATGGAATCAAAGACGCGTGTTTTGCGGGCGGCCAGTTAACGAAAGCACTCGAAATTGTTGCGGCATCAGACAGATTATCGGTGCGGACAGCACTCTGCGCGGAAGGAAGCTATCAAGGCAAATCGAGGCTGGGGCCTTATGAAGCGGCATTGCCTTTAAAATCCGAAGGGTTGATCCCGTATTTTCGCATCATCTTATAAAGCTCCGCCCGGTACCTGCCGACCAGGACAGCGGCCCGGGAGACGTTTCCGCCGGTTTCAGTGAGCACCTGCGTCAGGTAAGCCTTGTCGTGTTCTTCTCTTGCTTCATCCAGGGGCATAAGCTTTCTTTGCACACGCATTTCGCCTCCCCCCAGGAAAAGGGAGTCAGGCGTTATTACTGTAAGGGTCGAAAGGGCGACGGCTCTTTCGACTACATTTGCGAGTTCGCGGACGTTTCCGGGCCAGGTGTGAAGCATCAGCCGCTGCATGACCTCGGGCGAAAATCCCTGAACGTTTTTGTTCATCTCACGGTTGAAATGCTGGAGGAAATGACTGGCCAGCAGGGGCACATCTTCAATCCTTTCGCGCAGCGGCGGCAGGAAAATCGGTATTACATGAATGCGATAATATAAATCCTCCCGGAACCTGCCCTCCTGGATCGCTTTCCAAAGATCCCGATTGGTTGCAGCGACCAGCCGGATGTCAAACTTTATGGGCTTGACCGCGCCGACGGGATAGAGTTCGCCGTCCTGGAAGACCCGCAACAGCTTTACCTGAAGCGGCGGGGAGAGTTCGGCGATTTCATCCATGAAAAGGGTACCGCCATCGGCCATTTGGATCAGGCCCTTCTTTGGCGCTTCAGCGCTGGTAAAGGCGCCTTTAACGTGTCCGAAAAGCTCACTTTCCAGCAGGCCTTCAGGAATAGCTCCGCAATTTATGGCTACGAAGGGGCCTTTTGCACGGGGGCTGCTGACGTGAATGGCCTTTGCCATCAACTCCTTGCCGGTGCCGCTCTCTCCATAGAGGCAGACGGTGGAATCGGTTGGAGCGATCTGGGCAACCTGATTCAAGATGTGCTGCATCTTTGCGCTGGAGGCAATGATGTTATCAAAGCGGTACCTCTGCTTGACCATATCCCGGAGCCTGTCTACCTCCACCTTCAACCGGCCGACCTCAAGGGCTTTTTCGAGGCGATATAGAAGGTCCTTGGCCTCGAAAGGTTTTGTCAGAAAGTCGTAGGCACCCTTTTTGGTGGCTTCCACTGCCCGCTCGATGGTGCCATAGGCTGTGAGGATAATTACCGGAAGATAAGGCTGGACTTTCAACAGTTGTTCCATGAGGGCGATACCGTCCATATCCTCCATTTTGAAGTCGAGGACAGCAGCGCTGAATATATTTTCACTGGCGCTTGCAAGAGCTTCCTCTCCTCCGGCGGCAACGGTCACCTGGTACTTGGCCGCCTCCAAACGTGCCTTCATGAGAGTGAGCAAGCCCGGATCGTCATCAACAGCAAGGATTTTTTCTTTAGTCATTTGTCCCTACGCATCTTGCAGACTAGATTGAAATCCCCTGCCTCCCTTGGAACGCAGGGTCATATCCCGGGCAACGGACCTATCAGTTTGGAAGCCCACGTTCTTTTTTTTCCATCTCGATGTCAATTTGCCGTGAGCGTTCGAGCTGTCTGCTAAGTTCTTTAATGATCTCTTCTTTGGAACTGATCTCGTCTTGCAGGCGCTGCCGGTCCCCTGCCCAATCGGTTTCCGGTTCTCGAGGGCTCTCAGAGGGCTTGGCCAAATCTTGTTCCGGCGGTTCCGGCGGTTCCGGCGATTCTTTGCCTTTAAGTTCTTCACGGGTTGCCGGACGTTTCTTGGTCTTTTTGGGCATATTCTTTTCAATCAGATCTTTCCAGACCATTGCCTGGAAAGTCCATGGGCTTCCCGGCGCGGCTGCGATCAGATCCTGAATGTACTTCAGGCCACGTTGAGGGTCATAATAAGGGCTCTTAGGGTAGCAGTGGAGAAAGCTGAGATTAAAAAGCGCTATCGCACATTTATCAGGATCCTCGCAGGATTTGAGCGCTTCGGAATTTTCCGCTAAAAAACCTGCATAGTCGCCGGTCTGCATCGTGGTCTGGGGAAGGAAAGGCGGCGGCGGCGGCGGGGCCGATTGCTGAACCGGCGCAATATGCGAGGGCTCGCAGGCGGCCATTAGAAGGAGGATATAAAAGAGGGTAGATATACGGAAAACTTTGGATTTGTCACCCATTATTGACTCGCTTTGATAATGTCGAATCTTGGACATTGGAATCTATATCTGTTCGGACCGGTAAAACGACGTGGAAGGTCGACCCGCAGCCTATCTCGCTTGCGGCCCAGATCCTTCCTTTATGCGCTTCAACTATGTGCCTGGCGATCGCCAGGCCCAGACCGGTCCCCTGCTGTCCTCTAGCCTTTTGATTCCTGCTCTGATAGAAGTGTTTGAAAATATTCTGGACCTCCCCGGCCGGAATACCGGGGCCATCATCCGAGACCCTGATTTCTACCGCAGCGGCATTCCCGGATTGGCCTTCCATAGGAAAGGCCTCCACCCGAATCTCGCCCCCAGCCGGAGAAAACCTCAAAGCATTGCTCAAAAGATTACCCAGGACCTGTTGAATCCTGCGCTCATCTGCCAGAAACATCGGAATCGTCCCAACTATCTTGGATCGCAACTTAATGTTCCCTTTGCGTGCGATCAGATCTACAGCTTCCACTGACTCTTCAATAATAGCTCTCAAGTCGCACATGGTGAACTCATAATCCATCATCTCCGCCTCCATTTTCGACAGGTCGAGGATGGATGAAATAGTCTGGAACAAGCGCTTGCTGTGGTTTCGGACTACCTCAAGTATTTCACGCTGGCTTTTGGTGAGGGGCCCGGATATTTCTTCGAGGAGAAGCGCGGTGCCTTCCCGGATGGCAGTGAGAGGGGTGCGCAATTCGTGGGAAACATGTGCTGTAAAGTCTGCTTTCAGGCGGTCCAGATGCTCGAGTTCTCCGGCCATCAGGTTGAAGGATTTGGCCAGTTCGACGACCTCTGTCGGGCCTTGGACCTGGGCGGTGCAAAAGAACTCGCCCTGTCCTATGCGGCGCATCTCATGCGCCAGCCCTCTCAGGGGGCGGCTGATCCCACGTGCATGAAAGTAAGCCATTACAAAGGCGCCTGCGATTCCGAATACCGTCAGCCAAAACATCACCTCGGCCGCAGATGCCGCATGGTCTCGGGCCAAAGCCGTTTTATAAGAGGCGGCCTGATCCCGCAGTTTGATTAAGTCATTGACTCTCTGTATTATACCCTCGCTCAGACCGGCTCTAGCCGTTTCAGACCCCTTCTCGCCAAAATTGGTCAGGTCTGTCTCCTGCTCATAGTTGTCATGGAGAGATTCAATCTCGCCTACAAGTTCTTTTTCGCGTTCGGAGTCCACGGTGTAAGCGATCTTAGTAATGGCGTCGTAAAAATCACTCTTATTGTTTTCGTATTCATTCCGGAACGACAGGTCCCGCATCAGCAGATATTTTTCAGCATCGCGCATCTCAGCCAGAAAAGACTTCAGAAGCCTTTTCTCCTCGTTGATGCAGGCGGCGTCAACCGTGAGGGCTTGCCTATTAAGCTGTGAGACAAGGCGGAGTTTACCAACGGCAAAAATGCTTATTACGAGGAGGAGCAGGATAAGAGTACCCTGGGCAATCATGACTCGGGAAAAGATCGTCAACCTATTTCTCTTTGCTCGGGAAGTTGGCGCGAAATCCGCGGTCAACTCTCCTGATCGACTTACAGACGGGAATTGGTTCCCAACCATAATGAAATTCCCCAACAATGTCAATAGCGACGGCAGTTGGTCTTCATCCGAAAGCGGAATGCCGGTTAATCGCAAAGAAGGTCCCCTCTTGCGGTCCTCCAACTGAAGCGCCGCTCGCAGCGGAGCCGAAGGGCCCAGGACAAATTCCCCTCGCCATCAAACCCCACGCCCCGCGAGGTGATGGTTGATTGGCTCTAATATGCACGGGATTTTCCGGAGAATTTCTGCTAGCCAAAACCGTGCCATAACCGATTGAATAAGGCCGGATGAGCGGGGCATGGCATTTAGACACCGGATTGGCGGTCGGCCGTCGGGGAGAAATGTAGTTGGCGGCCTACACAGTGTATTGAAAAGCCTGCACATCCAGCGCAGAAAAATATCGATACGCACCTGGAAAATCGGGAATTATTTCAAATCTGCAGAGAAGCTGGTAAGATTTCATTTCGGAAGTGTTCTCCCCTATGATAACAGGGATAAGCAGGTTTCCTTTGACGCGTTTTCACATATCGGCCGTGCCTATTTGTGGTTGTGGATGGAGCAGACTGTCAAGGTCAGTGTGAGGCCCTTAATGGGCAGAGCCGGGTAGAGAGCTGAAAATGGCCGAACCGAAATTGATCTACCGATGCCAGCAGTGCGGCTACATAAGCCCAAAGTGGATGGGCAAATGTCCCGAATGCCAAATTTGGGACAGCTTCAGCGAGGAGGTGGCGCCGGGAGGGGCGAGGAAACTGGCCTCGAAACTCGCCTCGAAACTCGCAAAAACGCTTTCGGTCCATCCGGTCAGCCTCGATCAAATCCAGTCCGACGGCGAAGTGCGCTTGCATACCGGTATGGGCGAGTGGGACCGGGTGCTTGGGGGTGGTCTTACTAAGGGTTCCCTGGTTTTGCTCGCGGGCGATCCCGGCATCGGGAAATCTACCCTACTTCTCCAGGCGCTTTCCATGATGACCAAGGCCGGCCCCGTTCTCTACGTTTCAGGCGAAGAGAGCCCTCAACAGTTGAAGTCCCGCGCTCAGAGGCTCGGGCTCTGTTCCCGCGAGCTGTTGATCTTTTCAGAAACCTCACTGGAAGCCGTACTTGACGAAATCGAGAAGAACCCTCCGCTGGTTGTAGCTGTGGATTCGATTCAGACCATGTACACAAGGCTCCTCGATGTGGCTCCGGGGTCCATCAGCCAGGTGCGGGAATGCGCATCTAGGCTCATGAGGACGGGCAAAGAATCCGGGGTAAGCATTTTCGTAATCGGCCACGTTACGAAGGAGGGCGCCATAGCGGGTCCGCGCGCACTGGAGCACCTGGTGGACACCGTTTTATACCTTGAGGGTGACAGGACGCACACCTTCAGGCTGCTTCGAGCGGTAAAGAACCGTTACGGCTCGACAAACGAAGTCGGGGTTTTCGAAATGAAGGAAAGCGGCCTCGAAGAGGTCCCCAATCCCTCCCAGCTACTTCTGGCCGAGCGCCCCAAGGGGGTCTCGGGTTCCGTTGTGGCCTGTTCCGTCGAGGGGACTCGTCCAATCCTGGTCGAACTTCAAGCCCTGGTCAGTTCGACCGGCTGGATGCAGCCGAGGCGCACCAGCATGGGAGTCGACACAAACCGGCTCTCGCTTCTGCTTGCAGTGTTGGAAAAAAAACTCGGGTTCAACTTTGCGCAGCAGGACGTGTTCATAAATGTTGCCGGCGGAGTGCGGCTCTTAGAGCCCGCTGCCGACCTTGCGATGACCATTGCGCTGATGAGCAGCTATCTGGACAAACCGCTTCCGCAGGACCTCGTGGTCTGGGGCGAGGTGGGGCTCGCAGGTGAGGTAAGGGGAGTCGGGCACAGCGGGCTCCGGGTGGCGGAGGCCTCCAAGCTTGGGTTTACCGCCTGCCTCATGCCCAGAAGCAATTCCGAGCGGCTTTCCCAGGAAATGGATGGCCGCTGCATAGGCGTGCGTTCTCTTCAGGAGGTCCTTGAGATAGTTTTTGAGGGAAAAACGGGGCTGCCCCGGAGCAGCGCTCAGTGATAAAGACGTGTAAATTCTGCCGGATAATTTCGGGCGAACTGCCGGCCTCCATCGTGCTGGAGGATGAATGTTGCGTGGCTTTCCTGGACAGCCGCCCACTGTTTCAGGGCCATTGCCTGCTGGTCCCCAGGGCCCATTACGAGATGCTGACGGATCTGCCGGACCTCCTGATCCAACCGCTTTTTTCGGACGCAAAGCTTCTGTGCCGCGCGATCGAGGAAAGCATGAGCGCGGAGGGAACTTTTGTGGCTATCAATAATAAAATCAGCCAGAGTGTGCCGCACCTGCATGTGCATGTGGTCCCGAGAAGAAGGAAAGACGGTCTGAGGGGTTTTTTCTGGCCAAGGTTCCGGTATGAAGACGAAGGGCAAATGAGAGAGGTTGCGGAGCGGATCAGGGCAGCGGTGCGAGGGATGAATGATGAGTGAGGAATGATGAGTTGATGAGTTACGGAGACAGTGATGAAGAGTGAGAAGGTCGGCATATTGGAACGCACCAAGCTGTTTGCCTTGCGGATTATTCGACTTTACTCATCCTTGCCCAAGACAACCGAAGCTCAGGTGATAGGGAAGCAGCTTTTGCGCTCCGGAACATCGATAGGTGGACAAGTTCGCGAGGGAAATCGAAGCCGGCATCTTAAAAGCTGAACGGCTCTCCGACCTGCTCAGCGAAGCGGACGAGCTGACTGCCATCCTCGTTACGAGTGTCAAGACTCTAAAATCGCGGAGAAACAAATAATTCATCACTCCGCATTCAGTACGATCGTGGGCCATCCTTCCCGCTCTATTACGTTATCCACACGGAATTCGGGTCGAGCTAATTTTTTGACCGATTCAAGCCTGCTTTCCAGAAATCCGGCCAGTACGACCCACCGGGCATTCCTCCAATCTCCCGCCGCAAGGATTTTCTCGAGAATGGGCCATTCCATGTTCATGATGAAACAGTCCGGACGTACACTTAAGCACTCCGGCCGGTCAGCCTCCACCAAGGCGATCTGATCCGCGACTCCGTTTGCCCGTGCGTTTTTCAAGGCTACTTTCAACGCGAGCGGATTACGGTCTATCGCGAGGACGAATTTTGCCCCCGCCAGGGCGCATGCTATCGCAAGGATTCCGGTTCCGGCGCCAAAGTCAAGCGCCGTATGGATTTTATCGGTCCTGAAAATTTCAGAAATCGCAAGCAGGCACCCTTGAGTGGTGGGATGAAGGCCCGAACCGAAAACGACTCCGGGATCGATGAGCATTGAGATCCCGTCCGGCTTATCCGCCGGGTCCGCCGACAGCCGGATGTTGAAAGATCCCAGGCTGATCTGAGATGCGGAAATGTCCTGCCATTTTTCATAGGGCAAATCGTATCGTGAAGTTAGCCGCCAGCCGGGACGAGATTCCAGCCACTCCACAATGGGTTGGGCAGACTCTTTTCTGTAAAAAAGATAATAAAAAGGAGGCTCCGGCCAAATCCCCTCGAGGCCTTCAGGAGGGAGGTCCCGGGGCCGACCGCTTCCCATAAGCTCATATACTCTGAGCATGGCTCCTCACTGAGACTTTAAAGACAAAATCCTCCCGGATGGGAGGATTTTGCCTGAGTTCAACTCTTGAAACCGAAACGTTAAAATTGACCGGACCTTCTCTTGCTCACGTCCGGACCGGTCTGATTGCTCTGGGACGTTGAGTCTGAAGACGCCTTTATCGGAACGGTCTCTTTTTCGTCAGGAGCCGGTTTGGCGACCGGTCCCTGCTTTACGTTCAAATCATAGGAAAAGATGACGCTTCTTGCGTCATTGAGTTTGAGCAGGTCTTTTGCATATACCATGCTGAGCACCAGTTGCGGTCTACCGCTGCCGTCGAGGTCGCCGATACGAAGTGATGTAATCTGCCCGTCCAATTCTCTTGTTTTCCAGTTTTCAGTCAGTCCCATATTGTCCCAGGAAAGCGATACGATCTCGCCCCTGTCAAAGACTTTTATTGAATTGGGCAGCCATTGGTCAAATGAGGTGGTGTTTCGGTTAACAACGATTTCGGGAATCCCGGTGCTGCGCACGTCCGCAATCAGGATAGGGGAAGGAATGGCGAAAAGGTCCACCATATTCCACCGGCGGTCTTCGACCTTGGCTTCGAAGGAGTTGGTCGTTGCCCCCCAGAGGCCGCGGCCTCTCCAAATCTGGTCACCACTCGAGGTAAGGATGCGCAATTGGTGGGAATTATCCACCATTATGATTTCCTCGAGCCTATCGTTTTTGATGTCGGCCTTTGCGAAATTGAATACGTTGGCTTGCTTGGGAGCGCTTACCGCAGGTCCGGGTACGAGTGAGTTGCCTTTAAGCTGCATCTCGGATATCCCTTCGGTAAAGGCGCCTTGGTATTTGTCTCCTTGCTTTTGCCCGATCAGGACTTTCCCCCGATACCCGAGATGAACGGCGTTCAAAAAGTAGGGAAGGCCCTCTGCGACCACCTGGATTTTGCCTCCGGAAAGCGACAGCACATAGGATGAAACATCCTGGCTCTGATCGATGGGGTCCTTGGCAGTGTCGACAATCGGCTGGGATGAGTTTCTCGTCCTCAGGTTTGTCAGAAAGATGTAGGCTTTTCCCTCATGGTATAAGTCCAGAACGCTCACCCAGACAAAACGGTCCACAGCAGTGCCTTCGAATGCGGCGATCTGCCGCAGGCCCTGATTTTCCTTTTTGTACACGATCAGCTTTCTCATTTGAATGGTAACGACTTCGTCTTTCCTGTCTCCGTCAACATCGCCAACGTCCATACCGAGTATTCCACCCTGAAAGTCCTGGCTTCTCCACATGCCCGGCTGCCTGAGGGCACCTTCGGGGGTTACTTCGACAAAATTGGGGTTGAGGTAGGAAATTTTGTCTCCACCGGGGCTTATAGCGCCCGGAAGGAGCAATTCAGGATTGCGGGTAGCCGCCGACTCGGCCTCGGCCGAGGCCGCTTGCGTCTTTTCCTCCGGTTTGCCGAAAACCTTCTGGTTTATCTGTTGGGCAAACAGGTTTATCTGGGGCATGATGTCGTCGAGGGTCTTCGTTTGAGCATAGAAGGAAACAGGCTCCATTTTGCCCGACACGGACACCATTTTTGCGTCGATACTTACCGATTGGCCCGTGCTGGTTATGCTTCCGTAGAGAACATAGTCCGCCTTGAGACCGGCGCCGATTCGCGTGGCCTCGCTCGGCGATATTTCCTTTGTTCCCCGGGTGGCCTTGTCCGCTTCGGATTTGTCCACGACCTGCACTTTTCCCTGCCACGAAAGCCTTGAAGAGAGCATGTCTCGGATTCCGCTTTGAAGGTAATTAAGATTTGCCGGGGTGTTCATGGCAAAGGGCAGAATCGCCACCCTGGCCGGCGAAGCGTCGCCCGCCGGTGTTTGAGCGGCCTTACAGGGCGCCATGAGTCCTGAAAAGAGAAGCAAAAACACCGAAAAAAAAATCACCGCCCTGCTGTAAGACATACCATTCTCCTTAGAGTTGATGTATGTATTTATTTGGACTATACTCGCTGATTGCGGATTTTGGAGAGTAAGGCAGCGAAATTGTCAGCCTTTGTCCCCGAAAGCTCCCAATTTCAACCGTTTTCAAAAACTTGGTCCCATAGGGCCTTTTTTGCTGTGCCGTACAATAAATCAGGCGGAGTCCCCTTATCAAGTTTTTTTATTGTCACTCGGGATAAAGAAATGTAAAGGTCGATAATATTTCACGACAAAAAATAATTTCTATATATTTCGATTTTTACTTGACATATATCGAAATTTTGAAATAGATTTCAAGTAGTTTTGTAGAGGGGCAAAGTATACATTTTTGGCCGTCTTCCGACGAGGAAAGGAGATAAAAAGGCCAGTAATATCGAAATGATGGGGCTTAGTAAGGAAAGAGTTCGCAAATAGCTTCAGCTTTGGAGGAGGAAAGAGCTATGAGGAAGTATATTCTTGTCTTGGCCGTGGCCCTGCTGGCAGTATCCATCGCCGCGCCTGCGCTCGCCGACGTTGAGTTCCTTTACGGCGGCCAGTTCCGAGTCCGGTACAACTCCGGCGACAACGTCTGGGACGGCACAGATCAAAATGGTTACTACGGAAACTTCAGACCTCAGACATTGAACTCATTGGGCAAGCCTAACAGCTATTACAACAGCAACGACAACCGAAACTATATCGACCAGCGTCTTCGCCTTTACTTCACATTCGTTGGCAGCCCAAACCTCAAAGTGGTGACGAAGTTTGAAATAGGCGACACGACCTGGGGCGATCCCGGTCTGGCTGCCTCCCAGCTTGGCCAAAGGGCGGGGCAGAACGGCGGCGGCAATGTCGGGGCGGACAATGTCGCGATAGAGGTGAAAAACGCGTACCTTGAGTTTAACGTCCCCAATACGACTTCCACGGCTATTATCGGTATCCAGACCCTTACGCTGTTGAATTCGTGGATCATAGACGACGACTTCTCGGCCGGCGTCCTTGTTACCAAGCTGGATCCTTTCCGCGTCAGTCTCGGGTACATTGGCGCCCAGTATGGGGCCGACAGAAGGTTGGGGACCGGTTCGCCGCCTATGACCAGCGGTGGTTTCAGCAACACGTATATGGCTTATACAAACCAGGATCTCAACACCGACGATTTCTTTGCCACAGTCGACTTCACATGCGCTCCGTGGACGGCTTCTCTTGTCGGTTTCTGGCAGGACGCGCACAAAACCACCACGAGCATTGACCCGACCACTTTTAACACTCCGGTTTCATCTTTTACCGGCTTTTCGGACTCGGGTTTCATGCCCGTTCAGGACAACATCAAGAGCAATAACCTGATCGATTTGGGCTTTAATGTTACCTATAAGGTTGACTGGCTGCTTGGCTATGTCAACTTCGTCAAAAACTTCGGCAGTGTTCAGTACAACAATCCGGTCCAACTCACTACACTCGGGACCAGGACCGGCAATGGCCTTACAACGATAGGCGAGTCGGATTACACCGGCTGGATGGTTGACGCTGGGTTAACCTATTTCTGTGCTCCGTTCACCTTTAATTTGGGCGGTTTCTATACCACCGGTCCGAAATTCGGCGATAATCCGAACAACCAAGGAGCTGGCGCCACGGCTAATAGCTTCGCCAGCAACGCGACAAACGCCAGTAGTTATTCGACCCTCGGCGGGCTGCCCTTCCGAGGCACTGAGAGCCAAGATGTTACGTGGTTCACCTATCCGCTGGCCACCGCCAAGTACAGTTCTGAAATCATCGGCGGCGGCGTGCTGGGCGACGATATTTATCTCATGCGAGGGTACAAGATGGGCTTGTCCGCCAGCGCGCTCGAGAGCGGCTCTCCTAGTTCGGGTGCTCTGAGCACAGTCTACTGGAGAGGTTATGGCACACCGACCAACCTCTGGACACTCACTGCAGGAAGTTCATGGCAGGTTTGCCCGGGCACCAAGCTTAGCGCGTCCTACTGGTACTGGGGGACAGCGGAGGACGTCCCGGTCGCTTTCCAACCAAACAGTTTAACGCCTCGCACTGCAACAGGGACGGTTGCTACAACCAAGGCGACTACTTCGTATTTCAGCTCCAGCGAATACCAGATGTCCAGCGACATCGGGAGTGAGTTTGACTTCTATCTCGATCAAAGGGTCGTGGATAATCTGACGCTGACCCTTGTTGCTGCTTACCTGTTTGCCGGGGACGCTTTCTGTCCGCTGCCTGCTTTTGTCCCTTCTTCCGCCACGCAGTCCCAGTTCGGGACAGGTGTGAACCAGTTCAACGCGGCCAAGTACACGACGCCGGCGGTTACCGACTCCTGGAAAGCGGGTGCACGGCTGCAGTGGAACTTCTAGTCAGTTTTTTCCTGTTTAGAGACCGGTTGGCTTGAGCCGGCCGGAACCCGGATGGATGACCTCCATCCGGGTTTTTTTTTAGAATCATTATAGAGGAGACCCGATGGCCCAGTTTCTCAAAGTCAAAACCGCCGATGAGGTTTTGTCTATCCTGGACAGGATTGAGCCGCTGTCGCCTGAGACGGTTTCACTCGCACTTGCCTGCGGCAGGAGACTTGCTTCTGATATGACGGCAGGCGAGCCGGTGCCTCATTTTGGGCGCGCGACCATGGACGGCTATGCCGTCCGCGCGCGGGATACCTTCGGAGCATCGGAAGGCATGCCCGCCTTTTTTGAAAAAGCGGGCGAAGTGGCGATGGGCGAGGCGCCCGGGTTCGCCGTCTTGCCGGGAAAGGCGGTGGAGATCCCGACCGGCGGAATGCTGCCCGAGGGGGCCGACGCGGTGGTGATGGTCGAATACACTTCGGTGCTCGACGATACGACAATCGAGATTACAAGGCCCGTGGCGCCGGGCGAAAATGTACTCAAGCCCGGTGACGATATAGCGTTTGGCGAGACCCTGTTTCGGAAAGGCGCCCTGCTCCGGCCCCAGGATGTCGGCGTGCTGGCTGCCCTGGGAATAGTCGAGGTGGAGGTTTTCAGGATTCCCCGAGTAGCCCTGATCTCGACGGGCGATGAGATAGTTCCCGTTGAAACGCGCCTGCTTGCGCCTGGAAAGGTTCGGGACATTAACAACTTTAGCCTTGCAGCCCTAATCAAATCCGCCGGAGCACTGATCGGAATGCAGGAGAGGGTTGCCGACCGGCTTGAAGATCTGGTCATGGTTTGCCAGGAGGCCCTTAAGGACCACGATGTCATCGTCTTGTCAGGCGGCAGCTCGGTTGGGGCGAGGGATTACACGACACAGGTCCTGGCGTGTCTGCCCGAATCGGAGCTTTTGGTGCACGGGGTCGCGATCCGGCCCGGCAAGCCAACGATCTTTGGGCGCTCGGGCGGTGTGCTTTTTTGGGGACTTCCGGGTCAGCCTGTGTCCGCGCTGATCACCTGTCAGGCATTCGTGCTTGCCTCGTTGCGAAAGCTACAGGGTATGGTGGGACCTGAACTTGCGCACGCGCGTGCGCTTGGAGCGATCCTCAACCGGCAGCTTCCGTCACTGCACGGCAGGACCGATTATATGCCCGTTGCCCTGTCCCGAGGAAGCGGAGGCGCTATGGAAGCATCGCCGATATTCGGGAAATCGGGCGCAATCAGCATACTGGCCCGGGCCGACGGATATGTGATAATTCCCGAACATGTGGAAGGTCTTGACCCTGGCACTGAGGTTTCCGTTTTCCTCTTTTAGACTATTAAAGGATTAACAGCAGGAAGCATGGAGCGGAAGGATTTTGATAGCATTAAGGAGAAAGGATTGACGGGAAAAGTCTCCGATCTCTTTCTTTTAATCCCGTTAATCCCGCTAATCCTGTCAAAATCCGTTACCTGTCCCGGACTTGATCCTGAAATCGGGTTGTGTGGGCCGGAGAACGCTTTTCACCAAATCGGCAATTTCCTTATCTTGAAAATATGGAATGTGTGAAGGAGCCCATGTAAAGCCGTCTGTTTCTTTCCATGTCCTGCGTAGAGCCACTGCATTCCTTCCGCGCGGCGCCCACACGCGGGGATCGGTCGGCCCAAAGAGGGTAATCGCCGGTATTCCAGTCGCTGCCGCCAAATGACTCACTCCCGAATCGCTTCCAATGTAGAGTCCGCACAATGAAAGCAGGGCGGAGAGCCTCAACAACGGCAACCCGCTTACGATGGGGACTCCAGCCTTTCGCAAGGCCCCGGAAAACTGGTCCATATAGTCATCGGCAGGTCCGATGGACAGAAGCGCTTGAAAAGGCAGTTCTCGTTGGATCCAGTCGAGCAGTCCATGCCAGTTCGCAAGCGGCCAGACTTTGCGCCGGCCGCCGCTTCCCGGATGAATGAAAACCGGCCTGGCATGAATCCCCAGTTCGCGAAGAAGCTCCCTTGCTGCCAGTTTTTCAGAGGCATGAGGTGAGAGAGTAAGGGGTTTGCCGCCGATGGACCAGCCAAGGCCTTTCAATTGTTTGCGCAGGAAGTGGGCAACATGAGTACGGGCATTGTTTGCCGCAGGGAAAGATTGAACCCGGTATACTTTTGCTGAAAGGCGAGTGGAAAGTCTTTCGGCCATGAGATGAGATCCGGCTTGGCCAAAGATGAAAAGGTTATCTGCCTTGATCAGGAAATCGGGAAGAGTTGCCGTCCGCCACAGACTGTCCTGCAGGAGGCGGGAAATGAGAAGGTCTTCGGAGCAATGACATTCACCCAGGTAACTCTTTCCGGTCAACAGCGACACATGCTCGGGTTTTGACCAGAAGTCGATATGCCCAAAAGCATAAGTCCCGGCAAGCTCATCTATGGCGGAAGCCGCCAGGAGGAAATCTCCGAGCGCCCCGTGATGGAAGACAACGGTCCTTATTTTTTCCGATGACCCTGCTGCCGTCATTTTTTCACAGGTTGTATTGCAATTTCGAGTAAGTCGGAAATTCTAAAATCGGGGCTGTTTCTCTTGAAGTAGTCTATTTCGATGCCGGACAGTTCGCGGTATGCAAGCTCCCGCGAATCGAGCAGCGCATTATATGAGCGAAACAGTGCCTCTTCAACGGTTTCGCCGGGCTCGATATTGAAAAGTCCTCTCCACAGAACCGGCCGTGGATTTGACAGGTATTGCCGCAGCATTGCCTCCCTGATTACTGCTGGAACAGTGAAGTACACTATCGTAGTCAGAGACTTAAGCCTTTCGAGTAGATTCTCTCCTGTATAGATAACGCTTCCCGTGGTATCCAGCACGACATTTTCATCAGAGTCGACACAGGCGTTTTCATCGATCCAGTCGAGAATCTCAGCCATAAGTTGCTTTTCAGTGGAAAGATACAGTTCTTCCCTCTTCTGGTAGCCGTCCTGGAAAGGGAAGCCCATCCATTCGCCAAGAGACACGAGGCTTTGGTCCTCTCGCCTCAGTTTAGCGTCGAGTTTTTTAGTAATGAGAGCGTCGACGCAAAACCGTCTGAATCCATGTCTGGCCAATTTTTCCGACCAGTATGACTTTCCCGAGCCTGACATTCCAATTAGAGATATAAGCACTCAAACCCCTATCGCGTCGCGAAACTCTGCTCCCAGCGGGCGTGATTTATTTTTCTCATCTAATCACCCCCGTGAATTTCCTCAATGGTATGTGAACGGGTAAAACCTGTTAGCCTGCCCTGCTTTCTTTTTACCGATTCACAGATTTTATCTTTGACATAAAGGTGGAAATAGGCAAGAAAAAACCGGCAAATTCGGAGAAGAGGAGGACGATTCATGGAACCAAAGGGTATCCCCTTGAATGAAAGAATCATTTTTGCCCTCGACGTGGACTCCGCGGAGCAGGCGAAAAAACTTGTCAAGCGCCTTGAAAGTCATATCCGTTTCTACAAGGTCGGGCTTCAGCTATTTCTTGCAGGCTGGTTTCCCGTTGTGCAGTGGATAGCTGAGCGCGGGCACAAGGTAATGCTGGATTTGAAGTTTTATGACATTCCACAGACCGTCAAACTGGCCGTGGGACAGCTCAGGGGCAAAGGCGTCACATTTGCGACTGTGCACGGAAACGAGCCGATCGTCGAGGCGGCCGTCGAGGCCGGAATTGACGTGAAGGTGCTTGCAGTAACGGTGCTCACAAGTTTCGGTCAAGAAGATATGCAGAACTTCTTCGGCCTCAGATGCAAGGTGGAGGAAATGGTTGTCGAGCGGGCGCGGCGGGCGATCGACTCCGGAGCTGCGGGAATCGTGGCCTCGGGTCTCGAAGCCCCCAGGCTCAGGAGGGAATTAGAGGGTGACTACCTGATAATAACCCCGGGGATTCGTCCAGCCGTGACCGATGCGGGACGAGACGATCAGAAGCGCATCGTAACGGCCGGCCAGGCAATCCGGGGCGGTGCGGATTATGTCGTTGTCGGCCGTCCCATCCGCGATGCAGACGCCCCCATTTCGTTAATCGAAACCATGCAGGATGAGATCGCGACATCTCTTCAGTAGGAAGCGGGAAGCAGGGAGCGGAAGGATTTTAACAGGATTGACAGGATTAAAAGGCAAAATCAAGGCCCTGCGGGTTATGGCTACAATATTTGAATTCTCCGCCCCAGCCTCGCTCAACTCCCCGGCCAGCGATTTGTGGCAGACCGATTCCAAAAATCCTGGTCCCAACGTCCAGTGGACCCTCGTTGCGCACCCAATGATTTCTTCCGTCTGGGCCGCCTCTTGCACCCAGTCCCCTTTGTGTTTTTCTTCTTTTAATCCTTTTAATCCTGTCACAAAATCGCCCTACCATCTTAGCCCCTCGCCAAGCAGAAAGTTTCTGGCCTCTTCGGAGCCAAGTCTAGCAGCAGTTTTCAGGTCCTCAATCGCCTGCCCCCGGTTGCCAAGTTCTCCAAAAGCAACAGCCCGGTTAAAATACGCCCTCCCGTCTTCAGGATTGAGCCCGATGACCCTGCTAAAATCCTCAATCGCCCGCCGGTGATTGCCCAGCTCGCCGTAGGCAACGCCCCGACTGAAATATGCCTCGATATGTTCAGGATCGATCTCGATGACCCTATCAAAGTTCTCGATCGCCTGCCCGTGTTTGCCAAGTTTATCGTAAGCAATACCACGGTTGAAATGCGCTTCCACATGTCCGGGATCGATCCCGATGGCCCTGTCAAAATCCTCAATCGCCTGCCTGTGGTCGCCGAGTTTGCCGTGAGTGATACCCAGGTTGATATAGACCTCGACATTTTTGGGGTTTATCTCAATGGCCCCGTCATAATCTGAAATCGCATGCCGCAGATTGCCAAGTTGCCGATAGGCAACACCTCGGTTATTAAGTATCGTGTCATTATTACCGGTAACTTTGAGGGCATGATCATACAGCGAAATGCTATTGTTCCAGTACCCGACCTGTGTCCATGTGACAATGAAAAGGCATGCCAGGACCAATGCGGACGAGGCAAAAAGCGCCTCTTTCCGGTAACGCCAGTTTTTCAAAAGTTCCGGAATACCCCATGCCGCAACGACGAACAACCCGATCAGGGGGACATAGGTATAGCGGTCCGCCATAGCTTGAGCGCCGACCTGCACAATCCCGATGACGGGGACAAGCGTACCTGCAAACCACAGCCAACCGAATGCCAGGTATGGAATTCGTTCTGCCTCCAGAACTGCAACAAGAGTCACAGCGATAAGGAGCAGAGCAGCGCCAGAGAGCTGCCAGAGCGGCAACGATCCGGGATGAGGATAAAAAACGGCTAGATTATTGGGCCAGATAGTCTTGCCCATGTAAATGATATAGGAGACGAAAGCATTGGCGATACGAGCACCCGCTGGAATTCCCTCAATCGATACAACCGATCCCCCCTCTTTCTGAGCTAGGTACGTTACGATACATGAAAGCGCTGCAAGCGCAAAAAACGGGATTTTTTCCAGGAGCAGGGGGCGGATCAATGCCCATTGGCTCATACGATCCCCTGGGTTACCCTTTTGCACTACGTTCCGGCCAGTGGACTTTTCACGTGATTTCCCTTTTTCCTTCTTTGTGGATACAGGTTCAGCCAGTGTACTTCGGGAAGCCTGGACCTTAAAATCCCCCCTGCCCCCCTTTAGAAAAGTGGGGGGATTCAGTTCGAAGCGTCGCAGAGGCCAGTAGTCCAAGAGCAGGAGGACAAAAGGGAGGGTCACCAGCATTGGTTTTGCCATCAAACCTAGGGCAAAAAATATGAGAACGGCCGAATAACGGAAAACGGAAGACGGAAAACGGAGAATGCCGGTCCACTTTTTTCCGTCCTCTGTCCTCCGTCTTCCGTCCTCTGTTCTGTGTTCGACATAGCTGATATATGCAGCCATGGTGAGCATCCAGAAGAAAGTGGAAAGAACATCCTTTCGCTCGGAAACCCAGGCGACGGATTCCACGTGGAGAGGATGAAGGGCGAACAAAGCCGCTACGAAGGCGCTCTTACAGGGAGCTTTGGTCATCCGGTGAAAAACGAAAAAGAGCAACAGTGTATTTGAAATGTGGAACAGGAGATTGGTCAGATGATGCCATCGAGGGTTTAACCCGAACAGTTGAACATCCAGCGTATGGGACATCCACGTCAAAGGATGCCAGTTTGAGGCATAGCCGGTTGCGAATGACCACCGAATTGTCTGAATTGTGATGCCATGTATGATGTGGATATTCTCAGTTACGTATATAGGATCGTCATAACTAATGAAATTGCACTGATAGACCTGCCAGAATGCTGCAAGTGTTAAAGCGGTAAGTAAAACGAAAATCAGCAGAACCTGTTTATTTTTTATCATAGAAGATATATTTACCCAAGACCGCAGGCTGCTACCAGTTTATGCCTATACTTCTCAATGAGTTCTTTGCATCTTCGTTGTCAAGCCTGGCCGCTTTTTGCAGGTCCTCAATCGCCTGGCTCTGATTGCCAAACCTGGCATAGGCAACGCCCCGGTTATTATAGGCATCAGCATGGTCAGGCTTGATTTCGATGGCCCTGTCATAATCCGAAATCGCCTTCTTGGGGTCGCCAAGTTCGGCATAGGCAACACCTCGGTTATAATATGCGTCTGCATAGTCAGGATCGATCTCGATGGCCCTGTCATAATCCGAAATCGCCTGCCTGTTATTGCCAAGCATGGCGTAGACTACACCCCGGTTATTATAAGGATCAGCATATTTAGGATCTATTTCGATGGTCCTGTCAAAATCTGAAATCGCCTGGCGGTGGTTGCCGAGTTTGCCATAGGCCTTGGCCCGGCCATTATAAGCCCACGCGAGTTCGGGATTGATCTCTGTGGCCCTGTCAAAGTCCGAAATCGCCTGGCTGTATTTGCCGAGTTTGAAATAGGCGGTCCCTCTGTTGCCAAAGGCATCAGCATAGTCAGGCTTGATTTCGATTGCCTTGTTATAATCTGAAATCGCCTGTTGGTGGTCGCCCAGTTTGGCGTAGACCAGCCCAAGGTTATAATAGGTATCTGTACTTTCAGGATTGATTTCGATGGCCCTGTTGAAATCTGAAATCGCCTGTTGGTGGTTTCCCAGGTCATAATAGGCAATTCCACGGTTGCAGTAGATGGGGTCATTGGGGCTTGCAACTTTAAGGCTATGATCGTAGAGCGCGATGTTATTGCGCCAGTACCCGACCTGTGTCCATGTAACGATGAAAAGAGATAGAAGGAGTAATGACGACGATGCAAAAAGCGCCTCTTTGTGGTAGCGCCATTTTTTCAAGAGTTCCGGAACGCCCCACGCCGCCATGACGAACAACCCGATCAGAGGAACATAGGTGTAGCGGTCCGCCATGCCTTGAATACCGACCTGCACGATCCCTATGACGGGCACAAGTGTGCCCGTAAACCACAGCCATCCAACGGTCAGGTACGGAAATCTGTTTGCCGTCCGAATAACCGTCAAGGTTACAGCGCCAAGGAGCAGTGCCGCGCCCAGTACCTGCCAGAACGGCCACAACCCGGGGTGAGGATAATAGACAGCAAGATTGGTTGGCCAGATGGTCTTTCCGATATAGATGGTATATGAAACAATGGCATTCGCAATACGAACACCCAGTGGAAATCCCTGAATAGATTTGACCGCTCCTCCTTTTTGCTGAACGATGAATGTCACGATACATGAGAGCGCTGCAAGCGCAAAAAGCGGGATTTTTTCACGGAGCAGAGGGCGGGGGAATGCCCATTGGCTCATACGACCCGTTGGTTTATCCTTTTGCACTAGGTTCTGCCCAGTGGGCTTTTTACGCGATTTCCCTTTTTCCTTCTTTGTGGATACAGGTTCAGCCAGTGTACTTCGGGAAGCCCGGACCTTAAAATCCCCCCTGCCCCCCTTTAGAAAAGGGGGGGGATTCAGTTCGGAGCGCCGCAGGGGCCAGTAGTCTAAGAGCAGGAGGACAAAAGGAAGAGTTACCAGCATCGGTTTTGCCATTAGGCCCAGGGCAAAAAATATTAGAACGGTCGAATAGCGGAAAACGGAAGACTGAAAACGGAGAACGTCGGTCCACTTTTTTCCGTCGTCTGTCCTCCGTCTTCCGTCCTCTGTTCTGTGTTCGACATAGCTGATATATGCAGCCATGGTGAGCATCCAGAAGAAAGTGGAAAGAACATCCTTTCGTTCGGCCACCCAGGCGACAGACTCCACGTGGAGAGGGTGAAGGGCGAACAAAGCCGCTACGAAAGCGCTCTTCCAGGTCTCTTTGGTCATCCGGTGAAAAACGAAGAAGAGCAACAGTGTATTTGCAATGTGGAACAGGAGATTGGTCAGATGATGCCATCGAGGTTTGAGTCCGAAGAGTTGAACATCGAGCATGTGGGACATCCAAGTCAGAGGATGCCAGTTTGCGGAATGACCGGTCGTGAATGCCCACCGAATAGATCCAATCGTAATGCCTGTTTTGACATGCATGTTGCAGGTTACGTATAAAGGATCGTCGTAATTAATGAAATCGCACTGATTGAGCTGCCAGAATGCTATAAGGGCTGCAACCGCAAGAAAAAGGTAAATCAGAGGGGTTTGCTTGTTTCCTAACATAGAATCAATCCGATCATATCTTTAAGGAAGCGGCGATTCGGCTTACCAGTTTATTCCCCGGCTTCTCAAAATGTCCTTGGCTTCTTTGCTGTCAAATTCCGCCGCCGTTTTCAGGTCCTCGATCGCCGTGCTGTCGTCGTCAAGTTCAGCATGGGCAATACCCCGGTTAAAATATGCCTTTGCATAGTCAGGCTTGATCTCGATAGCCCTGGTATAATCTGAAATCGCCTGCCTGTGATCGCCAAGCCTGTCATAGGCAAAACCCCGGTTATTAAAGGCCCTCGCATGTCCGGGATCGATCTCGGCGGTTCTGTCATAATCTGAAATGGCCTGCCGATAGTTGCCAAGTTTACCAAAGGAGACCCCCCGGCTATTATAGGCGTCCGCGTTTTCCGGGGCAATCTCGATAGCCATGCTGAAATTCTCGATCGCTTGCCCTTGGTCGCCAAGTTCGCCATAGGCAAAACCACGGTTATAATATGGCTCTACACGCTTAGGGTTGATCTCGATGCTTCTGTCAAAATCCTCGATGGCCCGCCTGTGGTCGCCAAGTTTGCCATAGGTAACACCCCGGTTATAATAGGCATCCGCATTTTCCGGATTGATCCCGACAGCCTTGTCAAAATCCGGAATCGCCTGCCCGAGGTTGCCAAGGCGGCAAAAGGCATCGCCCCGGTTATTGTGGATAGTATCATTGCGGCTGGTAACTTTCAGGGCATGATCATACAGAATAATACTATTGCGCCAGTACCCGACCTGTGTCCATGTGACAACGAAAAGGTATGCCAGGATCAAAGCCGACGACGCAAAGAGCGCCTCTTTGCGGTAGCGCCATTCTTTCAAGAGTTCCGGAATACCCCATGCCGCCATGATGAACAAGCCGATGAGGGGGATATAGGTATAGCGGTCGGCCATAGCCTGCCCACCCACCTGCACAATTCCCATGACAGGCACCATGGTACCCAAGAACCACAGCCATCCCACGGTCAAGTAAGGAAATCTGTTTGCCGTCCGAATAACGATCAAGGATGCAGCGGCAAGGAGAAAAACCGCCCCCGGGACCTGCCAGAGAGGCCACAGCCCCGGATGAGGATAAAAAACAGCAAGATTATCCGGCCAGACCATTTTTGCGATGTAGACGATATAGGAAACGAAGGCATTCGCGATACGAATACCCAGTGGGAATACCTCAAAGGACGCAACCGATCCTCCCTTTTTCTGAGCTGCGTAGGTCACGATACATGAAAGGGCTGCAAATGCAAACAGGGGGAGTTTTTCCAGGAGCAGAGGGCGGAGGGCGAAGGACTGAGGGCTGGGGACTGAGGACTGAGCAATGACATGATCTGTGGGTTTCTTAGACGATTTCCTTTTATTAGCGGAGCGCGGTTGCTGCTCCAATTTGGGATTTCGCGTTTTGCTCCCTGCTCCCTGCTCCCTGCTTCCCGCCCCCTGCCGCCGCCGCAGGGGCCAGTAGTCCAAGAGCAGGAGGACAAAAGGAAGAGTTACCAGCATTGGTTTTGCCATTAAGCCCAAGGCAAAAAATATGAGAACGGCCGAATAGCGGAAAACGGAAGACGGAAAACAGAGGATGCCGGTCCACTTTTTTCCGTCATCTGTCCTCCGTCTTCCGTCCTCTGTTCTGTGTTCGACATAGTTGATGTACGCGCCCATGGTGAGCATCCAAAAGAAAGTGGAAAGAACATCCTTTCGCTCGGAAACCCAGGCGACAGACTCCACGTGGAGAGGGTGCAGGGCGAACAAAGCCGCCACGAAAGCGCTCTTCCAAGTCTCTTTTGTCATCCGGTGAAAAACGAAAAAGAGCAACAACGTATTTGCAATGTGGAACAGGAGATTGGTCAGATGATGCCAGCGAGGGTTTAAACCAAAGAGTTGAACATCGAGCATGTGAGACATCCAAGTCAGAGGATGCCAGTTTGCGGCATAAAAGGCCGTGCATGCCCACCGAATTGCCTCGGCCGTAACACCATTGCGGATGTGGATATTTTCAGTTACGTATGTAGTATCGTCATAATTAATGAAATCGCAATGATTGAGCTGCCAGAATGCTGTTATGGCAGCGGCCGTAAGAACAAGGCAGATAAGTGGAATTTGCTTCTTGGTCAACATAGAGCAGATCCGGTCATATCACCTGGCGCTCTTCCGCTTGAAGACTATCAACTGACTCGATCCGCGTCCGGGGGTGAAGTATTCGGCTTCTTTATCCGTCAGCCACAGGGTGCGGTCGGAATAGATATCGGCGACCATAACGGGTTGGTAATAATCGTTAAGGTACCCTTTCATCCAGAGAAACAGCCTTTTCTCGGATTCACGCCGCTGAAGCCAGGAGGTCGGGGCCGTTGCGAGCACGAGAAATGGCGGCTCGCTTTTCTCCACCTGTGCGATCATCGCTTCCTGCATGCGCAGCGCGAAGGGTTGGGGTTCCATCAGCCCGTACATATAGATATGCTCCGTGGCGGACCTGCGATGGGCATAGAAGCATATCTGTGGTTCAGATCCCAGGACAGCAATACGATCTTCGGGCTTGGTGTTGTTCCTTATATACTCTGCGACTTTTACAGATTCGGGAAATGGATTGGGGCCGTAAACCGAGCGGCTGAACTGGTCCGGGGTCGAAGCCTCCAGCGCGCGCTCCATTGAAAAAACGCCGTTGAGCGAAAACGCCACGGCCGCGACCAGTACCGCAAGCTGGATGGCCTTGGACTTAGCCGTATATTTTGCGGCAGCCTTCTCGATCACCCACACCGCAGCGCCGGCGTTGAGCGCTGCTGCCGGCAGGAACTGCACGAAATAATGTTGGCGAAAGAAAAAACCTGGACACACTGCCAGGAATGAAAAAAGGGAAAACAGCAGGAGAAACGGTGCGACCTTTCGTCCGGACTCGGTGAACCAAATACCGATCATGCCCGCAAACGTCATCGACCATATCAGCGGGTTATTCCTAATGATGGGGATAATTGCGGACTGAAAGAGTTGAAGCCCCATTTTCAAGTCAATCTCTGTTGCGTAGGCGCGCGCATAGTCAAACGTCCAGAACCAGAACCTGTCAAGCACGCCCTGGTGAGCCAGTAGAGCCACAACGGCTGCGTAGGGCAAAACGACGCCACCGGCCAGGGAGCCGGCTTCCAGCAACAAAAGTTTCCACGAGATGGGGCGGCGGCGAAACGCCTCATAAAGGACCCAGAGGAAACCAAACATGGCGAAAAAGGCCCCGGACTGTTTCATGAGGAGCGCCAGGCCAAGGCAAAGACCCGAACCCCACAAAAGCGGTATCTTCCTTTTAGACTTTGAGCTTTCCTGAAGCAGCCAGATCCCGGCAAGGGCGAACATCACCACAAAGTGAGTTGCATGCGCAAAAAGACCAAGCACGGAAGTGTCTGCGGACATAATAATGAAGGCTGCTCCGGCCAGAGCCGCACCGGCGGAGCCCAGCAAAGGCCGTGCGAGCAGATACAGGATAACGGTCGAGAGCAGATTGACCACTAAAAGGCCCATGTGGACACCGGTGACCGTTTGTCCAAATAGGGCGAGAATTGCTGAATAGGCGTAATATATGCCGGGAAACTTCATATTTGCCGCCTCAAGGTAAGGCGGCGCCCCGTCCAGGATAAGCTGGCCCATAAGGGCATATTCGCCTTCATCACGCTCGAGCGGTACAGGCGCTGCCTGAAGCCGGACGATTATGACCGCAACGACGGCTGCCGCCAGGACAGTGAGAGTTAGAAGTTGAAGCCAGTCTCGTGAAACACGACGCTTTTCCAGTGGAATCTCCTACTCAGAACGGTCATCCGGCGGCTGATGGGAGTCGCTCAAAGACGGCGCAAGTCTGTTTTCGTATTTCCTATGCACCAGTTTTGCAACCAGCGCCAAAGCTATCAGGAATCCAAGGGAAAGGGCCATCCTGGTTGAAAACAGCCGGTCCAGGTCTCCCAAAATCCAAATCTGCCTTATCTCACCGAGGAATAATGCGATCACGCAAATGGTTATGGCCTCACCCAGGGCCGTGGCGAAAAAAAAGTCCCAAAAGCGGACCTTCGTCAGTCCCGCACCGTAGTTCATGGGCGCGAAGGGTACAAACATCAGCCGGAGGAAAAGGACGGTTTTGAAGCCATTGTGTTCGATCAGGTTGTCGTACTTCTTCAGTCTGTCTCCGATAATGGAATAGACGAACTCCCTTCCCAGCCTGCGGGCGGCAAGATAGGAGACCGCTGCTCCCGCCATGGATCCGGGCCACACGCAGGCAAAGGCCAGGTAAGGCCCGAATACCGCCGCTCCGATCCCGACAAAAACCGTGCTGGGGATAAAGAAACACGTGCCAATCGCGCAGAAGACCGCAAGAAGGGCTGGACCCATTAGCCCGGCTTCACCGATCATCTTTTGGAACTGATCGAGTTCGAGGTGTACATTTATGGATGAAATCTCAAAGAGACCAATCGAAATCCCTGTCAGAGCCAATAGAATAAACGCTATTATAAGTGCCCCGCAACGGTCGATTTTCATTGTTTTGCCTGGTTCTGCCATTGAATCACTATTTCCATCGGACTGCTGCTACCGCTCAAGGGTGTAGAATACGACTCCCCTTTTGCCTATCCGTGATCGTTGTGAAAAAGCCTCGAGTTAATGAGTTTCATTTTTGCCAGGCGATACTCGCATGCCGTTTTCAGGCAACCGAATCCATATATAACACTTCGCCTGAAGTTTATTGAGGATGCCTCGTCGAAATACCTGGTAGGGCAGCTCACTTCGGCAACCGTGTACCCAAGCCAGAGGACCTGGGCGATCATCTGATTGTCGAAAACAAAATCATCCGAGTTCGCGTGGAAGGGGACTTTCTCCAGCAACTCGCGTGAAAAGCCCCGATAGCCCGTATGATACTCTGAAAGCTTTGCGTCCATGAGTAGGTTCTCGGCAAAGGTGAGGGTCCTGTTGGCGACGTAGCGCCATCGGGGCATGCCTCCCTTCATTGCATAGCCCCCGAGAATCCTCGATCCAAGGACGCAATGGTAGAGGCCGTTTCCGATCATTGCAACGAAAGCGGGGATGAGTTTCGGGGTGTACTGGTAGTCGGGATGGACCATGATGACGATGTCTCCTCCCTCATCCAGCGCGTGCCTGTAGCAGGTCTTCTGGTTGCCGCCATAGCCCCTGTTATCCTCGTGGGCATACACCCTTGTCTTCGAAAGGCTTTTTGCGATCTCGATTGTCCTGTCATGACTGACATCATCCACGATGATAATCAAATCGACGCAGTCCTGGGCCAGCACCTCAGCATGGGTTTGGCGCAACGTCTTTTCTGCATTGTAGGCCGGCATCACGACGACGACTTTCTTATCTCTGAACATGAGATTCCCCTCGGTTAAGTCGAATTTCGTCATCTGGGTTGAGGCGTTGACGAAGGAACTCGACGGTTGCACGGTTCTACAATCTCTCCAGCCTCCGGACCGTGACCAGCCAGTCCATTCTCATAACATACCCAAGGGTAATTTTGCAGCGCTAAAACATAACCCAACGCAAGAGCTCCCGGCAATCTGTGGAGCTGCGCCATCGCGGAAAAAAACGGCGCAAGATATCCTTTCAAAACCTTTAAGCCGTTAAAACCTCTTAAGTCTTTTGTGGAAGGTTCCGATTCTGTTTTTGAGAATCCAAATCATGTTCGTCTTTTTTTTCCATCAGCTACAGGGGACTTCAGGTGGAGAACCAAAAAGTTCTAAAATTCATGGGAACAGATCAGGCCCTTATCAAAGAAGGCAGTTCCGAACCGGTCTCGGGCAGGAAGGACCAGTCCGGGGTGATTTACGAGATGCTGATCCAAAAGGGATATCTCGATGAACAAAAGCTGACCTATGCCAAAAGAGTTCATTCGAAGCTATCGGGAGACAAGACACTCACCCAGGTCTTGCAGGAGCTTAAATATATTACCACTGAGCAGATCCAGGACGCCCTGTCTGAAGGCAAGATCAACGTCAAAATCGGCGCGCTCCTGGTCGAACTGGGACTGATCACAAACCGGGATCTTGATATGGCGATCAGTCTGCAAAAAGAATCTGCCGTAAAAAAGACAATCGGTGAAGTGCTGATCGATGGCGGTTTAATTGAAGAGCGGAGCCTGCTGGAGGTGCTTTCTTATCAGTTGGGGCTTCCGTATTATGAGCTTGAAATCTCCCGCCTGGACGCTCACCTTCTGAGAAAGGTACCGCCCAACTGGTATTCTCTGCATCAATTCCTGCCGATAAGCCGTGCAGACGGAAAAGTAACGGTCGCATTTGTCGATCCGTTGAACCGTGAAAGCCTCGATGCGGCTGAAAAATCATTTGGCAAAGTCAGGCAGGTCCTCTGCTCAAAAAGCGATTTCCGCGATATAGTAGGCTCCATTGAGCGCGAGGCAGCCCTTGCCAAGATGAACCTACCCGACGAGCAATCGGTAGTCGGAGTGGTGAACAGCCTAATCCAGGAGGCGATCAAAAGCAATGCCAGCGACATCCACATAGAGCCTATGAAAGACAGAATCCGCGTCCGATTTCGCCTCGACGGAGTCATGGTTCACCACAGAGACCTCCCCCTGCAAATGGGACCTCCGATAACAAGCAGGCTCAAGATCATGTCAAAGGCCGACATAGCTGAAAGGAGACGGCACCAGGGCGGCAGGATAGAGTTCGAGGACGCACGGACCGGGTCCCTGGACATCAGGGTCTCTTTCTTCGTTACAGTGTGGGGCGAGAAAGTTGTCATGAGGTTGCTGGGAAGACGAGGGCTGCTCCTGAGCCTGAATGAAACCGGGATGTATCCGAAGATGCTCGAGAGGTTCAAATTCGATGCGCTCGATATCCCCAGCGGCGTTATCCTTATAACGGGGCCAACGGGGTCCGGGAAAACGACCACTCTCTACAGTTCGATTAACTATCTCGAGAATGTGAATACAAGCATCATAACGGTTGAGGACCCTGTTGAACTGGTGATTGAGGGGATAGCCCAATGCTCGATAGACCCCAAAATAAACCTGACCTTTGAGGAAAGCCTCAAGCACGTGGTCAGGCAGGATCCGGACATAATAGTAGTCGGGGAGATACGCGACCGTTTTTCGGCGGAGACGTGCATTCAAGCCTCTTTAACCGGACATAAGGTGCTAAGCACATTCCATACGGAGGACAGCATCGGAGGTCTCATCCGCCTGTTGAATATGAACATCGAAGCGTTCTTGATCTCTTCAACGGTCATCTGCGTGGTCGCCCAAAGGCTTCTGAGAAAAATATGCCCCAACTGCGCAGAGAGTTATACGCCTCAACCTGTGGATTTGCGCCGGCTCGGCTATACCGTAAACGATGCAAAAGGTGCAAGTTTCAAAGCGGGGCGGGGGTGTTCCGAATGCCGTTCCACAGGCTACAAGGGACGGGTGGGCGTATATGAACTGCTCGTTTTGAACGAACCTGTCAAGGACGCCATTCTGAATAAAAAGACTTCCTACGATATAAGAAGAATAAGCACGGAAACATCGGGTCTCATAACCCTCGCCGAAGATGGAATCATGAAAGCCGCAAACGGAGTGACCACCATTCAAGAGATATTCAGGTCTCTTCCGCGTGTTGGCAAACCCAGGCCTGTTTTGGAACTTAGACGCCTTCTAGGCACAGAGCAATGACAATGGAAAAGAAGACTATCTCATTATTGGAAATGGTGGAAGAATACGCGGCCTCAGAGACGCTGAACCTCCCGATATTTCCCAGAGTGGTTCAGGAATTGTACGCGAAAATGAGCGATGAAAACAGTTCGATCAATGACATTGCGGCAATTATCGCCAAGGATCAGGCCATTGCCGGCCAGATGCTGAAGCTTGCCAATTCAGCGTTTTTTGCGGGTTTGAACCGGGTGCGCACTATAAGAGAGTCAATCATGCGCCTTGGCGTCAACCAAGTGTACAACTGCCTTGTTACAGGCAGCCAAAAGGGTTACTACCTCTCGCATGATCCGATCATAGACAGGTACCTCCAGCTTCTCTGGAAACATGCGCTGGCGACCGCCAAGGGTTCGCAATGGCTTCTGCGCAAAACCGGATACCCGGAACTGGCAGACGAAGGTTTTCTCTCCGGTCTTTTCCACGACATCGGGAAGCTGCTTCTCCTCAGGGTTCTCGAAACGATACGGGCTGAGAATCAGGATGTCGAGATCTCTGAGCCATTCATTCTGGAGATACTTGATTCGATGCACGTCGATCAGGGATACGCCCTTATGAACGAATGGAGTATCCCGCAGATTTACTGCGAAGTGGCAAAGCATCATCACGATGAGGATTTAGACAACGCAGACTCGCTGCTGATGGCAGTGCGCATAGTCGACCAAGTGTGCGCGAAAACAGGTCTGAGCCTCAAACCCGACCCTGCGCTTGATACGGCGACCCTGCCGGAAGTCCACGCAATGTCTATCAAGGAAATCGTCCTGGCGGAACTCGAGATAGTAATAGAAGACGCACTCGAGGCGGAATTGTAATTCCTTTCAACATCAACAGCGCCGCCGGTTTCTCATTCAAACCCATGGCCGCTTCGTTTTTTTCAGGCGGCGGCCCGGGTCTTCACTAAGGTTTTTCCCTTTTTCGTTTTCGGCGAAGTTTTTGATTCGGGAGCGCTTTTATCGGCCACAGGCTTTATCTCCGGCGGGGGCCCGGTAAAGTTTCTGCTTTGGTCACAGCTTGCCTGCCGGCAGCGTTTTCAGCTTCAGCATTAATGTTTGATTCGCTCTTAGGGGCATTTTCTCTTTGTTTTAGCCACTCGACGATCTTGGGCGTAAATTGTCTCTGAGACTTGGAACTTACGTAGATCCCGATATGCCCGGTTTCGATGCAAAGGTTCTCAGCGTCCCGGCTTCCCACTTTGCTTGTAAGCACTTCGCATGCGGCCGGCGGGACGAGGTGGTCAAATTTGCCGTAGATATTCAGTAAAGGCATGGTGATATTTTTAAGATCGACCCGGTTTCCCCCGACTTCCATCCTGCTCTGAATCAGCAGATTCTTCTGGTAACAATCCTCGATAAATTGCCGGATGGTTTCGCCTGGAACATCCGGGCTGTCGAAGATCCACTTTTCCATACGTACGAAGTTTTCGATGAACTCTTTATTGTCCATGTTTTCAAAAAAACCGATGTACTTGTCGATGACCAGCCGGGCGGGATTGAGGAGCAGAAAGCACATATTGAGCAGGTCCCCCGGCATGTTGCCATACGCCTCGATTATTCTTCCCGGGTCCATTCCCTTCGTCCAGATATGCAAAAGTCCCTGATCGGTCTCGAAATTGCTTGGCGCCACGGTGGTAACGAGGTTCTTTATCTTTTCCGGATGCAGGGCCGAATAGATGATCGAAAATGTTCCGCCCATGCATATTCCCATCAGGTTGATGTTAGGGATCCCGTGCCGGTCGCGAATGAAATCAACCACATTATCCATGTATCCGTTCACATGGTCGTCGATGGTCAGGTAGCGGTCTTTTCGGGTAGGATAACCCCAATCGATCATGTAAACATCGACTCCCATATTCATGAAGTGTTCCACCACGCTTCTTCCCGGTTGCAGATCGAGCATCGTCTCGCGGTTGATCAAGGCGTAGACGATCAGCAGCGGGGTCTCGACCTGTTTTTCCGAAGTCGGACGGTAATGCTTGAGCTTGACGCGGTCTTCCTGATAGACAACATCATAGGGCGTTTTGGCAATATCCGTATCGAGCGGGCCGAGCAGCACCTCTTTGGATTTGAGGAGGCGTTCGCGAGAGTTTTCAACGCCTTTCAACCAATTGGACATGATGTCGTTCAAAGGCATTTCCGAAAAGTTCATTGGATTTCCTTTTTTGCAAGTTCGGATTCCAGTTTGTTGATTTTTTTCGCGGACTCCTTAGCCTGCTTCTTAATCGTGTAAAGTTCTTTATATAGCTCGTCCATCTCCCTGTTTGTGGGAATCGGAAGGAACTCAAGGAACTGCATGAGCACATCATTTCCCGTTACCCTGAAGGCGGCCGTCTCATTGAGCAGCCGGGAAAGGGCCAGACGGTATTCCTGCGATCTGAAAAGCGACATATAATGATTCTCGAGCACTTTGATCCACATTCCGTAGTAGACTTTAAAATCCTGCGCCGACTCGCCTTTTTTCGTGAGTTTTTCGAGTTCCACCCTCATATCGGCTAAAGACTTTTCCATGGGAACATAAAGCAGCATTTGAAATTCCGAAACGGCCGCCTGATAGCCATTGAACTTGTCAGCAAGCCGATTGATCTTTTCCTGATGAACTCGCGTGAGTCCAACCGGGGGGATTTTCAGCAGGGGCTGAACACTTTGTTCGTAAATGGCCGTCCATGTTTCGACAGCTTCGTGTCCGAACTTTTCAAAACCATTGCCAGCGGGTTCACTTTTATTCCACAGCCCCTGGAATATCTCCTGGCTAACCCCACCGGGACCCATCACCTGCATTAACGCCTGGATCATATCAAACGGGGGCTGTAGGAAGTCTTTTGCTGCAGAGCCTTGCGCGCCTGTCCACGGCAGGAGCAAAGCCTGCCACATCGACTGAGATGCCTGGGAGCATTCCTCGCTTTGAGAACAACCAGCCAGAGAAGAGGACAATTCCTGCCAGCTTTTAGCGGTCGAGAGCCATAGGCAGGTCGCCGATTCCATCCATTCGGACCATGGGAAGTCTTCACTTCCCTGACTTTTACTCATGAGCAAACCTCGATGTCGGAAAAAGGCCCAAAAAAAGCGCACTTCAGGACTGAAGGCGCAATCCTGCTCTAAATTATAAGGCCTTCAGCCAAAACTAAAAGAGGGGGATTCACAGTATTCTTAGCAGAAAAAGACAGTAGTTCAAATGAGTGCGATCCTTGAGACGGCGGGACCGCCTTATTGCGGCGGGGTGTTGTTGTTCGGCCGGGAAGCACGAGGAGGTTTTCGGTCCTCATTATACAACTGCATATGCTGCAGCATGTTCCATGCTTTATCTTCCTTTTCCTTTTCCTCCCTCGCCTGTTCTTCCATTGCCCTTTCCATGTCGGGGTCGGTACCGTAAATAATGCTATCTTTTGTGTCGGTACGATCTGCAAGGAGCAGGCGGTGAGGCAGACTGGTCCGATTTTGCAGGCTTTGAATTTTCAACGGTCCGGGTTCTTCGCAATTGGAAGCAATGCATGCGCTCCAGCCTATAAGGATGAGTCCCGACATTAGGATCATAAAGAAAAATGCGGTCCCTTTCATTTTAGCCTCGTATGACAGACTTGTTAACAACACTGTATGAAGCATCTACCCCGGAGTTTTACAAATAGTCGCCCCGCCTCCATTTAGTCGATTCCATATATGCTGTAACCTTCAATTCTTCGGCTATGTCCCTTAGCTTATGGTCTGCGGGAAGGCTGCTCGTTTTGCCGTCCAAATCGGCAGCCTGCGCGTTGATCTGTTCAATCAGGGCATTGATTTCCTTTGGAGACCCGGTTTGCTGGAGCGCATTTTTCAGAGAGTCGAACTGCGTGAGGACGTCATTGACGGCAGAAATCGTCTGGGACAATTGGGCAGTCTGAGCTGAATTCGCGCTCAGGGCTTGGATCCCAAGGCCGGGTACGCTTATCGGCGCGCAAATGGCGTCACTGGGAGCAGTCTCTGCCCCCGGTCCCGTCATCTCACTCTGGAGGAGCAGGGCGAAGGCGTCATCACTAGTGCCGCTATGGGGCCCTTTTGACTGTTCACTCTCCTGCACAGCTTGCTGGCTCTGGATTTCATCTATTCTCATGGGGCTCATTCCACCTCCCTTCAGCAAAAACATTAGAGTTAAGGCAATCTTAAGCAAAAACTTTGCCAAAAGAAGCAAATAACAGAGCAAGGAGAACAGAGAACGGAAAACAGATTTCCGTTCTCCTTCTTCCGTCTTGTGTCTTCCGTGGATCAGGGAAAGAATTTCCGGCGGGTGGAATTTTATGCCGGTTTGTTTTGCATAGGCATGCGTATCAGCGCTGAAGTTCGCCCGCCGGTTCTCTCGAGGCTGACGCTAAAGCCGTAAGGCAGAAGGAGCTTCCTTGCCGCATAGAGTCCAAATCCGAGATGTTGTTCTGTGGCCCCGGCTTGACTGTCGCAATTCTGCCATCTCGATTCGAACAGGTCGAAAAGAATGTCCGGATGCATCCCTTCCGGCGGCCCGAAACCTGAATCAGTTATTCTTACCACTGTTTCCCCGGTCTGCACGCAGGACTCAACGATCAATTCCTTCTTTGGCGACTCCTTGAGGGCTGTTATAGCGTTCTGGAAGAGGTGGAAGATGGCTGGAACAAAGTCCTTGCCCGCGACCTTTATATGTGGAATGTTTTTTCCCAGGCGCAGTTCCGACTTAACGTGGTGTTTGAAGAAGAGGTCGGATCGGAAGACTTTCGCCATTCTTGTAAGAATAGCATTAACGTCGAGTTCCGTCCCGCACCGTTCAATCTCATAAAGCTGCATGAATTCGCGCAAGTCTCCAGCCAGATTGTATATTTGTTCGCGCATCTGGGTCAGTCGTTTGCGCTGTTTGTCCAAAAGCTCGGACCATTTTTCGTTTTGGCCGGCATTGCTCCTGAATAAGCTATCCTGAAGCTCCACACCGGATAAAAGCATCTCGGTGAGCATGGTGAGGTTCTGAAGGGGTCCATTGGTATTATGCACAAACCCCTGGACGAACTTGCCCGAGTAATTTGACCGATCCTTTTCAAGCAAAGCGCGGATGGATCGTTCGATAAGGGTTTCTTCTTTTTTTGACGGTTTTCCGGCAGCCATATTTTTTTCGTTCTTTTGCGATCATCAAATAATCGGCATTACTCGGAACTATCCCCGGCGGGCGGGGTTTTTTTCAGCACTTCCATAAATGCGTCCAGGGCTGAGGGATCAAACTGCTTGCCGCGGTTTTTAAGCAACTCGGCAAGGGCTTGCTCGATCGACATGGCATTGCGATAGGCCCGTTTTGACGTCATTGCGTCAAAGGCGTCGGCGACACTCAATATTCTTGCAAGCAGAGGGATCTGGTCACCCGATAGGCCGTCGGGGTAGCCGGCCCCGTCCCACCTTTCGTGATGATGTCTTATTATCGACCTTTCCTCAGGGCTCAGACCCAACTCGGACACGATCGAGTCCCCGATCGAAGGGTGTTTTTTCACAAGTTCGTACTCATCCATAGACAGGGAGCCCGGTTTATTCAAAATACTGTCTCGAACTCCTATTTTGCCGATATCATGAAGATAGCCCGCTGTCTGCACGGACTCGAGCTGAGCCCCCGAGCAGTCGAGGATTCCGGCAGTCTCGGCTGCATATCGTGTTACTCTTTCAGAATGTTTTCCGGTATAGAGGTCTCTGGCTTCCAGCGCATTTACGAGCGATTTCAATATTCCATAAAAGTTGCTGATCAGGCTTTCGTAAAGCGCCATATTCTCGACGGCCAGAGAGGCCTTTGTGATCAGGAAGTCAAGAAGCCGCGTTTCTTCTAATGGACGCGAGCGGTCGCCGTCTTTGTGGAAAGCCAGCAGGAGGCCGAATGGTTCCCCCCGGATGCGCATCGGCCAGCAGGAAAGAATCCTGTCTGTTCGGGGCGCGTTTTCAAAACAGCATTGGATTTCGTCGGCATCAATGATCACATGACTTGCGCCATTTCCAAGCAATTTCCGCTTACGCTCTTCTGAGAGCTTTATTTTTCGAGGCCAGCAATCTTCAGACTTCCATCCGCAGTTGGCCATGCTCACAAGGCTGCTTCTGTCCCTGGGCACAAGGAAAAAGCTGACCTTTTCGACCGATTCGAGTGATGACGCCAAGTTGACGATTCGAGGATAAAGATCGTCGCTTGAATGGATTTCGTCTATTTCCTTAGAAATGTGAAACAGCCTGATCTGCTCGTTGACTCTGCTCTCAAGTTTGCGGTTTACCTCCTCGAGTTCTCTGCGGGCCTGGATTTCGAGTTGAAGGCTGAGATTTTGCAACAACAGTTGCCGTTCCTTCATGATGCGTTGCAGTGTTAGAGCTACATCCTGGAGGGTGAACGGTTTAGTGAGGAAATCCGAAGCCCCTTTGCGCATAGCCTCGATGGTGTAGTCCATGGTTGGAAAGCCGCTCATCATGACTACCGGAAGGCCATGATCGTGCTCCTTGATTGCGCCCAGAAGCTGAAGGCCGTCCATGTCCGGCAGGCGCAAGTCCACAAACGCACAATCGAATGCTTCCTCGTTTAGGGCCTCAAAGGCTTCCCGTCCAGTCAGGCAAACCTGCACTCGCTCGTGTTCCAGACGCAGCAGGCGTTCCTGAAGAAGCTCACCGAGCATTACATCGTCTTCCACGATCAATATTTTCATAACCTGCCGGACTCTATTTTGTTAACAATGAGTTGGGTGAGCCTGTGGAGCTCCGAATCTGAAATTATTCCGTCGCGCTTGAGACCCTTGAGCGCTTCGAGTGCGGCAATGGCGCGGTTCGGGTTTCCCTGCGGTTTTTCCAAAAAAGCGTCGGGCCGAAATGCCGGTAGACTGGCCAGAAGAGGTCCGCTTATCAGATTGCCCGAACTGTCGTAAACCTTGGATTCCGAATAATGTTTTCCTTCAAGAGAACAGATTTTATTGTGCAGATTTTCTATTTCCAGAAGCAGCGCCGCCCTCTCCTTATAGCCCCTGACCCTTTCGACAGCGTTTCGGATCGTTACAGCCACCTGCTCTACCATGAAAGGCTTCTGTATATAGTCGTAAGCTCCAAGCCGCAGGGCTTGGATAGCCGACTCCAGACTTCCGAATCCGGTTATCAGAATACTCAGGATGTGGGGATAGAGTGCTCTGACCTGCCTGAGCAAGGTTAAACCATCCATCCTCGGCATGTTCAGGTCCGAAATGAGGATATCAAAATCGCCGGCTGACAACTGCTCGATAGCGGCCAAACCGTCGGGAGCGAGTTCAACTGCCGCCCCAGCTTCCTCGACCGTTTCGGCTAGAATCTCGAAGAAACATCTCGTCGTCATCGGCCACAAGGACTCGTACCGCAGTCTCGGATTTTGATTTCATATCTTAATATACCATAAGGTTCTATGCCTTGCCATCAAATAGAATCCCCCTGAGCTTAGCCATCTTGTCGCGAAAGCGGGAAACCTTTTCAAGCGGTATTTTGCGGATCAGCTTGCCGGTCTTACTGTCCAGGACCTGCACGACGGTGCTGCCGTCTTCGTCTGCGACGAAGCCGAGCTCGATGTCCATGTTTTCCTTGAGAAAAGATTGTATCTGCTGGACCAATTCCTCGGAAAATCCCAGTGGAGGTTCAAGAGAGTCGGCGCCACTGTATGTTCTAAAATCCCCGACTTTTGAGGTGGTGCCGCCTTCGGTCCCCGTGACCGGCGGTATTGACTGGACCTCGTGGTTCTGGGGCTCCGGGACAACCATGGGCCCACTTGCGACCGGCTGAATTTGTCCCGCATTTGTGCTCATCACCGCCTCCGCTTAACCCCGATTGTTTATTGTTGCCCCATGGCCGGAAAACCTGCTGCTTCCTATTTGTCTTTCACGAGAGGCTGAACCAGATATTCGGCGAACCGTTGAGCGAGACAATCGGCCATTACGCGGTACCTCTGGGCGGGTTCGCCCGTGAAGGTAGTCCAGGTAAGATCGATATCGGGGCCCGGTTCGGACCGCGCGTTCTGTTTCAGGTCCCATAGGACTTGACCTGTTCGTGCATCCAGTATGCGGGTGCGCACGGAAAGCTCTGTGGGCAGGGCTCCACTTCCGTCGATCATACGGAGGAGTGATGGGCGCATCACAAGTGCACACCCCTCGTTTCTGGCGTACCATAATGCGTCCGAATCAGACTTGACATCGTAGGGCAGGGTCTTGATCTCCCGAAAAGCGCCTCTTTGGACAAGCCTCGTCTGAAAAGCGCTCGTAAGCGACGATGAAGCCGCGGCCATCTCAGGCGGCGTGGTGAAGGCTAGTAGGCAGACACTATCTATCGAGTGCTGTAAGATTGAGGCATGGGCAATCACTTCCATACTCGCGTTGACCGGTCGGTTCGAGGTGGCTTTCAACTGTGTCGCGATGCAACCGCCGGAGCTGCAAATCGTCAGGACAAGGGCGGTTACCCCCATGAGCCGCAAAGGAACAGAACGTTGAACCCTTCTACGTTTGGAAGCATATCGTCTCAAGCTTTGAGAATCCATGTAAATACGATCTCCCCGTTTTGGAGTGAAACATTGTGGCGATGGGTCCGGCTCCATTTCCGGATTTGCCGAATTTTCACAATAAACCACATTCAGCAGGTTCGCCGCCTGTAGATAAATCGGACATACCGCAATAAGTCTTTAATGAAAAATGGTCAAAAAACCAGGTCGCTCTCAAAATCGTTAGACGTTCATGCAGAGACGGGACATAGTCCGGGCAAGAAGAGAACACAGCGCAGTCCCGGGGAGCGACCGGATAAAGGCCGGAACCAGGGTGGTCCAGCATACCTCGCCAGTCTCATTGACATATCACTTGCATTTTTATTGAAAAATTGTATGGTTCTGCCGGTCTAAGGTTGTTCCGGAAGTTTTTTCGGGCAGAACCGACCCAAAAGTGTGGTTCGGATGCATTGCGCACAACTTGATGCATTATTCTGGCCTGTATCCTTGGAGAACCATGGTGATCCCCCAATTCGGTGTTGTCTGTCCGGCGTTCAGAGCTCTTGTTGAATTAAGGAACACTATATCAAGAGCATTAGGCATGAGTGATCTATAAGTTTCGGTGCGTAGCGCTAGTGTGGGGAAAAGATCATGCCCTTGGTATTCACACTCACTTTTTGGGGAATGAATGAGAAATTACCTCCGGCCCCCGGCTATTACTATGTAAAATTTAAGGACTTCCTCTCTGAGGGTTACTGGAATGGCTCCAGGTGGTTCGATCCATGCCGGAGGTATTTGCCGGACTTTACGCAGGTGTTTTTCACCCACTGGGCTTTTGCACCAAGTGGGCTTGAGCTAGGCGAGGTAGTATACCCCTTGCTTTATGGTCCAAATCAAAGCTGATAACCATTTCTTTTAGTAAAGAGTCAGATAGGGAAGGCACTTTCCAACCTGCCGCCAGCCTGTCCCGAAAAAGCGGACATTTCGCTTGCTTTTCAGAGCAGTCACTCCATTTGCTTACTAAGGCGCCTGCTTGCAAATTGACATTTCCTGTTGCGGGGCGTATGGTCCAGCGGTGAATGATTCCTAACCTGGAGATGGGCCTGATACTCATCCGTTTGTAAATACTCAAAAAGCATCGAATCGCAGGAGGTCCCGTTGATAACCAGACTGTTTGAACCCGTGTCCATAGGACCGCTCACGCTCGCCAACCGAGTCGTTATGCCGGCCATGCATCTTAATTACTCTCCTAACGGAGAAGTCACTGATCAATTTGTGAATTTTTACGCCGCACGGGCCAGAGGTGGAACCGGCCTGATCATTATCGGCGGTGCGGCCATTGACGAACAGGCTTCAGGAGCTGATCTGTTCCTGTCGATAATGGACGATCGAAACATCCCGGGATTTGCGCGTTTTACGGACGTGATTCACAAAGAGGCGTCCAAGATCGCTGTGCAGCTCTACATGGCCGGCGCCTACTCCTCTTGCGGTTTGCAAGGATTGCCTATTCCTGCGCCCTCAGAGTGCACCAGCTATTTCACTCGACAGAAGACCACGCCCATGACTCTGGAAGACATCGAACGCATTCAGCAGGATTTTGCCGCAGGGGCTGGCCGTGCAAAAAAAGCTGGATTTGATGCCGTAGAGGTGATTGCATCCGCAGGGTATCTCATTTGTCAGTTTCTCTCCCCTAAGACCAACAAGAGGGAGGACGAGTACGGAGGCTCTCTTGAAAATCGTATGCGCTTTGGACTGGAAACTATCCGGCGTATACGGGAGGAAATCGGCACGGACATGGCGCTTATAGTCCGAGTGGCTGGTAATGACTTTGTTCCGGGCAGCAACACCAACAAGGAATCCCGAGTATTTGCCAGGGCCGCGCAGGAAGCGGGCGCCGATTGCATCAATGTAACGGGCGGATGGCACGAGAGCCGGGTCCCGCAAATCACTTTCGACCTGCCCCAGGCAGTATACGCATATCTGGCTCGAGGGATTAAAGAAAACGTGGACGTTCCGGTCATAGGCTGCAACCGGATCAATGACCCCTTTGTTGCCGAAAGAGTCCTCCAGGAAGGCAATGCGGATCTTGTGGGAGTTGCGAGGGGACTCATCGCCGACCCAGAATTCGTCAAAAAAGCCCGGGAAGGAAGGTCTGAGGAAATCCGGCGTTGCGTGGCATGCAATCAACGATGCTTAGACCACGTATTTCAAGGGCTGCCTGTCGGGTGCGTGGTGAATCCCAGGGCCGGAAAGGAACTGCAAACCGAATTGCAACGGGCAAAGGAGCCCAAAAAGATCCTCATAGCGGGCGCGGGTCCGGCAGGATGCGAATTGTCGCTAACCGCGGCCCTCAGGGGACACAAAGTCATCTTGTGTGACAAAGAAGATCATATTGGAGGCCAGGCTCAATGGGCGGGATCGGCTACCGGGAAACATGACTTTCATTATATTTTCGACTACTTCAAAGCGGTGCTTCCCAAATATGGGGTCGAACTGCGCACGGGGGTCGAGGTAACGGCCGATCTGGTGCAAAAAGAAAAACCCGACGTAGTGGTGGTTGCTACCGGCGCAGCACCGTTCAAACCTCCAATTTCCGCTGTTGAAGCGCCTAACGTGCATCAAGCCTGGGACGTGCTCAAAGGCAATGTCCGGACAGGCGCAGACGTGGTAGTGGTAGGCGGCGGTTCGGTGGGCCTTGAAACTGCTCTGTCTCTTGCCACGGAAGGAACCATATCACCCGAGCAATTGTATTTCTTGGCACTTCACGAGGCCGAATCGCCCGAAGTCCTTCGCGAACTTATGGTGAAAGGCGCAAAGAAGGTCACCGTCATAGAAATGATGGCTCGGATGGCACAGGACGTGGGGCCGTCCACGCGGTGGGTTCTGCTCAAAGAGTTGGGGATGCGCGCGGTCAACCTCGTCAACGGCGCCAAGATGAAGGACATTCAGCCGGGTAAAGTGGTGTATACTGACATCCAAGGGAATGACGTGACAATTCCAGCGGATTCGGTAATCCTGGCAATGGGCTCCAGACCGGAAAATTCGCTGGCAAAAGCTCTTGAAGCGGCCGGCGTCAAGAACGTGCGCGTCATTGGCGATGCAAACAAAGTCGGTCGCATGGGCAATGCAATTGACGAGGGTTTCTCCCTCGGTTGCGAGCTTTAGATGCTCTGCTCGAGCTTCCGGTTATACTACCCTGGAAATAAATGAAGGTGAACGATCCGGGCATCTGGTCTTCCCGGCTTTTCAGCCAGCCCGGATCGGCACCAATTTAAAGACTTCCTCCCCATGAGCCTGAACTGTCCTGACTTCTGCGGCCGGGTGTCTGCAACCGTAACCTCCACTTCAATCGGAACTTCACCGAGATAGTGTCCATCCGAAAACCCGGATGAGCGTAATGAGAATCTCTCCTATGAGACACTCGCAGTTTCCGAGTCGGAAAGGAGGCATTTTTCGTACTGGCAAGGAAATCGAGGGGTTGCGCGGAGGCGTACCTATGTACGCCGCACAAGAAAGCCCGAAGATTGACGCCGCCAGGGAAAAGGGCCCTTTCCGGATGGACACTAGTTAAGGTTGCCCTGCCTGAATCACGGTCTCTTTGAGAATCAGTGATTACCATTGATTTAGGGTCTCGGATTTCCGACAGGAGCCAATGGCGTCCGTGAAGACTTGATACGCACGCAGGAGGATATTATGAAGAAGATCGTCTTAATAATTGCAATGGTTCTAACGTTCTATACTTCTGCCTGGGCTGATTGTAGATTGGATGCGGTAACTGCAAGTCACTGCAACGATCGGTATCAATCAGGAGCTGAAATATGCAAGGCAATCCACCATGATCCTTTAGACTCAGGCGATCTGTCGATATGCATGACCGAGTTGCAAGATGAATACAACAAGTGTACGGCCGGTCCGCTGAATTTTTCCTGTCCGCGTTCAGGCAATCCATAAGCATAATTGACATTACCTCAGGACTCACTATTCTTACCGTGAAAAGGGAACTCCCAAGCCGTGCTCATTTTGTCCGGCAAATCTGGATGGTAGTGTATAATAAAAGGAATTCCAATGACATACGCAAGACTCGTGCTGGTTGTCCTGGTCTTTGCCGCTTTCGTCCCGTTGGTTCATTCCCAGGATGATATCATCCTGCTAAATCATACGGAGATTGGAAAGCACCAGAGACCCCTGGTCGAGTTCAATCACAAGCTCCATTCGGAAAAGCTGGACTGCATTCGGTGCCATCATGATTTTGACGCATTCCTGAATAACCGGGGCGGAGAGGGGCAGACCTGCGATTCCTGCCACAAAAAGAAAGCAGATGATGGTCTGCTTTCGCTCGAGGATGCTTTCCATTTTCAGTGTAAAACCTGCCATAGGACCCTGAAAAAGGGGCCGGTTACCTGCGGCGAATGCCACGTGAGGAAGTAGTTAGTGTCCATCCGGAAACCCCGGATTAGACACTGGAAGTTTTCGATTCGGAAAGGAGGCATTTTTCGTCCTGGCAAGGAAATCGAGGGGTTGCGCGGAGGCGTACCTATGTACGCCGCACAAGAAACCCCGAAGATTGACGCCACCAGGGCGGAAAAGGACCCTTTCCGGGCGGAAACTAGTTCGGGGTGATTCTTCTTGTTACCCGCTCAGTCCTGCAATTTTTACTGCCCCGCGGTGATATCCGTCAGGGAAGAGTGCGTCGAATTCCTCGATATCAATGTCATTGTCCCCGCATGTCTCATAGATTGTGGGGATTTTACCCGTATTTGCAAATCGCGCGCGCAGATAATAGATTATTTTCCAGTGTTTTTCAGTGAGAGCGCCGGGCATTTTTGTTTCCTCCCACTTGTGCTCGGCAAAATCAACGTTCCATTCGGCGGGATCGACCAGAAACCCTCTGACATTTGTCCGGTAGATAAGAGAAGAAGATACTGAGTCTGCAGACTTGGGCGAGCTGGAAAGCTTTGAATGTTCAGGGTCGCAGCACAACCCGGCAAGCTTGCATGCACCTCGGCGATAACCGGAAGGAAAGAGCCTTTGGAGATCTGCTATGTGCAGGTTCTGAGCCTTGCAGGCTTTTTGAACAATGGGGCACTTGCCGCTTTCCAGATAAAACTCACGAATGAACCACAATACATCCCAATGCGCTGGAGTGAGTTCACCGGATATCCCGGTTTTGGGCGCCATTCCTTCAGCGAAATTCTTGTCCCACTCGTCGGGATTCAAAATGAAATCATCCTCATCGACCTCGTAAATCTTGCTCCCGAATTCGACCGTTTTCAAGTTTGCTCCTTTGGCTCTCATGACAGGTGTTATGTGATTTTTACGTTGAACCTTGTTCGATGATTTAACCCAATACTGACTTCTATCATTTTTTGCACACTTTCTCAAAGGCGAAAAGACTTCATCGGGCATGCCGGCCTGTTTGCCGGAATACATTTGAAGAAATCTGTCCTACTTTTAGCGCACCCGGTTGGATTCGAGATATCTCCGATTCATATCTCAGGGGCTGGGCGTCGCAATTGTCCTTCTATTCCTTCCTGTTCCATCCATGTTGTCTCGCCCGGCGGTAAAAATAAAAACTATACCAAAACCGGCGCTTTAATAGTAGGCAGACTTAACAGGGTGATCAAAAGGGGTTACATGTCTCATTGACCAGCCGGTGGGATACGAAATATGCGTGACTATGCATGAAAATGTCGCTGCATTCGCCTTAACTCTCTGATATTTTCCTCTAAGGCAGATGAGCGATTGAAACTTACCGGGCGAGCAGCAACAAGCCAATTGCTTTCCGGGGTGGAATCCGATCCGGAAAGGCTCCTCGGAATTCGTAGGCGGTCAAGCTTACCCATTGTTCGGGGTGTAATTATCCGCTTTCCACAAAATGTCAGGCTTGATCCATGCCGGTAAACAGAAATGATCTTCTTAACAAACTTGTCTATAAAACCATATCTATTATTCCGGAACAGTTCGGGGACGCAAGAGATGTAATTTCATATTCGCTTGGTATCGTCAAATATCTAACTCGATCAAAAGTTTCTAACTTTGTGACGCGAGAGTACGAAAGACTGAAAAGAGCCAGTTTGCCAAGAGGATTTCCCTTCCATGCAGTAGTTGATGTAAGCAACTCATGTAATCTGGAATGCCCCTATTGCCCCACCGGCAGGCGGGAGATCAGCGGACGCACGGAACGCATAATCGACGTTGATTTGGTCAAAACATTCCTTGACCGTTATGGAAAATACCTGATTGCTGCTGACCTGTTCAATTGGGGTGAATCATTATTGCACCCAAGAATATACGATATCGTACACCTATTTCATGAAAGAAATATATTTAATCAGATATCGTCAAATCTGAACATAAGAAATAGATCTACTATCGAACAGTTATGTGATGCTGGTTTGGATGTACTTATTGTAAGCATATCCGGTACAACGCAGGACATTTATGAGCGATATCACAGAAGAGGAAATTTATCGTTAGTTATAGATAACTTGAAACATCTCATCGACTATAAAAAGAGGATGCATCTTCTTAATCCGATCATAGAGCTAAAATACTTGACCTTTAAATATAATGCTCATCAGGCCCGGGGAGCACTTCGTCTGGCCGGTGAAATAGGTGTTGATATATTCAGATCCCATATAGCCGGTGGACCCGAAGAAGAAATCATCCTGATAGATGAAGAAAAGAAAAGGCTGCTGTATCACGGCACCGGTGGATTGTGCTGTCAATTATGGAGAACAATCGTACTAAACTCTGATGGTGGGATTGCGCCATGTTGTCTTCTATACTTTAAAGACGACGATTTTGCCCATATTTCAGGCATCGAAAACACAAGCCAAAGATATATCGAGGCCAGAAAAATGTTCGACAAACCGGCGGCAGGCGAGTTGGCCTCTAACTTACAGCATCCTTGCTTAAAGTGCAGTTTCGTCCACAGGCAGAAACACCTGGCGGAGTACCTGGCCGCAAACCCGTATGCGAAGAAGGGGCACCGGACTGGAGGACCGTGACGGTTCAAGGTTTGTCCGTTTCTTTCGCAACATTGACGTGCTTCACGGGATTATGCGATTATGCGTTCGATTTAGGCAGGCGTTGTCAATTCTGCCGGCATCTGTGTTGATGCGGGCCGGAGGGTTTTTTATTTGGCCAGGATTATTGTAGGGGTAATGGGTGATGCCTACGGGCATTTGAGCCAGGCTTTAGCCCTGGCGGAAATGGCCCCTCAACACGAGTATCTGTTCCTGGGCGCCGGGACGGTCCGGGAGGTGGTCAAAATGGGATTTTCATTCCTGGAGGTGCCTGTCCCTGCAACCTTTTATGCGAATAACAAAGTTAACATTGCAGCCACTATCAGGAACGGATCCAAAATTCTGCTTGGAAGAAACCTTGCTGTCAGGCGAATTATCGCACAAATCGAGCGATTTTCACCCTGCCTGGCCGTAACGGCCTACGAATACTTTACCTCCATTATCGCTAAAGAGCTGGGGATTACGTGCATCAGCCTCGACAATCATCATTTTCTGACCAAACTTCGATTTGAAACTCCAAAGGGACAGATGTTCAGCCGATTTCTTTATGCTCTGCCTCTTCAATTGATGTTTAGCAAGGCCGATCATTATTTCATAAGCTCCTTTTACCAATTCCCGCCGAGAGATCCCAAGACGACGGACGTTTTTCCCCCGGTCTTACGAAAAGACCTGAAAGATGTACAGCCCGAAGACGGAGAGCACGTTTTGGTCTACCAGTCCTCTCCTACTTTCAGCAAACTGGTCCCTGAGCTGGAAAAATCTGGAAATCGTTACACAGTTTACGGCCATGGAGAAAAGCCCGGCACCAGGAACATAGTTTTCAGGCCGCCATCCAGAGTCGGTCTTTTGAGGGACCTTGCAACCTGTCGTTATGTTATATCCAATGGAGGCCATAACCTGATCTCGGAAGCCCTTTTTCTCGGGAAACCGGTTTTTTGTTATCCGATTCATATTGCATACGAGCAGTTTTTCAATGCTAGCATGCTAAGGAAGCTTAAATACGGCGACTATACCTTGGAAGCTGCTCCGCTCATTTCGCGTCTGGCGCGTTTTGAGGAAAAGCTCGTCGAATACCGGGGCAACATCGGCAAGGGAGATTTCTGCGGGAATGAACAAATCGCGGCAAAATTAGAGGAAAAGCTTGGAGAAGCCGAAATCGAGTCCAAAAACCAGGCCAGGCTGACTTGAAACTGCCGAAAATCGCCTACATTCTGTTATGGTTTCCTAAGCCTTCCGAAACCTTTATCTTCCGGGAAGTCGTCAATTTGCGAGGACTTGGCCTGCCAGTCGAAGTTTTCACCCTTTACGGGCAACTGAGCCGGAAACTATCTTTAGAGATGCAGGCCTACAAGGACGTCAAGCGCCTGGGGATTCCAGCGATCAAGCGGCTGCCGGGCGATATCGCCTACTGGCGCCGGAAAAAACCGGCGCTGGTTAGAGAACTCTTCGGCACGGTTCCTATCAGGAGATGGAACTCGCTGGAATTCGGGGGCGAAAACATCTTTGCTTTCCTGTGCGGTTTCACTCTTGCCAGGATGTTCGAAAATGAAGATTTCGATCATATCCATGCGCCCTGGGCCATGGGGCCCGCAACGGCTGCCTGGATAGCATCCAGGCTCACAGGCATACCTTTCAGCTTTACCGGAAGGGCCGGGGACATCTATCCGCCTGACGGGGCATTGAAGGAAAAGATCGAAAACGCCGTTTTTGTCAGGACCAACAATAGAAAAAACTTGGAATATCTAGCCGGATTTGCTGCGGATTCGAGCAAACTCAAGCTAACATATAACGGGCTGACGATGAGAAGCTTCCGGGAAGCCCCTGCCCTTATGGCCCCTCCCTTCAGGATACTTGCGGCCGGCCGGTTTGTGGCCATAAAAGGCTTTGAGGTGCTGCTCAGGGCCGCGAAGAGGCTGGATGAAGAGGGACTTGATTTTCAAATGGTTATTGCGGGGGCTGGTCCCAGAGGCCCTCAATTGAAAATGCTCGCCCGAGCACTGGGGCTTAAGCGCCGCGTATGTTTCCCCGGCTTTGTTTCACACGACGCTATTTCCGATCTTTTCTGTTCCGCCGACGTGTTCGTCGCGCCATGCGTCGTTCATAGGACCGGAGAGCGGGACGGCATCCCGAACGTTATCATGGAAGCCCTTATTCATCGCCTCCCCGTGGTTGCGGCAAACGTTTCCGCGATAAGCGAAGTAATTGTCGACCGTAAAACCGGGTTACTGGTCCCTGCGCGTGATCCTCGATCCCTCGCCGAAGCTGTCCGAAAGGTGCTGAGCGACCGGGACGGCTCGTTGGCAATGGCCGAGCGAGGAAGAAGCCTCGTTCTTGAACTTTTCGACCCGGTAAAAAATGCCGGTATGATTATCGATCTCTATAGTAATGCGGCCGGTGCGAAATGTGGGCAATAGCCTGGTCAGACGGCGCGTCAGCCTGTCCCGGCCGGCACAGCGGCGGATCGGTCCGGTGACTTTGGAAAAACCCTCTCCGATAAAGACGGTCCTGCTTGTTCAAGACCTGGAGTTTGGCGGGTCCCAACGCTATGCGTTGCATCTTCTCGAGCATCTCGACAGAGAGTTGTTCGACCTCGAACTTTGGGTGCTGCGGAAAGGCGATGATATGGCCCCGATGGCCATGGCCACGGGGCAAAAGGTCGTCTATCTTACCAGGGATTCGAGGGTGACTCCAAGGGCCCTTGGCCGGCTTTACTCAAGGCTGAAGAAGGAAAGACCCGCAATCCTGTACACGCTGACTCCGGTTCCGGGTATTTGGGGACGGCTCTTCGGACGGATAATTGGAATCCCCGCCATCGTATCGAGCCAGCGGGGTTACAGAGGTCAGCAATACGAATCTTTGCTCTGGATCTTGAGCGATCTAATCATAGCGAACGCTGAAGCCGTCAAGAAGTCTACCGTTAAAAAACACGGGGTTGACCCCACTCGTATTTTAGTCATTCCGAACGGTGTGGATGATGGCTATTACGCTCCTGACGGAAGGCCCGGGGACCTGCACCCAACTATCGTCTGTGTAGGCCGTCTAGTTAAGGAAAAGGATCCCCTCAACCTTCTAAGCGCTTTTAAGCAGGTGCTCGAAAAGATTCCCGAGGCACGCCTGATTGTGGTAGGAGACGGTTATTTGAGGGGCAGGTTCCTTCGGTTCATCGAATCTAATCGTCTCGGAGAATACATCACACATATTGCAGGGGCATGGGATGTGAGGCCTTATTTGAGCAAGGCATGGGTTTACGCGCTCCCTTCGAGGTCGGAAGGATTCCCTAATGCAGTGCTCGAGGCGATGTCGATGGGGCTGCCGGTTGTTGTCACCAGGGCCGGAGGCGCTGTGGAACCGGTTGAGGACGGGGTCACGGGCCTCGTTGTCCCCGCCCGCGATCCCGTAGCACTCGCCGAAGCCCTGGTCAGGATACTGAGCGATTCCGAGCTGAGGAATGAAATGGGCCTTAAAGGGCGTGAGCGGGCCGTCCAGCGTTATTCTCTCAGGCAAATAGTAAAACTTACTGAAAGCGCGCTTTTGAAAACGGCGGGCAAGTGTTGAGATCTAAACATACCACACACGTGCTGTACATAACGGCAACCGCTTTAGCAGTCTATGTCATCGCACACTGGCAGGCTTTCATATCCCCTTACGTCATTAATGACGACGTTCGCCAGCAGATCTTCTGGATGCAGAAATGGAGCGAACCGGGCCTTTACCCTCATGATTATCTGGCCGGGTATGCCGGCAACTACGTTTCATGGGGAGTGATTGCCATATACCGCTTTGCTTCCGGATTAATGAACCCGGTGCAGTTCACCAAAGTCGTCACGGGGTTCCTGTTTATACTATCCGCTCTCTTGATCTACCGCTTAGCCCTGGTGTTTCGCGACGATCTTACGGCCCTGCTGGCTGTTGCCGTCTATTTCCTTTTCGGATCGTTCCTGGGAAACATGTCAGGAGGTCTGCCCCGGGCTTTCGCCTTTCCTCTCTTATTAGGCTATCTCTGCCTGATTGCCGAGAATCGCCTGACTGCCGCCTCAGTTGCCGTTATGGTGCAATCGCTTTTCCTCCCTTACATTTTCCTGCTTTGCCTGGCAACGCACTTACTTTACTTAGCGCATCTGAGCGTAAAATCCTTTCTTCAGCATAGGGCGGGCCGGCGTGAAAAGGGGCCCGGCCGGAAAAATCCTGCGCCATCCTATGTAGAGCCCCATGGATCGTGCGTTCATGACGGGGCCGCGCTCGGCTTGAAACCCGAAGTGGACGCCGTCCCTTCTTTCGGGAAGCTCATCCTTTCCGTTCTGCCGTTGGCGGCCGGCGTGTGCATTATGCTCCTCAAATACGCGGTCCTCAATTCACCCGCATTCGGTAGCCTCGTCGGAATGCAGGAGATCGCCGGGAAGGTCGAGTACACCGCCGCCGGACGGTATAAAATCCTACGCCCTTTCTATCTGGAATTGATCGAACATTGGAGTTTCATTCTGCCTTTTCATGAGTGGGGTCCTGTTTGTGGATGGTTCAGCGCCGCCGCCATGGTGGCCGTCGGGGTCTTCGCATTGGCGAGGACTGCAAAAAATAGCATTCACTGGGCTGGATTTCGGGTGTTCGGGTATCTCATGGCTGCATCCTTCACGCTCTATGCCCTGGCTTTCTGCATACCGCTCAAGCTTTTCGTGCCGAGCCGCTATATCGAGTCTTCACTGACTATACTTTACTGCCTGGCTTTTGCCTTATGCCTCAAAATCGTCGTCGACTATCTGGATCTGACCCGCTTCGTTTTTCCGGGCTTGTTCCTGCTGCTGGCGCTCGTTGGTGCGGTGCGTCTGCATAACGTGGAACTTTATGACTACTCCGCTGGCGCTCCCCTGTACCGCTTCCTTTCCACCACTGCGTTGGATGCCACCATTGCGGGACACCCCGAAGTCATGGACAATGTCCTGACTTTTTCCCGGCGCAAAGCCTTTGTCACCTATAAACTCTCCCACACATGGAGCGAGCCTTACTGGAGCGTCATAAAGGCGAGAAGTTTCGATTTTTTCAGGGCTTACTATTCCGATAACGCAGACGAAATCCGGGCCTTCTGCAAACGAAACGGGATCGGATATATAGTCGTCCGCGATGAGGATTTCTCGGAAGAAAGATTGAGAACAGGCAAAGTGTACTTCGAACCCTTCGGGACCTTCATTGCCGAGCTCACCCGCTCCCGGTCCAGGTTTGCCCTTCTGGATGACGCCCTGTTCCCCGCCGTGTTCCGGATGGATGGGATTCGTGTAGTAAAAGGCGATGGGGGCGGTAACCAGGATTGAGCCGGCTTTTCAACAACGCGGAGCTGTGCCCCCCACACCCCCTCGCCACTGCGTGGCCCAGTGTGCGGGGATCTTCAGAGTGAAAGAACAGTCCCCTGGGATCGTCTACCTGAAGCTGTGATTCACCCCATTCACGTTCAGCAGTTTTGACCAACTATATCGAAATGCTTCACTCCACCCCCACTGCCTTAAACACTGCATCCACCGGATCTGCATAAAAACTGATCTGAAATTTCGCAAATAACTCGCCAGGCACGGTGGGGATATCGCTAACGCTACTCATAGGGATCAGTATCCGCTTGGCTCCAGCGTCGAAAGCCACCTGGAGGGTCTGTGCGAGATTTTCCACTGGGATGACGCTGCCTCCGAGACTCATATCCCCCAACACTACCATTTGGGGAGGAATTCGCATTGATGATGTCACGGCCTCTCGAAAAAGAACCGGAGGCCATAAAGTCCTTCATGATCTGGACACCGTCTCTGTCCCTGAAGGAGATCCCCGCCACTTCGTCAAAGGCCACGCATAACATTCGGGGTCGGATCGTCGGTCCTCACGAAAAGTGCCTGGTATCGGGAAGTTGAATTTGGTTTTTCATTAATCACGATTCACCGCCTTTTTTCTTTTTTCCACTTCTGGTTGCCGTTTCTATTTCCGCTTCTGGATGCCGCTTCTGGTTGCCGTTTTGCGCGGCCTCTCAGAGTGTGCCAGACTATTCGGGAAAACAGCAGATTCACCGCAGAGGCGCAGGGTACGCAGAGAGAACACAAAATTCAACAAGATCGACAGGGCTCTCACGACCTAGAAATGGCTGTTTCTGTTAATTATGCAAATCATATCTGGCAAAGCCTGCCTCTGCGCCCTCTCCATGTTCGGACTATGCCCCGTCTCTGCGGTGGATCTAGTATGGAAACAGTTTCCCAAAAGTTTCCACAATGTTTCCACGGAGTTTCCATGTGTTTCCATGCGGGAAAAGGGATCAAACACATCAGCAAAGTGAGATGGCAAGCCGCTTTCTTCGGCTTTTACTCAGTCCACAGTCCACGGTCATCAGTCCTGCGTAACGGCCCGCGTCGTCGAGTGGAAAATGTTTGTGGTGCTCATTTTGACGCAACCCGGCTATGACGGCGGTAAACCAAAAATTCCCATAATGTTTCCAGGATGTTTCCATGGCAAACAAAAAGATTAACGATGACACACTCTTACAATTGATCCGGGATGGAAACAGCCCGGCCGAGTTGGAAAAGCGTATTAGCGCCCTGGAGGCTTTTACTTAGTCCTCAGTCCCCAGTCCTGTGCGTAATGATGTTTCCAGGATGTATCCATGGCAAAGAAAAAGATTAATGATGACACACTCTTACAACCGATCCGGGATGGAAACATCTCGGCCGGGGCAGCGCCCCGGCCTGGAGTAGGTCGGCCGATTTAATTAAACAGGTAAACTTGCAAGTTTGACTTGTCAGTTTACCTGTTTTTTGCTATATCATAAAATTACTATGCGACGAAAAATCCTTGAAATCGACGACACGGCAGTAACCGATTTTGGTCAGACCGTTGGGCTATTGATGCGCCGCTTCCGCGCTGCGGCGGCCTCACATGAGCTTTCATGGACCGAGGCTTCCGTCATGGCGCGCCTGGCCAGGGACGGGCCTGCAACGGCTGCCGGCCTCGCGCGCGCCGAAGGTATGAAACCCCAATCGATGGGAGCCACCATCGCGGCGCTTGAGGAAATGGGCATCGTTGAGCGCAGTCCGCATCCGACCGATGGCCGCCAAGTGAATATCGCGTTGACCGCCAAGGGAGCCGCCGTGCGGAAGAGCGCCAAAGGTGCGAGGTGGGCTTGGCTGGCGCAGGCCATCGCCCAGCTTGATGAGCAGGAAAGGGAAACCCTGTTCACGGCCGGCGAGATCATGAAACGCCTGGTGAAATTGTGACCGGCGATGACAAAAGCCGCAATCCCTCCGACGGCCTGGACCCGAGGGTATGGAGAGTTGCAGCCGTAGTATTTGTGGGGCCGTTCATGACGGCACTGGATGGAACGGTCGTGAGCGTCTCTCTGTCGGTCATTCGTCAGGAACTCCATTCGTCGATTGCGACGGCGCAGTGGATTCTCAGTGGCTACTTGCTGGCGCTGGCGCTCATGCTGCCTCTCAATGGCTGGCTCGTAGACCGGCTGGGAGCGAAGCGGCTTTACCTGGGGTGCTTCTCGGTTTTTACGCTTGCGTCGCTTCTTTGCGGCGCTGCGCGGACGATGGATGAACTGATTTTGGCCCGGGTGATCCAAGGGATGGCGGGTGGGCTGCTGGCCCCGATGGCTCAGATGATGATGGCCAAATTCGCGGGGCGGCATATGGCCCGGGTAATGGGCTATACGGTTGTGCCTGTCTTGATCGCACCGATCCTGGGTCCGGTCCTGGCGGGGGCGATCTTGAAATACGCTGCCTGGCCCTGGCTTTTTTACCTGAATTTGCCGATTGGGATTTTGGGGGTCGGGTTAGCGGCTTTTCTGCTTCCAGGCGACGAAGCTGCGATCCAAAAGCGTCCATTTGATCTTTCGGGCTTCCTGTTGATCTCTCCCGGTCTGGCGTGTCTTCTTTACGGGTTCCAGCATGCTTCGCATCGGGATGGAGCTTCGACTTTGCTGGCGGGTTCGATTTTGATAGGCGCGTTTGTCCTGCATGCGATTCGGAAGGGAAGCGCAGCATTGATCGATCTGCGGCTCTTCAATAACCGTATTTTTTCGACGGCGGCTACGACCCAGTTTCTCTCCAATGGAGTGTCTTATGCAAGGCAGTTTCTTGTTCCTCTTTACTTGATCTCAGGCTGCGCTCTGTCTGCGACCAGGGCGGGATGGATGTTGGCGGCCATGGGGGTCGGGATGCTGTGCTCATTTCCGCTGGTGGGATTTTTGACCGAAAGGTTCGGCTGTCGCGCGGTTTCGGCAGGCGGCGCGCTTTTGGCTCTTTTGGGCATGTTTCCTTTTCTCTGGATGGTTCAAACCCGGTTCTCGCCCGCCTTGACTGTAATGAGCCTGCTCGTTGCCGGCGTCGGCCAGGGTACGATCGGTATTCCTTCGGTATCGGCGGCGTATGCTTCGGTTCCGAGAGACAAGTTCGCCGTCGCGGCCACTGCGATCAATATCGTCCAAAGATTGGGCGGACCGCTCGCGACAACGGTCATGGCTGTAGTTCTCTCGCTTTCGCTACCTTACTTTCCGGCCTCCGGGCCTCGCCCGTTCATGATCGCTTTTGTGCTGCTGACCGGGCTTCATTTGCTCGTGCTCGGGGCGGCAAGCCGCCTTCCGGCGCTAATACATCAGAAAATTACACAGGGAGAATAGAAGATGGAATGGATTAACTACGTTTCCTATTTTTTTGGCGGCGCTTTTCTTGCGAATGCCATCCCGCACTTCGTAAGCGGAATGATGGGAAGGCCTTTCCAAAGTCCATTTGCGAAGCCTCCGGGAAAAGGGCTGTCCTCCTCAACCGTGAACGTGCTCTGGGGAGCATTCAATATCGCAGCCGGTTACTTGCTTGTATGCCAGGTCGGTGATTTTGATCTGCGCAATCCGATTCACATTCTCGTTGCGGGATTGGGCGCACTGATTATGGCGGTGATGATGTCTCGTGCTTTCGGGCGCTTCCACGGGGGCAATTCTCCGGCGCAAGTACATCGGATTAACGGGGAAGGGCAAGGATAACGAGATAGATGACCCTTTCACCGCCGCCCTGTTCGACCTCACGCGCGAACGCGCCCGGCACGATCTCAGTCACCTGCCGCCGCCTCATTTACGTCGGCGTGAGGGACTTTGTCCCTGTTGATTCCGTCGCCGCGCCATTGACACCGGAAGTATTCGTTCCACGACTTATCGTAGTCTTTCATTGCCCTGATATAGGTTGCGTACACTCCGGTGGTCCCCTGTCCATCCAGATTCGGGTGGGTTTTTATCATGAATTCGCTTGCGCCGACATGGTTCACCGGCCTTCCCCAGTCATAGGTATATCCAAGCCTTGTCCAGGGCGCGGTGTTCTGAGGAGCGGAAGGGTTGTAGTAGGTAGTTGCTGCGTTATAGGCAAACCACGCCTGGTATGTCTGGTCGGTTGAGAAGAAGAGATAGGGATTCGAGAATGCCCATTTTTGGCAGTCCAGACCCCATACGTTTATTGTCTCGTCGAGTTGAACCGCCAACCCGGCTTTATGACCCGAAGTATCGGGGTCGGGCGTCGGCCTGTAGAGATCTTCCTGGTTCACCCACATCTCCAGTACCACGTCGTAGGGTCTTCTCGGGTTTAACCCCATCAACTGCACGATCCTTTCCTTGCCGGGAGGGCAGGAATCCACAGGCCGGGTCCAAAAGAAATTTCGCAACTCGGGCACAACCGTCACCCACAAACCCCGCTTCAGGATGGACGTGGCCTCACCTCCGGCCGGGTGACTGATTCCGCCCTTGTCCGTTCCGCCAAAGATGCAGGGGTAATACCAGTCCATGTAAGTCTGTTTGTCCATAAACGCCGCCACGCGGATGCGCGACTTTCCAGGGAGCCCTTCCCAGCTCATTTTGCCTCCATTTAGTCTTGCCTCGTTTATCTGGTCGCGAGGCCACGGGGGCATGTCGGGAGGCCCTGCGTACTGGAGGGGCGGCAGGATCCCAAGCAGGGCGTTGCAAATTTTGCCGGGAACTGTGGGCCCGGCTGCATCGTCAAGCGCTTCCTCAAATTTCAGACAGTCACGCTTTGTCCAGGAACCGGTTTCCCATGTTGGGGCCTGGTCGCAGTCGGCCGTATAGCCGCAAAATCCTGCCTGTACCGAAAACACGAGGACCAGGAGAAAACTCAGAAAAAGAGCGTGTCTTTTGAATCTACTACGCATAATTCATTCCTCCCGGGTTAAAGGGCCCCACCTCGAGAAACGCTTAAACCTGATCGGCTGCTCCTGAGGGTCGAACGGATGCAGGCCGTAGTAAGGCCATGAAAGACAGCGGTCAATTAACTAACGGTACTTGTTAACAAAGACTTGAACGGAAGTTGTGCGGGCTGGAAATCTTACACTTGGGAGGCTAAACCACCTGTGAGGACAGGAGAATCGGGACGGCAATTGGAAAGCGCGGACTTGAGATGCGCTTCACCGGCGATGTCCTGCCAAGGATAGAACTTGCAGTATGCCTCGATTTCGTGAATGCATGATCTGATTCTTTACAAAATGTTGCGGCAGGATGGCCGAGGATAATGAGATCGGTCAGGCTCGTTGTCGATAACCCGGCCCAATGAACAGGATGCAGGCTGCCGGCTGCCGGGTGTGGTCAGAACTTTCCAGTATCTTTAAAAAAGTCGCTCATTAGGGAGACCAGCCCATCTTCGAAGAAAAACAGGGTCACTCCCTCGTTCTCATAGGGCTCATTTTTCCTGTTGGTTCCCTTGTTTCTCCAGTGGGCTGCGACCTTATCCTGTTGGGCAATGGTGTGCTCGACAGTAAAGGTGAGTTCAGGATACTGGCGGAAAAGAATTTGAAAGAATTTGAGGATTCTTTCCTTGCCGATTAGTGGCTGAGTCTTTGGAAAAAATAGGCGGGCATCTTCTTTTAGAAAATTCGCCATTTGCCCCAGACTTTGGGCGCTGAGGAATTGAAAAAATTGAGTTACCTTACTGCTAAGATCTCGCATGCGACTTGTTCCCGAAACGGGGCCAACCCCTTTTAGTTGATTCCTCAGCAACCAAGTAAGCCAACTGAACCGGACTACACTGATTTGTGGAGATTTAGAGCCTCAGCCCTGCTTCAACAACGAAAGCCCCCTCGAAGCCGGCCCTTCGGCTCGTAATTTATCACATATACCACTGCGCCCGGTTTCCCGCCACAACTTAGGTTGGGAGGCGGCATTTCTCTGGCTGGCTAATGTTGGAATATAGGCAAGGAGTTATCACCTGATTTGCGTTCTCCTTGCTTTGAAGCCGGCTGTCTGCTATCTTCCGCATGCATTGAGACTTCGGGAAACAGAGTGCTTTCATCGTGAAGTTACTCCTGATATGTAAGAGAAATCGGTCTGCTTTGAATAAGTATCTGCTATTTTCCATGGGCTTCATGTTGCTGGGCGTCGTCTGCTTCGTTTTATCGGGCAGACGGAACCTTCGGATACGCGGCGCAGATTACCTGTCACTCCCGGAAACGTCATGGCCTCCGATCAGTGTAATTGTTGCGGCAACCGGGTCGGACCCGGCGATGGCGGACGCCATCCGCACGCTTGTCAGTCAGGATTATCCCGCGTTCGAACTGCTATTCGTTACGCGCGGCATGGATGATCCGGCTGCCGCAGTTATCAGCAGAGAGATCGAGGGCCACCAGTTTGCAAAGCATGTTTGCAGCGGAAAAGCCGCAGCATGCGGCCAAAAGAACCATAATCTGCTGGCTGGAGTCAGAGAAGCCGATGCCGCCTGTCGCGTACTGGTATTTTGCGACTGCGGCCATTTGGCCCCGCCGGGCTGGCTGAAGGCTTTAGTGGCGCCCATCGTGCTGCAGCAGGTTGAGGTGACAACGGCATACCACCATGTTATTCCCCTGGACTGCAGGCTGGCGACTGTGGGTAGAGCGGTTAACGTTCTGGCTATGTATCTGGCTCAAAGCGTGCCTTGGCTTACAGAACCATGGGGAGGCGCGGCTGCTTTCAAGCGTAGCGTTTTTCGCGAGTTGAGAGTGGCGGAATTGTGGGCCGGCAATGTGGTGGATGACATCTCCCTGGTAGAGCCTCTAAGAGAGGCAGGGATAAAGGCCGTTCTGGTCCCCGCCGCCTGCCTTTCCACTCCCCTGCGGGATGAAACGATGTCCGCCTGGATCGGATGGCTCACGCGCCAGTTGCTGTATCTCAAGTTCTGCCTGCCGGTCAGTTGGGCGGCGGCCGGAATCGTTTTGTACTTCATGGCGGCCCTGCTGGTTCTTAGCGCCCTGCAATGTATCGCATGGTTCCCCGGGTTGGCCTCTGCAGCGACTGCTTTGCCGTCCCTGGCGTTTCTGGCGGCTTTGGGCGGAGTCGGGGCTTTTCTGAGGACGTTTCATCCCGCCCCCGGACCCTTGTGGCGATGGATGATTTCGTTTTTTGTCACCCTGACGTTTAGCGCTTGGTGTCATGTCAGGACACTTTTGGCGCAGGAAATCCATTGGCGGGGGATTACATACCGGGTAACCTGGAAGGGACGTGTCAAGGAAATCAGGGAGAACTGATTTCACATCGAGACATGGGGGAAATAATGAGAGCCTTATTGGTCAATCCTGAACTTCCGGTTTGTTTCTGGACGTTCGAACAGATATGCAAACTTAACGGCGCCAAAGCCATGGCGCCCCCGCTCGGACTTATTACCGTTGCAGCGCTTCTTCCCGCTGAATGGGAACTGCGGCTGGCCGATCTGAACACTCGAAAATTAACCGAACAGGACTGGGAGTGGGCGGACCTGGTCATGTTTACCGCCATGCTCGTGCAGAAGGAGAGCCTGTTGGCCCTGATCCGCGAGGCCGTAAAAAGGGGCAAGACCACCGTGGCCGGCGGAGCATATCCAACTTCGATTCCGGAGGAAGTTCTCGACGCCGGAGTCGATTTCCTCGTCCAGGGCGAGGCTGAAGACGCGATGCCGTTGTTTCTTGCCGCGTTGCGCGATGGTGCTAAAAGCGCGGTATTCGAAGAGCCGGTCAAACCGGATTTGACGAAATCCCCGGTCCCGCGTTTTGATCTCCTTCGCTTCGACGACTACACGACACTCACAATGCAGACTTCACGCGGATGCCCTTTTGAGTGCGAGTTTTGTGACGTTGTAAACCTTTATGGCCGCAAAACCCGTCATAAGACCCCCGATCAGGTTCTAACGGAGCTGGAAACCCTCTATGGCTTGGGGTGGCGCAAAGAAGTGTTTATATGCGACGATAATTTTGTCGGCGACAAAAGACACGCTCACGCCGTCCTCCATAAGATAATCCCCTGGATGAAGAATCATGGGGAACCTTTTTCCTTCACGACCCAGGCCTCGGTGAATCTGGGACAAGATAAGGATCTGATCGATCGTCTGACGGAGGCTAATATCAGTCGCATCGTAGTGGGAGTTGAATCCCCCGACGAGAACGTGCTGGCTCTTACCCGCAAGCACCAGAATATCCGCCATCCGCTGGCCCAATCCCTGAGCAATATGAATCATAATGGGCTGTTCGTTATTGCCAGTTTCATCATCGGTTTCGATCAAGAGCGTGAAGGGGCCGGAAACAGGATCTGCGAGTTCGTGGAGGAACTCGGCATTCCAATGGTGACACTGAACACCTTGAGTATTCTTCCCAATACATGCCTGTGGGACCGTCTCAAACAGGAGGGAAGGCTCCTGGAGGATAAAAATGACGGCACCTTTATGGCCGGGAAGCTCAACTATGTCCCCACCCGTCCCGAATCGGAAATAATCGGCGAATATCTGCAAGCCGTGAACCAGCTCTACGATCCTTCGACCTATCTCCGTCGCGCATACCGCTATTTTTTGGCCATGAGGCCCACCCGGCTTGCGCTGGCCCGTCAAAAAAGGGAAAATGTGCCTTCGCTGGCGCCCGTCGAACGCATTGTTGCATCGAGCAAGATGTTGGGACCATGGAGTATTGCGAAGTTTTTTTGGCGCCTGGGAGTGCGCTCCCCGAGCAGATATCAGTTCTGGCACCAGTTGATTGGTATGTACAGAATGAACCCCAGCCGCATGATAAGCTACCTCGATGCCTGCGGTTGGGCAGACGACTTGTATCGATTCAGGGCATTCGCCCATCGGCAAATTACCTCGGGCGGCAAGAACCGGTAAGGCCGAACCCGGCGCTGAATTTTTACTTACATGAGCAGTATTGCCCTTAAGAGGACCCCGAAGTGGATTTAGAAATCCTTCCTGTAACCAACCGCAGCGAATTGAAGAAGTTTATTTATCTGCCCGAAAATATCCATTCGAATCACCACACATGGGTTCCACCTCTGTATATGCAGGAATGGCGATATTTCGATCTACGAAAAAATCCGGCCTTTTCTTATAGCGATACGGTCCTTCTGTTGGCCCGCAGGGGTAAAGAGGTCGTTGGCCGGATCATGGGGATTATCAACCACCGCTATAATGAGCTGCGGGAGGAAAAAACAGCGCGATTTGCCTACCTTGAAACCTGGGAGGAGGAGCGGACCGTTCATGCTCTGCTGGCCGCTGTCGAGGATTGGGCCCGGGAGAAAAGCATGACCAGGGTCGTTGGCCCGTACGGGTTTTCAGATCAGGACCCGGAGGGATTTCTCATTGAAGGTTTTGAACATCGCGCCGCCCTGGTCACCTATTCCAACTTTGAGTGGATGGTGCGTTTTGTCGAAAGCGCCGGCTACAGTAAAGATATAGACTACGTGACTTACAGAATGTACCGAGCAAGCCCGGAATTGCATAAACGTCTTGCGGTGCTGGAGAAGGTCATTGAACGAATTCTCAAGAGAGGCAACGTCGAGCTCATCGAACTCAAAACAAAAAAAGATGCCGCCAAGTGGGCTAAAGGGGTTTTCCGCCTGATGAACGAATGCTACACGGGCAGAAAGATTTATGGCTATGATCCGTTAAATGAAGATGAAATGGATGTCCTCGTGAAGCAGTATTTGCCGCTACTAGACCCACGTTTCCTCAAGGTAATTGCAAAAGACGGCGAGGCAGTGGGATTTATGATCGCCATTCCGGATATAACTGAAGGCATTCAGCAAGCACGCGGCCGCTTGCTGCCCTTCGGTTTCCTGAAGATTTTGAGGGCCCGAAACGCAACCAGGCAACTTGATCTGCTCCTGGCGGCTGTTAGTGAACAGTATCGCGGACTGGGGCTGATCGGGCTTTTGACGGGCAAAATGTTTCTCTCGGCCCGCGAGGCGGGCATGGAAGTGTACGACTCCCATCACATTATGGAAACGAATAAACTAATGAGGGCGGAGTGCGAACGGCTGGGAGGTCAACCTTACAAACGTTTCCGTGTCTATAAGAAGGACCTCTGAAACACCTTGAGGACCCTATCGTTATATCCATGATTTCTTCAAACCTTCGGGCAGGCGGAAAGTGAAGGTTCTGTCGCTACAGCCACCCTTGCTCGACATACCACTCAGCAGTCAACCTGATCCCTTCCTTCAAAGGAATGAGCGGTTTCCATCCAAGTTTTTCTTTGACTTTGCCGTTGCTGCACAGCCAGGCTGATTGTTTGATTTCCAGGACTTTCTCGCGGCTTAAGATCGCCGGTTCTCTGGTGACAAGCGAAGCGGCATCGAGCAAGAAGGCTAGGGAATCAAGCACTGACAGCGGCAAATTGAGGTCAACCAGGCGGGTCTTATGAAAAGCTTCCCGGATTGCATATCCAATGTCCTTCAACGAACAGGCATGATCGTTGGAAACGAAATAAACGTCTCCGGAGGGTGAGTGTCGGGAAGATGCCGAAATGGCACTGACCAGATCCTCCACATGGATAATGGAAATCTGCTGACGGCCTCTGTCGAATAGCGGCAGAAGGCCTCTTTTGATCCATTTGAAATAATTATACAGGTCTTTTTCCCTTGGACCGTAGACGACAGCCGGACGCAGAATCGTGAAGTTGCCGTCATTCGCCGCACCCCATTGTTTTACGCGCTCCTCGGCCGCCAGCTTGCTCCTGCCGTAATGGCTGACGGGATGAGGCACGGCGTCTTCACTCAATGGCATGCGAGGGCCGGACGGTCCGGCTGCGGCCTGGGAGCTTATCAAAATCATCACTTGCGGTGCTTTGAGCAATTCCAGTATGCGTTGCGTCAGACCTATGTTTGCTTCGAAGTACTGTTCCTCGTTCAATGCCCGGACGGCTCCAGCGCAGTGGATGACCGAATCGGCCCCTTGCAAAGACTCTTTGAGCGTTGCGCGGTCGTTGGGATGTCCGGCATAGACCATTGCGCCTGCTCGCTCCAGTGAAACAATCAGGTCGTTTCTCCTTCTGACCCAGAGATGGACGCAAGCGTTTTCACGCAAAAGTCTTTCAGCGACATGGGATCCGATGAATCCGGTGGCGCCGGTGAGCATAACCGTCTGCAAACGCGCGCTTCCTTTCGTAGGGAGGCTATGAAGGATCATGACAGCACGAAAAATATTCTACTATCTTGTTTCCAGCCCTTACATTAAGGGGTATTATATCTTTTTTGTAGCATAATGCATTTACATTAACCGAAAGATTTGGTAGTAAACCGATGAAAAGGGGAGTCATTTCAATCCGGGGCGGCGGTCTGGTTTGTTCGGCTTTGCAGGTTTAAGGCAAGTTCCTCTTTTGCTGCGTTTGTCTTCTGTCGGGATAATAATTGGATGAACAACATTTCTGCGCGAACCTTGAGTCACAGCGCATCCGGTGAGTGGCCGGAGCTTGCGACTCTGCCAGCTATATTACGCAGGCGGGCGGAAGACCACGGGGAACAAACCCTATACACTTACCTGCTGGACGGAGAGACAGAAGAGGTCAACCTGACCTATAGAGAACTGGAATGCAGGACGCTAGCTATCGCCTCCACTCTCCAGTCGCTTGGGCGGCCGGGTGACAGGGTCCTTCTGCTGTGTCCCCCGGGCATTGAGTTTATCACCGCTTTTTTCGGATCGATCTGTGCGGGTATGATAGCGGTTCCGGCCTACCCTCCTCACAACGCTCAGACCATGGCAAGACTTGAGGCTATGGTGGAGGACTCCAGGGTGAATTTTGTTCTGGCCACATCCTCGATAGCCGAAAAGCTGAAACAGCGCTCCTCGTTAAATCCGCTGCTGTCCGGGTTGAAACACCTAACAATCGATGACATTCCCACCGCAGCGGCAGCCGGGTGGCGTGAACCCGTACTCGACAGCGACTCGATTGCGCTTCTCCAGTACACGTCGGGTTCTACCGGAAAACCCAAAGGGGCCATGATAAGTCAGGGGAACCTGTTCGACAATGTTTCCCTTATCCACACCAGTTTTGTACAAGCGCCGGAAACATGTGGAGTAATGTGGCTTCCGCCTTACCATGATATGGGATTGGTGGGAGGGGTGATCGCTCCTCTCTATTTTGCCAGCCCCATTGTGCTGATGTCTGCCTTTCATTTCCTGCAGAAACCCGTTCGATGGCTCGATGCCATAAGCCGCTATCGAGCTACGATCAGTGGCGGTCCGAATTTTGCCTACGATCTTTGTGTAGAAAAGATTGAGCCGGAGCAGCGAAAAGGGCTCGATCTAAGCTGCTGGGATGTGGCCTTTAACGGGGCCGAGCCGGTTCGAGCCGAAACTCTCGATCTGTTTACCGGTGCTTTCGCACCTTATGGTTTTCAGCGTAAATCGTTCCTTTTATGCTACGGTCTCGCCGAAGCGACATTGCTGGTCTCGGCTCGGATCAAAAAGGCCGAACCCACTATACTGAATACCGGCGCACTGCCTTTGCCGGCTTGCCGGCTCCTTTCGGATACGTGCGGCAAGAGCAACGGACGCACGCTGGTAGGATGCGGGGGCGCCGTATCAGAACAAGGGTTTCTGATTGTTGATCCTGAGATGCGTACCAGGCGAAACCCGGGGGAGATTGGAGAAGTATGGGTGGCGGGACCGAGCGTGGCAAAAGGTTATTGGGACCATCCTGAAGAAACCCGGGAAAGTTTCTGTGCCACACTTGCCGACACCGGCGAGGGGCCGTTTTTGCGCACCGGAGATCTGGGATTCACCTATAACAATGAACTATTCGTTACAGGCCGTCTTAAAGACCTGATCATAATACGAGGGCGCAACCATTACCCGCAGGACATCGAATTGACGGTTGAGAAAAGTCATCCTGCCCTGCGGACAGACAGCGGAGCGGTTTTTTCGATCGACGACGGCGGCCTGGAACGCTTGGTGGTAGTTCACGAGGTCAAACGCAAATATCGTCGAAATTTGAATGCGGAGGAGGTATTCAGCGCTATCCGTGAAGCCGTGTCCGAACAACACGAACTTCAAATCCGCGACATGGTGCTGATCAAACCGTTCAGCATTCACAAAACACCGAGCGGCAAGATACAGCGTCACGAGTGCCGGGCCGCTTTCCTCGGCGGAACCTTGCAGGTGATAGCCCAAAATATTGGTTTGCCGGAAACGGTTCAAGAGCAACTGCCTTTCGAGGAGCACTTTACCGGTTGGTGGGAAAAACTCAAGAATGAACCTCCCGAATGGCTGTTACTCAGGCTCGAATCTTATTTGCAGCAGAAGGTGGCAAGGATCGTAAGGGTTTTGCCGGGCAGCATCGATCCACAAAAACCGCTTAGCGCGCTGGGAATCGATTCGCTGATGGCGGTGGAACTGAAATTAAGCATAGAGACCGACACAGGTGCGGCGATCCCAATCGAGGCGGTCTTTCAGGGCGCTTCCATTTCCGATATGGCGGCTCATGTTTTGTTCCAGTTGACGGGCAAAGGAAACGATGCCGCCGGGGGACCTCTGTCCAGCATGCTATCCCGCTGCAGCGCAAATAAGAAAACCGCGATTGATGCTCGTGCGCCTGAAATTCAACCCGGGCAGATACAGCCGGAACATTTCATCTGCGAGGAGTTTCCTGAACTTCGTAACCTGCAGAAGGTTCTGGAGAGCGTAAAAACATACGCGGGCGCCAACCCCTATTTCAGGGTATATGAGGGAACCAACCGGGAGACTGCACGCATCGACGGGCGGGATTTTATAAGCTTTTCGAGCTACAACTATCTCGGCTTGTCCGGGCACCCTTTAGTTACCCTGGCTGCCAAGGAAGCAATAGATCATTGCGGCACTTCCGTGTCGGCCAGCCGCCTTATTTCGGGTGAAAGGCCCCTGCACAGGGAACTCGAGGAGGAACTGGCCAAGCTGCTGGGTGTTGAGGAATGCCTGGCGTACGTGAGCGGGCATGCAACCAATGTGACAACCGTTGGGCATCTTTTTGGCAAGGCCGACTTAATCCTGTATGATGCCCTTGTCCATAACAGCATGTTGCAGGGTTGCGCACTTTCGGGAGCCAGCCACCTTGCCTTTCCTCACAACGACTGGCAGTCGCTGGATAGCATGCTGCATGAGTGCCGATCACGCTACCGGCGCGTTCTCATTGCCATCGAAGGAATGTATAGCATGGATGGGGATGTTCCCGACTTGCCGGCATTCATCCTTGTCAAGAAACGCCACAAAGCCCTGCTAATGGTGGATGAGGCCCATTCGATCGGTGTACTTGGTGAATGCGGGCGCGGCATTGGCGAACATTTTTCCGTCAACCCCGCCGATGTGGACCTTTGGATGGGCACCCTCAGCAAGTCCTTTGCCAGTTGCGGAGGCTATATTGCGGGTTGTAAAGCACTCATCGAGTATCTTAAGTACACATCTCCAGGTTTTGTGTACAGCGTTGGAATGACACCGGCAAATACGGCGGCGGCCCTTGCCGCAATTCGAGTGCTCAAGAATGAGCCGCAGCGAGTGGCTCAACTGCGCAGCATGGCAAAAGCCTTATGGGATATGGCACGGGAAAGGGGCATAGATACCGGTACCAGCATTGGCTTGCCGATCATTCCGGTAATTGTTGGCGAGTCTCTCCGGGCCATTAAACTGTCACAAGCTCTCTACAATGAGGGCATTGATGTGTTGCCCATGGTGTATCCGGCGGTGCCCGACAGCGCTGCCCGGCTGCGTTTCTTTGTCAGTTGCAGGCATACTATGGAGCAGATTAGCTATACTATGGATACAGTTGCAAAAACGCTGGATCTTGCTCGCCAGGCCGTCTGAACAAGTTTGCATGGATTTGCCCTCTCACGCCGTGAATCTCTCTTCTGAACCGTCTTCCCGGCGAGACGACTCATCACCTGCCTGACGTTTCCCTTCAACGGGGTACTCAAACGTCGAAACAGGGCGTAATTGAAAACGCGCCTATCACCTTCTCGCTTCAAGTTCACCGATTGTACACAGTATCGACACGAAGCTGTAAAGAAATCTTAATAAAGTACTCTCTGCTTTTCTGCGGCCAAGGGAATTTGACTGCACCGGTCCCCATCAGAGGCGCCTGGTCTTGGAGTTGCCGCCCTTGCGCAACCTGAAAGCGCGCGAGCATTTTTCGTTGAAATCCTTAGGCCTTGCCAGCAGACAAATAGGACGGAATCTGTCATAACCGGCAGGAATCAAATTGGGACAGTTCACTTGACGGACGGTATGAGGCTAGTATCGAGGGATTAAAGTTGTCTGCGTGCCGCGGACTGCACTTTGCCCGGCGGCGCGTTCAAACTGAGGACAGAATCAAATTATGGCTCAAGAACAAGAATTTGCGAGGATAAAACAGATTTTTCGGAGGCGAATTGGTTGGTTCCTGTGGCCTCTTATCTCGCTGCTGCTATTGACGGCAATAATTTCTGTAGTATTGCCTAACGTTTATAAGTCGACGGCAACCGTGCTCATCCTAAATCAGCAGATACCATCGGCCCTGGTGCCTTCAACCGTTACTACGTTTGCACAGGAGCGGATTCAATCCATAACCCAGGAAGTGACGTCGCGTTCGAAAATCCTGAAACTGGTGGAAAAGTACAATCTTCTTCCCGATAAAGCTAAAAAGCTCACCACCGAAGCATTAGTGGACGAAATCCGCAAACGAATTTCATTACAGGCGATCAATGCTGAAATCAACAAGGAGAGCGCAACACAGCTTCTAACTATCGCTTTTTCCCTCTCCTACGAGGATGAGGACCCCCGCAAGGCTCAGGCTGTAACAAACGAGGTAGTATCCTTTTACCTCGAAAAAAACCTTGAGTCGCGCGAGAAGGTTGCTCGAGGCACTACCGAATTTTTGACCGAGCAACTCAGGCAGGAAAGAATGCGGGTGGATGAGTTACAGACCAGTCTCGCAGTTTTCGAGAAAGAGCATCTGGAGGAACTCCCGTCATATTCGGCTCTTAATATGCAGAAGCTGGAAAGGTTCAGCCAGCGTATGAGCGACGTCGACTTGCAGCTTCGTTCCCTCGACGAACAGCGTTCGCTTCTTAAAGGGGACCAGGCACTGTTGGACCCCTATTCAGGCAGCATTACCTCCAAGGTGTTGACCTCAGCGGAACGGTTACGGCAGGTCCAGTTGGAACGTACCGAGGCAATGTCGAAGTATTCCGCCAGCCATCCGTCCGTTATAGCAAAAGAGCAGGAGATCACCCTTCTGGAATCGGAAGGTAAAGCGGGCCGGGGGGTCGATCAGACGGCCGACAAACTCAAGGCCGCCGAGACCAGACTGGCCAAGCTGAAATCCACTTACACCGATAAACATCCTGCAGTACAGAGCACCGAACGGGAAATAGAGAAGATAAGGGCGGAGTTGGAAGAGTTGCAGAACAGCGGGCAGGCTGTCTCGAAGCTGGACACGCCCCCGACCAGCCCGGCCTATATCACCATGAAGTCGGAACTGGAGAAGATTTCTGTTTCCCTTTCGTCTCTTCAGGCCGAAAAGAAGCAACTGGAAAAAGAGACTAAAGATCTTTTAAATAAGCTGCACTCCATGCCCCAGGTAGCAAAGCAATTTACCGAGATGGATACGGAGTTACAATCCGCAAAGATCAACTGCAACTCAATAGAGCAAAAGCTGCTGGCCGCAAGAGTTTCCCAGGGGATGGAAGAAGAAAAAAAGGGGGAATCCTTTCAGGTGGTTGAGCCGGCGTTTCTGCCGGAAAAACCGGCCAAACCCAACCGGGTCGCCATAATGCTGGCTGGCGCCGTCCTGGCGTTAGGACTGTCGGTTGGAGCGGCTGCCGGACGAGAATTTTCCGACAAGAGGATTCATGACGTCGAAACCCTTCAAAGAATAAGTGGACTTTCTGTTATTTCGATCATCCCGGCGATGATAAATCAGGCGGAATTGGCCGCCTTACGGAAACGAAAGATGGTCATGGGGATTGCCTGCCTTTGCAGCGTTATTGGCATAATCCTGATCGTCCACTTTTTCGTAATGGATCTGGACATCGTTTACGCAAAGCTGGGCCGGTTGGTTCAAAGGAAAATGCCATGAGACTCGGCAAGTTAGAGTTAAAGATTGATCGACAATGGATTAGACGAATCTTCGGTGGGCAGAGTAAAGCAGAAGAATGGATGTGTGACAGGATTGCGACGAAGCTTCCTCAACTGGGAATTTGCGGTCCTGATTATTCTAAGACAAAAGTGATCCCGGTCCGCCCCGAGGTTTTGTCGAACAATAGAATCATAGTCGATGAAAACAACAGGGTTGCCGAACAATTCAAAATGTTGAGGACCCTGATTTTCAATCGGACCCGGCCTAAGGGCTGGACCACTATTCAGGTCACCGGGTTTGACCCGGGTGAGGGAAAGAGCCTTCTCGCAACTAACCTGGCGATCAGTATCGCCAGGGATTCGAGGCAGACGACCTTGCTGGTGGACCTCGACTTCAGAAATCCATCTATTCACACGCTTCTAGGTCTGGATCCGGAAATCCCCGGTTTGGCTTCTTACTTTGCCGACACGGCTCGGCTTGAAGACATCCTCATAAACCCGGGGATCGAAAAACTCACCGTCCTTCCTGCGGGAGGCAGGATTCTGCAGGCTCCGGAACTGATCGGGTCTTCGAGAATGGAAGCCTTGGTAAAGGAGCTTAAAGAACGCTATGAGGATCGGTACATCGTGTTTGATACTCCGCCCATGAACGGTTTTCCTGACGCGCTCGTTTTCTCGGAGTACGTGGATTCAATAATCCTGGTGGCAAGGGCAGGCCACACCTCCCGGATCAGCGTGGAAAATACGATGGACATGGTTCCCCGTCAAAAGGTCCTTGGCCTGGTCTTCAATGATGTCAAGTCAAAGGATTTGAACGGCGATTACGGATCGCGATAAACAAACTACTTTGCCGGGCTTGCCGGCCGAACTCAGACATTGCCGCCGGACGGAACGCATCCGGGCCCGGTTATGGAGGTTCAACGCTGATATGAGAACCCGTACACTTGCAATTCTTTTTTGCATTCCACTTCTGCTTTATGTTTTCGGGTGCAGCAGCAATCAAGAAAAAGCCGTGAAGTTTATCACTTGAGGGGACCGGCTTATCGAAAGCGGCGATACTGTTCGGGCCATCCTTCAGTACAAAAACGCTCTGCAGCTCGATCCAAAAAGCGCAGCCGCTCACCTTGCGCTGGGGAAGGCTTTGTTGAGCCAGAAGGAGTATCTTCCAGCCTATCGCACTCTGAATGAGGCCTTGGAGTTGGACCCCAAGCTTGATGAAGCCAGGCTGGAAGTGGCAGCGCTCCTTTCCACGGGCCAGCCGGAGAAGGCCCTGGAGGAGATCTCCAAAATCGGCAACCCCGAGCCTTTCGAGACCAGAATCGCTGTTGTCAAGGCATCTGCCCACATTGCTCTTAAGCAGCACGAGCAGGCAATCGAAGTGCTAAGGACAGTCAAAGACGCAGAGGCAAATGCTGAAGTCCAGAGGCTTCTTGCCATTTCCCTCAAGGCGGTTGGAGATTTCAAAGCAATGGAAGAGGCCGCGGTAAAAGCTTCACGTATTGAACCCAAGACGCTTTTTCCTTACCTGTTTCTCGCCAGTTTCGCCGCCGAACATGGCGATAAGCAACGCGCTGTTAAAGAGCTGGATGCAATGGTGAGTGCCAATGGAGAAACCTCAACTTTGCTTTTGCGCGCGAGGGTTTTCGAACAGTTGCGGATGTTCGAGGAGGCTAAAGATGCCTATGAAAAGCTCCCCGATGAGTCCCAAATGCTCATGGCCAAGGCGGGATTTTATCATCGGCAGGGAATGAGTGATAAAGCGCAGCAAGTCCTTGAAGCGATCCTGTCGAAAGACCCTGCCAACCTGGAAGCCACGTTGGTGCTGGTTGGGGTATTCGAGTCCAAGGGGGATAGCGAAGCCGCGCTGGGACGTCTCGAAGCAGCTCTCAAACTGGACGTCAAGCCTGCCGAGAAGGAAAAGCTCCTCTTAACGAAAGCTTCCATTATAGCCGACAAGGGGGATAAAGGTACCGCCGTTGAAATCTGCGGAGAGGTGCTCAAGCAGGACCAGGGCAATTCCGATGCCCACCTTCTATTCGGAAGGCTGCTGCTGGATGGAGGCAGTTACGAAGAGGCTGAGATACACCTGCAGCAGGCGGCATCGGCAAGGCCGGAAGATGCCCAGGCTACTATTCTCTTGGCAAGGAGCCAGTTTTTTAACAAAAAAGATGCTATGGCTGCAGACACTGTTAATAATGCAATCAGGGCAAACCCGGCAAATAATGACCTCAGACTCGAGTACGTCCGAATACTACTGGCCAAAGGGGACCGGGACCAAGCCATTAAGGTCCTGGATGAGGGGTTGCAGAAGCAGCCAGAAAACCTGGTATGGCTTGGAACCAGAGGAAAGGTGTTGGTGTCACAGTCGCAGTTCGCGAAGGCAGAGCAGGATTTCCGCCAGGTAGTCAAGCTGGCTCCCGATTCTGCAGTCGGGTGCATGGAATTGGGACAGCTAATGCTTGTGCAGTCGAAGTCCGATAAGGCAATTGAATGGTTCAAACGAGCCCTCTCAGCTCCAAACGGATGGGAAAACGCCATTCCAGTCCTTGTCGCGGCATATACTGAAAAAGGGGATTACAAGGGCGGAATGGCTCTGATCGAATCGGAAGTCGCCAAGAGAAAGCCGTCACCTCTCGCTTTCTTTTCTATAGGTAAGGTTTACGCCCAACACCAAAATCTGGCTGAAGCCGAAAAAGCCTTTACCAAGGCCATCGAATTGGCCCCTGAGTGGAGTGATCCACATCGGGCGATGGCCGTTGTATTTGCCGCCCAAGGCAAAGCCGATTCGGCAATTGTGGAAATGGAAAAAATGTACAGTACCAATCCTACTCCATCCAATGCCATCAGTCTGGCCATGCTTTATGAGGCCAAAGGCCGGGTCGATGATGCAAGCCGTCTACTCGACGAAGTGTTGAGCAAGTCCGGCGGGTCACCATCGGTTATGAACGATTTGGCATACCTCTATGCCGAGTACAGAACCGACCCCAAGGATCTTGCAAAAGCGGCGAACCTGGCAGCACAGGTGATCGCCAAGCAACCTGACAATCCTGCTTTCCTGGATACCGCAGCCTGGGTGTCGTTCAAACAGGGTGATCTAGTCGCCGCCTGGTACCGCATTCAAAATGCGTTGTCTCTGCGCCCGGACGCCGGCCCGCTGAATCTCCATGCTGCAATGATCGCCAAAACAAAAGGGGAGATGCAGGACGCAAGCCGTTATCTGGATAAGGCGTTGAAGGAAAATCTCGACGCTGCATCCAGGAAGATGGCTTTGGACCTTAAGAAACAACTGGAGGGGTAGTGGAACCTTTCATCGTTCGTATAATCGTGGGAGCTTTTGATAGATGAGGACATTATGTGCGCTTATTCTAGCGGCGAGTGTTGTGGCAGGGTGTGCTTCAATGTGGACAACTCAGCCCAGGACGGTCCAAAAGCAGATCAAACCGGCCGATGAAAGTGGAAAAATATTCGCGCCCAATACGGTCGAAGAGCAGATCAAACCGGTTGATGAAAGTGGAAAAATATCCGCCGACTATAAAATTGGGCCCGGCGATATCCTGGAAGTCAGTGTCTATGGCGAAGAATCGCTCAATCGCAAGGACCTTGTGGTCAGACCTGACGGGAAAATATCCTTCCCCCTGATTGGTGACGCGCAGGTTGGAGGCTTGACAACCGCGCAGGCAAAAGAGGCTATGGAACAAAGCCTTCACGAATACGTCCCGGGGGCTGTCGCCTCGGTGAGTGTCGCGCAACTGGGAAGCCTGCAGTACTATGTCGTTGGAAAAGTGAATAAGCCGGGCATGTACAACGTTTCGAAACCGCTTACAGTGCTTCAGGCGCTTGCAATGGCAGGGGGGCTGACGCCTTTTGCAGCGGAGAGTAAAATTGTAATACTGCGCAATTCAGGCAAGGATACCGTGACTATTGCTTTTAACTACAAGAGAGTGAAGAAGGGCCAAAATATTGAGGAAAATATTATCCTGGAGCGGGGAGACGTGGTCGTAGTGCCGTGAGCGTGCGCCATCACTTCGGGGGCTCATGTTCAAAATTTAATTTCAACGGTTCGCTGCATACGCCGCCGCACCTGTCCATCCTGAACCGATGGTAGAGGAATTGCTTCGGGATTGGAGAGCTTCCAGGCCTCCTTGTTAACCTCCTGGAAATGCATCTTCCCTGCTCACTACGCACGGTCATCGCAGCTCAGGTGAAGGACTGACGGCACGGCCCGGCAGCGGTGACTTGAGCTTTGAAACGCGGCAAGCGTGCCGTTGTCATGTAAGACAAAGTTAACACTCGCGGAATGACTGCGAGCCGGTTCTCAGGTATGGCTGGCGGCAACTGTTAAGCCTGCACGGTACGGCAATCGGCCGTGAAGAATGTAACCGAGTTTGCGGAGCTATGTCTTGGTCTTTAATCCAGGCCCTGCCGGGGACAATTTAAGGTTTGGGAGTGTCATACTTTGATGTGGGAAAAATAGTTTTTCTGCGCCGGGTATGCGCGGAGTGCCCGAGGTTTCCGGTGAGCATAGAGAAGCCATCACGATGATGCCTTTTTGAAACGGGAGCTTTTCCCATGAGTGTTTTAGGCTGCCGCACAACTCGGTCGTTTTTGCCGCGTCTCTTGCAGGCGGCCGTGCTGATGCTCCTGGCGCTCCTTTCCGGGGTCGCGCCCGGGCAGGATATGACAGAGCTGGAAATCGACCATGCTCTGACATTCGATTTTCCCACGCCGCATACCAAGTGGGCACGTCCGTATGCCGTGGGGAAAATGCGCGTTCTGTTTTTTACGGATGGAACGGGAACAAATCCGCGTGAATGCGTGGAATTGATGCAGCGGTTTGACATTGACGCACAGGCTGTTTTCTGGGCCCAGATCGTTGACAGCAAGGAGAGCCGCTGGCATGGGGGGGAGTTGGGAGAGCGCCGAATGCTAAACCTGCTCGATGAAAAATGGGATTGTTTTGTCTTTCTCGGGCTACCCTTTAGCTACGTCCCCTCTCAGCAGAAGCTGAAGATTCTCCAGGCTGTAATGCAAGGCGCCGGAGTCGTGTTCGCGGGCACGGACGGCACTGGTCTTCTGCAAAAGTACCACCGCCTCGCTGCCCTGCCGCTTTTCCTTGCCGGTGAATTTCCCTGCGAGGCTTATACACTTTACGAGGGAAAGGGCGCTTGTCTTCCGAACAGGCCGAACATCGAGTATTACGAAGGCTGGGAGGTAGAGTACGACCACTGGCAGGAGCGGCTCGGGCGTGCTGTTGTTTGGGCGGCGGGAAAAGAACCCCCCATTCAGCTCGATTTGAAGGCTTCATCCGCATCCCCTGTGGCCGGCGGTTCATCCCGACACCCTTTCGCACCTGTTCGTCTCACGGCAAAAGTTTCGGGAAACCCGGTCGGCCTGGATCCAAAACTTCACGTTTCACTATGCAGGATGGGAGATGAGCCCGTTGTTTTACCGCCAAGAGATGCCCCGATAGGGAAAATAGTCGAAATTGCAGCGCCGAGGCTGCCCGGGGGGACCTATCATGCGGATGTGAGGGTTGTAAGTTCTGTGGGAGTCGAAACGTGGGCGACCCAGCGTTTCGAAGTGCGCTCCGACAGCTCTTGTTCGGAACTGAAGTTAAACAGGAGCTGGGGTGAACCAGGCGACGTCATTTCCGGAACGGTCACTCTTTCGGGCTCAAAACTCCCGGGGGAAGTCCTGCGCATTCAGTTGCTCGACCGGAGGCGGCGTGAAATGGTTAGAAAGGATATCCCCGTTACAGGCCATGCGGTTGGGTTCGAGTTTGGTATTCCGGAGTGGCTCCCGATGCTTGTAACCGTTGATGCACGGCTTCTTTCTGAGGGTGACGAAATTGACAGGACCTACGAATACTTTCATGTAACCAAGCGGAAGCGCGACCGGTTCAACTTTCTTATGTGGGACGCCCCGAAAGGAACCCTCGCCCCGTATGCGGAAGAAAGCCTTGCAAAAACCGGCGTCACACTCCAACTGGCCTGGAAAAATCCTCCTCTCCAAGTAGCCGCCTTTGATGTCTCCTGGGTGCCCTACACCACGCATATTGGCGTGGACAAGACCCCCGCAGGGATCATGAAACCCTTCTGTTGGAATGACGAAGACGCTGTCGGGGAGCACACGGCAGCTCTTGTCTCCATGCACAAACCTTCGCGTGATCACGGCGTTTTCGCTTTCTCACTTGGAGATGAAAACAAGACCCTTGGCTCCTGCCTTTCACCCCATTGCGCTAAGACCTACCGGATTTTCCTCAGGGAGTCTTACGGTTCCATCGATGCTCTTAATAGCTCTTGGGAAACGAAATTTAAAAGTTGGGATGACGTCGGCCTGTCAACGCCGGGCGACGATGATGAAGTCAACTCAAAGGTCTGGAAAAATTATCCGCGCTGGTTTGACCGGCAGGCTTTTAAATCCTGGAATTATGTACACTATTGCCTCAAATACGCAAAAGCGTATAAGACCCTCGATCCGCAGGCAAGGACAGGCTTTGAGGGTGGAGGAGGCTTCGCCACCGGTGACGACATCGACCTTATCATCAGAAGCCTCGATTTCTGGTCGCCTTACAGCGGTCTTGCCGACGAAGTCATTCGCTCCATTGCGCCCAGGAAGTTTATCAGGGCGAACTGGATGGGTTACACAAAGGACCCGGACTCCCTTCTGCAGCGGTATTGGCGGATGGTGCAGCTTGGTATGGATTCGGTCTGGTGGTGGCGATGGGATGGTATTGGAAAGTTCCATGGCTGGCTTGCGCCGGACCTTAGGCCTTTTCCGTCAACGGCAGAAGTCTTGAAAGATACGCAGGTCGTCCGGGACGGCCTTGGAGACCTCCTGTTGCACTCGACGATGCAGGATGACGGCATCGCAGTTCTCTATTCATATCCTTCGACTTTTGCGACTAAACTCGAAGAGGGGACGTCATACGGGAAATATGAAGATGCCCATACAGCAGTTGTCAAGTTTATTCGGGATTCCGGTTTTCAGTTCCGCTACGTGACGGATCGCATGCTTCGCATCGGTGAGTTTGACACGTCGAAATACAAAATTCTTTTTCTGCCTCGCGCCGAAGCCATGAGCGACAGCGAGGCGCAAGTCATCACAATGTTTGTAGAAAACGGGGGCACAATAATTGCGGACTTTAGACCGGGCATTTATGATGACCACTGCAAGCCCGGAACGCGAGGGGTTCTTGACGGATTGTTCGGGATAAATCGGCTGAAGCGAACGACAGCCAAATCCGCTAACATAGCCACGGGCAGTTCGACCGTGACAGCCCTTGTGGACGACGGTATCGTCCTGGCGGATGCTGTAGCCACGCAGCAGGTTCGCGGCGCCACACCCGTCTTCATGAGCCGCCAATTCGGGAAGGGCAGGGCCATCCTTCTTAATAGTGAAATGGGCTGCCTTGGCCCGCTTCTTTCGACACAGGAAACCGTTGAACGCGGCGCCGGCTCTGCCCGGAGCGGCGTGCATCTAACCGGCTTCTGGGGCTTTGAGCCCGTCATTAAGCTTAGCGGAGCTGATGGGAAACGCCCTGAGAATGCCGATATAACTCGCTGGCGCAACGGAGGGATGGATATCGTCTCTATTTTCCGTCAGGGCGGGAAACAAGAAGAGATAACCGTTTCCCTGCCCTCGACACGGTTTGTGTATGACCTGCGCGGCAATAGAGCGCTTGGTCCGTGCGAGCGGTTCACTACCAACATCGTGCCCAACCGGGCCAGTTTTTTTGTCCTGACAGATAAACCGGCAGCCGCCCCTGTCATTCGCCTCGATAAAACCGCCGTGACACAGGGGACGGTGGTAAAGGCTGCTGTCTCCGTTTCCGGCGCGGAGGGCATGCACGCCGTAAAGATTCGTGTGGAGGCGGCAGATCGGCATCTCGACTGGTTTGACACAAACCTGATCGTCGGGCAAGATCCGGTCCAGGTGGAGATTCCTGTAGCCTTCAACGATCCTGTAGGTGATTACCGGATTGTAGTAGGTGACCTTTTTCCCGGCGGAACAAGTGAGACCATCTTGAAAGTGAATTAGGCCCTGTTTTCCCAACTGGCGGCATGGCCTTTGCCCTGGCGAACTCCATCAATATTGCTGTAGGAAAACCGCGCGACTGAAAGCGGGGATAAAGCTCCTAAAGTCTTATTGATAAACGATGGCAGACCAATCACAATGATAAACCCAAACTATCCTGATGGAAAGGATGTCTACTGCAATCAAGCGAAAGCGTTTCTGTGGGAATTAGTTCAAGAAGGTCCCAACGTTGTCATGGACTTAGGATGTGCTTCCAGCCGCCTCGGTCAGAGGTTGCTCGAACTTAATAAAACACGTGAGGTTATCGGCATTGAACTGTTTCAACCAGCCGCCCGGGAAGCCATGAAATACTATGAAACTGTTTATGTTGCTGATATCGATGACCAGATGTTGGGCTATGACAAATATTTCGATGTCGTTATTTGCGGTGATATTTTGGAACACGTGAAAGAATTATTTAGATTTTTTTTACCAAGTGATTGATGGTTGAAAAATGATGGACTACTAAAGTGCGTATGCCCAATATTTACTACTGTTGGATGTGCAAAGACGTGGTATTCGTGAGGAATTGAAGTATGCGAGTCTGGGAATTATGAATCATACATATTTGCAATTCTTTGCAGTATGCTCGGTTAAACGAATACATCACCGATGTATCTTTCAATATGACAGGACTTTCAGAGACAGACGAATTAACGGGACCTAACAGATTGAAACTACACGATATGCTGACATCGAAGTTGTAGAACCTAACTTTTTTGATCCGATGCCAGGGTCACGAGCGCTAGAATACGCAGTGAGAATACAGAATAGGTTTCGCATGTCAAACAGAAAATGAGATTTTACACGTAAAAATGCATGGTTACACTGAGATAATGAGCTATTATACATAGGTTCTACTTTTTACTAACTGTAACCTGTTGAAGTTCCACTGCAAGTTAGTCTGAGGCGGCTCTGTCTCTGAAAGTCCAGTATGACTAATATGAATATGATATATTTAGGACGCACAATGGAAATAATGTTTAATCAAATTACGCGACGCATAGTTATAGAAGTCTGTGGATTTCAAATACTGACTTCTGCTCGGTGTTATTAATTGTAGATGACTGTGAGGCAGACATGCAAAAGGTATCCGTTGTGATTCCTTTTTACAATGGCGATGAGTTCATAGGCGCATGTCTAAAATCGTTAAGCGTGGGCTCATGTGCCCGAGCTGATAAGATAATTGTAAATAACAGCGACAAACCAACCCAAATCCGTAATATTGCAGCATCTTATGAGAATGTCACCGTGATTGATACCAAGCCGCGCATAGGTTTCGGGCGCGCCTGCAATGAAGGGGCCAAGATTGGTATTGGTCGAGGGGCTCAATATATTATTTTTTTAAATCAGGATTCGATTGCACACGAAGATTTACTTTTAGAACTGATAAACCCGTTCGAGGAATCAAATGAGCTTATTGTTACTGCACCAATACACTATGATTATAACTTTTCATCTATTGAAAAAGGTTTTATCGCTGGTTACGTGACGAAATGTCCTGACCTATTCTATGATGCACTGAATCAACAACTTGGAAAACGATATAAGATTGACTGCGTAAGTGGCGCATGCTTCGCAATCAGGTCTGAATTTATTAACAGATATGGTTTATTCGATCCGGTCTATTTTATGTACTGGGAAGATGACGATCTATGTCGGAAAATAAAACATCTGAAATACGATGTTACCCTGGTTCCGGGTGCTAAGATTGCACATCGTAATCATGTTGGTGATGATTATAATGATATGAAAAAAGTAGAAATGCGGATGCGCCATTCTAAATTTATTTATGAATTGAAGGACATAAATGCATCGATCTTGAAGGTATGTATCCATGTATGTTATCATATTCTCAATGATTATCTGAGATATTTCACAGCGTTCAGATTCGATAAGGCCCTGCACGCATTAACTACTGATATCAGTCTTGTGATTAACTTACCACGAATTATGCTGGGCCGAAATATGGAACGGAAGTTTATTCGAATACGTGTAATGTAAGGGTATTATAAATAGTCGCAATGCGAAAAGTGCCCTTGTAAAAACGCACGGTAAGAATGCGATGTGAACTGCTAAATATCCTTAGCGGCTTGCAGGAGAGAGAATCTGCCACCATGAGGATTTGTTTTATTTCTCATTCCTCAAAAAACGAAGGTGCTGAGCGAGTCCTTCTGGAGACCATGGACATCCTCCAGAGGGAAGGTATTGAGTGCAGGGCCCTCGTCCCAGGGCCGGGTGAGTTTTGCCGACAATTAGCGAGCCTCGGGGTGCAGTTTCGCATTATCTCTTATCCTTGGTGGACAGTATGGTCAAAGACTGGTTTCTTGAGACGGGTAAGATCAGCCTTAAATACTGCGCTCAAAACGGTAATTGTTGCGAAAGCTATCTCGCGATGGAAATGTGATATGGTCTACACCAACACGATAGTAACCCCCGTAGGGGCCTTCGCTTCATGTCTCCTTGGCCTCCCCCATATTTGGCACTTGCATGAATTCGGCAAAGAAGATCATGGCATATCATTCATGTTTGGCGAGTGGCTCTCCCATAAATTGCTCGAAAGACTTTCACAGCATTGCATCTGTGTTTCAAGTGCTTTGGCCGAAAAATACTCGCGTTTCATTGATCAGTCCAAATTAAGCATCATTTATCCCTCGATGCATAGGGCGCTCGAAAATGTCCAGGACACTGTGCGCACGTCTCCGCCCCTTCCTCGCAAGACAAAATATCGTTGTGTTATCGCTGGTAGGCTTTGCGTGGGCAAGGGCCAAAAGGATAGCTTGCTGGCGTTCGCCCACCTCAGAAAAATTGGAGTGGAGGGGGAGTTGATAGTAGTTGGAGACGGGGACCTCCACTATCGTCGTTTCTTGGAGGAGACCGTCCGATCAAATGGCTTGGGCGAGCAGGTTATCTTTATTGGACAGGTCACTAACGTGCTCCCCATCATGCAATCAGGAGACGTAGTCCTGGTTTGCTCCAGGAGTGAGGCCTTTGGGAGAGTGACGATTGAGGGCATGCTGGCCGGAAAACCGGTAATCGGTGCACGGACGGGAGCGACCGCAGAGTTGATTCTTGATGGAGTTAATGGTTTGTTTTACGAACACGGTGATTCAAAAGACCTTGCAGAAAAGATCAAACATCTCAGTGAGAATCCCTCCGTTGGAGAACGCATGGGCAAGATCGGCAAAGCGTCGGCGGAAAGCTATTTCACCGCTGCCCGGTATAGTGAGGAATTGCTCAGGCTCTTGATGTACGTCTTCAACAGTTCGACATCTTCCTCTTTTCGAATCAAACGAAACTCGCCCTGCCGTCTTGAGCCGAACCCGGAAGAACGATGCACGACAAACGCGGCTAAGGAGGGCTGATTCTTTTTGAAGGAACAACGGCAACTCACGGACGGTAAGCGGCTGGCACAGAACAGCTTCCTTAACCTGGGCACTGGTGTGTTCATTGTGGGTTTGAACGCAGCCTTTGTCCCGCTGATGTTGCATTCCTACGGTACGGAGCTTTACGGGGTCCTTTCCGCTTCCTGGATGGTTTTGGCCAACCTTGGCTGGCTGGATTTTGGCTTCAGTCGAGCTACAGCCAGGTTTGTCGCGCAAGATTTGACTATTGGGCGACTTGACAGAGCGGCCCTCTGGACTTGGACTGCCGTCTTTTCCCAAGCGCTGCTGGGGCTAATTGGCGCTATCGCACTCTCATATTTTGCGCCGTTCATTGTGAGTCACATACATGTCAAACCAGGAAATGAGAAGCTTGTGATTTTGACATTGCGATTATTCGCTTTTTCGGTACCGGCGGACTTCGCCAGTCGCTCCATGATCGGCGTTTTACAAGCTGGACAGCGCTTTGGTCGGGTTAATGGAATAAGCCTTTTCAACACAATGTCAACATTTGTGGTTTATGGGTTTGGCATTTGGTTGGGGGCTGATTTTCTGGTCGTAATCTACGGGCTTTTTGGATCACGAATACTTGGTCTGGTTATATCCTACTGGGCAGCACTCAACGTTTTGCCGAGCCTTAATTCGTACTCACAGATGCTATCACTTCCCAAAGCGTATTGGGATCACGCTGTGACAATGATAAGGTACGGGGCATGGATTGCTTTCGCTTCTGGGGTCGGCCCTCTTTTGTTGTATTTCGATCAGTGGATAATCAGCTTTATTTTAGGTATCGCTATGCTTCCCATTTATATGATTCCTTTCAACGCTATCGGAAAACTTTCACTTCTGCCGTCTAGCCTTTCGTCAACCCTCTTTCCTGCGTTCAGCGCATTGCACGTTAAGACTGACTGGGACAGGATCGATGAATATTTCGTTAGGGCAAACAGGTATCTTTTGACAGCGCTGATACCGATGATGTTCGTACTTTACATCTGGGCCCCTGAAATCTTCCGCTTGTGGCTCGGGCATGAACTGGCTTTGCAGGTCACCCTGCCTTTCCGCGTGCTTATCTTCGGTTTTGGCGCGTCGCTGCTGGCGCCTCTTTCCGGCACCCTGATGGAGGCGATAGGCAGACCGGATATTGTGGTCAAATTATATGTGGTTGAGTTGCCATTCAATATCGCAATTGTCTGGGTACTGGTCAGACACTACGGCGTTCCAGGAGCTGCGTTCAGCTACACAATCCGTGCTCTTCTGGAGACATCCGTCCTTTGGTTGATCCTGTATAGATCGATCCCTCTCTCTGGTCTGCGTCTTCTAAGGATGGGGTTTTCGCGTCCATGCGCCACATTGATCCCTTTTGGGATCATGGGGCGCCTCATAGGGGAGGTCAGCATCCTCAGTTATTTTGACATTCTTGCGACCCTCTTCGTTTTATCTGTCTACATCATCTTGGTCCATTGGTTTGTTTTCGACAGGCGCGACAAGGAGTTTCTGTGGGGGTTGTATGCCACGCGGAATACAACAACTTTATCGATGGTGTAAGCCACTAACCCCTCAAAATTACCACTAACAGAGATCGGGAATGTCCATGCCGGATTCAGATGATCATCGCTATGGATTTAGTTTGCCCTATTGTGACGAAACTCTGATCCAACAGATCAGAGCCATCTCCCCGGAGACTATCGTCGATTTTGGTGCAGGGGCTGGCAAAATAGCTCAGATAACCAAAAATGCTCTTCACAATGGATACCGCATCATTGCCGTTGAAGGGTGCCCGCGTACCGCCGCAATGCTTGAGGAAGCCGGGTGCTACGATGTTGTCTACAACGACCTTATCCACGAATGGCTCGAATCGAATACATCCAGCTATCATTTGGCAATATTCGGCGATGTACTCGAACATCTCAAACCCAAAGAGATACATGGTGTATTAAGTAAATGCATCACAGTATTTGACCACATTCTTATCAATGTCCCACTTCATGATCTTTCGCAAACGGGAGAAATGTTCAACAATCCTCTCGAAGAACATAGGACTTATATTACAATACATTATTTTGATCAGTACCGTCCAACCGAAATTCACATCGTTTCCGGTATGGGGTACTCATATGTTGACTATGGGCCCGGATGGTCTATAATGAACGTGCACATTGTATGTCGTGGCCTCAAAGAGCAATCGCGCGTTCAATCTAGCTGTTATTGGTTGTTTCATAAAACTCTAAAGCTACTCCAACCACTCAGTTTGTCGCGATCGGTATCAAACGTAGTGCATAAACATATCCTGCCAAGACTCAGTGCATATGGACATGCGCGAAGAAAGTGAGGTTTGTCAGTACAGAAATACCGATATTAAGTCATGCTGCCTGATAGAACAACTCACTCTGTCTGGTTATTTATCGAATAAATATCTTATATTCTGAATTGATTATCCCAATCATGCCACTTTTCTCCATTGTGATACCCCTTTTCAACAAGGCCGGGTGGATAGGCCGTGCAATCGAGTCCGTCATCGCGCAGGGGTTCGAGGACTTCGAGCTAATTATTGTCGATGATGGGTCCACCGACGAGAGTATGGCGGTTGTTACCCAATTCAGGGAATCAAGGATCAGCTTGCTTCGCCAGCCGAACAGCGGGCCCTCGGCTGCCAGAAACAAGGGGGTGGCCTATGCGAAGGGTGAATGGATCGCGCTTCTAGACGCCGATGACTATTGGCTGGACGGTCATCTTGAAGCCCTGGCTCAACTAACGTGCATGTATCCGGAGTGTGGTGTCGTCACGGGCAACTGGTGGAACGAAGATTTGGAGGGAAGAAGAACCGAGGCGAACAGATTCGCATCGCAGAGCGATTCGTCGGTCGAGGACTATCTCGAATTCGTGGTTAGCGGTAGGGGTCCTTTGGTGAACTCATCTTCAGTTGCGGTAAGGAAGGATGTCCTGGACGCCGCTGGGGGCTTTCGCGAGGGGTTGAGGCTGGCGGAGGACGTTGAATTGTGGTGTCGCCTGACCACGCTAACTTCCTTTGCAGCGTTCCACCGTCCCATGGTGGTCTATTTCCAGGATTTTTCGGGTAACTCGACGAGAGATCGCCTCTATGTTGGTGATGCTCCTTTCTCAAGCCTGCGGAATGATTTTTCAGAAGATAGAATTGGCTGCTTTGATCAATACCTGGCATTGTGGCGAATGAAGAGCCTTGCGCTGGGCACTCTCCTTTCCGGTCAAGAAGCTCTTGTCCGCCGGATGGCACTGGAATCGCTAGGGTCGATCGTTTGGGGCAGAAGCATTGTTTTCCTTGTTCTATCCTTCCTGCCAACCGCTGTATGCAAGGGACTGTACATTGTTTACCGCCGCCTTTCCGGACGCACCCGAATGCCTTCTCTCCTGAGTGTAGAAGGGAACTGAGTGGAATCTGTATCGCGAACTGCAGCCGGTTTTGGACATGAGACCGCTCTGACGCGGGGACGGATATCGGTTTTTTTCCTTTTGCTCGTCATTTTATTTTGCCTTTGGCCGGAACTCCGTTTGTCACCCAACGGGCTGCAGTTCTTTTTTAAACAGTTCGCCGGGTCAGCGCTAGCAATGCAGGGTTATCCCAGACTGACGGAATTAGCGATCATTGGTTTTTTTTGCACAACCTTGTGGTACACACTCGGCAACCTGGTAAGAATAAGACTATACAGATACATTATTGCCCTGATTTTTTTTGTGGTCAGCATAAGGCTGATTCACTACTCCCAGTTTGATGTTCTAAGGTCCGCTTTTATTTCGCCGATGATGTTGCTCTGCGGATGTATATCACTTCCTATGGATAAAAGAAGATCGGACAATATATATTTATTTATGATTGTGTCAATACTGGCAAGTAGCCTGATAATGCTTCTACAGGTAGCGAAAGTATTGCAGTTGCCTGTGATTACGATGTACGATGCAAGGGGTACTATCCTTGGTTACAGGTATCTTGGGTTAGGACAATCATACGCATATCAGTCTGCTTATCTGCTGATGGGAATTTCAGTTGCGTGGGCGTTTATTCTTGGAAAACGCCCACGATGGCAACTATTTATTACATATTTCACATTGGCGATGTCATATATAGCTTTAGTCCTGACCGGAGCGCGGACTGGTTATTTTGCGGGGGCCCTGTCGATCATATATGCTTTGTTTAGACTGGGTGTATCGAAAGGAATACTAGGTATTGTGATTGTTGCTTTATTGATGAGCGGGATCCTTTTTGCGACTGGCTCAAGTAATAGAGACCTTCTTCAAGGTACACAAGGTGCTCTTTCCTCTCGTCTCAACCTCCAAGGAGGTCGATATGGCGCATGGATTCCAGCCTTAAAAGTGGCGGCGGGATCTCCAATAATCGGCGTCGACAATTTCTTCGACGCTGCACGTTCTCGGGGGATACGCCCAGGGGCACACGAACAAAACGGTTTTATCGCGATCGTTAATTTTGGAGGGCTACTCACTTTACTGACTTATTGTCTGCTGATATTAGAGATAGTGCGAAAGACCAGGATGAGGAACGACAGTGAAGGCCAGGAATCAGCAATGATAAAATATTCCGTTAGATTCGCCGTCCTCTCGTATATGATTTATATGATGACAGAGATAATCTACGATTCAATTCAGGTACAGGTGATGTTTGTCCTGGTTTTAGGAATTGCAATGAACCGTGCCGAAATAAATAAGTATAACTGCTCACCGAGTGCTGAAATGAGCACATAATCCTTCCTGTATCTCACAGAATTGTTTTTCTCATAAAAAGGTTGGAAGCTGCGAGTGGCGAACGAGGACTTACAGTGACCGTAGTATCAAGTGAACTGATAGTGCCAATCCCTTTGCTGTATGATATAAGGTGAACGGTTTATTCCGTTGTTGTGAACACTCAGCTGAAACACGTGGCTAAACTGGTGGAAATTATTTATGTCGACTGTGCACATGAGAAAGCTGCCCCTTTTGAATGGCGCAAGAAGTCCGTCGGCTCAAAGGAGCCTAAGAGACGTTACTCTGATTTATGCAAGTAAGTACTAGAATGCATTGAATATATAATGAGGTTTGTGAAGAATTATGAAGACAACGTCAGATTTAATAAGAGAGCGTTGTGTTCTGAAGAGATATTTGTGCGAAAAAACTTCTCGATATTGCACGGCTGAGATCCAGTGCGAAGGTCCACTATGGCCAAAGTCATCGCTAGAGTGAAGGGCGGCCTTGGAAACCAGCTTTTTTGCTATGCGGCAGCTCGCAGGCTTGCCTTGGCTAACAATGCGGAACTGGTGATTGACGATGTGACGGGATTCATACGGGACCGCCAATACAGGCGCGAGTTTCAATTGGACAGATTCAATATTCCGGCTCGCAAAGCTAGTCCACTCGAGCGTATGGAGCCGTTCGAACGCTACCGGCGAGGTCTCGCCATGTTATTCGCCAGGCGGATGCCATTTTACCAGCGCGGATATGTGGAGCAAGAGGGTTCGGATTTCGACTCACGGCTTCTGGACTTTGAAGTAAAGGGAACCGTGTATCTGGACGGGTTGTGGCAAAGCGAGTCTTACTTCAAAGACTTCGAGAGCACTTTAAGGCAAGACCTTCGTATCATACCGCCTGAAGATTACGATAATAGACTGATGGCCGAAAAGATCGAATCGTGCGATGCCGTCGCAGTACATGTCCGCTGGTTTGATAAACCGGATGAAGCCGGTCCCGGCCACAAGAGCCACAACCTTCAGAAAGAGTATTATTCTCGCGCAATAGATGCGATTCGCGCCAAGGTGTCCAATCCGCATTTTTTTCTTTTCTCGGATTATCCCGAGGCCGCACGGAGCCTGATTCCGGTTTCAGAAAACATGATAACCCCGGTGACTCATAACGGGAATGAGCAAGCATATGCCGATCTGTGGCTCATGACGCTCTGCAAGCACTTCATTATAGCCAACAGCACTTTTAGCTGGTGGGGGGCGTGGCTTGGAGAATCAGAGTCAAAAATCATAATTACGCCTAAGGTCTTGATCATCGGCAATTGCTGTGAATGGGGTTTTTCAGGCTTGATACCTTCGGGTTGGATTGTGCTGTAAGCAACTTTGAATCTCGCAGAATGATTTTTTGACCTTCTGGTTCTGGTTAATAGGGGTTGCCGCGGAGATGCCCGAAATCTCGGTATTGATGTCCTGCTACAATGCTTCCAAGTACTTGGCGGAAGCCATCGAGAGCATTCTCAATCAGACGTTCGATAATTTCGAATTTATAGCTATAGATGACGGATCAAGGGACAACACATCTGATATTTTAAAGGATTATGCGCGCGCCGACAGCAGGATCATTTTGCTGGAAAAGGAGAACACCGGTCTCACAAATTCATTGAATATTGGTCTGAAAACAGCCAGGGGTAAATGGATCGCCAGGATGGATGCGGATGACGTCTCTCTGCCAAACCGTTTCGAGGACCAGCTCGAATTCGTTCAAGTTCACGCGGGTGTTATTCTGTTGGGAACCTCGTGTATAGTGATTGATCAATCTGGGAAAGAGATCCGACGCTATGAGTACACAGCGGTGCACCACCAGCTTATCAAAAAGATCTTACGAGGGTTTTCCTTCTTTCCACATTCATCGGCTCTTTTCCTGAGAGAGCCGGTTTTACGGATAGGCGCATATCGGGAAAGATTGAATGGGGCTGAAGATAAGGATTTATGGTTTCGTCTTAGCTCTCTCGGGCGCATCTACTGTATGAAAGAACCTTTGATCAAGCTAAGAAAACATGCTGAGTCGGTTACGGTCGAGAATCAAATGTCACTGCTTCTTGCGTATGCCGCTTCCATATCCTATCTATTGAGAACTGAGGGGTATGCCGACCCAGTCGACATGCGTCATCAAGATTATCATCTCTTCCTTAGTTGGCTTGAGCAGAAGCTTGTTCAAGAGCAGACATTCGAAATTGTCCTCTGCCGATCCAAGCTGTTACAGGCTTGGCGCGCCAGAGCAGAAGAAAATCTAATCACGCGTGGATGGTCCGCCGCTCGGAACCTGGCGCTTTCGAGCCTGGGATATAAAGCTGCTTACGATTACCTTTTCGGGTCGGCGCTATCGGCCAGGTTGGCCAAAGAATGGCGCGAGTATATGGGGCGAGAATCTGGAACTCTCCAGTGATAAAGATCAGCAGCCCAACAAGGAAGATTTTATGCACCTTGGCATCGATGCCTCCAATATCCGCATTGGCGGTGGAGTCACTCACCTTGTTGAAGTATTGCGGGCAGTAGAGCCGAGTGAGCATGGCATTGCCAGGATCACTGTCTGGGGTGGCGTGAACACGTTGAAGCGAATTGAGGGGCGGCCTTGGCTCTTTAAGATTCACGAACCATTGTTGGACCGGCCGTTGCCTGTTAGACAGTGCTGGCAGCGGTTTGCACTTCAAAAGCTGGCGCGGCTTAATGGTTCCGACCTACTTTTTTGTCCCGGAGGATCATACGCCGGCTCATTCAGGCCCTTCGTCGCAATGTCACAGAATATGCAGCCTTTTGAATGGTTGGAAGCCCAACAGTTTGAAAAATGTGTCAGCGAAAATTATGCTACCGCACAGTAAAGGAGAGGATTCGCCTTTAAGAACGGAAACTCCGGCGGATTTTCCGTACTAGTACCACGTAACATTGCTTTTTTCGTACGATAGCGGTAAAATCATGCAAATTCCAAAGGGGGAGGGATTTGCCATGAAACCGCGATACCGTGTGACGTTAACAGAGCAAGAGCGTCAGGAACTCGATGCTTTGAAAACAGGTAAGACGAGTGCGAAACGGTTCCTTTACGCACGCGCTTTGCTCCTGTGTGATGCCGGACCACTGGGGCCTGCCTGGACTGTAGCAGATGTCGCCGAGGCTATGGGCGTTACGCCTCGCACAATCGAACACCTGAAGCAGCGTTTCGTAGAAGATGGGCTGGCTGCTGCGCTGGAACGTAAACAACCGGAAAAGCCGCCGCGCGAGGTGACTTTCGACGGAGCTTTTGAGGCACGACTTATTGCATTGGCCTGTTCAGAAGCACCGGAGGGCCGGCGACGATGGACCGTACGGCTGCTGGCTGAGAAGGCGGTTGAATTGGAGCTGGCTCCGAGCGTCTCGCATATGACAGTGCAGCGCGCACTTAAAAAAACGAACTTAAGCCTCATCTCCGGAAGTACTGGAAAATCCCGCCGAAAGGGAGCGCAGCGTTCGTAGCCAATATGGAAGATGTAATCGATGTGTACCATTTCCCCTACGATCCTGACTATCCGCAGGTCTGCATGGATGAAACTTGCAAACAACTAATCGGGGAAGTGTACGACCCGATCGCTTGCGCGCCAGGAAGACCGGCACGGGTGGACCATGAATATGTCCGCAACGGAGTTGCCCAGATCTTTCTTGAAGTTGAACCGTTGACCGGCAAGCGCCACGTGGAAGCCGCCCAACATAGGACGAGAAAAGACTGGGCGTGGTGGATCAAGGGCATGCTCGACGAACGCTACCCAAATGCCGTCCAGGTATGCTTGGTCCTGGACAACCTGAACACACACTGTCTAGCCTCCCTGTACGAGACGTTTGAACCTGAAGAGGCTCGGCGTTTAGCCGAACGCCTTGAAATCCATTACACACCCAAACACGGTAGTTGGCTCAATATGGCGGAGATTGAACTGAGCGCATTAAATGGACAGTGCCTGGATCGGCGGATTCCCGATCTGGAAACGCTGCGAAGTCGTATCGCCGCGTGGGAAAACGACAGGAACAACCGGCAACCCAAGATCCAATGGCGATTTTCTACAACCGATGCACGGATAAAACTGAAGCATCTTTATCCGAAGTTGTAAATGTACATGGTACTAGTACCACGTAACATTGTTTTTTTCGTACAATAGCGGTAAAATCATGCAAATTCCAAAGGGGGAGGGATTTGCCATGAAACCGCGATACCGTGTGACGTTAACAGAGCAAGAGCGTCAGGAACTCGATGCTTTGAAAACAGGTAAGACCAGTGCGAAACGGTTCCTTTACGCACGCGCTTTGCTCCTGTGTGATGCCGGACCACTGGGGCCTGCCTGGACTGTAGCAGATGTCGCCGAGGCTATGGGCGTTACGCCTCGCACAATCGAACACCTGAAGCAGCGTTTCGTAGAAGATGGGCTGGCTGCTGCGCTGGAACGTAAACAACCGGAAAAGCCGCCGCGCGAGGTGACTTTCGACGGAGCTTTTGAGGCACGACTTATTGCATTGGCCTGTTCAGAAGCACCGGAGGGCCGGCGACGATGGACCGTACGGCTGCTGGCTGAGAAGGCGGTTGAATTGGAGCTGGCTCCGAGCGTCTCGCATATGACAGTGCAGCGCGCACTTAAAAAAACGAACTTAAGCCTCATCTCCGGAAGTACTGGAAAATCCCGCCGAAAGGGAGCGCAGCGTTCGTAGCCAATATGGAAGATGTAATCGATGTGTACCATTTCCCTTACGATCCTGACTATCCGCAGGTCTGCATGGATGAAACTTGCAAACAACTAATCGGGGAAGTGTACGACCCGATCGCTTGCGCGCCAGGAAGACCGGCACGGGTGGACCATGAATATATCCGCAACGGAGTTGCCCAGATCTTTCTTGAAGTTGAACCGTTGACCGGCAAGCGCCACGTGGAAGCCGCCCAACATAGGACGAGAAAAGACTGGGCGTGGTGGATCAAGGGCATGCTCGACGAACGCTACCCAAATGCCGTCCAGGTATGCTTGGTCCTGGACAACCTGAACACACACTGTCTAGCCTCCCTGTACGAGACGTTTGAACCTGAAGAGGCTCGGCGTTTAGCCGAACGCCTTGAAATCCATTACACACCCAAACACGGTAGTTGGCTCAATATGGCGGAGATTGAACTGAGCGCATTAAATGGACAGTGCCTGGATCGGCGGATTCCCGATCTGGAAACGCTGCGAAGTCATATCGCCGCGTGGGAAAACGACAGGAACAACCGGCAATCCAAGATCCAATGGCGATTTTCTACAACCGATGCACGGATAAAACTGAAGCATCTTTATCCGAAGTTGTAAATGTTACATGGTACTAGTAATAACCGCGCAGATCGTAACTCGGAACTCAGTTTAAAAGAGGGAGTACAATTGTGGCAACGCCTATTTCAGTCCTAATTCCAACGAAGAATGAAGCTGCGAATATAGGCAGATGTCTTACGCAATTGCATGGATGGGCCGACGAGGTTGTTATTGCTGATTCCCAAAGCGAAGATAATACAGTTCAAATAGCGCAATCATTTGAAGCAAAAGTAATTCAGTTTTACTACTCAGGAGGATTACCGAAGAAACGTCAATGGGCCCTGGATACATATCCATTTCGAAATGAATGGATTCTATTGCTGGATGCCGATGAGATCCTCGAACCACACGATTGTGATAATCCAAAATGCACCCACCTGAGGGCAAAATGATCAGGCAAAACTCCCCCACCTCATAGCGCACTTCTGGTAACACGGACACGATTTGGCAGGGGCTAACGTGTTGCTGGAGGGTGGGAGGTAATGATCACGATGGATCAGTATGAGTACATACGCATTGCACACCGCGTGTACGACAAAGGGATTCGGCAGATTCAAAGGGAAACAGGCCATGATCGCAAGACCATCCGGAAAGCCTTGAGGGAGGAACCGTATGGTTATTCAAAGAGAGATCGCCAGCCTGTTCCGATAACTGGGCCATACCTGGCGATCATCCAGGGATGGCTTTTAGCTGACAGGGAGGTTCAAAAAAAGCAGCGTCACACGGCGAGAAGGATCTATCATCGCCTGGTGAGCGAACATGGCTACAAAGGCAGTGAAGTCACCATCCGCCGACAGGTGCGGGAAGTAAAGCGTTTGCTCGGAATGAGTGAGTGTAAGGCTTTTCTCCCATTAGAGCCGGACTGTGGGCAAGAGGCAGAGGTGGACTGGGGCACTGCCGAGGGCATCATCTCCGGGGAGCGGGTTCGGATGAAGTTTTTTTGCATGCGCTCCAAGTATTCCGGAAAGCATTTCGTTGGCTGCTACCCCTGTGAGCGCCAGCAGGCTTTTTTCGATGGGCATATGCACGCCTTCAGTTTCTTTGGCGGTGTGTTCTCTACCCTTATCTATGACAATCTGACGAGTGCCGTTGAGAAAGTCCTCAAAGGAAAGAACCGCAAGGAGCAGGAATCATTCATTAAGTTTCGCAGCTATCACAACTTTTCTCCTCGATTCTGCAATCCCGGTTCAGGGCATGAGAAAGGGGGCGTAGAAGGGATGGTTGGCTATGTCAGGCGCAACTACATGGTGCCGATCCCACAGGCAGAGAGCTTTGAAGAGTTAAACCAAAAACTGCTTAAGGATTGCTTGAGCTATGGCCGACATAGACTTCAGGGTCGGGATAAGACCGTGGGTGAGCTGTTCGAAAAAGAAAAAGCCCATTTGGTCTCACTTCCTGAAGTTGCATTCAGCAATATTCAAACGACGGATGCCAGGGTAAATCCATACTCGACGGTTTTGGTGGACAAAAATCATTATTCGGTTCCAACCCGCTATGTAGGACTTAGAGTGCAAGCGGTGGTGAAGGTTTCAGAGATCGAGATCTACAGTGATCGCAAAAGGATAGCAGCCCACAAGAGAGCTTTTGCAAATAACAACTGGCAACTCAATCCCGACCATTACCTGGAGCTTTTGCAGCAACGGCCGCAAGCCTTCGATTCGGCCAGGCCGATCCGGCAATGGCGCAAAAGGTGGCCTGCGAGCCTGGAACACCTTTTGGCAAAGTTTCAGCAAACCCACGGGCCAACGGACGGAATAAAAGACTTTGTCTCTGTTTTGATGCTCCTGCGCGATCATGAAGCAGATCAGGTATATGCCGCAGTTGATCTCGCACTGGAGAACGGCCTCGGTTCGAGTTCGGGGGTCAAACACCTCCTGTTGCACTCAAGCCCTAAGGAGACGATACCACCACTTCCCAATTGGCCGGCGACTGCTCCGGCTAACGTTTCCGTTTACGGACAGTTGGGAGGTGTGCAATGAAACCGAGCACCGAAGTGCTTCTCAAAGAGAACCTGAAGTTGTTGAAACTCTCCAACGTGCTCCGCCAACTGGAAACCTTTGTCCGCCAGGCAAAAGAGAGTGGTACGGATTACGGGGAGTTTCTCCTGAGTCTAACGGAGATGGAGCTTCAGATAAGAGCGGAAAATCGTCTGAAGCGCAGATTACGCGAGGCAAAATTCCCTCTCATAAAGACGCTGGAGACCTTTGATTACACCGCCGCTCCCGGACTGGATTTGCGTTTGCTTCGCGAGTTGGAAACCGGCGATTATATTCGGGAACATCGCAACATTATCTTGCTTGGCAATAGCGGAACTGGGAAAACGCATCTGGCGACGGGTTTGGGTGTTGCGGCCTGTGGCCAGGGATCCACCACGCGATTTGTGACTGGCTGTGGGCTGGCCAATGAACTCATAGAGGCCCAAACGGCAAAAACCCTCAGTCGTGTAATCCAGCGGACCGCACGCAACGACCTGCTCGTTGTCGATGAACTCGGCTATGTCCCGTTTTCAAAAGAAGGAGCTCAGTTGCTGTTTCAGGTTCTGGCCGAGCGCCATGAGAGGAGGTCCGTGATTATCACGACAAATCTGGGATTTGCCGATTGGACTCAAGTTTTTGGCGATGCAACACTAACGGCTGCACTCCTGGACCGGCTGACACACAAGGCCCATATCATCCATTGCAATTGGGACAGTTACAGGCTCAAAGAGACATTGAAGGCAAAGAAGCGATCTGCTGATAAGCAGAACGTGGCAGAGCAAGTATAATTACGATGAACGCTTCCGCCGGTAGAGGGGGAAACTCCAGTCGCCCTACGGGCTCCTTCCGTTTCCCCCTCTACCGGCAACCCCCGATCTTGCCCCTGGATCAAATGAAAAACAAACCTGGGGTGGGTGAGATTTCGATGATCACGGTGGGTGATTTTTCGGTTGTCACTGCGACACCTGTCAAAACTGAAATCGAGGCAGCAATAAGAACAACAGACTGCGACGGTTACTGGCTTAGATTCCAAATTTATTTTCTCGGTCGCCAACTGAAGTATGGTGATACGCAACTTTGGAAATTGTTTCTTTTTCGCAAAGGGAAAGGACGTTATGAAAAACGCCTTCATACGCAAGATAACTCCATGTCTGATATTGAAGTTCACGAGCATATTATTGTTAATGGAAGCACACGCTATTTGACAAATCCTGTGAGACACGAAAACCTAAATTCTATGTTTAGATATATTAGCAAACATAATGAATACTCCAATTGGGAAGCTCGTGTATTCATAGAATCAACCACGGGCGAATTAAAACCATCTTTATTTGGGTCTCAAGCTCAGAGAAGAAGGTGGATGAAAATGAGATGTATCAGTTTGTTCGGTTCGCCATTGTATCTCTTTCTATATAAATATTTTCTGAAGCGTGGGTTTATGGATGGTAAACAAGGATTTATATACTGCCTGTTCCAGGCAATGCAAGTATTTCACACCAAGACAAAGATATTTGAGATCGATAACTGCAATTCATAAAGCCTGGTGCTCAATTCCACTAAAGTGAGTTGTTTGGATCTTCATCGGCCGATGGCGAAATCGATACAGCCGGTCCCACAGCGGCTCCGAGCTTTTACGCTAAACCCATACTGGCTTTAATATGGATGCATTCTGATAATCCTCATGGAAAACTGTAGGGAATAAAATGGATAAAACTCGTGAGTGGTTGGTTAGGAGCGGTGAGGTTCCATCTTGGGTAAGAATGGATTGAAAGTCGAGGGGGGACAGCATGAGTTGGAGAACAAGCGGCGCCGTTCCTCTATTGCGGAACCTTGGTCGCTCCATAGGGCTGAACCGACTATTGGCATCTTTTCTTGGGGCGGGGTACGAGGATCGATTTCATCTGGCTATGCTCGGTGCGATCCGGCAGGGTGACGTTGTTTGGGATGTGGGAGCCAATGTGGGCCTCTATGCCCAGAAATTTTCCGACATCGTGGGTCCCACCGGAAGAGTAATCGCTTACGAGCCGAGTCCTGCCAACCTGCAGCGTCTCAACGAAGCAGTGGGATCACGGGTAAACATCACTGTAGTACCAATGGCACTGGGGCAGAGTGAAGATGTCGTGCTTATTGAGCAAGGTAATGATACCCTTGGCGCAACGAGTCGAATTGTTGGCAAGGCGGTCTGCGGATCAGGGAGGCAGGTCGAGGTTCAAATGTCGAGTGGTGACTACCTCGTCTCTTCGTGCGCGGTTGCGATGCCAAATGTTATCAAGATTGATACCGAGGGTTTTGAATTAGACGTGCTGCTGGGTCTTAAACGAACTTTAATGCAAAAAAGCTTGAGAATGGTTTGTATTGAGGTCCACTTTGGATTACTGAAAGAGCAGGGATTTCCCAGAGCGCCTTCCGATATCGAAAAACTGCTTGTATCCGCCGGCTTTTCGTTGGCTTGGCCTGATGTTTCGCACCTCGTTGCCACCAGGGCTGATTGATGCGCCGTGTGACGCTACCTGGAACCTGTATCAAGGTGTCTCGCTTGTCTTACGGGACGGGCAGCCTGCACCACCTTCCAACAAGCCGCCGCCGTCAATATCTATTGGCGGCAGCCTTCGATCACGGGTTCACCCACTTTGATACCGCGCCATACTATGGTTTCGGTATTGCCGAACAAGAGTTGGGGCTATTTTTAAAAGGCCGGCGAGGCAGGGTTACGATAACGACAAAGGTTGGGCTCTATCCCCCGTGTGGTTTGTATTCACATGCACACTCTGTCTGGATGCGGAAGCTAGTTGGAAAACTATTGCCCACTTTTTCTAAACCAGTGGTGGATTGGTCTATCGCGGCGGCATCAAAGAGTTTGGACAGAAGTCTGCACCGATTCGGAGTCGATCAGATTGATTTGTTACTACTCCATGAGCCCTCCCCTAGCGCCATTCAGCTCGAGCTATTTTTGGAGTGGTTCAAGCATGAACATGGCAGGGGGCAATTCGCGCTTGGGGATTGGCAGGCCCGGCAAAATTCATGGAGCCATGGCTACAGGTGAATCACCCGCTGGGCATGGTTCTCCAGGTTAGGGATAGCTTGGATCGAATGGAGGCTGACCTTGTAAGGTGTCATGGACGTGATTTGCAGATTACCTACGGATATCTTTCCTCATCTGACATTTTACCTAGTTCACAAACCGCAACACAAATACTTAAACGGGCCTTGTGTAGGAACGCAACCGGGTCGATTCTTGTATCTACACGGCGAATACCCCATCTAATCGAACTCGCCGCCGCGGCAGAGAGGGATGATGGCTACAATCATTGACCTGAACCAATACGCGCAATCCTATATAAATCCAACGTGTGATGTATGCGTGATTGGAGCCGGTGCAGCTGGGCTTTATCTTTCCAGTCGGCTTTCCCGTAAAGGACTCAATGTCATCATTCTGGAGGCGGGCGCCTGGACATGCGGAACCGGTGCGTCGGTAGGAATTGAGCCAGTGTTCTCCCGTGGTCAATATCGTGGTGCTGCAGAAGGACGGGCCTTTGGTTGGGGTGGGTCGACATCTCTTTGGGGTGGATTGCTTGTTTCTCATTCCCACTTGGACATTCTGAACGATGCGGAGCCTGGAGCAGTCGCCTGGAAGCATATTGTCAATGTGGTCCGGGAGCGCAGTAGTGCGGTTTTCTCTACTCTAGCGCTTGGGGGTAGCCCGGATTTCTTTTCGTTTCCAAAAGTGGCTCTCGGCAGGAATGCGAAACTACTTCACGATCGTGGCTTGGAAACAGTGGCTGCTGAGTTTCTACCGTTTCGGCGTCGGAATCTGACCTATCTGGCACCAGCGCGGATGAGTCGAAATCTTACCGTTTACCTCAACGCAGTCGCTTCCAGGTGGCTCACTAAGCAAAACACGAGCGCTTCAGGAACAGTAACCACGGTCGAAGCGTCTTCTCTGTCTGGGAAAACTGTGCGTGTGTCGGCGAAATCTTTTGTCATTGCTGCAGGTGCGATAGAATCTGCGCGCATTTTAATGGAAATAGACCGGTCTGCCGGTGAACGGATGTTTCCATGTTCAACAATGATAGGTCACTATCTATCCGACCACCTTTCTTGTCCGATTGCCACCGTACATTCTGAAGATCAGAATCAAGCTGCAAAACTGTTTGGACCGATGTTCTCCAGAGGGCGCATGAGAAGTCTCAGATTCATTGAATTTTCCGTTGAGCCTCTTGTGCCCCGCCACTTTGCTCATTTTATCTATGAGATAGATAATGCTGGATTTCGTCTGGTGAAAGATGCCTTGTTCGGATTGCAGGCAAGGGTTTTACCAGATTTGCGTATCTCGGATGTGATCGATGGGATTAGTGGACTGTCGCGTTTGGCGTATAACCGGTTCATCAAATCAAGATTGTATATTCCTGTGGATACCCCTGCTCACTTTCAACTGGATGTTGAGCAAACTCCAAGTCTACGGAACAGAGTGCATCTCGGGGACAAGAAAGATCGGTTTGATCGACAGATTGCCGTCATTCACTGGCAGATAAATGAAATGGATTATAAGAATATTCAGATGTTGTCGCACCGGCTACTAATGAAATGGCCTTCCCGCTCGCTCGGATTTCCGCAATTAGTTCCGAACCATATTGGAGATGCGCCACCGAAGCCTCATGACGCTTATCATCCTGTTGGAACATGTAGAATGGGTAATGATAAAGAATCCACCGTCGATTTGCAACTTCGAGTTAAAGGAACCGAAAATCTTTACGTATTGAGCACGGGAGTTTTTCCCAGTGCCGGCACGGCAAATCCAACCTTTAGCATGCTTTGTCTAGGCGATATGTTAGCAGATAAGTTGGCGAACTTATGAGCAGGTGCCAGTCCAGACGTGAGTGGATGACAAAAGACTATTCGTGACCTAGGGTCGGACAGATCATGCATCTGACGTATAAGTGGTTGCCATTCGGTGGCGAAACGCCTGAATGGGTGCGGCTCGACTGAACTTGAGGCGCTCGAATTTATGGAAACGAATCGACTCAGTCATATGAACGGCAATAGGTTCTCTAATTTAACGTATTTATGAAAGCATGCACAGGACAATAGTTTAGTTAAGCTTATGCATATCGGCATTGATGCATCCAACATTCGGGAAGGCGGCGGAGTCACTCACCTTGTTGAACTACTGCGGGCGGTAGACCCGAGTGAGCATGGCATTGCCAGGATCACTGTCTGGGGTGGCGCCAACACGTTGAAGCGAATTGAGGATCGGCCTTGGCTCTTTAAGATTCACGAACCATTGTTGGACCGGCCGTTGCCCGTTAGACAGTGTTGGCAGCGGTTTGCACTTCAAAAGCTGGCGCGGCGTAATGGTTGCGACCTGCTTTTTTGCCCTGGAGGATCATACGTCGGCTCATTTACGCCGTTTGTTGCCATGTCCCAGAATATGCTTCCGTTTGAATGGTGGGAAGCCCAGCGGTTCGGGAAAGGTTCCACGCTATTGAGGCTGGCTTTTCTGCGCATGTCCCAGACCGCCACCTTCCTGGCTGCTGACGGTGTGATATTTCTCAGTAACTATGCCGCCAAAACGATTGCCGCTAAAGTCAAGTTGAATAAGCCCTCAACGATCATTCCTCACGGCATAAACGGGGCTTTTTTTGCCGCCCCCCGCCGCCAGAGAAAAATCCAGAGCTACTCACGTTCGGAGTCTTTCCGGATTCTCTACGTTTCGGATATCACCGTTTATAAACACCAGTGGCATGTTGCTGAAGCGGCCGTAAGCCTTCGAAATCAAGGATTTCCGTTGCAGCTTGATTTGGTCGGGCCGGTCTCACACCCGCCGGCCATGGAGCGGCTTCGTAAAGCGCTATGCAGGCTCGACCCCAATGAGACCTTCGTACATTGTGTGGGGCAAGTGCCGCATGAAAAGCTCCCTGCAGTCTACCTGCAGGCCGATCTTTTCGTATATGCGTCGAGCTGTGAGAACATGCCGAATATTCTCATCGAGGCCATGGCGTCGAGTCTCCCGATTGCCTGTTCCAATCGAGGACCGATGCCGGAGGTATTATGGGACGCCGGTTTATACTTCGACCCTGAATCGCCTGAACAGATCGCCGGGGCGATTACAGAACTCATGACCGACCATGAGAAACGCTCTGAATGCGCAGCCCGCGCCTATGAATATGCAAAGCAGTATAGTTGGGAGCGGTGTGCGCGTGACACTTTCGCTTTTATCGCTGGTGTTGCAAACAGATAGAACGCAAATGCGGGGCGTTGTGCCGCGCTATTGCCCGGTTTGGAGCGCTGCGAGGCTGGATGGTGTTTCGAGACCGGACTCGATCCCCTGCCGGGCTGTCTGGATGAAGCGATGAAAGAGCCTGCAGCTTCCTTGGCGGCGCCGGGAGTGGATGATGCGGGAGTACTTTCGTGCCCAGGTTGGGAAAATGACGAGTCAAGCTTATCGTCGGCTCGTTTCCGGGAGTGGGACACCGGGTTTCATGAGGTTGGATTGAACCAAAAATAAGAGGTGTTGATACGAAACCACTTATATAATAACAACATAACAACGAAGCAACTACACCATCGTGACTCATCAGCCTCGTCGGCAGCCAACCTAAAGTGCCAAAAAACCGTTAGTAAACAAATACTTAATCCCAATAAGTGTCCCGAGGCACGCGGCTCGACATAGTAATGTAACAGGAACTTAACATCTTCGGAGCACTCAGCCACTTTTTTTCTGTTATAGATTCGCCCATCTTCTTTGTTCGTCCTTTCAGGCCAGATCCAGACCACGAGGGGTATGTAACCGAGTTGGCGGAGCTTTGCCTGCTGGACCTTTTTCTTCTTAATCGGAATGTTACGGACCAAGCGCGAGAGCGCCAGTCCGGTTTTGGTTTATTGTTTTGCACAACTTTACGCAACTGGCTGAAATCAGCAGCTTGTACTCAGGGTGGATAATGGGACAAAAAGTTGCCCTTATTACGGGTATTACAGGACAGGATGGCGCCTATCTCGCAGAATTTTTGATCGATAAAGGGTACGAGGTACATGGCATAAAGCGAAGAGCGTCACTTTTCAATACACAGCGAATCGATCACCTCTACCAGGACCCACATGAGGAAAACCGCAGGTTGGCTCTTCATTACGGAGATCTTACCGATGCGACCAATCTATTGAGGATAATTCAGGAAGTTCAGCCGGACGAGATTTACAACCTGGCCGCCCAAAGCCATGTCAAAGTGTCCTTTGAGTCTCCGGAGTATACCGCTAATGCCGATGGGCTCGGGACTTTGCGGATACTCGAGGCCATTCGCATCCTCGGGTTGGAAGGAAAAACCCGGTTCTACCAGGCGTCAACTTCCGAACTCTTCGGCAAGGTCCGGGAAATCCCGCAAAAAGAAACCACCCCTTTTTATCCGAGGTCCCCTTATGCCGTGGCCAAGCTCTTCGGGTATTGGATTACTGTGAACTACAGGGAGGCATATAACCTCTTCGCATGCAACGGAATACTCTTTAACCATGAATCTCCGATTCGGGGCGAAACCTTCGTAACGAGAAAGATAACCCGTGCAGCCGCTAGAATTGCAATGGGACTGGAGTCCGGACTCCATCTCGGGAACCTTTCGTCTCTAAGGGACTGGGGACATGCGAGGGATTTCATCAAAGCTCAGTGGCTCATTCTTCAGCAGGAACAGCCCGACGACTTCGTAATTGCCACAGGGGAACAGCATTCGGTCAGGGAGTTTTGCGAGCGAGCTTTTCGCGAAGTCGGGTTCGAGCTTGAATGGCGTGGCAAGGGCGTTGCGGAAACAGGTTTTGTCGCCGGTCTTTGCGCCACGGATTTGCTTGAAAGGCATAACGCCCATTGCATTGCTGGTTCAGCTCTCGTAGGCAAGCCGGTTGTGTTCGTCGATCCGAGATATTTTCGCCCGACCGAGGTTGAGACCCTGCTGGGAGATGCCACCAAGGCTCGTGAGAAGCTGGGATGGCGGCCTGAGGTGGGTTTTGACGAACTGGTCGGAGAAATGATCGTCCGTGACCTCGACGAGGCCGCACGCGAGGCTGTCTGCAAGAGGAATGGATTTGCTACATCCGTAAGCTGTGAGGCCCATCTTTAGACCCGCCGCAGAGCCGGGTCATGGTCCGGGCATGGATAGGACGTGGAGAAACGTAGATAAAAGACCTGGTGAGCTTCGCTCCGTCTCGCGGAGCGTGGAGGTTGAGTTTGATTAGGCCTTCTGCCCGCCCTGCGGTTCTCGAAAACTTTATCGCGGGCCCCGCCCCGCCCGCACATCGACCCTTCGATCCCTTTCATGGTTTAGTGTTGGTATAGGGTGTCGGGCGGGGAACATAACGAAGTGCGGTGGAATTGGAGAACGTATGATGCAAAAAGACAGCAAAATCTACATCGCCGGACACCGTGGACTAGTAGGCTCGGCCATCATGCGAAAACTGCTGGACGAAGGCTGTCAAAATCTGGTCGTGCGGACCCACAAGGAACTGGACCTCACCGACCAGTCGGCCGCGAGGGCCTTTTTCGACATGGAAAGACCCGAATACGTCTTCCTGGCTGCCGGCCGTGTCGGGGGTATTCTTGCCAATGACACATACCCGGCCGACTTCATCCGCGATAATCTGATGATCCAGGCAAACGTGATCGATGCTGCATACAGACACGGGGCTGCTAAGCTACTCTCCCTCGGCTCTTCCTGCATCTACCCCAAGATGGCCCCCCAGCCTATAAAAGAGGAATACCTGCTGAGCGGCCCCCTGGAACCCACGAACGAGTGGTACGCATTGGCGAAAATTGCCGGCATCAAAATGTGCCAGGCATATCGAAGGCAATATGGTTTTAATGCAATCTCGGTGATGCCGACTAATCTCTATGGCCCGGAAGATAATTTTGATCTGGAAACGAGCCATGTGCTTCCTGCGCTTATAAGAAAGTTCCATCTGGCAAAGCTTGCAATCAGGGGAGATTCCGAAGGAATTGCTGAGGACGAGATGCGCTTTGGACCCATAAACGGCGATTTTAGAAGCAATGTGAATGCCCTTCTTGCTCAGTCGCCTCTTGGCGATAAATCAGAAATCGGCCCCCCGTCTGTTGTGCTTTGGGGAACGGGCGCCCCCAGGCGTGAGTTCCTTTACGTCGATGATCTGGCCGACGCCTGTGTTTTCCTGATGCAAACTTATGATTCCGGGGAGATCATCAACATAGGAGTTGGTGAAGACATTACCATAAAGGATCTAGCGGGGATGATCGCCGAAGCAGTCGATTTCGAAGGAGCTGTTTCGTTCGATTCGGCCAAACCGGACGGCACCCCTCGCAAACTTCTTGATGTTTCTCGCATCCGCTCACTCGGCTGGTGTCCTCGGATTGGGCTGCATGATGGGATCAGGCGGGCATATGAGTCGTACCTGAAAAATAACTGACAGATCGGAACCTCCGGACCGCTGTCGGGACTTATAAGCCTCATCTCTTCCAATGGGTGTGGAAATCATAAAAGAAAGGTTGAATCGAGTGTTAAAGCCGTTTGAGAAACCGATTTATGTGACAAGACCGTTCTTGCCGCCACTGAGTGAATTTTCCTCGGGGCTCGAAGAAATCTGGGACAACCGTTGGTTGACAAACGATGGGCCTATTCTCAAACGCTTCACGGGCGAATTGTCCGATTATTTCGAAACTGACAACGTATGCCTGTTCAACAATGGGACACTGGCTCTCCAGATAGCTTTGCAGGGAATGGAAATTACAGGTGAGGTCATTACCACTCCATTTACATTTGTAGCCACCACACATGCCCTGTTCTGGAACAAGATCAGGCCGGTTTTCGTGGATATCGAACCAGACTACTACACCCTTGATCCTGAAAAAGTCGAAGCTGAAATCACCCCCTGGACAACGGCCATTCTGGCCACTCATGTCTACGGACATCCGTGTAAACTGAATCGGCTGGCCGACATTGCGAGGCGGCACAACTTGAAGCTCATTTACGATGCCGCTCACGCTTTCGGAGTGACCGTAGGCAACAAGTCCATCGCTCACTTCGGAGATCTGAACATGTTCAGTTTCCATGCTACCAAGTTATTCCATTCGCTCGAGGGAGGAATGTTGATTTTCAAAGAGTCGGGGCTGAAGAGCAAATTTGACTATCTGAAGAACTTCGGTTTCAAAGATGAAGTCGAAGTGGTTATGCCCGGCACCAACGCGAAAATGAATGAAATGCAGGCATTGATGGGGTCTCAGGTCCTAAAATATCTGAGCGAAATAATAGAGAAACGCGCCAGGATCACAGAAGTATATCGGGAGCGCCTGCGCGAAATCCCCGGCATTCGCTTGGTCCCTCCCATACCAGCCGGCATAGACTACAACTACGCTTACATGCCGATTGAAGTTGATGAGCAGGAATTCGGGATGGACCGCGAAGACTTATATGAAACCCTGAAGGACTGGAATGTATACGCCCGCCGTTATTTCTACCCTCTGGTGTGCGATTATTCATGCTATCGCAGTGTTACGGTAAACGGTCCCCTGACTGTTGCTCGCAGGGCAGCGGACCGTATTTTGACGCTCCCGATCTACGACGGCCTGGAACTTTCTGATGTCGAGGCTATTTGTGAGATTATCAAGTCTATCCAAAAGTCCCTTAAACCTGTAAGTGTTATGGCCTCGGGATTTTAGTTCATAGTAAACAAAGGTTTTACTTATTGCCGCGAGATCGTTGCCCCGGCGAAAGCCGGGGCCAGTGCTTTTAAGCAGCAGAAAAGACACTGAATTCCGGCCTCCCGGCTTTTTGTTTTGCCGAGGCGAAGGAACAAATCGGCGTGAATAATTATAATTTATCAAACGTAACTTAGCATTGATTCTGTTCAGACCCGTTAATCATATTTGGATCTAAACATGAGCACCTCCTTTCTTTCAGATGATGAAATCCGGCAATTTGGTTTTGCGCGATGCGGGCGCAATGTGTTGATAAGCCGAAAAACTTCCGTGTATGCACCTGAAAAGATTGAAATCGGTGATAACGTCAGGATCGATGATTTCTGCATATTGAGCGGATCTATAGCGTTGGGCCGATACGTCCATATAGCAGCGTACTGCGGACTTTTTGCGGCAGGCGAAAAGATTACGTTGGAAAACTATTCAGGCCTTTCGTCAAGGGTCTCCATCTACGCTTCCTCTGACGATTATTTAGGAAATGGGATGACTAATCCTACTATCCCTTCTGAATTCACGCATGTTCATAATGCTCCAGTGCTCCTTCATGAGCATGTGATAGTGGGGGCCGGTAGCGTAATACTTCCAGGCGTCACGCTTGGAACGGGGGCCGCCGTCGGTGCACTCTCCCTCGTGACCGGGGATTGCCGGCCTTGGACCATTTATTCGGGTATCCCGGCACACCCCCTGAAGGAACGACGATCGGACATCATCCTCAGGTACCAGGCTGAACTCGAGAATCGGCAACTTGCCGGTGCCGAGAGGTTAGATGGGAAATCTTAGGACCGCAGTTTTTTGGTCGGCCATTGAACGTTTTGGCATCCAGGGCGTCCAGTTCTTCTTGACCCTGGTTTTGGCCCGGTTGTTATCCCCCAAAGAATACGGGCTGATAGGCATGCTGATGGTTTTTTGCGGTGTAGGCCAGGTTTTTGCTGACTCGGGCCTCAGTGCGGCTCTAGTGCAAAGGCCGACCAATTCAGCCGACGATGAGGCAACTGTATTCTATCTGAATATCTGCGCAGGGGCCGCTCTATCTTTGCTGCTCTGTGCGGTGTCGCCGCTTGTTGCGGCTTTTTATGAACAGCCCATTTTGAAGCCGTTGCTTTGCGTCATGTCGCTGCAAGTCTTCCTGTCATCCTTCGGAATAGTCCAGTTCGCATTGATGTCGCGAGAGATGAATTTTCGGAGTCAGGCAATCATTGGCACACTTTCGGTCATTTTGTCCGGTTGTGTGGGAATTATAATGGCGCTGACCGGTTACGGCGTTTGGAGCTTGGCCGGCCAGTTGGTGGCTGCGGGCCTGTTTCGAACCCTGCTCGTTTGGATTATGGGAGATTGGCGTCTGGCCGGCAGATTCAAGATAGCTTCTCTGCGCTCCATGTGGTCGTTTAGCTCGAGGTTGCTTGCTTCCGGCCTTCTCAATACGGTTTTCGAAAATCTCTACAGCATCGTGATTGGGCGTGTCTACCGGCCCGCAGATCTCGGATTTGTCACTCGGGCGCAGGGCTTTGCTCAGTTTCCTACCGGATTCGTGACTTCGATTTTCGCCCGGACTACATTCCCGGCTTTCGCCCAGATGCAGAACGACCCACAATTATTGAAATCCAGCGTTAGAAAGGTATTTCGAATGCTGGCTGCCCTGCACTTTCCAGCGATGGCAGGCCTTGCGGTCGTTGCTGATCCGTTGGTGAGGTTGCTGCTTACAGAAAAGTGGGCGCCTTGCGTCCCCTACCTCCAAATCTTGGCTTTTTCCGGGATGCTTTATCCACTGCACGCGTTGCATCTCAATGTACTCGCTGCGCTGGGGAGGAGCGACCTCTTCTTGCGACTGGAGATCATCAAAAAGGCACTGACGGTGCTCGTGCTGGCAATCACCTTCCCCTTCGGGGTTTACAGCATGGTTTGGGGAATGCTGGCTTTTTCCATAGTTTGCCTGGCGATCAACGGATATTACACCCGCAAGCTCTTGAATTACGGCTGGCGTGAACAGGCCCGTGATTTGGGCCCAGTCCTTGGGGCCACCTCCGTGATGGCTGCAGCCATGCTTACTGCGGCACACCTTCAATGGATGGGTTTGGCATCTGGGCCAGGGTCCTTTGACTCGAATCACGGATTGATGCTTCTGCTGGTGCAGATTTCTATCGGTTTGATCATTTATGGCCTCATAGTGGGACTTAGCCGCATTGCTGCATATGTTGAACTCCGATCCCAAGTTCTTTTCTCTTTAAAATACAGTACGAATGCACGTTAACCCGGAGTATTCGAGATGGAAGACGCTTATATCACGAAAGAAGAGATGCTCGCCATCCCAGCTACAGAGACAGGCGACCCAAGGCAGCTTTCATCGGAGCCCATGGTGAGCGTTCTCGTTATTACCTATAATCACGAATTATTCATTGAACAAACAATCGAGGGAGTTCTTGCGCAAAAGTGCGATTTCCCCATAGAGCTGATCATTGGCGAAGACAAGTCAACGGATGGGACGCTGGAGATCTGTCTCAAGTATCAGCAGAAACGTCCAGAAATCATTCGCGTTGTGACCTGGCATGAGAACGTCGGGACGAATGCAAATTTCTTTCGCGTACTTGGGCGGGCGCGTGGAAAATACATCGCTCTTTGCGAGGGAGACGATTACTGGATCGATCCCGCAAAATTGAGCAAGCAAGTGGATCTCATGGAGCAGTTCGCTAGTGTAACCCTTTGTGGTGCGAGGACGCACGTTATTGAGGAGCCGCCAACTGAAAAATCGATTAAGAGTCTGATAGGACCAGATGCAGAAGGAATCGAATATTCTTTCGGGGCGGCACTCCTCAGGACATATCCATTCCATACATCCACTTTTATGTTCCGAAAATCAACAATGCTTCTAACGCGCCATGCTCTCTCAGTTGAGTACCTTGACGGTTTTCTCCTGTGCCTGAGTGCGCTGAACGGCAAGATACGGTCCATCACGGATGTGGTATCAGTTTATCGGAAACACACTAAAGGGATGTGTACAGGAAGTACCCTCGACATCCACTTTGACCGTTGCGCAGCAGTGTGCAGGGCTCTGCTAGACATTGTTGACGAGAACGACGCTCGATTAGTAAAGCGGAACCTGGATATCGTACAGTCTAGGCGATGTCACCACCTAATTCATGATGGCAGGATGTCTGAGGCTCGAGCATTGATACGTCAACTACTCTTGCGCTTGGTCATCCACGACGTTGGACGAGCCCTTCTACTCTGCCTTCATATCGTCTCGCCGAGGCCTTATTTATTACTAAAGCGTTTCGGAAAATTCTTGGTTCCATAAACTAACAAATACAGTTTATAATCAACTTCCTGGGATATTGTCAGGCTGTCATTGGATCTTCATTACGGAATGTATTTTCAATTAACTTGATTGTACACTTATCGAACGGTGCTCCTGGTAAATGTGTTAACGAAATGTGAATTGATGTGGGTAATAGCTGCGACAACTTACTAATTGTGTTACCGAAGCGATTAAGATATTTCAAGCTCTCGATGATTGACATTTTGAAATTCCCGCATACCGATGCCTTGTATTTTTCTAAAATACTCCCGATTTAAGCAGTTGTGGATTTAAGGGCATGTGTAACTGTGTACTAATAAACATCAGTGATTTTAAGAAGAAAGTAGAGTTGCTGAGCTCTGCGGGTGAGAAAGCGGGGCGAATCGCCAAGAGAGGTCATGAGTTTATAAGAAATAAGCACAAGCATTCGAACAGAGCAGCCTCGGTGAGTAGTGTGATCAGAGAGAAATTGGGGGAAATTGTGAATCGGGAACCAGATAACCGGCCTTTCGACTACACAGAGGAGATAAATGCACGGTAACCCTTATTGCGTTATTACTACCATCGCGTCACCAACGTTTTCTGTAAAGATGTTCTCCGAACGATTATCGGCAAATGGAGCCACGTTGGTTATCGTTGGAGACTTGAAGGGTCCAAGCGAGTACTGGTTGGAAAACTGCCCCTTAGTGTTTTTGCCGTTATCTTTGCAGGAGGCCGGGCCATTCGAGCTGGGCAAGGTGCTACCGACAGGGCATTACGCGCGGAAAAACATTGGATACCTCCACGCTATTGCCCAAAATGCGTCACTAATCTACGAAACGGATGATGATAATGCACCATCTGCTTGTTGGCGCGTGCGGGAGGAGCTGCTGAGCGATTCGCTGGTAGTGCCTTCTCCAACACAAGAGACGTATAGATGGGTCAACGTTTATAAATACTTCACTTCTGACAAGGTTTGGCCGCGTGGGCTTCCCCTTGAATACATCAGTGGCCCTGTTGCGGTACCTGTATCGGCCCCGGATTTTATTCTTAGCCCCATTCAACAGGGGCTCGTGGACGGCTCTCCGGATGTGGATGCTATATGGCGGCTGGTCCAGGATCGCCCCTTCCGGTTTGATTCGCGTCCCAGCATACGCTTGGAACCCGGCAATTGGTGCCCTTTCAATACACAGAGCACCTGGTGGTGGCCGGATGCCTACCCGCTGCTCTATATACCAAGTTGCTGCTCATTCCGGATGTGCGACATTTGGAAGAGCTTTGTCGCCCAGCGATGTCTTTGGGAAATGGGAAATGGAGTTGTGTTCCACCCGCCCGAAGTAATACAGGAGCGAAACGTTCATAACCTGATGCGCGACTTCGAGGACGAGATCCCGGGGTATCTGGGTAACCGCCGTTTCGCGGAGGTGTTGTCAAAGTTGGTGTTGGCTCCCGGCAAAGAAAACGTTGCCGATAACCTCATCCGGTGTTACGAGGCCCTCCAGGCCGCCGGCTTTTTCCCTGTGGAGGAGCTGACTTTGGTGCGCACATGGGTCTCCGATCTTGAGAAATCCTGCTCTAACGCTTTGGAGACGCTAATTTCATGAGGACTCTAATAACTGGTATTACAGGGATGATAGGCTCCCATCTCGCAAGGGAGCTGAGGGCAAATGGCTACGAGGTGGCTGGGCTGTCGCGGGCGACTTCGGCCGCGCGCTTTGACCGAGGCACTGTCGGCTATACACATTACCTGGGAGATATTTTGGATCGTCCTTTTCTGGAACGCGTATGGCAGGATTGGAAGCCCGATATCGTCTATCACCTGGCTGCGCAGGCATATAACGGCGCGTCCTGGGATGCCGAGGACACAACCTATGCCCTTAATATCGTAGGCTCGCGCAACGTGCTGGAAATCTGCCGCCGGCTCTCACCCGGCGCTCGGGTGATACCGGCTTGCTCGAGTGCGGAGTACGGGGTTGTCCCTGAAAGCATGTTTCCCATCGATGAGTACAGCACTCCTCTTCATCCGATCACTCCCTACGGTGTTTCGAAAGCATGCACGGAGATGATGGCCCACCAATTCTCCAAGAACTACAACCTGGATATTGTGATCCCAAGGCTCTTTATCCACGTTGGGCCGGATCACCCCCCGGCGACGGCCCTGCAGGCATTCGCAATGCAGCTTGCGGCGATCAAGTTGGGCAAGCAGGAACCTGTGATTAAGGTCGGAAATCTCGAAACATCCCGGGATTTCGTGGACGTTCGCGATGGGGTCCGTGCCTTGCGCATTTTGGCCCAAAAAGGTGCCACGGGTCAAATCTACAATATATGCTCAGGGCAGGCCTGGAGTATCCGGGAATGCCTTCAAATGCTCATCGAGATCAGCGGGACATCGGTAACCGTCCAACATGATCCTGCCCGGCTTCGTCCCTCAGACGAAAAGCTGCTCCTGGGTAAACCGGACAGGCTCAAGGGCCTCGGGTGGGTCCCTGAAATACCTTTTCAACAGACTCTGAGAGATATCTTTGAGAATTGGATTTACCGGCTGAGCGATAAGAATGTGCGGGATTCCTGCAATGATAAATGAGAATTCGAAGAAATTCACACTGGTCACAACATGTTTCAATGAAATGCGCTCCCTGCCGCGCTGGCGAGAAGACCTGGAACGGCAGACACGCCAGCCCGATGAGATTTCGATCGTCGATGCCCTGTCTACCGACGGCACGACCGAGGCGTTGCGCAAGTGGGCAGCGGAAGACAGCCGCGTGAAAGTGCGCGTCGAGAAGTGCAATGCGGCGCGGGGGCGAAATCTCGCCATTGAAGCAGCAACTTATGACCATATCGTTTCTACGGATATGGGCGTACGGTTGAAACCCGACTGGTTCGAGGAAATTGTTCGCCCGTTCGAGGCAGACCCCGGCATAGAGATCGTGGCGGGTACGTATGCGGTGGAAATGGAGTCAGTGAAATCACCGGCGGCGCGAGCCGAGTACTATGTTGAAGGCAACGGTTTCCCAAAACTCGGACCCGGTTTTGTCCCGGGGAACAGGTCTGTGGCATATACGAAAACAGTTTGGAGAGAATTGGGAGGACTTCCCGAGGATCTCACGCTCTATGCGGATGACTCGGTGTTTGGCCGGCAAATGATTCAAGCAGGCTATAAGACGGCCTACGCTCCTAAAGCCCTTGTATATTGGTGCCGCCCCCTTCGCCTGGTTGATTTCTGGAAGGAACAGTACAACTATGGAAAAGGCGACGGAGAAGCCGGGATCAAGACACCTGTCGCGTTCCGCTTCTACAAAAAGGGCCTTGTGCCTGGTTGGCTTGTCGCACCGCTTACAGCTATCCGGAGATTTAGCAAATTCATCATGGTGACCCGTGTTGGCGAAGCGCTTCAAAAGAGGGACTTCGTCGGCTTGGCGTACGTGCCGCTCCTCCTTTTGGGAAATGGCTGGAATCTGGGCCGTGGATACATGGTTGGTGATAAAATTGGGGACAACCAATGCCAATCGTGCCGTTCACGGCTGCGTGGTTATCACGCTTGACAAGAAAAGAACTATCAGGTAGTCCAGTGTCTGATCCCAGCGGAAATAAAGTTTCAGTCATCATACCGGCATACAACGCGGAGCTGTGTTTATCTCGCGCCGTCGAAAGTGCATTGTCTCAATCGTGCTCGCCGGAAATCATTATTGTAGATGACGGTTCATTCGACGCCACTCCAAAAGTTGCGTCAAAATTTGGCAAGAAGATAGAATATATTCGGCAAGAGAATTTAGGACCTTCTGCAGCCAGAAATACGGGTGTGCGATTTTCAAGTAAAGAATTTATTGCATTTCTTGACGCAGATGATTACTGGATGCCTGAATTTCTAAACAAATGCAGCAATTTTTTGGAGAAGCACACAGATTGTATAGCAGTTAGTACAGGTATGATATTCAAACAAAGAAATCTGCGAGTTTCGCTTGGTCCACGATTTCTTTTACATCGATTTGAAAGTACTGCTTCATTTGTAATCAAAGATTTTTTTGCGTTCTGGGTTGACGAGGATCACGTGCGGACCGGATCCTGCGTCATTAGAAAATCCATCTTGCTCCAGGCCGGGTTGCTTCGTGAAGATTTACGGGCCGCAGAGGATCTTGAGCTTTGGGGCCTACTGGCTACTTACGGTCATTGGGGATTTATTCCTGAATTTTTGTGGGTCTGTGATTCGGAGCGGCAGCGCGACGCATTATCGAAACATAGACGCAGACTGGGCTTCATTCCAACCGTCGATTCATGGGAAACGAGAATCGTGCCAAGACTCCAGAATGGACAATGGGCCGGATTCCGTCGGAGAAGGGCCTCTTTAGCTGTAACATTCGCTTATAGCGCGATTTTGGCTGGAGAGAGCGATCGAGCATATGAAATCATAAAAAGCTATGCACCTGACATGCCTCGCACTTTAGCCTCGCGTGTCATGCAAGCTGCCGCTGCCCATGGAAAAGCTGTCTGGATGGTCTTTTGTACACTCATCAGGGCTCGATCACGGCTCTCGACCTTGAGGCAGTAATTTTTTCCAGCCATTCCCATCCGAGGGTTCTTACATTTGATCTTCGCATATCCGAAGCTTAGTCCGAATGATTGCCTGGTGTTCCGTGTTGCAAGCCTCGGATTGTGCAACTTGTTGTTCCCGTGGGCCAGGTGCCTCGTTGCCTGCCGTAAGAACGGCTGGCGCATGATATCCCCCGTCTGGTGGCAAATGGACGTCTTCAGACTATGGCAGCGAAGTCGGGACACACGATTCTACACGGGCCTGCTTTTGACACCCTCGAGCGCTGTTACCGGGTTCAAGCGTCTTTGTCTGTTGTCGCGCCTTCGCAGGTTTCCTGAAGACGAAAAGAGTCTCAATTTTAACATCACCGACAATAGTGATTTAATAATTGAGTTCACCGGCAATCGAGACTACTTCACGAGCTTACTTCAAGAACATGACACAGTTCGAAACGAACTGCTTACCCTAACTCGGGAAGAGCACAAGTCCGGTCTTGCGTTCAATTTCCGGAAAAGTATTTCGGTGCATGCCAGGCTTGGGGATTTTTCGCCTGGAAATGGATCAGACTTGTTCACAAGCCAATACAATCGTCGGATCTCTTTGGACTGGTACGTCGAAGCTGTTGGTGCTATTCGCTGTTCAGTGGGTCAGGACTGGCCTGTCTATATTTTTTCCGACGGAACAGATAATGAATTGCGGCCACTGCTTTCAATGCACGGCGCACGACGAGTTACCTTCGGTAGTGCTCTGGCTGACTTATGGGCATTATCACAGGCGCACGTCCTGATTGCTTCAGGTTCGACATTCAGCATGTGGGCCGCCTACCTGGGGCAAATTCCATCAATTTGGTATCCCGGGCAGAGCCGAAGTCTTTGTGTTCGAACACCTGCAACACAGGTGGAATGGATCCCCGGGGCATCGCTCCCTTATATTTTTCGGAAAAGTTTAGTTGATTCAATATGAATTTTTGATGGCAATAGCAGGTCTGAGGACATCGTGTCATCCACGCGTGCCTCTAAATTCAAGCTACCTATATTCGGCGTCTCATACTGCTTCACAAGATCAATCTGTATCGCTAATGCAACTCCCGGCTTGCTGTTGGATGTCCAGGTCTAGATGGTAACAAGACGGGCAGAGCTCATGCGCGTATCTCATTCAGGAATATAGGTATTGGAATTATGGGAATCACGGAAAAGATATGCAATGTGCAACTACTGATCCCGAGATTTCGGGAGCTTGACAAGGAAATGGAAGATCGGAATCGGTTTTATTCACTCCCATACGCAGATCGCAAACAACTGCGTCTGGCTAGACTTAACGAGGTATGGCGAAATGCGATGCGAAAGTCAAGGCACTACTCGCTACATTGTTCGAGGCTGCCGGAAGGATTCTCTTCGTTTGAGGAGTTCCAGGCTATTGTCCCTCGGACACCCAAGAAGTCTGTGAAGCTTTGCCCGGAGGCTTTTTTGACAGATACACGGAGCAGAGGGCAATGGATGCTTACCGGAGGTTCTACCGGCGCCCCTACCAGGGTTTACTGGAAATTGGAGGGGCATCTGGAAAGCTTGAGGGACCAATATTGGGCTCGTTCCTGGTGGGGTGTGGCGCCTTTTGACAGGCAGGCGATGCTGTGGGGGCACTCTCATTCATTTGGGACCGGGCTGGAGGGATATTACCACAGGTTGGCTACTCCGGTGGTTGACAGACTGAGGGGTCGAAGACGTTTCAGCGCATATCGGATGGACCCTGCAACTCTGCGGAAGTATTATGATTCGATGGAGAGGTTCCGGCCGCGGTCGCTCTATGCTTATTCTTCTGCCGCTCATCTGCTTGCAAGAACAAACCAGGGCCGTCCACCTTTGTTCCAACCTTTGGCTGCAGCGTTCCTGGCGGCGGAGCCTGTTCAACAATCTTACAGATCGTCTATTGCCGATGTGTTCGGCTGCCCTGCCGTTGGTGAATATGGCAGCATCGAATGCGGCATGATTGCTTACGAACATCCGTCGGGTGGGTACAGGGTTTTCGAGCGCTCCGTTTTTGTCGAAACAGAGAAGAATCTGAATGGGTACGATGTTCTCGTAACGCAGCTTCGTGACTCCGGGTTCCCCCTGTTCAGATACGAGATAGGGGATGAAACTGGTGCTCCAGTGCAAATGTCTGAAGATGGATTCGAAATACTTGGTTCGATCAGAGGCAGATCGCACGATTTTGTCTGGACCCCGTCAGGGTCCGTTTTTCATGCCGAACTGCTTACTCATGTTATGGAACGGATTCCGGAAGTGGTGCTTTTTAATATGCACCAGGACCAGGAGAAGAAGTTGCTCTTCCGTGTTCAAACTTCTGATAACAAGGAACTCTCAACAACCTCCAAGAACTGGATCGAGCAGTCAATCACACGGATTCTCAAAGAGGAACTGGACATCACGATTTGTACGGTGCCGTCCCTGGAGCGCACAGCATCAGGTAAACATCGTTGGATCACCTCTGCAATTCAAGAAGAAGTAAAATGTGAATCGAATATTCAAAAGTTAAGCCGTTATCGTTAAAAACAGGCGACCCGTCATCAGAGCAATCAAGTAAGTCGGAGTAGTTGGCGCCACGAAAATCATTAAGTATTGGGACAATAATTAGATGTTTTTGTCGAGATTCGAATCCACTAATCATCTTAAATTGAAAAGTAGGTTTAGATACTATCTAGGTCGTCTGATTTTACGCATGGGCAAAAGAAGGTATTTAGATTGGGTGGATGACGAGAATTACATAAGGTTGATATTCTATTGCGTGATGGGCTACAGTCTGAACCTTAGGGCCCCTCGCACGTTCAATGAGAAACTTCAGTGGTTGAAACTCTATGACAAGAAACCATCTTACAGCGATATGGTAGATAAACTTCAGGTGCGTTCCCATGTCAGACAGCTAATAGGTCCGCAGTATCTTGTTAATCTTCTGGGAGTCTACAAGTCTCCTGATGAGATCGATTTGGAGAGGCTTCCCGACAGTTTTGTTTTGAAAGCAACCAGTAGCTCAAACATGGTTATGATCTGTCATGATAAATCGAAACTTAAAAAATCGCGCCTCGCTAAACGCTTTAAGTCTTGGCAACAAAATAAATTTTACCATGCCCGTGAGTGGCCGTACAAAACTGTAACACCTCGAATAATCTGCGAAGAAATGCTTGTGGATGACGGTGGGCGTGGCCCGGACGATTACAAGTTTCTTTGCTTTCACGGTGAGCCTCGTGTCGTTGAATACCACCGTGACAGGTTTGGATCACACACCCAGGACTTCTACGATATAGAGTGGAACAAACTTCCAGTCTCCCAAGGCAGCAGCACTTCGGACTGTTCGTACCCCAAGCCGGAGAACTTTGATGAAATGTTACGGATTGCAAGGATTCTCTCTGCTGAATATGCACATATCCGAATAGATTTGTACAACCTGAACGGAAAGATCTATTTTGGCGAAATGACCTTTTACGACTCGGCTGGATTTGATCCAATCGAACCATATGAATACGATTTACTCTGGGGAAGTTGGATTAATCTTGAAACAATTAATAAATAGAGAGGCGCACGATGTATATATTTGAAAGACAGGAATCCAATGTGAGGTCATACTGTAGGCATTTTCCGGCATTGTTTGTCAGAGCGAAAGGTTCTGCATTGTGGGCTGAGGATGGGCGTAAATATATCGACTTTTTTTCAGGCGCCGGCGCCCTTAACTACGGCCATAATAATGACTATATCAAGTCACGATTAATTGATTATCTGAAATCTGATGGGCCTGCGCATGCCCTTGACATGTACACTGCCGCCAAAAGAGACTTTTTGGTGAGTTTTTGCGAAAACATTCTGTTCCCTCGAGGCATGAAATATAAGGTCCAATTCTGCGGACCGACGGGCGCCAATGGGATCGAAGCGGCTTTAAAACTAGCTCGGAAAGTCAAAGGGCGGACCGGGATATTTGCTTTCTCCGGTTCCTTTCATGGAATGTCACTGGGAAGTTTGGCTCTGACCAGCGCCAATACCGCCAGGGCAGCGGGTGGCGTACCGCTTGACAATGTTGTTTTTATGCCTTACCCATATGGTTTCAACACAAAATTCGATACCATCGAGTATTTGGAAAATATCCTGACAGACGATCATTCCGGAATTGATAAACCCGCCGCTATATTTGTCGAGACAGTCCAAGCTGAAGGGGGCATTGTCGTCGCCTCTTCGGAATGGCTTAAGAAGCTAAGCCGGATTTGTGCCAAATTCGATATATTGCTGGCATGTGACGATATACAGGTTGGGTGCGGGCGAACAGGTACGTTTTTTTCCTTCGAGCGCGCAGGGATCATTCCAGATATGGTAATCTTGTCGAAATCCATCAGTGGATACGGTCTGCCCATGACGATAGTTCTAATGAAGCCTGAATTGGATCTCTGGCAGCCTGGAGAGCATACCGGAACCTTCCGCGGGAATCAGCTTTCATTCATTGGAGCCAAGGCTTCAATCGATTTGTGGGTTGCCGGCGATATTCAGGCAGACGTGACGAGAAATTCAGCTATGATCGAGAAGTTTCTCTTTGGTGAAATTGCCTGCGTTCACGGTGAGATAGATATACGCGGGATTGGCATGATCTGGGGTATTGACCTCAACGGCCTGTCAATTGACGGTCTTGCACAAACCGTTGCAGATCGGTGCTTCGGATCGGGCTTAGTCATCGAAACGGCGGGCCGGAAAGATAATGTACTAAAATTGCTGCCACCTCTGAATATCAGTGAAAGTGACCTTTTGGAAGGCCTTGAAATTATCAGGAATTCACTGCTCGCAGTGCTCAGCGGTCGGAGCGATGACCTACAGATACAGTCCGTGTAAGGAAACAACCTCCTTTATGCCCACTCCATCCCGCGACGGCAACCGGAATGCCGAAAATAAAAAGTATTTGGCTTTGCTTCTTTTGGTGTGCGCTTTCATCATCATTGCACGCCAGACTGTACTGGTGCGGCAGCGTTCATCGATGGACTACTCTGCCGTGGACAGCTTTGCGGCGGTCGATATCGCGGCGGTTTTTCTGACGGCCTTGGTGTTGTTCCTCAGTGGCAGCCTTTTTCGCACATGGCCTTTGATCCAGAGAACCCACATATTCTGGTTATTCGCGTATTATGCGCTCTGCGCCCTCAGCTTTGTCTGGTCTGTAGATCCAATTTTCAGTCTGTATCGTGCAGCCGAATACATCGTCTTTTTATTCGGCACATTCACCGCTTTTGCCCAGTATAAAAGTTTCGTTAGAGCAGAGCGCGCGTTCTTGATTGTAACCACGATTACGATTCTTTTCCAGATGACCATGTGCGTGCGCTTCCATGGGTTGTCCCTTTCGATGCTCGCCTGGCACACCAACACCTACACTTGCTGTTCCGCGGTCATGTTTTGCTACTGTCTCGGGGAATATCTTGCCTTAACGAAAGCCGAAAGGTCTCAGGACAGGAAAAGAGTCAGGAGACTTCGGACATTCGGTGCGCTCTCGCTTATGACACTGGCCATGGGTACAAGTGCGGCGAGCAATGTCTCCGCCGCCGCGGGCTGCTTGCTGATATTCTTGTTCCTCAGGCGGATTTCGCTGTTCGTGGCCGGGTTCATTGCAGCGGTATTGGCCATAACGTTTTCCCTTATTTTTGGCGGAGGCGAAGACCTTATAAGAGCCATCCTGTTTCCCGGCAAGTCGCAATATGCACTCGATACTGCATCCGGCCGAACTGCCATCTGGGATTTTTACTGGCGCAAGTTCTTAGAAAATCCCATTATAGGGAGTGGCTTTCAGGTTGTCAGTAGTGGGCGTGACCGCAGCTTTCAGGTTCAATCACATAATACACTGTTTTCAGTGCTGACAGGCACCGGTTTGTTGGGGTTCGCTTTGTTCACTTATTTTTCCTTGCGCGTGTGGTGGTCCGCACTTGTCGAGGTTTTGCACAAACGGCGAGGTACCGTGGGTTTTGTGGGGGCACTTGCTGCCAGTTTCGTTAACTCTTTGGGTATGCCGCTTATGGCGGACCGCTGGGAGACGAGCAGCATCGTGTTCGTCGCGCTTGTCGCACTCTTCCTGCTTTATGTCAAAGGCGCCGGGCAGGAAACAGTTGGGGCTGTCGAAGTTCTGCCGTAAGGATATAGCCCGGTTTTTGGGCGATGAACCGGCGCCTGCGCCATAACGTAATGCTGCTCATGCTCAATCCGGGCATGGGCCTTCCATTTATTGCGAGGTTCGATAGGTGTTCAAGATCGCGTATGTCGCCCGTTCCTTTGAGGACTACCGTGTTCCGGTATTCGCCGCCCTTGACGAACTGGTTTGCGGCAGGTTGCATGTGGTCTACTCCAGAGAAGTGACACTGGAACGAGTGCAACGAAAAATAGAACAACTTCTCGGACCGCGTGGCATAGGGCTCAACGGTGAGCGCCGGATAGGGCCCAAGAGTATCTCGAATTTTGCAAACTCCTCCGTGCGTGTGGTATATCAGCCTGGAGTTTTCCAGGCTATCAATGACATATCGCCTAACGTTATTTTGGGTGACGGCTTTTTCCAATGGACGAGCTTCGGCCTGATTCGCCGGGTCTTCTACGGGACACCGCTTGTGATCTGTTATGAGCGCACATTTCACACAGAACGCCACGCGCAATGGTTTCGTACTGTCTACCGGAGGAAAATCCTACGCTGGGTTGATGCGATGTCTTGTAATGGAAGTATGAGCAAAGACTACGCACAGTGGCTTGGGATGCCTGCTAAGCGAATCACGTTGGGCCATATGGTTGCGGATACTGGCGGATTGCAGCGGGCTTCGCAAGCAGTCACCGGCGAACAACGGCGAGAATTGCGCCGTTGTTGGGGCGACCCGGAAATTGTATTCCTGGCTGTCGGGAAGCTGGTGTTGCGCAAGGGATTTAAGGAACTGCTCAGCGGGTGGGAGTTGTTTGAGAAGAGCATCCGCAGGCAGGCTTCGCTCGTTATCGTCGGCGACGGACCCGAATATGGGCAGCTTTTGGCCCAGGTTCGTCTAGCCGGACTCCGGTCTGTCTTTTTGGAGGGCGCTGTAGATTACGATGAAATAGCCCCCTATTACAGCGCTGCAGACGCTTTCATTATTCCGACACTGGAAGATAACTGGAGTCTCGTCGTCCCTGAAGCTATGTCATGCGGTCTTCCGATCCTCTGCTCGAAATACAATGGATGCTGGCCTGAACTGGTTAAGGAAAAAAACGGTTGGGTCTTTGACCCTCTCGACCCTCAGGACATATTGCGGGTGCTGGTTTCATGTGCCGGGAGTGTCCCTCAACTGGAGCGTATGGGAGAGGAATCCACAAGGATGGTGATGGAGCAGACACCCATACATGCCGCCCGGAGCATCTATGACGCATGCCTTATCGCGCTGAGAGCACGCATGAATGGTGTTCTAAACGTGCCTGTCAGGTAAATATTCGTTGGATCACCTTTAAGATCCCATGGAATCATAATCGACACCTTTCTCATTTGATTCCGGCTCCATACTCGGCATTCAAAGCTTCTATTTACAGAAGAACAGGCGCCGGTCTTTTCATCGAGAGTTCCACACAGCAGGCGATGGAAATTGCCAATCTGGCCTCGAACTATGTCCTGTGTTGGGGAGACGGACGAATGTACGCTCCAGGTCTTTTGCCCCAACAGAGGATCAAGGTCGAGCACATCATCAAAGTCTTTATGGCAAACCCGGTCACCGCCATTAAAAAAGTTCGAATGAGGCTCGGCTACAAATGGAGAACCGGAACAGTCCACCACAAATGATTTGAGCCTGATATTACCAGATATTATCCATACCTCAATAGAGTTGTACCTGGATGCTTCCGGCAGTCAATATTGCTCTCGGCCTTGCTTTGAATATCTGTGAACTTCAGAATCAGAACGACATATTTGCCTATGCGAATCCTGATGATCCACAACAAATATGGAGCCCTCAGCGGCGAAGAAAGCATGGTCAGCCGTATCTCGGGACTCCTGCGGGACCATGGCCATGAAGTCGATTGCTGGTTCGAAGAAGGGGTGCCTTCGCAAGCCGGCATCAGGATCAAGGCGCAGGCATTCATCAGTGGAATATACTCGTTCAAAAGCGCCCGAAAGGTCAGGCAGCGAATATCCTCCTTCCGGCCGGACCTCGTCCAGGTGCAAAACCTCTACCCGATGCTCTCTCCGTCAATACTTCCCACTATCAGGCAGATGAGCGTTCCGGTCGTAATGCGTTGCGCAAATTACCGCCTTGTTTGTCCTACAGGGCTGTTCCTGAGTCATGGACAGGTGTGCGAGCGGTGTCTTGGGGGCAAAGAGTACTGGTGTGTGCTGCGGAACTGCGAGAACAACATACCGAGAAGTATCGGTTATTCTGTGCGCAGTTTCGTCTCGCGAGCCCTGGGTCTTTATAAAGCAAACGTCACGATGTTCTATGCGCAAACCGTTTTCCAGAAAGAGAAGCTGGTCAAAGGCGGGATTCCGGCCGAACGGATCGATATTATCCCGAATATGGTTTCAATACCTGAATGTGCGGACGTAGGCGGGACAGGTGATTATGTCGGATTTGCCGGGCGCCTGAGTGCGGAGAAGGGGATTGACACACTTTTGGATACGGCGAAAAAATGCCCGCAAATTCCATTCCGCCTCGCCGGTCACTTCAGGCGGATGCCGGATGTGGAGAAGCAAAAGCCTGCCAATGTCGAGCTTTTGGGGCACCTGGATGAACGGCAGATCGATGTTTTTTACAGAGGCGGCAGGTTGTTCGTCCTTACGAGTACCTGGTACGAAGGCTTCCCGGGCGTGATAATCGAGGCGATGCTTCGGGGAAAGCCCGTAATTTGTTCCAGGATCGGCGGTCTGCCGGAAATAGTTGACGAGGGAGTGACCGGTCTGCTCTTTACGCCTGGAGACCCGGCAGACCTGGCGGCAAAAATCGAATGGCTTTGGAACCATCCCGATGTCTGCGCTGCCATGGGTCGCGCCGGTCGCGAGAAAGCGTTGCGTGAGTACTCGCCGGTCAGGTACTACGAACGACTCATGAGTGTTTATGGCCGTGCCTTGGAAATGAATGGGACTGCAAATGCCGGTTAGCGAGATCGAATACATCCTGGGAATTCCGGTTTCTAACGTTGGAAAAAAGGCCTGTGTGGAAAACATCCTCAAGGGAGTTGCATCCGGCAAATGCGGACGTACGATTGTCTGTGCGAATCCCCATTCCATAGAGACTGCCCGGAGCGACAATTTTTTTCGCGAAGCTCTCATGGCCTCCGATCTCGTTGTACCGGACGGCATCGGTATGGTTCTAGCCTCTCACCTTCTCGGTGGATGCATTCGAGGAAGAGTTACGGGCAGCGATATTTTCCATGGCCTCAACTCGGCGTTGGACAGGGAGAAGCGGTGGAGCGTCTTTTTTCTTGGCTCCACGGAAGACACTTTGGCGAAGATTGAGCGCAGATTCTCGGTCGATTACCCCGGCATCCGCGTAGCGGGGACCTTTTCACCCCCCTTTCGTTCTGAATTCAATGAGGAAGAGAACCGGGCAATGGTCGATATCGTGAACAAAGTCCAACCTGATGTACTCTGGGTCGGCATGACGGCGCCAAAGCAGGAAAAGTGGATTTTTCGAAATCGATCGGAATTGAAGGTGAGGGTCAGCGTAGCCATTGGCGCAGTATTCGATTTTTACGCCGGCAACGTGCAAAGGTCATCCCCATTTTTCCAGCATCTTGGACTCGAATGGTTTCCGAGGCTGGTTCGCGAGCCCGGAAGGCTGTGGCGCCGCAATTTGATCTCCAGCCCAAGTTTCCTTATGAGGGTGGTTGGTCAGAAGTTGATCCACCCCCGTGGAGTGAGGAATGGGCAGTTTCACAGCCAATTGGGCTTTGATCGAGGAAGTGAGGATTGCAAGAAATAAGATTCTCCATGATTGTTAAAAGGCTGTTTTCGTATGCGGCGCTGCCGGGAGTTATGCTCGCCGCTCTGTTTTTCAGTTTCCCGGGCCTTGATGCGAAGGCCGCCGGGCCTGTTAATGTAGACTCCATTCGTTCGATATATGTTCTTCGGCCCCTATCATCCGTGGATGAGCAATCGATCTCTTTGTTGATTGAAGGAATGCGCAAGATCTATGGCATAAACTTGGTAACCAAATCGGACCCATCGCAAATTGCCATAGGAGCGGACGGGATCATTCTCGGTGCAGGAGCGGCATTGGCTGCAGGTATGGCGACACAAGGCGATCTGGCCGCGATAGGACCTGAAGGCCACATTTTCCAATCGGGAAATAACCGGATAATCATAGCAGGAAAGAAGAGCTGGGACACATATTTCGGTGTCGTGACCTTTCTCGAGTCCCTGGGCGCCCGCTTCTTCGATGCCGGCCTTACGGGAGCATCCTGGCCCAAACCAGGCAGCCGGCAGATCCCTGCGGTTGCCAAGACCGCAATAAAACCCTCCTTTGTTTTCCGTCCGGGCTGGGAACAACTCATGCGCCTGAATACGTGCGAGCACGGCGACCCGCGTAAGGGTGCAAATCTCGAAGTTTTCGACCCCAAGCTGACGGGCTCCGACCTGTGGATAGACCATACGGCGGGCTACCTGGTGCCAAAGCTCTTATATTATGACCGGCACCGTGAATACTATGCCGAACTGGACGATGGGTCCCGAATCGCTAATTCGGCCTTCTCAGATCAGCGAACTCCCCTTTGCCTGTCAAACCCTGGCGTTGTCAAGATTTCAAAAGAGCGGGCGCTTCAATGGGTTGGGGACGAGCCCGAGAAGAAATTCTTCAACATAACCTACGGTGACACTCAGACATGGTGCCGATGCAAGAGCTGTGTGGTCATGGATCCGGTGCCTGGACACTATGCAGATCGTCTCCTGCGCTGGGTGAACCCAATCGCGCAAGCAATTCGGCTAAAGTTTCCTGACGTGATCGTAAGAACGTTTGCGTACAATGGATCACAGGACCCTCCAACGGGAATCGCCCCGGAGAGCAATGTCTGGATCATGCTTGCAGTGGATCTTGCCGGCGTCCCGTTCTGGGACCATGCGATAAAGACAAGCGAGCCAATCGTGGCCAAAAATATTGCCAGGTTGAATGGATGGCGTTCCATTGCCCCTAACCGCGTGGCAGTATGCGAATACCACGACGGAATGTACTATCCGGCGCCTTTGCAAACACTGCAGTCTCGACTTGCCTACTACACCGCCAATCAGGTGCAGGGAATCGCATATACGTATGGTACGCCAAAGAATTTTTCCCCTGTCTTTAACTACGTTTTCTCAAAACTCATGTGGGACGCGGCAACTTCGGCAGGGACCGCCGCCGCGGAGGTGATCAAACACCACTACGGACCAGCGGCGCCCGCCGTAAGCGCGTACCTCGATCTCTGCGGCCGGCGTTACCAGGAGACCCTGGATACCACAGTTTCCCTTCGCAATCTTTATCCCCCGGATTTCTATTCAGACGCATTCGTTCAGAAGGCGCTCGCCCTTCTCGATCAGGCCCGGAAAGCGGTTGCGTTCGCTACAACTTTAGGCCCGGAGATGACGAACGAGGAAAGTCTGTTTATGAACGATCTCATGAGCCATCTACCCGACCAGGTCTCCGACAACAAAGTCCTTTCATACTGCGAACGGATTCGCTCGCTTGCCCTCGAGCGCAACCAACGGGCAGGTTTTCCTAATCGGATGACGACAATCGTGCGAAATCTGGAAGCCAGACCGGATGGCGCACGGTTTCGGTCCCTCATCGGGAATTGGCTCTCAGCTTCGCCTGAAATGCAGCCGGAGGTTGTATCGGGCGGCCTGCGCTTCACTGCAGACAAGTTGCTCTGGGGCGATGCCGGACCAGCAGATGTTCCCAGTGCCTCGGGCTACTGGTGGTCCGGGAAGATCGTGAGCCCCATGCGGCAGGCTTTAATTGTTTTTCCAAATGCGAATGACTCGAGGGGCATTCCCACCACGGCGCTCACTGAGGCGAGATTCAACCTCTCGTCGCCGGTGCGAGGAAGCGGGGGCACCGTTATGATTGAAGCTCAGGACGCCATGTGGGCAGGCGTAGACGCGGAAGATAAAAGATCGGCAATGCGGGCAAAGATGGTTCTCTCTGTCAATGACACGGAGATTTTTGCAGGCGATTCCGGGTTTCCAAGAGGTGACTGGGGAACAAGAACTTTCATTATTCCTCCAGGAGTACTGAAGGACGGCAAGAATGAAATTCGACTGGCCAATCGGTCGGGCTATGATTATTGGCCAACCACGAATTGGCTCTGTGTGAGTCAACTCACTGTGGTGGTGGACAAATATCTTCACCAGCCGGCGGCCAATCTACATTTGAACAAATGAGCAGGTGGTCTCGGCCGCTTTTTAGGAATTTGAGATGATAGATAATTGCACTGAAAATTCTTTAGCGAAAACGGCCCTTCAGTTCGAGAGCGCAGTAAGTCACTGGGATGACAAAGGTAAGAATGATAAAGATTACTATTTTCGCAAAAACGTTTTTGCCGCCAAATTTTTGAAAAGTTTCTTGCGCCCGGGAGCCCTCACCCTTGATATAGGTTGTGCAAGCGGCCAGCTTTGCGAACTCTTACACGAACAAAAGTGTGACGTATATGGCGTCGATATTGCGTCAGGGATGATAAGCCTATCGAGGGAAAGGATGGCTGCATTCGGTGTCCATGAAGATCATTTCTGTACCTGTGATGGTCTTAGCCTTCCATTTCAAGACGGCATGTTCGATTTGGTAAGCGTTTTGGAAGTCTTGGGTTATATCGAAAATCACCCTAAATATATATTGGAGCTGATGAGGGTTCTGAAGCCGGGTGGTTTGGCGCTGGTTAGCAGTACGAACCCCGGTTCGCTTTTCATATACCTTCAATTAATTAAGAGGGCACTCGTATTCTACAGGTTTGACGACTTTTGGAAGGCCAACTACAACCTGGCTCGAACGGGATGGTACTCAGGTGGATATGTCAACCTTAGGACTGCGGTCCAAGCCAGATCGGCGCGGGCACTGGACAGGTTCTTCTCTAACCCTGGCTTTAAGGTTCTCGGCGGGTTCGATATGTATAATTTCACATGCCTGGATAAAGACCCGCTTAGCAGGACCGGCCTGTGTGCCCGGGCTGCACGCCGGTTGGGATGGAATCACTTCGGATTGTACGCCAGGGTAGGTTGACGAAAAAAACGCGGCACATAGATATGCGCCGACCACCCTTGGTGGTTTCATTAAAGAAATATTATTATAAGAAATCGCCAGGGGGCCTTATCGGGTACTGATTATGTTATTTAACTCTTTCGAATATTTCTTATTCTTACCTATAGTTTTAATTATCTATTATTTGCTTTCATTTGAGCGGCGCACTTGGTTCTTACTTATTGCCAGCTATATATTTTACATGTTTTGGCGCTGGGAATATATCATAATTATTATTGCTCAGACCGAAATTGCTTATCTCGGAGGTCTGTGGCTGGACAAATGTGATAGTAGACGAAAGAAATTGTTGTCCTTACAAGCTATAATAGTTGGTATTCTCAGTATCCTCTTCTTTTTCAAGTATTTTAATTTTACAAATGGCGCCGTTCGCTCTGCCGTGCTCCACTTAGGAGGGGCTTATAATGTTCCCAATCTTAACTTCTTGTTGCCCGTGGGAATATCCTTTCATACCTTTCAGACCCTGAGCTACATTATTGACTTGTATCGGGGAAAAATACCGGTCGAAAGAAGTTTTTCACGGTTTGCGCTTTTCGTTTCATTTTTCCCGCTTCTGGTCGCAGGCCCGATAGAACGTTCACGGAACCTGCTGCCCCAGTTCGTGTCGCAGCGATCGTTCGATACCCACAGATTAACCTCAGGTGCGAGGTTGATACTCTGGGGCTTGTTCAAAAAGGTTGTTATTGCTGATCGTCTGGCGGACTACGTGAATTTAATTTATGCGACCCCTGACTCTTACTCGGGTGTGACGCTCGCATTAGCTACCTATTTCTTTGCATTTCAAATTTACTGCGATTTTTCGGGATACTCGGATATTGCCATCGGGTCTGCGCGTATGCTGGGATTTGATCTAATGGAGAATTTCCGGCTCCCGTATCTCGCCACATCCATCTCCCAGTTCTGGCAGCGATGGCACATATCACTCACTTCGTGGTTCAGGGATTACGTCTATATATCCTTGGGCGGGAACCGGGTCACGCAAGGACGCTGGATGTTAAACATATTTTGCGTGTTTCTCCTTAGCGGCCTGTGGCACGGCGCAAACTGGACATTTCTGGCATGGGGAGGCTTGCATGGATTGTATTATCTCATGGAAGCATACCTGGCCCCTCCCCTGACAAGATTGCTCGAACTATGTCTGGTTCCTGTTTGGGTGAGACGCCTGTGCGCCTGGTTGCTGACTTTTAACCTGGTGGCCCTGGCCTGGGTTTTCTTTCGTGCAAGCAGCATTTCTCAGGCGTTTCTGATTCTCAGAAAGATTTTCTTCAGTCTTTCCGGCCCTCTTTACCTCGGTCCGTCTCAGCTTGCACTCTATATCAGTGTTCTTTGCATTATCATGCTGACTACAATCATGTCCCTGCAATTTCGCGGTTTTTTGCCGCTGTATTCGCAAAAAAGCAGATTAGCGGCGCCGCTGCGCTGGTCAGCCTACCTGGTGTTGCTTTTTGGCATTGCCTTATTGGGCAAGAGCAGTAATGATTTCATCTATTTCCAGTTTTGAAAATGTTGTCATCCCCGGATATCAAAAACAAAGCAAATTGGCCTGAGATCAGAATACTCCTTCTGAAAGCACTGCTCTTTGCGGTACTGTTTGTCTGTCTGGACCAGGCCGCAGGAAGCATCATCAGAAAAGGTCTGGAGCGCTATTATACCCTGGACGAGCCCGCAGGAATTCTATGCGTCGGGGATTCCCATACCGTTTTGGGTATCGACAGGGTGCGGATTGAACACGAGACCGGAGTGAAAGTCGCTAAATTTGCTCTTGAAGGCGCCAACACGTTGGATCGGCTGGCCGTGTTACGTTACTATTTCAGGCTGCACCCCAGCTCGCTGCGAGCTGTCGTCTATGACGTATCCGACCACACGTTCTCCAGTAAGGGGCTGAGCTCGAACTCATATCGGCTCTTCTTCCCATTCATGGATGATCCCGAAGTTAGAAGGTACGTTCGCGAGCACTGCAATGACTGGACCGAATACTGGTTAAGAAGATTGTTTTGCACACCTAGGTTTAATGAAGGTACGATATCTGTAGCCATGAGAGGATATCTTGGCAATTGGAGCAATCTTAAGTACGGTACGGTTGACATTGAGAGATTGGAGAAAGATATTAAGAATGGAAGGGTTTGGCCAATCTTATTCGATGATGCTAACACCATGGTTTTTGAGAAATCTATTGAAACTGTCAGGAGTCATGGTATACCCATAGTGCTTGTTTATATTCCGACGGTAGACATTATCAACAATGTAGATCCGGAAAAACATCGCGTTGCTGTGGAAAGGTTCCGGGCGTTATCGGAAAAAGATTCAGGGGTCATATTCCTCGACTACAATAGCGAGTACGAACAACAACATGAGCTTTTCTACGATCCTATTCACATGAATCCCAAAGGTCAGAAGATTATTACCAGCCGGCTAATCAGTGATTTAAGACATATTTTAAATGCTCCTCATCTTAGTTCGTCTTTACAAACTCCTCGGTGAAAGGAAGATCAGCGAACGAGCACAATTGGTGGAATGCGAGTTGGACAACGGTGATCTTGACCTCTGTGCCCCGCAAGGGAATTGATACTGAGTTGCGTTCAACATAGTAAAATCCCCCTGCCCCTTAGAAAAGGGGGGTGACTGGCGACTTGTTTTGCCTCCCCCTTTTGTAAAGGGGGACCGAGGGGGATTTTGGGCTCCTTCAGCGTAAACTTGAACGCAACTTGGTATGAGTCAAGACTTCGGGTAATTTGGTGGAGGCAGTTTTCGCGGCTACTGTGAACATGTAACCTGCGGGATTTCATATCCCTTTCAGAGAGCACCGGCCGCTTCTGGGGTGCTCTTCGGCATTTGTCTCTCAGGTAATCGTAATCGCTCACTGCCATTATAAATATAATGAAATAAGTTCTCCAATCGTATAAACTTACACCTCCGGTTGTGTCAAACTCTGGCAGTCACCCCGCGTTACCGAGGGTTTACTGATGATTGATTATGTAGTGTTCGCGTATCACAGTTCTTATACGGTAGAAACCTTTGATACCCATGCCGCCAGGATGCCGGCCACTCCAAGTGTGGCTGCTGTGCTGTCCCGGACGGCCTATGGGACCTACACCGGGACGTGCAACTCCTCATCCTCTGTGCGGGTGTTCGGGAGTGTTTTAAGATGATGAAACGAAAATTATTTGCCATCCTGCCAGGCCTGTTCGTTTTGGCGTGTCCTGTTTTAGCGTGGGGTGCGACCTATTATTTTGATTTTGTCGGCGGTAATGATTCTACCGGAGTGGCAAACAACGTAAACTATCCTTATCAATCAGTTAGCAAACTAAATAGCCTGCTCTCTAATGGAATCGTTCACTCTGCAGACGTTATCAGTTTTAAGAACGGGACTTCACAATATCAGCAGGTATTTAGCGGACTGGTTAATCTGAGTCCTCCTGCCCCAACAGGGATTACGTTAAATAGTTACGGCACCGGAAGCTATCCACCAGTTTTTATTGGCGCAATAGCTGCTTATACAGGATGGAGAGAAGTTGGGACTTCCAGGGTTTATACCGTCTCTGCTTCAAGTGTTGACTGGGTGTGGGAAGACTACATACCTTTACCGCAAGCTAGTTCATCCGCTTGTTCCGATGGGAATTGGTTTTTTCGCAGGGGAACCTTGTACTATTTGCCGACCGCGGGGGTTCCCGGCAGTCATTTGGTTTACTCTACCACGGGCGCCGCGATCTATGCCAGTTCCAATGGGGGAGTTACTCTTAACGGTTTAGGTCTAGTGGGCAACTCTATTTCTTTGGAAGCCAGTGGCGCGAACTTAGTCAGCCCCACAGTAACCAACTGTCACTTTTGGAATGGAGGGTCATTATCCATCAGATCGTTTGCCGGTTATCTCGTGATCAATCCTACTGTTACAAATAATATCATTACTAACAGTGGTGGACCCAGCATGACATTAGCAACAGGTGATAATGGAGTTAGGTCGGGAATAAATAACCTGACAATTACGGGAAATACTATAACAAATAACAATATGCTGCCTGATGGAAGCGTTTGGATCGTTTCTGACCAAGATGTGGATGCGGTATATGCTCAAAATTGGGGCACGGCTTTATTTGAAAATAACAAGATAAGTGGGAACACCGGCACTGGATATTTTTCTTCTGCCCTGCAAGTTTATAATGCTATAGGAAATAATGGTGTTATGGCGATAAGCAGTCTTACCAATAACGGGAGTGGGCTGTTTAGGGTACATACAACATCAACCCTTTCGGGGGTGGCGACGGATGACTACATCTATATCTATGGTGCGACAGGTACAGGTGCTCCTAACGGTAAATGGCAGGTTACGGTTATAAATGCAAACGATGTCGATTTACAGAGAAGTACCTATGTCTCAGGGTGCTCAAGAGGATCTTTTTATCAGGAAATACCTGTTACTCCTAATTACACCATTCGTTATAATGTGATTCATGACGTTCGCAGTGGAATGCATATAGATTCAGGTGTAGGTGGCATCAGGGCGACTAACCACCAGATAAATATATACTACAACCAGCTATTTAATTGTGCCGGATACGGCATTGATATTGCGCGTCCGCAGGCAAGTGGGCAGAGTTCCATACTCAATAACAGCCTGCTGAATTGTGGAACATTGCCGATTGTGGAAGAGGCGATACCAGGAGCAGCAATTCTTATATATGGTGGAGACAACTTGAGTATTAAAAATAATATCGCTTCAGGCGCTTGTAATCTTTTTGCTTATGACTTAGCAGCCTCCGGGAACAACACATGGGACTATAATGATTATTATAATGCCAATAGTGGCAGCGTATTCAAATGGGGTGCAACATTACAAACATGGGCGACATGGTCGGCTTCAAGGGACGTGCATTCCATTATATCTAATCCTATTTTTGTTTCCACCTCGATTCCCGAGTTGCAGCTTCAATCCGGCTCCCCCTGCATCAAGGCAGGGACGAACGTGGGGCTTACGAGTGACTACGCGGGCAATCCCGTTCCGAGCACTCCCGACATGGGAGCCTATGAATTCATTGAAGTGGAGCGACCCACAGGGGTGCGAATAATCAAATGAGTGAGACCTTGTTAATGGGTGACGGCAGGAACATTTTCTAGTAGTGAACAATGCCGATGCATGAAAAAAAAGCCGCCATGCCTTTGACCGTGGTTGATGCCGCTCAATTCCATGAGGATTTAGCCGAGGAATGGGAACAAAAATACCAACGTCCCACATTCAAGAATCGATTGCATGCCCTTCTATCGCTGCTTTGCGAGAATGGTCCGGCAACGGGGAAATGGCTCGATGCCGGTTGTGGAACGGGAACTTTGTCACGTCGATTGGCCGAAAGATGCTGTGATGTCATTGGTGTCGATGCTTCACCCAAAATGATTGAAGTTGCAAAAAGATTGGCGAGATCGGGACCGGCTGCCGATAAACTTGGTTTTCATGTAATTGAAACAATTGAAAAACTTGATCTTCCAGAATCAACATTCGATGGTATCGTATGCTCTAGCGTCGTCGAGTATCTTGATAACCCGGAACGGGCCATAGGTGAATTTGCCCGCCTTCTCAAGGCGGGGGGACTGTTGCTTGTCTCCGTCCCTAACAGGCTGTCTTTGCTGAGGCTTGTGGAAAGAGCGCTTAACCTGGCCCTGACGAAACTGAACGGCAAGCCCTGGCTGCCGTATTTTTACATGTCGAAAAATGAGTATTCCGTTGGCAGTTTTGCATCGCTGCTCGGCAGTAAAGGATTCAGGGTTAAATCTTCCATTTATTTTTGGCCTCTTTGGCCGCGCTGGATAGGGCGGACCGAACTCGGGGGGGCCCTTATCATTGTGCTGGCGGAAAAATTGTAAGAAATTCACCACAGAGCCACAGAGGAATAAGCAGGCTGAGGGGGTTTAGGCTGAAGGTTTTAAAACCTAAGAGCCTTCAGCCTAATAGCCTATTTCTGCGTCTCTGCGGTGGATTTCTTTAGATCTTTGAGGCGTAATGAAACAGATAGTCCAATCATATCGCTCCGGTAAAATGTCCATCGAGGAGGTCCCGCGCCCTCAGGTCTGCGACCGGATGGTCGTTGTGCGGACCATGGCCTCTTTGATATCGGCGGGCACCGAAAAAATGCTGGTAGAGCTTGCTCGGAAATCGCTTTTCGGAAAGGCAAAAGCCAGGCCGGATTTGGTGCAAAAAGTGGTGCAAAGTATCCGGAAGGAGGGCTTGGGACCCGCTCTGGTAAAGATCCGAAGCAAAATCAGCACGCCCATCCCCCTAGGGTATTCCTGCTCGGGTGTGGTTTGCGAGTCCGGGAGCGGCGTTGACGCTTTTCAGCCGGGCGATCGTGTCGCCTGCGGCGCCGCCGGCTACGCCAATCATTCGGAATTCAACATCGTTCCGCAGAATCTTTGCGTAAAAATCCCGAACAGAACCGATGCGGCCGGTGGGGGGGCAGTGCTCTTTGAAGAAGCCGCCTTCACCACCGTAGGCGCGATTGCTCTTCAGGGTGTGCGTCAGGCCGCTCTCACACTCGGGGAGCGCGTTTGCGTCATCGGACTCGGGCTTATCGGTCAGCTCACCGTTCAGATTTGCAAGGCAAGCGGATGCCGAGTGATCGGCGCCGATATCGATCCAGGAAAGATCGAGATGGCTGTTAGATTCGGCGCGGACGCGAGCGTTCACAGCAACGATTTGGAACGGCAAATGTGGCAATTCACCAACGGCGCGGGCGCCGATGCCGTCATAATCACCGCAGCGGAAAAAGGAAGCGGGCTGGTCGCCCTGGCCGGTGAGATCTCGCGGATCAAGGGCCGTGTGGTCGCAGTGGGTCTTATCGGCCTCGATGTGCCGAGGGACGTGTACTACAGGAAGGAATTGGACCTTCGCCTTTCGATGTCCTATGGTCCGGGCCGCTATGATGCCGAATACGAGGAAAGGGGGCACGACTATCCGTTGCCCTACGTTCGTTGGACCGAACAGCGAAACATGCAGGCTTTCCTGGAGCTTGTGGCCGCAGGCCGTCTGGATGTAAGACCGCTAATATCGCACCGCTATCCATTCGAGCAGGCACTCGATGCCTATGATCTGATCACCACCGGCCGCGAATCTTCGTTGGGCGTTGTACTGGAATATGACAACAAGCGGGAAGAACCAAAAACGCGGGTAACAAAGGACATGGTGTCCCTTCCCAGCCCTTGTGCCGCACTTGGCGTAGTCGGTGCGGGAAACTTCGCCAAAGCCGTTTTGCTCCCCGGATTCAAAGCCCATAAGCTCGTGGCGTTCCGGGGAATTTGCACTGCCACAGGAATAAGCGCCAAAGCAGCCCATGACCGGTTCGGATTTCAATATTGCGCGGAAGATGCCATCGAGCTCATCGGTGATAGGGCGATCAATTCCTTGCTGATAGCAACCCGGCACAATCTCCATGGCCCGCTTACAGCCGAGGCGTTGGCTGCCGGGAAACACGTATTCGTCGAGAAGCCATTATGCCTCAATGCCGATGAACTGGACCTGATAATTCAAAGACACGCGGAATCCGTTAATAATGAAGGCAAGGCCCCTGTCCTGATGGTCGGTTTCAACCGCCGATTCTCGCCTTTGGTCCGGCATATCCGTAAGGTGCTTGAAGGCCGGAGCACGCCGATCCTGGCTTCCTACCGGGTAAATGCCGGATTTATCCCCGGGGACTCATGGGTCCAGGACCCGGTCGAGGGTGGGGGCCGCATTGTCGGCGAAGTATGTCACTTTGTGGATACCCTGCGATTTTTGACAGGTTCGCCTGTCCGGTCGGTCCAGGCTGCCTGTATTCAGTCGGATAATGCGAAGCTCACATGCCGTGATTCACTTTCAATTACTTTGTCATATCAGGATGGCTCGGTTGCCGCCATTCTTTATCATGCCCTGGGAAATCCGGGATTTCCAAAAGAGAAGGTGGAAATTGCAGCAGACGGCAACGTCATCGATCTGGATGATTTCTGCAAACTGGAAATCTTCGGACCTAAAAGAGAACGGATAAAGGCGAAGCAAGACAAAGGTTTTGCCGCCGAGATCGATGCCTTCGTCAATGCAGTCGTAACGGGAGGACCTGCCCCCATCCCTTTTACGGAGATTGTCGAAACCACGAAAGTAACTTTTGCCGTCCATAAGGCCCTCAATACCGGGCGAATTATCCATCTCGGCAGGGAAGAAATAGACAGCATTGACGAAAGTTAAGTTGATCCCTCTCTACTTGCGCACAATTGCACACCTGCGCGCAAAGCAGGTGGTCTGTCGCGGCCGCAATGCAATTCGTAAACTGGCGAACGGCTGCCCTTATTCAAGTCACGTTAATGTCCGGTATCCGGTTGAATGGGCCGGCATCGAACCGGTAGCGCCTTTTGTGTCTCGACACTGGATTGATTCATCTGCGATATCGCACAATAACTTCCGCTTCCTGAATCAAGCCATCGCTTGCGGCCAACACATAGAGTGGAATCCCCGTGATGCAAACCGCCTGTGGAGGTATAACCTTCACTACTTCGACTATCTCCATCCCGACAACCCTTTGGACCCGGCAATCGGCATCGGCCTGATTCAAGACTGGGTAGAAAACAACCGGGCAGGGGCGCCGGATGCCGGGGACCCATATCCGGCCTCTTTGAGGCTTGTCAATTGGATTAAATACCTGAGCCGGATAAAGTGCACGCCATCAGAGGTCCAGTCGCTTGTCCAATCGGCATTCCTGCAAGCAGGCCGGCTCGAGCAGTCCCTGGAATACCACCTGTTGGGGAACCATTTGCTCAAGAACGCCAAGGCGTTAATCTTTTGCGGTATCTTTTTTAAAGGGAAAGACGCGGAAAGATGGCTTTCAAAAGGGATCAGTATTCTAAGCGATGAACTGTATGAACAGATTCTCCCTGACGGCGGGCACTTCGAGCGGAGCCCGATGTATCACAGCATGATCCTTGAAGATTGTCTCGATTTGCTGAATGTATGTGCAAATAAGCCTCACATGGGGCTCGAGAAATTATCGGGGCTGCTTCGGGAGCGGCTTCCCTCTATGGTGCGATTTCTTTTCGGCATGACCCATCCTGACGGCCGGATCGCTTTGTTCAATGATGCGGCTTTCGGCATCGAGGTTTCGCCTCAACACCTGGCCCAATATTATCTGAAACTGGTTGAGCTACCCCTTCCCGATACGATTGATTCATCCTTGTCCTTTCCCGATTCGGGCTATTTTATCATGGCGCCCCATGAGGGAGAGCGCCTGATGATCGACTGTGGTCCGGTAGGTCCGGGTTATCAGCCTGGACATTCGCACTGCGATACACTAAGCTTCGAGCTCTCGATCAAAGGGCATCGTGTGATTGTAGACTCGGGCTGCTTCCAATATGAAGATGGACCGATTCGTCAATATAATCGGGGAAATCTCGGGCATAATACAGTCAGCATCGACGGACAGAACCAGTCCGAGGTTTGGGGCGCGCACCGTTGTGCCAGGAGAGCGCGTCCGCTCTACGCCAGGTTGGCGCGCAACCATGGAGATATTATTTTCGAAGGCGCGCACGACGGTTATAGACGACTTAAAGGAAGCCCCGTTCATCACAGACGGGTTCTTTTGTCTGAGAACACATACGCCATCAATGACAGTATAAAGGGAAGCGGTATTCACCTGATAGAATCAAGGCTTCATATCCATCCGGCTCTTAGCGCGGATTTGACATCCGGAGGGGCCGTCATTAAATACCGGCAAGAATTCCTGGCAGCCATTTCATCCATTCAGGCGATTGAAAAGACAGACGGATGGTACTGCCCCGAATTCGGAATCAAAGAGCCTTGTTGCGTCTTGAAAATTTCACTTCCAGGCGCTTCCCTGCCCTGTGACACGGGGTGGGTTATACGGACGTTGGAGTAAAGTTCTTTCATGCACATCCTTTTTCTTACACACTATTTTCCGCCGGAGGTCAATGCCCCTGCTTCGCGTACGTTTGAGAATACGAAGAGATGGGTTGACGCCGGCCACAAGGTGACAGTTCTCACCTGCGCTCCTAATCATCCACGCGGCGTTCTTTACCCCGGCTACAAGAATCGGCTCTTTCAGTGGGACACTCTGGAAGGAATTCGAATACTCAGGGTTTTCACATTTCTTAGCCCCAACGCCGGGTTTGCGCGGCGCATACTCAACTATTTATCCTACATGCTTTCGGCCACTCTATTGTCTACGCTGGTGGCGGAGGTGGATATTGTTGTGTCTACATCGCCCCAGTTTTTCTGCGGGATGGCCGGCTTATGGGTCAGTCTGTTGAAAAAGAAGCCCTGGGTGCTGGAGATAAGAGACCTTTGGCCCGAGAGCATTATGGCCGTCAAGCAGGTGGTCAATCCAATCCTGATAAGCTTTCTGGAAGGATTAACAACCTTTTTGTACAAAAGCGCCGATCACATAATATCAGTAACGCATTCGTTTACGGTGCATATAGCGAAGAGGGGCATTCCAGGGGAAAGAATCTCAGTGCTGACTAATGGAGTCGATCTCGCACATTTTCAACCTGTAAGCAAAGAGAACTACATCCGAAGGGGGAACGGGCACACGGAACTTGCGGGTAAATTTGTGGTTTCCTACATTGGAACGCACGGGATGGCACACGGACTTGAAACCGTTTTGCTGGCAGCCGAAATTCTCAGGTCTAACGATCATATACTGTTTCTTCTCGTTGGCGACGGGGCGGAACGGGATAACTTATTAAACAAAAGAAACAAAGCAGGTCTTGAGAATGTTTTAATGCTCCCCCAGCAGCCAAGAGAGAATGTGCCGGGGTTTCTCGCTTTATCCGATGCGTGCATGGTGCTTTTGAAGAAGAAGGATATTTTCGAGACCGTTATTCCGTCAAAGATCTTTGAAGCAATGGGAATGGAGCGGCCTGTTATCCTTGGGGTCGCGGGCGAGAGTAAAGGAATTATTGAGGCGGCGGACTGCGGTATCTGTATTGAACCTGAAAACCCGCGACAATTGGCGGATGCGGTTTTGAAACTGTTTAACGATCCCGGGGTGGCAGCAAGGATGGGCCGCAATGGAAGGCGGCGCGTCATCGCGGCATACAACCGGGAGACCCTCGCCGGGATTTATCTTAGCATTCTCGATAGAGTCGGCAAAGTTCAAGATAAAGCACCCGAAAAAGCCTGCCCCTCCGTGAGCGTTTAGCAACCCAAATGAAAGAACAACAAATGACGACTTCAATGACTGCGTTTCGCACGAACCTATACAGATTGCCTTTAGCAGGTGTGGTCTTAATTCTTGCCTACTCTCTATTGTTAATGGGCATTTTCCATGAAACGTTAAGAGTGATGACAGGATGGTGGAATTCAGATGATTATACACACTGCTACTTCATTCCAATAATTATAGCTTACGTGATCTTTAAGAAAAAAGACACTTTGGCGGCACTTCCTATTACTCATCAGTGGGTTGGCATCATCCCTTTTGCGTTTGGCTTATTCTTGTATTGCCTTGGCGAACTTGGTGGAGAATTTTATACATTGGACGTATCATTGCTGTTTATGATTGTTGGAATATGCATGCTGCATATCGGCCTCACAAGGACCAGAAGCCTTCTTTTCGTATTTATCCTTATGTTGACGATGTTTCCCTTTCCAACTTTCATCTATACTAAGCTTTCTGTTAATCTCCAACTTATTTCGTCTCAACTTGGAACTGCTATGCTCCAGATCGCTGGGTTGCCGGCCTATCGGGAAGGCAATATCATCGACCTGGGGGTTAGGAAATTACAGGTAGTGGAGGCATGCAACGGAATTCGTTATCTCCTGCCGCTGGCGGTTTTGGGTCTTATAATTGCCTATTTTGTCAAAGGTTCGCTCTGGAAAAAAATCTTCCTTGTTTTTTCAACCATTCCTTTGGCTATCTTAATGAATGGAACGCGTATCGCCCTTGCGGGAATATCCGCAACATATCTGCGACCTGAAATCTCAGATGGCATTCTGCATGATTTTACCGGGTTCGTGTTTTTTATGGCATCCTTTGGCTTGCTTGTAGGGGAAGTGACAGTGCTCGGGAAACTCGGCAAAGTTTTTGCCAAAGGGGCCGATCATTCTCAATTGGATGATCTCCGGTCTATCAAGGGAAAGCATGACGAAGTCGAGGCCACCCCACACCAGGAGGCAATTGCAAAAAGAACGGATTTCCCCTGGCAACCGCAGAGTGCGTTGGTGCTTTGCCTGCTGATAGCAACTCTTCTTCTCAGCTATGGGGTAAATTATCGGGAAACGATACCCATAAAAAAACCATTTGCGCAGTTCCCCCTCGATGTCGACACATGGCATGGCAAGCGAGGGTTCCTGGACGACGAAACTATTTCAGGCTTGCATTTCAGCGACTATACTGTAATCGATTATGTAAATCCCGATGGAAAACTTATCAGTCTGTACGCTGCCTATTACCAGAGCCAACGCAAGGGCGCATCCATTCATTCTCCTGAAACGTGCCTGCCGGCGAGCGGCTGGTCTTTCACAAAAGCAGGTTTGATAAGCTTCACGGTGCCTCAAAGCAAGAACGGGCTCACTGTCAATCGCGTGCTTTTCGAGAAGTTGAATGCAAAGCAGGTAGCATATTATTGGTTCCCGGTGCGAGGGCGTATACTGCACAACATCTGGGAACTGAAATTCTTTAACTTCTGGGATGCGATCACCTTGAAGCGGACCGACGGAGCACTGGTGCGTCTTATCACTCCCTTGTCCGCAGATGAAGATGCGGAGACCGCCGATAAAAGGCTCCAGAGGTTCACCTCTCTGGTTTTTCCGGTACTCCGGGATTTTTTGCCGGGCGTTTCAGAGCGCTGATGCCAACTACATATAGCGGCATAAGGGACAGCAAGATGAAGGTCTTTTTAGTGGCTGGGGCGCGGCCCAATTTCATGAAGATAGCGCCCATATACCGGGAATCTCTCAATTATGAGCGGGTTGATTGCCGGATTGTGCACACGGGCCAGCATTACGATTATGTAATGTCCGAAGCCTTTTTCCGGGACCTGGGCATTCCTGCGCCTGATTTTCACTTGGGGGCCGCACCGGGTTCTCATGCCGTTCAGACGGCGTGGATCATGACGGCCTTTGAAGAATTGTGCCGCAAAGAGCTTCCCGACCTGGTGGTGGTTGTCGGCGATGTCAACTCCACTCTTGCTTGCAGTATAGTTGCCAAACAGCAACATTCGAAGCTGGCTCATGTGGAAGCCGGGCTTCGCAGCTTCGACATAACGATGCCCGAGGAAATCAACCGGATAGTTACGGATTCAATATCGGACTGCTTCCTCGTCACCGAACAGAGTGCTGTAAAGAATCTTCTCAGAGAAGGAAAAGACCCGGGGAGTATCCATTTTGTCGGTAACGTTATGATCGATAATCTGTTCCATCAGCTCGAAAAGCTGGACAAAACAGACCCGAAGCTCTTTCCGGCATTCGCGCTGAAGAAAGAGGTGAAAGACTATATTTTTTTTACGCTGCACAGGCCATCTAATGTTAGCAACCGGGAAACCTTCGAGGCCATCGCCTCGGCTCTTAACCAGATAGCTTCGGAAATAGCGATCATCTTCCCCGTCCACCCCTGGACCGGCAAGATGATCGAAGAGCTTGGAATAACCTTCTCGAGCAATATCCATCTTTTGAACCCACTGGGTTTCCAGGAATCCCTTTTTCTGTGGAAAGATTCACGGATGGTGCTGACTGACAGCGGAGGGCTCCAGGAGGAAACCTCAGCCATGGGAGTTCCCTGCGTTACCATCAGAGAGAACACGGAGAGGCCGATCACGCTGGAAATGGGGTCCAACATTCTAGCGGGAACAAGCACTGAGGGGATTCTGGACTCTTACAGGAAGAGTCTCAGCGGAAAGGCCGAACCAAAAATGATTCCCAAATGGGACGGGAAGGCTTCGGAGAGAATCTGGAAAGCGCTTACGGATTGCTCTGAGTAAAACAAATAATACCTGCCGAGAATATGATTTTTCTTTCAACCCTGCTTATTTCTGTTTTCACCACCATCGCCCTCATTCCTGTGTTTAGCAGTCTCGCAGTATACCTGCGGATTCTGGACATCCCCGATGAGAGAAAAGTCCATTCGCGCCCGATTCCAAGGAGCGGCGGACTCGCTATGGCTTTGGGCGCCCTTATCCCCATTGTTTTCTGGCTCCCCTTTGACGGCTCTTTGAAAGCCATCGTCGCCGGGACGGCGATTGTGGTACTTTTTGGGTTTATAGACGATTCGCGGGGACTGTCTTATTGGTGGAAATTTGCCTCACAAATAGCGGCGGCCCTCATCGTGACCTGCTACGGAGGGGTCTGGATCCGGGACTTGGGCGCTCTTCTGCCTGAAGCCGTTCATCTGCCGGTTTGGGTCGGGATTCCGCTGACCGTCATAGTGATAGTAGGCGCCACGAACGCAATCAACCTCTCCGACGGCCTGGACGGACTGGCGGGAGGCATCTCGATAATGAGCTTCCTCTGCATCGCATACCTGGCCTATCTCGGTGGCGACCTCATGGTGGTTCTCCTGTCGATAGCCATGATAGGGGCCATATTTGGGTTTCTGCGATTCAACACCTATCCGGCCACTCTATTCATGGGAGATGCCGGGAGCCAGTTTCTGGGCTTCTGGGCCGTAAGTTTCTCTTTGAAGATCACCCAGGCGGACCATGGGTTCAACCGGCTGCTGCCCATGATGATCCTGGGAATGCCCATCCTGGACACCATTTCCGTCATGCTTGGAAGAATCGCAAGTGGTAAATCTCCTTTCGTGGCGGATAAAAATCACCTGCATCACAGATTTATGAAACTCGGTCTTTCACATTCCGAAACGGTTTTCCTGATCTATGCCCTTCAGGCCTGCATGGTGACTGCGGCTTACTTGATGCGCACGAGTTCCGAATGGCTCGTTCTGGCCTCTTGCCTCTGTTTCGGCGCAACGGTCCTGCTGGGACTGGCCGAGGCGAAAAGGACCGGGTGGTTGGTTGAACGCCATTCTTTCCTGGAAACTCTAACCCAAAGCATCAAGAACCGTTACATAATCATCAAGACATCCTTCAAAGTCTGCGAAACAGGGCTTGCCCTGCTGCTTGTTCTAACAGCAGTACTGCCGATCGAAATACCGGTTTATGTCTCCGTCCTTTCGATCGTGTTGATAGTACTTATTGTTTTGTCCTGGTTTATGAAAAAGAAATGGATCGGAGGGACATTAAGGCTGGGTTTTTACCTTTTTATCCCGTATGCCGTTTATTTAAGCGAAATGGATGCGGCCTCACAGGTGGGCATGAGATTGGCCGAAGCCTATAATTTATCATTCGCAATACTCGTAGCATTCATTGTTCTGACCCTCAAGTTTACGCGGCGCCAAAAGGGATTCAAAACAACCCCTCTGGATTTCATCGTTCTGTTTGTTGCCCTGATCGTGCCGAATCTGCCGGGTGGGCCCGTGCAAGGTTCTCACATGAGTCTGATCGCGGCAAAAATCATCGTGTTCTTCTTTGGCTACGAGGTCATTATGGGAGAACTCAGGGGGGATTACAGAAACGTCGCGCTTGCATTCGTTTCCGTCCTTGCGATCGTAAGCCTGAGGGGCTTCTTTTCCTTTTAGTCCGGTTTGGACGATGGGCCTCCATGTTGGAGGTCGTCCCGTTATCTTCGCTCTCCAAAAATTTCATGAAACCGTCACGAACGTGTAACACTTCCTGTAGCATACTATCTTGCTGGGTTGGTTTCCTGCCTGCCCAGGCCTCTACGGCTACGATCTGAGCTGGGAAACCGCTCGGGCAGGGGGGATTTTGGCTTGAAAGCTTTTTCTGTTCTCTGTTCACTCATCGCGGAGCGATGTTGACCGGCATGCGGCCAGAAAAAGCTGGTTTCTCAAAAAAAGGGAAAGGTACGTCAAAATGGTTTATCGGTCGCAAATTGTTATTGCAACAGTGATTTTTTTAAACCTCTTCTTTATCTTCCATTGCCCGGTCCTGCCTGCAGCGGAAACAGATCTCGTAAAACCCGGAGATAAGGTCGGGATTCAGTTTACCTGCCGTTTCCCAAATGGAGAAATTGCCGCCAGTACATCGTCCGCAGTCGCTAAAGATTCGTCGCTTAGCAAGTCGGCCGTTTATATGCCCAGGTCCAAGGACGATCCCCTTGAAGTGACGGCGGGCCAGAGTGTTGGCGCCAAGGTTTTCCCGGTCATTTTTCTCGATGAAATAGCCTCGCGCATATCCATGTCCATCCCTGGAATGAAGTTTGGAGAAACACGCACGATCGAAATTCGTTCCGAGCGGCCCGCCGATGTGCCGGAAAAGGATCAATTCCTGCAATTGTCTCGAATCAGGCAGCGCCCGAAAGAGATAAGGATGACCAGGGACGAATACAAATCACGCACAAAAAAGGATCCCGAAGTTGGTGCGGAATACGCGCTGGAGCCGGATACACCGGGCAAAGTGGCTTCAGTTTCGGAAAACGAAGTCGTGATTCGCTTCTCGGCCCAGCCGGGATCGGTGGTTGATACGCCTTTCGGAAAAGGGACCATTCGGGAGAACGGGAATCAGCTTGAGATCGTCATCGATGTTGTTAAGGGAACGCTGGTTCTGACCGGGCCGATTATCGGCCGGATTTCGGACGTGCAGGAGAGGATGTTCACCATAGATTACGGCCATCCCTTCGCAGGGGAGCCACTTACATGTGACGTAAAGACTGAAAAGGTTTCAAAAGCCAAGCTGTCCAAGGAAGAGAAATAGCATATGTCATGTAAAATAATTCGTTGGCTGATTGCGATGTTGTCATTGTTGTGTGTTCTAAGTGCAAACTGTATGGTCCTTTGTGCCCAGACGGAGCCCCGGGTAAAGGCGCCCGCAACGAAGGCGGGCAAGGGTAAAGAAAGTGCAGCTTCAAATTCATCGAAGATCCACGAGGGCGATCTGGCTGCTGTTAATTTCACGGCCAAAACCAAAGACGGCGAACTTGTGCGGACGACCGATGAAAAGTCAGCTCAGGACCCGGCCCTCCGCAAGTCCGCATATTTCGAAGTCGGCGCCATCTTCGCCCCTGAGGACATTGTCGCCGGACAACTTGGTGGGTCGATACCGGGATTGAGCGAAGCGGTGGTCGGAATGGCTGCGGGTGAGAAGAAAACGGTCGTCATACAGCCTGAAAAAGCATATGGGCCGATAGATCCTGCAAAAAGAAAAGAAATGCCCTGTGTAAGGCACATTCCGAAGAAGATTCAAATGGCCCCGCAGGAGTACGTAGGGGATTTCCATTCCTTTCCGGTCGTTGGAAAAGAGGTTCCCCTAACCCCTTACTTCAAGGGGGCCGTTGTCGAAGTTTCGGAACAATTCGCAGTTCTTGATTGTAATGCCGTTGACGGCCAGCATTTTGAAGAGAGCTACGGTTCAGTGGAAGTAAAAGTCGATGCGCAGAACATCTCAATGATCCTCACCCCGAAGCTCGGGGCCAACTTCCCAATGGACGGCGGAAAACAGGGGAAAATAGTTGCAACGGACGGCGCAAACTTTACAGTGGATGCAAATAATCCTCTTGCAGGCATTCCCTTAACGGTGGACCTCGAAATAGTTTCCGTGACCGATGCCGCAAAATTGAACTCCCTTCAAATCCAATGGGTCGAGGATTATGACAAGGGCATTGCTTTGGCCCGGGAGCAGAATAAACCGGTAGTCCTTGTCCTTTATGCCGATTGGTGCGGTTTCTGTAAGAAACTTTTTGGCGAGACTCTTCAAGATCCGCGAGTAAAAGCTTTCAATGATCGCTTTGTCTGGATCAAAGTCAACTCGGACTCCGCAGCAAAGATAGCGGATCAGTATGCCCAGAAAAGCTTTCCTTTAATCGTGATCCTGAACCGGGAAGGACAGCCCCTGGTCCGTATGGACGGCTTCAAAGATGCGGTGGCCTTGCGTGACGAGTTGGTCAAAAGGTCAAAGACTCTCTAGCAGGTTTCAGACACGGATAAACTGTGTCAAAAATGCTTTCAGACACGGATAGACACGGATAAATCAGAGAACTGAGCATGGAGTGGTTGGTGTTTTTATGAATTGGGGTCTATCGCATCTTGTCCATCCGTGTCCATCCGTGTCCATCCGTGTCAATAAGGCTCTTAAGACACGCATAAACACTGATGGTCACGCACTTGGCAGGCTGAATCAAAGTTGTGAGGATTGGGCTGCTTTGAACTTTGGAAGACCGAGCTTGGAACACCGTGATGTTTTTATGAACTCGAATCTATCTCTTTTTGTTTATCTGTGTCCATCCGTGTCAATAAGGCTTTTAAGAAACGTATAAACACTGTTGGTCACGAACCTGCGCGCTGAATCAAAATTGTGAGAGTTGGGCTTTGAACTTTGTAAGACCCAGCCTGGAATACTGTGGTGTTCTTATGAATGCGGATCTATCTCTTTTTGTTCATCCACGCCGCTGCGCTCCTCCATCCATGTCAAAAAGGCTTCTATTTCGGCTGGCGGAAACAATGTGCGCTCTGAATCAACGGAAGCGGTTTATCTTCGTTGCCGTCCTTCTGTTCAGCGTACTGCCGGGCTTAGCCTGCCGGTGCTGCGCCCAGGAGCAGGCCCAACAACCGGCGCAGGAGCAGGTCCAACAACAGGCCCCGCAGCCGGCTCAGGACCAGACCCAACAACCGTCTCAGCAACCTTCTCAGCAACCGGCCAAGGAGCTTGCTTTTCCTATTGAGGCCTTTCTGGTCGAGGGCAACACTCTTCTGCCGCCCGAAGTAGTTCAGGACACGCTCGAGGGCATGATCGGTCCGGACAAAAAGGCGACCGATGTTGAAACGGCCAGGGACACTCTGGAGAAACTCTATCATACCAAAGGGTATCCGACTGTTTTGGTCAGCATTCCCGAGCAGAAGGTTCAGGAAGGGATCATCCGGCTCGATGTAACTGAGAGCAAAGTCGCAAGAGTCGCGACCGTTGGAAATCGCTACATAACGGCTGAAAAGATTCTGAAAGGTCTTCCATCGATGGCGCCCGGCGGGGTCCTCTATACCCCCGAGGTGCAAAAGGAAATCAGCAAGGCAAATGAAAACGCCGACGTCAAGGTGACCCCGTCGCTGTCCCCCGGGGCCGAGGCGGGCACCGTTGACGTGGATCTGAACGTGCAGGATACATTGCCCCTGCACGCAACTCTCGAGGTGAGCAACCGTAACAGTCCCGATACCACCCCGCTCAGGCTTAACGCCGTCGTCCATTATGATAATTTCTGGCAAATGGATCATTCCATTTCCCTGCAGTATCAGACGTCCCCGCAAGACCCCTCCCAGGTCGAGGTCGGCGCAGTCGCCTATTCGATGCCCGCTCCATGGAATGTAGGTCAAACTATTCTCCTGACCGGCATATGGACCGACAGCAATACGGCCTTTGGCGAAGGATTCAGCACCGTGGGCAATGGGCACCAGTTCGGCTTGCGCTACGTTTCGCCGCTGCCGGGTTTTACCAACTACTCGCATAACCTGATCGTCGGAGTCGACTACAAGGATTTCCAGAATGTCAACCTGCAGTTGGCTAACACTCCGAGTTCTCAGAATGGGGAGAACCCCCCTGTCACATATTTTCCCCTTTCCTTTGTCTACTCCTCCTTTCTCTCAGACCCGCATGGAGTAACACAATTCACTGCCGGAATGAACTTGGCTTTTCGCGGATTTATCTCAGATGAGAAAGCATTCGCCCAGAACCGGTTCGATGCCAGGGGCAACTATCTGTATGCCACGGGTGGCATAGAACGGACCCAGGACCTGGTTGCCGGGACGAAACTTCATTTCAAGGCGGATGGACAGGTTGCCGATGCGCCGCTCATAAACAATGAGCAATATGCGGGGGGAGGGCTTCAAAACGTAAGGGGATACTACGAAACCGACGCGCTGGGCGACAGCGCCGTGCATTGCACCGTCGAACTGCTTGCACCCGAAATGGCCGCATCTCATGGCGTTTGCGATGGGAAACTGCAGTCTACTCCTTTCATCTTCTTCGATCGGGCGCACCTTTTTGTACTGGACCCATTGCCGGAACAGCAGAATGTTTTCGACCTCACGGGGACCGGCGTTGGTGTGAAAGGACTCTACGACAAGTGCCTCGAGTATGAAACATGTTGGGCTACCGCCCTCACGGGTTCCGAGCATACGAAGGCCGGCGACCAAAAGGTCCAATTCAGGGTGAAGTACCTGTACTGATGACGGATGACGGAAGACGGACGATGGAACTTCTTTTTCCGTCCTCTGTCCTCCGTCCTCTGACCTCTATAAGAGGAGCCATAATGAAAAGAGCATTGGCCGTTTTTCTGTGTCTGGGGATTGCATTCCTGCCGGCAATCGGCAACGCTGGAGCAGGCACGAGGATTCCTGGCATCGATAAGTCTTTTTTGCCCCCTCTTCCCAAGCCCAAACTCCCGGCTGTAATGGCAAAAGACCAGCCGGCACTGAACCTGACGGTGGTCCCGAAAATCAAGCCCAAGGCCGCTTCGGTTCCCGCCGCCTCAACGGCTTCATCCTCTTCAGCCACTCTTCCCGTGGCCACGACCGACAGTAACGGGAACATCCAATTAGGGTATGGCATATCGAAGATTCAGCAGACGAACCAGGACACGCTCGTTGTCACACAGAACGCGTCGCAGGCGATTCAAAGCTGGGCTTCGTTCAATGTCGGTTCCAAGGGCGTGGTCGATTTCGTGCAAAACAGTTCGAGTTGGGTTTGCCTGAACCGCATCTTCGACAATAGCCCGAGCCAGATATTCGGATCGATCACCGCCAAAGGCCAAATATACCTGATCAACCAGAACGGCATCCTGTTTGGCCAGGGATCGCAGGTGAACGTCCATTCCCTGATAGCCTCGCCGCTCAATATCGCTGATTCCGATTTCATGAACGGGGTGCTTAATTTTACTGCCCAGGACTACCAGAAAACCGGCAATACCAACTATCTCAACGCTTACGTCATGAACCAGGGGACCATTACTACCGATCCCCTGGGCTCGGTTTTCCTGCTGGCGCCCAACGTTACAAATAACGGGACCATCTCGACGACGGCGGGTCAGATCGGGCTGGCAGCGGGGACGGATATTAGTCTCTCTCACCAAACCGGCTCCTCCGAGACAAGGGTTGCGTTGGTCGTAAATGTTTTGCAAACCGCAGGCAATGCTGTCAATTCCGGCGAAATGACCGCCGACACCGGTTTGATCGGTATGTATGGCTTAAATATCCAGCAGAACGGTACGATCAGCGCTGTAAATGCGATCGAGACTGCGGGGGCAATCGAGTTGATGGCTTCCGGGTCTGTATCCTTTGGCGCGGGAAGCATTACCCAAACCCCTATATCCACCACAACGGATACAGCAGACCAATCGTATAATTACAACGGTGGAACGATCACCATTGGAGGACTGGACCCGAATAACCCATTGCAACCTGCTGCGGCATATGACCCTCAGTTGATTTCGAATTATGGGCTGATACAGGCTCCAGCCGGGTACATTAACATGACAGCCCAAAACCGGGTTTTTTTCGGAAACGGCAGCACCGTCGACGTTAGCGGTCTATGGATCGACAAGCCGGCGTCGGCAAACACGACCCAGATCCAACTGAACAGCGTCGAGTTAAGGGACTTCCCGGAGCAGAAAAACGGCATCCTGCACGGGGCTACGATAACAGTTAGCAACCTCCTGGGCTCCTCCATAGGTGACATCTCGGGTTCCCTGCTGTCGCAGCAGGAGACCGCGCAGGAACGAAGCCTTCAGGGGGGGAACATAGCCATCAGTTCCCAGGGTGATGTAATCGTCACGCAGGGCGCTTCGGTCGATTTCAACGGTGGAGGCACAAACTACAGCGCTGGGAACATAACCACCACAGCTCTGATGGCGGGAAACAAAACGTATGCTATCAACAACGCGCCTGAAACCCTCCATTACACCGGCATAACGAACGTAACGACATTTATGAACAGCTACGTGGAAGGAGCTAACGCAGGTTCTCTATCCTTGCAGGCCAGGAAGGTCGTGCTGGACGGGAATATTAGCGGGGCGGCGCATGCGGGCGTCTATCAAACAGGGTCCTCCGAGTTGCTGGATAAGATGGGAGACCAGAAAACTCTCGGGGTCCAGGCGCCCGCCGGGGGCACGCTGATTATCGGAACGCTACCAAATGGACACGCTGTCGAGGGTCAGGATTTTATTGTGGACTCTGTGGTGATCCAACCGACGGTTACGCCTTTGCCCCCCGGTTTTGGTCCCGGCGATCAACCATATGATCCGAATGCTCCGAATGCTACGAATGTTACATATCTTTCCTCGCAAAAATTGAGCGGGGCCGGTTTGAGCAACCTGGAAATCGCAGCCAACACTACACTCACTGTAGCGGCAGGCGCCGATATCTCCTTGAACCCGGGGGCTGCGAGCACCGTGTCACTTGCAGCGAGGTACATAGAAGTTGATGGAACTATCAGTGTGCCCTCCGGCATCATCAACCTGACCGCATCCGATAACGTGACGGCATTCCCGGTAGGCAGTCCCGCCATAACGCTTGCCTCGGAGGTTTTGCTCGGACCGGAGAGTTCGCTCGACGCAGTAGGGCAACGGATCGACAATTCCATGGCCGCTACGGGCACCGGAGGTTCATCGCCTTTCACTTATATTGCCGGAGGCTCTATTTCCATAATTGACCAGAGCTATTTCACGGGGGGCGTGCTCTTTAGCGCGGGAAGCACCATCGATGTCAGCGGAGGATACGGCATTAGTCAGTCGGGCGCGGTGACCGGCGGCAATGCCGGGTCCCTGACTATCCAGGGCGAAGGGATAGTTCTCGCTGGGACTTTGAAGGCATATTCACTTCAAGGCAATACAGGAGGCAGCATAACACTGAAGTCCCAGAGCATCACGGTAGCTCCTTCCCCGCCATCGAACACGCAGGAATCGCTCAGCAGTGGGCTGGTAATGGACCCCGGACTGCTAAACAACACCGGCTTTACTAAAGTCATCTTGCAAAGCGTCGACGACACATCGATTGAGACTGTCGGCGCCGGTTATATGCCCTCGCTCGCCAAACTTGCGCCCCCGGTCCCCGGAGGGAACCTCAACGCGGATAACTGGATCACTGTTTCCCCCGACTTGATAGGCAGTTCAAGTTATTCAGTTTCCGCAGGACTTAATTTGTCCCGGCCCGGCACCGAGATTGACAACCTGCCCCCGCTTCCGGATACCGCCGCCGCCATCGATCTGCTCAGCGGTTCCCAAATCAATGTTGCGGAACAGGGAAAGATCTCTTTCAGTGCGCCGGCTTTAATAACTATAGGCGTGAATGCGGCTTTGAACGCTCCGGCGGGCACTGTAAGCCTCACGGCGAAAAGTGGTGACTTGGCGCTGATGGGAGGGTCCAGCATATCGGCTGAGGGTTATAACCTGGCTTCCCAAGCTCCGATCATGCCGGGTCTTCCGTTGAGCTATACCCCCCTGGCGGGAGGGACTGTAACGCTGTCGGCAGGAGGATCGATCGTCATGGATCAAGAGTCCACCATAAACGTGTCGGGGCTCGCGCCGGTTACAACCTATCTTTTCAACGCCGACAAAGTCCCGGTAGCGCAGACGGTCGCAGGCAATCCCGGCAGCATAAATATCTCCGGCCACTCGCTTACTCTGAACGGGTCCCTGGAGGGACAACCTAATCTCGCCGGCCTCCAGGGCGGCTCGCTGTCTATCACCAGTCTGGACAATGGCAATCCTTACCCTCTGTACGGTTCGGTCCTCCAGGGCTACGTCAATAACGGGTTCGATTCGCTCACTTTCGTCAGTTACAACGGACTGGCTTTTTCCGGCGATATGAAAATTTCGGTCGGAAGGAGCCTGACTCTGGATGCTCCCAGCTTTACCGGCTCCGGAAATATTTATCTCTGGGCGCCCTGGATACAGGTTCAGAATGATATTTCAAGCGCGGGCAAGGCGATGTCGACTTATGCAGGCGCCGCCCGGCTCACATTGGCCGGCGACTGGATAGATTTGAAAGGCGCCCTTCCGTTATCCGGGTTCCAAACTATAACCATGAACGCAGTGCATGACATCACTTTAACTGATTGGCTATATAGCTCGTGGCAGGGCGAGATACTGACGACCGCCGATTTGAACCTTACTGCGGACCGCATCTATCCCGCAATGGACTCGGTCAACTCCGGGTCCGCTTTCCTGATCCAAACCAGCGGATCCGTGACGATAAACTCCCCCGCCGGCGGCGTGTATAATTCGTCTCCCATCTATTCGGCAGGGGGCGATGTCACCATCGTTGCAACAAATATCGACATGGAGGGAGGCGACCTGGCGGCGCCCATGGGGCAGATTACTCTTTCGGCAACCGGCAACGTCACTATTGCCGGCGGCAGCACAATTTCGACCGCCGGGTCGATTCCGGTAAGTTACGGATCGCTGAACCAGGTATTTTGGACCTATTTGAACACCAGCAGTTCCAGCGTAAGCACCGCTCCTGTAACGAGCGCGCCTCAAAAATCGGTCACTATCTCAGGCGCCCAAGTCAACGTGGAGACCGGCTCCAAAATCGACGTCTCGGGGGGCGGCAGCATCTTCGCCTACCAGTTCCAGGAGGACATTTCCGGCTCGGTAGACCCGCTTCAACTCCAAAACGTATATCAGCCCCCGGGACAAAGCGTCACGAAAAACGTCATCTACGACACCACGATAGATTCCTATCGACTTCTGAAATCCTCCGACCCGGTCGGGTCCCTTGGCCGATGGGTCATAGTTCCGAACGCCGATTATTCGCTTCCGGGTCAAGCAGTCTCCCTGGAAGGCTGCCCGGGCCTCAAAGCCGGTGTATATTCCCTGCTTCCCGAGCAGTACGCATTTTTGCCCGGCGCAATCATCGTCACGGCCACAGACCAGAATGTCACCTCCGGGACCAAGCTGCTTTCAGGCGACGGCAAGCCTATTGTAGCCGGTTATTTAACTTACATGGGAACCTCGATTACGCCTCCTCTCATGGAAGGTTTCGAAATTCAGTCGGCTTCATCTGTTTTAAAACAGGGAACTTTCTACAGTACGTATGGTCTCACAAACGCCGGCGGGCAGCCGTTAGGAATTGCCGGAAATTCGGGGAGCGTTACTATCTTCGGAAGCACCACGACCATAAATGGGAACATCGTGGCGAACGCTTTGCCGGGATATCAGGGTGGCACAATTTCACTCTCCGATACAAGCGCCGAGATAGGAAATTCGGGGGACCAATTGATTCCGAATATCCCGCTCTTCGTCCTTGCGGGCACACTGGAAGGATTCAACGAGATCGACGTCAATGCGAGCAACGGCTCGGTCACCATCGATCCGGGCGCCGTCCTAAAAGCGAAGGAAGTTTATCTCTCAGCGCCGGCCGGGGGGATAATTTTCTCCTCGGGCAGCCAACAGGCGCCGACAACGATAACCGGTACTTCCGTGAGCCTCACTGCCGGCTGGCTCGATATGGAAGCAAATTCCCTCATCAATGCCTCGCAGCAGGTTTCGATGCATCTCGGTCAGATGGGCCGCATGCCCCAATCGGGCGTTTTTCAGAACGGTTTCTGGGGCAGTGTGCAGATAGGCAGCGGCGGTGCGCTGAACCTGACGGGGCAGAATATCTACTTCGAACCGCAGGGGGTCACGCAGTCCGGCGGGTCGAACCTGTACGTGCCTTACGCTTTCTGGGAGCAGTTCGGCGTTTCCGATACTACAAAGACTCCCACCGCCACATTTGACAACATAAATCTTTTTGCCCTCGGAACCGCCACCGACGGTTCTTTGCAGGGTGTCGTAGGGTTCTGCGGTTCGATAAGCCTCGCCGCCAACGATTCGTTCACCATCAATGCCGCAGAGATCGAAGGGGTCCTTAGCGGAAACTCACCGGCGGTGGTTATAACGGCGCCTTCGATCAGCCTTTTGAACAGAGGCGGATGGAATCTTCCGGCAGGAACTCTAGCGAGCCCGAGTCTGCAACCCGTGGGATCACTGACTCTAAACGCGACGAAGTATAACATCACGTTGGGCGAAGGGCAGTGGTTCACACCTGCCTCAACCGGCAACAGCTATCAAAACGGCTTGCTCGTCGACGGGTTTTCCTCCCTTAATTTCAACGTGCAAAACGACGTCGTTTTCCGGGGGGCAGGATTTCTTGTCGCCTCGGGCATCCTGAATTTCACATCGGCCCGTGTTACGACCTCTCCCTACATTCCGGACCCGACTACCGATCCCAACAGTTCTTACACTGCCGTCAATTTCACCATCTCGACCGGCGGCAACGTTTCCATTGCCTCGAACGGGACCACGCCTTTGCAGACGGTCGCCCCCGGCGGGACCCTGGAAATCGATACTGCAGGCGCCATAGATGTATCGGGAGTCATTCAGATGGCCTCGGGAACTTTGACCCTTAACGGCTCCGCCGGGGTCAAGCTGGACAGTTCAGCTCAGGTCCTGGATAAGGGCGTCGTCCAACAAGTAACGGCTAATGATTCTATTGTGAAAATTGGAAATCCGGGTGGAGATGTGTTCCTGGAGTCCGACAGCGGTGCTGTAAAGATATTAGCCGGCGCGAGGGTGGATGTATCGGGAGTCAACGAGGACAATTTCGCGGATGCTCAAACTTTCAAGATCGGCTACAACACATTCTCCGACCCCAACGATATCGGGGTGAACGCAGGAAGCATTACGATCTATTCGCCCAATGCCCCCGCTGTCGTGGAAGGCGCGCTGAACGGAACGGCAGGATATTGGAAATCCTACAATGGGAACACGGTCAATTACGGAGCAGGCGGCTCTTTCGTCCTCGACGCTGAAGATCTCTCCAGCAACTCCTCGCCCGACAAGGGGTTCTCCGCACTGAACACACTTCTCTATACTGGACGCTTTACGGATACAATCGATATAAGGCTGCGCGGAATAAGCACTCCCGGCCAGGTTTTAACCATAGGAAGCGCCACTGATATCGTTGCGCAAAACTTCGACCTGACTGCCGACAACTGGTCCATAGTCTTCTCCGGAAAAATAGATTCGAGTTCCGTCGGCGGTGGCGGCACAATCCAGTTCAACAGCGGAGGCGGCCTCACTCTCACTGCTTCAAGCCAAATTCTCAGTCCGGGAGCAACCGTGTTTTTTAACACAGCGGACGGCAGCCCGAATCAACCCGGGAATTTATATTTTACCGGATCGATCGACGTTACAGGCCTATCCGGCCAGCAGAATGGGATCGTCCACTTCCGCGCCCCATGGAGCAGCTACTACGGCGCCAAGGCAAACAGCATCGATGGTCAGATTAATGGGGCAAGCCAAATCTTTGCGGAGGGCGTGCTGTATGGGGGCAATCAGAGCGTTTATACGCAACAGGTCAACTACACCGGGAATTACAATTCCAGTACAAACACCGCCACTATCAACAGCACAAACATCGCGAACTGGCTAAGCACAATCGAGAACTATTTTCCTGCTGCAACTCCGACCGGTATTTCTTCCACCCTCAAGGCCCTGTGGGTTCCGGGCCTCGAGGTGCGCTCCACAGGGAACCTGACGCTTTCGAACAACTGGGACCTGACTACCGGAGGCTGGGATACACTCGGTCCCGGATTTTTGACCCTCCGCGCTCAAGCCAATCTGAACATCAACGCCAACCTCGTTGACCACCCTGACCCAATTAACAATTCGAACCTCTACTTGAACCGGCAGACATCCTGGGGCATGGTCCTCGTTTCCGGAGCAGACCCGAGCAGCTCCAGTTCTACCGCCGTCATCAATCAGACCAGTATTTTCAAAAGCGGGATCAATGATCTGTCGATAGCAAACAGCAAAGTGGTTTACAGCGAGAATGGTCCTGTATATCTCTCCTCGGGTGGCGATATAGACGTCGGATACTCCGCCAAGCAAAGTTATGTGATCAACAACACCATCACATACAGCGTAGGCACGTACAGCGGCGCCATAAATGTGGACGCGGCGCACGACGTCAACCTGAACGGCGGCGCAATTCAATCGGTCACCGGGGACATCGATGTGAATGTAGGTGGCAATCTGAACTTGAACCAGGGGAACAGCCTTTGGGGATCAATCCGGACCCTGGGGGAAGACCCTTCAGGATACACGAAAAATTACTGGAATTATGCCAATGGAGGCAATATAGCCATTCGCGTCGTTGGTGACGTCAATGGTGAGATCCTCAACAACCCCACGGCCATAGACATGGACGGGTGGGACTCCTACAACATGTTGCAGACTGGTCCTCAGGGATGGTCGGCCAGCTATGTCACCGACTCCTACGACAGGGTCACCGAGGGACTGGCGACTATGGGAGGGGGGAATCTCACAGTTTATGCCGGCGGCAGCTTCGCTTGCCAGGCCGGGACCTTCGGCAGGAACAGCACGGGCAACCTCACAGTCTTTTCAGGCGGTGATATGAACGGCAGGTTCCTGATCGCGGACGGCTTCGGCGAATTGCACTCCATGGGCAATTTCGATTCGGCAGGCGCCGCTACCGCGCTCCCCCCCATAGAACTGTTCACTGCGCAGCTCAACGTCGTTGCTCAAGGCGATGTCTCAATCGGCGCGATAATCAATCCGACAATCGCGCGGCCGGTCGGTGGCGGAGGGATACCTTACAACGCCAACAGCACGGTCGACTGGGACCTGGAGTACGCCCACTCGACTTCCGCCGGCCTTTTCTCAGCCACCGGCGATGTGTCGCTCTATGGCGACGACTCCTTCTACGGCAACTTCGCTTTGGGCAATCTGAGCTTGCTGATACTGCCTCCCACGGTGACCATCGCGGCGCATGGAGATATCAATATCCAGAATAATTTCGCTCTTGTCCCATGGGCATTAGGGAACCTCACACTGGTGGCTGGAAATGACATTAACGCGTCTTCCGGAGGGGGAGGCCAGTTCAGCATCCACATGTCGGAAATGTCGGACGCGCTCCCGGGCAACCCCTATGATGTTCTCTACGGTCCTCAAACTTTCACTGGCATCCATGGGGGCGGGCTTGTCACCGATACGGGTTATGACGACCCTGCCGGGCTGCTCCACGCGAATGACACGGCGCCGGTTGTGATAAGCGCCGGCGGGGATATCGTCAATCTGGCCCTCTATCTGCCCAAACAGGCGGACATCTGGGCCGGAGGAAACATAACCAATTTTTACTACTTCAGTCACAACGATAATCCCGGCGATGTCACCACTATCTCAGCTCAGGGCGACATCCTGTTCAGCTACACTCAGACAGCGGGGCAGACCGGCATCCAGATGGGCGGACCCGGGTCCCTCATCGTCCAGGCAGCCGGTTACATCGATTTGGGGACCTCATTAGGGATCCAGGCCATGGGAAACGTCTACGATCCTTCCCAGTTGCCCGTAAACGGCTGTACCCTGGTGGTGGCTTCCGGCTACACAAAGAACTTTTCCGATGTGCAGAGCGATACGCAGTTCTTCCAAACGATCCAGGCCGACGGCACGAAGTACAGCGACGACCTTGCTGCCGGCAACACGGCGCAGGCCAAGCAGGACGTAGCCGACGCCGAAGCGCAAACTATCTCGCCTTTCTTTGCCGGCTCCGCTAATACCGCCGCCGGCGCCGGCGACATCGACATGACGCTTTCGCAGATCAGCTCGCTCTCCGGCGCCGCAAGCATTATAATTTTCGCCAACGGCAACCTGAATGTCGGCAAGAGCGCATTCGCCAGTCAAGCACAGACGCAGAGTACGGGGATATTCACAGCGGAAGGCGGAGCAATAAACATATTCGCCAACAAAGATGTGAACGTCAACGAATCCAGGGTAATGACGTTCGAAGGCGGAGATATAACCGTGTGGAGCGATGCTGGCAGCATCAACGCAGGCCGGGGTTCCAAATCCGTTGTAGACGCTACGCCGCCGGGCCTGGAAGACATCAACGGACAAATCGTGCTGGCATTCAGCCCTCCTCCAGTCGGGAGCGGGGTCCGTGCGGTCACATACAATCCGGACCCGGAACAGGATCCCGACGCCCCTCCTGCCGGGAACATCTATCTGTTTGCGCCCACGGGGGTGATCGATGCCGGAGAGGCAGGAATCGCCGGGCGAAATGTTATTCTTGGGGCCGTGCAGGTGATCAATGCGAACAACATCTCCTTCTCGGGAACCTCCGTAGGCGTGCCCTCCACGGCGAGTTTGGGCGGCCTCGGGGCCCTGTCGGGAACGAGCGCGGTTACCCAGGGCCTGCAAAGCCAGGAGGCCGCAATTATGAACGCTGCGGCCGGCAAACTGGCGCAGGGCGATGCGACCTCCGACGCCTTCTCCACCTCATGGCTCGAGGTCAGGGTGTTGAGTTTCTTCAATGTGGACCCGAGCGACGGCACGTGGGAGAGCACGGATAACTGAAAGAAATCTACCGCGGAGGCGCAGAGTACGCAGAGAAAAGAAAATGGACGCGCAGCAAAACTTAAAACAAACGAGGATTTTTGTCTGTTCCTTCAACTTGTTTTTCTCTGCGCACTCTGCGTCTCTGCGGTGGATTTTCTTTAATCTTTTCACTCTACTTTTGGGGGTAATGGTGTGAGCAGGTTCTTATTTTCCAGGGTAACGGCAGTGGCTGCGGCGATCGTAGTCGTCTCTATTTTCTCAGGTGCTGTCCAGGCCCATGCCTGGTGGGATGAGAAGTGGCAGTACAGAAAGAAAATCGTCTTCGATACCACGCCCGCTGGGGCGGATATCAAGGAGAACCTGAACGATGCCCCCGTCTTGCTGCGGCTGCATACGGCGAATTTCAACTTTGCCGGTGCCAAAGAAGACGGTTCGGACATCCGGTTCCTGAGCGGCGATGACAAACTTCCGCTGAAGTTTCAAAAAGAGATCTACGACCCGGCTAATGAGATTGCACTTTTCTGGGTCAAGGTCCCGCGGATTATGGCAGGTTCCAAGCAGGACTTCATCTGGATCTACTATGGGAATAAATCCGCCGCCCCAGTCCAGGACCAGGGCGGCGTCTATGATGTCAATCAACTGCTTGTCTATCACCTCGACGAAGCGGAAGGAAAACCCAGGGACGAAACCGCCTACGCAAACCATCCTTCGGAATTTTCCTCCGAAATGGGCATCCCGGCAGTCATTGGCGCAGGCGTGTCCTTGAACGGTTCAGGCGACAGGATAGTCATTCCGAGGTCTCCCTCGCTGAACTTTACCACCGGTTTTACTTTCTCAACCTGGATCAGGATCTCTCAGCCCCAGAATAACGCCCGCCTTTTCTCCTGGGAAGACCCAAACCAGTCGCTCGTCATAGGGATCGACCAAACAAAGGTATTCGCCAGGGCGGCGGCAGGGGGGCAGACCGCTGAAACCGAAAAGACCGCAGACCTGCCCATTGCATCCTGGCATCACCTGACCGTAACAGCCGAACCCTCGAAGCGTCTGACAATCTACCTCGACGGCGCGGAAACGGCCTGGGTGAATTTGCCGGCCGCGTTACCTGAACCGGCATCCGACCTGTCCATCGGCGCTTCCCTCGATGGAAAAGATTTTTTTTCCGGCGACCTCGACGAAATCCAGTTGTCAAAAACGGCCAGGCCGGCCGAATGGATCCGTGCTGCCATTAAAGGGCAGGGTCCGGATAACATCCTTGCCTCGGTCATGGAGGAGGAAGTCTTTGCCGGTAGCGGCGAGACCCTTACCATTCACCTGATAAAAGTCGTCGCCCGAACGATCACTCTTGACGGCTGGCTCGTCATAGGCACCCTTGTAATTCTGGGCGCGCTCTGCTGGATTATCTTTTTGTCAAAGCTGGTCGCCCTGCGCCAGACCTCCCGTGCTAACGCATCTTTTACGGAACAACTCAGAGAATCTCCCGAGCTGGAAACCCTCTATAAACAGGAAGAAAATGGATTTGGCTCGTCGTCTCTCTACCGGATCTATCAGGCGGGTTTCGAGGAACTGGATCTTATCAGGTCCAAAACGGCGCTCAGAGAAGGAGACGCGGCCAAAGAGGGAAACGGTCTGTCCAAATCCATTATGAACGCGGTGCGGGCAGCGCTCGATAAGGCCACGATGCTTGAGAGCAGGCGGTTCGGCGCCGGGCTGATGATCCTGACGTTCGGGATCTCCGGCGGACCCTTTCTTGGTCTTTTCGGCACGGTGTGGGGCGTTATGAACACGTTTGCGGGTATGGCCGAAGCCGGTGAGGCCAACCTCACAGCTATCGCGCCCGGTGTCGCCTCCGCGCTTGCCTGTACCCTTTTCGGACTGCTGGTGGCCATTCCTGCTCTCTTTTCCTATTCCTTCATTACGCAGCGCATAAAGGACCTCAATGCCGATATGTACCTTTTTGCCGATGAATTCGTCGTCAAACTGCAGGGAGATGAGGGATAAGAATCTACCGCAGAGGCGAAGAAACTAAAAATCTACCGCAGAGACGCAGAGACGCAGAGAGCGCATGAGAAAATGGAAATAAACGATCTTACGGGCAATGTCATTGGGGCGGCAGTGGGAGTGCATCGAGCCTTGGGGCCTGGCCTTTTGGAATCAGTATATGAGGAATGCCTCTGCCACGAATTGACATTACAGGGGATTAGTTTTGAGCGGCAAAAACCCCTGCCTGTAAAGTTTAAAGGGGTGATGCTCGACTGCGGCTACCGTCTTGATTTGATAGTTTCTGATGCTGTGGTTGTAGAGATCAAAGCAGTTGAAACAATCCTCCCGGTTCATGAAGCTCAGATTCTCACTTATCTCAAACTGGGTGGATGGAACGTCGGCTTGCTGATGAACTTTAATGTTCCGGTACTGAAAGATGGCATCAAAAGGATTGTCCTTGGCTTAAAGGAATGAGACGCAGATCCTCTCCGCGATCTCTGCGGTGAAGCTCTTAACGGTACTGAAGGATGGCATCAAAAGGATTGTCCTCGGCTTAAAGGAACAAACTGCAGATTTCTGTGTATGCTGTTTTTTAAGTTTTCTCTGCGCCTCTGCGTCTCTGCGGTGAATGTTTTTGTCGGTAGATTTTTGCCCGCCTCTCCGGTGAATGTTTTTGTTTTTGAGGAAGAATAACCATGAAAAGAAACCCTTACGGCGAACATGAAGTCATCGATGAAATCAACGTCGTTCCGCTGCTCGATCTGGCGTGGAATCTTCTGCTCGTGTTCATGATAGTGGTTACGGCTTCGGTCCAGGGCATCAACGTAAATTTGCCCAAAGCCAGCGCTGCGACCAGTTCTGTGAAGCCTACCACGAAGGCGATTACGATCACTGCCGAGGGGACTATCTTTCTTGACACCTTTCCGGTGACCATTGCCGAACTGGAGACGCGGCTGAGGCAGTACAAGGCGGTGGACCCCAACCTGCCCGTTGTGATCAAGGGGGATGAAAAAATCTCCTATAAAAGCGTCATAGATGTCTTGGATGTGTTGCAGAGGCTTGAGATTACACAGTTGGGCCTGGTCACGCAAAAGCTCGTAAAATGAAGGAAAAGTCCACCTGGTCATAGACAGGTCATGGAGAGGCGCAGAAAGCCTTTTTTCACCGCAGAGACGCAGAGGACGCGGAGAAAACAGAACAGGCATGCGGGGAAAACCGGAAGCAAACAGTGACATGGCTCTTAGTTTTGTCTGTTCTATCGACTTGTCTTTCTCTGCGCACTCTGCGCCTCTGCGGTGAATTTTTGTAATTTTTGGGGTTTTGAAAAATGAAGCAACCCAGTAAAAAGTCCTCTCCGAAAACTACCTGGATTATCAGTGGGTGCGTTGCGCTGGTATTGTTGGGCGGTTGCATATTCCTGGTGAAACTGCTCATGTCGGATTTAGGACCGCAAAGAAAGACCCAGGTCTCCACGGTCAATCTGATCCCGCCTCCGCCTCCGGTCGTCAAGGAAAAGCCTCCCGAGCCGGAAGTTGTGAAAAAAGAAAAGATCAAGGAGGAGATTATCGATGCCGGACCCGAGAAGCGGGGACCGGATGATAACAAACCTGACGAAAAGCCCGCCGGTAAGCAACTCGGCCTCGATGCCGAAGGCAGTGCCGGAGGCGATGCATTCGGGTTGATCGGAAACAAAGGTGGCGCCGGACTGATAGGCAGCGGGGGTGGAGGTGGTTCGCCCTTCGGTAGGTATGGCCGCCTCCTTGAGGACGAGCTGAATCGTACGGTCAAAAAACGGCTGGAAGGGAACGGGGGAATTCCCAAGGGAAAGCTTCAGCTTGTGGTGCAGATCGACGTGGATGCTCAGGGCAAAATCGTAAAGTTCAGGATCGTTTCGCCTTCGGGCGACGCCAGGCTCGACGGTGCCGTCAGGGAAGCCCTGAAGCGTAACGGCGCCATGAGTCAGCCGCCGCCTGAAGGAATGCCCAGGGGCGTAAACATTCGTATATCGTCGCAGGGATGATGAAGACAGTGATGAATGATGAATGATGAGTAAAAACAAAAAAATTCCGCTTGGTTGGTTCTATCGCTGTTAGACGAATGGTGAATGGTGGAGTGTGAGATTTTCTTTCACTCATCACTCATCACTCATCACTCATCACTCATCACTGCACTTAAGGGGGGGAGTTTGATGTTAAGGGGGATGGTCGTCCTGGGGATAGTCGCGCTGATTTGGTGTTTTTGCGCGACGAATGCCTTTTGTGAGGAAGGAAAAGCAGCCGAGCCGACCGGCATGGAGTTGCTCGAAGAACTTTTGAAGACCAAGGGGGTTATCAGCCCGGATGAAGCTGCTGCCCTCAAAGCGAAAACCACCGGGGCGGAGTCTCCTGAAGGTGTCAAGGCGCTCGTCGATCTTCTAAAGAATAAGGGGTTGGTCAGCGACGGCGAGGCGGACCGCCTCAACCAGGCGCTTGCAAAAACGGCCCCGGCGACCCAGCAGGCGGCCAAGGCAATTCTGGTCGTCCCGAGGGATCAGGAGTACGTTCAGAAGATTACTCAAAACGTCGTCACTGAAGTAAAGAAAAATATCGACGAGCAGGTCCAAACCGAGATAGCTCAAAAGGCCCAGGACGGCACGCTGGGCAACCTTGCGGCAAATGTTCCCGACTGGCTCCAGAAGCTGCAGTTCAGCGGCGATATACGATTGCGTTATGAGCCTGTTTTTTACCCTTCTACGAACGGTTTGATCCTGGATCCCAACAATCCGGCCTCACGGCTTCGGACCACCCTCAATAGCCAGGCTGAGTATGTGCTGGCTCGTCTCAAAATGGAGACCAATATAAACGATCAGGTAACTCTGGGAGTAAGACTCGCTTCCGGGAATCAAACCAACCCCGGGTCCGACAACTCCATCATGGGGGATTATTTCATCAAGGACGGTTTTCTCCTCGACCAGGCATACCTCAGGTATAAACCGCTCCCTGAATTGAGTATATGGGGCGGGCGTATTCCCAACCCCTGGTTTTACACCGACCTTATTTGGGCCAACGACCTGAATTTCGAGGGCGTAGCGGCTAATTACACAAGGGAAGTATGTAGCGAAGTGACGGGCTTCGTTACCGCAGGAGCTTTCCCGCTCCAGGCATTGACCGGGATAACGCAGTCTGAACAAAAGTGGCTGTTGGGCGGCCAGGCAGGCATTGAATACAAGCCCGACAAACAGTATTCGGTCAAACTTGGCGTTGCGCTGTATGACTATGAAAATACCCTCGGAATGATAAACCCTGAGGGGCAGACCATTAACGACTGGACCGCCCCCCTCTACATGCAAAAGGGCAATACTGTTTTCAATATCGAGCCGCAGTTCTCCGGCGGCCCAGCGGAAAAGTTCGCCCTGGCCTCCAAATTCAGAGACGTGGATATTGACGCAAGCTTGGACATAGCCTGTTGGGACCCTGTCCATGTGGTTATATCGGGCGATTATGTCCAAAACATCGCCTTCAACGCGCAGCAGGTGTCTCAGTTGTCGGGGAGACCTGTTGCAGATATGCAGGACGATGCATATCGGGCGGGCTTGCTGGTGGGCTACCCAACCCCTCGAAAATTCCTGCAGTGGAACGTGTTTGCCTACTATAAGTACGTCGGGACCGACTCGGTGGTCGATGCCTTCGACGATCAGGATTTCGCTTATGGCGGAACAAACGCGAAAGGGTGGATTTTAGGCGCGGAACTGGGCCTTATGAAAAACGTGTGGCTGACAGCCCGCTGGTTTACCTCAGACCAGATTTCTCCTTTCCAGAATTCGACGGGCCCTTTTTCCGTGGACGTGTTTGAATTCGATACCCATGCGGCATTTTAAAGAAATCCACCGCAGAGGCGCAGAGACGCAGAGGAAAGCAAAATCAACAGGGGTCTCAGGACTTAGTATGCACTTCTGTAAATCCTATTAATTCTGTACAAGTTCTCTCTGCGTACTCTGCGTCTCTGCGGTGAATCGCTTTTAGTGGGTTTCATACGGGAGTAAGTAGATGGTTCGTATTATGGTTAGAATTGCGGTGGTTGTTGCCGTTCTGTTCGCCGGCCTGGCAGCCGGTCTCGTCTATGGACATATCCAGCTCGGCAGGGAGCAGGAGGCTCATCACAAGGAGATGAACCTGATGAACAGGAAAATATCCCTGCTGTCGAAAAAAGCTTCGGACGAGCGCGAGGCCCGGTCGGGCGTCGAGGGCCGGGCAAGGTCCCTTCAGGCAGAGATCGAAAAGCTCAAAAAGGAAAATGGGGAGCAGGCGGAGGCAGGAAAGAAACTCGAGGCCGAAGCGCAATCGTCTGAGGCAAAATTGAAGGAAACGACGGAAGGGCTTGCCCGGATGAAGGCGGCCCACGACGAGGTGAGCGCTCAGCTCGCCCAGGTCCTTCAGGCAGCCAGGGACCTCGAAGCGCAGGCAAAGCTTTTGGCGGCCGGGAAACAAACCCTTGAGACCTCTTTAGCCAAGGTGAACCAGGACCTGGACACCTGCAGAGATCACAACGCCAAGCTTTGCATCATAGCAGACGAAATGCTGAAAAAACAGCAATCCAGGAGCGCTGTGGGCGGTATATTTTCAAGCGAACCTCTGACTCAGATCGGGAAAGTCGATCTGGAAAGGTTCGCGCAGGAGTACAAGGACAAAATCGAACAGGAGAAGCTGCAGAAGAAGTAGAGGCGAAGGAAGCAAGAAGCAGGGAAAATCCACCGCAGCATTTCATGTCCCTGCGGGACACCCTAAACGATGAAAAGACCCGGACTCCCACTTTCGTCATTCCGGCAGTGCTTTTGGGCCGGAATCCAGACCCGTAGCCTTTTCGCAGTAGTTATTCATGTCCCTTTGGGACACCCTGAAACCATGAAAAGTGTCATTCCCTTCGCGTCTTCGCGTGGGAAACTTTTCGGAACAGAGACGCAGAGAAAAACAAATTGAAAGAACAGACAAAACTAAGAGCCAAGTCACTGTTTGCTGCCGGTTTTCCTGCATGTCCATTTTTCTTTTCTCGGCGCTCTCTCCATGACCTGTCTATGACCAGTCTCTGCGGTGAATCTTCTTGTCGAGAAGGGGAGCCCATTTGAAGGAAAAGCTTGTTATTATAGAGAAGCTTGCAAATTAGGCGAAACTGATTATATTACTGGCATACGTTTCACTTACGCTATACAATGGCCTTGATGTTCAAAGGACTCAATTTTAACTCTATAACCTGCGCAATTTCTCTAAATACGAAGGTACTCTTATGTCCAGAATAGCTAAAATATGCTTGACAGCCTGTCTCACTTTGGCCTGCTGCAGTGTGGTGACGCTTGCCTGCGCCGATTGGAGCCTGGAGTGGACCCAGAACTTTGCCCCCGAACATTACGGCTCTTTTACGAAAGTCGAATTCTTCATTACGCCCGTCATTCCCAATGCGCCCACTCTAGTTGCGTTCGATGATCCTACGTCGATTTTACCTGATCCGGGGTCGTCCAGCGGTTGGACCAGCACTATTCCCAACTCGGACTATTCGCTTTTGACCGGGCCCTTGGCTAAAACCGCCACGCTGACGACTTATTTTTCCGGCCCGCTCACATCCTCCTTTGACCTGGACATTGTCGTATGGAACGGCAGCACGGTAATCGAGTCGCAGGATTTCGAGTGGGTCGGCGGCACATGGGGAAACCCGAAGGGAACTCTGTTGCTGGATAGCCCTGGCAATTATAACCGCGCTGAAACAGGGGTCCCGATCGCGTCTACCATGTTGCTCTTTGCGCCGGCCGGCTTTGGAGTTTTGCTTCTCCGCAAGCGCATCTCAGCGGTTCCGTGCTGTTTTTCGGTATTTGTAAGCGGCGCAGTGAGTGTGATTCTTTTGTAGGGGAGGGCTTTATGCCCTCCCGAAGCACCCTGTCTTAACTCAACTCCGTATAAATAAATCAACGACTCTGCATTTCCTTGCCCTGAAGCTTTGGCTACGCCCAAATCCCAAGGGCGCCGGCAAGGCCTCCTCTCTTACAAAAGTCTCATCCGGCAAACAAGTACCGGTGGTCGGGGTTTTTCCCCGCCTAATGGCGCGGCCCCTCTGGGAGGGCTTTATGCCCTCCCGAAACACCCGATTTGAATTCAACTCAGTATAAGGCGCGCGCACCAACTCCCCCCCTTCTAAAAGGGAGCGCACCAACCCCCCCCTTTTCTAAAGGGGGGCGGGGGGGGGGATTTTGGTTTGAAGTGTTTTTCTGCTCACTGCTCACTATTCACTCATCGCGGAGCGATGCAGGGCCGTAGGAGGCTGTGAACTTCTCGCCCGGCATGGAGAAGCAACCAATGAAAGATTGCACAATACCCGGCGGCCACCCCAATAGATGGAAGGTCCTGCTCATTATCGTGCTGACCGTCCTCTCCTATACTTCCGCGCTGAAAGGCGGTTATATATGGGATGACGACGACTACCTGACCGAAAACAATGCCCTGAGGTCGGCTCATGGGTTGGTGCGCATATGGACTCAACCGGCCGCCAGCCCTCAGTATTATCCCCTCGTTTTTACCTCTTTTTGGTTCGAGCGACGAATATGGGGCCCCAACCCGTTCGGCTATCACCTTGCCAACGTCATACTTCATTCGGGCGTCGCCTGCCTGGTCTACTATCTGCTTTTGCTGCTGGAAGTCCCCGGCGCCTTCTTTGCCGCTCTCATATTTGCGGTGCATCCTGTCGAGGTTGAGACGGTAGCCTGGATTTCGGAACGAAAAAATCTGCTCTCAGGGGTGTTTTACCTGCTCTCGGCAATCGCGTTTTTGAAGTTTTACAGGTTGGGGAGGTACCAGGAAAGTAAGGAAGGGCTTGGTGAAGAAAAGCAAAAACAAAAAAATCCACCGCAGAGACGCAGAGACGCAGAGAAAAGCAGTCTAACCTGGAAAAATAAAAAACCGGATAGTTTAGTCTCTGCGCCCTCTCCATGTCCTGTCCATGACCAGCCTCTGCGGTGGAATTGGTCTGTCTATTGGCTGGGACTGTTATTTTTCGGCTGCGCTCTTCTTTCCAAGACGGTTGCCTGTACCCTGCCTGTCACCCTGCTTGTTGTGCTGTGGTGGAAACGGGGGCGGGTCACGCGGAGCGAAGCGCTGAGTCTTGCGCCGCTTTTCGCCCTGGGCGCCGGCATGGGTCTTCTGACCGTCTGGCTCGAGCGTACCCACGTCGGGGCGTCCGGAGCGGACTGGGGCCTCGGCATTGTCGAGCGGTTCCTCGTTGCCGGGAGGGCCCTGTGCTTTTACGCTTCTAAGATAGTGTGGCCCGCCAATTTGAGCTTTAATTATGAGCGATGGACCGTGGACGCCGGGATTTGGTGGCAGTACCTTTATCCCCTCGCCGCCACAGCGGTTTTTGCCGCTCTTTGGATTGGACGGAAGCGTTTCGGCCGGGGTCCGGCAGCCGCAGCGATCTTTTTTACGGCCACGCTTTTTCCCGCCCTGGGCTTTTTCAATGTTTTTCCCTTTCGCTACTCCTTTGTGGCCGACCATTTTCAGTATTTAGCCGGCATCGGCCCGATAACCCTGCTTGTCGCAGGCGCCGCCCGCTATGCCGCCGAACTGCGCCCCGGGACGCTGAAGCTCCTTTTCAAGGCGGCGGCGGTCGCCGCAATCGCGTTGCTGATCGCTATAACGTGGCGTCAGGGCAATATCTACGCCGACTCGCAGACCCTCTATCAAGACGTCCTGAGAAAGAACCCGAAATCCATCCTGGCTCATAACAATCTCGGAAATCTTCTCGTGAAGCAGGGAAAGCACGATGAGGCTCTGGCGCACTATATGGAGGCGCTCAAAGTTCGCGCGGATTTCGATATCAGCCGCTTCAACCTGGCCATGACCTACTACAACATGGGGGTCGCCGAGGCCGACATGGGGAAAACAGAGGAGGCCAAGACGCATTATGAAGAGGCCATCAGGGCGCGCCCCAACTCGGAGAAGCCGTACAACAATCTCGGGAGGTTGCTTGCGCTGGAGGGGAAAGTTCAGGACGCCGTCCATTGCTGGATAAAAGCGGTAGAGATCAAACCGGATTACGCCGGGGCGCATTACAACCTCCTGCTTGGCTATGTTCAGCTCGGAGATTACGCGTCGGCAAGCCGGGAGTATTCCACGTTGACGGATATCGACCCGGCTCTTGCTGAGAAAGCCCGGCCGATTATTGCAGGGTATCATTGACCTGGAGCGGGTCGGCGGATTTGCGGCTGGCGCGGCTCGACTAATACCAGTTAGCGTTCAAGATTGAATCAGAAAGCGGGGTTGAGTAACGTAGCATAGCCCCTTGTGGGCGTACAAGATACGGGCGCAAGGCCCTACGCTAAAGGTCTGCCGCGTGTATCAACTTGAACGCAAGTTAGTATAAGAGGACCCCTGGCAAAGCCCGCGAGTGCGGAGACTTTATACGAAGATCCGGATGTTTGTGCCCGGCACGACCGGCTCACGGCGGATAGTCACGCTTGGCAATCTCCTCGCGAATCCCGTTGTCTGTCCAGTTAGCTGGTTACTTTGCTCCTGCCTTGATAAGGAGTTCCCTTACCTCTTTGTGGCCCTTATAAGAGGCAACCGTCAACGCTGTATCGCCGGTATTGCTCTTCGCATTGACGTCGGCCCCCTTTGCGAGCAATAAGTCCACGACCTCTTTGTGGCCATTGAGAGAGGCAAGCATCAACGCGGTTCCGCCGTCATTTTTCTTGGCATTGAGGTCGGCCCCCTTTGCGAGCAATAAGTCCACGATCTCTTTGTGGCCGTTGAGAGAGGCAAGCATCAACGCGGTTCCGCCGTCATTTTTCTTGGCATTGAGGTCGGCCCCCTTTGCGAGCAATAACTCCACAACCTCTTTGTGGCCGTTGAGAGAGGCAAGCATCAATGCGGTTGTACCGGTATTGTTCTTGGCATTGACGTCGGCCCCCTTTGCGAGAAGCAGCTCCACGACCTCTTTGTGACCCTTCCCGGCGGCAACCGTCAACGCGGTTGTACCGGTATTGTTCTTGGCATTGAGGTCGGCCCCCTTTGCGAGCAATAACTCCGCGACCTCTTTGTGGCCATTGAGAGAGGCTGCAAGCAAAGCGGTAAATCCCTCACGACCTTTAGCATTGAGGTCGGCCCCACTGGCAATGAAGCGTTTGACGGCTGACAGATCACCACCCGCAGCCGCTCCTAAAAATTTTTCATTCACGCCAGCGATAGCAACAGTCGTCAACAAAGTGAAGACCACCATCAACGCCGCACACATTCCCACCTTGTAACAAGCTTGTCGTGAATCCATTCTGTTCCCCATGTTTGAAAAACTCCTAAAAATCAATCCCCCCTAAAATACACTAAAATTCCTTCACAAAAAAGATGAGGCCCGGCATTTCTGCCGGGCCCCTTCTTGCAAGGCCTAAACCCATTCACATCCCCCTCGAGCCGAATGGTTCACGGCTCGGCTCGGGCGGGATGGAGGACCCAACTCACAGGCTACGGGAGCTGAGCGTTGGTGGGTGTCTGGCGACCATCAGGAAAGCTTAAGCTAGTGCTCTTCAGAGGATAGAGCTCTCCGGAGGTCCCGTAAAAGTCGCCTTTTGAGGAGGCGGTGATGTTAGTGGGGTTGGTTAGGAAAGCGTACAGGTCCTGGTAAATTTTGGTGAGGTTAGCCGCACTTGTAACCGTATCGCCAATGAGCATGCGGTTGATCGTCCAGAAATTGTTATAGACGCCGTTACGCATGGTCGCGCGGTTGGGAAGGACGCCGTCCAGCAATACCTGGGTGTAATAGGTCCCGTTGGACTTGTCGCCGTCCTGGTAGCCGATGGCGCCGTTCTGGCTCGTGGAACCGTTGGGATCGCTGTAATACGTATCCACGGCCCCGCCGCTCGGGTTAGCGACGGAAGACCGGTTGCCTGCCCAGTTGAGGCAATTTGCGATATCGGTCGATTGATCGTTAAAATATGCGATAGGTAATGTGGCCTGGGTTACATTCGTAGCCCTCTGTTCGGTCTGGACGATAGCATCGCCCCAGCCGTTTCCGTCCACGCCTTGCATAACGCCCAGGTCGAGGGTCGCGTGGGTCCCGGACCCGGCGTGGCGCATGCAAAGCGTAACCGGCTTGTCGGTGAACCACTCGCCGAAGTCGCTCCAGTGCTTGATTTTTCCGGCGAAAAGGCTGACGATCTGGAGTCTGCTCAAGTTTGTGATGGTTAAACCAGATGTACAGGTCCCGCCGCCTGCGCACCCATACGTTTGGGTGCCGGTGCCGGTGGTGGAGCACAACTGGCCGGGAGTGGTCCCGCCCACACACTGAGACGCGGTCACGCCCGGACTTACATAAAACGCGAACGGATAAGCGATAGGCCCAGCAGGTTGGGGCACTCCGGAAACGGCATAGTTGGCCAGATCAATTGCGTCAGTATAAGTAAATTGGGAATTGTTTGGGAAGTTGATATCGACGCCCGGGGTCAGCCCGTCATCCAGAAGGAAACTTCTTTGAGTATAAGAAACACCATTGGCTAAAGAGTCCTGAGGGTCGAGAGGTCCCAAGAGAGATCCGGTGCTCTGCTGCGAGAAAGCAGTAGGCTCAACGTCTGATGCGCCGACATGGATCGGCTGGCAGGTATAAGTGGCGTGATTGCCGGCTCCGCAACCACCGGCGGCACAGTTTGCGACCCAGCGATAGTTGTGCTCGTTGAGGTTGTCAGCGGGGCACGATCCGGTGCAAACGCCGCCGACGGGACATGCCGGTGGCCAGGCTGCGTTATTTCCGCCCTGTCCATAGTTGGCCTGATCCCAGAAATGCCCTACTGCCTCAACGCCGTCCCAGGAGGCCTTTTTGGTGTAGCTCAGGTGGACTTCGCCGTCGGGAGCTATACTCGTGGGGCAGCCGGTTGCGACTGAAACGGCGCTGCTTGCATCTGCCGTCGTAAACTGACCAACATAGGTAGTACAGCCAAGACCACCCGCACCCGTGCCGAGAAAAGAACTATCGAGTGAATTGGCGGTAAAAAGGTTATACTGCGCGGAGGCGCCGTAAATGTTGAAATAGGTGATAGCGCTTGCCGTGCCGGCCGTCAGGCCCAACACAGCCGCGATCAACAAGGCTCCAGTCAGCATGCTCACTGATTTAAACTTCATTAAAATTCTCCAATCAAATGAGAGTAAAATTCACACATACAATAGTTTCGGTCTAAAACCGCAACGGAATCGCGCCGAAGGTCCCAATCCACCCCGAAGGATGATAGGATTGGGACCGCGCAATCATACGATCGTTAAGCCTTCCTTCTGATCCCGATCAAGCCGAGAAGTCCGGAACCAAAAAGCAGCACGCTCGGGGGAATCGGAGCTGCTGCCGGCGGCGTATAAGGGCTGAAGCTGGTCGTAAGGACGCCGTCATTGAGCGTTGTCGCTATTCCGAGCGAGGCATACAGCGCGTTTTGCTGAGCGTTGGGGCCGACGGTGCCGGTGCCGTCGTCTGTTCCCCAGTTGAAAAGGTACTGGTTTACAGTCGACACGCTATTGCCCGTTACAGCAAAGGCGCTGGTGCCGAGCGGGGAATTTAAAAAGTTATCGTACTGGCCGCCAGTGCCGGAGTTTCCCTTTTCCATATAGGTAAAGAAACTGTCGGCCTTATAGGTGGCGCCGAGGACAGCGGTTTGCTGGTTACCAGGGTTAATAGTAGTATTACTCTCAAATTTGAGGACGTTCTGGGCAGCAGCGGCAGTCCCGCTGTAAAATGCGCCCCCGTTGTTTGTCTCTTGGGCAGTGGAGCCGCTGGTCATGAACGTGGCGCCGGTATAGCTGCCCGCTTTCCCCGTTTCCTCGAAATAGGCGACGTACACGTTGGCGGCGCTGAGGTCCCCGCTGCTGAAAGCGCCTGCAAAGTTAGAGTTGCCGGCAAGGTTAAACGATCCCAGGTTGGTCCCGCCGCTGGCAAGGATGCTGCTCGCTGAGCCGAGGTCCGTCGCGGCTTCCGCGACATAACTGGTACCGCTTGCTTCATAGACTACACGGATCAAATCGCCGGAGCTAGTGCCGAAGTAGGCGTTTGCCTGACCCGCCACGCCCATCGTTAAAAGGGCTGCTGCCGCAATCACAAGTAACTTCTTCATCTTTCTTCCTCCTGAGAAATAAATTCATACATTTTCCTCAGGTAACCCGGCCGTCCGATTCGCCGCTTTTTCCGTGCAGGCTCTTTTTTACTTCGTGGGCTTTGAGCCCCTTCATTCCTGACTCCGGCTGGTCATCGGACCCGTTGGCTTTCCGTCACCCGGTCGCCCGGGTTTTGGCTTTGTCTAAGGTTAGGCCGTTTCCGGCCCTTCGTTTTCAATAATTCTCAACATCCCAAATTTCCCAAAAAACCTTGCGCTGTAACTATCACCTCCCTCCGTATCTGAGCCGCCGGGCCAAAGAAAAAAGCCCTAGCATTTACCCTCGCGGGCTCATGACTAGGGCTTTCTGGTTCTCCAAAAAAATGGTGACAGCAAAGTACCCTGGTTATTCTATTTTTTCAAAACCGCTTGGAATTTTTAGATTTTTTCGATGCTCTCCTAAGTAAGGTTCAGTTCCGTGTAGCCGTTGAACTCGGATGAACAAGATGTGGCGCAGATTAGCAGCCGATTGTTACGTAACCATGACACGCAAATGAAGATTAGGTTAATTGATGGACCGGGTTGAAATTTGATATGTTTTTTCTGATTGCGCCCAACCTGAGAAATCCCCAGCTAGTGTCCATCCGGAAACCCCTGACTAGACACTAGCAGTTTTCGATTCGGAAAAGGACCCTTTCCGGACGGAAACTAGCCATGCCCTCGATAGGGCTCATGGCTAGGGCTTTCTGGTTCTCCACAAAAAAATGGCGGCAGCAAAGTACCCCGGCTCTTCTATTTCTTCAAAATCTCTTCAAACTTCTCGATTCTTCCAATGCTTCCCTGGGTAAAGTTGAGCTTTATGTACCCTGTGAACTCGCTTGAAATAAGGCCGTTTATTACTGCCCAGAGCCTTGACAGCTTGTCCGGCTTCTTTTTCTTTTCGCCCTCATTTTGCTCAAGGCAAACCTGCATTTGAAAACCTTCAAGTTGAAGAATGTATAGGTTGATTTGATTGATGGACGAGAACAAGGGCGAAGGTTACCAGTCAATTGTTACGTAACCATGTCACGCAAATTAAGATTAGGTTAATTCGGGAGCAAGGAGCAGGGAGCAAAAAACGGGAGCGAGGAGTGGGAAGCGCGGAGCAGGGGAGCGAAAGCATCTTGATTCCCCGTTTACACTTTTCTCTTCGTCCACCGGCTCTCCGACACCTGAATGCAACATTGCTGAAATATTTCTGTAATGAGGGCGCAATAGTATAGGCGGCCCTTGAGGAGTTTTCAGTTTTTAGTTTTGAGTTAACAACTAACATCCATAACTAAAAACTAACAACTAAAAACTAACAACTGTTTTTCCAAACTGTTTTTCCAGAGGAGACCCTATGAGAGCAGTATCGGGACTGGTTTTTGCCGCATTGATAGCGGCTTCCCTCTTGAGCGGGTGCACCGGCGATCAGCCCAAAATTGGCGTCGTCGATATGGGCAGGGTTATTAGCGAGTCCCAGGAAGGCAAAAAAGCCAATGCCGAACTTGACGCCCTGGTAAAGGCAAAAAGGGCGGATGCAGCCGAGAAGGCCGAGGCAATAGATAAGCTGAAGAAAAGCCTTGATAAAGAACCTGCCGCCACGAAAAAAAGCAAGGAAGATGATCTTGTCCGGATGAGCGTCGAATACCAGAAAATGGTCGCCGCATACGAGACCGAAGTTCAGAAAAAGGCCTCAGAGCTTAAGACCGGTGTGGTAAAGGAAATCAAAAACATACTGGACACGGTCGGGACCGAGGAAAAATACGTCCTGATACTCACAACCGAAAGCGCCCCCTACTTTCAGAAGACGATCGACATCAGCGACAAGGTCATCATGAAATATAATGAACTCCAAGGGAGCAAATAGGTAGAATCCACCGCAGAGTACGCAGAGAAAAACAAGTCGATAGAACAGACAAAACTAAGAGCCAAGTCACTGTTTGCTTCCGGTTTTTCCCGCATGCCTATTTTCTTTTCTCTGCGTGCTCTGCGTGCTCTGCGCCTCTGCGGTGGATTCCCCTCGAAACTATGCCTAAACTCAAATTATTCTTTCTGTGCATTCTCACCATGAACTGTCTTTGGCCCGCCTTCGCGGTGAACGCCTCTGCAGACGACTGGTCATTCTCACCATCGGCAACCCTGACCCAAACCTATGACAGCAATTTTCGTTTCGTCTCGACACCAACCCCCGGCACCACGAAGGGCGATTTTATAACCAGCTTTAACCCGGTTGTCTCGGTTACGGGTCAGACCGAGCAAACTACATTTCAATTCGACACCATTACGAGCGGTCAGGTATACCTTGAGAACGCGAGGGATGACACTGTCAATACAAACACAACCGCCAGCCTGACCGAGAACTGGTCGCCAATATTTTCAACCAGCGCAAATTTCGGGTTTGTACATGACTATACCCTTGAAAATTCCCTCCTGGCGTCGGGAATTATCACTCCCTACCAGGAGCACTATGGGTTCAGTTCCGGGTTGAGCGCTCAGTATGCCCTGAATGAATCATGGAATCTGATTGCATCCGGTCAATACGCCAAAAATATTTACCCGTCGTCTCCGTCGTCTCCGTCGTCGGAAGCGTTGCCTGGAAGCGACGTTTACCAGGGCTCGCTCACACCGGTTTGGACAATTAACGCACGGGGGGACAATATCGGTCTTAGCAACAGTTTTTCCGACACCACATATACCAACGCCACGACTGTAGAAACCATCACCGAATCGCTCTTCTTCCAGAAGTTTCTGACAGAGTCTCTAAACGTAAAGTTGAGCAGCGGCTATTATTTTTCAATGCTGGATTTTCTCACCCCGGCCCGGGAGTTCGTCCGGATTCCAACCCCCCCCTTCATCAAGGAAGTGATCGTCGACCTGCCTCAGACGGCGACCAACGGCGGCTTTGTCTTCGGAGTTGACCTCAAAAAGGATTGGTCGGAGAAACTTTCGGCGACTTTTTCAGCAGGCAGACAAGAGTACAGCAGTGTACAGGCGCAAAGTTTTGATTCGACGTTCATTAACGGCTCGGCAGCATATAAATTGTCGGAACTGACGACTTTAAACTTCAGCGCCAGATATAACACGAATGCTCAGATCTCCCAGGGAAACACAACAATCGATTATTACACGGTCACTGCTTCAATCGAGAAAAACCTTACCGAAAACCTCCTCGTCCGATTGTCCGGGGAATATGATTATGAAACCCAGTCGAGTCCGAGCCTAAATTTGGATAGATATCACACCTGGATAGACCTTACGTACAAATGGCCCAGGTTTTTGGCGAACCATTAGCAGCCGTCGCATCTCTGTGCGACGAACAGAAAAAGCTTTTAAAACCTGACCCTCCTTTAATTTTCACATCCTGCACGGCACGGAAATCGTCCACCTTTTCGCCAATGTTCGATTTTACATTGATCGCCGGCGCCAAAAAAGCCGATAAACGGTTTAATATCCGTTTTGCAAAAAGGGAGTCCACGATGGAGAAAATACAAAGGAGGTGCTTTCTAAGGGTTCCGTTCACATCCGAAACGATCCTGAAATGTCAGGATATCCGGATCGAGGGAACCATTAGAAATCTGAGCTTTGGCGGCGCTTTCGTCGATACGCCGGAAAAGATAGAACAGGACACGAGGGTCGAAGTCGAAATTATCCTGGACGAAATCTCACCCGCTGTGAGCATCTTTCTGAGCGCCAAGGTAGCGAGGCTCGCGCCCGAAGGTATTGCGATTAAATTTACGGAAATGTCCATGGACGTCTACGAGCGGCTGCGAGACGTTATCTCAGATGTTCATGGCGATAAAAGGAAGATAGTGGAGGAGTTCCTTAAATACATGCATTTGGAAGCATATCTTGAATTTTGATCCGGTATGGCGTCTGCTATATCGTTTGCAAGCTTGACTCTCCCGGAGTCCTTGTACCGGGAAGCCGCCTCTTTGTCAAAATCCCGCTTTTTGCCGCCCACGCTCGTTGGCGCACTCTTTGGGGAAATAATCTTCTCTTCGCATGTCGTTTTATTCCTCGAACAGCGTTGATGGAAGGACAGGAATCGTGAGATACTTTATGTTTTTATGGAGATCCATGCTCCGGCGTGCCCAGCGGTTGGTCCGGCGCCGCCAGATCATTTCCGCAGATAATTTTATCGCAGCGTGGGGAAGAAATGGGAGAAAGCAAAACGACCTCGCCCGGAGCTGTGCTGCTGACCGTTTGTGCGGCTCAGTTCATGGTGCCTTTGATGCTTACAGCGGTTGGAGTGGCCCTTCCTTCGATCGGCAGGGAGTTTAACGCCTCCGCCCAGCAACTCGGTTTCGTAGAACAACTCTATATTTTGGCGCCAGCCATATCCATGCTGACTTTCGGACGTCTGGGCGACCTGGTGGGCCGGGTAAAAATATTCCTGATCGGTCTTGTCCTCTTTACGGTATTGACGGCGACGCTGGGATTCGTAGAGAGTATCGATATGCTTCTAATACAGCGATTTTTCCAGGGAATTGGCGCATCCATGCTTCTGTCGGGCAGTATGGCATTGGTTGCCGTTTCGTTTCCAATGGAAATCCGCGGCCGCAAGGTCGGCATAGTTTCGGCCTTCACTTATTCGGGCCTTTCTTCGGGTCCCGTTCTTGGTGGATTTATAACCAGCCATCTGGGTTGGAGATACGTTTTCTGGCTTGTCGTGCCCTTTGGCGTAGCCGCATGTCTGCTTTGCGTATTCCGCCTGAGAGATGATTCGAAGTTCGCCCGGCGCGAGACGATGGACTGGCAAGGCAGCCTCATATTTGCTCTTGGCGTTGCGCTGATCATGCTTGGCGCCTCGCATTTGGGTCAATGGAAAACAGGCCCGCTGATGATACTCAGCGGCTTCGTATCGGTCCTCATGTTCGTTTTTCGCGAGACTCGCACTCCAGCTCCGCTCTTGGACGTTTCCATATTCGCCAGGAACAGATTCTTTACACTGAGTTGCCTGGCCGCAATGGGCAGCTATGCCGCGACCTTTGGCCTGACCTTCTTCATGAGCCTTTACCTGCAGTATGCCTTGGGCATGTCTCCCCGCAGTGCGGGCTTCCTTCTGCTGATCCAGCCGCTTTCCCAGATGCTGGCCTCGCCGCTTGTGGGGAGTATAACGGACAGAACCACCCCCGCCAGGGTCGCCAATTTCGGGATTGCCGCTATATGCGCCGGATTGATTTCGATCGCTGTAACAGTGGGAACAAGCGCTCCCGTTGCGCTTATCGCCGTTGAACTCGCGCTGATCGGGACAGGCTTCGGTGTGTTCATAACCCCGAATACGGTCGCCATTCTGGGGAGCGTAGCGCCACGGCAATACGGCATGGCTTCCGGTATGATTGGAACCGTGCGTACGCTTGGGATGGTGGTCAGCATGACAACGATCACGCTGGTCTTCTCCCTTTTAATGGGAGGGCAGCCTATAACAAAAGCAAATGTACCTGAGTTCGTCTCCTGCATGCAGACGGGACTGATTGCTTTTGCCGCATTTTCGTGCTCGGGTTTGATGGTATCCATCGCAAGAAGGCAGGGTTTAAACGGCTCCAGCCGGAAAATGTAGCGTAAGCACAGATAGCCGAAAGCACTCGATCAAGGGAGACTTGCCATAACAGGTCCACATTTTTATACTTATACTATATCTTTGTATCAGGCACAGGAGGTCGAAATGGCCGAGCGGAAAGAGAAAAGCGGTTGTTTGGAAAACGGCGCAATATATCCCCATGGGTCGGAATATTGCATGGACGCATATTGTTTCAAATGCGCCGATGGGGAATGGGAAACACTTCCTTCGATAGGCGTTTCGATAGGCCTGTCGGAAATTTTATAGAGTTTGATACGTTGCCTGCTAAAAAGCGAGGTTCTGATTTGAGCCCCAGCCGAGGTGACCCGCTTCTCTACACGATTTCCCATTTCAAGGAAATAGCACGAAAGAACCTTTTCGCAGAGAACGGTAAGATCGCGCATGACACAGGCCGGTGTGCGGTCTGTAATCCTGGTGTCGCCGGCCTGGACCCATTTTTGGTCTATCTGGATGTGATTGTCGAGGCGGTCCTTGTGAGGCGGCCAAGACTGGACGAAGCACTGGTTTCCGAAATCAACGGGGATCGGGCAATGGCCGGGCTCGAGACGAACCTCACGGTCAGGAGCCTGCTCGATGGAAGTCCGGATGCTCTCAATTCCTGGGAGGCATGGGTTCGTGAGGCGCTGGCTGCGGGGCTGGGGCTTCTTTCGGTTCACAGCCCCAATAGTCTCGATTTTGATTTAGACGAGCAGGCCTCAATGGGATATGGCCCGCTGATCGAGTCCAAGATGCGATACATAATTGATCATCAGAAAAAAATGGAGGGATAGTGTACTTATTTTAATTCACCCTTCTAAGTTCCTGTCCATCCTCTACGGCCCCAGATAAGCGATACAATGAAAGCTGTGAGGGATAGAAAAAACAGCACCTGAGCCAACCATGTCGTTGTTCCGGCAATTCCGGAAAACCCGAAAATCCCGGCGACGGTTCCCAGGATCAAAAAAGCAATAGACCAAACCCCGCCCACCATTTTCTATCACCTCTTTCACCTGCAAAATCGGACAAGAAATAGTTTCTGGAAGAGTTAATTAAGAAAATTCTATAACTTGTCAAGTCAATCAGGCCTTGATTGCCTCGTAGGTTCTAAGAGGTGGTATGTTGGCTATTTCGTATTTTGAGTGCACGATCGGAAAGTACTGCTGCAGGTGGACCTTGAGGTGATTGTTCGTCTGAAAACAGGTTTGGTAAACGAGGAATTTCCCGCCTTTTTTCAGCGCTCGATGGGTGTTGTATAGAATCTTGTGCTTTAATTCCGAGTCAAGGAAGGAAAAAGGGATCCCCGAAATTATGTAATCGGCTTCCGATTCTTTGCACGTCCTCAGAGTCTTCGAGCACGTTTTCACAGCTATCGTGCACCAGGACCACCCTGGGATCGGTGATGTTTCTCTTGAGAAGGGAATTGAAATTCCGGTTTCTCTCGATGAGAATCAGCCGGGAGTCTTCTCCCATTTGCCGCAGCAGGTATTTTGAAAAAACTCCTGTTCCGGGGCCATATTCCACAATCAGTCTGTTTTGTCTGAAATCTATCTTATTGCAGACCTTTTTTACACCGACCGAAGAAGTGGGCGTAATCGAAGCGACATTTCTGTCCTTGATAAAATTCATTATATAAACGAGCGTATCCATCTGAGAACTCCTAAGCATTTATTTTAACTTGGCAAAGCACTGAAAAGGGAATCTTGGCAGGTCGAAAAAGGAAGCTTTTTCATTTTTCTCCTTTAATCCGTGACTTTAATCCCCTCCTCCCGAATGAGCAAAAGTCATTTAGACCTGTTTGTTACCGGATCGTGACCTTTTCCTCCGATATTTAGCCCTGTATTCCATCATTCGAATATTATCTTCGCAAGATGGCCTCCGGCGGACCTTATAGCAGCAATCCACCGATTATGAAACCAAATTAATGCATCGGCCTTCATTATGCTTCGAGGCGGCGGTTCGCCGCACTCGACCCTGATCTCCAAGGATGGTATAAGTCCCGGAAGTGAAACTTTCACGATGAACCAACCACTATTTACTCTTCTTTAAAAGGCCGATATGGGACAGGACAGCCTCATCCGCACACGCTGGAAGATATTGAACGAAAGCTCACCGGCAACGGTTGAGGATGTTATAGACATCATCCTGCAAAACCGCAACCTCGATCCCCGCGCTATTACCGGAGAACTCAAGGACCTCTCCGAACACCTGTGCATCCGTGGCATGACCGAGGGCGCCAGTTTGCTAGCAAATCACATGGCGAATCGAAACAAAATAGTAGTGGTTGCCGATTACGATTGCGACGGAATTACATCTGCGGCGCAAATCGCTCTTTTTTTTCAGGAGACCGGTTATGAGAATTTCAGGGTTGTAATTCCGTCTCGAGCCGAAGGATATGGCATACCCGAACGCGCCATATCCGAAAACCTGGATGCAAAAGTTTTTGTCGCGCTCGATTGCGGCACGCTAGATCGCAAACCCATCAGGCTGGCGTGTTCCATGGGCGCCGAGTGCATAGTGATCGATCATCATGAAGTGCCGGCAGGCGAGCCCGGGTCGGATCAGGGGCCGGCTGCGGCTTCAGTGCTCATAAATCCCAAGCAGCCCGGATGCTGCTCGTCCTTCAAGGAGTTCTGCGCATCGGGGCTGACTTTCCTTTTTCTGGCTGCCCTGAGGCGCGCCTTGAGGAGCGCAAAGACCGATCTCCCCCTTCCTGCGCTCGGTGGAAAATACCTTGCCCTCGCAGCGACTGGAACTGTCGCGGACCTCGTCCCACTAGTCTCGGCAAACCGGATTCTTGCCCGAAGCGGCCTGCGAAATCTCAACGCAAATGGCTGCGGTCCGCTTTCATCCCTTGCCGCAGCCGCCGGCCTGGCCGGCAAGACCTTAACAGCGGGCCATATCGGCTTCTATTTGGGCCCGCGCATAAATGCCGCAGGGCGTGTCTCCGAGGGGCAAATCGCATACGATCTGCTCACCTCGGACCAACCGTCCCGGTTAGTCCGGCTGGCGCGGGAGTTGGACAACCTGAATGCACAAAGACAGGCTCAAGAGGAAAAAATAGTAAGTGAGATCCGTATCCGTCTGGCACAAGGTCCTCCCACCGGCAGGACGCTCGTTCTGGGAAGTGCTCAGTGGCAGCCGGGGGTCGTGGGCATTGCCGCTTCCCGGGTTCAGCAGGACCTCTATTATGCCCCTGTGGTGATTCTTTCGATAGACGAGGCCAAAGGGATTGCGAGGGGCTCAGCCAGGAGCATTCCAGGTTTCGACATACACCACGCGCTTTCGAGGTGCGCCGAGCTGCTGATTAAATGGGGAGGGCACAAAGCTGCTGGCCGGTCTGACAATCGCAGCAGATCGGATCAATGAATTTGCGGGCCGCTTCGAGGAGATTGCCGGGCAGCATCAGCCGGGAATTTTCATTCCTTATGGGAAAGTTGATCTGGAATTACCTTTGACCCTTGTCGGGCCCGAACTGGTCCATGCACTGGAGGAACTCGAGCCCCACGGGATGGGTAACCCGGCACCGGTTTTTGCCTTGCGCGACGCTCGGCTCAACTCTGTAAGGATTTTCGGGAAAGAACAAAACCACCTGAAAATCAAGTTTGAAAAAGGGTTGGAAGGTATCTGGTGGCGTGGCGCAAACCGCTTCCCCGCAATCTCGGAGTACAGAAAGAGCAGCCCGGGATCTGGTCCGGAGAAGGGTTGGGATGTGGTTTTCCACGTAGGCTGGAATGGATTCTATAAAAAGACGATGATCGAGATCATGGATCTTGGAAGGCTCTTTTAACAGAAAATCTGCCTGAGAGTCTTTTCAGGCAGCGCTGCTTTCCCGAAGCCGCAAAACCTGCAACTGTCTTTTGCTCATTTTGTCGTGAATTTTCTCCTGGAGTCTGACAGCGCTTTCTCCATTAGCCTTTCTTATTATCCCGGCCGACCTGAGGATGCTTGTCGGGTCTCCAGTCCGCGCGATCTGCTGGGCGGAACGGCATGCGTTCTTGAATTCCTCGATCACCCGGTAATCCTCGTGAGGAATGAAGGATTCAAGCAGCACGTAGGCGATTTCAAGCTGTTGCCGCAAGTCGCCCTCGGGATCGTCCGCAAGTTCATGGAAAATAGCCTCCCCGATTTGCTCCTTTGGACAGGGAAGTTCGGAATCGAGCCCTATCGGCCCCTTCATATCTTCCAGCACTCGTAAGTAGGCGCAAATAATACGAGATCTTTGCTCCTGGGTTGAATCCAGGCAGGCCCCGTATTCTTCCCCACCCTCTGCCCGGGCTCCCTTGACAAAGCCTTCCGGACAATTGAAGAAGCCTGTGGCGTAGAGATGGCGGTTGGTAGTCTCCATCGCAAAACCCCTGGTTGGAGGAAAACCCGGAAGATGAATTTAAAAGAGATGGGATATGAAACCAAGTATACTCAAGGTATGTAGAAATTAAATGGGGTCAGGACCCTATTCATGGGTAGATATCACAGTATTTAGAAGGCCGAAATAATACATGATCCTGCCGGTGCGGAATTGGCGGGCAGAGGCAGTATAAAAGAGAATGCGACGAGAGAAAAGGAGAGTCAGGAAAGGAGGAGGATGAAACCTGACTCTCCCAAGGAGGAAAGAGGAGTTGTCTTTCCACCGATAATTATAACGTGCCGGTCAATAGTGTGGCGCAAAGGATATAACTACCGTCCATCCGGAAACTCCCGATGAGACGCTCGCTTCCTCAATGTGCGAGGTTTTTTCTCCATGAATACGAGCGTCAGACTGTCCGTGGCAGTCTTGAACGCAAAGGGTAAATATCCAAGCCTTTGATAAAGCCGAAGGTTACGCTCACTGAGATGCCCGGTGAACAACTCATAGCGCTCGGCCTCCTGGAAACATCTCTCGATTTCTTTCATCAGGCGAGCGCCGATGCCACGAGTTTGAAACTCCAGATGGACGATGAGCCTTCCTATATGACATGTCTCCCGCTCCATGAAGCCACTGACTGAACCAACGATCATTCCATCGATAGAGACCTTCAAGAAGAGCCGGCTCTTAAAATCGGCTTGCATCTGGTCCAGAGTCTGTGAAAAGTGTCATTCCCTTCGCATTTTCGCGGCTTCGCGTCTTCGCGTGAGAACTTTTCGAGACAGCTATTCACGCCCCTTCTGAGGCACCCTGAAACAATAAAAAGAGGCGTGACTCCCGCTTTCGTCATTCCGGCGGCGCTTTTGGGCCGGAATCCAGCGTCTTTTCGAGACAGTACCTCACGTCCCTTCGGGACACCCAGAAACCATGAAAAGTGTCGTTCCCTTCACGTCTCTCCCTGACCTGTCGATGATCAGGCTTCGCGTGGGAACTTTTCGAAGCAGTTGCTCACGTCCCTCCCGGGACACCCTGAAACCATGAAAAGTGGCGGGCTCCCACTTTCGTCATTCCGGCGGAGCTTCTGGGCCGGAATCCAGTATCTTTTCGAGGCAGCCAGACAGTTTTAACGGCCGCATGCCATGTGACCATTCTGAGATACTAACAGTTTCCAATTCGGAAAGAAGGCATTTTTCGCCATGGCAAGAAAACCCGAAGATTGACACAGCCAGGGTGGAAAAGGGCACTTTCCGTATGGAAACTGAAGAACTGTTTCCGACTATACCACACCGGTTATCCCGTTTAAAAATGACGTTTTGGCCACACCGCGGCATAGAAAAACGTTGGATATTTTTGATCGAGGTCCCGGGCCACGTGACGTTTAGGTGACGAATACTTAAACTGCTTGTGAGAGGAAGATACTACTGGTAAGGTTATCTATCCGCTCACTTTCCGTTATTTTCTTATAGACACGGTCGTGGAGCGACTATTATGGAGATTCAGGCACCCTCCTGCGGGATTCGCCTGCAGGGAGGCGGTGCTTCCCCCCAGGAACTGGCGGAATGCATCGCTCTTAGAGTGAGAGAAAAAAAGGAAAGCTACAGGCGCTACAACTTCGAGCGTTTGCAGGAGGAGGCGTTTGCAACCTTTTTCGATCTGGCCCAGGAATTCACCACGATAGACAGCCTTTACCAGATTTGCGCGGCCGTCCCCAAAGAGTTCTTCGACCTGGACAGCAGAATCTATATCATCGAACCTAAGCACTCGCAACTGGAGTTGGTCTGCACCAGCAGTCGGGGCCTCGTCCCGCCCCAGGAGCGGCGAAATCATCGGGCGATAGTGGTCGAAAACCCTGTGGAGGCGGAAGAGTCCTGGTTTTTCCCCATTCGTGGCAACCAGGCGTTTGTGGATATTCTGCCTTTTTTCGGCCGGAGCTCTATTCTCGGCCTTTTTGAGGTGCTTCCGAAAGAAAGGGTTGATGAGCGCAAACAGTTTTTCCTGGAAAAATTCACAAACCGGATCGGTTACAACCTCCACCAGAAGCTGCTGGTCCAGCAGAATATCGATCATATTAAGTTTATCAATCAACTTGTATCCGATATTGAACACAACGTCATCACACCCAATCTGTACTACAAACTGTTCCTGATCCGTCTCAGGAAAATGATCGAAAACTATAAAAATATCGAAGATTTGACCAGCAAAATGGTCGAGAACTCCTCAGTCTGCGAGGCCGTGGCGCAGACTCTGCAAAATGCAGCCGAAATCCTCCAGGAAACCAACCACGGACTCCAGGCCGAGTATTTCGCCCTCAGCAAACATTACGAGCACACCAGTCTATTCCTGGAGACCCTTTTCCGTAAGGACCACTTTAAGAAGGGGACATATGTCCTCAGGAAGCAGTCGTGTAATTTCCGCACGGAGATAATTAAGCCTCTTATCGACCGGTATTGCGGCCAGTTCGAAAAAAAAGGGATAACGGTTGACGACCGGATCGAAAACGTACCTGACGAACAGGTGACGCTTTTTGTCGACAAGGGACTGATATCCCAGGTGTTTGATAACTTTTTCTCGAATGCGCTCAAATACACCGGGGAAGCAAAGGACGGCTCGGGGCAAGCCATAAGGCTTTTCTCCTTAAACCGGCAGATCATACAGGGCGCTTTCGGAGAAGATAAGCCAGGCGTACGGTTTAATTTCTTCACGACCGGAAATCCTCTGACCCTCGAAGAATGCAGTCATGTCTTTGAGGAAGGTTTCCGCGCGGGTTTAAGTGGTGCTGAAAGTGGGAGAGGGCATGGTCTACACTTTGTAAAAAACGTCGTCGAGATTCACGGAGGAATGGTAGGCTGCGAGCCGCAAGCAAGCGGGAATTTACTCTATCTTATCCTGCCGTTCAAGAAATAGGGACGCAGTGAGGCGGTGACAAGACCAGCACCGCGTCAGTCTCTAATGCGGGGGGCCTGCTTCTATTGACCTTTTCCCCGGGGCAGGTTACCTTTTTGCCCCGAATGCAGACCATTGGTCTGCTTGGTCCGGAGTGGCGAGTGATCGGCCTCGGGTGGCTGTAGTCCTTACGGAGAGCATTAAGAAGTAGCTTAATTTCGTTTCCGTTGTTATAATTTGCTAGTTCGCCGTTTCCGGAACCAAAAATTGATTTACAATTACGCCAATCAACCCGATATTGTTTTTAAGGAATAGAATCATGAGAAAAGCGCGGGCCGAGGAGGAATCTTAATGGCTAGTAGAAAACGTGACGACCGAGGTGGCGAGCTCCGATGTTCTTTTTGCGGAAAAAGTCAGGATGAAGTTAAAAAACTGATTGCCGGTCCTACGGTTTATATCTGCGATGAATGCGTGGAACTATGCAATGACATTATTGCAGAGGAATACGAAAGAGAAGGTGCGGCACGTGCCACGCAGATTCCCAAGCCTGCTGGGATCAAGAGTGTTTTGGACCAATATGTAATCGGCCAGGACAGGGCGAAAAAAGTCCTCTCGGTGGCCGTTCACAACCATTACAAACGCATCGAATTAAAAGTAGACAAAAACGACGTCGAGCTCCAGAAGAGCAACATCCTGATGATCGGACCTACCGGTTCGGGCAAGACTCTTCTTGCGCAGACACTTGCCCGCATTCTGAACGTGCCGTTTACGATAGCCGATGCGACTACGCTCACCGAGGCGGGCTATGTTGGCGAAGATGTCGAAAATATACTGGTAAGCCTGATCCAGGCGGCTGACTACGATATCGAGAAGGCGTCCAGGGGAATAGTCTACATAGATGAAATAGACAAGATTGCAAAAAAATCCGACAGTCCCTCAATTACCCGTGACGTTTCGGGGGAGGGCGTGCAGCAGGCGCTTTTGAAAATCCTTGAAGGCACCGTGGCAAACGTACCCCCCAAGGGCGGTCGGAAACATCCGCAGCAGGAGTTCATAAAGATCGACACCACGAACATTCTTTTTATCTGCGGCGGGGCTTTCAACTACCTGGAAAACATCATTCGCGCCCGAATCGGGGTGAAGGGTATGGGATTTGGCGCCGAAATCCGGAGTAAAGAAGAAAAAAGCGTCGGTGAGGTGCTGCGGCACGTGCAGCCTGAAGACCTGCTCAGGTTCGGGATGATTCCTGAGTTCATCGGGCGCCTGCCGGTTATAGCGACCCTCAGCGAGCTCACCGAAGACGAGTTGGTGTGTATTCTCACCGAGCCCAAAAACGCCCTGGTCAAACAGTATAAGAAACTGTTCGAGCTGGAAAACGTGCGGTTGCGCTTCAACGACGGGGTCTTGAGGTCGATCTCCAAGGAGGCCATAAGGCGTAAGTCAGGAGCCCGTGGTCTTAGGTCCATTATGGAAAACATCATGCTGGACATCATGTACGATCTGCCGTCTCACCCCGAGATCCAGGAGTGTATCATAAACGAAGAGGTGCTCTCCAAAAACGCCCAGCCTTTGCTCGTCTACCGGGGCCAGGACCAGGAATCAGCATGATTCTTATGGAAAATCCGAACACAGCAGGAAGTGACGGGTAAAATGTTCAAACTAACGCGCACAAAAGACGGTCAACAGAACAATATTTTCACGATGCCTCTTCTGCCGCTCAGGGATATCGTAGTATTTCCCTCGATGGTGGTCCCCCTTTTCGTAGGGCGCGACAAGTCTGTGAACGCTCTTGAGAAGGCCATGGGGTCCGACAAGAAAATTTTTCTCGCAGCACAGACAAAGGCTAAAACCGACACACCCGGCGAAGGTGACATCTATCGCATAGGTACGGTCGCAAACATTCTGCAGATACTTCGCCTGCCTGACGGCACTGTCAAGGTACTGGTTGAAGGCGATTACCGGGCCAGGATAATCACCTTTGTTCCTCATCCCGATCATTTTGTGGCTCAACTCGAAGCACTGGAGGAAACTGAGGAAGAATCCGTCGAGATCGAAGCTCTCATGCGAGGGGTGAGGTCCTCCTTCGAAATTTATTCAAAACACAACAAGAAGATTACCCAGGAAATCCTGGACACGGTTGCCGGCATTGATGATGCTTCCCGGCTTGCCGATACGGTTTCTTCCTACATGCCTTTCAAGCTGGATACCAAGCAGAAGCTGCTTGAGACCCTGAACGTTGTGCAGCGGATGGAGAAGCTCTTCGGACACATCAGGTCGGAAATCGAGATCATCGAGACGGAGGAGCGCATCAAAGGGCGGGTCAAAAAGCAGATGGAAAAGACCCAGCGCGAGTACTACCTCAACGAGCAGATGCGTGCCATACAGAAAGAGATGGGTGAAAAGGACGATTTCAAGTCCGAACTCGAAGACCTCGAAAAACGTATAAAGAAAAAGAGACTTTCCCAGGAAGCGGCTGCCAAGGTCCGCGCCGAGTTCAAGAAACTTAAGCTGATGTCGCCGATGAGCGCCGAAGCGACCGTGGTGCGCAACTACATCGACTGGATACTTTCGCTTCCCTGGTTTGAAAAGACCCGGGATAAGATTGATATAGACGAAGCCGCCCGGATACTGGACGAAGACCATTACGGCCTGGAGAAACCGAAGGAGCGCATCATCGAGTACCTCGCAGTTCAGGCGCTCGTTAAAAAGATCAAAGGCCCAATCCTTTGCTTTGTAGGGCCTCCGGGTGTCGGCAAAACTTCGCTCGCTCGCTCGATTGCAAGGTCGATGAACCGCAACTTCATCCGGCTCTCTCTTGGAGGTGTACGCGACGAGGCTGAAATCCGCGGCCACAGGCGAACCTACATCGGCGCGCTGCCCGGCAAGATCATCCAGTGCCTCAAGAAGGTCAAGAGCAATAACCCCGTATTCTGCCTCGATGAAGTCGACAAGATGAGCATGGATTTCCGGGGAGATCCTTCAGCGGCGCTGCTCGAAGTGCTCGACCCCGAGCAGAATTTTGCCTTCAACGACCATTATCTCGACCTGGACTATGATCTGTCGGAGGTCTTTTTCATCACGACGGCCAATACCCTGCACTCCATTCCGCCGCCGCTTCGCGACAGAATGGAAGTTATACAGCTTGCAGGCTACACTGAATTCGAAAAGCTCAACATCGCCCGTAACTTCCTGCTCAAGAAGCAGTCGAAGGCAAACGGCATAAGCGAGGACAATATAGCCTTCAGCGATGAGATTTTGTTCTACATAATCCGCCATTACACCAAGGAAGCCGGGGTGCGCAACCTTGAGCGCGAGATCGGCTCAGTGTGCCGCAAAGTGGCCAAGGAAGTTGTGAGCAAAGGTCCTGAAACCAGGGTGGAACTCACCGAAAACCATATCCAGGAATTTCTCGGGATCCCGAAATTCCACTACGGGCGCGCCGAGGAAAAAGACGAGATAGGCCTTGCCATGGGGCTCGCCTGGACCGAATTCGGAGGCGACATTCTCGGGATCGAAACCGCGATCATGCCCGGCAAGGGCAAGGTGACGATCACCGGAAAACTTGGTGAAGTCATGCAGGAGTCGGCACAGGCGGCCCTGAGCTATGTCAGGTCGCGCGCAAAACAGCTCGGACTCGACCCCGATTTCCACCAGAACCTGGATATCCACGTTCATGTCCCCGAAGGGGCCATCCCAAAAGACGGCCCGTCCGCCGGCATTACGATGGCTACCTCGATTGTGTCCGCTCTCAGCAGAATCCCCGTAAGAAGCGACGTCGCCATGACGGGCGAGATCACTCTAAGGGGCCGTGTCCTGCCCATCGGCGGGCTTAAGGAAAAAATCCTCGCCGCGCACCGGGCGCTCATAAAGACCGTGCTGATTCCGGAGGAAAACGCCAAGGACCTCAAGGAGATTCCCGCAAAGATTCTCCAGGAGATAAATATCGAGCTGCTGAGGCACATGGACGACGTGCTGAAGCATGCGCTGGCCTCCGAGGAAGCGCAGGAACTGTTCAAAGAGCCCGAAGCCGCCGCTCCGGTCATCCTGCCAAAGGAACCGGCCGCAGACGAAATTCGCACGCATTGACCCAAGCCTGTATCTTCACTCCGCTTTATGAGCAAGAGCCGGGGGAGCCTTAAGACTCCTCCCGGCTCGAGTTGTGACTTAAACGCGACGAGCCTTGCGGAGCGTGGAGTTTGCGGCCAATCGAGTCTCTTCCGTCCTCTGTCCTCCGTCCTCTGTCCTATTTCTTACCTGCAATATTCTTCACATAATCAGGGATGCGGCATTCCGGGGCAAAAAGTTGAGGCCCATTGTAGACTGGATCATCCGGCGGTTCGTCAATGTCATGGTGAGGGGTAGTCCACCATGCCGGGAAGTGGTGCATCCATATTGCGTCGGGTTCTTCGCTGGCCCGTAACTATCGCGTTCTATTAGCCTCAACCCATCAGCACCGACAGGTGGTGATACTGAGTTGCGTTCACGATAATAAAATCCCCCCTGCCTTCCTTTAGAAAAGGGGGTGACTGTCGACTTGTTTTGCCTCCCCCTTTTGTAAAGGGGGACCGAGGGGGATTTTGGCCCCTTCAGCGTAAACTTGAACGCAACCCGGTATGAGTTGCAATGTCCTGAAGTTCCAATAATCAGTCTTATCGACATATCACTTGCGTGTTCGATTGGAAAAGCGTATGATTTTAAAAATATCGAGTTGTTTACTGAAAGTTTTTCAAGCAGTTATCCATGTCCCTTTGGGACACCCTTGAAAGCATGAAAAGTGTCATTCCCTTCGCATTTTCGCGTCTTCGCGTGGGAAACTTTTCGAGGCAGACAAGCAGTTATCCATGTCCGTTCGGGACACATTGGAAACCATGAAAAGAACCACAGGGTGAGCTAAGCCAAGTGCAGCCGGGATCTCCCGCTTCCGTCATTCCGGCAGTGCCTTTGGGCCGGAATCCAGCACAGCCGCCGGCCTTTGGCCTGTTTGAACGCAGAACCAGACTTTGAAGTCAGATTAGAGCGTCTTTTCGAAACAGAACTTTTCCTAACGGGATCCGATCTTGAATGCGGTTCGGATGCATAGTGTACAGGATGGTGTGCGTTATTCCGGGGCGATAAGGCGAGATTTGTAACAGGATATCGGTAACGTTGATGCGAAAGGAGGTGACGCGCGCTTTTTCTGACGATCGCAGATTTTCAAATTCTGGTACTGTAATCGGAAAATATTTCAAACTTGTTTCTCGAAAGGATATTCAATGACAAAGACAAAAAGTTTTACACTCATAGTTCTCAGTGTTTTATTTGTTTTTGTTCTTGCTGGGGCAACGGCCGGTCTGGCAGCGACCAAAGTGAAGTTGGCGACTCCGCAACTGCTGACGCCTGGCAACATGACGGTATTTAAAAACGTCCCCATGACGACGACGCTGGCCTGGTCCGCGGTTGATAATGCGTCGAGTTTCACGGTAACCCTTGAGTACAGTGCGACGGAAAAGGGCACTTACACGCCCGTGGCGGCCTTTACCAGTGGCACTGGGATACCCCCTACGCAGTTATCGGTGCAGCTTACTGAAGCAGAACTTTCCGCTACCGGCCATGGTTTCTACAAGTGGACGGTACAGGCAATTAGTGACACAACGGGTATCACGAATAGTAATGTCAGCAAAGCGTGGATTTTTCAATATGTTACCACCAAGACTCTGAAAACGCCGGCACTAATCGCTCCCCCTAACGGCCAAACCCTCTTTAACACACCTGGCCTTGTACAAACCTTAGCATGGGATTCGCGTCCTGCTGTCACTACCGCTGCGGCCAATGGTTATTGGGTTTATATTGAGCAGGAAACCGGCACAAACACATGGACACCCGTTTCAGGCTCTCCCTTCCCGGTGTTAACCACGAGCGGTTCAACATGGCAGAATTCATCATTGAATTTCACGGGCACGGTGGGGACGACTTACCGCTGGGCCGTACAGGCCAAAGGAGACGGAGTGTTCGCCCTGGATTCACCTGCCCCAAGTGACTCAAAGTCCAAGGACTGGTGGGAGTTCACATTTGATGCAGTTACACAGTAGTTAAGAATTAACTGAAGGGGTTTTTTCTTCGCTTTTGGGAGCCCCTTCCTGTTCTCAAATCGCTATCCGGGGGGCCGTTACGCTTTTATGTAACAGCCCCCCTTTCTCTTGCTCAACACAATAAGGGCGAAATAATGGGCCGAACCCCTCGCCGGCAATCCGTAAAACTCTTGTTCAAGTGGGGATTTCAGAGAATGAGTGGCGCTCCTGATGTTCCGGCATGGCTTTAAAGGAGCAAAACCGCTTGACATTTACGGTTAGTTTCGCTGATAATAGGCGTTCCTGGGACGCAATAGGGCAGAAGAGCCTGTCCCTTGTCCTTCTGCAAAGAGGGGCAGGGGGGATTTTCGTTTCAAAGCTTTTTCTATTCACTGCTCACAGTTCACTGTTCACTCATCGCGGAGCGATGCGGGGCAGGGGGGATTTTGGGCGGGTAGCTCAGCTGGGAGAGCATCGGCCTTACAAGCCGAGGGTCACAGGTTCGAGCCCTGTTCCGCCTATCCAAGTGAGTTGTTGGGATTTTGAGTTGACTGAAAACTCAGAACTCAAAACTTAAAACTATACAAGGGGTGGTAGTTAAGTTGGTTATAACGCCGGCCTGTCACGCCGGAGGCCGAGGGTTCAAGTCCCTTCCACCCCGCCAGAAAATAACAGGGTCCAGTCGATCAGGCTGGGCCTTTTTTTTCCCAGAAAACATTGAGGTCCAGCCTATCGGCCTGGATCTTGAGTGGCGGATTTCGTCTTATACCAATCTGCGTTTAAGACGGGCGGGGATAAACCCTGGGATAAACCCCGCCCCTACAATGGATTTGGCGGGGTTCGTAGGGGAGGGCTTTATGCCCTCCCGGTCAGAATGCCAACTTGAACGCAAATTGGTCTTAAGCCAGCCGGCAAAATCGGCTTCATCCATTTCGCCTTTTGCCAAAGCGAGCACAGTAGCGACAACTTCTGCTTCCGATGACATCAATTCCCATCCATTGAGACCATGTAAACTATGGAAAAAGCGCTGGCGAACGGCTGAACCTGGCTACCCACCAGGCCGAATCGGCTTGACATTCGTAATGTAACGCATTACGGTATCAAATGATCCGGACAATACGCCACAAGGGATTGAGACGACTTTATGAGGAAAACGACCCCTCTGGCGTCATCGCCGAGCATGTCGTCAAGTTGCGCGACATTCTTGCACGGCTCGATGCGGCCTGTATCGTTTCTGATATGGACCTGCCCGGTTTTAAGCTGCATCCGCTCAAAGGCGAGTTGAAAGGTTTTTGGGCGCTAACGGTTCGCGCAAATTGGCGAGTGATTTTCCGCTTTGCCGACCGTGACGCTCTTGATGTTGATTATCTTGACTACCACTAAAAAAGGGAAAGGAGCCTAAAACCATGCCGATGAAGAACCCCCCTCATCCTGGAGGGTTCGTGTTGCGCCAGTGCATTGAACCTTTGGGTTTGAGCATCACGGCCGCGGCGGCCGCTCTTGGAGTCACGCGCACCACGTTATCCGAACTGGTGAACGAGAAGCGGGGCATATCTCCCGAAATGGCCGTACGGTTGTCCAAAGTTTTTGGCGGCAGCGCCGAAAGCTGGCTTGTGCAACAGGCGCAATACGATCTTGCACATGTTCGCATAGACCACTTGATGGACCTTAAGAGGCTGGAATCCGCATGAGACCGGTATTGTGTCCCATGTTTCGCAGATCGACCCAGTGGGATCCGGCGAGGACCTCGATCTAAAGAGTTCGGAATAACGGCTTGCAGGTTTGGAAATGGAGAAAACCCACGTGGAAACCTGATCGTGCGAATCCGCGAAGACGGATTTGGTTACCCCGAAGAGTGGAAAAAGTGCCACGCGGAGAAAGCTCCGCCATGTCACGCCGGAGGCCGAGGGTTCAAGTCCCTTCCACCCCGCCAGTTAAATCGAGGGATTACGTGATGAGCGTAATCCCTTTTTGTCCCTTTAAGCCACCGAACGTATCATTACTTCCTGCTCTAACTTCCCGGCCAGGCGGTCAGACTCCACCTCAAGATCATAATGGGTCTGAAGATTCATCCAGAACTCGGGCTCGATTCCAAAGTAGCGGCCAAAGCGCAGAGCCGTATCGGCAGTAATGGCCCGCTTTCCAAGAATGATCGCGTTGATCCGCCGGGGATCAACTCCGATGTCCTTGGCCAGGAGGCACTGGCTGATTCCCATGGGGACCATGAAGTCTTATTTAGTGTCCATCCGAAAACCCCGGATTAGACACTAGTAGTTTTCGATTCGGAGAGGAGGCATTTTTAGCCCTGGCAAGGAAATCAAGGGGTTGCGCGGAGGCGTACATGGGTACGCCGCATAAGGAAGCCCGAAGATTGACGCCGCCAAGGCGGAAAAGGGCCCTTTCTGGGCGGAAACTATTTAAGAATCTCGCCGGGGTAGATAGGCGCTATTTTCTCTTCGACCATGGGTTTTTCCCTCTATGAGTACTTGCAATTCCCCTTCTATCCTCCTCTTCGAAAGAGGGAAGCAGAGTCTGGCCCCATCGGCCATTACCGGCCATTTCTGAATTGCGGCACATTCTCTAAGCCTGCCCTGGAAGTCTCTGGTCCGGGGGCCGGAACCCAGCCAAGCGAGCGTGTGACACAAATCCTCCCAATTGGGATTCGCACGCTTGCTTCAATGCAATTCTTCGAGCGGGCCCGCAAAGTACGTCAATAGAAATTCAAATGCATTCCGTCTCACGTCCCCGAGTCTAGCAATCATCGCTTGAACTTCTGCATTTCCATGTCCCTGAATCTTTCTTTTTTCCCGGTGGCATACAAAAAGAACCACCCTCAGGAGCACAGTCCGGTCCGACCTCGGGATTGGGATTGGGTATCTGCACCTCTGCTTTTCAAGAATTTCAAACTCGAAGCTTTCAGGAACCGCTGCATAAGAACAATAATATCCGTCGAATCAATAAGGTATTTCTTTCTCAGTTGTCATTCCTACGGCGGTGTCTTGTAACCTTTGTGAAACCTTTTTATGTATAATGCGAGCTTGATTGAGGAAACTGCTGGTCCATGGCGGGGGGCATGGAGTTGCATCGTCGACTCCCAAATCCTCAAATTTGAATTTGTAACCAAAAAATAACCCTACTGATATCAATCCGCGAAGTTTTGCATTCAATGTGGGATTTCCTATATTCAGAATCCCGCATGAACGGCCAAAATACAGCTAAGTAAGCGCTAGCTGAGAGCCGCCGATTTGGCTTAACCGGCATGTGACGTTCATTCGTTCTTCTTTAAGACTCATTACTAATTCATTATCTAAGGCAAATAGGATCCATTAAATTCCAATTCCACTCGTAATCCATTCCAACCAAAAGGAGGGCTTTCGATGTTGTCCGTAAAAAAATTTGCGCGTTCATGGGGTTTATCTTGATTCTCGTGTCGACAGTTGCATTCATTCCGAACGCAAATGCAGACGATGATTTCGACCAGAATTTTATGTATTTACCACAGGTGCTAGCACCCGACGTCTCATCACCGATGGGCGCAGCAACTTATAAGATTCCCATTGAAGTCCCCAAAGGGCGCGCTGGTATTCAACCGAATCTTTCTCTATACTACAACAGCTATAACAGTAACGGCTGGATCGGGGTCGGATGGGACCTCAATATGGGATTCATCCAAAGGCTAACCAAATACAGCGTGAATTATGGCTGTAATCCAGCGAGCTGGAATTCTTCCACTTGCGGAAATAACCACGAGGAATCGGAGTTCCTGGTGTCGGCAAACGGGTCCTCCGATGAACTGGTGGATCGGTCTTCTGATTGGGGCGCTCAAATCTATGGCAAGAAAATCGAGCAGGACTTCTCCAAATATTATTTCAATTCCGGAACCCAGGGTTGGGAGGTAACCGACAAGCAGGGCACCATCCATAAATATGGCAGCACAACTGCCTCCAGGCAGACGAACAGCAACGGGACCTTCAAGTGGCTTTTGGATACAGTTCAGGACGTGTATGGTAACAACATGACCGTCTCGTACACTACCGACATCGCCAATGGGCAACTCTATCTCCAGGAAATAGTCTATACCGGAAATGGCGCTCAGACCGGCGGCATATCTTCGCGGGAACCAGGAGGGTCGCATCCGAGAGTAGCTCAGGCACATACTACTATCATCCGGACCACCTTGGAGGTCTGAACATCTCCACCGACTCCTCGGGCAACTGGGCGGAAACGCGCTTTTACTATCCGTACGGGGAAGACTGGGTCACTACCCCAAGCGGCGTCGATCTTCACCACAAGTACACCGATCAGGAGAACGACCCCGAAACGGGCCTCTATTACTATAAAGCCCGTTACTACGATCCCGTGCTCGGAAGGTTTGTCAGCCCAGATCCAACGACACTGGCGGTGTCGGCCCCAAACAGCCGGATAGGTGGAAATCCCTACGCATATGTCCTGAATAACCCGATCAACGCAATTGATCCGTTCGGATTATACAAAGCACTTGTCGTAACTTATCCGGACGGCAGTCAGTATATGCCTTTGACAACTGTTAAAAACATAGACCAAGTGTCGGGATACGGCCAATTGATAAATACACCGGTTCCAATTGCAGTCCCAGAGGGGGTAGACCCTCAAGCGATGGTAAATACCTGGTCTACATTAGGTAACTGGTCCGTTACTCCGCCGGGTGCTCCGAACCCGTTTTCAGACAATGTGTACGATAATTCGTTACCCTATGCGTTCTTCGCGTATTGGGTCCCGTTCGGTCCCAATGATTTTAAGCGATGGGATTCTCCAATGTACGACGCCTCTGCCAATTTCCTGTATGGTGCTACTGGTACGGCGCTCGGTCTCTCGCCTGATACACTACTGCTCATGGGAGACCTCACTCACGCCTCTCAAAATTTTCAAAATTTTCCACAAAATACGGCGGATATTACATCCGGCATTACTGCTATTTCTAATGGTGGAACGCTTAGGACTCAGGAATATAATCCCGGGGACCAGATTCCGCTTCCGAACCTTCCGAATACTAATCTCAGCAATCCTCCTGATTCTACTGCGTCCTCTACGGCGTCCACTTCTGTGCCGCCGTCTGATACGGGTAGTGGCGGCGGCGGCGGCGACCCCTGCGGTGGCGATCCCTGCTGCGGCGATCCCTGCTGCATCGACCCCTCTTCCTGCTAAACGACTTGATGGTTAAGAGTAGTGACGGCAGTGACGGGCGAGGTTACTGAATGAAGTAACGGTCAAAGTGCAATTGCAGCCCCAATGAGGCTCTCAACGAATAACGATACACGCTATCCCTTTCGGGAGTGTGGTAGATCTCTCGAAAGGATGGCGGAGGATAGTAGGAGGACAGTAGACCGATGAGGCTGGGCATTATAAATGTCTTAACTTTCGAAGCCGTGCTGTCGATCTTTATCGTTTCGTGCCTGGGGGTTTGCCGAGGGGGTACGGAACGAAAAAAATCGGCGAGGAGCTTCGTCGCAAGAGATCGAATCCGGCACGGCTCTTTCAAATCGGATTCATGTTCTGTCTCCTTTGCCTGACCTGTGCTCAGCCATGCGAAGCGCTGGCTCAATTTTCCGTCCTTCACAGCTTTGGAAGTTCGACGGAAGACGCGAAGGTCCCTTATGGCGCCCTCACTCAGTCGGGTTCAACGCTCTACGGGATGGCCTGTTACGGCGGCGCCCGAAATTTCGGCGCGCTCTTTCGGATCGACATGGACGGCAGCGGGTATCAACTCCTCCATAGCTTTGGAGGAGGAGTTCGTAGCGATGGGGCTGGCGCCTGTGGAGGCCCTCTCACTTTGGCAGGTTCAACGCTCTATGGGACGACTGCTGGCGGCGGCGGCGAGAATTTAGGCACGATCTTCCGGATCGGCACGGATGGCAGCGGTTACGAGATCCTCCATAGCTTCACAGTCAGTCTTATCCTTTCTTTCTTCGCCGTACGAAACGATGGGGCTTACCCCACTGGCCCACTCGTCCTCTCGGGTTCGGCCATCTACGGAGCGGCCACTGGAGAAGGTTTAGCCGACATGGGCACCATCTTCAGGATCGATACGCACGGTAGCAGATGTCAGCTCCTCCATACCTTTGGAAGTTCTCCAAGGGACGGGCAAGCGCCAAGCGGCCTCATCCTGCTGGGTTCAACACTCTACGGAGCAACGGCTTTAGGAGGTGCCTATCCAATCAATATGATCGGGAAGGGCACGATCTTCCGGATCGGCACGGATGGCGGCGGTTACCGGATCCTCCATAGCTTCGGAGGTGCTGCAGAGGACGGGGCTATTCCTAATGAGAGCTCTCTCGCTTCATCGGGTACAGCGCTCTACGGGACTACCCGTGAAGGAGGCGCCCACAATTTCGGCACGATCTTTCGGATTGACACGGACGGCGGCGGTTACCAGATCCTCTATAGTTTCAAAGGCAGCTCAGGGGACGGCGCCAAGCCTGCAGGATCCCTGAGCCTCTCGGGTTCGACGCTCTACGGAACGACCATGGCCGGCGGAGCGTACAATGGCGGTACAATATTCCGGATCAATACGGATGGAAGCGGATATCAGCTCCTCCATAGTTTCAACCCCGCTTCCGACGGCGCTATGCCTTGGGGCGCCGTCACTCTGGCAGGCACAACACTCTACGGGATGACCTCCAAAGGCGGCGCTAATAACTACGGAACGATATTCTCCTTCAACCTTGCTCCGTAGAGGTATCCAGCGCGGTCAATTTGCGCATGATAATCCGTTGAACGTTCAGCGCCAACCGCTTCAGAGCGTGCGCCGGAAGAGCAGCGTGGCGGCTCCCATGGCAAGCACTGTGAAGATGCTCAGGTACAATAAGTCGCCGCTGATAGCCGTCAAACCGGTGTTTTTCAGAACCAGCGACTTGAACCCGTGTACCGCGTAGGTGAATGGGTCAATCACGGTGATGACCTTCATCCAGGGCGGAAAAGCATTGGTCGGGTAGACCGCTCCGCTGGGGAAAAACAGGCAGGTGTTGAGTACGCCGAAAATAGCGCGGGGCACAAGGGGATCGCTCACTCTCACCACGATGAGAAACATCATGCTGATGAGCGTCAACGAGGTCAGCGCCACCAGTATCAGCATCCGCGCGAGACGCAGCGGGTTGAACGGGTCCGGAATGCCGGCGATGAGCGAGCCGATAGTGACCAGGACCAGTCCGGTCAGGACTGCTTTGACGGCCCCGGCGAGATTGAAGCCCAGGATCAAGTCCAGCTTGGTGAGCGGCGTCACCAGATAACCCTCGTGCAGGCCGCGCGCCTTGTCATCGATAAAGATGATGCCGCCTCCTATCATCGCGGACATGAAGATAGCCAACACGATGGTGCCCGGCAGCAGATACTGGATGTAGGGCACATAGGGGTAGACCTCGACCACCGCCAGCGTGACGGCATCGCTCTGCCGGGATCTCACCGGCTCACCGTTATAGGCGCTGAGGATTTCGGAAAAGCTTGAAGCGAGGGCCGAAGAGCTGAACTGGTCCGTATTGTCCTCGATCAGAGCGATGCGCGGGTTGGAGCCGGCCAGCACCTTCCGGGAGAATTCAGGAGGAATGTTCAGCACTGCATTGATGCGGCCGCTCCGCAGGTCGCGCACCGCCTGTCCCTGGTCACTGTAGGAGATGGTCTCAAACGTTTGTGCATTGGCCGCGACGGCGTCCAATATCCCCTTTAACTGCACAGCGGGCACCCGGTGATCCTGGTCGACCACGCCCACCTGCAGGTTCTTGACCTTACCTCCGAAGGCATAACCGAGGACCACGAGTTGGACCAGCGGCAGCACCATCGAGACGACAATCAACGTGGGACTGCGACGGAAGCGGCGCAGGTCGCGCTCGATGAGCGCCCAGATTCGATTAAGAGCAAATGCCATAGTTCTCAGCCTCGTTTAATCATAAAGGGACTGTTACTGGCGGCAGGGGCCTGCAGCGCGTCGCGCATCTGCCGTCCGGTGTAGTGGACGAAGACGTCGTCGAGTGTCGTACTCTGCACGGAAAGGGAGGCAATAGCGACGTCGAACTGCCGGGCGGCATCCATGAGGGCCACAGTTGTGCGTGGCCCGTTGTGGGAGGCGATTCTAAAGACGTGATCTTCAGCCTTGACCTCGACGACATCGGGCAGGGTTTCCAGGGTTTGTGCCCAGTCGGCCGGCATCGCAACGAAGCTCACCTCGATCACGTTTTTGCCGGGAATCGACGCCTTGAGCTTCAACGGTGAATCGAGGGCCACCAGTTTCCCGTTATCAACAATCGCAATGCGGTCGCAGAGTCTGTCAGCCTCGTCCATGTAATGGGTTGTTACGAGGATCGTGAGATCGTGTTCCTTTTTCAAGCGAGTAAGCATCTCCCACACGGCGACTCGAGAGGCGGGGTCCAGTCCGGTGGTCGGCTCGTCAAGGAAAAAGATCTTAGGTTCGTGCACCAACCCTCGCACGATCTCCAGGCGACGCCGCATACCGCCGGAGAACATCTTGACAGGTTTGTCGGCCCATTTCACGAGGTCCACCGCCTCCAGCAGCTCCCGGATGACCTTGCGGCGTTTGTTGCGCGGGATGCCGTAGAGCTTGGCGAAGATGCTCATGTTCTCCGTAGCGCTAAGGTCGAGGTCGGTGGTCATGGCCTGCGGGATCACTCCGATGGCATGGCGGACCTCGTTGGCCGAGCGAACGACATCATAGCCCATGATGCGGGAATGGCCCGAGGTAGGCGGGACGAGCGTCGTAAGCATTCGGATAAGAGTCGACTTGCCCGCCCCGTTGGGGCCGAGCAGGCCGAAGACTTCGCCGTGATTTACTGTGAAGCTGATGTGATCGACGGCACAGAAATCACCAAAGTACTTCGTCAGACTGTCGGCCTCGATGTCAAAGGTAGGTTGAGCCAGGGTAGCAGGTACGCCGGATGCCATGGCCGTCATTTCAAGGCCAGGGTGACGTAGGCCGTCATTCCCAGCGCGAGGCTGCGGTCACTGTTGTCACATCGCAGGCGAATTTCGAAGGTCTTGATGTCGCGCTTTGTGCGGCTGACATCGCGCTGGGTGGCGTAATCGGCATCTACGCCGCGGAAGAAGACCGTTCCAATCCGAGTGTCGCCGGAGGGGAGGCGCACGGTCAATTTGTCGCCGAGGTGAATGCGGTCGATATAGCTTTCCTCGACGTCGGCCCGGACCCAGAGATTGTCGGGATCGACCAGTGTAACAATGGTTTTACCGGGAGTCACTACCTCTCCCTGAAGTGATGCCAGCACGTCAACGATGCCGTCGATCGGAGCGCGAATCTCCGTGTAACCGAGGAGCACGTCTGCCTTATCGGTCTGGGCGCAGGCGGCGGCAAAGTGATTGCTGCTCGCAGCCAGCGCCGACCTGTGGGCGGCCACCTGCTTGGCATTGGCTTGTGCCAGCGCCAACGCGGCCACAGCCGCCTGCACCTGTTTGCCCAAGGCTTCGACATGCGCTTTGGCTGCAGCGTAGTTCGTGCGCGCATGGTCGTAGTCCTGCTCGGAATTGGCGTTCTGAATCCGCATCGCTTTTGCCCGCTGCAAAGTGACCTCGGCATACTCCAGATCGGCCTTGGCCTGGCTCACTTGGGCCTCGTCCATGGCCAAACCGGCTTGGCTCTGACGGATCTGTTCCCGCGTCTGGTCTTCGAGAAACTCCAGGTTCGCTCTTGCCTGCTCCACCTGCTCGCCCGATTCCCTCTGGGCGTTCTCGTAGTAGCCCCTGTCGGCCTGCAATTCCTGTGGCTGAATCACCGCCAGCAACTGGTCCTTTTGGACAGTGTCGCCCTGGCGGGCCAAGTGTTTTTGAAGGCGCCCCTGGATCTGGGAACTCACCCGCACGTCGTCGGTAGTCACAATGCCCGTAAGCACAATCGACTGCGGCCGGCGGGTCATCCAGTAATAGATGCCCACGGCGGCGAAGGCTACAATTGCGATAATGACGGCTATTCGGCGTTTCATATTAGACTCCGGTACAGACCGGTCTGCGGACTCCGCTTTTTAGCAGTCCGTCCGTGCACCCGGAAAAGTAGCGTTCATTCAGTTGCTTCAGACGTGGTCCTCCACGTCACTAAAGCGCGGTGAGTGTAACATAGTGGCGAGAGATGCCGGATCAAAAAAAGTCTTCCAGGGCTCGCCGCCTTCAGTTGCTCTTGGCAAAAGAATGGGTGACGTACTCGATCATCTCCGGAGTGATCCCGTTCAAAAGCCGCACTTTCCGTTCTTTATGACGCAGTTGTTTCAGCTTTATTGCAAGGCCGTGGTTGTTTCCGTAGTATCTCTCAGCAACCGCATCCACCGTCACGCCGGCACCTGAGCTTCTATTCAATTCCCCCTTTGACGATGAGGACATCGCGGTTGCCTCCTTAACCCTGACGTAACTTGAAGGTCAAGCGGAATTTCATGCATTGGGGCAGTAGCAGGAGTGACATGAATTCTGACGCTAGCCTCCATCCGGAAACACCGGATGGGAGACTTGCAGTTTTCGAGTCCGCAAGGGGGCATGCTCCGGTCAATCATAATCTATTTTCGGTCATCTGACACTCTTTCGCGCGATACGAATTTTATTGCCGGTCTGTGCTCGGGATTACCGGTGAATCAAATATCTTTTGACATCCAGCTTTGAGTATGGTTACCTTCTTTTTACTTCCCTTTTGTCATATTTTCTCCCCTCAGGTTATTTGGGAGGTCTTCGAGCATGATATCTCTCCATATCGTGTTTTATCAGCGACAGAATTTCTCTGCGTTCCCTGTCCAGCGAGCTGAAGAAGGGTTCACTGCGTCTCTTCAGAGGAGGTGATTATGCGTGTCGTTGCGATTGCCAATCAAAAAGGGGGTTGTGGAAAGACAACTACTGCAATTAATCTTTCAGCTTGCCTGGCTCTAAAAAAGCAAAGGGTGTTGCTCGTAGACCTTGATCCACAGGGACACAGCACCATTGGACTTCTTGGGCCCAATGCGGATTTTCAGGCCAGCGTCTACGATCTGCTCTGTCCACCCGAAAACGGGGGAGTTGCGGTCGAGCATGTCTATGAGCGCATTTCCGATCACCTGGATCTTATTCCTTCTGAAATAGTTCTCAGCGCGGCGGAGCAAAAGCTTGCAGGAAAGGAAGGAAGGGAATACCGCCTGCGGTCTGCGCTTTCCGGCCTGGGAGATGACTACGATTTTGTCGTTATCGACTCTCCTCCCAATCTCGGCTTGCTTACTTTCAATGCATTGCTGGCTGCAGCAGAGGTGGTTATTCCAGTCGATATAAGCTATTTTTCCCTCCACGGTTTGAGCAAGCTGCTGGAAACTATAAATCTGCTGAGCAGGAAATGCGGCCACTCGCTCATAATGAACGCCCTGGTCACTAACTACGATCGCAGACTCAGGCTTTCCGAAGATATCCTGCGTGAAGTTAGGCGCAATTTCAACGACCATCTATTCACTTCGATAATATCAACCAGCGTAAAATTGAAAGAGGCGATTGGATTCGGAAAACCTATTACCGAGTATTCGCCCGCATCTTCAGGATATCGGGATTACATGTCCTTGAGCGAGGAAATCATCCGGGGAGATTACCTCTCCGAAAATACAGAGGTTCCCTCTCTGGATGCCCAATCGCCTCGAAAGGTCAATGGGGGAGTTCTCTTTTCGTGCTTCGCTCCCAACGCCATGTCGGTGCACCTTGCGGGGGATTTTAACAGGTGGAACCCGGAAAAAGAGCCACTATTCAATCTGTCCGGACGCGGACTCTGGCAAAAAAGTGTCCCTCTTCAGGCCGGACAGTATCAGTACAAGTATGTAATCGATGGAAACTGGGTCTTGGACCCTGCCAACCCCAAAACAATTCTCGGGCCTGTCGGGCCCAATTCCGTGTTTGAATATGAATAACAGGCATTGGATGGCTGCCGGCGATGGAGTGAAAGGTCCGGCGATAAATAAAGCGGCAGGACGGGCAAGGGGGTTGGAAGAAATATCCTCTTTGTTCCTTTCTTCCGCCCAACCCGATCATCCGGCGGAAACCGTCCCCCATCCCGCCCCCTCACCATCTATTTCTCCATTGCTGTTTCCGGTATTTTGCTGCGTGCCTCGGTCCCCCGCTGTCGAATCCTTTTTCGCCTGCAACCTTTCCGTGGAAATTGCAAAAAATGATCGGACCGTAACCATAATTGACTTCGGTTTCGAGCGATCCATCATTCGGTATCTCATGGGAGTTCCGAGCCCTGCTCAGGGTGCTTTTCCTTCCGGAAATACGGTTCATTCTGATTACAAAGTTCAAAGCATAGGGTTTAACGGGTTGCCGGAAATCACGCTGATTTCGCCTGCCATGCCGATGGAGCCGGTCCTTTCCAAAAGAACCATGGAGCGCATCTTTGCACAGCAGAAAGTTCGAAACGCCGGCCTGATTTTGATCAACTGCCCGGGGGGTATTGATGGTATAGCGGCACACGAGATTTTCACCCGTTTCCACAGGGCAATCTTTCTCATCGATGATCAGGCACAATCACTGGCAAAGGCTTATTCCTGGATAAAAAGGCTTTCTACAAGCTGCAAATGCTACCTTATCGGCGCTGTATTCGGCGAGGGTGAAGACGGCAATGCGGTCTTGCAGAACGTATCGAAATTGCAGAAAACCATTTTCAAGCACCTTTGCGCGGGCATCGAACTCCGGGTTGTCACCATGCCTATGGACCGGGAAGCAAGAATCTCTATGCAATCGGGAAGGCCATTGGCCCTTTTGAGGTCGTCGACTTCCAGTTCAGCCAGGGCAATTACCAAACTCTGCGAAAATCTTTTGAGAAACTGATGAGCCCTTTGCTAAGACCTGTCTGCATCGATGACCCCGGGGAACTGGCTGAGCTTGTCTGCGAAGCGATCGGAGAAATTATCGGTGGAGGCGTCCTCCTCGATACCGCTCTCGGAAATGACGAATTCGGCTATTTCGATCTAGTTGCAGCTAACGGGGACGGGGAGGCAGTCTTCTTTTTCATCAATTTCTCGGGCCGTGAAACGGAATATTTGCGCTTGTTGAAGTGCATGCGGTGGTACCGGGACAATCGGAATGCGCTCCAGAAGCTCTATGCCGGACGAGTTGCGCTCGGTCCCGCTCCACCTGTCTTCCTTGTTGCTCCCCGGTATTCGGACAGTATGCGAAAGGTGCTGCTCAACCTTTGTGAGAACCGGATTGTTTTGCTGAAATATGTCTGCTTTCAGGACGGAGAAGAGAAAAGGTCTTTATTCATCGAAAAAGTGGGCGATTCCTCAGAAGATAATGGAAAAGCGGACCCCATGCGCGTCCTCGATGTTCGTGCCGAGGCCTCTTCATCCGGGTTGATAGCCGATTTGTCCAAAATAGAGCCAAAAGAAAGGGTTATCGATCCTTGTGAGTTTCGCCGGGAGGCAGGGTCCCGCATTTCCAATGTTTCTGATGAGGAACTGATTGATCTTCTTGAGTAAAAGCAAGCGGGGCCGGAGCAGGCTAAAAACGCTCTGCACCATGCAGAAAATTTTTGAAATGGCTGTTGTTGTTTCGCTCAACAGGCATTTTAGACCAAAGTTGTTTTAGAAGCAGTTTCTCACGTCTCCTATCGGGGCGCCCTGAAACCATGAAAAGTGTCATTCCCTTCGCGTCTTCGCGGCTTCGCGTGGGAACTTTTCGAGGCAGTTGCTCACGTCCCTTCGGGACACCCGGAAACTATGAAAAGACGTGGTGTGGGCTTGGCAACCCCGGCTGGCGGTCCCACCGCCAACTTTTCGTAACAGTTGCTCACGTTCCTATCGGGACACCCTGAAACCATGAAAAGTGTCATTCTCTTCGCGACTTCGCGTCTTCGCGTGGGAACTTTTCATAACAGGCTATCTCTCATAAATCTGAACGCCATCCACAGGTTTGCTTGTGTCCACAAGAGAGGCACAGTGTCATTAGGCACATACTGCCCTTCCTCAAGATAGTAAAGTTCCGGACACTTGAATCCTCCAAATAAGCTATTTTCCTCTGTCAATTGTCCTAGAGAACGATTGAAATAGTGGATCTGTGCCTGCAGATATTTTTCTTGATGAAATTGTTGATATCTCAATCCATAAATAATAGAAATGATCGGGTCAAAGATGCACCATTGAGCCTCTTGTCCTAGTTGAACTAATCTGTCTCTACTTTCAATATTGTCGCTGAAATCAATAGTTCGCTCTTCGGCTGTCAATTTTGTCTTGTAATCAGATGACCAAAATGAGTCTCCTATGTACCTGCGTATTCCGTAATCGCCCTGCAAGTTGTCAATCACATCTGATAGGATCTGCTCTGCCATTTTTGCATCAACTATGTTCATAGGGAATATGAGAAAGATAAGAGCCGCATCATAACGCCTGTTTTTTTTGGGATCAGACTGACTGCATTCAAATGGCAAGATCATTTCCAGACCATGCTTCCCTTGTGAAATCAGATTGTCCAGCAAAGCGTCGGTAATTGCCCCCTCTGAACAAACATAGTCGTCACCATTTCCCCCATGTAACAGAGTCTTCAGCGCCTGCAAAGCGCCGGCCACAACTCCGATGCTGGAGGCTTCAATTTTTCGAGCTTCTTCCCAGTGTCCACTGTCTTCATCTTTCCAATAGTAAATTTTATTAAAATAGAAAGCAAAGAGAGCCAGAAGTTCTTTTTCTTCCGATGTTGGTATAATATGTCCCTGGTAATACATCGTACTTATAAGCCAAACAAAGTAACCGAGCGCATCGTTTTGTGCATGTGCCCATTTTTGATTGATTTCTGAAAGCTCGTTACCGTCAAAACGAATGTTGGGCCTATTCATTGGTTCATTATAGTCAGTCGCTCCGGTAATGATGTGTTCAAATCGCCATTTATGATTTAAGAAGTACCTGGCAAGGGTTCTTATAGTCTGCAATGACACTGAAATACGGTTATTAATATAATGGGCATAGGCAATATAGATATTGTCGCGTACCCAAACATTGCTGTAACCGGTATACTGAGAATCCTGTTGTAGATGTGCGGCAGGAAAAAGTCCATTAGCTAAGCTTTGGAAGGCGAAGGTTCCATTGCGTTGGAGAATAGCAAACAGATTATCCACATCTTTTAAGAGATACTCATCGCGAATCATATTACCGACAGTCTCATTATGTATGATTAACATCTCGTGTTCCTCGAGTATTTCGTGAATTTGAAAATCGTGCAATCGAAGACCCTGTTTTTTGCCTTTTTGCCCAATAGTAAGGTTGGATTACTTCTTAGGGGCGGTTGCGGCAGGGTTACTGGTCGTATCCGGTACGCTGCAGCGAGCGGTGCATGCACGCAGAAAGCTCACGTGATGTTCGTATGCTTGCCATGCAATTACAGATAGAGCGCACCCAGCAATACCAACTACCATAAAGATAATCCACTTGGGGTAGCAGAGGACTTGCCAGAAAAGTCTATCCAAAAAGCCGGCGAGAGCTAATATGAGCGATAATACAACGCTAGACCACTGCAACGCCCAATCCTCCAGCTCGAAAAAAAATCCTTCCCGTGGACTACATTTCTTGAGATCTTCTATAAACCGTTCGTATGGGTCACGACAGGCAGCGTTTAGATAATTGCCAATGACACGAATCCTTAGGGTGTTATGGTAACAAAGCAAATCGATATAGACGCAAACAAATGGGATAAAACAAAAGGCATAGATGTACATGGACGACATAGGTTCGTCTTCGCCATGGCCTGCTCCCAAACCGAATGCGCCCAGTGCTGCTACTGCAAGCAATTTGTACTTCAAGAGATCAATGCGTGCCTTTTGGGATTCGACAATCTCCGACCTTAAAGATGCCCGCAGATCTTCCGGTTGTTTGTCCGGCATAATCGTACCCTCCTCCGGTTCTTATTGGGCTAACGGTGCGAAGCCGCGCTTCCATCCGTGGCTCGACCGTCGCAGACATCTAAACATCGAATTGAACGGTACGCGTAGACAACGAGAAGTGTAGGATAATAATGCGGATTTTCAGGGAGGATGTCAAGGTCCGGAATAATGCGGCAAGTTGCGCGCAATGCGTCCGAACCTCATTTCCGCTGCGGATACTCGCCGCAGGTCGCGGATCGTCTCATCCACCAAGTGCAAAGACCCTTTCCGGATGGACGCTAGTCTATGTCCATCCGGAAACCCCGGATTAGATACTAGCGGTTTTCGATTCGGAAAGGAGGCATTTTTCGTCCTGGCAAGGAAATCAAGGGGTTGCGCGGAGGCGTACATGGGTACGCCGCACAAGAAACGCCGAAGATTGACACCGGCAGGGCGGAAAAGGGCCCTTTCCGGATGGACGCTAGACTATTCTCCATTCGCCCGCAGGAACGGGTAAGTGGATACCATCCAAGTTCCGCGCCGGAAATTCGGTGTTCCAATCGTAGACACGCCCCTCAGGCATTCGGGCCTCTTGCAATGCCGCCCGGTTACGGGCCGCTTGATCTTTGAAAAAGCTGAGGGCGTCCTCCGGCTTCCCGATCAGTTCCATTGTTTGTTCCACCGAAGCCTGGAGGTGTTCCGACCAAAGCTGCGCCGTATAATTCTTTATTTGGGTAGTGTCCGAGAAAGCGACATTCATTTCCGAGTGGAACCACATGCTCGTGAACGCGATGTTTCCCGATCCGCCCGTCATTATCGCCCAATCGGGACCGAACACGGCCATGTTCTTCGAGTGAATATAAGTTTCACTGTTGATGATTTTCCCGGGGGTTCGAGGATCGGGCCTGCTGTTGCCCAAAGTGAGCAGCACCACATTGCTGTGACCGGCAACTAACGGAAGCTCCTCCCGATAGTGGGCGATCTCCTCAAGTACGCTTTCCGCTTGCCCCTGGAGTGTTCCTTCGTCAGGTTTGGATGTCAGGATTGCAATAATTTTAGCCCCTCGTTCGGCAGCCTCATGAATCTCGGAAATAATCCCGTGGTCGAAAAAGTATTGGTTTTCGATATAAACCAAACTTCCTTGCCCGGCGGCGCACAAAACGTTCAGATATAGTTCTCTGATACCCCTGTCTCCATCCGGTATCGCCGGGTAAGTTTTCGGGGCGATGGTCCTCAGTACCTGAACCTCTATCCCGTTGGCCACTTGTGGAATCCGGTCTGCGGTGACCGGGGATACCGCGTCCGATGTCACGTCTTTATGGGGAATGCTCGCGCCATTATAACGTTCGACGAAATTCGCAAGAACGTCGCCAACTGCGGGGCCCTTGATCCTGTAAAAAATGTCGTGGAGCGGGGGCGTCTGCTCAAGGCCTTTGAGTACATCTTTCCCTCGCGCCACGCGTCGAATATCCAGAGAGTCGTGTGCGGGAGTATCCCAGTAAGCCTGCACCGGATTGATACCGCCTACGAACGCCACGACGCCGCCTTCACCGTCGTCCATGATGTAGGTCTTTTGATGATGGCATCCCATTTGCGCAGGAAAATCCAGATAGAAAGGCTCGAAATGACCATGAGGTGACCGATACCAGCCGCTATAGCCCTTCGCTTTATCCCAGCGTGCCTGAATGCTTCCATCTCCCTCATTTACGCCTGCAATCCGGGCCGGGGAAGGATCCGGAATCGTGTCCGGAGTGTCCAATGCGGCGGGCTGCCACACAACCATACGGACATCGACCCCCGCCTTTTGGCGAAACCTCAGAATGTCGAACATCGTTTCGTTGCTTTCCGGAACCAATAGGAAATCCTGATCGCCATAGGAAAGCGTTAAATAGATGAATTCCTTTGCGCAGTGAAAAGCGGCGGCGATCTCGCTGTAGGCTGCCTGTCCGTCAATGAGAATCCGAATCTCATTGCCCTGTCGCTGCGGATAAGTTCCCTTTTGTGCCCACAACATGGGAGAAGCCATCATATCCTCCATCAGGTTCGGCTAACCATATGAATTTTTAGCAAAATATATGGTTCTACTGTATCGCCCCTATGCGCCACGGTCAAGAACTTTCCCCGATGCCGGTTTTGCCCCTTGGGTAGGCGCATGCGCTCTTTTGTGCCGGGGGTAATGTCGCTTCAGATAGAGATTGAAGACATTTTGCCGGTTCCGGGCCGGACCATCCGTCCGGCTTCGGCCCCACCCAACCTGTCTCTACGCCCTCCTCGACTTTTCGAAACGGCTTGGGGAAAACCGGCCGGTGCGGTCTTGACTCAGGGTTCTAAGCTCCTTATGCACTTCAAGAACAGTTCACGCTGCAGATCTTTAAAATTTCTCAACTACAGGGAGACAAATCATGGCTAGAACCGTGACTATGGCCGGAAACCCGCTCACGCTTGCGGGAAACGCATTGAAGGTGGGCGATAAAGCCCCGGATTTCACCGTGGTGGACAACAGTCTCGCAAAGACCGGGTTTTCTTCTTATAAGGGAAGGGTGGTGGTCATTTCGGCGGTGCCCTCTCTGGACACTCCCGTCTGCGATGTCGAAACGCGCCGCTTCAACGTGGAAGCGGGGAAATTAGGGAACGATGTAGCCGTGCTCACCATCAGCATGGATCTTCCCTTTGCCCAGAAAAGGTGGTGCGGCGCAGCGGGGGTCTCTCATGTGACGACCTTGTCCGACTACATGGACGCAAATTTCGGTTTGGCCTACGGAGTACTGATCGAGAATCTCCGTCTGCTGGCGAGGGCCGTTTTCGTCATCGACAGAGACAACACGATCAGGCATATCGAGATCGTAAGCGAAATCAGGAATGAACCCGACTACGAGGCTTGCTTGAAAGCGATTGGGGCTTGCTTGAAGTAGACCGGCAGGTTTCATTCGTTTTCACAGCCTGGAATAAAGAGAGGCGGGCAAGATCCTGAACAGCCATGCGATGAGGAACCAGCGTTTAGAGATGTAGGCGCGTCTTGCCTTTCGCTCGATGGCACTGCGGATCTGTCTGGCGGCTTCCCGGGACGATGAGACCCAGAAGGGCCTCTTGACCTGCAACATCTTTGTATCGACAAAACCGGGCTGGATATCGGTGACCGCGATGGGGACCCCCGCTTTGACAGCCCTGTTTCTGAGTCCCTCGAGGTAGTTGGAAACAAACGCTTTCGATGCGTTATATGCCGGCGCCTGCCGGCCGCCTCGGATTGCGGCTATCGAGGATATACCGACCAGGTGTCCACGGCCGATTCGTGTAAAGTACCGGAAGGCCACATTCGCCGCTGCCGCAAACCCGGTGACATTCGTATCGATGGTTTCCCTCTCTGCCGCCCAATCGAGACCGGGATTAATTGATCCGACGCCTGCAGCAATAATAACGAGGTCAGCCCCTCCCATTTCTGAAATGAGTTCCTCGATCAGGTTCATCGATGAGGTTGGATCGCAGAGATCGATTTCCTTGCTAAAGGCGGGGCCGGATAAACTGTTCTTTAATTCTTCCAGAAGATGGAGCCTTCTGGCGGCAAGGCCCACCGTGTATCCTTCCTCGGAGAGCACTACGGCCAGTTCCCTGCCAATTCCGGAAGATGCTCCGATTATAATGGCCTTCTTCATGCCAGTCCTTAATTAATAATTATCGGTTATGATACCGGGAATTTCCCTCCCCAAACCTCCAGGTTACCGGTTGATTGTAAGTTTTCCGCTGTTATTGGCCTTGATGTAGTTGAGACAGAACCTGTCCTTATTCACCAAGGCCTCGGCAGCAACAATCAATGCCTGCATCAGGCTGTCCATGGGGTCCATGATTACGGCGTCAAGACCACTTACGATGCTCATAACCACATATGCGCGGTTTAGATGACGCCGCTCCGGAAGGCCGAAGGATACGTTGCTCAACCCTGAGACAAAATGCAGGCCGGAGTATTTTTCATGGAGGTTCTCAATTAGTGCAAGTGTATCCAGCACCGCCTGAGGGCTTGTTGCGACGGAACGGGCAAGTGGGTCGAGATAAATTCTTTCGGCCGCGATGCCGGCTTGGAGGAGCGAATCCACCAGCCTGGAACCGACCTCGATGGCATTTTTCAGGTCCCGGGGAATACCCCGGTCGTCCAGGCACAATGCAACCACACGCGCATCGTACTGCCTGACCAGGGGCAGTACTTTCCTGAAACGCTCACTTTCGCCGCTGATCGAATTTATCATCGGCTCGCCCTGGTGGACGGCCAGTCCGGCTCCGAGAGCATCGGCGTTCGGACTGTCTATGCACAAGGGCATTTGACCGGCCTCCTGGACTACCTTTACCAACCATTCCAAGGCTTCCGGCTCTTCAGCAACACTCAGGCTCCCGCAATTTACATCCAGGAAGTGAGCACCCGCTTCGACCTGACGTCGGGCTTCAGTGATGATGGCCTTACTATCCCGCTGACGTACCGCCTGATCGATACTCTTGCGGGTTGAGTTTATTCTTTCGCCGATAATTAACATCAAATGGTTCCTCTTAGCTTTTCAGGTTTCACCGGCTCCACTCTCAAGTTTTTACCCATAGACGCGCTTACATATTTCCACACCTGCAACGGCGTCCCCGGCTGCAAAGTCTGCCCCAGTAAATTCCCTGACCTGCTCGTTAACCGGCGCCCCGCCGATTATAATCTTCACTTTGTCGCGAAGACCTGCCGAGGTAACGGCATCGACTACACTCTTCATTTCGGGATAAGTAAAGTTGAGCAGCGCGCTCATGCCAAGGACGCTTGCGCCACTCTCTTTCAGAGCGTCCACGAATTTTTCCGCCGGTACATCCACCCCGAGATCGATAACATTAAATCCGGAACCCTGCAGTAAGGTCACCACTATATTTTTCCCGATATCGTGGATGTCACCCTTGACGGTGCCGATTACCACCTTGCCTTTGGAGCCTGAGCCGGCAGCTCCCTGCAGCACAGGATCAAGCCGTTTCATGACGCCTTTTAATATCTCCGCGGAAAAAATTAGCTGGCTTATGAAATACTCGCACTTCGAGAAGAGTTCCCCGACTGCGACCATGCCCTCATTGCAGGAATCTATTATGTCCAGGGCTGAACCGCCGGCGGCGAGTTCCTTTTCCACCAACTCGTACACCTTATTCTCGTCCAAATCCCTCAACGCCCGGGATAGCTCGTTCATTTACAATACCTCCTATGATTACTTCAAATTGACTTGGTAATCAGCCGCGATGCCTAGAGCATCCATTGCCAGATCCAGACGTAGGCCATCTTCTCAAGCTGCTCCCAATTTCGGCGTATAAGATCCTCATCACCTTTGATCGTGCTGATCTCGGCCTTTTTAACTTCCCACGGAGTAACTAACTGCTGTGGTTTGAGACGATCTATGGGCCCGTAGCCCTGCGAAAGCTCACGCGGCTTTGGAGAAATGCTGTTATCGTAAACGCCGAACTCGAGAACCGCATCTATCATTGCCCGGAAATTCTCAGGCTTGGTAGTGTAAGGGAAATTACAACCTGCTGAGATAATATACCCGCCATCCTTGCCAACCGTTTCGCAAAGATCCCTTACATGCTCGCGCACCTGTTCGGGAGTACCAAGTATAAGCTGCGAATCCTGAACGCCGCCGGCAATGCACGAGTGACCTCCAAGGATTTCTTTCGCTTTGTATATGTCTCCTTGTGTGTCTATATCGAAAAGTATTTTTCCCTTGGGCAGTTCGAGAAGTCGGTGCAAATGTGCGGACCAGTCGCCTTCAAGGTAGGCCCTGATTGTGTGGCCCGCTTCGATCAGGATTTCCAAAACTTTCTTGAAAGAAGGCCAATAGAATTCATCGAATTGGGCAGGTGAGAGGAACATGGGCTTATGTGTAGGGACAAATATTGGGTAGCGTTTAAACGGATCGGCAATTGACAGCGAGAAATAGCAGAGATCGTCCACGAGAGCGTCGCAAGCTGCTTTCAGCTTAGCCGGCCTGCGGAACATATCCATCATTGTGGCGTTGAATGCGCGCATGATATCGGCAATGACATCGTATGGGGCCAGGAAGAAACCGGCCATAGGTTGAGGCATGCCATATTTTTCTTCCAGCACCATTGCACGGTTTCGCATCACCTGCCCCATCATCATCTGGGCCATGCCGGCTTTCAAAAAAGCGATGTGGGACCTCGGCGACCCCGGTTCCGTGTATTCGCCCAGAATGCGAGGCAGGAGTGTATCGAGCATGAACCGGGTGGGGTTTTCAATAAGGCTGTCGTAGTCCTCGGGCTTCATGTATTCGTCTTCAACGAACTGGAACTGAACGTCGGGAGGCAGGTCGCGCCCAGGGAGTTTGTAGGTTTTGCAGTTGATCGCATCATAGAGAGGACCGTAGATGCGGTTGTTCCTCAAAACGTCGATTTCGGGAAAATCGCGAACAAAGGCCTCTTCCGCTTCCAGCCATTTTTGCGGATCATAGATGGTTTGTTGCATGGTGTTGCCCGAGTATACCTCCGCAAAGTAGTTGCTTCCTGTCGCAATGGGTATGCGGTCCACAGTTTCCAGAGCTATTGCTGCCTGATAACGGCCCAGTCTTTTCTCAAAAAGCTTCCTTGTCTCTTCTGAAGGCATTTGCGTCCTCCTGATCCTGAATTTAGCTCCTTGCACGAGTGGATATGTTGATATATTATATATTGAAGTTTGTCAACGCTTTCTTGACAAACGTCTCACTCCGGCTATAGTTTGGACTCAACGGGAGCCAACTTGGTGATCGTCTCGAAGGGGAGCATAACGCCATCAGATTTTCGGAGTTACAGGAACCAATCTCAGATGGATTCACCCCTGCGCAACGATTCCGACTCCGCATAGAGAACACGCGAGATGAACCGTAACAGAACCTTGTGTTTTGGATCGGGATAGCTACAGAAATCGGATCGAAACAGCAGCTAATATGGAACAGTCTAAAATAAACCGCGACTCATTCGAGCCCGCTTACATCCAGTTGATCAATATTTTGCGAGAGCTTATATCCCGCGGAATATATCGATCAGGTGATCGCCTCCCCTCCGAATCGCAACTGTGCAAGGAATACCAGGTAAGTCCCATGACCGTTCGCCGTGCTATCAATACCCTGATCGAACAAGGTGTGGTCAGCACGGCCCAGGGGAAGGGCACGTTCGTAAAACCATTACAGCTCTCCACGGTCACCTTCGGCCTGGATCAATTGCAGGCCCTTCTCTCGGGTGAAACCGAAACGCAGATCAAGATCCTCCAAGTGCGGATAGTGAAAGCAGATGAGGCAGTTTCCTCTAAGCTCTCCATGCCGGTTGGCACCAGGACGATCCATATAGAAAGGCTGCTTTCCAGGAATGGAGAACCTTGGATTTTCCACCGTGAGTATCTCATTTATGATCCGCGCCGCCCGTTGGTGGAAACAGAGATGGAAGTTGCCTCACTCTACGGACTTTTCTCAAGGGGCAACCATTCTGATTTTAAATTTGGAAAGCTCTCGATTGTTGCGTCCGTGCTCTCGGATACTGATGCCCGGTTGTTGCAATCGGCTCCGGGAAAACCCGCCTTTGTGCTGGAGCATCTTTTCTATGATTTCGACTATGCGCCAGTGAGCTGGGGATGGTTTTTATGCCGGGGCGACAGGTTCAGTTTCAGTTCAACCGTGGGGCACTGGGGAACGCCGTGATAGAGAAAACGCAGAGGAAAACCACCGCTAATGAAAGGTAGTAAGATCCCGCTTTCCAAGCTTGTGGCCGATCTCGACGAAGACGCCGTCCTCGAGACTGTCCGCCGCCTTCTAATGGATGGCGAGGATCCGTTTCGAATCGTGGATGAATGCCAAGTCGGTATGATTCAAGTAGGCCAACTATACGAAAACGGGACGTACTTTATTTCCGCTCTGATTATGGCCGGTGAAATCATGGAGCAGGTGAGCCAACTTGTTTTGCCCGTGCTCCGGGGACCCATCAGAGGAAATGACGTCGGCAGGATTCTTGTTGGTACTGTGCATGGGGACATCCATTATATTGGCAAAAACATGTTCAAATCGCTGGCTCGGTGTTTCGGCTTTACTGTCATTGATGCAGGAGAGGATGTTGACCCTGCTGAGTTTCTAAAATACCTGCGAGAGATCTCTCCTCACGTGATAGGGCTATCCTGCCTTCTTACCACGGCCTATGATTCGATGCGGGAGACCATAACCCATCTCAGAAGCGAAATAAAACACATGGAAAGACCACCTCAAATCATAATCGGTGGTGCTGTCGATGCCCGGGTCTCTAAATATGTCCAGGCCGACCACTGGGTCAAAGACGCCATGGGGGGCGTGCGGCTATGTCAAAGTATCACCAAAAAGGCGCCCGACTCTTGATCACTCCTGACGCTCCTTCATCAATCTACGGCATGAGCCCCATGGCTTTCCAGTAGAAAGTGCTGACGATGATCCCGACAATAATGGCAATGGCGTAAAGCGCCCCGGCTATTGCGACCTGATTGCCGGTCCAGCCCCTCGATTTGGTCAAGCTGTCTCCTAACATGATAAAGGGCTGTTGGTAGGCCAAAAAGAAAGAATTCCCGGCGGCGATGAAGGCCACGCTGACCATGACCGGATTAAGCCCGAACTGCTTAAAAAGAGGGATGAACACGGGAGAAAGAATGGCAAAAGTCGTAAATCCCCACGGAATGTCTATAAAGCGAATGGCCCACAGCACCAGTGTCAGGACCAGAAGGAGCACCAGGGGTGAACCGGCCATGGAGAGGACGGCCGGCTCGATGATCGGCTTGGCCCAGTCCGAGACGCCCGCTTTGCCGAACATGGCCGACAGGCCGACCACCACTCCAAAAAAATTGATGATATCCCAGTTAACTCCGGTTCCAATGTCGGAGATCTTGATGATTCCGAAGAGCATCAGCGCTATGAAACCCATCAATGCAGCCTCAGGCGTCTTGATCCCCGTCCATTTGTCTGTGGAGAAAAGTATAAGGGCCGCCGTGAGAATGAGGCCGCAGGCGATTTCATCTCTTGTGAGCCTGCCCAGAGCCGCATGCTGTTCCTTGAAGGCCTCTCGACTCAACTGAAGCGGTTCGGCAGGCTTGAAAACGACATAAAGAAGACCAAGGAATAAAACAGTGATGAGAAACCATGGGAAAGCCATGTACTGGAACCACATTCCCGGTGTGACAATCGCCCTGATCTCCGGAGGATAGAACCCCATCATGAAGATACCCCATAGGGAACCGGTCTGCCAGCCGATGCCGGGAAGCAGGGCGGTTGCAAAGGCGACAAAACAAATGTAAGCAGCGCCCCTGGAGTTATCCGGCATCTTGCACGCCTCGACAAGGCTGATGGCAATGGGCATGACGATTGCTATCCTCACCGTAATGGATGGCGTGAGGGCCGAGAGGAGCAATCCGATAACGAACCAACTGAACGTTAAGCCCATGTAGCTGGGCTTGAAGGTTTTGAGGACTGTATAGGCGATTCGTTTTCCCAGCCCGGTCTTCACCAGGGCGAATCCATAAAAGAGAGCAGGGATCAATACCCATACCGCTGGGGATGTGTATCCCTTGGTGACGACGTCTATGGGCAACTTCAGCAGGAGGGCCCCGGCAAGGATTATGGCGCCTCCCACAAAGTAGGGGAGAGTCGCGGGCCTGAAGATCCAGAAGGAAAGACCAAGGAGCGTTGCTCCGATCATGCCGTTTCCCTGCGCAGAAAGGCCGGATATGGGTTTTGCAAAAATAATGAAGGCTGAAATCACGGCAGAAACAATAAGACCCGCCTTTATCGGATCTAAACTTGCCGTTCGCTGCCGCCCTGCTTCCAATGCAACTTCTTTTTTCGGCTGACCCATGATAAAACCTCCGTCGTCGCTTCCAAGTGTTAACACCTTTAGGGCCGGGCTGGGGTCCTATTCTTTTTTCGGGACGCACACATACGAAGGTTCCTGAACGCAAGTTGCCGGAACCTTCGGCCCGGGATCGCTTAGAACGGTTTTAGCGGCTTTTTCCGTCATGACAATCCATCATCACACGGAGGGGGCGGTCCCCGTATGCTCCGGCATTGTCAACCGGGCAACGTCGGAGACATTGATCTCCATCATTTTGATACTGGCAAGTATACGGGCGGTATTCCTTTTCACCGCTGGAAATTGGTCTCCCATATCACTCAGCGCCAGGGCAGCCTGCTTTAGCCTTTGTATTTGCTCGTCCAGTTTTTCAATGTCCGGTAGTACCGTCATGAGATGTTTCCTCCACTGACACAGGGGACTAATGTCCTTTTCTCAAGTCCTTGAACCGTCGGGCTTTCACTTCATACCGGGGCAGCTTGCCCACGTCGTAAAACCCGATCAAGTAGGCCAGATTGGTTTTGAGCCTGAGTTGATGTCTCAATTGATCTTCAATCCGCGCGGCGTTGCTTTCATTTCCGGGCAAGAGTTCCACCTTGAGGGTGATCGTATCGGTATCCCCGAGCTTATCCACGACCACTTCATACTCGTCGCCGAGACCTTCTATGCTCCGTACCACATCTTCAATCGCAACCGGAGACAGCAGAACGCCCCTCACCTTGGTGATATCGTCCATGCGTCCGAGCACCCCACCTTTGATCAGCCGAAATGTGCGTCCGCAGGAACACGGATTTGCATCCCATTGGATCACATCCTTGGAATCGAACCGGACACACGGCATGGCCATCCGGTCCAGCGCAGTGATGATCATTTTTCCTCTGCGTCCCGGTTCGTCTATGATTTCTCCTGTTTCAATGTCTTCGATTTCAACCAGAAATAACGCATCGTTAACGTGCATGCCGCCCGGCTGGTCCAGACACTCGTATGACCATGCGCCGATCTCGGTGGCGCCGGCATGGTCGAAAACTTTCGCATTCCAGGCCTCTTCCATTCTCTTTTTAGTTGCAGGAACACTTGCGCCGGGTTCACCGGCACAGGTTATTCTTTTGATCCCCAATGTCGCGGGGTCAATGCCGAGCTTATATTTCGCCGTATCGGCCATTCCCAGCATATAGGTCGGGGTCCCCATCATTGCGGTGGGTTTGAGTTCCTGTATCTTTAAGATCCTGGCCTGTGTATCCAGTACGCCGCCAGGCACCACCTCGCATCCGATCTTTTCAGCAGCATAGTGTCCCGCCCAGAAAGCCACGAAAATATTGTATCCGAAAGGAATGAAGACTCGGTCCGAGGGTCTGTATCCCTGCGCCCAAAGAATGAATGCCCAGCTCTCGGCCCACCAATCCCAGTCCTGCAGCGAGTCGGCCTGATAAACCGGTTGACCGGTGGTGCCGCTGGTTTGACGAAAATTGCTGACTTCCTCCAGCGGAAGGCAAAGACAGTCTCCATATGGAAAGGGATCTTTGCACTGAATGCACCTCATCATCGATTTTTCCACTTTGGGCACATGGGAGATATCCTTAAATTCCCGGATATCCGAAGGAGTGATGCCGGCTTCATCATACAGGGACCGGTGAAACCTTGAATTTTCGTACGCCCATCGGAATATGGATTTGAACTTCTTCAACTGAAGGGCGCGCAACTTCTCCTGAGGCAGGGTTTCCAGTATCGGGTTCCAATAACGTTGTTCTGAAATCATGGTCTCATCTCCTTATACTCCCCCCCTCTTTTGAGCTTTCGCAGTTTTACAGAATTTTGCGCACACAATCTTGTTCTTCAGAATTGAAACAGCAGATTCGCCAGGCTGGGGGAAACGTTCAACGAGATCTATGTGATAGGGATATTGATATGGAAAATGATGCCGTATTCGCTTTTGCCATCAGGGGTTGTTCAACGCATGAACCGGCGCATCTTTTTCGGTTTGAGTGGGCAGACCGGCTCTGTCGGCTGCAGTAGCCGGTCCAAAACTGCTGTGCGCAATGTCTTCCAGTTGGGAGCGCAGATTCGTCGCCGCAGCGACAGTTATATCCGCCACCTGCCTGAGTCTTGTCAGTCCCATATTGCCTGCGATTCCCACGACCCAGATGGCCATAGGCAGACCACGCCGATTATGGAGCGCAGCCGCAACTGCCCGGATTCCCGAAAGATATTCTTCATCGTCAATGGCATACCCCCGGGAGCGGACCCTTTGCAACTCGGCCAGATAATCTTCCATATTAACTATGGAGTGGGGGGTATACTTGGGAAGCCCCCTCTCACCGGCCAATTCCACGATCCGCTCAGCGTTCTCCTGGGACAGGAAAACCTTTCCGGCTGCTCCCGCAAAAAGAGGGATGGTTGTGCCCGCAGGCGCCGATATCCTGAACGATTCCGTGGCTTCGGCCGTTGCCGTGATCATCACGCGTTTGCGAATCCGAACCCCCAGGAACACCGTCGCTTCGACACGGTCCCGGACCCCGTCGATGATGGGTTGGGCCAGTCGGCTTACCTTTACATAGTTCCAATCGGTAAAGGCCAGATCGGCGATCAAAGGGCCGAGAAAGAGTTTGTGAGGATCGTCTCCCTGGATAAGCGCCTTTTCCCTCAAGAGCGCGTGAACCAAGCCATGCGTGGTGCTCGTGCTGCATCCCACTCGGGCAGCCAGCTCCACCAGACGCATCCCGTTCTGCGACTCAGCAACTGCTCGCAACAACTGGAAGGCTTTGTGCACGGCCGGCGCCTTGTATCCGCTCGGAGTCAAATCACATCCTCCCCTTTTGCACGTGAAATTCGCTACCGGAAATGATTATTGAATGCCAGTAAAATTCATTGTAGTGAATTAAGATAGCCCAGGCCCAGAAAAAGGCAACAAAAATATTACTCCACTCCATCAAAATAACTGGTATGTTGTCGAGTATAAGAAAATGAGCCTTCTTTTGAAGTGTTCACTATACTGAATAGTGGCCTCAATCGTTTCAAAGAAAATACCTATCCGCCAAAATTCAGGTGGATCATCTCGACGATGTCGCCTTCGCCGACGACGGTAGTCGAGTAGTCTCTGACGTGGATAAATCTGCGGTTGAGTTCAACTATCATGTCCTGCCGAACGGTTTCTCCCAGGATATCCAGGAGTCTCTCGATCGTGCTTCCGGCAGGGACTTCGAGTTCCATACCGCTTGCCGTGATCTTCATGTCCCGCGCCTATCCCGGTTTCCGTTCGGAAACCGCCGCCTTTTCTCTGTATTTCTTGATTGCGCTGTAAACTCTTTCGGGCGTCAACGGAAGCTCGTAGATCCTGACCCCGATTGCGTCATAGACTGCATTGAGGATGGCCGGTATAGTGGGCATAATAGCGCCCTCGCCGACTTCCTTTGCCCCGTAGGGCCCGTTGGGTTCATTGCTTTCCACAATAATGGCCTCTACGGGCGGCATATCCAGCGCGGTCACGATTTTGTATTCCGCGAGATCCGCATTGGTAACACGGCCTTTGTTGTCAAACTTGACCTCTTCATATAATGCCTCGCCCAAACCCATGGAAAGCGATCCCTCCATTTGAGCTTCCACCGATGTGCGGTTAATCGCCTGTCCACAATCATGGGCATCCGTCATTTTTTCAATAGTGATCTTTCCGGTTCCTTCGTCTATGCTGAGTTCCACGACCTGGGCGGAACATCCGTAAGCGGGGGAAGTACCCACAGCCGCTCCCTTGAATTTGCCGCCCAAAACCGGTGGTTTGTATTTGCCCGTTCCCACTATGCTGCCCTTGGCTAGATAGGCGATTCGCGAGACCTCCCTAAAGGAAAGTTCTTCCTGCATCCCCGGGTTGTCGGTCCATCCCCGGTGTTCTTTTATGTACCGAGTCCTGATGCCGCTGAAATCCGGTTTATTTTTTTTGAAGATAACGACGCCTCTCTTGATGTCCATGTCATCCACCGGAACGGCAAGTTCTTCGGAAAGAACTTCCAACACCTGGCGTTTGACATCTTCGGCTGCTTCTTTGGTTGCCTGGCCGGTCATCAGCGTCTGCCGGCTGGAGTATGCACCGAGGTCTATTCCGAAGTCCGTGTCGCCGGATTCCAGTCGAACCCATTCCAACGGAATGCCCAATGCTTCTGCAGCAATCATGGCAAACGCGGTGTCCGAACCCTGTCCGATTTCGGCGGACGCCGTATAGACTAAAGCAGTGCCTCCATCTTCGGTGAGCTTGATCACCACCGTGCCGTGGAAAGTGTCGGAACGGTAGATGGGATAGCCTGCGCCCGATACGAAAAATCCGCAGGCCATGCCTATGCCCTTGCCTCGGGGGAGTTTCCCTTTTTTCTTATTCCAGCCGGAGCCGTCTCTTACCGCTTCGATGCATTCTTTCATGCCGAAACTGCTCACGTTCAGATCATTGCAGGTAACATCTCCGGCGATCATCATATTCTTGAGGCGCAGTTCAATCGGGTCCATTCCGATTTCCTCGGCAATCATATCCAACTGCTGCTCCCAGCATGCTCGGGCGGCTATGCCGCCGTGGCCGCGTTGCGCGCCGCAGGCCGGCAGATTGGTGTAGATCCGGTATCCGTCATATTTCATGTTGGGCAATTTGTACGGGCCCCCCAGCAGGGACCCTGCATAATAGACCGTGGCGATTCCGAAGCTCGAATATGAACCGCCGTTCAAGTAGCATTCATGCTTGAGCGCCTTGATGGTGCCGTCTTTTGTAACGCCGGTAGTCATAGTATGAAAGAATTGATGCCTTGACCGGCCGTGCATGAAGACCTGCTCTCTATCGAAGTTCATCTTGACCGGTTTTCCGGTCTTCATGGAAAGAAGACATGCCGCCAGTTCCATGTGATTTGCAGCGGCTTTGGGTCCGAATCCCCCGCCCACATACGGCTTGACAACCCGGACTTTTCCAATGGGCAGGCCGAGCGCCATTGCTACGGTTCGCTGGACATAATGCGGCGCCTGCGTAGAGGAATAAAGGGTCAGTCTTCCGAAGTGATCGAAATAGGCTAGGCATCCCTGTGGTTCGATAAATGCCGCGTCCTGACGTTTGTTTACAAAAGATGTCGTCTTTATGAGGTCACATTCCTTGAATGCCGCTTCGACATCGCCGAATTCCTGATGAACTTCAGAGGTGATGTTGCGGGGGAATTCCTCATGTAGAAGCGGGGCCCCTTCGGCCATTGCCTGCTCGATCGTGAAGACTGCGGGGAGTTCTTCGTAATCGACTTTGATCAAAGTGAGGGCTTCCATGGCGGTTTCAATATCTACCGCTGCCACGGCTGCCACATTGTCGCCCACGTGCCGGACCCTGTCATAGCAGAAAATAGTCTCGTCATACCGAGCGGGACTTACGCCATACTTGATCAAACCTGCTTCTTTCGAAGTGACAACGGCTTTCACGCCTGCAAGGCTCCTGGCGGCCGAAGCGTCAATGTTTAAAATCCTGGCATGGGCCAGAGGACTTTGTAACATCACGCCGTACAACATACCCGGCATACTCATATCGTCTACATATACCGCACGCCCGGTGGCTTTGTCGGGGGAATCCAATCTTATTGCCCTTGTGTTGATAACGTCAAAGTCACTCATATATATTTCCTCGAGAATATGTTGTCAGGCAACCTGTGGCTTATTGAGTAATATTCAATACAAATGCTATTTGATTACGGATTTTACAGCATCGACTATCTTTTGATAGCCGGTGCATCTGCAAAGATTTCCCGATATGGCGCGCCGAATTTCCTCTTCAGTCGGTCTCGGGTTCCTATCCAGCAGGTTTTTCGAGGAGAGAATCATGCCGGGGGAGCAGAATCCGCACTGGATGGCGCCTTTTTCCGTAAATGCTTTCTGAATCGGATGCAATCCCTCTTCGGATTCCAGCCCCTCGATGGTCGTAATCTTACGCCCGTTTGCTTGAACTGCCAGAACCAGACAGGAATTAACCGGTTTCCCGTCCATAATCACGGTGCAGGAACCGCAGTCTCCCGTCCCGCAGCCTTTCTTGGTTCCAGTGAGCCTCAATTCGTATCGAAGCACGTCCACCAGGGTCTGATTCGGCTGCACCGCTACCTCATATTCTTTATTATTAATAGTCATATGAATAAGTGATTTCATAAACCATCTCCCTAATTACATTGGTATAGGTTATTCGTCACTGCAAGGTGGTATGTTCAATTCCTATTGCATGATCGCTTCATTATGCGCATTACTAAGTGTTCTATTGGTCAGCACACTAACCATATCCCTCTTGTATTCCGCAGATGCCCTGGATTCTGCAAACCCTCTTGGGGAGGAGTCTTTCACCGCAGCTTCGCCGGCTTTTGCAAAGATTGCTTCAGTGGGTTTTTCCCCGATAAGAAGCTTTTCCGCCGAAGGTGCTCTGATATGTGTCGGGCCCACACAACCCATAACGATTCTTGCAGTCTTGATCGTGCCGCCTGGGCCGTCCAGGCCGATGAAAGCCGCAACGTTGACCAGGTTGCAGTCGCAGGCGCTCCGGGAGCTCAGGTTGAGATAAGAGGCCCCCGAATATGGTAGAGGAGCGTCAATTTGAATCTCGGATAGAATCTCGTCGGGAGCGATTTCAGTCAGTGCTCCACCCCGGAAGAAATTATCCAGAGAGACTACTCTTTCCCCGGATTTCTTTTTTAGAACGACCCTTGCGCCGTAGGCCATGAGAGGGGGGGGTAGATCTGCCGCGGGTCTTGCAGATGCCAGATTTCCTCCGATAGTGGCAAGATTGCGGATGAGCGGAGATCCCAATGCTTTTGCCGCCGCACAGAGCGCACTCCATTTCTTTCCGATCAATTCCGACGCTTCGATATCTGCAACCGTGAAGCACGAACCGAGTTTCAACACATTGGACACTGAGTCGAATTTTTTCAATTCCTCGATTCTTCCAATAGAAACCAAATGCCCCGGCGAAACCAGTTTCCTTTTCATGTTGACCAGCAGGTCGGTCCCGCCCGCAATCACCTTGGCCTTTGTCCCGTACTCCGCCATTATCTGGCAGGCTTCAGTTAGAGTCGCCGGTTCATGAAAATCAAACCTGGGCAAAAGCATCTTGTTTCTCCTTAAAAAGCATCTGGTTCCAACGATTTATTGTAACGTCCGGTCACCGGTTTAAATTCTTATGAATTCCATGGCCAAAGCTCACTATAATGAATTTTCCTAATACCACTTTGTACGCACAGGTCAAGTATTTTTTCATCGCCGACTCACCAATGCCGCGTTGTTGCAGTAAAATAACTTGCATTTGAATTTTAGGGGAAATGGTTCGAAATCAGATAAGTTCACTATAATGAATTATTTCGGCGCTGTTCTTGATTGAATTCCTTTGAATCAGGTATTACAAAGTTCTTGTTCGCTTGAGGCCCTGTTTTACTGATCGAACTTTTTGCCATTGTGAAGGTGCGCATGAAAGAGAAACTACTTGAAGACTTTTCGGTCATTGTGGAATTTCCCGTGGCATGGGGGGAGATGGATGCGCTCAGCCACGTGAACAACGTTGCCTACTTCCGGTATTTCGAAAACGCTCGCATCGCCTATTTCGACCGGATAAAAATCTGGGAATTGATGGAAAAGACCGGAATGGGCCCCATCCTTGCCTCAACTCAGTGCTGGTTTCGCTTCCCCCTGACCTATCCCGAACAAGGAGGTTTGGGCCGGAGCGCGCGTACCGGATATCGGCCATGACAGGTTCACGATGAAGTACCGAGTCGTAAGCCACCGACTCTCAAAGATTGCAGCCGAAGGCGATGCGCTGCTCGTTTATTATGATTATCGAAATAGCGTGAAGTCCCCGGTGCCTGCCGAGGTGAAACAAAGCATCCTCGATCTGGAGGCCGAAAGGGGGCGAGGGGTGACTTAAGGTTGAGGGGGGCAAACCGGTGCTTAAAATAATGTGTTTTAGGCCGTAGCTCCGTACGGGAAGGAACATTCCAATTGCATGAAGGCAGAGTCGTGGTAGAATCCGTGTGGCCTAGGTCCGCCTGATGGATGTTGGACCTTTTTACCGTCCGTATAAACGGAACTCTCGGGAACGACCGTTATTGTATTAAACGGCAAGTTATATTTGAGTAAACGGGAAGACTAGGTAGCCACTTACGCGAAGCATAAGGAATCGTTTGCTATGCTGCAAAGACTATATGTTCACAACTTCAGATGCCTGGAAAACTTCGAACTGGACCTTAAAGAGATGCCTTCCGCTCTTTTGACTGGAAAGAACGGCGTAGGCAAATCAACTATCGGTTATGCGTTAGAGGTACTTCAAAAAATCGGTCGAGGAACAAACAGGGTTCGCGAGCTTGTCTTACCTACGGATTTCGCCCGCGGAAGATCCGATGTTCCGATCCGGTTTGAAATAGAAGTATTGCTTGACAAAAAATTATACAAGTATGTCCTCGCCCTGGAATTGCCAGAGGGATTCCGCGAGCTTCGCGTGTTTGAAGAGCAACTCATAGTCGCAGGAGATACAATTTACTCTCGAGAAAAAGCTCAAGTCACTCTCTACGTCACCTCACAAAATCGTGAGGCTCAATTTCTGGTGGACTGGCATCTTGTTGCCCTTCCGGTAATCCAGGAGCAATCGGAGAAGGACCCGCTTCTCACTTTCAGGACATGGCTTACTCGCACCATCATTTTAACCCCGATCCCAACTTTGATGAGAGGGGACTCCGGCGGCGAGACTTTGAAGCCAATGCGAGACGGTTCAAACTTCGGCGACTGGTTTCGTGGCTTGCTCAGTGGCTATCCTGCAGCCTACACACAAGTCGAAAAATACCTTCGAGAACTTATGCCTGACATCAGAGATTTTCAGAATGAGGCTACCGGCAAAGACGCAAAAAGCATGGTCGTTCGGTTTGAAACCAGTAATGCGACTTTGAGTGTTTCCTTTAAAGATTTATCCGATGGTGAGAAATGCTTTTTCCTTTGCGCAGTCGTCTTAGCTGCCAATCAATTCTACGGCCCGCTGTTTTGCTTCTGGGACGAGCCTGACAACTATCTCTCCTTATCGGAGGTCGGACATTTTGTCACGTCGCTGCGACGCTCATTTAAGAATAGAGGCCAATTCCTGGCGACTTCTCATAATCCTGAAGCAATCCTGAAATTTTCCAATGAAAACACATTGGTACTTGATCGAAAAAGCCATCTGGAGCCAACTTTGATCCGGCTTCTCAGCGATATACCCATTAATGGAGATTTTGTAGACGCACTGATTCGCGGCGATGTAGAATTATGAGCGTAAATAAGTATAAACCACACATTTTTGTATTACCCGAGGACGATGCTAATAATCAGATTGCAAACGGATTCATTTCGGATCCAAACCTTAATTACCGTTCCATTCAAGTCCTTCAGCCTGTTGGTGGTTAGAGAAAAGTCCTGGATAACTTCAGAGACGTTCAAGCCCCTGGAATGAAAAGATACCCGGAAAGAAGGATTGTTTTGCTTATTGATTTCGATCAGCAGCATGAGAAACGTATGGGTTGCGTAAAAGAAATTTTGCCTGAACTGGTTGACAGGGTGTTCGTTCTCGGTGCGCTATCCGAACCGGAAGATTTAAAGAGAAACATTGGAAAGGATTTTGAGAAAATCGGAGAAGCTCTTTCACAAGATTGTGTCGACAACACCCGCACAGTCTGGGGGCATGATCTACTTAAACACAACGAAGCTGAGCTGGATCGCATGATTTTATCTGTTAAACCATTTCTGTTCGATCAGCCGATTTGAGATTAGTAATCATCCCTGTCAGGCTCAAAAGGACCGATTCCCTTCCCTTTAACCGCTATAAATTTGCCGGAGCTGTGTTAAAAACCTGTTGACCCCTTTTGGGGGATAAGCTACATTGTAGCCGAAATATAGCTTGTAGCCGGGGCCCTCTTGGATCACGCTGCCGGACAAATTGCCGGCCCCGAGTCCAGCCCGGTCGATATTAACGCTCAAACCGCGTAAGCATGCACCGCAGAGGCCCTCAGTAAACATTTTTACCTAAGTTGTTTTCTCTGCGCTCACTGTGTTTCTGCGGTGAGTTCTTGTCTTTGCCCTACGGAGGAGAAAAATGTCATCAGCGCCAGATAAGCTCAAGGCTTGGCAGATGGTCCAACCGGCAGCCCGGAACAAAGAGACGGGAGAAACGAGCCCGGGAAAGCTCGAGTTGGCTGAAATACCGGTCCCCGAACTAAAAGCGGGCGAGGTCCTCGTCAAGATTGCCGGCTGCGGCATATGCCACACGGACCTTGGCTACTTCTACGACGGTGTGCCCACGATTTGCAAACCGCCTTTGACCCTGGGGCACGAAATTTCCGGGACGGTTGTTGCCGGTGACAAACGCTGGATAGGCAAAGAAGTGCTCATCCCTGCCGTCATGCCCTGCAGGGAATGTCACCTTTGTAAGATTGGACGGGGAAACAGGTGCCTCAATCAGAAAATGCCCGGTAACAGCCTTGGCGCATATGGCGGTTTTGCCGACCACATACCGGTCCCCGGTGTCGATCTATGCGAAATAAGAAATCGCGGGGATATCCCGCTCGATCACCTTGCGGTAGTGGCCGATGCGGTAACTACTCCCTTCCAGGCCGCAAAACGAGCGTCCCTGGAGGTGGGTGATAACGTGGTCGTTATTGGGGTTGGCGGCGTAGGACAGTATGTGGTCCAGATCGCTAAGGCCCTTGGGGCGGGCACGGTAATCGCTGTCGACATCGTTGAGGACCGTCTGCAAAAGATTCTCAAGTACGGAGCGGATTTCGTCGTCAACGCTGCCGGCAAGGGTCCCGGGGATGTGGCCGGTGAGGTCAAAAAAATTCGCGAACGCCAGGGCTTGCCCGGATACGGGTGGAAGATCTTCGAGGTCACCGGCTCCAGGGCCGGCCAGGAAACAGCGCTGAATCTGCTCAGTTTCATCGGCAAGCTTATCATCGTCGGTTTCGGAATGAGCAAAGTGGAATACTCGATGAGCCGTCTGATGGCCTTCGATGCGGAGATTATCGGCACCTGGGGGTGTTTGCCCGAATATTACCCGGAAGTGCTCGAGATGGTTGTAACCGGGAAGATCTCGATTGGACCTTTCGTTGAGACGCGTCCGATGAGTACCATCCGCGAGGCTTTCGATGGGGCTCACCATACGCCCCCGGACCGGCGGATTATTCTCATTCCTGACTTTTGACCGGCTGCCCGGATTACTGGTTTTGCTCCCGCCGTCCCGGACGTGCTCCGGGATTTGATGCGGATTAAGTCTGGTTGGCGGTTCTGCCGCCATGAAAGGAGACAATGCGATGGCCCTGGAATGGATGCCAAGGGATAACGGACCCAAAGATCACAGGCTGCACTCGGATAGCCACTGGGGGACAGATGCGGACGCCCCTTGCGTGGTATATGAAAAGCGGCCCCTCAAAGACCCCTCCGGAAAAATTGTGGAAAGTCTTTACACAGCCTGGATTCGGCTAAACAATCCGAAACAGTTCAATTCCTACACCACGGAAATGGTCAAGGGCGTGATAGCAGGCTTTGAGAACGCTTCTCTGGACAGAAGTGTAGTGTCGGTCGTCTTCACCGCCACGGGTCCCTACGCTTTTTGCACGGGCGGCAACACCAGGGAATACAGCGAGTATTACAGCATGAGGTGCGAGGAGTACGGCCAGTACATGGATTTGTTCAATCACATGGTCGATGCCATCCTGATGTGCAAGAAGCCCACGGTCTGCAGGGTGAACGGCATGCGGGTGGCGGGCGGCCAGGAAATCGGGATGGCGTGTGACATCTCGGTGTCCTCGGACTTGGCCATATTCGGTCAGGCCGGGCCCAGGCACGGATCGGCCCCCGACGGCGGCTCCACGGATTTTCTGCCCTGGTTTCTTTCCATTGAGGACGCAATGTGGAACTGCGTTTCCTGCGAGATGTGGTCGGCATACAAGATGAAAATGAAGGGCCTGATCACCAAATGCGTGCCCGTACTCAAGGTGGAGGGGAAATGGGTTCGCAATCCCATGATCGTTACGGACAAGTACGTGGATGACGGGGAGATCGTCTTTGGCGAGTACAAATCCGGCAAGGAATTGGAGGAAGCCCGGGAATTTGTAAAAAAGCACCAGCCCGGCGCCGATTTCGAAATGCTCGACAAAGAGGTCGACAATATCGCATGGAAGTTTGCAAATCTTTTCCCGGGTTGTTTGATCAAGTCGATCGACGGCATTCGAATGAAAAAGAAATACTACTGGGACATGGCCAAAAACGCCAACCGGCACTGGCTGGCAGCGAACATGAGTGGGGAGGCGTTCCTTGGGTTCGGTGCTTTCAACTCCAAAAAGATCACCGGCAGCGATGTCGTCGACTTCATCAAGTTCCGCCAAAACCTGGCGGAGTGCAAGACCTGGGATTTGGAAATGTTTGCCGAAGTGCTGGCCGAGCCGAAAAAATAAGGTGACGGGATTAAGATTAACGGCCCCCGGCGCCGCAAACGAGGAGAAAACGATTGGGTCATGAGGCCGCCCATCAGGCGGCGCGCATAGATTTCCACGTTCACTTGAGCCTGTATGAATTCCATCATGCCTGGGTGACCGACTGGATGCAGGAGTCGCATCCAAACGGATATGAAGAATATGCACGGACATATTCCGACCCCGGCCGGTTCGAGGATTTCCTGACCGGGGAGGGTGTGGACTTTGCCTGTGTGCTGGCAGAATTGAGCCGGATAACCACCGGAATTTGCACCAACGACCAGGTGAGGGATTTTTGCAGGGGCCGGCCCAGGCTCATTCCGTTCTGCGATGTAAATCCCTTTCGGTTCGCCAGGCCGGGGGATGAATTGAAGCGGCTGGTAAAAGAAGAGGGGTTCCAGGGGCTCAAGCTCTATCCGACCTACCAGCAATACTTTTTAAACGACTCCCGAATGTACCCCGTTTACAGTAACGCCCAGGAACTGGAGATTCCTGTTTTAATACACACCGGGTCATCTGTTTTCCGTGGAAGCCGCCTCAAATACGGAGACCCCCTGCACCTTGACGACGTAGCGGTGGATTTTCCCGATCTCAAGCTTGTTATGGCCCATTCGGGCAGGGGATTTTGGTACGACAGGGCCTTTTTCATGTCGAGGCTTCATAAGAATGTGTACATGGAAATAGCCGGACTGCCCCCCTCAAAGCTTCTTGAATATTTCCCGGACCTCGGGCGCAACGCCGATAAAGTGATCTTTGGCAGCGATTGGCCCGGAATGCCGCACATCAAGCGCAATATCGAGGCCGTTGCAGCTTTGCCCTTGCCGTCCGGAGCGGCTGAAAAAATCCTCGGAGGAAATGCCGCCCGATTGCTGGGCCTGAATTCCTGCTAGCTGGTTTCCATCCGGAAACCCGCATGAACGTAGTAGAATTTCACCTTATCTGAACTCCACGCTCCGCGAGGCCCTCATTTGCAATTATCAGCGGCAAATTTTCTCCTTGACGCTTGAAATAGCTAGTATATAACTATATTGCAGCTATATTGTAGTTAGTGTCCATCCGGAAACCCCGGATGAGATACTAGCAGTTTCCAATTCGGAAAGGAGGCATTTTTCGCCCTGGCAAGGAAATCAAGGGGTTGCGCGGAGGCGTACACTGGTACGGCCTCTGGTCATGGACAGATCAGGGATAGCGTCGAGATCCTGCCCATGCCGCCGCCGAAGGCAGCGGCGAATCTGGCCGGCGGTCCCACCGCCCCCTGAATCCATGGCATAGATTTGGATTGAAAAATAATACAGGTAATCCGGAAGGGTAAAAAATGAGGTACGGAGAGACAGGGTTTAATTTAGAAATCGATCTATCCCGAGGAAGCATCGATAAAGTGGAAACCGACCCGGGATTGACCGAGCTTCATCTGGGGGGTCTGGGTACTAACACCAAGATATTATGGGACAGGGTGCCTCCTGAAATCGAACCCTTTTCTCCTGATAATTTACTCATATTCGGCACAGGTCTTTTATGCGGCACACCTGCCATCGGCGCCAATCGTACTATTGTTTCCACCTTTTCCCCCCAGACTTTGTTAATGGCATATTCAATGATGGGAGGATTTTGGGCCCCTGAATTGAAGTATGCCGGTTATGACAAAGTGATCATTCGCGGCAAGTCTCCCAGCCTGGTTTATTTGTGGATAAACAATGACAAAGTGGAAATACGTGATGCCTCTCATTTGCAGGGCAAAGGCGCAGGTGAAACTGCAGAACTTATTCGACAGGAGTTGAAGGAACCGAACTCCCAGGTGGCTGCTATCGGCCTGGCCGGTGAAAACAGGGTCTATTTTGCTTCCATCGAGCAGGGCAGGTCCAGCGCCAGTCGACTGGGGATAGGCGCCGTTATGGGAGACAAAGGGTTGAAGGCGATAGCCGTTCGCGGAACAAAGGACGTCAATATTGCCCGGCCGGCAGAATTTATGAAGCTTTGCAACGAAGTGCTGAAATACATAGAAGCCCGGGAAAAAGCTCCAATTCCGGGGGTAATGCCCATTTTAGCCGGGCTTGGGTCACCGCAGGAGATGAAACTCGTCGATGAGGAATGGCACACCACCAATTTCATGTGGGGAAATTCCCGTACCCGGAGAAAAGATTTTTGGACAAAGGAAATCGAAGAGAAGTGGACGGAATCTCAAGAAAAAGCGCGGAAACGGTTAATTAGTTGTTATAATTGCCCTATGAAATGCGGGGCATCAATTTCCGTCCCGGGAATTTCAACCTACATGATGAAATGCTTCTCGAAACTCACCTATACAATGGCGGCATATTCAGACCTGGATTTCGGCTTTAGAATAGCTCAACGTGCCACAGAGTATGGAGTGGACGCATTCTCGGCCCCGCAGGTTATGGCCTTCGCCCTTGAGCTTTATGAAGCTGGCATTTTGACCGACCGGGACATGGCGGGAATGCCCTCCGATAATGAGGGGAAATTTTACTGGCTGCTTGATAGAATTGTTCGGCGGGAAGGAATAGGCGATGTATTGGCTAATGGCACTTATTGGGCGGCCCAACAGATTGGCAACGGGGCGGAGAAGTACGCTCATAATAACATTAAGAAACATGAGCAACTGCCTCTTAAGCTTGGAATGCTGAATCCCATTTATTTCCTTATGTATTCGACCGGTGAGAAGGTGAACATAACCCAAATTGAAGGGCAGTTTCCTCAGGCGCCTTTTGCTACGAAAGAGGAAAAAGAAGAGTTTGTAAAAGATTGGATCCAGGTTCCTGATGAAAAGTTTAAGCAATATTTTTTGGACTGGGAACTACGCGGAGAACACTCAATGCCGTATTACCCAACTGTTGAAATGTGTTGTGAAATTGTAGACTGGCAAGAGAAGATGCACTACATCGATGATGCCCTCGGGATGTGCGCCGGTCTGTCGTCATTTCCCCTGAAGCCTCCGTATCATATACACAATTACCCGGCTCTTATCTCATCGGCTACCGGAATCGATGTGGATGAAGCAGGACTAACGCAAATAGCGAAGAGGAACCGGACTTTACTCAGGGCCGTTAATGTAAGAAACGGCTTGAGGAGAGTTGATGAGCGACCGCCTGAGGACCATTGGAAAAAGAGATTTCCCGAGCTTGAAGCTAAACTCTTGGATGAATATTACAAATTTAAGGGGTGGAATAATCAGGGGATTCCTACTGAAGAGTCTTTGCATGAATTGGCTTTGGATTACGTGAGCGAAGACTTGAAACAGCGGGGGATTTTAGATGATGGGCAAAGTTAAGAAGAAAATCAAAGTAATTAAGATCGATGTTGATAAATGCAATGGTTGCAAGGCATGTGAGCTAATTTGCTCCTCCGCTCATGCTACACCAAAATATAGCAGTAATAATCCGGCGAGGTCTCGTATTCGGGTAGTCCGTGAACCGCTTAGGGACGTATATCTTCCTGTATACGCCGGTGAGCACGCTAAAGCCGAATGTACCGGCAGAGACAAATATACGATCGACGGAAAAGAATATGACGAGTGTGCCTTCTGTAGGGCTTCCTGCCCATCCAGGGGCGTTTTTAAAGAACCCGATTCCGGTCTCCCTCTAAAATGCGATATGTGTGAAGACGATCCATCACAAAAAGAGCCATTGTGTGTTCAGTGGTGTTTGTCTGATGCATTGACCTATGAAGAAAGGGAAGAGGAAGTGGAAGAAGAAACCGAGAAGCTGGGGGACGTTGATATAGGATTGGAGTCATTGATAAAGAAATATGGATGGCAAAAGGTGGCGGATACCTATGCCAGAATGTCAAAGTCAAAGAAAGACTAAAACGCTTGCATCTAAGAAAGATTAAAAAAAACATTGGAAACTGTAGCCCCTTTCAAGGAAATCATAGAAGTCATAAAAGCGAATGGTGGAGAAACCTTCAAATTCTGCTATCAATGCGGATTATGCGATATTGTTTGCCCGTGGAATAGGGTCACAACCTTCAGTATGCGCAAGTTGATCCGACAGGCTACATTCGGTTTGACTGAGATAGAAAGTGAAGATATTTGGCGTTGTACTACCTGTGGAAGTTGCCCGCAGCGGTGCCCCAGGGGAGTAAAACAGATCGAATCCGGAATATCCTTACGCAGGATTGCCACTGAAAATGGGATTTTTCCAGCTCATGTCCGTCCTATACGAGGCATAAGCGCAAGCCTGGTTGCTGAAGGTAACCCTTTGAATGAGGAGCGAAAAAATAGGGCAAATTGGGCTGAAGGTCTGTCTGTAAAAACGTTCACCGAGGGGATGGACGTCTTATACTTTCCCGGCTGCTACCTCAGTTATGACCCAAGGCTGAAGAATGTAGCCAGGGCCACGGCCAATATCCTCAACCGGGCAGGAGTAGATTTCGGGATACTGGGTTCCAGGGAGAATTGCTGTGGCGAAAGCATCCGCAAGACCGGCGACGAACAACTATTCAAACGTTTAGCCAGGGAAAACATCAAAGCTTTTATCGATAATGGGGTCAAGAAAATCCTCGTTTCTTCCCCTCATTGCTATCACACCTTCAAAAACGAGTATCCCGAATTTAAGGTGAACTTTGAGGTGGTTCATATTTCGACATATTTATTCGAGCTTATTAACGAGGGTAAGCTTGAGTTCACCAGGGATTATCGAAAGAAAGTCACTTATCATGACCCGTGTTACCTGGGTAGACATAATGGCATATATGACGAACCCCGAAATGTCTTAAAGAAGGTTCCAGGTCTGGAACTGATTGAGATGGCTGATTTGCGGCAAGATGGCCTCTGTTGCGGAGGGGGAGGAGGCAGGATTTGGATGGAAACTCCTAAGAGTGAAAGATTCTCCGGCCTCAGATTGGAACAGGCTGTCGGGATAGGGGCTGAAGTGCTTGTTACTTCCTGCCCATATTGCATCACAAATTTTGAGGATAGCAGGTTGAACCGGGAGGATAGTGAAGTCTTGGAGATTAAGGACATCACGGAAATTATCCAGGAAGTGATTTAGGGAACCGAAAAAACCTGATGAGGATTTAAAGAAGTGGGAAAAGAACCTGTTGAAGGACAGCTTTTTAAAGTTTCCGCAGCCGGCAATTTTGGAGATGTTATGGTTGTTGGTGGAGGGATCAGCGGTATTCAAGCCGCTCTTGATCTTGCCACTGCCGGTTTTAAGGTTTACCTGGTTGAGAAAGCTCCGAGCATTGGGGGCCATATGGCCCAGCTTGACAAGACCTTTCCCACCAATGACTGCTCCATGTGAATACTGGCTCCCAAACTGGTCGAGGCCGGCCGGCATCCCAATATAGAGGTCCTGACCTATACTGAAGTTGACAGTATAGTGGGGGAAACAGGAAACTTTAAGGTAAAGCTGATTAGAAAGCCCAGATATATTGTAGAGAGCAAATGCACGGGTTGTACTACCTGCGTAGAATACTGCCCGGTCAAGTATCCTGATCAATTTAATCAGGAAATATCGCAGAATAAAGCCGTCCATATATACTTCGCTCAAGCAATCCCCCTTGTAGCATATATTGACGAAAACTGTATTTACCTTAAAGAGAACAAATGTCGTATTTGCGAAGGAGTATGTAAGAATGACGCCATAGATCTTGATCAAACGCCTGAGGAGGTGGAGGTAAAAGTAGGGGCGGTAATTCTGTCTCCCGGACTCGATCCGTTTGATCCTAAGTTAAGGCAGGAATATCGCTACGGAGAGTTTGTAAACGTGGTAACCAGTCTTGACTATGAACGGCTGTTAAGCTCCACCGGGCCATACCAGGGTGAGATACTGCGTGCTTCCGACCAAAAACATCCCCGTAAGATAGCCTGGATTCAGTGCGTGGGTTCCAGGCAGGTCCTTCCCGGCGCTAACAGCTATTGTTCGGCTGTTTGCTGCACCTATACCCAGAAACAGGTGATTCTGACAAAAGATCATGACGCAGATGCAGAGTGTACCATATTCCATAACGATATTCGTTCCTACGGAAAGGATTTTGAGAGGTACTACCAAAGAACGGAGGAACTTCCCGGGATTCGATTCATAAGAAGCTACGTATCGATAGAAAAAGAGGTCCCGGAAAGTAAGAATGTCACCATAAAATACTCTACTCCCGATGATGGACTAAAAGAAGAAGAATTCGATATGGTGGTGTTGTCCATTGGATTGAACCCTCCTAAGGATTTCAAGGGCCTGGCTGCCAAGTTCGGAATTGAGCTCAATTCTCATGGATTCTGTAAAACCAATCCTGTCAATCCCGTGGAGACCTCGCGCCCCGGGATTTTTATCAGCGGGGCCTTCCAGGGGCCCATAGATATCCCTGAGTCGGTTTTTAGCGCGAGCGGAGCCAGCTCACAGATTGGTGAACTCCTTGACTACAGGCGAGGAAAGCTTGCCGAAGAAAGGATATATCCACTCGAAAAGGATGTCTCAAAAGAAGAGCCGAGGATAGGGGTCTTTGTGTGTCATTGCGGGGCTAATATCGGAAGGGTAGTAAATGTTCCTTCCGCCGTTGAATATGCCTTGACCTTACCCAATGTTGTCTACGCTCAGGAACAGATGTTTTCATGCGCTACTAATTCTGCCAAACAAATAACGGACGTGGCAAAGGAAAAAGGGCTCAATCGAGTGGTTGTGGCCGCCTGCAGCCCCCGGACTCTTGAAGCATTATTTCGCGACACGCTTCGAGAGGCGGGAATTAATCAATATTACTTCGAAATGGCTAATATTAGAGAACATTGCTCCTGGGTCCACTCAAAAGAAAAGGAACAAGCCACCGAGAAGGCGAAGGATATCATCCGGATGTCGGTAGCGCGGGCTTGCTTTTTGGAACCCCTGCAGGAATTCGATCTGCCGGTAAATAAGGCTGCGTTGGTTGTTGGCGGAGGTATAGCCGGCATGACATGTGCCATCTCCATAGCCAACCAGGGACATGAGGTTCATCTGGTTGAAAAGGATACTGACCTTGGCGGAATGGCGCGAAGAATTCATTACACACTGGAAGGACTCGATGTTCAAGCATATTTGCGTGATCTAATAAGCAAAGTATATCAGCACCCGTTGGTACATGTATCGAATGACGCTACCATCACGGAGGCTTCCGGTTATGTGGGGAACTTCATAACCAGGGTGAAGACTGAAGGAAAAATCAAGGAGATACGTCATGGAGCAGTCATCCTGGCTACCGGCGCTGAAGAATATAAACCCGCCGAATACCTGTACGGGGAAGATAACAAGGTATTGACCGGGCTGGAGTTGGAGGAGCGAATCACCAGGGGAGATGAAAGGGTGATTCAATCCCGGAGTCTGGTGATGATCCAGTGTGTAGGCTGCCGGGAAGAAGACAGAAATTACTGCGCCCGGATATGTTGTAGCCAATCCATCAAGAACGCCTTGAAATTAAAAGAGATAAACCCTGCGATTGATATCCATATTCTCTTCCGGGATATGAGAACGTATGGATTTAAAGAGGATTATTACCGGGAAGCGTCAAATAAAGATGTAAAGTTCATTCGCTATGAGGCGTCTGATAAACCTCAGGTGGAAGCTGTTGAAGAAGATGGTCAGCCTGTTCTCAGGGTAACCGTTACCGATCCTATTTTAGGCCAGAGGCTTGCTATAGATACCGAATTACTCGCTTTAGCCGCCGCTGTCATTCCTTCCGCAACAACCAGGGAAATAGCCGGATTATTTAAAGTGACTTTGAGCCCGGATGGCTTCTTCAAAGAAGCCCATGTCAAACTAAGACCTGTCGAGTTTGCCACAGAAGGCGTTTATCTGTGTGGGACAGCTCATTATCCTAAGTTCATGCAGGAAACGATCAACCAGGCGTATGGGGCTGCAGGCCGGGTCTTAACGCTTCTCTCACACGATACGGTTATTGCCTCCGGTTCTGTCTGTGAGGTGGATGAAGACAAGTGTATAGCGTGTGGGGAGTGCATTAGAGTGTGCACGTATGGCGCAATAGAGTTTTATGATACACGGCGGGGCAGAAAGGCCAGGGTTAATCCTGTAATCTGTAAGGGGGATGGCGTTTGTAATACAAAGTGCGCAACAATGGCTATACAGCTAAAACACCATACCGATGAAGAGATCTTGAGCGAAATTGATGCGGCACTTGGAAGTGCGTAGAAATATACGATTGAATAAAACTCAGGATTGCCTGAGTAATGGGGTAAGTACGAATGAGCACAGGACTGAAATTTAAACCTAAAATATTAGGTTTCGTATGCCATTGGTGAGCATACGGCGCTGCTGACCTGGCTGGAGTTTCCAGACTGCAATATACAACTGAGATGAGGCTTATTCGCGTCATGTGCTCCGGCAGAGTCGATCTGGGGTTTGTACTCCAGGCTTTCTCAAAGGGAGCGGATGGAGTGTTTATAGGTGCCTGCCATTTAAATGAATGTAATTATATTACTCATGGGAATTATCAGGCATTATCCATGGTGAATATTTTCAGAAAAATAATGAAACATATAGGGCTGAACCCGGAAAGATTAAGGCTGGGATTTATGTCCGGCAATGAAGCAAACCTTTTTGCCGGAGGTGTTAACGATTTTGTCAAGAAGGTGAAGGAGTTTGGACCTCTTGGCAAAGGCGAGGGAATCGACGGAAATGAATTAAAGTCCAAACTTGAAGCAGTCCATAAATTAATCCCCTACATTAAACTGGTGAAAAGGGAGAAACTCGCATTACGTCTGGAGAAAGAAGAAGACTATGACGAACTTTTCACCAGCGACGAGATAGACCGGTTATTTAGTGAAGTAATTTCGTACCATATTGATCCGGATAAGTGCCGGGCCTGTATGATTTGCCTTAAGAAATGCCCTGTAGAGGCGATTGTGGGAGGTAAGAACCGGATCCATGTAATTGACCAGGAGAAATGCATAAAATGTGGAACTTGCTTTGAAGCTTGCCCTCCTCGCTTTGGTGCTGTGAAAAAGATTTCCGGCGAGCCTGTTCCGCCACCTATCCCTGAAGAAAAAAGAACTCTTGTCAGAGAAAAGAACCCGGCAAAAAAAGGAGAAGATCAATGGGTTTTGAACTGAGGCTTCCCGGGCAATTTAACGCGGCCGATTATTTCATCGATCGAAATGTTCGAGAGGGTCGCGGCAATAAAGTGGCTGTCTTGTGTGAGGATCGCTCTTTTACCTATGCGCAACTCCAGGCCGGCATGAACCGGATCGGCAACGGGCTTAAAGGCCTCGGTCTAAGGATGGAGGACCGCGCGGGGCTGCTGCTTCTCGATACCGAAATCTTTCCGCAGGCGTTTTTCGGGGCCATCAAGACGGGTGTCGTCCCGGTCTGCCTCAATACGCTCATGCGGCCCCAGGATTATTTGTATTTCCTCAACGACAGCCGGACAAGGGTACTGATTATCGATGCCGCCTTGCTCGATGTATTCGAGCCGATAAGAGACAAGCTCCAGTTCCTCGAACACACCGTTGTGGTAAATGGCCCGGCGCCCGAATGGGCCATGTCTCTCGATCAACTGATCGAAGGGCGTTCGGATAAGCTGGATATGATGCCGACTACTCCAGACGATGCGTGTTTCTGGCTCTACAGCTCTGGATCGACGGGAGCGCCCAAGGGCGCTGTTCATCTGCAGCACGACATGGTCTATTCGGTTGAAACCTATGGAAAACAGGTGTTGGGGATCAGGGAAGACGATGTATGTTTTTCGGCCGCAAAGCTGTTTTTCGCCTATGGACTTGGCAATGGACTCTATTTCCCGTTCAGTGTGGGGGCAACGTCGGTGTATCTTCCGGCTCGGCCCACACCTGCCCTGGTCTACGATACCATACGCCGCCACAGGCCTACGCTCTTTTTTGGCGTTCCAACCCTGTATGCCTCTATGTTGCAGCATGAGGGCAGCCTCGATGGAGTGCGGCTTTGTGTATCCGCAGGAGAAGCACTTCCAGCGGACATACTCAGGCGATGGGTGGAACGTCACCATGTTCAGATTGCCGACGGGATCGGCTCGACCGAAATCGCTCACATTTTTATCTCGAACTGCGCTGACTGCATAAAGCCTGGAAGCTCGGGCAAAGTAGTCCCGGGATACGAAGCCAGGATCGTCGATGAGAAATTCCAGGATGTGCCGGCTGGGGACATCGGCACCTTACTCATCAAGGGAGACAGCATTTGCGCCGCCTACTGGAATAAGCATGAGAAGACTAAATCCACTATTCTGGGCGAGTGGATAAACACCGACGACAAGTATTACATGGATGAAGAAGGGTTCTATTATTACGTGGGGCGAAGCGACGACATGTTGAAGGTGGGAGGCATCTGGGTTTCTCCGATAGAGGTGGAGTCCTGTCTTATAGCACATCCGGCGGTCTTCGAATGCGCTGTCGTTGGAGCACCGGACCAGGAGAATCTAATCAAACCCAAAGCTTTCGTCGTTCTCAAGCCGGGGTATTCGGCGGATGCTCAACTGGAAAAGGAGCTTAAAGAGTACGTCAAGCAGCAACTCGCCCATTATAAGTTCCCGCGGTGGATCGTATTTGTGGAAGAGCTGCCCAAGACCGCAACTGGAAAGCTCAAACGATTCGAGCTGAGGAAGCTCGCGCGCGGGGCCTGAGGCGGTGGGACCGCCCGCCGGGACCGCAGTTACGATAACGCTGCTCAAACCTTCGGTGGCGGCGGGCCTGGCTGCGCTAATCCTGGTTGGCGGCCACCGCCGAAGGCCAATTTCGACGCTCCGCGGGGCGTGGCGGCCCCGCCGCCCGCCGCCTAGCCAAGCTTTTTTGTCAGGTTGATGAAATCGCTTCTCTCGAAGTCCAGGGTCCTGAAAAAGGAAAGCAAGTCCGTGGAATCCCACCTGACGGAGGTATAAACGCGTGTAATCCCCCGGGCTTCGTAGGATTTAAAGATTTCCGTGGCCAGGCGTGCGCCTATGCCCTGGCCCATATGCCTGGGGTGTACGCCCATGGTCGCGATCCAGGCGCTTTTTTCTATCCCGAAGCCAAGCGTCAGGATATAGCTGATCATGAACCCTACGACCCTGTCGTCCAGTTCTGCAACGAAGCAGGCAGAATCGTTCCCTTGAGCCATTGACCGAATCAGTCCGGCGAAATCCGCCTCGACCGGTGTTTTCGTAATCTCACCGTAGATCTGGGATATTTCTTCAGAATCTTCCGATCTCATCGGCCTGATGCATGCGGCTCTGCCATCTGGGTCCATATCTTCCCCGTGTTTTTCGTGGGATTTCAATCGATTCGTATGACCTTCACTCGATGGCCGACCCAATCCGGAGGCAGGTAAATCCTGCCGCTGTTTCCGCTGAGCTTGACCTCTTTGTCAAGCATCTCTTCGCCGAAGACTTCGAACTTGACCATCTTGTGGGTAGCCTCGGCAAGGTTTTCCGGATCGAGCGTCTTTTCGGTCGCGGTGTCTCCAGCGGTTGTATTTCTTTCCATCGACTCTTTCACCTGTTTTATTGGCAGCTTCTGTTATGAGCAAAATCCTGCAGAGGCCGGAGCACCAATTGCGGTCAATGGATCTTATTCATTGGACGGCTTCAGGGTACCATTAGCCCGTAGAAAAAGGAAGCGGCAAGCGCTCGTTCCCTGCTCGACCCGTGCACTATCTCGCTTCATCCCACTCTTATCACCTTTACCCGGCAGCCGACCCAGTCCGGAGGCAGGTAAACCCTGCCGCTGTTGCCACTGGGTTTGACCCGCTTTTCGAGCATCTCTTCGCCGAAGACCTCAAATTTAACCTTGTGGAGGGCTGCTTCGGTCTTGTTCCCCGGCGAATGATCGGTATCGTCCGGCTTCACCACGGCAGTTTCCATTCGGATTTCTCCTCTAAGTTCCTCCATGTTGATCTTGACTAAATACATTATAGCTGTATTATAGCTCTTAACCCATTTGGGACCAAGCAAAAAGTATCCCTGGCAAGATGAACGAACAGGAGAACCGACATGTCTGAGTTCAAATTTCTCAAGTTTAAAAAAACAAATGGTGTGGCGTACGTTACTTTGGCGCGTCCAAAGCATAACGTGATGAACATCGATATGATGAACGAGATCAATTCCCTGCTCGAAACGCTGGGCTCGGACGACGAACTCAAATGCCTGGTGTTCCTCGGTGAGGGCAAGAGCTGGTGTGCGGGAGTCGAAGTGGGCGATCACAAGCCGGAGATGGCCCCCGGCATGATAGCCGTTTTTGACCGCATGCTTGAGCTGATCCACCGGTTGGACGTGCCCGCCATTGCAGCGGTTCATGGTGCCTGCCTGGGCGGGGGCATGGAGCTTGCCATAGCTTGTGACATCGTGGTGGCTTCGTCAAACGCGAAGTTCGGCCAGCCGGAAATCAAGCTGGGCTTTTTCCCGCCGTATGCTGTGGTGCGGCTTCCTGAACTGGTTGGGACCGCGAAGGCCATCGAAATATGCACTACAGGCAGAATTTACACTGCCCGGGAAGCCTTGGACCTGGGGTTTGTAAGCCACGTTGCTGATGAGGAAAACTTCAGTCAGAAACTCGACGGCCTGGTCGAAGATATCTGCGGCAGCAGCCCGCTGATTCTCCGCATGAACAAGCGTGCGGTAAAGATGACCAAAGGATGTGAATTCAGGGAGGCCGCCAAAAAAGCAAACGACTATTTCCTCAACTCGCTCATGAAGACTGAAGACACCATGGAGGGAATTCGGAGCTTTGAAGAAAAACGAAAGCCCGTCTGGAAAAACGCATGAGACACGGGGACAAAAAAATCCACCGCAGCATTTCATGTCCCCGAGGGACACCCGACACGATGAAAAGACCCGCGACTCCCGCTTTCGTCATTCCGGCTGCGCTTTTGGGCCGGAATCCAGCGCAGCCGCTACGTCCGCAGACGCCGTTTGAACGAGAATGAAACTTCAAGCTTGCACTGCGGCGTGCGTCCCTTTAAAAGAACAAAGCTGGGAACGGCAGCAGTCAAGGTCCCTGTCACACTGGAGCACATTGCCCCTAATCCAGCATGGCCCCGGGCCGCTTTTGAACACTGATGAGGCGTATGCACTCTCCCACAAGAGAATCTTATTTTAGCCACCCCGGGCTGTCGTTCTCAACCCCAGCAAAGGAGACGGATAAGGATGGCCCTCAAGCAGCGAAAAGGCGCAGCTAAAGTTTCTAAGCGGCAACCACGCTCTCTGGAAACCGTTCAACCCAACGCCGCTGGCATCGATCTGGGCTCACGCGAGCACTACGTCGCTGGTCCACCTTTACCCGACGGTTCAGCAAACGTAAAGCGTTTTGGAACTACAACTCCTGAACTGTTGTGTTTATCCCAGTGGCTTGAGCAGCAGCAGATCACTACCGTCGCCATGGAGAGCACCGGCGTATACTGGATTCCCTTATTTGAAATCCTGGACAGCCGTGGTTTTGACGTTCATCTGGTCAATGCTCGCCAACTTACTCATGTTCCCGGCCGCAAAACCGATATGATCGATTGCCAGTGGCTTCAGCTACTGCACGCCTGCGGATTGCTCCGGGGTTCTTTCCGACCAGGCGACGACATCTGTCGCCTGCGCGCCCTCATTCGCGAACGCAATGCCATTGTGGACCAACGTTCGGACTGGGTCCGACGAATGCAAAAGAGCCTCGATCAGATGAACGTCTGCGTGCATCACGCCGTTTCGGATATCACTGGCCTTACCGGCATGGCCATTATCCGTGCCATTGTGCGCGGTGAACGGGATCCCCGTGTCCTGGCGAGTTTGCGTGATCGCCGATGCCAAAAATCCGAAGACCAGATCGCCGAAGAACTCACCGGAAACTGGCGCACTGAGCATTTGTTCAACCTCGGTCAAGCCCTTAAGGTTTATGACCAGCTATGTGCCGTCATCGCTGACTATGATGCTGAAATCCTCAGATCCATCGACTCAATGCAACCTCCAGAGTCCATGGATTCATCGGCGCCGCCACCGGCATCTAAAGCCAAGGCCAGCAAGTTTTCCCAGCGCGGTCAGGAACCAATGCGTCAGGCCCTCTATCGCATGTCCGGCTTTGATCTCACCACAATCGACGGCATCGGAGTGGATACCGCAGCCGTTGTCATGAGTGAACTGGGTCCTGATCTGTCCCCATTTCCCGACGAACGCCACTTCGTTTCGTATCTACGTTTGGCGCCCAATATCTCCATCAGCGCCGGCAAAAAGGTCCCCGGCCGGTTCCGGGCTGTTACTTCTACACGTGTGTGCAATGCACTGCGCATGGCCGCCACAACGTTGCGCAATTCGAAGACGGCACTGGGTGCCTACTATCGCCGTATTTCCAGGCGCAAAGGTGCTTCGGTTGCCGTTTTCGCAACGGCCCGTAAACTGGCCCAACTCGTTTATCGGTTGATTCGCCATGGCCAAGCATATGTCGACATAGGCTCCGATCTCTACGAGGCCAGTTTCAATCGACGTCGCTTGGCATCGTATGCCAAAGCCCTTAAAGAAATGGGCTATAAAATCGAAATCTTAGCTGCTTAGGGGTCGTTCGTTGCCCACTGAAGTTTCACAAGAGTGTCTTTTCGAGGCAGTTGCTCACGCCCCTTCTAGACACCCGGAAACTATGAAAAGACGTGGTGTGGGCTTGGCAACCCCGGCTGGCGGTCCCACCGCCAACTTTTCGAAGCAGCTCTTCACGCCCCTTCTGGGACACCCGGAAACCATGAAAAGTGTCATTTCCTTCGCATTTCCGCGTCTTCGCGTCTTCGCGTCTTCGCGTGGGAAACTTTTCGAAACAGTTGCTCATGTTCCTTCGGGCCACCCTGAAACCATGAAAAGTGTCGCTGCCTTCGTATCTCTGCGCCTCTGCGTCTCCGCGGTGAATAATCTTTTCGAGACAGAGGCGCAAAGGACGCTGAGAAAAGCTTTACAGAAGATTTGGCGCTAATGTGGCGGTGTGGACTGCCAAGAGATCAACGCTTAAAGACCCCGGCAGCGAATTGTTTTGGTCATATCTCTGTACTACTAAGGTGCAAATTCTTGAAATTTTGGCAAGCATACGGGCTAAGCGGTTATTGTTTCGCTGCGTTTTTCTCAGCGGTCTCTGCGCCCTCTGCGGTGATAGCTTTTAGTCTTTTGGTTTCGGCCGTAAGGCTGCGCTGTGTACTCTGTGCCTCTGTGGTGAATCGCTTTTATGCGAGGAGATACTATGGATAGGCAAAGGCACAGGGCTAGATCTTTATAAAAATCCGCTTTCGGCACATAATCCATGCGATGAGATACATAAACAGGAGAGTCATTAGCGCGTAAAGCAAAGAAGCGGTTTCCGATTGTACAAGTGGGGTGCACAAGTTTTGGAACACGAAGGATTGGCAATCTATATCTTGGGCCAGGGCAACGGGCAGATTCACGGACCTGAGTGTGTTATCGAAGACTTCCGATAGCACATATATGGTGATAGGATTCAGTCCGAGTATAATCAACGGTTTAGTCAATCGGGAAAAACCTGCGATATCGATCGACCAGTGAAAGATTGCCAGGCTGACAAGAGCCACCCCGGCCATGAATATGCTGAAGGTGCTCGTCCAGATGCTCTTGTTTATCGGCAGCCAGCGATCGAGTATGTACCCGGCGATGAGCAGAACCACGCCGGCGAATACCATTCCGGCAACTTTTCTGCGTCCGGGAAAAGAAGACATGAGCCATTGCGCCGTCAGCACTCCGAAAAGAGTGGTCGCGACTGCGGGAATTGTGCTCACGATCCCTTCCGGGTCCCATGCACCATCATAATATGACCACAAGTGCCCGCTCAGAAGGAGTGAATCGATCCATGCGGCAAAATTTTGTCCCGGCTCGATCACCCCGGCGCCGACCCCCGGCACTGGTATGAACCGCATCATCAGCCAGTAGGAGGCCAGCAGGCCGATAAGCCACAAGATTCGGCCTCTCAAGCCGGTTTTCAGCACAATCAGCGAAGCAAGAAAATAGCACACGGCGATTCTTTGCAAAACGCCGGGTATGCGAATGTTTGAGAGCTGAAATGACGGATAACTGTTAATAAAGAGCCCGAGCGCAAACAGAATAATAGTTCGTCTCAGGAGCCGGACGATAAACGCCGGATGTGATATGCCTTTTTCTGCTTGCTTTGCAATTGAAAAGACAAGCGAAACCCCAACTATGAAAAGAAAGGATGGAAAGACAGTGTCGGCAAAAGTCCATCCGTTCCAGACCACATGGCTCAGAGGCGAATACACTGTCCCGGGATCCCCGGGGCTGTTTACGAGTATCATCAGGGCGATTGTAAAACCGCGAAAGGCGTCCAGCGAGACCAGGCGTCCTTCATGGGCAGCGGGACCGGAATCGGAGGTGGGGCTGGGCTGAGCTTCCATGCGTTTTGCAGTCGGCGAGGAAAAGCATTCCTGCCGTTTCGGTTTCTCATTTTCAAAACGCTTCTGTTGGGGTGTAGCTATGCTAGTCAATGAAACGATCCTCAATAGACAAATTAAGACCGCATATAGCGGCGTTTTCCTAATGTAAATCATGTGGACGTAATTCGGAAGGGGATAATCACAGGAGATTACAAGAGGGGCATTGTCAGGGCGCGAATTCCATTAAAACTCTTCACTTCCCGAAACTGCAGACAGGGTACCTGCAATCCGGACAATTGGAACAAAACCCGCCATGTCCCATCGCAATAATGTCTTCGCGGGTTAACTGGTCGCCCGCCAGAATACGAGGCACAACCAGGTCGAATATACTCGCTTTATGGTACATCACGCATCCTGGAAGTCCCAGAACAGGCACCTGTTCGATGTAGGCCAGCATGAACATTGCTCCGGGCAGAACGGGAACGCCATATGCGACGACCTCACCTCCCGCCGCCCTTATGCTGTGCGGCGTCTGATCGTCGGGGTCGACGGACATGCCTCCCGTCACCGCGATCATCTCGGCGCCCTGCTCCAGGAAGCAGCGGATCGCTCTTACAGTCAGGCTGACATCGTCGGACACAAGCTCCTGCCCAATCACTTGACTCCCCAGATCGGCAAATTTAGTCCTCACGATCGGGCCGAATTTATCCTCGATGCGTCCGTGCCAAATCTCGTTGCCGGTCGTAACAATGCCCACCTTCAGGGATCGAAAGGGTTTAACTTCAATGAGAGAGCCGTTTTCCGTGCAGATTTGTTCCGCCCTTCGGAGTTTATCCTCTTGAACGGCGAGGGGAATGACCCGCGCTCCAGCGACCGCTCGCCCCGCGTCGACTGTTTGATTGGTATGAAGGGTCGCAAATGCAATCTCGTGTATGGAATTCACCGCATACAACGCAGCAATATTGACCTTCAAAAGCCCTTTTGCACCGGCCGAAAGAGTTACCTTGCCTTCAGCAGGTTCGGAAAGCTCAATGCCCCGGCCGGCAGCAACCCCGGCCAGCCTTAGTGCGGCCTCATTCTCATGAATAAAGCCTTTTCCCGGATCGAGGACAAAGACATGCTCCTTTCCGATCTCAAGGAAGGCCGCCACATCTTTCGCCAGGATCACATGGCCCTTTTTGAACACTACCCCCTTGAATTCTCCCGGCACAATCCGCGTAACATCATGTCCCAGGACCATTCCAACTGCTTTCTGAATCGGTACCTTTTCCATTCTCATTCGACAGTAAGGGTGGACATATAATGATCAACAGGAGCAATTATACATCTTTCCGGCGCTTTGAGGTATCTTTAAGAATGAGAAAATTTTTTGAGTGAGAAAAATCGTCAAATCTTTGCTCAAAAAAATGCTTGACGGGCAAGGGCTGGCGTTATATCATTTTGATAGTTATCGAAATGTGAAAGGGTTGATATGGACATCAAACAGGCCGCTAAAGTTCTCAAGGCTCTCTCCCATCCCTATCGGCTGGAGATATATTTAAGCATTGTCAAAGCTGAACAAAAAAGCTTCGATACCCATGAATGCTGTGTTGTTTCCGCTATCGTTGACAATCTCAAGATCGGGGCGCCCACGGTCTCCCATCACCTGAAGGAACTGGTCAACGCCGGCCTGATTGTCACCGAGCGTCAGGGGAAGTTTCTGATCGCCCGGCAGGTACGCGAAACTTGGGAAGAAGTAAGTAAACTCCTGCCCGGCTAGGTGAGAGGACACACATGGAGAGGTGAGCCTGCTTTCAGGCTTTTTATTTTAAGGTTCATTTCGATAGTTATGAAATGATGAAACTCTTTGACCAAAAAGGACCCGGCATGGACAAATCCTTTTTTGCATCAACGTCGCATCCCGCTTCACAGCCTCCACTGCATCGTGTAAATCCTGTAAACCCTGCCGGAAAGACTGCTGAAAAAGTTGTACTGATTACAGGTGCTTCCTCGGGTATCGGAAAAGCTACGGTTGCAATTCTGGCCGCAAAGGGCTGGAAGGTGTATGCGGCCGCGCGCCGCCTTGAGTCGATGCAGGATCTTACCGGCATCGGCGCAATCCCCCTGAAACTTGATGTTGTCGATCCGCAGCAGTGCCGCGCCGCCGTTGAAGAAATCCTGCGCAACGAAGGGCACATTGATGCCCTTGTAAACAATGCAGGTTACGGTTCCTACGGCGCCCTGGAGGATGTGCCGGATGAAGAGGCACGGCGCCAGTTCAATGTGAATGTCTTCGGCTTGATGGCCCTGACCCGCCTGGTCCTGCCGCACATGAGGAATCAGAAACGTGGACGGATTATAAACGTCAGCTCTATGGGCGGTCGGCTGACAGCTCCTATGGGCGGCTGGTACCATGCCACCAAATATGCCCTGGAAGCACTTTCCGATGCATTAAGAACAGAGGTCAAACAGTTCGGGATCGATGTGGTGGTGATTGAGCCCGGCATCATCTCGACCGCATGGGGCGGTATCGCAATAGAGAATCTCCTTGCCGCTTCTGGGAACGGTCCTTACAGCGAACTGGCCGGGGCAGTGGCTGGCGTCCTGGAGAAAGCCGGTGGTCCGGGCAAGTGGCCGATGGCCCCGGCTACTCCCGATGCCATTGCCCGAGTCATCGAGCATGCCCTGCAAGCGAACAGGCCCAAAAGCCGCTATGCGGCGCCCTTTCATGCAAAGCTCTTTCTCTTTTGCCGTTGGCTGCTCCCTGACTGCGTTTTTGATAAAATAGTCATGCAGCAACTCACCTGCATGGCGAAACAGGGACGAAAATAGCTCGTGTCCATCCGGAAACCCCGGATGAACGTAGGAGAATTTCACCTTATAAGACACAAGCAGTTTCCGATTTGGATTTTTGACCTAAAAGAAAGGTATTTTTCGTCCTGGCGCGTACAGTTTGGTGCCCCGCCATTTCCGGATCGCCCAGCGCCGCACCGAAAGGTGCAAGGAAATCGAGCTTCCCCCCCTTTCCTAAAGGGGGGCAGGGGGGATTTTAGCGCGGAAGCGTACCTATTACTGCCTCTGGCCATGGAAAGGTCAGGGATAGCGTCGAGATCCTGCCATGCCGCCACCGAAGGTAGCGGTGAATCTGGCCGGCGGTCCCACCGCCCCACCGCCGGAGGCAGTGGCCAAGTCGGGAGGCGGTCCCACCGCCCCAACATAGGAGAATGAAATGAAAATCGTCTGCTTGCTCGGAAGCCCAAGAAAAAAGGGAAATAGTGCTGCCATCGCAAATCGGTTCTGCAACACCGCCGAAGGGCTGGGTGCGGAGGTGAAGACTTTTTCTCTGAACGATCTTCAATATCGCGGATGCCAGGCATGTATGGCATGCAAGACCAAGCTCGACAGATGCGCGCTGAAAGATGACCTCGCAGAAGTTCTGGAGGCGGTTCATCAAACCGATGTTCTCGTGCTGGCGTCGCCGGTCTATTTCGGGGATGTATCCGCTCAGCTAAAGACATTCATGGATCGCACCTTCTCATACCTGGTGCCCGACTTCATGACCAATCCCGGGAAATCTCGTCTTGCTCCGGGGAAGAAGCTGGTCTTAATCCTCGCTCAGAACAATCCGGACCCAAGCAGCTTTGCCGATATCTACCCGAAACTCCAATTCTTTACCCAAGCCTACGGCGGCTTTGGTGAGAGTCATCTCATTCGTGCCTTAGGAGTTAATGAACCGGGGGAAGTCGTAAGTCATGAGGACGTGATGAAGCTGGCTGAAACAACGGCTCAAAAGATATGCAATGGGGCTTGAAACTTTTCGCTCCCGAAGCCAAAATTGCGAAAGACGGACGCCAGGTTAAAATTTGATGGCGATGAAGATTGACGCGAGGGCATGTGTGAATCATATGGAACGCGGCTGTATCCAAGTTTTCCGGTTTCCCGGGCCCAAACGAAGAGGATGGTTTTAATGAATAAGGTCTACGTTATACGTTGTCCTGACTATGATCTTGTAGATGAAAAGATGGATGAATTGGTCTCGATGATGGGCGGTATGAGCCGGTTTGTCCAACCGAATGAGAAAATTGTGCTCAAAGTCAACTTGCTCATGCCGGCCAAACCGGAAAAGGCGATAACCACCCATCCGCGGGTTGTGGCCGCAATTGCACGAATGGTAAAGAAAGAGGGCGCGTCTGCCGTTATAGCGGACAGTCCCGGCTCCGGGTACAAATACAATGAAAAAATCCTGAATACTCTCTATCGGGAATGTGGAATGTTCGATGCGGCCGAAGCATCGGGGGCCGAACTCAATTTTGACACGAACTGCAGGCCGGTTTCCTTCCTGGAAGGAAAATTGATCAAGCACTTCGACGTGATCGCTCCGGTGATAGAAGCCGATGCGGTACTCAACCTCTGCAAGCTGAAGACGCATACGCTCATGAGTTTTACAGGAGCGGTCAAGAATAATTTCGGAGTCATACCAGGGCTCACTAAACCGGGCTATCACGCCAAACTTCGCGACCAGGATCATTTTGCCGATATGTTGCTCGATTTGGCCGGATATGTCTCACCCAGGCTATCCATTATGGACGCCGTCACAGGAATGGAGGGAGACGGACCGGGTACCGCCGGCACTCCCCGGTCGGTCGGTTTGCTGCTGGGATCGATAAACCCGTTGGCCCTTGATGTCGTTGCATGTGAGATCATCGGACTTCGGCGAGAACATAACCCGCTGCTCATTGCGGCCGCAAGACGCGGGCTTGCTCCTGCATGTCTGGATGAAATCGAGGTTGTAGGTGCGGAGATTTCACAGGTTCGTGTCTCTGATTATCGGCTTCCGGCAACAATGGATGGTCTTGGGGGGGTTCTGTCCTGGTGGCAAAAGCCGTTGGAACCCTTTTTCAAAGGATGGCTTTCGCAATCACCTGAGGTAATAAGGAAAAAATGTATTGCCTGCGGGATTTGCCGTGATTCATGCCCTGTGAACGCGATCGAAATTATCGAGAAAAAACGAAAGGTTGCTCATATAGACGACAAACAGTGCATCCGCTGTTACTGCTGTCATGAACTCTGTCCGGAAGGGGCCGTCGGACTTCACCGAAGCCTCATGCACCGGATGCTTGGTATTGGGGTCCAAAGCCGATAGAAAGACTCAAAACCAAAACCTTGCCTGGCGGCGGCTGAAAAATCTGAGGTGATGACCCCATGGAACAGGAAATCTATAAAAGACTGGCCAAGCATTTGGACAACCTTCCGGGCGGCTTTCCACCCACCGGGAGTGGAGTGGAAATGCGTATTCTGAAGAGGCTCTTTACCCCGGAGGAAGCAAAACTTGCCCTTTACCTTACACTGCTTCACGAAGAACCACGAGTCGTCGCACGCAGGGCCGGGTTACCACGGGATGAGACCGTTCAGCTCCTTGATGAGATGGCGAAAAAGGGGCTTATTTTGAGGGAGGAGCGGGAAACGGGTCCCGCAAGATACATGGCGGCTCAATACCTTGTAGGGATCTGGGAGTACCACGTCAACGGTCTGGATGTAGAGTTGATAAAGGACCAGAATGAATATTTACCTGCCCTTACCGAACAGGCCTGGAAGGTCCCTCAGATGCGCGTCATTCCTGTGGGTCGCAGTGTGACTCCGGAACTTAAAGTGCTGCCCTATGAGATGGCCGAGGAACTGGTCCGGGCCCAGAAGAAATTTTCGGTTGGACCCTGCATCTGCCGTCGCGAGCATACCATGATGGGAAATGGGTGTGACAAGCGGGAGGAGAGTTGTTTGGGATTCGGCATGGCGTTGGATTATCGCAAAAAGGATGGCGTGGGCCGGGAGATTGACCTGCAGGAGACCCTGGATATTCTCAAATGGGCCGATGAGGCCGGTCTCGTCCTGCAGCCCTCCAACGCCAAAGATGCTCTTTGGATGTGTCTTTGCTGCGGCTGCTGTTGTCAGGTTCTGAAAATGTTCAAGCGTCAGGCAAAGCCTGCCGCAATGGCGTCAAGCCCTTTTTTTGCCACTCATAATCCTGAAAACTGTCAAACTTGCGGTATCTGCGTGGACCGCTGCCAGATGGAGGCCCTCAAACTCGAAGCCGGCGAGGTGCGCTTCGATGTCGATCGCTGCATCGGTTGCGGGCTCTGCGTTTCCACCTGCCCTGCCGATTCGCTCACTTTGGTTCGAAAACCTCAATCCCAACAACCAGAGGTGCCGAGGGATATTATCGATACCACCATCAGGCTTGGAAAAGCCCGGGGAAAAATAACCACGCCAGGTCTAGTGAAGATGATAGTAAAATCGAAGGTAGATAGAATTCTTGCATTAAGGTAGTTAAATCGGCTGCCTGCTCTTCAAAAATCAATTATCCCCCCTCAACACCCTCTTTAATATCTTGCCTGTCGCACTCTTAGGCAATTGATCGGTAAAAATAACCTTTCTTGGCGCCTTGTATGCGGACATATTTGCTCTGCAAAATTCGACAATGTTTGCTTCATCAATTAGCTGCCCTTCCTTCAGAACGATACTGGCATAGACCGTTTCACCGCTTACCGGATCTGCAACTCCATAAACCGCTGCTTCCTGCACCGAGGGGTGCTGGTAAATTACCTGTTCAACCTCATTGGGATAGACATTAAATCCTGCGGCATTGATCATGTCCTTCAAGCGGTCTGTAATAAAAAAATACCCCTCATCATCCATCATTCCGACGTCGCCTGAGCGAAGCCATCCATTGCGAATCGCCTGGTCAGTAGCCTCAGGTTTGCCCCAGTAGCCTTTCATCACGTTAGGGCCCCTGATGACTATTTCTCCAATTTCTCCCGGAGGCAGTTCGTTGCCCTCATCATCCGCAATCATTACATCCACATTCTCGATCGGAGTTCCGACGCTGCCATGTTTATGCCGATAGCTATGGTTGTAAGTGGCGAAGGGCGAGCTCTCGGTCAATCCATATCCCTCATGGGTGGGCATTCCAAATTTTGCTTTCCACTGAAGGGCTGTTTCCCGTGGCATTGCCGCAGCAGCAGTGAAGCAGTATCGAAGGCTGGAAAGGTCATACCGTGAGGTGTCCATATTGATGAAGTGTATATAAATAGTCGGTACGGCAAAGAGCATCGTCACGCGGTGCGAGGCCATGCTGTCGAGCACCGGTTCGGGTTCGAACCTGCGATTCAGGACGATAGTGGCGCACTTGGAGTAAGCGCCGTTCATGATATAATTCTGGCCAAATACGTGGAAAAGGGGCAGAAACAGTTGAATTCGATCCTCGGAAACGATTCCTGAGTGATTGGCCGCTGAAGCCGAATTGGACACTATGTTCTTGTGCGTCAGCACCGCGCCTTTTGGGAAACCAGTTGTCCCCGATGTGTAGAGAATTACCGCCGGATCGTCGGGATCCATTTCCATAAGCCGGAAATTCGCATCCGCCTTGGCCATAAGACTGTTTAAATCAAGATCGTCTCCGGCTTCGCCTTCGGCAATGATCACCTTTTTCACAGTCGGCAATTCATCTGTTGGGACTTCCACGCGCAAGTCGGAAGTCGTGAGAAGAACTTTGCACCCTGAATCGTTGACTATGTATTTCACTTCCCTTGCCTTTGATGCCGAGCTGATGGAAACGGCAATCGCCCCCAGCATCTCGACGGCAAAGTAGCTGATTATAAAGGCCGGGACATTGGGCAGAAATAGACCCACTCGGTCGCCTTTCTCCACTCCAAGGGCTTTCAAAACATTGGCGGCACGATTCACCTGTTGGTTCAGCTCTTGATAGATGTAGGTTCTACCTTCGAATATCAATGCAGGTTTTTCGGGAAAATAAAGACTTGCTCGCTCCAAATTCTTAGCAATGTTCATCGTAAGCTCCACCCTAACCGACTCTTATTACGAGAGCCGCGGCCGTGTCCCCTGCCGCGCATCCCCCCCACAGAAGATATCCTCCCCCCAGTTTGGCCACTTCCTCAATGCCTTCGATGATAAGCCTTCCCGCCGTGGGGGCCTGCGGATGCCCGAAAATCAGAGAGCACCCGTAATTGTTGATTCCCATCACATCGATGCCCAGTTCCCGGGCCATATAGAGGTCGTTTGTAACGAAGGGATTATGGGTCTTTATGGCCTTTAGGTCGGCGACCCCTATGCCTGCTTTGTCAAGGGCCATTCTGATTGCCGGAACAACCGCCATAGCCATGAAGCCCTTTTTTGTCCTGGAAAAGCCGTATGAGACCACCCGAATCTCGACCGAAGGGTCTGCGCTCAACTCCACTGCTTTTTCCCTCGAAGTTACCACTAAGGCGCAATTTCCGTCCGCCGGATGGGTTTGCGAGCCGAAAGTGTGAATGCCGCCGGGCACTACGGGCTTCAGGACCGCCAGGCCTTCCCGGCTGCTCGGCGTTATTCCTTCGTCGGTTTCCACCACGATGGTCTTTTTTTTGGAAATCCTGATCTCGACCGGAAACATGTACCTTTTTTGAAAATCCCTGTCGTCATCAAGGGCGGCCAGGTACTGCTCGTAGCGCCGCTGGGTTGCCTCATCGGCCTGCTCCCTCGTGAGTCCTGCCTCCCTTGCCACATTCTCGGCAGTCTCGATCATGGAATTGCAGGCCCAGGGATCGTGGCCGAAGTTGTCCATCAGCCAGTTCTCAGATTCCACTTCGCCCCCCGGGCCCTGAGGATTGGGCCATACGGTATGAGGTCCGTTTGAGCATCTGTCAGTCATCAGGCAAAAGGGATTGCGGTAGAGTCCCGTCTCCACGCCGATGGCCGCCTGGTAGATGCAGGTGGCTGAAGTGGTGCACGCCTGGCTGATGGTCATTCCGGGAATGTCCGGAGCGCCAATGAGAGCGGCGGCCCAGGGGCTTCCATAGAACCACTTGGGCTGCCCGATAGTGATACCCAGAAAAAGGTAGTCGAACATTTTCGGGTCCCAGTTTTTCCCGGCCAACCATCTTTTCGATGTATCCGCCGCAAGGGTTATGGCGTTCTGGGTTGCCATACTGCCCTGCCACCTTGCGAACGGGGTCGAGTAATAGCCCCTGAAAGGTATGTACGCTTTCGTCAACATAGTCTTGATTTCCTCATAAAGACTTCCCCTGGAAATTGTTCCGGGCTTCCAGCTTTACTTATGTGGAATAGAAACCTCCACCGGTCTTTTTACCCAACTTTCCGGCCCGCACCATCTGCTTAAGGATTTGAGGCGCGCCGTAATGGCCGTCGCGAAACTCATCGGCGAAATACTCCATGACAAAGTAGGCGATATCGATCCCCGTGAAATCCATGAGCTCGAAGGGACCCATCGGGTAGTTCAATCCGAGCTTGACAGCCGTATCGATATCCTCTACCGAAGCTACTCCTTCCTGCAGCAGGCGGACCGCCTCCACAAACTGGGGAATCAGGACCCGGTTGACCACGAAGCCGGGAGAATCTTTCTTGACCTCGATAGCCTTCTTGCCAAAAGACTCCGCCAGGGCTTTGGCCGTAGCGACGGTCTCATCGGATGTCTGCAGCCCTCTTATCACTTCCACCAGGCGCATAAGCTGAGCCGGATTGAAAAAGTGCATCCCGCAAACCTTGTCAGGCCTGTTCGTGGAGGCGGCAATTGCGGTAATCGACATCGAGGAGGTATTGGTAGCCAAAACGGCTTCCGGTCTGCAAATCTTGTCCAGGGCCTTAAATACCTCTCTTTTCAGGTCGAGGTCTTCGAGCACGGCTTCTATGACAAAATCCGCATCGGCGAAATCTTCCAGAACGATCGTTCCTTTTACACGGTTAAAAGCAGCCTGACGCTGCTCCTCGCTTATTTTCCCCTTCTCGACCGAGCGCGCCATGAACTTGTCCATATTTTTGATGGCTTTTTCCACATAAGACATATCTATGTCGCGCAAAACCACTTCGTAACCACTCATGGCTGCGACGTGCGCTATCCCGCCGCCCATCGCCCCCGCCCCTACCACACCTATCTTGCCGACGTCCATATTTCCCTCCTCGTATGAGTCCTGAATTGCGCGATTCCTCCTGCATGAACCCTCACCGCTGCCGGCTTTGGCCGGATGGCTTGGAGTCATCTTTGAAATCGCTCAACACGGGTAAGTTATCCAATTTTACAATCAACCTATCGAATGCCGGGCAGCCCTGGTGACTCGCGACCACCGGCCTGCGCTGCGATCCCTGGGTTCTTTGACGACAAGAGATGCCCACGATGTATTTTCCGAAACAATTGCTCACGTTTCTCTCGGGACACCCTGAAACCATGAGAAGTGGCGGGGCTCCCACTTTCGTCATTCCGGCAGTGCTTTTAGGCCAGAGTGTCTTTTCGAAGCCGTTGTGCACGTTCCTGCGGGACACCCGGAAACTATGAAAAGACGTGGTGTGGGCTTGGCAACCCCGGCTGGCGGTCCCACCGCCAACTTTTCGAAACAGATCTCTGCGTTCTCTGCGCCTCTGCGGTGGATCTTTTTGTTCCCGGGCCTACCTGGGTCTCTCGTCCACGACGCGCACCGCTTTCCCTTCGCTTCGCTTGAGCGCCTTCGGTTTGACCATTTCCATGCCGACATGGATGCCCAGCATCCCCCTGATATGGTCCGCGATTTTTCTTTCAACCTCCGCAACCTTGCCAGGGCCTGCGTCAAACACTTCCTTTTTGCCCTCCACCCGGATGTTGAGCTCATCGAGGTGCTTTTTCTTGCGTACGACGAGCAGATATTGAAGTTCGATTTCCTTGATGTCGGACAGCAGTGCTTCGATTTGAGACGGGAAGATATTGACGCCGTTGATGATGAGCATGTCGTCGGTGCGTCCGGTGACCTTGTCCATCTTGACGAAGGAGCGCCCGCAGGAACAGGGTTCCCTTCTTAAAGTGGTGATATCCTTGGTGCGGTAGCGCAGCAGGGGCATGGCGCGGCGCTGTATGGCGGTGAGCACCATCTCGCCCCTTTTCCCGAACGGCACCGGCTCGAGTGTGACCGGATCGATGGTTTCCACCAGGAAGTGGTCCTCGTTTATATGAAGCCCGTTTCTTGCGTCACAGTCATACGCCATCCCGGGGCCGCCAAGTTCGGTGAGTCCGTAGACGTCCCTGGACGAGATTCCCATCCTTGCATCTATTTCATCACGCATAGCCAGCGTCCAGGGCTCAGCCCCGAAAACGCCCACGCGAAGCGGCAAATCCCTGATCGGTATTTTCATCTCCTCAGCGTGTTCGGCGATGGTCAGAGCGTACGACGGGGTACAAAAAAGGGCCGTGGTCCCGAAATCCTTCATCAGCATGATCTGCCTTTCGGTCATTCCAGAACTGGTCGGGACGATTGCGCATCCGACGCGGCTTGCTCCCTGGTGAAGTCCAAGGCCGCCGGTAAAAAGTCCATAGCCATAAGCGATCTGAACGATATCTTCCTTTCTCACCGTCGCAGCATGGAGCACCCTGGCGACGCACTCCGTCCACTGCTCCACGTCTTCGGCGGTATAAGGTCCGGTAATGGGCTTGCCGGTCGTTCCGGAGGAACAGTGTATGCGAACCACTTCATCCATGGGGACGGCGCAAAGCCCGAAGGGATAGTTGTCCCTCAGATCGTTTTTCACCGTAAAGGGAAGCTTTCTGATATCCTCCAGGGACTTCAGATCCTCCGCCCGGATACCCGATTCGTCCAGCTTCCTGCGGTAAAACGGAACTCTTTCGTAAACCCAGCCCACGGTTTCCTTAAGCTTGGCGAGTTGGAATTTGTGCAATTCCTCAACCCGCATGTGCTCAAACCGATCGTCCCACGCCATCTGCTCAACTCCTTCCTGAAGTTTTATTTCCACAAATGCCTGCTTGACCTTAGTTCCAATGGCCTATTAGACGGTTCTGGCGAAACGGAGGGTTATCAGTCCGCTTCGCGGAGTGTGGAGTTTGAAAAAAGATGAGTTCAGCGTGGAGCGGCGCGGGGAGCTAGAAGTGAAGATGTGTTTCTTAACTCTATGGAGGTTTTTTTCGAAAAACTAGTTGGTTTTTATCCGGAAACACCGGGTGAACGGCTAACATTTTCCGCACCAGAAACTAGCTAGTGTCCATCTGGAAATTCCGGATTAGGCACTACCAGTTTACGATTCGGAAAAGAGGCATTTTTCGTCCTGGCAAGGAAATCGAGGGGTTGCGCGGAGGCGTACGTCGGTACGCCGCACAAGCAAACCCAAAGATTGACGCCGCCAGGGGGGAAAAGGGCCTTTTCCGGACGGAAACTAGCTATAAGGTGGCTGTGTAATAGCTTTTATCCGGCTGCTCGTCAAGCAAAATTGAATATTCTAAAAAATCTTTTCGGACTGGAGCCCTTTGATGATAACCTTACCGTCAAAGGGTGTCCGTGTATGGAATGTTCTGCAAATAAAATAACTCCAGGGAGAGCCTGGAGACCTATGTGGCGCTGGGGTGGCGGCCATCCGGCCAACCATCGCCGACGCCTGGCTGTCGCCCGCGCTCAGTCCTCAGTCCTCAGTCCTGTCGCCCGCGCCCGGCCGTTGATGCGGTAAAGTAGGAGGATTTTTCACGTGAGTGAACGGACCGCTCTTGAGACCCCGAAGGGGGAGTTATCCATAGTTACCTTTGTTTCTGCCGATGAGATCCGGCGGCTCAGTTTCGACCGGCAGTTCGGCCTGCATGCCGGTTTCCGGTCGCTCTACACAAGGAGTGAAAGTCTCATAAAAAGGGCTGCCGAAGAGGATTCGAATGTGGTTCTTGCGGTAAGCGATAAAGAAAACATCATCGGTTTCGGGGTCCTTTCCTGTCCGGAACCCGGACAGCGGTGGGAGAGGCTCGGTCGCGGAGTGATGATGGAGGTCAAGGCGATAGAGGTTACCCGCGATTGGAGGCAAATGGGGGTTGGAAGTGCTCTTGTCAAAGGGATGGTGTCTCATCCCGAGGTGGAGGAAAAAATCATATACTTCGTAGGATTCACCTGGATCTGGGATTTGAAGGGCACCAAAATGACCGCTTCACAATACCGGAAAATGATGGTACGTCTCTTTCAACCCTTCCAGTTTAACGAGTGTAAAACCAACGAACCAAATATCTGCCTTGATGCCGACAATCTTTTTATGTGCCGGATCGGCAAAAAGACCGACGACCGCCTCCGGGACGATTTCAAATGGCTCTCATTTGGCGTCTATCCTAGCTGAGTTTGAAAAAAGAGAGACAAAAAATTATCACCGCAGCACCCCATGTCACTAAGAGATACCCTTGTATCTGAAACCATGAAAAGTGCCATTCCCTTCGCATTTTCGCGGCTTCGCGTCTTCGCGTGGGAACTTTTCGTGACAGAGGCCGCAGAGATCGCAGAGAAAGGCTTTGTAAGATGTTTACGGATCAATTCCTCAATCCCTCAATTCTTGTCTCTTCACGTCCGGACCATATCCCGTCTCTGTGATAAACCCTTACAAGGTGTCCTAATCATACTATAAAATTTTGGGTGATTTGAAGAGTCATCATTTTGGCAAGTAACCATGATCCAAAAAAGTCCCGAGATATCCGGATCTTGAGTTCTATTCTTCTTCTAATCCAAGGAGAGGGAGCAGGAAATGAAGCCACAAGTAAAGCGTTGAGATTCTGCAGAAGTACTCTTTGTCGGGATTGATCTGCACAAGTTAAGCCGCCATGTGACAATTCGAACAGCGGTGTGGAGCTGTTCAGAGGGAGCGTCTCAGGAAACTGGGAAGTGCTTCGGATCGCTTTTGCAACGGTATAGAGGCTCTTCCATCCAGGTGATGTACGAAGCAGTCTGTTTCTGGCTGCATGATAGTCTGATTGAGCACGGAGTGGATTGCATGTTCACTCCCCCAGCCTCATTCCCCAGGAGTCCAGGAATCGTGTCAAAACCGATCTCAAGGATAAGACCAGGCAATATGTGGAGAACCTTAATAGGTTCCGCTTTGAGGACAGGTTCGTGCATTGGGAGCCACACTATCGGCGATCAGGGAGAACCATGTGCGACGAAGAGAGCCTGTTCGCTTTTCCGCTCATAAGACTTGATGACAATCCTTACCACGGCGGTCTTTTCGCCGTTGTGATCTTGCATAGGTGGAAGGGGATGATTTGCGGGCACGAACTTCTGGGTCATGCATGCCCCCGCGCTTTTCTCACGGAGTATCATGCACGATAGGGCATAACTTGCCCCCGGTGGCTGGCAGCAGCTCATCAAATTCGACTTCCAATGTGAGGGTATTCTTTCCACTCCCGAAGTAGACCGTTTTTGCACCACGCAGGCCTTCGTCAAAGACGGTGAGAACGTCGCTGCGCGGTGGAATCGGCCCCACTCCCCCCACCTCATATCCCAAGTCTCTCAGGACCTCTTCAGGTGAAAGACTGCGCAACTCCCGCCGATTCACACCGAGCGCAGAGGCAAGTCTGCGGTAGTCGATCCGGTCCCGGCATTTGACGGAGGCAAGCACCCAGAATGAGTCCTTGATCCTGAAGGCCACCGTCTTGAGTAGCCCGTCAATGAGGGTGGGAGCTTTTTCCTGGGCGTCCCTGATCGTTATAACCGGCTCATGCTCGTGTATTTTAAACGAGACGCCTTTCTTCTTGAGAAAACTCACTATTTCTTCGTAGGCCATGGTCTCAATAATGGGCCGGTGGTACAAAAATGTGCCGCCGGCTTTTTAGAAAAGTCGATCTCATCGAACCAGTCAATTGTTGCGGGAGGGCATGAAGCCCCCCTGCGGAGTTAAGTGGCGGGTCCAAGTGAAACTCCACACGAAATCCCCTTACCCAGTTTAACACCAGCGGCGATGGGCCTTCAGCCAGCCACCGCTAGCGTCGAGCGCTCGGCCTCGTGCGCGTGGCGCGCGTAGCGGAAATCCGGGCGGGTGTGGGGGATCTTTGAACTGAAATATCATTCCCCCGCTCTTTTATCCGGTCGCTGGAGCACGCCCCGGCAATCCATGGGCTGAAGCGTTCCCATCCCGCCGCCTGGATGGAATACTCCCTCCCGGCATCGAGCAATGCATCAAGAAAGAAGTGGCCGTAGCCCCGCGCACCCGCAAGGATAATCCCTGGAACGCTGCCCGTCCCCTCAATGCGCACCAGGAGGCACGTCACATCTTCCACGGGAGCCAGTGCAGCCCTTGGACTGAATTGTCCTTCGAAGTCCATCGAACTCAGCTTTGCAATCACATCGAAGCACCGGGATCCTACGAGGGCAATGGCTGCATACGCATCGGTGACATCCGTGAAGCCCTTTTCTTCGAAAACAGGAGTCTGTACACCGAGGTCCATGATCCTGCATTCCGTAGGAATGAGACGGGCGATGAGCAGGCTGCGCTCCAAGGTAATCATACCCGGCTTTTCTGGCATGCTCAAGCCCGCGGGGCGGATCGAGTCGAGATCAGGTCCCTGCAAAGTCCACTTGGGCGCATGGCTCAAATCCGTTACAAACAAGGTGCTTTGGGGTCTTTCACCGGCGTAGGCCAGGGAAATTTCCCAGCCGTTTCGCGCCAGGACCCGCTCCGCTATTAAACCCATATCGACAGGTGAAACACGTTTCAGCATTCGCTGCTCCTCAACCGGTGATTTTTCGAACTGACGCGTGGAGATCCGTTTAGCTTTTCATGCGAAGTCCTTCAGGGTCATAGAAAGGCGTCGGCACGATTTCGGCCTTGACTGTGACAACAGCAGGCAGTTGCCCTTTTACCAATTTTCCGTCCGTGTAAATTTCCAGTGCACCCCCTATCGCAGCCAGCTCGGGATCGACGAGGGCCATGCCGATGGACTGCCCGAGTGTAGTGCTGTAGCGCGAAGAGCAGACACGCCCTTTAACTACGCCTCCTGCGACGATGATGGAACCATCCGCCGGTGTTTCCAGGGGGTTGTTCATCTTGAATCCCACCAACTTTTGCCGGTGCTTCTGTTTTTCAGTGGCACGCAGCGCCGGCGCTCCTACGCTCTTCGCCTCCGTCTTGCGCCGGTCCCAGGCCCAGCTCATTCCAATGTCATGGAGTGTGGAATGATTGTCGGTCTCAAGCCCTATGATGACGTGCCCTTTTTCGAGGCGCAGCACGGATTGTGCCTCCAGTCCGAAGGGTTTGATCCCGAAGGATTTCCCGGCGTCCACGATAGCGTCGTGGAGCGTTGGGCCGTATGAGGAAGGCGCATGGATCTCATAGCAAAGCTCTCCCACGAATCCCAGCCTCATTACGAGCGCCTCTATCTCACCGCAGAGCGTCATCCGGCGGATGCCCATATAGGGAAACGCCTCATTGCTCAAGTCGCCGTCGGTGAGTCTGGATAGCACCTCCCGCGCGCGTGGCCCCGCCATGTTGATCCCCGCCATGGCATCGGTGAGGTTGACCAAGCTGGTCTGCCAGTCTTCCAGCCTGCTGTGGAAACTCAGCCATTCACCGGTGTTTGCGGCCCGAACCGTGCTCGTGGTGAAGAAGTAATCGTTTTCGCCCATTTTGGTAACCACGCCGTCATCGATGATCACGCCCTGTTCGTTGCACATCGCACCGTACTTGAGTTTGCCGTGAGCAACTGTGCCCATGTTTCCAGCATAGACCCTCTGGAGGAGTTTCAGGGCGTCCGGTCCGAACAGGCGGAACTTCCCCAGTGTGGAAACATCGATAAATCCTACATTCTTACGCACGTTCTCAATTTCCGAGATCGCCTGCTCGTTTTCGAAGAACCGGGCGCGTTTCCAGACGCCTGCCAGCCGGATGATGCCGCCCATGGCCTTCTGGCGCTCGTGAAGCGGGGTGTGCTTGACGGGTGCGTGCCGGCGGCCCCCCAGAACAGCCATGCTGGTCGGGAAGATAGGCGGACGTATGGTCGTCGGCATTACGGAGCCGGGCCCCAGGCCTTTGAGCTCACCGACAACCAGCGGCAGGTTTTGTCCGGAGAGATAGCTCTGGGACGGACCCGTTCCGGCCGTCGTATAGCGCTTGACAAGCTCAGTCTGGTCGAAACCTTCCCCTATGGCGTCTGCGATCTGGTCTACCGTAACGTCGTCATCGAAGCACACGAAGCGCTTGTGTCCCTTCCCGAAGGTCCGGACAATCCCAAAACCCATTTGGGGGCCCGAGAGAACTTCCAGGGCTTCCCCAGCCGCCTTCATCTCCACGCCTACATCGAGGCCGCAATCCTTCAAAGCGGCCAGAGCAGCCAGCCGTCCCTGGGCTTCGATGGCAGCGATATCGTCAAGAGCCATGACGCGTCCGGCCGCATGGATGCAGGGCGGGAGTTCAACCGGCAAGAACCTGGCCGAATGAGAATCGTAGGCCATCTTCGCGCCCGCAACCTGGAGGAGTTGCGATAGTGGTGTTTCGCCAGCCGAGGTGACGAGCAGATCGCAGTCGAACCTCAACGGCTTTCCGTCTCCCAGCGGCTGCAAAATAGCCCTGGAAATGGAACGGAACCCGCCCGCACTGCTTACCGCATAACCCCGGAAAAAGGGGATGCCCAACCGGCTCAAACGGTCAATGGCGGCGGCATCGAACCCGCTTGGACGGCCGTCGGCCACGGCGGCGATTTCCACGCCGAGTTCCGCCAAATCGACGGCGACTTCCAGCATGCCGTCATGGAATCCGCTAATGACCGCACGGCTTCCCGGCTTGATCGCATACGTGTTGGCCAATTGGTGCGCGCAGCTTCCCTGCATGATTCCGGGCATATCGTTATTCTGGAAAATAAGCGGCCGCTCGATGGCGCCGGTGGCAGCGACGACGCTTTTCGCGCGAATTTCGTAATAACACTCTCGGAAGTGGTCCCCAGGTCCCCCCCGTTGAACCGCCGTGACCTGATTGGACTGGTAGATCGCCGTTGCGGAGGTTGAAAGCAGTACCCGGATGTTTTCGCAGGCAAGAACTTCGTCGGCAAGCTGCGCTGCGCGCAGAAACGCTGGAGCGCCGCCGTTCACCGGGACGGTGCGGTAGTTCAGGGTGCCGCCGAGCCGGTCTTTTGTCTCAAGGAGAACCACGCGAACACCGCTTTTCGCGGCCTCCAGCGCAGCGCACATCCCCGCCGGGCCGCCGCCGACGATGCACACTTCGGCATTGAGATAGCGGTTTTCGTAAATGCCGTCCGGCATCGTGGGATCGACAACGCCAAACCCGGCCGCCCGCCTGATCACCGGCTCGACAAACTTCCAAAGCCACGCCGGCTTGTGGAACACCTTGTAGTAGAAACCCACCGGCATGGCGAAACCGAACCATTGCATAAGCGACATGAGATCCCATTCAGGGCTCCCGATAACATTCTGCGGTTTGACCACCATCCCCTGGCGTAAAGGTGTCATGCACGCACGGACATTCGGCTCTCCGTCCACGCCCATCAGGCAGTGGGAGCTGTAGCCGTCGAGGTTATACAGGCCTCTTGGACGGTGATACTTCAAGCTGCGGGAAAAGACGCGTACGCCATCTGCAAAAAGGGCAGTCGCGATAGTGTCACCCTCCAGCCCTTTCATCGGCTTGCCCTTGTAGTTGAAGACGATTTCCCGCTCTTGGTCGATACGCTGCGTTGGAGTTTTAGGCAGTCGAACCATCACGACTTCTCCTCCTCGCATATGACCGGCAGGTTGGTGCGCGTGTCCCTGGTAACGGCAAACCAGCAGCCGCAGCCCTTGGTATGGAACCACCACTCGTTCTGCGGTCCGCAAACGTTGTCCGCCAGGTAAACGTAATCCGCCCACTCCTCATCGGTAACTCTATTCTCGTCAGGCCGGGGCTTGACTTCCCCGCCGAATCGAAACTCATATATATTGCGCGGCCCGCAATGGGGGCAATCGATCAGAAAAGACATGGATTTTCTCCTCTAGTTCCACGGGGTGTAGTACATCGTCGCGCCCGTCTCCCGCTGCAGGTTGTAATCCCTGTATCGCCTGAGGCTGAAGGGTTTCAGAATATCCGGACACTTGCGTGAAGCCAGCCATTCGGCCATGTATCGCCCGGTGATCGGCCCCGACTTGAAGCCGAAGTACCCCCATCCACAATCCATGTAGTAGCCTTCGATATGGCAGTCGCTCATGATGGGGGCCATATCGGGCGTCATGTCGGTCAGGCCTGCCCAGATCCGCATGAACCTGGTCCCTCGGAGGCAGGGCATCATGTCCATGAGGGCTTCCCCCTGGTGTTTAAGGTATCGCGCCGATGTGTAGGCCGTGTTGTACGTCGGCCATGGGTCCATGTGCGACCCCGTCACGATCTCTCCTTTGAGGCTCTGGCTGGCATAGGCGTGATAGCGTCCGGAAGAGACCACGTGATCCAGGAAGGGCTTCAGCGGCTCGGAGACCATGGCCTGGAGCGGCAGCACGCTGATCGGCAAATTGGATGCCCACCATTGACGAGATAGTTGGGCTGTAGCCCCCTGCCGCATTGAGAACGATCGGCGTTCGAATAATTCCTTTGTCCGTTCTGACACCGGTGACCTTGCCGTCTTCCACATCGATGCCCTGGACTTCGGTGAGCTGATGAATATGGGTCCCCAGTTTGTCAGCCCCTTTGGCCAGTGCCCAGACCACCGCGTCGTGCCGCACGGTGCCTCCTGGAGGATGGTACATCCCGCCCATGATCGGAAAGCGCAGCCTGTCGCTGATATCGAGCTGCGGGACCAGCTTCTTGCATTCCTCCGGGGTTAGAAACTCCGACTTCACACCCATGAATTGAGCGGTCGCCACCGTCATTTTGATGGCCGCGGCCTCGGCCTCTGCGTGAACGAGATTGAGATTGCCGCAGTTGAAGTACATCAGGTTGAAGTCCAGCTCCCGCATCAATTCCGGCCAGAGTTTGAGCCCTTCGTCATAGAGGGGAATGTTCTCCTTGCTGCGCTGGTTGGAGCGGACGATCGAAGTGTTGCGTCCGCTGCCCCCGTATCCGACGTATCGGCGCTCGATCACGGCAACATTGGTCATCCCGTGATCCCGCCCCAGGTAATAGGCCGCGCCGAGGCCGTGAAGACCGCCTCCGATAATGACCGCATCGTAACTCTTCTGCAGCGGGTGCTTATGCCACAGACGCCTGTCGCGATTGCGCCCGAATTTATTTACGAGTTCCCTGAACATATGGGTCAACGACTCCTTTCCGAGCCCTGGTTGCTAAAAGTAATCCCTTGGCGGCCGCCCGGATGCCAAAGGGATATCTGTGGCATCAGCCGTGGCAAGGGTGATCGTCCGCATATCTTCGGGCTCGAGATTGTGGACGTTGGTTTTTCCCGTACAGCGCGCAATGATAGCTGTTTCCTGGGCAGTACCCTTGATCCAGTTCTGCGCCGCGTAGACAACGTTCCTCTGAAGAAAGGCCGTTCTCGAACACTATACGGTCGTTTTCCATAGTTCCTCCCATGGCAATACCCATTGCGGCGCCGAACACACCGGCTTTGCAGTTTGCCGCCAATACCTTGGCGACGTCTGTGCCGGAGCGAAGTCCGCCGAAGTAGACGAGGTCGATCTCCTCTTCACGATTGAGCTTCCTTAAGGTTCTCAGGGCATCCCGAATAACGCTCAGATCGGGGGGGGGGCCGAGTTCCGCCCAGTGGAGTTCGACTCCGGGCGTGCCGTCGAGCAGCAGCAGATCGAAGCCGTTCTCGAAAGCGTATGGAATAGCCTCGCAGAGCGCAGCGGCTGCAACCGAGAGCCCCAAAAGCTGATCCTTGCGGGCTCTTACGGCGCTGACGGGGCGGAATCGTTCTCCCATCACTAATACCACCCCGTCTGCAGCACTCTGGGGCTCATCCCTCCCCGGAACAATAAGCTGCAGCCAGGGAACTCTTTCCGTTTCAGGAGCGGAAGCCACCCTGGCTGCCCTCATCCTCCAGCGCGCAAAAACCCAGATAGCCGCAGCCGGCAGCCCTGAGCGCCGAAGCCAAAGCTTTCCTGACCCCGTCAGGGGCCTCATCGAATCCCGTAAAAATGTATGGCTGTTTTAGGGTGAGCGAGCTGCCTATCTGCGTCGCCGTGGAGCAATGCTCGCGATAAGGGTCTATGACGAGCCTGGTCAAAGCCGCCGGCAAAAACACGAGGTCGTCCAACTGAGCCGGTCTTTCCGGCGGAAAGGGATTGTCGCGAGGTTTTAATCGTGCCTTCAGGATTTCACTTAGCCCGGAGACGTCGCCCGGCGCAGTTCGGGCCATAGCGTGAATGTGCTCGCGAGTGCGTCTCGAGTAGTCCGACATGCCGGTTTCAGTATCGCAGCGCAGACATCTTGCCGCCTGCCGTTTAGCCGTGTCCCAGTCATAAGTCGTTTGGCACTCCGTGCTAAGAGAATGCGCTCCATCGAAAATCTGTTCCTCGCGGGCGAGGATCTCCCAGCGCGGGTCCTGGATCAGGGGAACCCTGTGGGTGTTCCAGGAAATGCGGTAAGGCTCGGGGTCCCGTTGCCCCTCAAGGAACGCACTGACGTAATAAGCGGCTCGATGGCCGTGATGAATGGCATAGACTATGGCCGAGGCACCGAAAGCCCCGTCGCCGGCGGCAAACACCTTGGGATCCCTGGTCTGCATGCTCTCGAAGTCCGCGTTGACCCGTCCCCGCTCCAAAATACCAAGCCGCTCCAGTTCCGGGTTTTGAGCGGACAGGCCAATTGCAAGCAGGACCGTTTTTGCCTCCACCTTGCGGGTGATCTTCTGGTCGTATGCGGGGTTGAAGCGCCCACTCGCATCGAAAACGGAAGTGCAGCGCACGAACTCAATGCCGGTTACGCTGCCATCTTCATGAAGGATGTTCTTTGGCCCCCAGGAAGGATGGATTACCACCCCCTCCGCCAAAGCCTCTTTCACCTCATGGTCCCACGCCGGCATCTGCTCGCGGCTTTCGAGGCAGAACAGTTCGACACTGCCGGCCCCTGCCCGCAAAGCGGTTCTTGCGACGTCGATTGCGACGTTTCCTCCCCCGACCACGATCACATTGCCTTCAAGCGAGACCTGTTTTCCCCCGTTGATGTCCGTCAGAAAACTGATTCCAAAAAGACCTTTCAACCCGACCTCTTCGCCCGGCACCTCGATGCGCCTGTCCTGCCATAAGCCGATTGCCAGCAATACGGCATCGTGTTTTGCCTTAAGTTCATCAAGGTTTACCTGTTCACCGAGCGCGCAGTTGAGGTGCAATTTGATGCCGGGGCAGTGTTTGAGCATCCGGTCGATATCGCGCTCTATGAGCGAGCGGGGGAGCCTGAAGACCGGGATGCCGTGGGTCATCATGCCGCCGAGGCTGTTCGACTTTTCGTAAACGTGAACTTCGTAACCCGCTTCGGCCAGGTCTTGAGCGGCAGTGAGCCCCGCAGGGCCGCCGCCCACGATGCCGATAGTCTTGCTGCGGCTTACCGGAACCGGTGGCAGATGAGCGTTGTCTTCCATCCGATCTGTGACGAATCTCTTTAAGTTGCGGATAGTCACGGCCCCGTCGCTCTCGCCTCGCCTGCACTGCGATTCACAGGGCATGGCGCACACGCGGCCGCAGACGGCGCCGAATGGATTATTCGCTCTGATCACATTGAAGGCTTCCTCGAACCGGCCCTGTGCGACAAGCCCTACATAGGAGGGAATGTCCGTCCCAACTGGACACCCTCGCTGGCAAGGCGACGGAGTGTAATCAGAATCGTGGTACTCGTCGTGATGTTCCTGAGATACAAAATTCTCAGCGTTTGGGTTTGACATGGCCGAACTGCTCCTCTTCAATTATCCCCGGTAAGTTGGGTCGTAGGGCAGCCGCGTAAGCGCCGCCGCCTCGGGTGTCAGTGCCACAAGGTCTTTGCGGGACAATTGTCGAACATCCGCATAACCGTGCTCACATACGATAGCCGCCAGTTGCCACCGGACCGCTTCGAGAAAGCGGTGGATCTGGAGTGCCCGCTTTTCGATGTCGAATCGCTTTGTGTGTTCGGGGTCCTGCGTGGCGGCCCCTATCACGCAACTGCCGACGCTGCATTGCATGCAGGTAATGCAGCCGGCGGCTATGAGCATGGTGCTGCCAAAGGCCACCGCAGTCGCTCCAAGCGCTATCGCCTTTGCCGCATCGACCCCGTCCTTTATTCCTCCCATCAGTACGATGGGCATTCGACCGGCGCACTCTATCTCTTCGAGGCCGTCCAAAGCTTCCTGGAGACCGGCGATAGTGGGAATGCCGACATATTCCGCCACCTCGCTCCCCGCCGCGCCGGTACCCCCCTGCATGCCATCCAGTTCAATGAAGTCGATGCCGTCTTTCAGAGCGATCTTGATGTCGTCGCGTATGCGCCCGGCGCCCAGCTTAATGCTGATGGGGACTCGCCAGCCGGTTGCCTCTCTGAATTCCTCGACTTTCATAATGAGATCGTCACCTCCGAGAATATCGGGGTGGCGCGAGGGAGACCGCAAATCCATACCTGCGGGAATGCCGCGCACAGCGGCGATTTCCTTTGTCAGCTTCTCTGCCATCAGTTGCCCGCCGAGCCCAGGTTTGGCGCCTTGCGAGATGTAGATTTCCACGCAATCGGCCCGCTTCATGTCATGGACGTTCCAGCCCAGACGCCCTGCAAGGCATTGGGCGATCATCTGCCGCGCTTCCGCCCGCTCGGCTGATAGCATGCCGCCTTCGCCGCTGTTTTCCGAAATCCCCGACAGACGGGAGGCGATGCCGAGCGCGATTTTCATCTGCGGGCTGAGCGCTCCGAAGCTCATCGGGGCGATCATCACCGGCATGCTCAGGTCCAGCGGTCGCCCGCCGTGATTGTCTCCGATGAAGGTGCGTAAATTGATCTTCGAGATCACCTCGGGATCTTTTCCCGCGCCGGCGATATCCTTTTTGAACGCGATATCGGAGAAGTGAGGCAGGTGCCGCGAAGTGCCGTAGCCACGGATTCTGTAGCGCCCGATCTGCGCCTTGACGCGAATGTCCTCCTGGACTTTGACGTTCCAGTAGTCCTGCCGGGCACCCGAAGAGAAGCTATAGAAGGGCAGTTTGCGCAGGCGGGGTTCCGCGGTGGCGTAGCGCAGGGTCTTGCCCGAGCAGACGATTTTCTTGAGTGTACCCCGGAATGGCAGGTCATAGCGGTCCAGGAACATCATCACGCTTTCGATTTCCGTGGAAGAAGGATCGGCAAGCAGTGCGTCATTGCCCAGGGAATCCACGTTGCCGCCAACGTAAATCTCCCCGCCCATCATGTCCTCGCCTACGCGCTCGCCTGAATTGCCGAGTATTATGAGCCGCCCTCCGTACATCATGTAGCCTGCCATGAAGTTGGCGTTGCCTGCACAGCAGAGTGTCCCCTTCTTCATTACCTGCCCGGCCCTGGACCCTATGTTCCCCTTTATGACGATCTCGCCGCCACGCATCCCCACCCCGGCAATGGCGCTTGCGCTTCCCCCTACCACGATGGAGCCGCGCAGCAGGTTGTCGCCCACCCCCCAACTGACGTTCTTGTCCACTTGAAAGTGAGGGCCGTCGCAAAGCCCGCCGCAGTAGTATCCGGCTGAACCCCGGACCCTGACCAGTATTGGACTGATCAAACCGACACCAATGTAGTGTTTTGCATCCGGATTGATGATCTCGGCGTTCTGGTGCGTGGCTCCGAAACCTCTCAGAGTCTCATTTAGTTTTCGAACCGGCGTTTGTGCCAAGTCAATCGTTACCATCTCGCTTCCCTTCCCCTGCTGGCTTTCTCTTTAGTGAGTGTCCATCCGTGAAACCCCCGATGCGACACTGGCAGTTTCCGGATGGAAACTGGTGAATGCCGTACATGCCGAACTCATGCCGTGCTCTGCCTCGACCACAGACCGCAGGTCAGGGGCGGCGGCTCTGTCGTGTCGAGAGCGCGGCCGGGAAATAACCTGTTCAACGCGACTTCCTCTGAAGCCAGGGCGATCATTTCATCGTCTTCGTATTTGACCATGGGTTTAGCCGCGAGCTTGTCTTTTGCGTAGCCGATGGAATCTTTTGTCGCAACGAGGTAGGAAAACGTACCATCCAGGTCGTCGAGCGAACTGCGCAGCGCATCTTCCATGAGCACTCCCTGGCTCATCTTGTAGGCCAGGTAGACAGCGATCAATTCCGTATCGTTTTCGGTGCGAAACTCCATGCCTCGACGTTCTAATCGCCGCCGCATAATCCAGTAGTTGGTGATCTGGCCGTTATGCACTGTGGCGACATCGGCAAAGCCGGTCGCCCAAAACGGGTGAGCTGTTTCAGGATGCACGCCGGTTTCCGTGGCCAGGCGCGTATGCCCTATGCCGTGGCTGCCGTCGAATCGGCCGATGTCGTAGAGCTTTTGGAGCCCGTAAGGTTGACCGACATCCTTAATGATATCGAGGCTCGATCCTACGGAAACCAACTGGCCCACCCGTTCCACGGCGTAAGAGAATTGCTGGACATCACCTGAGTATTTGACGACCACCCCATAGGTGCAGCCGATAGCTTCATCTTCGACAATTTCTGCTCCGCGCAGGACCAGCCCCTCCCTGATCCGCGCGATATCCTCGCTCTGCTCTTCGCCCCGGTTGACAAAAAACCGCAGCCGCAGCCGTCCTTCCTTCGGTTCCTTGTAGATGGCCCAACCCGCTGAATCAGGACCACGGTGCCGGCACGCATCCATCATCTCAGTTAGCGCCTCACCGGTGGTCATGCCCAGGTTGGGGCGTTTGCCATTCTTAAACAGGATCCCTGCAATACTGCACATTGAAGTCTCCTTTAATTCTTCAGAAGTGTGTCTTCACACCTGAACCAACTGTTTCTCGCATTGAAAGCCCCAAGCGGTTGAGAGCACAGTGTGCGGAGCCGCTCTTAAGACAACCTCTTATGCAAATAATATTCCTTGGATGAAAATTGGAAAAGCTTCCCCCGTGGAGCAGCCCTGATGGACCGGGATGAGAGTTTCTGAAAAGGCGGCAATTTACGGCGAGCGAGAAGGTGGCTGAAAGAAGCCGCGAGACCCATAACCCACGCAGGAAACGGATGCCGTACGGCAGGGTATGGTCTTACGGCGCCACACCGGGCGCTATAAGTAGAGAACAAGTACCTATTGGAAAAAAGGACCGGTGGTCTATTCTTCGAGTGTTCGGGGATAAACAAAGATGGAAAGGAATTTTGCAGGCAATTCAATGAGATTCTCAGGTCCGTGAAACGCTTCGGCATCGAAAAAAAGAGAGTCTCCGGGGCTCAATTGGTAAACTTGGCTGCCATGGCGGTATCCGACTTTGCCCTGAAGCATATAAATGAATTCCATGCCGGCATGGTGGAACATCGGGAACGCTTGGGATTCTTCCGTTAGAGTAATGAAATAAGGCTCAATAGCGGTGCTTTTGCCAACGGTGTGGCCCAGAAGCTCATATTGATGCCCAGCCCTGGAACCGCGGCGCTCGATCTTCAACCCTTCTCCCGCTCGAACGAAAGTGGCGTCTCTTTGCTCCTCGAATTGCCGGAAAAAGGCCGTAACAGGGACCTGAAGGGCGGCTGAAAGGGCCTGGAGCGTTCCAAGAGAAGGAGAGGCAATGCCGCGCTCAATCTTCGACAGCATACCGGCTGACAACCCTGTAAGCCTTGAGAGTTCCATCACAGTCATATCGAGTTTCTTTCGAAAAGCCCGCACTTCACGGCCAATGGCCGACTCGAGGCTGCTTTGGCCGGCGCCTGAGTTGGTGAGAAGTTCCAGATGATTTTCCTGGAGGAGTTGCGAACGGTCTTCAGTGCGAGATTTCAACATCTGAGCTGACTTAAAATCCCCTTAAAAGGCTTTGCCGGTATTGAAAATTTCAGGATAACGCGCCGCGCCTTGCCACGCAAGAGCACCCACGGGACCTGACCCAAGAACGAGAAGACCACCGCTGCTTTGGTCAATAACACACGAGCGCAGTGCGAGTCAACTTTAGACATTGCCCCTGCGGCGTGAATTAATGAGCAAACCAATTGATTCATTTTTGTGCCATAATTTGATCGTTTCCAAATAACCAAGGTGGTTTCTTCTTTCTCTGATCTGGTTCATAATTGTAGCAATAGATAGTATCTGAACAAAAATGTTCCATTTATAATCCCTTTTTATTGCGCCTGAACCATTTTCCCCGCGTTTTTTCACTGAGCGAGCAGCACTTTTCATTCCTTTCGCACACATACTTCCAAAGATCGAAGAGACATACCAACTATACTCAACATGCGTCCAGCTTTGCCCGGCATCTTCGGCGTGCGGCCGTTTCCGGTAGACCTCGGGCACACTTCTTGAATTTACTCCATGGCAAAATAATTGACTGTCAGTCAAAACGATGAATGTACTGTGAAGAATTTGTACGCGGGATGGAGAACATCCTGACGGGCTAATCCGCATTCCTGAATTTCTCGATGGTTAAACGGCAGCCCAGTCTGTCACCGAAAGAGTCAGGTAGTTCCACCAAGCATATCAAACCGGACAGAACGCCTAAATCTCAGATACCGAGTTCACTCGAGAAAGGAGAAAGGGAAGTGGAGCCGAAAGCCACTCAGGCAAGCGTCAAAGCAAAGATGAAGGAAGATGGCATCGAGTTCATCCTGGCCCAGTTCGTGGACATACACGGATCTCCAAAGGTGAAGCAGGTCCCCCTGGAATGCTTTGACGACATTGTGGAAGATGGGGCAGGGTTTGCGGGAGCGGCGGTATGGGGCGTGGGACAGGGACCGCATAGCCACGACCTTATGGCTCGAGCCGATATCGATACCTACCAGCAGCTTCCCTGGAAGGAAAACGTAGCCCTGTTCAGTTCCAACCTCTACGTGGACGGCGAACCTCATCCTTACTGTCCACGTGGGAACCTGCTGCGCGTTGCGAAGTTGTTTGCCGATGAGGGATACGTTCTTAACGGCGGCTTTGAACCGGAGCACTTTCTCGTAGTGAGGGATGGAAGCGGCGGGATTAAAATCTGGGACCCGGCGGGAATAGACATACTTTCCAAGCCCTGCTACGATTTCAAGGGCATGTGCCAGGCAATGGATTATTTGCAGGACGTGATCCGTTGCGGAAACCGCATGGGCATGGGTATCTACCAGAGCGATCACGAGGACGCCAACGGGCAATACGAGATCAACTTCGGCTGGTCCGACGCTCTTAAGGCATCGGACCGCTTGACCGTCTTTCGGATGATGACGTCCCAGATTGCCGCAAAGTATGGTTGTTTTGCCACTTACATGGCCAAACCCTTCGCCGACAAGACGGGTTCCGCAGCCCATCTTCACTTTCATGTCGCCGATGCCGCCAGCGGCAAGAACCTTTTCCCCCTTGAGCCCGGAGCAAAAGATCCCAAGGGTCTGGGACTTTCTAAGATCGCTCTCCATTATATTGGGGGATTACTGAAACATATTTGCGCCCTCACCGCTGTTGCCTCTCCCACAGTGAATTGCTATAGGCGCATCCAAAGCGGAGAATGCGTTTTCTCTTGCACTTCCGGTTATACCTGGACCCCGGCGTTTGCTTCCTACGGTGACAACAACCGGACCCAGCTCATGCGATGTCCCAACTGCAACCGCTTTGAGGACCGATCCATCTCGGCCGCTGTGAATCCCTACCTCCTGACCGCCGTCCACATCGCAGCAGGTCTTGACGGCATCAAAAATGAGATCGATCCGGGCGACCCCTTTACAGGGATCAATCTCTACGAAATGCCTTATGAAGAACGCCGCCGCCTTGGATGTGAGCTGCTGCCTCAAAATCTTTTTGAAGCCGTGACAGCGCTTGAGAAGGATGAAGTAGTCAAAGCGGCGCTCGGTCCAATTGCCGATGAGTTTATTCGGCTGAAAAAAGGTGAGTGGGGCGAATTCATGCGCAACGAGGTAACTCCATGGGAAATAAAGCGTTATCTCACCATGCTTTAGGCGATCGTGCCGGAAATGTGACACGCAGGAAATGATTTTGCGAAGGGAGGTAAGAAAATGAGTCTGTTGAACGCCGAAGGTAAGTTTACCTATCATACCGCACAGTTGAATCGGCACATCGACTGGAAGGGAGCATTTGTGATCGGCCTGGCCGGGACCATCCTGGTGACCGGGGTTACAGGCCCTGTTTTGGCAGGACTGGGCTCGGCTGCAATCCCAGTTTTCGTCCTTACCACAATTGCCGGATTTTTACTCTGCCTTTTTCTGGCTGAACTGGCCGCCATGTTTCCCGACAGGACCGGCGGCCCTCCCGGCTACGCCTACATGGGATTTCTGAAGTGGCCTAGAACCGCTTCACACATCAATGGCGCCACCGCATGGGCGTACTGGCTGGGGTGGAACCCTGTCATAGCCGTCAACATGCTGCTGGTCGTAACATACGTAAATGCCCTTGCAAAACCCTTCGGGTATGAATTCAATCCTATTTTGCTCGGGACGGTCTTAACGGTTGGGCTTTATATCATCGCTTACATGGGAATAAGACCCGGGGCACTGTTCTCGGTCGTTCTCGCCGGGCTCTGTATTCTTCCCCTCGTAATTCTTGCCGTTGCTCCATTTCTCTTCAAACCCGAGCTGCTCAAATGGGAAAATCTCGTTCCAGTCAACGTCCTCGGAGATTCCATCTGGTCCGGGGTGGGCATAATGCTCATCATGCAGTATGCCTTTCTGACCACCTGGAACTCCATTGCCATGGAAGCTGCTGCCTGCTACATTGCCGAGTGTAAGAACCCCAAGAGGGATGCTCCTATTGCAATGATCCTTGAGGGTGTCCTTGGTGTCTTCATTTATACTATGGTTCCCTTGTCCTTTTTGCTGGTCTTGGGTGCAAAGACGATTGCCCAAGACCCGTACGCCATGTTTGTTGATTTCGTGAATCCCATATTCGGCGCAGTCGGCGTCTGGGTGGTTACGGTCATGCTGCTGGCGGCCCTGCTCCTGTCGGCCCTTAACGCCATCATGGGCAGCGCCCGCTCTTTGTACCAGATGTCCCTGGACGGCCAGACCCCCCGAATCTTCGCACATGTCAACAAGCACAACGTTCCCGATTTCTCCATGGGTGTCAACGTCATTTTGAACATCGGTCTGATGTACATTGAAACACCTGCTTTCATCATGGTAGCTTCCAACGTCGGGTACGTAGTCTCGTTCGTACCCGTCTTAATCGGCTACTTCCTGCTACGGCAGGATCATCCTGAATACGAGCGGCCTTTCAGGCTGCCCGAGTCTTTTAAATATATCGCACTGCTTCTCGCGTTCTTATTTTTCGTTGTATGGGCTTGGGGCGGCCCGCTCTGGGGTTGGCAATACTACGGGCTCGGCTGGCTGATCATGCTCTCCTATATTCCCCTGTACCTGTATCGGACCAGGTTTGAGGACAAGCGGGTCCAACAGGTGGCTTAGGAGCCCGGGGCTTGAGTGGTCTGAAAACGTTACTGCCATGGGCTGCAAGAATCACGTGCTGCTTGAGCCGCCACTTAAACAGCGAGACTCTTATGTTTACGAAGATATTGATGCCAACCGATGGGTCTCCCTGTTCTTTCGCGGCGGCTCAGTACGCACGCGATCTGCTCAAAATGAATCCGTCGACGCTGCTGACCATTCTCTATGTTCGCCGGAAGCCCGAGCCCACTTATCATGTTTACCGGTGGACCGAGGTTGAAGTCCCGCTTAGCGAAGAGGTGAAAAGACGAATCTGCGAGGCCGAGGAAAGCATCCTGAGCCAAACTGAAAAGGTCTTCGGCGACGCCGGATTGGTGACGGATACCGATTTGGTGACCGGCGCCCCGGCCGAGGAGATCTGCGCTTATGCCGAAAAGGGAGGTTACGACCTGATCGTGATGGGCTCGCGCAGCGCAGCCGAAGTTAAAAGCATGTTTGCCGGAAGCGTCAGCCACCATGTCGTGCACTTGGCTAGGTGCCCAGTTCTCATCGTAAAGGGGTAGCCCTCGGGATTTGGAACTGGATGAGATGAGGAACGAAACCTTTCTGCGGGACAATTGAGAATTATGGAAGGGTTTGATTTGACACTGGAGGCGTTGGGATGGGCGGCTCGAAACCCGGAAAGCATTACACGCTTGAGAGTTTGGAGGCATGCGGACTTTCCGACAAGGGGAGTGTTCGCCTTAATAATGAGGATTATTTCGGCTATTATATACCTCCCGATATCGGGCTGAAGGAAAAAAGGGGCAGCCTGTTCGCCGTTTCGGACGGAGTGGGCGGAAGCGCTGCTGGAGAAGCCGCCAGTGCGGAGGCTGTTAATGTTCTGCTCCAGGAATACTACTTCAGCCGTCATTCCGACATAGCGCCAGAGAGGTTAAAAAACGCATTCCACTTTACGGCGTTGCATGTCTATGATTTATCGGTCTCGCACGCATCCGCGCGCAATATGAAATGCACGTTGACGACCCTTCTGGTGATGCAGGACCGTTTCTTTATCACACACGTCGGCGACTCCAAAATTTTGCTTTTGCGCGACGGCTGTATCATTCAATTGACCAAGGATCATAACCTCGTGGGGAAACTCCTGCGGCTGGGATTAATAACGGCGGAGGATGCCCGCTGCCACCCCGATAGAAATATCCTCCTGAGGGCGGTCGGCGAAGGTCCGTTGTCAGTGCCGGATTTCAGCTACGGGACATTGCAACCGGGAGACCTGTTCTGTCTGATAACCGACGGGATTTTAGAACATGCGGCAGCCGAAGAGCTCAAGGCATTTCTCTTGGAAAAGGGTCCTTCTCAGAGGGACTGGCCCAATTGATAGCCGAACTCAACAGACGCGGCGGCTGTGACAACATGACTATCTTGACGGTTAAGGTGAACAGGGTTCCTTGTTGATACGGATAGCAGTTATCCTTAAGCGACCCTGACTCGATGCGCGAACATTATCGGCCTTAGAACCATAACAACTGTCGTTCACGCAGCGGCCATAAAGTGGTGCCAGAGGGTCCCCGTAACAAAGCGAGGATCAAAAGCGCCGTTTAATGTTTCTGTAGAAGCACGAATAACAGCATAAAGAGGATGATCGATATGATGACGCCGATCACCGGCAGGATGTTTCGCTTGGTCGGAAGAGAGATGTTTCCCTCGGAGGGAAGAGTCGTCATAACCAACGGCGGATCAGGTTCATTGATCCATCTTAGGTCCGCATTTTCAGGGTGGCGCAAGTCATTGGCCATCTCTGGGGCGGAATTATAGCGTTCCTGCTTCCGTCGCCTCAGCGCTCTCCGGATCGCAGCCCAGATTCCAGGATGCAAATCCGGCAGTATCGGCGGCAGGGGCTCGGGAACTTTTGTCATATGTTGATTCATAACGGCAAAAGGATCGTCACAGGTGAACGGAGGAAATCCGGACAGCAGTTGATAGGTCAGGCAGCCAATGGCGTAAATATCGCTCGCGCCGCTTCCGCGCTCTCCCCTGATTTGTTCGGGCGACATGTATTCGGGTGTACCCATAAGTCCTGAAAAGCCCCGCCATGTTACCCGCGGTGCGCCTTCCATAAGCGCTATGCCGAAGTCGACGATTTTCAAACGGCCATCCGGCGCAAGCAACAAATTCTCGGGTTTCAAATCGCGGTGATACACGCCTTTCCGATGGCAGTAGTGCAGCGTATCGAGCAGATTCGCCACCATCCCTACAGCCTGATCGATAGGGAACCTTCCATTATCACTCAGAAGTTTTGCCAAAGACTTGCCTTCGACATATTTCGAAACCAGGTAAGGGGGATTTCCTTCTGAAAGCGCCAGGGCCATCGGTACGTCGGAGTGGTTCAATAACTTGCCGATCTCCATTTCCCGTCTGAAACGTTCACGAATAGACGAATCTTCCAATTGACCAGGATAAGGAATCTTAATCACGACCTTTTCACCGGTTTGAAAGTCTTCGGCCAGGAAAACATTTGCGAATCCTCCACGGCCTAAGGCAAGGAGTATCTTGTACCTGTTTTCAAAAATCGATCCTATTTCCGGCATATCTGTGTACTTCCTCCAAAAACAGCAGCCGCCACACCGACGTGAAAACTGCAGTGCCGTGAACAGGCCAAGGATTGAACGCTTCAACGCCCTCGGGTGCTTCAACCCTCACAATAGTCGATATTTTGGGGGTATGCCACGATAAAACCAGCCATCTCCGCGGGAAAATGAGGAAAAAGGCATTTCGATGGACATCTTTGAATCATTCTTTTCTAACACCCATTTCCATATATTGTTTCATTGTGCTTCCTGCCATTGTGAATATTTAATAGATTGGTAATTTCAATCATGTCCTGAAATCCCACTTTTGTTACCTGAAGGAGTTACTACGTCTCTCCTCCTCGTTAACCTTCACCCTTCTCAAAATATGCGGTTCATTTGTTGAGTTCGGGTGCCCCACATGGAATTGTGTCATCTCCTTGAGGGCACTTGCGCGCAAGTTTGCTCGAACCCAAAAATGCGGCAAAGTTGCGCCTCTGGGGTTCCGAATGTGGCCGTTAAATGCGCCGGAGCGATACAGGTTAAAAATTAAGGGATTGCGAATTGAGGGATTCGGGGATCAATTCCTAAATTTTCTGATCCATAGCCGGTTTTTATCTGTGTCCATCTGTGTCCATCCGAGTCCATCCGTGTCTAACAAAGCTTTTCTCTCCATGCCCTGTCGATGAGCAGTCCTCTACCGGGGCTGTCGATGTCCAGTCTTCGCGTGAAACTTAACCCTGCTTTTTACCGGTTCTATTGCCGTTTCTTTTGCCGCTTCTGGTTGCCGTTTTGCAAAGCAAAATCACTGTGCAGTACAATATTGCTAATCAGATGTCGAAGGGATCGGGGGGTTGAAATTGTTTCTCACTGACCACTGATCACTGTTCACTGCGAAGCTACGATATTACCGGCTAATCGCAGGTGTCGAGCGGGATTTAAGAATTCGGTTTTTTCACCATTCACCATTCACGGTTCACGACTCTCACCGCTCACCTGTATTTTTTATTGTTTTCATTGAAAATAAAATTACAGCTATCAATGAAATTAAGGAGTTGCGCCTTTTCCCATTGTATTTGCCCTGTATTTACAATGAGAACAGCCAGAACAGTTGCGGGAACTGTCGAATCTGGCTTTTCACGATTCACGATTCACGATTCACGATTCTAAAGGCAGGTTTAAATCATCATTGACATCGCAACGCAATTAAAGCTACAGTATAGCGGTATTATAGCTGATGTCGCCTCTCCTCGTGCAAAGCGCAAATCCGCCTTGGCCTGGTAAATCATCTCTATCCAGTTGAACTCGATTGAACACTCACTCTTTTTTGCGTCCTTTGCGTCCTCTGCGGTGAATAGCTTTTCGCGCCTGTGCGCTGAACGCTTGCGGGGGCGGTACTGGTCATGAAATCCGGCTAGCAAGGACCCGGGGAGAGGAGAAAAGTTACACATGCTTCTCGCTTCCTGCTCCCCGCTTCTTGCTTCCCCTTCTACAAGGAGATAATTTTATGAAGCTAAGGCAACTAGTCGTATCCATTGAGAATTCCCCGGCCCGCCTTTACCAGGTGACCGCCGCTCTTGGTAACGCGGGAATAAACTTGCGGGCGCTAAACCTGGTCGACACCGGGGCATTCGGCCAACTCCGGCTGCTGGTGTCCGACATCCCGAAGGCCAGGCGGATTCTCATGGAATTGCAATTGCCCGCCTTTGTCAACACAGTCGTTGCCGCGCTGATCCCCGACGTTCCCGGAAGCCTGGCCGATGTTCTGAAACCGCTGAACGACGCCGGAGTGTATTCCGAAAGCATGTACGCATTTATAGGGTTTGCAATGGATAAAGCGGTCATGATCTTCCGGTTCAGCGACAACGACAGGGCCATTGAAGTGCTCAGAGAAAACGGAGTTACCATTCTGGACTCTGAAGCCTTTGGGATACTGGAAAGCGAAAGCAGACAGGAAAGGGAAGTCCATGACAAAAGAAAATCCTGACTTTATCGCGAGAAGGATTGCGGTGGTCGGCGCCGGTCCTGTGGGTTGCATAGTAGCGGCTTTTCTTTCAAAGGGCGGCCACGAGGTCGTCATCTGCGATGTTATCCCCGAGATGGTCGACCCGGCGGGGACCACCGGTATTATCATAGAAGGCGCGGAGCAACTCCACCAGAAAGTGGCCCATACGTGCCACGGTGTTGACGAACTGGCGCAATACGATCCGGATTTCATTTTCATTACGGTCAAGGCGAACGTGCTGCCGCTGATCGTTTCGGCAATCGAGGAGTTCCACAGGGAAGGTAGCTATGTAATAAGCTGGCAGAACGGGATCGATACCGAACTGGAGATTTCGAAGGTGCTCGGGAAAAAGCCGGTCATGAGGGGCGTGGTAAACTGGGGGTGCGGTATGAAGGGCCCCTGCAGGGTCTCGATGGAGTTCCACCACCCCCCGCACTACATTCAAGAGCTTGTCCCGGAGTCAGGCCCTGCCGCCATTGAAATTGCAAGGATATTGACAGAGTGCGGACTGTACACGTTGCACACCGATAAAATCATCTCCATGGTCTGGCGAAAGTCGGTGATGAACGCCGCCATGAACCCGGTGTGCGCGGTTACCGGTCTTACGATGGCGCAGGCTACGAGCGATCCGATCATCCTCGGCCTGGTTGACGCCCTGGTGAAAGAGTGCATCAAGGTGGCGCGCGCAAACGACATATTCCTTGGCTTCGATTACTATCCGTGCGCTATCGAGTATATGAAAAACGCAGGCAACCACAAGCCTTCCATGTTGATGGACATCGAGGCCAGGCGGCGCACCGAAATCGATTTCATAAACGGCAAGTTCGTCGAATACGGAAAGCAGGCCGGGCTGGAAACTCCTTACAATGCCAGTCTTCAATCGCTGGTAAAGGGCCTGGAATCAGTCATGGAGTCCGCCAGGCGATAAGAATGGTGAACAGCCCAAAAAACAGCATGAGTGCAATCTACGCCGGCATTGATGTCGGAGCTTCCCGGACCAAGGTGGCCCTGCTCGACGGGGACAGAAACCTGGTCGGATATGCCGTAAAGAAATCCGGCGTCGATTTCTCGGCAACCGCCGCGTACTGCCTGAGAGAATCGCTCGAAATGGCCGGATGCGGGGAGGCTGACATAGCATACGCGGTGTCCACGGGTTATGGCAGATCGAATGTCGCTTGCGCCAGGGAAACGAAAACTGAGATCGGGTGCCACGCCAGGGGATGCTACCTCTATTTCCCCAAGGCTATTACGATTATCGATATCGGAGGACAGGACAATAAAATTATCAGGTTGGACGCTGAAGGACGCCGTGCCGGCTTCAAGATGAACCGGAAATGTGCGGCTGGCACCGGGGCTTTTCTAGAAGAGATGGCGTCCCGGCTCGACATCGCCCTGGACGACATGGATGCCCTGGCGAGTCAATCGGCCGATATGGTTAGGCTTGGCAGCTTCTGTACTGTTTTTTCGGCTACGGAGGTGCTGGAAAATATTCGAAATGGGAAAAAGGTCGCCGACATCGTCAAAGGAGTTTTCTTTTCGGTGATCCAAAGGGTGCTCGAAATGGACTCGCTTTCTGAAAACGTGGTCATGACCGGCGGAGTTGTCGCTAACAATCCATACATCGTCACTATGACCGAAGAGCAGATCGGGCGAAAAATTCTTGTAGCGCAGTACCCGCAGTTAACGGGCGCAATCGGGGCGGCCATCTATGCAATCGAGGCAACCGGTAAGTTTTGAGTTTTTGGTTTTGAGTTTTACTAACAACTAACAACTAACAACTGGCAACTGACCTGTTATGGCTGAAAAAGAGGTAGTCGTGAAGCGGCTGAAGACCGCACGAGATGTCGGGAAATTCATGGCCGATTACTACTACGAGCTCGATGAAGCATCTAAATCGGCAAAGCGCAAAATCGCCTGGTGCACCAGTGTCGGGCCTGCTGAAATTCTCAGGAGCATGGGATTTCTCACATATTTTCCGGAAACCCACTCTGCCATGCTGGGCGCAGGCAGGATGGCCGCCGACTTTATTCCCTCAGCCAACGCAATCGGGTACTCACCTGAGATTTGCTCTTATTTGACAGCAGATATCGGGGCCTGCATCCAGGGGGTGACACCCTTGGCAAAAGCATTTCCTGGAATTGAACGGGTCCCCCGGGCCGATGTGCTGGTTTACAACACCAATCAGTGCCGTGACGTTAATGACTGGTTTTCGTGGTATGCCAAAAGGCTCGGTGCGCCTCTGTTGGGCATAGAAACCCATCGGAACGTCAGGGAGGTGACCGGTGCGCATGTATCGTCTATTGCAGCACAAATGGAGAACATGGTCGAACCGCTCGAGCGGATCGCGGGGCGAAGACTCGACATGGAAGAGCTAAAGAATACGGTGCGCCTCTCCCGCCAATGCTCCGATCTCTGGGAGAAATGCCTCGCTGCTGCGGCTGTGGCCCCTTCTCCCCTCACTTTTTTCGACTCCACCACGCTTATGGGACCGGCGGTTGTAGGCAGGGGGCTCCAGGCAGCAATCGATGTGTACCGGCTGGTCTTGGAAGAATTGAACGAACGTACCGAAATGGGGGTAGGGGCCATCGGAGGCGAACGGCATCGCATCTACTGGGAGGGCATGCCGGTCTGGGGACGCCTTAGCATGCACTCCAGGCTTTTTTCCGGCCTGGGCGCCGCTGTGGTAGCCTCCACATACTGCAGCAGTTGGATTTTCAATGCCCTTGATGCGGCGAAACCCTTCGAGAGTATGGCAAGGGCCTACACGGAACTGTTTATCGCTCGGTCGGACGAATACAAGGAACGATACATCAAGGAGAAGCTGGATTTCTTCAAGTGCGACGGTATCGTCTATCATGATGCAAAAACATGCCCCAACAATTCGAACTGCCGCTATGGGATGCCTCAGCGCCTGCAAGTCCAAACCGGTGTTCCCGCCTTGATAATAAACGGCGACCTGAACGATCTGAGATTTATTTCGGATGAACAGACCAAAACCAATGTGGAGGCATTCATCGAGCAACTGGAAGAACAGTGAACAATGATGAATGAAGAGTGATGAATGAAGAGGCTGGGTCTTTCGCTTTTTCTACTCACTATTCACTATTCACTACTCACTGCTTTACGGAGGTCGTTTATGGCTCACTGGATGAATCTGGGACAAAATTTTAAGGTCAACGCGAAGAAATATCCGGATACTTTGGCCATCAAGGACCAAAGCAGAAGTTTCACCTATCGGCAGACAAACGAGCGTGTCAACCAATTGGCCGACAGCCTTCTTGGCCTGGGGCTGCAAAAAGGGGACAAGGTCGCTGTATTGCTGGAAAACAGTGTCGAAATCGTCGAACTCTATCTTGCCGCTGCCAAGACGGGCATCGTCATCGTACCCATAAATTTCCGTTTGGTGGGCCCGGAGATCGAATACATCGTAAACAATTCCGACTCGGTAGCAATCTTTGTGCACGAACAGTTTACGGGGCCCCTCGACCAGATCAGGGCCCAATTGCGCAACATCGCGCCGGAGCGTTACTTTGTAGCGGGCGGTCCTGCCGACGGCTACAGGGAGTATGAAACTTTCATTGACGCGGGATCTTCGCAGGAGCCGGCCTGCGAGGTAAAGCCCTCGGATACGTGGATTCTCATCTATACATCGGGTACTACCGGCAGACCAAAGGGAGTGCTTCGATCGCATGAATCCCACATTGCCTTTTATATGATCAATGCGGTCGATTTTGGCTTTAAAAGGGATGACATTTGCCTGAACGTAATGCCCCTTTGCCACATCAACTCCGTTTATTTCACATTCACTTTCCTCTACTTGGGCGCCTCGGTCTACATCCATCCAGCGCTGTCTTTCAATGGCGAAGAGGTGCTGGAGATAATCGAGCGGGAAAAGATCACTTTCATTTCGCTTATTCCGACTCACTACAACATCATTTTGAATGTTTCGGGTAAGGGGCGAAACCGGGACGTAAGTTCTATCAGGAAGCTGCTCTGCTCCTCGGCCCCGGTAAGACAGAAAATGAAGATGGAGATAATGGACTTTTTCCCGGGTGTTCAGCTCTATGAGGCATACGGGTCTACGGAAGCCGGCTCCGTCACCGTGCTAAGGCACGAAGAGCAGTTGAGAAAGCTCGGATCGATCGGGTGCGAAAGCCTTGGCACGGATACCGTAAAGATTCTCGATCAAAACGGTCACGAAGTCCCTGTCGGCGAGATAGGTGAGATATTTTCCCGCGGCCCGATGCTGTTTGATGGATACTACAAGCTACCTGCAAAAACCGCTGACGCTTTTCGGGGCGAGTACTTTTCCGCCGGGGACATGGGCAGGAGAGATGAAGAAGGGTTTTTCTACATAGTTGATCGGCGGGATAACATGATAATAACAGGTGGCGAGAATGTTTATCCCAGTGAAGTCGAAGAGGTGATCGGTGGGCATGAATGGGTATTTGACTGTGCCTGCATCGGGCTGCCCGACGAAAAATGGGGAGAAAGAGTTGTCGCCGTGGTAGTGCCCCGGCCGGGCCTTGACGGGGAACGAGTTTGCGAGGCTTTAAAGGAGCGGTGCAAAGCCGGCCTGGCGAGATTCAAGCGCCCCAAAGAGATCATATTTGTTAAACCGGAGGAAATGCCAAAGACCCCGACCGGCAAGATACTGCATAGAAAACTGCGGGAGATGTGGGCTGCGCAAAGCCGCCCCGGACCTTGTGAAACGTTTGCCATGGAGCCAGAGGAAAAAAATCTAACCGCATCATTTCATATCCCTGAGGGACACCCTAAACAATGAAAAGATCCGTAGGGTGGGCTAAGCGGTGAGCGCAGCCCACCAAGTCTTTTCGTAGCAGTTGTGCACATTCCTGCGGGACACCCGGAAACTATGAAAAGACGTGGTGTGGGCTTGGCAACCCCGGCTGGCGGTTCCACCGCCAACTTTTCGAGACAGTAACTCACGTTCCTCTCGGGACACCCTTGAAAAGGGGCGTGAGTCCCGCTTTCGTCATTCCGGCGGCGCTTTTGGGCCGGAATCCAGCACAGCCGCCGGCCTTTGGCCTGTTTGAACGCAGAACCTGACTTTGAAGTCAGATAAGAGTGTCTTTTCTCGCAGCTCTCGCCCCTATTTAGAAGCTCTGTCACCTGATTTGCGAGGTATCGTCCGGCTCCTGCAAATCAATTCCATGTCTCAGGCCCGGGAAGAGATCGAATCGATCAAGAATTCGGCAACGTGGAACTTGACGACGCCTCCGCGCGTGCTGATGAAAGTGGTGAAGCGTTGTTTTCCATCATGAAATTAATTCTGCAGGTAAATCGTCGGCCATCTTCGGATTATGGAAAGAAAAATGATGCTCATCCCTTTTTCAGAATTTTTTAAAAGATCTCGATGTATCCTTGGTGAAGGGGCTGTCATCGAGCGCTTGCGCCGCAACACTAACTTTGAGATCGATCCCCACATCGTTAATTCGGCGTTTATCTATGACGAAGCAAAACGGGCGGCTCTTGAGGCCATCTGCCGGCAGTACCTGGACATCGGTTTTCAGCACGGCTTGCCGCTCCTCCTTTCCACCCCGACATGGCGGGCCAGCCGGGAACGAATTGCTGGCCGCCGGTTATGAAGGGTTGGATGTGAACGGCGACAATTTCAGGTTTCTTGATGCACTGAGAAACAGCTATGGGGAATACGCGCAAAAGGTCGCCATCTGCGGCTTGCTGAGCTGCCGTGGGGATGCCTATAAATCATCAGACGCTCTCGCTCCCGCTGAAGCGCGTGAGTTTCACATCTGGCAGGCTACGATGTTGGCGGAAGCAGGAGTCGACTTCCTGCTTGCCGCCACTCTACCGGCCCTGAGCGAGGCGGCCGGACTTGCATTGGCCTTGGCCGCAACCGGTAAGCCGTACATTATTAGTTTCGTTGTTCGCCCCGAGGGTACGATGCTTGACGGCACGCCCCTAAAGGACGCAGTTGCTTCTATCGATTCAACTGCCGCCACAAGTCCGCTGGCATACCTGGTCAATTGTACTCACGCTTCGATCTTCCGATCTGCTCTTCTGCATGAAGTCAATTCATCGCCTCTTGTCAGAGAGCGGGTTGTCGGTCTGCTGGCTAATACGGCAGCGCTCAGTCCTGAGGAATTGAATAATAGCGTAGGTCTGGTGGAAGAAGAGCCTGAAGCTTTCGGGCGATACGTTGCCGGCCTGCACGCGGAGTTCGGCATGAAGATTCTGGGGGGCTGTTGCGGAACCGACGACCGGCACATCCGTTGTCTGGCAAAACAGCTTACCCGGGCTTTGGCAACCGGTTAAGAGTCCAAACCTATTTCAGTCTTCCGTTTCCCGCACACTTTTTGCCTTTACGACTATATCCGTGAGCGTCGCACCTCGTTGCAAAAGCCCGCTGCTAAATTCCAGCGGTTGGGAAGCCGGTTCTTCCGACAGCATGCATTCCGGTGACTCGTTGCAGGAGGCATGCAGAGCCACGGTGCTCGGAGTTTTTTTGCAAATTTCCATTTCCGAAGCGGAACTGATTACAAAACAGTCTCCCGGCCCCACGAAGCAGCACTTTTCTGAAGCCATGGCAACACCCGGGAAAAGTAACAGCAGGACCAACAGCAACTTCATGAGAATCTCCTTTTCTGGGTTTTGAGTGGAAGGTTGATGTCGCGTTGCATTCATCCGTTTCTTGGACGAACGGAGACAGACGGACCTTATGAAAATGGGCGCCGGGGTTGTGTTAATCTCTGCCATAAAGAGTTTGGAAGGCGTTCCGCATGGCATTGTCCCTGACATCCAAGAGATAGATATCGGGGGCTGCTGTTTCAATCATGTGAACACCCTATAACGGGCAGGTCCGGGGGTGTATTTGCACATGCGCTATCGTACTTCAAAGTCGTCGGCTCGGGGGGACCTTGCGGTAAACTCAACTCTTTCGAAATCGGCAAGATACTGGCGGTCCCGCCGTTTTTCAGGCCCCACGGGCATGCACGTGTTTTTGGTAGAGGATCAGGTTCTTGAAGTCCGCAGAGGCGTCCTCGCCGTTGATGGTTTCCAGATCGAATGTGACATCCAACCCCGAACCTGCCACCTCTCAGCCATTGTCTGGACCTCACCCCAATCTACCCCCGGCTTTTCAGAAATGCCTGTTTATACCCGAGAGCCTGGCTTTTGGGAAATCCCGTGGTCCCTAGTCGTAGTAGAGTTGAAATTCGAAAATTCCAGAGAAGTGCGGTTAGGGTTAGCTAAATGTGCTGCATGATTCGTGAAGGTTGCGTTTTTCCAACGCTCAGTTTTTCGAGGTCAAGGAGAAAGAAGTGTGAATCGGTATTTGGGTAATCGCACCCGGGGATACTATGAAGCGGTTCGTTCGACCTGCAACACGGCTTTATGAGCGAGAGCAGGAGGAGCCTTTCGGCCCCTCCCCTGCTTGGACTGTATGTAAAACGTTGGTTGGAGTGGATGTACGGCCTCATAGCCTGTCTTGCATTCGGTGCTCCCTTACTTAAGGCGTTCAAGGGATGACCGTGCCCTAATCGGTTCATTTCTTGGGCGCCTCCGGCGTCACCTTATTCGATGGACTAGACTCCGGCGAGGTCCCTACGACGTTGGTGGCGGTTACCGTGAAGTCGTATTTCGTGCCGTTGGTTAGGCCCGTTACGGTGATGGGGCTCGCGGTTCCGAAGGTGAGGATGCCGCCCGGATGCTGCATAACGGCGTATAATTCGATATGGGCTCCCCCGTTATTGGCCGGAGGGGAGAAGCTAACGGTCGCCTTAGCGTTCCCTGCGGTAGCCTTCACCACTTTCGGCACAGTTGGCGGTACGACTGCAACAACACTGAAATAGGTTTGGTCTGTTTTCCCGACAGTGACCTGCATATGCGTCGTAGTGTTGGTGAAGTCCCCCAGCAAAGAGACCTTGGGATCACTACTGATCGTTTGTAAAAACTTGCCGGCCTTGCCGGCGGTCTTTGACGATTCGGCTGCACCTGTAATAGTAACTTTCGGCGTGAAGTCGGTGAATGCGGTTGACGTTGACGACACTTGAGGACTTTGGTTTTCAATAATGAACTCTGCCGCAAGTCCCCTCGTCTCGCAATTAAGGGTCCCCGGGCTGGTCTTACAGCTCGGAAGCGCCGTAGCCGACCAGCAGGGCGAGCCGGTGGGCGATACACAATTCAGGATCGCGTTGGTAGTGAGGTCCTTAAGGAAGGTACACCCGTAGCCCCCGTTAAGATCTACGTTACCGGACGAATCGCAGTACCACGATTGCGCGAGAATTTCATCGCCCGGATTGGGGGTGAACGCCCCTCCATATCCGTTGCTATTATGTCCGGCTCCGCAGCAATATTCCCTCCAACTCCCGTAAGCGGCGACGGTTGGCGTCGTCTGCAGACTCACGCCGGTCTGGATGAGGCCCGAGCCCGTTCCGAACCCGCCGAGGCCGTCCCATATAGCGATTTCGGTCGTGGTGGTGCTGTCTCCGCCGGGAATCCCTTGCGGAACGTTGAAATTCCCTGTGATGGATACGTAGTTAGGCTTGCCTGTTAATGCGGACCCGGACCACGGGTTTGCGGTGGTCTTCGTCACGCCTTGCGGATGTGGATCGGGACGTTGGGCCGCCAAAAACCGTCCCGGTGTGGAAGCAGACGCGAGCCAGACAGAATACGCCGCGGCATCGTTAGGGTCCGGCCTCAATCCGTAACCAGCCTGGATCAGTTGGGTCTGGGTATAACTGAGCGGATCACCTTTCAGCGCAGGCCTGTCGATGCCGGGCTCGTTGGCGAGGTTGACCGGACGCGGGGCGAATGTGTCGTCAGACGTCAGATCGACCGAATAAGAGGAAGTGTTTCCCTCCGAGTCCGTGCAATCCAAAGTAAGTTGCTGAACAGCGTCTCCGGCCGCCGCCCGCACGGCATGGAACCGGGCGTAGCCGTCGTTGTCGGTGAACACCTCGACGCCTGAGGAGGGCTCGCTCCCCGTAGGATAGAGCTTGCAATGCAACCCGGGAAAAGCAAGCACCGATGCAGTTTCATAGCTCTTCTTTGATGCGCTTGATGCGGAATCCGGGGGAGTCGGGACACCCTGGGCGGGCACACTAATTGCCCATAAAGTGCTTAGGTACAGGCTCACAACTACTGCGAGTGAGAATCGCGTGACTCTTTGCTTCATGGTTTTGTCCTCTCTTCATCGGGTAACCCCAACATTCGCACAGTCCGGGTTTACCGTACTTGGATTGATCAATAGTTCAATAACCTGCGGCTAAGACGGACAGCGATGCCCCCGGCTTGGTGAATTTCAAACAGAACCGGAGAAACGAAAATGCGCTTTCATCTATTCGAATCACATCTTGTCGACCGTGTCATAACGAATGCCAATGCGCATTTTACGAAGCAAATCCATCACGAAGAAACATGTGCATCAGTGAAGAAGAAAGGAAGGTTTTTGAATATGCATTTGGAAGAAAACGGTTCTGATGCTTCGATATTTTGGAACCGCAGATCCCAATACATTTTCAGATCACCGGTGACAGGGTAACTACTGCCGCCCTGGATGCTCGAACGCCGGCGGGATACGGTCCACGACTTTTTCCCATAAACATCCCTCCTCTCCAGCGCCCCATTGACGCAGCACGCCAAAATACCCGCCTTGAGAATGACCAATGCTTGCACCATAAGGCGGGAATTCCCGGAAAATGATTTTCTCCGCAACTGATCAGGCTCAACCGCACCGATTGTCATAGAGCATACTCTACTGAAAACGTATAGTTACTATTCTCGGCGAGTCAAGATGCGACTATTATGTCTTTAGCATGACACTACCTAAATATATAGTATTTTAATAAGTTGACAGCAATCCAATAGCTAATACTTAATACTAAAAACTTCGCTGTGAAGTTGCCACCTATACAAACTCTGAGGCAGCTCATATTGCTTGCCAACGTGTTGAACTCCTGGCTTGTAAAGATATCATCCGGACAACTTGACTGCGAAAAATGTGCATCCAATCAGCACGTCCAACCCCGACCGTTCCTTCTTCAGATGAGCGGGGGAGGCGGCAGTGTTAAGGTTGTGTTACTTAGTGGGAAGGTCAAGCTACCGCAGGAGTAAGAATATCAGGCTTATACCAAACTTCACAAAAGTGGGCCCTGGACTTCGAATTTGAGTTTACCGCATAACTACGCGAAGATACTGCTAAACTACCAAGTACTTAGAACCGTATTTCGTGTAAACATACAATTTCGAGCCGTCATAATGTGCATCAAATTGCTGACTAAGCAGCCGTTGTAAGTCTGTGAGCGATATAGTAGTAGAGGTTTCGATGACAATGCGGCGCCTTGAAAGGCTGAAGGTGAGAAGTAAAATGCTTCTACCTGACCTCCAGTAAGAAGTAGGCGAGTGCGTAGCCTGACGCTATCGCCAGTGCAAATGCGGCTCCTCCTTCAATGAAAGCAGCCTGCCTGCGATGATTCATCGATAATACCCTCGCTCCTATCGGCAGAATGGCCAGGAACATCAAAAATTCCCCGAAGGGAATGTACAGGGCACAGGAATCTCCAAACATCACATTGGCTTTCTCATACCTCCACAAGTTCGCTTTGCAGGCGAGGTATTCGTAGAATCCCACCGTTACCGAGGCGCCCAGTCCGGTCAGCAGCGAGGCGATGACCGCCGCTCGATTCGTGGTCATGGATGCTTTGAGCCATCGGAACAGGCGCATCGCCGGATAGCCAAGCTCCGCGATCACGCAGGCCCAGGCCACGGGCATCCACAGCGGCGAGGCAAGAGGAACGACGTCGTTGCCGGTAAGGTAAACCAAACGGCCGTAGGTAACCCAGTGGATGAGTCCCCAGTCCACGAGAATCTCAAAAATGCCCGCCACGAGTCCAAGCTTGAAGAGATCGGATAAAACCTCACCGCCGAGGCCCTCCAGAACTGCCCCCGCCCTGAAGTAGAGGACCGCGCGAATGCTAAGTCCGGCGTATGCCAAGAATTTCCCCGTCGGAGAGAAGGCAAAAAGATAGGCGGCAATCGCCGTAAAACCGAGTCCGGCACTCAGGGCCGCAAGCCAGACACGATCCGATTTTATCGAAAGCTCACCAATGCGGCGGAGAAACTCCGGATCTTCAAGTCCGCCTTTGTGCCGGTAATGCAACATGGTCGCTCCTTCGTTTACGGCCTTTCACACGGCGATCCTTCGACAGGCTTTCTTTGCGTGAGAAGCATTGAGGTTGCTATGCCCCCTGTTTTTTCAGGCCCCACGGGTATGCACATGTTTTTGGCAGAGGATCAGGTTCTTTAAGTCCGGGGAGGCGTCGAAGCTGATTTTTTGGGGCGTTGGCGTAGGGACTGTTGGAGGCGTCTTCGCCGTTGATAGTTTCGATGACAACGCGGCTAAAGTCCTTAATGATAATAGTAAAAGAACAAAACGCTCAAAAGGAATTGTGCCGCGCACAGCCCCAGCAGCAACACCCTGTTTGTGTGGCGCGAAGGCGGCAACAGGGCCAACCAACTAACCCAGACCAACGTCAACGGGAATGTGATATACAGATACTGCCTGGCAATGAGAATGCCGGAAATGGTGAAGGCCAGACCCGTGCCCCAGAACGCCGCCCGCAAAGTAAAAAGCGTCATCGGTTGTGTTCCACGCCAGGTGACGAAACATGCCGCCCGGTTCTGCACCAAATAGGTCAAAGCCCGAATGAGTATTGCAACCCCGATACAGCTCACGATTACGTGCAAGCCGAGACCGAGCCACGTGCGTATGTTTCCGACCCGGGGAAAGCCTAAGAAATCGACATACTGCTTTCTTAGATCGTCATGCAGGCCGATGCCGAGTGGTTCCGTAACCCAATAAATCCAGTACTTCAGCTCGAAGATACGCCACCACTTGAAGGGTGCCCGTGTGAAGTGCCACCCGCCAGCCAGTAGTTCGCGTAGCCAAGGTATCATCGGGATCGCAGCTATTAGGCAGCCGAGGAACCAACCCGTCCAGGAAAAATGCCGCCGATCGAATATGAGCACCCAAGAAATGAAACCGGCAACCAGGAAGAAGCCTGACAAGTGAATCTGGCCGGTCAAAATACCGAGAAAACCCCACAGAAAAGCAGCCCAAAAACGTTCCCGCCGCCACCAGCATATCAGCATCAGAACGGCCGGGAGCGGAACCATGGACTGCGCCCAGATCTTCTGCTGAAAGAACACGACCATCGGGTTGACTGACGCCAATGCTACCGCCCAAAGCCATGGCTCGCGTTCCTCCGCGTCCACCCTTTTCAAAGAGAACCACGAGAAAATAAGAATCGCAGCGATGCTGCACACCTCGACGAGACGCGCCAGACCGATCGGATTGTCGATACCGAACAGAATCGTGGGCAGGTCGAACACCCAAACGCTCAAAGGAAAATTGGGAATGCCCAGGCTGGTTGATACACCAAGCGTGGGAATTTGACCGCTCGCGCGCACCGCTTGGGTGTGTGTGAACATCCAAGACTGGTCGCAATCGTACCCGTACGCACCACCACATCCCGGAAGGAACCGCAGCACGACACCAGCCAACACCGCGACTACTAAGCCGACTCCAGGAATCCATTGCCGCAACTTGACTTGCGCATATCTCCTACTAAGCCCCTCGAAGCCGGCGCGGGGGTGCGTAGTAGAAATCCTATCGTTCACAGTCGAAATCCCATCTAATGAGGGGTTGCCTGAGGCAGGATTGACCACCTGTTAGAAACAACCGCATAGTGTGTGAGGCTCGATTCTTCTGAAGGCGCCCGATCCAAAATAACAAATGTATTCATAATTGGCGATGAGATGTTGCATGTCCCCGGAAGCATTATCTTTCACGCTGAATGTCGAGATCCGATTCTTGGGTGAAAAAACCACCGCAGCACCTTCTGAAGCGCACAACACCATATAATTTTCCCAACAGAATGCGCAAGTAAGGTTGCAATGAACCTGGTTTTTGGAATTTTAGGACACACCTCCTCCTTTCCGGTTGGTAGACTCGCACCCGCGCTATCGTACTTCAAAGTCGCCGGAGTGAGGATCTTGCGGCAAACTCAACTCTTTCGAAATCGGGAAGATACTGGCGGTCCCGCCGTTTTTCAGGCCCCACGGGCATGCACGTGTTTTTGGTAGAGGATCAGGTTCTTGAAGTCCGGGGAGACGTCGAAGCTGATTTTTAGGGCTTCGGCATAGGGGCTCAGGGAAGCGTCTTCGCCGTTGATAGTTTCGATGACGATGCGGCGCATCGGCTGAAATCTTCTCGTGAGCAGGTGGTGGAGCAATCCGAGGTAAGTTTGCAGGTGAGGAGCGTTCTCGGGCAAATGAAAGATGAGGGTCTTTGCGCTGCGCCGTGATTCCATGACCAGCTTACTGCCATGATAGACCAGATGGGTTCCTGGAACCCGCCGGGGGAGCTTTCCTTTCAGAGCGTCCAGCCTTATTCCGCAAACGGATGCCGGATCTGTGGCGCAAATCCAGTAAACGGTCTCCTCCGGGAATTTCCTTTGGAGCATGCGGAAAGCCTCATGAGAAATAAACTGCGGGCCGGGCACTCCTTGAAAGAAATACCCGGTCAGGACTTCTCCCGAAAGTTCCATCAGCCGCACGGCTCTAAAGATATTGCCCCAACTGAATGCGGGCAGCTCGTTTTGCAGAAGCTCTCGGAATAAGATGCCATAACGGTCCAGAAGCAGCCGCACCCGTTCTTTCTCGCGCTCGGCCCGTTCCAGGAGATCCTCTTCGCGCTTCGGCCATCGAATACGCATCCAATTCCCGGCCATCGGAAGCGAGCCCTTCCACATGGAAAAGCCGGTTCTTTGGCTGTGACGGCGTCTGCGGCTGCCTCCGGAAATCTGTGCCGTCGCGTCCGACACCCTGAAGTTATTTTCGATCCCATGGCGAAGGGACGCGAACGTGTCGTTGGTCAACTTTCCCAGCCAGACTTCCTTCCAGAGCATCTCAGCCAGGCCTGCAGGCCTGCTGTTGGATAGACCCACAAGAGTTGAAAAATTGTGGCGGACCGCTGGGTCCGGAAAGAGCCGGGCGAAATCTGCATCTTTTTCCATCCTTTCGGCCTCCTCTTCCGTCCCTTTATCAACTGCTTGGACAAGGCGAAGAAGCGGTTTTTTGGATTTCCGCTCGCCACTAGCGTTTTCGCCGTCTGTAATCGAGAGGAACCGCATATCGGGCCTTGAAGGTATGGCCGGCGGTCCCACCGCCTGCGCCGGCTCGGCGCCTTGCAGAAGATCGAGGTCCGGCTCAAAGGAGAAGGCCACCCGCCTGCCGCTCATTCCAACCCAGCGAAGATCGCTTTGCTGCATGATGGAGTCCAGCCAGGAAAAATCATAAGGTTTAAGCCGCGCTGGAAAAATCTCCGTTTCCCAGAGTTCTGCCGGAGCGGGGTAGGAGACGAGTTGCTCTATTCTTCGGAACAGTCCATCCAGGCCGGCTTCAGATTCCGGGGTGACAAGACCTTGCCATTGAGCAAGAAAGGGCTGCAGCCACTCGATACCCAGGGCGGAAAAGGCAGGTATGGCTGCTGCCCGCGAAAGCCGAAGCATCACTTCATAGTTCTGGCTGTCGCAGATGCTATCCTGCTCGTCATTCTCCTTTAGACGTCCTGAAACGAGCCTTTCCGCATCGATCAGCGCCTCCACGGCTCCCGCAAGTCGATCTTTGTCCAGGCCAAGGGTTGCCCGCGCGAATTCCATCCTCCGGGGCGAATAGAACTGGAACCATTCCGAAAAGATCGCCGTGAACAGCTCGTCCTGATCCTCGGAAGCCTGCTCGGAATCCTTGAGCTGCGAAAGGAGATTCTTCAGTTGAGAAGCCTGGAAGGTTTCTCCTGAGTCCAGCCTTGAAGCGGGCAGGGAGCCGATATCCCAATTGAAACCAAGGCTTATGCGCGGAAGATTCTCGAGTGCGACAATCAGCGGCTCAGCCGCCCCGGGTGGGTGGATTCGCCCCAGTTTGGCGGAGTAAGTGGACTCGAGCACGGTTTCGGGGTCCAGATCGTGATCGCGCCGTATGGCGGCAAGCAGCCTTTCCCATTCGGATTCAGGCAAAAGAAGTCGTTCCTTTACCCATTCGATCAGGTCCGGAGCGCTGTCCGGCGAATAGCCGGGGCTAAGCCGTTGGCGCTTCAACTCGAACCGTTCGGCTAACTCTGCAGAAACCGCTGGGCGTAGCTCGGGGATCGAGACCACCTCGTGCAGAAGATCGGAGCGCAGCTTTGAACCCTTCCCCGACCTTAACTGGTCGTCCATATACATGTATTGATTGATTTGGAGCCAACTGATGGACTGCGCCATTGGGCTGGGGTGACCGGTATGAGCTTCCGACCAGGTGATGATGCCCGATTCCAGGTCGGCGAGAACTTTGGCAAGTCCTTCCAGGTCGAGTTCATCCTTTAAGCAGGTGCGCCATGCCTCGAGTAGGATAGGGAAATCCTCATACTGGAGTACGGAATCAAGCAGCCTTTGAGAACGAAGCCGGCGAACCCAGAGAGGCATACGTTCGTTTAGTTGGCGGCGGGTCAGGAGCAACGCGCGGCCGGCGCATTCCCGGAACCTGGCTCCAAAGAAACCGGAGCCCTCGAGTTTCTTCCTTATCAGTCCGGAAAAGTTCACGCTGGTGACCAGGGAGACGATTTCTTCACCGCTTGCTTCATGAGGCAGTTGCAGCATAATGGAGTCATTTCCCGGATAAATCTCTGGCCTGTACCCATAGCGACCCTCCCATGCAGCCTCGAGGGCCATGGCAAATGGCCGGTTTATGCGGCCGCCCCAAATGGTGTGAAGCACGAGCTGATTTCCGGGATATCCTCCAGGCCCCGAGTTGATATACTCCATAAGTAGATGGCGCCGGTGTGGGAGAGGGCGCCCGGTCGCCTCCTTTTGCCTCATTAGAAAGGTAATGAGACGTTCCGCTGCGCTACGATCAAGACATCGAAGAGTGAACAATGAATCGCGAGGATGGAGAAGCGAAGACCTGGCAGAGAGTAAACCTGTGAGCCGCTCTGCGGCGCCGGTGTCCAAAATGGGTGTTTTCTGGAAGAAGGCTTTCACCTCGGGATCTTCCAATAGCCCCTCAGCCGCTTCGAGAAAATCTGCTATCCGCTCCGAAAAATGAGAATCGCGCAGGCCTTCCTCGGCTTTCCAAAACGGGGGAGCTGCAGCACCGGGTCGAGCGGGTGCGACAAAGACATCGTTGTGAGTGATCCGCTCGATCTTCCAGTTCTGAGTGCTGAGGGTGAACACCTGGCCGATTGAAGCTTCCCAGACGAACTCTTCGTCCAACTCCCCGATCCGTGCCCCGCTTTCATTGTGGCGCAGATGGAAGTAACCCCGGTCGGGAATGGTGCCGCCGGAAAAGTAGACTGCTTGCAGCGAACCTTTTCTTGCCGTCACTGTGTTATCAAGTTTATCGACGGCTATCCGCGGTTTCAGCTCACGCAGTCGGCTGCCGGCATACCTGCCGGCCAGCATCTCGATCACGAGATCGTACTGCCGGCGGCTGAGTGATTGGTAGGGATAGCTGGTTTTTAGCAGGGCAAAGAGGTCATCGAGATTCCATGTTTCGACACCGGTCATTGAAATGATGATTTGGGCCAGCACGTCCAGCGGGGAGAGAATGGGATGTACCGCTTCGATATCCTGACGGAGGATTCCAGCGGACAGTACTGCAGTGTGCAAAATATCCTGGGGGTCTGTGGGGAAGAGAGTTCCGCGGCTTACTTCCCCCACTCGATGACCAGCCCTGCCGATCCGTTGAATGGCGGAAGAAAACGATGGAGGCGCCTGAAGCAGGATCACCTCGTCAAGTGCTCCGATGTCTATGCCCAGCTCCAATGAGTTCGTGGCAACTATGGCGCGCAGTTCACCGGCCTTGAGCTTCTTTTCCACTTCGGTGCGGATTTCGCGGGAGAGGGAGCCATGGTGGGCATAGGCAAGGGGAGCCTGTTCACCCTCGTTGAGCAGATGTGTGAGCTTTTCACACAGCCGTCTGCTGTTGGCGAACACCAGGGTCGATCTGTTCCTTTCGACTATCTTTTTGATTTCATCCACAAACGGCTGCCAGAAGGAGCCACGATCGTTCCAGTCGGCAGCGGCCTCGGGGAAGCGAACGGTGAGTTTGTAGGCCTTCTCTTGGGAAGAGGACACGATGTGGACCGGTCTGGCGGAGTAGCCAGGGTTGCGGAGATCGCCAACCAGTCGATAGCCTCCGACAAATTGAGCCACTGTTTCGACCGGTCGCAAGGTAGCCGAAAGGGCAATGCGCTGGAACTCACCGGAAAGCGGCACCAGCCGGTCAACTCCGGTAATGAGATGCACGCCTCGCTTGCTGTCCATTACTGCATGAATTTCATCCAGAACCACGGTTCGGATACTTGTCAGCATGGATCGGCCACCGTGGGAGCTCAACAGCAGATTGAGGCTCTCCGGTGTTGTGATAAGGATTTCCGGGGGCTCGCGCAGCATGCGGCGACGTTCGGACTGGGGGGTGTCGCCGCTTCTTACCCCGATTCCGATGGGAGGCAAATGTTCTCCGGACCGTGTGAAGACCGCTTTGAGCTCGGAGAGAGGCCTGATGAGGTTTCTTCGGATGTCGTTATTGAGCGCCTTGAGTGGTGAAATGTAGAGCACCCTGGTGCGGCCGAGCGGCCATTTTCCGGCGATCAGTTGATTTATCGCCCATAGGAAGGCAGCCATCGTCTTCCCGCTTCCCGTCGGAGCGGTGATGAGGACGTGTTCTCCAGCCGCAATCTGCGGCCAGGCAAGCGTCTGCAGGTCGCTCGGCATGCCGATGGATTCGGCAAACCAACTCGCAACGAGAGGGTGGAAATAATTCAGGGATGATTGATTCTTCTCCATAATTTACAAGTCGAAAACTCTCTGCATAGACGCTCACTTCAGGCCACACCCGTTTGCTCTCTTCAAACGGTCTTCTACTCCCTATTTTCGACTCGCGCGCAAGGATTTCATCCGCATCCTCAATATCAGACCGGCGCCCGGAGGGTTTTGCCCGCCGGAAGGGCATCCCGTGCTCTTTGCCGTATACAGCCTCGTTAAGGATGTCCTGAATTGCCTTCATGCTTGCCGGTTGAGAGATTCATGAATTATCGCTGAATATAAGGCCTTCTTGTACTGAAATGTATAGCCGGTGCTTAGATGGATCAATGCAGTGTGAGACCCATTCTTCAACAGGGCTTCGATCTCCGGACGGCATCCTGGACAGAGTTGACTTCTAAATAATGGTAATTAAACTTCTGCCAGTTTATTTCCGCCCATGATTGCACAAGCTATCAACCATGACGGACCAGCTCTGGTCAAGTCTTTGTGAGCCGTCAGGAGATCTCCATACCACTGGCCATTACTCTCGATCAGGTCAAGGGCTTTAGCCTCCTTATGCTCAAAGCGGTTCTTAGCGGGCACAGCGACGAAATCATCGATCTGGCTGATATAAATCTCTTTCATGACCATGGCGGGTTTGAATCCCTGCACTTTGAAAGCCCGGGAGGGACAAGGACCAGGTGGCACACCAACGTCAACACAGTCTGCGGAGTCGATCCGGCGTGCGGAGCGGCGCCCGTTTAGAAGGGAGACGTTAGATCCTGTGGACAGCCTGTTCGATCACGTTACATTGTCGAGGATACAGTTTGCGGCAACGGCCCATTTTCATATCCTTTGGCCGGTTTTGACAGTGGGACTGGGCCTTTTTCTTGTCCTGATGGAGGCTCTTTACCTCAAGACCGGTGACAAGCGCTATTACGACCACTGCCGCTTCTGGGCCAGGATCTTCGTGCTGAACTTCAGCGTCGGCGTCGTCACCGGAATACCCATGGAATTCCAGTTCGGAACCAACTGGAGTCTCTTTTCAGCCGCCGGCGGAGATTCTTTCGGTCACATGCTGGGTTTTGAGGCGGCCATGGCATTCATGCTCGAAGCGGTTTTCCTGGGTATCATGGTGTTCGGCTGGAAGCGGGTTTCCCCGCGCCTCCATCTTTTCGCGACTTCCATGGTGGCATTGGGCGGCTCGCTTTCCGTGTTCTGGATAATAGCCGCCAACTCCTGGATGCACACCCCTGCCGGCGGCATCTTCCAGAACGGACGTTTCGTCATCACCAGCCAGTGGGGCGCGATCTTCAACCCGGATACGCCTTTCGCCGTCTCTCACATGTGGGTGGCGTGCATCGAAATCTCGCTCTTTGTGGTGGGCGGCCTCAGCGCCTGGTACATCCTCAGGGAGCGCCACACCGCTTTTTTCCTCAAATCGTTCAAGATCGCCGTGATCACAGCCGTTCTTATTACTCCCATACAGATCTGGCTCGGGGACGCGTCCGGAATCGCCGTATTCAAGCATCAGCCGGCCAAGCTCGCGGCGATTGAAGCACACTGGGAGACGAACCCTCCCGGACAGGGAGCGCCGGAGTTCCTCCTCGCCTGGCCCAATCAGGAAAAACAGAAAAACGACTGGGAGATCGGCATTCCCAATGGGTTAAGCCTGATTGCAACCCGCTCTTTTACCGGGACCGTCAAGGGTTTGAAGGAATTCCCCCGCCTAGATCAGCCGCCTGTATTTCCGATTTTTTACGCCTTCCGGATAATGGTGGGCATAGGTACTCTGCTTTTTTTCCTCATGGCCTGGACACTGTGGGCCTGGAGACGGGGCGACCTTTCCGAAGAGCGCATAGCCGGACGAAAATCACTGCTTTATTCGTGGATAGCCGCCGCGCCGCTGAGTTACCTCGCCATGGAGACCGGCTGGATGACAAGGGAAATCGGACGGCAACCCTGGGTGCTCTACAACCTTTTGCGCACCAACGATATGGCCACTCCAATAGCGGCCGGGGCGGTCGTAGGCTCGCTGCTCACGGTCGCTGTCGTTTATCCGCTGCTTTTCATCCTGTTCCTGGTATTCGCACGCAGGATCATCGTGACCGGCCCCGACGAGGGAACCGGCGGTGGCGGCAGGTGAACCACAGGGCTGAACAACCGGCCGGGCATCACTACCTGAGAATCGAAGGACATTTGCTATGGGAGCGATAGAATCTTACCTTCCTGAAATATGGCTGTTCATCATCGGGTTTTTTCTGCTCTACTACGCGATCAACGACGGCGCAGATCTGGGCGTCGGCATCATCTCGCTCGCCACGCCGGACGAAGGAGAGCGCTCGATCATTATGGGATCGATCGGGAGCATCTGGTCCGACAACCAGACGTGGCTCGTTCTTCTCGGCGGGATGCTTTTCGGGGCTTTCCCGGTCTTCTACAGCATCATCCTTCCGGCACTCTACATTCCGATCCTTCTCATGCTGTTCGGACTGATTTTGCGGGGGGTGGCCTTCGAATTTCGTGCGAATTCACGGCAGCCCGCTATCTGGAGCCGCTGCTTCGGGGTCGGGAGCCTCATCGTGGCCCTTGCCCAGGGCTTTGCTCTCGGTGGACTGCTCAGCGGCCTCGACGTGCAGCAGGGGGTCTTCAGGGGTAGCGTGATGGGTTGGATCAACCCCTTTTCTTTCCTTGTCGCACTCGGGGTGCTGTGCGGTTACGTCATGCTGGGAGCGAACTACCTGATCTTCAAGACGACCGGGCCGATCCAGGCCCGTGGTTACCGATATTCTCTTACCGCTTCTCTGCTGACCCTCGGCGTTTCCCTGCTGGTTCACGTGTTCACTGCGGCGAGATACCCCCAGATGGTCCGCAAGCTCATCACCCCTCCAGACATCTATTACGTTCCGGTGTTAATGGTCCTGGCCGCCTTTTGTTTCGTCATGCTGTTCGTGAGCCTTCACAGGAAGCGGGAACTTGCCCCCGTGCTCTGGAATGCCGGCATCATCCTTTTTTCCTTCATCGGACTATCATTGGGCATGTATCCGGATATGATCCCCAACGTGATCTCTTCCCCTGTAACCGTTCATGCCGCCGCAGCCTCCAATGACACCCTCGAATTCATGCTCGAAGCGATGGCCGTTGTGCTTCCGGTCATATTGATCTATACCATCTACAAGCACTGGGTCTTCCGGGGAAAAATTGTGGAAGGAGCATCCTACCGCGGCCAAGGCGAATAACGATCGGCCTGCCTCCAGGGGGGCTTCGCCTGCGGGGTCTGTTTTTGTAAGAAGGGTTCATCAGGACTTTGAAGTAGGCGGTTTTTGTTGGTGTCCATCAGCGTCTAAGAAGGCTTTTCTCTGTTGGAACGCAGAAGAATTTGACCTTATTCTCAGGATTTGAATATAGGCAAGTATCAGGGGATTGCGAATTGAGGGCCTCAGGGATTAATCCCTGCGCCCTCACAAGAGATCGGGCGCGAATTTGAAGTATCAACTGGTCGTGTGGTGCGGAACGCGCGAACCCGAGCGAAGTGAGGGTTCATCCCTCAATCCCTAAACCCCTCAATCCCTAAACCCCTCAATCCCTAAACCCCTAAATCCCTAAACCCCTAAACCCCTAAACCCCTAAACCCCTAAACCCCTAAACCCCTAAACCCCTAAACCCCTAAACCCCTAAACCCCTAAACCCCTAAACCCCTCTCCATATTTCATGGAAGGTTGTTCCCCACCAGTGTGATCGAACAAAGCCATGCCTTGCATTTCCGGGAGTCAAGGTTTGTGTCGTATGTTGCCTCCCGAATATAATCCACAGACCAGCCCTGTTTGAAGCTCTCCAGAATCTCGTCCTGGGTTACTCGTTTAGGCCCCCAGGATCCTGGTTCATGCTCGCTGAAGCATATCATGATGTAGGACCCCCCGGGGTCCAACACGGACGCAAGACTCTTTACAAAAACAGGACGTTTTTTGTCAGGCAGAACATGAAAGAACCCCGAATCGAGGACTGTCTTGAATCTTCTTTGTAAATCCTGCAACCTTAAGGAATCACAGACCAGGAACGTGGCGTCCGAGGATCGCTCCTTTGCCTTGTTGATGGCTTTTTCGACAGCGGTCGGTGCAATGTCGGTTCCGACGACCTCGATGCCAAGTGTAGCCAGAAAGATGGCATTTTCGCCTGTCCCGCAGCCGACATCGAGCACCGGAGACCTAATTTCGCCATGCTCGGCAAGATGTATAATCTCGCTCTGAGGCGCATCTATTTCCCACAGAGGAACACCCTTATACATTTCTTCGAAAATCTCGGATCCCATTGATCAAGTCCTTCGTGCTGGAACACTGAACAGCCTCTAATTGGAAAGGGGCAATTGTTTCAGTATCGGTGAAGTGTAAGACCTCGGTTACTGCTCCAGTGAGCGTGGAAAACCCGGCATTTCAAGTAAATGTCAGAGGATGGCGCGCCGGTATTGCGTCAGCTTATCCTCCGGCCCGTTACTATCGCATAATTTTAGCGTAACTTGAAGCATTACTCCCGATCAAAACAACTTGCAAAAAAAAAGTTCTAAAGATAATCCTTTAACGGGACGTTGTTTAGGACAGAAAACTACCATTGGCTAAAAGGATGAGGGAAAGGGAAGTTTTCTTATGGCTAAAAGGATGATGGAATGAAAAGTTTTCTTATAGCGGCCCTGCTCTTTGCCGGCTTAAGCTTATTTACGTACCAGGTGTCCGCCGCCGGGGAAGATGTTTGTGGCTGTGTCCACAAGAGAACGGGAAATATTCGGATTGTGTCCAGCACTGACAAGTGCTGGTCCTGGGAAAACCCTGTAGTACTCTCGAACGCTGGGGAATCAGGCCCAGCGGGTCCTCAGGGTCCCCCCGGCCCTCCCGGTCCGAGTGGTCCCACCGGTGAAACAGGGCCGCCGGGACCGGTAGTCGAAGTTCCCGTGCAACCCCAAACAGCCGCTCAGACCCAGGAATCCACTGCTCAATCCGCTCCGATGAAGGCAACCGAACCTGCCGGCCAGGGAACAAGGCCTGCGGTTTCGATTCTCATTACGGGTCTGGCGCTTGTTGCCATTGTCTTGTCGATAACTGCCATCTGCATGTTATTCTATTTCTATCGAATTATTCAGAAGATCGCGAGCGAGCTTTGTGCCACTTCTACAACGCTCGGGTTCAATACGGAACGCCTGGAAAAGATTTCTGACCGCTATATTCTCGGCGTATTCATGATGATGAAGGACCTCCTGCTCTACAAGGCCCAGTTGACGGAAAAAGAGGCGAAAAGGCCCCAGGCTGACCCGTTTGAAGAGGACATAGAAATCGCTGTGAAGAAGATCGTGGACCGCCCGGGCGTAACCACCCTTCGCGATCTTTATTTCGTACTCAGAGGCAGGTTCAGCGAGCAGCAGATAAAGGATACGGCCTTTAGGCTGCGTGCGGAGGGAGTCATTACCTGGGAAGGCAGCGAAACCCGGCTCGACTATACAACTGCGATTTCACAGGTGTAAAAGCCGGTTGCGCATTCCCGTCATCATTCCGGATCGTGTGCGCAAAATTATGCAAATTCCAAAAGCTCAAAAGAGCGGGGGAATGCTTTTTCACTTTAAAGATTCCCCCCACTCTGCAGACTATCCCCGATCTGTCCATGACCAGCCCTCTCCATGACCTGTCTATCACCAGGTGGATCTTTTTTTGAGTTCTGTCCCAGCGTTTCCCCATCCCCTTTTCGGCCCTGACTCCACTCCCCTCGATCTGGATGCCTCTTTGACATTTTAGGATCATTTGATATAAGCTAGACCGATTGTTTATGAAAGATTTACAGGCAGTGGGTTCCGAATATGTTCAGGACTATATGCCGCCTGCTCCCCTTGGCTGCGGCCGTTTTCATCATTTTATCTCCATGGCCGGACTGGCCGTACCGATCTGTGGGAACGCATCTGAGGCCCCTTCCGCCCCGGCCGCCGGCAAGGCAGGGGAATCTGCCCGGCGATGCTTTCGGCAATGCCGTCCGGTTCCTGTGGGCGCACCCGTCCCAATTCAGCAACAGACGCTTCATAACCATCATAGACTATACTAAGCCTTCCACGAGTAGGAGGCTCTTTCTGATCAACATGGAATCCGGGGAAGTGCAGAGGTTTCTGGTATCTCACGGGAGGAACTCAGGTTGGCTCTATGCGACAAGGTTTTCCAACCGGCCGGAATCCTACGAAAGCCCGCTCGGTTTTTTTCGGACCGGGCGCAAATATTATGGGGGCCACGGCCCGAGCTTGGAACTCTACGGACTGCAAAAGGGCATAAACGATAATACGGCCTGCCGCGGTATTGTGATACACGGTGCTCACTACGCCGGCTCGGGGGCTGTCGCCGCTAACAGCTTCTATGGCTTGGGGAGACTCGGACGCAGCCTGGGGTGCCCGGCTATTCCCATGGAAGTTGCCGAAAATGTAATCGAAAAGATCAAGGGCGGAAGCCTGCTCTATATGTATGCAAAAAACGCGGAACAGGCTCACCTCAGCAGTTCATGTCGCGTTGGGACACCCGAAACGATGAAAAGACCCGGGACTCCCGTTTTCGTCATTCCGGCGGCGCTTTTGGGCCGGAATCCAGTGTCTTTTGGAAGCAGTTATTCATGTCCCTTTGGGACACCCTGAAACCATGAAAAGGCGCACCATTCATCCCCCCCTTTTGTAAAGGGGGGCAGGGGATTTTGAAAGAACTTTTCGAAGCAGTACCTCACGTCCCTTCGGGACACCCGGAAACTATGAAAAGACGTGGTGTGGGATTGGCAACCCCGGCTGGCGGTCCCACCGCCAACTTTTCGAAGCAGAGACTGGTCATGGACAGGGCATGGAGAGAAAATCAAAACTCAACTGGATCAACGGTTCTCAGGACTTTGAAATAACCAAAAATTAAGGCATTGTGAATTTAGGGATTTAGGGATTAATCCCCGAATCCCCTATCTATAGCAGTTTCTTTTAATCCTCTAAATCCTGTCTTGCAAAGCTTTTCTCTGAGTCTCTGCGTCTCTGCGTTGATAATAAAATTATTCCACAGTCACGCTTTTGGCCAGGTTCCTTGGCTGATCTACGTCGGTTCCGCGAAGCACCGCCACGTGATAGGCGAGCAGTTGCAGCGGGATGCTGAAAAGTACCGGCGAGAGCCACTCGGATGAAGCCTGGATGACGAACTGGTTTTGAGCCGGCCCGATGATCTCGCTCGGTTCGCCTTCGATGAGAGCGAGGATAATGCCGTCTCTGGCCTTGACCTCCTGGATGTTGGAGATCATTTTTTCAAAAAGCGGCCCCTGCCTTAGCAGGACCATGACCGGCATTTCGGCGTCGATAAGCGCTATGGGGCCGTGTTTCATCTCGCCCGCCGCATAGCCTTCGGCGTGGATATAAGAGATTTCCTTGAGCTTGAGCGCGCCTTCCATGGCAATTGGGTAGAGCGAGCCGCGGGCAAGATAGAGGAAGTCTTTGAAGTCTTTATATTTTCTGGCCCAGGCGCTGATCATGTCCGTATCGGACAGAATTTTGTCCATCTTGCCCGGAAGTTCAACAAGATCCTGAATATATTGCTCGACCGATTCCCTGGGCATCCTGCCGGTTTCGGAGGCCAGGTAGATCGCGAAAAGATAGAGGGCGACCAGTTGAGTGGTGAATGCCTTGGTTGAAGCCACTCCAATCTCGGGGCCGGCATGGGTGTAGATCACTCCCTGGGCCATCCGGGCTATGCTGCTTCCAACCGCGTTCACGATGGCCAGGCAATGAGCGCCCTTATCCAGCCCTTCCTTCAGGGCCGCCCTGGTATCGGCGGTTTCCCCGGACTGGCTTATGACCAGCATAAGGACTTTGTCGTCCAGGACCGGGTCCCTGGAGCGGAATTCGGATGCAAGGTCCACCTCGACCGGGATTCGGCACATGCCTTCGATCATGTATTTGGCAACCATTGCGGCATGGTAGGAAGTACCGCACGCAACGAGGAAGACTCGTTCGATTCTATTAAGCAGAGCCTTATCCAGCTTGAGCTCGGAAAAATCGATCTCCTTGCGCTCAAGGTCGACCACGCCGCGGAAAGTATCGATGACGGCCCGCGGCTGTTCATAGATTTCCTTTAGCATGAAATGCTTGTAGCCCGCCTTTTCGGCCATTAGCGGGCTCCAGTCCACCTGGTGAGGCTTAGGGTTGCGCGAAGCCCCGTCCGGAAGCGACTCGATTCGGTAGTTTTCCCTGGAAAGGAAGACAAGCTCCTCGTCATTTAAGTAAACTACCTGGCGTGTATAGGGTAGTACGGCCGGAACATCGGATGCCAGAAAAAAGGCCTTCTCGGTGATCCCCAGAATCAGCGGGCTTTCTTTCTTGGCGGCTACAAGGCTGTCGGGTTCCAGTTCGTTTACGATTACCAGCGCGTAAGAGCCTTTTAGCTTCTTGAGAGTGTTGCGCACCGCCTGCTGATATTCATTTACTTTCTGCCACTCATGGCAAAGGAGCGCCACTATTACTTCGGTATCGGTCTGGGACGTAAAGCGGTGCCCGGCCTTTTCGAGTTCTTGTTTGAGAACGGCGTAATTTTCGATTATCCCATTGTGAACCAGGGCAAAGGGGCCGCAGCTATGAGGATGGGCGTTTTGCTCCGAAGGCCTGCCATGTGTTGCCCACCGGGTATGAGCCACGCCGACCGTACCGTATACTGGGTGTTCGTTGAGCTTGGACTCCAGTCCGCTGAGTTTGCCTTCGCAACGAACGATCTGAAGATGGTTGTCGGGCCCGACCATTGCGATCCCCGCGCTGTCGTAGCCTCTGTATTCCAGCTTCCTAAGCCCGTTTATCAGGATTTCCCGACCTTCATCGGGGCCGATGTATCCCACTATTCCACACATAGTTTCATTCCTGCTTTATTGGGTTGGAGAAAATCCGCCCAGTTTAGAAGATGGTCTCTGAACTGTATGCGCTCAATTTTAGTCGCATTGTCTCTCCGGCTGCAAGGTGAAAATTCGGTTGGGTGAGTGTCAAATTTGGGCCGAAAAGAACAAAAAGTGGGGAGCAGGAAGCAAGGAGCAAAAGCTTCTCGTTTCCCTCTTTTAAAAGACCCCTGTGGCGAATTTCTTCATTATTTCCTTGATCTTGGAGCGCAGCCTTAGAGCCTTGCGATTGTGAAGGGATGCCTGAACCGAGTTTCCATGTGCCTGGGTAAGCTTGAGGTATTCGGAAGTATGGGCCTTTGCCTGTTCGTCCAGATCGATCAGTTTTGAAATCAGTTTTTCCCGGCGCATTTTCATAGACCTTTCGAAAAACCACCAGACAGCCCCCCGCAGGGATCTCGACGTTATTTCTGCCCTGTCCATGACCAGAGGCCCGTGGGGCACCCCGTTAACTTTTTATCCTCTTTTGTCTGCAACACCCATACACAGCATTTTTCATGCCGTAATTCATGGATCGGCTCTTTTCCGTAAAAGTTAAATTAAATCAACGACAGGATATATTACGGCTTGAGCTGAAAGCGCGAAGGCAGGGCCATCGCAGACCCTGCCTCTGTTGGGAGAGTGAAAACCGGATAGGTGCAAAGACTCTTGCCTCCGGCAGATTTCCTCAGCCGATCTTCTCGATTTCAAGAAAGACCATCGTTTGGTTGAGGAGTTGGTAGGCTATCTCCCCGAAGGTCATTGGACCTGTAATGTTACCCGTCTTCTTTCCTTCGAGTTCGCCGTAGAGGAAATTCAGAATGCAATTGCACGCGTAGTAGGGTTTGACATTCTTGCTGGAAACCGCCTCATGAAACTTGGCGGAATAATTCGCAACCGGCTTGGCTATTCTGTAACTGACTCCCTCAAAAACGGGGGCGTAGAACTGAACGGCTTTCTCTTTTTCCAGCAAACTCTGGATACTGACATTGACCATGGTGCCGCAGAAATCCGCTATCAGAGGGAGTCGCGTATCTATTTTCATTTCATGAACGTAGTCGAAGAAATTCTTCTTTGCCCCGTTTATGAAGCACTCCTCCGCTTGAAAGCCATCCAATGGAAAGGAAATCTCCTGCCCATCGCCTGCCTCGAATATGTTCACGGCGCTTATGCTGCTCCGGTATTCAGCCGGAAGCTCGATGTGCATCGCAACAGCCTTGTCGCTGGAGGACTCTCCTGTCGTCCCTGCAAAGACTTGGGGAGTTGCTGACCCCACGTCGCTCAAATGAATTCCGGCGACCCAGCCAATGACGGATTTGAAAAAGATGCCGTCGTAAGATGCGGCATTCATGGCATAATCCTGATGAACCTTGCTGAATGCTGGAAGCACTACGATCGAAAACCCGTTATCCGGACTCTCCGTCGCAATTTGTGGCAATTCGCGCTCACCATACAAACCTATACGGCAAGAGCGCATAAACGAGGGCATCTCATCTACGAACAACTTATCCCGGGATACCATCCCGCCCTCGTCTGTCATGAAATAGGGAATCGTTCCGGCGATCCACTCCCCCTTCGGCAAGGTGAGAAGCAGTTTTTCGTCTGCGGCTATAACGAGCTTCTTTCCTTCGGAAATCAGCCTTTTGACGGTTTCGGCGGTAGCAAGCATGGAAGTCTCCTTCGTTTATTTGAAAAGCTTTTGCATGTCGTCAGCCAAGATGTTCTGGTATTTGTCAAAGAAGGCCCGTGCCTCCCGGATGCATGCCTGCAATGAAGATGAATCCTTTCTAAATTTGGATTTCAGACTGAAAAAAAGCATGCCCGCCGATGCGGCGCCAAATTTATAATCGATTTCGCCCTTCACCAACTTGGCCCATGTGGGGTGTGACTCCGATGGAACCATACACTTCCTCCTTTGCAGGCAACGAGTTCTTGCCCGCTCCCATTGGTCTGCTCATGCTGGACTCATAATGCGGACTCCAACCGGTCGTGAGAGTTGTTCTTTCCACCGGATCGATTCCACAGCCACGGCGACATTGTCCGGTTTTAGCCTCGGTTTCCACTAAATGTCGGTCAATCGGGCGGATCGCTTTAGATATTAATTCCGAACAATGAATCAACCTGGCGCCAATGAATCTCGAAGGGCATTTGGGGTTCGTCTGAACCTGCGTGGAGTTGCCTTCGATGGTTGCATAAGCCCGAACAGGTTGCCGGTCTCCGTATGGATTTTGCGGGAAGGAGTGCTTCGAATGTGGTAGAATTCAGCACTTATAATTCATCTAAACGAGGAGAAAAGCCCCGAATGTCTTTTGTCCATCTGCATGTCCATACCCAATACAGCCTGCTTGACGGAGCCATCCGGCTAAAGGACCTCTTTGAAACCGCCGGAGCCTACGGGATGCCCGCAGCAACCATCACCGATCACGGCAACATGTTCGGCGCTCTGGAATTCTACGAACTGGCAAAAAAATACAAGATCAAGCCAATAATCGGATGCGAGGCCTACATCGCGCCCAAGAGTCGTCACGACCGGGGCTTCAAAGCCGAGGGGGAGGCAAACGGGGATGAGGACCGAAGCTTTCACCTCACGCTTCTGGCCCGCAACCGCGCCGGTTATCAGAACCTGTTGAAGCTGGTCTCGCTGGGTTTCATTGAAGGGTTCTATTACAAGCCCCGCATGGACAAGGAAATCCTCAGGAAATACAGCGAGGGGCTTATAGCCCTTTCAGGCTGCCTCAAGGGGGAAATATCCTCCCTTTTGATCAGAAATCAGCCTGAAAGCGCAAAAAGGACGGCCCTGGAGTATGCGCAAATATTTGCGCCGGGTGACTTTTACCTGGAAATCCAGGCAAACGGCATTCCGGAACAGGCGGTAGCAAATGAGGGGCTGGTGCGCCTGGCCGGGGAACTCTCCCTTCCTCTGGTAGCCACAAACGACTGCCACTATCTGCGAAAAAGCGACTCCCGTGCGCACGAGGTCCTGCTGTGCATTCAAACGGGTAAAACGATTTTGGACGAAAAAAGGTTTAAATTTCATACCGATCAGCTCTACTTCAAATCCCCGGAAGAGATGGCAAAAGAGTTCGCCTATGTTCCCCTGGCCCTCGAAAATACGCTTGAGATCGCTGAAAAATGCGATCTGGAACTGGAATTGGGCAATTATCACTTCCCGGTATTCCCGCTCGAGGAAGGCGAGAGCCTGGACGAGCGGTTCGAGCGAGAGGTAAGGGAAGGTTTCGATGTGCGGATCGAGGCTATAAAACGCAAGCGCCCGTCCTTTGGCGACGAGCAGCTCCGGGAGTATGGCCAAAGGCTTGACTACGAACTCGGCGTCATAAAGCAGATGGGATTTGCCGCTTACTTTTTAATCGTTGCGGACTTCATAAACTTTGCGAAAAGGAGCGGCATTCCGGTCGGGCCGGGCCGGGGGTCCGCAGCCGGCAGCCTGATAGCATATGTGATGCGCATAACCGACCTGGACCCGATCGAGCACGGGCTGATATTCGAGCGTTTCCTCAACCTCGAGCGCATCAGCATGCCGGACATCGACGTAGACTTTTGCGTGAACGGCCGCGACAGAGTCTTGGAATACGTTACCAATAAATACGGCAAGGACCGGGTCGCACAGATCTCCACATTCGGCACGATGCAGGCGCGCGCGGCGATCCGCGACGTCGGCCGGGCGCTCGCCATGCCTTACAACGAAGTGGACCGTATCGCCAAGCTGATCCCGCCCACCCTTGGAATCGACCTGAACAGGGCCATGACCGTCGAGCCACGCCTGATCGAGATGCAGTCGGAAAACCCGCAGATAAAGGAGCTGTTCGAAGTCGCCCTGGCCCTTGAGGGACTCACCCGCCACGCCTCCACTCACGCCGCCGGAGTGGTCATGTCCGATAAGCCCGTTGTCGAATACATGCCCCTGTGCGTTGGTCAGGAAGGCGAAATCGTTACGCAGTATCCAATGAAATACGTCGAAAAGGCAGGTCTCATCAAGTTCGACTTCCTGGGCCTGAGAAACCTTACTGTAATCAACGACGCCGTCAACCTCATAGCGGAAAATCATGGAACGCAAATAACCATCGAAGACCTCCCGCTCGACGATCCGGACACCTACGCCCTGCTGGCCCGCGCCGATACCACCGGGGTGTTCCAGCTCGAAAGTTCCGGAATGCGGGACATAATGGTAAGGCTTCGTCCGGAAAATTTTGCCGACATAGTGGCCTTGGTCGCACTATACCGCCCTGGTCCATTGGAAAGCGGCATGGTGGAACACTACATCCAGGGCAAACACGGAGGGCAGGTTGTCTACGATCTCGACATCCTGAAGCCGATACTGGAATCGACCTACGGGGTGATCCTCTACCAGGAGCAGGTGATGAAAATTGCCAGCGCCCTGGCAAGCTACTCTTTAGGGGAGGCCGATATTCTGCGCAGGGCCATGGGGAAAAAGATCGGCGCGCTGATGAACGCCCAAAGGGACCGGTTCGTAAAGGGCGCATTGGCAAACGGTATCGCTTCTGTGAAAGCGAACCACATTTTCGACCTCATGGCCAAATTCGCCGAGTACGGTTTCAACAAGTCTCACAGCGCAGCCTACGCGCTGATCTCATACCAGACCGCCTGGCTCAAGTCTCATTATCCGGTCGAGTTCATGGCGGCTCTCATGAATAGCTTCCTTGGCAGCTCCGATCAAATCGTAAAGCTGATAAACCAGTGCGCCCAGATGGATATCAGCATTCTGCCGCCCGATGTAAACGAAAGCAGCAGGGCCTTCCAGGTCGTGGGGCGCATGATACGGTTCGGGCTCGGAGCGGTGAAAAACGTCGGTGAGATGGCCGTAGAGGTCATTTTGCAGTGCCGCCGGGAGCAGGGACCGTATACTACGATCCATGACTTCTGCGAGCGCATCGATTCACAGAAAGTAAACCGGCGTGTGGTCGAACAGCTAATTCGATGCGGCGCTTTTGACTCCTTGCATAAAAATCGCGCTCAGCTCATGGCAGGCCTTGACGAGGTGCTGGATCGGGCCGCAGCCGCCCAGAGAGACCGCCAGGCCGGGCAGATGAACTTATTTGAAATGTTGCGTTCACAAAAAAAGATGAAGGCCCCCCCGCTTCCCGATGTTCCGGACTGGGACAGCCGAATTCGGCTCCAGTTCGAAAAAGAGTCCCTGGGGTTCTACATTTCCGGCCATCCTCTCGATTTTTACTCCGAACAGATCCGCTCGGTGTGCACCGCCGACACTCAATCGGTAAAAGAAAAACGGGAAGGCTCCGAAGTGGTGCTCTGCGGCCTGTTCTCAATCATAAAGGAAATCACCACAAAGCGCATGGACCGGATGGCGTTCCTTAACCTCGAAGACAAACAGGGCACCATCGAGGTAGTTGCCTTCGCCGAGCCTTTCACGCAGGCTCGAGGGCTGATCTCAGGAGATGAACCGCTTGCGCTGTGGGCCAAAGTTCAGCATGACGAAAAATCGACAAAACTGATCGCCAACAGTATCTTGAGTATGGAAGAGGCAGGACTGCGGGCGGTGGACTCGGTCAATATAACGCTCGATGCGGCCACGATGGACAGGGACGCCTTCGGCCGGCTGAGACACCTTCTCATGACTCACCCCGGAGAGTGCCGGGCCGTGCTGCGCCTGGCCGTGGAGAACAAGGGGGAAGCCGTACTCGATTTGAGCAAACTGCCGGTCAACCCGACCCATTCGTTTTTTGAGGACCTGCGGCTCTATTTCGGTCCGGACTGCGCTGAGCCGATTTACAGGAATTGCGAGTAGCGGCGCATAGAAAGGATTTTACCACAGCATTTCATGTCCCGTAGGGACACCCTTGAAACCATGAAAAGGAGCGCCAATAACCCCCCTTTTCTAAAGGGGGGCAGGGGGGATTTTGGTGCTGTCGAGTCGAGTAGGATGGGCTAAGCGTAGCGCAGCACACCAAGTCTTTTCGAAGCAGCTTTTCACGCCCCTTCTGGGGCACCCTGAAACCATGAAAAGAGGCGGGACTCCCACTTTCGTCATTCCGGCGGCGCATTTGGGCCGGAATCCAGCGCAGTCGCTACGTCCGCAGACGCCGTTTGAACGAGAATGAAACTTCAAGCTTGCACTGCGGCGTGCGTCCCTTTAAAAGAACAAAGCTGGGAACGGCAGCAGTCAAGGTCCCTGTCACACTGGAGCACATTGCCCCTAATCCAGCATGGCCCCGGGCCGCTTTTGAACACTGATGAGGCGTATGCACTCTCCCACAAGAGAATCTCATTTTAGCCACCCCGGGCTGTCGTTCTCAACCCCAGCAAAGGAGACGGATAAGGATGGCCCTCAAGCAGCGAAAAGGCGCAGCTAAAGTTTCTAAGCGGCAACCACGCTCTCTGGAAACCGTTCAACCCAACGCCGCTGGCATCGATCTGGGCTCACGCGAGCACTACGTCGCTGGTCCACCTTTACCCGACGGTTCAGCAAACGTAAAGCGTTTTGGAACTACAACTCCTGAACTGTTGTGTTTATCCCAGTGGCTTGAGCAGCCGCAGATCACTACCGTCGCCATGGAGAGCACCGGCGTATACTGGATTCCCTTATTTGAAATCCTGGACAGCCGTGGTTTTGACGTTCATCTGGTCAATGCTCGCCAACTTACTCATGTTCCCGGCCGCAAAACCGATATGATCGATTGCCAGTGGCTTCAGCTACTGCACGCCTGCGGATTGCTCCGGGGTTCTTTCCGACCAGGCGACGACATCTGTCGCCTGCGCGCCCTCATTCGCGAACGCAATGCCATTGTGGACCAACGTTCGGACTGGGTCCGACGAATGCAAAAGAGCCTCGATCAGATGAACGTCTGCGTGCATCACGCCGTTTCGGATATCACTGGCCTTACCGGCATGGCCATTATCCGTGCCATTGTACGCGGTGAACGGGATCCCCGTGTCCTGGCGAGTTTGCGTGATCGCCGATGCCAAAAATCCGAAGACCAGATCGCCGAAGAACTCACCGGAAACTGGCGCACTGAGCATTTGTTCAACCTCGGTCAAGCCCTTAAGGTTTATGACCAGCTATGTGCCGTCATCGCTGACTATGATGCTGAAATCCTCAGATCCATCGACTCAATGCAACCTCCAGAGTCCATGGATTCATCGGCGCCGCCACCGGCATCTAAAGCCAAGGCCAGCAAGTTTTCCCAGCGCGGTCAGGAACCAATGCGTCAGGCCCTCTATCGCATGTCCGGCTTTGATCTCACCACAATCGACGGCATCGGAGTGGATACCGCAGCCGTTGTCATGAGTGAACTGGGTCCTGATCTGTCCCCATTTCCCGACGAACGCCACTTCGTTTCGTATCTACGTTTGGCGCCCAATATCTCCATCAGCGCCGGCAAAAAGGTCCCCGGCCGGTTCCGGGCTGTTACTTCTACACGTGTGTGCAATGCACTGCGCATGGCCGCCACAACGTTGCGCAATTCGAAGACGGCACTGGGTGCCTACTATCGCCGTATTTCCAGGCGCAAAGGTGCTTCGGTTGCCGTTTTCGCAACGGCCCGTAAACTGGCCCAACTCGTTTATCGGTTGATTCGCCATGGCCAAGCATATGTCGACATAGGCTCCGATCTCTACGAGGCCAGTTTCAATCGACGTCGCTTGGCATCGTATGCCAAAGCCCTTAAAGAAATGGGCTATAAAATCGAAATCTTAGCTGCTTAGGGGTCGTTCGTTGCCCACTGAAGTTTCACAAGAGTGTCTTTTCGTAACAGTAAGTCACGTCCCTTCGGGACACCCGGAAACTATGAAAAGACGTGGTGTGGGCTTGGCAACCCCGGCTGGCGGTCCCACCGCCAACTTTTCGAAGCAGGCTGAAAAAATCAGGCAAAAAGGTGGCCGGGGCTTTTCACCTTACCTGCTGAACTCCGCTGTTGGAAAAGCTGGACTATGAAGATAAAAGCTATCGGCATTATATACTCGCCGCATTTAATTAAGCAGAGTTGTCCCATTCAACCTTTTTGTTCTCCCGAATCGGTCGGACGCGTAGAAGTATTCGCCGAATTCGAACCAGGATTGAAAGATATTGAAACGTTTTCGCATATTTATCTGATTTATTTTTTTGACCGGGCCGGTAGGATCGAGTTGATACGGGCGCCATTTTTGGACGATGAACCGCATGGAATCTACGCGACGAGGCACCCGTGCAGACCAAACGGGATAGGGATGTCCATCGTGAAATTATTAGGTCGTGAGAAGAACGTTCTTATGGTTGGCGGGATCGATGTGTTAAATAAGACTCCTCTTTTAGACATAAAACCGTATATACCGAAATTCGATATAATCGATTCCGCATCGCAAGGGTGGACTGCCGGCAAAACTTGCCGCTCTAAACCAGGTGGCAGAGAATAACTAATAGTTCTCTTTCCACTAGAGCGTCTATCCGGAAACCCGGCTGAACGTAGGAGAATCTCACCTTATAAGGTACTAACAGTTTCCAATTCGGAAAGAAGGCATTTTTCGCCATGGCGCGTACAGTTTGGCGCCCCGGCACTTCCGGATTGCCCGGCGCCGCACCGAAAGGTGCAAGGAAATCAATGATTTACGCGGAGGCGTACATAATCCTGCCTGTGCCACCGCCGCAGGCAGTGGCGATCCTGGCTGGCAGTCCCACCGCCCCGGTGTCAATCACTCACCGGGGGTGACGCTGTTGGAAGGACCCGAAGCCAGCCCGGTCCCGACGGAATTGCTGGCGGTAACCGTAAATGTGTAGGCTTGTCCGTTAGTTAGGCCTTTTACTGTTACGGGGCCTTGCTTGCTTTTAGCCCTGACGCGCCCGGGATGCGATGTCACCGTATAGACGGTTACAGGGCTCCCGCCGTCTGATTTGGGGGGATCGAAGCTTACAGTTGCCATCCCGTTGCCGGCGGTTGCCGTTACATTTGTCGGCGGCGCGGGCATGAGAAGGTCAATTGGGGGACTGCCGGTTACCCCGCCCCCCCCCACTGCGCCGCCAAACACCAGGGACTGGGAAGTCATAAGGAAGATGGCCAAAACTGCGATTGTTACAACTTTCCCGTTCATGAAATCATCTCCTGTTCAATATCTTTTATCGTGGACTTACCATACGTTAAATTAATCACAGCTAGATCCCTCTGCCAATGGGTAAGGCAGGCCTCGGGAGGTCTCAAATGAGCATATATTTTGCCGAAACTACGGTGGCTGAGCAAAGAGTGCTCGTTTGCCGCTGGACCGAACGGTTTTATATGGACAAAAAGCGTGTCCAGATCTTGGTTGATTCTGTGGCTGCCGCCCAGTTTATCGACCAGTTGCTTTGGACATTTTCACAAGCCGGCTTCATACCACACATGATCTTAAGCCCTGGCGCGACGCCCCCCGCCGAGCCCGTTCTAATCACCCTCGCAGAGATCCATGTGGCCGGGTTTGGGGGGCTTGTATGTGATCGGCCTGCCGATCTTGAATTTATGACCAGGTTTGAAACCGCAGTCCATTTCATCCCTAGAGACGACGCAGAACTGTTGCAGCAAAGCCGCATCCTTTGGCAGCGCGCGCGCGACTCAGGAATTAATCCGGTCCATGTTCCATACGGACACAAGCCCTGATGCTCTAGGATCTCAACACGCGGGAAAGACCTTGACATAACCTCGCTGGAAGCTAGAATGGCCGGAGAGCTTGTCGGGTGGCGGCGAATGTGGCGTTCTATTTTAAAGTTGACATGGAGGAGTGGTTGATATGGGAGTAGTTGCGGACAAACTCCAAGAACTTCGTGAGAGAGAAGCCAAGATCCGGGAAATGGGCGGGTCCGAGGCTGTGGCCCAGCAGGTCGAGCGAGGGAAGATGACCGCCCGCGATCGTTTGAATTATTTCTATGATCCAGGGACCTTCCGTGAACTTGACATGTTCATGAAACACCGGGGCACTCTTTTCGGTATCGACAAAGTTGATGTGCCTGCGGATGGAGTCGTCACAGGTTTTGGAAATGTAAACGGACGCGAAGTTTTCGCGTTTGCCCAGGATTTCACGGCTCGAGCGGGCAGCCTCGGCGAAATGCACGCCAAGAAGATATGCAAGGTAATGGACCTCTCGCTTCGCACCGGCAAGCCCATGGTAGGTTTCTGCGATTCCGGCGGCGCGCGTATCCAGGAAGGGGTCGATTCGCTTTCCGGTTTCGGCGAGATATTCTTTCGCAACGCAAGCGCCTCGGGGGTAGTTCCACAGATTTCGGCAATCATGGGGCCATGCGCCGGGGGTGCCGTTTATTCGCCCGCCATGACCGACTTCGTTTATATGGTCAAGGGAACCGGGCTGATGTTTATCACTGGCCCTGACGTCATAAAGGCAGTGTTGGGCGAAGTAATTAATCAGGAAGAGCTTGGCGGGGCTATGACTCACAACACCAAGAGCGGTGTAGCCCATTTTGCAGCCGAAAGCGACGCTGACTGCATCGACCAGATCAAGCAACTGCTCTCTTTTTTCCCTGATAACAACATGGATGATCCTCCCTATGTTGACACCGGAGACGATCCCTATCGCCTGTGCCCCGAACTCGACACCATCATCCCCGAAGGCCCGATGGACGCTTACGATATGAAGGAAGTGATCCGCTCAGTCGTTGACAATGGGGAGTTCCTCGAGGTGCACCGGTATTTCGCCCAGAATATGCTCGTAGGTTACGCCCGGCTGGACGGAAGGACGATCGGTATCATCGCCAACCAGCCAAGTGTGCTTGCCGGGTGTCTGGACATCGACTCATCGGATAAAGCGACCCGTTTTATCCGCACTTGCGACTGCTTCAATATCCCGATCCTGACTCTAGTCGATGTTCCCGGTTATCTGCCCGGCAGCCAACAGGAATGGGGCGGCATCATTCGCCACGGCGCAAAGCTGCTCTGGTGCTACTCGGAATCCACCGTTCCCAAGGTTACCGTTATTACCCGCAAGGATTACGGGGGATCGTATATTGCAATGTGTTCCAGCCACCTAAGGGGCGACTTGATCTACGCATGGCCCACAGCCGAGATTGCGGTCATGGGCGCCGAAGGCGCGGCAAACATCATTTTCCGCCGCGAGATCAAGGAAGCCGCCGATCCGGTGACCAAGAGGCAGGAGATTATCGAGAACTACCGCAAGCTGCTTTATAACCCATATATCGCGGCTTCCCGAGGCTACGTCGACAGCGTGATAATGCCCTCCGATACCAGGGCTCGCCTGGCCGACGCCTTCAGGGTGCTCGCCAACAAGCGCCAGGCGCTTCCGCCCAAAAAGCACGGCAACATCCCTCAATAACCATGGGTGAATGAAAGAATGACGCGGAGTAGGTTTGTCTCCGCGTCTCCATCTTCCCGTGCTGCGCAAGTCGAAACTCGATTGTGTGTGCAAAATTCCGCAAATTGCGAAAGCTCAAAATAACGGGGGAAAGTTTCCTTCCGCACCCCGCAGTGAGCCGCGCAGCGGCGAAGGGGGTGTGGGGGGCGTAGCTCCCCGCGCTTTTCCGGATTATTTATTGCAGAACATTCCGTACACGGTCCAAAACTCTGCTACTTGGATGTCTGGGACTCCATTCCCTGCCAATCCTTTTCGGGAGGATTAATTTGAAAGTGCTTGCTGCGGGCAAGGTAAAAGCTTGTTGGAGCATCTTGAGGAAATTTAACTGACAGATCCATGAAAATATCGCGGGCCTCGTTCCAATTTTTAGCCATATAGGCTCTTAGTCCAAGAGTGAAATTTTCGCACAGCTCGACTGCACGGCCGACATCTACTTCACCCCTTCTGCCAACCAGTTCGTAAATAGCCATCCCTTTGCTTTTTCCTTTCAAGGCTGCAATACCAAGCGGTCTGAATAAGAACTTCCCGGATGTCGCCTCATAGGTCCTTTGGGAAACAATCATTTTCGCGCCATATATTTTATTTGCCCCTTCCAGGCGGCTGGCCATGTTGACATTGTCGCCCATCACAGTGTAGTTCATCCGTTCGTGGGACCCTACATTTCCGACTACGGTTGGTCCGGTGCTGATGCCGATTCTGGTGACCAGGGCGCTCTTGCCTTCCTTTACCCATTTTCGATTTAATTCGGCGATTTTTTCCTGACAGGCCACAGCGGCTTCACAGGCGTGCACCGCATGATCCTCGTCATGGACAGGCGCTCCCCAGAAAGCCATAATTGCGTCTCCGATATACTTATCCACCGTTCCTCTGTTATGGGTCAAGATTTTGGTGAGTTCGTCGAAGTATTCTGAAAGGTGCAGCATCAGTTGTTCGGGGGTCATGCGTTCCGCGATGGATGTGAACCCGGTGATATCGGAAAACAGTACGGTCAGTTCTATTTTTCGCCCTCCCAACTGTGCCCCTTCTCCTGTGCTTATGAGTTGACGCACCAGTTCTGAGGGCACATACTTCCTGAAGGCATGGAGTCCTCTCTGCATCGATGAAACCGCGTCTCTCATCAATTGGATTTCTTTCATTCGAGTGGGGATGATGATTTTTTCGTCCAGGTTGAAACTTTTTATTTTCGTGGTTTCTTCAGTTATACGCCGAATGGGACTGGTAATGCTTCGGGAGATCAAAAATGCCAGGAAAACGGCGAGCGCGAGCATGAACGTAGAGATGAGAAGCATTACTATCATCGACTGTATGGCTCCGCCCACAAAATCGTTTTCAGGAACCAATACCACAATTTCCCATCGCACGGGAAAAGGCTGGGGAAATTTCGTAAATGAGGCGAGATATCTTATCCCTTTGCACTCGACCATAGCCCTGGCCTTCCCGGTGAGATTATGTTCAAGGTATGCGGCGCTCAGTGGCTCCAGCCCGAGTTCTTTTACCTTGACCGGGCGCAAAGCCCCGTTGTGTTCCCTCATAATCAGTGAAAGGTCGGGGTAGGCGACGATTGTGCCTTTTGCATCGATGATCAGCTCGATGCCGCTTTTCCCGATTTTTTGTGTTCTCAGGAAATTGGATATCTGATCCAACTCGATGTCCATAGCCCAAACGCCGGCAAACTTTCCATCACGGTCAAACAGGGGCTGGGAAGAGGTTATTGTCGGTTTCTTGTTTTTAAAAGAAACATACACATCAGTCCAAAAATTTGCCCTTGTTTTCTTCGCTCCAAGGTACCAGGGACGCACCCTCGGATCGTAGTCGATCTCATGGGACGCTTGAACCTCGGAGACTTCGAACGCAGCGTCCCTGTACACACAAGAATCCACTGGAGGGGAAGCCGCCCTGTCGATGATTCGGCATTCCGTATGGCCGTTGGCGAGTCTCCACGTGCGTACATAGTTACCCTGCTCATCTGCGAGATAAAACATCGACATCTGCGGATAAGATTTGATGACCCCAAGGGTGTACATCTCGGTCTGTTTAAAATCTTTAAATGAAATAGCCCCCAGTTCGGCCAGCCTCGAACTCGTTTCGACGGTAGTGGCTGCAGGCAAAAAATAATTGGCCGTTTTTTCAATTACTGTTTTGGAAGTTTGCTCTATCAAGTCGTTGGCAAGGTTCGAAACGACAGTCTTGTCACTATAGTATCCAAAAAGGATGATAGGCAAAACTGTTGCCAGAAGCAAACAGACAAAAGCAATAACCATTGTGTGGTAAAAACTGACGCTTTTGAAATTAAACGATTTTCGCTTAGGTTGCTCGGCAGATGCCGACATATTTCACCTTTGCTAATAGCAGTTATTTCACGTCCCTGCGGGACACCCTGAAACAATGAAAAGGCGTACGATCCCCCCCTTTTCTAAAGGGGGGCAGGGGGATTTTGAAACAACTTTTCGAGACAGCGTTTCACGTCCCTTCGGGACACCCGGAAACTACGAAAAGACGTGGTGTGGGCTTGGCAACCCCGGCTGGCGGTCCCACCGCCAACTTTTCGAGACAGTTGCTCACGCCCCTTCGGGGCACCCTGAAACCATGAAAAGTGTCGCTGCCTTCGTGTCTCTGCGCCTCTGCGTCTCCGCGGTGAATAGTCTTTTCGAAACAGATAATCGGAATTCTTTTGTCCAACCTTGAATTCCAAACACCTGGGGACGGAGAGATGACCCCTCCCCTGCATTTTTTTCTTGACTTACATAGAATTATATTCTATATAGAATTATGTTCTACTTCTGGGGCGCGGGCAGGCCCTGCTGCTCGCATTTAGGCGACCCTTTGCTGAGGCCGCCGTGAGCAGAGAACGTCTGTTTCGAAAAGAGGGAGGGATACTATGGCCCATAAAGCCACTGAACGGCAGGAACGCAACGAGGCTGCGCGTTCACGTCTGCTGGATGCGGCGCGTCAGTTGTTTATGCGCCAAGGCTATGCTGTGACCACAATGGCACAAGTGGTGCGGCAGGCTGGAACCTCCATCGGCAACTGCTACTTCTACTTTCCCAACAAGGAGGCCCTATTGCGAGGGGTCGTGGAGGATTTTGCACAGCGGATTGCCCGGGAAATTGATGCCGCCGCCGCCACGGTACCTCGCGGCCCGGCGCAATTGGCGGTCGCCCTGGCGCGCGGTGTGGAAATAGCCCTGGAGCAGAAAGACTTGGCCCGTGTGCTGCTGGTGGAGACAAGACGGCCCGAACTGCGCTCGCTGGTCCTGGAATACTTCGCGGCGCGGCTGCCGGGCTTCCTGGACGAAGGCGGAGTAACAAACCTTTCCGCTGAACGGAGATGGATCGTTCTGGCGTACCAGGGATCCGTTTTCCAATTGTTGGAATCTGCCGTGACCGGCGAACTTCAGGAAGACGCCCGGACGCTGGCGCGTTTCCTTATCCGGTGGAACCTGCAGGCGCTGGGACTGACCCCGGAAGCCGTCGAGCAAGGGTTGGCGGCCCTCGATGCGACGAGCAGCCCTGTGGTTTCAGCAGATGCGCGAGCTGCCTTCTAACGTCTGTTTTGAATATGGTCTCCGGGCGTCCGTTTTAGAAAAGGTTTTGGCGGCGTGGATAGTTGTCTATTACTGAGTTGCGGCCCCCCTTTAGAAAAGGGGGGTGACTGGCGACTTGTTTTGCTTCCCCCTTTTGTAAAGGGGGACCGAGGGGGATTTTGGCCCCTTCAGCGTAAACTTGAACGCAACTGGTATAAAGGGTATTTGTTCGCGTGCCGCTTGCCGTAAACTTCTAACGTGATCAATAAAAGGAGTCCGCGTGAAATATAGCATCATGGTGATTCATAGCCGCGATAATGTTGGGGTCGCCCTGGAACATATCCATCCCGGAGAAAAGGCCGAGGCGAAAGAATCGGAAGCATTTCCTGTTTTAGAAGAAATCCCCTCCAGCCACAAAGTGGCTTTACGGGACATAGGGGCTGGCGAGGAAATCATCAAATACGGCGAGGTGATAGGGGTCGCCGCGCGAGCCGTCAAAAAAGGAGAATGGGTGCATACCCATAATATGGAAAGCGAAAGGTGCTCGAAATGAAAAAGGTGCTCGAAATGAAAATCACCGGATACTTGCGACAAAACGGGGATTTCGGTACTCGAAATCATGTGCTGGTCCTTCCTACCGTATTCTGCGTCAATGGCGTGATCAGAAAGATTATGAATGAGGTGCCGGAGGCTGTCGGGATCACCCATGCCCACGGTTGCGGCCGGGGAGGCAAAAGAGATCTGGAGATCCTCTTCCGGATTCTTTCCAGGATGGTATATCACCCCAATGTCGCAGGTGTGGTATTGGTGGGGCTGGGGTGTGAGGTATCGAATACAAAGAATTTGATGTCTTTCATTAAAGATGCGGGAAAACCGATCGTGATTTTCAATGTGCAGGAGGAAGGCGGCTCTTTGAAAACAGTGGAAAAAGCGATCGCTGCGGCCCGGACAATGCTGGAGGATGTTGAAAGGCAGGAGCGTGTCCCGATGCCTTGGGAGAAGCTACTCGTTTCCATGAAGTGCGGCGGTTCCGACGCCATGTCGGGCGTGACATCCAATGCAGCCTTGGGGGCGGTATCGGACTGGCTCGTCGAGAAAGGCGCCACGGTCATGATCGGGGAAACCACGGAGATGATAGGGACGCAGCATATCCTTGAGAGGCGCGCAAAGGACGAGCAGGTTGCCGAACGGATCGCGAAAATGGTGGAAGAGGCCGAGAGGCTCACGCACGAAATCATGGGACCTCTGGCCGGCCTCGTGATCTCCCCCGGTAATATGGACGGAGGGATGAGCACTATTGCGGAAAAATCGATGGGGTGCATCCTCAAAGGAGGATCGAGCCCGATCAATCAGGTCGTTGACTACGGAGAAGTTCCGGCGGAACGGGGGCTCGTGTTGCAGGACGGACCCGGAAGTGACGGAGACGCCATGGCCGGCCTGGCCGCAAGCGGTTCCCAGCTCATTTTCTTTTCGACTGGCAGGGGAACGCCGGTTGGCTTTCCGATTCTGCCTGTCATCAAGGTGTCGAGCAATTCGAAGATCTATAAGGCCATGCCCGATGATATGGATATCAATGCAGGTATTTTATTGGAAGGCGAGTCGCGCGAGGTCCTGCGCGATCAACTGATCGATCTCATGGTCCGGGTGATAAATGGCGAGAAGACTAAGGCCGAGGCCAACGGGATGGACGTATTCACGTTCATGGCGGTTCATCCGCCATTTTAATTTGGTTCATCCGGCAAACAAGTACCTGTGGTCGGGGTTTTCCTGCCCCTAAACGAAGGGGCTTGATAAGTCAGCCCGGAATAAATAATTGTCGTTGAACACCGGGGTCAGTCTCGCGCTTCGCGGAACGCCACCCTAGGCAAACGAGTACCTGTGGTCAGGGTTTTCCTGCCCCGAAGGGGGCTTGATAAGTCAGCCCGGGGTCAGTCTCGCGCTTCGCGGGACGCCACCCTGGGTATGAATGCACACAAACCGATTTTACTCTGAAGCAACTGTGTTTTTCTCCAAGGCGCCGATTTTGGTTGCTTGGTTTTAAACGGCGTCAATTTGCCAGGGCTTGTGGTGCTTAACCATGGCGTTGAGAATGGTGATTATCTTGTGCATACATGCTGTTATGGCGACTTTTGGCTTCTTTCCAGCCGCAATCAGGCGTTGGTAAAAAGCCTTGATTTTGGAGTTGCACCTTATAGCCGAGATCGTGGCCATATAGAGATGAACACGAACTGTCTTGCGACCACCCCGGATGAAACGCTGACCGGTCCTCATGCCGCTGTCGTCGTTTAAAGGGGCTGTTCCTGTCAGCACCCCTATCTTGCCACGGTTCAAACTGCCAAGCTCAGGGCAGTCTGCAACCAGGGCTGCTGAGATTACGCGTCCGAGCCCTGGGAAAGTAACGAGGATCTCAAGAGTCTCCTGATAAACAGGGGTGTTCGCGATTATCTGTTAAAAAGTTAAAAAGGGGTCGGGCCACGATAACTGAATAAAATTACTTGACAATAATTCAGCATCGTGGCTTATATGAGGCTTAGAAGCGCATTTTTAGAGTCAAAAACGATCTTCTAACGCAACCCGGAGTTGGCTTAGCCATGGCCAGAGCCAAACGTCACTTCCTGCCCGGATACGCTTGGCACATTACGCACCGTTGCCACCAAAGAGAATTTCTTCTTAAATTTGTAAAGGACCGGAGGTGTTGGATAAGTTGGCTATTTGAAGCCAAGAAGCGCTACAGGCTGCAGATCCTCAACTATATGGTCACTTCAAACCACATCCACCTGCTCGTGCTGGACGGCGGTAAGCGGTAAAGGAGGGGGGTCGGGCCAAGCTAATGGCCCGAGTTATAAAGGAGGGGGGTCGGGCCAAGCTAATAGCCCGAGTTATAAAGCTAAATTCCAAAAAAGCACGCCTTATTTTGGCTTAAAAGCTCGTTTTTGACCCACAAATAGCCTCTTTAACAGCGACTGTATCCAACGGACGTTCAAATCTTCCCGACACCGGCCTTTTGTTTTCTTACCTTTGCCTTTTCCCCCCTCTTTCTCTCAGTGTCTCATCCATGTCCGGTCCACGCCCCGTCTCCGCGTGAGCCGCATTTTGCCTTTTCAGGTTGCCACATCTATTGCCGTTTCTGATTGCCGTTTTGCACGTCCAAACCTCTCCGAAGTAGAATATGGCCTTATTAAAGATAACCGGAGGTTTGTTGGATTTGGCTTTTCACTGATCACTGATCACTGTGCGTCCTCACAAAAGATCGGACGCGACCTTGAGCATTTAACGCTGCCTCGAATGTTTAACGCAAATCCGAACGAAGTGAGGGTTCGTCCTCACAAAAGATCGGACGCGAACTTGAAGCATTTAACGCTGGCTCGAATGTTTAACGCAAATCCGAACGAAGTGAGGGTTCGTCCTCACAAGTGATCGGACGCCGAACCAGAAGCATCTTACGCTGGCTCCGAGGTTCAACGCGAACCCGATCATAGTGAGGGTTCACTGCGAAGCCACGATATTACCGACTAATCGCAGGTGTCGAGAGGGATTTAAGAATTCGGTTTTTCACCATTCACTATTCACTATTCACGGTTCACGATAAAATTATGGTTTCGGATGTCTTGGAGGATGTCCAGACCATTGCAGTCAGCCATCTTTATGTCCAGAATGAGCAGGTCCGGTTTCTCCTCCTCAATGGTCTCGAGAAGCTTGTAACAGCCCTCCGCCGTGATGACCTCGTATCCGGCTTCCTTCAGTTCCTCCGAATATAGGAGCCTGACGTGTTTATGGTCATCGACAACAAGGAGCTTCGGCATGATTCAACCCCCTTCTTCTATAATTAGGGGAGGAGGGCCAGTCCGAAAAAGAACTCGGCGCCGGCCCATTTACGATGGTGGCCGGATCTCCGGGGAGGAGTAATTTCCGCAGATCAGAGTGCGCAAACGTCCATTTGCGCTGAAGCGGGAGCACGTGAGGTACACGGGGGCAACGGTTCTCACTCGCCTCCCATACTGGTTATTACTTGTGCTCGTGTTCTTTCTCGTGGCAAGCTTTCCACAATTCGCGAATTTGCTCAACTTTGGCGCGCGGCGCCTCACTCCCGAAGCTTTCAGCCTCAAGGGACCGGAGGCGGATGGTCACAATGATTTAAGTTTATAGCCAGCGCCTGTTAAGCCAACGACTTAATTCGGACCGCCGCTGTAGTACCCATAATCGCCCTGCAGCCCGTAGGTTTCCGGATGCCACTTATTCACCCATTTGTCGGCGTCCCTGCTGGTGCCGCTTCTGGCTGATGTGTACGCCCGGTCATCGCCGAACTGGTTGGTATCCCATTTATGGCGTTCGCCGAAATCGCGGTCAACGCGTACCGCGCCTCTTGAGTTGACATTCCGGCTATTGCTGGAGACCGCCTTGTCCGTGCTTTGTCCAACTTGCTGGTCCGTACCGGAGCCTGCATGGGCGATGTAAGCCAAACCAAGCACAAACGTAAGTGCAACCACGATAACACCGAATTTTGCTCTCAATTTCATTGTCATCTCCTTACGTGAGGGTTTTTGGAAGGGATCGGATGCTAATTCACCGACTATCTGTCCGCATATACAAACTTGGATGAAAAATGGTCACAGGGAAAAGGCCGGTTTTCGCGCGGCGACCGTTCAGTGGAGGGTTGGGAGCATTGGCTCAGGCCACGCTAAAGCCTTACAGCGCAGGGAAAGAGTGGTCCTGACTGGCTTTCCTGGAGCCTTAAAGTGCCGTGTTCGACTCTGCAAAAGACTAAGCGCTACTCTTTGTTCGTGTCCTTCGTGTGCTCTTCGTGTTTTTCGTGTTTAACGAGGGCCGCTTTGGAAAGAAAGCGCAAACAGGCTCTTGTTGCGTTTTTTCGAAATGTGGTGTTCAAACACGTGAGTTGACAAGCCGTAGCCGTATTGGTCTAAACAATTCTGTGGAATGAGGTCGAAATAGAAGCACTAGGAGCCTGTCGGAGAAATGGCATCAAGAGCCATTTTATGCTAATATCGCTCCACTATGGAAAAGACATTCAAATCTTGTGACCGCAAACAAATGTTGCTGCTCCCGCCTTCGTTGTTGGACTGGCTCCCGCAGGGACACCTGGCCAATTTCATATTGGATGTGGTAGAGCAGCTCGATCTTTCAACGATGTACTCGTCCTATCGGGGAGACGGCAGGGGGCAACCCCCTTACGAACCTCGGATGATGATAGCCCTCCTTTTCTACGCTTATTGCACAGGTGTTCCCAGCTCCCGTCAAATCGAGAAGAAAACCTACGAAGACGTTGCCTTTCGGGTGATTGCGGCAAACAGGCACCCCGATCATGACTCGATATGTGAGTTCAGAAAGCGCCACCTTAAAGCTCTTGCCGGTCTTTTTGTGCAGATCCTCAGACTTTGCCAGGAAGCGGGGCTTGTTAAGCTTGGCCATGTGGCCCTTGATGGAACCAAGATCAAGGCCAATGCTTCCAAGCACAAAGCGATGAGCTACGGCAGGATGAAAAAGAAAAAAGAGGAGCTTGCAAAAGAGATCGAAGTACTTCTCAAAAATGCCGAGGCTGTAGACAAGCAGGAGGATAGAGAGTACGGCAAGGGCAGGAAGGGTTGGGATCTGCCCGATGAACTCAAAAGGCGTGAGACTCGGCTGGCAAAGATCAAAGAAGCCATGAATGCGCTTGAGGAGGAGGCCAGGCAAGAGGCTTCCGAAAAGCAGAAGGCTGCAGAGACTAAAACCAAGAAAAAACAAGCGCCTGCAAGTCAGCCCCCTCCTATTGAACCCTCCGGCAGTGCACAGAGGAATTTCACAGATCCTGATTCCCGGATCATGAAGGTGACCTCCACCAATTCCTTTGATCAATGTTATAACGGCCAGGCAATGGTTGATGATTCCTTTCAGGTGATTGTGGCTGCCGGACTTTCCCGGAATGCAAACGATGTGGACGAAGTTGAACCAATACTGGATATCTTGGAAGAAAACCTTGGCGGGATTCCCCGCAAAATGGCAATCACAACCGATGCCGGATACTTTAGTGACACCAATGTGATGCTTTTTGAGGACGCACTGCTCGATCCGTTTATCGCCACAATCAAAATGAAACACGGAGAAGTTCTTCCGCCGGTTCGAGGACGGCCTCCAAACGACCTGACGCCCAAGGAGCGAATGATAAGAAAGCTTTGCACCAAACGCGGTCAAAAGATTTACTCCAAGCGAAAGTCAACCGTTGAACCAGTCTTCGGCCAGATTAAACAGGCCAGGGGCTTACGGCAATTTTCACTAAGAGGATACGAAAACGTATCCGCAGAGTGGCTGATGTGGTGTCTGTCTCACAATCTGCTTAAACTCTATCGGCACGGTGGCCCCTTCTAATGGACCCGGGGAAGCTTTTGCCGCCGTTCTGCGTTGCAATCAATACACAACTGAACCGTTCCCGGCGATTGATACCAAACTTTTGCACGCGAATGCCTATTATTGGCTAATCCTTATTGAATCGTGCTTTGCGGGGTGAGAGATTTTCTTCAAAGCGATCACCCCAATTGTAAAAGTTATTTTAAAAGCCGTTATCCCGACAGGCTCCTAGCGACTGCAAGACTGAGCGTAGTGGTCGTCATTTCAAGTCGCGTCATCTGGTTCGAACCTACCGAAGACCAAGTTTTGCAGCGCAATTACGGAAAATCTATCCCATTTGCAGAATAACATCCTTGGTCTCCTGGACGCGCCGCCCGGGAGTTCCCCAATGCTTGAAACCACCGGAGAAGGATCAGGCGAGTGTGATCGATCAGAAGATCAGGTTGCCCGCCTGAGGGCTCTTCCATGATTGAAACCACGTAGGACGGGTCCGACTGGCTGAAGATCAGGAAGCACACCAGGTTTGTCCAGTGGGTACTCCGTGACTTGGGACCACCGAGGAGGTTTCAGGCAATTATTCGATCATCAAGATCAGACTGATTGCACTGGGAAGAAATATCCGACACCGACACCGAAACACACCCCCGAAAGTCCCTCACCAACTACCGGCCATTCCGGGGCATCAAGCCAGCGTTTTTTAATTTTGTTTACTGCCGTGCGTTCGAGATAGGGTCACCACGGGACCGATGTAGCCGGAGACTACGTCGAATACGGAAATCAAATTCATAGAGGCGCAAAGGTTCTTTCCCATCAGGTGTGCAGTTTTTATTTCTCTTTCCGCGACAGATGTTGGGTCGGCAACTACTATTCTAAAATGCTTTTAACCCACATCTTGGAGGCAGTGCCGTGAACACAAAGATGACACGGGACATTCTCGAAAGCCACTTGAACTGTAATTACAAGGGTTACCTAAAACTCGTCGGTCAGCAGGGCATCAAGTCTGATTACGAGAACATGCTCACACAATTGCAGGAACGGGTGCGTGTTGCTGCCACGGGCAGGATTCTTGCGCGTCATTCTGAAAATGATGTGCTACTAAATGGTGCCTTGACTACTTCCCTCTTGAAACAAGGGCGGTTGTTCCTTTTTGACGCCGTACTTGCCGATGACCTCGTTTCACTCCACCTCGACGGGCTTAAGAGGGTTGATGGTCCTTCGAAGTTGGGCACTTTCCACTACAGTCCCATGCTCTTCTATGAGGGGGGGCAACCTCGGAAAGAGCAAAAGCTCTTGCTTGAGATTTACGGACTAATCCTATCGCGGCTCCAGGGGAGAACCCCGGCCAGCGGGATAATCTGGTATGGAAATGAGTGCAAGACCACGACTGTCCGTCTCAGCTCAGACCTACGCAAAGCTCAGCGGTTTTTGCAAGAAGCGAAGGAGATGAGCCGTACAGCGTCACCGCCAACACTGGTACTCAATGACCACTGTCATGTCTGTGAATTTCGACAGCAATGTCACACCAAAGCCGTTCAAGAAGACAACATCAGTTTGTTGAGGAGCATTGGGGAGAAAGAAATCAAGAGCCTTGCGAGGAGGGGGATTTTAACGCTTACACAACTTGCTCACACCTTTCGGCCCCGAAAGAATCCCAAACGGGCATCGCGTCAGACCCCAAAACGTTACCACGCCCTCCAAGCGTTGGCTATCCGAGACAATAGCATCTACATTTTGGGGACGCCTAAAGTTCCTGCCACCCCCGTGATGATTTATTTCGATATAGAAGGGATTCCGAACGAAGGGTATATCTACCTGATTGGTTTGGTCATCGTTGAAAACGGAACGGAAACACGACACTCCCTTTGGGCAGCGAACAAAGACGAGGAACGGATAATCTTTGAGCAATTTTTGGCCATCGTAGCTCAGTATAAGGCCTTCGTGGTCTTTTCTTATGGCGGATATGAAAAAGCATTTCTGAAACGGATGAGCAGGGTGGCAAAGAAAAAGAAGTTGGTTAACCAGATACTGAACACATTGGTCAATACGCTCTCGCTTATTTATTCCGGTTTCTATTTCCCTACCTATTCAAACGGTTTAAAGGAAGTTGGTGGCTGTCTGGGCTGCGCGTGGAGCGAACCGGATGCGTCGGGCCTTCAGAGCATAGTTTGGAGATCTCGCTGGGAGGCAAATCACGAAGATGCCTGGAAACAAAAACTCCAAGTTTATAACCTTGAAGATTGCACAGCACTCAGGAAAGTGACGGAACTGATCTATACTATCAGTGCCAACTCAGACTTGAAGAATAGAGCGTTGGAAATAGGGAATCAGACAGTTCCAATCTCTTGGATACAGGATATGAATAAGCTCGCATCTGCCCAAAGATGGGGCAATGTCAGCTTTTTCCATTCCGACTATGAGTACATTAACAAATGCGCCTACTTTGATTATCAGAGAGACAGAGTATACGTCCGCACAAGCCGGGCACTAAGAAAAAACAAAGCCAAAGAAGTCAAGAAACGTAATGCCACGCGGCCACGAGCCACCAATCGTTTGCAAATAGTAAGTTCGAGTTGCCCTGCCTGCAAAAACAAAGAGGTTGCCGCAGCCTTAAAGGTGAAGCTGGTCCAATGTTGGAAACCTAGAGTCAAGCGGGCATACGATCTGGTATTCACTCCCGGCGGGATTACGCGGAAGGTTATAGAATGCAGAACATATGTTCATCACTGTCCCATGTGTGGCCATACATTCGTGCCTGACAAGTATCAACGACTGGACAAGCATTTTCATTCTTTGAAGAGTTGGTGCATGTTTCAGCACGTAACTCACCGGCTTAGTTTTAGAACTATTCAAAGCATGCTTGAAGATTTTTTTGATTTACATGTCCACCATAACGAAATCCATATGTTTAAAATGTTCATGGCTAAATATTATAAAGCTACATATAATAAACTCATGAGAACAATACTAACAGGTAAATTGCTGCATATAGATGAAACACGAGTCACTCTTAAAGCGGGGAAGGGTTATGTTTGGGTTTTCACAAATATGGAGAATACTATTTATATGTATAGACAGACCAGGGAAGGTGATTTCTTGCGTAAAGTACTCAAAACCTTTCAGGGAGTGATAGTCTCAGACTTCTATGCTGCCTATGACTCTTTGGATTGCCCGCAGCAGAAATGTCTCATCCACCTCATTCGTGACATAAACTTAGAACTGCTCAGAAATCCGTATGATAAAGAACTCCAATTGGTTACACTGCCTTTCGGCATACTCCTGCGGACAATTGTTTCCACAGTAGACCAGCACGGTCTCAAGAAGAGATATCTACAGCGACATAAGCGAGCGATTAGCCAGTATTTTCAGCACCTTTCTAGCCAATCATTCCGATCTGAAGCTGCCGAAGCTCTCCGGGATCGATTACTCAAGAACCAGAATAAATTGTTTACATTTATAGAACATGACGGCGTCCCTTGGAACAATAATAATGCGGAGAATGCCATCCATTATTTCGCATTTTACCGCGAGGATACAGTTGGGGTGATGAACGAGCAGGGGTTAACAGATTATCTGATTCTGTTAAGTATCTATCAAACTTGCCGGTACAGAGGAATCAGCTTCCTGAAATTTCTGCTATCAGGAGAGCGGGATGTGGACGTGTTTTGCGAAGGCAGAAGGCGAAAGAAGCGTCAGTCTGCTATTGAAGTTTATCCGAAGGGGTTTATCCCTCCTCACCTGAAACGTTTTCGAGAAAAGGCGATGGCAAACGCAAGGCAGTCCGCTCGAAACGAGGAATCAGAAGAGAATGAGTGTATCGTACAAGAATAGCCGCCCAAATGAAACGTTGCTGTCGAAATTCACAGACATGACAGTGGTCATTGAGTACCAGTGTTGGCGGTGACGCTGTACGGCTCATCTCCTTCGCTTCTTGCAAAAACCGCTGAGCTTTGCGTAGGTCTGAGCTGAGACGGACAGTCGTGGTCTTGCACTCATTTCCATACCAGATTATCCCGCTGGCCGGGGTTCTCCCCTGGAGCCGCGATAGGATTAGTCCGTAAATCTCAAGCAAGAGCTTTTGCTCTTTCCGAGGTTGCCCCCCCTCATAGAAGAGCATGGGACTGTAGTGGAAAGTGCCCAACTTCGAAGGACCATCAACCCTCTTAAGCCCGTCGAGGTGGAGTGAAACGAGGTCATCGGCAAGTACGGCGTCAAAAAGGAACAACCGCCCTTGTTTCAAGAGGGAAGTAGTCAAGGCACCATTTAGTAGCACATCATTTTCAGAATGACGCGCAAGAATCCTGCCCGTGGCAGCAACACGCACCCGTTCCTGCAATTGTGTGAGCATGTTCTCGTAATCAGACTTGATGCCCTGCTGACCGACGAGTTTTAGGTAACCCTTGTAATTACAGTTCAAGTGGCTTTCGAGAATGTCCCGTGTCATCTTTGTGTTCACGGCACTGCCTCCAAGATGTGGGTTAAAAGCATTTTAGAATAGTAGTTGCCGACCCAACATCTGTCGCGGAAAGAGAAATAAAAACTGCACACCTGATGGGAAAGAACCTTTGCGCCTCTATGAATTTGATTTCCGTATTCGACGTAGTCTCCGGCTACATCGGTCCCGTGGTGACCCTATCTCGAACGCACGGCAGTAAACAAAATTAAAAAACGCTGGCTTGATGCCCCGGAATGGCCGGTAGTTGGTGAGGGACTTTCGGGGGTGTGTTTCGGTGTCGGTGTCGGATATTTCTTCCCAGTGCAATCAGCTGATCTTGATGATCGAATAATTGCCTGAAACCTCCTCGGTGGTCCCAAGTCACGGAGTACCCACTGGACAAACCTGGTGTGCTTCCTGATCTTCAGCCAGTCGGACCCGTCCTACGTGGTTTCAACCATCACAACGATTTCATGGTGTGCTTATCTCCCAAGAGTTCTAATAATAATGGCTGGTTATGGCGAACCGTCATCGTGGTGTGCTTAAGGATTTCCTCCAAAGCGTCTTCAGAATCGTTCCCAACGTGTGGAATGAGTGTGGAATGACCGACTATAATCGGACCATCAAGCACACCACGAAGTAGGCGCTGCTTGCCGGAAAAAGACAAGTTCATGATTTTGTGGGTCACGGCTTTGAAAGCATCGGCTTCGGAAACGAACTTGGCGAAGTCGGCTTCATCCGTCTTCCGCTTCCTGAGTTCATCGAGTTCTTGCCTGGTTTCCTTCACCTTCTGGTCGAGGGTTTTTATCTCCAGCAGGTAGCCGTTTCGCTTTTGGGAATAGACGTTAACGTCAAAACCCTCGTGCTCAAGCAAACTGTCCAGGTTTCGCAAAACGATTTCTTTTCGTTTCAGGCTGGCTTGGAGATTGCTCAGCTTCCGCGCTACCTCCTTGATTTTGCTGTCACCGTTGGATTTTTCATCGAGCAGAGGCTTGTAGTGCTGGTCAGGCTCAAGGCCGAGTTGCTTGAACAGTTCAACATAGAAAATCTGCCATTCCAGGAGTTCGGCTGGTATTACGGGCAAAGGGCATTTCTCGCGCGCCCTTACCGATAACAGCTTCGGTGTAGCTTTGTGCCAATAGCAGGCGTAATTGCGGGAACGAGTGCCGTCTACGCGCTTGGTCCCATAATCAGACCGCATTTTCGCCCCACATATTCCACAAACGCACAAGTCGTGGAGCAAGAACTCCTGGGAAGCTTTTGATTGTCTTCCACTGCGTGAGTTGGCGCTGTTAAGACGTTTTTGGAGTTCGTCCCATCTGTCCTGTGTTATCAGCGGCGGAGCTTCGAATACGATGTGTTCGCTTGCTGGGCGGGTACCAATAACCCTCCCTTTCACATCGGTGATAAATCTGTTCACCGTTATTTCGCCACAATAGTCTCTGCATTTGAGTATTTTGGAAAGCGTACCACTGGGCCATCGGGACGAACCATTGTTGCGGGTCGGAACTCCTTCGGCGTTGAGGTCGATGCTGATGTCATTCAAGGATTTGCCCAGGTCGAGGTATTCTTTCACAATGCGTGAATAAACTTCGCCCTGTTCCGGCACAATCTCAATCCGCTTTTCTTTGGCGTTCCATCTATACCCGTAAGGCGGTTTCCCGCAGAAAATCCGTTTATCTCGCCAGCGAGCAAGCCGGTTTTCCTTCATTCTGGAGGTAATCATTTCCATTTCCAGTTCGGCTATGGCGGCAAGGATGGTGAGCATGAACTGACCGTAAGCGCCGGAACCGTCGATGCCTTCCTTCAAGCTAATGAAAGTGACTGAGCAATCTTTTAGTGTTTGGATGTTCACAAGTAAATCCCGAGCAGAACGACCGAACCTGGAAAGGTCCCTGACAACCACAGCGTCGATTTCTCCTGCTTTTGCGGCTGCCAAAAGGGCTTGCAAGGCTGGTCTATCGTCCTTCGCACCGGATATGCCTGCGTCTTCATATATTGTGACGAGTTCCCATCCCCTTGATGCGCAGTAGTCTTGGATCGATGAGCGCTGTGTATTTAAAGATTCCCCATCTATCTGGCCATTTGTGGATACGCGAACGTACGCTGCCGCTTTGGTCATACATCACCCATGGAAGAACTTGCTTTTTTGCCAGCTTCGGTGACTGGTTCCGTCTCAGCCCCGGCGAAGTTCGGATTTTCAATCACAGTGAGCGCGGGCCTTATCTTGTCCTCGAAGATCAAGGTTCCATCAGCCTGCTTGACCACCTTCCCGTCCTTAATTGGCGAGTATCGGGGGTTTTGCACATCGCTGACAAAGGTTGAAACGGTTTCCCGGTTGAGGTCCGGGAAGCGCTTCATTATCGCGTCTACCAAGCTCCGGTGCGTGCAGCCTCTTTCGAGATGTTGGATTGCCAGTTCCAGATAAATGCGTCGGGTTTTCCGTTTTTGCAGGGTTGGTAAGGTTTTAGTCTTTCCACTTTCCGGCTGAGAAGGCACAACGGAGAGTGAAGCGACCGGACCGCAGTTTTCTTTAGGAATGAGATTGAAAGGAAGTCCAGCTTGCTTGAACAATTCCTTTGCCCAGGAACCAACATCTTCAAGGAGCCGCTGCTTGGAATGAAGGATTTTTCCAACTTCCACAACGACCATTTCGGAAGTCATGTTGTCAGTAATTCCGGCAATCGCTGGCTTTTCATCGAAGAGAAAGAACAATTGGGAAGCAAGTATTCGCGGAGGTCCGTCATTTATTTTCAACAGTGAGACAATTGCTCTTTGGCGTAGACGGTCCCTCATTTTGGAGGAATCTTTCCTGGATTATCAAGGTCTGGTTTACTATCTTTCCTCCCGGTCCTTTGCGTTTTGGAGGTAGTTCCTCATGGCCTCCTCAATCAGCTCCCCTAAAGTGGTCTCTCGTTGCGCAGCCAGTACCTTGAATTTGCGGAGTAGCTCCACATCGAGCTTCACGCCGGTTTGTCTACGTTCGGGATTTTGCTTGTCTTTTTCCATTATCTAACCCCAAAGCCCCCTGATTTGTTTTTGGATGTCCTGAACGGAAACGTCGGCATAAATTTGCGTGGTTTGAACTGAACTATGTCCCAACTGCTTTTGCAAGGCTCGAAGGTCTCGTTCCTGCCGGTAAAACTCGACTGCGTAGGAGTGCCTCAAGGCGTGGACCGATTTCTCATTTTCATAAAGTCCGAGGTTTTTCAGGTATTTCTTCACCAAAAACTGAATTGCCTGCGCCGTCCATGGCCCTCTTTGGCCGATAAACAGGAAATCGTCCCTGCCGGTCGGCTCGCCCCTGCTCGCCTTCCATACAATGAACTGTTTAAGATGCCGTTTCAAACTGTCGGGTATCTGCACGGTTCGGGATTTTGCGCCTTTACCATCACGCACGAACAAAGCGCTTTCTCCATATCCGGCTTTCAGGTCGCCACAACGGACATTGGCTGCTTCTGACACCCTCAGCCCGGTACAGGTAAGAAGGTCAATTGCCATCCATTCCCTTATCGCCGTAATTTGACCACGTTCGATGTCCAGTGCGGCCTGGTCCCGGACGGTGCGCCGAAGGAGCTTAATCTGCTGGTCGGAGTAGTATTTGATGCCGTCGATGTTTTGAATTTGGCGTGGAGCTTTTAGGCTGACTTTTTGCCCCGCACCTGGAAACTGAACGACCTTACCTGCTGCTGTTCCCATAATTTCCCCTCTTTATGCTTCTCTATTGAGTTCGGGTCCATGTTTGGGACGGATGAATAAGGCTTCGCCGCCGTCAAGTCCATAAAACTGAATAGATTCCAACGATTACATATTCACATTATGTGTATAACATCCATTATGTGAGAGACAAAGCAGGAAATTGGCTCTGGTAGCTGGTTTACAAGGATTGGGGAGGAGGGTTTTGTTGGAGAGTTGAACGGTAGGAAAATGTGTCGAGTTTACTGCTCAAAGGTTTAGTGGCAATGCGCCAGTTCTCACACCTCACAAATATATTAGGTGCGAGCCGGGGAGCCGTCAGGACTTGATTTAGAACTTTTGCCAATGCCGGAATGTCAGGAACTTACCACGGATTTGTCCAACGATAGCTTCACTTCCGGCCCACTACAAAAGCGAAGCTCCGTAGCAGACTATTTCCTATTCCGGTAAACCTCAAGAATTCTGGATTTGCTCTACCTTTGCAGTGGCGGGATACACTCGTGCAATGCTCCCAATCTCAACGTCGCACCAACCAGCTGTCAACTTAAAGTCTCGCCCTATTTCCTCAACGTTCAACAAATGGACATAATTCCACTGACGCTTTTGCAAAAACCCAACTACAACGGTGCCGTCGCGAAGCAGAAGTCGCACTCGCTGCCCGATATTAGTCATTAGACCTGTCGGGCGCAACAAGGGTTGAGTAGGCACAGCTATTGACAATTTTTCGGTAATCCTATCTCCTGCTTCTTCCACTGAATCGGTATCTTCTCCGCCTACCGGCGGCAAGGATAACTTTGGCTTAATTGGTTCATCCTTTTTATCTTTCATTGGTTCTTCCTCTCTGGAAATTCGTGATTCGCTTGGTTTGTGCATTCATTGAATTGTTCTCCATTCGTGGCCACAGCTTCTGCAACCATATTGCGGATTTTAGCCGACGCGCTCACACCTTCAGTGAGACACAATTTACGAAATTCGAGCCACAAATGCCTGTTGATTCCTTGTACCTGACATGATGTAGTCTGTTCCATATTCATACTCCCTTTAAACAAGTGCCATATCACATATGTTTTAGAGTGCACATGAAACATATAGATATCAATACATTGAATAAACTGTCTCATCTCATTCATGATATTGCTCGTACCAATATGTAACTATGACATTGAAGGAAGCCACGCCGAAGTGTTGGTTGCTGAGGAATAGCAAATGTATAGCAGTGCCGTGAGTAGCTTTAGTCAAACGTTAAAATAGTGCTAATCGTATAACTGCTTGTACTCACTAACTCTTGTGTTCTTAGCATATTCGTATTAACGGTGCGCGAGCCAGCAACGAATTTTAATAGTAGATTACTTGATAGGACATTCATGAATGCTGTTCATTACTTCTTTGTACGCCTTGTTCATTTTCTCCTTTAGGAGAGCTGATGACGCACGTCCGACTACGAACGAATCATGAATTGGTAACATTATAATTCGTTTATTGGTGAAGTAGTCTAACAATTTAAGTGCTATCTTAGAGTCATAATTTTGTAGAGTAAGTCCAATGCCAGAATAGAAGTGATGCTTAATCTCATGATGAGTATTTTCAAATAATGATACAAGTTCCTTAACTGAGAGGTTTACCTCCTGGAGTATGGTACGTACTTTTCTGTCGTTGTCGGTGATTTCGTGGTCTGGGTCTTTCCTAAACAGTTCGAGTAATGGTTCATAATTAGTAGCATAATTACCTGATTTCACAGCCTTGTATCGAATATCAACGTTGAGCATTGACTGTAATAATCCTTTCAAGAAGACACGCAATTCTTTATGATACTCACTGCTCAAGCTTGGTATTTTATCAAGGACCATAGTGTAAGCATCGTCTACGGGACGTAGCCCCTCCATACTTCGCAACATGTTAATGTGAAGACTAGCGTAATCAAGTTCGACAGTCTCATTATCGTCAATCAAGATATCCTCACGGGTTTTTTTAGAATGCCTTTGAGTTCCATAACTTGTCGAAGTATATAGCCTACCACCTGATGTGAGTTCTTGATTGGAAAAAATACATCTTAGGGATGTGACTATCGGATTGCCATTCAGTGTAATAGAATGTCTGTGATTTAGGTTGTATGAAGCCTGGAGTATACGTTCAATCCTGCGCGTCATACCGTTCGACTTAAAATTGTAATAATCATATTTGAATACGGGTTCTATTTCGTATCTTTTATAAACAACATTCCATACTTGTCGTCTCTCATCCGTTTTGATGCGCTTACGCGCAATAATCCATTGTTGTGGCTTAAAGTCAATATGTAGTCTACCATTAAAATACTCGTGAAACTTATCAGTAGCTGTAACTGTCGTTGGGCGTTCCCATGTCTCACACCCTTTATCCCAGTCTAAATAATCAGCTTTTCGCATTGCTTTAACTTGGTCTACAATCGCCGGGTGAATGCCATACTCCTTATGTTGACTCCAATAACTGCGATTTAGTGGAGTCTTAATAGGATACTTGGCATGTCCCAAATTTGCGCACAGAGTCAAAAACGTATCTAATGAGCTTTGGTGGATTCGCTTGGGTCTGATTACTTCACGATATAAATCAATTACTTGTTGTTGTTGCGAAGGGTGTGGAAATAATCCAAGTTTCGGAAATGATGCGTAATTCATGATACGTGCCCCTTCCCGGGCTATGCACTCGGGAGAAGGGCGTCTGTACTATCATGTGGGAAGCCATTTAGCACAAACGCGACGTTAGCTAGACGTCTACCCCAATCCTGATGCTAATAAACGTTGCTGATAATATAGTAAATTGTGTTTTATCTTTTCCGCTGGTCAAAATGTCTCATTCCTCCCCGATAACCCGCGCCCATTGGTCTTCCGCCTCCATCATCACAGCCCGAAAAGTGGTCAGTGCAGCCCAAGTTGCCCCATCGTTTTCCGGGATTGATTCGAGAAGGCCGAGCACGAGGAAATGGATGTGCTCAAGGTTGGTACCGATTCCATATATCAACTGTTGCGTATTCATTTCAATTCCTCTCCAATTTCTGCCCCTATTAGTCCGAGCAATTTCTGAGCCAACGTAATTTTCTCCGCGATACATTTCATTTTGAGTTTTGCTTGCCATTCATCCGGGATTACTACCTGCACATACTTCATGTTGTCTCCTTCTAAAGAAAATTGATGTTATCGATGTTTTAGAAGGAAAATAATAGGGGAGAGATGGAATGAGCGGGCCGTTGAGGTGTGCTGATGATTACCAGGAATGCACAGCAGGCTAAGGAAGGGCGATGTTTTTCTCATCGAGAAATTCAGACCGTCTTTCATCTATAGCTTAGGAAGGCATGATGCGAGGATTCGGCGTTATCAAATCCAAGCGGGAGCGTTCGGACAGCTTGATTATCATCATAAACCAACGAGACCGGCCTTCTCGCCCAATAAACTTACGTTGAGGTATTTCGTATTGTGTCAGAAATGGGCTTGTTAAATTGCCCGGCTTCCAAACCTGAAACCGTTTAGAGTTTTAATAGTCCTCAACCTGTGTGTGCCTCTTAATGGCCCGGCAACAAGTTTTGACAAATTGCCACGGGGGCCGAAGATGGAGCGCCTACTTTCGGGCCTTCTTAGGTTCTCCTTTTGAGAAATTCCTCGCGTTGCTCTTGAGTCCAGTCCTTGGGAAACAGGATTTCTTTCCACTTCTTTAGGCCGTTATCCTTCATGAGTCGTATAATTTTCGGGATATGCGTTTCCGTAAGGCCAAAATATGTTGCCCACTTTTCAAGGCGCTCTAACTTTTCGATGCTATCCTCGATTGATTCTTTTGTAGGCTCTTTGATGGTGCAAGGAGCCCCCTTTGTACCATCTATTCGTGTCATATTAAAGGAGCGACCATACTGAGCTACGGCCATTCTATGTCGTCCTATGCTTCCGGTCTCATCAATGGGACGGATGAGTTCGAAGATACAGCTGAATGGATGGCTACCATGGATTCCACATAGACCATCGCTCAGACGCAGGTGCTTGCAATAATAGCCGGAGTTCTCATTCTGCAAATCGCTGAATACATCAATTGTCTGGCTATTGAATTCAAAAGGACGTTTTGTGAGCCCTTCGGGCATTCCTTCACCAGGAATATAGTCCAAAGTAAACTTCTGGCAACACGCACCACAGTTCTTATGCTCGAAACAGGTATATCCTCGGCCAAGCAAATGGGAGACATATAGCGGTGTTGGTTCTATGGTCACGCCCATAACTTCGAATGGGACCCTGGTAATGGCTGAAAAGTATCTTTCGATGATTTTCTCCACTGAGTCCTGATGTCTGACTCCGCCTTTCTTACTTGCTCTTTTCCAGGGGATTTTTTGAACTGCCTTTCGCTTTCCTCTAGCTTTGTCGGCCCCGGAAAGCTTGGCCGCTCGGCTTTTCCTCTTTTCCTCAGGCGGCTTCGGGAAAGGAAGTTCAATCCTGTTAGGCGACGCAGGACTACCCTTTTCACTATCATCGGCGATAGAGACGGGAGCAACTTCAACTTCATGACTTCCGATTAGGAAATAGTGCAGGTCAACGCGGTTTTTGGGACGCACAAACTTACGGTCTTCCGGCAAAGTCTTTAGGAACTGTTTGAGGTAGTAGAGGTTCAAGAAAGCCCTGAGATTATAAGAATTGATTACGCCGGGCTCCTTAACAATTTCCACCCATTTCTCATTCGGGGCAGGTTCTTTGAACGCGGGCATGCCCCCCATAAGTTCCTCTATGAGTCGTTCAATAACTGTTGGCCCCTGTTCCTGCGCAATTCTTTCTCCGAGTTTTTTTGTGACGCCCCTCTCTTTTTCCTTTAGTTTGTAGCTCTTCTCCCTAACGACGAACTCCGATTTACCCCTCTTCAATCCAAGGTCCTTCAGATAAGCATCCACAATCCTTGTCTGGACTATTCCCCGCTGGTTGTCGATGTGTTCTGGATGGCTCTTAACGTGAGAGCAAGCGAATTGGAGCGGAGTATCTGAAGAGAAATCCCATTCCCCTCCTCTTTTGTAGGGAATCATAGCCCTGCCCATTCCGGCGAGAATGCCCCATGTGGCGCTGTCGATAGATGTCCAGGGAAATAGCCTCACCAGCCGAAGAGAAGTCACTGCAAAGCCGTGAAAGCGGACTATCGGACGCCCGTTGCTATCCGTAACATATTCCATGCACTTGATGAGCCATTCGATTTTCTCTTCTGTTGACCTGTCATTTCCGGGCGAAAGCCCTATATAGTCCATGTTCTCAACCATCTTTTTCAGCCAGCGGAAATTCTCGCCCTGATGGAACACATGGATGAGCTTTTCTTTCGCTATTCCAGCTTCAAGCATCTTGTTGTAGTTTTCATAACCTTGAGATGCGGACCGCTCGATTTCGCCTGTAAGCAATCGAAGATTCTTCTGCCCTGGGGAACCAGGTATGACATCCAGACTGACGAAGTATTCAACATCATTAACTTTGCTCAGGCAGTACCTTATGTACTCATCAAGATTGATTTCATATCCACTGGTCCAAAATGTGAATGCGCCGGAATCGACCATCAGGTTTTTGTAATCGCTTCGGTAATCGTTGGTGTATCTATTCAAATCCTGACCGCGATAGGCAAAGGATAGGAGCCTGTTCTCCATCTCACTTTTTAGCTTCTCATGGTTGAATTCAAAGCCGAGACTGCCTGCGCAGTACATTTCAATTCGACCAAGGTCAAATCCGGGGCGAATGTCGGGTTCCGCAACGCCGGAAGTGGCGGATGCGATAAGGTTGTCTAAAACAGGAGCGACGCCGATAATATGAGTAAAATCCTTCCCCTCAAACCTAAGAAAACGCTCCGAAAAATCCTCGCATCTCTCGGAAAGAGCCACTCTGTCACAGCCTCTCTGGAGGATTTCGATTAACGAGTGCGGGTTTATCCAAAACTGTATGCTCTCATTGCTGCTTATTGGCTCAATTCTCTCGAATTCCGAATATGGACGAATCTTCGAGGCGTTTACCTTCATAATGCCATCATGGATTTCTACCTGAACGAATGGGACCGATAGAGCATCTTTTTCGGCGCAGTCGATAGATTCGTTTAAGGCTGAAGCGGACTTTGCCGGAAATCTGAACTGCTTTCCAAAGTTCATGTTGAATATGTTGTCAATTGGCGGGAACTTACTTTCATAAAGGCGGCATGAAAGAGCTGAGCCATTGGCGCATTGAAAATGTAGCCAATCGTCGTTTATGGCGAACAGGGATAAATCATAAATTCTAAGTTTTAGAGCGGACGCCGTTTCAATGGGAATCAAAACATCGACACCTTCAGGAACAGCGCTGCTTAAAGTACAGCGAGTGATGCGAGAGTTGTCACAGGTCTCAAGTATTTGATTCTGCCAATGGACACAGGTAAGAATTGGGTTATTCTTGCTCTTGCTGGCTGTAAACAGGCAAAGTTTCAACTTTTCTTGAAAATCCGCTGGAACTTTGACCCATGAATCTTTTGCTGGTTGAACCAAGTCCCAAACACTACTTTTGATTTTACTGTCCCTGACCAGCCGGGCCTTCATCTCATCTGCGCCAAGAAAGAGCTTTTTTCGTTCTGCCGAGACTTCGATGTCCACGGTTTTCTTTTTCCCGACTAAATCGGCCAGTTCTTTTGCCGGAAGCGCCCCTTCAAAATCTAAACCCTCCGGGAGAGGTGTAGATATATAAAGTTCGCCATTGTACGCACAAACTTGACCATCTGAGAAAATGAAATGACGCCCGAAGTCCTGATTACCCGTAGCAGTCTGAACGGTTTTTCCGAGAGCAGGCTTTACATTGCGCAAAGCTCTCAAGAGTGCTGCCCGATTGACCTTCATATGAATTACCCTCTGTGGGAAAAGTTCAAAATTTGAGAAAGTTCAAAATTTGAACTTTTCAGTCCGGTAAACCCCCAGCCTCTTGAAGCACTTTCCTGTGGTCCTGTACATCCTTGAGGACTTTCTCAATCAACTCGATGGCTTTCAGGTAAAGTGGATGTCCCTTGCCGCTCTCTTCAACAGACACCAAGGGCTCCGCTACGCTCCTATTCTGGCGTTCCTCAATAGCCTTTTTGTGGGAGGCAAGGGACTTTTCAATTCCGGCAAGTTCCCGAACGATGTTCGTTGCAACAGTATGCTCCACGCTGTTTCCAAGTATTCTTCGGATTTCCTTGCCGTCATAGGCGATTTCACCGCTCTGGACCCTTGCGGCAAGCTCCATGATTTCAGCCCTTTTGCCCTTGAAACGCTTTTTTGCGTTTTGAAGCAGGTACTCGCGGACATCTTTGGGGAATCTTGGCTCCGACATGAGATACAGAGTTGAGGCTGGAAAATACTTAACACTCTCTTCAAAGCCAAGGCATGCTTTATAGACCCTGACGAAGTTCATAATCGAAGACCTTGAAAGCGGAAAGTTATCTTCGAGCCAGCTCGAAAAATACCCCCTTCCAAGCATACGGGTGTTTTCGGACTTTCCTCGGCACCACTCCGAAACGAAAACCTTGGCCTCATATATGAGCTTTCCGATTTCGAATACCTGATGTTTTGATGCGAGAACCCGGAAACCAATCTCCTTTTTGATGCTGTTGAGGTATCCTGCAAAGTCGTTAAAGTCAGCCCTATCATGGTTCCTCTCGCGGTCAGTGCGTATCCGGAGAGCCTCCCTTAACGCCTCAATCGCAGGTTCGGTGTTTTTCTTGTTCAACGCCGCCTCGAACGCCACATCAGCATCGGAACTCTCAATTGGGGAAGATGGCCTTGGTAGCCGTTCGTATATGTCCAATTCTTCGGGACACTCAAAAGGCTCTTCCAGGTATTCTATATCCTCGGCCGTCAGGACCTCCGGCATCGGTGCGTCGTCGTCCAGCACCTCGGGAACCAAAACGTTCTCGCGCTTGCTCTCCGTCATTATTTCCTCTCCTATTGGACCAGCATACCTTCAGTTGCGAACATTCAGTCGTTTTTTTTGAAGTCGGAAGAATAACCGAAATTCTAAAATGGAACCATTCTTCGTTCATAGAGACTGGAAAAAGACAAAAGTTGGCTGTCCATGTCTCAAGTAACGGAAATTGCTTGTTATTTTGAATGAGAGGTCCTATTAACAAAGTCAACGAAAAAGTTGACGGGCGAGAAAAAAAGGAGCGGCACTCGAATTCATAATGACAGGGCCAGGATAGTCAACAAGACCAAAGGCGGCAATCAAGCCGCCTTTCTCATTCTGAAGGAGAAGAGACCATGGGGAAAAAAGGCACAATCCGTCCGGAAGTAGCGTTTCGTGAAAGAGCAGCTAACAGGAAATCCAAGAAGGAGCAACAGCAGATGGAAACCCAGACAGAAAACCATGAATCAGTACCTCCTACAATTGTCGAGACAACGGAATCAGAGCTTTTCGCACAAGAACAGGAAGTTGTACCATCGACGGAGTTGCCACCCGAGAGCAGCCAAGCTCAGCCGGTAGTTCAGCCAGCTTCAAAGCCACAACGGGTGAACAAAAGGCCGTACATCCAGGATGTTCAGGGTTTGCTGGAGGCCGGAACGCATTCAAGGGCGGAAATTATTTCTTTTGTGCTTCAGAAATATGCCACTGTGAGCAAGAGTGGCATTCAGACCTTCGTGACGGACCTCCGAAATCCGAAATACAGTCATTTCAAGGACCGGCAGGTTGTCCTCTACGGTTCTTCCGGAAAACTCATTTTCGCTGACAAGGTTCCGGCCAAGGAAGTAGCAAAGCCAGTGGAAGCAGCTTCAAGTGACGCGCAACCCACGGAAACACCTACCGAACAACCGGCTGAATAACCAAAATCTCGGCGGTTCCGGGATAGGGGCCGCCGTTTGTATATGGAGGGGAAGGGAAATGGAAGCAAAGCCGTTTTCGCCTGGGCGTCTACTAGTGCTTAATTGCATAAGTTAGCGATAGTATTTCTAAGCTGAGTCCCCTTTACCTCTCGTTTGCGCCAGACAAACGGCTTAGCGGTGGGACCATAAGCTGCGACAAAAGCCTCAATAGCTTGGCGCAAATGTTCGATGCTCTCGAAGCTGGCGCCCTTTAGTGCCTTGCGGGAAAAGATGCCAAACCAGATTTCGACCTGATTTAGCCAACTCGCAGATGTTGGAGTGAAATGAAACTGAACATTGGGATGGGCGGCCAACCATTCATCGTTCTTCTTGTGAATACAGTAGTTATCGAGAATGACGTGAATCTCTTTGTCTCCGGGAAGTCCAGCCAATACTTGCTCCATGAATGCAAGGAACTCCAGACGACGTTTCTGCTGGGTGGTTTGCGTATAGATGGCTCCTGTTGCAATCTCAAGCGCCGCAAACAAATTCAGGGTTCCGTGGCGCCTGTATGTGCTCTTGAAGCCGCGCACAATTTTCCCATTGTCTGTTTCCACATAGCCAGTGGCTCGCTCCAATGCCTGGATGCTGGGCTTTTCGTCAATCGAGATGACCAAAGCATTTTCCGGGGGATTCAGGTAGAGTCCCACGATGTCAGCAGCTTTGGGGATAAACTCCGGGTCGGTACTTACGCACCAGCTGCGCTGCCGGCTCAGACATACGTTTTCTTTACGCAATAGGCGCCAAATGGCATCTACTGAAGTATCGAGATGTTTTGCAACTGCAGGACCATCCCATTGAGCCTGACCCGCAGGGGGTGGAAGTTCCAAGGTCTTTAAAACTTGATTGCGGAATTCTGCATCGTAGAATGCGGGCTTTCCGCTACGAGGTCTATCTTTGAGCCCTTTGATACCATCTCTTTCAAAACGTCTTCGCCATTGAATCACGGTGTTCGGACGTATGTGAAGATCCTTTGCTATCTTATGGACCCGCTCGCCTTCCAGGCACTTAATGATGATTTTGGCCCGTTCAACCATTCGCACTTCCTCAGTCCGACTGTGTACCATCTGCTCCAATGCTTCTCTGTCCTTCTCGGTGCAGCTTGGAATTGGGGCTTTTCTGGGCATAGGCATTCCCTCCTTGCCCAGAGTTTTACATTATAACGTTAACTTTTGCAAGTAAGCACTAGCAACACCTGGGGTACTTGAGGCAGTTCCGAGTGACCGCCTGCTGCAATGCCTTATGGCACACTTCCGGGGAAACTGGGGAGAGGCGCTCGGAAATGAAGATTGGAAAGCTAATGATGCTGCAATTCATAATGGCGGCAGAATACTTTCTGCTTACTGGATAGACCCGCGTGATAGGAGCAAAGGAAAATTCTGGATTATCACAGAAGCTGTGTCGGAGGCTGAGGAGGACAAAGGGACCGGTAACAGCATTGGCAGTAGAGCAGCGACCACTGCACTCTTGCCAGAGGAGTACTGAGCTAGAGAGATTGACAGAACGGGGAATTCCACCAGCGCGTTTAAAGACGCTGCTTAATCAAAGCATAGTCCTTCCCTGTCGGCATAACAAAGAGGCACTTCCCGGTGCTTCGGCTCTCCCATAGCTCCCCAAGAGCTTTCTTCTCTTTTGAATCCTCATTCAAAAGGTGCTCACCCTTGTATTCAACAACGAGAAATCGACCATCTTTGAGTTTGCATACAAAATCGGGGTAGAACCGGTCCGTTGATGTTTGAAGCCAAAAGGAATGTTGCGGGCGGCGTTCAAGATTTCTTACCCAGAAATCCACTTCGTCCAAACCGTCAATGTATTGGGCACACTCGAACTCTTCCCCCTGTGGTTTAAGGTCGCCAATCTCCGGGTAGTAGTGTTTCTTGAATTTATAGCGGCCCCGATATGGCGTGCTGTACGGGTACTGGTGCGGCTTGAAAGAAAAGCAGAGGTCAGGAGTAACGACCAGGGGCGTCTTGCATGAAGGGTCAAGAAGCATCTGGTAGGCTGTCTTCTTTGCATTCTGCCGGTAAAAGTCAATCTTTTTGGTAACTGCTTCCCGGAGCCGGATTTTATCATGGACAAGTTGCTGAAGGGCAATCCCGCGCTCTTCCGTGAGGTTCATCAAGAGCTTTGTGAGAAACGCACCAGTTTCTTGAGGAGATATATCCTTGTGGGGAATTGTCTTGTCGTGCCAACGCACAAGGTCGGACAGCTTCCAGTCGCTATCGGTCATGAAATATGATGTGTGCAGTTGCAAGGCGGACACAAAGGTTGCTGTGACTTTTCCATTTTCGGTAACGTCAATTTTCCCGTGTTCGGCTCCTTGCCTATCGTAAGTGTAGTCCTGTTCGGATAGCATAGCGTGACATTTTGAAAGGCTCCATGGATGGTCGAGGAAATGTGTCTCCTCAAATGGCTCGAACATGCCCATTTGTTTGAGAGCAAGGACCGGGATGGAAAAATCGACTCCTCGCTCCGAAGGATAGCCGTTACAATTAACTTGAATTTTTCGTGTCCGTTTATAAGCCGTATCAATTGCCACTTTTGCCGCATGAGTGATAAAGCATTTTTTCAGCTCATCGCGCTCGCTCTCAGTTATAGGTTTGCGGAAAATTAGTTGTTTACCGGCCAAATCCAAGGTCACTTTGCCCGATAGCGTCTCGGGCAGCTCCATATTTTCGGGCAGCTCCGGTAGCTCAACTTTCAGAGGGGCGGATAATGGGACTTCAAAAGGAATGGAAGGCTGAACGGGAAGCCTCTGTACTATAAGGTCTTTGGCCTCTTGGCGCTCGAAACCATTTTGAACGAGTGCATCCGTGAGGCTGTTTGCGGCGATGGCGAAATGGGGCGATGCAACGAAAGCATAGGCCATGTTAAGCTCGTCGCGCTTTTTCAAGAAAGCCTTTGGAAGCCTCAAGATGCGACCCAAAATCTGTTCGACCGCAGTCGATGAGTGCATGTCCGCCACACTGCAAAGGACGTAGGCAAAGTGGCAGTCCCAGCCTTCCCGAAGGGCCTGGATTGTTATCACGTACCGGATTGGGCATTTGGGGCTGTAAATGTCTTCGATGTCGTCAAGCTCATTCTTTGTGCCTGTGGCAACAGCAATTTGCTCTCGGGGGATTTCGTGCTCTTTGGTGAGGGTTTCCAAAAGAACGTCAACCGTGATTGTCTCCCGGTCCTTCCTTTGTGGTTGGGCTTGTAGAAGGACAATCGGGCGAATAAATTCCCCTGTTTCCTGCCGCTCCAATGCGGCTATGCTCTCAAGGTTTTTCCGGCATAGTATGGCATCCGACAGCAATTCCTTCCAGTCGCGCCTTGTCTCAAGGCTTATCGGGAGCTTTACCATCTCTTCAGCTTTAAGTTCGGCGGCGGAAACGCTATAGAGCACATTGCTCGGGTTCTTCTCTCGGGCTGGAGTTGCCGTAAATTCAATGATGCAGGAAGGGGCGAAGCGCGTTAGGGTCTCGAAGGATAGGTCAGTACGGGCATTGTGCGCCTCATCGACAATCACTATGGGGCGGCGGATACGAAGAACGTTTGCAAGGGAATAAAGGACGTTCCCGCCTTCCCCCTTCTCCAAAGTTGCTTCTATCTCCGGGGGAAGGTCATCAAAGTGAGGCATGAGATTGCCCGAGTTCTCATAGACTTTCCTGTGAACGGTATCTTCAACCCGAAAAAGCTGAATGGTGCATACGATGACAGTTGAGGCTGAATCCAGGGAAGACCGAGTGACATAGAGCGCTTCCTCAACGTCAAGGACGTTTACAGGCCCAAGTGCTGCTTCAAGGGCAAGCCGGTACGGATGGCGGGGCTCTTTTAGTGCGTTAAGGGTTTGCTCCCGAATGGCGTTTGAAGGGACAAGCCAAAGAGCAACGGTATTTTCCGCATGGAGCAAATGCTTCGAAGCGATGCCAATGGAATGGCAGGCAACAAGCGTCTTCCCGCCTCCAGTCGGAATGCGAAGGCACACGTAGGGAAGCCCTGGCAACGCACTAACGGGATTGTAGGGGATTCCGACATCGAGTAGGGCAAGGGTTGTGGAGTAAAATGCCGTGTTCGCATTGCCTGTTTGAGAACAGGAGACAAAATATGCTTTCAGGGCTTCCAGAGTTCTTTGCTGATAATCTTTCAGGGTAAGCATCAATGCACCCTCACTTCGTATGGAACCTGCTTGAATGTAATCCGCTCGGCTCTCAAACGCTCTTCTCCAATCCGGCAGCTTGTGCCGTATATGACTTTGGGACCGTCGTGTGGGGGAAGTTCAGATAGGACGGCCCTTGTCAGGACATTTCCGCCTTGCGGCATCTTGTCGCCCAGAATACCGTTGTAGAGAAGATAAATGGCCGTGCCGTTATTTACCCCCAGGAGTGAGCTTTGCGGGTCACTTCCGCCTGGGATTGGCTCACCGGTCTCAGTAAAATAGACATGCCCAGCCAACTCGGGAAACGTTATTCCCTTGGTAATGCTACCTTCCTCATCGAAAAGCGGTGTGCCAAGCCTACAATACCGGAAGCTTCCCCCCGTACCTTTCACTGCCGTCTGACTTGAGGTATCCCCGTGAGCAAATCCCTCTATAATCCTTTCAAGTCTTGTTGTGGTCACGCTTTGACATATTTCGACGTCCATCTCGACCAGAATGAACCGCCTTTGGCCCCCGTCTTCACTGTTTAACTCAAGAACAGCATGAGCCGTTGTTCCACTACCTGCAAAAGAGTCCATTACGATGGAGTCAGTATCCGTAACTTGGTCGATAAGAATCTTTATCAATCCATGTGGCTTTGGAAATGCAAATGTCTTTGCACCTAGAATTCTGCCGAGGGTCTTTGTGCCATCTACATTAGCTGGCGCATCGAGAATAGTAGAAAAACCGGTCGTAGAGTTTTTCATATCGGTCATGTATCGTTTAAGCCTTGGACGCCCAGTTGCGGATTTAGGCCAGAGAATGCGTCCATCTTGAATCAACCTTGCCATAGTATCAGGGCCATAAATCCATCCTCGCGAAGAATGAGGTGGATATCCCTTCCCAGTGACGGGATGGATAATGTCGTAATGCAAATTGGGACGTTCCTGAGCATTGGCAAGGCCAGTCAGATTATCACTCATCCAAGGCCCGTTGGGGTCATTGTCTGGGTTACTATATTTTGTAAGGTCTTTCACCTTCCCCTTGAACCGTACATTTGTTGTCTTACAGTAAGCTAAAACGTACTCATGGTCACACGAAATGCTGTTTAGGTTGCGGCTATCCGTTGCAACCCTTCTTTTCCAAATAAATGTTGCCATCCAATGAAGCGGGCCGAAAATCTCGTCCATTAGAAGTCGGAGCGAATTCACCTCAAAGTCGTCTATGCTAACGAAAATTATTCCATCGTTTGTCAGAAACTCCCGCAAAAGCTGCAAGCGTGGATACATCATGCAGAGCCATTTGTCATGGCGGGAAAGGTCCTCCGCTTCTCTGCCGACAGCTTTCCCGAGCCATTCCACCATTTCCGGGGCATTTACAGCATCGTTGTAAATCCAGCCTTCGTTCCCCGTGTTGTACGGGGGGTCAATGTAAATGCACTTCACCTGCCCTGCGTAGTGGGGGAGAAGAGCTTTCAACGCAACGAGGTTGTCACCTTCAATTAGAAGATTGCCGCTACCGGACGCCCCGACGGACAGTTCCTCGTGACATTTAAGAAGGCGGAACGGCACCTTGCTTTGAAAATTGACGACTGCATTCTTTCCAATCCAATCCAGCGTAGGCATACAGACTTTCTCTCCGTGAGGTTCCGTAACGTTCTTGCGATGGCAAACAGCAAGGGTGGTCTAGGTCCCGAGCTGAACCTTCCTAATTTCGCACAGAACACTTCTTCTTGAAAGAGAAGAGTGTCTCCTGCCCGGACGAGAAGTGGCACTCAGTGCCAACAATACATTCAGAATAGCCGTGAACGCAAGGTAGCCGCAGGCGTCAACAGCATTCTGACAGTGTGCAGACGGTTTTGCTCCAGAATAGACCTCCCGGTAGGAGGTGGTTGCGGTGGTCTCTCATGGCCTGTCAGGAGGCATGGCAGAAAAACGCGGAAAGGTGAGCTTGGGCCTCCAATGAACACGTTTTGCACCGACATCCATCTTTCACGAAGGTTGTGATGTTAGAACCCTGGCAGGCGCCAAGTTTCCGTAGTTTCCGCCCACATGTGGGTTGTCCACATGCGGGTTTGCCCTTTCTCCTGCTTTATAGTATCCTGCCAACTGGTTTTTCTCTGGCTCGCCGGAAAAAGCAACCTGTGGTAGGTGGGTCGATGCACAGCCTGCATGGTCCTCTGCTCATGATAGACTCCTGCCATGAGGCACTGATCCTCCTCCACTTTGGGCTGAGGAAAAGATATACGAGAATGGATAGCTTGATAATAAATAGAATAAGTCTGAGATTCAATAACGAGATTGAATGTTATCTCAATATCTCGAAATCTACCCACTTTTCCTTGGTTGCAAGTAAGGCTACGTGGACGAGAGGAAAATTGCCTTTAGAATCCCTTCCATTATTTGATGAGTGGCTAAAGGACCATAACATTACTGGAGAAGATTTTCTAAGCCTTGATTTTTCAGATGACGAGAAGCCAGAACAGTTTAAAGTTGCTCTTAATTCATCAAGCCTTCAGCCTTTCAAGTATAAGATATTTCTTCAAGAGCTGGGACGTTTCTTCATCGAAGAAGGCTTTTATATCGAGCCTTCCCGTTATGTTGACTTTTCCGCGTATCAGCGTTCAGAAGATGTTAACAACCTTAATAAAGTATGGGAACTATATAAGAGACTTGATTTTAAATGGTATGCCAAAAGCGAAGAATTATCATTCAATATTGTGAGAGAAAGCACTTACATAAGTAGGCATAGGGAAACTGTGACTACTAAAGATAAAATAGTCGATGAAGAACGGCAGCTAGTCTATCGCAGTTTCGATGCAATACCTAGGAGATTCTTTGCCTCATATCGAGTTAAAGCACCACTTGTAAAATTTAACTATAAAAAACGCTATGATGAATTGAAACAATTCAGCCATCAATATCTTTTCAACTTTCGCTCACGTTTTTTCAACATAGATAAATCAGGTTTAAAAAGTGTCGAACCCAGAGATGTACAAAGAGTCTTTAGCCGCCAGAATTTAATGACATTTGGTGGCGGCAAAACTACTGTAAATTCCGCTCTAGGTATGCGCGAATACGGTCCTTTTAAGAAAATTGAGCAGGCCAATAAAGTTCAGTTACTATTCATTTACCAGAACCGCGATGATGCCAACAACCTGTACCTTTACCTCAGAAACGGATTGAAACACTTTCCTGGATTGTTGAGCTACGTAGGCGTTCCTGTTACTCTGTCTGGAGATAAGCGGTTGAATTACTCTGATGCTACCCATCTTCCAGAAACACTTGAAGACTTTCTAAGAACTGAGTATCCAGTCAGTCTATATCCCAATACTTTGGCAATTGTTATCGGTCCATATAAAAAGTATGAATCTGACGACGAAGAAAGCAATGCATACTATAAGGTAAAGAAACTATTGCTGGACAAAGGAATATCATCCCAGTTTGTTAGTGATGCAAGCATCAGAGACCAGAATTTCCATTATGCGCTTCCAAACATTGCTATTGCCATTCTAGCAAAATTTGGTGGTATTCCGTGGAAACTTGATAACAAACGTTACAATGAGCTAGTCGTTGGTTTCAATACTAGGAAGACTGCTGAAGATACCTTTCTGGGCAGTGCCGTTTTTTTCGATAACGAAGGTAAATTGGGGCTTGTCCGTGGGCTTCCTCAGGGTAACGGTAGAGACATCATTCGTCATTTGAGGGAAGCCATTCAGCAATACACCATTGCTGTTGGAGAGCCTGACCGCCTGGTTATTCACTATTACAAGCCGCCTCCCATGAAGGATGTTAAACGCATTGAATTACTCTTGAAAGATGAATTGAACTTGCCTGTCCCTTTCGCCATCGTGGAGATAAATGACACCAAATCGCGGATGGACATCTGTTTCGACACTGAATATCAAATGGGTATGCCGGAGAGTGGCCTTTATGTAAGGATTGGCCGAGATGAGTATCTGCTATTTAATAATAGTCGATACCAGAAACAACCGGTCAGAAGAGTCGATGAAGAGCTACCAATAAAGGTTAAAATCTATTTTGCTGACACAGGAGGATTCCATCACAAGGAACTAATCACTCAAATCTATGAGTTTTCAAGGCTAAATTGGAAGGGATTGAAACAGAAAAGTCAACCGGTAACTACAACCTATTCAAAAATGATTGCCGATTTTTCAGCGCAATTCGGGGGAGAAATACCTAGTAATGATGTGGCACAAAAGACTCCCTGGTTTATATAGATTATGACGACGAAACTGAGCAGAGCAGATGTCATAAATAGGTCCTTGTTTTTTCTAGGTGCTGGATTTTCATATGGCACCGGATGCAAGACATCACCAGAGATGTTTTCTGACCTTAGAGATAAACTTGCTGATGAGCAAAATAATACATTCAACAAGACACAGAAAGAAGCTTTAAGGTTTTTAATCGCTTGCTTGCAATACCATACTGAATGGCGGACCTTGGAAAGCCATAATGGCTTCAGATTCACTCCAAATATTGAAGAACTAGCCCTTTTGATTAGGAGGATTAAGAACAGGGAAAACTTTTTGCCTTATCCAATAACGGGTAACTGGGCTGACAAGTTAGTTATGCTGGAATCTAGGTACGCAAGTGAATCATTGAATAAGAGTGAATATCCTGAGGTGGGATTATTCGAAAGTTTGGAGAGGGCATTAAGAGACCTCCTGAAAGGCCAATGGCTTTGTGCAAATGACGACTTATCATATCTCGACCCGGTCAGTCAGTTTTTCAGGGAAACAGCAACCGAACAGTATAGATTTGAGATATTTAGCCTAAATAATGATTTAGTTATTGAGCAATACTTCTCACGTAACCAAGAGATACCGTGGAGAGGATTTATTAACGGCAGATGGCAGGGAATCCAAAATGATATTCTCAATGACCCTTATGGGCGTATCGATTTGTACAAACTTCATGGGTCCATCGACTGGGTTCGTCTAGAGGATATGGATGTTTGGGAGCTTGATAAGCTTGATGACGCTAAAAGGGAGAATATCCAAGATAAGCATAATCCTTATGTAATATTTGGTCACGGCACAAAGACGTTCTCTGTAGAACCATTTTTTTCGCTCATAAACCATTTCAATAATCAGTTAAAAGGCACTGGCAAAGACTATTTCTTTGTCATCGGTTACAGCTTTTTCGACCCTTACATCAATAACCTTCTTTTTAACGCTGTAAAAGGATTCAAGAAGCTTATAATTGTAAATCCTGCTTTCGGACCGGAAAAAATCTATTCTGGTGATTTGAAACACGTGCAAGCCGATTCCACACAATTTTTCCGAGTTGCATACCCCAACGCCACAAATCAAAGTGACCTGACTGACTATCTAAGGGACATTCAGAAGAATGCATTTTATTCTGAATTACCGGAGTTTAACTACTCTGCCATTAGCGCCGAGAACATTGAATATATCCCTTTGAAAACAGAGCAGTTTATCAAGGAGTTTTTCGGCAATATTGGAAGCTTACTTGTTGAGTATATTAATCACCTTGAAGAGGAAAAGCAGAGGAGGCAAAGCCCATTCTGATTTGGTTTCAAATCCTAAGGACTTATCCCTCCGAAGATGAAGGACGCTCGCCATTCCTTGGCCGGTTATTTTTCACGCCTGACCTTGCCAAAGCCCACACAATCAAATCGAGAGGTTTCTACTGAACGGCCTAGCATTTGGCCGACCTTTTCTGATTTCAAATTTAAACCACTGTTCAGTTGTTTAGGGTTTCGCCGTCTGCTTCAAAAACGTCCTGTGCCTCTCGACCCACTATTAGGTTAGCATTTCGGTTTAACAAAACCCTCCTCCCCAATCCTTGTAAACCAGCTACCAGAGCCAATTTCCTGCTTTGTCTCTCACATAATGGATGTTATACACATAATGTGAATATGTAATCGTTGGAATCTATTCAGTTTTATGGACTTGACGGCGGCGAAGCCTTATTCATCCGTCCCAAACATGGACCCGAACTCAATAGAGAAGCATAAAGAGGGGAAATTATGGGAACAGCAGCAGGTAAGGTCGTTCAGTTTCCAGGTGCGGGGCAAAAAGTCAGCCTAAAAGCTCCACGCCAAATTCAAAACATCGACGGCATCAAATACTACTCCGACCAGCAGATTAAGCTCCTTCGGCGCACCGTCCGGGACCAGGCCGCACTGGACATCGAACGTGGTCAAATTACGGCGATAAGGGAATGGATGGCAATTGACCTTCTTACCTGTACCGGGCTGAGGGTGTCAGAAGCAGCCAATGTCCGTTGTGGCGACCTGAAAGCCGGATATGGAGAAAGCGCTTTGTTCGTGCGTGATGGTAAAGGCGCAAAATCCCGAACCGTGCAGATACCCGACAGTTTGAAACGGCATCTTAAACAGTTCATTGTATGGAAGGCGAGCAGGGGCGAGCCGACCGGCAGGGACGATTTCCTGTTTATCGGCCAAAGAGGGCCATGGACGGCGCAGGCAATTCAGTTTTTGGTGAAGAAATACCTGAAAAACCTCGGACTTTATGAAAATGAGAAATCGGTCCACGCCTTGAGGCACTCCTACGCAGTCGAGTTTTACCGGCAGGAACGAGACCTTCGAGCCTTGCAAAAGCAGTTGGGACATAGTTCAGTTCAAACCACGCAAATTTATGCCGACGTTTCCGTTCAGGACATCCAAAAACAAATCAGGGGGCTTTGGGGTTAGATAATGGAAAAAGACAAGCAAAATCCCGAACGTAGACAAACCGGCGTGAAGCTCGATGTGGAGCTACTCCGCAAATTCAAGGTACTGGCTGCGCAACGAGAGACCACTTTAGGGGAGCTGATTGAGGAGGCCATGAGGAACTACCTCCAAAACGCAAAGGACCGGGAGGAAAGATAGTAAACCAGACCTTGATAATCCAGGAAAGATTCCTCCAAAATGAGGGACCGTCTACGCCAAAGAGCAATTGTCTCACTGTTGAAAATAAATGACGGACCTCCGCGAATACTTGCTTCCCAATTGTTCTTTCTCTTCGATGAAAAGCCAGCGATTGCCGGAATTACTGACAACATGACTTCCGAAATGGTCGTTGTGGAAGTTGGAAAAATCCTTCATTCCAAGCAGCGGCTCCTTGAAGATGTTGGTTCCTGGGCAAAGGAATTGTTCAAGCAAGCTGGACTTCCTTTCAATCTCATTCCTAAAGAAAACTGCGGTCCGGTCGCTTCACTCTCCGTTGTGCCTTCTCAGCCGGAAAGTGGAAAGACTAAAACCTTACCAACCCTGCAAAAACGGAAAACCCGACGCATTTATCTGGAACTGGCAATCCAACATCTCGAAAGAGGCTGCACGCACCGGAGCTTGGTAGACGCGATAATGAAGCGCTTCCCGGACCTCAACCGGGAAACCGTTTCAACCTTTGTCAGCGATGTGCAAAACCCCCGATACTCGCCAATTAAGGACGGGAAGGTGGTCAAGCAGGCTGATGGAACCTTGATCTTCGAGGACAAGATAAGGCCCGCGCTCACTGTGATTGAAAATCCGAACTTCGCCGGGGCTGAGACGGAACCAGTCACCGAAGCTGGCAAAAAAGCAAGTTCTTCCATGGGTGATGTATGACCAAAGCGGCAGCGTACGTTCGCGTATCCACAAATGGCCAGATAGATGGGGAATCTTTAAATACACAGCGCTCATCGATCCAAGACTACTGCGCATCAAGGGGATGGGAACTCGTCACAATATATGAAGACGCAGGCATATCCGGTGCGAAGGACGATAGACCAGCCTTGCAAGCCCTTTTGGCAGCCGCAAAAGCAGGAGAAATCGACGCTGTGGTTGTCAGGGACCTTTCCAGGTTCGGTCGTTCTGCTCGGGATTTACTTGTGAACATCCAAACACTAAAAGATTGCTCAGTCACTTTCATTAGCTTGAAGGAAGGCATCGACGGTTCCGGCGCTTACGGTCAGTTCATGCTCACCATCCTTGCCGCCATAGCCGAACTGGAAATGGAAATGATTACCTCCAGAATGAAGGAAAACCGGCTTGCTCGCTGGCGAGATAAACGGATTTTCTGCGGGAAACCGCCTTACGGGTATAGATGGAACGCCAAAGAAAAGCGGATTGAGATTGTGCCGGAACAGGGCGAAGTTTATTCACGCATTGTGAAAGAATACCTCGACCTGGGCAAATCCTTGAATGACATCAGCATCGACCTCAACGCCGAAGGAGTTCCGACCCGCAACAATGGTTCGTCCCGATGGCCCAGTGGTACGCTTTCCAAAATACTCAAATGCAGAGACTATTGTGGCGAAATAACGGTGAACAGATTTATCACCGATGTGAAAGGGAGGGTTATTGGTACCCGCCCAGCAAGCGAACACATCGTATTCGAAGCTCCGCCGCTGATAACACAGGACAGATGGGACGAACTCCAAAAACGTCTTAACAGCGCCAACTCACGCAGTGGAAGACAATCAAAAGCTTCCCAGGAGTTCTTGCTCCACGACTTGTGCGTTTGTGGAATATGTGGGGCGAAAATGCGGTCTGATTATGGGACCAAGCGCGTAGACGGCACTCGTTCCCGCAATTACGCCTGCTATTGGCACAAAGCTACACCGAAGCTGTTATCGGTAAGGGCGCGCGAGAAATGCCCTTTGCCCGTAATACCAGCCGAACTCCTGGAATGGCAGATTTTCTATGTTGAACTGTTCAAGCAACTCGGCCTTGAGCCTGACCAGCACTACAAGCCTCTGCTCGATGAAAAATCCAACGGTGACAGCAAAATCAAGGAGGTAGCGCGGAAGCTGAGCAATCTCCAAGCCAGCCTGAAACGAAAAGAAATCGTTTTGCGAAACCTGGACAGTTTGCTTGAGCACGAGGGTTTTGACGTTAACGTCTATTCCCAAAAGCGAAACGGCTACCTGCTGGAGATAAAAACCCTCGACCAGAAGGTGAAGGAAACCAGGCAAGAACTCGATGAACTCAGGAAGCGGAAGACGGATGAAGCCGACTTCGCCAAGTTCGTTTCCGAAGCCGATGCTTTCAAAGCCGTGACCCACAAAATCATGAACTTGTCTTTTTCCGGCAAGCAGCGCCTACTTCGTGGTGTGCTTGATGGTCCGATTATAGTCGGTCATTCCACACTCATTCCACACGTTGGGAACGATTCTGAAGACGCTTTGGAGGAAATCCTTAAGCACACCACGATGACGGTTCGCCATAACCAGCCATTATTATTAGAACTCTTGGGAGATAAGCACACCATGAAATCGTTGTGATGGTTGAGACCATCGGGGAGGCGTCAGGGGTGGGTGTGGATCAGGAAGCACGCCAATTTTGTCCACGGCGTATCTACGTAAGCTATCGGTCAAGATACAACGAGCTACACAGGAAGGGATATTAATTTCAAACCGATGCAGAACAGCTGGCGGTGGGCGACTTTGTCCGCATGGACAGGTTGGGCATCTGTGTGATGTGGCTTTGAGCACACTGGCCAAGGGTTACTCTATGGTTGAGACCACCGGGGTTGGTTCGGGCATTTCTTCGATTACGAATATCTGGTGCTTCTCTTGGGCTACCGTCGCCGTGAGCCGACAAGGCATATGACACGAAAGATTATGTTACCCGATGCCGGGCGAACAATGTCATCCTTGACGGGGGCTCAAAAGAAGAACTCAGCCATCAATGCCCGAACGACCGAAAGCCGGGTTCAAAAGAAGAACTCAACCTCGAAATCAGTTCAGAAAGCAGTCCACAGCAGAACATACAATGTGTTGTTATCTGAGGCGTTGCGCCCGAATCCATCGTAATTGGTGCCTGCGCCGTTGAACTCGTTGTAGATTACATATTGCACGGACATTTTGGTAAACAAGCACTTCCAGGGCGCAAAGTAATCCAGTTCGAGAACGATTCCGTTGCTGTTAGGGCTTCCAGTGCTGCTTCCGTTAACCGCCTGACCCGCATTGTATAGAAGGGAGTCGCTGCTGCCATTGGTTAAGAAATAACCGACGGTTCCGCCGAAGGTGCCGCAGTGGTCGCTCCTATAGTAGTAATTCCCATTGATTCTAAAGGTGTTGAGCCAGTTTTCCTGATTTGAAGCCAGGCCCGTGGCGAAGCTGCCGGCGAGCTGTTGATCTTCATGAATCCAGGTACTCTGCAAAGAAAAGGAATTCTTGGCATGAAGGTACTGATATTGAGCGTCGAGGGCCACATCGATAAAACGGTCCGTGGGAGCGCCCCTTATAGCACCCGCAAATGTATTGCCCACTAATCCGTAAGTCCCTATCTCGAACGAGTTATCGCCGGACTGATAGGTATAGGCTACGCGCCAGTAAGGAAGTGCGCCGTCCACCTGCGGCGACAGAGGATGATTCCCGGAACCGAACGGTAAAGTTATTCCATTCTCCGCAGTGCGATAGACCGTTACAGCCGCGTAAATCGTGTTGTCCCAGTAACCGTAAAGTCCGGCTCCCCCCACCTGCGCCGCCAGAGTATTATCAATCAAAGTGCTTGCGGCCGGGGTCGGGGCCAAGTTGGAGGACGCGTAAGGAAAGCTGAATGCCGGGGTTGAGTTCCATACGTCTTCCAAAGTCGGGTTATTGTTAAAAGTAACCCCGTATACGATGTCTTTTTCACATAAAGAGGAGCTGTTGGCATAACGGATATCTGCGCTGTCGATCTCCATTTTGTTGGCGTCGTTCGCATAAGTCGCCTGAACGAATGCGCCCAGTTTATCGTAAATCTGGCCAGCATAAAACACACTAAGCTGCTGAGGCGTTCCGAAGGCATCATTTCCGGAAGTTGTCGAATGAAGTGACCAGATATCCGAAAAAGTGCCGGCCGGCTGCGAGGCATGGGTGTTCGTGTAGGAGACTTGCGCCATTCCCGCAAGCGGAGGATAGCTTGGATACTTCGACATCGTTTTGTTTATCACGTACCCCGTCATCTTGAAAACACGCCCGGTCGGCGTCAATTCGGGAAAGATCGTGTGACAGCGATAACAGTCCTGGCCCGTCTGCCGAGCAAAACTCGGGAGGGCCCGGGCTTGCGTTGCGGCCAAAGCCGTCAGCAACCCGGCTATTACCAGAGACAAGATAAATTCGCCAGTTTTCCGCCTCTTCATTTTTCTCCTCCTCAACAAGATTCCCAGCCCGAAGGGCAACCCGCGAGGTAACTAGCTATGCGCTAGGCGTAGGATGCATTAAAGATAGCGCATTAGCAAGCAGTAAATCACAGCAGTAAATCACTGCCGTCCTGGAAACTTCGAAAAGTTAAGCCAACAGTAGTTGACTCTAACGGATGAGCTAGTTAGTCTTTGACCAAAGGAGGTGGAACTATGAATCATTCTTTGATCAACTTTCGATTATTTGCAGTCTATGCAGCTGTCTTCGCGCTTCTTGTGGTGGGGGTATTGGCAGACCCGCAAGATGCGGCAACCCAGGGCGGAGGGGTGATAAAGGGCAAGGTAGATTCGCCTTGGGTCTCGCGCTACGAAGCTATTGTGTACGTAGACCAGGTGCCGGGCACATTTGCTCCCCCGAAGAAAAACCCCTTCATGGGCCAAAAAGGTCTTGTTTTTAAGCCGCATGTGATGGGTGTCGTGAAGGGTACAACGGTTGATTTCGCTAATGACGACAACGTCGCCCACAACGTCTCGTCCCCCCACGGCTCGGCCAAGGTTTTCAATCTGGGGTTGTATGGGGCGGGTGTCACCAAGACAGTAACGTTTGACAATCTTGGCGAGGTCCCTCTGCTTTGCAGTGTTCATCCGGAGATGTCGGCATTTCTACTCGTGTTACAGAACCCTTACTTTGCGGTCACGGACAAAGCCGGAAACTTCGAGATTAAGGATGTCCCTCCGGGAAACTATCAGCTAAAGGTGTGGAACGAGAAGCTCCAGACTGGCTCGCAGAGCGTGGCTGTGGAAGCTGGAAAGACTGCCAGCGTAGAGTTTAAAGACTTAAAGAAACGATAAAACGGCCAGGCCGGAGGAAAGAACTCCACTCCGGTCACAACAATCGCAGCCGGAAACGCCGCTCGGACTGGTTTTTCAGCGGTCGCCAAGCAGCTACATGGTTCTTTCCGTTCCGTAAGTTTTTTTCATGCAGCAACGCTGCACATACCTTTTAAGATTCTGTATCGGTAGAGTGAAGTTCATATGGCTGAGGGTCAGGAAGAGTACAGCTTAATAAAAGAGATGCTGATTGCTTTCATTGGAGGCGGCTCACTGGGACTGGTCGTGCTGGTTGCCGCAATAGCCGTGGTCGAGTATCTCAAGAAATGAGCCGGCGGGCGGGGAGCTGGAAGCGGGAAACAAGAAGCGCGAGCGGGGGTATTTTTCTATTCTTTCTTCTTCTCACCTAGTCCCTTAATTCCTGCCGTTTAGAATGGGAGGAAATTCGATTTGTCCGTAGATAAATCCACAAGACGAAACTTTCTTGCCGGTGTGGGATGGCTGGCCGCTTTGGGCACATTTGGCGGACTGACTGCGGCTTCTGCGCGTTACCTGTTTCCCAACGTCCTCTATGAGCCACCCTTGGAGTTCAAGATTGCCCCCCCCGAGGATTATCCGGAAGGCGCGACTTTCGTCGCTGCCAAACGAATCTTCGTAATTCGGGAGCAGAACTTGATCAAAGTCGTGTCCGGAGTGTGCACGCACATCGGGTGCACGGTACGCTGGTCCGACGAACGCAACCGGTTTGAATGTCCATGTCATGGAAGCATGTTCAGCGCAAACGGGGCTGTTACGAAGGGGCCTGCTCCCAAACCGCTGCCCTGGTACGAGGTAAGTTTGGCCCCCGACGGCAGGCTCCTTGTGAACCAGCGTCAGATCGTTCCATTCCAGCAGGCACTTATTGTTTAAGTGCAAGGGTCACTTGCGGGATCTTTGAAGGAAACTGACATGGCGTTAAATACGCGTAAGGAAACGTTTGAGAACCGTTCGGCCACAAGTGGGATTCCCGTTGTCAGCAAATGGCTTGAGGACAAAATATTCGGGCTTGGCCTGATCAACATTTCACTATTTGTAATTTTGAACATAACCGGCATTTTGCTGATGTTTTATTACTCGGCCGATACCGAGAGGGCTTATCAGGACATAAAGGACCTCCAGTTCGTGATAACCTTTGGGGCCATTTTCCGCAATATGCACCGCTGGTCCGCTTATGCAATGATAGCATTGGTATTCCTACACATGTCGCGGGTGTTTTACATGGCAGAGTACCGCAGACCTAGACAACTCAACTGGGTCATCGGATGGGTCCTTTTCCTCTGTACTCTGATCGCGTCTTTGACTGGTTATCTGCTGCCATGGGACCAGAAAGCCTATTGGGGTATGACCATAATGTCGAACGTAATGGCTTCGGCGCCGATCATCGGAGAAAAACTCAAGTATGTTGTACTGGGAGGAAACGAAATCGGCCAGAATGCATTGAGCCGGGCCTTTGATCTGCACGTCAAGATAATGCCTTTGATAATGAGTTCTTTGATAGCGTTTCATGTTATCAGGAACCGCACGGATGACCTGATCGCAAATCCTCAGCTGCACGGTGATGCAGAGGTCAGCGCGTGGCCCGATATTATCTGCCGGGAGTTGTCGAAGTTCTTTATTATTCTGATAATAATCATGGTGGCAGCGATTCTTTTTGGAGCGCCCCTGGAGGAGGGGGCTAACCCTTCGGTCACCCCTATTCCCGCAAAAGCACCCTGGTTTTTTCTGGGTCTTCAAGAGTTGCTGTCCTGGGGCGCGCCTTTCTGGTTTGCTATCGTTATTCCCAATATAGTGCTGCTCTTCGCTTTTCTAGTCCCATACATCGAACGTGGACAGACCGGTGGCGGCGTATGGTTGCACCCCAGCCGGCGGCTTCAAAATATACTGTTCACTGCCATTGTCACTGTGACCATTGGTCTAATTATCCTCGGGGCGTTCTTTAGAGGACCGGGGTGGCGATTTTACTGGCCGTGGGAGTCCTGGCCCCTCCACTGAGTCGAATTGGCGTCGAATGGAACAGAGGGTTAAATGAGTTTCTTCCAAAGAATATTTCCTTTTCTTGCCCTGCTAAGCTTTCTCCTGGTCATAGGGCTGGTGTGGAAAGATTATGATCGTCCCTACCTCGAATATCAGCAAAAATTCAAGGCGCTCCTCGATCAGAAATCTACCGGATCGTCCAAACCGGTTGAATTCAGATTCAGATATCGGCAACGATGGAGCAAGGAGCTGGGCCGCGTAGACCGATGCGAAACCTGCCATTTGGGCCTTGACGATCCAAGATTCAAAGATGCGCCACAACCCTTTACGACTCATCCAGTTATAGCCGAACACGCCTATGAAAAGTTTGGTTGCACGGAATGTCACGGCGGGCAAGGCGCGGCAACCACCGTGGAAGATGCTCATGGGCCGACCGAGAACTGGAATAAGGCACTCTACCACGACAACTTCATGGAAAATTCATGCTCCCTCTGCCATGGCGAGTATCTTCAAGCCCAAGCTCCGGTTCTTTTCCGGGGACAGACCCTGTTTTTCGAGGATGGGTGCCGGGGCTGCCACAAAGTCGAGGGAAAAGCGAGAACCGTGATCGGACCGCCGCTTGACGGAACGGGAAAAAGGGTCAAGCCCGACTGGCTATATAGATGGTTGATGAGTCCCAAGGACTACTGGCCGCAGACAAAAATGCCCGACGCCAGATTCAGTCCACAGGAAGCTGCAGACGTCGCCGCGTTTCTGCTGGAAGGACAGGGACCGGAAGGTCATGCCATGTCCGGCAATGCCGGAGCCGGAAAGACAACTCTGCTTGAATCACGCTGCACAACCTGCCATACGATTGAGGGCAAGGGAGGTAAAACCGGGCCCGAGCTTTCCAAGGTTGCTTCCAAGGCATACCCGGAAAGACTCTTCAAAGTTGTCAAGAACCCGCATGAATTGTGGTCTGACAGCAAAATGCCGATCTTTGGCTTTGCAGACAAGGACATCAATGACATCGTGACCTTTATGTCCCAAGAATATATGGATCTGGACCTGAACGAGAATGAGGCCGCCAAGCAGGCCCAGCTTGTCGCAAGCGGCAGCAAAGAGCGTGGTAAGGAACTGGCGGTTAAACAAGGCTGTGTTGGATGTCATTCCAAGATCGAGGGAGTGAAGGAAATTGGCGAACTCGGACCCGACATGTCGAAGTTCGGTGTAGTTCATATCAGCTTGTTGGATTTTGGTGATATAAAAGTACCGTTCAAGGAACGTACTGTGCCCAATTGGATCTATAACAAGATCAAATCGCCGAGGCTCTTCAAGGAAGGGTTGAAGATGCCCGATTACCATTTCAGCGCAGATGAAGCTACAGCAATAACCACCTACACGCTCAGCTTAAAAGGAAAGGAAGTCCCCGCATCTTATACTCTGCCACTTGGCGAGCGGCCTACGGATTATGCTCCTCAGGGGGCATTCGGCAAAATAGTGGACAAGTACCGCTGCCTGGTTTGCCATAAAATCAACGGAAAGGGAGGCGAGGTTGCCAATGATCTTTCCCAAGAGGGCAGCCGGGTCCAGGAAGCTTGGATCAGGAAATTTATGAAGGCGCCCGATACTATCCGGCCGATGCTGGAGGAAAGAATGCCGCCCTTCAAAATCTTGGACCCTGAAAACGATGCCATCTTCGAATATTGCAAGACAACGCTGGTGACCGACAAAGTGGAGGATCTTACCGGATCTGTAAATAAGATGGCCCTGGGCGACCCCCAAATTATCCGCGCCGGAGAAAAACTCTACTTTGAAAAATATGGCTGCAATGCCTGCCATCAAATAAACCAGAAAGGCGGACTCGTGGGACCGGATCTTACTGAGACGGGAAAGCGGCTAAGGCCCGAATGGGTAGTTTATTATCTGCACGATCCGAAGGCTTTTGTTAAGCGCTCCATCGAGCCTGTTTACGCATTGACGGACAAAGAGATCCAAGCGTTGACCGCTTTTGTGATCAGCTCTAAGTCCTCTGTTACGCATTGACGAAGGAAACATCCATGCTGTTGAGATTGGGTCCAACACTTCCACTGTTTGCCGCTCTTTCACTCTTTTTTTTGACCGCTTCAGCCAGCAGCATAGCAGTGGCCGATTCGAGTGAAGAAAGGGCACAAATACCAGTATTTGAGGTTCCACATAAGCCCGAGAGCGCTTTGACGGCTTCAGAGCAAAGGGGCGCCAACCTGTACGCATACTATTGCGCGGTGTGTCATGGGAAAAATGGCGAAGGGGATGGCTTCAATTCGTCTCAATTGTCCACTCCGCCGGCAAAGCATGACGATGCCACGTTCATGTCGACCTTTTCAGATGTAGACATTGCAAAAGCAATCAAAGGCGGGGGTCCAGCACTCGGGCGGTCGACTGACATGCCGCCATGGGGACGGGTCCTTACCGACCGCGATGTAGCCGATCTGGATGCCTTCATCAGAACTCTATCGAAGAAATAAGAGGTTTGAAGGAGCGACTCAGTCGAAATGCTAAAAATGATATATCCCCGTTCGTCTCTTTTCATGACCGGTGACAGCTTAAGATTTCCATAGCGGCGCCAATGAGAGGGGGAGAAGGGAGAAGGGGGGTCGGGCCAAGCTAATGGCCTGAGTTATAAAGCTAAATTCCAAAAACGCACGCCTTATTTTGGCTTAAAAGCTCGTTTTTTACCCACAAATAGCCTCTTTAACAGCGACTGTATCCAACGGACGTTCAAATCTTCCCGACACCGGCCTTTTGTTTTCTTACCTTTGCCTTTTCCCCCCTCTTTCTCTCCGTGTCTCATCCATGCCCGGTCCACGCCCTGTCTCCGCGTGAGCCGCATTTTGCCTTTTCAGGTTGCCTCCTCTATTGCCACATCTATTGCCGTTTCTGATTGCCGTTTTGAGAAGGGGGGGCGGGCCTAATGCCGCTAACTTAACAGAATTACCTGTCCTTTCGCGTTCTTGCGAGTCTCGGGCATAGACAACGGGGAGGGCTCCCGATACTTACGTCCGGTCTTTTTGCAGTGCTTCTCGAGGCCGCGAGCTTTTCTTCTATATTCTTGTCGATCCCTGGAATATTGACGATTCGGTTTATACCTCACATGGAACTGCGCGCAGCATTGAATGTAGCTCGCCCAGATCACGGCCCAGGAACTGAGCTTAGCCAATACGAGCTTCAAAAACAGCCGCGTTTCCGTAAGTGCGCGTGCAAAACTGAGCTGCCCCACGGAAAGACCGACTTGTCGACAGGCGCTCAGCATGGCTATTCGTATAAGGCAACAAACGATCATATGCATTAACAGTTCCCGCTGGGAGGACTCTGGCGTTTGGCAGTGCCAGCAGGTTGCACTGAGGCCGCATTTAAAATCCCGATAGAATGTCTCGATATCCCAACGCAAATGATACAGCAGCGCCAGCTCTGAGGCGGGGAACCGGACAGAATCCAGAAGAGAGGTTATCAGGCGGCGTCTGCGAAAACCGTTTCGATGAACAAAAACCACTCGGATCGCAATCGTCTTCTCGCTGAGCGGATCCTTTATTCGACATAGATAATCGCTGTCTCCCAGTTTGCGCAGCACCTTGGGCCGGAAGTCTTTCTTTGCGGGGATGATGAAGTGGATAGTCCGGCCCATGATTTTTGCCAGTGTGGCAAAGGAGTAGAAACCTGAATCAAAAAGAAGTAGATCACCCTTTTTGAGATAACTGATTAGTTTTGGAATGAGTTTGTGTTCCGAGGTAGACGCGGGGCCATACACGAAGCGCAGGGGCGTGCGGCTAACCAGGTCAAACAGACAGCAAAGCTCAACGGCGATCGGTCCCAATCCACGAGAGCCCCCATGTGCACCGAAACACTTCCAGAGGGGTTGAGATTCGGGCAGAGTCAAATTGGTCTTGTCTCCGGCAATCAGGCGTAACCCTTTCCATCGGCGGCGCTCCGGCCCGCGCGCCCTTTGTAGCCGTGATACCAGTTTGCCTTGTAGCCAGTTAAGCGCCTCCGGGGGAAAAACGCGCACGAGCCTTGCAAAACGCAGGTACGGAAACAGACCATTTAATATCGAGCTCCCCGGTAGCCAACCGGAGAATTTCATGAAGGCTTGAGCGGGCGGTATTCAGAGAAACGGCCAACATCAGCCACAGAGTCTCCAAAGTTCCCAACTTCCGATTGCGGCAACACTCTCTTGCTACGCGCCGTTTTCTGTTAAGCTCCTCAATAATTTCAGGGTCCAGCCATTGTGCAAGCAGATTAAGATCGGGCTTCATCATGACTGTCCCTCCATTGACTCCAACAGACCAAAAGTTGCGGGAGCGCATTGACGAAACATGATGCCTGCGCGCGCCTTCTTTGCCAGTGAACTGGAAAGGGCATCCCTGTCTGTAAGGCGCCCAAAGCGCTTTTGGAGCAATTGGACAAGATCATCTACATGCAGTGGCTTACGCTCCTCAGTCAGTATTTGCACGGACAGATCGACCAAAGACTGACGTCTTCTTCCCCGCCTGGGTGGAAGGACTGCTTCGGCCTCGACTTTCCCTCGCAGTTGCCTGACAGCACGCAGCTGATGTTCGAGTTGAAGTTCGAGCACTTGAAGAAGAATCTCTCTAAATTCCTCGATTTTCATAAGCCCCCTCCCTTGAAGAATGTCTGAATGGCAAGTCAGTATATTTACAGTTCTACTTGCATAAATACTGACATTCGTCAAGGGAAAAACGACACAAAAATGATGTGAGGCAAATCCGAGGTTTTAGTGGCTCTGTTGGCTAGGGTTGCTCAATCGAGCAAAGAGGGGAGGAAACTTTGATGTTCTAAATACCAAATAATTTCAATTAGTTGCTTAAGTTAACGGCATTGGGTCGGGCCAACGCAATTACTCGATATCACGGAGATACCTCCAATGTCCATCACGGTAAGTATTTGAAATTACAGGGCCAGCATGTCAATGTTGGGGCTATTTTCCCCCTTGTAAGGCAGTTCTGTGATCAGAATACTCAACCTCTACAATGAGTGAAACGAGGGGGCACCCATTAAAAGGCTCCGGTCAAGAAGAAAAACTCCCTCCAGGTCTTGAAATAGGGATTTAAGAGCTTCGAGCCGCTGCTCCTGCCGCACTGGAACCACACCAACAGTCCCGCCTTTTTCTCCTTTTCCTTCCCCAACTCGATGATGGAAACCACGTAGGACGGGTCGGGCTGGGTGAATCCACAGTTGAAATTATGGGATGTGTCGTCGTTAGCGTGCGACATTTCGAATAACTCGAGCGGACCCGCAAACCGTATAATCCCGGTCCCTGTTGTAGCCGGGGTTCTGGATAAATTGCGAGTCAAGACTGATTTGAACGCATTTGCAATCTTTGAATTCAATAACACATTTCAAAAACCTGCTCGAATCCGTAATTCAGCCCCTCCCCGAAGAGAATATCTTAAGCTGCTCGGTATTCTTCACGTGGCTCTGACGAAGCATTCACCGCAATAGCCATGCCGATATGGTTTCCCGCCACTGCAATGAAAGACATCACCCCATGGAAAATAAACTTTATAGGATTAGATTATGTCGAGGCACATGAAAGGGAACCGATGATGGAAAATCTCCTTAAAAAAGGAAACAAGAAAACCCTTTTGGGAATTCTGGGAATGCTTGCCTCTATCGTTGTTATCTGGTTTGACATCTACGTAGCTATTGCCATCGTCCTTGTATCAATCAGCCTATTCAGATGGGCGAAAATGGAGCGGATGACACAAAAGTATCGTGATGAAGAAGGTAAGGTGCCAAATCAAAGGAAAGAGTGTTCCGAGAGTTAAAAGCGCCTATCTTACCTCTTCGCTCGTGCCGCCGGTTTTAGCCGCCAATCCTCAACCCCAACCCCGCACATCATAACCTGGTACCATGTAACATTGTTATTTTCGTTTAATTCGGTATAACCATGGCAAATTCCAAGAGGAGAGATTTGCCATGGTGCCACGATACCGAGTGACCTTGACGGAACAAGAACGCCGGGAACTTGAGGCGCTGACGAAAACGGGCAAGACCAATGCGAAGCGATTTCTCTTCGCACGCGCCTTGCTCCTGTGCGTATATCCGGATATGAACTGCCTTGGATTCCGCCCAAACGAGTTTGGCCAAGGTGTGATGCAGATAAGCGCCCGCAGCATTTCAGTCAATGTTCCGGGAAAGGCTTTAGGCTGCTTGTTTCGCCGACAGTTCTCGTTCCGCGATCAAATCTTCAAGTTTTTCTTTTTCGGCAACCAGTTCCAGCAGACTCATAGCTACATAATCTTTGGTTGAAAGAGCAGGAAGTTGAATGCCCTGACGCCGTAAAAATTCATCGACCTGGTGTTGGTTCTTCTTGTACAAATAAAATCCTAATCCCGCGACACCAACTCCAACAACAAATCCCGTAATGTGCTGTGATGTGATCATACTGGTTGGCCTCTCCATTTTAATTTAATTTTGGGTTACCCTGGCTCTGCCTTGCCACTGCATACTGAAGAAGAACTCACTTTGCTACTTAAATTTCAACTGTATTCCCTCTTGAAATGACTCCATCCCGTCCAGCACTTCACCATGCAGCTCCGAAACTTCCTGGATTTTTTGAAGTAAATGTCTCCCTGTCATCATGCTGTCACCGGTAAACGCATATTTCAGGATGGATGGGATCGCGCTGAAAATGATCATTTTATCGTCTGCATTCTTAATTGTGGAGACTTCGACTTCATACCTCGCTTCATCATGTTGCCCCGATTTTTTAACCTGTCGCAATTCCACGCCCTTGGAGGGAATGTTAACAAGATGTCGCCCGAAGGTGCTGACCCATGTAAATATCGCCGCGGGAAGAAAATTCTTTCTGAGTATCGCTATCAACAAATAGACGACGGACAACACTTCCGGATCAAAATTGCCTTCCCTTTTGATCTCCGACCAACCGTGTTCGAGCACGGCCATTGCCGTACTGCCGCCGGCAATCCATTCGGTCCAGCTCACCTTTGTGCCTGGACCGCGCACTAGTCTTAAGAGCAGGGCGATCAACAGGGAAATGCCGGAGTAAAATACGGAGTCCGACATTTCCTGTTTTGCCAGTTGCGAAAAGATGTGTGCGCAATGACTCTCCTGGTCGAGCGACATATAAAGCGCGACACGAATCAGTATCTCTTCGCGTTTCACACGCCTGGGATCGAAGTTTATGAGCACGGATCTTGTCACCGGAGTGTAGGTCATCGATTCGAAGCCTTCATGATCCTTTACAGATGAAATCATTTGTTGGTGATCTTTCGGCTCTACCGACAGATGCAGGCGGATGCGCCCCGGAAGTTTATGGATAACGGTGACAACAGGTATCTCTTCCATTATGTTCCCTTTTCAAGATCAAAAAACAGCAGTCGTCCGGAATTCAACACAACCGCCACGGTGGTCGCGTTGTGCAGAACCGCTCCCCAAAACACCGGAAGCACACCCAACGAACTCAGCAGGAGTCCCACGGTATTGACGCTGATCGAAATCGCGAAGTTCTGCCGCACGATGCCCATCGCATTTTTCGCTAGGCGAATGGTTGCGGGTATCATCAAAGGATCGTCAGTGGTGATAGTAATGTCGGAGGCCTCGATGGCCACATCCGTGCGGGTGCCGCCCATGGCGATGCCGACATCCGCATAGGCCAGAGCCGGCGCATCGTTCACACCATCGCCAACCATTACCACCGTGACGCCCTTTGATTGCAGCCTCAGCACGGTTTCGGCTTTGTCGTCGGGCAGTACTTCCGCCATGTAACGATCCATGGCCATCCGGCTGGCCACGATTTCCGCATGCTGCTCCACATCGCCGGTGAGCAGGATTATGTCATCTATTCCGCTATACCGCAGGCGATTCAACGCCTTCTTCATATTTTCGCGCAGCATATCCTGAATGCCAAGAATACCGACCATGACCTGATCGCGAGCAACGTACACGACATTTTCCCCGCGACGCACAAGCCGCGTCATACTCTCATGCGCGCTTTGGGCGACAATCCCGTTCTCCTCCATGAACTTGAGATTACCCACCCGAATCGTTTTCCCGCCAACTTTGGTTTCCACTCCCCTAGCAACATGCACCTTCGTGTCGGTATGCCTGGGAACGCGCCAGCCGGAGCGCTTCGCCTTATCCAAGATGGCAACGGCCATCGGGTGAGTGGACGATTCTTCGGCGGCAGCGGCAAGTTCAATGATTTTTTGTTCTGTCATTCGACCGTCGAGGGACACAATGCTGATGACCTGTGCTTTGCCTTCAGTCAATGTGCCGGTTTTGTCCAAAATTAGCGTATCGGCCTTGTCCAGCATTTCAATGAAATTACCGCCTTTTATGAGAATGCCGTTTCGGGCGCTATTGCCAATCGCAGCGGATAAGGCTGTAGCCGTTGACAGTCGGACGCCGCAGGAGTAGTCGATGATCAGCATATTCAGGGCTCGGGTGACACTTTTGGTCACGGCTAACACAATCCCGGCAAGCGCAAAATTAAGGGGGATGAAATTCGCTGAAAAACGGTCGGCTGTGGCTTGAATATCGGCTTTGCGGTAGGTAGCCTCTTCCACCATGTGAATGATTCGGGCCACGGCTGTCTCGTCGCCGACTTGTTCGGCGCGAATCACCAGGCGTCCGCTTTTTACGACGGTTCCGGCAAATACCTCGTCGGCCTTTTTCTTTGTGACAGGAAGAAATTCACCGGTCATAGAAGCCTGATCGACGGCTGCCTCGCCGGATTCCACCACCCCGTCAACACTGATTTTTTCGCCGGTGTGCACCATAATGCGGTCACCCTGCCGGAGATACTCAAGCGCTACTTTTTCCTCAAGGCCATCATCGTTTATCCGCCAGACAAATTCTTCACCGATCGACAGGATATCACTGATTGCCTTGCGGGTCCGTTCCATTGTGTAGGCAGTGAGCAACTCGGCGATATCAGCAAGCCAGATAATGGTCAATGCGGACATATCGCGACCAGCCAACAGACTCGCAATTATGGCGGCGGAACTTAATGTATCCGCATTGGGACGATGACTAGTCCGCAACGATTTCAACCCGCTCTTGAAAATAGGTATTGCCAGCGACAGGCTTGTCAGAGCAGGCATCGTAATGAACCGTTTTAGGAATATGCCTGATTTGGGTTTACTGCCGGATAAGAAGGAAATCAGCAGTGAAAGGGTTGTCACGGACACACGGGTAAGCATTTCGGAAATCGGCTCTTCCTGCAACCTCCGTTCGTTGACCGTGGTCTGCATTTTTTCTTTTCTCTCGGCCTTATAGGCAATCATTGAGAATGAACCGATAACGCTTTCCGTTGTCTCAACGATAGATTCGGCTGTAGCAGTTTGTTCGTCAAAACAGACTAGTACATTGGCGGTAATCGTGCTGACATGCGCCGACTTGATCTCCTCGCCATTTTCCAGCCGTTCCTGAATTTCGGTCTTTTGTTCAGAGAAATACCGTAGCGCCGGGCAGCGGATGCGCACACGTCCAGGTAAACTGTGCATGATCTCACATCCCAATAAGGGCAACTTTCTATTGGCAAATAGCTTCAACGATCGCTTCCTTTTTCTCAAGATCGATGCAATCTGAATCCGCATTTTCCAAATATCCAAAAACCTGCGACGCCGCTTTCTGCTTTTCAGATTCCGGGAGCTTTGCAATCCGTTTTTGAATATTCACTAGAAAAACATATAAATCATTCAGCCAACGCATTACGCCTGCTTCATCGGTTTGGTTGACATGATAATGGATCAGCACATTCCCGCTGATGAAATTCAAATCGACCGTTTTGATACCATTGGCGAGCCGAACCTTATCCATAAGTCGGTTGGCCATACCGTTGAACTGCTCAGGAATACGCCTGATAGCCGGCACGCTCACGCGCAGCCGTCCCGGGACACGATGAATGACCTTCGGACCAAGCAGGCAATGCCCTATACTTTTCTTCAGATCAATCATGCTATTTTCTACCTCTCACGAAACAGTGAATGATACGCCCACCACAGCAGTGTGAATCCGGTGGGTAACGCCAAAGCGCCCTGTGCCATAATCTTGCGGATTCCCACCAGTCCCAACACAATGGGTATAGCCGTCCATAAATCAATAATGCCGCCGGTACGCTCCAACACCGCCCGGTTGAGCGAGTCTCCCATTAGCCGGATTTCTTTGAGAACGGCCGACTGTGGAACTCTTTCCAGTTCCTTCTCTAGCCCCAGCAACCTGATGAGAACGGTATACAGCAGTTCCGGCTGAATTTCGTTGTCGTCAAACTGAATCAGCACGCTTCCGGTAACTATACTGATCTGGACCCTTGATACGCCTTTGATTTTCGGCATTTGTTCCATCAGGAATTGTTCAACTTTCGTATCGTTCTTCACGACATCCGCCTCAAAACGGACCCGCCCCGGCAGGATATGTAGGGTTCGAATCGGATGACGCAGATTAAGCAATGGGGAGCGACCCTGTTCTTTTTTTCTACCGAATAAATTTGCTAGTAAGAATCCTGTAATGAGGTGCATTCGTTTCTCCTTAACGTAAAGATCAGGATGCTCCAATATCAGCGTCAAACCGAAACGAACTCCACTTACCAGTTCGGTCGCCCGGTTGCCATGGCCTATATACCCACTGACCTGTCAGGCTCGACCCATTCGATGCTGCCCTCGGTTAAGTGCATCATAGATAATAGTAACGTGAGCTTATAAGTAAATAGGCCACCTATTTTTGTAGTTAACAGCATTGGATTGGACCAAGGTGATTATTCGATATTACTGAGATACCTCCAATGCCCATCGCGGTAAGTATTTGAAATTACAGGGCCGGCATGTCATTTTTGAGGCCATTTTCCCCCTATTAAGGCAGTTGTGTGATCAGAAAGCTCAACCTCTACAATGAGTGAAACGAGGGGGCAGGTTTTGAAACAGGAATTTATGAACTTCGAGCCGCTGGTCCTGCGTGAGGAATGCCTCAATGCCTCAATGCCTCAATCCCTCAATTCTCCATCTTTTTGCCTTTTCTGGTTGCCGTTTCTATTGCCGCTTCTCGTTGCCGCATCCCGTTGCCGTTTTGCAGGTCCAAATCATCCCGCGGTATAATATCGTCGGATTAAACAGGGTAGCGGGTTTCCGCTCAGTCCACAGTCCTCAGCACTCAGTCCTGAGAGTGTGCAGTACAATATTGCTAATCAGATGTCGAAGGGATCGGGGGGTTGAAACTGTTCGTCCACGGTTATAGGTGTCCGTCCGTTTTCGGCGTCGAGGAAATTGGGTTATCTCAGAGCGCGCGTTACGGCTTTCCACTCAGTCCTCAGTCCTCAGTCCTCACAACATCCGTCCCCTTCCATTGAATTTGGACTGCATTTTCAATGGAACGGGCGCACCGGTTTCGGGTCGAAAGCGACCTGTGAGCACCCGCGAATGTTGACTCGTGACATTCAGTTCCACCGCGGAATGTCGGCTCTTTGGAAAAAGAATAATTAGTGTCCATCCGGAAACCCCGGCTGAGATAGCAGTTTCCAATTCGGAAAGAAGGCATTTTTCGCCATGGCGTGTACAGTTTGGCGCCCTGACATTTCCGGATATCCGGCGCCGCACCGAAAGGTGCAAGGAAATCAAGTTCAAAGGGGGGCAGGGGGATTTTAGCGAGGAGGAGTACAGAATCTGATCTCCACGCTCTCCCTGACCTGTCAACGACCAAAGGCGTTTAGCCGGAAGAGGTGCCGCCTCGCGGAGCGTCGTGATCCTGGTTTTGCCACCGCCGCAGGCAGTGGCGATCCTGGCTGGCGGTCCCACCGCCCAGTCTACCAAAAATTCCCACAGTATTTCCAAGATGTTTCCATGGCAGACAAAAAGGATAATGATGACATGCTCTTATGATTTGGAAACAGCCTGGCCGATGGAAACATCAAGGTGGAAACAGCTTATTTGTGGAGCTTCATAAGCGTGCGCTAACCGCGCCCCCGGCCGGTCGTCTTGAGCGCCGAGTTCTCGGTGTCGCGCGGCGGGCGCGCCATACCGAACCCTGGAGGTGCGGGGGACAGTTCCCCGCTCTTTTGCTCGTTAACTGGCCTTTCCTCCGTCCTCCGTCTTCCGTCCTCCGTTCACACACCCGCATCGACTTGCTCAACGCTGGAAAAGCTTCTTTTGCCGGCCATCATACTGGTTTTTCGGCCGGTCTTTTCTCTATTTAACGCCGAAGCGATGCATTGCTTGTTTTTGAATTGTTGTTGTTTCGCCGATTCGTAACTCTCGGGGTCCATTCCGATCAGTTGTCGAACTTCATCGTCAAATGGACCGTCTGAGTTCCGGGATTCAAAGAGTAAACCGGCCACAATTATTCTAAACGAGTCCTCCGGTATGCTCATAGATTGGCAATCGACGATCAGTTCGCACAATCTGAAGAAGAAATCCGAAGCATGCTCGGCTTCTTGCAACTCCCTCGAATAATTCTGCACCTCGGCAAAAACCCTGCTTTTGAAGTCGTCCCCTGCGCTTAAAGAGGGGCCGCTTGTCAATATTCCCCTGATCTTATCCCTGAAAGGGTCATCAGTGCACAGATCCGTTTCCATCGTTCCTCCATAACGCCTCTTGCACGCAACTGCTTTGCGGGAAGCTCCGTATGCAGTTATGCCAAAATCATTTAAACGAAAGACTCACTGCGAGGACGGCCTGAAATTCAGTCCTTGGACATTCTGCAGGGTGCCTGTTTATGTGAAACTAATGCCCGGACACATGGATGTCCACTGGACGAAGCTAAAGAAATAACGGGAACATACCGCGAAGATGATTTTCTTTCCTGAAAGGGGTGCGAATGGCAGAGATATTCTGTTCCGACGTGATTTTACCGTAAGGTCGTCCGGTTAGGATTGGTTCCGATCAAACGTTCGATGGTGATCATCTCTGCGGCCTCTCCATGCCCTGTCCATGACCAATCCTCTGCGAACCCCCGAATCCACAGCAGACGCAGAGGAACCCTCACTATGTTCGGGTTCGCGGTGATGACCCGAAAGCGCGTAGGATGCTGGACCCTCATTGCGTTCAGGTCCGGGCTTAACATTCCAACCGTTGGTAGATGCTTCGAGTCCGGGCACGATCTTTTCTGAGTGCCCAGTTCGCGGCCGACCTTTTGTGAGGCCGCGCAGAGAAAAGCAAAAGGAATGAAAAGACAAGAGCGAAGAAATGAGCCTCCAAATCCTGCTTGAAAATTCACAGCATCGGCATCAGAGAAGGCTGAGAGTGCAGAGAAAACAGTCCATATTCTTTTCTCTCTGTACTACTAACGTGCAAATTCTTGAAATTTTGGCAAGCATACGGGCTAAGCGGTTATTGTTTCGATGCGTTTTTTCTCAGCGATCTCTGCGCCCTGGTGATAGCTTTTAGTCTTTTGGTTGCGGCCGTAAGGCTGCGTTGTGTCCTCTGCGGTAGAACAAACTTACCGTGCGCGAATGGGCACGCTTCGTTATTCAGTAAGTCTTAGCCGGTGCGATTTCAGACTCTGCAGATCCCATCAGCCATTCTTCGAGGGTAGGCGGTTGAACGGGCGACTGCGAGAGGGGCTTCCAGTCGGCTGTGGCGTTGAGATCTACTCCCCTGTGTATTACCGAAACAGGCCGGTCGGACGAAACGACGACGACAATCAGGTTCTCGTGTTCTGCTGTAAACCTGAGGGCAGAGTTGAACCGTGCTCCCCGTGCGCGGTTTTCACCGGCAATCGCCCTTCCGTCCAGCAGGCAGGCGAATCCATGGAGGCGCAGGTCTGCCCCGATATGGAGCGCCCCGTCCACCTTCGAGAGGGATTTGGCCAGATCGAGCATTGTATCGTCAGTTAGATCGACAGGAGATGCAAGCTGTTGGCCCGAGATGGAAATGTGACCGGCGTTAACCTCGATTACCAGCGTGGCGCCATGCCGCTGCTCGCCCGCCCTGTTCACGATGCCCGATACGATCTTGAAAAGAGCGTCACGTTTGGGCTCTTCAAGAAGCGACTCCAGAAGGAGTTCCTCAAAATGTACCAAGTTGGGCTTGCGGTCGGATGACTGAAAGCTTCCGCCCGAAAAGCTGCAGACCAGGTTGCCCGAGAAACTTAGGAATCCGTGTCCGCCCCGGAAATCGGCTGTTATGCGGCAATCGGGCAAACGTCCCTGCGCTACCCCAATTATTCTGCGTCCATCGGAAACAAGCATTCTGTCCGAATTTTCGACCGCCAGGATAAGCTTGCGCACGTGCTTGTAGTTGGTCAGTCTGAGTTTTTCAGGGTGAGGGAACCTTACAAGGAAAGGCACTGTCTCGATCATTGCGGAATCGATGAATACCAGGGTCCCGCGTGGCCAGGCGCCTTCCTCCCTGGTCTTGGAAATGCCCAGTACTGCGTCAAGAATCGGGTAGACTTCGATGCGGGTGTCCAGGCCGAAGTCATGGTCGAGGCGGTCCCGGAGGTAGTCTCTGACCGCATGGGTCGCATATTCGCGGACAACGTAGGATGAGTTTCGCGTGTAGAACCATTCCTCATTGGCCCAGTCATGGGCCAGGAGGCGGGCCGCATGCTCGAGCCACCTCAGTGTGGGGCCGGTCGAGCACATGGTCGGGTGCTCTTCGGTAAACCACATCTGGTAGAATATGGACTTGGCCCTGCCGCCCCTGGACACGAGTCCTGCAAGGTCCAGCCCTTTTTCCGGCAAGATCTGCCCGAAAAGCCTTACCTGCGCTGTCTTAGGATCATGCTCTCGCCACGCGCCGCTCCTCAGGTAGATTTTCTCAAGAAGCGGCTCCCAGCAATCCAGCAGACCTTGGGGATCGTAAAGACGGGGCGAGTCTCCCGGATTCTCTGCGTAAATCAGCGCCGCGCGGCTCGGACCGGAAAAGTGGGTCAATCCGTCGCAAAGCCCCTCATGGATGTGGAAAATGCTTTGGAATTGAGACGAAGGTTCCATTATTTCATAAAGAGCAAGAGGTTAGCGCCAAACCAAGAAACCATGGACAATGTCAAAATTACAATTTCCGGCAGATAATTTCAAGCATAAATACCAGAAATCCCTGAAATAAGAGAAAAACGGATGCATAAGACACGATGGTGTTTATCTATAGAAAACGGCGTAAGAAAGTCGTCATGCCGGCGAAGGAGACTGTGTCGCAAAGGTAATGTTTTTCGTATTCCCCCCCTTTCCTAAAGGGGGGCAGGGGGGATTTTCATTATCCGATACCACATAACCAATTGCAATCCCCCTCTATCCCCCTTTGCAAAAGGGGGAAAAAGAGGCTGGCGCCATCGGCCTTGTCCGATCATTTCTGAATTGCGACACGGTCTCGAAGGCCGGCATCCAGTAATGGCCGTCCTGATTCCGGCTTGCGTTGGAATGACGTCAACTTTTCAAGGTCGCCTCCTATAATAAAAGCATAGGCGAATCACCAATTTCGGGAGGACGTTATGAACTCGCCGCATACCGATTATTACTTCTGTGAAGAGCTTTTTTCGGACGAAGAAAAGCAAAGCCGCGACGAAGTGCGAGCCTGGGTTGACAGGCGATACCTTCCCGGTGCGGCAGATTATTTTGAACAAGGCATTTTCCCGGTCGAACTGATTCCCGAAATGGCGCAAATGGGCTTACTCGGGTACAAGCTGAAAGAATACGGCGGGCGAGGAAAAAACAACGTCGCTTTCGGCCTTGTTTGCCAGGAACTGGAACGGGGAGATTCCGGTCTGCGTTCCTTCGTCTCTGTCATAAATTCTCTTGTAATCTACCCGATCTATTCCTTCGGCGATCAGGCACAAAAGGTGCGCTGGCTGCCGGAGCTGCTAAGCGGGAAGAAAATCGGCTGTTTCGGCCTGACAGAGCCGGAAGCCGGCTCCGACCCTCAGAGTATGCGCTCGACGGCCTTAAAAGACCGTGGGCGCTACCTCCTCAACGGACGCAAGATGTGGATAACAAACGGGTCCATCGCCGACGTAGCCGTAGTTTGGGCGAAAACGCAGGACGGACAAATCCGGGGCTTTCTGGTCGAAAAAGGCATGCCGGGCTTTTCGGCACACCTCATCGAGCGCAAGTTCTCAATGCGAGCTTCGGTAACCTCCGTTCTCAACTTCGATAATGTGGCAGTGCCCGAGGAAAATCTTTTGCCCGGCACTCAGGGTCTGAAATCCGCCCTGATGTGCCTCAACGAAGCTCGCTATGGCATAGCCTGGGGCAGCGTCGGCGCAGCTATTGCCTGCTATGAGACTGCCCTGAACTACGCAAAATCCAGAATTCAGTTTCAAGTCCCCATCGCTTCTTTCCAACTCGTGCAGCGAAAGCTTGCCAAGATGCTGACGGAGATCACCAAGGCCCAACTGTTGTCCATTCGCCTGGGCAGGCTCAAGGACGAGGGCCGTGCGCGCCACACACACATATCTTTGGCTAAAATGAACAATGCCTCCGAAGCCCTGAAGATCGCAAGGAGCGCCAGAGACATTCTGGGTGCAAACGGGATAGCCTCGGATATCCGCCCATCCGGCACATGCTGAATCTTGAAACCGTAAATACCTACGAGGGCACAGAGGACATCCATATGCTGGCTATCGGGCGTGACATCACCGGCATGGATGCGTTAACCTTAAAACCACGGCCAGGTTAACCGAGCGCAACGGGTTCTGGGGGGTAGAGCAGCGGGTGGATACTACTACAGCGTCAACTTAGTTCGGCTGAGTACAAACCTGCATACGTCATTCCGGCGGAGGCCGGAATCCAGAGCTTTTTTAGTTTCTTAAAAGCACCGGACACGGCAAAAGCCGGTGTGGCGATCCGCGGCAACACACAAAAACTAAGTTGACAATGTACTACTATCACCTCTACTCGGAGAGGTATCCGCAAAATCAAACTGCCAGCTCCCGTTGCACAACCGGGTCGGCAGGCTGTGCCTTCTCCTCGATAAAGGGATTGATAACCGTCACAGGCACGGACGAAGTGCGGGCGAGTTGTTCAGCTACATCTCCGAAAATTGCCCGCTCGAGTGGGAGCCTATCGTGGGTGGCCACAACGATCATATCGATACACTCCGACTCTGCGTATTTTAGGATTTGCTCGACTGGCTTCCCGCGCAACACCACCAGTTTAACCTTTGGATGATCTTCGAAATACTTTTCGGCAAATTCTTCCAGATGCCGTTTGGCAAGTACATTACCCTCAGTCTCCATCAGGTCCAGCGACCGATGGGGAACGAAAAATGTATTGTACCCGTCAAGAGTCTCCAGCACATAGACAAGGTGGATCTCGGCGTCGAATTGATCGGCAATGGAGCGCACCCGGGACGCTATCCTGTGTGATGAACCGGCCAAATCGACCGGGAAAACAACCTTCCTGACTTCCATTTTCATACCTCCCGCCGGCATATGTACGCAATCGGACAAAAGTATCGCGATTGAAGAACATGCCGTCTCTAATTAATATAATCACGGTGTGCGGGCAGGTGACCATGCATATGGGTGAACCGGAAAAAGCGCAGCTAATCGAAGCCCATTTGCCCATTATTGGTTTTGAATAAAAAACAGTTGTTTGTAAACTAATTCCGTGTTTCGTTCGTTATCATAAATGAAAAGGAAAAGTTGATTACCTGGATTTGGCAGTTTGATAACTTTTGAAAGTAGATCATAATGAATAGAACACGGGGGGGATAAAATCTCTTACGCAACAGGGTGTGTTCTATTCAGGATGAATGCTACGGAAGATCTTGAACCCAGAATCTCCTCGATGCAGGCCGCTCAGGTTTCGGCGTTTGTGGAACGGGCCAGGGGGGGAGACAGGGATGCCTTCGAAAAGCTTATCGTACTGCACCAGGACGAGATTTTTCGCGTGGTGTTTTTCCGCACCCGCTCCAAAATCGATTCCGAGGATCTGGTGCAGGATATCTTCATGTCCGCGTTCAAATACCTGCCCCAGCTCAAGGATTCGGACAGGTTCCGGCCATGGCTTTACAGAATAGCGCTAAACCGGGTGAACGACTTTCACCGGAAAAACAAGTTTCTGGCTTTTTTGGGAATAACCGAGCACAGGGAGGACACCGATGTAGCGGACGTTGAGCCGCACGTCAATCCCGGGGCGCTCGACACCGTGATTCGAAAGGAATTCTGGTCGCACGTCAGGCAGTTATCGAAGCGGTTTTCCCGGATGGAAAGAGAGGTGTTTTTCCTGAGGTTCGTCGAGGATCTCAATCTCAGGGAAATAGCTCAGACACTCAAAAGGAGCGAGAGTGCGGTCAAGACGCACCTCTACCGTGCGATCGCTAAATTCAAAGAGGATTCGGCCCTGAGCGATTTCTTGCAAGGAGAACGGCCTGGTGAAAAAGATAAGCCATCTTGACGAAAAACAGATTATCGAGGCCGTAATGGACGAAAGAGGCCTGGATGGAGCACTGCGCCGCCATCTGTTCGAGTGCTCCGCCTGCCGAGTTCAAAAGGAAGTGCTTCAAGGCAGGCTTGCACGGTTCGGACAAATCTCGCGCGGCGAGGTGCCTTTGGACTTCAGGAAGCCGAGGATCTCCGGCAAGAGCGCCGGCGTATCGGGACCGGCGTGGAGAATCCGTCCCGCATTCGGCATCGGTATGGCATTCGCCTTGATCCTTGCCCTTCTTTTGAGCCCCCTTACGATTAAAAGGGACAAGACTCTCTATACGCAGGATGCGGTCTACCGGGAGATGCTCCAGGACGAAAAGTTCATGACTGAAATTGAAAAACTCGAAGAAAACCCTCTGCCCGGCTTCTATGTGGATATCGGCGACCCGGGTGATAACGAAAGGGACGTCTTGACCCCTGGTGCGATGAATGACGATAGTCTGGCCCGGGATGGCCGAAATGCTTAATAAGTCACTGGCAATACTGGCCGCGATTGTGCTTTTTCTTTTCCCGGCGCTTTGCCGGGCAAAGGAGATCCCTCCGGGAAGGTGGTGGCATCTCCCCTATTTTGCGGATCAGTTAAGTATTACCGATAATGAGAAAGACGCCTTGGACAAGCTCTTCGATTACAACCGCAACAGGCTTGAAGAACTTAAAAAACAAGTGGAAGAGGAGAGAAACGAACTCTTAAAGGCAGTCGACGAGGAACACCTGAACGAAACATCGGCAATCACCAAGATGAAAAAACTGGAAAGCACCCGGACTCTTTTGGCCGCAACCCGTTTCAGCTACTCGCTTGAAGTCAGAAAGCTGCTTGGATACGAACGGTACCAGCGGCTGAAAACCCTCTATAAAAACTGGCATGGTCTGCAATAACAGTGCCCCCCAATTGGCTGGGATAAGGGACACTGATTAGCTCATCCATTCGCCCCCTCGCGCCCCGGACCATCAATGCACATCTCATGGGCACCTCGCCGCAGGTCCTCTTCTTCCTGTCTGCGTTCGAGCCACTTGAGGACTTTTTCGAACTCGGCTTTAAATTGGCGCAGCGCCATCCCTCTATGAGACACGCTCAGTTTTTCCTCCGTGCCCATTTCGGCAAAAGTCTTACCCATTGGAGGATAAAGGAAAAGCGGATCGTAGCCGAATCCGTTATCGCCTCGCGCCGAGTTTAGAATCACCCCTTCACAGAAGGCTTCATAGGTCAGGGCGGCCCCGGAAGGCACTGCCAGGGACAAAACGCAGCAAAACCTGGCTTTGCGGTTTGTTTTGCCGGAGAGCGCTTGCAAAAGTTTTGCGTTATTTTCGTCATCGGTTGCCCCCGGCCCCGCATAACGGGCCGAATGGATACCGGGGGTTCCTGCCAGCGCCTCCACCTCAAGCCCCGAGTCGTCGGCTAGGGCAGGCAGACCGAGGACCTTGGCCGTAAAGCTCGCTTTTTTGTAAGCGTTTTCTTCGAAGCTGGCACCGTCTTCGACCGGCTCGGGCACAGGGCCGAAATCGTTCATGTCCCTGACCACAACCGGAAAATCTTTGAGCACGCTCTTGATCTCGGCAGATTTTCCTCTGTTTTTTGTGGCGATTACCAGAATTGGGTCGGATCCAGGGATGGACATTTACTCACCTGCCTGTTCAGTCGCTTTAAAAGGTTTTTCCCCGAAGAAATAGACGATCCACACGCTTCCCTCATATAGAACCAGTAGCGGCAGCGCCATTAAGAGCTGTGATACGACGTCTGGACTGGGGGTAAGCACCGCAGCGGCGATAAAAATAAGTACTATCGCCCATTTGCGTTTGCGTTTCAAAAAGTCCGCGCTGAGCACGCCCATCTTCGCAAGAAAGAAGGCGAATACGGGCATTTCAAATGCAATACCGAAGGACAAAAGCATTTTATTTGCAAACGACAGATACTCCGTAGTGCGCAACATGGGGGTTATGTATTCGGACGAGAAGGAGGCAAAGAATCTAAAAGCTACCGGGATGACCACGAAATACCCAAACAGAACGCCGGAAATAAAACAGAAGCTCGAAAATAAAATAACGGGCAGCATGTACCTCTTTTCGTTTTCATAGAGGCCGGGAGCCACAAATTTCCATATCTGCCACAGTATTACCGGAGCGCCAAGAATTGTCCCCGCGATAAAGGATACCTTCATATAGACGAAAAAAGCCTCATGGGGTGCGGTGTAGATGAGCTTGGCAGGCTGACCCGCAGGCATTGCCCTGATCCAGGGCATCATAAGGATCTCGAAAATCCTGCTGCTGAAAAAATAGGAAACGACAAACCCTATTCCTACGGCCAGGCAGCAAATCAATAACCTGGTTCGCAGTTCCTCCAGATGCTGAAACAAAGGCATCTTGCTTATTTCGTCCGACATTTCCATTCCTGTTCACAGAAAAAGATACAGCTCGTATAAAGCTGATAATCCTTAAGATTTTTCTTCGGGCGCTTCGGCGTCGGTTTCGCCGGCCTTGGGCGAAGAGGTCTCGGCGAGGGCAGTTTGTGCCTCGCCGGGCTCAATTGTGGGGGCTCCTGTTGCGCTTCCTTCAACCATGGCTTCGTGGAATGCTTTCTTTGGCTCATCATAGACCTGCGCTTTGATTGCGGTTCCCTGATCCATAATGATGTTTTGCGCCAAATGTCTTTTCAGATTCACCTCCCGCTGGGCCGAACGGAATTCCTCTCTTAGACCGCGGACTGTATCGTCCTGGTCCATCGTACTCTTCAACTCGTCCATCGTTCGTTTGAACTCGGCGTACCCTCGTCCAAGCGCTCTGGCAACATCGGGCAGCTTGTCGGGTCCGACCACCAAAAGAATGACAACCATAATCACAAGGAGGTGTTCAAAACCGATTCCAAACATGTACTACTCCCTGATATGCTTCCCTGAAACCGATAATCCTTATTTGGGTTCATCGGGCTTTGTATCCGCCGATTTAGTTTCGCCTTCCTTGATCTGCTTTTGCTCTTCTTCCGGTTTGTCGCCGGCTATGGCTTTTTTAAATTCACTGATTCCTTTTCCAAGGCCGCTTCCGAGTTCGGGCAGCTTCTTGCCGCCCACCAGAATGACAACACCAAGAAGCAAAAGCAGCATTTCGGTCATATTCAGCATGGGACCCTCCACAATTTTATCTTGCGTAGCTATGCAAGCCTCTCAAAAGGAAGTTTACTCCAAAATATGTAAATAGAACACACCCAAAACCGATCATTGACAGCCAAGCCACTCTTTGTCCCTTCCAGCCCTGCAGATTGCGCGCGTGGAGCAGGGCCGCGTATATGAACCAGGTTATCAGGGACCAGGTTTCCTTGGGGTCCCAACTCCAGTAGGTGCCCCAAGCCGAATTGGCCCAGATCGATCCCGTTATTATCCCGACTGAAAGCCACAAAAACCCGAAGAGCACCATCTGGTAACTGAACCACTCGAGTTGGGAAGCACTGGGTAAAAAAGCCACAAAGCCTCCGCGCGGATTCGGATTCTCTGGAAATCTTATTCTTAGCAAGTAGAGCAGACTAAGCCCGAAGGATACCGCAAATGCGGCGTACCCAAGAAAACAGGTCATTACGTGAGCAATAAGCCAGTTGCTCTTCAGGGCGGGGACGAGCGGCAGAATCTTTGAGTCGACGTCTTTTGAAAAAGAAGCGTAGGCCATCGCCAGAAAAGAAAACAGTGCCGGGAAGACACCAAGAGCCCTTTGCCCAACGCGCCATTCGAATACAAGGTAGATAATCATTATGGCCCAGGAGGCAAAAACGAGCGATTCGTACATGTTGGAAAGCGGCGCATGCCCATAGCCCATGCGGTATGATTCCACCCAGCGCATGCCGATGCCCGCCGTCTGCATCAGCAGGGTAGCCACGCCCGAAATCGTGCCGGCGGCAAGCAGAGGCTTGTATCGAAAAATCGTTCCGGACAGGTACAGGACTGTACACAGAAGATATGCGAAAGTAGTCAGGCCGAGCAGCAGAGAACTGTTCATTCAGCGCCCTTTTTATCTGTTTTGCGCGCCCTTATCTAAAGGGGGTTGGAAGGATTTTGCAGCCGGTTTTCAAGGCTCGCGCGCAGCGCGCCGAATTGTTCTTCGAACGCCTGGGCATTGCGGCTTGCTCTTCCAGCAAGGGTAACAATGGTTCTATTCCCCTTTTTATCGGGTTCGATGCAGACCCATAGTTTCCTGTGGCTGGAATAGAACGTCAGACCTATTGCCAGAGTCATCAGTGTAAAACCGGCCCAGACCAGCCAGATCCCGGGGTCTTTTTTGACCTGGAGCCCGGTAAATTTTGCTTTATCGGTTTTAGTGACCCGGACCAGGTAATTTTCGATTCTGTTGCCGTGATAAGGCCGGTCGATCAGAATCCACTGCGCGGAAGATTGTCGTTCCTGTTTTCCATAGACGAGCTCGATGGCCTGCCCGACTCGCATCAGGTCTTCCTGATAGTCGGCTATCATGAGCTGATCGTTGGTGCCGGGAATGGTCACAGGCTGCCGGAACGGCAGAGTCATTGCGATCTTCTTGCCTGAGTCAGGGTCGGTGAGCTCGATCTCTGCCTGTTTAAGAGTTGTCCCATAGGAGGCCTGGTAAAAAGTGATCCCTTCGTAGGTCAGAGGGTCGTTTACAATTATGGATCGCTTCAGCACTTCCCTGCCATTTTGGATTACGGACAGATCGCTTTTAAACTCCTTCGGCGCGCCCGTATCGTAGAAAGAAACCTCGAACTTGTCGCACCGCAGAGCGAATGGAAGCTCAGTAACACTATCGCCTTCTGCGAGCATCACTTTAGCCGAGGTTTCGCCCTCAATGAGGTTCATGGATCCCTTGAACCCCAGGTAAGACCCCGCAAATGCGCCAACCAGGACTACCAGCACGCTTAGATGGACCATGTAGACCATCAGCCTGCTCCATCGCCCCGTTTCACTTACAGCGCAAACCGGACCGAGCCCTCCCGCCCGTTCCGATTCGATCCTGTTCATCCGGCCGAAAGTTTCGCTCACAGCGCTTTCCACAATAGATTGCGTTCGCTCGATGGGGAGTGCGGTAACAATCGAGCTGCTGAGACCAAACTTGGACAGCTTCTGGGAATCGAAGGGAGTTTCGAACCTCCGAAGCAGGCGAATGGTTTTCGGGAACCTCTCTATCGTGCAGGCGACAAGATTTGTACACAACAGCAGAAGCAATATCCTAAACCACGTGGAATGGTAGAGATCGTTGAAAGCAAGGAAGTTTATCAAAGAGGCCGTTGCGGGACCAAAATGCTCTTTGAGTTCGGGAAGGCTTATCTCCTGAGGGAGAAGCGTCCCTATTACGGACGCGGCCGCCAGTGCAAAAAAGAGGACCAGCGTGAGCTTAAGGGATGATAGCCATCCGAGTAAGGCGCCGCTTTTTTCTTTCGACATTCTATATTTTGTCCTTCAAATTTTATAGACAGATTAAACCTGTTTAAATAATCTACATACATGTTTCAAACAAGAGGGTATCGGCGGGAATCAGACAATTTTGTGGTTTATGACGAAACTATGTTTTCAGTGCGCTAGAAATCGGGAAACTTGGGAAGGCTTTCCAGAAATGGAATTAGAAGACGATCTGCTTGAGTGAAATCGGTTCGTTTCAGCTCGGCTAAGTCCGCCCACATGAATGCAATGTGTTCGACAAGACGCAGTGTTCCCCCGCAGATTGCGCACCAGTATGCGTGGAGCTCGATTACAAAGTCCGGCTCCTGTTGGGAGATTTTCTTGAACAGGCCGCGGACTCGTATATCCAGGCTCAGTTCTTCCTTTATTTCACGAACGAGCGACTCTTCGAGGCCCTCTCCGGGTTCCACCTTGCCTCCCGGAAATTCCCACAGGAGCCCGAATTTTTTCCAGGGCGGCCGTTGGGCCACAAAGAGCCGTCCCTGCGATGATATCAGGGCCGCGGTTACTTCCATAGAGCCACTCCAGAGTTTCCTTCGGGCAGGGCCCCACGCTCTGCAAGGCAAAAAAGGAATCGCACCGTGGTGAGTCGCCCCGATTGAACGTGCGACCGCCAAATATTACAATACATTTTCGGGCAGGATAGTACAATCGGCAAACGCGAAAAAAGCAGGAAGCAGGGAACGGGAAGCAAACAGATCCTGGACAGGACCTACAGTACCTGGCAGTTCGAAGCGATATTCATGGATGAAAGGAGAAGGGGTGGAGACTGAATTTGACGTTGTAATTTTGGGCAGCGGCCCCGCCGGGTTGCAGGCGGCCGTGCATGCAGCTAGAACCAGGGCCAGGGTGGCGGTTTTGGGAAAAGTGCAAAGCAGCGCTTTGTATAAAGCTCATGTCGAAAATTATTGCTGCATGAATGAGACTGTTTCCGGGGAGGCAATCCTTAACGCCGGAAAAAATCAGGCGGAAAAGTTCGGGGCAGTGCACCTCGATTCGGACGTTCTTCATCTCGAACAGAAGGTGAGTGGCCGATTCTGTGTCAAACTCGAATCGGGAGATTCCCTTCTTACCTGGGCAATAATTCTCGCCATGGGGGTTTCGCGCAACCGCCTGAATGTCCCGGGGGAAAAGGAGCTGTTCGGCAAAGGGGTCAGCTACTGCGTTGATTGCGATGCCAATTTTTACCGAAATCAGGTGGTCACTGTCGTCGGCAATGGCAGCGCGGCCGCTTCCGGCGCTCTGAAGATGCTGCTCATCGCCGGCGAAACCCATCTGGTTTGCGTATCTCTGGAAATATCGGAGCATCTTCGTTATCAGATCGAGAGCAGCAGAATAGAAGTCCATACAGGCCGGCATGTGAGCCGCATTCTTGGAGACAGTGGGGTCCGGGCCGTTTTGCTGGACAATGGGACGGAAATAGAAACCAGCGGCGTTTTCGTCGAACTGGGAGCCAAGGGCGCCATCGAGCTTGCCTCAGGTCTCGGGGTTGCGCTCGACAGCGATACAATGCGCTTTGTGGCCGCCAATAGAAAGCAGGAAACCAATGTGCCGGGTCTTTATGCTGCCGGAGATATCTGCGGTCCCCCATGGCAGATTGCCAAGGCGGTGGGCGAGGGGTGCGTAGCAGGGCTGGAGGCGGCGACATTCGCACGCCGGGCGCGCACCAACGCTGCCAGAGAATAAAACGACATAGATCGTCTCCATCCGGAAACCCGGATGAACGTAGGCGAATTTCACCTTATAAGACACTGCCAGTTTCCGATTCGGAAAGCAGGGATTTTTTGCCCTGGCAAGGAAATCGAGGGGCTTGCGCGGAGGCGTACATAATCCGAGATCCTGCCCATGCCGCCACCGAAGGTAGTGGCGATCGTGGCTGGCGGTCCCACCGCCCCGCCACCGAAGGCAGTGGCGATCGTGGCTGGCGGTCCCACCGCACGGATTTATTCCTCGACCTCTTCAACCGATTTTACCTGGATAGCATCGCCTTTGTCACTTTCACTTATCGTGCCGGTGACTTCGACCATTTTGCCTTCCATTTTGGACAGGTCTTTACCCTTGGCAATGTAATCGCCCTCATCGGTCTCGATTACAAACACTTTCCCGTGCTTTACCACGGTGCCGACGATCATCTCGTCCTGTGCAGCAGAAATGGATTTGGTGGGCGCAAGCGGTGAAAAAGCAAAGGCCAAAAAAAGAGCTGAGAGCACGATAATGAAACGTCTGGGCATAAATCCTCCTGGTATCAGGCGATCGGGCGCAGCTACTGCGTCCGCTGCCGGTTATTCGGTTTTAGTCCGGGAAAGGTTTTTCAGGTTTTCCGCCCCGGGTTGAGGCCCGGGGCAGGCACTGGCGGTACGAAGAAGAGTGAGAATTTCGCCCTTCTAACTTTACCCTTTAGACTTCAGGGCATGCCGACACGCACCCCACCGATTTCCCTTTTTTTGCGTCAAAAAACCGGATCGAGATCCCGCCTATTGCGGTGCTCATCCGACACTTCCATAGGACGCTATCGATCTATCCCAACGTTTTTCAATACCAGAATCGTCCCTCAAAGTATATCGAAAATGGGATTCCGGGATTCGGGAATTTAGGATACGATGGCTCACACTGCTTGGAAAACCTTGTCGAACGGGGATTTCTTTAATTCTGATTTTTCATTTTTCTTCACCTCCTTTGCCCTTCGTCTTACGTCCCTCGAGCACACGATCCCCCAATTCCTCAATTCGTGTCCAGCCGAAAACACCTGATGAAAATATTGGAGTTTGGGATTGGAAAAGGACGGAAAACCCAGCCAGGTATTATTTTTTGAGACTATTAAGATTTGTGTTGAATCCGATGATTTCTTGAGATTAGAATCCAGGCTGGTCCTAATTTCATAAACTTCGACATCGAAGCCTGCGACTTGGCATGTGAGTTGCTTAAAACTGGCGGGCCCTCCGGGTCGAGAGTCACGAGTCAGGGGGCAAAAAAAGATCCATCACCCCATGACCCATGACCCTGGGCTCGAACAAAGGGGAGGTCCGGGAGCTCTTAGAAATGGAAACCAGATTTCACTCCGATCTCGAACAGCTCAAAATGACAATCCTCCAGATGGCGACTCTGGCAGAAAAAGCCCTGGAGAAATCTATAAAGGCCTTGGTGGAAAGGGACGACAACCTGGCCACAGAAGTACTTAACGGGGATCGCGAAATCAATCTGCTGGAAGTGGAAGTGGACCGCCACTCGCTCAGACTGCTCGCTCTTGATCAGCCTATGGCGCGGGATTTGCGATTCATCATCGGCACCCTGCGGATCGCGATAGAACTCGAGCGCATAGGGGATCAAGCGGTAAACATCGCTCAAAGGGCTCGAGTTCTGAACAGCCGTCCGCCTCTTCCCCGTAATCTCGCCATCGAGGAACTGGGCGATACCGCCCTTGACATGCTGCGCACCGTAATATCCTCTTTTGTAAACCAGAATGCAGATATTGCCACCGACGTCTGCAAAATGGACGATATCGCCGACGATCTTAATTACCGCATTCTCAAGGATGCCCTGGCCTTTATGTCCAATGAGGCGCCCGCAGTGCAACGGTCGGTCGAGACCATTATAGCCGCGCGATGTCTCGAGCGCGCCGCCGATCAGGCGACCAATATTGCTGAAAGCGTGATCTTTATTGTCAAGGGAGTGAATGTCAAACATCACTGTCAGTCAATAAAAGAAGGTGAACAGCTCTAACGGGAAAAAAACAATTTGGCGATATGCCGGTTTAACTGTTCACCTGAGTTTTTGGAGGCTCAGATGAAAAGAACGCTTCCTCTAATATGTGTTTGCCTTTTTTTGATGGGCTTTGTCTCTATTTGCCAGGCTGATGGAGTCACCTTGAAGGTCTTGAACGACGGCAAATGGGCTATCTTCGATTCAAGCGGGCAAGATCTGGGCATGCTTGCAAAGATGGAGGAAGGGTCCTATAGCATACTGCCGAAAGGGGAGCAGTATCTGGGAGTAGTTAAAAGCAACGGCGACTTGCAGTTGATGGGCCGCCACGTGACCGTCTCTCCCTCTGAAGTCCGGTTTTACCTGGATGTGCTCGATGCGATAAAGACGCTCAAATAGGGCGCATGCCCCTTGACCTCTTCACCTAAGTTCCTGGAGGCTTAGATGAAAAAAACGCTTGCTCTGATATGCCTATGCCTTTTTTTGATGGGCTTTGTCTCTATTAGCCAGGCTGATGAAGTCACTCTGAAGGACTTGGGTACGGGCCAGTGGACCATCCTCGGCTCAGAGGGGCAAGAAATCGGGACGCTTGCGAAAGTGGAGGAAGGTGCCTACAGCATACTGCCAAAAGGGGGACAGTATTTGGGAATAGTTATAGGCAACGGTGATTTGAAGTTGACGGGGCGCCATCCGGTCATCTCTCCCTCTGACGCCCAGCTTTACCTGGATGTGCTCGATGCTATAAAAACGCTCAAATAATCCGTATGCCCCTGCAAAAGGGCTGCATTACCAAAGCGGCGAGCCCATAGCCTTGCCGGTCTTCCCATTTGCCGTTTTTGCAAATCGTGCAGCGCAGGAGCGCACAGATTTCAGAATCCTCGGAATAGGTCTTGCCTTCGAAGTTACAATATTGAATTACTTGGGGAGTCGCCATATCTTTCTCTTTTCACGAGACAAAGATGTCATTGATGTCATTGTTATCAAAAAGTTAAGCATCCGTGGCTTTTGCTGCGAGTAGTTTGTTTGCGCTCGCTGGATTCCTGAATTCAGAGGAGGGGGAAATAATATGGCACTCTACCTTGTTCAGCATGGAAAAAGCCTCCCGAAAGAACAGGATCCCGAGCAGGGCCTGTCTCCGGAAGGCTATGCAGATGTAAACCGCATAGCCGGGGTCGCAGCCGGCTACGGTGTGCGGCCTGAGGTTATAAGGCATAGCGGCAAGAAAAGAGCGCGGCAGACTGCAGAAATCTTTGCCGGGGCACTTCTGGGAGAAATGAGCAAAGTCGAGCCGATTGCGGGCATTGACCCTCTCGATGATGTCGCCGCAGTTGCAAATACGCTGAAAACGGGCGATAATCTACTGATCGTAGGACATTTGCCTTTCATGGAGCGGCTTACCGGCTTTCTTATTACCGGGCTGGCCGAAAGGCTTGTTTTCAAGTTCCAGAACGGGGGGATCGTCTGCCTGGACAAGCACCCTGGAGCCCAATGGTGGTTCATAAAGTGGACGCTGTCGCCCTGGATCGAATAGCTCGTATCCATCCGGAAACCCCACGATGAGATACTAATAGTTTCCAATTCGGAAAGGAGGCATTTTCCGCCATGGCGCGTACAGTTTGGCTCCCCGGCATTTCCGGATATCCAGCGCCGCACCGAAAGGTGCAAGGAAATCAAGTTCCCCCCTTTCCTAAAGGGCAGGGGGGATTTTAGCGCGGAGGCGTACATAGGTGCCGCTTCTGGTCATGGACAGGTCAGGGATAGCGTCGGGATCCTGCCCATGCCGCCACCGAAGGTCAATTTCGACGCTCCGCGGGGCGGGTCCCACCGCCCCACCGCCGCAGGCAGTGGCGATCCTGGCTGGCGGTCCCACCGCCCAAAAAGAGGCAAAAACAAACATGAGGGTCGAAAAAATCCGGGAGTCGGTGATTGCCGGGACTTGGTACCCGGCCGATCCTGCGATACTGAAAAAGGATCTTGTCAGGTATCTTGAGCTTGCCCGTCCGTCCGATCTTGAGGGAGAACTTACCGGTCTCGCCGTTCCGCACGCAGGGTATATCTATTCGGGAAGCGTAGCTGCCTGGTCTTATAAGCTCCTTTTGAAGAATCGGTTTGATCGCGTGCTCATACTCGCGCCCAGCCACCAGGAAAGTTTTACCGGAGCTAGTATTTACAATCTGGGCGGATATCGCACTCCGCTTGGCATCGTCCCTCTTGACCGCGAACTGATTGATGAGCTTTACGAGAACGCCGCCTTCATACACTACGTCCCGCAAGCCGATTCCAGGGAACATTCCCTTGAAATCCAACTCCCCTTCCTCCAGATCGTGTTGGATGCCTTCAGTCTTACGCCCATCATAATGGGGACCCAAGGCTACGATTTTTGCCTCGATCTGGCGGAGGCAATTGCGCAAGCCTGCACGGGCAAGCGGGTATTGATTATCGCGAGCAGCGATCTATCGCATTACTACCCCTACGATAAAGCGGTCCTGTTGGACGGGGTTTGTCTGGAACGGTTGAACTGTTTCGATCCGGAGGGACTCGCCGCTGAAGTGGAAAACCAGAGGACTCAGGCATGTGGGGCAGGGCCGTTGATTACCTTGATGCTGGCAGCCAAAAAACTCGGCGCCCACCGGTGTAAAGTGCTCAAGTATGCTAATTCGGGTGATATGACTGGTGACAGGTCAGGGGTTGTAGGGTATGCCGCTGCTGCAATTTACCGGAACGTCAAAGACTGAGGCGCGGTGAAGGGGAGACGCGAAGACAAAGTGAGATGGTGAGATGAAAAAGCCCAAAAGATCTGATTCCCGTAAAGCGGGGGTAGATCCGGGATTGAGCGCCGAAGAAAAGGAAAAGCTTCGTGAAGTGGCTTTTCATGCGATTCGATGCCGTTGCTTGGGTGAAGCCATGCCTGATATTTCGGTGGAGACCCCTGGGCTCAAAGAACCGGGGGCGGCCTTCGTCTGCATCCACAAGGGCAAGGACCTCCGGGGGTGTATCGGGATACTTGAAGCTCGCGCGCCTCTTTGGGAAACCGTAAAGAGAATGGCGGTTCAAGCTGCTTTCCAGGACCCCCGATTTTGCGCCATCGCCAGCGATGAACTTGATGAGATCGACATCGAGATATCCGTGCTGACCCCATTGCGGAAGATCGGCGACCCTTCGGAAATCGAAATCGGAAAACACGGACTTTTCATCCGCAGAGGGGCCTGGTCCGGTCTTCTTCTGCCGCAGGTCGCAACCGAACACAACTGGAACCGGGAACAGTTTCTCGCGTGGACCTGTCAAAAGGCCGGACTCCCGGAAAAAGCCTGGAAAGACAAAGACGTCGAGCTATATGTATTTTCGGCGGATGTTTTTTGAATTGTTTCGGGGGTTTAAATGGGTAGGTTGCTTTACATCAGCGAATGCAGGCGGCGCTTTGCCGCCAAAAAGGGATTCAGTCCATGGGTGCGCCGTTTCGGGATTTCGTTCGACGACAATACTTCCATCCGCCGACTTGACAACCCGGTAATCAAGTACTTGGTCCAGGGGAACGAGGATTCATCCTCGGCTTTCTACGAGCTGATTATGGGCATAGAGGGGCTTGGCCTTGCTCCCGGGTTCCACTACCTCGACAGCCAATCTAAAATGGATGTGACTGACGTTACGCTCTTCCTGCTCGACCTCGTTCGCTTCGAGGCAATGTACCGGCTGGGCTGGCTCGATGATTACCCTTTCCTGAAGGTCCCCCTGCTCGACCTCATCCAGACCTTCCATGAACAGTTTGCGGCGGTCAAGCATAATTCACCGGCCCTTTCCAGCGCCCACCCGCTCTATGAAGAATATGTAGCCGAATTTGAAGGTGACCGGCATACGTTCATTCGAAAGCTCATTCCCGAAGCCATAAGAGTTTTCAGCGACATGGAAGATGACGCAGGGACGTAGGGACGGAAGACGGGGAAAAAGCCTCTCCGCCTCAGTCTCTAAAGTATAGGAGGGGATTCGCATGATTCTCAGGGGACTTCGTTATTTGACTGTTCCGGTGTTGATCGTTTCTCTTGTGGCTTTTTGCTCCTGTTCCAAAGCGAAGGAGGCGCAAAAGGAAGAGAAAGACACCAAATCGGCTACTCAACAGGCCGCAGAGAGCATCAGGGATTTTGGACAAAAGCCGATCGACAAGGCCAGTGCGGCCCAAAAATTGGGAGACCAACGGACCAAAGACATCGATGAAGCGGTTGGGGGTCTGAATCGGTAATGAGTTTCTAAAAAAAATGCCCAAAGAGCGTTTCCATCTTTACCTCGCCGATGAGCTTCTTAACCGATGCGCCGGCTGCCTGCCGCTAAATGAAATCCACCGCCCGCCCGCCCGTCCGCGAGGTCTTGCGTTTTCTATCGGCGCTATTTCTCCTGACATTTTTTTCTACGATTTGCCTTCCTTTTCGTTGTCCTCTCTGGGCGATGCGCTGCATGATCTCATAGACCGGGAAGGAATTCCCGTCATTTCCGAATGGATTGCCCAAACCTGTTCGCCGCTTAAAACCGCCCACGCAACCACAGTCCTTTGGGGCCTTGGCTTCGCCTGTCATTTTCTGACCGATGCGGCTTGGCATCCGGTAATAAACGAATTGAGCGGCTCCCGCCTTGTGCGGGATTACAGTGGAGTAAAAAGGCTCTCAGAAATCGAATGCCACCGGTTGCTCGAATCCGAGCTTGAAGCCCTCTGGCTGGCCAGGTCGCTTACTCCGGAAAGATACGATGAACTACTGGAAGACTTCGAAAGAGACCGGGGCCGGCTTTTCGAGATCGCATCCCGTTATCGCCGGTTCCTCGAATTTGCGGGACTTAGTGCTGGGGTGTCCGAGAGGCGGATCGTCAAATGCTTCCTGTGGCAGAATTTTCTTCTTCGGTTGTTTGCAAGCAGGATGCTGGGCAGGCGAAGGGACCGTCTGCTTTCACTACCTCCAACCCGCTCTCTGGGAGCGCTCGTTACTCCTGTGAGGCCCATCCTGCCGGCTTTGTTCTCACGCGCCTTGCCCGAAGATCGAAATCCGTTCAGCGACTACTTCATGAAGCAGGCGCTCTCTGCTATAGAAGCCAATTTGTTCGTCTTTGCAAAACGGCTTTCAATAGATTGATCAGACAGTTGCTCACGTCCCTCTCGGGACACCTTGAAACAATGAATAGTGTCGTTCCCTTCGCGACTTCGCGACTTCGCGTGAGAACTTTTCGAAGCAGTTGTTCATGTACCTAAGGGGCACCCTGAAACAACGAAAAGAGGCAGGGGCTCCCGCTTTCGTCATTCCGGCGGCGCTTTTGGGCCGGAATCCAGTGTCTCTTTGTAACAGTATCTCATGTCCCTAAGGGGCACCCTTGAAACCATGAAAAGTGTCATTCCCTTCGCGTCTTCGCGTCTTCGCGTGGGAACTTTTCGTAACAGTTCCCCTATCCGTCAGGAGGTTCTTCTATGAGTATGCTCTTTTCCAGATTCCGTCTGAGGGAAATCGAATTCAGAAATCGAATATTCGTATCTCCGATGTGCCAGTATTCAAGCCAGGGCGGGATGCCCAATGACTGGCATTTGATTCACCTCGGGAGCCGGGCTGTTGGAGGAGCGTCCCTTGTTATGGTTGAAGCTACGGCCGTTTCTCCTGAGGGACGCATCTCGCCGTGGGATTCGGGCCTGTGGTCTTCCGCCCATGGAAAGGCATTCAGTCGTATAACTGCTTTCATAAAAAGCCAGGGGGCAGTTCCGGGAATTCAGCTCGCGCACGCCGGGCGCAAAGCGTCAACAAATGCTCCCTGGCAGGGCGATAGCCCGTTGGACAAAAGCGCAGGGGGATGGCAACCGATAGCTCCCAGCCCGCTCCCTTTCGACGAACGTTCCCCGGTTCCACGAGAGATGTGCGGCAAAGACATCGGAAATATAGTGGCACAGTTTCAGGCCGCAGCCCGCTTTGGCCTCGACGCCGGGTTCGAGGTAATCGAAATCCATATGGCCCACGGCTATCTCCTTCATGAGTTTCTCTCACCACTATCGAATAAACGTACCGACGAATTTGGCGGGACTTTCGACAACCGTATCCGTCTTCCCTTGAGGGTAGCAGAGGCAGTGCGAGAGGTGTGGCCTTCCCGCCTGCCTGTTTTCGTGCGAATCTCCTGTACCGATTGGGTCGAAGCCGGATGGGATTTAGCCCAATCCGTCGAACTGTGCCGAAAGCTAAAGGAAGTTGGTGTCGACCTGATCGATTGCTCGAGCGGCGCCCTGGTTCCCTATGCGAAAATTCCGGTTGGCCCTGGATTCCAGGTTCCCTTTGCCGCCGCCATTCGAAAAGAAGTTAGTATGCCGACAGGCGCTGTCGGACTTATCACGCAACCGGTGCAGGCGGAACAGATTGTCGCCTCGGGGCTGGCTGATGTGGTGCTGCTGGCAAGGGAGATGCTGCGCCAGCCATACTGGCCTCTCCATGCGGCACATGCATTGGGCGCCGATATACTCTGGCCAAACCAATACCAACGTGCCAAACCGCATTAGCTGACAGTATGCCGAAAGTTATGCAGATAAATAATCCGGAAAATCGTTGGGGATGGGGGGACATGCGCCCTCAATACCCCCTTCCGCCCATCGTGATGGACAGATCGGGGATAGCCTGGAGATCGAAGGGAAACTTTCCTCCGCTCTTTTGAGTTTTCGCAATTAGCGGAATTTTGCGCACACAATCCATTAGCTCTATGCCGCACTGGCAATAATCAAAGGAAGTGCTCATGAGTTCCGAATCAGACACCCCGGCAGCAGAGCGTTGGACATCAGGCTTGACTAAAAAGCACTGGAACATTTTGTTGGCGAGCTTTCTCGGTTGGATTTTTGACGGATACGAATCCTATGCACTCATTGTAGTTATGCCCTTTGTACTCAAGGCATTGCTGCTTCCTGGCCAGCTCTCAGCGATGCCGCTATGGGCGGGCATCGCCATTGGCATCACCCTTCTCGGTTGGGGCGCCGGTGGATTGGTTGGCGGCGTGCTTGCCGATTATATCGGGCGTAAGCGCATGATGCTGATCTCGGTATTTCTCTATGCTATGTTCTCCGGCTTGACGGCTCTTATCCACTCCTTTGCAGCATTGGTGCTTCTGCGTTTTGTCGTCGGGCTGGCCATGGGCAGCGAATGGAGCACCGGGGTCACCCTGCTGGCTGAAACATGGCCTGATCGCGCCAGACCCAAAGGGGCGGGGTTTTTGCAGTCGGGATTCGGCTGGGGCACCCTTCTGGCCGCCTTCATCTGGATGATCTTGGGAGCGTGGCAGCCCCTCGGCGCTGAAACGTGGCGCCTGATGTTCGTGTTCGGAGCAATTCCAGCCCTTTTTCTGCTCTACATCCGACGTTCCATTGATGAGTCAAAGAAGTGGCTCCTGGCTGTCAAAAACAAACGCTGGACGGCTGAAGGGGGTACCGCCGGCGAACGTAGGCCGTTTACCCTTGCCCAGATCTTCAGGAATCCCTCCACCCGCAAGCGAACTTTGCTTGCCTTACTACTTTCCCTCAGCACCACCGTCGGATGGTGGGCGATTTCCAGTTGGTTGCCGGCGTTGGCTGTAAATCTTGCCAAAGCGCAAGGCCTGCAGAACTCTGCGGTTTGGGGTGCGCGTGTCGCGCTGCTCTATACGTGCGGAGCCGTCGTTGCCTATATGGTTTCGGGATTCCTGGCAGACTGGATGGGACGTCGGCGTTTCCTGTTCATGACTTATGCGGGCGCCCTTGCAAGCGCCCCACTCACTTATCTCTGGCCCAGTTCGGTGGAGCAGTTAATACTTGCCGCCGGCCTTAGCGGCTTCTTCACTCTCGGCTGCGCTTACGCCTGGATGGCGATCTATCCGGCGGAACTCTTCCCTTCCGTGGTGCGATCAAGCGCTGCGAGCTTCATCTTCAATGCCACTCGCCTCATCGCCTGGGTGTTTCCAATAATTGCCGGAACTCTGATAGGATACTTCGGGAGCATCCCTAAGGCCGCAATGATCTTATCGAGTATCTACATCCTCGGTCTAATCGTGCCATGGTACTTGCCTGAAACCCGGGGCAAGCCATTGCCCGAGTAGGTTGGCCAAAAACCGTAACCAATCCGAACTGAACTCGGATTGCGGAAGGGACTTTGCAACGGACCTCCACCACGAAAGGGGGAGAGTTCAGTGGGAATGACCTTGTCTAAGAGAATTGCGGCCCAGGCGGGCAGCGGGGAAAATATGAAGTCAGACAACATCGTATGGGCCAAAGTGCAAATGTCTATGATGGACGAGCTGGAGCCGAAAATCGGGTCGGGGGAGCCCAAAGAGACGGATTAGAGGCTACTTCGGTATCCAACCATATCTCGCAAGCCCTCTCATATCGGTAAAAATTTGAACAGCGCGCCGATTGCAGCAGCTTCCTCTTTGCTCAAATCTCCGATGTGCCCCCTTCTTTCAGCCATGCTCCGAAAACGCGTAAAGTCCGTCGGCAGAGTCTCGTTGTCCACCATGAATGCGATTCTCTGGATAATTATCCTAATTTCCTCCGGGCTTCTTATCCTTCCTGATGTTCTGATGAAAATCTCAATTTTGATTTTCCCTTTGGTGGTGTTATATTCCAGATCTTTCACGCGATGGAGTGCAAGGATAGCGTAGTCGCCAAGGGCTTGCCAAAAAACTTCATCATAGTCCCGCCATGTAGGTATGCAGAAGCGAAACAAGGCAGGCCTTTGATTCCCGTCTGCTAGAACGGTTTTGTAAAGCACGACTGGAAAATGTTCAACTTCTTCTTTGCTTATGCTTTCGATTAACTCAAACATTACTCGCCTTTGTAATTTGCGCAGGCGCTTATCGAATTGTTCCAGCAGACCGCCTTGACCGGGGATAGTGCCCACAGTTTCCAAAATCTTTTGAATTGCCATTTCCATACCGTTTCTCCTTAAGAACCAGAATGGCATCGATGTCGATAAGACTCGGGGTCAGGTTTGGGCGATAGCTCGTGTCCATCCGGAAACCCGGATGAACGTAGGAGAATTTCACCTTATCAACGTAGACGAATTTTACCTTATCAACGTAAGAGAATTTCACCTTATAAGATACTAACAGTTTCCAATTAGGAAAGAAGGCATTTTTCGCCATGGCGTGCACAGTTTGGCGCCCCGACATTTCCGGATTGGCCAGCGCCGCACTGAAGGGTGCAAGGAAATCAAGTTCCCCCTCGTAAAGGGGGGCGCCCTCACAAAAGATCGGGCGCGAACTTGAAGTATTTAACATCGGTCGGAAGTGTTAACGCAAATCCGAACGAAGTGAGGGTGCGTCCTCACAAAAGATCGGACGCGAACTTGAAGCATTTAACGCTGGCTCGGATGTTTAACGCAAATCCGAACGAAGCGAGGGTTCGTCCTCACAAAAGATCGGACGCGAACTTGAAGCATTTAACGCTGGCTCGGATGTTTAACGCAAATCCGAACGAAGTGAGGGTTCGTCCTCACAAAAGATCGGACGCGAACTTGAAGCATTTAACGCTGGCTCGGATGTTTAACGCAAATCCGAACGAAGTGAGGGTTCGTCCTCACAAAAGATCGGACGCGAACTTGAAGCATTTAACGCTGGCTCGGATGTTTAACGCAAATCCGAACGAAGTGAGGGTTCGTCCTCACAAAAGATCGGACGCCGAACCAGAAGCATCTCACGCTGGCTCCGAGGTTCAACGCGAACCCGATCATAGTGAGGGTTCACTGACCACTGTTCGCTCATCGCGGAGCGATGCGGGGAGGGGGGATTTTAGCGCGGAGGCGTACATACGTAACGCCTCTGGTCATGGACAGATCAGGGATAGCGTCGAGATCCTGCCCATGCCGCCACCGAAGGTAGCGGCGAATCTGGCTGGCGGTCCCACCGCCCCACCGCCGCAGGCAGTGGCGATCCTGGCAGGCGGTTCCACCGCCCAGGCTGGAAATGGGGTCCCCACATCTGATTCAGTTTGTCCTTAAGTTAACAGCTTTTCACGCCCCTTCTGGGGCACCCTGAAACCATGAAAAGAGGCGGGACTCCCACTTTCGTCATTCCGGCGGCGCATTTGGGCCGGAATCCAGCGCAGTCGCTACGTCCGCAGACGCCGTTTGAACGAGAATGAAACTTCAAGCTTGCACTGCGGCGTGCGTCCCTTTAAAAGAACAAAGCTGGGAACGGCAGCAGTCAAGGTCCCTGTCACACTGGAGCACATTGCCCCTAATCCAGCATGGCCCCGGGCCGCTTTTGAACACTGATGAGGCGTATGCACTCTCCCACAAGAGAATCTCATTTTAGCCACCCCGGGCTGTCGTTCTCAACCCCAGCAAAGGAGACGGATAAGGATGGCCCTCAAGCAGCGAAAAGGCGCAGCTAAAGTTTCTAAGCGGCAACCACGCTCTCTGGAAACCGTTCAACCCAACGCCGCTGGCATCGATCTGGGCTCACGCGAGCACTACGTCGCTGGTCCACCTTTACCCGACGGTTCAGCAAACGTAAAGCGTTTTGGAACTACAACTCCTGAACTGTTGTGTTTATCCCAGTGGCTTGAGCAGCCGCAGATCACTACCGTCGCCATGGAGAGCACCGGCGTATACTGGATTCCCTTATTTGAAATCCTGGACAGCCGTGGTTTTGACGTTCATCTGGTCAATGCTCGCCAACTTACTCATGTTCCCGGCCGCAAAACCGATATGATCGATTGCCAGTGGCTTCAGCTACTGCACGCCTGCGGATTGCTCCGGGGTTCTTTCCGACCAGGCGACGACATCTGTCGCCTGCGCGCCCTCATTCGCGAACGCAATGCCATTGTGGACCAACGTTCGGACTGGGTCCGACGAATGCAAAAGAGCCTCGATCAGATGAACGTCTGCGTGCATCACGCCGTTTCGGATATCACTGGCCTTACCGGCATGGCCATTATCCGTGCCATTGTACGCGGTGAACGGGATCCCCGTGTCCTGGCGAGTTTGCGTGATCGCCGATGCCAAAAATCCGAAGACCAGATCGCCGAAGAACTCACCGGAAACTGGCGCACTGAGCATTTGTTCAACCTCGGTCAAGCCCTTAAGGTTTATGACCAGCTATGTGCCGTCATCGCTGACTATGATGCTGAAATCCTCAGATCCATCGACTCAATGCAACCTCCAGAGTCCATGGATTCATCGGCGCCGCCACCGGCATCTAAAGCCAAGGCCAGCAAGTTTTCCCAGCGCGGTCAGGAACCAATGCGTCAGGCCCTCTATCGCATGTCCGGCTTTGATCTCACCACAATCGACGGCATCGGAGTGGATACCGCAGCCGTTGTCATGAGTGAACTGGGTCCTGATCTGTCCCCATTTCCCGACGAACGCCACTTCGTTTCGTATCTACGTTTGGCGCCCAATATCTCCATCAGCGCCGGCAAAAAGGTCCCCGGCAGGTTCCGGGCTGTTACTTCTACACGTGTGTGCAATGCACTGCGCATGGCCGCCACAACGTTGCGCAATTCGAAGACGGCACTGGGTGCCTACTATCGCCGTATTTCCAGGCGCAAAGGTGCTTCGGTTGCCGTTTTCGCAACGGCCCGTAAACTGGCCCAACTCGTTTATCGGTTGATTCGCCATGGCCAAGCATATGTCGACATAGGCTCCGATCTCTACGAGGCCAGTTTCAATCGACGTCGCTTGGCATCGTATGCCAAAGCCCTTAAAGAAATGGGCTATAAAATCGAAATCTTAGCTGCTTAGGGGTCGTTCGTTGCCCACTGAAGTTTCACAAGAGTGTCTTTTTGAGACAGTTGCTCATGTTCCTTCGGGCCACCCTGAAACCATGAAAAGTGTCGCTGCCTTCGTATCTCTGCGCCTCCGCGTCTCCGCGGTGAATAGTCTTTTCGAAGCAGTTATTTCATGGCCCTTTGGGACACCCTTGCAAAGTGTCGTTCCCTTCGCATTTTCGCGGCTTCGCGACTTCGCGTGGGAAGTTTTCGAGGCAGCATTGACCTCAATTCAAATAACGTCCCGAATTTGTGGAATAATCCAGGACTTCATTGGTATTGTCAACTTTGGCTTTATTTAAAGATCCTTGTACTTTGAGAGTCGCGGACTGAAGCTTGGCAATTGAGTCTCTGAGCTCGTAAAGTTTTTTCTCGATCATGAATGCAAGTACTGACATCCGGTTTTCAAATCCCACCGTCTTCTCTAGGATTCGATCTATCTCGTCCTGAAAAGACTGAAGACGAGGCTGCTCTTTCAGAAGTTTCGCTCTTGCTTCGAGGGCTTCCTCCAATATCTCCTGGGACGACATCTTACGCGGTGCGGGTTCGTCCATTTTCATTCTCCATGCGCAGCAAGACTAACATTCTATTTGTTAACGTTCCCGGAAGATTCCAACTCCATCTCTACCTTGCTTCCTTACTCAACGATAATGCTCGAGTCCTGAGATCGCCAGGCCACCAGTGGCTATCTCTCCTCACTTCTTGGCTGGTTGCCCTTTGCGGATGTCCGAGATTCGCAGTATTTCAGTTCTGTGTAAAGGGGGATTGTGCGGGGCATGAATTGGGTATTTCATCTACCTGATCTTAAAACTTTGATTTTGTTTCCGAGTTCTTGAGGAAAAATCGTTTATGATCTTTGATGTCGTAATGTCCGCAATTTTGGCAGGCGGCTGATGCTCCTTCGCAGTGATCGGTTACATGACAAAACTTCATTGGTTGATCGCGGGCCGGGCGCTCGCCCCGGTCAAAACACTTCCGATCACCTCCAAAGACGCAAAGATATTCACCACTGCAATTCATGTCGCGTTGGGACACCCGAAACGATGAAAAGACCCGGGACTCCCACTTTCGTCATTCCGTGTTTGAGTGCTTTTGGGCCGGAATCCAGACCCGTAGCCTTTTCGAAGCAGTTATTCATGTCCCTTTGGGACACCCGTGAAATAATGAAAAGTGGCGGGACTCCCACTTTCGTCATTCCGGCGGCGCTTTTGGGCCGGAATCCAGTGTCTTTTCGAGGCAGAGACCCGGAGAGCACAGAGATAACTCAAAATTCAACAAGATCGACAGGGCTCTCACGACTTGGCAATAGCGACTCCTGTTAATCCTGCTAATCCTGTCTAAAAAGCGCATTGGGCTCATCGGTCCTTATTGCCTTGATATTTAGTTCCGTTCTAGCTAGTATCCATCCCGAAATCCGGATAAACGTAGACGAATTTTACCTTATCAACGTAGAAGAATTTCACCTTATTAAGATACCAACAGTTTCCAATTCGGAAAGAAGGCATTTTTCGCCATGGTGCGTACAGTTTGGTGCCCCGACATTTCCGGATTGCCCGGCGCCGCACCGAAAGGTGCGAGGAAATCAAGCTTCCCCCCTTTCCTAAAGGGGGGCAGGGGGGATTTTAGCTTGAAAGCTTTTTCTGCTCACTGTTCACTGGCCACTGTTCACTCATCGCGGAGAGATGCGGAGGTACCGCCTCTGGTCATGGACAGGTCTGGGATAGCGTCGAGATCCTGCCCATGCCGCCACCGAAGGTAGCGGCGAATCTGGCTGGCGGTCCCACCGCCAAGAAGGGGTGACTGGTCATGACCGGTGCGGAAATTATTTTGTGGACGGCGGCGGATGCGGGTGCGGAAATCTGTTTCGCCAATCCGGGAACTACTGAACTGGCTGTAGTTGCAGCATTAGATACGGTCAAGAACATCCGTTCAGTGCTGGGGCTCTTTGAAGGCGTATGTACCGGCGCGGCCGATGGTTTTGTGCGGATGAAACAAAAACCTGCTCTGACCTTATTGCATCTTGGCCCGGGTTTTGCCAACGGCATCGCTAATCTGCACAATGCCAGACGCGCCCGATCTCCCATTCTGAATATCATCGGCCAACACGCTGCGTGGCACATTGATGCCGATCCTCCACTGAATATGGATATAGCGTCCCTTGCCCGGACCGTCTCCGGCTGGTATAGGCAAAGTGAATCGGTGGAAACGTTATCGCATGACACGGCCGAGGGCCTGGCCGCATCACTTTACGGTCAAATATCAACGTTGATTGTTCCTGCAGATCACCAGTGGACAGAACACAAACCGGATAAAATTACGTTGCCGGAATTTACTTTCGATAGTGTCGACCAGGCAGCAATTGCCAACGCCCGCAAACTTCTCAAAGACGCAAAAAAACCCGCGCTCATCTTGGGCGGGCGAGCCCTGCGCAAACCAGGCCTTGCGGCAGTAGCGCAAATTCAGGCAAAAACAGGTTGCGATCTTTTGATGATCACCTTTCCCGCATACTTTGAGAGCGGCGAAGGCTTGCCCGTATTGACTCGCATTCCTTATCTGCCGGGATTTGCACAAACAATGCTTGCCAAATACGATACCTTGATCCTGGCGGGGACCGATGAACCGGTGGCTTTTTTCGGCTATCCGGGTGGGAAAAGTTTTCTGCTCAACGATCAACAACGCCATTTAAGAATTGATACGGATAAACAGGATGTTGCGGCCGTACTGGAAGAACTGGCAGAGGCGCTGGATGGTGCAGGCAGTAAAAATAAAATTAATTCGGTCCTTGCGAAACTTGCTTTGCCGGAGCTGCCTTCGGGCAAACTAAATCCTGCAAACATGTGCGCCACAATCGCCGCCCTGCAACCCGAACATTGCATCGTTGTTGAAGAAGGCATATCGTCAACCGGACATTACTATACATATGCGCCATTTTTGAAACCCTTTAGCCAGCTTAGCCTGACAGGAGGGGCCATCGGTCAGGGAATGCCTGTAGCGCTTGGCGCCGCACTTGCCTGCCCCGATAGAAAGGTAATAAATATCGAAGCTGACGGAAGCGCCATGTATACGGTGCAGGCGCTGTGGTCACAGGCTCGCGAAAAAGCAAATGTCATAACGGTTATCTGTTCGAACCGTAAATACCAGATAATTGAAATGGAATGTCAAATGGCCGGATACAAGTCCCTGCGAGCTGAAACCAGGGACCTGATGAGTCTTTCCAACCCTCCGCTGGACTGGGTCGGTCTGAGCCGGGGTATGGGAGTGCCTGCCGCTTCCGTTACGACCGCAGAGGAGTTAGCCAAAGAATTCAAAGCTGCCCTGAAGGAATCAGGACCGCATTTGATTGAGGCAGTACTGGAAAAATAAGGGGCAGCGATCCTTTACCTGCTCTAATACCACAGGGTGATATCGCGAAGGTTTCCCTGTTCATCCCGTGTAGCGTGGACATCATGTTGCCGGAGATCGGCGCAGCGACATACAAGCTGCTTTTTGAGTTCTCTCTCCATGACCTGTCTATGACCAGGTGAATAGCTTTGCGTCTTTGGAGGTGATCGGAAGTCTTTCCCAAGCAGCTCCTCATGTCCCCTCAGTACGCCCTGAAACCATGAAAAGGACGAGCCTCTCACCTGGGGTGGCCCGGATAACTCGTTACCCGGGGCGCGCAGCGCCAAGAGGACCGCGTAACTTTTCGAAACATGCTCACGTCCCTCTCTGGACACCCTGAAACTATGAAAAGAGGCTGGATCTCCCGCTTTCGTCATTCCGGCAGTGCTTTTGGGCCGGAATCCAGTGTCTTTTCGAGAACAGAGACGCAGGGTACGCAGAGAAAACAAGAACTTGGATAGAAATCTTTGCAGAACTTCAAGAAACTACACGTTAGTTACGCAGAGAGAAAACAAAATTCAACAAGATCGACAGAGACTCTCATGGCTTAGAAATAGCGATTCCTGTTAATCCTGTCAAAATCTCTGCGCTCTTTGCGCTCTCTGCGGTGAATAGCTTTTTCGTGACCGAATTCGCCAAACGGCGGATCGACCCCCTGATCGAGGATAACCCGGACACCTTGGGCCGATGGCCGCATATCAAACAGATTTGGAACTGTTTAGGTATTTGCGGTTCCAATTTCGCCGAACCTGAAGGGGCGGCTGCTTTAGGATTTGTTACGTACAGTAAAAGGGTCGCCGTGGCTGGAGAAACACCAGGAAAAGACCTTCCTCGGCAGGCTCCCAGCCTTGGGATGGGAATGATTATTGGAGCTGTGGAGGGAGGGTCCTGATGGATGCATATCAACCCTCCCCGCATAGACCTAATCCTTGCTCATACTGAATGTCCCGCTGTCATGGTACTCCCCGTTTGAATATAGAGTCCAGGTCCCGGAAAATTCATTTCCGGAGATTGCGCCGGTAGTATATTGTAACTTATTAACGGCGTTGTCACAGGCAACGGATGCATTAATCGTCGCCGTATTTCCAGTAACTGTTCCTGACAGGTTAGTCTTCTGGACCCCGCCGCAACTTGATCCATGGACGTCTAATTTGCCGGTAAGAGTGTTTCCAGACTGTGCAATAGTTGCAGTGAGAGTGCCATTACCGTTCGGTTCACTATAATTACTTTCCCAGCTTCCCTCCCACGTTCCCGCGAAGCTCTGCTCCGGTGTCACACTGTGGGAATAACTTGAGGGCGGGCCGGTCCCGACTGCGCTGGTTGCGATTACAGTAAACGTATACGGTGTTCCGTTTGTCAGGTTGTCTACGGTGTGCGTGAGTGAAGTCGAATTGGCCTGCATGTCCGTACCGGCAGGAGAGTTCGCAGCCGTAAGTGCCGTCACCGTATAGCCCGTTATCTGGCTGCCGCCATTTGATTTTGGCGCACTGAATTTCACCGTCACCTCAGCGTTGGCAGCCGTTAAGGCTGTGATTGTCGGTTTTCCCGGAACTGCCCAGGTCGTTATCTTATTGGAAGCCTTTGACGTGGCCTGCATGCTGTCCTGGTTGGTCGCCGTCACGCTAAACGCATAAGGAGTGCCGTTGGCAAGTCCGGTAACAATGTGAGTGAGGGAGGATGAGCCGGCGTTGGAGTCGACGCCCGCCGCCGGACTCGACGTCACGGCATAGCCGGCGATCCGGCTACTGCCAGGTGAAGTCGGGGCCTTGAAGGCGACCGTGACCTGTCCCACGCCCGTGGCGGTGGCCTTGAGGCTCGTTGGCTGGCCGGGAGGCGACAGCAAATCGTACACCCAGACCGCCGGGGTGATGCTGGCATTGTTATTGCCCCCGGAGGAGGTTTCGGAAGTGTTACCACCCATTACATATATGACGTTGTTTAAAATCGCGGAAAATTGAGAGAATATCGGAGTGGGCAATGAGGTACCCGATTGCCACGTGTTTGACACAGTGTCATAGATATCAACTTTGTTAGACGCCGAAAGACTACTCTTTGTCCCTGCAAGCCCGCCAATGAGATAGATTTTACCATCCACGACTGGTGCAGCACCGTTGCACTCAAAAGCCCTCGGATTGGGAAGGGGAGCAAAACCACTGGTTGTCCAACTGTCCGAAGTAAAATTGTACATGTAGACAGTGTTAACCATCTTCCCTTCGGAAGGGCTTCCACCTCCAATCACATAGACGTTATCTCCAACTAAGGCGACAGCTGGAGAAGCTACCACTTGAGGTATGTTGGTAACTGTCTGCCAAGTGTCGCTACCGGGGTCATAGGCCTCTACTATATCATAATGAGCGCCCCCCGCTCCATTCCCCCCAAACACGTAGATTTTGCCGTTATAAGCTACAGCGGGCGCATTGCTCCTTGGAGTGAGCATTGGGGCTATTGGCGCCCAAGCATCAACTGTTGGATCATACACTCCGTCAAAATACGGGTCCCCTCCTGAAGCATCTCCAAAGACATAAAACTTGCCGTTCACCACTGTGCCTGTAACTTCCTCAACACCGGTTATATTGTTGTTATCGGCCTTATATACCCAGGAGCCAACAGTAGGATCAAACATTTCCGTTGACGCCAAGGGGCTTGGCTCTGTCTTGCTATTGCCCCCAAATACAAAAATTGTGCCGTCTATGACACCACCGGCGAACTGACTTCGCCCGGTATTGAGCGAAGCGGCTTTTTGCCATGTAGTGGCAGAATGTGCACCGATCAGGCCAAAGGCAAGGATACTGACAATTACAAAACAGGCAATAAAAAGATAGGTTCTTCTCATCCAATCCCCTCCGTATTAAAAGAAAAAGCAGCGGATCAATCTCAGTCAGCGTCAAAAAGCCGGAAGCGAATGCATTATGATTACTTCTCTCTCCTCGCTTGTTGCATATGAATATCAACTACTTGATGGTTACGGACTTGGACGTTGATGAACTCTTACCATATGCATTGGTTGCCGTCACCGTAAAGGAATACTTCTTCCTGCTTGTCGGGTTTGCAAAGAGATACGTTACTGACTCTCGGATGGCGCGAGTGTAGGACTCGTAGTCAATTTTGTCTACCAGATGTTGCTCTTGTGATCAAGGGGTATTTTCGGGGGGATAAACTGGGCAGTCGATATACACATAGGAGCAAAAATCAGTTCCGATCGCTGGGCTCGTGCCCATCCTTTAGAGAACTGCTGTCTCCTTGCCAACAAGTGGAGCGGATCTGGTCTCAAGGTATAGTTCGGAAATGGCAAGGATTTTGGTGTTCCATTTCTCAACAACGAGGAGAGCTGTTGACTTTTGCATCTGCTCCCAAGGGGTATTCAACGACAGAAACCACGCAGGACACCTCGGACGGAATGTGGACTGCGCTGGGCACACTGTCAAAGGCGTTTCTATGGTTGAAACGACTGGGGATTCCGGGCTCAACGCACTTCGAGCAGGCAGGGACGCTCCTCAAATCTGCCAATCACTGCGAATTCCGCGAGTCGTGCCACGGCACATGTGCCGGACGACGGCGCTTGCAAGATGCGCTACTACAGCCTGATTCTTACTGTCCGGTTCACGGGCAACGCCCAACGCTGCAGATTCGCACGGCCACCATCCGCGATCTGCCCAAGCTGAGCAGATCCTACACCACCGTCGTGATCGCCAGGTAGTCTGATTCGTGACAGAGCGGCATCAACTGTTCAAATAAGCCCGCCCTTGCTTTATTTCGCTTTAATCCAGGTATCCGAGCCTGTCAGCTTAACTGACACGTCAGAAAGGAAAAGGTGCATGGGCTTGCCGTCGGCAGTGCCGCGATGCTCCGTTGAGATCAGCAGAGGACCAGCCTTTTTGTAGCCTGTCCACGTTGCGGTGACGAGGCTCGGCTTTCCGGGCCCGCCTCGGTGGTAGACAAGATGCTCGACGCGGTAGTCTTTGCCGACATAGAGTTCCCAGGTGTCGCCGGGTGAGTAACCGCCTCCAGCGGGATACTTCACTTCGACCAGCTTGGCAGATCTCTTGCCAACCGGCAGTTTATGCAAGCCTTGATCGGTCACGGCGGCGTCGGTGTCCCAGTAAGCATGGAAGGGGAACAGAAGCCAATAATTGTCGTTGAGGAAACTCGGGTCGATGTCGTCCTTCACATTGGCAGGTTGGCTATTCAGTTGAGAACGAACGTATGTAGCCTTTACGAGCTTGCCGTCCTTATCTTTTCCTTCATAAGTCACTTCCCCGGTCATGGGCTTCCAAACCCACGAACGAGAGAGATTCACTCCGGGGAACTGCACGTTGAAGGTGTAGCTGATCGCATCAATTTTTCCGAACGAATCAAGGCCATAGGTCTTGGCAATTTTTTCGGCAATCGGCGGGCGGGTTTGCGCCCGGGAAGTTGCAGCAAGGATCAGCACCCCAAAAAATAGAAGACATACCGTCCTTACACGGCTCAAATTTGTCATTAAACTCCTCCTCGGTGGCGCCTGTATTGGATGGTAGAATTGCGCAAGAAGCGCCGGCGATCACGGTCGATTTCGTCACGCATTCAGGAAACTCCAACTGTTTGCAAGGTCTGGCTAAGCCAGCCTGAAGCGTGAATTATCACGTTTATTTGACGATAAACACGGTTTAGTCATCGATCAAGGCTCGTCGCCGTTTGATAACTCCGCTGTGGACCGTGTTATTGTCGTGGACCAAAACCTTCATCACTTGGGCAGTTACACGGGGAGATCCACGTAGGCATCATCTGTGGAAACGGTGTTTAAGGCTCGAATTGCGTACGGTATTGCGAAATACGTCGGACGGCATCCATGAAACCAGTATGAAAAAGGGATTGTTCGCATTGACCGCCTGAGCCCGATTGGCCGAACAGTTCGCTATGGTCTCGGGCAACAAGCAAAAGCAGGGTGAGGCAACGCCGTTTTTGCTTGTCCGCGTCTAATTTCCCACATAAAATCGGCGACCTTGAAATAAAACTTTTGCCGGAGACATTGGATCAGTCTCAGTCAAGGGAAGGACCACGAATGTCTTATTGACAGGGCCGCGATATACCACAAAGGGGCTGCCGATTGGATGAGAAGGGTTCTGTAAATGAAGTGCGATCGGGGTTTCCGGCAGTCTCCGCCACTGTAGTAATAAATGCTTCAAAATCCGCATCTGCTCAGGCTTGGCGAAGGTTAACCCTTCTTGCCACCGTAAACTCCCTCCCACTCCACGGCTGCTCAAACAGTGACTCGGGAATGGAAAGTATCACTGTGCCTCAATTTGTGAAGGCGAAGGAGATATCTCAACTCCCTTGATTCATACTCCTTGCGCGTCCAAGTCGCTCATAGCATAATAAACCAACGACAAGGGCGGTCCCATAGTGCTGGAGACTGATTCTACGAAACCACCCCTACGGAGGACCTTATGGACAAATTTCCGCTTTCCGGAGACGTGATGCAGGATATCGGCACCTTCTGGTCCCTGCCCTGGAGATGGTGGCTTAATGCCAATCCTCAGTTCGGCTTCATTAACATAAACAAAATGGAATCATCGGACCCGAAACTCGAGCAGGACGTCGTCGAAAATGTGGCGAGCTATGGGACGCAGCTTGGACGAATAATTGGTGCCCTTGGTGTCACCGTCTCTAGGACGGAGGCAATATGCAATCGGAGATGAATCAGGACACAATCGACACGGTAACTGCATCCCAACCGGACGGAATCAGGATAATCAGTGGATTTTGGAGGCGATTGTTGGCCCTCCTGCTCGACCTGTTTATCTTGGGCGCGCTGGGAATTACCTCTGGTATTTTCTTATTTGACACTTACGCAAGGTTGGGTGGCTGGGGGCGTCTGGTTGGTTTTTTTGTTGCATTGGCTTATTTCGGTTTGCTTAACAGCAAATTTGGTAAGGGCCAGACACTTGGAAAACGGCTGATGAAAATAGAGGTGGTAGACCATTCGGGAAAATCAATCGCACTCAGCCGGTCGATTTTAAGGTACACTGTGCTCGGGATCCCATATTTTCTCAATGGGGCTACAACCCCGCCGGACAGTGTAACATCCCCGTTTTGGATGTACCTTATAGCATTTATCGTATTCGGATGCGCCGGAGCAATTATCTATCTTTACATTTTCAACCGCCGCACACGGCAAAGCCTGCACGATCTAATCGCTGGGACTTTTGTTGTGCGAGCTACTCCTGAAGGCGCTTTGTCAAACGCCAAAGTATGGAATGGGCATCTGGTTGTCGTTGGAGCTTGGTTCATTGCTGTTATTGGACTGCTCTCCTTCACGTCTCAAATCGTCCAGCAAGGTGCTTTTCCGGAGTTGCTCACGATTCAAAAGAGCATCCTGATGTCAGGCAAAGCACACGCGGCTGGGGTCACAATGGGGAAGGCTCAAGGAGTAACTAACGGCACTAAATGGGAGAAAACCATTCTGAGAGCGGACGTGGATCTCAAGGAAAGTCCTGCCGACTACGCCGCTGAAGCGGAATATATTGCGTCGGTAATCCTAAGCCAGAGCACTATGGTTCATGAAAAGGACATCCTGGCTGTAAAATTGAAATATGGCTACGATATTGGAATTGCATATTTTACTAGATCGATGACTGCCGAACATAGTCCAAAGGAATGGGAGGCAAAACTCAGTAAATAGCAGAAAGGCCGGTAGAGGCGGATATTCAGAGCCCTAACTGAAATAAGACTCACTGTGGATTTGCCTGGGGTTCAGGGTCGTGCCGGGAGGTTCGGGCTGAATTATGAACTAGCAGCGTTCTGAGTCACAAATTCGAACCATAATACAGGTGTGCGCAGCCCGTCATTCCGGCATGTTTTAAGCCGGAATCCAGCTCCCTTACATGTCAATCAACCGTCTGGACCCCGGCTCAAAAGCCCTGCCGGGGTGAGTGCGCCTCCGAGCAGGCGCGCCTTGGGGGTGAAAGTCCCCTCCGGGAGGTGTCCACTCCCGGTAGCCGAAGGTAACTGCGTCGTCATGAGGCGGGGTGGAGAGCAACCCGAGGCGAACATGCAGTCCGTAGGATAATGACGAACACAGTTCGGCCGTGCGTTTCGACGAGCCAGCTCATTCGTGGTGAAGTCCAGACCGGATACACCGGGCGAGCCCATCAGTGTGGATTCCGGAAGCCCGTCACGCTGGGTGGACAGCTTAAAAGCGATGACGGGGTGCGTAGGGTGGTTGGTGACAGAATGCATGGAAAGGTGCGTCGTGTAAAAGAGGGAGACCTGCCCGGAACAAGGTTGGTGTTCATTGCCCCTGATAAGGGTACGAAGAGCCAGCCGGGCAGGAGTCAGAGTACCCATAGTAGCGGGGATGCGGGGTAATGCCCGCGGAGCGAAGGGGTGCGGGAAGATGGATGCGCTATGACCGAACATAACGAACAAAAACTCGCGGCAGTGTCGGAAACGACTAAGCAAGCGGGAGAAGCCGGTCCCCGGAAGTGGGATTGGGTCGAACGGTCTGTGTGGACAGAGCGTATGCTGGAGGCCCTCGAAAGAGGGGTGAAAGGAAACGTTTGGTTTAGTTTGATTGACAAGGTCTGTCGTCTTAAAACGCTTCATGCCGCATGGAGCGGTGTGAAAGCGAATGGAGGCAGTGCCGGATCGGACCATCAAAGCATCACGGATTTCGAAAGCAAGCTGGATGAAAACCTCGGAAAGCTCGAAGAGGAACTGTGCACGAGGACCTACAGTCCGCGACCTGTGCGGCGAGTCTACATAGACAAGCCAGGAAGTAAAGACAAAAGGCCGCTCGGCATTCCCGCCGTGCGTGACAGGGTGGTTCAGGCTGCGTTGCGCCTGGTAATCGAACCCATCTTCGAACGTGAGTTTTCGTCGGCAAGTTTTGGATTCCGGCCAGGACTGGGATGCAAGGATGCCCTCAGGGAAGTGGACAGGCTCCTCAAATCCGGATACACCCACGTGGTGGATGCGGACATAAAAGCCTACTTTGATAGCATTCCGCACGACCTGCTTATGAAAGACATCTGCGAACGTATCGCGGACGGGCGGGTGCTCGAACTGCTGGAAGCCTTTCTCAAGGCGGACATCCTCGATGAAGTAAAGCGCTGGACTCCGGAAGGGGGGACGCCGCAGGGGGCGGTTATAAGCCCGCTGCTCGCCAACCTGTATCTGCACTCGGTTGATCTTGCAATGGCCGAGGCGGGTTATCGAATGATCCGGTATGCGGACGACTTCGTGATCCTGTGCCAAACCTTGGATGAAGCGCGGGGCGCACTCGCCCTGGTGAGCAAGCTGATCGAACACAAAGGGCTGAAGTTGCATCCGGACAAGACCAAGATCGTTGATATCTCTGAAAGAGGCGGGGCTTTTGATTTTCTCGGATACCGATTCTATCGGAGCACGCGTTATCCCCGGAAAAAGAGTATCGGGAAACTCAGGGATACGATCCGCCACAAGACCAAGAGGAGCAACGGTCACAGTCTTGAAGAGATCATCTCGGATGTAAACAAAACCCTTAGGGGTTGGTTTGAATACTTCAAACATTCCAGCAAACGGACCTACCGGCCTATTGACGGGTGGGTTCGGCAGCGTCTTCGCAGCATACTGCGGAAACGGTGGAAACGGAAACGGGGCGGCATAAGTCGTGGTTTCGATCATATCAAATGGCCAAATGGTTTCTTTCACGCGCGTGGGTTGTTTTGCCTTGATAATGCCCATCGCGCAAATCTTCAGTCCTTGAGAAGGTAGAACCATCAACTGGAGAGCCGGGTGCGGGAGATCCGCTTGCCCGGTTCGGAGGGAGGGGCGATGCAATCCAATGCGTTGTCCCTACCCCTATCCTTAGCGTCAGCCATCTTTTTCGTACTCGAATTATGTTTTGAACTTTTGACTCAGGACGCTAGAATGCGGTTCTGATACATAGCCCATATCAACACACTATACTGGATTTATTCGTATCGAGGAGTGCTGCATGCGAAGATTTGTAGGTGTCACAGTCATACTCGGTTTTATAGCCGCCTCCCCATCGCTTCTCTGTGCCGCTGACCCTTGGGAGGCTTACATGCGGCTGATGAGCAACTATTACTTCCTTGACAATCAGGCGGTCAATCGGGTGTCTTGCCATGTAGTTCTTCCAACCCTGGATCCGGTGAAACTGCGTGATCAACTGAAACCACTTGGTGACAAGGTCACATTGAAAGAGAACCTGAAGGACTTCAAGGTCATTTACAGCAAGAAAGATGGCGTTACCTTCCTTACTCCTGATATTTCAGCGGTACTTGTCTCGACTGACGGAGTGGAAGATCAAAAAAAGGTGGAGGAAGGGGTCAAGATGATCAATCATGGAGCTAAAATGCAAATTGAAGGAGCCACGCAGGCCATTAAAAGCATTTTAGATGATCTTATACTTCCGAAAAAAGATTCCATGACAGACCTTGTGGTCTCATCTGCAGAAGGGAAAACCACCGTCAATTATCGCAGAGAAGGCAACTCATGCGCGGAGGTCTACTCGGATGACACAAAAAAGATCACTTCCAAATCACCAGCAAGCGAGATCGAAGCGACCGAAGAATTTACCAAGATCAATGGGAAGCTCGCTCTAGCGAAGGGCACTGCACAAATCCATCAAGGCGAGCTCCAGTTGGGCGCTGCGATAATAGTTCAATACCAGGATTTGGGTAAATCCTTTTTCCCTTCGGTTCTTGAGCAGCATCTTCAGATGACGGGTCCTGGGATGAAACAGGAAGCACAGTTTAGTGTCTCTTTCGACGGCTGTGAAATCGAGTAAGTTATTCTTTCATGTCGTTTCGACATCCTGAGATCTCGCTGCCAAAAAGACGGAGTTGATGTTCGAATGGTCGTTTGGAATCCCACTGATCGAACTACTTCCGACACGATTCCTGACAAAACGGAGATCCCGGGAGTTAACCAAGGCCCTGGAACCATTCGGGGTCGATCCATGCCAAATCATTGCTCAGGGAAAGAGTGGCCATAATCGACCATTTTTACTCTTAAAATGCGGTATTTGGCCATGAAATTGCCCTCGTAAGAGGGGTCTTCTCACACACCCTTCGGGTGGGGCGACGCTAAAGCTCGACTGCTTCCCCGCTCCTCAGTTCATCTGCCTTTGTCCCATTCACGACTCACGATTCACCGCTTTTTTCCTTTTTTCCTCTTCAGGTTGCCGCTTCTATTGCCACATCTATTGCCGTTTCTGGTTGCCGTTTTGCACGGCCTCACCGAGTGTGCCAAACTATTCGGGAAAGAAGTAGATTCACCGCAGAGGCGCAGGGTACGCAGAGAGAGCTCAAAATTCAACAAGATCGACAGGAACATAAAAGTATTTCACCTTATTCTCACGACTTTGAAATTAGCGATTCCTGTTAATCCTGTCAAAATCTCTGCGCTCTCTGCGTCTCTGCGGTGGATCTAGTGCTTAACTGCGCAAATGGAAACAGTCTCCGAAAAGTTTCCATATGTTTCCATATGTTTCCATGATGTTTCCAGGGAGTTTCCATGTGTTTCCATGCGGAGAAAAGGATCAACGGCATCAGCAGAGTGAGATGGCAAGCCGCTTTCCTCGGCTTTTACTTAGTCCACAGTCCCCAGTCCTCAGTCCTGCTAACGGCCCGCGTCGTCGAGTGGAAAATGTTTGTGGTGCTCATTTTGACTCAACCGGGCTATGACGGCGGTAAATCAAAAATTCCCAAGATGTTTCCAGGATGTTTCCATGGCAAAGAAAAAGATTAATGATGACACACTCTTACAATTGATTCGGGATGGAAACAGCCCGACCGGGGCAGCGCGCCGCATTGGAGTAGGTCGGGCATTTGTATTGCCGTTTCTGATTGCCGTTTTGCAGGTCCAAATCATCCCGCGGTATAATACCGTCGGATTAAACAGGGTAGCGGGTTGCGGGTTTCCACTGCGGCCTCACAAATGATCGGCCGCGAACTTGAAGCATTTCACGCGCTTCCAGAACGCTAACCGCGAACCCGCAACGTAGTGAGGGTTCAGTCCTGCGGCCCCAGTCCTCAGCACTCAGCCCTGCTCATGATCGGGATGATCGCGCTTGGAATATGTCAGAGAACAATATATGGTATGTTGGTTTAAATGGGTTTGCGCGAAGGCGTACATAATATGGTCACTCCTTGCACCGGCGTTTAGCCGGAAGAGGTGCCGCCTCTGGTCATGGACAGATCAGGGATAGCGTGGGGATCCTGCCCATGCCGCCACCGAAGGTGGCGGCAAATCTGGGTGGCGGTCCCACCGCCCCGCCGCCGAAGGTAGCGGCGAATCTGGGTGGCGGTCCCACCGCCGAGCTAAGGGAAGAGGAGGAATAATATGAATCAGATAGTACTTTCATTAATACCTATGCAGGCTGAGTTACTTAAGTCTCTAATCCGGCGGACAGAGGGAGTGCCCGATTTTGAAGTAGTGGCAGGATATGATATGTCTGATGAAGAAATCAAAAAGCACTTTTTGGAAGCTGATGTGGTGCTGGGAGATTATACATTCAAACATAAGATTACTGTCGATCTTTTGTCGGGTGCACGGAAGCTGAAGCTCATCCAGCAGCCAAGTGTGGGCTACCAGCATATTGATGTGGAGGCTTGCACGGCCAGAGGAATCAAAGTAGCGAATACTGCAGGAGCTAACACCATCAGTGTAGCCGAACATACTATTGCCTGGGGGCTTTGCCTCATCAAGAACATGCTCTATGCTCATAAGAGCACGAAACAGGGCAGGTGGGAGCAAATGAGTGTGCGACCGGTTGAACTCAAAGCTAAGGTATGGGGCCTTATTGGTTTCGGACGAATCGGCCAGGCAGTTGTCCGCAGACTAAAACCCTTCGAGCTGAGCCGGATTTTATACTTTGACGTACATCGATATGATCTAACGTTGGAACAGGAGTTAGGCGTCGAATACTGCGACATGAAGACAGTATTGAGCCAATCCGACATCATAAGCCTTCATGCTCCGCTAACGGAATCTACCCGGAACATGATAGATGAAGCGGCTTTCAATAGCATGAAGAAGGGGGCTTATCTCATTAATGTGGCCCGGGCTGAGCTGGTGGACGAAAGAGCACTGACAGATGCGCTCAAGAAAGGAAAGATCGCTGGTGCAGGTATCGATGTCTTTTCAGATGAGCCGGTAAAAATGGAAAATCCCCTGCTGGGAGTGGACAACGACAAAGTGCTCTTTGCACCCCATGTGGCCGGTGTGACCGGTGAGGCAGCCAGGAGAATCATGAATATGGCCACTACAAACATTGCCCGGGTGCTCAAAGGTGATGCCCCGGAATTATTAGTAAATAATAAAGAATTTGACTGATATTGCGGATTTTACTGGAGGCATAGGTCATGAAAACAGTAATGGTCCCGGCAAGACGATGGTACGACAATGAGGAAAGAGCGCTGACCTTTCCGGACAAGTGGGACGTTGATCATCTAACGGCTTCAGGCCTGGAAAAACCTTGCCTCACGGCGACGCAAATCCGGACAAAAATTGAAAATCCCATTGATGGACCAGCCTTGAGTGAACTGGCTCGCGGGAAACGGCAAGCCGTTATCGTATTCGACGATATGACCCGTCCAACACCCATCAAGGAAGCAGCCGCGGTTGTGCTCGACGCCCTTCATAAAGCGGGAATGGGGAAAGAGCAGATCAGGTTCATCTGGGCCCTTGGCGCTCACGGGGCGTACGATCTGATCAATGCCCGTAAAAAGCTTGGGGACGATGTCGTGGAGAACTACCGGGTGTTCAATCACGATGCATTTCAGGGTCATCACCTGACGTATGTCGACCGGACGCCGAAAGGGGTGGACCTCTGGTTTAATCGTGAATTCATGCGGTGTGATCTGAAGATTGCGATTGGTTGCGTAACCCCTCATGTCCATGTCGGCTTTGGGGGAGGCGCCAAAATCATACTGCCCGGGGTCGCGGGTATCGAAACCATCAACCAGTTTCACAAACAGTTGGCACGCGACCCCGCCAGTTGCGGGCTGGGAAAATTCGAGAAGAACATACTACGCCAGGAAATTGATTATGCCGGTGACGCGGTTAACTTGAGTTTTAAGATCGACTGCCTCATCAACCGCAAGGGAGAAATCGCCGATCTCTTTGCCGGTTCTTTCCGGGCCACCCATGCGGCCGGGGCGGAAGCAGGCAAAGAGCACTATGGCATTTATCCGGTGATCGGTTATGACATCGTCGTCTCCAACGGCTACGCCAAAGCCAGCGAGTCCGGCATTTGCGCGCGCCTGGCTGTGAGTGCCGTTAAACGGGGCGTTGGATCTTGTGTGATTATCATGGATGCACCGGAAGGTCAGGCGGCTCACTATGTCTTCCGAAGCTGGGGGGGAGGGTACGGAGGGACCCAATATGTTCACCCCCTGCCCGGGACTCGACTTGTACCGCACGCGATGAAAAGACTCATCATCTTTAATCCTTCACCGGATCCTAATTGCATAGATTATATCTGCCACAATGATGATGTCATTTTCGTCAAGACGTGGGAAGAAGTCCTCGCGATTCTTCAGGAAGAATATCCGGGACCGGCTCGTGTAGGCGTCATTCCCGACGGCACTATGCAGTTCATGAGGAATAGTTAGTATCCATCCGGAAACCCGGATAAACGTAAAAGAATTTAACCTTATAAACGGAGGAGGATCTCACCTTATGAGACACTCGCAGTTTCCGAGTCGGAGAGGAGGCATTTTTCGGCCTGGCAAGGAAATCAAGGGGTTGCGCGGAGGCGTACCTATGTACCGCCTCGCGGAGCGTCGAGATCCTGCCTGTGCCACCGCCGAAGGCAGTGGCCAAGTTGGCTGGCGGTCCCACCGCCCCTTTCCGGACGGAAACTAGTCACCCGCCGGCGAGCAGCGAGACCAGGCGGACTTCATCGCCGTCGTCCAGTTGAGCTTCCAACGGCCGCCTCGTCCCGTTGACCAGCGCAAATATCCTTAGTTTGGACGGAATGCCCAGTTGTTCTATGAGAGCCGCTGAAGTGCATCCCTCGGGCACGTCCATTACCTGCTCCCGGGCATACATCTTGATTATGCCCGCGGGCTTCACTGTGATTCTCACCGATGATCTTCCGGCGTCAGCGTTCACATTGAAATCTTCAACTGTTTTGGATCATGATTGGGAAGGTTTGGAAGAAGGGAGATTCTCCCCCTCCATTCGGAACGAGCCCGGAGCTGCCTCAACCCCGGTCAACCAATCCGCCCTGCCAGACCTTCCGAGCTTCCTCTTCCATTCCGTATTCCCGAAGGGTGTCTTCCCGAGGTATTCCCTTCTCCGGATCCATGTCCATGAGTTCGTAGAAGCGCTCCTTCATGCCGGAGAAATTTATCTCGATTCCCTTCGGCTCACCGTCTCGAGCGGGCTCGAGCATCCTGGGGGTCAAGGTGTCGTCTCTGGAGGTTCGCCCGTACCGGTAATTGATTAGTCTTTTGAGATAGAAGACCCTTCGGCCTGCTCTCATCATGTCTTCCGCGTCCCAGCCATATCCGGCCACGGTGTTGAAAAGTTCGACCCATTCGGGGATGGAGACCTCCCTGTCGGCGAACTGACAAAAGCAGGCGCTGTTCTCGATGCCTCCGAGCTCGACCGACCTTACGGCAGCCTCCGGTTTGTTGGTGTCGCTCATGGGGTCGGGCTCGTATTCGACGCCGATTTCCGGGTAATAGCAGGCCCCCATCTCCATGTGGAGCATCGGGTCAGCTACGTGGCAAGCCCCTCGCGGGCTGACCGCATACGTGAGCGCCATGCCGTGGCCTCCGCCCCTGGGGTCGTGCATGGGTGCTTCGAGGCCCTTGCTTTGGCATGTGTAATCAATGGAACCCTTGTCGATTCTCTCTGCCGAGGCAGCGCTCCCCAGGCTGAGCAGTTCTCCCAGCATTCCCTCGCGTTGGGCGATCGCCGGCAGGACCTTGTCAATAACCGTTTCCATGTCGCCCCAGCGAAGCTCGACGCCGCCGGTATCCTTCAGGGTGAGATCGCCTTTTTCAAACGCTTCCATAGCCCAGGCTATGGTTGAACCCGCCGAGATGGTGTCCAGGCCCAGGTCGTTGCAGATCCTGCCGGCTTTGCACGCCGCCGCAAGGTCCTTGGAACCCATCAGCGACCCAAAAGCCACTATGGTTTCGTATTCCGGACCAGGTCCTTCGGGAATGGCGAACGGTCCTTCCGGCACTGCGACCACTCGCTTGCAACTGACCGTGCAGTACATGCAGGTCCATCGGCGGGTGAGGAATTTCTCGGTCAGGGTGGATCCCGACAGGGCCTCGCCCAATTCTTCAGAGTAATTGGAGGTGAAGTTCCGTATGGGGACGTCGCCGGCAAACAGGGCCCCTTCGAAGTTGGCCGCGGTCCCGCTTTCCCGCAGGACCGAGTTGGTCAGATTTTCCTTGATCCTGGCGTTAAGTTCTTTGCGCAGCTTCTCGTATTGTTTCGGATCGGCCAATGCCATGCGTTGCTTTGACGATTTCACGACGATGGCCTTGAGGTTCTTCGATCCCATAACGGCCCCGAATCCCGCCCGCCCAAAAGCATGATGGCCTTCGCTCAAAATGCCGGCATACCGGACCATGTTTTCGCCTGCCGGACCTATCACCAGGGTCCGATGATTTTTCCCGAACCTTTCTTTCAGGCCGCTGTTTACCTCCTCGATACCTTTGCCCCAATAGGATGCCGCGTCCACGATCTCGATCCTGTCGTCCTCGATCAGGAGCAGCGAGGGCGCCTCTGTTCTCCCTCGCAGGACGATCCCGTCGTATCCCGAGTACCTCAATTCAGGGGCAAAGTATCCCCCGCAGGAGGAATCGCCCCAGTTGCCCGTCAAAGGAGAGCGGCCGCCTACGCTCATCCTGCTTGTTCCGGAGAGCTTCAAGCCGGCGAAGGGTCCGTCCATGAAGATGAGGGCGGCCTCGGGTGAGAACGGATCTGCGTCGAAGCGGCCCATTTCCCAGAAAAGCCTGGCGGCCAGACCACTCCCCCCGATGTACCCGAGATACCAGTCTTCAGGGGGACAGGCAATCGTGACATTGCGTTCGGTAAGATCGAGGTCGATGACTTTGCCGGTGTTGCCGTGCATTTGCCGTGCCTCCGCGTTTGGTTACTTAAGGATCTTGTCTTCCCATCCCAGGTCTCTTAGGACTTGCTCGTAATACACCGCAATCTTTTTCAGCTTGGGGGCCAATTTAAGAAGACCTACTGCTGAGCCTTTAATCCTTATCTGCCTCCTCGTGATGGCCATTACGGGATTGAGTTTGTTGGACCACGACTTGTGGGCGTTGTCGGCGGACAGACTCATTATCAGATCCGGCTTTTCGTCCGGTTTGCCCGCGAAAGCCTTGAGTTTGCCGTTGCGGGAATCAACGTAATAAGAGCAGTTGGGGCCGTCCTCGGTGTAGTCGTACCATATAAGCTGGTTGACCTTCTTCATCCCCTCGACAATTTCCTTATCGGTCTTGAGCGCTTCGTTAAGCTTCAAAAATGCCTTGATAGGTTCGCTCTCATCTTTCCAGTATTCCATTTCATTCTCCCTTTCGCCTGATAGATTCTTTTGTTCGACCTCACATTACGCTCCCCGGTGCACCTGAGCGCAAATCCGATCACAGGGCCTTGATGTACAGGTTCAATATGTCTTCTTCTTCCAAATAACGTGGATTATATTGTCCTTGTGAATCACTTGCGGCCAACTCGACGGTGGGCATTAACCGCTCCCTGTTATCGGTAAGGCCGAAGTCTTTCAGGGTTTGGGTCAGGCCGATCCGAGCATTCAGGTCTTTGACTGCCTCAACGGCCAACCGGGCTGCTTTGAGCGGGTCCTTACCACTCACGTCCATGCCCATGGCGTCTGCTATCATCATGAAGCGTACGGGGCATTCCTCCATGTTGTGCTCCATGATTACGGGGAGCATGATGGCGTTGGCCAAACCGTGAGGGATTCCGTAATGGGCGCCAAGAGCGTGCGCGGTTGCATGGGTCCCGCCCGTCTGAGCGTTATTGAAACACATCCCGGCCAGCGTGCTGGCTATGAGCATGTGGCCTCTTGCGGTAACGTTCTGCGGTTCCATCACCGCCTCCGGGAGATACCGGAAGATAAGCCTGATGGCGTGAAGACCGAGCGCGTCTGCAATGGGTTCAGCGCCGGTTGAGGTCACCCCCTCCACCGCGTGGGTCAGCGCGTCCATCCCGGTAAAGGCGGTCACCTTCGGGGGCAGGCTCACTGTCAGCTCCGGATCGAGTATGGCCAAGTCCGCATTGAAGGGGTGGGTTATCGAAAGCTTCGCCTTGGCTTCGACATCCAGTACGACTATCGCGTTGGTGACTTCGCTTCCTGTTCCGGCAGTGGTGGGGAACACGATGTGCGGTGGAAGCGGTTTGGCGCCTTCCCAAAGCCCCGCCTGCTCGGCGAGCGGCCGGAAGTCGTCTACCCCTCTACCTATCATGATGTTTATGGACTTGGCCGTATCCATGACGCTCCCGCCGCCGACCACGACCATGCAGTCCGCTCCACAAGACCTGTAGAACGCAGCCCCCTCGTTGATGTTTTCGAGCCGGGCATCCTGAACGACGTTGTCGAAGATCCCCGCCAGTTCAAGGTCTGACTTGCGTACCTCATCAGCCACCATAGCGGCCACGCCGGCCTTGACCAGCCCTTTGTCAGTGACTATCAGGACATTGCGCCCGCCAAGCTGGGCAATTTCGAAGGCCAGCTCCCTGCGCGCTCCGGGCGAGTACATGATTCGAGGTCTGTTCATCCAGGTGAAAAAGGGCTCAAACCCGACGTCTCCGTACTTCATCTCCACCTCCTAATGAGTGACTTTAACCGAAGCAGGAATTTGATTTTCTAATTTTATGCCTCCCTGGTTTGGGAGCTATTAAGGGGAAGGGCGCAAAGCATATAAAACGCAACGCGAAATTATAGTACATCAACATGCTGATTTGGCAAGAAGTATCTTTGGACGGCGGATCATGGCGCGAGACGCAAAGTGCGATAGTGGGTATGGGCTGAGCCTCACACGTCAATCCAGATGATCACATCACTTTGTCGCACGCCCCTGCAAAACAGCTTTCACCATTCCTTCGCAGTTGATACCCTCTGCGTTGTAGAGTTCTTCGGGTTTTCCGGAAGAGCCGTATCTAGTTACCCCAAGCCGCGCCAACCTGCACGGAAGAGAATTTTCGGTCAGAATCAGTGCGACCAGAGATCCAAGACCTGTATCGATATGATGGTCTTCGGCAGTCACAATGAGGCCCGTTTTGGCTGCCTTGTGGATTGCGTGTATGTCCAGCGGCTTTATAGAGGCGAAATTGAGTACGGCCGCCCTGATACCGTGATTTTGGGCCAGTTCGTCGGCTGCCTTCACGGCTTCGTGAATAGGAGGGCCATATGCTAGTATGGCCGCCTGGTCACCATTCCTGAGCCAGTCGGCCTTGGCGGGTGAAAACCTATAATCGCCGGCGAACGCAGGTTGGCCCGATTCGTCAAGGATTGTAGGCAGTTTTGATCGGCCCATACCGACAAAGAAGTTGCCGGCACGCTCGGCCACATACCTGATGATCCTGTCGGTCTGGTTAGGATCGGCTGGAATGAATATGGAAAAGCCGAACAGGTTCTGGAGCAATCCGATATAGTCGACGCACTGGTGTGTCTGGCCGTCCTCTCCGACGTCCAGTCCAAGGTGTGTGCATACCAGCTTGAGGTTTGTAGCGTTGATGTCATTCATCCTCATCTGGTTGAAGACTTCCGTGACCCCGAAGATCCCGAAAGTACTGAAGAAGGCCGCAAAGCCCTCCCTGCTGATTGCTCCCGAAGCGGTTGCCGCGTGGTGCTCCTGGATGCCGGATTCAAAGAAGGCATTGCCCGAAACCTTGTGGAACCCCTCCATTTTCACCGAGCCCTCCAGGTCGCAGCTAAAGCCGATAACCCCGGGGACTGCCCCGGAGTTGTTGAGCCTGGCCAAGTCCTCGAGCGCAGAACCATAAGCAGACCTGTTGTCGGTGATAATTTCGGGGCCATAAGTCCTGGGGGTGCCGATCTCTATGCGGGGATAAACTGGTTGCTTCGAGAAATGTTTCTGAAACACAATGCATGCGCGCCGCTTTTCCTTCAGCTCGGCGATGGGGTTGTCCAGTCCTAGTTCTTCGAGGGCTTTTGCAGCCTCCGATTCACTTAGAGTCGAGCCGTGGTACTTCGCCTTGTTTTCCATGAATGGGACGCCCTTACCCATGATGGTCCTGGCGATGATCGCCGACGGAAAGCGCGGGTCTCCGGCCTCGAACCGGTAAACTTTTCGAATCGCTTGAAAAATCTGTTCGAAATCATTGCCGTCTTCGATATAGACCACGTTCCAATGAGCTGCGGCATAGTCGGCCCTGATTTCCTGGGGCATCACCGAGTTGGTGCTTCCACCGATCTGGAGGTAGTTGCGGTCTATGAGGACTCCAATGTTGTTGAGGCCATATTTTACGGCGAATCGCCGTGCCTCCGAGATCTGTCCTTTCTGCTGTTCGCCGTCCCCCATGAGCACGAAGACCCTGTTTTTCTTCCCCTGGAGTTTCAAACCCAGCGCCATTCCGGTCCCGGCTGAGAGGCCCTGTCCAAGGATCCCGGTATTCCATTCGATGCCCGGAACACAGGACTCGACATGTCCGGTAAAAGCCGATCCGGTGCGCCGGTACTCCATACAGAAATTGTCCTCGTTCAAATAGCCGAACTCGTTCAGTACGCTGTAAACACCCGGACTGACGTGACCCATGCTCACGATCAGCCGGTCACGCCCCTGCCAGCAAGGGTCGCGGGGATCGTGCGGCATGGTGCTGTAGAGCATCAGAAGAAGGTGAAGCGAGGACATTGAACCACCGGGATGGCCGCTACCGGCAAGGGTGGTACTCACGATGATGCGGCGCATGCAGCGCAGCCACATCTCACTCAGAGTTCTTTTCTGCTGCTCGCTCAAAGCAGCTTGATCCAGCGAAATCTTAAACATTCCGTAATCCTCCACACGGGTGAATCGGCGAATGGGTGAGCGGGTGAACTGGTTAGTGGGTGAACGACCGCTTTTATGCCGCCGATTCACCCAAGTTTTTCAGGACCGCCTGGACGAATTCCCAGACCGCTCTCACAAAGGGCGTATCTGTGTTCCCATTGAGAACCGGATTACCGCGGTCTCCTGCATCGACCACTTCGGGATCGAAGGGCAATTGACCAAGAAAATCCACCTTCATCGCAACGGAAGTTTTGCGTCCGCCGCCTGTCTGGAAAATGGGAATAAACTGGCTGCAATGCGGGCAGAAAAGTCCGGACATGTTCTCGACAAGCCCCAGAATCTCCAGTTCCACCTTGCGGCAAAAGTTTATGGATTTTCTTACGTCGGCAAGCGCCACTTCCTGCGGGGTGGTAACGATCAGCGCCTTGGCGTCGGAAACCAGCCGGGAAATGCTGAGGGCCTCATCTCCCGTGCCTGGCGGCGAATCAAGCACCAGAAAATCGAGGTCGTCCCACCTGCAATCGGCCAGAAACTGTTGTATTACACCGTGCTTTAAAGGACCCCGCCAGATTATTGCAGAGTCGGGATCCTCCAGCATTGATTCGATGGATACGATTTTCAGATTGGGTCTGTATTCGTGGGGGATGATCTCGCGATCGGCAGTGATGTTAAGAGGCCCGTGCAGCCCGAACATCTTTGCAATCGAAGGTCCGTGCAGGTCGATGTCCAGAAGTCCGACCTGGTATCCCTTTTGCGCCAGCGCCAGCGCCAGGTAGCTGGCGACGCTGCTTTTGCCCACTCCCCCCTTGCCGCTCATTACCAACACTTTGTTCCTGATGCGCGAGAGCCTACACTCGATGAGGTCCTCTTTAGACTTCTTTTGCGTAGCGCTTGGACAGCCCGCGCACGACTTCTGGTCACATTTCATAGTGAAAATCGCTCCCTTACCGGATGCCGGATCTCGAAAAAAAGACTCATGGCAGTGCGAGGTGCTCCGATTTCTGCAAAATCAAAGCTAGTCACATTAAAAGTTATCCTCTTCGAAGTCAACTCCAGGATATCGGCTGCAATTCACAGCAGCAGGGGCTAAGCTAGTGTCCATCCGGAAACCCGGATAAATGTAGAAGAATTTCACCTTATAAACGTAGGAGAATCTCACCTTATGAGACATTCGCAGTTTCCGAGTCGGAAACTAAGCTGCCGTTCAGCCTAGCGCATTTACACCATGCACCGGGGGGCACGATGAATTACGCTGAATTTTTACTAATTTTAAACCCTTCAGTGAGGGAACAACAGTCGTTTCGCCGGGGCCGTTTACTTTTTGGTGAGATATTGCTACCATTCGCACGCTCAGCGCGGAGTGGATTTATTTTCGGTGCACTGGGGATGTGAAGAAGCGTGCAGACTCAATATGACAAATTCGGGATCGAAAATTGCGTGAGATACTTCCTTTTTTCGATCCCCGAGTTAGGGTTTCTATCAATGAGGGCATCCCATGGATGAGCAAATTTCTCTTCTGGACCAGTTTCAACGGGAATTCAATCTGCCTGAAGAGCAGAAACGGCTTCTGCAGCGCTCCTTTTTCGTCGAATGCCTCCCGTTGATGGATGCTTTCGAAAACATTGCCATTACCGATGAAGGCCGAATCCTTCGCGTTATGGCCAAGCATCTGGGCATTCCGATGCTCGAGCGCGAAGACTATCCGGAAAAGCCCGTGCTTCTGGAAGGCGTTTCTATGTTTTTTCTGCGCAAGCACGCTGTTTTGCCCATTCAAGTCGAAAGCGGGCGGGTGCGGGTTGTGGTAAATGATCCTCTGAACCTGCCGATTCTCAATATTGTTTCGAGCTATTTTGGAGGAATGGAACTTATCCTTTGCATAGGTCAGCGCGAGGAAATCCGTACCGCTATCGACCGGCTTTACGGAACGGCGGCTCGCGAGGCCGAAGAACAGTCCAGAGATGGGATCTCCATAGGTGACGGCTTCGAGGAAGACCTGGAACACCTCAAGGGGTTGGCCCAAGAGGCGCCTATTGTGAGGCTGGTAAACGTGCTGATCTCCAGAGCACTCGATATGAGGGCCTCGGACATACATTTCGAGCCTTTCGAGCGCTCCTTTCAGGTACGATGCCGGGTGGACGGGGTGCTTTTCGATCTCGACCAGCCTCAGAAGACCATGCAGTCAGCCATCGTGAGCAGGCTCAAGCTTATGGCCAACCTTAACATAGCCGAACGTCGCCTGCCCCAGGACGGCAAGATCAAAATAAGGTTTGGAAATCGCGAGGTTGACATTCGTGTCTCGAGCGTGCCGACCATCTATGGGGAGAGTGTGGTCCTGAGGCTCCTTGCGCAGGAAAGCGTTGAATATGATCTGGCCAACCTGGGGATAGATAGTAAAGACCTTGCTTATGTCGAGAACCTTATCGAGCGCCCATACGGGATGATCCTTGTCACCGGACCGACAGGATCGGGCAAGACTACGACTCTGTACGGAGTTTTGAAAAAGCTCAATACGGTTACGCGCAAGATCATCACGGTCGAAGACCCGGTAGAATACCAGATAAACGGAATAAACCAGGTCCAGGTAAAACCACAGATTGGCCTGACCTTCGCAAGTGCGTTGCGCTCTCTGGTTCGACAGGATCCGGACGTTTTGCTGATAGGTGAAATTCGTGACAAGGAGACTGCCGATATAGCCATCGAATCGGCACTGACGGGACATCTTGTCCTCTCGACACTGCACACCAACGACGCCCCGGGGGCAATTACGCGCCTTAGAGATATCGGCATCGAGTCCTTCTTGATGGCCGATTCGCTTCTATCGATCATGGCCCAACGTCTTATCCGCTTGCTGTGCCCTTACTGCAAAACCGAAGACGAGGCCCGCGAAGGCGACAGGAAACGAATCAGCGAAATACTGCCCGATCTGCCCGAAGGCCTTACCATCTACAGGAACAAGGGGTGCGAGAGGTGCGGATACACTGGCTATAAAGGCCGGCAGGCAATTTTCGAGGTCCTGCCGATCAACGAGGCCATAAGATCGAACATCGTGGCTGGCAAAGACGCCGGAAGCATTGCCCGTACAGCGTCTGAAATTGGCTATCGGCCGCTCGTCCACCACGGGTTCCAAAAAGTGGTCGAAGGGATTACGAGCCTTTCGGAAGTCCTGAGGGTAACAAGCCTGTCAGTTTAGTGAATAGTGAATGATGAATCCCACTAATCGCTAATCACCAATCCATAATCACGGAGTGCGTATGGGTTTTTTCCAATATCAGGCGCGGGATGCCACTGGGGCAATACACCGGGGAGTGATGGAAGCGCTCTCGGAACTGGAAGCCGCCAGGAAGCTCAAGGCGGGCAGGCTCTTCCCGGTGAGGATCAAGGCCGTAAGAAGCCGGAAGAAACGGCGGGTTCCCGAAGAGCATATCATCCGTTTTTTTTTCGATCTCTCCGACCTTCTTGTTGCGGGCCTGCCGCTTGACCGCGCACTTGGCCTCATCAGCAGCAATCAGACTCACAAACGCTTTCAGCGCATGGTGCAGGACTTGTTGGAAAGCGTTCAGGCCGGAAACGATCTCTCCGGCGCCCTGAGTCAATTTCGAGATGTATTCGGCTCCCTGTCGGATCACATGATAAGGGCAGGCGAAGCAAGCGGAACGCTCGGGCCTATCCTCAAGCGCCTGGCCCAGTACCTCGAGCAGCGGCGCGCATTTCGACAGGCCATGATCTCATCGATGATCTACCCTGTTATCCTGCTGGGGACATCTCTGGTTTCGATGGTAGTCCTTCTGGTCTATGTCATACCCAAGTTTGCCCAAATCTTTCACGACTTGAATCAGAAAGTCCCTTTTCTCACCCAGGTCATGGTCGATATCGGCATATGGCTAAAAGAGTTCGGCTGGTTAGTCCCGATCACCATAGCAGTGTGCTTCTGGGGCGGCAAATACCTTCTTCGTAGGCCAAATGTAAGGAGATTTCTGGATAAATCCTTGTTCTGGTTCCCATTTTCGCGTTATTTGATCCTTCATAGCGAACTCACCCGCTTTTGCCGAACGCTTGGGACAATGCTGGAGTCGGGGGTTCCTCTTCTGAAAGCCCTGAGCCTCGGCCAGGAACTGATAATGAATGCCGTTCTCAGGGAGTCGATTGCTCCACTGCATCAGGAAATAAAAAGCGGGCGGTCGATGAGCAATTTTTTTCGCAACAATTCAGCTTTTCCGGCACGATTGGGAACAATGTTGCGCATATCTGAAGAGCAGGGCAACATGGGAACGGGCCTGCTCTCTCTTTCGGAATACTTTGAAAAAGAACTTCAAAGGACGCTTCAAAGGATCATGACCCTCATGGAGCCTCTGGTGATCTTGTGCACCGGTGGACTTATCGCCCTGATGGTCATCAGCATGTTTAAGGCCATTTTTGGAATCAACGACATCAAATTCTAAATGGAAAACGGAAGACGGAATGCCGAAGATGGATATAAGATGGCGCAGATTATCCAAGTTTAGATCACTGCACTGCGTTCTGCGTCCTCCGATCTTCTTTCGCGGTTTTACCCTGGTCGAGATGATCGTTGTACTGGCGATCATTTCAGTGACTATTGCCGTGGTCGTCCCAAGGGTTGGCTCCAACTGGAAACAGATTGAAGACAGCGATTTTCTTCAGCAGTTCACGGGGTCAATAGACAGGAGCCGCCTGTTTGCCATGAATTGCGGACGCCCGATCACGTTCAGACTGAACGGGGCTGCGCGGGTTTACGGCTATGAAAATCCACCCAGGTGGTCAATACCTCTTAATGCCGAGATATTTTCTGACAATCTGCAGACGGACCCGGAAACTGGCGATTTCCTTATCGTTTTTCACCCCGACGGCAGCCTCGTCGGAAACGATTTTGAAGTAGTCTTCGATCACGAGCGTACTTACCACATCTATATACATCCACTGTTTGGAACGGTAAGTCTCAAAAGGATTAAGTGAGGGCGTGAGAAAGCATACGCACAGACACTGCGACGCGGAGACACGAGGACGGGGGGACAGGGGGACGGTGGGACAAGGCCCTTTCCCCCTTTCCGCGTCAGTCTCTGATGCGTGGAGACGGGAACGCGGATTTACGCTCCTTGAGATGCTGGTCAGCCTGGCGATCGGCACTTTGATTATCGGAGCGGTGATGGGGGTTATCTCCGAATCGATTCGCTATAAGATCAATTTGAAGGAAAAAGCTGCTATTCAGCCCATATTGGAGTCCGCTGCACAGGTCATCCTGGCCGATCCGGTAAAAGCTATGGACGGATTTGTGCGCCTGGGCGAGCTTGATGGATCTCCCGAGGTGGGTGTTGATCTGCTTCCGGTCGCACTTGATCAAGAAAGTCAAGGCGGTGGCAAATTAGGTCGGTTATTCCGTGTGATGCTGAGCTACAAATCCGCAAGTTTGGAATTTAGTATAATAATTCCCAACAATAAATAGTGGATAGTGAATAGAATAGTGAATGGTGAGAAAGCGCCGGTCAAAGCCGGCAAGGAGTAGTGGATGAAAGAGCCATACGGTGAAGGCCCAGCGAGCCACACCGGCCCCGAGTCATGCGCCGATGTCCGTGAGGACATAGGTGAAGCGTTGACAGGGGTACACACAGGCCAGCCATTGAGCTGCGAAATCAACTCTTTCGGAGTGCCGACGGCGTTCACTAGTGCGGAAGGCAATATCGCGCATGGCGCTAGCCGCGAGTCATGGGCGGACCCGGCGCAGTCTAAGACCCTGAGCATGTGTGGAAACTCTTTGCACGGAAACCGGGAGATCCCGAAGGTACCCGTCCAGGATGGTAGGGCGGGTCGGCCGGAAAAGGCTGATTGCCGTACGTCCGGCGTGTACGCCTGCGGGAAGTCAGACGATTGCATAGTACCTGAGAAGCCATCGAACAAGAGCGGCGGCCCGCCTGCGGAGATGGCGGAGGGAAGGCAACCGACCGAGAGGAACTCCCTGCAAACGGCCACGGCCCGAACGCAGAGTCGGGCGGAAGTGTCGATCGGATTGCAGGGTGTGCGTGAAGCAGCGCGCAAACAAGAGCATGTGCAACTTAACGCCCTACTGCACCATGTCACGGTCAACCTCCTGCATGAGAGCTTTTATGCCCTCAAGCGTCAAGCAGTTCCGGGAGTAGACGGGATGACATGGCGAGAGTACGAAGATGGTCTGGGAGATCGCCTGGTCGATCTGCATGAGCGCATCCACCGGGGTACCTACCGCGCACAGCCTTCCAAGCGCGCCTATATTCCTAAAGGAGACGGAAAACTTCGTCCTCTGGGAATAGCAGCCCTGGAAGATAAGATTGCCCAGCAAGCGGTGGTGATGGTCCTCAATGCCATCTACGAGGAAGATTTCCTGGGCTTCTCCTATGGATACCGGCCAGGGCGCAGCCAGCACCATGCGCTGGATGCTCTTTTTGTCGGAATCACGGAGAAAAAGGTCAACTGGGTGCTTGAAGCAGACATTCGGGGGTTCTTTGACACCATCGACCACGGATGGCTCATGAAGTTTATCGAGCACCGGATCGCCGATCCGAGGATTCTTCGCCTGATTAAGAAATGGCTTCGGGCAGGGGTCTCGGAAGAGGGCGTCTGGTCCAAAACAGAAGTCGGTACCCCCCAGGGTGCGGTCATTTCGCCACTGCTCGCCAACATCTACCTGCACTACGTGCTGGATCTGTGGGCGAACCAGTGGCGCAAATGCAAAATCAGGGGAGACATGATCATCGTGCGTTACGCCGACGATTTTGTCTTGGGATTCCAGTACCGGGAGGAAGCCGCGCGGTTTCTGCGGGATGTTGGGGAGCGAATGCGCAAGTATTGTCTCGCGCTGCATCCCGACAAGACACGGCTCATTGAGTTTGGCAGATTTGCTGCGGAACGACGGAGGGAGCAGGGCCTGGGTAAGCCCGATACTTTTGATTTCCTGGGTTTCACCCACATCTGCGCAACGACCCGGAACGGAGAGCGATTCACCATCAAGCGCAAGACCATAGCCAAAAGGCTGCGGAATAAGCTGAAAGAGGTGAAGCAGATTCTTCGCCGTAGACTTCACGATCCCATCGCTATACTGGGCGAGTGGCTCAGGTCGGTTGTGCAGGGCTTCATGAATTACTACGCGGTACCCGGTAACCTTGCCAGCATCAGAGCTTTCCGCACCCAGGTTGCTCGTATCTGGCTTCAGGCGCTTCGGCGCAGAAGTCAAAAACATCGGCTCGCCTGGGACAGATTCCGTCGGCATGTGGACAGATGGCTTCCAAGATGTCGGATTTTGCACATGTATCCCAATGATCGCTTTCACGCCATACACTCGAAGTAGGAGCCGTATGAGGTAATTCCTCACGTACGGATCTGTGCGGGGGGTGCCGGGTAACCGGCATTCCTACCGCGATATAGCAAAAACAAAAACAATTCCGTTTGGGGAACCCTCACTAGGTTTCGGGTTCGCGGTTACGCTGAGTAAGCATGTTAAACGCTTCAAGTTCACGGCCGATTTTTTGTGAGGCCGCATCGTTGTGCGACGAATATCGAGGAGAGTATTCGTGCTCACCGCTCACTATTCACAACTCAACACCCAGGAGATATGGTGAGGCTTAAACGCTGGGACAAAACAGGCTTCACACCTCTCAGGGCGAGGAGTTTTTATCCGGTCGGTGACCGGAAAGGTTTCACGCTCATGGAACTGGTCCTGGCTACGGCCATTTCCGCGCTCGTGGTCGGCATTCTCTCGGTTTGTTTTTCGTTTACGCTGCGCGTATGGGAGAGCGTTCAGAATCAAAAGCCGGACCAGACTTTCCAGTTGGCCGATCTGCTTAGTCACCAACTGGCCGAATGCGATCCAACGCCTATAAAGTTCAAGGATAGCCCGCATCCCGTGTTTGCCGGGCAACCGAACTCGATTGCTTTTGTTACCACTCATTCCGTAAAGGCGATCTCACAGGGTGTACCGGTAGTCGTTCGTTACACGTATGATCCGGACTCAAAGGTGCTCAACTATTCTGAGCTTCTGCTTGACCCCTATCATCCGGATTCCATCGAGATGTTTCTCGCCGGCCGGTCTTCCAGCAAAAAAGCGACTGAAATTCGCTCTTATGGAGTTGAGTTTCCAGAATTCGTTCTGGCCTATACAGGCAAGGAAGCAAAGGAGTTTTTGCAATCCTGGGAGTCTGTGGACCAATTACCGGTGGAAGTCCTCCTGAGGTGGAGAGCAAAGGATTCGATCGTTTATGCCCGGGTGTGCATGATAAATGCTCCCTTGTCGGTCGAGGTTCAAACGGCGCCAGGGGCTGGAGGCGGTGTCCCGGGGGCTGGAGGTGGTGTTCCGGCGGCTGGAGGTGGTGTCCCGGGGGCCGGAGGTGGAGTCCCGGGTAGTAGTTCCGGCGGGTTAGGTGGGAATGCCCCGAACACTGGCTTAAACCAATGAATAATATCGCCCCAAGCTTAAGACCTAAGACGAAGATACGCCCTCCGCACTCAGTTATCCGTCCTCTGTCTTCCGGAAGAGGTGTCGTGCTAATCGCCGTTTTGTGGTGCTGCGCCCTTATCATGTGGTTTGGATTGCAGGTAAGCGCCCAGACCCGCCTGCTGGGAGAAGATCGGATCCACTCGATACGAGGCGCCCAGGCCCTCTATCTTGCCATTGGGGGATGCTACGAAGCCCTGGCGCGGATGGGCCAGACGCCTCCTTCTGGGTTGGAGCGGCAGTCCGCCGGTCTGAGCTGGCAGCCAGATGGGAAGCCACGCATAGTCGAATATAAGAGCGGCATCGCCGTTGTGATTATCGAACCTGAAGAGATCAAGGTAAATGTCAATAAGGCCCAGCAGGTTCAACTTATGCAAGTGCTTCAAAGGGCCGGCGCCGATGAATCTATCTCGGAGCAACTTGCGGACCGTATAATGGATTTTATCGATGCCGACGATATACGCCGGCCTCTCGGGATGGAAAAAGATGACTATGTTAGGGCGGGCCTTAACTACATTCCGTTCGACGGCCCGCTCACAGGCCTGGATCAGTTGCTGCTAGTCCCGGGCCTCAGCCAGCAGCTTTTTTATGGCTATGATCGGGGAATAGATGAAAGGATGCGCGAGTTCCCGGAGATTTTTCAGGATATTTTAATTCCGGCCAAGAATTCCCTGTTCAGCCTGTTGACTATATATGGCAGCAATATAAACTTGCCGCCAGACCTTGAAGAGCAGCAGGATTCCGTGCTCAAATTGATCTCCTGGAAAACCGGAGGCATCTATCGCATTCTTTCGTTTGGTAAATCGGCAAACGGACCTCCAAGCACGGGCATCTGGTTGACGGTGCGCTTCACGAGCGGCGGAGATAAACCTTACACGATATTGAGCAGGAAGGTGATGTAAGCAGGGTTGGAGGATGCACACGTAGACACGGGGACAAAACCCTCACCGTGTTATCCCCGTTCCCATTGACTGTGTCAGTCCTCATCGCCCGGCCCTGCCGCCCGAACGGAAACTAATTCGATTAACGAGGAACAGTTATGCTAAAAAGCATAATCAAATACAGACCTACCAACCTGTACGCCGTCTATGTGGAACCTCTTATGATAGAGGTTCTGCAGGCGCAGAGGCACTGGAGATCGTGGGAAGTCGGAGTGGCCGAACAATCTCGTGTCCCCCGGGGTCAATCGGTTTTTGACTATCTCCAATACCTTAATCTCAAGCCGAAGGGCAGGAAAGGAAGCGCCTTGCTGGCCATCGTGTCGAGCGCTTTCTATTCTGTTCACAGTGAATACTACCCCCTGTCAATAAAGGACCAACTCGATGATGCGGTTAACTTCGACTGGCAGGAAAACATTTTTCAGGAACACGACAGGACCCTGTATTTTTCCGGGTTGCCGGTTGCGCTGAATCAACATGTTTCCGTCCCCATTTTCTCCATTCAAAGGGAAGTTTACGATAAACTGAACCAGGCGCTCAATGGATCCCTTTTCCATACCTTCGCCGTGATGCCGAGCGCGTTGTCGTTTTCAGCTCTGCTGCCCCTGATCGCTGGTGAGGGAGAAGAGTGTGAGATCATTGCCCGCGGTTTGGATGAAGAGAACCTCGAAGTACATCGCTTTTACCGGGGCGCTTTTTTGGACTCTGCGTTGGTCGGTAAGTCTTTCCATGGGCTGAAACTATTTGCTGAAAAGCTCAAATGCACCGGCAGCGAGGAGTGCGAGTCGCACATCCATCTTGTGTGTGCGCCAGGGGAGTGCAATTCTACCGAAAGTCCGGCCGCAAACTGGAGGACGGCGGGGTTGCCGATCAAGGTGCAGGAGATCCCTGAGTCTTTAATAACCAGTTGGCTCAACCGCCTGCTAAAACAGGACGCCATTCACACTTTCGATTCCGAAATCCTGTTAAAGCCATGGCAGATTCCTCGAATTGTCGCGCCTCTGGCGGCGCTCATTTTCCTTTTCGCCCTCTATGGGTTCTATCAATCGCACTTGACCGCAAGCATGATTGAGACCAACAATCGCCTGAAAGCTCAGGTCCATCAGCTCGAAGCCCGGTGGAAACCCATCGAAGCGCTCCAGACGCGTATTGCGAAGTTTCAGGAAGATCAGAAGACACTGTCGCAGTTCAACCGCGATGACTATCAGCTCGTGGAGCTTCTGAACTTCCTTACCCTGCTTACCCCTGATGATACCTGGCTCAATTATCTCTCACTGCGCCAGGGACAGCTTATTCTCAGGGGAGAAAGCAAATCGGCGATCAAGTATCTTGCCGAGTTGTCGAAAACCGAGGGGCTTAGCGATGTCAAATTCGCTTCTCCGGTAACTCGAGACCCCGGGACCGACGAGGAGAGGTTTAACGTCCAGCTTCAACTGGATATGGAGAAGCTGAAAAAAAGTTTCGAAACACTGCCGCCGGAAATGCACGGCGTGGTCTCAGGTGAGAATCTAACTGCAGAGGCGCCCGTCGCTCAAAAAGTACTGCCTGAAGGACCGCCCTCCACCACAGAAGAACAGGGGGGCGATGAGACGCCTGAAGGGGGCGAAGCATCCGGTGAGCATGCTCCCGAGGAGAGTGCGCAATGAAAGTCGGAATTCCGAAGATAAGAATCGAAGATATCAACAAATACCGAGGTTCAATAGTGGCTTCGGCCATCGTGGTGGCGACCCTGGCGGCAGCCTATTTTATCTTGGTCGCGCCGATAGCGGTTCAGAAAGAGGAGCTTGATTCGAAAATAAAACTGCAGCAGGAACTCATTGTCAAATACGATCAGAAGCTCAAACAGAGCCAAAGCATTCAGGAGAACCTCGCAAGGCATGAGGAAGAGCTCAAAGACATGCAAAAGAAGCTGTTCCGGGGGACCGACCCGTACCAGCTCGCCGCTTCTTTGGGAGACCTGCTTTCATCAAAGGGCGGGGCTGAGGGGCAGAAACTGGACATCAAGACCTATCAGGTACTTGCCAGCAAGGAGTACGGTCTTTATCAGGAAGTGCACCTAAGATTTAATCTCATGACCAATGTCGACGGGCTGCACTATTTTCTATCCAAGGTCAAGAATTCTGAGTTCGCCATCCTGGTGCAGGAAATTAATATCCAAAAAATACAAAGAAATAAGGGCCCTGACCTTGTAGTAAACGTAATTCTTGCAGCGCTCATGGAAAAAGGAGAAAAATCCTAGCTGATTTCCATCCGGAAACCTGGTGAAGCTCCCGGGACAAATTCGCAAGATGAGTGTTTCCGGATAGAGACTATCCAGTGTAGAGTCTACTGAGTTCTTCCAAATTTCGAACGATTCTATGCGCTTCGTGCTATAGCTTCTTATCCTGTTGCTCATTCAGCGTTTGTGATATAGTATCGCCTGCTATTTGAGAGCGCCAGTCCACAGTTCTCTGCAGGGAGGGGACCTTTAAATGAGAACGTGCCTACATATCCTAGCGATAATACTAGTAATTACCTCTATTTCATGCCAGTATGCACCGCAGAGTCCGGTCGCCCGGGTACCGCAGCCACAACCAGTCCGGCCAACGTCGCCGGCCCCTGAAGGTCCCTCTGCTTCCACGCCGGACGCAATCACTTCATCCCGGGTTGACGCTGCTGATAAATACGCAGCGCCGGCGAAGGAGGAACCAAATGAGGTTTCCAAAACAATTTCCATCTCAGGCAAAGAAAAGCCGCCAAAGAAGGTCTCTCCCATCAAGCCGGTGATCGCTCCTGTCGAGACGGGGCTTTTAAGCCCTTCAACCCAGGAAATCCCCGCCGGGCCGTCTGTGCCTGCGCAGACTGAAAAGCAGCGCATCGTCCTTAATTTCGAGAAAGCCGATATTGCCGAGGTCACCAACCAGATATTCAGCGATCAGTTGAAGCTCAATTACGTGATGGACCAGACCCTTCAGGGCCGGATAAGCATGTATATAGATGGTGATTTCGAAAACGGCGAACTCCTGCAGATGGTGGAAAGAGCCTATGAAGCAAATGGGATCAGCGTCATCCCCAAAAAAGGGTTTTATTTCATTCAGCTTTCCCAGAAAACGGGAGGCGGTATTCCCGTGGCCGATGCGCAACTGTTGGCAGACGAAAAAGGGATAAGGCCTCTTGTAGTAATCTATCGGCTCCGATTCATGGATCCCAAGCAGGCGACCAACCTGATCACCCCTTTTCTGACCCCTGGAAGGAAGGTCGTATCTGAGCCGCTTACCAACAGTCTTATCTTCGTTGAAGAAACCGATAATGCCCGAGTCCTTGTCAATCTTCTCAAGACTATTGATATAAATGTTCTTAAGGAAATAAGCATGGAGATCGTCCCCCTTTCTTCAATAGCGCCTCAGGACGCCGTTCAGGGGATGGAATCTCTCATGGGAAAGCTTGGCGGGTTCAAGGAGAGCGCAATCAAGAACAGCCTGGCGCTTATGCCCCTTAACAATTTCGGGGGCGTGCTGGTCATGGCCCAGAACCCCGAACTGCTCAAATCGGCCCGGCAATGGATACAGGCCCTGGACGTGCGCGGGATAGGAAATCAGCAAGAGATCTATGTGTACTTCGTCCAGAACGGCCTGGCGCGGGACATTTCGCAGATCGTGAGCGCGGTGCTCGGGATCGAGAGTGCCGGTGGGATGGGACAGAAGCTCGTGCCGTCCGGGGGCACCGCAGCCCGCAGTGCCTTCGGCACGACTGGCGCCGGAACGAGCGGCGGCAGCCCCTTCGGCGGGGGTGGGGGCACCTTCGGCAGCTCCAGCACTGGTTCCTTCGGGGGCACCGGGTCGTCCATGGGCGGCAGTAGCGGGGTTGCCGGAAGCTCTTTTGGAAGCACGGCTTCCCGGACAAGCAGCACAACCGGTACCTCCTCCCAGGGAACGGGTGCGAAGGGAGCCGGTACGGCGCCCAAGCCCGGCGGTATCTTTACCGGTGAGGTGATGATAATTCCCGACGAGGTCAATAACGCGATAGTCGTCCGGGCAAATGCTATCGATTACGGAAAGATAAAAAAGACGATCGAGACCCTCGATATCATTCCGAGAGCTGTACTGATAGAGGTGATGGTTGCCGAGGTGGACTTGACCAAGGATTTCAGCTACGGGCTGCAATATTATTTCCAGACCCATCCCAATACTAACACAGGTTATGGCCTTTCTTTCGGCGGACTGTCCAATCAGGCTGCCAACACTACAGCGAGCAGCACCACATCGAGTACTTTTGCTCCGGGCGCATTTCCTATTAGTATCGGGAGTATAGCAGGTGCAGGGGTCGCCATGTCCTGGGTCGCCAACGCACAGAACCTCGCGTTCCTTTTGAGCGCTCTGGCCACCAAAACCAACGTCACCGTGCTTGCCACTCCAACGCTCTTGGCTACGGATAACAAGGAGGCAACTATTACAGTCGGAGGCAGTGTGCCGGTACCGACCGGTTCGTATTCCACCGCCGAGACGGGAACGTTGACAAACTCCGTTTTTAGCACGATCCAGTACGCGGAAACCGGCGTCATCCTGGACATTACTCCGCATATAAACGCGGGAGGCCTGGTCCGTATCGAATTGGAACAGACGATTCGAGAGGTGGGTCCCACCGCAACGGTCGGCGCCGGCAATACCGCGCCAACGTTTACAGAAAGGGACATAAAGACCAGTCTTCTTGCCCAGAACGGATCAACTGTGGTAATCGGTGGAATAATCCAGTCGCAGAACACAGTCATCAAAGGCGGGATTCCCTATCTCCAGGACATACCCCTGCTCTCGCCTCTTTTCCAGTCCAGGAGCACCGAACTACAGCGGACCGAACTGCTGGTGGCGATTACTCCGCACGTAATCGACCAAAGAGGTTCGGAAGCTCCCGCCGAACTCCTCCAGAAGCTCAATAACTTGAAACAGAGAGCTGGGCAGTGACCGGCGGAAGAGACTGATGCGGAGAGGGGGAGATACGGTGATACGGCGAAGTGGGGAAAGGGAGACGCGGTGACGCGAAATGCCGGCGTTACTGTCAAATGGCTCTGGTTTGCCCGGCAAGTAGCGTATACACCACTGATCGGGATGACTGAGCTTTTGGATTGTCTTGCCTTGTATGAAGTCGTATTGTTTATCGGCATCATTGGGGTCGAGATAGCCACTCTTGGCCGAAAACTCTATCCATACCTGTGTCTCTGCGGCTTCAGCTTCTGCATCGCTTAATCTACTGGGTATCGCCTCTTGCACCATCCTTGAGCAGACGCGAAGATATCGACCGCATTTGATCTCCGCGTCCCCGCGTAAGTCTTTACGGGCGCCACCTGCGCGCGATTTCAAAAAGGGTCCTTACTCCGAAGCCTGTCGCGCCCTTTGGACAAAAGCCGGTGTCTTTGTCGGTCCATGCGGTGCCGGCAATATCCAGGTGCGCCCATGGGATTTCCTTAGGTACGAACTGTTTGAGAAACATTGCGCCGACGATCGTCCCGGCGCTGCGATCTCCAACGTTTTTCATGTCGGCTACTTCGCTTTTCAAAGCCTCGAAGTAAGAGTCCCACAGAGGCAGCGGCCAGAATCGTTCACCAATTGAGGCGCCGATCTGCTGAATGGATCGGACCAATTCTTCGCGGTTGCCCAAAACTGCGGCTACATCCCTGCCAAGAGCAATGATGCTAGCCCCGGTAAGGGTAGCGATATCCACCATGAGCCAGGGTTTGAAACGGCTGGCGGCGTAGGCCAGCGCATCACAGAGCACCATCCTGCCTTCGGCGTCGGTGCTTATGATTTCGACAGTCTGCCCTGAATAGGAGCGAAAAACGTCTCCGGGCTTATACGCCCGCCCGCCCGGCATATTTTCCGTGCAGGGAAGAATGCCCGCCACTCGCCTCACCAGACCGGTGCGGCACGATCACCTCAAAGGCGCCCAAAACGGATGCCGCCCCAGCCATGTCCTGCTTCATCTCTTCCAGTTTATCTCTGGGTTTGAGCGAAATGCCTCCCGTGTCGAAGGTGATGCCCTTGCCGATGAAAACAATCGGAGGATCGTTCAGTGTTCCGGGCGGCGCGTGCTCGATTACGATGAAAAATGCGGGTTCAGTGCTGCCTTGCGCGACTGCAGAAAAGGCCCCCATGCCCATGGATCGCGCCGAATCCAGGTCGATTATCTCGATTTTGAACCCGAACTTTGCAGCAATTTCAGATGCGGTTTCGGCAATAAATCCGGGTGTCGCACGGTTTGCCGGAGATATGGTGAGGTCTCTGGCAAGCACGATCCCCGCGACTTCAGCGCCGGCCAGGGTGGCAGTTTCAAGCAGCTCCGGCCCTGGATCGGCATCGCACAGAAGCAGAATGGACTCGGGGCTTTGTGGGGCATCCGAATTTTTGGTCTTCATTTTATTGAAACGGTGAAGTCCGGCCATCGCGCCGATGAGACTCTCTCGCAGCAGACTCGCTACCGTGCAAAAAGGCGGCTCGCAGGGAAACCCTTCGAAGGCCGATATTGGAATCCCCGGCCTACTGACGCCAAGCTCGCGGCACTTTCTTAGAGCGAACGCGGCGGAGGTCTTCAGCTTTTCGATTTCGAACTCTTCCGCCGGGCCCAGACCGGCAAGTATGACGCGCTGGACCCGCACGTCACCTGCAGGCGCATAAACGACGGCCACCTCAGAGGGCTTGCCTTGAAAGTCAGGCAGCGCAGCGGAGACAGCGAGCCACTTTCCGGCATCTTCCAGAAATCCCCCCAAGCCCGGAAGATATCCATGGGACTTCTCGAAAACGAAGAAGACAAGGGCATCTGCCCGCCATTCATTTCGGGGAGCAATTTGCCATTCAATCTGCATTCGCATTCCTCATTTTGGAGGCTATCACGGCGGCGATAGAACTCATATGTCCTATTGGACTTATAATTTATCCTGCGACATCCGAATTGCGATACCGGATCTCGATCTTCAGCTCGATTTTTTGATACTACTAAAAAATAATAATTCGAGAAAGGAATTGACAAAAAAAAAGCATGGGTGAATAGGTAAAAGCAGGGTCCTAAGTACCCGTTTACTATTTCAACGATAGAGGAGAAAGACGCATGACCCGACGACTCTACAACTTCAATCCTGGACCGGCTGCCCTGCCTCTTGTTGTGCTCGAGCAGGTAAAGATGGAGATGCTCGATTTTCAAGGCTCAGGCATGTCGGTGCTCGAAATAAGCCATCGGTCCAAGAGTTTTCAAACCCTTTTGGAAAGCGCCGTCCAGCGAGTCCGGCGCCTGCTGGGCCTCGACGACAGCTATGAGGTACTTTTCATTCAAGGAGGTGCAAGCCTCCAATTCTCCATGGTCCCCATGAACCTTGCCGTTGCCGGCAAGCCCGTCGATTACGTGCATACCGGGACATGGTCGGCCAGGGCAATTAAGGAAGCCCGCACACTGGGCAAAGAGGTGCGAGTGGTTGCAAGCTCCGAGGAGATGGACTTTACCTGCATCCCGGAAAAGGTCCCTTTCAATCAGGATGCCGGCTATCTGCACTTAACCTCGAACAACACCATCCGTGGAACCCAGTGGAGGACCTTCCCCGGCTCCGGCGCTGCTCCTCTGATCAGCGACATGTCCTCGGACATATTCAGCCGAAGGTTCGATCCGTGCCCCTTCGGACTGATTTACGCCGGGGCGCAGAAAAACATCGGTCCGGCGGGCGTGACACTGGTCATTATTCGCCGAGACATGCTGGAAATGGTGCCCAAAGAACTTCCGACGATGCTCAAATACACCACATATTCCGAAAACAATTCGCTTTACAATACGCCCCCCTGCTTTTGTATCTATGTATGCGAGCTGGTTCTCAAGTGGATCGAACAGACTGTCGGAGGGCTTGACAGTATGCAGAAGATAAACGACGAGAAGGCAGGAATTCTCTACGATTTTATTGACAGCCAGGATTTTTACCGGGGGACGGCCAGGCCGGATTCGCGTTCACGCATGAACGTCACCTTCCTGCTGCCTGAGGCGGTGTTGGAGAATGAATTTCTAGAAGGCGCGGTTGAAGCCGGATTGGCCGGGTTGAAAGGACACCGCTCGGTCGGCGGATTGAGAGCCTCCATCTACAATGCGGTAACCCTTGAGGCTGTCAGGACGCTTGTCGATTACATGAAACATTTTGCTGCAAGGCATGGATAAACGGGCAAAAAGAGCTTTGACAGAAAAAACAGGAAAAGCGGCGAAAACACCGGTTGCTTTCGTCTTGTGCCTGTCCGTATCTCTGCGCTCTCTGTGACGCTGTGGTGGAAAAGGGTTTCTGTGACTCCATGGTGGAATTCATAGCGGTGAACTGCGGACTGGGCGCGTCGTCTCGGCCAAGCAACGAGTGATCCTCTATTTGAAGCTGGTCCTTACGACTTGTTCTGGGGCGGGACTTTTGTCGCCGGACGTATAGCCTCCCGTGAGGCCGGCCCCTTTTCGGCCGCATTCCTGCGGTTTGTTGTCCCATCCATTTTTCTTCTCAAGCAATTATCGAATTGAGGAATTGAGAGATTGAGAAACGTGGGGCAGGAAGCAAGGAGCAAAGATCAAAATCCCGAAGATTGACACCGCCAGGGCGGAAAAGAGCCCTTTCCGGACGGAAACTACGCTAGTTCCCACTCAATCCCGCTTCTCGTTTTGCAATCCCTGAATCCATAAATTGGAGATTTTTCAACCCCGTTAATCGAGTCAAAATCTCTCTGTTCGCGAGTACTAGGAAATCTTTTGCCTGGCCTCGATAGGCTCCGGTTTGTGCTTGTCGGGGTCGAAAGGCTCTTTTTCCCTGTGCTTTAGGCTTTCATGACCAATATCAAGATCGAGAACCCCGCCGGAGTCTGCGGGAGAGTCAAAAAAACCGGCCGCCACACTCTCCCCGCCGACACACTCTTGATTCCCGCGGGACCCGGCCAGGATTGCATACAGAACCAAGGCTGCGCCGGCAACAGACGTAGCCGAAAACAACAGGGTCAGACAAAATCGTGTCATACATAACTCCTCGGCTTGATATTCCACCGGTTACCCGGATAGATTTTCACTTCGATTACATAGTAGCCCCGATCAGTCCGGTAAACGACCGGGCGCTGAAACGAAAGCATCGTCTCCAGCTTTAGAACGGCGCCCTGCGGTGAATTGATATTGCTCGAAAAAGTGAAGTAAACCTTGCGGTCCACCTGTCCGACCCGCCGCAATTTCACCCTTATTTTGTCGCCTTTATGCACCTGCGCCACATTAAGTCCACGATACTGCGCCGGATCGAAGTTGAACCTGATCACAACAGGTTGCGCGGTGTGAGCCGGAGGCTTAGTGCGCACGTAGCGTTTCAAATCGGACTTGAGGCGATCCTGCCTGCGCTTCTCGTCGAATTTTGGCTTTCGAGTCGTCTTAGCGCCCTGTGCAGGTCCGCTCAGTGTCTGATCGTTAGTGGGCGGGGATTGCGCAACTTGATCCTGTTTAGGGTAACGGCGCTCGCCATTGTTGCCTACCTGCGGGACCGGGACCGGTTTTTCGGTCGCAAGGTCTGCGGACGCGGGTTGGCGCCCCTGACCAGTCTGGTCTGCGGTGGTTTCGGTACCGGGATTCACCCCGGATTGAAGGGCTGGCGCCATCTCGGGCGATTTTAATTCGGTGGGGTGAATCACCCCGGTCTGCAAAAGACCCAGACCTGTAAGGCCAATGACAAGAGTAACAGTTCCAATGCCGATAATAGCCCCGCGCTTTATCACGTTAGTCCTCCCCTCTGGAAAAAATTATCGAAGAGTTGGGTCTTTGTTCACTTAGATACACAGACGTTCGCGGGGATATTTTAGTCGACAAAAAAAGGCGCGGGAAGTGCGACTTGCAAAATTCCTGCAATTATTATCTTGCTCCTGCTTTCAAAAGCAGTTTTTTAACTTCGCGGTGGCCGCCCCGGGAAGCAAGTATCAACGCAGTCTGGCCTTTTTTGTCTTTCACATTGACGTCGGCTTTTTTTGCGAGCAGCAACCGCACAACCTGCACGTGTCCATATTGCGAGGCATGCAGCAACGCGGTTGCGTCCTCCTTGTCCTTGTCATTGACCCGGGCCCCTTTTGCGAGCAGCGCCTGAACAACCTCGTCGCGGCCATTGCGGGAGGCAAGCATCAGGGCGGTAATACCGTTATTGTCCTTGGCGTTGACGTTCGCCCCCCTGGCGAGCAGCAGATCCAGAACCGCCCGGTGCCCATCCTGGGCGGCCAGCATCAGCGCGGTTGCGCCGTCCTCCTTGGTCGAATTGACCTCAGCCCCTCTATCGAGCAATGCCTGGGCGACATCCCGGTTGCCTTGCATGGAAGCAATCACCAGAGCGGTGTAACCCTCATTCATCCGGGCATGGACCTCAGCCCCCCTGTCAAGCAGCGCCAACACGACCTCGAGGTTGCCGTTCCCCGAGGCAATCATTAGAGCGGTTTCTCCATCGTTCGCCCTGGCATTGACATCGGCGCCCTTGTCGAGCAGCGCCTGGACTATCTCGCGTTCATCATTCCAGGAAGCCGTCATCAACGCGGTCCGGTCGTCACTCCTTTTGGCATTGACATCGGCGCCCTTGTCGAGCAGGGCCATGACCACGTCGTGGTGAGCACCCTGGGAAGCGAGCATGAGTGCAGTTACGCCTTCTTTGTCTTTTGCGTCGATCTCGGCCCCTCCGGCGATCAGCGCCTCCGCAATCTCGCGGTGGCCGTCCTCGCAGGCAATCATAAGTGCAGTGTATCCGTCCTTGTTAGCCGCAGAGGCCCTGGCCCCTTTGTCGAGGAGCGCATGAATAGTCTCGAGGCTGCTGTTCTGGGAGGCCACCATCAGGGCGGTTTCGCCGTCATCGGCCTCGGTATTGACATCGGCACCTCCGGCGAGCAACGCTTCCACAATTTCGACATAGCTCTTCATACAGGCAAACATCAACGGGGTGGTGCCGTTATTGGCCTTCGAATTGACATCGGCCCCCCTGTCAAGCAGCGCCTGCACTATCTCCAAGTGGCCGTACCGCGAGGAGAGAGTCAAAGCGCTATTGCTGTGGTCATCTCTGGCGTTGACCTCGACCTCCTTTCCGGCGAGCAGGGCTTGCACGACGTCGGTGTGGCCATATCGTGAGGCAAGCGTCAATGCGGTTGCTCCCTCCCTGTCTTTGACATTGACCTCGGCCCCGTTGTCGAGTAGCGCCCGGACGACCCCGGCGTGGCCCCTCAAGGAGGCAGCCATCAACGCGGTGGCGCCGTCATTGCTGTTCTTGGCATTGACATCCGCCCCTCCGGCGATCAGCGCCTCCACGACCTCTTTATAGCCCCCCCAGGAAGCGGTCGACAACGAAGTCCAGTCCTCTTTGTTGACCGCATTGACCTTGGCCCCCTTGCCAAGCAGCACTTTGACGATATCACTGTACCCGTTTTGGGAAGCAATCATCAATGCTGTTATGCCGCTGCCGTTAGCGGCGCCGACATCGGCCCCCCTGCCAAGCAGCGCCTTCACCGCCTCGATTTTTCCGCCCTGGCAGGCAAGCATCAGCGCAGTCCAGCCGGACTTGTCTCTGGCGTTGACCCTGGCTCCCCTGCCTATCAATCGCTGGACAGCAGCCACATCGCCACGCATTGCCGCCTGGTTCAAATCCTCATTGACTCCGGCGATGGCCCCGGCCGCCCACACAAGCACTAAGACCGCTATTACGGTTAACTTAATTTTCGCTTTACAGCCCGCGTGCCGACTTGCCCAGAAAATCAATTTTTCCCCTCCTGTAGTTTTGAGTTTTAAAAACTGTCATCTCAAAACTCTCAGATCATACAAGCCCCCTCGGCTTGATGTTCCAATGATTGCCCGGATAAATCTTCATCTCGATTTCACAGCCGCCCGCCCTCGCTGGGCCGCCTCGGGGAGCTTCGAGATTTTGGCCGCGAGAGTAATCGGCCCCAAGCTTCAAAACGGCTCCCTCCTTTGAATCGAGCTTCCTTGTCAGAGCGACTCCAAAACCCCTGGCAGCCGACAAATCGATCCTGTCAATGTATTGTATCGGGGCAACAACCGCCCGTCGAGGTCCGGTGCTCCACCCGCGCCAGGTATCGGTTTCGAGAGTATCCGGAACAACGAAAGCGAGATGGAGCCCCAAGTCCGCTTGCCCTGACCGCCGCACTCTCACGCTTACCGAATCACCGAAATGCACCACAGCCACATCTATTTCGCGCTTTAAGGCCGGATCGAAATGAAACCTGATCGCCACCGGCTGCAACGCATCGGGTGAGCGGTGAGACCGCGCTTTGCTCCCTGAAGGCAACGAGTCTTGGGTTGTCTCGGCACCCGGCTTCGCTGTAACCTGTAGCTCTGCCTGACCCTGTTCCGGAGAACTGCGCTCATCTTTGCCTGCCTGCTGGATGGAAATCGCCCTTTCTGGAGCCTGGTCTCCGGACGTTGACTGCTGCTCACCAACTCCATTGCTTATGTGGCGCGGGTTGATTGCCCCCGAAGCACCGCCGGTGTCGCTGCCGGCACCCGGCTTAAGGGGTCCTTCCCCTGATAGAGGCGTTGGAACCTGCCCGGTAAGACTCGCAGTTTCCGGGGTATGTTTGATGCTGTCCGATAGCTCAGGAAGTTGCCTTCGCTCAAGGTCAGTCTGCCTGCCTGAACCCTCCTGCGAGGGAACCTGCGGTTTTATATCGAGCAAGCCGCGCTGCACTTTGGACTCCGGCCCGTAAACCACTGTTTTCTGCAAAAGAGTCAGACCTGCCAGGCCGATGACCAGAAGAACGAATCCAATGCCCATAACGGCGCTGCGCTTTATCACCTGATCCCTCTCCCGGTTGGCGGAATTCTTCAACCTCTATGGGTTTTTAAACATCGTGCCGCCGGTTTATCTGTTGGCGTGTTCAACCCCGGCGCGTCGGCCTCAGAGGATCATCGTAATGATATTCACAGCAGCCCTCGAGGATTTTGTATACCTTTCCGTCACGAAGGATTTGCGTCATGGGAGTATCCATTGGATTACCCATATGCGCACAGGATTTTACTTTTTGGTCTCCTTTTTGCCCTTCTTCTCGGCTCTTTTTTCCTTTAAGCTCTTAGCTGGTTTTTTCTTTCCATCTTTCTTGGTATCCATGTTTTTACTCATGATGTTCCCCTCTGTTTTTCCAGCAGGAGCAGGAACTTTTGATTTCCCTGCCGGGACGGAAAATGCTTTCTTTGGTCAAAAAAATTTGAGTCAAAGATCCCAACCGGAGATTGCCAGCATAATCGGATGTTCCCGAATAAGTTTATACTTCTGTCGCTTCTGTTACAAGCGGGATTGAAGGCGGGACGGTGAAGTTCGATATGAGCGAGGAGTGCATACCTGTATCAAGAAATGCCACTAGGATTCCAGAGGGCAAAGTACTGCCTCCAAGGTTCAATCTTAGGGAGACGAACTAGGTTGCACGGTGACACGGGCACACGGGAACTGCAAAACGCGGAGAAGAGGAGACCGTTTTGTCCCAGTGTCCCCGCGTCAATTTTTTCACCCTAATCGGGAAATTTCAAGACGACTTCCTCTTCTTTTTTGGCGCCGTCGCGGTCGAGCTTCATCTCAACCTTTATGCTGCTGTCGCGAATGCCGATCACAACAGGCGATTTTCCTTTATCTCCTTCAATGTGCGTAATTCCCTTCACCACATCGAAAACTTTCCGTCCGATCTGAGTCGGGGGGCTGGGCAGTTCGGTTTTGCGATATTTTGCTGTCACCGAAACTTCTCCTTCGGCGGTGCAGCGAATAGTGATTTTTTCCGCGTTTCTGTCAATTCCATGCAAAACGGCCAAAGCAAGCCATTTCAGAGCACCCTCTTCTGAATCATGCTCTTTGATCAGACCGGCCATTTCACTGAGCGGGTCGGTGTTGGCGTAGCAATCGCACTGTTCTTGGACCTTCATGTGCAGCGAGCGCTTATCCAGCATAGTAAATCCCCTCCTTTAAGAAAATCGCAAGTAAGATAAATGAGGCGGACAGCGGCGCGCATCCGGATAGTCCGTTGCGTTCCGTCGTCCGACATTGGTAAAGGTAAGTATTTGCGATATTAAATCCACACTCAGGGGGTTTGAATTTTTCGGAAATCCGCCACTCGGGCAAAAAGGTCTCTCGTTCGAGTGAGGAGTGCAAGCCGGTTTCTTCGAACCAAGTCTTCCTTGTCCATAACCAGCACGGAATCGAAGAAGGAATCGATCATGGGTTTGAGCCGGGCCATGGATTCGATTGCCGCGGCGAAATCCGATCGGGCCAACTGGTTGCCCACATCCGCTTCGGCCTTTGCCAGTTCGTCGAAGAGCAACCCTTCGGCGGGATTTTTGAAAAGAGAGGCGTCAACAGGCGAGGTCTCGGGCTCCTTGATGATGTTGGCCACGCGCTTAACGGCTGCCGCCAAGGCGCCGAAGCCGGGTCTCGTGGTAAAGCGGGCAAGGGCTTTGGTCCTTTCGACGGCTTCGAGCAGATCGTCTATGCCCACTGAAAGCGCCGCCTCGATCACATCGGTGCTCAACCTTACTGACTCGGTTCCCCCCACTTGGTCGGCAACTTCCGCTGAAAGCGCCGTGGGGCGGAATCCCTCGTCCAGGGTTGCAAGATAATGGTGAAGGCGTCCTTCGAAAAAGGCCATTATGTCCAGTTTTACATTTTCCGTCGGCCGGATGAGTTTATTTGAAAGCAGTGCGAGCGCCCTGTCTATTATCTCGGCAAGCGAAATTCGCAGAGGCGTTTCGAGCACGATTCGTATGATTCCAAGCGTCTGGCGCCTCAGGGCAAACGGGTCGGTCGTGCCGGTGGGAAGCAGCCCGACCCCGAAGCAGGCTGCAATCGTGTCGATTTTGTCGGCGATGCTTACAAGCGAGCCTTCGATTCGCGAAGGGACCGGACCGCCTGACCGATTTGGCAGGTAGTGCTCGTAGATGGCCTCTGCAACTGCTTCAGGCTCGCCCTGGAGCCGCGCGTAAGTCCTTCCCATAATCCCCTGGAGTTCGGGAAATTCGCTCACCACGCCTGACACTAGATCGGCCTTGCACAGCAAAGCTGCGCGGCGAATCTCTGGCACGCGATCCGGGGCAACCCTCTCAGCGAGCATCAGGGCCAGTTCGCTGAAGCGCTCCATTTTTTCGTAGCTCGTTCCGATCTTCGAATGGAAAACGACCCCCTTTAGCTGTTCGACCCACTGGCTGAGCGGCACCTTGCGGTCTTCCCGGTAATAGAAGCGGGCATCTTCGAGCCGCGCCCTCACTACTCTTGCGTTGCCCGCTTCCACCAGTGCGAAATCCCGTGGGATTGTGTTGGAAATGGTTACAAAATATGGGAGCAGCGCGCCGGCGTCGTCCGTTACGGCAAAGTATCGCTGGTGCTTCTTTATGACCGTAATAAGCAGTTCGGGGGGAAGTTCGAGATACTTGGCTTCAAACCGCCCGACGAGCGGTTGAGGGAACTCGACCAGTTGTGTGACTTCGTCCAGAAGCTCATCGTCGGCGAGGACCTTGCCGCCGACCCCTGCGGCAGCCGTCGCCGTTCCCTGCAGGATGAGTTGACGCCTCTCGGCTATGTCGAGGATGACGTAGTTCTTCCTGAGATTTTCGCGATGGCTTTCCATATCACTCACCTCGATCCACACGGGGCTCATGAACCGGTGGCCCATCGACTTTTTCCCGGAGTGCACGCGGGCGTATTCGTACTGCAGAACCTCTTGTCCAAACAGGGCCACCAGCCATCGAATCGGCCTGGCAAAAGTCTCGCTGTAGGTAGACCAGTGCATAGATTTTGGAAATGGAATTTTAGCGATGAAGTCAGGGAGCGTTTTTTCGAGGAGTTCGCGGGCCGCAAGACCGGCTTCCTCCCGAAAGATGCAAAGATACTCACCCTTGGGCGTCTGCTTTGTTGACAGGTCCCCAATGCTCACGCCCTGACCTTTTGCAAAGCCTTCGGCAGCTTTCGTGGGCTTTCCCTGAGCATCGTATGCGGCGCTTTTGGGCGGCCCGATTACTTCGGTCCTAACCGGCTGCTGGGAATCCGCCACATCCGGTACATTCAACACGAGCCGGCGAGGAGTGCCGGCTACCGTGGGTTCACCATGTTCTATGCGGTTTTCATCCAGAAAACGGGCCATCCGAGAAGATATCGATTCCAGCGCGGGCAGGATGTAGCCGGCAGGTATTTCTTCAGTTCCAATCTCTATGTACAGGGTCTTCGCCATCTGTTCACCTTCGCTCTTAGACGGTAGCAGGGAGCATGGAGCAGGAATCACACCGCTGATTCGTGTTTCCTGCTCCGCGTTTTCCGCTTCCTTGGTCTATGCCTGCGGCCATTTATTCGAAAGCGGAAATCCCATGTTCTCGCGCTGGGCGTAATAGGCGTGCGCAACAAGCCGCGCCATGTTCCTGACCCTGGCGATATAGTTGGTCCTTTCAGTTACGCTGATCGCCCCGCGTGCATCAAGCAAATTGAACACGTGGGAGCACTTGAGCGTATAGTCATAGCTGGGCAGAACCAGTCCGCGCTCGTTCATACGCAACGATTCAGCCTCGTACATGTCGAAGAGCTTGAGCAGCATTCCCACGTCAGCCTCCTCGAAATTATAATGGGACCATTCCACCTCACCCTCGTGGTGTACGTCGCCATAAGTGACATTGCCGCTCCAGATGAGGTCGTAGATTGAGTTGACCCCCTGCAGGTACATCGCGATTCTTTCCAGGCCATAGGTTAGTTCCAGGCTGACCGGAGTGAGGGGGATGCCGCCGACCTGCTGAAAGTATGTGAACTGCGTTATTTCCATCCCGTCGAGCCAGACTTCCCAGCCGAGGCCCGAGGCCCCCAGGGTGGGCGACTCCCAGTCATCCTCGACAAAGCGGATATCGTGATCCAGGGGGTCGACGCCAAAGCTCTTGAGGCTCTCCAGGTATACTCCCTGCGAATCGGGGGGAGAAGGCTTGAGAATCACCTGGTATTGATAGTAGTGTTGGAGCCGGTTGGGGTTTTCCCCATACCGGCCGTCGGTCGGTCGCCTGGATGGTTCGACGTAAGCGACATTGTATGGCTCCGGCCCGAGAACCCTCAAAAAAGTGGCTGGATTGAACGTGCCCGCGCCGACTTCGAGGTCATAGGGCTGCTGGATCACGCATCCCCTGTCGGCCCAGAACTTGTTCAGGGCGGCAATAAGTTCCTGGAATGTCATTTTGGATCTCCCTATTGGGAAAATATGCCCTATTAATATTATAAAACTATGCCAGTCATTCGGCCTTTGGGTCGTCGATCAAATCGATGCGTCTCTTATGACGGCCGCCTTCGAAAGGTTCTTTTATCCATTCGCGCATTATTTCAAGGGCCAGGTCAACGCCGATGAAACGGGACCCAAGGCACAAAACGTTGCTGTCATTGTGACGTCGGCTCATGCGTGCCTCGAACGGTTCGCGTCCGTTCACGGCCCGCACTCCGGGCACCCTGTTAGCCGCTATGCACATTCCTATCCCACTGCCGCACACCAGGATGCCACGATCCGCTTCTCCAGTCCTCACCGCGCACGCGACTCGAAAGGCATATACCGGGTAATCGACCGAATCGGGACTGTTCGTGCCAACGTCCACAACCTCTATATCCGCCTCTCTCAAAGAGGAAGCGAGAAGATCCTTCAATTCAAAACCAGCGTGATCCGCTCCGATGAAGACTTTCATAAAACACCTATATATCAGTAAACAAAGGATAAGTGGGGCCACAACCGACCATATCCACTTGATTCGCGCCCGAACTCTATATGAAAAACAATAGCGCGAAAACCAAAAAATCACATCCACCAGGGCGTCCAAGCTTTGGCCGGGATGGCGGCAGAGCGCACAGAGCCAAAAAGAGGCGGTTGCATTTAAACGTTCATCGCTTGCGCAGCACCCTAATTCTCCACATCTTGCGGGCCTGGAAATTGTTCACGCGAAGCTATTGACAGCAATAAACCAGACGCGAAGAAAAGAGAAAATACACGGAGGTTAGATAAATAGCCCCCTCCAGAGCTCTGCCAAGCCATCTTATTTGGACTATTTATCAACTCGAATCAAGCTTTTCCATTCTCCTCGATAATTTATTGGAATTACGGCGTGTCTTGCGGCAGAGATTCTTTCTGCATGAGACGTCTCGGGATATTCGGTGGGTGGAGTCTTTGGCGAAAAAGGGGCCTGGCGCAACGTGCAAACGCAAAGGCCAAAGCCGCACAAATAACGATTAATTTAACCGGCTTGCTGATTCGCATAGCAGAATAAATCTCGTGTACGCTCCGTGAGGCGGGGCCCACCCTGCCCGAAACCGGCCGAATCTGTAAAAGGCTTTCTCGGCTTTAATCCTTTTGGTCGTCGATTTCCTCCTGATCTTTTCGACGTTTTCTGGCCACGAACCAGACCCAATATAAAAGCAGAAAAGGGAAGGTCGCGTAAGCTCCTTCAAAGTTGCCCCGGAAAAGCGATACTGTACCGTAAATAATGATGCCTGCAACAATTGCGAGCTGAATTATATTAAGGACCTTTTTCAAGGATGCTCCACAAAAATAAAGCCCGCTTTTGGCGGGCTGTAAAAAAATCCGTTGGGGGCCTGGGTAAGACCTCTAAAAGATTTTTGAGTTTGCAGCGCTGAAAGCCAAACGGGTCTCAATCCGGCATAATGCTGCAACCAAGCGCATAGATAAACCATAGCGCAGGGGCAAGTCAAGAACGATTTCACCCCTCGCGGCAGAGCGAGCCTGATGCCGTCTAAGGCATTCTCGCCGCTTTCACCTGCGCCATTTTTTAGCCCTTCTTTACGCGAACCGCTTGCGGTCCCTTGGCCCCCTGTTCGACCTCGAAATTAACGCTCTCGCCTTCCTGCAAACTCTTGAAGCCTTCGCCCTCTATGGCGCTATGGTGAACAAAATATTCTTTCCCGGAATCATCCGCGATAAATCCGTAGCCCTTCTGATCGCTGAACCATTTTACCGTGCCATGCATTTCGAAAAACCCTCTTACTCACGTTTGCGTCCGAAAAGGGTCCTTTCCGGATCGAAAAATGCCGGTGTCCCATAAGGTCAAATTATCCTACGTTCATCCAGCGTTTCCGGAAGGACACCGGTCACGCCGCCGGCGTGATTAAATACTCGTTTTGAGCGGAAGCCGTCAGCGAACCCAAGCTAGCAATTGTCCATCCGGAATCCCCGGATAAGACACTAGCAGTTTCCGAGTCGGAAGGGACCCTTTCCGGACGGAAACCAGTTGCTCATCCGCACACTTCAATCTATCACCTATAGATCGAAGTTAACCACGGCTGGACGCTTGAGCCAGCAACAATCAGTCGTTCAAATTTACGTTGGGGATTTTTCGAGGCCGAAGTAGACGCAAAATTGGCAGAAATTCAAAATCTTTGAAATTTCGTTCTCGGTGCAGGTAAACCACCCGGCGGCAGAGATCCGCCCCGGGGGCGCAAAAGGGAAAGCCCGCGCCGGGCGGCACGGGCTTTCGAATCAATCCACAATCTATTTCATCCGTTAGTTGGCAGAGCGTTGAGTCAGAGGGGCAATCCTAACACATTCTATGCCCCGACTTCTTCTTTGACCGAAACGGCAATTTTGTAGAGCACGGTAAGAACGAAGAAACCAGTTGCCCAGATCCCAAGCGCAATCATTATCTCCGGGACGCTCGGCGCGTATTCGCGAACTTGGTCGAATGGGTTCGGAATGAAACCGGCCACGATCAGCCCGACGCCTTTTTCAATATACATGGAAAAGAAGACGCAGACGGCAGCGGCAAGGAGCATTTTTTCGTTCTTGCGCACACCCGGTTGCAAAAGCAGCACAACCCCGGTTACGGCCAGAATGGTAAAAAGCCACATAGCCGGGACCAGCTTGTGGTGGCCTTCAAGGCCCACGAACAGGTACTTGAGTGCGTCCATATGGCCAGGGATATTGCTGTAAAACGCCGTAAAGAACTCCAGGCCGACGAAAAAAACGCTTATCAGCATGGCGTAAGTCATAATCGTCGCCAGCTTGTCTATGGCTTCTTTACCTGGGTCGAATTTGGAGTATTTTTTCACCAGGTATGAAAGCATGATGAGAAGGGCGGGGCCGGAGCAAAAGGCCGAGGCAAGAAAGCGGGCGGCCATGATGGCGGTCAGCCAGTAGTGCCTTGCAGGCAGACCTGCATAGAGGAAGGCCGTGACAGTGTGAATGCTGACTGCCCATGGGATCGAAATATAGATGAGTGGCTTTACCCAGTTGGGATAATGAGTTCCCTTGCGTTCGGCTTCAAGGACGTTCCAGCCGATGAGCAGGTTTAGCAGCAGGTAGCCGTTCAAAACGATCATGTCCCAGAAAAGGACCGAATTGGGCGTTGGATAGAGCAAAACGTTCAAAAGGCGCATCGGCTTGCCAAGATCGACTACGATAAACAGAAGACACATTGTCACCGAAGCTATGGCCAGAAATTCGCCTAGAATGGTGATTTTCCCGAACGCCTTCACATCGTGCAGGTAATAGGGAAGGACGACCATGACCGCAGAGGCCGCGACGCCCACCAGGAAAGTAAACTGGGCGATGTAGATTCCCCAGGAAACGTCCCTGCTTAATCCCGTGATCGTAAGACCCCGGTTCCACTGAGTGAGGTAAGCCGCAAAACCAAGCCCCATGAAGACGAGCAGGACCCCAAGCAGCTTTTTGTATCTTGTGCTTCCAGTAAGTGCTCTTTCAAGCATTTCCCACCCCTTTGTCAGAGGACAGAGGCCGGAAGACAGAGGACGGATTTTTCCGTCTTCCGTCATCCGTCATCCGATCTCTGTTTAAATTATGTAGTAAACGCCGGGTTCGGTCCCCAGCTCAGGTTTGCGCCTTAGCGAAAATTGCGAAACAAGAGCTTTTCGCACGTCGGAGTTCGGGTCCTCGAGATCGCCGAAAGAGAGCGCCTTGCACTTGCACGCCTCGACGCAGGCCGGCATTTTCCCGGCATCGAGTCGTTCCTCGCAAAAGTTGCACTTCTCGACAACCCCCCGTTCCCTGGTCGGGAAAGTGGGGTTAAGTTCCGTCTTGATATAGGGGCGCGGGTCTCTGAAATTAAAGCTCCTGGCGCCGAAGGGGCAACCGGCCATGCAATACCGGCAGCCGATGCAGCGGTGGAAGTCCATCACGGTGATTCCATCGTCTCTCTTAAAGGTAGCCTTGGTCGGGCAAACACGCGTGCAGGGCGCATTCTTGCAGTGATTGCAAAGGACCATGAATGGCTTTTCCCTTACTTCTTCGGGTTCCATGCCACTTTCCTGCCCGGGGAAGGTGTTCTCATACTTTTCGTCCCAGATCCACTTGATCTCTTCTTTCTGAGTCCCGATATCCGGAACATTATGGGTCGAGTGGCAGGCAAGCACGCAGTCCCTGCAGCCGGGAGGCCCTTTTTCCCAGCACTTCTTCATATCGATTGCCATTGCCCATCGCTTCGCGGTAAGGGCTTGAAGATTTGCCATGAATTTGGGCGTTTCCGTTTTTCCAAACGCGTTGACTACCCGCAAAGATCCAAGCCCCAGAGTGCAAATGCCGCCTATTTTCAGAAATGTCCTTCTGCCAGTTTCCATTACATGTTCTCCTTTGGAGCAATGTGGCAATTCCAGCAGTAGGGGTCGGAGTCCTTTTGCAGCCCGGCGTAGTTATGGCACTGGTCGCAGAATTGAGACTTATTGGAGTGGCACTTCATGCACTCGTTCTGAAGACTCATTTCATAGGTCTTGCCGTCGCTTGCCACGTACATTCTCTTATTGTTTCGGACAACCTCCGTCCTCCATTCGTTTAAAAGCTTCATATGCCCTGTGACCATTTCTTCCTTGGGCAAAACGCACTGCTTGTTGACCATCTGGCTTATGACCGGGGTGTTCAGCTTTGGATCGGGCGGTGGAGCGGCCTTGCCATGATTGAACCATACCGGGAAGGTTGCCAGCACGATGAAAATGATCAGGCCGACAAGGATATATTTTCCATCATACATCTTCATTCTCGCTATCCTCCTCCATTCCGGGCAAAGGCTCGCTGCGCAGGTCGGTGGTCCTCTCGGTTTCGCCTTCCATCACAAGAGCGTTGGCTACCAGCTCGTGAACTCCGTACACGGTAACACCGGGTACCCAGTAATCCATCAGGGCGGTAAGCACCGCGCGGTCGATGGCGCAAATGCACGAAAGCGCGTTTACTCCGTGCTTGTCGTGTACATGGCGTACCGCGTTAGCCCGGGGCAACCCGCCCCGCATTCTCATTTCCATGAACTCGTCGTTATTTAAGCCCGACCCTGAACCGCAGCAGTAAGTCTGCTCCCGGATGGTTTCGGGCGGCATTTCATGGAAATTATTGCAGATGTTTTTTAGCACGTAGCGCGGCTCTTCGAAAAAGCCCATGCCGCGGGAAGTGTTGCAGGAATCATGGTAAGTCATGACCAGGTTGTCGTTTCGGCTCGGATCGAGCTTCAGCTTCCCGTTCTTGATCAGATCGGCCGTAAACTCTACGATGTGCACCATTTTGGTAGAGGCGGCGTTGTCGAATCTAGTGCCCGTAACGGGAGACACCGGCACTTCGAGAAAGTCCGCCGGGCCGTTCATAGTGTCCATGTACTGGTTCACAACGCGCCACATGTGTCCGCACTCGCCGCCAATGATGTATTTTACGCCGAGCCTTTTGGCCTCCGCGTACATCTTGGCGTTCAGGCGCTTCATCATCTCGTGTGAGGTGAACATGCCGAAGTTTCCGCCCTCGGAGGCGTAAGTGCTCCACGTGTAATCGAGCCCGATCTCATGGAAGAGCATCAGGTAGCCCATCAGAGTATAGGTCCCGGGGTCTGCGAAAACATCGCCCGAAGGAGTGATAAAGAGGACCTCGGCCCCCTTGCGGTTGAAAGTCGGCTCACACCTGATCCCGTTTACGGCCTCGATTTCATCGACAAAAAACTCGATCATGTCTTTGAAGGCGTGCGGCTGAATCCCGAGGTGGTTTCCGTTATTGTAGCAATTGGCCACGGGGCCTACGACCCAGTCAATGTTCAGGCCGATCAGGTTCAAGAGTTCACGGCCCATCATGGTAACTTCCGCCGTATCGATCCCGTAAGGACAGAAAAGCGAGCAGCGGCGGCATTCCGTGCACTGGAAAAAGTACATGAACCATTCTTTTACCACGTCCTCGGTAAGGTCGCGGGCGCCAACCATTTTGCCCATCAGCTTGCCGGCAAGCGAGAATTCCTTGCGATAGACCGACCTCAGGAGTTCGGCTCTGAGGACGGGCATGTTCTTCGGGTCGCCCGAGCCCAGATAGAAATGGCATTTATCGGCGCAAGCCCCGCAGCGCACGCATATATCCATAAAAATCTTAAGCGAGCGGAACTTGTCAAGGCGCTCTCGCATACCTTCCAGCAGGATCTGTTTCCAATTGGAGGGTAGTTTCCAGTCTTCATCCAGCGGAGACCATTCTCTGGGGTTTGGAAGTCCTACGGCTTCCAGGTTTTTCGCCTTTCCCGGATAGCTGAAGTTGCCAGGCCTGAAAACGGCCGGGGTGTCCATCCATCCCGTTTTGGGAAACCCATGCTCCATTACGAGTTCGTTTGGTTTGGGGACCTTAGCCATTGCTCAAATAACTCCTTGGTAGGGTTATCGGTTCGGGGGATGCCTGAGCCGTCCGGCCGCTGCCGAGGGCAGTGGCAATCTCGGCTGTGGCGCCGCCGCCGACTTCATCAATGTTTGGCCGGAACCGCTTCTTCGTCCAGCTCTTTTTCAACAGGCAATCCGGCCTCGACCATCTTTTCCCTGAAATGGTCTTCATACTGCGCGTAAGTGTGCACTTTTACCGGGTAGTTCCATGGATTTATGTGGCGTATGATGCGGCTGTCGTTGGGAAGATTGCGCGTCGGGCTAAGCAGGACGCCGCCCGCGTGCATCAGCTTGCTGAAAGGAAAGTACGCAAACAGCACGCTCACCAGGAAAAGATGAATGAAGAAAATCACTCCGATCCCTTCTGGTACGACCGGTTTAAGGGAAATAAGCCCCATTGCCAACTGCTTGACCTTGATCAGGTCGACCTTGGTGAAATAGCGGGTAAGAATGCCTGTCGTCCCGATTGCAAGGAGAAGAAAAAGCGGGAAAAAATCCTGCGGAAGAGATATGTAGCGCAACTGCGGGATGACCAGCCTTCTGATCAGCAGGTAGGTCACCGCCACCATAAAAACGAGATCGGTGAGGTAGACGCCGGGAAGCCCCACCTGTAGAATCCCGTCAACTCTTTCAATGCCATGGACGAAAAAGGGCACCGGTTCGGTGAAAAAGCGCAGATGCCTTATCAGGATGACAAGAAAAGCGTAGTGGAAGGCAAGCCCTGCGAACCAGAGCCATTTTTCCCACTGGTAGTAGAACTTGGATCCTTTTTGCATCTCGAATTTGGTGTTCCGGAAAAGCGAGCGAAAAAGGAGCACCTCCATGATCATCCTGCCCACAACCTGTCTTTTGGTTGAAGGATTGTCGAGCTTGTTTTGAGGTATCCATGACAGGGACTTCTGCTGGCCGGCCGTGGTCGGAATCCGGAAGGGAACGGGCGAGGAGGCCCACTTGAGGACCCTGTAAACGACGCCGCACAGAAAAAAGAGGATAGCTAAGTACGGCACGGTTACGCCAAAGAAGTGATTGAGTCCGGCCGTTTTGACCCCCAAAAAACAAGCCAAAACGAGCGCAAGGACTGCAGCGAGGGAAAAATTGATGCCCATTTACACGACCTCCTGTAAAAAGAAGAGTGAAGGGTGAAGAGTGAAAAGTTCACCCTTCTGACTTCACTGGCTAATCGCTTCCGGCTTCCGGTTCAGAAATGATCTGGGCCCTCTTGAGGAGCCTGTGCGTCCTGTTCTTTACCTCGGTCATCCTTACTTCGAAAAGATTTTCACGACAACGCATGTAGACGTCGAACGCACTCAGGGCCAGAGCGTCCACTTTCAGGTCGAAATCGGACAACTCCTCCCGGCCCACGACACCTGAGGCCAAATCCTCTTCGAGCAACTCCAAGGCTATCGTTTTCAAACCGAAAATGAAAGCCAGAGAACTCGATGGGGAAAAATCCTGGATCGCCCTGATTCTAATCACCTTATCGAGCAGGGGCCACATGGTCTCCGCGTTGTTTTGACCTAAAAATTCATCGAGAATCTCGTCGATTGCAACCAGGAAAGTATGTCCAACCGGATTGGCGAATTGGTTTGTCTCCTTTTTGAGCAATCTGACCGTTTCGAGCGGATAAGTCCCAGCCAGCATATCGAACCATTGCCGGACGAGTCTTTTTTTGTTTTGCAGAAGACGTTGTTCAATGGCCATGTTTTACCTGAGGCCTCCCGCAGGCGGTGAGCCGCCGGCCATATTGCACGTGGCCGGCCTTTATGTCTCACCCCGCCCACGGCGGTATTGATTAGAGCGTACCTCGTTTGACAGAGCGGAGAATTAACCCGGCTGTCCCGAAAGGTCAATGAAAACGCAAAGTATCTTGTTAGGATAGCCGAAAGTGTAAGCCGAAAGAGGAGCGGCTGGCAATATCTATCGAAATTGATTGCAACAGCGCTGAACAGCCTGAGAATTATTGAGCACCGGCACCCTGAGTAGCAATTACACGAAGTGCTCCATTATCACGACTTAAAACGGATTTCAACAGCGTTTTTGTCTTCGAAAAGCGTTTTTGGCTGGAAGAGACGACCTAAACATGCGTAACAATGCTGGATTGTATGGGCCCGCCTTGCGGCAGGCCCACTTGATGCGCTGCGGGGTTTCGTTCATCTTTACCGGAGTTCCCTGCACCAGCAGTTCCGCCCGGGTATTTTCCCGATCTTCAAAAGGGGCCCGGCGCTCAAACTGTTGAGGCGCTCTAGTAAAGGATGCAGGTCTTAGTCCCGTGCCACAATGGTGGTCATGCCCATGCCGCCGCCTACGCACAGCGTGGCCAGCCCCACTTCGAGATTGCGCCGCGCCATCTCATAAGTCAGTGAAATCACAAGGCGCAACCCGGTGCATCCGACCGGATGGCCAAGGCCGCAGCCACTGCCGTTGACGTTGGTAATGGAACGGTCCAGCTCGAGCCCCCTTTCGCATGCGACATACTGCGCAGCGAAAGCTTCGTTGAGTTCGATGAGTTGGATGTCCTTAAGGGTCATCCCGGCCTTCTTCAGCGCTTTGCGAGTAGACGGCACCGGCCCGTAGCCCATGAGATGCGGTTCCACACCGGCGCCCGCATACGCCACGATCCTGGCCATGGGAGTGAGCCCCAGTTCCTTGGCCTTGCCCCGCGTCATGAGGATTGCGGCACAAGCGCCGTCATTGAGCCCGGACGCGTTGCCGGCGGTCACCGTGCCATCGGGTCTGAACGTCGGCTTGAGTTTGGCCAGATCGGCCATGGTGAGGCCGAAGCGGGTATGTTCATCCTGATCGAATACTTCTGCCTTGCCCTTTTTGCCCGGAAGCTCGATGGGCGTGATTTCATCCTTGAAACGCCCGGCCTTTGTGGCGGCTTCCGCATGGTTGTGGCTGGCCAGGGCCACTATATCCTGGTCCTCGCGCGAAATGTTGTACTTTGTTGCCAGGTTTTCCGCCGTGATCCCCATGATCATGGGTTCCCCCAGAACGCGGCTGCCCGAGTGGAGCATCTCCCAGACCGAATCCATTACCTGCTGGTGTTGCAGACGCATTCCCCAGCGGGCGGCAGGCAGATAGTAGGGCCCGTTGCTCATCGATTCCACGCCCCCCACCATGACAACGTCCGCATCTCCGCTTTTAATCACCTGCGCGCCGCAATTCAGCGCCAGCATGGACGAGGAACACTGCCTCTGTACGGTGAAAGCCGGAACTTCGAAAGGGATTCCGGCCGCAAGCGCTGCGGTGCGCGCGGTATTGGCCTCATCAAAGCACTGGACGCAGTCTCCTACGACGATCTCGCCCAGTAAGTGCGGGTCCAGGTTGTTTGCGCGGCGCAGGGCCTCCTTCATGACATGTGCGGCCATCTGGTGTGCCCGCACATCTTTTAGCGCTCCCCCAAACTTGCCGATGGCGGTTCGCGCTGCAGAAACCATTACAACATCGTTTTCTCGACTCATCGCATCTACTCCTCAGACCAGGTTGCGATCAATAGTGGTATTTAAATTGCGACACTGGCTAAAATGCCCCGAAGGGCTTGATAAGTTAGCCCGAAGAGACGTCCCGCGCCTCGCCACCCGGGTATGGATGCATACAAACCGGTTCTTTCCTTGAAAGAGTTACATACTGCTCGAACAAATGTGCGCCGCCCCTTTTTCGGATGAGCACGAGATTGACGCTGATCGCAGGATGCCGAACTTGGGATAAGGCAACGCACAGGTAGTATACACTCAAATAAGGAAATATTTGAATTTTTGAGTGAACACGGCTTTGATTTTTTTCTCAATACCTGCGCGTCATAACCTTCTGTTTCCATCCCGGATCAGTTGTAAGAGTGTGTCATCATTAATCTTTTTCTTTGCCATGGAAACATCCTGGAAACATCATGGGAATTTTTGTTTACTGCCGTCATAGCCCGGTTGAGCCAAAATGAGCACCACAAACATTTTCCGCTCGACGACGCGGGCCGTTAGCAGGACTGAGGACTGGGGACTGAGGACTGAGTAAAAGCCGAAGATAGCGGCTTGCCATCTCACTCTGCTGATGCCGTTGATCCTTTTCTCCGCATGGAAACACATGGAAACTCCCTGGAAACATCATGGAAACATATGGAAACTTTTGGGAGACTGTTTCCATTTGCGTTCACCACAGTGACACAGAGGACACAGAGGGAGGAAAGGTCAATCCGCTCTGTAATATTGTATAGATCCAGCAGGGGTTCCAAGACTTAAGAATAGCTATTCCTGTAAATCCAGTCTCACAAAGCTTTTTCTCTGTGCTCTCTGTGCCTCTGCGGTGGATCTGTTTTATTATACCGCGAACTCAGGACTGAGTGGAAACCCGCAACGCGCGACCCTGTTTAATCCGACGATATTATACCGCGGGATGATTTGGACCTGCAAAACGGCAACGAGAAGCGGCAATAGATGTGGCAATAGAAGCGGCAACCAGAAGAGGAAAAAAGGGAAAAAGCGGTGAACCCTCACTGCGTTCGGATTCGCGGTTAGACAATGGACCAATGTCTGGTTCGTATAGTTCGCGGCCGATTTTTTGTGAGGCCGCATCGTGAATGGGAGAAAAGGAGATGAACTGAGGAGCGGGGAAGCAGTCGAGCTTTGGCGTCGCCCCACCCGAAGGCTGTGTGAGAAGACCCCTCTTACGAGGGCAATTTCATGGCCATTGACCGCATTTTAGCCGGTCAAGGAGTAAGAAATGGTCGATCATGGCCGCTCTTTCCTTGAGCAGCAATGATTTGGCAGGTCCGACCCGAAATGCGCGGGGTCCCGAGCCTCCTCTTAGGACTCCCGGAATACAGAAGCTAGTCCAAGAGTTCAGTTCCATCCTGAACGCAGTGAAGGACACCCAGCGTCTCACTATCTTCAAGAGTATCTATGGCAAGCCTGCGATCATCGTCATCATCATCGGCCATCAATACGATCTGTTTCTCATAATTTCTCAAAGCATGTTCGACAGCTTTGATTGTTTCACGGGCAGGGTCACTATGAAAACTGCGCCCTTACCTGACTTACTCCTGGCTGTAATGCTGCCCCCGTGACGCTCAACGATTTTTCGGCAGATGGCAAGGCCCATCCCCGTGCCTTCATAGGGTGAGATCCTGCCGTGAAGTCTTTGGAGGGGTTTAAAGATCTTGTCGAGATAACACTCATCGAACCCACTCCCGTTATCCTCTACCCGGATTTCATAGAATCCGTCACAATGGGACTCCTTTGAATAGACTCTCACAACAGGTTTATCTTCCCCCCGATACTTGATGGAATTTCCAATGAGATTCTGAAATAACCGACGCATCTGAACGGCATTCGCCTCAATGGTAGGAAACTCACCGAGTTCAATCCGTACATCCGTTTCTGCAATCAGGACTTCCAAATCCGTGACGGCCTCCTGTACCGGAGATCTCAAATCGATCGCCATGAAAGGCTCCGGCCCTGATGTGAGACATGAGTATTTAAGAAAGTCCCGGACCAGGTCCTGCATTCTTCGGGCGGACCCCACAATTCTTTCCAGCCAATCACGTCCCTTCTCATCAAGCAAATCATTGTAGCCGGTATGGAGACGTCCGGCAAAAGTTTGAATCTTTCTAACCGGCTCCTGAAGATCATGGGATGCCAGATGAACAAAATCCTGCAGCTCGCGGTTGCTTTGTTCGAGCATCCGCGTGTAGATTTTCTGTTCGGCGTAGGCCCGCTGCAGGTCCTCCTCCGCCTGCCGCCGCCGCCGCTTCTCTTCAACCTCCTCGATCGCCCGTTTCACGCAAAGAGGAAGGCGCATAAGCCGGTCCTTAAGTACGAAATCCGTGGCGCCACTCTTCATGAGGTCGACAGCGCGCTCCTCCCCCAATGCACCCGTAACAAAAATGAAGGGTACGTTCGGGGCTTTTTCCAAGGCCATCGAGAGAGCTGACTCCCCGTCGAAGCCGGGAAGCGAGTAGTCGGAGATAATTAGTTCGGGCGAGAAAAGGTCCAAGGCCTCAAGGAAGGCCCCCTGGTTATCAACCCGCTCAGATGATAACTCGATCCCCGCAGAGCGAAGCTCATGTTCCACCAGTTCCGCATCGGCCGGGATGTCCTCCAAAATGAGCACTCGGAGGTATTTCTCAGGGTCATCGTGCTGCATCGACAATTTCTTTCCGAAGCCTAATAGGGTGGCTTGTTTAGGAGAACCCAGTAAAACCCGATTTCCGAGACCACATTGGCAAAGCTATCGAACTCGACAGGCTTCACAATATAGCTGTTTACTCCGAGTTTATAGCTCTCCACCCTGTCTTTTTCTTCCTCTGAGGAGGTCAGGACGACGACGGGGATCATCTTCGTCTTATCATTGGAGCGGATCTTTTCCAGCACCTCCAGTCCGCTGACCTTCGGAAGCTTCAGATCCAGCATGATGAGGAAGGGGCATTCCGTCGCGTCCGAAATGGAGCAAACATTAGAGAGGTAATCGAGCGCTTCTTCGCCATCGGTAAGAACTTTCACATTGTTTCCCAGATTTTTTTTCCGCAGGGCATGGAGTGTAAGCTCCACATCCGCCGGGTTGTCTTCGATGAGTAATATTTCAACTCTTCCTTTGTTCATCCCTGCTCCTTAGGAGGAAGGATAAAATAAAAGGTTGCTCCCTCCCCGATTTTACCCTCAGCCCATACACGGCCACCGTGTCGTTGGACGATTCGCTCAACGATGGCAAGTCCAACGCCGGTTCCCTCGAATTGGCTATCGCTCACCAAACGCTGGAAAACACCGAAAAGCTTGTTGTAGTACTTCATGTCGAATCCGACACCATTGTCTCTCACGTAGTAAATCCGTTCCCCCAACCTCTCGAAGCTGTCCACTTCGATTCGAGCGCCCTCTGCAGTCCGCGTAAACTTTACCGCATTCGACAACAGGTTGGCAAGGAGCTGCCTGACCATGGTAATGTCCCCTTGCGCCGGCGGGAGGTCACCGATTTCAGCGATAAATTCTCGGCCCCGCTCCGCCATCCGTATCTCTGTTAAAACCTCATGCACCAGTCTACCCATATCGAGCTTCGACCGGCTTAGTCCGGTCCGGCCCAAACGGGATAATCTCAGCAGGTCATCGATCAGCCTACCCATCCTTTGGGCATTCTCTTGAATAATGCCGAATTTGCGTTGGGTCTCCGGGTTAAAGGCCTTTTCATTCTCATCGAGAATCATTTGAGTAAAGCCGGCAATCGCCCGCAGGGGTGAGCGGAGATCATGAGAGACAGAATAGCCGAAATCTTCAAGTTCCTTGTTCGCCGCCCCCAATCGGTCCGCATGTTGTTCAAGCTCCTTGTGGGCTTTCTTGAGCGCCTCCTCTGCCTGCTTGCGCTCCGTGATATCACGGAACACCATTACGGCTCCAAGCACTTTTTCCTCCTCAATGATGGAGGTGACCGTGAGATCCACAGGAAAGAGGGCGCCATCCTTGCGAACGAATTCCTCGTTCATGACAGACTCCGTGCTTGTGCGATGTTCCGCATTGTCGCTGCTCATAGCCGAATGAATTGGACACTGCTCCAGCGGATAGAAGCTCCCATCCGGCCTCTTGTGGTGGACCGCGGCGTGTGCGTTCCGGCCGATGAGCTCGTCTGGTTCCCGTCCCAATATTCGTGCAGCGGACAGATTGATAAACGTTATGTTCCCATCGAGGTCCAAGCCGCAAATGCCCTCCCCTACGGAGTGCAGGATGAGTTCATTCTGTCGTTTGGCCTTCGCCAATTCAGCCGTTCGTTCTTTCACCAGTTCTTCGAGGTGGGCACGGTGCTTCTTCAACTCGACTTCATTTTTCAAGCGCTCAGAGGTCGAGCCAGCGATGCCCGCAATGGCGAGATAGATGTTGAGCAACTCCCTGGAAATCGGCTCGTCGGATTTATGGCTTAAAAGCATCACCATCATGGGTTGGCCTTGCTCCATGATGGGAAGAAAAACGGTCATGGAAGGTATGGGGGTAGGCATGATATGGGATGCCAGAAATCCACTGTCCAGCACGTCGGAGATAATAGTCAGGACTTCCTTTGCGAGGATGGTTCGCGTGATAAGGGCATCGGCAGGCGTGCATTGGTGAATGGAGATTCCAATCTCGGCGTCCCGTTGGACGAAAGCGGTCCAACCTACTGGGAAGTAGGTGGTGATAAACTTGCCAAGGTGGTTCCAGATGTCCTGTTGGGTTTGCAGACGGACGATGTATTGGGCCGCCTTGATGAAAGCCTCGAAAAAACCTGATCTGTCGAACGAAAACTCGTTCATAATTAATCCGTCTTTAGCGGCTGAAGGTAGAGGTTTTCCAAGAAGAGGCTTTCAAAGTCGGATGACTGGGAAAGATTGATTATGGTCGCCCGTCGTCGCAACGATTCCAAGTCCGCTGCCCACACTGGAGACAGAAGCAGCCGCTCACATCCCGACAACGCCGTGTTGCCGCACAGTTCGATGCGCTCATGCGAAGTGGCCGGCAGAAGTCCTATCCCCTGAGCATTGCATATATTCAAGTGTTCGCCGAAAGCTCCGCACACGCAGACACGATTCAGTTGCTCCGCGCTCATCTGGGCCATGGCAAGCAGTGTTTTGATTCCGACCCCGATCGCCGCTTTTGCACGCTGAAACATATCCACATCCCTGTGAGTCAGCCGAATCATCGGTTCCCGTTGAACAACGAAACCGTCCTTGGAATGCGGTACGGTGAGTTTGCCTGTGGGCGTCAATTTTCCAGTGCTGCGCAAGCAGGCGACCAAATCGACCAGGCCGGAGCCGCAGATTCCCCTGGCTTTCCCACTTCCTATTATCTCCAAATGGAAAGCGGTAGACTCCGGTTCATGTGCCACCCTGTAGATGGCGCCCGGTTCAGCCGGCATCCCACACTGCATTCCGCAACCTTCAAAGGCAGGTCCGCCTGCTGCAGAAGTCACCCAGAGCTTATTTCCGTCCCAGAGCGCAATTTCGGAATTCGTCCCGAAATCGATCAACAATCCACCGGGACGATCTGTCAGGTGAGTGGCAAGCACTCCTGCCAACAGGTCGGAACCCACAAACCCGGCAAAGGGGGAAACGACCTCGATGCTAGCCTCCGGATGGACTCCCAGAACATTCACCCAACTATGGAGTCTATCCAGGCGGCAGTCAAAGGGCCGCGTCCAGGAATCGGGCTGCAAAAGTATGCCGGGAACCGTTTCGGTTAGCAGCGCCAGCATTGCGGTATTCCCTACAATGGCTACACGGGTGACCATCCCCGGGTTGATGCCGTCATGCGAACACATGTCCTCCAATGCTTCACTTACGGCATAAAGAGGCATCCGAGCCATCCTGCGAGCGTTTTCCGGCGATTCATCCGCTGCAATCATCCGGGTCACCACGTCCGTGCCGTAGCAGGATTGGGGATTCGAGCCCGCTCGCCCTGAGAGCCTGTTGGCATGCTTCAAATCCCAGAGGGAGATGCTGATGTGCGTTGTCCCCAAGTCGACGGCCAGGCCGTAATGGTTGTCACTGGACTCCTTAGCGGCTAAAGGGCGCAGGCTTGAAGAAGCGGAAGAGAACCGGCTCGGAGCCAGGACTCTCCAATCCAGATTTGGAGGCGGCGCCGACAATCCGGATAGTGAGATCGTTATGGGGCGTCAACTGGCAGGCGAGACGAGTGTTCTGCGCGAGCTGGTTCTTGGTCAAAAGGAGGATCTCGTTCTTAGTGAGGTCGTTGACCACTCCCTCTTCGACCTGGACGAGACAGAGGCCACAGGCCCCGTTCCCTCGACAGCCAGAACGTATTGGAACGCCTGCTGTGTCGAGGATTTCGCGCACGGAAGAACCCGGGGTAAAAGTAACCTTGCCCGTAGTGTCGGCGGTAAGGAAAGTTAGGCTGGGCATCGTTTTACCATGTCGCTCGCGCTGTCTGGACCATTGCAGCAACATTTTCAATTTTGGATTCGGGTGGAATCTCACATCCAGATGAGAGGATGAAGCCCTTTCGGTCGCGGAAGAAGCGGAGGAGGCCATTGGCTTCTGAGGCGATTTCCTCGGAACTCCCCTCCACGAAGGTGATCGATTTAATGTTGCCATCGATACAGGTGGCTGGGAGCTGCTCCCTGGTTTCCGCCGCGCTTATGCAGTAATCGAAGTTTGCGATATGGACCCCGGCCTCGGGGTAATAGGGCAAAATCCGGCGAATGGGTCCGGCTATATGGAGCCAGTTTGCAAGGGCGCCGGCCTCTGCAAACGCTCGGAAGACCAGCTTCAACCTGGGAAGTTCGAGCTCCCGGAAGAATTTTGGGGGAATGACGGCAGGCGAGGCCGAGGGGTCGAAAACTATAGGCAGATGCGCCCCGGATCGGAGTTGAGCGAGGCCGAAGCGGATAATCACCTCCGTGGCAAAATCCATCAACCGCTCCAGTCGCGGATAATCATCGACGGCCATGTAGAGCACTTTCTCCGGACCGATCAACTGGGTAGCGAGAGTAAAGGGACCCAGGACACAGCCGACGACCAGCACCTCGTTCCCGAGCTCTCGTCTAAGAACGCTCAGGGCCTTAAGCATCTCGGGCATGCGCCCCGCCCGATCTGGATCGGGCAAGGAAAGTGTTTTCAAGTCAACACCTTCGGACAGTGCATATCTTTCGATCACAGGATATTGGTTTCTGCGGTATCGCAGTTTCGAGCCGAGCGCTTCGGCCTCCACGCTGACATCCATTACCGAGAATACGGCGTCATAGCCATAGTGGTTCAGTGCTTTCAACTGGCAATTGGCGAGAGTTTCGCCGTCGCGCACATACTCATCGACCGGAACGCCGGCAAGTGTTGCGGCATGGCCGAAAACCTGTGCGATAACTGGTGCCCGGTCAGAGTCTTCGAACCGAATGGCCGCAGCGATCCTTTTCAGACTGTTCATTCTCCACCGCCCCTGATCTTATCTAGATAGTGAGAAGCGTCGAAAGCCGATTCGGCCACAAAATCGACATTGAGTTTTTCGGGTGAAGACTGCTTCAATGCGGCGCCCCCGGCAATGACTTTTATCCGCTCAAGACCCTGAAGAATCAGCAGTTCCTTTATCTGTCTCACCTGAGGAATTACCGGAGTGATCAGGCCGCTGATCCCGATGGCCACGGGGTTTTCTCTCTCTGCCGTATCGAGGAGCCTTTCCAAAGGGCAATCCTTACCGCAATCAACGACGCGGTAGCCGCTGCCAATCAAGACTATTCTGAGGACGTTTTTGCCAAGATCGTGTACGTCCCCTTCCAGGGCCGCGATTACTACCGTTCCCTTGGTGCTGCTCATCGTCGTGCCGGAAGGATAAAGGGCTTTCATCACCTCCATAACGGCACGACCTGCCAGCATAATTTCGAGCAGGTTAAAGTCTTCAAGCGTGCATTTGCCGTCAAGTTCCGACATGGCTGCCTCAATGCCGTGAAGGACGATGTGCTCCGGACTCATCCCACATTCGCACAGATGTTCAGCCTGGGAGACCGATTCCGCGCAATTGCCATCCAGGATTGCCGCAATGAGCTTCTTTTCCTCTGAACCACCCACGATATGGACTCCCTCGGAAAGGAAATCGAGAAATTAAGGAATTCCCCTGTCGAACGGCTGTAATACGTAATGGGCGAAATTTACACTCATACATACTAAAATAACAAGAGAAGTCCCACATTTTCTCAGCAGGGGACGGCCGGGAAAGACGTTGTACTGCTGGCTTCCCGGGAACTTTTCTGAATCGAAAGTTTATCCCGGATTTTGCCGAATCAGCAAAGAAAAAAGAAGGAGCGAAGATGCCGGGAGGTGTGCCGATTCCCGGCAATCAAACAGCTTATGATGAAATGCCTGAGTGTCCGGGAGTATATCTTCCTAAACTGTTCCCTTCGATCACAAGAAGGAACGTCCCGAAGACTCAACGGAAAATAGACAGGCTTGCGATCAAGAGAGCTGTCGCGCAAATTTCAACATTTCTCTTGAACATCTACCTCACAAGGGTACGGATCGATTTTTCCATGTCCGTCACATTTGTTAACCTTCACGGTCTGTGCCGGCCGAGCATTAAATCTAACCGCTAAGCATAAGCGCAAGGCTGTCTGCTACAAGGAAACCCTTGCGGGTAGGTTGGATTCTGCCGTTTGCCACTTTTACAAGGCCCGATTTCTGCAACTCTGCCAAAGCCTTGTCCATTGCCAAGCTGCCTCCGAGTGTATGAAGATCTAGCCCGGCGCTTGTCCTCAAGCCAAGGTCGAGGGTTTCGAGGCCCAACTGCTCTTCTGAAAGGACCTCACAGGCTTCAACCGGCGCTTTTGCCTCCGCGAGGAGCCGGCAGTATTCCTTGATAGACTTGACGTTCCACCATCTGCTCCCCGTGTGGAACGAATGGGCCGATGGACCCAGGCCAAGGTAAGGAATATGGCTCCAGTATTTTAGGTTATGACGGCACATCGATTCTCGGCCTCGAGCAAAGTTGGATATTTCGTAGTGTTGATAGCCGCGCTTGTCGAGATAGCGGGAAGTCCAAATGAAAAATGCGCCTTCCAGCTTTTCTCCGATGGATCGGACCCGCCCGGCCGCTTTCATCTTCCAGAAGGGAGTGCCCCTTTCGAAAGTCATCTGGTAACATGAAATATGTTCGGGTCTGAATTCGAGGATTTGATCCAGCGTCTTTTTCCATCCTTGTATGCTCTGAGTTTCCAGCCCATACATAAGGTCTGCGCCAACGCCGGCAAACCCGCAGGATCGGATCATGTCGATCGCTTTCAGCGCCTGCCTGGAACTGTGAGTTCTTCCCAGGTATTTGAGGTCCCTGTCATCGAGGGATTGAACACCAAGACTGATGCGGTTGATGCCCATATCTGCGACGGCTTTCAGCTTATACCTGGTCAGGCCGTCGGGGTTGGCTTCCATGGTCATCTCGCATTCGGGAGAAAAGGTAAAATGCTTATGGAGGCACTCCAGCAACTCGGCTAGTTCCCTCTCGGAAAGAATTGTAGGGGTGCCGCCCCCGAGATAGAGTGAGTCAAAATCGTGGAATCTTTCCTTGTATAGAAGCGCCTCCCTTTGAACGGCTTGCAGCCATGCCGGGATTGCAGCACGGGAAGCAACTGAGAAGAAATCGCAGTATGGGCACTTTGAGCCGCAGAACGGGATGTGAATGTAGAGCCCGGGCAAGGGTTTCACGCGGAGCCGCGGAGGTCGCGGAGCAAAGCTTTCTAAGGCAGGATTAACAGAATTATTTTTTCCCATTCACCAATCACTATTCGTCGCACGGCGATGCGGCCTCACAAAAGATCGCCCGCGAACTGGGGACTCACAAAAGATCGTGCCCGGACTCGAAGTATTTACCAGCGGTTAGAATGTTAAGCCCGGACCTGAACGAAGTGAGGGTCCAGCATCTAACGCTCTTCCTGAGTGTTAACCGCGAACCCGAACGTTGTGAGGGTTCGGAATTGTTTTTGTTTTTACCATTCACCATTCACTAATCATCTCTGGCTTTGAGGACGGAAACAAATGCGCTCTGAGGGATCATAACCGAGCCCACCATTTTCATCCTTTTCTTCCCTTCCTTCTGCTTTTCGAGGAGTTTGCGCTTCCGGCTGATGTCCCCGCCATAACATTTGGCCGTGACATCTTTTCTGAAGGGCGAAATGGTGGAACGAGAGATTATCTTTCCCCCGATGGCGCCCTGAATGGCGATTTTGAAGTTGTGTCGAGGTATTTCCTCTTTAAGACGGTCGCAGACCTGCACGCCCCATTCCCTCGCACGTTCGCGGTGCACGATAAGAGACAGGGCGTCTACCTTTTCTCCGTTCACCAGGATATCCAGCTTTACCAAATCGCTTTCCCGGTATTCGATCAGTTCGTAGTCAAATGAGCCGTATCCTTGAGTGACCGTTTTCAGCCTGTCGTAGAAGTCGAAGACGACCTCGGCAAGGGGCATGTCGAACGTGATTTCCATCCGGGCCGGTGTCGGATAAGCGATCTTGGGATTGGCTCCCCGGCGCTCCAGGCACAATTTCATCACAGCGCCCATGTAGCGCTCCGGGATGATAATCATTGCCCTTATAAAGGGTTCAGCCGAACTTTTGATAAGAATGGGGTCTGGATAATATTGGGGATTTTCTACGGTGAGGGTAGCGCCATCGAGCAGCGTGAACCGGTACTGAACGCTTGGCACAGTCATGATAATGGACTGATCGAACTCACGCTCCAGCCGTTCCTGGACAATCTCCAGGTGAAGAAGCCCAAGAAAGCCGCAACGAAAACCCTGGCCGAGGGCTACGGAGGAATCTTTCTGGTACGTCAGCGAGGCATCGTTAAGCCTGTACTTTTCGAGCGAATCCAAAAGGGACGGATAATCATCGGAAGAGATGGGGTAGATGGAGGAAAAGACCACGGGCTTTATATCCTTGAATCCGGGCAGGGTGGATTCAACGGGATTGGAATCCAAGGTTATGGTGTCACCGATTCTGACATCGGCCACGGTCTTTATTCCTGCGATCAGGTAGCCCACCGTACCCGCCGAAAGTTCTTTTTGAGCCTCCCTGCTGAAGCGAAAGACACCCACCTCTTCCACCTTATGAGTCGCTCCATTGGACATGAGGCGAATGACGTCTCCGGGCCGAACTGTACCGTCGAAAACACGGCAGCTCACGACGGTGCCCCGAAAAGAGTCATAGTGAGCATCGAAGATCAGCGCTGCGAGAGGTTTTTCTGCATTTCCCGACGGCGCCGGAATCCGGTTTACGATGGCTTCGAGAACATCTTCAATTCCGGTCCCTTCCTTTGCGGAGCACAGGACCACATCGTCCGAATCAAGTCCCAGGTCGTGTTCTATCTGCTCTTTGACATTGTCGATATCGGCCGAAGGCAGGTCGATCTTATTGATCACCGGGATAATGGTCAGATCATGCTCCATGGCTGCATATAGGTTTGCTATCGTCTGCGCCTGAACTCCCTGAGAAGCGTCTACCAGAAGGAGCACACCCTCGCATGAAGCCAACGCGCGGGATACTTCGTAAGAGAAATCCACGTGACCGGGAGTATCTATAAGATTGAGCCTGAATACCTCACCTGATCGGCTCGTGTAAGGGAGCACCACGGTTTGGCTCTTGATGGTAATGCCTCTTTCCCTTTCGATCTCCATGTTATCAAGGAATTGGTCGCGGAACTGCCGGTCGGTAACCATGCCGGCAAGCTGAATCAGACGGTCGGCCAGGGTGGATTTACCGTGATCGATATGGGCAATAATGCTGAAATTTCTAATCTGCTGCATGCTCAATTTGGTTTTTGCCTCCAGCGCAATGCTATACGAAAACTGCGAGCTGGTGTCCATCCGGAAACACCGGGTGAGACACTTGCACTTTCCGATTCGGAAAAGGACCCTTTCCGGACGGAAACGACCTGAGTATCGGTTCACCAGGACTTGAACTGACTGCAGGGCGAACAATAACATACAGAAAAATCCTTGACAAAATTTCAATAGATTACACTTCAGCAGGGCAATCCAGTTGTGCGCATTACTATTAGTGTGGCGTTCTCCACAGTGAATCATGTTCCCATGGGACACCCTGAAACCATGAAAAGTGTCGCTGCCTTCGTATCTCTGCGCCTCTGCGTCTCCGCGGTGAATAGTCTTTTCGAGACAAGGCCATCGAAAAAGTGCCGCAAAAGAGTTGCCAATAGGAAGGGAAAGTTTTATATGGAGCATTCATTTTTTGTAAACAAAAGGAGGAAACATGAAGATCATCTGCCCATCATGTAAGTACGTCGGAGAAAGCAAGATTATTGCCAAAGGCTCTCGAAAAATCGAAATAACCCTCTGGTGCTGTTTTATTTTACCCGGCATGCTGTATACCATGTGGCGACAATCGAAGGACGGCCAATACCAGGGGTGTCCGCAGTGCCATGAAGCCAATGTTCGGCTGATGAAAAGAAAAGAATGGCAGGCATACGAACGAAACGGACAGTTGCCGCCCGAATAATTTTCCCGAAATCCCCTCCCGAAACGCGTCGAAGGACTTCCGAAGCAATCACATTGGCGTCGAGAAAGAGGCGCGTCACTTCAGCGCCGCAAGCCGTTGCAGCACGCTGAAATTCAGAAATTCGTCAATACTGATTTTCCATCATCGGGAATGTACGGTTCTCTTCAAGACAACCTTCTTGAAAAGCATCGCAATTGGGACGCCGACCAAGGAAAAGAAACCAATGAGCCTGTAATTATCCATAAACGCCAGGAGAGTAGACTGGACCACAAGGATATCGTAGATTGACCGATAAGCTTTCCTCATGGCTGTAACCGGATCGTATTGAGTGGAGAATAACGCAATCAGCCCGTGGAATGATTCTCGGAACGCCGGATCATACGGCGTAAGATGAGAGACGATCATCGACTGGTGCAGTTGAGCACGCCGTGCAAGCAAAGTGGTGACTACTGCAATGCCGATGCTTCCGCCCATGCCCCGCATCAGATTATACAGGCCGGTTGCAGTCCCTATCGTTTCATTGGGCAGCGTTCCCATCGCAATAGTGCTCACGGGAACGAAGATCATTCCAAGCCCTAATCCCATGATAACGTTGGGCCAGATGATATTGCTGGCGGAAAGCTGAAGATTGAGTTCACCGAAAACAAAGCAGGCGGAAGAAAAGACGATGAAGCCGGTAATAATCATGATGCGGCTGTCGATCTTGCCTACGAGCCGGCCTACGAAAATTACTGAAACGAACGCGCCCGCTCCGCGTGGAGTCATCACCAGTCCGCTTGCCAGTGCGGTGTATCCCATCAGGGTTTGCAGAAAAAGAGGCAGCATCACTAACGTTCCGTACAGGGCAATCGTGTAGACCATGGCCAGAACGAGCCCAACGGCGAAGTTGCGGTTCGCCAGAATGCGCAGGTCGACTATCGGCTCCCTGGTAGTTAACTCCCAAATTACAAAACTCAGCAAGCAGACCCCCGAGGCGATAAGGGCCAGCCACACCCAGGCGGCAGAAAACCAATCAGATATTTGCCCTCTATCAAGAAGGATCTGCAGGGCCCCGAGCCCGACAGCCATCAGAATAAAGCCAACATAATCGACTGACTTTGGGGCTTGCGCCCGGATATATGGAGGGTCCTCGATAAGCAGCCTGATCAGCAAAAAGGCCAGCAGGCAGACCGGTAAATTAATATAAAAGACCCAGCGCCAGGAGTAATCGTCGGTAATCCAGCCGCCGAGCGTGGGGCCGACGACGGGGGCTACGATGACCCCCATGGCATAGGCCGCCATGGCTTCTCCTCTTTTTGAGTGCGGAAAGCTCTCGAGAAGGATAGCCTGACATATCGGAAGCATCGCCCCCCCACTCGCGCCCTGGATTACACGGGCGCCTATGATCATATCCAGGCTAAGGGCGGCCCCGCACGCAAGAGATGAAATGATGAACGCGATCATAGCGATCATAAGGAAGCGTTTTCGGCCCACAAACTGGGCAATCCGGCCCGAAATGGGCAGCACGATGGCATTGGCGACCAGGTAGCTGGTAAGGACCCAGGTAGCTTCGTCGGTGGTGGCCGACAGACTGCCGGCAATATGGGGAAGTGCGACATTGGCGACCGATGTATCCAAAGCCACCATGAATGTCGGCAGGACAATGCTTGCCGCAATAAACCAGGGATTGACCCGTGGACGCCAATTACTGGCATCAGCCATCAAGATGGATGCCCCGCTCTCTTTTCCGATTGCAGCATTGCAAATAAGGAACTGTCCGGGATCGACGCCATGAACCTAAAATTGTTTTCATACTATATGTCCATTAAAGCTTGCAAGCGCAATACCGGTTAGACTGGTCCATGAGCTTTCGGAGCATACCACTGCCTCCGCAGTTGATGGCGTTGTTTCCGGCCAGCCTCATGCTGCGAAAAGTTGAGGTTTTTTCCCCTGTGTGTTACGAATTGAGCCGATGAAACGGCAACTGCCTGGGTTTTCCCGTGGAGGGGTTGAATCGTGCGGCTAAAAGGCATTCACCACCTGGCTATGGCCACCAGGGACATGGAGGGCACGATTCGCTTCTGGCGCGATCTGCTCGGTATGAGGCTGGTGGGGGGACTCGGGAAAAAGGGATACAAACTCTATTTCTTCGAAATCTGTCCCCAAAATTATGTGGTCTTTTTCGAATGGCCAAATGTCGAGCCTGTCGCGATAAAAGATCACGGTATTCCCGTCTCAGGCCCCATGGTTTTTGACCATGTCTCTTTTGCGGTCGAAGACGACGAATCGCTGTGCGCGCTTAGGGAAACCCTCAATGCCGCCGGCTTCTGGGTCTCAGATGTGATGGATCACGGCATTATCCACTCGATCTACTCTTTTGACCCGAACGGCATTCCAATAGAATTCAGCGCCGCTGTGGCGGGAGTCGATCTGGGGGCCGATCCCAGGCTGGTCGATACGGCGCCGGCGCCAGCTGCGCTGGAAGGCCCGGAGCCCGTGGCCGGAACCTTGCCCAAATCACTCAACGCTCAAAGCCCCGCCGGGGACGCCTTCGATCCGGAGTGCCTGATTTTCCCCGGCGAAGGAGAAGAGTTGGTCAGCGGCAACAAGAAAAACCACTTCACCTGATGCAGCATGAGGTGCAGCCGTAGTCGCGGACCCAGGCGCAACTGTAGAGGTCGCAACGGTACCCGCTGACCAAGGGGCAAGGTTTGCAACTGTCGCAGTCACGAACAACGGGACGGTCGCAATCACGGACGTTGCAGCTATTGCAACTTGTGTCGCAATCGCGCACGTAAGTGACGCCGTAATGAGTCTGCCAGTCGGCGTCAAATCGAGGGTCCCAGGTCCCCTGCCACTTGTAGTCGTTGGGTGTATGAAACAACTGCACTGCGGTCAGGCAGTTCACCACTGAGCGCTCACCAGAAGCAGTACCGGTTAAGAGGGCCGGGACCACGCCTGTTGACGCCAGAATAAAAGTCAGGGCTAATAAAAAGCCAAATATTTTGCCGGACATGTGAATAACTCCTCAAAAACGTAAGGTAAGCAGATGAAAGGGTGATTCGGAAAACCTCCCTTTCTCCTGCGAGCGATATCGGCCATCCGAACTCCGACATTTATTGCATCGGGTTTTTTTCCTCACCTGCATTAGATAATCATCACGCGTGATATTTTCAGCGGACCTGTTTCTCCCGTTCACCCCCGCTCGCGAAGACTTGATTTCATCGCGGAGACTGGTCATAGACAGGTCGCAGATTTTGACAGGATTGGCAGGGAATACAGGAGAAATTCACACTGTTAACGGGATTGAAAAATCTCCGGATCAGGGATTTTCGAACAACCTGCTCATTCGGTTTCCCCTTTTTTGTTCAATTCTCCAGCTCATTTAAAGGCTTACTCGCCGCTCATTCGATTCCGGGAACGGGTACTCCATATGCCGCGCCGTTGACCGGGCAACGGTTTCGCCGCAGTAGCGCCCGACTACGCGCAGAGCCATATCTATACCGGCCGAGATTCCCGCTGATGTAATGAGCTTGCCTTGTTCCACCACGTGCGACGCTGAATCAACCAGAATCTTCGGGAAAAGTTCCTGCATCAACCCCAGCGAACGCCAGTGCGTGGTGGCGCGTAACCCATCAAGCAAGCCTGCATTTCCCAATATCAAAGAACCCGTGCATACGGACGCTAGAGTTTCAACCTGTGCCGAACGCGAAACGACAAATGAGAGCATCACATCGTTTGTCATTTCTCTGCGCGTTCCCCAGCCGCCCGGGATAACCAGAATATCGAGAGGCGGGCAGGTATCGAACGTAAAGTCCGGCAAAACCTTCATTCCGCCTGATGTCGTCGCCGGCCTGTCGAATTGCGCAACTAACGAGACTTCAAAGGGGGAGGGGTCCTCTCGACGATGCTCTTCATTCAGCCGCGCAGCCGAGAACACCTCAAAAGGCCCGCAGAAATCGAGGACCTCAACGTCATCAAAAATGACGATGCCAATTCGCTTACGGTCCATAGGTTTGTCTAGTTTAACACTGAATTCACTCAAGCGTTATGGTGGCGTGCATCACATTCGAGACCCCGGCGGCATTTTTCACCATGAGATAGACGGTCTGTGTTCCCTTTGCGGCACTCAGGGTAAAGAAAGGGGCCGTGAAATATGGTTTCCATGCCGCTCCCCAAAAAGCAAAGAACTGGCTGGCCATATAACATGTGGGAGTCCCTCCTTCTGCCGTGTTGTTCAGCGTAACTGTTCGACTCGAAGTAGGAGTGACTCCGTTATTGATCTGAAATGATAGTAAGGTGGGACGTTTAACATACGTTCCGCTCGCCGCTCCTTGTCCGAACGAGATGACAACCTTTTGAGCGGCAGGGGTTTTGTAGCCGGGAATACTTTTAAATCTTAACGTGTGTGGTCCCACGCCGGTTACGGTCGCCCCGCTCGCATTCCATTTCCCGTTGTCCATCTTCCACATCGCGCCGGCGCTTACGGCTGAATCCGGACCAATCGTGACCGTCAGGGACCCCCCTTCCTGAAACGCCGTGAGAAGGTTGGTGACATCGACCGAACCCAGGCCCGTTACAAGGTCGTAGTAAGGGGTGCAGGAATAGCCGGTGAGGCTCGCGGCGGGACCGCCTGTGAAGCCGTTGTTGCCCGAGGTGATATCGTGGAAAACGGGGATAGCGCCGCTTGCCCCGCTGTACTGAGCGTTGCCGAGCTGGTATAAAACGCTGTTGAAGTTACCCTGCCGCTCACCTCCCGCACTTTGCACGATCAACCCCATAATGCCTGCGAAAGCAGGGGACGCGGCCGAAGTCCCGCCGAAAACGAAGAATCCATTAGCAGGATTACCGTCTGTAGCGATGCAGGGACCGGTATCATTGGTGCAGGTGTAAACTCTATAGCCGACGTTGACGTCTGCATTAAGAGAGACGTCGGGCAAGTCGCGGGCGCCGTCGTTGGGGACGCCCGGGCAAACCTGCCACGCCGGTTTGGCGTAAAGGGAGGAAGTGCCCCCCCCGGAGGCAAATGGGGTCCAGTCTTCCTGCGCGTTCCACTCGTTCCAGGCCACCTCGTAGCCGACGTCGGAACTGTAGCCCAGGGCCGAAGTGCCGTTCTTGCTGTTTTTCGAGTTCCAGTAAGTCGATTCAGTGCTTAATGTTGTGCCGCCTACGGCGATATTGTAGGGAGTTGAGGCAAAACCGTTTACGTCCAGGGGCTGTGGTATGAGATATTGTTGGTTGTCGTCGAGCTCATCGCAGGCGTAGGCGCCGGAGTCTCCGCTTACGACAAAGACGGTTATCCCCTGAGAAGCCGCCTGCTCCCATAAGCTGTTATAAAAAACGTTTAGATTCGGACTCACATTCGCAGCCTTCGACTCGCATTCGCCGAAACAATGGCTCATAATGGGGGCGAGGTTCTTGTCGACGATATATTGGGCAGACAGATGATCCCCGGTAGTAGTATTAGTTTGCTTAGAGGTGACGAACTTGATAGTAGCGCCTTTAGCCACTGCGCCGGACCATTCGACGTCGAGGTCGGCCTCCGCGTCTTCAATAACCCCCTGATCGCCGGGAGAAGGTCCGTTCACTATGACCACGGGGGGCTTGGCGGGGAGCCCAAAGGTCGAACGGAACTTATTCCACTTGGCAACGGCGCCGGGCGGCAGGGTCCGGCCCACGATGGCGATAGTCACTCCGGCGCCGTCATAGCCCATTTTGTAAGCGGCGTTGACATCGTAGATGGCCGCGAAGTCGCCCGGAGCGAGATCGTAGCCGCTGCCGTCCGGCTCGGTGTACTCGGGCTGCGGTTTTTCGGCGTTAGAAATGTGCCGGGGCGGGGTGTGCATTGCCTTGCTGGGAAAACTGTGCAGTGAAACCGGCCCGGCCACAAGATCGGCGAGCGAGCTCGGGATCGAGGGGTCGGTGGAGTTGGCATGGCGAAGCTCGCCGTTAACCATATAATCGTGCATGTTAGCGCGAAAGGCGCTTTCGACATCGGCCGACGTCCCTGAGCAGTTTATCCAGGTGCCGCCTATTGCCGTCTCATCGATGGAAAACCCGTGGGAGGTAAGCCAGCCCTTTACAGTGGCGATCTCTTCCGGACTTCGTCCGAACCTCTTGCCGAATTCCTCCGGGGTGAGCCAGTGGTGAAAATTCGGAGAGGAGGCGTCCTGCTGTTCGGCAACGAGCCGATCCAGTTCCGCCTGCTTTTCAGGGGCGATTTTCAAAAGAAGGATCATGCGCTCCATCGGCAGCGCGGGGTCGGTCGGCCCCACGTCGAACTCAGGTCTGGCTTTGGGATGGATGTTTCCATGAAGGACCACCCTGTGGTTCTCGTCGATAACGGCGTTAGCGGCAGCAAAGGCGGACCCGATTCCAATCGATTTGTCCGTCGGCAGAAAAGCGGCCGATAGGGCAATTCCAAAAATAATGGCAGCGACAGTCAATCTTTTCATCATTAGGGTCCGTCCTTTACTTGTGAAGAAAAGCGAGGCAACTTGCACATATCAATTCCGGCATGATAGACTAATTATACAGGAATTTAAGGAAGCTTTGACAGAATATCTAGAAAAGCCAATAATAACATAATGTTAGAGTATGGTGGAGTGTGAGACCTTGCTGAGACTTTCCAAGAACACCAATAAAGTCAGCCTGTTACGAGTATGTTTGCTGGTAAGCCTATGTGATCGTTACGTAAATTGTCAAGAGAAATCGTGTCAGTAGGGTCTGATATTTCAAGGTCGAACTTTAATTCGCCAAGTTTTTCCAGACTGCAGGCGACCTTGTCTCCGGGTTTCAGCCAGACCTGTTTTTCCTGGGTTCGGCCGGCTATCACTCCTTCCGGAGTACCGGTGAAAATTATGTCACCGGGTTTGAGCGTCATGTAGCGGGAGATGAGACTGATAATCTGCCGGCGGTTGAGATCAAATCGCCCGTGTTGGGATGATTGCCTGGTCTCTCCGTTCACGCGGCATTCGATCTTGAGGTTGTCGGGATCGATCTTGTCGGAGGTAACCAGATTTTGCCCCAGGGGAGCAAACTGATCCGGGATCTTGCCGATCGTCCATTGCTTGCTGGGGGTTTCCAACTGGAGGTCCCTGGCCGTGAAGTCATTGCCGGTGCAGTAGCCGGCCACATAGGAAAGGGCATCGGGTTCGCTGACGTTTTTCGCCTCCTTGCCCATGACTATAACCGGTTCGACTTCATAATCGAATATGGGAAGAATTCGGTGTCGGCGGCAGTATAGCAAGAGGTCCAATTACACTCGAAGCCGCGTCGATCTGGATTCTTTCATGTAACCCACGAGCTATAGGCGTTGGTTAGATAACCTGGAAATCTCTTCAACTAAATTAGAATTATTATCCACTTCAGGCAGGTTCATTTTCAACTGTTCTACCAAATTTGCAATAAGGGCAAGTGACTCTCTCTCCGAAAGGATGATCCCTTCACTTTCTTTTAAGATTGCGAATAATTTATCGATTTCATCATTCAGAGATAATAAGGCTCGTTCCAGTTCATCGTGTGACAAAATGGACCCGTTCTCTATCAAGTCGAGCGTTTTTCCACGAATGCCTCTATAGATTTCAATAGCGTAATCCGGGTTGATGAAATTTTTGTATTTCAAGAGTCTGAGTATCTTCAGCCCGAGATATTCCAGGGAAAAGGGCTTGGGTATATAGTCGAAAGCACCTAATTTCAGAGCCTCTATGGCAGTTTCAACGGTCGGATGTCCGGTCATCATGATGACCTCAGGGGACCATGGCTGCGATCTCACATGCCTCAGCAAGTCAAAACCGCCTTCCCGGTTTCCATCAATACCCTGCATGTTCTTGTCAATCAGCATAATGTCATAGTCATTGGATTCCATTAATTCCAGGGCTTGGTTCACTCCTTGAGCCGCGTCAACGCTATATCCATTAGCCTTTAAAAAAGTGTCGAGCATATTACGCATGCCATTGTCGTCGTCAACCAGCAGAATCTTTCCGGTCATTTCGTGGACCTCGTCAGGTTGGGCTTCTCTGCAACACTGTCCGCTCCTATTCTTCAATTACAAGCCGATATCGAACAGATTGATTTCTTTGCGGCTTACACTAAGACCGTCGAACTATTGTTAGTGTATATTATCCTCATCCCTATGAAAAACGCAAGTGGAAATGTCCATTGGACCTACAGGAAAAATTAGGAGGGAGCAAATCTCACCTTTCAAACTTTACCCTCACATTCGTGTGTGTCCCGCTTTGGCGAAAAGGGACTTTTTTTAAAGTAAAAGAATCCGGACGGCAAATATCCAATGTTGGGATTCATTCTTAGCCGGCACGTTTTCTGATCAAGTAAATCCCGTCACGGATTGTAAGAAACAGGTTTTCGGCCCGGCCGTCTGATTTCACCAATTCGTTGAAGCCCGCCAGCGCTCGGCTTTCATCGTCTTTCGGATCGAAGATCCTGCCGTACCACAGGACATTATCGGCAATTATCAGTCCGCCATTACGCAAAATCCTCATCGATTCTGTGTAATATGCACAGTAGTTTTGCTTGTCGGCATCGATGAAGACTAGGTCAGTCTTTCCCTCAGGCAGGGTCTTAAGGATTTCAAGTGCTTCACCAGTGCGCAGCGTGATCTTGAAACCGCTAGGGCTCCTGCCGAAGAAATCCTGCGCAATCTTTGCATAGTGAAGATTATGCTCGATGGTCAGGACTTTACCGTCATGGGGCAGGGCCTCGGCCATGGCAAGGGCCGAGTAGCCGGTAAAGGTGCCGATGTCGACGATGTGCTGTGCGCGTGAGAGTCGAACCGTTAACTGCAGGAAGCGGCCTTCTACCCGCCCGGTGAGCATACTGGGATAGAGTGTCCTTGTCAGCGTAAAGTGTTCAACCTCCTCAAGGAGTGTAGACATAGGAGTTGTATGATCGGCGGCGTACTCTTCGGCCTCCCTCGCCACAATATCCATGAAGCAGTAAATGCCGGCCGATCTGATCTTCATGTCTTTATCCTCCTGTCACCTGCTGCAGGCCCCTTCTCTGGTCATGGATAGATCAGGGAGAGCGTCTAGAACCAACGTGGACCGGCGCGGGTTCTGCGCCGTTTTGGGCTCTGTAATATGAGCCGCAAAGCGACACCTAAAGTAAAATGGTGTTGATGAATGCTATCCAATGTTTCTTTCCTCTCTATGCACTAAGTCTCTCTTACTAAGATAAGGCGCCCACTTCATCCAATCACCTTTCCAATCAGCTCTCTAATCTCACCCTCGGTCTGCCGTAGGCTGGCTTCGACTTCCACCTGCCAATTAATCACAATTAAGCTTGTCATTTTTTAGAAAAACGTTGCACTCCTGAGATTTGCTGTTATAATACTTTGGTGCCAATGGAGTAGGTAGTTGTGAGTTACGCAGGAAATCGATCTTTCACCGGTGTTAATGGGTGCGGTTTCGCAGTAGCTCTGAGTGCCGCGCCAAAAGAGCAGTGAAAAGAACACAAAATTTAAAGAAGGATCAAGAAATGGTGGAAGGTCGAGTAAAATGGTTTAATGATCAAAAGGGCTATGGCTTCATTGAGGCTGACAGTGGACACGACGTCTTCGTTCATCACTCAGCCATCGAGGGCGAGGGTTTCAAGACTCTGAGCGAGGGTGACCGGGTCAGTTTCGCAGAAGAAAAAGGCGCCAAAGGGCCTAGCGCCACAAACGTAAAGAAGCTTTAATCAAAGCGTTGTGAAAGACTTTAACAACAACATTAGCCGGAAGCCATAAAAAGCTCCGGCTTTTTTTGTGCGCAGTGCCCCTGGCAGGCTGATGAAAAAGGATTGGATCCCATATCAGGACGGAAGTTAATTGTCTTTCTCGTATTGCCTTTCGATTAATCCCCATCTCGGAAAGCATCATCCTTTCAAAAGAAGGGTCCTCGGAGCCTTTCTTCCCCGCAGCAACTCATGTCCCCTTAGGACACCCTGAACCTAAACCATGAAAAGAATAGGAATTCGCTCATTAAGTGCCTCTCAGGCATCTTGCTTCACCGGTAAGGTTATTATAAATGTCGATCCTTCGCCTGGTTTACTTTTTGCTGTAATACTCCCCCCATGCCGCTCGACTATCTTGCGGCAGATGGCAAGTCCCATCCCGGTACCTTCGTAGGTGCTCCTGCCATGAAGGCGCTGAAAAGGCGCAAATATGCGGTCCAGGTATTTCTCATCGAAGCCGATGCCGTTATCTTCCACGAATATCTTACAATCATGATCGGTTCGCTGGGAATATATTCTTATGTGGGGCTGTTCTTCTCCATGAAATTTCAGTGCGTTCGCAATGAGGTTTTGAAAAAGTTGACGAATCTGGCTTTTTTCAACCTTGAAGGCAGGCAACTCAAAAACTTCCACATCAGCCCCAAGCCGTTGAATTATCAGCTCCAAGTCCGAAATCACTTCCATTACGGCCTCTCGCAGATCGACAGTGTCGAGTTGTTCAGGATGGGTAGCCACGCGGGAGTACTTAAGAAGATCGCGGATGAACTGCTGCATTCTCTTTGCCGCATTCTGCATCCTGGAGAGATACTCTTTTCCTTCTTCGTCCAGCTCTTGTCGATGTTTGGTCTCAAGTCGGTCCCCGAAGGCCTGGATTTTTCTAAGAGGCTCCTGAAGGTCATGAGAGGCAATAAAGGCAAATTGCTCCAGCTCACGGTTGCTGAACTCCAGTTTTCCAGCAAGGGCAGTAAGTTTTTCCTCTGCTTTTTTTCGATCTGAGATATCGGTCATTGTCGTCCGGCTAAGACTTTGACCGTCTGAATCCATGAAGTATATACTATCGAGTTGAACGTAATAGTTGACCCGGTTCCTTCCGTTAAGCTTTATCTCGCAGGTGTGGGGCTGTTTTGTCTTAAAGACCTTCCTCACGTGAAGGTGCAGTTCCACCCTGTAATTTTCAGCCGCGTAAAGATTAAACGGCTTTCCGATCAGGATGCTTCTTTCTGTCCCCAGTTGCTTTGCGGCAGTTAGATTGGCTTCCACTATTCTGCCTTCTTCACTTAATGTAAGATAGCCGACAGGAGCGAAATCATACAGGTCGGAGTACTTTTTCCTGGACTGCTCCAGTTCCCATTGGATGGAGCGAAGCTCTTCGTTTTGCATTTCGAGCTCGACCTGATGAATCTGCAGCTCTTCGGCAAGTTTGCGCACGTCCTCCAAGGGTGTCTTCTCCGTCGATGAGCGCCTGGATTCTAAAGTCTCCATGGCGCGGCTACGAAGTTTCGCAATTTTTGCATCACATTCGTCCATAGCTCTCCGATCCGAATTTTTATCGAGCGCTCAGCGCGGAACTCTGCAGCGAATTCTTTTCCTTTGCTGTGGTGAACATTTCCGCTTTCATTGGGTTATATCTTCCATCCCAACCAGGATCAAGTGCGGGTGGCTGCCCCCCAGTTCGATTCGCCTGGCACTGAGGGCCAGGACTCGATGACCGATCAGCGGGAAATCATGCTTGACTCTAAGGTCCTGAAACGAACGTTTCTCGGGTATGATCCTTTCGAGAAGTTCCCGCAACTCTGGAACGTTCCACCGACCACCACCGAGTTCGTAATGCTTAACCGCAGAAGTCACGTTTTTGCCAAACAGGCACATGTGGCCCTGATTTTACTAGTGCCCTCTTGATTTCATGCTGGTTTGCGGCCCTATAAACTTCCCAAAAGTCAAAAACATGTAGGCACACGACTTCTACTTTTTAAATTGACATTGCTGATGCGTAGTTTCTTTGAAGTTCTGTAAAGATTATTATCTGAGTGGTTATTTTCTCTGCGTCTGCGGTGTAATGGTGTTTCTGCATCAGGACATCCGGAAGGCTCACAGAACCTTCCCATATACCCATCAAAAAAGGCGAGTGGTGTGACAGGGGAAGCTGTTGTGGCAATATGCTGGGACTGGAAACGAGGCCACCGACTGAGGTGTTGGCGGGTGGCCTCGAATTGCCCGAGGTGGTCCTGTTGACCTTTCTCTTGCCTTTTTCAGTTGGATATTGGATGATCCAATGCGCTTCGGCGTGCCCCAATGACTTTTTCGGACAGAATCCGACCCGGGAAAGCGGTTTCGGACGCATAGCGCACAACTAGATGCATTATTGCGGCAAAGGATACAAAATGAAACGAGCGCTCATCACAGGTATAACCGGTCAAGACGGTTCTTACCTGACCGAACTTTTACTGGACCGTGGCTATGAAGTGCATGGAATTATCAGAAGGGTAGCCATGGAAGTTCCGGAACACAGGCTTTGGCGCCTCAGACACGTCATGGACAAGCTTATCCTCCATGCAGCATCCCTTGAAAGCTTTGCGAGCATTTTCAGGGTGTTCAACCTGGTTCAGCCGGACGAGTGCTACCATTTGGCTGCTCAGAGCTTTGTCAGCTACTCCTTCGAGGACGAGTTCTCGACGATCAATACCAACATAAACGGAACCCACTACGTATTGGCCGCAATTAAGGAAGTCTGCCCCAATTGCAGGTTCTATTTTGCGGGATCGAGCGAAATGTTCGGCAACTCCGAGCAGACCCCTCAAAACGAGCATACTCCTTTTTTCCCGCGGTCTTCGTACGGGATATCGAAGCTCGGCGGGTTCCACCTTACCAGGAACTACCGCGAAGCCTACGGTGTTCATGCAGCGAGCGGGATCCTTTTCAACCATGAGTCCCCCAGGAGAGGTCTTGAATTTGTAACCAGAAAAGTCTGTCATACCGCAGCAAGGATCAAGTTGGGCCTGGCCAAAGAGCTGCGGGTGGGAAACCTTGAAGCAAGAAGAGACTGGGGGTATGCGGTCGACTATGTTCAGGCCATGTGGTTGATGCTTCAGCAAGACAGCCCGGATGACTTCGTAATAGCCACCGGAGAAACTCACAGTGTCAAGGATTTGATCGCATTGGCCTTCTCTCACGTCCATCTGGACTGGAAGGACTGGGTGGTTGTTGATGAAAGGCTCTATCGGCCTTCGGAAATTCACGAACTCAGGGGAGACTATTCTAAAGCCAGGAAGCAACTCGGTTGGGAGCCCGGCATGTCCTTCGAAGAGCTCACACGCACAATGGTCGATGAGGATCTTGAGCAGTTAAAGAATGCGAGATCATGACTATTAGGATTCCGACCACAGGTTGTTTGAATGGCACAAAAAAATACGCTTATTTTTGCCCCAACCTATAACGAACAAGGAACCATCAGGACGCTCATCGACGCGCTCCTGGCGCTGCCGGTGCGATCCGATTTATTGTTCGTGGACGACAGCTCCACCGACGGCACGACTGAGTATCTGCGCTCCGTTGCAGCGGCCGAACCGAGGATTAATGTTATCGTCAGACCAGGCAAGCTCGGCATCGGGTCCGCCCATAGGCTCGGATGGCTCTATGCGCGAGTCCACGGCTATTTCCGCATTGTCACGCTTGATGCGGACCTCTCCCACGACCCGCAGGATGTGTCGCTCCTACTTGCTGCTTTGGACGCCGGCGCCGACGTAGCAGTCGGTTCCCGGTTCTGCCCCGGCGGACGAACCGATTATCGGGGTTGGCGGCGTTTTTTGAGTCACGCTGCGAATCTCATCGCCCGCCTGGTTCTGCGGCTCCCTGTAGCCGAGCACACGACTTCCCTTCGTGCTGTCCGGTTGGACCTCGTTCCGCCAGGTTTGGTCGAGTCGGTTAACGCCAATGGCTATAGCTTTTTCATGATCTGCATCACCCGTCTTTCGCGCGAGAGACTGATCATTAAGGAGATCCCCATCCACTTTCACGACCGTCAGCGTGGATCTTCCAAAATGCCGAAGACTGCCGTCGCACAGGCGATACTCAGTCTTGCCAGGCTTGCATTGGATAGGAGTCCCGCCGAGCTGCTCGGGATTCCTCAGGGGTCTGAGCGGCAATGCCCGGCTTGCGGAGCACCCTACCGTACATTCATTGCGCCGGGCCAATTGCTCTGCCTGCAATGCATGAGGACCGGCTATTCAAGATTTAGGGATCAAAACGAGCAAAGCTTCCCAAATTCCTGAATCCCCCGTAATAAAAAATTGAGGAATTCTTATGTACATCGAGGGATCGATATCCGCGGGTTCTTCCTTCACAGCATTCAGACGGATGTGGGCACAGATGTCCCAAAGCGCGAGAATCGGGATGTTGGCTATCCTGGCTTTGGGGATTTTTCTTCGCGCCTTTTGTCTGGATACTTTTGAATTCAAGTTCGATGAGTTGGAGGCAATCACTGATGGACTCGCTGCCCCAGCTCATCACTGGTGGATCGAGCATGGCGCGGTGTCCAGCGTCGGTGTCCCCTTTGGGCCGGCTTTCACCTATATCATGGGCCTGCTGTCGGCCCTCAGCACCGATCCATACACCCTTACCGCTTTTTTCCTTGCTGTGAATATAGTCGTACTTATGCTCTCGCTCCCTTTCTTTGCCGCATTCGCCAGGAACCGGACACAGTTCTTCCTTTGTGTATTTCTATTTTCATTATCACCCTATTTGATCATCTTCAGCCGAAAAATCTGGCCGCCAAACCTACTGCTTCTTTTCGTAATTCCACTGGTCCTGATGATAGTAAGGGTTCGCGAAAAACCCCATCTGCTCCTGCCGATAGGCCTGATTTCGTCAGTTGTGCTCCAGCTACACCACAGCGGCGTATTTTATGTAATCCTGCTGGCCTGTTTTGCCGCTGCGTCACTCAAACTTGGCCCGAACGAGCCGCCAACTAGGGCGGCTGATCGTCCAAAAACTACCCTGCTGTGGGCGGCAGGCGGTCTTATTGCGTTCTTGCTGCCTCTTATTCCTTATGTGAGCTTCTTTTTCCATCATTTCCAGCAGACCGGCCTCACAAACTTCACGGCAGGCAGTCCAAATTTGTTTTTGGCAATAAGCGCGATTAGGTGGCTCATCTGGACTGCTACTGGAAACCATTTCTGGCCCGCCCTGCTTTCCGGAAGCAATAGTGCATGGAACTGGCCCGTTCCGCCTTTTCCCTCCGTAGTCCTGATTTTTTGCTATTTTCTTGCGTTTCCGTTCCTGTTGGGATTTTTCAGCTATGCCAAAGCGGCCGTGCAATATTTTAGACGGACATCACCCGGTCCGGCTGCGCGATCCGATCTGAAGGATCTGCTTTGCCCACTTTCCATTGGGTATCTTTTCGTGATTTACTTAATCCTCAATGTGAGGGTGCATACTCATCATTACACGATCGTACTCCCTTTTTTAATTCTGGCCCTCTCCAGGGGAATTTTGGACCTTCATGAATACGCAAAATCATGGACAAGCCCTGTCAGAGTCTTGCTGTTTGCCGGGTTGATCTCGTATACGCTTCAGTACCCTTTCGTTCTCTCCTTTGTGGACGCAAATAACGGCACCACCGGGGAATACGGCATCTCCTACCGCGAACAGAGAAACGCCGCCCAAAAGATCGCATCTTTGGCCGGAGGGAGTAATATCAGACTCAATCCTGTTGAGGTTGAATCGAAACATTTCTTGAGACCTACTGGTGGCAAAGAACTCCAGGATACGATAGCATACATTTGCCGGGTTGAATTCGGAGCGAAAGTCCTGTTTAACGAAAGCCCGCAACCAGGCGCAAAGGAATTGAAGCTCCTTAACGCGGGCAGAAAGCTGAAGCTTGAGATCGAGTAAACGTTCGCCGCTGTTCATAATCCTTGGTGCGCGGAGGGAATACGGGCGAATGAACCGTTGCTTAGCCTCTTGTGGAAGTTCTGTGGCAACAGATCCGTCGCTCCAGATTTGATACACTGTGGTGCAAAAGGGTGTCTGTAGCAATCATGAGCCAAAATGTTAGCCGTAGAGAAGTGATTTTAGTCTTAATGGTGAGCCTGACAGTGGCGCTGGTAAGTGCGCGGCCTTACGCCGGCGGGTGGAACGATGGCAGCCGCTTGGCCCTTGTCGAAACTTTAGTGGATTTCAGAACGCTGTCGATTGACCGGTCAATTTTTGTGGCTCCGGCCAGAACCGAAGGAACTGGCGCCAAACCTTATCCGCCACAGCGACGGGATCTCATGGAAGGTGGCACGCTTGATAAAGTCCTGATCAACGGCCAATTCTATTCTGATAAACCCATGGTCCCGGCCCTTTTCATGGGCGCCGCCTATCAGGTCCTGGAATGGACCACTGGATTACAGGCCCGTGCGCGGCCCGAGCTTTTCGTCTACGCGATGACCCTCATTTCCTCAGGATTGGCGTACATTGTGGCCGTGCTCTGCATTCACCTGTTAGGTCGTAGAGTATTATCCGGACGTTCCATGGCGTTTGCCGTGACTATCAGTTTTGCCTTGGGTTCATCGGCGCTCGCGTATGCCAGACAGGTAAACAGCCATGAGGAATTGCTCGCCGTGGCGGCTGCTCTGATGGTTTGCCTCCATTCTCTGCCCCAGAGGCTTCTTCAAACCCCCGCACCCAGGGGGCTGCTGGCAACCATGGGACTGATCACAGGCCTGGGTTACTCCATGGACTTTGCTGTTGGTCCTCTGCTCCTGATGGTTATTCTGCCCCTGATTATCTACCGATGCCGCGTCATCGGGCGAAGGGGCTTGGGCTTGGTTACCCTATTTTTCCTTTCCGCTTTTCCTTTGATTGTCCTGCATCATGCGCTCAATTATCGAATAGGCAGGACATTCCGCCCAGTCAGCACCGTTGCTGAGTATCTTTTCTGGCCTGGTTCGCCCTTCGACTTCAGCAACGCCACCGGCCACTGGCATCATAGCAGCATTTGGCGCGGCATTGCTTACGCACTGGGACTGTTGTTTGACAAAAAGGGCTTCCTGCTGCACCAGCCCGTATTAATCCTAGCATTTTTGGGCGGCATCGCTCTGGTGGCCAGAAAACGTGCGCTCCTGCCGGAGTTGCCAGAGATGCTCTTTGCGTTTGCCTGGAGCGGTGCTGTTTGGCTGGTCTTTGCATGGGGTTCCAACAACTCTTCAGGAATATGCGCCACTATCCGATGGTTCGTGCCCCTGCTCGCACCCGGCTATTATGTGCTCCTGATGTTACTGCGTTATCGGCCCGATCTCTACCCTGAGTTTCTGGCGCTTGCTGCCGGCGGTATGTTGGTCTCAGCCCTGATGTGGTACTATGGTCCGTGGATGAGGCTGGTCCCCGGATACTGGTACATCCTGGGAGTAACTCTGCTAGGCTGGGGTGTGGTCGTGTTGCGCCGACCAAAATCCCTGGGCTGCATCTAGTCTAGTTTCCGTCCGGAAAGGGATCTTTTCCGCCCTGGCGGGCGGCGGGGCCGCCGCCCGACTTGGCTAAAACTTCCGATAGATCTCAGGGATTGAACCGGATATGGCCAAAGCCTTGGCGTCGAACCAAACTCATCTTGAGTGGTTCTCTAGCATCGGGGGTAAACTCTACAGACTTTTAGTATCCCAAAGTTGGAAATCCCACTTGCAAACCATTATCCATCCTTGCAAACCATGCATCTCATATAGTCGCATAATTCAGACCAACCGGAAGCCTCTTTACCGTCAAAGATGCAAATGTTTTCTCAGTCTCACGCCTCCCACACGGCTCACCATTGTTCGCGAAACCCCGTTCACTACGGTTGTAATATATGCACGGATGCTTTTATGCCACTGCGACGGCATGCCGCACCACGCAGAGTGACGAACGCATGAACTTCACCCATAATGTATTGAGGTTTGCTCATCGCCAGCCTAGCGCGAAGGATCACCACGATTAGGATGACGCCAAAAATAATCCCCAAATAGAAATCCAAAATGATGATAATATCGGCTGTAATGGAATGGAATTGCGATTTGTTGACCACAATTGTCGAAACGTGACCGACTTCGAAAGGAGATCATTATGGCTGCAAAGAAGATTTTGATGCTTGTCGGCGATTATGTGGAAGACTATGAGGTCATGGTGCCCTTTCAGGCGCTGCAAATGGTTGGACACACTGTGCACGCGGCGTGTCCCGGCAAGAAATCCGGCGAACAGGTTCGCACGGCGGTACACGATTTCGAAGGGGATCAAACATATAGCGAGAAACGAGGTCACAACTTCACACTTAATGCAGATTTTGACGATGTGAAGCCGGAGCAATACGACGCCCTTGTCATCCCCGGCGGAAGAGCGCCTGAGTACCTTCGGCTGAACGAAAAAGTTTTGAGCCTAGTACAACATTTTGCAAAAGCTGACAAACCTATTGAGGCTATCTGTCATGCGGCGCAACTGCTGGCAGCAGCCGGAGTACTCCAGGGCAGGAGTTGCAGTGCGTACCCTGCGGTGGGTCCCGAGGTCAATCTAGCGGGTGGCAAGTATGTTGATATTGCAGTCGATCTGGCACATGTAGACGGAAAGCTTGTATCGGCGCCTGCATGGCCTGCACATCCCGAATGGCTGGCGAAGTTCCTGGGGGTTCTCGGAACTCAAATCGTGCCGTGATCCACACGGGATTAGTGCTCTATATCTGGTAGCGGCGTGCGTCAATTTCAGAGAACTCAGGCCCATCGAGATTGATTTCTGAAACCGGAATTGACGGAAACCTGTGGAATACTTACACTACAAGAGGTTGGTCCGACCGCCATTCGGACCATCTTTATCGATCTTTCGGATGGCATCCGCTGGCCGATCACTGAGCGCCACTTCTCCATGCCACTTTGAAAAAGCCTCTGTGAGGCCAGCATACGGATTCGACCTATGTCCTCGCCCGCAGGACACCCCACGTAGTGGGACTCGGTCTTTTCGTCATGGCGGGGCCGCAATCAGGAAAGTCATTCAAACCCTGGTCAGTGCCCATGGGACCGTGGACTGGAATCTCCCAAGGCCCCCCTGTGTGCAATGTGTTGGAGTGGCATGAAAAAAAACCGTTCAGGCGTCGCGGCCCTGCGTCTACGTTTCAACCTTACGCGTGCAGTAGGCTCCCTAATCCTTGAGATCCAGGCTTCCTGGTGAGCTCTTACTGGTGCTCAGCCTCGCGTGGCAGTCCCGGTTCCCGAGCCTTCACCGGTTCTTTGACCACTGCCTTAGATCATCGGACCAGGCACAAACGATTCTTTTGCCGAGCCGACGTCTTCGGTAAAAGATACGGCCCCCCTCTAAGAGCTGGCCCCTATATCCGCGTATGGACCGCTCGGATACTGCAAGAAACTGTGCAATCTGCTTCCATCCCACCAGCAGATCGTTTCCCACCATGATCTTTCCTCCTTACCCGTTCACCTTTTCTCCCAGAGTACACAGGGAAAACCTTTCTAACGATTGTTAATCCGGGAACTTTGCTTTCAAAAGCCAAGGCCAGATCGCCTCCGGTAAGTGATTTACCCCCTGTCCGACTTATTCGTCCTAAGGTTTCTTGTGGCAGCAATCAAAGTACGATTCACGGACTAATTCCTTAAGCCCTGAATTCTTAAATTCTTTTCTCTGTGCCCTCATCCTGTCCGGACCATGTCCCGTCTCTGTGCTCAATCCTTTCACCGAGTTCTTGCAGGATTTCCCGTGTCAAAACGCCTCTGGGCGCCCTATTGCTGCCGGCATATCGGCCGACTACCTTTCTTACCGTATCAGGTTCATACCCCTCTTTTAACGCAAACTCCTTCATGCTGAATCCAGCCATCCGAAGCCGGCCTATCACTTCGTTTATTGTTGCAAAAATAAGCGATACCACTTATAACTCCTCTTAAGTGTCTCCTTGCAGGACACTTAATCTGACCGGGAACTGCCGTCTTTGTTAGGGACTTCAGTGATGGAGGATACTTCAATGTATGAAGCAAGGTCAAATCAAAAAATGACTCGAGGTGAAAAAATGTCTCCCTACGCTCAAAGATTGAAGCATGTCCGCAGATTTGTGGCGCATGAAAGAGGCATGGAGAGCCTGAGCCAGGCAAAATTTGCTAAAATGCTGCATGTGCACCCGAGCATAATTAGCCATATCGAGGCTGGCACCACCCGGATTCAGCTTGGGATGGCCAAGATGATAGAGGAACAAACCGGGTTTCGCCAGGCATGGCTGCTCACTGGGGAAGCCCCCCAGAGAATCGTGGCTGCGCCTCGTTTGGAAACTCCGGAGAGCAACTCTTATACGGTTTTACGTGAATCAGGGCAATTTTCATTCTCGCTAGTCCAAAAAGTTAAATCCCTTCTGAGCAGCGGGACCGGAGATCTGGTCGATGAAGAAGAATCTGAAGATATCTATTCCTTTCGCAGGGACTGGTTGACTCGAAAAGGGGTAGTTTCCGCCATGCGCCTTGCCCAGGTAAGCGGCGACTCCATGCTTCCGACCCTCAAGGACGGCGATTTCGTCCTGTTTGACACCTCCAAAAACTTTCCGCAAGAAGGCAAGATCATGGTGATAGGCATTGAGAACCTTTTGTACATTAAACGGGTGCGGGTTTCGCCCGAGGGGATTTTCCTGGTAAGCGACAACAAGGCGGTATATGAACCTTGGCGTGCAAACCCTGAAAATACAAGGTATTTGGGGCTGGTGATCTGGCATTGCGGCGATGTATAGCATTCGCATCACTTATGGCTATGCTGCATCTGGCTCTTGGTGGTGAACGCTTACGTTGCAAATAGCATCGCTCCCCAAGCCAAACCATGAATTTTCTGCGTTCTTCGCGCACTCCCCGGTAGATTTTCAGAGTCACGTCATAAAGTGAAAATATGCGTCATATTCTCCTTGACACTGCGTCATATAATGAAGTATAATGTCCTCCGATAAACCGCTGGCCCTCCTGCGGAAGGACCCGCCCTTCCAAAAGGGGGACTTCAGAGAAAACTAAATGATATCAAAGGAGAAGCTTATGCCGCTTGCTGAAAGTGCAATCCTTTTTTCTCGTTGTAGAAAATCGGGCTCGCACTCGGAGGAGCCTGAATTCTTAGGACCCTCGCAATACGTGCCCTGTTTACAGACACTTAAGACCATGAACCGGATCATGGCGGAGCATTTTGGCATCCCGCCGGGGCAGGAGAAAAGACTGGTTCGGGGAAGGGGCGAAGCGGAGGGGGGGATAGGTCTTGTCCAAGTGTCTCCCCATGTCCCAGCGTCTGAACTCTCCCCGGTCGCCGAGCCGGGGGCGATCTCGACGCTCTGCGAGGTCGGTCCTATTGCCCTTGAAGGGAGGTGCCGACATGCATGAATCTTATTCGGTAAACAATTGCACGCTTCGCGATCTACCGGGTATCGAATCTTTAATCAGGGAAGGCGCGGCGCTCAAAGATGAAATCGATAGCAAAACGGCTAGACTCCGCCAGATACACCTGAGGCTGGCCGAGAGCGCCCAATTCGAAATCGGCAAAAAGACAGCCGCACTTTTCGGGGCGGGTTACAAGGTGAAGGTCCGCCTGCATGAAAATATCTCCTGGGACCAGGAGAAGATTCTGAAGTTCCGCGAGTACCTGCCAGGGGAAAAATTCGGCCAACTCTTCAAAATGGTCTATGAGCCAACATCGCGAAAGGAGATCGATGGATTTATCGCCCACGCGGACAGGGAGCTTTCAAACGGTCTCAAGTGGTGTATGAGTGTTAAGCTGGGGGCGCCCCAACTCACTTATGAAAAGCTCACTGGGAAAGACTGACATGGAGAAGGGAGACTCGGCGAGGGGGAGATGGGGTTTTTTTACCGTATTTCGTATCTGCTCTTCCTCGCGTCCCGGCGTATACTGATTCTTTTCGCCAGAAGGGTAGTAATGCCGACGTCCTGCAGATTTCGTTCAATCGATAATGCCGCTGGGCCTGCTACGGTGAGTTGCACGGTTGACGGAGAGTGAATGGGTTGTCATAATGCTTGATGATCCACATGTCCTTTCAGGATCTTGACAGCCCACCCGCAAGGCGTATGGCACCCGGATCTGGTCCGGGGTAAGCCCTGGGTGCTGAAACGCGGAATGGGGACGGGACCACAAGACGCGGGACGCGATTTATCAATATGAGAGAAGAGAAGATATTTTCTTTTCTGAGCTTTTTCGTAAATAATCCAATTCTTGCCGCAATTTGCATTGTGTTTTTCCTCGGCGATATTGTGTTGCTGACCTGCATTATTTATTACAGGATTCACCGGGAGGAAGTGATAGAACTACGAAGCAGCTACAATGAAATGCGGAAAAGCAAGGAAGAAGTAGACGTTCTGCTCAAAGGAATAAGAGACAGTTATGAGCAAACGAGCAAAAAGCTCAATCGCGTGGACACAATGTACAAGGAACTTGAAAAACGAACCACAGAAGCGCAAACCGGACTCGATTCCAGGGTGGCGTCTTTGACTGCGGATTTAAATTCATGTCAGAGTACAAACCTGCATTTCATATCCCAAATTTCAGACAAGGAGTCTGCAATAGTATCTTTGAGAAACCAATTGCGTGATTATGAAGAAACAACCGCCGGTCTGAAAAAGCTTCTCGCGCGGCAACTGGCTTTAGAGCCGACGTGGATTAAAGCCGGCGAAGTTTTCTCCGCGTTCAGCGGCGATTTTGCCATAGTGGTTGACGAGGCATCCGATAAGAGTCAATGCTTGGAAGGTTCAAGTGCCGCTGTCAGTCTTAAGAGCGAAAACGACAAAAGGACTTTGTGTGTTCGGATGGACCAGCCCGAGAGTTTCACGTATAAAGGTAAGAGATATTTGCTCGATCTGCTCGGGATTAGAGAAAATGGGCAGATCCGAGAGTACTTGGTCTCTATCCTCAAGGATCTGGGGAGATCCTGACAATAATCTGGCGCTGACGAACGGAGAACTCAGAGGGGAGCTTCGGCTAAGATTTGGGGACAACCGGTGAAATCGCCGGATAGCGTCTGGCGTTTGATAACTGCCGCCCAAAGCTTGTCATTATTCTCCGCCACTTGGTACCGAAAAACGTCGCCGCTTCAGCCGTGTCTCGATCCAACATCCATCGTCTTAGCATCGAGGCGATCTTGCACATTTTGCACGCATTGCGGATTATTCCAATTCGCCTCAGCCTCATTTATAAGATCGGCTTTAACTGCCGCGTGAGTATTCCATTCCCATGCTTTGGTTTGAGCGGGGCCATATCTGGTCATGCCGTCAAGGTCCATTTCGACGCGGCGAGTGCTCGTTACATCGAAGGTCTTTTGTTGCATCATATTAGGAAGGTTTGCGCGGACCTGCGTGCGAAGATCGTTCATTTGTTGCTGGAATTCGGAAAACCTGATTTCAGCTTCCTTGCCTTCCAACTTCATATAGTTCTGGTAAATATCTCTTGCTTGCCGGTGAAAACTGGTTGGCAAAAACATCGTTGACGTTCGTTTCATTGGCGAACTGCTGACGCTCCAGGGCACGTTGCGCAAGCTGATTTCCCGCCTGCTCAAGCGTCCCCGCAACCTGTGCGCCCCAAGCGTTCGGGTTCGCCCGGTCGATGGTGTTATACGCCTCTTGCCCTTGGGGCATGACGTTTTGAACAAATGCTGACTCCGGTACAACTGGCATTAGTATCCCCACCCTCCGCTATTGGGATTGAGCATCCCGCTGTCTGAATTCCCAAATCCCGGAACTCCCGTCTGGTTATACATGAGCCACTTATTGCTCACGTTGCTCGCGCCGCCCAGAATGGAATTCGCAACGGCCCAATTCCCCTCTGCGCCATACATCTGCGCCTCGGCGCCATACTGCGCCCCCTGATATTGAAGATTCCGCGCCTGCATATTCGAGTTGTACCGGATAGTAAGCGCGTCCATCTCTCCCGTTTCGGCGGCAGAAGATCTCACATCCAGCGATGATCCCGTGTTGGGGTTAACCCCGGAAGCCGCCTCGTTCGCCTTAACCGCGCCGATCATCTCCCCCGTTTTTATATCCTGGGTCTGCTCGGCAACCTGCCCCTGCTGCAGCGCGATCTTGGCGTTCTGGTTCGCGGTGATCTGGTTATTGCTCGCCACCTGGCTCTGATAGTTCATGGCCTGTGATTGCGAATAAGCCGACATAGCACTACTGGCGACCGTTGCGACTATACTGGCAACTCCAACAGCTATTGCCGGGCTACACATTAATTTCTCTCCATATGAAACCTATAAAACATCATATCAAACGGTCCATACGCTACCGGCTCCGGATCAAACTCAAACCCCAGCCTCCTCAGCCACCGGATCGAAACCACATGCCGCAGATCCACAAAGTTCACCAGGCGCGGGAAAAGCTCAAGCATCTTCGGGATGTATTCCCTGTTCAGCTTGATCATCGTCACAGGAGATTCCCTCACCTTGTCCGTTCCGAGCAGCCAGGGCGATCCAACCCCGGCCAAAATATCCATCGGCGTGACCCCGAACATGCACACCGGCTCATCATTTACCAGCGCCGTCCAAGCCACAACCGACCGCTCCATCGAATCGCGAAGCGCCCTAAAAGGCCCTTTCCCGCTGCCGGCCTCCACCTCATCCCGATCCGCCTGCGCCATGTTATTGGCCAGCCAGAAGAGATGATCACTATGCGCCGGCACAATTATCCGAGCCATGCTTGCTTTTTCCCTAAAGGGTCAGTCTGCGAAACTGCGCAGGTTAAAAGCTCGAGCCATTTCCATCTCTGCGTCTCTGCGCCTCTCCCTGACATGTCGATGACCAGCCTCTGCGGTGAGATTTAGCCCTTCGCTCTTACCCCGGGCTATCCCCTATCGTCACCTCCGGAATAACCCCCAAAATCGTACACGGCAGCGGCTGATCCTGCTGGATGCACACATCATCTTCAACGAGATACTGATTATCGGTCACGACCCTTTGATCCCCTGTAAAAAGCGGAATGGCCGTACCCATGTAGTTGACGCTCGACCTCATCTTGATTTCCACCAGGTCACTAAAACTCGGCCCCACTTTCAAACCCCGCGTATCCGTCACCCGTACAGCCACAGCAGATATTTTCTTCCGGTAATCCTGCACTTGCGTGGTCATTCCTTCGGGCTCCATGCAAAGCGTCTGGAGCTGCGCGATATATTTCAACCCCACCGTGACCGTCTGCGCCGCATATTGAAGCGTAATCTGCCCCCCGCTCACCACCTGCTGAGGTTGAACGTTTCCATCGGCCAGGATACTCACCGCCGCGCCGTTCAGATGGTCCAGTCCCGTAATCACAGTCGCCGGCCCACCGTCGCTTGAATTGTATTGAAGCCCGCAATCCACAAACCAGGCCTTGGTGACATCGCTCACTCCGTTGGTCAAAAAGTTTCGCCCGTCCATGCGCTCGACGTACTGCACCGGCTTTCCCTGGTTAACCCCTGGAATGGTCCTCTGCACCACAAAGTACACCGAATCCATGTTTATGCCCGGGATCTGCTGCTCGGGAATACTCGCAACACTCAGGAACTGATCGGTCCCCGAACTTCCGAAGCTGTCATGGTGCGCCCAGGCGTAAACGTCCTGTTCTTTGAGATAAGTAAACGACAGGAGCACTCCATCGTCCCGCACGATCCACACCTGGTAGAACGGCTGTTCGGCGTAGGCCCACCTCTCCATGTTGTGGCCGAAGAAAAGGTGATTGGCCAAAACGCTCATATCCGTCCCGGTATAGACGTTTACCCAGAAATTATAGGCAAGATCGCGAATGATCGACCCTTTGGCCTGGACGTACAAGATGTCGTAATTGATGACGATTGGCGGAAGATCTGCGCAGCCCACATAGTTTTGAGGAACAACGACCGTGTTTGTGGGAGTCACGGCAATCGGGCTCGTGATCGCCCCTCCGACAAGAAGCCACGCGCCTCCAGCGGTCAGGCACACGAGGTTATTCATCGGAACGAGCCACTTGATCGCGTTCACCTGGTTTGCGGCAATCGTCATGACTATGGCGTCGCTTGCCTGGCTGGGGTTGCTCACATCCATGTTCTTGAAATCCGCCGGCTGAGTCATCCAGATCGTTTGAGGATTTTTCAGGGACCCGGCGAAAACTTTTCTTTGCTGAAAATAGGTCGCGCACGATGGGAAATTGCCCGAAGGCGCTACCGCCGCCTGAAACGTTGCGCCCGATCCTCCGGCCTGGGTGAAAACAAGTGTCTCGCCGCTGGTATAGGTGTCGTTTCCACCGCTGACATTGACCGAAGTTATAACGCCGTTGGCTATCTCCGGTGTGAACGTGCAGCCGGTCCCCGCGCCCGAAACCGTCACCGTCACATTCCCGTAATAGTTCGACCCTCCGTTTGTGAGGATCGCCGAAACAGTATATTTCCCGGTCCCGGCATCCGAGACAACGGTTATGTAACCTACGGCCCCGCTCCCTTGGTTTCCTGCTTCGATTACCGGGTTCTGATAGCTCTGGCCCCCCGATGTCACCGCGACGGCTGTAATGACTCCGGAAACAATCGTTGGAGTGAGCACCGCTCCCGATCCGGTGAGGTCCGTTGCGGTGATCACTGTTTTATTGGGATCAAAGCCCGATCCGCCCGTAAGCACCTCAACCGATACAATCGGCCCCTCATTGAAAGGATTGGTCCCTTGCGGGGGCGCCTGCGTAAAGTCGGGAGCAATTTCTGTATCAACGAAGCTCGTTCCGCTGGCAGTTCCGATGTAGCCATAGATCACATCTGCCGGGTTGATGGCTTGGTTATAGACCGGGTTTGCTTTGTAGACCCGGTAATAGGATGCTGCGGTCAACTCGTTCCAGGTGATCGTATTGTATGCGCCGGCGTCGGAATTAAGCTGTACTCCGTTTCCGGTCTTTGGTCCGGAAGCAAAAGATTCATCCGGAGGCGAACTCGCTACGGCCGTCACAACGTAGGAATAGCTCCATTTTGTGTCTCCGTAACCCGACGTCCCCGCCGAGTTCGAAAAGTTAACACCGGTTGGAGCCGAAATCGTGGGCGCAAAAGAAAGCGTTGTGAGTGTCCAGGCCCAGTGCTGTGTTCTTGTCAGATCGGCCGGCGGATAGCTCGGGTGGCAAAGCGTGAGGGTGTCCGCGCTCTGCGTCCATTTGATCGCCTGGACGTCCGGTCCTGCGTAGGGAGTTGCCAATGTAAAAACCCGCGCGGCAGTACCTCCGGTCCCTCCGTACGCCGTATAGCTTGTGGTGTTGATTACATTTTCATCGAGGTCCGTGAGGGCGAATGTATTCGTAGTGGCGTATTGGACGAGATACTGACGGCCAGGAGTGGAATCGAGCTGCGTTCCTGTGCCTGCGATGAAGACTTGATCGCCGTTATTATACCCGTGATTTGCCGCCGTGATGACTCCCGGATTGGCCTGAGTGATTGCGGTAATGCCGATGCCCGGTTCAAGAACGTATCCTCCATTCATAACCACGCGCATGTAAAGATGCCCGAACTCGAGAGCGTAGGTCTGAACCAGGTTGAACTGAAAGGGGATGAGCTGAGCGGCATAAGGCAGGCCCGTATTCGGATTGACCGGACACCCAACCGCCGGGTTCGAATTCCAGCACCTTCCGATAAACATGGTTCCGGCGCGGTTGCTGGCCCCGCCATGCACCCAGACAAACATATTGCGCAAGAGTTTTGCCGCGATGTGGTACTTGGCCAAGTCCACGCGCGCATAGAGCGACGGAGCAATCTCGCCGGCTGCAAAGCTCGTTTGAATCATGTTGAGTAATGGAGCCATTTAAAAACCTTTCACCGCGGAGACGAAAGAAATTTCACCGCGGAGGCGCAGAGAGCGCAGAGAGAAGGGCGCAAATAGAAACGCCGTTATTCCGGCGAAAGCCGCCGCTTTTGTGGCAAACCCTCCCCCGCCGTATGGCTAATTCCGATTTTAACACCAACGGCAGTCGCGCTCAATTTTGTTCTCCTTAAAAGACCCTAAGCGGACCAATCGACGGCTGGTCCGTGATTGGCCCGTTAGGATAGGGGGATTCTACTCCCCCGGAGCTCCGGGTTTAGCCATGAAGGGCTAAAAAAATGGCTAATACCCAAATTAGGATCGGGATAAAGATCGACGTGGCTCAGATTATCTACGCCGTCACCACAGCGGCTTGGGTCATCGCCAAGCTTTTATCCCTGATCCTTTTCACCACTAAAAACAAAACCAGTTGATCGAGTCCGATCCGGTCCCCGTAATCGTAAGTGTTGTGCCGCTCACCGAGCACTTAACCGGTTGAAGCGCCGTCGTATCCGTGCAGATAGCCCGACAGCCAGCAGCCACGGTTACAGTTGCCGTTCCGGACGATAGTGCCTGAATGCCGCCACCCGTTCCTGCTGACATGTGTAGAGCATTTTGAAAAACGACTAAGCCTGTTGATGAAACGCCTAAATCTAGATTAGAACTAGAATCTTGATAAATGTAGCCTCCTGTAGTGGTGCTGGAGGGATTAAGCAAAAACAAACCGCCGTTCAGACCGTTACCTACAATTATCGCCGCCGTGCTATATGTTCCCGCATGAGCATCTATAAAAGAATTGCAACTAAGACTCGGTTGAGATGCCAGCATGTTTCCGATAAGGCCCGGATGGAATTGTATGCCATCGCCAAATGTACCCGTACCGCCATCGCCGGTCAAAGATATGGCAGGCCCAATATTGGCAACATTAAGAGCAGCGATTTTCAGGCCCAAAGACCCTGATGCGATTGTCGAGCCGGGGTATGGCTCCATGTCGATTTCCAGACCACATAAACCTATCCCCGTAAGTGCCGACGCACTTCCGGCTATTATGTTGGCACCAAAAATATGTGCATTATTTGAAAAAGCATTCCCCATGAGCAGGGCACCGGTTACATCCCCAACATTCCCGTTATTCGCTGCGTAAGCCCCGAAAGCGAACATTGGACTCCCTGCCGAGGTAGTGTCAGATGAGGTAAAAGTTCGCGATACGGCCTTGTAGAATTCGACATTTGCCGACCACCATGCACCCAAGGAAACCGGAGTATAGGTCCCGAATTGATCGAGCTTTTGAACAGCCGCCAAACTGCCAGCCGTAGGACTGCTCTGAGCGACTTCGTAATACCAGTCAACATTTGTGAGTGTCCCGCCCGTAACCTTAGCCCCGGTCTGGAGCCATCCGTGAGAACCCGAAATGGCCGTCGCGGAGGTCGTTTTATATGTACCGGTCGGGAAATACACGATCCTGCCAGCAGCCGCCGTAAACGCCGCCGTGACCGCCGCCGAGCTGTCGATTGCTCCGGTCGGATCGGCCGCATAGAGCGGGTCGGTAATGTTGATAATCCCAAGGCTTGTTTGAGCAAATGTTTGCGCACCGGACATCTTCGCCATGGCGATCATTGAAAGAATCAGGATGAAAACGAAAAACTTTTTCACGATAGCCCCCTCAAGAAATTTGCTTTAACCCGATGATCCCGTTTTTACTGACAACCTGATACGTATGTCCGTCGGAGTCATCGATTACAAGAAATGCTCCCGCCTTCAAATCCCCCGTCACGACCGCGCTATTCATCGTCGCCAGTCCCTCGACGTTTATGCGCTCGAAAGTAGAGGCCGCTGGCACAAGTGGATTTACGCGACTAGTTGCCATCCGAGTTGTCCGTTTTGCATGATAAGTTCATAGCTTTTGCCCGTTACCTGATCGACCAGGATGACCGTATTCAAAGGCATCACGCCCAATACCACCGCAGCCTGCAATTGCTGAGTCTGCATCGTGAGATAATCAAGCGCCGCCTCGACCACCTGGGGATAGAACGCCCCCTGATTGGTAAGCGAGGTCCCCTGAGTGTAGGGCACAACCCTTTGAATCGTGATGCTCCAGCCGGTCGGAAGAGGAGATCCCAATGTCGGATAGATCACCGTTCCCCCCGGCCCGGACCCGCCGGCGAATTCGTTTCCGCTCCCGATCCCCGTGACGGAATATTGAGACGTCCCAAGCACTGTCGTTACGGCCGGGCTCACGTTGTTATTCGTGATCGACACCACGAGCTGAGAAGCGTTTTGTACAATAAAGCTGAACGGAAACGAAGTAGTCGCCCCATTCCCCAGATATTTCACATAAGACTGGTTCGTCGTCAGCATTGGGCATCCTTATCCCTTTAAGAACTCGAATCGCAAGCCACCAAAGTACCAAGCTTTCCTAAAACCATGCCGTTCTGAAAATAAAGGAATCATCCCCGCAGCCAATCTCACATGAAGGCCGTAGCCGAAAATTCGAAACCAAAAGCCGCGAGGCCAAAGACACCCACTGAATGGACGCCGCTTCCAGTTCGTTAAACCGGAGCACTTAATGATTCGCTCCGTGGACTCATTAAATTCCGAATAAGGCGCTAGATTTCGCTTCACCAAATCGTTCCACCCCAGCCTCCCGAGTCTCCCATATCGTCATCCATCGGATACGGCAGCTCGCCCACAAGCGGATAGAATCCCCTCACCCTGATCCAGTCCGGAGTATGGCTCGGACTCAAGGGCTGCTCGTTGGCGTCCACGGCCCTTGCCGTAATGGCCGCGTTTGCCGCCTTCTCATAAAGCGCCTTGTCCAACTGCTTGTCTCCGATGAGCGCCCCCACCAGGTGCGAAGCCAGCATGAAGACAAAGGCCTCCGAGAACTCGTCGTCCCAAAGATTCGGGTTATCCACCAGGGCTGTGTAGATGATGATCGCGCTTTCAAGGTTGCTCATGATGACCTTGATCTGGTTGCCGCTCGAATCATAGTCCAGGCCGATCTGGTATTTCGGCCGATTCTCAAGCCCCGGCATTGTGAGCGGCGCCGCGTAAAACCCCGGCATGAGCACAAGTCCGGAATTCTCCGGAGTACTTCCAGGAGGATAATAGGGCGGCTTTACCTGGCGAAGCCTCACGCAGTCCTGCGGCCATGCGTATTCGTATGTCCAAGGGACCGGTGGGAAAGGAGGGACATTATTTGGATTCTCAGGCGTGCAGCCGGCGGCGGCGACCAGGGCAAGATTATTTTGATATCTTGCAAACGACCAGGGCGCAAGCCGAAGCAGAGCCCTGCAGGCAGCCTCGAAATGAATCGTGCAGGCCTCGGCCTCATTGCTCGCCTCGCTCATCGATGCGATGGCCGACCGCGTACCAATCACGCTGAGCGCTCTATTACAGATATCTACTTGAGCCGGCACAAAAACTCCTTTTCACCGCGTCTCCGCGCCTCCGCGTGAGGTTTCAGCCTAATCCCCTATCAGCCTGCTTACCCCATGCTTGGATACATTCTGTTCGCCAAATCGCTTCCATCCCCCGGGATCTCCGGCGAATGATGCTGAGCGTGTACTTCGCTCTCAGGCCCCGTCCCGGATTCACCGTCATGCGCGTGATGCGGCGCATGCACGTCGCCCTCGGCGTGGTGGGTGTGATGGATCGCGTGACTGTGCACCTTGCCCCCGTCATGGGTGTGCAGCAAATGGTGTACGTGCGTTACGTGTTCGGCCATGGTTATTTCCCTCCCTTTTTCCAACCCGCCGCATTCCTTGCAAAGTTCGCCTGTTTCTTCGTCTTGGCGCTGGCCTTACTGCCGGGCTTAAGAACGGAAGCAGCTTCTTCCTGCACCGGCTTTCCCGCCGCCTTGGCCTTCGCGGTGAATTCGCCCTTATGCGCCGGATTGATATGAATGCTCGACTTGCTGCTCTTGGAACTCGAAGAACTCCTGGATGGTTTACTCATCCTTTCCGCTCTCCTCCATTGTCACGGCTTCAACCATCCCGTGATAAAGCATGTGCGGCTTGAGCCCGTAGAGGTGCGCAAACTCCATCGCCGCCTTCGCAAGCTCGATCCGGTCCCCCATGTCAAGGTAGCGTTTGGACATAGTTACTCCTTAGGCAGCGTTCCATCAGCCTTCTGAACGATCTCGAAGTCCCTGGTTGCACCGTATTCGATATCGGGAATGAGTATGTAACAGCTTTCCAACTTTCCGAAATTCGTTACGAATAGTTTTCCGGATGTCAAATCTGCTCCAGGATAGCCGGCCAACTTGAATGCCCGGACAATTCCGACAGTCAGGTTGCAAGACTCGGCTGCCGTCACACTCAGCGCCGGCCCGATAATATCGTGCTTAATGTTGTACCCGCGCCCCATCACGATATCGCCAACTTCGACGAGTTTTCCATTTCGGTCGTGTGGCATCTTTTCCATCCCTTCCTCTGCGCCTCTGCGGTGGATTTCCTATCCTTTTTCGATATTCTCGATCTCAAGCTGCTCCTTAACGCTGAGCCCCGCTTTTTCAGCCAGCACCTTAACCAGGTTGCACAGCTTTGATATTTCAGCCTTGAGCTCGGCTATCCCGCAGCTTTTGCAGTTATCTCTGGCAAAGAGCCAATGGATCAGCGCTCCCAGAATCATGCTGACAATGCTTCCCACGATCATCCAGGCAGCGTGCTCCATTATGACAACGCCCTTCTAGTCCAGCCGTGAAGGAATTTTCCGTCCCCCGGGTGCTTGATCACAATCGCCTCGAAGTGCTTTACGAGTACTTCCCTATACATTTGTATAGTGCTGCAGCCCACAACCAGGATCTTGGCTTCGTTAATCCCGATCAAAACCCCGATATTGAAAACCTTGGGAATAAATTCAGAAGGCACATTCCGGGTCGCCGGCAGCCAGAAGTCGTAATAGTAGATCTTGACCGCGTCGTCCCGGGTGAGGTTTTTGATATCGAGCTTGGGATAAGAGGTGCTGGAGATCCCGAACTTCGTTCCACCTCCGGCGTCACCGGCCGTCTTGGTGTATTCAGTCCCTTCCCAGTTGTCGATGAGGTCATCGACTGCTTTCTTGAAATCGTCGGGATAATCCACAGCGCCCCTCCTCAAGCTGTAAGGTTTCCTCGGATACCACTTCACGCGCGCCATCACTCACTCCGTGAGAGGCTGAAGGGATTTAGGCTGAAGGGGTTTAGGGAGTGCCTAACAGCCTTCAGTCTTTCCCTTGCTTAAGCCTAATTCCGTCAGCTCAAGCTCGTAAGGTTGTGTTCTTGAACGTCCTTGGCCACTTGTTTCGCCTCCGTCGCCGGGTCCGGCTTCTTCGCCACAACGCCCGTATGCGGACTCAAGAGCGCGCCGATTCCGGTGATGGTCCCCACGATCTTAAGTTGCAGGTCCGTACTCACGACCACCCCGCAGTATTTGGCGTACTCGGTGGCGGCAATGCCGACAGCCAGGCCGATAATCGTTGGGTCCCTCCAATAGGGCTTTCCGTTTTTCGAGTCCAGTTCGTAGTACCAGGCCAGTTCGATGAGCTTTTTTATGAGTTCCACTTGTCGCTCCGCTTAAATTCAATAGCTGTTTAGGTGTAAGGGGTTTAGGCATTTAGGTTTTGCCTAAAAGCCTTCAGCCTAAGCCCCTATCAGCCTCTTCTTTCGCGCGCTCACTTCCCCTCAATGGCATTGATAACCGGAGTCATAACCGGCGTTACCACAGCCGCCGTCCCGCTACTCCCAGCCGCTGATTTCAAGACGTCATGGACCGTACCGGTAATCGAGATATCGGAGAAATGCTCCGGCTTCCCGGTCTCATCGTAGCGGTCAATGGTCGTGACCTCATCTCCGAGCACGCCGACCTTGGTCTTACCCACCACATAGGTTTTTTGCTTTCCAGCCACCGTCACCGGATAAGGCTGAAGCGGGACTCCCGCGCAGCCGGCCAGGGCGATAACCATCAACACAATCAGAAGTCTGTTCATTAGTCCCCGAATCCTTTCCCGGTGACCAAACATGCCCCGATCAAAAGGAGCATTGCGGGCACTTCGGCCGCCGTCAAAAGGCCTTCTTCGATCCCATCCGCCATGGCGCTCAGATGGGCATGGATTTTCTGTAATGCGGTTTTGGGAACTTGTACGGTTTCTTCCATGGTTAAATTCCTCCACCATCTATTTCACTTGGCTAAATCAACTCCCTGTTGCCGTTGAACTCGCGGGCGTGGTCACTCCTGTCGGTAGAGTCGCCGGCACCGGCGTCACCGCCGTGTTCATCTGCCCGATGAGGTTACTGAGCGCGCTCAGATCGTTTGTCACAGCACTCAACTCCGTCCCGTTCGCGCATGACGCCTGAAGTTTCGCGACGATGGCGTTCGCTTCATTCACAATCGGCGTGATTGCCGTACCAACTGCCGGGATGCTCTCAGCCGCCACCACTACGCCTTCGACATAGTTCGCATAGTAAGTTGCCGCATCGCAAACATCAGGAACAACAGTCCCGGTCACGAAGTTTTCAACACCGGTCACTGCGGTCTGAAGGGTCGAGCAGCCCATACCCGCCACCCCCATCAACACACAACACGCCACCGCTACGATCATTCTTTTCATGAAGATGCCTTTCATTTGCTTCTCCCTGTTTTTGGCTTGTCTTGGAGAGAGCCGGAGTCACCGGTCTCTCTCCGTTTTTGTTTTTTACTATTCACTATTCACTAGCTGTTGTCCTCGATCCACTCAACCTCGAATCCGAATGTCGCGGTCCCAAGCGTCGTGATCGTGTTGTAAACCTGGATCACGTCGCCGCTTCCGCGCAAGATGAGGTTTTTGTCGATGTCGGATGAGAAGTTCCACTCAGCAAAGCCGAGGGAGTTTGTGGCCGCAGGAGCCCCGACGTACAAACCCTGTGCGCCGATGATCGCATGCCCCGTCCCGTAGGTTGCCGCCGCCGTGTAATAATTGACCGCAGCGGTTGCGGCGCCGTCGCTTCCGTCATGCTGGCCGTTATTGGCCACATTCGCCGATCCGGATCCGCTCACGGTGGTCGACCGCAAAAGCTCAAGCTCCGTGAAAAACTTCGTTCCGGCCTGTGCCCAGATCCTTAAGCGCTTTATCCTGACCGTCATGGTGGCGCTTCCCACAATTTCAACCAGGACAGCCGCTGCGGTCGAATAAAGGGTTTGCCCCACCGCGCCCGCCCTGTATGTCGCGGCGAATTGATCGGGGTTGTACCCGGGTGGGATTATGTTTGATTGAAAGTTCTTTCCTGCCATTCAACCCTCCTTATACTGGCGCGCTAAGATTCATTCCCGACTGCATCCCCTGGGGGCTCGCGCCGAAATCGGCAATCTTATCAACGATTTCGTGGGTGGACATCTCGTGGTTGACAAAGCCCGTCTTTTTAAAAGCCGCCTTTGCCGCCGCGTCCACCGGCTTCATGTGAGGCCCGGGAATCACATCGTCTGATACCTCGACCACTTCCCCCGGCTCCCACAACCGCTGATCGATAAACGCTCTTTCGAGCAACTCATACTTCGCCATGCCTCACTCCCCCCTTTTTTAGATGTCACCGCAGAGTTCTCTGCGTCCACTGCGTTCTCTGCGGTGAATAGCTTTTACAGATATTGATTCGAATACCCGCTCTGGTATCCCAAAGCCGGACCAAGCGCCGTCTTGTCGATCACAATGAAACTTGCGATAGCGCCCGCCGTCATGTTGGCGGTGCCAACCACGTAGTTCATTGCAATGAATTTCGGCATTGCGGAACCGGTTGCGGCGCTGGGCGTCATGGGCGGAAGCTTGATTCTCAAAAGCTCCGTGCCCGCCTTAAGAGCAGTCAACGCATAGGCGATGCTCTGAGCTACCGTCACATAGCTCCCCGGAGTTCCGGACCCGCCGTCAGGCGCATACTGCAATTGCACCTGAAGGGTTGAGCTCGATCCGGTGAAATTGGTTGTGACCATTACGACCAACTCCAGGCCCTCACCGATGCCGATGTCTCGGCCATAACCTGATGCAGAGCTTGCAAGCTGGCTCACATCGATGACGTTGGCGCTCGCCTGGTTTCCGGTCGTGAAAGTAGTTCCCGAATTCACCGCAGTCCCGGAAAAGACCCCTCCGGAAGATACGGAACCGTCCAAAAGCAAAAGTGCATCCATTATCATTGGTCAGTCTCCTGTGGTCTGTTGTCAGCTTTTACGTCAACGCCGTCTCAGTGTTGAGCAACTGGTCACACGTCCGGATCGGAATGCCTCGGAAGGTCGTCACGGGCTTTCCGTCGAACTCCTCCATCCTCAAGAGCACATTGCTCTTATTGACCGCTTGAATATCCAGCCAGGTCGAAATCGCGCGGTTGCAGTAAAACCCCGCCTGCCCAAGGCTTAGTTGCGGTTCCCCGTTTTGCCCGCTTGTCTGGACGTTACCCGCTCTTGCCGGCTGAATCGGCAGCCTGTGAATCGCGCGGATCATGAGGTTTATGAGGTTTGGAGGAGTTCCACCCGATAAGGTGCTCACATCGATGTTGCAGATCCGGACCGCGTATCTCCAGTCCTTTACGACAATGCCCGCATCCCATTTGTAATGGGTACGCCAGGCGTAGTAGGGGTTGGAGTTCGAATCGTAGACAGGGGTCTTTCCCATGTCTTCTTGCCGGAAGCCCGCTTTCTGACCCTTGGGGAAAATGCCGTGGACAGACATCGGGCCCCACATGATGAGCCACATCGATGTGCAGGTGCTCGATGTTCCGCCGGCGTTAATGACGTTATTCGCCGTCTGTGAGGTGGAGGTGGATATGCTCGGATACCTGGGCGCAAGCCCCATGAAGGCCGCGGGAACCGATGTGATGTTATTGTAAAAGATCGTTGCGGCCATCTGCTGGTTCATGCCTTCGAGAAACGCAAGCTCTTCAGACAGCCTGAAGGCGCGGTCGTTTCCGGAGAGTGCCACAAGGTCCACGTCGATATCCGAATAGGTCTCGAGCATGCCGCAAGATTCGGTGATTTGCGCAGTGGTCGATTTGCCCCTGGGTACGCCTTGGTTCAGCAACCGCCAGTAAGCCTGGGGAAGGCCGGTTCTGATCGTGGTCTTATGCCCGGTCGGAAGGTTTCCTTCCACCCATAGCATGTCGTCCAGGATCTCGTTTGTCTGGGACAAAAGATTGATGATCTGGGCTATTTTCCCATCGTCGTCGATGCGTTTCGCCCAGTCCACCAGTGTCAGTGCAACAGGTCCTATGGTCGCCATTTATAAACTCCTGGAAGCATGAAGCATGAAGCATGAAGCACGAAGCTGTTATTCCCGCTCCTTGCTACTCGCTTCCCGCTTCCTGCATTTTGGGGTACATTGCGTTCAGGAAATCCTTGCTCTTGTTCACCGGTCCACCCGTCAGGTTCCCCGGCTCCTTGAGTAGGTTTCCCATCCTCACAAACAGTTTCACCAGGGCGGGATTATTCCCCGCGCCCGTCATGTTGAGTGCCTCTCGCAGCGCCTTGGCATCGGCATCGTTTGTGACAAACGGATTTGACTCGCCCGGCTGGAATACCAGCGAGACGGCCTTTACGGAATCCTGGAACTTTGTTCCACCGATCTCCGGGTCCGCTTTCACTTCGGCCTGCCACTTGGTCTGCATCTCCGACCACGCCTTATAGGGCGCCTCGGTCAAAGCCTTTATCTTGTCGCCCCCGAAGCTCATGAGCTTTTGTGCCTGCTCCTGAGTCAAATCAAGCTCTTTGGCTATCGACTTGAACTCAGTTGCGCTCGCTTCATCGAGGCTTGTGCCCTTGGGCATCGTAAAATCCGCATATTCGGCCGGCGCTTTGGTTTGCACAGGCTGAGGAATCGGCTTACCCTCGGCATCGAGGACTTGCTTACCCTCTGCATCCACCTGGAAGCCGTCTTTGTACTGAGGCGCAGCGGCTTCCTGCGTCTCGGTCGAAGCTGTCTCAGTCCGGGCTCCGGCCAGGATGCTGGTCTGCTCGGTCGTCTGAGTCTGAGCGGTCGTTTGGGCGGCTGTCTCTGTCGTTTGTGCAGCCGTGCTTTCCGTACTCTGATCGCCCGTGGTAGTCGCTGTCGTTTCGCTTCCTTCAGCCATGTTTATTCCCCTCTGCGTCTCTGCGCCTCTGCGGTGGATTTTTCCCTTTCAATCTTGGCTTTGACTAAAAAGTTATACAGGTTCTTATCCTGCTTTCTCACGGCCTCCAAAATCTGCCGGTCGGGCGTATTCTTGTGCTCGTCGCACTGCTCGCGCACGTCCTTGTTGAAATCCTTCCAGTCCCCGCTGTGGCCGTGAAAGAGATGACAGTTGAGATATCCCCCCTCTTCGCAGAGCGTAATCAGGTTGAAATCTTCAAGCTCAAGCCCGGGATGAAGGTGAAAGGGCACAATGTGATGCACCTGGAGCTTTCCCCCGCTTTCTTTCGCCGCCCCGCACCACTGACATTGCGGCTCCTTTCCCAGGTGCGCCTTTTCAACCGTATGCCACTTCGGACTTCGCAGCTTGGCGGCCTTGCCTTTGACCAGGTCGTGGATATACTGAAGGTGTCTTTGCACTTGCCGTCCTCCGTCTTCCGTCTTCCGTCCGGGGGCAATAAAAAAGGCCTGTCGAAGTGTCGGCTCCGACAAGCCTTCCTTATTCTATTCGCCACACTCCCCCCGCCGAGATTGTGCGGACCCCCAGTTAAAACCAATTTCCGATTTAGGAATTCAGGGATTTAGGTATTCAATTCCTCAATTCCTCAATTTCTTTTAATTGTCTTCCTGTTGCGCTTCCACCACCATCTTCATATAAAGCTCCGGACTTATCCGCGTGATCTCCCCCATCAAGTGGTTGCCAACGTCCCGCCTGCCTTCCTTGAATGCCATAACCAGGGCGTCCGACGAAAACGAAAGATGGAAAACTCCGCAGCGGCCGAGCAGGTCCCACATAAACATCCTGCCTTCAGGATCACCCATAAGCTTCTTGAGCGCCGCTTTCTTCTGAAGATCGCGGGTCTTAAGGCTTTTCTGCCGCTTATTGACCTGAGAAGCATCCCCGGCGTTGTATGTCTGGGCCTCATCTTCGCTCATTCGTTCCTCCATCCAGGCCTACGCAAAGAAAGACATGCAGATCGTGGGCGTTGCGGTGGAGATCAGACCTATCGAGGTCGCCCCGTTTAGAGCCACAAGTCCCGGCCTAAGCTGAGGATTGCTCCCGCTCGTCTGATTGGCCGAGGGTACCGTAAGGCCGCTGGTTACCCCGAGCTGCATCCAGAAGTCAGCGTTTCCTGTGGCCATAAACTGCACGAAATTAGCGCCGGCCGGCACAGTGACATATTGGGCAGTGTTGGCAACCATCACGTAGTTTAGGATCGTATCGGACTGCTGTGCGCTCTGAAAGAGCGGCTGCCCGAGTCCATCAATCCCTTGACTAAGTCTTAGCATCTTCGGTTTTCTCCTTTGCTTCTTGCTCCCCGCTTTAGCTTTATTGACACGTCCAGGCTGTACCGTTACTCACAGCAAGATGCCCCGATCCCGATCCTGCGCAGGTTGCGGCTGTTGTGCAATTTGAGCAGTAAAAGCTGCTTCCGGCTGCCGGCACTGACGGAAGATTTGTAAATGCGATCGGATTTAGATCTCTAACTTGTAAATTCGTAAGATTTCCCAGCCCGTTATAGCTCGAGGTAACTGTGTCGAAAGTGAGATCGGCTATAAGTCCGCTCGTAGGGGCCTTGTCAGCGACAAATCCGTAACCCATCCTCGCCAATGTGTCTCCCAGAATGGAAACCTTGCTTGCCGACCCTGAATTATTTCCGAAATAAAACCCAAACGTCCCGGCGTTGCTGGCCCCGTCGATATTATTGCCGTTTGCTGTGACATCTATGCAGTTGACATTGCACGTAAATCGTATCCCTGATCCAGCCGTGGTCGCATTCATGTCGATTTGATTGTTATTTATGACTATGTTTTCGCCGCCCTGAACGTTCACGCCGGCGTAGACTCCCGAGATGATATTCCCGTTGACAGCTATGTCTGTGGGCGCCGGGCTTCCGCTGTTAAGAAGCACAGCTTGATAGGCAATCGAATTAAAAGTATTTTCATTTACAGTGATATTCGTATCGTTGTGTTCGACACAGACCCCGACTTGCCCGCCCATGAAGGTATTGCCTGTGACGCTTCCTTGTACGATTCCGCCTAACTCTAAATCGTTTCCCGTTGTCGATCCGGTTATCAGTTCAATGACATTTCCCATGATCGTTACGTCTTGAATGGAATTTGTACCCGACACCACCAGGCCGTCTGTCTCATACGACGAACCCAGCCCGGTATATCGGATTATATTATTGGCGATAACCACATGCTTAAGCGTCGCGTTTGAAAAATACTGATCGAATAAGATCGCACAGAACCGACTAGCTCCGCCGCCAGTGTCGTCAAATATGCTGTCTAAAATTTGCACCTCATTGGTATTTGCCGCGCTTGCCTGGGTCATATAAAACTGATTGACGCCGTTGCCCTTGAAGATTGAGTTTGTGACAAGGAGTCTGGAGTCTGAAGTCATAAAGACGCCATTTTGGGCCGCATTTTCTACTGTCACTTGGTCGAAGACGAATCCCGACAAGCCAACTGCCACGCTAATCCCGTTCCCGCCCTGTCCGTTCGCATTCACCGTCAGGCAATGGAAGCTCACATTTGATGCGTTCACATCAATGAGGTCGTTTGTCCCGATCCCGTTTGCCTGAATCGTCGCCTGCCCGGATCTCGACCAGAAATTGACAGCCCTACCGATCGTGAGTGTCTTGCTCAGGTAAGTTTTTTCCGAAAACCAGACCGCTCCCCCTGGAACCGTGTTATTGATCGCCGCCTGGATCGCCGCCGTATCGTCTGTAACACCATCGCCCTTTGCCCCGTATTGCTCCGGCATTGTGGGCAGGTTGACTGCAAAGATCGGCCCTCCGTCAAAACTGTATGCACCAAAGCCTGTGAAATGCTGCGTGGGCGACCAATCCGGACCGGCAAAAAGATTCACCACAGAGGCACAGAGCACACAGAGAAAGACTATCAGGCTAAGGGACAAAATCTTTTCCGCTTTCGAACCAAACATACTTTTCATGGTTTTCTCGGTGACCTCTGTGGCTCTGTGGTGCAATTCATCCTTGCGGCGCCGCGCCGCCAATCATTTTCTGCAAAGCAGATTGCCCCCCACCAACATCTGTCTCACTCAAAGTCTTGGCCCCCTGCACCCCGGCCATGCTCATCTGCGCCGCTTGCTGCATCTGAGTCTGCTGCATTCTTTGCTTTCTGATAGCGTCCCGCTTCTGCTGAGCCACGATCAGTTTCTGCGTCACGCCGATAAGATCCGCGTACTCCCGCACCGTTTCATCCATATCGACATTATCGAGGACTTCGGGCTTTGCGGCGGCAAGATTTCCCACAAATGCCACCAGGCGCTCGATACCTGTTGTCGCCGTGCTTTTCTGCGCATCAGCCAGAGTTGATATGGTCTCGATCTCAAGCGCCCTGTTTCGTATCTCAGGAGGCGCAGGAGGCAAAAGTCCCGCGCGCGACATCATCGAAAACACCCGGTCTATGAACGGATTTATAAGTTCGAACTGGCTGCGCTCAAGAAATGGTCCGAGCATCAGCATCTTTTCCTGCTTTCGCTCGATGATCTCGGTCGCGGTCCGGACGCTATCGAGCTGGCTGATCATAAGAAAAAGATCGGCAAAGAAGGCGGAGTTTATCCGCTGTTCTGCTTTGGCTATCTTTTCCTCGATCCCCTGGATATTCGGAGGCACCTCATAGGCAGGCTTGAATCCGTTGGTCTGCATATTATTGACGTAGGTGACGCCTCCTGGCAGAAGAGATGCCGGCTCGTTTTTCATCTCGACACTTGCAACCATCGGAGGATTCACAACCTTATCAATCGCCTGGGCACTTCGCTTCTCCATCTGCTGGAGCATCTTCGATGAGCCCAAGGCCTCCATGCCCGGACTGCGCCCGTAAGAATCGTTTCCGATCACATGCCACCTGGGCGCGCAAAAGGGCAGCTCGTGATAGCCCTTTAGCTCGAGCACCAAGGTTTGACTCTGCCCCCACTCCCAGATGACCGATCTGTATTTGCGGCCCTTAAGGCCCGGCATCTGAGGCGCCCGGTCGTCGTTTGGCTCGATTGCCTGGGCAATGTTTACCTCTTTATCGAGCTGGCCCGATTTGTAAAAACCCTTGACCGTGGGACTGCAAGCGTCATATCCAAAGCGCTCCACAATCTGACCGGTGGCAAGCACGTATTCTCGATAGAGAGTATCGATTTGATTACGTCCACTTGACGCGAGATAGTATTCTCCCGCCGTAAGTGTCTGACACCGTATGACGTCTTCATAATCCTCCTCGATCAGTACGCACCCGGTGCCAAAGCAGCCCAATTCCTCATAGATCACGTGCAAGGCGTTATAGGCGTTACTCTGGCTTAGAACCGTTAGCACCCGCTTTGTAACCTCGTCGAGCCAAAGGCGTACAGGAGTATTGTCGGATACGTCCATATCGCGAATAGAGAGCCGAAACCAGGGCCGCGCGGGGCTTGTAAGTCCGGCCATAAGACCGGCAGCCAGCGTTCTGAGAGCAAAAATAGGAGTCTCATTGATAATCCTCGATCCAACGGGATCGCCTCTGGTCGCCTGGTTCGGCGTCATGAGATACCGGCCGCGCCTCGGCAGGATGAAATCAGACAGTTGCCTCCAGTGCTGCCAATAGCTCCAGCGATCGCTCCTCAGCCCAACAAGGCGCCGGTCGACGTATCGGCGCAGGTCCCTGATTTGAGGGACTCGGTCGATTTGTGAAACAAGAGGAATTACATCACCCACTAAAAAACTCCCTTCAGGCTGCTGAAGCAAGTGAAAGGCCGAAGGCCGAACCCTCACTCCGTTCGGATTCGCGCTTTGCGCTTCGACCAGTGTCAAATGCAGGACCCTCACTTCGTTCAGGTCCTGGCTTAACATTCAGACCGTTGGTTGATGTTCTAGTCCGGGCACGATCTTTTGTGAGGGCGCAGGCAGTGCCTAAGACCCTTCAGCCTGCCTTACCCCCCTAACAGCGTTTTCCCGCTTCCTGTCGTGTTCACCGGCGTCACCAACCCCTGCGGACCGGTGAGTATTGTCTGGCTTGCCCCGTAAGCTGCTGCGGCCAGGTTCTTTTGATTCTGCCCGGCTGCCTGTGCGTCCTGGTCCGGTAAACTCGGTGGGGGCGCAGGAGCTGGCGGAGGAGGTGGAACTGAAGGGGGTGAACCAAAGCACATGGCTTAAAACCTCAACTTGAGAGATTTGTGGATTTAGGAGTTGGGGAATTTAGGGATTTGTGCGTTCAATCCCTCAATGCCTCAGTTCCTCAATTTGTTTTAATGGCAACAGCATACCACGCAGGGATTTGGCCCTGCAAAACGGCAACCAGAAGCGGCAACCAGAAGCGGCAATTGAAAAGGTAATAGAAGCGGCAAAATGCAGGAAAGGAAAGAATTCTTTCGGGCGGCGGGACCGTTGTTAGGATTGCCTCATTGGATTGCCACCGGAGCACTGTTCGTGGCGGGCATCGAAGACCGGTCTCGGCCTTTTCCCTGCCATCCCCGATCCTGAGCTTTGCGCAGATTGCCTCGAGTTGCTCGCACTGCCACTTATCCTGGCCGTTGAACTCTGTCAGTTGCTCCTCGCTCCAGGGACCGGCGTAGAGCACCCATCTATATGGCTCCAAAGTATATCCGGCCAGATCAGCTGCCAGTTGTCTGTAGGCTTTCGACTTTGGAGTTTGCAGCTTCGAGTTCAGGGTTTTCAATATCGATACTCTCCTAAAATGACAGTGAAGGCAATGGGAACCGGGACCTGCCTCTCTGGTGAGTGAACGGGCTGACGAGAGTGGCCCTGTGCTGGCGGTTCAGCAGGGTTATTGAGGCTTCGCTGTGAGGTACGCCGAGGCGCTGCGTTGCTTAGTCGTGGTAGTAATGGTCAAGAGGAGGCGGACCCTCGAAGAGAATCTTTGGCGCGAAACCTTTTTTGAGTGTGAGGGTATAGGCACACTCCGGGCACTCCCAAACTCGACCCATCTCCAAAACCTCCAGTAAATCAAGCTCAATGCCGCAGCGCGTGCACTTCATCTCATCATTCCCCGCTTCTTCGATTGCTTCAATTCCTCAGTTACCGGCCCTTCTCTTCAAGAACTTCTCATCCCAGAGTCGCAGAGGACGAAGAGGTAAGAACCATCAGGTTTTTGTTTTTCTTATCCGTTCAGTTGCTTTCCTCTTTGTCCTGTTCTTGTCCGGACCATGTCCCGTCCATGTAGTGAGATGTTTTCTGCGCCTCTTCGAGAAATTGGTTCATTCGGCTTAACCCGGTTTAAATACGATACCACTGAGGGACTTTGCCTTGCAAAACGGCAACCAGAAACGGCAAAAAGAAGCGGCAACCAGAAACGGAAATAGAAGCGGCAAAAAGAAACGACAAAAAACACGAGGGAGCGCAGGGAAGAGGGAAAGCGATTGTTATATGAGTGACCTAAATAATTGCGCAAAGACGGCGTAGTTTGTTCTGCTTAGATGCTATTGAGAAAGAGTGTGCTCAACGGTGCCAGTGAGTTCTTCGGTCCCTAAGAAATAACGGTTGTGGTTAGCAAGTCGTCGGACCAGTTTCCATACCCGCTCTATAGGGTTTAACTCGGGACTGTAAGTTGGAAGAAAGTTCAAGGCAAATCGGCTCAGGCTTTTTACGCGCCAACTCTCATGGAGTTTGGCATGATGGTATTTGGCATTGTCGAGAAGCAAGGCAACCCTTCTTGCAGCATAGCAACTGACCGAGCGAGGTGAAGTAAAAAAAGAAAGAAGCATTCTTAAGGCAGTAAGTTCTCCAAGGCCCGGAATAGAACTCAAAAGCTTTACGTCATCTTTGAGATCAGGGTGCCGTTCCAAATGGTCATGGATCTTTTTGAAAAGCTCCTTGTGAAAATAGGAGAGCGTTTTTTCAATTGAGTCCAAAACATCCCGATCTGCGGGTCCGGAACCCAAAGATTCAAGGCGGTTCTTCTCTTGCTGGATCATCTTGTCGAGTTGTTCGATCCTGCGCATGAGTTGCTCAAGGGCACGGTACTGAGGGGAAGGAGGCACCCAGGGCGTTGGATTCATTGTGGCCCCGTAATGGGGCAATGATGACGCAGTCCTTTTCGTCTGTTTTGGTACGAGCAGCCATGCTCTCCCCATGGCGTTTGATCAGAGCCGGATTCACAACACAGACTTCGAAGCCGTGATCGCAGAGAAACAAGGCCAAAGCCTGATTTTATGAGCCAGTTGCTTCCATAATGAATCTAAAAGCTTTTGGGTCCTTTACCTGACGCTGGAGCCACTCAATAAGGGCTTTTAAATCCTTCAGGGTTGTTTGCAACCACTTTGGTTTTTTTCTTTAAGGAAGCAGGCGCGAGGAGCAAAGCGACATTTAGCTTTCCCTTACCACATCAATTCCGATTTGATACTTTTCCAATGGACTATTCCTGTGAAAAAGGAGTTCTGCAAAATTCTGCATCGACACAACCTTGTGTATGCAGGCTCTCTCCATCATTCAGAGGGCCTCAAGATACCGTTCGGACTCAAGCAGATGCAGAAAAGGGGGCCTGTGGCTCATCTGAAACACGTACTCAAAGGCAAAAGGGTGTCCTCAGTCTCACAAGCCCCTCATCCGGGTAGCCAACCCGAATGCCTTTAAAGGTACAAGGGTGTACCGCGCGACGGATCTTTTTGCCACAGAACGCCCACAAGGGTCTAAGCCACGGTTCATCTGCGCGTATTGTCGCCATGCAACGGGGACATGATGAACTGCGTCGAATCACTTTTTGTCATTTGGTTGCGACCGAAGACTGGGCCCTGTTCTCTTCTTGTATTCGAAGTATGTCACCCCTCTGTAGCGGAATTTTTTCTCTGCAGTACCTTGCGAGGATTTATAAAGCATAAAGCTCACGCTTGGAAGTTTGAACATCCCTATGATACTTTCGAGCAGCTTGCCAACCAGCTCTGCCGATTCCGACTCTTGGGGAAAATAACAAGAGTTCCGATTTGTCGAATGGACGTATTTGAGCCGACCGCTTTTCTATTACAATTGTTTCCGATGCCACCACTTTCTTAAGCTCAAAAACGAAGTTGCAAGATTATTCTCAACCCGCTACATAGGCTAATAAAGGTCGTTGGCATCTGGGTCGAGAGACCTGTTTATGGAGGAGATCAAACAGAAAATCCTGTCAGTCAAGGAGTTGCATCACGTTGGTTTGCGGGGAACACATCAATATTTGATTCCCGGAGATCGCAACAATTTAGAGTGAGGGCAGGCGCGAAGATGAAGGTCGTCGGCCTACGTTCGCTTTTATTCCTTTTATTCGTTGACTTCAGTAATTACAGTGTTTAAAATACATCGCTGAATAGAAGGAGTTTTACTCTACGATTTCGAAGACGATTTAAATTTGCCCTCGATTATCGTCATATAAACCCGCAATGCCTTATTGAGACTATCTTGGTGAGCTTTCTTTCACCTTTATGGTCGAGCAGGATCCGCCGAATCGCATCCATTTGAAAAGGACAAGCATGAACATCTTTGTGGGGAGCCTCTCATTTAAGACAACAGAAGAAGAATTGCTGAAGGAATTTGGCGCATTCGGCGAGGTAGATTCTGTTAAAATCATTCTGGACCACGAGACTTTCAAATCACGGGGATTTGCTTTCGTTACTATGCCGAACAAGGATCAGGCTGCAGCAGCAATTGCTGCATTAAACGGCAAAGAGATAAACGGCTTCGCCCTTAAGGTAAACGAAGCAAGACCCAAGGAATCTGGGGGAGGTCCAGGTCGTGAACGTAGCGGCACCGGTTTTTCGAACAGCAATAGAACCGGGTCCGGTTTCGGCTCAGGCGCTGGTTCTGCAGGCGGTGGCTACAGAAGAGATCGCGCGAGTAGTTTAATAGACGCTAAAGACCTTGATATCTACGACACTAAAGGCGGACGGAGCGGGTCGCACGGCAAGAAGGGGCGAGGTGGTGGTAGCCATGGTCCCGGTGGTCGATCAGGCAAAGGCGGATCTTCGTACTAATTGCCCGGTTGCCCCATACTACTCTAGGTCGGGCCTTTTCCAATCCCGTGAGATAAATGCTATTATGGCTCTAAGTGTTGCGACGGTGGTCACGCAACGCTCTATGGATCCTTATCGCACATCTGAAAAATGACTTAATCCTCATCTCTCATCAGGTCAAGCCTCTAATATCAACTTGAAGGCTTATCTTTCAGGAAATGCCGCACTGCCTCGGTAGAAGTCCCAACTGCTGTTACTGCATTTTTCAACTGAAGCTCAGTGCAAGTAAACTTCTGGCACCAATATTTGAGTTCATTCTGTTCGTGAGGATTGACTCTGTTATTAGCGAAAGGCCCTCGTTTGGATCTGATAGTAGTCATAGTATCCCTCCGCGTCAAAGTGTAACAGATTGAAAAGATAGCCCACACGGGTATTCCCCGGCTGCAAAAATTACAGATATACTATATCATATTTCGATACGAAAGGGTATGGGTGGGAGCGATTCCAGGCACCGATGCTCTCACAGGACTTTCAGGCTGACGAGACGGCAGTATCCAACCCATTGCAAATACCAGATGTATAAGGCGATGGACCCTCTGCATTAGGACGTGGAGAGAGTCGAAAATGCTGTCTTTTTCCACATGGCGAATCTTTTCAACCTTGTTGTGGATGTCGTCTTCTATGACACAACCACCCCTCCTTCTCAATAGACGAACCTGATGAGGACACGGAGACGGGAGCGGGTTTTCGAAAGTGCGGCCATTCTAAAGATGGAACATGGAGTCCGCAGATCGTGATTGCTCTTGCCGTAACGCGCGAAGGGCTGCCCGTAAGAAGTTGGTTTTTCCGGCAATACTTCCGATGTGGATACGGTAAAAAAGGTTCGGGAAGACCCTTTGGGGATGGAAGCTTGGTCGTGCGCTCTTCGTTGCCGACTCCGGAATGAATTCCTCCACTGACCGGGATGAACTGGCCAAGGCCTTTGGGAAGTACCTTCTTGCTACTCGCACGGCCAGCGTTTCAGAGATTAAGGAGAAGGTACTCACCAAGCCCGGCCGGTTTAGAACGATTGCCGAAAACCCCCAGGCAAAGGAAGTCGTCGTAGGCGATGGGGAGTTCAAGCGTTGTATATCCTGTACTACAATCCCCGCGAGGGTGAAAGAGAGCGAAAGCACAGGGAGCAGGTTATCAAAAAGCTTGAAGAGGAAATCAAAAATCATTCGGATCAGCAGGCGACTGCCAGATGGGCCATTGATCTTCTCTCCTCCAGCAGGTACAAACGATACCTTGCAGTCGATAAGCTGGGCCGAATCTGACTTTCCCGTGGGCTAGCCATCAAGCGTCAAAATACGACGGCAAATGGCTGCTCCAGACCAACGATGATTTTATCACCGTAGAAGATACAGAGCCGCGGGTTATAAGGGATTCTTCGTGATCGAGGGTACCTTCAGGACCCTTAAGAGCACCCGGATTATTATGGAGCCTATCACCACTGGCTTCCCGAAAGCATCGAAGCCCACGTGAAGCTTTGTGTCTTCTCGCTTCTCATCGCAAGAGTGGCGGAACTCCTATGAAAGCAACCCTGGCTGAAAATCCGGAGGACGCTTTCCACCCTCCGGGCGACCGAGTTTCACACTCCCCAAGATCAATTTTTACAGCGCAACGAGCCCACTTCCGAACTCGTCAGAATCCTAAAATTCCTTTAGATTCGAGTGCCTAAGGCCATCTTGGACATCACATCTACACCCTCTAACGAGTAGGCACACGACAAGCTCGACCCATCCGCGCAAGATCTTAGAAATACAGCTTTTTATGATTGTGTTTGCCGATCCTGCAAAAACCCACGGTAGAAGAATCGCAGAAAAAAGCGGACTGTGGAGGGCTTGAGTGGTCAAGGTAGAAGCCAGAATAAGTGTTTAGCAGACTTAGACCCAGCCCGCGTGGTGGGTGGGCTGTCGAGATCGTGGCCGCCGCGCACATAGCGCCCGAGTCTCGGGCACTTCGGGAGTAGGCGTTAACCACGAACCACGGATGGCATGGATGATCACAGATAAAATGATTCACAAGGATGCTTCCACTCAACTTCAAACGCGAATATCTGCGCTGGAAGCCTGTTGTGCTGAGGACAAGCCCAATCCATGATATTCGTGGAAATGCGGGGTTTCCCGCATTGTCTTTTAAAGATTTAAACCACGGATGGGAGCGTAGCGGGGTGAATGATCGAGTGAGCCAAATTTTCAAACCCCACGGATGTGGAGAATTAGGGTTTTGAACAATCGGTGAGTGTATACCTCGGGAAGTTTGATTCTCAAAGAAAAGATTCGTTGACCGGGCTCTGTTGCTGGCTTATTGTCTTATTGGAAGAGGCGGAGCCGCCACAGGTTTTGGTTTTGATCGCGGACCGGGGGTCATGGCTGGAAGAGTTCAGATCAAGTGGCATGGTTGGGTTTTACTTCTTGCGGGCGTAGTAGCGGCGCTGGTGGCGTCAACTCTGCCGGTTGGATGCCACGTGGACCTTTTGGGCTATGATGTGTTGATGGCTAGGGCGGTTCGCTCGCCGGCCGACCGCGATGATGTTGCCGTGGTGGGGATCGATGATGACGATACAATAACCAGCCGGAAAGTGCGCGAAGAGATTGCGGACATACCGAGGGTATTGCGGCGCGACTACCTCGCCAAAGTGCTCGAAGCCCTAGTGGATGCCGGGGCTGCAGGAATCGGTCTGGATATCGTGCTGTCAAGTTCCGTATACAAAACTTGCGACAAGGAGGCGGACCGCAAGCTCAAAGATGTTCTGAGGAAGGCTAGGATGCTGGGGAGACCGGTTGTCCTTGGCTTTTACCCGACGAGCCCGGGGAAAAGATCGGAGTTTCCGCACGATTATTTTCTGCTTTCTGCGGACCGGCTGGCCTTCCTCAATTTTGACGAGGACCTGGACGAAACGAGGCGATCTGTCGCCCTTTCGATTCACGGCAAAGACATGGGAGGCCGGGACGCTACAGTCCATTCGATCTCCTATGAGTTGGCCGGCCTGATCAAAAAGGACCTGCCCGTTGATAACCCATCTCACCTCAAGATCGACTACAGGCTCGCCCCGCTTTCCAGGTATGCATTCTGGGATATCTATTCGCTTGCGACCGAAAGCAACCCGGTCAGCCAATCGAAGCTCAAAGAGGCCTTTACAAATAAAATAGTCTTTTTGGGCTACACGTTCAGCGTCGAGGACGAGCACGCAATCCCAGTCACCTCAAATATCGTATCGAGTCAGACGCAGCCCTCCGATCGAATCCACGGCATCTACATTCATGCACTGGGAGCAAAGACGTTGCTTTCAGGCAAACTGCTCAAGGACGTTCCGGCCTGGGCTGTCTGGGCGCCTGCCACCTTGCTGGCCCTGGCGTCGGGAATATTGTTTCTGATGCTCTCTCCACTTCGTGCGTGCGTTGTGCTCGGTTTACTGGCCCTGTTTGCATGCCTTGGGGTCTATGCTCTTTTTTTATCTTTCTGGGTGATGCGGACCGCCCCGCTGGCATTCGGCCTGTTGATTCCCGGTGCGGTTACGGGCACTTACCGCTACGGCGTTCAATACCGGCAGTTCCGCTACGTGCAGAGGTTTTTCAAGAGTTATGTCAACCCTCATGTCCTGCAGCAAATCCTCGACGATCCAAAGTCGGCTTTTTTTGAGGGTCGGCGGGTCACTGTGAGCGTTATGTTCACCGACATAAGGAATTTCTCCACCTTATCTGAGGCGCTCGATCCGCAACAGGTGGTATCCGGGCTAAACCGGTATCTGGCCCAGATGACAGAAGCGGTCGTGAGGGTAAACGGCTATATGAACAGATTTGTTGGAGATGGTATCCTGGCGATCTTCGGCGCCCCGAATGCTTTGCCTGACGATGGGGCGCTGAGCGCAGTCGAGTGCGGGTTGGAGATGCTCGATCGGCTGCGCCGGCTTAATGTGTCAGAAATATTTCCGGGTATTGCCGAGATCAGGATCGGAATCGGCGTTCATACGGGCGAAGCGGTCGTCGGCAATATCGGGTGTTATCAAAAAATGGACTACGCCATAACCGGGGATACGCCTAACCTTGCGTCTCGGATCGAGGGCATGACGAAGGTCTATCAAGTTCCTTTCCTTATCAGCGAGGCCACCTACGAACGGGTAAAGGATCGAATCGAGGCGCGGTTTGTGGATACTACCCAGGTCAAGGGACGAAAAGAGGCCGTTAATCTCTATGAAGTTTTATCGCTTAAGCGTCCAGAAGTGAATGAAAGTTCTTGAAAATGCCGGATTCCGGCCCCCGGACTAGACACTTCCGGGCCGACCTTCGCCGGAATGGCGGCTTGAGTACTCAGGAATTATGTAGTGGATTTCTAACGCATGACACTGTTTCCCATTAAGGATTGAGGAATCACATCGTAAATCCCTTAATCCGGAATTGTTCGATTCGTTTAACCGGAGGTTGGACATTATGAAACGAAGCATGTTTAAGGGTATCCTGGCCGGGTTGGGAGTCGTGCTTGTGTGGTCCTCTGTTTCCTTCGCGCTCAATATGTGGAAGGTAAGCGACCTCTCGGGTGATGTCTCCCTTAGTCGAGGCAATAAGCGGATTGGTGCGGCTGTCGGAGCGGACATCGCAACAGGGGACACGCTGGCGATTGGGGGTGGGGCATGGATTGAACTTGTGTCCACCGGAACATGCGAGGTGTGGGAACTCAATGGGACCCGGCAGTATAGTTTTGGCGAACATGAGATTATGATCAGTCCCGAAGGCGGTAGAATTCCACCGGATCACCGCCTGTCGGTCTGCTTCGACCCTGCCGGATTCTCGATAGGCAAAGCGCAGAGAATAGGGGGCATAATTGAAAGGGGCGGATCGCCCGAAGACGAATTGGCCCAGATGGGTTCAAAATCAAATGCAGCACTGATTAACCTTATAATGCTCTATGCATTGGGTGAAAAGGACATCGAAAAGGCCGCACCATACTACGCGGAGTTGAAAAAGCGCGCGCCGGGGTCTGAGTTCATTGCCAGCGTGGCGAAAATCTTCGAAGGAAAAACACCTGCGGGCAAGTAGGGGCTGAAGCAGAGGCCGGCGCGCTCGACGATTTTCGTCAGCATGGAATGGAGCAAAGGGAGCGGTAGCATAAAGTTGCTGTGTGTTCCGAGGGGAGTCGAATTGTAACTTATCTGTAACTCCTCTTGTGGTAATATCCGCAAAAATGCTGAACCGGTGAAGAATATGCGCAGGATTGGCCAAGGTTTGCAGGCAGTGGAGACAGGTTGTGACGTTTGAACAGCTTCTGGACCGTGACAAGGTCCTTGAATTGATTGAACAGGGTACTGGAAAAGGTATCAAGGTGGGTATCCTGGACAGCGGAGTCGATTTTACCCATCCGGCCCTTGCGGACTCCGTACATCGATCTTTCGAGGTGCGGGAATCCCAGGGTAATTTCGTGACACGTGAAGGGCCCGGAACGGACGTTTTGGGTCACGGCACGATGTGCGCTGGAGTGATTCACGAGATCGCCCCTGAAGCCGAACTCTATAATATCAAGACACTCGACGAGCGGGGGCAGAATTCACCCGCCAAGGTCATCTGCGGATTAGAATGCGCAATTGCCCAGGGCCTTCATGTGCTCAATCTGAGCCTGGTCTCCCTCAACATGTCAAGGAACACCATTGTTGATATGCTCTACTGGGTGGAAAAAGCCTACTATAACGGAACGATACTGGTTGCGGCCACTGACAACAAACAGAAGCGGGGGTTTCCGGGTGATTATTCCTCGGTCATAGCGGTTGATTTTCAGCACTTTCCGGATTTCAGGTCTTTTAACTACTATCTGGGTAAACCCGTCGAAATGGAAGCCAAAGGGGTCTATGTTCAGGCACCTTTTCCAGGAAATACCTACATTTCGACAACTTGTACGAGCATTGCCTGCCCTCACGTTACCGGTACCGTGGCGCGGCTTATGTCCGCGATGCCCGGACTCACATCCTTTCAAATAAAAACGCTGTTGATGGCGGCCAGATCCAACGGACGGAAAGTATAGGAGGTTATATGGACATCCTTCAGGCAATTGAAAGGGTGAGCAAAGCTGTGGATGTATTGTCCAATGAAATCAAGGAATTGAAGCTTCTAGCTTCGCAAGGTCCGCCACCGGGCTCATATTCGGTCCAATCTGGATACGCCGGACCCGACGACCGGCTAAAGATAGTCGTCGGCTATCTTGCCCTTGGCCCCGGTTTGGAGCAGGACGAACTACTTAACACCTTGCTGAGCTGCGCACAGCAGGTGGTGAGGGCAGAAGGGGCGGGACTGACCCTCTACGACGATCAGAAAGACGTACTCGTCTTTCGGGCCGCAACGGGGGTCGCCGCCGACAAACTCGTCGGCTGGGAGGTGCCCCTTACCAACTCGCAACACGGCATTGCATTCAGAATGCGCCAAGTCATAGCATCGACCCCCATGAACAGAGCGATTGACCAGGCTACGGGCGTAACCTACAGAAACGTTCTGATCGCCCCGCTTCTCGTTAACGATGAAGCCATCGGTACGGTGTCGGCCGTTAACAAAGTAGATGAAGACAATTTTACTCCGCAGGACATCGAAGATTACACGAGCTTTGCGGAATTGGCCGCTCATATCATCCGGCAGCGCATGCGCGAATACAACCTAAAGCAGATCATCGAAGGAGACACGTCCAGAGTGCCCTGGGAACTCACAGGACTGAAGGACCTTACGGGCGACGCGGACCTTTTGGAGATAATCAAAAGTGTAGTGGCGATAGAGCGAAGGTCGCCTGAGATGCTTCCTTTGTGCAGGCAGTTCATCGGAGCTTTGGCCAATATGGGTTGATCGGATGCAAGCCCAAAAGCTGGAGATCTTTCGCGCGCGGAGAAAGGATTTGAGGACAATAGCTATCCACCTCTCTGTGTCCCAGTGGTGAATATTCTCTCTGCGGTGCAGTGCAGGTTCGTTCAGAGTTCGCATCAGCGCAGCATTTTCCTTAGAGAGGAGAAGTTATGACCCTTTTAAGTGGCCCGGATGGAACGCTTTACGAAATACCCGATGGAGATCTCGATCAATACGAGATAACGCCGGAAGACCTCGTGGACAAGATGGAGGCCTCTGGTGTAAAACCTCCGCCCGGAATCAATCCGCAACAGATCGGACCACAACGGGTTGCGCCAATGCGCCTTTGTCTGAAACGATGATCTAAAGTCTACCGCAGAGAATTTTTCACCTCATAAAAGCCCTGGAGTGGTTTCGATGCGCATTGAATCTTTCTTTGAACCTATTGTGTATGTGACGGCCAAAGTTACCCATGGCTGCAACCAGAAATGCAAGTATTGCAAGGTCGATTCGCTAACGAGCAAATCCATGAAGATGTCAATGGAAACGGCCAAGAGAGCGGCTCGTTTACTTATCGAGAACTCCAGCTTTTCTTCCCTTTGGTTCAATATGCATGGCGGGGAACCTTTGCTCTTGCCCGACGAATGGATCGAAGAAGTGGTCAGCTATGCGCAGGACCTTGCGGGCCAGCATTCAAAGGAGATCAGGTTCCCCATAGCGACCAACGGGACCCTGCTGTCCGAGGAACGCCTTCTGAAACTGCACAAGCTGGGGATCGACTTTTCGATGAGCTGCGACGGCCCTCCGCAGATACACAATATTATGCGCGGGCGAGGAGCAATTGTTTATAAGACTAACGAATTATTCAAGAAGCACAAGATCCGGTGCGGAATCATGGCGGTTATCAGCAGGGGCAATTATGACAAGATGAAGCAGGTCATGGAATGGTACCGCGAGCAGCGAATTCGATCTTTTCTGTCAAATTTTGTCGAAGCCCAGGGACGCGGCGTCAATAATCATCTTTTGAGCCCACAGGAAATGTATGAAAGCGGAGTTCAGATCCTTGACCACATGTGCGAAACCGATATCTCGGTCTCTAATGACGATATGTTGCGCAAGGTTGCCTGGTTCGTGCAAGGCCGCAAGAATGGTGACGCCCTAGCATGTCCCAATATAGAATGTCATGCTGGGCGGCATATGGTTGCAGTTGATATGGATGGGAGTATTACGACTTGTGGAAGCGCTGATACTTCAGAATATCTGCTCGGTCACATCGATCGCGATATAGATGAAGACGAGTATAAGAATGTGCTCCATCGATTTCATGACAAGGGAAGATGGATTATACGCTGTTTCGACTGTGCCGCCAGGCAGATTTGCAGTCATGGATGCACGACTGCATGCAACAAGTCGAGCGACTACAGGGAAAGTATGTGTCAATATACTCGAATGATATGGACACATTTGTGTGAGTATCCTGAAAAAGCGAATCATATTAACGGCATAATAAGCGGGCGTAAGGCGCATTTTGGATAAATTGCCGGAGACGGCAAGAGGATGCGGTCGGCTTCGATATCGATTGGGAGGTGTGCAGATGTTGATGCCTGCCTGGAGAGTGGGTCGATGGGCTGTGGAGATTGTCGATTGAGGTGAGTTTGGCCGGAGGATCAGAACAATTCTAAAAAGAAGGAGAAGATCATGGCAGTTGTGAGAAGTCTTGAAGGAACGTTTTATGACATCCCTGAAAGCGAACTCGAAAAACACAAGGTCCCCGCCGATCAGGTGAAGGGCCTGATGGAAGCTGCCGGTCAGCCAATGCAACAAAATCCGGGACAACGACCGGCGGGAGGCGGCCAGCAAAGGGGAGGCTGTGGACAGCCTCAGATACTTGTGCAGTTCATAATGCAATCCCCTGGCGGCGGTGGCGGTCAACAGCAGGGACAACCGCCACAAGGAGCGCCGGCGGAAGGCGAGGAGAAGGTTGAGCCTCAGTGGTACTGGATAAACTGGGCAAACTGGGCAAACTGGTATAACTGGTATTAATCGCCTGGCGTGACGATTTAGAAGTAGTCGTTTCGTTTTGCAAGGCTTCTTTTTGGAACAAAAGGCGGATATCCGGATCGAAATCCGCCTTTTGTGTTCCATCCCTAATATTCGAACGAAGTATACACCACCTTAATGCCCCAATGAGGCGGTTTACAGTATGGGTAATATCCAGCATTTTGCGCAGTTGCTCACCACTCTTTGCTCCAGCGTTTTTGCAGGCGCCGCTGTCTACGTAAACCTCGTGGAACACCCAGCGAGAATGGCGTGTGGAACTATCCTTGCCGCCGCGGAGTTTGCTCCAAGCTACAAACGGGCGGCCGTAATGCAAGCTTCCTTGGCAGCGTGCGGCTTTATCGCCTCAGTGGTGGCCTGGTTGGCAGGAGCGCCAAGCTGGTGGCTGATAGGAGGCATTCTGCTGGGATCGGTTATTCCCTTCACCCTGTTTTTCATTATGCCGATAAATAAAGAGTTACTCAGCCCCTCATTAGACAAAGGATCGGACAGAACAAATCAATTGCTGTTACGATGGGGGCGTTTGCATGCCGTACGTTCTGTGCTCAGCACGAGTGCGCTGCTAATCTTCCTGTCCTGTCTTCTCAGTCAATAGAACTCTTTAACAGGATCAATCATCCATCGGTGACGGATTTAAATGTAGGTTACAGGTATGAAATTCCTGCGGCAGAATTTCACGTTTATTGAGACAGAGATTTCTTGAGGAATCATTCACAAAGGACTCCGATATATGGAAATGCAAAATCCACAAGGTATGCCCGGCGTTGAGCGGTTATCTATGGGGCAAAAGTTTTCGAACGCCCTGTTTTTCTTTGGCTACCTGAAGCCTGTTTTATGGATCGCGATATTAGTTGTCATAATCAACGTGATATCGGCTTCAAGTTTAATTCCTATTATGGATTTTGGAAGGATATTGACTGATTACTTTGGAAAAAGAGAGTCGGTGGTATGGAATTTTATTAGTTCATTTGCTGCACCAAAATACGCTATATATTATTATGTTATTTTTGCGGCGTTGCTCATAGTTGTTTCAGGTGTCGTTACGCTTATATCGAATTACTATGGCAGTTATGTTCGAGAGTTTATGCTGAGGAACATAAGGTTTGATGTCTATAAAAGTATCGAGCACCTCAACATGCAATCAGTGAACAAAAGAGGGGCTGGAGATTACGTGCAGGGAATTCACCGGGACGTCTACGCGGTGGATCAACTGTTCAGCGAACTCTTTAATAGGACCCTGCCCCAGACTATATTTGCCGGGGTAGCCTTCTCAGTTTTGCTCAACATCAACTGGCTTATGACCCTGGCATTGTTTGCGGCCGGTTTCGTGCTCTTCCCGATTTTCACCATCTGCAACAGTAAGCTGAACCATCTTTCCGGGTATCTGCGCTACGCCTTCACCGAAATGTCCGATCAGTTGATCGAGACCATAGGTGGGTTCAGGGACATTGTGGCCGGGGGACGCTTTGACCGGTTTGCAGGCCGGTTCGACGACACTCTGAAAAGATCGCAGGGCAGCTCGGTCAGTATTGCCTGGTGGGGGCAGTTTGGCGGCGTAACGACAATGTCTCTGATGAGCCTGTTCGGTGCGGTCCCGATCATCGTAGTGGTGCCCCAACTGTTGAGTGCCCACGCTGCGGGTCAGCCCGCGACGGTTTCCTCCCTCATCGGCGCCACGATCTCTTACGTACTGTTTCTTCAGCAATTTCTGCATATTTATTCCGTCATATACAATTTTATTCAGCAGGCGGCCCTGACCTCCCCGAGTTTCCAAAGCCTGCGGACCATGCTGACGCCCGAACCGAGGACGTTCGCGCAGACCGCTCATGCGAATGCCGGGAGCCATGCCGCGCGGCTCTCGCCAGTTGAGTCCATCAAGTTCGAGGGCGTATCCATGAGCTTCAACGGCAGTGGGGTCTTTGGCGGTCTGGAGTTCTCGATCCCGGGAGGGAAGCTTTCGGCCATTGTTGGCCAAAGTGGATCGGGGAAGACGACTATATTCAACCTGCTGTTGCGGTTACTCGACCCGACAGGCGGGAGAATCCTGATCAATGACCGACTTCTGGAACAAATCGATGAGAAGCAACTCAAGAAATTGATGGGACTCATTCCCCAGGACCCGTTTATCTTCAATTGTTCGCTTCGCGAAAACCTTTTGATGGCCTCAGCGGACGGATTGGATGACAGACTGCTTAACAGGGCCGTCGATCTGGCGCAAATGCGTGAATTCGTCCAATCCCATGAAGAAGGTCTGGAATTCGTCGCCGGGCATATGGGCAGGAACCTGTCGGCCGGCGAAAAGCAACGGCTCGCCTTGGCACGCTTGATCGTGCAGGATCCGGAAATCATTATTTGCGACGAATATACGGCCAATATAGATGTGAAGACAGCGGGGCTGATTCACGAGGTGATGCGGAGCGAATTCTCCGGGCGAACGCGAATCATTATCACGCACCAGTTGTACACTATCAAGGGTGCTGATCACATAGTCGTTCTGGATCAGGGGACCATCGCTCAGGCCGGCACACACAAAGAACTGCTCGACCAATCCGGTGTTTACAGGGATCTGTGGGAACTACAGAAACTGACGTAGTGGCTGACCCTTGACAGGCTTTACAGGGAACGTAGGAGAATGTCACCGTATTAACAGGAAATCAACAGGCCAAAGGGAAAAACTGAATTTGCACCGCAGGCGGGGCATAGTCATGCCTAGGAGAGCGCGCACAGTGGCAAAAAGACCTTTGACAGGATTAACAGGAAAACAACGCGCCAAAGACAAAACATATCTCGACGCTCTGCGAGGTTATTTTTCAATCCTGTTAATCCTGTTGATCCTGTCAAAATATCACTGCGTCCTCTTTCTGCCCGGACCACGGCCCGTTTTTGCGGATCAAGCGGCGGGGCCTTCGCCAGCCGACAGCGTTGTGGGGCTGAACAAAGAAGTCGTCAGCCTCTACAGGCAGGGCAATTATGAAGAAGCGCTCGCTCGTTGCATCGAGGCCTGTGAGTTTGCGCGGCGCAGCCTGGGCGTGGAGCATCCGGAGTTTGGCAGTTGTATCAACAATCTGGCATCAATTTACCAAGCCAAAGGCGAATATAGCCTGGCAGAGCCTCTTTTAAAGCAGTCCATGGAGATATCGAAAAAAGTCCATGGAGAAAACGATCCGGATTTCGCTTTAAGCCTCAACAACCTTGCAAGCCTCTACTTGGAAACAGGTAGATATGCCGAGGCGGAGCCACTCTACCTGCGGGCCCTGGACATCATTCATGCCGGCGCAGCTGAGGACAATGCGTTCTTTGTCAGTATCCTTAACAACCTTGCTTCGCTTTACAAGCGAATGGGCAACTATGTTGAAGTGGAGCCGCTATATAAAAAGGCGGCAGACATTCTCCTGAAGATGTCGGGGGAAGACCAGCCCGACTATGCTGTCATCATACACAACCTCGCGCAGTACTACCACTTCGTAGGAAGGTACTCGGAGGCTGAATCTACCTATAAAAAGTCACTGGACATTACGCGGAAGTCAATCGGCGAACAGCATCCCGCATATGCCCGAACCCTGATCAACCTTGGTTCTGTCTATGAAGATACGGGCAACTACGCCAAAGCTGAGCCGCTTTACCGGCAGGCGCTCCAGATCTTTACTGCAAAACTTGGAAAGCAGAACACCGATGCCGCTGCCGCCCTGAATAATCTCGGGGGTTTATATAAGACCATAGGGGACTACGGCAAAGCCGAATCGTTTTACCGTCAGTCCAATGAGATCTGGCGGGCCGCTGTAGGAGAAAAGCACCCGGAGTTCGCTGCCAGTCTAAACAATTTGGCGGACCTCTATTATTATATGGGCAAGTTTGATGCGGCTGAGCAACTGTATTTGAAGGTGCTCCAAATCCAGAGGTCGAGCCTCGGGAAAAAGCACCCTGATGTGGCTCTGAGCCTGCAGAACCTCGCTGTGCTCTACGTGAAGATGGGCAGGTATCAGGAAGCCGAGTCCCTATACCTGGAGGCGCTCGATATATGGGAACCAGTCCTGGGAAACAGACACCCCGATGTCGCTCTTGCCCTGCACAACCTCGCCTCGCTTTATCATAATGTGATGGGTAGGTACGGGGAGGCCGAATCGCTCTATCGAAAGGCCCTGGAAATTAAGATTGCGGTCCTGGGGAAGGAACACCCCGATGTCGCCACCACGCTGAACAACCTGGCAGCGCTCTGTGCCGCGACTTCCCGTGCAAGTGAAGGCCTGGAGCTGATGAAGCAGGCTCAAAGTATCAATGACCATTTGATCCGGCAAGTCTTTTCCTTCGCCTCCGAAACCCAGCGTATGGGATACATCGCGGCCCTTCGCGGGGACATGGATAGCTTTCTATCTCTGATTTCACAGTATCTGTCAGACTCGCCTGCAGCGCTGAGAGACGGGCTTGACTTGGTTCTCAAACGCAAGGCGATCGTGGCTGAAGCACTGGCGACCCGGCGGGACGCCATTCTTGGTGGGCGGTATCCGGACCTTGTGCCTGCCCTTCGCAGGTTGAGGACCCTGAGCGTCCAGATTGCCCAAAAGATCATGTCGGGTCCGGGTCCGGAAGGCGCCGAGGCCCATTGGCAGTTGATCGAAAAGTGGAAAGCCGAAAAGGAGAGCCTTGAAGTCTTTCTGGCGAGCCGGATCCCGGAGATAGACCTGGAAAGAAAACTCATGGAAGCCAATCGGGCCAGAGTTGCCGGAGCGCTTCCCGAGGGTACTGTTCTCGTTGAGTTCGTCCGATTCAATCTATTCGACTTCAAAGGCTTACGCGCGCAAGGACAGTCGGTCTGGAAGCCGGCTCGCTATCTGGCTTTCGTCCTGCTCCCCGACCAACCAGACAACGTTGAGATGATCGATCTGGGCGAGGCGGACCTCATCGACGATATGATCTCCGATTTCAGGGCCGCGATCACCGGGAGGACCGAAAAACCAGCCGGGCACGAGGCGAGGGGCGGGCTGGGCGCTGTTATGGATCTGGGGCAAAAACCTCTGCAAGCTTCGTCGCCGTATCAGTCTTCCCCTGAGGGCAGGCAGGACGCTACTACGAACGTCGGACAAAAACTTCGGGGAGCGCTCTTCGATCCTCTGATAAAAGTCTTTGGAGATCGTAAGCGGCTTATCCTGGCTCCTGACGGCGACATATATCGTTTGCCCTTCGGTGCGTTGCCCGCTGACAAAGAGCGCTATCTTATCGAGGACTACCATATCAGCTATGTCGGCGCGGGGCGGGACATTCTGCGTTTTGGCGCAGGTTCGGCCCCTGGAGCCGCGCCCCCGATAGTGATCGCAGACCCGGACTATGATCTCGAAGCCGGCGCGAAAAGCGATCAAACAGGAGCAGATAAGGCGCAGCAAAGGCAGTCACGGGAAATGGTACGCTATGCCTCACATTTTGCGCGTTTGCCGGGCACACGTGAAGAGGGTGAGCATATTGCGGCCATGATCGGTGTTAAAGCTCTGGAGGGTGGGGCAGCCACCAAACGCACGGTTGAAGACGCGCGCTCGCCCCGCATTCTGCACATAGCGACTCACGGTTTCTTTCTGCCGGACCAGCAGCTTCCTCCGGGGGGTAAAGAGTTCCAGACGGATTCGGGAAAAAGCGCGGCAGCTTTGGCCTATCCGCCATCACGTGGTATTGAAAACCCGCTGCTCCGCTCAGGCCTTGTGCTGGCGGGTGCCAACACCTGGCTTCAGGGAAAGGTGCCGTCCCCGGATGTTGAGGACGGTATCTTGACTGCGGAAGATGCTTCAGGTCTGGAGTTGCTTTTCACTGACCTCGTGGTGTTATCGGCCTGTCAGACCGGGCTTGGCGATATAAAGGTGGGCGAAGGGGTTTTCGGGTTGCGCAGGGCGTTCCTTCTGGCCGGAGCGAAAACACTCGTGATGAGCTTATGGAAGATTCCCGATGAAGAAACCCGGATGCTGATGGAAGGCTTCTACAAGCGCATACTGGAAGGTAGACCGAGGGCCGAAGCATTGCGCGAAGCGCAGTTGGAGGTCAAGGCTGTCTCGGCGGAGCCCCTTTTCTGGGGCGCATTCATCTCGCAAGGGGACCCGGGGCCGCTGCCGGAAGCAGAGAGCGGCGAGCGGTGAACGAACGAAAGCAGATTTGACGCCGAAGAGGCGAAAACGCAAAGAGCGAGACAGGTGGCCTAAACGGAGCGCAACCCACAGGCACCTTGCGAAGCAAGTAGAAGTATTTTTTTTCGTTCTCTGTTTACTCCTCAGGAGGTTTTATGGCGCATGTAAAATGGGGATGGGCCTTCGGCTTGGTCTTGTTCGGGGTTTTTGTCACGCTGGCGCTCCCGGAGATGCCTGCCTCCGGGCAGGCGACAAAAATTATTAAGTTTACGCCGGATACACCAGGCCGTGGAGCGCGGGAAGGAAAGTGCTGGACCCGCTCCATCGCGATCCCAAGGCCTGATGCATGGCGCTGTATGATAGGAAATGAGATTGTCGATCCCTGCTTTGCATCCGCAGATAAAAAGTATGCGGTATGCAACCCGAATCCCTCGAGGGGAGAGCCCGGATTCAGACTGAAGCTGACCGAACCTTTGCCCCGGTCCGATGTCCCGGCCCAATCCATGACGAGCGAATACAAGAGTGGATGGCTTGTCGAACTGGCGGATGGAACTATTTGCAGGCCAATGACGGGCACTTACTTCGAAGTCCAGGGTAAGACGGCAAACTTCTATTGTGACAACGGGCAGAAGGGCGAACAAGTAGTCCTGCTGGAGGGCCTCAACGCTGAAAAACCTTTATGGACGGCTGAGAAGGCGACGGTTGCCTTTAGCCCCGGAGGTGGAGTTCCAACGCTTCTGAAATCGGAGAGAATAGCGGTGAAGACGGTCTGGCAGTGATAGTGTGAGCGCTCATCTAAAGACTGACGTCGGGACACGGAGATGCGGGGGGGTGTGAGAGTGAAAATTTCGCCCTTTCAATTTCCCCCTTCACCTTTCCCTTTGTCTGTCCGGACAGTCTTTGGCAAAGGACGACCGCTGGTTCGAATCCAGTCATGCCGTTGGGAAATTGCTTTCTTTTATCCTCTGTGCAATAACCTGCCTTGAGTAATTGTATCCCTCGGGTTTTTCGCGACCCTTGACATTCATCATGTCTCATCTTGGACTTTCCATGCTAAAGTAGCTAAAAGGAAGCTTTCGTCAATGAGTGAGGAGAGGAGGAGAGATGGCGATAATCACCATTTCGAGAGGCTCGTACCACCGTGGCCGGGAAGTGGCGGAAAAACTTGCTGCAAAGCTGGGTTATGACTGTATTTCCCGTGAGATACTGTTGGCGGCTTCAAAGGAATTCAACATCCCGGAAATCAAGCTGGTCCGGGCGATCGAGGATTCGCCCAAGATTCTGGAGCGTTTTACCAGCGACAAGAAGAAATACGTGGCTTACATCCGCGCCACGCTCCTCAAGCACGTGCAAAAAGACAATTTGGTTTATCACGGGCTCTTTGGGAACTTCTTCCTTCAGGAAATACCTCACGTTCTCAAGGTGCGGATAGTGGGCGACCTTGAGACCCGCGTTGCCGAAGAGGTCGAGCGGGAGGGCATCACTGCCGCCAAGGCCCGGGAGATCATCGTCAGGGATGACGAGGAGCGGCGAAAGTGGGCGCTTTCCCTTTACGGGGCCGATACCTGGGACGCAACCTTCTACGACATGGTAATACACCTCAAGTCGATCACTGTGGACGATGCGGTCAGTCTGATAATGCATACCCTCGAATTCCCGGGTTTTCAAACCACGCCGGAGTCCCAGCAGGCAGTCGACAACCTTGTGGAGGCGACGCGCCTGGAATTTTCCCAGGTATGGTGGGAAGGGTCTACGAACCTAAAATGACCCGTTGGAATCGTGGTTTATAAGATTGGGGGAGGGATGATTTTCCATGGGCCACCCTAAAGAGAAAGCTGGTGTTCTGGTCGCCGCTGCGCTGGGGGTCGTGTTCGGCGACATCGGCACCAGTCCCTTGTACACCCTCAAAGTTTGCTTCATAGGCCAATCATCGGTTACCCCCTCGCCACAAAACGTTCTGGGCCTGGTGTCATTGATTTTTTGGTCGCTGATGCTGGTGGTCAGCTTCAAGTACGCGCTGTTTATCCTCATGGCCGAGGATGACGGAGAGGGCGGCGTTTTTGCCATGCTGGCGCTTCTCCATAAGAAAAGGGGAGCCAGCCTGCGCAGGGGACTGATTCTGGCCGGGCTCTTCGGTTCCGCTCTGCTCTACGGGGATGGTCTTATAACTCCGGTCATTTCGGTGCTATCCGCGCTGGAAGGGCTCGAAGTGGCGACCGAGAGCACTAAACCCCTGGTTGTCCCGCTGACTTGCGTCATACTGTTTCTGCTTTTTTGGGCACAAAGCCAGGGCACGGGGAAGATCGGCAAGCTATTCGGGCCGGTGATGATCTTGTGGTTCGTGGTCATCGCCGCGCTAGGGGTTGCGGCAATCTCGCGCAGGCCTGACATACTGGCAGCCGTCAACCCGGCCTACGGGGTCCGGTTCTTTCTAAACAATGGAATACGCGGGTTCTTTTTGCTGGGCGCGGTAGTGCTTTGCGTAACCGGGTGTGAGGCCCTCTACGCCGATATGGGGCACTTCGGGGCCAAGGCCATCCGTATCTCGTGGTACCTCGTAGCGCTCCCGGCTCTTGTTCTCAACTATTTCGGCCAGGGCGCCGTGATTTTGCGCGACCCGGCAAACGCGGAAGCGTCATTTTTCAGCCTCGTTCCACACGCGCTGCTCTACCCGATGGTTTTGCTCGCCACGATTGCCGCGATCATAGCCTCGCAGGCCATCATTTCCGGAGTCTTCTCGCTGACCCGGCAGGCCATTCAACTGGGCTTCCTGCCGCGCATGAGGATTGTGCACACATCGGGTATGGCCGAAGGGCAGGTCTATCTTCCCGATGTAAACGTTCTTATGATGGTGGCGGCCATCGCGATAGCGCTCCACTTCAAGGCGTCAGACAACCTCGCCGACGCATACGGCATAGCGGTCACCGGGACCATGCTCATCACTTCAGTGGTGTTCTACTTTATTTGCAGGTGGGTCTGGGGATGGAGCGCCATTAGAGCTCTGCCGCTCTGTTTGCTTTTCGTTATGATGGACCTCACTTATTTCAGTTCATGCCTGCAGAAATTCACCACCGGCGGATGGTTCCCCTTGGGGAGCGCTCTGCTGATCATGGTTATCATGGTCGCCTGGTGGGACGGCTGGAAGAGGCTGGCCATAATGGTAATGACCAGCACCGTTCCAAAAGAAAAATTCATGGAAAAGGTTGCCAGGGAGAACCTGATACGCCTGCCGGGCGTCGGCGTGTTCCTCTCCACTTTCCAAAGGGAAGTGCCGCCCATGCTCCTTCACTATGTCAACCAGACCAGGGCCATGTATGAGAAACTGGTAATCCTTTCGGTGCTTACCACAGACGCCCCCGAGGTGGCGGACTCCGAACGGATAGAAATCGAGAAGCTGGGTCACGGGGTATGTCGGATCAGCGCCCGCTACGGGTTCATGGAATCGCCGGACATACCTCAGATAATGGCCTTGGCCAAGGCTAAAGGGCTTGACATCGATCTTAATGAGGTGACGTATTACCTGGGCCGGATAAGCCTCGTGCGCGACACCAAGAGGACCATGTCCAGATGGCGCAGGTTCCTGTTTACATTCATGTTTCGCAATGCACTCGGTGGATCGTCCTACCTGAACATACCGCCCTCGAAAGTCATGGAAATTGGAATCCAGATGCAGTACTGAAGGCTCGCGAAGACAGGCAAATCGCGTGCCGCCCGGCTGATGAGAGTCTTGCCGGGTGGCTTGCGAGGTGCTACCCGGGCGCATTGAAGCGCCCGGATTCATTGTTGGCTACTTTTTTTGAATCGTTTGAGATACGACAACATTGTTGGTTCTGTTTGAATCGGGAATGTAGTTATCCGGGTCGATGACGGCGATCAGGTATTTCCTGCTGAAAGATGTGAAGCTGAAGTCGCTGATCATGAGATTTACATAGTAGTCAGGCTGAATGTGAGTCGATATGGTGGTCGACCCAATGAGGGAGGTCTTGGAGACACCGTCTTTGGAAAGATAGAGAAGCACCCGGAACGAATGTGCCGTCGCTGCTGTTCCTAAATTCTCCAGCCAAAAATTCCCGGTAAGAGACCGCCCTCCATTGCTGGTGTAAAGATTTTCGAAGACCCCTGTAAGGTCGGGTTCGGCGACAACCGGAGGGGGGACAGGCGTTGGTTTCGGGTTAGGTGTTCCACCGGCGTATTCGATGAAATTTGCGCCATATCCCACCTGACTTATCCCGTAGCGGATGTACATGTAGCCGGCCTGACCCCAGGACGTTCCCCACGAGTTGCGCAGGATCCAGTAGCCGTTATTCGGCCCAAGGTCGTCATTCCAGCCGACCAGCACGATAGCGTGGTTAATCTCGTTGGACGACTCACTCGTGTTGAAAATCCCGCCCTGGTAAGCCTGGAATTTCGGCCCGGCATAAACTGCGGCGGAGATCGGCCCATAGGTGTAAATAGCCTGCTTGATCGCCTCGATGGTCGGAACGGCGCTCTCGCTTGCCACATAGGACCAGTTCGATATCTTGTAGGGATGGTTGACGGTGGCCCCGCACGGGGAACTGGTCCCGGTGTAAGGATCGGAGTTGTTGAGCACGGCCCCCGGTCCGTTGTTATCCTGCCCGGACTCGTTCATGTGGTAGTCGTGCGCAAACCAGCCCCCGTTACAGCTCCAACCATCGATGTTGCAGGAAACCAGGTATTGTTCGGAAAGATCAACGGTTCCCCCATGTTGAAGGAGGATCTGGGACTCCAGGGGTCCAACAGTGCTAAATGCCCAGCAGGAACCGCACGATCCCTGGTCCTTTATTGGTGTGACACCGTTCAGAGCGCGCCAGTCATAAGAGGTTGGAAGCGTCTGGACGCTGGATTTGAGCATCGGTACAGACGGGGCCTCACTTTTGTTCCACCCCGGCGGCACCTTAAGACCGGTCAGATGCTCCAACGGCCTCTCCATCGCAGTGGAATATCCAACCTCGTAAGTGCCCCCTTCCGCCTGGACCGCTTGTTTTAGCGCTTCAATCCTGGCCGCCATGTCGGGCTGCATGGGATAAAAATCCATGGCCCCACACACGGAGGGTACCATGAGAAGGATTGCGATGATTACAATAAAGGCAAACTTCTTCATTGCCGGCTCCTTTTGGAAATTACTAAACGACCCGTCAGTTTTCCTTTCCTCTCCACATTGAGCTTCTTGCCGCTGTAAGCTCAATTAAGGCACTCGAACCGGGGCGGCTTTGTGCGCAAAATCAATGTGAGAGGGGGCATCGATTGTTACAGTGTTTTTAATGTTGCAGGAAATGGGATGAGCAACATTGATGCCTTAATGCGGAATTTCCCGAAATTTGTGTTGGACTTAGGTGAACCGGCTCTGAGGTTGGATTCTCGATGTGTCGAACGGAAACGGGGGATGGTGGAGGCTTTGCTGTCTCTCAATAAACGCCCTGCGACCGACAAGTTTTGTCATTGCCAATGACAAAAAACGTCAGAGCGGGTCGCGATATGTTAAATCCCAATCAACGAGTGGAGTGTGAAAACGACGATCGATGCCGCTAAACAGTAATAGCCAAAGACATGCCACAAACCACGGTCAAGCCAGCGTGATAACCACCTGAGCGCCAGGATGCCGGATATAAAACTAAACACCATTGCTACGAAACTGGGATAAAATAGCGTAAGAAGGGGGGGAGTTTGTGAGAGCGCAGCCGAATGCGCGTTCAGCAGGCGAAGCACCTCGCGGGCGATAACCGGTGGCGTTAGCACCACGGCAAGGGCAAAACTGAATTCTTCGACTCGCACTTTGCCAATGCCCAGGGTCAATCCCATTGAAATCGTGGCGCCGGATCGGGAAAAGCCACGGAAAGGGAGGCAAAGCCCCTGTATGGCGCCTATCCATGACGACTCTTTGAAGCCCAGACTTGATCTATCGCTCGATCGGTTCGCGTTGATCCCGGCATAAATGATGAACAAGCCCACGATAAATAACGACACCGCGATCAGAGTCATATTGCCAAAAAGGAGTTCAACCTCGGCATGAGGGACATTTCGGAACACAACCTTTTCGATCAGGGACATCAACAAAAGGCCTACTGCGCCGGTAAATGCGGTGGCTACGGCAAGGAGCTTTGCAAAGCTTAAGAAGGCCCCGCGCGAACGAAGATAATTTGTCCTCCATGCGCTCCAAAAATAAACGATCACGGCAAACATTGTACCCGTATGCAGCATTACCAGTAGAAGAGTCATCTCGGGGCTTACGGGGTCAAGGCCCATTAATTTTTCCGCCACTATAACATGCGCGGAACTCGACACCGGCAAAAGCTCGGCCGCCCCCTGAATGATAGCAAGAATCAAAATCTTAAAAAGCATCAATTTATGCTCCCTCGGCTTAATTAATCATACGTGAGCCCCGGCGCTCTGACAGAGGACTCCCGGTGTTTAACTTTTCCCAGAGTATGGTTTTCAGGTTCCTCATGCCTCATCTCAGAACAGCCTAGCAGATTCGCAAGCCCCCCGCAAGAAGGAGCCGCAGAAGGAGCGTCAGGGCAATTGGCGCACAAAAACGCTCTCTGGATGGATCCGGCATGTCAATCCCACCAACACCTCTGGATGTTGTCAAACATTGCAGGATATAATCCGAGCGGATTTTTCGTCGATTCAGGTAATTTATACATAATATCATGTGGTTAAGATAAATATTATTGCTTTTCTCTTTTCAAGAGTGTAATCGTGCCCCTGGTTAGCGCGCCCTGTTTGCCCAAGGATTCGGATATCAGTTTACTACGGCGCCAAAGGAGAGTCGGGGAGGTTATGGGGTGCGAGTTTTATACTGTATTTTTTTGGATTGCTTCAGCAATCGGGCTTCTGCTTCCTGCCGCTCTGTCGCACGAGAGCCGGATGGAATCAATTGATTGCCGGCAGCCAAATTACGAGGAACTCAAGCCGGAAGCAAACCTGCCGGCGAAGTGGGCTCGCGAGATTTTCAACCGTCTGGTCGTGTCCGAAGATTTCAGACCGCTTCCGGGGGATATTGGACAACAATGGAAAAACAGAACAGGAACTCGCTTCTTTGTCCCAACTGCAGAAGGCTAATCAGCGCTGATGAGCGGAGTTGTCCCTACTGCGGTCTTCGAAATCCGGGCTCGCGCTGGAAACAGATTTCTCTTGGCAAAGGTTTGCTGGGCCCAGACCGGATCGTCATGAACATCATCTCGGTAAATGCCGCGATGTTCATTTTGTCGATTCTGATGCATCCTGCCTCCATTGGTTTCTCTGCCAACCCTTTAAGTTTTTTTTCTCCCGACGCTAAAACTCTGATAATCCTCGGGGCGTCAGGAACAATCCCCATCGACCAACTTCATCGCTGGTGGACGGTCTTGAGCGCCAACTACCTGCACGGAAGCATTCTGCACATTGTTTTCAATATGATTGCTTTGCGGCAAATCGGCCCGCTAATTTGCCAGGAATACGGCAGCTACAGGATGTTTTCGATTTACACGCTTAGCGGAGTCGGAGGTTTTCTGGCGTCTTACCTGGTTGGAGTCCCCTTTACTCTGGGAGCTTCAGCAGCCATTTGCGGCCTTATCGGCGCAGCGCTCTATTTCGGAAAAAGCAGGGGCGGGCAGTTCGGGCAAGTGGTCTATCAACAGGTAGGTGGTTGGGCCATAGGAATTTTCGCTTTTGGTTTCCTGGTCCCGGGAATTGACAATTGGGCCCATGGCGGAGGAATGCTTTGCGGGGCTTTGACGGGATTTCTTCTGGGATATCGGGAAAGAAATGAAGAGAACTTCCATCATAGACTTCTGGGGGTAATTTGTGTCCTGGCCACTTTGGCGGTGTTGATCTGGGCAGTCGGCTGGGCTTTGGTAATCCTTCTTTATAGCCACCTGTCGTGAGGCAAGCGTTCAGCGTTCAGCCAGCACCGTGATTCTCCACACCTATTATGCCGAGAAATTTTTTCACGCGAAGTCTGAATGATTGCTTGCATGTAATCCAGTACCTTATATCCGGAAGCGCACAACCCCCGATGCGGGTTTGGCATGCTCCGCAGGCGATTTCCCCGCCCTCGCCTACTTTTTCGTTCTTTGCGCTTTTCCAGGGGCTTGGCGGCTGCTGGTGGAACCGCTCGGATGTGTCGGGGGGGTGGAGGCGGAGAAGCGGTGACAAAAAAAACCACTGCAGAGACTGGCAACTGCCGGTTAGGGAGTTTGCAAGCGACCCTATAATATATTTGAAATCGCAATACGGCGACGTTAACATACGTCACGAGACGATAAGCTCAAGTGATCTGGAGGGATACGTTGAAGATTGCACAAGCCCGATGTTCCGCAAGCGGGCTTGATATACCTGCTGGAACCGCCGCCGGCATCCGGATGGGCGCCCTGACCGCGTTGTTTATGGCCGGCTTCGGCACGTTTCTTACACTCTATGCTACTCAACCGCTGTTGCCCCAATTTCGGCAGTCCTTTCGGGCATCCGAACTGATGGTGAGCCTCACGGTGAGCGCTCCGGTGCTGGCTGTGGCGTTAATGGCCCCACTGATCGGTCTGCTGGCTGATGCTGTGGGACGTAAACGAGTTATTGTTGCCGCGATGCTGGGACTCGCTGTTCCTACGGTTCTGGCGGGGACGGCGGCCAACCTGGCGCAGTTGATCGTCTGGCGTTTTCTGCAGGGGATCTTCATCCCGGGCATTATCGCGGTCGCCATGGCATACATCAGTGAGGAATCCCCGGCCCAGTCGGTCGGTTCAGCCATGGCGATCTTTGTGACCGGTACGGTTGTCGGCGGGTTCGGTGGGCGCTTCATTGCCGGTTTAGTCTCAACCCACTGGGGCTGGCGCACGGCCTTTGTCGTTCTCGGCGCGGTCCTTTTAGCCGCAGCCGTGAGTACGTGGCGGCTCTTGCCGCGAGCCACGAAATTCGTACGTCAAACTAATGCCCCGGCCGCCTTGGGGTCTGTATGGACGCATTTGCGCAATCCGCAGCTTCTGGCGACTTACGCCGTTGGATTTAACGTTCTGTTTTGCATGGTCGGCGCGTTTACCTACGTTAACTTTTACCTGGCAGATAAGCCTTTCTTTCTTGGGCCTGCAGCGCTGGCGTCAGTTTTTGCCGTGTACCTTATCGGCGCTCTTATAACCCCGATTGCCGGGCACATCATAGACAGAGTCGGTTACCGCCGGGCATTGGTGGGAGCTGTGTCCGTGTCGGCGTCGGGCATGTTGCTGACATTGATTCATTATCTGCCGGTCATAGTTGCGGGGCTGGCGCTGCAGGCCACGGGCGTTTTTGTCTGCCAGTCGGCATCATCGAGCCAGGTGGGTAAAGCTGCAGGTGCGGCCCGGTCTTCCGCCGCAGGCCTCTACGTTTCCTGCTACTACCTCGGCGGCTGCACCGGTTCTATTCTTCCGGGTTTTTTCTGGAAGCAGGCCGGATGGCCGGGTTGCGTTGCCATTATCATCTTTACGCAGCTTGTCACTTTCATGATCGCGTACAAATTGTGGCAAGATTGACGAGCGAAAGACTTCGGCGCCTTTGGGTATTTGCTACGAAAATAAAGCTGGAAGCCAGCCCATGAGATCAACAACATAGAAACTGGACACAAGAGTAACTTTTAGAAAACGGGCACGGCCTTGAGCGCACCCCTAATGTCCTAAGCGCCCGGGGTGATTCGAACGCTCGAACTGCGGATTCCCAGCAGGTCAAGCCGGCAAAAGCACCGGTAAACCCTTCGGATCCCTCTATGGATGGGCAGTTAGAGCTTCTTTACTTTTACTGCCGCTGGTCCTTTGGCCCCCTGCTCGATTTCGAAGCTGACACGATCACCTTCCTGCAGACTTTTGAAGCCGGACCCCTCGATGGCGCTATGGTGAACAAAAACATCTTTTCCGTCTTCAACCGTGATAAATCCGAAACCCTTCTGATCGTTGAACCACTTCACAGTACCTTGAGGCATAACTCTTTAAATCCTTTCATATTGTTAGTTTGGACCCTTCTAAACATATGCAACATTAATGTTAAATCGCGGTAGACGCAAGAAATAAAGAAGGAATGCCTGGTATCAACGGCATTTATATTTTCACCACTCTGTTCCAGGCGGGTACTGTCAGTGGATCGGATAGAACCAGAAAGAAGTCTTCCCTCGACCCTGGTCGCAAGCTTTTCCCTGGTAGCTGAAAGCCATGAAAACGGCATTGGACGGTAGGTTTATCCTTCGGTTAAAAGGGATGGGATCAAAGGCGTTGCGATTGGTGGCCAGTCCGATTTCTTTGAGGACCTTGCCGTTTTTATCCAGAAATATCGCGCCAAGGCGAAAGTCCTGCAGGTCCGTGTAGCCCATGGTCATAGAATAGGAGAACCGGATGTTACCCGACAGATCCATTTGCCCCTGATCTTTGGAATAGCGGTATTCGACGGTAAGGTCATTGCCTTTCCACTGCCCGGAGTATAGGGGCTGCTCAATGGAGAGGCGATCTGCGGCTGAAACTGACTGGGCGCCGGCATCCGCGCTAATGATCTGAGATGCAGTAACGATAAGAGCCAGAGCGAATAAAGCCGAGAGAAGAAGCAACCCGGTTCTCATATGGAACCTCCTTTTAAACTTGGTATGTTCCAAATATACAACCCGCTGTTTTCAACGCGGTATAAAGTTAAGTCTAGATTTTCGAAAAACCATTCCGTTGTTATCGGGGCCTTCCATGGCGGTTGCAATCCTTTAAATAGTTACTAGTTTACCAGGATGCTAAAAACCTTCAGACGATCAAAGGAGATAGAAAATGGCGAATTGCGGTGAGATGTGCAAGGGAGAAGTGATTAAATGTCAGACCTGTGGTTTGGAACTCAAGGTGGAGAATCCCTGCAGTTGCGGCAAGGGCGAACCAAGCTGCCATGGGTCTCTCGAGTGTTGTGGAAAGGAAATGTCGAAAAAGTAGCTCTCTTTCCGTCTATTATCAAATAATTCAAATATCCGCGCTATAGAGCGCTATCCGGCTCATTCAGCAAAATTAGCGGCATCAGTTAGCAAAAAAAATGGAAAAATCGAGTAGGGAGGTTTCCTACGGTTCCTCCCTCTCGCATGCACACGCCCACGCCGGGGAAGTCACATGAGCTTGGGAAAGGCCCCCTGGATGCCGGTGATCATGAACTGGATGCCTAACGCCAGGGTTATGAGGCCGAAAATCTTGGCGAGAACGTCCATGCCGGTGTGGCCCAAGGTCTTTATTATAAGTGGCGAGTAGCGGAACGACAAATAGATGATGAGCGTCATACAGACGATGGCGCCCAGGAGCTTGATCATCAGCGTGTCAGAGTGGTGAATCTGCTGAGTGAAGAGAATGACCGTCGACATGGTGCCGGCCCCGGTTGTGAGCGGGATCGAGATCGGGATCACCGCGAGAGAAATCATCTTAGAGAAGGAGTATTTGCCACCTTGCACGACTACTTGCTGGTTCGAATTCATCATGTTCAGGCCGGTGGTGAGGAGGAGGAGTCCACCGGCGATCCGGAACGCATAGATGCTTATGTCAAAAAAGCCCAGGATCGACATGCCGGTGATCATGGCGGTGACCATGGTGATCAAAGAGGTTATCGTGGCTATGATGCAGAGCTTATGTTGTTCCTTGGGGCTCAGCTCCTCGCATAGTTGCAGAAAAAAAGGAATCGCCGGGATGTTGTTGGCGACGGCCATTAGACCGAGGAGATAGTGCTGAAACGAGTGTTCCTCCACAGGGGGTATCCTTTTGAAGTAAGAAGCGAGAAGCAGGGAGCGAGAAGCAAGAAGTCGCGCAGCGGCAGAGGCAAAAAGAATTATTCCCTGCTTGTTGCTCCAAATTCAGTCCACTACAATGGTAAAAAAACCGGTTTGGTTTTGGCGGCCTGTTCCCGGGGTGGCGCCCCGCGAGGCGCGGGACTGACCCCGGGCTGACTTATTGAGCCCCCTCGGGGCAAAAATCCAAACCACAGGTATTCGTTTGCCGGATGAGCCTTTACAACAGCAACTGTTTCAGGCCAATCCTTACCCGTATGGAACGCAACTTGGGTGCAGGTCAGCTAGTTTCCGTCCGGAAAGGGTCCTTTTCCGCCCTTGCTGTGTCAATCTTCGGGGTTTCTTGTGCGGCGTACGCAGGTACGCCTCCGCGCAACCCCTTGATTTCCTTGCCAGGACGAAAAATGCCTCCTTTCCGAATCGAAAACCGCCAGTTTCTAATCCGGGGTTTCCGGATGGACACCAGCTAGTCCAGCGTCAATTATCATTCGGTGAAAAGATCCCGGTAGATATCGCGCATGTGTCTTTTCAGGATCTTGCCGCTGGGAGTTTTGGGCAATTCCTCGCAGAACAACACCGCTTTGGGGATCTTGAAGGGCGCCAGTTCCCTTTTACAAAGACCGATGATATCCTGTTCCTGAATCGTTTCGCCTTGTTTCGGGACCACCACGGCGACGACGGCTTCCACCCATTTGGGGTGGTTCAAGCCGATCACCGCCACCTCCTGTACGCGACCATCCAGGTAGATCACTTCCTCCACTTCACGGGTAGCAACATTCTCCCCGCCTGTCTTGATCATGTCCTTCTTGCGGTCCACCACCTGTATATAGCGATCCTCGTCCAGAACGCCCACGTCCCCGGAATGAAACCATCCGCCCCGCATCACGTCTTCAGTCTTATCCGGTTCCTTGAAGTACATGATCAAAGCGTGCGGCCCTTTAGCGCAAATCTCGGCGGGGCTGTTGACCTCTTCAATGGTTTTTCCGAATTCATCCTCCAGCCGGCTTTCCATGTTCAGGCCGGCCATGCCCGCAGATCCCAGTTTGTTCAGGGCATCTTTGGCCTTGAGAATGGTGTGATAGGGAGCAAGTTCCGTCTGGCCGTAATAGTTATAGATTTTGGTTTTGGGAAATTTTCCCAAGACTTCCTTGAGGATCTCTACCGGCATAATGGAAGCGCCGTAGTAGCATTTTTTGAGACTGCCCAAGTCGAATTTTGCGAAATCCGGATGTCTCAGCATGCCGATCCACACGGTAGGCGGGGCAAAAAACATGGTTGCCCGATACTTGGCAATGCTCTTGAGAATCAGGCCCACATCCGGCGCCGTGAGCACGTTGGTACCGCCAAGCCAGAAGATGGGATTCATAAACACGTCCCGCTGGGCGCAATGATAGATGGGCAGGGCGTTGATGTTGATGTCATCGTCTTCGTACTGACCGTCTACAATGGCCCCCATGTACTGAGCCATAAGAGCCTGGTTACTTAAGAGCACTCCTTTGGGCAGAGATTCAGTGCCACTGGTGTAGGTCATCTGGCAGGGATCTTCTATGTGCAAAATGGTGTCGGGCTCTTCCGGCGAACAATTCTCATACCAGTCATCAAAATCACGGAACCGCCCATCCGCCGGCGTTTTACCACTGCCCTGATTGGACCAGATCAAGGTCTTAACGGTGGGCATCTCGGCCAGAACATCTTTAACCGAATCATACAGAGCATCTTCTACGATAAACACCTTGCTCTCGGAATGATTGATGCAGTAGGAGATTTCGCGGCCCCGCAACAGATAATTGACCGCCAGGTAAATTGCGCCGATCTTGCAACAGCCAAACCAGGTCAAGACATGGTGGATGGTGTTGTGGGCCAGAATGGCCACTCGGTCGTAGCGCTCGATGCCCAGTTCCAGGAGGCTGTTTGCGACTTTGTTGCAGTCGTCCTCGAGGGCGCTGTAAGTCAGGGTTTGATCGCCAAAAATCAGCGCAGGCTTATCGGCAAACCTGTACCGGCTCCGCCGCAGCATATCCGCAATCACCCAACGGTTGACCCGGTTGTACCGATTCGCGAGGAACTCCAGGTTGTCTTTGTCGATCGATTGGTACCTGGCCCGCTCGGCTTCGCTCAAGGGTTTCCAACTGTCCATTCGACTCTCCTCCTTGGGAACAGGGTGTCAGGCTGAAGGCTCAGGAAACAGGGTATTAGGCTGAAGGCTATTAGGGCTCATCCTTCCGTCACTTTGGGAAATCAACAGCAGGAAGCTGGATGATACCACCCCGGCCGGGCAAGATCCAGAAAAGATCCACCTGGTGATAGACAGGTCAAGGAGAGACTGGTGATGGACAGGCAAGGAGAGACGAAAAGATCCACCGCAGAGACCGCAGAGTTCGCAGAGTTTTTTAAGCAATGAAATAAGAAGAACAAATCAAGACGAATAAATTAGAAACCTAAAAGATCAGAGTCACAGAAAGAGCGCAGAGAAGACTGAGAGCTGGTTATGGACAGGTCAAGGAGAGAAGTGGTCATGGACAGGTCCTGGAGAGAAAACCGCAACTTGCAGATAAAACCTTACACAAAAAACAAGAATTTAACTGACAGCGGCAGACGCGAAAAGCGCCAAGTGAAAAGCCGTCTTAATCATTCAGTTTTCAAAGAGCCGACATTCCGCTGTGAAACTGAATGTCACGAGTCATTATTCGCGGGTGGACGAGCCACAAGTTGCTTTTGACCCGAAACCCTTGCCCCCGTCTTATTGAAAATTCAATCTAAATGCAATGGGTGAATCGTGAATCGTGAAAAACCGAATTCTTAAATCCCTCTCGACACCTGGTATTAGTCGGTAATATCGTAGCTTCGCAGTGATCAGTGAGAAACAATTTCAACCCCCGGATACCTTCGACATCTGATTGGCAATATTGTACTGCAGAGTGATTTTGCATTGCAAAACGGCAACGGGAAGCGGCAACCAGAAGCGGCAAAAATGCAGTGAATGGTGATTAGTGATTAGTGAATAGTGAGAAACGAAACGCGCGCTGCCTCGGCCGGGCTGTTACGCAGGACTGAGGACTGAGCAAAAGCCTCGATTCCGCATTTTCTTCCAGGGCGCTAATACGCTTTTCCAACTCGGCCGGGCTGTTTCCATTCCCGAATCAATTGTAAGAGTGTGTCATCATTAATCTTTTTCTTTGCCATGGAAACATCATGGAAACATTATAGGAATTTTTGGTTTACTGCCGTCATGGCCGTTGAGCCTCAAAATGAGCACCACAAACATTTTCCGCTCGACGACGCGGGCCGTTACGCAGGACTGAGGACTGGGGACTGTGGACTGAATAAAAGCCGAAGAAAGCGGCTTGCCATCTCACTTTGCTCATGCCCTTGATCCCTTTTTCCGCGTGGAAACACTTGGAAACATCATGGAAACATATGGAAACATATGGAAACATCATGGAAACTTTTGGGAGACTGTTTCCATTTGCAGAGACAGAAAGGCTTTTCACCACAGAGACACAGAGAGCGCAGAGAAAGGCTTTGCTGGACAGGATTTGCATGATTAACAGAAACAGCCATTTCTAACTCGTGAGAACCCTGTCGATCTTGTTAAATTTTGTGTTCTCTCTGCGTCTGCGTCTGCGCCTGCGGTGAGAATAGCCGTTGCGTCTCCATGACCTGTCTATCACCAGGTGGATCTACTGGTTTCCCGAATAGTCTGGCACACTCTGGGAGGCCGTGCAAAACGGCAACCAGGAACGGCAATAGATGTGGCAATAGAAACGGCAACCAGAGGCGGAAAAAAGAAAAAAGCAGGTGAATAGTGAGGAGCGTGGCCTCGCATACGGCATATGCCATCCGTCACCAGAGACTGGTCAACTTGACTCTTAAGAGTTATCGTTTTCGAACTGGTGAACGGTTAGCAGTGAACAGCGACGGGTGAAAAACCAAATTCAACTTCCCGATGCCTGACACTTTTGGTGAGGTCCGACAGCCGGGTACACGGAACCATTCGCAGTTAAAGAGGCTATTTGGGGGCCCGAAAAACACGTTTTAAGCCTCTAAAGCGGGCAATCCGGAGTACTCTTTCCTAGGTTAGTCACACTTTAGCTTGGGTTCGACTCCAACTCGATTGATAACTCACGGACCTGTTGGTATTATCCGAAAAGTTCCTTTCTGGATGATCTTTAATCTGATGAAGTTGGAGAAACTGAAATGGGCGGCGCTCGGGGAGAAATCAGAGGAAAATCAAAGATCGAGGTTTACCTTGAGTACAAGGAGTTGTGCGAGGATAGCCCTCTAGATGGCAAAGACCCGGACCCCAGCTCAAAAAAGTTTTGCAAATCATTGATGGAGCAGGACCCTGAAACCGAGGAGTGGGTCCTCCAATACCACCTTTACAAATGACTGTGCTGGTGGTCTTTATTATCTCCTCGGAAGGAGGTGGTCGCCTTGAAAGCAATATTGAGGGTGACTGCCTGGTCAGAGAAAGACGAGTCCGGCTTGCGAAATGAGGCTGCGTGAAGGGATTCGTCGGGTCAAACGAGTAGGGGTTTATGCGAAGACTTACGGAATGAGCCACGGACCAGTACCCGAGCTACTTACGTCTGATGGTTTATTCTGGGGCAAGCTCCCATGTCGCGATTCCCCTTGGTCGGTGAAATCTCCGATCAGGGCTCTGGTCATTAAAGGGCCTCAGCCAAGCCAGGTATCGGCTCGGGCGGTGCTTGGCTTCGTTTTCCATTTAGAGTGAAAAAGATTGCTACAGGTAGCTTCGATAGAAATTGACGAGGGAAGGCATGGATATTCCCGAAAAAGACAAGGAAGACATATTCGCTAAAGCCACACTGAACTCAAAAACTGTGACAATTGGCGAAGTGCCATGTAAACTGTTCCTTCCAAATGACATTCTCAAAAAACCACGAGTGGTGATAACCCCGCACAAATCACAAGAAATAAATGCGTTTCTTGGCAAACCATGTGAACTTAGAATAGAGTTGAAGAAGCGTCTAGGAAATATAGAAAGACGGATATACTCGCCAGAAATGTGGCTCACGAATGCAAAGATACATCACTGTGATCCGGGAGTATCAGATTTAATTGTAGAAGGAGAACCCGCAAATCTTTCGATAGTCGATCAACTTCATGATCCTAAGCCTTCCTTAGCCTCGCATTTCATATTCTGGATTAGCCCCAATAAATTCCTGTCGCCAGCAATTGGAACCAGTACTTCTTTCAAAGGATGGAAGCGTATTCGGCGTGCCGGTATACTTAAATGTAAAATAAAAAGGGGTTTTCTCATGTATCCAGAGATCAACTTTGCGGTCAAGGACAAATTCACAATACTCGTCAGGGATAAACTTACACCGTGGAGATTCCCGAACGCGGGGGACGTGATACTTAAGAAGATCTCCATGGGCGCACAACACCGTTAACAAACGGAGGACTCATGAAGGCGATAGCTATCAACGGCAGCCCCAGGAAGGGTTGGAACACGGCGATCTTGCTGCGGAAGGCACTGGCCGGGGCGAAGAAAAACGGCGCGGAGACCGAGTTAGTGCACCTCTATGGCCTGGCATACAAGGGCTGCATCAGTTGCTTTGCCTGCAAGAAGATCGGCGGGAAGAGCTACGGCCGGTGCGCGGTCAGAGACGAACTCACCCCTGTCCTGGACAGGGCCGCCGAGGCCGACATCCTGATCATGGGGTCACCCATCTACTTTCACACGGAGACCGGCGAGATGCGTTCGTTCATGGAGCGCCTCCTGTTCCCGTACCTTACCTACACCCCCGGTTACGCCTCCATCTTTCCAGGCAGGATAATGGCGGGCCTGATATACACCATGAACGTGGCCGAGGAAAACATGCCGGCCTACTACCAGGACAAAACCGTCGAGGCCTCCCGCGGCATCATGACACGTCTGTTTGGAAACTGCGAAGTCCTGCTTTGCGCGGACACGTTGCAGTTCACAGACTACTCGAAGTACGTCACCACGGCCTGGGACCCGGCGGCCAAGGCCAGGCGGCGCGAGGAGGTGTTTCCGCAGGACTGTGCGAAGGCCTATGAGTTGGGGGCGAATCTCGCTGTTGCTGCAAAGGCCCGCTAGTACAGGCGAGGACTGAGGACTGAGGACTGAGGACTGAGGACTGAACCCTCACTACGTTGCGGGTTCGCGGTTAACATCGAGGAAGCGCGTTAGATGCTTCATGTTCGCGGCCGATCTTTTGTGAGGCCGCACCCTCACTTCGTTCGGGTTCGCGGGTGACATCGAGGAAGCGCGTGAAACGCTGGACCCTCACTTCGTTCAGGTCCGGGCCATACATTGCAACCGGTAGTTTGGTGCTTCAATTCCGGGCACGATTTTTTGTGAGTGCCCAGTTCGCGCTCGATCAGTTGTGAGGGCGCAGGACTGAGGACGGAGCGAGGAGCGAGGAGCTTCTCGCTTCCGGCCGATCAGGCAGCTTTACGCACTTTCCAGCGATCTGCGTTCCTCCTGGCGTATTCCTTGAACGAAATGGGGGCTCTTTTCGTCACTTCGAGGACAGCATTGGTTATCTCATCCATAAGACCTTTGCGCGTATAAGCGAAGAGTTGACCGATGTACTGAACCGCGCTTTCGGGCATCCCCAATTCCCGGGCGTCCTTCATCAATTCCGTTTCGGAGATGGGATTGTAAGTTATCGTCCTTCCGCAGGCATCGGATATCATCCGCGCTATCTCCCCATAACCAAGCGCCTAAAGGCCCGTCAGGTTGTACTGTGCTCCGGAGCGCTTTTCCAGAATACAGGCTGAGGCCACCCTGGCGATGTCTTCGACCGAAATGAAGCTGGTCCTGGCGTCACCTGCGGCCAGCCGGATCTCCCCATTCGCGATCATCTGAGCGAACCAGCCAAAGGAGAAATTTTCCATGAAGAAGTTGGGGCGAAGGATTATGGAATCAAGTCCCGGTTTTTTAAGAATGTGCTGTTCGATGATCCTGAGAGGATTTTGCTCATTTGAGTCAGCCTTCAGCACCGAATTGAGCACCACATGCCTGACCCCCATCTCTTTGGCTTTGTCAATGAAAGGGATCAGCTTTGCAGGAGCTTGAGCGTCCAGGGGCGGAGCGATGAGAAAAACGCTCGATACGCCGTCGAGCGCAGCTTTATAGAGGCCCCGGTCCTCATAGTCGAAGAACACGGGCTGGACCAGCCCTGTCCATTTGATTTTCTTAGTCTGCCTTGTAGCGGCCCTCACGTTGATCCCCCTGCCTACCAGGGCCTCTACCAACGCGCTGCCTAACTTCCCGGATGCACCGGTTACCAGAATTGTGTCCATGATTACCTCCTTGGCGATTTTGGCCCGACGCGCTTTCGAAGGGCGCATCTCAAAATGGCGCGATATCAACAATGCGTTATCGTTCGACAATTCGTATTATTCGGTGATCCATGTTTATTAATTTAATTATGGTGGGGAGCAGGAAGCAAGAAGCGGGAAGCAAGAATCAGGAAGCGGGAAGCAGGTATGGATTTCACCGCAGAGGCGAAGACAGGATTTCACCACAGAGACACAGAGAGCGCTGAGGGTTTTTAAACAATGAACAAAGAAGGAAAAAACCAAAATGAATAAATTAGAGACCAAAAAAATCGACCTCAAAGGGAGAGAAGGCAGAGGGCACAGAGAAGAGCCAAAAACTTTTCATCCGCAGATAAACACTCACTTCGTTCGCGTTCGCGCTAGTCATTCGGAACCGTGTTAGATACTTCGAGTTCAGTGTCCGATTTTTTGTGAGGGCGCGCAGATTGGCGCAGATGGGGAGATCACCTTTGTAGAAATCCCCGAAAAGACCCCCTCAAACGTCTCTATCGCCTGTTTTGTTCCTTCATCTGCGCTCATCTGCGACATCTGCGGATAATGTCTTTTAGCCATTCATGATTTCCCTCCGTGCCCTCTGCGCCTGCGGTGAAATGCGGTGAATTTGTCTACGATTCTGCGGAAAGATTGTTTTTTCCATTCCTTTTCGTCTTGACACCGGTTGGAGAGGATAGAGATTTAATGAAGGACTATAACGGGCAATGTGAAAGGGGATACAAATGGAAAAAGAGGTCAATTTGTACGTGCTTCCCACATCTCCGGACAATGATAAGATCCAGGAATTCCTTGCGGGCAAAGGGATTGATTTCAAGGTCTATGATATTCACTCTGATGTGAAGGCTCATAAACGCATGCTTGAGGCGACCCGAGGCGCATGCAGCGCGCCTGTGATCGAAATAGGGAATCGAATTGTATGTGGACTTGATAAAGAGCGGTTGGAGGAAACGATAAAGAGCGAACTTCACTGATCGAGACGCAAAAACTTCTCACCGCAGAGGGCTGGTCATGGACAGGTCAAGGAGAGAAGGCGGAGAAGGCAGAGAAAATACTGAATTCCCATTTTGACAGATTTCTGAGCTAGTGTTGCATTCCACAAACAATGCGATATCTCAGGCAGTACGCCTTTCACCTTGGCGAAGGCGGAGCGTGGTGCTTTAACATATCGAAAAAACACTGGATTCCGGCCTTCGCCGGAATGACGAAAACCGCTTCCGCTATCGTTCTAAATATCGTGGAACTTACGGAATGCTACACTAGCAGCGAAGCGTTTCCTGGATGCAATTTCAATCCTTTTTCTTGCTTTTGCCTCCGCGCTCTCTCCTTGACCTGTCCATGACCAGTCTCTGCGGTAGATTTGTCACCATCCCTACGGTGAATCTACCGCGCCGGAGATGGATGGAGCATAAAATCGGCCAGCACCAGCAGTGTCATGGCTTCAAGGACTGGAATGATCCTTGGAATGGCCGAAATATCATGCCGGCCTTTTACGCTGATAGTTGCGGGGTTGCCGGCTGTGTCCACCGTGCTCTGGGGCTTGGTGATCGATGGGATCGGTTTTATAGCGGCCCTTATTATGATGTCCATGCCCGTGGATATCCCACCCAGGATTCCCCCCGCGTGATTTGATTCGTAGCCCCCGGGAGTTATCGGATCGTTGTTCTGGCTGCCGAGCATATCCGCAGCCCTGAATCCTTCGCCTATTTCGACCCCTTTGACGGCGCCGACCGACATGATTGCGGCCGCCAGCCTGGCGTCGAGCTTGTCAAATACAGGCTCACCAAGACCGGGAGGGCACCCTTTTGCGCGGATTTCTACGATTCCCCCTGCCGAATCGCCTGCCGCCCGGAGTTGTTCGATGCGCTCGATCATCTTTTGCGCCGCTTGCGGGTCCGGGCAGTAGAGCGGGTTTTTATTTATTTCCTCGAGGTCGAAGCCGCCGCACTGCACCCCTGCAAGCGCAAGGGTGAAGGCCTGCACGCAAATCCCCCGCCCATCGAGAAACTTCCTGGCGACCGCCCCCGCAGCGACTCTGGCTGAGGTCTCACGAGCCGAACTCCTGCCTCCGCCCCGCCAATCCCTTAAACCGTATTTCTGTTCGTATGTCCTGTCGGCGTGACCGGGCCGGTAGAGCTTCGAAATTTCCGAGTAGTCGCTGCTTCGGACATCTCGATTGTATATAATCAAACTTATTGGGGTCCCGGTTGTGAGGCCCTCGAAGACCCCCGAGAGGATTTCAACGGCGTCGGTTTCGGCCCGTGGCGAGGTGAGGGCTCTTCCGGGTTTCCTGCGGTCCATGTCTTTCTGAATGTCCGCAGGGCTCAAAGGGATTGCGGGCGGGCAGCCGTCGATGACAGCTCCAAGGGCCGTACCGTGTGATTCTCCCCATGTGGTTACCGAAAATAAGCGACCAAAGCTGTTGCCTGCCAAATTAGTTCTCCATTTTGAGAATGAATCCCTACTTTTCAATGATGCTACGATGAAAAACTGGTACAGTATATTATATTTAAGGGAAACGAGCAGAAGACTTTCGTTTTGTTGAATTTCCGATGGAGGGAAGAGGATGAGTGATTATCATCCTGATTACAAGGAGGATTTGGAGCAACAGGTTGAACACGAACTTGAACTGCCTCCTCAATACAAGGTCCTGCTTCACAACGACGACTATACCACAATGGAATTCGTCGTTGAAATTCTCCAGCAGGTTTTTCATAAAAACGCCGCCGAGGCCAATCAGATTATGCTTCTGGTCCATAAGAAGGGATCTGGCGTCTGCGGGGTTTTTACCGAAGATGTGGCTGAGACTAAAGTTGAAATCGTGCACCATATGGCGAAAAAGAGCGGGTTCCCGCTGAGGTGCACTATGGAAGAAGCATAAAATGATAAACAGAGAGCTCGAACTAACATTTGCGGCGGCCATCAAGGAAGCCAAACAGCGCAGGCATGAATTTTTCACTTTGGAGCATATCCTCTATGCCATTCTTCATGACGTGACCGGCAGACGCATTCTGTACCAATGCGGGGCCGATCTGGATAAGCTCAAAGAACGCCTGGAAAAGTATTTCGATGATCGTTTGGAAAAACTGCCCGAAGGGGCGGAGCAGGACCCGATTCAGACCCTCGCGGTTCAGCGTGTTTTGCAGCGCGCGCTAATGCACGTGCAGGGAGCGGAGAAAAAAGAAGTTGATTCGGGAGACATTCTGGCAGCCATGTTTTTCGAAGAAAACTCCTATGCGGTCTATTTCCTAAAATCTCAGGGGATATCGAGACTGGACGTGCTTAGCTATATTTCCCACGGCGTTTCCAAGATTTCGGACCCCGAGGAAGGGGAGTTTCAGTCGCTTTCTTCTCCCCAGGATCAGCCGAACCGCAAAGCCGGCTTCCTCGAGAGCTTCACCCTGAACCTGATCGAGAAGGCCGCCCATGGTCTGATCGATCCTCTGATCGGCCGTGATGAAGAAATTCTGAGGACGCTCCAGATACTTGGCCGGCGCAGCAAGAATAACCCCATTTTCGTGGGGGACCCAGGGGTTGGTAAGACCGCCATAGCTGAGGGTCTTGCCCTCAAAATCCATAACAGGGAAGTCCCGCCTGCCTTTTTCAAAATCGAGATCTATGCCCTCGACATGGGGGCGCTTCTTGCCGGGACCAAGTTCCGCGGCGACTTCGAAGCGCGCCTCAAAGGCGTGATTCAGGAACTCAAAAAGAAGCAGGGAGCGATCCTTTTCATCGATGAAATCCATACCGTGGTGGGCGCCGGCGCGACGAGCGGCGGCTCCATGGACGCTTCCAACATCCTTAAGCCGGTGCTGGTAACGGGTGGACTGCGCTGCATCGGGTCAACGACCTACGAGGAATACAAGAACCACTTTGAGAAAGACCGGGCGCTCAGCCGCCGTTTTCAAAAAGTGGAAATCCGCGAACCTTCGGTCGACGAGACCTACCGGATACTCCAGGGGCTACGACCCTACTACGAACAGCATCACGGGGTAAAGTACACGGACGGCGCGCTCAGAGCTGCCGCAGATTTGGCGGGAAGGTACATAAATGACAGGTATCTGCCCGACAAGGCAATCGATGTGATCGATGAGACCGGGGCAAGTTTGCGGCTGAAAAAAGATAAAAGAGTTCGAAGGATCGTCGGGGTTCGGGATATCGAGACCGTCGTGGCCAGGATAGCCAAAATTCCGGCTCGAAGCGTCACCTCTACGGATCAGCTTAGGCTCCAGAGCCTCGATGAAGAGCTCAGGGGAACCGTTTTCGGACAGGACCGGGCCATCGAGATGCTGGTAAAGGCGATCAAACGATCTCGGGCCGGCTTGCGGATTCCTGAAAAACCGATCGGTTCGTTTCTTCTCATCGGTCCCACCGGAGTGGGAAAGACCGAAGTGGCCAAGCAGCTTGCCAGGATTCTGGGAGTGAATTTCCTGCGGTTCGACATGAGCGAATACATGGAAAAGCACACGGTCTCCCGGTTGATCGGCGCTCCTCCGGGCTACATTGGTTTTGACCAGGGTGGACTTCTTACCGACGCCATCCGCAAGCAACCCCACACGGTGCTGCTGCTCGATGAAATCGAAAAGGCACATCCCGATCTGTTCAGCATTCTTCTCCAGGTAATGGATCATGCTGCCCTGACCGACAATAACGGCAAGAAGGCGGATTTCAGAAACGTAATTCTACTCATGACCTCCAATGCCGGCGCAAGGGAGATGAACGCGCCTTCGATCGGGTTTTGGGGCGGCGAGCAGCAAGACACTCGGGTGGCCAAGGGCATAAAGGCAGTTGAAAACCTTTTCAGCCCGGAGTTCCGCAACCGCCTCGACGGCATTATTCCGTTCAACGGTCTTAGCATTGGGATAATGGAGCGGATCGTCGACAAATTCCTGAACGAAGTTGAAGAGCAACTCGCAGAGAAAAAAATCCGTTTCGAGCTCAGTCCCGGCGCCAGGAGGTGGCTTGCTGAATCCGGCTATGACTCCAATTTCGGTGCTCGGCCGCTTGCAAGGTTCATCCAGTCTGAAATCAAGGATATTCTGGCCGACGAAATCCTGTTTGGAAGGCTGCTCAAAGGCGGCCGGGTAAAGATTTACAGACCTGAGGATGCACTCCCTGAGGACTCGGAGACCCTGAGGACCGAGAACCTGGTCTTCCAGTTCCCCGACAGGAGTTTAGCGCAAAATGTCGAAGAGGAGCTGACGACCTGAAGAACAGCTATTAGTGAATAGTGAATAGAAAAAACAAACCGCCCACTGTATCAGACATATGCCGGTTTTCCGTCTCACAGACGAACTCATATTTCCGCATCCGTCGCTTGCCGATCCCGGCGGTCTTGTGGCCATCGGGGGAGACCTCTTGCCGGAGCGGCTCCTTCTCGCATACGCCCATGGGATCTTCCCATGGTATTCGGACCCAAATCCGATACTGTGGTGGTCCCCCGACCCGCGGCTGGTTTTATTCCCCAGCGAGTTAAAAATATCGCGCAGCCTCCAACGAGTTATTAAGAAGCAGGTTTTCACCGTCACGATGAACGGTTCGTTTGGCGAGGTGATCCGCGCGTGCGCTCAGACCCGGGACGAGACATGGATAACCGGGGAAATGATCGAAGCCTACGTAACGCTACACGAACTTGGATATGCCCATTCATTTGAAAGCCGGTATGAAGGCAGGCTGGTTGGCGGACTATACGGGATCGCGCTGGGCAGGGCTTTTTTTGGCGAGTCGATGTTTTCAGCCATGAGCGACGCGTCAAAGGTCGCGCTGGTATTCCTAGCGCACTTCCTGGCAGACCTGGGCTTCGAATTCATAGACTGCCAGACGACAACCGAACACCTCAAAAGGTTTGGCGCCAGGGAGATCCCGAGGAAAGAATTCCTGTCTCGCCTGGGTAGGGCGCTGGAAGAGAAGCGGGAAGCAGTGATGAATGATGAATGATGAGTGAAGCCGGGAGCGGGAAGCGGGAAGCCGGGAGCAGGAAGGACTGAGGACTGAGGACTGAGGACTGAGCAAGGAGCGGGAAACGGGCAGCAGGAGGGAGATTTTGGATGATCGAAAAAGTCATAATCGTTGGTGCGGCCGGACGTGATTTCCACAACTTCAACGTCTACTTCAAAGGAAATCCCCGCTACAGGGTAATTGCTTTTACAGCCGCTCAGATACCCAACATCGAGGGCCGGACGTATCCTGCGGAGTTGGCCGGAGAGTTATACCCCGATGGAATCCCAATTTGTGCCGAACGGGACATGGCCGAGCTCATCCGTGAGCGTCGCATCGACCTGGTGGCCTTTTCCTACAGCGACGTTTCATACGAAGAGGTGATGCACAAGGCGGCCATAGCGATGGCCGGAGGGGCTGATTTCGTGCTTCTTGGCGCCACCTATACTATGCTCAAGTCCCAAAAGCCCGTCATTGCGGTCTGCGCTGTGCGAACGGGGGCTGGAAAGTCCCAGACCACCCGCAGGGTAGCCGGCATACTTAAACAGCAATTCGGCAAAAGAATTGTCGTTGTACGTCACCCCATGCCCTACGGCGATCTTCGCAGGCAGGTGGTCCAGCGCCTGTCGGCCTATGAGGATTTCGAGCTAAACAAATGCACCATTGAGGAGCGCGAGGAATACGAACCTTTGATAGAGAGGGGAATTGTGGTCTACGCTGGAATTGACTACGGCCTGATCCTCGAGCAGGCCGAATCCGAAGCCGATATCATCATCTGGGACGGGGGCAATAACGACACTCCGTTTTACGCTCCCGATCTTCACATAGTGGTCTTCGACCCTCACCGGCCGGGCCATGAACTGCTCTACTACCCGGGCGAAACCAACATGATCATGGCTGACGTGGCGATCATAAACAAGGTCGATACGGCTTCGGAGTCAAACGTTGAAAAGGTCAGAAAAAACATCGCTGCCAGCAACCCGCGCGCAACAATCATCCTGTCGGAATCTCCGATCGTGACCGATAGTCCCGAACGCATCCGGGGGCAACGCGTGCTGGTCGTTGAGGATGGTCCCTCGATCACCCACGGAGGCATGCCTTTTGGCGCCGCAACGATTGCCGCCCGCAAATTCGGAGCGGCGGAAATCGTGGCTCCCAAGCCGTTTGCGGTAGGGTCGATCAGGGACATTTACGAGAGCTACCCTCATATTGGAAACCAATTGCCCTCCATGGGCTATTCGGAGCAGCAGATAATGGAGCTGGAGGCAACGATAAACCGCGCCGATTGCGACGTGGTGATTTTTTCAACCCCGGCGGACCTCAACTGCCTTCTTCACTTAAATAAGCCTGCCATCCGGATTCGCTACGGATACAAGGACCATGGCCCGCCCTTTCTAAAAGACGTGCTCGGGCACAAGCTCGAGGAGATGGAGATTTTGTAGATGGGGGCGGCAGGGCCTCAGCCAGGATTGGCACTCAAACTTTCGGCCGCGCCTGAAGTCGGCTGAGATTACACGTAAGGACGACAGAGATTTGCCCGCGAATACAGGACATGAAAATGGAACGCTGCCTGTTCTGCTGATTGCTCTTGGCGGCAATGCCATGATCCGCAAAGGCCAGAGCGGTACAATAGAGGAGCAGTTGACAAACCTTTGCGTGCCTCTGGCGCAAGTCGCACGCCTTACGAAAAAAAATCGCATAATAATAACTCACGGAAACGGTCCTCAAGTCGGACGTCTTCTCCTCCAGCAGGAATGTTGCCCTCAGGTTCCCGGATTCCCGCTCGAAATTCTCGTCGCCCAGACCCAGGGACAGATCGGCTACATGATCGAATCCACGCTCGATAACGAGTTGAGCGAATTGGAAGGGGAACACCAAAACCTGATCGTGACCGTGCTCACCTATGTGCTGGTCGATGAGAACGACCCGGGCTTCTCCTCGCCATCTAAACCTATCGGGCCGGTTCTAAGGGAAGATGATGTCTCGGGACTCTCGTATCCTACGGTGAAAACGCACCTTGGCTCAAGGCGGGTGGTGGCTTCTCCAAAACCTGTCACCATCATCGAGAAGCGGGAAATAAAACGGTTGATCGACATGGGATTCATCGTGGTCGCGTGTGGAGGTGGCGGAATTGCGGTCATCCGGCATGGAAGAGCTTTTCAGGGAATCGACGCGGTAATAGATAAGGACCTGGCTAGCGCAAGACTTGCCATGGAAGTCGGAGCCGACGTTCTGATAATCGCGACAGACGTTGAAGGGGCGGCAATTTCCTATGGCACGCCCGATGAGATGTTTCTGCGCAAAATGAGCGTCGCTGAAGCAGAACGCTACCTGAGTGCCGGGTACTTTCCGGCCGGTTCGATGGGACCCAAGGTCGAGGCCGCACTCCAGTTCATTAAATCAGGCGGAAGCCGCGCTGTGATCTGTTCGATTGATTCGATCGAAGAAGCGGCAGCCGGAAACGCGGGGACTGAGATGGTGAGATGATGACGGAGGACGGAAAACGGAGGACGGAAAACGGAGGACGGAAAACGGAGGACGGAAAACGGAGGACGGAAAACGGAGGACGGAAAACGGAGGACGGAAAACGGAGGACGGAAGACGGAGGGCAGAGGACAGAGGACGGAGGACAGAAAAAGCTTGCAAACGAAAATCCCCCCTGCCTCCCTTTACAAAGGGGAGTTCCAATCGCCAATCCTTACCCGCATGGGCGCAACTTGAGGGTTCAACCCCCATCATCAGGTCATTGCAATGAGCTTACGGCGCAAATTTACGACAAAATCCTGCGTATTGGTAAGAATTGATCTGGCGGTTAGAGAGCCCCGGTCGGACAGCTTGTTTACCACAAACTCGGACATATCTATGACAAAGAAATATACCGGGCGGACCGTGCCGTTATCCATCACCTTGTACGAAGGAGTCATGTTTCCGGTCGCAATGGAATGAAGCTGGGTAGCCATTGCGATTACCGTAGTCGCTTTTCGGGCCAGCGCACGCATCGCGTTCTGTGCCTCGCCGGAGTCAGATATGACTTCGGGCAAGGGTCCGTCATCGCGGATGGAACCGGCAAGTACGAACGGCACCTCGCGCTTTACAAGAGAAGCCATAATCCCGTCTTTAACCATGCCCTTTTCGACGGCTGCCTTGATTGATCCGATCTTCCGAATCCGGTTGATTGCATCCAGGTGCTTGTAATGGCCCAGATGGGCATGCCTTTTTGTGTAAATGTCCTGTCCGAGTGCAGTGCCGTAGATCGCAGCCTCGATATCGTGAGCGGCCAATGCGTTTCCGGCAAGAACTCCGTGGACGAACCCCTCGTCGATAATAGCGGCCAGGGAATCGCGCGAGTCCTTGTCGAAGGCTACTGCCGGGCCAAGCACCCAGAGCAGGAACCCGTTTTCGCGATCGTGTTCGAGCAGGTTATAGAGCTCGTCGTAATCATATGAAAAAGAAGTCTCCCGGGATATGCGCGTGCGAAAGGCAAACTTTTCCGGAATCGCGTATTCCCATCCGAAAGCCTCCACGTGGACGAAGATTCCTTCTTCACCGTTTTCGCGCCGGCCGCATGCGACAAGGTCTCCCGGCTTTAAGAGGCGGAATTCCCGGACCTCGAGTGTCTCGTCCGGGAAAAGTACCGCCACACAGTCCATGCGCGGGTGCTTTGGAAGGACCCATTGACCCTTGCGGACTTGAAAAAATTCCGGATATATGGAAGTCGCGTGATACCCTTGCGGAGCGACACCGGCCCTTTGGACTTTTTTGAATTGTACCGCAGGGGCGTCCCTAAGAGGTGGCGCAGTGAAATCGGGCGGGCGAAATTTGGGCAGCTTAAATGATGACATTTACCCTGCTACTTAATTGGGTTGGCCCCGTCGTTTTGCCTCCCTGTAAAAGCTGAGGAAATAGTCCAGGGCGGATATATAACCAAGGACAAGCGAAACCCACAGGAAACACGTCCCGATTATGCCCAGTGTAGTCTGAATTCCAGGAATTACCGGAAGCAGAAAGATAAGCGCCAGGGTCTGAGAGACCATCTTGTTTTTCCCCATACGGCTGGCGTTGATGATGAGTCCGTGTCCGGCGGCAATCGATCTCAGCCCGGTTATACCTATCTCACGTCCCACGATGAGGAAAACCATCCACGCCTGAACTTTCGGAATCAGCATTATGAGCACGGCGGTGGTGAGGAGCTTGTCGGCCAGTGGATCGAGCAGCTTTCCAACGGAGGTAACCGTATTCCAGCGTCGAGCCAGAATGCCGTCGAGGTAATCGGTAAGCGAGGCGATGCAATAGACTATGAAAGCGAGGTTCTGTGAAAAAGCGGAGGAGGGAGGAATAAGGAGGAACACTATGAGTGGTATGGTGGCCATCCTGGAATAGGTGAGGACGTTGGGCCAAGTCGTGAGGCTTTGCCTCGAGAGGTCGCTTCGATTCAGCACGAGCATAAACTCAAACTTTCAAGCATTCCGGTTTTGTCTTTAAGGCTTTCGGCTCCCTCCACATTAGTAACGGTAGCGATCATAAAAGTCCATAACTGTCTTAACATAAATTTGGGTTTCGTCAAAAGGTGGGATTCCACCGTGTTTTGTGACCGCCTCCGGACCCGCATTGTAGGCGGCCAGGGCAAGGGCCGTGTTGTTGGCGAACCGGTCGAGCATCATCCTAAGATACCTCGCTCCACCGTCGATGTTCTGCATAGGATCGAAAGGATTGACTACGCCGAGGTCCCGCGACGTATCGGGCATGAGCTGCATCAAACCCATTGCGCCTTTTGGGGATACGGCCTGCGGATTGAAGCCCGATTCGGCGCGGATGACTGCCTTCACCAAGTTGCAATCCAGGCCGTAGAGCTTGCAGGTAAGCTTTATGTGTGGATCATAAGCAGCCTGATTGGGCAAATTTGACAGGGGGGAAAAAAAGCCGGGCCGCAGTCCGGCAATGGATACCGAGTATTTTGGGAAATATCTCTTGAAGGTCGCCTCGGTCAAGGGCGGCAGATTCACAGCGGTTGACTGCGAATTGATGGGGGTATTTGTGTAATGAACGGCCCCGTCCCTATCGACGAACTTGAAGATTTCAGCACGTGGGATTATTGGGCAGACAAGCGTCAAAACAATGATCACCGCAACGAAATGGAAACACCTGGTTCCCGTCGCCATTCGCTTCATAACCCCTCCTGTTAATATACAAGAACTTAAGCTTGCGTTTTTATTTTTCCACTTTTTTCCAATCTTGCAAGAATTTTTCTATTCCCAGATCCGTCAATGGATGGTGCGCAAGCTGTTCAATGACCTTGAACGGAATGGTTGCAATATCCGCGCCTAAACGCGCGGCAGTAAGCACATGCAAAGGATTCCGGACGCTGGCGACGATGACTTCAGTTTCAAAAAGGTAATTGGAAAATATATCGAGAATTTCGCGAACCAAGTCCATGCCGTCCCGGGATATGTCGTCGAGCCTGCCGACGAACGGGCTGATATAGGTTGCTCCGGCCTTTGCGGCAAGAAGCGCCTGAAGGGGAGAGAATATCAGAGTTACATTTGTTTGCACCCCTTCCTCGGACAGTGTTTTCACGGCCCTGAGGCCCAGTGTGGTCATAGGGATCTTCACGACAACGTTTGGGTCTATTGCGGCAAGTTCGCGAGCTTCGCTCAGCATGCCCTCCAGGTCACAGCTCACACCCTCGGCGCTCACCGGACCCTGTACGATCTCACATATCTTTTGGATATGGTTCTTAAAAGCTTCCCTGCCTGCGATTCCTTCCTTTGCTATCAGGCTGGGGTTGGTTGTAACCCCATCCAGGACCCCCAGATCAAAGGCGTCTTTTATTTCGTGCAGATTGGCCGTATCGATAAAGAATTTCACAATGGACTCCTGATAAAAGTGTTGTTAATCCGGGATATTATCCAAGAACCAACTTCATCGTGGGCCCGTCGATATTGCCCCCGCTGATAATCACTCCCACGCGCCCCCCTGCAGGCACAGCCCTGCTCAACAGGGCTGCGATCCCAAGCGCGCCGGATGGTTCCACAACCATCTTCATGCGGTAAAAGAGAAACCCCACAGCTTCTATGATGGCCCGTTCCGCGACCGTTTTCATAGCGTTTACATACTTGAGCACTAACGGGAATGTAATCTTTCCCAGGGAAGCAGTTCGCGTGCCGTCTGCGATGGTGGGCGGATTGTGTACCGTGTGCAGGGTGCCTGAATAAAACGATTTGGTTGCGTCGTCTGCCAGTTCGGGCTCAATTCCGATAATTCTGCAAGAGGGGTCAAGACCCTTGGCGGCAATAGCCGAACCGCTGAGCAGACCTCCTCCACCACAGGGAACCAGGAGCATGTCGAGAGATTTCAACTCCGAAAACATCTCGAAGGCGGCGGTGCCCTGTCCGGCTATTACTTCCACATGGTCAAAGGGCGGAATCATGGTGTAGCCGTATTTGATTTGCAGATCGTCGGCAACCTTTTGACGCTCGGTTTTGGCGGGATCATAGCCGACCACTGTCGCGCCGTATTCCTCGGTGGCTGCACGTTTTGTCTCGGGCGCATCGTTGGGCATCACCACGGTGGTTTCTATTCCGAGCAAGGACCCGACCAATGCAACCGCCTGCGCATGGTTGCCGGAAGAATAAGTCAGGACCCCCCGTTTTTTCTGCTCATTGGTAAGCTGGGAAATGGCATTGAAGGCTCCCCGGAACTTAAAGGCCCCGACTCTTTGATAGTTCTCGCACTTCAAATAGACCTCGGCGCCCGTCATCCGGTTCAGTGTACGGGAAGTCATGATGGGAGTCATATTGGCGACGCCTTCTATTCGTTTCTTTGCCGCCCTGACTTTTTCAAACATGCGTATTCGCCTTTGGGCGGTGGGACTGCCGGCCAGATTCGCCGCTACCTTCGGCGGCGGCATGGGCAGGATCTCGACGCTGTCCCTGACCTGTCCATGACCAGAGGCGGTACATAGAGTGCGCCTCCGCGCAACCCCTTGATTCCCTAGCCAAGACGAAAATGCCTCCTCTCCGAATCGAAAACTTCTAGTGTCTCATAAGGTGAGATTCTTCTACGTTCATAAGGTGAAATTCTTCTACGTTTATCCGGGTTTCCTGATGGACGCTATCTAATTGTGGTTACGGCCTTTTAGATATTTGTCGTAGCATTGCTCGCTGCAAAAATGGATCACCTGGCCTTCAACCACCCCTTTTACCCCTTTTTGTTTCAAGAAATAGGCGCCGCATTGAGGATCGCGGATAAGTTCGGCGTCGGAAGCGGGGCCGCTCGGCCGGTCCTGGAGATTGGAAGGTTCAAAAAGCGCCTTGCCGATCTTTTTTACAAGAAAGTAGGCGATCCACACTAGTATGGCAATGACAAATATACGTCCCATTTCACATTTCCAGTTTTTGAATTCCCTGCTGGTGATCGAGTTCAAGAATTCGATTCAACATTTCCTGAACGGAGAGCCCAAATCCCGGATGCACCCAGTGAGGTTCTATTTCGGCCAGGGGCATCAGAACGAAGAGGCGTTTGCTCATCATTGGATGAGGCACCTTTAGCACGGGCAGATCGAGTTGGATATTTTCATAGAAAATAAGGTCCAGATCCAGTGCCCTGGGACCCCATTTGACCGTGCGGACCCTTCCGAAGCTCTTTTCCACCTCGCTCATGAGTTCGAAGAGGGCCTGCGGCTCAAGCCGGGTCTGTAAAACGGCAGCCGCGTTAATAAACCAGTCCTGCTCCACCGGCCCTACTGGGCTGGTTCTGTATAGGGAGGAGACTTTCAAGTCATTAATCGCCGGGTGTTTTCGCAATACGTCAAAAACCTGCCGGCATATCAGTATCGAGTCCCCCTGGTTACTCCCTACTGCGATTGCTGCTTTTTTCACCGGACGGCCGACTTTCCATATCGAGTTTCAAGATTCGCTCAACAGCCTCCCGAATGCGCTCTGCGGAAACGGTGAGCGCCATTCGCACATAGCCTTCGCCGGGATCGCCGAACCCGCTGCCGGGGGTGGTAACTATGCCGGCCTCGCGGAGCAGAAGGGAGGTAAAATCCTTTGAATTGTATCCCGGCGGGTTTGGACACCACACATAGAATGTCGCCTTTGGGACCTGCGGATGAAGTCCTGCCTTTTGGAGGCCTGCTATAAGAATATCGCGCCTTTCCCGATAAATGTTCTGCATATCGGCAACCGGCTGTTGGTCGCCCTCCAGCGCCGCGATACCCGCCCATTGGACGGCGTTGAAGGCTCCCGAGTCGATGTTGCTCTTTATCCGGCCAAGCGCCTCGATCACGCCGCTGTTGCCTACCGCAAATCCCAGTCGCCATCCGGTCATATTATAGGTTTTCGACAGAGAATGAAATTCTACTCCAACCTCCTTTGCGCCGGGGACCTCGAGGAAGCTCATCGGGCGATACCCCTCGAAAGCCATTTCGGAATAAGCTGCGTCATGGCAGACGATTATACCGTATTGTCCAGCAAACCTGACGACCCGCTCGTAGAAGTCCCTGCCCGCCGTAGCGCCGGTAGGATTATTGGGATAGTTTATGAACAGAAGCCGAGCGCGCCTGGCCACTTCGACCGGGATAGCGCCGAGGTCCGGCAGGAAGCCGTTTTTCTCGAGGAGCGGCATGAACCATGACTCGCCGCCCGCGAACATGGTGGCAATATGATATACGGGATAGCCGGGAGAAGGGGTCAGCGCCAGGTCTCCCGGGTCGATGAAAGCGAGCGGCAGGTGAGCCAAGCCCTCTTTGGAGCCTATAAGCGTGAGCACCTCAGTGAGCGGGTCCAACTCGACTCCGAATCTTCTCCTGTACCATTTAGCCACGCTGACCCGGAAGTCGTTCATACCCGAATAGGAAGGATATTGGTGGTTGGCCGGGTCTTTCGCGGTTTGAGCCAATCTTTCGATTATATGAGATGGGGTCGGTAAGTCTGGATCGCCCACCCCGAGGTTGATTACGTCGACTCCCTTGGCGATAAGTTCAGCTTTGAGCCGATCTATCTCGGCAAAAAGATAGGGTGGAAGCAGGCGCAACCTCTCAGACATTGTAGCATTCATTGAAAACTCCCCTGAAGGATGGGTATAGGTCTAATAGGACTTATATGACTTATATTTTTTCGGTCCTTCCGTCATTTGATGCCGAGCACATCACTCATGTCGTAGAGCCCCGCGGGCCGGCCGATTACCCATTTGGCTGCGCGTATAGCGCCCCTGGCGAAATTGTCGCGGTTGTGGGCGCGATGAACGATCTCCACCCTTTCGCCAAGGGAGGCGAACATGACGGTATGATCGCCTACTATGTCGCCGCCTCGAACGCTTTGAATTCCAATCTCAGGCGCGCTGCGCTCTCCGACCATTCCGCGCCGCCCATAGACCCCAACCTGCCCGAGGTCTCTGCCGAGGGCCTCGGCGACAATTCGGGCGAGCTCCATGGCCGTACCGCTTGGCGCGTCCTTCTTGAACCTATGATGAGCTTCCACTATCTCTACGTCGTAACCGTCTCCGAGCAGCCGCGCAGCTTCGGCCACCATTTTGAACAAGATATTAACACCGATGCTCATGTTGGGAGAAATCACACAGGGGATGGCTCCCGCAAGCCCGGCGGCCTCATCGATCTGCTCGCGCGCAAACCCGGTCGACCCTATGACCATGGATACTCCGCGAGCCGATGCGGCCCTGAGGTGTTCGAGCGATGATGCAGCAGTCGTAAAGTCGATGATAACATCGGCGTCCTCCAGCACATCTTCGATTCCCCCCCTGATCGGCTTACCGGTGGGGCTGCCTCCGATCGCTTCGGCCAGATCTTTTCCAACCAGAGGGTGCCGTGAAAACTCAAAGCCGCCCGCCAACTCGATCCCCTCGGTCTCGCCAATGAGCTGGGCGGCCCTGGAGCCCATTCTTCCAGCAATTCCAGCAACCGCTGCGCGTACCATGTTCTGCCTCTTGATAACAGTTTTTAGTAGTCAGTCTTTAGTTTTTAGTAACCGATTCAGGGAGAAGACCCTGAGTTTCGAGAATTTTTCTCAGGCGCTCCCTGTTATTCTCGCCCATAGTTACCAGCGGAAGCCTCACCTCTTCGGACTCTATTTTTTTCATCATGGCCAGGGCAACCTTTACCGGGGCCGGGTTGGTCTCCATAAAGAGGCCGTGAAGCAAGGGCAGGAGCTTGTAATAAAGCCTCCGGGACTCTTCAAACCTGCCGTTGAAAAAGAGATTGCAAAGATCGGCCATTTCCCTCGGAGCAACGTTGGATGCAACCGATATAACCCCTTTGCCTCCAACGCACATGAGCGGGAACGTGAGGTAATCCTCGCCGGATATCACAATGAAATCGTCGGCGCACAGGTCGATTATATCGGTGATCTGCTTCATGGAACCGGAAGCTTCCTTAATGCCCACAATGTTGTCAATCTTGGACAGGCGCGCGATTGTGTCAGGATCTATATTGGAAGCCGTGCGGCCTGGTATGTTGTAGATTATGATCGGAATATCGACAGCTTTGGCCACCTTCTCAAAATGCCGATAAAGTCCTTCCTGCGTCGGTTTGTTATAGTAAGGGCTTATCATGAGGGCTGCGTCGGCGCCTGCTTTTTTCGCATGGCGGGTCAGCGAGATCGCTTCATCGGTACTGTTGGAGCCCGTTCCTGCGATGACCGGAAATCGTTTTGCAGCCTGTTCGATTGCGATTTCGATCACCCGCTCGTGCTCCGTATACGACAGAGTGGGCGATTCGCCCGTAGTCCCGCAGGGGACTATGCCGTGCACCCCATTTGCGATCTGGAACTCGATGAGTTTTCTCAGTCCGGCCTCATCGACCTTACCGCCTTTAAAGGGCGTAACAATCGCTGTTATCGCGCCACCAAACATTGCAGCCTCCTTTCTACCTTCTCAAGGTCTCGTTCCAAAGTTCGGCATCGTAGACCACCTTTGCGTCGCCTTCAAGGAAAACGGCTGAGAAGTCCATTCCACCTTCCTGCGGGATTTTCTCGAAGTGAATAACCAGCTTTTCCCCGCTCCTGGTGAGCACTTCGACCGGGGAGGCGACCAAGTTCCTCGCCGCTGCGAGCAGGGCGGCTGCTATTGAGCCCGTGCCACACGCGAGGGTTTCAGTTTCGACGCCGCGTTCGTAGGTCCTGATGGAAATGTGGTGGGGGCTGCTGACAAAGACGAAGTCGGCGTTAGAACCTGCGGGCTGAAAGCGCTGGTGAAAGCGTATGCAGCGTCCCCGCTCAAAGACATCCAGTTCTTCGAGTTGCGCCTCGGAGCCGGCGAAAAAGACTGCGTGCGGGACCCCCGTATTGATGAAACTGAGCTGGAGAATACAATCATCGAGTGCGACCGGGAAGTCAATTTCCATGCCGTGGGGCCGGGGCATACGGATTTTGACGCTTTGGCCCGAGATTTGGGCTTCTATAAGGCCGGCAAGCGTGTTGAAACAGAGCCGATCCTTGTCCACTATACCCTTGAGCCGTGCGAATCGGGCCGCGCAACGCGCCCCGTTGCCGCACATCTCCGCTTCGCTGCCGTCTGCGTTAAAGAATTGCCACCGGAAATCAGCTTCGATATCATTTTCTATTAGAATCAAGCCGTCAGCCCCAACGGACATCTTTCTGCGGCAGGCAGACACGGCCAGCGCACGCCCGTGTTCCTTCGGCAGCTTCAATGCCCGATTGTCTATTATTATGAAATCGTTGCCGCTGCCGGTCATTTTCGTGAAACGGATTCGCTGCAAATGAGACTCCTATGCAAGGAAAAATCTACCGCAGAGGCGCAGAGAGCACAGAGAAAAAGCTTTCTAAGAAGGTATTTTCAGGATTGACAAAAATAGCTCTTTCGCGAGTCCCGAGAGGCCCCTGTTCATCTTATTTAATTTTGGTTCCCTTGCGGCCTCTCCATGACCTGTCTATGACCAGTCTCTCGGCGGTGAGATGGTTTTTCCAGTTCAACCTTCGAGAAAATCCGGAATGGTTTCGGGCCGCACGAGGTCTTCCCAGGTTTCCCTTTGCCTTATGATGAAATATTGGTCGCCTTTTACGAGTACTTCCGGAGCTCGCGGGCGCGAGTTGTAATTGGAGGACATACTGAACCCGTAAGCCCCGGCGCTCATCACGGCAAGATAATCGCCGGCCGCCGGCATGGGAAGGCCGCGGTCCTTTGCCAGAAAGTCGCCGGACTCGCAAATGGGACCGACCACATCGACGATTTCCGTTTCCTTCAGACTCCTGAGGACCGGTTGGATATAATGATAAGACCCGTAAAGGCTTGGCCTGACCAAGTCGTTCATGGCCCCGTCTGTTATAACGAAATTCTTCGCCTGGGTCCGTTTTGTATAGAGTACTTTGGTCACAAGAATGCCGGCGTTTCCAACGATAACCCGGCCCGGCTCAAAAATCAGCGTGCAGTCGATATCTTTCAGCTCGCCCAGCAGTGCCCTTGCATATTCATGCGGCTGAGGGGGAGCTTCCTGGTCGTAGACAATACCGAGCCCGCCGCCCAGATCGAGATAGCGAATACGGAATCCGTTCTGCGTCAGTTTTTCTATGAGAGAGCGAAGCCGTCTCAGCGCATCGACGAAGGGTGTGACATCTGTAAGCTGGCTTCCGATATGGCAATCCAGCCCGACGACTTCGATGTTCTTGAGGTTTTTCGCCTTTTCGTAGGCCCGTAGAGCGCTGTCGGCCGAGATGCCGAATTTGTTTCTCTTCATGCCGGTGGAAATGTAGGGGTGCGTGTTCGGGTCGATATCGGGATTGACTCGCAGGGAAATCGATGCCCTGACGCCCAATGCTTCGGCCCGGCGGTTGATCTGCTCGAGTTCCTGGGAAGATTCGATATTGAACATCAGAATTTTTTCACGAAGTGCAAAATCGATTTCTTCAACGGTTTTGCCCACCCCGGAATAGACGATGCGCTCAGGTGGAATTGCAGCCCTGCGGGCGCGGTAGAGCTCGCCACCCGAAACGATGTCCACTCCTGCGCCCATCGAGCCGAACAGTTTCAAAATTGCTACATTGGAGTTGGCTTTTGCCGAGTAACAGGTAAGGTGCGCAACATTTGCGAAAGCGGCGTCGAAAGTTGTGAAATGGTGGCTGAGAGTAGCAAAACTGTATATATAGCAAGGGGTCCCGGCTTTTTCGGCGATAAGCCTCACGGGGACCTCTTCGCAATAGAGTTCGTCTCCTTTATACTGAAAATGATGCATCGAAAAAATCCTCGCGGTCCATACGGATACCGGATATCAGGCCAGGGCCTCGGATATCCTTTTCACCTATTCGTTGAGCAAGTTTCTGACCTCGAACCATTTGGAGAGCAGTCCCTCTTTATGGTCCGCCTGGGCGCTTACGGCAGATACGGCATAGAAGTAAGTCTGCCCCTTCTTGGCGCCGTGGTCCACAAAAGGCGGGTGTTGTACCGGACTCGCAGTCAGCCGGATAATTTCTTTTCCTTCCCTGCGATATACGTGATAGCCGCCGGTTTTTCCATCGGTCTCAGTCCAGTGTATTTCAAGGGCCCCATGGGCCGGAGTTATCCAAACCCTGTCGGGAGGGGGTGGCAGCACAGATTCGGGCCCTTTGGCCTGGACCGAGGAAGAGGGCTCCCCGAAAATGTAGACCCCATCCGTAAATAGGACCGCAACGACCCGATAGCTGTAGCTCAGTCCGGGAGCAACGGACTGGTCGTTATAGGCATTTCCTTTTACAAGAGCCGGGGCGGCCTTTTCCCAGCCTTTATCGCCGGAAAGCCTCTCGACGCGGAAAGAAACACTTGGCTCATCGAGATTATTTCCTTCGAGGTCCTTTAAGACCGGTTTCCACTGAATCAGAACCCCATTCGGCTGAGTGGCGGCCGAAAGGTTTACAGGCGCAGCCGGTCCCGGATAGACTTTGGCTATCGCGGGGTTGGAAAGGCTCACAGGATTTCCTTTTTCGTCCGTGACTGCCACCTGGTAACGAAAAGCGCGGCGGTAGGAGACAGCGGTGTCAACCCAGCGAAGCTTACCGTCGCCGCCCGGTTTGGCGGATGCGGCATCTATACTGTGGACCTGCTGCTGGTCGGGAGGTGGACATTCAAGGCAATTGCGGTTTTCCCATTTCAGATCGGACCTCAGGATCGTGTACCCGAACCTTTTGTCCGCTTTCACAGCGACCGGACTCCACGAAAGCTCGACTGATCGAGGCATAACCTGAGCCTTCAGGTCGTTTACCTGCGGAGGAGGCGCCATCCCCTCAGGTTTTGGAAACAGTTTCTTGCCGCAACCTGAGACCATAATACTCAAAACACAGGCAGCGATGATGATTTGCAGGCACTTATATGCCGAATGAGGCAGGATTCGCATAGGTTCCCTATTTTTCCGGTTCTCGGTTTTCCCTTGAGTATGGTTTGCAGGCTTCCAGGTCTTCCCTCGCCCGGGCAATGGCTTCTTTTACCCGCGAGGTAGCGGTGCCTCCAAGCGATCTTCTGCGGTCGATTGCGCTCGAAATATCGAGATATGCAAAAACGTTCTCATCGAAAGCTTTGTTGAAAGTTTTGAACTCATCAAGCGTGCAGTCGCTCAGCTCTTTGCCGTTCCGAATACAGTATTGAACGAGCTGGCCTACAGCATAATGCGCTTTGCGGAAAGGGACATCACGAGTGACCAGGTAATCAGCCAGATCCGTGGCCAGTGTAAAGTTATGCTCGGCCATACGGGCCATTGTCTCCCGATTGATCCGGATTTCGGGGAGCATTTTGCTCAAAAGACCCAGGGTGGCAAGCACGGTATCGACAGTGTCGAAAACCGGTTGCTTGTCTTCCTGCAGGTCCCGGTTGTAGGCCATGGGCAGCCCTTTGGTCACAGTCAGAAGCGCAATAAGGTTTCCATACACCCGGCCGGTTTTGCCGCGCATCAACTCAGGTACGTCCGGATTCTTCTTCTGTGGCATAATGCTGGAACCGGTGCAGAACGCGTCACTTATCTCGATGAATGCGAACTCCGGGCTCGACCAGATGATAAGCTCTTCGGCGATGCGGCTTACGTGCATCATTAAAATAGCAGAAGCCGAACAAAACTCGATCAGGTAATCGCGATCTCCGACCGCATCCATTGAGTTTGCCACCACCTTGGAAAAACCAAGCTTACGGGCCGTCCACTCCATGTCGGTGGGAAAAGTCGAGCCGGCAAGCGCCGCGCTTCCCAACGGCATTACGTCGGTGCGGGTGAGGCACTCGCTAAATCTTGCCAAGTCGCGGCCAAACATTTCATAGTAGGCCATCAGATGATGTGAAAAAAGAACCGGCTGCGCGTGCTGGAGGTGAGTAAACCCCGGCATGATTACTCCGAGGTGCCTCTCGGCCATTGCGACCAGGGCCGCCTGAACTTCACATACAAGGTCCATTATGCTCGAAAGCACATCACGCATGTAGAGCCGCGTATCAAGAGCAACCTGGTCGTTTCGGCTCCTGGCCGTGTGGAGTTTACCGCCTGTCTCTCCAATTCGAGCCGTAAGCTCGTTTTCGATGGCCATGTGGATGTCCTCCCGGGAGGAATCCAGGACAACCCCGCCCCGCTCTATGTCGCGACCTATTTCGCCCAGGGTCTGCACGATGCGTGAGGCCTCCTCGTGCGAAATTATGCCGCACTCGGCCAGCATGAGGCAATGCGCGATGCTCCCCTCGATATCGTAGCGATAGAGCCGGCTGTCGAAATGGATGGAAGCGGTGTATTCCTCCACCAGTTTGTTTGTTGGCAGCTCAAAACGTCCTTTCCACAGTTTTTCGGCCATGTGCTCCTTACTCTATTGGGCGGGGTTAAACCTTCCATAAGTCTAAGGGGTCTTATATTAGCCCTGCTGAAGGCCTTTGGTCACAAGCGTTTCGATGCGCAGCCTAAGACCGAGCAGCCGGATAAAGCCGCTCGCCTCATCCTGACGGTAAACGTCGTCTTCTTCAAAAGTGGCGAAGCCGGGCTGGTAGAGAGAGCGCTCCGACCTGCGCCCGACCGCCTGGCAGCTTCCCTTGTAGAGCTTCAGACGGGCAGTCCCCCAGACATTTTCCTGCGCGAGGTCCATCATATTCTGGAGGTAGCGCATCTCGGGCGAATACCAAAACCCGTTGTAAATCATACGCGAATATTCCGGGACAAGGTTGTCGCGCAGGTGCATAACTTCCCTGTCCATGGTTATGGATTCGACTGCCTTGTGGGCGGTTCGCATTATGGTGCCGCCCGGGGTTTCGTAGACGCCCCTGGATTTCATCCCGATGAACCGGTTTTCCACCAGGTCCACGCGGCCAATCCCATGCTTACCACCGATCCTGTTGAGATGCTGGAGTATGCCGGCCGGGCTCATGCGCTTGCCGTCAACGGCGACCGGGTCTCCTTTTTCATAATCGATTTCGATAATTTCGGGCTCGTCCGGAGCATTTTGCGGATCTGCGGTCATGATAAACATCGCCGGGTCGGGTTCCGTCCAAGGGTCTTCCAGAATGCCGCCCTCGTAGCTTATATGCAGCATGTTGCGGTCGCAGCTATAAGGTTTGGCCTTGGTAACCGGAACCGGTATCCTGTGCTTTTCTGCAAAGGCAACAAGGTCGCTTCGCGACTTCATGTCCCATTCCCGCCAGGGCGCGATCACCTTTATGTCAGGCCTGAGCGCCATGTACGCCAACTCGAAGCGCACCTGGTCGTTTCCCTTCCCGGTGGCTCCGTGACTCACCGCGTCAGCTCCTTCTTCCCCAGCTATCCTTATCTGGTGCCTGGCGATCAGCGGGCGGGCAATCGAGGTGCCGAGCAGGTACTGACCTTCGTATATAGCGTTGGCGCGAAAAGCCGGAAAAACGAACTCGCTTGCGAACTCCTCCCTCAGGTCTTCAATGCGCGCTTTGACCGCGCCGGTCGCGAGGGCTTTTTTTTCGATCCCGTCCAGTTCCTCATCCTGGCCCAGGTCGGCAGAGAAGGCGACAACTTCGCATCTATATGTCTCTATGAGCCACTTGAGAATGATCGAAGTATCAAGTCCGCCGGAATAGGCGAGGATAACCTTTTTGACACCCATCAAAAATACTCCGTTCTAAAGCCACTGAAGAAGTTGGGAAATTCCTACCACAGAGGCACAGAGGGCGCAGAGAAGGAAATGCAAGACATATCCTGACTCTTAAAGGATGAAGACTTTGCAAAGCAATGTTCTGTTTCTGCGTCTCTGCGGTGAATATCTTTTTATTCTTTTCGTCTCTGCGGTAGAGTCCTGTCTTCGCACCTTGGCCGCAGCCTTGATCAGAGGCTTTCGCTTCCGATCATCCAGTCGAGGAGCGCCATTTGCATGTGAAGCCGGTTTTCAGCCTGGTCAAAAACGGGGGCTCGCCGGCTTTCGAGCACCTCTTCGGTGATCTCCTCTCCCCGGTGAGCGGGCAGGCAGTGGAGCACTATCGCGTGCGGCGGCGCACATGCCAGAAGTTGCGAATTTATCTGGTAATGCTGAAAGGCTTGAATTCGCTCCGGGGCCTCGCTCTCCCGCCCCATGCTCGCCCAAACGTCGGTATAGAGCACATCGGCGCCCGATACGGCTTCTGTGGGATCGGTCACCAGCAGGATCCTTGTTTTTGCCTGGTTCGCTGCCCAGCTTAACAGCTCCTTATCAGGTTCATAGCCGGGAGGGCAGGCGAGATTGAGCGAAAAGCCAAGGCGTCCGGCCGCATTTATCCATGAATTTGCAACGTTGTTCCCATCCCCCACCCAGGCGACAGTGAGATTTTCGAGCGAACCCCGCTTTTCGCGGATCGTCATAAGATCGGCCAGCACCTGGCAGGGATGACAGTAGTCAGTCAAAGCGTTTATAACGGGAATGGAGGCGAAGCCGGCCAGTTCCTCGACGTCGCTTTGAGCAAACGTCCTAATGACTATGGCGTCGATATATCGCTCCAGAACGCGCGCCGTGTCGGCAAGAGGCTCCTGCCGGGAAATCTGGGTATCCTGGGCGGTCATGAACATGGGCTGCCCCCCCAGCCGGCAGATAGCGGCCTCGAATGAAACCCGCGTTCTAGTCGAGGGTTTCAGAAAAATGAGGCCCACAATTTTTCCGGTGAGCGACTTAGGCAGTGCCCCCGCTGCAAGCTGCGCCTTCATCTTTTCGGCTTTGGCGATCAGACCGAGAATTTCCGAGGCGGAAAGGTCCCGGATCGAAAGCAGGTCGCGCTTCATAGGGCTTCCTCTTTAAAGAGGTCCGCCAGGATACCGATCATCTCGTCTATTTCGGATCTGCCGGCGATAAGCGGCGGAACGAACCTCAAAACGGTATCGTGCGTGCAGTTAATTATGGCGCCCCTCTCCATGCATTTTAAAACGAACTTCGAGCCAGGGACAGTCAGCTCCAAACCGATAATGAGACCTCGCCCGCGAATGTCTTTGATAAACGAATAGCGCTCTTTGAGTTCCTGGAGCCTGGACATAAAATAGGCGCCGGTCTCGCGCACCTTGCCCAGGAAAGCAGGTTCGGAAATGACCCTCAAGGTTGCCAGGGCCGCCGAGGCCACAAGGGGGCCCCCGCCGAAGGTGGAAGCATGGCTGCCGGGGGTAAAAGCACCTGCGAACTCATCGGCTGCAAGCATTGCCCCCATCGGCAATCCGTTTGCCAGCGCCTTTGCCAGGGTCATTATGTCAGGGGTCACGCCCTCCTGTTCGTAGGCAAAAAGTGAGCCAGTTCTTCCCAGTCCCGACTGGACCTCATCAAAAATTAGCAGGAGCTTCCTTTCTTTGCAAAGCGCCTTGAGGTCCCTCAAGTAGCCCGGAGCCGGGAAATTGAGCCCGCCTTCCCCCTGGACCGGTTCGACCATTACCGCGCATGTCTTGTCCGTAATAGCCGCTTCAACAGCCGAAACGGAGTTAAAATCGACATGGACAAAACCTTCCACCAGTGGTTCAAAACCTTGATGGATCTTGCTTTGACCGGTAGCCGAAAGGGTCGCCAAGGTACGACCGTGGAAGGAACCCTTCATCGAGATGATGTGGAACCTGCCGGGGCCGAAGGTGTCATGGCTGTACTTTCTGGCGAGCTTTATCGCCGCTTCGTTGGCCTCGGCGCCGGAGTTGGAAAAAAATACCTTATCCGCAAATGAAAGTCGTGTCAATTCCGCCGCCAGCTCAACCTGCGGATATGTATAAAAAAGGTTGGAAACATGGAGCAGTTTTGGCGCTGCCTCGCTAATTGCGCGGGTCACTTCCGGGTGGCAGTGCCCGAGGGCGCAAACGGCAATGCCGGCAAGAAAATCAAGGTATTCCTTTCCGGTGTCATCCCAGAGCCTGCACCCCGCCCCCCTGACAAAAGCCACCGGAAACCTGGCATATGTGCCGAAGATGTGCTTACCGCACTGCTGCTCTATTCCGTCGATGAGTTCGTTCATTTGGCTCGCTCGCTGTTTCTCAGGATCTCGGTACCGATCCCCGCGTCGGTGAATATCTCGAGCAAAATGGCGTGGGGAAGGCGGCCGTCAACTATGTGGACCTTTGCGGTCCCGGCCTCCAGAGCGTCGATTGCGCACTGGATCTTAGGAATCATCCCGCCCCGCAGCGTCCCGTTGCGCATGGCCTCTTCGGCTTCGCCCACCGTCATGCTCGATATAAGCTTTCCCTCCCTGTTGAGTACTCCGGGCACATCGGTCATGAGTAAAAACTTATCAGCCTTAAGAGCTCCTGCAATTGCCCCTGCCACAAGATCCGCGTTTATATTGTAGGTTTCCCCATTCTCACCAACCCCGATCGGGGCTATCACCGGGATTATATCGCTTTGCGAAAGGGTTTGCAGTACCTCCAGGTTTACCCGTTTCACCTCGCCGACCTGACCTATGTCGATTATCTCGGCTGGCCTGTCTTCTACGGCATCTCGAACAATCGTGAGCTTTCGTGCCTCGATGAGTTGGGCGTCCTTTCCGCTCAACCCCACCGCTCGTCCTCCGTGCCTGTTTATCAAGGCCGCTATCTCTTTGTTGACCTTTCCCGAGAGCACCATTTCCACGATCTCCATGGTGTCGGCATCGGTTATGCGCATTCCATCGCAAAAGTCCGATTTCTTACCGATCCGCCGCAGCATCTCCCCTATCTGCGGCCCTCCGCCATGGACCACCACGGGATTTATCCCGATGTACTTCATCAGGACGACGTCCTTTGCGAAGCTCTCCTTGAGGTCTTCGGCCACCATCGCGTGACCGCCGTATTTTATGACGATCGTCTTCTGGTAAAACCGGCGAATATATGGGAGGGCCTCAACCAGTATATTAGCTTTTTCGATCATGGCAACCCCCCGTAAATGAAAATAAAAATCCTCCCTTTCCGCCTAAACGGGAGGATCAGTGAAAAAATACGTCGTTTGACCAATGAATTTAAAGGATTGTGCCGGACGTTTCAAATAAAATATTCAGAAAAGGTCCTGCATGTTCCTTCGGGACGCCATGGTAAACCATCTCTCCGCAGAGACTGACAGTTTTTATGTGTTTTGTTCCTGAAGCTGCACTATGAGCTGGACTGATCCTGAGTATCAATCTCTCGATCCAAGCTTTGCAATTTCTTTCTCGGCCAGGGCGACCGGGGCCTTTCGGTCTTCGAGCATGGAGGCATAGAAAAGGATTTTTGCACAGTGCTCGAGTTTTTCCATGCGCATGCAGGCTTCCATGAGGTTCCCGCCGAAAGTCAGCGCCCCGTGCCTCTTAAGGAGTATCGCCCGGCAGTCCATGATATAAGGCTCGATTGACCGGGGGACTTCGTCAGTCGATGGAGTTGCATAGGGCGCAACGGGAACATTGCCAAGCATGAGCCAGACTTCGGGCAGGACTTTCGAGTTTAACGGAAACCCCGCCAGTGTGAATGCCGTTGCCACAACCGGGTGCGCATGCACAATCGCCGAAACGTCAGGCCTCATCCCGTAGACTTGGAGGTGCATTCGTATTTCACTTGACGGCCTCATCGGGCCTTCCAGAAGATTTCCCCGCATACAGGTTTTTGCGATCTGTTCGGGCTCCATGTCCCCCTTTGAAACACCGCTCGGGGTTATGAGCATGCAGTCCTCACCGGCCCTGCAGCTAATATTGCCGTCGCTTGCCGCAATCAACCCGTTGCTCTCCAGCCTGCGGCCAACCTTGATTATCTGAAGACGTAAACTCCGTTCTTGACTATCCATGCTGCTCCCTCCAAAATCGCAGTTTCTGTTATACTATACTTTGCAGCTTGCGGGCGCCAGACCGAATAGAATCTCCAAGGGAGAAGAAAATATGATCAGGTGGTTCAAACGAAAGAAAAAGAAAGATCGCGGGCAAGAGGGGGAGGATCTGTTTGAGACGGGGACCGCTACTGAGGACGGAGTGACGGAAGAAGCGGAAAGAGAAGGGCCTGAGGAAGCGGTGTGGGCGCAAACCGTAGAGGAACCGGAACCCGTAACGTTTGGTCCTGCGGGGGGACAGAGCCAGGATAACTCATTGCCGGGCGAACAGCCGCCCGTCTCGCAAGTGGGTGAGTGGGCCGGCGGGGTTCAGGCCGGCGGTTCCGTTCTCCAGGCCCCGTTGCCGGGCGAAGAGGAGGCCCCGGAGGAAGAAGAGGATGCGCTGGAAGAGGACGAGGAAGACCTGGAGGAGGAAGATGAGGCCCCGGAGGAAGGCGTTCCGAGAAGGGGTTTTTTCAGGCGTCTTCGCCAGCGGCTCAAAGGAACGCGGCAGAAATTCGTCCACCGGATAGATCGGCTGGTTTTGGGCAAAAGGGTCATAGATGATGAGCTGCTCGATCAGTTGGAAGAAATTCTCATTACCTCCGACCTGGGGGTGAGAACCACCGGGATGCTGCTGCGCAAAGTCGCCGACAAGGTAAAGCGAAAGGAGTTGAGCGATCCCGCCCGGCTCCGGGAGCAGATACGTGAGGAAATCAGGTCCGTTTTGAGTGTTGAAGCCCCTGCGCTCGACTACCGCACGCACAAACCATTCGTAATTATGGTTGTTGGAGTAAACGGCACAGGCAAGACTACGACCACCGGGAAGCTGGCCAACCAGTTGAAACTACAGGGCCTTAAGCCGATGCTCGCCGCCTGCGATACGTTCCGGGCCGCCGCAGTCGAGCAGTTGTCAATCTGGGGAGATCGCACCGGGGTACCGGTGGTGAAGCAGAAAAGCGGGTCGGACCCTTCCGCCGTGGCCTTTGACGCGCTCGATGCAGCGGTTTCGCGAGACATCGACGTTGTACTGATGGACACTGCAGGCCGCATGCACACCAAGGTCAATCTCATGGAGGAACTGAAAAAAATCCACCGGGTCATCAACAAAAAGATGCCGGAGGCGCCGCACGAAGTGTTCCTGGTTCTCGACGCCTCAACGGGCCAGAACGCGCTTTCTCAGGCAAAGATCTTCAAGGAGGGCATAGGCCTCACAGGGCTGATTTTGACCAAGCTCGACGGCACTGCCAGGGGCGGTATTATCGCCGCCATTTGTGACGAACTTCAGGTGCCGGTCCGCTATATCGGGATCGGAGAGCGCCTTGACGACCTTCGCGCGTTTGACGCCGAGGAGTTTACAAATGCATTGTTTTGATTCTATAACGAATATATCTCTGAATTAAAGGTATGTATCCAATTTGCTTTTAATATGTTAAGAGCTTCTTCGGTTTTATCCACGCCAACCATAACAATGGGGTTGCCGCTTTCGCCTCTTCCAAGGAATGGGTAAAAATATAGGACATTAATGTCGGCTGCTTTGAGAGGTCTTAAGATAGCTTGCAGACCGCCCGGATGGTCAGGAACTTCCACCGCGAGTACATTTGTTTCTTTTACAACATAGCCATGGCTCTTCAGCACATCCACTGTTTTTTTGGGGTCGTCAGTAACAAACCGGACAGTACTTATATCGGAAGTATCGGCTACGCTTATTGCACGTATATTGATTCCTTCAGATCCCAGGCATTCACTGACATGTAGAAAACTTCCCGGAACATTATCCAGACTGACAGAAATTTGATTAACAGGCATCTATTACTCCTGATTATATTAAATGAATTCGTACCCGAGAGTCATGGCATTTTTATTAAAGGCGATAAGCTTTTGGTTGCCTTTTAGCGCTACAGTCAAACCGTCTATAAGACTAGCGAGGCTCACCAGATTGCTTTTTCTTACAAAAGCCCCTAACAGCACCATATTAGCCGACTTGACGTTACCCATTTTTTCTGCGATGGCATTTGCCGGAATGTTTACAACTTCAATATCACCGCGATCAGGCTGCTCTTTGACCAGGTTTGAGTTGAGGAACATAACGCCACCGGACTGAATTTTATTTTGGAACCTGACCATGGAAGGTTGGTTCAGAGCAACGACGAAAGCCGGCGCGTGAGCTACCGGGGAAGCAATCTCTTCGTCCGAGATGGACACCGTGCAGTTAGCGGTGCCCCCGCGTACCTCCGCGCCATAAGCCGGCAGGTAAGTGACGCACCTGCCTTCCAGCATTGCGGCCTGGCTCAGATTGAGACCCATAGACAAAACACCCTGGCCCCCGAAACCCGAAAATACCGTCTTAATTAGCATCGCTCTTTCCCGGTGTGTCTTTAATAATCCCTAGAGGAAATTCCTTGGCCATGACTTCATCAATCCACTTCCAGGCATCGATACAGCTTTTTTTCCAATTGGTCGGACAAGGAGAAAGGATTTCGACCAGAGAATAGCCGAGTCCATCGATCTGGCACTGGAAAGCCTTTTTGATGGCTTTCTTGGCCTTGCGAATATTAGAGGGTGAATTAACCGCTACACGTTCAATGTAGCATGTGCCCCTCACCTGGCTCAGAATTTCACTCATTTTGATGGGGTAGCCTTCGAATCTATTATCCCGCCCGTAAGGCGACGTGGTGGTCTTCATGCCCAGCATGGTGGTAGGGGCCATTTGGCCGCCAGTCATACCATAGACTGCATTATTGATAAAGATGGCCGTTATATTCTCGCCCCGATTTGCGGCGTGCAAGGTCTCAGCAGTACCGATCGCCGAAAGATCCCCATCACCCTGATAGGTAAAAACAACCGCTTCCGGATAGGCTCTCTTAATACCGGTAGCCACAGCGGCGCCACGGCCATGGGCGGACTCAACCATATCTACATCAAAATAATAATAAGCGAAGACCGAGCATCCCGGGGGCGGCACACCGATCGCTCTGTCCTGAATACCCAGTTCATCAATAGCCTCGCAAGTAAGGCGATGAATTATAGAATGACCGCAGCCGGGGCAATAATGGAAAACGGCTTTTTTTAATGATTTCGGACGACTGAATATCTTTTTCATCTATTCAACCCAAACCCTTTTGAGAATATATACGAGCAATGACGCGCAGCAGTTCGGTAGCGGTTGGAACGACACCCCCGGGCCTCCCGTAGAAGGACACTTCCCCGGTTCCTTCCAAAGATAGTTTGACATCGTCTATCATCTGACCCATGTTCATCTCAAAATCCAGGAAATACGAAGTCGTTTTGGCAAGCTCTTTGAGTTGTTCTTTGGGAAAAGGGAAAAGGGTAATGGGCCGGAACAACCCAACCTTCATCCCGTATGCACGGGCTTGTTTGATGGCGCCCTTAGCGATTCTCGCACCCATACCGAAAGCTGTCACGATCAACCTGGCATCCTGCGTCAGGTAATTCTCAAAAGAGACTTCTTCTTTCTGAAGTAACTGATAGCGCCGAAACAGACTCCAATTAAGCTCTTCGAGTTCCGAAGGCTCGGAGGTAAAAGTGCGTACAAAGCGGCTCGGACGGTCTTTTGCCCCTCGAAGGGCGCCTGCTCTTACGGGTAATATATCGGGAGCTTCATATTTGAATTCCACCGGCTCCATCATCTGTCCCAGCATCCCATCCCCTAGAATCATAACCGGAATAAGATACTTATCCGACATTTCAAAAGCCCGGTAAGTGAGATCAGCCAGTTCCTGCACCGATGAGGGACCGAGAACTATGGTCCGGTAATCTCCATGCCCGCCTCCACGAGTGGCTTGATGGTAGTCTGATTGGGCGGCCGCGATACTTCCCAGCCCCGGCCCACCACGGGACATGTTGACAATGACGGCCGGAAGCTGACAGGCTGCCAGAAAAGAAATTCCCTCTTGCTTCAGGCTGATACCAGGACTGGAGGAGGAAGTCATGGCCCTGACTCCGGTGACGCTGGCGCCGTAGACCATATTGATGGCTGCGATTTCACTTTCCGCTTGAATGAAAGTACAACCCGGCCGACGGCTCAGGTTAGCCGCCATATACTCGGTCAATTCATTTTGAGGGGTGATCGGATAGCCAAAATAGCATTGGCAGCCGGCTCTAATAGCGGCTTCCCCAATAGCTGCATTTCCACTGATTAACACTTTATTCACGGTAAACCTCTATCGCCACTTCCGGGCAAACCAAGGCGCATACGGTACAGCCGTTGCAATCACCCCGGTCATTGAAAGATGAGGGTAAATACCCGGCAGCATTCAGTTTATCAGAAAGTGTGATTAACTTCTTGGGACAGAAGGTGATGCAGATTTCACATCCCTTGCAGAGTACCTGGTCAATTTCGATTCTCCCCTTCATAAATGCGCTATCCTCATAAACTGATTCCTCAAATCATTTAAAAATTTTTTCGGGGTAAAGCACCCAGACCTTCATGAGCGAGGGAAGGTATCATATCATTTTCCTCGCCGAAGGCTATACTTTTGTCATGACTGAACTCCGGATTGGGTTCGCAATAAAAAGCTGAATTGAATTGCAGGAATCTGTGAGGCGTAATAATTTGAAGGTCGAATTGCCGGCGGAAGAGAAACTAAGGGATTCCTCGACAGCATAGCATGATTCAGGCGGGCCCCATTGTTATGAATTTAATTTTTTTCGCCTTGGTGCTTATTGGATTCATCACGGTTGGATGGCAGCAACTCATATGGATTGCCTCCGGCAATACTATCGCTCCGATTGAAAAGTTGTCGCGAGCCATTGTCGAAGCATCCGGAAGTTCCGTTGAACTGGCACTGAGCCTTATAGGGGTAATGACCTTTTTCCTGGGGTTGATGAAAGTGGCCGAGGCAGGCGGCATACTTGTCATCATCGCTCGTCTTATCCGTCCACTGATGGCATGGCTATTTCCAGAGGTACCTCCAGATCACCCGGCAACCGGCGCGATGATTCTGAATTTTTCCGCCAACCTCATGGGTCTTGGCAATGCGGCCACGCCATTCGGCATCCGGGCCATGCAAGAACTTGAGAAGCTAAACCCATGCCCGGGCACAGCCACAAACGCAATGGTTCTTTTTGTGGCGATCAATACTGCCGGTATAACTTTACTTCCAACTTCCGTCATAGCACTTCGGGCAGCAGCAGGGTCGGCAAACCCTGCAGGGATCCTTCCCACGACGCTTTTTGCAAGCTTTTGCGCCACCCTTTTCGCGTTATTCGCCACCAGAGCAACCCAGAGATTTTTCCCTTTTCCGGACAGAACCAGCCAGCACACGGGAATCGAAAACGATATCAGTAACGGCCGGGAAGAAGTCAATTTCGAGGATTCCAGCGAAGCGCTTGAACCCTACCCGCTATGGACCAGTTGCCTGGCTTTTGGAGTTCTCATCGCGATTGTGCCATTGACGGTCGTCTACGGTAGGGTCATCTCGCCATGGGTTATTCCAAGCGTAACCGTGGGTTTTCTTGCCTTCGGGGTGGTAAAAAAGGTGCCGATATACGAAGTCTTCGTCGAGGGGGCAAAGGAAGGCTTTCAGGTTGCGGTGAAGATCATTCCTTATCTTGTTGCTATTCTGGTGTCCATTGGCATGTTGAGAGCAAGTGGCGCAGTCGATGCGGCCGCTAAAACGTTGGGTGAATGGACTGCGGTTGCAGGACTTCCGCCCGAGGGCCTTCTAATGGCATTAATGCGGCCCCTCTCCGGTTCGGGCGCATACGGAGTTGTCGCTTCCATAATCAAAGACCCCGCTATCGGCCCCGACAGCTACACCGGCTATCTGGTTTCCACACTCCAGGGTTCAAGCGAGACCACTTTTTACGTTTTAGCCGTCTATTTTGGCGCAGTGCAGGTCAGACGGATACGCCACGCTCTTGTTGCCGGCCTAACGGCTGAACTCGTTGCAGTGATAGCGGCTGTGGCCATTTGCCGGTATTTGTACGGATGAGACGATGTGAAAATGCGCAGATGAGACACGGATGGACACGGCGCAGCATAGCCGCAACCAAAAAAGAAGATCCACCGCAGAGGCGCAGAGAGCGCAGAGGGTTTGAAACAATGAATAAAGAAGAAAAAACCAAAGCGGCACTTTTGATGCCCGGACGACGACCCGGAATTCAAACGGGCCGCAGAGAGGGCTGAGATCGGAGAGAAACCGCCAACTTGTAGACAAAACGTAGCAAAAAAAACAAGAAAATGACCGATAGTAGTACGGATAAGAACTGATGAAAGCGAAAACATCTTATTTTCCAAATATAAATTTTCCTGATTGGGAAGTCCGTTCAGACGCTTAAGGTTTAGAGTCGAGTGCCGGTTGGCGCACGGTTCTGCGCCAATCGGCGGTGGCCCAAAAAGGCTTTATAACCAGAGAGGTGGTTGCGCAGTTCGCATGCAGATTGGCCATCGTCCGAATAGGATCGGTGATCGGGTCGATTGCGAGAAGCAGGACGATTGCCGGTCCTACCGGCAATCCCAGGGGGTCTAACAAGATAGATATCATTGAAATAGTGACCAGCCCCGGCGCCCCCGCACCGGCCATTCCAGCCACAACCGCACCTATCAGGATGATCATACACTGTTGGAAACCGATAGGCATTCCATAGAACTGTGAAAAGAAAACCGCCGCCAGGGTGAAGTTCATTACTCCAGCGCAACGGCAAAGCGTTATACTGAGCGGGACAATCAGGTTCACCTGCTCCTGGTCCAGTCCGAGCCCTTCCTGCAGCCCGCGAAGGGCCGCAGGCATGGCAGCAAGACTGCTTCGAGTTCCAAAACCGATGATTAGAGTTTCACGAACCGCTTTGAACGGCCTTAGAGCCGAGCCTCGGGTCGATATCCATAAGAGAGCGGCGCTGATGATGCAAATCAGGAAGGACCCAAGGTATACGGCCAAAATGAATCTCAACATGGCCAGCATGACCTGGGACCCCACCCGGGAAATCTGGTCGGCTAGCAGACAGCACAGGCCAAAAGGCAATCCATACATGGCCCACTCTGTTATTTTTGCGAACGCTTTGAAAATAGCCGAAAAGAACGAGAGGATACTCTCGCACAGGGCGGGCGGAATGAACGCGGTCGCCAGGCCAAGGATTATGGAGAAAAAAAGTATCTTAAGAGTCCGTCCCTCACTCAGGGCAGCGAATACATTAGTGGGGACCAATTCAGTCATAAAGTCGCCCAGTCCCTTTGCGGATTTTTCCGAATTCCCGGATACGGATATTTCGGATTCCACCGCAAAAGTGGAGTCTTGCCCCGACTCGGAAGCTGTCAGCATCCTCCCCAGAGTTGCTCTTGTCTGATTATCCAATCCCGAGCCGATTCCTCCTGCCAGACCAATGATAATGCCCAGGGCGGCCGAGACGAAAAGGGCGATAATAAACATACAACCCATTCGCGTGAGGAGCTTATTGGACGTTTGTGATCTGAGCAAGTGGCCAAAGCTGGACGTAATAGCTCCAAGCATTATGGGCATAACGCACATCTGAAGGAAAGCCAGATAGAGGTTGCCTGCCGAGGCCAGCCGCGCGGCGAGGTTTTTGTCAGCTAAACCTATCGCTGTCCCCAGGACCATGCCTGCAAGCACTGTCTTAGAATTCAAAAGCCATGTAAAACGGCTGCTATCGGGCAATGTCGCGGACTCCTCATAACAACGGATACGCCGGCCTGCTTCAAAACCGTCATCCAGGGTTGGGCATAAAGCTTTGCGAGTACTCTTTCAGTATGCCTTCTACGGTTAACTTCCCGCCCAATGAATCAAGGTAGAGATTGAGCCACGAAAGGAGGTTGGAACTGTCCCAGGGCACCGCTATCGCAATGGGATCGGATGTGTCTTTCAAAACAACAGTCTGAAGGTCTAAGGCAACTTCAGGCCTTGCCGCAATGAGTTTTCTGACCTCTACTTCATCATGGAATACCGCTAATACCTCACCTTTCATTACCGCATCCACAGCATCTTTCCATTTCGGATAGTCGCGGATGAGCGCACGCGGGAAACGTTCCCGCGCGGAGGCCGCGTGTGAGGTCCCCCCTTGGACCCCGATCGCCGTATCAGGAACCTGGAGTATGTCCATGATCCGCGAACCATGCTCTTGCCGGGCGGCCGCGACACGATTTATCAGCAAACCCTGGTGCAGGATGATGTAAGGTTTGGTAAAAGACACACGCTTCGCGCGCTCAAGTGTGCAACTCAACGAACCCATTCCTATATCCGCCTCATGGCGCGCGACAGTATTCACTACTTCGTTGAATGTCGCGGGATTGCAGTTGAACTCGACTTTCACCCCTAATTTGGCAGCTATCTCCCCGGCTAAACGGATATCAACTCCGTACAACCCGCCCTGTGAATCGCGCATGAAAAAGGGCGCGGTATCCTGATGGTATATTGCCACAATCAGCTTGCCTCGATCTATTATCTTGCGGATATCGGGGGGATAGTCCTGGGCGAGTGTCATCTCGCAGAAGACGCCAAGCAGGAGCGCGACGGCTGTGAAAACCATGACATATTTGATCACCTGGTGCGCTTTCAATTTATGGCTCTCTTTCAGAATCGAGCTCACGTTCGGCGTCATTAACTTTCTGCACATTACACTGAAAATGACTTGAGCTCGGCCTGCAGTCCTGGAGTCAGTTGACTCAGTTGTATGAAAAGCTGCGCATTACAGACACCGGATGGGGAATCCATATCAGGCGACTGCCATAGCGGCTGCCATATCGGAGTATTGAATATCTGTTGGGCTGCGATCGAATAGGAGCGCGATATAAACGCTGGCGACTGCGACCCGTTTGGGAGATGGGCCGGATTGACCGCAGGATCGACATCGGTCACAAGGATTGAAATAGTTTCATTGTCGCTGTTGAGGACGATCTCGAAGCGACGGAACTCCTGAGGGAAATCCCTGAACGATGGGGTCTCGACTTCCCAGAAACCGTATCCATAATCGGGATCGCCGGGTTGAGCAAGGGAATTGGCCGCCTGTGGAGTGATGGCGTTGCGGTGGACATGTCCCGCGATCCACAAGACGACGTTTGAATATGTGCTGCTGATTGTGGATACCAAGTATTGGTCGGGCGTCATAGGGGGGCCCGTAGGAGGTGGCTGGGGGACGGATTCCGGGTTCCAAATTATTGACACAGGGTTAGCTGGAGGCGGAGATTGATACCCGTTGGGCCATACCGGGACATGCGAACAGATGATCATGAGCTCATCGGCGGCCTGACCACTGTCGAGTTCATTTAAGAGCCAATTGTAGCGAGGTTCGTCGAGACATCCGTATGCACCGCATTCGATCTTGTCGGTATCGTCGAGAACGATGACCTTGATCGGCATATCAGCCTTCGGATAGAAAGTATAACAGGCGGCCAATTCGACGCCGTTGATCATTTCCCGCGTGAATCCGTGCCCAGCCGGTTGCGTCGTGGAGTTGAAGAATTCACTCATCCATTGGGTAATCGTAAGCGCGCGCCGGTGCGGGTCAGCGGCAACCTTCGGAAGCGGCTCGTTGGCGGTGAACTGCCCTACATCAATGATGTCCCCGTATTCTTTAGAGCCATCAACGACACCCATCAAGTAACCTCTGCCATTCAGCAATTCCCGGAAATCAGTGGGCGACGTTGGCGGACCCGTGTTGAGGACGCTTGACCCGACGACGGTTTCCCGGAGGTAATCGGTCCAAAAGGTAGATCCCTTCCAGAACTGATCGTGGTTGCCGATGACCTGGTACCATTTGAGCGACTTGTCGAGCCCGGCTGGCTGGTATGGTTTCTGATAGCTAAATTTGCCGGCCCCATGGTGAGCGCCGGAACTGGGGGTGATCGGCTTGCCGTCGATGACATCAAGATACCATCTTAGTTCGTTGTACTGAGTGTTGTCGCACGCATCGCCGAGAGCGACGCCGAAATCAAACGGCGCCTGTTTATGCAAGGCGTTGATTGTCTGGATACCGGCATCGAGAACATGGGTCGTATAGAGTATAATCCCTGAATAACTCGAAATACCACCGATAGGTTTGCCGGATGGCATTTCGGGAAATGGATATAGATAAGCGTTGTAAATCGACTGAGCCGGACTTTCTTTGTCGCAGATATGTACGTCGCTCATGGTGAAGAAAGACAAAAGCGTTACGGCCAATGGATCAGGGACCGATGGAGAAGTAGCGAGTCCGGTATTCATATCGATGGCACAGTAAGGAAACGCCGGCCCGGCGGGGATGCCTACGGGACCCTGAAGCCACTCACCGTACTGGTTTTGCGTGTATAAAGAGAGCTCACAAGGATAAATCGTCGCGTTTGGACCCAGTTGAGGCGAGTACTCGGGATTGGCGATGACAGTCCTAACGAGCGTCGTTTGTACATCCTTAGAGATCGGGTACGATATGGCTCCTCTGGCAAGCGCTTTTCTCCCCAAGGGTCCGAGGGACGAAAACTCCAGCCCAAGGGCTGCTGCGGAACCTGCACAGTATTTCAAAAAATGTCTTCTTGAAACGCTCATCGGTGCTCCTTCATAAACCAGAGAATTCAACTTGCACTTTCAGTTGCTGAGCAACCGGACATACGACAAAATGCCCCGTTTTGAATCGATGCTCATTTTCTCTGCGGACTCGTATCCTGCGGCTTGTCTCATTCTTGTGATATAGTCGGAAATACCGGGTCGATACTTGAGCGTAAATCGAATGCAAGCCTAGCTCCAATGAAACATCGGCAGGCTTCTGTGTGCTGTAAGGTTTTATGGAAAGTTCTTATTAGCTTGCGGCCTGCACGGTGGCTTTGCGCTCAAGTTTGCCCCAGCCCACGAGTTTTCCCCTCAGGGAATTCAGTGTGCTCTTGATGGCCACATAGTACATGAGCTGGCGGTAGAAGAAGCGCTGCCAGAGCAGAAAGACGAGGAGCGGCCAGTTTTCGCGGTGTTCCAGGGCGAAGGCCAGGATGGCGGTCAGATAGTCAACGGTCACGAACAAGGTATAGTAAAACAGCACGCGCCACAAAGCGTCCGGGGAGAAGTCCATGGGGTGATGCCAGTAGTTTATAGCTGATATCCCCAAGGTGCCGACCAGCAGCAAGTCCATGACCGGCGAAATCAAGGGAAAAAATATCTGAAAAATCATCACGTTTGGCAGAGCGACAAAGCCCAACGCGCCGTAGCGCGGCCGAAACAGCGCATCGGCATGCTTCCAGGCCACCTGCATGGTCCCGAACATCCAGCGGTAGCGCTGTCTGATAAACCCTCGCACAGTGTCGGGCGCCTCCGTGAGAGCCAACGCTTCGTCCTCATAGACGATGGCATAGCCAAGTTTACGAATTGCCATGGTAAGGTCGGCATCCTCCGCCAAGGTGCTCTGGTCAAAACCGCCAGTGCGTTCTATCAGTTCACGGCGCCAAGCTCCCACGGCGCCAGGCACCACCGTGATGCAATTGAGGATGCTGAAGGCCCGCCGGTCCAGGTTCTGGCTGGTAATATACTCCAAAGCCTGCCAACGGGTGAGCAGATTGACGCGGTTGCCCACCTTGGCGTTGCCGGCCACGGCGCCGATTTTCGGATCTGCGAAGTGCCGGATCAGCTTGGCAATGGTGTCGCGGGCAAACACCGTGTCGGCATCCATTGCCACAACGATCTCGGCCTGAGTCTGGGCAATCCCGAAGTTGAGGGCTGCCGGCTTGCCGCCATTTGGCTGGGTGAACACCCGTACTTTGGGATGGCCGGCGAAAGCAGTTGTCGCAGCGTGATAGGTGGCGTCGCTGGAACCGTCGTCAACAACGATGATCTCAAATTGGCTCGAGAGGTCACAGGCGAGCAGAGAAGTGATAGTCTGAATTATCACTCTTTCCTCATTATACGCAGGCACTACGACCGCCACGGAAGGCGAGTAGGCCGGATCATAGACCGAGCGGCGCCTGCACCAGCGCTGGTAAACGGCCAGTACCCCGATGAACATCAGCCTCGAGATCCCCAGCACTATGCCAAGCAGGAAAAGCCAGTGGATGGTCACCGCCACAAGGTTGAGCGCGCCGAATGCAAGTCTGTCCGTCCATATCTGCCACAGGCTGTCCGGCGGCACGAGAGGCATCACCTCATCGCGGCTACGGCCCAGCAGTTCTGAAACAGTGACGAACTGGAAGCCACGATTGCGCAGGGCCTCTATGATCAATGGAATGGCCCGCACCGTCTGGCTGCGGTCGCCACCGGAGTCGTGAAGCAAGATCACGTTGCCGTCCCCTCGCTCCGCCTCCATCACGGTCCGTTGTACGATTTCGTCGACTCCCGGGAGTTGCCAGTCGTCCGGATCGATCTGCATGCCGACTATGAGATAGCCCAGTTTAGTGGCCAGTTCGATTTGACGAAGCTGATCGACAGTCTCCGGCTCGCTATCCGTACCAAAAGGCGGGCGAAACATCAGCGACTGGCGGCCCAGCACGGCGGCCAGCAGGCGTTGGGTAGCGGAGAGTTCGAGTTGGAATTGAGCCGGGGAGATGAGTGATATATTGGGATGGGTGAAGGTGTGATTGCCGATCTCGTGGCCTTCGCGCACTTCGCGACGCAGCAAGTCCGGGTTCAACTCGCCATTGACGCCGATGATAAAGAAAGTCGCCTGCACGCCTGCCTGGCGCAGAGCATCGAGAATTTGCGGCGTGTACTTGCGATCCGGGCCGTCATCGAATGTCAGAGCCACCTTGCGTGACACTCCGCCGTGGCGAGTAATCACGTAAGGTGAAGGAAAAACAGTAAAACGTTCCGTTGTGATGAGATTGCGTTTCGGGTCAAATTCGAGGTCTCGGCTTCCCGGCTGAGGCTGGGCGGTAATTTTAAGGATTTCACCCTTGCCTTCGTAGTCCAATCCATACCCGAAGTTAATCTCGTGCAACCCGGCGGCACGTTCTGCGTCGAGCGGGCCGTTATTGCCAAACACCCGCCATAGCGCCGGGTCTTCGCTGCCCAGCCTCCACAAGGCGACACCGCGCGGGTGAACCGAACTGGCGATCACCAACTGATTGAATGCAGTAACGGCGTCCAGCATCCACACGTGGTGGATATGGTCGTTATCGTCGGAGTAGTCGAAAGTTGGGTTGAGGGACACCGGATCAAGACCGATGTTGCCCTCCGATTCTTTGGCTGTGAGAACTGCTTCCTCGAAGCTGCGCTCCTCGGCGGGGTGGCCCACCTCCCAGTCGTAGGCGTAGTTGCCGATGGCCACGATCATCTTTTTAGCAGGTACGTCACGCTGACGTTGGCGCAGTACATCAGCGAACCAAGGGAGGCTGGCGATGGGACCGGGCGTGCCGGTGGCCCAGTGCTCGTCGTAGGCCATAAGGATGAGGTAGTCGGCGTTATGGGCCAGATCGCGGTAGTTAAAGGCCGGGTTTTCGGCCGGCACGTTCACCGACAGCAATAAGCCCTTCGGGTTGAGCGCGGCGTAAAGTTCGGCTATAAAGCGCTGAAAGTTGGGCTGGGCCTTAGCAGCGATGCTTTCGAAGTCGATGCTGATCCCGGCGAAGCGTTTGCGCTCCACGTAGGTGAGCAGTTGTTCTATGGTGCGTTTGCGCGCCGCCGGGTCTGCGAGCATGTGGCTCAGTTTTTTGCCTTCCCATTCCTTGCCGTTCCAGTTGTTCACCAGAGCAATGATGGGCAGGTCAGGACGACGCAATCGAATGTATTCGGTGACCTGGGTCTGCCGGTTGGGATCGTCCTCTCGCAGTAATCCGTTAGCATCCGCCAGATGCAGCCATTCAGAGATTACCATATCCAGGCTGTCCAGATTCTGCTTGAGCGAATTCATGCTGGAGTCGTCCCAGTTCACGAAGAACCCGATCGCGAGTTGTTGCCTGTTTGGGCCCGGGGACGTTCTATGGGCCTTGGCAAGCAGTTGTTGTAGATTGCGTTCGCGCTCACGCGTCAGCTTGGTCTTGGCATTGAGCAACGCCCGTTCGCGGCGCGTTAGCGGCCGCTCGGGCGACAGATGTGGAACGCCAGGCACTGAGTGAATGCCATGGGGTAAAAAGCTGACACCCGGCAGATTGAGGGCCGGTAGCGCCGGGCTAACCAGGATGCTCAGGATGAGTGCTCCCAGCAACAGGGTCAGAATCAGCGCAATGAGGGCGATCCCGAGCCGCAGGCGCGGCCATCGCTTATTCGCAGGGTCAAAGAAGATGGGCTTCACTGCAGTTGTGGCGACCACCTGGTTTAGCGCTTTCCGTGGATGGTCATCCGGTCTAACCAATGGCTGGGGCATAGATTGATACAATCATCCAAATGTCAACGGATGGGCCGCAACACATCCGAGGATCTCGACCATAAGCCGATTAGGAGGGGATAAGTTTTCAATAGTCTCATTCAAACAGAAACATACCCAGGAAGCTATGAGTTGTCAATGAACAGTGAACGGAGGACGGAGGACAGAGGACAGAGGACAGAGGACAGAGGACAGAGGAAGCTTTCAAACCAAAATCCCCGTTCCCTCCCTTTGTTTGGGGGGGAAATACGAAAAACATTACATTTGAGACACAGTCTCGTGATTAACTTGATGCAATATTAAGGGTTGTGTTAGGGTTTTTGATGAGTTATCGGGTACTTTGATCATCACCGCCTCCCGTGCCCACTAAGGGGGCACTTGGTCCCGCAGGGAAGAGCAAATGACGGTTAAAGCCTTAGGCGTCGGCGACTTCAATTCCTACCTGCTAAAGGCAAAAAAGCAGATAAAGTCCGACCTGTTTCAACACATCGTCATGGGAAATGAAAGCGCCGATTTGGATTCCATAGTCTCCGCTTCAATGTACGCGTACTTTCTTCACCACCAATCGTCCGGAAATGACATCAACATTGTGCCGCTAATCAATACAAGATTGTCCGAAATCTCTTTAAGGCCGGAAGTCATATTCCTGTTCGCCAAGACCGGTGTGGACATAGAAAATCTTGCATTTCAGGATTGTCTCCATCCGGAAGAATTTCACCCGGCCGGGCGCTTGAAGCTGACCCTGATCGACCACAATGAATTGGCTCCTGCCCAGTCCGGTCTGAAAAATGCCGTTGAAGAAATCATCGACCATCATGTTGACGAAAAACAGTTCCGGAATATCGCACACCGTGTTGTCGAGCCCGTGGGTTCCTGCGCCACCCTGGTGGCTGAGCAGATTTTAGACACAGCACCGGAACTGCTTGATAAGCACTTGATCAAGTTCCTTTTCGGTCCGATCCTGTTGGATACGGTGAACCTGGATCCTTCGAAAGGCCGCTGCCGGGAAAAAGATATTGCCATAGCATCGCGTCTGCTCAAACTCGACCCATTTCCCCGCACAAAGTTTTTCGAACAGTTGATGGAGAAGCGGTCCGATCTTTCGTCATTTGGTCCGCACGACCTTATGATTAAAGATTTTAAAATCTGGACAGCAAATGAATTCCGTTTCGGCATCAGTGTAATCCCTATTAAGGTCGAACGATGGTTCAGCCAGAATCCGGACTTGTTGTTCATGATTCGGGAGTTTGCTGTCACGATGAAGTTGGATTTATACTTGATAATGGCGTATCACGTGGAAGCGACCTTTGCCAGGGAAATTATAGTTTATTCCTCACAACAAGGTGTTCTTTCGCGCACTTATTGCTCTTTCCTGAAACCAATCCTTGACCTGAATCACTTAACGAATATACATTTTCAATCCGAAACCATGGAAAACTTCATTATTTCCATTCAAAGAAATTCAGATATTTCGAGAAAAACATTAGCCCCGAAACTGAGGCAGTATTTCTTGACGGAAAACAGTGTCCCATGAGGGAAAAGGATCACGTAATGGACGTCACAACCAGTCAATCCGTTAATGATGGAGCCATCCTCGGAAGCAAGCGAATGAACAAGGGTATTCATTGGGAATGGCGGGTGTTCGGGATACTTTCGCCGGAACATCGCAGTCATATTGAAAGGATATGCTCCACAGCCCTTGAATCGAGTGATGTCACAGATAAATACTTATGGAGTACAAACTGTAAGGCGAATATCAAGATTAGGAGGAAGACACTTAAATTTAAACATCTGTTAAAGACCACTTCCGATGGGTTTGAATTGTGGGAAGAAGGTCGACATCTTAAATATAAATTTCCGCTGGATCGTTCCGCCATCGATATGCTGGAAAACGATTTATGCCTTAAAGCTCCTGATATCGTTAGACCGGAATACAATAATATTGATGATCTAATAGATTGGATATCGCTCTTCAAGCCTGCAATAAAATGTATAAAAATAAGGAAACACAGATCCAGATGTGCATTATCGTTTGATAACGTTTCAATTCAGTTGGAAATCGCCGATATCCTTTCGCCGATAAAATTAACGTCCATAGCTATCGAATGTAATTCTTTCGAACAAATCGATAAAGACCGTGGCCTCTATTACATGAGAGGTGCACGAGATTTACTTGAATTACCGGATTCTCTCAGAATCATGGGCTATGTGCAATTCTTGGATGATCTTGTGAAACAGGGTTTATTCTAAGGACGGCGGACACTCAGGAGATACAAATGAACAGTAAGGAAATCTATGTGGTTTATGATGGAAAGCAGGTCCTGTTGGACGAGCTTCTCAAAGACTATACGCGACTCCGCGAGAACGAAGCGGCTTGCTCCAGCGAATTCGAACGGTATGCACTCGAATCCGCCCGGAGCGATGAAAGTCTAAAACCTTTTCAGACAGAACTGCTTAACTTGCAGGCTTACCTGGAGGAAACTCAAAAGCGGATGATCGTTCTCTTTGAGGGGCGGGACGCTGCCGGCAAGGGCGGAGCGATCCGAAGAATCACGCGTTACATGAATGAGAGACACTTTCGGGTTGTTGCTCTGCCGAAACCTACAGATGAGGAGAAAACCCAATGGTATTATCAAAAATACGTCGCCAATTTCCCTCGAGGGGGTGAAATCGTGTTGTTCGACCGCAGTTGGTATAACCGCGCCATGGTGGAGCGCGTCTTCGGATTCTGCACCCAACGGGAATACGAAGATTTCATGAGTGGTGTAGTGTGGTTCGAAAAAGATTTGATTACGCAGGGCACTATTTTAATAAAGTTCTACTTCAGCGTCGATAAAAGTACTCAGGCAGTGCGTTTTGAACGTAGACGCAATGATCCGTTGCGGAAGTGGAAGTTGAGCGAAATCGACGTACAAGCCCAGGAACGATGGGACGACTTTACCAATGTAAAATATGAAATGCTGAAAAGAACTCACACTGTTGAGGCTCCATGGACCATAATAAGATCTCATGATAAACGGAGGGCCAGGTTGAACGCAATGAAAGTCATACTCGGCTCGGTCCCTTACAATAAAGTGAATCCAAACCTGGACTACGGGACAGACCCCGATATCGTGATTTCAGGTGCGCGGGAACTTGAAATGATGGATTGTGAACTGCATCAGAAAGGCTTTTTGACCTTTTAGTCCAGAACCGCGGCGCGGGGCTGCGATGCCCCTTTCGATCACATTAAATGCCTTCACCCGCCGCAAGTCGAAGATATGTCCTCTGATTGGATTCTGTTATACACCCGGATTATTCGCTCCCGTGTCTCGGCAAGTTTTGCCTCGCAGCCAGGGCACGTTTTCATGGCGAGAAACAGAAGGCTTTGCTCATACAATGTTCTATAGAGCTCGTGGATCTCTCTTAGCTCGTCCAAGTCCGGCATAAGTTGCTCGGCGCACCTGAGGGTTTTTATGTTCGAGGACCCGGCGGGGATTGAGTCTTTCAAATTGGCTGTCCGGCAATTTTGATTCATGAGAACACCTCGATGCCAAGGCGCATTCCAGATAGAAGATATACTACTATAATCAAAATAAGGCCTTCAGCCACAACTTAAAAGGGGGGCGTTTAGAGTATTTTGAGGGGCAAAAGACAGTACGCCTTGACTATGACCAGTAACCTTTCATCTAGTTATCGAGGAGCCGTACCGTACCATCATCGAGATCGTATTTCGCCTTAACTATCTTTAGACTTCCTGTATCGACCAGCGAGCGGATTACGGGTGATTGCGTAATCAACGATTTGGCAACCAATTTAATGTTGTTGTCGATGGCGGATTCGACGAGGTCTGATTCACCAGGGCCCCTGACATCTTTTCTGGCCTGTTTGACCGCTGGAGCAATCGCTTTTATAATGGCGCCGATATTTCCGTGCGGATGGCCCTGTGACTCGACAGCAGCCGTCACGGCGCCGCATCGTTTGTGACCAAGCACCATTACCAGGGGGCAGTGGAAGTGCTCGGCGGCATATTCGATACTTCCGAGGATAATGGGGTCCGGAATATTGCCGGCTACTCGCACGACGAAGATTTCACCCAGCCCCTTATCGAAGATAATTTCGGGGGGGACCCTCGAATCCGAGCATGAAAGGATTATTGCAAAAGGCTTTTGCCCGGTTGCCAAAGCCTCCCTTATACTGGGAGTGCTCGTCTCGCGAATCGTCGTCTGATTGGCCCTGTAGCGCTGGTTCCCATCGAGCAGGCTTTTTAGGGCCTCATCCGCCGTAAGACCGGGGCCTGTGTCCGACGCATACAGGAGCGTCGCGGCAAACAAGGCCACGCATAAACTTAAAATAGACATTAAGCGGTTTTTCATTAGGCGTTTTTTCATTTCAAAGCCTCCCGGTCTTTCAGGATTTGTATTATGAATCCAGGATTCCGTGAACCTTGGACCACCGACTCTATCTTATAAGCAATCAGGGCGCTAGTTTTCCGGCCCCAACGCCGGAGGAACCCGAGTAACTGAACGGAGAGCCGCAATACCGTGGAATCAGGGAATCGTCCCGTGTAAAGGCCTTTATGCTTTGTTCCATTAGCCTGTTATCGATTTCAAGCCTGCGGGGTTGGCATTGATTCACACGATCCGGGTGAAACAGGTAATTCCAATCCTGCTTTAAGTCCTTGTAAGGCCATCCGCAATTATCCGAGGTCTCGGATGAAACTTGAGCGAAACCTGTGTGGACAAATACGGTGTGGAAAAGCATGGAAAACGCGACAAACAACGTTGCCGATGCGATTGCAGTTCTGAAAAAATTCATTTTTTGATTCCCTCCTGAATGCAAAGTTAAGCATACGCCTCGTGAATCTCTAATAAATTTTCTATCCGCAGATTTTCGCAGATAAAAACGTCTGCGTTTAATCTGCGCTAACTGCAGATTATTCTTTACTTTTTTTGGAATCATCAGGCACTTTTGTTCAAGCCGGGTGACACGGAGATTTCGTTGTCCGTGTGAAGCGTCCGCTCGCCGGATCGAGTCCGGGGCCGGCCTTGCTTCAAAAATGTCGTGTCCCTTATTGCACGCTTTGGAAAAGGCATTAAAGTCTACGCCAGACGATCCAGGCCAGATAGTGTCCATCCCGGAAACACCGGACGGAAAGTATGTTAAAGGCGCAGTCAAGGGTGCGCCCTTCTTGATTAAAAATATCCATCCAAGTCCAGGCCCCGCAGGGCTCATGTTTCGAAAAATTTATCACGGGCAATATCTGCACGCCTCGGGGAGCTTGGAGTTCTCTTCATTATGTCCCGCAGACATGGAGGTGGTAATGATTTCTTTCAAGGTGAACGGGAAAGGATATGAGGTGGACGTACCGGTTGACACGCCGCTTTTATGGGTACTCAGGGAGAATCTTGGGCTGACGGGAACCAAATACGGTTGCGGCCGGGCACTGTGCGGCTGCTGCACGGTGCATGTCAATGGAAAAGCTGTTCGATCCTGCGTCAGCCCGGTATCGTCGGCAACCGGCAAAGAGATAGTAACCATCGAAGGGCTCTCGACGGATAGCAGCCATCCTGTGCAGCAGGCATGGATCGCTGAGGACGTCCCCCAGTGCGGTTACTGCCAGTCGGGACAGATAATGTCCGCTGCGGCGCTCCTTTCGGCCAATCCAGCGCCAACCGATGAGGACATCGACCAGGCAATTTCGGCTAACCTCTGCCGATGCGGGACCTATCAGCGTATCCGCAGGGCCGTTCACCTCGCAGCGGACATTATGGCCGCGGGAGGAAAGAAATGAGCGAGATCGTTAACCTGAGCCGCCGTGACTTGCTTAGAGCAGGCGGCATTGCGTGTGGAGCGCTGGTCCTTGGTTATTGTCTGTACCGGCGAATATGTCCCGCCCTGGCGATGGAAAACGACGTGACCTACTATCCGGCTGCTTTCCTCCGGATCGGCGCCGACGAAACGATAACGACGGTGGTTAACAAGTCGGAAATGGGGCAGGGGGTCTACACTTCATTACCCATGCTCATTGCCGAGGAACTCAAGTGTGACTGGAGCAAGGTTCGAGTGGAACCTGCGCCGGTGGCCGCAATCTATAACAATCCTCTCGTCGGCATACAGATAACCGGGGGCAGCATGAGCGTGAAAACCGAGTGGGATCGGATGCGAAAGGCCGGGGCTGCAGCTCGGATGATGCTCATCAGCGCGGCTGCTAAACAATGGAAGGTGAAAACATCGAGTTGCCGTGCCGAAAACGGCAAGGTGATCCACTCGAGTGGAAAGGCGCTCACGTACGGACAACTTGCGGAAAAGGCGGGGCGCTTGCCGGTGCCTGAAAATGTGCCTCTTAAAGATCCGTCCACATTCAAAATTATCGGTAAACCCCTGCGCCGTCTGGATACACTCGAAAAGGTCAACGGCAAGGCGATTTTTGGCTTTGACGTGACGATGCCCGGGATGCTGACCGCCCTTGTAGCCCGTTCCCCCGTTTTCGGAGGAAAAGTCAAAAGCTTCGACGCCTCGAAGGCAAAAGAAGTTCCCGGTGTTCGGGAAGTCGTGCAGGTCGAATCGGGAATAGCCGTAGTCGCGGACAACTTCTGGGCGGCTAAGAGAGGACGGGATGCGCTTCAAGTTGCCTGGGACGAGGGTGAGTGGGCTTCGCTCTCAACACAAGCCCTGCGAGAGCAATTCGCCTCCACGGCACAATCCCGGGGCGTGGTTGCCAGAAAGGACGGAGATCCGGAAAAAGCCTTCGCGTCGGTTTCAAAACAGGTTAGCGCCGACTATGAGGTCCCCTTCCTTGCTCATGTCCCAATGGAACCATTGAACTGTGCAGTCGATCTGCGCCCGGACGGTTGTGAAATCTGGACGGGAACGCAGTTTCAGACCGTCGATCGAGCCAACGCCGCCAGGGTTGCGGGACTCGATCCCGAAAAGGTCAGGATCCATACCACATTGCTGGGCGGAGGATTTGGCCGCAGGGCGAACCCGCACTCGGACTTCGTCGTAATGGGTGTCGAGGTTGCCAAGGCGGTAAGAAAACCCGTGAGAGTGGTTTGGACCCGCGAGGACGATATGAAGGGCGGCTACTATCGACCCATGTGGCACAGCAGGTTGACCGCCGGCCTGGACCCGGAAGGAAATTTAACTGTCTGGCAGCACACTGTGGTAGGGCAGTCCATCATGGCCGGCTCGCCTTTCGAGAAAATAATGACAAAGGGCGGCATAGACCCTACCTCTGTTGAAGGGGCCGCGGACATTCCCTACGAGATTCCCAATGTCCTCGTGAGCCTCCATAGTCCCGGGATCGGGGTCCCCGTGCAGTGGTGGCGCTCGGTCGGTCATTCCCATACAGCTTTTGCCGTCGAGAGTTTCATAGATGAATTGGCGCACGCGGCGGGCAAGGACCCGTATCAATTCCGCCGGGCCATGCTTACCAACCACCCGCGCCATCGCGGCGTGCTCGACCTCGCCGCACAAAAAGCCGGCTGGGGTACGGCGCTCCCCGACGGTCGAGCGCGAGGCATAGCCATGCACGCGTCTTTCAGCAGCTTTGTTTGTGAAGTGGCGGAGGTTTCGGTCGGTCCTTCCGGTAAGGTTCGCGTTCACAGGGTCGTGAGCGCGGTCGACTGCGGGAGAACTGTAAACCCGTCCATAATCGAGGCACAGGTTGAAAGCGCGATCGTCTACGGCCTTTCGGCTGCCCTGTATGGCGCCATTACCCTAAAAGACGGCCGCGTGGAGCAGTCCAATTTTAATGACTACAAGGTCCTGAGAATGGACGCCATGCCTGTCCTGGAGGTCCATATCGTTTCGAGCAGTGAGGACCCGAGCGGCATTGGGGAGCCAGGGACGCCTCCAATTGCGCCTGCGGTCGCCAATGCAATTTTTTCCGCCACGGGGAAAAGGATCAGGCGCCTGCCCATCGAGGTAACCGTGTAGGCGGCGGGGTTGAGACCAAAGAAAAAACAAAAGCCTCACCGCAGAGAACGCGGAGATCGCAGAGAAAAGCAATAGGAATGAAAAGACAAAAGCGAAGAAATGAGCCTCCAAATCCTGCTTGAAAATTCACAGCATCGGCCCCAGAGAAGGCTGAGAGCACAGAGGAAACAGTCTATATTCTTTTCTCTGCGTCTCTGCGTCTCTGCGTCTCTGCGTCTCTGCGGTAGAATAAATTTACCGTGCGGGAGCAACTATGATTGCAAAAGCAGCGGTCCTGACCATTGTGATATTAAGTGTCGCCGTCGGCATTTCAGTTGCGGTTGATTCAAAGGATAGCTCCCGGGTTTCGGCGCAGGCATTTCTGAAGGCCTCGGAAGTGCTGAAGAACCCGAGGTGCGTCAATTGCCACCCCTGCGGGGACCGTCCTCTCCAGGGAGATGACAGTCATCCTCACGCCATGCACGTGGTGCGCGGGCACGAAGGTTTTGGAAAAAACGGGCTGTGGTGCAGCACGTGCCACCAGGACAGGAATCTGCAGGGGGCCCACATGCCGCCGGGCGGCCCCGACTGGCAGCTTCCGCCAGAAGATATGCCGATGGTGTTCGAAGGCAGCACGCCCCGCGAGATATGTCTGCATCTCAAAGACCCGGCTCAAAACGGACAAAGGAGTCCGAATGAAGTGCTGGAACACGTTGAAACCGCTCCGGTTGTCCTTTGGGGATGGAACCCGGGGGAAGGCCGGACCCCTGTGCCCATGTCCCACGAAGAATTCATGAAAAATATGAAGGAATGGGTCGATAATGGAGCAGCGTGCCCTGAGGAATTAGGAATTAGGAATTAGGAATGAGGAATTAGGAATTAGGAATTATGAATGAAGGGTGAAATATCTCCCCGTTGTTAAGAAATGGGGGCGTCCAATCTTCGCCGTTTTGAAATCATTTGTTTACCGAGTCATCGTACACTGAACTCTTTCGATTTTGGCAAGCTGTAACGAGGCGCTACGCCTGATTTGGAGGCACTTTGGGCGATTTGTTAAGTAGAGCGGCAAGATGTGTCGACATTGCCGAGCCATGGCAGGTGGCGAGTTGCGAGACCGGCCGCGGAAAGATGCATCGAACCTCCGTGCCAATTGACTGAGTGTTGCAGGTCTTGTTACTTTTGTTTTGTTCAGGGTGAGCTATAATAGAAGTAAGTGAACGGGTCTTCAATAAACGAATAGAAGGAACAAACAATGCAGGAAGCTATCATCACAGTCCCCGTTGATTCTGAGACTGCACGGGCATATCACACGGCATCACCGGATGACCAAAGGAAGATCCAACTCTTGCTTAGATTACGGCTGCGCGAATTGACCGAACTACCGCTAAACTCTCTCGCTGAAATCATGGACGATATCGGAGCCAAGGCAGAGGCGCGCGGTTTGACACCGGAAATCCTGGGGGCCATCCTTTGTGACGAATGATCCTCGCTTTGTCATGGATACTGGCGTCCTCGTCAGTGCCGTCCTATTACCACGGTCGATTCCGCGACAAGCTGTCGACCTTGCATTTGCCAGAGGGATTGTTCTGGCGTCTGCCGATACCATCGACGAATTGGATGCAGTGCTTCGTCGCCCTAAATTCAACCGTTACCTGCATGAAGAGGAACGACTCCTGTTTCTCGCAGCTTTTATTCGTGCAGCTAAAGTGGTGGACGTCACCTCGAAAGTCACAGAATGCATCGATCCAAAAGACAACAAGTTTCTTGAGCTTGCAGTAAGCGGCATGGCCACCTGTGTCGTTAGCGGTGACAGAGACCTCTTGGTTCTCAATCCATTCCAAGGGGTGGAGATCCTGACGCCCCGGGGATTCATAAGCATATTACAGAAAAGTCTCCCAAGCCAATGAGGCTGACGAGCAACATCGAGGGAAATCCGGTGGCATTGAAGGACACAAGAATGGGGTGTCCGTCAGGTATGTCCAAGAGCGAGTTCGAGGCATGAGAAGGACCCTCGACGAAGGACCTCCGCGGGGTTGGTGCACCGGACGGCCGTCGTTAAAGTGGCTATTTTAAGGCCAAAAACAGCACTTTAAGACTGGAAAACGGCCAATTCCGGCCACTGTTTCCTTGCCCAGCAATCTTTTATCGTGGTCCGACCCCGCAGACCTAAGGCGAAAACAGTGACAAACAGCTGACGCAAAAAACGTAATTTTGCAATGGATCTTCCAGCCCGGTTAAAGCCCTGAGAGGTACCCTATGGCATCATCTAGAAATGTTCCGCGAACGCTCCCGAAATGTGACCTGATAAAAGCTATCAGCAAACAAGCGGAATCAAAAGTTGACATAGATTTCGATTTCATTGGCTGTTTGGAGCAATTCAGGGCACGAGTAAGCGCTGAAGTCAGCCATATAAATGTTCTATTTCCAGAGTTTACTCCTCATGATGAAAAGAATCATCTTACTCCCCTCTTCCATGTGGCGGATAAAGTTCTGACTCGAACCAGATACGAAAAGATGAACGTAGTCGAACTTTTCTTGCTCGCCGTTGGCCTCTACGGTCATGACTGGGGCATGGCCGTGAGCCGACCTGAACGAGAGCATATAACCTCACCGGAGATGAAGATCACAGAAAATCCGGATTTGCTCTTTTTACCGAATGAACAGGCTTCTTTCAAGAGCTTTGCCAAACAGCAGGGGATCGAATATCGAGACCATGCTGAAGCTCCTGATCCCATTTGGAGGGAATACGTTCGGCAGACGCATGGGCAGCGGAGTGCGGTGCGGGTTCACAAGTTTTTTGAACAAATGGGGGGAGGGCTGCCAGGGGCAGCATCCCGGATATGTGAGGCCCATGTTCTCGATTTCGAGGAGTTACAGCGTTATGACCTTTACCCTCCAAATTTTGGCGTCTTGTCCGAAACCGTCAATCTTCGCGCCATTTCTGTCTACGTCCGACTAATCGATCTGCTTGACTTATCCGATCACAGGACCCCTTATGTGCTGTGGAAGTTCGCAGCTCCCAAAGATTCCCGTTCAAAGATGGAATGGGCAAAGCATGCAGCTCTCAACCCGATCACCTGCCCGCCACATCAGCAGGGCCGGTGCATTCTTGTAGATGGAAGCACCGGAGACCACGAAGTATATGCAGCGCTCACCGATTTAAAATTGTATTGCGAGGAGCAGCTTCGCGGCTGTAATGACATTCTGGGACAAATGAATGATAGGCGACACATGCTTGACTTATCGCATGTCCATTGGCGCGTTGCAGCACGAAACTTTGAGCCGATTTCCATTCAATTCGAATTCAGTCGAAAAAGGATGTTCGAAATTCTTGCTGACGAGATCTATGGCAGTGATCCATACGTTTTTCTTCGCGAGCTTCTTCAGAACAGTATTGATGCCATAAAAATGCGGATTGAGGTTCTAATGCGCAACAACCTACCAACGCAGGGTCTCGGAACCATAAGAGTCGCTGTGGATCATCAAAAAGATGGACATGCCGTCATAACATGGACTGATGATGGAATCGGAATGGACGAGTTCATCGTCCGCAATTACCTGGCAATCGCTGGGAAAAGCTTTTATCGAAGTGATGAGTTCAAGAACGAGGGACTCAAAATGGATCCCATTTCCCGATTCGGAGTGGGCATCCTGAGCTGCTTTATGGTCGCGGACAGAATTGAAATAACAACTAGGAAGGACCCCTACAAACCGCCCTACAGCAATCCCCTGAAAATCACCATTCCAGCAGTCGATAAGCAATTCCGGATCGAGTCCTCACTTCCGGTAGAGACTCAAGTTGGAACTACCGTTAGAGTTTTTATTGATGGGAAAAAAATTGCCGGCGTCACCAACAATAAAGTCGACCGCCTGGAGATTACTGATTACCTTTCCGAAATAGCTGGGTTCGTGGATTTTCCTATCGTAATCACTGAAGACCAACTAAAAACCGTGATCATCCATCCGGAAAAAACCCTGAAGAGTACCACGATCGGTTCGGGAAAGATTTTGAAGTCAGGAAACTTTCGACAAATATTGAGTGGGAATCGGTAATTCTCCCTCAGGATCTACCGTTTGCCCGTGAGATGATGAAAGAAATAACCTTTGATATGAAGAAGGATTTAGGTCTTGATGGCTATGAGGGATCATTCAGCTATCTTGTACCGCAAGACCAATCTGCCCTTGCCTTTGGCTCACGTTCTGAACTGAATTTCTTGGGAGGGGAGAAGAGGCGAATTCGAGCAACTCGCGACCATCGTGATAGACACATGCCCTATTCTTACTCTAGGAGCCTGTCGGGATAACGGCTTTTAAAATAACTTTTACAATTGGGGTGATCGCTTTGAAGAAAATCTCTCACCCCGCAAAGCACGATTCAATAAGGATTAGCCAATAATAGGCATTCGCGTGCAAAAGTTTGGTATCAATCGCCGGGAACGGTTCAGTTGTGTATTGATTGCAACGCAGAACGGCGGCAAAAGCTTCCCCGGGTCCATTAGAAGGGGCCACCGTGCCGATAGAGTTTAAGCAGATTGTGAGACAGACACCACATCAGCCACTCTGCGGATACGTTTTCGTATCCTCTTAGTGAAAATTGCCGTAAGCCCCTGGCCTGTTTAATCTGGCCGAAGACTGGTTCAACGGTTGACTTTCGCTTGGAGTAAATCTTTTGACCGCGTTTGGTGCAAAGCTTTCTTATCATTCGCTCCTTGGGCGTCAGGTCGTTTGGAGGCCGTCCTCGAACCGGCGGAAGAACTTCTCCGTGTTTCATTTTGATTGTGGCGATAAACGGATCGAGCAGTGCGTCCTCAAAAAGCATCACATTGGTGTCACTAAAGTATCCGGCATCGGTTGTGATTGCCATTTTGCGGGGAATCCCGCCAAGGTTTTCTTCCAAGATATCCAGTATTGGTTCAACTTCGTCCACATCGTTTGCATTCCGGGAAAGTCCGGCAGCCACAATCACCTGAAAGGAATCATCAACCATTGCCTGGCCGTTATAACATTGATCAAAGGAATTGGTGGAGGTCACCTTCATGATCCGGGAATCAGGATCTGTGAAATTCCTCTGTGCACTGCCGGAGGGTTCAATAGGAGGGGGCTGACTTGCAGGCGCTTGTTTTTTCTTGGTTTTAGTCTCTGCAGCCTTCTGCTTTTCGGAAGCCTCTTGCCTGGCCTCCTCCTCAAGCGCATTCATGGCTTCTTTGATCTTTGCCAGCCGAGTCTCACGCCTTTTGAGTTCATCGGGCAGATCCCAACCCTTCCTGCCCTTGCCGTACTCTCTATCCTCCTGCTTGTCTACAGCCTCGGCATTTTTGAGAAGTACTTCGATCTCTTTTGCAAGCTCCTCTTTTTTCTTTTTCATCCTGCTGTAGCTCATCGCTTTGTGCTTGGAAGCATTGGCCTTGATCTTGGTTCCATCAAGGGCCACATGGCCAAGCTTAACAAGCCCCGCTTCCTGGCAAAGTCTGAGGATCTGCACAAAAAGACCGGCAAGAGCTTTAAGGTGGCGCTTTCTGAACTCACATATCGAGTCATGATCGGGGTGCCTGTTTGCCGCAATCACCCGAAAGGCAACGTCTTCGTAGGTTTTCTTCTCGATTTGACGGGAGCTGGGAACACCTGTGCAATAAGCGTAGAAAAGGAGGGCTATCATCATCCGAGGTTCGTAAGGGGGTTGCCCCCTGCCGTCTCCCCGATAGGACGAGTACATCGTTGAAAGATCGAGCTGCTCTACCACATCCAATATGAAATTGGCCAGGTGTCCCTGCGGGAGCCAGTCCAACAACGAAGGCGGGAGCAGCAACATTTGTTTGCGGTCACAAGATTTGAATGTCTTTTCCATAGTGGAGCGATATTAGCATAAAATGGCTCTTGATGCCATTTCTCCGACAGGCTCCTAGGGCTGTTAAAGGGCTCAGCTCAAGCTCTTCGCACGTGCGTTGGTTTTCGGTTTATCGCAAGGGTATCCTCGTTTCAGATGTGGACCCGCCGCTGACTTTCGAGCATTCTGGAATCCTCCTTTTTGAACCGAAATTCGCCATCAACATGGTGGGATCAGGACCAGGGGTCAACTTAGCCAGAAATACACTAATTGGAGATGATCAAGACTGGTTTGAGCCTATACATACTGCATATTGCAAGAAGGTTGTACCAATCGATGACATTCTTTCAGCATGCCTAAATGACCGCTTTAGGCTAATAAGCAAGGCAATTACACTTTCGTTCATCGAACCTAATGATATCCTTGAGCTACTACCGCATGCGTATATCCCGATTCCCTATATTGAAAATAATGGAGTGTGTGGATTTATAGAATTCCGTAGCTTAGGAAATACTGCTTTTGTATTCCCTAATATCTTCGATCCATTGATTACTGATAGCTTTATTTCCAGGGTATTCGGCCTCGACATGAGCAAAGAGGATGACGTTCTAAGGCTATGGAGTGGAGAAATGTGTATATTGGTGGACTGCTTTTCGGGTACACGTTACACATTTGCCTATTTCGATATTGTTGATAAACTTATGGATAAATATTATTATACAACACGCATTAGATTCTTGGAACCACCATGGAGCAAGAGATGCCCGGTAGTTCAAAGAATAGTTGAGCGAGAAGCAGGTCTGGGCTCGGATGAGGCATTGAATTCAGCTATTTCAGACAGTGGTTTCTATCTTTTTGAGAAGTTGGTAAAATTTGATGGCCAATTCAGTGAATATTTTAAGTTCTCTGATTTACTTCATAATTTCTTTAATCTACATCATCCAGTAGTACTGTGGGTAATTGATATTATCATGTCAGCGCAGGCTGTAAAAAGCCAAATAGGGGCATATTCCTTTGGACAAATTACAGATGCGATTGCTGCGTTTTTTAGCGCCTCTGATGAAGAATCAGCCGGGAAAGAACTAGCCAGTCTTACTAAAATCGCCAGTATTTATGGTGTTCTTCCCAAGCAAGAACTACCCAAAAAATATCAACTAGATTTTGTGCCTTTAGTGGAGAGGGCAAATCCTTTTGAAGAAGAAATCGAGTTGACAAAACGCTATGGAATGTTATACCAGGTTTAATAGGTATATGATCCACTTGCGTTTTTGCGAAATAGGCACATTTGATGTAGGTTCTTGTAGTCGAACCTTGATTCCATGCGGGTTTACGCCTCTCCAGTCTTGCTAAAAGTCAAAAAACGGTAGGCACACGACTGCCATAATATTTCTTGACAATTACGGGTAGTACATGCTAATCACGTGGGCATGTATCTACGAACTACAAAACGAAAAAACAGAGATGGATCGGTAGTCGAGTACTATCAGCTCGCACACAATGTGCGCCATGCCGAGACAGGGAGTTCTGTCGCCGAGATCATCCACAACTTCGGACGGGCAGATGAACTCGACCGGGATGATCTGGTGAGGCTTTGCCGGTCGATTGCCAGGGTCTGCGGTGTTGAGGTTCATGACCCTTTGGACTCTTCTCAAAGCGCTGCAACTCCCTCCTGCGAGCAGTCAACCACACTTCCTGAAGACGTGCGGTTGATCCAGACCTTTGAGTTCGGTGTTCCTCTTGTGGTGGAGACGCTTTGGGAGCGGTTGAAGATCGGACCTACGTTGCGCAAAGTCATGGAAGAGTCGGGCGGGAGCGATCTTCACGAAAGAGCCCTTCTTGCCATGACTGCAAACCGGCTATGCGAGCCTGACTCCAAACTCGGCGTCTGGGACCGCTGGCTTCAAAAGGTCTACATGCCCTCTTGCAGTGCGGTAAAGCTCTATCAGATGTATGAGGCGATGGACCTGCTGCACTGGAACGTAGCTGAAGTCGAAAATGCTGTCTTTTTCCATGTATCCAACCTTTTCAACCTGGTTGTCGATGTCATTTTCTATGACACAACGACCGCCTCCTTCTCCATTGACCAAGCGGACGAGGACACGGAGGCGGGATCGGGTTTTCGAAAGTTCGGCCATTCTAAAAATGGCACGTGGAGTCCGCAAATCGTGGTCGCACTTGCCGTAACAAGGGAAGGCCTACCAGTAAGGAGTTGGGTTTTTCCCGGCAACACCTCCGATGTGGATACAGTTAAGAAGGTTCGGGAAGACCTTAGGGGATGGAAGCTTGGGCGGGCGCTCTTCGTTGCCGACTCCGGAATGAACTCCGGGACAAACCGGGATGAGCTGGCCAGGGCCTGCGGAAAGTACCTTCTGGCTACCCGCATGGCCAGCGTTTCAGAAATTAAGGAAGAGGTACTCACCAAGCCGGGCCGGTTTAGAACGATTGCCGAAAACCTCCAGGCAAAAGAAGTTGTCGTAGGAGATGGAGAACTCCGGCGCCGGTATATCCTGTGCTACAATCCCCGCGAGGCTGAAAGGGAGCGAAAGCATAGGGAGCAAGTTGTCAAAGAACTTGAGGAAGAACTAAAAGGCCATCAGGATCATCAGGCGACTGCCAGATGGGCAATAGATCTTCTCGCCTCCGGCAGGTACAAACGTTACCTGAAGGTCGATAAGCAGAGCCGCATCAGCCTCGACCGTGGGGCCATCCAGCAGGCGTCAAAGTGCGACGGCAAATGGGTGCTCCAGACAAACGACGATACTATCACCGTAGAAGATGCAGCCGCCGGTTATAAGGGACTCCTCGTGATCGAGCGCGCATTCAGGGCTCTTAAGAGCACGCGGATCAAGATGGAGCCGATGTACCACTGGCTGCCCAAACGCATCGAAGCTCACGTAAAGCTTTGTGTCTTCGCGCTTCTCATCGAAAGAGTCGCCGAACTCAAATGCAAACAGCCCTGGCCGAATATCCAAAGGACCCTTTCCACGCTCCAGTCGACCGAGTTTCACACCCAAAAAAATCAATTCTTTCAGCGCAACGAGCCGTCATCCGAGCTTGTAAGAACACTAAAATCTCTAGAGATTCCAATGCCTAAGGTCGTCCTAGATATCCAATCGGCATCCTCTCACGCGTAGGCACACGACAAATTTGACCACCTTATGCAAGTCACTAGATTTATAGCCATTTTATGATTGTGTTTGCCTACCCCGCAAAAACCCAAGATCTACACGACCTAATCGATATGCTGCCCTCGACCGTTGTCAACCCACCATCACTTCGCTGGGTTCTGCCGAAGTTAGGCTCTCTCCTGAATGTTAACCTCTGGGTTACGCTCAAAAAGCTCAAGTTTTGCAATCATATATTGAGCAGGAGGGTTCCAGCCTACCACCGCTTGCAGATGAACAAGGGGTATCCAGGGCTGGTCTGACGCCGGGTGAAGAGTGAAGAGGGTGAAAGCTGAAAAGCATACCTTCCAGCTTCACCCTTCAAACTTCAAATTACGTATCATCTTTGCCCTTCGCTTCTTCGATCAGTTCGAGCAAAGAAGCGATCTTTTCTTTAGGTTTTCTGTCTGCAAACTTCTCCCACTTTAGCGGCGATAGCGTTTTTCTGAGGTATGCCTCAACCGGAAAGAAGGGCTGCCAGCAGAGAATAATCCGATGACATGGAAGGTCCCCGGCTTCCTGCAGGCAATAGGTGAGAGGCGCCTCCCCACCAAGCCTGGGGCACCTCATCCAAAGCTCTTCTCCCGTTTTCGAAGGCTCGCTGCTCATCATGGTTTGGGAAATCCTTCGATTGATTTCAGTGCCCGCGCAATTTCCTCGTCGGTTAGCCTGTGCTGGACGAGCTTTCCCGAGAGGAAGGCATCATAGGCGGACAGATCTATTATTCCGTGACCGCTGAAGTTGAACAGGATTGTCTTTTCTTTTCCTTCCTGCTTCGCGCGCTCTGCTTCCTGAATCACGGCGGCAATCACGTGATTGGTCTCCGGCGCAGGGATTACCCCTTCGCACCTCGCCCATTTTACTCCCGCTGTGAAAGTTTCGATCTGGTCATAGGACCTTGCCTCGACGAGGCCTTCCTTCACAAGATGGGAAACTATAGGGGCCATTCCGTGGTACCTCAGCCCTCCGGCGTGGATCGACTCGGGCAAGAAGTCGTGACCAAGCGTGTGCATGGGCAAAAGAGGCGTGGTCATGGCCGTATCCCCGAAGTCATATGCGAAGGGACCACGGGTCAGGGTAGGGCAGGACGCAGGTTCGGCCGCTACTACGGATAGCTTTTTGCCGTGGATTTTGTCGCGCACGAACGGAAGGGAAAGTCCGGCAAAATTGCTTCCACCCCCTGCGCATGCCATTACCACGTCGGGGTATTCGCCTATTTGAGCAAGCTGCTTCTGGGCTTCAAGGCCGATAACGGTCTGATGGAGCAGCACGTGATTGAGAACACTGCCAAGCGAGTAACGGGAATCCTTGTTGCCAACCGCGTCCTCAATGGCTTCGCTTATGGCGATCCCCAGGCTTCCGGGAGAGTCGGGATTTTCTGCCAGGATATTTCGTCCCGCCTGTGTTCTGTCGCTGGGACTCGGGATGCACTCGGTCCCCCAGGTGGCCATCATCAGGCGCCGGTAAGGCTTTTGCTCGTAGCTGATTTTCACCATGAAAACCCTGCACTCCAGGCCGAACATCGCACAGGCCATGCTCAGCGCGCTCCCCCATTGGCCCGCTCCCGTTTCCGTCGACAGCCGTTTTATGCCGAAAACCTTGTTGTAGTAGGCTTGGGCGATCGCCGTATTGGGCTTGTGAGAGCCTGGCGGACTTGCCCCTTCGTACTTGTAGTAAATCTTAACGGGGGCGCCGAGTAGCTTTTCGAAGTTGCGGGCGCGGATAAGCGGCGTTGGACGCCATAGAAGGTATTTCTCCAGCACCGGTTCGGGGATGTCTATCCAGCGCTCGGTTGAGACTTCCTGCTCGATCAGGTTCATGGGAAAAACAGGGGCCAGGTCCTCGGGACCTGCCGGTTTGCCCGTACCGGGGTGCAGCGGGGGACTCATAGGCGTGGGCATGTCGGCCAGGATATTGTACCATTGCCTCGGGATTTCATTGTCTGCAAGAACGACCTTTGTCTGTTCCATTTCTCGTTTTCCTCCTTGCCTGTTGATGGTTGGAAACCAAGCGGCCAAAGACAAAAAAGGCCGTGGTGCCAAGTATACAAAATGAACCTGGCGCCACGGCCCTTGATTTATATAAAACGGGGCTTATGTGGACAGGCTCACGTCAAAGCCTGCCACAACCACACCATGGATGAATTCCTGAAGAGGGCCGCCAAGATAAACTCCTGTCAATGTGGGCTTTGTACTTAATACAGCAAAAAGCTCAATGTCAAGGGAAAATCCACCGCAGAGGCATAAGACTTATTCACCGCAGAGGACGCAAAGAACGCAGAGAAAAAAGCAAGATTTTGGTCTTTAAAACAATAAATCTTTGCTCTGCGCCCCCTGCGTTCTCTGCGGTGAATAGCTCTTATCTCTTCCGCCACCTGGCCGAAAAGAAACCGTCGACGTCATGTTTATGAGGCCAGGAACGATAGTAAGGACCCGACACCATTTCCCGGCAGGCGTAAGGCAGGTTTCCGGCCGCCGATTCTAACTCAAGTTCCGGGCGTGATTCGCTAAAGTGTTGGGCCACCGATTCGTTTTCGTCCCTGAAAACCGTGCATGTTGCATAGACCAGCACTCCGCCGGCTTTTACAAACTGCGCGGCATGAGAGAGCAGCTCTTTTTGAAGCACAGACATCCGGTAGGAATCTTTTATGTGCCTGCGCCACTTTATGTCCGGCTTTCGCCTCATCGTTCCAAGGCCGGTGCATGGGGCGTCAAGCAAAACCCGGTCAAAAAGACCGATCGATTGGGGCCGAAGCATCAGGACATCTTCGGCAAGATTGCGGATTATAGTTATACCCTGTCTGTGGGCGTTTTTGCGCGCCTCTTCGAGTTTCCATGCCGATTGGTCAACGCAGAGCACTTCGCCTTCATTTTGCATGATGAGGGCGATGTGGGCCGACTTTACGCCCAAACCGGAGCAAAGATCAAGTACGCGCTCTCCCGGCATAGGAGCGAGCAGAAAGGAAACCATTTGCGAGGCCTCGTCCTGCGCCTGAAGCAAGCCTTCCCGGAACGCGGCCGTCCCCGTCATGTCCCGCCTCGGGGCTTTCGCCCTCAGGGCATGTTCAAGCAAGGGGGAAGGCGCCGCCTCGATTCCTTCGGCCTTAAGGGAGTCAATTGCCTCTTCGCACGTGGCTTTTAGCGTATTGACCCGGAAAACCGCCGGAGCGATCCGGTTGTTCGACTCGCAAAAAAGCCGGGCTTCTTCGAGGCCGAGGTCATCTATCAGCTTGCGTACGAGCCAAACCGGGTGTGACGTCATGACCGCCATATACGCAGCCGGGTCCTTTTCCGGGTCGGGCCAGTTCCACGGCGAGCCGCCGCGGCCGATTTGCCCGAGGCCTTCGGCTACGGGCGGAGTTTCTCTTCTTCTGGCCGCCTCACGCAAGACAGCGTTTATGAACTTGATCACATGAGGGGGCTGACTGCTTTTGGCGATCTCAACGGTATCGTTTACTGCTGCGTGGTCCGGTATGCGGTCTAGAAAAAAGATCTGATAGAGGGCGAGCCGGAGGAGGACCCGTACAGCCGAAGCGATCTTGTCGGGCCGCGTTCTGCTAAGCTCATCGATGTGCCAGTCGAGCCGGCCCTGCCAGCGCACAACACCGTAAACAAGCTCGGTCATAAGAGCCCGGTCACGCTCATCGAGTTGCGAGTGGCGCTCGAGAGCGGTCCGGATCAACCGGTCGGGATGGGAAGCCTTCTGCTCCAAGTGCAGCAAAATCTGGTAAGCCAAGGTTCGCGATGTGAGCATATAAAAAGAGAAGCCTGAATTTGCACCACAGAGACACAGAGGGCACAGAGATTTCGATCATTCGTCCTTCAATCATTCGTCGTTCTACCCCTTGATCGAGTTCGGGGTAGGCGCCAGAATCCAGTTAAACAAAATCTTGCTTACCTCTGTGTCCTCTGCGTCTCTGTGGTGGGATCTTGTCTTTCAGTTTTCAGAGCGGCCCGGGAACTCCGGGAAGGACTTCGCGGAGGACGGATTCGACCAGATCCAGCGCCACCCGGGTATTGAGGCAAGGTCCGAAAGGACGCTGGTTGAAGATGCCGTAAACGGGCAGCGGGGTGGTATCCTGGATGCCGCTTGTCAGGTCGCGCTCGCATGCAACGGCTATAATCAGGTCGGGACGAGTCTCGATGACTATTCGTCGCGCAATGGTTCCTCCGGTGGCGACGGCAATTTGGACGCCGTATTTTTCAGCAAGCCCCAGAAGGTCTTTTATGCTGCATTTGCCGCAGCGTTTACAATTCTGCGCCTGGTGGGTGATCTTCACCAGGCAGTCTTTATCCTGCAGGCAGTGCGGCATCAGGAGCAGGATGGATCGCGGGGGGTTCCCGTTGCGGCATTGGGCCAGGACGAGTTCGTTGTTTACGGCGACGAACGCATGCTGTACCTGTTCGCGGCGTAGGCCCGCCAGCCTGCCGAGGCCGACGAGTACGGGCAGGAGCAACTTGACCGCAACACTGCGCAGCTTTCGCGAAAAAGGAACATCGCGTCCCAGGGCGAACACCGTAGCCAGCAGACCGAGGCTACCGAGCAACACGGCGGCAACCAAGGCTGTGAGAGTTGCCATTATCAGCGGCAGGTGGACGGAAATCCTGCTAAAACCGTAATAGGGCACTATGAAGAGAAGGATCAAAACGGCAGTGGCGATGGTCCCGAAAAGCGCGACAAGAGATATCACGATTCGCTTTTCGGAGCCGGAGGGAGGTGGGCTCAAACCGGGAAGGGCTCCTTTTTGGGGCAGTTCTGTCGATTTTTCGACGTGAGTCATTCCAGAAACGAGCCTCTCGGTATAGGCCTGCCGCAAATGAATTCAGACGCCCGCATGCGCCGCAGGCCCTCAAGTTGGAGCTCTCCAATGCACAGGGACTGACCGCAGCCTGCGGCAACTATGAGGCCGCAATCCGCCATGCCGACCACCTCGCCCGGAGCTCCGGCTGCCGTCCAGGCAAATGAGGCAGCCTGGAAGCACTTGACTCTTTTTCCTCCAAGCCCAAACCACGCGCCCGGCGCCGGGTCAAACGCCCTGATCTTGTTTATAATATCTTTTGCCGGAGAATTCCAATCAATCCGAAGCTCCTCTTTATGGATCGGAGGGGCGTAAGTGGCCAAAGCATCATCCTGGACCAGGGGGGCATGCCGTCGGTCCGTCCAGTCACGGAGGGTGTGGATCAAAAGCTTCGCGCCATGTTCGGCAAGAGTTTTGTAGACCGTCCCGAAAGAATCCTCGGGACCTATCGAGACTTCTTTTTGCGAAAGCACCGGTCCTGTGTCCATCCCGGCGTCGAGGAGCATTATCGAGATGCCCGTCAGGGTTTCGCCCGCCAGTATGGCGCGTTGAATGGGGGCGGCCCCCCTGTAGCGAGGCAAAAGAGAGCCGTGGACGTTCAAGGTTCCGAGAGGGAAAATGTCGAGGAAAGATTGAGGAACAAGCTGTCCGAAAGCCACCACCACAGCGCACTCCGCACCGTATGTCCGGATCTTTTCGATAACTTCGCCGCCACGGATGCGTTCGGGCTGGTATATCGGGATCCCTGCCTCATTCGCCAAGGTTTTGACAGGCGATTCACAGATCCTGCGTCCCCTGCCTTTGGGGCGGTCGGGCTGAGTGACCACGAGGCGGACCCCGGCGTTGCAGTCCAGCAATGTTTGCAGACACGGCACAGCAAAATTCGGGGTCCCAAGAAAGACTAGTCCAGGCACAGCGGCGGCTCTTACCTTTCATCCTTAAATGTCTTTTTCCATCTTCTTTTAAAAATGTCTCTGGAGATCGGGCTTATCCGGTCGATAAACAGTTTGCCTTCCAGGTGATCCATTTCATGCTGGAGCGCAATGGCAAGCAGGCCCCCGGCGGCTATTTCGATCTTTTCGCCCTGCCGGTCAAGCCCGCACACCACGACCTCTTCGCACCTGGTTACGTTAGCAAAATATTCCGGCACGCTGAGGCAGCCTTCCTCGAAGGTTGTCTCGCCTTCGAGCACTTACCATCTCGGGATTTATGAGTACGATCAGCCCGTGTTCAGATTCATCGCGCTGAATGTCTATTACAATCAAGCAGAGCGGCCGGCCCACCTGGTTTGCGGCAAGACCGATTCCCGGCGCGTGATACATCGTCTCTACCATGTCGTCTATGAGACACTGAAGGCCGTCGTCGATATTTTTGACTTGTTCGGCCTTTTGGCGCAACACAGGGTCAGGATATTTACAGATCTGAAGAAGCGACACTTAACCTTTCCTTTAGCAGTAGTTCGACGCTCCACGAGGGTCGCCAGCCAAAATTTCGCGACAACCCGCCTGTTCATCCGCGTGCAATGCGAGCAGCAGGGCCTCACCCGGAGGCTGCCCCGGACCGGATCCGGGGATATCGACGCGAAGCTGCGCGGGAAGCTTGGGTGTTGAGCTATTCATTGTAAATCCTTGGACCAGTATTTTCAACGGCATCTTGGCGGACGCGATTATAAGAGCCGCGGCACGGATCGTGCAACTGTTTGGCAAGCGTTCGCCACGAACAGTGAGTAGAAAAAGCTTTCAAACCAACCCCTGCCCCCTTTATAAAAGGGGGGGAAACCTGGTGGTGTGCAATGAATCCCCTCTTTTCCAAGGGCTGTATAAAAGAGGGGAAAAACACGAAGAATGTCAATCATTATGCCCAATGAAGGAGTCCCTCGTGCAATACAGGAACGGCTCTGCCGAGAATCCGCAAATAAGCGTTATAATCCCTGCCAAGAACGAGGCGCAGGGAATCGAATCGATATTGGGCCGAGTGCGCGAAGCGCTGGACGAAACCGGCCGCAGCTATGAAATCATCGTGGTAGATGACGGATCTACCGACGAAACCGCTCAGAGGGCCCATGAGGCCGGCGCCACAGTGCTTTGTCATCCATATAACATTGGGAATGGGGCGGCGATAAAAAGCGGCATCCGTTATGCGAGGGGCTTCTGCCTGGTGATGCTTGACGCCGACGGCCAGCACCCGCCCGAAGAGATTCCCGCTCTGCTGGAATTGCTTGATAAATATCACATGGTCGTTGGCGCGCGCACTTCGAATTCGGAAACGAGTTTTCATAGAGACCTGGCAAACAGGATATACAACCGGTTTGCCTCGTACGTGTGCCGGCCGCACCATCGACGACCTCACCTCCGGCTTTCGGGCCATCAGGGCCGGAGCCGCAAAGGAGTTCGTCACACTGCTGCCCAACACCTTTTCCTACCCGACGACGATAACCCTGGCAACGGTTCGCTCAGGCTACAGTCTCGCTTACTTTCCGATAACAAGCCCAAAGCGAGCAGCGGGCAGCAAGAGCAAAATCAAGCTCCTGAGGGACGGATCGCGCTTCTTCCTTATCATTTTCAAAATAACGACCCTGTTTTCGCCCATGAAGATTTTTCTTCCGGCCAGCATCTTTACCTTTCTGGTCGGAGTCGGCTATGGTCTCTATAAAATTATCATGCTGGAAGGCCGCTACGGTCCGACCTCCCAAATGTTGATTGTATTCGCTGCGCTTATCTTTTTCATCGGATTGGTATCCGAACAGATCACCCAACTGCGATTCGACCGCAGCATCCCGTTTGCCGGCGAAAGGCTAAAGAGGTATGCGGGCCCGGAGAGGCGAAGAGAACATGCGGAGGCGGGGCCTCACGACAAAATCTCTGCAGCCCGCCCGGCCGCCAGCGAGGCGGGCGCCGTCAATGTGGCCGGGACGCCTCGGACTTAGCCCTTGCATTGATTATCAAAGTCGATTTTGATCGGGTATAGATGCCATCCATACGAAAAATTCTTCCCTTAGGGGTATTTGTTGCGTGTGTTTTTTTTCTCTACTCCTACGTTAGAAACAATCTTTCGGATTTTACAAAATTATCTGATATTTCCATGTCTTACGTAATTATCATCGGCTGTGCCGTCTTGGCCGCGCTGATCGTAAACGGACTTTTTCTCAAAGCCCTTACCATCGATTTCGACATAGACCTGAAGTTTTTCGAATATTTTTCGATATCGGTGATCACCAGCTTCGGCAATATTTTCCTGCCGATGAAAGGAGGCGCCGGGTTTAGAGCGGTTTATCTAAAATCCCGCCACGATTTCGATTATTCCTACTTCGTGTCGAGCCTTGCCGCAAATTACCTTATCGTCTTTAACATATCCTCGGTTGTGGCCCTGGCCTGCCAGGCGCTTTTTTATCTTTACTCGGGGGGGTTCAGTTTGCTTGTTGCGCTGGTTTTCCTCGCTATTGCCGCCTGTACTTCGTGGGCAATTTTTTCCCCCCCTCCCAGCCTGGAATGGATTCCCAGCAGGTGGGTAAGGGAGCGGGCCAACGGGGTCCTGTCGGGCTGGCAGATCATCAGAAAAAACCACAAAACCGTGATGAAGCTTTGCTCTCTGACCGCTTTAAACTTGTTTCTGCTGTCCGTGATCACCTGGCTGGAATTTGCCGCATTTGCCGCATTTCAAATGAAAGACGCTTATGGACATGGAATCGGATTTCCGCAGTCCACTATCTTCACGATGATCGGGGCTCTTTCCCTGCTCATAAGCATCACGCCCGCCGCACTTGGAATAAGGGAGAGCCTGCTTATGTTCAGCTCGCAGTTTCTGGGGATCACACAATCGCAGGCGCTCGCCGTGTCGCTGCTCGACCGGTCCGTAAATGTCGCGGTGCTTTGTTTGTTTTTCGGCTTTTCTTCAATCTATATCAACAAGAAGCTCAAAACAAAGAATGTCGCGTCCTTAGCGCCCCGGCACCGATAAGGACACCGGGGCGGCCATTACCCGTCCCCCGCCCCGGGGGGGGACCGCCAGCCAGGATCTCGACGCTATCCCTGACCTGTCCACGACCAGAGGCAGTACCCCTTTAGTGTAAAGTTCGATCCTTTTTCCGCACAATGCTAAATGAGTGAAAAATGGATTTTATTGAAAAAAATACCGGGATTGTTAAAATAGCGTCTTATTCACTGTTCGGGACCTGATTGTTCCTCCTTTCCTAATCGCACACTGCAAGTCTTTCATCCGGACGGGCACAATCAAGATAGGCGGGGCATCGTATAACGTGCCGGAGCAACAAAAGTTTCCGGCCTTTTGTTTGATTGGAAAGCGGATGCTGCAAAAAACTCTGCGGGTTCAGCACGGCCTTGAAACCGTCAACGACCAATTAGCCGCCTTTAGCGGCCTGGTTTCTCGGGGGACAATCAGCGAGCCTAACCTGGAAAAAATCATTCGGGAGTCCGAGGGCGCGGTAAGGCGCATCGAAGAGTCGATATTAAGTCTTGGAATCCCCAAGCATGAAGTCCTGCTCTGCCTGAGCGAATATTATTGTCTTCCGTTTGTAGAATTTAAAGAGAACCTGCCGGCACCCCGCGAAATATTAGAGAGGCTCGATCTAGAGGAGCTTAAGCGGGATCTTTGGTTCCCGTTTTCGGTAAGGATGGAGGAGGCCCGGGTCGCAGCATTCAGTCCATTCGACCTCGAACTGCTCGAAAAGATCAAGAGCACTCTCGGCGTCCTTTCGATCCGCTTCATTGTGGCCCTTCCGTCCGACCTCACCCGCATGATCGAGCACATTCAGGACGTCAATCCGAGTTTCCCGCCGTCCGCCGGAAGGACCCCTCTGGCCCGGCTTCGCACCAGGCTTGCAAGCGACCGGACGGTTCTGGCCTGGTACAGAACTTCCATGGCAAAGGGACGCACGGGCCTGGCGCTCATGCGAACGGGGATTTCCTTTATCGCCATCAGTCTCACTCTGTTAAGGATTTTCGGATTCGGCTATCTAAGCATCATCCAGGCGCCTCTGCTGTTGGTAGGTATGATCATGGCTACCGACGGCCTAATGTGGTATCTGCCCACGCGGAAGCTGGAACCGGATGAAATCGGCTACCTGCCTACACGATCCACCTTCGGGACCACCATCGCAGAGCTAAAATCGACCGAAGAAGGCGCGGTGCTGACGAGGTCTCAACCGATCAAGGGCGCAGAACAACTTCGGACCAAGTGGAACAGGCTCTCTCCAGTTATGAGGCGCCGATTTTTCGCAAACGACAGGACCGACCTGGCTGAAGAGAGGACTTTTCTTGCGGCTTACAGGACAAAGATGGCAAGGGCGCGGACGGGCCTCGCCTTCACAAGAACCGGCAACTCCTTTGCCGGGCTGGGCATCCTGCTTATCAGGCAATTTCCTCCCGGCCTGTGGACGATCTTTTATGCCGGCCTGATCTTAACGGGCCTGACCATGTTTGTAGAAGGCGCCCGATGGTATTTCCCCGGACGGCGCGCAGGGCTTGAGAGTTCCAAGACCATACGCCAAATCGAGGAGAGCACTTCCATATGGGATTTCATGTTCCGAGCTTTCAGCCGGCTCGATGACATGCCGCCCAAACTGATGGTCAAGGGGACACATGCCCCGGGCATCTGGGGGACGACCGGCCTTGCTCTGGAGCGCACTCTCCTTGCCGAAAGGCGCAACGTGAAGTCAAGGCTTCGAACAACCATGGCAAGGTCGAGGACGGGCCTCTCATTCATCAGAACGGGAACAAGCATCTTTTCCGTCGGCTTGGGTCTACTGTTCTATTTTGGCTGGGGCAATATCCCATGGACGCTTTTCGATTTCCTGCTGATGCTTGCCGGCCTGTTTTTGATTGCCGACGGTCTTCATTGGCACATAACCGCCGAGCGGACGAAAAGGCAACTGCCGTATTGCTTTGAAGACCTGGAGATCCGCATGCCCGATTTCGGCAAGCCGACCGTGTTCTGGAAAAAGGTGATATTTAGCTATGGTGACGACAATGAGTGTAGCTGAATCAATGGAGAATTTTCAGGCCCTGGTGGAATGGGGGACCATCACCGCAGGTCAACTGCGCTCTTCGGGAGAAGCGGCGCAGGCCAGGGACGTGGAACTGGAGGAAATCCTCCGCTACGATCTCGGCATTCCACGCCGCAAACTGCTCGAAGCCCTTGCCAGTCACTACCGTTGCGATTGGGTGGAGTATGATGAAAGACTTCCTGTGCCCCCTGAGCTTCTTGCCGGGCTGGACCCTGAGAGGCTCTGTTTAAACCTGTGGTTTCCCGTCGCATTGGACGAGGACACCGTGGTCATAGCAGCCCGCGATCCCGGCGACCCCCTGCTGGTCGAGGAGGTTGCGGGCTGTTTTAAGGCCGAGAAATTCCGGTTCCACGTAGCTCTTGTTGAAGATGTTGCCTATTTCATAGAGGATTTTTTGAATTCCGATCCCAGTCATCTTACCGGAAACGAAAGAACGGCTCTTGCACTCTGGCGCAATACAATGGCCCGATGGAGAACGAAGCTTGCGGGCTACCGGACGGATTTCGCCAAGGTAAGGACCCAATTGAGTCTTTTGCGAGGAGGCCTGACGATGATGATAATCGGAAGAACGCTTCTGCGCAACGGCAGGGCAATGCATTTGGCGCCGATCTATTGGGCGATGATTGCCACCGGCTTGCTGCTTATTTTTGTCGGACTGTTAAGTTATTTCAGGGTCAAAAAATCCATTTTCCGCCCACCTAGGCATCAGACGCTCGTAGAAGTAACGGCGGCAAGCCTGTACTTTTTGGAAAACTACCAGTTTGTGGAAAGGGGAAACCCAGGCGGCCAAGACGGAAAGACGATGCTGGCCCGGCTTTCGGATATGGCGCATCGCACCGTGACAGTTATCGAGCCATCATACGACAATAAGCCGCGCTCGCAGCTCGCCCACGAAAGGAACCTTTTCGCCGCGCAACGCACCATTGCGGCATGTTACCGTGCCATTTACTCGCGGGCCAGGACCGGTCTTTCCTTCATTCGCACCGGGGTCTCTTTTGCGAGCGTCGGGGTTGGCCTGATTACCTATTTCGGTCTGAGCATGCTAAACATAGTCGATGGATTTATAATTCTGGCCGGCCTGCTTCTGGTAGTTGACGGCATAGTATGGTCCTGGCCGGTGAGAAAAGAGAACTACGAGGCACTCAAATGTGCGGTGGCTTTCTAGAATCCGTTCACCACGGAGACTGGTCATGGAAAGGGCTCATTGAAAGCCATTCACCGCAGAGACGAGACATGGTCCGGACAAGAAGAGAGCACAGAGAAGAAATTGACCACGGATAGCACGGATTATCACGGATGAAAAATGATCTATTCATTATATTTCAGCAATTTACGGAAATTTTTGGCGTTCGGTCGAAAGCTTTTTCGGAGTTTACCTTTATCCGTGTCATCCGTGGCAAAAAAACTTTTCCCACTTTTACCTCTGTGCCTCTGTGGTGAGAGTTTTTTTGCCCGTGTCTCTGCGGTGAACGCTATCCCCTTCCAGCGGTCCGATCGTGCGCGATGCGCAATGGAAAAATTATGAAGATAGTCCACAAAATAATGATCGCAAATTTCGTAAACATTTTGCTGATAGCCCTGACCGGCTTCTTTGCCTACCGAAGCCAAGACCAGGTTCTCACAAAATTAAGATTCATGGAGATTGCCGACGACCTCAATTCATCTTTTCTCGAAATGAGGCTCGCAGAAAAGAATTTTTTCCTCTATGGAGACAGGTCGGCCCTGCCGGAAATCGAGAAGAAAATAGACGCGGTCTTTTACGCCATCAAAGATTCCATGCCCAATATCGTTCGAGCAATCGGCAAGGGCAAAACAGACGAGTTGGAGTCAAGCCTTTCGAATTACCGGCAGGCCCTGAAGCCGGCCGAAGTAGGCGATATGGCCGTTCAAGCCACTGTTCGGGAGGCCGGCCAAAAGCTGGGAGAATTTACGCATTATGTGACAATCACTGAGAGAGATCAGGTAAACCAGATCATCGCAACCTCTAAGAGGGGGCTCTTTTTGTCTTTGGCGTTCATCCTCCTTTCCGCTGTCGGCATCACCAGCCTTTTGTCCTTCAGGGTGCTCAGTTCTCTCAAACGGATAGAGAAGGCCACACATTTCATATCCGAAGGCGATTTCGGCAAAATCGAACCGAGCACATCGAAGGATGAATGCGGCCTCGCTATCTCCGCGCTTGTTTCAATGGCTCAAGAACTGCGGAACCGGGAAGAGCAGGTCCTCGAGGCAAGGAAACTGGCTTCAATCGGTATACTTATCGCAGGCGTGGCCCACGAGGTTGGAAACCCGCTCAATAATATCTCGATGCTGGCGCAAAACTTTATAGACCTCTATGATAACATGGGCCGTGACGAGCATATCGAGTACATGAAAAGCGTCGAGGAGGAAACGGAGCGGATCCAGCGGATAGTGAAGGACTTGCTCGATTTTGCCAGACCCAAGAAACCCGACCTCAAGGAAACCTTCATCAACAATGTAGTCCATAAAAGCATGCGGCTTGTCCACAACATGATCTGTATCTGCAACATCGAGGCGCAGCTTGATTTAAGGGATGATCTACCTTCAGTCTATATAGACGAACACCAGATCCAGGGTGTACTGATCAACCTGCTCACCAATGCGCTTCACGCTTCAGCGCCGGGAGACTGGCTGCGTCTTTCAACCCGTTTTAACCTCGCCACCTGCCGAGTGGAAGTGGACGTGGAGGATGCCGGGAAAGGAATAGCCCCCGAAATGCTGCCCCACATCTTCGACCCTTTCTTTACCACCAAAGGGGCGAGCGGAACCGGGCTGGGTTTATTTGTCAGCTACGGAATCATTAAAAATCATAATGGAGACCTGAGGGTGAGAAGCGAACCGGGGGTAGGGACCTGCTTCACAATAGAACTCCCCGCTTACAGACAGACCGAGAGGAGCGAACAATGTCTGGTTTCAGGGTTATAGTAATTGACGACGAGAGGATTGTTGGACAGATGATTAAAGCTGCCATGGAGCCGGACGGCTATAAAGTGGAAACCTTTCTGAATGCTGAACCCGCATTTGCACGGCTCAGAGAGGAAAAATTCGATGTAGTGATCACTGACCTCAAGATGAAAGGCATCGACGGGATGGATGTGCTGCGCACAATCAAGACTGCATACCCCGAGGTCAAGGTGGTAATGATAACAGCCTTTGCAAGCCTGGATTCGGCGGTTGAAGCGATGAAGAGCAAAGTGGACGGTTTTTTCGCCAAACCGGTTAAGATAAAAGACCTGAAAGAATGCGTGCAAAAGCTTCTGAATCCGGCCGACGATGCGGCTTGTTGAAAGCGGCAGGGCTGAAAGAAAAGGATTCACCACAGAGACACAGAGAAAACAAGAATTCAACAAGATCAACAGGAACATAGAACTGTCTCGAAAAGACTATTCACCGCGGAGACGCAGAGGCGCAGAGACACGAAGGCAGCGACACTTTTCATGGTTTCCGGGTGTCCCAACGGGGCATGAGGAGCTGCTTCGAAAAGTTCCCACGCGAAGCCGCGAAGACGCGAAGGGAACGACACTTTTCATGGTTTCAAGGGTGTCCCAAAAGGGGCATGATCAACTGTCTTAAAAAGCTTTTCTCTGTGGCCTCCGTGTCTCTGTGGTGAGAATTTTTTGCGTTTACAGGCTTTCAGGGTGCGGTTCGAACGTTCGCCTGTGCGGTGGCCGGGCCGGTACGGTTCCACCATCCGCCGCCGAGGGCCATGAATAGGGCTGCGCTGTCGGCAAAACGGTTTGCCCGGGCCTGCGCAAGGTTTATCACGGCCTGCTGCCAGGTTTGTTGGGCTGACAGCACTGCCAGGTAGTTAACAGCCCCGAGCTCCAACTGTCTGCTTGTAAGGTCCAGGGTCCGCCTGGCGGCGTGTTCCGCTGCTACTGCCGCCTTCAGAGCATCTGCGTCGGACTCGAGCGCGTGCAGCGTATCCGCCACGTTCTGGAAGGCGTTTAAAACGGTACTGCGATACTGTGCCGCCGCTTGCTCCAGGCCGGCTTCGGCAGCACGTTTTTTGTGCAGCAGGGTGCCTGCGTCGAAAATGGTCTGCGTCATGCCGCCGGCGATATTATAGAAAGTGTTGCCGGGAACAAACAGTTGACCCAACTGTGTCGAAGTCCCGCCCATGGCCCCGGTGATGCTGATCTGCGGCAGCATGTTGGCCACAGCGACGCCGACTTGGGCGCTTGCCGAATGCCACTGCGCTTCGGCGGCGCGCATGTCAGGGCGTTGCTCCACAAGCTTCGAGGGGAGGCTGACGGGCAGTTCCTGCGGCAAGCGCAGAGCGTCCAAGTCGAATTTTTCCACCAATTCCTCGTTTGGAAAACGGCCGGCAAGGGCCGCCAGCAAGTCGCGCGTTTGCGCCAGTTGCTTTTCGAGCGGCGGCAAGGTTGCCTGCGCCTGGGCCAGCGCCGCCTCCTGCGCAGCCACGTCGAGTCCGGTTATGTAGCCAAGCGCCAGGTGCCGGCGCTGTATATCGAGCAGTTTCGCTTCGATTTCGATTATACTGTGTGTTGCCGCTATCTGAGCGCGCAGCGAGGCTTCCTGGACGGCAGCGGCCACAACGTTGGATGTCAATGTGAGGTAAGCCGCTTCGAGCTGGAAGCACTGGAACTCGGCCTGGGCCGTCAGTGATTCCACCTGCCGCCGGTTGAGGCCGAACACGTCAGGGACATAGCTCACGGTTAACTGAGCGGTATAGAGCGTGAAGTACTCCGCACCGGAAGTCAGCAAGGGAGTTATTGTTTCAAGCGGCTGTTTCTGGGGGGTGGCCGAACCGTTGGCCTGGACCGTGGGATAAAAGAAGCCCTTTTGAGCTGCGACGTCCTCGCGGGCCTGACGCAGCGCCGCCTTTGCCGCATCAAGTGTCGGATTGGCTTTGATCGACTTTTCGATCAGTGCATTCAGGGGCGCCGACTCAAACAACGTCCACCACTGTTGCGGAATGTCCATATCCTTTACAAACCGCTGTTCTTCGCCTCCTGCCACACCGGGCGACGAGGCCGTGGCAACGAGCGGCTGCGCAGTGTAGCCGGCGGCAGCCGGTGTTTCGGGACGATGGAAGTCCGGCCCGACGGCACAGCCTGAAACCAAGCCCAAAAGTGAAAATGCTGCGATGCAGCAAAAGCATTTTGCGGACATTTTTAGGATCCCCCCTGCCCCCCTTTTACAAAGGGGGGGCTATAGGTCCAATAAATCTTATTAGACCTATTGTTCTGTCACAGTGTCTTTCTCCCTGGTCCCGAAAAGCATCCGGAGCGGCGGTACGACCACCAGCAACAAAATGGGACCTATCAGCATCCCCCCGACGATTACTGCCGCCAATGGGCGCTGCACCTGGCTGCCGATGCCTGTGGAAAGCGCAGCCGGAAGCAAGGCGAGGCAAGGACACAGAGCCGTCATGAGCATCGGCCGCATACGCTCCCGCGCTGCATGGAACATCGCTTCAAATCTGTCCATGTCAGTGCGGGTCAACCGGATCTGATTGTAATAGGTAAGCAGCAGGATGTTATTCATAACCGATACCCCGGACAACGATACGAAACCGATAGCAGCGGAGATGCTGAAGTCGAGGCCGCTGATAAATAGCGACAGAACGCCGCCCGCGGCGGCAAAAGGTATCCCTGCCAGCACCAGCAGGCTGTCCCGCAGGGAATTGAACAAACTGTAAAGCATCACAATGATCAGAAACAAGGTGACCGGTACAATTGCCTCAAGGCGTCTGGCTGCTTCTTGAAGTTCTCCAAACTCGCCGGCCCACTCAAGACGATATCCGTTGGGCACCTTGACGTTTTGCGCTATGCGTTGCTGCGCCTCTGCAACGGTGCTCCCGAGGTCTCGGCCGCGAACGCTGAACTTTATTGGGATAAAGCGCTGATTGCGCTCGTGATAAATGTAGGAAGCCCCGGTATCAAGGGATATGTCCGCAAGTTCGGTCAGTGGAATATAAGCAGTTCCTGTTCCTGTCTGGTAGCCAACCTTGATATTTCGCACCGCTTCGATACTATTGCGATATTCGGGCGCCAGGCGCACGGTAAGATTGAATTGACGGTCGCCTTCAAGGATGGTCGTCGCCAAGTTGCCGTCCAGGGTTGTTTGTATCACCGTGTTAACATCGCCTGCATTGAGTCCGTAGCGGGCCGCTTTTGCACGGTCCACCCTGATATTTAAATTCGGCTGCCCAAGGACACGGAAGATACCGAGGTCTTCCACCCCCTTGATCTGGGCCATTTCGTGTTGAATCTTGAGTGCGATCTGCTCGAGAGTCGCCAGATCGGGACCGATGATCTTGACGGAATTAGCGCCCTTGACACCCGACATGCCCTCTTCAACATTGGTCTGTATGTATTGCGAGAAGTCGAAGGTGATGCCGATGAACTCCCTGGAGAACTCCGCTTGTAATTCACGGACCAATTCTTCTTTGTCCATTCCTGGGCGCCATTGGTCCAGCGGCTTTAGAAAGACGAATATCTCGGCATCGCTGAACCCGCCGGTGTCGCTGCCGTTGTCCGGCCTGCCATGTTGAGAGATCACGGTGTTGACTTCCGGGTGGCTCAGGATGATCTCACGCATCTTTGTCACCGTCGGCATCGCTGCTTCAAGCGATATTGTGGGCGGCATCAATGCATGGATATCCAGATTGTGTTCCTCTAAGGCCGGTAGGAACTCGGTGCCGAGTCTCGGGACCAGAAATCCGACCACCGCCAGAAATGCGATTCCTAAAGCGACAACCGTTCTCCTGTTTTGAAGCGCCCAGCGAAGGACCGGCGTATAGGCTGAACGCAGCACTCTCACCACAATCGTTTCTGCTTCCTCAATGTGTTCGGGGAACAGCAGCGACGCGAGCATGGGAGTGATCGTAAAAGTTGCAACCAGCGCTCCGGCCAGCGCATAGGCGTAAGTCCTTGCCATTGGGCCAAAAATCTGTCCTTCTACGCCCCGCATGGTGAACAGCGGAATGAAGGCCGCAACCGTAATCATGGTAGAGAAATATATCGCTTTATCCATTTGCACAGTGCTGATGTAGACCATGCGCAGCCGGTCGGTCCACGCCCTGCTGTGGCCGGTCGGATTGCTTCCGAATCGCCCCTCGGCAAGATCTTCTAGAAGCCGCTTCTTTTCTTCAGGTTGAGCCTGAGAATTCCTGAATATGTTCTCAACCAGTATTACCGCAGAATCCACGATAATGCCGAAGTCGATTGCACCGGCAGACAGCAGGTTAGCGCCCTCCCCCTGCAGCACCATGATTATAACGCTGAAGAACATAGCGAAAGGAATGTTTGCGCAGACGATGACGGCGCTGCGCAGATTGCCAAGAAAAATCCATTGGATAAAGAAAATGAGGAGGCAGCCGAAGATAAGATTGTGCAGGACCGTGTGGGTGGTTATCGAGACCAGCCAGCCACGGTCATAAAAGGGGACCGCCTTGACTCCAGGAGGCAGCGTCCCGTCGCTGTTGATTTTTTCGATTTCCGCCTTGATGCGGGCCAATACGGTTTTTGTCTGTTGTTCCCGATCCATCACCACAATGGCCGTCACCACATCGTCGTCTCTATCTCGGCCGCACATGCCAAGCCTGGGTACATGGCCCACATAGACCTTGGCAACGTCTCGTACCAGGACGGGAGTACCGTGCGATTGAGTGAGGACGATGTTCTTAATGTCATCGACCTTCCAGCCCTGGGTCAAATCGGTTGAACCGCCAGTGTCGATAAGGCCCAGGCCGCGGATGTTCACGGACTGCTGGCCGATGTTGATCGTGCGCCCGCCTACGTTGATATTGGCGTTGCCGACGGCGCTGACCAATTGAGGTATGGTAATGCTGTAGGCCTCAAGTTTGTTGAGATCGGCCTCGACTTCGAATTCCTTAATCATACCCCCCCACGCGTTCACCTGGACCACGCCTGGAACCGTTAGCAACCGGCGTTGCAGAACCCAGTCCTGGACAGTTCGAAGATTGGTGAGACCGAAATTTGGAGGTCCGACTACCTGGTATCGATAAATTTCGCCAACAAGACTCGAACCCTGGATAGTGGGGCTCACATTATTGGGAAGATTGACCCTTTGCTGCAGGCTTAGGGCGGCCTGCGTGTAGGCGAAGTAGTAATCGACGCCGTATTTGAATGTGACTCGGACAAAGGAAAGGCCATAGAACGAGGTCGAGCGGATGTTGTCGACTCCGGGCGTCGCGGCAAGCCCGACCTCCATCGGGATCGTGTAGTAGCGCTCCATCTCTTCGGCGGACTGGCCGGGAGCCTGTGCTGTGATCTCAAGGATCACGGGCGCCGGGTTCGGATAGGCCTCGATGTTGAGCTTCGAATAAGCAAAGAACCCACCGCCGATAAGAACGAGCAGGCACATCAGGACAATCGTACGGCGTGTAAGAACAAAGATGAGCAGCGACTTCAGCATGGGCTTCCTTAAGATCTCTCCTGCCCCCTGAGTTGAAGGCTAGAAGTCTAACAGGGCCTATTGTTCTACCGGCGCACTCTGCGGCTTTCTCGTGAAAAGCATGCGGAGCGGAGGTACTACCACAAGCAACATAATAGGACCGATCAACATGCCTCCCACGATTACGGCCGCCAATGGGCGCTGCACCTGGCTGCCGATACCGGTGGAAAGCGCAGCGGGAAGCAATCCTATGCAGGCGGACAACGCCGTCATGAGCATCGGCCGCATCCTCTGTTCAGCCGCATGGAACATGGCCTCGGTGCGGCTCAAGCCGGTGCGGTTCAACCGAATCTGGTTGTAATATGTTAGTATCAGGATGTTGTTCATGACCGAGACCCCGAATAACGATACAAAACCGATCGCGGCTGAGATACTGAAGTCGAAGCCGCTCACAAAGAGCGACAGCACGCCGCCCGCGATCGAAAATGGTATCCCCGCCAGCACCAGAAGACTGTCCAGCAGCGAATTGAACAGGCTGTAAAGAATTACCATGATGAGAAAGAGAGTAATCGGCACAATGAACTCGAGGCGTCTGGTTGCTTCCTGAAGTTCTCCAAACTCGCCGGCCCAATCGATCCGATATCCGCTCGGCAGCTTCACATTTTGCGCTATACGCGTCTGCGCCTCGGTCACAGTGCTCCCGAGGTCGCGGCCGCGCACGCTGAACTTGATCGGTATGTAGCGCCGATTGCGTTCGTGATAGATATAGGACGCCCCCGTATCCAGAGATATGTCGGCAAGTTCGGTCAGTGGAATATAGGCAACTCCTGCACTCGCTTGGTAGCCTACCTTGATATTTCGCACCGCTTCGATGCTGTTGCGATATTCCGGCGCCGCGCGAATGGTAAGGTTGAACTGGCGGTCGCTTTCGAGGACGGTCGTCGCCACATTACCGTTAAAGGCTGTTTGTATTACCGTGTTAACATCACCTGCATTGAGTCCGTAGCGGGCCGTCTTTTCACGATTCACCCTGATGTTAAAATTCGGTTGGCCAAGGACGCGGAAGATCCCGAGGTCTTCCACCCCCTTGATCTGGGACATTTCGTGCTGAACCTGGACCGCGATCTGCTCGAGGACGGCCAGGTCAGGGCCCTCGATTTTGACGGAGTTGGCCCCCTTGACGCCGGAGAGGCCCTCTTCAATATTGTCCTGTATGTACTGGGAGAAATTGAAGTCAACACCGACAAATTCTTTAGAGAACTCAGACTGCAGTTCTTCGACCAGTTTTTCTTTTGTAAGGCCCGGGGGCCACTGCTCGAAAGGCTTTAGCGGAGCAAAAAACTCGGCATTATAGAATCCGGCTGCGTCACTGCCATCGTCCGGCCGTCCATGCTGGGAGACCACAGTGATTACTTCCGGGTGGCTCAGAAGTATCCGCCTCATCCTGGTAACAGCCGGCATGGCGGCTTCGAGCGATATGGTAGGGGGCATCGATGCCCTGATCCAGAGATTGCCTTCCTCGAGGGCCGGCAGAAACTCGGTGCCGAGCCGTGGGACCAGAAGACCTACGACCGCGAGAAATGCGATTCCGATAGCGACGACGACTTTCCGGTTAGAAAGCCCCCAGCGAAGGACCGGTGTATATGCCGAACGAAGCGCCCAGACCACAATCGTCTCAGATTCCTTGACTCGCTCGGGGAGCAGGAATGAGGCGAGCACGGGAGTGATCGTGAAACTGGCAATGAGCGCTCCCGCAAGCGCATATGCGTAAGTCCTTGCCATTGGTCCGAAAATCTGGCCTTCGACGCCCTGCATTGTGAACAGCGGAATGAAAGCTGCTACCGTAATCATAGCGGAGAAGTATACTGCTTTATCTACCTGAAGGACGCTGATGTAGATCAGCCGCATTCGATCTGTCCATGCTCGACCATCTTTAGTAGGGTTCCTCCCAAACACTCCCTCGGCAAGATCTTCCAGGAAATGAGTTCTCTCCTCCGTTTTAGCCTGGGAATTCCTGAATATGTTCTCGACCAGTATTACCGCAGAATCCACGATGATGCCGAAGTCCACCGCCCCAACAGACAAAAGATTCGCGTCTTCCCCCTGCAGCACCATAATTATTACGGCGAAGAAAAGAGCCACTGGGATATTTGCGCCGACGATGAGGGCGCTGCGCAAGTTTCCCAGAAAAAGCCACTGGATCAAGAAAACAAGCAGGAAGCCGAAGATGAGATTGTGCAGGACCGTACTGGTGGTTATGGAGACCAGCCAGCCACGGTCATAAAAGGGAACCGCCTTGACTCCCGGCGGCAGTGTGCCGTCGCTGTTGATCTTTGCAACTTCCGCCTTGACCCGGGCCAAAACATCCCTTGTGTGCATGGTCCGATTCATCACCACGATAGCCGCCACCACGTCATCGTCTTTATCGCGGCCGCACTTGCCGAGCCTGGGCACATAACCCACATAGACCTTCGCAACGTCTTTCACCAGGACCGGAATGCCGTTTGATTGCGTGAGGGTGATATTCTGAATTTCATCGACCTTCCAGCCTTGGGTCAAATCGGTTGATCCTCCACTATCGACAAGGCCGACACCGCGGATGTTCACGGACTGCTGGCCGATATTGATCGTGCGTCCACCCACGTTGATGTTGGCGTTGCCGACGGCGCTGACCAACTGGGGTACGGTAATGCTGTAGGCTTCAAGTTTGTCGAGATCCGCTTCAACTTCGAATTCCTTGGTCGTACCTCCCCAGGTATTGACCTGCACAACTCCAGGGACCGACAGCAATCGGCGCTGCAGTATCCAGTCCTGGACCGTGCGAAGATTTGTCAGGCCGAAGCCGGGCGGCCCGACCACCTGGTATCGAAAGATTTCGCCTACAAGACTCGATCCCTGGATGGTGGGGCTCACATTGTTGGGAAGATTGACTCTTTGCTGCAGGCTGAGCGCAGCCTGTGTGTACGCGAAGTAGTAATCCACGCTGTATTTGAAGGTCACGCGGACGAAAGAAAGCCCATAGAACGAGGTAGATCGTATATTATCGACTCCGGGTGTGGCGGCAAGCCCGACTTCCATCGGGATCGTGTAGTAGCGCTCCATCTCTTCGGCGGACTGGCCGGCAGACTGGGCGGTGATCTCAAGGATCACGGGCGCCGGGTTCGGGTAGGCCTCGATGTTTAGCTTCGAATAAGCAAAGAAGCCTGCGCCGATAAAGACGAGCAGCGACATGATGATAATCGGACGGCGCGTCAATACGAAAGCAAGCAGAGACTTAAGCATGGTTACCTCTAAAGGCAGTCACCAGTGGCCTGACTACAGTGGCCGGAAAAAAGGCTTTTTCTGACCACTGACGACTCCACTGACCACTGATTCTTTACTTTGATGCGTTCATCAAGGCGTTGCTCAGGTAGAGCGCCCCCTCGGTGGCTACCAGCTCTCCCGGCTTCAGGCCCTCGATGATCTGGTGGTATCCGTCCTGCTGCAAACCCAGCTTCACGCTGCGCTGGGTGAAGGTCTTGCGGTCGGTGGTGACCCAGACTGTCATGGTGCCGTCGCCCTCGCGGACAACGCCGTCGAGTGGGACAGCGGTTGCGGTTACCGAGTCGCCTGTTCGAATAACAAAGGTAGCGAACATTCCCGGCCTCAGCTCGTGCTTTGGATCACGGATTTCCGAGCGCACCAGAAGCCTGTGAGTAGTTGGGTCGACGGCTGCTCCGATGGTGGAGACCTTTCCTTCGAACACTTTGTCCGGCCAGGCCATTACCTTGACTTTGACCTCCTGTCCCACATGGAAGAGCGGACTGTCGCTCTCGACAACGTATGCCAGCATCCACATGGTAGAGATGTCGGCAACCGAGTAAGGGGCGGGCGCCGATCCCGGTTGCACAAGAAGCCCGGGCGCTGCATTGCGGGCCGTTATTCGGCCGGTTATCGGGCTGGGTACGACCATAATGGAGTCGACTTTGCGCTTTGCCACTATTTGATCTATCTCCGCTTCGGTCTTGCCGAACAGGCGGACGGCATTGCGGGCGGCCTTGAGAGCGCCCTCCGCGCTTTGTTGATCGGAGATCGCCTGCTCCAGGTCTTTCTGGGAGATCCCCTGTGTCTCATAGAGTTTTTTGGCTCGGGCCAACGTGCGGGTGGTCAGCTCGAGCACTCCCGCCGCAGCAACCAGGGCCGATTCGGCCTGATTGAGATCGGGGCTGTCAATCGTATAGAGCTTTTGGCCTTTGACGACTTCATCGCCGAGCTTTGCAAACAGGCCGACTATTTTCCCCTGGTAGGGCGAAAAGACCTGGACCGTGATGTCCTGGTTGAAGTCGATACTGCCGACCGCTTCCCGCTGGATAACGAAAGTCCTCTCTCCCGCAGGCTCGGCCTTGACCGACTTAAGCTGAGTTTCACTCAATTCCACGCTTTTCGCAGTAGCAGCATCGCTTTGCGCGGCATTTGGTTCCCCTGTTTTTCGCTCCGATGCCGGCTGATTGCCCGAATTCTTGGCGAAGTATAAGCCGGCCAAGATGATGAGCGCCGCAAGGGCCGTTCCTGCCTGGATGGTTTTCTTGTTGAATCGCATGGTATGCCTCTATGTGGAGTCAGCCTCCGGATGAGGGACTCCAGGTGCGAGAGGGTAAGTCTTACAGGATTTATGCAACAGAATAAATCAGGAGCAAACTGCGAAGATCGGCGGCGCGCGAATACATGGGCTGGAAATAACGATACTGCCGGGAAGGCCCACGGCCAAACGCGAGCAAGAGTCGGACAGGGTTGCGATATGCCTCCGGATGATATCTGGATTCACATCATCGTCAAGACTACAGACTCCGACTATATCCAGGGGAGGCGCGCGGACCGCAATAGCGCCCGGGTCCAAATGGGCCAGACCGCGCATGTACCATACCACAACGTCTCCGGTTGCGGAATTTTTCCAAAGGATGTCCGGAGACCCGTCTCCGCCGAAATCACCAATTTCGATTATGTTCCAGGGAGGGGGAAGAGCTTCCAGAGTCTCCGTCCCTAGACGGAGCCTCCCTTTCATAAACCAGACGATAGTTTCGCCGGTCTGCGGATTTCTCCAAAGAATGTCCGGGCTTCCATCCCCGTTGAAATCTCCCACACCTGCAATGTTCCACGGGTTGCCCAACCCGGCGACTGTGTCCTGACCCATGACGGCCGATCCGTTCAGGTACCATATCCGTACGTCACCGGTTGACTTATTGCTCAGAAGAATGTCCGGGCTTCCGTCTCCATTGAAATCACCCACCCCGACGACATCCCAGGTGGAATCAGGCGATGACTCAAACTTTTGTTCAGCAGCCAGGGTATTCCCGTGCATGTACCAGACCGCCATATCCCCGGTTGTCTGATTTCTCCAGAGAATATCCCGGCATCCGTCCCCATTGAAATCCGCTACCCCGGCGATGTTCCAGCCTGGACCGCTTACCAGGCCAGCCGCAGCAGAAGAAGGGAATAAGGCGGCCGTAAAGAGAAGAACCCAAATTGAGATGAAGCTGCACAGTTTCAATTTAAGGCGCCCCTGTCTGAGTACCCTTTGAAATGATCCGGCATTGTCCACGTACGGTGTATTGCTGTCAAGGCAAATTGAGTCAGGAGCTTTGCGCCCGCGAACACGCGGAGAACATGTCACGCGGGGGCTGGTCATAGACAGGTCAGGAAGAGGCGCGGGAAAAAGCAAAGATACCTCGCTTTTTCTCCGGGAATGCCTTCCCGGCATTGGTGCAAGAATGGCCCCAATCTCGACGCCCTGTGTGGAGGGGTGTGACTTCATCGTATATCGTCTTTTCTCTGAGTGATCTTTTTCATTCTTCGTTTAGTAACTCAAGCGTAAACGCAGGCCGTATACCTCGACAGGACCCCTGTCCATATTGTATCCGGGGTTCTGTATGAACTGAAAGTCGGGACTGATTTGAATGAAACTGCAAATCTGAATGCGGTAATATATCTCCATGGTCTGCTCTAAACCATAGTTCAGTTTGCCGTCTCCAAGAAGAATGCCGATCCCTCCGGCCTCGAGGTAGTCCTTATGCGGGGTTGACAGGCCGTCCACTGCGTATGCGATACCTACCCGGTCTTCATCCCTTCCCCAATGGATTCCGCTCAACTGTACACCAAGGCTCGCATGCCGGTCGCATTCCGTATAGACATAGGTCTCGTCGTGGCCGTCGTTCCAGCCCAGGCGTCCGAACAGGCCGGTTTCTCCGCCGTCGGCCAATGGTTGTTCAAAATTCAATCCAAGGCCGTATTTGACGCCTCCGGGCTTCTCAACATCCAGGAGGCTGGGTACAGTTCCAGTTTGGCTGGCAAGAGCAAGCGCATCATCGTAATTGCCCATGCGCGCCTCGTTGAAGTAAGTGAGAAGACGGACCACTGTACCCGCGTCGTTTGGCTTCCAGGTAAATTCCAAATTATATCCCAGCGCTCTTGTGTCATTCGCGTGGAAATCGGCGCCGTTTGCGGTAGTGGGCATCAGATAGACGCCAAATGCCACTCTCCATCGCGGTTGAACCAGCGCCGTGAGAATTCCGTAGGTGTAGCCCCTGGTGTCTCCAGCGTAGTCCCATGCCGCATTGTAGAGGAAATCGTAGTTGAAAAACTGCACACGGTTATTGTTGGCATATCGGTTCAGGTCGAAATCGTCCGAGACAGCCAACTTTCCGATTTTAAACTCCCACCTGCTGACAGGCTGCTGCCCGGGGAGCTGGTCCATGCTCCGTTCCAGTTTCTCGGTTTCACCGGAGAGCGGGTAATAGTATCGCAGATACATCCGGGCCAAGTAGGGGATTTTCGGCAGGTCCGACGACCCCGCTCTTATGACATCCCCATTGACGAACCCGGAAAGCCCCAGCCCGTTGCTTATTCCGTTTCCCTGAAAATACTCGCCATCAGCATATAACTGGAGACCCGGAGCCAATTGTGAACCCAAATACAGTCCATATATCTGGGTGACCTGCTCGCCCAGGCCGTTTTTAAAACTCAGGCTGTTTGGGCCTTGGTACGGGCTGTGAAAGGGGGGCATGTTCTGATATATGTTGTCGTATTGCGCCCCCAGAAGCTTGGGAAACCAATCCGGAAATTCTTGAGGGTTTTCCTTTTGGCTGTCCGATAATTCGGGACCAATAATTGGACGTTCGGGCTCTGCGGAATCCTCGCCCCAGACGGGCCCAATTAGCGCACATAACGATGTCAGCAGGAAAATTAATGAACATAGCCTGTTAGAAGCTGTCATGACGGTCTCCGTTAATTCAACTTCTTAATACAAGGCCCGAAAGGTTTGTTATATGAATGCTTTTGCTGATTGCAAGCATTGCAATGTCCTCAGATCCAAAGGAAGTTCAGCCAATATTTAGAGCATAGCCCCTATACAACGGGATAACCGGTTAGTCCACACTAATCATAACTAGTTATCCCAAACTGAGTATGTCTTCGATTACAATGAGGGGGGTCCATAAAAGGATGACTTCCCTGAGAGCATAGTGGATGCCATTCTCTAATGGACCCTCACTTCGTTCAGGTCCGTGCTTTACATTCTTGCCGCCGGTTGATGCTTCTAGTCCGGGCGCGATCTTTTGTGAGTGCCCACCCTCACTCCGTTTCGGGTCTCCGCTATGAGAAGAACCCTGAGGCAATGCGTCTGGTCCGCGCCCGATCTCTTAGTTAGGGCGGACCCTCATCCAACCTTTACTCATAGCACGAGAGCCGTCAGCACGGTTTCGATGGCAATTCGTACAAGCGCGCTGCCCCAATCCGAGCCACCTGCAGATATCGGCTGCAAACCTGCAGCAATTGGTCTGCTGCTGTCTTGCAGATACCCCATCTCATACAGGCCCTTGAGGATATCGTATTGAGATATCCGTTGCGGATCATAGACGATCAACACATTTCCCGTAGTGGGATTTGGCCTCACGTCGTTGATCCCATGAAAATTGATAATCCTGTCTTTGAGCTCCTGCGCTTTTGCCCAGGAGCCTTTTACCCCGGGGATGCCAAGTCTCATCCGGCCATCGATTGCATGAAAATAATTTGTCGAGATCATGGCGAGTCCTCCTTCCTTCATAAAATCCGAAATCGCGTCCTTGCTCTGAGGGCGGATTTCACCGTCAATTGGCACCGGTGTTTCCGGATGAACACCAGCTACGCTTTACGAATAAACTGTATGGGAGGAGAAAGGGTCTAACTGACTGCTTTAAAAGAAGCAGGGTAGAACGCCTGTCACCTTCCGCTTTTGCCTGTTGTGGAAGAAGCGGTCAGGTGAGGCGACGGGGAGTGGAAACTAAAACTTACGCATCACTGACACAACTTCCACGCTGTTGTTGGGGCCGCTACAACTCGGTGGGCGGCCGTTGTTTTCTTCCATATGCTCCAATTCCATTCAAAGGTTCCCGGATAGGCCGGGAGAAATAAAAAAACCTCTTTCCCTCAGCCATAAGCGGGGAAGAGGCTCAAGCCACCGCACTGTTCGGTGGTCTATCGCTTAATCCAACATTCCCCACTCGTCCAAGTTTTAGCACCGTGAGCCGTAAGAGGCGATTTCGCCTCAGCCACCTTAGGTAAACCCTTAATCCGGGAGTGCCTGTTCTACCCTTAATTCCGCATCTCTGGATGCTTGTGGGCAGTGGCCTATGTGCTCATGGGAGCCTCACCTACCGAGGATCGAATATAAATCGGTCACCCTTCGATCTTGTTATTTAAGTCTATCTCAAACCTATGTCAAGACAAAATTCGATAAAATTCAACTTGATTAATGTAATACTCATAAAAATCGGGCATCCCGCGTCTAATCTCTTGATTCCTGCAGTTATTTACTTTAAAGTTGGCACATAGTCGTGCATGTTTTAACCTGCCACAAGGGGAAATCGATGGGAGAGGACATTCGCGAAATTGAGACAAGAAAGATCAGTCCAAACCTTCGAATGGTCTACGCGGCCGAGTGCATCGAAGAGATCGAGCATGCAATAAAGAACCGGGGAGACCATGAACCGATCCACATTTACTTCAAATACGATTCATTCCGAATTCTTGACGGCGAAAAACGCTTTAGGGCCTGCAAGAGGCTCGGGATGAATACGATCAAGGCCGTCATCATAACCGAAGCTTGATTCCCGGCAGCACCCCAGGTACGCCTGCGCCAAAATCCCCCTTGGCCCACCTTGGCCCCCCTTTAGGAAAGGGGGGAGCACGTCTGAATCTTGCCAATTTGAAAGTTGATGCTTAACTCCGAATCGCTTGGTGGAGCGAAGATTTAAAATCTCCGGCAGGCTATCTCGGAGTTCGGAGTTCTTTTCTTAGCCTGATCCCAGGGTGCTTCCCGGGAGAGGCATGAATGATGCCTGGCCATATTATGCAGCCCCTCTATTTAGGTAATAAAAATCTGACCACAGGTACTCATTTGCCGGATAACCCATTTTTATTCGAGTTTATGAGAGTTCAGGGAAGGGAAGCCATAAATGCACTTCGTTGTCTGTATCAAGCAGGTGCCTGACACTGCCGAAGTAAAAATCGATCCTGAAACTAATACGCTGGTTCGATCGGGCGTAGAATCCATTGCCAATCCATACGATATGGCGGCCCTCGAAGAAGCCGTGCGCCTCAAGGAAAGATACGGGGGACATGTTACGGCTGTCTCGATGGGTCCTCCTCAGGCAGAATCGTCGCTGCGACAGGCACTCTCACTGGGCGCAGACGATGTCGTTCTGCTTTCGGACCGCGCATTTGCCGGCGCCGATACTCTGGCCACCAGCTACACTCTTTCCAGGGCCGTAGCAACCCTGGGAGAGGAAGATCCCGTCAGCTTGGTTCTGTGCGGCAAACAGGCAATTGACGGCGATACGGCTCAAACCGGACCGGGCATTGCCACCAGGCTGGGTTTGACCCAGTTCACATATGTGGTCGAAGTGGAATGGATCGATCCTGAAAAAAAACGGGTGCAAGTCAGGCGCAAAGTCGAAGGGGGATTCGAGGTCATTACCGGCTTGCTTCCGGCCCTGCTGTCAGTGGAATTGGAACTTGCAGTGCCCAGGAGGGCCTCACTGCCGATGCTCATAGATTCTCTTTGCGCACCTGTTAAGGCCTGGGACGCAAAAGCCATCGGGGCCTCTCTCCAACTGGTCGGCATCAAGGGTTCCCCAACCTGGGTAAAGGCCATCGCTTCACCGCAGATCCACAGGGCCGGACCTAAGTGGGACGCTTCACAGGGAGTCTCCGAAGCCGTATCCGGGGCGCTCGATGCGTTGTTTGCCGACGAGGATTTTGAGGCGGAATTCCGAAAAGGATGGGAGACCTGAGAGATAATGGCCAAGAACACACGGGGAATTGAAGTTGCCGAGATCATCCCGGATAAATGCATCGCCTGCCAGATATGCATAGGGGAATGTCCGGTCGGCGCAATCGAGCTGAGTGCCGAGGGTGTTGCGCACATAGACCCGGAAGTGTGTGTGGGGTGCGGCAAATGTTTTGAGAGTTGCCCGGTAAACGCGGTCAAATATCAGAAGAAAAAACGCGCAAAGCTTCCAGGAGAAGAACGGAAAGTGCCGAGCGCCGATCTGCCGGCCTACCAGGGTGTGGGGGTATACATCGAGACGGTTGACGGACGGGGGGCGCCGGTGTCGTGGGAGTTGGCCGGCAAAGCGAGGGAGCTGGCGGGGCAACTTGGCGCAAAGGTCCTGGGTTTTCTGCTCGGGAACAATGTCGGGCAGGCAGCCGATGAAGCCATCGAATACGGTTGCGACGAGGTGCACGTGATAGACGATCCGTTATTATCACACTATCTGCCTGCAACGTACGGCAAGGCCCTCTCCGATCTTTGCGGCAAACTCCGCCCGGCAATACTCCTCATAGGCGCAACTCCTTTGGGCAGAGACCTCGCAGGAGTTGTTGCAACCCGGCTTGAAACGGGTTTGACCGCCGACTGCACGGGACTCTACATCGAGAAGGAAACGGGCCTGCTACTGATGACGCGTCCTACTTTTGGCGGCAATATAATGGCTACGATCTTTTGCCAGCATCACCGCCCGCAGATGAGTTCGGTGCGGCCAAAGGTGTTCAGGATGCCCGATAAAGAAGCGGGCAGAAAGGGTGTTATCAGCCGTCACGAGATGGAGGCGCCGGCAGTCGAGCTGCCCACAATCGTTTCGTTCATCCCTTCCGGCGATACTGCTGGTACGGATATCGTCCGCTATCCCGCACTTGTAGTGGCGGGACGCGGCGCATGTGAGCCGTCTTCGCTTCCTCTTCTCGAGGAATTGGCGCACCTGGTCGGGGGAGTCATCGCCTGTTCTAGACCAGTGGTGCAATCGGGTCTCATGCCCTATGAAAGACAGGTGGGCCAGACCGGTAAAACCGTCGCGCCCAAACTCTACATCGGCGTCGGTGTCTCGGGGGCGGTTCAACACCTGGTGGCCATCCAGGGGGCCGAAAAAATCGTAGCCATCAACTCCGACCCCAACGCGCCTATTTTCAGAGTCGCTGACGCAGGGATAGTGGGCAATTACCAGGAGATCATCCCTGAGCTGATCGCTCAGCTCAAGAAGAAAAAATCCAACGGGAAGAGCGAGTTGTAAACTTTATGGATGAAAAGTTCGATGCGGCAATCGTGGGGGGCGGGCCTGCGGGTATTTCGGCAGCCTGTGTTCTGGCGGAAAGAGGTGTGAAGGTGGTCGTCCTGGAAAGGGGCGAGTACCCCGGCTCCAAGAACATGTTCGGCGGCGTCCTCTACGGACACCACCTCCAGCAGATAATTCCCGACTTTGTTGAGAGAAATTGTCCGATCGAACGCAACATAGTGGAATCTCGACTCTGGTATCTCGGCGAGGAAGGGGGACTCAGCTTCGGTTATCGGGACAAGGCCTTCTTCGATGAACACCGCAACAATGCCTTTACGGTCGGCCGGGCTAAATTCGATCGTTGGTTTGCCGATCAGGCCAGAGCGAAAGGCGCCGTCATAGTGTGTGCAACCGTTGTGACCGATTTGCTCACAGATGATGCCGGCAGGGTCATCGGCGTCAAGACTGACCGGGCTGAGGGCGACCTTCGCGCCAAAGTCGTTCTTCTGGCCGATGGCGTCAATTCGCCGCTGGCGGCCAAGGCAGGATTTCGTCCCGAGGTAAAGCCCGAGAATGTGGCGCTCGCGGTCAAGGAACTGATCGCACTCCCGGAAGAAGTCATCGACGAGCGTTTTGGCGTAGCTCCCGGAAACGGCGTTACTTGCGAAATCCTGGGAAATATCACGTGGGGAATGAACGGCGTTGCATTTCTTTACACGAACAGAAGTTCGGTATCGTTAGGCATAGGGGCCAATCTTGCCGACTTCGCGACGCAAAAGGTCCGTCCCTACGAGATGCTGGAGAGCCTGAAAACACACCCCATGATTGCGCCTCTCATAAAGGACGGCAAGCCCAAGGAGTACCTGGCGCACTGGCTCCCCGAAGGCGGCTATGATACTGTGCCCCGGCTGTGCGGGGATGGGTTTCTGATTGCCGGGGATTCCGCCATGATGTTCAATGCGCTGCACCGGGAAGGTTCCAACCTGGCGATGACTTCCGGCAGACTTGCGGCTGAAACCATACTGGAGGCAAAAGAAAGAAACGATTTCAGCTCCAGCGGCCTGCAAGGCTATATTAAACGGATGCAGGATGCTTATGTCTTAAAGGATTTAAAAAAATATCGAAAGTTTCCCTCATTTCTCGAAACCCACAAGGAACTGTTCACTTCCCTTCCCCGTGCAACATGCGCCGCTGCCCGGGAAATGCTCACGGTAGACGGAGTCCCTAAAAAAACCAGGCAGCGCGAGGCCTGGAAGGCAATTCGCGGGAAGGTCCCTCCGCTCCGGTTACTGCGCCTTGCCTGGGACGCATGGAGGAGCGTTCGATGAGCGTCAAGGTCGAAGACAAACTGTTTCTGGATCGATTCAATGTGGACGATGAATCCCACCTGCGCCTGCGCGACGGGGAGGTGTGTTTCGACAGGTGCGAGGACCAGCCCTGTCTATATATCTGCCCGGCCAATGTTTACAAATTGGAAAAAGACCGCATAAGCGTTAACTACGAAGGCTGCCTGGAATGCGGTTCCTGCCGGGTCGGCTGCCCTCATTTCAACATCGAATGGCGTTTTCCCAAAGGCGGTTACGGCGTGCGGCATAAGTTCGGCTGAGAAGACGGGATTTCACCGCAGAGGCACAGAGGGCGAAGAGAAGAGCTTTGTCAGACAGAATTGGTTAGAAGCGAGGAGCGAGAAGCGAGAAGCATAAAGATTTTGACAGGATTAGCAGGATTGAAAAATCCCCAAATCAATACCTCTTGTGTTCCTGTGAATAAGGTAAAATTCTCCTACGTTCCCGGTAAATCCTGCAAAAATCTTTTTGTCTATGCGGTGCAAGTCCCAGCTAATGGATCAGTTCTCCTATCCTTGACCATCTGACCTTGTCCATTGGATTTTCGGCCTTGCTGTTCCATGAAAAGTAAATGAGGAAAGCCTTTCCCAATACGTTATCGAGCGGCAAGACCCCCCAGAAGCGGCTGTCCTCGCTGTTGTTGCGGTTGTCGCCCATAACGAACAGGGAACGGTCGGGAACTACGACAGGGCCAAAATTCTCCACTGCCTCAATGAAACCAGGCGGCTCTTTTTTATCGAAGTAACCCCAAGGGTCGGGGATAAGCGTATTATTGACATATATTTTACCCTCGATAATTTGAACAGTTTCTCCCTGCACTCCAATGACTCTTTTAATGAAGTCTTTCGACGGATCCTTGGGGTAAATAAATACGATTACATCTCCTCGCTTCGGTTCTTTAAAGGAAAACATCCTGATGCCCACGAAAGGTATTCGTATTCCATAGATGAATTTGTTAACGAGAATATAATCTCCAGGGAGTAAAGTTGGTTTCATCGATCCTGATGGAATATCGAACGCCTGCACAATAAAAGCCCTGATAAAAAGGGCAATCAGGATTGCAATGACGATGGTCTCAAAAGTTTTTTTGACCTCTTCCTTTTTAAACATTTTCACTCCCTGAGGTTGAATCCCAATGTGTTAGACCTTTATGGAAATACTCGCGTTTGACGTTTTACAAAACCCGCTCAGTGGGCTCCGCCCGCGAGGCTAAAGAGGAGGACTGACAGAACGATAAGAGTCACGCCCACATAAATCCGGTCTCTCTGGATCATGAAGAAAACAACAGTAAACAACACCCTCATTACTGGTGTTGCGACCAGTACAAGCAGGCCAAATTGGATTATACCCCTGGCGGAAAATGACCATGCGACCTTGACGATTCCCAAAACACTGCGCAGTTCAGAGGGTTCGCCCCAGAACATCCGGTAATTCGGCAATTCGGTTCCGTGTCTTGTTAGATAGAGACCACCGCCAATCAAGACAATCAAAGATGAAAGCACCACGCCAACTCTAAGCAGGTTGCCTATAAGTTGATCAATCCTGGCATCTGAAATTACGGACTTTTTATCGTTCATGGCTAAAGCATTCCTGTTATGCCGTTATAAAGCATTTCCAAGCCCAGCATCAGAATGATAGCTGCAAAAATTATCCGGAGCAGCCGCGTCTTGGACGAGACAAGGACCTTCGAGCCGAAAAAGGACCCCAAAACGACTCCCAGCATAACCGGCATGGCCAGTCCCGGATCTATATAACCTCGATTCAGGTAAACACCGGCACTTGCAGCGGCGGTGACACCGATCATGAAGTTGCTGGTAGTCGTGGAAACCTTGAAGGGAACGTGCATAGCCTGATCCATGGCTAACACCTTTACTGCTCCAGATCCAATTCCGAGCAGTCCGGAGAGAGTCCCTGCCAAAAACATAAGACTGAATCCGGTCGGAATGGCATGCACGTGATAAGGGACGATTCCACGCAGGCTCGGATAAGAGCTGTCAAGGTGCAGGGAGCTGGCGAGAAAGTTAGGGGCATCCTCGGTGGCAGTGGGCTGGCTGCCGCGAACGGACAGGAAGGCCGAATACAAAAGAACAAACCCGAATATCACCGTTATTAATTGGGTGGATATCATGCCGGCAAGCGCTGCGCCCAGGAGTGCTCCGAAAGTGGTGGCCATCTCCAGAAACATTCCGAGGCGGATGTTGGAGAAGCCTTCTTTGACATAGGCGGCTGCCGCGCCGCATGACGTCGCTATTACCGAAACAAGCGAAGCACCGATTGCATAGCGGATATCCACGCCAAAAACCAAGGCAAGCAACGGGACAATGACAACCCCGCCCCCAAGGCCGGTTAGCGCCCCCAGGAAGCCTGCGGCCAGGGAGCCAAGGAAAGTCAAAATAGAAAACAGATCGATGTTCATGACAAATATCTCGTTGTTCAGTCCAGCCAAACGGTGCGGTGCGGTCAAGGCATCTTCGATATCGAGTTGGATCCGATCCGCATTTGAAATTAACCTCTTTTCCACGCCTTATATGTTCTTCTGGAATTGCATGCTTCGGCTCTCCTTTTTAATGCCGGATGCTCAAAAGTAAAGATCACCCGGGATACGATATGCAGCAATCCTGAAGTTGGTCAAAGGGTCTTTCGAATAATCCGCGAAGCGGAGGAGCGATCGCAATGCCGAAAAGGAAGCAATGCATCTTTGGGATGAGTACTTATAGTTGCCTAAATTTCAGTTTAGAACTTGCCATGTGGTCACGCCTCGGGAGCAGAATCAAATCTTTTACAGACAAACAATAGGAGGAAAAAGATGTTAAAAAGTCACTTGAGAAAGGCTTTCCATTCAATTTTCATCATTTTACCAGGCGCCATATTTATCCTGGCGACGCAAGTCCATACGCTCCATGCTCAAAGCCCTCAGACCAACCTGGTTACTGCTATCGAAGCTGTCGCCAAGGAAGCGATTCCTGCGGTCGTGCATATCGAGGTGACGGAGCGGCAGGAGATTTCGAACCCTTTGCTGCCGTTCGAAAACGACCCATTTTTTAAGCATTTTTTCGGAAATCCCAAGAAAATGCCCAAGAAATTCAAACGAGAGATATCAGGGCTCGGGACCGGGATCCTCATTGACGATTCGGGACACATTCTCACCAATTACCATGTGGTTGGGGGAGCGACAGAAATTAAGGTTTTGCTTGCAGATGGGAGGGAGTTTACAGGAAAGTCAGTAAAAACTATCGGAACAGACCCGAAAACAGACCTGGCGCTCATACAGATCATGGAAAAGGGGCCGTTTCCGTACCTCAGCCTGGGAGACTCCAACGAAATGGAGGTGGGGCAATGGGTCGTTGCGATCGGTCATCCCCGGGGACTCGATCAGACCGTTACACAGGGGATCATCAGCGCCAAGCATCGCACGGGGATTACAGATCCCAGCAGCTACCAGGATTATCTGCAGACCGATGCGGCCATCAATCCGGGCAACAGCGGTGGTCCGCTTTTGAATCTCAATGGCCAGGTGATCGGCATCAACGCAGCAATCCTATCCGAATCCGGAGGATTCGAGGGGGTGGGGTTTGCAATTCCGAGCAACATAGCCACCCATATAGCGCAGGAACTGGTCGAACACGGCAAGGTTATTCGGGGCTGGCTCGGCGTGAGTCTTCAAAACATAACTCCCGAACTTGCCAAGTCATTCGGCTTGAGCAGCAACAAAGGGGCTTTGGTTGCCGATGTAATCAAAGGGAGTCCGGCCGATCACGCCGGGATGAAACAGGGCGATGTAGTCATTGCCTATCAGGGTAAACCTGTGGATGATCCATCTTCTTTGCGCAACGGCGTGTCACTGGCGCCCGTGGGGTCTCAAGTAACACTCACAGTCCTGCGCAACGGCGCCAAAGAGGACATTACGGTAACGGTCGGCAGCCTTGAAGAGCAGGAAAAGGTTATAGAGTCCTCCCTGAAACAAAAGTTCGGGATCGAGGTCAGGCCCATAACACCACAAGAGGCAAACAACCACGGGTTAGACTCCGAGTCCGGATTGGTAATTACCGAAGTCGAACTTAAAGGTCCCTTTGGAAAGGCCGGTTTCGAAAAGGGCGATATTATACTGCAAATCGAAAACAATCCAGTAAGCAGCCCTGACACTTTGTTCGCCTATCTGACCGCTCTAAAACAGAAGCATAAGGTGAAAGTGCTGGCCGTCGACCACAAAAGCGGCCGAAGCGGGACCGTGCAGGTAACACTGCCGTAGAGGGCCTGTAACCGATTAAAAGACGCACAATCGTTTATTACAACGGGAGCAGATGATTCCGTCTGCTCCCGAATTACCGTTTTCACACCCTCGAATTTTAAGGTCCGGATATGAAGAAAGCGCTTGAAGGGCTCCCGGGCAGTACGCTCTACTCGCCTTCCCCGGAAAGTGGGTCGAAATAGAATGAAATCCCCATGGATCCCACCTCCGACTGCGTCTTTCCGTTGTAATAGAAGGCCATGGCCGTTGTTTGAGGAGGGACAGTCAACCGAGCGTTAAACGACGCGGGTGCGGGATTTTCCATATGACCCCAGATGTAGTCGTTTTGAAGAGTGACGTTTGTTCGCTCCAGCACTTTTCCTTGAGCATTCAGAAAGACCGCTTCCATGTAAAATTGCTTGAGGCCCGGATAATTCATGGTGATGCTGCGGGTGAAATGCAACTTACCCGACAGAGTCAACTGATCTTTGTCGAACGTGTAGTCGTAAGCAATTTTCAAATACTGCGTTTCCATCGTCCCCTGGTGAGGTCCCCCGGCGACAAGGGAGATGAGCTTGTCCGCAGGCGCAGAAGCGCCCATGGCTGCAACTGCAAACAAGCCACAGAGCAATACGGAAATCATCAGCATTTGTGTCAGCTTTGAACTGTTCAAGGCGTTCTCCTTTGAAGTTGGAATCTTTTGTTAGGGATACGTCTCAAGATAGGGATGTGATGGTCTTGAAAGCCGTCCTTGAACATTGCCACCGCCATCCGAAGAAATCCAAGGAAAGATTTCCCACCTACCATAAGCACATCGAGGACCGATTTCAACTTCCCCGCACCGGGTTTCCCTGACCTCCCAGATCCGAAATGATTGATCTCGGCAACCTCATTTTTCAGCCTTTTTGCGTACCCAAAAAGCGCGGCAGCAGATACTAAAAGCAATCTCAGAGCTTCAGCTCTGGATCGAATTGACAGGATCGCACACCACAACAGCGTTCTTTTTGATTCGTCCGGGACCTGTCCTGAATTGTGTGCTTCGAATCATGCTTATATTCAAAGCAGAAGTATCCCGGTGGGAAGCAGAGCCGGTGTTACACCTTATTACCGGCTAACCCTGAAGATGGGAGTAAGTGACAAACAATGATCACAACGAATTCACAAATTGGACGGATGAACAAACGTTCCATTTGCAAAACACTAATCTCATTGGTCTGTCTTGGTTTGTGGGCCTCGCATGCGACAGCGGCCGAAAACCCGCGGACAGTGGTCAAGAACGCTACCGAGCAAGTAATCCAGCTCCTCAAGGAATACCCTGAGAACAGCCGGACCCAGAGGGAAAAAATCCGAGCGGTCGTCGGTGAATACTTTGATTTCGACGAGATAGCGAAGCGCGCTATAGGCCCGCGATGGAGGGATGTCTCCAGCGAAAAGCAGCGGGAATTTACACGGGATTTCAGTCAGTTGCTCTTTAGCACTTACATCGGAGATATCCAAAGGTACACAAACCAAAGAATAACTTACAGTCAGAAGCAAATGGGAGACGGTTATGCGGTTATCGAAGCGCTTGTGGTCGATGCCCGGTCCGGCACAATCCCTATCGATTATTACCTCCGCCTAAAGGACGGAAACTGGAAGGTATACGATGTCATGGTCGAAGGGGTGGGTCTGGTGACCAACTACCGCAGCCAGTTCGACGAAATATTATCGAGAAGCTCATTTGATGATCTTTTGAGGCAGTTACGGGCGAAAGTTGCTCAAAGCTGAGTCGGATCGGGCTTTGCGTCATACTCCCGTCTTATGGGCGTGAAGTTCTCCCTCCTCGGGCTTTAAGTTGCCCATATTGACGCCCGACGACAGTTACATATCCGCCATTTTAGGTAGAAAAACGAACGGCAATAGTGGATAAACCGGATATTCGAACTAATTTACACAGAAAAGACCTTTTTGAAGTCTCCGTATTCCTTCTTCTCATTGTGCCATCGATGATAATTTCCTTTTTTGCATTAGGAAGCGAAGGAGGCGTTAGTTTTCCGGTCACCGCATTCTCGGTTATTTTTCGAGACGTTGCCCTGACAAGCCTTGTCGCCTTTTTTCTCTGGCGAAACGGTGAGGCGCTTACACTCATCGGGTGGAAATTCGATGGTCTGAAAAGAGAAGCCGCTCTGGGAATCGGGTTATTTTTGCCTGTGATGGCCGGCGTTGCGTTGATTGAGAAACTTTTCCAACACCTTGGATTATCGTCCCATATGGGACACCTGCCTCAATTCCTTACTGCGAAAGGTCCTTTGGAAATCTTGCTGGCTTGTGTCCTGGTAACTGTCGTAGCCGTAGCAGAAGAAACTATCTTTCGCGGCTATCTGATGCTTCGTTTTAATGCTCTCACTCAAAGTGTAGCCGCTTCGGTCATGATCACATCGGGCATTTTTGCCCTCGGCCATGGCTATGAGGGAGCCGCCAGCGTTGGAACCATCGGCGTTTTAGGCGCGGTTTTGGCTTTGATTTATATTTGGAGGAAAAGTTTGATCGCACCTATGGTGATTCATTTTCTCGTAGATTTTTTACCACTGGTTTTAGTGCCCCTGGTTGGAGTTAGGTGAGCAGATTCCCGATGCGACCATGTAAAAACCGACTGAAAACTTTGGCGTTTCGGCCTATGAGTTGATAAATCAAACCAAGAAAAATGATTATGATGAACGCCATTGAAATAAAAGGACTCCATAAGAATAATAGAGGTTTTTCATTAAACGATATTTCTTTTTCTTTACCAACGGGCCACATCATGGGATTCGTCGGCCAGAATGGCGCCGGCAAGACTACAACAATTCGCCTCATCTTAAATATGACGGCTCGAAACAACGGCAGCATAAGAATACTTGGGATGGATAATATTCTGGAGTAACAAAAAATCAAACAGGACATCGGCATCATTTTCGACGACATCTTTTTTGTGGAAAACTGGAAGGTTTCCGAGGTTGAAAAGGCCATTAAAAGTTTTTACACAAACTGGAACAGTGCCTTGTACTATCAGTATGTTAAAGATTTTAGCCTACCCATAAATAAAAAGGTAAAAGAGTTATCTCGCGGAATGAAAATGAAGTTGATGCTTGCCGGCGCCATGTCTCATAATGCCAAACTTTTAATTCTTGATGAACCAACAAGCGGAATTGACCCTGTAGCCCGCAGTGAACTTCTTGAGATATTAAGCAAGTATGTTTCAGACGGAGAAAAAAGCATATTTTTTTCCACTCACATAACGACAGATTTAGAAAGAATCGCTGATTACATAACCGTAATCGACAAAGGCGAACTCTTTTATACCGGAACAAGGGACGACCTGGTGACCGGGTTTTACTTAATCAAGGGTGACCTGAATGAATTGACAGGCGAATTACGCGAGAGGATTATCGGGATTTCTACTTATGGAACTGAATTTCAGGGGATAATTCCAGTTGGAGAGGCAGCAAGATGTTCGTCCGGGAAAGTCATTTTGGGAACACCTACCATTGATGAACTTTTAGTACACATAAGCAAGCGCAAAACACATGAATAATAGTGTGAATTTAATAAAACTGGATTATTATATTCTAAAAACATTTTCCCTTGGGATATTATGGCCCACCGTAGGCATTTCGACGCTTGCCGGCGTTATTTCGTCGAATCCACAGTTGATAATGGGAATCGTTTTAATGATGTCAGCATTCTTTATGGGCAGTCTTTTCGCCGTAGCCGAAAAAAATAACCTCAACAAGTTATATGGAAGTTTGCCGGTAAGAAAACAACAAATTGTAATAGGACGCTATTTATTCACATTACTTATTGGCATACTGAATGTGACGCTGGCAACGATTCTGACATTTACTGTGTCACTAATGTTTAGTATTAAGATGAGCAACCTAACATTCATAGCATGGTTATGTGGCTCCTTCTTTCTTTTCTGTCTGCTCATTTCCATACAATTTCCAATTTATTTTGGATACGAGTTTTCAAGAGTGTCGGCAATCGCGAATACGCCAGGTATTATATTATTTATAATCGGCAGTATTTTGATTAGAAAGCGTCCTGAGCTATACAATCAAACTACCGATTATTTCATTCATAATCCGTGTATGATTTGGTTGATAGGGATAGTTGGGGCCTTACTTCTGCTTGGTACCTCAACGTTCGTGTCGTCTGTGCTTTACAAAAAACGTGAATTATGATTTTTGGAAACTGTCGCCCGAATCGCGAACTGGCCCTGCAGGGTGTCTGGTTTTTTAGACCTTCAAGAGCTAAACGTGGCCAGAAGCTCTTAAATGGGACGAACAGGGCGAGGCTGTCCTAATGGAACTCGTCCCGGTCGTCGAAAGAATTTCGAGAGTCCTGAAAACCGCCCTTCAAATTGATGATTTCACTGCCGCTCGTCCTTGCCGTGCCCACCGACCAAGGCCAGCGCCCGCAGTAACTGGCTGTCCCCGCTCGCCTGTATTTGAGCCATAGTCATGTCCTTTATTTTCGCCGGGAAAAGAGGTTCCACATCGGGAGGAAGTGGGACTTCGACGTCCGGCATAATGCCTTTGTGCCAGATCACCCGCCCGTCAGGGGTAAGCCATTCAGCTATAGCCAAAAGCAGTGCCGAACCATTCGAGAGGGGGAATTGTTCCAGCACTGTACCGGTGCCGAAGGTTTTTTCTCCTACCAGGCTGGCACGGTGAGCGTCCTGCAGCGCTCCTGCCATGATTTCCGCAGCGCTCGCCGTTCCGCCGTTGATTAAGACGACAAGTTTTATGTCAGGCGTAAGTCCTCCGGGTTGCACCGGTACACGATTAATAACGCCTTTGTTGTCTTTGACCTGTACGACGATCCCGCCGCGCAGAAACTGACTCGTTGAGCTGACAGCGGAGTAGAAGACTCCACCCGGGTTGTCCCGCAAGTCCAGAATGGCCCCGTTGAGTCTTTGTCTCTTTATTTCTTGCAAGGCCTGCCGGAGTTCGTCGGTTACCCCGGCGCTGAACCCTGCGATGTGCAAATCCGCCAATTGGGAGCCGGGCAGGCGTGACCATGTGACGTTGTGAATGGTTATTGGAGCGCGCACCAGGGAGACCGTCCGGGTCTGTCCTGTCTGCGGACTCAAAATGGTCAAGGAAACCACAGTGCCGGGATTGCCCATTATTTTTGTTATAACCTCATCCAACGGGAGCCCGAGAACATCTTTTTCATCGACCCTCAGGATAACATCACCGGACCGGAGGCCGGCCTTTTGAGCCGGCGAGTCTTCAAGCGGGGCCACAATTATGACCCGGCCTTCCTTCATCCGCACTTCTATCCCGACCCCGGTGAAACTTCCTTCTATGAAATGCTTCGCAAGAGGCACCATGTCCGGGGGCAAATAGGTGCTGTGTCCAGTGTCGCCCAAAGCATTCACCATGCCGGTTATGGCTCCGTTGGTGAGCTTTCCAGGCTGCACGGCGGCATGCTCGACATACTCTTTGGAAATGATGTTCCATGCCTCATCGATAAGCTTGACATCAGGCTCATCTGCTGCCGGCCTATCAAGTCTTGCGTAAGCCACGCGATTGGGCATGATCCCCCCCGCCAGCGCCGTCAAAAGGACAGCAAAGGCAGCCACACTCATAGTTTTGAAAAGTCGTACGCAGGTCATAAATTCTCCAGTATCTCTATTGGGGTCTTTTTCTTAGCCCGGCCTATAACCGGGATTGGTTTGCCTTCAGCAGCCAGGTAAACGATTCTGTTTCTTTGTGACGTCTTGCTCAACGGGAAAGGAATCGGACCGTCCTACCGCATCTGACGAAGGCGCCTGATTCTCTCCTCGATAGGTGGATGTGTGCTGAAAAGATTGGCAAGGCTTCTGCCCGAAAGAGGATTTACGATAAACATATGGGCCGTGGAGGGGTTTGCGTTCATAGGGACGCGCTCGGAGGCGGCTGCCAGTTTTTCCAGTGCCCGGGCAAGCGGCTCCGAATTATGTACAAGATGCGCTCCTGTTTCGTCCGCAAGATATTCTCGGCTCCTGGATATAGCCAGTTGTATCAGGGTTGCCGCGACGGGGGCCAGTATCGCTGTGACGATAAGTGCCACGACCCCCCCTCCCCGGTCGCCGTCACTGCTTCGACCGCCGCCGAAAATGGCCGCCCACTGGGCCATGTGCGCCAGGATCATGATTGCCCCGGCAAGTGTTGCCGCAATGGAACTGACCAGAATGTCGCGGTTTCTTACATGGCTCATCTCATGTGCCAGAACACCTTTAATTTCGGCAGGCGTGAGGATTCGCATAATGCCCGATGTAACCGCCACAACTGCATGTTCAGGATTCCTCCCGGTGGCGAAAGCATTGGGGCTGTCCTCGGGTATCATGTAAATCCGGGGCATGGGCAAATTGGCTTCCTGCGCCAATTCACGAACTATCTGGACCAATTGTGGATTTTCATGCTCATCGATCGGTTGAGCATGGTACATGGCCAGGACGATTTTGTCCGAAAGCCAGAAGCTTCCCATGTTCATCACAAGCGCCATTATGAAGGCAATTACCATCCCCTGTCTTCCGCCGATCATATTGCCGATCCAAATGATCAGGACCGTCAACAAGGCGAGTAGAATGGTTGTTCTAATTCTGCTGTCCATCTTTAAACCCTCCGGCCGATTCCAACCGCTTCTCCTTCCAGTGCATCTTCTTCTCTGTTCCCGATACGAAAGGCCGACTGATACTTAATCGTAAACATCCGGAGCTGGGAAACAAGATAACCAGGCCCGCCGGCTGGGGGGGAGAATTCCGGTTCAAGCACCATCTTGCCTCGATTAGAGACGGCTCCCCCGCCTTCGGTGCTAAACTATACCCATGTGCCTGTCCCCCTCATTTCCCTTGCCTTCCAAAAAGATCCGGGTATTCAGTATCCCCTGTCTTCGCTTAAGCCATTGTCGCCTGGATCCTTATTTCTCAGGGTGGATTGCACCCAGGTCCCTCTCGTTTCCCAACTCAGCTTAAGGGTGTGCCAGGCGAGCAGAGTGCTGCGGTGTCCCACGCTTGTCACTGCGGAACGGGGCAATCTGCGGCGCAGAAGTCCGTACAGAGCTGCTTCCGAATCTTCGTCGAGCGATGCCGTGGCCTCGTCAAGGAATATGTATTCGGGCTTGTGAAGTATCAGCCTGGAGAAGGCAAGACGCTGTTGCTCACCCAGGGAAAGGGCATGCGACCAGTCTTCGGTTTTGTTCACCGCGTCGCCCAAACCCTGGAGTCCGCAGAGAAAGAGGGCCTCCTTCAAGTCCTCGTCCCGATAGCCTTCCGGATAGGGATAGCACAGCCCCTCGCGAAGAGTGCCGAGAGGGATGTAGGGTTTTTGGGGCAGGAACATGATGGAAGATCTTTCAGGCAAGGATATCGTACCCTTGCAGAATGGCCATATGCCTGCCAGAGCCCTCATCAAGGTGCTCTTTCCGCAGCCCGACGGCCCGGTGACGATGAGGCGCGTGCCCGGTTCGATGTCCAGCATGAGGTTGTCGACCAGCGCTTTGCCATTGGGCAGGAAAACGCTCAGGGATTCCGTTCTGATAGCGCTGTCCGGAACGTGAACGCGATTGACGCCTTCGAGCAGTTTTGAAGTCTTTAGTTCTTCTAGTGAACGGGAAAACCCGACGAGGCGGTCTATTACCGCGTGCCACCGCGCAATGGTGGTGTAGCTGTTGATCAAATAAGAAAGGGCGCCTTGAACGGCTGCGAAGGCGCCGGCCGTTTGCATGAGGCCCCCCAGTTGCATTTGTCCGGCGAAGAAACGGGGCGCCGCCATGAGCACGGGAAAGACGACCGCGGCCTGATTGTATGTGTTGGTAAGCCAGGACAACCGTTTCTGCCGCCTCATAATGCCCCAGAAATTATCGAGAACAAAACGGAAGCGGTCTCGAAGATGCACCTTCTCCTGTCGTTCACCTCGATAAAGTGCGACTGACTCGCTGTTTTCTCGTATGCGCATCATGCTGAAGCGAAAATCGGCTTCAAAGCGCTGCTGATTGAAATTGAGCAGGATCAAAGGATTCCCGATACGCATGGTGAGCCAGGTGCCCAGGATGGAGTAAACGAGGGCGGCCCAGACCATATAGCCGGGAAGATAGAAGGTCCCCAGGCCACCCACCGGAATACTGAGGGTACCCGAAAGCTGCCATAGAATAGCCAGGAAAGAGACAAGCGTTGCAACAGAACTCAACAGGGTGGTGCCAAGATTCAGCGTTACCTCGATAAAAGAATTTATGTCCTCACTGATGCGCTGGTCCGGGTTGTCGGTCTGTGGTTCGGCAAACTGCATGCGGTAGTAGGCCTGACGGGAAAACCAATCCTTGAGGTATTCTTCTGTGAGCCATCGCCGCCATCGGAGTTGAAGCATCTGGCTGAGGTAGAGCATGTAGACGGATTGCGCAATATAGGCAGAGGCCAGGATACAGAAGCGAAGCAACTCGGCCATGAACCTGGTCTTGTCGAGAGACTGGAGGACGTTATAAAAGTCTTTTATCCATATATTCACCAATACCTGAACATAAACCATCCCCAGGTTCATGGCCACGATGATCGTCAGAAGAGCAGTGGCTTTCCATTTATCTTCGGACTTCCAGTACGGAGAAGCAAGGTTTGCGAACTGCTTCAGAAATTCGGTTTGTATTCTCACATGAATCCATTTCAATGATCAGGTGCTTATCCGTTGTTCCAATCCCGCTGTTTCTTCTTGATACGCCAGCGGGAAGATATCGGTTCAGTGCTGTTCAGAGGACGGTTTTTCCTTCTTTTGCGTCATCACGCTTGCAAGCAGCACTGCAAGGATGCCGGTGACGAAGATCCCATCAAATGTGCCCGCGCCTCCGATCGAAGCCACCGGGGCTCCGAGTCCATGAATGTCTCCAAAATGGAGGATATCTGCCCCGAGCAGTGTTCCCATGGTCCCGCAGATGTAGGCCAAGGCAGGAGCATACTTCGTTGAGAAAATGAGAGCGACCGCAGTGGCGGCGATGGGGGGAACGAATTCCGGCACTACTATTCCCACACCCCTCACGGGATGGGCCATGAAGTAAACCAGGATGGTCACGATGGCTATACTCAATAGAGACTGGCCGTATAGCTTGTTCTTAAGCGTAAGATACATGGAGAGGAGGGCGGGAATCACAGCTCCGCCGAGGTTCACGGCAATAAGTGTCGCCGGCCATTCTCTCACAATGGGAATGATATGCCGTATCCCAAAGAAATCGACGTAAGAGTTGGATACCATCTGCTCAGGAGGCAGCCGGAAAAGTGGTATATTAATGTAGCTCCCGAGGAGAGAGAGAATGAGCAGGGAGAACACATATCGCCTGTCAACCCCCATCCTTTGGTATGCGTAGCTGAGGACGCCTGCTTCTATGGCGATGATGAGAAAGATGAACAGAAACAGGAGAAACAGAGCGAAGGCTATGGTAAGGGGAAAGTAATGCATCCTGTTTTTCTCCTTGTGTTTTTGTCAGGCATCGGAAAATCGAACGACCCTTGCGGCGGGTTATACGATAAGCGGGCCATTTACGCCGTCAAGTATGATGGTGTAGTTTGAGGCTCCGATCCGTCGAAATGACCGATCGGGGCGAAGGTTTACTTCCGCAGGGGCAAATCTTATATTTAATAAGCATATCGGTTAGATATGTCTGGAAGGAGAATAAAAGATGAACAGGAATAAAGTTTTCACGCAAGCTCTGATTGTGGTTCTCGTTATGCTGTTGGCGGCTCCGCTTGGAGTGTTCGCGCAGGCGAACGAAGAAACCCACAATCAAACGTACAGCAAGGCAGAGCTGGATCAAATGCTTGCACCGATTGCACTTTACCCTGATTCACTTCTCGCACAAATCCTCGTGGCGGCAACGTACCCTGGACAAGTTGTAGAAGCGGACCGCTGGGTGAAGGAAAACAAGGGCTTAAGCGGAGACCAGCTAAATGCGGCTTTGGACAAAATGGATTGGGACCTGAGCGTGAAGGCGCTGGCGCCATTTCCGCAAATACTCGCCATGATGGATAAAGATTTGGATTGGACGACCAAACTGGGCGAGGCTTTCCTGGATCAGCAATCCGAGGTCATGGCCCGAATTCAGGGAATGCGCGCAAAAGCTTACGCCAAGGGTAATCTCAAGACGACCGAACAGCAGAAGGTGGTTGTTGAAGGACAAGATATCGAGATTCAGCCCACCAACCCCGAAGTTGTCTATGTGCCGTATTATGACCCATCGTCAGTTTATGGGGACTGGTGGTGGCCCGGATATCCTCCATATGCCTACTTCCCCTTTTGGGGTCCATTTCTTGCCTGGGGTCCGTTCGGGTTTGGACTTGGTATCGGAGTAGGACCGTTCTGGAACGTGGGCTGGGGGTCCTGGAACTGGGGCGGTGGTTATTGTAATGTGAATACTAATAGAAATGCCAATATCAATGACCCGCATGGCCACTTTTCCAGGGGAAATTTCAGAACCGAGAATTTTCATCAGTTTGCGAGCCGGCGAGGAGCGGGCACGGGAAGAACAGCCGGAGCGTTTGGCGCCGGCAGGACAGGTGCGAATGGCCGGCCTTCGGTGGCTTCAGTGCAAAGGGAACTAGGCCGGAACCATGCCGGTTCATCGCGAGGCAGCACATCGCGTGGCACCGCCAACATGGCCCACGGCAACGGCTTTGCCCGTGGCGGCACCGCATCGCATGGCGCCGCTAACGTGGCCCACGGCAGCAGTTTTGGCCATGGCAGGAGCTTTGCCCATGGTGGAAGCCTCGGAGGTTTCCACGGTGGTGGCAGCTTTGCCCACAGTGGCGGTCTTGGAGGTTTCCACGGTGGAGGCTTTGGAGGTTTCCATGGTGGAGGCTTTGGTGGTTTCCACGGTGGCGGCGGTCACTTCGGTGGCGGCGGTCACGTTGGGGGCGGCAGGCGTTAATAAACACCACCCAACGTAGCGTGGAATTATGAACAGGGGCGCCACCCGGGAAGGGCAGGTCGCCCCTTTGCCATGCCGGCCTTATAATAGTGGGAAACACCCTCGGAACAACGACCGAAATCCAATGCTACACCCTGGAATAGGTAAGACTATCTTTCCGGAACTCTTCGACAATCTCATCGGTTAAAGACGGCCGCATTTTCTCCATGATATTAAGAAAGTCTTCGGTAGTGACTTTGTAGTCTTTGTTTTCGGCTACTTCGCGCTCAAAGGCAAATTGAGCGACTTGCTCGAAAAGATATTCGATGTCAGCCGGGGTGAATCTCGACGTCTCATCGACGAGCCGGTCCACTTCGATTCGGCCTACGTTCAGCCGCGAGAGGCAGTTTGCCAGAATGGTCTTTCGCTCATCCACATTGAGGCCGCCAACCGGTATTATGCAGTCGAACCTTCCCGGGCGGAGCAATGCAGCGTCAAGGTGCCGGATGTAATTGGTAGCGCAAACGAGCAACAGCCGGCTGGATTCATTCTTGAATAACGGGACCTGCTTCAAGAACTCGTTGGTTATGGACTTCCCCAGACGGTCGGCGTTGTCTCGGCTGGGCGCCAACTCTTCAAATTCATCTATGAAGATGACGGCATCCTGCAGTTGCCTGACCTTCTCCATGGTCCTGCGCAGATTGGCGCCGACTTTTTCGGAGCCCTGCTCCATGAGCATGCTGGGAGCGATCTCGATGTACCACCAGGACAAAACTCCTGCTATAGCCTTTACAAAGTGAGTCTTGCCCGTCCCCGGAGGGCCGAAAAAAATGATTGTCTTGGGGGGACTCACACCGTGTTTGCGTGAAAGGACCTCCATTGTCAGCGGCAGAATGATTCTGCGCTGGACCAGTTGTTTGGGCGGTTGGGAATCGGAGATAGTGTCCCAGATTTCTAATCCGAAGGTCTGTGCCCCCATCTCATTGAGGATGTCTGTCCTCTTGTAGGACCGATACTCGTTGACCGCCTGCTCCATGTTTTCCAAAAAATCGATGCACGCGGTGCGAAGGCCCACGTCTCGACAAAGCTTTTCGGACAAAAGCCATTTATGCCGATCGATTTTCGCCCACAGATCGGCAGCGATCTCGGGTTCGAACTTTACGCCGGACATCTCGAAGATTTTACTTGCGCATTCTTCCGCTGAAGGGGCTTCAAACATGTTATCGTTCACGGCGATACCTCTATTTCTGCGTCTTGAGATAGCATGGAGGGCTTATAATCCTTTTCGGGATTGTTTGCAACTTGGAGGGGTGTGCTGAAAAAGAGGGGAAATGCGGAGAAAAGACCGGCACTCAGAAACGGTGACCGGTCACAGACAGGTCAGGAAGGGACACGGGGACAAAAGCATCTCCCTTAGGAAATCGGGACTATATATTCCATTCGGCCCAAATCTTAACACCCTTGCCGGGTGCGGACTTAACGACAAATTTACCGCCTGACAGCTCGACCCGCTCCAGCATCCCTCGCAGGCCGAAGCCATGCCCTATTTTCTTTCTGGACAGCACCTTTTTGGGATTGAAGCCCTCACCGTTGTCAGTGATACTCAAAACGATCAAGGAGCCGATCTTTCTCAGGGAAATTTCGATCCGGTCGGCTTGGCTGTACTTCCGTATATTGTTAAGGGCCTCCTGCAGCAGGCGGAAAATCACTGTCTTGATTTCGGCGGCGATGTCCTCTTCGGATATTTCAAATTTTATAAGGGGATGAATTGAGGGATTCATTTTTTGGAACTCACGGCAGAACCATGTTATGGTTGGAAGAATTCCCAGGTCATCCAGGATCGAGGGACGCAGATTAGCCATGATACGCCGGGTTTCCTCGATGGCATCCTGGATCATAGCGCAAGACCGCCGTAAGCTTTCGCCGCTCTCAGTTGCATTCAGGTCCGGACGCAATTCCCGCTCCAAACAGAACTTGATTGCCGCAAGCTGTGAAGATAAACCATCGTGAATTTCCTGAGCTATTAGCTTCCTCTCATTTTCTCCTGCATTCAGTAGTTCAGAGGCGAGAAATCTGAGCCGCTTGCCGGCCTGGTGCAATTCCGCCGTTCTTTCTCTAACCCGCGACTCAAGATTGTCATGCGACTTTCTAAGTTCCTCCTGCACGTGTTTTCGTTCGGTGATGTCTTCGAAGGTCGTATACACCTGATAGGGCGTGGACTCACCCGCCCGGAACAACGGCACGGAGTCGATTTCCACCCATCTGTAACCTTCCTCGCGCGGGTTGTAGACCCCCATCACAATATCTTTGATTTCAACTCCCGTCCTTAGAGCCTCCATAGACGGATGCGCCAAATCGGGAAAAGGGGCGCCGTCCTCCCGGATTGTACGGTGCTCTTCAGATGTGGAGGTGTGCCCGGAGAACTCTGCCAGGGTCTTGCCAAGGATGCTTTCGGCGGCTGAATTCATGGAAATGATCTTCCCATCGGCATCCTGAAAAACAACACCACTTGGCATCGTCTCAAACAAGAGCCGGTACTGCTCCTCTGAATCGTGCAGCGCCTCCTCGGTCCACTTGCGTTCGAGTTCGCCGGCGGCGCGGACGGCCACCAATTGGAGCACCGATTCAGCCGGGCGGTGGTTCGTCAGGGGTTGCCGCCCAATGACCGCTATTAGTCCAATAGGTTGTCCTTGGGAACCCCAAAGGATTGTTCCAGCATAACTCTCGGCCTTCATCTCCTGCAGCACCACATCCCGGGGAAACAAAAGGCGTACGCCCTCCGGAAAGCAACAAGTCCTTTTTTCCAACACCTCGCCACAAGGAGTATCTTTCAAGGTGTAGGTTACGTTATCCTCAAACCTGCCATCGAAGTAGACAGCCAAAGTCCGAGCGGACAGACAGCCCCCCTCCAGCCGGTCGATGCAGACAAAGTCCATTCCAAGGCTCTGGCCCAGGTATCGCGCCAGCGATTCGAAAAAGTCCTCGCCGGAGGCTATCCGGCCACACTGCGCCAGAAACACCTGAGTGTCTTCAATCAGTTTGTGTTCGGTGATATCCCTGAAGTAAACGGATAATCCCTCGGAGGATGGGTATGCATGGCAGTCCCACCATTTATTGAAAGGGCTCGGGTAGTATTCCGCGAGGTGAACGGCTGTATTGGATTCCACCGCATAACGAAAAAGGGAATAAAACCCAAGATTGACCGCTTCCGGGAAGATCTCCCGAAGGAAGCCGCCTACCGTCTCTTCCCGTTTCATGCCGAGCATTTCGGCCCCGGATTTGTTGAGGTATGTGACACGCCACTCCCTGTCAACCGAAATAAATCCGTCTGTAATGCTCTCAAAGGTCGTGTTGAGTTGTTGGTACGCTTTTTTTAATTTCTCCTCCGCCAGCTTGCGAGAGGAATTGTCCCAGATAATGCCGTTAATCCTTACCGGCGGCCATTATCATCGTGGACCACCCTTCCACGCGAGGCTATGTGATGGATGCTGCTGTCCGGGTGAACGACACGATACTCGGCTTCGTACGGCCCACCCTTTTCAATGGTTCGGTCCAAGGCCTCACTTACTGCAAAGCGGTCGTCAGGATGCATCGCGCTGAAGACCTCGTCTGCAGTTCCGGAGAATTCCACCGGGTTGATGCCAAGAAGATGACAGACCTGATCGTCATACCAGCGTTTGTTTTCGACTATTTCCCAGCGCCACGCCCCCATATGCGAAGACCGCAGCGCAAGATCGAGCCGGGCCTGATTGTCGCGCAGTTCTCCCTCAATTCGCTTTCGCTCGGCAATTTCCCAGGCCAGATCGGCCAGGTAGGATGCCACCTCGACATCTTCCTGCGTGTAATTCTCGGGTTTGTTGCCGATCCCGAGTATGGCTACAATACGGTTGGATCTCATGATAGGTATGGAGATTTCCCTGATGACAGGCGGATGTCCGCCGGGCAGGCCTTTTCGATGAGGCAACGCAGGGTAGTCGTTGTGTATTACCGGGCGTTTTTCATGAAAACACTCCACCCACACACCAGCCTTCTCGATAGGATAATGCGCGCCTTTCCCCTCTGCTTTGCAGAATTCCTCGAGTGTTCTGGTTGACCACGCCTGGAGTGAAAGGGTTTTCTGATCGTTTTCCACAAAATGGAGGAACCCTATGGGGCTGTCGAGCAGTGCGCAAATTTCATCCAGTATTTTCTGAAGCAACTCCTCGATAGAATGAGATGTTGCGAACTCAAGCAGGCTGAGACGCACCTTGACAAGGTTTTCTTTTCGCTTGCGATCTGTGATGTCGCGGACCACGCTTATCAGGGTGCGTGTGCCTTCGATTGTCTCGCCCCTCGAACTGACCTCCACCGGGAATATACTGCCGTCCTTGCGCCGGTGAGCAGTCTCGAAGAGGATGCCCCCGCTTTCCGCTTCCGCCATTTGTGCGCTAGTCAGCGTCCGGGCATCAGGCGCCCGCAGGTCGTGGATCGTGAGCGCCAGCAAGTTTTCATAGCCGTATCCGTAAGCTTTGACGGCAGCGGCGTTTGCCTCAAGGATGCGGCCGTCGTCACGCCGCATGAATAAAATGATGTCGCGGCCATGGCGGGCCAATAAGGCATAGCGCCGAAGAAGCTCTTCCGACTTCTTGCGGTTCGAGATGTCGCGGATGAGCCACCGCAAGCTGATATCTTCGTTCTCCGAGACCTGGACTTTGGCGATGTTTATCGATGCCCAGAAAGACTCTGCTTTCCAGGGTTGGAAACGAAGCTCCCAATCCCTTACGGCTTCGAGAGCATCCGTCTGTCTTAACCGTTGGAAATAGTCAGTTTTATCCTCTTTGTTCACGAAAAGAGCCAATGGCTTTCCAACGAGGAAGTCCGGAGCGGAATTAAAGAGTTCGGCGGCAGCGAAGTTAGCCTGTTCTATAACCCCATGGAGATCGGTTACGACATATCCGTCGGGAGCATCCTCAAAAAGTTCGACATATCTCTGATGCTCCCGCTGCACGTTGCGACAGACTTCAGCCACTTCTTCCCGTTGCGCGTCGACCTCTTCATGAGCAGCCCGAAGCTCTTCCATCGCACTGGCCAGATCATCCAATACACCTTTTAGCAACCGATCGTTTTCCGGGAGCAATACCCCCTGTGAACGGCCTCGAATCATTTCCAGTATCGAGTCGACTTTATGCTCGGCCAGAGAGTAGCGGCTATCGGGTTTCATGGTGCACCTTTTGGGGATCATGGATGGAGGTGAGGCACGCCTTAAATCTTTAATTGCTGGTGACACCGGGCCATTGAGATGGAGAAATGCCGATATGAGACTGAAGCCTGATAAGTGTTATAGTTTAACATCCCGGAACACCACTTGCAAGACGGGGATCAATCGAATCGCTGCAACAAATCCGGGCGTTTTGGATGGTCCTTTCTTGACCCTTGCAGGGTCCCCGGATGTAAACCGCCAATTATGCCTTATAATCTGGAATTGAGGCCGTTCACCGAAGCTTCCTTAATTCATTGTGGAAGATGACGAGGAAACCATGACGAAAGTGAAAAAGTTGAATACCGAAAAACCACCCGGAAGCGAGGCTGCGGAAAAACTCTTTCCTGTCGTCGCTCTTGGGGCTTCCGCCGGCGGGCTCGAAGCGCTTCAGGGCTTTTTCGACCATATGCCGCCTGACTCGGGCATGGCCTTCATGGTCCTCCAGCACTTGAACCCTAAGGGCAAAAGCATGCTGGGGCCGATCCTGCAAAAGCACACTCAAATGGAGCTTCTGGAGGCGGAAGATGAGATGAGGGTCGAACGAAACCGAGTTTATCTCAATCCTGCCGGAAAGGACGTCGGTATCTTCAACGGAGTCTTTCAACTGACAGACCCGGTTAAGATACGAGGGATCAGCCTCCCCATCGATCACTTCCTGCGCTCCCTTGCCCGGGACCAGGGGGAGAGATCCCTTTGTGTCATTTTTTCAGGAACCGGTAGTGACGGCACCCTGGGTCTCAAGGCAATCAAGGAGTCCGGGGGGATGACCATTGTGCAGGACCCGCAGAGTGCAAAATATGACGGAATGCCACGGAGCGCCATAGATGCCGGTCTTGCGGACCACATTCTGCCCGTTGAAAAGATCCCTCAGGAATTGTTGAGCTATGTGCAGCAACCCTACCTCAAACCTCTCGGAAAATTCGAGACCGAGGAGAAGCAATTCGCTGGTTACGTGCAGAAGGTCCTGATGCTTATTCGCTCCGTTACAGGAAGGGATTTCACCGGATACAAAAAGAGCACCATCCATCGCAGAATAAGGCGCCGCATGGCCGTTCACAAGATCGAACATGTGGCGGACTACCACCGTTACCTCCAGGAAAACCATGCCGAAATATATAGACTTTTTAAAGAGTTATTGATCCTGGTGACGAGCTTCTTTCGAGACCTGCCCGCCTTTGAAGTTCTGGCTGCTAAAGTGATTCCTCAGGTCCTTGCCAACCATCGGGACGGATCACCGGTGCGTGTCTGGGTGCCGGGATGCGCCACGGGAGAGGAAGCCATCTCGATTTCGATGCTCTTAATGGAAGCGATGGATAAGCTTAACATGCAAACGCATCTTCAGGTGTTTGCAACCGACGTGGACCCCGAGGCTATCCAGCGCGCACGGATTACCGAATATCCAGAAGCAATCGCCTCGGAGGTTTCACCTGAACGACTGGAGCGTTTCTTCATAAGGAAGAACGGGGTTTACGGACTAAAGAAAGCCGTTCGCAATTCGATTGTATTTGCCGTCCAGGACCTTGTGACTGATCCTCCTTTCCCCAAGCTGGACCTGATCAGTTGCAGAAATGTACTCATCTACATGGACCCGCCTCTACAAAAGAAGATATTGAACCTCTTTCATTTTACACTGAATGAAAACGGCTATCTCTTTCTTGGGACATCGGAATCAATCGGGGAGTTCTCCGACCTTTTCTCGTCTGTGGATGTAAAGGCAAAAATCTTCAGATCAAAGAAACTTCTCACCCGGCAAGCAGCCCCTGCTTTGTCGGCGGGTGAGTTTATTCGCACCGGCCCGGCAAACCGGGTAAGGCATGGGCTCAAAGTGACAGGCGTCAGAGAACTTGTGGAAAGAATCGTACTGGATCAGTATGCGCCGGCCAACGTTCTAATTAACGAGAAACTCGACGTGATCTATTCCCAGGGACCGACGGACAGGTACCTGGTCTATCCCGGGGGTGAGCCGAGTTTCAATATTCTCAAGATTGTCGCCGACCCGCTGCGCCACCGGCTGCCAACTGCAATCAAGAGGGCGATCCTCGAAGGAGAATCTTCCGTTCTTCATGGATTGCGGATAAAGCTGGAGGGACGCACGCGAGAGGTCGATGTCACCATTCGCCCCGTGCAGACGCCATCAGATACTCAGAAACTCGTTCTCCTGGTATTTATCGACAGACCATATTCCAATAAACGCTATACGAAAAAGTCCGGCGAGGAGACCGATTCGCGCATCGCGGAGATCGAACGGGAGCTACAGGTTACACACGACAACCTGCAGGCTACAATCGAAGGACAGGAAGCAGCCAATGAGGAACTCAAGTCGGCAAATGAGGAGCTGCAGTCCGCCAACGAAGAACTCCAGAGCATGAACGAAGAGATGGAGACCGCCAAGGAGGAACTCCAGTCCACAAACGAAGAGCTGGTAACGGTTAACTCCGAACTTCAGGCTAAAATAGATGAGATGTCCGATCTCAACAACGATATCAACAATCTCCTCGCGAGTACCGAAATCGGGACCATCTTTCTTAATGCCCATCTTGAGATCAAACGTTTCACCCCCTCGATGACGAAACTGTTCAGCCTCATTCCAGCAGATATTGGCAGGCCAATCCGGGATTTGACCACCAAAATATCGTACCCGGATCTGTATGAAGATGCGCAGACGGTCATCGATACCCTCCAGGCAAAGGAAACCGAGGTGATGGCCGAACACGGCAGATGGTTTTTAATGCGTATCCTGCCCTACCGGACCAAAGAAAATGTAATAGATGGAGTGGTGATCACCTTCATTGACGTAACGGATCGAAAGCGGGCCGAAGAGCAGATGCGTGCGGCCAAAAACTTCGCCGAAAGAATCGTCGAGACCGTGCGGGTGCCTCTACTGGTTCTCGATCCGGACCTTAACGTAATCTCCGTAAATGCCCAATTCTGCCGCAAGTTCATGACGACGCGCGGTGAAACGGAGAACAAGCGCATCTATGATCTTGGAAACGGCCAATGGGATATCAGGAGACTTCGGGAACTGCTGGAGCAAGTCGCAGCCAATAACAACTCTGTCGATAACTTTGAGGTCGAGCACGATTTTCCAGGATTAGGCTTTAAGAAGATGTTCCTCAATGCCCACCTGATTCAGGAGGAGGGTGATCGTTCAGGCATGATAGTCCTTTCCATCGAAGATATTACCGGTACGAACTGACTGGTTAAAACATTGATATAGCATAGCATCTCCAATAGGAATGATTACCGTTATTGTACACTAATCGATTGCCGGTCACGTTGAGGAAGGCCGCAAAGACTATATTGAGAAAAAAGCGAGCACAATGGAAGGTGGACACCTCTGTTTGAGAAGCAGAAAGGTAGTCCTTAGAAAATGGTTTGTATTTCGTGCATTTGCATGAATTGCAAAGACCGCAAGGCGGCAGGAAACTCATAATATAAGGAGATGGAAAAAGAGCTGAGGAAGCTGAAAAATCCGAGCCACTGTATACTAATAGCGGCGTAATGGGGTCAATCGGGCATACTCCTCTTATCTGGAGGTTTGGATGGTGAAAAGCAAAAGAGGCCCGAAAGGTCCCGAAGATCTTCGAAAGCGAGCTGAGGAAAGCCTGAAGTCGGAGCACTATAGACCGGGTGATACGCGCCTGGATGAGGCAACATCCCTTATTCATGAACTGCAGGTGCATCAGATCGAACTCGAAATGCAAAACGAAGAACTCCGGCGGGTACAAAACGACCTCGAAATTTCACGCTCACGATATGCCGACCTATACGATTTTGCTCCTGTTGGATACCTTACCTTGAACAAACACGGCCAAATCGTTGATCTGAACCTGACTGCAGCCGGACAGCTTGGTAATGAGAGAGGGCGTTTGATTAACAGACATTTTCAATATTCTGTTTTCCAGCCGGATAAGAAGGAGTTTCTATCTCACCTCAACGCAATTTTTGATATGCGTGAAAGGCAGATTGCTGAAGTGAGATTGTCTCCGAAAGGCGGAGAGCAATTCTATGCACGGATCGAGAGCATATACACGGAAGGGGAAGGCGGCGCCGGGCTGTGCTGGACAAATGTGAGTGACGTCACTCTGCGCAAAAAGGCGGAACACGTCTTGCAAAACGCCCATGACGAACTGGAGCGCTCAGTGGGAGATCGCACCAGCGAACTTACAAAGGCCAATGAGCTTCTGAAGCTCGAAATGGCCGAACGCGAGCGTGGAGAAAGAGAACTCAAAGTTTATGCTGAAAAGCTTGAGATCAGCAACCGGGACCTCGAGGACTTTGCATTCATTGCTTCCCATGACATGCAGGAGCCCCTTCGAAAAATCCAGACCTTCACCCACCTGATCGAAGAAAAACACGCGGGGACGCTTGATAGTACCGGCCGTGATTTGTTTGAGCGCATTGCCAAAGCTGCAAAACGCATGTCGGAGATGATCCGTGGACTCCTGGAATTTTATCGGGTGGGAAAGAGTTCGAATCCCTTTACCACTACTGATTTGACTCTCCTGGCCGGTGAGGTGACGAGCGACATCGAAGTTCTCATTAGACAGTCGGGCGCGCGCATCGATGTGGGAGACCTGCCGACAATTGAAGCTGACCCCATCCAGATGCGGCAGCTCTTTCAGAACATCATTATTAATTCATTGACATTTCACGGTGAAAAAACCCCCGTCATAAAGATATATGCCAAACCCGGCAGCGTGTGCCGAGAAGGAGACGAGCACCCTGAAGGGAAAGCATACCAGGTTTTTGTCGAGGATAACGGCATTGGTTTTGATGAAAAGTATCTAGATCGCATCTTTACATTATTCGAGCGACTTCACGGCAGCAGGAGCACCTATGAAGGCACCGGGATGGGACTTGCCATCTGCCGGAGAATCGTCGAACGCCACAAAGGGTGCATCACAGCTATAAGCAGTCCAGGCGATGGGGCAACGTTCATCGTCACTCTTCCCGAGAAGCAGCTCAAAGATTAGCTGAAATAAACCATCAGATCAGGCAATATTCCCAAGACATTACATTTTTTTCACGTGCACCAGGAAGAAAGTGTGCTTAGAGTTCGTACATCAGGCAGAAGGAATCACACGTTTCCCGAAATCGCTCCCGACACGCCTCGATAACAACAGCGCATGGTTCAAAGTTGCCTTTAATTCCTGAATCGCGTTGTAACTTGAATCACAACCCAGGCAAAAAAAAGATCCCGTGCGAGGGAAGGTTTATATGCGGGTTTATTGACCCATGGGAAAGAGGCAGGGAAAAGATGAACCGGGAATTACGATGAAACTGTCTCTTGTGCATCGCAAGCTCACGATCGGCCTGATTGCGGCTTTCTTCTGGATGTGGCCCATTCAAGGCGGGGCATTGGACCAAAAATCGGTCGAGCCGCAGAAGACTGTTTCGGGCCCGCCGTCAGAAGGAATCCCGCTGGGGGAAGTGCCAGTGCGCTCGACTGAAGCATTGGATTTCCTCTACTCCCTTAAAAAGTACGAACTCCCCAACCCCGAAATTGAGACGATAAAGAGTGCTTTTCCGGAGGCTATTGCCCAGATTGGACACGAGCTGGCGTGGACGAAGGACATGCTTCAGAACCAGCCTACGCTTTTTGCGCTGCAGGCCGGGCAGGAACGCTGGCGACAGTTGCAGTTGAAGATGACCCGCTGGTTGGAGGTTACCAGTGAACGGGCAATGCAGCTTTGGGATGCACTACTCCGCGTCGAGGACCTACGAAAGACGTGGACCCAGACTCTTGTCTCCACCAAGATCTCAAATGCGTCCGGTCCGGTTGTACAGCAGATTGAGTCCACCCTCGCCGCCATCGAGGCTGCTCGGCATTCCCTGCAGCCGCAACACGACGCGACTCTGGACCTCGAGAGCCGGATTTCCGCGCAAAAGGTCCGCTGTGACAACACGCTTGCGGAGATCATCAAAGCCCAGCGCATGGCGGTGGGCGGGATTATGACCAGGGGCCTGCCAATCTGGAGCCCCGATCTGTGGGCGATGGACCGCGCTAAGATGTTTGCGCGCGTTGGTGAAATTGCCAATGAGCGCTGGGCCGATATATCAGAGTATGCCCGCGACCCCACAAAAGGAATGCCATTCCACGTCGGCCTGTTCGTGGTATTGGTTGTCCTTTTCAATGCCGCTCGACGTCAAGTCAGTCGTTGGATAGTGGAGGGCAGGGACCTGTCATCTGCCGCAAATGTGTTCGACCGGCCCTACGCATGTGCGCTGCTTGTCCCCATGGGAATTGCCGCCTCAATAGTCTTTTCACGTGCGCCTCCAACCGTTCGGACGTTGTTCCCGGTCTTAATGGTCGTACCCGTGCTCCGGCTCGTGCAGCCGATGGTCGATTCGAGGGTGCTGCGTGTGTTTTGGGTGCTGGGGGGCCTTATTGCTCTCGATACCCTCCTGCAGCTTTTCGGTGTCGCGAGATCAGTCAACCACGTAATCCTTCTGGTGGAGATTATCGGGGCATCGGTTGCGCTGCGGAAGCTGGATGTTGTGTGGGGTCAGCTCCACTATCGCTCGAAGGAGACCGTTGCTCTCCACTTCCGCGCACTCCATGTTATTGTTACGCTTTACCGGGTTGGCCTTGCCGTCGCATTGCTGACCGGGCTCATTGGCTACGTCCATCTGGCGTGGCTTTTGACTTCAGGCATTCTGGCCGCCTGTGTTTTTGCCTTTGGACTCTATGCGTTTGTCCGGATCCTTGATGGGGTAGTAGCGCTAGCCCTCAACAGTTGGCCGCTGGGATCACTTCTGATCGTCCGCCGCTTCCACGAGATCTTCGAACGCCGCACGCATCGCGTGTTTGTATGGCTGGGTATTGCCGCATGGGTTAATCGTTCGCTGGACTTCGTCGGCCTCCGCGAACCTGTGCTCGACCTTGGAAGAGCCATATTCGGGGCAAGCCTCCAAGTCGGGTCGGTCGGCATCTCCGTCGCGAACGTCCTCGCCTTCATCGTTACAGTGTTGGTTGCCTACCTGCTCTCCACCTTCATTCGTTTCGTGCTCCAAGAGGAGCTTTACCCACGGATCGGGGTCGATCGCGGCTTGTCCTACGCCATCTCGAGCCTTTTGCACTACACGATTGTGGCCCTTGGGTTTGTCCTGGGAGTGGCGGCGCTCGGGGTAAACTTCACCCAGGTGAGCATTATGGCAGGAGCGTTGGGCGTTGGCATCGGGTTCGGGCTCCAGAGCGTGGTGAACAATTTTGTCTCCGGCCTGATCCTGCTTTTCGAACGTCCGATCCACGTAGGCGACACCGTACAAGTTGGCGATCTTTTGGCTGAGGTCCGCCGGATCGGTATCCGCGCCAGTACCGTGCGTACCAGGCAAGGCGCCGACATCATCGTCCCCAACGCCCAACTGATTACGGAAAGGGTTACAAACTGGACCCTTAGCGACCGGTTGCGGCGGATCGATTTACCCGTAGGTCTCAACTATGGCGCCGATCCCCGGAAAGCAATCCAAGTGCTCGAGGAGGTTGCGCGCCGGCAGCCGAACGTATTGCAGAAACCGGCTCCTCGATGCCTCTTCATCGGTTACGGCGATAGCTCGCTGAATTTCCAACTTCGGGCTTGGACCGATCAGTTCGATGACTGGCAACTGATCAGCAGTGACTTAGCCTCAGCCGTCTACGATGCTGTGATCGTGGCAGGTTTTCAGTTCCCCTTTCCTCAGCGCGAAGTCCGCCTGCTTCGCGATGCTGACTCGGGCTCTATTCCCGAAAAAAACGAGACTGCTCATCATGAAAGAGTCAAAGGGGTTTTCAAAACCGATTGATGACAAGCGGCGAGAGAAATCTTATCGTTTGATTAGAACCTTTAGAACTTTAAGCATAGGAGTATTTTAATGCGAACAAACAGAATCCGGATGGTTGCTATTGTGAGTCTCTTCCTGTTGAGCTGTGTGGCGCCGTACGCAGGCGCGCAGCAGGAGGCTACGGCGAAGGAGCCGGACCCGTTCTTCATCCTGATGCAAATGTGTGATTACCTGAAATCGCTCCAACAGTTTTCTTTTCGTAGCGAGGTCCTCGACGACCAGGTCTACCTCGGAGGGAAAAAACTCCAATACGGTATCGATATGGAAACTTACGTGAAGCGGCCTGACAGGCTTCGCGTCAACGCCGAGGGGGACCTGGTGGACAAGCAGTTCTTTTTCGACGGCAAAACCATCACCCTGTATGACAAGGATGAAAATGTCTACGGCGTCATCGACGTCCCTCCCAGCATAGAGGAGGCCCTGGATAAAGCGCATAAAGACTTCGGTCTTCGGGTAGCTTTGACCGATTTGGCCAGCCCCCAGCTTTGGGATCTCATTTCCAGGAAAATAGAGCACGCGCTTTATGTAGGCTTGCACAACGTGCGCGGGATCCCCTGCCATCATCTGGCGTTTGACGCGGGCGACGTCCACCTCCAGGTCTGGATCGACGCCGGGAAGAATCCACTGCCGCGAAAAGCAGTCTTCCTCCATAAGACACTGGAAGGCTCACCTCAGTGGACCGCGTATTTGTATGATTGGAAAACATCTCCTCGTCTGGCGGATGCCCTGTTCAAATTTACTCCGCCCCGAGGAGTCCAGAAGATAAAGTTCGTCCCGGCGAAGCAACCGCCCGCTCCCGGGGAAGAGAAAGGAGACAAGTCATGAATCAGTTCAGTTTTAAGTTCCTTATAGCGGCCATTTGTGTCGCAACTTTGGTGGGGTCCCCGTTGCTCATCGAGCAGGTTGACGCCAGGGGTTTTGGCGGCGGTGGCGGACGCGGCGGCGGCGGCGGACGCGGCGGCGGAGGCTTCCATGGTGGCGGCGGAGGCTTCCATGGTGGAGGGGGAGGCTTCCACGGTGGCGGGGGGTTTAGCGGCGGCAGCTTTCGTGGCGGCGCAGGGGCGGCCAGGTTCCCACGGAGGTATGGCCGCTGGAGGTATGCACGGTGGTGGTGGTGAAGGTTACCACGGCAGTGCGTCTGCTGAAGGCTACCACGGCGGTGCAGCGGCTGGAGGTTACCACGGCGGTGCAGCGGCTGGAGGCTACCACGGCAGTGCGTCTGCTGAAGGCTACCACGGCGGGGAGGTCGAGCAAGGTCCTCATGGGGCGACATATGCGGAGGGTCCGCGGGGAGCCCAAGCCGTGGAGGGTCCCAGAGGGTACGGAGCTGCTGAAGGTCCCCACGGAGGCGAGGCAACGAGGGGACCCGGTGGGACTTATGCGCAAGGGGCATATGGTGGCGGCAGTTACTACCATGGAAGCACCAACGTCACCCAAAATGTAAATGTGAATCAGGGTTGGGGCGCCTATACGGGAGCTGGTTGGGGCGCTGTAGCCGCCGGAGCCGCAGCCGGACTTGCGGTGGGCGCAGTGGCGGCCTCACTGCCGACTGCTGCTCAACCGGTAGTGGTGAACAATCAAAACTATTACTACGCAGGCGGTACTTACTATCAACCATGCTACCAGGGGGCTGACGTCAGTTACTGTGTGGTTGCCGATCCAAATTATTAGGGCCTGCTCCAGGCGTATTTGAGTACTCAAAGTTTGCCTAGCTCAGGGCGTTTGCGCATGCAGCCCCGGCGTGCCGATGCTGCCCGAACAACTGGAAATGCCGGAGCGCCGAATAAATTCGGACGAATGAGACGCTACTAAAAGCGGAAAGGGTTCGGATAATCAATGAACGATGCGAACACGAAGAGCGCCGGCTGGAAATCCAAAGCTGTCCACGAAATGATCGAGTATTACGTCATCTTCATGTATCTGGCCGTTTTTTTCGGTTTATTTACATGGTATCGCAGATTGGTGCTGGCCGAGTATCAAATCACCTATTTGCATTATGGGGTAGCCGTTATACAGGCGCTGGTCTTAGCCAAAGTCATTATGGTGGGGCGCGCTTTGCACCTGGGGCAGCGGCTTAAAGACCGTCCGTTGATCTTGCCAACCGTATACAAGGCTGTTGTGTTCAGCATATTTGTGGGTCTCTTCGGCGTTGTCGAACACACCATAATTGGATTGATGCACGGGAAAGGCATTGCGGGAGGCTTCGAAGAACTCATGAGTGCAGGCAAGGACGAATTACTCGCCAGATGTATGATTATGTTTGTCGCTTTCATACCTTTTTTTGCTTTCGATGAATTAGAGCGTGTGCTGGGTGAAGGCAAATTAGGCAGGTTGTTTTTCCGGAGAAGATCGGTCGAGAAATCCGGCATTTCCGCCGATGAAACGCCTTAAGACTGAGTGAATTTGAGCCATGACAACGTGTGATATTCCCAAGGCCTTTCATATCATGGCCAAGCCGACGGGTTCGGCCTGCAATCTCCATTGCGGCTACTGTTTCTTCCTGAAGAAGGAAAGTCTCTATCCCGGAAGCGATTTCCGGATGCCGGCGCAGGTCCACGAGGCTTACATCCGCCAACTCCTGGAATTCCACCGGGCTCCCAAGGTTACCGTCGCCTGGCAGGGAGGAGAGCCCACGCTCATGGGACTCGATTTTTTCAGACATTCCGTTGAGTTCCAGAAAAAGCACCAAAAACCCGGCACCCACATCGAAAACACGTTCCAGACCAACGGCATCCTGCTTAACGACGAGTGGTGCCGGTTCTTTCGCGAGAACAATTTCCTCATTGGACTCAGCATGGATGGTCCCCGGGAACTTCACGACTTCTACCGCAAAGACAGAGCAGGCAGGGAAACCTTCGACAGGGTCGTGCGGGCCGCCCGGCTGCTCCAGAAGCACAAGGTGGAGTGCAACATCCTTTGTACGGTCAATTCAAAAAACGCCGCCCGGCCCTTGGATGTCTACCGGTTCTTCCGAGATGAACTCAGGTTCCCTTACATCCAGTTTATTCCGATTGTGGAGCGCAAGGAAAATCCCCCCGGCCCCCCTTTAGAAAAGGGGGGAGAGCTTGGGGAGATGGTTACGGACAGATCGGTGCAACCGCTACAATTCGGCCGATTTCTGATCGGGATCTTCGATGAGTGGGTCAGAAGAGACGTGGGGAAGACGTTTGTCCTTAATTTCGACGGAGCGCTGGCCGGCTGGCTCGGAATGGCCGGGACCGTCTGTATATTCGGCCCCACCTGCAGTCTCGGAATGGCGCTGGAGCACAACGGAGACCTTTATTCCTGCGACCACTTCGTTGAACCTGACCACTGCCTGGGAAACATCCTGAAGACGCCAATGATCGAGCTGGTTGCTTCAGAGCAACAAAGAAAGTTCGGCAGGGACAAGAGAGACACTCTGCCTCGATACTGCCGGGAATGTGCGGTCTTATCCATTTGCAACGGGGAATGTCCCAAGAACCGTTTCAGTAAAACTCCCGATGGAGAACCCGGGCTGAACTACCTCTGCGAAGGATATAGGGCCTTTTTCGGACATGCGGATAAACCTATGCGGATCATGGCTGAGCTTATCCGGGCGAACCGGCCTGCTTCTGAGGTCATGGCCATTTTGGCAAGAGAGGAGGGAGATCTCAATACAAAGTTCGCACGTGCAGGGAGAAACGATCTTTGTCCGTGCGGGAGTGGAATGAAATTCAAGAAGTGTCACGGGAATCAGGCCGGGTATCGATGACTGGTTATTCTTGGCGGGGTGATCGGAGGGTGCAGTGTTATCGCGATCATCGATCCTGATGCAGTCAAAAACTTTGCAGAAGGAGACTCTATCATGGCAGACAAAAAGCCTAATATCCTCATCATCTGGGGAGACGACATCGGTTCCTGGAACATCAGCTACAACAACCGGGGCATGATGGGCTACCGAACGCCCAACATCGACCGGATCGGCAACGAAGGCGTGGCGTTTACCGACTATTACGGGCAGCAGAGCTGCACGGCGGGCCGCGCCGCTTTCATAACGGGCCAGAATCCCCTGCGCACCGGCCTGACAAAGGTGGGCCTGCCGGGGGCCGACCTTGGGCTGCGTCCGGAAGACCCGACCATCGCGGAAATGCTCAAACCTCTGGGCTATGCTACCGGGCAGTTCGGGAAAAACCACCTGGGGGACAAAGACGAGTTCCTGCCAAGCAACCACGGGTTCGATGAGTTCTTCGGCAACCTCTACCATCTCAACGCAGAGGAGGAACCCGAACTGCCCGACTACCCGAAAGATCCCGCATTCAGGAAAAAGTTCGGTCCCAGGGGCGTCATCCACAGCTTCGCCGACGGCCGCATCGAAGACACGGGGCCGCTAACGAAGAAGCGAATGGAAACCATCGACGAAGAAATTAACGACAAAACGCTCGATTTCATCGACCGGGCCCACAAGGAAGGGCAGCCCTTCTTCGTCTGGTGGAACTCCACGCACATGCATTTTCGGACCCACGTCAAGAAGGAGTACGAGGGCAGAAGCGGACAGGGGTTCTACAACGACGCCATGGTCTATCATGACGATCTGGTCGGGGTCCTCCTCAAGAAGCTCGACGACCTCGGGATTGCAGATAACACCATTGTCATGTACAGCACCGACAACGGCCCTCACTACAACTCCTGGCCCGATGCGGGCATCACTCCCTTCCGCAGCGAGAAGAACACGAACTGGGAGGGTGCGTTCCGCGTGCCGGCGTTTGTCCGCTGGCCAAAGAAGATTTCCGCCGGCAAGGTGCTCAACGGCATCGTCTCCCACCAGGACTGGCTGCCGACGCTTCTGGCGGCCGCCGGGGAACCTGCCATCAAGGAAAAGCTGCTCGCGGGCCACAAGGCCGGAGCCAGGACCTTCAAGGTCTGTATCGACGGCTACAACATGCTTCCCTATCTGACCGGCGAAGTGAAGGAGAGCCCTCGAGAGTCCTTCTTCTATGTAAACGACGATGCTCAGCTCGTCGCGCTACGATTTAGCGATTGGAAGCTGGTGTTCATGGAACAGCGGGCCAAAACCATGGCATTGTGGCAGGAGCCTTTCGTTTCACTTCGTTTCCCCAAGATATTCAATCTGCGCCGCGACCCCTTCGAGCGCGCGGACCAGAACTCGAACACCTACTGGGACTGGGTAATGGACCACGCTTTCATGATGGTGCCTGCGCAGGCGTATGTGCAGCAGCAGATAAAGTCGTTAATGGATTTCCCGCCCCGGCAGAAGCCGGCGTCGTTCAACCTGGACCGTGTGCTCGATCAACTCAACGAGGGTTCCGGCGGCGGGATGCACTGAGCCGCTCAGGTATTGTTTCGTTCATAAACCCTTTAAGCCATGCCCGGCATACCCCGCCGGGCCTGTCATTCATCATTTTGCACCCTAAACCGCAAACAATCAAAAAAGGAGGATACGACCGTGGGACTCAAAGAATACAAACCAGGAACAGCTTTTCCCGGCGTGATCGGCCGCACATTTGATGTATCCTCACCGGCCTGGCCCAAGCCGCTTCGCGCCAAAGAGGGGGCGCCCAACGTGTTGTTCATTATCCTGGACGACACCGGCTATGGACAGTTGGGATGCTATGGGAGTCCCATCGAGACACCCAACCTTGACGCGCTCGCTAAAAACGGTCTGCTTTACAACAACATGCACACCACCGCACTGTGCTCGCCCACCCGCTCCTGCATCCTGACCGGGCGCAACCATCACTCAAACGCGATGTCGTGCATAACCGAAGGCTCGACGGGTTATCCGGGGGGCAACGGCTATATTCCTTTCGAAAACGGTTTCCTTTCCGAGATGCTCCTGCAGCTAGGCTACAATACGTACGCCATCGGCAAGTGGCACCTCACACCCTCAGACCAGCTCTCGGCCGCAGGCCCCTATGACCGCTGGCCGCTGGGGCGCGGATTTGAGCGATTCTACGGCTTTCTAGGCGGCGAGACCCACCAGTACTACCCTGAACTGGTACACGACAACCACACGGTGGAAGCTGAAAAGACCCCTGAAGAGGGCTACCACCTGACCGAGGACCTGGTGGATAAGGCCATCAGCTTCATCGCGGACTCCAAGCAGGTCGCCCCCAACAAGCCGTTCTTCATGTATTTCTGCCCCGGCGCGATGCACGCGCCCCATCACGTGCCGAAGGAATGGGCGGACAGGTATAAAGGGAAGTTCGACGCAGGCTGGGAAGCACTTCGGGAGCAAATCTTCAAGCGCCAGAAGGAAATGGGGATCGTACCCGCCGATGCCGAGCTCTCCCGTCATGACCCGGACGTCCAGCGGTGGGAATCATTGTCCGCCGAGGAGAAAAAGCTTTACGCCCGCATGATGGAAGTCTTCGCCGGTTTTCTCACCCATACCGATTACCACATCGGCCGACTGATCGAGTTTTTGAAAAAGCTCGGGGAGTTGGACAATACTATGATCATGGTGCTCTCGGACAACGGCGCAAGCTCCGAGGGCGGGCCGCAGGGCATGGTCAACGAAGCGCTGTTCTTCAACAACGTGCCGGGCTCACTGGAAGAGAACCTGGCTGCCATGGACAAGCTTGGCGGCCCGGAGATCTGTAACCACTACCCCTGGGGCTGGACGTGGGCAGGCGACACTCCGTTCCGGCGCTGGAAACGCGAGACATACCGCGGCGGCGTGAGTGACCCGTTCATTGTGCACTGGCCCAAAGGAATCGAAGCAAAGGGAGAGGTGCGAATTCAATACGCCCATGCCATCGACATGGCGCCGACGGTACTGGAGGCGACCGGCATAGAAGCGCCCGCGTCTATCCGGGGCGTCACGCAGTCACCTATCGAAGGAGTGAGCTTCGCGCATACCTTCGACAACGCTCAGGCGCCCACCAGGCACCTTACCCAATACTTCGAGATGATGGGCCACCGGTCGATCTACCACGACGGCTGGCGGGCGGTATGCCCGTGGCCGGGGCCGTCTTTCGCAGAAGCCGGCAAATTCTTCGGCGCGCCGATTGATAAGGACAAGCTGACCGAACTTGATGCGACCGCCTGGGAGCTTTACCACGTTGCCGAGGATTTCGCTGAGAATCACAACGTCGCCGCGCAGAATGGCGCGAAACTGATCGAGATGATCGCCATGTGGTACGTCGAGGCCGGCAAGTACAATGTTCTGCCCGTCGATTCACGCGGCACTCTGCGATTTGCCGACGAGCGCCCCAAGATCGCGGTCGACCGCACATCGTACGTGTTCTACCCTCACACCCAGGGAGTGCCGCAAAACGCCACCGCCAACGTACTCAACCGCCCTCACAGTATCACAGCGGACGTGGAGATACCCGAGGACGGCGCGGAAGGCGTGCTGTTGTCTCAGGGAGGCGGCGACGGCGGCTACTCATTGTACGTTCAAAACGGCAAGCTCCGCTATGCCTACAACTATGTCGGCCGGAACCTCTATTACGTCGAATCTGTCGAAGCCGTTCCCGCGGGACGTCACGAGTTGCGATTTGAGTTCGAGGTGACAGGGAAGCCAGACATCGCCAACGGCAAAGGCGCACCCGGTAAGGGGCAGCTCTACTTCGACTCCCGGCTGGTCGGAGAAAGCAATATCGATCTGACCAACCCTCTCGCTATCGGTTTGCTCAGCAGCATAGTCTGCGGCGTGGACCTTGGCTCTCCGGTGACTCCGGAATACAAGCCACCGTTTCCGTTCTCCGGCATAATCCACAGTGTGACGGTGGATGTGAGCGGCGAGTTGATCAAAGACACCGAAGCAGAGGTACGAATGATCCTGGCTAGGCAGTAGGTTCAGAGGTGAAGACGTGGAGGATTTAGTGACGCGTGTCGTTGAGAATCTGATCGGCCGGCTCAGTGGACCCATGAAATTCCGACTGATCATCCAACCGCTCATGGCTGCCGTGTTCGCCGTGCGGGCAGGGCTGAAAGATGCTCGTGAGCAACGGCCTCCCTACTTCTGGGCCATGATCAAACATCCGGATCAGCGGTCGGGCATGTTGAGAGACGGCTGGAAATCCGTGGGCAAAGTCTTCATGATCGCAGTTTTTATCGACCTGGTTGAGCAGTTAATTTTCTTTGGATGGTTCTATCCCGGAGAGGCGCTTCTTGTCGCCTTTATTCTTGCTTTCATCCCCTATCTGCTGATCCGGGGCCCTGTGAACAGGATAGCGAGGGGCAGCGCATCAGGCGACAAAAGAAGGTGAGGACAAGTCCCGCAAACATGAGCGCGGGCAACGCATCAAGAAAGGACGGATGATTCGGATGGCAGCGAGCAATGAGGAAACCATAAAAGAGCCCTCCAGTACTCAACTTGCCCTGGAACGCACAATCCTCTCACACGAACGAACGCTGATGTCCTGGGTCAGAACGGCGACCTCGTTGATCACTTTCGGCTTCACCATTTACAAATTTTTTCAGTTGGAGCTTCAAAATCGCCCTCCACTTCAAGGCGTTATCGGACCACGCCAGTTCGCGATATTGATGATCTCTATCGGATTGTTCTCACTCATGGCGGCGACCATCGAGTATCGGGTGTACAGAAACGGTCTGCGAAAATGGTATCCCGGGCACCGCCCCTTATCGCTGGTGGGAGTGGTCGCTGCATTGGTGTCATTGCTCGGGCTTGTGGCTCTTTTTGCGGTTCTCTTCAGGATGTAATCATCAGAGAGGAAACACTAACCATGAGAAAAACAAGTGAAACGAAAATGAAACGAACGATACTGACAGCTTTGGTGTTGGCCGGCGTATTGGTGCTCACACAAGGGAACGGAGTCGCACGCGCGGCCTCTGCCGCCGGGATCGACGCCGACGCTCAAGCTGCGTTGATGAGGCTCTACGAGGAACAACCTGTAGCAAAGATGCTTGCGGAGAAGGCTGTTGCGATCCTGGTCTTTCCGAATATGGTCAAGGCTGGATTTTTGGTGGGCGCCCAGTATGGCGAGGGCGCTCTGATAAAGAAGGGCAGGACGGTGGGATACTACAACTCCGTTTCGGCGTCATACGGGCTGCAGGCAGGCGCGCAAACCTTCGGCTATGCACTCTTCCTGATGACGAACTCCGCAGTCCACTATCTCAACCGGAGTTCCGGCTGGGAGATCGGAGTCGGTCCGAGCGTCGTTGTGGCGGACGAGGGTATCGCCCGAACCCTCACGACCACGACGCTCAAGTCCGATGTATACGCCTTCATCTTCGACCAGAAGGGTCTAATGGCAGGCATCGGGCTCCAGGGATCGAAGATTACGAAGATCAGGAAGTGAGCGGCGGGGTGACCTAAGAAAAAACGGTCGAGAGTCCGAGGCTGGACTAGACCAATAAGATCCCCAAAAGCGACACGAGGAGGTTTCAAATGAATTGGACTGCCGCTCAGCCAACGTCGGTGAGTTTTTCACTTTGGGTTTGCGTTCGATTCCTGCCCTGGATCTTTGGAATAGTCTCTCTCATCGTTACCTCCGGCTGCGCCCATTATCCCATCAACCAACCATTGAAGCAATGGGTTCCCCAAAGTGGATATCGAGCCCAGAACTTCAAAAACGTGGGGCACAATGACGGCCTGTTGGTAATGCTCACGTTCTCCGGCGGAGGGACACGGGCCGCTGCTTTTTCCTACGGGGTGCTTGAAACTTTGAGGGACACGGAGATCTCCATCCACGGGCGCAAGAAGCGCATGCTCGACGCAGTGGACTGGATCTCCGGCGTTTCCGGCGGAAGTTTTACGGCGGCCTACTACGGGCTTTTCGGAGATCGAATCTTCGATGATTTCGAGTCCCGTTTTTTGAAGAAGAACATTCAGGGTGACCTCGTCAGCGCCACCCTTTTCAACCCCGTCAATTGGGTGAAGCTTTCTTCCCCGTACTACGACCGCAGCGATCTTGCAGCGGACTACTACGACAAGCAGGTATTCGATCACGGAACTTTTGGCGACATCCTGGCCCGTGGGGGACCGATGGTCATCATCAACGCGACGGACATGGTACATGGAACAAGGTTTTCATTTATTCAAGATCCCTTCGATGCGATCTGCTCGGACCTTTGCTCTTTCTCCGTGGCGCGTGCATGCGCCGCCTCCTCTGCCGTACCCATTGTGCTGAGCCCGGTGACCTTGCGGAACTACGCCGGCAAATGTGGTTATCAGGTACCACCGGCACTCGCGGAGGTCATGCAGCCCCCAAGAGACGTTACGTCACGCCGATTCGATCTGGCCAATAATATGCTTCCATTCCTGGATTCGAAAAACAAACCATACATCCACCTGGTTGACGGGGGAGTTGCGGACAATCTCGGCCTCAGGGCGGCTCTCGAACGCGTAACGCTGATGGGCGACCCGTGGACCACTCTGAAATATGCCAAGTTGGAAAGCGCTCACAAAATTGTCTTCGTGGTGGTGAATGCAGAAACAGAAATCGACACCAAATGGGATCGCTTCGAGACGAATCCCCCGTTCGGCATAAAGCTTGCCTCCTACTCCTCCATAGCCATTGCCCGTTACAACACGGACACCATGGCGCTGCTGAGCGAAAGCTTCAAGCGGTGGGCAGATGAAATTCGCAGGGGACGCTGCGGATCGTCGAAAATCACCACCGAACCGGGTTCCTGCGGCGATATTGAGTTCTACATGGTGGAAGTGAAGTTTGATGCTCTGGACGATGAAGCCGAACGCCATTACTTCAAACAGCTTCCGACCTCATTTGTGCTGCAACCTGAAGAGGTGGACAAGCTGCGAGATGCGGCACGACGCATCCTCGCAAAATCCAAAGAGTTTCAACGGTTGGTCAACGATCTACAAGAGAATCCGCTTTAACCGGCGTGACTCTATGTTGCGTTGTGCCATGAATTTTAGATGAATTGATTTTCAGTCTCCTAAGAGAGGGGGAACAATCATGTTTGAAAACTTGCGAGGCATTGTTTTATGCATGATCATGGTTCTTGCACTGTGTGGGAGTGTTTTTACATCTATTGCACTTTCGGAGGAATTTCAAAAAACGCCTGTGGTCTTGCAGGCTTCAGATGTGCTCCCGAGGGAATTGATTCAGGGTCCTAATTATTCCGTAAGAGCAACGGTCATCAGCGACGGTTTTATCAACACCTATGATCTTGATACCAATTACGGGCCCCTGAGGGTGGAGAGCACGGCATTGCTGTTGAAACGGATTGGAGAGCTCAAGGCGCTCGCTCAGATAGAGCAGTTAAAAAACACAGACGTATATATGAATGCTTTTAAACAGGTGGCAAGAGGCCCCATCAACACTGCTGAAGGGTTGGTACAGGACCCGTCAGGAACGGTTTCGAACGTGGCGAGCGGGATCGGGCGGTTCTTAAGCAATGTCGGCAGTGCAGTCACTACCGATAGCGCCCACAAGGGAAAGCTTATGGACTCCGCCCTCGGACAGGCATCGTACAAACGGCAATATGCCGCCGAGTTCGGGGTCGATCCTTACACGAGTTATGAACCATTGCAGAAAGCACTCAATGACCTGGCTTGGACAGCGGCAGCCGGAGGGTTGACGGTGAAGGCCGCTTTTATGGCAATTCCTGGCGGAGCTGGATTCGCGGTTGGGGCCATGGGAACTGCAAATTCCGCGAAGAACCTCCTGAGTGAAAAGACCCCCGCCGAACTTACAAGTATAAACCAGGGCAGTCTTGCCGGCATGGGAATTTCGGACGCCTCGATCCAGGCTTTTATGCAAAACACCTATTTCGATCCTTACGAACAGACACTGCTGGTAAGTGCGCTGGCGAGCATGACGGGCGTTAAGGATCGCGGAATTTACATCGATAAGGCTGCCGGTGCATCTGAGGAGTCAGTCGTTGTGTTCCTGCGCGTGCGCGCTCAACTCATGAGTCATTACAACGATAAAACTCGCTCCGTGAAGAGTTTTGTGGATGCCGACGGGATCCCGGTGCTCCTTATGAACAATGGGAAGATCATGGCGATATTCCCTCTCGATTACATCGTTTGGACTCAAAATTTTGCACGAAAGCTGCAGACGGTTTCTGCGGCAATCAAGCAAATGCCGGGGATTTCAGGTAAAGAACTCTGGGTCACGGGCAAAGTTCACCCCATTGCACGAAAAGCTTTGGAGGCCAAAGGGTGGAAAGTTGAAGAGCGGGTTGGGGAAAAGCTTGCGGGTAGCTAGAAAGGAGCACTGTAACCGAGGAGGATTGAGTTCATGAAAAAAGCCGCAGTGACTATCGTTTTGACATTCATCCTGTGCGTTGTGCTGGTGCAATCCGGCAATGTTTTTGCCGCAGAGGGCGGGATCGGACATTACGTCCCGGGCGTCTTCGCAGATTTTGGCGACATGGCTCCGCCACCGGGAGTATTCGGGTTGATGAATTGGTACAACTACTATAACGGCAGTGCCGGGGCGAGCCTAAAAATCGAAGAGGGCGGACTTATCGCGGCTAACTTAAAGGCCACCAGCAACGTGGAGATGTTAGGCGCAGGCTACACGTCTCCGTACGGTATTCTCGGCGGCAAGTTCTCGGTCGCCGCATTCGTTCCTTATCTCTGGGTGGATGTGACAGGCAGCATTACCGGCCCGGCGGGGAGAACCATCACACGAAGCGACTCGGCTAGCGGTATCGGTGACATCGGACTGGTGCCTTTCTGGCTCAACTGGACCTGCGGCGATTTCAAATGGGGCGCGCAGCTTGATGTCTATGCCCCAACCGGCGCATACGATACCGGTAAGCTCGCTAACGTGGGCCTCAATTACTGGACTTTTGAACCCCTGGCGTCGTTCAGTTGGGTAAGCAAGAAGATCGGACTTGAAATCAGCTCTACCGCCGGCTTTGATTTCAACACGAACAACGACGCAACCGACTATCAAAGCGGTGATGTGTTCCACATCGACACAACCATTGCCGAACATCTGCCCTTGTGCAGTTACGGCATCATCGGGGTTGGCGCCAATGCATTCTATTGGAAACAGTTCACCGCCGACAGCGGATCGGGCGCGAAGCTTGGTTCCTTCGAAACTCAAATGATCGGTATTGGGCCGGTGCTCTCCTACATCTCACCCCCGATTTGCGGCCATACCCTTGTGGCCGAGGTGAAGTGGCTGCCTCAAACGGATACCCACTATACACTAAGCGGGAACTACGTATGGTTCAAGGTGGGACTTGCTTTCTGAGTACTCTCCCTCCAAGTTGACAGCTCGTGCGAGTGGAAGATGCGGTAGATCGATCACTTCAGTACAGGAGCCATAGCAGATGAACCACGCAACGGACTACCCACTTCTTGTTTTCGTTCTCTCCTTCATCGGGCTGTCGATCTCGGCGTGGATTGGCGCGTCCTTTCTCAGAAGGCGGCGAAAACTGGAAGATGACATGCGGGAAGACTTCAGCGTTATCCAGGCCGCCGCGCTGACACTACTCGGACTTATCATCGGATTTACTTTTTCGATGGCCATGACCCGGTATGATCAGCGCAAAAACTATGAGGCGGAAGAGGCCAACGCGATCGGCACCGAGTACGTGCGTGCGGACCTGTTGCCTGCCGCAGATGCGGCGAAGGTGCGTGAGCTGCTAAGGAACTACCTGGATCAGCGTATTTTGTTCTATACTGCCATAGGCGAGCAACAGATTCCGCAGATCAATGACCGCACTGCTCAACTGCAGACCGAGCTTTGGTCCGTGGTCCTGGCCCCGGCTTCAGCGCAGCCAACACCCACGGTCGCCCTGGCCGTTGAGGGCATGAACGATGTATTGAACTCGCAGGGATACACACAGGCTTCCTGGTGGAACCGAATCCCAGTCGCGGCATGGGTTTTGATGGCAGTGATCGCCATATTCTGCAACATGTTGATCGGCTATAGCTCGCGAAACGTCAAAGCGGAACGCCTCATGCTTCTGATTCTACCATTGGTAGTTACTATGGCGTTCTTTCTCATCGCGGACATTGACAGTCCACGCAACGGAGTCATTCGCGTGCATCCGCATAATCTGGAAAGTCTTGTTACATCCCTGCGCGCACGTTAATCGGGATCGAATATCGGTTTTCTACTATTTCCAGAAAGGTCTAAGACTGTTCCCCCTGCTTTTCGGTCCATGCGTATTAAAGCCCGATTTCTCGGAAATCTGTAGGGTGGCTCAAAGCCATTATGCATAGGCTCCGCATTATGTTGCCGACATCGTGAATTTCCAGTGTAACGGTGAAATGAAAATCCTCTCAGGGTTCTAACTCATGGGAGTGGTTAAGCGTGCGGCATTTCCGCCCTTGTGCTATAATGAGTCATAAGAAGGTAGATACTCATTAGGGTTTAAGTCATTTACAGTGACAAAGGTCACCATGAAGAAACGCAAATTGCTGCAGAAGTTGCTTTCAGGTTCGAAAAACATCCGGTTCCCGGAAGCAGTGGCCTGTGCCAAAGCATTTGGATTCCAACTGTCGCGCATCACCGGCGATCATCACATCTATGTCCATCCGGAGGTGCCGGAATTGGTGAATCTCCAAAATATTGACGGGAAGGCCAAGCCATACCAAGTTAATCAGCTATTGCAGATCATTGAACGATATAATCTCCAAATGGAGGATGAAGAATGAAAGACTATCATATCAACCTATTCTACAGTGAAGAAGATGAGGGATACATTGCTGACATACCTGATCTGAAGCACTGTTCTGCCTTCGGCTCAGCCCCGGAAGAAGCACTGCGAGAAGTGCTCAGAGCCAAAGAGGCATGGCTCGAGGCGGCACGGGAACATGGAAAGCCTATCCCTGTACCTCGGTATCGTCCTGTCATCTATCAAGTAGCGTGAGAGGCTAACATTTCGTCGAGCGTGCCAGCGAGCGGGAGTGAATAGATCTCTGACAGGAAGATCCCCAAAAGCTGGAGCAGTAAATTCCCGATTCGTCAAATCCGACAATCGGTGCGAAGGCAAGGTGAAGTACGCGGTGATGCTCGGCCTCGACCCGGCCCTCCGCCGGAGGGAAGTAGAAAATTCCATCACATTCAACGAAGGATCGCGAAATATCATGCCACAGTTTACTAGATACGAAGGCGGCGGACATTACAGAACAGGTGAAGAAGCTAATTTTCCATGGTCTTCCACGGATCGTTCTGTGTGGTACTCGTTTCTGGTTGTGGAAGATGGCAAGATCGTTCGTTACGGATTCACATCCGCGAAAGGTTCTAAAACAGATCTGTTGGAATGCCTTCAAGCTACTAAAGGTCAGGAACGAACCTTACTCGGTGTGTGGACAGGTCAATACTCTACGCACCGGTTTGTCCTCGACCCCGACAAAGCCATCAAGGTATTGGCGAAGCTCTAGTAACAAATCCCACGCCGGTGGCCTCCAAGAGTTAAGGCGGCGATCAATAAAGTTCACCACGTCGAACCAGAGGGTCACGCAGTTGGACAACTTTTTTACGTTCTGTCCACCGGGGCCACGACGGTGAGAAGCAGTGAAAACCAGTTCTTCTTCCGGATTGAAATGTGCTCATTGACTATAACCATGAGTTGCGCCTCTGCCCCGGTGTTGTCGTGTTTCATAGGTCACCAGCTTTTCAGATACCAACTTATAGCAAGAACTCGGTATTTAATCCGTGGCCAGGGATAAGATCTCCCGCCTTCGGTAACAGTCAATCGTATGATCATTCACCATGCCGGTGGCCTGCATGTGAGCATAAACTATCGTTGGTCCCACGAAAGTGAAGCCCCTATTTCGCAAATCTTTGCTGATCGCTTCGGATTCCGGACTCCTCGAAGTGTAATCCTCCAGTTTCCGGAGCACGTTCACAATGGGTTTGTTATTGATAAAGTTCCAGATGTAGGCGTCAAAGCTTCCGAATTGTTCTTGAATTTCCAGGAACCTCCCGGCGTTATTTACCGCAGCAAGAACTTTTGAGCGATTGCGGATAATTCCTGGATTGTTAAGGAGTTCCTGGATTTTGGCCTCGTCATAGCCTGCCACCTTTTCGGGATCGAACCGGTCGAAGGCAATGCGGAAGCTATCCCTTCTTTTCAGGATCGTATACCAGCTCAGCCCTGCCTGGAAGGCCTCCAGAATGAGGAACTCAAACAAGCGCCGGTCATCATGAACCGGAACGCCCCATTCTTTATCATGGTACTCCAGGTATTCGGGCTTGCTTTGATCCACCCATGGACACCTTTTGATCGAATCGTTCATAAGCATCACCTGCTGCCTGTGTACCGCATCGTGGTCCCGAAGTAGAGACGGGAAACACATGACATGTAATTCCACTTGTGCGTAATAGATAATATCATTCTCAGAGTGCGCCAGGTATACGACAAAGTGTTCTGTTGAGCTTTCTCTTGCGTTTTTGATTCCAATGTGGAAAAGTCCCGTCCGGCTGCAAGGTATCCTGTGAGGTTTTTAGGCAGGTAATGGATCTCAAATTCATGATCAAAGACGAGCAAAAAAACGCCAAATAACAAAGAAAGGGAGAATCTGTATGCCTGAAGAGAAGAAGGACAGCCGGATCGCATTGCGTTTCATCATCTCGGCGATTGTCATCATCGCTTACGGCTGGATCAACTTTCTACTTAACCCAATCAGCACGATTGAATCGGCCAGGCTTGCCGGCAAACAACTTGAGAACAGCGATACAGCTTATGTAGTTTCTCAATTCGGAATGAACTTTTTCCATGACCTCGGTATCCCGGCGATATTTCTCCTGGCTATTCTCTTGTGGATCTGGTGGAAACCGCTCATGAGCTTGAAGTCCAAAGGCACAACGGCCGCAACGATTCTCTTAATCATGCTGGCAGGCGCCTCGCAGGTTTTTGGCTTTTATGAAAAACCTGATAGATCAGAAGCTCTAACCATTATGCCTGACGAGTCTTTTTTTTGGATTCCGGACGTGGGAGATAACAAAAACTCCCAGGTAAAGCTAAACAGTGAGGAATATTATCTGGCGAACAAACTTCCGGTCAAACGTTTTATCATCCCGCATGCAGTATTTACCGGGTCAAACCCCTATTGGAGGGATTTCTATGTCCCGACCGGCAGGGCAATAATCCAACCAAGGACGCCGTACAACCGGGAATGGACAAAGGATTCCAAGCGCGGGACTTCGACCAGAGACGAATCCTTTCCGTGCCAGGACAGTGAAGGGCACAATGTTACAGTCGAGGTCGCCATAGGGGCTTATGTAACCGAGGATCAGGCCCCCAGGTATCTGTTCAATTTCGGAGTTAAACCACCCAAGGGCGATCGATCCGATCCCCAGGTTATCTTTACATCCGTGTACTATGGCAAAGACTTGCCTGAAGTCATGGATGGGGTCGTTCGTAACAAAATCCAGACGTTAGTTTGCAGAGAGATAGCCAGCCGTCCTCTTGATAGAGTGAACTCAGAAGCGAATGCAATGATGCAAACGATCGAGGCAAGTACAACCAAGTACTGCGCGGACAAGGGCGTTACTTTAGACTATATCGGCTGGGCCGGCACGTTTACGTTCGATAAGGATGTACAGCAGGCAATCAATGACCGCTACAACGCGCAGACGATTACACCGTACCTGGCCACGCTTGAAACGAAGGCAGTAATCGATGCTCTCAATCGATGGGACGGCCGCACTCCGAACAACCTTTCGCTGTGGTGGCTTCCCTCGGGCCTGGGCGATTTCATAAGCCGCGTGCTTAAATCCGAGCCGGTCAAGGCTCCGGTGGACACTCCAAAGTCCGATGTGAAGAGGTAATTATGCAATGGAGGGCGGGAATCAGACCGCCCGGTGTTTTCTTTCCTCTTGCTTTCAAACCGTAAACAATTAAACTACAAAACTGTAGTGTAAGCGACAACACAAACGATCCGTTGTGAAGGAAGGCCGAATCCCATGCTATGTGTGCAATTGGGCGAAAAACTGGAAAAGAGGCTCGATGACCTCTGCAATGCCACTAAGAGGGAAAAGGAAGACTACGTCCGCGAGGCATTGGAGGAATATCTCCAGGAGCAAGAGGATGTTCTCATTGCCGAATCGCGGCTGCATGACAGCTCGGACCCCGCTATAGGCTTGGAGGAAATGAGGCGGCGCCTTGGGCTGGGCGATTGAGTTCAAGGCATCTGTCGAAAAAGATCTCCGGAAGATTGATCCTGAATCTCAGGAGCGAATTTTCAAGTTCCTTCGGGAAAAGGTGGTTGAGAATCCGAAGGCGTTCGGCATTCCTCTAAAAGGCGTCCGATTATGGCGTTACCGGGTTGGAGCATTCAGGATTATTTGCGAGATCGGCGAAGAACAACGCAAAATCCTTGTATTAAGGGTAGGCCACAGGCGAGATGCCTACCGCGGGATCTAAGAGCCAAACGCCGGCCCTCGGGGATGCCCCACAATCGTCAGTACTTCCAATGAATCTCAAATATGAACCCCCACTTCACCCAGGTTTTCCAATAAATCTTCAGGGTCCGAATAGACGCGGTAGGCGCCTGCGCGAAACAGTTCCTCTTTCGGGTAACCGCCCGTAAGCACGCCGACCCCAAGCGCTCCGGCTCGGCGCGCGGCGAGTATGTCCCATGTACTGTCCCCGATGATGATGCAGTGATCGGGGGCGGCCTTGAGCCGTTTCATCGCAGCAAGAAACAGGTCCGGGTTGGGCTTGCCGAAAGAAACTTGTTCGATTGTAATAACGGGGACTTCGGGACCGATTCCGAGCATTTTGAGCGAACTGCCGGCCCTTTCGAGCGAACTGCTGGTCGCCACTGCATGGCTGACGGAATTTTGCGCCAGAAGCGAAAGGAGTTCCCTGGAGCCGGGCAGCAAACGCACTTCCTTAGTGCGCTCGAGATAGAATCTCGTATGGAGCTTCCTCAATTTTTCGATCTGCTCGGCATTGAAAGGCAGTCCGGCTTCCAGGCTCAATTGTTTCGAGATCAGGGCGTCGCTCATGCCGATCCGGCGGTGGATGCGCCAGTTGGAGGTATGGACATCAAGAGCTTCGAAAGCATCCCGCCAAGCCAGAACATGTTGGTATACGCTGTCAACAAGGGTGCCGTCCAAGTCGAAGATCAAGACTGGGCGATTTGCTTTAATGGTGAGGTTCTGATTCTTGTCAGTGTTCATATTTTCAATATAAGACGGAAAAAAAGTTGCGCTGACCCTCAAGTCCAACCCGGTTGAGTTCCCATTACTACCCCACTGTGATGATTATCATATTAAAAAGATAGCCGTTCCAACGCTACCCGGGCCTTTTGGCCTCGCGTTATCACCGGCGAAACGGAACTCTGCAACTGGAAGAGAACCTATGAAAAAGCTTGCAGCCTCCATTCTGTCATCGGATTTTGGCAGGCTTTCGGAGGAAGTAAAAGCCGTGGAGCTTGCGGGGGCCGACTGGATTCACGTGGACGTCATGGACGGCCATTTCGTACCGAACATAACTGTGGGTCCCGACGTGGTGCGTGCGATCCGCAAGACGACTTCCCTTCCGCTGGACGTGCACCTCATGATTGAAAAGCCTGAAAACTACATCGAGGTCTTTGCGGATGCCGGGGCCGATTGGCTCAATGTTCACGTGGAAGCAACCGTCCATCTGCATCGAGTGATTCAGAGGATAAAAGAACTCGGGGTGAAGGCCAGTGCCGCCCTCAATCCGGCGACACCGCTCGACCACGTGCAATGCGTCCTTTTCGATCTCGACATGATTCTCGTCATGACGGTCAATCCCGGCTTCGGGGGGCAGAAATTCATACGCTCGATGCTTTCCAAGGTGAGGGAGTGCAGAGAGCTGATCGATCAACGTCGGACAAATGTGCTGCTCGAAGTGGACGGCGGAGTACACACCGACACGATCGGCGATCTGGTCGAGGCAGGGGCGGATATTTTTGTTTCGGGTTCTTCAATATTCCGAAACTCTGATTACATTGAAAACATAAACGCGTTGAAGGCCGCTTGGCGGCCTCGAAAAGATCGATAAAGCGTCTCGAAGAAAGTCTTTGGTTTTGCGCACATTTGTTTTTCTGAGTTTTCTGAAACCGTGAGGATATTAAAAGATGGAGGGTAGCCACAAATTAGAAGAACTGGAAAAATTGAGCAAACTGATCCGCTATTATTCCCTTGCTATGTCTTCTGAAGCGGGTTCAGGGCATCCTACCTCTTCGCTTTCCGCAACCGAGCTCATGGCGGGGCTTTTCTTTGGCGGCGCCTTCAGATACCGCCTGGACCAACCTGATAATCCCAATAACGACCGGATCATTTTCAGCAAAGGCCACGCCTCTCCCCTGTTCTACTCCTTGTGGGCGGCCACCGGCGCAGTGACTGAAAAAGAACTCATGACTTTCAGAAAGTTCGGGAGTCCCATCGAGGGCCATCCGACGGTTGCATTCCGTTATACCGAAGCTGCAACCGGATCTTTGGGGCAGGGGCTTTCCATCGGTGTGGGAATGGCGCTCAATGCCAAATATCTCGATAAGCTTCCATACCGGACTTACGTGCTGCTGGGGGACAGCGAGATGGCGGAGGGCTCTCAATGGGAATCCATCGAGATAGCGGCCTATTACAAGCTGAACAATCTGGTGGGCGTACTCGACGTGAACCGGTTGGGCCAGCGCGGCGAGACCATGTACGGTTGGGACGTTGCAGGTTATGCCCGGAAGATCGGGGCTTTCGGCTGGGAAACCATCGTAATCGACGGGCATTCCTATCCCGAGGTCCTCGAAGCCTACGAAAAAGCCTGCCGTTCTGAAAAGCCGGTGATGGTCGTCGCCAAAACGGTCAAGGGTAAAGGTGTTTCCTTTCTTGAGAACAAAAACGGATGGCACGGGGTCACCCTGAAAAAAGACGAATTCGATAGAGCCGTAAAGGAACTTGGCGAAATCGACTTCTCGGTTCGAGGAGAAATTGCCCGGCCCGATGACCTGAAACCGGAGTTCGTAAAGCCTCAGCCGGCAGGCGCGATAACCTATCCGCTGGACAAGCCCGTAGCTACCCGAGAGGCGTACGGGAGTGCCTTGGCGCGCATCTATCCTCAGTTCCCCACGATCTTGAGCCTGGATGCCGAGGTGAGCAACTCGACGGGGGCTGAAATATTCAAGAAAGCCCATCCGGACCGTTTTTTTGAAATGTTCATCGCCGAGCAGAACATGGTTGGTGCTGCTGTGGGCTTTGCCCGGCGCGGTAAAATTCCGTTCGTGTCCACTTTTGCGGCGTTTCTGAGCCGCGCGTTCGACCAGATCCGTATGAGCCAGTACTCCGAGGCAAACATCAAGTTCGTAGGCTCTCATGCCGGAGTATCGATCGGGCAGGACGGGCCCTCTCAGATGGGCCTCGAAGATATCGCCATGTTCCGGGGCGTTATGAACAGCGTCGTGCTCTATCCGTGCGATGCGGTTTCAGCCGGCCGGCTGGTCGAGGAGGCTGCAAAACACAAGGGGACCGTCTACATTCGCACCACGCGGATGGCTACTCCGATCGTCTACGGTATGGACGAATCTTTCGCCATCGGGGGGAGCAAAGTTCTGCGTAAAAGCGACAGCGATGTTGCTACGGTTGTTGCTGCGGGGGTAACTCTTCACGAGGCGCTGAAAGCCTATGAAGAATTGAAGAAGCAGGGAATCCATATTCGGGTGATCGACCTCTATAGTGTAAAGCCGCTGGACGAGGCGACGCTACACGATGCGGCAAACAGCACCAATTTGATCATCACCGTGGAAGACCATTATCCAGCGGGAGGAATCGGTGAAGCGGTGAGGAGCGCGCTCACGCTGTCGGCCGTGCCCGTATATTCCCTGGCGGTGCGTAAAGGGCCTAGAAGCGGTATGCCGCAGGAGCTACTCGACTACGAGGAGATTTCTCAAAAGGCCATTGTCTCGAAAATAAAAGAGGTCATGTTCGGGCGAAAGCGCCAAGCCTCGTCCGGGTAAGCGCGGGGCCGTAGCCAGGGCCTCGACACACTGTCACACGTACTCTGGGGCGCCTGTCCCGAGCTTTAATGAATCCAGGATGGAAACTTCGGGGCGGCTCGTTACAGGCTAAGAAAGGTTAACGCAAATGCGTCTGGGTATTGCTGCCGATCATGGTGGTTTTGATCTCAAAAATAGACTCGTGTCCGATCTAAAAGGTATGGGCCACGAGGTGGTGGATTTCGGCGCGCACGAACTGGTTCCGGTGGACGACTACCCGGATTTAGTCGTTCCGCTTGCGCTTGCAGTTTCGAAGGGCGAGGTCGAAAGAGGTGTTGCTGTCTGCGGAAGCGGCGTCGGCGCCTGCATTGCGGTAAACAAGGTGCCCGGAGTCCGTGGGGGACTGATCACGGACATGTTTTCGGCCCATCAGGGCGTTGAGGATGATGACATGAACCTCATATGCCTGGGCGGCAGGGTGGTCGGCTACGAACTGGCGTATGATCTGGTTCACGAATTCCTGAAGGCACGCTTTAAGGGTGAAGAACGCTTCAGGCGGCGCCTTCAGAAGGTAAAAAACCTGGAAGCACGGGAGGCATAACAGTGAATGAAAATCCCTTAAACAAAATAGAGTCTTACGGCCAGAGCATCTGGCTTGACTACATTCACCGCCACTTGATCGAGTCGGGCGGTTTGCAGCGGTTGATCGACGAGGACGGGCTGCGCGGGGTTACATCCAATCCCAGCATCTTCGACAATGCGATCGAGGGGAGCGATGTCTACGATAACACCATCAAGACTCTTGCGCAGCAAGGAAAGAGAGTCCCGGAAATTTATCAGGCGCTAACGACGGAAGACGTCGGAGCGGCCGCCGATATTTTCAAGCCGACCTATGAGAGGCTGCAGGGCAGGGACGGGTTCGTGAGTATCGAAGTGAATCCTCACCTCGCCCATGATGCGCGGGGCACTGTTGAGGAGGCCCGACGGCTGTGGAAAATACTCAGCCGTCCCAACGTTTTTATAAAGGTCCCGGCGACCATGGAGGGACTGCTGAGTATTCGGCAGCTTATCAGCGAGGGCATCAACATCAATGTCACTCTGCTTTTCGCGTTGCAACGCCACCGGATGGTTGCCGAGGCGTTTGTCTCCGGGCTCGAAGATCGCGCCGCCAAGGGGTTGCCTGTCGAAAATATAGCTTCTGTAGCCAGCTTTTTTTTGAGCCGCATCGATGTTCTCGTGGATTCATTGCTCGAAAAGTCCAGTGTTGACGATGCCAGGCGCCTGCGCGGTCAGACCGCAATTGCGAGCGCCAAGATTGCCTACCAAACGTACAAGACGATTTTTGAGAGCGAGCGGTTCCGGAAGCTGGCGGGCCTTGGCGCTCAAACCCAGCGTGTTCTTTGGGCCAGCACGAGCACCAAAAACCCTGAGTACTCCGACGTTAAATACGTCGAGGCCCTGATCGGACGCGACACCGTCAACACCTTGCCCCTGGAGACCCTGGAGGCTTACCGCGATCATGGCAATCCGGCTTCCCGGCTGGAAGAAAACCTGGAAGAGGCCCGCAAGAACCTTGATCGTCTCGCCGGGTTGGGAATAGACATCGACAAGGTAACTCAGCAGCTTGAAGACGAAGGAATAGAAAAGTTCAACAAGCCTTACGACAGCCTGATGTCGAATCTCGAAAGGAAGCGCGGCAGCCTCCGCCTTGCTGAGGCGAGTTGATGATTCGGTTAAAGGTGAAACTATGAATTCGGCACTGATGAAGAGCGCCAAGATTAGTGCGAGCGTATTCGTCATCTTCGGGGGAGGCGGCGACCTCACTTGGCGTAAGTTGCTGCCGGCCCTCTACAGTCTTTACCTGGACGGCTGGATGCCGGAGCGATTCGCGATTTTGGGAGTCGGCCGTAAACAGATTACCGATGATTCTTACCGCGAACACCTCCGGGAGGGAGCGGATAAGTTTTCGATCAGAGGCCAAATCGATGAATCAAGATGGACCGAATTTGCCGCTCACATTGCCTTTTCAAATGCCAATCTGAACGATCAACAAGCATTCGGAGATCTCGCAAAAGAGCTTTCGGCCTACGATGAAAAGTGGGGAGAAAAGACAGCCCGAATTTTTTATCTGGCGTTGCCGCCGGACATGATCAAGCCCATGGCCGAAGGGCTTGCGGGCGCAGGACTAAACCAGGACCCGGAGCATGCCCGAATTGTCGTGGAAAAACCCTTTGGGCATGACCTCGATTCGGCCCGGGAACTGAACGGGCTTCTCACCCAATATTTTGAAGAATCCCAGATCTACCGGATAGACCACTACCTCGGAAAAGAGACGGTTCAAAACATCCTCGCTTTCCGGTTTGCTAACACACTTTTCGAGCCGATTTGGAACCGCCGCTACATCGACCACGTCCAGATCGTTGTGGCGGAAACAGAAGGAGTCGGACACAGGAGCGGCTATTACGAGCACGCCGGAGCGCTTCGGGACATGATTCAAAACCACCTGCTCCAAGTCCTATGCCTCATTGCCATGGAAGCCCCGGTATCATTCGACAGCGATGAAATCCGCCAAAAGAAAGTGGACGTGCTCCGTGCCATCAGGGCCATTAATCCCGACCAGGTCCACCGAAGCGCGGTCCGGGGCCAGTATGGCGCAGGCCGGATCGATGGCAGCCGCGTCCCTGGATACCGCTCTGAGCCCGGCGTGGCCCCTGATTCGGCCACCGAAACGTTTGCGGCGGTCAAGCTCTATGTGGACAACTGGCGATGGCAGGAGGTGCCGTTTTACCTGCGTACAGGCAAACTGCTGCCGGCCAGAATCTCTGAGGTTTCCATTCATTTTCGCCCCGTGCCCCACCAAACCTTTCCTGTCTCGGCGCTTCAGGACTCCAGGCCAAACCGGCTGTTGCTAGCCATTCAGCCGGAAGAAGGCATTTTGCTGCGCTTTGAGGTTAAACATCCCGGCCAATATTCGGCGCTCGCACCGGTAATGATGCAGTTCTATTACCGCGAGGCATTCCAGGCCCGCTCGCCCGAAGCCTACGAGACGTTGCTGCTGGATATCATACGTGGGGATTCCACGCTGTTCATGCGCGCCGATCAAACCGAGGCCGCCTGGAAGGTGATTACCCCTATTCTGGACATGTGGCAGTCGGTCAGGCCGACCGATTTTCCTAATTACCAGGCCGGAAGCTGGGGGCCGGAAGGAGCGGACATTCTCATCGCCCAGGACGGACGAAGCTGGACGATGCCTACCTTTCTCCAATGCCGGGAGGATCTTGCAATATGTCGTGTCACGAAAGAGCTGCCGGAGTAGTTTGCGTTTATGCCGATTATGAAGCCTTGAGCCGGGCCGCTGCTGAGCTTTTCGTGCGCCGGGCAAACGAGGCGATAAAAGACCACGGCCGATTCAGCGTAGCGCTTTCGGGAGGGCACACACCGGAGCGCGCCTACGAGCTTCTGGCTGGTTCTGCGTTCAATAGCCAGGTGGACTGGAGCCGGGTGCATATCTTTTGGGGCGATGAGCGGTGCGTGCCGCCAGACGATCCCAGGAGCAATGCCCGGATGGCCCGAGAAAAATTCCTCGACCATGTTTCCGTGCCTGCTGACCAGATCCACGCCATTGATTGCGCGAACTCGGCAAAGGAAGGCGCCCGGAGCTACGAAGCCCTGCTGCGGTCCTTCTTTGACGGCGGCCCGGGACACTTTGACCTGATCTTTTTGGGGCTGGGGACCGACGGCCATACTGCCTCGCTTTTCCCCGGAACGCCGGCGTTACGGGAAGAGGGCCGCTGGGTTACCGAGGTCTACAGAGAGAAAGACGGAATTTATGGGGTTACATTGACCGCGCCGATTCTCAATCAGGCCTCGGTTTTGGCCTTTATCGTATCCGGCGCTTCCAAAGCCGAGGTGCTAAGAGAGATTCTGACTCAACGGCCCGAATCCGAGCGTTTTCCAGCCCGGCTGATTAAACCCGATAGTTATGGAGGCAAACTCTACTGGCTGGTGGACGCAAATTCCGCATCGCTGCTGGAAAGCTGATCCAAAGATCCAGGAGGCAATGAAATCATTAATGTTGCCTGTTCTTCATCTTACGGAGGCGGATGGAACCGGGGGTTACCTCAACCAGTTCGTCGTCGGCGATGTATTCCATCGCTTGCTCCAGGCTGAACTGGCGTGGCGGGATGATCCTCAGGGCTTCATCGGTTCCGGAGGCCCTTATGTTCGTCAGCTTTTTTTCCTTCGTGATATTTACCCAGATATCTTCCGAACGCGAATTCTCTCCTACGATCATCCCGGCATACACCGGCTCCCCCGTGTTAACGAAAATTGTTCCGCGCGGCTGTAGATGATGAATGGCAAAGGTAACCGACTTTCCTTCACGGTCGGAAACCAGTACCCCATTGGGGCGGGCGGCGATCTCTCCTGCGTACGGCCGGTAGCCCAGCAAAAGCGTGTTCATGATCCCGGTGCCGCGGGTTTCGGTCAACAACTCGCTGCGAAAGCCGATCAACCCACGGGATGAAATCTCGAATTCAAGTCGAACACGGCCAAATCCGTTGTTGATCATCTTGGTCATTCGTCCGCGTCTGGAGTTAAGCATCTCGTTGACGATCCCTATGAAGCTCTCCGGAAGGTCTATCGTGGTAAGTTCCATGGGTTCGCAGAGCTGTCCGTCAATTTCTTTGGTTATGGCTTTGGGCCTCGAAACGGAAAGCTCAAAGCCCTCCCTGCGCATAGTTTCCACAAGAACAGCCAGTTGCAGTTCACCCCGGGCGCTCACCCGGTATGATTCGCGATTTTCCGCCTGCTCGACCCGAAGGCTCACGTTGTACAGCAGTTCCTTATCCAGTCGTTCTTTAATGTGACGGGAGGTAAGATACTTGCCGTCTTTTCCAGCCAGCGGAGAGGAGTTGACTGAGAAGACCATGGATATCGTGGGCTCCTCGATGGTTATGACGGGCAGAGGGCGCGGGTCCGCTGGATCGCCCAGCGTATCACCTATGAAGATGTCGTCCAGTCCGGCAACCCCCGCTATATCGCCTGCTTCTGCAGTTTGCCTGTCCACCCGGTTTAGCCCTTCATAGGTATAGATCGCGCTTAGAGAAGCCTTTCGGGACGTGCCGTCGGCCTTTAGGAGCATGACCTCCCTGCCGTGTTGCAATGTGCCGCTGACGACTTTGCCAATCGCGACCCTTCCAACATAATCGCTGTGATTGAGATTTGTTACCAGAAACTGGAGTGGAGCTTCCGGGTCGTATGAGGGGGCGGGAATGGATGAAAGGATGGTATCTAGGAGCGGGACCAGATCGTGTCCCCGGCCTTCGGGATCGGTTAGCGCCACTCCAGCTTTGGCGTTCGTGTAGATCACGGGAAAGTTGAGCTGCTCTTCAGTTGCGTCGAGATCTATGAAAAGATCGTAGGTCTCATCAAGGACCTCGCTTATTCGCCTATCGGGCCGGTCGATTTTATTTATGACCAGAATCGGAGGCAGCCCTTGCGCCAGGGCCTTTCCGAGGACAAACCGCGTCTGCGGGAGGGGTCCTTCAGTCGCATCAACCAGCAGCAGGACTCCATCTACCATGTTAAGGGTGCGTTCCACCTCGCCCCCGAAGTCCGCATGGCCCGGAGTATCTACTATGTTGATCTTTACCCCTTTGTATATAATGGCCATATTCTTAGCCATGATAGTGATGCCCTTTTCCCGCTCCAGATCGAGACTGTCCATTACCCGTTCGGCGACCTGTTCGTTATCCCGGAAAATACCGCTCTGCCACAGCATGGCATCAACGAGGGTCGTTTTTCCATGATCTACGTGGGCGATAATGGCAAGATTTCGGATATCGTGACGTTTTTCCACTATAGTTACCTTCCTTAGCCGCAGAGCGTTCACGGCGTATAACAAGAAGCAAGAAGCTTTTGCTCGTTGCTCCTTGCTTCCTGATCTTGTTGAATCAGCGCCTCCGTAGTGAGTGCGTAGAAAAGCTCGAAATAGTGCCTGATTAACAGGAAATAGTCAACAGGCGGCCGTTCTGTTAATATCCTTGTGAGTACGTGCCCTGATTGGAGATTGTATCCGATTTTTTAAATAAAGCCTGCATCTTAATGCAGACGCTGGATGATCGTTGGAGATATGATGACGCTGTGGGTGGATGCCGATGCTTGCCCTGGAACAATCAAGGAGCTGATTATCCGTTCGGCAAGGCGGCTTAAAATTCCTGCGGTCTTTGTCGCGAATAAATACATCAGCATCCCTGAATCGAGCTTCGTATCGAGCCGCAGGATCGGAGTGGAGCCTGAAGCCGTCGACATGTATATCACCCAAAACGCCAGGGAGGGGGACGTTGCGGTCACGCAGGATATCCCACTGGCTTCTGCCCTCGTGCCAAAAGGAGTGACGGTAATAAGCACCAGAGGGGAGCTATTCACGGAGGAAAATATCGGTGAGCGGCTATCAATCCGTAACTTTATGCAGGACCTCCGCGAGGCAGGGGGGATTACGCCGGGGCCCAAAGAATTCGCTCAAAAAGACAGACAGCGTTTTGCGGATACCCTGGACAAAGTGCTGAATAGGCTCCTGAAGCCGAAAGCACCATGACCGACTGACTGTTCTATCCCGAAGCGAAGGGAGGGAGCCGATTTACATGAAACTTAGGTATCTTGGGATATTTCTGTTTTTGGTTGTCGTAATGTGGGTCGTGCCAGGTGATGAAGTGGCGGCCCCGAAGGCCGTTGAAACCGAGCACGAACCTGCCGCAAACCTCATTTTGATGGAAAAATTGGGGAAATCGATCTTTTTCGACAAAAACCTCTCGGCACATAATAACCAGGCCTGTGCAGCGTGCCATTCGCCATCAACCGGGTTTACCGGTCCCGACCCCGGCATCAATGCTCTGGGAGGGATCTATATGGGATCCGTGGATGGCCTCTTTGCCAACCGTAAACCTCCGAGCGCAGCCTATGGCGGCGCCAGTCCCGTTTTGCATAAGAAAGGCGATGGAACATGGTGCGGAGGGATGTTCTGGGATGGCCGCGCAACAGGTGACAAGCTTGGTGATCCGCTTGCGGAACAGGCCCGGGAGCCTTTTCTGAACCCTCCTGAACAGGCACTCCCTAACTCTGCCGTACTGGTCGAAAGAGTTTGCAAGGCCGGCTACGCAGCACTCTTTAGAGCCGTCTGGGGGAAAGGTGCTTGTAGCGATGTGAGCAAGGCGTATGAATACATTGGACGCTCCATCGCTGCATATGAGAGGTCAAAGGAAATGAACCCTTTCAGCTCAAAATACGACTTCTTCATTAAGGGAAAGGCTGCTCTCACTCCGGAAGAAGCAAAAGGCCTCGATCTGTTCAATGAAAAAGATAAAGGAAAGTGCACAAAGTGCCATCCAAGCGCGATGGATCTCAGGAACCCCGGCCCGATCCTGTTTACTGATTTTACCTACAACAATCTTGGGTTTCCGAAAAACCCGCTTAATCCGTTTTATTATGAGATCGGGTTAAACCCGTCCGGTATTCACTGGGTTGACCTCGGTCTGGGCGGCTTTCTCGACTCAGCCACCGAGTACGGCAAACACAAGGTTCCGACTCTTCGAAATGTTGACAAAAGACCTTATGCGGCATTCGTGAAGGCGTATGGCCACAATGGCTATTTTAAAAGTCTTGAAAGTATCGTCCACTTCTATAATACGCGGGACGTGCTGCCGGTCTGCTCTGAGCCGCTTGCAACAGGCAACGTGCCGGGCGACAATTGCTGGCCTGCCCCGGAATTTCCGGAAAACGTCAACAAAAAGGAACTGGGGAACCTGGGATTGAGCCGCGAGGAAGAGGCCTGCATTGTGGCCTTTCTTAAAACCCTTTCGGACGGCTGGAAACCGGATGCGGCGAAAACCCTTGCAACAAAGAGGAGACTACAATGACTGATAAAGTAGAAGTATGTATGTGCGAGAAATGCGGCAATGAGGCGGAGATGACCGTAAGCTGCCAATGGGTCGACGTTCAGTCATCATCCGGCGAAACCCGGAAAAAACAAAAAGAGACCAGGACCTGCAAAGTCTGCGGCAATGAAGCCGACATGATCATCGACTTTGGCGACTAGCTGGTTTCTCTTCCGGGGCCGTCCTGATGCTTTAATCGATTGACATATTTTGAAAAATTTGGTAGTTATGGTTTCCGGAATTATGCTGTTCTCAAGACAGCCAGTGGATGACAGGGGCGCCGGAAGGCGCCTTTTATGTTTTCTTGTACTAAGCTCTTGCAAGGCGGGCACAAATATGGGAGACGACAACGACGGCCGCGTCGTAATGGAGGCCGAGGGCATCCAGGCCGCACTTGAGCGCCTTTCGGGGGAGATAATAGCCTCGAGCAGGGATGCCGGCAAGCTTGCCCTGGTGGGCATTCATACCGGCGGTGTCTTCCTGGCCAACAGGATTGCGGCGATTATATCGGGTAAACTGGGAGCCTCCGTGCCTCTGGGCACAATCGACATCACCCTCTACCGGGACGATTGGACGCGCCTGCACACTCAACCCGTACTGAAGGGAACAAACCTGCCGTTTCGTGTCGATGACCTTGAAGTAGTCCTTATTGACGACGTGCTCTACACAGGAAGAACTGTGCGCGCGGCCCTGGATGCCCTGATCGACTATGGCCGCCCAAGGCGGGTCCAGGTGGCAGTGCTTGTTGACAGGGACCATAGGGAACTGCCTATCTGCGGCCAGTTTGTCGGGATCGCCCTGGATACCAGCGCTGAAGAACAGGTAAACGTTCTGCTTCGCGAAAAGGACGGTGTGGACAAAGTGGTGGTCGAAGGGCCAAAAGATACTCGTGAGCGGTTGAATCTGTGAACAGGTGAGGCGGGATAAAACTTAAAACTTAAAACTTGAAGCTTTTTATGCTAAACACTCCAAATTGAGCGGGAGTAGCTCAGTTGGCTAGAGCATCAGCCTTCCAAGCTGAGGGTCACGGGTTCGAATCCCGCCTCCCGCTCCACTTCTACGAAAAACATACAGTTCGTGCCCAACAACATGCCCAATACCCAGTGCCATCTCTCAAGGCATAGGAGAAGTGTGGAGTTTCTCTTTTCCAGCCGAACGTTCCGGTTCCAGCGGCGGCGATACGCCGTCCGCTGGAACCGGAACGTTTTCTGACCGTTTTTTCAACGCCCTGTCAGAAGCCCTTGAAGACGTTTGTGCTGCGATCAAGCCAGGTCGAAACGGTCAAGGTTCATGACTTTATTCCACACCGCTACAAAGTCGTGCAGGAACTTCTCCCGGGAGTCCTCACACCCGTAGACTTCCGCCAAGGCCCGGAGTTGGGAGTTCGAACCGAAGGTTAGGTCGACACGGGTGCCGGTCCACTTGAGCGCGCCTGTTGCGCGGTCACGACCCTCGAATACGCCATCGTCCTCCGCAGTTGCCTTCCACGTCGTGCTCATGTCGAGCAGATTCACAAAGAAGTCATTGGTGAGTGCCTCCGGCCGTTTGGTGAAGACGCCGTGCGGGGACCCTCCGAAGTTGGTATTCAGGACGCGCAAGCCGCCCACGAGCACTGTCATTTCGGGTGCGGTCAGGGTCAGCAATTGCGCCTTGTCAACCAGCAACTCCTCGGCCGATACGGCATAGCGGGTTTTCTGGTAGTTGCGGAAGCCGTCCGCGACCGGCTCGAGCACGGCAAAGGAGGCCGCATCGGTTCGCTCCTGCGAGGCGTCCATACGCCCCGGCGTGAAGGGAACCGTCACCTCGTGGCCGGCATTCTTCGCAGCCTGCTCGACGCCCGCGCAACCGGCCAGAACGATCAGGTCAGCCAGTGATGCCTTCTTGCCGCCGGACTGCGCGCCGTTGAACACGCTCCGGATGCCCTCCAAGGTCTTGAGCACCTTCGCCAGCCTAGCAGGCTGGTTGACTTCCCAATCTTTCTGCGGGGCCAGACGAATGCGGGCGCCGTTGGCGCCGCCGCGCTTGTCGGAGCCGCGGAAGGTGGACGCCGACGCCCAGGCGGTCGAAACCAGCTCCGACACGGACAGGCCGGAAGCCAGGATCTCGCCCTTGAGGGAAGCGATGTCCCGTGCATCAATAAGTTTGTGATTGACGGCAGGGATGGGGTCTTGCCAGATGAGCTCTTCAGCCGGAACCTCCGGGCCGAGATAGCGTGCGCGCGGGCCCATGTCGCGGTGCGTCAGCTTGAACCACGCCCGGGCAAACGCGTCGGCGAGCTGATCCGGATTTTCCATGAAGCGCCTTGAAATCTTTTCATAGACAGGGTCGAACCGCAGAGAGAGGTCCGTGGTCAGCATGGATGGCGCGTGATGCTTTGACGGGTCGTGCGCATCCGGCACGGTGCCGGCGCCTGCGCCACCCTTCGGCTTCCACTGGTGCGCACCGGCCGGGCTCTTCGTCAGTTCCCATTCGAAGCCGAACAGGATCCGGAAGAAGTTGTTGCTCCACTTCGTGGGCGTGTTGGTCCAGATGACTTCCAGGCCGCTACCGATCGTGTCGCCGCCTTTGCCCGTTCCGAAGCTGCTCTTCCAGCCAAGGCCCTGCTCCTCGATGCCGGCCGCTTCGGGCTCGGGCCCAACATGTTTCGCATCACCAGCGCCGTGGGTCTTGCCGAACGCGTGGCCGCCCGCGATGAGGGCCACCGTCTCCTCGTCGTTCATCGCCATGCGAGCGAAGACCTCGCGGATGTCCCGCGCCGCAGCGACCGGGTCCGGGTTGCCGTTCGGGCCTTCCGGGTTGACGTAAATCAGGCCCATCTGCACGGCAGCGAGCGGATTTTCGAGGTCCCGGTCGCCGGCGTAGCGCTTGTCACCCAGCCACTCGGCCTCGGAGCCCCAGTAGATGTCCTTTTCCGGTTCCCAGATGTCCTCGCGCCCGCCGGCGAAACCGAACGTCTTGAAACCCATCGATTCCAGGGCGACGTTGCCGGTGAGGATCATCAGGTCGCCCCAGGAAATTTTCCGGCCGTACTTCTGCTTGATCGGCCAGAGCAGTCGTCGCGCCTTGTCGAGGTTCACATTGTCGGGCCAACTGTTGAGGGGCGCAAAGCGCTGGCTGCCGTTGCCTGCGCCGCCGCGGCCGTCGCCGGTGCGGTAGGTGCCGGCGCTGTGCCACGCCATACGGATAAACAAAGGTCCGTAGTGGCCGAAGTCCGCCGGCCACCAGTCCTGCGACTTCGTCATCAGTTCACGCAGGTCCTTTTTCACGGCCTCCAAGTCGAGACTCTTGAACTCTTTAGCGTAGTTGAAACCCTCGCCCATCGGATTGGACTTGGAGGAACGCTGGTGCAGGATATCGAGCTTCAACTGGTTCGGCCACCAGTCTCGGTTCGTCGTACCGCCGCCGACAGTGTGTGCGTGAGCTGCGCCCGTTACCGGGCACTTGCTTTCTTCACTCATGATATCTACCTCCTTTTAGTTTTGGTGTGTTGCAGGGGATCGCTGCCCCGGATTTCGACTGGTATAGTGCAGATCTACTTTCCATGACGTTCTCTTCGTGGACCCAAGCCGCCATTGGAGAGCTTCTTGTCCTCCACCTTCAGATCGGCCTTAGCTTTGCACTCCGAGCAAACTCCGTGGTATTCCATCCGATAGGTCATGACTTCAAAACCAATCTTCTCACGGACCTCCTTTGGAGACATGTGCGTCCCAGCCTCGAAATCCTGTATTCTCCCGCAGGATGTGCAGATGAGATTAATATGAAAAGAGAGGTTGGCCTCGTATCGATTATCCTCCCTGAACGTCAACATCTTGATTAGGCCGTTCGTCGTAAGAACTTGCAATGTGTTGTAGACCGTCGCCAAACTCAATCTGGGTTGAACCTTCTTCACCTCTTCAAAAATCTTATAAGCACCAGGGTGTTCAGGAGTGGAGACCAAGTAGTCCACAATGGCTTTCCTTTGGCCGGTAATACGATACCCTGCATTCCGAAGCGCCCGCTCCATTTCTTTTCTTTTTTGCAAGGGCTCCAAGAAACCTCCTCTGTGGCTGGTTAATTAGAATCATTCTAATTAGTATTGTCAAGGGAGGGAGTGGAGGAACCTGGGCAACGCTCCCCCCTTGGGGTTGTCAATGACGACCAAATCATAAAACGTTCCTTCAAGTGTTCTTTTCGCCACGAAGCTTTTTCCCCTTTGCGGAAAGCGATCCGTTAGGATTCATCTCTCTTTATCAGTTTCTTCAGATCATCTTGACCCTGCTGCATTTTCTGTCCTTGCTTCAAAATTACGAAAAGCGCACCGGTCTTTATTTCCGGCCACGCCCTTTTATATTTGCTGTACAAGATTTATCATCATCCATTATGAGGACCGGGAGTTGCAAATCATTTGCCGGGACTTCTCATCTAAACCGGGACCTTCGAACAGTGGAAAACCAGGATGGAAAAACGTTATCTCAGAATGCTTCTCATCGAAGACGATGAGGATGACTACATAGTGTTGCGGAGCATGCTCTCGGAGATCGGCTCGACAACCTTTGATCTGCAGTGGGTAAGGACGTATGAAGCGGGTGTAGAAGGGATTTGTCGTGCTGAGCACGACGTTTATCTCCTTGACTATCGCCTGGGTGGCAGAGATGGTGTCGAGCTTTTGCGCGAGGTGATTGCACAGGGATGCGAGACACCTGTTATCCTGCTGACCGGCCAGGGTGGATACGAGGTGGATATAGAAGCCATGGAGGCCGGTGCAGCCGACTACCTGGTCAAAGGACAAATCACTCCGGATCTCCTGGAACGCTCCATCCGCTATTCAATAGTGCAAAAACATGCAGACCTTGAATTAAGAAGATATCGCGATTATTTGGAACAGCTAGTACAAGAACGCACCAGGGACCTTGAAGAAACCAACAACAGGCTTCAGATCGAAATCGATGTCCGCCGCAAAGCGGAGAAGGCGAGCAGACAATTGGCTGCCATTGTGGAAGGCTCCGATGACGCAATCATATCACAGACACTTGCCGGCATAATCACGAGTTGGAATAAGGCCGCCGAAAACATTTACGGCTATACTGCCGCAGAAGCAATCGGACAACCTATATCCATGCATATACCACCCGAACATCTTCAAGAATTACCAGATATGCTTGCAAGAATAGATTGCGGTGAGCGTATCGTCCACTATGAAACGATACGTCGAAGGAAGAATGGTGACGAAATCAATGTTTCCCTAACAATATCTCCTATCAGAGATGGTTCCGATTCGATCATTGGCGCATCGACCATCGCAAGAGACATGACAGAGCGGGAGCGAGTGAGGAAAGAGCGTGAGAAGCTTATTGTAGAACTTCAGGAGGCGCTCGCTAAGGTCAAGACCTTGAAAGGCTTACTCCCTATTTGCGCCTGGTGTAAAAAAATACGTGATGATAGCGGCTATTGGCAGCAAATCGAAGCCTACATTCGGGATCATTCTGAAGCCGATTTCAGCCATGGTATTTGCCCTGCATGCGTACAGAAGGTGCGCGCAGAGTTCGAGGGTTAGTTAGTGTCCCACCTCTTATAGTTTGGCCCCGATTCGAAATTATCATCGTTGTTCGCCGGCTTTATGGGAAAAAATATCGACATTCTCCCAGCCGGCCAAATCCAGCTCAACCCGCGCGGGCAGGCAATCGAACACGGCCTGTGCCAGATGGGCACGATGTTCTCGTGAGAGCATGTTATCTAGTTTGGCTTTGATTTGGTGTAGGTAAAGCACGTCGGCTGCGGCATATTTGAGCTGCTCCGGCGTTAGTTGCGGCGCCCCCCAGTCGGAGGTCTGCTGCTCCTTGGCAAGTTCGATGCCGAGCAGATCGCGCACAAGGTCTTTCAGGCTGTGTTTGTCAGTGTAAGTGCGCGCCAATACCGAAGCGATCTTTGTACAATACGCGGGTTTCGGCATAACACCAAGATAATGAGCAAGCATGGCCAGATCGGCGCGCGCAAAATGAAACAGCTTGGTTATCGCCTGATCGGCGAGCATTTTTTTAAGATTGGGCGCCGCATAATCACCTGGCTCAAATTGCACCAGATGGGTCTTGCCGTCGCCCGCCGACAGTTGCACAAGGCAAAGACGGTCACGCACCCAACTAAGACCCATCGATTCAGTGTCCACTGCGACCGTAGTAGTAAAGGTCAGGCCAGTGGGTATGTCGCCGCGGTAGAGCGCGATTTCGGGGTTGGCCAAGGTTGGTCCCTTTCGTTGGAGCATCTTGCTTACCGCTCAGATATCGGGGCAAGCTCTGTGGAGAGGCGCAAGGTCGTCACTTACCTGCCCACTCTTGACGCGCGTGAGGATTTTTCTGACACGCTGGATGATTGTAATCCATTTTCCCCATTTTTCCCATTTCCATTTTCCCAGTTGCCTTCTCGACATATTAATTGTATTCTTCTCCATAAGGGGGAGATTATTGCGGATGAAGAAAAGGGCTGTTTTCGGTAAGGGAAAAGGGGGTGGCCTATGTGGTTCGCGGCGTGGCTTTTTGCAGGTGTCATTATTGGGTTTTTTATAGCTGGCTTGTGTAATATTGCAGCAAAAACCGAGGGGAACTGCCTCACAAGTTGTTCGGATTCTTTAGAAAGGAAAATTGAAAACATCGCATAAAAAGTCTTTTTCTGTTCAGCACCGAGCCGCACGTAAAATGCGGGCACATAAAAATCTGCACTATCTAGATTGTGGGAACGGGCTGAGGATTAACTGAATTCATTGTTTCATCACTTCTTAGAAATAGTGCGCAGTTTTGCGCGCTTAAAATCGAAGGCGGTTAATGACCTGCCTGTCTTACTCCACCCCTTGCGACACCATCCAGGATTAAACCATATTCGTATCCGCGTGGCCCTTCTTTAGCTTTCAATCCTGCAAGTTTTGTCAAAATCGGTCTTGCCGTGGGAAACAGTTCGCTTTTCAGTTATGTTTTATTGCCCTAACTCCATCTTATGGGTTAATTTCCTTGTCCGGTGTCAGTCCAATTGAGTTGTTTTAACAGATCCCCAAAATCCGGGATATCCGCCGTGGAAAATAAACCGGCTTTTGCGCATTTTCTGAAGACATCTTCAGAGCCTCTTTCAAAGCTCCATGTGACCGGGCTAACCCTGCTTCTCGTTGTGGTCATACTTTTCGGCGCAATGGTAGAATTTCGCGGTGCATTCGCCAAAACGCACATGACCGACCTTGGTCCTTATCTGAGAGCTGCGTGGTCTGTTCGCACCGGTGGCGACATCTACAAAATAACCGATGACCGGGGCTTTCGCTACGTTTACCCACCACTGCTCGCCATCCTTATGACACCTCTGGCGGACCCGCCCCATGGAGAAGGCCGGACGGGATATCTACCTTACGAAGCAAGTGTAGGGATTTGGTATTTGATTACCATGGCTCTTGGGGTTGCCGGTATTGCAATCCTCGCAAGGACTGTGGAGGAACCGTTCAGGAATCTGGCCGCCGGCAGGGGACACCGTTTTTCACAACGTTGGTGGGCGTTGCGGATTGTTCCGATGTTGATTCTTCTCCCGGCGATCGGGCGGTCTCAGATGCGTGGACAGGTGGGTCTGCTTATCGTATTTTTCTTGTGCTGCGTTTCCGCCTCGATTCTCAAAGGCAGGAGGTTTCGTGCGGGTCTCTGGCTTTCCGCGGCAATTTCCGTGCAACTGATTCCGGTCATTCTTCTGGCATTCACCGTGTGGCGCCGTGATTGGCGCATGCTCTGCGGAAGCGCCGTTGGACTCCTGGTGGGGCTCATCCTCGTGCCCCTCATTGTGCTCGGGCCGGGCAGGGCGGCATCTTCGTATAAAACATTCTATAAAGAAACTGTTATTGCGGGGATCAATGGCAATCCCGGAGGCAGCCGCGGGGGGGAACTTCCCGGAATTACGAGTACAGACAGCAACTCTCCGATGGTCGTAGTGAATAACATCATGTATCCGGATAGAAATAGCCGCCAGAAGGCGGCTCATCCGGGCGCACGCGCTGCGCATTGGGCGATAGCTTTTATCGCGCTTGCGATTACCCTTCTTGCTTCAGGGTGGAAGGGCAGATGGTATTCGGGCAAAGTCGATGCAACCATAGCAGATGTTTCTTTCATCAGCGCCTTTATCCCCTTGATGTTTATTACAAGCCCTGTGTTTCATCCTCATTACGTTTCGATGGCTGTACCTCTGGTGATGGTTCTTCTTGTCATACTTTGGGAGAGGTACTCATATGGGCATATACCCTCCCAGTGGAAAGCTGTGTTCTGGTTTATCGCAGTGAGCCATCTTTTGACATCTGTAGACAAGGGGCTGTTTCTACATCTAAGGGATTTCGGGCTCGTTTTGCTCAGTACAGTGACACTTTGGGCAGCGACCCTCGTGGCGATCAAACAGACTGCTCTCGTGCCCTTTATATCCGAAATACCCATGCCGAGGCCTTCTCAGATCAACATCGAGAATGTGGCAGTTGTTCTGCCGGCCTTTAATGAGAGAGAGGTCATTGGACGCGCTGTGGAATCAGCGATCGAGTTTTCAGAGCACAACCCTGATTACCATTTCCTTTTCGTAGACGACGGTTCCACAGATGGGACTGTTGAAGTGTTGAAGAAATCCCTGGGCGAACACCGGGCAGGGAACGTCTCCTTCGTCAGTTACGAAACCAATAGGGGAAAAGGACATGCGATCAGGACCGGCTTCGAGATGATGGAGGCGGATGCATATTGTTTTATGGATGCGGACATGGCTTATTCCACTGATTACTTAAAAGTCATAAGGGAGAAACTGGAAGCAGCAGATATAGTAATAGGGTCTCGCAGCTTGTTTACTCGCATGCGTGGAGAGTTGGAAATAATAAGGGCACTTTTGGGAACGTCGTTGAACTGGATTGTGAGGTCCGCTCTGGGTCTGCCTTTCCGGGATACACAGGCAGGCCTGAAGGGTTTTCGCCGGGAGGCCGCGAAATACTTGTTTAAGAAAAGCAACGTTAGCGGGTACAGCTTTGATGCGGAGATTCTTTTTCTTGCCCGGAAACGCGGCTTCTGGGTTGAAGAGTTCGATGTGCGCGCAAGAAAGGAGCATGAATATAAGGGCGGGTGGCGTCTGCCCTCTATGTCGTTGGCCATGTTCCGGGACCTTCTCCACATCATATGGAGAAACTTCAAGGGTCTTTATGACTAAGCATGTACCTGGATAGGACACTTTCTGATCGTGCTCTAAGGCCTCTACGGGTGAAAAACGCGCTCTAAACCCGGGAGAATGCCTCAACTGGGACAACCTCGACCTCTATGCGATCTTGTCCGCGAATGATGGTGAGCCGTACCGGTTTCCCGACGGGCCACTCTGCGAGGAACCTGTGGATGTGATCCACGCTGGCCGTCTCATGCCCGTCTATGGCTACGATGAGGTCGCCTTCTCTAATGCCGCCGTGTGCAGCAGGGCTCTGCGGCGCTACGGCAATGACCTCGACACCGTATTCTGCGGCCAGTTGATAAAAGCGCACCAGACGACGTCCAAGCCTACGCTGCTGGGCGGTTATCCCCAGGTGACCGCGTTTCACCCTTCCCAGTGTCAGTAGTTGAGACACTACCCACTTCGCCGTATCTGAAGGGATGGAGAAGCCAATCCCTTGAGCCATGGCGATGATGGCCGTGTTGAGGCCAACGACCCGTCCCCTGGAATCAACGAGCGGTCCCCCGGAATTTCCGGGATTAAGAGGCGCTGTGTGCTGGATGATGTTCTCGATGAGCCTCCCATCGCAGCATAAGGCAGGCTCGATCCGCCTGCCCTTATCAAGGCAAGATCCGTGGCTGGATCGGTGCCGATCAACGCAGCATCAAAACTTGTTCCATCTTGGAGTGTTGCGGTCAAGCGGTTTGTCCCCCTAACGACATGATCGTTGGTGAGGATGTAGCCATCCGGGGTTATGATCACCCCGGAGCCCGATCCGGCCTGCTCCGATCTTCTCCCGGGCTGCTCCCTCTTTACAGAGATGCCGACAACTGCGGGTCCTACGGCTTCAACAACCGTTATTACAGCTTGCGAATAGGCATCGAGAAGCTCGACATTCCGCTTTCCTTCAGCACTGACTTCACAGCGGCGGTGTGGTCCCTCAACCTCTCCGTCTCCATTTATAAGGGCCAAAGCGCCCTGTACGTCTTTCACTTCTATAGTCCTCCTCGCATATGATATCCGGAAGAATGCGGGCAGACTGCCCCGGTGCTCCCACTGTATTTCTTATGAATGGTTTGCCTAAAGTCAAGTGATCGAGGCCGCGGGCATCAAAAGATAAGGCAGGACATGGTGGAAGTGGACGCGAGAACCTTTTTGTTCAATGCTTCCTGCTCCAAATAAAGAACAAACTGAATCAGATGTCGGGACTCCGTTTCCCGTCTGCTCAGCGCCGGGCGGACTGGAAACGGAGTCCCACAAAACTCATGTCACCTGAAGCGGGATGAGGCATCCGCTGAAACAGCGGTTACAAGTCGTCTCGACGTTTCTATTTCCTATCTCCTCTTTGGCAAAGAGGCCTCGAGGTAGTCGGCGATGACTGCGTCGATGAACTCTTGGGGTCCCATGTCGGTTTCGGCGAGGTTTCTGGTAACCCGTCCGGTCTGCGTACCGCCTCTCTTGCTCGAGATTTCAAATTCGAGCGTGAGGTACCTCAGCACCGTGGGAGTGGCCGTCCCGCTTGCCGCTCCATACGTTGCTCCTCCGGCTGCGCCTTGGGCGGCCCCTTGTCCTCCGCCACCCGAAACGAGGCCGCCCAGGGCGCCCAGGATAGCTCCGGTGACAGCTTTGCTGCCCACATCGTGGGCAACTGCCTGGCTATTGTCCACCTGCGTGTACACTGCGGTGACATGCACCTGGACAGCGGCGCGGGCCGGATCGTCGGCCGAGACGTATCCGTTGTCTTCAAGCATCTCGTCGGTTTGTTTAAGATAATTAAGATTGGAAGGCAGGCCGGGGTAATTGGAATTGGTAGCTGTGACATTGACTGATTTCTCCTTGGGCCCTGTCCTGAAGTAGATCTTAAGATCGGGCGGCGGAGTATAGGCCGGCGTCTTTGCGGCCGGTTTGGCCGATTGTGATCCCCAGTCGGTCTGAGCCTCGGTGGTTGCAGAGAAGCATGTAAGAGAAATGAACGCGACTGCAAGTATGCATGGGACCAAGGGTGATTTAATAGATGAATTCTTCTTCATTGCTTTTTCCTTTCTCAATTATTTAGGTATTCAGGTTTGAATAATGCCGCAATTTGCAAAATAGATGCCGATAGCGAAAGAGAACAGTGGAGGTGGAAGAAAACTCTCACTATTCTCACTTTTCTATTAACCTGCAGTCTATTCACTCGCCTTGAAATGTCAATTTGAATTCCTTTCAGCACTCCAAAGTGTGTGCGTCTAAAGACAGATCGAGGAGGCATGTTCCCGTCAGAGCCCCGTTTGCCTGCAACTTTTTATCTAGTCAAAACATTGACTCCGCAAAAAAATAAGAAGATGTGGCCCAAACTGCTGGCAGCCAAATGGAAAACCAATCGCCGCCAAGCTCTGCGCCAAGTTTTTCGAGGTGATGCCAGTCGGCACATGACTTGCTATGTTCCACACTAGTGTGCCCAGGGGCAAATGGTGCAGGACTTTTCGGGAGCCTTCCGCCAGTGTTGCAGAGGCTTCCGGCCATTGCTGCATGCGGAGATCGAAAAAATGCCCAAACTAGACGGCCGGGATCTGGCCAGGGAAGTCCTGCGGATCAGGCCTGGCATGCCGTGAGTGCTTTGCTCCGGATTTTGTGGAAAAATCACCCCAACCGGAAAGAGCTTGGGCTGGGACTCTTGATAAAGCCTTTACGGCATGAGGCAAATATTGGAAGCTGTGCGAAAGATTCTCGATGAGCAGAAGGGGGGGGCGATTTGAAAAGGGAAATTAAAAGTGTTCTGGTCATTGACGATGAACAAAATATGTGTGACATGTTGACTAAATTCTTGCAATCCTCCGGTTATTCCTGCAAGAGCACCACCGATCCGGCTAAAGCAATGGAAGCATTGAAAGGAAACGGTTTCGAGCTCGTTATCTCGGATATTAAAATGGCTGGCATCGATGGCCTGCAGCTCCTAAGTGAAATTCTTAAAATCGATCCCGAACTCGCTACGATTATGATGACCGGTTATACCAGTCTTTATACATACAGGGACATAATCAAGGCTGGGGCGGCTGATTTCATAGCAAAACCATTCCAGTTGCCGGAACTCCGGGCAAAGATAGAGAGGATTGATCGCGAACGGAAGATGCAGACTCAACTTCAAGAATTGAATATTGCCATGGGAGTGCTTCTGCAACGAGTGGAGAAAGACAAAGAGACCATCAGCGAAAACGTTGTATCCAATGTCAAGGAACTGATTCTCCCCTACGTGGAGAAGTTGAAAAATGGTCATCTTAGTGAAGAGTATAAGGCGTATATTGAGATCATGGAGGCAAATCTGTCGGAAATCTGTTCTCCATTTCTGAAAAATCTGTCGCTTAAGCACACCCATATCAGTTCAATGGAGGTCCAAGTTGCCAGTCTTATCAAGGCCGGCAAGAGAAACAAGGAGATCGCCTCGTTACTCGGAGTCTCATCAAACACTGTCATGACACACCGCCACCATCTGAGATCGAAGCTTGGATTAAAGCGGGCAAAGATCAATCTGAGGTCCTACCTTACTTCCACCGATTTTTAGTGATTTTACATCACTGATACTTCACTCTTTTTTCAACATCGAAAATTCCTATAACAAAACCGATCTACATAGAACAACTTAACTGAATTCGCCTTCATCACTTGCATGGGCTCCTGGCATAACTTGGATGTCTTTAAGCTGGGCGCTGATTGCCGTGAATCGGGATTCAGGGATCCAAGAAAAATGGAAGAGCAGCAATGGTTAAAAACAGGTGGCAGCGTGAAAATCGTTCTGAACATCTACCGGGTGTTGACGAACGAAAAATGCATTCTTTCGGGCAAGTCATAATTAAAAAGGGAGAAGAATCGACATGAAGAAGCTGACATTAGGTTCGCGGCTCACTCTTGGAGGAGTGATGATTGTTGCAGTGCCCCTGCTGATTATTGGATTTCTTACAGTGCAGAAGGCATCCGATGCGTTGTCGGACCTTTCCAAGGAGCAGACGGTCAACCTGGCGTTCAAGCTTGCGGACGTCGTCCAGGTATCCCTTTCAGAAGAACTCAAACTGACAAAAGGACTCGCCCTGGACAAGGCTATCACTGAGACTGCAGCCAAGGTCGCCAAAAGCAAACCTGAAGATTGTGCGGCGGATATCGACAAACTAAGTCGGCATCTGTCCGATGTCATGAAGCAAATTGGCGGTGACTATGAGACACTGGTTGTTGTGAACCCTGAGGGAGTGGTCTTCGCGGACGGCAGCAACGGAAAAGCCAAAGGGATCAACGTCACGGACCGCGACTATTTCAAGGCTGCCAAAGAGGGCAAGGCGAACATGGGGGCTGCGGTCAAGTCCAAATTAACCGGAAGCCCGATAGTGCCGATCTGCGTTCCCATTTTGGGAGAAGGTGGTGAGATTGTCGGGAGCATCATCGCTGTTTTGAAGATCGACTATATTATCGAAAAAATCGCCGGAACCAAGCTGGGCAAGACCGGATACGCGTTTATGACAGATGATAATGGACTTATAATCGCCCATCCCAAAAAGGACATGATTCTGGAAAGAAACCTTAAGAACAACAAGTCGATGGATGCGGTCACAAGCGGCGTCATGGCGCACAAAGCCGGAGTAGAAATCTATGTTTTTGAAAAGATTGAAAAGATAGCTGCCTACGCACCCGTTAATCTTACAGGCTGGAGTGTAGTGGTCACTCAACCGACGGATGAATACATGGCATCGGCTCACGACATTCGCAAAGGCATTCTCCTGGTAGGAGGCATTTTCCTCGGGTTGACGATCGTTCTGGTGTACTTCTTTGCCCGCAGCATATCGAAACCCATTACGCGGGTCGTTAAGGGGCTAAATGAAGGCGCCGATAAGGTGGCCGGGGCAGCCAGTCAGGTTTCCGCCGGCAGCCAAGGCCTTGCGGAAGGGGCTTCGGAGCAGGCTGCCTCTTTGGAAGAGACCACCTCATCTCTTGAAGAAATGGCTTCCATGACCAGACAGAATGCAGACCATGCCAATCAGGCCAATGCGCTCATGAAGGAAATCACCCGGGTGGTGGGAGAGTCAAACAGGGCAATGGGCGAGCTTACAACCTCCATGAAAGATATTTCAAGTGCGAGCGAGCAGACCTCGAAGATCATCAAAACCATTGATGAGATTGCCTTCCAGACAAACCTCCTGGCATTGAACGCGGCAGTGGAGGCTGCTCGGGCAGGTGAGGCGGGAGCCGGTTTTGCCGTAGTGGCCGATGAAGTGCGAAATCTTGCCGTAAGAGCGGCTGAAGCTGCCAAAAATACGACCAATCTTATTGAGGGTACGATCACAAAGATTAAAGAGGGGACAGAACAGGTCAACAAAGCCGGAGAAGCTTTCCAGTTGGTCTCGGCCAGCACGGCCACCATGGGAGAGTTGGTGGGAGAGGTTGCAGCCGCATCCAATGAACAAGCGCAGGGAATTGACCAGGTCAACACAGCGGTGGCCGAGATGGACAAAGTCGTTCAGAAAAATGCCGCAAGTGCCGAGGAATCCGCTGCTGCCTCTGAGGAAATGAGTGCCCAGGCAGAAGAAATGAAGCGATTTGTGGCTGAACTGGCTACCTTGGTCGGACACAGCGATGGCCGTTCAACCATCGGAAGCGCTACAGCATTGCGGAAAAAGGCCGCAAAAGAGCCGAAGATGATTGCATCCGAAAAGAAAGCAAACGGCCATCTCAAGGCAGGCAGTGGAAAAGCTTCGGTCCCTCCCGGTAAACGCAGCCCGGAGCATGTTATTCCTTTTGATGATTCGGATGTCTCGGTTTTTTGATCACCAGCACAGATCCTTCGGGAGCGGCCAAGGGCGTATCGGCCACTCCCGAAGATGGTCTTAGCGATTTTGGCTCTCAGCCGTGGGCGGCCGGCAACATTGCGGCCCCCGCCATCCTCTAAAGTATTTAATATGCATTATCCAAGAAAATTCCTTCAAGAGATCCGTCACCAATTCCGAATAACCAATTGATATCCTCAAAAAGAAAAGTTCAGACAGCAGGCGCCGCTTCGGGTCAGTCCGTGCCGTGTGAGCGGACGAGGTTTCAGGCTTCCCGTTTGCCCGCTTAAAACGAAGGAGCAAAATCGTGCTTTTAGGAGGCGAAACCATAGGTCGAACCCCGCCGGATTTTTTTTCGGATCTCGACGACAAGGAACGAATCAGGCTTTTCAACATCGGAACGATTCGGACTCTTGCCGAAAATGAGTTTCTTTTCAAAAAGGGATCGCTTGACAAAACCATATTTTGCGTTTTGAACGGCGCATTAATAGTTGCTTCCCACGATACGGATGCGCTGGGTTTCAGGTTCAAAGCAGGAGACCTCATTTCAGAGACCGGCCATTCAGCCGGGCAGGGCAGAATATCGTCCGTTATTGCGGAAGAGGCGTCGGCCGTATTCTCTCTAGATCCCGCTGCGTTCGCGACACTCGGGGTCGAAACCCGGACGCTAATTCTTAAGAAACTTAACGACATGGCGCTTTCACGGGTGAATGTCCTTGGAAAGCAGAAAGAGTCCGCACAGCTTCGGGAAGCTGCTCTGAAAAAGTATCTCAAAAAATCCCGTAAACCTCTGGGGAAGTACGAGCAGTCTGAAATAATAGTAAATATAGTAAAAAACATTCCAAGGCTCCCCCTGCATATCACGCAACTGATCGAACTGCTCGCAGGGCAGAGGGCTTCGGCAAAAGAAGTGGCTGCCCTTGCAAAACAGGACCCCTCTCTCGTGGTGGAAATACTGAAGACGATAAACTCTCCAAGGTATGCCCTGCAGACAGAAATCTCGGACGTCTCCTACGCGATTACATACTTGGGATTCAACGAAGTCTATCAGATCGCCATATCCAGGGGCCTGATGAAATCGATTCCGGATTCGGACGAGTTCAGGGAGGTTTACCGCCACTCTCTTTTCCTTTCCTACATCTCATCCGAGTTATGCCAGGCCTACGACAAGAACAGGGCGGCGCTGCTCAGCACGATAGGTCTTCTGCACGATATCGGACAAACAGTGCTCTTACTGCTTCGAAAACAGAATCCCAAGTGGTCCCTTTTTATCGAGATGCTGGACCAAGGCAAGTTGGGCGCCATGCTTCTCAAACAGTGGAATATCCCTAAACCGGTCTGGCAGACAATAGAATACCAGGCCTATCCGGCCTTCTGTCCTCCTGCCGAGGTCCCATCGGACCAGAAAGTAAACATCGCCCTGCTCTATGTTGCCCACGCCGCCTGCGACCTCCTGAACAACGGGACCCTCGAAGTGCTCGATCACCCCTACCTTGACGATTATTTGCGCCTGACCAGGTTTGGTTCCAAGGGGATCGGTCAAATCTTAAATAATATCCTCCAGGGCCTTAAGACAAAGTCGTACAGATTGCCGGACTTTGTGCTAAAGCGCCTAGCCCTTGGTCACCTGATCGGCGCTAACTCTTGATACTTAAGTTTCCAATGCTTTTTCCCGATGTTATGATTGATGAGGTTTGTCATGTCATGACCTCATCGGAACAGTTTAAAAATTCCTCAGTAGCGCTCAACCAGGAATCACAAGTTTTAAGCCGCCCCGTATGAGGAGATGTCAATGAAAAAGGTGCCCGCTGATAATTTGGTCTCAGAACCCTGGCCGGAGCAAGAACTAGAGTTGCTCAAGAGCCTTGTGAATTTGAAGATTCCAATGGACGTAATATCCGACGAATTGGAACGGTCTTGGACCGCTACCTACTTAAAAGCGATTGAATTGGGGCTCGATTTCCGTGAGTATTTGGCTCAGGCGGTTCCTGAATGATTATGGAGTCTCTCTCTCGGCGTCAAATTCTGTGATAATGATGATGAAGCGGCTCTAAAGGAATTGGAAGAGTATGTTTTGAACCCGGGGAAAGTGCTTGCCGGGCAGGATCCCGTTTCAACGATTGCTATGGGGCTTTCTGCTTTTGGTGGTAGGCCACCGATTTGGTGAGTCATGGAAAAGGTGAAGATTTACCTGAATGAAGCGCAAAGTGGGTTTGTGGTTTGCCAAAGCTGCGGCAAATCGAAAAAGATAGAATTTGCTGGGGGCGCCAATTTTCGCTCAGGTATAGTTAAATGTACTTGTGGCAACACTTTTGCCGTGACCTTTGAGAAACGAGAATTCTATCGCAAGCCGATCGATTCATATGGCAAATGCTTTGCGACCGGAGGCCCCGCTGAGGGTGTCTCAATTAAGTTGGTGAATGTTTCCCGGAGCGGAATACGCTTTATTAAAATTGGTGGGAAGCCGCTCCATCTCAATGAAAAAATAGGACTTTCTTTTTCGCTGGATGACTTTGCCATCCTTTGTAGTGCTTTCATTTATAACATTGACACAGAGGGCATTGGCGCCAAATTCAAAAGTCTCGATGAGCACATCAAGAAGGCATTGGGGTTCTTTCTTCTTCCCTGAAGGGCATCATTCATCGGGATATCAAGCCTGCCAATGTCTTGATTGAAACCCAACCTCACTACGATACGGCGCTGAATTTGCAGAAGATGAAGATCGTGCTAAAGGATCAGCTTTTTCAAACGAAGCCCTCGGCGATAAATCCGCAGATCGAGCAGGAGATGGACCCGATTGTCTCCAAGGCAGTGGCCTATGATCTGGAGAATCGGTATGCATCATGCCGGGAATTCATGAAAAGTCTTAAGAGTTACCAGGAACGTTTCGGGGAAGAACCTTATGAGCACCCTGCAGAAAGAAATTGTCACTTTTAGCCGCCTCGTTGTCATGTTGTTCAACCGCGCGACAATTTATCACTCAAGCCACCCCTATGTTCAACAGACGATCGATACTTTCCATTCGAGCATCGAACATATCCTTATGTCTATTTCTCCTCTGGTTTTTTTGATGAACCGCGATCAATTTTTTATCGACAAGGAGCCTTTGCATGCTGGCGCCAATGTCGGCAGGATAGTGGCCCATTTCAATAAGGCCGAAATTCAATCAATTTCATTTGAAAACGGCCTCACAAAAAGTGAACTCAGCACTTTTCTGGACGTCTTCACCTCCCTGGGCGAGTATCCCAGTGCCAATGAGATGAAAAAGGCGCTGGCGACCCGGGGGGTGAAGCATATGAAAATAAACCACGTCGTTTTCAAACAAGTCACCGAGGACGACGAGGTCATTTCGCGTGAAGCCCTAAAGGACCTTACGCCGTTAGCGAATGAGGACGGGCGGAAGTCCAAGAAATTCTTCATCGATATGATGCTGGAACGTCTCCTGGGCGAAGAACTCAGGGAGCTACTTACCTTAGAGAATCTCTTGAGAGACCCGGCAGCGCTATCCAAAAAAATGACGGAGATCGATATTGCCGGTATCGGCAAAGGTAACTTGGAAGGCGCGCGTCCCGGGCTTGTCTTGATGCATCAGCTTGAAATGCTCGGAGAAGAACTGGAAAAAAACCTCCTCGAAGACAAAAACGCCAACCTGCCGGAAATCAGCGGTGCGCTCTTCGAGATGAAAAAACGGCTGATACAGGGCATTGAAGCCGAAAAGTCCTTAAATATTAAGTACTCAAATGAGGTGATGATTTTTGATAAGGTAAACAAAATTACAGACAATGTCGTACTGCGAATCGTAAGAGATGAATACAAAACGGGAAAGATCTCCACCGCGCGTCTTGCCCAGATCGTGCGCCGGCTGGTCCCCGAAGCAGCGGAACTCAAGCGTCTCATGCCTAAAATAAGATCGGCCCTGATTGAGGAGGGAATGGCCCTCACCGAGTATTTGCATCTTGTTCAAGAGATCGGGAAAGGACTGCAGAGTGAGGAACTCGCCAATATTCTGCAGGAAAGTTCCGAAGAAATCGGGGTTGACGGCGAGATGCTGATAGATGAGATCAAGAAGAATCCGGCGCAGGCGGCGGAGCTTATATACCTGGCCGCCGAAATCCGAAAGGGTTCCGGAGGAGAAAAGGCTTTGTCAGATTTGCTGGTGGATTATGTCGAGCGCCTTGGTTCCAAACTGACGACGGACATGGGCAAAGATAGCGAAGCGGAGAGCGGCCAGCACCTTCGTCAGGTTTTAACAACTGTTGAGTCGGGTATTGTCGCGCGGCTTAAAGGGATGGATTTTAAAGGCGATCTGCTGGAGCGCCTGGAGAAAAGATTTAACGAGCAGATAGATGGAATTCTTGAAAGAGCCAAGCTGGAGTGGATTCATTCCCGTTCGGGGAGTGAAAAGAATGATCGAAAAGAACTTAGCGTGCTGGAACTCCTGGAACAAAGCGTTGCCGATGGGGATGAGCTTGGCGAGATACTTGATATAATCCGCAAAAAGGTTCAAGCCGGCGAAATAGACAAAGATAATTTTGCACAAATCTATGCCGAAATCACGAGGGAGCAGGCAAACCGCGATCTGACAAAGAAGGAAAAGATGCCCAAGGGGGTCCTGGATGCCACGATCTTGACCTTGGTCATCGAAAAAGAGATATTAAGGGCCGGGCGATACAGCCTGTCTTTTTCCGCTCTCTCTTTCTCACTTGTTAAGGTTGTGCCGAAGTCACCCGTACCCTCCGGGAAGATTTCATATCACAAGTTTATGGCCGCCACTTTTCAGGCGATCTCAAAGGTGGTTAGGGGAGGAGATATTATCGGCGAACTGGGGAAAAACAGGATAGTTGTTCTCCTGCCCATGACACCGGGAAATAAAGCCAAACAGGCCCTCAATAGATGCCTGAAAAAGCTTCACGCAACCCCGCTCAATGTGGATGGGACACTCTTAGAAATCAGACTTGCGGGCGTTGCTATCGTCTACGATCCTATTAGGACACCCGATGCCGACTCGTTTGTTCAGACTCTGACGAATGAAATCGCACAGATGGAAAGGCGGATCAAAAACCTGCAAGCTTACTTCTAAAGAAGTTACCGTGAAAAACAGAGGATGGAGAGATGGATAGCCTTTTGCTTTTACAGTTGGCCGTGATGGGGACTGAATCTGGCGCTTCAGTCTAAATGGGTTTCGAGGCATCACGCGGAAATCCAAACAAGTGGCGGAATGCTCTGGATTCGCGACCTGGGGAGCGTCCTCGAACGGTGTCTGGAAACGGTCATCAAAACTTTTAATAGCAGGGTTGATTTGTTTGATAAAATGGTTACTTTTTTATTATGCCATGCTCCAGTGCGAATTCCCACGCGGTCCCCTGGACTGGGGGCTCCGTTTGTTGGGGAAAGCGCCCGGAGAGCTGAAATATGGATGATCTTGGGCGAGCATTCGATGGAGCAGGCGTGGCATCAACATGAGCGGGGAGGTTGAAATTGGAAGTACCTACCCAGGCCCCCCGGATGCGGTCATGAAACGCATTCGGGGGGTCTTCGATTTTGTATGCCCGCGAATGGCCGGCACAGTGCAGGGAACTAGTTTCGTTCCCGCGCCAAGACCGGATTGAAACTAACGAGGAGTGGAAGTAGAACCCGCCGCATCTATTGAGCACTTGGTAAAATCAATCTCCTTGCCGCATTTTTTGCAAACATGTTTCTTGTCGAATTCATCCGAGAAGATTTCTTTTTCTGTGCCGCATTCCGGGCAAAAACATGTGAAAGCCTGAAGATTTTTGAATTCCTCGAATCCTGGACAGTGTTGCGGTGTGGTCATTTGTCAACTCCTTTTTGAAAGATTTCAGTGTGGTTACTGGGGGCGCCACCAGATGCCGATCCGAAAATCTCCTATACTCCGCAAGGCGGGCGACACCGCCGCCAAACACCGCGGACGCCGACCGGAAGGTTTGAGTTGCATCCCGGGTTTGGCAACCCCCGCCGCTGCGCCTCGCCGCCTTTCTCAGGAAAGGCCGAAATGCATGGAGCCGAGCTTTCTTAGAGCGGCCCTGGCTTCATCGACCGTCATTCCCAACTTCCATGGCTCCATGAATCCGCAGAGCATGAGTTTCCAGCCTTCCTCATCGTAGAGGATGTCGACATTATCTTCGCACGTGATCCCGCACCCTTGTTCTCCCAATACTTCAAACAGGGTGTCTCTTATCTGCTGTTGGCCTTCCATATGAAAACCTTTCCTGGCTCTTAAATTCGCAAAAACTTCTGCAATTATCCAATGATGACTTCAAACCTCCACCTTCACTTTTTCCGTCCTCCATATGATTCTTCTAATTACGATTCTTAGTTTGAGCAATGCTCTTAAAAGACAGATTTAGATGGGATTAACAAAAGTGCAGTGAACCCTCACTATGATCGGGTTCGCGTTGAACCTCGGAGCCAGCGTGAGATGCCTCTGGTTCGGCGTCCGATCTTTTGTGAGGACGCACAATGAACAGTGAGCAGAGAAGAAAATGTGTGCGGGATGAAGAGTGGCCAGTGAAATTTTCACTATCCACCACTCAGTGCTTCCCGCAGATAGGGGGCCGTATGGGAATTTTTTGAACGGGCGACCTCTTCGGGAGTGCCGGCGGCAACGATGCGCCCACCGCCTTCTCCACCTTCGGGGCCGAGGTCGATAACGTAATCGGCTGATTTGATCACGTCAGGATGATGCTCTATTATGATAATCGTGTTCTGCTGATCCACCAGTTTTCGCAAGACGTGCAGGAGCTTGCTGATATCTTCAAAATGCAGGCCGGTCGTGGGTTCATCGAGGATGTACAGTGCTTTCCCCTGGCCTCGCTTGCTCAATTCAGCCGAAAGTTTGATCCTCTGGGCCTCGCCTCCCGAAAGAGTGGTGGCCGGCTGGCCCAACCGTATGTATCCCATTCCGACCTCGATGAGTGAATCGAGCTTATAGCGGATCGCCCGGAAATTTCCGAAAAAGGCAGCGGCCTCGTAAACCGTCATCTCCAGGATTGAAGCTATCGAGTGGCCCCGGTAGGTAATGTCCAGTGTCTCCCGGTTGTACCTGCTCCCCTGGCAGACTGGGCAGGTAACGTAGATATCGGGCAGAAAATACATCTCGATCCTTTGAAGGCCTTCTCCGCGGCAGTGGTCGCACCGGCCTCCTTTTGCGTTGAAGGAAAAGCGGGCAGGGGAATACCCGCGAGCGCGGGCTTCGGGCACTCGTGAAAACAACTGCCTTATGAGGCTAAAGACTCCAGTGTAGGTTGCCGGTATGGAGCGAGGGGTCCTGCCGATCGGCGACTGATCGACAAGGATGACTTTTCGCAGGCGTTCGGCGTTGTCCAGGCTTGAGAATGGAGCGGGATGAGTCTCGATGTTATAGATCCTTTGGGCAAGCGCGCGGTAGAGCGTGTCCAGAACGAGGGTGCTCTTGCCTGAGCCTGAAACACCGGTGACGCACGTCATGCATGCGTAGGGGAAATCGGCGGAAACGGATTTGAGGTTGTGTCCGCAGGCGCCGGCGAGCCGAAAAAAATCCCCTCTTTTTTTCCGGTGTTTGGGAGTATGAATCTGCTTTTTGCCCGAGATATACAGTCCGGTAAGCGAAGTGGAGCAGTTTGCGATCCCTTCCGGGGGGCCGGAGAAAACTACCTCGCCTCCCTGCGTTCCAGCCCCCGGTCCCATATCGATGAGGTGGTCGGCGCGCAGGATCGTCTCCCTGTCGTGTTCGACCACTACCAGGCTGTTACCGGCATCCCGTAGCCTCAGCAGGACGTCTAGAAGCCTTCGGTGGTCGCGTGGATGCAGCCCGACACTGGGCTCATCGAGAACATAGAGAACGCCGGAAAGGCTCGAGCTAAGCTGGTGAGCCAGTCGAACGCGCTGGGCCTCGCCGCCTGAAAGCGTGTTGGAGGACCGGTCCAGGGTAAGATATGGCAGCCCCAGTTCGATCAGGTTGTTCAACCGGTTAAGAATTTCTTTTTGTGGCCGCTTCAATATTTTCCGCCGGGATTCATCGAAATCCAGTCCATCGAGCCACTGCGCTGCTTCTGCCGGGGTCATCGCGGAGACACGATCTATCGGGATGCCTCCGAGCCGAACCGAGCGAGCGGCTTCGCTCAATCTTGTTCCATTACAGGCCGGGCAGGGGGGCTGCTCAGAGCCCAATACGGGAAGTTCGGGAGCTTCTTCGGTATCCGCCGAAATGGCGTCGAGCCGATGCAGGGCAGGATTAGCCAAGCCCGGATCGCCGCTGTCTTCGACCGCTGCGCGCGCCAGACTTGAACCGGCCCCGCCTGCCGAAGAGCGGGCAGCCGGATGGGCTTGTTCTTCGTCCGGCCCGACATATCCCAGTCCCCGGCACAAAGGACACATGCCGAAGGGGTGCTGGAATGAAAACAGGCCGGGCGTGAGCTCGGGTCCCGTGTACCCGCAGGATGCGCACCGGGCAGATTCGGAATAGAATTTTTCCCAGCCTTCGGGAGTTGCAATTGCGGCGCTTCCTTTTCCAACCCTCAGCGCAAGTTCCAGCGAATCAATGAAACGCCTGTGCTTTTCTTCATCCAACACGAGCCGGTCAATCACAATTTCCATAGAGCGGGAGGGCCTGCGGGGTAGAGAAGGAAGCGGATCCAGTTCATAGACCGTTCCTTCCGCGCGAATCCTGCCGAAACCGTCGCGCCTCAGTTTTCTCAGCAAGTTGGGCAGTTCCTTTTCGGCCACCTCGCCAAGAGGCGCAAGGAGCAGTATTCTGCTCTTCATGGGCAGGCTCTCCGAAAGGTCGGCCAGGATCTCGGGGACCGTCCAGGCCCGAATGGGCAAATCGCAGGTCGGGCAAAAGATCGTGCCCAGCCGGGCGAAAAGAAGCCGCAGGTAATCGTAAATCTCGGTCAGGGTGCCCACAGTGGACCGGGGATTGTGCGGCAGGCCTTTTTGTTCGATTGCGATCGAAGGACTTAGCCCCTCGATCTCATCGACAAGCGGAGCGTTCAGCCTTCCCGCCATCTGGCGCGCGTAGGTGGAGAGGGCCTCAAGATAGCGCCTCTGCCCTTCGGAGAAAAGTGTGTCGAAGGCGAGCGAAGATTTACCGGAGCCGCTCACCCCGGTGATTACGACAAAGCTATTTCGAGGGATTCGCAGGTCGATGTTTTTGAGGTTGTTCTGGCGCGCTCCCCGTATGTAGATCGATTCGTTTGCCATATCGATGCCAATGTGGGTGTTTACATGCTCACCGCAGGCGCAGAGGACGCGGAGAAAGTCAAAATTCAATAAGATCAGCAGTGGTCTCAGGACTTGGAAATAGCCATTGCCGTTAATACTGCGAATCTTTCATCACAAAGCTTTTCTCCGCGTCCTCTGCATGACCTGTCTATGACCAGTCTCTGCGGTGAATGCTTATGGACGCCGCGAGGTTCACGGCTTCGATCAGGCTCCCGGGGTCGGCTGTTCCCATCCCTGCGATGTCGTAGGCGGTCCCATGGTCGACCGACGTGCGGACGACCGGGAGCCCGAGGCTGACGTTGACAGCTTCGTTGAAATGAACGAGCTTGACCGGTATTAGCCCTTGGTCGTGGTACATCGCCACAACCGCGTCGAACTCATTTGACATGGCGCGATGGAAAACGGTATCCGCAGGCCACGGACCGCTGATACGCGCACAAAGGGCGCTCTTCGCGCGCGGCGATTTTGCAGGCGCGCAACTTGTCCGCGGCGACACGCCGCCTTCGAATTCCTCGATTACCGGCCTGATAACCTCAATTTCCCTGAGCCCGAACTTTCCGGCTTCCCCCGCGTGCGGATTTAGGCCGGCAACGGCGATGCGCGGCGATTTCACGGCGAAGTCGCGCGACATCGATTCCGCCGTAATTCGGATGACTTTTCGGAGCAGCTCTTTAGTGAGCAGGCGCGGGACGTCGGCCAGGGCCACGTGAATCGTCGCGAGCGCCACCCTGAGCCTGGGTCCGGCAAGCATCATGACCACATCTTCGGCGCCTGTCAATTCCCGTATGAATTCGGTATGCCCCGCAAAGGGAAAACCCTGCTTGTGAAGCTGTTCCTTGTTTAAGGGACAGGTGCAAACGGCATCAACCAACCCGGCGGTAGCAAGGTCCACCGCTGTTCGGATGCAGGAGACCGCTGCCTCGCATGCAGCCGGGGAGGGTTTGCCGAATTCCATATCCGCCGCCGTGAGCCCTGTGGACAAACTGCCGTTTTGAGCGGCCGGCGGCAAAAGAGGAATTGTGCCTGAATCCATCAGGAGGGTGCCGGAACGAAACGGTGTCAGTATGTAGCCGGTCATTGGCCGGATCACTGCGGATGAACCAAGGAGCTTGATTGCGCGCTCGAGAGGAAGCCTGTCTCCGATTACCAGTGGGATACACCTGCCTGCAAACCTGGGCGAATCGAACGCCTTAACGATGATTTCCGGCCCGATCCCGCAAGGGTCTCCCATTGTTATAGCAATAGTTGGACGTCTGCTTAGCCCTTCACTATCAGTTTGTCTCGTCATTTTAGCATATTCCTGTTTCGAGTCTGGAATTCTACCACCCTTGAAAAGGTTTTGTATCGAATTATATGGCCGCAAAATCCGTGAAAGGCCCAGGCGCCGAGGACCGACGGCCTTGTCATCGAGCACTTGAGCCTTGGTGACAGCACGCATATACTGTTTCATGGATGTAGCTGCCGGCTAGGCGGAAGAGTACGTCGGCGATCATACATCGCTCATATCCGAGGTCCTCGTTTCTTCGCTGAGCCGAAAGCATGGTGGATAAAGTAGATAAGGGGGCAAATTATGCGTTTAAATGATATTCGTGAAATTTCCCGTTTGAGTACACCTGAAAAGATTCTGCTTCTGGAAGACCTATGGGACAGCATCGCCACGGATGAATCCAGTGTACCTATCTCTCGGAGCCATATCGAGGAATTGGACAGGAGGCTCAGTAGATATGGCCCTCAACCGGGAGACCTCCTGTCACTCGAAGATCTCCAAAGAGGGATAGCGAAGAGAAAATGACGTATGGCTTACGCTTCCATTGATTTCTCCAAAAGCTCACCAGGAAATCCGGCGCCGTCTGCTGCGGCGATTCCCGTACGCCGTTTACTTCAGGATAGTAGACTATGACGTTGTCGTGTTCGGACTTTTCCATTGTGCGCGTGACCCTCGAAACCTAAGATCGGAACTGCGCGAAAGAGAGGGGCCGGCGAGTCGCCGACCTGAGCTACCGTAGTGAGCGATTTTTTCGATCCCAATAATTCCGCTCTGCCCGCCAAGTTTGTCCTCATAAACGGTTGATTCGCACTCCTACCACCCTTGAAAAGGAGGAGTTGCCCTTGACAATGCAACCGTTCGGTTGCATAATTAAAGATATGAACGTCGAAATGGATAAGGTTTTCAAGGCGCTGGCCGACCCCACCCGCCGGCAGTTGCTCGATAGGCTTCACGCAGATAACGGACAGACACTCGGGCAACTCTGCGCCCGCCTCGACATGAGCCGCCAGGCGGTGACCAAACACCTGGTAGTGCTGGAGGAGGCGAATCTTGTGGTTACCGTCTGGTGTGGGCGCGCGAAACTGCATTATCTAAACCCCGTGCCGATTGACGAGATCTATGAACGTTGGATCGGCAAGTTTGAGCGCCACCGGGTTCGGGTGCTCCATGACCTGAAAAAGGCTCTTGAGGAGGAACAAGATGGATAAGCCTCAATTTGTATATGTGACATACATCGCGACAACGCCGGAGAAGCTTTGGAAGGCGTTGACCGACCCCGGCATAGCGACGAGGTACTGGCAGCATGTGAACGTATCCGACTGGCAACCCGGTTCCACCTGGGAACATCGGGATTCCGGCATACAAGGTGCTCCCCTGCTGGTTGGAAGGGTCCTTGAAAGTTCACCGCCCGGACGGCTTGTTTTAACATGGGCCTTCCCGGATGATGCCGATAGCGAGGAAAAGCAGACGCGGGTTACGTTCGAGATTGAATCGATTCGGGGCGTGGTACGTCTAACCGTAACACACGACCGCTTTGAGCCTGACTCCGACATGCTTCACGGCATCACCGACGGCTGGCCCAAAGTGCTCTCGAGCCTGAAATCATTTTTGGAAGTGGGACAGCCGCTCCCAAGGTTGTGGTAAGTGTGCGTTATGAACATATCTCCAAAAGAGAAAACCTCTTCGCACATTGCTATAATTCAAATCGTTCCGGGTATATTTTCGCATCGGCTTTTCTTGTTTTGAAAGCTCCGATCTCCTCCAGCCACTTTATATAGCCCGCAAGGTCCAGGTCATGCCCGCCGGGGGACCGTTTCATGGCTCGAAAATCTTCCGGGGTCAAAGTAAGGCCGGATTCGAGATCGAGAAGTTTTTTATTCAGCAGTTGTTTAGTTTTTTCCTGTAAGTTCATAGAATTTGTCCAGTTGACCGTACTTTTCAAAATAGCCCTTCACCTCGTCGATATCCACAGCGCACCCGCCCGCCTCGGAGGTGAGGCTCATGAGTTGCCGAATATCGGCCATTTCACGAAAAGACCTCTCGGGGTCGTTCTTCATTGCAAAGATTTTAAGTGCAATCAGGTGCTCGGGCCTGACCACCGGGACTGAAAGGCCTTCGAAAAGCTGAATTGGTCTGGTCCCGGAGAATAATTCGCCGGCAGTTTCTCCTTCCACATATACAAAATCCACCCGGCCAAGACTTGAGATCGGGTGAACATGATTTGAAAATCCTTTTGAGCGATACAGGGTTTCATACCCAAGTGATTCAAGGAACCGAACGACCCTTTCCTGCCCTTTGCCCCTCACCGCAAAGTCGATGTCCTGTGTGGCGCGCACATAGCCATATGCCTGCAGTGCAAATGCCCCTATCAGCGCAAAATCGATCTCTTCTTTGGCGAAAAAGCCGATGAGATTTTCAAGAACGGTTTTGATGTTCACGGCCGTTTATTTTCCGGAGGAAATCCTGGCCTTCAACTGTTCGATTTCGGCCGGGCTCAGCTCGCGGCCGGCTGCGTCAAAAACCTTTGCAGAAGGCGGAACTTCCAGGTGGAACAGCCCGGGATCAAGGCTTGAGTGGGGCGTAAAGGCATCGATTATGATCTCGTTGGAGTTTCCCAAAATATCCAGACTTTGTAAGCGGGAAATCCGGTAGCTTCGCAGGTCTATCCAAAGATAAAGGAGTTTGACACTCGGGTCTTCCTGCTTCGGGACGAGCTTGAGGACGGCCAGATTCTGGGTTGACTGGATCGGGTCCAGGGTTACGTCAAAGTAGTTCTTGAGTCCAAGGGCTCCCTCAAAGAAAGTGCGGGCCAGGGGAGAGGCGAAAAGCTTGTCCGCATCGAACAGGGTGATCTGGTTTTCAGCACGCACATAGAGCCACGCGAACTGGTTGTTGGCAACGAAGAGTTGTTCCTCGGGTTTGTCGTATTCCCATCGCATCTGCCGCGGCTTTGCGTAGTAGAGCCTGCCCATGGCCTCTGCGGCGCTGAGGGTCCCCGCAGCCGCCGACGTGGTCTTTTGGTGGAAAATCGCGGTGAAAGCATGGATGTTCTGGTAATTTGCTTCCGTTTTGCCGAGGATTTCCCCGAGCATCTTGGGTGGACCGGCGGCTGGCACAGGAGCGGCAGAGCATAAAAGGAGAAGTAAGGCGAAAAAGCACAGGAACACATTACAGCAAAGGCTTGCTTTCGCAGCCGTATGATTTGTAAAATTTATCATAGGATTCCTTGATTTTATGAGCTGCGAAGTCACGGTAATCGCAGACTCTCGATCTTCGAGTTTTGATCGATTCCGATCAATGTCCGTGCGGTCCCACCGTCCGGAAGCTAGGACACTCGCCTGCCCAGGACTTCCCTTGGTTTTATTCCGTCCGAAGGGGAGACGATACCCTGCTGTTCCATGACTTCTATCATACGGGCTGCGCGATTGTAACCCACCCGCAGTCTTCTTTGGATCATGGATATCGAGGCCTGCCTGGTTTCCAAAACGATCTGGACCGCATCCTCGTATTTTTCGTCCAGTTCCTCTTCTGCAATCTCCGCAGCCGCCCCTTCCCCACGCAGGTCGACCCTGCCCTTGAGCGGGTCCTCAAGTAGCTTCTGCGCCCTCCAGTGCTCGGTGAGCCTCACGATCTCCGTATCGGAGACGAAGGCCCCGTGTATGCGTTGAAGCTTTGCTGTGCCGGGCGGAAGGAAGAGCATATCGCCTGCCCCCAGCAAAGCCTCTGCGCCCGATCCGTCCAGAATGGTCCTCGAATCGATTTTCGACGAGACCTGGAAGGAAATCCGGGTGGAGATGTTGGCTTTGATTATCCCGGTCAGAACGTCCACCGAGGGCCTCTGGGTGGCAAGGACGAGGTGGATGCCCGCTGCGCGCGCCATCTGAGCAAGGCGCGTTATAGACTCTTCAACCTCACGGGAGGCAACCATCATCAAGTCGGCAAGCTCGTCAATTATTATTATCACGTAAGGGAGCCTACAGTGCTGAAGGCCTGGATCGGAAAGCGGACCCGTTTCCGATTCCTTTTCCGCCTCTTTTCCCTTTTGCGGTTTTTCGCGAGCGAGCACTCGGTTATAGGTTTCGATGTTGCGAACATTCTTGTCAGCCAGCAGCTTGTAACGAAGCTCCATTTCTTCGACCGCCCACCGCAGTGCCCTTGTGGCCATTTTGGCGTCGGTTACAACGGGGTGGATCAAATGGGGTATGCCTTCGAAGCTGTTGAGTTCGATCCTTTTGGGATCGATCAGAAGGAGCCTCACCTCTTCGGGTGTATTTCTGAAAAGCAAACTGCTCAAAACCGTGTTGATGCAAACGCTTTTACCTGTACCGGTGGCTCCCGCGATGAGCAAGTGAGGCATCCGGCCCAGATTGGTCACAAAAGGCTGGCCGGTTATGTCTTTTCCCAGGGCGATCGTGAGCGGGGCGACGGCGAGAGAGAATATCTCTGCTTCGAGTACTGCCTTAAGAGACACCAGCTCTCTTTTGAGATTGGGTATTTCGATTCCCACGGCAGCCTTGCCCGGAATGGGGGCAACCACGCGCACGCTCATGGCTTTAAGGGCCATCGAAAGGTCATCGGCAAGGTTGGCGATCCGGCTTATCTTGATTCCCGGCGCTGGAGCATATTCGTACATCGTAATTACCGGCCCGGGATTGATACCCACCACTTTGCCCTGGACGCCGAAATCGGCTAGCTTTTCCTCAAGAACGGAGCCGTTTTGTTCGAGCCGCTTCCAATCGGGTTTGGCTGCGTCTGTTTCATAGGTGTCGAGCAAGGTGAGCTCGGGAAGCGCATATTGTCCCGACGGTGCGGAAGAAGGCGCCGGCGAAATGGATTCGCTGCGGGCTTGCTTCTTTGGGAACAGCTCTGTTTGGACTGGCGGCGAAGTGAGTCTTTCCTTCTTTTTCACTCGAGTCGGCGGCGCATCGCGCGATTCGGGCTCCGGTTGCTCGTCAACTGGAGCTTGCCTATTTAAGAGAAGCCATCCGGAAGTCTTGCCCCAGAGAACTGAAAGCCCCTGGAGCATTGTTTTTAGTGTGAGAGGGGTGGAAAGAAGAAGAGAAATGAGAAACATCCCTATTAGAAGCGTATGCGAACCCAGCGCTGAAAGCCGGTCGTCAAGAAATTCAGCGAAGATTCTGCCGATTTCCCCGCCGGCGCCAATTTTGAATTCTTTTCCCAGGAAAGGGACCACTTCCCAATGCATGGCTCCAAGTGTCATCGAACTCACGATGAGAAGAGCGATACCCAGGAGCCGGAACCACATCCGCTCGATTACGGGTTCCCTGAAAAGACGCCAGCTTGCCCAAAAACCTGCAATTACCAGCCCGTAAGCGCCCAATCCCAAAAAAGTGATCAGCGGCCAGGCGATGTTGGCCCCGAAGGCGCCTACCAGGTTTCTGGTCAAAGCTTTCGAAGAAGAGAAAATAGTCGGGTCTTTCTCATGGTAGGACAAAAGACTGAAGAGGACCAGAAGCGAGATCGTCAAAAGGCATAAAGCCCATATTTCGTGCTTTTTTCGATCCATTGGGTGCCTCTATAAGGCAGTGAAGAGTGAGCAGTCAACAACGAACATTATCAAATCTCTACCACGATAGGATAAATAACCGGCCTCCTGTCCAGAGTCCGGTTGAAAAAGCGCTTGAGTTCGCGGCGTATTTCCTCCTGGAGAAGCACGCAATCCAGTTGATGGTCCTCCTCCAGTTGCCTGTCGATGGCTTCGAATATTATGCACTTGCCTTCATAGAGAATTTCCGGTTTTGCTTCTTCGTGAATGAAGCCCCTGCTGAATATGTCCGGGCCGCTCAGAATTTCGTGAGTCTCCTTGTTTATCACCAGCGATGCTATTACGAGCCCATCTTCAGAAAGGTGCCTGCGGTCCCGAAGGACGAGACCTCCTACGTCACCAACTCCTTTGCCGTCAACAAAAACCCTGCCGGTCTCAATTTTGTCTTTTGTACACACCGTGTCCCGGCCAAAACATATAATGGTGCCGTTTTCTATCAAAAGGCAGTTGGCGGGAGCAATACCGAGGGACATCGCTAATTGCCGGTGTTTCATAAGATGGCGGTATTCGCCATGAATCGGGATGAAATATCGGGGCTGGACCATATTTATAAGTATCTTGAGTTCCTCCTGATAGGCGTGCCCCGAGACATGGATGTCTTTGACCTGCTCGTGTATTACATCGGCCCCGTTCCTGCACAGGTGGTTTATAATATTCTGAATTGTACGCTCGTTTCCGGGAATGAACTTCGAGGAGAGGATTATCGTATCCCCTTCTTTTATTTTGAGCTTCTTGTGATCGTTGAATGCCATCCGGCTCAGGGCGCTCATCGGTTCGCCCTGAGTCCCGGTGGTCAACATCAGCACCTGTGAGTCGGGCATGTACTGAAGGTCCTGAATCGATATCTCATCGTCTCTGGTAAAATCGAGATAGCCCAGTTCACGCGCGATCCTAACGTTTTGAATCATCGATTTACCGTTGAGCAGGACTTTGCGCCCGAACTCTCGCGCAATATTGATAAGCTGCTGTATCCGGTGCAGATTGCTGGCAAATACGGCGACTATAACCCTTCCCTGTTTTTCCTGGAATATTTCGCGAAGCGTAGCGCCTACTTCCTTTTCGGATACCGTATAACCCTCGCGCTCCACGTTGGTCGAATCTGAAAAAAGGGCTAGAACGCCCTCCTCGCCATAAGAGCCGAGCCGAGCGATGTCAAACCTCTTGCCATCCACCGGCGTGTTGTCGATCTTGAAGTCGCCCGAATGGATGAGGATCCCGACAGGAGTGCGGATGGCAAGTCCCACACCATCAGGAATGCTGTGGCACACCCGGATGAATTCGAAACCGAACGGCCCTATCTCAATGACCTGGCGGGGGACGATCTTAATAAGCTCCGCCCTGTCGAGCAAGTTGTGCTCCCGGAGTTTTTCTTTGATCAGGGCAAGGGTGAGGGCTGTTCCGTATATAGGGATGGACAGTTCGCGGACAAAGAATGGAACGGCGCCAATGTGGTCTTCATGGCCGTGCGTTATGACAAGGCCGGCCACCTTGTCTCTATTTTTGATTAGATAGCTGAAATCGGGAATGACTATATCGATACCCAGCATCTCTTCTTCGGGAAACATCAAGCCGGAATCTACGACCACGATGGTATCCTCATATTCGAGCACCATCATGTTGAGGCCTATTTCGCCAAGACCACCCAGAGGGATGACCTTTAAAGCTGGACAAGTCAATTTTTCGGCCATCGCGGCAGACGCTACCCCCGTTATGTAAATCGGCCTTCGGCCTTCTCGATTTCCGGGTCGACCTTGGAGTCGCCTCCGGCCTCCTCAAAAGTCAAATTGGCGCGGATCGCCTCGCGAACCTGTTCAATCAGAAGGTCCCGGCCTGCGCTGTCAATGCCTGCGGTCTGGATCGGGTTGCCGACTGAAAACCTGATTTCCCCGGGATGGATCATCCAACTGTCTTTGGGAAGAATGCGATACGAACCGCTGATGCTTACCGGGACGATGGGTTGCTGCGCTTTGAGGGCCAGGACGAATACGCCTTTTTTGAAATCTCTGATTACCCCGTCAACGCTTCTGGTGCCTTCAGGGAAGACAAATACGGAGGTTCCCTGCCGAATGACCTCGGCGGCGCTGTTCATGCCCGCCAGCGCTTTCCTGCGATCCTTCCGGTCGATTGGGATATAGCCGGCCCTGAGCATCGCAACCCCAAGGATCGGAACTTTGAAAAGCTCCGCTTTCGCAAGCCAGCTAAAACGTATCGGCAATTTTCCAAGCGCGGTAAAAATATCGAACCATCCCTGATGATTGCTGACGAATATGTAAGGGCCATGTTTATCAATATTTTCAAGACCCTTTATGTCAACCTTTACCCCGGAAGCCCAAAGGTTTACGTTGCCCCAGGTCCTGGCAACCAAAGCCGGCCAGCCTCGACTCACAAAAGAGCCTATCACGCACGCTATCCCCAGAATCATGGTGGAAAAAAATAAAATGATGTAAAAGAAAACTGAGTGCAATAATCTCATTTCTCACCAGCTTAGGGTAACGTGCGTTAAAGAATTGGAAACATATTTTTCTGGTTATATTCAACCTGCCACTCTAAACTGTTTCCTGACGGTAGTCAATCGGAAGGGGGATGCGGGTTTTCGTCCGGATTTTTTTCGATGAAAAAATTCCTGCAGCCGTCTTCCCACTTCTCGATCCGGTTTCCCCGATGGACTCGAGACCGGGCGGATTTTCTGCCCTGATTTTCTGCCCTAAGAGAAAACGCAGATCATATATTCGATGTGCTGCGGTCAAGACCAGGGCGAGGCCAAGTTCGAAAAATTCCCGTATGGTTTTCCTCCTTTTTGATTCATGATATACCGTGTTTGGAATCCAGGGAGTTTGGACTGCATATTTCACTAGAAGGGGAAGGTAGCAAATGGCTAAAGGGACGGTCAATAAGGTTATATTAGTCGGCAGATTGGGGGCTGACCCGGATATCCGATACAGTCCCAACGGGGTCGCAGTTGCCAAATTCAACCTCGCAACCAATGATTATGTATCTGCGGGAACAGAAGGCAACCGGGAGGAGCGAACGGAATGGCACCGCATCGTCACCTTCGGGAAAACTGCTGAATTCTGTGGAAATTATCTTGCAAAGGGGCGGCAGGTCTACATTGAAGGCAGTATTCGGACCAACCAGTGGGACGACCCTCAAGGTCAGAAACGCTATTATACCGAGATTATAGCCCGGGAAATCCAATTGCTTGGGAGCGGGGAAGGGCAGGGACAGGGCCAGGGCCAAAGCCATGGACAAAGCCAGGGGCAGGGACCTTCAGGCGGCCAGAACCAGACGAGAAGCGCGGGTCCCGCCGGGCGTTCAGCGATGGAAGAGCTGCCCGCCAATACAGGTGGCCCGGACGACGATATACCCTTCTAGCTGCTTGCCCGGTCGGGAATAGATTTTACTTATAACGCCCTGGCAGGGTCAAGACCCTGCTACGCTCCCGTGGCCTTGCGCGCTAGAGGCTTCTAAGAATTGCGATGCATGATAAAACGGCTGGGCCAACCAGTGTGCATGATCAGGTATCAACACCCGTGCAAGCATCCCGGCATCCCCTGATACCCGTCCGCTTTCGAAGCCGCGCGTGGCGTTGCAGGCTGTCTGGAAATCAAGGAAGAAGGGAGCCCGCCCAAGCGTGGTCGTGGTGATGTGGTAGACCTGCCCTCGAATTGACCTGCGCCCACTTCGCAAGGGCTTTTTTCCCTGACCATCGCGGGCATGCCCCGGGAGCGTAGCGCGGTTTCGACACTACTGTTCTTTCTTGGGTTACTTTCTAAGCATGTGTTCGACTTCGTCGATGAGTTGAAGGAATTCCTTCGACTGTCTGTACTGGTCGAGTGCCTGCTGAAGCTGGAGCCAGTTCTCCCATACCTTCATCCACGTAGAGTTATGCCAGTAGCAGTCAGAATCAGCCCGGTTTCCACCGGCCCTGGCGCGGTATTCTTCATACTCCAGCCGACAGGACTTACAGAAACTGTATGGAGTGGCAAACTTGGCGTATTCTTCGGCTTGGCTGTCTATCTGGGTCCCACACTTCGAGCACTTCACCACGCACCGGGTACACTGAAAGATCTTGCGCAGGGCTTCGATCTTGCGCCGGCGGACAGCGTCGTTGCGCTCCGACCTCAAGGTGTCGGCTTTCTTACCGAATTCGATGATGTCGGCCATATTGCCTCTCATTTCTTGGCGGTTTTAAGAAACGTTTGATCTTGTGCGTTCTCGCCTTCAACATGCGCTGCATCCTCTTCACTCGCTCCTTCGGCCAGATTGAAAAGCTGCTGGGTGAAATCCATGTAAATCGCCTGTGCGTTTCTTTGCGCCTTCTTTTTCAAAAATACGATAGGGTCATGTAACAATTTTTTGATGATCGAGGAAGTAAGGATTTCTATGGCTTCTTTTTCCCTGTCACTTAAGTGCGGAAGCTGTGAAAAAGTCTTCCTGAGCTCATTTCGCCTGATCTCCTCGGCCTTTTCCCGCACGGAGACTATCGTGGGCACCGCGCTCAGGCTGTTCATCCAGTTGTTGAACTTGATGGTTTCCTCATTGATGATGTGTTGGGCCATCTGGGCCTGGTTTTGCCGTTCTTCCATGTTGTGGTCGATTACTCCCTGCAGGTCGTCTATATCATAAACATATACGTTATCTATCTCGTTTACCCTCGGGTCTACATCTCTTGGTACTGCGATATCGATAAAGAAAAGAGGCTTGTTTCGCCGCTCCCGCATCCTGGACCTGACATCCCGGTAGCCGATGACAGGCTCCTGTGCGCCTGTGGAGGAGACCACTATATCCGCTACTTTAAGCTCCTCGAGAAAGCGGTCGAATCCAACCGTCTCAGCCCTGAATCTGGCGGCCAGTTCCATTGCCCTTTCGAGCGTGCGGTTGGCCACCGTCATTCGGCGCACGCCCTGCCTGAGAAAGTGTTCAGCGGCCAGTTCGGCCATTTCTCCGGCGCCGATGAGCAGCACACTCTTGTCCCTGAGGTCGCCGAAAATCTTGCGAGCAAGCTCGACGGCCGCGTAGCTCACCGATACGGCGCAGGCGCCGACGCAAGTCTCGGTCCGCACGCGCTTGGCGACGGAAAAAGATTTATGTAAAAGCCGATTGAGGACTACCCTAACCGTTCTGAACTCGACAGCATTACGGTAAGCGCCCTTCAACTGGCCGAGAACCTGTGGTTCTCCGACGATCATCGAATCGAGGCTGGATGCGACCATGAACAGGTGCCTGACAGCCTCCATGTCCTCATGGACGTAAAGGTACGAATCGAGTGGAACGGAGTCCGGCAACCCCACGTGGGCCCGCAGCACTGCCTTTATCTCCCGTATGCCCCGGGCAAGAGAGTTGCAGGTAAACAGGAATTCCACTCGATTACATGTGGAAAGGAAAACCATCTCATCGACTTGCTCCAGATGCGGGAGCATGTGCAGGGGATTTACCTCTTTTCGGCATGCCACCGCAAGCTGCTCCCGTATTTCGACGGGCGCCGTCTTGTGATTCATGCCTAATAGGACGATATGAGACATCACATCTTACCCGAAAGAACCGAATGGTGGCCGCCGAGCAGAAGGCTCGCCCCGACAAAGGTCAGAAGGGTTGCCGAAAAACCTAGGATCGAAAGCCACGCCGCTCTTCGACCCCTCCATCCGACCGCGAGCCGCTCATGGACGAGGACAGCATATATGATCCATGTAACCAGCGACAGTATCTCTTTAGGATCCCAGTTCCAGGGCGAATGCCAGACAATGGCTGCATAGGCAAACCCGGTTATCAGGCCCGCCGTCATGAGAGGGAACCCCGACATGAGGCAGTAATGGGCAATGGAGTCGAGCCGATCCAGTGAAGGCAGCCGCTCGTAGAGGAAACCGAAGTTCTTTTTCTTGATATGTCTTTCCTGCAGCAGGTACATCACTCCAACGCTGAAAGCCAGCGCAAACAGTGCGTTCGCCAAAAAAAGGGTTGCCACGTGCACAATGACCCAGCCGCTTTTGAAAAACTCGCTCTTGAGCATTGTCTGCGAAGGCAAAAGGGAAGACGAAAGCATGAAAACAACGGCAAGAGGGGAGACGAATGAACCCAGGATACGAAGTTGTAAGCGTATTTGAAGGATTAGATAGGTAACTACAAACACCCATGCAAACAGGGAGAGCGATTCCTGAATCGTGACAGCCGGAAGATGTCCGGTGTCGACCGTGCGCATTACCAGCGCTATCCCATGAAACACGGCGCCGGCAAGCAATATAGACCACGAGATACGGTGCAATTGTTCCCGGTCCTTAAAAAGATAGACCAGGTATCCCACCGTCCCGCACAGGTAGCAAAGCGTTGCGATTACCAGGAAAAGAGATTCCATAGATTTTCCCAAACAGCTTTTATTTCGGCTTCGGGCATAACCGGGCGGCAGACCTCAAGCGTTTTTGCAAAAGCCTCCTCTTGGCGGTCCTGCTTGAGACAGTCAGGAATGGGTAGCCCCGCAAGCCTGGTAAATATCTCCCGGGCCTGTTTTTCCGCTACTCCCCTGGATCTAAAACACTGCCTCAACTCCCCGAGCAACCGGACGAAAAAATCCCATTCGGAGCCGATTTCCAGTTGCAGCTTTTGCCTGAGCAGCTTTGCAACCGCCGGACTCAGGCCTGAGGTGGATATGGCGACGCTTAAGGTTCCCTGCTCGAATACCGAAGGGACGATAAAAGACCCCATCTCAGGGTCAGTGGCCATGTTGCACCAGACGCCAAGCTCGCCGGCGTCGGCGGCGATGGCTCGGTTCAAATCCGGGTCGTCCGTGGCGGCAAACGCCAAGCTGACCCCTTGCAGATTTGACCTCTCGTATCGCTTGCCGGCCCAGATCACCAGTTTTTCAGAACGCTTCTCCTCGATCCATGTCGAGAGTTCACGGGCGACAAGCCTTATTTTGGCTCCATATTTGAGCAGTGTCCTGACCTTACGCTCACCTACGGCCCCTGCGCCAACGACAAGGCAGGTCCGCCCCTCTATGGCAAGGAAAAGAGGGTAGTAGCGTGCCGGTGGCCTGGTGGATTCTTCCATTAGCAGTATCAGTTTCAAGAATGCGCAGCCACTTAAATCCGGAATCTTCAATTTATCATTGATAGGCTGAAGAGTGAAGAGTGAAGAGTGAAAGTGAAAAAAACCAATGGCTGAGCAGAAAAACTGTCAGTTCGCTGGTCTTGAACATTGTGACGATACAAGTATTTGCAGATCGGGGAAGTGCCGATATGGAGCGCGGAAGGAAACGGGAAAGTCTTATCCATGGGGCCGGTATCGTTTTACGATCAGTATTGACAAGGGATCGGAAGCTTATACCTTCTAAGGTAGAAAGTAGTTTCAGGAATCGAGAAAGGGGTAGTGAAATGCCAACGAATGTCCCTCGTAAAGAAGAATTCGCTTGCGCAGCCTGTGGCGAGGATTTTGCCAGGGAAACGGCCGTCCATGAATGCCGGATGTGCCATCGGGCCTATTGTGAGGAATGTATCGACAATCAGGGATCTTGTGTCCCCTGCAGGGAAAAGTAGAGATGCGAAGTTTTCGTACCGAATGGGGTGCTTTTTCGAATCGCAATCACTTGGTGATCGCGGCCGGACACGGCGTGAGGTGAGGTGACGATGTGTTAATGAAAGAGCAACAGGAACAAATAGCTTCCACGATGAAAGACTGGAAGTTGCTTGAGAAACGGTCTGCCGAATCGATAGACAAGGTAAAGGCAAAATGCGCAAACCCGCTGATCTGTCTGATGATGGATATCATCGAAAACGATGCCATGGTGCACGAGAGGCTTCAGGAATTGATAATCAGCAGTCTTCAAAAACAACAGATTACGCTTAGCCTTGATGAAGTCGGTGATGTGATCGAGCTGATCAGGGAGCATACCCGCATAAAAGGTGAGATGATCCGGAAGACGGAAGCGATGCTTGTCCATTTAAAAGACAAAAGCCTGCGTATTCAGGAATTCCTATTGAAGACCATTATTGCGGATGAGAAGAAACACAAAGAGATGCTGGAAGGCGTTGAGAAGATAAGACAGGGACTCTATCCATACTGGCCCCATTGAAAAAGGGGTCTTCATCGCGGCATGTTATTCGGCGATTCGGGATGAAGACCCCTTCGGTTTTCGGGGATCGATTTTTTTCTTGAAAGATTCGGTCCAATTGCGGCGGCGGCGGCGCCTGTCAGGTCCTTCGGCAGATTACATAGTCGGCGATGTCATCGAGGATTTCTTTGACCGGACAATGGGGGAATATCCGAAGCGCCTCTTTGGCCCTCATGGAATGCTCGCAGGCCTGATTGTTGGTGTATTCGATTCCACCGCTTCGTGCGATCAGGCTTTTCATTTCACTTATCTCTTTTGCCTGAATATGCTCCGAGGTGAAAATCTGCCTCAGTCGAAGCCGTTCGGCGGCTTTTGCGTGTTGCAGGGCATAGATGAGAGGCAGGGTTGCCCTGCCTTCCTGGATGTCGTTTCCGACCGATTTTCCCAGTTCTTCAGCCTCGCCGGTGAAGTCCAGAGTATCGTCAACAAGCTGGAAGGCTATGCCCAAGTTGTGGCCGTAAGCCTTGAGGGCCGTCTCCTCAGCCAGGCCGCCGCCTCCGAAAATGGCTCCGGTCCGGCACGCTGCGCTGATGAGTACGGCGGTTTTTTTCGTAACTACTTCTAGATATTCGTCCTCGCTTACTTCAAGATTGTCGGAATTTATGAGCTGGAGAACTTCGCCCTCAGACATCCTGGTTGTGGCTTCCAGCAGCACCTCCAGGATTCGGATGTCCTGGTATTCGACCGCTATCTGTATGGATTTCGAATAGAGAAAATCCCCAATGAGCACAACGGCAGGATTTCCCCAGACCGTGTTCGCCGATGGTTGGCTCCGCCGCAATTCGGCATGGTCAACAACGTCGTCGTGCAGTAGGGTTGCCGCATGCACGAATTCGAATACGACGGCAAGCCGGGCGTCATCGTTTCCTTTATATCCGCAAAGCCTGGATGACAGGACCATCAGGAGGGGCCGCAGCCGTTTGCCTCCGCTGCCCATTATATAGCGGCCCACAACCGGGATTAGGGGAATATCGGAGTTAAGCAGGCGGTTTATTTCCTCTTCGATCCTCACAAGGTCCGGACCGACCTGATCGTAAATCCTCTCCTTGAGGTTTTGCGGGCCGGTAGGTATGAAGTTGGGCAGGGCGGAAGCGTCCACTATTGGAAAATCCGAATTCTGTTCAGTAAACTCAACGGTTAGCCAGATCTCTACGGCGCCGGCCGGCTAGTTTCCATCCGGAAACTGCAAACGTCTCATGAAGTAAAATTCTCCTGCGTTCATCCGGTATTTCCGGATAACACGGGTCCAACAAAAACCGAAGGAGAACGTTTAGTTAAATAGCCAAAAATCCGCGCTATGTCAAAGCGTTTCGCTTCCGGAGCAAGCGTCTGGGGGAAATCTTCGTTATCTTGTCGTCATTCAGTGCCCGGTTAATGATTAAATGTTATCTTATGCAGCCGCAGCCGGGCGGGTTTGCTGAGTATCCGGCCCGGTCGAATGATTCGGTTGAAGATATTTCCGGGATTGCCGCCCGGGACTGAAGTTTTTCGAAACCGGTCCGCGTCCGTGCGCCCTTGATTCTCCGTTAGAGGGATTGAAGGAATAACTCGTCAGTCGGCGGGCAAAGTTTAATAAGGTATTCTGGGTTTTCCGCATGAGATCGATGCCCGCAGAATCTCCAATTGTCGCACCCCAAGAGAGTAAGGCGAGCTTTTATAGGTACACCTTCGTCATCGGTGCAGCGGCTTTTGCGACCACGATTGCTCAAACCGAGGTAATAGGTCAACTGCCGATCCGGTATCTGTTAAAGGAACACCTCCATGTAGCTCCTGAGAACATGTCACTTTTTCTTTTTTTCTCCGCCATCGCATGGTACTTGAAACCATTGGCTGGTCTTATTTCGGACAGTATTCCGCTTTTCGGGACCAGGCGTCGCAGCTACCTGATGATTAGCGCAGGGGCCGCAGGCGTCTGCTGGATTCTTCTGGGCATCACCCACGAATCTTATCATTCGATCCTGTTTGTCGCCATGACACTGAATCTGATGATGGTTTTTGCGAGCACTGCGATGGGTGGCATGCTCGTGGAACAGGCCCAGCGCTTTGGAGCCACCGGAAGGCTAAGTGCTTTGCGGGAAGGTTTGGACAGTCTCGCCGTTACGATCGGACTGCCTGTGGGAGGTTATCTGGCCGTCCACGCCATAGGTTGGACAGCTAGCCTGGCTGCCGGCTTGCTTTTTGGCCTGGCGTTTTGTGTGTTTAAGTTCCTTAAAGAAGAGCGCGGCGCAAAACGAAATAGCGAAGTCTGGTCGATCGCCGGAATCCAACTGAAAACTCTACTGCGTGCCAAAACGCTCTGGACGGCAGGGGGCCTGATCTTTTTATTTTTCGTAACGCCAGGTCTTTCCACTCCCCTTTATTACATTCAGATCGATAAACTTGGCTTCTCGCAGCCGTTTATCGGCTGGCTGGCCGTAATCGGGGGTTTTACCGGGATGGCCGGCGCCGTGACTTATGCGCGCGCATGCAGGGCACTGCCTTTAGGTCCTTTGCTTGCGGGCGGGATCATTTTGAGCTCTATTCTGACTCTGCTTTATTTATACTACGAATCCCGTCAGGCCGCCATAAGCATCACCGCCGTGAATGGATTAGTGGGCACCTTGGCGGTGATCCCGCTCTACGATCTTTCGGCCCGCGCCACGCCGCAGGGATGCGAGGGGTTGGGGTTTGCCCTGATGATGAGCCTGCGAAATCTTGCGGCTAACGGCGGGGACTGGATCGGCTCATGGTTGATTCAAAGCCGGCACTGGAGCTTCTCATGGTTGGTGTTCATAAGCGCAGGGACAACCTTGCTGGTGTTGTTTGTGGTTCCTCTTCTTCCGTTTGAGATATTGAAGGGCAGTGACACGCGTTCCAAGGGGACCGAGAACCGGCCCCCTTGAGGAATTGAGAGAATTGAGGAATTGAAAATCCCTAATTCCATTATCTTTCCGACAGCTCAACGAGTACGCCGAAAGTCGACTTGGGATGCAGGAAGGCAATCTTTGCACCGCCGGCGCCTTTTCTCGGCTTTTCGTCGATCAGCCTGATCCCTTTTGCCTTGAGTTCTTCAAGGGCTTGTTCAATATTGTCCACCCGGAAGGCAATGTGTTGGACCCCCTGTCCCTTGGCTTCAATGTATTTTCCTATCGGGCCGTCGGGAGAGGTCGATTCGAGAAGCTCGATTTCCGTGTCTCCCACCGGAAAGAAGGCGGTCGTAACCTTCTGTTCTGCAACAGTTTCGCTTCCCAGGTGGGCGAGTCCGAGAATGTCGGAATAGAGCTTCTTTACTTCTTCGATACTGCTTACCGCAATACCTATGTGGTCAACTTTGAGTATCTTCATGACGCCTCCTTGATTCGCAAATTGAAAACCACCAGTCGTTGATGATGTCATCCATCAGAGTGTAAGGGTCGCTCTTCTTATTCATTAGTTCCTCGACCGCGGCATCGAGCCTTCCTTCCTGCTCCAAATGCTCTAGAATGACTCGAAAAAGCTCTCCATGAATCATCCGGATTGTTTCACGGCGAGTCCTTTGCCGCCTGTTTTGATAAAACATGCCGGAATCGAGCAGATATTTGCGGTGCGACTCGATGGAGAGCCATAGTTGCTCTATGCCTATATATTCGACTGCAATTGTTTTAGTGACCGGGGCAGTCCAATGGCGCTCCTTGATATGAGCATCGATTTCGATCCGTGAGCAAATTTCGGTGCAGAGCTGATCGGCCCCCTGCTTGTCAGCCTTGTTAACAACGAACACGTCGGCTATTTCCATGATGCCGGCCTTCATACTCTGGATCCCGTCTCCAAAGCCCGGCACCAGAACAAGGCAGGTGGTGTCTGCAATGCCGATTATGTCGATCTCATCCTGTCCAACGCCGACGGTCTCTATTATGATTACGTCCTTGCCCAGGGCATCCAGGACTTTTACCACGTCTGCGGTCGCCTCGGCTGTGCCTCCCAGAAATCCCCGAGTGGCCATGCTTCGGATAAATATATCCGGATCGTTGGCGAGCTCGCTCATTCGGACCCTGTCGCCCAGCAGGGCGCCCCCGGTGAAGGGACTTGAAGGGTCAACGGCAATGATTCCGACCGTGAGGCCGCTTTTGCGGATGACACGGGCCAGCTTGTCCGTAAGGGTAGATTTCCCGGCCCCCGGCGACCCGGTAATTCCCACCACGTACGCTTTTCCAGTGTGTGGGTAGAGTTTGCGCATCCATTCATACGCCCTGGCATCATCGTCCTCCAGCCAGGAAATGAGGCGAGCGGCCGCCCGATGAGAACCTTTCAAGATTTGCGCCGCGTATTCAAAGGGCATTGGGATTCATTCCTTTCAGCGAGGAGCGGGGCTTTCGGCAGCGCATGTTTGCCGGAATAACGGTTTATCGTAGCCACCGGCGGTGGTTTGGCTGCCGGTGGCCACGATCCGAGAATCTTCTAACGTTCGCGCACATTTTTCTGGATGAAACTGACGATCTCGGTCGTCGGCGTGCCCGGTCCGAAAATGGCTGACATGCCTGAACTCTTCAGAAAATCGTAGTCCTCCTCGGGAATAATGCCGCCGCCCACCAGCAGGACGTCATCGAGCCCCTTCTGCTTCATCAGTTCAACGACCCTTGGGAAGAAATAATTATGAACGCCCGACAGGCTGCTCATGCCGACAACGTCGGCGTCTTCCTGTTCTGCGGCCGTAACGATCATCTCAGGAGTCTGGCGAAGTCCGGTGTAAACCACTTCCATTCCCGCCTCGGCAAATATTCTCGCCAAGAGTTTAGCGCCTCGGTCATGTCCGTCCAAACCGGGCTTTGCCATTATCATCTTAATTCTTCTTGCCATAGGATTCTCCTCCGGTGTAACTATATTTTAACCGTTGAGACCAGTTTTAAAGGTTAAATACCCCTGCGTTCATACGAATTCTTTGGGCCGATACTCACCATAGACCTCGCGCCACACATTGCAGATTTCGCCCACGGTGGCCTTGGCTTTTACGGCTTCGACAACATAGGGCATGACATTTTCATCCGTCATGGAAACCTGGCTCAGCGTGTCCAGTGCGGCTTTCCACTTTGCCTGGTCCCTTTGCGCGCGGTACTTTTTCAGCTCGATGGCTTTAACTTCGCCAACGGACATGTCCACCTTGAGAAGACCGGTCGGAGGGGGCTCTTCCATGGTGTACTTGTTTATGCCTACATAGACGCGATCACGCGATTCGATCTCCTTCTGGAACCGGTAGGAACTGTTCTGAATCTCCTTCTGAATGTAGCCCTGCTCGATTGCGGCGAGCGTTCCGCCCATCGCGTCGATCTTTTTGATATAATCGTCGATCTCGGTTTCAATCCTGTCTGTCATGTTCTCGACGTAGTAGCATCCGGCAAGTGGATCGATGGTATCGGTCGCGCCGCTTTCCTCGGCAATGATCTGCTGGGTTCGAAGCGCGACGGTTACGGCCTGCTGGGTCGGCAGACAGAGCGCCTCGTCATAGGAGTTGGTATGGAGCGACTGGGCTCCGCCAAGGGCTGTGGCGTAGGTCTGGAGCGCCACTCGAACGATGTTGTTGAGCGGTTGCTGAGCCGTAAGCGTGACACCGCCCGTCTGCACATGATAGCGCAACATCATCGAGCGCGGGTCTTTGGCTTCGAACCGGTCCCTCATAACCTTTGCCCAATACCTGCGGCCTGCGCGAAACTTGGCGACTTCTTCGAGCACGTTTGTGAAGGCGTTGAAGAAGAAGCTCAACCGGGGGGCGAAAGTATCGACCTGCATGCCTCGCTCGATACAGGCCTGGGTATAAGCGATACCGTCGGCCAACGTAAAAGCCATTTCCTGAGCGGCCGTTGATCCTGATTCACGTATGTGATAGCCGCTTATGCTGATGGAATTCCACCTCGGGACATTCTTCTGGCAGAACTCAATCAGGTCGACCGTCAGTCTCATCGTCTGCCTGGGCGGATAAATATATTGGCCGCGGCAGATGATCTCTTTTAAAACGTCATTTTGGATGGTCCCGCCCAGCTTATCCCAGGACACGCCCTGCTCCTCGGCGATTCCCAGATACATGGCAAGAAGCACTCCTGCAGGCGCGTTCATGGTCATCGAGGTGGTGACCTTGTCGAGCGGTATTTGGTTAAAAAGCGTTTTCATATCATCGATGTGGTCGATTGCCACGCCAACCTTTCCAACTTCACCCATACAAAGCGAGTGGTCGGAGTCGTAGCCGGCCTGGGTGGGAAGATGGAATGCAACACTGAGGCCGGTTTGTCCCTGCTGCAGCAGGTAACGATAGCGCTCATTCGTGCTTTTGGCGTCTCCAAATCCCGCGTACTGCCGCATGGTCCAGAAACGGCCTCGGTACATTGTGGGTTGTACGCCCCGAGTAAAGGGGAAGAGTCCGGGGTAGCCCAGGTCGCGGTCGTAATCGAGTTCTTTTACATCCAAAGGTGTATAGAGTCTTTCGACCGGAGTTCCGGAAATCGTGGTAAAGACTGGTTTTGCTTCGGGCGACTTCGAAAGCGTCTTCGCAACGGGTCCCTGATCCCATTTTTCTTTACCGGCTTGAATTTTTTGAAGTACTTTCTCATCGAACATAAGATGACCTCCTCAGAAGCGAAATTCCACATGACGCCCTGCCTGTTGAATTAGCGGGGCCGTTAAAGAAGTACGAACTCCAACACAATTCGGCGCTTTGGGCTATTTTCCCGGATGGAAACAATGAGCTCCAGCAGGAAGACTTAAGGAGAATGGGCCGGAAAACGCATACACCGCCCTGACCGCAACAGAGAAGGCAGATGAATTGTAAGTCACACGCAGCAAACTAACCTATACCAGCAGATGCTCTGCTGGTCAACATGATTTGCTGGGAAGGGCGGGGTATACACAACTTTCACACATTTTTCGCTTGACATATTGTGAAAATATGCTCTATCCTTAAGGCTTTGGCGCTACCCCGTTCAACATATTCATTCGCCTCAGGAGGACAGCCATGTTCGCTCTTGCCAAAACCATCGAAAGCCCATGCAGAAGTTGCGAATTCATTGATCACGACAAGGATGAATGCGCAAAAGAGTGCCTGAGGCTCAGCGCGTTTCAGAACGCGCTTCTGTTGGATGACGAGATCAACATTAAGAACTTCGATGTACGCAGCCCCCGGACCGGGCGCATTGCGGCCGGGTAGGCCCTACAGCGCAAACCAAACCGGGATGACGACGAATGAGGCGGCAATAAAGTGCCGCTTCATCATTTTTAGATACCGCTTCCTTCGAATCTGTTTTACTCATTCGCCTGTATATCTGTTCCACGAGCCATTTCCTATTTATCCTTGCCTCTCGACCCGGCTATGCTAGATTAAAAGTCTGTCGAACAAGGAGAAGTGGATGCCCATTGCAGTTAAGAAAGTTCTACTTCGCAATATCCTCTCGTTTGGACCTGATGGATTAGTCATCAGTCTTGCGGATCTGAACGTATTAATCGGTCCCAATGGTTCAGGTAAATCAAATCTTATCGAGTTTTTTGCTCTTCTGCGCTCGATCCCTGCCGATCTGCGAGCCTTTATTCGCGAAAGCGGTGGAATAAGTGAATGGATTTGGAAAGGAGCATCCAAGAAGGCGGCATTGATTGGCGCGGACATGAATTATCGCCAAGGGACGCAGTCCCTCGGGCACTTTCTGGAGTTTCGTTCCGAAAAACAGGGCTTCAGCCTGGACGATGAGCGAGTCGAAAACGAAAGGCCAGTTCATGGTGAACCTCCCTTTTATTATCGTTACTTTCGTGGGCGCCCGACGCTTAACACTGCGGCTGGAGAACGCGAGTTGCCGCGTGATACAATTGAGCCTGATAAGTCTATTCTCGCGCAAAGGCGAGACGCAGATACCTACCCCGAACTCTTTTATCTGACCTCTTTCTATGAAAAGATCAGAATCTACAGAGAATGGACCTTTGGGCGCAAATCCATTTTTCGCGAACCGCAAAAAGCAGACATGCGCAATGACCGTCTTGAAGAGGATTTTTCGAACTTGGGTCTTTTCTTGAACAGACTCCGCAGGATACCCAAGGCGAAAAATGCGATTCTTCGAGGGCTTGCGTGATCTATATGAGGAATTTTGTGACTTCGACATAAGTGTGGAAGGTGGAACCGTTCAGGTATTCTTCACCGAGGGCGAATTCGTTATCCCTGCAACCAGGCTGTCGGATGGAACTCTTCGCTATCTATGCCTTCTGGCCATCCTTTGTGACCCGGACCCACCCCCGCTTGTCTGTATCGAAGAGCCGGAGCTCGGACTTCATCCGGATATTCTGCCCAAATTAGCCGACCGGCTCGTCGACGCTTCCCAACGCACCCAACTGATTGTCACGACCCATTCGGACATTCTGGTCGATGCGATGAGCGAAAGGCCCGAGGCGGTAATTATTTGCGAAAAGCATTCTGGCCAGACAACGATGGAACGCCTCGATAAGAAGATGCTCTCCGTCTGGCTGAAACAATACCGCCTTGGCGAACTTTGGACTCGAGGTGAACTGGGGGGCACAAGGTGGTGAAAGTAAGAATCTATGTAGAAGGGGGCGGTGACAGCAAGGAGCTGCATGCCCGTTGCCGCGAAGGATTCAGCAAACTTATCGGCAAAGCCGGTTTTACAGGTCGAATGCCTCGAATAGTGGCCTGTGGAGGGAGACAACATGCATTCGACATGTTCCAGGCTGCCATTGGCAACGGGGGACAGGATTTCCATCCAATACTCCTCGTTGACAGCGAAGACCCCGTGGACGCTCAAAATGAACTTTCTCATGGCTCGGCAGCCGCCTGGGAGCATCTCCAATCAAACGATGGCTGGACGCGTCCTCATGGGACAGATGACGACCAGGCACAAATGATGGTGGCCTGCATGGAGACGTGGATACTGTCGGACAGGGAGGCCCTGCGTAAAGTGTTTGGAGCCAGGCTTCAGATAAGCGCTCTTCTGCCGGTGGACGACTTGGAACAGAGATCGAGATCTGATGCGCAACTGGCGCTCGAAAATGCGACACGCAATTGCGGCCCCAATAAGGCCTACCGTAAGTGAAGAAGATCTTTTCAGGTTCTGGCCGAACTGCACCCCGGCACTCTTATGAGGCTTCCGCATTTTAAGCGATTCATAGAAGCTCTTGACGACCGGTTGCCCGAGGGGACAGGCGGTATCCCGCAGTGCAGGTGAAAATGAGCAGTTTGCTCTGCTTCTCGTCCTTTCGCGCATCGCCTGGCCTACAAAGACATCTTGGAGGCCATCTCCAGTATCCCGGTTCTGCCCAGCCATTCCATGCTCGAAGATACTATAAATGGACCGTTGAGCAACTTCTCCTTGTTATAGATAAAGGGCTTTCCCGACAAATCGAGCATGATTCCTCCTGCTGCGGTGACGATTGCCTGGCCGGCCGCAGTGTCCCATTCCCAGGTAGGGCCGAACCTCGGGTAAAAATCGGCTTCTCCCCCGGCTACATCGCAGAACTTGAGAGCACTCCCCCGGTTTATGATCCGATAGGAAGGTATTAACGACAGAAAATCATGCAGCGCCCGGGTCGGATGAGAGCGGCTTCTCACGACCCGCACAGGTTCTTTGGATGAGACTTGCGCAACTTTGAGGCTCTTGCGCCCGTTATCGGTCATTTCCCAGCAGCCTTCGCGCACGTCCGCCATAACGAGCCGGCCTGTCGCCGGGATATGGATTATTCCCACAACCGGCGTACGATCTTCCACCAGGGCAATATTAACTGTGAATTCGCCGTTTCGTTTGACGAATTCCTTTGTCCCGTCAAGTGGATCGACAAGCCAGAACGTGTCCCAATTGCGCCTGATTTCGAATGGGACCTCGTTTCCTTCTTCGGAAAGAACGGGAATATCAGGGTAGCGGTACCGCAGCCGATCGACGATTATACTATGCGAACGCTTGTCTGCGAGCGTAAGCGGGGAGTGGTCGTCTTTGCGTTCCACCGCGAAATCGGTGTCATAGACTTCCATGATAGCCTGACCGGCCTCCCTGGCAACGCCTGCCAGAAAATCAAAATCCAGCATGAAACAATCCCTCCATTAAAGCAGTGACTGGTGAACCAGCGATACGTGACCAGAAAAGAAAAAATCTTGAACATAAAACTTTCGGAAAGATCGACCCTTATCACTAGGGCGCACTCCATTTAAATCGAATTCTGCGGGCTTGCTCCGCTCCAACAACTCTAATCACCCTGTCAGGCGAAGGCATTATCGAAAGCGGGAAAGCGTTTTTCAATCCGTTTTCAAGGGGGCCTATTGTTTTCCTGTTAATCACAACGTCCTCTTCCTGTCCGAACTGTGTCCCGTCGCTGGCGAAATCCTGTCTTCGTTGCGCAATCTTGGGTTTACAGAAACTGAAAGAAAACCTAATTTATAATGGATGTAGAGTCGGATATAAACGCAATTCATAGAGACCAAGCGAGGCATGGACAATGGCTGAAGTGGAACTGCCAAATCTGAAGGAACTCGAAGAAATCAAGGAGAAGAAATTTACCAGGAGAGTGGCGCTTGTCACAGCGTTTTTTGCGATGGCGCTGGCTATAGCCTCTCTTGGCGGTAACCACGCTATGAAAGAAATGCTGCTTGCCCAGCAACAGGCGTCGGACCAGTGGGCTTACTACCAGGCCAAATCGATCCGGGAGCACTTGTACAAAACTCAAAAGGTGATCCTTGAAACCGAACTGGACCTGCTGTCTCAAACTCTGAGCCCGGAGTCGGCAGAAAAAGCCAAGGCCTCAATTGAAGCTCTTTCCGGGGGTGAATCCAAGTATGTAAACGATAAGAAGGAAATAGAGCAGGAAGCCAGGAAGCTGGAGAAGGAAAGGGACACAAACAGGTCGAAGGACCTCTACTTCGAATATGCGGAAGTGCTCCTTCAGATAGCCGTTGTGATGGCGTCGGTGTCTATAATTTCAGCCAGCCGGGCGGTATTCGGTTTCTCTGTCCTGTTGGCGTCGCTTGGCGCCCTCACGTGCGCAAACGGATATCTTCAGATCTTTGCGCTGCCCTTTCTGCAATGAGCATTTGATGACCATGCCGGGGAAGGCTATTCGGTCCTTTTGACTTCTTCTATTTTCCCCGCATAGATAAGCTCGGGCTTCTTAAGGATTATGCGGGTGTCGGGTGGAACGGATTCGGTAAGCCAGACATTACCGCCTATTATCGATCTGGCCCCGATAACGGTATCTCCGCCAAGGATCGTTGCTCCTGAATAGATGATAACATCGTCCTGGATGGTAGGGTGCCGTTTCTTGTTCCTTAGCAGCTCGCCGGCTTCGCGCGGGAGCGAAAGAGCCCCGAGGGTCACGCCCTGGTAGAGTCTTACGCGTTCTCCGATCTCAGTTGTCTCGCCTATAACAACCCCGGTGCCGTGATCGATGAAGAAGCTCTCTCCGATATGCGCACCCGGGTGGATGTCGATTCCAGTCACGCTGTGGGCATATTCGGTAATGATACGGGGAAGAAAGGGAATTCGCTGTTCCCACAGATGGTGGGCCATTCTATAGACCGTTACGGCAAAGAGGCCCGGGTAGCTGAAGATTATCTCATCGAAGCTCTTGGCGGCCGGATCGCCCTGGTATGCAGCGCGCACGTCGCTTGCGAGCTGGAGCCGCAGTGAAGGCAGGTTCTGCATGAAATCAATTGTCGCTGTCTGGCCCAGTTCATCACACTGGACACAGGGCAGGTCGTGACGTATGCAGTCGTGGCGCAGGGCCAAAGCTATTTGCTCCGACATGAGTTCGAAGAGCGCCGTTGCCTCCTGGCCGAAATAGTAGCTAAGGTTGAATTTCTCCAGCCTTCCCCGGACGAAGTATCCCGGATACAGAAGCCTTCTCGCTCGATCCACGATGTCCACGACGGCTTCTCTTGACGGAATCGGTTCGGGTCCCACGTGGTCAAAACACTCACCGTTCGAACAAGAGCTGACCAGTTTTTCGACAATCCCGGGAATCTCCTCCCGGAAGTGTCTTTCTGTCGCGATCTCGGTCCGGCAATGATCGATGATCAGTTGGTCTGCCATGGTCCCACCTCCAGTTATTGCACATCCTTGTTCGACGGAGTTATGCCTCCCGGCAGACCTGAGCGCCTGTTTTCCAATAGGGTGACATGTTCCTCAGCGTTTCGATTATGGGAGGCAATTTCTCGATGACGAAATCTATTTCCTCATCGGTATTGTAGACGCTTAGGCTGAATCTGATCGATCCGTGCGCCATAGTAAAAGGAATGCCCATTGCGCGCAGAACGTGCGAAGGCTGGAGCGACCCAGAGGTGCAGGCCGACCCCGACGAGGCGCAAATGCCGAATTCGTCCATCATGAGCAGGATGCCTTCGCCTTCCACAAATTCAAAGCTGATGCTGGTGGTGTTAGGTAGTCTATTCTCTCTGTCGCCGTTTACCTTCGTATTGGGGACGGTATTCAGGATAGTCTTTTCGAGCCTGTCGCGCAGGTCCTTGACGAACGTATTTTCAATATCCATCTTTTTTTGCGCAAGCTCAGCGGCAACCCCCAGCCCTATTATGCTCGGGGTGGCTTCGGTTCCGCCGCGCCTTCCGCTTTCCTGATGCCCGCCCAGAAGGAAGGGTGAAAACTTGGTGCCCTTGCGCAGGTAGAGCACGCCGATTCCTTTGGGTGCGTGCAGCTTGTGTCCGGAGAGCGAAAGCATATCGATGGGAGTATCAGCCAGATTGATTGGAATTTTTCCAACCGACTGGACTGCGTCGGTGTGGAAAAGAATGCGGCGCTCCCGGGCCATTTGCGCTGCCTTTTCGATGGGAAAAATCACCCCTGTTTCGTTGTTTGCCCACATGAGGCTAACGACTGCCGTGTCCGTGGTAAGCGCCCGTCTATACTGATCCAAATCGAGCCGCCCTTCGCCATCCACCGGCAATTCGGTTACCCGGTATCCCTGGGTGGCCAGATGAGCGCAAAGGGCGCGCACCGCCGGGTGCTCGACTCTGCTTGTCACAATGTGCTTTTTGTCCGGGCAGCTTGCAAGGGCCGAACGGATGGCCGCGCTGTCGCTCTCCGTTCCGCAGCTCGTAAAGATGATCTCCCCTGCAGACGCGCCCAGAAGGGCGGCAACCTGCTCGCGCGCCTTCCTGATCTGTTTCATTACCTGGCCTCCGAAGGAGTGCATGCTCGAAGGATTTCCATAGAGCTCATGGAAATATGGGAGCATTGCTTCCAGCACTTCCGGGGCTACCTGGGTCGTCGCATTGTTATCCAGATATATAGGGTTCACGCCGATACCTCCTCAACCACAAGCTCCGGCAGGACCAGCTCACGCAGTTTCGCCTCTACGAAATTCTTCAACGTCTGGTCGGATGCCTGGCAGGATGCGCATGCGCCGCGCGTTGCAACCAGCACGCGGTTACCCACCACATCCACCAGTTCGATGTCGCCGCCATCGTGCTTCAGTGCCGGCCTGATTTCCCGCTCCAGGGTTTCCTCTATCATTTTGATTTTCCGGATATTTGACAGCTTTGGCCTTTCTGCCGGGGCTTCGCTTCTCTGGGAAAGTGCCTTGTCGATTATTGCCTGGATAAGCGGGTGACAGTTTTCGCAGCCCCCTCCCGCCTTCGTGTAGTTTGTCACCTCCTCGATCGTTGTGAGGCGATTCTCGTGGATAGCCCGTTCGATTTCCTTTTCCGTCACCCCGAAGCACTCGCAAACGATTTTTTCCTCTTCGGCCCTGACGGGGGCGCCCTTAAAATTGGATATGGCCTTCTCCAGGGCCTCCCGCCCCAGAACGGAACAGTGCATTTTTTCCTGAGGCAGTCCACCGAGGTAGTTTGCTATGTCCTGGTTTGTGACCTTCGCGGCCTCCTCGACCGTCATGCCTTTTATCATTTCAGTCATTGCCGAAGCTGAAGCTATTGCGCTGGCGCACCCGAAGGTCTTGAACTTCGCTTCTTCTATTTTACCGTTTTCATCCAGTTTGAAGGTGAACTTGAGAGCATCGCCGCACGCAATCGATCCCACTTCCGCAACCCCGTCCGGGTTTTCGATTTCTCCGACGTTTCGAGGATTGAGGAAGTGATCTTTAACTTTGTCGGTGTAGTCCCACATATCGGTTCCTCCCGCTACGCTGTTTTATTATTCCAGTCTAAAAGAGTTGGGCCCACAGATTGCGCTTTGGTCCGGTTTGTCCTGTATTATAACTATTAAAACTATCGTTAACAGGCATTGAGCACCGAAATTCTGCGATATTCCCCAAAACCTTACATATAAAATCTTGAATTCTAGCAGAAGTAAGCCCCCGATAAAACATCAAATCTCAGACGGGTCCCGGATGGCAAAGCGTTTTTTTATTCCCGGCCGATTTCAACAGTCCGTCAACCTCGCGCCGGCTGGGGTTTGATGAAAGACGCAGTCCCTATGAAGATCACCGACTTTTTTCTTGACAAAACCAGCCACCCTAATTTAGTTTCCCTGATGATCAGTTACTGCCTCTAGCGTTCATTCTCTCCTTCTTCCTCTCCCTCTCGCTGGAACTAAATGATTCTGCAGCACTGACCGGTTGTTCAGGCCTTAGTGAATTTTAGTGCAAAGTCACATAGTTAAAACTTCAAAACGGAGGTCAAATCTAACATGCCCTATGACGCGACAAAAATGAAAGATTGGCAGATTTCGGAAGCAGCGGAAGTTAACATGCCCACGCCATGGGACTTTCAGGAGAAGCTTGGACTGAAAAAGGATGAAATCCTTCCTATGGGCAGACTCTGCAAGCTCGATTTCCTGAAAATCATCGACCGGCTGAAAGACCGCCCTGATGGAAAGTACATCGAAGTAACTGCAATCACGCCCACCCCGCTGGGGGAAGGCAAAAGCACAACGTCCTGCGGTTTGATGGAAGGCCTCGGCAAAAGAGGCAAAAATGTGGGCGGGGCTCTACGTCAGCCCTCAGGCGGCCCGACAATGAACATAAAAGGAACGGCAGCGGGTGGCGGAAACTCGCTTCTTATCCCCATGACCGAGTTCTCGATGGGCCTTACCGGCGATATCAACGATATCATGAACGCCCACAACCTGGCCATGGTTGCTATGACGGCCCGCATGCAGCACGAAAGAAATTACAATGACGAGCAACTCCAGCGCCTGACCCGCATGAGGCGCCTCGATATCGATCCTACCCGTATCGAGATGGGCTGGATAATGGATTTCTGCGCCCAGGCCCTGCGCAATATCATCATCGGTATCGGCGGCAGGCAGGACGGCTTCATGATGCAGTCAAAATTCGGGATTGCGGTCAGCTCGGAATTAATGGCCACCCTTTCGATCGTAAAGGATCTGGCCGATATGAAGAAAAGGCTCAATGAAATCACCGTGGCGTTTGACAAGCGCGGAAAAGCAGTTACAACCGGCGACCTGGAAGTCGGAAACGCCATGACAGCCTTCATGAGAAACACTATCAACCCGACCCTGATGTGCACCGCCGAGTACCAGCCGTGTATGGTGCACGCCGGTCCTTTCGCAAATATAGCCGTCGGCCAGTCTTCGATCATCGCCGACCGTGTCGGCCTCAAGCTCTTCGACTATCACGTCACCGAGAGCGGTTTTGCAGCAGACATCGGGTTCGAGAAGTTCTGGAACGTCAAATGCCGGTACAGCGGCCTCAAACCTCACGTATCGGTTCTGACCACGACCATCCGCGCGCTCAAGATGCACGGCGGCGGTCCCAAAGTTGTGGCCGGTCTTGCGCTTCCCGAGGAATACACCAAGGAAAACCTTGCTCTGCTGGAAAAAGGTATTCCCAACATGGTCCACCATATCAACACCATCCGCAAGTCGGGCATCAACCCGGTAGTCTGCATCAACGCTTTCCATACGGATACAAAGGCTGAAATCGCTCTGGTCCGCAAGCATGCGGAAGCCGCCGGCGCCCGTTGCGCCATGTCCGAACACTGGGCCAAGGGCGGCGAAGGCGCTCTGGAATTTGCCGACGCGGTTATCGAAGCATGCGAACAACCCAGCGAGTTCAAATTCCTCTATCCTTTGGAAATGAAGCTTAGAGACCGTGTCGCCCTCGTGGCCAAGGAAGTTTACGGAGCGGACGGCGTCGCCTGGACGCCCGAGGCTGAAGCAAAAGCCAAAATGCTCGAGGCGGATTCCAAGTTTGATGACTACGCCACCATGATGGTCAAGACTCACCTTAGCCTGACCCACGATCCAACGGTCAAGGGTGTGCCCAAGGGCTGGATACTGCCGATCCGCGACGTTCTCATCTACTCCGGGTCCAAGTTCCTCTGTCCTTGTGCAGGCGCCATAAGCCTCATGCCGGGGACTTCTTCCGATCCGGCGTTCCGCAGAGTGGACGTCGATCCGAAGACGGGAAAGGTATCGGGCCTGTTCTAGCTGAATGCCGTAACCTCGCGGAGTGTGGTGATCCAGGAATCCAAATAATCAGGGGAGATATTATATGTCTGCCAAACTGCTTAAAGGGGCCGAGGTGGCCAAGGAGATTCGGGCTGAACTCAAAACCGAGGTCCAACAGTTGCAAGAAAAACATGGGGTCGTGCCGGGACTGGTGACTATCCTCGTCGGCGAGAACCCCGCGTCGCAGAGCTATGTAAGAGCGAAGCAGAGTACCGCTCACGAGTTGGGCTTCTACTCCGTTCAGGATAGCCAGCCGGTGGATCTGAGCGAAGAGGACCTGCTCAAGCTCATCGACAAGTATAACAAGGACCCCAAGATCGACGGAATCCTGGTGCAGTTGCCCTTGCCCAAGCATGTGAACGAAAACCGCGTGCTTCTGGCAATTGACCCTGGAAAGGACGTTGACGCTTTTCATCCCGTAAATGTCGGCAAACTGATGATAGGGGAGCCCGATTATCTGCCCTGCACCCCTGCCGGGATACAGGAGTTGCTTGTGCGTTCCGGGGCTGAGATATCCGGCGCGGAAGTCGTAGTGGTCGGAAGGTCCAATATCGTCGGCAAACCGATTGCGATGATGCTCATGCAGAAGGCGCCGGGGGCAAACGCCACGGTGACCGTCACCCACACACGCACGAAAGATGTCAAAGGCCACTGCCTGCGTGCGGACATCCTGGTCGTTGCCGCCGGGGTCACCGAATATGTCAAGGGCGACTGGGTAAAGCCGGGGGCCGTGGTGATCGATGTGGGAGTGAATGAAGTTGGAAAAACCGCCGATGGCAAACGGATCCTAAAGGGAGACGTGGAGTTCGAGGGAGCATCGCAGAGGGCGAGCGCCATTACGCCGGTTCCCGGTGGGGTGGGGCCGATGACCATAACGATGCTGATGAAAAATACCGTGCGTGCCTGCAAGGTGCACCACAATCTAAAATAGATCGAAGCAGGGCCGGGCGGATGGGTTGGTTCTGCCCGGCGCCATGCCGATCTGTTGCCTGCACGATGGGCAGGACCAACATCCGGCCATAAAATAAGCGGCCGAAGCCGGTTAATTCTCCGGGTTCGGCCGTTTATTTTCTTTTTGGGGATAGAAGGTTGGAAGGTGAGAGACTATCCGCAAGCCGACTCGCGTTTTCAAATGCTTTTCATCCCACCCGGATTGTGTAATACAGAAGGTATCGAACCTCCCTGAGGGAGACAAAGGACAGGGTTGAAACTTCTGACCCGGTCAGTCCACAGTTCGTCCATTGGGACTTCCCGATTTAATTCCAGGAAATCAGGCTGAGTAATAGACTGCCGTGTCAACCATGTGATATAAGAATCGGTTGCTGTGACCCGGTCCGACTTCAGTGTTATCGTTCTCCGCTCAGTTCGTTTTTGGACCGGCACAGTTGGGAGCAAAAATCTCAAGCCGGAGTAGTTGTGGTTTTGCTCCAGAAAGAGAAATAGAAAATGAGAAATCCAGCGAACCTGCAAACGTTAAGTTATTTCAGAATTGCAGCTCTGCTGGGAGCTTTGGCTACAGTCCTCGTCGGTGTGCTTGGACTCTTGGGATGGGCATTAAAATTCCCTTATCTTACCAACTTCGGCGCAAATTATATCTCCATTGCTTCCAGCACGTGCATCGTTTTCCTTGTTCAGGGATCGGCCCTCATTCTGCTGATCTGCCGTCCCTTGGATGGCCGGCGATGGTTTTTTGTCCTGGCGCCGGTTGTAATAACCTCAATCTTCGGTATGTTGGGTGTAATCGGGTACTTCGTGAAGTTAGATTTGAACTTCGAAGCGGCGATTTTTCCTTCCAGCGAAAAGTTCACAATCTTCACCGTCAATCGCATGTCCCCTTTTACGGGTGCATTGTTTTGCCTAACCGGCGCCGTCCTGTTGCTATTAACCCGGCATAGCGGCAAAGAATCGGCTCCGCGCCTGGCCAGTGCATTGGGGATTGCCGTAGCGTTGATAGGTCTGACTGGAATCGTCGGCTATGCATATGGATCGCCGCTTCTTTATACTGGCCCCATGACCCCGATGGCACTGCCTACAAATGCTGCTTTTATGCTTCTTGGAATCGGGTTGGCGGCAGCGGCAGGCTCCGGTGGCAGCATTCTCAGATCGATGACAGGTAATTCCATTCGTGCGATGCTTTTGAGAACGTTTGTGCCGTTGGGATTCCTGGCGGTTATTTGTTCCGATATTTTGCAAAGAGTGGTAACGAAATCTCACAATGCTCTGATTTCAGCGGCATCGGCAGTATTATTCGGGACGGCTGCGGCTATCATTGCCGTGTTTGCTGCGCGGGTAATTGGAAACATCATAGAGAAAGCAGAGGCCGAACGCAGGCGAGCGCAAGAGGCTCTTAGGAGGAGCGAGGAAAAATATCGAAGCATCTTTGAAAATGCGGTGGAGGGGATTTATCAAAGCACGCCGGAGGGGAAGTTCATGGAGTTAAACCCTGCGATGGCGAGGATCTTTGGATATGATTCACCTGAGGAACTGCAAAAGGGTATAGATGATATCGGCTGCCAATTATATATGGACCCAGTAAGACGTGAGGAATTCATTCGAGCTGTACAGGAAAGCGGTGACGCAGTTTTTGAAATTGAGATTTTGAAAAAGGATGGAAGCTCCGGATGGATGTCCGACAGCATGAGAATCGTTCGAGATCAGAATGGTATGGCAACCCATTTCGAAGGCATTGCCGAGGATATAACAGAGTATAAGCGGGCTGAAAAGGAGAGAGAAGAACTTATCACACAACTCCGCGAAGCATTGGCCAACGTAAAAACATTGAGCGACCTGCTACCCATTTGCTCGCACTGCAAAAAGATACGCAATGACGAGGGTTATTGGCAGCAAATTGAATCCTACATCCATCAGCATTCCGGAACCCAATTCAGCCATGGAATCTGTCCGGAGTGTTTGAAAGAGCATTATTCAGAATTTCTAAGAGGCAAGCTGGATAAGCACTTGGAGCAAAGAACTATTGATGAGAAAAAACCGGGGAACAACTAAAAGATGGTATGATGTTATATAAATCGTATTGAAATCATCCGGATGGGGAAAGCAGGAGGTTGGAAACGGAAAATCAGGCTGCAGGCGGCAAAAGGGTCAATTGGATTACGCCGGTAAAGTGGGTTTCTGCTCTCTCCAAAGCACTTGGGAAACACAAATTTTTCCGCTGGCTTGTTTGGGGCACCATAATCGGTGCCTGCAGCGGACTCGGGGCCGGCCTCGTTTTCTTCCTCCTGGAATGGGCCAAATTCTTTGTCTTGGAGTATCTTGCCGGTTACGCAATGGCAAAACCGGCAGGAGAACATCTCGTCCCCTTCGTGGCCACAACTCCTCTCCGCCTATGGCTGCTCGTTTTGCTTCCCGCAATCGGAGGTCTTCTTTCCGGTCTGATTGTCTATACCTGGGCCCCGGAGGCAGAAGGGCATGGAACCGATGCTTTCATCGACGCCTTTCATAATAAGCAAGGGTTCGTTCGGACGCGGGTTCCCTTTATCAAGGCAATAGCTTCGATAATTACTCTTGCAACAGGGGGAAGCGCCGGCCGGGAAGGACCCATAGCGCAAATTGGGTCTGGGATAGGTTCGTGGCTGGGGCGCACTTTCAAGTTCAATATCCGAGAAATAAGGCTAATGCTCCTGGCGGGGTGCGCCGGAGGGTTGGGGGCTATTTTTCGTGCTCCTTTAGGAGGCGCCCTGACCTCCGTGGAAGTTCTTTACCGTGAGGACCTCGAAACCGAGGGAGTTGTCTTGAGCATCATTTCCTCTTCGGTTTCCTATGCGATCTTTACGGGTATTTTTGGCCACCAGTCCATATTCGCAGTTCCTCCCATTCATTTTTCCAGCGGCTTTGAACTGCTCCTTTATGCGGTTCTCGGATTGGTTTGCGTTCCTTTCGGCTTCATGTACGTAAAGACCTTTTACGGCCTAAGAGACCGCTTCTTTCGAAAGCTCCCGGTCAAACGCACGCTGATTCCTGCTTTGGGTGGGCTTGGGGTTGGACTGATAGCGCTTTGGCAACCCCAGATACTGAGCGGCGGCTATGGGACAATTCAGCAAGCCCTGATGGGCAACCTCCCGATAACGCTCATGTTCACTCTGGCTTTTCTTAAAATTGCCGCAACCTCCTTCACCATATCATCCGGTGGAAGTGGCGGCGTTTTTGGACCGTCTCTTTTCATAGGCGCCATGTTGGGCGGGGCTGTCGGACAACTGGCGCACGCGTGGTTTCCAGGGGTTGTGAGTTCTCCCGGCGCATTCGCCCTTGTCGGCATGGCCGCATTTTTTGCCGGTGTTGCAAAAGCCCCCCTCGGGGCCCTTCTCATGGTCTGTGAAATGACAGGCGGATATCAACTGATCGTGCCGATCATGTTCACCTCGGTTGTGGCTATTTTGCTCTCTCAGCACTGGAGCCTCTACGAAAAACAGGTCCTGAACAAATTCCATTCCCCGGCGCATCGATCCGACCGGGTAATAAATATTCTGCAAGACTTATCAGTTAAAGAGGTGCTTCACCCGGATACCGCCCTTACCATTCTTCCGGAAGACATGACCTTCGGCCAACTGAGACGCTTGATCACATTTTCGCGCGACTCCGTCTTCCCGGTGGTAAATGATGATTTCCGCCTTACCGGAATATTGTCAGTGCGGGAGATAAGAACGGTGATCTTTGAAGAATCGGTTCTGGACCTGCTGATCCTGCGGGATTTGGTCTCGCCGCCGGTGAGTGTTTCACCTGATGAGAGCCTCTCCGAAGCCCTTCACAAATTCCTTGAAACCGGGTATGGACAAATTCCCATAGAAGACAATGAAATGGGAGTTATCGGCATGCTTGGCCTACAAGACCTCCTCGCCCGCTACCAACTGGAACTTCAGAAATTGGAAATGTGCGATGTCGGCCCGGAGTAGCCGTGCGCTGCGGGACCATGGTCATGTAATTTCAGGCAGGTGTCGAGGCTACGCCGATTTTTCTTCCCGACAGCGCAATTCAGGCAACAGTGTCAAGCTGAGAACCTGTGCTCGCCGGCGCAGGCAGTAAGATTTGAGCATAAGGGTTATTCTGCAAGGCTATCGTATCCTGAACTGCCTGGTCGATGTTAGTGGGATAATTTGCAAGCTCGGACGATGGCTGCATCGTGGCGTTGACCAGAGCAGCTTCGGCTTGCAGTTGGGCAGTATCCTGAGGGTCCTGCAGGCTGGTCCCCGATGTTGAAGACGAACTGCCGGAAGAACCGGATTGGGGCGAAGCGGCCTGAGCGAGGCTGGGATTATTTTGAAGAGTTATCGTATCCTGAACAGCCTGATTGATGTTGGTAGGAAAATTAGTCAGAGACATCGATGACAGATTAGACGCCCCCTGAGTCAGGGTCTGCACTATTTGAGCATCGGTTTGCGTTTTGACGTAGTCTTGGGGACTCAGCAAGCTGTTTGTAACGGATGTAAGCGAAGTACTCATAGCTACCTCCTGGTCGCGTTTTACTGAACGAACTCCAGACCCGGAAGGCACTGAGCCCGTTCGGCAATCCTTCAGCCTTATCCAACAAAGACTTAGGCCGTGATTTTGCGCCCCATTCTTTCGAATGGTTTGCCCTTTTCGAACGAGATACTGCATCACCTAATTCGGCAGAACATTCAATTTGCTTGAATCTTTTTTTGAATTATGGATCATTTCGTCGGAAAAGTTGTTCCCAAATGGGAATTATTGAACAACATGAGGACTTTGTAAACTATGAGAGACATCCCGGAAAAAGATTGGAAGAAATTGAGATCGATCAAAGATCGTGTGTTGGACGACGCGTGTGCGCGAATCCTTACCCGCGCGGAGTCGATTGTGCAGAACAGAGAAGGGCGCAACCACGAAGCGTATTTGGCGCTCTGGGCACTGCTCGATAAAGAAGATGACGAGATCGCCCTTATGTTTAATGAATTGAAAAGAAGCACTGCGATTTTAAAGCTGGCCCAGTGGCGCAGCCACGGGCTCCTGTCCGAAAACGATTTGGCTTTATTCAGTGAAGAAACACAGAACTCGTTAAAGATAATACACGAGATCGGGCGCTAATAGACACGTAAGGTCAGGTGAAGAGTGAAGATAGAGAAGCGGGTGAGATTTCACCCTTTGCCCTACCCCTCGGTTACAAGCCAAGGTCTTCATTTATAAGCACAATTTTGATTCTGCCTTTGGGGAAGGATTTTTCGGTAATTGTCCAGGTATTGCAAATCCGATCCAGGCTTCGGCATTCTTCACATATCGAAGTTTTCACACATGGGGTTTTCTTCTCCAAGCGCATCGCATTCGCCGGGGCAGCGTAATTTTTTATTCTCTGCATCGCGTCTTCTATGTCGGGAACAACCTTATTGCGCCCGGCAAGAACAATGACATTGCGGGGACCGAAAGTGATGCCGGCTACCCTGTTGCCGGCCATATCGAGATTGACCAGCTTTCCGGTCTCGGTTACAGCGTTTGTTCCTGTAACGAAAAGATCTACCAGAAGAGAGCGCCTTCTTCGCTCGAGCATCTCCTCTGGCGGGAGCCCCTTTTCGTAGGTGTCGAGGACCTCGATGCCTGGATAATCCTTCAACTCCTGGTATAGGCCGGTTTGTACATACGTCACCGAACCGCCCCACGAGATGCTCTTTGCCCCGGTCTTCGGAAGAATATCCCTGACGATTTTCTTTGCGGCATCGGCATTTTCAGCGATGTGAACTTCGAAATTGTTTGCTTCAAGCGCTTCTTTAAGGTCGGCAAATCTTAGAGACCAGAAATTTTCAATCGGCTTTTCCATCTCATCACTCCGTTATGATCCATAGTTAAGGATATTTTACTCAGATTTCGGAGATTTTCTCAATAAGCAGCTTTTTATGATTAAACTCTTCTGTTCTGATCTTTTCAAGAGAGGAAGACACGCTCGGATCGGAGACAAAGGTCGCGATGAATTCAAAAAACGTTATCGTGTCTTCTTCAAAAAGGAGCGCCGCCTGCATGATCTCCTTTTCATCCTGAATCGAGTCTATTGCAAGTTCATCCAGGGAGAAGGCATGGCGACCCATTGCGCCGCGCAAAGCCTGCTCAGTGAGTGAGGAACTGAGGGGGTCAGCTTTGGTTCCAGCGGCTATTTGCTGCTTTATTTCCGTGAATGCTCTCTGGTGCAGCAATTCCTGATCTGCCAGCCAGCCAAGGAGATTTTTCAGTGAATCTCCCTTTACCCTTCCCATGGCATATCTGTAAAATCGCTCGCCGTTCACCTCGACCTGAACAGCGAGATCGAAAAGTTCCGAAGCCGTAAACATATGTTTTCATTCCGTCCGGCGCCTAATAAATCAGGCCCTTGAAGATGGCAAAAGCGACGTTGATTCAGCAGCTTTGAGCTTCCTCTCCTTCAGAGATTTCACTAGGTTCTCCGGCAGCCCCCGCTTTTTAGCCGCCAAGCTTCTGGCCCTGCAAAGAGACTTCGCCGAAAGAGGAGTTCTCATAGAAAAACCCCATTTTTTCTTGTAATCCTTCTGAGTAAGACCGTGCTTGTCGAGATGTTTTCGGGTGAGTTGCTTCATTTCGATTCCACACTCCAGGCACACGATCATATTCTCCCGGATCGAGTCTTTCGGAGCCGCAGGCTGCAGGGCTTTGTTCTGTGGCTCGACAGTGGCCGATTCATGAGCGGATTCCAGCAAAACCCCTTGCTGTTCAGCATTTTGCATGCGCTGCAGGACAAAAAGAGTCTGTATGAGAATCTGTTCGATTTCTTCCAGAGAAATCTTACCCGCCGACACCCGGGCTGTCACAATAGAAGCTGCGATCTCCAGTAACTTTCCTGCCATTGATTTTCGCTTCCCCTTTGTAATGGAGCCACAAAATACTAATCCGGGAAACCACGGATTTAACGAATGTTACGAATTGGGCTTTTGTGCTCATCAACCCAATATGGGCAGCTTTGAGCGACGTTGACATCGAATGCACAGGACAAAAATACAATAAACAGATACTTATGCAAGTAGAATTCTAAAAAGAAAATTAGTCTTTTTTAAGCTCTGCCCGAGTGCTAATCTTCATTAATTAACATTTACCAGGGTTGAAAAATGGCTTACGACATTGAGGGGCAACGGTATGGATGAAAAACTCAGGCAAGCTTTCCATTCACGAGTCGAAAGGGAGCCTTTTGCGTCAAAATTCGGCCTGAAGCTGCTGGAAATCGGGGATGGTTATTCGAAAGTGGAGATGAAATTCCGCCCGGATATGGAGAACCTGTTCGCCATGGCGCACGGGGGGGCGCTGTTCGCTCTGATCGACGAGGCATTCGAAACGGCTTCGAACTCGCACGGGACTCTTGCGGTGGCGCTCAATATGAATGTTTCCTTCATTGCATCCCCCGAGCCAGGAAGCACACTGAGAGCCGAAGCGCGGGAGGCAAGCCTCACGCAAAAAACTGCCACCTACGACATCAAGGTCCACGACCAGCGGGGGAACCTGATCGCATCATGCATGGCTCTGGTTTACCGTAAAGGGCAACCGCTGCCGTTTATTGAAGAAGAAGCCGGATAGGGATTTTACCACAGACAACAGAAGACTCATAGATGTTACCCTGAATCAGGGGGTCGTCTCGGTGGGCAACCCGGCATCCTGCCAGACGGACCACCCGTTTACCAACACCTGGACATGCAAGTACCCCCTGGCGGATAGCTCCAGGGCAGCATCACTGCTGAGTGAGCAGCTTTCGCCGTCGCAATAGGTGATGATGAGAGAATCGGGCGGGACTTGGTCAGTAATAACGGACAATGATTCCTCCATGCTGTCCGCAGGCAGATTGAGCGCCCCCTTGATATGGCCGGAACGATAGAATTCCGCCGGCCTGGCGTCGATGAACACGGCCCCGTTTGTGAGAAAGAGAGCCCGCGCCTCCTCGATCGAGACCCCCGGTTCCTCGGCTGCTTTTGAGCCGTTCGAGCCGGCTTGGTGGGACCAGTTTCCAACCAGCGGCAACCCGCCCTGCCTGAAATGATTCACCGAGAGCGAAAGAGCGGCAGCGATCGAGACGATCAGGACGCATTGCCACAGGGCCTCGATAATATAGTTGTTTCGCATGCGAACCTTTGTGGAGCAGGAAGCAGGAAGCAAGGAGCAAAAGCTACCCGTTTCTAGTTTCTTGCTTCTCGCTACCCGCTATTCGTTTTTGTAGAGGCAAAGGGGCTCTTCGGCCAGGTAGTTGCCCGCGATCTCATAGGCCCTTGCGCGACACCCGCCACACACTCTTATGTACTCGCATTTTCCGCATTTGCCTTCATAGCGTTTCAGGTCCCGGAGGTCACGGAAAACCGGCGAATTCTGCCAAATCTCCTTGAACGATTTTTCCCGCAGGTTTCCGGAGTCCACCTGCAGGTATCCGCAGGGCTGCACCTGCCCCACATGGGATATAAAGACAAAGCCGCTCCCCCCGAGGCAGCCGCGCGTAACGGCATCGAGCCCGAAAGTCTGGAAGTTTATTTCTCTGCCTTCGGATTTGGCCCTCTGCCGCAGTATACGGTAGTAATGAGGCGCGCAGGTGGCCTTGAGCTGCAAGGGCGCTTTGTCCTTCTGGTCGTAGAACCAGTGGAGCGCTTCCTCGTATTTTTCTGCGCTGATGGCCTCTTGGGCCAGGTCTTTTCCTCTTCCCATCGGAACCAGCATGAAGATATGGTGTGCGACTGCACCGAGCGAAACGGCCAGTTTGTGGATCTCGGGGAATTCCTCTATGTTGGCGTGCGTTATGGTCGTATTGACCTGGAAATCCAGTTTCGCTTCCCTGGCCATGGCAATCCCCTGCAAAGCGCCTTCGAAGGCCCCGGGAACTTTTCGGAAAGCATCATGGGATTTGGCTGTAGCCCCGTCCAGACTGACGCTTATCCGCTGAATGCCCGACTCGATTATCTTTTGCGTAATTTGAGGCGTAAGCAGGGTACCGTTGGTGGCCATGGTCATGCGAAAGCCCAGGCTATTGCCGTATTGCGCAATATCGAAAACGTCCGGGCGAAACAGCGGCTCTCCGCCCGTCAAAATGACGATAGGCCTGGCAACTTCTGCGATTTCGTCCATCACTCTCCTGCACTCGGCCAAGGTAAGCTCCCCTTCGTAAGGGAGGTCCCGGGCTGCTGCGCGGCAGTGAACGCACGCCAGATTGCAGGAACGTGTAAGCTCCCAGGCCACAAGGCGCAAGTTTGCCTCAAGAGTTGCACCCGTTGCCGCAGAGTGTGGGTGGCGTTTTATTTTGGTGGGGTTGGAGTTCATTAAGATGATACCTATCTTTGCCGCAACAGTGCGGCTGCTTCCTTTGCAAAGTAAGTTATTACCAGATCGGCCCCTGCGCGGACGATGGAGGTCAGAATCTCCATCATTACGCGGTCCCCGTCGATCCATCCGTTTGAGGCGGCGGCTTTTACCATGGAGTATTCTCCGCTCACGTTGTAGGCGGCGACCGGTCTGTCGAATTCCTCCTTGACACGCCTGACGATGTCCAGGTAGGCCATTGCCGGTTTGACCATGACCATGTCTGCGCCCTCCTCAATATCGAGGGCTACCTCCCTGATGGCTTCCTCTGTGTTGCACACGTCCATTTGGTAGGCGCGCCGGTCGCCGAACTGGGGCGCCGAATCGGCTGCCTCCCGAAAGGGGCCATAGAAACCCGAGCAGTATTTTGCCGAATAAGCCAGGATGGCGGCACTGTCAAATCCGTCTTCGTCGAGCGCCTCCCTTATTGCGGCAACGCGGCCGTCCATCATGTCCGAGGGGGCGATTACGTCCGCCCCCGCCCTGGCGTGAGAGAGGGCTACCTTGGCAAGAATCTCAAGGGTGGCGTCGTTTACCACCTCGTTGCCGTCGAGAATGCCGCAGTGGCCATGGCTGGTGTACTCACAAAGACACACATCGGTAATGACGGTAAGTTCGGGCCAGCCATTCTTGATTGCGCGCACCGCCTGTTGGACCGGGCCGTTTTCCGCGTGCGCCTCGGAGCCGCTCTCATCTTTGCTTTCGGGCAGACCGAAGAGCAGGACACCGGGAATATCGAGTTCCACCACCGAGGGTATTTCTTCGATGAGCTTGTCCACCGAGAACTGGAATACCCCTGGCATCGATTGCACGGGATTTTTTGTGCCGCTGCCGGGCATAACGAACAGAGGATATATGAGCTGATCTACACTGAGTCTGGTTTCTCGGACCATTCGCCGCAGATTCTCGGTCCGTCTGAATCTTCTTGGCCTGTAATCTGGGAAATACATTTGGCGCCTCTCTTTGAGTGAGTAAAGTGTTGTTGATAATTATAAACTACTGTCCATCCGGAGAAACAGGATGGGAATTCCACACCTGGCGTGAGTTCCGATTCGGACCCCCGCCTATTTCGCCAATTTGCCAAATCTATCACCGGGTTTCACGTTGGTGTCCGCAGCCCATGCCGCCGCATCGATTTTCCCCCCCGAAGCGGTGCGAACGTTGGTTACGAACAGTTCCCCTCCCGCAACCGCTATTCTCAGACCCTTTAGATCAAGCCCTGTGACCGTCCCGGGCGAGACGTCTATATCCCCGCCGATTTTCCCCGGCACGAAGCCCGCGCCATAAAAGCGCACCTTCTCTCCATGCAACTCCGCGTAAGCCCCGGGCTGAGGGTCGCACCCTCGAATGAGATCGTAAATCTGCTGACCCGGGCTGCCCCAGTCAAGAGAGGCAACCTGGTCGTTGCACGGAGGTTCGTAGGTGGCTTTCGAATCATCCTGCGCTATCCGTGGCGCTTTTCCCTCTCCAATGAGTTTTATCGACTCGACTATCGCTGCCACTCCCATCGGGAAAAGGCTGTTGAAGTAGAGCGAGCCGGCGGTGTCCTGCGGGCCGATAGCGACTTCTTTTTGCAGCAATATCGGACCTGTGTCGATCCCATCGTCAGGCCAAAAGACGGTCAATCCGGTCTGCTTGTCTCCCATTATAAGCGCCCAGTTTATTGCGCTCGCTCCTCGATGGCGCGGCAGTATCGAAGGATGATAGCAGATAGCCCCCTTGCCGGCTGCGCTGAAGTAGCGAGGGGGCACAATGGCGGTGACAAAAGCCAGCACAACCAGGTCGGGCCGCAATTGCGCGAATTCTTCGAAGACCTGCTCGTCCTTGTATGTTTTTGGCTCGACGTTTCTTATTCCCTTGGCCCGCGCCGCTTCTTTGAGCGGGTCCGGTTTTGCCCCCGGCTTTTCCGGTGGCGTGTACACAGCGGTGACTTCTTCACCTGCGTCCAGCAGCGATTCCAAGGTCCTGGCCCCAAAAGGGGCCTGTCCGATCAAAATGATACGCAACTGCCACCTCCCTTCCATCCCAATGTGTTCTTAAATCAAGAACCTGCCCTCGTGAACTTCCTGCCCGATTCGCTCTTCGCGGGACCCGAATCGTTTTCGTCGTCTGCTGCAACCGGGTAGATCACTTCCTTGCGACACCAACTTGGTTGTTCGTAAAACGCCTGGCTGCGAATCCGGCAAGGTTCCCGCAAGCAAATGCGACACTCCGGGCCGATACACGGCTCGGCATGAATCATGGCGTCTCCCACTCCCGGCAGTTGGGTCTTGAGAAGCTGTTCGATCTCCGTAACTTCCCTGTGCGCATCCTCGAGACTTATCTCGCGCGGAAGGATGAGATGAAAGTCTATGTAGATTTGCCTGCCCGAACGCCAGGCGCGCAGGCGGTGGACGTCTATCCATTGCGGTTTTCGGTTCTGCGCGATAATCTCGCTGATCCGATCGAGCAATTCAGGGTCGTAAGCATGCATAAGGCGCGATGAAGACTCAAAGATCAGCTTGGCGCCCATGAATAGGATGTTTGCCGCAACTGCGAAGGCCACCGCTCCGTCGAGGAAGTACCATCCCGTTTGCCGGACCAGGAACAGTCCGATAAGTACGCCCGCCGTAGTGTAAACATCTGTCAGAATATGCTTGCCGTCTGCGGAAACGGCCATCGACCGGGTGCGTTCTCCGGTGCGGATCAGGGTTTTGCCCAGCCAGAGATTGACCAGTGCGGTTGCTAAAAGGATGACAAGCCCGAAATCGAGCTCAGGCAACGGCTTGGGTGCAACGATCTTAGGCAGCGCCTCCCAGAATATTCCTCCAGCCGCAAGGACAATAAGCGCCCCTTCCAAGCCCACCGAGAAGAACTCAATTTTCCCGTGTCCATAAGGGTGGACGACGTCAGGGGGCTTTGATGCCAGCAGAACGCTCCACAGGGCAAATCCGCCCGCAACTACGTTTATTATTGATTCGAGCGCGTCCGAAAGGATTGCAGACGAATCGGTCAGCCAGAAGCAATAGAACTTCAACACCATAAGAAGCCCGCTGACACAAACCGACAACACCATCATCGAAAGCCGCTGTCTCTTTTCTGCCGCGGCGTTGGATCCTTCGTCCATCTGCATTTCCGCTCAACCGTTCTCAATACTTTTTGCACATGGTTTTTCGCACTACGCTTCGACAGGCTCAGGACAAGCTTAGACCCCGGGCCAGCATAGCAGCAACGTTTAAATCAGTTTCCAATATGTCATTATAACCCAACCTTCAAGGAGGCCCTTTCAGGGACAGCAGCTCTTTGCCTTGCTTTCAGCCTCCAGACGCGCATCTCTCCGCAGTTTGGCCTCGCAGTTGCGCCTTAAGTCTTCCTCGGTTTCCAGGATAAGAGGCGGGATTTGTATGGGCCGGTGGTCTTCCCCCAAAGCCACATAGGTGAGGTATGCCGAGGCGGTCCAACGGACCTTCCCCGTTCTCAGGTTTTCCGCCTCCACCCGTACTCCAATCTCCATCGAGGTCCTGGCGGCCAGGTTAAGGCTGGCTTTAAGAGTAACGAGGTCCCCGATGAAAATGGGCTGATGAAAATCGAGTCTGTCGATCGAAGCGGTCACCACATTGCTGCGGCAATGTCTGACCGCCACCACGCCCCCCGCTTCGTCAATGAGCTTCATTATCACGCCTCCGTGCACGTTCCCGGCGATATTGGCGTCCAACGGGCCCATCATCTGCGACATTGTAATGCTGGTCTCCTTAACCCTTTTAGCTTGAGTCTCCATGGTTTGCCCAACCTCATCTTGAACTGGGGAGTTGAGGAACGCGAATCAGGAACCTAAAGCTTCCCGGTTCCCGTTTCTCGTTTTACAGTCTATGACGCACGAAAACGAACAGTGAGCACCGAACATGGGGCTTTTCTAACCACCCTGTCCGCAGTGCTCCCGAAAAGGACGTGAGCAATGCCCGTCAAACCGTGAGAACCCATTACCAGCAGGTCTAGTTTTTTCTCCTCTACGGTCCTGATGATCTCCGTAGCAGCGTATCCCGACCGGAGATTCACGTCATAGGGCAGCCCCTCGGGAAGTTTTGCCACATACGTGTCCTGGATCAATTTCAGCGCGGCTTGTGTAATTTCCTCGATAAAGTTGGGATCATATTCGACAGGCATATATGTGGCGTGCACAGTCGGAGAGAGCGCAAAACTGGCAGTTACATGAATAATCTCTATGGACGCACCGAACTGGACCGCAAGGTCTCTGGCCACGGCAAACGCCTGATCGGCGTTTTCGGAAAAATCGGTGCAAAAGCCTATCCTCATGAATAGTGATCCCATGTTTTTGCCCTTTCCTTTTTATTTATCCTCTAGATTTCGACGACCCATACCGCCGAGCAGCGGGCCGATTTAACTACCGAGGTCGATACGCTGCCAAGCAGAAGTTGTTTTACGAGGCTCGGGCGCCTGCGGCCAAGCACTATGGTAGAACACCCGAGTTCGGTGGCTTTGGCCAGGATGATTTCGGCGATGTCACCGGATTGAACGGCATACAAAGATAATACAGATTCCGCCGGAAGCCCCCCAGCGCCAGTTTTTCTCTGGCCTGGTTAAAGCAGCGCTCCATGTTTTTCTCATCCTCCCACTTCCAGAAATATCCAGCCAAGTCCGGCCTGGTAGCATGCAAGTGTTCGATCCGTTGGACCTCCTCCATTCTCAACTTGTCAGGAGACGCCGTTGCAAAGATGTGGAAGATCGTGAATTCAAAGTCTTGAACCCCTTTGAGGACCCGAACCATGTAGTCGAGAATTTTTACGCAGTCAGGCTGACAGTCGAGCGCGATAAGGAAGCGTTCCATGATTCCCCTTTCAAATTAAATATATTGGTTCGCCAGCCTCTATTGGAGGTTATTTGGGCAAACGAGCTTCACAGTGGGAAAGTACGATTTGTACCTCGATACATCCCGAGTGAGCAGTTCAATCTTTTCTACAGCGGCGTGGGCTCCTATGAAAAAATCAGGGAGTGTCGAGAGCTTGATTCCTCTTCGCCTCCGGTACTCGACAAAAACTTTGGCGGCCAGAAAGAGCGCTTCTTTCGGAATCTGCAGCATTCGAACTCCAGAATCGATGATCGCCGCTTCCAACTCTTCAATACGCTCGAATCCTACTGATACCTCAGCGTAGATGATAGGGGTGATGCAGAGAATGTGTGTCGTGCTGTACTGCTCGATCATCTCCTCGGACCATTGCGCCCATACAGGATCATCCTCAAAAACATCGAGCAGTACGTTTGAGTCAACGATGAGGCCTCTCATTTCGTGCCTCTGGTCATTGCCATGATTTCATCCGTTGTCATTTTGACCGTAGCAATACCTCGAAGCGCTCTGAATCTCTTCTCGGAACGGTTACCGCTTTTTCTTAGAAGGTAAACACGGTCGCCATCTTCCACAAAATCCACCTCACTGTTTGGTGTAATCCCAAGTTTTTCCCGAATGGGCTGTGGTATGGTTACCTGTCCCTTTGTTGTGACACGCAAGGGCGTTCTCCTTTTGAGTAAGGTTCTTAATGGTAAGAATATTACCCTAAACGAGGCGTCACATCAACCGGGTTTGGACCCGGAGGCAATAATTGAGCAGCGCCTGTTAGCCTCGTAAATTTCTTCAAGAGGGGAGTCGTGTGGAGTTTTTGAGTTGGTAAGGTCTTACAGGCGGGGTTGAACCATATTTGTTTTTCCGGTGGGAAGCGGGCTGCCGCGCCTCAGTATATCTCTGATGCATGAGAGGTGCTGCTCCATCTCCAGGAGCCCTTCCAAGAGTTCCTTTTCCTCGTCCGTCCGCTGTCTGACCTGCTTGACTGAACCGTTTTGGAAGACGAGCCGGCGGTCCGCCGAAAGGGCGAGCACCGGGTCGTGGGTTGCGATGACGATGATCTTGTCACTCTTGATGAGGAGGTCCAGGGCGCTACGCTTGTCGACCCCCGCATTCTCAATTTCGTCGATGAGAATGACCGGCGACCAGCTCAAAAGGGCCGTATCGGCAATCATCAAGGCCCGGGATTGCCCTCCGGAGAGTTCTGTGAGCTGATTGCAGGCGCTAAGGGGCTCGCCGGCGAGGCGATTGGCCGCCTCGATCACCCTCAGTGCGACGGCCTCCGGGTCGGGAACCTCACGACTCTCGGCATGGGCCCTAATGAATTCACCCACCTTCATGTCGAGCACGAAGTTCATGTTCTGGGTGAGCTGGGCCACAAGTCTTCCCTGAACGGCAAATCGCACGTCCGGATCGGGCGGCACTCCGTTGAGGAGGAGCCTTCGCCCCGTTGGGGTGTCCCCGTTTGCCAGGGATTCGATGTCTGAGAGGAAACGGCTCTTGCCCGACCCGGTGGGCCCAAGGAGGGCCGAAATTTCGCCGGCCCGGAAATCGACATTCTCCGCCTCATCCCTTCCCGCCTTGTCCCGCCCGGCGATCACGGTGAGGCTTTCCAATCCTTGCAGTATGCTATCTGAACTCATGAAGCTTTTCCGAACAAGGCCTTCTTCACATTGCCCTTCTGGTACCTGGAACCGATTCTGGTTTCGCTGAGACAATAGGAACAGATGGCGGCCGGCATGGAAAACCGGAGTCGCATCTCCGTGACCGATTCCACCCCGGGGGCCTCGGCGACGATTTCCGCGAGGTCCCTGCAGCCCTGGCCCGTCAGCCCGTTCACATGCCGGATGATGGCCCGCCGGTTCATCTGCCGAATACGGTAGCGGTACACCTCTCGCTCCGCCTGGGAGACCAGGTCGCCCTTGGTGATTGCCACCACGTCCGCCATCCGGAGCATCGGGCCGATCTTCTCCGGGGCGTCGATCCCCATGAGGTTGTCGATAACGCACAAAGCGAGCAGTCCCCTGATGTGGGGAGAACAGCGGTTACACAGGCCGGCGGTTTCGATTATACAGCACTCCGCCCCGCATTTGCGGGCCCAACTGAAGGCCTCCTCGAGGTTGGTCGCATAGAAGTGATCCGGACACAACCCCCCGGATAGGGCGACGGTCACGGGGATAGCTGCGGCCTCATAGAGTGCGCCGTCGTTGCTCCGAAGACAGTCGAACTTAATGACCACGCACGAGGTTCCCGCAGCCACGAGGGGTTGACAGGTCTTGACGATAATCGATGTCTTCCCGCAGGAAGGCGGGCCGGCTACAGTAATGAGCCTCATTGGGGCGCACGCTGCATGAGCCGGAAGGAGGCGTTGAGTTCGTCGCGCAGGCGACTGACATCGTTTGTTTCGATGAAGTTCCATCCCACCCATTTAAGACTGGCGCCGGCGGGAAGTGCCGACAAGTCGGTTCGGCCGAGGGGTGCAAACCAGGAAGCGCTCTCGATATTCGCAAAGCCCTCGGTGAAGAACGAAATCAGGCCCGCGAGTCGCTCCCGCTCGCCTTTCTTGGCCAGGAAATAAAGTGGGCTTGCGGCCGCTCCATCCTCCGGCCAAACGACACGGACGTGAGCCGGCTGTTTGATGCTCTCAGCAAAAAAGGCGGGAATGATGTAAATGGCAACGGCTTCCGGGTCGGCCGACCCGGCTATCTTGGCCATCTTCGATGAGTGCATTAAGCCCTTGACGTTGGCGGCGAGCTGTCTGAGTCCCTCGATTCCCCGCTCCTTGTAGATGTTCAGGACGACGGCATCGGCCATGTCATCGCCGTCTCCGCACAAGACGATTTCCATCCGGTAGCGCGGATGGAGCAGATCGTCCCAGGTGCGGGGGATGGGAAGGGACCCCAGACGTTTGGAATCCACCAGAAAGAGATACGGGGTAGCGCCGTAAATGGTGTAGAAGCCCCGAGGGTCGATCATTCCCGCCCGTTCGATCATGGGATTGATTCGAGGAGGAAGCACCGTTTCGAACACTCCGGGAAGGACGAACCGCTCGACGAACTCCTTCCGCCAGAAGTCCCCGAAACCGATGGATGCTATGATTGCCGGAAGCCGGTCCGGGTCTGTTTCCTGGTAGAGAGGGTCGTATGGGTCGATGGATGTGCAACCCATGGGGATGTGGACTGAGACATCCTCGCCTCGCCCCCGTATCTCCCGGGCGATCAGATCCACCTCGTCTTTCACTGCCAGTTTGACCGGACAGGGAGCATAGAGAAGCAGGTCGACTTGCGACGGCTGAAGGCGATCTGGTTCATGGCCCATCCGTACGATGGAATGTATCAACTTTTGAAGCTCCTGCATGCCAACCCTCCATACGAAGAATTTTATCTGGTAGCTCTTTGAAACCTTACAAAAATGCAACTTATGGCTACAAAATTGTGAACTGTAATATCCTGATTGCTCAAATGCCAGTCAGAACATGTGCATTGAGCGCGTGATAAACAGCGTCAAACGATGCCGCATTGCCGGATTTATTAAAAGCCATACTTCTCTCCTTTGATCGATTCAATATCAATCCGAAGGTATCGTGCATAAAATACTCCGTATGATCTGTTCACCCCTTTTACGCTGAAACCGTCCTTAGAAGCACGCTAGTCCCTGCACTGGGAACAGTATGTTTCGCGAGGGAGTTCGCGACTGGAATTTCTACGCTTGGGAACGTCGAATTCCGCTTTCTTGGATTCTATGTGCCGCAATCCCTCTATATAACTGGCGGGAAGTCCGCGCTGCAAGGCGCCCAGGACTATGAAGTCGAGGTACTCCCGGCTGGGTTTCTCCGGGGTGCCCAGGATGTCTTTTTTATAAAAGAGAACCGTGCGAATCTTTCCCTCCGTGTCTGTCACCCTGGCAGGGTAGTGGAAGTAGGCGCCAGTTCCATCCAGGCGTACGTCCTGGCAAGCGTCGAGCCTATCCCTGTCCGAGAAATTCAACTCGTAGATTACGCCCCAAACATCTTGGCCTGGATCCGGAATGACGGTTTCCATGGCCCCGTCCCATGTCTTGGAATAGCCGAAAAAGGCGACCCGATAGTGCGGAAGCTTCGCCGCGGCGATTACCTTGGGATTGGCGCAACGCGCGAGAATCTGCTCCTTGTTTAAGTTGGAACCGTAGGCGAAGTAGTATAATTCGCTGGGTTTTCCGTTGAATACCATACAATCATCGATGCCAGGATCGGCTTTCTCCTCCGATACGTCCGCCATATCAACCTCCAAAAATCCACAAACGAAAATTCCGGACACATATGAAACCGCCAGAATAAAACCTCAAACCTAAACTTGGGCACTCGAAAGCCCGTGGGGATGCAAGGTTGCAAACCACCATGCCAGTGCAAGCATGGTGCCATGCGGAAAAAAATCGAGGACGACTTCCTGCAGATTCACTATGTATGCAATTTATAGGGACCCGGCCAGTGACTTGGATTAAGAGAAATGCGTGGTTCACCGTGCAGTTACATGCGTCGACGAAAGGATCTGAACTCCTTCAATTTTATGCAGTTTCCTGTCTTCCGTGACCAACGTCAGTCCGAAAACCGAGGCGGTTGCCGCAATGAATCGATCCGAGGGATCCTGGTGTGGCAGGAATATCTTCCGGCTGAGGAATGCGACCTCAGTATTGATAGGGGCCTCCTTAATCGGAGCCTTGCGCAGAGCTGTACGGACCCAGGTTTCGGGATCAGGCTGGAGAGTGATGCGCCCTTTCTCAGCGAGAACCAAGCTTTCCCAAATACTGATCGGAGAGATCCATAACTCGTTTTGGGAGTTTTCAAGCTCTTCGCAGATTTCCTGACTGAGCCTTTCGGGTTCGAGGGCGCTCCAAAGCCAGATATGAGTGTCCAACAACAGCTTCAATCTCTTAGGACCTCCCATTCTTCTTCGTCTGCTGCCGGAGAGATAACGTCATCGACGATAGTTCCCGTCCCTCGCATGCAGCCAAGCCAGGACATCGGCTTCTCGCCCTCGGGAGGCGGAACGATCTGTGCAATCGGCTCGCCCCTTTTAGTGATAAGGAGCGGCTGCCCTGTTTTCTTCACCCTGTCGACAAGGGCAAGACATTTGGCTTTGAATTCGGAAATGCTGACCGTCTCAGGCATGAGGGTTCTCCCATCTATAATTCACACTAATGATACCATGGTCAATGTCCATGGTCAATTCATTCGCGCAGAGAGGAGGGCATTCCAATACGTTTCACGCGACCATGTCCGTCTGCGGGTCGGTTTGCCAAGAGTGTTGGTCTGCCCTCAAGAAAACCGCTGAACTATGGGTTCTCAAAGCCGGGCTAAATATACTGATCCGCTAATTCCGTTATGACCTTCTCCAGATCGCCGCCCGTTTCCAATGCCAGCTCCTTCATCGCAGATTGCAGCCGCTTGGTTTCGTCAACTTGATTTGGCCCACTTTGATACTCTGATTTGGCCCACCCCTTTGGTGTTTCAGCCGAAACAGGAGCTTTTCTTCAGGAGGCAGGGCCAGGTACCGGTCTATTACTGCGAGCATGGCGCTCCTGTCCTCGGGCAGTTCACCACAGACATCTTCCAGCAGATTCATGTTGAATGCAATTTATAGGTACGTTGCTCTAAGCCGCTGCTGACCCGGAGGCCCTTGGAGCGGGTGCTCCTTTAAGCAACCCCTGCGTACTTAAATCCTCATCGATATCAGGCCAATGAATTCCGTAGCCCGCACCTGCAATACGCCAATTGTTCCTTTGATCGACGGTAGCATGCAGGAGGCGTGGGTACCACGCCAGAGGTACAGTGATTGTGCGCCCATCTATTAGGTCGACGCTAAGAGTGTTTTCCGAAAAACGGACGTCTTTGACGCGTTCACCTGCCTTAGGTTCGGAAGAAGACATGCCAAGCCTCCAAAAGTTGTAGTTGATTCTCGATTGTTAGGGCTTCAATCTTTCTCAGTTCTGATGGGCTGAAACCGAGATTGTACGCTAAACTCACAGGCGTTAACCAGAATTTAGCCGACTGATCGTCCCGATCAATATGCACGTGTGGCGGCTCATTTGATTCGTGACTGTAAAAATAGAAGCGGTAAGGTCCCGCCCTCAGAACGACAGGCGTCATCAATATATCTCCCCGATTGGATATTTCATGATTTCGATTATAAGTCCACCAGCCGAATAAACTCTATTATTGGGATCTTTAGTTTGGTATGGATCAACCCTGCTTGACCTGCACTTTTCCGGTTTGAGGTGGCCATTAATAATGTTCTCAATTTCGAAGTATTGGTCATCGAGGTTCTTGCCCTTCGGCTTTTGCTGTAAGGAGACGGCCAGACAAGCGAATTCGATCGTTCTGCAGTGGTGCTTTATGGCTCGAAGTCTATCGATATCTTTTAGGCAATAATCCGTAATCCATCTGCGCTTAACTTCTATAACAGCGTAAGGGCGCTTTGAATTCTTCCATACGACTATATCGGCACGTTTGTTTCCTCTTAAAATGTTTGGCGGACGACCAGGTTTTGGAGGCGCAGAGCCCACTAATTTCGAAAAAAGTTGCTCTAAAGTTAGGTATGGCCTCGGATTATCATCGCGTATATCAGCATATATTTGCTTGGCTATATGGACAACAAGCAGGCTTTCGATCCCACACTCTCCGACCCAATTGCCTCCAGACCATTTTTCGTGCTCGTTATTGGCATCCATGAAGGCAACACGTATCGATTCGGTTATGGACGTTTGCCAACCATAGAGAACTCGTTTCTGATCTCTATCTTAGATATACTGGTCCGCAAGTTCCGTTATGAGTTTTTCCAAATCTCCGCCCGTTTCCAATGCCAGCTCCTTCATCGCAGATTGCAGCCGCTCCCGGATTCGGGGATTGTTTAATTCCTCGAGCGACCTCAAAGCTCCTCCACGGCGCCCCAGCCGAAACAGGAGCTTTTCTTCAGGAGGCAGGGCCAGGTACCGGTCTATTACTGCCAGCATGGCATTCCTGTCCTCGGGCAGCTTACCAGATACATCTTCCAGCAGATTCATTATGTGGTCCGATGTGACCCGGCTTGAAACCCCATCGAGCAAGGAGACGAATAATCTGATCTCAACCACCGTTTCGTCGTCTGAAAGGGGTGTAAACCGGCCCGCCTGCTTGTCTTGAAATAGAGGGACCCTGGAGGGAATACGCAGGCTCCGAAGCCTTATGAGATGCGGATTGATTTCAGTCAAGACCCGCGCCGATTCCCTTGCGTGTTCCTCGGAAAGATCCTTTCCTCCAAGTCCGGGCATGAAGTATTCGGAAAGTTCCATGCCCGCTTCGATAACTTTTTTTCCTGCCTCTATCTGGCTCTTTGCGCTAACTCCTTTTTGGACCAGCTTCAACACGCGGTCCGAACCACTTTCCATGCCTATGTGAATGCGGTCAAGCCCCGCGTTGCAGATTTCTGCGAGTTCGGCCACGCTCATTTTGGCGAGCGTGCTGCTCCGGGCATAGGAGGTGATTCGCACTATCCCGGGAATCTTTCGCTTCAGATGACGAATCGCCTCGGCAAGCACAGGGGTGGGGAGCACAAAGCTGTTGGCGTCCTGGATGAACACGCTACCTGTTCCCGAATAGAGCCAAGCGGCTATCTGCCGGTCAAAATCGTTGAAGCGTCCACCGGTAAATACGCTTTCCAGGACTTCGCGGGTAATGGTCCCCCCGCAGCCGAGGGTGAAGGAAAATTCGCGAAGTTGCTGACAAATCTCCGCCGCTGTATCAATGTCCCCCTTGATTTCTTTCAACGAGCGCCTGCTGAACTGCGTGCCCTTGTAAACCGGACAGAAAGCGCACCTGTTCCATGGACAGTTTCTCGTGAACCGGAACAACAGGCTTCCTGCTTCGCTGGGAGGTCGTATCGGACCCTGTTCGAATGTTTTGTTACCCATTATTCAATCCTCTCGCCCGATATTGGCTCTTTCCAGCAGTAGGCTCTTACTGCTAAACTGATCATTCGGAACCGGAATGACAACTCAGTGAAAAAATAACAGATTTATGGGGAAAATATGGAAGAAAAAGTGACAGCCGTCTACCAATTGGTCTGGAAACACGAGTTGACGGTCGAGGACGAAGGAAGCTATGAACGTCCCCTGGCCGCACAGAAGGAAAAATGCCTCAATTTTATAAGGGAAAAAGGACTGGATGAGTCGCAGGCGGTCTTCTACACGAGCAGGAGCGATTTGTTCAGGGACGTCGAGCGGGACCGGATAGCGCGCCTGGTCATTCATGACGTTGGAAGGCTTGCCGCAACGAAGGGAGAGTTGGAGGGGGCGCTGTTCGAACTCAAGCTGAGAAAAGTCGAGATTATGTGCGTAGAGGGAGAAGTTTCGGACAAATAACCCACCGCTGGCCGCGTGACCGGCCCACAGACGCCCCGTTCACCCCGGGCATGCCCAGCCTCCCGGAGCGTTGAATTCTTTGCCCTCGAAATGACGCTAAAAGCTGTGCGGGTATTTTGTCTGTGAGCCTGTGGTTTCTTGCTCCTCGGGTTCTTCAAGAAAGTCCGGTTCCTGGTCCTCGGAGGCTTCAAACTGTGCTGCTCCATGTGCATGCGCTCTTTTCTCAAGCGCAGCAGGTGAACCGAGAGGACCTCGGGTCTTGGAACGGGCCTGCCTTTTTGCGTTTCCACCTTCCTTAAGATTGCTGCCGATCAGCTTGCTCAGGTCCTGGATATATATTTGCAGGTCCCCTGCGCGCGAATTGAGTTCCAATGAAGCCGAAGAAGACTCCTGCGCACTGGCTGAATTCTCCTGGATGATCTTGTCCATTTCGGCTACGGCTCCGTTTATCTGGGCTATTCCCTGCGACTGCTCGTGCGAGGCTGCGGCAATCTCGCCCACAAGTTCTCCGGCTTTGGAGGCGCTGCTCAGTACCCGGCTGAATTCCGCGTTGGTCCGTTCTACCAGGACTGCGCCGTCTTTAACCTTCTTAACGGTTGACTCGATTAGTCCCGCCGTATCTTTGGCAGCCTCAGCCGTTCGCCGCGCAAGGTTTCTGACCTCCTCGGCTACGACCGCGAACCCCGCCCCGGCTTCACCCGCCCTGGCCGCTTCCACAGCGGCGTTTAAGGCCAGCAGATTAGTCTGAAAAGCAACCTCATCTATCGTTTTTATGATTTTCTGCGTCTGCTCGCTGGCCACGGAAATTTCTTTCATGGAGGCGGTAAGTCCCTGCATGGACTTATTTGCCTGGCCGACGGTTTCTTTGGTTTCCAGCATGAGGCTGTTTGCGTGAGAAGAATTTTCCGCATTCTGCCTGGTCATAGAGGCCATTTCTTCAAGAGAGGAGGAAGTCTGCTCTATTGCCGCCGCTTGACTGGCCGATCCCTCAGAGAGTTCGTTTCCAGCATCTGCTAACTGGCTCGAAGCGGCGTTCACCTGTTCCGCGATTTCCGTCAACCCTATGACGGCTTTTCTGACCGGCCTGGTAATTGATCGAACCAGTAAAAAAGAAAGTCCCACAAACACCAGCAGTGCAGAAAACGTGAAGGCGCACACAAGTTTCACTGCCTGATCTCTCTGAGCGTCTATCGAGTGGCTGACCTCACCAAAAAGGGCGCTTGCCGTACTTAGGATGTTCTCGCCGCTTTCATTCAGGCTGCCCAACCTGTCGCTTTCCGTTCGATACAACTGCTGGGACTGATCGACGAATCCGGCAAAGCTGTTCAGAGACTCCTTGATGCCTTTGGTCGCATTTTCCCAGGACTGGTTTTTCAGCGCGGAGAAGAACTGGTCCAGGGCAATGAGATAGGATTGCACGCTTCCGGAGGCAAGTGTCTTATATTCCTGAATGAATTTCTGATCTCCGGTCAGAAGATACTCAAGCTGGATATTCTGCAATTGAATGAACGCAGACCTGCAGTCCTTTACGACGTTAAGCATTCCGAATTCCTGGGCGCTGAGCGTTTCCCCGTCCATCTGGAGTTCGGACTGCCTTGCCTCAATATCAGCCTGTATCTTATGCAGCGCTTTCTCTGATATACGTAGAGGTTTGAGCATTTCATCTTTCAGGCTGTTCTGCCTGGAATGGAGTTCATCAATTTCTTCAAACATCTTCTTATAGTTTTCGAATTGGCCCTCCATCACCAGGACTCTGCTTTTCCATCCATCGTTGGCAACTGAAGACTTGAGCTTTTCAAACCGCCCCCTGACGTCCCCCGCCTTTGTTTCAAACTCCTGTTTCTGTTCTGCTTTGAAAAACTGCAGATAGGTCTTTTCCGCCGCACGGGTCACAAGGACCGTTTCCACTGTTTTGGCTACGTCCTCTCTCAGCAGGTTGGACTGTTCGATTTTGAAGAAGTAAAAACCGCCTGTTCCCAGAGCAGCAAGCACCAGAAAAATAGTCAGTGCGACAAACGAGAAGAGTTTCTTGTTGAGGCTTATAGGTCCGGTCTTTAGCTTCATCGTCCGCTCCGTATTAGAAAAAAAGGGCACCACGCATGGCTCCGCCGCGACTCCCACAAGAGAAAACCGCTTAAGGCTGCGCTAAAATCATTTCACGAGTTTCTGGACCTCTTCAGGTGGCACATCCCATATGCCGCATACGACTGCGAGGTCCTCCCCGCCGGCTTTAACCAGTTTCACATAGGATACCTTCAACGAAGGTGTTTTCTCTCCCGGTTTTGGCCACATATAGTCTACCCATCCTGACCCCTTGGTTTTGGCCACCTCGTTAATGGCGATGAAAAAGAGTTTCCCGTTGGAGTCCTTGAGGTCTATACAGCTCTGGCCTTCCAGTTTGTACTTGACCGGGTGCATTACAACACTACCCGACAAGTCTTGGATCACCATGTAGGTGCCGGCGAAAATGAATTCACTGTCCTTCCCTCTGAATTTCGGGAAAGCTTCCCTTCCTTCCTTGCCCAGAAGCGCGGCTGCCTTTTCGACCTTGTCCATGACCATCTGGGGCGTTGCCTTTGTCGATGCGCTGGCCTCACAGGCCTGCTCGGATTCTTTGGCTAGGTCGTCCGAAGTTTTTTCCGCGAGCGCTGGAATTGCACTAAAAAGAAAAACGGAGCAAAAAACGGCAATCAATACATTTAGGAACAATTTCATGATCTCCTCCCAATCACGTTCTTAAGATTTTTTCACAATGCGAATGAAAAAAACTCTTCACCCCGTTATACAAAACGGCAGCTATGAGATTCTTGCCTGATGAATCTTGGAGGTCAATTGAGCTTTGAGGTTTTCAGGAAAGAGCTTTTCTTCAGGCGCTCGAAGGTCCACGTTCATAAAGCTCGGCATCAATAAATTGAAACTTTAGAGATTTTCATGCCGTGTGTTCGTGCGATTGGGGAAGCGGGAAATGCGGAGCATTTGATGGTTTTAGACCGTGTGCGATTAAGAACAAAAACCACCCGCGTCCAGAGCCGCAAGCACAAGGGAAGGAAGATTCCTTCGGCCGTTAGGGCGGGTGGCTTTAGATTTAGAAGCTGTGCGGGTATTTTGTCTGTGAGCCTGTGGTTTCTTGCTCCTCGGGTTCTTCAAAAAAGTCCGGTTCCTGGTCCTCGGGGGCTTCAAAGTGTGCTGATCGATGTGCGTGCGTTCTTTTCTCGAGCGCAGCAGGTGAACCGAGAGGACCTCGGGCCTTGGAACGGGCCTGCTTTTTTGCGTTTCCGCGTTCCTTGAGGTTGCCGCCGATCAGCCGGCTCAGGTCCTGGATATATATCTGCAGGTCCCCTGCGCGCGAATTGAGTTCCAATGAAGCCGAAGAAGATTCCTGCGCACTGGCTGAATTCTCCTGGATTATTTTGTCCATTTCGGCTACGGCCCCGTTTATCTGGGCGATTCCCTGCGACTGCTCGTTCGAGGCGGCCGCAATCTCGCCAACAAGGTCTCCGGCTTTGGACGCGCTGCCCAGTACCCGGCTGAATTCCGCGTTTGTACGATCTACCAGGACTGCGCCGTCTTTAACCTTTTTAACGGTTGACTCGATTAGTCCCGCCGTATCTTTGGCAGCCTCAGCCGTTCGCCGCGCAAGGTTTCTGACCTCTTCTGCTACGACGGCGAACCCCGCCCCGGCCTCACCCGCCCTGGCAGCTTCCACAGCAGCGTTTAAGGCCAGCAGGTTAGTCTGGAAAGCAACCTCATCTATCGTTTTTATGATTTTCTGCGTCTGCTCGCTGGCCACGGAAATTTCTTTCATGGAGGCGGTGAGTCCCTGCATGGACTTATTTGCCTGGCCGACGGTTTCTTTGGTTTCGAGCATGAGGCTGTTTGCGTGAGAAGAATTTTCCGCATTCTGCCTGGTCATAGAGGCCATCTCTTCAAGAGAGGAGGAAGTCTGCTCTATTGCCGCCGCCTGACTGGCCGATCCCTCGGAGAGTTCCTTTCCGGCATCTGCTAACTGGCCCGAAGCGGCGTTCACCTGTTCCGCGATTTCCGTCAACCCTATGACGGCGTGTCTTACAGGTCTCGTAATTGATCGAACCAGTAACAAGGAAAGGCCCCAAAAAACCAGGAGACCCGAAAACATTAAGGCGCAAACCAGTTTTAACGCATAATTTTTCTGTGCGTCTATCGACTGGCTGACTTCACCCAATAGGGCGTTAGCCGTGCTCAGAATGCTCACACCGCTTTCATTCAGGCTGCCCAGCTTTTCGTTCTCCTTTTGATACAACTGCTGGGACTGATCGATTAAACTGGTAAAGTTGCTCAGAGACTCTTTGATGCCTGCTGTCGCATCCATCCAGGACTGATTCTTAAAGGTCCTGACGAAACTGCTCAAAGCGATGACTAAGCTCTGAACCTCTCCGGATGCGCGCTTCTTATATTGCTGAATGAGATTCTGATCTCCGGTCAGCAGATACTGGAGCTGGATAACCTCCAATTGCAAGAACGCGTCCCTGCAGTCCTTTATGGCGTTAAGGACTCCGAATTCAGCATCGGTGAGTGGTGCCCCTTGAAGTTGGAGCAGGGCCTGTTTCGACTCGAGATCGGACTGTATCTTCCGCAGCTTTTCCTCAGCCACTTGCAGAGGCTTGAGCATTTCGTCTCTCAGGCCGTTCTGCCTGGCATGGAGCTCATCAATTTCCTGAAACAGCTTTTGATAGCTATCGAAATGGCTCTCCATATCCGAGACCCGCTTCTTCCATTCTTCGTTGGCAGTTGAAGACCTGAGATTTCCGAACCACTCCCTGACCTTGCGTGCCTTTTCTTCAAACTCCTGTTTCAGCTCGGCCCTGAAAAACTGCAAATAGGTTTTTTCCGCCCCGCGGGTTTCAAGTACTGTTTCAACCGTTTTGGCCACTTTTTCCTTCAGAAGGTTGGCATTCTCAATTTGAAAAAAGTAGAAACCACCTGTCCCAAGAGCAGCAAGCACAAGAAGAGAGGTCAATCCGGCAAAACCGAAGAGCTTCTTGTTGAGACTGATATTTTCCATCTTTAACTTCATCGTTTTTTTCACTCCCGGGCGGTGCCTTGCATGAAGGCGGGCCGGGGCGCCAAGGCAGGCGCCCCCGAGGCTCGACGTTCAATTCATTCGGCAACCAGTTTTGTAACTTCTTCAGGAGGCACACCCCAAATGCCGCAGCCGACTATACACTCGGCTCCGTCAATTTTTATCAGTTTCACATAGGCAACCTTCTGAGTAGGCGTCGTATCTCCCGGCTTGGGCCACATATAGTCCACCCAGCCTGCTCCGTTCTTTTTGGCCGCTTCATTCATTGCGACAAATATGAATTTGCCATTGGTGTCCTTGATGGAGGCATTGGTCTTGCCTACTATCTGGGGCATGACCGGATTCATCAACTGCGTAGCACTCTCAGCATCGTGAATCCACATGTAAGTGCCGCCAAAGATGAATTCGCTGTCTTTCCCCTGGAATTTCGGGAAAGCCTCCTTACCCTCCTTTTGCAGAAGAGCGGCGGCCTTTTCCACTTTCTCCATCACCTGTTGCGGCGTTGCCGGGGTCGAAGCACTGGCCTTGATTGCCGCAATGGATTCTTTGGCCAGTTCCTCCTGGGTTTGTTCCGCGAGCGCCGGAATAGCGCTAAAGAGAAAAACGGAGCAAAAAACAGCAATCAATCCTGAGTAAAAAAGTTTCATGATTTCCCCTCCAATACATGTTTCCCTAAAGTGTTTCCTGATTTGGATGAAAACGGCTTTCACCCGCCGTATGCAGTATCTGCAGTTTAGAGGGCTTATGAAAAATCAATAGGGCGCCCAAAGCCCTTCCGTTTACTTACTTCGGCATTGATAAATCGAAACTTTAGAGATTTGTTTGCAGTGTGTGCAACCACTTAAGAGAAGCGGGAAGCCAATGATTCCTGGAAAAAAAGAAGCCGGCTACCCGTGCGAGGCAACCGGCTGTATTTGACTTTTTTTCCCTGCCCCGTGAAGAGGAAGGGAGGCTTGATTGAATTTTAACTCCTCTAAATGCGCCGGCAAGTATGGGCAAGAAAATTCTTCGCTTTAATTCGACCTGCGGAGGCATTTGTGTCCGTCTGCCATGAGGGAAGAAATAAAAGCCTATCCGGTGGGGAGGGCCTCACCGCCGAACCCCGCTCTCGCGAACGCCACAGGGAGTTCTCATCATGAACAAATAAGTTTGGTCTGATCCCGGCAAAAATAGTTTGAATTGTAGGGCCACAATCTAATATTATCCACTTGCCAAGGCGCCGAAAATGCAATTGGCTTCGTACGTGGATAAGACGGAAAGGTCCCTTTAGAAGCTTCTCATTCGATCTGCTCAAATACCCGATATTACGACCTTGCCATTGTGCCGCTTAATCCGGGGTCCAGTTCCTTTCAGCCGGAGTGAAAATGTTTCCGGCAACATGCTGTGTCTCGCAGGCATTACCTGCAATCGAGCGATGAGTTCCTGAATTTATCGTGATAAGAGTTTTTCTGACTCGCATCCGATGAGTACACAGGCAGCTTGTCCTTGTTATCTTAAGGGCTTGCCCATCCGGAGCTTTCACGCTTTGCTGCAAGGCAAAGCGTGCCGGCCGGAAAACCTGAGACGCGCCGCTCCCCCTTTCGGGGGGCGGCTGTAAGGAGTTACTTGATGAAACAGGACGGTTCTTATCTCGAGTTTTTAAAGCAGCAGTACGATGTTGGGAAGCTTTTCGATAAACCTGAACCGCTCAAAGGCGTTAGGGTCCTGGAAGTATGCTACGTCGTCCTTGGCCCGGCGGCATGCGATTATCTTGCCGAATTCGGCGCCGAGGTGATCAAGTTCGAAGGCCAGAAGGGGGACCAGATGAGGTTCGTAACGCCTTACGCCTTCTTCTGGAAAAACATGTCCCCGGGCCTGGAGATCGAAAATCATAATAAGTACTGGGTGGGGATGCACATGAATAACCCAAAGGCCAAAGAGATTTTTCTCGATCTGGTTAAGAAAGCCGACGTTGTCGTCGACAATCTCACGCCGGGTAGACTGGCTACATGGGGGCTCAGCTACAGGGAACTTCGGAAAATCAATCCGCGGATTATCCAACTTCACGTCTCGGGTTATGGGAGCTGGGGCCCATGGACTGGAAGGACGTCCTACGACGCGGTGGCCCAGAGTATGGGAGCGCTTTCGCCCATTACGGGGTTCGAGGAGCGCGGGCCGATCAAATCCGGTGTGTGGATCGCAGACTGGTTCACAGGCCTGATGTGCGCGGTCAGCATCCTGGCTGCTCTCAATTACAGGGAAAGAACGGGCCAAGGTCAGTTCATTGACTACTTGCAGGTGGAAAACGTCATTCGATGCCTCGATTGGACCTGGCTCTTTTCACATAAAACCGGCACGGACCGAAAGCGTTCCGGGAACCGCGACCTCGCGGTCTGTCCCTCCGACCTTTTCAGGTGTTCGGATGGGTGGGTGGCAGTGGCCGCTTTCGCTGAAGAGGAGTTTAGGGGCCTTTGCGAGGCGATGGGCCAGGCCGCACTCTTTGAACAATTCCGTGACCCGGTTCAACGCCTCAAAGACGAAAATGCCCGTGAAATCCTGCAGGCGATTGAAGCATGGGCTGCGGACAAGACAGTGGATCACGTCGTAGAACTGGCCAACAAGTTCGGGTTCGCGGCCACTCACGTTCTCTCCGCAAGCGATGTCTACCACAGCCGGCATTTCCGCGAGCGCGGCGCCATACAGCAGCACGATGACGCGCTCTACGGCGATATGGTGCAGCCTTGCTATCCCCCCCGTCTTAGCGAGACGCCGGCAAGACTGAAGTGGAGCTCTCGGCCGCTGGGGTTCGATAACGAATATGTTTTCACCAAAATCCTGGGTATGCCTCGGGCTGCCATAAAGAGCCTTGAGGAGGAAGGGATTATTTTCAAGTGGAATCCCAGCATCCGGTCTCATTGTCCGCCATCGGATTGGGACGAGGTAAGCGGAAAGAAACTTTCTTGAGCCGGGAGGAACGACATGGACGATAAAAGAATAATCGGTATGGCGGCCAACGCCGAGTACGCCAGGTGGGCACACCGGGAGACCGACCCGGAGGACATTTTCAAAAAACCTGAAGCTCTCGATGACATGCTGGTTATAGATGCCAGCCAAGGGAGCTACGCTGGGCTTTTTGCCTCCTCTATCCTGTCAGAACTGGGGGCCGAAGTGATCCGGGTGGAAGCGCCCGGAGGCGATATCGCACGTAAAATGAGTCCCTACGGGATGATGGTCAAAGATTCCGGGCTGGCTTACTTAACCGAAGCCAGGAACAAGTTCCACGTGACATTGGATATAGAGACACAAGAAGGTGTAAATATATTCAAAAGACTTGCCCGGAAAGCCGACGTGGTGATCGAGACCTTTAAACCAGGCTATCTTGACGAACGGGGCGCCGGCTATCGGCAGCTTGCCGTGGAAAACCCCGGGCTGATCTATTGCCCGATTTATGTTTACGGGCAGTTTGGAAAAGATGCCGAAAAGTGCGGCAATCAGCCGGATTACGACATCACTAACCAGGCAAGAGGGGTCATCATGTCAATTACGGGAGAGCCGGACCTCGATCCCGAGGTCCCTCCCGAATACAAGCGGCCCTTGAGACAGGGCAACTGGATGGGATGGTATGCCGGGGGCGCCTGGGCCGCCTTCGGAATCATGACGGCGGTGTACTACAAAAGGAAAAGCGGTCAGGGCCAGATGGTGGACTGCTCGCCCCCCGAAGGCCTCCTCGCCATCTCCAATTATGCCATGCAATATTATCACATGTCTCAGGACCTTATGCCGCGTGCCGGAAACTATGACTATGCGGTTTTTCCTTACACCTATGTTAAATGCAAAGACGGCTATACGTTCATCTCCGGATTCACCGATCCCAACTGGGCTGCGCTTTGCGAGATCATCGACCGGCCGGAGCTTCTCGCCCAGTATCCAACCATTAAAGAGCGCCTCAATCCCCGGAACCAGCCTGACATACAGCATCAGATCGAGGCTTTTACGTCCAAATACACGGCCGATGAGATCTTGCGCGTTGTAGGATCATACATGAAAAAACCTGACCGCAAAGGAACCGTGGTCGTCGGGCGCCTCGAGTCACCAAAGGAAGTTATGCAAAGGGAACACTGGCATGATCGATTGACTTTCTATGTAACCGACGATCCTATTTACGGGGAGATATTCATACAGAACTCGTCGTTCAAAGGGATGTCTCTTACGCCCGGCCGCATCAAATGGGTCTGCAGGCCCATCGGCGCAGACAACGGCTATATCTACCAGAAATACCTCGGAATAGGCAAAACACGGCTGGAAGAACTGCGGCAGGCCGGCGTGGTCTAATGTGAAGGTGAAAGGCGAAATTTCGCTTTCCTAACTTCATCACCCGTCCGGTATTTATTCCCTCGGTGGCATCCCGGAAGCGCAATTGAATCGTCCGGGATGCCTCTCCCGGGCGCCCCCGGAAGCATGAGCGAATACCCCCTGGTCGAGATGGTTGAACCTTTGGATTATAAAGAGTTCAGATGCGGAATGGATTAGCGCAGTGGGATTGATGGAGCGTATCCTCTCTGTTAACGTTACAAACTATTTAACAGGGGCTGCCCCGCTCATTTCAGTGAGGTTTTCTTCTATTTGCGGAAAAACCGGCGATGCGTTTCATCGTGAAAAGAAACGCTCATATTCATCGTGGCTGCCTATCCAAAACCACGTTACTGTGTCGCCTTCCAAAATTCCAACGGCTCGAAAGCCAAGTGTGACTCTCACCGCCCAGACATCTTCTTCCGTGTTGATGCATTTGAAATGCAGTGATGGATGGAATGGATTTTCCATCCATAAGCGGTATGCTTTTCTTGTCGCCCGTTTGATAGATTCATCGAGTGACCGGTAGGTTGCCCAGAATGAGGGCAGGGCTGCGGACTTCATAGGCGATGAGGGTCCAGAGGCTCCGCTTGTCCGGCAGCGATTTCCTCTTTGGCTCGTTTGGCGGCGGCAATCAATTGCGGTTTAGTTCTCTGGAAAAGACTATCCCACCGATGTTCATCTTGCAGTTCTTCGAGATACCGGCGAAGATGTGCCACGATTTGCTCCTGCGCAGGTTCGGGTAAAGACTCCATCATTCTTACCACCGTTGCGATTGCTTTTGACGTCATGACTAGATCCTCCTCATCAGAACCTTATAGCAGGCAGGAGTTGAGATTGCCTTGTTCCGTCAAGACCCACTGAAATTGTATCACTTCGCCCAGTTGTTCGTCAAACGTACTGAAAAAAGAAGATGGCTGCAAATTTAGATTGCCGACCAAGCTTGCAGTCCACTTCCCTAAAACCAAAGGCATAGCGTTTGGGACTCCTGACCGATCTTTAGGGGAGATCTTTGTCAAAGACTATATCGAGTGGTTGAAACAAAGAATTGGCGAAAGTAAGTTTCCTTCCCTGGTTTCCGAACTGGGTTTTAAGGACGTCAAACCATTGAGTCACCCGCGAGCTCACCTTGTTAACGGTTAATCTCAGGGGATCGCAAATAATTTGTGAAGCATTTACTGTTTTCTGACGATCTGGATGGATTTTTTTTCGCTGAAATGATTTAGGCAGGTTTTGCGGAACAACGTTCCTTTCGGCGCCGAAAAGGTTTCTCCAAATATGAAAAGTTCACCTCTACGGAGCCCCGCAAAACAGTTGTAGAATGTCGTTCGGACAAATCGGCCAGAGGCCGAATCCGATTAAACCAGCAAGGCAAGGAATGAGAGCATCGAGCCTTCAAAGGCCTTTTCGACAAAAGCCCCCAGAATCACCTTGCCTACAGTCGTTCCGACCTTCGACACTGCAGTCTCGATAGGGTGCTCCTGTTCCTCTGACGATAAAATCTTATAGTAACCCTTTTCCTCGAGAATACTCAAAATCGACTCCGAGTCCGTCACGCTATCGGAATAATTGATGGTGATGCTTCCGGTCAGAGCGTTGATGGAAACGGCATCGACTCCAGAGAGCGCTTGAAGCATACCCCGGACTTTCTCTACTTCCACGGGGTTCTGCTTGACTATCGGAGTTTTGATTCTGAGTCGCCCCGGAGTGTTGTGGCAATAATAGCTCATGCTGCACCTCCCTCGCCGGTATTTTCCCCCACGGAATACAAAATAGTCCGCCAATGTTACGGGAGTGTTACATGATGCTTACAATTTTCAGACATTTAGCTTGGATTTGAATTTTTTAGGTTTACAGGAAGTTTTCTTGAAGAATCATAACCCGCACAATGCCCGGTCAAGAACCGCCGCCGCCGGAAAAAGACGTAGACCGTGTTAAAGTTGTCGGGGGTCAGAGTGCTCCGGCCCCGGCCTTGAAAGCTTCTCCAGTTCTTCCTTTACAGAGCTTCTGTGCAATGGGTCTGCACTGCAGTTGACCAGACGATCCCAAAGATCCGGGGCTATTGCCCCGGTATCGTAGCTGATGACTATGGACCGTGCGGCCGCGTTGGTTCTGACATCCACAATGCCCATAAAGTATTTCTTCATATCCTCGGCTTCGAGGTCCTGTGCGAGAAACAAGCCGGAGAGTTTCACTTTCAGCCTGATACGCCCCTGAATGTGGTGCACGATTTGCGTGTGTCCGGCAAGCTCAATCAGCCTGTCTATAAGAACATCTTTGTTTCTGGTCTCTGCCGCCATTTTTGACCTGCCCTTTATGTCGAATGTCATGTCCCGCAAATTAGCTTGACACCACACTACCGGAAACATATTGTAACAATTAGCTTAACTTTTTTCCCAATTTTCTGATAGAGGATTTGAGCCCTCATGGACGACCATACTCAAATTGTGTCCAGCACTGCCGGGCGCACCCGAATCAGGCTGTCGCGCAAAAGGCGGCAGCCAAAAGAAATGGCCCGGATTGCCAAGTTACTCGAAGCATCTCCGGAGGTCAACAGCGTCCAAGCCAATTTAAACACCGGCACCATCATCGTACACCACAATGAAGAGGCGCTCGAAGATATCAAGTCCAGGCTGCAGGATATGGGTGTAATATTGATGGCGGCAGCGGGTGTCGAAACCTCCGGATTATCATTGGCCGATGCGGTTACCGACCTCCAGAAGCATCTGGGTTTTGGGGCCGGAAACCTGTTGAATTTAAAGCTGCTGGTGCCGCTCGGGTTCGGTGCGCTTGCCGTTTTGCAACTCGCCAGGCAAGGCCTTCAAATTGCGGGTGCGCCCTGGTATTTGCTTGCCTACTTTGCGCTTGAGTCCTACGTTAAGCTTAACAGTCCGGAGGACAAATGCTCGCCTGAAGGACCGGCCGCTGGATAATAGCGGCCTGAGCCAGTGCGCAAACACAATTTTATTAAAGTACATCTTTTCAATATAGGTATGACACGTTGTGGTTCCGGTTAAGTTGGGGCCGGTTTACGCGAGTCATTCAGGAGGTGGCAGATGGCGTTTTTTGACAATGGATTAAAGATGGGAACAGGTCTGGCAATTGGTCTCGGAGTATTGGTCCTGGCGCCTGCCATCGCCCCGGCGGTGGCTGCCGTTGTGAAGCCGGTGGCCAAGGCAACGATAAAAAGCGCAATACTCCTGTTTGAAAAAACCGCAGAGCTGATTGCCGAGGCAAAGGAATCGGTGGAAGACCTGGCTGCGGAAGCTCATGCGGAACTCGCTGAAGAGAGACGGCAACAGACCTCCGCACCGATGTCAGGCGCCGAGGATGGTTCAATCGCCTGATAAACCAATCATTGCCCACTGTGCTTCGGAAAGATCCGGGATGAACAGCTCCCGCAACAACGGCCTGTGATAAGCACAGGGAATGCTATAGACGGTCCTCTGCGCTGTATTCCTGTACGGAATTTACATTTCCTCTTCAGGACCTTTTCCGTATGATCGCCCGGTGGGGTCGGGAAAACAAGGGAGATGAAAAAATGAAAAAAAGCGAGTCTGCTTCGGTACAGGACGCTCCAGATGAAAAGAAAAAAGGTGAATCTGCCTCAGCATTGGACGCTCCCGCCAAAGGCAACGAAGGCGCACAAAAAACAATAAAGGATGGCATAATTAACGCCTTTGAGATAATTAACCAAGTCGAGGCCGGCTTGGTTAATCTGGCGCGAAACACAATCTTGGACACGTTAAATGCGACCGGGGCAGTTGCAAACGGGGCGGTTGGAGTGGCGAGCGACGTTATCAAAGGAACGATAGCGGCCGCGCATGAAACCGGCTCGGGTCTTCTGAACGGGACCAAGAGCATCGCAAAGGGGATAATCCTCGGCGTAGGTGAAGTTGGAGGCGACGTTGTTGGGGCTGCAGCCCAGACTGCCAGAGACGCCGTGAAGGGGGCCGCCGATGTCGGGGCGGATGTCGCCGTCGTTGCCAAAAGAACGGTTGAAGGAATCGTAGAGGCCGCTGGACAGCTCGGCGGAAACGTCAGTGAAGTCGCCAAGGCCGCTGTAAACGGGGCCATCGAGGCGGCCGGATCTTTAGGGGAAAACGCGGTAAAAGCTGTGCGCGCGATTTTGATGGGCGTTGTTTCCGGTGCCAAGGACGTCGCCGGGGCAGCCCTTCCGCACCGGGATAAATGAGAGAGCTGTTCATCGGGCAGGAATTCGCCGTGGTCGAGACTTTGCACGCCGCCATCGCCGGCAGAGCGAGATTCAGGATAAAAGAGCTCTACCGCTGCGATTCTCTAAAGCACCACCTTGAGCGCAAGCTTGACGCCGACCCCGCAGTAATCAATGCGGGCGCAAACATTTTTAGCTCAGCGGTGTTGGTGCGCTATGATTCCGGGGCAACGCTCGACCAGATCAAGTCTCTGGTCGAAAAAGCCGTTTCAGAGTTCAATCAATCTTACGAATCCATTATCAACGATTGCTTAGGCAGATCGGATATAGCCAGTCAAGGGGCGCAGAAAAACCTCTCTCCGCGCCATCCTACAGCGCCTGACATCCAGTCGGCCCCCCCGGTGGCCGGCAGCCTCGCCTCCCTGCCAACCATGCGTAGCATCGAAATCACGGATGCGGCCCTCGGATCAGCTCAGAGGCGGGTTCAGCCGTCCGGTAGCGGATGTATGACATACGAGCGCCCGTGGCACGCGATCGGTGTTGAGGCTGTGGTGATGGCCTGTGGCAGCTCGGCAGAAGAAGGGCTTTCAAGTGACGTTGCCCGTGAAAAGATTGCAGCATTTGGCCTCAATCGCTTTCCGGAAGCACCGCGCAGATCGAAATTCCAGATTTTTATCAATCAGTTGACTTCGCTGCCTGTCGCTTTGCTCGGCGTTGCTGCAGGGATTTCCCTCCTCACAGGCGCAATCGTTGATGCAGTCGCAATAATGACCGTGGTGGCAATCAATTCTTCAATCGGCTTCGTAACAGAAGACAAGGCCGAAAGGACGATCTCCTCTCTCAAGACTCTCATGCATCCATCGGCGGTGGTGGTACGGGATGCCGCCAGGAAGCGAATCGACGCCCGTAATGTGGTCCCCGGAGACCTGATGATCTTTGAGCCTGGAACATACGTTGGCGCCGATTGCAGAGTCCTGGAGGCTACACGCCTGAGGGTCGATGAATCAAGTCTGACCGGCGAGAGCGTTCCCGTGCTCAAAGATATCGAAATGATTGAAAAAGCCGATATTTCGATCGCCGACCGCAAAAACATCGTCTATATGGGCACCCTCGTTACAGGAGGGCAGGGACGCGGGATAGTGGTCGCAACAGGCCGCTTCACAGAGATAGGGAAGCTTCAGGCGATGATCGGCGAAACCATTGCCCCGCAGACCCCTATGGAAAAACAATTAAATATTATCGGCAACCAAATGGTGTGGTTGAGCGGAGCCCTGTGCGCGCTTGTTTTTATGACGGGTTTGATAAGGCGTACAGCACTTGCGCTCATTTCCAAAACGACCATCTCTCTTGCCGTAGCCGCCGTCCCTGAAGGGCTTCCGACAGTCGCCACCACGACCTTGGCGTTGGGCATCCGCAAATTGAACGCTCAGCGGGTAGTTATCAGAGACCTGGAAGCCGTGGAAACGCTTGGAGAAGTTCAGACGATCTGCTTTGACAAGACCGGTACGGTAACCCAAAACCGTATGTCGGTAATTAGAATATTTTCCGGAAATCATGCGACTGAGCTGAAACCGGACGGATTTTTCCAGGGCAGCAGAAAAATTAGCCCACGCAACAGCCCGGAGCTTCTGCAGCTTGCCAGAATCTGTATTCTGTGTGGGGAAGTGAGCGGAGAAGACGCAGATCAAGGTTCATCTACCGAAAAAGCGCTGCTCGAATTCGCCGTTAGTACCGGTCTCAGCATCGCGGAGGTTAGCGAGCGCTATCCCAGAATCAAGACCAGATTCCGCGCCGAAGACCGCCATTTCATGTCCACGGTTCATATCGCCGGGACCACCGAAAGATTTCTCGCTTTAAAAGGAAACCCGGTGGAAGTTCTCGCCATGTGTGACACACAACTTGTTGGAGGTCAAAAACTGCCTATCAGCGAGCAGGACATCTCGAAAATCGAGCTCGAGAACGATCGCATGGCGGGCGAAGCCCTCCGCGTGCTCGGTTTTGCATTCCAGTCATCCGAAGACGAAGAGGTCCTGGACAGATTCAGCGGTCTGACATGGGTCGGGCTTATCGGCATGGCGGACCCCCTTCGCCCTGGTATGAAGGAACTGATCGCGCGCTTCCACTGCGCCGGGATAGACACAATAATGCTGACAGGCGACCAGAGCCCGACGGCGTATGCAATCGGAAAAGCACTGGGCCTAAGCCGGGAAAAGCCAATAGAAATCCTTGATTCGACCAGCCTTACCGACATCGATTCAAGGGCATTGAGGGCTCTTTCGCAAAGAGTGCATGTATTCGCCAGGGTAAGTCCGGCCCACAAGCTGCAGATAGTTCAGGCCCTACAGGATGCCGGAAAGATAGTGGCGATGACCGGCGACGGCATAAACGACGGGCCGGCCCTCAAGGCAGCCGATATCGGAATCGCGATGGGCCACAGTGGCACCGACGTCGCGCGGCAGGTAGCCGACGTGGTGCTCGAAGACGACAATTTGGAAACGATGGTCCTGGCAGTCGGCCACGGCAGGGCAATCCACGACAATATAAAAAAATCACTGCATTTTCTCCTCTCGACCAATTTCAGCGAAATCACGGTGATGTTCGTGGCCGGCGCGACCGGCATGGGTTATCCGCTTAGCGCCATGCAGCTTCTCTGGATAAACCTTATGTCCGATATCTTTCCCAGCCTCGCCCTCGCTCTGGAGTCTCCGGAGCCTGGCATATTGGAGCGGCAGCCTCGCGACCCCAAAGAGCCCATAATAGGGAAGCAGGATTTCAAGCGAATAGGGATCGAATCAAGCGTAATAAGCCTTGCAACCCTTGGCGCCTATGGAGTTGGTCTGGCTCGTTACGGAATTGGACAGAAGGCCTCCACGATGGCTTTTCAGAGTCTCACCATCTCCCAGTTGCTTCACGCCATAAGCTGTCGCTCAGAAAAAGTGAGCATCTATGACAAGGAGAAGCTTCCTGCGAACAAGTATCTAACCCTGGCGCTTGGAGGCTCGCTCGGCCTGCAACTGCTCACTTCTGTCGTCCCCGGGCTTCGCACTCTTCTCGGGATCGCGCCTCTAAGCCTCATCGATCATGTCATAATCGGGATCAGCGCGATCCTGCCTCTCCTTGTAAACGAGGCGACTAAGGGTGCAGGCAAACGTCCGGATGCGGAAAATAATGAAGCATGTCGCGAAACGTTATAGCAGCTTCTCGCGGAAGCTTCGCAAGAGGCTCAAGGGGCAAAAGGAATGAAAAACAACTTCATGCTTACGTCGGAGTCGGTGACGGAGGGACACCCGGACAAGCTTTGCGACATCATCAGCGATGCCATAGTAGACCATTTCCTGGAGCAGGACCCTTACTCCAGGATAATCGCCGAGTGCGCTCTCTCCGCTTCGATAGTCTTCATCGCGGCAAGATTTGCTTCGCAAGCCGCCTTCAGTCTCTCCGAAATTGCCCGCAAAGTGATTGGAAGGGTTGGCTACCAGGGCGCCGATTTCAACACTAGAACTTCGAGCGTGCTGACGAGCATAAAGGAGCTTTCCCTCGACCCGGTTTACCGGTTTGACGAAAGAAAGCTTACCTCGAAGCAAATCGAGGCAATACCGGCCGGAAATCAGGTCACCACATTCGGGTTCGCATGCCGCCAGAACGCCGCGCTGATGCCCCTGCCCATTTGGCTCGCCCATAAACTGTCCAGGCGCATGACGGAAGCGGCGAAAGAAAAAATTCTACCCTACCTTTGTCCTGAAGCTAAGACAGACGTCGGAATCGAATACAGGGACCGAAATCCCTCTCGCATTCACAGCATTACCATCACGGCCAGCCAGAAAGATGCCGCAAAGCCTTCGCTTGACAAGCTCAGAGCCGATATTCGAGAAGCCGTTATCGAGCATGTGTTCCAGGATGAACCGCTCCGGCCCGACAGCCTCACCGAGATATTCATAAATCCTGAGGGCGTTTTTCACCTTGGGGGCCCCTCGGTTCATTCAGGCCTAACCGGGAGAAAAACCGGCATAGATACTTACGGCGACTACTCAAGGAACAGCGGGGCCGCTCTGAGCGGAAAAGACCCGCTTCGTATAGACAGGGTGGGAGCCTACGCCGCAAGATACGCCGCCAAAAACCTGGTAGAGGCGGGATTGGCGGATGAGTGCGAGGTGCAGTTGAGCTATTCGATCTCCCGGTCCCATCCGGAAAGCGTCCAGGTGGAGACTTTCGGGACAGGCAAAATCCCTGAGGAGAAACTGACGTCACTTCTACAAAAGCATTTCGATTTTCGTCTGGCCGCCATAGTCAGGGATTTCCGGCTGAGAAGGCTTCCGGCAAAAAACGGTGGACAGTTCTACCAGAAGCTCGCGGTCTATGGACACGTAGGACGGCTCGACCTGGACCTGCCCTGGGAGAAGACGGACAAGGCGGACCTTCTCAAGGATTAGGGATTTAGAGGTTTAGGGAATTTTTCAATTCCTCAATCCGTTTTTGAGGGCTTAATCAATTGAGTAGATTCCTGCTTCTGGATGTGGGCGCCGGGACATTGGACGTTCTTTTTTATGACGATCGGTCAGGTCTTCATTACAAAGCTGCAGTGAGATCCCCGGTGCTCTACCTGGCCGAGCAGGCGCAAAGCCTGTCCGGCAACCTCCTGATAACCGGCGTTGAAATGGGGGGAGGCGCTCTTCTCGATGTCCTTTCACGACACGCTCGAGGAGCTCGCGTAATTATTTCCGGCTCGGCCGCCCCGAACCCTTAGCCACAACCCCCAACGAATCCGCGAAGCCGGTCTCGAAATCATCGAAGATTCGCAAGCCGCAACAATTGCCGGTTCAGGAGAGTACACACTCTTAAAACTATGTGATTTTCCACGTGAACATTTGGAGAGCATAGTTGCGAGTTTTGGAGTTCCGTTCGAATTCGATATCGTTGGCGTGTGCGCCCAGGACCATGGCCTGCCTCCGGAAGGGAAATCCCATCTGGACTTTCGGCATGAAATCATTAAAACGGCCCTGGACAGGACGCCTTCACCGGAATCTTTGCTTTATGAAAAGGAAAGCGTCCCTCCCTTTTTGAATCGTCTGAAATCCATGGCAGAAACAGCCGCGGGTCTTCCCTGCGCTGAAGTTTATGTCATGGACAGCGGTATTGCGGCCATAATCGGCGCATCGATGGATTTCCAGTTAAAGGGAAAAAGAAGATTCATCGTCCTCGACATCGCCACCTCTCATACTGTCTGTGCAGCTATGGAAAACGATGAGATTGCCGGTGTTGTGGAGTATCATACGCGGGACCTCAGCCTGGAAAAATTGGAATCCCTCCTGGTCGATTTGGCTGAAGGTAAGCTGGTCCATCGGCAAGTCCTTGCCGAAGGAGGTCATGGGGCATACATAAGGAAAGCTTTCGGGTTCGAAGCCGTAGAGCTTATTGTCGCCACGGGCCCAAAGCGGCGGCTGGTCGAAAATTCAAAGCTCCCGGTCTCTTTCGGCGCGCCCCTTGGAGACAATATGATGACGGGGACAGCGGGATTGCTGGAAGCGATTAAAAGGCGCAAAGGGCTCAAATTTTCACTTTACCTCTAACAGTTGCCTGCAGAATGCGAAATCCTCGAAATTTTCGGCGCTGCCCGCTCCGGTAGTGTCATTCTCCGCAAAATTAGTAAATCATCACTTAAATGCCTTGATCAACGCATTAAGCTGCACTCGAAGTGATTTGTCGTGTGGCGTTATGGGCGGGATCTTGCGGTCGATACCGAGCAGCTCATAGACGGCCATCTGGGCCGCCCGCACCGAATACTCCACCGTAAAGACGACGTCATCCTGAATTTCGACGAACTGACTGATGAACGCAAGGTTCTTCGATCCGCGAGGTACCGGCAGCGGCCGGTCACTGCGCATGCGGGGCATAAACATGCTGGTGATGTAAGGCATTCTGCAAGGAATGCAGTTGGCCGATTCAACGATCTCCAGATCGAATCGCAGGTGACCGCAGAGTTCCCGCAGAATTTCCTCTCCATTGCACTCGGTCATCGGCTTCGGAACGAAATCGCCTACCCGGTCCGGAAACAGTGAGTATCCCCAGAACACCTGCACGTCGGCCGGCTGGTTAGGGAAGTGGGGTTGATAGGCCAGAACAATGGACATCAGCCAATTCGAGTCCTTGAACGTCACCAGCGCGCCGGTGCCTGGCTGATTCCCGCTGAATTGAATCATTTTGTCGAAGAATGCCGGGTTCTTCAGCGTGACGGTAAAGGACTCCCAACTAGACTGAGCGATGCAACTGTTAAAGGCCGCAGGATTGCCAAACTGCGGTCTGCCCTCAGCCAGCTTTTCCCACAGAATCCAGCCGCCGCTATCTACTTTAGTCAGCTTTCCGGGCGCGCTGGTCATCGAACCCAGGCTGGAGGCATCGGTCATTGAGCCGTTTTGTATGAAGACCAAGTCGCCGTCATTCACGGCAATCACTTCACTTTTGTCCTGCCGCAGACAATGGATGCCGGTCACCATGAACTTGCCGTCTTCGGTCTTGTGGTCGAGGTCTGTCACCTTGCAATCCATGACCAAATGGACGCCTTGGGCTTCGAGCCAGGTCCGCAAGGGTAGAACCAGGGAGTCGTACTGGTTGTAGATGGTTCGCTTGACGCCCGCAAGATTTTCAAAGCGGGAAAACTCAAGCATGAAACGGCGCAGGTAACGCTTGAATTCAACGGCGCTGTGCCAGGGCTGGAAGGCGAATGTGGTGGCCCACATATACCAGAATTCAGTCTCGAAAAACCCTGGCGAAAAGCAGTCGGTGATGCAACTTGCGGCCAACGCATCTTCGTCGGCGTTGCTGATTTTCAGCAATTCCATGCGGTCCTGCATGGAGAACCCCATCGAAGTCACCGGGACCTTCGCCCGACGCCTGTCAACCAGCCTGGCCATCGCATTCGTTTTGTGCTTCTCATTGAACTCCACAGTTTCATCGAATACCGTTTTGCCCTTGTTGTGCACTGAGGGAATCGACTTGTAAAGATCCCAGGTGCATTCGTAGTTGTCGGTTGTCAACATGCGTCCGCCACGCATCAAATACCCGCCCACGGGGTCTCCCGAGCCGTCCATACTTCCGCCCGGAACGGGCGCCGCTTCAAAGATCGAAATATTTCCGCCGGGCAGACTGCCGTCGCGGATCATAAAGGCGGCTGCGGCCATGGACCCGATTCCGCCACCCACTAGATAGGCCTTTGATTGCTTGCTCATGTCGTCCGGTTCCTCAGAAGAATTTGGTTATCAATGTCGAAATGCGGCCTTTTGGCCGTCCTCAGTTTATCGCCAACTGCGCGCATGCAGCTTTGCCTCCCTCTAACGACTTTGGGCATGATATCAGACGGTTAAAATGAATGCAGTAGAATTCTCGGTCATGCTCACGTATCGCGTGACATCGGACGCTATTAATTATATTTTAAACGTGTTTCGAAAAGTTGCTGTTATAAGTGAACGCTTGAAAAGCGGCATCGCGAAATCCGGTTCTTCAATATCAGCCATCTGACCCGGATATCCGTTCGCCGTTGGAATGAGCAAAAAGGAGGATGTCGATGCGGGCTCAGGTTAAGACGCTATTTTTTGTCCTTTTGATTATTTTAACGGCAGCCTGCACTTCCACCGGGCACAACTTTGACAGTAAATCCAACATCAACAGTACCAACGTGAGCAGTACCAACGTGAGCAGTTCCAACGACAGTAGTACAAACGCAAGCAGTACCACCGCAAGCAGTACAAACGTGAGCAGCACCAACGCAAACAAATCAAACGACAGCAGTTACTTCGACAGCATTGCCTCCGACCTCAAATCCAACGACAACGGTTTCTCCGACCCTCAACTGGAGTACGGCGGCCAGTTCAGGGTGAGATACCAGTCGACCCACGGAATAACTCAATAGCCAGTGTCCATCCTGAAACACCAGAATAGAAGTTCACGCTCCGCGAGATTGTCGTTCGGATTTCTTGCCCCGGGAAATGAGGGATTTTTCGCCCCCTTCTGGTCGGCGCCATCTGTACCGGGTTGAGCCTCACCTCATGATCAGGCTGCAAAGGTGAGGGCTGCCCCGGACACCAAACTGGCGATGCATAACCCTGCCAGTGTCTTCTTGATTTCGCTGAGGTCCAAAAAACCCTACATTTTTGTGAGTTTACCTTACCCTTTTGTGAGATTTTCACTTCGGAGCAAATCATTGGTAATCTCGGTCTGGAATAAATTTATATTGTAATAACAGTATGTTACATAGCGCAGAGCCCTTCTGGCACACCTCCTGCTTTATAGACAGACAACCGTAATTATTCGACAGGAGGTTTCCAATGAGAAAGATTGCCATTTACGGCAAAGGCGGTATCGGAAAGTCCACCACTACTCAGAACACTGTGGCCGGTCTGGCGGAAATGGGCAGAAAGGTCATGGTCGTGGGATGCGATCCCAAGGCTGATTCCACGAGGCTGCTGCTGGGAGGGCTTTCTCAGAAGACAGTGCTCGACACTCTTCGCACGGAAGGTGAGGACGTAGAACTCGACGACATCAGGAAAATCGGTTTCAGCAATTCGATCTGTGTCGAATCCGGAGGTCCTGAACCGGGCGTGGGCTGCGCAGGCCGGGGAATCATAACATCGATCAATCTGCTCGAGCAGCTCGGAGCTTACTCCGAAAGCTTCAACCTGGACTATGTTTTTTACGACGTCCTGGGTGATGTTGTGTGCGGCGGCTTCGCCATGCCCATCCGCGAAGGAAAAGCCAAGGAGATCTACATAGTGGTATCGGGCGAAATGATGGCCATGTACGCGGCAAACAACATCTGCAAAGGCATCGTCAAATTTGCCGAAGCAGGGGGTGTCAGGCTTGGCGGGCTTATCTGCAACAGCAGGCAAGTTGACAACGAGCGCGAAATGATCGAAGCGTTCGCGGAGAAGCTGGGTACCCAGATGATCCATTTCGTGCCAAGGGACAACATGGTCCAGAGGGCCGAAATCAACCGCAAGACCGTGATCGAATTCGATCCGGCGCATTCCCAGGCAAATGAATACAGGACCCTGGCAAATAAAATCGAGAAAAACGAGGTGCAGGTCATCCCCAAACCGATGCATACGGATCAGTTGGAACAGCTTCTCATCGAGCACGGACTGGCCGGATAAGGCGGGGGGACTGCCTGCCGGAATTGTAACGCTCCGTGAGGAAAGCACTCGAAGGTAAACTGCAAGCGGCTGGTCCGGTGTATCCGGATGGACACAGGCTAAAAGGGTAAGGAGAGATTCGCCATGATAATGATCAAATCGATTGTGAGGCCGGAAAAGGTGGATAATGTTCTTGCCGCGCTTATGGAGGCAGGATTTCCAGCGGTGACCAAAGTCTCGGTCGTGGGCCGAGGCAAACAGCGTGGGATAAAAATCGGAGAGATCACTTACGACGAAATCCCCAAAGAGCTGCTGCTCACCGTCGTGGATGACCAGGACAAAGACTATGTGATCAAGACCGTCATTGAGGCCGCCAGGACCGGCGTAAAAGGCGCATACGGAGACGGGAAGATTTTCGTCTCTCCGGTGCACGAGGTTTACACGATCAGCTCCGGGATCAAGGAGATGGCTACAGGCGAAATTGAAGAGGTAGCGCTATGAAAGAGGTAATGGCCATTGTCCGCATGAACATGATGAACAAGACGAAGAAGGCCCTTTCAGACGCGGGAATCTCCTCTATGACCGCCAGGGACGCGTTGGGCAGAGGAAAGGGTCTGGTCGATTACTCCCTGCTGAAAGGGGCCGAAAAAGGGTACGAGGAAGCGATAGCCCAACTCGGACACTCTCAGCGTCTGATCCCCAAAAGGCTCATATTCATCGTCCTGCCTGACAACCTGGTCGATACCGCTGTAAATACGATAATCAGGGTCAACCGCACAGGAAAATCGGGCGACGGCAAGATTTTCGTGACCCCAGTACAGGACTCCATATGTGTCAGGACCGGAGAATGGGGCGAGACCGTACTCGACGAACTTTGAAGCAGGAAGCAAGTAGCGAGGAGCTCAATACTCCCTGCTCCCAAGTATAGAGAATAGAAGCGCAAAGCGCAGAAATTCGGAAGCAAGAAGCCGGGGACGAGGTGCGGTGATTATTCCTGCTCCCTGCTGCCTGCTCCCTGCTACAGGAGTCAAACATGGCTGCACTGATTGATAGAAAAGCGCCACTCGATGTCGACGCGATCGACCCGAATGACGTGAAAAAAGAACTGATTGCCGCGTACCCGACCAAAGTCGCCCGCAAACGAGCGAAGCAGATCGTCATAAACAAAGAAGGCGAAATACCTGAAATAGCGGCTAATTCCCGCGCCATTCCCGGCATAATAACCCAGCGCGGATGTGCTTATGCAGGCTGCAAGGGGGTGGTGCTGGGGCCGACCAGGGATTTCGTAAACCTCACTCACGGCCCGATCGGGTGTGGATTCTACAGTTGGCTTACCAGGCGAAATCAGACCAGGCCGCCCACTGCCGAAGACCCTAATTATATGACCTACTGCTTTTCCACGGACCTTCAGGACGAGAATATCGTATTCGGGGGCGAAAAAAAGCTCAGGGCCGCAATCCAGGAAGCATACGACATCTTCAAACCCAAGGCCATCAGCATCTTTTCCACCTGCCCGGTCGGACTGATCGGCGACGACGTTCACAGCGTGGCAAAGGAGATGAAAGAGAAGCTCGGGATCAACATCTTCGGTTTCAGTTGTGAAGGCTACAAGGGAGTAAGCCAGTCGGCAGGCCACCACATAGCCAACAACGGCATATTCAAGCATGTTGTGGGGCTCGATGATACGGCTGCTAAGGAAGGCAAGTTCCGCGTAAACATGCTCGGAGAGTACAACATCGGCGGCGATGGCTTCGAGATCGACCGGATATTGGGAAAATGCGGGATAACCCCGGTGGCCACGTTCAGCGGCAACTCCACCTACGACCAGTTCGCAACTGCGCACACCGCTGACCTGAACGCAATCATGTGCCACAGGTCCATTAATTACGTCGCTGAGATGATGGAGAAAAAATTCGGCATTCCCTGGATAAAGATCAACTTCATCGGCGCGAAATCCGCTGCAAAGTCCCTGCGCAAGATCGCAAAGTATTTCGAAGACCAGGAACTTATCGACACGGTGGAGAATTTCATAGCCGAGGAGATGGTGGAAGTGGAAAAAGTTCAGGCCGAAATCAGGGCGCGCTGTGAAGGAAAACTCGCCATGCTCTTTGTCGGGGGCTCCCGCGCCCACCATTACCAGGACCTTTTTGCTGAGATCGGCATGAAGACGATTTCCGCCGGCTATGAGTTCGCTCACAGAGACGATTACGAGGGCCGCAAGGTGTTGCCCGAAATAAAAATTGACGCGGACAGCAGGAACATTGAAGAGCTGGAGGTTCTTCCGGACCCGGACAGATACCGCCCAGGAAGAGCCCGGAGCAAATCGAAGAGCTTGCCGCAAAGGGTTTCACGTTCAAAGACTATGAAGGAATGATGGCCCAAATGGCCGAGGGGACCCTGGTCATAGACGATATCAGCCAGTACGAAACAGAAAGAATGATCGAAATCTATAAGCCTGCGATTTTTTGCGCAGGAATCAAGGAAAAGTACGCCATCCAGAAGAAAGGCATCCCGATGAAGCAGCTCCACAGCTACGATTCGGGTGGTCCATACGCAGGATTCAAGGGCGCGATAAACTTCTACTTGGAAATCGACCGCATGGTGAACAGCAAAGTATGGTCGTATCTGAAAGCGCCCTGGCAGACAAACCCCGAACTGGCCGCAACCTATGCTTGCCGGTAATCGGCCGAAGGGAGAATAACCTCATGCTGCTTCGACATACACCTAAAGAAATCAGGGAAAGAGAAGCCCTCACGATAAATCCGGCGAAAACATGCCAGCCGATTGGGGCGATGTACGCTGCGCTGGGTATTCATCGCTGCCTGCCTCACAGCCATGGCTCCCAGGGGTGCTGTTCGTACCACCGCAGCACCCTTACCAGGCATTACAAGGAACCGGTCATGGCCGCAACAAGTTCCTTTACCGAAGGGGCATCCGTATTCGGCGGACAGGCCAATCTCATCCAGGCAATTGATACGATATTCACGGTTTACGATCCCGACGTCATAGCCGTCCACACCACCTGTTTGTCGGAGACCATAGGAGACGATATCCCGCAGATTGCGCGAAAAGCGGACGCCGAGGGAAAGATACCTAAAGGCAAGATTGTCATTCACGCCAATACGCCGAGTTATGTCGGATCGCACGTAACCGGCTTTGCAAATATGACGAAAGCCATGGTGAGTTATTTTTCCGCGTCCAACGGGAAGAGATCGGAGCAGATCAACATTATTCCGGGATATGTAGAGCCCTCGGATATGGAAGAGATCAGGAGGATTGCCGGCGAACTGGGCATCAGGACGGTTATTTTCCCGGACACTTCCAATGTTTTGAATCGCCCTCAAACCGGGAGATTTGAAATGTATCCCAAAGGCGGTGTCACGGTCGGCGCCCTGACGAGTACCGGTGACAGCAAGGCGACCGTTGCGCTAGGCCAGACCGCTTCATGGCCGGCAGCCCGAGCGCTGGATGTGAAATGCGGCGTTCATTGTGAACTGCTCGAGCTGCCCATCGGCCTTAAGGCAACGGACTTATTTGTCGATACGCTCAGAACCGTTGCGGGGGTTAGCGTCCCCGATTCCATCAACATTGAGCGGGGGCGGCTGCTCGACGTCATCACCGACATGCACCAATACTTCTATCACAAAAAGGTGGGGCTTGTAGGAGATCCGGACCAACTCATATCTCTTACCGAGTTTCTCGTTTCGATCGATATGTGGCCCATCCACATTGTTACGGGCACCCCGGGGAAAAAATTCGAGTCAAAAATTCGGGAGATCACCAGCGGAATTCCTCACCAGGTGAATGTCAAGGCAGGGGCAGGGGGCGACATGTTTCTTTTCCACCAGTGGATAAAAAACGATCCCGTCGACCTCATGATGGGCAACACCTATCTCAAGTACATTTCGCGTGACGAGGACATCCCTTTTATCAGGTTCGGCTTCCCTATCCTCGACCGCGTAGGACACAGCTACTTTCCAACTGTTGGGTACATGGGGGGAGTGCGCCTGCTCGAAAAAATACTCGATGCGCTCCTCGACCGCCAAGACAGGGATTCCCCGGAGGAATCCTTTGAACTGGTGATGTAACAGCTTTTCACGTCCCTTTTGGGGTACCCTGAAACAATGAAAAGTGTCATTGCCTTCGCATCTGGTTTGTTCAATTGCTTTCCTCTGCGTCTCCGCGTCTCCGCGTGAAATATCTTCGCGCCTTCGCGTCTTCGCGTGGGAACTTTTCGAAGCAGTTATTTGAGAAAGGACCGAAAATGCAAAAACCCGAACACCATATACTCGTTTGCGCCAGCTTTAGAGGCCTGGAAGCAAAGGGAAAGTGTATCAAGAAAGATTCGATGCAGCTCATAAATTACCTCGAAGAGGAACTTGTGGACCGCGGCATGAACGCAATCGTCTCCAGCACCGGCTGCCTTAAGCTTTGCGAGGAAGGGCCGATCCTGGTCGTATATCCGCAGGGCTACTGGTACCGAAACGTGAGCGGTGAGAACGTCATCGATGAAATACTGGACGCGCTCGAGGAAGGAAAGCCTGCCGAAGGCTACCTCATGTAGGAGTTTTGAGTTTTTAGTTTTGAGTTTTTAGTTAACTCAAAACTTACGACTAACAACTAACAACTGGAAACACAATGAACACCGCAGAGTCAGTAGTCTTAAAGGGACGTGAAAACCAGATCCAGATAAAGGGCCGGGAGCCCTTCGACATGGACTGCAACCGGGACAGCGTTGCCGGAGCGGTAAGCCAGCGGGCGTGTGTTTTCTGCGGTTCAAGAGTCGTGCTCTATCCGATTGCGGACGCTCTGCACCTCGTTCATGGCCCCATAGGTTGTGCGGCGTATACCTGGGATATCCGGGGCGCCCTCTCCTCGGGCCCCAACCTGCACCGGCTCAGCTTTTCCACCGACCTCCAGGAAAGGGATATCATCTTCGGAGCTGAGGAGAAACTCTACCGGGCGCTTACCGAACTTATAGAGCGCCATAATCCAAAGGCGGCCTTCGTCTATTCGACCTGCATCGTGGGAATCATCGGAGACGATCTGGGGGCGGTCTGCAAGAGGGTCGCATCTGAAAAGAAAATACCGGTCCTTCCGGTTCAGTCGGAGGGATTCAAAGGGAACAAGCGCGAAGGGTACAGCGCCGCCTGCAAAGCCATGTTCCAGTTGGTCGGAACGGGCGATACCTCGGGCATCTCCGATCTTAGCATAAATATTCTCGGAGATTTCAATCTTGCCGGCGAACTTTGGATAATCCGGGATTACTTCGAAAGAATGGGCGTCGAAACAGTAGCGAACATAACCGGGGATGGGCGCGTCGAACAAATCATGCGGGCTCATGGGGCTGCCCTGAATCTGGTCCAGTGCTCCGGAGCCACTATCGAGCTTGCCCAAATGATGAAGGAATCCTACGGGGTTCCCTTTATGAGGGTTTCCTACTTTGGTGTGGAGGACATGGCCCAGGCCCTTTACGATGTCGCGGAATTCTTCAAGGACAAAGACCCCGGGATTATCGAGCGAACGAGGGAATTGGTCAAAAATGAACTCACGTCGCTCTATCCGGAGCTTCAGAAATTTAGACAGGACCTTTCGGGAAAAAAGGCCGCCATCTACGTGGGGGGCGCCTTCAAAGCCTTCTCTTTGGTCAAGGCCTTCCGGCTGCTTGGAATGAAAGTCGTCATGGTCGGATCTCAAACGGGTACCGAGGAAGATTACAGGGAACTGCATGAGATCACCGATGAAGGGACCATTATAGTTGATGACTCCAATCCCCTGGAGCTTTCCAGCTTTCTCAAGGATAAGGATTGCGACATTTTTGTCGGAGGCGTCAAGGAGAGGCCCATCGCCTACAAGCTCGGGTTGGGATTCTGCGACCATAACCACGAACGCAGGCTGCCCCTTGAGGGGTTTGTGGGAATGCTCAACTTCGCAAGGGAAGTGCATTCCTCAGTCATGAGTCCGGTTTGGCGCTTCGTGCCCCGCAGGAAAGAGGCAGGGCTCACCGCCGCATTTCATGTCTCTGAGGGACACCCCGAACCATGAAAAGGGGCGGGACTCCTACGTTCGTCATTCCGGCAGTGTTTTTGGGCCGGAATCCAGTGTCTTTTCGGAACAGAGACCAGTCTCTGCGGTGAACGCTCACGGAAAGAGAAGGTTTGAAATGAAACATCCGCCATACGTGTCCACCACCAACGCCTGTAAGCTCTGCAAACCGCTTGGGGCCTGCCTGGCCTTCAAGGGCATTCAGGGCGCCGTGCCCATGCTGCATGGATCGCAAGGCTGCGCAACCTACATGCGACGTTACATCATAAGTCATTTCAGGGAGCCTATCGACATCGCCTCATCGTCCCTGGGAGAAAAACATGCTGTCTACGGCGGAGCATCCAATCTCAAACAGGGGCTGCGAAACGTCATGACCAAGTACGGCGCCGGGCTTATTGGTGTTGCGACGACCTGCCTGACGGAAACCATCGGCGATGACGTGCCGATGATCGTAAAAGAGTTCCGCCGGGAGGCGAGGGAAGGGGGCCTGCCGGACCTGCCTGCACTCGTGACGGTGTCGACGCCGAGCTATTCCGGAACGCACATGGAAGGATTTCATGCCGCAGTGAGGGCCGTAGTCGAACAGATATCAGATGATGCGGAGCGTGCGCAAATGTTGACGTTGCTGCCCGGTTTTCTCTCACCCGAGGACCTTCGGCACCTCAAGGACATCATTGATGATTTCCGGTACCCCTCTGTCATTCTGCCCGACATCTCCATGACCCTCGACGGCCCGGCTCTGCAGGAATATGAAAAAATCCCGCGGGGTGGAACACCCATAGAAGACATACGGCGAATGGGGGGCGCCAGCAACCTTTGAGTTCGGCTCGACACTGGAAGATTTCAAGACGGCCGGGAAATTTCTCAATGAACGCTTCGGGGTGCCTTTGCACCGGATGGGAATTCCGGTAGGCCTTCGCGAAACAGACGTTTTTTTCGATGCGCTGGAGACCTTGAGCGGTACCGAACGCCCGGAGAGGTATGTTCTCGAGAGGGGACGCCTGCTCGATTCCTACGTGGATGCCCACAAATACCTTTTCGGAAAGCGTGCGGTCATTTACGGCGAAGAGGACCTGGTAGTCGCGCTCACTGCTTTTTTGGTAGAGGTCGGAATTACACCGGTGCTATGCGCATCGGGAGGCAGGAGCGGGAAGTTCAAGCAGGCTATAGAGCGGGTTACGGCAGGGATAGTGCCGCACCCGTCTGCCGTCCCTGCCGTCCATGAAGGAGTGGATTTCCTGCAGATCGAGGAGTTGGCCCGGGAGCTTTCACCTGAGTTGCTCATTGGGCACAGCAAAGGTTATTCGCTGGCCAAGACGCTCGGCATTCCCCTCGTCCGTGTGGGGTTTCCAATTCACGACCGGTTCGGAGGCCAAAGAGTCCTTCACGTGGGCTACAAAGGAACACAGTCGCTTCTTGACCGCATTGTGAACGCCCTCATAGAGGGAAATCAAAACGATTCTCCGGTTGGCTATGCATATATGTAAGGAGCATGAAGCAAGAAGCAGGGAGCAGGGAGCAAGCAGACTGTAGGGTGGGCTAAGCGCAGCGCAGCCCACCAAGTTCTTTCCGAGACAGTCCCTCACGTTCCTTCGGGACACCCGGAAACCATGAAAAGAACCGTAGGATGGGTGGAGCGAAGCGCAACCCATCACGTCTTTTCGAAGCAGAGCAATTGGTCGTTTTTCTTCCCGCTTCCCTCTGCTGTCTATTGAAAGGAAACTGAAATGAACATCTCGCGCGATTTGAGCCGCCATCCCTGTTTCAATGGCGCCGTCAAGGGTTCTTACGGCCGTGTTCACCTGCCGGTTGCACCTCACTGCAACATCAGGTGCAACTACTGCAACCGCAAGTATGATTGTGTAAACGAGAGCAGGCCCGGTGTGACAAGCGCTCTGCTTTCCCCTTCGCAGGCTGCCCGGTATATGGAAAAAGTCCTTGAGCGCGAGACGCGGATATCGGTTGCCGGAATCGCAGGCCCTGGAGATCCGTTTGCCAACCCCGTGGAAACGCTCCAGACGATGCGCCTGATTAGAGATAAATATCCGGATATTCTCCTTTGTCTTTCGACCAACGGGCTCCAGATCGCCGCGCACCTGGACGAAATTGCCGAAATCGGTGTTTCCCATGTCACTATAACGGTCAATGCCGTCGATCCGCAAATCGGTCAGAAGATATATAGTTGGGTCCGCGACGGGAAGATCATCTACCGGGGCTTAAAAGGCGCCGAGTTGCTGCTTGAACGGCAGATTGCCGCCATAAAAGGATTAAAGAAAAGGGGCATTACGGTCAAGGTGAACACTATTGTCGTCCCTTCCGTAAACGACCGCAACGTCGAAGAAGTCGCCAGGGCCATGGCGGATCTGGGAGTCGATGTGCTCAATTGCATGCCGATGCACCCCAACAGTGATACGCCTTTTGAGGATATAGAGGAGCCCGGCGCGGAAATGATCGAGGAGATCCGCGCTGTGGCCGGGCGTTACCTGCCGCAGATGAGGCACTGCACAAGATGCCGGGCCGATGCGGTGGGGCTGCTGGGAGAAGACCGCAGCGAGGAGCTTCGCGGGTGTCTTGCGGAATGCGCAGGCCACACGCCCGGCCCTGCCGCGCGGCCATATGTGGCTGTGGCGACTATGGAGGGGATACTTGTAAATCAGCACCTCGGAGAGGCGTACAGGCTTCAGATCTGGTCCAGGACCGAAGATGGCTTCCAATGCATAGGGGAGCGTATGGCCCCCGAACCTGGCGGAGGCGACCTGAGATGGAAGCAATTGGCTGAAACCCTGAAGGATTGCCGGGCCGTTCTGGTGGCCGGAATCGGACTAACTCCTGCCAATGCGCTTGCGCAAGCGGGTATAGAACCAATCGAGATCAGCGGCTTCATCGAGCCGGCGCTCGCTGCAGTTTATTCCGGTCGAGGCTTGAACGTGTTCAAAGCCCGGCGGCGAGGCGGCTGCGCAAAGGGTCAAGGGTGCTCCGGCTCGGGTGACGGCTGCTGACCCGCAGTTGCGTTCAAATCCGGTGCTTCGGGAGGGCATAAAGCCCTCCCGCTCGCCTACAAGAGAACGTGCGACAACGCCGGAGGGCGTTTATCCCCGGGTTTATCCCCGCCCGCCCCTGAACCTGGCATAACCTGAGATCGTCACATTTGCGACACAGTCTCGAAGGCCGGGGTCCAGTGGTTTCAGCTTTTTCTGACCACTGACCACTGACCACTGTAGACTCATCGCGCAGCGATGCACAGTTTGCAATATGCGGTGCTTGATGATTACTTTGAACGCTTAAGGGACAGCAGAGCGCTCACTACTACCCGCTTGGCTGTAAACCCATTTTTGTGATTGTAGGGGGAGAGAAGAAACTCCCTTTCAGTGTTTTCTGGAATTTCTATGACGAAAGGATAACTGCCATGTCGGTTTACAAGATCGTCGAACTTGTCGGAACCAGTCCAAATTCTTGGGAGGAAGCGGCAAGAGATGTCATTGAAACTTCAACCAAGAGTCTGAGGGACCTCAGAATTGCCGAAGTGGACAAGCTGGACATGCGGATCGAAAACGGGAAGATTGTAGAATATCGCGCGCGCGTGAAGCTCTCCTTCAAATTCGAGGGGAGTGATTGATCGATCTGAGCCGGTCCATTTAAAAGCCTCACCAGACTTAAAAAAGTCTCACCACCAAAATGTCCCTCAACCAAATCACGAGATATCTGCTGCCAGGCAGCCGATATCTCCTCTACATGAAAGCGGATTCCCCGTTGAAACTCTCTCTTCTCAAAACTCACCGATGTTTTTCTTTTGCCGGGTGTTGTATATAAGTCTGTCTTACGAGGGGTGAGGGATTATGCAGCAACCGCAGGCTGCACCGGCGCGATTCCGCGCAGGGCCGGACCATCCTGGGGCATCCGGCAGGCTTGTTTGTCCTCTTTTTCACTGAGATGTGGGAGCGCTTCTCCTACTACGGGATGCGTTCGCTTCTCGTTCTCTATATGGTCGACCACCTGTTTTTGCATCCGGAAGTCGGGCAGAAGGTGCTGGGGTTTGGCCTCGTTAAAGGCGGGCTCGAGGCGGTCTTCGGGCCGCTTGCGCCGCAACCGCTATCTTCGCAAATCTATGGACTCTACACAGCGTTCGTCTACCTGACGCCCTTCTTCGGGGGAATGCTCGCGGACCGGGTAATCGGCCAGCGCCGTGCCGTGATTCTGGGCGCCGTCCTGATGGCAATCGGCCATTTCCTCATGGCCGTCGAGTCGCTCTTCTTCCCGGCGCTGCTGTTCCTCATTCTCGGCAACGGGGCCTTCAAGCCCAACATCTCGACACAAGTCGGAAGCCTTTACCCTCCAGGTGATCCCCGGCGGGACCGCGCCTTCACGATCTTCTACATGGGAATCAACCTCGGTGCTTTCTTTTCTCCTCTGGTCTGCGGCACACTCGGTCAGAGGTTCGGCTGGCACTATGGCTTCGGCGCAGCGGGAGTCGGCATGGTCGCGGGCCTTTGCATCTACCTCTTCGGTCAGCGGATTCTCGCCCCCGACCTTATCATGAGGACGGCGGGAAGACCGCGAGAGAAGAAGCCGCTCACGCCTGACGAATGGAGGCGGGTCTGGGCATTGATAGTGCTTTGCGCTCTCAATATCATCTTCTGGGGGATCTACGAGCAGCAGGGCAACACGTTGCAGCTCTGGGCCGACCGGAGCACGAACTGGAGCTTCTTCGGTCTTGACCTCCCCTCGACATGGTTTCAGGCATTCAATCCGCTCATCATTTTCCTCCTTGCCCCCCTCCTGAACATATTCTGGTTTTGGCAGTCCAAGCGTGCCTCTGAACCCTCGAGCATCCGAAAGATGGCTTTGGGGTATTTCCTGGCGGGCGCTTCCTTCCTGGCGATGATACTCGCAGCCCATAGCACGGTGCCGGGGGAGCGCGGCAGCGTAGCCTGGCTTCTCGGGACGGTCTCCATCCTGACAATCGGAGAGCTTTATCTTTCGCCGATTGGCCTTTCACTCGTGACGAAAGTGGCGCCGGCGCGCATAGTTTCAATGATGATGGGTGTGTGGTTCCTGTCGAGTTTTTTCGGCAACTACTTCGCCGGGTTTCTCGGCGCGTTTTGGGAGCGGATGCCTCACGAGGGGTTTTTTATGATGTTGATGGGGCTGGGCTTGAGTGGAGGGATTGCAATCTGGCTGCTGGGGCGGCCTCTGGAGCGGGTAGTTGCAGAAAAAGACATAACTGTCTCGAAAGGGGGGGATTGACGCCATTCGTTCTGTCCACCTAAATTAAGTAGCTACTCTCGCACAATAATGATCGGCATCTTACTCTTCTTTCAGTAATCGCGAGTTGACATATTCAACTGTTTATGCATTTACCTATGCTGCATTACGGGTGTCCATTGCGTCAAAATCTTCAACCAAGTCATCCCGTTCCAAAATGTGATGGTTCACAAGAATGGTATCAATTGTTCGATCTGAAACTTCAAACTGAAGAGAAACTTCATGCCGTTTCTCTTCAGAATAGTCACCATCTAGTCGCTCCTTAACTGCTTCAGAGGGAGCCAAGAATTCAGCAGCAAACGATCGCTGCATTTTTTGACGGAAAGTATAGGCGCGTGTTGCAGGGAAAAGTGCCTTGTCGGAAACAGTAACTAATCGATCTCCTAACAGCCGAGCAAGCTCAAACCGTCGCCCGCTGTGCCATTTTGAACGAAAGACGATACGACTGCTCCTTCCTTCATTTAGAATAAAAGAGAGATCGGGGGAAGAATCGGTAAAGTTTATAATGCTTTCTTGAACCCCTGCTAATCCAGCTAAGGTGGCGTCGTCAATTGGACTGTCTTCAAGATGTTCCTGCTTGCGGAGTTCTTTAGCAGCGATTGCCCCCAATAACCATGCGGGGACTTCCGTTTTTCCAGGCAGTTGGATTCCTTTGTCAAAGCTAACACTATTTTGGAGTGATATATCAAATCCTATTCTATTAGCGGCATCTCGTATTTCCGTCACCGTTAACATCGAGCCCCCTCTAGGATGATTGGCGGCAACTTCGCCCATAGCCTCATTACCTATGAATTGAGCATCACTAATTAATCGATCAATTATACTGATACTACCTTCATCGGGATCGACCCCCAGCAGAGCCTCAAACTTTCTACGTTTAGCAAGATCAATGTCATTGCGCTCTTTTTGTATGTCAAACCAAATGTTATGGAGATTTGTATCAAAAATACGCTCTTCTCGCAACTGGTTGATGATCTGATCAATAAAAGCATCAATAGAAGTTTCAAACTGTCTTGATTGAACAATAGCAGCAACATTACTGATGAAACGGAATGCTGTAGTCAATATCTCTTGTGTCGGTTTTGCAATCAAGGCAATACGTTGACCATCGGAGAAAATAGTAATATTAGGCCACACATAACCAGCGCCAATAGTTGCCATGTTGTGAGCGAAAGGCCAGTCTGGTGCTGGCGTTCGTGGTTCCCACCTCAAACGCCACCAGTTCCACGCTAGCCATTCCGCAAGATGATACCCTGACAAAAGAGGGCTGGAGCGTATGCGATTTACGAAAGGGTCATGACACTCTGTTAGGCAAGTCTCCCCCCAATTTATACTTATTGCAGCAAAACAGGCACGCTCTTCGGGCGCGCCCTCATTTAAGGTTTCCCAATCCGCTTTGATGTGAAGGTGGGCGTTAGTCATCTTTTTCTCCATGCCTCTAAAACCACCTTTCTCATAGCATCGTCTTCTCCCAGTCTATAGCCATGATACCCGCCCAAGCCAATTTTGGCCTCATATACTTCTTCGTTGGAGTCCACGCTCCATATGTATTTGGGCATATCTTCGTTAGTTTGATAATCACTAAACATGCCCTTCATAATACCAGCCTTAAAGATGCTATTAGCCTCATCTTTCAGTATAATTCTCTTGTCGTCGCATAGTGACTTTTGTGGCCGTGGGCTACAGGGAGGATGAAAGCCATAATCCCCGGGGAAGCGCTTGTGAATAGAACTACCAACATATATCAATCGGAGAGCAAGAGCCGACCTTTCATTTTGATTCAGTCGCTCCGGTGCTGCGATACGTCGCTTGGGGTTGTTTCCGGCACGAGCCATTTCAACACCCCTTCTCCATTCTGTGGAAGAATAAAACACAAATCAATCAGAACTAAAAACTCTAACTCATCAACAAAATAACTCAGAACAGACCATCCGCGAAGAGGGCCTTGACAGAAAAAAGCCCATCCGAGCCAAAAACTAAAGTGTGTGAATGGACAGGCTAAACCAGATGGAACGGCCCCTTCCCCTTCGTCAAGCCAAGTCATTGATAACACAGGCGCGGATTCTTTGTCAAAATCTTGATTTATGGCACAGGGCTGTGGCCTTCTTGTCTAGAATCGGAATACGTTCTACCTCATGGATCGGGACCTGATCGTTTCGGCAGTCGTAGACGCCGTTGCTTCTGCCGGATTCATGATTTGCCTTCTGGTGCGCGGGTAGCCCGGATAGCTCTGCTCTGCTATCCGGGCACAAGAGGAGTTGCATGCCAGTATGACAGGAAGGAGAGCACTCTCAACATGAGTGTTGCCCTGAACGTTGTGTGGATTTCATGCCGGAAACCTCTCCGATGATCTCCATCTTGGGATATCTTGCGGGTAGGGGAAAACATTCTTGAAAATTAAGGCAAGATCTCGTCCCCTTATGAAAAGAGGAATGTACCCTTCAAGCGACAGCCCGCTTTTCCTCATTTTGGATGATGATCTTGGGGTTTGGGTTAGCCGGTGGGACTGACATCCCCTGCTCTTTAAGAATAGCAGTGTGTTCCCTCATTCCCCATTTTGCCTTATATATACAATCCTCCACGGAATGCCCTATACCCGAGAATCCTTCCAGTTCCGGCGAGTAGAAACCGAAGTAGTCAGGCTCTTCAGTGGCTTCTATAATAAGTGAGTAAGGTAAGCCGATCATTTCCCTATTCTCCCTATTATCATGTAGGGCAGACCGTTCTTTTTCAGCGCCTGCGCGATGCTGACGAGGAGGTCTTCAAACACTGTTCAATATCCTTGCTATTCTTACATCCACATCGATACCTTCGAGGGGATTCTTAAGGGGCAGAATACCGAGCAAAAGTCCCTCCCTCCACATCGCCTCAAAGATTTTGAGACCTTCAAAATAGTCGGGTTTTTCAGAGGCAGTGTAGGCCCTCTCGAATTCAGCAAGAAGATTGCCGTCCTTTACCATGGGTTCTCCACGTAGATTGCCTTTCAAATGTACTCGTCTGATGGCTGGGACTCGGTTGGCTCTTCTGTTCCAACCATCTGGAAATGGAATCCATCAGGCCCGAAGCGTCTCGATAACGTATCCATTATCTTCCTGCATTTAGCTGGGGTGTCATTTGGACCTGACACGAAAAACGGCATGCCGTCCTTTCCGAATGTGAAATCGGTTGGACAGATAGCGGCGTCGATGTCACCGAAGATCTTTCTGGCCGATCTGTAATCCGGGTGCGGGTCGAAACCGGCCTGTTTTGCATAACCCTCGGCTTTCTCGACCAATTTTCTGGCGTACGAGGGCTCTACGCTTACGAGTTTCTCTTCCCCGCCAATCCTCCCCACTGTGCGCAGGTATTCGGTCTCGGTAGTTACTTGAAAGAACGCGTTCTTGACCCCGAGGCAGTAAACATCAACCAGGAAAAAGCTTACTCCTATATCGCCGTTCGGCAATTTACGACTAACTATTACATTGCCGATACCAATTTTAAAAAGCCCCTCCGGCACGAGACACTCGTGAATCGGTGAATTCCCGGCAACGGCAAGCTGCTTCGTAGACGACCAAATACTGCCTCCGTGCGCAGCCTTCCTGGCAGCCTGAAGCGCTTTGCGTTTGCCGGCCTTTTTTTCGAGCTGTTTCTGCCTCTTTCTGGGATTAATCGCCATTGTTCTAATCCTTCTCCGAGGGCGCGCAGTCTGATAGGCACTTCCGGACTCTGCTTCTTCCGGTTCAGTTCGACTTGCAATGAAACGTGGCCGACTCCGGGACGTTATTTGACTTTATACCACATTTATCATTATTTCGTTTTTTGAAAGCTGCGGATTCAAAACGAAATCGGAAACTGTAAGGAACCACTATTATGGCCCTGGGCTGCGTTATGCAGCGCCTCCTGCCTTAATTCAAAAACCAGCCGGAAATAGTTATTTAGGCTGGCGTGTGGTTTCTTTCAAGCCATGTGTCGGCCATTGACAATCCGCCACCTCACAAGTATGGTTCTGTAGTTGATGTCGACAGTGACGAATGCTGGAGTGTGAGTGAAGATTCGCTTCTACATTGACCCGGAAACAAGTTTACCTCACATTTACGGGCATCAGGTTTTGAGGGCGAGGTTGAAAACGTTCTGATCCACCCGGGCGCGGATCGTCCGGGTCAAGAAGGCTCTCGTGTTGCAACAGGGCAGACGAGAGCGGGCCGGCTGCTCCGGGTGATATATGTTCCGGATCTGGAACCTGACAGCGTTTTTGTCATCACCGCATATCAATTGAGTGGCAAACCACTTAAGGCATATCGGCGCAGACGTCGAGGAAGGCAAAGAACATGAAAAAGAGCAGATTTCCCAGTGGCTGGGACGAAGACAGGGTAAAAAGAGTTCTCTCCCATTATGAGAGCCAATCAGAGGAAGAGGCGGTTGCAGAAGACGAAGCGGCATGGGAGGATTCATCACAGACATTCATAGAGATACCTAATGATCTAATCTAGCAAGCCGTCAAAAGAAGGAGAGCGGAAGGATTCCGGAGCATAACATATGAGAGGGGAGCAGCCCCTGTATACCGTGATCTTTTAATTTCAAGGGAGACCCAACCTTAACTCTTTCCTTTTTTGCGTTCTGCTTCCGTTTCTTATAGACTGGCCGAATGAACTCAGGATTTTGGGATTGACGAATTCACGTAGCATGCTTTTGAGTAACACTTTCATTCGCTTGAAGATTTTGCTATCTTTTAAGTAATTGCCTGTTCCGCACACCTTTTCATGGAAGGAGTGACATGGCTGAAGGGGCAACATTGGAGAGGATCCTGGAGTTGGCAAAGCGGCTTTCAGCAGTCGACAAGATACGCCTCATCGAGCGTCTTGCGCCACAGATCGAGTACGAACTGAAGTCCTGAGGTGTCCGTGAATAGGGAGTCCTTGTGCGTCCAGAAAGGAAGCGTTATGGATTATGGTAGATTTATCCTTCGCGACCCACAAGTCTGTGGTGGCGAGCCGGTAATTGCAGGCACTCGAGTTACAATTCGAACTATTCTGGCCAGTCTGGCAGAAGGAGCGAGTATAGGAGAAATCCTCAGAGATTTTCCGGCACTTACTGAGGAGCAGGTGATGGCGGTTATAGCGTTTGCTGCTGCTTCCGCTGAAGAAGATCTGCCGGTTCACGGTATTCCGAAGGTCGCATGAGGATTAAACTCGATGAAAACATGCCTGTGCGGTTGGTCACTTCACTAGGCGATATGGGCAATGATGTTGAAACCGTCTATTCTGAAAAGCTCAGCGGCGTAAAAGACGAAGAGCTATGGTCTGTCGCTCAAGATGAACAGCGTCTTTTGATTACTCAGGACCTTGATTTCTCCGACAACAGACGTTTCCAACCAGGATTCCATCATGGAATCATTCTGGTTCGGCTTCGCAGACCAGGTCGTGAAGCTCTCTTCCGTAAGGTTTTGGAACTTTTCAAGTCAGAGAATGTCGAGAACTGGCTGGGGAGCTTTGTCGTTGTGACAGACCACAAGATCCGCATTAATCGACCCAAACATTGATGTAGGAACATTGGCCGTACTTACAGTTTTACACCCCAAGTCCCCTTTCAAGCATTCTCTTGTTTCTTTCGAGCTTTTTCGGCAACTACTTCGCCGGGTTTCTCGGCACGTTTTGGGAACGGATGCCTCGGGAATCCTTTTTCCTGTTGCTGATGGGACTGGGCCCGTGTGGGGGGATAGCGATCTGGCTGCTGGGACGTCCGCTGGAGAGGGTGGTTGCGGGGCATGACAGGACAGACTCTCAGGAGGGGGGACATTGAGTTTTATTGTAAATACAGGGCAAATACAATAGCGACCAGCGCAAATCATTGATTTAATTGACAAGATATCTGCGGCCCCTGAGAAATGCAATAGAACGGCAAAAGGGGGCAAGCTGGAACCTTCTATATCTCCGCTCTTCTACCACTTCTATTCGGTTTTCAAAGAGCCGGGCCGCCCTAGAGGATGAGCAGGGAGCCGTGAGCAGCGTGAAACCAATTCGATCAGTCAGTATTATATCAGGAAGAAATTTGACTTTTCAAAACGGCAATCAGAAGTGGCAACCAGAAGCGGCAATAGAGACGGCAACCAGAAACGGCAAAAAGCAGTGTTGGCTAGTTGCAAGTTACGGGTTGGAAAACACTCGCGCCCCTGCAATTGTCTCGATGGTGAGTGCGTCTGGTTTCTGTCGAGCTTTTTCGGCAATTATTTCGCCGGGTTCCTCGGCACTTTCTGGGAGCGGATGCCCCTGGAATCCTTTTTCCTGATGCTGATGGGACTGGGCTTGTGTGGAGGGATTGCGATTTGGGCGCTGGGGCGGCCGTTAGAGAGGGTGGTCGCAGAAAATGACATAACTGCCTCGCGAAAGAGGGATTGATGCCATTCGTTCTGTCCATATAGGCTAAATAATTGTTATTACAAAATATTCCAGATCGGCATGTAGTAAGATGCGCATTTCAAAATTTATGCGAAGATAGCAAGCGGCATTAACAGGAAGCTCGGCATCTTACTTTCTTTCAGCAATCGCGAGTTAACATATTCAAATTTTCGTTACGCACTCCGGCGACGTCGGGATTTCTCACCTTGGCAAGAAATAGAAACTTTCCATGACATTTACAGGTATGTATCTGGCCCATCTTCCAATGGAATGCCGACCTATTTACTACATGGCATTTTACTGAAATTCGCTTTCGCGCCCGCAACCTTCAAATAAACCTTGGATATTAACACTACCCCTTTGTCTCGGCTCTTTGCTTAAGACGTATTGCAAGTACCTTCCAAGCCTCGGTGTGCGCGCATCGGGAACAACCAGCGAACACCCTGTTTGGAAGGACACGAAGCATGGGGCGACCACATTTATTGCATGGGGGTCGCAATTTGGAAAGGGTTTCAAAAAGTGTCTGGAAAGGAATTTGTCTCTCCTCATGACATTTCGAGCATTTTAGATAGGGGCCATTCATCCCGAAAAGCAGAGCCATCTTATCATGACAAGCACAGCAATGCTTCTGATCATCGGGCAGAAGAGTCAGGACAGTTTCGGAAAATGGATCGGCTACGGACCTGGAATCAATAGGTAGGCGGAGAGGTGAGATCTTCGGAGCCTCTTCGTTTTTCTCATTCTTCTTGACCTCATTGCCTCTTGGTGAATGCTCCGGAACTGGCTTGCGATGGATAGAGTCAGGATTGAGGACTTGGGATTTTGGAGGGTACTCAGGGGCCGCCACAACCGCTTTCTTTTGAAAGTTAGCCCTTAACTGTCCCAGCCCTATATGTCCCGCTGAATCGCGCTTTTGCTTTTCTCTTTTTTCAGAAACAGTTTTCCCACGGATGGAGAGTTCTTCGTTTTCGGTCAAAGGTCGCGGTTGTGCTTGAACCGCTTCATCTATTTTTGAGCTGGGGCCTGACTGCGCCGGAGAGTTAGATGTGTGAGCTGTCTCCGAATCTTCAGGGGAAATCGAGTGGCTGTGCATTCCCACCGGATACGTCGAGGAAGAGACTACACGGTGTTCTGTGTGGGAGCTCCTTGGCGCGCCTTCGGCCCCGATCTGATCAATGCCGTGCTCAGCCAATGTCTTCAGCAGGTCGTCCAGTGTCGCCTTTCGCCTGCGGGTGAAAGTGGACGCAAAGCAGCGCCAGAATACCCATCCGGCACGTTCCAAGATATGCTGGCGTTCCATATCTTCGGTCCATTTATCGGGGCCGTGGTATTGGTCTCCATCGCACTCGATCGCCAGACGAGCATCATTGTGGCCGTCCACTACCAAGTCGATGCGGTAATGGCCAACCTCCTCTTGCGGCATTACCCTGTAACCACGTTCGGTGAGTTCGTCGAACACCTCGCGCTCAAAATCAGATTCACACAGTTTTCGCAGGTCGTCAACGCGCTTCTCATCCTGTGCAAAGGGTGAAGTGAAGTGGGCAATGAGACTGCGGCGCAACTTGTCTGCCGCACTTAGTTGGTCTAGTTCTACCGATCTCACTAGATACATCCGGTCCTTTGCGCGAGAAGCAGCGACGTTGAACCTCTGGGCGAAAGTATCGCGTGAGAGAGGGGCGATGAGCTTTTCATTTGGCGCCGATACCATCGAGAGGAACATGATGTTACGTTCCTTGCCCTGAAACGTGCGTGCATCGCCGCAAGTGATGTGATGACGATCAATTACTTCGGGCCCAAGTTCATCCGTCAGCCGCTGCCATATCTCCAATGCCTGTTTATCTGCTAACAAAGAGACCACGCCAATGGAACGGCCTGCCATTTTCGGGTCTGCTACAATCGCCTTGATTTCGTCAACGATAAAGCGTGCCTCGGGAAGGTTCACGTCGTTCTGCCGATATCCGTCTGCTACCAGAACGTCAATCAGGGGCGGGTCGAGACGCTCGGAGGCTTTCGGCAGGCGCAGAGGACGCAACTCATGATTGTAGAACTCACGTTTGGAGTATTCGATTATGGGGGCAACACTGCGGAAATGCTCTTTCAGCATCACCGCGCTCTTGGCGAACACTACTTTGAAAAGATCGTAGATGGAGTTTGTTGGCGCCATCTGTGACCTGTAAGTTGGCACCTGGCCAACAAGGAAACGGTCCATAAGGCTGCGGACCTTTTGCTCGTCGACGCCAACTCCATCGGGTGAGACCTGTTTGTCGTCACCTACAATCAGCACCTTCTTAGCCCGCAAAAGAGAAGGCAACGCAGTGAGGTCGGATTGCGAAGCTTCATCAATGACGACCAGGTCGAAGCAACCCAACTCCACCGGCAGAGATTCGGACACCCGATAGTGCGCCATGATCCAGCACGGCACAGCGGGGTTCGCATATGAAGCTGCCGTGCGTGCGTCTTGCCGAAATCGCACTGCACGCTTACCGGTCCCTTTCCCGATTTTCTGAACAGCGTTGAGGTATGCCTGCAGAGCGGCCCTGATGCTGGGCGAGGCATTCTCTGCAAGCTTGAGCCAGGTCCGCATGACCACAATGTTACTGTAGTCGCGGGATAGGGCTTTTTCAATGAGGCGGCGATCTTTTGTCAGCTTCTTCAGCTCTTCGTGCGTGTCGATCAACTCTAGATAAGTGGCAAGGCGCCTCAGTTGCCAAGCTTTGCGCCAGTTGACGGGCAACAGAGAGTCGACCGTACTGGTGAGCGGCTGTTTGAGTAACTCGGCGTATTTCGGCGCACCGGACGCGGTTACTTTTCCGCAGATCTCGCGCACAGTGGAAAGATGTGTGCTCAGTCCCAGTACACGGTAAAGCTCCGCCGTCAGTGCAGACCATTTGTCCTGCATTTCTGCGTCAGAAACCTTCGGATTGCCCAGTGTCCCAGCGAGAAATCCTCGGATTTCATCGACTATCTGGCCTTTCCGGCCTTTCAGTACATTCTGAATGCGCTCCTTGCTCACCCAGACATTAGCAAGACGCTGCTTCGTCAGGTGGTGCCGAAGTGCGTTCTCCAGTTCAGACAGGTACTTTCCATTATCCGCTACTTCGCGCGAGTAAGGCCATGTAGGGAACACAAGGGAGGCTGCCCGCCCTACTTGGCCCCCCACAACCAACATTTCCTTAACCTTGCGATAGAGTCTGAAACTCTCCGCGGCGGCCAGACCATCTTCCGGCTTGTCGCCCGGCACGGTTTCCAAAGAAAGCTCACTGGCAATTGCATTCCAGCGCTGGCTCAGCTCGCACAGGCACCTCAAAAGCCCAAAATACTCAAAGACATGCTTCCAACTCTCGGCATCAACGGGTGGACTGCCGAGAACGCGGATGCTTTCAAGCTGCTTCTTATGCTCGTATTTTCCGAACAGCCCTTTCAAACCAAAGGCCTTTTTGCCAGCGGAAAGATTAATAACCGCAGCCATGAGATCCTGATCGAGTTCAAAACCTGCTGGTGCGATAACCGGGCGATCAAGAAACGTATTCCGGCGCTCTACAGCCTGCTCAAGCTCTGCCCCGAGAGCTTCCAGCATCTGCAAAAGATTGTCGTTTTCACCACAGCGCAGCCGCCTGCACAAAGCATCGACCCAAGGTACGTGTGCTTGCGTTATATCTTCTCGCAGCTTCCGTAGCTTCTCGATTCCATGGAGAAGCCGCTGCGCAAGGGTCAGCGTCTCCTGCTGTGAGTTGACCAGCGTGGGAACCTCGCCCTTTTCGACTCCCTGTTTCAGCTTTTCGAACTGGGACAAATCCTGATGAACTTCGAGCAGTGCCTTGGAATCAGGAAATTCAACGAGCTGGGGCAGGGAGGCATAGAGGTAACTAATGTCCGCTCCGAGGTAGCAACGTGCCTCCCTCAACCGGACGATATCTTCGTCGGAAAATAGTGGAGCGAATTCAGACTCACTGCCGAGTGCATCAGGAATCAGCTCATATTGGTCGGCGTTCTCGACCACTTCCCGAGCCGCGTCTTGCGGGTCGAATTCCTCGTTCTCCAATGTGACCCTGGCAAGATTACGCCTAGCAAATTGCCCGATATCGTAGTCGATTTGAGCGAGCCGGCCATGAAGGGCATCGATCTGTTCCTCCAAATGCTTGATGGCGCGCGCCGTGCCCACACGATCGAGAGCCTGCACTTCCGGCGCGATTTTCTTGATAGCGTGCTCGAACTGCTTCATGCCCTCTTGTTCGCTTGTCAGGAGCGAAATGGCAAGCGGGCGAATTTCATCCGGCAACTGTTCCCGCAGGACTGTCAGTGCCGGGTCCTTCATAGAGGTCACCAGTACCCTCTTGCCCTCGGCCAGATAGTGACAAACGATATTGGCGATAGTGTGGGTTTTGCCGGTTCCAGGAGGCCCCTGTACGACCACACCGGGTGAAACTTCTAAGAATTGAATTATACGTACCTGTTCTTCATTGAAGGCTTTTGGGAAGAAGAGGTCGCTCGCCTTCTTGACTCCCTTGCGGGGTTCAGAGTGATAGGTGGCGGATAAACCTCGAAACGACGGCAGCTCGATCACCGGGTTTTTCGTGTCGGGATCGGTCACCACTGCTGCCACTGCAGGCGGGTAGGTATCCGTATGTTCGGCCTGATTCCTCAGCTTTTCAAGGTCCTGCAAAAACAGACTGTTAGTTCGCGGGCGCGCAAAAATCACCCAGGTATCCGTAACTTTGAGCTTGTCATCTGGCCGGGGCAGCCTGCGGTCTCCCGCAGGGATTTGATTTGGCCAGTAGGTGCCGTATACGTCGAGCTCAGTGGCCGCTGTGCGGAGCAAAGGCTCAAACGTGCCGCGGTCGAATGGCGAGAAAGTTGTCTTGGCCTTTCCAAAGAATTCCTTTGCCATTTTTTCCAAGTCGGCAACGCCCGGATTTCCGACAGAGGCGTACCAGTCGAGCTCGAGTCGGGCGTCAATATCGCGCGGCCGAATTTCCACCTCGGCCGTCTGCGGATTGAGCGAAAGCTCGACCGGGCGACCGATTAGCGGGTAGAGAACATCGGTTCCATTGTGATTCCATATGCCTACGCCGACTCCCCAAACGAGTTCGAGCTGCGCTTCGATAATGCTGCCCTCAAGCTGCTGCTTTAGAGTGAAGAGCTTGGAATAAATGCTGATGGTCTTGCGCCGAAGCTTCTCTTCCTTGGCCCAGGGTAGCCAACTTGTGTTGAGATAGGTCTCGAACTCGCCCCTGATCTGGGTAACCTTTTCATATTGAGGGAGGGTAATCGTACAACCAGGATCGATCTGTGGTTTACCCTGTTCGGGTGCACCCTCTGACGAACAATGAGTGCCCGCTGCAATCAAGCTTGTTCCATTGATTGACCCCAAAAGCCGAGGCTCTTCGGTTGGGCTTTGCGTGATCTGAACCCACGGTCCAAGAAACTTGCTTGTGACTTCCGGCGGCCTCGTCTCGTGCAGTCGTTCAACGGAAAACCAGACTTCATCTTCGCTCTCGGCGTCACTGACGTTCACATGGATGCCGGGCAACCCCTGAGTGTCATGTTCGTGGAGATGAAATAGTCGATGCTGGTTGATGTCTGCTACGGGCTTGCTTCGTAAAAGCGCAGCGTGTTTAGCAAATTCGAGGAGGGAGAGAAGCCGATCTTTTTCGATACTCATATTGCCTCGCCTCGCTGGGGTGGGATCAACAAGGTCGGTTCGGCCCCAATGATATAGATTTCTAAAATGCTATCTCAGCTACTGGCGAATCGTGTGAAGGTTGTGATCCTGTTTTCGCCTAAATTAACAAAAAATAGAAGCGAAGACTCCGACTTTTACTGACAGGCTATAGTACACTATTTCGCTGCTCTGTCGCAAAGTTTCGAAGATCGAGGGATGCTTGAGCAAGCTGAACTTATAGGGCCCTTTCTTTGCTTAAAAGCTCATTCTTGCTCCGTTGAAATTGCCATTCTAAGCTTGTCTGGAAAAGCCCTTTTGATCATCATCTTAGACTCCACACAGCTCTCCTCTACATCGCGCTATTCGGCGGGCTATCGAGAATCTTTCAATGTCTGGATCATATCCGGAATATTCATCCTTGCTGGAAGAAAGCGATGGTAGGCCTACCCTTTTTAGTTCACCCGGTTAACGAGTACCACCGAGCATGGAGGTGCGCGAGACGGGGTCTGAAAAACTCCGAATCCCGAAAGCCGTAAGCTCGCCCTCTGAGTTCTCGATCTTGTTTATGAGACATTCCACCGCTTCTTGCTTTTTGCCGCTTCTGGTTGCCACTTCTCATTGCCGCTTCTGGTTGCCGTTTCTGGTTGCCGTTTCTGGTTGCCGTTTCTGGTTGCCGTTTTGCATGGTCTCACCGAGTGTGCCAGACTATTCGGGAAAGCAGCAAATCCACCGCAGACGCGCAAAGGGCTAAATAGGCTGAAGGCATTTAGGCTGAAGGTTTTAAAACCTAACAGCCTTCAGTCTTAAGCCTAATAGTCTATTTCTCTGCGTCCCCTGCGCTCTCTGCGGTGATAGGCCTTGCAAATGGAAACAGTCTCCCAAAAGTTTCCAAGATGCTTCCAAGATGTTTCCAGGGTGTTTCCATGTGTTTCCATGCGGACAAAGGGATCAAAGGCATCGGCAGGGATACGCTAAGTGAGATGGCAAGCCGCTTTCCTCGGCTCTTACTCAGTCCTCAGTCCTCAGTCCTCAGTCCTGCGTGACGGCCCGCGTCGTCGAGTGGAAAACGTTTGTGGTGCTCATTTTGACTCAACCGGGCTATGACGGCAGTAAACAAAAATTCCCATGATGTTTCCAGGATGTTTCCATGGCAAAGAAAAAGATTAATGATGACACGCTCTTACAATTGATCCGGGATGGAAACAGCCCGGCCGGTGCAGCGCACCGGTTTGAAGTAGGTCGGGCGGCGGTCTTCAAGCGCTTGAAAGCGTTTGGTTTTTCACTGTTCATCGGTCACTGTGCGTCCTCACAAAAGATCGGACGCGAACTGGGCACTCACAAAAGATCGTGCCCGGACTCGAAGTATATACCAGCGGTTAGAATGTTAAGCCCGGACCTGAGCGTAGTGAGGGTCCAGCATTTAACGCTGGCTCGAATGTTTAACGCAAACCCGATCATAGTGAGGGTTCACTGCTCTAATGTTGCGCCGCTCCCATTGTATTTGGACTGTATTTGCAATAAAACGGGATTCCGAGTTGCGGGTTACAGGTCTTGTCAGCGGGTTGCGGGTTTTCACTCAGTCCGCAGTCCTCAGCACTCAGTCCTGAGTTAGGCTCTCTGTTCACTGAATATTGCCTGTATTTGCAGGAGGCAGCCCCGGCATAGAGGAATTTGGCTTTTCACGATTCACCATTCACGATTCACCATTCACCATTCACCATTCACCATTCACGACCCGATAAGGAACAACTCGACATGCCTCAGCGCGAGTATGCCCTGGCGAAGCAAATCCAAAGGTTCTCGCTCCGGCTGGACAAATTGCGGAGAACCAGCAAACGATTCTCTAATATCCGATTGGCCATTGTCCTGATCGGGATACCGGCGACTCTGGCGTGTTCCCAATATGCCGGCTTGCGGCAGGGGTGGATCGCCGCGACGATGGCGATTACCGCCTTCTGCATTGTGCTTCGCTGCCATGGACGCGTTAATGACAGTATCACCCGGCACGAGATTCAGCTCGAATTGAAGTCTGAACAGGTCGCACGCCTAAGACTGGATTGGGATCGCCTACCGGTGACGCCATACCTGCCGGCGCAGGCCGATCACCCTTTCGGGATCGACCTGGACATAATCGGAGATCGCTCCCTGCATCGTCTTATGGACACGGCCATTTCCATGGACGGCAGCAAAAGGTTCGGGAGTTGGCTGACGGAAACCGAACCCGATCCGGACAGCATTCTCAAAAGACAGGCGCTGGTTAGAGAGCTGGCTCCTCTGACGCTCTTTCGAGACAAGCTTGTCATGAATGCCCGGAAGGTATCCAAAGGCCCCCGGAAAAGATTCGACGCCAGTAACCTCCTGGAATGGTTTCAAAAGCGCGAGTCTGCCGCATCCACGGCAAAGGCGCTCTATCCCCTCACCGCCCTGGCGCTTATCGACATGCTCATATATGGTTTGTCGGCCATGCGGATTATCCGACCCGAATACGTCAACATACTGTACCTCCTGTTCTTTTTATATATTGGCGCCATTCTTTTCCTCCAGGCCGACGTCAAAAGGGCTTTCGGAAACGCAGTGGAGATAGAAAGCACGCTTAGCGAGCTGTATCCGGTCTTTCGCCTGTTGGAGAAATTCCATTATTCGTCCGGGGCGCCGGGTATGGCTGGACTGTGCGCACCTTTCGCAGATCTGCGGAACCGGCCTTCAACCCAACTCAAGCGTGTCTCGCGGGTCATATCGGGGATAAGTGTAAGGGGTAATCCCATCATATGGTTCTTACTGAATGGCGTCCTTCCCTGGGACATTTACTTCGTCCGTCTCCTGGAACGATGCAGAAATGATATGCTTGCCCTTCTGCCCAACTGGTTGGACACACTCCACGAGATCGAAGCTCTTGGTTCGCTGGCCAATTTCGCGTACCTCAACCCGGACTATTCCTATCCTGAATTGACAACCACAATTGCCGGATCGGCGGACCCGGCAATCAATAGAATAGCTCAACCGGCTTTCAAGGCTGAAGGTCTTGGACACCCGCTAATTCCTGCCGGCAAAAGGATTCACAACAACTTTTCTTTTGATGAACACAGCCGAATTGCTCTGATCACCGGTTCCAATATGGCAGGGAAGAGTAGTTTCCTGCGGACTCTGGGCATAAATGCATGCCTTGCGTATGCCGGCGCTCCCGTGTGCGCGGCTGATCTGCGAATCGGTCTTTTCAGGGTTTTTGCATGCATCCGGATAAATGATTCTCTGACGGATGGTTTTTCACTCTTCTATGCCGAGGTCAAACGCCTAAAGATGTTGCTGTCGGCTGTGGAGAGTGATTCCAGCTTTCCGGTGCTCTTTCTTATCGATGAGATATTCAGGGGAACTAACAATATCGAGAGATTCATCGGGAGCCGTGAGTTCGTTCGAACATTGGCAAAGCTTCCAACCTTAGGGGCTGTTGCGACCCATGATCTTGAGCTTGCCAAACTTACCGAGGAAAATGAAGCGATCTCTAACTACCACTTCAGGGAAGAAGTCCAAAACGGCCGAATGATCTTTGACTACATATTGCGTCCAGGCCCGTGTCCTACAACTAACGCTTTAAAGATTATGAGGATGGCGGGGTTGCCGGTCGATATCGTCGAACTGGGGCAGGATTCCCGCGCAAGGACCGAAAGGGGTGAAGAAGAGCAAAAGATGTAAAACAAAGGCTCCTCCCTGATGTTTGTGGGCCTCGGCGGCGGTGTCGCGATCCGGCTGCCCGGACGCCCGCTGGAGCCGGCCGTTGCGGGGAATGGCAGAAGAGACTTCAATTGACATCATTGGCCCGCATGTATACTCTGGATTTTCCTAATGTCTCCTGTACCGAACTAGTATCCATCCGGAAACCTCGGATGAGATACTAACAGTTTCCAATTCGGAAAGGGCACTTTCCGGATGGAAACGAACTAAATCCCGGAGGTCGGTCTGATGTACCCCGTAAAATACCTGACATACGGAATTTGCGTCATATTGGCTCTTTTCTGTAGCATTAGATCAGCCGGGGCTTATTCATCGCTCGACGCAATGCTCGAACCTTATCTCGAAAAGTATCAATTGCCCGCGCTGGCCGCCGCCGTTGTGCAAAATGGAGAGATCGTGGCTGCAGGGGCCACCGGTACTCGAAGGGCCGGCGCAAAAATACCCGTAAGTCTTGACGACCGTTTCCATCTGGGGTCCGACACAAAGGCGATGACCTCGCTGTTGGCGGCTACTCTGGTAGAATCGGGAAAACTCAGATGGGATTCCACGGTCGCCGAGATCTTTCCTGAACTGGCAGAGAAAATGAATCCTGCACTGAGAAAGGTGACACTCCAACAACTACTTTCCCATACGAGCGGAATTCCGGGTGATAACGATGAATTCGGTACCCTGCTTGGAAAAACGATGTTTCAGGATGGAAACCTGGATGAAATGAGATATTGGCTCGTGCAGCAATGGAGTCCGCTTCCTCTTGAATCAAGCCCCGGTGAGAAGTTCGCCTATGCAAATATGAACTACGTTATCGCGGGCGCCATGATCGAGCGCACTGCCGGCAAGACCTGGGAAGAACTCATAACCGAGCTGATCTTCGAGCCTCTTGGGCTGAAATCAGCAGGGTTGGGTCCTCAGGCAACCTTGGGCAGAATCAATGCAACTCTAGGTCATATCTATATCGATGGTAAGCTGAAAGCATTCCTTTCCGGCCCTAATGGTGACAACCCGCCGATTATAGGACCCGCGGGCAACGCCCACATGAGCGTTCTCGATTTTGCGCGCTGGGCCGGGTGGAATGCCGGCGAGGGAAAACGCGGACCGAAGCTGGTCCGGGCGGAGACGCTGAAAAAGCTGCATACACCGGTTATTTCGATGCCGCCAAAACAGGATGCTCGACCCGGCACGCCTTCACATGGAAAATATGCGTTAGGCTGGGGTGAAGTTCAAGTAGACTGGGCGCCGGAGCCGCTTCTATATCATGGCGGCTCGAATGTAAAAAACTTGGCCTTCATCTGGGTTGAGCCGAAGCATGATTTTGCGATGGTGCTCATGACAAATGTAGGAGGAGAGACGGCCGATCAGGCGCTGCATGCGCTCTCTCAGGAGCTTTATAGATTGTACGCCGTTGGGAGGCGCTAAGCTTCCCGCCACATTGCTGGTGAGTTTCTCGTTCAGCAACCGGCATACCGCGCATATTCGGAATCGAGCCGATAATAATAAACAGCACTAAAACGGCCTGGGCTGCTCCCTGGGGGCGCATCCTGCCTAAGTTCGAAAACCAGCCGGAAATAGTTGTTAAGGTGGGTGTATGGTTTCTTTCGATACTCCTTTGGATCCCTGTCTGCTCATCAGCCGCTCTATGCGTCGTGGTGAATGACATCGTAGTCCCGTCGTCGAGCCGGCCCCTCATAAGAAGAGATCCGTCTCTTGCACTTCGTATTTAAGATTCGCCTGATCTCATCCGATTAAAGGGTTGGCAGGTATGCTGAGTAAGTGCCGATGCAGTGAACATTCTGCAATGCGTGTGACATGTCCTTTACGCGGTTGAACTTCCACTGTCCGGAGGAGAGCCGTCAACAGCTTTAAATTCTTAAGTTAGGAGGCTTTCATAATGAGGCTTGTTACCAGATCGGACTTTGACGGTTTATGCAGCGCTGTGCTCTTGAAGGAAGTCGGGCTCATCGATGAATATTACTTCGTTCATCCAAAAGATATCCAGGATGGACTGATTAACGTGGGCAAAAACGACGTGTTGACTAATATCCCCTATGTGCCCGGATGCGGCATGTGGTTTGATCACCATACGAGTGAGAGGGAGCGGGTGGGTTGGGATTTTGATTTTAAGGGCCTGTCGAAGGAGGCTCCGAGTTGTGCAAGGGTGATCTGGGAGTATTATGGTGGACACAAGACCTTCTCCAAGCGCCTTGAGGACATGATGGATGCAGTCGATAGAAGTGATAGCGCCAATCTCACCGTAGAAGAGATTCAAAACCCGGATGGTTGGATTCTTCTTAGCTTTATCATGGATCCCCGCACCGGCCTTGGGCGATATCGCGACTACGCAATAAGCAATTACAAGCTCATGGAGGATATGATCGAGTACTGCCGCACCATGAACGCAGAACAAATTCTGGCCGTCTCGGATGTGCAGGAGAGGGCCAAACGTTACATGGAGCAGGATTTGCTCTTCCGGGACATGCTCGAGAGAAACTCTCGGCCGGTAGCCAATGTGGTCGTGTTGGATCTGCGAGCGGAGACCGAAATCTATACGGGCAATCGCTTTCTGCTGTACACCATGTATCTGGAGTGTAACATCAGCATTCAAATCATCTGGGGCAAGAATAAGCAAAACATTGTCTTTACCTGCGGCCATAGCATTATTAACAGGACGAGCAAAACGGATGTCGGCAGTCTCATGCTGAAATACGGCGGGGGAGGCCATAAAAAGGTGGGGACATGCCAGGTGCCCACTGAGAATGGTGAAAGAATACTTGTTGAGTTGATTGCCGGAATGAATAGCGATGGGTAAATGCAGCAGCTTGACCAGGATTTCGGCTCAGGGTATCACATTAGCCTGGTGTCCATCCGGAAACTCGGATAAACGTAGGAGAATTTTACCTTATAAACGTAGGCGAATCTCACCTTACAAGACACCAGCAGTTTCCGAGTCGGATCTTTGACCGAAAGGAAGGCATTTTACGTACTGGCGCGTACAGTTTGGCGCCTCGCCATTTCCGGATTGCCCGGCGCCGCACCGAAAGGTGGCAAGGAAATCGAGTTCCCCCCTTTCCAAAAGGGGCAGGGGGATTTGGTTTGAAAGCTTTCTCTGCTTACTGTTCACTCATCGCGGAGCGATGCGGGACCTAATGAAATGCTTCACATCAAATCATTTCATTGTGCATCAAATGCTTCGATCTGTCCCGGTGAACTCAGGCGGCTCTCCCAAACCATCCAACCCCCAATACCTTCCTTAGGCCATGTGATGAGTGCATCATTTCCTTCAATCCAATCCGATTCGCCTTAAGCCAATCAAATTTATTACCTTGTGATTTCTATAACTTATCTAAAACGCGAGAGTATGGTTTGTCTCTTGCATTATAGATCGGACCGGAAAGAAGCATCATCGGAATTTCGGAAACTGTTCTGCGTAAGGCAGAGCAGACACCGTATAAAACTGGCTCCGAAGAGCTCATTGAGCTCTTTCAGGTCTCTTTTGGGGGCAGAGGATGGGTCCAAGCAATCCTGAAGTGACCGATGGCGTGAAGATGGGAATGAAACCTCGTGTTGATACTCGTGTGACAGTCTTTGGACAAATTGGCTACTTGAAGAGGGGAACCAAATCATGTTGGACTTAATGAGCATCTACCGCAACAAACTAAAAAGCGCCGACGAAATTGCCCAAAAGGTGGAGAATAATGACTGGGTGGACTATGGCTGGTGTGTAGCCCATAGCTATGCGGTTGATAAGGCTCTCGCAGACCGTGCCAGTGAATTGAAGGGCGTCAAAGTCAGAGGAGGGGTCACCTGCTGGATGCCTGAAATTTTCAAGATCGAAAATCCGGGCGATCATTTCTCATGGAATACCTGGCATTTCACGGGCGTGGACCGCAAGATCTACGAGATGGGCTGCGGGTATTATATACCCATCCGTTATTCCGAAGTTCCCCGCTATTACCGCGAAAATGTCGATCCCATAGCTTTGGCCATCTGTCAGGTGTCCCCGATGGACAAACACGGATTTTTCAATTTCGGACCATCTGCCTCCCACCAGAAGGCTGTTTTCGAAAAGTCGCGGATCAAGGTTGTGGAAGTCAACAACAACATGCCCCGCTGCCTGGGGGGCGCGAGCGAAAGCATCCATGTCTCCGAGATCGACTTCATCGTGGAAACCGACAATCCCGGACTGCCTCAGCTCGGTTCGCCCGAGCCTTCGGAGGTAGATGAAAAGGTGGCCAAGCTCATCGTCGATGAAATCCCGAACGGCGCCTGCCTGCAGCTAGGCATCGGCGGTATGCCCAATGCCGTTGGTCTCATGATCGCCAAGTCCGACCTGAAGGACCTGGGTGTGCACACCGAAATGTACGTTGACGCTTTTGTCGATATCACCAAAGCCGGCAAGATTACCGGCGCTGCTAAATCAATTGACCGATATCGACAGGCATTTGCATTCGGCGCCGGCACCCAGAAGATGTACGATTTTATCGATGACAATCCATCCGTTTGTTCCAGCACGGTTGATTACACCAATGCTCCCAGTACCATTGCCAAACTTGACAACTTCATCTCCATCAACAATGCTGTGGAAATCGACCTCTTCGGCCAGGTCAACTCGGAGTCTTCGGGTTTGAAGCACATCAGCGGCACCGGCGGGCAGTTGGACTTCGTGATGGGCGCCTACCTTTCCAAGGGTGGCAAGAGCTTCATTTGCATGTCTTCGTCATTCGGCAAGAAGGGTAATGGTAATGGCAATGGTAATGGTAATATTAAATCACGCATCGTGCCGACACTGAGCGCCGGTAGTATTGCTACCGACCCTAGAAGCTGCGCTCATTGGGTAGTAACCGAATACGGCAAATTCAACGTCAAGGGCAAATCCGTTTGGGAAAGGGCTGAGGGGCTGATCAACCTGGCACATCCGGATTTCCGGGATGATCTTGTTAAAGCTGCCGAGGAGATGAATATCTGGAGGTCCAACAATAGGTGACACATGCGCTGAAGATGTAGCGAACCAAACAAGGGCGCGCACTCCCGTTAAAGGAGACGGCCTCCATGAGTTCTGAGAGGGAATGGAAACCGTTTCTCCCCTGGAACTGACAGGTGCGGGGGAGGCATAAACACGATGTTTTCTCGAACTGCTGGATGAACTGCTCCTATAGTGGCTGGTGGGAGTGTCGTCAGCTTCAAAGTTCAGCGGTCGATAGATATTAAGGCAATCTTGTAGCCCCCTCTTGCCTCCGGCACGGGCAACAAAAAGACGTTGCCCGTGCCACCCGTGGTAGGAGATGAAGGTCAATCCTCCTTGAAATAACTCAGTTTTTGACGCCGGTTGAGATAAAATTGCTGCTTGTGGTTCATAACTAATATTTTTGTGAGGTGTGAGAACCCGCCGCATCCCCTCTCTTTCCTCCCATATGGAAAGCCTCGATCATAGAATATCCCTCAGAGGGGGAGTCGAAAAGGGCGGGAATGCAATATCGAAGTCGCCCCGGCTCTCAAATGGCAGTGTGAAAATCTCGCCGCCTCCAACATGCCGCTGATTCATTCCTCATCCATTGGTCTTGCACGAACGTAGCCGAATCAATAGCCTTTTTTTGGGTTGCAGCAAAAACCGTTTCGAGATGCTCGTAAAAAGGCGAACTTGGAAGGGGTATCCGCCCCCGGACTGTCCTGGACATTGCATGACGGGCCACAATGGAGGCCCCAAGGATCTTGTAGGTTTCAAATACCGGATGTGGAATTGATGCAAGCACTATGGAGCACGTCTTCAACCCCTATTTTACCACCAGGGAGGTAGAAAAGGGCAGCGGCCTCGGGCTCGCGGTTATCAGCGGAATAGTCAAACGGCACGATGGGGCCGTTACCGTCAGAAGCGAACCCGGGAAAGGCGCAACGTTCACTGTCTACATCCCAAGGGTTGATGTGCAAGCTGAAGAAACCTCGCAAGTTGACGATTTACTACAGCGTGGTTAGGAAAGGATTTTGCTCGTCGATGATGATCCGGTTGTGATGGAATCGGGAACCGGACTCCTGGGAGTGTCTGGGCTACAAGGTCACCTCTCGTACAGACAGCGTGGAAGCGCTTGAGGTTTTCCGTTTAAGTCCGGACGAGTTTGACCTCGTCATCACCGATTATACTATGCCCAAACTGACAGGGCTGGATTTTTGCCGGGGAAGTTAGACGAATGCGGCCGGATATGCCCGCCCTGCTTTGCACGGGGTTTAGTGAAAAGCTCACCCCCGATAGCGTTAAAGAGCTTGGGCTGGAATTCTTAATGAAGCCATACGGCATGAGGGAAATATCCGAGGCGGTCCGAAAGGTACTCAATGCCAGCAAGAAGGGTTGATTTGGAAAGGGAAATCAAAAGAGTGCTTGTAGTTGATGATGAACAAAAAGCTTGCGATATGCTGACTGAATTTTTGCGATCCTCTGGTTATTCTTGCGAGAGCGCCACCGATCCCGTTAAAGCTCTGGCAATATTAAAAAGAGGCGATTTCGAGCTCGTTATCTCAGATATTAAAATGCCGAAAATCGACGGCATGCAGCTCGTCAGTGAAATTCTCAAGATCGACCCGGAGATCGATACGATCATGATGACCGGTCATGCCGGTGTTTATACGTACAGCGACATAATCAAAGCTGGAGCGAGTGACTTCATAGCAAAACCATTCCAGTTGTCAGAACTCCAGGCAAAGATGGAGAGGATTGATCGCGAACGGAAGATGCAGAGGGGACTCAAGCGAATGGCGGAGGAGCTTCGCAAATCACGAGATGAACTGGAGTCACGGGTTGAGGAGCGAACAGCGGAACTGGAGAAAGCCAACGAAGAACTTCGACAGTTTCCCTCAAAATTGATATCTGCTCAAGAGGAGGAGAAAAGAAAGCTTGCTTCTGAGCTCCACGACAGCATTGGACAGTCTTTTGCGGCTGTGAAGTACTGGATAGAGATGGCCTTGAAGCTCAGGGATGCAGGTGATGGCAATGCTGCCCTGAACCACCTGGAGCAATTCGTTCCAACTCTCCAACGGTCAATTGAGGAAACCAGAAATATCTACATGGGTTTGCGCCCTACTTTGCTGGACGAGGCGGGGATTTTGGCAACACTTCAGTGGCTGCGTGGGCAATGCATGAGACTTTGCCCGGATCTGCACGTTGAACTTGAAACTGGAGTTGAGGAAGAAGAAATCTCCGAACACTTCAAGATAAACATCTTTAGAATTGCCCAAGAGGCACTGAACAATGTCGTCAAGCACAGCAAGGCGGAGTGGGTTGACATTTCGCTATCAAAGAATGGACGTAGAATCGAGTTGGTCATCTCTGATGATGGTGTTGGCATGGATCTGGATCTAATTTCCCAGACCAGTGCCGCGAGAAGTCTTGGCCTTACCGGCATGAGAGAAAGGGCTGTGTTGAGCGGGGGTAGCTTCTCAATCGAGTCCATTCCCGGCGAAGGCACGACCATTCGGGCTTTCTGGCCAATTGAAACTGAGGGTCAATTTTAAAAAGGCGAAACCACTCAATTGCCCGAAGTATCAAATTCTTAGCCGCATCACTTCCAAAAGTTCATTCTGAGTCCACAGCGTTAGTTTTTCCAAAAAGCTGCTGCTTCCTCTTATCGCACTATTCGGAGGGCTACCGAGAATCTTTCAATGTCTGGATCATATCCGGAATATTCTTCCTTGCTGACAGAAAGCGATGGTAGGCCTACCCTTTTTAGTTCGCCCGGTTAACGAGTACTACCGAGCATGGAGGTGGTCGGGACGGAGTTTGAAAAACTCCGTCTCGAGAAAGCCGTAAGCTCCCCCTTTAGTTCTTGATCTTACTTACGAGACATTCCACCGCTTCTTGCTTTTTGCCGCGTCTGGTCACCGTTTCTATTGCCACATCTATTGCCGTTTCTGATTGCCGTTTTGCAAATCAAAATCACTGTGCAGTACAATATTGCTAATCAGATGTCTAAGGGACCGGGGGTTGAAATTATTTCTCACTGACCACTGTTCACTGATCACTGTTCACTGCGAAGCTTGCCGTTTAGCAAGGCGAAATTACTGTATGGTACAATATTGCCGAGAGGCGATATTCCATGATTCGAAGGTATGGGATTGAATTTGGTTTTTCACCGTTCATCGGTCACTGCTCTAATGTTGCGCCGGTCCCATTGTATTTGGACTGTATTTACAATGGTGCTAAACGGCTGTAATAAGTTCAAGAACCAGTCTGAAATACTTATTAAGGTGGGTGTTGTAAAATACCTGACATACGGAATTTGCATCACATTGGCTTTTTTCTGTAGCATTACATCCGCCAGTGCTTTAGGCGCATTATGGCCGCCGCAATTGCCACCCTTGGTGGGAGAACGAGACCTTATGGCGTCGCGCGTGGAAACGTCAATTCCCGGACGGGATCGTGGAGGAATAGCGATTAAATTGCTCACACATGGTTTCTCAATTGCAGTTCGGCGGGGTGGGGGTCAAGGTAGAATTGCACTTTCAAGTATGGTTGATCGTACTTGCGGACGTAGTGTTTGAGCAGGGTGAGGGGCACAATGAGGGGAAGATGTCCTTTGTAGTAATGATCTATTGCTTCGAGGATCTCCTGCTTTTCATCCGACGTGAGCAGTTTCTTGAAGTAGCCCATGAGGTGCTGCAGGGTATTGGTGTTCTTTTTGATGGTGGCCTTTAGTCTGAGCGCTTCCATCAGCATCCTTCCGTATTCATCGAAGAGCCGGTCTGACGGGATTTCTTTGCCTTTTGCAACCAGATTTCCCATCCCGCTGTTATGTTTGGGGCTGTGAGACATTAGCAAAAGTTTGTGCCTGCTGTGGAATTCAACCAGTAGGTTCAACTTCCACCCTTTTCCCAGCGTTTCTCGCCATCTCTTGAAAACAAAGATCCGCTCGATAAAGTTCTCACGAAGCACCGGATCGTGAAGTTTTCCTTCGTCTTCGACGGGCAGCAAGGGAAAATGCTTCATGAAGACCCCTGCAAAGATGCCCGCCCCCGATTTCCTAGGCATTCCCTCTTTGTTGAAAACCTTCACCCGCTCCATTCCGCTGCTCGGCGAATTGCTCTTAAAAATAAATCCGCACAGGTTTTCCGATTCGAGCTCTTTGACTCTTTGGACAGACCATTCCAACATGCGATCCGTGACGTCTCTTTTCGTTCGTGTCGTTATGAGACGAAGTGCTCCCGGCTCCCCTTCCAGATGCATGGATTCCCGGGGTATTCCCAAACCACATTCCACCTCAGGGCATACCGGCACGTATTCTACGTACTGTCCCAAAGTGTCCCTCAAAAAACGGTCGAGCTTGTGGCCACCGTCATATCTAACAGATTCCCCAAGCAAACACGTGCTGATGCCTAATCTGATCTTTTCCATTGTTCCACAAGAACCATCCAGGTAGACAACGATAGACTGAATCGGTTAGTTCAGCAAAGAAAGGAGGTATGTGGCAATCGCTCCCTAAATGCCCGTAGCGATAATAGCGGCTTTCATTTTGGCTCCGCCTCACCTGGCCCGATGAGCGGCATGACCTTGTCGACTTCAAAAAAAACAATGGAACTGAGCCCCTCTTCTACATCGGGCGGGTAGAACTTTCGGCGAAGGGAATGGATAAGATCGCTATTCGTTTCTTCCCGGACTTTTGTCATATGAATTCTTTTTCCGTTGTATCCTGGCTCATTTTCTCTGAAAAGGTAGGCTGCATGTGGGTTGGACTGCAAGTTGTGGTGGGTCAGGCGATCGGGCATGATGAATGCTAAAGTCCCGTCGTCCAACACATGAGGCCGTGCATAGATTGCTGAATTGACCCGTCCTTCGCTGTCTGCCGTCGATAAAACACCGATGCCTTTCTTGTTCTCAAAATATTCTTGTAAGTTCATCTCAATCCTTCCAATGTGAGCAAGAGTTCGGTAATACCCCTTATCCGGAGATCTTTTCTAAGATAGGAGCAACTCTTTCAGCCGCAATAAGCCCGAACCAAAAGAGGCCACTGGAAGCAGTATTACTCAACTCACCTTTGCCACGGTCGTCCACCGGTGACGGTTTCCAAAGTTATTAAAGCCTTAAAGATTTCGCTTGGCCGATCCGAATTACTACATGAGTGTGTGCAGGCCCCCCGTCATATTGCGCAAAGATGAGATTCATCCGATTTTCATAGCGGCAACGGGAATAACTTCGCAGGAGGGCTTAGTCTGACCGGGCTGTTCAATCACGGGTATTCCGCGAAAGGAACTATGCCTTGACGCAACAAAGGACTCCCACAATCACGGACACGAACCAACTTGTCGCACTGGAACAGATGCGGCTCTTCTGGCAAAGTACCCCCCGCAGCCAGTCCATGACATTTTTGACCGCGTGTTTGGTCACCTTGGTGCTTTGGCCTGCTGAAAAGCCGCTCGCAATGTTCGTCTGGCTTTCGCTGGCCTTGGCGGCTATCATTTTCAGAATGGTTCTAAGTTGGCAATATTCTAAATTCAACCGTTCAGAAACGCTCATAAAAACCGATCTATGGGAACGCTGGACCCTATTGAGCGCTTTTGTCTCCGGAGCGGTATGGGGAAGTGCAGGGGTCTGCTTATACCCAACGGGAGACGCTCCCCGGGAGACATTCATTTGTCTGGTCTTGTTTGGCATATGCGCAGGAGGTCTCCCTGTTCTGTCGACGGTTCAGGGCGCTTTTCCTCTTTTCGCGGTGGCCGTTCTGCTGCCTATTACAACGCTCTTCGTGGTCAAGGGCGGAGCGATCAATCTGTACCTTGCCATCGCGATTCTTATAGAGCTGTATGCCTTGGTCCTCAGTGCCCGCCGCTATCGATTGTACATCGCCAAGAGCCAGCATCGGCGCTTCAAAAATGAGGCTTTAATCAAAGATCTAACGGCAGCCAAGGAGGCGGCGCTGGCAGCCAACGAAGCCAAATCGCAGTTTCTGGCAAATATGAGCCATGAGATTCGAACTCCCATGAATGGCGTGCTCGGGATGACCGAGTTGCTGCTGGGGACCGAACTCACCACGGAGCAGCGCGGATTTGCCGACATTGTGCTTCAGTCGGGGAAGTCCCTTCTGAGCACCTTGAACGACGTGCTCGATTTTTCCAAGATGGAAGCTGGACGGCTCGACCTCGAAAGCATCGAATTCAATCTTTGGGATACCGTTGAGGAAATAACGAGACTTTTTGCCGAACACGCCCACCGGAAGGGCCTCGAGCTTGTATATCACATCCAAAAAGATGTGCCGGTCATTGTTGAAAGCGATCCGATGAGGCTCAAACAGATATTGAGCAATCTTGTCGGCAACGCGATCAAATTCACGGAAAAAGGCGAAGTGGTGGTCAAAGTCAGCCTTTCCGAGATCAGGGACCGGCACACAGTCATTGAGTTCGAGATAAAGGACACCGGTATAGGCATTCCACAGGAAGCGCTGCTCAACATCTTCAATGCTTTCTCCCAAGCCGACGGTTCGATGAGCCGGAAATTCGGCGGCACCGGGCTGGGACTCTCCATTTGCAGGCAGCTCTGCGAGATGCTGGACGGCTCGATCGAAGTCGAGAGCACCGTGGGGGAAGGGAGCGTGTTTCGATTCCGGGTGGAACTCAGGAAGGGGCGTTCGCCGGCCCTTGGCATGTCTATCCAGCGCGAAGACGTGAGGGGCCTGAGGGTGCTGATCGTAGACGACAACGAAACCAACCGGATTATTCTCAACGAGCAGGTAACGTCCTGGGGAATGGTTGGCTCGTTGGCATCGGAGGGCTTCCGCGCCCTCGATATGCTCAAGGAAGCTTGTGTTCGCGGCGTGCCCTTCGATCTGGTAATTCTGGACTTTATGATGCCGGAAATGACCGGTCTCGAACTTGCCAAAAAGATCAAGGCAGATTCGGCTCTGGAGAAGGTAAAGCTCATTATGCTCACCTCAGTTGGAGAGCACAACATAATCAAAGAGGCCAGGAACATTGGAACGCAGGCCTGCCTGATCAAACCTGCCAGCCAATCGAAACTCTATGACACTCTGGTGACGGTCTGTGCGCAGCCATCGGAAGAGCCGGCGGTGCTTTCGGACAATCCTGTGCCGCCCTGGAGTATGAATGTGCGATTCGAGGGTAAGGTGCTGCTGGCAGAGGATAACCTTATCAACCAGAAAGTGGCCGAGATGATGCTTCAAGGGTTCGGGTTGTCCGTGGACGTGGTTTCCAACGGGCTGCAGGCAATAGAAGCTCTTTCCAAAAACACCTATAAAGTGGTCCTGATGGATTGCCAGATGCCTGAGATGAACGGCTATGACGCATCGAAAATAATTCGGGAATCCGAGACATCCTCTTTCCCTGGAAACGGAAAGACCCATATCCCCATAATCGCCTTGACGGCTCATGCAATGAAGGGTGACCGTGAATTGTGTATTGCCGCAGGAATGGATGATTATCTCCCCAAACCTTTCAACCGCGAACAACTCGCTAAGGCATTAGGGTGCTGGCTTTCAACGGCAAAAGATGTTTGCGAATCCGTAGAGGGGCGGCAGGAAGGATCAAGCGGTCCTGTAAATGGGGCCGGCACAGCCGGAACTGACAACCGGAAAAATGAGATGCATCCGATTGACAAAAAAGCCTGGGACGAGATTCGGTCCCTCAGGGAAGACGGGTCTGACGAGCTGTTGCATGAGTTCATAGACGTGTATCTTAAAGAATCCTTAAACGTTATGGAAATGCTGCGCGAGGCGATGGGCCAGGGGGATGCGGCTCAAGCAAGAGCGATGGCCCACAAGCTGAAATCGAGCAGCGCCATTGTGGGGGCTGCTTCTCTGTCCGGTATGCTAAAAGAACTGGAAGAGTTTTGCGAAAACGTTCTGTCCGCTCATAACGGCAACGGCAATAAAGACACAGCAGGGCTCATGGAAGCCCTCGAAAGAGAATACGAGGCGGTAAGGCGCGAAATGGCCTCGGAGCTTGGCAAGATTGGCGTAGCATCGAATGGTTAAGTTCATGATTCAAGTTAAAGGATTGATCCATGAGAATCGAGCAAAAAAAATGGTCGCAACCCCGGGGCTGGACGCCAGGGTTGCCCGGGTCTTTGGCCCAATCCGCCCAGTTGGTTTTATTGTTTGGCTCTACAGCCGTTCTGGAAAGCCCTGGAGTGCTCGAACAAATCAGGAGCGCCTATCCGAGTGCTCACGTTCTTGGCTGTTCAACTGCGGGTGAGATTTGCGGAGTGCAAGTCTCGGATGATTCTTGCGTAGCCACAGCCGTGTACTTTGAGCACACAGAGCTTAGGGGCTGTGCTATCCGGTTGCGGGAGGTGCAGGACAGCTTCCATGCGGGCGCCTCTCTGGCGCGGTCGCTTGATCCTCAGGGTCTGGCGCACGTTTTTGTACTATCGGATGGACTTGCCGTCAATGGCAGCGATCTGGTCAAAGGTTTGACTCAGAATCTGCCGGCTTCGGTCACTGTCACGGGCGGGCTGGCTGGAGACGGAGACCGATTCACTAAAACGGTGGTGTTTTGGGATAGTGTTCCGGAGAAAGATACCATCTCCATTTTGGGTCTGTATGGAAGTAGATTGAAGGTCGGTTATGGTTCTATGGGCGGATGGGATCCCTTCGGCCCGGAGCGGGTGATCACCCGTTCCCGGGGGAATGTACTTTACGAACTGGACGGCCACTCGGCCCTGGATCTTTACAAGAAGTATCTGGGCGAGCATGCCGCCGGTCTTCCGGCCACCGGGTTGCTTTTTCCCCTGAGCCTGCGGAGCAGCGTGGGTGAGGCCGGCGTGGTCCGCACCATTCTTTCGGTAAACGAAGAAGACCAGAGCATGATATTTGCCGGAGACGTTTGTGAGGGCTCGTACGCACGGTTGATGAGAGCAAACTTCGACATGCTCATCGATGGGGCCTCGGAAGCCGCAAGGATCAGCCATACAGCCATAGGGTCTACGTCACCTGATTTGGCGATTCTCATCAGTTGCGTTGGCAGAAAACTGGTGTTGCGGCAGCGAGTCGAGGAGGAGGTTGAAGGCGTTCGTCAAATCCTGGGAGACCGAACTGCCCTGACCGGGTTCTATTCATATGGAGAGATTTCTCCTTTCACCCCCGGTGCGAAGTGCGAGTTGCATAACCAGACAATGACAATCACCACATTTGTAGAAGAATAACCTCTGTGCAATGACAGGTACTCGGGTGAGCGGCCCCGTGCTCCAGGGAGGTATAAACCCATTGGAATCGTTACACAGTCTGCTGAGACGTCAACTGAAGCGGTATTTTGGCGACTCATTTAGGGTCCCCGAAGAATGGCGGGGTTTTATCAGCGCCGTAAACGACGCCTATCGTGAATTCGATACTGACCGCGGGATGTTGGAGCGATCCCTCGATCTCAGCTCGCATGAATTGCTTCAGGCGAACTCGGAAATGCGGGCTATCTTTCAAATAAGCCAGGACCGAACGTCCCAGCTTGAGACTGCAAACCGCCTGCTTGAACAAGAGATTGCGCGCACTAATGATATGGCTATCAAGGCGCAGGCGGCCAACGAAGCCAAATCGCAGTTTCTGGCAAATATGAGCCATGAGATTCGAACTCCCATGAATGGCGTGCTCGGGATGACCGAGTTGCTGCTGGGGACCGAACTCACCACGGAGCAGCGCGGATTTGCCGATATTGTGCTTCAGTCGGGAAACTCCCTTCTGAGCACCTTGAACGACGTGCTCGATTTTTCCAAGATGGAAGCTGGACGGCTCGACCTCGAAAGCATCGAATTCGATCTTTGGGATACCGTTGAAGAGATAACGAGACTTTTTGCCGAACACGCCCACCGGAAGTGCCTCGAGCTTGTATGTCACATCCAAAAAGATGTGCCGGTCATTGTTGAAAGCGATCCGATGAGGCTCAAGCAGATATTGAGCAATCTTGTCGGCAACGCGATCAAATTCACGGAAAAAGGCGAAGTGGTGGTCAAAGTCAGCCTTTCCGAGATCAGGGACCAGCACATGGTCATTGAGTTCGAGATAAAGGACACCGGTATAGGAATTCCCCCGGAAGCACTGCTCAACATCTTCAATGCTTTCTCCCAGGCCGACGGTTCTATGAGCCGGAAATTCGGCGGCACCGGCCTCGGACTCTCCATTTGCAGACAGCTCTGCGAGATGCTGGACGGCTCGATCGAAGTCGAGAGCACCGTGGGGGAAGGGAGCGTGTTTCGATTCCGGGTGGAACTCAGGAAGGGGAATTCGCCGGCTCTTGGCATGTCTGTCCAGCGCGAAGACCTGAGGGGCCTGAGGGTGTTGATCGTAGACGACAACGAAACCAATCGGATTATTCTCAACGAGCAGGTAACGTCTTGGGGAATGGTTGGCTCGTTGGCATCGGAGGGCTTCCGCGCCCTCGATATGCTCAAGGAAGCTTGTGTTCGCGGCGTGCCCTTCGATCTGGTAATTCTGGATTTTATGATGCCGGAAATGACCGGTCTCGAACTTGCTAAAAAGATCAAGGCAGATTCGGCTCTGGCGAAAGTAAAGCTCATTATGCTCACCTCCGTTGGAGAGCATAACATGATCAAAGAGGCCCGCAACATTGGAACGCAGGCCTGTCTGACCAAACCCGCCAGCCAATCGAAACTCTATGACACTCTGCTGACGGTCTGTGCGCAGTCGTCGGTCGAGCCGACAGTGCTTTCGGAAAATCCTGTGCCGCCCTGTAATATAAATGTGCGATTCGAGGGTAGGGTGCTGCTGGCAGAGGATAACCTTATCAACCAGAAAGTGGCCAAGATGATGCTTCAAGGGTTCGGGTTGTCCGTGGACGTGGTTTCCAACGGATTGCAGGCATTAGAAGCGCTTTCCAAAAACACCTATGCATTGGTCCTGATGGATTGCCAGATGCCTGAGATGGACGGTTATGACGCTACGCGAAAAATTCGGGAATATGATGCCTCCTCCTTGCCTGGAAACGGAAAGACCCATATCCCCATTATCGCCCTGACAGCGCATGCTATGAAGGGCGACCGTGAGTCGTGTATCGCCGCCGGAATGGATGATTATCTCCCCAAACCTTTCAACCGCGAACAGCTCGCTGAGGTTTTGGGGCGCTGGCTCTCACCGGCAAAAGATGTTTCCCAATCCACAGCAGGGAAGCTGGAAGGATCGGACGTCCCGGTAAATGGGGCCGGCAAAGCCGGAACTGACAACCGGAAAAATGAGATGCATTCCATTGACAAAAAAGCCTGGGACGAGATTCGGTCCCTCGGAGAAGCCGGGTCTGACGAGCTGTTGCATGAGTTCATAGAGGTGTATCTTAAAGAATCTTTAGACATTACGGAAACGCTGCGTGAGGCGATGGGCCAGGGGGATAGGGCTCAAGCAAGAGCGATGGCCCACAAGCTGAAATCGAGCAGCGCCATTGTGGGGGCGGCTTCTCTGTCCGGTATGCTAAAAGAACTGGAAGAGTTTTGCGAAAACGGTCCGTCCGCTCATAGCGGCAACGGCAATAACTACGCACAGGGGCTCATGGACGCCATCGAAAGGGAATACGAGGCGGTAAGGCGCGAAATGGCCTCGGAGCTGGCACGGCCGGCATGACATGAAGTTGGAAGGCCCCTCCAAACATGCGATTCTTATTTATTTGAGCCGTCGTCGCACCCTGATCAAGGATCTTAGTCGAATATCACCTGCGCGAACGTCTTCCGGCTGCCTCATCCGCCGCGAAATTTCCTCATCGATATCAGCAGTGGCATCACTTCCCAACTGGACCAAAATCTCCTCAATATCTTCTTGCAAATACCATGGAGCGGAAGACGACAGCCTCAGGATTCCATGGGCAATTACCGCCCTTTCATCTTTGGAACCGATTTTAACTCCGAGCTTCGAAACATTTACGAATAGCTCCGCGTCCGGATCATGGAGAAGCTCCCGCAGGATTCGCCAGCATTCCGCAGGCATCCCAACCTTGAACATGAGCCTAACCGCACTTCGTCGCCGCTGAAGACTGGACGGGGTCTCCATAAAAAAGTCGGGCTGAGGAGTCACCGCGGAGCTTGCCAGGGCACCGCAGGCCGCTACACCCATTTTCAGAAAAGCTTCCTCTGCGGCTGACCGGTAAAAATCGTCTTCAAGGGCACGCTCGAAATAGGGTATGGCTTCCGGACGTCCAAACTGCGCCAACGCCTCTATTAAGCCAAGCAACATCCGTTGTTCGGATAGTTTCAGTAGAGAATGGTAAACGTCCTCGTTTGTCCACGCAGAAAGAAAGCGAGCGGCCGCACTCTCTACAGCCTCTTCACCGAACCGGTCCTCGGGGTCTGGGATTTCTATTGTCTGAAAAGGTATTCAAGCAGTACGTCCTTGGCGCCCAAACGCGCCAGTGCCTCTACAGCCCAAAGTCGGGGCTGGAATATTTTGCGTGGGATTCCTTCCAAAAGAAACCCGCGCAAAGGTTCGATGGTTGATGGGCCGTGCTCAATGAGCCGATCTGCCGCCTGCTTTCCGGCGTTCAAGGAATCCAACGAGAGATCAGCCGGTAAAGCTCATCAGATGAGTTCATTGTGGGCTTCTCAGCAGGGTTGCACAGCTCTGCAACTCTGCATGAATACCGGCGATAGAACCCAGTTTCTCACTAAGTTCTCCCAGGCTCTTTTCCACGTTGTTTTGCCCTGACTGGTGCAGAGCGAGGGCTTTTTGAAATGAGATGCGGATTCCCGCCAGAGTAAGATCTATCTTTTCATTCAATGAGTTTTGGAAATCCTTCATGGTCTTGGTTATACGGTTGAGCAGATCATAGCGCACCCTTCCACAGTGCCGGTCCAGGAGTTCCGCAACCGCCTCTTTCATGCTCTTTAAAATCATTTTTTTGGCAATGAATGAGGGCAAAGCGGAGGTAGCGGCAAGCTGAATCAATTCGAGCCCCACTGGATCGTCCTTTAGCATGAAATAAAAATCGCTCTTCTTGCTCAGGCCCTCCACCGAAGTAAAAAGCTTCAATTTCAACTCGAAAATGTCACTGGTTAAAATCAAAATCCTCTCGATGATTTCGTTTATCTTGCGGGCAAATTCTCCGTGAGCTTCTTCAAGCCTGGCGGAAATCTTTTCAGCGAGTTGTTGCCGCCACGGATTGAACGTTTCTCGAATTCTATCGAAAATAGATTGTTCAAGCTTCTCCCTCAGACCTCCGCCTCCGCGATTCACCAGCCTCAGATATTCTTCTTCAAGCTCCCTTTGAAGCGCAGGCGATTTTTCCCTCTTAAATCCGGATATTTCCTCGTCTAATCCGGAAATGATCTTGCCCAAATGGCCCTTGAGCAGGAACTGAGTATTCTCCCGGTCCTTTGCGATCTCATGCATCTCCTGTTCGAACCGCTCGATCTTGGTCTTAAGCTCCTGAAGCGGGAGCTTGATAGCTTCCTGTTCGAGTTGAAAGGAAATGGTCTCGTCGGATATCAATTTCAACAGGTTATTGACAACCGATTGCAAAAAAACACTGCCTTTTTCACGGGCCAGGAAGTCCAGAAGTTGTCTTTCAAATTCAGGAAGGAGGCTGCGCTCCAGGAGAAGATCGTCTCCGGCTTTTTTCCCTTCAAGCGCCCAGCGGGCCGAAAGGGGATAGATCCTGGCTTTCCCCTGACCGACTTCTTCTTCGATGACACGGACCGTAAATTCCAGGGATTCCTTTTGGTCGCTGTCGCTCACCTGGTCGACTTTGTTAAGAACGAAGAAAACCTTATCCACAAACTCTCGAATGTCCTTTAAAAACTGGTGCTCGCTTTTGGAAAGCGGCGGATCAACGGAGACGACGAAGATTCCCGCATCTACGTATGGAAGATAGGCGTAGGCCGCCTCGGTATTGTGGCTGTAAACCGAGCCGGCGCCGGGAGTGTCGATTATGCGGACACCTCCTTTGAGGTATTGCGAAGGATAAAAGACCGTGACCTCTTTTACCGCCTTTTTGTTTTGAGGGTTTTCCCGCTCCGTAATAAAGGCCGAAAGACCGGCGAGATCGATTTCTTCCAGACGATCATTCAGATATTCCACCTCCACCTTCAGTTCCGGTCCGTATCGAAGGATTGTCACAACCGAAGTGAGCGGTATGATGGCTGTCGGCAAAATGTTCTCGCCCAAAAGAGCGTTGATGAAAGTCGATTTACCCCTCTTGAACTGCCCGAGAACCACCAGGTTGAAAGCTTCTTCTTCCAGTTTGATCCTGGTTTTACCCAGGGATTCCACGGTGACATCGCGGACGGCGCCCTCCAGTCGCGCGACAATACCGATCAAGCATTCTCTTAGTTTAGGGTAATTAAACATGAAGCAACCTCCCCAAAGATCGGTTCACTCTGGCGCAACCACCAATAGCTACAGCAAAGCACGTTTGAATTTAAAAAAAAACTTCCGTTTCTCAAAATGAGAAAGCAGAAGTCATCATCCCTCGACAGGGCAGTTATGGTGGAACTTCATCACCTTATTTTTATATAAGCAGAAACAGGAGTTCGTGTCAACGGTATTGCCGGAGCCGGCAATCTTCGTTGTGCAAAAAACCATTGTGCATCATGCTTTGTCAAAAACCTTGATTTACGGGTTGAATTCGATTACCCTCGCGGCTCGATATCTAGTGGTGATGGAGTTCGCCCTCAACTGCCAGCAATGGTTGATGACTCCTACTAAGGCAGATTTTTTCAGAAGACCTGGTGGGCGTGTTGGTGTTTTGATGGGAGATAGAAGCTCTGCCGGGTGAAAGCTTGGGAGAGTTTTTTTTGGTTTTCGCAGGCATCGCCCCTTCTGCCATGAAAAATTCGCGGGGGAAATGCTTCAGATAATGTTCTTTTGGCGTAACCCCCTGATCTCATGCCGAGGAGAACGCACCGTGATGGTGGCCCGCTAAAGTCCGGTTTGCATGGCTGGGGTGAGTCAGATTGGCTGAGTTGGATGACTAAGATAATTCTTGTTACGATCGGCGGAGGGCTTGGCGCCCTTTCACGCTATGGCGCCGGATTGCTTGCAGCCAGGCTTTTCGGCATAAATTTCCCCTGGGGAACGCTCATCGTCAACCTATCGGGCTGTTTTCTCATCGGTCTTTGTTTCGCTTTGGCCGAGCGGGGCATGAATATCATGAACCCTATGGTCCGGCTTTTTTTTGTGACCGGCTATCTCGGCGGACTGACAACTTTTTCAAGCTATGCCCTGGAGACTGTCAATTCGTTGCGTGCGGCAGCTAATATGGTCACCCTGGCCAATATTTTCAGTAACAATTTAATCGGCGGAACCTTGGTTTTCCTCGGAATGTGGGTGGGCAGACTGAAATAAGCGGGTGAGGAAATGTTGCAGTACAAGGTAATCGAGATCTTTACGAGCGAAGAGGCGCGCTGGCAGGGAAAACAACTGCATACTGCCGTCGTTCAGAGCTTAAACGATTTGAAAATAGCAGCGCGGTGCATTGTCACCAGGGGAATCGAAGGATTTTATGAAAATGGTGAGATCGCCACGAGCAGGCTCGAGGTCCTTTCCTATAACATGCCCGTGCGTGTCACCATTATAGTCCCCGCCGCCGAGTTCGAGGACGTGCTTTCAAAAGTTGAAGAGATGGTAACAGACGGGATTATCACGGTCAGGGATGTGGAGGTCATATCCCACAAGACTCGTGGAGTTCTCATGCCACGAAATACCAGGGTCCAGGAGATCATGACTCCCAACCCTAAGCGGGTGAGCACAATCACCCCGGTAAGCGATGCGGCCAAACTGCTCCTCTCATCGACCTTCACCGGACTTCCAGTGGTGGACGAAAAGGACCGCCCGGTCGGTGTGATAGCACAAGGGGACTTGATCTACAAGGCTGACCTTCCCATGCGCGTTGGTCTGCTGGCTCAGGCCGACAGAAAGAAAGTCGGCGCTATTCTCGATAGCCTCGCGCCAAAACGGGCCAGGGAGATAATGACACATCCAGCCGTTGTTATCGAGCAAAGCAGCCTCGTTACAGAAGCTGTAGATCTCATGCTCAAGAAGAAGGTGAAGCGCCTTCCAGTAGTCGATGACGCGGGAAAGCTCGTCGGAATCGTCTCGCGCGTGGACATATTTCGTACGGTCATGACCGTTTGTCCGGATTGGGGCGCGTTCCAGGAGAAAGGCATCCGCGTTGAAGGTCTGCACTATGTTTCAGATATAATGCGGCGAGATACTTCTACGGTACTTCCGGACACTCCGGTTGAGGAGATTTTGGGCGTACTGGGTTGCAGTGATATCCAGCGGGTTTGCGTGGTTGATAAAGAAGGGTACTTCAGAGGGCTGATTTCAGATCGAGACCTCCTTATCGCCTTCTCCGAGCGTCATCCTGGAGTCTGGGATTACTTCGCCGAAAAAATTCCCTTCACAGAGGGACGACGGATAAACAAAGAACTCAAAAGTCACTTGCGCGCAAAAACAGCCTCCGATGTTATGAAAACACAAGTCGTAACCGTTCGCGAAGACACTTCAGTAGAAGAGGCAATAGTCTTCATGCTCGAAAAGGCACTTAAGAGGCTGCCGGTGCTCGATTCGGAAGGCAAGTTCAAGGGCATGATCAGCAGGGACTCAGTATTGCGCACTATATTTGCCTCCTGATTAGGCGAAGCTTTTCCTGTCCAGATAAGAGTGAGTCATCCCGTCGAGCAGATTGTTCTTTTTCCTTCGTTGCAATCACTTTGGCCTTGCTGCTCAGCTTCTGTCCAAAAAAATCTTGACCGTATTAAGCTTGCCTGCTAAATCTTACATTAGATTAGGTGGTGGAGTCCGCCTTGATTGCCTCCCCGGCCGATGACTCCTGTAAATCTGGATTAACGCAGATACAGGGAATCTGAAAAGGGGGCGGTAGCATTATGGTGGAGGCAAGCAATTTCTTACCCGCTCTAGCTTTCGTGTCATTCTTCTCCAGAACGTTATCCTGCCCTGTCAAGCATTCCAGAAAAGGCCTCGCAAAGATGCATAGCACTTTGTACAGGCATAGGTCCGCCATGCACCCTGTCCATAATATTAAAAGACCCGCGGAGATTGGCTGATGCTAAATAAAATCGTTTTCAACGTAATCCAGATTATGGTCGTGATGGCGTTTGCCCCCCTGGTCAAGGGGATCCTCGCGCGTCTCAAGGAGAATGTGCAGTCCAAGCGGGGACCGAGCATCTTCCAACCTTATCGCGATATCTGGAAACTCTTCCACAAGGATGAAGTCATTTCCACGGAGAGTTCGTGGATATTCCGTTTCACGCCTTATATCGTCTTCGTTACGCCGATCTTCGTCGCCCTGCTGATCCCGGTGCTCACGGGCTACCCGCTCTTTTTCGCCTTCATGGGGGATATGCTGGGCGGTGGGTTCATCCTTGCCCTTGGCGGTTTCTTCGCTACGCTGGCCGCCATCGACACTGGAAATCCATACGGCCCGATGGGCGCCAGCCGGACCCGGATGGTCGGCTTTCTGGCGGAGCCGGTTTTCATGATCGTTTTCTTTACGGTTTCCTTTGTAGCGGGCTCTACTATCCCTTATATCGTCCACAAATATTGGGTCACACCGCTGGCCAATTTCTTTGAACCTTGCCACGTCCTGCTGATGCTGTCCTTCTTGATGTTGATCATCGCTGAAACGGGGAGGATACCCGTGGACAATCCCAGCGGGCACTTCGAACTGGCGATGATTGATGAATCGAAGGGGCTTGAATACTCCGGCCAGGGGGCGGCCCTTATGAAGTGGGGCGGCTCGATGAAATTCTTTATCTTGTGCTGCATCTTTCTCAATGTCCTCGTCGCGCCCTGGGGGTTGGCGCAGACCCAACACCTCTGGGACGTGCTTTTGTCGATTCCGCTTGTCCTGTTCAAGATATTCCTCTTTCTGTTGGCCTTGGTGGTCATTGAATCATCGCTGGCCAAGCTGCGGCTTTTCCGGATAACGGAATTCCTGGGGGCGGCCTTCGCCACTGCCGTAGCGGCCATGATTACCAAGCTTTTGATGATGTAGGAGGTAATTCCATGTTTGACCCGGCGACGATAAACTTAATGCTTGCCAAGTTGAACGCATTGGCAGGCGGCCTGTTTCTCCTTACCGCTTTTGGGTTGGTCGCCACGCGACAGGTTTTCGCATGTTTGCGCATCTATATTGGTCAGTCTCTGCTGTTGGCGTTTTCGGCTATTCTTTTAGGCGTCCTGGACAAGTCCGTGCATCTGTTTATTGTGGCGGCCATCACCCTGGCTGTCAAATCCATCCTAATCCCTCGGACCCTTCGCCGCACGGTGGGTCAGGACATCTACGCCCGGCGCGAAATATCACAGAGCCTGAACGTCCAAACGTCGTTGCTGATTGCCGTGGCAATCGCCTTTTTCGCCTATGCCGTGGCAACGCCCCTTTTGGCCGTTTCCCCGGGGCACTACGAAGGCATTAACCTGCCCATCGGCATAGCGGGGCTTTTCCTTGGGGCCTATACCATCTGCGTGCGGCGTGAGGCAATTCCCCAACTCATGGGTATTTTGGCTATGGAAAACGGCGCCTTTTTCGCCGGCGTAGCGATTGCTCCCGACTTATCACTTATCGCAGAACTGGCCGCCGCTTTCGATGTTTTGATCATCGCTCTGGTCATGGGTCTCCAGACCAGGAGAATATATAAATATATCGGCACCACCGCCGTTGGCGAAATGACATCCTTAAGAGAGGAGTAAACGTTTATGGAACTCTTGTACATCCTCTGTGTCCCTCTAATGGCCGCTGTCGGTTCGCTGATACCCAGAGGAAGAATATTGGCGCCTGCAATCACCCTGGTAAGCTCCATGTCCGTGCTTATCCTGTCTTTTCAAACCGCTCTGAGGACGACAACGATAAAAGAAGTCATTGCAATACCTGACTGGATCTCCTGCGACAGCTTCGGGGCCTTGATCCTCGTGCTTGTCGCCCTCGTGGGCTTTGCAGCCGCCATCTTCTCCTGGGGATATATCGATAAGATCAGCAAGACCCGGGAGGGGATAATAGTTCGTCCATATTATGCACTTTTCAATCTCTTCTTTGCCTCTATGCTGGCAGTGCCCCTCCTTTCTCAGGTCGCTCTGGTATGGATCGCCGTGGAGTTGACCACCCTTCTGTCGGTTTTTCTGGTAAGCTTTGCATCGACTCCCGAGGCGCTGGAAGCGGCGTGGAAATATGTCGTTTTGACCTGTATGGGTGCGTCAACAGCGCTTCTAGGCATTCTTATGCTCTACTGGGGGATGAGCGCCGTCAGCCAGGAGCCATTTACCTGGGCAGGTTTGACGGCGGCCTCATCAATGATGTCGCCGACTCTTCTTAACACCGCATTCTTTTTTATTCTGATCGGTTTCGGCGCCAAGGTGGGACTGGTACCATTGCACACTTGGCTCCCCGATGCCCACAGCCAGGCCCCCTCACCGATCTGTGCGCTTCTTTCCGGTGTGGAAACCACCGTAGTTCTTTATGCCATCATGAGGTTATCTCCTCTTTTTTCCGGGACCTCCGCGGCGCATACGGGCATGTGGCTGATGATCTTCGGCCTCGTATCAGCGGGTGTGGCCGCCTTTCTCTTGATCCAGGTCAAAGACTATAAGCGGATGTTCGCTTTTTCCACGGTGGAGCATATGGGGATTATTCTTGTCGCCGTCGGGGTGGGCAGCTACGGGGCCCATTTCGGCGCTATGCTGCAGATTGTCGGTCATAGTCTCGCCAAAGCACTTTGTTTTTTCGCCTCCGGGATGACCTTGTTGGTAACGGGCAACCGGGACATCGGGTCGATCCGGGGTTTGATCCGTACCTCACCGATTACCGGGTTCTTCCTGATAGTGGGAGGATTGGGTATCGCCGGCGCCCCGCCGCTGGCCATATTTTTGAGTGAACTCTCCATCCTCAAGGCAGGACTTGCAAGCGGACGCTACTGGGTCACGGGTTTGCTGGCGATCTTTATTGCGATTGCCTTTATCGGCATCCTTTCCCAGGTAAACCACATGGTCTTCGGCAAATCTGCAATGACGTCGAAAACCAACCTGCCGGCGACATGCGTGGCCGCAGTGGTAATCGTCGCGTTGCCTGTGATCCTGCTCGGGGTCTATATACCTGGACCTGTTTACGATCTTCTGCACCTTGCGGCCTTTTCTTTAGGAAGGTAGATTCCAATGGAAAATTCAATTAATGAGGCGACCCTTGAATCTCTTGCCGATGCAGTGACTAAACGCTGGCCTGGAAAGGCCCGGGTTGACCTTGACGTCCGAAGATCGATCTGCCTGCTGACATGCGACAGAGGCCTGCTGCCGGACATTTGTGAGTGGGTCTTTTCGACGTTGGGCTATAGATTCGCTACCCTGGTGGTCGTGGAAGAAGCCACCGGATGGCTGTTGCGATACGTTTTTTACGGGCAATCGGCAAACGGACAGCTCCATATCCTTTTGCGAACAGCTAAAGATGAGATTGCCTTTCCCAGCATCAGCGGCGTCGTTCATGCCGCCGACTGGCATGAACGTGAAACGGAAGACCTGTTCGGCCTTGCCTTTACGGGCCATCCTCGGCTGGGCGATTTCGTTCTCCACGAGGAATGGCCGGAGGACGTCAATCCCATGCGCTCGGGTTTTGACGCCCATCTTCCATACCAGCGCAGGGAACTGGACCCCGAATGGCGGCCGCTAAGCATCGTCCAGACCTCCGGGGCATTTATGATGCCCATCGGCCCCGTCTACTCGGACGTCGCCGAATCTGCCCATTTTCTTCTTGAAACGGTGGGCGAAGATGTAATTCGCACTATCCGTCGATTTTTTTATAAATATCGGGGAGTCGAAAAAATTTCAGAAGGCCGCTCGGTCGACCAGGTCATCCTTCTCTCCGAACGTTTTTCAGGGACGTCCGCCTTTGCTCATTCCCTGGCATTCTGCCAGGCAGTGGAGGACATCGCCGGCGCCGATCCGCCACCGCGGGCGAGAGCCCTTCGCATCATCCTGGCCGAATTGGAACGGTTGCGCCACCATATTGCGGCCATTGCCGGTATATGCGGTTCGACAGCTCTTTCGGTAGCCACCGCCCAGGCCGGGATTCTGGAGGAAGAAGCCTTGCGCATTACCGGTTCCTTTACCAGACACCGTTATCTTTACGGCTTGAACAGACCGGGGGGTCTAACTCGGGATTTCGACAATTCCAGTTGCCTTCGGTTAACCGAGGAGGTAGCGAGGCTCATTGATAGACTCTGCGAACTGAATGACATGTTGCGCTTCACCAGCAGTTTTCTTGACCGGATCGAGGAGGTAGGCATCGTTCCACGAGAGCAGGCGATCACTTACGGATTGGTAGGACCTATCGCCCGCGCCTCCGGGCTCACTCGCGACTTGCGCAAGACACTGCCCTACTGCGGTTATGAAGGGATAGCTTTTGACGTACCGGTTGAAACGGAGGGTGACGGTTACGCCCGGCTCAGAATCCTCTTCCGGGAGGCGGAACAATCTGCGGCGATTATCCGGAAAATGGCCGCAGCCTTGCCTGAAGGTGAGATTGCCGGGCCGTTCGAATATATAGCCGGCGACGCCCTCGGGTGGGTGGAGGCCCCGCGCGGCGCGGCCTTTCACTGGGTCCGAATTACCGAGAGCGGCGCTGTCGGCCGATACCGTCTCACCACACCGTCCTTTACCAATTGGCATGGCTTCCATCTGGCGGCTGAAAATTTTGCGTTTCAAGATTTTCCCATCATCATGGCCACTTTCGGACTCTCGAATGCCGAGTCTGATCGATAGGAGGAATGAAATGACCAAGTGGGTTTTGAAAGGACTGAGGGCGGGAATCGTCACAACTGACTATCCCGACCGTGATGAGACGGCTCCGGGCGTTTCTCCGGGACTGCCGGGCAACGGCGGCCCGCCGTTTGACAAAGAACCTCCTGTCGATGTTGAAAAATGTCCAACCCAAGCATTAATTCGTGACGGACAAGGCGTCTCGGTGGATTACCGGCGATGCGTCCATTGCTTTCGGTGTTTTCCAGGCCAAGAGGGGGCGTTGGCTCAATGGCAGGATGGTTACGAGTGGGCTGCGCGAGTAACCGATCCTCGTTATGGGGACCTTTCACCGGGAGGCGTTTTTCGAAGGTCCCTGCATATCCGGGTAGTTGATGTGGGAGCTTGCGGCGCCTGCCTGAGCGAAATCGAACAACTCAACAAGCCCTTCTATAATATGCACCGCCTGGGGTTCTTCCTCACGCCGACGCCTCGGGAAGCCGACGTTCTGCTTGTCGCCGGTCCCGTCACAGACCACATGCGGATGGCCCTAAAAAAGGTATATGAGGCGATGCCAACCCCGAAAAGAGTGGTCGCCGTTGGCGCGTGCGCTCTTTCCGGCGGTGTTTTCGGGCCGAGCTTCATTTCCGGTGGAGGCGCGTCTGATATCGTCCCGGTCGACGTGGCCATTCCGGGGTGCCCGCCTCCACCGCTGGCCATCATCCATGGTCTCCTGGTGATGGTAGACAGAAAGCCATCGGCGTCATGGCCATCGACCGTGCTGGTGTCGGGAGGAAACGAAGATGTTTGAGACGAACAGCCTTTTCATTCTGTTTCTCATCCTTTGCTGCACTGGTGCAGCCGTGTCCGCTGTGATGCCTGGCCGAAGAAATCCGATGATTCTCTCCTGGATCGCCTCGGCTTCGGCACTAGTGATTCTCCTGGCCAGTGGAAATGTCCTCCTCTACGGACAGCCATTTCAATTGCGCCTCTGGAATCTTGTTTCCTTCGGTCCCCTGGTCCTCCAGATGGATCGTCTCTCAGCCCTGTTTGTTTTTGTGACGGCTTTGGTCTACCTGCCCGTGTCCATCTACTCGGCCGCCTATATGAGAGAGTATCTGGGCCGTTACAGTTTGAGGAGCTTCGGCATTTACTATCACCTCCTCTTTGCTTCGATTGTCTTGCTCCTTGCCGCTGCCGATGTCGTGACGTTCCTGTTTTGCTGGGAACTCATGTCGATTCTCTCTTACCTGCTAGTGAATTATAAGCACGAAGATGAATACAATACTCGGGCTGGTTATCTCATGCTGGCCATGAGCGAAGCCGGAACGCTCGCCGCCGCCCTGGCTTTGCTTCTCCTGGCCGGGACGTCCGGGAAACTTGATTTCGCGTCGCTGAAAGCGGCTTCCACCAGTATGAGCGAGCCGGTGCGATGGGCCGTGTTTCTCCTTTCCTTCTTCGGCTTTGGCGTCAAAGTCGGTCTGGTGCCGAGCAACGCCTGGCTTCCCCGCGCCCATCCGGCAGCGACCGGAAATGTGTCGGCGCTTTTATCCGGTGTGATTCTGAATCTTGGTCTGTACGGTATCCTGCGGGTCAACGCAGACTTGCTTCCTTTACATCAAGTCGCTCCCGGCATCATCGTTTTGATCGTCGGGACCATTTCCGCACTTGTCGGCATTCTCTACGCAACAACAGAGAATGATATGAAGAAGATGCTGGCCCACAGCTCCATCGAAAATATGGGAATTATGACCGCCGGTCTCGGGGCCGGATTTGTTTTTACGGCGTCAGGATATCCAGTGCTGGCGGGCATCGCATTCATAGCCGCACTGTATCATATGACCAATCACGCCCTTTACAAGGCTCTTCTGTTCCTTGGCGCCGGCGCCGTGGACGCCAGCCTTGGCCATCGCGACATGGATCGCCTTGGCGGTTTGATCAAAGTCATGCCCTGGACGGGTCTCTTTTTTCTTGTCGGCGCTCTTTCCATCGCGGCGCTGCCGCCCTTCAACGGCTTTGTCAGCGAATGGTTGACGTTGCAGACCATGTTGAGGAGTGCTGTCCTTTCGTCAAGGGCAGTGAAGATTCTCTTCGCTCTCAGTGGCGCCGCTCTGGCGCTGACGGCAGCTTTGGCCGTGACATGTTTCGTGAAGGCCTTCGGCATGAGTTTTTTGGGTGTTGCACGGTCCGAAGCAGCCAAAGCGGCCGTTAAGGTGAGACGCTCCATGAGTGTTCCGATGGGGATACTGGCCCTTTGCTGTCTTCTTCTGGGCATCTTACCGACCTACGTGATCCCTGTTTTGGATAAGGCAATCACACCCCTGACTCATGAAAGCGTCTCGAACGCTCTGGTGCCCCCGTTTTTTACCATCAGCCAGGGCGATGCAAACTTTAGCGACGCCTTTCTTGCGGAATTTCACGATCTCGGCGCCCAAACCGGTCGTGGTTTACTTCCCGGTCGAGGGTTGGTGGTTCTGCATCAGGGCACACAGAAAAACCCGGTTGTTTTTGCAATGTCCACATCGTACGCCTTTGTCGTCCTCCTGCTGCTTTTGGGCGGCGCTTTTGTGATTATCAGGGCGTTAACGAAGGCCAGGACGGTCGTTAGACGTCCGGCCTGGGACGGCGGGTTGCGGCGGTTGATGCCGGAAATGACCTACACGGCGACTGGTTTTTCAAATCCCGTTCGTGTGATATTCGAGGCCGTCTTTCGGCCTACGATATTCGAGGACCGCAAAGAAACTATTGCGGAACATTTCCGCGTAGCGATCAAGAACGGCAGAAAGGAGGTCCACATTGTGGATCGGTTCCTTCTACCAGTTGCCAGGGGAATTCAGTGGACGGCTTCGCTCCTGGGGCGTATGCATACCGGCAGCGTTAATATCTATGCGGCCTATGTGCTGATCAGCCTTTTCATTGTCCTGATGATCCAAGGATTGATGCGGTGAGAAGGGGAAAAAGGGAGTTGCTCAAAAGGGTCTGCGACGGAATCGGGGGCTTGGGGAATACCATTTCTCCTCCTCGGTATGAATACGCTGCGAACAGTATCCCCCAATCGCGGAGAACAGAAGATTCGTGTCAACATCTCGACTAGGTCCGGTTTTGCCAAAACGGCCGCGCCTTTTCGCAAGTCAACTCCGGAGCCGAGAAAGTGGCCATATCGCCCAACGCCACCTCAAAACCGGTAAAATCGCTGCGTACCCAGGGAGCATAATTACTGCGCGCTGTGAGGACCACCCGCAACTCAAGATCGTTTGAGCCGTCTTCCAGCAGAAGCAGCCCGAGGTTGTACCCGTTTCGACCGAGACTGCGATAGAATCGTTGAGTGTTCAACACCCCTTGCGCCAGATCATACCAGTGCCCCTCCGTAGTCTGGCCCAGGGAGGCGACCTCCGATAGAATGCCCCAGATTTCAAAAAAGCCCTCGGGTGCATAAGCGGCAAGCCACTGCCAGGAGTTGGTCGCGCCGATGTAGCGGCTGCCTGCTTGTTTTTCAGATTGCAGGTAATCGGAGAAAAGACGTACGCCCGATTGGCGACGATACTCAGCGGTGCGCCCCTGCAAGAAACGCTGTGAATTCGCAGGCATGCGGTCAGCCTGGACCTGCAAGTGGGGATGGAGCAAAGATCCGCCCGCCGAGGGCAGGTGATTTTGGGTGATAGCCATGAAAGTCGCGGCGGGATCATGGGACAAAACCTGTAATAGATAGTCCCGGCAGTTGAGAAAACTGTCCGTATAGGATTGCAACGCTGCCATGCCGATTTCGACGAAGTGTCCATCGTCGAAAAGGCTCACCGCCGAGTATCGTCCATAAGGAAACAAGTTGGGAAAAAGCGTGGAGGTTCCCCTAACCATACGACCTTTGGGGTATAGTTCAGGCGGCAGTTGCGGGGTATGTGTCGCTATCCTGGTCTGACAGAAGGGGCATTCGTTCCGGTTTCCGGCAAAAGGCGGCGGTGCTGGCAGGGCCTCAGCACCAGGTTCACGCTCTTCGCCCCGGCTATATGTGATCCGGCAGGTTCGTCCAGTGATGGGATTTGTGCGGATCTCAATGGTCCGATCGACCGCAAGACCGTTGGGCAACAGAATCCGGGAGTCAAATTTCTCCTTTTTAAATTCCAGCATGGACATTTTCCTCTGACTACACGTGCAAAAAACTCCCGCGGTTTTCTTTGCAGGAGTTTCACCTCTTTAGAGTCGGGCACCTATCAGCAGATCATTACCCGGATAAGACTCATCAGCATGCTATCGTTCAAAGTAATTTGAAAAAAGTTTACAGATTACCGGACGCAATCGTGATGGGAAGATCGCGGGAAAAGCTTTCTCAAGGCATGTATACGACGATCTGTTGCCAAGCGTTCCCTGAGCTGTGCACACTGTGTGCGGTTATCGTCGTTCGATGGTTCAGGCTGTCAGCACTCGACATCTGCTGCGCCTTCATTACGGCGAGATGGCAACAGGCACACTCCCTCCAAATTTATGCAGATAATTGGCTCATCGGCAGTCGCTTCGGGTTTCATTGAACGACTTGCCGAGGCCCCCGGCGCTAAGCATAAAAGCCCGAGCAGTATTTCCCGGCGACCTGGTCGACCGCCGGAAGTGACGATTGATAAAAACAGCGGAAGCGGACAGCAACTCTGGCTCATGGCAGGGCAACAGGAATGGGCCACTATCCACTGACAATCTCCCAGTTTGATTCAAAGGTGTTGTCAAAGGCAGTATACAAGTAACCTAGCATCTTGCCCACTCCAGGAGAGCGTCCCTCCACGATTTTCCAGAAGCCGATATAAATGGCCGGGACCAGGCGAGGACTGCCGGTCTGTGGGTCATCTCCAATCGGCGCCCACCTCTCACTTTTCGTCATAACGCGCCACAGAGTTCCATGTTTTTTGCTGCGAACAGTATCCCCTAATCGCGGCAAGTTCTTCCTAAGTTCAATCTCTTCATGCGTAAGCATCTCTATTGCCTCCTTTTGCAATGCGGTTTCCCAGGGACTTCAATTACGCCTACGTACTTTTCTAAGATGATCGAACCATGAGCTGAGGAAGGAGAACAAACTTAAAAAAACCAGCGAAGAAAATTCAGATCGAATTCTGCGGTATGAAGACTATGAAAGCAAAAAAACTTCTACTCGATACCGCAGTAGAAGTTATCATCCCATGACAGGGCGGTTAGGGGCGAACTTCATCGCCATATATATTTGCTACTGTAACTACCACGGAGTGAGCCTCAATGTCAAGAGATATCACCTTCCGGGTTTCGATTTTGTCGTCCGGATTGCGGAAAGTCGAACTTCTTATGGCGCACCTTAGCTTGCCTTTACGCAGAAGCAGCCACGTCATCGTTCGATCACCATGATACAAACCCAAGAAATAGAACTTCCCGAACACGAGATTAGACTTTGGGTGGTGGCAAACCGTGGCGAAATGAGGTTTGGAAGGCAGTTTATTGAATAAAATCAGGAAGGATGCCGAAGCTGGCGCCGAAGTGAATACTCGGCGTTATGATGGTGAATGTCTGATCTCACTACTATTGGTGTGCGACAAAAGGAGACAAATAGACCTGGGTGCTTGCTGTGCTTAGGTTTGATTCCAAAAATGCCGAAGGCCGGACTCGAACCGGCACGGGTCTCCCCACCACCCCCTCAAGATGGCGTGTCTACCAAGTTCCACCACTTCGGCAGTGTGGGCTATTATAGGGAAGCGGCACGGCTTTGGCAACCTTCTTGTTGATGCCCCGGGATTTTTAGTGAGCAAACTGAGTGGCGTGAACCGCGAGAGGTTGGGCAGCATGCATTACCGTCAATATCGAATCCTCCCAACCCCAACGTTTTGACAGAATATCGGCCCTATCCTGCATGCCCGCTTATGTTTAGTTGCTATTATCATGCTTTGGTCCTATATTTTGCTGATATAATAAATGGAAGGAGAAAGATAGATAGCCGGATGTCGAATTTCGATTACTATGAAACACTGAGCATCTCACCGGATGCCTCGGCTGAAGAGATTAAGAAGGCATACCGCAAACTGGCCCTGGCGACTCACCCGGACAGAAATCCCGGCGATGTGGGGGCCGAGGAGCGCTTCAAGAAAATCAATGAAGCATACGGTGTGCTTTCCGATCCGGGCAAGCGAACTCAGTATGACCAGTACCGCCGCCTGGGGTATCAGCCTGGAGGGACCCGGGGAAGCGGTTTCGGTTATTCTCAGGATGAAATATTCAGGGATTTTTTCGCGAGCGGACATGCTCAGGACGTCTTTCAGGAGATGGAAAAAGAGTTTGCCCGCATGGGAATGAGGTTCGATTCGACGTTTATCAACAATCTATTTTTCGGCGGAAGAAACATTTCCTTTCAGGGCTTTGTTTTCGGTCCGGGCAGGGTTAGGGTGGTCCGCTACCGCAGACCGTACGAGCGGCCTCAGCGTCCCTTTCGTCCGGCGGCCGAGCCGGTCCTGGAGGCCCTGACGCCCGGTAAGGTGCTTCAGTCGGGATTTTCTTTGCTTGGAAAGGCAGGGAAGAAGGCTGGAGAGTATCTCTTGAAGAAGATTTTCGGTGCCCAGCCCGAACACGGGCAGACAGGAAAAGCCTTTGAGCAGGACTTGGCATACAATCTTCTTATTACACGAAAACAGGCGCAGTTTGGCGATATCGTTCAATTCAACCTGCCCCATTATGGAAACGCAAGGTTGATTTCGGTGCGAATTCCGCCCGGGGTAAAGACGGGGACCAGGCTGCGGCTGAAAGACATGGGGAATCTTCTTCCCGGCGATAGCATAAGCAGAGGTGATGTGTACATCATTTTGCAAGTAGCCTGATTTGTTGGGTCTCCCGGTCTTCTGCCGATTTTGTTGTTGCCCCCGCCTAAGGCGGGGATTCTTTTTTTGGACCTTGGGAGTAAGTTATGAAAACTGTGAGAGTCAAAGGAATGTCGTGCCAACATTGCATGAAAACTGTGAAGAAGACCCTCGAGGAGATTGACGGAATCGCTAACGTCGCCGTGGACCTTGAAACCGGGGAAGTTACTTTCGAGGAGATCCGTCCGGTGGACGACGAACTTATGAGGGAGAAGATTAAGAAAGCCGGTTATGAGCTTGGCTAAGCTGAGTGTCCCTGTTTATGGGATGAGTTGCGCCGCATGCGTGAGCAGAGTTGAAGAGGGGTTAAAATCCCTGAGGGGGGTTGCGAACGCCTCGGTCAATTTCGCGACCTCGAAGGCAATGGTCGAATATGATCCAGCGGTTTTGAACGAGGGATCCATCTGCAGCAGGATCGAAGAACTCGGCTACGGCGCCCAACTTGAGGCCCACCAGGAAAAAGGCCTCAGGAAGACCGGCGTTCTCGTGGGAGGCATGACCTGCGCAGCATGCGTCCGGCGAGTGGAAAATGCACTCAAGCCAGTCCCTGGAGTTGAAAGTGCGACGGTAAATCTTGCCACCTCCAGGGCGACTATAGTCTACTCCCCCCGGCTTGAGGACTGGTCGGCTGTAAGGGGAGCAATCGAGCAGGCGGGATACGAGTACCTCGGCGTCTATCAGGGGGAGGCCGGCGATCCGGCTGAGGCGGCACGGCTCGAAGAAATTGCCGGGCTGAAACGCAAAGTTGCGGCTGGCGCAGTGCTTAGCGTTTTGATAATGGCCGGAACGATGCAGCATCTGTTCCCGATTCTGCACGCCGTTTCCCGCCAGGTGATGTTCTATATTCTTCTGGTTCTTACCGCGCCGGCCGTTTTCTGGGTAGGGGATCGTTTTCTTAAAGGAGCGCTCAAAGCTACCCGCCAGAAAACAGCGGATATGAATACCCTGGTCGCCGTCGGCTCTCTTTCCGCGTACGTCTATTCAGCTCTCGCGACCATTTTCCCGCACTTCTTTTCTGTTTCCGGCCGCGAACCGTCCGTCTATTTTGATGGGGCGGCCATGATCGTAACGCTTGTGCTGCTGGGAAGGCTTCTTGAGCTAAAGGCCAGAGGCAGGACTTCCGAAGCGATAAAAAAACTGATGAAGCTCACGCCGAAAACGGCTCGCGTAATCCGGGAGGGCGCTGAGATGGACGTTCCCGTCGAGGAAGTGCTTCGCGGCGATCTTATTGTGGTTCGGCCCGGCGATCGAATACCAACTGACGGGACAGCAGTGTCGGGGGAGTCTTCCGTTAATGAATCAATGCTCACAGGCGAGAGTATGCCGGTTTCCAAAAAGCCCGGCGCCGAGGTATTTGCCGGGACCATCAACCAGAGCGGGAGTTTCATTTTCAAAGCCACCAAGGTTGGGGCCGAAACCTCCCTTGCCCGGATAATCCGTCTCGTCGAGGAGGCTCAGGGGTCCAAAGCCCCAATACAGAATTATGCCGACAAAGTAGCTTCCATTTTTGTCCCGACGGTTATCGCGATCTCTATAGTTACCTTCATCATCTGGTATTTCGCCGTGCCGGGGCATATCCTTAGCCGTGCCGTTTTGAATTTCGTGTCGGTGCTGATCATCTCATGTCCGTGCGCGATGGGGCTGGCTACGCCCACTGCCGTGATGGTCGGCACTGGTCTCGGAGCCGAAAACGGCATACTCATAAAGGGGGGCGAAAGTCTCGAACGCTCACACCACCTTGACACAATAGTATTTGACAAGACCGGCACCATTACCAGTGGAGAACCTGAAGTTACCGATATAGCGGTTGCACCGGGGTTTTCGGAGGCCGATCTTCTGGGTATGGCCGCCTCCGTCGAGAGCTTGTCCGAACATCCCCTTGCCAAGGCTATTACGAAGTTTGGCGGAAAAGCCGGCCGGGAGACGATCACCGGTATTGCCATCGATTTCGAATCCGTTTCAGGATTGGGATCGCGCGCAAAGGTGGGCGAGAGCAAAATCATTATCGGCAGCCGGAAATTTCTTGAATCCGAAGGGATCGACACGGGCACGATGGACCAAAGCGCTGCAATGCTTGAGAAATCCGGGAAAACATGCGTATTTGTGGCAAAAGATGGAAAGCCTGCCGGAGTCATCGCGCTTGCCGATACGATCAGGCCCTCGGCGCCGGAGGCCGTAGCCCTTATCAAGAAAATGGGCCTTGAGGTCGTGATGCTGACCGGTGACAGGCGGCGGACGGCAGAGGCAATCGCCCGCCAGGCCGGAATTGATCGGGTCATTTCAGAGGTCCAGCCGGGGGAAAAGGCCGGCGAAATTCGGCGGCTCCAGTCGCAGGGACGGGTTGTGGCCATGGTGGGAGACGGCATAAATGATGCTCCAGCCCTTGCGGCGGCAGACGTCGGAATAGCAATAGGGGCCGGCGCGGATATTGCCATCGAGGCAAGCGACATTACTCTCATCAGGGACGATCTCCGGCTGGTTCCTTCCGCGATGGAGCTTTCTTCGCAAACCATGCGGATAATCAAACAGAACCTTTTCTGGGCCTTCTTCTACAATGCCGTCGGCATTCCTGTCGCCGCCGGTGCGCTCTATCCCTTTTTCGGCATTCTGCTCAATCCGATGTTTGCTGCAGCGGCTATGGCCATGAGCTCCGTTTCTGTGGTGTCGAACGCTCTGCGTCTGAGGCGGGTGTGGAGGATGCGCTCTTAGCGTAGTTTTCGTCCAGAAACCCCGGACGGAAACTATCGTAGGAGCGGGCCGCGCCCGCGATGAACTTTTCGCGATAGATGCGTTCGCTTTCGATTGCATTCTTTCAAATGACCTTTATATTATGCCCCGACTTGTTCCTTTCATGACAATCCCCATACTTATAAGGAGAAAAAATGGATCGATACGTATGTACGGTGTGCGGCTATGTTTATGACCCTGCCATCGGCGACCCGGACAATGGAGTCGCCGCGGGAACCAAATTCGAAGACCTGCCGGCTGATTGGGTTTGCCCGGTCTGCGGCGCGCCCAAGGAAGATTTCGAAAAAGACAAATAATAAGGGAAAACCATAGAAAGGGAGTTACCAGATGGGTTACGGCTTCAATGCGGGAGAGGTTTTCAAAGTCGCTATCCAGATCGAGGAGAATGGCAGGAAGTTCTACGAAGATAGCCAGAAAAACATAGAAAGCGCTGAAGTCAGGGCGCTCTTTGCCGACCTCGCTCTGCAGGAGATCGGGCATAAAAGGAAGTTCGAAACTCTCCTGGCGCAGATTCCCCCTGAATCGAAGGCCCCCGCGGTGTGGGACCCTGAGAACGAAATAGATCAGTACGTCAAGATGATGGCCGACCTTCATGTTTTCGTGTCGAGCGCCGGTGTCAAAGACCGGGTCGACGGAATCAGGGATGCTTTCGACGCCCTCAAGCTGGCAATAGAATTCGAAAAGGATTCGGTGCTTTTCTTTCTTAGCATCAGGGAAGCCGCGAGTGGTAAAAATGACCGGGAATTCATAAATAGTCTCGTCAAGGAGGAGCAGGAACACCTGAGACGGCTTACATTAGAATTGAGGAAATTAACCGACAGGTAATTTGCGTTAATAAGAATTCGATTCGCCGGCCTGTGGTGAGATGGTCTGATCGGAAGGCTGTCTATGACCGGCGGTGGAGTTGATGGTATGGCAGATAGAGTTAAAATCTATTCGACTCCTGGATGCGGTCAGTGCGATCAGGCAAAGAAATTTCTGTCCGGAAAGGGAGTCGATGTCGACTTGGTGGACGTTACCAAGGACAGCGAAGCACTGAAGGAGATGAAAAAGCTCACCGGAGGCATTCGGACAGCTCCCGTAATCTCCGTTTGCGACAAAGTGCTTGTGGGGTTCAATAAGAAGGAACTGGAGGAAGCGACGAACTGCCTGTAAGACGGTGGGACCGCCGGCCAGGATTTTGAAAGCCCACCTACCCGCGAGGATTTACCCCTTCCGGCTAAACGCCTCTGGTCAAGGACAGTTCAGGGATAGCGTGGAGATCGGATTATGTCTCTTTTCCGAGTCGGAAACCGCTAGTTTTTTATCCGGTGTCCCCGGCTGAGGACCAGGGAATTTTTCCGAACTTTTCCTTTGAACAAGATTCATTAGAAGACATCGATGCTGGGCCTATTAAACGATCCTACCTAGCGCCGGAGGCAGGGCCAAAGTGCTGCACTATGTCTCTTGACTTCCCTGCCGGCCGGCGGGCACAACCACCTTACACTTCTGATATTCTATGGCGAAACGAGATCGCAGTGATCATCTTTATAGTGGAAACAAGTATTTAAAAGAGGTTTCGTTTCGCGAAACTGAAAACAGCACTTTCGGGGGTGCGCTAAAATCCGCTTGCGCTGCGTTAACGGCTGAGTGGACATGCTTCAAGCGGGGGAATAGATAATGAAGAATTTAAGCATACCGGCGTTGGCTATATTGATTGCGATTACCTTCATCGCTCAACCGGTTGTGGTCAGTGTGGCCCAATACGGGGATGGGGCAACAGTGGGCGATATGATTGGAAGTCGTTTATACAATCTCCGGGGACAAGATCTTGGCAGGATCGATTGTGTAACATTCGATGATGACGGCAGGCCGGCTTTCATTATCCTTTCCGTCTATGGCACCAAGATTGTCCCCATCCCGTTTTCGGCACTGCAGCCAAGCAGCAGGTGGGATCCTTTCGTTAAGTGGAATCGTTTCGTTGTCAATATTACCAAGGACCAACTGCGGAGAGCGCCAGGTTATTCAATAAACGCAGGATACGCTTGTTGAATTACTGCGTCAAGTTTCCCTCGCCATCAAACCCACGCCCTGGGAGGGCCTGCCCCGGACCTGATCCGGGGTGAGCGGCCCGAATAGATTTCCTCCTCCATATACTTGCGAACTGAGAGTAAGTTTGCCATAATCGCTTTTTCGGCAAAGCTCGATTGCCGTTTTGGCAGGTGTTGCCTGCAAAACGCCGGGCTGAAACGAGGCGCCCGTTTACCGCAGGAGCGCTGAAAGAAAAGGATTCACCGCAGCATTTCATGTCCCGTTGGGACACCCGGAAACCATGAAAAGTGTCATTCCCTTCGCGCCTTCGCGTGGGAACTTTTCGAGACAGAGAAGGGACATAATCCGGACAAGCAGAGAACACAAAGGGTAGGTCCTCTTAGGAGAGTGGGAGAAGAACTTATGTTGCTAAATAGTCAACGAAATGAACCACGGGCCGGTGTCGTCGCGGTTTGCTTCCTTTGTCTGCTCGGCGGATTCTGCCTGGCGCTGTGCGGTTGCCAGCCCTCGAAGCCCGAGGTCGTCAAAACCGTGAGCATTCCCGACGGTGAGATCGACCCCGAAGTTTGGGGCAAGGCCTACCCTGACGAGTATAACCTGTGGAAGAAGACCGAGGAGCCTGAGCCCGCCGGCAAGAGCAAGTACAAGAGAGGATTCGACGCCGACAGACCCACCTACGACAAGTTGTCGGAATATCCTTATATGGCTCTTTTGTTCAGTGGTTGGGGCTTCGGTGTGGAATACAACGAACCCCGGGGACATGCCAACATGATTCGCGACCAGCTCGAGGTCGATGCCACTCGCCTCAAATCCGGCGGAGTCTGCCTTTCGTGTAAGACGCCCTATGCGCCGGAACTTCAAAAGAAGATGGGGGCCGATTACTACAAGATGCCCTATAAGGAGTTGCTCCTCAATATCCCCGAGAAAAACAGGTCCTTGGGCGTGGCCTGTATAGATTGTCATAATAACCGGGACATGTCCCTCAGGCTCTCCAGAGGCTTTACCCTCGTGGAGGCTCTCAAAGCGATCGGGGTCGATTCGGACAAGCTCTCGCGCCAGGAAATGCGCACCGCTGTTTGCGCCCAGTGCCACGTTACCTACAGTATTCCCAAAGATCAGGACATGCACTCCGTGGGCCTTTTCTTTCCCTGGCAGAAAAGCAAGTTTGGGAACATCACTATTGAAGACATCATCAAGGTACTCCGCAGCGACGATTCCAACAAAGAGTGGAAGCAGACGGTTACCGGTTTCAAGCTGGCCTTCATCCGGCATCCGGAATTCGAGCTTTTCTCGAACCACAGCGTACATTGGAAAGCGGGGGCTGCGTGCGCCGACTGTCATATGCCTTACACCAGGGTAGGAGTGCACAAAGTCTCCGATCACCGGGTCATGAGCCCACTCAAGAACGATTTGCGCGCATGCGCGCAATGTCATCCCGAAGGTCCTGACTGGCTCAAAGAGCGAGTGCTGGAGATTCAGGACCGCACCGTTTCACTCATGCTCCGGGCCGGTTATGCCACGGCGACTACCGCCAAGCTTTTCGAGGCAGTCCACAGGGCAAGGGATGAAGGCAAACCGATCAACGAGGAACTCTACAACAAAGCTAAGGATTTCTACGAAGAAGCCTTCTATCGCTGTGTGTTCATAGGGGCCGAGAATTCGGTCGGGTTCCACAACCCCCCCGAGGCCATGCGCGTGCTTGCGGACTCCATCGCTTTTGCCGTCAAGTCCGAGGCTTTTCTTAGACAGATACTTGCCACGGCGGGCGCCGAGGTCCCGATGAAAGTAGAACTGGAGATGGCCAAATATCTAGATGACCGGGGCGGCAAAAAACTCCAAGGAGAGCCTACCATAGAAATCAAAGACCCCATGAACCTGCAGGATATGTTTTAGTATGGCCGGAAAACGTCGCTGGACGGCAGGGCAAGGTTCAATTCGCCCTTACCTGAAGGCGCACAAAGACTGAATTTGCATTCTACCAGCTTGTCATTGGCTGCGATATCGGGCTTGAAGGAGGCAAAGAATGTACAAACGCTCTGTATTATTGATTGCTTTTTTCTTCCTGTCAGTAGTTTCCATTGCTTATGCAGGTTCGGATGACGGTAAAGCGGCTTATGAAGAAGGCAACTATGCCAAGGCTTATGAACAATTCCAAAGGTTGGCGGGACTGGGGGACGCTGAAGCTCAATATTCTTTGGGATCTATGTATGACAAAGGGCAAGGCGTGGCGAAGGATCGCGCCGAGGCGATGAAATTGTATCGTAAAGCTGCGGATCAGGGGTATGCAAAAGCACAGTTTAGCATAGGCGACGCTTACCGGACCGGCAATGGCGTGCCGCAGAACTATGTTGAAGCGGTCAAGTGGTTCCAAAAGGCGGCGGAACAGGGGGACGCCGAGGCGCAATGTGGTCTGGGAAATATGTACGGTGAAGGCCACGGCGTGCCGCAGGATTATGCCGAGGCTGCGAAGTGGTGCCGGAAAGCAGCGGATCAGGGCAATGCTCTCGCAGAAGCTACTTTGGGTTGGGCGTATGCCGACGGTAACGGCGTCCCGCAAGATTATGTGCAGGCGCACATGTGGTTTAGTTTAGCGGCAGCACAAGGTTATCCGTCTGCGCAAGAGTACATAGATAAGCTTACCGGGAAAATGACACCTGCCCAGATAACGGAGGCCCAGCGCCGGGCGAAAGAGTGGACGCCGAAAAGCCAGAATTAGGGACTTACGGAATTCAGGGATTCAGGGCTCGTAAAACGAGAATCGGAAGTGAGCAGGAAGCTTTTGCTACCTGCTCCTTGCTTCCTGCTTCATCTCCACCCGTTCTTAATTCATCCTCCGTCATCCGTATTTGCGATCGTCAGCAATACATCATCAGTATTTGCGATTGACCCCGTTACAGTTGTGTGCTAAGTTCGCCTCGGCCTTAGCAATCCAGTACCCCCTTTCGAAGCGAACATTCGAGCTGAGGAGGCGAGTCAATGTCAGGAGTAGCCGAGTTTTTGTGTGAAGGCCTTAAACGTAGTTTGAGCAGCATGCTGCCATGGGATATACCTTGGTACGATCCGAGTCACGCTATATTTTTTGCCGCCCTTTACGGAGCTCTGACCGTAATCGGAATCGGCGTGATTTCAGCCCTTATTCTGACTATCAAGCGTCTCAAATCAGGTGAAGGCGGCTCGCATCATTGAAGTGGCGCGGGTAAATCTCATCTCGGTTTTTTAAGCGAGGGTCTTTTCGGATGAGTTATCCGGACCTTCGTTTTTTATTTTCTCTCCCGAATTCGTCACGATTTTTCACTAAAACTACTTTCGTAGAGTAAGAAATCATGCTTCTAAAGATCTTTAGAGAATACGACATACGCGGAATTACCCAATCCGAAATTACAGATCAGGATGTTGCTACGCTTGGCAGGGCCTTCGGAACGTACATGGCCCGGCAGGGTAAAAGGCGAGTTGTGCTGGGCAGAGACTGCCGTTTGACTTCGGACCGGTATCGCGATCTGCTCGTGGGAGGAATGCTTGAATCGGGCATGGACGTAATAGATGTCGGGGTCTGCCCGACGCCGGTCTTCTACTTCGCTATAAGGCATCTCGACCGTGAAGGCGGGATGATGATTACCGCCAGCCATAATCCCCCCGAATATAACGGTTTCAAAGTATGCAACGGATTCGACACCATCGCCGGTGAGGAGATTCAGAAGCTCGCTCACATCGCTCAATCAGGGGACTTTATCTCAGCGGAAGGAAAGCTCGATCACTTCGACATCGTCTCCACATATGTCGATTTCGTTACTGGAAATATCCGGCTCGAAGGCAAGCTCAGAGTCGGGATAGACGGCGGCAATGCGACAGGCGGTCCAGTTGCCACGGCCATCTTAAAAAGGTTGGGCTGCGAAATCTACCCTATCTACTGCGAAATGGACGGCACTTTTCCGAATCATGAGCCTGACCCTACGGTCATGGAAAACCTTGTGGACCTGCGCGACCTGGTCCTTCGCGAGCGGCTCGACGTCGGCGTCGCATACGATGGTGACAGCGACAGGCTGGGGGTGATCGATCACCGGGGCGAGGTCGTCTTTGGCGACAAACTCATGATCATTTTCGCCAGGGAGATTTTATCCAGGCGGCCAGGGTCGGTTTTCATCTCCGAGGTCAAGTGCTCCAAGACACTTTATGACGACATCGAGCGGCACGGTGGCGTGGCTATCATGTGGAAAACCGGCCACTCACTGATTAAGGCAAAAATGAAAGAAGTGGACGCACAACTCGCCGGTGAGATGAGCGGCCATATTTTCTTCAAGGACCGGTATTTCGGATTTGATGATGGGATATACTCGTCGTGCAGACTACTCGAAATACTGTCCAGAACGGGGAAAAGGATACCCGAACTTCTCGATGGGGTGCCCGACACTCATTCGACACCCGAGATTCGGGTCGATTGTCCGGACGAGGTTAAGTTCGAAGTCGTCGACAGAGCCAAGCGGGAGTTCAAAGAGAGAAACCTGAAGGTAATCGATACTGACGGCGCCCGTATCACTTTTCCTGACGGCTGGGGTCTCGTGCGAGCATCCAATACGCAACCCGTTCTCGTCTTGCGCTTTGAAGCTGAAACCCTGGACAGGCTGGGTGAGATCCGCGACCTGATCGAGTCAACGATCTCACGGATTAAAAAAGATTTTTAACGCCAAACCGCTGGTGATTGAACTTTCAAGTGTTATTTTCCGATTGAAAACGATGTGGTGCAAGGCGCGGTGTTCATGCCTTTTGCTCGTTTGAATCGGGCGGCAGATTGGTGCTGGATATCCACTCCGGGCGGAACGATATGAAGGACGAGGACAGAAAAAAGTTTGAGGATGAACTGCTCAACGCCAGGAAGCTTGAGGCGATAGGTGTTCTGGCGGGCGGGATCGCTCATGATTTCAACAACATGCTATTTGTCATAATGGGCAATATCAACTTGGCGCAACTGAAGATTGATGAGGACCATCCGGCACAGAGGCATCTTATAGAAGCCGAAAAGGCCTGTCTGCGCGCCAAAGACCTCACCCAGAAGTTCATAACATTTTCTTCGGGCGGCGGTCCGGTCAAACGCCATGTCTCGATGCGGGAACTGGTGTCCAGTGTTGCCGGCCTGGTGTTGAGGGGCTCGATCACAAGCTGCGAGATCAAAGCGCCCAAGGACCTGTGGGAAGTGGAAGTAGATGAGAACCAGATGCGCCAGGTCTTCACCAGCCTGCTGGAAAACGCCAGTGAAGCCATGTCCAAGGGTGGCGTAATCTCGATCAGCGTCGAAAATGTCGAAATCAGCGAAATCGGCGTCGAAGGGATCGATCCGAATGTGGGACGTTACGTAAAGGTGCTCATTTCTGACGAAGGGGTAGGGATTACGGAAGAAAACATGTCGAACATATTCGATCCGTATTTTTCCACTAAATATCGCGGCAGCCGGAAAGGAATGGGGTTCGGACTGACAATCGCCCATTCAGTCATAAAGAAGCACAACGGCCACATCAGAGTAGAATCGATTCCCGGTAAAGGGACCACCGTTTCCATGCTCATTCCCGCTTCGGCTCAAGAGGGCGGAGCGATTGCAGCAAGTCGGCCCTATGTCCCTATCCCCAGGAAACGGATATTGGTGATGGAGGACGAAGAGATGCTGCGCGACCTGATTCAGACGATGCTCGAGCACCTGGGCTACGAGGTGAATACTGCTCTGGATGGTGAAGGCGCTGTCGAACTCTACTCCGAGGCGCTCAATGCTGGTGGGGATTATGATGCCGTTATTCTCGACCTGACTGTAAAGGTCGGAATGGACGGAAGAGAGGCCATCCACAGGCTGCTCTACCTCAATCCTGAAATCAGGGCGATCGTATCGAGCGGGAACGCCAGCGATCCGATAATACACGATTACGCCAGTTACGGTTTTCGCGATGTTTTGAAAAAACCCTATGATCTTGAAGATCTGCGGGCGGCACTGGGCAGGGTTTTGGGTCGATAATGGGCTGGGCGAAATGGAGAGATACGAGGAGGAGACGTAGACGCAAAACCCTCTCCGCGTTACCCCATCCCCCTCAATCTGTGTAAGTAGATTAAATCGATCTGTTTTTGCTCAGGCTGGCCAGCCTTTCCAGCAGTTTCTTTTCGACGTTGTAAGGGACCAGGCCCGATACATCTCCGCCGGACCGTACCACTTCTTTGATGATCGTTGAGCTAATGTAAATCCAGCGCATTCCCGTCATTATGAAGGCCGTTTCGATATTGGTGCTAAGTTTTCGGTTCATAAGCGCCATCTGGAATTCGTATTCAAAATCGCTGATTGCCCGAAGGCCTCTTATAATGGCTGTGGCTGGAATCGATTGTACGTAGTCGACGAGCAGTCCTTGGAAAAGGTCCACTTTCACCCGGTCTTTCAAGGGATGGTACGCCAGGGAATCCTTTAGCATCTCGAGGCGTTCCTCCGGAGAGAACAGGGGGTTCTTCCCGGAGTTTGCGGCAATAGCGACGATGACGTTGTCAAAGATTTTGAGGGCGCGCTCCAGCAGGTCGATGTGTCCGTTGGTAATGGGGTCAAAGGAGCCTGGGTATACCGCAACGTTGTGCATTTTTCCTCCTGTCGGGTTACTGATGGAACTAAGATCTTGAGTAGATCGAGATCAAAGTGTCACCGTATCTTCTCTCGCGGTCTTTTTGCCATACTAAAACCGGAACCAGCGGTGGTTTATCTTTTATGTAATACTCGGCAATGACAAGTGCGTCGTTACGGGCAACTGCGCCAACAATTTCGAGTGTTTTATCGATGTATCCTTCGCCGTATGGAGGATCCATAAAAATAAGGTCGAATAGCTCGTTTTCTGATCCCAGGCGCCGGATCGCCGAAGAGATCGGCCCCTGTATTATGCGCGACCTGTCCTGCGCGCCGCACAATTGAACATTTTCACGTATGAGATGTACGGCTTCCGCGCCCTTGTCCACAAAGAAACAAGAATGCGCCCCCCGGCTCAGTGCTTCCAGGCCCATCGCCCCGGTTCCGGCAAACAGGTCGAGCACACTCGCCCCTGGAACTTCTCCGGCAATCATGTTAAAGACCGCTTCCCGAACGCTGTCGATGGTCGGGCGAATCCTGTTGTTCTTAGGAGCTCGCAGCCGCCTTCCCCGAAAAGCGCCCGCAATGATTCGCATTTTCAGCTACAGCCGGCCGCGGCTCAGCAGGATTTCCGCGATTTGAACAGCGTTGGTAGCAGCTCCTTTACGGATATTGTCCGCAACCACCCACATGGCCAGGCCGTTTTCAACCGATGGATCCCTGCGAATTCTGCCAACAAAAGTATCGTCTGTGCCCGCAGCGCTCACCGGGACCGGATAGCCTGCGTTGACAGGATCGTCAATCACTCTGACTCCCGGGGCAGCCTCGAGGAGCCTGCGCGCTTCTTCAGGAGAAATAGGCCTTTCCGTTTCTATATTTATCGACTCGGAATGGCCATAGATAACCGGAATCCGAACGGTGGTCGCACAAATCCCGATTTTGGCATCCTCGAACATTTTCCGGGTCTCGTTCACCATCTTCATCTCTTCTTCACTGAAGCCGTTTTCCAGAAAAGGGCCTATATGCGGAAAGCAGTTGAACGCGATCTGATGCGGATATATCTGCCGAACAGCCTCACGCCCCTGCATGATATCCGCTACCTGAGTGCGCAGTTCTTCAATTGCCCTTTTTCCCGTACCGGAAACTGCCTGAAAAGTGGTGACCACGATTCGCCTGATCCCCACCGCATCGTATATGGGCTTAAGCGCTACTACCATCTGGATCGTTGAACAATTCGGGTTGGCAATGATGCCCGAATGCGACAAGGCGGCCTCGGGGTTCACTTCAGGCACCACCAGAGGGACGTTGGGGTCCATTCGCCAGACGCTCGAGTTGTCGATGACGACTGCGCCGGCTCGGGCCGCTATTGGCGCAAATTTCTTGCTGATGCCGCCTCCAGCGGAAAAGAGCGCCAACCTGATGCCCTCAAATGAATCTTCCACAAGTTCTTCCACCGCGATTTCACTGCCGCGAAAACCGAGCGTTTTTCCGATGGAACGAGCCGATGCCAGAAGTCTGAGCCCGCTTACAGGAAAAGCCCTTTCCTCCAGGACTTTGACCATCAGGTTGCCAACTGCTCCGGTCGCCCCAACGACCGCCACTTTGTATCCATTTTGTCCCATTACGACCTCGTTTATCTGCAATATGTAAATAGAGCGCAAATGCTCAAGTCTATTTATATCACACGACAATGTATGCCCGAAACCCATCTTACAGGTATTGGAAGAATGAAAACACTTTCCGGGCTTATCCTCATAAACCCTGTAAACCTTGACTGAAAATTGTCCGCGTTCGGTTTCATTGAGCTATATACTTGACTACCAGGTCGCCAACCTCTGATGTCGAATAACCCATGCAGCCCGCTGAAAGGCTTTTGAGATCATTTGATACCACCCTTTTTATGGCGTTCTCTATAAGACCGGCGGCAGTGGTCTCGCCCAGGTGTTCCAACATCATCTGAGCCGCCGCGATCGCTGCAACAGGATTTATGACGTTGAGGCCGGTGTATTTCGGGGCGGATCCACCTATCGGCTCGAACATGGAAACCCCTTCCGGGTTTATGTTGCCCCCTGCGGCGACTCCCATCCCGCCCTGAATCATCGCACCGAGATCGGTTATGATATCTCCGAACATATTGTCTGTTACGATGACATCGAACCATTCGGGGTTCTTGATCATCCACATGCAGATGGCGTCAACATGGGCGTAGTCGGTCTGTACGTCCGGGTATTCTTTGGCCACATCATTGAATGCGCGCTCCCAGAGATCGAAAGCATAGGTGAGCACATTGGTCTTGCCGCACAGGGTAAGTTTTTTGCGGTAATTGCGTTTGCGGCAGAAGTCGAAGGCGAATCGGATACAACGCTCTGCGCCAAGCCGAGTGTTGATCGATTCCTGAACGGCAACTTCGTGCGGGGTGCCCTTACGCAGAAATCCGCCCGCTCCTGCGTAAATGCCCTCGGTATTTTCCCGGACGACCACGAAATTTATCTCATCAGGCCCCTTGTCCTTGAGAGGGGTTTCCACTCCCGGGTAGAGTATAACGGGCCTGAGATTAATGTACTGGTCAAGTTTGAAGCGCAGTTGGAGCAAAAGGCCCTTTTCAAGTATCCCGGGTTTTACATCCGGGTGCCCTATAGCTCCGAGAAGGATGGCGTCGAACTTGGCAAGATCGTCAAGCGTCCCTTCGGGCAAGATCTCGCCGGTACGCAGGTACCGTTCGCCCCCAAGATCGAAGGGGACCTTTTCGGTCGAAAACCCGGCTTTTTGCGATACTGCGTCCAGCGCCCTAAGGGCTTCACGTATCACCTCAGGGCCCGTGCCGTCCCCGGGAATAACCGCTATGCGGTAGGCTTTGGCCATTTGACACCTACTTTCGTCTCAGTATTCGGCGTTAAAAAGAAATTCGATATCAATCGTGCATTATTCCAGCCCTGACATCTGCTCGCGTACGTATTCAATGAGGCCCCCGGCCTTAATCAGCTTCTGCATGAAAGGCGGTATGGCCTGAGCCCGGTATGTTTCGTTCCTGGTAAGATTCTCGATAATGCCGGAATCGAGGTCGATTTCCAGTTCATCCCCCGTCTGAATGCGTTCGGCGCCTTCGGGGCACTCCATGATCGGCAGACCCATATTGAAGGCGTTGCGATAGAAGATCCGAGCAAAACTTTGGGCGACAACGCAACTGACCCCGGCTGCTTTTATGGCGATCGGGGCGTGTTCCCTCGATGAGCCGCACCCGAAGTTTTTCCCGGCCGCGATAATATCTCCCGGCTTGACCTCTGAGGCGAACCCCGGGTCCGCGTCTTCCATGCAATGGGCGGCAAGCTCTTTTGGGGAGGTCGTATTCAGGTAGCGCGCCGGTATAATGGCGTCGGTATCCACGTCATTTCCGAACTTCCACGTTTTTCCCTTAATTTTCATCAGTTCAACACCTCTTCAGGATGCGCAATACGCCCAGCAATGGCAGAAGCGGCGGCAACCGCAGGATTGGCCAGATAGACCTTGCTTTCCACATGCCCCATTCGACCGACGAAGTTGCGGTTCGTGGTCGCCACAGCCGATTCACCCGGTGCGAGAATTCCCATATGCCCGCCGAGGCACGGGCCACAGGTCGGGGTGCTCACGGCCGCTTCGGCCTTTATAAAGATTTCCAGCAGCCCCTCTGCCATCGCTTCCAGGTATATCCGTTGGGTTGCAGGGATCACGAGGCAGCGGACCCCCCGTGCAACCTTTCTGCCCTTCATCACCTGCGCGGCCAGCCGCAAATCCTCCAGACGGCCGTTCGTACAAGAACCAATCACTACCTGATCGATGGGGGTTTTGGATATTTCGGTGACCTGCATCACGTTCTGAGGCGAATGAGGCAGAGCCACGACCGGTTCGAGGTTTGAGAGATCCCATTCGTAAACGGCCTCGTAAGCCGCTTCGGGGTCACTGCGGTAGAATTTGTAAGGCCGTTTTGCACGGGCACTCACATATTGTTCGGTGATTGAGTCAGGCGTTATGATTCCGACCTTGGCCCCTGCTTCGATAGCCATATTGCACATCGTAAAGCGATCCGCCATGGGAAGAGAATCGATCAACTCGCCCCCGAACTCCATTGCCCGGTATCTGGCCCCGTCTACGCCGATCCGTCCTATAGTGTAAAGGATCAAGTCTTTTCCCCCAACCCAGGGCCGCAGTTTTCCACTGAAGATAAACTTCATCGACGGGGGCACCTTGAACCAGATTCGGCCTGTTATCATTGCCGCCGCCAGATCGGTGCTTCCTACCCCGGTTGCGAAGGCGCCAAGTGCGCCGTAGGTGCAGGTGTGGCTGTCGGCTCCAATCACTACATCTCCGGGCAGGACAAGTCCCTGCTCGGGCAGAAGTGCGTGTTCGACCCCCATGCGACCCACTTCGAAATAGTAGGGGAGGTCAAACTCTTTTGCAAAATCGCTCATCATCCGAGCCTGGATGGCCGAAGCGATATCCTTGTTCGGCACGAAATGGTCGGGAACCAGACTGATGCGCTCCCGGTCGAATATCTTTTTGGCCCCGGAGCGCCTGAAGGCTTCAATTGCGAGCGGGGCCGTTATATCGTTGCCAAGCGCGAAATCGATCTTTACTTCCACAAGCTCTTCCGGGAAAACTTCAGGCTTTCCGGCGTGATCGGCCAAAATCTTTTCACTGATTGTCTTGGGCATTGAATTCTACCTTCAATTCTGAATATTTTCGCCCGGGTTGCCGGGTCGTGCCAAAGATTGCTCTGCACCGGAGATATTCTCCACTGCAGGCGTTGTTTTTTGCTGCGTGGTTACGCCTTCCTGAAACCCCCTTTTCCCCTGGAGCTGCCAGGCGGCCCATCTTACAGGACCCGAAGCCGTGTAGATCGACAGGAGCAAAAAGAGCATAAACGCGGGAGCCACCGCTACTATACTGACCAGAAGTATTACGCAGAACACGACGAAGGAGGGCCTCGCCCTTATGAATTCGACTTCCTTGAAACTGTTAAAAGGCATGGTGCTGACCATAAAAACCCCCAGGATAAAGGTCATCACCAGCAGGACAGGCCCTATTAGTGAACCGTGGACAGCAATATTCCAATGACTCATAAAAAGCACTGTTGTGGCTATCATGCTCGCTCCGCCCGGAATGGGCAGGCCCACAAAATATTTCTTGCTGGCCGTTTCGACCTGCACGTTGAAGCGCGCGAGCCGCAGAGCTCCGCAAGCCATGAATACGAAGCCTGCCAGCCATCCGATCCGCCCGTAAGGTTTGAGGGCTATCAGGTACATCAATAAACTTGGTCCCACGCCGAATGCCACGAGGTCGGCCAGCGAATCGTATTCCACCCCGAAACGGCTCGTCCCTCCGGTCAGCCTGGCAACCTTGCCGTCCAGAATGTCGAAAACGCAGGAAGCAAGAACGGCGATGGCCGCCAGCTCAAAATCGCCGTTGATGGAGCTGACGATCCCTAAAAACCCGCTGAAAAGATTCGCCGTGGTAAAAAGATTGGGCCATATATATGTCCCGCGGCGCACTTCGCCTTCCCCGCGCCACTTTTTACGGCGTGAGCGCCGCTTCTTTACGGGTTCAATCTGCATAAAATGGTCTCTCCCGCATAGACATGACTGCCCTGGAACACCAGAATATCGCTGTTTTCAGGCACATAAACGTCCACTCGGGAACCGAACCGGATCATTCCAAACCGCTCCGCCTGAACTACCCGGTCGCCGATTTCGGGCCAGCAGACAATGCGGCGGGCGATCAAGCCGGCTACTTGGGTAATAACGATATCTGCGCCGGAATCGGACCTTATCCATAGCCAGTTCTGCTCGTTTTCATCGCTAGCCTGGACAAGGTTTGCGGCCATGAAGCGGCCTTTCCTGTAGTGAATGCCCTCAATCGTTCCAGAGATGGGTAACCGGTTGACATGTACGTCCAGAACCGACATGAAGATACTGATCTTCAGGGCCGGTTTGTCCGTGAACCGCACCGACCGGACACTCTTCACAGCTATTACACGACCGTCCGCCGGAGATACGATATCACTTTCGTCCGCATTCGAAACCCTTTCCGGGTCACGGAAAAAGTGACCGGTCAGCAGGGTAAAAGCCAAGAGCAGCAGAGTAACAATCGCCCAGCCAAGCACCGCCGTAATCAATGTGGCAAACATTGCGGCGAGGATGTAAGGAATTCCCTCCCTGGCGATGGGAATATGCGCCTGTTTTTTCCTGAAATCCCTGGCCGACAACAGATGCTCCTTTAAATAGTAGCCGGTGGCCAGTGGTCAGCGGTCAGATAAAGGCTTTTCTGACGACTGAAGACTGACGACCGGCGACTGACTTTAAACCATCTTAACAGCATCGAGAAAAGGCATCATAGCGCGCAGCTTTGCGCCGATCTGTTCGACGAGCAGTGTCTTTTCGTGGTTTCTGACGGCCTGGAACATAGGCCGCCCGGCCTGGTTCTCCAGAATCCACTCTCGTGCGAACTCCCCGGACTGTATCTCTTCGAGCATTTTTTTCATCTCGGCTCGAGTTTGCGCATTGACGATCCGTTTTCCTCGGGACAGATCACCATATTCCGCCGTGTCGCTTACGGAGTACCTCATATAGGCAAGTCCGCCTCTGTAGATGAGATCTACGATCAGCTTCAGTTCGTGCATACACTCAAAGAAAGCGATTTCAGGCTGGTAGCCTGCCTCGACAAGTGTGTCGAACCCGGCTTTTATCAGTTCGGATACCCCGCCGCAAAGCACGGCCTGCTCGCCAAAAAGGTCCGTTTCGGTCTCTTCTTTAAAAGTGGTTTCAATGACGCCCGCCCGCGTTGCGCCGATCCCCGACGCGTAAGCCAGAGCCGTCTGAAGGGCCTGACCCGATGCGTCCTGCTGAATTGCGACAAGAGCAGGCACGCCCGCTCCGCGCACGTATTCGCTCCTGACCAGGTGTCCCGGGCCTTTAGGGGCGATCATTACCACGTCCACCTCTTTGGGGGGTACAATCTGGCCGTAGTGAATATTGAAACCGTGAGAGAAAAGAAGCGTCCTGCCGGCTTTCATCTGGGGGGCAATGTCTTTTCGATAAAGTGCGGCCTGAGCGTGATCTTCGGTAAGAATTTGGATGACATCGGATTTCTCGGCCGCCTCGCGAGCCAAAACCGGAGTGAATCCGTCTTCGATCGCCTTTTCGTAATTGGGCGAGCCCGGCAGGTCAGCCACTGTAACCTGAAGACCTGAATCGCGCAGGTTTTGAGCCTGTGCATGCCCCTGGCTTCCATAGCCGATGATACCGATTTTCTTGCCGCGCAAAAAATCCAGACTGGCGTCCGTGTCATAAAAACTTCGCATCAATTACCTCCTCATTTAGATCGGTTTCAGTATTTCTTGCTGCGTGCCAGAGCCGCTTTCCCCGTACGTGCAATCTCTTCTATTCCGATCTGGTCCAAAAGTTCCACTATTGCCGTAAGCTTTCCCTCGTTCCCAGTAACCTCAAGCGTGTAATAATGAGGGCTTACGTCCACTACCTTAGCACGGAAGATGTCGACGATTCGAAGCACCTCGGCCCGTGTCTGCTGTTCGGCCCGAACCTTGATAAGGGCCATTTCCCGGTCCACGAACTCGGTCTCCGAGAAATCGTACACCTTGATTATATTAACGAGCTTGTTCAACTGTTTGACTATCTGAGCGAGCACACGTTCGTCGCCGGTCGTAACAAGAGTAATCCGCGTCAGTCCCTTCTCGTTGGTTTCCGCCGCTGTAACCGTTTCAATGTTGTACCCTCTGCCGCTGAAGAGTCCCACAATTCTTGCCAGAACACCCGGAACATTCTGGACCAGAATTCCTATCGTATAACGTCTGGCGCTGGTAACTATCATCCAAAAATCTCCTCTAAATCTCCCGTTCCGGGAGGGAGAATCGAGAGCTACGCAAGAAGCATTTCGGTAATGCACTTCCCGGGCGGGACAATCGGATAGACGTTTTCTTCCGCAACGACCTGGAAATCCATAAAGACAGGGCTGTTTATCGAAAAGGCTTTCCGAAGGACCGGTTCGACCTCATCAGGCCGTACAGCCCTCAGTCCGACAGCCCCATAGGCTTCCGCCAGCTTGACAAAATCGGGAGACCCTTCCAGGCAGGACCCCGTATAGTCCTTCTCATAAAAAAGTTCCTGCCACTGGCGCGGCAAACCGAGATATGTATTGTTGATGATGGCCACTTTCACCGGGATATTGTTACACACTGCCGTGCATAGTTCCTGAATGTTCATCTGGATGCTTCCGTCACCGGCGATATCTATCACCAGCCTGTCCGGAAAGGCTACCTGGGCGCCAATGGCTGCTGGAAAACCGTAGCCCATTGTGCCCAGGCCGCCTGAAGTCAAGAGTGTGCGCGGACGGTCGAACTTGTAGAACTGGGCGGTCCACATCTGGTGCTGGCCCACCTCGGTAGTGATTATGGCGTCGCCTCCCGTAATCTCATAAATTTTTTCGATAACGTACTGCGGCTTTATCAGATCGCCTCCCTGACAGTAGGAAAGCGGGTGCTCTTGCTCCCACTGGGCTATCTGATCAAACCATGGGGCACGAGCGTCGGCAAGATCCTGGATCGGTTCTTTTTCTGCAAGTTGTATCATCTGTTGGAGCGCATTCTTACAGTCGCCTACGATGGGAATATCGACATCGACGTTTTTGCTGATACTGGTCGGATCAACGTCGACGTGGACGATCTTGGCATTCGGGGCGAAGGTGCTGATCTTTCCGGTTACACGATCGTCAAAGCGCACGCCGACCGCAAAGATAACGTCCGCATGGGATATAGCCATGTTAGCCTGATAGGTGCCGTGCATCCCGAGCATTCCCAGCCAGAGCGGATTAGGCCGCCTGAGGCCCTTCCCATCGGCTGTGGTTGCCGGAAAGCAGCCAAGACCCATCAAGGAGCAGGTCACAGGCGCCTGGATGAGTTTAACCAGCTTGGCGAGTTCTTCCGATGACTCTGAAATAATAATTCCTCCGCCGGCGAAAATGACCGGCGCCTTTGCCTTGCTGATAAGGTGGTAAGCCTTCCTGACCTGTCCGGCATGCGCCTCCAGCGTTGGCCGGTAGCCCGGCAGATCCACTTTCTTTGGATATTTAAAATCGGCTACCGCTTGAACCACGTCTTTAGGCAGATCCACAACCACGGGTCCTGGACGGCCCGTACGCGCCAGGTAAAAAGCTTCCTTTATTACCTCGGCCAGAACGTTCACGTCCCGCACCAGGTAGCTGTGCTTGGTGCAGGGGCGGGTGATGCCGATAATATCGACCTCCTGAAAAGCGTCATCCCCGATGAGCGGCGTCGGCACCTGACCCGTGAATACAACTATCGGGACAGAATCCATGTTAGCGGTGGCTATACCCGTTACAGTGTTTGTCGCACCGGGGCCGGAAGTCACCAGACACACCCCGACCCTGCCTGTTGCCCTTGCGTATCCGTCAGCCATGTGTGTGGCGCCCTGTTCGTGGCGAACCAGAATGTGTCTTATATTGTGTCTGGCCATCTCGTGGTAGAGGTCCAGAACGGCGCCGCCAGGAAATCCGAATATGACCTCTACACCCTCTTTCTTCAAACACTCGAAAAATATTTGCGCACCTCTGAGTTTCATAAGAAAACCTTTAATTGGCCTGCTTTGACGTTGAAACCGACATAATAGCTGCAGCAGGCCGGAATCCGGACCAAAATCAGCCGATTTTTCTTGTCTGGTCCTTATAGTGAATTTGAAATTCTAACAGTAAGCAAACAATGGTGTCAATCGGATTACGGAAGTGGGTAACGGGTCGTTTTGAATTGGGGATTCAACCTCTCTACTCTTAGCCTGAGTGAGGGGCGGAAAAAATTTATTTTCGACCTTTGCGTTCATCATGTCTCCTATATAATGAAAAACAGTGAATTCGAACGAAATTACAAACCATGAAATGAAGCGATGTCGAATGAGCCAGGTCCTCAGCTTTCTTTGAAAATCCAGGGAAAGACTCCGCCAATTAATTGATTATACATACAAAATCCTCGATCTTGAGGAAGGGTTGGACAAGCATTTGTCCATCCGCCTCTGAAATCACCAGGCAAAATCCCCGCCTTTAATGTCCTTTGTCCCACAAATTCAGTAGATGGAAATGCAAAGTCGGAGGTATGGACAAATCCCGGAACGGCAATACCTTATCTATAGATAGTATGGAGTTTTAATTGAACTGGTTTAAAGGAGGTAAAAACATGAAGGCTAAATCAACTTTGATTATAGCGTGTATGGCGCTTGCTCTCCTCATGGTCGTTGGGACGACGAGGGCCGAGGCGCAATGCTGCGGGCTCGACTATATTGCCGCGCCTTTCGTGGCAGCGGGGTATATAGTTGAGGGAGCGGTGGTGGTATCGGCCGCTATCGTGACTGCCCCTTTCACTGCTCTTAGTTGTGGCACTTGCGGCGTTTCCCTTTGCAATCCGTGCAACAGTCCGGTTACATACGTCCCCAGTTGCGATCATTGCTGAGGATACTGGTCTTTATTTGATTTCGACTTAAACTCTAAACTAGTGGCCCGGGTAACTTTTGCCCGGGCCATTACGTTAAAAGGAAAGGTGATAACATCGTTGGATGAGGGCTGTTAGGGCCAGGGTCATATTACTCCGCTCCCCGGCAAGTCTCCTTTGCGGGAGGTGTACATCTTTGAACGATCGAGCCGCTCCTAGCAACGACCAGACCCACACATCTGGGCAATTTGCTGCCTTAACATGTTCGACAGGTCGTCAAATGAGCCATTCGCCAATATTGAGTCGAACTGGTCACGATAGTTGACCACCAGACTCGTTCCTTCCACCCCGACATCGTATACTTTCCATTTCCCGTCCCTGAGGTGGAGGTAATAATCAATGGAGATCGGGCTGCCCTGCTCGATTACATGTGCCTCGACGACGACATAACCTTGGTATATTGATCTCTGATTGTAAGTGATGTTTTGTGTAGCGTATTTTTCGATGTCTCCTATGTATTTGTTAAAGAGAAGTTTGCTGAACTCCTGCGTAAACTGCTGCTGTTGCTCGGGGGGCAGCCTGTTCCATCGTGGTCCCACGGCCAGCCTGGCTATCGCCCCAAAGTCAAAGTATCCATCGACGGCCGCTCGAATCTTTTCCCTGCGGGCCCTGGTATCTTGAGGATACTCCATGAGTATTTTGAGGACTTGGTCTGTACCGGCTTGGACCACTGCCTGCGCATTCTCGGCCGCTATAACCTGTGAGCCCCACAAACAAAGGCAAACCACCAAAATGAGCGTTTCGAAAATGAAACGTTTCCTCGTCGATCTAATTTGTGAAAGAGCTACAAACATTGTTGATCCTTTATCCCACATTCAGAGACGACCGGCAATTTTTGAAGGAAAGAACTACCCAGCAACCATCCGGTTTCTCATTGGCCACCAACAAAATTTTACCCTCGCGAACGAACAGGTCGTGCAAGCATCGCTAGGGATACGAATCGACTGCGGCCGACAAAATGCTGACGGCCAGCGCATTGCTTTAAGAACATTTACCCTTAACGTTCCTGTTCTAATCCTATCCCCCGTTCCCTTCCCCGGAGAGATATTCTCTCCAGTAAGAGTTTTGTCAGAGATGTGATCTGGAGTGTTCAATTCCACTCGACCGCTTTATCCAGTGTAATCAAACATCTATCTAAAGCTAGTAATTATCCTTACTGGTGTCAACCGTGGAAGGCTTTTGCTGCAGGACCTCCGGGAACAGCAATTCACAGTCCTGACTGCCTCAACTTCCGGTCTTTCTCACAGCAAACAATCGGGACGCTGCATTCTTATAAGGTAAAATTCTCCTGAGTTCATCCGGTGTTTCCGGGTAGATACGAGCTAATGAGAGATATTATTTTATATTCGCCGATAATCGGGCCTATAACGGGAATCCGCTTTCTTTCGCTGAAATCCATCGGAATACGTTCGTTTTCATGTTTGACGGGTGGTCCTTTTTTTCGATATGTACGATATCGACAGGGGCAAAATTTCCTTCCGAAGCATTCCTTAAACACTAAAAAAAGGATAAAATTATGGAGAGTCTGGAGGCTTACCCAGTGTCCTCCTATGTTGACGAAAACTACTGCGCGGGTTCCAAAAAATCCGCGACGGCGGGACAGATGGCTCTAAAGCTTTCGCAGAATGCACAAATTGTCCTGGAAAAGCGCTACTTGATCAAGGACGATACAGGCCAGCCGACCGAGAATCCGGAGGAGCTTTTCAAGAGGGTGGCTCTGGCTATAGCCCAGCCCGACGCTCTATACGAGGGACCGGATAAAGTCCAGGAAACGGCGCGCAAGTTTTTGAAGCTCATGACCTCACTGGATTTTATGCCCAATTCTCCAACTTTGATGAACGCAGGCCGGCAACTGGGACAGCTATCCGCTTGCTTCGTGCTTCCTGTCTCAGATTCAATCGACAGCATTTTCGAAGCAATAAAACATGCCGCGATGATCCATAAAAGCGGCGGTGGGACCGGGTTTTCATTTTCAAGAATCCGTCCCGAAAACGATAAAGTGCTCTCCACCCAAGGTGTTGCAAGCGGGCCGGTTTCCTTCATGTCTGTCTTCGACGTGGCGACCGAGACCATAAAACAGGGTGGTACCCGCCGGGGCGCAAACATGGGAATTCTGCGGGTAGACCATCCCGATATCGTGCAATTCATAACCTGTAAAACGGACAACCTCCGGATGACCAATTTTAACATATCGGTTGCCGTTACCGATGTTTTCATGCGTGCGGTCGAAACCGGGTCGGATTATCCTCTGCTCAACCCCCGCACCGGCAAGGAAGTCGAAAAGTTGTCCGCTCGCGATGTTTTCGACAAAATAGTCCAATCCGCCTGGAAAAACGGCGAACCGGGCATCATTTTCATAGATGCCATGAACCGGGACAATCCCACGCCCAAGATCGGTGAGATCGAGAGCACCAATCCCTGCGGCGAACAGCCTCTTCTGGCGTATGAGTCCTGCAATCTTGGTTCGATAAACCTGGCCAACATGTACGACGGAGGACATATTGACTACGAGCGCCTCAAGGCCGTGGTGTGGGGCGCGGTCCATTTTCTGGATAACGTCATCGAAGCCAACAAGTACCCACTTGCAAAAATTGAGGAACTCACCAGGGCAAACCGCAAGATAGGGCTGGGCGTCATGGGGTTTGCCGACCTTCTTATTGCCCTGGGCATACCTTACAATTGCGAGCAGGCGGTTGAGACTGCTGAAGAGCTGATGGGCCTTATCCGGAAGGAATCCAAGGCGGCATCCGCATACCTGGGTAAGATGCGGGGCAATTTCCCGAACTACCATGACTCCGTTTACGACTCACCCGATACCTCCTTCATGAGACACGCCACGACGACGACGATCGCCCCCACCGGGACCATCAGCATCATCGCAGGGTGCTCGAGCGGAATCGAACCGATTTTTGCGATCAGTTTCTTGCGCAAGGTGCTGGATGGCGAAGAACTGGTGGAAACGCATCCGCTATTCCAGAAAATCGCTCAGGAGAGCGGCTTCTATTCCGAAGAGCTTATGAAGCGGATAGCCCAAAAGGGCAGCATCAAGGATTTTGTCGATATTCCGGAAGATGTGCGGCGTGTGTTCGTTGTGTCCCACGACGTGGAACCATCCTGGCATATACGTATCCAGGCCGCATTCCAGAAACATACTGACAACGCTGTGAGCAAAACCATCAACTTCCCGATTTCGGCCTCCACCGAAGACGTCTACCAGGCCTATGTTGCAGCATTCGAGCTGGGCTGCAAGGGACTGACGATTTACCGTGACGGCAGCCGCGAGACGCAGGTGCTCAATATTCAGCGCAAGATCCAATACCCGCAGGTTGAGCCGCGCCCGCGTCCGGATATGACCCGGGGCATTACAGAGCGCGTAAACACGGGCTGTGGAAAGCTCTACGTGACCATCAACTCGGACGAATACGGATTTTGCGAGGTTTTCGCCCAGATGGGCAAGGCGGGGGGTTGCGCCTACTCCCAGATCGAGGCGACCAGCAGGCTTATATCGCTTGCCTTGCGCTCGGGCGTCAAGGTGGAGTCGGTAATAAAGCAGCTCGTAGGTATCAGGTGCCCTTCGCCGACCTGGAGAAACGGCGAGCAGGTCGTTTCCTGCTCGGACGGTATAGCCAAAGTACTCAAACAGTACGCCAATGCCAACATAAGCACCGGGTTCGCCGACCAGATGGGCGCTTGTCCGGACTGCGGCGGCGCGGTGGAACATGAGGGCGGATGCATCGTCTGCCGCTCGTGCGGATTTTCGAGGTGCAGTTAGAGGACGAAGGACGGTAAACAGAGGACGGAAGACAGAAGACAGAGCAACAAGGTTCGGAAATCTGACCTCTGCCCTCAGCCTTGCTCATCAGGTTTGGGTTTGGAACCTCATAGCTGGACACTCACCGTTAAGGAAGCCGTAGCACTCCAGAACACGCTGGCAGCGCAGGTACGGATACAGCCTCTTCCCACCAGATTAAAAATCATCGGGGCTGCCGACATTTCCTATTCCAGGCAGGCCGACCTGCTGATCGCCGTCATTATCTCGCTGAGGTGGCCCGGCCTCGATTTGCTCGACTCCGTCCATTATGTCTGCAAAGTGACTTCCCCTTATGTGCCGGGTTTGCTCTCATTTCGGGAAGTTCCTCCCATTATTAAGGCATATCGGAAAATCAAGGAAAGACCGGATGTCCTCCTCTGTGACGGACAGGGAATCGCGCACCCCCGAAAGGTGGGGTTTGCCTCGCATCTCGGACTTTGCCTGGGAATACCCACAGTAGGGTGCGCCAAAAGCAAGCTTTGCGGCGACCACGAAAGCCTAAGCCTGAGGAAAGGCTCAAGCAAGCCGCTCCTCGTTAACGGGGAGAAGCTCGGCCTTGTCTTTTGCTCCAGAGACGGCGTAAAGCCGATCTATATCTCTCCAGGCCACCTATCGGACATTGCCTCTTCAAAGAGGCTCGTCTCGCGCTGCCTTCGACGCTACCGGATACCAGAACCACTGAGGCTTGCCCACCTCGAAGCAAACAGACTGAGGACGGAAATCGAAAACCGGATATCTGAAGCCGGATGCCGGAAGTCTGGTGACGGATGAGAGCGGTTGGCGTGCGAAGATCAGAAATAAAATCATTCGATTGTTTTCCAGTAAGATTACTGACATAATCTTCCATGCTGATGTCCGATGTCATTTTTTTACGGAGGGTAAAATGGCAGATTTGGCTGATAACATGCAAACTTACAGACAAATGCTGAAACTGGATCGCAGATCCCGGGTGTTCGCCCCACTGGCGGAGCAATTGTGCGCGGCCGGCGAATGGAAGGAAGCAGCGGAAGTCTGCAAGAAAGGTCTCCTTTTTCATCCCGACAACCTGAGGTCGAGGGTGCTGCTCGGATGGGCGCTCATGGAAATGGGCGAGGCCAGCCAATCTGAACGCATTCTGCTCAATGTTGCCGAGGATATTCAGAAAAGTGCCTTAAGCTTCAAGTTGCTTTCGGAGTTCGCTGCGACCTCAGGCAATACCCGAATCGCCAGCGAATATGCGAGGATTTACGAGGCGTTTCAGCCCCCTGGGTCCGACCAAGGCGGGATCGCCTCGCCCCCGGAGCTCGACCACCCTGAGCCTGCCTCTCCACCAAAAAAAGAAGTCTCGGAATGGGATAATTTCAAAGCAGAAGCAGTAGAAGAGCTGCAGGATACTACGGTGAGCCAGGAAAGTTATTCTCATCTCACCCCGGTCGCAGTGCCCGCGCCGAAGATCGGGCTTGAAGACATCCTGATGCAACTGGCCCAAAGAATCGAGGGACGTTTGATCCAAAAAGCGTTGCCTGCCGCCATTTTGTCCGAAGATGACAAAAATATCTTAAAAGAAAAAATCGTTGCCGTTTTGGGTGCTTGATGCCTGGTAAGAATAAGGTTCCAGATGAAGTTCCTTGAAGGACTGACAGAAAACGTCAGAAAAAATCTTCTGGAGCAAAAACTGGATTTGTTTTCCCGTCGTCCTGGTTTCAAGGAGATTTTTTTCTTTCCCTCCCTGCCTCATGGACGGGAGGGAAAGACTTGGGCGGAGTGTCGCTTTTAGTTAGGCTTATCCGTTCTCATGAAGACTTTACGATTATTTTTCTCGGCTTCGCGGCCTCAGCCTTTGGCATCACCAGCTTAAGCACGCCATCTTTCATCGATGCCTGAATCTTCTCACGGTCAATGTCGCTGGAAAGAGTAAACTGTCTGTAGTAATCTCCGAACGTATACTCTTTGAAGATCACTTTGCCTTTATCATCATGCTCAGGCACCGTTCCCCGGACTGTGAGCTGGTCGGAATCCAGGTCTATGTCGAGGTTCTCGATCGGGACGCCCGGCATGTCGGCAACCAAAGTCAGGGCGTTTTCTGATTCATATATGTCTACGGCCGGGATAAAAACCGGGACGTTGCGAGTGCTTTCTCCGGTCGCCTGCGCCTCCTTTTTTTCCTCAATCTGCAAATCCGTGTCAGCCATAATAAACCTCCTCTTCCAACGGTTCGCTATTCGCCTTTGATGGTTATTTTTCGGGGTTTAGCATGCTCGGCCTTGGGTAGAACGAGCTTTAGCATGCCATTTTTGCATTCGGCCTCGATTGCTTCCGAATTCACGTCATCCGTTAGAGTGAGCGCCTTTCGGAAACTCCCCCACTTACGTTCCCTGCGGTGGTAATTGACGCCCTGCGTCTCTTCGGGCTTTCGTTCGCCACTCAGAGTGAGGGTCCTGCCAACTACCGAGATGTCCAGGTCTTCAGCTTTGATTCCAGGAATTTCAGCTTCAACATAAATTGTGCCTTCGTCCTCGGTTACGATGAGCGGCGGAAAGACGCCCGAAGATGTTGGACTGGAAACTCCTCCCGTAAAAACAGAGAGAAGCCTGTCCATCTGTCTGCGAGCTCTCTCAACGTCTTCCATAGCACTGGAGACGTCCGGCCAGCGCCAGTTTGGGTGCCTGAAAATGGCCATAGTCAACCTCCTGTTTATTGTTGAGCAATAGTGGTTAGCAGCCACAAGGTAAGACTGCTAATTAATAGTGTCAACATCACCTCCAAAAACGCTCGCATAATTTTTGCCCGATCATTGAACTGACATAATCAGCTACCGGCGCCCAAGCAAAATGGAGTGTTTTTCGTATAGATACCGTATATTATCTTGATACAAGTTGCTCCATCCAAGGAACGGCGTATGAGTACTGACCAATCACGCAAGGCTGTGCGAATCGCTCTGGTATTTCCACCGGCCATGCCTCCGACAAGCCCGCCTCTGGGGATCGCTGCTCTCAAACCCTATCTTGAAGCATCGGCAACTGTTGAGGTGTGCAATTTTGATCTGAATCTAGCCTATTTCGAGCAGGTGTTCTGCTGGCTCGCCGATGGGCGGCTGCGAATGCGCATGCGGAAAATGGACTTCGAAACGACCGCCCAAAAGGCGGCGGCGGCAAGAAATTTCTTTTGCGGCAAGGAGGGTGTTCAAAGGTTTTTCGATCTGGCCTTATACAATGAACAGGCAAAGATCTATGCCGGTTTTAGTTCCGTTCTCAACGCTCTTTTCGATGATTTTGCAAGGAAGATTCTTCTTGGGCTGCCGAGGCCACCCCTGGTAAACAAATTTTTCGAGGAACTAATCGAGCCCGTAAGAGTTTTCAAACCTGACCTTATAGGATTTTCAATCCTTTTCAGCCAACAGTTTTTTTTCGCTCTGGCGCTCGCAAAGCTGTGCAGCGGCGAGTCGCCGCAGCCAGACTGGGCGCTTGCAAAATCGCCGCCCCCCATTTGCCCCAAGATCGTTTTCGGAGGGGCGACCTTTTCCGTGATGCCCGATCCTGGGCGGCTGCTCTCAGGACCTCTTCCTGTGTATCAAGGAGGTGAGCTAAAGGCAGTGGATGCCACCCGGCTTATCGACTACCTCATTGTGGGGGAGGGAGAGAGGGGGCTGGAATCGTTGGCGCGGCGAGCCGCCGCAGGCAGTTTGCCCGCATGCAAAATCGCAGCAGGTCAAGAACGGCGAGCCGCCATGGCCGGCTTGTCCGACGCCCTGTCCAATGTCCCCGGCCTTCTTCATATGGGAAACGGGAAAGTGCTGAGAAACCCGGCGGAAGCCGCGTTCGACCTGAATGCCCTTCCTCTTCCGGATTTTTCCGATTTTTCTCTGGACCAATACCACTCGCCGATTCCTGTCCTGCCCTATCTGGCTTCACGCGGCTGCCCATGGAGGCGATGCGCGTTCTGTACTCATCAAAAGACTTATCTGGACTACCGCGAGGAAGATGCGGCCAACACGTCGCACAGGATTTCAACGCTCCAGGAAAAGTATGGTGTCAGACATTTCTGTCTGGTTGACGAGATGATCCACCCGCGCCGCATGGACCGGATTGCTGCGGATCTCATCCGAAGTGGCGCTCAAGTCTATTTCTCGGCTTACGCGAGGCCGTCGGGCTTTTCGGCCAGGACGTTCGAAAAAGCGTACCGGGCCGGCCTTCGCCTGTTGATGTGGGGCGTAGAGTCGGCAAGCCAGCGCCTGCTCGACCTTATGCGCAAAGGGACAATTGCGCAAAAGATTCCAGCAATTCTCAACTCCGCCAGGGAAGCCGGCATATGGAACCTGCTGTTCTTAATATTCGGCTTCCCGACCGAAACCAAAGCTGAATGGCAGAGCACTCTCGATTTTGTCGAGTCATGCCGAGAGTCGGTTCATGCCCTTTCCCGTTCCAGGTTTATTTTGCTTGAAGGCTCGGACGCCTTTGTCAACCCTGAAAGCTACGGGGTAAAGCGTATCATTGACCGGGCTCGAAGAGATCCGGTTTCCATAGCCTACGATTACGAAGTTGAGGAAGGCCTCACCCGGGAAGAGGTCGAAGCGATGTTCGATGAGAGCTTGGCCCGGCAGACGGGCATTGGTCGCTCGCCCTGGTTTGGACAATTCAGGGATCACATGCTCCTGTTTGCTTCGAGGGAAAGAAATCACAAAAGGCCCTGAGCTGCGACACTGCTCAACTCAACTCCTCCGCATTCGGCGTAAAAGAAGCCAGGTCTCCGATGCCAAGAATATTTTCATAGTCTGTGAGCTTGCGGATTGTTTCGTCAAAACCGTTCTGACCCAAAAATTGAGTTTGGATTTGTTGGAGCCCTGAGCTTAGCTCGGCATATGCTTTTGGAGTCATTGTCCGGCGCAGCAAGGGGAAAAGGGTGGTGTCTTCCCTCTCGGCGTGGGCCCGGTACATGCGGCTGAACAGGTGAATGGCGCTTCCCATCGAACGGCGCTTCTCAAGGTCTTTTGCCGAAAATCCGCGGCAAAGCCCCCTCAAGATCTCGATCAACCGAGAAGCCGCCGCGTGCTGCTCCCGGAGCACTCCGATCAGACCGCTCATTTTCCCGGCCGCGTCAAAAACAGGGTAAAGGTTTTTTTCTTCCATCTGCTGGTGATGCTCTATCACGAACAGGCGAACTATTTCGACTGTGCCGCCTATTATTTCGGGAGGAAGGTCCATCAAGGCATCCATACCGCCCTTGATCTCCTCCAGTATCGCGATGGCCCGGCGCAGCACGCCGTGCTGACAGGCCAGAATCTCTATTGCGGTTGCGGCCTCTGCCGGGGGTTGGTTGGGTTTGGAGCATCCCGCCAGGACTCCGGCGCCTGTTGCTCCGGCCAGGGCTATAAAGCTTCGGCGAGAAAGTTGGCTTTTGAAAAACATCGGCTCTCCTGGAAAAAAATGACAGGGTAAAACCAAAGGTAAAACGGATAGGGGCGCGGTTGAGCCGCAAGACGTGGAAAAGACCGATGCGGGTACAAAACCCTTACCGTCTAAACCTATTCTTATCCGCGTCTTGTAGCTCAACCTGTGACCAGAGATCCTCGGTCTCGTTTCGGACACAATAAGGCCAACTGACTTAATGGATTTGAACCGCTCTGTCAATATAGTTGATTTAAATAGGCCGCAGGCCGATAATGCACCTCCCGTGTCCGGAGCGGAGACCAATGTGTTAAGATATCATGATTTCCTGATCTGGAATGGAAGACTTTTCTGGTGGTGAAAATGGATGCTCAAAAAATTTCCGGCCTCAAGATTGCTGACTCCGAGCAATTCTCAGTTACACGCAGGAGGCCGAGGACCTTGTTGATCATCATTGCAGTGGGTGCAGTGGCCATCCTGCTGTATGCCTATCAAGCGGGTCTTCTCACTTCGGCCACCGATGTTCGGACGGCCGGCGCGGACTGGGTTTATCCCTCGCAGGTAATAACCGAATTCAATGCGAGTGGCTATGTTGTCGCCCAGCGGAAAGCCTCGGTCGCGTCGAAGGGGACTGGCCGGATCGTCTATCTGGGTGTCCAGGAAGGAAGCCGCGTAAAGGAAGGGGATGTGCTCGCAAGGTTGGACAGCGACGACCTCAAGGCGGAGAAAGCGCAGCTCGAGGCGCAACTCGTGGTGGCGAAATTCGACCTGAGGCGGGCCGAGACAGAACTTGCGACTGCGGAAGCCAATTTCAAGCGACTCAAAGGACTATTGGGGGAAAAGGCCGTTTCCCAGGTAGATCTGGAAAACGCGCAGGATAGATTCTTGAAAGGAAAAGCGGCGATAGATTCTGCCAAGGCGAACATCAATGCTGTGCAAGCTTCAATCCAACGGGAAAGCGTCCTGATAGAATATACGATTATACGCGCTCCTTTCGATGGCGTAGTCCTGACGAAAGATGCCGACGTAGGGGAAGTAGTAGCCCCTTTTGGTTCAGCCACAAACGCCAAGGCTGCCGTAGTTTCGATGGCCGACCTTTCCTCTCTCATGGTGCAGGCGGACGTCGGCGAATCATTTTTGAGCAAGGTCGAAATGGATCAACCCTGCGAAATTCAGTTGGACGCCATTCCGCATACCCGTTTTGTCGGTCGGGTGCACATGATCGTACCGACAGCCGATCGAATGCGTGGAACCGTAATGGTCAAGATACGTTTTGAAGAACTTGACCTGCGTATCCTGCCGGAGATGAGCGCCAAGGCTGCCTTTCTCTCCCGAGCTCTCGGCCCGGACGAGAACAAGCCCGTGCTGGGGGTGCACCGCGACGCCCTGGTGTCGCAAAGTAGCGGACAGGGACTTTTCCGGGTTGAAAAAGGGCGGGCCGAGTGGATCTCCTTAAAGGACCCCCGATTTCTCGGAGATTATTTGATGATCGGACCCGAATTTTTTGGGGACAATCTTGTGCTCGCACCACCGGTAGAACACGGCGATAGAATAGTCATCAAGCCCCCCAAACGCCTCAAGTCCGGCGACAAGGTGCAGATTTCAGAATAGATTTTGCAGGCGCTTTCGAACGTGGAGAATGGCTCGGATAAGTACATAGTTATCTCAGAACAGCTTTACAAAAGCTATTCGCGGGGAGGTCTGAAGGTTCCTGTTCTGTACGGGATCGACCTGAAGGTTCATAAGGGGGAGTTCATCGCTCTTATGGGGCCGTCTGGTTCGGGCAAGACGACTCTTCTTAACCTCATTGCCGGTTTGGATCGTGCAGATTCGGGCAGACTGGTCGTAGCTGGCGTTGCGATCTCCGAACTCTCAGAAACCGACCTTGCGCGGTGGAGGGCCCATCACGTAGGGTTCATATTCCAGTTCTATAATCTTCTTCCCGTGTTGAGCGCCCTGGAAAACGTTGAACTGCCGCTCCAGCTCCGTCCCCTTTCCAGAAAAGAGCGCAGGGAACACGCGGTGACCGCCCTTGAGCTTGTCGGCCTGGCCGGTCGACTTCGCCATCACCCCGGAGAGCTATCAGGAGGCGAGCAGCAGCGGGTTGCAATAGCTCGCGCCATAGTCACCGATCCTTCACTTATCGTTGCCGACGAACCGACGGGCGACTTGGACAAGAATTCTGCCAGGGAGGTTCTCGTCATGCTCGAACAGCTAAATGCAGAGTTCGGCAAAACCATCATCATGGTAACCCATGACCCCAAGGCGGCTGAGACCGCCGGGCGAATGTGCCACCTGGAAAAGGGCGTGCTAAATACCTGCGTCTACTGAGCAAGACCCCATGTTCGAACTATGCTGCCGTTATTCCCAAAATCCGGTAAGCTATGTTCCACTATCTCCACGCTCCGCCGGTGGCAGTGTGAAAAAAAAGGTCGATCCTGAAGACATGCCCTTTCGGGGGCTTTCAACCCATATCGTGCCTCCATGGGCCCTTACGATATGCCGGCAAATCGCCAGCCCCAGTCCGGTGCTGCCCGTCTCCTTACCCCGGTATCTTTCAACGCGGAAGAATCGTTCGAATATCCTCTGCTGGTCCTTCCTGGGGATTCCCGGCCCACTATCGCTCACCCCTATTGTTACTTTACCGTTTTGCCTCAGTGAGAAAACTTCCACTTTTGCTTCTAGGGGACTGTATTTTACGGCATTTTCCAGCAGGTTGCGAAAGACCTGGACCAGTTGATCGAAATCTGCCTGCACCATTGGTCCATCCGGTGGAAGATCGTTTTGAAGAGATACGCTTCTTCTTTCCGCAATGGGCCCACACGCTTTCCAAGCTTCGATGAGCACTTCATCGGCCTTAACAGGTCTGACGTCGAGAATAGTGCTATAGTCTTCCACTTTTGCGAGCTGGAGAAGGTCATTGACTAAATTAATCATATGATTGGCGTTTTTGAAAATAACCTCGAGGCATGAACTGCGTACCTCCGGATCGTCCTCGGACATGAGAACTTCCGTATAACCTTTGATGGAAGTCAGCGGCGTGCGCAGTTCATGGGAGGCATTGGCTACAAAATCGCGACGCACGTTTTCGAGCCTTTTCAACTCCGAGATATCGTGCAGGGCTATGATCGCACCGAATTCGCCCTTCGACTGCTCTATACGGACTATGTGAACATGGTAGAACCGATCTGCCCCAATGGTAACTTCGCTGTGAAAGGAATGGATTTCGTCTTCCAGCACCCGGTTACAGGCCGCCTGGAGTTCAGGGCTTCGGATCACCTTGAGTGGCCTGCGCCCTTTGAGTTCAGGAATCGAAGAGAACATACTCCTGGCCGCTCGGTTCGATGAATCGATCCTGCCTGCTGAATTGAGCAGCAGGATACCTTCGTCGATACCGTCCAAAATGATCTCTAATTGAAATTTTTGTTCCGTGATCGTTTGAATATAGGATTCAACGCGCTCGGCGTTTTCTCTAATCGATTTTGCGAGGGGATAAAAGTAATGGCTGGAGTGAAACTGCTGCAAGACTTTGACGTCACCATGTCCAATTGAATCGGCTGCGCTCGAAAGGAGGCTGACCGAACGGCTTGTGCTCACCATAAGGCCCAGGCTGATTAACGCAAAGGCTATGAAGCCGGTGAATGTTATCAAGTGTTGGACGATAGCAACGTTGCCCAGCGAATAAAATATGCCGGATAGAGGTATGGCCACGCGGAGAACGCCGCCGGGAATTGCTCCCCGGCCCTCGATTCTTTGCGCAATGTAGAGCAGGTCGGTGCTAAGTGAACCGCTGTACCTTAAGGTTGATCCTGTGGGCAGGCTGTATGCTTCACTTATTTCCGCGCGCTTGGAGATGTTCTCTAGGCTGGCGGTCTGGTCGAAAGGCACGCCCGTATCCGCGATAATCCGGCCCCCTTCAGCCACGTAGGTTAAGCGCACGTTCAAAGGATCGGAAACCCTGCAGAGCCAGGCGTGCAACTGCTCGGGACCCTGAAACTCTTCCCGCGCCATCAAGTCTTTTATCAGGGCGAGTTCTCTTGTGGCCCTGGTCTGTGTTTCCGACAGGATTTCATTTTTCAGATATTGGTTGTAATAGAGCGAGGGCAGGAAAAGGGCTAGAAAAAAAATCCCCCATAACAGGAGCAGCAGGCGGACTCTAAGTCTAAATTTCAGGCGCATGTCAACCTCTAAACCGATATCCTACGCCCCGCACAGTCTCGATCCGGTCCGCGCATGAGAGCAGCTTTTGCCTGAGCCGGCGAATGTGGGTGTCCACGGTGCGGGCATATCCTTCAAAATGATATCCCCACACTCTGTCAAGCAGTTGTTCCCGGTTCAACACCTTTCCCTGGCTGTTTGCCAGTTCCGAGAGCAATTTGAACTCCGTGGCCGTAAGGACGATCTCCTGACCCTCGAGGCTGACCCGATGGCCTTCGAAGTCTATCTCCAGCCCCGATTTTTTGAAGACAGCTTTGGGGTGATATTCATTTCCTGCACGACGCAAAATCGCTCGCACCCGCAGAAGGAGTTCTCTTGGGCTGAAGGGTTTGACCACGTAATCATCGGCCCCCAACTCAAGGCCGATAATGCGGTCGATTTCCTCCCCACGGGCAGTCAAAATCAGGATCGGCACTGCGGCCGTCTTGGGCTCGCGTTTCATTTCCTTGCAGACCTCGAATCCGTCGATCCCCGGAATCATCAGATCCAGAATAAGCAGATCGGGAGGATGTCTGCGAATCAGGTTGAGCGCTTCGTAGCCGTTTCCCGATACGGCAACCTCGAATCCGGCCTTTTTTATCGTGATGGCCAGAAGCTGCGCTATATCATGATCGTCTTCCACAACCAGAATCTTCGACTGGTTCATTTCTTCCTCACTAGGGCTGTCCTGATAGGCAGAATCTAACATCTTCACCGGCTATATAAACGATCCGTTACTTCAGATCAAATTGCGAAAATACCAGACCGCTATTATGATTTTAGTGGTCGGTACTCACGGGAATCCCGCTGCCCGCCACGGTTGCGCTGGCAGGCTTCCATTGCGGTGCCCGATCTCTATACGCACAGTTTTGAGCTATCCTACAATCACTTGATGTACCTATTGTTACGCGAATATTACAGTTGCGTTAAGATCAATTATTTTCAAAAATGCAAAACTGCACGCAAAGCGCGCTGGAACTCCTGAAACCGAATTCGGGCGAGGCAACCTTTCGGATACCGAATTGCGTTCAAGTCGTAACCTTTTTGTATGAACACTCATCAGTCCCTTGATGCGAACCGGAAGAGTCGTCCAAAGATCTAACGGAATGAAGGCAGTTCGGAATGAGTTATTCAGACACGAACTGTCCACAGATATGGCTGGAAAAAAAGGGATGAGCTGCCCAAAATAGAGGTCTAGTCCTCCCAGGATATGCACTCTACCGGGCAGGTCGTTATGGCTTCGTCGATGCAGTTCCGATCTGTGACTTCGAATACGATTACGCGGGCCTTGCCGGTCCTGTCGTCCATTTCGAAGACGTCCGGGCAGAGTTCAGCGCAGGCACCGCACCCGATACAGCATTCATGATCCAGGTCAACCAGCATAGATGATCTCATAAAAGACTTGCCAAAAGGCGGGAATGGCAGACAAGGGTGTACAGTGCGTCCTGTCCAAAGCGCTCGAACATTGCATACTTATAGCGTTCCTGTCGACCTGTGAGATAAACGGCGATGACAAACCCAGCAGTCTCGATCTTCATTGATTCTCGATACAAGTTCCCCGTGGCAGCGGACGCAGTTTTCTCTTAGGAGTTTTTTCCCGCTCTCGGAGAGCCGAATGGTTTCCGGGACCTTTCCAGAATAAAATACATACGAATCCCACATGCCCTCGATCGCCTTCCTGAACACATGGCGAGCTTCGGTGTCGTTGGGCAGGTGGCAATCGATGCACTTCTGCCTGCGATGTCCTGCATTGTGAAACCAGTTCTCGTACTCCGATTCCATGACATGGCAGCTCGCGCAAAACTCCGGGGTGCCCGATCTTGCGTAAAGTCCAGGCGGGCCAATGCTTACGAACCCACCCGCGCAGACCGCCGCTAGAACCAGCAGCAAGATGATTCTAGGATACCTTTTCCTTCTCTTGGGGCGCGGGATGTATATCATTGGCACTCTCGCAACGAGACATAATTCCGAAGTTCACTTTCAGATTCAGCCATTCACCACAAAAGCCTGAATCTTAACAATTTCTTTTAGGGCTCTTCTCCGACCACTAACCTTTTTTCAGCATCCGGCCAAACTCCACATTGCTAAGTTTTAAGTCAAGATTATAACAAATACCAGAGTAATCGAGGGGAAATTCCAAAATTTCATCTAGCGGCGGGACTACAGGCCGTCGAGTATCGCATCCTTGAGTTGACGCGCATGCTTATGGGGCCGTTCTCTCCGCATTGAACGGAAATAAAAATCCCGGCACCCTCCTGTGATATCCTATATTTTTTCGGGTTCTTCTTATCTGGAATAGAACTCGATTACCATCGACATTTCACAGAGCACGGGGACCTCCGAGAGCTTGGGAACATAAACAAGCTTTGCCGACATCTGTTCCCTGGAACGCTCGATGTAGGGGACCGTGACACGGGCAACCATCTCTGCAGCCGTTTCGACAAAGGGCACGAGCTTCCGGCTCTCTTCCTTTACCGTGACTAGATCGTTCACCGCAAGCAGTTGCGATGGAATGTCCACCCGTTTTCCGTTAACGAGAATATGGCCGTGGGAAATGAACTGTCGTGCGGCATAGATCGTGCGGGCAAGACCGGCGCGATAGACAATCGCGTCCAGGCGCGTTTCGAGCAATTGAACCAGAGAGTCCACAGGGTTTCCATGCCTTTGCATAGCCACCCCCACATAGTTGCGCATCTGCTTTTCATCGATATTGTACTGAGTGCGAAGGCGTTGCTTTTCAATAAGGTGGCGCTTGTAGTCCGACCCTTTCAGCCTGTCTTTTGTTCCCCCATGCTGTCCGGGCGGGTGAGGCCGCCGCTCCAGCGCTTTGCTCGACTTGGGTGTAACCGCAATGCCCAACTGGCGGGACAACCTGATCTTAGCTCCTCTTGTATTCATTAGGCTTTTGCCCTCCTCTTCGGAATTTTCATTATCAATATTAACCAATTTTTACGGAGTGCAAAAGTCAACATAATGAAATATCTGGAGATTAAAGGTACGGTGCCGCGGGGCGTCGGGTCGCTCATCCTGCAGTTGCACCTGCTGCGCCTACCCGCCCACTTTTCCCGGGTTGACGTGATAGGTGTGATTGTGGCGATATGCGCCATGTCAAGAGTTTCGAGCTTGCGCGGCGCGGGGACACAAACATGACGAAAGTTCAAAAAGTGAAGATTGCTGTTTGATCAGCAACCTTTCTGTCTCGAAGGCGACACCATTTGGAGTTGTAAAAGAGACAGTTTTTTGACGAGCGAGCCATGGACTGGTGCTTCACCGAAATGATGGACGGATGTCGGTTTTTGAGTTTCTCAGCATTTTGACCTTTTTCAACAGCTTTTGCTTGAATACTATTTGCAAAGGGCACTGGATCATTTTGCATCACTGATCTTAATCCGGCTGTTGGGAATGCTCCCTATACTTCGCAATGCAAATTCACCAATAAATGAAAATATTCTCTGGATTCATGTAGTGTATGGATGATCAGCCGGTTGATCTGTGTGGCCAAAATCACTTTCCCGATTCATTATTTGTCTTACCACAGCCTGGCTCGGGAGTTTTTTCTTACCAGAGGACAAAGGAGTTTCAGCTCAATCTGTTGGTCCTTTAGCTCCGGAGTGCTTGGAACGACAACAAAAGGGAGATGTTGTGGTCAGGGAGTCATATTTGATAAAGAATGTTGGATAATAATGCTAAGGCTGGCGGGTGCATTTGACTAGTATCCATCCGAAAATCCAGAATGAGATACTAACAGTTTCCAATTCGAAAAGGAGGCAGTTTTCGCCATGGCAAGAAAATCAAGGGTTTGCGCGGAGGCGTACATAAGTACGCCGCACAAGAAAACCCGAAGATTGACACAGCCAGGGCGGAAAAGGGCACTTTCCGGATGGAAACTAACTAAAAAAGCAACAGGTTTCCACACTTGATTGCCACTTCGTAGAATCTATACGTGTCTTTTCCTCTACGTAATTATTTCGATATTTTTGAAATCGATTATTGTTGACTTGATGTTTTATTTTGCCTATTTAGTTACACTGCTTAGCGAAGTGATCTTGTACTTTCAGCTTAAAATTTATAATTTCGTTGTTTGGTCGGGAGGGAAAAATGAAGAAACTGCTGGATATCGCAGCGGAGATTGTTCAGGCGCAGGCCTCGGTCGGACACATGTCTGCTGAGCAGATCGAACAATCTCTGATCAAGACCTTCTCTACTCTGCAAAGGATGCAAAAGGCCGAAGAAAAAGGACTGTTCCTCGACAGGGGTGCTACTGAGGAAGCGCAGGCCGAGGAGGCCCAGGTTACGAAAAAAGAGCCGCGTGAATCCATCCAGGACGACAAGATTGTTTGCCTGGAGTGCGGAACTGAGATGAGGCAACTCACTACAAAACACCTCAGTTCGCACGATCTCACACCGCGGGATTACAAGCAAAAATGGGGATTTTCCCTTAAACAGCCCCTTTCGGCAAAATCTTTGACCAAGGCACGAAGCAAAGCCGCTAAGAAAAGAGGGCTTCCTGCGAATCTAGTCAAGTTTTTGGAGGAACGGAAGCAGAAAAAGGTCGAAGTAGAAGCTGCGAGCAGTTCTGCAGCCGAACAAAAAGAAGGCAGACCTACTGTTAAGCGAAGGCCAAAAGCGCGCAAGACCGCATAGAACGGCTAGCGGCCTGAGTTAGAAATCCACTACACAAGCCCTGAGTACTCGGGCCGTCATTCCGGCGCGTCCTCACAAAAGATCGGACGCGAACTGGGCACTCACAAAAGATCGTGCCCGGACTAGAAGCATCAACCAGCGGTTAGAATGCTAAGCCCGGACCTGAACGAAGTGAGGGTGGGCACTCACAAAAGATCGTGCCCGGACTAGAAGCATCAACCAGCGGTTAGAATGCTAAGCCCGGACCTGAACGAAGTGAGGGTGGGCACTCACAAAAGATCGTGCCCGGACTAGAAGCATCAACCAGCGGTTAGAATGCTAAGCCCGGACCTGAACGAAGTGAGGGTCCAGCATTTAACGCTGGCTCGGATGTTTAACGCAAATCCGAACGAAGTGAGGGTTCAGGCCGGAATCCGGTATTTTGAATAAATTTCGGTAAGTTCTGGGACCAAGGCGTTCGCCGTGGTGATATAATCGTTGGCCCCATTCCCAAGCTTAAATTATGCTCCGACCTTTTGACTCGGAACACTAGGTAGATACTCTTTCGATTTTCCGCAATTCGGACTAATTTCACACGTAAAATTTATTCTCTTCTCTCTGAATTAAGGAGCGATTTTTGCATACATGAGTGGGTTGATTTACCACTGGAGATGACAAATGACGCAAATGGATTTGCGGGCCCCGCCCCTGAGTTGTTGCGATCTATCCCCGGCGCCGGACCGCAGACCAGACAAGACTTGCTCAGCAAAAGAAAAATTTTCAATATGGGCTGGAAAATGGTATTCGTATAAGGTCTTTCCCTGATATAATAAGATTCTCTCCTGGGAGGGGTGTCTCTTTTTCAGGAAAACCGTAGAAAAATCGTGGTAGATAGCCTCCTTGACAAGTAGCATGTGGTTATTTAGCCTTATGTAACAACCTCAAGACGGTCATTTTCCATTCGGAAAACGGATTGACGTGCAATCTTGGCTTAGCAGATTTCAAAATCCGTTTGTCAGTGTCCTCTATTGCCCGGCAAAGGAAACTTAATTTCGTCCGCCGGCGCAAGGAAATTTTCTAACTTTTTAACTGTTGTGCGGAAAAGGAAAGGTATGCAGATCGAGTACAAGAACATCGATCCAAAAGTTGTGGTAAACGAAATTAGAAACGGCAGGTCCCTGGAATCAGTACAGAAAGTGTTCGGATTAAAATTCAAAAGCGAAGTTCAGGACCTCTACCTCAAAGGGCTCATGGAATTGGGCGAAATCCCACAGGTCGCATTCAACAAACCCACTCAAAGTCCTGTCATCCAGGGTTCGGAGAATCAGGAAAGAACTATATTTCGCAAGCGGGAAAGGCAAAGGACTCCTGTGTCTTATCCCACCGTGGTGATTAAGACCGGCAATTTCCGAACGATCGGCCAAAGCGGAAGCGTAACCCTTAACAAGGCTCTTTTGGTCGAGATGCTGGGGTTCGCAGTAGGGGATTCTTTTGAAATCTACAGGGAAGACGATATGGTGGTTTTAAAGAAGGCCCCGAGCCCTGTCTGATTTAGGCGTAGATTTCCTTTTTCCCAAAGACCCACGGATGAGCGCTAGATTTTTTTTCTCAGCTTATTCAAAACATGCAGGAAACGCCACATCGCTGTCAGGTTGGTGCCGAACGCAAGAACCACTAGAACTCCTTTTAGAGGCAAATCCGTTGCCCATCGGAAGGCAAAATCAGCGCCGAGCATGTTAATGAACGGGTTGAGGATCCCCGCAACTCCCAGCAGTATGATCCTCTCTCCTCTCTGGAAGACTCCTACCAGGCATCTTTCACCCAGTCCTTCGGCTCGTGCCCTTGTGTAGCTCACCATGAGTGAGCCGAAAAGAATGAGCAAGATAAGCAGAGAGTAAGGTGTGTCGGCGCTTTCGCGGTAGAAATAGAACCAGATGCCCAGGTAAATCATGAGTTCGGTGTATCGGTCCAGGACCGAATCAAGGAAAGCCCCGAATTTTTTGCTCTGACCCGTAGCTCTTGCCAGCGAACCGTCCAGAGTATCCAGAAGCCCTGTCAAAAGTGTGAACACTCCTCCCAGAAACGGCACGTAAGCGAAGCAGATCCCGGCAAGCATGCTGATCAAAAGCCCTCCGTAAGTGATGTGATTGGGCTTGAGTCTCAAGTCTATGAGCTTGGGGACTATACACGTTTCAAGAATCTTGTAATAACCGGCTTCGATTGACGTTCCCTTGAGCATAAGATCCTTTGACCAGCGTTGATCCGGAAGCACAGGTGGTTCCAGATACCTCGCGGTGCGTGGAGATACTGAGGGGTTACTATCTACCGATAATGGGAAACAAGGCGATCAATGGATATCAAATTTTGACTATTAGATCAAACCTAAACAAGGCAATTACCGTCACGGGGTGAAGAGTAACCGGCTTTAAGACGTTAAGAACCCTGCGAATCTAAAATCGCCCAGTTTACCAGGGCAAAGTCGGGGACCTTTACCTGGACCCTTTTCCCTTTAGCCACATGAGTATCCTGGGGTGTCAGGAGCGCGTATGCCATGCCGCTTCTCAAAAAAGACATCTTGTTTCGGTGCTCGCCGGCGGACTGGTTTGGGGCGAATGAGCAAAACCCGCCTCTCATTTGCACAGCGCCTTCAACTGCCTGATAAGAGCCTGCCTTCTTGCTCATCGGGGCCAGGGCGCGGGCATCCAGGGTGAAATCTGTGGGAGTTCTCAAGCCCAGAAAGCGCCGGATCAGCGGTGCCGCAATCTCCTCATAAACTATCCTGCCGGCCCATGGATTTCCGGGAAAACCGATAAAAATGCGCCCATTGCCGGTTGCCAGAGCGCTTGCCTTTCCCGGAATAAGGTTTAGCCGATCGAAATGCGTCCTTAGCCCAAGTCTTTTCCAGGCCTCCGATATAAAATCCCTGCTCCCTTTACCCATACCTCCGGTTGTAATCACAAGGTCTGCCTCAGCATCTTCAAGCCGGGAGCAAATTACTGCCGGATCGTCGGGGGCTACTCCGAGTTCGACTGGTTCTCCTCCTCCCACCCGGACAAGATTGGCAAAAAGATGGGTATTATTGCAAAAGGTTGAGGCGGCTTCGTCGCTGCGGCCCGTCTCCCTGAGTTCGTCACCTGTGGCGAGGATCGCCACGCGGGGACGGCGGGTTACGCGAAGTACTTGCCTGCCGGTTGCCGCTACAAGCGCGAGCCGGGTGGGCGTGAGCACATCGCCTTGCTCCAGCAGAATATCGTCCTGCCATGCCTCGCTGCCGGGTGCGATCACCCCCGATCCGGGCCGGAACGGTCCGGTCAAAACGAGGCCTTGATCACCGGGCATGGCATCTTCATAAGGAATAACCGCATCCGCACCAGCCGGAAGCACACTTCCGGCCGTTATTCTAAAGCACCTGCCGCTGGTCGCTTCATCAGGCATTTTCCCTGCCACTGTTTCCCTTTGAGCGATCTCAAGGATTACAGGTTTTTTAAGAGCAGCAGATTTGCTGTCCCCGCTGATCAGGGCGAAGCCGTCCCATTTTGAACGGGGATTGCACGGAATGTCCCGGCCTGCCGATATAGACTCGGCAACAACCCGGCCCAGGGCCGAACCAAGTTCGACCAACTCCCAATCGAGGCTTTTTGCCAAGTCAATCGCTATTTTTCTTGCTTCTTTCAATTCCATCGATCTGAGCCAGGTCGGAAGGGGTATTTACGTTTTTGAAACTGTGCGCATCAGGGTCCACTTTTCGCCATTCCCTCTCGGTAACCGTCCGAATCCTGATTTTTCGGTAAAAGCCGATCACCTGACGTTCGGCAGGCTCTCGGATCTGATGTGCGATCGCAGGGAGGCATCTGCGATTGTACATTGCGAGCAGCGGATCATAATATTCGTTTTCTTTGGGAACAACGGCGTCGAACCCTTCTTTGGCGTCAATAATCAGAGCGGCAAGTTCAGGAACGAGAAAGGGCATATCGGTTGCCTTTACAAAGATCCATTCGGTGGGGCTGAAGAGTAGAGCGGTGTAAATCCCTACGAGCGGTCCCTGGTGCTGCATTAGGTCTTGCACCAGCATGGCTCCGGTATCCAGGTAGGGTTCGACCTCACTTACAACCGCCATTATCGGATCGCAAAACGGGCGCAACGATTCAATGGCCAGATCAATAAACCTTTTGCCCTTTAGCTGTTGGAATGCTTTGTTTTTGCCGAACCGAAGGCTCTTGCCTCCAGCCAGGATCGCTCCTGTTATCAATCATCCTCCCTCAGCCGCATGTGGATAGTAACCGTTCGAGGCTTATCCCAGCCCTTAAGGCTCGACAACATCCCTTCTATCCCGCCGAGCACAAAATCTTCGACAAAATCCTTCATCGGCAGTTGTTTACCGTCGAGTTGAACAAGCATTTTGCGTTTCTTCTTACCCTGGAGATAACGATTTTCAATGAATGCAGCGACCCCGCGCCAATCGGTAGTTGAGAATCTGGGGACCTGCATATCCACCGCATCGTCTGAGACAAGGGCGATGAGGTTATCACCCGGGCCGCAAATAGGCTTTGGCTCCAAGGCGGAACGGAATACCTCTATTTTCGGATAATGCGCTCTTTTAAACCCTTCGGTAATGAGTATATCCTCGCTCCAGAAGAAACGCCCCGCAATTTCTCCCAGGCCCATTTCCCCATCAGTACTGCGTATCGAGGCAAGCTGGTCGGGCGATGAGATGGCTATGACTTCGGCGCCTGCGCGTCTTAACCTCCAGGTATCCTTGCCTTCGCGATCCATCTCGAACCCGTGTGCGTCGTGCTTGACAGCCCCAACCCGGTACCCTTTTGCGGCCAACTCCGGGATCAGCTTTTCAAGAAATGTGGTCTTACCCGAATCCGAAGCCCCTACGATCGAAATTATGGGTAACATTGTCTACCTTTCATACGCCATATTGTTCAGAAACACATCTCACAGCTTTGAGCGGCTGTCAATCGGCCCGGCCCGCAGAGTCAATAATGTTCAAGATTTTCAAGAATCTTTCGTTCTGTTCGACGATCTCAGAGGCGATTTCTTCCAGGATCTCACCAGGCTCTTCACACCCGGCCTCCCTGGCCCGGCTTGCCCAAAGCCGGTATGCACGGGCGTGCTCCTCGTTGTGACTTACCCAGTGTTCCACCATTTTCCGGAGTTTCACGATTCCTGAAAGGGCCTCTTCGCTTTTCTCGGGCCCATGTTCACACGCATGCGCTTTGTCATGTCCATGTTCCTGACGCTTGTCGTGCATAGGTTTACTCCTGTGACTTTATCATAGTCGTTTTCCACCGGTTAGACGACTGTCAATTACTTCCCAGCCGCATTAACGGTCAACCGCCCAGCCGCGATTGACCCCGGCAGCCGTGTATGGTAGCCTTTCCCCAAAAGGAGAGCACAAAATGATTCCTTATCCTAAAATAGACCCTGTCCTTTTCTCCATCGGCCCAATCCATGTGAGATGGTACGGGGTTATGTATGTCCTGGGCTTTATAGGCTCCTATTTTCTAATTCAGAAACAGGAACGGTCCAAGCAGATCGGACTGATCGGCACGGCGGCCCAGGATCTCGTTTTCTACCTGGCAGTAGGAGTGATCGTTGGAGGGCGGCTCGGCTACATCCTTTTTTACGAATATAATGATCTAATACTATATATCAAAAATCCGCTGGAAATAATAGCAACCTGGCACGGAGGGATGTCCTTTCACGGAGGTCTTATCGGATGCGTTATCGCGGGGTGGATTTTTTCAAGGCGAAGAAAAATGCCTTTCGCTGCCGTGGCTGACTCGGCGATTGTGACCTGCCCTATTGGGCTGGGGCTTGGCCGGTTAGGCAATTTCATAAACGGCGAACTTTTTGGCCGCCCCGGCGATGTCCCCTGGGCTATGATCTTCCCCGCAGGAGGCCCGGTTCCGCGCCATCCGTCACAGCTATACGAATCACTGACAGAAGGCCTGCTGCTTTTCATCATAATGTGGAGTTTGCGAAAGAAACCCTTTAAAGATGGTATGATGGTGGGATTTTTTCTCATTTTTTACGGTGTCTTCCGGCTTATAATTGAACTTTTCAGGGAGCCCGATCCTCAATTAGGTTTTCTGTTCACTTATTTTACCATGGGACAGCTCCTGTGCATTGGAATGATAGCAGCCGGCCTCGGTTTGATCGCTTTTCTGAACCGCAAAGCGACTGTCCATGGGACTCATCCGGAATGGCGCCAACGGCCGTAGCGGCCAACGGGGAATTGCAATGGCACAAAATGGGCTTGCGACTTTACACTACGATTCTTCAGTGGTTGTTCGAGAATGGCGACCCCTCTATGAGGGACGAAAGAAGAGCGCCCGCAAGGCGCTCAATGTTATTCGAAGCGGATACCGGGTCTTCATCGGGTCTGGATGCAGCGAACCGCAACACCTCGCCCAAGCCCTCGAGGAAAGACTTCCCAGCCTCTCGGACGTGGAAATCCTCGACATCCTGAGCGTCGGAAAGCCGCGGTTCACTGAAGGAGGCTATGACCAGTGCAGGCTGAAGACATTCTTTGTCGCCTCGGCAACTCGCGAGGCCGTGGCCGAGGGACGCGCAGACTATACTCCGATAAATCTGTCGGATATCCCGGGGCTGTTTCGCTCGGGCGCTATGCCCATCGATGTCGCATTGATCCAGGTATCTCCCCCCGACGACCACGGTTTCTGCTCCCACGGGGTAGCAGTGGATATTGTCAAGTCAGCGGCTGAGAGCGCCAGACACGTAATCGCTCAGGTAAATCCCCTGATGCCCCGCACGCTGGGAAACTCCTTCATTCACGTAAGCCATATCGATGCCTTCGTCGAGCATGAGGAGCCATTGCTCGAAGTCAGACTTCCCGTCATGAATCAGATTGCCGTAGATATTGGTAATCACGTGGCGGGGCTTGTCGAGGACGGCTCGACCATCCGCGTGGGGTTGGGAAGCATTTCCACCGCCGCCCTTTTTGCGCTTGAAGGCAAAAAGGACCTTGGGGTTCACACCGACATGCTTACTGACGCCTACTTGAACCTTGTGAACAAGGGCGTCATTACCAACGCGCGAAAGACGCTGCACCCGGGGAAAATTATAGCCAGTTTTTGCCTGGGATCGCGTGCTCTCTACGATTTCGTCGATAATAATCCCATGGTGGCCTTTTACCCAATCGATTACACCAACAATTACCTGGTTATCTCCGATAATGACAGAATGGTGACCATCAACTCGGGCCTCGAAGTAGACCTTTCCGGACAGGTATGCGCTGACTCTCTGGGTTATGAAATATACAGCGGCGTGGGCGGGGCGATAGACTTTTTGCGGGGCGCCAAGGGTTCTCGTGGCGGCAAGACAATAATGGTGCTTCCATCGAGCACCATGGACGCGTCGAAGTCCAGAATCGTTCCGGCCCTTACCGAAGGCGCAGGCGTGGTCACCACGCGCGCCGGCGTAGAATACGTGGTTACCGAGTACGGAGTTGCCAGCTTGCAGGGCAAGAGCCTTCGGGAACGGGCGCTTGCGCTAATTTCTATAGCCCATCCCGACTTCAGGGACGAACTCATGGAAGCCGCCCACCAGATCAATTACCTTGAAAAGGATGCCAGACGCTCGGCGACAAGCCGGGCCATCTATCCGCATGATTGGGAATATTCTCAGACGTTCATCGGATCTGGACGCGTATTCTTCCGGCCTGCCAGACCTGCCGATGGACGAGCCCTCAAGGAATTCTTCTACTCGCTTCCCAGGGATCAAGCCTACTTCCGGTTTCTTTCACTCATGAAGGTATTCCCCTACTACGATGTCGAAGCGATGGTAAATATCGATTATCACATGGAGATGTGTGTTCTGGGGTTCGCTGGTGAAATGGGTTCTGAAAGAATCGTTGCATTAGCGCATTATCATCTGGATGACGAAACCATGGTGGCCGAAGTCGATTTTGCAGTAAACCCCAACTATGCGCGCAGCGGCATTGCAACCTCGATGGTGCGCCATATTGCCGAAAAAGGCAAGCAGAGAGGCATAACAACGATCGTTTCCTACCCCGGAAACGAACTGGTGCTTGGAGTTTTCCGAAAACTTGACTACGTGATGGAAAGCTCCCTGTCGGCCGGCGTCTATGAAATAAAGGTCCTGCTGGACCAACCGAAACACCGGGATTCTGAATGAGACCAGTATCTTAACTTCTTGGCGCCCGGCTACCCTTAGCCATGAGACCTCTAACTTTACGGAATTCCTGGGAACGGTAGGGGGAAACTGTGGAAACGGACGTAAGAGGCCTAAGGTATGCTTGATCCATCCGAAATAGAGGAAAGGGCCAGGTTTTGCTATTGTGTCTTTCTCCAGTTGAGCTGGCTTAGCAGCAATGATTCCGTCGAACCAGGCCGATATCCGGAATATCTGGCCAAATCGTCGCTCTGCCTGGGGAGCGATCGGTTCATAACCATGACACTCGACGAAGCCCTTATGGAAAACAGTCCTGACGGTGGCCTGAGGTCGCTCATCGCGCTCTACGAAGGCTTTACCTACGCTTTCTGCCAAGTGCTGGAAAAGGATATGGACCAAATCAAGGCGCAAATCTCCCCCGGTTTTCTGCAAAAACTGGCCGAAGAGATGGGGGTAGGGGACTTGGTCTAGTATTGATTAGGAACTTGAGAACCCCTAACCCCCTAACCGTAGAAACCCCAGCTTGACATTAATATGGAAAGATATACAATTATGGGGCTTGATCGTCTCGATATTATGCTTGTCAATCACTCAAACCGGAATAATAGAAGGGGGCGAAACGGGTTCGACGGAGGTAAAGAAGTTTAAGTTGCATGCCGAGGTTCCTGACTGCTCGTTAAACGGTTGGGAAATAAAACAAACGCAGACGATTACGCGTACGCTGTAGCCGCTTAACCGCGGCTGCCGTCTCCAGGTCCTGCTCCCGCGGGGGCCGACGAGGCGTCGACTAAGCGGGATGGCTGCCTCCATGATGCTCGTAGTGGCGGCGGTGACATTTAGCGGGCTGGTTCCGGCGAAATCCCGTCCGCAGGAGTTCTCCGGAGCGAGATTAAAAGTGCGGAATAAGCATGTAGAAGCTTAGGCGGAATGCTTTCGGACGCGGGTTCAACTCCCGCCGCCTCCACCATTTTTATAGCCGAACATTCAATCACTTAATAGTACTTTGGTCTCTCTGACTTTCGCCAGGGTTTCACCAACCCGTTCGCGAAATGCATGGAGCTGTTTACTGCATCATTCCGAAACCGCCGCAATAGTGCCGGAAATCTGACCGGCGTTTTTCTCCGGATACCTTGACCTATTTCATTTTAAGCTCAGGGACAGAGTTGAAAGCTTGACTCGGCCAATTATTGTTAGTACAATAAACCTCGTGAAAATAACCTACGATCCGGCGAAACGGGCCAAGACCCTTGAGGAAAGAGGACTCGATTTCGAGGACGTTGCGGTGGTATTTGCCGGACCCATATTTGAATTCGAGGATGTCCGGAGAGACTATGGCGAAAGGCGCATGATCTGTTATGGAGTGTTGGCTTCGCGTCTGGTAGTGGTTGGATACGTGGAGCGTGGTGATGCTCGCCACATTTTTTCTATGAGGAAAGCTAATGAAAGAGAAATCGCACGATATGAAACGCTCGGTGGGCAGTGATCTTGCCAAGGCCGATGCGCATGCTATCCAGCCCGATGAGTACGATGAAATTCCGGAGTTGACCGACAAGGATTTTGAGCGCGGCAAGTGGTACATCGGCAATAAGGAAGTCACTCCAGAGGAAGGGAAGGCCGCCTTCGGTGAGGCGCTTAAACGTGGACGGCCGAAATCGGAGAGAACGAAGATCGCCACGACTATCCGCTTCGATGATGACGTGCTGGGCGCGTTCAAAGCGACCGGGCGCGGATGGCAGACGCGGATGAATGATGCTTTGCGCGAGTGGCTGAAAGAACATCCCGCCGCCTGACCCGAGAAGCAGAAGCTTGAAGGGAGTTGTGCAGCATTGCTTCCAGCGCGGCACGACAACGGCTGTATTCAGTTTTCAAAGAGCCGGGGCTCGGCAGTGAGCAATAAACAACAAAGACCAAATTTTTCAATTCGTGAATCTATCGCTCCCTGTATGTGCCGCCAGCAAAAACAGACGAAGTACAGGGACCGATCCCGCAACTAATTGATTTAATTAAAGGCCAAATTTTGTTCCATTGCAAATACAGGCGCAATTCAATGGGCATGGTTACAACATCCAGCAACCAATATTTTACGACATAATGATTTCGGTCTGCAAAACGGCAACCAGAAGCGGAAACCAGAAGCGGCAATAGAATCGGCAACCAGATGCGGAAAGAGCGGGTGAACAGGTGAACGGAGCCCAGGGCAAAAGGCCGGTGATCGCAAGTCCTTCGGGTTCATCCACTAGGTGTTTCGCCCTCAAATGATTTCACGATCTTGTATCTGCTGCGACAGTCTCCGGGAATAAATTGCACGCTCATCGTATAGGTCACCGTCAGAGCGGCAATTTCTGGCGCGAAAAGCACCTTTTAAGAATCTAAAATATCCAATAAGAAGACATCCTTCCCTGCGCGGTACCGTTTTAGCTTGGTCCGACCTGGTCCGTGGACTCTATTGCTTGCCGAGATGTTCGCTATGATCCCCATCGTGTTCCAATATTGGCTCGGGTTGCGCTAATTCCCATTGTTAAGGGCTGCCCTCTCGGTTTCACTGTTCCATCTTTCGGAAGTCCGGGTTCAAAAGCCCGCTAGGAATACATCAAACCTCCTCCGTCGAATCAAAAGTGGGTAAGAAAAGTCTAGGTAAACTTGTAGATGAGGTGTATTGTGAAAATGCTGCGGCAGTGGATTCGAACCGCCGAGGAGCCATTCCCATTGGCGTGGCGGAAGGATGTCACAATGCGCTTTGTCGAAGTGGCGCTACGGTAAGGGTGTAGTTCTCGACATGCGCCACAAACGAGACGGAGAAGCCATTACGGCCGATGAGGTCTGGGAGGCTAAGGCCAAAATCAGTTACACCAGGACCCCGATGGACATAGTGTCCGCTCATGACGGGTAATGACCGGATGCTGGGCGCCCCGGATTACTATAACTACGGGCCGGGTGCCAGCGAAAAAGCCGCTTGGTGGATTTTGGGCCAGGGCGCCGAGATCACAGGCATCGGTTCGCCGGGTTGGAATGTGCCTTTGCCGGCACTGGCCGCGCAGGCACGGGAGAGCGCGAGCAGGGACATCTTTCGGCAAACCTGTTTCGCCGGGACTGAAAGGAAGAATTGCCGCCTGGGAGCGGCTCACCAACCTTGATAGGATTTCACCCCTCGGATTCAAAGTGAATTGTTTTCCGCTTGAAGAAAAAGCCTTCTCGGCCAGGTCCGGCCCCGCGTCGCGGTAACTATCGGAAATGCTGTCGGTACATGAACTCTACCAAGTTGTCTACTGACGGGAGCGTCCCGTGGTTCTCCCTCTGTAGAGAGAAAGTGATTCGATATCACGAGGAGAAATAGAAATGGATTTTGAATTAAACGAAGAGCAAAGAATGCTGAAGGAGACCGCATACAAGTTCGCGGTTGCCGAGTTGAAGCCCGTTTCTCTGGAATGCGATAGAAACGAGATTTACATGCCTGACATTCGCAAGAAGGCCGGCGAAGTCGGTCTGATCGGCGCGTGGATCCCAGAAGAATACGGAGGAGCCGGCTTCGGTCAAGTGGGGCATGTGCTCATCACGGAAGAACTTTCCAAGGTCGACGTCGGGATGGCCTTGAATATAACAGCTGCGACGTTTGGCAGTGAAAGCATCTTCCAGCACGGAACTGAAGAACAGAAGAAGACCTACCTGCCGCCGCTCTGCACAGGGGAGCAAGTCTTTGCGGGGGCATACACGGAGCCCAATGCCGGCACCGATGTTGCCGGATACAAAACTAAGGCGGTCAAAGATGGAAACGATTATGTTATCAACGGCCAAAAAATGTTTATCACCAATGGGACCGTTTGCGATTACATGGTCGCCCAGTGCATCACTAACCCGGAACAAAAGAAGCACAACAGCTTCAGCCTCATCATTGTCCCTGCCAACGCCAAAGGCGTCACCAGAAACAAAATCCATGGCAAAATGGGTATTCGCACTTCCGACACGGCAGAAGTCGCTTTTGAAGATGTGCGCGTTCCCCAGAGCAATCTGGTGGGGAAAGAGGGAAATGGTTTCAAGGAGTTGATGCAATTTTTCGACACCACTCGTGTTATGATTGCCGCCCAGGCTTTGGGCCTTAGTGAGGGATGTCTGCAGGAATCCATAAAGTACGTAAAAGAAAGGACAGTCTTTGGCGCTCCTTTGGGTGCTTTCCAACTCACACAGAAGAAACTGACAGAAATGGCCGTCCAGATCGAGGCCCTTAGGGGTATGACCTATAAGGCAGCATGGCTGATCGATGTAGGTCGCCCCGATTATCACCTGGCAGCCATGGCGAAATTTTTTGGTGGTCAGGTAGCGGTTTTCTGCGCCAACGCCGCTGTGGAGCTTCACGGCGGGTATGGGTATATAGACGAATATTTCGTCCAGAAATGGTACCGGGACGCCAAGATCCTGGAACTTTATGAAGGAACGAAAGAAGCAGAAATCATGACAATCGGCCGGGTATTGCAGGGCTGACCTCTCGGTTTCACTTGCTCGGTGGACTTCATCCAAAAACGTGGTATCGTACAGCCGTATGTTCCCGTGAAGGCGTAGTTCCCCGTTTCCAGATGCTTTATTTTCGGAACATAAGATTTGTAATTCCCCCCAAGGTTTCGACCTTGGGCTGCGAAGCCCCCTTGTGGGGCTTCTGCTTTATGGTGGGAGGAACATGAAGACTCAAAGATCATCCTCCTCTAGACCAGCCATCTTCAGGAGATGGTTAAGCAGTCCTCTTTTGAGAGGCTGATTGTCGTGGATTGGTACTGACAGGCGAACGATACTTCCTTCTTTTCCATAAATGTGATGGCTTCCTTGAGTTCGTAATAATCGCCACCCGTGGCGTTCCAGCACTTTCGCCAATTCTCTTCCCGAAAGGTTCTTCATACGGCGATTTCTAAGATCCGCGCTTTGGTATCGGTCGGATCAAAGGGCTTAATATCTACGGAGAGGCAACCCTCAACGGCTTCGTAAATATTCTTGAGGAGTTCCTCAAATGTATCGCCTTGGGTGGCGCAGCCGGGTATGGATGGCACTTCAGCCCAAAATCCACCTTCCTCTGCTTCGTGGACAATGACTTTGAGTTTCATGATCATTCCTTCCGTTGAAACCTTATTTTCAATGTCAATTCCTCGCGTTTGTCGAGAAACTTGACCACCCGGCTACGGTTTCGGACCTTCATTTCTTAACCCAATCGGTTGATAGCGTGCGAAGTCATCCTCTCTATGTTGGAATGATAGTCCCTTAAGGGATTTGTGGTCAAGGTAGATTCCGGTGGTGCATCATTGCCATTATGCATCCAACTCCACCCTGACCACTTTCCCCCAAACTTTCCCTAAACGAGACAAATTATAGCGAATTATGACGAATTTTAACGGACTCAAAGCAGCCACAAAGAGAGACTATGTTATCGTAAATGTAGGATTTTACTGAATGTAGCGGGTCAATCGATTAAGCCGGGTCTCGGCTTCAACTCCCGCCGCCTCCACTATTATTTGGTGGAATAAAGTCAACAATTTTGGCAACCTGAGCCTTCAACTTTCGCCGGTGATGATAGCGAAAGCGGGGGCTTTTTTTACAAGCTGATGAAGTCATTGCCAAAATACTCCAAAACGCTGCCACCGTCCTTTCCAACCCCTTAAACGTAATTGCCGTAGACTTCATAGACCATTTTCTTTGACGCAGCCCTGCGTGTCCTTAAACAAATCATTTCAGAAGAGGCGTCACAATGCTAAACAGATTCGAATCGAGCACAACCGAGATCAGTCATTCATAACAGATTTGTTGTCCACTCTTCATAGTTGTGATAATATAACTGAAGATCAGGTTCCTAAGATAGACGAAAACTAAACTAAAATCTCCGACTCACGCCCTCCGAGCTACATGATTCATGCCTGATCTTATCGGCATTTTTGGACAAAACAGCGAACAGGTTAAGAATGAAGGAACCTACGAAGATTCTTCAGTTACGAGTCGCCCTTCCATTGACTAAAAAGCCTTTGGCCGATATTATTGCACCCTGCAAAGGATCAATGGAATGTCGTCAGACTTATGGGGGAGTGCAATGAAGGTTGTCTGTTTGCTGGGAAGTCCACGGGAAAAAGGAAATAGCACCACTGTCGCAAATCGTTTTTGCACCACGGCTGAAAGGCTTGGCGCACAGGTTCAGGCTTTCCAACTGAATAAGCTGGAATATCGTGGCTGTCAGGGTTGTATGGCGTGTAAGACCAAGCTCGATAACTGTGCCCTTGAAGACGACCTGTCCGAGGTTTTGGAAGCGGTTCTTGAAACGGATGTTCTCGTTCTGGCTTCGCCTGTCTACTATGGCGATTTGTCCAGCCAATTGAAGGGCTTTATAGACCGTTCCTACTCCTATCTGGCATCGGACTACATCACAAATCCCAAGCCCTCCCGTTTATCAGCGGGCAAAAAACTGGTTTTCATTCTGACTCAGGGAAATCCGGACCAGGAAAGGTTTGCCGATATTTTCGAAAGATACGACTACTTCTTCAAATGGTATGGATTTGCCGAGAGCCATCTCATTCGGGCTTGCGGGGTTCGCGAGCAGGGAGAAGTTGAAACACATGATGACGTAATGAAGCTGGCCGAAACAACGGCTGAGAAGATTTGCAGATAGCTGGTGTCCATCCGGAAACCCGGATGAACGTCAGAGAATCTCACCTTATAAGACACTAGAAGTTTTCGATTCGGAGAGGAGGTATTTTTCGTCCTGGCGCGTGCAGTTTGGCGCCCCGCCATTTCCGGATTGCTCAGCGCCGCACCGAAAGGTAGCAAGGAAATCGAGGGGTTACGCGGAGGCGTACCTATGTGCCGCCTCTGGTCAGCGCGTAGCGCCAAGAGGTCCACGCAACTTTTCGAGACAGCTATTCATTTCCCTCTGGGACACTCTGAAACAATGAAAAGTGTCGTTCCCTTCGCGTCTGCGTGAAACAACTTCCCGACCCCGCGTCTCCGCGTCTCCGCGTGAAATATCTTCGCGCCTTCGCGTCTTCGCGTGAGAACTTTTCGTAACAGTTGTGCACGTCCCTTCGGGACACCCGGAAACTATGAAAAGACGTGGTTTGGGCTTGGCAACCACGGCTGGCGGTCCCACCGCCAACTTTTCGAAGCAGAGGCTAGAGCTCGCAGAGAAAGTCAAAATCTTTAAAGGCTTTTCTCCGCGTCCTCTCCTTGGCTTGTCCATGACCAGCCTCTGCGGTGAGCGCTTACGCTGAGTTGGGTTCCCGCGTTCTCTCTCGCCTGAGCCCGTCTGCTCGTGAAAAGTACGTAACAAAATTATATCTTTATGAGTCCGGGTTGCACTGCTTAACATTTTTTTTCAAAAGGATTTAGCCATACTCATGGCAACTTCTGCTAAAATGACGTCGTTTGAGCCGGGATATGTGAGAGCTTAACGGGGGATGTCCTATGAACCACATTTTAGTGATCGATGATGATACTGAGTTATGTGAATTGTTGACCGAGTATCTCAAACCTGAAGGCTTCGAGATCACCTCGGTTTACGACGGCGAGCAGGGATTGCAGCTAGCCGTATCCGGAGCGGACAAATACGACCTGATCGTACTGGATATAATGCTTCCCGGTATGAATGGTTTCGAGGTGCTGCAGCATTTGCGCGCTCAAGCAGATACGCCGGTCCTTATGTTGACTGCTCGTGATGAAGAAGTGGACCGCATCGTTGGGCTTGAAATGGGAGCAGACGATTACCTCCCGAAGCCATTCAACCCCCGCGAGCTTATAGCGCGTGCCAGAGCTATTCTCCGTCGGACCAAAGATCGGAACGACAAAAACGCCACCGTTTCCATGCCCGAAAAAATCTCTGTGGGCGATATCGAACTTGATACCGGGACACGTGTTGTGAATCGCAACGGCGAGCGGATCGAGTTGACTTCCGTTGAGTTCGGTTTTCTGGAGATGCTGCTCAGGGCGGCCGGCCACGTGGTAACGCGCGAACAATTGGCTGAGGGCGTCCTGGGCCGTAATCTCACCGCTTACGACCGCAGTGTGGATGTTCACCTTAGCAGCCTGCGAAAGAAACTGGGACATAAATTAGGTGAAATTGAGCGGATCAAAACAGTGCGAGGGGCCGGATATATCTATGTCAACCCTACTCAGCCGGACAAGAGTACGTTTTTGCAGCAGTGATCCAGCCGATGTCGCGGGAAATTTCAATGAGAAGCCTTTTTATAAAAATCTTCCTCTGGTTCTGGGTGGCAATGGCGCTGATTAGCTTTGCCTCTTTTTTGTCGGCTGTGGTTACGGAGGTGCATCCTTTTTTCGCCGTGCCCTGGTTGAGATTTCTTGTGCGCCCACCAACCGAAGGCCATGTTAAGACGCTGTCGGGCTCGTATACCGGTCACTGGATCAGTGTTGCAGCAAATTCGGTGAGTCTCTCCGGCCTGACAGCGATCGAAATCTACGAACGTGACGGAAAAACGGGCCTTTGCTATTACCTCAATGAACTCGAAAGGGTGGTACGCATCCAGTTTTTTCTGTTCGATGAGCAGAACGAGCAGCTAACCGGATTGCCGATGCCTGAAGAGGTCAGGGAATTATCTTCGCATGCGTTGCGTGAGGGGATGGATTACAAAAGATCCGGTGATTCGATTTTTATTGCTCAACGGCTTACAGGGCCGAGCGGCAAACAATACACTCTGATAGCCGGACTTCCCGGCCGGCATTTTGTTCCACGGGAATACAGTTTTCCAGCAATAAACCTGATCATCATCTTCATTACTGCCGGAGGGGTATGTTACTGGCTCGCACGGTATATTGCCCTGCCTATCAGCAGGCTTGGCTCGGCGGCAAGACATCTGGCCGATGGAGACCTCAAAGTTCGTGTCGGCGCCGTTTTGGGCAGGCGGCGTGATGAAATCGCCGAGCTCGGGAGAGATTTCGACCTTATGGCCGAGCGTATCGAATCTTTGATTGGCTCGCAGAAACGCCTCCTTAGAGATATATCGCACGAGTTTCGTTCACCGCTCACACGACTGACCCTTGCCCTGGAGATTGCGCGCAGGCGTGAAGGGCCGGACGCAATCAAAGCGTTGGAACGAATCGAACTGGAAGCTGAGAGGCTTAACGCACTTATAGGCAAATTGCTCATGCTGGCCCGTCTTGAGAGCGGTGCAGAGGAGGTGGACAGAGCGCCGGTCGATATGGCTGAATTAATAGAAGAATTGGTGATTGACGCCGACTTTGAAGCTCGCGGACGTAATTGTAAGGTTCGAACCGTCTCGGTTGAAAATTGTTTCGTGCCGGGAACCAGAGAATTGCTGCGCAGCGCTATTGAAAACGTCCTGCGCAACGGAGTCCGCCACACAGCGGAAAACACCGAAGTATTGGTCACGCTGCGCTGCAGAATGCAGGGAGAATCCTTGCGCGCGGTGATCGGAGTGCGCGATAGGGGGCCGGGGGTACCGGAAGAATCGCTGCCGGATCTTTTTTCCCCCTTTTACCGGGTGGGGGATGCTCGCGACAGAAAGCAAGGGGGAACAGGATTGGGCCTGGCGATCACCCAGCGTGCAGTCATAATGCATGGCGGTCAAGTGCGAGCGGAAAACGCCCCTGGAGGGGGGCTCAGCGTTACGATCGATCTTCCGGCAACAAAAGCAGCGTGAATGTCGCCGTTCACCGCGCTTTGCTGTGATGTTATGTTATTTTTCGTTACGGTTTCCGGTTATTTGGAAGAGGGGGCCGACCCATGGTGACATGGAGAACGCTTGGTCAGCCCCCGGCTGAGATATCTGGAACGTCTGGTTTGATGAGCTTCGGATGGAGACCGTTTAGTCCTTGTGCTCGGGTTTTTTCCCGTGCCCAGCTCCGCATTTCTCACGCATTTGCTCAAATTTGGTACGCTGCTCCGGGGTCAGGACCGCGAATAATCTGGATTTCATGCGCTCTTTCGCCACAATCATATCAGCTATAGTATTAGCTTGTTCCTTCGCGATGGTCCGAACCTTCGCTTCATCAAATTGACCCTTTGGGAGAGCCTTGAGCTTCTCCCGCCCAGCCTTTAGTTCTTGGAACAGTGGTTTCATTTTTGCGTGCTCTTCGAGCTTGATGGAAAACATCTCTTTCTTTTGCGCGTCAGTCAAATCGAGCATTTTCCATAGATGGTGATGCCCGTGACGACCCTTCCAATCCCCGTGATGACCCTTCCAATGCTCACCGCAATGCCCTGCAGCCCCGGGTTCATCTTTTGGGTCGGCCTTGCTGACGTCCGTAGCGGACGCGGTAGTAGACCCCTGAGCCCCTACTGCGATGGAGTTGAAAAAGAACCATGACCCGGTCATCCATATTGCCGCCACCAAAGTTACGGTAAATCCTGTCAATATTCTTTTCATATTAACTCTCCTATGGTTTGATGAGCATTGATGATGATTTATGATCCATGAATACAAGAAATCAGGCTCAGGGTCGAGTTAATATTAGTTAATGCAGGTAAAGTTATGTAAAGGGATGCATGGCCACAGACCTGAAAACACATTTCTCCATCATCGGCAGCACTTTGTTTATTTGTTGTATACGCTTGCGGAGCGTAGTGATTTCTCCTTTGCAGGGCAGGCAAAAAGATGAAATAGCTGTTGACAAATCAACTCAACACCAGTAGAGTGTTTTCCATCCCTGAAAAAGCCAAACCCGGTGTGAGCCGGGGACGGAAAGCCCACGGGTCTCGTAAGAGGCGGCCGGGTTGCCTGGAAAGTGGTAATAGGCCATTGATCTTTTACGCGTGACCTTTTTTTGGTTCAGGGTGTAAGATGTCGGAGCCTGTTCGATTTGCAAGAATTGCCGATGCCTACTCGACCTATACCAATGTCTATTACAAGCCGCGGAGCCAGCCCGGATGTCCGTCCGGGGATACGGTGCAAATCTCTACAGAGGCACAGGAGAAATCGAGAGAGTTTTTGTTGAAACTCAAGGAGAAATCTTCTTCAGATCAACCTGCGACGAGAAGTCAAACCGGAAATGGCCCCGATATACTTCGTCTGCCCCCAAACGCAACAACGGACCAGATTCGCAGAGCCTACCTGGGCGCCATCAAGCAGTATCATCCCGATAACTTTGCCAATCTCCCCCCTGAATTTCTAAAACTTGCTGAAGAAAAGTGCAAAGAGATCAACCTCGCGTATCAGAAACTGACCAGCGCGTAATTCCTTAACGACCCCGTGCAATAAGCCCCTCGCTACAGAAATTATCCGCACTCCAAAATTTTACAAAGAGCCGGCTATTTTTTATTTCAGTTTTACCTCAATCTTACCGATTTCAATTCCGCATGGACTCATTTTAGAAACAGTTGCGGATCGAGGCCGTTAACAAGACGGTGGGAGCGGCGACCATCCGAAAACTACACCACTCCAAAGGAGAACTCAGTGTCTTCAGTGTCTTCTACTTCATCGTCCACATTGAGTGAGCTGGGCCTTACCGGCATGGGGACCAACATCGACTGGCAGGGCATGCTGGCCCAGTTGCAAACGGTTTCAGAACAGAGTCTTACACCCTACACTAATCAAATAACAACCTGCAACGACGAGGTCTCCGCCTGGCAAACCTTGGACGGGGACCTGACCGCACTACAAACTGCCTCAAATGCTCTGACGGCAAGCGGTACGGGCCTGGAACAGTACAGCGCCACTGTGGCATCCTCTTCAAGCGTCAGCGCCTCATCGCTGCTCTCCGCCTCCGCCTCCTCTACGGCTAGCAGCGGCAGCTATAACGTAGTTATCAACAGCGTTGCGCAAGCGGAGAAACTTGCCTCAGGGTCGTTTGCCTCAGAGACCTCCGCGCTCGGTATCACAGGGACTATCCTGGTAAACGGTCACTCCGTTCAGATCGCTTCCACTGACACCCTGCAGGACTTGGAGTCTAACATCAACAATGCAGATACCGGCTCTGAGGCTTCCGGCGTGACGGCCAGCATCTTTCAGACCTCTTCGACCAGCTACCGGTTGGTGCTCACCAGTGATAATACGGGAGCCACCGGCATCAGCCTGCTGAATGGTTCCAGTTCGGATACGCTCGGCAGCCTTGGGTTGAACACAACTGAGACAAGTATTAAAAACGCGATAACCGGAGGGGCTGAAAGCGATGCTTTCGGGAGCACTTCCACCTCTGTTGAAGCCATGCTCGGAAATGAAAACAATGACCTTTCAGGAACTGTAACCATAAACGGAAAAACTGCCACCATTGACTTGACCGACAGCCTGTCGAAGATACAAACTAACTTGGCTGCAGCCGGCATTTCCGCCTCCATCGTTTCGTCGACCAATGGATCTCAGACGACCTATCGCCTTGCCATTGCGGGCATGACCAATGGTAACTATACCGACCAGAACAACGTGCTGCAATCACTTGGCCTGATCCAGGGAAACGGGACCGATGAGAGCGAAGTTACCGGAACTGTTGCAAATACAACGGACGGTTCGACTCCCGTTACTGCTTCTACGGACATCACGAGCATTTATGGATACAAGAACTACACATCCGGAGACAAGATTACCATTTCCGGAACGGCTTCCAACGGGACTGCAGTGGCGGCAACCAGTTTCGATATAGCCCAAAGCTCTACGGCGGGCGAGATCTATACGGTCGGGGACCTCCTTAATCAGATTGACAGCCTCTTTGGCAACGTCACCGCCTCAGTTACTTCAAACGGGCAAATTCAGGTAATCAACAATGCTACCGGGACGAGCGACCTCTCCGTTAATCTGACGACTTCCATTGCAGATTCAAATTCGGAATTGAGTTTTGGATCTTTCGGGCAGGTCCTGCAACAGGGGAAAGATGCCTCTTTTGCGGTTGACGGCATGAGCATGACAAGCTCGACCAATACCGTTACAAGCGCAATCGCGGGGGTTACGCTCAATCTGCTAGGATCGGACCCGAATACGACCCTGACGGTCAAAGTCAACCCGGATACTCAGGCAATCGAAAACACCGTTAACACCTGGATTAACGCCTATAATACCGTCATGTCATACATCAATACCCAAAATACCTACACTGTCTCTTCAAATACGACGGGCGGACCGCTTTTCGGCAATAACGCCCTGGAATCGATAAAATCACAACTTCAATCCACGATAATGGACCAGGTCGGTACAGGGAATATGGACTATCTCGCCGATGCCGGGATAACGGCAGGGGCTAATGGTCAGCTCAGTCTGGATACGACCACGTTCGAGAATGCGATCTCAAACAACTTCTCAGGATTGGTTAATCTTCTTTCGGATTCGGGCACCAGCAGCAACAGCCAGTTTCAATATATCGGCAATAGCAGTAGTACCCAATCGGGTCAGTATACCGTCGATGTCACTACGCCTCCCGGGACAGGTCAAAACATCGAAGGCACAATTAACGGTGACGCTGCAACCGGCGCAGGAAGTGTCCTGAGGCTTAATAACGACGCCGCTAACCCAGCCAACGGTCTTGAAGTCAGCTACACCGGGAGCACGGCGGAAAGCGCGACTATTACGGTGAACCGCGGAATCGCCAGTCTTATCAATGGAATCGTGAATGGATTTACCTCCGCAAACGGGACCGTTGCCACCGAGACAACCGGATTGCAGAACAGCATCACCGGGCTCAATCAGCAAGTGAGCACCACGCAGTCAAATATCAACCAGCAGATGTCGACTCTCCAAATTCAGTTTGAGAACATGGACGTCGTTGTGGCCCAGATGGACGAGATGCAAAGTTACCTGAGCGCCCAACTGGCCAATTTATAATTTATGCCGGTCGCAATATGGTGAAAAGTGAATCCGGTTTCAAATTGCAAGGTGTGCTTACGGGCTGCCATCTTTTCGATGAACGATCAAAGCCTGCAACTGTTGCGTTATATCACTAATTACTCCAGCCCAGTCGCCAGGTTTTTTTTGGCGGAAAATCCGCGCGGTGGGATACCAGGGGGAGTCACTGCGCTCCAGAAGCCAGCGCCACTCGCCGGAATGTCTTAGCATAATCCAGACAGGCTTTCCCTGTGCTCCCGCAAGGTGAGCAACCGCCGAATCGACGGCGATCACCAAGTCAAGATTTTCAATCAGCGCAGCCGTGTCTGCGAAATCCGACAGTTTATCGCCCAAATAAGTAATCTCGGGCATGGACTCGAGCACCCTTCTGTCCTGGTCGGGAACTTCCTTTTGCAGACTTATGATCTCTACGTCAAGGCGCGTGAGGGGATTCAGGACTTCCAATCCCATGTCGCGCGTGTGGTTGACGGGTTCATGCCTGCGGCCAGCCCAGACAAGGCCAATCCTTAACCTGGTGCGCGGTCCAAGCTGATTTCGCCAGTTTTCAACCTGATCGGCTTTTGCGTTCAAATATGGAATATCCGAGGGGATTGATTCCAGCGTAGTGCCAAATGCCAGGGGTAGGCTCATCAATGGACAATGGAAATTGTGGGGAGGCAGCGGATTGTTTCCGAAGGGCATAATCGATACGGGGCAATCGAGTGTCTGAGCCAATGACCGCAATGGGGAGGGCACACGAAGAATCGTTAGCCCTGCAGTTTGAGCTATCAGCGGCACGTAGCGCAAAAACTGAATCGTGTCCCCAAATCCTTGTTCAGCCCAAAGCAGAATAGTTTTGCCGGCCAGACTTTCTTCCCCGAGCCATAAGGGCTCGGGTGATGTCAATTTGACAGATTTTAATGGTGCGTATTCCCACCTCGATTCATACTCTTGAAACCCCCTTTTAAAATCCCCCATGGCCAACCTGCAATGACTCTGTTCCATCTTTGCTTCAGCTAAGTCGGGTTTTAATGCCAAGGCCTGATCATAGCTTTCCAGGGCTTCATCCATGCGGGCAAGCTGTTGCAGGACATTGGCCCGGTTATATAATAAGGACGCATTACGCGGCGTCAGTTCCAAGGCACGATTATAACTCTCAATGGCGTCTTCGGGTCTGTTGAGGTATAATAACGAATTGCCGCGCTTGTTTAAAACGTCCACAACATTGCCTACGTATATTTCCAATGCCAGGTTATAAGCATACACAGCATGGTCATAACGGTGCAGGCGCTGTAGAATGTAGCCTCGCTTGAGAAGCACCTCTGCATTTGCCCGGTTCTCTGCAAGAATTCGGTCATAGCTTGTCAGGGCATGCCTTAGACATTTATCGCGTAACTCGCGAACTTGGGAGTCACTAATGCGCTTCAAAAAAAGATCGAAGCATTCGATCGATTCTTCATATCGGGCTAATTCGAACAGAACAATTCCTTTTTCCACGAGCACCGGGAAAAACTTGGGATCAATGCTGATTGCTTCCTCGATGAGCCTTAGAGCTTCTTCATGACGCTTCTCTTGTCGAAGAGACATGCTCCTGGCTATCAGGTCGGTTATTTTTTTAGCTTCAGGATGATTCGGCATTGATTGTATTGTGTTTGCCATGGCCGTTTTCTTCTAATCAGGTTTTCACGTTCCTTTGGGACACCCTGAAACCATGAAAAGGGGCGGGGCTCCCACTTTCGTCATTCCGGCAGTGCTTTTGGGCCGGAATCCAGCGCCTTTTCGAAGCAGCTATTCATGTCCTAGTGGACACCTGAAAGCTTTTTCTACTCACTCCTCACTGCTTACTGTTCACTCATCGCGGAGCGATGCGGGGCAGGGGGGATTTTGATGCTGTCCAGACGCTGAAGCCTATCCGAAATGAACTTTCCGTGACAGGTTTGAGCGCTTCAAGCAACACTATCATATCCCCGAGCCAATTATTTTAAACCGAAATTCTCTTTTTTCTTCAAGATTCAATTGGAAAGCCTAAGTAGTGTCCATCCGGAAACCCCGGACTAGATACTAGCGGTTTTCGATTCGGAAAGGAGGAATTTTTCGTCCTGGCAAGGAAATCAAGGGGTTGCGCGGAGGCGTACCTATCAGCCTCTGGTCATCGACAGGTCAGGGATAGCGTCGAGAACCTTGTTGTGCCACCGCCGCAGGCAGTGGCGATCCTGGCTGGCGGTCCCACCGCTCCCGGGGTTCTTGGGACCGGATTTCCTCAAATGTAAATCAAAGCAGCGACTTCCTCCCGATTGAGGCTTCGCGCCTACGGTGCTGTATCAAAAAGCCTGCAGATCAAGTGTAATTGAAATAGGAACACGGGCAAGGATTTCTTACATTTCTGTAATTGGTAATTCACGTCGTGAGGCTGGGGGCCATTCTGCTAGGCTTCTCGGAGATGCCCCCTGTGGCCGCTACCTTCAAACTTAGCGCCAGGGCTTATCAGACAGTAATTGGTATCGCTTTTGCACAGTTCCAGGTGCGGAACAATCCTTCCATCAAACAGAGAACATAGGAAAGACAAGGAGCAGGGCAACCGGCCCCGGAAATAGGCCGCATGGTGAGGTGCGGCGGAGGCTGGGAGGTGGACCGGTTTGCCCTGAAGGCCCGCTGAGAGCGGACTCTCCAACGCTTTCCATATCTGCCACTGGCCAGGGGTACCAATATGTCACGCTACTTTACCTTCGCAAAAATCAGTTTACAAAGGACATCTCGTTTGGGTTTGAGTTTCATTCTCGCCCTGGCTTTTGTTTCAACGCTTCTCGCGCAGCAGGTCTATGCCCAGCAGGCCACCATCGAATGGAACGCTGATGCAAGTACGATGATTGCGGGCTACGACGTGTATTATGGTCTATCGAGCGGGAACTACACCAGCACCGTAAACGCCGGCAACAACACGAGCGCCACGCTTCAAAATCTGTCTTCGCCGACCTACTATGTCGCCCTGACCGCCTACGACAGCAACAACGACCAGAGCGGCTTCTCGCCGGAACTGGTCATTGATTTACTGACTGCGTCAGCCGGAGCGGGCGGAACGATAGCGCCAAGCGGCAGTTTTTACCAGAGCCAGGGTACAAGCCAAACCTTTACCATTACTCCTTCCGCCGGCTACCAAATAGCCGGTGTGCAGGTTGACGGGGCCTCGGTCGGCGCGGTCAGCAGCTATACTTTGTCCAATATCACGGCCAGCCATACCGTCTCGGCGACGTTCGCTCTAAATACTTATACGATCACGGCATCAGCAGGATCGAACGGGTCAATCACACCTTCGGGTTCCGTCGCGGTGAACTCCGGGGCAAGCCAAACCTTTACGATCTCTCCGGCGACCGGCTACCAGGTTTCCTCCGTTCTGGTTGACGGGACTTCGGTTGGCGCAGTCACCACCTACACGTTTTCCAATGTCACGGCCAACCACACCATCTCGGCGACGTTCGCTCTAAATACTTACACCATCACTCCTACCGGCGGGTCCAACGGGACGATCTCTCCTGCCTCTGCCGTCACGGTCAATTCCGGGGCAAGCCAGACTTTTACGATCTCTCCGGCCACCGGCTACCAAGTATCCTCTGTGACGGTTGACGGGACCTCGGTTGGCGCAGTCACCACCTACACGTTTTCCAATGTCACGGCCAACCACACCATCTCGGCGACATTCGCTCTAAACACTTACATCATCACACCTACAGCCGGGGCCAACGGGGCGATCTCTCCTGCCTCTGCCGTCACGGTCAACTCCGGGGCAAACCAGACCTTTACGATCTCTCCGGCTACCGGCTACCAGGTGTCCTCCGTGACGGTTGACGGGACCTCGGTTGGCGCAGTCACCACCTACACGTTTTCCAATGTCACAGCCAACCACACCATCTCGGCGACATTCGCCGTAGACCCTTTCACAATTACACCTACTGCCGGGTCCAACGGGACGATCTCTCCTGCCTCTGCCGTCACAGTAAACTACGGGGCAAACCAGACCTTTACGATCTCTCCGGCGGCCGGCTACCAGGTATCCTCTGTGACGGTTGACGGGACCTCGGTTGGCGCAGTCACCACCTACACGTTTTCCAATGTCACAGCCAACCACACCATCTCGGTCACATTCGCTCTAAACACTTACACCATCACGCCTACCGCCGGGTCCAACGGGGCGATCTCTCCTGCCTCTGCCGTCACGGTCAACTCCGGGGCAAACCAGACCTTTACGATCGCTCCGGCTACCGGCTACCAGGTATCCTCTGTGGTGGTTGACGGGACTTCGGTTGGCGCAGTCACTACCTACACGTTTTCCAATGTCACGGCCAACCACACCATCTCGGTGACATTTGCCGTAGACCCTTTCACAATTACACCTACTGCAGGGTCCAACGGGACGATCTCTCCTGCCTCTGCCGTCACGGTAAACTACGGGGCAAACCAGACCTTTACTATCGCTCCGGCTACCGGCTACCAGGTATCTTCTGTTCTGGTTGACGGTACTTCGGTTGGCGCAGTCACCACCTACACGTTTTCTAATGTCACAGCCAACCACACAATCTCGGTGACATTTGCCGTAGACCCTTTCACAATTACACCTACTGCAGGGTCCGACGGAACGATCTCTCCTGCAACTGCCGTTTCGGTAAACTACGGGGCAAGCCAGACCTTTACGATCTCTCCGGCGACCGGCTACCAGGTATCCTCTGTTCTGGTTGACGGTACCTCGGTTGGCGCGGTCACCACCTACACGTTTTCCGATGTCACGGCCAACCACACCATTTCGGCGAGCTTTGCTGCCGCACCCGTCGCCGACGCCGGTCCTAATCAATACCATGGCAGAGGGGTTAAGACGACGCTCAACGGCTCAAACTCCACCGACGTGGGCGGTCCCGGGATAGCGTCTTATCTGTGGACCCAGACGGGTGGGAAGTCGGTAAAGCTCTCATCTTCTGCTGCCGCTAAACCGACTTTTACGAGTCCTGCGGTCAACGGAGCGCTAACCTTTCAACTGACCGTAACTGATAAGAACGGCCTTAAGTCAACCGACACCTGCATTGTTAACGTGGTAACGACCGAGATGCCTCCCGTAGCCAATGCCGGTCCTGACCAAACAGTCAACGAAGGGACTATGATCACACTCAACGGGTTGAATTCTACAGATCCGAATAAGGCCGCTCTTTCATATCTCTGGCAGCAGATTGACGGGCCCGCAGTGACTCTTTCAAACCCGGCATCGGCTCAGCCTGATTTTGAAGCGCCTCAGGTTGTCTCAGGCGCTGTATCCATGAAGTTTAAACTGACGGTAACCGATACTTATGGATTGGAATCCACCGACACCTGTTTTGTGAATGTCACCTTGGGTGACGAGGCGCCCACGGCTGTTGCGGGAGCAACTGAAACAGTAGCGCCTGGCGCCGTCGTAACTCTTAACGGAACGAGTTCAACGGATTCGGGGATCGGCATCACCTCGTACCGGTGGCACCAGACTGCGGGGAACCCCTATACCCTATCCAATCCTACGTCGGTAACCCCCGATTTTACAGCAGCAAACGGAGGAAGTTTTGGCAATAAGTTGATATTCATGTTGATCGTGGAAGGCACTGATGGCATGAGATCAAGGACAACTCAACTTGTAAATGTGAATTAATAAAACCAACATGCTGAGAAGAGTCGAGGGGAATCAACCATCGATCCCCCTCGCTGCTCCATGAGTCTGCTCGATGCTACGGTGGGAAGGATTGGGGGTGCGGGCTTTAGCCCCTCGCGTTTTAGTGCGGTGTACGAGTCGGCGCCAGGCTGTCCGGCAACCCGGTGCTGCGGAGCCCAATCGCTCGCTTTTAGGCCCGAATATCTGCAACATTGGCATCACAATCCAGAGGATTTTCCATCATGCGGGGGAATGATTACGCCTGGATTATTTCCTTGACAATGCGGGCTGCGCTGGGTCAAAATTCATCGTTATAAACTGTGGGTGTCTCACAAAAGGGGCATAAGGGAAAACGGTGCAAAACCGTTGCGGACCCGCCGCTGTGATCGGGGACGAAAGCCATAAGCATGCCACTGTCCGATGGGGTGGGAAGGCTCGGCGAGTAGAGGGATCCGAGAGCCAGAAGACCTGCCCATAGTTTCATAGCTGCACGTGCTCCCGTGGATTGGAGCCCGAGTTGGATTCACCGAGGATAAAAACGGATTCCCGGACCAATGCTTGTGGTCCGGTTTTTTTTTGCGCAACAGGATTCTGCTGGAATTTGAGAAGAGTGGGGGAGTGGTATGGCCGATGGTGAGGCTTTTGAGTCGATAAAGAAAGCAGCCGGTCCTGACGAGGCTATAATACTCATGGGGCATGGGAGCCGTGTGCCGGATGCAGGGAAGGATATGGAGAGGGTGGCCGACCGTCTTCGACAGAAATACGGCTATCCGCTTGTCGAAGTGTGTTTCATGTCAAGGATCGGACCCCACTTTCCGGAGGTCTTTGAAAAATGCGTCAGCCTTGGAGCAACGAAGGTGCTGGTCATTCCCTATTTTTTGCATTCAGGGCTGCATCTGGTTCGCGACATTCCTGAAATGCTTCAAGAGCAAGCGCAACGGTTTCCATCTGTTGTCCTTCAAATGGGACGTGGTTTCGGATTCGATGAGTTGCTGGTTGACCTGGTGCAAACAAGGATCCAGGAGACCAGGAGTCTCAGGGACGTAAGGCAAATGGTGCTGCCCCCGAACGAAATGTACCCTGTCCCATCAGGGCAGTGCGAGTTCGTGCCCATGCCTCCGGAGGAGGCTGCAAAATATCGCACCCTTGTTACATGTGCACACTGTGATTCTCGGCTGCGTTTGGAAGACGCCGTTCGTCACACGGAGCACTACCATTGCCGCGAATGCGATCCCAAAGGCGTGTGGGATTGTATGGGCAATGACACTTAAAGGCTAACGTCTTGCAGCCTGTATTCGAGCTTTTCTCAGACATATTTGCATATCGGGATAACGTTCTGACCCGTGTTGATCCTCGCGTAAAGCTCGTGCTGGCCCTTCAGGCTATCATCAGTGTTATCATATCCACCGGCTTTGCCTTCCCGCCCGCAGTTTTTGTGGCCTGCATGGCCGCAATGGTGGCGATCCGAATGCCTGCCCGACTTATTTTGGTCAGACTTGCTGCCCCTTTGGGCATTGTTCTTGTCGTAATCCTGCTGCAGTCCCTTTTCGTTGGTTCCACCCTGCTTTTGAGTATCTCTCTGTTCGGGTGGAAGATAGAGGTGATGCAAGAGGGCGCCTTGCGCGGGGCTTTGCTCGGGACGCACGTTCTGGGAGCAGTTAGCGTTCTGCTGCTTTTGAGTTCTACCACAAGGGCGCATCAGATCTTTCATGCCCTGCGATGGTTCGGTGTCCCAAAAGGCTGGGTGGAGGTGGGCATGCTTATGTACCGCTATATCTTCATGCTCATGGATCAGGCTGCCGATGTCATGGACGCCCAAAGGGTGCGGCTCGGATATTCCAGCCTCAGGCGTTCTTTATCATCTGCAGGGGTATTGGCGGGAACAGTGATTAAAGTTGCCATGGACCAGGGGATTCGCACATATGAGGCCATGGAGTTGCGAGGGTACAAAGGCTACATGCCTTTTAGCCCTCTGCCGCGTATTTGCTCGAAAGATCTCTGGATTTTGTGCCTTGCCTCGGGAGCACTCGTGATCGCATTTATCCGGCTGGAGTGGGGTGCTTTATGAAAGAAGTTCCCATGGCCGTTGAGGCTTCAGGTGTTTGCTTTACCTATGAGGAAGGAACGCAGGCGCTCACTGAAGTGGACTTTCGGGTCAGAGTGGGCGAGTTTGTGGCAATGCTTGCCTCCAACGGCTCAGGAAAGACTACTCTCATAAAGGTGCTTGTCGGCCTTCTAAAGCCTCAGAAAGGACAGGTTCGCATTGCCGGGCAAGAGATCTGCGGCACTGCGCCCAGAGATCTCTATCAGCGTATAGGGCTGGTTTTTCAGAATCCAAACGATCAGCTTTTCGCGGCCACGGTGGAGGAAGATGTGGCCTTCGGCCCAAGGAACCTGGACCTGCCCGAGCCTGAAGTGGAGCTGCGGGTTTCTGAGGCGCTCGAATCAGTGGCGGCAACAGATTTGCGGCGTAGGGCCATCCATCATTTGAGTTTTGGAGAACAAAAGCGTGTCGCGATGGCCGGTGTGCTCGCTATGAAGCCGGCGATTTTGATCCTCGATGAACCCACCTCCGGCTTGGACCCCGCCGGGGAAGAAATGATGATGCGGCTTTTGAACAGGCTCAATCGCCGGCAGGGGATTACAGTCATTCTTGCAACACACCTCGTAGATATGCTGCCTCTTTTTGCAGATCGAATCTACGTTCTGAACAGAGGGCGTGTTCTAAGCCATGGACCTGCGGAAAAGGTGTTTGGCGATCATGATATGCTTGATCGGGCCGGGCTTCGTTTACCCTACATCTCCACCCTGCTGCACGAGATGAAACGCTATGACGGTGTGCCGATCAATGGCCTGCCGCTGACGGTCGGCGAGGCGCGAAAACGCCTCATGGAATTGATACCCGAAGAGCTTATAGTCAAGCGTATCGAAAGAATATAGGAGAAGATTTTGTTATTCGCCGGTAAAAAATCGCCATGAAATTAGGAGTCCTTTATGGAATAGGAGTCGGGCCCGGTGATCCCGACTTGATGACCTTGAAGGGGGCCAGGGTCCTTGAAGGGTGCCGGCATGTTTTCGTTCCAAAAGCACGGAGCGAAAACGGGAGCATCGCTCTTGCCATTGCAGATCGGTACCTGAGAGCCGATTGCCGGATTCACGAACTGGTTTTCCCTATGAGCGCCGACAGCGGGGAGCTGGCGCGGCACTGGGCGCAAGCAGCCCGGAGTGTTTCGGATGTGGTAGGTATGGGCGAGGATGCTTGCTTCCTGACCCTGGGTGATCCTCTGCTTTACTCCACTTACGTATATCTTGTCAGGTCTTTGCGCGAACAGCTTCCCGGACTCGATGTGGTCACGGTCCCGGGTATCACGGCCTTCAGCGCAGCGGCCGCTCTGGCTGAATTTCCCATAGGTGAAGGCAAGGAACGGGTGGTCATTATCCCTGCTTCTGATGACCTCGATGTAATAAGAGAGGCGTTCACGGGAACAGGGACACTAATCTTGATGAAGGTCGGCAACCGACTCGATAAGATCCTTGATTGCATCGAGCAGGCCGGGTTTCTGGACCGCGCGGTATACGTGGCGCGAGCCGGGCTCGAGGGCCAGCAGGTCGAGGTCAACCTGCGCAAACTGCGCCAGCAAAAGCAAGAGGCGGATTACCTGTCCATCCTGCTTGTACACGTGGGATGAATCCTTTGTCGTGAAGGTGTAGGGGCGGAGTATGGCAGGTCCGAAGGCTCAGGCGCCGCCGGCGCCCGGAGCCTTGAGTATTTTAGCCTGAACTGTTTCCAGACTGGCGTCACGAACATAAAATACCGCTCATCCGGCAAACGAGTACCTGTGGTGAGGGTTTTTCTGCCCCGAAAGGGGCTTGATAAGTCAGCTCAGGGTCAGTCTCGCGCTTCGCGGGACGCCACCCTGGGTATGAATGCACACAAACCGATTTTACTCTGAAGGAGTTACATAAATTCTGCCACACGCATGCCTGTCCAGAGGTTGAGGGATTCGCCCGGAAATCCTTTTTTTACGTAACTCTAAAAGCTCCCGGCGAATTCACAGTGGACAGGCACTGTGCTTTCACAATCTGTAGGTAGTCATTTGCCGGATGAACCTAAAATACTGGCGCTAAAAATCTCGATTCCTATTAGCTCGCCGCTTTCGTTGAGTTCAGCGGTTATGTTTGGTGTGATCTCGACACTCGATGCTTCCGGGTAAATCATCTTCTCGTTACGTACAGTACGCTCAATTGTCCAGTTATCTCATGCCAAGCAATAATATCAACTCTTATAACATCCAGTATTCATTGATTCAATCTATCTAGAGTCTTTTTTGTAAAGAAATAAATTGCACGTTCAAGCAAATAGGTCATAATCATCATCGTTATCCCATAATTGGCATCACTGTGATGATCAAACTTATAAATCATATATATAGTTATAAAATACAAAGGGTTAAACCAAAATAGAAGTCGATGTATTCTTGCAATCCGCTTAAGTGCTCCAATCGCTCTTTCTTTCTTAGTATCGTCACAGGATAATATCCACTTAATATACTTATCAAAGTGTGTCCAAAAAACGATCATAACGACTACAGCATAGATAAACAATCCCAAGATTATCTTGAAAAAGAATGGAATATTTAATAATTCTCTTATAATGTGTTCCATCCCTAATTCTCTCTACTAAAAAGTAACTCGTTCAATTCGCCCAGCCGTCAAACTGGACAATGTGCGCTCCTATTGTCCAGTTTCTTAAAGAGTGATTTATTTATCTAAGATCTTCTCACCACAAAGATTTTTATATTTTTCTGGATAATTCTTTTTGAAAAATTCGAAAATATTAGGCCCCATGTGCTTCTTGGCAAGCTCACATTTGTCCTGGCCGTTATCCCAATCTCCATCCGTGACTGCAATAGTTTTGAGTGTTACACCTATTGAACTGTCTAAACCGGCTACGTCGTCACGAAAAATACGTGTTCTAATAATTGTATCTACTTCTTGGACATAGTAGTTAGCAGGCAAGCGAATAATTATATTATCATTCCTGGCGTAATGTATAAAGCCTTCTACAATGCTAAGCTTAAAAGTATAATCTTTAGTCATCCAATCTCTACAGCTAAGCTACATTTGCAACGCAAATTAATGATGTAATCAAAATAGAAAAAAGAATGAGAACAAAAATCAAAGAGATCCTTGACAACTTCCGCATGCCTCTCCTCCTAAACTTTGAGGTGACTGCTACGCTTCATCGTGCAACAACAAATAACAGGGCACTCAATTGTCCAGTTTTCTCAAAGATAACAAATCGTCAGCTTTAGTACGGGTATCTGAAAATCTGTTGGGTAATGCTATTTCCGCTTCTGCTTTCTCCGCTTCGCTCCAGGTATCGAAGGATTCCACAATTTAGCAAAGCCGCCGCCACCTAGCGCTCTGGATGTTGCTTCCAAACGGTCATTGTCGGAGAAGGTCTTGTGCTTTGGCGTTGGCGACCGCTTAACCACAAGAATGAAGGATACGATTCCGAGGGCAAGGATTAGAACGTAATACGATCCGGTCACGAGATAAAGGACTGCCGCAATAAGGACTGTAGAAATCAAGAGTAAATTCAAAGCGTTTTTCCGCATTTTACCCTTTACTTCATCTTTAGAAAGTAAATCGTTGTTCGCTTTCTGAGCTCTGTTTTTAAAATCCCCTCGCGGCTTTTTCCTTTTCTCCCTTATCCCAGCATCCTTCAAAATTTGCTTTGTGAGCTTGTGACAGGGTAAATCCGTATCGTGATTTCCGTCGCATATAGGACAATAACTCATGTCGGACATATCCTCCTCGTGGGGAGAGGTTTCCAATTTCATTACTGGACAATAGCTCAATTGTCCAGTTTTTTAAGTGGAGAAAGAATACGGGGAAGTATTCTTCTATGGGGTTAGTGTCAGGTGGGCCTGTTATGCCTCGTTTTCCTCTTATGATCGCGTGTGCTCATAGAATGCCCTCTATCCAAAGTCTTTTTCCTAGCGAACCAGATTTTTACGATCCAACCAACGAACAGCGCGACAGCCAAGGTACATAGTGTGAGCAAAAATCCGATATAATTCATTTGAACCCCTTGGCTGGTCAGATAATAATTCAACCCTTTTCCGGAAAGAACTTTTTGAACCGCATAAAGAATAAAAGAAATGATACTAACCCCAACCAAAATACCGGCAATTACATTTCTTTTAGGTTCGTTCTTTTTCAAACTCATATGGCTCCTAATTGCTTGCCTGTTGTAATCTCTCTATGATGTTGGAGGCTCATTGTTGGATAACTAGACAAAATGCCAGAGTATTTCTCATATCTGGACAACAACACTGTCCAGTTTTGCCCCTTGTTTTTACTAGCTTTTTTCCTCTCCGGCAATTCGAACAAGATACAATATTCAGTCTGATGATTGGAAAGAAAAAGTTGCCCAATTCGCCAGGTTTACCAGGCATGGGATGGCTGATGGACAAAGGAACCCTCAGCCAGGCCTTAGGCTCTGAGCTGAGCACCCTTCATCCAATGCTCTTGATGTGGAGCGTTCAAAGCTAATGCCAGAGGGGGATTTCTAACGTGCGTCGTTGGTGGACACTCCTCCAGTATGGCCTTGAATACGGAGCGTACCTCATTGTTTTTGAAAGGGCATCCGTGTAAGTGCGTCTCTTCAGTCCCTGGGTTCCTCGCTCGTACCCTTCAAGGTGATGAGGGTATGACGCGGAGAATTCACCAGCCAGGGCGCACAATAGTGTTTTGAACCGGTGAGCCGGTGGCTTGCATTGTTGTACTCTTTGCCGGAGGCTATCACTAGAACTCCACTTGATGCCGGCACTGCGCGCGCTTATCGCATGGCATCTCCGGATGACCAAAAAAGGATCCAACTCCTGCTTCGATTACGGCTGCGTTGGAGCCAAGGCTGAGGCACGTGGCTTGACCCCTGAGATATTGGGAGCACTCCTCCATGACGAGTAAAAAACCGGATACAGGGAAGCAAAAGGTTTTTACATGCGCAAAAACGAAGAATAACGATCCGCATATTAGCCGGTCAAGGCCCCTGAAATCACCGCCGTAAAGAACCAGCAGGTTCGCTGAGGCCCGATTTGCCCGTTCCGGAAATTCGGCGGTGCTTCTCTTCTTTCTCAAATTCGCCTTCCATGATCTCAACATAGTTTCCACTCATTATCAGCCCCCCACTCTCCTCATCTCGTTTCTACTCTCACCATTCACTAATCACGATTCACGATTCACTAATCACTGTTCGCTTGACAAGATTGGGAGATTTTTTTATAAGACACGCTAAGTAGGTTTGGCATCCGAGTGTTGGCCTATCCAGGCCATAAAAGGGAAACCCGGTGAAATTCCGGTACGGACCCGCCGCTGTAATCGGGGACGAACGCCGCACGAAGCCACTGCCCTTTTTCAATTGGACGGGAAGGCGCGGCTTGTAGGACGATCCGAGAGTCAGAAGACCTAACATTCGGTGTGCACCTGGGGAGATGGTAAATCCTCGGCGCGGATTATTGTGCGCTTGGGGATTTTTTTTTGCCCCTTTCGCGAAACGAAACGTTCCCGTGCATCCGGACGGCAGATGCGGGGATAAAGCTGGGAGACAGACCATGGCTACGCAAGTTGAACAGGCAACAAAGGGAATTCTTACCGAGGTTATGCGGGAAGTCGCTTCTCAGGAAGGACTGGAGGAGGAGTTAATTCTGCAGAGGGTCGCTGAAGGCCAGATCGTGGTCCCGGTCAATACGAACCGTCCCGGTCGGGTCGTTGGCATCGGAATGGGACTTCGCACAAAAGTCAATGCCAGCATTGGCACATCGACAGACATCGTGGACATCGGGGCCGAAGTTCGAAAAGCCCTGGCTGCTGAGGCTGCCGGCGCCGACACGCTCATGGAGCTTTCGGTTGGCGGGGACCTCGATGAGATTCGCCGCGAGGTCCTGGCGGCCGTTACTCTTCCGGTTGGAAACGTGCCCCTTTACCAGGCCTTTTGTGAAGCCACTCGCCGTTACGGAGACCCAAACAAGCTCGATGAAGAACTGCTTTTCGACCTCATCGAAAAACAGTGCGCAGATGGGATCTCTTTCATGGCTATCCACTGCGGGATCAATCTTTACACAATCGAGCGGCTGGAGAGGCAGGGATACCGCTATGGAGGATTGGTGAGCAAAGGCGGCACCTCTATGGTAGCCTGGATGCAAAAAAACAAACGCGAAAACCCCCTCTACGCCAAATTCGACCGCGTGGTGGAGATTCTAAAAAAATATGACGTAGTTCTCTCCCTTGGCAACGGATTGAGATCGGGAGCGATTTGGGATTCTTTCGACCGCGCCATGGTTCAGGAGCTTCTCATCAACTGCGAACTGGCTGAGATCGGCCGAAAAATGGGCTGTCAAATGATGGTGGAAGGTCCGGGACACGTACCGATTGACGAAATCGAAGCCAACATCATTCTGCAAAAAAGAATGAGCAACAACGCCCCTTACTACATGCTGGGGCCGATTCCAACCGACGTGATGGCCGGCTACGACCATGTGGCGGCGGCCATTGGAGCCGCACACAGCGCGCGCTACGGAGCGGACCTGATCTGTTATATCACGCCCGCCGAACACCTTGCCCTGCCAAACGAAGAAGATGTCATAGAAGGAGTCCGGGTGGCCCGCCTGGGGGCATATATCGGAGATACCGCCAAGTACCCCGACCGGATGAAGGCGAGGGACAAGGCTATGAGCAAGGCGCGCAGGGACCTCGATTGGGAAGGACAGTTCAAGCACGGCTTTTTTCCCGAAAAGGCGAAAGCCATCCGCGATAGTCGTTCCCCCAATGACAAGAAGGTATGCACCATGTGTGGCGATTTCTGCGCCAACAAGGGCTCCTCTGACCTTTTCGGCCATCTCCTCAAGGGAACCAAAAAAATGTAGCCAGACGGAGGACGAAAGACGGTAGACGGGAGCGTAGAGGCGGAAGACGAGAACCCTGGTTTCACGCGAAGACGAGAAGAAATGCGGATTTTGACACGAAGAGCACGAAGAAAGGCTCTTTTAAAAGGTTTTTCCTTCGCGGGCTTCGTGTATCCTTCGTGCTCTTCGTGATAATCTTTTCGCGCCTCTCCTTGACCTGTTCGATGAGCAGTCTTCGCATGATGCAAAAAAATTGTGTTGACCATTCGTTAGTCTGGGAAGACGGTCGCATATGAAGCTTCCACACCAAAACGCCGATATTGCTTCTGAAGGCTTCCAGCGACTCGAAGATCTGGCAACGGCATACTGGTACTCCGAGGTCCTTTTTACGTCTTTGGAATTGAATATTTTTGGACTCCTGGCGGATCGTCCCGCTACGGTAGATCGGCTTGCGGCAAAAAGCCACTACGATGCCGACGGACTGTCTCGGCTTCTGAATTCCCTCGTTGCTTTGGGACTTATAGTCGAATACGAAGGAGAGTTTTCCAACGGGCCTCTTGCCGCTCGCTACCTGACGCCGGAAAATAGCGCCTATTTGGGGGATTTCCTCCTCTACCGGCGTTATCTGAGTTCTCACTGGCAAAGGCTCGGAGCAAGAATACGAAGTGGAGCCCGCGCCAATGAACGCTCGGTGGATGAATCTTCAGAACAATACGGCGAGCGGACCCTGGCATACGTTAGAGCGATGGACCTTCAGGCTCGGCTCAAGTCTGCCGAGTCCCTTGAATACCTTAAGGACATGTTTGGGCAGGCGCCCGGCCAACTCCTCGATGTGGGCGGCGGGGCAGGGGCCTGGTGTCGTGCTTTGCGAAGACAATGGCCGGATATGCAAACGGTGCTCTTCGATCTTCCCGATACCATTTGGGCCGCGCGTAAACTCTACCCGGACCCCAACGCATGGGAAGGAATTGAAACCGTTGCCGGGACTGTCCTGGCGCCATGTCTCGGGGGAAAGCGCTTCGATCTGATTCTGCTTTCCAACATCATCCATGCCTACGGCCCCCTGGAGGCAACAGACATTCTCAAAAATTTTGCGGCCTGTCTGGCTCCCGGTGGGACGATCCTTGTCCATGACTACCTTAGCGATCTGCACGATGTCGACCCCGCAAAGGGAGCGCTCTATGACCTCCACATGCTTATAAACACTTATAACGGCCGTGTTTACAGGTTGGAAGAAATGCTCGGTTTGCTCAATGGGGCAGGGCTGGAAAACGTTCGGTTTTTTCACCTTCAAAGCGACACGTCGCTGTTTTTGGCCAAGCCCGCACACTTGGGCGAAAATCGGCATATTTCCCGTCCGGAGATGCTGACTGCTTTGGCAAAGCGGTCAGGATTTTCTTTTGCCCGCATCATAGAGGCCGGCGAGATAAAGATCGAGAACTGGGTGCGGCTGAAATGCCGGTTCGGCTGTCCGCGCTATGGCCGCTCGCTTTGCTGTCCGCCCTCCTCTCCGGATGAGAAAGAAATGATCGCTGTAATCTCCGGATATCGGCACGCTCTGCTGGTTCAGGGTACTCCCCCGTCCAATGCGTTCCATGAACAGCTCCTGGCCCTTGAACGGGCCGTTTTCCTGGCGGGGTATGCCGAGGCGCTGGCTTTCGGGGCTGGCCCGTGTCCGGTTTGTCCCTCGTGCCCGGAAGACGGTGGCTGCCGTTTTCCGGAAAAGGCACGCCCATCCCTGGAAGCGTGCGGCGTGGACGTCTATCGGACTGCCCTGAATGCCGGTCTTTCCCTTAGCCCGGTTCTACATCCGCAAGGCTACGTAAAGTATGTGGGATTGGTGCTTTTTGATAAAAGAGGCGTCTAGTTATTTATAAGTCTATCCTGGGAGGAAACTTTGCGAGTCCTGCTTGTCCAGGCAGTCTCAACGCATGATTGCGGTGAGATGGTTTTTCCCCTCGGTCTCGCCAGACTGGCGGCGGCGATCGGCCGTGAGCACGATGTCCAGGGTTTGGACCTCAACCTAGATCCTTTTCCGTGGCCCGGCCTGGTGCGCGCACTGGATGCGTTCAGACCCGAAGTGGTCGGTATTTCTTTTCGGAACCTCGACCCGCTGGCAGGAAATCTTATCTCTTTCGTTCCCCATCTCAAGACCCTTGGAATTCTTATCAGGCAATACGCTCCCGAAGCTACCGTCGTGCTCGGTGGATCTGCTTTCACGCTCTTTGCCCGGCGCCTCATGGAGGAGGTCCCCGAGGTTGACTTCGCTTTGTCGGGTGAGGCTGAGGCTGCGTTTCCCCTGCTCCTCCAAAACCTTGAAACACCCGGGGCTGTCCCCGGTGCTTTGTGGAGAAAAGATGGGGTTTGCGCGGCAAACAATCCGCAAATTGTCTATTGCAGGGATCTCGACTCTTTGCCGCTGCCCGACTGGCGTGCATTTTCGCCCGGTTATTATCAAAATCAGAACCGATATGTAGCTTTTATGGGGGTCGAGACTAAGCGCGGCTGCCCGAACAACTGCCGCTACTGCCTCTATCCGGTGCTTCAGGGCCACTGCCTGCGTCTTCGGTCCCCTGAGCGCATAGTGGACGAGCTCGAAACGCTTCAGCACGATTTTGGTATTCGCAGCGTCCATTTTACCGATGCTGTTGTGAACCAGCCGGCGGATCATCTCGGCGCTATCTGCAAGGAAATCCTGAGGCGCGGATTAGACGTTGGCTGGACGGGGTTTTTCCGTGAAGACCTTCTTTCGGAAAAAGAAATGGACCTGTACGCGAAGGCGGGTCTTCTTACAGTTTACTTTTCCGCCGATGGGGCTTCAGACCACACGCTGAGACTTCTTGGGAAAAACCTGACTCTGGAGCAGGTGCTCCATGCCGCAAAGCTGGCTGCCCAAAGCGGGATTATCACTGTGTATCATTTTCTCGTGAATCTGCCCGGAGAGACACGCGGATCGGTCGACCAGACGTACAGATTGCTGGACAGACTGTTTTCGCTTCATGCTTCAAAAGGAAATCTGGGGGCCGTGGTCATCAATAATCTCAGAATATATCCGGGGACGCCGCTTACTGAAAAAATTCTAAGGGACCGCCTGATCGATCCCGGGCTGGATCTCCTTTACCCGAATTATTTTAACCCGCCGCCCTGGGACAATCTTCGCCATGAAGTGGGGGCATTTTGTATGAGCCGTGGCGCCCTGAGTTATCTTAATGCAGTGAAAAGTGAAGAGTGAACAGAAAGACAACTAAAAACTCAAAACTAAAAACTCGAAACTACTGATGCGCATCCTGTTGCTCGAACATCCGCGAGAAGCTTCGCTGGCCCATTTCAACGACATTGCCAATACACCCCTGTGGTCATGCCTCATGACGGGCTATGCCGGGGCCGGCCTAGTGCAGGCGGGTTTCGAGGTTGACATTGTCGATGCAGCGCGCTGGACGTCTTCGCAAACTGTGCAGTACTTGGTGGATAGTTTTTCCCCGGGTGTACTCGTCATTCACGCGGTCTATTGCTGGGAGAGAACCGAGTCCCTTTTTCAGATGCTTTCCGATCTGCGTGACCGGGGGTTTGATGCACCGATTTGTCTCTACGGGTTTTTCCCCGGTCTTGTATGGAAAGAAATCCTGGATTACTCTCCTGCAGTCGATTACGTGATAGTCGGGGAACCGGAAGAAACGATGGTGGATCTGGCGCGATGTATTGAAGCCGGAATCGAGGCCCCGGTGAGAGGCGTTGCTCTGAGGTCTTATGGGAAAGCATCGTTTCCCTGCATGCGAGGTCCTATCGAGTCTCCGGACAGGCTTGCGTTTCCTCTCAGGCCCTCCCTGGATTCGGAACAAACCGTTAGTGTGCTGGCGAGTCGAGGATGCTACAATCACTGTTCCTTTTGTCTGGTTCCCGCTCTGGACCGTGGCAAGACCATGTGGCGGGGGCGCTCACCGGGAAACGTTGCCGCTGAGATCTCAGAGCTCGTTCACCGGGGGAAAAAGGATTTTTACTTTGTAGATCCCAATTTCGTCGGTCCCGGCAAGGCTGGAAAAGAAACCGCAGTTGAACTCGCCTGCCGGTTGGCGGATCTCGGAATCAGCTTCGGCATGGAGACAAGGGCAAACGACGTTACAGTTGGCCTTATGAGGGAACTGGTGGAAGCCGGGCTTACCAGGCTGCTCCTCGGCATTGAAAGCGGGGGGCGGGAGGTTTTGAAGCGGCTAGGCAAGCACGCCAGCGTCACCGGCAACGAACGGGCCATCGCGACTGTGCGTGAGGCGGGTTTGGAGCCGGAGATCGGCTTTATCATGTTCGACGCCGCCAGCACACTCGATGACATTCTCCAAAACCTTAAGTTTCTTCAGCGCAATAGGCTTCTCGACCGTCTGGGGAGGACCGCCAACCTTCTCTACCATGATCATGTGGCGTTTAAGGGGACCCCCGGCTATCAAACCGCTCTTCAACGGAATATGCTCTTCCCGCAAGGCTTGTTCGGGTTTGAAGGGCTGTTGCTCTACCAGGATTTCAAAGTGGGATGGCTGGCCGGGCTTATGAAGAGGATCTGCCATTTCCTCCTGAAAGAAATGGGAAAACCTTCATCACCTGTTTACTGGGTGGAAGAGTCTGTACAAAATGAGCCATATCGGGCAGCAAACGATCAACTTGTCGAAATCTTCGAAAGGCTGCTAGGTTTTGCGGAAAAGCTCAATTGTCCGCCGGATGCGAGTTTCACGGAGGGATTGCTTGCCGGGTTGATGGATGAACTTCGGAGCACACTGACAAAAGAAAACGCGCACCCACTTGCACCTGATGCTGAAATCCAGGGGGGTGCGGATATCTTTAAAGTGAAAAATCTTTAAGGTGAGAAATCTTTAAAGTGAAAAATCTTCAGAGTGAAAAAACATTCCCCCGTTCTCTTGGGCCTTTCGAGATTTCTTTCCCGGTCCTAAAGCGAAGTTTTTCTTTCCGTCTTGCCACGACCTCCTATATTTTCCCCGCAGCGATTCTCCCTAACATCCGCTTGCTGGGCCCGTGCTTTGATGAGGTGGAACTCGTGCTTTTTGAAAGCGGACAGGAGCACAATCTGCCCACGCCGGGCGAGGTCCGCGAGATGGCCGCTCTTGCCTCGGATTTTGACCTGACCTATAACGTGCATCTGCCTTCAGACCTGTTTTTTGGCGAACCTGATCCCGCTTTGCGGCGGAAATTTTGCGAAACGGCTTTCTCCTTTTACGAGAGAACTCTTCCCCTTGCCCCCACTTGCTACATTTTGCACCTGGACAGCAGAAACGCTGATAAAACGGTGGCGCCGGACAGGTTAGCCTGGAGAGATCGCGTAGGGGAGTCCCTCCACGCCATGCAAATGAAGGGGATCGAACTGCGGCGGGTTGCTGTGGAAAACCTGGAGTATCCTTTGCAGCACATTTCTCCCTTTGTGGAAGCCTTTGATATGACCTTTTGCCTCGACGTTGGCCATCTGCTCCGATACGGGCATGATGTGGCAGAGCAGATGGCGGCGTTTCTGAAAATGTGTTCGGCGGTGCATCTGCACGGAGTCGATAACGGAAAAGACCACACGGGTCTAGATCGGATTGCGCCCTCGGAATGGGGAGTCATTCGAAAGGGCCTTGAAGGATATGACGGGTGTATATCCCTGGAAGTCTTTTCACTCGATGAGCTTAGTGTTTCGCTCAACAGAATGAAGGAAATAGCTGGAGAGGAATAGCTGCGATGAATCTTGGGGAAATCGTCAAACAGATTCGACCCATACGGAACGAATGGGTGGAGAGAGCCCGTGAGCACACGGCACATCTTGCAATTCCTCCTCGTGCCCTGGGGCGGTTGCACGATATTGCGGAACGCATTTGCGGCATTTCAGAGACCCTCAATCCCGACGTTTCCGCTAAGGCATTCCTGGTTATGGCCGGCGATCATGGGGTTGTATCCGATGGTGTGAGTGCGTTTCCACAGGAAGTTACCGGCGAAATGGTGAAGAATTTTTTAAGGGGTGGCGCCAGTATCAATGTTTTGGCACGCCAGGTTGGAGCGGAAGTAATGGTAGTGGACATGGGAATCATCCCCGACGTTGACCCGGGTCATGCGGATGGCCGCAATAAATTCCATGTATGCAAAGTGGGCCGGGGCGCCGGCAACATAGCCAAAGGACCCGCCATGAGTCTCAGGCAAGCCGAACAGTCAGTCTTGCAAGGCTTCAAGTTGGCCTCGGAATTAATTTCTGGCGGCGTCCGGCTCCTTGGAACCGGTGATATGGGGATCGGCAACACTACTCCCTCGGCCGCCCTCGGTGCGGTCCTGACGGGAACTGCCGTGAATCAGATGGTGGGCCGAGGGACAGGAATCGATGAGGATTCCATGGAAACTAAGCGTCAAATCGTACGGCAGGCTATTGAAATAAACCGCCCGAATCCCGCAGACGGTTTGGATGCCCTGGCCAAAGTGGGAGGGTTCGAAATCGGGGGCATCGCCGGGTGCATCCTGGCCGGCGCCTACCACAGACGTCCCGTCGTAATTGACGGGTTCATCTCCACGGCCGGGGCCCTGGTTGCCCACTCCCTGTGTCCCGCTGCCGTGGATTTCCTCTTTGCCGGCCACTGCTCGCAGGAAGCCGGACATCGGAGAATGCTCGATCACCTTGGGCTCGAACCGATACTTGACTTGCGTTTGCGTCTCGGGGAAGGTACCGGCGCGGCCCTTGCCATGGGTATAATCGATGGTGCAGTACGGGTTTTTAACGAAGTACTCACTTTTGAAGATGCCGGAGTTTCCAAACATTAAAACTAAAAACTCAAAACTGACAACTACAGATATGTGGCGCCGGTTCACCATTGCCCTCTCCTTTTTGACTATCTTTCGTTTGCCTGTTTCCGGGGAGATAACCCCTCGCGATTTGGGAAGGTGTTATGGTTGCTTTCCTATCGTGGGTCTGCTGGTTGGCCTGGTTACCTGCTCAATGGTAGTGTTGCTCCAGGCCGTTATTCCTCCGCTTCTCCTTGCTGCCTGGGCCTGCGCCTTTATGACGTTCGTTACGCGAGGGTTTCATCTTGACGGACTGGCGGATTTGGCCGATGGGCTCGGCGGAGGGTACACTCCCGAAAGGCGGCTTGAGATTATGAAAGACAGCGCGACCGGCGCTTTTGGCTCCATCGCCCTGATCCTGGCCATCCTGCTGAAAACGAGCGCCATTTACAGTCTCATTACGGCAAAGAGTTGGATCTTTTTGGCGGTTGTTCCGGCCTTGAGCCGTTTCGCAATCGTAGTTAGCGCGTATAAAAGCTCGTGCGCTCGAACCGGAGGTCTTGCCAAATCGAGTATCGAATATATGACTGGCGGAGCGGTCCTGGCCGCTGCCTCATTTGCAGTCGTTTTCACCCTGCTCCTTACTCCAAAGTTCGCCCCGGTTTTCATAGGAGTAGCCACAATGTGCTCGCTCCTGGTCCGGGCTCTGGCGCACCGGTTTCTCGGGGGCGTCACTGGAGATGTCCTGGGCGCGGTCAACGAAATTACAGAAGTTCTGCTTCTAACATTGTCGGCCTGCCTGACATACCGCTTGTGAGATTGCATTGGGTTCCGGCATGCCTCGCGGCGTCAATACTCGTTCACCATTCTCCACAGCTCGCGCGTGGGTGTGGAGAATTGTGATTTCTTCGCCGGGACAAAAAATCTCTTTATTCTTTTTTCAAAAAACCCGATTAGATTAAAGTCTGCCAATCACAAAAGGGGACCATGAAATATTAGTTTCCCTTTGTTTAGGCAGATTCTTAGGGCGTAGAAAAAAATTTTCATTTACAAAAATTAATTTGACATAGACGTGTTGAAAGTATTATAGGCGACCTAATGCGGCAGCTTTTGCCGAAAGGGGCGACACTTCGGGTTGAGCTTGCCGTGGTTTTTCGTATTGGCGTGGCCCTTGCTCGAAGGCAATCTTCATGAGGCGGCCTTCGATTTAGCGGGGTCTGGCTGACATCGGGACTGAAAGGAGGTGGTGAGAACGAGGCCGCCCTACGGGCGCAAAGCAGAACCAGTTGGAGGGGACCGAATCACTGGCCCTGTTTTGAAGCATGCTAACTTTTTTGCAATTCGAGGGGGAAGAGATGAAGAAATTACTTTTGGTTATGTGTGTATCCATGTTAGCGGTAATGATGGTTACCCCTGCCTTCGCAGAGGAGCTGTGGGATCCCCATCTCCGCGGCGTGGACGTAGGCTTGGCTGCCGGCGCTCTGCCGCCTCCGGGCTTTTATTTCGTTAACGATCTTATTATGGGGTTCGACAAAACTTTCGGACCATTGTACAACTACGCTCCTCAGGGTGGCAGCGGGACCTTCCCGCCGAACCCAAGTTTCCCTGGCGGGCAGAACGGAAAAGCTAACTCCATGGAGAAGCTTTTTGCAGTGGTCGATGTTCCCACCCTGCTGTGGGTTCCCAGCACCTGCAAGTTTCTGGGCGCCGACTATGGCGTTGCAATAGCTCAGCCGTTCGACTACACGAATTTGAGAATACAGACGAATACTGTTGGCAATCAGAATACCAATACTTTCGTTGGTGGTGAGCAGTGGGGCGCATTCAACACTATTTTGGTTCCCTATATCTTGTCGTGGCATCTCCCCTGTGATTTCCGCATAAAGACTGCTTTAGCGGTTGCTTTTGACGATGCTACCACCTCGCCTGAGAATAGAATTTCGGCCGTTCCCTTTGGTCGCAATGGATCGCTTAGGAATCAGGGCGACGGCGGCATCTATGCGGAATCCGGCAATGGGGACTATATGTTTACGCCCTCGGTTGGCATAAGCTATCTGCACGCCGGCTGGAATTTGAGCGCCGAGTTCTTTTACAGTTTCCAGACCAAGGACACCGCCACCAACTACCAAACCGGCGACTTTTTTGCCGCCGACTACACTATCAGCTATACATGTGGCAAATGGACCTTTGGCCTTGGCGCATCTGAGGAAAATCAGGTGGCAAACGATAGTTTCGACGCAGGCGACGGAACCGGCTACCACAGCCAGCCCAATACCAAAGCCGAAGCATATACAATAGGGCCTCTGGTTGGCTACAACTTTGGCCCGTGCAGCCTGTTGTTTAATTACGCCTTTCCGCTTTATACCAATAACGATGTTGGCGGCGAGGGATTCCTGTTCCGCCTCGTAGTTCCTCTCGGGAAATGTGGGTTGTAAGATCGACAAGCACGAAACGGCTGTGCCCCGCAGGGGCGCAGCCGAACTGTCACACACACACACTGCGCGCCGCGTTTCCCCGCGGCGCGTTGCATTTCTCCCCAATGCAACAGCCAAGGTTCCCCTGATGCCTGGTTGGCCCACCTGCTAAACCCTCGTGCCCCGTCTCCAAGCAAGACCTTTAACAACATATCGAATTCCCTGCTTCAAGGCATTGGTTTTGAGGCTTTGGCCGCAAAAACGGCGATGACGCAACAGCGTCTAGCTTCAGAGAGCGGGGAACCCTGTAGGTCGAAGCTGAACGGATGACTCCCCGGGGCGATTTGACCCAAGGGGTCTACCTTTCCTTGCTTGACAGGGCGCTGCTACTCACATCGCATTCGCCGCCTTCGCGCCTTTTCTATCCCGGTGACAAGCTTGTCAATAAGATCAAAAACCGGGCGAGCCCATTGGTTCAGGTGCCGCTGGGCCGTAGAAATATGAGCCCTGGCAAGGTATATTTGGCTTGTCAGCATCTCTTGAACAAGACAAGCATGAGGGCGAGCTTATTTGGGGCGAACAGCCAAAGCCGCACTCCGCCTGTGCGCTATGCAAAAAACCACTGACGAGCACCACGGCCATGGCCAGTGCGAGAATCAGTTTTTTGCTCATTTTCATCTCCTGGATTGTCTGCGAGTCGTGCTCGGAACAATCATAACTGATTGATAAAACAATATAAAAAGGTATTTTAAATAACGTAGAGTCGGCTTGCGCCTCTGTCAACCGCCACTAGCGCACAGATATGGTTAAGAGTCGACAGCATTGGCCCCAGGCGGCTATTTTCTCGTGCGCGTGCCTTAATGTTAATCGAAGGTTCGCGTCATTTTACGAGGGAGAGCTATGCAGAAGCGGTAAAGGAAGGGTTCTTGCCTTGCTGCGAAACCAAGATGTTGTGCTCAACGCAACCGATAGCTTTGATCGGCGCTTCGCCTTTTGCCATAGCCCGTAAATAGTCAACCCCCCGGCACTCTGCTGAATGCCTGGGGGTTGGTCAGGTTCTCAATGTTCGAATGGGTTGTTACTTCCAGGGGCCCCTTAATATCGGGCCCCTTAGCGCCCGGGTATCTGCGATACCGGGATTATCAATTTAAATCAGTAAGCACCTGGTGCGCCCATTACATCCGGTGTAATCAAATTGCCGGCGCAATCTCTGTCTCGTACCGGCTGCTCCACAGCTTTTGAACAAGAGAGGCATGAGGGTAAGCTGATGTGAGGTAGGCAGCCGCAGTCCGCCTGAGCACTGATCACGGAACCGCCAAACAGTACCACCGCCAAAGCCAATCCAAGAACCAGTTTTCTGCTCATTTTTATCTCCTAGTAGTCGTTCTCTGTAACGTTGCAACCATCTGAGATCCCATTATAAAATCTTGTTGAAAGTAAAATAGCGTCGACGTGGGCCCTTGTCAACTGGAGGCAGGAGAATATGTTGATTTAAGAAGGATTCTTGCCTTGCTGCCAAGGATTAGCTGTGCTCGATACAATCGATTGCTTTGAACAGCACTAGAGCTTTAGATATTGTGCTTAAATAGTCAACCCCCCGGGATTCTTATGAATGCCGGGGGGTTGGTCAGGTTCTCAATGTTCGAATCAGTTGTTAATTCCAGGGGCCCCATAATATCGGGCCCCTTAGCGCCCGGGTATCTGCGATACAGTATTGTCAATTTAAATCAGTAAGCACCTGGCGCGCCCATTACATCCGGTGTAATCAAATTGCCACTGCAATCTCTGTCTCTTACCGGCTGCTCCACAGCTTTTGAACAAGACAAGCATGAGGGTAAGCTGATGTGAGGTAGACAGCCGCAGTCTGCCTGAGCACTGATCACGGAACCGCCGAACAGTACCACCGCCAAAGCCAATCCAAGAACCAGTTTCTTGCTCATTTTTATCTCCTTGAAGATCCGAAAAGTCATTTTTTTTTGAATTCCTCAATCACCTTAGTACGGTCATCAAAACTTTGTTAGGCGGAACTTAAATTCGCCTTCGACTCCTGTCAACAGCCTAAAAGTGCAAAGTTGCATAAATAAGCTGGACCAAGGAGGCCAATCACTTCATTAAACTAATAATATCGGATGATTAGAACTTTTATAAAATTTGACATGAAAATGAAAATAATTTTCCGAGCGCGACAAACCGGGCAGAACCCATGTTTCTAGAAAATTTCTATGCCTTTTGCCCCCCCGGCTCAGAGAGCTCGCAAAGTTCTCATTTGGCCTTTATTTCCTCTGTCTGGTATAATCTACCAACTCATGGGGAAGCTCAACGAAGATGTGTTTTTCTGAGAAATGTTTAACTGCCGGCGCGCCGCAATAACCTCGTGGATACATGGCCATGGCGAGCGACGCTGGCTTTAGATTTGAATTTACGGGAAAACAATGGCGGTCATAACGATATGCAGAGAGCCGGGGACTCTGGGCGAAGAAGTAGCGGCCAGGGTTGCCGGGCGCCTGGGATTTTCGCTTGTAGATAAGGCTAGACTTGCTCAACTGTCTGGTGAAATAGATCTGGATGAGACCGGACTGCGAAAGGTGGACGAAGCGCTTTCTCGGGGAATCCGGCAAATCGATGCGGAAACCGAAGCTTGCGCCAGGTTGATGCAAGACCTTATTGCCCAGTTGGCGGAAGAACGGGACCTGGTGATAATCGGCAGGGGCGCTCAAGGATTGTTTCGCGACCGCCCGGGCACATTGCATGTGCGGCTTATCGCGCCGCGTAAATTCCGCGTTCTGCAGGTGAGAACCCACGAAAGGTTATCCGAGCGGGAAGCCGCGAGGCTAGTCAAAAGCCTGGAGATAGAGCGTGCCCGTTACCTGCGTTTTCTCTATCGTCTGAATCGGGATGACCCCAACCTTTACGATTTGACCCTCCGAATGGACCGCCTGTCGGTCCAACAGGCATTAATGCTCATAGTGGCAGCTCTTGATGAGATGGGTCTTCGGCAAGTCCCGAGGGACCTGATCGTTAAAGACCTCTTGCCTCAAATGCCCGAAAAACGAGACAACGGGCGCTTTGCCAATTCCGCAGAAATGGAGTTCGCCCGATTCCTCGAATTTTATCGCATCCCATTTCAATACGAACCACGCACTTTCCCTTTGGAAGCTGATGCGGAAGGCAAGATAATAGAAGCTTTCACTCCCGATTTCTACCTCCCTGAGCAAGATCTATATATTGAGCTCACCACCATGAAACAAAGTCTGGTGACCCGTAAGAACCGCAAGGTTCGGAAACTGCGGCGACTCTATCCCGAGGTAAATATTCGCATCTTTTACCAGCGGGATTTTTACAATCTGCTGGCCAAGTACGGTTTGCTGGCCGGCAAGCTGGTTACCAATGAATCATAGGTCCGATAATATTGTGGAGATTTTGATCGCGCAGGAGGTGATTGAGCGGCGCATTGTCGAAATGGGCAGAGAGATAGCCGCCGCCTACCAGCATTGTTTGCCTCTTCTAGTGGGGGTGCTCAAGGGATGTGTGCTGTTCATGTCCGATCTGGTAAAACAGATCGAGATCCCCCTTGAGATGGATTTCATCGGCGTAATGAGTTACGCAGGCATGAACCGGCCCAGCGGGGCGGCGCGCATTACGAAAGATCTCGACTATGTTATTGAAGGTCGAGACGTACTGCTCGTTGAAGGGATTATTGATACCGGAATGACCGCCGGTTACCTTCTCCGCAATCTGGAGGCCCGCCTACCTCGCAGCATCCGCGTATGCACGCTCCTGGACAAGGAAGCCCGCCGAATCGTTAGAATTCCGATTGCCTTCAGAGGCTTCAAGATCCCTGACAGGTTCGTAGTGGGCTACGGCCTGGATTTTCGCCAGCGTTACCGTAACTTACCCTATATTGGCGTCCTCAGTGATGAGATAACCGGACTGGACCGTAAAACTGAGTAAGAATAAACAGAATCAAAAATATTTGGCGCAAGGTCAACGCCGCCTCCTGCCTTGCTCGTCTCCCGATTTCCAGTCCGGGCGATCCATCTGGCCCCGAAAAACATCTTGACAGCCCTCTATTTTGTGTATACATTGCACTCGAACCCCAAGAGGTCGAAGTAAGAAGCCCAGTGGATACGCTCGGCGGAAATGCTCAACGGAAAAAAGAAGCGTAAAACCCTTCAATGGAAAGTTGAGAAAAGAAGCCGGGATGAACCGACCGCGGTGCAGGTGGGCTACTGAAATGGTCACTCGGGGTTCTAACTTTTTCGCCCATTGTTTCCCTGAAATGACGGATGTCTTTCGCTCCTCATTTCGGCGGAATCCAATAACGTGCCCGTATTCAATCCTCCTCGGATTTTCCCCGAAGAGAAAAGCCTTCTTGATTGAGAAAAACAAGCCGGTTTGAGTTCCCGGCCTGTCTTCCTCCCTGCGCGTGGACGCTCCGGCCTTTCAGCAACATCAATGGAGCTTCTTGACGTTGACGGCGATAGGTCCTTTGGCTCCCAACTGCTCCTCGAAGCTGACCCGGTCACCTTCACCCAGACTCCTGAATCCTTCTCCCTCTATGCATTTGTGATGCACGAACAAGTCTTTACCACTGTCCGTTGCGATGAAACCGTAACCCTTGGCGTCATCGAACCATTTCACTATGCCTTCCATGATCGTTATCCCTTCGTAAAGATTGGCATCAAAGCCTGATTTAGTCATAATTTAATACAGTAGATAATTTAATGCAGTCCGCCGCGAAAATCACCGGCCACAGGGCGCGAACGGCCGTGCGGCTTACAGTAACGAGCCGGTTCCGAATGATTTTTCTTAGACTTTACGGTCCCTTGACAAGGAGAGTGGTCCGGTTAGCTTATGGAAGAGGGTGAAAACAACCTCAAACAATCGGAGTATAATCCTTCTTGCTTACGATCTGCTTTTTCAAAACTTCTGTGCTTGAAGATTATACTCAAATAAATTAAAGGAGCATAATTATGGCTGACATATCAGTGCATCGCAGGGAGAGACCGTCGGGAAATGTTCCAGTTGCTCTGGGCTGGGCTGACAGACTTTTTAACGAGCTTATGCCCTCCAGAATCTTCAGCGAGTTGATGCCCTCTGTGATGAAAGAGCGTGGAGAAATGATGCCTGCCTTCGATATCTCCGAAGCCGATGATCATTTCGTTGTCAAGGCCGATCTGCCTGGGATCGATCCAAAGAACCTGGATATCAGCCTTTCCGGAAATGTTCTCACCATCAGGGGGGAAAAGAAAGAAGAACGCGAGGAGAAGAACGAGCGTTATTACACCTTAGAGCGGCAGTTCGGCTCTTTCAGCCGCTCATTCATGCTCCCGGCCGATGTCAAGGAAGAGGGGATAGAAGCCTCATGCAAGGGTGGCGTGCTCCGTGTGAACATTCCTAAATCAGAACGTGGCAAACAGAAGAAAATTACGGTGAAGATGAATTAGACTGAAGATCGAGCGCGTTTTGAAAGAACGTGAAGTATAGGCCCTTGTGGGCGTTCTTCTTCCCGGTGAATATCAAAGAGCGGGGTGTGCCACCCCCGCTTTTTTATGTGGCGTTAGACCAGGCCGGAAATCGAAAATCGGTAAAACAGGGCAGGAATTTCATTACGAAAGGGAGCGGATCATGCAATTCACGACTGTGAGGATAGAAAAACCCGAAGAGATCAACTTCATTTTTGGCCAGACTCATTTCATAAAAAGCGTGGAGGACATCCACGAAGCCCTGGTATCTGCTGTGCCGGGCATCAGGTTTGGTTTGGCCTTCTGTGAAGCCTCCGGTAAATGTCTTGTCCGATGGTCGGGGACCGACCCGGACATGATCGAACTTGCCCGCAAAAACGCGCAGGCTATTTCCGCCGGTCACTGCTTCATCGTTTTTCTGGGGCCGGGCTTTTATCCTATAAACGTTTTGAACACGATTAAGATGATACCGGAGGTGTGCCGAGTATTCTGCGCCACAGCCAACCCGACCGAGGTGATTCTGGCGGAAACGGAATTGGGGCGGGGTGTGATGGGGGTCGTGGACGGTTTTGTAACCAAGGGTGTGGAAGACGAAGCTGAAATCAACTGGCGCAAGGACCTGCTCCGAAAAATCGGCTACAAGCTTTAGATTAGGAGGGTCTCGGACGCGGCTTAATCTCAGGCTTGTGACACCTCGGGAGGCGGCAGCCTGCTCACCATAAGACGGCTCAAATCAAATATCCCGATATTACTTTGCCTCCCCCCTGATCCTTTCGGCTATTGACAGAACGATCCGGACGTATGCCTTGCTGTGGTTATAGTCCCAGACTACCGCTTCCTTGTCTGAAGGAAATTTTGCCTCACACCATCCGTGGCCGCGAAAATAATTGGCCGTACTGAAAATTGCGTCCTCCGCGTTGTAGAGATCTATCCGCCCATCGCCGTTCCCGTCGGCGCCGAACTTTACAAGGCTGCTAGGCAGAAACTGCGGCCAGCCGATTGCGCCCATGACAGATCCCTTGAGCGATCCCGGCTGTATCCCGTGCGTATCTTTCAACTCGAGCAGTGCCGACAACTCCCTGTAAGCCCAACCGGAGCGGTCGATCAGCTTCATGTCAAAGGCTTCGCGTCCCCACTTTTGCCGGTCCTGCGGTGAGAGCAGCTTCCATACCTTGTCGCGATTGGCTTTCAGATTCATTACGGCAAACGTTGAAAATATCGCTAACGTCGGGGTCTTTCCGGTATATGAACCGAAGTGGGTTTCAACCAGAAGAATCGCCGCAATGATTTCGGGCTCGACGCCGTATGCCGCTTCAGCCCTCCGGAAACAATTTCGGTGATCGGCTATAAACTGCCGTCCTGCTTCTATTTCGGAGGGCGCCAGGAAATGGTCGTAGTTCGCCTGGCCTTCCCGGATTTTCATCGTCTGGGATACGAGCTTGAACATCGGAGGCGGAACGCTCTTGAAGGTATTGGCGACCTGCTGACGCGAAAAACCGTCCTCCACCAGCTTTTGTTTTAAACCACCGTAAATGTCTTCAGCCGAATGTGCTCCTCCCGGATTAAAAAACAGGGTAATGAAAATCAAAAGAGCCGGCAGAAACGCAATCCGGCTTTCCATACCAACAGAAACGACTTTGTTCAACATGCTAAGATACCTTCTGAGGCCAGGGTTCCAGGTTTTGCCTTGCGATTTCGCCTTGCGATTGACGGGACATTCATTATAGGTTATCAGCGCTTTTAATGCAAACCTTGCTCAATTGCATCTTCGCCTTTGAGCTTGGCGGGTATTCTTCATTTCCAGCCCGTCCACCCGGCCGGAGGAAAATTTTTGACCGGAGATTTTATGTCGAGCGTTTCAGAACTGATTTCCAGCTCGCGGGAGGGAATCGGTGATTTTAAATTTCTCAGGGAGCGCATCTTCGAAGTCATAGAAAAGATGCTCGACCTGGGCCTCCAGGGTCGAGATTCCTGTCTGGAGATGAAGGAAAAGCTCGAGACCAATACGTTCAACCTGGTTGTTGTTGGGCAGTTCAAGCGGGGGAAAACCTGCCTGATAAACGCTCTGCTCGGTGCGGACATCCTCCCCGTCTCAGTCCTCCCCCTTACTTCTATTGTGACAGTAGTAGTCTACAGCGACACTGTGGCCGTGAAAGTGTTTTTCAAGAATGGGAAAAAGGTCGATATCCCTGTGGAATCCCTCCCGGATTACGTTACCGAGAGCGGAAACCCTAAAAACGACAAGGAGGTCTCCGAGGTCGCAGTCCTCTATCCCTCGCCATACCTCAAGGATGGCGTTCGGCTGGCGGACACCCCTGGCGTTGGGTCGGTCTACATTCACAATACCGACGTAGCATACCGCTACCTCCCCAAATCCGACGCAGCCCTTTTTTTACTCTCGATCGACCAACCCGTGAGCAGCGCAGAACTCGAATTCCTGAATGATGTGCGCGAATACGCGGGCAGGATATTTTTTCTCCTGAATAAAACGGACTACCTTTCCGCAGAAGAAGTCGGCAGCGCTCTCTTGTTTGCCAAGCAGACGCTCGAACAGACCATGGGGCCGGATATAAGGATATTTCCCATTTCCGCCAAGCTCGGGCTGCAGGCAAAACTCAACGGATCTTCAGAAGACCTTGACGCCAGCGGACTTCCTGTTTTCTCCGAAGCGCTCGACCGGTTTTTGGTAAAGGAGAAGGGCAGGGTACTGCTCGAGTCGGTCTCAAAAAATCTCCAGAAGGTCCTTTCCCGCGCAAGACTGGAGGCAGAACTGGAGCTAAAGTCGCTCGGAACACCGGTTGAAGACATCCGCCGGAAGATAGCCGCCTTTGAGAGCAGGAAAGAGGATCTCATTAGGGAGAGGCTCTCATTCGACGCCCTTTTCAACGCGGAGACCGAGCGCCTCATCATAAAGGAACTGGACCGCGGAATCGCCGATCTGAAGGGAAGGCTCGTCTCGGAGATGGAAGAAGAGTTCAACCTGTTCTACGAATCTCAAAAGGACCTCTCCTTAAAGGAGTTGAACGACGTGCTTGAAAAGTTCGTTCTGGATAAAATCCAGGAGGAATTCACGGCGTGGCGCGAAGTCGAAGATGAACGGCTCTCCAAATCATTTGACTCCATTTGCGAACGGTTTGCCTCAAAGGTAAACGGGGTGACCGATTCGCTACTCGACTTTTCCTGCCGGCTCTTTTCGGTTCCGTTCGAAGCCGTTGAGGCTGAATCCCTTCGGACCTCGGAGTCTTCCTTTCACTACAAACTCCGAGGCGATGCGGTCGGTCTGGACATGTTGACCGATTCCCTCACGCAGGTCGTCCCGGGGTACATAAGCGGAAAGTGGAAATTCCAGCGCCTGAGAGACTGGGCCGTGCGGACCGCCAATAAAATGATTCTCGGCAAAAGAAAACGGCACATGCTGGAAATGATAGAGATGCAGGCAGGAAGGCTCAGGTCGGACTTCCTGGACAGGTTTAATCGCAGTGCATCCGGCTTTCGGACCCGGATAATCGGCAACATGGATGCCATCGCAGGCGGAATTGCCCGGGCAATAGAAAGCGGCGTTGACCTGCGCCTCAGGGGAGAAGAAGAAGCAGCCCGAAAGCAATCACGTCTCGCCGAACGGATCTCGGCAATGGAGCTGATAAGGGGAGAGCTTGCCCGAATTCGGGAGGGGATTGAAAAGATTTGATCGGAAATTTCGTTTTCGTATAATTGACCCCGCACTCTCTAAACAACAGTATCTTCTAATTTAACCATTTGAATTAAACTGAATACACACTCATTAGAACCCTGGTCCAGCCGTTGCGCGCGTTCTTTGGGAAGAAAACAAAACCATGCCGTGGGATAAACGCTATTGCCCTCCAGTGAATCGACGGCTCGCTCCAGAACTGTATACGCGCGCGCATCATACATACTTCATGACCATCCGAGCGTACAATAACCAGTCTCCTTTTGTGCTCCATGATTTGAACACACTCGCGCTGGACGTCTTAAGGGAAGAACAGGAACGACAGAACTGCGCTGTATTCACTTATTGCCTGATGCCGGACCACCTCCATTTTCTGATTAGCCCTAAAATAGAGGGCAGGCTTAGCCAACGCCGGAGTAGGCGTCTTACACCGGACCCTTTGAAGAAGCTCACGAGAGCAGGATTGGAACTCTTCAGTCCGCCGCTGCTCAGCCCTGCGAAGGGTGCATAGTGAATAGACAAAACAGAGCCGGATGAGGGAAAACCTCATGTTCGGAATCGACGAGGGGAGGCAGGATAATCCCTGCGAAGCCTGCTTCCTACTCTACTCAAAATCCTCCCGCTCCCTGCTCCCTGCTTCCCCCTTCTTCTCAATTCCTTCATTTTTCTCTTTCTTTTGCGTCGAAATTGCTTAACATCTCTATTTAATTTAAAAAGATTTTGAAACGAAGGAGAGTCATGAACGGAAACATATCCGAATCTTTGAGGAAGCAGCGCGAGCTGATTCTGGAGGAAAGCAGCGAACAAGCGCTTGATAGGCACACCAGCCTGCTGGAGATCGCTATCATCTCTTTATACAACCGGCTTGCCAATCGGCTGGTCAGCGACTCCGAGGCATTCCGTGCCGGAGGTGCGATCGCGGCAATCGGTTCTTTCGGACGCGGCATATCGAGCCCGACCCAGGCGGTTCCCATCCTGTGTCTCCAGGCTGATGATTCTCCTATAAAAGAAGCCTGGATCGATGAGATCACTGAACCGCTCATCGAGGCTGGATGGTCCGTTGAAGCGTTCAAGGGATCGGCGGCACAGATAATGGACCTTGCGCGAACTGATCCGGCCTTGTTTTTCAAGCTCATGGACCTGCGCTACATTTCGGGTAACCGCAACCTTGCCGATCAACTGGATCAGGAAATTGACAATTACATCGCCGAAAACCGGGCATTTTTTTTCAACGCTCTCATGGAGTCCATTACAGCCCGCAAGAAGCTCCTCGAAAACACTCAGAACTGGCTTGAACCCGATCTTGAGGAGAATCCCGGAGGACTTTCTGAAATTCGTGCCATCCGCGCGGGATGCCGCATCGAATCCAATATACGGAATCTTGAGGACGCAATTTTCCGGGGTTATCTCAGCCGGCAGGAAGTGGACCTGCTTCAGACTGCGGAGAAAGCGTTCATCCGCTACATGACGCTTCTGCGGGCAACATCCGGGCGGCCGGGCAGTTCGCTTCTTTTCGGCGACCAGGAGACGCTTGCCCGCAAACTGGGATACGGGGAAATAGCGGGTTTTCTTCCGGTCGAAATCTTCATGCAGCATGTTCACCAGTTGTTTCAGGGCGTTGCCGAGGTCTCGCGGGAATTCTGGGAAAGACTCGATGAGGGCCGCTCTCCTGCCGCTGAAGAGACGGAAACTATCGTTGAAGAAGGGATGGTTGCCAGGTCCGGAAAGATTTACATCCAGACCGACCGCTACCCGGCAACACCCGAGCGTCTGGTTCATCTCTTTGCTGTGTGCGCCCGGCGAGGTCTTGGGCTGGCGAACGTTACGCGGCAATGGATATCACACAACAAAAACGTCCTGGATGCTGCTTCGGGAGACCCTTGCGTGAAAGATGAATTCCTGGAACTGCTCCGGGCCGAGTCACCCGAGGTCCCGGTTCTGCGCCGCTTCTACGACTACGGGTTGCTGACTGCCCTTATTCCTGAACTTGCCTCGGTACACGGGTTGGTCCAACACGACGAATTTCATCTCTACCCCGTCCAGGAGCACCACCTTCGGACGGTTGCCGAGCTAAAGAAGATCATCGCCGGAGTGTACTCAGAGGAAGAACCCGAACTTACCATGACCGCCACAGAGTTGGGAGACCCCGCCCTCATGCTGCTCGCCGGGCTCCTCCACGATGTGGGAAAAAGTTCGGGCAGCGGGCATGCGGCCAGGGGCGGGGAGATGATTCCAACGGTTGCAAGACGCCTGGGTCTGTCGTCTCGGGAAACCGAGACTGTCCAGCTCCTTGTATCCCAGCACCTGCTTCTGCTGGACAGTGCGTCTCTGCGAGATCTGGCCGACCACGAAATGCTTTCGAACTGTACTGCCGCAGTCGGGAGAAAGGAATACCTCGATCAGCTCGTTTTGCTGACTTTTGCCGATATGATGTCCACCGGTCCCCGCGCCCGGGATAAATGGCGCGATACACCCGTGCTGACCCTCTACTGCAATCTCAGGGGCATACTGGAAAAAGGCGAACCGAGCTCTCGGGTCATCTCCGAACGGGCGGCCAGGGTGAAAAAGCAAATCGAGACCCGAGTTTCCGATCTTATGAGCCCCTGGGAGGTGGAGACCTATTTCTCGCAGCTCGCTCCGAGATATTTGATCTCCATATCCCCCGAGGAGATAGTGAAGCACATACAACTTGGCCGCAGGCTCCGGGAATCCGAAGGGTCTTTCATCTGGGAAGTCTCCTCCGGGCGCGAAACCGCAGAGATTACTTTCATGAGCTATGACAGGCCGGGGCTTCTTTCAAAATCGGCGGGAATCCTGACACTCCACGAGTTCGACATTATCAGCGCCCAGGCATTTAAAATGAACAACGAAATCACCCTGCTCCTGTTTCAATGCCGGTTTCCGGAGGGCGAGACGGCAACGGACTGGGGGGCGATGTCGGTGGATATGGACCGCCTGCTCAAGGGCAAGTTAGCCCTGCATTACCGGATAGCGGCGCGTTCGGCAGGAAGGCAGCAGCCAAAGACGCTGCGGGCGGAGCCAAGCAGGATCGTTTTAGATAACGAATCCTCGGCCATGTACACTATCCTGGAAGTTTATACGGCGGACCGCTTAGGACTTCTCTATACAATTACCAGGACTTTGCACGAACTCCAGATACCGATATCCGTGGCCAAAATCACGACCAAGAGCGACCAGGCGGTCGACGCCTTTTATATCAGGAATGAAAGGCGCGAGAAGGTGACGGACCCCGAGCAGATCGAGGAGATAAAGAAAGCCCTTCGCTTCTGCCTGGATGGAGAGTCGGAGTGGGAATAGGCACAGGCAATTCTACCACAGAGACACGGGGATCACAGAGGAAAGCTTTCTTAGACGGGATTAGCAGGAATAGCAGGAAAAGCTTTGAACTCACCGCAGAGGGCTGGTTATGGACATGTTATGGAGAGAACTCGGAGAAAAACAGTTAAACGAGTAGGCAAGAGGACAGAGGGCAGAAATCCCTCCGACGTCCGTCTTCCGTTTAAAAGACAGGTCGCTGTTTGCTTCAGTTTTTCCTGCGCGCCCATTCCCTTTTCTCTGTGCCCTCTCCCTGTCCGGACCATGTCCCGTCTCTGTGGTGAACGGGTACTAATTGGAAAGACCGTGGAGGCGGCATGAATAACTTCTTAAGAATGGAAAATTACAGGATCGGCGTCAGATTGACCATCGGTTTTCTGCTGACAATGCTCCTGATCCTGACCGTCGGCGGCTTTGCGCTCTACCAGATGAACGTCCTGGGAAACCTTCTGACTGAAATCTATGAGCATCCGCTGACCGTGGGTTACACCGCACGCGATATCCGAGGAAATATTTATGATATCCACAGCCAGATGCAGAAGATTCCATACGTTGCCGACACGGCGGCATTGAACGACCTCGAGCGTGAGGTAAACGATCTCGAAGCGCAGACTTTAAGTAAATTCGATATCCTCCAGGAGCGGTTTCTCGGCAATAAGGAGGATGTCAAGTCTGCTCGATCTGCTTTCGCCGGCTGGAGAAAACCGCGTGAAGAAGTCTTCCGCCTGGCTCGCACGGAGGGTAAGGACAAACTGGACGCTTCCTATTATTTGTCGGAGCAAAAATACGCCGATGATGTGAGAGGGAAAATCCAGGCAGTGGTCGATTTCGCCCAGTGGAAGGCTAAAGATTTCCTCCAGACCGCCGATGCAGAGAAGTCAAGTGCTGCAAAGGCAATGACGGGGCTCATCGCAGCGACCTTGCTACTCGGCTTGGGCGTAACACTCCTCATCACCCGGAGCATCGCTCCACCGCTTCGGATTATTGTAAGGCGAATGAAGGATATTGCCGCGGGTGATCTGTCCCATAATGTCGAAATTGTACAAAAAGACGAAATCGGTGAGCTGGCGGAATCCTTCAGGGACATGCAGGCGAGCCTCAGGAACAAAGCCGAGGTGGCTTCGGCCATTGCCAAAGGTGATTTCAGCCGGAGGGTCGAAATCGGCGGGACCCGCGACCTGCTCGGAAACGCCATCAATCAGATGACCCAGAGTCTCCGGCAGTCCAAAGCGGAAAGCGATCTTCAGGACTGGGTCAAGACGGGCAAAAACGAGCTGAACGGCATCATCGTCGGGGAAAGTGATGTAAATGCCCTCGCCGGGGACGTAATCAGCTTTCTCGCCGGATATATCAATGCCCGAATCGGGACACTCTACCTCATGTCTGACCAGGGTACGCTGACTCTGGCCGGAAGCTACGCTTTCAGCAAGCGCAAGTCCTTGGCCGCAGTCATCGAACCTGGCGAGGGCCTGGTCGGGCAGGCGGCGGTCGAAGGGAACATAATTTCAATTACCGGCATTCCCGAGGATTACATCCGCATCAATTCCTCGTTTGGAGACAGCCCGCCGCGAAATATCGCCGCCGTGCCCTTTATCTTTGAAAATACGGTCAAGGGAGTTATCGAGCTTGGCTCTTTCGAGGAGTTTTCAGATGAGAAACTGGATTTCCTTCGCGACATCTCCAACGTCATTGCCATAGCCTTTCATACTATTCAAAACCAGGCCAGGCTCAGGGAACTCCTTGATGAAACTCAACGCCAGGCGTCGCAGCTCCAGGTCCAGGAAGAGGAACTTCGAGCTGCCAATGAGGAACTCGAGGAACAAACCAGGTCATTGAGGCTGTCCGAGGAAAAACTCAAGCAGCAGCAAGAAGAACTCGAAGTCGTAAATGAGGAACTGGAGGAAAAGAACGATTCCCTCGAAAAACAACAAGGACAAATCACTCAAAAAAACCAGGCCCTTGAAGAAACCCGGCGGGAACTGGAAAAGCGGGCGCGTGAACTCGAGGTGACCGGCAAATACAAATCGGAATTCCTGGCCAACATGTCCCACGAACTTCGAACCCCGCTGAACAGCCTGCTCCTTCTATCCCGGGATTTGGCAGACAACTCCCGGGGCAATTTGGTCCAGGAACAGGTCGAGTCGGCAAAAATAATTCAGAAGAGCGGCATAGAGCTTTTGCAGTTGATCGAGGAAATCCTCGATCTCTCTAAGATCGAGTCGGGAATGATGACGCTTAAGATCGGCGATGTCCGGCTGCAGGAGATAGCCGATTATGTTGATGAAAGGTTCCGGCCTGCAGCTACCGGGAAACGGATTGGATTCAAAATCGTCCTTGATGACACCTTGCCCGAAAGCATCAGGACAGACCGCCAGCGCCTGGAGCAGGTGCTTAAAAACCTGCTGGCAAACGCTGTCAAGTTTACCGATACGGGATCGGTTACCGTGGAGTTTCATCGGCCGGCTGCAACGGTCAATCTGTCGAAAAGCGAACTGAACCGGGGCCGGGCTGTGGCTATCTCAGTCAGAGACACCGGCATAGGTATTCCCGACGACAAGCAGTTGCTTGTCTTTGAGGCGTTCCAGCAGGCAGACAGCGGCACAACGAGGAGATATGGCGGCACGGGCCTTGGCCTTTCCATATCAAGGGAGATCGCCAAGCTCCTCGGAGGGGAAATCCAGCTCGAGAGCCGCCTCGGTCAAGGTTCGACTTTTACCCTCTACTTGCCCACCGAATTAGCCGAAAGTGAGGCGCCGGGTGTCCGTGCGTATCAGGAGAACGCGGCGGTGAACCCCGATGCAGTCGATCGCTCGACGTCCCTCGAAATGAATAAAGAAACCACTCCGGCCTGGTTTGTCGCCGGTGACCTGGAAGGGCTTCAGGAAGGCGACAAGAGCATACTGATCATTGAAGATGACGAGAACTTTGCAAAAATCCTCCTCGATCAATGCCATAAAAAGGGTTTCAAGGCGCTCGTCTCGCGCACGGGCGAGGCAGGTCTTGAACTGGCGCAAAAATACATTCCAACCGCTATTATACTGGATATCAGGCTGCCCGGCATGACCGGCTGGACGGTCCTCAATACGCTCAAGGCAAACCCGGCGACGCGGCATATCCCTGTGCATGTCATGTCTGTTGAGGAGGCTTCCATCAATGCCATGCAAAAGGGCGCCATCGGCTTTTTGACTAAGCCTGCCGCCAGGGAGGATCTGGATAGTGCTTTCAGGAAGATCGAAGACATGGTGGAAAAAAAGATAAAGGACCTGCTCCTTGTTGAAGATAATGCCCAGCAGCGCCTGGGCATCGTAAATCTGATCGCCGATGCGGACGTGAACATTGTGGAGGTGGCGAGCGGCGCCGAGGCCATGGCTGCTCTCGCAGCCGGGAATTTCGATTGCATGGTCCTCGATCTCGGGCTGCCGGACATGACCGGTTTCGACCTCCTTGACAGAATGGAGATCGAAAAGAATATCTGCCGGCCCCCGGTGATCGTTTATACAGGTAAGGACCTTACCCGCGAAGAGGAAATGGAACTCAGGAAACATGCCGAGTCCATCATTATAAAAGGGGTAAGATCGGAAGAGCGCCTCCTGGATGAAACGGCCCTGTTCCTTCATAAGACCGTCAGCTCCATGCCGTCGTCCAGAAGAGAGATGATCATCAACCTGCATGACAGGGATTCAATGTTCATCGGCAAAACCATCCTCCTGGTCGACGATGACATGCGCAACCTCTTTGCCCTGTCTAAGATTCTCTCAGAGCGGGGGATGAACGTGATCAAAGCCGAAGATGGACGCAAGGCCGTGGTGTCCCTTGAGAAAAATCCCGACATCGACCTGGTGCTTCTTGATATCATGATGCCGGGCATGGACGGCTACGAAACTGCAAGAGCCATTCGAAAACAGCCGCGATTCAAGGACCTGCCGATCATCACCCTGACAGCCAAGGCAATGAAGGACGACCGGGACAAGTGCATCGCGGCGGGCGCCAATGATTACCTTGCCAAGCCGGTCGAAGTCGAAAGGCTCTTGTCCATGTTGCGTGTATGGTTGTACAAAAGGTAACCTCGCGGAGCGTGGGGAAATGCGCAAAGAAGAAATAGAGGATATCGAGATTCAGTTGCTGCTCGACGCGATCTACAAGCGTTACGGCCATGATTTCAGGAACTATGCCCGGACCTCTATCAAGAGGCGTATCCGAAACATCCTCGGCAAGGAAAATTATAGCGCCATCAGCCAGATTATTGCACCCGTGCTATACGATGAGTCTTTATTCGAAAAGGTCATCTACGATCTGTCCATAACAGTATCAGAGATGTTTCGAGACCCGGAGTTTTTCAAAGCGCTGCGGGAGCAGGTCGTGCCCTATCTCAAGACTCATCCCTTCATAAAAATCTGGCACGCGGGCTGCGCCACGGGCGAGGAGGTCTATTCGCTGGCTATCGTCTTGAAGGAGGAAGGTTTTTATGACCGATCCACGATATTTGCAACCGACTTCAACGACGTTGCCTTGGATAGAGCGAGGGATGGCATTTATCAACTTGAGAGGATGAAGGAATTCACTGCAAACTACCAGCGTTCCGGCGGCGCCGGTTCTTTTTCGCAGTATTACACGGCAGGATATGATGCGGCAATCCTTGAGCCTTCCCTGAGGAAGAATATCGCCTTTGCAAATCACAACCTCGTGACGGACGGAGTGTTCAGTGAGGTACATTTTATACTGTGCCGCAATGTCCTTATCTACTTTGACAAGACCCTTCAGAACAGGGTCCTGAATCTTTTTCGGGACAGTCTGGCGCATGGCGGAGTGCTCGCGCTCGGCAGCAAGGAAACGCTCCAATTCACTGAGGTAGCCCGGGATTTCAAGACATTGAGTCAAAAATGGAAGATTTATCAAAAGACCAGATAATAAAATCCGGACGCCATCGGGCTGTGGTAGTCGGTCTTTCGGCAGGGGGGTTCAATGCTCTGAAGGTCTTGTTGCCATTGATCCCAAATGACTTTCCCCTGTCCCTGGTTGTTGTCCAGCATCTCCATCCGCAGCAGGACAGCTCTTTTTTCAAGAATGCGGGCGGGTTTTGTTTGCTTCCGGTCCGGGAGGCGGAGGAAAAGGAACCGGTCATTCCCGGCACAGTCTATTTTGCGCCGGCCAATTACCATCTCATGATAGAATCGGACGGAAGCTTCTCCCTGTCCGTCGACGAGAAGGTGAACTATTCCAGACCCTCGATAGACGTTTTATTTGAGTCGGCTGCGGACGTATACGGCCCCGGGCTTATCGGCATAGTACTTACGGGCGCCAGCAGGGATGGGGCCGCCGGTTTGCGGCGCATAAAGGAAAATGGCGGATTTACTATCGTTCAGGATCCCGCAACAGCGGAATTCCCTGTCATGCCTTTGGCCGCGCTGGACGAAACGGAAGTCGACCGCGTGATGAGCATACCGGAAATCGGCAGGTTCCTTGCCGGAATAGGGCGCGCGGCGTCCCCCCGTGTACGATGAGAGGAAAAGTGAGTAGATGGCGGCTATTCTGATAGTTGACGATAAGGAGAGCAATCTCTTTGCCCTTGAAAATGTTCTCAAGCGTCTGGACATCGAGATCGTCAAGGCATTAACGGGTGATGAGGCCCTGCGTGCCACGCTCAATCATGATTTCGCCCTGGCCATCCTGGATGTCCAGATGCCGGGGATGGACGGCTATGAATTGGCGAACCTGCTGCGAAGCGACGCCAGGACCACGAATATCCCCATCATCTTTCTGTCGGCGGTGTACTCTGATGATCCATACGTGTTCAAAGGATATGAGTCCGGTGGGGTGGATTTCCTCACGAAGCCGTTTCGCTCCGAAATACTGCTGTCCAAGGTGAAAGTGTTCCTCGAACTCAACTGCCGCAAAGAAGAACTGGAATTGCGTGTTTATAGACGTACGCAGGAACTGGCAAGGGCCAACGATGCCCTTCGGCAGAGCGAGGAAAAATACCGCGAGCTGGTTGAAAATGCGAGCAGCTTCATAATGCGGATGGACACCGGGGGACGCATCACCTTCGTCAATGAATTCGGTCAAAAACTTCTCGGATGCGGCGAGCAGGATATGCTGGGCTGCGATCCTATAGGAATTATTATTCCGAGAACGGAGAATTCCGGGCAGAACCTGGCGATGTTAATCGAGGAGATCATACGGCAGCCCGAGCGTTCCATCGAATGCGAGAGCGAGATCATGCTAAAAAACGGAGAGACCGCCTGGGTGAGTTGGACAAATAAGGCGATATTAGATGAGAAGGGCGCTCCGTCCGGGATACTCGGCATCGGTACGGAAATTACAGAGCGCAAAAGGGCCGAAGAGACATTGAGGCTTCATACGGCAAAGGTCGAAGCAGTAAACCAGGAACTTCAGGAATTTGCTTTTATCGCCTCTCACGATCTCCAGGAACCGTTGCGAAAAATCCAGACATTTGCAGATCGCCTTAGAAGACTGCTCGGCCATGAACTTGATGAAACGGCAAGCGATTATTTCACCAGAATGGAGGATTCAGCAAGGCGAATGCAACAACTGATTCGCGATCTTCTCAAATACTCGCGGGTAGCCTCAAAACCCGAGTCATTCTCTAAGATAAACCTCAATGAAGTGGCTGAGGAAGTCGCACAGATATTCGAATTGACCCTGAATCAGACGGGCGGGAAGCTCGAAATCGCACAATTGCCCATTATTGAGGCTGATGAAACTCAGATGAAGCAACTGTTTCAGAATTTAATCGGCAATGCTTTGAAATTTCAACGTGGGAATGGAAAACCTCTGGTAAAAGTTTATAGTAACTATGACGGTGAGGACGCTTGCCGGATTTTCTTCGAGGATAACGGGATCGGTTTCGAAGAAACGTATCTGGATCGTATCTTTGCCCCTTTCCAGCGATTGCACAGCCGGAAAGAATACAGCGGTACCGGGATAGGGCTTTCCATCTGCCGCAAAATCGTCGAGCATCACGGAGGAAGTATTAAGGCACACAGCAAGCCGGGGGCAGGTTCCACATTCATCGTCAGTTTGCCGGCCAGGAATGCGCGAAGCAGTTAGGCTAAATATTCTTGATGGGAGGTAATCCAATGAGCTCTGTACTTCTTGAAAAAGACCCTCCGATTGGCTGGCTCACTCTGAACCGGCCCGAGAGCAGGAATGCTCTCTCACTAGAGATGATCAACGCGGTCCGGGGCGCCATTGACGAGGTTGAGAAAGATCCCCATGTATCTATTCTCGTCATTCGGGCGAACGGCCCGGCGTTCAGCGCCGGACACGACATTCGGGAAATGACGCGGAACCATGAGAGCCCGGGCGGATTGCGGGAAATCTTCACCGAGTGCAACAAGATGATGCTCAAGCTCCATGAGCTGCCGCAGCCTGTAATAGCTCAGGTGCACGGGATTGCAACGGCAGCCGGATGCCAACTCGTCGCGGCTTGCGATCTGGCCATCGCCGAAACCGGGGCCCGCTTCGCCACTCCCGGCGTGAAGATAGGTCTTTTTTGCACCACTCCAATGGTCCCCCTGGTTCGTGTAGTCGGCAGGCGGCGCGCCATGGACATGCTCCTCAGCCGCCGCTTCGTTTCTGCCGAAGAAGCATTGCAGTTCGGCCTGGTCAACAAGGTCGTCCCGGCTGAAAAACTGGCCGAAGAAACCCGCAACTGGGCACTGGAACTGGCGCAGGCAAGTCCGTTTGTCCTCAGCCTCGGAAAGAAGGCCTTCTATTCACAGGTGGACCTCGACGAAAGGTCCGCTTACGACTACGCGAAAGAAGTCATCGCGATGAATTGTATGGCGGAGGACGCGTTCGAAGGGATGAGCGCATTTATCGAAAAGAGAAAGCCGGTGTGGAAAAATAAATAGTTTTTAGTTGTCAGTTATTAGTTTTCAGTAACTACTAAAAACCAACTACTAAAAACTTAAAACTCTTCTCTTCTCCAATGTTGTTTCCAGCTTTCGGCTCTTATTTCCTCCTGGTCCAGACCTGGGTTCCTCCCAGGAGGGGAATGCCTATATAACCCCGAACCTTCAGCAGATTCTCTCCAGCCATTGAGAAATTGCACCGGTATGTCCTTCCATCCTCGGGGTTGTAAATAAAGCCCTTCCATAAATTGTCCCCCTGATAATCAAATCCGGACATCAGGGGCAAACCGGCAAGGGGGCGATTTCTGAGGGCGGGATTCGGGTTATACCTGTCTACTTTGGGTCTGCCTGGCATCTGTTCCTCGGTGGGCGGATAGTTGGGTTCTTCCAGGCTGGAGATTTTTCCGCAGTAAACCGATCCGCATCTGTATATCTCGAAGAGCGCATCCTTATCCTGCGTAATCCAGAAGCCGATTACCGAGTCGGCATCGACCGCCCCGGCCGGAGCAGCCGTCAGAATTATCAATAACAGGATGGGCAGGATGATTCTTTTGGACATTTTCAACTCTCCAATCGTTCCTTGACGGGCCGCAGCAATGGGCACGGTCCACCGCCGTTCAGCTTCTGTCCATGGTTATGATGTAACATCGGGAAAAAATAGATCACAAGGACTGCTGCAGTAAAGGAAAAAGGCTGAGAAACGGCTGGAGAGACTCCTCCGTGCGTTCCCGCCTGCCGCGGTTTCGCCGATATGCTGCGGAAGCCCCCCGGCGTGCGGCCGCAGGAGATCCGGTCACTACCGGAATGATGGAAGATCCTGTAAACGGTGAATTCTGGCGCAACCTTTTTAAGGCGCGAGTGCGCGCGCGTTTGGTGTGACAATGACTCTAAACGTGGCGATCTCCCCCCTTTGTCCGTATCTTATACACAAAATATACTATGCCGACAGGACTTTTTGGTCAAGTCATCAACTTCAGCTCATATGTCCACTCGCTGTGTAATCTCAGGGTGAAAAGGAATCGTGGCCGGCAAAGCTTGGAATCGTCAAAAAGGGTAGGCCTTCAATCGCCTCTGCTACCAAGGATGAATATTGCAGGTATGATCCAGACATTGAAAGATTCTCGATGGTCCACCGGATAACGCCATATAGGAGAGATATGGAAAGTTTTTTGAATAACTGCACTCTCTTAGCGAACGTTTGTTTTACCAGGAAGTGAATGATAAAGATTGCTCCCGATGCGTTCATATGTTTTTCTTATTAAGCTAACGGTTTAGAACGGCAAAAATGTTGCGATTCAGGGATGGCGGCATTAAGATCATAGCAAGATTGTTGAACCGGTTTCTGGCGGTTCGACACACGAGGAGATTGGACTATTACTAATTATCTCTAAAGGAGGAGATGCACTATGAAAAGATCATTTTGGCTCTTATTATTTATTTTCGGCTTCAGTATTCTTATGGCTGGTTGCTCGTGTTTCCCGGGATGCGGACAAGTGGCGATGGAGACCCCTCCGCCACAGCCTGTGGTAGTCGCACCGGCGCCTCCGCCACCGCAATACGTCCCTCCGCCTAAACAGGACCGCAACTAAATTGCTTCCTGCGCCCTGTCTTGATGTTGACAAAGACACAAGACAGGGCTATTTACTGTTCCACTGGACGAGAGAAACATGCCGATTAGGCACGGACAATCATGTGACACGAATAGAAAAAGATTAGGCTGATCATTTTGGCGGCATTGCGTTACACGAAGCATTCAGGGAGCGTGCGTGCGCTCACAGCCATCATAGAGAAAGGGCTTTGTCTTGGCCTGATGGCCATCAGTTTTATCCCCCACCAAGTTGCCGCCGCTGACAACGACACGCAATTTTTCAACCCTGACCGCTCTTTGTCTGCGCATCAAGCGGCAGCAAACTACTTGATTGCTGAGACGCAACCTGCCGTGGCACCTCACCCCAAAAGGGCGGACTTCGAACAGGAGCACAAGTCCCGGAACGCCCAGCATCTGGCAGATTGGGTGGTAGATTCAGGCGACAATCGCGGCATGCCTTTTGTGATTGTAGACAAGATTGACGCCAAAGCCTTTGTATTCAATGCCGATGGGCGACTTCGGGGCGCAGCGCCGGTCCTGCTGGGCCTGGCACGGGGTGATGATGCCATCCCCGGTATCGGTGACATGAAATTGTCGGACATTCGCCCTGAAGAGCGCGTCACGCCGGCGGGCCGCTTCGTGGCCTCGCTGGGCTTAAATTTCCAAGGGAAGGACGTCCTCTGGGTAGACTACGACGGTGCCGTTTCCATGCATCGGGTGGTTACGCATAACCCCAAGGAGCGCCGCCTTGAGCGCCTGGCTTCTCGAAATCCGCTGGACCACCGTATTTCCTATGGTTGCATCAATGTGCCGGTGAAGTTCTATGAGGACGTTGTGAGTCCTTCTTTTACCGGGACTCGTGGCATAGTCTATGTGCTGCCGGACACCCGGTCGATCAGCGAAATATTCGAGTCGTACTATGACGTCGAGTCACGTTGAGGAACGGGCACAACTTCCAACCTCGGCGAGGGAACAATGCCAGACCCCCAGTAGCAAGATCTCAGGGTTGGCGGTCGCAAGGCTCGACCTTAAGAGAAGCTCTCTGGTTAGGTCTGTTGCCACAAATTGTTATGCAATGAGGATACCGAATAGTTTGTGCACACTATCGGGATGTTAAGCCCGCTTTCTATCGCCTCGCTCGGCATGCTTTAATTTTTACGCTAAATTCTGAGATCCACGCGGATCCTGATTCTTCATGCGAGTTCGTTTGGAAAATACGAAATCATGCGCAAGAACAGGCATGTCGAGTAAAGTATCCTTACCTGAAACCGCGTTTAATCCAAGTATGATTCGAACATAATAAGCTTTTAAGGGGCTGATTTTCGATTAAAAGTAGAGGTATGGATAAGTTCCTGTTTTCCGGTTCACCAAAGACTTTCAATCACTCAAAAGGTCGCCCGAAGTAAGTCAGCGCCCAAAGAGCCAACAGATACAAACTGATGAGAGACTGGATTCCCGATACCGTCCGAACCCAGCCAGTGGCACGTAGTGTGTATTCCTGCCGCTGGAGTCGGGTAATCCAAACACCGAAGTTCAACTCCCGCCAGCCGATACTGAAAGCGGAGAGAATGCTGAAATAGAGGCCAGTCCACAGAATGCCCAGCCAGCGAGTGATTCTCCCTGTGTACCCCCTTGGTTTTTCGTAAGGCAAAAATCCCTTGGCCAGCGCGGTGGTCAACTTGATAGGCCTGTCCTTGCCCAGAGATTTGAGGACGCGGTCCGGGTGGCGCACAATCCAGATGCCAGTCATTTTGCGGTGCGTTCCGAGAGATATCATGTAGGCAATGGAAAACGGAACGACAAGAATTGCGAGAAACCACAGGCTATTCCACGGCTCCGCCCCATATTTCGTCAGCTTTCCTCCCAACAAATAGTCATCTAAGAACTTCTCATAGAAGGCTTTACCCTGCTTCATTCGGTACTTGTGCAAAGCTGCTGTTAAGGCCCTTTCTTCGTTTCTAAAACCCCACTCCTTTGCATTTTTTCTTAGATTGACCACAGTCGTTGGCGATGTCATGGCTATTTCAGTTAGTCTGCGTGCCCCGGCAAAGAAGAAGTCTGAGACTACGGCATCCACAAATTTCGTTCCCGCAAATACTGCAAATTCAGCGTGTGCTTTCTGCAGTTTGGCCTCGCTAAGATCGGCTTCACTCAGGTCGGCTTTATACAGGTTGGCTACACTCAGGTTGGCTTTATGCAGGTCGGCTCCACTCAGGTCGGCTTCACTCAGGTTGGCTTCCCTCAAATCGGCTCCACTCAGGTCGACTCCACCCAGGTGGGCTGCGCTCAGGTCGGCTGCGCTCAGGTCGGCTCCGCTCGCGTCGGCTTCACTCAGGTCGGCTCCGCCCAGGTGGGCTCCACTCAGGCGGGCTGCACTCAGGACGGCTCCACTCAGGACGGCTCCACTCAGGTCGGCTCCCATCAGGTCGGCTTCACTCAGGTCGGCTCCACTCAACTGGGCTCCACTCAGGTTGGCTTCCCTCAGATCGGCTCCACTCAGGCTGGCCCCGCTCAGGTCTGCTTTTCTACCCCCTTTACCCTCAGACTCCACCCATTTCTTGTGCTCACTGAGTATTCTCTTTAGATCCTCTTCCGTGATCACGGTCCCATCTTTCAGCTTCCCGGTCAATGGTTTCTTCGTCTGTTCCTCTTGCCCTGGCACAGGCGAAACCCGAACCGCCAAAACTACCGCCACCGACAGGGCCAAGATTGCAATGACTCGCCGCATGTCGATCTCCAATTCTGTAACTGAAGATATCAAGCACCTATCAGGAGAAACTATGGGCACATATCTGTTTGATTCCACGGCATTCGGAGGCTGTTGTCAAGGAAAACCATGCCTAATCATCTCCCACTGGATTCTCGCACTCCAACCGATCGCAGGGTTGTGATCCATCTATCCGATAGCTTCGTCCATACAACAGTTCGATCTCACCGGAAGGAGACTTTTAGCGGGCGGGATTCAGAAGATTACCAAAATACGCTAAGGTTCACAGGATTCGAACATCTTGAACTTTTGAGTAAGCTTATTTCTTAACAACGAGGAGAGATTTGTTCTATCCGGTGAAGATTACGCTGCCGAGTTCAGACGATTGACTGGGAATTCCCAAAAAGTCGACACACCTATAGGACTCGCTCCAATCACAACAAGTAGATCAGCCACCACTCTGTGTGCCGCCCTTTAAACCTGGCAACCCAAACCGGTCAACCCACCGGCAGAAGGGATAGAGGATCACGATTACGAGCAGTAAGAGTGCGTCAACACCCATCAACGGCACTTCGCATCCTTTGGATAGAACGGAGAGTACCTCATGAACTCGTGGAATCCCTGGAGTATCGCCGACCAGGTGCTGCATAATATTGAAGGGCCACTCCGTTTTAAGCCGGACTGGGACACTTGGCGAGGGGGACCCTGGGCCTGCTGCCGGGAGCTTGCTTCAATTTGATAGGGCTTCAGGAGTTCTTCCACGACAGGAACGAGATCCCGCAGTATACGTTCCCCATCCTTGTCATCAATCAGGGCTGCCAGTATATATTTTCGGCAGTCGTCATCCCAGACGAGGACCGAATCCGAAAAGTAGACGTCCCAATCCCCCGATTTCCGGAACAGCCTGTCTGGAGAGACATCCTTTTCGAGGACACTTACAAATTTGTCGTGAAGGCCGGGCCTTGAAAGTATCTCCAACATCTGGCGCGAGCGTTCCGGGCTAATGATTTCACCAGTTGCAAGCATGTAGTAGAAGCGGCATATTTGCATGACAGTTGCGGCATGTGTCAGGCCTTTTATTGGTTCGGGATTTCGCTCGCCGCCGTGCGCATAACGGGCGCCCAGCCAGATTCCCCCGCCGTATTCGGGGACATAGAACTGATACCACTGGAGGATGTCCTCGATGCGCTTCAGACCAATGAGATCAATCAGTGAGGAAGCGGCAGGGTTGCTCGAACGGCGAATCATCTGGACCAACCACTCGTGGAGTTCGGGCGTTTCCTGGAGCGCGCCGTCTTCAATGCCCTGGTAAGCGGCCATCAAAACCGCGATTTTGGGCAGGCTCGCCGCATACATCATCGTCCAGCCATTTACGCTCGCAAAACGTGCAGTTGCAGGGTTTGAAAGGTCCACCAACCCGACAGCCATTTTATTTTGCTCGATCAGGGCGCGCCAGGACCGATTCTTGTCCAGAGCCCGCTCGAGCGCCGACTGAAGGCCTTCGTCCAATGTCTCCGCAAAAGGACGGTATTGTCCAACCTGTAAAGGTAGGCACCCGGAAAGCTCAAGAGCCCCAGTGCCGGCGCTGGAACACTCAGTTGTCATAAAGAAAATGCTTATCATCAGAATTGCTAAAAGGAGCTTCATCTCTTTTTCGATCCTTAGACCTTCTTTCTGCAAACATCAAGTTTGCCTCGCCAGGGTTGAAATAATAGCCAAAGCCGAAGGGCAAAGGTTTAATCTTCTTATCCGCCTTGTAAATCAAGGCCATTGCTTCCTGGTAATCCTCACTGAAAGTTGAAATAGGCCGGACGTAACTGCCGTAGAATCGAAGACTCCAAAGGGAGGGGTCAAAGTATTTCAACGGAATTCCTGAATCCTCCTGGACTATATAGCGGCTATGGTCCAGCATGAACTGCCTCGCGGTCGAGGTCTTGATGTCGAACATCACGTACGAGGCGGACTTTATGAAGGTGGTGAAAGGCGCCAGCCTTCTGAGAAAAGAGAGAAAGTACCGGTTTTGATCGAAGGCCTGATTGTAAAGGTTGACACGAAAGTAGTAAAGGGTTTGAGGGTGACTCTCCTCGGAACCGGCGGCATTAAAGGCAATCCGAATGCCCTGGATGTTATTCAGGTCCAGGTCTGTGGTCCGGAGGGCAGGAAATTCCCGGACAGTGGTGCCGAGTGCGGGAAGTTCCCGAACCCTCCCGTCCAGCCCCATTGTCCAATACCGGACGTCGAGCACCTGTGCGTTATTCCGCGCCAGCATGAACAGGATAATCGGAAGAACGCCCCTTATTTCCGTTTGCTCAATCTCAGCGTCCATGTGGGAGGATAGGAAGTAGTTGATGTTTAGGAGGTCGTGGAGGGAATTTTTCATGGATTGGAAATAAGAATTGAACTGCCCATCGGTCATGGCGGCAAACTTGGGGATCTCTCCAAGCGGCTCCAGGGCGACCAGAACGTATGTCCGGGCCCGCGGGAAAAAGGCATTGACATTGGCAAAATCCGGCCCGCTGAATGGATAGAAGACGGTGCTGTCCGATGAGGCTGCAGCCCCAAGTTCCCTCTCAGACCACGAACGTTCGGGTATGAGCAGCCTCTTGTTCAGATTCCTCCAGCTTCGGTCGAAAAACCGGGAATACTCCACCCATGCCGGCCTGCTTTGAAATGAGGCCAATGCACTTTGCGGAACTGCCATTCCTGCGATGAACCGGGCGTGATGATTGTATATTCCGCCATAGTCGGGGCTCTTCCCGGCCGGGAAGGCCGGGTTGTCAATGGCGTCCGGCTGCCGGGCCGTGGCAAAATCATTTATAGAGAAAAGCGTAAGTATCAATAAAATGGAAATTATCGCCCGGCCGTGCCGTTTGTTTCTGTCCGATATCATCGTTTCTCCCTCCTAGAGCAAGGTAGATTGGCTTTGCCTGTTCGTAAGCCACTTGTAGAGAACCAGTAAAGATGCAACGGTCATTAGGCAAAATGCGGAAGGCAGAGGCCTTTGGATGACAAGGTAGCAAAGCATCCAGCCGTTGACCGCCAGATAGAGCGCGGGAACCACGGGGTAGCCCCATGTCTTGAATGGTCTTTTGAGGTAGGGCTTCTTGAACCGAAGGACAAACACGCCCAGAACGGCCATACAGGTAAACAGGGTCAGAGTGAAACCGACGTAAGTCAGAACGAAGTTGAAAGCAGAAGTCAGTACAAGGAGAATCGCAATCGAGGACTGAATGAGGATGGCCCGGACCGGGACGCCTCTTTTGTTCCTCCCGGCCAGAAATCCCAGAGCCCTGATATCTTCGCCCATGGCGCCAGCCACCCTCGGGCCTACCATAACCATGGAGCTGATGGTCGAGATCAGAGCCAGGCAGATCAGTAACGTCATAAGCCGGACTCCGCCCGCTCCGAAAATCGCCTTAGCCGAGAGGTAACCGACCTCGATTTTTCCGGCAAGCTCACCTGCGGGGACGGTTAACAGGAAAACAAGGTTGAGCAGAACGTAGCAGAGTGAAACAAAGACGGTCCCCAGGAAGAGTGAGATAGGAAGATTCCGCTCTGGCCACGGGATCTCCCCGGCGATATAGGCGGATGCGTTCCAGCCTGAGTAGGCGAAGGAGACGTAAACCAGCCCGACCGCAAAATCAGGATTGAAAACCGACCCTATCTCGCCCAGCGATTCCGGCAGTCCGATCTCTTGCGGGTACGGCATAGAAAAGCCGGCCAAGATAAAAGCCGCGATCAGGAGAATCTTGCCGACTGTGAAGACATTCTGAAAATGGCAGCCGAACTGCACATCCACGAGGTGCACCAGGGTGAGGGCCACGATTGCGACCACTGCTACGATCGTTTCGTCGACTCCGGGAAAAGCCACCCCTGAATACCGCCCCAGCGCCATAGCCGCGAGCGCGATGGGAGCCCCGAAACCGACCAGGATGGAAACAGAGCCGGTAAGAAATCCGATTGCCGGATGGTAAATCTCGGTGAGATAGGCGTACTCGCCCCCGGATCGAGGCATCATCGCGCCCAGCTCACCGTAAGAAAGTGCTCCGCAAAAGCTGACAATGCCTCCCACAACCCACAGCATGATTGCGGAAAATGGAAAATGAACACTGGCAAGTTGAAACCCAAGAGTGGTAAAAACGCCCGTCCCGATCATATTGGCGATGACCAGGATGGTGGCGGAAAAAAGGCTTACCGGCTTTTTCTGATTGAGCACTGGCCGTCCTTCATTCTGTCCGCTGGACTTCTGGGATTGCAATCAAAGTAAGTCCCGCCACCCAACTCAAGCCGCCCCCCAAGAGAAGTGCTCCAGCCAGTTCACTTATCTTGCCAGGACGCTGAACCTTCAGCCGGTCTCGATTTCCTGAACAAATGACCGAACTCGGCAAGTTTTCCGTGCGCTGAGATTTTGGGAGTTAGGAGAGATGTTGACCTCCTGCCCTGGTGGTCCTAGCGGTATCCGGCGCCTTTGGGCAGTTCATACCCGTACCGCGCCGGGTCGCTCAGGACCGCCTTGATCGCCAAGATTCTGAAAACATAGCGCTCAGTCTCCTGCGGCAGCATCATTTGGTAGCAATCGCTCTCCCCCTGCGCGCGGCATTCGTCCATAATGCGTTTTTCACCGGAGTTGTAAGCCGCTATGGCGAGAGGCCAGCTCTTGAAACTGCGGTAAAGATCCCCCAGATACTGGAAAGCGCTGTCGGGGGAGCGCTTGAAGTCATAGCGCATGTCTACCGATTTCCTCTTCGGGGCATTTAGCGGGAGCTCGATTTCCGCAATGGCGACATACTTCAGGTCTTCGGGCAGGTTGAGGCGCCGGAGGCATTCCTCAATCGACGGGAAATAGCGCTCCTTGCGTTTTAACCACTGGTAAACCTGCGCATGGTTGTACACCACGAGAGTGAACTCTTTGTCGAATCGCTCCATGACCTCCTGGTTTTCCAAAGGGACGGGGTCCCCGCACAAGTCGATCCTGCCGGGCGGAGAATAATAGGTGACCATGCCAGGGCACTGATACACCGGATGTTGGACCTGTCCGAGCGCTGTCGTCTTTTCTGCCTGAGCCGCCGCCTGGGCGGACGGACCTGTGGGCGTGGTTGCACAGCCAAATACGCCGGCTGTGATGAAAAGGGCTGTCATAAGGTAGACCAGTCTCCCGAGCCTGAAGCAATCGTGCATAGGGCGCCTCCAAATCCGATAATTTCCTTCGAGCCATATCCCTGCGAGCTCGAGATCGAGAATGTTTACGCATAAAAGGTATCCGTCCATAGTAAGCATCAAGTTGTTTGCCGTACACCAGAACCGCATTTTCAGGTTGGATTCTGCCGAAAATCTCTGGAACACCCTAGAGTTCCCGAAACCATACGAGTCTCTAATCGAAGATACAAATGATAGGTGACTGAGCCTAATTTTTTCAACCCCGGGACACACTCCTTCCCCGCTTTTGATGGTCTCGTTTCCCTACCCCAGGTAATGGACGGGTACTCAGGGAAAAGTTATGCGATATCAGTGGACAAAGGAAAGAGCAGACGAGACGTGGATAAACAGCTTACTATAGCAGACGACCCGGACCCTAGATACCTTGCCAATCTCGAAAGAGTCAGTTTGCATCGAATCGGTAGACAAATGATTCGAAAATAGCGAAGATTTTGGCGTTCCATTTCTCAAAGGCGAGGAGAGATGTGAAACGAAGGGTCAACCATTCTTCTCACGTTATTAAAAGCGCGAAGGGATCTGAGTCCTGACAATGTGATCGGGCAGGATTCAATTTTTCGTCTGCAGGAACATGACTTTTTCGAACAGCTTTCGAGAACAATGATTCTCCTGCCTTTTCCCCAATGCTATTATTACCTGATTTAGAACCGTTGTGCGACCATGACTTTGCCATTTCGGGAGATTCCAAAAAAAGAGCGCTGAATCGTCCATACCCTGGTATATTTCGTTCAAGAGTGCGAAGAAGACTGATGAATAGTCGCATTTAAAGACATTATTGGTGGATTCAGGGATCTAAGGCACCCTAAACCACTGAACTGAGAGGTGGAAATAGCCATGACAATGAGGCGGACGCTAACAATTTTGTTACTCTTTCTCCTTTCAACCGGCGCCTTTGTGTTTGCCGCCGACCTTGCCCCGAAAGATGAAAGTTTCGGCCGTTTTTTCGGCGATTTTCAAAAGGCAGTCGGCTCCGGGGATAAAGAAAAAGTGGCAAGTATGATCAATTTTGCAAGCTTCACCTGGGACGAGAATGAACATCTTCAGCAGGTCAAGACTAAAGAAGCCTTTCTGAAAAACTATGACGAAATGTTCACCGCGAAAATCAAGAAATACATCGCAGCCTGGAAGCCTACCAAGGTCGATGAGAACAGCTACTTCATCAACTGGTATACGAAAGATAGCGAATATTCACTTGATTTTACCCGTAAACAGGGCGAGAGTTTCACATTCGTCGGTTTGACCATAGGGACGCGTTAGAGGTTACCCATTCACAATACAGCAGAAACAGTCCGGCCGTATCTGTCCGCATGACGGTTTTGATTCACACGTCCTTCCCAAAAAATATGGCTGAGCTGAACTACTTCTCCCTAGTCCGCGAGTTGCTGCACATGATAGGTAATGTCAGGATTCCGGCGGATCTAGCGAAAACAATCTTGCCCTTATCACGTACAACTTGGCCTCTCATTGGTTCAGTATGCCTGATTGCAAGAGCCAAGCGTGAGAACCTGATTCCTTTTGCCAAACCCGCCATTGATAAACTGATATCGGTCGGTCTCTACATTGATCCGGAAGTCATCGTCCGGGTGTTGAGAGCGATTGGAGAACACCCCGTTCACTGACTTGAAAGGAATGCCAGAGGATGAGAGGGGATCGCAATTGTCAACTCAAGTCCGTCTTCGGACAGGTGAATCATCCGGTGGAATCTTTCGTAGCAGTTTACGCGTTCGGTGCGTTTTTAGACTCGCTCACGGCTTCTCCATAAAATCCTTAAAAGTATTTATAACGCTTCTTACTGAAACGCTTGATCCTGCCACGATCCCCATAAAGTTCCCAAGGCAAACCGTCGCTTAATTCCTTAATATCGCAGGTTGTTCCATCTGTATCAGATAGTAATATTTTCAAGATATCCAAGTGGTCGAGTGTCTATAAAAAATAATGTAAAGTGCTGTCTACCACCTGAGGAATGAGTTTTTCTAAGATCCCATTTGGCCCTGCCAAACGGCAACCATAAGCGGCAATAGAAGCGAGAAAAAACAGGGGCGAGAAAATTTTTCACGCCCGAGCGAACTGAGTCGAGTTAAGGGTGAACCTGCCTGCACTGCCACACGCATCTGATCACAGAGACAAAAAACCTTCCTGAGCCAACGTATGGGGCTGGGGCATAAGATGATGATCGCCTGGGTTGATGTGAAACAGTTCTCGCTGTACAATCTTAGGTCGGCAGGGGATCGAGACCGGCCGGGGAAGTAAATAGTTTGATTCGGAGTCAGGGAAAATATGCAATGAAGTTTGGTTTGGGGGTAAGCGTCACGGCGGTTTTTCGAGCATTCCGGTACAGGAATTATCGCCTTTTTTTCTTCGGCCAGGGTATTTCCCTTATCGGGACATGGACTCAGCAGGTCGCGCTTAGCTGGCTTGTCTACAGGCTTACCGGCTCGACGCTCCTGCTCGGCGTGGTGGCCTTTTCAAACCAGATTCCCACGCTTTTCTTCGGCCCGTTCGCAGGTATTGTGGCCGACAGGTTCGACCGCAAGCGTCTGCTGCTCTGGACCCAGGGGCTTTCCATGGTCCAGGCGCTCGTCCTTGCAGCCCTGGTGCTGACCGGGGCCATCAGGCCGTGGCACATTGTCGCCCTCAGCGTTTTCGTAGGAACTGTAAACGCTTTCGATATGCCCATACGGCAGTCATTTGTGATCGAGATGGTCGAAAGGAGAGAGGACCTCGGAAATGCGATAGCGCTGAATTCGGCGCTGTTTAACAGCGCTCGCTTCATTGGCCCCTCGCTTGCCGGAATTCTTATTACCACGGTAGGGGAAGGGGTTTGCTTTCTTATCAACGGCATCAGCTACGTGGCTGTCCTTGCCGCTCTCCAGGCCATCAGGGTGGCGAAAAAAGAACGGCGCAGACAGAATGGTCCGCTCTGGAGCGAATTTCGAGAAGCAATCGATTATGCCTTCAATTTTAAGCCGATTATCGCCATTCTGGCTCTACTCTCGGTCTTCAGCATAGCGGGTGCGCCTTATATGGTGCTCATGCCCGCGTATGCCAAAGACGTTCTGCACGGAACCGCGAATACTTTCGGATTTCTGATGTCCTCAGCGGGCATCGGAGCGATCTCCGCCACTCTATATCTTGCTTCCCGCAAAAACGCGCATGGGCTCATAAAAGTCATTCCCGCCGCAGCCGGCGCATGCGGGATTGCCATTGCCGCGTTTGCGCTCTCTCGCAGCTTCACTCTCTGCGTTTTCTTTCTCTTGCTGGCCGGCTTTTCGATGATGACCCATATAGCTTCCAGCAACACGATCATTCAGACGATCGTCGATGAAGACAAACGCGGCCGGATAATGAGCCTGTACGCCATGTCATTCCTGGGCGTCATGCCGTTTGGAAGTCTTCTCGCCGGAAGTGTTGCAGTGAAAATCGGAGTTCAAAACACCCTGCTGTTGGGTGCTGCCTGCTGCATAACCGGGGCTTTGATTTTCGCCACGAAGCTCCCTATGCTTTCCAAATTGCTAAGGCCGGTCTTTGCAAGTATGGACATCCGTGGGGCTGAGCAGCCCAAGGGTGAGCACCTGACAGTCAGGTGCGGAAAGAGATGAAAGCGTTTTCGTGGTTGCGAGTCGCGAGTCATCCACCACCACGGGTGTATCGAAGTTTCTCAATTCCTCAATCCCTCAATTCTTCTCGCTTTTCTTCTTTTTGCCGCTTCTGGCTGCCTCTCCTATTTCCGCTTCTGGTTGCCGCTTCTATTGCCGTTTTGCAGGGCAGAATATTTGCTGATAAAATAATTAGAGCGAATTGAGGGATTGAGGAATTTCCCTTATCACTCCTCAGTCAGCGGACTGCAGAGCACTCGTTACGGATTTCAACTCAGTCCTGCGGCCTCACAGAAGATCAGCCGCGAACCTGAAGCATTTCACGCGCTTCCAGAACGTTAACCGCGAACCCGCAACGCAGTGAGGGTTCAGTGGCGCGTACTACTCGGAGCAACAGTACGACCAGATTGCCCAGTGCCGGACCGGAGGTCCTCAGCACTCAGTCCTCAGTCCTCACAAAATGTGCCCCCGTCCATTGCATTTGGATTGAATTTTCAATAAGACGCGGGCAAGGGTTTCGGGTCGAAAGCAACCTGAGATACGTCCACCCGCGAGTGTTGACTCGTCACATTCAGTTTCACAACGGAATGTCGCTCTTTGAAAAATGAATAATTAGGACTGCTTCCCCCTTCGATACATCCATTTCATGCAGTGTGAACATTGATGTATTTACTCACCTGTGAGGGCATGGGAACAGGTTCACTGCATAACCGGGCCCCAAAAGTTTCCAAAGTTTCCAAAGTTTCCATGTGTGTTTCCATGTGTGTTTCCATGCAGAGGAAACAGATCAATGGTGGAGGCGGGGACTAGGCAATTGAGTCTGCAAGCGGCTTTGCTTGTACTCTAGCCCTTGGTTCCCGGCTGCCGTCCCAACTTCTCGCCAGTCCTTTTCGATTTTCGAGTTTTTGCGTGGAAAATATTGCAGGCACTCATTTTGCGGCTTGTCTGCGCAACGCAGTCTATCAAAAATTCCCACAGTGTTTCCAAGATGTTTCCATGGCAGACAAAAAGGTTAATGATTACGTGTATTTATTCTTTGGAAACAGCCTGGCCGATGGAAACATCAAGGTGGAAACAACCATGCTTGCTCAAAGGCCGCCATTCGCCTTAATGCCCTGAAAGCAGCGCGACAGGAAAGCGGGAAAAAATCTGGTGAAGGGGTAAGGTCTTTGATCCGGAACTGCGCGGGATTTCCAGCGACTCCCCCGTGAAGACGTTTGTCCACGCGGAAGGTGCTTCTTGAGGAATGTTGAGCAGGCTTTCTCCCCACACCTTTTTCCCAAGGGGAGGCTCCCGGGAAGCAGCCATCTTCGCCACCAGCCTGGGTACTGCTGCCAGCGCCCATTGGTCCTCTTTGCGTCTTGCAAAAGCAACGACGTTGTCCTTTCTTTCCCCGTGACCTGACAAGGGCAGGTATTCGCCTTCCAGGAACAGATCACGATGTTCTCTTCGAAAATTCAGGGCTTTATAGGTGAGGTAGAGTTTAATGCGGCCGTCTTCCCAATGGGCAAGAAGTTCGGGGATGAGGGTGCCGGGGCCTCCCGGCTCGCGGCTTTTCAGCTCCTTTAGAAGCTGGATGCGTTTTCCGAAATCCACCGCGCGGCGGTTGTCGGGGTCGACAAGGCTGAAATCCCAAAGATCTGTTCCCTGATAGAAATCGGGCACACCCGGCGAGGTAATTTTTAGAAGAACCTGTGAAAGTGAGTTGAGCGCACCGAGATATGCCATGCGCGGCTGAAGTCTGAGGAAATCATCGAGGAATTCATTTTCGCCGGACTCATCCAGGATGTTCTCTGCAAAGGTTATCAGGGCATTTTCATACCCGGTGTCGGGAGTGATCCACCTGGTACGCACCATGGCCTCCCGCGCGGCTTTGATCAGGTAATCCCTGAGGCGCTTCTTGAAAGTGGGGACTTCCTCCAATTGAAGAGGCCAGGCGCCGATCAGTGTCTGATAAAGAAAAATTTCTTCGTTCGGGTCGGGCGCCGGCTCTCCGCCGACCAGGATTTTCTTCCCCTGATTGAGGCCTTTCCACCGTTCCAGCAAAGTCTCCCATTCCTCTGGAATTTCTGAAAGCGTGTTTATGCGGGTCCGTACATCTTCGCTGCGCTTGGTGTCATGGGTGGAAGTCGCATTTATGGTGAAGGGAAGGGCTCTCTTCCTCGTCTGGTTAAACTGATGAAACGCTTCCACGGATACCGCGTGAAGTGCTGTCCCGACTTCATTGAGGGAGATCAGCGGGTTGTAAACATATAAAGAGGTATCCTCCTGTCCTTTCGCCATAATGGGACCGGTGAACTGCTGCCACCGCATTACGAAGTGAAGCCACTCCTTTTGTTGTTCGCTGCCCGGGTAAGGTGGGAAGTCCAGAGACAGCAGGCGGCCAATGAATTCCATGGCCATGGGGTTAATGGACGGGTTCCTCCTGCGTGTTTCCGCGAGTGTGCGCTCCAGGTACTCTTTATCACGCTGCGATACGCTGAGACTGTGTATGTAAGTCCTGTAGACGGGCAGGCAGGCGGTCACTTCAACCAACGCCCCGATGAGGTCCCGTCTGGGTAAATCGCGCGCGCGCCGATCGTGCGATGCCAGGAGACCAAGATCGAGTCCCAGGGTTTCCACTTCCCCGCCGAAGAAGGTCTCCATAACGAGTTTTTTCTTTGCATAGACTACGTCGGCCAGCAGACATGTCGATCGACGTAAAGGATGCATAAATCGCCTGCAGTCTTCGAAGCCCCTCCGCGTCAATGAATAGAGCGTTAGCCATGTTCAAATAATCATAGCCTGTTGTGCCCCCGATTGGCCATTCAGGAGGCAGGGTCTCATTTTCGGCAAGGATCTTTTCGACGAGCACATAATATCTGTTCGCCTCTGGTGGTTCATCCGCGACCCCAACCTGCTTGTCTTGCAGACGCCCAAGGTATTCCAGGGGGTCATAGAGCCCGTCGATGTGGTCAACTCTTATCCCTGAAACCTTCCCTTCTTCGATCAACTTGAACAGCAGGCCGTGTTTGAAGGCTTCGAACACCCGGGGGTCTTCAATTCGAATACCGATAAGATCGTTGATGCTAAAGAACCTGCGGTAGTTGATCATTTCCAGGGCAGTCTGCCAGAACGCCAGCCGGTAAGGCTGCTCGACCAGAAGCCTGTCCAGAAGGTCAAAGCTCCCCGGGTCTCCCTTTTCTCCATTGAAAATCCTCAGATTCTCGTCGAGAAATTCCTTTGCTTCCGGGGTTCCCTGGTACAGCAACCACAGACTTTTCTTGATGATCTCCTTGTCTCGTTGCCGCTCTCTGGCTTTCTTGCGGCTGACGAGCCTGCGGGGTGGAAGGTGTTCGGCCATGTTGACCAGGCCTTTGAGACCTACGGTCGCAGGGTGCGATTCTCCAAGGTTTCTAGCGACATCGTTTAAGCGTTGTGACAGGATATCGGTGTAAGTTTTAGGATCGAGCGAAAACCTGTGTTCATAGTAACTGACGAAAAATCCGCCTTCATCAAGGGCCAACCTGAGTTCCCCGGCCTCCAGTGTCTGGCTGTAATGGTTTCCCAGAACAGGCAGAAGCACTCTTCCTTCCAGGACCCTGTTGGGAGGGTGCCAATCGATGTCAAAAAAGACGGCGTAAGGGGAACTTGGACCATTTTCCATTACGTCCGTCCACCATGGATTCTCATGGCTCAGCGCCATGTGGTTGGGGACGATATCAAAGAGTAAGCCCATATCTCGTGATTTGAGTCTTCGGACCAGGATATCGAAGTCAGAGCGAGAGCCGATTTCCGGATTTAGCTCCATGGGATTGGTCACCGAGTACCCATGAAGGCTGCCGCGGCGGGCCTGGAAAAGGGGAGAAGCGTATAAGTCCGTGACGCCGAGATCGTGGAGATAAGGCACTAAAGCCTGTGAGGCCCTGAACTTGAAGTTGCGGCCGAACTGGACCCGGTAAGTAGCCGTGGGAACCCTGAAGCCCTTCATTTCATGCTCCAAAAGAATCAAGACTGCAGGAGGTCGATACCTCTCTAATCGACACGAACGGAGAGTTCCCGGCCCAATGCAACAAAAAGCTCAACCCATTCGTGAGCGGCTTCAGCCCCGTGTTCGGCTTTCCATCGCCATTCCGGAAGCACGGTGTGCAGCATCTCGAAATACCTGTTTTGGACCGCCCACAAATTCAAATCGAAGGGCATTTCTTGGTCCAGGCTCACGGCAGCCTCTAATTGCCTGAGGCTGTCCAGATTGTCGGGGTCCTCCTGAAGCCTTTGAATGAGTTTTTCAACAGTTTTTCTTAAGGTATACTCCAGGCCCGCGCCGTCGAGTTCGATATGTAAGGTCTGGGCCTCCTTGATTATTTCGCGGATGATCTCGGTGGACATCTCGGGTTTCTGAAATTCCAGCTTCAAGTTATGGTTTAAAACGAAGTCGGCTGTGCATGGGAGAGGTTCCGGCGCAGGGATGCCCAAATCAGCCAGGAAACGAATAAAAGGGGCAAAGTAATTATAGGTCCGCTGAAAGGTAGACCGGGTGCCTTCCATGGACGTTTCCAGAATCTGGTTCAAGACTCTGCGTTGCTGGTCGCGAAAAAGCGAACGGACGGAATAGGTGGAGGCGCCGAAATACCGGTCCATGCGTCTGATCGTCTCAGGGAAATCACCTACGTAAAATGACTCGGTCACCTCGCTGGACATTTGTGCGTAACTTTCTGCGTCCTCGACTGTCTGAATGCCGGCCGAAAGATTTTGCTCTCCGAAGTGCAGGGCTGCAAAAGTCATTGAAGCGGCTTCCCGTGTCATTTCGGAGGTAATTCGTACGCGGCCGATCACCAGTTTGGTATTTCCGGCCTTATGGAGTTGGAAGTCCTCCCGGTCCGTAAAATAGGAAAAGATCTTGTCTTGCTCTGCGAATTCCTCAAAAATGGAACTCACAGCATAATGCGCTCCCACCTTCGTCAAGTCGATCATCCCCGGTTTGACAAATTTCTCGTAAATATTGCGTCCGTCCCTGTGCTCCGGGATATTGCTTTTTGCCTGCTCGATCTTTTCGAGAAACTCCGGCTCTACCTGTATGCCGCAAGCTTCCTCCGCCAGTCGGATGGCACGCCCTGCATACTGAATCACCTGGACTGTTTCGATGCCCGATAGTTCGTCGAAGAACCAGCCGCAACTCGTATACATCAACAAGGCGCATCGTTGGATTCCCAGCAGCTTGAGGACTGTCACTTTCTCGGATTCGTTCAATGGCCTGGATGCATGTTCTGCCAGGAACCTTTCGGTATTCTCCGGGGAGCGGTCGAGCACAACGTCGATGTAATCGTTGCGAGCTTCCCATGGGTCTTTGAGAAATCGGCCTGCGTGTTCTTCATACAGGGGTGCAAGTGTATCGCGCAGCCAGTCAAGCGACTCCCTGAGCGGAGTGCGCCAAGCCTGATTCCATCCGGGGTGGCCTCCGCTGTTGCAGCCGCAGTCCCTCCGCCACCTTTCCACTCCGTGCGCGCAACTCCATGAGGTATTTTCAAAGATCCGCACTTCAAAAGCCGGAGGGTGTTTTTCGAGGAATTCTCCGTAATTGGTAATGCGGGCGAGGTCCCGGGACCGGATGGTCTCGAGGGCGTAGGCCAGTGCCATCTCTCCGAAACGCTGGTGATGCCCGTAGGTTTCGCCGTCGGTCGCAATATGGACAAGTTGCGGCCGGGGGCTCTCTTCAGAGAATGCACCCATGAGCCGTTGGAGAAGATGCTCCCCGGATGCAAGCAAGTGCTCGAAGGACACTGCCTGGGAGATCGGACCATCGTAGAAAAAGAGGCTGATCTTTCTGCCCGATGGCAAATTAAGTTCGTAAGCCATGGTGGGGTCGATGCCCCTGCTGCTGACATCCGTCCAGGAATCCTGGTCAAGATCTCGCACTTCTTTGGCCTGATAAGTGGACAGGACAGTGAAGCGAATTCCAAATTCCGCCATGATATCCAGGGTATCTAGGTCCACGGCGGTTTCAGGGAGCCACATCCCTTCCGGCGGCCTGCCGAAACGATTTTCGAAGTCCCGAATTCCCCAAAGCACCTGGGTGTACTTATCCCGCCGATTCGCAAGGGGCATAATCATGTGATTGTACGCCTGGGCCATCGCAGAGCCGTGGCCCGAGAAGTTTTTCTGGCTGATTCGATCTGCCGCCAGGATGGAGTCATAGACCTCAGGCGCTTTTTCGGCTATCCAGGCCAGGAGGGTGGGCCCGAAGTTGAAGCTGATCCAGGCGTAGTTATTCGGAAGCTCGATAATGCGGCCATCGCCATCCAGAATGCGGGATACGGTATTTGGCGCATAACACTCTGCGAGAATCCTTGCGTTCCAATCGTGGTAAGGGTAAGCGGAGTCCTGAATCTCTATTGCTTCCAGCCATGGGTTTTCTCTGGGGGGCTGGTAAAAGTGGCCATGAATGCAGATGTACCTTTCCATCAACTGTCTCTCCGACTGACAAAGAATGTAAGTGCATGTGGTGCAAGAGCGAGCAAGATTTCTTCCTGCCCCTCGATTACTCCGGGAACGGAGCTTCCGTGCCCGCCCCATCTTTCTTCCGCCGAATCCAACTCCTTTTGCCATGTGCCGGAGGGCCACCTAATGGTTACGGTGTTGCCCTCCCGGCCGAAGTGGAACAGAATCACTACATCGCTTCCTCCACCCCCGAGCTGGACAAGCAACACCTTCTCCCTCTCGTACGAGAGAACTTGTGTTATGTCTTTTAAGGTTATGTAAGTTTTTCGGAGCTCCAGCAATTTCCTGTAGAATGTGAAAAGAACCTTGTGCTCTCCTTCTGTTCTTAGTCCTTGCCGAAGCTTGCTGCGCTGAAAGGTCTCCTCCGCCTGCGGATCGGGGGGCTCTCCCATCCAGTTGAAAGCAGCGAACTCCCCGGCTCTGCCCTTTCGAACGGCTTCTATGAGGTCCGCGTCCGAGTGGTTCACGAAGTACTGGAACGGCGCCGTCTCGCCGTACTCCTCGCCCATGAACAGGAGCGGGATGAAAGGGGATAAAATGACCGCTCCCGCTGCGAGCTTCAAGGATTCAAGCGAGACCAGGCTGCTCAATCGGTCTCCCTGAAGGCGGTTTCCTATCTGGTCATGGTTTTGTGCGAAAACCACGAAGCGGTGGGATGGAATATCGCGGGAAGATGAACCGTGCCGCCTGCGGCGGTAAACGGAGTACTGACCCGAATAGACAAATCCTTCAAGGAAGGCTTTGGCGAGTTGTCCGAATTGACAAAAGTCCTGGTAATAGCCTGTTTGCTCCCCGGTGAGTAACGTGTGGAGGACATGGTGGAAGTCATCGTTCCAGTGTGTGTCCAGACCATAACCCCCCAACTCCTGTGGCCGTATGTGACGAACGTCGTTCAGATCGCTTTCAGCCATAAGGAGCCACGGCCGGTTATGTAGAGCAGCCTCCTTGTGGATGACCGTCGCCAATTCTGCTACGAAAGGGTAAGGGGATTGATCGATCACGGCATGAAGCGCATCCAGCCGTAAAGCATCGACGTGACACTCCCTGACCCAATAGAGTGCATTTTCTAAAAAATAGCGCCGGACTTCATCGCTTTCAGCTCCGTCAAAGTTGAGGGCCATGCCCCAGGGCGTGCGATACCGGTCTGTAAAATAGGGCCCAAAATCTCCCATGTAGTTGCCTTCCGGCCCTAGATGGTTGTAGACCACATCCAGAACGACGGCCAAACCCTTCTGGTGGCATGCGTTGACGAGTCGTTTCAGTCCGTCGGGTCCCCCATATGTATTCTGAACCGCAAAAGGGTACGTTCCATCGTAGCCCCAGTTGCGGCCACCAGGAAACTGCCCCACCGGCATAAGTTCGATGGCTGTAATGCCGAGGTCCAGGAGTCCGTCCAGATGACCGGTCATCGCTTCGAAAGTCCCTTCCGGTGTGAAGCAGCCGGTGTGGATTTCGTAGATTATGTAATCCAGGAGGCGCAACCCCGCCCACGAGCTGTCTTCCCAGGGGAACCGGCGATCGACTACCTGCGAAGGGCCGTGAACGCCCTTAGGTTGAAAGCGGGAGGCCGGATCAGGGCGGCTCCTGTGATCGTCTATCACGTAGAAGTAGAGGGCCCCCGGCTCCACTCCCTCGATGACGCCATGGAAATAACCCCTGTCCGCCCTTGACAGGGGCAGTCGTCTCTCCCCGGGCGCCACGATCAGCAAATCGACTTTCTTTGCCATCGGTGCCCACACCAGAAACTCGCATCGCGCGTTATCGAGAAGGGTTGCGCCGAGGCCTGCGGGCGTATTCAATTCCGTTCTCCACTTTTTGCAAATGGCATTGCTCTTTGTCGCCTGTCGGCTCTATTGAGAAGTACAAACGTTGATGGGACGCAGTCTTCGGTCGCCACTGCAACCCCTCGCACACAAGTTATCCAGCCATTTCGGTTGCAGTGCCGAGGAGGCGCTACAGTTCGATAGTCTGGCTTTCAGGATTGTCACTCAGGAGCATCAGGGTCAGATAGTCTCTGACGTTCCGGGTTATAAGGAAATGCCGGAGCACAAATTCTTTGGCCATGAGGCCCATGCGGTGGGCCGTCTCCGGGTGATGGAGCAGATAGCGGATCCTGTACGCGCACCCTTCGGGAGAATGTACAAGAAACCCGGTGTAATAATCCCTCAGTTGCAGCACAATGCCCCCGGCTGCGCCGCCGATCACTGGTTTTCCCTTCCACATGGCCTCGGTGACCGTCAGCCCAAAACCCTCGCGGGTGGACTTCTGCACTATGATGTCCGCCGCCCTCTGGAGAGCGTTGATCTCATGGTGGCTTTCCGAGGGCAGAAGCAGAATCTGAATATCAGGCTCCCCTTGGGCCGCCTCCTGGACCTCCGCAAAAATACGCGGCCCTTCCGGATCGTCGGTCGCCTCGCCACCGGCCAACACGAGCTTGCAGGGGGTGTGGCGCCTTACCATACGAAAAGCCTGAATTACTCCCAGCGGGTCCTTGAATGAATCAAACCTGGAGACTTGTAAAATGATCGGCTTGTCAAATTCAACTCCCAGCCGATCCAGCACCGACTGAATCTCTTCAGGACTGAGTTCGCGGTTTTTTTCGCTCAGGGGATCTATGGAGGGATAAATAAGATATTGGGGATGCGGCAGATTCTGCGCGAAATTAGGCATGGAAAAAATGGAGGCGTCATAACTGCTCACTGCGGTCCGCAAAAATCTCCAGATTCGCCTATCCGGCCGCGAGACATCGATATGGCATCGCCAAATCCAGCGTCTTGCCTGGGGACGCATATGTTGAATCAAATATGCCGGTTGAGGATCGTTCACGACGACAAAGTCGGCGTTAAGATCCAACCTGGCGGCATTCGTGTGATTAACCTCCTCGTAATGCTTCAGCATGGCCGGGGAGATGCTCGATTTTAGACCCTGCAAGGCATTATGCATTGCCTTGGTAACCTCGAAGAACGACCCATCCCCCTCGATTACCTCCCAGCGCGCCTCAATTCCCAACTCATTCCAAAGGGGGATGATCTGTTGGAGAATCTCAGCCACTCCACCCCCCATGCGGGTCGAATTGACATGCACCAAGCGCTGCCGGCCGAGCCGTTCCGCCAGGCCGTACAACTGGTAGATGACGTCCGGGCCTACGATCGGCTCAAGTTCGCTCAGCACGCTCATGAAAGGTGCTCCAAATGTCTGGCGCAAAGATCCACCAGGGCAGTGCGGATTTCATCGAGTGTGTAAAAGGAAATGTCGATGCCCTGGATTGCTGAAACTAGTTCCGGCAAACCATAGCTGACGTCGATCCAATTAGAAAAATCGTCCATTTGGATCGATCTTAGCCGCCAACGTGCATCGATAGAATGGTAATAGATTGAATCCAGTCCTACTCTCCCGATAGCTTCGCAGAACTCGGGAAACGTCCGTGCGGTAATCCTGGAGCGTAGCACGACCGTGGCTGCCTCACAGAAATGAAACTCGTACCCGGGTCTGACCCAGGTTATGTAAGGCAAATCCCAGAGATACTCTTCCATTACGTCGATTAGCGCTTCACGGAGCTGTTCCCAATTTTCATAACCGAAGGGATCTATGGCGCTGAACTTCTCTGCCAGTCTGCTCTCCTGAGCCGCCATGGCTGCCCAGATCGCAAAGTCGTTGGGATATTCGACGGCAGGCGAGGCAATCGCCATGCGGAACTGCCACAGGTGGTAATAAAGTACTCTCTCATCGACCTCCCTCAGGGTCTGTAATAATTCTCGCAAGTTGGCCGCTGTCTTGCCTGTCGGCTTTGGCACGATGAAACATTCCGAGAAAGAAAACGGGTTTTCGGCTGGTGCGTCGATTTCAACCATCATGAGCTTTACCCCCGGAACAGGATATTTGCCCTTGTAATGCAGGCTCAGTTGAGGCCTTCAAACATCACCCGCATGAAGTTCATAATTTGAAATTAATGAGATAAAGCCGGAATACAAGGTGCGGAAAGGAGGGAATATTCAAAAAATAACGAAGATTTACTTGCCTGGCTTGGAAAGGTCGGACGACGGGAAGAACCGTTTGAAAAAAAATACGCTGACTGCGATAGGGGCGAAATAGTAGGCTATCCGGTAGATCAGGATCGCCATCAGACAAAACTCGTAATCGAGACTCATCAAGTAGAACGACCACGCCATCGAGCCTTCCACGATTCCGATCGATGCGGGCGTCAGCGAAAACATGCTCATGAAAAGACCAACCGAAAATCCCACCATTAAAACTTTATTGCTCACGGGGTAGTTTATCGCGATAAATGAAAACTTCAGGCAAAGGAACATAAACAACCAATCGAGAAGGGCAAGGGACGCCGGGAAAAGCAGCACTCCCCTCTTTTTCATGATCATGTTGAGGCTCGCATTGAAGTTTTCAAAAAAAACCTCTGCCCTCTCACGCCGGATCCAATGCGGCTTTCCAATCCTTGCGCAAAAGGCTATTACCAGGTTGAGCGCGATTTGCCACAGCTTCTTTCGGAAAGCCTCATGAATGATTGTCTGGATGGTTATCCAGGTCAGCAGGAAAGCAATGAGCAGGATCAGTGCGCCGAACACTTCCTGGTTGCGGTCGGTTATCTGGTGCTGGCTGTAGAGATAGAAAAAACCCAGGTATATGAACAGGACCGCGATAGTGTTTGTAAGAAAGCCGTGTATGATCGATACCGAGAGAGTGTTGCTTGGCGGGATGTTCTCGCGCGAGAGCAGGTAGACCTTTGCCGCCACCCCGCTCAGTCCGGCCACTGACATCAGGTAGTTAAGAGTGCAGGACAACAGCGAAATCTTGAAACAGGACCCAAAGGAGATCGACAGACCTATTCCTCTCAGCAGTTTGTCGAGAACCCCTGCAACACAGGCGTAGCTTAAAAAAGCCGACGCCACCACGGCAACGGCCCAAAAAGGGCTTATGTCGCCCAGATGTTCCGCAAACTTGTGAAGGTTAGCCTGCTTGACGGTATAGAAGAGGACGATCATGCCGAAGACAGCGGCAACCCAGAACCTCTTCCGAGTGGCTATTCTTACCAACTCTCCTCCATAAGCCGAGTCATTGAGTGGTTAATTTTGGCTCTCCGAAAATATGTAGTACGGCGCGGGCGATAATATCAATTGTCACCGCCGTGAACGCTTCGGCTTTATCCAGGCAAAAAAACGCCTTACCTTTGACTTTAACTGTTGAGCCCCAAAACCACAAGCTGGACAGATATACCGAAACAGGCGGAGCGTCAAACCGGAAATCGGTTTTTTGAGTGAAACATGACGGCGGATGTCGGGAATTACCTGAGAAGTTTTTGCACTTCATCCCCGTAACGCTGAAATATTTCCTCGGCGAGGTTGCTGAGTTCCACCCGGATCGAACCGGCATCAGGAAGATCCAGAGGGGCGGGGGCGTTGAGTTTTTCCATCGATACAGGGCTGATATAAAGGTTTTTGTCCAACTCGGCCATTTCCATCGCTGTAAAGTTGTCCCCTAGAATCCTCTTTTTTTCGATCACACCCATGTCCAAATTTCTGACGAAATTGAGTATCGAAAGCAGGTCGAAATTCTTCTGGAAAGTATCGATGTTCCTGTTGACTGCTGAGCATTCGTTTGCGAGTTCTTCGTACCGCTCCTTATACTTTATCATCCGGGAAAAAAGGCGGGAGTAAGATTCGAGAATCACCTTACGGAATTTCGCTCTTTTGGTCAGCGCCCTCACCCCGATCAGCCGTACTTTCCGTATGAATTTAACGTTCAGACAGGACACCCAGAAGTAGTACGAGCTGATTCCAAGGAGTTCCTGGAGCCGGCTTTGCATGTCCGGCTGAATCATGAGACTTGAAAGCCTTGCCAGCCGCAGGCCGACCGTCCAGGCCAGCCTCCGGATTTCAGCAGCCTGTGAGTTGAGGTGATCTATTTGAAGCTCTATCAAACGACGCTCAAGCAGGTAGTTCTTTATTACCTCCTCTTTTACCTGTCGCGTCAGACTGGTGACCAGATCTTCTTGCATCGACTAATGGCAAACCTCATCGATCTCCACGCTCCGCGAGGTGGGATTTTTTCAGCAACAGAAACGTATTGGGATCAAGTAAAAACCCGGAATCCGCAGCCTGATTATAATGGCCTTTTTCCTTCAGCCCCTTCAGGCTTATACCGTCGCTTTCCGGCTCCAGAATGAAAACGGAACTGAACAGATCGTCCATGGCGTCGATGGGGTAGGGTATGCCTCTTTCATTTACATCCGGTATGTGACGATGAGACCTTGCGGAGACCCAGACCGATGCCGAGTGCCTTCGGGCGAGATCGCCTATCTTTTCGAAAAGTGCGCGGGCACGGCCAAAGTCCAGGCCGTCCAGAATAATGAGCGCAGGTACGAAGTTAGCCTGCTGCTTAAGATTATCGATGCTCATCTCCAACTTTTCCGGACTGAATGTCTGGTTGAGGAATGACATTATAAACCTCAGTGGTTCGATAGAATGCTGTAAGTCGGTAACCCTGCATTCGGGCTGATTGGAGAAGATATCCTTGAGCAGCCTTTGGTACCAGAGCTTTATTTTGTCCGGGACCACATCGACGCACACATGAAGAACAGGCTCTCTGTCCAGGAGATATCCAAGAGCAAGATGAGTGAGGCAGGCTGTTTTGCCGGCACCGGCTCGAGCCAGTAGAACTCCCATCTCTCCGGGCTCGAGCCGACTGACCGGCATTTTCTCGTAACCACTGCAAACCGCATTTTCATCGGCCATTTCTGTGCTCCCTTCTCAGTGGGGTTTCTAATCCAGAGTGATTCAATGATACTTTACAAGAGCGAAAAATTCCATCAAAAGGCCTCCGCTTGCCGATTTTCTTCGTTAGATACCCTTCGGAGCTCACCTTCTCTCCATTTTATCGACATTGAGGTGTTGCTTGTATGGCTAATTATTTATTATTAAGTCTTCCTTGAGGAGGCTCTTTCCGTGGACACACGCAATGTTTCGGAATAAATTCGGATCTTGGGCATCCCGGTTGCTCGGGATGGACTGCAAATGTTTGTCGGGTCGGCTGACTGCATGCAGGACGACCGTTTGAAGCTCAAATCAGGGTGCCGGAACGGTTACGGCGAAACGAAGCAAGACCGGCGGCTCTACCCTGACTCAGGCTGGCGATAAGGACTGCGATTTGGAATGTGTATTGATCGGGACCGGCGGAATGATGCCGATGCCCTATAGGATGCTTTCTTCCCTGGCAATAAGGCTCAATGGCTTTGTATATCTCTTTGACGCCGGGGAGGGTACGCAGATCAACTGGAAAAGGGCGCGGCTCGGAGTGCGTGGGCTGAAGCTGATCGCCGTAACCCACCTGCATGCCGATCACTGCCTGGGGATTCCCGGTATGATCATGCTCCGGGCCCAGATGGAGGACCCGAGCCCTCTTACAATCATCGGTCCCCCCGGAACGCGGGAATTCGTCACCCAATGTCAAAAGACGCTTGAGTTTAAGGTTAACTTCCCAATTAACATCACCGAATGGTCCTCTGATAAGACTGGTGTCGCATACCGGGACGGTCAGGCCAGAATTCTGTGGCAGCCGGTCAAACATACCCGGTTTTGCCTTGGATATAGGTTCGAAGAGCTGGACAGGCCGGGGAAATTCAATCCCGCGCGGGCACAGACCCTCGGAGTACCCATGGGACCACTCTGGGGGAAGCTCCAAAGAGGTGAAAGCGTGAAGACTGCCTCAGCTAAGACTGTGCAACCCTCCGAGGTGCTGGGGCCTGCCAGAAGGGGCAGGCATATCGCCTTCGTGGTGGACACCAGGCCTGCCCCCGGCGTCTATTCTCTGTGCAAAAAAGCAGACTTGGCCTTTCTGGAAGGCATGTTTCTCACCGAACACTCCGGTCACGCCGATGTCAAAGGCCACATGACGGTTGCCGAAGCAGCCGGGATTGCCAGGAAATCCGGCGCCGCCAGAGCGGTCCTCCTTCATATAAGCCCCAGGTATGAAAACAGCGAACTCGGAAAACTCGAAGAAGAGGCTCGCAAAGAATTTCAATCCAGTAGAATCGGAAGAGACCTGGATGTATTCGAGGTGGGTTTTACCGAAGAAACCGGCATTTAATGAGATTTTCCGCATAAATTCATGGCAACCCAAAAGAAAAGGCCCTCTAAGGGGTAGAGGGCCTTTAATCTTTCTGTGGCATTGAAAATCTTGACTGCCGGTCATGGAAACCGACTCGATAATGCTTGTCGGTTAATCGTCTTTAGCACCCTCGATCATTTTTTTCAGCCGGTCCTTTTGGACCCTGGCTTCTCGGAGGTCCTTCTCGATTTCCAGTCTTTGCTGTGACCCGGCCTCCAGACTCTCCAGTTCCTTTACGAGCTCTTCGACCTTTTTCATGACCCGATAAAGCTCGACAGCCACCATCCTAATACTCATGCGGGCAATTTATCCATGTTGTGAAGATTGTTTCGTGAGGCGCCACAGTCCCCTTCTTAGAGGCTCACCTTCGGGTATAGACCTCGTAGGCGAGGTCGAACTTTTCTCTGGAACCCGGAGGTAAACGCAGTGCAAATCCGGAACCGGGGGGCATCGCATCCAGTCGCAGCGACGGATTGAGTTCCTGTAAACGACTGACGGGTACATCGATCCATTTTGCCACCTCTTCAAGTTGCAGAGGCGTATTGATCAAAACCGGATCGAAGTCCGTAGGCCTGCAATAGTTGGGATCCTCAAACCCGTACTTTTCCGGCTCGCGTATTATATGAATCGCGGCCAGCACTTTTGAAACATAAACTGCCGAATACGCGGGCATACTTCGCCCATAAAGTTCCCCGTCCTTTACGCGGCACTTCCTCGCCACGCAATTAATTGGCCTGGTTCCCGCATTGTATGCGGCAAGGGCCAACAACCATGAGTCGTACTGTTCGTAAAGTGTTTTCAGGTATTTGGCGGCAGCTTTGGTCGACTTAATAGGGTCTCGTCTCTCATCAACCCACCGGTCGACACGCAATCCCATGTTTCTCGCTGTTGCCGCCATCATCTGCCAATAACCACCTGCCCCTCGATTTGACGCATTCTTTTCGAAACGGCTCTCAACCAACACAATGGAAACCATTTCAGCCGGTACTCCCTGGCTCTCAAGAATCTCGGTCATTCGGGGGAGACATGTCTTTGCCTTTTCCATCGCGCCCGAAAAAGTATTTCGGCCTTCTCCCTGATAGAAACGGATGTATTTGTCAACAAGTGGTTCACGTAGGGGTATCTGGATTCTGTTTCTCCATAGCACCGCGGGGGTCCCTAAAGTAGCATCCGTAGTAGTGGGCCGGGTAAGCGGTATTGAGGAAATATCCTTTTTCGGTTCATCGCTTGGCAACATCAGCGCTGCCAACGGTCCGGGAATTTCCGTACGCTCTGCCCCAGCCTGAACTGGGAAATGGAAAATGAACAGGGAAAGTAGAAGCAAAGCAGCGATCTTCACAACAGTGCGAAGCCCTGCTTCGGATCCCGCCGCATGGTGCCTGTGGAGGCTTGAATCAGGCGCCATACTGGTTTCTCCTCACATTTTTCAAAGAGGCTCCTATGGCCCTCACGATACCCGAAAGAGTAATAGGACAGCGACATTTCTAACAGTTCAACCAGGAAAAATCAAATCGCGTTATCCGGGATTATCTGCGATTAGACCGGATTATCGGGCAAATAACATGATTAATGGGTGCACAGTGTGATATCCGGAAAGATAGTGCCTGATTCGGACCAATTAAGGTAAGCCTGTCCAGCCTTAGTCTGAACTGAATCGTTTTAGTGACTGTTTTTCACGCAATCTCGTTCTTATGCAGCGAATCACGATATTGCGTTATTTATCTAAATCCTATCTTCAAGTGCTTGTGATTACATCGGATTCCAGGGCAGGCGCCGCCCGCGGTCCGCCGGTCCCGGCCTAGTGGTCTGAGATCGCAATTTGCTGCCACGGAAGTGAGTAATCTCCCCGGCAAGTCGGTAGGCGGTCCCACCGCCCGCCGGTAGCGCGCTTGACATATATTGCCCGATTCCCTAAACTTACATGCTTGTTTAAAATAAGTGCTGATGATCTTCAAGTCCTCCCGGGAAAGTGGAGTTTATGTCCGACCCCAAGCATTTGAAACTATATAGAAATATCGGAATAATAGCACACATAGACGCGGGGAAGACCACGCTGACTGAACGCATCCTGTTCTATACCGGCCGTTCTCACAGGATGGGCGAAGTGCACGATGGCACCGCCGTGATGGACTGGATGGAGCAGGAGCAGGAGCGCGGCATCACGATTACTTCCGCCGTTACTACCTGCGAGTGGCGCGGCCATGAGATCCACCTGATAGATACACCCGGTCACGTTGATTTCACAATAGAAGTCGGACGCTCGTTAAGAGTCCTGGATGGAGCGATAGCCGTATTTTCGGGAGTCGATGGGGTCGAACCTCAGTCGGAGACCGTCTGGCATCAGGCCGACCGCCATCACGTACCCAAGGTAGCTTTTGTGAACAAAATGGACCGAATTGGAGCCGATTTCAATAATACCGTGAACCAGATTGCAGACAAGTTCAAAACCGTCCCGCTGCCCATCCAGTTGCCCCTTGGGGTCGAATCGGACTTCAGGGGCGTAGTCGACCTGATTTCAATGAAACAGATAATCTGGCTCGATGAGACCTTGGGAGAGGAGTTCAGAATCGAGGAGATCGACCCTGATCTTGTGCCTGCGGCAAACGAGGCTAGGGAATATCTCGTCGCCAAGCTCGGCGAATTCGATGACGAGCTGATGGAGAGCTATCTTGGCGGCCATGAGATTACCGCAGCGCAGCTAAATCCCGTGATTAGGCGTCTTACGCTCGCACTTCAAGCCGTTCCGGTGCTTTGCGGCAGTTGCTTGAAAAACAAAGGAGTGCAGCCGCTTTTGGACGCAATCGTCGATTTCCTCCCCTCGCCGCTCGACGTACCGGCGATCGAGGGCTCCAACCCCCAGACCGGTGCCGTCGAGCAGCGCAAGTCCGATGATCGGGAACCTCTGGCGGCGCTTGCGTTCAAGATATTCATGGACCAGGGCCGCAAGCTGACCTATCTGCGGATTTACTCCGGAGTGCTCCGGGTTGGTGCCGACGTATTGAACGTTTCAAAAGGCGCTCGCGAGAAAGTATCCCGCATATTTCAGATGCACGCAAACAAGCGGGAACGGATCGAAGGATCGGGGGCCGGCAATCTGGTTGCTGTGCTCGGGCTGAAAACGGCTACCACCGGCGATTCCATCTGCGACCCGGATCGGCCTGTGCTGCTCGAACCCGTGGAAGTTTACGAGCCGGTAATCTCAATATCTGTCGAAGCACAGACCAGGGCAGACCAGGAAAAACTCTTCGATAGCCTGGCAAAGCTTTCCGAAGAAGACCCCACCTTCCGGTTCGTCGAAAGCGCAGACACGGGTCAGATGATCGTCAGCGGAATGGGCGAGCTGCACTTGGAAATCGTCCTGAACAGGCTCGAACGGGACTATCACGTTCTTGTCAACGCTGGAAAACCGCAGGTTGTCTATCGTGAAACCATCAGCCGTAGGTCGGAGGGTGTCGGGGTATTTGACCGGGAGATCGGGGGGACCAGGCACTTTGCTGTGGTTGAGCTACAGTTGGCCGCAAGGCAACGGGGACTTGGCAATAGAGTTGTGAACAATGTACGCGACCAATCCATCCCGGAGGTGTTTTTCCCTGCAATCGAGCAAGGGATACAGGACGCTCTGACCAGCGGGACAATTTCGGGCTATCCTGTCGTGGACGTCGAGACGAGCGTTTTCACTGGGACTTTCCATGAAGCGGCATCAAGTGAACTTGCCTTCCGGGTGGCCGCCTCGATGGCTTTTAGAAACGGTTTCGAGCAAGGCGCCCCGATATTGCTCGAACCTTACATGTCGGTCGAAATCCTTACGCCCGACGATTTTCTCGGAGAAGCACTGGGCGACATAAATATGAGGAAAGGAAGGATCGAAAGCATAACAGCGCGAAAGGCGATCCAGGTGATCGAGGCGGTCGTGCCGCTCTCGAAGATGTTTGGCTATTCAACGGCCCTCCGGTCATCGACCCAGGGGCGGGCAACCTTCACGATGCACTTCTCGCACTATGATCTTGCTTCGCAGTAGAATGCTCTTTTTACGCAGGGCTATTTTGCTTGATTTAACCTGCACTCTGGTATACATTAATACGCTTCCGGTCAGGTGACGCCATGCGCTGGCCGGATTATTTTATTGCCTCGCGGATGAGGCCATTTTGAAAGGCAGGTGAAATTTATTGGTGAGCACGGAGTCTGAACCTAGGGAAAACATAGAGAAAAAGATTCGCAAGCTCCGCAAAGACTTTCAGAAAAACGTTCAACCCGTTTTGCGCCGCCACAATTATTATCTCTCCAAAGGTGAGCGCAGGCGCATCAAGAAGAAAAAAGCGATAAAACGCATCCAGCGCCGGGAACGTCGCATGCTGCGGACTGCATGATCCGCACCAGCGCCAGTGTGGCCTTCTCACAAGACCGGAACACTTGAGCGCCGTGAGTTGTATCGAATCCTGCCTTGGAATGTGAAAAAGAATGTAAAATCCCGGGTTTTGGTTGCCCGGGATTTTTTTTGCCTCAGCCTTGGACGGTTATTCCTGAATCGCAAAAAGGGAAGTGGTGCATTATGCAGTATAGCGAAGGAACTATCGGACGTGTTTTCGCCCTGAAGCTCGAGACTGGAGAACGACTCCCCGATGCGGTAGTTGATTTTGCCAGCGAGCATTCGATCCGGAACGCAGTGGTAATGTTTGTCGGAGGGGCCGGCGCAACAAGCCGCCTTGTCGTGGGCCCGGAGGAAAACAGAGGGGATGACATTATTCCCATAATTCACGAATTAGGCGGAATTCACGAGGTCCTTGCAGTGGGAACGCTCTTCCCCGATGAGAATGGACATCCTGATATGCACATGCACGCGGCTGCGGGCCGGGAAGGCACGGCGGCCGTTGGCTGTACCAGGGCAGGCGTAGATGTGTGGCTGACAGGCGAAGTGATTCTGCTGGAAATCTGCGGAATTGGAGGCTTTCGAAAAAAAGACCCCAAAACCGGTATTCAATTACTGCAGTTTTCAGATCCTGCATCGAAATGACAGTAAGCGGCAGGGAGCAAGGGGCCAAAGCTCCTTACTTCTCGCTTCCTGCTTCTCTCGTTTTTCCAATCCTGTCAAAATCTCTCGCTTTCCGCTTCTCGTAAAAAGTGGTTTCCTGAAGGTTTATTAATATGTTTGAATGGGCTAAGATCACGAACCGGCACATAAATCGGCGGCCGCTTTCGGCTGTTATCCTTTTTGATTTCCACAGGTGCAAATTTTTATGGAAAAAGAATCCGAGCGTCTTTCCGACCTTTCGATAAATCACCCCTCGGGCTGGGACCTTGAGCAGTTTCGGGCTAACTGGTTCGTTTTTCTCGAATCGCTCCTGAAAGAAGAAGCCACCTCGCTCATCCCCTCCATGCGGCTCCGTTACCAGATCGAACAGACCCCGGCTTTTCAGGAAGCGGTCTCAGGTTGGGAGAGGATGCACGGCTCCAATCGGCTCGATGCCTGGAAGCGACTACTGCTGGTTGCCGATGAAGCCTGCCGGACGACTCTGCCCGCCTGCGTCCAGTGCGGCGAGTGCTGCCGGATGGGGAGCCCTACACTTCACCCTGAAGATCTTCCGCTTCTTCAGTCCGGCAAAATCCCGTGGGATCAGATCTTAACCCTGAGGAAAGGCGAGCCTGCGCGTTCTCCTTTCGATGGAAAGCCTTTTATTCTTACCGAAGAGAGAATCAAAGTCAGAGAAAAAGAGGGCCTGCGGGAATGTGTGTTCCTGATTTCCGGTACCGGCTGCTGCTCCATCTATTCTGACCGGCCTCTTCAATGCCGGGCTCAGGCGTGTTGGGACCCTATCCCCGCTCGTGATACGGCCGAACTGCCTTTTTTGCTTAGGGAACACATTTTCAGGGATGTCGGCCTGCTGTTGGAGATAATCGCCGAACACGAAACCAGATGCGGGTTTTCAGTAATTTCTGACGCTTTCGACAATCTGAGCCGTAACGCAAGTGGAGAAAACGTGCAGGAGGTACTGAGGCTCCTTTCATATGAGGAGCATTTCAGGCAGTTTGTGAGCGGTGAGTTCAAAATCCCGGCCGAAAATATGGAACTGCTGTTCGGCAGGAGCTTCGCCCGGATGAGCACCCTGTTTGGATTCAGAGTAGAGGAGGAAGATGACGGGACTCGCTGCCTCGCTGTGGACGAACCCGGGGCGCAGGCATAAAGCCGCGCAAAATCCGCTCTCGGCTGTCAGTGGAGAGGCGCCAGGCTTATCGATTGTGAGCACCAGTCTCTGTGCGGGCGAGTGGTGAAAATGGCATGGGCGCTGGACTCAGGAACCAAAAGCTAATTCCTTCTCCATCTCCAGCCGGCCAACCCTACCAGACCAGAGCCAAGAAGCAGCACAGTGGAGGGCTCGGGGACGTTTGGGGGGTCGGTGACCTGACCCTGGTATATAGTGCCGTTACTGTCCTCCGGGGTTAACCAGTCGAAATTACCGACAGCGGCAGTATTGTCGCCGAGAGCCGCGAGAAAGTTGTCATAATCGCTGACCGCGTCGTGGTTGTTAGAGTTGGGGTCAAGTGTGACTCCGAACCCCACATGCCAGATAGCCGCCTGGAGAGCGATTTGCTCATTGATATTGGTTTCAGCCTTGGCGGCATAATTGTCCAGCAGCCACGCTATCTGCCCTGAATTATGAACCGCGATGCCGCCGTCGATGGTGCCGTTATTGGTTATAAGGGTAGAATAGGTAGCAGGCACATATATTTCTGTATAGAGATCGATGCAGTAGAGGTACGGTAATTGAACTCCGTTCAGGTACGAAGGTAGAATCGACCCGCCGCCTACCGTTTCCGTGATCGGGTTGCCTTGGTACATGTACCCGTCGAGAGTAATGGAATTATAATCGCCGCCGATCTGCAGGGTATCCGCATTCGCCATTGCCGCCATTAGAAAAACAATACTTGCTGTTGCCAAAACGATCTTTTTCATCTCTGCTCTCCTCTGGAGCATGCATGTAAGCTGATATTATGTCATAGATGTGTCAGGCTGTGAATTTCACGGCTTGCTTTTCGACTCATAGCTCCCAACATCTGCGAAAACCGGTCTGAGAAGTTCGCAGAGCCTCGTGAGCTTCATTGCGAAAATCGAAGCCCCGGCTATACACGTTACCGCGCCGAGAAACATAGTGTTCTGGACCCCTATCTTACCGGCCACGCTTCCCGCAAGCAGGCTTCCAAACGGCATTACGGCCAGGAAGGACATTGTGTAAAGGCTCATCACGCGGCCGCGCTTGTCCTCGTCGACGATAGTCTGGATAATCGTGTTGCTTGAGGCTAAGTGACACGTCATCGAAAAACCGGCAATGAAAAGAAAAAAAAGACACAACGTAAAGCTGCCTGAAAGGGCGAATGCCGCAATGCATAGTCCGCAGGTGCCGGCGGCGGCCGGAATCAGCTTTATCAGCCCGTCGGCGCTGCTGCGCGAAGCAAGATAAATGGTGGCTGAAAGTGCTCCGATGGCCTCCGCTGACATCAGAAACCCGAAAGTGTGCGCCCCTCCCCCTAGAACATCCTTCACATACGCGGGCATGAGAACCGCATAGGGCGCACCGGCTATGCTGAAGACGGAAATAAGACAGAGAACAGCCAAAATCGGCTTAAAATTATATACGTATTCCAGTTCCTCGCGAAATGCGACCCATACCGGAGATTTTTTCCCGATTTTCTGCTTGCCAGCCGCGTCGATAGCCAGAAGAGCTGCAAGCACCGCCAGGTAGCTGAACGCATTCACAAGAAAACAGAAACTTTCTCCCCGCAGGTAGATGATAATTCCGGCAAGCGAAGGTCCGATGAACCGCGCGTTGTTGGTAAGCGCCGAATTCAACGGGATGGCATTTGCCAGGTCCTCTCGTTTTTCCACCATCTCGACCAGGAACGCTTGCCGCACCGGATTATCCAAAGCATTCACCGCTCCGATAAAAACGCTGAGAACGATGATGTGCCAAGGTGCGATAGTCTCCGTCCAAACCAGGAGCGCAAGAACGAGCGCTTGGACCATTGACAGCCCCTGCGTCAAAAGCAGCAGGTGCTTGCGGTCGAACCTGTCGGCGGCAACGCCGGTGAACGGACCGAGAAAAAGTGTGGGAATCTGGTTGGAAAAAGCTACTGCGCCGAGTAAAAGAGTCGAACCGGTAATACGATAGACAAGCCAGCTAAGGGCCGTCTGCTGTGTCCATGTTCCAATGAGGGAGACGCATTGCCCCATGAAGAACAACCTGTAGTTTCTTGAGCCGAGCGCCCTGAATACGAACTTCGCCTCGGATCTCTTGACACCGGCGGTTGTAGCTATCGTATGATATCCTTCCACGCGTGGCCCTCTTTGCCCGCACCACTGGATGATGCCTAAACTTACGGGGTGAGAACGATTTCGCTTCAATTAAAGCAAGTTCTCCCAGCCATAAAAAAGGAGTAACTTGGCTGTGTCGATAACAACCCTGGCTTAGATAATCGGAATATTTTCGTTTGAGGTGAATGACTTTTTTTCAACGACTCTAAAAAGCACCAGCGGTAATGTCGTGGGCAGGTAGCCCTTCACAAGGGGACGTGAGGTTAAATCATGGTGAGACAAAAAATGACGGCGGACGGATTGCTTACCTTGATTCTGAATTCATAGTCGTGTTACATAGATAGTTTGACACAAGGCAGAAGACCCGGAACTTAAGTTGCCAGTACGTTTTCTCGATTAAGAACGCGGGACCTGCAGGATCAAAGACCTTTGCGGAGCTTGGTAAAAGGCCTGTCAGGATGCCGGGACAGGACGAAGAAGGCTCCGTGATTGCCGGAGATCGGCAGTCCGCAATATGGCCGGTTCGGGTAACCCCGAGGTTGTGCTGATGGCGATTACAGGACACAAGACCATGGCAGTTTTCGAGCGCTGCGACATCGTGAACGAAACCGGCCTGAGACTTGCTGCATCCTGGAAGGAAGAGTACCTGAAAACCGCTACGGGCACAAAAACGGGCACAATCGTTAATATATCTGACCGACATGGAATCTGGAGCGGGTCCCGGTAACTATGCGAGAGTGGCGAAAATGGCATACGCACTGGACTTAGGATCCAGCGGGGCAACCCTTGGGGGTTCAAATCCCCCCTCTCGCACCAGTTAAGTGCGCCTTTGCCGAACCTGAGATACTCATTTCAGCAGAAAGGTTAGAAGAGTGGAAATGAACGTTTCCTTAACTGAAATCAGCCCTAGTCAAAAGAAAATCCGAGTGGAAATCCCGGAGTCCAGCGTCACCAAAGAGTTGGAAAAAAAGTATCGGGATCTGTCCAAAAAGGCCAAAATCAAAGGTTTCCGGCCGGGAAAAGTGCCTCTGAGCATCATCAAATCCTATTATGGGAAAGCCGTCGAACATGAGGTTTCAACCCAGTTCATCCAGGATACCTTTGGGGATGCGCTCAAGGAATCCGACCTCAAACCGCTAACGCAAGCTGACGTAAGCGAGTCGCATTTCGAAGAAGGCGGCGCTTTTAGTTACACTGCAGTGGTCGATGTCTGTCCACCCTTCGACCTGCCTGACTACAAAGGCTTGAAAATCCATAAGCCGGCAGTCGAAGTTACCGAGGAGCAAATACAAACGGAGTTGGAGAAACTTGTCCAGAACCATACTCAACTTCGTGCGATTGAGAGCGAGCGTCCCATTGGTGAAGGAGACGTGGCGATCGTCGATTTCATACCCAGCGTAGAGGGCCGCGTATTCGAGAAGGGAAAGACCAAGGATTTCATGGCCGAGATCGGTAAGGGCGCCCTCCACCCTGATTTCGACAAACACCTGTTGGGGCGCAAGCCGGGGGAAAGCTTCTCTTTTGAACTGTTCTATCCCGAGGACGCTTCCACCTCTGAACTGGCGGGCAAAAGTGTCAGCTTTGACCTCACCGTAAAAGAGATCAAAGAAAAGGAAGTCCCCGAGCTCAATGACGAGTTTGCCCAATCCCTTGGCTCAAGCCAGTTCGAGACCCTCGATGCGCTGAGACAGGAACTGAGGCAAAAACTTCTTGAGCGGGAAGAGCAAAGTGCCTCTCAAAGCGTTCGCGATCAGATCCTTCGGAAAATACTCAGCAAGGTTCAGTTTGAAATTTCGCCCAGGGTGATCGAACAGGAAGCCGACAGGATTCTCGAGAACCTCAAACACCAGTTCGAGAGCCAGGGGCTTAAATTTGACGCGGATGCCCTGCATACCGACGAATACAAAACAGGCTCAAGGCTCCAGGCGGAAAGGGACATCCGAACCAGGCTCGTGCTCGACAAGATAGCAGAGGCCGAAGCGATCTCGCTCGATCACGAGGAAGAAGAGCAGGTTTTCAGGGATATTGCCGCCGCTTACCGCATCGACCTGGCAAAGGTCCAGAGCGAATACGCGGACAGCGCCATCGTCGAGCAGGAAAAGGAAAGAAAACTTAAAGACAAAGTGCTTAAGTTCATAGAAAGTGAAGCTGCCTTCGTGGACACACCCGAAGAGGCAGTAGAGCCTGAAGCCGGCCCTGGAGCTGAAGAACACGAAGCCGGCCAGGGGGCGAAAGAACCCGAAGCCGCCAGCCCGGTAGCCGAAGAACCCGAGCAGGCCTGATAATCCTGCCCCGCAAGCGCGCTTTACAAGGTGAAGCAGCGCGAAGCTCGCAAGGCGAGGTCTTTACTTCTTTGGTGCTTAAGTGTGCGTAAGCGGGTGATATTTCTTTTTAGGGAAGTATAAAGTCTATCATACGAGGAGGATTTCTTAGTGGGACTCATTCCAATTGTAATCGAGCAGAGCAGCCGTGGTGAGCGGGCATGGGACATCTACTCAAGATTGCTGAGGGACCGGATCGTTTTCCTTGGGACCGCAATCAGCGACGATATTGCGAACGTGATTATCGCTCAGATGCTTTTCCTCGAATCCGAAGACCCCGACAAGGACATCCATTTTTATATCAATTCTCCGGGTGGCCTGGTCACAGCAGGCCTGGCGATTTACGACACGATGCAGTACATAAAACCCAAGGTTGAAACCCTGTGCATGGGACAGGCCGCCAGTATGGCTGCAATCCTGCTCACAGCCGGGCAAAAAGGCAAAAGGTTCGCTCTTCCCCATGCCCGCATAATGTTGCACCAGCCGATGGGTGGCTTCCAGGGACAGGCGACCGATGTTGAGATCCAAGCAAAGGAAATTCTGAGGCTCCGCGAAGACCTGAACCAGATACTGGTGAATCACACTGAAAGGCCCGTCGAGCAGATACAGAAAGACACCGACAGGGACTTCTTTATGTCCGGAGCGCAGGCCAAGGAATACGGACTAATCGACGAAGTCATCTTGGAAAGAGGCGCCGATAGGCCCTTGAAGCCGGTTTGATATAAGGCGTACCCTAAAGAGTGAAGCGTGAAGTGGCGGGAAAAAGCCCGCCTTGCCGGATTTGTTGAAATACGGTACTCTGGATTTCCACGCCCCCGTAGCTCAGGTGGATAGAGCACGAGATTCCTAATCTCGGTGCCGCGTGTTCGAGTCACGCCGGGGGCAGCCTGAGAAAATAACTGGGTTACGGCCTTGACGCTGTAACCCTTTTTTGTTGTATGTGAATTTATGGTAACCGTTCACCGCAGTTCATCATGACCAGCGTGTAGCGCCCTAAACGATGAAAAGGCGTAGGAGCGGGCCATGCCCGCGATGATTTGGCCCTGCGCGCGCGGGGTCGCTACGCGACGAATGGTAAAAAGCCAATTCAGCAGTTCCGGCAATTATCCTCGTTGTTCTCATTGTAAATACAGGGGGGTAGTAATGGGAGGGTAATATTCCGAGCGAACCCCCTTATCAACCCCATTACTACCCCGTTAGTAGTCCCGATTATGGAAAAGGTATTGAATCCCTGAACATGTAGTTAGGGGATGTTGGATATAGTAGTGGTGCTGTGAGATGATGGTTGGATAGAGTATCTATGATCTGATATGATGGAGAGATGAGGTGAGATGATCTTGGGATTAGTAAGGAGATTAGGCATGGTGGTGAGATAATGATGGTGAGGTAAAATGAGATGATATTGGATAGTGGGTTTTGGATAATGGATAATGGGTTTTGGATAATGGATAATGGGTGTGGGGTATTGATGTGGGGGTATGGGGATTAATGGGGGTTGGATAATGGGAATAGGGGGTAATGATGGGGGTTGGAAAGAGTAGCTTGGACCTAGATAGCTTGCCTTAATGTGAATGATAAATTGAGAATGGTTATGGGCGTTGTGGATTAGGATTATGGATATAGTGGGTATGGTGGTATAGGATTTTGAGATAATAGTAGCCTGATGGGTGGATAGGTTTGGTTAACATTGATTTTCCATCTTTTGGGCTATTGCAAATTTTTTTTTCCGCCGATTTTTTTTTCTTCTGCTTTACATTGTCAATCTGACAAGCATCCCGTGCGTCCTTTTAACAAAATACCCCCTACTCGGACACGTCTTTTTTTTATTATGCCTCTGTAGGGGGCTTAGAGAGCTTTGTGGGGGGTTATGGCTGCTATAGGCTGCTAACATCTCGCATTTTTGATTTAAAGTGAGCCTGAAAGGATTTTACCGTTTGATTGATAACTGGGTCAAGCTCTTTAATTATCACAATCAACTTGCTTGCAAGGGCAGGGTCAACCTTACAAACCCCCTCACGGGTTTCTAAAAAGTCCTTCGGCTTGAGGGTCTGATTTGTTATCCACTGATAAAGCATCCTATCTACCATCGGGCGAAGTGGCTCCATCAGGTCATATACAAGCCCACTTCGGTTCTGCCTCGAATTGCTATGCAACACAGGATAATCTACGTCAAGTCTATATGCTATGCAATACCGCTTTACCCTCGATTCCAAGACCGTGTATAGATAATTCAGACAAGAGTGAAACGGGCTAATGCTCCTACGGGCATTGCCGCCCGACTTAGGAGAGACCCTGTTTCCGATTGTCAACCAATGGGGCTGAACGGGCAGCGGTTTCCAGTTCATCGGCAGTCCGCTAAAACTTCCCCAATACAGATTAGCTGAATGGCTTTCGATAGCCCGCATATCAGTTATAGTTCTACATCCTTTTAGCTGTTTTTCATGGCGTCGAAACATCTTGATTCGGTCTGGATTTGTTCCGATTGTGGCTAATGTTCCCCGTTGGGCGGACAGCTTTTCGGCAAGTAAATCCTTAGCCAGTTGAGTTTTAAGGGCGTCGGACATTCCCGCCTGTTTTTGCTTGACCAAAGGGGAAAGGTGTTCAGGCGGCAACATATCGGTTACAACGTCGCCATGATAATCCAACATAGTTACCACTATACCCATGTCCATTAGCCACGTAATACCATCAAGGGTCATACTTCCAGACCTACCGATTATAACAACGTGGTCAACATCGCAAGTACCCCTGCTAAGTAGTTCAACCCGAATTCCTTCATCGTTTGGGAAGCCGTGTTTGATCCTGAGCATGCCTTTTTCAACTCTTAAATCGATATGACCAGACAAAACCATTATTTTTTTATTTGGATCAGGTAAGGAATACATTTTTTTCTCCTTCTTTACAAATCTTTACACTTTTATTGTGCCTTTTAAGCCTTTATCGTCTCTTTTGACCAAATTGATAAAATATATTCTCTATTAATCTATGTAAGATATCAAGAAAATAGCGGAGTTGCTCCCGTGAAAATCTTGATGTCCCGATTGTGCAAGGGTATCCTTCCCGCCCTTGCACAATCACTATCCTAAAAACGGAAGGGGATAGCAAAATAATCTCAAAGGGGAAGAAAGTAATGTCTACCAAAGCAAGTCCCAAAAACAAAATCCTAGATGATCCTAAGCAAGTCCTGAAATTCGTTGAAAAATACGGCAAGCAAAATACAATCGGAATAAATTATCTGAAGAAACGAATTGCTACGGGTGAATTTGCCAAAATGACCCCGAGATATCGGCATAGGATATTATCAGCATTTATTAATCATCCCGCCTTATCCCACAACGAAGGTCGTGGGCACGGTAAATCTACTGGCACTCAAATTGCTCATTTGACCGATCAAGGCTGGATTTGGGTAAAAGTAAAAAATAAAAAACAGGAAACAAAAATGGGCGAATACGGAAACGCTCTTCAGAGATTTAATGATGGCGATCAAGAAGCACTTGAAAAATATAAGGATAAATATGTCTTGGACTCAGACGGAAATAAGCTCTACTTCCTGACCGATGAGTCCAAGCTTAAAAAAATACATCGTGTGGGTGAAGACAAGATACCAATCGATAGACGTTTTTCGGAGAGGAAATAAAGAAATGACAAAAAAGAGAACTTACAATCCAGAGAAAAATGAACAGATTTAAAAGCAGGAAACCATCTTGTGTCTTATGTGGGGAGTCAAATATTGTAGCCTTGACCCCTTGGATTCCACGGGATATTCATTATGAGCTAAAAGCTGGCTCAACGATATGCCTAAATTGCAGGTCCGTGCTACTCAACGAGCCGATCACCGAAGAGCATCATATTTCGGGTATGCATGAGGGTGAGACGGTCGTGGTTGATAAAAATACCCATGCAAAGTTATCGTTTGAGGGGGAGCATTAGCCAGAAGAGTACCGCAAGAAAGACCGATCTATCTACATGATGGAACTTGCGACCATACGGGGAGAACTGGACATTGAGCATACGACATCTTGACGTTGCGTATCGTTGCCATACCAAAGATAACACCAAGCCCTTAAAACCCAATCCCAACAATTCAGGGGACTCGCTTGTCCCCTATGGTCAAAGGGTCATGTTGCTCAGGGGAGATCAAGCCCGTGTATACGTTTACGGCAAATTAAGCGAGACGCATCACATCAATAAAAAGACTCGGCTCGGATTTCTTCGGGATACTTTTTTTCCCGAAATTTGGGAAGCGGGGACGCTCCTTGTATCGTGGGACTTGGCTCTTGAAATACCAATGCTGGCGACTGATACGACGGTCTACAGCAAGGGCAAAATGAAAGATTGGTTCGAATATACCCTTCTCGATTTTAAACCGCACATCCTACAAAAGCCCATTGATAGCGAAAAATCCTTTTGGCAATTCAATTATTATTATGGCGGGCAATGGAATAAAGACGGCACTTTCCATAGGGGTAGATTTCTCGATTTGCGGACGCTTATCTTTAGTCTGACCGATGAGTATCCGCAGGACGAACCCACTACAATTGATGATCTTTGGACGCTCTATTCTCAATGGAAATCCGAATTTGATCTTCACCCTATCAAAGATTGGAAAGGTGACCCTCTCGAAGCTCACAGAGCTATTTCACCAGCATCTATCGGCAAGGGTTATCTTGCTGCCATGGGCGTTAAAAACAACGTCCAGAGCATTCCTAATGAAGTCTCAGGTTATGCTATGCAGAGTTATTATGGCGGACTCTCACTTATCAATAATCGTTTCAATTTAATGAAGTGTTATTATACTGATATTCTCTCGATGTTTCCATCGTGCTATGTTTTACAAGGTTTGTGGAAATGGGTCACGGCGAAAAAGATTGAAGTTGTTGAAGCGATTCCAGAAGAAACCAAATCTTTTATCGAAACAATCACCCTTGATATTTTATTCAATCGAAAAACATGGATAGATATTTCGGGTTTGGTCTTGGTCAAGCCTGATGGTCACCTATTGCCCACAAGAGCACCATTTGACCAAAACAGCGACCAAGTAGCATATCAGATAGGACTCACGTATCTCACGACAAAAGAGCCTATATGGTACACTCTCAGCGATGTTATAGCCTGTTTTATTCTCACGGGCAGGATACCCGAGATAATCAGGAGTCTCAAATTTAAGCCCATGGGGAAGCAAGCCCATTTACAAAAGATCATGTTTCGTGGTGAAGTCGAAATTGACCCAAAAAAAGATGATCCTTACAAAATCATGATCGAGAAGCGGCAAACGGTCAAGGGGACTCCGTTAGATCGTGCTTTAAAAACAACGGCAAATAGTACGGCGTATGGAACGGGGATTGAATTACGACGTGAACATATGGGCAAGGATACTACCGTTGATGTATGGGCTTCCGAGCACCTTGGAACCTTCACAAACGGAGATTTCGACACCTTTGAGAAGCAAGGTAGATATTATAATCCCCTGATTGCTACCATGATAACCAGTGCAGCAAGGCTCATCCTAGCCATGATGAGGCGAAGTGTCACGGATGCTGGCGGGGATTGGGCTTTTATGGATACGGACTCGATGGCTATCATTGATCCGATTGGCTCCAAGCCTGAGATCATAGGACAAAACCTAGTTAAAAGGTTTGAAAGTCTCAACCCCTATTCGTTTGGCGGTTCCATGTTGAAAGCAGAACCAGAAAATTTTGATGAGGATGGAAACTATCAAGACTTGTATTACTTCGGCATCTCCGAAAAACGATACTGTTTATATAACCCTATCGAAGACGATCACGGCAATGTCACTGATGCTGATATTAGGAAAAAGACCGATCACGGACTCGGTTTTGAGTTTCCTTTTGATAAGAATCAATGCATAACCGAAATATGGAAATACATTCTCGCTAAACAGTATCCGCACATGATAAAGGACATGCCCAAATGGGCTACAAAATATCCTGTCCATGCAATAACCCGCATATCAAACCCATATCTCTACAAGCTCTTTAATAAGCGGGTAAAGGCGGGGAGTGCAATCACGGTCGTATATCCCGATCATAACATAATACAATCAACCACGGTATCGGAATATCATTGTAAGCTCCACGAACACTTTCGAAGAAACCATTGTGACGAAAAATATAATTGCGACCACGGGGACACTTGCCTTGCCAATAATCACATGTATATCGTTTCGCATCATAAAGGGGACTTATCGAACTGGATCAAAATGGACTGGATTGAAGTTAATACGGGCTGCTCGGTACAGTTAATCCTTAGCACTGATATGGTATCAATGTATAAAACCGATAAAATCACAGTGAGAAACTACAAAGATGTTATCAAAAACTATGATCGACATGGATCAAATAAATCCGATGATATCAACGGCAATCCTTGTGATGAGCATACAACAGGATTATTACAACATCCGCACGTCATAGCAGACAAAAGGATTAAGTTAATCGGAAAAGAATCAAACACGATTCAATCCTTGGACGATGAAGATATATTGCCAATCAAAGGCGAAACTCTCAGACACTATCGGGACAAGAGAACAAGGAAACAAAGAAGACATGATAAATATATCCAAGAGTGGGAATCAGTGTTACCTATTGTTAAAGACAAAATAAAAGATTCGAGACTGGGAATATCCAAGAGTTACGTAAGCGAGTTATTGTCAGGAAAAAAGATACCCTCACCCGAGCTATTCCTAATATTAATTAAATCATTTGATCTTCCAATTAAATCACTTCCAGAAGCGGGCTTGCATCAGCTTGCACAATTCGAAAATAATCCTATTAAGGTCAGATTGATGTCAGATATTATTCACGCTGGTGTTAATATGGATGAGTTTAATCATTTGTTTTCAAATCATTTTGAAGAAATGTATAATGAGAAATATGTTAGAATGGCTCCAGCCGTGGAAGAGTATTTATTAATCCATAATAAAAATGTTCGCATAAATCGGAAAAAGAATAAAATAAATGCTCTTGAAAAAATAAATACAATGGAAATAAAAGGAAATGATTTATTTAATCATGGAAAAGAAATCATTTTAACATTAAGCGACATTAATGAATATCAGGTCTACCACAAAGCTGGAATAAGCGTAATACATGTTAAAACCTTTAATAAAGAATGTGTGCATATATCGGTCAAGAAATATCCATTATTATTTGATGCTAAGATTCTTCCGAAGCCCGTGGCATTTTTTAATCAAGAGAAAAAGAAAAAGAAAATAACACTCAGGGGCGATAAAGAGTATACGAAATGGTTTAAATTTGTAATTAATTGAATAATGGCTTTACGAAATGGTTTAATTTTGTAATTAATTAATTAATAAAAGGTTGCCATATGGGACTATACGCGGCAGAAAAATGTCACTACTGCCTCAATAAATACTGGCGTACAAACCGAGACAATGACAGTGATTACCATGTCGCTGGGTGTTGCTCATGGGATTGCTTTGATAATCTATATATTAAAAATTTAATCCCTCCATATTTGGAGAGAGTAAAAGAACGAATGAAGAAAATAAAATGTCAAACCCAAATGTAAGTGTAATAAATCTGTCGAACGGAACAATGTACAAATAGACTGCTACCGTGCCAGTGACACTTTCTTTTTTGGGAATAATGCCAACCTCATCGGCAATTCCTTGTTGTGTAGAGATTGACAATTTGCAAAATGCTAATCCTGTTACATTCTCGGAAAACACGAGTGGATGGAATATCACCTGTCCGCCAGGAACAAGGATCATATCTAATTTCCCATGTGTATCGAGTCCCAATTTTTCCTTAAGCGGGACATCTACAAACATCAACATCTACCTCTACACTCAACCTCAAACACCTGCTGTAATCTCAACTTCAGCACTCACTGACGAAATAGCAGCACTCACAACAGCAGTCGAAAGCCTTGGCAACATCTCAAGTAATACATACGGACTTGCAAGCAATACAACCCTACAATCCGCTGTGACCAATCTTGAATCGATTATCTCAAACACGACAGGGATTGCAACGGATACAAGTCTTAACGCAGCAATAACCGCTTTAAACAGTCTACTGACTAACACAAGTGGTCTTGCAACCAATAGCAATCTCTTGTCTGCAATTGCAAATCTCGAATCGATTATCAGCAACACATCAGGCGTTGCAAGCAACGCTACTTTAACCCCTGCCGTTAACAACCTTAACTCCATTATCACCAATACGACGCCAACAGTCACTTCAAATGTGCAGACACTTACGGTCAACACTAGCCAAAATGTTGTCACGTCAAGTATAGGAGCACCGTCGGCGGGTAAGTCTTAGTATTTTACTGGTGGTTACATATGTGCAGAATCGTGTCTGGCCGCTGCGGAATCAGATGCTGTTATAAGAATTCTCGCATACAATCAAAACATAACATTCTTATATAGTTATTTGGGTCTGCCTACTACAACGACGAATAACACAGGATCAATAATAGCTCACGCCCATTTATCCGCACCCATACTCATCACCAATGTAGCATGGACATTGGAGTTGAGTAGTAGTGTAGCTTTAACAAATGGAAATATTGTAGCAGTGGGATATTTTGCCCAGTTTTAAGAAAGGAAATCAATAATGGCTGTACAGTTTTCTGATGTGGCTATAACGCTTTACAATAAAATGCTTGCTAACGCAAATGCACCAATAATTTGTATTCAAGTTTTGAGCGGCGGTGATAATTCCACACAGTCCTCATGGAGCGCCCCTCCTGCGGGGCAAGGATACTATGTACTCGGTGTAGAGATCGCACAAACGGTACTTATCTATAGCGTTGCAACAGGTTACACACTTAATTTAGTTGAAAGCGTAAGTGGTCAAACTCTATTTTACGGAATCTGGGATAGTGTGACAAGCACGACTAACGTTGGAAGAAGCGTGATATCGAGTATATGGTTTCCAATTCCACTTTTTTGGGGTAATAGTTCAATGATTTGGAAATTTTATACAAATGGATCGATATCAGGTGGGTTTTTGGTTTCAACGCTTTACATTTCGCAGTTTTAAAAGGAATATTTAACAATGAAACACAATACTCTTTATAGTGGTTTAATAACTCAGTCCGTTTTGCTGCACAAAGGGACATGCTACTTGTCTGCTTTGCAAATCATGGGTGATGGTACACACGGTGGAAGTGTTACATTGTATGACTGCATGGACGTAGTACAAGCCAACAACATGTATCTAATAGGAACATACCCTATTGCTGCTACTTCTGCTTTCTTTATCAGAGATTTCATGGGAAAACTAAAATTGCACAACGGTATATACATTGCTCTTGCTGGGACTGGCATCACATGTACATTGGAATGGCATCCAGAAAGTCCGCAAGAAGCAAATCACCTCCTTAACCTAGCTAGTATGGTATATAAGGTAATGCAGGACATAGAAGCCATTAGGCATCAGCAAAACCACGCATTGGACGTGGTGAAGGGTGCTGGGGGTACGGCTATAGCTAATATAGCAAGTAAGGTGGTGCTCTAATGTTTAATGTTGATTTTGCAGACCTTGCACAAAAAGCGAAACAAATCGAAGCGTTTATGTCCACAAAAGAGGACTGTGATAATATGCAGACTCATCTATTGATAGAGATTAGAGACGCTCTACTTGAGATGGACAAGACACTAACCAATCTCGTAAAGATGCTTTTGATCAAAGAGGGTTATTTTCCCTCGCGAAAGGATAACGACAATGGATAACACAACAATTATCGTTGAAAATCCCGTGATTGAGCCTACGGTTCAACCCGAAGAAATCAAAGAAGCAGTAAAAGAAGCTATTATTGAAGCAGAAGAAGTAAAACAAGAAGCCATCGAGGAAGAGCAGAAAGAACAAGAGCTACAATGGTTGAAGGATGATATACGCGGTCTATGGGACTGCGTTATAAATATTGGCAGTAAGGTTGACGCCTTAACCCCAAAGGAAGAGGTGAAAGAGGAAGCCGTCTCAACTGAAGAGATTGTCCCAGTTGAAGAAAAAGCTCCTGTTGAAGACGTAGAGCCTAAAAAGAAATCCAATAAGCACAAACGGTCATGGATTTGATCTGACTGACAAGGGGATAAAAATGAGCGACAATACCCACGAGGATATATTGTTTCCCGAAATCGATTCGACTATTGTTGAACCAAAGAAAAGACGTGGGCGTCCGCCGAAAAATCCAGCGGAAGCCGCACCAAAGCCCGAAACCGACAGGATCATTGAGATACCCAAACCAGAAGACCCGAAGCCGATCAAGCGGAAGAGTAAAAAAGTTGCTACAATAGAGGATATGGCTAAGCAGGTCTATGGCTGGCATCAAGTCATCGCCATGATGACTGGAGTCCCCGAAATAGCATTACAACCGCAAGAAGCCGAGAGTCTTGCACGTGCCATCCTCACTTTCTCGGAAGAATTTGATTTCAACCCAAGCCCGAAAATAATGGCTGCTATTGGCATGATTGGCACGGCTGGTATGATTTATATACCACGAGCACCGTTGATCATGAAACGTATCGAAGCCAAAAAACAACAAGCCAAACCGAAGGTGACCCCAAATGAAGAACCCCCGATCCACTAAACCCATATATCCAGTTATAGCACCAGGTAAACGCTGCTTAGCGGTAGGACGCACAGGCTCAGGCAAAAGCGAATGGTCACGCTGGATGATACGCAGATCGCCTTTGAAATGGGTTGTGATCGACATGAAGATAGATCAAGGCTTCGATGGTATGGGTAAAACCATTCAAGACCTACCCGATGTAAACAAAATGTTCAAAATTTAGGAAAAAGAGCAATTTATAATCATTCGCCCTCATCCCTCTTCCCATGCATACGTTGATGCATGGATAGGCTACTTAAGTGAATCAGTTGAAAATATTGGTCTGCTCGTAGATGAAGCCTACTATATTATGCGTAATGGTCAAGCGGGGGCGGGACTCGTGGGCTGGATGACCCGTGGCAGATCAAGAAAACAAAGCCTTATCATTTGTACGCAGAGACCAGCATGGATTAGTCGATTCTGCTTCAGCGAATCTGATTATTTTGCCATATTTGCTCTAACATTACTTGACGATAGAAAACGAGTATTTGAGTTTACGGGAAACCAAATAGTAATGGAAAATCCTCCCTGTGAATATTGCTAGCGATGGTACACAGTTAAAACAGATACACTTCTTACCTATGGTGCCATACCACAATGAAATGGATTATCGTGCAGTGACATCCTCCCCTGACTGAAGTCAGAGGTTTTCTCGCGTGTTTCTATAAATGATTTTTTTGTAATTAATCTATTGTATAGTTTTTTTTGCAAAGAAAACCATTTTAACTTTGAAAAGGATAGTATGATGCTTAAAGCAGACTTAATGAACATTGTTGTCATCGGTTTGACTGCCTTTGCGGGTGTTTGGTTGATTGACCGTGTGCTTAACATGGTTGGATTGTCTCAATACAATACGCAGAATGCGTGACAGGACTTGCGTTTTTGCGAAATAGGCACATTTGATGTAGGTTCTTGTAGTCGAACCTTGATTCCATGCGGGTTTACGCCTCTCCAGTCTTGCTAAAAGTCAAAAAACGGTAGGCACACGACTGCCATAATATTTCTTGACAATTACGGGTAGTACATGCTAATCACGTGGGCATGTATCTACGAACTACAAAACGAAAAAACAGAGATGGATCGGTAGTCGAGTACTATCAGCTCGCACACAATGTGCGCCATGCCGAGACAGGGAGTTCTGTCGCCGAGATCATCCACAACTTCGGACGGGCAGATGAACTCGACCGGGATGATCTGGTGAGGCTTTGCCGGTCGATTGCCAGGGTCTGCGGTGTTGAGGTTCATGACCCTTTGGACTCTTCTCAAAGCGCTGCAACTCCCTCCTGCGAGCAGTCAACCACACTTCCTGAAGACGTGCGGTTGATCCAGACCTTTGAGTTCGGTGTTCCTCTTGTGGTGGAGACGCTTTGGGAGCGGTTGAAGATCGGACCTACGTTGCGCAAAGTCATGGAAGAGTCGGGCGGGAGCGATCTTCACGAAAGAGCCCTTCTTGCCATGACTGCAAACCGGCTATGCGAGCCTGACTCCAAACTCGGCGTCTGGGACCGCTGGCTTCAAAAGGTCTACATGCCCTCTTGCAGTGCGGTAAAGCTCTATCAGATGTATGAGGCGATGGACCTGCTGCACTGGAACGTAGCTGAAGTCGAAAATGCTGTCTTTTTCCATGTATCCAACCTTTTCAACCTGGTTGTCGATGTCATTTTCTATGACACAACGACCGCCTCCTTCTCCATTGACCAAGCGGACGAGGACACGGAGGCGGGATCGGGTTTTCGAAAGTTCGGCCATTCTAAAAATGGCACGTGGAGTCCGCAAATCGTGGTCGCACTTGCCGTAACAAGGGAAGGCCTACCAGTAAGGAGTTGGGTTTTTCCCGGCAACACCTCCGATGTGGATACAGTTAAGAAGGTTCGGGAAGACCTTAGGGGATGGAAGCTTGGGCGGGCGCTCTTCGTTGCCGACTCCGGAATGAACTCCGGGACAAACCGGGATGAGCTGGCCAGGGCCTGCGGAAAGTACCTTCTGGCTACCCGCATGGCCAGCGTTTCAGAAATTAAGGAAGAGGTACTCACCAAGCCGGGCCGGTTTAGAACGATTGCCGAAAACCTCCAGGCAAAAGAAGTTGTCGTAGGAGATGGAGAACTCCGGCGCCGGTATATCCTGTGCTACAATCCCCGCGAGGCTGAAAGGGAGCGAAAGCATAGGGAGCAAGTTGTCAAAGAACTTGAGGAAGAACTAAAAGGCCATCAGGATCATCAGGCGACTGCCAGATGGGCAATAGATCTTCTCGCCTCCGGCAGGTACAAACGTTACCTGAAGGTCGATAAGCAGAGCCGCATCAGCCTCGACCGTGGGGCCATCCAGCAGGCGTCAAAGTACGACGGCAAATGGGTGCTCCAGACAAACGACGATACTATCACCGTAGAAGATGCAGCCGCCGGTTATAAGGGACTCCTCGTGATCGAGCGCGCATTCAGGGCTCTTAAGAGCACGCGGATCAAGATGGAGCCGATGTACCACTGGCTGCCCAAACGCATCGAAGCTCACGTAAAGCTTTGTGTCTTCGCGCTTCTCATCGAAAGAGTCGCCGAACTCAAATGCAAACAGCCCTGGCCGAATATCCAAAGGACCCTTTCCACGCTCCAGTCGACCGAGTTTCACACCCAAAAAAATCAATTCTTTCAGCGCAACGAGCCGTCATCCGAGCTTGTAAGAACACTAAAATCTCTAGAGATTCCAATGCCTAAGGTCGTCCTAGATATCCAATCGGCATCCTCTCACGCGTAGGCACACGACAAATTTGACCACCTTATGCAAGTCACTAGATTTATAGCCATTTTATGATTGTGTTTGCCTACCCCGCAAAAACCCAAGCCCTGCAAAACGGCAACGGCTTCGCAGTGAACAGTGATCAGTGAACAGTGGTCAGTGCCCCGATCCCTTGGACATCTGATTAGCAATATTGTACTGCACGGTGATTTTGCCTTGCAAAACGGCAACCAGAAGCGGCAATAGAAACGGCAATAGAAGCGGCAACCAGAAGCGGCAAAAAGCAACGGAATAACAAATCGACAGGACGTATTTGTTAGGTTAACGGCATTAGGTTAGACCCAATGCGTAAACTTAGCAAACAGCAAACCAATCGAAATTATGGCCCCCCTGAACGGTGTCCCTGTTTGGCATGCGGGTTAGCAGCCAAATACTCCTTCAAATGTTGCTGTCTGTGGACGAAAATGCATTTTAGACAGGGGTGTTGCAATTCCGGGGCTAGACCGCCAGCCGCCGATTTGTCGAACATCATTCTGGCCTGAGCATACCTCTGATTCGGCGTTGCATTTCCAATGGACGGCATATCGGCAAAATCATCTTCTTTAAAATACAAAAAACAACATGGGGCAATCCCGCCGTCAGAGTTCAAAACGACTGTTCTCCACAATTGGTAACACGACTTACCGGTGTCCGGATACAGCAGTTTTTTATTTTCTTCATTTATTTGGATGATTTCTTCTTCGGCTCCGCCTGCATAACGAGCTCTGAAGATGTCAACTCCGATTTCTTTGGCCAGATGCCTCGCATCCGCAATCTGATGAAGATTATGTTTAAAAATAAGGTATTTAAGTTCTATAACCGGATTATTGTACTTCATTTGTTTCTTATAATTTACGATGTGTCTTAGATTGTCCAATACTAGACGCAAGTTTCCTTTTCGATGATACCGTTGGTAAATTTCCTGAGTTGTACCGGATATACTTATAATCAAATTATCCAAACCGGCATCGCAGATCGACTCAAGAACGTTTGTATTCCGGACGTTTAAGTTTGACGATATTTGTTTAAATATATACTTCTCATGGAGTAATCTAACTATATCGGCGATCCTGGGATGCATCAGCGGTTCACCCCAGTTGAATAAGTCAACTGCAATTAAATATTTTCCGTAACGATTCAAAAACGTATGAATACGTTCAATATCGATAAGCCTATCAGATCTCCCACTATTCTGCCTGCGCCCGGTTGGGCAATAGGGGCATTCAAGATTGCAGATGTTAACAACATCGATTAATGCATGGAATGGGAATCCTCTTGGTGTGTGTGCTCTCCTTAACCTTTCATATTCGCGGATCAACAAATTTGAAATCTTCGCTGAAGTTAAGTACTTCATCATCCCAAAAGATAGGGAGATGAATTCTCTAGCTTCCCCAAACCGATATGGGATAGTGGATATCACTTTATTAAGAAACGAGTTAAATTGATCGTTTGAAGTTTTTTGCATATATTCGCCTCTCATGCTTCCCGGCATCATGCTCTCGATTGCGGACCTTTTGTATCCTCCGGTACTCCGCTGCGGAGTTCGGGACAGGCGAGAAGAAGCGGCTTATCTCTGCATCGGATAGCAGCCTTCGCCGCTGCAAAGCGCGCCGTTGCCGAAGCAAATCGCCTATTGTGCCGAGTGCTCCGCGATATCCCATTAAAACGGCCTTCATAAGATCCGGACGTCCGCTCCGTATAAATCCCGCAATCCTGACAACGTCATAGGCGGTGGAAACGAAAAGGGAGACGGCAAGCCGCTTGGCTGCGAGGTTTTTGACGATATTGGCGATCCTGTTTTTCTGGCAGTGATAGGTCTTAAACGGGCTCTCAACGGCCTGTTGAATGCCCATGCCGATATGATGATATACCGTCGAGCCGGGAACGTATACCACCGAATGCCCGAACATCCGCAGCTTCCAACATAAATCCACGTCCTCATGATACATAAAATACTTCGGATCGAAGCCTCCAACCTCCAGGTAAGCTGCTTTTCTTACCAGAAGCGAGCACCCGCAGGCAAAACCGGTTTCCTTTGCCCTATCGTACCGGCCACCGTCAATTTCCCATTTTCCGATATCGAGTCCCGCACCTATGAGGGTTAACATCCCGCCGGCATGGTCGATGGTTTTCCGGTCCGACAAGTGGATAATCTTCGAACCGCAAGCCCCAACGCGCCTGTCGCCGTCGACTGTTTGAAGCAGGGGATTGAGCCAGTTTTCATCGACAACCGTATCCACGTTTAGCAAAACGAAATATTCATAATCCAGTTGACGGATAACCTGGTCATAAGCGGCGGCAAAACCCAGGTTCTCTCCTGTCTCGATTAAGCGAACCATGGGATATCGGGTGCGGGTCAGCGCGACCGAATCATCAGAGGAACAATTGTCGATCAGAAAGATTGTAAAAGGGTCTGCGGAAATTTTAAGAAGAGACCGGACGCAATCGTCGATAAATTGAGCGCCGTTATAGTTCAAGATCAAGACAGCGGTCTTGCAGGAATTTGTATGCTCGGACACGGTATAGCGCTCCATTTTCACGACCACTTACAACGGACGACTGACGACTAGATTTTACATTTTACTGCGGCTTGAAACGGATTTCCAGCAGGATCGCCGCCGCCGCGCGGAGGCGCAGAGGCGCCAGCTTTCCACGCGAAACCGCGAAAGTCTCACGAGCAGACGCGGACACATTATATGTTGAAAAATCCGGAAGCTCGACCATTGGCAAGAAGGTTGAAGTTGATGTCGAGTTTTGTCTTCTCTTGCCGAACATTTCCGTAACTTGCCGCCGACAAAAAAACGCGCTGCTTCGGATGGGCTGTTTCCATCCCGGATCAGTTGTAAGAGTGTGTCATCATTAATCTTTTTCTTTGCCATGGAAACATCCTGGAAACATTATGGAAATTTTTGTTACTGCCGTCCTAGCCCGGTTGAGCCTCAAAATGAGCACCACAAACACTCTAGATCCACCGCAGAGACGCAGAGGCGCAGAGATGTAAATCCGGCATTCGAATAGCTGGAGCGGCCTGCCATCTCACTCTGCTGATGCCCTTGATCCCTTTCTCCGCATGGAAACAGATGGAAACACATGGAAACATCATGGAAACATCATGGAAACAAAATGGAAACTTTTGGGAGACTGTTTCCAGCCTGAAGCCATTCACCGCAGAGACGGGGCATAGTCCGGACATGGAGAGGGCACAGAGGTTTTGCAACAATGGACAAAATGGAAAAACCAAAGCTAATAAACTATCGGTTAAATTCTTGTTCATTGGGCAAGGTTTTATCTGTAAATTGATGTTTTCTCAGCGTACCCTGCGTCTCTGCGGTGGAACTTCTTTCCCGAATAGTTTGGCACACTCTGAGAGGTCGTGCAAAACGGCGACCAGAAACGGCAATAGATGCGGCAATAGATGCGGCAACCTGAAGAGGCAGAAGGCAGTGAATGGTGATTAGTGAGAAAGCGCCGGTCAAAGCCGGCAAGGAGTAGTGGATGAAAGAGCCATACGGTGAAGGCCCAGCGAGCCACACCGGCCCCGAGTCATGCGCCGATGTCCGTGAGGACATAGGTGAAGCGTTGACAGGGGTACACACAGGCCAGCCATTGAGCTGCGAAATCAACTCTTTCGGAGTGCCGACGGCGTTCACTAGTGCGGAAGGCAATATCGCGCATGGCGCTAGCCGCGAGTCATGGGCGGACCCGGCGCAGTCTAAGACCCTGAGCATGTGTGGAAACTCTTTGCACGGAAACCGGGAGATCCCGAAGGTACCCGTCCAGGATGGTAGGGCGGGTCGGCCGGAAAAGGCTGATTGCCGTACGTCCGGCGTGTACGCCTGCGGGAAGTCAGACGATTGCATAGTACCTGAGAAGCCATCGAACAAGAGCGGCGGCCCGCCTGCGGAGATGGCGGAGGGAAGGCAACCGACCGAGAGGAACTCCCTGCAAACGGCCACGGCCCGAACGCAGAGTCGGGCGGAAGTGTCGATCGGATTGCAGGGTGTGCGTGAAGCAGCGCGCAAACAAGAGCATGTGCAACTTAACGCCCTACTGCACCATGTCACGGTCAACCTCCTGCATGAGAGCTTTTATGCCCTCAAGCGTCAAGCAGTTCCGGGAGTAGACGGGATGACATGGCGAGAGTACGAAGATGGTCTGGGAGATCGCCTGGTCGATCTGCATGAGCGCATCCACCGGGGTACCTACCGCGCACAGCCTTCCAAGCGCGCCTATATTCCTAAAGGAGACGGAAAACTTCGTCCTCTGGGAATAGCAGCCCTGGAAGATAAGATTGCCCAGCAAGCGGTGGTGATGGTCCTCAATGCCATCTACGAGGAAGATTTCCTGGGCTTCTCCTATGGATACCGGCCAGGGCGCAGCCAGCACCATGCGCTGGATGCTCTTTTTGTCGGAATCACGGAGAAAAAGGTCAACTGGGTGCTTGAAGCAGACATTCGGGGGTTCTTTGACACCATCGACCACGGATGGCTCATGAAGTTTATCGAGCACCGGATCGCCGATCCGAGGATTCTTCGCCTGATTAAGAAATGGCTTCGGGCAGGGGTCTCGGAAGAGGGCGTCTGGTCCAAAACAGAAGTCGGTACCCCCCAGGGTGCGGTCATTTCGCCACTGCTCGCCAACATCTACCTGCACTACGTGCTGGATCTGTGGGCGAACCAGTGGCGCAAATGCAAAATCAGGGGAGACATGATCATCGTGCGTTACGCCGACGATTTTGTCTTGGGATTCCAGTACCGGGAGGAAGCCGCGCGGTTTCTGCGGGATGTTGGGGAGCGAATGCGCAAGTATTGTCTCGCGCTGCATCCCGACAAGACACGGCTCATTGAGTTTGGCAGATTTGCTGCGGAACGACGGAGGGAGCAGGGCCTGGGTAAGCCCGATACTTTTGATTTCCTGGGTTTCACCCACATCTGCGCAACGACCCGGAACGGAGAGCGATTCACCATCAAGCGCAAGACCATAGCCAAAAGGCTGCGGAATAAGCTGAAAGAGGTGAAGCAGATTCTTCGCCGTAGACTTCACGATCCCATCGCTATACTGGGCGAGTGGCTCAGGTCGGTTGTGCAGGGCTTCATGAATTACTACGCGGTACCCGGTAACCTTGCCAGCATCAGAGCTTTCCGCACCCAGGTTGCTCGTATCTGGCTTCAGGCGCTTCGGCGCAGAAGTCAAAAACATCGGCTCGCCTGGGACAGATTCCGTCGGCATGTGGACAGATGGCTTCCAAGATGTCGGATTTTGCACATGTATCCCAATGATCGCTTTCACGCCATACACTCGAAGTAGGAGCCGTATGAGGTAATTCCTCACGTACGGATCTGTGCGGGGGGTGCCGGGTAACCGGCATTCCTACCGCGATATCGTGAGTGGGAGAAAAGCAGATGAACTGAGGAGCGGGGAAGCAGTCGAGCTTTAGCGCCGCCCCACCCGAAGGCTTTTGTGACTGAGGCAAGGAGGACGCTTTCGCACACCAGAATGACTATCTAAATCCGGATCTCACAGTTTGCGCGCCACAGTGTGAGATGGGGACTGTAATAGGGATCGTTCTTTATAACGGCGCGCCACCGTTTCATCATCAATTGGGCTTCGCTCCGGCCTGCTCTTCTGTGACCGCGCGAAGCCGATTCGAAATGATAGAGCTCCGCAAACGGGGTGTAGACCGTCAAAAAGCCCTTTTCCCTGAGCCGGAGGCAAAGGTCCACGTCGTTATAATCGACGGAAAGCGCCTCATCGAACCCCCCGCACTGTTCGAACACCGGCTTTCTCATCATCATTGCGGCGGCGGTTACGGCGGAATAATTTCGAACGACGTCTATGAATCCGAAGTATCCGGGATCATCGTACGCAAAATTGGTAAAAACGTGTCCTGCCACCCCGGTGGCCGGATTCGGGCTCATTCCCAGGACCACCCCCGCATGCTGGATATTTCCGTTCCGGTAGAGCAGCTTGCATCCCACGGCCCCGACTTCCGGTCTTTGCGCATGCTCCATCATGGACTCGATCCAATCGGGTGTAATGATTTCCGTATCATTGTTTAGAAAAAGAATATATTCGCCTTCTGCATGCTTCACGGCAAAGTTGTTAATCCGGGAGAAATTGAATTTTTCATTGAATCTTAAGACCCTTGCCGGGGCGGTTTTAAGATATTCAAGGGTTTCGGGCTCACTGCTGTTATTGTCTACTATGATGATCTCGTAATTGGGATAGGTGGATTTTTCCAGGATGCTGTCCACGCAACCGCGAATGAAACTCAGTCTATCTTTGGTAGGGATGATGATGCTTGCTTTTACATGTCCTGCAATTTTTCTTTTAATCCGAAAAGAACAGGGCGTTCGGCCATCCGTAACGATTCCGGAAATATTTCGACGTTGCAGCGCATCGGATAAGGCTTTTCGGTAGTCTTCCTTTTCTTGGGCTGTTTCCGCCTCGGCCTGCGATTCGGGAACACGCCGGCGGTGGCAAAGAATTTTGGGAATATGGACGATCTCGCTTTCGTCGAGCATTTCCGTGAACCGAAGAAGCAGATCGTATGCAACGCTGCCCGAGAACTTTTTTCTGAATCCGCCGATTTCTTGGAGTAATTTTTTTTCCAATACGCAGAGATGATTTACGTAAGGGTAGGACAAGAAAAGGTCAGGCGACCAGCCCGGTTTGAAGAAAGGGACGGACCTTTGCCCGCGCTCATCAATCCTGTCTTCGTCTGAGTAGAGGAATTTGGCTCCGGGGCAGGAGTTTAGCGCCCTGGCAACCTCGAGCAGCGCGAAGGGGGGCAGGATATCGCAACCGTCGAGCAGGACGATGTATGCTCCCGTCGCAAGCTTCGGGACCTCGTCGATGGAGGCGGCAAGCTTGATGCGCGAATCACCGGCCCCATCCCGCAACTCTGTTGGAACCGATTCCATCGTCAATTCATTGCAACAGAAAAGGAGTTCCCAGTTTTGATACCACTGGCCCAAAACAGCTTCGACGCTTTTACTCGGATACTCCGAGCAGGTTCCGTCGACCGTAATCAACACGGTTATTTTGGGCCGGAACACGAACCGGTTCACCTCTTTTTTCACATACTCCGGATCATGGGATTCGTGCTTCCTGATCCATTTCATGTAATCTTCAAGCGAGCTGCCGCATGGTTTGGGGATAAAGTATTCGGCCCCATGGGTAACATAGAATAAAACGCACCTCAGGAAAACCAGCAGGCCGTCTCTTTGCAGTACTCCGATAGCTCTGAGAAAAAAATCTCCCATACGCTTTGGCATATCCGGGTTCAACCGAAAAAATTTCTTATTCTTCTCAGAGGTCCCGTTATCCGCCACGAAAGGGAATTCTGCATCCATGCGATCTGCCTTTGAAGCTCATCCGGCGACTCAACGGGAGGAATCAGCTCCGATGAAAATTTTATATCCTTACCGATTATCGGCCGATCGAGTCTGGCTCGGGATATGGCTTCATACCAGCATTCCCTTGCAAGCCGATCCATTCCCCTGGCCTCAACGACCTCGGATTGTTCTTTATCCAGCTTTTTCCAGCCCTGTTTATAAATAGTTTCGAGGCCATCAAGCCAGTCCGTCTCATTGTTTTCGACGATGAGTCCGCATCTGAGGTCCGTATTAACGTAAGGTGGAGCAGCACTATAGGCTGCTGGATGACCTGCCCCGGCAAAGTCCACCATTTTGACATCCGACTTGCCGCTGATAAAGTCTAAATCGTTCTTTTCCGCTACGGTTTCCACGGGGGCAACTCCGATGAGGGCAGGGAAGGAAGCCAGAAGCGCCTTGTAATGCCAAAAAGAGGCAAATCCAAGATCTGCGGTATTGTGGATACGAGCTTTGACTTCATCGTCCAGGTACCCGAAACAATAGACCGGGAGATCGTATTTTCTTGAAAACCTCGCAACCGCGTTCACAATGGCCTCTTTGGAATGAAGCAACGCGGCATAATCGCCGGAGGTCCAGATCATGCCCCGAGGTTTTTCGGGAGTGCGCAATGCACTGGGGAAATCAAATCCGTTCGGACACACGACAGCCTTATGGGAGAGTTTAAGACTGGTATACTCTTCAAGCAGGCCAACCAACCGGTTTGAAGTGACGGAGAGAACTTTGCAACCTTCCATGGCCCTGTTTGCCGCGTGGGTCTTTGGAAAGCTGACTCTTACATAGGACGGCTTACCCGGTATGAGGTCATCCGCGTCGTACAGGAAATTTCCACCGGTCCTTTTCGAAACGTGTTCGATCAGACCGGGTGACACAATCCTTTGCAACCATATGGCATCGAAGACATAGTCGTTAGGAATCTCATGAAGGAGCACGTCGCTGATGAAATAGTCCCGGATCAATCGCTGCTTTTTGAGATTTTTCAGAGGCATCTCGAGCCGCAGCTCGCGCAGGACGCCGCGGTCGTGGGTTATAGCAAGTATTCTCAATCAGATACCCTTTGCTGTGCCGGCTCTCACGAATTTTTGCCCTATAACTCACCCAAGCAGGCCGCGACATCTGCCGCAGATCCGGGTTACCCTGGAGTCCCTTGAAATAGAAAATGGACATCTCATGCGAGGAGACCCCGAAGTATCGATACGGCTTTTCCAGCAAACGTCCATACAGCGCGCATCGGGCGCGTTATGCGCCATGAGCGCGAATTGATCAGAAGCGAGAGTTGTCCGGCAAGATACTGCCTGTCGTCGTTGATGGTCGAAATTTGCCCGACAAATCTATCGAAGTTCCAGGACGAAGCGCGGACAAATATCTGAGCAATATCATCCGCTTCTTTCTGCAGGATGAACTGACAAATGCTGAGTTCCCGGGCGGGGTCGTTACAGAATGCCAGCCTTACCCCAATATCTGCCCAGCCGTGGTTGGCGAACAATGACAGCCACTCGCCGCGATTCAGGAGGAGATGGTGAGACTTATCGCGGGTGAGGTTTTCCTTGGCGGCTTCGGTATTACCGCTGAAGGTGCTTTCCCCGATAATCGGAAGCATGTGAAACTGCATACCGCAGCAGACGCGATCCAGCTCGGAAAACACTGCATCTTTTCGATGCAGCGGGATGTGCTCCAGGGAGTGGCAGGAGAACACGAGGTCGAAGTGCCCATTCGGGTAAGGCAGGTCTTCCGCTGCAGCAAGAGTCACCCTCTCGTGAAGCCTGTGTAGAACCGCCCAATCTGATGGGTCGACGCCGTGAGCTTCAACCCCCATTTCATTCAGATGTTTGATGATCGGTCCCGTAGCGCAACCAATTTCCAGGCAGCGCGCGGGCCTGAATACCTTAGCAATAGCCTCGGCGATCTCGCGATATACAGGGACCTGAGGGGCGCAGTTAAGATAGTCGTTGTAAACGGTTCCCTTCGTACTTCCATTCTGGTAATAAGCTTCGTCGAAGTATTCGTACTCACCGGTCATCGCCGACTAGCTCCTTACAAGGAAGGTAACCCTTGCTGCGCATGCGATTGACGATTAATCCTTCTATACGCTCGGCCATTTCCCGTTCGGTGGGCAGCGACTTCGCGAGGTCCAGTCCCTTTTTGGATCTCTCAGCCAGTTCTTCAGCATTGGAAAGCAGTTCGCACATCTGCAGCGCCATCACTTCCGGTCTGGGATCGGCAAGAAGCGCGATGTCGAATCTGCCGCCGTAATTGATTTCGGCGCCGGGGCGGCCTATATCGACCACCGGCAATCCGCAGGCCATCATTTCATAGGGAACAAGGCTCGGATTGGTCGGGGAAAATACGATGCCAAGGTCTCCGTTGCTGTACATCGAGGCCAAATCATCCAGGGTGGGCAGCAAGCCCTTGATGGTCGCCGGAAATGGGACCATCTTGGGGCGGACGTCGTTGGACCCGAACATGACGATTTCCACGTCGGGTCTCTCCAGATGAAAGGCAGCCAGGGCGTCGATTCCCAATTCGAAGCAACGGCGGCTCATTTCCGGCTTCGCAAAGAAGATTATATTCCTGTTCTCCTTGGTCCGGGGGCGCGGATAGTAGACGCTCCCGTCGATGGGAAACTGAAAGGAATCCGCGTCGGCATTGAAGTCACGCCTCAGAATCTCCGCGCACCAGGGCCCGGAAGTAATGTGGTACAAGCCCTGCCGGTATGTGTTCTCGGCGCGTATGTATTCGCTCGACATCGGCATGAACAGGGGTTCGTAGTCCTGAACGAAGTACATCAATTCCTTTATCCGGTCCGCATGCGCCAAAGCAACAGCCACGGTCGAGTAATGAGTGGCGAACAGCGCGTCGGCAGGCTCGATGCGCCCGCCGTACCGGTACACAGGCGATGATATCGGGTAGAAGTGGGTTTTTATCGTCTCGGCCAGTTCCGCGTCCGAACTCGTTGTGCCGGTCACGTAAATATTTACCTGATGTCCCATCAAACCGAGATGGTACGCAGCGCGCAATATATTGCGATGACCTCCTCCTCCGATGATTATTCCAGGCAGTATCCAGGAAATATTCAGCCGCCCGGAAGAACGCCCTGCGGCTTGCGGTTGGGTTTGCTCACAGGCGCTTTTCGGGTCGAGCGCGTAGACAGCCCGCAATTTTTCCAGAAGCGCATCGGGCGAGAACTGTTTCAAAGCCCTCCGCCTGGCTCTTTCACCGATTTGCGCCCTTTTTTCCCGGGAAGACACCAATTTTTCAAGATGCTGGAACCAGTCCTCCTCATTCCGGGCCAGAAGACCGTCCTCGCCGTCTAAAATCGCTGCGGCAAAACTGGAGTTGTATGTTGCCACGGTCGGTATGCCGACGGCTCCGGCCTCGAAGATCTTGAGCTGGCTCTTGCACTCGCAGAAGGGGTTTGCAGTCTCGAGGGGCGCCAGGTTGATATCCAGTGAGGCAAGCGCGCTGAGTTGGCTGAGATAGTTCATGAACGGCAATCGGTCGATTCTATCGTCAAACTCCGACCATGAAGGGGACAGGTCAAGGTAGCCTCCTATCGTGAGCCTGCATTCCGGGTAGGCCGCCATCACCTTCTGAAGAGAAGCCTCACAGGCCAGGAAGTCCACATCGTGCGTTTTAGACCCGCTGAAGTAGCCGATATTTACCGTGCCGTTCTGAGAATTGCAGTCCAGGACCTGTTCCGCAAGATTCAATTGGGCTTTGTTCAGAGTATTCGGAACGATTGCCGCAGGTTTGCCGAGTTCCTCCACTTTCGCCGCGAGATAGGGGGTAGGCACTGTACAGATATCGCTTTTGAGCAGCAGCTTCCTGTACCCGTGGACGCCGCGCATGTAACACTTTTTCTCTTCAGGGGGGATATCACCGAAAGCGCGATGATAGGAGATCATCTCCGGGTCGAAAACCAGGTCGTCCACGTCGAAGATGACCGATGCGCCTGCAGATCGGACGTAGGGAAGAAAACTCTTCCATTGGGGGCCGTCGGCAGCCCTGAAGATCACCACGTTCCCGGCGGTGATCCGATGTGCCCTGATGTTGTCGAGTTCAGGCTCGAGGAAGGCCGCCGCCGAGTAACCGGCGCTCCGAAGGACTTCCATCTGGTTGAATACCCGGTACCTCTTGGATTCTCCATCGAAGCATCCGATGATATACAAAACATCCAAACGGGTATCGGCCCGTATATATTCTTTTGTGTCCTCGGACACATATGCCTCAACCCCTGGAAGGCCGGGGGCGCGGCCGTCGGGCCCCTCATTAACGGACGCGCGCAGATTCGCCCCTCCGGATACATCCGTGGATACATCGTGCCGGGCCGCAGTCATCGGGGGCAGGCATCCGGGAGAGCTGCGGCGCCGTTTGAGCATCGATGCGGCTTTTTCTGCAAACGTCCATACGGCGCGCATCGGGCGCGTTATGCGCCATGAGCGCGAATTGATCAGAACCGAGATTTGCCCGGCAAGATCTTGCTTCTCGTTATCGAGAGTTGAGATTTGCTCGACAAAGCCCTGTTTTACGACTTTAAGAACGGCGACCCGGCTGGAAAGGGAATGGTTTTCGGCTTCCTTCTTCGCGATTTGCTCGGCAAATACCTGTTTTTCGGTTTCCATAAGAGAAATACGCCCGACGGCCGATTGCTTCTCGACTTCAAGAGCGGATATCCTATCGGCAAGGGATTGCCCTTCAGTCTCGAGCCTGGAGACGCTTTTAGCCAGGGCCTGTTTTTCGGTTTCCAGTAAAGATACCTGGTCGCCAAGCGTTTGCTTTTCCGATTCAAGGGTCGAGACCCTCGTCTCTAACGCCTCTTTTTCAGCCGCCAGCAAAGACACCTGTTCGCCAAGCGTTTGCTTTTCCCATCCAAGCGTCGAGATTTTTGTCTCTAACGCCTCTTTTTCAGCGCCCAACGTCGCGATACGAACGGAAATGGACTGTTTTTCGGCTTCTGCCCCCGCATAATGGCCCTGCAGAGTCCGGTTATCCTTCTCCAGGGTAAGAATGTAGCTGTCGCCGGTAATTGAAAGCCTGGGCTGAAGCTTTTCCAGGGGTATCGTTTCATCAGAGGCAACAGCGATGAAATAGTCGGAGAGAGGCAGACCCAAGTGGCAATTCGCAGCAAGGGCCGGCTCGATAGAAGTAAGCGAACCGCTGCTTATCAGGGATGCGAAATGGTTATTCTGCGAAAAAAACTCTACAAACCTGAACTGTGTCCTTAAAAGTGCATAGAATTCTTCGAACTTTACTTCTTTGACATGGAAAGGCGAGCGCATTTGTCCAAACGGCCGGGGGGTCGAGACGATCAGAAACCCTTTCTTCTTCAAGGCCTTTTTAATGCAGCGCAGCAGGCGTTCCTGCTCTTCGAGATGTTCGATTACTTCAAAACAGGTGATGATATCGAACTTCTCTATAAAAGAGAAACTTTCGGCGGAATCCATTCGGTACTCGAGATTTTTGGCGCCGTAGTTCTCACGGGCATATTCGACGGTCTCGGGATCTATATCGAAGGCAACGACCCTGTCCGCTCCATTCAGCGCCAGGTATTGAGAGCCGTAGCCAACTCCGCAGCCGATATCCAGTACGGACTTGCCAAGTATGAGCTGCGCGGCGAACATATACCTGGTTATGTGTTCCTGGTACATCTTGTCGGCGAAGGTCGGCTCACATTCCGGTGCGCCAGGTACGATTCGCTCACCCACAAACTTCATGACCGGTATTCCTCCCATTTCAAATCCGCATTCAGAAAAGCCACTCCACCATCATCGATAAGGCGCCTGGGCTCGACGCTGAACTTCAGGGCATCCCGGATAATGCTCGCCTCTTGCGGCTTCCCGTTCTTGTAATATTGCATGTCGAAACTCGTGAGGTAGGTGCCCGTGCAGAGGTTGAGCTTCATTTTGAACATGGAGCGTATTACGGTCCCCGCTTTAAAAGACTGGAAACCTATTTCACGGCACATCATATTCGTATGGTAGCAATGAAGGCCGTGCGGCAGGTGCACGGCCATGCCGGTGAATGCATCGTCGATGTCTTGCAGTATCTCGCACTCGCTCACAAAGGTCACTTCTTCGCCTATCTCGAAGCTGAGATTCGGCCATTCGCGTCCCTTGACTCCCACTCGCCTGATATGGGACACCGCGTCAGGACCGCCCACGAACGGGATTTCGCGAAGATTCGCATAGGGATCTGGGCCGGAACCGTTATTTGATCCCTCGCTTCCGTTATTGCCTGAACCGTTGGGACCGGCATCGCCCACGGAATCCGGGGAGTGGTGGCCGTAGAGGGCATTCTGGTAGTTCGCAACTACCCGCCTCGGAGCACCCATGCCCGCCATTTGACCCTTATTCAGGTACATTGCCCGATCGCACAACTGCAATATCGAGTTGGCCGAATGGGATACGAAGAGGATCGTGGCGCCGTTTTTCTTCATCTCCTGAAAACGGCGGATGCACTTGGACTGAAACAGTTCATCCCCGACGGCAAGTATTTCATCTACGACCAGGATTTCCGGGTTGGCGCTCATGGCGATGGCGAAGGCCAACCTCGTGAACATACCACTTGAGTAAAACTTTACAGGCTGTTCGATAAATTCGCCGATATCGGCAAAGCTGACGATCTCATCCAGCTTATCTCTTATCTGTGCATCCGTCATGCCCATGATGGAAGCGCAGATGTGAATGTTTTCCATGCCCGTGAATTCGGGGTTGAACCCGGCGCCCAGTTCAAGCAACGCCGCCACTCGTCCTTTGATATCAATCTGCCCGCTCGTGGGTTGGAGCACGCCGCACACTATCTGGAGAAAGGTCGATTTGCCCGCGCCGTTGGCGCCGATTATCCCGAGGGTCTCGCCTCTGTATACTTCAAGATCGATATCCCGGAGGGCCCAGAATTCATGATAGTACTTTTTCCGGCCCAGGCAGAGCATCTGCTTCAGGCGGTCCTCCGGTCTCTGGTAGATTTGATAGGCTTTGCACAGCCCCCGGGCTTGAATCACTATTTCAGACGACATCGGCGAATCCTTTGCGCAATCTGCCAAACCAGAGATACCCCGCCCATAAGACGGTCCAGCCGACACCGCCGTAAATAGCCAGATGGATCCAATCGAGCGGCACAGGTCGAAATAAAACTATTCTAACCTGTTCGAGTATCGTCACAAGAGGGTTCAGGCTAAATACTCCCCGATATTTTTCAGGAACGGCTGATGTTGAATAGAATATAGGAGACATGAACATCAGGATCAGATTGAGCAAACCCGTGATCTGTTTGAGGTCTCTGATATAGACCCCCAGTGCGGACAAAAACCATGCAAGCCCCATAATAACAAGAAACATCGGGAGCAGGACCACAGGAAGCAAGAGGATAGTGATGGGAGGCAGGCCATAAATAAAGAGGTAAAAGATAAAAAAGACCGAAAAGCTGACCGCTGCGTCGAACAGCGCCACAGCCAGCGCCATAATGGGCAAAATCTCTATGGGGAAAACAACCTTCTTGACATAGGACAGGTTCTCCATTGCAAGGCCCGGCGCCCTGTTGAAACATTCACTGAATATATTGAAAGTGATGAGTCCCGCAAAAAGGTTCAGGGCGAACTCCCCAAAGGCCCCCGAGGTCCCTTCCCATCGGGACTTGAAGATGCACGAAAAGACAAATGAAAAAACGCAAAGCATCACAATGGGCGTGATGACAGCCCACAAGAGGCCCAGGACCGATCCCCGATAGCGCTTTTCCACCTCTCTCCTGGACAGGCGCAGAATCAGATTTCTGTACTTCCACCCGCACAGAAACGGTGCGAAAGGGCCATATTTAAATAACTCCGTCATATCTGAACCGCCTTAATTTTATCTTCCCGGTCCTTAAGAGGCTTTCTGCAACCGGAGTGCCGGGATTCAGCCCCTTTTGCGCATTCTCAGGTAGAGAAAAGAAGTCAACCCGGCAAAAGTGGCGTTGACCACTGTCAGGATAAGCATCCATTGTGAGGCACGGCGGCTCGGCCGCCTCACCCTTGCTTCCTTGTGACACGACGCGACCTTTGACAATCAATTCCCCATTCGGCGACAGGCTGAGAAGGTTTTCAGAGTTTTGATTATTAGTGATTCGCAATCCGCTCATCCCTGCTCGGAGCACCAGCGATCCATTATTAATATCGTCCGTATATATTGATGAGTCACCGCCGTCTTTGGATACAAAGGAAAGCAGCGAGTTATTCGAGATCCTCATTGCCGCATATGTAAACCGTGTGTTCCCGAAATCAATTCCCAGTTTGGCGGGGCTTGTCTGACTCATTCCTATTGCGGTACCCTCTTCGTTTATCGACTGGCCGCCGAAGACGATCCCGTTAATCCAACCCGATTGTCTGCTGCTTATGATTTCAATTCCATTCGTTACAGGGGCATTTCCCAAACCGACCACCTGAATGCCGACCTTGGAAGCATTAGGGCTGACCCCTGGTTTTTGGAAGTTGCTTGCATCCACCTCGAGGCCGACAATCTGTGCGTCTTGATCATCACCTTTGGGGGTCTCCGCGTTAAGAAAGCCGGCCCACACCCGCGCGCCTTTAGCATTTGCAAAGGCAGTGCCCCATAGGCCTATACCGTTTGCCGTCGTGGAAAGATTCTCAACGGTCCCGTGTATCCCTTGACCCTGATGAATATAAGAATCGGCGGGGATAGCCAGAGATGATGTCAGCACACTGTCCAGCGCCCCCAATGGGAAATAGTCCTGGGCCCCCGTATTAAAGTCCGTAGGGCCTTTGTATAGGCGGATGTTCGGCGCCCTGAGATCCAACACGGGATTGGGGGCACCGGATAAAAAAGGGCCTAACGGCTCTCCCCTGCCGATCACAAGCAACTGACCCGAATCCTGGCCTGAAGCTGCCGCAGTTTTACCACCGGCAGGTCCAGCCAAAGGGACCGCCTTTATGGCTTCCGAAGACATTGGTTTGTTTCGGGCCGTCAAGTTGTCGAGTCTATCCAGATAGAGGTTCATATCGGCTTTGGAAATATTTTCACGCACCCGGGGAAGGGCAGCTCTATCGATCAATCCCTTCTCCAAAGCAACTGTCACAAACGGTATGCTTCTTGGCGTGGGATCAGGCTGATAGTACGGCAATCCCTCAGGGCTGACGTATGGCTCAACAGTTTTCGCCGATTCTTTGGAGTAGTGCAGGACGTCCCAACCCGCATAACGTACCAGGGAAACAAGAAGGAACTCCAGCGTGGCAGGTTTGTCAGCATCATAGAAATTCCCCGTCCCAGCGCCAAATCCTATGGGGAACACCAGGCTCAAGCCATACAGGGTGCTTGGAGTATCGCTCAGTGTAGTGACATGAAAATATTTGACAAAATCAGTAGCGCATTCAGCCCTTGTATATTCCTCGGCGGCAAACAAATTTGAGGCCGGCAATGACAGGAACAAAGATAGCAACACAAGAAGGGACTTGAAAAGAAATCTGGGGTTCTTGCGTGTCGCGGAAGCAACCTTTCCGGTCATCTTCGACCTCCCGTATTATTTGACAGCAGTAAGTTCCTGTCGTAATCCATTAGGTTAGCAGAAGATAGAGGCGCCTTCAACGAACAAAACGGAGGAAGCGCGCTTTACACACGCTACACCTGTGCAGCTTGAGTGTCGCAGAGCACCTGCAGCGCCATGTGACCGAAGAACAGGTGCACGTCCTCGGCAAGCTGCATATCGTTCACGTTAACCCAGACACAGTGTTGGGCCACCTGTTTCAGCCTGCCTCCGCTGTATCCGCAGATACCGAGTGTTGCCGCGCCGTTCTCGTTGGCATACTGGATCGCCCGGATGACGTTTTCGGAATTGCCACTCCCGGAGATACCGACAACGAGATCGCCGGAGGCTAAAACGGGCTTGAGCTGCTGTATAAAAATATCTTCATAGGAGAAGTCGTTGCCGTAGGCCGAAATTATCCCGATATTATCTGCCAGGCAACGCGCATATAATGGCTTTCCGGTGGAACAGTAAACTCCCTTGCTCCAGTCGGTTGCATAATGCTGCGCCGTAAGCGCGCTGCCGCCGTTTCCGAAGCAGAACACCTGTTTGCCATTCTGCCATGCATCCTTTATGAGGCCGATTGCATTGGATACCTGTTCCATATCCAATCCGTCGATAGTCGATTTGAGCCCTTCTATGTAACGTGTGCTTTTCTCCAGGATCGTATTCGCCATGGCTGCCCACCCATTCAATTATGAAAAAAAATGATCCGGGTCCCGCTCCGCTCAAGCCGGCAGCTCACAGGCCGCAACTCGGGCAGAGTCCATGCGATCTTCTCATGCCGGTCCGGCGGCGCAAAGAACAGCAGAAAACCACCCCCGCCTGCGCCCAAAATTTTCCCCCCGATTGCACCCGCACCCCTCGCCCTCTCATACCAGTCATCGATAGCAGAAGAGCTTATTTCGCTGGTCAAGCTGCGTTTCAACATCCATGATTCGTGCAGGATTTCTCCGAAAGCATCGAGATTGCCCCGCTGGAGTTCGGCGCGGAGCACGTCGGTCAGCCCGACCATGCGCCCCATCGTGGCCTGCTTGTCAGCATCCGAAGCCGTTAGCTCTCTTTGTTTCGAGAGAATATCCGACGCCGAACGGCTAATGCCGGTATAAAACATGATGAGCGAGTCTTGGAGGTCCCTCACAACTTTTCCATCACAGATGATCGGCTCCACGTCTACGGTATCATCGGGATTGAACCGGATATAGTTCAAACCGCCATAGGCCGCGGCATACTGATCTTGTTTTCCGATGGGTTCGCCGCAGATGTTGATCTCCACGTGGCAGGCCTGGGCGGCAAGTTCCTCCTTGGACACGTACCGCCCCTGGAACGCGTGCAGCACATGCAGGAGTCCGACCGCATAAGCACTCGATGACCCCAACCCGCTTCCCGAAGATGGGATATCGGAAATGGAGGTTATTTCTACACCATTGTAAAGATCGAGCTTCTGGAGGCAAGCACGTATCAGTCTATGACTGACTTCACTCGCCTGATCGACGTTCTCGGTTTGAGAATAACTGACGCGAATCCGGTTATCGAATTTCTTATTGATGGTTATGAATACATATTTGTCAATGGACGAGCTGATTACAGCGCCACCAAAACGGCGGTAGTAGTCCGGCAGATCGCTGCCGCCGCCAACAAAGCTAACGCGAAAGGGCGTCCGCGAGATTATCATAAGCAGTATCTTTCTATGAGTATATCTGAGGCCGACCGGCTCGATTCAACTATCGGCGCTTCATCGGAGAGCCGTGAATTAAACAAAATCTCGGCGTCTTCCATCGAATAGCCTCGGTGGAGGTATTCTCGTAAAAAAGTTTCCCGCAAGATTTGTCCGGGACAGGCAATAAATGTCCTAAGGGCAGCTATTTCAAGCAGCGCCTGGCTCATCAAAGCAACCACACCCTCAACGATTATCATGTCGCCTTCTCTAAAAATTACCTCGGCCCCGTCCGGGCGAATGGAACGAGTGTAGCGATCGTAGAAGGGCATGCGCCGGCTGCCGCCGTGCGACCTTAAATCGTGGATGAATGCTTCCGCCGCCGCGAGATTGTAGCGGTCGCGAACATCTCCACCGCTTGGCCGCTCCGGTTCCGACTTGAGAAATACATCGAGTGGAATGATAATGGCATTGATGCCGCGTTCACGCAACGCATATTTGAAGCCGGAAGCCCAGGTGCTCTTGCCCGAGCGGGCCTGACCGCCGATCAGAACAACCTGGCCGGGCGGGACCTCCGCAAGCAAGCCTGAGGATTTCTCCAGCAACTGCGGCCAGCATTCCAAAATGAAATCTGCAGCCTCTTCGAGTGAAAAAAATTCAAAATCCGGTCTACAGGGGTATTTTGCATCGCGTCCACCATGCCCAGTGCGCAACAGGACGGATTTTACACCGGCACGGCGCGCGGTCTCGACGTCAACGGTCGAATCCCCGATTATCCAGGCCCGGTTCAAGTCAAGGTTTAGTTCCTTCGCCGCCCTTTCGATCATTCCAATACCGGGCTTCCGGCAATCGCAATCGATCTTGAGTTCAACCCGTTCGCCCGGAAAGCCGTGGTCCGGATGGTGGGGACAGTAGTAAATACCGTCGATGAAGGCCCCCTCCCACCCGAGCAGGGTTTCCATTTTATTATGGATATGCTGGAGGCCGATCTCATCACAGTCTCCGCGGGCAACGACGGGTTGGTTGGTTATTACAACGGTTCGATATTCGGACCTGTTAAAACTTTTGACGGCATCGGCAACTCCTTCGATCAGAAAGAACTGATCGGCGGATCGGACCCGGTCCATTTCACGGTTGATGGTTCCGTCCCTGTCCAGGAAAATCACCGGCGCCGGCTGCCTCAGACTTCTTTGGACAACCCGCCCTGACAGGACGTCGGCTATCACACGATCCAATCGCTCCGGCGTTCCGGCATCCTTGATGTATTCGGGACTGCGGTACCCGCAAAGGAAACAGCCGCTTCTCAGCATCTCAGGGAAAATATGCCTGCCGAAATCCAGCACCTTTGGATCATGCACGGCCTTTTCCAACGGCTTGCGCTCCAGAACGTAGAGAGCGCCGTTTACCAGATTCGGCAGGAACGCGTCTGCCGGGTGAGGATAGGGATGAAAGGCAAGGATGCGGTTCGATGCATCTACCTCAACCAGGTCGGAATCCCGGGGATGGTCGTTGGGGTGAAGAAACAGGGTCGCGTCGGCTTTTTTCTCCGCGTGAAAGTGCCACATCCGCGTGAGGTCCACGTCGACAAAAGTGTCCCCATACATCACGACGAAACGTTCCGCCAGCAGGGGAAGGGCATTGAGCACAGCCCCGGCGGTCCCCAGGGGCTCGGGTTCTTCCACGCAGCGTATGCCCACACCCCAGCGGCTGCCGTCACCGCAGTAAGACCGGATATGCTCGGCCCCGTAGCCTGTCAGGAGAACGATATCCCTGATCCCGCTATGGATCGCGAGGAGCAACTGATGTTCGAGCAGGGGCCTGCCGCATACTTCTACAAGCGGCTTCGGCAGGTCCCCTATACGTGCCTTGAGCCGCGTGCCTTTTCCGCCGGCTATGATGACTAGCTGCACTGGAAACCCTTTTCCAATGCCAACTCGCTTACGGCCCTCCGGACTGCATCCCGAGAGCTCATTCGCGGCCTCCAGCCAAGCCCTGAAAGCTTCTGAGTGGAATAGGCAAATCGCGGAACGTCGCCTGCCCAGCCCCGTTTGCCGCCGGTGTAGACAATTCGGGCATCACATCGGCTGCCTCTTATAACCTCCCGGGCGATGAAGCTCACAGTCGCGCCGTCGTCCGTCTGCCCGATATTGTAGCAGTTGATGCGGTCCGGACCGTTTCGCCGGATGAAAATCAAGCAGTCGATCAGGTCGGAGACGTGCAGGTAGGGCTTGCACTGCGCGCCGTCGCCCAGCACGGTGAGTTCATTTTGGTTCCGCTGGAGTTTTCCGAGCAGATCGTAGATCACGCCGTGGGTCCCCCTGGCCGCCGACCACATTGGGAAAGCGAAAGATGTAGACCCTTTCTAGAAACACCTCGGCAGCAGCCGATATGATGCCCTCAGAAGCCAGTTTCATCGCGCCGTAGTTGGAGATGGGAAACAGGGGCCCCGACTCCTCTTTTAGCGCCACGTCGAGGCTTCCGTATATGGCGGATGACGAAGCAAAGGCGAACTTCTTTATCCCATGGTCCTTCATGAGCTGCAGGACGTTGAATGTGGTCATGAAAGTGTTGCGAAGGTCGATTTTGGGGTCGTTGACGCCGGCGCCAATGTCCGAGTTGGCCGCCAGATGCCACACGGTGTCGATAGCCTGCCGCTCGAAAAGGGGTCCGCATATTTCCCGAATGCTGCTCTCATCGGCGAGGTCGGCTTCGAGCAAAGTGAAATTTGGGTTGGCCAGGGCATCCGCCAGGTTCTCGCGGCGGCCCAGGATAAAATTGTCTATGCCCCAAACCTTGCAGCCTTCTGTCAAAAGGCGGTCGACGAGATGGCTGCCAATAAACCCGGCCGCACCAGTAACCAGTACGCATTGGTCGCTCTTTCTGGGCAAAACCGCATTCATTACAGAATCGATTCCTTTCAACTATATGCACAAAAGATGTACCACCGGATAGTGAACTAAGTTAATTGTCTCACAAACATAAGCAAAGACGGCTTAAAACGATCCTCTACCGGAAGAGGATTGCCCACAAGCAGGCACATCCGAAGGGCACTGAACCCCTTGGCAGACTAAGCATCTATGCAGGTGGAGGTGTTGTCAATCAGACCTTATTCTTCAATTTAGTATGTAAACATATACAATTAAGCCCTATGAAGTCAAGCTCGTGCTGTCTGCCTGAATAATCTGTCAACAATGCGCAAGCTTATGTCGTATTCCTCTCAAAATAGTGATATTGTGATTGAAATTAGAAAACCACGGGGAATGTGGACTGCGCAGCCACCCGCAGTGAAATTTGGGAATTATAATGAGCTATTCCTTCATGCCTGGGAAACGCATTCGCTTTCAGAAAACGGACCTTTTCATCTACGGATGAAACTATTGTCCGGCAGATGATCGCTGAGAACCCGGAAGAAGTGGTGTGCCCTGTCTAAGCGGCCGTGCCTTGTGTCGAATTGGACCCGGCAAAACGGTCAACCCTGAGGGCGTGATCTACCGTGGACTCCTGCTGCATCATGAACGCAAGGGAGCCATCATTCTTCCCCCAATGAAAAAAATTCCCTTCAAGAATCCTTTCCTGCAGCCGAAGGCCGCCGAAAAGGATCGAGGTCGACCGAATTCCTATAGAGGCGCCTTCGCAGGGGGTTTTCCCCGCCTCGATGGGTCAAGTGCGAGGAAACCCTTCAGAAAAGCTTTTCAGCAGCACGGTTGTTTTCTGGACTTGTAACGACTGGAAGCATCAAAATCCTTGGGGTGAGTTCTGAAAAAAAACTTGGAATTCTGCATTGTGCGGTGTAATAAAACGCTCATCTCAAAAGGGCGTCCAATTCTCTATTTGAGAATTCTGAAATTAAATATGATTTCAATACTCATTTTGAATATGATTGTCCCATCTTCTTTACGGAATCAGAGGCATTATGTTCATATGAACGAAAAACTGGAAAATTCCCCTAAAAGCGTGAAGGCTTCCTATCTGGTTTCAATTGTGGTGCCGACCCACAATGAATCTGAAAACGTCTCACCTTTGCATCAGAGAATCGTCAACGTTTTTGAGCAGCTTGCTGAATACGATTTTGAGCTGATATTTGCGGACGATAGTTCTGACAACACTCCTCAAGTTATCATCGAGTTAAATAAAGGGGATACCAGGGTCAAACTCATCAGATTAGTTCGTTCTTTCGGTCAAACAATAGCTATTGCCGCTGGTTTAAAACGTGCCGGGGGCGATGCTGCCATTATGATGGATGCCGACCTGCAAGATCCCCCTGAGGTGATACCGCTGCTTCTTGCAAAGTGGCGCGAAGGTTCGAAGGTAGTTTATGTTGAACGCCCCAGCAGCTCCTCCTCATTGTGTTATCGTGTCTTAGCGCGTTTATTCTACCGTATCCTTACCAAGATATCAGCAGTCCCAATTCCAATCGATGCCGGCGAATACCGGCTTCTTGATAGGGTCGTCATCGATTACATGAACGGGCTCAAAGAGCGCACGCGGTTTATACGCGGTCTCACAGTTTGGCCCGGTTATCCCCTGAGTAAAATCTCCATCGCAAGGCGTGCGCGCCATAGTGGTGCTACGAATTACAATTTTCGAAGGTCGCTCGCCGTGGCTATAGATGGCTTTGTTTCATTTTCTAATATTCCACTCAGGATTGCGACCTATCTGGGGTTATCTCTCGCTGTACTTTCTACATTAGCGGCCACTATTTACCTTATTCTTTATCTTTTCGACAGTAGTCGATTTGGTGTCGGTTGGATGAGCTTGTTCCTGCTGGGGGTTTTCTTCGGTGGTGTTAATCTTTTATTTCTTGGGATAATCGGCGAGTATATTGGGCGCATTTTTTTAGAAGTCCAAGGTCGTCCTACTTATCTGGTGGATTACGAGTTTGGCTGGGAGTCAACTCAAAACTTTCACCAAGGAATAGAGTGCCGCGAGCACAAGTGTTTTTGATCATGCGACCAGAATCCAAAGCAGTTCAATTTGATGCCTATTGGAATGCGCTTCGACTCTCCTCGCGATTCCATCCCGCTAACCGCTTTCGCTATTTCATTATCCAAAAAACGCTCAATGCCTTTGGATGGAATGTAAAGAGAATTTTCGATTTGGGGTGTGGAGACGGTTCTCTCCTTCAGCACTTGAAAAGAATATTTCCTGATGCCAAGCTTTACGGCGCTGATATTTCACTCGAGCAGGTGTTGATAAATCGACAAAATTTGCCAAATATGGAATTCATTAACATTGATGGCGGCAGTAGTCACGCGCCGGACATTCTCCAAAATCACGGTTTTTTACATTTCGACCTTATCGCTTGCTCTGAAGTGATAGAGCACGTTTCGAACGATTCGCAGCTAATAAAAAACACTATGCACTTGCTTAGACCTGGTGGCCTCTTCATACTTACTACCCAATCGGGACAACTATTTCGAATGGATGGAGAAATTCTTGGTCATCTTAGGCATTATCGGTCTAAGGATTTAGTCAGAATGGTTACTGACGCTGGATATAAGATAGTGCATATTCGAAAATATGGATTTCCGGTACTGTCACTGCAAAAAAGAGTGGTAGAGTTGTTTTTTGACCGGGTAGTTTTAGCCATTGGATCTGGTTCACCTCCCTCAAGACTCTCTCGATTTGTAATGGACGTGATGTACTATGCAATGTACTTGATGCCGCCTATTGGGGGTCCGCAAATCGTGCTCATCGCCCGCAAACCGGAGAATGGTGGATGATACCATATTGTGATTGTGTTCTCAAGGGCCTGGTCAGTGTAGGTCTAATCACTTATTTTGTGGTCGAGTGTGATAAGCGTGACCTTATAGGGCGTGTTTTGTCATTGAAAACAGATGCTGCTATTTTGGGAGTTTTTTTACTTGCCTCCCATCTGTTGTTTATAGCCCACGATGGTCACGCATTTTGAAAATAACCGGCCATGGCCTGCCGCCTCAGGAACTACTTGGGATTAGCTATGCAGGCTTTTTTCTGAGCCGGTTTTTGCCGACTGATTTGGGAGGAGATGCCATTGCCTGGAGTTTTTTCCTTTTCCTTTTTCAACGGTCTAATGCAGCGAAGGCCCGAGATGTTGAATAAATCTTGACCGATAGTGGTTATTCTCTTCAATCTCATTTCAATTCACCTTATTGTTCTTCAAGAGTGCATGGATGAAGATAATAAAAATACTTTATAACTCTAAATATTTGACCCTTTGCGTCTTCGTTTTGTTGGTGGGGATGTATCAAAATATATTCGTTTTCTCAACAGGAATACCTGGATGGGCTTCCTCTAAGTTAAATGGTGACGAGCGGCTGGTTTATTCTCTAGTGGAGGGGATCGTAAGTCATAATAATATACAGTATAAAGATTTCTACCACGAGTATGCCCCGGGATTCCATTACATAATCTCCATCTTCCTTCGTTTACTTGGTCCCGACATTTTGAGCATGAGAGCGGGCGTAATGTCACTTAGCCTTATAGCAGCCCCCCTTCTAGCCGCTTTTGTGACATACAGTCTCACCGGGTCGATGCTCATTGCACTACTTGTAAATGTGGTGTTTATTGCTTTTGAGTCTTTTGTCCAGGTTAAGGGCACAGTATTACTTGTGGGATTGGCCCTTTTACTGAGACGACACACTTTAAAGTCACTATTCTATGCTCCGATAATATGTGGCTTCCTTTTTTTCTTTGCTCAAGAGTATTCAATAGCTTGTTTTGTAGGACTAGTAGTCCTTAAGCTGTTTTTAAATACTTCTAATGATCGACGGTTCAACCGATTGGGCTATTCCACAATTATTCAATCTACAATCATTTACATTCTTACTATTGCTTCCATCGTCATTTTATGGTCTATTTTAGGTAGAACTAATGTATATACAATTGTGAGGTACCTAATTATAATCCCATTCGGCGCTCAAGCGAAATTTATGACGCTGCCTTTCTGCTTCGACTGCGGCACGATTATAAACAATGATCTAGTCAGGAAGCTTGTTCTGGGCACTGGTTTTCCGATCCTTTATTTGGTTGTTCTAGCAAGATATTCACTTTCTGAACATAATTGGAAACGCATTTACATCGGCATTGTTAGCACAATTTGCATAGCTACTGCATTGGGAAGAGCAGACTCGGTTCATATATCGGCAGGGCAGGTTCTGCTACCCATACTTATCGCGGATTTTATACTCCTACTCTATAGGGGAACTTTTAACAATATCAAACTGCATATATCCGACGTGCTTATTATGTTGCTTCAAGTTACTATAATAGTTTTTAATCAGCGCCTTTCTCCCTTGCAAGTTATTTTACCGTTTTTCGCATTATTAACGCCATCATTGATAAAGCAGTCAAGATATGGCATAAACGCAAACATCTTTATTCCTTCAATATGCTTTCTTGTTGCTCTCGCGTTGATTTATCCAGTTACAAACTGTTACGTCATGCTGAGAGACGCATTGAAGGCCGACGGGTCTGCAATAAAATCACGGTTGGTAACATTAATTAGAAATGATAATCATCCGGGCATTATAGGCGACGAATACCTATACGAATTGATGTCGCTTGTTGATATATATGTTCCTACTGAGAACAAAGATAAACTATTTGTAATAGGAGATTACCCGGATATATATCCAGCACTAAATACTAGGAACCCGCTCCCATATTACTATTTTCCTCCATTTTTTTCCGAGAAGCAGATGGAGGATTTAATAGAGAAAGTGATCTCATACTCCATTAACTATATCATTATTCAAAATAAGTTCAATGCACCGTACCTTTATAAAGCTGCATTTCTCCTGGGGAGTCGATACAAAACTATCGGATATACCGATAACTTTCGATTGTATCAACTCGTTAAAGGATCCGATGCTGACGGTATATTAGTAAGTAAGTATATCGATTTCTTCGAGACCTTTGATATGAAAAGGTCTCAATACGGCAATTACTTGAAAAAGAATCCAGCGTTGTTAAATGATGATTTCATATTTATGCATCCACCTTTTGCAAGTTGTATTCGTTTGATTAATATACCGCATTATGAAGCCGTCAATATCAAGGGTGAAGTGATTAGAACCCCCATGTTCACGGATTCTGGGATATTTCGTATTACGGATGCGAACGGAGTTCTTTTCGAGGATACCATCGGAGAATCTGGGAAGTTATCGTTCGAAATTAGATCATTATGCGATCTAAATGATTTGCGGATCTACTCTGCCCTCGAACATGGGACCTTCATAAAACTTATAATTATCCCAAAGGAAATGATGTAACAGGTGACCTGCTTCCGGACGTTTGTCGTTTGTTTAGCTTGCTGGGTTTTTAAAAGGCGCGAACCCGAGTCAGCAGGTTGCTGGGAAAGCCGGTTTGTTAAGGTTGGGGCCAAAGCGGTCTACCATGCCGGAAAGTAGTGGGTGCATGTTGTGTCGGCTTTTGCAGTAACCCTAACTACTGCATGCGATTCGCCTGAACCCCTTAACTCTGGCCGGCGGGAAGCGGGCTATAAACGCAGGGGGTGGAAGTGCGTCTTGAAATTGCAAAAACTGGTCTCACTGTGATATCAATTGCATGTTCGATTGCGAAACCATATGGTTTTACGGGTTTTGGGGTTGCACCAGAAGCTTTTTAGGGCTGAATTCGACGCGAAAATGCAGTGCGGATGCATCGCGTCCTACTTGATGCACGTTGATGGCCTTCAAGCGGAGGCGTGAATGACAAGATTCAACGTAATAGTTCAGCGGGGGTAATCAAGAGTGACCGGCAAAGCAGTGAGCGGATAGAAAGAAATGGGAAAAATTTATAATCCCGGCAGCACGGAAGGAAGCGATGTCGCAGGGGCTATTCCCTTTGTGAACTATGCAATCGTATTTATTGCCATCTTTTCTATCTTTTGCTTGCGGGCGGTCGACGCGCTATCATTCCCTGCCCTGCCCCTTGAAGACGGAACATATTTTTTTGGGTACTTTTATTCATCGGGGTTCTTTCATAGTCTTACGTTTCCGATGACCGGAGTGGATATTCAGGGAGGTTATGTGATTCTCATCGCTAATCTTCTGGCGTACGTTTTTGCGCGCCTGCCAACGGAGGTCCGCCCTCATGCTTTCGTTATTGCGTCGCTGCTGTTTAGTGCGGCGGCGATGAGCGTTTTTTATGCGCCTGTTTTTAGAAAAGTGGTTAAGTCAGATCTGCAAAGAGCCCTCGTGTGCATTACCGTTAGTTTGTTCCCGCTCGGGAACTATGCAAAAATTTCCGTGCTCTCCTACTCCCAATGGTCCTTGTTGATAATACTCTGCCAGCTCGTCTGCGCCGATCTGCTGCATGATATTAAAGAAACACGCTATTTAGCAATCTATACGGTTTTTCTTGTCCTGCTCATTTGCTCGAACCCGGGCTCCGTATTTCTGGCGCCGTTGATTGCTTTTGAAGCCTACAGGCATAGACAAGGGGGGCTTCGAACGCAGATTCCATCCGGCGTTCTGCTTCTGACGATGCTGATTTATGCGATTGTTAGCAGTTCTCGCGCCCATTGGTTTCAATACAGCGCCGTGCAGGATACCATACGCGCCATTGTCGAACGTGTAATTTTTGAAGCTATGGCAGGCTGTGTTCCGCGATACCTCCTGCAAAAACATAACATCTGGTTCATCTATTTGATCTCCCTTGTGGCCTTGCTTCTTATCTCGTATGCTTTCATGACTTTTAAAGAGTTGAAGAATCGCGAGCTGCGGCTTTATGTCTTGAGAAGTTGCTATCTCATCTTAACCATTACCTTCTTGACCACCATAGTTATAAATATTTCGGTTGATACCATGTGGGACAGGAGATATACATATGTTCAGTCAGTTCTTTTCTTGTTTATAGCGACTATTGTTTTTTGGACTTGGTTCTTCTATCTGAAGTCAAACGCTAGAATATTACTTTCTGCTGTATTCATTCTTGTGTTGGTGCGAGTAAATATGGTCAATCAACAACTTTACAGAACGTCACGAGAAGAGGGGGCAGGCATCCGCGCGTTTGTTCAAGAGATTGCGAGTGCGGAAAAAAAAGGAGAGAGCCGTCCCATCCACTTTGAGCGCGGACGTTGGTCTATTGACGTTATAAGCCGACCGAAACACTAACCTGACAGGTTGTTGAAAACGTCATTGCCCATGCCTATAACAAATACACAAACAACCTTAATCGACATGCCAATCTTTTACAATTTGCTTCTGTCCTGCTTCGTAATTAATAATTAATATAATTTTAATCGTTGATGTGCCAATACCGCCAAAATATAGACTGTTTATTCGTTGTAGGTCAGGAGCCCCTGATAAAACACATAGATCATCAACTCCAAAGTCCTCAACAACAATCCCTCTTTCAAGGGCAAACCATCTTTCCAGGACATTGCGTTTGTCAATGGGAGAGGAAAGGAAAGCAAGTCTTACTTGTGTCAAATCTTCAGTGCCGTTTTCAATGCTCAATATTAGTGTGAAGGTACAGTTGGAAATATCCAATCCACCGGAAAAACTTACCATTAAGTCTTTCCATGTATCTGAAAGTGCAAGCATAGGACTCAAAAAGTCAAGGTAATGAACTCGTGCGCTTTTATCCTGTGCGACAATTTTTCTGGAAAATTGGCTGAAGCCCCTCGAAATTTCTGTGTTAGCGAGCATGAGCTTCCCGTTTAGCAGATCATTGCCACCAACAAAATGTAATGTTGTTTTCAAACCGTTGGGCAGGTAAGGGAGTGAAGATTTAATGTTGAACCGCGTCTCCGGAAAATCCGATTTGATTCCATATCCACAAACGTGAGGACCAATTTGCATAAAGGTGCTAAGCGAACAATCAAGGCCGGAAGCAACGAGAGACATCGCCAACTGTCCTACATTCCAGCCAGTAATCCAATGATCATTTGCAACATCGTCGTTATATCCTGGAACTATTATTACAAGAAGCCCTGTTTCTTTTAATTTACGACGCCACCCGTCGAGTGCGACAAACGGTGATCGACAATGTTCAAGGACGTGTGAGCAAAAAATGTAATCTACCGAACAGTCTGGAATAGAGTCTATGCTATCGTAAAACTCCATTTCATTATGAAATAAGAAGCCTTCACGCCATCTATCTACACCAATTGGATTCAATCCTCGACTTTTGAAATACTCTAGATGCAGACCAGGTCCGCAACCAATATCTACGATCTTTTTTCCGCTTCTGAGGGGAAGTGTATCGAGCCATACTTTCTGCTGATCAAGATTGTTTTGAGCGCTCTCTATTGCCATTTTCTTGGCACGAATCAAATCTTCATCCGCTATCGAATTCCCTGTTGCATAAAAAAGCGTACTCCAGTGTCTATCTTCCATTTTGCTTACCCCCCGGACCGCTGGAAACATACGTGAATCCAGGCGATTTGTCAATGCAGTCCCCAAGCATGCGGTCTCTATACCCCCCGCTTTAGAAATTTCCGGTATAGAGAGCGTTCAAGGCCGGGGATTGATCGGTGTGAACCTCTCCGCTCGTCCTGGTGCCCTGAGTCATTTATTCGTTCACAATATCATCGGAGGTTTTTGAGGATCTCATCGGCGGATTTGACCCAAATAATTGAACGCGGATATCGGGCATTGCGCCTTCAAGCAAGTCTGGCTGATTTTGCCGCCAGACGCTGCTTTTTTTATAATAGTCCGAGAAATCACTTGATGAACCTTCGCCGGATAAGAGCAGGCGAACTGCAAGATAAACGCATAGTCGGTCTGGGCACAAGCTAATAAAAAATAAACCGCGTCAAGTGCAGCAAAAGCCTGGTTCGCTTTGGGGTTTTTATGCCCCACATTGCGCGGCAGCGGACTGGACGGCCGATTTAAGCATCAAATAACTTTCACGCCCAGATAATAGAGGTAGACCCCCAGCTTGCGGTCATCGTTGATCTGATACTTGGTTCTTGGGCATATTACTTCATCCACTTCGATTACTACATCGAAATACCTTTTCCACCCGTTGCATTTCCCACAACAGAACTGAACGATCCATTCGACGTGATCGACCGCGCGATTTTTGAATTTATGAAGTTTTGCCTCTGCATTTTCCACTTTAATTCTGAGGTTTTCGACTACACAGTCTTCATGTGCCCGGAATTTCATCACAACAGATACGTTTTGCGAGTATTTCGGGATACAAAGTTTACTGATATTCGATGGTCCGGTCCATCTGCGCGACTCGCCGGATTCGTTTGTCTCAGGCGGGTACCACCCTTCGCAAAAATAGCCGGATGTGATATCGACGTCTCGTAAGCTCTCATCAAAATTGAGAGCCGAATTTATGGGCACATTCTTTTCTCTCGCTGGATCCGACTCGAATGCAGGGTTATCTACAAGATTGTACAGTTGGGCATCGAAATAGTTCCATTTCCTGATTTTATCCAATACCTCTTCGTCAACTCTTTCACCGTCTTGGCCGCCGTTAAGTCTTTGCATCGTCTGAGGCACCCACCCATTCTTCAAGCAAATACGATAGTACAGTTCTTTGATTTTTTCGACGGTGCTGACGAACTCCGTGCTTTGGACAAATTCTTTTAGCTGATCGAAGCGGCTTTCAATTTTCCTGTCCCTTTGTGCAAAGTTGATAAACTTCGGATCGTCCTCCAATAAATCCAGGTCCTCATAGCTGCATGCCATCAAGTGCCTGGTCATATAATTTGAATAGGTCCTCGCATATGTTTCGTTGTTGAAGAAATCATTGATCGATGTGGAACTCAATACTTCACGTCCTGGATGTGATACATCTCTAGTACCACGTAACATTGTTTTTTTCGTACAATAGCGGTAAAATCATGCAAATTCCAAAGGGGGAGGGATTTGCCATGAAACCGCGATACCGTGTGACGTTAACAGAGCAAGAGCGTCAGGAACTCGATGCTTTGAAAACAGGTAAGACCAGTGCGAAACGGTTCCTTTACGCACGCGCTTTGCTCCTGTGTGATGCCGGACCACTGGGGCCTGCCTGGACTGTAGCAGATGTCGCCGAGGCTATGGGCGTTACGCCTCGCACAATCGAACACCTGAAGCAGCGTTTCGTAGAAGATGGGCTGGCTGCTGCGCTGGAACGTAAACAACCGGAAAAGCCGCCGCGCGAGGTGACTTTCGACGGAGCTTTTGAGGCACGACTTATTGCATTGGCCTGTTCAGAAGCACCGGAGGGCCGGCGACGATGGACCGTACGGCTGCTGGCTGAGAAGGCGGTTGAATTGGAGCTGGCTCCGAGCGTCTCGCATATGACAGTGCAGCGCGCACTTAAAAAAACGAACTTAAGCCTCATCTCCGGAAGTACTGGAAAATCCCGCCGAAAGGGAGCGCAGCGTTCGTAGCCAATATGGAAGATGTAATCGATGTGTACCATTTCCCTTACGATCCTGACTATCCGCAGGTCTGCATGGATGAAACTTGCAAACAACTAATCGGGGAAGTGTACGACCCGATCGCTTGCGCGCCAGGAAGACCGGCACGGGTGGACCATGAATATATCCGCAACGGAGTTGCCCAGATCTTTCTTGAAGTTGAACCGTTGACCGGCAAGCGCCACGTGGAAGCCGCCCAACATAGGACGAGAAAAGACTGGGCGTGGTGGATCAAGGGCATGCTCGACGAACGCTACCCAAATGCCGTCCAGGTATGCTTGGTCCTGGACAACCTGAACACACACTGTCTAGCCTCCCTGTACGAGACGTTTGAACCTGAAGAGGCTCGGCGTTTAGCCGAACGCCTTGAAATCCATTACACACCCAAACACGGTAGTTGGCTCAATATGGCGGAGATTGAACTGAGCGCATTAAATGGACAGTGCCTGGATCGGCGGATTCCCGATCTGGAAACGCTGCGAAGTCATATCGCCGCGTGGGAAAACGACAGGAACAACCGGCAATCCAAGATCCAATGGCGATTTTCTACAACCGATGCACGGATAAAACTGAAGCATCTTTATCCGAAGTTGTAAATGTTACATGGTACTAGGAGCCTGTCGGGATAACGGCTTTTAAAATAACTTTTACAATTGGGGTGATCGCTTTGAAGAAAATCTCTCACCCCGCAAAGCACGATTCAATAAGGATTAGCCAATAATAGGCATTCGCGTGCAAAAGTTTGGTATCAATCGCCGGGAACGGTTCAGTTGTGTATTGATTGCAACGCAGAACGGCGGCAAAAGCTTCCCCGGGTCCATTAGAAGGGGCCACCGTGCCGATAGAGTTTAAGCAGATTGTGAGACAGACACCACATCAGCCACTCTGCGGATACGTTTTCGTATCCTCTTAGTGAAAATTGCCGTAAGCCCCTGGCCTGTTTAATCTGGCCGAAGACTGGTTCAACGGTTGACTTTCGCTTGGAGTAAATCTTTTGACCGCGTTTGGTGCAAAGCTTTCTTATCATTCGCTCCTTGGGCGTCAGGTCGTTTGGAGGCCGTCCTCGAACCGGCGGAAGAACTTCTCCGTGTTTCATTTTGATTGTGGCGATAAACGGATCGAGCAGTGCGTCCTCAAAAAGCATCACATTGGTGTCACTAAAGTATCCGGCATCGGTTGTGATTGCCATTTTGCGGGGAATCCCGCCAAGGTTTTCTTCCAAGATATCCAGTATTGGTTCAACTTCGTCCACATCGTTTGCATTCCGGGAAAGTCCGGCAGCCACAATCACCTGAAAGGAATCATCAACCATTGCCTGGCCGTTATAACATTGATCAAAGGAATTGGTGGAGGTCACCTTCATGATCCGGGAATCAGGATCTGTGAAATTCCTCTGTGCACTGCCGGAGGGTTCAATAGGAGGGGGCTGACTTGCAGGCGCTTGTTTTTTCTTGGTTTTAGTCTCTGCAGCCTTCTGCTTTTCGGAAGCCTCTTGCCTGGCCTCCTCCTCAAGCGCATTCATGGCTTCTTTGATCTTTGCCAGCCGAGTCTCACGCCTTTTGAGTTCATCGGGCAGATCCCAACCCTTCCTGCCCTTGCCGTACTCTCTATCCTCCTGCTTGTCTACAGCCTCGGCATTTTTGAGAAGTACTTCGATCTCTTTTGCAAGCTCCTCTTTTTTCTTTTTCATCCTGCCGTAGCTCATCGCTTTGTGCTTGGAAGCATTGGCCTTGATCTTGGTTCCATCAAGGGCCACATGGCCAAGCTTAACAAGCCCCGCTTCCTGGCAAAGTCTGAGGATCTGCACAAAAAGACCGGCAAGAGCTTTAAGGTGGCGCTTTCTGAACTCACATATCGAGTCATGATCGGGGTGCCTGTTTGCCGCAATCACCCGAAAGGCAACGTCTTCGTAGGTTTTCTTCTCGATTTGACGGGAGCTGGGAACACCTGTGCAATAAGCGTAGAAAAGGAGGGCTATCATCATCCGAGGTTCGTAAGGGGGTTGCCCCCTGCCGTCTCCCCGATAGGACGAGTACATCGTTGAAAGATCGAGCTGCTCTACCACATCCAATATGAAATTGGCCAGGTGTCCCTGCGGGAGCCAGTCCAACAACGAAGGCGGGAGCAGCAACATTTGTTTGCGGTCACAAGATTTGAATGTCTTTTCCATAGTGGAGCGATATTAGCATAAAATGGCTCTTGATGCCATTTCTCCGACAGGCTCCTAGCGATTTGGGAAAACAGGGATATGGAAATCTTACAGGGATCTCGCAATAAACAAACAAAATCGATAGGACCATCTATATGGTTGGCAAATATCCTCCCCGAGTGCGATAAAATTAAGTTGGAATGCCTGATTCGGGATTGATTGCTTGCATAAACGTCTGCCAGGATCCAGGAATCGAATATTTTATCCTGCTTGAAATGACTGACCAGTGCAGCGCGAAAAGACGTACCGCCGGTCTTGGGAATATGGACGAAATAGATCTTTCTGCCTGTCATAGCTTATTTTAGCATTCTATTTCAGTTTCCGAACGCAGGCAACGGCCTTGAGGCCGTCTTTCAGAGTCAGGTCCGGATTGGTGACCGAAAATTCCACTTCGTAATAAGAGGGATCGCCCAAGCCAGGGTTGACCGGTGTCAGAGCCATCCGGCTTATCTTCGCTTCGAACTTGCAATTGGGCAGGGATTCCACGGTGATCTCGGCTGGATCTCCAATCTTGAATTCTGTCGAATCGGTCTCGAATACCTGAGTTTTCATGATCATCGGGTCCGTAATCCCGATCGTAAACGCCGACAGACCGGCGCCGACCTCTGCGCCTTCCCTCACCTCACTGTTTATCGAAATGACCTGCCCACTAACAGGAGCGAGCAGCGACACCACCTCGGGCACGTGATTCGGGGCGAATGCCGCGCCTAATTGCTCTTTGAGCGCAAGCGCATCGTCTTTGGCGAATTGGCGCTCCTGGGCGATTCTTTGCTGAAGCGCAGCCTGCCTTTCTTTGAGCAGCCGCCTCTCGCCCTCAACCTGGGCAAGACTCTGTTCCGAAGCCATATTCTGGGCCATTAAACTCCTGGCTTCATTATAACGGCTCTCCAGAGAGGACAGGCCTTTTTCCACATCGTTCAACCCGATCTCCAGATCGGCTATCTGTGGCGGCGATAAGCGGCGTCTTATCTGCAGGATAACGTCGGGCGACAGCCGATATCGAGCGAGCACGTCCCCTTGCTTGACCCTCTGGCCGGCAGTTGCAATCAGTTTAGTGAAGACCCCCTTGAAGGGCATAACGGCGCTGCGCTTGAGCGAACACGAGAGTTTCCCCGCAAGACAGATCTCTTTTGGCTGGGCGGCCCGATTTGCCGGATCATCCGCCAAAGCCGTGAGCGAACAAAAGCTTTCGAGCGCCAGCAGGAGGCCCAGTCCCATCGCTGCCTGCCAAAAGAGTTTCATCTTGAAGGTACTATTGCGATTGAACTTGAACATAGCTGTTATATAAATCTCCTGAAAGATAACGAATCTCCAAAACAACTTTGTCATATTCCAAAGATCTCAAGCCGGCGAGCTTCAGGGCCTCGAGCCGGCCCCTGCGTTCATTAATAAGCGCCGAAAAGGGCTGTCTCGCTTCATGATAGCCTGTTTCCACCTGGTTTTCCCTTGCCTTGGCCAGTTCCAGTTGAGCTTTTGCGACTTTAAGCTGGGCCTCGGCGGTCTTCAGCCTGCTCCGGGCGTCCTGCCACTTACTCTGCAAGTCCTGCTCCTTTAGTTCACTGTCCGCCTCGTACTGCTCCAGCACCAATTTCTGCTTAGCGACGTTGCGCACCCTGTTAAAGTCGTCCCAAAGCGGCATCTGGATACCGACTGAATAATAGACGCGGTTATTTATACTGTTAGCGGTTTGGTAAACCGGGCTCGCATTCTCAACGGTGAAAAAAAACGTCGGCAAATATTTCAATCTGGCGAGTCCAACATTGCGTCCCTGCAATTCCTGCTTGAGACGCTGGGTCTTCAGAGCCAATGAGTTGGCCTCAGCCTGTGCGAATGTAGCCGATGCCGGGTCGAAGGCATTTAATACCTGCTCCCTCGCGTTCGCCGAATCGAGATCGAGCTTCTGATCGGACGGCAGCTTCAGATTTGCTTTGAGGGCGCCAAGGATCGGTATTTCAGAAGCCTTGAGCCTTTCGGCTTCGGTCCGGGCGAGTTCTTCCTCCTGAACAGCCAGGTTGTTCTCGGCAGGAGTTCCCGTTCCGGATTTGAGGCGTGTTTCCGTGTAAGTAACATTTTGTTCCGCCAAATCGATCAACTGATCCTGATAGACTTCGGCACGTGTCAATCCATCCAGGTCCAGGAAGCTTCCGGCAAGGCGGTAGATGAACTCGGAAATCACCTGCTGGTGCCCCATAATAGCCATCTGTGTCGCAACTTTCCTGGCCTGCAGTGTGGCGTAAGATTCGAGGGGACTGTAAGGGTCGGGAGCGAACCGCAGCACGTATGGACTTATTCCCGCCGGGGAGTTGATATAATAGCCGGTTGCCACAGACAAGGTTGGGATAAAACTCCACCGGGCATCGGTTTCATCGATCCGCTTCAGGTCGATTTCAACGCGGCTGCTGACAAGGAAGGGCGAATACCGCAAAGCAAGCCCCAAGTAGCCTCTAAAGTCCAGTTTTCCATCCGGAATGCTGATTTTTTGATCTTGTGGCAGTCTCAGTAGTTCCGGGGACGCAGCGCCTTTGGCATCGCTGCCTGCAAACAGTATGAGTATTGCTGCCAAAATAATCGTAATGCGGCAGGGAACGGATATGTGGAATGGGCTGTTTTTCAGCAATGACGGATTCAACAATGACGGATTCAACAGCGTTGAAGCAAACCGGGCCGCCCGTTTCATGCCTTTCCGGAAATTTTCATCCATGGCGTCTTTAAAGCGCTTCCCTTGAGCAAAAGGTTCCATATTCGAGGCGGCACACTCTGGTGCATGCGGCCGCCACTTCGGGGTCATGGGTAACGATGATTACCGCCGCGTTTTCATTTTCCACAAACTGCCTGAAATAGCCCATGATGAGCTGACTGTGCCCTTGGTCGAGTTGCCCCGTCGGCTCATCGGCAAAAATAATGTTGGGATCGTTCACCATGGCCCGGGCTATGGCAACCCTCTGCTGCTCGCCCCCGGACAGGCAATTGGACCGGTAGTGAAGCCGGTTGCTCAAGTTTACCTTGGAAAGAGCTTCCACGATCTTGTGAGCGCGTTCGCGCTGGTGTACTCTGCAGTAAACGAGAGGCATTTCAACATTCTCGTACACGGTGGAATTTTCTATGAGATTGCAGCTTTGAAAAACAAACCCGAAACGCCTGCGGCGGAATTGCGCCTGTCCATGCCGCCCCAGTTTCAGCATGTCCTCGCCCAATGCAGTGTAGGACCCCCCGGAGGGGGAGAGCAGCAAGCCCAGGATAAACAGCAGAGTGGATTTCCCGGATCCTGACGGCCCCATGATGGCGACCATCTCCCCCGGGTATACGTCCAAATCGATTCCACTCAGAACGGAAACCGGTCCCGCACCGTTTTGGTAGAACTTCGCCAGGTCCTTTACCCGGATCAACGGACCGGAAGCAGTATTGTCCCGCGACTTACTACTCATATCTTATAGCCGATACAACTTCCATTCGGCTGGCGCGCAGCGATGGATAGATCCCTCCGCCAAGGCCGAGAATCAGGGAAAACACTACACTGCAAAGCATACTCAGGATTAGCATATTTTGTGGAGGATGGATATGGAGAAACTTGCTGAAGATTTCCACGGCGATCCGTCCGACCACAATTCCCATCAGCCCCGAACCGACGCTGAGGAATAATGCCTCCGAAATGAACTGGACGAAAATATCACCATCTTCGGCGCCGATGGCCTTTTTCAGGCCGATCTCGCGTGTCCGGGACTGGACTGCGGACATCATGCTGTTCCAGATCCCAAAACCTGCCAGAATGAAGGTAACACACAAAGAGAGGTAAACGAGAAATTGTGTCCACCAGGTAATACTGACAATGCGCTTGACCTGCTCCCAGCCAACTTCGATCCGAAGCCGGCCGGCAGGCTGGCGGGAACTTATCGCGGAAACCATTTCCGCAGCAACTTTCTCCACGTCGTCCCACGTGCGGCAGCGAACGTTTATTCGCTCCGGAAGAGGAAAGCCCGATAGTCTTTGATAAGCAACACCAATTGGAATAAAGGCGCAATCGGTCCGGTCGCCGAGTCCTATGCCGCTCACTGTCCCTATGACCCGGAAAAGTTCCAGATCGATGGGAATGAGCTTCCCCAATGCACTCTCGCCTGGAAAGAGCCTTTTGGCCAGGCCCTGCCCAAGCACTACAGCCTTCTCAAGGTTTTCTACTTCTTTTTTACCGATTAGCCGGCCGGTGTCCACCTCCAAACCGTTGGTTGTCCAAAAATATTCGTCCACCGCAAATAAGGTGAAATTGTATTTGTGCTCGCCTATCAGGACGTGAGCAGACCCTTTAGTCGCCCTGAGACTTGCTTCCGCAACACCGGGAATTTGCCGCAAAGCTTCAACGACGCCGCCGTAGAAAAAACCGGTAGACGAAATGCGCTCCTGTTCTGTGGGCGCTTCGGTGAAGCCGGCCCTTATGATAGTCACACCACCCAGTAGATCCAGGTCGCCATTGATTTTCTTTTTGATCTCCGGGCCCATGGTAAGAAGCACGACGAGGCCGGCAGTTCCGAGCATGACTGCGAGGACCACCCCTGCGTACCTTTTATGATTGCGGAAAACCTGCCTCAAACTGATGTACATTAAATCGCGAAACCAGAACATACGAGGGCCTGCTTCATGTATTCCTGCCCGAATGCCCTGGATATCAGGAGCGAATTTGGTTGACGGAGAGATGCAACCAGTAAAAGCTTGGCGACGCTTATGAAAAACCATCTTTTACTGCGCCTTTAGAGATTAATTATTGCAGACCAAAGCAATATTAGGTTGAGCTTACGGGCAATTGTCGCTCCTGCTTATACCAAGCCCTGAGAAATGGGTCAATGTAATTTGAGTTCCGACTCTGCCTGCAGCCTCCCCCAAGCGCAAGCAGGTGTCGCGTTCCTTTTCCCATTGACATGCATTACGCGCTTCCGGTACATTTCCACGCATGCGAAAGCTAATACCACGTTGCGCCCATACGGGTAAGGATTGGCGACTGGAACCCCCCTTTTGTAAAGGGGGGCGCCCTCACAAAAGATCGGACGCGAACTTGAAGCGTTTAGCCTCTGTCGGAAATGTCAACGCGAATCCGAACGTTGTGAGGGTTCAGGGGGGATTTTGCTAAGGGGGGGTACCTCTTTGAACGCAACCTGGTATAAGCCTTCGCTAGCGTTATAATTCTGAGGAGTGTATGGTTAGAGACGCTTCGGGAAATCCTCTTCGGTCTTCCCAACGATTTCGCAAGCCGCTGATCCGCATTCTGGAATTTCTGGACAAATCAAAAGGATATTTGTGGTTCTGCCACTGGGGCATCCTGCTCATTGGTCTGCTTGCCTGGACCGGCGTGCAGAGTGCTCTGGTTGCGCCCATATGGTCGCGCGCGATGCTGCCCGATGTGGAAGATTCGGTCGCTTACCTCGTGCGGACGCAGGAGATGCAGGAATGCTTTTCCCAGGATTGTCCTGCGCTGCAAGACCTGCGTGAGCAACTCGCACAGAGCCCTACTGAACCGGAATCCCTTAAGCAGCGTGATATTGCGTCCTTCCCTTTTCCCATCTACCATCCGTTGTTTTCGATCATTCTGCTTGGGGTCGCGAAATGCGGGGTGGATCTGACCACCGCGTACAAGCTGGTTTGGAGCATTGCACCATTTTTTTTCGGATTGGCCATCGCTTGCCTGCTGACGGTCTTGTGGGGTATGCCTGCGGCAGGTGTTGCGCTCATGCTGCTTGCTTTCAAGGTGTTTCCCGACAGAGGGGTGCATTATATTATCCCCACCGGACTCGCGATGGGACTGGCGATGCTGATGTGGGCCAGGATAATTTCCAGACGAGGGAATGCCCCCTGGACCCTGATAATCGGATCGATACTCCTCATTGCCATGCACACTGCGGGAGGCATCTTTGCCTTGATGAGTGTTTTTATAGCATTGGCAATGCCAAGCCGCGAGAGCAGATGGAAACTTTGGGCTGCTGTTCTGGCAGTCATCTCAATTGGCTTCCTGACCTTTGTTCTGGCATCATACATAAAGCGGCCCACATTCGACCACATTATCCTGGAGTTCCGAAGCTCCATCAGCCTTGCACAAGGCCTTGGAGCCCTTGTGTCCAATTTGTCCGGCGCATTGGTTGAATTGGTGAATGTGAAGGATGCTCTGGTTGGTTCTCTTCCTTTTTTCTTTGCCTCAGTTTTACTCGGTTTTTTGATCCTGTCCAAAGAGCGTCTGAGTCTTATTAACAGAACCTTGCTGGTTTGCGCGCCTTTCCTGCTTGGTGCGCTGTTTCACTCGCACACGCTCAGTTCACCGGGCGATCTCTTCTTGAGAATGTGGTTCCCTTTTTTCGTTATCCTTTTTGGGGCCGTTGGAAACACAATCTGTTTTACGTTTCAGGAGAGCCTGGCTCTACTGAGGGGGCATCTAAGGACCTCGGACCGGCTTGGTTCACCGGCCACTCATAAACTCTGGCCCCTCCTGGCTCTTGCCCTGGTTTTGGGATACTCGGGGGAAATGATTCTCTCAGGTGGCGAGCAATTGTATGTTACCGCTGAATTTCTTCGGACCCGCCAGCCGCTGAACATTGAGCCGGCTCAAACTCTAGTGCTCCTGTCCCTGGCCAAACCCGGCGACAAAGTCCTGTACACCAGCATGATAGTAATGGGATCGTATTTCGCAAATGGGGCGATGCAATTGGGAGCGGTTTATTACCATCCTGCTTTGGCTGGGAACGAGTTCGACAAGAATTGGCTGGAGAATCCTCATGTGGCTTTCGCCGCAACATATAACCCCACCGTTTATCACCCCACTTACGAGGGCCTGGACGAAAAAAGGTGGCGCACGACCAGTCCTGATTTTCGCTATTCTCCACTGAGCAAGCCACAAAATTATGCCACGATCAGCCGCGAAGGACTCATCCCAACTGTTGATTATAAATTTTTCGATGTCCGCACGGACGATTCGGATGTTTCTCACCGGATCAGTTTATTCGTTAAAAACACAGGGAACCGTTCCGAAATCGAAGTGATCCCACTTAGTGTAGACGGAGGACCCCTTTCGAATCCGGCTGAGAGGATTGACGTTCCGGCGCATTGGTCTGGATGGCTCGGGGCTGCCTTTCCCGATACGGTCTTCATGAATCGATTACGGATCATACCCTCCAAGCGGGAACATGATCTTTTCATTGGAGGGATTGTCTACGGAGACGATGAACACAATTGGCCCTGGGCCCAAAGAGCTGATCTCATATTGCACGCAATGGACCCATGGACCGGCGAGGTGGTGTTGAGTTTTGACCCCGCCAAAATCTTGCCCTCTCCCCTGAATGCCCTTAAGATCACGGTACTGGACGACAAAGGCTCATCAGTGCTGTTTGGATTTGACCGATAAACCGCCGCACCTTTGGAGGCGGGGACTTACCTATATCTACTATCGGCTTCCCGGTTGTTTTTTTCTGCCTTTTCACTTGCCTGCCTTTTCTCTTGACACTCAACTCGCTCGCATCTAAGCTGGTATAGGGTGACACTAATTGAGTTTGATTTTAATAATCCATAGAGAAATATTCCTCCAATAGTCGCAATACATGAAAGTCCTTCTCATAAACGAGCCTTACATTCCGGGCTTCAACAGGACTCAGCGTTGGGCGGGACGGACGCGTGGCCGCGTGCTGCGGGCGCCTGACTGGCTGGCCTATGCTGCTGCGGTTCTCGAGAGGGCCGGAGTTAATGCGAAACTGTTCGATTTCCCTGCCGGGAATCTGGACAAAAGCGATCTGGCGCGGTTGGTCAGGAACGAAGATCCGGATTATGTGGTGCTGGATTCGACAACACCGTCGATCTATTCGGATATCGACTGCGCTCGCATCTGCAAGGAACAAAGTCGTACGAAAGTTATCATGGTGGGCCCCCACGCCTCTGCACTTCCGGAGGAGACGTTGCGACTCGCCGAAGGGGCAGTGGATGTGATAGCTATCGGGGAATATGACTATACTGTACTGGATATCGTCAATAACGATCCTGATTTAAAAGCCGTCAAAGGTATATGCCGGCTTGAAAATGGCGAGCCGGTCAGGACAGAGCCGCGTCCGTTGATAGACGATCTCGATTCCCTGCCTTTTCCGGCATGGCATCAACTCGATCTGATGAAGTATTTCGACGGGTCGAAGTTATACCCGTACATCGATATATTTTCTGGCCGGGGGTGCCCGCACAAATGCATTTTTTGCCTCTGGCCTCAGGTTATGCACGGGCACAAGATAAGGCTGCGTTCAGCTCGAAACGTTGTAGACGAAATCGAGTACGATATCCAACTGTGTCCTCAAGTCGTTCGTGGGGGTGAATTCTTCTTCGAGGACGATACCTTTACCCTGCTCAAAGCCAATGCAATGGAGATTTGTGAAGAGATCCTGCGGCGGAATTTGAAAATTACATTCTCCGTTAATGCACGAGCCGATACGGCGGATGAAGAACTCTTCGGGCTCTTGAAAAGAGCAGGCTGTAGACAACTGCTCGTGGGATTCGAATCCGGCGACCATGAGATGCTTGTCCGCATGAACAAAAGGAAAAGCATCGATGACAGCCTGCGATTCATGGAACTTGCAAAAAAGTCGGGACTGAATGTGCATGGATGCTTTGTCCTGGGGCTTCCCGGAGAAACGCGTGAGAGCATGGACAGTACCATACGGTTCGCTCTCGGGCTTGGGTTGCATACGGTCCAGTTCTCTGCGGCCGTTCCTTTCCCGGGGACTGTCTATTTTGATCAATGCCGTGAAGCGGGACTTTTGAAAGAACTGATCTGGGACAAATGGCTCGATAATGGCGAGCAGGCGCCTGTAGTCGAATACCCCGGGCTAAGCAAACAGGCGGTAGCCGATGCGGTCGACAGGGGGCTCAAGAGCTTCTATTTGCGGCCGGGTTACATGATAAGGTTTCTGCTCGCGACTCGAAGTGCATCTGATCTTTATCGTAAGATACGGGGAGCCGGAAATTTCTTTTCGTATCTTTGCAGGAGCACCGCGTAAGGTGAACAGCTCTGAGCCTCTCATATCGGTTATTGTTGCAGCATACAATTGTCGCGACACGATCTCAAAGTGCCTCGAATCCCTGTGCAGCCTGGATCATCCCAGCTATGAGGTCATTGTCGTCGATGATGGGTCAACCGACGGGACGGCGGAACTTTGCGAGACATTCAGCGGCGTACAAGTGATCCGGCTTGACAGAGGAGGACCCTCGCGGGCCAGGAATACGGGTGTGAGGAAGGCCAAAGGGAATCTGGTCGCGTTTACCGACAGCGATTGTTTTGTGGATAGCCAATGGCTGAAAGAACTTGAGAAGGGTTTTATCGGCCCGGATGTTGCGGGAGTCGGAGGAGATCAGGTAAGTCCGGCTGATGAATCAGAAATGGGAAGAAGGATACAGGAGTTTTTTAAGATCAGCGGCTTTGTGACCAGATATATCCAAACAGGGGCCGCTTTTGGTGAAACAACGCACAATGCAAGCTGCAATTCGGCCTACCGGAAGATTGTTTTTGAGGAAATCGGAGGATTTGACGAGACACAGTTTCCCGGGGAAGACCTGGAACTGGACCTTAAGATCTTGCGAAAAGGATACAGTCTGATTTACAATCCGGCAGCGGTCGTCGGTCATTACCGTCCCGGGACATACCGGGAATTCTGCAGAATGATGAGAAGATACGGGGCCGGAGAATGGCATCTTGTAAGGAAGTATGGCCTCTTCAGGCTGCCCGATTTCGAACCTTTTGTAATGGCCGCCGGCTTGGTTTCTCTTTTAGCCTTGCTTGTTTTTTATCCTATTACGTGGTTTTTGCTCCTGCTCCCCTGGCCTGTTCTGAGTTTGTGGTTCTTCCTCAAGACGGGCAGTTTTGGCAGGTCTGTTCGATTTATCCTCTTCTTTCTGATTGTATTGACCAACTGGAACTGGGGCTTCTTTACGGGCTCATGGTACCGGCCGGTGAAGCGAACAACTTGGGGGGAACATGGATAATCCGGGTAATGCTTCTTTGATGGCGATTCCCAGGGGGCGCATTTTGAGTTTGAGTCCCCAGTTGAAGCAGAAAGAGGGGCGTTTTGTCCCTAAAAGTCTGACCATTGTGATTCCGGCATTGAATGAAGAGGATGCTATCGGGAATACGATAGAACGATGCCTGGCTGCAAGGGAAAGTATCATCAACAAGACGCCCGTCCGAGAGGTTGCGATCATAGTGGTGAGTGACGGAAGCACGGATCGTACCGCCGAGATAGCTCGTTCCTATGAGTCTGTGGATGTAATCGCTTACGAAAAGAACCTGGGTTATGGGGCTGCCATCAAATGCGGGTTCTCAAAGGCATCGAGCGACCTTCTATGCTTTTTGGATGCTGATGGGACCTGCGATCCGGAATATTTCGTCGATTTGTGTAACACGGCTATTAACGATTCCGCCGATCTGGTGCTTGGCTCCCGGATGCATAAAGAGAGCAAGATGCCGGGGCTGCGCTGGCTGGGCAACCGAATGTTTGCCGCAATGGCTTCCTACCTGTCAGGAAAAAAAATAATCGATACGGCTACAGGAATGCGCGTCATCAGGAAAGACGCCCTCCGGAAACTCTATCCTTTGCCTACGGGACTTCACTTCACGCCTGCCATGACTTTGCGGGCATTGGTTTCCGATCTGCTCGTCCGTGAGGTGCCGGTTCCATACCATGAGAGAACCGGGCGATCCAAGCTGAGGGTCCTGCGGGATGGGCTGCGTTTTTTCTTTGCTATCATTGAGATTGCCCTGTGTTATTGTCCTTTGAAATTCTTCGGTTCCACATCCGCTCTGCTTTTGCTGGTCGCTCTGTGCTACAGCATAGATCCGGTATGGAGCTATTCTATTCAGCATATTATCGGGGAGAACTTGATCTACCGCCAAATAGTAATAAATACCTTCTTTCTTGCCGGGCTGCTGACGTTATCTATCGGAGTGGTAGCAGAACGTGTGGCGGCCGCGCTCAACGGCAATAATCGCCCCCACTCCGCCTTGGGGCGGTTGGTCCTCAGGCTCTGTTCGACCAGGAAAATGCTGGTGGCCGGGTCCGGATTGATTTTTTTCGGGGTTATCAGCAACATCGGCGGTCTCGCCGAATACTTGATGACACGGCACGTAAGCTATCACTGGGGCGTTCTGTCAATGGGATCGCTCTGTGTTCTGGCGGGCCTTCAATTCACGGCCATGGGAATTTTTGAACTCCTGGTGAACCGAATTCTCCAAAGAACAAATGGCAATACGGGTAATGCTGCGGGCTGACGGGATACTGAAAGTGGATGTGGCAAAAGACTGCTTTGCAGCCTTCGATCAGCCTTCCGGGAAGAAGCCTGCACGTATTGTCCTGCTGCTGGAAGAGCTTAATTTCGGCGGCACTCAGCGCCAGGCGTTGGAGCTTGCGCTAAACCTCAGTCCAGCCCGGTTCAAAGCAGAGATCTGGACGATGGCTGCAGGCGACGATATGGCGTCTCTTGCCGAAAAGGGAAGAATTCCTGTAGTTCATCTTTCAAAAAGAACCCGGGTCGGGCCTGACAGTCTTCTCAATCTCTGGCGCAGGTTACGGTCGGTTCGAGTTGACATCCTTGTTCTTATGACAGTGATTCCCAATATCTGGGGGAGGCTGCTGGGCCGCCTTACCCGAGTCCCGATCATTGTCGGCACCTGCCGGGGCGACGGTTCAGCCTTTCGGCAGCATGAAAAACTTCTCTGGCCCCTGGCGGATCATCATATCTGCAATGCAACCGCCCTGAAAAGGCAGCTCTCAAATAGGTACCGGATACCTGATTCGCTATTATCCGTCATTCCCAATGGAGTTAATGCGGAGTTTTTTGACCCGCCTGCAACTACGCGGGAAGAGGACCGGAATATAATCCTCTGCATCGCGCGGCTGGTTCCGGAAAAAGACCATCATACTCTTATCACTGCCTTTGGCTTGCTTGCTCAACGGCATCCGGATGCCGAATTATGGATAGTGGGGGACGGCAACAGGCGCAAATCCATCTCGGAATATGCCGGGCAGGCGGCCTTCAGAGGACGTATCCGCCTGATGCCGGGTCAATTGGATATCCGCCCCCTGCTGTGGCAGGGTAGCATGCTCGTTTTGAGCTCACTGGAGGAGGGACTCCCGAATGTGGTTCTGGAGGCTATGGCCAGTGGGCTGCCTGTTGTGGCAACTGATGTAGGGGGGCTGTGGGAAGTCGTGGATCATAACCGTACGGGCTTGCTGGTTTCTCGCCGGGATGAAGCGGCTCTTGCGGATGCCATGAGCTGCTTGCTCCGGGATAAAACTACCAGGGAGGCTTTCGGGCAGGAAGGCAGGAGGCGTGCACAGGGTTTCTATTCCGTTGCCTGCATGGTCCGCCGGCATGAGGAAATTTTTCAACGGCTGCTGAATGCTCACGAGCTGAACGGGTCGAGGGGCAGCTTTTTTTCTCGGATGAAGTGGTCCAGCAGAGCGTAGACTTCTGTGTTACCGTTAAAGTTCCCACGTTTGATGTTGACCCTGAACTGATCCAGTCCGGTTTCAAAAGTTGCGATTTTGCTCAGAGTCGAGTCCAGGTCCCGGGTGCGGATTCCATATCCCAGTTTTTCGATATAAAGCGCATTCAGGAACTGTTCAAAAGCGTTGGCAATAGGACAAGACATTACCGGCTTGCCATAGTGGAGCGCCTCGGAAATCAGAGTGTGGCCGGCCCCGCAAACAACATAACTGCAGGAAGCCAGGTCTTCGAGAAAGCCGTGTTCGGAGTATTTTTTGAAATGGAGATTTCCTTCGGTACGGTCGCAATTGAAACCATATACCTTAACCGGCCGGCCGAGCCTTTCCAGAAAAGGGAAGAAGTGTTTGAAAGTCGAGGTGCTCTGGTAGGCCAGAATATGCTCACCATCTCTAACCTCGGTCTTTAGGACGCTTTCCCGCAGAAGAGGGGGGACGAGCTTTGCGCCCCTTTGCTTCAGCGGCGCCCGGAAGAATGAAATCACCATGAAATGGGATGCCTCGCTGAACAGAAAGCGGACTGCCGAACCGGTCAAAATAGAACTCACGATCTGGCTGTTGGGTATGCGGTGAGAACACAGGGTTATAACGTGCTGATGGTCCAGGGACAGGCATGGTAAGCCAGCTTGTCGGCTAGCTCGCGGCACCAGGTACTCATAGTCCGAAATGGCCACATCGGGCTTGAACGTGTCTATAAGCTTTAGAACCGATCTAATCTGCGGTTTTTGCCGCCGAAAAAAGTGCAAGTTACTGAGAATCGTGGCAACCGTATCGACACGCTGCGCACGAAATCTCGTGTCGGGATTGGGATGGTTGGCCACCGGAAACTCTAGCTCAAGGAGGGCAGCCCCTTCGGCATGACTGACAAACAAAAATTCATGCTCCGGATAGTGCCGCGCAATCGTCAGTGCGCGGATTGCATGCCCGTTGGCGGTACCGTGCACTCCATAAAGAATTTTTGCCATCGTCGTCCTTTTTTCCCAGCGATAACGTAGTCGATAAAATTGTCAAATGACCTTACTACATATTAGAAATCCGGAGCGCTGACAATAGGAGCAAAATAATTTTTGAGTCTAAATCACCCCAAAGTCGCATACATCCTCCTCTGGTTTCCCGAACCTTCGGAGACTTTCATCTTCCGCGAGGTGGTAAACCTCTGGAAGATGGGACTCCCTTTGAAGGTTTATACTCTTTACGGCAAGCGTACCCGCTGGTTCTCCTCCGAAATGCATGCTGCATCGGCAGGGGTTGAGAGGCTGGGGCTCGCAAATCTGAAACATATTTTGGCCGATGTCCGGTACTGGTACAAAAGGGACCGTTCCATGACAAGGTTCCTTTTGCGCACGATCCCGTTCAGACGGTGGAGCTGCCTTGAGCAGACAGGCGAAAACATCTGGTCCTTTCTTTGCGGGTTCCGGCTGGCAAGATTTTTTGAACAGACGGGGATCGAACACATCCACTCACCTTGGGCAAACGGCACGGCAACAGCCGCGTGGGTGGCGTCCCGATTGACTGGAATTCCCTTCAGCTTCACGGCGCGGGCCGGAGACATTTTCCCCCTGACGGAGCGCTGTCGGAAAAGATTCGCGATGCCATGTTCGTAAGGAGTGAACACAGGACCAATATCGGCTACCTGGCGGGGTTTGCCGGTGGAGATACGAGCAAGTTTCTGCTCACCTATAACGGGGTCCCGCTCAAGGCCGGACGAGAAGCACCTGTGAAGATGTCTCCCCCGTTCAGGATACTGGCCGTGGCCCGCTTCGTGCGGAAAAAAGGTTTTGACGTGCTCCTCCGGGCCGCAAAAGTGCTCGCGGACGAGGGCGTCGATTTCCATCTTACCATGGCCGGCGCAGGTCCGCAGGGGTTGCCGCTCAAACTGCTCGCATGGAAGCTGGGGCTGATGAGCCGAGTATCTTTCCCCGGGTTCGTTCCTTACGATCGTATTTCTGATTTTTTCCACTGGGCGGACCTGTTCGTGATGCCGAGTGTCGTGCATTCCACAGGAGACCGTGACGGTATTCCAACAGTGATCATGGAAGCGCTGCTGCACCGTGTGCCCGTGGTAGCATCCGATGTCTCGGGGATATGTGAAGTCATTCGAAACCGCAAGACGGGACTGTTGGTCCCGGAGAAAGACTATCTTGCTCTGGCCGGGGCGATCAGGACAGTGCTCAGCGACAGGAACGCTGCAATAGAAATGGCGGAAAATGGGCGAGTCCTGGTGCTCCGTCTCTTCGATCCGGAAAAAAACCACAAAAACGTTTTCGATCTCTACTGCAATGCTGTCGGCAGACGGTCCATCCGCGCAGATGCGCTGGAAACGTCTTCGAGTTAGTGTCCGTCCGGAAACCCGGATGAACGTAGGAGAATTTCACCTTATAAGTCACCAGCAGTTTTCGGAAAGGATGCATTTTTCGTCTTGGCAAGGAAATCGAAGGGTTGCGTGGAGGCGTAAATGGGTACCGCCTCTCTGGCCATGGTCAGATCAGGGATAGCGTCGAGACCCTGCTTGTGCCGCCGCCGAAGGCCAATTTCGACGCTCCACGGGCGGGTCCCACCGCCCACCGGGATAAACCTTGCTAACTGACATTTGCATTGCTTTTTTGACGGAACTCTTGCCACCAGTGCCATGTCAGGGCCAGAAACGGAAGCAGTGCGAAAGCTTCCGCGGCTTCTCTAAACAGGTGGCTTTTCGCAAAAAGATATAAGCCCGCCCCCAGTAACACAGCTACGGTCAAATGGAGCAAGGTCTTCTTCGAGATCAACCCGAAGCGCGACTGGCAGTTGGAAACAGTAGCTATGGCAACGGCCCCTTTTGTCAGCACTATGGCAAGAACGCTTCCCAATAGCGGATTTGCAGGGATGAGAATCGCGCAGCATACCAGGTTGAAAAACAGCCCCCCCACATAGATACACAGCAACAGGAATTCCTGCTTCATGCTGATCATCAGGTAGGCGACCAGGTTGTGCATAAAGCCGATGGCTATGGTCACAACCAGATATTTTTGCATCCAGACGGCATCGCTATAGGCGGGGCCGTAGATCAGGCCGATGAGCCTGTCGCTTTCTATGAACAGGACGAACATAATCGGGAAGGCGGCGGCCATCAGCCACTTCGCCGCATTTCGAACGAGGCCGGCCAGTTCAATTCGGTCAGTATCCCAAAGGTTCACAAAGAGAGGAAAAAGGACATTTTTTAGAAGCAGATTTGACGCAAGGCTCATTATCCCGTCCACCATTTCCCATGTCACGCTGTACTGGGCTACCTGTGCCGCTCCACCGAATTTCTGGAGGAAAAAGATATTGGCTTTATTGTACAGAATGGTGGCAATTGCCATGAGAGTGAATACGATGCTTCCACGACCCGTTGTCCAGATATGGGTGAGTCGGGGCCATCGAAGCCGCAAGCGGAACCTCTTCCCGGCAATAAGAATGACGCCCGCCAGGTTTGCAAGGGTTTCGATGACTTTGTAGAAAGCCACGATCAAAGGGGCGGCCCCCAGGAAGAGCAGTGAGATTCCATAGCCGAATCCCAAGGTTGCGCTCAGGGTCTTTATCTTTCCCTCCAGGTTCTGGTGCCCCTCGACCTCGCAGGCAACGAAGAAGGAGCTTGCCAGGGCCTCCATCCCTACTGCGGTCCCGAGTACGAAAACCAGCGCCTGCAAACCGGCGGGATAGTTCTGCCAGTGAACGAAGAGCAGCATGCCGAAACATCCGCAGGCAAGGAGAATCCCCTTCAGGACGCACACCTGTGCCAGGGAATCGCTGCGATCTTTGCCCTCGCGAACCAGTAGAGAAACTAGGTGCTGATTGAATCCGAATTCCCCCACGAACAGGAGGATCTGCCCCAGGCTCAACGCGAGCATGAATTCGCCGTATGTGGTCGCGCTGTGCCGGGCAAGAGAGATGATAAAGAGGGCCTGCAGCACTTCCCGAACCCAATGAGCGCTTAACAAATAGGCGAATTTTTGGAGGATACGATGCGAGGCCGGCTTCGGGTACAGGGTGTCGCCTTCCACCGCGGTCGTGCCGTCAAACGCTGCCGGTAGTATTTGTGGGACTTGTCGTCGAAAGAGGTGAAACATTGGCATGCGCTTCTTAACGGGATGTCCGCAAAAACATTACGCGAAGGGAGCATCTACAAAAATTTCGGGCGCGAGCGCAGTTGGAAAATATGGGCAAAGAGAACCTGCGGTGCATTAATAAAATAGTCCAATCCAAATGTAGCGTATTTGCCGAGTCATCCGATCTGCAAGACGAAAATCGCATTTTAGCCAATACATCTGATATTGGCTATGATGTCAATAAAATACGTCTTATTAGCAATTGTGGGAATTCGCCGGCGGGTTCGATCGTTGAACAGGCACTCTCCCCTGCATAGTCTCGGTCATTTGCCGCAAGCCTGTTGAGGTGCTCTCGTCATGATCAGTTGGACGGTGAGGCCCCTATTCGTGGTCAATATGCCGACTATCTTGGCGTCGGAAGTAAGTTGTCCCATGAAGGCGTGACCGTCGCGATGGGACGCCTGAATGGTATTTCCCTTGAATGTGCCCGTGAAATGATAGACCACATTGTTCTGTGGTTCGTAGACAATTACGAACCCGCTGACAGCCTCATTTATATTTTCCATATGGACCGTTATGTCCGTGAACATATACCGGGCTTGCCACGTGCCGCTGATGTCGACCTGCGCGATTGCTTGCGAAGCAAAAACACAGACCAGGATAAAAGAAACCGCCGAATTCCTGAGGGTCATGGTTGATAAATTTCCTTTTTAAGTTTAAAGCCGACTTGGCGATCCCGCTGCTGTCCGGTTTTATCGAGCCTTTTTAGGATTCCGGGGAAGTGTGCCACTTCCCGGGGGCCGTCTATTCCCATAGCCTATGTTCTGCATGTACCCCTCTTAAGTTTCATGGCGGGTGTAACAATGAGGATACCAGATGCTGGAGTTATTTCAAGCAGAGGCTTGCTGGGTTCATCGTAACAAACTCCTGGCTGGAGGCCGAAACGTGGGGGCACTGGTGTATCCTGGAACTGCCAAAAAGAGGCCCATTGACCTTTCTCTTGCGTTTTTCATCGGGATATCGGATGATTTGATTAGACTCCAGTGTGTCCATTTTCTATAACAATAACTGTACAAGCGCGGTATCCAGCTCAGAATGGTTGCGGACCGGTAGAATATGCGGCGAAAGTTAATTGTCAATGCTGACGATTTCGGATTGACCAGAGGGATCAATTTTGCCGTATCCGAGTGCGCAGAAGTGGGCGTACTTCGAAGCGCCACCTTAATGCCCAACGGTGAAGCTTTCGACGACGCGGTGAAGATGGCCAAAGGGTGGGAGAACTTCGGGACGGGAATTCATTTCGCCCTTACTGATCTAAAACCGCTGTTGCCCACAGACAAATTGCACGGTCTCGCTGGTCCAGACGGTTTTCTGCCTTCCAGCCCCGGCGAGTTGCTGAAGAAAATCGCGGGGCGAAAGACGCTGAGGGGTGCAATCAGAAGAGAGCTTTTTGCTCAGGCCGAAAAAGTTTATGATTGCGGAATAAGAGTAACGCATTTCGATAGCCACAAGCATGTTCATACCATCCCGGTTGTTCTCGATATTATCATCGAAATAGCGGAGCGTTTTTCAGTCAAGGTAATCCGTGATCCTTTCGAAGCTGAGGGTGCATGGAGCTTTCTTTATGACCTGGGAAAAGGCGAACGGACCAAATTCGTAAAACAGTATGTTATGGCTCGCGGATCTATTTTTCTTCGGCCGCATTTCAGGTCACGAATTCGGAAGGCTGGAATTCAAACGTCTGCCGGGCTTTACGGGATTTCTGCCAGCGGGTTCATCAACGAAAAAATAATTCGGCGAATCTGTAGCATGTTGAAGCCGGGAGTAAGTGAGCTTATGACGCATCCGGGGATTGTGGACGAGGAGCTTGAACGCTGCAATACTAGGCTCCTCGATTCTCGCGCAAGGGAAAAAGATCTCCTCGTTTCCACAAGAGTCAAAGAACTGTTCGAAAGTCATGAAATAATTCTCAGCCATTTCGGAAAACTGTTCTGAATAGTTCAGGTTTCTGTATGAAAACTGATAGCACCCAAAGCAAAAAATTTCCTGTTGCGTGATTCATTGTCAACGATCTGACTTGGTCCTGTTCGACAAGTTCGCCTTCAGCACTGGTGACAAATGACCGAATCTTGAGTAAACTACACGGCGAGCATAAGTGTATTAGTTATCAGTTGTTAGTTTTTAGTTAACTCAAAACTAACAACTAGCAACTCAAAACTCTTCAGTTTGTGCAGAGGGAACCACATGTGGGGACTGGAAGAACTAAAAATCCACAGGGAAATAGTCGATCGCCTGGACTGGGAAATGACACCGGAAAAGGCTGTTGAAACCTATCTCGAATGGGGGACAGGATGGACTCGCAAGGATGATTTCGTTCGCTATGCCGGTCAGGAAGCCCTCTATTTTGTAATCTATGACTGGGAAAAGCCTGCTCAGGTTACCCTGATCCGCAGAACCATGAAAGAGGCCGACGAGATCGCAAAGATCCCCGTGCCGGCCGAGATGGTCCGCAGAGCGGTTGACGAGGCCGGACGTAAGCCAGGAGTTGGAGTTTGCGCCATTACCGAGGAATTGAAGGAATGGCTGAAGGAAGCTCTTGGTTGCTGAATTTATTTTAACAAGTTAGGAAAACTTTTCGCGTCCGGCCGCAAGCTTTTTCAGATCCGTGTAATCGGTGGCAAAGGCTTTTGGCTCTGTACTGCTAGTTTTATTTGCAAATTGCCGTTTTCTCTCCTTGACCTTTCCATGACCAGTCTCTGCGGTGGATCTTTTTTGGCTCTCCCCGCCTCTGTGGTGAAATTCCCTCTGCCTGAGCTATCCCTGTCGCGTCAACCATGCGGCAAATATGCCTGCCGCGAACCCAAAAAAATGCCCCGTCCAACTCACTCCAGGCAAAACTACAAACAAAGAAGACAAAGCCCAGCCATAATAAGAGGCTACTACAAGGGAAACGACCAGCGCTAAAAACTCTCGCCGAAAAAGGCCGATTGCCAGAAGGTAGCCTATTAAACCGAAAATTATGCCGCTTGCTCCTATGTGGACCGTATGGCTCTTTCCAAATAACCAGATACCTCCTCCTCCGATCAGAGCTATAGAAAGGACGGCCTCTACAGTGAGTTTCCTGCTGTATTCCAGAGAAAAAAAGAGTAATGGAGCCAGAGCCAGGGAATTTGAAATCAGGTGCCTGAAGCCGGCATGCAGAAAAGGCGCAAGCAGTAGACCCGGCAAACCGGATAGGCTCCGCGGTCTTATGCCATAGTTTCGTAGATCGAAGGGCAAGACCAGGCTCAGAAAAAACACTCCCCAGAGCAAAGCAACGCAGATAGCTGCAATCTCAACATTGTCGCCGATTTGTACCCAGGGAGCGGTAGACAATTTCGTACCTGCTCTCATACGACCTCAATTTTCGTTAAGTATCTTTCGAATGATATCACAGTATTGCCGGCTTTCACCGTCAACCGGGAACAGATCGATTTCCGAAGGCGACGCAGCCCCCAGGCCAAGTTCGACCCCCCGCGATATCTGTTCCTGGTCGAATATCCTCCGGTTCATTATCGCATCATTGCTGCCAAGCGCCTTGAGCATCGCCACGCCCACCGCGTCAATCGCCACCCGGTCAGTTGAGGCTAAAAACACGTCGCCCCTGGCTCGTTTTCCGGTCGCCGGGCCGCCGTCGATAAAAGCATCAATCCCATCCAAAACGACGAGCTTCGGTTGAAACGGCGCATTGATCTCAGCGATCATTTTGCGCTGATGCGGGGAGCCGTGGAGTTCGCTCATGTAATTAAATCCATGCCGTGAAGTCGGAACTACTCCTACATGCAATTTGAGAGACATGGTAAAGATGCCGCCGTACTGGTGAGTTTTCAAACAGCAGGTGGAAACCAGGCACTCGGTTTCGAGGATGGGACGGGCTATTCGGAAACCGTTCGGCCAGTGACTGTCTTTTGGCTTAAATTCAATCCAATCTGATTCTTCCAGTTCATCGAAGTCGATGATCCGGACATCTCTTTCCTGTATCAGAGGAATGATCTTCTTTTCCGTCATGACCCTGATAGTTGGCAGATAGCTCCGCTCCCCCAAGCTGATGGATTTTGCGCCCATTTTCCAAAGCTCATCAATCAAGGTCACCAGGGTGTCGTTGTGAGTTGAACCCGGACATGGGTCCGCTGTGTTGAAGTTGGGCTTGATCAAGACATTTTTGCCTTTGACCGGATTGATTTCCAAGCCCGCAATCGATGACGCCACACCCCGCGATCTGTCGGCAGTTTTTACAAAGGCAACCCGACTCATTCGTCACTCCTCGTCCATCGCAGACAGTTTATTAGGTTCGATGAATTTTACGTTCTCACTATCATAGAACATAACGAGCAACAGATAAAGCCCGGAAGAAAACGGCCTCAGAACGGCGACGGTCTGAAACATTCTGCGGGGGTATGCGGATCTGTCCGAAGCGAAAACAGTTAGTGTCCCGAAAGTTCTGCAGACAAAAACACTATGGGGCGATCGTGGCGAGCGCGGCGGCGGCCTTCTCGACGATCTTGGGGGGGAGCGGGATATAGCCGAGATCACGGCTAAAGCGTTGTCCTTCGTACAGGCACCATCGAAACAGCTCCCGGATGACTTCCGCCTTCTTCGAATCGGTGTAGTCCCTGTAGAGGAGGATCCAGGTGAGGGTGACGATGGGATAGGATTGAGCGCCCTCGGGGTCTGGCAGAAAAACCCGCAGGTTTTCGGGCAAATCGGCCTCCGCCATGGCCGTCATTGCGCTCTCGAACGACGGGACGATGTAGTTCCCGGCCTTGTTTTCCAAAGTTGCCGCCTCGAGGCCCAACTCTTGGGCAAAGCCAAGCTCCACGTAGCCGATCGAGCCTATGGAGTGCTTGATGAGTGTGGCGACCCCCTCATTGCCCTTGGCCCGCATCGGGCCTCCCGGCCAGTCAACGACGTTTTGTGCGCCATACCTCTGACGCCATTCAGGGCTCACGGAGTCAAGGTGCTTGGTGAAAGCAAACGTGGTGCCGCTGCTGTCGCCGCGCGCTACCGCTGCTATCGTCAACTTCGGAAGCTCAAGGCCGGGATTGCATTCCCTGATGACGGGATCGTTCCAATTTTTGATTTTTCCGAGGAAGATGCCGGTGTATGCGGCGCGGCTCAGTCTGAGCTGACCTTTGAGTCCGGGCAGATTGTAGGCAAGAGCAATGCCGCCGGCGGTCATGGGAATTAGCCGCACGCCGCGTTGAACTTTGGCGATTTCGGTGTCGCTCATTGCGGCATCGCTCGCCCCAAAGTCCACGAGCTTTTCATCTTCAAAGCCGGCGCCTATAAACCGTTCAACTCCCAGGCCGCTGCCCACAGGCTCGTAATTTACCACGACCTTTGGGTGCAGCTCGTTGTATTGTTTAAACCAGCGTTCATAAAGCAGCGATGGGAAGGTTGCACCAGCTCCCTTTATCAGGATGCCGCCGGGAGGCGCCTGGAGAGTGGTTTGCCCATGGGTTGAAGGGGGAAGTCCGGCCAGTGCGACGACGAGAGCTGCCAGACTCAACAGGGTTTTTCGCATGCTCATGGGTGGTTCCTTACTTGCCGTGCGGCGGGCGGGCAACAGTCGGTTAACTGAATTTGCCGCTGATATAATCCTGTGTGTGTTGTTCTTTGGGTTCATCGAAGATTTGATTGGTATCGCCATATTCGACAAGATAACCGGTGCGCCCTCCCTGAGTGGTGTCAACGTAAAGGAAGCCGGTCTTGTCGGCCACCCGCTGGGCCTGCTGGAGATTGTGGGTGACGATGGCGATGGTGTAGCTCTGCTTCAACTCCAACATCAACTCCTCAATCCTGCGCGTCGCGATGGGGTCGAGGGCCGAACAGGGCTCGTCCATCAGCAAAACCTGAGGCTCAGTGGCAATGGCGCGGGCGATGCACAGGCGCTGCTGTTGACCTCCGGAAAGAGAGAGACCGCTACTGTGCAGCTTGTCTTTGACTTCGTCCCACAGGGCGGCCTTGCGAAGGGCCTGCTCAACGCGCTCTTCCCGGTTTCCCTTGTAACCGTTAAGCTTCAGGCCAAAGGCCACGTTCCGGTAAATGCTCATGGCAAAAGGGTTTGGCTGTTGAAATACCATGCCGATATGGCGGCGGACAGCCACAGGGTCTATTTTGGCCTCGTATATATCTATGCACTGAAAGTGTACGTGTCCTTTAAAGCGGAATCCCCGCACCATGTCGTTCATCCGGTTAAGGCAACGCAACACCGTGCTCTTGCCGCACCCGGAAGGTCCGATGAAGGCCGTGATCTTGCCTCGCTCGATCGGGATACTGGTATCTCGTACGGCTTTGAACTTACCGTAGAACAGTTCTTTGATGTTGCAGTCGATAACCGGGCCCTCGCAGTTATCGGGTGACATTGCAAAGTTCTTGGGAGCTTGTTCCATAACAAATATCTCCTTGTGCCTTTTGAGAAGACTTCTCACTTCGCCGGGAAGCGGGAAGCTTTTGCTCCTTACTCCCTTATTCCATCGTCTTTCTTGACAGGCTCTGTCCGATCAAGTTCACTGTGAGCACCAGTAATACAAGCACCAGGGCTGCTGCCCAAGCCAGTTCAACCTGGTTTTCAAAGGGCATGGCCGAAAAGTTGTAGATCAGCACCGCCAGTGAGGCCATCGGCTGCATGAAGTCAAGGCGCCCGCCGGATGTGAGCCAGTAATTGCTGAAGAGGGCGGTGAACAGGAGCGGCGCGGTCTCCCCTGCCGCCCGGGCTACGGCCAGCATGACTCCGGTAAGAATCCCGGGAAAAGCCGTGGGCAACAGCACCATCCAGACCGTCTGGGCCTGGGTAGCTCCCATGCCGACGGCCGCTTCGCGCATTTTGGAAGGGACCATTCGGATCGCTTCTTCCGCAGTCAGCATGATAGTTGGCAGCATCAGGATCGATAGGGCGACTCCACCGGCCACGGCGGAAAAGCCCCCGGTGATAAGGACCACGGCCCCGTACGCGAACACGCCGGCGAGGATGGATGGAAAACCGCTAAGAACTTTGGCGCACATGCGTACGACTTGGGCCAGCTTGGTCTTCGGCCCGACTTCGGCCAAAAACACCGCTCCAAGAACACCGAAAGGCACACTTATCAACGTAGCGAGACCGACCATGACGAGGGTCCCGACGATGGCGTTGCCAAACCCTCCCCCCAGCTCGAAGGCAGTGGGCGGCAATTCTGAAAAGACGCTGAGACTCAGCCGCTTGCCGCCTCTTACCAGTAGCATCAGCACTACTGAAAACAGTGGTACCAGTGCCAAGATGGTCATGAGGGACGTCAGCGTGCTCATGACAAAGTTGAAGGCCGTCCGAGGACGACGCAGAGACTTTTCCAGTCTACCGAGGTCGATCAGGAAAGCAGATGGTCCGGGTACGCGATCAGCAGATTCGGGGGTAACCGTATCACTCATCACTCAACACCCTCCTGGCTCTTGGAGGCCCGATTCAAAACGAAAGCCCCGGCCATATTGACGAGAACGGTAATTCCAAGCAGAATGAGAGCTGCGAACATGAGAACACCGATTTCCCGGGGACCCGCTTCTGCGAAGTTGTTTGCCAGCAAGGCGGCCAAAGTGTTGGCAGGTGAAAAGAGAGACCAACTGATCACGTTGGAGTTGCCCACGAGCATGGCCAGGGCCATGGTTTCACCGAGGGCTCGGCCGAAGGCCAGGATGATCGCCCCGAATATCCCCTTCGAAGCCGTAGGGAGGATGACGGCCAGGATGCTTTCCCAGCGCGTGGCTCCGAGCCCATACGCTGCTTCGCGCATCTTTGGCGGCACAGCCAGCAGGGCATTGAGGCTTATCGCCGAAATGGTCGGCATAATCATGATGGAGAGCACTATGGCGGCGGGCAGCATCCCGGGGCCGCTCAACGTCGTGCTAAAGATTGGAATCCATCCCAACTTTGCGTGCCATGCGAGGCAGAAAGGACGAATCAGGGGGATGATGAAGAAGATCCCCCACAACCCGTAGACTACGCTCGGAATGGCGGCAAGGAGTTCAATGAGGTTCTTGAACACGCGCTCGAACTGATCGGGCAGTTTACCAAAGACCGGGTGAAACTGCAGGCCGACAGCCTTCAGCAGTGAGAATACAAACGTGGCAAGGTAGTGTTCACTGAGGAATATGGCCACTGCCAGACCGAACAGAGTGCCAATGAACAGGGCCAGCAGCGAGCTGTACATCGTGCCCCAGATCTCAGGCAACACCCCATATACCCTGGTGTTGGGGTCCCACGTGGTACCCGTGATGAAGCCCCAGCCGTACTTGCTCATTGCCGGCAGAGCCTGCTTCGTGATGGTGTACACGATGTAAAGCACCAGGAAGACAGTCAGCCAGGCGAACAAATAGGTAGCCCACCTGAATACTGTGTTACCGTGCTTTTCTATGAGCGTCGGCGCGCGCGCTACCGATGGCGCCGTACCAACACTACTCTCGGTGACTGCAGGCACGATGATTAGACTTTCCTCAAAGCTATTTGCCCTGAATGTTGTTCAATGCGTCCTTAACCTTTGCTACTACCGGGGCAGGGAGCGGTACGTAGCCGAGTAGCTCGCTGCTCTTTTGTCCTTCTGTCAAGCCGTATTCGATGACACCTTTTAACGCATTCAGTTTGTTTGCATCGTCATAGTGCTTGTAACAAAGAAGCCATGTATAGGTAACTATGGGATAGGAATCGTCCCCGGTGGGGTCGGGCAACCATGCCATCAGGTCAGGGGGCATTTCCACAGCGGTCAGAGACGCCTGGGCTGAGGCAGTGGAGGCCTTGACGAATTTGCCTGCCTTGTTCTCCAGAGCGGCCATGGGCATACGCTGTCCCTTGGCATAGCCATATTCAACGTACCCGATCGATCCGGGCGTGGTACGAAGGCTCGCGGTTATTCCTTCGTTGCCCTTGGAGCGTGTGCCTACCGCCCAGTTGGGCATCATGTTCACACCGGGACTTTTCGCGAAATCAGGGCTAATCGCGGCCAGATGCTGCGAAAAAACATAAGTGGTGCCGCTGCTGTCGGCCCGGACGACCACATTTATTGCACCGTCCGGCAGCTTCACGTCCGGATTGGCCTTGGCGATCAACGGATCATTCCACTTAGTGACTTTGCCGAGAAATATCCCCGCGTAGGCTTCACGCGGGAGCTTAAGTTCCGGGACGTCCGCAAGGTTGTAGCTCAGTACAATAGCGCCCGCAGTCATAGGCAGCAACTGCACCCCTGCCTCCACCTCGGCCCTCTGCTCAACTGTCATGCCCGCATCGCTTGCGCCAAAGTCAACGGTCTTACTGATGAAGTTCTTGATGCCGCTTCCGCTGCCGAGTGACTGATAGTCGATCTGCACATTAGGGTGAAAGCCGTGGTAGTCTTTAAACCATTTAGTGTAGAGTGGGGCCGGGAAACTTGCTCCTGCTCCAATCAATTTAACGTAGTCTTCTGCTGCCCCAGCGGTTGAGCAAAACAAGCCCAATCCCAGGACAAACAACACCACACTCAAGCATAAGAATTTCCGGATCATCATATAATCACCCCATTTTAATGCGCAATCCCGAATTGAAGGGCTGCCGGCAAGAGAAGTCCATGGTCTTCCTCCGCGGAATCGATCGAAAAACATGCAGACCTCGTTCTCCCGGAAGCAATCGCCAAAAAACATTGAGCATACTGTGCGATAGGACATGGGCCGGCAAACTTCCTCGCTAAAATGCCGCGACAGCTCGCTCGCAAACATCCCCAAAGTAACTAATCATGTTTAGGCATATAAGGTTACGGTTTGGTTTAGAATATGTGACAATTGCATGACACTCATTGGCGGGAGCAGCTCAAAGAGTCGCATTTATCGGCTAACTCATGATAATTGCAAAATAATTTGTGGAAGGCTTTGGTTGGGGTTTTCTTTGAAAAAATGGTACTTGTGCGAACCGGAGTTCTCCTGCTCTTTTAAGGGAACTGCCTTTTTTTAACTCTCGAAAATTCCGGCCTGCTGCATGAGAGGTTCTGCGAAGCAGGCGGCTCATCGGGGGAGCGGCACGATACGATTTGACCGGCTAGCCGAGTTTCCGTCCGGAAAGGGCCCTTTTCCGCCCTGGGGCGGTGGGACCGCCAGCCGACTTGGCCACTGCCTGCGGCGGTGGCACAAGCAGGATCTCGACGCTCCGCGAGGCGGTACCCCTTCCGGCTAAAGCCGGTAAGAGGAATGACCATATTATGTACGCCTCCGCGCAACCCCTTGATTTCCTAGCCAGGACGAAAAATGCCTCCTTTCCGAATCGAAAACCGCTAGTATCTAGTCCGGGGTTTCCGGCTGGACACTAGCCGAACTTGCCTGTGATGTAATCCTCTGTTTCCTTCATGGCGGGCCGCGTAAAAATCAGCTCCGTTTCGGCGAATTCGATCAACTCCCCAAGATACATATACGCCGTGTAGTCGGAAATCCGCGCCGCCTGTTGCATGTTGTGGGTTACGATTACGATCGTGTAGTCTTTCTTCAGCTCGGTGACCAACTCTTCGACGCGTGCCGTGGAAATAGGGTCAAGAGCCGAAGCCGGCTCATCGAGCAGCACTACTTCGGGTTTTACGGCTATGGCCCGCGCTATGCACAGCCGCTGTTGCTGGCCGCCCGAGAGGCTGTTGCCGCTGCGGTGCAGAATGTCCTTGACTTCGTCCCACAATGCGGCCTTGCGTAACGCCCATTCCACTCTTTCATCCATCTCGATTCTACCCAGGGTCTCATAAAGTTTTACGGCAAAAGAGATGTTGCGATAGATGGACATGGGAAAAGGCGTCGGCTGCTGGAAAACCATGCCCACTCGGGCTCGCAGCTTGTTTAAATCGCCCGCGTTCTGCAGCATGTCAACTCCGTCCAGAAAAACTTCGCCCGTAGCTTTTTGTTTCGGGTAGAGCTTATATATCTGGTTAAAGGTGCGAAGCAGAGTGGATTTGCCGCAGCCCGACGGGCCGATGAAGGCCGTCACGCGATACTCAGGAATCTCAATACTGATATTCTTGAGCGCACGGGTCTCACCGTAATAAAAGTTCAGGTTGCGGACGATGACCTTTGGTTTTTCGAGTTTGGTGCTCATATCCTCACGTTTCTATCGAGAACGATTCAGTCGCTGGGCTTGTTCTGCCTGAAAAATGCTCGGGCAACGATGTTCAAACCGAGAACACCGAAAGTAATCAGCAAGGCTCCGGCCCATGCGAGGCTGTGCCAGTCTTTGTAAGGGCTCATCGCATAATCGAAGATCGTCACGGGAAGATTCGCCATGGGCCGGTTGAAATCGTTGCTCCAAAACTGATTGTTGAGCGAGGTAAACAACAGGGGCGCGGTCTCTCCGCTGATTCGGGCGACCGCAAGCAGAATTCCCGTTATGATTCCGGAGCGCGACGCCCTGAGTGTAATCATGGTGATGATTTTCCATTGGGGCGTACCGAGCGCGGCGGCTGCTTCGCGTAGGCGATTGGGCACGAGTTTGAGCATGTTCTCGGTCGTTCGGACAACCACGGGTATTACAAGTATCCCCAGTGCTAAGGACCCTGCAATCCCCGAAAAATGCCTGACATGGACGACGTAGGCTTCATAGACGAATAGCCCGATCACTATGGAAGGGGCGCTGAGCAAGATGTCGTTGATAAACCGGGTGACAGGTGACAGCCAGCCGGTTTGTCCGTATTCCGCCATATAAGTCCCGGCAAGAATTCCGACCGGGGTCGCAATCAGCGTTGATAACATTACCATGAAAAAACTGCCGGCTATAGCATTGAGCAATCCTCCCTGGCTCCCGGGAGGAGGGGTCATTTGTGTAAAGACGCTGAGGCTCATCCCCGGAATTCCATACTGCAAAAGCGTCAGCAGAATCCAACCCAGCCAGAACAGGCCAAAGCAAACGGTGAGCACTGCGCCTATCTGACTAAGAATATTAATCAGATGCCGTCGGGTATGGAGCGAAACCATGGTCCGTTCTCCTCCGCTCAATACAATTTACCCTCGAGTTTCGAGAGCCTTAGCAGCAGAAGTTTGGCAAACGCAAGTACGATGAACGTAATGACGAAAAGGATCAGTCCCAGTTCGATCAGTGAGGAGGTATAAAGCTCTCCGATCGCCTCAGTGAACTCGTTTGCAAGAGTAGATGCAATGCTGTTTCCCGGCATGAGAAGCGACGTACTCAGTTCATGGGCGTTGCCGATCACGAAGGTTACGGCCATCGTCTCGCCGAGCGCCCTCCCAAGGCCGAGCATGATGCCGCCAACTACACCGATTTTCGTGTAGGGCAGAGTGATGTTGAGAACCACTTCCCAGGTGGTGGCCCCAAGCCCGTAAGCAGACTCTTTCAATAGAGGGGGTACGACTTCGAACACATCCCGCATTACCGATGCGATGAACGGAATCACCATAATCGAGAGGATCAGTCCTGCAGTCAGCATCCCTATGCCCATGGGCGGCCCGTGAAAAAGATATCCAATCAGAGGCAGGACGCCAAGGTGAGAATTTATCCACGGTTCTGCGTAGTCCCGAAACAGAGGCGCGAAGACAAACAGGCCCCACATGCCGTATATGATGCTCGGAATGCCCGCGAGAAGTTCAATGGCTGTGCCAAGAGGCCTTTTGAGCCATAGAGGACAAATTTCAGTGAGAAAAAGTGCGATGCCGAAACTTACGGGCACCGCGATCAAAAGTGCAATGGCTGATGTCACGATAGTCCCGAATATGGGAACCAGCCCGCCAAACTCTTCAGTTACGGGATTCCACTCAGCATTGAAGATGAAACCTAAGCCGAATTTCTTTAATGCGGGCAGACTGCCGATGAATAGCGAAACGGTTATGCCCGCCAGAAGCAGAAGAACCAGAAATGCAAAAAACCTGGTGGTATTCTTGAAAAGCAGATCCGCCAAATAATGCACGCTAAGGCGCACGTTGGAAATCTGCCTTGTCATGGGCAGGACCTCACTTCCATTGGCCATCGCTAAAGGTTTCCAATTAAAAGACAAAGGGGGCCACGCCCCCTTATCGGGAAAAGGTATTAATTATACCCAAAAATACTAAATACTGTTATGAGAAAAATCCGTTCCCTACTTCGCTGTGGTTTGAGCGCCCTTCCAGACAGGAACCCCACTTGTCGTCTTTATCTGTGCCCACGAAGCCTCGATTAGTTTCACGACGCTGTCCGGCATCGGCACATAAACGAGATCCTCGGCCATCTTGCCCCCGTTGGCGTAAGCCCAGGAAAAGAATTTCAAGACTTCTTCCGCCTGGCCGGGATTATCCTGCACCTTTTGCATCAGGATGAAGGTGGCCCCGGTGATCGGCCAACTGTTTTGTCCGGGCTGATCGGTCAGTATCATATAAAAACCGGGGGCCTCTTGCCATTTTGCACCGGCTGCTGCTGCCTGGAAGGTTGAGTTATCAGGTGCGAGGAACCGGCCCTCTCGATTCTGCATCAGAGTGTAAGGCATTTTATTCTCAAGAGCGTAAGCATACTCGACGTAGCCGATGGAATTTTTCACCTGCTGGATATAGCTGGCGACGCCGGCATTGCCTTTGCCTCCAACACCGGCGGGCCACGCGACCGAGGCTTCGTTGCCGACCTTTTCTTTCCATGCGCTGCTCACCTTGGAAAGGTAGTTCGTAAAGATGAAAGTCGTGCCGGACCCGTCGGACCTGTGGACGACTGTGATCTCCGCGTCGGGAAGCTTCAAGCCGGGATTCAATTTGGAAATAGCCGGATCGGTCCATTTTTTGATGTTGCCAAGGTAAATATCCGCCAGGACTTCGCCGTTGAGCTTCATCTCCCCGTTCTTAATTCCGTCAATGTTGATGGCGAGTACTACCCCCCCCATAACGGTGGGAAACTGTTGAAGTCCTTTCTTTTCAAGTTCATCCAATTTCAGCGGTACGTCTGAGCCGCCGAAATCGACGGTTTTGGCCTCTATCTGCTTGATGCCGCCGCCTGAACCGATCGCCTGATAATTGAGGCCCACTCCGGTCTTTGCCTTGTAGGCCTCTGCCCATTTTGAGTAAACGGGATATGGAAAAGTTGCTCCAGCCCCGGTAAGGTCGGTGGCAAAGGCTGCTGTGGCTACAAAAAGACAAAGCAGCAAGCATGTTGACGCGAAGAAATTGCGGGTAGAAAACACTTTCATCTTGGCTCTCCTGTCATAATTGGCCGAGTCCCGAAAACTGCGGACTGTTTGGTGCATTGCGATTTTGAGTCTTCGATACGGTGGAACGAAGAAAATAGACGAGAAATGTTACATTTGTGTGACAACTCTGTGGAAATGCGGTGACACCGTCTGGAGGCAAGAACATCGGTTCAGCAAACGCGAATGGGCTGTTGTCCTTTCCGTGTTTGTGTGAGAATTCCACAAAGGACGACCTGCAGATCCTTAAGATTCAGGTAATTCCACGTTAAATGATTGTGTTCTCATTCCCGGGTCAGTTGTCTGCTATCCGGATGCTCGAGCAGGTCTAAAGCTCTGAGCAATTGGGTGTCGGCACTGGCCTGCATTTGAGCCGAATTCATTCCCTTTTCCCTATCCGGATAGAGCGGAATGACGCCAACCGGCAAGCTGACTTCCACGTCGGGTGCGATGCCCTTGTGCCAGATGACGTGTCCCGCGGGAGTGATCCATTCTGCTATGGCAAGAAGTACGGCAGATCCATCTGAGAGACCGAATGCCTGCAGCACTGTACCGGCGCCGAAAGTTTTTTCCCCGACCAGTTTGGCCCGATGTGCATCCTTTAGCGCACCGGCGACGACTTCCGAACCGCTGGCAGAACCACCGTTGATAAGCACAACCAAAGGAATTGTGGGCGCCAGGCCCCCGGGCTCAACCGAAACCGGTTTGACATCACCGGCACCATTCTTTTCAATAACTACATTCCCGCTGCTCAGAAATTGACTGGCAGCGCCGATAGCTTCATCGAGAACGCCTCCGGGATTATCGCGCAGATCCAGGACGATGCCTGTTAAACGCTGATTCTTGACTTCCGTTAGAGCTTTGCGAACTTCTTCCACAACCCCTTGACTGAATCCGGCGATTCGCATATGCGCCACTTTAGAGCCGGACAGGCGCTGCCACCTCACATTGTGAACAGCAATTTCAGCCCTCACGATCGTGACTTCCCGGGATTGCCCTGACTTTGGGCTCAGAATCGTTAAAGTGACCGAAGTGCCCGGCTTTCCTGCAATCCGGCTGACTGCCTGCTCCACTGGAAGCCCGGTAATATCCTCTCCGTTCACTCTCAAAATGATGTCACCCGTTTGAAGACCTGCCCGTTGAGCCGGCGAACCGTCCATCGGCGCCAGGATAACGATATGGCCTTCCTTGATCTTGATTTGTGCCCCAATGCCGCTGAAATTGCCCTGTAGGTAATGAGATTCGATACTCAGCATCTCGGGGTTGAGAAAGGTGCTGTGTCCCGTATCTCCCAAAGCGTTAACCATGCCGGAAATTGCACCATAAGAAAGCTTTTTACGCTGTACTGCCTGATGATCCACATACTTCTTTGCAATGATGCCCCACGCTTCGGAAATAAGTTTGAAATCAAGTTCATCCGCCTTTTGCACATTTCTCAGAGGAACAAAGTCTGCCAAGACCAACCGATCCAGCATTACACCCCCGATTATCGTGCCACCCAAGGTCACCATAACGGAGATAATCAAGCCGATAAGTTTTGAGCCAGTGGCAATTGGTCTCATTCATCACCTCATAGTCTGAGTTTGCACAGTTGAGCTGCTGCGGCCCGTTCCGTGGCGGTGGGGCGGTGGGACCGCCAGCCAGGATCGCCGCTACCTTCGGTGGCGGCATGGGCAGGATCTCGACGCTATCCCTGATCTGACCATGGCCAGAGGCGGGGCGGTGGGACCGCCAGCCAGGATCGCCACTGCCTGCGGCGGTGGCACAGGCAGGATGTCGACGCTACCCCTGACCTGTCCATGACCGGAGGCGGTTCCCCTTCCGGCTAAAGCCGGTAAGAGGAATGACCATATTATGTACGCCTCCGCGCTAAAATCCCCCCTGAACCCTCACTTCGTTCGGATTCGCGCTAACACTTCCGACCGATGTTAAATACTTCAAGTTCGCGCCCGATCTTTTGTGAGGGCGCACCCTCACTTCGTTCGGATTCGCGCTAACACTTCCGACCGATGTTAAATACTGGACCCTCACTTCGTTCAGGTCCGGGCCTAAGATTCTAACTGTTGGTTAATACGTCCAGTCCGGGCACGATCTTTTGTGAGGACGCCACCCTTTAGGAACGGGGGAACTCGATATCCTTGCCAGGACGAAATGTGCCTTTCTTTTAGGTCAAAAATCCGAATCGGAAACTGCTAGTGACCCATCTGTGGGTTTTCGGATGGACACGAACTATCGGTATTTGCCCCGGGTACTTCTATCAGTAAAATCCTATTCTTTGTACAAGGTTTTTTTTCAAATCGCTGTTTTCTCTGCGATCTCTCCATGACCTGTCCATGCCCAGCCCTCTCCCTAGCCTGGCTCTGCGGAGGATCTTTTTTGTTTGCGTCTACGCTGCCAACTCCACAAACCTTCCGGCCATCTGCGGGGCTTTGCCTTCGTCTTCGTGTTTGAAGAACACGAAGACATCCCGGCAGTCTTGTTCCCGAACCCGTTTTGCCCAGGCCTTCAGCTCATCATCGCCATAATCGGGCCGCCTCAACCGCAGATAGCCCCAATGCGCGGTCGCCGCGAAAGGGACATCGAGTTCCCCCTCCGCTTCAGCGATGCACAGCGCCGCCTGATTGTCGCTAAGCAGCCCGAAGACTTCTTCGTCGAACCATGACTGATGACGGAACTCAAATGCAGCGCTGCACTCAGAGGGCAACAGTTCGAGAAAGTCGCGAAGCCGCGGCGCGTCCTTTTTGAAGTTCGGCGGCAACTGAAACAGGAACGGCCCCAGGCGATCCTTCAGCATTCCGGCGACCTCAGTTAGATATGACACCGAGTCGGCTGCGTCTTTTAGCCGTTGGATATGCGTGATTTGCCTCGGAGCTTTGAGCACGAACTTGAAATCGGCGGGGACATCGCCAGCCCATGTTTCAAGGACTGATACGCTGGGCATGCGGTAAAAGGTGTTGTTTATCTCAACCGTTCTAAAACGCTCGCCGTAATAATGTAGCATCCGCCTCCCGGGCAGGTCCCCGGGATAGAATGTACCCTTCCATTCCTTGTAGGAGTAACCGCTGGTTCCGACGTAGAGGTTCATAACTCCACCCCTATTTAGTTTCCGTCCGGAAAGGGTCCTTTTCCGCCCTGGCGGCGTCAATCTTCGGGGTTTCTTGTGCGGCGTACATAAGTACGCCTCCGCGCAACCCCTCGATTTCCTAGCCAAGACGAAAAATGCCTCCTTTCCGCATCGAAAACTGCTAGTGATTCATCCGAGGTTTCCGGATGGACACTAATTAATCAATGTTCCACGACAGAGCTTGTCAACACCTTGGAAACTCAATTCATGCTGCCAGTTTAAGTCGCACCGAAAACGCCTCCGCGAGTTTGGTGCTGCTCTACAACGCGATTTTCGCGAGCTGAAATTCTCAGGTAGCTTGCTAAAAGCAAATCATATCTTGAAAAATCGAAAGGTTACGACGTTGACAAGAAGGTTGAAGTTGTTGGCGAGTTTTGTCTTCTCTTGCCGAACATTTCCGTAACTTGCCGCCGACAAAAAAGCGCGCTGCCCCGGCTGGGCTGTTTCCACCCCGGATCAATTGTAAGAGTGTGTCATCATTAATCTTTTTCTTTGCCATGGAAACATCCTGGAAACATTATGGGAATTTTTTGTTTACAGCCGTCATAGCCGGGTTGCCTTTCACCACGGAGACGGGCATAGTCCGGACATGGAGAGAACACAGAGGGAAGAAAGGCCAGTCTGCTGTGTAATGTTGTATAGATCCATACCAGCAGGGGTCCCAAGACTTAAGAATAGCTATTCCTGGAAATCCAGTCTCACAAAGCTTTATCTCTGTGCCTCTGTGGTGAACCGGGCCGCGAAACGCGATCGAGAAACTTAGCCGGCAGGCGGGGAAGGAGAACGAAAGCCGAAGAAAGCGGCTTGCCATCTCGCTTCGCTGTACCCTCACTTCGTTCAGGTCCCGGCTTAACATTCTAACCGCTGGCTGATGCTTCCAGTCCGGGCACGATCTTTTGTGAGGCCGCACCCTGCCGATGCCCTTGATCCCTTTCTCCGCATGGAAACACATGGAAACGTCATGGAAAAATATGGAAACTTTTAGGAGACTGTTTCCATTTGCAAGGGCTATCACCGCAGAGAGCGCAGAGGACGCAGAGAAATAGACTATTAGGCTGAACCCTCACTGCATTCGGGTTCGCGCTTTGCGATTGAGCTAACGGCAGATGCTTCAAGTTCGCGCCTGATCTTTTGTGAGGGCGCACCCTCACTTCGTTCAGGTCCGGGCTTAACATTCTAACCGTCGGCTAATGCTTCAAGTCAGGGTACGATCTTTGTGAGTGCCCACCCTCACTTCGCTCGGATTCGCGTTGACATTTCCGACCGATGCTAAACGCTTCAAGTTCGCGTCCGATCTTTTGTGGGGACGCAGGACTGAGTGGAAACCCGCAACCCGCTACCCTGTTTAATCCGACGATATTATACCACGGGATGATTGGGACCTGCAAAACGGCAACCGGAAACGGCAACAGATGTGGCAATAGAAGCGGCAACCTGAAGAGGAAAAAAGGAAAAAAGCAGGTGAATAGTGAGCGGTGATGAGTGAAAAACCAAATTCAATTTCCCGACGCCTGACACTTTTGGTGAGGTCCGACAAGCCCGATACTCGGGTACAGTCGCAGCTAAAGAGGCTATTTGGGGGTCTAAAACCACATTTTAAGCCTCTAAAGCAGGCAATCCGGAGCACTCTTTTCAAGCGTAGTCACACTTTAGCGTGGGCCGACCCGCAGGGATAGGATGGCTTCTTGACAACGCGTTACCGAGCACTATGGTTACCTTAGTGATTGTTATTTCAAATTTCCCCTTCTTTGAGAGCCATCGCGATGACCAATGACAAAAACCCCCTCGGTGTCACTATGCCAAGCCAACAGGGGCGAATTGCAACTTGAAATGCATTTGGCAGTATTCTGGAAGAGACAGGCTGGTGAGATCGGCAATAAAAAAATTCTGGCAGGAGGTCCGTATGAGAAGCAAAACCGACGCGATCAGAATGATTGAAAAGGCGAAGAACTTCTTCAAGAACTCGGGCAAAAGGATTGCGTTTGCCGAATTCACGAATCCAAATGGAGCTTTTGTTGAGGACGAGATGTATATCTTTGTCTTGAATGGCAAAGGGACCATGCTCGCCCATGGGGTTAACGAGAAATTCGTGGGTGAGGAATTCATTGACCTCACGGACTCCGATGGAAAGCTTTTCATGAAGGAAATCGTCGATACCGCAAATTCCGAGGGCAGTGGCTGGGTACAATATAAGTGGTTCGAAGCTGTGACCAGAAAGTGGCTCCCCAAAACAGTCTATTTCGAAAAAGTCGATGATGTGATCATTTGCAGCGGCATCTATGACCATGAGGTGGCGCAATCAAAGCCAGTCTAGTGTAGGAGGGTGTCGGGATAACGGCTTTTTCAAAACTTTTTCCTCAAATGTGGGCAAAGAAGAGAGGAATCCTTTTCTCTTGGCATGCTGAAGCACAGACGCAAACTTATTCTGAGGCTGAAAGTGGAAAATTGGGGGAACCAAATTAACCCTCCGCCAGATTGCTTCTCTTTTTATCATGACTGTCTATCCATCATACTAACGTCCACAAGCGTTCTTCAGACGAACTAATCGTTCAATCCAAGCAGAGAGGGTTGCATCCAGAGTACCCAAAGCGGAAATGATTCAGAATCAAGGTCAAGAGGCCAATCTTGATGATTTTGATGGGTACGTTTTGAATCAGAAGGAAAAGGCATGGTAGATCGAATGGAATGACCGGGCTTCGAGCAGGATCTGCGGGTTACTTCCGAAGTATCTGAAACTCATACTTACACTCTGTGCATCTCTTCTCATAGATCCGCGCCGTCGGGACTCCGAGTAAAAGTATTATCGGGCGAAATTCAACTCCAAAATGCGGTTTGCAACGTGATGCATTATCCTGGTCTAAATAAACAGAGAAGCAATTTGGTCGGTTATGGCAACAATAAAAGAAAGGACGAGAATAATGAAAGAAAAACTTGGTGCTGTTAACGCTCTATATCCTACGCCAACCACACTTGTGGGTGCTACGGTCAGCGGAAAACCCAATTTTATCACCATTGCCCATATCGGCATTATGACCCACAACCATATCTCACTCGGCATGGGGAAAATTCACTATACCAATGCCGGAATTAAGGAGAACAAAACTTTCAGCGTCTGTCTTCCTTCTGAAAATCTTGTTGTTGAAACAGACTATTGTGGAATCATGACAGGGAAAAAAACGGACAAAGCAGTTTTATTCGATGTATTTTACGGCGAACTGAAAACTGCCCCTATGATACAGCAATGCAGGGTGTGCATGGAATGCCGGCTAGGAGCCTGTCGGAGAAATGGCATCAAGAGCCATTTTATGCTAATATCGCTCCACTATGGAAAAGACATTCAAATCTTGTGACCGCAAACAAATGTTGCTGCTCCCGCCTTCGTTGTTGGACTGGCTCCCGCAGGGACACCTGGCCAATTTCATATTGGATGTGGTAGAGCAGCTCGATCTTTCAACGATGTACTCGTCCTATCGGGGAGACGGCAGGGGGCAACCCCCTTACGAACCTCGGATGATGATAGCCCTCCTTTTCTACGCTTATTGCACAGGTGTTCCCAGCTCCCGTCAAATCGAGAAGAAAACCTACGAAGACGTTGCCTTTCGGGTGATTGCGGCAAACAGGCACCCCGATCATGACTCGATATGTGAGTTCAGAAAGCGCCACCTTAAAGCTCTTGCCGGTCTTTTTGTGCAGATCCTCAGACTTTGCCAGGAAGCGGGGCTTGTTAAGCTTGGCCATGTGGCCCTTGATGGAACCAAGATCAAGGCCAATGCTTCCAAGCACAAAGCGATGAGCTACGGCAGGATGAAAAAGAAAAAAGAGGAGCTTGCAAAAGAGATCGAAGTACTTCTCAAAAATGCCGAGGCTGTAGACAAGCAGGAGGATAGAGAGTACGGCAAGGGCAGGAAGGGTTGGGATCTGCCCGATGAACTCAAAAGGCGTGAGACTCGGCTGGCAAAGATCAAAGAAGCCATGAATGCGCTTGAGGAGGAGGCCAGGCAAGAGGCTTCCGAAAAGCAGAAGGCTGCAGAGACTAAAACCAAGAAAAAACAAGCGCCTGCAAGTCAGCCCCCTCCTATTGAACCCTCCGGCAGTGCACAGAGGAATTTCACAGATCCTGATTCCCGGATCATGAAGGTGACCTCCACCAATTCCTTTGATCAATGTTATAACGGCCAGGCAATGGTTGATGATTCCTTTCAGGTGATTGTGGCTGCCGGACTTTCCCGGAATGCAAACGATGTGGACGAAGTTGAACCAATACTGGATATCTTGGAAGAAAACCTTGGCGGGATTCCCCGCAAAATGGCAATCACAACCGATGCCGGATACTTTAGTGACACCAATGTGATGCTTTTTGAGGACGCACTGCTCGATCCGTTTATCGCCACAATCAAAATGAAACACGGAGAAGTTCTTCCGCCGGTTCGAGGACGGCCTCCAAACGACCTGACGCCCAAGGAGCGAATGATAAGAAAGCTTTGCACCAAACGCGGTCAAAAGATTTACTCCAAGCGAAAGTCAACCGTTGAACCAGTCTTCGGCCAGATTAAACAGGCCAGGGGCTTACGGCAATTTTCACTAAGAGGATACGAAAACGTATCCGCAGAGTGGCTGATGTGGTGTCTGTCTCACAATCTGCTTAAACTCTATCGGCACGGTGGCCCCTTCTAATGGACCCGGGGAAGCTTTTGCCGCCGTTCTGCGTTGCAATCAATACACAACTGAACCGTTCCCGGCGATTGATACCAAACTTTTGCACGCGAATGCCTATTATTGGCTAATCCTTATTGAATCGTGCTTTGCGGGGTGAGAGATTTTCTTCAAAGCGATCACCCCAATTGTAAAAGTTATTTTAAAAGCCGTTATCCCGACAGGCTCCTAGAGCGGATTATTGATTTTCCGACTCATGATGTCTTCATTGGAGAAATAATTCAGACTTATGCTGACGAGTCGGTTCTGTCTGACAAAAATGTTGATGTTTCCAAATTAAGCCCGTTGCTGTTTGATATGAATAGTAAAAAATACTGGTCGCTGGGCGGTGAAATCGCCAGGTGTTGGGATATTGGCAAACAACTCAAAAACGGGAAAACCTCATCGCATAATCGGTAGGATCAGCGCATACCCAAAGGTCAAGCGGACGGCGAAATGACCCGCCGCCGCTTACTGAGCGAGCTATTAACTGCGGGGATAGTGGTGTGTGCTGAAACTGAAAAAAGCCAGTCTCATTGAGGTATCGCTTGTATGTTAGAGTCAAGTTAAACAGTTATGGCCCTAACCCCTTTGTCACTATCTCAAGAAGCAAGCTCCAAAAGTGCCTTTAAATAGTAGTAGATAAGATATACCGCATCCATCGGTTCGTGTTGCAAAAAATTACGACGTTGGCAAGTTCCCATTACTTTCAAGTAGGGCATCAGCCACCATCATTTAAAACCCCACTCCGAAGGGTGCTCAAAAAACAGCCCCGAAGCTTCGATGATAGAGGAAAGGTTACGACGTTGGAAGCCATGTTAACTCTCGTGCGGCTGAATCCGGACACGAGGAATAACTTGGATTCGCCCCGAACCCGATTGCACTTCCTCCTTCGTTTTGCAAAAAACCGGCTCTATCAACCGGGCGAATTGCAACGTTTTTCTAATCGACCCGAGCACATTAACGACGGCTGTCGTCTCCCTTCACGTTTGCCCGGCGCAAATCGATTTCGAAGATTTATTCCCGATGTAGCGTCCACATATGTCTTTACACCGCAGTCTTTAATGTCGTTCATCGCTTTTAGAGCTATTGCAAATGCTTTCTCCTTGTCCTGTGGCTTGCTAGTATGAGCGTACCAACCGGCATATCCAAATTGGATATGTTCATGCATCAGCGTTGTTCATATATTATCGGACGGAACGGGGCCGCATACGGTGTTAACCATCTCGCTCATATGTCGTCTCCTTTTTGGTTATAATCAGTTGCTCTAAACTTGCATGCCTGCCATGTATCCTGATTCAATGGCCTCCATCACCTTTCCAATTTTATTCGCATCGCCTACGGTAATTACTTTATACGGTTTGCCGGCGAGTTCTGTTTGCAGATCGTTATTTGGCCTGCTGCCGGCTGCCACAATAACGGTGTCCGCAGTTATCGTTTCAGTTACACAGTCTCTAACCACAACGACTCCATCCAGCAGTATGTCCTTGACCGTGGTGTTGACATATACTTTTATGTTAGCCTTTTCTAAATCCTGCAACAAAGTCATTCTGTTTATATTGGGAATTTCGGTCGCAATCTCAGACAGCATTTCAATCAATGTTACCACCTTGCCGTGGTTTGCCAGGTGATTGGCGGTCTCGGCGCCAATCATACCACCTCCAATTATGACCGATTTGGCGCCAACGGCGACTTCGCCGGCAAGAACGCTATAGGCATTAACGACATTGGTTTTATCGACGCCGGGGATTTCAGGCAGAATCGGCGTCCCGCCGGTTGCGACAACGACGACATCCGGTTTCAGCGAGTCAATTAAGCCGGCTGAAACTTCAGCGTTTAAAGTGACGTTAACTTTAAATTTGCTTAACTGGCCGATCTGCCAGCCGACGAAGTTGCCGATCTCTCCCTTGTTGGGCGGGACGCTGGCGAGATAAAATTGGCCTCCCAGTCTGTTTGCTTTTTCGTAGAGGTTCACTTCATGGCCGGCCTCTGCTGCAGTGATGGCGGCTTCCATTCCAGCGGGGCCACCTCCAATCACCACGACCTTTTTCTTTTTGGCTGCAGGCTTGATAACTCTTTCCGCCTCCATGCCGAGCGTTGGATTCAGCACACATCTGATCGGCTGATCCGTGAATAGTATGCCGATGCATCCCTCGTTACAGGCGATGCACGGGCGAATCTCATCAAATTGTTCCGCCGCAGCCTTTTTGGGGAACTCCGGATCAGCCAGTGAGGCCCTGCCCATAGCCACAAAATCGGCTTTGCCTGCTGCAATAATGGAATCCGCCACAAATGGATCATTAATTCTTCCAACAGTAATGACCGGTATGCTTACGACCTTTTTTACCTCCTCCGCATATCCAGCGAGCCAGCCATGAGGCGTCGATGGACCGGGAACGATTTTATCTGCGCTCGCATAAACGCCGCAGGACACGTGCAGGTAGTCTATCCCCGCCTGTTCCAGTAAAACGGCTATCGCTTTAGTATCCTCGATGGACCTTCCCCCGGGAACGAATTCATCGCAGGAGATTCTGAACCCTACGCCAAAATCATTACCGACTTTTGCTCTGATGTTGGCCACGATCGCCAACGGGAATCGCATTCTATTCAACAGATGCCCGCCATACTTATCGGCCCTTTTGTTAGAGTAAGGGGACATGAATCCGGCAATGAGATACCCGTGGGCTCCATGAATTTCAACACCATCAAAGCCTGCTTTTCTCGCTCTCCAGGCACAGTCGCCGAACTTTTCCACCATTTCTTCGATCTTATCTACTGTAAGTTCATCTGGCAGTTCCTGCATTGCCGGGCACGAAATGGGAGAAGGTGCAAATGGTGTACACCCCGTAATGAGATGACTTGTCTGTCTTCCACAATGATATATCTGGGCAAATATCTTTGTATCGTATTGGTGAATTCTTTTCGTTAATTCTGAGTGGCTCGGAATTTGACTGTCTTCCCAGAGTCCAGAGACACAGGAAAATCCTTTGCCACTTGGATCAACGGCATAATCCTCAGTGATTATGAGCCCCCATCCTCCCTTTGCTTTAGCTTCGTGATATGCAATGTAACGTTCTGTTGCAGTTCCGTCGTTATTGCAATAGTTTGTTACCATCGGACTTACAACCAGTCTGTTAGAGACTTCTGTCTTTCCAATCTTCATTGGGGAAAAAAGATGTTTTAACATAATGTTCTCCCATTATTTGTTCACTGCATTTGTCAAAGCAACTGGTTCGCCACAATGATTCCTTGTATCTGGTTCGTTCCTTCGTAGATTTGAGTGATCTTGGCATCCCTCATCAGCTAATCGCTCTCCCAACTCGCTCACCATTGTGGCCGCGTATGCGAGGCCCGGGCGCCACCCCTCTCACTTCGGCATTGGACACTCCCTTGTTTTCTAAAACCTCCTATTCTCCACAATCGTGGCAATTCCCTGGCCTCCCCCGCAGCAGGCCGAGAATAATCCATACTGTCCGCCCGTGCGAATCAGTTGTCTGATTGCAAACCCCGCTATTCGGGCGCCCGAGGCGCCGTTAGCACGCTCGAAGGCTATAGCTCCTCCCATGGGGTTCCAGCGATTCATATCGACTTTCACGCCACGTTTGATCAGCCAACTCCTTGATTACCGCAAGATTCTGTACGGCAAAGGCTTCATTGCACTCAATAACATCGAGGTCCGACAGCTTGAGCCCTGCCCGTTTCAAAGCGATTGGGATGGCATAGGCGGGGGCGACGCCCATAATTCGCGGATCGACGCCACAGTCGGCGCCGCAGACCCATTTGGCCATCGGCTGGCAGCCCAACTCCTTCGCCTTTTGGGTGGTCATCAAGAGGTCACAAGCACATGATCATGCCCTGAACCAAAACGGTCTTTCATCTGGATGGCTTTGCCCTCGCCGCGCCAGACGCGATACTTCATCATATCGCTGCTCTTCATAGAGTTTATGGGGATGTAAGGGATACTAAGAGAGCCTGAGAGGTAGCGGGCCTGAGCAGCGAAATTGGTTTAGTTCTCCATCTCAATCTTGTGAGGAATCTCTTTTCCAATCGCTCTTCGGAAGCAGTAACGCGGTCCAAAAACTTCCGTCCATGCATACGAAGATATGATGAGATCGACGCATCCGGCTCCGATCATCTGATCAGCATGCTCGTTGAAGCTGGGTTGACATATTGTAAGATGTGCTTTCTTTTGGCCGATGATTTCATGCGTGATCGCGTAGGAAGGTGAGTGGAAAAATCCTCCGATGGCGACCGTCATCCCATCGGAGATAAATTCAGATACCGCTTCTTGTGCTGTAATAATTTTGGACTTTCTCACGACTGGCTCTCCTCCGGATTTTTCGCCCTTTGCCCTCGTTCTTATAATGAGTATAGGGTGGTTCTTACCTTTTCCTAGCCCGGACGAAGAATGGGATATAAAGACAAGATTCCGTTGCCTTGTGATTGCAATAGAGATGCCAGGCATTGCCCCCAGTCTAATTATCGGAATTACTAATTATCTTGCTGTAGCACCTCGCGGAGGCATTGAAAAAACTTTAGGAAAAGATGAAAAAAGGGGAGCGAGCAACCTCGATATTTAGGGAGGGTGAATATGCGGGTTTATTCTGGATGGGTTGATCATTTGGTGGAATTTTCATCATTTGGTGAAACTGTTGATAGATGATAAAATCAATTCCTTGGGTTGAGCACCTCTTAGCCGGAATAATGCACCACCTTCAGCGCCAAGCATCCCAACCGCATTTCCGGGTCGGGTCTTTGCCCGAAAAAACTTCACTTCCGCGCCTGAGAATGGAAAAAGTATACAATCTCCGGTCGGAATACGCAATTCAAACGGGCGTTGTGCTGGTTTTTTGCGATTTTCCGGCACGCCTCCTCCCACAGTTGGTTAATTAATAACCTAAACCACTGACATCGTCGGTGGTGGGGTGTGGGGGCGAAGGCTCCGCACCGATAGTGAATCAACATTGTTGCTGAGCCGTGACGACCTGTTGTAAGTTGAAATCGGAGGAACCTCGATGGGAGCTTACAACAGGCCGTCACATGCGGTCCACCGTTGCGAATACCATTTTGTATGGGTACCTAAATACCGGTACCACGTGCTTGTCAAAGAGGTAAAGCCAAGGCTCAAAGAAATCCTCGTTGAACTGTGCAATTGACTCGACATAACGATCATAGAGGGGGCGATCCGTTCTGACCACGTTCACATGTACCTTTCAGCGCCACCGAAGCTTGCTCCGTCACACGTTATGAAGACCCTGAAGGGCAAAAGCGCTGAAGGGTTGAGGGCGGAGTTCCCCGAACTTCGCAAACGCTATTGGGGTATGCATATGTGGGCTCGGGGGTATTTTGTGAGTACCGTTGGAATTGACAGTGAAATCATCAAGAAATATGTCAAAGAACAGGAAGATAGCGAAATCAAAGCCAATTCTTCAAAGCCACCGACAAGGTCGGTGGTCGTTTACTTGTCCAATAGTTTCACCAAATGATGAGAAGTTCACCAAATGATCAACTGATTCAAAATAAGCCCGCATATTCACCCTCCCTAAATATCGAGGTTGCTCGCCCCCCTTGTTTCATCTTTTCCTAAAATTTTTTCAATGCCTGAGCAAGGTGCTACAGCACGATAATTTGTAAATTCAGATAATTAGCTTGGGGACAATGCCTGGCATCTTCATTGCTTACACAAGGCAACGGCATCGTGTCTGGTGATTTGCTTTAGAAGGGAAGTTATTTGCTCATAAAACAACCGTATCTGCCTTCCATTCGAGATCTCGAATCAAATTTATCAGATTAGAAGGGAGGTGAAGGCCGCTGATAACATAAATGAGATCACTACTGTCCGGTTAATATCTAAACAAATTCGACTGATTTCAAGGGCGATTCTGTTCGGCAGTTTGATTAAGGGCCTCAGAAGCTATCAATATGATTGGTTTTTTCTCAAACAAGTTGACCTCTGGAATTTGTGGAAAACCATAGTGGGAGCATTGAATTCCGAGCCGTTTTTTGGCAATGGCCACAAGCAGGTAGACGCATAGCCCAACCCAAATCCAGGCCTTTACGGCGTTGATAGAGTTCCGTAAAACGGCTTGATCCGCAGGTGCTGCTTGATCCACTTGAAAAAAAGTTCCACCTGCCATCGCTTCATTTAACGCAGGTTCCATCAACTTCGCGCTGTTTCCCGTGATCGCAAAATTTAAAGAATGGAAATTTGACTGGGAAAAACAATCCCTCGCCGCGTCGGAGGACGTGATTTTCTCCAATACTTTCAAATCCATGCGGGAATATTGCGGAAAATTCGCTGAAGCCGGAACCAAACCCGAATTCGAGATTCACGATGCCGCATGATCAACAACGTAGCGTACATGATACAGGTAGGCCTTGTCAAGAAACCCATTTATCTCCAGTTCGTCATGGGAGTCCTTGGCGGAATCTCACCGAGCTCCGAGAACCTGCTTTTTCTCGTGGACTATGCCAAAAAGCTCATCGGGATGATTTCGAGTTTTCCGTCTGCGTGGCAGGCAAGGCACAGTTCCACATATGCACCCAATCCCTGCTGATTGGCGGGAATGTGCGGGTCGGCCAGGAAGACAATCTATTCCTTGAAAAGGGCCAGATGGCAAAGAACAGCGGCGAGCAAGCAGCCAAGATCATCCGTATCGCCAAGGAGCTGGGGATCGAACCGGCAACACCCGATGAGGCAAGGAAAATCCTGGGGCTCAAGGGGTTCGATTAGATTAATTTCTAAATCCAGCCAACTGATTTTTGTGCAATACTCTCACGAGAAGGAGAAAACCTTGTGCCAGATGCCTGAGACTGTTAGAGATTGTTTGGCGAGAAACGTTGCCGATTTTCGCGACAGGGAAGCCAAAGTGGCGGTTTCGTACAGAAGCGGCGAGTACATAAACGTTACATGGAGGGACGTGGATGAGGCTTCGGACCGGGTGGCGGCCGGGTTGACAGAACTCGGTGTGCAGAAAGGCCAGAAAGTCGCATGTATGTTGGCCAACCACGTGGAGAGCTACTACTCCTACCTTGGCATTCACAAAATAGGGGCGGTATTTGTCCCGATCAACATACGGCTGTCCTCTCGTGAAGTCGAATACATAGTAGATAACGCCGATGCGGACCATTTTATTGCGATGTCCAGCGCTCTGCCCCTGGTGGAACAAGTTCGCGACCGGATGCGGGTCCGGAACTATTTATGTCTGCATAGGACCTACGAGGAGTTGCCTGACTGGTGCATCTCGTTCAATGAACTGCTTGAAAAACCGGGCAAGCCGCCCGCCGTGGATATTGGTCCGCATGACACGGCCGATATCATATACACCAGCGGAACCACGGGCCTGCCCAAAGGCGTGGTTTTAACACAGGCGAACAAAGTAGCCTGTGGACGCATGTGGTGTAGCGCCCTCATGCTTTACCGGACGCGATACGGGGCAATTCGCTTTCAAAACTGCTTCCCGTTTTTCACCTCCAGCGGATGCAGCACTAACATGATGATTTGGCTCTATAGTGGGAATGTGCAAATCCTGGAGGAGTCCTTTGACGTGGTCAAGAGCCTGGAGTTGATACAAAGAGAGAAATCGACCCTCTATGGAGGCGCACCGGCGATGTACGCATTTATCCTGAACTACCCACGGTTCAAGGAATTCGACACGTCGTCGCTTAAGACGTTGGTTTCCGGTGCGGCTGCGATGCCCAGTGAGCTTATCCGGAAGATACAAACCGTATGGCCGGGCATAAAAGTATATGCCACCTACGGCCTGACGGAAGGCGGCACCGGTGGAACTATTCTGGACGCATCGGACGCCATTAGGAAACTCGGTTCTGTCGGTTTTCCCATGTTGCCGGACCAGGAAATGAGAGTGGTGGACCTGGATGGTAACGATGTGAAGCTTCGCGAAATAGGAGAAATTGTATTGAGGGGTCCGAACGTGATGAAGGAATACTACAAGAACCCCGGAGCCACGGCGGAAACCCTCAGGAACGGGTGGCTCTACACCGGTGACACGGGCTACTACGATGAGGAAGGCTATCTCTACTTCATGGATCGAATGAAGGACATGATCATTCGAGGAGGCTTCAACATCTACTCCGTCGAGGTGGAGGACGTGCTATATGAACATGGGGCGGTGAAACAGTGCGCTGTGCTCGCCAAACCTCATTCGGAGCTAGGGGAGGACGTTCTTGCCTTCGTGGTGTGCAAGGAGGGGGCTACAGTCACGGCTGAAGAGCTGCGCGACTTCACCAAAGACAAGCTGGCCGATTACAAACGGCCTCGGGACATACGATTTTTGGAGGCACTGCCCATCAACCCCACGGGCAAGGTGGACAAGAAAGCGCTCAGGGCCGAGCATCTAAGCCCCGCCGTTAAATAGGACAAGACGATCTGGGGGGACCCGGGCTTGTCAACCTAATGATTTTAGATGAAAGTGCCGCTGTCATTTCGGCGGCGTTTTCGATCCCTGATCCAGTCGGCAGTCATCTCTGCCAAATTCGTCGAGAAGAGGACAACTCACGTGTCGATTTCCGGGCTGACGAGGTCTTCCCGCGCCTTTTCTCACCGGCGAACAGGTATCCAAACGATCTGTCTTGCCAGAATATTCCGGGTTTACTTCCCTGGAGTAAACGGAGAACAGGCGGAAGTGCTGGAGTTTGAACACCGGCCGGCCTGCAATAGACCCGGGCGAGCTGAATGTAGCGTAATGTTCCTCAAAGGGGTTACACATTAAACATTTTCTTGAAAACGTAGCATTTTTAAGCGAGTATCACAATAGGGAGAGGGCGGCATGAGCGAGCTTGCAAAAGAGAAAGCAACGTATGAGGATCTTTATAAGATCCCTGATAACCAGACCGGGGAAATCATCGATGGGCAGCTCATTGTGACTCCTCGTCCCTCCAGGAAACATGTCATCTGCGCAACTGCTCTCGGGGCCGCGGTTACAGCACCGTATCAGTTTGGACAGGGAAATGGACCTGGCGGATGGATTTTCGCTATTGAACCCGAAATTGGACTGGGAGAACAAATCATGGTCCCCGACCTGGCAGGCTGGAGGAGGGGAAGATTTCCGATCGAGGAAGACCATAACTGGATTTCCGCCGTTCCGGATTGGGTGTGCGAAATCCTTTCACCAGGCACGTTTCGTACCGACAAAGTCAAGAAAATGCCCATCTATGCTCACCACGGCGTTGGACATATCTGGCTGGTCGATCCTGTTGCCATGACCATGGACGCCTTCAGACTTGAATCCGGAAAATGGGTCCTACTGGGGAGCTTTGCCGAAAACGACAAAGTGCGGGTCGAGCCTTTCCAACAGATCCAAATTAATCTTGAAGTCTTGTGGCTCGAAAGCTTGCAGTCGCCAAGCCCTTAGTGCAATAGCATTTTCCTCTCTGTTATTCAGTAGCTTCCGGCATCTCCTCCAGCCAAAGAACGCTCAGATCGACCTCTGTTTCTTGAAATGGTTCGGTACGCACCTTGTCGTCTTCGGAAAAGGCGCCAAGCAAGAACCACCTGCCGGATTCGAGCCGAAACACTTCCAGTGTTCTAGCGAGGGGATCGATCATCCAGGAATGTGATACTCCATACTGGCCGTAAACGGCCATCTTCTTGACTCTGTCAAGGCGCAGAGTCCCCGGCGAGAGCACCTCGCAGATCCAGTCGGGGATTACCGTAATCCAATTATTCTTTTTCGACCTCGAAAACCGTTGCTTTTTCCACCCGGCCAGATCGGGGACCAGGATATTCTCTCCGAACTTGACCTCAGGTTCATCTAATATCACCCATCCCCCTGGTCCTCCGCCCCGACCATGGTAATAGGGTGGGATAAGTTCCGCCCCCAGGCATGAGGAAGCAAGGGAGTGCTCCGGCGAAGGTCTCGGAGTGGCAATCAATTCTCCATTGATGATCTCGCCGGTCATGTTTTCCGGTATACCGTACAGGTCGTCATAGACTGCCTTCTTTTTCGCCGGATCCGGCATGGTCTTCCTCCTTCCAGTATCAGAACTCTTCCCAAGGACGTCTGAAAATGCCAATTGGGAAGAACATTATTCGTTGGACTTGGGGCTAATAGATTGATAACCTAAAGCTCAACGTTCGACTTCCACCAGCCAGAACCTTTCATAGAATTCCGCGATCACCTCTTCCAGCGGCTTGGAGGCATCCAGGATCAGAAACCTTTCCGGCTCCTTTTCGGCAAGCTCCAGATAGCCGTTGCGGACCTTGCCATGGAATATGCGATCCTCCTGTTCGATCCTGTCCCGGTCCGTTCCATCCCGGGTCCCAAGCCTGGACATGGCTGTGTCTATATCGCAGTCGAGCAGGATGGTCTTGTCCGGCCACAGGTCTTTTGTCGTCCACTCCTGGATTATCCTCAGATGCTCGAAGTCGAAACCTCGTCCGAATCCCTGGTAGGCAAAGGTGGCGTCAACGAACCGGTCGGTCAGCACCCACGAGCCTTTCTTCATGGCGGAAATGATGACCTGTTCGGTCAGTTGTGCCCTGCTGGCGCTGTAGAGGAGCACTTCAGCGCGGCTGCTCATTTCGGATGAAGCAGGATCGAGCAGGATTTCGCGGATTTTTTCGCCGATTTTCGTTCCGCCGGGCTCGCGGGTCCTGACAAAGGGGATTCCCGCCGTTGTGAGCCAGTTCGCCAACTGGCCCATGAGAGTGCTTTTTCCACACCCGTCAATCCCTTCGAAACTAATGAACTTCGCCGGAAAGGAAAGCCGGTGGTGTTTGGGTTTAATCTGCCTGGATCTGGTCACGCAAATCTCTCATGAGGTCGTAAATGTTCATCGCAGAAACGCGAAAAGCAATTCACCACGGAGCCGGGGCATAGTCCGAACATGGGGAGATCACGGAGAAAATTCAAGAATTCAGGAACTTAAGGATTCAGGGATTATTAATTCCCAAATCACTAAATTCGGAATTCTTCAATTCGCTCTTGACCCCACAATCCCTCAACCTCCTCTGTGGCTCTGTGGTGAAGGTTTACGCAGGTTACACCTTTATGGAAAGATTGTCGGCTTCCGTCTTTGTGTCCTCGTTGTAATTCTGCCGTTGCCGCTCGAAGTTGATCCTGTTTTTCGCAACGTAGATTCTTTTGAGCTCGGGAAAGCCGAGGTTGAAAACGGCGCAGACGCAGGCAAGTGCTTTCCAGAGGTCGAGGATGGCGTTTTTCGCCCTATCCGGTTTAAACCCGCCGCCTTTTGCCCACCATTTCCATTTGAGGCTGTTTTGGAGTTCATCGATGCCAAGAAACGCCATGATGGCGCAGGTCTCAAACGAGGTCCCGTTTCCGGATGCGCTCAAAAATGCAATATCTTCAGGCTCGACTCCAACGATTTGGGAAAGGCTAACCAGGAAATGAAGCATATCGACAATTTCGACCTTGCCGTTCTGAGTCTCCATCCCGTGGTCCCGCACCTCCCGGATTAGCTCGGCAAGTTCGGCTGAAAGCGCTTTGCGGTAGTTTTCTATCCAGATGGGTCTTTGTTCCGGATCATTCATGGTCGACACGAAATCTCTGCCTGCATTTGCCAGAGTCCGGATGTTGAGTTCCCACTGCAGCGAAAATATTTCCCGCATCCCTTCCTGTTCCACGCTCCACCTTTCGTTGGCGATCAGCATTCGAGCCCAAGCCCCGTAAAATATTTTCTCACCTCTTTTGCCAGAAAGCGAATCCGCGGGTGCGCCTGGCTCGAATCTCTCAGCCGAATGAAATGCTTCCATCCGCTCCATCGGCCGCTGACGAAAATCTCGCTCTTCAGCAGGTTCGGCAGTATGTCCCTCGCGATCTCCGGCCTCAAGCCCCGGGCAAGATCTTCCCTGTACCAGTGGAAAAGGACCTCCGCGCGCTTTTGCCATTCACCAGCCAGAAGGTCGTCAGGCGCGAGCTCGCCTTTGGCCTCATCGTATGAAGCGTAAAGCTCCTCGGGCAGAATGAGAGCCATGCCTTTGTTATCGTAGTTCACGTATCGAGTGCTTTCCTGAGTAAAGGATAGCACCCGGTGGCGCACCACCTCGTGCGTTATCCCGCGGTCGCATACAAACCTGAATACGAAAACGGGAAGGTCGAAATACGGGTCGGTTTTCAGCAGCTCCAGTTGTTCTTCTTCTCCCACGAGCGACGCTCGCGAGGGTATTGACTCCGCCTGCCCTTCCTCGGGGAAAAGGGCAGGGAAAAACCTGTTCAGGCTATGGAGCAGAAAACCATGCAACTTTTCAAGCCTTTTCAGGCGGTCCAGGGTCTCGATCCAGGCCCGGAAATTGCCTGCCATGAGAAACCCCGATCCCGAGTTAACAGGGAAAATGCGGTGAAAGCCGATCCTGTCGGGAAGCTCGTTAACAATGCCGGCAAAGGTGATCGGATCAGGTCCGCCCGGAATCTGCGAGGCCGGGTCTTGTTCCACTTTCAGCACGATATTGCTGTGTTCGAGCACGGAAAGATGGCCGTGCGATTTGAGCATGAGCACAAATTTTTGGGCGGAATTCTCGGTGATCTTTTCTTCGGACTTGTAGGCCGTTCTTCCACATAGTTCGACGAGCCGCAATGCGCGATTCTCGTCACACGGAGCCAACCCGTACGCTGAAACCGAGCTTTTGATGAACTGTACAGACATTGCTCTCTCCTCTCCCGGAACCTTTTTAGGCAGCTCTAAAAATCTGCCGCTGAAGATTAAACCTCTCATCTGCAGATTGGCAAGCCCGACAAAAGCTCCACCTGCGCGAGGCGCAAATGCAAAAGCCGTTGAATTAAGAGCGGAAATGCCGGATTCTTTAGGCGGAAAACAACACGCCCCGCAGGGCGACAGGGTTACTTTTTATCTCGAATCGAGGTGAGTTTGCCAGCATTTTCTTCATTCAGATGAAACGCTTTTTCACTGGTTTGAAAGATTTTTCTGTTCACTGTTCACTCATCGCGGAGCGATGCAAGGGAGTTCCAAATGGAGAAGATCGATTTTAAAAATGACATGAAAACCTTGTATAAGGCGCCGGTAAAAGGCTTCGTTTTTGTTGATGTCCCGGCATTGAAGTACCTGATGATTGACGGCGCAGGGGACCCCAACACTGTTCCGGCTTTTCAGGTATCGATCGAAACCCTTTATAGCGTGGCGTTTACAATGAAGTTTTCGGCAAAGAAGGCGGGTGTAGGGCCGGAGTATACCGTCGCGCCTCTTAGCGGGCTTTGGTGGAGTGAAGGAATGGCGGGACTTGACCTCAGCAGCAGGGATATGTGGAGATGGACGCTCATGATAGCGCAACCCCCGTTCATAGAGAATGAAATGGTGCGGTCCGCCGTTTCGCAGTTGGTGGAGAAAGGCAAGCAGGGGCTATGGGACCGGATTCGATTGGACACGCTGGATGAGGGCCTTAGCGTTCAGACTATGCATATCGGCCCGTACCGTGATGAGGCCCCGACAATTGCGGCAATGCACCGCTTCATCCTGGAAAAGGGCTATTCCCCGCGGGGCAGGCATCATGAAATATATCTTAGCGATCCGCGCCGTACCACGCCCGAAAGACTGAAAACTATTCTCAGGCATCCGGTATCGAAATAATTCAACAATTCGGAATTGAGGGATTCAGCGATTAATTCCCAAATCCCTCAATTCCTTTAATCCAGCCAAAGGTCTTTTTGCCTCTGTTTCCTCTGTGGTGAATAACTCTTGTCCCTTTCAGTGTATGGTAAAGGGTGAGGCTGATTGAGCGGTCCCTTCCAAGTGGCCCTTTGCGTTATAGCCGACTACTTTGACCAGGCACTTGGTCGAGGTCACCTTCGGCACCTTCCACAGGTAACTTGTGCCGGTTTCTTTTACGGGCGCGATTGCCGCCCAGCTCTTGCCATCGTTGGTTGAGTATTGGAGTCTGAAGGATGTCGCCGCCGCCGGGGCTGTCCAGATGATGGAGTAAGTCCCTCCTCTGTTCAGTATTTCCCCTCCATTTGGCTCCAAAACCCGGACCGAAGTTGCCGGTGTAACTGTCACCGTTGCCGAGGCGGATTTGGTGGTATCGGCGTTGGAAACGCAAGTCACCGTTACCACAGCGGGGTTGGGCACCACAACTGGCGCCGTATAAAGACCCCCAGCCGATACCGTCCCCACGGTGGCATTGCCCCCCGAAACGCCGTTCACCTGCCAGGCGACGGAAGTATTTGAGGCCCCGGAAACCGTGGAGGTGAACTGCTGTGTCATTCCAACCTGCATCGTGGCGCTTGCCGGGGAGATGGAAATTGTTACCGAAGGCGGCAGGGGGGCAGGCATCAAAACGAAGAGCGTGATCGAATTTGCCGGAAAATCTGCGCTCAAGCCGTTCGCCGTGACCGCGAGATCGGGTGCGTGCTGGATGGCCCCGAGCTGAGCTGCGCTGTATTGGTAAACGGCCGCAGACGGCTCCGGGTTGAAGCCTGAAAGGGCAACCGTGCTGGAAAGCGCACCAGCCGTCTTATTGATTACCATGATCGTAAGCGCGCTGTCCGCGCTGCGCTGTGCTGCATAGATTGACAAGGTATCCTGGCCGCTGCTGGTTGCCAGAGTGCTGACATCGCCAAAGCCGGAGCCCGCACCGTCGTAGTTGCGGTACATAAGGAAGGCAAAAGCGCCCGGATCGGTCGCATTGGGAGGAGACCACAACGTCGCGAGATCCAGCCCTTCACTGCCGAAAATCCCCAGCACGTCGGCTTGCGCCAGCGCGCCATTGATATCGTCCAGCGCCCCCCAGTTGTACTCGCTGACGGCAAGCTTAGTGCCGGGATAATTTGAATCCACCCAATCCTTCATACGTGGAATAAGACTCACTGCGACTCCACCTGGCTGCGTGCTGGAAATCCAGCTCTCATCAATGTAGGAGGGGTCCCAGAGGGAACGCGTGGAACGCAGCCTGAGGGCCTGGGTGGCTGCGTCGCCCGCCGGCGATAATGCCACGCCGCTTGCCTGGGGATAATAGTGAAGGTCCAGGTAATCGAGAATACGCACCCCGTGCGCCTGCTCGTAGCTGTTCATTTGCTGGAGGTACCAGGGCACGAAAGCCGTGTTTTGGTGGCTGGAGTAATCATTTCCGGCGCTGCAGCCGTCAAGGGCGGAATAGAAAAAGGCGCACCAGCCCCAGAGTACCGGGCCGAGTGTTTGCGCCGCCGGGTCGGCAGTTTTTACTGCCTGCGCAATCGAAAAGGTGAAGTCTCTTAACTCATCATAAGTCGTAGCCAGGGGGTGGACGTCGCGGTGCGTGCTGTCCCACAACATGGGCTCGTTGTCCAGGTCGTAGTAAGCTACGCCGCCACTCGAGGCAAAACCGTACTTGGCGGTGAGGTGGTCGACCCAGTCCGTGACGAACGGAGTCCCGATAGCCTCGCTGGTATCTGAGGGTGCATTGCCTGTGATATTGCTGCCGCTTGTGCTGACTCCGTTTCCGCAATTACTGTCCCATGGATCGGTTGACTGCTGTGCCCCGTATATGGAAACCTTGTAGCCGCAGTCATACGGGTGATTGCGCGGACTGTTTCCCAAAGGGGTCCACCCGATCAGAGGCACGGTCATGACGGTCTTCGAGTTGGTCTGAATGTCCTGTTCAACGAACAGGTCGGATGCCGAACCGTCGGCAACCGGATCACCGTTGGGGATATTTTCGAAATACCAGTCGCTGCCGGTATTATGCATGTTAATCTGCCAGTTGTAGCGCGTGGTGGAATTGCCTCCCCAGCGGCACACAGAAATCCTGAGAGCAGTCGCCAGGCTTTCGTCGGGAAAGTTCATTCCGTAGATGTCTTCACTGATGGGGTGCCGCGAAGCTGCCGCGTTAACAGCAAGATTGGGTCCTGCCCCGGGTGGCGCAGGAGGCGTGGGGGGGATCCCCTGATTGGTAAAAGAGATTGCATCCAGGTAGAACGTCGGTTGGGCGCCGCCGCTGGTATCCTGCCATACTATCCCTCCGATCTGCCCCGGATTGCCAAGATTGGCGAGCAGGATCTTTACTTGCGTCCAGACGCCGGCGGTTATTGGTATCTCGACGGCGTTATTGGTAAGGAGGGTGTAGCTTCCGTCCGCCAGCATCACACGGATCTTCTGGCCGCCCTGGGTGCCCCCGTTTACCCAAAACTCCAATGTGTCGTAAGGAGTGCTTGCGAATCCCTGGTTGGCCGCAAGGTAGAGCCCTCCCCAGGCCGAGGTAATGGTAACGGCCAGCGAATTCGAGCCGCTGTGCACGGGAGATGTGGCGGCCCCGGTCGTTGTGCCCCACGACCAGTTGGCCCACCCGGAATTGAGAGCGTCCTCATATACGATCAGGTCCGACGCAGCATTCGAAACGGCACAGGGCAGAATGGCGGCGGTAAATACCACCAGCATGCCGATCACTTTGACGATTCCGTGCAGCGGTCTCCCCATTCGGGATTCCTCCTTTTTCATCAGCCATTGTCCGCTAACGTCCCATTGACCCCTCCCTGCTCGCAAGGAGGCGGGTTTCGCTTACCGAAATTATTGGCTGGGTTTTGCCGCCGCTGAATTCGGGTTGATCATGAGCGAAGACACGTTCACGGCCACGAAATCGGACCCATGGACGCGGTCCAGGTCATGGAGGTCGTCATTGTTCCAGCGCGGGTCCGGAACTCCCGAAATGTACCAGGCCGAGCCGTTGTCAGCCAGCACCATGCCGTATCGTTTCAAGGCTTTCAGGATAACTTGGTTCTGCGGCGAAAACCCGGAAATATCGAACCCGGCTTTAAGCCGGAACCGCTGGCCCATCGGGGGGTACTTAGCGCCGGTTAGGCTGGATGCGTAATGGCGAGCCGGCCAGACGTAAGCCTTTCGGGTCTGGGGAGCGGTAAAGCGCAACGCGTGGTTGATCTCCCCCGAAGCGACCTCGTCGTAGCTTGCCAGGCCGGGAAAAATCGGAAGACCGGCGGCATCTGCCGAAGTCCACCCGGCCGGTCGCAGAGCGTTCGATGTCAGGTTGAAAATCGCGCCGCTTCCCGCGGACCATGTGCCTCCGGCCTGGGGATAGGCGCTGAAAAGCTCGTAGAGGATACAGTTGTTGATGTCTATTACCAGGACATGCCTGTCACCGGTGCTGTCCGGGCCGCCCTCTATAGGCGCATTGGCAGGGATGGGATAGGGGCCGGGATCGCTTTCACCGGCGTAGTCGAAGCTTACATCAACCTTGGATTGTGTACCGGGCACGGTTATATAGGGAATGCCGATAGGGGAATCGGAATCGGGTGGCCAGTCGCCTGACCCAAAATCGGGGTGAACCGTTCCGTTTACCCCGATCGTTGCGATATAGGCCGCCGAATGCGGGTCCACCGGGAGTTTGTCTACCGGCGAATTCCAGATGTTATTGGCGGGAAAGACCGGGCAGGCTTGCCCGGCAGATTCCCCGGCCGTGGCCAGTCCTGATAGAATCATGCAAAAGAAAACGATCGCCCATACGTATCCTTTCCTTTTCATTTACCCCTCCCTGGCTTTTCGGAAAAATAAGTTCAGTCACGGCATGAGTGGATAAAAGGTTTATTTTCGGCTTGAAACCCAAGGAGTGCAATATGTGAGCCATTAGACCGGATCGTGGCGGCAGGCCCCGTGAGCCGGGCTATGCCTTGGATGGTCATAAGTGTTATTACGAGCAGGTAATCAGAGTAACGGCCTGGTTATCCGCGTCCGGCAAGCCTCAAATTTGTTGGAGTTGAGCCCTCGCCGTGAAGTTTTCCTGTATCCGTTCGTGCGAAGAAACGGGTCCGGGAGGTCCTTAATCCATACAACGCTGTAGGAAAAGACCTACAGATAAACGGTTGGGAGGTGTGGTAATCTTTGAACAACGATTTGATTTCGAATGCTGCAATTATGGCATTGGAATATGATCACAAAAATGATTGGCGATCATGTATTATGATAGTGGCCATGTTTCACCGGCATTCGTAACGGGTTCGGGAGAAGTGATACAAAAACGGCGATAGAGGAGGAAAGATGAGTTACATCGAAAAAAATCTAATGAATGGCGAAAACATACTTTACCGGGCCAGGTTGCACTGGGTGATTTTTTTTTGGCCTGTAATCTGGTTCATTGTCGCAATCGTGCTTTTTAGCCGTAGCGGTGATGTTGCCGTCAACGTCGGCCGCTTATGCATACTTATCGCCGTAGTTAAGGCGATTTCGTCATTCATTAGCATTTCAACCTCCGAATTTGCGGTAACAAACCAGCGAGTTATTGCGAAAGTGGGCTTCATTCGCAGGAACTCGCTTGAAGTGTTGCTTGGTAAAATTGAAGCGATTCAAGTGAATCAGGATATTTTAGGCAGGATTTTTGGATATGGGTCCATTACGGTCAGTGGAACAGGCGGCACAAGAGATCCGTTCCACAATATATCCAACCCGCTTGAGCTTAGACGAAAGATACAGGAGCAAATTGCAATCCTGCAAAAGCATTAGGGGATTAAGGGATTAAGGGATTTAATTCCTCGATTCGGCAATTCCTCAATCAGTTCTAAGGTGCAAAGGGAGCGTTCTCCATCTGTGCACGTTGTTAACCTGTCAATTCTGTCAAAGGTCCTTCCTCTCCACGTCCGTCCACTGTCAGTCTCACCTGTGAATCGCTTTCAACCGGTCGAGTAGCTCCGAGGCGAGATGGCGGATCTTGTACTCTGCGAAAGATCCATCCTGAAATATGCGAATTTCGGATTGGTCCTCTAGTAACGGCACAAGAAAGGGCGTCATGGTGGCAGGATCGCAAGCTATGTTGGCTGATGCCCCCGAATCGGCGTACGCGACAGGCTTAGGCTGTTGCCGGGCATTCATGAAAAGCAGCGTTCTAAGCGCAAGGCCTTTTTTCACCGGGTCGGGAGATTTCAACTGAGCCAGGACCGGACCGGTCCATTCGCGCAAAAGCTCAGGCTTTTTCTGTGCAAGCCTGTTAATCCCCCACATGACCCCCCGTTCAAGCTCATTGTTTTCCAGCAGGTTCCCATTTTCATCAATGTATGAGACAAGGATTCGATAATATTCGCGGGCAAGGGTTTCGTTTTCGGCCATTATCTCCCCCAGAGCCTCGGGCGCCCCCCAGCCGATTCCTCCAGATTCGTCGTTGAGGCTCCAGATAAGCCGCCGCATGATGGTTCGGGCCGGTTCCATGGCCTTCTCAGCGATCGCAGATACGATGATGCCGACTCCCCGGACCGCCCTCCACCTGATCACTTCGTTGGTTTCGAACAAGAAACAGAGCAAGGCGTTTATCATTTTTTTCGGGGCGATATCGATCCTTTTGAGTGCATCTTCGAAATCGGATGACTCTAGAAGCGTGCGAACGAGTTTTCTTACCTCAAATCCGCCGCGACAAACGCGATATTGGCCCCTTTTGTCCAAATCCTTTTCCGTTATGCTCATACCTACTCTTTATCACCACGGAGGCACAGAGATTCGAATTATTTGCTCCTGGTATTTTCATGTTCAAAATACCCTTAAGCATGGTACCGGCATTCTGGTATTATGCACTCGTCTTTAATTTCACTTTCCATAAAACAATCCTTCCAAAACTATCATCGAAAAGGGAGCTAAGGTGAAAAAACCAATCGCTGCCCATTATGAGGAAGCCGTACAATGGAGGCGTCAGTTGCACCGCAATCCGCAGCCGGCGTGGCTGGAGTTTTACTCCACCGGCTTTGCGGCGGAAAAACTAGCCGAGTGGGGGTACGAGCTCATCCTTGGCCCAGACATTATTGCAGCCGATAAACGCGTTATCGTACCCGATCAGCGAACCCTGGAGGCTGAATACGACCGCGCAACCGGGGCCGGTATAAAGGAGCAGTTCGTTGCTCCCGCCAGGGGTGGCTACACCGGGGTAGTCGGTGTTCTAAAGGGCGCTCTGCCCGGGCCGGTAGTCGGTTTCCGCTTCGACATCGACAGCCTTGAAATCCTCGAGTCCAGCGATCCTGCTCATCGGCCTGCAGCGCAAGGATTTATCTCGCAGAACCCGGGTTATGCGCACATGTGCGGACACGATGTTCATACGGCCATGGGGTTGCTGTTGGCGAGGCATTTCGCCGAAAACCGCAAAACTCTAAGGGGCACGGTTAAATTCGTGTTTCAGCCCAACGAGGAGAACCTTGGTGGGGCCGTGGCGATGGTTGAAAAAAAGGTGGTCGATGACCTGGATTTCCTGTTCGGCGGACATGTCGGCATAAACAGGGGGCAAGTCGGGCAGATTGCCGTGAGCGTGAAGAATTTTATGGCGCTGTCGCGATTCGAGGTCACCTTTCGTGGACGCGCCGCACACGCCGGGCTGCGTCCAAACGACGGTAAGAATGCTTTGCTGGGTGCATGCGCGGCCGTAACCAATCTTTACGCCATCGCCAGACATGGGGATGGGGCCTCACGCGTAAACGTGGGGGTAATGCAGGCGGGGACAACCTGGAACATCATTCCGGACAAGGCTTACTTTCGCATGGAAACGCGCGGCGTGACCAATGAGGTAAATGACTTCATGGCCGGGAAAGCCAGGGAAGTGCTGGAAGGCGCCGCGAAGATGTACGGCCTGGCTCTCGAGATCAAACCTGCGGCCACGGCGCTCAGCGCCGAGAGTTCCTCCGAGCTGATAGAGCTGGGAATTTCGATCGCGGAAAAACTCCCGTCGATTGCCCGGGTAATAAAAGAGGCCGACTTCAATGCTTCCGAAGATGTGACCGTGATGATGGAGCGCGTTCAGAGCCGGGGGGGCAGGGCGTTGTTCGTTCTGTTTGGCACCCCTTTAGGCGGCGGCCATCACAGCACGACCTTCGATGTCGATGAAGAAGTTATCCGGGTCGGGGCTGAATTCCTTGCCGCTATGCAGCAGGCAGTGACGCGGTGAAGAGTCAGTGAAGATCGTTTAGAGTTATTACCCCGCCTCCCCTTGAACGGAGAGGCGGGGTCGCGCCGTATTGCCGCTCGCATCAATTGCGAGGCTGATACATATGCGCGGTGTCAGGCTGCTTTGGCCTGCTGCGCCCGTTTTGTAAGTTCGTCCGCATCAACTTCCTCCACGTGAGTGGCAATCCACCATTTGTTGCCGGCGAAGTCTTTGATCGTGGCCACCCGGTCACCCCAGAACTGATCGGTCGGTCCATCGAGCGATTCGCCGCCCGCATTCAGGGCCGCTTTGTACGTCTTGTCAACATCTTCGATGTAGAGATAAAGTGCTATGGGCATGGGAGGAGCGTTCCCCATCGCCTCGCCCAACATCACAACAGAATCGCCGATCTTCATCTCCGCATGCATCACGCTGCCGTCGGGCGCCGGAAATCGATAAACTTCCGTCGCGTTAAAGGCCTTCTTCATGAAGTCAATCAGCCGCGCCGCCCCCTTGACTGACAGAAGGGGCGTAACGGTGTGGTAACCTTCAGGTATCGGCTTAACAGGCATTTAATACCTCCTTATTTCCGGTCTGTTTTTGTTTACTTGCCTGTTATTCAATTTAATTAGTGCCCTCAAAAAAGCCCGGACCTCAGAGATCTTTTCCATTTCAGGCGCGCAAGGGCGGGCCGCTACTCACGAAGGGTTCAAAAACAGAAGGGGCGGATGGATCATCTCTACGAAGAGCCTTGAAGGGTGGGCACAGTCTTATCGTGCCCACCGCTTTTTCGTTCATCCAATAATATTTTGGTGGGCAGATAAGACTTTGCCCACTACACTACTCCGGATACTTGAGCTTATCTGCCTAAATTGAAAGCAATTGCCGGTATTGGATGGATATCGTTGCTGCCCAACCCGGCGGTCATAGACAAATTGCGGGGAAACCATTTCCCAACGATCACGCGGACTCTGACGCGGCAAACACTGTTGCGCCAGTCACGCTTGGACATCCAGGCCCAAAACACGGAGACTCACATGTCAAACCAAGAGAGGATTCTTCGAGTTGCATTCCTGGCCGGTGCAGTTACCGACGCACTGGCTATTATGCCGATGCTCGTGCCGTCCGTTGCGAAGCTGCTTTGGGGCTTCGAAGACATGTCAGGTGCGTACCGGTTCGCGATGGGCTACGGCGCTTCGCTTATGCTCGGCTGGACCGCGCTCTTGATCTGGGCATATCAAAATCCGTTGGAGCGGCGTGTCGTGGCGGCGCTCACCGTTCTTGTCATTTGCGGTCTGATGGTCACAGAAGTCATCGCCGCGCTGTCCGGGCAACTTGCAGCATGGCGTATGGCGCCAACCTGGTGCCTGCAGACGGCGCTATTAGGACTCTTCGCGGGAGGCTTCCACCATGGGCGATTGCAGCGCTGGGCTATTGCCCTGCGCTTACATGGGGCAATCAAAAATAGCATGAAAATTTGATTGGGGACTTTTTGCATTTCCCTTTACAGAAAGACGGAAAGGGCGGAAGGAAGCCTCATCTCTATGACGAGTGAAGTGGAGAGGCAACACGAACAAAGATCGCCTACACGCCGGATTCAAAGTTTTCCAGAAATTGCGATATTTGAACGCCCAGATAGATGCACTGAACCCCCTCGAAACAGGCGTCTGCATCTTTGCTCTCAAGGTGAGTCGTCAATTCGTGCTTTCCTTTAACCAACTTGACGATCCACGCATCTTTCTCTCGGTCGAAATTTAAAGACATTGAAAGATTGTGCTTTACGATCTCAGGGTACATCTCCCGAAGTTTGGAATCTAAGGCTCTTTGGTCTACACTCATGGGCATTACCTCCTTTTTTACCAAAATAAGACATCGCGCAAGATTAACATCCTCCGCACCTGGATATTTTAGTCCGGCCAGGAAGCATTTACAGCAGGTGCCAAGGTGAGAAACATCTGCCTGTTGGGGTGCGATGCCATGGTAATCAGAACTTAACATAAAATTAACAGATACGTCATGCTTTCGGCTGTCGTAATGGGCACTATGTGTCGGAGCCCATGATGCATGCCCAGACACTAAAACTCGATCTGCCTTCCATCTTTTGCGCCGAGTTGCCCTACCAGGCGCAAAGGCCGTCAACCCGCATACTCCTTCGCTCATTGTTGGGCGCATCTCGCTGGCTCGTTAGGGGTGTGCACGGCGCGGGTCCCCTCCTCTCCACTCCCGACCCATTCATTCTAGCAGTCAATCACACGCAATATGCTGAAGCGTTGATCATCCCCTCTCTACTGATGTTCCTCCGGGGCGGGAAGCCGATTCGCTTCCTGTCTGACTGGAGTTTCCTCCTGATTCCGGGACTTCGATCTATGATGCGGATGGCGGAGACGATTCCGGTCACAACCAAACCCGCCCGGCCGCGCTGGCTCAACCGTTTCCGGAAAACCCTTGTGCAAGGCCCCGCTGGAATCGACGGGGCTCGATTGAGTCTTGCGCAGGGAAGGTCAATCGGAATCTTCCCCGAAAGGCGAGCACACGGCGATACACGACGCATGCTTCAAGGCCGTCGCGGAGCAGCGGTACTGGCGCTGGAAGCGGGTGTCCCGGTCTTCCCCGCTGGAATACGGTTTCCCGGTCACGTCGAAGGCCGGCCTCTCCCTGTTCTGGCGCCGTTAGAACTGCATATCGGTGAACCAATCCGTCCCGGACCTCCGGCCATCACGCCGCACAGGGAACAGGTGGAAGATTTTCACCGGACTATCATGGCTTCAATCGCTCGGTTGGCAGGAAAAATCGGACCTAAGCCCTAATAGGAGAACCACCATGGCAAACTCAATCGTATCAGTGCGAAAGGTCACAACGGAACAAGACCGTAGGTCGGCGTTGCGCGTATTGCGCTTAACTTATCGTCGAGAGAAACAATGGGTGCAGGACGAAGCCCAGGTGTTTCCCGGGACTGACCTCCAAAATCCGTCAGTGTCCTGGTTTCTCGCATTGGCCGGCCTGCCGGCCGGAGTTATACGTGTCCTCTACGATCTACCGCTGCATGAATACCGCGAATACGCCGCGAACGTGGTGGTGCCGGGGCTTGACATCGAGTCTTTTCTGCGGAACAACAAGATAGCGGAGATCGGCCGTTTTGCCGTTCGCCCTCAGTTCCGAAATGTCTTTGGGGTGGCATCACATCTCCTGAAAGCCGCCACTGAAGATACTGTACGTCGGGAGTACTCGCACTTGATCACGGATGTGTTTGAAGGAGAACGGCACAGTCCGTACTACTTCCATAAAAGGGTGATCGGCTTTCAGACGGTGGCGACACATGACAAGGGTGAACTGAATTGCCGCCTTAGACGGATTACAATGCTGCTGAACCTGCGGGAGGCATACCAGCGTCTACGCCTGAGCCAGAGCCGGTTCTTTCGGTTCTTGACGGAAGGATGGGACGACGCGTTGCACCGCCGGCTTTCGGCCTGATCAGTGTCCATCCGGAAACCCCGGATCAGCGTAGGAGAATTTCAGGATGCGGCGTGTCTATCTGGCCGTGGAGTTTACCGCGCTTTTTATCGCTTTGCCTTCTCTTTACATATTTTTGCGGCATATAATCCATCCGATCCCTGGTCTATGGTGCCTTGCCGCTGTCTGCGCATGGTTGCTCAAGCGCGATGGCTATTTTACAAGATATCGGTTCTGGGGTGAACGCCCGGCCGGAAAACAAATACGGTTCGTAGTTGGAAGATCTATATTCATGGCTATCGCCATCGGATTGTTCACGGTTTTGTTTGAATACGGCAGGTTCCTGACTTTTCCCGGAACAAGGCCTGTGCTGTGGCTGATTGTTATGCTACTATATCCTATCTTGTCTGTTGTGCCTCAGGGGATTGTCTACCGCACTTTCGTTTTCCACAGGTACGGGGAACTGTTCGGGAAAGGGTGGGCCATGATAACTGCAAGTGGGCTTGTGTTCTGCTATGCGCATATCTTCCTTCTGAACCCTGTTGCAATCCTTCTGACACTGGGCGGTGGAATTATATTTGCCCATACTTACCTGAGAAGCAAATCGTTATGGTTTTCTTGTATGGAACATGCCATGTATGGCGATTTCATTTTTACTATAGGACTTGGTTACTACCTTTACAGCGGTGCGGCGCGATAAGGAGTATCGGAGGTACCATGCTTGGATTCATTGCCGGAACCCTTACAACAGCGGCTCTGGCTCCGCAGTTGATGCACTCGCTTCGAACCGGGAGCACCAAGGATGTGTCGCTCGCCATGCTTGTTTGCATCTCCGTTGGGATGTCTCTTTGGTTGGCCCACGGGCTGATGATCGGCGATCCGGCCCTGGTGATTGCAAACGCGGGGTCCTTGGCCCTGGCTTTGCCTCTGCTGCTTCTTAAGCTCAAGAATGGATAGCATTAAATATAAAGGGCACTAAAACACAATGTTTATTACCGGATTTAGAATCCTTCGCATATTTTTCACCAAAGCTTTTTCGATCCTGCTGGCCGCTTTTCTTTTGATCCTGCCAAAAACTTGCGTTGCGTTGGTCCCGAATGAGATTCTGGTGATAGCCAACCGGAATTTCCCGCAGAGCAGCGAACTTGCGCACTATTACATGCAAAAAAGAGCAATCCCCGAGCAGAACCTGATTCTGCTCAGCACTACTGTAGATGAACGCTGCAGCCGGGAGGAGTACGACAGACAAATAGCGCTTCCCATCCGCGCGTATCTGGAAAAGCTCGATCCAAAAGGTCTGCATATTCACTGCCTGCTTACTGTTCGAGGCGTTCCGCTTACTGTTGGTGAACCCCAACCGCGCCAAGAAGAAATAAAGGAACTCGTGAGATTGAAGGGGCTTGCGCGCAAACTGGAGTCTCAATTGAAAGGAGGCGGAAATAATCTTGATGAATTCCTCAAAGATTTGAAAGCACAATATGAGGAAACCAAGAAAGCGATTGCATCCTTATCGAAGGCTGATCAGATGGCGGCTGTGGATTCAGAGCTGGCGCTGGTTCAAAAAACCGATTACCCGCTCGCCGGCTGGATTCCGAGTCCCTTCTTTATTGGCTTTCACGGTAAGAAAATTAAGAACATGCCTGAAAGCGCCCTGCTTGTCTCCAGGCTCGATGGCCCTACGGCCCAAATAGTAAAGAGAGTGATAGACGATAGCCTTCTGGCGGAAAAGAAGGGACTGAAGGGAAAAGCTTATTTTGATGCCAGGTGGCCTGATCCAGGCAAAAGCGATCTAAAGGGGTATGCCTTCTATGATGCGTCTCTGCACAAGGCTGCTGCCGTTGTCAGAGCAAGCAAGCTTATGGAAACCATACTGGACGAGAAAGAGACTTTGTTCCAGCCGGGCGAATGCCCCGACGCAGCCCTTTACTGCGGATGGTACAGCCTTGGCAAGTATATCGATGCCTTCAAATGGGTGCCCGGTTCCGTCGGTTTTCATATAGCCAGCATGGAATGCGAGACTCTCAGGCAGCCGGGCAGTACAGTTTGGTGCAAAATGATGCTGGAAAAAGGAATAGCAGCTACTATCGGTCCGGTGGGTGAACCTTATGTGGAGTCTTTCCCTGTTCCGGAAGTTTTTTTCGCGCTCCTCCTGGAGGGCAAGGCAACACTCGTTGAATGTTTTGCATTGTCCAGTCCTTTTGTATCCTGGCGAATGGTCCTGATAGGCGATCCTTTATACTGCCCGTTCCGTGCAGCCCACCTGCAAAAACCACAGATGTCCGCAACTCCCGGATAGGCCTCCGGAATTCTTTTCTTTCTGCCGGTGGCTTATGGCTGATTTTCCATTGTCTCCTCTATTCCCAACTTGATTGCAAAATTTTGTTAAAGTTTTCAGCTCTGGAAGACGATTATACCTACAGTATAGATAGACATTAAATATGGCGCATGCGTGCTTCTTCGTTTCGGAGCCTGCTGACCTTCTTATCCAAGGGACCAGAGGCCGAAAATGAAGGCACAGGAAGCCGGGTGGACGTCCTAACCGGCTTCTTCTATTCAAGACAGCCCCCTCGGTCAGTCTACTCAAAGCCGTAGGGTGTGGTTAAGCGGAGCGCAGCCCACCAAAAACTTTTCATAACAGCTTTTCACCTCCCTTCGGGACACCCTTGAAAGGGGCGGGCTCCCACTTTCGTCATTCCGGCAGTGCTTTTGGGCCGAAATCCAGTGTCCTCTCGAGACAGAGACGGGACATGGTCCGGTCAAGAAGATGTCGTGGAGAAAAACAAGATTCAACAAGATGAAGGAGCAAGGGGGGAGGGAGTAAAATCTTCCCGCTTCTAGCTTCCTGCTCCCCGCTTCCCCTTTTGCCTCGTCGCCTCTCCGCGTGAAGAAAACCAAAATTCAACAAGATCAACAGGAACGCAGAAGCACTTCATCTGAGCTACTCTCCGGACTTGGAAACAGCCCGTTTTCATCTGTGTCAATCCGTGTTCATCCGTGTCTAACAAAAGCGTTCGCGCCCGTATTATCGACAAGGACGATAAGCCGCAATGGCGGGCCGCAAAGGATCGAAGACGCCGATCTCTCTTCCATGCTACCCGAAATCTTCGCAGGCAAAGACTGCCGGCGCCGATAGCTGTTGGAGCAGGCGAATGATCTCTCCTGGCCGTTGAACTCGCGAGGACTCAGAAGTTCAGCACATCAGGATCATAATTTTTATGCGAGAGCCCTCCGGTCGGATTCCACTTTGGCAAGAAAATGTTGATTTGGCAGATGCTGGAATCATGGCGAGGTTTAATGAAGGATGGTATATTCCTAAAGGTGACTATGTATTTTTCCTGCAGGAGGTACGGAGGTGATTCCCAACTACATCACGAATCGTTGGGCTGGTGCGTCGCGGCCCGACCCCGGATCAAGCGATAATCGCCGTAGCAATAAGATTAGGAAAGGAGAAAAGATGAACGTAAGGGAAGAAGTTAAAAAGGCTCTCGATCAGTTGCCGGAGGACGCTTTGGAAGGAGTACTGGAGTACATTCAATTTATCACGGGACCGGCGGAAGTTGAGCCAAGCCAAGAAGAGCGCAAAGCAATCAAGAGAGGCAGAGAAGAATTTTCCAGAGGCGAGTATGTGAACTGGGAGGACATCAGGGAAAAATGAGCTACCTGGTCCTCTTAAGCAAAACTGCCCGGAAGACATATGACAAACTCCCGCCGAAGCTTCGCAAAGGGGTTGACCGAGCCATTGAATACTTGAAAACCCACCCCATACACAATCCGAATGCCAGAACACTGAAGGGGGAATCCGGCTCTTATCGCTACCAAATCGGCGGCTGGCGCATCCTTTACGAAGTTTATGAAGAGGCTCGGGAAGTTCGAATCTATGATATCGGGCCGAGGGGAGATGTTTATAAACACTGACTTCCAACCCCAAAGCCGACCCAACGAAGCTGGTTTTTTTAATTTCCCCCCAAATCTTCAACCGAGGTACCTGAAGTCATGGGCGAATTGCGGTCTAAATGCTTGGGCGGAGGCCCCTGTCAGGACCGAGAGTTGAGGACACAGGACTAAGGACTGAGTTGGAAAACACTGTGTAATTAATTAATCACAGCCCCGCCTGGATGGTGATCGACCTTTCACTTCGTTTCCCTTCGTATCAGGTCGCCGTTAAAGAGGGTATTTGAGGGCTGAAAATCACATTTTAAGAGTCTAAAATAGCCAATCAGGAGCACTCTTTCATTGAGTAGCCCTACTTTGGCGTGGCCCGACCCCTCGTGTTCGTGAAACGACCCCTCGTGTTCGACCCCTCGTGTTCGTGCAGCAAGTAATGTCGCAGAAGCAGACCAATTGCATCCTTGCTTAGCGGATTCCAAAGTCCTCAGGAAGTTGTGCTCAGAGTTCAAACAATCTGAATGGGTCTCCGTCCAAGTGAAAGCTGTTCGAAATGACTCTATACAGCCAGAAAACCGATTAGCTCTTTACCGGTACATTCTTAGCGTTCACGGCAAGATTGCTGGGCTGCAGAAAACCCTGCACACATTACCGATACTTCTCGATCATCGAGGTGAATGGGTACGCCCTTCGATGCTATTGCCAAGGAAGGTGCTAGGTGCCCGTCAGCTTGAACCCGTACTGAGCTTCCCACATCTCGATTATGAGAATGACATCGTGTTGGCACGCTCATTAAAGTTCAGGAGTAGAATTAGCGAGGGGAATGTTCTGACTTATGCGGACCTCATTAAATCTCAGCCTGAGCTTGCGGATGACTTCGAGAGAATAATGCGGCGGTTCGCAGGCCTGACTCACAAGATATCAAATAAGCTTAAAGAGCTTCCAATATTGCGCTCGTCACGCGGAGGCATCGATTCACCTCAGAATCTATACATAAAGAATCAGGAGACGGTCTCCTGCCTGCGGAAAGATGCAGCCTTCGTCAGTGGAAAGAATATCAAATTATATAAAGCGTTAGGTTGTATGGAAGTACCGAGAGTGGAGGACGTACTTGAGTATATTTTGCAACTCAAACAAACAAGAACCATGCCGGATTATCCAGAGAAATTATACCCCGTATTGGTTGCTGTATTAAAGAGGGAAAAGAAGCCCACTGGATACTGCACTGAGTTCCCGATAATCTGGAACGGGACTGGATACAGTTCTCCTGCCGAGACACTGATTGGAAACAGGCACAGGAATCGGTTTTTGGGGGCGATTCCTGTAGCTGTCAGTGGTTCACAACCACTTAATGATGCACTTATCGCCCTAGGAGCGTCCGGGACAGTCCAACCAAGGCACTTGCTCCAATTCTTTATATGGCTCGATGAGAAATACCAATCGACTGGAGGGCCAGTTAACAGTTCCGAACGCCGAGCTATCCTAGAGACGTATGGCGGCCCCGGGGAGTTTGCTGACTGTATTTCCTCCGAAACTAAATGCCTCCTCGATGACAGAGGCTATTTGCATTCGCTTAAAGAGATAGATTCCAATTCTTACTTGATCAACGATGATCTACCCTTAGCATCTGCTCTAAATGAAAATGGTTCTAGGATTTCGTTTGCCGACACGTCTGATGAGCGTACGCTTCCATTTTTCACAAGATTAAAAGTAAAAAAACTCACTGCCATGCGCGCGCGGAAGGAATTAACGTATAGTGAAGAGCGTCTGGTCCTAAATCGATTTAAGAACACCAAACTTATTGAGTTGATCCAGAGGCGCTACCTCGTTTCAGCACTCGAATCCTTGGCAACGCACGATTTCCAACTCGATTGGAAAAGCAGCCGAACAGCAGGTGCCAAACTAATGAATCTTAAGGAAATCATGTTTGTGGAAGGCCTAACAGAAAAGGTCGCTGTCGGCGATGAGACTGTCGCCATAAAAGCGAAGGTACTTGCAACAGACGATACTATTTACTTAGCGCGGTCTCATAATCTTAAGCGTTCTGAACTGTACGGATTGCTTGCTCAGGTCATAGCGAACATTTTTATTGACTCGGTCGTACCTCAACGTAAATTTGCTGATGCTGCTTATCGGCTACTGGGAAGCGAGTCTGAACGCGAAATCGGTGAGTATCTGCTCAACAGGGGTATTCGTTGGAAACTGGATTCAGCGTCGGAGCGAGTGGGTGTGGATCTAGAAGAGGAGGACGATGGCTTCGAGAATGACCAGCTCAAGGAAATCATGCTTACCAACCTTGCTGATTCTCTTGATCAATCATCGGACGAAGATTCGAGCAAGACTGACGATGCTCAAAAATCCGAGAATGAAGGCACCCTAAACGGGGGTGGAATGCATACCCCATCTGAATATGACCCCCTTCCCTCCATAGAAACCATTACTCCCCAAGTGAAACCACGATCTGACTCTTGGTCCCCTACCCCCGCTGCACAGGGTAGAAGCAGGGGTTCCTCGCGACCATGGACGCCACCCGCTCTGCACCAGAGCCAACGTGACGGGGAAATTGGGCGTAGAGGTGAAGAGATTATCTCCCTCCGCGAGATCGAGCGAGTAAAATCGCTGGGGTTTTCCGTGTCAAATGTAAGATGGACCGCAAAAACTGACCCAGGTGCCGATCACGATATAATCTCGGTTGACGAGCAGGGTAGAGACTTGTGGATAGAAGTCAAATCCACTGCCGGTAAAGATGGACGCTTTCGGTGGAGCAGAAAAGAGTTCAAAAAGGCGCTTCGCGAGCGCCACCACTACAGCCTATGGCGTGTGTATGATGCGGACAAAATCAACCCACAACTAAAGGAGTTCAGAGACCCTGTGGCTCTCCTCCCTCTGGATGCTATCCGACTCGATATTGCAGATTTTTATGCGGAGATCGAGCCATTAGACGAATAATAATGCCGCTAACCAAAAATCACCTTTTTCCTGAGTCGGAACCGAAACGAACCAACTTGAACTCACCCGGAAAATAAATACTCCAATGTCGTGTGGTGCAGGCGCACCTTACAATACCCCACTGTGTTCCCACCGCCTTTATACTCTTGTCAGAAACTTGGCGATCTATTCTCCCGAAGTTGCTATTTCTCTCCTCATTATTAACCTCTGCCATTCTCAAAGTATTCGGTTCATTTTTTGAGTATAGAAGCTCCACATTGGATGGTCATCTCGTGGGGAGCTCTTGCGTGCAGTTTTGCGTGAACCCCAACAGCAGCCTCAGTACAAGTTCTCGCCCAGACGAAGGATTGGAACGGATTGAGGAATTCAGTAAGTCAGGAACGTGGACCAGGAATCGAAGAGTAGGGAGCAAAAAACTTCCCGCTTCTTGCTTCCCACTTTACAATTTATCTGGAATTCACCCTGTCTGCAGCCCACGATTCGAGGCAGGCGGCGATCCCTTCCTGGGATTTCAGCAAATCCAGGACATTTTCTCGCACAGCGTGCTCGACGATATTCGGATATACGGAGCACTTATGGTCCTGCCCGACGGTCAAGCCTCCACGCTTCCGAATAGACCTCATGCCCCGTGCGCCGTCCGTTCCCAACCCGCTCAGCAAAACACCGCAGGCGTTCTCCCCGAAATGTTCCGCAACGCTCTCCAGGATGGAATCGATGGCCGCCTCGGCTGAATTTCCGGGACTGATTACAGGTTCGTCGTCGTGCGAAGGAGTCGTGATGCGCAGGCCGCAATGGGTCGTGCCCACGTATACCTTACCTGCGCACAGTTTTTGGGGGCCGGTTACCGGGACCACTTCGAGCGGGCTGATTTCGTTAAAATAGTTACAGAACGGCCCTAGAATCTTGGGATGGATTTCCTGCAAGGCTATTATCGACCCGGCAAAATCGGGCGGAAGATGCGTTACGATGCGCATGATAGTGTTCGGCCCGGCAAGCGTGGCGCCGAGAACCGCCACTGCCGAAGGGGCGCGGTTGCGGGTGGTGAGGAGGGCGTCCGGCCGCTTGCGTCTCCGGACCCGGCGCATCCAGTGCACCTGCATCCTCGCTGCCGCGCGCACCCGCATGCGGATCAAGTCCTCTTCGCTAACGCGGTCCGAGCCGTTCATTTTCGCAGGCTTGGGGACGAAATCCATTACTCCGAGCCTTAGTGCTTCGAACGCAAACCAGCCGTCCTGGACCAGGGAACTGATGACCAGGACCGGAATCTGGTAGCGCACCATAATATTTTTGACGGCCGTGATGCCGTTCATCACCGGCATGTCGATATCCATCGTAACGACGTCGGGTTTGAGCGACGGGATTTTCTCGAGGCAGTCCTGGCCATGGACGGCCACGCCCAGCACCTCGATGTGCTCATCCTTGCTCAGCATCTCTTTAATTGCTTTCCGCATAATGGCGGCGTCGTCCACGATGAGTGTTCGGATCCGTGCCCCATTTCCGTTTTCATTTGCAGTAATCATTCCTCACCACACCTCCATTAGGTTTTCCGGAGCAGCCCACGTGATAGCCTCCTGCCGGTATTCCGCTGCCTGACGAACGCTTTCGACCAGGTTTGCACAGATTACCGTCTCGAGCGGCGGCGCTATCACGCGCGCACCGTTTCGCAAAAGCTCCTGCACCGTCTCGTGGGAAAGCGAGCGGGCGGCGGAAAGGCAGAAAATATTGAGCCAAGGCCCCGCCTGTCTTGAAATCTCTATGAGGCAACCGCCTACCTTCTCCTCCCAAGTGCGATCCCCGGGATCGCTTCCCGTTTCGATTGAGGGAATCTCTGGAAGGAACTTGACCGGAAGAATGTCCTCCCCCGTCCCCAGGTGTAACGCGCCGTACAAGATGGCCTCCGCCGAGGAAAGTTCTTTTGCCCTGAGGGCGGTTTGCTCCTCAATCATATGGCAAAAGGCCGGGAGAAAGCCAGGCGCCATTCTCTGAAATCCGACCACCAGATTATTGGGGGCGATCTGGCGCAAAGGAAGCCTGAACCAGTCCATCCACGCCCCTTCCGCTCCTATCACCACCAATATCCTGCCGCCTTCGCCGCGGGGCTCAACCGGATTGCAGCGAATCTGCCCGGATTTTCGCCAGCGCCGATAGCGGGTAACGTCGCCGCCCGCCGCGCGTTTTACAAGATCGCGAAGACGTGCGCCGTAGCTTTCGATGTCGTCCCCGGCACTCGGCTTCGGGGTGAAGTCGACCGCCCCAAGCTTCAGAAATTCAAAGACGTCGCCCGTTGCGCCCTTTCCAAACGAGCTGATGATGAGCGCGGGTATGGAGTGGCGGATCATCACGTGCTTAAGAGTCGTATCTCCCTGCATGACGGGCATTTGCATGTCGAGAGTGAGAAGGTCTACGGGGCCGTGGGCTTCGAGAAACTCGAGGCACTCGCGCCCGTTTTGCGCCCTTCCCGCCACTTCGATCTCCGGGTCTTGCGAGAGCATGCGCTCTAGCTGTCGCCAGAAAAAGGAAGAGTCCTCGACGATAAGCACCCGTACCTTGCGCGTTTCGGCGACGGGGGTGGAAAGGGGGCCAAGCGCCTCTTGCTCATTCTCTTCCGGAGCAAGCTTATCGAAAAAGTCAAAAAGTTGGGTGAGTTGCTCCTCGCCCACCCCGCCGTTAAGACCTGCCGCCTCGCCATTGCTCACGGGCGGATGCTCTGTAATGAGCGCTTCGTCGCCCTGGCGGATGCCTTCGATTAAAAGGTGTTCCCATCCTTTGACGATGGAGTCCCTTTCGGCAAACTGTAAAGGCCCTATCTCGAAACAGCCGTCTTTCCATTGGATGATCTCAAAAAAGGCGGGTTCCCCGTCGATCTCCCCCACTTGGGCGTGACATATTTGTCCGCTTTTTATCCAGATGAGGCCTTCGCCACAGGAAGAAACGACGCTGATGGTCTTGTTCGAACGGGATAGGCAGAGCATCTGGAGAAGATCGGGCAGCTCCAGGTTGAGCGTTCCCGTAAATCCTTGAGAGCCGGGCCGGGTAGGCGGAGGACCTTGTTGGCGATGCTCTTCCTGTTTCGGGGTCATTCCAGTCATTTCCCTGTGGAAGTGTGCTATCGATCTGCCGCTTCTTCACCGAAGGCGACCCTCACGGCGTACGGGCCGGTTAATGCATGTAGGCCTGTCGCGAAACTTCGACGCTCTTTACTGGTGTTGGGGCCTTCATTCGTTTGAGAAGGGCGGAGACATCCAGGATTAGCGACACGGTGCCATCACCGAGAATCGTCGCTCCGGAGAATCCGTCGAAAGCGTGATAGTCGTCCTCCAGGGGCTTGATCACCACTTCCCGTTCGCCGATCAGCCCGTCCACTACGAGTCCCACCTCCCGGAAGCTGGTGGAGACGACAACTGTAAACTTTTGGGATTCCTGCTGCTGGCCGGCACCAATCCCGAACAGTTGCTCGAGGTGGACGAGGGGAATGGTCTTCCCGCGAAGATTGACCACCTGGAACCCTTCAATAGTGTGCGTTTCGCGGGGCCGATACCGAAGAATCTCGGAAATCGAGCTCAGCGGGATCGTGAACACCTGTTTTTCACTCCGTACCAGCAACGCGCGGATGATCGCGACGGTCAAGGGTATCCGGACGGTGAAGCGGGTCCCTGTCCCGGCCGAAGATTCGACTTCAACCGATCCGTTCATCCGTTCCACCTTTTCCTTTACGACATCGAGCCCAACGCCCCGGCCCGCTGTCCTGTCCACGCGACTGCGGGTGGAAACGCCCGGCAGGAAGATGGCGTACAACAGCTCCGAATTCGTCAGCCTGGCAAGCTCACTTTCGCTCAGCTCTCGTCTTTCCTTCAGGATTTCCCTCAGTGTGCCGATGTCCACGCCGCGGCCGTCGTCCTCGATCTCGAGCACCACGAAGTCCCCCTGGTGCCAGGCCGCCAGGCGAATGGCTCCGGTCTCGGGCTTCCCGAGTCGCTTGCGCTCCTCCGGAGACTCGATCCCATGCGCGATCGCATTTCGGATGAGCTGAATGATCGGGTCCTGCATCATTTCGAGTACCCTCTTGTCGATTTCGGTCTCCCCTCCTTCCACCTCCAGCTCCACTTTCTTGCCCAGCTTGAGGGACTGGTCGCGGACGACCCGAGGGAAGCGCTGGAAAAGCTGAGAGATCGGGAGCATCCTGACGCGCATGACGGATTCCTGGAGATCGTTCGCAACCCGCCCCAGCGATTGGGTCGATTCGTTCAACCTGAAGCTTAGAGCGCGAAGCTTTTTGATCTCGCTTTTGCGAAGCTCTCCCGAGGAAGCCAGCTCCCGGAGAAGGTCCCGAAAAATCCCCGCCGTCTGGATGAATTCAGACCGGGTGACGATCAACTCGCCCACCTGATTCAGCAATTGGTCCACCTTGAGTGTGTCAACGCGAAGAGAAGCTGAGCTGGAGGTTTCCTCGCCCATGACTGCATTGCGCGCTTTTCTGGCCTGCTTTCCGTCGCGCGGTTGCGGGGAGGACGTCTCGTTGGGCGGCTCTTCCGTTGTTGCCTTGGCGAGCGGCGCAACGGTATCCTCTCGCGTTGGCAGCGGCCCCATCGGTGATTTCGTCTCCGCCTGCGCCCTGCCATTGCCGGGCTTCGGCCTTTCCCCGAAGATATCCTCCTCCGTTAACTCGAAGACCCTGTCAATCGGTACACTAAAGTCCACGGAGGGAATCTCCCCTGGCGCTTCGAGATGCTTGAAGTCCGGAAACCCAAGAGAGGGGAGTATTTCCCGCAGCTTTTCCCAATTCGAGCGTGCGATATCGAGAAGGATGTCTCCTCGGATACGCCCCTGCTCGAACAGGGAGCGCACCGACTGCTCAAAATCCCGGAGCGTCGCTGTGACCGGTTCGTAATCCATGTAGCGCGAAGAAGCGATCAAGCGCTCCAGGAGTACTCCCGTTCTGGCGAAGGCGTCCTCGGAAAGAGTGGATTCGCCGGCGCCCGCGGCCAACCCGACGAGCTCGGAAAAAAGCTCCTGGAAAGAATCCATGAAAATGGTGAGAAGCTCCTCGTCGTCATCCTCCAGTCGAGCGTCGCATCCGGCTGAGGCGGATTCATCGGCAGCAACGGTTTCCGGGAGTGCTTCCGCAGGCAGAAGCCGGCAAAGGCGCTCGCGGCAAGATGCGATCCCATTTACAAGAAGCTCTCCGCTCACCCCGCCGTTTCTTAGCGCCTCTGTGATCGCCCGCGAAAACTCGTTCAGGGCATTCACAGCCTCTCCAAAGTCCATGTAGCGCGAGGAGGACGCCAGGCGCTCGACGAGCATCTGTATGGTGCGGACCTCGGATTCCGCCGGAAAAGCGTCCGGTGCGATGGCGCACCGGCCGGCGAGATCAGTGAACGTTTCCCGGAATGATTCCGAATAAATGGCAAGCAGTTCATCGTCGTCTTCAACCGGGACCTCCGAGGCGCGCTCCGTTTCCTTCGGTACAGCGCCCGCGGGTGGAAGCTCAAGCTCCGGCAGCATTTTTCGGAGTCGTTCGGAGAGTGCTGCATACTGTTGGAGGAGAATCTTGCGGTCCCCTGGTTTACCCGGGGGCAAGGCGCTCCCGAACTCCCTGAGCCCGGCAGCTACTGTTTCGTAATTCATGTAGAGCGATGAAGAGATGAGCCGCTCCAGCGCCACGCGCAGCTTTGCGATTTCCTTATCGGAAAGCTTTTGGCCCGCAGAGCTTGTAATAGGCGCTCCCATTTCGACAAAATGTTCCGCAAAAGACTGCAGGAAGATGGAGTAAATCTCTCGGTCTTCCTCTTCTTCGACCTCGACTCGCAGGTCTTCGGTCTGATGAAATTCTACCGGAGGCTCACTGGAATCGGTCGGCTCAAATAAGCTCTCAGCACCAGATTCAATCAGCGGGCCGACATCGGTCTGGTCGATTTCGGTATCGAAAAGTGGACCAGGATGCTCCCGGCCAGCCTCCGGTATCGCACCGGGGTTTGATTCCTCGGGGCCGTTTGCGGCGAGAAAGGCCCGAAGCTCTTCCATCAGCGAATCGGGTAGTTCGGGCTCTTCGCGCGTTTCCTCGATGGTTACGACGGCGCTTGAGATGAAATCAACACAGGAGAGCAGGGCGCTGACGCCTTTGGAAGTTATCGGGCGCGCCTCCGCTTGGATCTGGCTTATAAGGCTTTCCAACTCGTGGGTGAGGCCTGCCAGGCGCTCAAACCCCATATAGGCCGAAGCTCCCTTGATACTGTGCGCCACCCGGAAAATCTGCTCGATCTCTCCCTTGTGAGTCCCCTCATGCTCCAGGGTGAGAAGCGAGCGTTCCAGGTCCTGGAGGTGCTCGCGCACTTCCTCGATATAGTCCTGAAGGAAATCCTGGGGTGCCATCGAATTATTAACCTCCCGATACTAAGCTGCATTCAAGTCGTTACAACGTTTTGCAGGGTAGCCCCGAGGTTTGTGCACATTCTCGGGGCATTTAACTACATTACGTCACGCCTGTTTATGTCTTCGCTTCGAGCGCCAGGAGCAACTCATGTTCGTCCCCTTTGCGGATCACGTTCCGCACAGGGAGCTCCTTTAACTGCTTCGCCAGGCCGGGCTCGTCGAGAAGTGTATAGAAGACGATGGACGCCCCCGGGTCAAAGTTCAGGATCTCGCGGGCCGCTGCAATGCCGTCTTTTCCTCGCATTGTTACGTCCATCGTGACGACGTCCGGCAACAGTTCCCGATACAGGGCAACCGCTTCTCCGCCGTCGCGGGCTTTGCCCACAACGCTGTGGCCCGCTCCGGCAAGACACGCGACGATGCAATGCCGCATAAGATTGGAATCATCCACTACAAGAACACGTTTGGACATGCGAACGGCTCTCCAAGTTTAGTCTTTCTGGCTGACCTGATCGGCAGACATCTGGTTCATATTCGCCATGGCGCTGCGACCCGGCGCAGCTTGCTCCCCTGCCGATGAAGGAACAGAAGCGTGCGCCTTCCCGTTCCCTTGGCTGTTGCCGGTTGCCGGTTGCTGCTCTTTGCCGCCCACCGGGGCCTCCTTAGAACGCAGGGACTGACCGCTGGCTCCTTCTTTCCCCTCGGGATGTCCGCTTTCGGTCCCGTTGGTCTCCCCGATCTTGAACTGGGCGAGGAGGTTACTGAAGTTGTGCATCATCGCTGCGAGATTTTCCGAGGACTGCTGCGATATCTTTGCCCCCGAAGCGTTTGAGGTGGCAACGGCGCTCATATCGTGTACGATCTGCTGGAGCGCGAGACTGCGCTCTTTCTGCTGCGTGGTCATGTTGGTGATGCTGACCGCGCGCTGGTTGGCATTCAGCGAATCCTGCATAACCTGGTTTGCGCTGCTAACCTGTTCATTGGTCGAGCTGGAGATGCCATCGGTTAGCTGGTGCACTTCGGTCATGATGCCGCCCGCGTTCGCGCGCCGTTGGGCTTGTTCTGCGGTCAGGCCTGTGATATCGCCGGCCAGTCCCTGGAGGCGCTCCATGGCCGCCGAGATCTGTTGAATGAACTTGTTCTGTTCGGAAGTGGCCGAGTCGATTTCATTAATCAGCCCGGCGGTTTGCGCGACAGCGTCAACGATGTTTCCGAGGGCCTTCTGGCTCGCGCTTGCCAGATTCGCTCCTTCACGGACGCGCTCCCCGGAACTCTTGATCAGGCCCGAAATCTCTTTGGTTGATTCAGCGGTCCGTTCCGCCAGTTTCCGCACTTCCTCGGCAACAACCGCGAATCCGCGGCCGTGCTCGCCTGCACGGGCAGCCTCGATTGCGGCGTTTAGCGCGAGCAGGTTCGTCTGGTCGGCGATATCGGAGATAACCTCAATAATTTCGGTGATCTGCTCGGAGCTTTCTGCAATGCTTTGCATGCCTTGTGCCACCTGCTCGACCGCCTCCTTACCCGCGACGGCCGCCTGGTAGGAGTTTTTGGACTGCGTCCCGGCTTGCGCCGCCTTCTGGGTGACCCCGGTAATCGAGGCCGACATCTGCTCGGTCGCGCGGGCTGTTTCGGACACCGCTTCCCTTTGCTCTACGGCGCGCGATGATACTTGCTGGGCGGTTTGCCCCATCAGTTCGATGATGTCCCTGGCTTCCCCGACCATCTTAGCCTGCGACTGGGCGCCCTGAGCGATGCTTTTGATGCTGGTGCTTAGATCCGAGATGGAGTGCACCATGCCGTCGTAGGATTGCTGGCTCTCAGTGGCGTTCTGCTGCACCTCGCCGGCCGTACGGCCCATGGTCTCGATTTGCTCGATCAAGTTCTCCGCGCGCCTGGTCTGCTCGGTGGCGTTGCCGACGATCTTGGCCGAGATGAGCTTCACGCGTTCCACGGCTATCGACACCTGCCGGTTGCCCTCGATCAGACTACCAAAGGTCTCCCGAAGTTTGGCTATAAGCCGGTTGAAAGCTTCGGCCATCCGGGCGGTTTCGTCGCTCCCGTGTATCTTTACATTGCGGGTGAAGTCGAGGTCGTCGGCAATGCTCAGCATGGCCCCCGAAACTTCCATGATCGGCCGCGAAATCGATCTGCTGAGGTAGGCCGCTCCCAAGAAGAGCAGGCACAAGATGATGGCCAAAGCGCCGATTGCCCTATTGCGCTGCTTGGGCAAAGCATCGAATACTTCGTCGTAGTCGGCGCCCGAGGCAATCACCCAGTTTTTTGCAAAGGCTCCGAAACCCTCGCTCCGGAAGTAGCCTATGGCGCGGCGGGACTTAACTTTGGTGATCGGGTTGTTAAATGTGTAGATGACCAGGCCGTGTTCGTTTGCGGCGAACTCCTGGGCGACTACGTCCATGCCGGACCCGGGAGTTTGGGCCATCCTATGGCCGAAGAGCCCTCTGTCCTTGTGGGCAATGACGGTCATGTCGGTCGGCCTGTCGACGATGTAGGTGTAGCCGGTCTTCGCCACAGGGAAAGCCTGAATGATGGCGTTGACCGTATCCCAATGCACGTACCCGGTCAGGACACCGCGTACCTCCTTGCCGACCGTAACCGGTATCGCCACCGCGAGGCTCCATCCCCCGGATGTTGGCACGAGGGCTTCGAGTACCGCATTTTTTTCAAACTCTCCGATCTGAGCCTTCCCGGCCATTGCCTTCTTGAACCAGCCCTCGTCCGCGAAGCTCGTTCCGATGGCCTGCGGCAGGTTAGAGGAGATACAGTTCCCGGTCCGGTCCACGAGGGCCATCAGATCGAAGTTCCCTGTGGCCTTGATGAACTCTTCCAGCGAAGCGTTGGCGCCCGCCTGGCCGCCGCCGATCTCGATGGCGGTCTGAATGGTTTCCACCCCCGTCCACGCTTTGACGTCTAGAACCCGGTCGTTCAGCACCATTTCGACGGCTCGCGAAATACGCCGCGAGTTGTCCTCCAGACGCTTCTGGATGTCTTCGTGCAACTGAGTGGTGAGGTTGTAATAGCTTAGGACGAAAAATGCGGTAACCGGTAGCAATGTGATTAGAACCATTACCAACAGCACCTTGTTCCGCAAAGACCCGCTGATAAGTCCTTTCCCTAACATGATCCAGTCCTCCTTCCTGCTTTGGTTCCCTTATAGAGATATCGAGTGTGATATCGGCACGGGTTCTTTGCCGGAAAATTCGGCGCCGATATCTCCCATTTCGTTCAGCTCCCTCTGCTCCTGAGGCCTTAAAATCTGCGTTAAGTCCAGCAGGATGAGGAGTCGGTTGGCCAGCTTGATGACGCCTTCGATGTACCGGGCATCTATACTCAGGGATAACAGGTGCGGAGGCGGCTCGATTTCGGCCGTCGGCACACGCATCACCTCGGAAACCGAATCCACGATAAACCCGGTTTGATGAGAGTCCATTTCGAGGATCAGTATGCGCATCATCCGCTCTGTCTCGCCGGGACTCTTCCCGTTGATGCGCAGCCGTTGGCGCAGATCGATGATGGGAATTACCAGTCCGCGCAGATTGATCATACCCAGAATGAAGCGGGGGGCATTGGGGATCGGTGTGATGGCAGGAAGCCGGATGATCTCCTGCACCATGAGGATGTCGACCCCGAACTCTTCCTCTCCAATGCGGAAGCCGACGAGTTGCCTCATCGGAGTGGCTTCCTCCCGCACCTGCTGTCCCAGCGAATGGGCAGAAGACGGTCTCATGTTCTTTACCTCCATTTCATGCTTTCAATTTCAGCGAAATTTGGAAACCAGCCTTTTCCAGGCCTTTTCATCACCGGCCGGGTTTTGCAGGGGCCGGGGTTCCATCCAGCCAACACAAAAAACCAGCAGCGCACGAGCAGGGATGCTCGTCGCCCATATAGCGTTGGTTACGTTGCCCGAACAGCGAGACTTTCGCTTGCTGTGTTCGCGGCCGCAGCGCTGCACAACGCCTGTGGGCAGGCGGCAAGCTCGGCAACAATGGCGGACACCGTTTTGAGTTCCACCGCGTGGCCCTCCGTCAAGATCTTTCGCGGCAGGTCCTGTTTCATGCACATCTCGGGAGAAAAAACGAAACCCCTTCCGCCCGCTTCCTGGATGCGCCGCATTCCGTCGAGCCCGTCTTGTCCTTCCCCGGAGATCAACAGAGCGACTGAGCGCTTTCCGAGAAGCTCGGCGGCCCCGGAAAGCAGGGCGTCGAAAGGACGAACGGAGCCGTTGGTCTTGACCGTTTCGACGCTGATTCCGCCGTTTGCCTCCACGGGACTAAACGGATGCTCACGAGAGCCGACCACCGAAGTGTGGGGGGCAAGAACACCTCCTGGAGGACAAAACGGCGTGATGGTCAGACCGCAATCTGCGGCAATACAGGGGACGAGCGCCTGGACTGCGAGATCGGACAAAGCCGTGGAACAGACAACGGAAGGCGCCTCGCGCATCTTGGAGAGGGTAAAAAAGACTTTGAGCAGCAACGGAAACCCCCCGGCGTCGCACACGACAATAAGCAAGTCTGCTCCAGCGTCTCCACTGCCGTTCCCATTCGACCGAGCGGGCGCTCCCCCGGAGTTGGGCCTGCGGCGAATATACTGGGCGGCCTCAATTCGGACGCGCGCAGCCTGCGCGACTCGGTCGCGTAGCTCTTGTGATTCCCGCTCGAGGACGGACGTGTCGTTTCCGGAAGGTTTGGACAGCACGTCGACCGCGCCGTATCTGAAAGCTTCGTAAGTCGGACGCGAGGTCTCCCGGGTGAAAGAGCTCACCACGACCACAGGTTTGGGGTCGCGGATCATAATGTGCTTCAACGCGGTGAGCCCGTCCATGTTTGGCATCTGCAGGTCAAGGGTGACCACGTCGGGCTTACATTCGCCAATCAATCGGAGCGCTTCTATTCCGTCGTGGGCGATTCCGGCAATCTCTATTCGGGGATCTTCAGTGAAAATAGTCTGGAGCGCCCTGCACATAAGAGGCGAGTCGTCGACCACTAGAACGCGGCATCGAGATTGAGCATGCGTCTTCTGAATTGTGATGTCCTCCATTGAAAACCACTTCGCAAGAATGGCCATCGTGCTTGGACGAGAAAGGGGAGATGATTGTATTATTCGGGAGACCGGCACATTATCCTCGATGAGTTCGTAGAGTTGTTTCTGTGCCTGGAAGGAGGCTGTCGCGGAATCGTCCAGAGACGATTGGGATTCGGTCCTCGTTATCGTGCAGTCAAAATCCTTAATGAAATAGAACAGAAGATGAGCGTTCTGAATACTTTGAAGGCCTGCGGCGATGAGACTGGAAATGGCTTGGGGCTCTGCCTGGCCGGACAGATTCGTTTTGCTTTCCCATGTGTACCAGCCGTAAGACATGCACAGGAACTCATAAAAGGCCTCGCTGTCCCGTAGATGTTCCATGACTGCCGAAATCAGATTCCCATCCCTGAAAACGAAAATGCCCTCTGCGCCTCCCTTGTCGATGACCGATAGTACCCCGCTCGCCTTGCGCAAATACAAGGAGGTGGCGAGTTCGAGAGCGCTTCGGGCTTCGAGGCTGCCGCTGTTGTCGAAATGCATCCGATTTTGCTGCCACTCTGAAACTGCCGGCAACCATTCGGAAAGGACTTCCGTACGGAAATCGGTGTCGAAGCGATCTATTGCCAGCCTCGGCCAGATGCTGTTTTTTTCGAACACCTCTTTTTCCGCTTGAAACCAGCAGGGAATCAAATAGGTGTGAGGGTGAGTCCGCCATCCGAGCATGGAATCATTGAGGGCCGAACCCGGAGAACAATCGCCGTACCCGATGATGACATCCACTTGTGCCGGGTCTTTGGAAACGCCGAGCACGTCCTCTCCATGGATGATGCTAAGATCGCCCATTGTGGCGGTTAGTTCTTCTACTGCCGGTTTATTGCCCGGTGCGCTGAGAATTAGCACTTTCATTGTTTTGCCGCCTGCGTCTGTAACCCGGTAGTTGCGCGCTCCAGTCTCGAAAAAACGCCTTGGGACAGTTTGTTGTACTCCCCTTCTGTTCCGGCAAACCGGTCTTCCAACAGTGCCTGACCGTTCAGTTTGCCTGTCACGAACCCCTCCTGGCGCATTCCTTGGAGAATTTCATCCAATTCCTCGGCTTTGGGAGTATACAGGTCGAAGCGGAACCTGTTTGGAGGATTTGAAAACGCATACTGAATGAGCTGGGGTTCCTGCCCCCAATAGCTGGAAACAATCCCTATCGCCTCACCAACGTGGTCCTGAGCCCAAAAACCGGACATTATCGCCGTCTCGACCAGCTTTTGCACCCACTCCGGATGTGCCTCGATAAGTTCCTGTCTGACAATCAAAACGTTGCAAATGAATCTTGGCCAGATCGATTCAACATCCAGGAAACGTTTCCCGATCCCGGTCTCCAGGGCCTTGCTTGCGAAAGGTTCCCCGACAAAATAACCGTCTATCTCCGATGCAGCCAAAGCCACGGACATTTCGGGCGGAGGGACCTCGATGATGCGGACATCGGATGGCATCAATCCATGTTCGCGAAGATAGCGTTTCAAAGCGAGGTAGTGACCGGAATATCTGAGGGGAATCGCTATCGTCTTTCCGATAAGGTCGGATGCGGAATCGTATCTTGCTGAAGCTCGCACCACCATCGTGCTTTCGTGGCGGTTGCCGATGTAGACAATCTTTAGCGGCACGCCCTGGTCGAAGAGCATCAGGGCTAAAGGGGCAAGGATGAAGGCCGCCTGAATATTGCCTGAACGGAAGGCTTCCCCTATTTCGGAAAACGAAGAGAATTTCAAAGCTTCGAAATAAAGGTCGTCCCCTTTGGTCGCGAAATCGACGAGCGGTGCGGCGAGATTTGAGACAACGGGCATATAGCCCATTATTACGCGGTTCTTGAAGCGGCATTCCTTGTTTAGAACCATATGCGACAAGGTTACCAGCACCAACCATAAGAACGCTATGACACAGATTCGAAGGCCGGTCGAATTCAACGGTAGTTTTCTCATAGCGCCGCATGGACTCCCAGGTGGTGATATATTTGCGACCGCAGTTCTGCCAGGGCAGGACTTGCAAGGAGCCTTGGATGAGGTATATCTATGGTGTGACAGCATTTTATCCTTGCGGGCGGCTCGCTCATAATCACGATGCGATTGCTCAACTGCAGCGCTTCATCGATGTCGTGAGTGACGAAAAGAATCGTGGTTTTCTCCAGCATCATGTGGAGATAGAGTATTTCCTCCCGCATTTGAAGGCGTGTCAGATAGTCCAGGCCGGAAAAAGGTTCGTCAACCAGCAGAACATCGGGTTGGGCGGCAAGTGCCCGCGCGATTTCAGCTCTCTGGCGCATGCCTCCCGAGAGCATTTGAGGGTAGTAGTCTTCGAACTGCTCCAGCGACACGAGTTCAAGGTAGTGCCTGGCTTTTGCGAGCCTTTCTTCGTGATTTTCCAGGTGGCCCAGGGCAAGCGTCACATTTTTCAGGATGGTGAGCCACGGGAAAAGCGCGCCCTCCTGGAATACAAAAACGTGGTCCCCCCTAGGTCCTTCGACGGGCCTGCCATCTATCCAGACATCTCCCTTGGTGGGTCTTACGAATCCGGCGATTATTTTAAGCAGACTTGATTTCCCGCACCCTGAATGTCCGAGGATCGAGACGAACTCACCCCGTTGGATTTCCAGGTTGATATCGTCGAGTACTGTGTTGGAGCCGCCATTCGAACTGCGCTGCCATAGACCCCGGAAGCGCCGTCCGCTATTGTGGCCGTTTCCGTACTCCAGCGAGACGCCATTGACGCAAATCTTACTTCTGCTCAACCTTGCACCTCGCTGAATCAATCCGCTCAAGTCTCGCCATAAAGAAGTCCATGACTAAACCCACAGTCCCGATGGCCGCCATGGCCACTACGACACGGTCAAGCCGCATGGCGTTTCGGCTATCCATAATAAGAAATCCCAGGCCGCTCTTTACTGCAATCATCTCAGCCGCGACCACCACCACCCACGCCATGCCAAGGGTGACTCTGAGCACAATGATGATGTTGGGGATGGTTGCCGGAAGTATCAGGTTCCAGAATGAACTCCAGCGGCTGAGCCGGAGATTTGACGCTACCTGAAAGTACATGGGATGGATGCTTGCGGCTGCATTTGCGGACGCAAGAACGAGTGGGAAAAAACTTGCGATAAAGATGATGAAAATTGCAGGCAGATCCCCAATCCCGAACCAGAGTATGCCAAAGGGTACCCAAGCCAGGGGTGATATTGGTCTCAAAAACTGGATGAAAGGGTTGCAGACCCGGTAAACCGATGGACAGCGTCCCAGGAATATTCCCAAGGGAATAGCTATCAGAACTGCCAGATAAAATCCCACCGTAACTCGATATAGACTGGCAACGCAGTGCCGGAGCAGGGTTCCGTCCGAAAGCAATCCTGAGAACGCGCTAAGTATCTTGTCGATACCGGGTAGGAAATTGTCGTTCCGCAGAAAGAACATATTGTGATTTCTCTTGTGCGAGTAAGCCTGGTCAATAGTACCGATCATCGAATTCCGCTCACTGTACGGCGCGCGCTTTTGAAGTTCGGACAGCGGCTTTCGCCTGACCGCTTGCGGAAGACTGCACGGAGTTGTCCTTTTGCTCCTCTGCACTCACTGAGGGAGACTCCTGGCCGTGATCTTCAAATGCGCCGTATTTTATAGAAGCCAGGCACTCCACGACTGGTTTGTACTCAAGCGGTTCTTTCCATCCGGATATCTGGGCGCTTGTGATGGCTGGGTCAGAAGCTGAAAGGGCAAACAAGAGCTTGCCTACAAGGCCCCGAACTTCTGATGGGACGTGTTTGCAGGCGGCCATCGGGTATTCGGGGTAGAGCTGGGTTGAGTGCAGGAGAGGGAAATCATCGGAAATTCGATCAATGAACTTAAAATTGGAAGCTTGCACTTTCCCTTCCTGGACCATCTTTTCTAGAGTTCCAGTTCGCACCGATCCACCGTCTACAGCGCCGTTGAGGACTGCATAAATTACGTTATCGTGTGTCTTCAACTCTTTTATAGATGTGAAATGTGAATCCGGATTGATGCCTTTTTCCCTTAACAAACGGACCGCCATCAACCATCCACCGAAAGCAGAACGCGAAGCGCACCCAAAACTCTTCCCCTTGAGATCGGAAAGCGTCTGGACAGGACTGTCGTTCCTCACCAGTATCAGTGAACCATACTTGTCCAGAGGCTGGTCTTTGTACTGATTGACTTGTGTGGCAATAGCCTGAACCCCGTAAACCTTATTCAGTTCCGCGTACATTGCTGAATTGGTCAAGACGAAATCGATCTTTTTCTCTTTCGCCCACTCCGGCAACTGATCGTATTGAAGGGGAATAACTGAAAAATTCTTGCCTGTCTTGTTGCTGAGGTATTCAGCGGTAGATTTCCATTGATTGAATGCCTGCATTGGCTCGCGATTTGCCAAAACTCCGATTTTATACTCCTGAGCGGAACTCGGAGACGGAACAACCCAGGAAAGTCCGGCGAGCAGACAGATCGACATCAGTCTTCGCTTCATAAGGGTATATCTCCTTTTCTTTAGCTGGTCCGGATTAGCGGCTGATTTGGCTGGCCTTTCGCACGAAATATGCCAATGCTAAATCGGCCCCCTTAAACTGTGAACTTGTGTTGGAGAGGTTCAAGGTGACAATTGTTGTCACAAATCTTGCCCAAAACCGTCACCCGACACGTATGTCTTTATCGTCACAAAGGCGTAATTGGCTTTAGAGAGATCACTAGGAGCCTGTCGGAGAAATGGCATCAAGAGCCATTTTATGCTAATATCGCTCCACTATGGAAAAGACATTCAAATCTTGTGACCGCAAACAAATGTTGCTGCTCCCGCCTTCGTTGTTGGACTGGCTCCCGCAGGGACACCTGGCCAATTTCATATTGGATGTGGTAGAGCAGCTCGATCTTTCAACGATGTACTCGTCCTATCGGGGAGACGGCAGGGGGCAACCCCCTTACGAACCTCGGATGATGATAGCCCTCCTTTTCTACGCTTATTGCACAGGTGTTCCCAGCTCCCGTCAAATCGAGAAGAAAACCTACGAAGACGTTGCCTTTCGGGTGATTGCGGCAAACAGGCACCCCGATCATGACTCGATATGTGAGTTCAGAAAGCGCCACCTTAAAGCTCTTGCCGGTCTTTTTGTGCAGATCCTCAGACTTTGCCAGGAAGCGGGGCTTGTTAAGCTTGGCCATGTGGCCCTTGATGGAACCAAGATCAAGGCCAATGCTTCCAAGCACAAAGCGATGAGCTACGGCAGGATGAAAAAGAAAAAAGAGGAGCTTGCAAAAGAGATCGAAGTACTTCTCAAAAATGCCGAGGCTGTAGACAAGCAGGAGGATAGAGAGTACGGCAAGGGCAGGAAGGGTTGGGATCTGCCCGATGAACTCAAAAGGCGTGAGACTCGGCTGGCAAAGATCAAAGAAGCCATGAATGCGCTTGAGGAGGAGGCCAGGCAAGAGGCTTCCGAAAAGCAGAAGGCTGCAGAGACTAAAACCAAGAAAAAACAAGCGCCTGCAAGTCAGCCCCCTCCTATTGAACCCTCCGGCAGTGCACAGAGGAATTTCACAGATCCTGATTCCCGGATCATGAAGGTGACCTCCACCAATTCCTTTGATCAATGTTATAACGGCCAGGCAATGGTTGATGATTCCTTTCAGGTGATTGTGGCTGCCGGACTTTCCCGGAATGCAAACGATGTGGACGAAGTTGAACCAATACTGGATATCTTGGAAGAAAACCTTGGCGGGATTCCCCGCAAAATGGCAATCACAACCGATGCCGGATACTTTAGTGACACCAATGTGATGCTTTTTGAGGACGCACTGCTCGATCCGTTTATCGCCACAATCAAAATGAAACACGGAGAAGTTCTTCCGCCGGTTCGAGGACGGCCTCCAAACGACCTGACGCCCAAGGAGCGAATGATAAGAAAGCTTTGCACCAAACGCGGTCAAAAGATTTACTCCAAGCGAAAGTCAACCGTTGAACCAGTCTTCGGCCAGATTAAACAGGCCAGGGGCTTACGGCAATTTTCACTAAGAGGATACGAAAACGTATCCGCAGAGTGGCTGATGTGGTGTCTGTCTCACAATCTGCTTAAACTCTATCGGCACGGTGGCCCCTTCTAATGGACCCGGGGAAGCTTTTGCCGCCGTTCTGCGTTGCAATCAATACACAACTGAACCGTTCCCGGCGATTGATACCAAACTTTTGCACGCGAATGCCTATTATTGGCTAATCCTTATTGAATCGTGCTTTGCGGGGTGAGAGATTTTCTTCAAAGCGATCACCCCAATTGTAAAAGTTATTTTAAAAGCCGTTATCCCGACAGGCTCCTAGGAAAGTTCTGTAGATCAAAAGGTTTGGCAGGTGGTGAAAAAGGATCGGAATTCACACATAAGGGCGGAAAACCTTATATACGTCACTCCGGCGAATCCCCGCAATTGTGCGTGAACCCCCAAATATGCCAATTTGCCCTTCCGATACAAGGGAGGGCAAAAGGCCTAATCAAACTCAATCTCCACGCTTCGCGAGATGGAGCGCAACCCACCAAAAACTTTTCGCAACGGAATCCCTGTTTTGGCCGGAATGTCAACCGGGGCTGCCTCGGAGTTTTTATTTGAGTCCATCCATGCTTAATAAAGCTTTCGCCTCCGTGCTCTGTCGATGAGCAGCCCTCCGTCTCCGCGTGAAGAAAACCAAAATATCAGATCGGCCCTCCATAGTATTGGAAACATTTGTAAAGGGTGTCTAATAAGGTTGCTTGGGGACTGCAAAACCCGCTGCAGAGGATGATGTCGTCGAGCCGCTCGAAGAAAACGGTCTTGTGAAGCGTATCCTCCGATCCCGGGCTTCGCCATTTGTAGTCCATGTACCCATAACCCTTCTTATTTGCCTTATCGACAATCTTGCGAATGAAAGCATTTCCATCGGAATCTCTGAGATCCATCAGATTCTTGCCCGTAAGTTCCGGCTCCATCGGATGCGCCACCATGGTTCCGGTTAGGTCCAGTGCAAAGATGTAGCGCTCATCCGATACAAATCGGCCCCTGGAATCAGCGATCTCCCTTAGCAGGATCTCTTGCCCGGCATTTTCGTAGAGAGAGATCGCGTCCTGTACCCGTTTTCTTACCTCGATCCGCTCGTTAGTATTCATTTCGATTCTCATCATTTTGCACTCCTTGAAATAGCTAGCTTGGTCCGTAAGGCCAAGGCCCCCCGTAAATAGCCCGGAAGGGACTCCTTAAATAATTGATAATGCCCTCCCATGAGCTTTCTTTGGGGCTGTAAAACCCGCTGCAGAGGACGATGCCGGCGACCTGCTCGAAAAAAACAGTCTTGGGAAGCTCATCCTCCGATACCGGGCTGCGCCATCTGTAGTCCATGTACCCGTAACCCTTCTTATTTGCCTTATCGACAATCTTGCGAATGAAATCATTTCCCTCGGAATCTGTGAGGTCCATCAGATTTTTGCCCGTCAGTTCGGGATCCATCGGATGCGCCACCATGGTGCCGTCTGTGTTCAGTGCATAGATGTAGCGCTTACGCGATACAAACCGGCCCCCGGGATCGGCGACCTCTCTCAGCAGGGCCGCTTTCCCGGCCTTTTCGTAGAAAGTGATCGCGTCCTGCACCCATTTCCTTATCTCGATGCGCTCTTGAGTCTCCAGAATATCCATCGCTTTTCTCCTCATTCTGCACTCTCTAAAGTTTGTTCGAATGCACTATCCGCGTCACCTGACGCGGCCAACCTGCCGTGTCACTCCAATACACAGCATCGCCCGTGCCAGTGAACGTATCTAATGGAAAGTACTTGATGATTTGGTTTTAGACCTGAGAGTGATTAGATAAAATGATGGAAAATCTGTGGAGAAACCACCCCATCCGAGTGGTCTGACTTTGATAATCTATTGTAAACAAAGCGAAATCGTATTTTGGGGCTATTTCTCCCCGGTTTCGGGTGAACTCAGCCCATAGGCGTTCATTTTCGAATATAGGGTTTTGCGGTCGATGCCCAATGCAGTAGCTGTGCGCCCCCGGTGCCAGTGGTGCAGGGTCAGGCATTTCTCAATAGCGCTTTTTTCATACAGGGCCACTCTTTCCTGCAAAGACATTCCCTTTTCGATATGATCGGATTCCTGTGGCAAATCTTCCTGGTCAAATCGCCCGACGAAATCCAGCCGTTTGATCGCGAGATAGCGCTGCAGGATGTTTTGCATTTCACGTACGTTGCCGGGGTAATCATATTTGTAGAGAGCCTCCAGGACCTTGCCCGGGAGAACCGGCGGGTTGTCGGTACCTGTAAGCTCTCGCAGGAAATGATCTATAAGCAGCGGGATGTCCTCGCGGCGGTCTCTCAATGGGGGCAGGTCTATGGGAACGATATCTATGCGAAAGAAAAAATCTTCCCGCATCTTACCGCTTTTGACCAGCTCTCTTAAGTTGCGGTTTGTGGCGGCAATCAGGCGGAAATCCGATTTGCGGGACCTGCTGTCGCCCAAAGGAGAGTAGTTGCCGCCATCGACTGCCCGGAGAAGCTTAACCTGCATGTCCAGGCTGAGTTCTCCGACCTCGTCCAAAAAAAGGGTCCCCCCGTCAGCCTGGTCGAGATAACCATGTGCGTCTGTATTGGCTCCGGTATAGGCCCCTTTCCTGTGTCCAAAAAACTCGCTTTCCAGCAAGTGTTGAGGGATGGCGCCGCAATTGACGGGAACGAACTCTTTGTGGCGCCGGCGGCTGAGATCGTGAATGGCCCGTGCGACCAGTTCCTTTCCCGTGCCTGACTCCCCGTAGATGATGACACTGGTGTTGGTGCCCGCCGCTTGAAGCATGATTTCATAAAGTTCCTGCATGACCGGACTCTTGCCGATGATTTTCCCGAACCGGTAGCGATCTTTAAACAGTGCTCTGAGGCGAAGGTTTTCACTGGTAAGGTTTTCGGATCGCTCCTGGATCTCTTTTTTCCACAGTGTCGACTTGGTGACATCCTCTATAAAGCCGTCCAGGTGAGTGATTTTGCCATTGGCATCGCGAATGGCCCGAATGCTCAGCGAGCAGGTGATGATAGTGCCGTCCTTTCGCCGAAGCTCTAAATCAAACCTGGATATGCCCTCTTTTACTTCGATGGCGGACAGGATTTCGGCTCTGCGCTCGGCATGATGATAGAACTGAGACTCGATATCCCCTATGGAGTCTATTAGATCCTCGGGCGAATCATAACCGAGGATGCCCGCGAAGGCCGGATTGACCATCAGGAAACGGCCGTCCAGAGACGACTGGAAAATACCCATCGTTGAATTCTCGAAGATGCTCTGGAACTTGTCGGCGCGCTCACGAACGGCCTCAAGTGTCTGGTCCGGCTTGTGACACTCACTTTCCATCGCTGCCCTATCTCCGGTTTCATGTTAGGAATAAAGATATTTTTGTAAACGGCGTAAGTAGGTCGTCACGCACGCTACCTGTCCATGACCAGCCTCTGCGTTTGGTGGATCTTTCTTCCAGCCCTCAATCTGTTCCAGTCCCGGAAACTAGATCCAACTCCACCCGGCATGTGCCGGCTTCGGGCCTGAGGAGTTTAAACCCAACCTTTTTTGCCAGGCCAAGCATGGGCCGGTTTTCGGCCAGCACGTCACCGGATAGGGTCCGCACTCCATTGTCCTTTGCAATGTCTATGACCCGCTCGAGGAGTTTCTTACCAAGACCTGTGCGCTGCCATCGATCGGCCACTATCACGGCAAATTCGGCTGAATCCCGCTCCGGGGTCATCACCAGCCTTCCTACCCCCATCATGACGGTTGGTCCTGGCGGCAGCCCGATAGCGGCAATAGCGATTTCCCGGTCGTAGTCGTTTTGGGTGAACCGGATCAAAGACTGATGGGGCCAGCTTTTGTTCACTCCAAAATAGCGAAAGTAGATCGTCTGCTCGGAACAATTTTCCAGCAGATCCGCTACCAGAGGCTCGTCTTCGGGCTTCACGGGACGGATCAGCACCGGAGTGCCGTCTTTGAGCATCCAATCGCTTTCATACTGGTTGGGATAAGGACTTATGATCAGGTGCCGGGGGGCAGGCACATCGCTGGGCTCGACCACAATGCGCGCATCTACGGCCACTGGGCATCCGTCACTGATGATCACAGGGTTGAGGTCCAATTCCACGATTTCTGGAAAATCGGTCACCAGTTGCGAAACGCGAACGAGAAACTCAGCCACCAGGTCTATGTTGGCTGCGGGAATATTGCGGTAACCCTGGAGGAGGCGATGGACGCGGGTCCGTCCAATGAGACGACGGGCCAGCAGGAGGTTGAGAGGAGGCAGATCCACCGCCAAATCCTTGAACACCTCGGTCAGTACCCCACCCATACCGAAGAAGATGAGCGGACCGAACTGAGGGTCGCGCTTGCACAAAACGATCAATTCGATTCCGGATTTTTTCACTTGGCTTTGCACCGTAACCCCCGAAATCCTGGCTTCCGGCTTTAGCCTCCTTGCACTGCTGGTGACCTCTTCGAAAGCCGCTGTGACCTCCTGCTCGCTCCTCAAATATACCCGGACGCCGTCCACATCGGATTTACGGGTGATATCGGGTGAGGAGATCTTGACCACCACCGGAAAGCCGATGCCTTTAGCCGCCTCGGCGGCTGCCGATGGGCTCGATGCCGCAACGGTGGGGTTGACCGGGATGCCATATGACGACAGGATAGCCTTGGATTCAATTTCTGTAAGGACTTTTTCGCGGCGTTTGAGACACTCGCCGATGAAGGTTCGCGCCTCTTTCGTATTTACCTGGATGTCGTGTGGCAGGCTTGGCGGCGTCTCTTGCAGGAGCTCCAGATTGCGCGAATACCGGTACATGTGCATGAAAGAATCTACTGCTTCTTCGGGAGTGGCATAGGTGGGAATGCCGGATTCATTGAGTATTCTTATGCCGGCTTCCACGTCTCGTGCCCCCATCCACACGGCCATGAAGGGCTTGGCCCGATTCCTGATTCTGGTAGCCAGGGCCTGGGCCACTCCAGTAGGGTCCGTCATGGCCCGAGGGGCTAGGATAACGATCAACCCGGAGAGTTCGGGAGCTTTCAGGCAGACTTGCATTGTCTGCACATAGCGATCCGGCTGCGCATCCCCGAGAATATCGATGGGATTTCCACGGCTCCAGAGGGGGGGCAGGAATGCGTCGAGCTTTTGAAGTGTTTCAGGGCTGAGCGTTGCGGGCTCGATGTCCCATTTGCTGAAAGCATCCACCGCCATGACCCCTGGACCACCGGCGTTGGTGATGATTGCCAGTTTGCTCCCGGTGGGCCTGCGCATCTTTCCCAGAGCTTGCGCGCAACTGACGAGCTGGCTGATCGTGTCTACCCGGATGATTCCAGCACGGCGAAACGCCGCATTGTAGGCCTCATCCCGTCCGGCGATGGCTCCGGTGTGTGAGGCTGCGGCTTTGGCGGCCGCTTCGCTGCGGCCCGATTTGACAACGATGATGGGCTTGACCCGGGAAACGGAGCGGGCTGCGCTTATGAACTTGCGATGCCGGGTCATGTTCTCCATGTAGATGATAATGCTACGGGCGGTCGGGTCGTTGCCAAGGTAGTCGATCATGTCGGCGAAGTCCAAATCGGCCATGGAACCGACGCTGACAAAATGTGAAAAGCCGATCTTTTCGCTGGCTGCCAGATCCAGAATGGCGTTGCAGATGGCGCCGCTCTGGGAGAGCAGCGCGAGGCTTCCCGGTGAGGCGGAGTGGGCCGCAAAACTGGCGTTCGGGCCATCGATGGGGGAGAGAATCCCCAGGCAGTTCGGTCCAAGGTAGCGTATCCCGCTGCGTTGCGCCTCGGATCTGATTTCCTCTTCTATGCGTACTCCTTCTTCTCCCGTCTCTTTGCCGCCGGCCGAAATGATGATGGCCCCCTTCACACCGGCCTCGCCGCATTCTTTCATGACTGCGGGCACCCCCCGGATGGGAACGGCGATAATGGCCAGATCGATGGGGGAGCCCACCGCAGCAATGGAAGGGTAGGCTTTAAGGCCCAGGATCTCCTCGTGCTTTGGATTGATGGGATAGATCGGTCCGGAAAAACGGCCTCTTTTTAAATTAGTCAGCAAGGCACAGCCAATGGATCCCTCCCTGGGAGTTGCCCCGATGACAGCAATGGCCCCGGGCTTGAAAAAATAGTCGAAGACCGGTTTTTTCAGCATCGTTTTTCTCTCCGATAGCTTGAAATGAGTGATCGATTCCTGGAAAAGCCGTCAGCTACATAGTTAAAAGAGTATCACATACAAGAGTTTCTTCTAGTGCTTTTTGTGCTCGTTATCAGTAGAAAAGACCGCTGTAAGCGACATATTGCTTGCACGTTCTCTTGAGAAATCGTATCGTATCCGGGACTCCAGCTCATGCTCGAAATGGCTTTCACATTTCTACGTCGTCCTGCGGTCAACGTGTACACTCTTGAGTCGATACAATTGTTCCCCTTTAGCAGAAAGGATTAGCATCATGTACAGCGTAGCATACGAAAAGGATGATATGGTCATTCGGTTTAATAAAGATTTAGCCGAAGGAGACGCTCTTTCCAGATTCCTTGGCCATATCAATCTCCAATCTATCCTCAAGAAATGTGTATGTGAGAATGCAAAGGGGAAAATGGAGCTCCAGAGCCGTCTCAGGGATTTCCCCACTGGAGCTGCTTTGCTCCGCGATCCATCGCTGAACAAGGGGACAGCATTCACCGAGGCGGAACGGGACGCATTGGGCCTTAGAGGGCTCCTGCCTCCTCATGTTCATACCATGGACGAGCAGCTTATGCGAGTTATGAGGAATCTGAGAGTAAAACCTACGAACCTGGAAAAATACATCTTCCTCGTTAGCCTTCAGGATCGAAACAGGACCTTGTTCTACAGGGCGATTTTGGAGAACATCGAGGAACTGGTGCCAATCGTCTATACCCCGACTGTAGGGCAGGCTTGTCTCGAGTACGGCAATATTTTTCGCAGACCGCGAGGCATATTTATTACAGCTAACGACAAAGGCAGGATAGCCGAGCTTCTGGAGAATTGGCCTGATAAGAACATACGCATCATCGTCGTCACTGATGGAGAACGCATTCTCGGGCTTGGAGACCTCGGCGCCGACGGCATGGGCATTCCCGTAGGAAAGCTCGCCCTCTACACCGCTTGTGCCGGTATTCATCCTTCCGCCAGTCTTCCCATAACTATTGACGTCGGAACGGAAAACGAGAAGTTGCTGAACGATCCTCTCTATATCGGCTTAAGACAGAAGCGTATCAGAGGAGAAGCTTACGACGAGTTGATCGACGAGTTTATCGTGGCGGTGCAGGAGGTCTTTCCGGCTGCGCTGATCCAGTTTGAAGATTTTGCCAATGTTAACGCATTTCGCCTGTTGCGGAAGTATCGCAATGAAGTCTGCACCTTCAATGATGACATCCAGGGAACGGCCGCAGTGTGTCTGTCGTGTATCTATTCAGCTTTGCGCCTAACCGGTGGAAAGCTCAAGGATCAAAGAATACTGTTTTTGGGGGCGGGTGAAGCCGGAATGGGCGCTGGCCATCTGATCGTTTCCGCGTTGGTCAATGAAGGTCTATCCGAAGAAGAAGCACGTTTGCGATGCTGGTTTGTGGATTCCAAGGGGTTGATTGTAAAGGGCCGGGGCCATTTGACCGAAGAAAAACTTTTCTATGCGCATGACCACGAACTCGCCCCCGACTTCCTTGCCGCTGTTGAAGCGCTAAAGCCTACGGCGATTATCGGGGTTTCCGCACAGCCCGGAGCGTTCAGTCGGCCCGTGCTGGAGGCCATGGCGAGGATCAACGAAAGGCCGATTATTTTTGCACTCTCAAATCCCACTCCCAAGGCGGAATGTACTGCCGAACAGGCCTATACATTCACGGATGGACGCGCCGTTTTTGCAAGCGGCAGCCCGTTTGATCCCGTTACGCTCAATGGGAAAGAATATGTTCCGGCTCAAGGGAATAACGTCTACATTTTCCCTGCTGTGGGTTTGGGCGTCATCGCAAGCTGGGCCAGAAGTGTGCCTGATGAAATGTTTCTCGTTGCAGCAAGGACCTTGGCGGACCTGGTGTCAGATGAAGAGCTTGCACAGGGCCGGATTCTTCCCACATTGACTCGCATCAGGGAAGTTTCTGAGGCAATTGGCGTTGCTGTGGCCGAGGTTGCATACAAACAGTGTATTGCGACCAAATCGAGACCCGAGGACCTGCCGAAATATATCAGGTCTTTGATGTACGAGCCCGAATACCATAGTTACATCTGAGGGCAACGGCAACTGAATATGAATGACTTACCTGCTTGTCTGAGCGCCTATGGGGATAAACCCCGCCCCGTGTCGCGCGGTTCTGTCGTAAGGGAGGGCTCTATGCCCTCCCCAAGCACCGACTTGAAAGCAACTCCGCATGACATCAATTAGTTGGGAAAAAGTCTGCGTCTGATGTGAAGACCCCGTTACCAGCCCGCCCGGTATGACATTAAACCACCATAAATCAACAGCATCGAGGCCCCGTCGCCTGACCATGCATCCTGATTTCCATTAATTTAAGAACTTCAATATTTGCCGGTGTGCTGGTGGCCATGCCGGCAGCGGCCCCGCCGCCCTGTCGAAGATTTCTACAGTCTTCGGCCGGGATTCGAAATTTTCGACAGTTAATGTGCCTATTGTGTGGATAATTTCTACACCACCTGATTAGAGCCGGCCAACAGCTTGAACGCCCGACTTGTTGATTGGCTATAAGTACCTGATATCTAATCGTATTATGTCTGTCAACTTTTCGTTTCACATAATGGCATGGACTTTGTATTGGATTAAAGCATCTTCAATCGAAAACTCAAATCATGAGGAGCAAGACGACATGAGAATCTTAGCGCATCTCACAGAGGCAAAGCAGGCTGAGTACATCATCGCGCTGCTCGGTCTATTCGGCTTCATCGTATTTTGGCGCCTGCTGACCGGTCCAAGAGTCGAACTGGCAGCAGTCAAGGATGTGGTGAGAACTTTTTCTGAACGTTTCGCCGGCTTCCTTGCCCCCGCAGATGTGATGTTTCATCCCGGTCATGCATGGGCGAAGCTGGAGGGCGTTGATTCAGTCGTGGTAGGCATGGACGAATTCGCCGCAAAACTTCTCGGTTCCGCAGATTCTATTTCTTTACCCAAATTGGGATCGCGAGTGAAGCAGGGGTCTTTAGGCTGGGGGTTCAAAACCGATTCTCGTGTGATTCACATGTTGTCTCCGGTGGAAGGCGAAGTTGTGGCGGTCAACCACGAGGTGGTCCACTCCCCCGGCACGGCTTTTGAAGATCCTTACGGGAAAGGTTGGCTGTTCAAGGTCAAGAGTAACAACCTGACTTCCAATCTGAAGAACATGATTCCAAGCGGCATGGTTGGGGAATGGTTTGAAAACATTCGCCAAAGCCTCGCCGGCCGTGGGCTGGCTCCATCCTCAGCCCCACTGTATGCAGACGGCGGTGAGCCCATTCGGGGCATAGCCAAAGCGGTCGATCCCGAAGGGTGGGACGATCTTGCCAGAGAGTTTTTTCTTACAAAATAAGCCGGCGAAAAAAAAGTGAAGGGTGAAAATTTAACCTTCTAACTTCACCATTCACAACTTCAGGGTACGCCCCCGGCGGGAAAGATCAGGTGGTAAGTGATGGAAAACACGGTAAGCATTCCTGAGAGATTAGCAGGCATGGTCATCGCCGTGGCTCTGCTCGTGGTCGGAGCTGGCTTCATGGTCCTCGGGATTACTTTTCTGCCCGTGATCGGCATTCTCGTGGGCATTCCCGTACTGGGGCTCGCGTGGCATTTCATGACTCCGAAGGCGATTGTTCTGGAGCGCATCGCCGGCTTCCTGGTTCCCGGCAACGTAATGGTTCATCCCGGACATGCGTGGGCAAAGGTGGGAGCAAACAGCATCATTACAGTCGGTATGGACGATTTTGCTGTGAAACTGCTCGGTTCGGTCGATTCGATTTCATTGCCGGAAAAAGGCTCCAAAGTAGGCCAAGGCTCACCTGCTTGGCTGATGGAGGCTGATTCCCGGTCGATTCACATGCTGTCCCCGGTCGAAGGCGAGGTAGTGGCGATCAATAGTGAGGTGGTCAAATCTCCGGCCTTGGCTTTTCGAGATCCCTATGGAAAAGGTTGGTTGTTCAAAGTCACCAATAGTAATCCGGCCGCCAATCTGGAAAACATGATTCCGCCGGCCATGATCGGCAAGTGGCTTGAAGAGATTCGCGAGACCCTTTATTGCCTGAAGCGCGGCGAGGCAGTGGCCGGGCTGCACCAGGATGGCGGTGAGCCGGTCTCGGGTTTGGGCAGGGCGGTTGACCCCGAAAGATGGGACGACTTGGCCAGGGAGTTCTTACTCACTAAATAGTTTTCTTTTCGGCAAGGATTCTTTTTTCACACTGACTGTGCAGATCTTCTGACTTACCTCGCGGAACTTGGATTTATTTCACTCCCCTGCGCGAAAACCTACCCGACCCTCTTTAATAAAGGGTGAGCAGCTCGGTTTCCTTTCCGGAGCCTGCCCCGGACCTGATCCGGGGACAGAAGCACTATCCTTCCGAATCGTAAACCCTGTCTGATTGGGTGGTTACGGTTGGACATCAAACAGCGATAAGCCGCTCGGTCGGCTGCAAACACTTATGAAGGAAGACAAAATGAGCAAAAAGGCGACTTTGTCAAAAAACGAAGCTGAGAGTGCCCGGAACTGCAGCAGGCGCAGCTTTCTGAAACTTGCTGGAGTGGGAAGCGCGATGGCTCTTCTTGGCTCAAATCCTGCGCGGGCGGCTGAGGTAGTCGGGCGGTTGCGTGAAGAAGAGGCGATGGGCGTCCTTGTGGACACCACTTTATGTGTTGGATGCCGTTCTTGCGAAGGTGCGTGCAATCAGGTAAACGGGTTGCCCAAGCCCAAAGTGCCTTTCGAGGACGACGACTCCCTTTTCGAACAAGTCCGGGATACTTCCCCCACCGCATACACAGTTGTCAACAAGTACACCGTAAGTGAAGGCGTGGAGATTACAAGAAAGCAGCAATGCATGCACTGCGTGGAGCCGGCTTGCTCTTCGGCATGCATAATAAGAGCGATGGAAAAGCAATCAAACGGTGCAGTTACATATCGAAACGATCTCTGCCTGGGTTGCCGCTACTGCATGGTGGCCTGCCCGTTCAACGTTCCCAAGTTCGAGTATTCAAAGGCATCGCCTTTCATCAAGAAATGCACGTTTTGTTTTGCGCGGCAGGAGCAGGGTGAACTTCCCGGTTGCGTTGAGGCGTGTCCGGTGGAAGCACTGAAATACGGGCGGCGTCCGGAACTTCTCGAAGAGGCCAGGAAGCGCATTCACGACACCCCCAACGCCTACGTGCACCATATCTACGGTGAACACGAGGCCGGCGGCACAAGTTGGCTCTACCTCGCGGGCGCGCCGTTCGACAAGCTTGGTCTGCCCATGCTCAGCGACCAGGACTACCCCGAGCTAACCGCAGGCGCCATGGGGACCGTGCCGGCTATAATGCTGATGTGGCCCGCGCTGCTCGCCGGCTTCCATTATCTTTCTCACGGCAAAGACGAGACTCATGAAGAGCGCTCGCGCCATCATGTTTCACGTTGAGGAAATCGACAATGAAAAAGCTAATTCATCTGCTGATAGGGGATCCGAAGAAGTTATTCACTCCGTTCAATCTGATAAGCGGTCTGATCGTCGTCGCGGGGCTTGTGCTGATCGGGTTGCGGCTGTTCAAAGGACTAGGCGCCGTCACAAACCTGAGCCAGACGACCCCTTGGGGCCTGTGGATCGGTTTTGACGTTATGTGCGGGGTTGCCCTTGCTGCGGGAGGCTACACCATCGCAGCCACGGTGCACCTGTTCGGGCTCAAAGCCTACGAGCCTTTAGTAAGACCCGCCATCCTGACCGGGCTTCTGGGTTATGTCTTTGTCGTCGTGGGGCTTGTTCTGGATCTTGGCCAGCCGTGGCGCATGCCGTTCATCATGCTATTCCCTCGAGGCGTCACGTCAGTGCTTTTCGAAGTCGGTATGTGCGTGGCTGCCTACCTTACCGTTCAGGCCCTTGAATTTGTGCCCGCCTTCTGGGAATGGCTCGGATGGGAAAAGCTCAGGCAATACTGGAGCCGGCTGACGATATGGTTGGCGATCCTGGGAGTGGTGCTTAGCACTCTGCATCAATCCAGCCTAGGTTCGCTTTTCCTGATAGCGCCAACAAAACTTCACCCGCTTTGGTATTCGATGTACCTGCCGCTCTTTTTCTTCATCTCCAGCATTATCGCCGGACTTTCCATGGTGATCGTGGAAAGCGCGCTGTCTCATAGACTGTTCAGTTATAGACTTTCGTCTTCTTCACATTTCGATCTTGACGATCTGACGCTCGGGCTTGGAAAAGCCGCCGCCGTCGTGCTCTATGTCTACTTCTTTTTGAAGCTGATCGGTCTGGCCGACGGCAATCACTGGACCCTGCTCAATACACCCTACGGTCATCTATACCTAATCGAGATTGTCGGTTTTGTTGCGTTGCCTTGCGCTCTGTATGTGTTTGGAGTGAGGACCCGCAATGTAAAACTCGTGAGGATAACCGGGGCTTGGACCATTATAGGCATACTCTTAAACCGGTTTGACGTGTCGATGATCGCGATGAACTGGCAAATCAGCCCTCATTACAGGCCGAGCTGGATGGAAGTGACGGTATCGCTGGCCCTGGTGACAATGGGAGTTTGGCTGTTCAGGTGGCTGGTCAACCGGTTGCCGGTGATGGCGACGGATAAGCCTGCCGTTGGAACGAATACCCTTAAGGGGCTTTGGTCGGCGGAAACGGAGAAAGCTTAGGGAAGTTAGGGGCTTAGGCGTTTAGGGGGTTAGGGATTGAGAGATTAATCCCTAAATCCCTCTCCTAATCTCCTAAACCCCTAATCTCCTATCTCTTCTAGCATTTCACTAATTGACCCCAACACTTCTCACAAAACCGGCTGCTTTTGAAATCGATTTCTTCGACGTAGGTCGACGATTTCATAACACATTCCTGATTATGACAGTGGTAAAGGCCGTAGGTGTGGCCCAACTCATGGATAGCCTCTTTGAGGAGGCGCTCCTGCAGAAGTGCGGGATTATTGGGCAGGCCGTAAAACTTGGTATCCAGGCGGTAGGAACTGACAACGGCGCATTGGCCGTTTAAGCGCGCCTCGCCGAAAACGAAGGTCAGGACCGGAATATATAAGTCCAATCCGGTAACGGCGAGCACTTTGGAAGCCGCCGTCGGGAGGTTTTTTTCCAGCCGTTCGATAATAGCAGAGGAGTTGTACTGGTTTCTGTGAAGATCTAAGAAGTCGCGAGAATCGAAGTCAGGGCGCGAAATTTTCACTCTTGTAAGAAATCGGGCTTCGAGTTGATCGCGCAGGCTCTCTATTTCTTTCTCACCCGCGAATTCAATAGTAACCAGCAGCATCATTATGGATATTCTGAATTTGTGAACATCAACTGCAGATGGGACTCACTGCGCCGGAACATGGGCGATCCCAACCTCAAGGTTCTAATAACCCAGGCAGTATTTCTTGATTTTGTTGTATACGGTGGCTCTGTCAACTTCGAGCAACTGGGCGGCCAGCGACACGTTTCCCCCGGTCTTGTTCAAGGCGAGTTGAATGTGGCGCTTTTCGATTTCCGCAAGCGGCAGCACCTCACCCGTATCTGAAGGCGCCCGCCAGTCGACAGGGCAGGGGAGGTCCTGAGCTGTGATCAAGGGAGGCTCTCCCACCACAATGGCTCTTTCGATTGCATTCTGGAGTTCCCTGACATTTCCCGGCCATGGCTGTTGCATCAGCCATTCCATAGTCTGAGGGTCAACGCCCGTGAAGGGTTTGTTCATAGCTGTGGCGAACTTACGCACAAAATGGTTTACCAGCAGCGGGATGTCGGAAGCCCTTTCTTTGAGGGAGGGCAACTGTATGTTGAAAACGTTCAACCGGTAGTACAGGTCTTCTCTGAACGTCCCGTCCTTGACCGCATCTTCAAGGTTGCTATTTGTCGCAGAGATGATCCTGAAGTCCGCTTCGACGACCTGGTTGCCGCCAAGGCGCGTGAATCGCTTTGTTTCTATGACACGCAGCAAATCCATCTGGGTCCTTGGGCCGATGTTGCCTATTTCGTCGAAAAAGATGGCGCCTTTATGCGCCATTTCCAGCTTACCCTTGCGACGATACTGCGCGCCGGTGAAAGCCCCTCGCTCATGGCCGAAAAGCTCGCTCTCCACCAGGGTGTCTGTCAAGGCGCCGCAATTGATGGTGATAAGCGGGAAATACTTGCGTTTGCTGTTGAAGTGGATGGCCCTGGCGACAAGCTCCTTGCCCGTGCCTGAAGCACCCTGGATCATCACCGTAACATCCGTCCTGGCCACCGTCTGGATCAGCTTCAGGATCTCCATTGTCTGACGGCTTTCGCCGACGATCTGATCAACGGAGATCAACGCCTGGATTTCTTCCTTGAGACTGAGGTTTTCGCGGACGAGCGACCGCTGTACGGCCGCGTTGCGAATGAGTCTGCTCAGGTCGTCCGGATCCACCGGTTTGGATATGTAATCGAAGGCGCCCTGTTTCAGGGCCTGCACTGCTGTGTCAACCGTGGCGTAAGCCGTCATTATTATGATCACCAGTTGGCTGTCTATTTCCTTCAATCGCTGTTGGAGCTCGATCCCATCCATTCCCGGCATCTTTATGTCGAGCAGCGCTATGTCGAAGCTTGAATTGCGCAGTTTGTCCAACGCGTCCATCGCTCCAGCCGCTGTCTCCACACGGTAGCCCTCAGGGAGAAACCATTGCTTGAGCGATTCGCGGACCGACGGCTCATCGTCCACAATGAGCATTGACGTCTGATCAGTCATTTTTCATCAATCTCCGGCATATTCCAAAGCGTTTTACATATTGACCGCCGGAAAACCCGCGGTCATAAATCCGAAACTAAAAGCCCATCGAAGATCGGTTCCTTTTCTTGATCTGTGTTTATTTGTCTCGGCAATGTGAGGATAAATGTCGCTCCCCGCCCCGGTTCCGATTCGACCTCGATTTTCCCCTTGTGTCCCAATGTGATTCCGTAGACTACGGACAGACCTAGACCTGTGCTATGTCCGTCCTCCTTTGTCGTGAAGAACGGTTCGAATATGGTCGCCCGGATTTCCCGGGGAATACCCCTGCCGTTATCTGCGACACTAATGCGGAGAGCGTCCGGGTCAAACACATCCTGGGTGGCGACAGTCAGAGCGCCGCCACGGGGCATGGCTTCCACCGCGTTCATGTACAGAGCGATCAGCACCTGCAAAATCTGGTTTGCATTGCCGATGAAGTTTGGGTCCTTTGCCTCCAGCTTCGTTACCGTGCTGATCTCATTTATTTCGAAATGATGGTTGGTTATTGAAAGACTTTTCTCAATAATACTGTTGATGTCAATCTTTTCCATGACGGATTCGGAGCTTCTGGAAAAATAGAGCAGATTCTTGACGATATTTCCACAGCGCTTGATTTCGCTAATGGTTGCGTCAAGATACCCCAGGGTTGCTTTGGTGTCTTCTTCCGTCATGGGCCCCGAGCTGATTTTCCGCGAGATCAGCTTGGCGTAAGTCAGAATCCCGCCAAGGGGGTTATTGATTTCGTGAGCCACGGTGGCCGCAAGCTTGCCCATGGAAGCCATCTTGGCTACGTGGACCATCTTGCGGGACATCTCGATGTTTTCAGCTTGAGCCCGCTTAAGGCTTGCCACCATGCTGTTGAACGAACGCGCCAGATCGGCTATTTCGTCGTTCCCTTCGACCGGGACGTTATAATTCAAATTGCCCTTTTTGACCTCACGCTGGCCTTCAGCAAGCCTGACCACCCGCTTATGCACCATTTGCATTATGAAAAGCCCTGCGAAAAGCTCGATGACCAGGATGGCGCCGATGGAGTAAAGAATCATTTGGTTGCGGCTGTTAAGGATATTCCGATCCACTTGAGCGAGGCTGAACTGAGAGTCGAGCACGCCCAGTATTTTTTGTTTGGAAGGCGAGGGATGGCAGCTTGGTGCTGCGCAAGCGGGCTCATTGCGGACTGACTTTAAAACGCCCAGGACCCTGTACCCGTTTGGGGAGGTAATAATTCGAGGCCGAACGTCTTCAGGGATAAAATCAAGCGGCTTTTCGCCGCTGTGGCATACGATGCATTGTGGGGCGTTGATGTCCGCCTTTTGCCCGAGTTCCCCGGTGTTTGTGCTGAAAACGACACTTCCTTTCTTATCATAAATTCTAACGTCCTCAACTCCAGGTACGCTGCCCAGCGCGTCGACCGACTGTGCGACATCTTCGAGCCGGTTGAGCAACATGCTCTGGCGCATGGATCGCAGGAGCAGTTCGTTGGTGCGTTTGGCAGAGAGGGTTATTTCCTGCATAACATGCTGCGTATTGGCCCTGATGATGAAAGTAGTCAGGGAAATGAACACGATTGCGCTTGCAAGCAGGAGCAGGCAAAAGAGCCTGAATGCGAGAGAATTGGTAATATCGCGCAAAGACGTTTCCTCGTGTATCTCCCGAGTTGCTTTCCACCGTTAAGGGCTATCTTTACGAAAATTAGGCTGATCCTGAAGGATCGATCATCAATGGGAAGCGAGGCGTTCGTGAGAGACATCGAAGAACCGGAGGCCAGTTTCAGAGGTGCTGGAGTGAGATTTGGCGGCCCTTAATTTGACCAATCCCGATTAACGGACGTATTCTATAACAAAGCGGCCGCTAATGGAATAGCGCGATCTCATTTCCTCCCGGGGCGATGATCTTCGAAGGTCAAAGCATTTTTCATGCTGCAATGAATCGCGGGAATGACTAATGAATACTCAAGGTAATCCGGGCGGGCGAAAGGCTCGAAAAGTTCAACGGGGCAGCTTCGTTGAGCATGTGTTTTATACTGAGTTGCCTTCAAGATGGTGCTAATATTGGTAAAGTTGGGTTTGAAAGCTTCATCGCGGAGCGATGCGGGCTCGATGCGTCTAAAAACAATTTGTGGAAGGAAACCTTAAATGGCTAAATGGAAAACAATTCCGGTCTTAGTTGCAGTTCTGCTTATGGTCTGCTGTGGCTTCATCTTTGCGCAGACTCAAAAATCCTCCCCATCCCAGGGAGGGGGAGCAACAGGGCTTGATCCCCGAATGGAGCAGGCAATCGATATGATGTTTCAGGAGATGGACACGGATCATGACGGCAAGATAAGCAAAAGCGAATGGATGGCCTTTCAGGAAAAACAATTCAATCAACTTGACAAAAACGGGGACGGGTTCATCACGAAAGATGAAGTGAGAGAGAAGATGAGAGAAGGTCAGGAGCGGAGAGCAAAGACTCCAAAATAGTCTATCTCAGCGGCTTCAGCGCCAGGTTCTTCTGCTTTGTCCCTTCCCTTGATGCCCGCCGGATCGAGGAGGCACAAATGGCAAGACTCAAATCCCTGCTTTGTGTGGCTTTACTGGTCGGATTCGCTGCCCTTGCTCATGCCGGTTTGGATAAGGGTACGGCCGCCTATGACAGGGGTGATTATGCCCGGGCTTATAAGGAGCTTCAGCCTTTGGCGGAGAAGGGAGATATAGCCGCGCAATTCTATCTGGGAGTAATGTATGACTTTGGCAGGGGCGTATCACAGGACTATGTTCAGGCTATGAAGTGGTACCGCAGGGCGGCAGAGCAGGGAGACGCGGAAGCACAATTTGAATTGGGCTGGGCGTATGCCGGCGAAGATAGCGTGCCGCGGGATTATGCCGAGGCCGTCAAATGTTACCGCAAGGCGGCTGAGCAGGGATTCTCTCCCGCGCAACGTGAACTGGGAGGGCTTTACGCCAACGGTCAAGGCGTGCCGCAGGATCACGCTGAGGCGATAAAATGGTATCGCAAGGCGGCCGAAAAGGGAGATGACCAGGCACAATTTGAATTGGGCTGGGCGTACTCCAACGGTAAGAGTGTGCCGCAGGATTTCATACTGGCCTATATGTGGTTTGATTTGGCGGCAGCACACGGAGATGATACGTATGCCGAAGACTATGCAGGAGATTTCAGAGACGGTCTCACCGAGAAAATGACACCTGCCCAGATCGCAAAGGCCCGGCGCCTGGCAAGAAAGTGGAAGCCCCGAGGCCGGGATTAGGGCTTGCCGGATTCGTCTAACGGAAGGGCTCAAAAGGAGTCGGCCCAAGTCCGACCCCCGGACCTCAATCCCCTTTGGTCATCAGAGCGGATATCGGGAAGAAAATATTGAGAAGCTGGAAGCGTTAGAATAAAATTCCTGAAAACCCCTATCAAAAAGAGGCTCGAAATTGGGTCCTCTTCGTGTATACTCTTTAGACAGTCCGGCGACCTCCGGGCTGTTTCTGCTTGAAAAGAGGGGGAGAATGCCGGGACCTGCGCAACAGATCAATTTTCTGCCAAGAAGGACCAACGGCGAGGCAAACAAGCTGTCTACAGAAGATCGGGCGGTTCATGACTGGTATCGATTCGTACTCTCCTTCCCGCCTCACCTCGTACGGGATTATCTTGAACGGTTCGGCGTAACTAAGTTAAACCGGGTGCTTGACCCTTTTTGTGGGACAGGCACCACTCTGGTAGAATGCAAAAAACTTGGGATTCCATCAGTGGGCATAGAAGCCCATCCGGTTACCCATTTTGCCAGCTCAGTAAAAGTCGACTGGTCGATAGATCCCGAGCGGCTTAAAGCCCACGCCAAAGAGATTACTACTTCCGCAGAATCTGCCATACGAAGCAATAAACAGGTTAACTATGACCTCATCGGTCCGGATGGACTAAAACTTCTCCTTAAAGATTCAATTAGCCCGCGGCCGATGAGAAAAGCGCTCCTCCTCCTGGAATGCCTTAGATCTCATCAGGAACAGCGGTATATTGACCACGAACTCCTCGCCTTTGCCAAGGCGCTCGTGTTCTATGCCAGTAATTTGCATTTCGGGCCGGAAGTGGGCGTGGGAACAATCAAGCGCGATGCCGAAGTGGTCTTCCCTTGGCTCGAAACCATCAGGATGATGGTCGTTGATATCAAGCGTTTTAAAGCTAAGGCTCTGACTGAGGTGAGAGTGATCCGTGGGGATGCCCGCGAAGAAGTAGCGCGGCTGGAACCCTGCTCGATTGACGCAGTAATAACCTCGCCGCCCTATCCGAATGAAAAAGATTACACTAGGACTACACGGCTTGAATCCGTCTTCCTGGGCTTCATCCGCAACAAAAAAGAGCTGCAGGCATACAAGCGGGAACTGGTGCGTTCAAATACTCGCAACGTGTACAAAGGTGACAATGACGACGAGTGGGTGAGCTCTCATCCCGAGATCAACCGATTAGCCGAAGCAATCGAAAACCGGCGAATAGAGCTCAATAAAACGAGCGGATTTGAGCGTCTGTATGCGACCGTAACAAAGTTGTACTTTGGGGGTATGGCGCGGCACCTGGAAAATTTAAAGCAGGCACTCCGCCCTGGCGCCCGCTTGGCGTATGTGGTAGGCGACCAGGCCTCCTATCTTCGCATTATGATAAGAACTGGACACATTTTGGCGGATATTGCCAGTTCACTCGGTTACGAAGTAGTAAACATCGATCTGTTTCGCACCCGCTTATCGACCGCGACCAAAGAGCAGCTCAGGGAAGAAGTGGTGCTTTTGCGTTGGCCGGGATAGGAGATTGCATGGCGAGAAATCGGTATGAGCAGATCATCGAGCGGCTATTCTTTGATCACTATAAGGAAGGGGCGGAGGAAGTCGCATTTGACCGGGAAGAGATCGTACCTATCGCCCGGCAATTGGAAATTAACCTCCCGAAGAACCTTGGCGATATTATCTATAGCTTCCGATACCGCGCAATCCTTCCACAATCGATCAGAGACAAAGCGCCTGCGGACAAGACATGGATCATTCGTCCGGCAGGCAGAGGATTGTATAAATTCGTGGCCATCTTACCGATAGTCATCGCACCCAATCCTGCGCTAGCGGAAACCAAAGTGCCCAATGCGACTCCCGGCATTATCGAAATGTATGCGCTTAGTGACGAGCAGGCCCTTTTAGCTAAAGTCAGATATAACCGCCTCATCGACATTCTCACCTGTGTTACCTGTTATTCACTGCAAAACCATTTAAGGACCTATGTCGATGGCATGGGACAGGTCGAGACTGACGAGATCTACGTGGGGCTTGATCGCAAGGGAGTGCATTATGTGTTTCCTGTCCAGGCGAAAGGCGGTACTGATAGGCTCAGTATTGTGCAGATGGAGCAGGATTTCGCCGTCTGTGGGGACAAGTTCCCCAACTTGGTTTGCCATGCCATAGGCGCGCAGTTCATGGAAGCCGATATGATTGCTTTATTTATGTTCGAGATGGGTGAAGCTGGGGTGGCTTTGCTGACAGAATGTCATTATCGTCTAGTCCCGCCTGATCAAATCTCGGAAGAAGACCTGAGGCTGTACAGAACGAGAATCCCGGGGGAATAACGGTTCCTCATTAGTAGAATACGTTCCCCAAGTTCGTTATATGCAACTCACATGTTTTGCAACCGGCTTCGCTCCGGGAATTTGTATTTGTGGCAAGATCTCTTTGCGGCCTGTTGTAGCCAGCTTCCAGCTTATGTTGCTTCGCTTGCGGGCATCCCTCGGTCTTCACACCACTACAAAAAAATGTATTTAATCAGAGTCCATCCCTTTTTTGTCTCATTTCAACATGTTAGCATCATGGCCTAAAGTAAAGCTGTAACCTTTTTGAAACCATCGTCTGATAATCGACACCCAGAGCAGGGTGGAATGAGCCGGACGGGCTCAGGCATCTTTTTAAGTCTTCCCCTGGAGAAAAGGAGGTGTCACTATAAAGAGCTATTCCAAGTCCGGCTCAGAACCACCATTTCGGGGTCAAAACGAGCTTTCAAGCGCAAATAAGGATGTGGTTTCAACATTTACCCGTAGAAACCGGGTAATTGCCTTGTCCCGCTCCCCAGACAAGACATGAACACGGCGGACGATAGACTGGAATCACGTATCTATATCAAAATGTTCCATCCATTCTCTTGTCCCAAAGTATTTACAGGAGTAGCTGGCTATGTGAGTGGCTTTGCTAAGCGCACTGGCCATATCAGGGTATCCGGAGACGACATAGTAACAATATGCACCGTGTAATATGTCACCCGCTCCAAGAGTATCTATTGTATATTCAATATCCGGTATTGATATCTCACCCGTATTACCGCGGGTATAATAAAGTGTGGCTTCAGCGCCACGCGTAATTGCTATGTGCGGAACGCCCTTATCGTTGAGATACGAAATAACATCATTTGACCCCTTGCAGCCGGGCGGCAGAAATCGCTCAGAGCAGATAGCGTGGTCAATATATTTTAACAGCTCGTCAGTTCCATCCTTCCAGCTCCCTCCATCGAAAACAACCGGCTTCGCTATTTCTCTGGCGTACCGCGCGAGCTGAAGGGCCGTTTCCATCTGGTGACCGTCAACCATGACAATATCGGATGTCGAGATGGCCTCGAAGCATTTTGGCGATAATTTGGTCTCTGCTTCGGCGAAAATAGCTGCATTGGCCGATACGATTGCTCTTGCTCCCGTACTTTTTGTGATCATTATAGAAGATAAAGGTGGGAAATCTGCAAACTCAGGAGAAAGATCATAATGATATATTCTATATTTACCCCACTCACCTTTTATGACTGAGCTTACGAGATGCTTGCCAAGCGCGGAACATAGGTGGGATTCCCCGCCCAGGTGGCCAAATGCAACTGCTGCGTTTGTTGCTGGCCCTCCTGAAAGGATGAGCTGCCTTTGCGCAACTTCCTTGCCGTTGTCGTCCGGAAAGCACGTAATGAGGTAAATTAAGTCTAGTGTGGAAAGCCCCACAAAAAAACATTTCTTAGGCATTATAGTGTTTCTCCACGCGACGAACAGTTAGCGAAGATCGAATCATGCATCCGCGGTAAAGGTGATGTCGCCATGTAAGGCCTGACCTCCCGTTTCACTCCAGGTCATGCCTGCAGCAGGCGGCGCTGCAGCAGCGCCTGCATATCCCGGCGCCCGTCGGCGATCACAAGAACGTAGACGTTCTCGGCCATCACCCGGTAAATGATGCGATAGGGTTTGAAAAAAATCTCGCGGTACTCCCGAAGGCCCGTGGCCGCCAATTCCTTCGGGTAGGCTCCGCGTTGAGGATTTTCGGACAGGCTGGTGAAGCCCTTTTCAATCTGTTGGAGGACATGGTCCGCCTTGCCCGGCACATCGTGCAGCTCAATGTAATCGTACAAATCTTCCAAGTCGCGGGCCGCGTCGTCCGTTAGGAATACCTGGAATGGCATCAGCGGGCCTTCCTGCGCTCACGAAGCCCTTTAATGACATCGGCAGAGGACTGGACCTTGCCTTCTTCGACTTGGCGGGTGCCGAGTGCCAGAATTTTCAGTAGCGCCATGGTCTCCTGCATTTGCTCGTAACTCTCGATGTCCTGCATGACCACCTTAGCTTCGCCGTTCTGGGTGATGATCAAGGGCCCTCCCTGTTCCCCAAGGGTGCGCACGATCTCCGCTGCATGCGCCTTGAGATAGCTGATCGGTTTGATTTTGCTGGAAAGTTTCATGGTCCCTCCTTCAAGATATGACCAAATATAGTCCTTAAACGGGTCATAAGTCAAGTCGGCCCTTCCGGTCAAATGGTTGAAGCAAAAAGGGAAAAGCTCCACGCACCTCCTGAACATTGACTTCGCAATGGCGCCGATGAACTTTCCAAGGTTTTGTGAACCTTCATGAGCTGCCTCAAGCCGCTGATATACTATTGCGTGTTCATCGAGTTCGCAGGTGAGATCTGAAATTTGTATCCTCTGCAGTGAGAAGCGATTGCTTATTGTGCCCTCATACCCCCTTCGCCGCGGCGCGGCTCATAATCTCGACGCTATCCCTGATCTGTCCATGACCAGAGGCGGGCCCTGCGCTCTGCATATTTTTCGCAATTTGCGGGATTTTGCGCACACTGTTTTCAAGAATTCTTGCTGCTTTCGGTCTTAAGGCTGTTTACATTATCATTTGAATCGAGCCGGGAAGAGGTTTCGTGGCTTGCAGTATGAGCGTGGTGATATTGGTTGGCAACCCTCTGAAAAACTTTCTCGCGCGCTACAATTAAATAAGAAGGGTTTGAAGGTTATGGAAAAAGGTTTGACCCTGATACAGCGGGTGGCAATCTGCTTCCCGGCGGGGGTTATAGGCGCACTGGCCGTGCTCCTTTTCGGCCGCGTCCTGTTTGAGTTGGGGCTTAGCGCGGCATTAGGGGTAAAGGCCCCGATATCCTTGAGCCCGCCGGATATATACAGGCCGCTCTTCTGGGGCGGGCTTTGGGGTGTCCCGTTCGGGCTTTTTATACAGGCCGCCTGGAATCGGCTGTACCTCTTCGGTTTTCTGTACTTCCTCGCTCCGGTGCTCGCGCTGTACATAATCTTTCTGCCCATGAAGGGCGCGGGGTTTTTCGGGCTTCAGCAGGGCGGGCCGATGTTCGCAGTCTACCTGCTGCTGGTAAATCTGCCGTACGGGATAATCACCGCTTTGGCAGCTATGGCGATAATAGGGAAGAAGCCGTGAGCCTCAGAGCATGAACATCTACAACCTGCCGGATCAACCACCTGCGCACACCCGGTGATGTCCCGGCGCAATAGATATCGGCTTGATCCGAACGCCCCTGAGGCGACAGTGCCACGGACGCCCGCAATGGCCACGAATCTGCACTACGAAGGAGAACAACCGGGGCTTTTCTCGTTTCACAAGTCTTGAACTAATGATTCAGGACGCCGGCTGGAGCCCTGGCGTTATTCACTCCCTGCGCCGTGTTCGGAAGACGTTTGCCTGAGCTTCACAAGTTCGTCGATTAAGAAGATGTCGGTCAGAAGCGTTCGGAGATGTATGGATGCGTTCAGATTATCGATCAACTGCGAGCTGATCCTTGGTTGAGCAAGCACCAGTTGTACGGCGGCAAGTGCATTCGCCGCATCCCGCTCAAGTACAGTCAGAAAGGCTTCGTATCGTTCGGCAGGGTCGAGTCGAAGCTGCCGTACTATCCCGGAATAGGCCCCGGCCAGGCCTGACGCCGCCTCGGCCGCGCGAGACAAAAATTCACGAAGCTGCGTCCCCGACCGGCTGCCATGGTCGTCTGGAAGTCCCTGGGCCGCATAAGCCAGCATAAACTCATAGCATTCTTCGATCGCGTCGCAGCGATCGGCAATTTCATCGAGCGTTGTACTCATTCTGTTTTCTTTTGCCTGCTGCAAAGAGTTCGTGGTTTCGGAAGTCCCATTGGGATACGCAATACTGTTTTGGTGCTTCTATCCGGCGATTTCTTCTTTTCTTGGCAACGTTATTTTGGAAGTCGCCATTTTGTAATGAAATCTTCGTGCCTCCTTCGTGCTCTTAGTGACCCGCTTCGCCATTCTCCGCATCTCTGCGGTGATGCCTGTGCCTGAAGTGCAGTCCCGCCGCCTTTATTGTTCGTCGCAGGCCCACTGTCGTGGATCGTAGTGTTTGAGATAGTAGTCGCGATCCATTGCTCCAAAGACCATGGCCTTCGTTATCGGCAGCTTCTCGGGCCGTAGCGCGAAATAGACATGGATCGTTGCGAGCGCGATCATCGCGACCCCGGCAAACCCATGCAGCAGGTACACCACCCCCCACGTCATGTCGTCAAAGAGATAAGGATTGCGTGTGAAAAAAGGCGTGCGCACTCGCGACATCATGAGAACGCCGGTGACTGCCATACACAATCCGCAGGCCACGATGGCAAGATGGTACATCTTGTTGCCGAAAGGGTATTTTCCCGGTTTCTCTGGAGCCGGCCCGATACTGCCGAAAATGCGCTGCATGCCGCGCCAGGCGTTTTGGAGGTCCGCCCTGCCGGGCCAGATCGACCAAAAATCCATGAAAAAGACCGAATGGATGATGTGGAAGGCGATGGAAAGCACCAAAAAGACGCCTGCCGCCCAATGGATGCTCACCCAGGGAAACAGCAGACCGGCTTTTGGCAGGAAGGCCGAAAAAAGCAGTGTCAGCATGGAGGCTGCCATGATCCAATGAAAGACCCTGGCCGCCGGGGAATGCCGAACCACCTTTTCCGGTATGCGGGATTTCGTTTCAGAGGAAATGTCCTTCGCCGGGAATTCCGGCGTCGGGCGCAAACGCACCCAGACGGCATGGACAACCAGGAATGCCAATCCTGCAAAAAGAAAGACCCACAACAAATACCAGGCGATATGGACGGGAACCTCACGGCCCCAGGGGTTTTGAGCCCACGTAATGACGCCCATTATTCCTCCTTCCCCCGAATGGCTCTTTTCACGAGGTTATGAACGAGTGTCACCTTATAGCCATTGTGCCGAAGCGGTTGTGCACCCGAGATCGCAAGACTTCCGGCCATCTCGGCCGTATTTTCGTTCCGCTGCTTGCCGAAGACCGCTTCTTCCACCCGAATCAGGCGAACCGGGTGCGCCGCGACCCCATTGACGACCAGGCGTATTTTATCGATCCGGTCGCCGGAGAGGACGGCTGCGGAGGCAATGTTTACCAACGGGAAATCCCAAACCTGACGATCCCGAACCTTCTCGAAATAGAAAAGGGCGCCGGCCCAGGTCGCCGGGATTCGGATCGAGGTGAGCAGATCGCCGGGGCCGAGCACGGTCATGCGCGTGATGTCGTGGGCAGGCCCGATGAAATAGTCCCGGGCTCCGACCTCACGAGTTCCACGTGCACTGCGTATGACCATCCGGGAATCGAGAGCGACAAGAGCGGGGGCCATATCCGAAGGATTGACCGCGACGCAGCGGTCCGCATCGAAAACGGCGTGTTCCCTGTTCATGCCGGTCGGAGTGTCGGCGTAGCACATGTTGCCGCCCGCGCGGTAGCACGTCCAGCCATTGCGATAATACCAGCAGCGGGTATCCTGGGACACGTTGCCGCCAATCGTTCCCTGGTTGCGGATTTGAGGGGATGCCGCCGATTCCGCGGCGTGGGACAGGATGCCATATTTCTCCGTTACAACCGGATGGCGTGTCACCTCCGTGAGAGTCGTCATCGCCCCGATCTCAAGCCCCCCGTCGATCTCGCGTATCCCGCATAATTCCTTGATCTGGCTCAAATCGACAACGGCCTTCGGCCGTTTGATCCGGTCTTTGAACCACTCGAGGCTGTCCAGGCCTCCCGCAAGCACCCAGGCATCGCTCCCGTAACGGCCAAGCAACTCCAGTGCATCCTCTACCGTCGCGGGCTGGAAAAGTTCGAACTCCGGCATGATGTCGCGAACTATTGCCATAAAACTTTCTCCTGAATCCCCTTCTCCAACGAAGCCAAAACGACATCAACGCTCACGGGCACCCGCCGGGACACGTCGTCGCCCAGAGCATCCATGAGGGCAGCGACAACTGCAGCGCTTGCGGCCGTGGTCGGCGGTTCTCCGATGCCGCGCGCACCGGTCGGAGTCTCCGGGTCCGGGATGCCCAGGGCGTCCCATTCCATCCTGTCCGGCGCATCGAGTATCGTAGGCGGCTTTGTATGGTAAAATCGCTTGGCCAGCGGCAGACCGTAGTGGTGGTCGAAAATCCATTTCTGGCCGACGGCATGGCCGATGCCGAGCATGGAACGGCCAAGCATCTGTCCGCCAAATGCGCGGGGATTCACTACCACTCCGGCGTCAGCGACTACGAGAAAATCCGCAATCCTGTACATACCGGTCTCGGTATCGACCTCAACCTCGGCAAAACTTGCCACGTAGGAAAAGGTCACGCCGTCCCGCGGGAACTTGTCGCGGGCAACGGCCAGGAGTCCCTGGCCCGCAAGTCCTTTGACGGATTCCTTGGTGAGCTTGTTGATATCGTCGGGAAATTCGTGTCCATCGAAAATGCCGCCAAGCACGACGGCCTGTGCGGCTGCCTCGGCAAAGCTCATGCCGCCCCCGCTGCCGGGATTGAAAACACGTTCACCGGCAATTTCATATTCCTCGGGTCTGCCCCCAAGAGTTCGCGAAGCGATTTCACGCAATTTCTTTTTGGCATCCGTAGCCGCGGCCAGAGCTGCCCGCGACATGGCGTGTATGGTTTGGCTTCCGCCGGAAATGCAGCTCCACGGAAGATTCTTGCCGGTATTTCCCCAGACGAACTCGCATCGTTCCCACGGCACGTCCAGGGCCTCTGCCGCTACGCGGTGAACGTCGGTCAGGGACTGCGTCCCCAGGTTGCCGATACCGCAGTGGAAGCGGATGCCTCCGTCCGGTTTGATAACAATGAGCCCGTCAAAGCCCACGGAACCAGCGACAAAGCAGCCCATTGCCACGCCCAGCCCCCGGACTTTCGTTCCCTTCCTTTGTACCCCGCGGGCTTTGCGCCCCTCCCAGTCGAAAAGCTCCGCCCCCCTGTCGAGCGCCTCCTTGACGAAAGCGCTCGTTGCATGGAGGCGCTTCCCATCTACTCCCGGTGCTCCGAATGGGGCCTTGCCCTCGGGGGCATTGATCCGCCGGATACCAACCTGGTCAATCCCCAGCTTTCGCGCTGCCTTTGACAGCACAGGTTCCATGAGAGCGACGCCCTGAAAGCCTCCCGGGGCGGTCTGAGGGCCTCGGGTCGGTGTATTGGTCAAGACTGCGATTGCGCGCCACCGCATGGCAACCGGTTGGTACAAAAGGGAGACGATGCGGCCCGTGCTGAAGGCGTCCATATTTTCCTCGTAGGGGCCGTTGTCCTGGAGGACGAACAGATCGAGGGCAAGAATGCGGCCATCTTTTGAAAAGCCGGCCTTCATGCGTCCTCGGATGCTCGGGCGGGCTCGGCCTATGAAATGCTCCTCCTCGCGGCTCACGCGCATCATAACCGGGGCGTTCGTCTTCCGTGAAAGGGCGGCCGGAATGATCAGGGCAATGGAGCCGGTGCCTTTGCTGCCGAAGCCGCCGCCGGTATATTCGCTGATCAGGACGATATTGCCGGTATCGATACCCAGCCATCGCGAAATGGCTGGAACGGTTTGCATGGTGCTTTGCGTGCCGGCATGAATGAATAGCTTGCCTTTTTGCCAGTAGGCCAGGGTCGACCGGGGCTCCAGGGTCTGGTGGCTGGTATTTTCGGTCGCGAAGGTTTCGTCCAGAACGAGCGCCGCGTTTGTAAATCCCGCTTCCATGTCACCGTACGACCATTGGACAGTCGGCTTGCCCGTGGGCAGCCGGCCATCTTTTGCTTCGGCGAAGTCGGCCTCGGTCCATTTGATTTCCCGTACTTCTCCGGGCGGCACCGGTCCAGCGGCTTGACCCGCCTGGAATTCAGGGTGCGTCCAGACGTTGCCGTCCTTCCTGGCGTTTGGACCGCCGGGTCGTAGGCTTTCCAAAGGATCGATCACGAATGGGAGCGGTTCGTATTGGATTTCAATTCTTTCAATGGCCTCGGCAGCCGTCAGTTCGTCCGCCGCTGCCACGGCGAGAATGGGGGCGCCCTGGTACAACGGTTCATTGGTAAGCGCGCGCTCGGACCATTTGCTTGTCTTGATGACGGCGCCGGTATCGGTCACGAGATCACCCGGGGCCGGCAAATCGTCGGCGGTAAGAATAGCCTTGACTCCAGGCATTGCCAGCGCGGCATCGGCATTGATCTTCTTCACGCGGGCATGGGGCATTGGACTTAGCAACAGCTTACAATAGAGCATGCCTTCGGCGCGAAAGTCCTCCGCGAACCTGGCGCTGCCGGTCACTTTTGGCAGCAGATCCGGGGGCGTGTAATTCCTGCCGACCAGCTTCTGCCCGGAAAACTTTGCTTCGTCGGGCATGGTTATGCCTCCCTGAGATATTGTGCGCCGCGCATGAGCGCATTGAGAATTTTCTCGTAGTCCTGACAGCGGCACAGATTCCCGGAAATCCCTTTTGCAAGCTCCTGGCGCGCCGGGTTCGGATTAACCTTTAAAAAACCGGCTGCGGCCATGAGAAACCCGGGGGCGCAGTACCCGCACTGGAAACCCTGTTCGTCAAGAACGCCCTGCTGTAGCGGATGAAGCTTTCCATCCGCCCCGCTCAGTCCCTCTATGGTAACTATCTTCCTGCCCCGCACGGAATGCGTAAGAATCGAGCAGGAGTACCGGGGAACATCATCGATGAGCACGGTGCAGGCGCCGCATTCGGCGCGGTCGCAGCCAATCTTGGTCCCGGTAAGGCCCAGTTTGTTGCGCAACGTCGCGGACAGCGTCTCTTGCCTCATCACGTCGACGTGGCGCTCCTGCCCGTTGACGTTTAACGTTATCAACCGTTCAATCGAGCCGGAAGACGGCTTCAGACCGGCCATTACCGGGCCCTTGAACATATAACCGGCCCACGACACTGCCCCGGTGGCGATAACGCCTTTGATGAAGGCCCGTCTCGTGATCCTGTTCCGCGTAATTTCCCCATTTTCGGCATCAGCCATCGTGCATTACCTCGTCAAGTATTTACGCAACAGGCACTCTTTATATCGTTTTAGCAGAGGATAAAATTCGGTCTAGTCCCGGGAAATGACAGCACTTCCACGCATCACATCTCCCGGAAAGGCAGAAAAACAGCGGCGTGTTTTCCTGGTCGATGCGTCTATTTTAAGCTTTCCGCATCTTGCAAACAACTCCGAAATTGGGACCGATACTGTAGCGTTCAGTTGGAATTGAAGGGTTGATATCCCCGGGGATCAGAAGTAAAGGGTCACGACAGCCAGTACTTCACGATCCGGATAAAAGGGTTGCAAGTCGAATGAGTTAGCCGGATTTAAGGAGAACGCGGCAAGTGAGTCGGTTTGATAATAGAAATGTTGATTGAATACGTTGGTTATTCCCAGGGCTGCATATCCACGTTTGTTGGCAAAATATTTGCCGAAGGTGATGTCAAACAGATTGAAAGGATTGCCCATGTCTGCCTGTTTCTGCGCAAGGCTCTTATCGCTGAGGCCGCTGAGGTCTTGATGCACCAAGGTATCTCTTATTGTTGCAAACCAGCCGCTGGGGTGCATGTAAGAAAGCGCGACAATTCCGTCTATCTCATTAAAATCACCCGTGAGGGGCTCAGTAGGATCGTCTGCGGACACCAAATTCCCGGAGACGCCGGCCGAGAGGCCAAGACATGAAGTCAACAGCCGATTGAGGCTAAAAGAGCCCCCGACACCTTCGGTTCGCACATTCAGCGGGGTGTCCACATTGGAAAATTCCGGACTGTCGACGCGATTAGCCAGAAGGCGGAAGACGGTGAAAGTAAGGGGGTTCCACTGCGACTCCCACGCAAAGCCCAGCTCCTTTACGTGCGAGCCATCATCGGCATAGACTTGTGAAGGAAACCCTGCCACTTCAGAAGGAGCAATGCTGGGGGCTGGTACGGAAGTGTGGGTGTTTACATAGCCCTGGTAAGATAGGCGTAGAGTATTTGATGTATTAATCTGGTAATTCAGTCCCACCGATGGATTGACGGTAGACGAAGATGTGGAATCAGGGTAGCCCTCTCGGGGACTTGAGGTAATATCCCCCGAAATGCCCAGCTCCGCAAGGAGCTGCGGGCTAATGCGCCAGTAGTCGCGTAGATAGAAGGAGGTGGCTCGATAGGGGGAATCGTAATTCTCGACAAAGTTTAAAGGAACGTCGCTATCGAATTGATATTCCTGGAAAAAACGCTGAGAGCCGGAAAAATAATCAAGCCCGCCTATGAAGGTATGATCGCCAAGCTTGAGTTGTTGTTGGAGTTGGACAGTATTGTAATCCACAAGATCTCGAATATGCAGAAGAAAGCTCGGGAAAGCAGAAAAAGTGGAATACTTCACGCCAGCGTTACCCCAGTTAAAGTATCCCAGAAAAACAGCCGAGGGTGAAAAACGGTGGACGTATCCGCCCTCGACGGAGTCCTCTGTGTATGTCTCCCGCAGGTTCGGGTCAGGTTTATAAGAGAAATCATTCAGGTTGAGGGCGTCTCCCGACCAATTCGGATTATAGAGATAGCTGGCGTAAAAAGAATCCTTGATTGTGGGTTCAAATTTTCCCTCCACGGCTCCGTAAAAGTATTCTTGGTCGCAATTGATCTTCCTGAACCCCGGATCGTTTGAATACTCTGCGTAAGCATCCAGCGCCAGGCCGGGCTGGCCGCCAATAACATCGATGTAATGATCCTGAACCGGGGCCTGATGATCAGCCCAGGTGCCGATCTCCGCGCTGGCCGAAACTCTCGCATACGGCATTTCGAACATCTGGGTGTAGTCGGTGTATTCACTGAGGGTGTTTTCATTTGCTGGAGAAAGCAGTTTATACAGGGTAAATTGAGAATTGGCCGCGCCGATTCGCTGCGATCCGTATGCGTCGGCGAGGAAAAGGCGAGCTGAAGGGTTTAGCGGGTCGTCTTGCACTGCCGTAAGGGCCTTGCTGTATGCCCAGTCTCCCAGCCCCAGTTGGTTGTAGGCGCGTGCCAGGTCAGTGTTTCTTACGGCCAGGTCCCGGTCCAGCATGAGTCTGGTCCGAAAAACCGCCATGTTGTCGTTTAATTCTATCGATTTGTTGATTTCCTGTATTGCTTCGCCGGGCCGGTACAGATCGGAGAGGGCAATGCCTTTGTAGAGATACGGGGTGGGATCGTTGGGGTCGAGGGTCTTGGCGTAATCGTAGACCTCGAGCGCCTTATCGAAAGACCGCGTCTGGTAGAGCGCCTTTCCGAGGCTGCTCTGGTAAAGCGATACCCTGGGCTCGAGCAGCGTTGCTGTTAGCATTTCCGTCAGGCCCAGGCTGAAATTTCGATTACTGAACGCGACATTGGACAGGCCGATGTGAGGTTCTCCAAACCCGGGATTATTCTTTATCGCCTCTGTAAACAGAGCCGACGCCTTGTTAAAGTCTCTGTAGCCCAGGCGGATGAATCCGGCCAGACTCAGGGCTTCGCTATCCGTTTTTGAAATCTTCGAGCGCCTTGCCGATAACCTCCCATGCCCGGTCCAAATAATCAGCCCCAAGCCATAGTCTGGAAAGGTATACGTAAGCATCGAGAAAATGAGGGTCGGCGGCAAGGGCCTCTTCCAGAAGTCTCCTGGCCGCAGGCAAGTCAAAATAGGATATCTTGACCAAAGCGGCGGTCATTCGCACCATCGGCGACTCGCCATTTATCTGCATGGCGGTCGCCGCCTCGCCGGCCGCTTTCTCCTTGCTGTTCTGGACGAGGTATATCTGGCTCAGCAGTGAATGTGCGATGGCTGATTCCCGCCCGCTGATGCGGCTGTCCGTTAGAAGCGCCTTGGCCTGGTCTATTTTCCCGGCAAGCATTGAAAAATAGCCCGACATAACCAGCATGACAGAAGAAGGAGGCCCCTTTTTCAGCTCTTCGGCCATGAGCTTATAGGCCCCTATGGCGTCGCCCGTTCGGTAGGCGGCCAAGGCCAGCCCGGATACGCTCAACTCCACCGAACGATCCTGCCTGTGCAGCCGCCGAGCAATCTCCACGCTATCCCTGATTTGTCCGTGACCAGAGGCGTTCGGCCCCGCCGCCTTTCGGGCTTTTTCAAAATAGGCCGTGGCTTTCTGCGGGTCCTGCCTCTGCAGAGATATCCAGCCAAGGATCAGAAGAGCCTCTCCATTTTCAGGGTCTTGCGCCAGCGATTCATTGGCATCCCGCTCACTGCTGTCCATGTCTCCACGGTCATAACCGGCCAAGGCCTTCCGAATCATGGGAGACCCATCCCCATCCTCCGAGGTCCCCCCAAGGGGAATATCGCGGTAGCTGAAGATTCCCGGATAATAGAGTGACCACTGGACGGCATCTTTTGGCTGCAGGACCACTCTTTTTACCGGCGCGAGGCCCACTTGGGCGAAACCTTCTTCACCGGGATCGAGATCGATCCGCCCCTGAGGATTGGCCAGCGTGAGTCTGCCGTCCAGAAGGACAAGGTCCGTTGCCCCGTCTCGATCCACTTTCAGATTAAATTCGGTACCGCGTATTGTTGCAGTTACGGCTGGAGTTTCGACCTCAAAGCGAGCTTTTTCATTTTTGTTCCGAAGCCAGATTTCCCCTGCGGGCACTTCATACAGACTGCTGCCGAGCTCTTTTTGAGTTGCGGGAACAGCGAATCCCATTCGCGAGGAAGGCGCGCTGCCCTTAAGGACTACAATGGTATTTTCATTCAATTTCAATTGCGTCTCGTCGATACACAGAATCGAAACGCGGGAATCCTGCCCGGTTTTTACAGAATCTCCGGCAAAAAGGTCCATCCCGTTCTTTGCCCCCTGCCAGGAAGCCTTGCCTGAGGCAAGAACGGTGACAGATCCCTGAGGGTTGATCAGACGGCCCGCAAGAATATCGGAGGCGTTTGATAAACCTGTTTGGCAACACATGAAAACCAGAAACAGCAGAAACAGAAAGACTATTTTCTTGTTGGACGCGGGCCGTTCTGAGCGTAAATGGCTTTCGGAAGGGACCTCACCGGGGTTATTTCCAGGTTTTAGCATGATCGGGCAGAAAGCTGAGTCGCCAAAAGCGGTCAAATCATTAAAATTAGCCACGGCGCCACCTCAATGATGTAAGGTTTGGCTTTTGGCCGAGTATGGGTGAGAGACGATGACTCTGGATAGCGCAAGAGCAGCCCCTTTCCCCGGGCGCCGAAGCAACGGGTTACCGCACGTTATTGGTCCAAATAATGCCCCAACTTGACCTCTAACTGATGCCGAACCGTATTCCAGCGTCGCATTCCACCTGGAAAGCTCTTGGAACAGCCCGAAGGCTCTTTCAAGTATCCTTTATCTCAGTCATGATGGCAAGTGATATGCCGGAGGGTATGTCTGCGCGCTGCAGGATAACTTGGAAAGATTATCAATATCTCTCCTGACCCTTCCTTGAGAAATGGGTCGCCGAAATCATTGCCGTTTTCGAATCATTTGTAATCAGCTAAAGAGCAGGAAGCAGGGCGCAAAAGCGGCTGACTCTTTTCGGGAGGGCCCTACGCCCTCCCGATACACCCGATTTGAACGCGACTCCGTATCGGAAATTCATTTCCGGCCCCCCGCATCCCCCACGCTTTTCCGGGTTATTTATTTGCAGAACTCTCGTTGCACAGTCTTCTATTGCGCTTCCATCGCGGGTGTGACGGCCGTGACTCCGCCTGTTTCGAGAATGGACTTCTCCTTCAAAAACGCGATACCGACTGCTCCGACCGCTGCCAGTAAAGACCAGAACAGGAAAACATTGCTAAAGTCAAATGATTTGTCCGGGAGTGTGATGACAAGGTAACCCGCAATCATCGGTGATAAAAAAGCCCCGAACTGTCCGATGCCGTTTGAGACTCCGACCGCGCGGCCTACCAGTTCCTTGGGATAACGCCATGAGGGGAAGGCATACATCATGCCCCACGCCAGGTTGACAAAAAAGCCGCCGATCGCCAGGCAGAGCAGCAACATCGAAGTATTGCCCTTGGAGACATGCCCTATCATGTTGAGGGCCGGAATGCATCCCAGGAAGCAAATAATCGTTACGATCTTGGGTTTTCCCCCGAACCACTTGTCGGCCATCGTTCCGCCAATATACATCGAGAAGAAAGCCACGACGTACGGAAGCGATGCATAAAAGCCCATGGTCTTCAGATCCAATCCATGCTGTTTGACCAGAAACGTGCTGATCCAGGTGGTCATTCCCCAGTAAATCATCAGCATGATAAAAAGTCCGAGGACATAGAGCCAGAACTGGACGTCGGTCAAAAAGATTTTGGCGCTGTAAGTCTTGCCATGTTCGCTGGCCTCGACGTCTACGGAGGCCGTGATCATGTCGTACTCTTCTTTTTTCACTTTTCCTTTTTCGTACATCGCTTTGGGGGAGTCATTGGTGAATTTCCACAAAAGAAGGACGCCGATAAAACCCGGAACGGCCAGTATGAAGAACACCGGGCGCCATGCTCCGCCAAAGAAGCCGGCGGCAAGCTGAGTGACCAGAATTGGAACGATCGCTGGAGCCACGGCCCAGGTCGTGGAAAAGAAGCCGCTCGCCCGGCCCTTCTCCTCTCTCGGGAACCAGTTCGCAATCATTCTCAAAGCAGGCGCAAAGTGCTGTCCTTCGCCGACCGCCAGGCTAAGGCGAAGAATAATGAACTGCGTATAGTTTCGAACGAAGCCGGTGATAAAGGTTACTAGGGTGAAGATCCAGATTGCGATGTTCATTGTTTTCTTCGGCCCCATTCTGTCGGCAAGGTATCCGGCCAGAAACTGGGCAAGCGAGTAGCCGAAAAAGAATATCGACCCCAGCCACCCGATTTGAACAGCGGTTAATTGGAGGTCTTTTTGAATGTAGGGAAGGAATGTAAGAACGCTAATCCGGTCAAAATAGTTAATCAGGTAAAGCAGCCATATAATGCCGAGTATCAAGTGACGGTATCCCCATGCTGTTTTAGTGCGCTCAGCCATTTTCGTGCTCCCCTATGAATCTTATGTTTTTTGGCAACACTCCCTTCAGATGATCATCACGTTAACCGGCTATGCTGACTTTGACTTTTTGCCTCCTTTGATTGGACACGCTGTAAAAAGTTAGTCTTTTATCTTGGCGATCTTTTTCGCAAACTTCATCTTTTCGCCCAGCTTCCCAAGCCTTTGATACATGATCCTCTGGCTTTGAGGCGAGCCTGCGCCATGCATGCTTTCGACAAGCGCCGTCCCACCGGTCATGTTTTCCAGCAGGCGCAGTATTTTCATCCTGGTTTCCGCGGATACGCCCTCAACGCCCTTCATGTATTTTTCCACGTACTTCCCGATCTCCGGGCTCCGCAGGTCGCTATCGAACGGGAGCGTGGCTACGATGCCTCCGCCGATGTCATGCGCAAGCCTCGATATTTCGTAGATGACGCGCGTGATGTTATGCTTCGTGCAGTTTGCGAGGAGCGGGTCAGGGTAGTAGGCCCCGCTCCTGGTTTTGGATCCCAGGGCCGAGCAGGCCACCGAACCCGCATAGACGGTCTCCGCAAGGTGCAACATCTCGACGAGCTTGTCTTTAATGTGGGTTGCGCCCAAAGTGCCCTGATATTGAGCTGCCAGCGCGCTCGCGCCGATTATGACATCGGAAACACCGCCCTTGCAGCCGCCGTAGTTCTGCCGGTGAAGTGTCGCGAACCTTTCGACCAAAAGGCCGCTGAAATCCACCTCGCCGCACATGAAGACCCTCTCCCATGGGACGAAAACGTCTTCCAAAACCACGAGGGCCTCCCCTCCGACCATGCCGAACTCACAGTTGCCCGCATCGATTCCGCACTCGAACTTCCTCTCCTCGTTCGTCTGCCGGCCGAAAATCATCGTGACGCCGGCGGCATCAAGAGGTATGGCTGCCACGACTGTGTAGTCCTCATCGCCTTCGGCCATCGACTGCGTAGGCATGATCATGATTTCATGGCTGTTGACAGCACCGGTCTGATGCGCTTTGGCCCCCCGGATGACAACGCCGTCATCCCTTTTTGCGACGATCCGTGTAAAAAGATCCGGGTCGGCCTGCTGGCTCGGCCTCTTGGAACGGTCCCCTTTGGGGTCGGTCATCCCGCCCACGAGCATGAAATTTTCGTCCTGGAGCCTTTCGAGATATTTGAGAAATCGCTTGAAGTATTGAGTGCCGTGCTTCTCGTCAATTTCGAAGGTGGTCATGTAGATGGCATTGATGGCGTCGAACCCCACGCATCGCTGGAAACAGCTCGCCGTTTCGTGGGCTATGACGCGCAGCATCTGAACCTTCTTTATAAGGTCGTCCACTGAGGAATGAATGTGGGTGAACCGGTTGATCTTCTTTGAGGTGATGCTGCTCACCGCAGTCAGAAGGTCTTCGTGTTCGGGCTTGAGGGCGAGTTCGTACGTCTTGGCCGCTGAATTTATGTGCGGGATAAAAGCAGCATGTGTTGAGCGGTCTTCGACTCTTTTCCCATTGTAGTAGATCAGCGGTTTCTGTTCTTTCAGACTGTCGATGTAATCTTCTTTCGTCCTGATTTTCATGATTTTCCCTCACTCAAAAGACTTTGGACAATTTCTGCAGGATCACGTTTACTGTCGTTGATCGATACGATTGTTCGACGGGCCGCAGGCGCCATGTTTCCCGTGGGACATGCGGTGTCGCATCCTGAGATGACGAGAACGGTTTGGAAGTCCCCGTCATCGAGGCTGGCCCACTCGATCCGGTCACCGGCGGCATTTTGAATTTCCTGGAAATACTCCACCCGCTCAAACCCTGGATCGCATCCGCCGCAGTATTTCAGGGCTATTTTCTTCTGCATCTGCGCGCCTGGCTTTCGTATGATCTGAAAGATTGTTAAAAGCATGGGGGAGGAGGGACATTGGCCCCCTAATACCAATTTGCGTTCAAGTTGGCATTCCGGCCGGGAGGGCATAAAGCCCTCCCTACCAAATTCATCGTAGGGGCGAGGTTTATCCCCGCCCGTCTTGAACGCAAATAGGTACAACTCCCTTTGCCGTTGCGCGGCACAGTTTGGGGCGGTGCAAGGAGCTGGGAGTAGAGAGCAGAGAGCAAGGAGTAGGGAGCGAAAGCGGCTGCCTCTTTTCGGGAGGGCTTATGCCCTCTCGAAGCACAGATTTGAACGTAACTCCGTATCAGACAATCGTGTGCCCGCCATCGATATAAATATCCGAACCGGTCATATAAGCAGGAGATGTCGCAAGATAGAGCGCCAGAGACTTCAGTTCGTCGAGCTGCCCAACCCTGTTCATGGGGATCATTTTTTTGATCAAACCCTTGCCCGTTTCCGAATCAAAGAAGTTCCTGTTGAAATTTGTGAGGATGTAGCCGGGGCACAACGCATTAACCTGTACGTTGTCCCGCATCAGTTCGAGCGCCATTACGCGGGTCAATTGAAGCACGGCGGCCTTGCTTGCGCAGTAACCGGTCATGTTGCGGGCCGAAATCTTTCCGAGAATGGATGAGACATTGATGATTTTCCCGCTTTTCTGCCTTACCATGATCTGGGCCACGGCCCTGGAGACCAGAAAAGTGCCGCGAAAATCGACGTTCATGACCTCGTCGAGGTCTTCGTCGGTCATCTGGATGACGGGCTTCTCGCTGCCGGGGATTCCCGCACAGTTAACGAGAACATCTATCTTTCCGAATTCGTCGGAAATTTCCTGAACGATGCGGTCCACGTATTTGGAATCCCTCACGTCCATCGACTTTGCCGTGGCCTTTATTCCGTATGTCTTTTGAAGCCTTTCCGCCTCCTCTTCGCACCGCAGAAGGTTCCTCGCAACGATTGCCAAATCGGCCCCTGCTTCGGCGTACGTTTCAGCGATGGTCAGCCCTATTCCACTATATCCGCCGGTAACGAGGGCAACTTTGCCCTCCATGGAAAATAACTTTTCAAAACATTCCCTGGCCATCCCCTCTTCTCCTCAAATCTGATTCATAGTGAGTCGAGCAGGACCTTATCAGCCAAATACGGCTCTCAGTCTTTCGCACGAGGAATCCAGCATGTTGACGTAGTTTTCGAACGTAAGAGATCGCAGTCCACCCCCGGTGTAAATTTTCAGGGAGTCGACTATCCTTATGATTTCAGCCTCCTTTCTGGTCGGCGGAGGCGTCGACTTGAGGTTGTCGGAGACCTTCAGGTCCCAGGAAACTTGTTTGCGAACGTCATCGGCGGTGATTCCCGGATGGACTGAATCGAGATAGGCCTCTTTGGTCTGTTCATCAAACCGGAATATGGCCATGTTGGAAATAATGACGGCGGGGCCGTTGCCCGGGTATCCGTTCCGTTCTCTTGCCCCGGGCCCGTCAAGGTAGCCTGGCGATGTAATGAAGTCGACATTTTCCAGAAAACGGCGCTTCTGTTGGTTCATCATGATCAGGGTTCGCTTCGCTGAAATGGCTATGTCGTTTGCCCCTCCGCTCCCGGGCAGCCTTGTTTTGGGTTTGTAATAGTCACCATCTCCGAAGATGGTTGTGCTGTTCAGGTTCCCATACTTGTCAACCTGTGCTCCGCCGAGCATTCCCAGGTCGAAGTACCCCCGTTGTTGATCGGAGAAAGCCCTCCACAGGGAGGTGACACATATGGCGTTTTCCCCGCACGCGTTATCGCCGATTCCAAGCATCAACCGGTAAGGCGTTGGCCCGATGCATCCCGATTCGACTGCGAGGATTACGTTCGGGGCATGAGTCAGTTTGGCGACAAGTGCGCCCATGCACGGTATGCCCACGCCTATGAACGCCACTTCCCCGTCTTTTACTTCTCTGGCGGCAGCGACGACCAAGAGTTCCTGCAGCGTATAATCTTGAGCGTATTCTTCCATATGGTTGCTCACATGCGACTCCTTCCGCAAATCATGTTGTCGGCAGATATATATAGAGAATCCGGCGCCGGCTGATTTCCGTCCGGAAAGGGCACTTCGAATCGAAAGCCTCGATGGGCGTGGAATTCTCATCGGGCGTTTGACGATGAACAGCTAGCTGTTGCATTTGCAGAACTTTCGCTCGATTTGGGTGAGCTTTCTCAACCGGCCCCATCCCACTTTGTCGCAATATTCTTCATGATCCCTGCAGCCGAAGGCCCAATTGTCAATCCATCTTTTGAAACCATCTTCGGTATCTATCTCCGCCATCATTTCCATGTGGAATGGAAGGTCATAGGCATAGGCATAGCACATGTTCCAGGGATGGCTGCAGTAGGGGACTTCCACGACTGCATCGACGGCGTATTGCGGTACGGTCGTGAAGTTCGGCGTCTTTTTTATCTCGTCGGTCGAAATGATCTCTTCACAGGTGACGATTGTCCTTGTCGCAGCCCGTGCGATGTTTTCGGCATTTGAGGAAAAACCAAGGTACTGAGCGTTTCCGAGCATATCCGCCCTGTTTACGTGCACGATTGCCACGTCCGGGACGGCTGCGGGCACCAGCGCTACCCTTTTGCCCCCGTACGGATCGTCAATCACCTTGATCATGTCGTTGTACTGCTCTATGGATGACCCGATAAGCGATCTTGTAGTCATGAAGGGAAGACCCATGGCTCCCGCCAGGAATCGAAGTCCCATGGTGTAGTTGGAGAATTCGCGGACTTCTATTTTGTGGGGGATTTCATTCTCCACGGCACGTCTGTAGTTTGGACTAATGCCAGCCACCGCAAAGGCCAGCCAGGCCACCTCCACCCTCTTTAGCTGCCCGGTGCCGACCAGGTAATCCGCGCACTCGCAAGGGCTGTCCCCCATAAGCGTCATGTCCTTTTGTCCCTGTCTTATGATCTCATAAGTAGGGGCTACAACCTGCTGGCCTCCCATGCCGCTGAATGCTATGGAGCATCCGTCGAAAACAAACCTTGAAACGGCCTCCTTTAGGCTCATTCTTTTGTCCAACGCTTTTTTTGTATCCTCGGCGCTCATGTTCAGACTCTCCCTTTCCGGTTTGCCGGCACGCTGTTAGATGGCCGGGAAAGCAACACGCCGTGTCGATTAATGATTTATGTCCGATATCAGGTGGTTTTCAATGATGGTTTGTCCGTTGAATATGTATAGCAGCATTTAGTATGCCACCCCGGTACTACGGGGAAACTAAGCCGTAATAACATGACCTTATAGAATTACCTTGCTTTTGCCTTGCAAGTGTGTTCAATTCGCCGTGTCCCATAATGGGACATATGTGTCCCGGGCCGGGACACTAGTGGGACATCTGTCCGATTCCCTTTCGATGCCGATCGTTCGTTTTTTTAAAGACGCAATCCTGCGGGAGCCAAAGAGGCTCTCTTGGAAGTAAATGTTTTGTAAAGCAGCCACAGGGGACGCGTTATGTCAGATCTTGCGAACCGGTTTGATATGATTTACACGGAGTGGCGGAAATTTGTGAGAGGAATGGAGGTCGACTTGAACGGGGTCCGTCCCGTCATTGTCGATTCCTGGGAGAGATGCAGGTCGAAGGGCGTAGACCCTTATCTGACGCGGGTGCCGCTGGTTCTGAGCGGAGAGCGCCTGCAGGCCCTGCTCGAACGGAACGGGGAACTCATCGACATCAGCCGCCCGTTCATGGAACATCTCTTCGGCTTCGTTAAAGGTTCGACCTTTATCGTGGCCTTGTCGGATGCCAGCGGGTTTCTCATCGAACTCGTTGGGGATTACGAAATCCTGGAAAGTGTGAAACAGGGCAATTTCGTTCGGGGCGCATGCTGGAGCGAAGAGGTTGCCGGGTCAAATGGCGTAGGAACCGTCCTGACATTGGGGAAACCGCTCCAGATTTGCGGGTGTGAACATTTCTGCATCAATTCGCGCAGATGGACTTGCTCGGGAGCGCCAATTCATGATGCGGACGGCGAAATGGTTGGCGCAATCGATATGACCGGCCCTTATGAAAACGCCAATCCCCATACGCTTGGGATGGTAGTGGCCTCGGCACATGCCATAGAGAACGAATTCCGCTACAGAAAAGCCCTGCGGGAAATCCATGTCGCGCACAGCTTTCAAAAGACGGTCATTTCCTCCATCCCGGAAATCATCATCGCCATCGATAACGATGAAAATATTTCTCTTCTCAACAACAACGCCATGAAAGTTTTCGGCGCGGGTGCAGACAAATTTCTCGGCAGGAGCCTGGGTGAGCTTTGGAGCCGCAATTCCGATATTTTCCAACTCATAGCCGACAATGAATCCCTGACCGATGTGGAGGTGAGAATATCTTTCAAGGGCTCCCATGCGGACTATACCCTGACCTGCAATCCGATCCTTTCCATGAAGAGGGTAACCGGAAAGATCATCATACTTAACGAGATCAAGCGGGCCAGAACTCTTGCTGCCAGGATGATGGGGGCCAAGGCGAAGTTCCGCTTCGACGACATTATCGGGCGCAACGGCGAGTTCCTCGAAACAGTGAGACACGCCCGGATAGCTTCCCGGATAAAGTCAAACGTCCTTCTGTTGGGCGAGAGCGGCACGGGCAAGGACCTTTTTGCGCAGGCCATTCACAATAGCAGCGACCGAAGGGATGGACCCTACGTAGCCATTAACTGCGCGGCCATTCCAAGGGACCTGATTACAAGCGAACTTTTCGGCTATGTCGAGGGCGCTTTCACCGGTTCCAGGAAAGGGGGGAGTCAGGGCAAGTTCGAACTGGCCGACGGCGGCACCATCTTCCTCGATGAAATAGGGGAAACGCCCCTGGAAGTGCAGGCCGCGCTGCTGCGGGTCATAGAGGATAAATCCATAATCAAGCTCGGCGGTACCAAGGTCACTACAGTAAACGTGAGGATTATTGCCGCAACCAACAAGAATTTGAAAGAAGAGGTCAGGAAGGGCAAATTCAGAGAAGACCTCTATTACCGTTCCAACGTTTTCACGATCCGCATGGTCCCGCTCAGAAAAAGAGCAGAGGACATACCGCTGCTGGTGGAGTCTTTCCTAAGGAACATCAGCAGGTCGATGGGTAAAGAGATCGTCAGCATTGACTCCGGGGTGCTGGAATGCTTTATGCCCTACCAGTGGCCTGGAAACGTAAGAGAGCTTCAAAATGTTCTGGAAAGAATGATCAACATCTCTCACACCTCAAAGCTGACGGTAGATCTTCTGCCCAGTGAGATTACCGGTTCGCGGCCGCCAGAGAATACGGAGGAAGATGTCGAGCCGGTCGACAGTATGGAGCGCGGACTGATCCTGAGGCTGCTCAGATCGAGTCTCACCAGGAAGGACATTGCCAAAAAACTGGGTATTTCGAGAAGCACTCTGTACCGCAAGCTTGAAAAATATGAACTCGGCAAATAGCGTAGCGGGTTTTTGGCACGAGGCGCCAGCGCGCCGTCGCTACAAAAAAAAGGCGAGGGGCTTTTCCCGTATGTGCGAAATTTAGAATCCCTGCAAATCTTCCCCGTCAAAGGAAATTCCCTCGTGGGGGAGCAACTCCTTTGTGTTTGAGGCAAGCTCTTTTCCGCCGGTTTTCGCCTCGGTCCGGGGTGGATTCCCTTTTGTCTCTCTTTCCACCATGGCTTTGGCCGCTTTGAATTTCGCGGTGCGTTGGCGCTTGTCCCTGTCTTTCTTCCGTGAGCCCTCAATAACCGTCACTAAACTTCTCACATGACTCTTCATGCGTTCGGCTTGAACATTCAGTTCTTCCGCTGCGCTGGCCGATTCCTCGGCATTGGAGGCATTGCGCTGGGTCACGTCGTCCATTTCACTCACTGCATTGTTTACCTGCTGAATACCTATGGCCTGTTCGTTAGAGGCAACGGCAATCTCGTCAACTAACTCACCGGCTTTGCTCACGTTAAGCGCGGCTTCGCGAAACTCCTTGTCCGTCGTCTCCACTAATTGTGAGCCGTCTTTTATCCTTGTGACCGTGCCTTCAATCAGGTGAGCAGTATTCTGCGCCGCCTCGGCAGCCCTCATTGCCAGGTTCCTCACCTCATTGGCGACTACGGCAAAACCGGCGCCGGCTTCTCCGGCACGCGCCGCCTCAACGGCTGCGTTGAGGGCAAGCAGGTTTGTTTGAAAAGCGATTTCGTCTATCGTTTTGATGATCTTGGAGGTCTCTTCGCTGGCCCTGGATATGTCACCCATGGATCTGCCGAGCTTTTCCATCGACTCACTGGCGCACGAGATGGTCTCCCGGGTCGCCGTCATGAGTTTGTTGCCCTGGTTTGCACTGTCAGCATTTTGCTTGGTCATGGAGGACATCTCTTCCAAAGACGAAGAGGTCTCTTCTATGGCTGCAGCCTGCTGGCATGCCCCATCCGCCAGGGACTGACTCGCGGAAGAAAGCTGGCTGGCGGCGGAGGCCACCTCCTCAGCTCCTGAGGTGAGGCCTTCGATGGCCCGGCCAAGGGGTCTGCTGATCGATCTGGTGATATAGAGTGCGATGGCGACACCAAGGGCCACCGCGCCAATGAGGATGTAAACGAGGAAAGAACGGGAGAGCGAAAGCACCGTAAGCACCGCGTCTCCGTTCCGATCCATGCTGTGAGCGATGTAATCCATGGACGAGGCGGCCTGTTTTTCCAGTTCCTTTGTGACCTGATCCATCTTTGCAATTGCGGCGGCGATTTCATTATCGATTTTGATAATTGAACCCATGTCACGGTAGTAGTCCGCGAGGAGTTTGCTCATTGTTTGCTTGTTGTCGCCAGGCAAGCCGAACATATCCATTTGCTCGCCGAACTTCTTGATAGTCTCAGCGATCAAGCCCAGATATTTCTCATCCCCTTGAAGGAGGTAATCCTTCTCAAAGCTGCGGCACGTCAGCATCAGCACAGACAACTCGGGCAACCCGACATCGTTGACAACCTTTTCCACGGAATGAACCGAAGACCTCAACCGGCCTTGGAGTCCCTCGTTTTGGGTCAACCCTTTTTGGGTCCGCAACTCCACCACCTTAGCCAGATTCAGACCATATTCGTTGAGCAATGCAATTGCCGGCTGGATTTGCCCTTTGATCTCAGCACTGGAGCTGCTGTCCAGAATTCCCTGTAAGTCCGCTGAAGCGCCATTAATGTATTCCTGGGCTCTTTTGAAGGATTCCAGGTCCTGATGGAGAAGAAACTGTTTTTCTTCAAACCGGGCCTTTTGCAAACTGGCGCCGGCCCTGTTCACTTTCTTTTGAAGCGCTATGTCATCGTTGACCAAACTCTTCGTATCGATGGATGCTCTGTGCGCAAACCACCACCCTGCGCCCGTGGCCAGCGCCGTGACGAGGATCGATAGTGAAAAACCGCTTACCAGCTTGTTCCTGATGCTCATCCCAAACCCTTCCTGCAGGTTGTGTTCGAAAGGTTGTGGTTTGCGCGGGATTGTGCCCTTAGAGGCGCCATAGTCCTTAATTCTTTACTTCATTCAGTGGCACAAAGCCCACCTTCTCCACCACCTTTTGGCCTTCGTCGCTGACTACGAAAGCCAGAAACGGCTGGATCTCCGGTTTTGCTTCGCCCTTGGTGGCAAAGTGCGGCGTGCGGGAGATCGCGTAGCTCTGAGCGCGCAACGTGGCAGGCGTGGGTTTGACCCCGTTGACGGCAATGATTTTAATCGTTTCATTGCCGGCCACCTCCCCCACGGAGGTGAAGGCGATGGCGGTAGGCGACTTGGAGACTGTATCTATGCCTACCTTGTCATGTTTTATCGGCAGGCTCGGATCGAATTCGACGCCTTTGCCCAGGACCTTCTCTTCAAAGACTTCACGAGTACCTGAAGTCGTCGGACGAATCAGCGCCAGGATCGGTTTGCCATCGCTCCATTGTTTCATGTTCCCCGTAAAAATCGCTTTTAGCTGCTCCACTGTGATATCGTCTATGGGGTTGGCCTTGTTGACAATGACGGCAACACCATCGAGGGCGTAAGGGATCGCTGCCAGGCCGGCCTTGGTCTCGTCGTCCGTTGGTTTCCTGGACATGAACGCGAGATCCACCTCTCCGGCAAGACAATCTTTGGCCCCTTTTGAAGATCCTCCCCCTTCGACTTTGATTTCAGTGCCGGTCTTCGCTTTGTAGGCTTCGGCAAGGCCTTTGACGGCCACAATGGTTGAGTCCGAACCCCGTGCGACAATGTCACCAGCCATTGCATTAACACCGATAAAGGCGATCAAGGCCAGAGATCCCAAAAACAGACAGAGCCGGCTTCCTGCTTTCAGTAAAAGATTCATTTTTCTTAACTCCTCCTTTTTGGACCTGATGTTATTATTGATCAATGCATCGTAGTGTCTTTTTTTACCGTCCGTTCAAATCTTTATCGGTTAAAAAGATTTTTTTCATGAGCGCCATTTCCGATTTTTTCTGAAACCGTCGCGTGATTAATATCAGTTCATTATGTCAGCGCTGATACATCGAAGCACTCCGAAGACATCCAGGCCGATTTCGATTCGTTGGCTTGGCGTTAAAGTTTATCGTTGATTGACCGATTCTTACATAACGGCCAGTAACAAACATCTTAGGAGGTTTCAATGAACTGTTGGGAATTTAAGAAATGCGGAAGAGAAAAGGGCGGCGCCAAGGCAAAGGAGTTGGGAATTTGTTCTGCTTATCCCGATCACGGAAAGCATTGCGCCCACATTGCGGGCACGCTTTGCGGAGGTCAAGTGCAGGGGTCCTTTGCGATGAAGCTTGTTAACTGCATGAAGTGCGAATTCTTTAAAAGCCCCGATTATGACAAGCAATACAGACCCGCCAAGTAGGGAACCTGGAAAATCGACACGGATCGCACCGCATCGAAAACCCTGAGTCAAGTCAGAACCCGGGGGAGAGTTGGCAGTGACAATCGAAGAGGCTCAAAACTCCCCCGGTTTCCAGGTGTCTATATCCGGCTTTTCATTGAAACCGGTTCCCCTTTACCGCTAACTTTCAAGCCTGCTGTAGATCTCCCGGGCCATCCGAAGATGCGCGCACAGGCTCGGGAGGGTCTGCCTGGCATAGCTTCCAAGATCGGGATCGACGCTATCATTTGCCATCTGTTCGTACAACCTTACCTCATCCCCGTAGTCCTCAACCATGTGCTTCATATATGCGCGGTCAAAGTCCTCGCCCTTCATTGCTGAAAGGTTCCCGAGCGTCTCGTGATCTCCCCTGTCCATGTCCCTGGGGTATTCGATACCAGTCTTTCTCGAGATCGCGAGAAGCCGGTTGCCGGCATTCATATGGTCCGTTGCCATCGTCTGGCCGAAGAGCTTGACGTCGGTGCTTGCCGCCTGTTCCCGGGCCTTCTCGCCAAGGGCAATGTCGAGCATGTTGGCCTCTTCGGCCTTCCTTACAAAATACCCGTCACATGTCTTGTAATTGCCTACAAATCCGAACGCAGTCATGTCGGGTTCTACGGTGCACCCGCACTCTCTTTCCCTGGCTCCCGCAGAGCCCAATCCGAACGCGGTCACAGCGGCCATTACGACAAAAAACAAAACGATTCGTGAAGTCGGTGTGGTCATTTCTTTTCTCCATCTAAACGGTGATACAATAATCTAAGAATTGAAGACCGTAAACGCCAGGAGGGTTCCTTGCACCATGGCCGGCAACGCCCGGATCATGATTCCTCAATCCGGCAGGCCGGGCTGATCTACTTGACTGCAGGGGCTCCCGAACGCGGGGAGTTGGCCGTTCGAAGGGAACTGGACCTCAAGGCATATTGTTGTTTGTTTTCAAATAATATATTTGCGATACGCCTGTGTAGTTCGTGTCCGTATATATATCCCGGAATGGGATTCATTAGGTAACAGGAAAAAATGTCTTGTACTCTAATAAGTGTACATCCGGAAACCCTTATGAACGTAGGAGAATTTCACCTTATAAGACACTAACTGTTTCCGAGTCGGATTTTTGACCTAAAAGAAAGGCATTTTTCGTCCTGCAAGGAAACCGATCTCCCCCCTTTGGGGATTTTAGCGCGGAGGCGTACCTCTTGTACCACCTCTGGTCATGAACCGGGTCAGGGATGGCGTCGAGATCCTGACTGGCAGTCCCACCGCCTTTCGTTGAGCTGCGCCGCCGTATTGTGACGCTCAGTCCGTCATTGCGTCCAGTGTGACAGTGCGGTATATTTTACATCACGCTGCGAAGTCCGATACGACCGGCGGCTGTGGCATGGGAAAGGATGTGGGCAACTTATTGCGAAAAGGAGTGAACATGAAGAGACTGTTTGTGTTGGCGTGTGCTGTTGTTTTTGCGTTCGTTTTCATCGGCGCGGCCGCTGCAGACACGAAAATCACCTTTAAGAAGGGTGATGAAGTGTATGTGTGCGGGTGTGAAGGTTGTCCATGTCTCACCATGTCCAAAAAGCCGGGTAAATGTGGATGTGGAAAAGACCTGATCAAAACTACAATCGACAAGGTAAAACGGGGTAAAGCGTACGTGATGGTGGATGGCAAGACGATGGTTTTTAAAACTAAAGGCAAGTATGCCTGTGCCTGCGGAGCCGGCTGCAATTGCGATACGATCAGCCAGAAACCGGGGGACTGCTCTTGCGGCAAGCCGATGAAAGCCGTCAAGGGCGCGAAATAACCCCTTCGCCTCCTGATTATCGGGCAGGGAGGTTCCATACGGTTCCTCCCTCCTGCGCCATTGGATGGTTTTCTATGGTGAGTATTACCTTGGAAGGAGCCTGCGGGCCTCGTTAGCCACCAAGGTCGGAACGGACTTGCTTCGGGAGACGTTTTTCAGATCTTGACCGTTAAGGGTTGGGATAAGTTTTCTGGAAATGTTGATCGGGGTCTTGGGATTTGTCACAAGAGCCAGTCGAACGGGATAGAGTCGCATCCATTCCTTATCTGCGGCAATCCTGCGCAGTACCTCGTCATCAACCTGCCTGGAACAAGCTATGGCAGCCACTTCATTATCGGTTATCTTGGGATTGGAAATTACAGCGACTTGAATCACGCGATTACTGTCCCGGATCAAGATGCCCCGGGTTTCCTTATCCGCAGTCATTGCAAGCCGGATTTTTTCTGACGTTTTCTTTTTCAGCACCTTTTGCAGCAGACTGTCAGCTCTGGTTTCGGCTTGTTCTTCGACGATTACCCCCGATGCTTCATCGAGAAAGCGCATGGCTTCGATGAGCAGGTGCTCCCATGGCACGTCGATAGTAACATCGCCTTCCTCAGAACAGGGAAGTGTAACGAAGGTTCCGCTGTGGGCCGTCAACATTTTGAAGAAAGCGTCCTGGCCCTTCAAATCCCCCGTTTGTGCATGGTCAACCCGCCCGCCTCGGATGTGAATTGTTCCCGTAAGTGTCTCGGAACTGACCTCAACAACGCGGTCGACGGTGTCCAGGCAGATCAACTGAACCAGGTCGGTCAAACTGATGTCATTTATGGTGCCATAAAATCCATGGGAGATATTTTGAGTTGAGGACCCCCCCGTTTCTCCGCTCGCTTTTTCCCCCGGAAGGTTAATCGCCTGGATGAGCAGATATTCCCATGGTCTGTTTATTGAAACGGTCACATCCTCAGGAAGGGGCAGCGTTTCAAAATGACCCCTCTCCCACTGGAGCAGTTCGAAAAAACCCCTCTCCCCAGTTTCATTGCCCGATTCAACGTGAACGACATTTCCAGCGTCTAAATAGGCGCTGCCTATTGCGTTGGGGGAATCCACCCTGATCACATGGCTCATCTTGGCAAGGCATGAAACCTGAATCAGATCGATCAATCGGATGTATTCTATCGTTCCACTGAACCGACGGCTTGCTACTTGACCATGGTCCATATCGTATCCGTTTTGATCTGATCCCTGGTCGGAGAAATGAACGCAGCCTATGGTGGAAAACGACGCTGATGCAGCCGGGATCAGAAAAAGTGATTCTTAGCAGTCCCATCCTTGTTTGGGAAGATGCTGCGCAACGGGCCCAAACTTCTCGTGACATCGGTCGGATTGCCCGGGAAAAGATATGACCAGCCCCTCCCGAGTAACCTCCCGAATTTCATTATAGCTTCGTGTGCGTTTTCTGTACACCTTTACCTTAGAGAACCCCAACCGATTATAGCCTGTCAAGATCCGGGGACGGCTCCCTTCGTAACGATTATCGCGAACGCAAGCGAAGTGAGCGTTCCTTTGTCCTCTTCGTGTGTCAGCCGCACACTCGTCGGGACGCACTAAAGCGTTATCCAGATGAGTTTTCCGGTGATAGCCTGTGTATTGACGGGAGTGTGGAAAATGTAACCAAATCGTCATTTGCGGTTTTTGTCCGAATGGGCTAGCTTGGCAGCATCGCTTTAAGCGGCGCTGGAAATTTGACGAAAACCGTTTTGAATATCCTACAAGATGTGCCCCGGAACGAAAAATCAAGCCGAGATCACGAACGGGAGCTGAATCGATGTATTTGTCTTCCCTGATCCGGATGACGAAATAGCAGGTATGTCGAAACCACTGAGGGATTCGACATGCCCGTTCAAAAATTCAATAACGCTCAACGCGCATGAGCATAAAAACCTACTGGAAAGGACTGGTTTGTTTCGATCATTTTGCCTATGTGTGACTGTCATTGCGGTGCTGGCTTTTATTTCAGCGCTTTTTGCGCACCAGGGCCATGCCGCTCAGGCCACTCTCGAATGGAACCCTGATGGAAGTACGATGGTTGCGGGCTACGACGTGCATTATGGTTTATCGACCGGGAACTACACCACCACCGTAAACGCCGGCAACAACACGAGCGCCACGCTGCAAAATTTATCTGCGCCGGTCTATTTCATTGCCATAACAGCCTACGACAGCAACAAAGATCAGAGCGGCTTCTCGCCGGAACTGGTCATCGATTTACTGACTGCGTCCGCCGGAGCGGGCGGAACGATAGCGCCGAACGGAAGTTTTTTCCAGAGCCGGGGTGCAAGCCAAACTTTTACCATCACGCCTTCCGCCGGCTACCAAACAGCCGGTGTGCTGGTTGACGGGGTCTCGGTTGGCGCGGTCTCCAGCTACACCTTTTCCGATATCGCGGCAAGCCATACCATCTCGGCCACTTTTTCAGCTCAAACTGCTCAATACAACATCACGGCATCTGCCGGTTCGAACGGGGCCATCTCCCCTTCGGGCTCCGTCACAGTGAATTCCGGAGCAAACCAAACCTTTACGATCACGCCGGCTTCGGGCTACCAGGTATCTTCCGTGCTGGTTGACGGGGTCTCGGTTGGCGCGGTAAATAGCTTCACCTTGTCCAATATCACAGCCGGCCATACCGTCGCAGCCACTTTTGCAGCTCAAATTACTCAATACGCCATCACGGCATCTGCCGGTTCAAATGGGTCCATCTCCCCTTCGGGTTCCCTTACAGTGAATTCCGGGGCAAGCCAGACCTTTACGATCACGCCGGCTTCGGGCTGCCAGGTATCTTCTGTGCTGGTTGACGGGGTCTCGGTTGGCGCGGTCACCAGCTACACATTGTCTGATATTACTGCATGCCATACCATCGCAGCCACTTTTTCAGCTACCCAATACACCATCACGGCATCTGCAGGTTCAAACGGGTCCATCTCCCCTTCGAGTTCCGTCACAGTGAATTCAGGGGTAAGCCAGACCTTTACGGTCACTCCGGCCTCCGGGTACCAAATATACTCTGTGCAGGTTGACGGGGCCTCGGTTGGCGCGCTTACCAGCTATACGTTTTCTCATGTCACTGCCAACCACATCATTTTGGCGAGCTTCGCGGCTGTAACCCCTGCATCGGTGGCCGACGCCGGACCCGCTCAAACCGTTGCCCCATGGGCTGAAGTATCGCTGAACGGCTTAAATTCCACCGGTGCGGGCGGTGCCGGGACAGCCCCTTATCTGTGGACCCAGATCGGTGGGATACCGGTAACGCTCCAGAATCCTTCTGCCGTTCAAACGACTTTTATGGCTCCCGAGGTATGCGGAGCGCTTACCTTTCGACTGAGCGTAAAAGACGGGAACGGCCTTCAGTCAACCGCCACCTGTATTGTCAACGTGGCAATGGGCACGATGCCGCCCGTGGCCCATGCCGGTCTTGACCAAACGGTCAACGAAGGGATGATGGTCACACTCGACGGGTTGAATTCTGCAGATCCGAATAGCAGCACCCTTTCTTATCTCTGGCAGCAGATTGACGGGCCCGCGGTAACACTTTCCGACCCGGCATCACCTCAGCCATATTTTACAGCGCCTCAGGTCGTGCCGGGCGCCGTATCCATGAGGTTTCAACTCACTGTGACCGATAATTATGGATTGCAATCCGCCGACACCTGTTTTGTGAATGTCACCCTGGGTGATGCGGCGCCGAAGGCTGTTGCCGGGCTCAATGAAACGGTAATAGACGGCAGCGTGATGACTCTTAACGGAGCAAGTTCGACGGATTCGGGGGGCAGCATCGCCTCGTACCGGTGGCGCCAGACAGCGGGGATCCCCTTGACCCTATCGAATCCTGCGTCAGTAACCCCCGGCTTTACTGCAACAAGCGGAGGGAATTTTGTCAATCAGTTGATGTTCATGTTGGTCGTGGAAGGCGCTGACGGCATGAGATCAAGGACAACTCAAGTGATAAATGTGGAATACTAAGAACTTCTCGGAAACCCCGTAGAAAATCGTTGGTGCCTCCCGCCTGGACCTGGCGAAGGCATTCAAGATTCTAATGGGAGCCGAATTGGGGCTAAAAGGAGGGCCTTTCAGAATTACAGGTTTACTCGGATATCTTCTAGAACTGGAGAAAGATGATAAAGACCGGCGTGCGGCGCTGAGGGGGATTTCTCAGGATGATTACCCCCCGAATATGCAAGAAAGATTTCGGCATGTTGTCAGCTTCAGGATTTGAACCAATGGACCAGCATCCAATCAAGCGGACCGCGATGCGGGCGTCCTCGTCTCTTCGTGCCGTGTGTTCTTATGATCTGATTGTCCAGTCATCACGAACGAGAGCCCCAAAGTAACCAGAAAAACGTAAAAAAACGACCTTGCAACCCATGCTGTGTCTGCGGGCAACACCCAAAACCCCAATACCCCAGTGAAGATCGTTAAAATTAGATAGGTTATTGCCATCGAAAGAAACATGTCAGCCTCCATATAAAGAGCAGATCATGACCTTCGTCCCTGAACAGTGTTAGTAATACCTGCCGGTGCTGCATCCTTCGATTTCATAGAGCGCAATGTATATTAAGCATGCCAAATGTAATCATGATTTACTCTGAAATCAACGCCGGGAAAGCTTACTCGATATAATAACGGAAGCGGTTTTTGCGTACAAACAAGCACGTCACTGTGGTCTGCGGTTCGGGCCAAGGCAATTATCCGGTTTCTAAGGGTAGATGTCAAAAACGCATGCCCTGTTTGCCTGATACTGCTGCGTTAGGTTACGCTTGACCTCGCGGGTGAGAGGTGCTAGGCGCTTCGAGGGTAAAGACGGTGGTGGAGTGTAAATTTGAAAGTCTGGACGCTGGCCGGCAAATTCGTTCAAACACTGCGCGAAGATGGTCTTCGGACCATATTTCGCAAGGTGCTTGGCACATGAAGCCACCTCTCGTGCAGGATAGCTTTGACTTGAGACACGGTACGGATACCGGCGGCATTGAGCCCCTATGGAAATTCCATATACGTTCGTCAAACAGGAGCTTTGGCTTTTGCTACCAGCCCACAGACGAAAAGGAACTTGTCGATGCCGTCAATTTTCTCAGCGAGGATCTGCGGGCTTTCACATTCGTTGACCTTGGTTGCGGGAAGGGCAGGGCTCTACTGGTCGCTTCGAATCTGGGGTTTGAGCAGGTCATAGGTGTTGAATTCGCGCGCGAACTTAATGAAACGGTAATAGATGGCAGCGTGGTAACTCTTAACGAGCAAGTTCGACGGATTCGGGGGTCTGCATCGCCTCGTACCGGTGGCGCCAGACAGCGGGGATCCCCTGTACCCTATCGAATCCTGCGTCAGTAGCCCCCGGCTTTTCTGCAACAAGCGGGGGGAATTTTGTCAATCGGTTGATGTTCATGTTGGTCGTGGAAGGCGCTGACGGCATGAGATCAAGGGCAACTCAAATGATATATGTGGTATCCTAAAAACTTCTAGCTCGTGTCCACCCGGAGACACCGTATAAGAAACTACCAGTTTCCGATTCGGATTTTTTGACCTAAAAGAAAAGCATTTTCCGTGCCGGCCAGGAAATCGGGATCCCCCTCCCTCAGAACGTGTTTGGAGGCTTTTTTTGCCCACCGTTCACTCATCGCGAAGCGATGCGGTTTAAAGCTATGGGAATCCAGGTCACGAGAACCGGCGGCTTTCCAATAGGACATTTTTATTCCGCCTCCCTTGCGCTGTTAGGGGCATTTATCCCTTTTTACCAGCCGCTTGGTAGGACAATATTATCAGATGTTTACTAAAACAAGTCCACAATACCAAACCGGTTCACTTTTACATATATAATATTATAACAAGATGTTATGTAGTAATACATAGTAAGTAAGAGATGATATAAGCTATTGTATTACTGATATCAGTGTGATTATACAGATACCTTCTAATCTTTCATTCTGTGCTTTTTGCCTGGCATAAAGCTTGCTTTTAAACCCTGCAGCTACTGCAATTCCTAATATTTCGAATCTGGCATTTTTCACCGGGGGCGCCCAGCTTTAGCGAAGGGCTTTTCCGTTTTGGCATTGCCTAAGGGGCTTGCTGTCGACACACTCAAACGTCTGCCTGTAATAGGGTATTTTCATAGCTTTGAAGAAAAGAACAAAGGCTGAAAAAGGCGATTGTATAGGAGTGACTCACTTAAGAAAACCCGCTAGGGAGGAGGATTTAAATGAAAAAATATCTGAAAAGCGGACTCTTCCTGTTGATTCCAGGTGCTTTGCTGTTGCAGATTTCAGTAATATCTGCTCTGGCAAACGAGCTATGGGTGACACCGTCGGGAGCCAGGTCGACTTTTGGAAACTGGGGGGTGACGACTAACGGTGATGCCGTTTTTAGTTTCGGAATACCCGATGACATGACTTTTTTTACCAGCGCAAAAATCGCAATACTGTCATCAAAGAATTTAAGTCTTCTTTATGATCTAAAAATTAACGGCGGGAGTAATGGGCAAAAGTATACGGGTGGCGAGTATTCCGATACCAATCTCAAGAATTCCGTGGTTGCAGATGAACTCACTGAAATTGATGTCACCAGCGCAGTCGCCGCTGCAACTCCTGTTACGGGCGATAACTTCACGATATTTTTTAGTCCGCATTCTGCTTTTGTCTCCCACGTAAAGGTCATGGGGCTTCGCTTTACCTATGCGGGGCAAGTCGGAGCAGAAGGACCTCAGGGCGCCCAGGGCACTGCTGGGCCTGCCGGCCCTGCCGGCCCCCAAGGGCTAACGGGTGCTGTTGGAGCCCAAGGGCTAACGGGTGCCGCTGGACCTCAAGGACTAACGGGTGCTGCTGGACCTCAAGGCCCCCAGGGGCTAACGGGTGCCGCTGGACCTCAAGGACTAACGGGTGATGCCGGACCTCAAGGCCCCCAGGGTTCCCAAGGCCCGCAAGGGCCGGCCGGCACGAACGGCGTCACCGATTATCAGGTCAATTCTTCTGTGTATACGCCGGTCTTGAACCCGGGAGGTTCAACGCAGGGGTACGCGACATGTCCGGAGGGTTACACCGCAACGGGAGGAGGTTTCAGTTCCAACATCGCAACTGTTGTGTCCTTTGCCGCTTACGTCAACTCCGGCAACCAGTACGTAGTAAACTTCGTAAACGTTGGAACGGCTTCAGTCACGCCCAGTTTAACGGTTTATATATGCTGCCTCAGATTTGCGTTTTAGTCCGTAAAACGCTTATGCCATGGTATGCGGGATCGCCGGGGGTGTCATTCGTTTAAATCACCCCTGGCGTTGCTGTGCCAAGCCAGGGGTTTACCTACGAAATTACTGAATCCGGAAGAGCTTCTTTATTTTCTCATTTTCGTCAAATGGTAATGCAGTAAACTTTGGTTAATTCTTTGCTGTTTCTTCTGTTTTGCGGCCTTACTGGCGGGCGTGTTCTATGCCTTCCTTGACTTGATCGATTGCTTTGTCAATAAGTTCAATTGCACGTTCTCGGTGACCGCCCTTGTTGTGTTCGGCGAACCTCGAGTTCATGTCTCCATCCCGAAGGGCCGCCAAAGCATTTCGGCTCATCCGGCAAACGAGTACCTATGGTTTGGATTTCCAGTCCTGAAGGGACAGTGCCCCAAAGGTGCTTAATAAGTCAGCCCGGGGTCAGTCTCGCGCCACGCGGGACGCCACCCCGGGTTATGGATGTACACAAATCGTATTTACCCTGAAGTGGTTACATAAAATCCGCCATACTATTGTCTGTGGAAATTCCAATCTTTTTTCACCTCCCTGGTGGCTGACGCCCCTGTGTGCCTGATACTGCTGCGTTAAGTTACGCTTGACCTCGCGCGTGAGAGGTGCTAGGAGCCTGTCGGAGAAATGGCATCAAGAGCCATTTTATGCTAATATCGCTCCACTATGGAAAAGACATTCAAATCTTGTGACCGCAAACAAATGTTGCTGCTCCCGCCTTCGTTGTTGGACTGGCTCCCGCAGGGACACTTGGCCAATTTCATATTGGATGTGGTAGAGCAGCTCGATCTTTCAACGATGTACTCGTCCTATCGGGGAGACGGCAGGGGGCAACCCCCTTACGAACCTCGGATGATGATAGCCCTCCTTTTCTACGCTTATTGCACAGGTGTTCCCAGCTCCCGTCAAATCGAGAAGAAAACCTACGAAGACGTTGCCTTTCGGGTGATTGCGGCAAACAGGCACCCCGATCATGACTCGATATGTGAGTTCAGAAAGCGCCACCTTAAAGCTCTTGCCGGTCTTTTTGTGCAGATCCTCAGACTTTGCCAGGAAGCGGGGCTTGTTAAGCTTGGCCATGTGGCCCTTGATGGAACCAAGATCAAGGCCAATGCTTCCAAGCACAAAGCGATGAGCTACGGCAGGATGAAAAAGAAAAAAGAGGAGCTTGCAAAAGAGATCGAAGTACTTCTCAAAAATGCCGAGGCTGTAGACAAGCAGGAGGATAGAGAGTACGGCAAGGGCAGGAAGGGTTGGGATCTGCCCGATGAACTCAAAAGGCGTGAGACTCGGCTGGCAAAGATCAAAGAAGCCATGAATGCGCTTGAGGAGGAGGCCAGGCAAGAGGCTTCCGAAAAGCAGAAGGCTGCAGAGACTAAAACCAAGAAAAAACAAGCGCCTGCAAGTCAGCCCCCTCCTATTGAACCCTCCGGCAGTGCACAGAGGAATTTCACAGATCCTGATTCCCGGATCATGAAGGTGACCTCCACCAATTCCTTTGATCAATGTTATAACGGCCAGGCAATGGTTGATGATTCCTTTCAGGTGATTGTGGCTGCCGGACTTTCCCGGAATGCAAACGATGTGGACGAAGTTGAACCAATACTGGATATCTTGGAAGAAAACCTTGGCGGGATTCCCCGCAAAATGGCAATCACAACCGATGCCGGATACTTTAGTGACACCAATGTGATGCTTTTTGAGGACGCACTGCTCGATCCGTTTATCGCCACAATCAAAATGAAACACGGAGAAGTTCTTCCGCCGGTTCGAGGACGGCCTCCAAACGACCTGACGCCCAAGGAGCGAATGATAAGAAAGCTTTGCACCAAACGCGGTCAAAAGATTTACTCCAAGCGAAAGTCAACCGTTGAACCAGTCTTCGGCCAGATTAAACAGGCCAGGGGCTTACGGCAATTTTCACTAAGAGGATACGAAAACGTATCCGCAGAGTGGCTGATGTGGTGTCTGTCTCACAATCTGCTTAAACTCTATCGGCACGGTGGCCCCTTCTAATGGACCCGGGGAAGCTTTTGCCGCCGTTCTGCGTTGCAATCAATACACAACTGAACCGTTCCCGGCGATTGATACCAAACTTTTGCACGCGAATGCCTATTATTGGCTAATCCTTATTGAATCGTGCTTTGCGGGGTGAGAGATTTTCTTCAAAGCGATCACCCCAATTGTAAAAGTTATTTTAAAAGCCGTTATCCCGACAGGCTCCTAGGCGCTTCGAGGGTAAAGACGGTGGTGGAGTGTAAATTTGAAAGTCTGGACGCTGGCCGGCAAATTCGTTCAAACACTGCGCGAAGATGGTCTTCGGACCATATTTCGCAAGGCGCTTGCGCACATGAAGCCACCTCCCGTGAAGGATAGCTTTGACTTGAGACACGGTACGGATACCGGCGGCATTGAGCCCCTGTGGAAATTCCATATACGTTCGCCAAACAGGAGCTTTGGCTTTTGCTACCAGCCCACAGACGAAAAGGAACTTGTCGATGCCGTCAATTTTCTCAACGAGGATCTGCAGTCTTTTACATTTTTTGACCTTGGCTGCGGGAAGGGCAGGGCTCTACTGGTCGCTTCGAATCTGGGGTTTGAGCAGGTCATAGGTGTTGAATTCGCGCGCGAACTTGCCGACATTGCGAAAGCCAATCTCGAAAAGATGCGGATCGCGAACGCCACTGTGATTCAGTCGGACGCTGCCGATTTCCATTTTCCGAATAACGATATTGTTGTCTTCCTGAACAATCCCTTCGGGAGAGAAGTTATGCGAAAGGTTGTCGCGAACTTGCGAACCGTTCGCGCTGGCAGGCTCTATGTGATCTACCGTGTTCCAATGTGCCCCGACGCGTTTGATGGGAGTGATTTCCTTGGTCGTTTCGGGAGTCTGCCGGGCAAATCGCACATCTTGATCTGGAAGAAGGTCGAGTGTGACGGGTGAATGCTCTTAGAACTTGAAGTGGCGACAGGATTCGCAGAAGCAATAGTGTTGCATGACATTTTCTTGACGTAGTACTAATAAGGCTTTGTACAACTGTATAAAGTCTACCGCCGAGCGGCAGTTTTGGTTTTCATACACAATGCCGCGTGGGCTATGGATGACGGAAATTGATGGTCATGAAGCAAAAGTGGTTGAGCTGAAAAGCTATCAACTGCTGAGATACTTGTATTCCTGAAATTGTTAAAAACCAGTCTCATTGATATTTCACTTGCACGTTCTATTGGGAAATCGTATGGTTTCGCTGATTTTGGGGCTATCCCAAAAGTCTGCACGAAGCAGCATCCTGCCAGGGTAGGAATTACACGGGAATCGATATGAAGGCATTGAAACCTTTATTTATCGCTATTGTCTTTTGGCCCTGAGTTCCTGTGCATTCGACGTGATCAATGTCAAACAGGTCCCCACGCAACTCGAAGTTGTAATACCCCCTGGAGATTCCTTCGAATTGCAGCAAGAAGTCACAGTGAATCTGCCGACTGGCTATGGCAGGGTCTTGAAAAAAGGAACAAAATGGGACTTCGTTGGAACGACCTCCTATGGGTATGTCTATAAAACCAAAGATCAAGTCCTCACCGTAGAAGCTTCCAACATCCATGAAGCGTGCATATTGGTCTCATCCGGCAATCTCGTAGGGTTCTACCTACCGGTGGAACGATCGTTCTCGCCGCTTGGTTCTGGAGCCTGCCAATGAAAGAGATTATTAACGACCGACCCTGAGGTCTAAATGAAGATTTGTACATTTCCGGAAATAAGATCAAGTTAATCTAAAACTGAAGCGTCCGCACTATTCCTAACGGGATCGCCATGTTACACGCTGACTGGTAACGGTATTACGTAATGGGGCAGTCGCAGAGGGGGGTACCCATTGCCGGTCATTCGGGCTTTTGTTATATTGATCGGTAATCGACTTTGCGTGACTGGGATGGACGCCCAAACAAGAAGGAGGTAATGTATGGCCGAAACCAACGAGCAATGGACTTGTCCCAAATGCAAGGCAGTCAACGAGCCGGGCTTTAAGTATTGCCTAGCTTGCGCCAAAAGGAATCCCGCGCTGCCTGAAGCTGAGAAAACCTGCGCCAAGTGCGGGTTTCACACGGCCGAAAGCTGCTGTCCGACCTGCAACAGTAAAGAGTTCCTGCAGCTGTAGCAGAAGAACGGGGGCAGCCCTTGAAACTGGAAATTGGCGACGAATTTGGAATCAAGTACGGGCGCCCCACAAACACTCAGCCTGTATAGCCTCCACTCCTTTCCTCAGTCCCTTATCCTGTTCCATTCGGGCTGAAAAACTTTGGCTTATTTTGGCGATCGCCGAATATGCTAAATTTCCGAATATTTCTCCAATCTCTACGTTTGAAGCGCCGGTATGTCTCTTTAAAAAGATATATGCACAAATTCCTGGCTTCGCTCCTTTTGTTTCTGGCAATCTCTTCGAGGCTAATCCTGTAGTGCCTGAGGACCGCTTCGATTATCTGTTCCACCCCTGCTGCGGCATGCAAAGCCTTCCGATGTGACACCTCCATTTTTTCAATCCGATCACTTTCAAGCCGTGACAAAACTTTCTTTATGAATCCCTGGCTGCCGAGGCGCAATTACAGGAGGTAATGTCAGGCTGGGCGAGATCGTCGATTGTGTGGCATCCTTTAGTAGGGCATTGGCCCACAGAGGGGGCCTGTCCATTGGACGCCACTGTCGTATCCTACTCGTCTAAACACCTCTAGCGAGATGAGGTGGGAATTGAGGCCATCACCTTCGAAGCCGGCGGTGTGTCCTGAAATTGCAAAAACCAGTCTAATTGGCCTATCACTTGCATGTACGATTTGGGTGATTTGAGAGTATTTGCGGGTTTTGGGGTTGTTCAAGAAGTTTTCCGGGCAGAATCCGTCCCGAAAATGCAGTTTGGATGCAGACTGCACAATTTGATGATCACGGTTCATATGCACCAGGTTCCGAGCGAAGTTGGGAGAAAGTCCAGACCCGAAAATAAAATGGACGAAATGATGGAAAACATAACTGAGAAGGAAAGACTCGTCCGTGAATACCTCGACCAGGGCAACAAGGAAGCAGCGATAAAGCTGCTTTTTGAACTCGCTGTGGAATGCGCGCAGGAGAAGAATTTCGAAGCGGCGGAGGCCATGAGATCCCGCATTTTCGAAATTGACGCGATGGCGCTTAGTGAGATAATCCGTTCCGGGGAGATCATCGAAGAGGAAAAAAGCCGAACCATCGACAGCGGCCACCGGGCAATCTGGGCCAAACTCTACAATGGCCTCAGCGTGGAGGAAGCCAACATCCTTTACTTTGCGCTCAAGAAAGCAACCTACCAGACCGGCGAGACGATTTCCTCCCAGGGCGATTTGAAGCCCCGACTCTATTTCATTAACGGTGGACGAGTTAAGGTTGTCTATTTCATGGACAACCAAGAAGTCTATTTGAAAAACGTCGAACTAGGCCAGTTGGCTGGAGAGGACACATTCTTTTTGACTACGCTCTGCACGACAAGCGTGATAGCGCTTTGCAGGACAGAGCTAAGTTACCTTGATTCAGACATTCTGAATGTATGGAGGACCACTTCCCCGTTGCTTGAGTCCAAATTGTGCAGCTTTGCGTCGAGCGCAGAAAAGATCACGGACGTCCTTAAAGCCAGGAATTTGGACCGTCGCCGTCTGAGAAGGGTCAACCTTGGAGGGAAGGCGATAGCGGTCCTGATGCACACATCTGAACAGCCGGTCGGCAAGCCCTTCACGGTAGGCTTATGCGACATATCCAGAGGCGGGGCAAGCTTTTATGTCAGGATTTCGAAAAGAGAATCAGCTCGCCTGCTGCTTGGGAAGAGGCTTCGCATCAGCTATCTTCCTCCGCAGATGGGCGGTCCTTCGGACATAATCGAACAGAGCGGTACAGTCGTAGCACTGCGTTTCAATCCCTTCGAAGATTGTGCTGTCAGTGCAAAATTCGATTCGCTTCTGCCCGAAGCGCTGCTGGATCTATTAGAACAAACTTCCACGCCGTCTCAGGATTTTGATTACTGATTCAATCAGCGCTTCCTTTCTTTCCCTCTCCCATCGAATAGTCATAGTAATCGTCCACTAAGCGAAAGTCAAAGCAACGTAAATGGAATGGTGTAAGTGTATGGTAGAATGTTCCCTGGCCCTATGATTATGATGAATTGCTTTGATACGTTGCTTCAGTGCTATTTGTAAATTCCGCAAAAGATGCAATAGTCCGTTCCATCGATACGCTTTACATAACTGGATTTCTGTTGCAATTTCTTAGTATCCGGATTGGTCCATTGATAATCTACCCATCCTCCTCCATTTTTCGCCTTTTCCACAATTTCCTGAATAAAGAGTTTTCCATCAGCGTCTTTGAGATCGATCAGGTTCTTGGCTATTAGTTTAGGGTTGACGCCATGGGCAATACAAACACCCGACAGGTCGTACATGTTAACGTAAAGGTCGCCCTTAACGAATTGGCCCTGATGATTGCAGAAGGCTTCGATTGCCTTTTCCTTTCCATTTGCGTTGAAATAGGCTACTGCGTCATCCGTCATGGCTTTAGCTTCTTCAGCCGTGGCGCCCGCCATGGACGTGCTGACCAACATGCCTGCCGCCGCCACCGTTAAAAAAAGTGTCAAAGCCACGCTCAATACCAATTTTCTCCTCATTTTCTCTCCTTGTTTGTGCTGTGAATAGAAAAACTAAAACGGTGCTGTCCTCATCCCTTAAATCATCGCAGAATGAGGTGATTCTCCATTTAGTTTGATATCCCACAAGTTTACGAGCCAGAAACTCCGGCCTCCTGCATTTGTTGGCCAACGTGTATCAGATCGGTAGTTTCTGTTTTCTACTTTAGAAATTAGTGGACAAAGGGTGAGGTTTTGCTTGTATCTCGTCATTACTATCCTATGAGCCCTTCATGTCCGAACAGATGGCAATGTTGAACAATGGGCCTTGTAGTGGTTTCCAGCAGCGATCGATCAATGAGCGGGTTTCTGTTAATCTTAGCAATCGGAGAAGATGCCGATATCAGGTATTTTTTACAGTGATCCCATCTTGAGTCATGCACGTCAGGCAGGTGCGCGGCTAAACAATGTTTTTTAATCGCACTGTCCTCCAAAAAGCCTGATAAGACGCCGCATCGCATCGTCAATGGGAGAAAAATAAAGACCGCCGCCTCCACATGACCCGTGACTTGCGTGGAGGTTTTTAGCGACACGCGACTCAATCCAGCTTCCCAAAGTTAAAAAGAACCAGTTTGCGTTGATTCGGTCAAATTTTGGCAGGCTGAACGCTTGAATTTTTGAAGCATCTGTAGCATTAGATGAGCAATTCATTGTTTTGAGGTCTATCTTATCGTGAAAACGAGGAGGAAAACGTGCAGATTTTGGTGCTCTACTATTCAAAAGGTGGCAATACCCGTAAACTGGCGGAAGCCGTAGTCAGAGGGATCGAGACGGTCCCAGGAGCCAAGGCTTTGCTGAGGACCACTCGGGAAGTAACAAAGGATGACTTTCAAAATTCGGATGGAATCGTTGCCGGTTCTCCAGTCTACTTCGGAGTTATGGCGGCAGATTTGAAGCGAGTTTTCGATGAATTCGTAAGCATCAGGAAAAAGATGGAGAATAAAGTAGGAGCTGCTTTCGCCACCTCGGGCGACCCAACGGGGGGCAAAGAAACCACCATGATTTCGATAATTCAGTGTCTTCTTATCTACGGTATGATCGTAGCCGGAGACCCATTGGACGCCACAGGTCATTATGGTGTTGCCTGCGTGGGCTCTCCCGACGACAACGCGGCGGCCAACGGGGAAAAACTGGGGAGAAGAGTTGCGGAGTTATGCAGGAAACTGGCTTCCTAAAACTCTAAGAAGATTTAGCGCAGAGGCCGCACAGTTTGCCGAATTACTTGATATCGGTGCTTGTGGCCTGCTCCGCAGGCCTTTGGCCGACTTCCAACATCGCAACGTATAGGCAGGAATCCACAGACTGGGAAATCGATGACTCTACCAGCCAAGAAGGTAGTTACATTCAAGTGCTCCGGCGTTTTGAGGGCTGCTATGAACAGGGAGGGTGACTGAGAGAGTGCGCATTGAGAGCCCGTCACGCCCGAAAAAAATCAAACCGGTCAAAGGCAGGCGAATTCCAGTCGATCAGCAAAGAATTATTGAACAGGACATCAGTAAAGCCGCATTATAGCCCCCGGGAAGTAACCGGTTCCCAAATGCCAGTTTCCATTTCGCGCATTGAATGCTTGTTTATGGAGATTGAGTTCCAAAACGCTCTGGAGTAAATATTTTTCTGACTCTTAGTAGACAAAAACATCAAGCCATACGACATTATATAGAGAATGGCAGTTTAGAGCGTGAACCGGGTAATCGGTCCCCGCCACGAAGTTTTAACTTCACAGGGGCCAAGCGCCCGGCGCAGGCGGTATTGGTTAGACGTTGAGATGATAAGGGGCTACATTGGCGGGCTTTTCTTCCTGTCCCGTTGTCGTGTTTGTCTCGTGCCATGAGGCCTTTATGCTCGAATGCCTAAAAAGGGTTGGTTTCAAAGGAGAAAAACCATGGAGAGCTTATTTAAGGTCTTTTCGGTGGTGTTGGTGGTAGTTGCTGCCCTGATGCTTGCAGCATCTCCCGGCTATGCATTCGGTGGCGGTCATGGTGGCGGTGGCGGTCATGGTGGCGGTGGCGGCCACGGGTTTGGTGGTGGTCGCGGGTTCGGTGGTCACGGGTTCGGTGGTCGCGGGTTTTACGGCGGCTACGGCGGCTGGGGCGGCGGCTGGTACCCTTACGGGTTGTGGGGCGGTTGGGGCTATCCGTATTACGGGTACTCCCCTTATTATTGTGGAGTATATGGAGGATATTGTCCTTACGCTTATTAGTATGACAGTTTCGGTCCTTAATATCACTGTTGAGCAAAGGGCCACTCTAGTCATCAGTTTCTCACGATGTTAGGTTTCAACCTCTGCTTCCGCCTCCGGCAGCGGTCCAAAGGTGAAGTGTACGCGACATGAAGGATGATTTCAGGCGAGTCCGACGACAGCCCGGATCGTGAAGGATGATATGAAAAATCTCCGCTCCAGGGACGCCGCATCAGAAGAGATGAACAATCGTTTTCATCAACTCCTCCCGTGTCCTCACAATCAAATCACACGAGCACTCTATCATGGCATTCACTAATGCGCCTTCACTCTCACCCGATCGCCTGAAATCAGTCCGACCCCGATGATTTTCTGTTCGGGAGATTTTCTGGCATAGAAATAGCCGATCTCCCATGCAGTGCTATCGTCAACCTGGGGACCATGAAAAACGGCTATCAATATGTCGGCAGTATCGAGATGAGATTTACAGCGGTAGAAGATTTCGAGTTTGGCTTTTGCGCCAAGACGTTGATTTTTCCAAAAAGCGAAGCTGATAAGGGCCGCCAATAAAAGTTTCCGATACTGACGGCTGCTCACTTCTTAGCTTCTACCGGGGAAAAACGAATTTTGGCGCCGTTGATTTCAACCGTTGTTTTGGAATAGGTCAGTTTTTGAATTATCTTCCCGTCCCGGAATTGGATAACGTCGACGCCGCGCCGTTTCTCCGGCTTTCCCTCGAATCCTTTTTCCGAAGACGGCCAATCCAGTTGCCAACGGTAGAGGACCTTCTGCGCCTGTTCATCAGCAAACAAATCTTCGGCAGTAAACCGGAATCCGCCGTGATTATTGAACCACGGCGCCCACGCCTGATACAGGTTCTGTTTGCCTTGAACCCTGCCGCCCATCCAGTTTTCGAAAACAACCTCCTCATGAAAAAGGTCCATGACTCCGTCGATATCATGTTCGTTCCAATACTTTTCCCAATCGACCATAGTGTTTATGATTTCTTCTCTCTTCAGGACCATAAATACCTCCTCTTGTCGAAGCCAGAAATCGGGATGCCCAATTACTGACTACTTAGTGTCCATCCGGAAAAACCGGATTCGGATTTTTCTCCTTAAAAGGGGTCAATAACTCTACAACCAGCAATGCTTTTAGGGGCCGGAATCTGCTGTTTTTTCGGGGCTGGTTGGGCCAATTTCAGGCACAGTCAATTTACAATATAGTGCCTTAACAAGCATTTGGTCTGACAACCCCTCCGGCAGACTTCAGTTCTACCTGACACAGGATGTTCCCGCGACGGTCAGTTTTAGTGACTCACACTCATCGCGTTTTACTCACATATGATTTGGTAATTTAAACCCGCGGAACGGTCCTCAGCAGATCGCCAAGAAGGAGAGATATTGATACTGTATCTGAGTTATCCAGCGGCGCGCAGACAGGCCCCTGGCATATTACTTGCGTTATGATTGAGATAAAGGCGATTCAGACTTCCCTTGGTGCTCACAATGGCGTCGAGAGTATGCTTCAACTTTGTTCTCGCTGACATCTTGATCTTTTTTCGCCTCAAAGCGAATGTCGCCGCCACTTAGAAGTTCATAGCCTATGCCACGAATGACACTATTCATTATCTTCCAGCACGGCGAAGGTGATCTGCTGATCCGTGGCCTTCTTCAATTCAATGCGTATTTTTCGGAACCTGAGGATGTTCGAGTTCAATGGATAAGTGAGATTCTGGTATGAAGCAGGCTTGGCGATGTCTTCGGGTGGATATTCCCTATAGAGCAGATTTACGGATTTGTCGTTCAAGCCTGTGTAGATGATTTCATAATTGATGTATCCACGCTTCGTGTCGATCGCTGTTTCTGTCGATCTGATGAACCGAGTGGATTCCGGTTCGATTCTGTACATTTCCATGGGTAACAACAAGTTATTCCGAAGGGACAGGGGATTCTTGAGCAGCACCCCATCATCCGACACAGCAAATCCCCACTCAGGACTGCTGTCGATCCTGAACACGTTATAGTTATTGCCATCGTGGGTGACGGTACCGATTATGGTATACGTTTCATCGGCTGTGCCGATGGCGGCCGTCCATGGCACGGTCCATGGGGCCCATGGGATGGATGGAATGTTATGGATAGTGAAGTTGTTAGTAGCCCTGATTTTGTCAATAGGCTTACTAACCTGGTAGTAGTCCCTTTGCCTGATAAGAGGCTCGCCCACATAAACAGATCGAATCTCTCCAATCTCATAATTCTTTTCCAGAACCCTGAATTCGACAGGGGCGCCATGCGACCCCGGCCTGAGATAGCCAACCGATGCACATCCGCCCAAGACTATGGCCACAACCAGGAAAAGGATTCCCCTTTTTAGAACCATTTCAAACCCTCCTTATATCGCCCCGGGCACTCCATAGCAGAAGGTCCTTCCGTGGCCATTCTGAAGCACTCTTTTGGCCCCTTCGGTTTGACAAGACTGGACGGAACCATATCTCACCAGGGCCGCCAGCCCTCAGTCGCCGCCTTGCCCACCATTCACCCGCCAAACAATTGCGATTCTTCTCATTCCTTTCCCTCAACAATCAACGCATCAGGCCATTGTTGCATAATGGCGTTTCCCTGCTCACAGAGCGGTTTGGCCATTGCTTCAGCCTATCCCTGATCGTGCCCGTCAAAGCGAAACAACGCCTCGATGGTTTTGCGATCGTACTTGCCGGCTTCCGTCACCGGGATCTTTTCCACAACTTTGATGCAACGAGGCCGGGCGCAGGTTTCCAAATCATCCAGCCGCAATGAGGTCAAATCCACAGTTTCCGGACGGCCCTCGACAACGGCCACAACCAGGTTTTCCAGGCCCTTTCCCACGGGCAGGGAAATGGCCAGAGCATCGGTGACACCAGGTTGCCGTTTGAGACTTTCGCGCACGGCTTCCAAATCCACACGTTTTCCGCCCACTTTGACAATGCCGTCAACCCGGCCAAGCAGTTCAAACCGATTGCCGACGGTGGCCCTGGCGCGATCACCGACAATGAAATAGCCCTCCTCGTCCAAAAGCAGCTCCGGGGAGAGATAATCGGAACGCACCTTCAATCGCTCCGCTTCGATTTTGATATCGATGCCGGCGTATGGCCGATAATCGCTCTGCCCATCGGCCCTGACTCGTCCCGCGATGCCGCCGGTCTCGGTCGAACCGTAAATTTCGACGACACCCACGCCGGTCTGGGCGCTAAAGGCCTCCGCGTCATCGGCTGCAAGCATACCGGCCGAAGAGAACGCCAAACGCAAGGAACTCGAGGCAAAAGGGTGGCCGTTAAGAGCCCGGTAGTGGGCCGGCACGCTGATCAGGATCGAGGCGTCGTTATCCCGCACCGCTGATTCGACTTCGGCTGGAAATGATGGGGTCTCAGGCGCCACTGCGGCCGAGGCCAGAAGCGGCGTCAAAACGGCGTAGAGCAGGCCGTAGATATGATTGGGACTGACCGTCGCCACCAACCGGTCTTCAGGCGTCACGCCGTAGTTGGCGATGATGGAAACGGTTTCGGCAAACAGGTTGCGGACTGTCTTGGTCCACATGCGGGGGGCCCCGGTGGATCCTCCGGTGAACAGGCGCACCCACTCCGAATTGCTCGTCCTGGTGGCCAAGGACTCCGCAGAGACCAATCGTTCAGCGCCCGCCGCGAGTTGGAGGCAACGGACACCAGCGGGCGCCGGCATGGGGTTATCGGTCAGTATCGTTTGGAAACCGGTCAAGCACCGCAATTCTTCCAAAACCGGGAGCCTAAAGGCGTGAGGTACAACCATCGCCGGACCGCCGGCCAAAGCGCTCAACAGAGCAGCGGCAATCACAGATTTGTCCTGAGCGCAAAGGCAAACGGGCGGCCCTTTGGCGCCGAGTCCCAAGGAGAACCTCAAATGGGCCGCCATGGCGTACAGGGCCGCGTAGGTGGTCCGGCCGATGACAAACTCCTTTTGAGGCCATCGCGGTCCGGCCAGCAGCCGGCCGACCAACGAATCGAGCGCGGCCTCGCTGCATCTGCCCGGGAAGGTATCCATGGACCTATCCACCTCTCCATTAAAATAGCGGATATTTTATATGGGCAGTAATCGAATTGTCAACCTTGTTGCCAGGCAGGCCATTGATCCCGGCCAGCGCTGCAATTTCAGGTATCCATACTGTTATGCGCCCTGGAAGCCGCTTGCATGCGGGGCGCCTGCCCGGCGATCAACCGAACGTCCGATGAGTTCAGACAGGGGCCGGAACACCAAACCCTTGCGCGGAATTCCCGACAGAATCGCCTCCACTTCCGCCAACCACTGCGAGACGTTCTGCCGAGGCACCGGCAAATGGTCGTGCAGCATAATGATGTCATCGGGACGCGCCCGACCGAGGATGCGCTCGGCCAGGCGTCCGATGGAGCGGTTGCCCCGATCCCAGGCCCGGCAGCTAAAGGTTACCGCCACCAGCCCCAGCCTTTCCAAAACTCTGGCCAGCCCAGGATAGGTAATGCCCACCGGTGGTCTGAAGACCATGGGCGTCACCCCCAAATCCTCGAGCACACGCTGGGCCATGAGGATTTCCTCGGCGATTTTTTTCGGCCCCCTGAAAGCTACGAGGGAATCGTGGCGAAACGAGTGGTTGCCGATGGTGTGGCCGGCCGCGAGGATGGCCTGGATCAACTCAGGATAGGCTGCGGCTCGTTGTCCGACAACAAAGAAGGTGGCCGGCGAGTCATGGGCCGCCAGCAGGCGTAACAGGTGCGGGGTGGTGGCCGGATCGGGCCCGTCGTCAAAGGTCAGGGCTACGACCCTTTGCCCCGTGGAGCCGCGGCTAACGATCGGCAGATAAAAGCTGAAACGGAACAAGAAGGAGGCAACCAGGCACAAGAGCAGAAAGAGTGCGGCTGGAATCAGCGCCAGCCGGGGATCGACGAGCGCCATTCCCAGAGCGCAAACCAGCGCAGCCAAACCAATTCTTTGCCCGTTTCTCAAACTTGGCATCGGTGCCCCCTAACCATTCAGCTTATTCAGTGATCCGACTGGAAGGAGGGTGCAGTGCTTAGCTTATCAGAAGAAGGCGCTCCGCAATCTCGGATCAACTGATATAATCATTATTATATTTCTTTGGATCACGCCGAAACTTTGGAAACCAACACTTCATTCGAAAACTTATTTAGCACCTGCGTCTTCTAATATTCGGCGCATCTCCTCCCTTTTATTATGCATAGCATACCAAAGAGCATTATGTCCTTCTTTATCTAGCAGATTAACATCAGCTCCATGATGTATCAAGATGTTAAAAGTAGAATCATACCCATATTCTATTGCATACATCAGTGCTGTCTTTCCATCGATATCTGGAGTATTTATGTTTGCACCTTTCTCACAAAGATATGTTACTATCTCACTGTGGTTATAGTAAACGGCTACCATCAGTGGAGTAAAGCCATTCCTGTCCTTCTCGTCGATGTTCATCCCTTGTTTTATATTTTCTTCGAGCTGGGTGATATTTCGATCTTTAACATTTTGATGCAAATCTTCATTTATTGCACATCCGCCAAACGCAATGACTATATATAGAGCACAAATACAACCAAGAAGAGGCGCCAGTTTGTTAACAAACAAGAGAGTCTCCTTTCATGTCTTAAAGAGTGATCATAGTTTCCACACGACAGCTCATCCGCTAACATATCCACATTATTCTAAAGTATATGAGTGATGGTATTTACTTCCAATTCACAGCAATATGCTGGCACTTGTTGCTTAGAGTCCCACATCAACTGCGAGTAGGATATCGTTATCTATTTGATCCGTTTGGCACCATTATTTGTATCTTATTTATTAACCCTATTACGTAAAACATTATGTTAGCCAACTATAATGAGCCAGACTGCTACTTACATCTGACATAGCTTTGAAAGACAGGATCTTTAAAAAAGTTATCGATTGAGAGATGTATTGCGTAAGCCGCAGCTAGATCTGCTATACCGCTTCCCGATTCGCCAACGTAAGTGTTGGTATAATTTATCTCGGGAATTTGAACCTTAATTTTGCAGAACGACCCGAAGGACCAGAGGCCTTCTTGAGATTTAATCTCCTCGAGGGAAATAATTATCTCATTATCGAATCCTTCGTGCACTTTTATATTGCTTGCCCTAAGTTTATCTTCCATATATCTCACGACATTATCCGTAAAATCCTTCGGTATTATGTATAATCTACAGCTACCCAAGGCTTGGTCGATACAATATTTATCAGTACGCGTTTCGCCGTTTACTATTTTAAGTGATTTTGTCCCAGGGCACTCACCGCCAACCGATAAATCTGTTGGCCCAGTTTCCAATCTGGTGTTCATATCTGCAAGATCGAGTCGCGTGGCTACTCTTGAAGTTACATTAATTGCACAACCTGAAAAAAATACGGGTAATACGACACAGACAATGCAAAATGCTCCAACATTCTTCATCTTTAACTCCTTTCTGCAGTCTTTGAGTCTTAACTGAACAATCCCTGTTCAAGCTCTAACAGCGCATACCCACAGCATATCCCCCCTGGCGCCCGAGGGGGCCGTATTGATCACCTCGTAGCCGCACTGCGTCAGCACCGATTGAATCCGCTCCGCCGAGCGCCAATAGGTCTCGACACCATTGAGCTTATTTCTAAGGCCGTCAACCCACCAATACCACGACTTGCGGCGCAGGGGCACCATAACTGCCCGAATCGTCAGCGGCGCGCCATCGGCCAGGTTCGCATGCAACCGCCGCAGGGTGAGGGTTAATTGGGAGTCGGACAAGAAGTGTATCATGTCAAGCATAAAGGCTCCGTCCGCACCCTGGGGCACCGGCGGCAGATCGGGTGCGCGACCTTTGACAACCTGGCCGCCGGCGCCCAACGTCATCGAGGCCACGCGGGCCCGCTCGGCCGCCGGTTCGATCCCGTAGACCCGGGCCGTGGGATAAGTCTCGGCCAGCCAGCAGGCCGGAACGCCGTAGCCGGTGCCGATGTCCACGAGTGTCCTGGGCAGGGCGGCAAAACGAACCATGCCCGGCAGTTCGGCAAACATGGGGTCGAGCCGCAACTTAAATCGAGCAAACATGCGGGCGTAAGCGTTCATCCAGCGATAGCGCGCCAAGACCCTTGCCGGCAGGTCTGCAGATTTGACGGCCGGCGGCATGGGCTTCTCGAACAGCCGTTTGAGCAGCGGCGGCAAAATCAGGAATGTCCCGACAGCCGAATAGGATATGGCCAGCAGTGAAGTTATCCCCGCGCTTTTCAAAAGGGTGTGTTGGGATATGGACAACACGCCGAAGGCGATCATGGTGCTGGCCGAATTCACCAGCACGGAGGAACGAATCAAGGGAAAGTATGGATGGGAAGCGCGACCGTAGCGCTGATATGCGGTTACAACGTAAAGGGAAAGTTCTACGCCCTCGCCAAGGATGATGATAGTGAGCACCAATGCGGGCATATCCAGGGGCAAGCCTAGCAAACGCAGGGTCCCCAGGGTGCATACCATGGCAAAAAGAACCGGCGCCAAAGCGATCAAGGACAAGTACAGATCCAGAAAGGCGATCAGCACTGTAAGCACCACAATGGGAACGATGGTCGCGACCAGTTTTAAAAAGGTGTTGGAAATCAGCTCGCCCAATCGACGCGCAAACAGTCCGGGCTCGAAAATACCTACCAATGCGCGGTATCTTGCATAAAACTCCTCGCCCGGATAGCCGGGAGGCAGCGCCAAGCCGGCGATCTGCCGCCATGGCTTGGAGCCCTGGCCGGCAGAAATTCCCAGAAGGGCGAAATCCTCGGCGGGAATGTCTACAGGACCCGTCCCCGGAGTGGCGTCAGCCAAAGTGCTGAGGAAGGGATCGAAGGCTTCAGCCGTGAACCCCGCCTGCCCGCCGGCCTCCTGCAGTGCGGCCCTGACCTCCGCGATTCGTTCCCGGCTCCAGAAGCTTTTCCAGGACGCCAGGTTGGCAGCGCTGCGTTGGTGTCCCGGAAAGACCATTGCAGGTAAAAATGCCTTTTCCAGCACGGTGGGGTTGGGGTCTGCCTCCAACATGGATAAGAGTTGATCGCCCTTGGCCTGCAAGGTCTCGAGGCCGGAGGCCTCAGCCATCAAATACACCTTGCCAAAGATATTGCCCCATACCTTCAGCATCGTCTGTTCGGCAGCCTGAGTATCCCGGCTGACGGTGTTCATTCCGCTCAGGTTCACATTGAAATTCGGTTTGGCGAAGAAGGCCATTACGACGAAAAAGACCAGCGCGGCCAGAGCCCCCTTGGACCCGAGAGAAAAAAGACGCTCCGCAGCGTATGGAAGCGGGCGCCAACACTCCCGCGAGGCACGCAGCGACGGGAAAACATGTGGGAAAATCAACTGAATAAATAAAAACGAGAAAAAGTGTCCTAGGGCGGCGAACAAGCCAAGCTGAGCAAAAATCGGAAAACCGGAAAAAATCAGGGCCCCAAAGGCGCACATGGTGGTCAATGTGGCCAGCAGACTTGCGGACCGAACTTCGTTGGCCGCCTCTTTGCCGGAGGATCCGTTGGGGCGGTCCATAAACAGAAAGTAGGCCACCCCGTGATCCACCGTGATGGAAATGATAGCGCCACCGAAACCTAATACCATCACGGAAATAGACCGATAGATGAATGTCATGACAAATAGGGCGGCGACAGCGCCCGCCATTGCGGGCAACATAGACAGGAGTCCGATCAGGGGCCTCGGAAAGGCGAGCAACAGCAGCACAGCGACTCCCAGAGTCGTGAGCCAAAGCGCGTATTGCACATCCCGTCTCACGATGACCTCGTTGTCGAGAGCCGCACGATAGGCGCCCACAGGGGTCAGCGTAACCCGGGCGCCGCGCAACTCAAAGACCGGGCGCACCCGTTCGGCTACCTGCTCTACTGCCTGCTTCAGTTGGCGGGCAAGGGTCGTGTCGGTTCCCGAACCGGCCGGCACAGCCGTCACCAGCAGATGGCGGCCGTCACTGGAAATCAGATGTCCCTTATAAATGCGTGCGTTGGGCGTGGGGGCCAGATACAGCAGGCGGCTCAACACCAGATCCTTGAGGCCAAGGGGGTCTTCGGCTATGGCGGCTGCCTGCCCGATGCCATCCATTTGCAGCAGGCCTTTCTGAACGGCCTTCACGCGCAGGGCGATCTTCTCGGGCGTCAGCAGCGGCCGGACCTGTTCCTCAAGAGCCCGGGCTGTGAACAGCACCGGCAGCCTATTCACCACGGTCTCCATCAGTTGCGGCAAACCCTTGGCAACAGCCTCCATGCCCACGCTTCTGAATATCCCGCTCTCCCTGAGCGCCTGTTCCGCTGCCTGGCCGCACTCCACAAGAAGATCCGGATCCTCGCGGTCCAGCCCAACGTCAATCGTCAATTGGTCCTGGAGAGGGTGGTTCGAAAAGAGGTGCATAGCATCTCTGATGACCGGGTCATTTTGGGGGAGTGAGGAGACGATGTCGGCGTCAATCCGGATTCGCTGCCAGCCAATGGCGGACATTGCGGCAGCCGCAGCCAGCACAATGAGCAGCAGGGGTAGATTGGTACGGGGAGGTTTCATTTACACTTTCTCTATCGAAAGCATCTTTTTGTCTTTCCTCAAATGTCTAAAATTATGCTCTTTTTTAGGGGAAGGGCGTCTTAATCATTTTTGAAATATGGACTTTGTGGTTCGGCGCCGGTTTCACAAAACCATCCACAGCAGCACTCCCAAGCAAGCCAAATGCACCGCAATCAGCGCTGCTTTGTGGCAGTTATACCACTCGTTAAGCTTTTGGATGCGCTGCAGTCCACCGCACAATCGCCTGAATCGGTCCAACTTGCGGAGGCGCAGGTTGTCCGAAGCCGCATTGCTCTGGAAGGCAAAGGAGGGATAACAGGCGAAGAGTCCGTCTTTTAAGTTTCTCAGGATAACATCGAACGGTGTCCCGCTCCACGGTTTCTGAACCAACTTCTCGGCGCAGGAGCGATTGAGGGCATAGGCATGGGCCAGGCACCGGTAGGCCACTTTTCTTACCGCCGAAGACTCAGTGGCGCGACTCCTAGTTACCAGGCATCCCAAAAAGAGGATTTGCCAGTCCGGCTGCCGCCGGAGAAAAGACAACGCGGCCTCAAGCCGCGCAGAGCTAAATCGTTCGAAGATGACATCGTCCTCGAAAATCAGTATATGGCGGGCACCGTCGGCCAATCCATCGCGGATGCAAGCCATGTGAGAGGCATAGATGCCTTGCTCTGAGTCTGTGGGATGGCGATCGATGCACATATAAGTCATCCGGCCGGCAAGGCCTACGCGCGCGAACTGCGCGACGGCCTGCGCTCGCCGGTCGGGGCGCTCATTCAGAGAGATGCAGTAGATATGATCAAAAAATGACCACACGTCGATGGCTGGGTCCCGGCTCATTTCATTCCGATCTGTGCCCTCAAAGAACTTGATTCTCTGAGCTGTGTTGGCTATTGTACTTGCCCGGTCGCCCGCACAAATACTTAAACGAGTCCTGTCGATCCATGCAGAAACTTGTCGTCAAACTGGCCGCCGTGCCATTTATCCGCAAAGCCCTGGCAGAGAATGCGGATCTGAGCGCCTTTAAAGGAAAGCCCTCTTTAGAGGTGGTGCTGGGGGTTTCGGCCATCCTTATCAGCTATGTGATTTGTTGGCCGCTCATCGCCCTTTTGAGCGCGGCGGCGGTTTACTACCAGAAGCCCGCAATCATTGTGGTGGGCGGACCATCGGCCTACGTCCTCTCTCACCTCGTGTTCATGCTAGGCATGTATCTGGCCGGCGCACACTACTCACTCATTTTTCTGCGCTGGTTGACCCGCGTGACAATGCTCAAGCTGTTCAAGCGCTACCCCGATGCGGTTCCCCCTGTTCAATGAAAAGATGGCTGATTCGTGTATCCCACGACCGAGTCATCGGCCATAAACCCAACTCAACAAACACCCTTGCGCTCCAGCAATAATGCAAGATTTCTGCGATGAAACCAAACAATACTGGCCGCAGTGATCAGGACGGCGGCTAACGCCAACGGTTCATGGCCCCAACGCACCCAGGCGAACCCGGTCAGGGTGGCCAGGATACCTAACGAACCCAAAAAAGAAATCCGGGTCAGTGTGGAGATCGTCAGGTAGACGATCAGGGCCAGCCCGGTTCCGAGCGGCAGCAGCAGTGCGTAAAAACCCAGATAGTTGGCCACTCCTTTGCTACACGGCCAGCCGTGGAACAAAGAGAAGTGGTTGCCGAGGATCAGCGCTAATCCCGCCCACGGCGTCAGGGCATCGGCCCAGAAGTGTCCGGCCAGCAACGACACCCCCATGGCCCGCCCAATATCCAGCACCAGCACAAGGCCCGCGAGCGGCCATCCTGCCTGGCGGTAGACATTTGTCACGCCGGCGTTGCCGCTGAAGCACGTCCTTGGATCGTCCTTGCCGAGCAGGCGGAAAAGGAGAATGGCGAAGTTGATCGACCCGGCCAGGTAGGCGCACAACATGCCCAAAAGAAACACCATGGCGGTGGTCATCGCGTGCGCCCCTTAAAAAAATCCCAGATGATGCGCGCAGCGTCGAAATCCCGGAGAGGGTCCCGGGCATCCAACCTGGCCGTAAAATAGGGGCCCGGCCAATTATGGCCCCACCCTTCCAGTGTGTAGAGCACCACGTTCGCTCCAGATGTGCAATCCTGCCAGGTGGTGATATGTACCTTTCCCTGGCGTTCATCCCGCGTAACGGACGCCGTCGAGCATCCGTTGCGCCTGGTCCATATGGCCAACGAGCGCTTCACTGGCCAGAATTGCTGTGTACCCCCATGTGCGCGACTCGTGCCGCCATCAAAAGGAACATTCGCATCGGCCTGCCCGTGCATGGCGAGCAGGGGCATGGGGCAGACCGGATCGGGAATCACCCAATCCGGAGCCTTGTCGTCTTGCCGACCGCCGGCGGTGGCTGCCAGGGGCGCGACGGCAGCCAGCAAATCACCACGTTCGGCGGCAAAACGATAGACCATCATGCCGCCGTTGGAAAAGCCGGTCATGTAGATGCGACGGCGGTCAACGGCGAGACGCGCGCAAGCGTCCTCGATGACCATGGTCAGGAAGCCCACATCGTCGATACCATCTGCAGCCGCCTTGCCGCAGCAGTGCCCGGCATTCCAGTGCTGCAGAAATCCGAGAATGCCGATGCCGTTGGGGTAGACAACGATAAAGTCCTCCTGATCGGCCAAAGCGCTAAACCCAGTGAAACGTTCCATCCCCCTGGCCGTGTCAAAGGCGCCATGTATGACCACCACCATTGGCAGGGGCCGGGCGGAATTGTAACCGGGCGGCAGATGTACACGATAGGTACGCCGGAACCCATGAAAGCTCACATCCACTTTGGCTTCATAGGTGGCGGCCTGCCCGGGCGGCTGCAAACCTGGAGTGAAGGCGCACAAGACCACGCCGGCCAGCAGGCTCAAAATCCGTGGGCCCCCGGCAAAGCGCCAGTTGCACGGCCCGGGTCTGATCTCAGACAGCTCCGTGTCACGATTCCGGCCGCTCACCTCAGTCCTGGTAGTGGAACAATGCACACCATTCATCCTACGCCGCATACCAAGGTGACCAAATGATCTTCCACCGTTTGATGGACAACCGTTGCCTCCGGACCGTCGTTGATCCGGACAGAGCTCCGCTCGGCCTCAATAGTGAGCAGATGGGTTCGCGCCCACGCATCGGCCAGATTGATGTTGAGCATCTTGGCGACAGCTTCCTTGGTGGTCCATACCCGCACAGCCGCGCCGACCGGCCCCAGCGCGGAAGTCCTGACGGTTTCCTGTTCGCCGTCATCCATGAACAGGTGTAGGCTTTTAAGGACTTTCTCATCGAGCGTCTCCACATCCATGCCGATGGGTTTTTCACTCGCCACCGCCACGGCAAAACGGCGGTCGTGGGAGACGGAGCAGTAGTAGGTGCGGCCGTTGGTCACGGGGCAACACGGCCGAACCCCATCTGTGGCGATGGTCACTATTTCCTGGGCCGGAGTGCGGCGATCGTTTCCGGAGAGCTGCCGTGAGAGTCTTTTGCACGCCAGGCGCGCCGATAAATAATCAGTGAGGCGCTTTGCCCCCATTTTGATCGTTCGACTGCGTTCGTATTCGGCGAGACAGCGGTTTGAAAAAGGCATCAAGGTCGAGCGGTCGATCATGGCAACGGCCGCGCTATGGTCGGCGATGCGCTTCAGAGACCCGGCTCCCTCACAAGAGCGAATCCATTCGGGCGGACGGACCTTTCCACCGCTCACGTCGCGCATACGCACCCCTTCGAGCTTTTCGAAAAGCCGGCCTTGGGCATCTAAAATCCAGATGTCGAAGATCAACAGCCCAGACTCTGTCCGTACTGGAAAAATGCGGCTCACATAGGTGTCGCCCGGCTTGGTCGGCACTGCTATCAAGCGCTGTCCGATTCCCACCGGAAAGGCCACTACCCCGGCAAAGCGCTGAGACCACACGCAGGCAGCGTGAAAGGCGCCGTCCAGGACAAAGGGCGAGCCCAAGAAAAGCTCGGTCTGCCCGTCGCCCCCTTCGGGCGCCCGTATAACAGCCAACGCCCCTTCGGCCGTGAGCCGCAAAGGTTGGCAAATAGTTTGAAAGCCTGGTCCGAAGGGCACCAGTTCTTTATAGATAAGCCCGGGATCGACGCTGAAGCATACTCCCTCTAAGGCCGAAGCGAGATCCAGGTCTGCCGGGGAAGGTAATTCGGCAGGCGGATAAAAATCGAGTTTTGCATGGACTTTGGCGCGGGTCATGCGGGCGGATTTTGAGGGGATTTTGGTCAGCAACACGGCCCGCAGGCCGCCGTCGGCCAGATCATTCATTTCACACCAGGCTTCTATGCGCCCGCCCGTCGGCGGCAGTTCAAGAAATCTATCGAATGCCGCCTCGCTTATGCAGTGCACATCGAGGTCCGTCCGGGTTCGGCGCACCCAGTGAGCCAATAGCTGCATGGCTTCAACGGCCGGCAGCACGACGCGGCCTTGGAAATGGTGATCGGCCCAGTGGGGCGGCACGTCGATGGTCACCGCCACGCGCCCAACAGGCGCTATTTTGGAAAGTTCTGCCATAAATGCAAAGTCTTTTCGTCGACGGCCACCGGTATACCCTTGGCATTCACCGCGCAGTGCCGGGTGAAGCCGGTGCACGCGATATCACCGCCGAGCACATGGGTGATCACATAATCGAACTGCAACTTGACACGTTGCAGATCTCCGGGCCGCGTGTGAATGTACATGGCATCGTCGTACCGCAGCGGGCGAAAGTAATTCATGGCAGTCGAGATGATCGGGTAGATGTAGCCGCTCTTTTCGATCTCCCGGTAGGCATAGGCCGCATCGCGCATCAGCGAGGCTCGGCCGAATTCGAAATATCGCAAATAGTTGGCGTGATAGACTACGTCGGAACGGTCCGTATCGGCATACAGGGTCCTGAGGCTGCAGCGGTGCCAGACCAGTCCGCTGGTACGGTCTCGCACATAGGAGCCATTGTCGTCCAGAGCTTGGGGGATGAAGGGTTTGGGCCGCACTCTACACTCCTCTGAAGACAATGCAGCAATTGGTGCCGCCGAAGCCGAAGGCGCTGGAGAGGAAGAATTCGTAAGAGTGCCGGCGGGTTTGGTTGGGCACTACATCGATATCAGCGAATTCAGGATCGGGCCGGTGATTGACAGTGGGCAGCACGAGACCCTGGCGCATGGCCTCGATGCCCAGCACCGCTTCGATGGCCGCCGCCGCACCCAGGGTGTGGCCTACTTGGGACTTGTTGGACGAAATCGGTACTCGTTCGAGGGCTCGGCCGAAAACTTCGCGCAAACACTCGATTTCGACCTTGTCGCCCTTGGGCGTCGACGTACCGTGGGCATTTATTGCCCCAATGTCCCGAGGCGCCAGCCCGGCGTCGGCGATGGAGTCTCCAATTGCCGTGATGATGGTCGGCCCGTAAGGCATTGTAAAATGGTGTGCGTCGGAGGACCACCCCACCCCCAGCACCTCGGCCTTGGGCGCCAAACCCAGAGCGGCAGCCATTTCTTCGGCGGCCAGCACCAACACCGCACCACCTTCGGCGAGTACAAAGCCTTTGCGGTCGATGCTGAAGGGACGCGAAGCCTGAGTGGGATCATCATAAGCCCGGTCCCCGGGCCCGACCTTGATGGTGGCCCACATGTTGGAGAACCCCTGAATAATCTCCGGAATGATGCAGGTCTCCACGCCGCCGGCGATGGCGAAATCGCAATCGCCGTCGCGGATCATGCGCGCCCCGATGGCGATGGCGTGGTTGCCCGATGCACACGCGCCCTGCGGCGAAAATACCGGTCCGGTAAAGCCCATCAGCATGCCGGCTTTGCCTGACGGCATGTTGGCACACAGGTTGGGCAGCAGATAGGGACTCACCTTGGTCGGCCCCTTCTGGCTCAAGTTTTCGACGGCCACGCGCAATGCGTCGCTGCCGTTCAGGGCCGAGCCAACCAGACAAGCAGTACGCGGCGCGGTCCGGGCATCCATGGTCAATCCGGCATGGGCCAGGGCGCGCTTGCAAAGCACCATAGTCAGAACGACAAAATCGGCATCCCAGTTGCCAGCACTTTTGCGATCGACATAGTCCATAGGATTCCAGTCGGGAATTTCGCCGACGATGTTACTGCGCGAGTCGGTTCGGCAGCGTGTGACGCGGCGAAAACCCGCTTCGCCGCTCACAGCCCGTCGCCAGGTGGATTCAAAGTCATTGCCCAAGCAAGTAACGGCGTCGTAACCAACGACATAAACTTTGCGGTTCAATGGAGCTCTCATTCAAAAGCCTCTAATCAGCATGCGCCAACATGGAATACAAACGGCTCCTCTAAAGCAACCGCTCGAATACAATACACGAATTACACCCCCCGAAACCGAACGCGTTCTTGAGTACATAAGTCTGATCCACCGCACGACACCCTTCGGCCACGCAGTCAATGGAAATTTCCGGATCGGGCCTGTAATTGATCGTGGGGGGCAGTACCCCCGCCAGCATTCCCTGAAAGGCGAAAATCGACTCGATTGCACTGGACGCGCCCATGGCGTGTCCGAGGAGCGATTTATTGGCCGTCACCGGCGGCAATATAGGGCCGAACACAGCCTGCAGGGCGTCGTATTCCACCTTATCCCCTACCCGCGTGGCGGTAGCATGCGCGTTGACCGCATGAACGTCCCGGGGCGGGATGCCGGCATGGTCGATGCTCTCGGCAATGCAGCGGCGGACCGTTTCAAAATTAGGGGCCACTATATGATGGGAATCCGAGGTCATGCTCCAGCCCGCAATCGCAATTCGGTGAGCCAGCCCATGGGTCCGGGCAAAGACTTCAGAGGCCAAAATGACACAGCCGGCCCCTTCGGATATCACAAACCCGCGCCGATTAATTGAAAAGGGGCGGATGGCCAAAGCTGGGTCCTCTTCAGGTTGCCCCTCTTTGGGCACATAGGCGACGTTCATTGTGGCAAAGCCGGCCACGATGGGTGCAACCAGCGGGAAATCCACGGCGCCGCACAGCACCACATCGGCCCGATTCTGCTCCAGCAGCATTGCGCCTATAATCATCGAGGTAGCACCGGTGGCGCACGCCGTGATGGTGCTTAGAATGGGACCCGTGGCGCCCGTAAGCATGGAGACCTTGCCCGAAACCATGTTGATGCAAGAGTTAGGATTGGTGTACGGCAGGGGAAGGGCCTTGCGGGCGATCAGCTTGCGGTCGGCATCGATCACCGCATCCAGCCCGCCGATAGCCGAGCTATAGGTAACGGCCACTCGTGGGGCCAGGGCCGGGGTTATCTGCAACCCGCTGCGATCCAAGGCCCGTTGAACGGTGAGCAGGGCATACTTAAAAACCGGCGAGATCCAGCGGGCCTGTTCGCGTGGTTTGAGAAAATCGTAGGGTAGATGATCGATGGTTGGCGCCTGGCCGGCGAGTTTTACGGGAAAGCTCTCATCGACGTCAAAACGGGTCAGGGGGCCCACGCCGCTCTGCCCTTGCATGGCCCGCCTCCACTGCTCCTCCAGGTCTATCCCCAGGGGCGAAACAGCGTCGTAGCCGATAATCACCGCGCGTCGTATGTTCATCTGATGCTATGTAGCCCCTACCACGGCAGAAACTGGTATAGCTTGGCGAACATTTCGTAGACTTCGATCCAGTTCTGCAAATCCCTGGTTGATCCCATGTGGGCGCGCTTGTTGACCATCACCCAGCTCATATGCGCCGCGCCGTCCTTGCAAGTGGAGCAATCGCGAGTTTCAGAAGTGCAGCAACGGTGCATGGTCTTTAGATCAGAGGCCCAGCGGATAAAATTGGTCAGATGTTTGGGAGCCGGATCGCGGTGGTCAAGCGACTGGGTAACCGACGGACACTCCATCCAGCCGAAACGACGGCCCCGCATCTTTCCGGTAGTAATGATCTCGTGGTAGTATTTGGAGCTGATCATCGTCCTGGGAAAGGCATCAAGCATCGCGTCCATTTCGGCACGGATGTCCACCAGCTCTTGCTCTGTCCAGTTGAAGCCCGACATTCCCTCGTCATTGGAGAGCAATTGCACATGCACCTTCAGACCGGCCTCTTCGATCTTACGGATGATGCGTTCGGTCTTGCCAATCTGTTTGGGAGTAATGGTGTAGAGGTAATAGGCGTAGGGATCGCCGGCGTAGTTCCTGCTCGAAATGGAAAAGGTGTCTTTGCCACGAAGGACCCGCTCGTCCGCTTCGTCGCCCCACAAGGAGATGCCGACCATCATATCGGGGAAGCGGTCGCGCGGCACCCGGATCAAACCGTTGGTGGCACAAAAGGTGGGCAGGCGCTTATAGAAAATCTCCATGCGGTCAAAGCACAAAGTGGGCTCACCGCCGATAAGGATAGCCAAGTTGACGCCTCGGGCAATTTCCCGATCGACAAAGGCTTCCCATTCGTGAATGTCCATCTCTTCGGGAGCGGCCTTGTGCTCGTCCGAAGAGAAGAAGAAACATCCCTTGCACCGCAGGTTGCAGCGATTGGTTACATCATAGATGGAACTACGGATATTCAGCTTGGAAATTTTTTTATAGCGTTCATACCATTGGTCATCCAGAAGGGAACTGACGGTCTTCACCTGAAACTCCTCGCATTTCGGCTTAACCCGTTATCAATAGAATTCCTGATTTCCATCTTCATCAGATTTTTCTTTTTCAGAGATCGAAGCCGGGCGGCGGCACCGGCGCCTGGCAAAGATTGAGTCCCTTCGGGTAATCCATAACCCACACGGCCAGATATGTGTCCACATAATCCAACCAGGAGTTGAAGCTATCCGGGTCGCAGGCGTGGCGAAACAGGCGTGCCGTGACCACTGCACTGCCGGCCGCATAGTGGCGGCAGTCGGAGCAATCGGTGTCGGGAACGCAGCAAGCTGCCTCCCGGTCCCAATTCAGATCGGTGCGGTATTGGCGGAATGAGCGTCCCAGACCGATGTTCGTCGAAGGGTTGCAGCGTGGGTAAGAACAGCCGAACAGATCGTGCAGACCCAGCCGGTGCGTATGGGCCATGGCATTGTAAGGAGAATAAAGAACGTTTTCCGGGTAGCGCGCCAGCAAATCGAGCATGGCCCGTCGGGTCCGGCCCAGCGATTGAGGTGTATGGCGCAGAGCGCCGGTGTAACCCACCGGCGCAGAAAATATGTTGAAAGTGAGCCTACATCCCTGGCGGGCCAGTTCTTCGGCCACTTCTCCGGCCTCGATAATATTGTGCGGCGTGAAGGTGTAAACAAAAACCGCCCGCGGATCGCCCTGATAGTTTTCGATTTGCCGGGCGAGCATATGCCTGGCTTTGCGGATGCGCAGGCTGGTGTCGTCGTTGCCCCACACGGAGATGTGGATCTTATAGCCGATGCTCTTGGAGATGCGTTGGATCCCGTTGGTGGCGATGGCGCCCAGCGGCATTTCATCAAAGCACACCGCCAGCAACTCGGGCGTCAGGGAGGGCTCGGCGCCGGCCAGCACCACGTAGGTGATGCCGCGCTCCCGCTCGGCCTGCATCAGCACGCGCCAAGCCGCCGGATCGAGGACCTCAGCGGCATGCTGTTTGTCTCCCTCGAAATAGTAACACCCCTCGCAACGGATGTTGCAATGGTGGGTCATGTCGTAGGTGGATTCGCGCAAGAAGAAATAGCGACGCACTCGCTCCCATCGCTCACGCACGACCGGATCGGCAATCAGTTCAGAGAACTTCCATTCCCTGGCATTGACGTATTGACTCGTCGCGGGTCGAATCGAATGCTTGAGGTCCACGAATCTGCTTTCCTGAGCCGTAAAGGACTCGATTTTCTCCTCAGTAATCCAAACTAATAGTCAGCAGATAGTTTTTTTTGAATATACTGAGAAATAAGGCGAAGAGTGACCAGTTTGGGATAATCGTCCTCATCGATGCGCACCGAGTATCGATCCCTCAAAACCAGCGCCACGGTGGCCAAATCCATGCTATCGATGCCCACCTCGTCCACCAGGTCGATATCGGGATCGAAGGTCTCCGGGGTCACGTCTTCCAGCTTGAGCTCATTGATCATAATTGCAGCGATATTGAGGATAATCTGGTTCAGCTCCGTCCCAATTGGCATGTACATGTTTCTCCTTTACGCTATTCGATGTTCGTTGGAATCTCTATTTGGGACGCCTTCTTTTTAGCGTGGCGACTGGCAGAAGGTCATCAGAGACCTGGATCGTATTAAGCTCCCCATTTCGATTTCGCCTTCGACTATCCGTTTTTGCCGAGGTTTGGAGTTGACCATTCGCAACGGTCATTGTGCCGGTGCACACCACCTCGTCGCCTCGACTGATGCGGAAAGCATATCGACCGCTCCCCGCCCGCGATTCGGCCACCACAGTCAGACGATCGTCCGGGGCGATCCTTTGTTTGAAGCGAACCCGACTCACCTCGACAACTCGCACTGAGCCATCCAGAGCGTGGCGGACGAGTTCGTATACCATACCGAGCTGGGCTATCCCCGGCAGGACCGGCCAGCCGGGGAAATGGCCGTCAAACCACGAGGCATCCGCAGGCACGTGCACCTCGGCGGAAAGGCTTCCATCCTCGCCATTCTTCCGGGCGCTTATGACAGAATCAATCCAAATCGGACTTTTCCTTTAACTTTGATGACTTATTCCAAATCATGGGCCCCACATTTTTCAATTACTTCAGTTCATCATATTCTATCAGCCAGCTCGGGGTGACAACATCGCCTGGCCGAGCAAGTCGTGCAAATGTCTCGCTAGCAGCCTATCTACAGGAGGGATTTAATAAGCTATAATAGTTAACAAGGGAAAAATGTACCAAAGTAATAGTTTACATGATATTTCTTGTCAAGTCAGAATCCCGCAAAGCTTTCCAAGTGTCTTGTAAATTGTATCTTCGCTTGCTTTAGCAGCTTCCGCTGGTATATTAGAAGCCGTTTCGTTTCGCCTTTTTTCCGGGTCGCTGGTCTCAGCCCGCATGAACGGAATAATTTGGATGAATGTTAGTTTTGAGATCCACATGAAGGTTGCATTCCACGACCTGGACCCGTTGCAGGTCGTGTGGCACGGAAACTATTTGAAGTATTTCGATATAGCCCGTTTTGGCCTGTTCGCTGCACGAGGCATTGATCTATATGCTTATATGCTCGAGAAGCAAATCGCCTTCCCTGTCACGCGCACATCGCTCAAACATATTTCTCCACTGCGGGCCTTTGATGAATTCATCTGCCGGGCTACTGTGACTGAGTCGTACTATAAAATCGGGATGGCCTTTGAAATCCGCAAGACGGACGGTGGCATCCTCTGCGCCCGCGGCAACAGCGAACAATTGGCGGTGCGCTATCCGGAAATGGAGATGGAGTTTAGCGTTCCGGAGGATATCAGGCAGGCTCTACAATGATGGATCTGATCATGGACCGGGCTTACAGCAACGCCTTCGTTTTAGGTTACGAACGTATGGCGGCATGGTCGGACTTGTTAGATCAAATCAATGTCTTCCCTGTACCCGATGCCGACACGGGACGCAATCTGAAGATCAGCCTTGCGGCCCTGCACCAGATGGATGAGAGGCCCGCGGGGGTGCGTCACCAAATTATAAGGGCCGCCACCGGCAACGCCGGCAATATCGCCGCCGCTTTTATCCACGAACTTCTAAGGATCAATGAGTCCGCAGCGCTGTCCGATGCCATTCAACAAGGGGTGTTACTGGCGCACAAGGCGGTGGCCGACCCAAAACCCGGCACCATGCTCACCTTATTTGAAGTTCTGGCTCAAGTTGCTCCGGTGTTTGAAAAGCCCACCTCCGAGTGGTACCTGGAAACCATTATCGGCCTGCTGGAGAAGTGCGTGGGCGGCACCAGCGACACTTTGCCCGAGCTGCGGCAGGCCGGCGTCGTGGACGCCGGCGCCCTGGGCATGTTCATATTTCTGGAAGCTTTTCTGGATTGCCTTGCTGGACGCATGAATCATAGCCGTCCAGTGACCGACAGGTTTAAAGGCAAGCTGGAGGTCGCTAAAGATTGGCAGCCCCAGGGCCCGCAGGAACAATATTGCTTCAGCGCAGTGATCCTGCCGGAGGGGGACCGGGCGGAGGGACGACGCCGTCTAGCGTGCTGGGGCAATAGTCTGGTGGTCAACGAAACTCCAGATCTATTGAAGATGCACCTGCACACCGATGACTGCGAAACGCTACGTTCCGGCTTGAAAGAGATCGGCCAGGTGTTGGATTGGTCTGCAGAAAGGATCTGCCTGGTGCGATCAACTACCGACCAAAACGCCCAGCCAGTGCATATCATGACCGACGCAGCCGGTTCGGTCACTCTGGAAGATGCCCGTATCCTGGGGATGACCCTGCTCGACAGCTACCTGGTCGTGGGCGACCAGTCGTATCCTGAAACCTTGTATCCGCCGGTAGCGCTCTACACCGCAATGGCCGGCGGTCAAAGGGCTTCTACGGCTCAGGCGTCTGTCTTCCAACGGCACCAATCTTATCTGAGCGCCGTCAGCCGATTTGAACGGGTGCTTTACCTTTGCGTTGGATCGGCGTATACGGGCAACTTCGAAACCGCCAAATCCTGGCAGGCAATTCACGATACTGGCGGGTGTCTCACGATCATCGATACCGGAGCAGCTTCGGGACGCCTGGGGATTGTGGCATTGGTCACGGCCCGCTATGCCCGGCGGAGCCAGGATCCAGAAGCGGTTGTGCGATTTGCCCAACAAGCGGTCACCGAAAGTCAGGAATTGGTATTCCTCGATCAGCTCAAATATCTGGCGGCCGGCGGCCGGATATCCAAAACAAGTGGCTTTTTCGGCGATCTGCTGCACATGAAGCCGATCATCACGCCCTCAGCCCATGGGGCAGCCAAGGTGGGGGTGGTCCGTACACGAGAAGGTCAATTGGCCTTTGGCCTGAAGCGGCTGAAAAGTTGTTTTGATCCAGAGGAAGGCCCCTTGATTTTATTACAATATTCGGATAATCAAGTTTGGGTCGAGAAGGCCGCCGCCGGGGAGATTCGTTCACTGCTTCCGGCTGCCAAAATCCTCTTACGCCCACTATCTCTAACATCCGGGGCCCACATGGGACCAGGCGCGTGGGCTATGGCCTTTTTGCCCGGTGCTTTCGACCAACAGGAATGGTCCATGGACTGGTTCAGGCACACTGCGGTGAGTGATGGCCGTTGAGTCGGGGATTAGTAAAGGCAAAGGCCGTTTTGCCGTTGTGATCCCGGCATACAACCACGGCCGCACCTTGAAGGCTGTGGCGACGTCTGCCCTGGCCCTGGGATTGCCGGTCTATGTAGTGGACGATGGCTCTACGGATGGGGGCGATCCGAGTCTTGGCGCCATGGCCGGCATACGCCTGCTTGGACACCGCGTTAATCGCGGTAAAGGGGCCGCCTTGATGACCGGGTTCCGGGCAGCCGCCCAACACGCCGACTGGGCTATTACGCTGGATGCCGATGGACAGCATTTTCCCGAGGATGCTCATGTGCTGATCGATGCCATTCCCCGAGGCCGACGGCCGATCATTTTGGGCTGCCGGTTGCAGATGTCGGTTGAGGGGGCGCCGTGGACCAGCCGGTTTGGCAGAGAGTTCTCCAACTTCTGGATCCGGATGGCCGGCGGACCACGGGTTACCGACAGCCAGAGCGGGTTTCGCATCTATCCTCTGCCCGAGGCGCTGCAATTGGGCGTCCGTGCCCAAAGATATCAGTTTGAAATTGAAGTGCTCGTTAAAGCAGCCTGGTCGGCCATGGAGGTGATTGAAGCACCCATAGGCATCAGCTATCCGCCTGCAAACGAACGTGTTTCCCATTTTCGACCCGTTGTCGACTTTTGGCGTAATACCACCACCTTTGCGCGCCTGATAACACGCCGGGTGGTGTTGGGGCGGCCTCCCGCAAAGAATAACACCACGGATGCCGGCAAGTCTTTGAAGGAGCATTCCGTCATTTAATGCAAAGATTGGCACCGACATGAGTGGACTATTTTATGCCATTTTGACCGCTGTCTCGGATATCTTCGGCGCTTGGCTGTTCGCTCTCACCGCCCGTGGCATTGCGGCCGGCTATTTCTTTCTCTCCCCCCGGCGGGCGGGCACCAGCGCCCGTTTTTATCGCGTGCTGTTCGCCGGCCGGAACCGACTTTACGGCTGGTGGTGCGCCTGGCGTCAGTTTCAGAATTTTACAACCGTTTTCCTGGATCGCTATCTGTTGCGCGACAGTGGCGCCATAACCTTTACTTTTCAGGGACGGGAGCATCTGATCCAGGCCATGGAGAAGGGCCACGGCGGGATTCTGCTCATGTCCCACATGGGCAATTGGGAAGTGGGGGCGCGCTTGCTGCGTCGTACGATCCCGCAATTGCGGCTGATGCTCTTTATGGGCCGGCGCGACAAAGAGCAGATCGAACGATTACAGAAAGAAGATCTGACCGCAAGCGGCATCCGCATTCTAGTGGCCGACCAGGATGGCGACGCGCCCTTCGCCCTGGTCGAAGGGGCCGGTTTCCTGCAAACCGGCGGGTTTGTCTCTATGGCAGGAGACATAGTGTGGCGGCCCGATCAACGAGTGGTTGCGGTTCGCTTTCTGGGGCGCACGGTGAGGTTGCCTGAGGCGCCGTTCATGCTGGCGATGCTGTCGGGCGTGCCCCTGTATGTTTTTTTTGCCTCGAGCCGCGGGCGTGGCCGGCACCATTTTTCCGTTTCCGGGCCGGTGGTCATCGCGGCCGAACACCGCGCCCAGCGCCGACAAGCTGTGGCTTCGAGCCGCACAGGCCTATGCCGACCTCTTAGAGGACCAGGTCCGGCGCAGTCCTTTGGAGTGGTACCATTTCGAGCCATTTTTAGGCCCGGCGGCCGGTCCGGAACGCTCGTCACCCGAGTCGGAGCAAACGCGTGAGGGAAGACACGTCGAATCGCACCAGGAATATCAGCAGGCAAGAATGCCAAATGCACAGTGATTGTGCACTTATGGTGACAAAATACCGCCGTTTGACTATAGCGTAAAAATGCGTATCAAACGTTCGAGGGATAATATTGAATATGACGCGCGACGAAATCCAGGCAAGAATCTTGAAGGTCTTTTCCGATCGATTCGAGATTGACAATCCCGGTCTGGATGAAGATCTGCGTGAGGTCTATGAGTTCGACAGCATCGATGCAATCGAACTGCTGCGGGAAATCGAGTTGATGCTCGAAACCACGCTGACCCTCAACCAGAAGAAGGGGGCCATGCGTATCCGCACCATCAACCAGATCATCGACTATGTACCGCAGTTGGCCAAAGCTTCGGCCTCCAAATGAATACTCTGCTTATGCAAGATGGAACAGGCGAACTATTATGAGTCGTAGGGTTGTTATCACTGGCTGTGCCGCCATCACTCCCATCGGCAATACCAGGGAGGAGATCGTCCATCACCTGACCGAAGGCCGCTCGGGAGTCAAGGCCATGCGCAGCGACGGCCTCCTCACTCAGCATATCCATTCGGGCGTTTTCGGCACGGTGGATTATCCCATCGATTATGATTTTTCGCGCCAATACCGCAAGACGATGGGGCCGGTAGCCTACTACGCCTGCCAGGTGGCCAAGGAGGCTCTGGCCGGCTCAGGGCTAAGCAAAGAGTTTATCACCTCGGGCCATATGGGAGTGGCCTTTGGTTCGACCCATGGCAGCCCCACGGTGCAGCGTCAGATCTACCGCACTTTTTTCGGCGACAGCGATGCCAAGTTGAGCAGTATCGGCGCCGTGGACTATCTCAAATCCATGGTACACACTACAGCCGTTAACATCACAAAGATGTTCGGCATTACGGGCCGGGTGATTTCGTCGTCTACGGCCTGCACCACCAGCAGCCAGTCCATTGGATTCGGTTATGAAGCGGTCAAATTCGGCATGCAGGATGCCATGCTATGCGGCGGGGCCGATGAGTACGATACCACCACCGTGGCGGTCTTCGACAATCTGCTGGCCTGCTCCACTGAATTCAACGCCACACCCCATCTGACCCCGCGGCCTTTTGACGTGCGGCGCGACGGCCTGGTAGTGGGCGAAGGGGCCGGAGCCGTCGTGCTGGAAGAATACGAAAGCGCCAAACGCCGCGGCGCGGTTATCCTGGGCGAAATTTTGGGCTTTGCCTGCAACAATAACGGCGGCGACCTCATCCTGCCAAACATGGACGGGATTGTGCAAACGATTCGTCTGGGCATGGAGTGCGCCCAAATAAACGCCGACCAGATCGATATAGTCTGCGCCCACGCCACGGCCACCAAGATGGGCGACGTCATCGAAGCCCAAGCCATCGGGAAGACGTACGGCCACGGACCTTTGGTTACGGCCCTGAAAAGCTATATGGGGCATACCATGGGCTCGTGCGGCGTCATCGAAACCATATTGACTCTCATGATGATGGACGAGGGCTTTGTGGCTCCCACTTTGAATCTGGACGAGGTGGACGAGCGCTGCGCGATGATCCGGCATACACGCCAACTGACCGAGGCGACGATTCGCACTGCCGCCGTTCAAAATTTCGCCTTCGGCGGTGTCAACACCAGCCTTATCCTGCGGAAATCGGAACAATGAGTGACATGCGACGCAACCACAACCCCGGCCGGCATCCATCCTCGACTTGGTTTTTCAAACTGGTCGACCTTGTAGTTACGCTGTTGCTGTGGAGCTATTTTACAGTCGGTTTCGTCGTACTCTTTGCTCCTTTTTACGTTCTTGCGGCCATAGTGGCTTCCGATCGTTCGCGAGCATTTCAGAGACTAAACCATTTTTTCTACCGGGGTTTTTTCCTGCTCTGCCGCCTCACGATACCCCGGCAGAAGTGGCGCATCGATCCGGCCTTGGGCACCGTGCGCTCCGCTGTGGTCGTTTGCAATCATGTCTCTTATATCGATCCGTTGCTGCTGATTTCGCTCTTTGCCCGGCACACGACTATCGTCAAGAACCGGTTGTTCCATATACCTGTCTTTGGCTGGATGCTGAAGATGTCGGGTTATCTGCCATCGGATTCCCAAGGCCCTCTGGCGGAGCTTATGGTCGAACAGTTGGATCATATGTCCGGTTTTTTAGCCGGTGGCGGCAACCTGTTTGTATTTCCGGAAGGAACGCGCAGCCACAACGAGGCCCTGGGGGCTCTGAATCCGGGCGCTTTTAAAATCGCCCGACTCTGCCGGGCGCCGCTGGCCGTGGTCCGGATCGAAAACAGCGACCGGCTCTTTACTCCGGGCCGGTTCCTGTTCAATACATGCCAAGCAAACACCATTACGGTTCGACTGTTAACCCAAGTGACCCCGCCTTACGACAGCGCGTCATTCTCCGTTAAGGAAGTGATGGCCCAAGTGCACGCGCTGCTGGAGGGGTCCACAAAAACGGATCCGTTGCAGGACCAACAACCCGGACTTTCGCCATCCAAAGATAGGCTTTGAAATCAAAAGAGGTGCAATGAAAGTTGTATTGTTCTCCATGCCGGATGTGGCTGCGGTCATCATGCACGAGGCAGCGTTCCACATGCCCAACCTGGGTATCGCCAGTCTGGGAGCCAACATCGATACAGGTCATGACGTCTATATTATGGATCTGGCCCGAAAGCGCCGCGACGTGCGGGGCTATCTGCAGCGGACTCTGCGCAAGATCAGTCCCGACCTGGTTGGTCTCTCCTCCATGACCTGGCAGTTCGGCACCTGCCTGAAACTGGCTCGGCTGATCAAACAATTGTTGCCCGAGGTGCGCATTGTGGTCGGTGGCTACCATGCCACACTGATGTACGAGGAGATCGCACAATCACCCGAGGCCCAATGGATCGATTTCATGATCCGCGGCGAGGGCGAAGAGGCCTTCCGGCGGCTGGTCAACGCCTTGAGTGGTGATGACGACGTCGCCCAGATCCCCTCCCTCTCATATCGCCGAGGGGGAACCTTCGTGCACAACCCTCGCGGCGAGCTGCTGGACCTGGCGAGCCTGAGAATGCCCATTCGCGACAAGCGCCGCCTGACTTGGGGCTATCACATTATGGATCGCTCCGTGGAGGTCATCGAAACGTCGCGGGGCTGCACGCGCAACTGCAATTTTTGCAGCATCCGCCACATGTACGGACAGTCTTTCCGGCCTCTCCCCATCGATCTCATCTTGGCCAACATAGACGACATCTACTTCAACAAGAAGTGTCGCTGGATCTTTGTCGCGGATGACAACATGGTGCTTTCGCCCCCACGGGTTATCGAGTTGTGCGAAGCCATCATTGCCCGCGGCTACCGGGGCCTCAATTTTGTGGTCCAGGCCGACTGCGTGACAATGTCCCGCAACGAAGATATGGTGCGCACGATGGCCGCTGCCGGCTTTAAAACCGTCTTCCTGGGTATAGAAAACGTCTCCAAGAAGAACTTGCTGACCGCCCAGAAGGGCGATATCGTCAATGCTTCTCGCAAGGCTCTGGAACTATGCCATAAGTATGACATCATGGTGACAGCCGGCATGATCTTCGGGTTCCCGGATGACGATGAGACCGACATAATAGAGAACTACAAATTCCTCAAATCCATCGAGGCCGATACCTCCTACTGCCAAATCCTGACGCCCTATCCCAAAACCGGTATGCGTCAGCATCTTTTAGATGAAGGGCTGGTCACCAACCCGGATGACTTCTCCACCTACAACGGCATCTGGGCCAATGTGCGCACTCATCATTTGGATTCCGATACCTTGCAGTATTTGGTTTGGTATCAGCGCCAGATTATCATGGGCTGGTGGGAGCCCTCACGCCATGTGCGCGCCAGGGGGCCTGTGTGGACCGGGATCTGGATCTATCTCGTCCGACCGTTCTTCAAAGTTGTTCTTGGGCGCCAGCTCCGGCGGCATGGCTGGCGGGGGCGCTACGAGCGCGAGATCGCGCGTCTGAAAGAGGTCAATCGCTTTCCGGAGTTGGACTAAGCTGCCTGATTCCCCGGCTGTGTCCGTGGAGTGCCGTTTGGACTCACCAACGCTTTTCCCAACCCCCTTTCGTTATTTTATGTTGCTTCTGGCATTATATCTTTCAATTTTCCAAAGGGATCGCTTCTATCAAACTCATTCTAAGCTCGTAGCCCCCGAGGCCATGAGCCTTGAGCACCACACGGGAGGGCAGCCCGCCGGCACGAAGATCTTCCCTGGCCATAGGCGCGATGGTGCGCATCGGGCGGTGACCTCGGTTATAATAGTTGATTTCCCAAAGGCCGTCAGGCTGCAGGACGACGTCCTCCTGGCCATGATCGGCGCACGTATAGCGGCAGATCCACGCCGCATCTTTCGAGAGCCCCGCGGTGATGCAGGGCTGTTCAGGCGCAAAAAACAGGAGCGAGATGTCCTGGACTATGCCCTCGGCCATGCCTGGCTTATCCAAGGGTGGCAGGGCCCGCCGGATCGTAACCGCGCCCTCGAAATCGGCCTCGAAAACCACCAGCCCTTCGATGGTCATCAGCACACAGTGAAAAGTTCTTTGCTCAGAAGAGAGTTGAACGATCCCCAGCACGGTCTGTTTCGATCCTACAGGCGGAAAGATCTCGATGGCGTGGACCAACTGCCATTTGCCGTGGGGGAAAATAGCGCCGCAGGCCGCAATGCGGCCTGCGGCGGCGTTTTCTTCAATCGTGCGGATTTCGGGCAGGTGAACGCAGGCCACAAGCATGAGCACCATCGAGAGCATGAGGCGCACTATTTTCATGGGCTGTCTTGGAAAAGGGTGTCTTCGATTTTTGCGTTGAGCACCGTGTTTTTAAAGGTCAATTGAGTGAAGGCATTCTCTCCTTCGTAGATTGTGACGCTCCGCATCACCCCCGACTCTGAGCCCAGATCCAGGACGATTTGCTGGATCACCTTTTGAAATGCGCCGTCCTTTGGAATGAGGACGATGCGTTTTCCCGGCTCAAGGCGCGACTGGAACATGGGATTTTCGTCGAAGCGCCCGGCCAGCCATTGGGTGATCTCTTCCACGACCACCTGCATGGCTTCCAGACCGCCACCGCTCTCTTCGTGAAAGCCGGCTTCGCCAATGGATATAAACCGTCGCACGCGACCGCCGTGCACTGTCAATATACTTCGCACCGGCGATTGATATTCCCAGCGCAGCGACCGGGGGGCCTGGTAGTAAAACACGCCTTTAGAGACCAGAGGCTTGGACAGAATGGGTAAATGCTTCTCCTGGACGAATTCGGCCTGAACAGATGTGATCACGCCGGCCGTTGTCTTGAGCTGTTCCCAACTGTCGGCCCAACCGATGCACAACAGCGACAGCACCAGCACGAGCCACTGAATTTTCATTGTTTTGATTCTCAAGCTCAGAACATGCCCCCATTAACGCTGATGACCTGCCCGGAAATATACGAGGCATCTTCGGAGCAGAGAAAGCGCACCACTCGGGCCACCTCTTCAGGCGCCCCAAGGCGGGCCATGGGGATCAAACCCTTTATTTTCTGGACCGGCGCGTCCTGGATCATCTCGGTCTGGATCAACCCCGGCGCCACCACGTTGACTCGGATGCCAAGGCGCGCCACTTCGGAGGCAACCGAACGGCTTGCGCCGATCAGACCGGCCTTGGCCGCCGCGTAATTGGCCTGGCCGCGGTTGCCCATGATGCCGGCCACCGATGAAATCGAGACAATGGCCCCCCTCTTTTGAACCACCATCTTCTCCAGCGCCGGCCGCGTTACGTTGTAGAAGCCTTGCAAGGTAACGTCAAGGACGCTGCGCCACTTGTCCGGCGTCATCATTACGAACAGCTCGTCGGCAACGCGGCCGGCGTTATTGACCAGGACGTCCAGCGAGTCGTAAGTGGCGAAGATCTTCTCCATGGCGAGTTGGGTAGCGGCATAGTCGGATACGTCGAACGGCAGGCAGATGCCGCTGCCGCCCTGCTGCTCAACCAGGGACAAGGTTTCCGAGGCTCCGTCGGCATCGGAAAGATAGTTGACGATCACCTGATAGCCACTTCTGGCCATCTCTACGCAGATTGCCCGGCCAATTCCCTTGCTGCCGCCGGTGACCAACGCCACCGGTGGATTTGCACTCTCATTCATAAATGGGGCCTCAGGTTTAACTCATTTTGATTGGATTGCGTCTTGGGCGGTTGAGCTTCACACAGGCGTTACAACCGCTGACATGTTCATGCCGGAAGGAACAATGGTCAAAGCTTTCACTCTTCGCTCTTCAGTTTTTCACCGATGAATCGGCCTGCATCAGTTGGAGGGTCACCTCACCCGCGATATGGTTTCTTATCTTGGCGACGCCCTGTATCTCCCGAAAATTGTCGTACTCGAATTGGTTGTGGGATTCGATAGTGATGGTCGTCCCGACGGCGATGCAATCGACGAATAGTCGCGCCGACTTTATGCCCACTATCCACCCGCGGTTATCACTATCCTGGCCATCGCGTTGGATGAGCTCCCAGCCATTGTTGAGGGCGGCTGTCTGGGCCACCAGTTCGATGAGCACCAGAGGATTGGCCCCGTCGAGGGTAGTCAGAGGCCATTTTTCGCTCACAACGGCCGAAGCGGTCGCCTGTTGATCGTCAAGAGTGATGATCTCCGAGATCAGCAGCATACGCCCGCGATGCGGCACCAGCGCTTCGATAGTCAACGGGGCGGTTAACATGTCCATCCCAGCAATCGGTGAATATTATTAAATAGAAAATCCGTCAAGGATAGGCTAAAACGATCACACCATGTCAAATGGTACTCTAAATATTTAGGCCTGTAAACTTCTAAAACCCACAAAGAGATGGATGCCGCCCGGCCATGCCCACATGGCGGCGCACACTTGGACATGAACATGGAAGCATTAATCGAAACGTTGAAAATCAAGATCATTGAAATTTTAAACCTGCCGGATGTCACGCCCGCCGATATTCCGGTGGACAGTGACTTGATGAGCAGTGATCTCGACATAGATTCCATTGACATATTAGAGCTCGTCATCATGCTTCGTAAGGATTATGGGGTAAACATCAAAAACAAAGAGATGGCTAAACAGGTGTTTGCTTCTCTGCGGAGTCTGGCCTCTTACATTCTGGAAACGTCTCCGGAGTTCGTCAATTGAGGGGTGCACCAATCTATATCGCCGGCATGGGCATCATCAGCGCGCTGGGATATGGTGTGGTTGAAACGGCCAAGGCCCTGAAGGAGGCTCGATGCTATTTGCGGCCCATCACCCTGTTTGCGCTCACAGCGGACGCGCCCCAGGCTGTTGGAGAGGTGAAGCTGGAGACTGATCCGGCTGATCCACTGCCGCGCACCCATTGCTTGGCCCATATGGCTGCCGGCCAGGCCCTCGCCGGCAAGAGCCTTGTCCCTGACGCCATAGTTGTGGGCACCACCACCGGCGGCATTCTCACCACCGAAGCGTTTCTGGAAAAAAACGTCGCAGACCCCCATTGCTATCGGTATCATGGAGTGGGATCAGTGGCCGAAGAGCTGGCCAGGCGATACGGGTGCAGCGGTCCGCTGATTACGGTATCCACCGCCTGTTCTTCAGGCGCCGTAGCCCTTTTGCTCGCCATGCAAATGTTGAGAAGAGGCAAGGCCCGGCGAGTGCTTGCCGGCGGCGTGGATAGCCTCTGCCGCCTGACCTATTTCGGCTTCAATTCGTTGCAACTCATCGATCCAATCGGAGCGCGGCCCCTGGACCGCGAACGCCGCGGCCTGTCTTTAGCCGAAGGGGCGGCCCTGCTGCTGCTGACGACTGAGCCACCGGCCGAGGGCGCCCTTCAATTGCTCGGCGCCGGCCTGTCATGCGACGCCTACCACGCCACCGCCCCCCTTGCCGACGGGCAGGGGGCGCTGGCGGCCATGCAGGCGGCCCTTGCCGATGCCGGACTGGCCCCTGCGGCCATCGACTATATCAACTTACACGGTACCGGCACACCAGACAACGATCTGGCCGAGGCCCGAGCCATCCAAGCTCTTTTCGGCGATCGCCCTCCGCCGCTCTCCTCGATCAAAGGCGCAATGGGCCACACCCTGGCTGCGGCTGGCGCCATCGAAGCCGTAGTGGCCGCCATCGCTATCGATCACGGCATCGTTCCAGCTAATGTGGGTTTTAACAGTATCGATCCGGCACTGAACCTGGCGCCCGTGACCGCACCTTTACGCGCCCCTATAACCACGGTGTTGTCCAACTCGTTTGGATTCGGCGGCAATAACGCAGCCCTGGCCATCGGCACGCGGCGCGGCGCGGACTACCAACCCTCGGCGAAACTGTCTCGCCCGCCCTTGACGGTGACTGCGGCAGCCTGCCTGACCGGCGCCGGTCATACATGGGAAACATGGGAGTCGTTTCGCGCCGGTCGCCTGTGCAGCGGCTGCCTGGACGATCATGTCCTAACCGAAGGTTTGCCGCCGCGAACGGTCCGGCGGCTTAAGCGGCTGCCCAAGCTGTCCTTGGCCCTGGCCAACAACGCCTGCCGAACCGTTCCCGCCGAGCGCATGCCTGTTGCCGTCAGTCTTGGAACGGCCTGGGGGGCACTATCCGAGACTCACGACTTTCTTCAGCGATTGTTCGAAACCCGCCAGCAGTTTCCCTCACCCACCGATTTTATCGGTTCGGTCCATAATGCGCCGGCAGGCCAGATAGCCATGCTGCTTGGCGCCAAAGGGGCCAATGTGACAACTTCGGGCGGCGACGCCTCATTCGAACAGGCCTTGCTGGCCGCCGAGTTGTTAGCGGGCCCCGGAAACGATCCCATCTTGCTGCTGGGCGCTGATGAAGCCCAACCAGTCCTGGCGCCGCTGTTCGATGGGTCCGTCCGCGCCGCGCAAGCCTTGGCAGACGGCGGAGGCGCACTGGTGCTTGAATACGGAAGCAGTCATGGCGGGCCGACAGTGGCTCTGCTGGAATATCGATTCGGCCCGGCCCCGGACTCCATGGCCAGCCTGGTCGAGCGCCTGGGCGGGCCGGAGGGTGTTGCGCATGATTATGGTGCGATCCTGGCCGGCCTGCCGGCTTGCTGCGCCACTCAGGCTGCCGAGCAGTTGGCGGGTTTTCTTTCGCAAAGCCATTTCGGCGGTCCGGTTATCGACTACCGTCACATTATCGGCCAATTCGGCGCGGCTTCAGCGGTCGCGGCTGTCCTTGCGGTTCAAATGATCAGCCGGGGCCTGGTTCCCGCTCCTCTTTCGGGTGGCTCTGATGTCCTTCTGAACGGCAAAGGGATTCTGCTGTTGGGATTGGGTACCTACCTTTCGGCAGTGAGGATTGTCCCGCAATGAAGGTACTGCTCATCTCGGCCAACACGCTTCAGGAACCCTATCCTGTTTATCCGCTCGGAATGGATTACGTGGCCGGCGCCATCGCCGCAGCGCATGAGGTGCGCTGCCTGGACCTGAACGGCCTGGAGGACAAGGATGGCTTGTCGCACGCAGTTCACGCCTTTGAGCCGGATATTATAGCCCTCTCCCTGCGCAACATCGACAACAACGATGCCCTGAATCCACAAGGGTTCATGGCGCATTACCTGCAAGTGACAGAGGCTCTGCGCAGCAGCAGCGCTGCTCCGATCATTTTGGGTGGAACCGGGTTCACACTCTTTCCTCATGAAACCATGCGGGTGCTGGGGGCCAATTACGGCATTATCGGTGAAGGAGAAAGGTTAGCCGTGCTTCTTCAAGCCTTGGAAAAGGGAGAAGATCCGACCGGAATTCCAGGGGTGATCACGGGCGAGGCGCCCGTGCCCGATCCAACTCCCTGGCCCCTTGCTGTGGCGCGCCGTTTTGATCCCCGGAGCGCCCATCTCGACTTTTATTTGCGCAACGGCGGAATGCTTAATCTGCAAACCAAGCGCGGTTGCCCCTTTCGATGCGTCTATTGCAGCTACCCGTACATCGAGGGCCGGACCCTGCGATATGAGCCTCCCGAGCAGATTGCCCGAACGGCGGTTGCGCTCCAGGAGGCCGGGGCGCGGTACCTCTTCATCACTGATTCGGCTTTCAATGCTGACATCGACCAAAGTCTGGCCGTGGCACAGACCTTCAAAAAAGTGGGGCTGAGCATCCCCTGGGGCGGTTTTTTCGCCCCTGTGCCCATGCCGGCAGACTATTTCACGACTCTGGCCGAATGCGGTCTCAAGCACGTGGAGTTCGGCACCGAATCCCTGAGTGATGCTGTCCTTGCCAGCTATCGCAAACCGTTTGCGCGCCGTCACGTGTTCGCGGCCCAAGAGGCGGCTAATGCCGCGGGGCTTCACGTGGCTCACTATTTCTTGTTCGGCGGTCCGGGAGAGACGGCAAAGACACTGGCCGAATCTTTTTCACATATGGATAAGCTCGAAAAAGCGGTTCTGTTTCTCTTTTGCGGCATGCGAATCTATCCCCACACCTCCCTTTACGAAATCGCCTTACAGGAGGGGCAACTCTCCTCTGACCAAAGCATCTTGGAACCAGTTTTCTTCCAGCCCCCTTCCATAAGCCTGGCCGGCATAGCCCGGCAACTGGAAGAACACGCACAGGGAAGGTATCATTGGGTCCGGGCGGCAGGCGGCGAACAGACCAGTCAGATTCTGGCCCGCCTGTACAAGCGGGGCCACACCGGACCACTGTGGGAGTATTTGATTCCGTGGTAGGGCTATTTCATGCACAAACAAGGCCGGCATCGGTTTATCGAATAATTAACTCTTCCGGCTTGCCGGAGGATCTTCGGGAGAAACTATGAAGGCCGGTGATCGATTGTTCAAAGGTATTCCTCTTCTGATAGCCCTCCTCCTTCCCTGGGGATGTACGACAACAGGTCCCAACCTGGTCGCCACCCCCTTTGAGAGGCCCAGTGCCTCGCAGGGGCTGGTCGATGAGGTGGATGGAGCAGTCCTGAACTCCAATGTCATCGATGCTTCGAGCTTTCCCGTACCGGGTTTTCCTTACCTTCGGACCAGTCGATTCCTGCTCGCCATGAAGGACCGGCTAAAGACCGGGCAGGAAGAAGAGGAATGGCTCCAATTAATGGGGCAACTCGCTGAAGAATCGAGAGAGAAGGAAATTCTGAATCTTCCCGAGAGCGAGTTTTGCCAACTCCAGCGGAATGGCACGGCTCCTGGCGACCGGAAGGACTTCATCGCCGAAGCAAAATCCTGCTCGCAAGAGCTGTTGCGCCATGACAGCGCCACGCCCGGTTTCTATGAGACTCTTTTCTCACTCTTGAAAGTTCCGGACGAATACTCATCTCTGAGGCGGGGCATTGGCCTCTTTCCGATTGTCTCGATCCCGGTAGACATAGTGAGCGAAAGGGTGAAGGAAAGATTTCAGGCGTGGTACAATGAACCAATTGATCAGCTTCCGCTTGAGGGCAATCTTAGGTTCTATAGCCCTTGCCTGCAGGCCGATCTTTCCCAATCAAAGCTGGCTGAGGTACTCAGATCGGCTTCCACCAACCCTCTGGGCATTCCTCTCCTTGAAGAAACCGACAAAAGTAGGCTCGCCGCTTTCTTTGCTCCTGTGCTGATCCAGGATGTTGCAGGTCTCTATGACCGGATCGGCCGCGTTTACTGGAATCAAGGCAAACCGGATGTCAATCCTCTGAAACCTGCAATCTATTATTATTTTTCCCATGCTCTCATACACGACCATCCCATACTTCAGATCAACTATGTCATCTGGTACTCTGAGCGGACAGGACATCTGTCCCCGAAGATCGAACGGGGCCATCTGGACGGCTTGACCCTGAGGGTCTCCCTGGACTCGGGGGGAATGCCCTTCATGGTCGATATGATGAACAACTGCGGATGCTATCACTTCTTTTCTCCGCAAAGGGAAGCGGTGCTTCAGATAAAGTCCGGTCCAGACGGACTGGAACCTTTCGTGCCGCAGTGGCTGCCAAAGGTCCATCCAGGGGAACGCCTCGGCATCCGAGTCAATTCCGGATGGCACCAGGTCCAACGTCTTCTCCCTGTGGATTCGTCTGAAAACGCAATTGAGTATGACCTTATCCCATACCGCCTGCTGGAATCTCTCCAGGAAAGGAGCGGTAATCGCCGAAGCATGTTTGATACGAAGGGCATAGCGGTGGGCACAGAGAGAATCGAACCCCTGATCTTCTTTTCGATGGGTATTCCCTCCATTGGGAGTATGCGCCAGAGGGGACACCATGCCATCGAACTCACGGGCCGTGATCACTTTGACGATCCACTGCTTTTCGAGAAAAACTTTGTATTAAAGTAGGATGTGGAGACCGATTTCAATTGAGTAGAGTAAAGGCACTTGTCCCGTTCTTTCTTTTCTTGATTGCGCTGGCTCCAGACTGCGCACTCGCCTTTGATCTGGCGCTCATCGAAGCCGCCGACATCAATCAAAACAGAGGCCAATGGGTCATTCTCGACGCCCGGCCCAAACCCGACTGGCTAGCCGGGCATATTCCAGGGGCACACTCTTTTTCATGGGAGGACTATACGAGGACTGACGAAAAGGGGAGGGCTTATCGTCTGGAGCCACCCGAAAAGCTCTCCACAGCGCTGGGACAAATAGGAATAGACGAAAATACGCCCGTGGCCGTGTATGGCGATGCAGACAGAAGTTTGGGTGGAGAGGGCTGGATAGCGTGGGTGCTCAGTTGGCTCGGCCATGAAGGTCACATACGCGTAATCGCTGGAGGTATCCAAGCATGGAAAGACCTGGGCTACCCGCTTACCACCGGTCCTGAGAGCTCAACACGGCCTGTTTCAACTTTCCGGCTCCGGCTAAGACCGGAAATCAATGTAGAGACGAGAGAACTCGAATCCAAAGATAGACCTTTTGGCCTCATAGATTGCCGCACCAATTGGGAGTGGATGATGGGGCATATTCCCGGCGCAGTCCATATTCCTTGGACGGAATTTCGCACCGGCAGGGAATACAGGCCTCTGGACCAGGCCGGACTCAGAAGACTTCTCAAATCCCATGGCGTAGATCCGGAAAAACCCATCGTCTATTATTGCACAGGCGGCGTCAGGTCGGGGTATGCCTGGATGGAGCATCAACTGGACGGGTTGTCTTCGGCGCGCAATTACCTTGGAGGCATAGAAGACTGGAGGACAAGATGAACGATCAGCCGGTCTCATTTGCGTTTCACTTGCTTATTCTATTGGGAAATCGTATGGTTTTGGGGGCTTCAGGAGCGTAGTGGGGGCTTTTCAGGCAAAAGTGCGATTCCAACAGGCAGTTTAGAGGCCGAGTGGAGAAGTTGATGCATTATTCCAGGATAGGGCAGGCTCTCTGCCATAAAATCTAGATGGGTGTACCGCACCCGTATAGTGGAGGATTAGAGATGAGAAGGGTTACAGGTTTTTGTATTGTATGTACCATTACCCATCTTCTTTTAGGTTGCGCTACGAACATAGATCAAAGGGTCTCTAAATCACTGGATCCTGGATTTGTGAACAGTAAATTAGAAACTCGAGTGACTGATTTATCAGTTGGCGGCGAATGCCCAGGGACGAAATCACTTAAAATAGTAAATGGCGAGACGCGTGGTGAAAAGTATGATATTGGCGATTTCCGGTTCTATATTGTACCTAAGGATTTAACGGATTATATTGCAAAAGATATTGAAACTATGCTTATCGCAAGCAACATAAAAGTGAGCGAAAGCTTAGGTAATGAGATAATAGTTTCTTTTGAAGACATTAAGCTAACTGAAGGGTGGTCCTTTGGTGCATCTTGTAAAATTAAAATTCAAATTCCTGAGATAAATTACACTAATACCTACGTCGGCGAATCAGGAAGTGGTATAGTACAACATGCTGTGGCTTATGCAATCCATCTCTCAATTGATAACTTTTTAAAAGATCCTGTCTTTCAAAACTATATAAGATGCCATCAGGAGTCCGGCTCACCCAATCCGTAATTGCTCTTAGATGAACTTTTGGCTTAGCCGGGTGACTCATCAGAAGACGAAAATTAGCAAGCCCTTTATACTTGTCACCATTTTCACTGCATTGACGTTGGCCCCCTTATCCAAGAGTGCTTGCACGACTTCGCGCCGGCCATTACCGTTACCTAACCCGATAGACCGTGCCTGCCGCAGGATCAGAAACGGGCAGTGAAAGAGATCCGTTAGTCAACACACCATCCCAGAGGGACTTCCATACAAGGTCACCGTTTTCATCAGGAGCGCCCGCCTCCAACACATAGCTGCACCCAGATCTGCCCTTTAGCTTCAACTGGCTCTGGCCGTCGTCATATCTGGTGAATTCGAGCTTAACGAGAGGCGTTTCAACCTGTAATTCAGGCAAAGTCTTGTCGTCCGTTGTAATCAAGTTGGCCAATTTAGCTTCGCTTTCACGCATTGCTTTACTTACCTCGGGAGAGGCCGAATCGCCGATTGGCACGCCGTTGACCGTTCCGCTCAGCAGGTTCTCCCATCCCAATAATTTGAAGCTCGCGCCACTTGCCTTGAGGGCGGCCATCTTTATCGCGCCGACGTTGGGCGCCAACACGTAGCTTTCCGAGGACGCGGCAGCGGATCGTCCCCTCGCGCTCGCCGTAATGGTCTGACTAGCCGTCACGCAGTTGGTTAATGTGCCGACCGGCACGGTGACCGTTCCGGAGTTCTTGACCGAAACAGTTTGGGTAATCGAAATATTCACGCCTAGAATCGTCCCCGTGCTGGACGATCTCACGCTCCCCCCCTTGGCCACCAACAACGCAGTCAGTTCGACCAGCGGCGGATCGAAATCCAGCTCATACCCAAGGGCATCCTCGCCGTCCAGCAGAAGGTTATCGTTTTCGTCCAACTCATAGTACATGTCCCCGGTATCGCCGCTGGTATCGACAGGAGTAACGGTCATATCGAAGCTTTCTAACCCGGTTGCCGCGAAGCTCATCGTCACAGACCCCAAAACGCCGTCATAGTTTTTAGTGTCGCCGTCATTCATCGGCCAGTATAAATCGACCAGGTTCTCCAGACTAACCAGTGAGAGGGACGCTATCGCAGAGACATTACCAACCGGGTCTTGGGAGTACGCCTCCACGGTGTTGGTCCCCGGGTTTAAGGGCACTTCCGCGCTCCATTGCGCAGTGCCGTTGGCCTGCTGCCATGCGCCGCCGTTAACGCACCACCACACTGAGACAATGCCTTTCTTGGAGCTTGCCGAGCCGTTCACCTGCACCGAATTTCCTGCCTCCAAAGCGTTTGGTTTGGGTGAAAGAATTTTGACCGTGGGATTCTGGGCGATCTTTGCTGAGGGCTTCACCGCGTTGGAGGAAGAGGAGGGTGACCCCGTCCCAACAGAGTTCGTCGCCGTGACGGTGAAAGTATAGGTTTTTCCGTTGGTGAGTCCGTCTATCGTGTGGGTGGTTGCGGTCGTCCCTGCGTTGAGGTCGACGCCGCCGGCAGGATTGGAGGTCACCGTATAGCCCATTATGGCGCTGCCGCCATCTGATGCCGGGGCAATGAAGCTGACCGTCGCCTGAGCGTTGCCCGCTGTTGCGCCGCCCCATGTCGGGGATCCGGGAACTGTAGGGGGAGGCGTAGCCGAGCAACTCGCATCCGCCCCGCCATCGGCTCCCAGGCAGGTCCAATACCAGGGACCCGTGCCGGTAACCGCCATGGGAGCGCCCGTAGTGCAGAGGTTTGAGGTTGGGGCAGATGTGATTGTGCTCAAGTTGCTGCTTCCGCAGACGCCGGGCGTTGGAGATGAACCATTTACCGAAAACGCAGGCGCATAATATCGGTAGCCGTTTTCAGAACCTGACGTCAGGCTCCATGAAGTTCCGTTGAAAGACCACAAGCCGTCGGTGACTGTACCTGCCGTGTCGGTATACACGCCGGTAGAGATTATCCAACCATCGACATCCCCGGCAGTCGCGGTTGAGCCAAAATAACCGGGTACTATACTCACCAGGTAATATGTGCCGGCTGGAAGAGTCTGATTTACATTTATTGCCATCGTGCTAACGCTACCCAGAGGGACCGTTAGAGCCGCACTAGCGAAGGTTGTGATAGGGCTGGTTAGTGAACTTTGAAGTGAAAAGTCAAATGTGGTGAAGCTCGTTGCGCTTGGAGTGCGAACAACCACGTCGATCGTCGACACATAAGAGCTGCCTGCAAGACTGAAGGAGGCTGCCGTGCCGTAAGGAGAATACATTCCGTAATAGGAGCCACCGGCGCTGGGCGCAGAGAGCAGAGTTTGATCCGCACGGGCCTGCGGTGAAAGAAGGACCGTTAGAATGAGCACCAGTGCAAAATGCAGAATCGCCGCGCAACTCGGTTTTTTATACGGTTTCATACCTTCTCCTCTTTTTCTCAGCCCCGGACGGATTAGCACTTGCCGACAGACGCCTGATTGTATCTTTAAGGTGAACCCTCCACTATGATCGTGACATTGATCGGCGCAATAAATATGACGAATTTGCCCTCCAATAAATAAAAGAGCCCAAAATGAACGTACTTGCCCGCTCAAATTTCGGGTTTTCTGGTCCCTGGCATCAGGTCAGCAAAGTGCCGCGAAAGTTTTCTTCAGTATGGTTTCATCGAGGCTGACGAGCGAAGGGGTCGCCTTCGCACTCACTGCGGCAGGCTCAAAAAAAACCGACTACTTCCCGCCTCAGCGGCATGGCAACCCGGCTATCTCAGAAATACAGGAACTTAAAAAAGGCGAGACCCGTGGCTTTCCGTCCCCATCTCACGAAAGGTTTGGCTTTTTCAATCAGCAACATGCCGTAATCACAGCGAATGTCAAGGTGGATTTTAGAGGGTGGGAATTGGGTAAAACCCTATACATATTACTCATTTATAGCCTGGATTTTATCATGTTGAGAGCAATCAGATAACCAATAGTAAATACTCATTGGCCCCGGGAAAAGAGCATGAGAGCGGAGCCGGGCAATCCTCGCTCAGCCGATTCGAGAACAAGATACTCGCGACCGTCAACTCTAACGTGTTAAATTCCAAATTCTGGGGTGACCTCTCATAGCACAATCGTTCTCACCGCGAAGTTCCGGCCTTTTGTCTATGAAATCAAGATACTAAAATAGCAGTTCGTATCCACGGAAGCGGGATTAATAGCTGCTTGAAGGAAACGCTTCAAATCCGCTATCGGTAACTCTCCACGTTTTGTCTTTTTCAGAATATTGCCATTTTTGCGCAAAAGAAACCGTTTGAAGGATGGGGGATTCGGGTCGCCAGTATTGAACATACAGAATTGCCGTAGCGTGATTTTTCTTTTCATCAAGTTGTATGTCCCTTAACTCATATTCCGTGATCCGGATTTTTCCTTGAAACCTGTCCACCTCTGACCAGAAATTTTCTTTTTTGTCCGGACTGACAAAACCAGACGCCTGCGCATAATCCTCAAATCTGAAAGCCTCATTAAAGGCTTTCACCGAGCTTTTCATATTATTATCATGGTCTTCGCACGATGCGGCAGCCGCCGCAGTCGCTACAAGCATCGCACCTTGAGAGGCTGCTTGACCGGCCCAAATATATGCGCAGGAAACCGTGGACAATAGGATTAACAACATTGCAAAGAGAGTAAGAATTAGTGAACTGGCTTTTTCATCTTTTTCCATAATATTTCCAAATAGCCGACAATTCCTCCAGATTCAACTGGAATAATGGATCAACTTCTGCGCTATGCATGCAAACTGTATGTTGGGATCGGGTTTTGCTGTGTCCCTGAACCCTGAAAAACCATACGATTTCGCAATGGGACATGGAAATTATGCCTCAATGAGACTGCTTTTTGCACACTCCCTTCCCCGCAGTTGATTGTCTCGTTCCCCCGCCAGCGTTTGGGATAGCGATCAGGCGAAAATGATGCGATAGCAACGGGCCAGAGAAAAAGCCGACGCCCAGGTCGAACTGATTATTCGAAGTGCGATTTTATCTTCTGGCATTGAGGTCCTACAGAGCAATTTTACGCGTATAAAGCTAGATGTCCCACCGGAAGCAAAAGGAATTCTACCTGCGCTAGTTTTACAGTGTGTACGGGAATGGCCTGCCGAAGATCAGATCAACCTCTGGAGGTTAGACTTTGGAACTTCGGTATTTGGTCCTTTGACAGCTCTCCACCACGTATATGGTGAGCCTTGTAGGGCTTCTGTTGCTATGGACGCTTACGTCGCTGCGCTAGAAGCACCACTTTCCCGAGATGAAGGCATTTTCGATGACTTTCCGGAAAACAAAGACGAAAGTCCTGTGGTACAACTGTCACGCTGTGAATTAAGGATCCGCAGGGCAACGATCAAAGCTCTCCGTGCCGGTGCAGTCATCAAACGAGACGGCGAATGGCTCGATATTTCGATTTACTCGCCAGATTACAAACGGCTGATCATGAAAAATCTTGAGATCCGGAAGGATCTTCAGACAATTACGGAGGATTTTTGCGAAAGGATTGAAAGCACCAAAGTGGACCGTTCGGCACAGATGAATTACATCGCCAGCCTGTGTCGCAAAGAAGTGGTCGAGCATACCGTACTGCTAAGTATCTGCTTTCCAAACTGGCAAGGAGGCTGGGCGTCCCTCAATTAACACATCTCTCCTATCCCTGAGAAAAACGAACCTCTGAAATCCACATATTCTTCAGATCATATGTGGAGTTTGCTACGATCCGGAAAATGGTGTGTGCTCGACAAACCCGAGAGTTACGATGCGGGGCAAGCAGGGTTGATTTTCCAGAAACTATTGGTGGCGGTCGCCATGGCACGAATGCACTGGGGCAAATGATGTTGAATGTCAGAGAAGCCGTCAGCTTCTTTCTTGAAGCTTGCTCTTTAGCCATGCAGGATTGCGACGCATAGGAAGGAACGGCCCGCCTCCATTTGCCCCTCAACTGAAGGTATTTCTCACGCCAGTTCCTGAAATCTTTGGTGAGGACCGGCTTTGGGAAAAAGGGTGTTCGAGCAAGGAGGAAACGCGCGGGATCTTTCTCTGAACCGGCTCTGAAGCCTTCTCTGCTTTTAAGTTGACGACATCAACCCCATCATGACGCGGCAGCATGTTACATGGCCGAGCTAGTCGTTTTGGAGAGGTGTTGATTCAATATCTGCATTCGAGAAGGGATATCGTCGGGATTCGACTGTTCCCACAGGCACATTTTCAACTCCCGTAATTTGTTTGATGATTCTTAGGGTGTGTCCATGGCTTGTGTCGATGAAATCCTTGTAACTTCGTTTCCCCCCGCTTATCACTGTACCGGCAAGAAAGATTCCCGGCACATTCGTTTCCATGGTCTCGGGGTTGTAGCAAGGAATGCGTTCATCGCCTATGAAGGCGACACCGGCCTGCTCCAAAAGGCCAAGATCCGCATGAAACCCGGTAGCGACAATCACAAAGTCCGTTTCAATCTCGATAAGGCTGTCAGTTTCTTCACTGCCCTCGTTGCCCATTTTCAAAACCGCAACGCCTGCGCGAAACTCTGCAGGAACTGTCTGCGGATAGAAATCGATGTATCCCTTTGAGATGAGGATTGACAGCTCCAGGTGAAGCCGTGAATTGGTGTGCTCCTTTTCAAGCGCCTCTTTCCTGTAGCTCAAAGAAACCCTGGCTCCGCTTCGAAAACACCGCAGAGCTGCTTCCAGTGCACTGTTTCTACCGCCCACAACGAGAACTCTTCTGCCGAAGTAAAGATGAGGGTCCTCCAGGGTGTGACGGACCATATTGATACCCAAGTTCTGGTACACGGTGTCTTCCCCTGGTATGTTAAGCCTGTTTCGAAAGCCCATATCCCCGCTAGCAAAGACGATGTGAGAGCAGAAGATTTCCCTTCCGCCCAGTAACCTCTCCGTAGTGACACGAAAGCCACGCGTGGGTAAGTCGACTCTTTCGATGGATACCGCCTTTTCATAAGTCGATATGGTAAGTCCCCGAACTTCTACAACGCCTCTGAGATATGCAAGGTAGTCCTCCCTGGGGATCATCTCCTGGTGAGGGGTCTGAAGGGGGATTCCTGCCACGGCGACTCGCTCGGGGGCGCTGAAAAACCGTGCTCTTCCGGGCCAGTTGTATATAGTCTGGGCCAACGCGCCGGCTTCAATCTGGATGTATTCGGCTCCAGCATACTTAAATCCCGATGCGACCTCGATACCTATGGGACCAGCGCCGATTATCAATATGTTGGTTGCAACCTGCTCATTTTTCATTAGGAAGTTTCCTCGTTAGTGATTCTGCCGCTGCAAGAGATTATAGTCCGCCATGATAATGGTAATAGGCGCCATAAGTCTATGGGGCATACTCTTCCTTATCGTACCGGCCGAAAAAAAGCATGGCGCGGCGGGGTATTCAGAAAATAAGTGTAATTGTAGGCTGATCCAACCAGAACGTCTCCAGCCCCTGACTATTTTCACCTTAATTTTCTCTGTCTAAACGCTATCATCATATGTGAAACAACCTCGGATGATTTTCCAGATCTTTTGTGCATAACAGCTTGTCCGGGACATATGATGGGTGTGAGGAATTCTTCTTTCTCCTGCAGGAGGTGCCGAGGCTTTTCCTGTTGATCGGAAACGATAGAAAGGGATGCCATGTTGTGCTTTCCATGCACCGAATTATGTCTTCAAAGACGAAATACTCACGGTGGGTATAAAAGCGCTATGCAAAATACCCGATCTTCTGGCGTTTCAGGAGAGGGCATGCTGAGAATTTTGGAAAATTCACACAGCTCTCCTCCGCCTTAACAAAATGGAACGCCAAAATCTTCGCTGTTTCCGAATCATTTGTTTACCAAATACCTCGCCGGAGAGGAGGCTAAAGGCTGCGCTAAACGGCTTGAAACCGAAGCGAAAAAAGCAAAGATCATTACAGCCAACCAAAGTATCTTGCAGTGGGGTCCCTTTCGCACTGAGCGATCATTGCAAGGCACTCCGTTAATGGAAGGCCTGGATAGAGTCGGTCTTCTTTTTCGGGGAGATCCGATGGGGCTTTTGTGGGATATCGAGCAGGCCTATCCAGATTGGGTAAAAGCCAACTGAACGTTCTCCTCCGCCACTGCCCGGAAACGATGAGGTGAATGTTGGGTGAAAGTTTCTCCCTTCATTTTACACGTGACATTAGTGGTTCAGTGATTATACTGAATCTACAATTCAATCCAAGGGGGAACCGATGAAAGCCATAACATTCAGAATGCCGGATGAATTAGCGGACTGGCTCAGAGACAAAGCGGCAATGGAAACGATCCGGCTGAAAAAAGTAACCTCGATAAACAGTTTGGCTGTTGAAATCTTCCGTCAGGCAATGCAAGCCGACCAGAGGAAAGAGGGGTAAATATGGGTGTCACCGTCCGACAGAAAGTGAAAGGAAAAGGAAACCCCTGGTGGATCTTCATCGCCCATAATGGCAAGCGGTCCTCCAGGCAGGTCGGCGATAAGGCGGCAGCGGAAGCAGTAGCCAGTAAAATTAGGGCGAAGCTGCAACTCGGAGAATTCAACCTGGAGGAACCGAAGAAAAAGGTGATCCCACTTTTCAAGGATTTCTCCAAAGGCTTCATGTAGACGTATTCAGCCATGAATCACAAGTCCTCAACTCAGCAGAGCTATCAGAGCGCGCTCGATCAACACATTCTCCCCGTTCTCAGAGAAAAGCCGCTGAACGAAATCACCCGCAAAGACATTAAAGATTTTATAAACGATAAGCTAAAGGATGGCTTGGGAGCCGGGACAGTCCGAAATCTTAAAGCATACCTAAGTTGCATTCTGTCAGAGGCCGTAGACGATGAGGTTATCGAAACCAACCCCGCGCTCAGGACCGGACGGCTCTTCAAGAAGAAAGCTGACAGCGAAGAAGAATTGAGTGAGTTGGCACCCCTGACGTGGGAAGAGAAGACCAAGCTGGAAGAGACGCTACAGAAGCACTATCCGGCTCACTACCCGCTTTTTCTGACCGCACTTCGCACAGGCCTGCGGCTAGGGGAACTGGTTGCATTGCAGCCGGGAGACCTGGACTTCAACGGGGGCTTCATTTGGGTAAGGCGAAACCTTTCCAGAAAGAAAATCACATCCGCCAAAAGCGGTAAAGACAGAAAAATCGATATGTCGAACGGGCTTGCTGCGGTTCTTTCGGATTATCTGACTCAGCGCAAGCGAGAGGCCTTAGAAAAAGGATGGGGCGAGCCTCCCGAATGGCTTTTCTACCAGGACGGCAGGCACACATCTGAACAGATCGGCGACAAAACCATAAAGAAAATCGAGCGCGGAAAGCTGATCGACATCAACAACCTTCGCAACAGGGTTTTCGATAAAGCGCTAGAAAAGGCCAAGCTCCGCCGCATCAGGATTCACGATCTACGCCACACTTACGCCACGCTCAGGATCTCCAAAGGCGACAACATTCTTGATGTGTCGAAGCAACTCGGTCACTCTTCAGGAAAGATTACCCTCGATACGTACTGTCACTGGATGCCGGGAGGGAAGAAGTCCGAAGTCGATGAACTCGATTACGGCAAGGCACCAGGCACGCCGGCACCAGAGGCCGCTAAAGCGAAAGACAGGAGCTAATTTTTTTTTGCTCTCAGATGCACCCTATATGCACCCAATTTGCCGAAACCGCGAAAAAGGGGCTACCGAATCCTGGCAACCCCTTGATTTTACTGACGCGCCCAGGGTGATTCGAACACCCGACCTACGGATTCGTAGTCCGGCACTCTATCCAGCTGAGCTATGGGCGCAAACCTAACTTCAATTTGTAGCAAGAAATCGTCCCGAAAGCAAGCGTTAGGACGGAGAGAGGGATTTAGGAATTTAGGAATTGAGGGATTAACCACTCCAAACCCCTCAATTCGCAATCCCTTAATCTTTGGCAATTTTTGTTTCGGAAATAAACTCACTGGCGGATATAACCCTCGCGTAAATCCCGTTCAGCGCAGCGAGGAAAGCCGACTGAACGTGGACGGCAGGGACTGTTGCGCCCGCGAACGAGAGTTGTCTGGTCGCGCAGGCATCGTGCACCAGAGTGCAGTCAAGCCCATAGTCGAATGCGGCGCGCGTGGTTGCGTCCACGCACATGTGCGTCATCATGCCGGCTATTACAAGCCGGGTGATGCCCTCTTTTTCGAGAATTCCCCGCAGGGGCGTATCCCGGAAACTGTTGGGATAGTTTTTTTCGACGATGGCTTCCGGTGAAAGAGGCCTCACGTTTTCGTGAATTTCGGCCCCCCGCGTGCCCGGCAGAAAGAATGTTGCTCCCGGCCGTACAGATACATGGCGGACGTGGATGACCGGCATGGTCCTTTTCCTGAAAAAGTCGAGGACTTCATGCGCGCGCTGGCTCGCTTCCTCGCTTCCCGAGACCTCCATGTTTCCCCCGGGAAAATAATCGTTCTGGATATCGATCAATAGAAGCGCCGTGCTCATATCTTTTCCTCCGCTCTTTTCCTCTCGCTCCTCCGCGCGTAGCGATAGAACCAAAAGGAGTTGTTTTTACTATTCGTCGCGTAGCGATAGAACCAAAAGGAATTGTTTTTACTATTCGTCGCGAAGCGATAGAACCAAAAGGAGTTATTTTCATCACTCATCACTCATCACTCATCACTGCCCACCATTCACTGCTCCTAAAGCCTGCCCGACCTCAAAATCGAGACAGTCAGCCATAGTCCAAGAAGGGTGGCCACCGCGTAACCGCTTACTCCCAGTATTGCCGTGAGCGAAACGGTCTGGAGGCCGAAAAAGCCAAAGTTGAACTCCATGATTTTCTGGCCGGAATTTAGAATCATCGCGCCGGCTAAGATCGACGCTGCGATAACGATCCCCATCGTCAGACGATTTACGCCTTTATCGATTCCGGTTTGCACCTCCTCCAGGCCGGTGTGGCGAAGTTCTATCTGCTGCTTGCCGGCCGCTGTCTGCCTTAGGATGTCGTTGAGATGTTTGGGGATAGCTCTTACATAGCCGCTCAGTGCGCGGCTCTCCCGATCGAGATTCTTCAGGATGCTCTGGGTGTTCAAGCCGCGCTGGAGGAGTTGTTTGGCAAAGGGCTTTGTCACCTCGAGGATGCTTGCGTCGCTGCCCAGTATCTTTCCAAGCGCCTCGGTCTGGATAAATGTTTTCAGCAGCAGCAGCAGGTTTCTCGGAAGCCTGATGTGGTATTTGAGAACAATATCCATCAGTTGGTCATAGACGTCTTTGACCGCAATGTGCTGAAGGGAGCGGCCATAGAAGGATTCGCTTGCGTCCTTGAGATCGCCTCGCAATTCTTTGAGGTCCATATCCTCGTTTATCAGCCCGGCGTCCATCAAGGCATCCATAATCATGTCGTAGTCGTGTTCGGCGTATCCCAGAAAGAGGTTGGCGATCTGGCGCATGGTCTCCTCGTCCAGATATCCGGTTATGCCGAAATCCACAAGGCTCACACGCCCGTCGTACATGACTATTGTGTTTCCAGGGTGCGGGTCGGCATGGAAAAATCCGTAGAGCATGAGTTGGCGGGAAAAGGAACGCAAGCCGATCATTGCTACCTCTTTAGGGTCGATTCCAGCCGCGCGGATCTCTTGGACCTGGTCCATCTTCATGCCTTCAATGTGTTCCATAACGAGCACAGACCTGGTGGTGTAGTCCCAATGGACCGCCGGGATGTAAATCTCCTTGACCCCTTCGAAATTTCCGGCAAACTTTTCGATGCTTCCGGCCTCGATCAGCATATCGAGTTCGCGGATGATATTGCGCTCGAATTCCCGGACAAGATTCGTTGCGCCGATGACCCTGCCGATTTCGAGAGATTTTTCTGCCCTCCCGGCCAGAAAATACATCAGGTGAAGGTCCTCTTTTATTCGGCGGTCGATGCCGGGGCGAATGATTTTGACCGCGACCTTCTCACCCGAATGCAGCTTTGCTGTATGCACCTGGCCAACGGATGCAGCCGCAATGGATTTTTCGTCGAATTCGGCGAAGATTTCGAGCAGGGGCCGTCCGAGCTCTCGTTCGATAACGGCTTTGACCTCCCCGAAGGAAACCGGAGGTACCGTGTCCTGGAGCTTTTTGAATTCAGCTATGTATTCGGGAGGGAAGATGTCGGCCCGGGTGCTCATGAGCTGACCCAGCTTTACGAAACTCGGCCCCAACTCCTCCAGCACCAGACGGATGCGGCGAGCGGAGGGGAACCCGCTTTGCAGAAACATATCTTCGTCCGGCGCCTCCGGCCGCGTTTTCCTGCCGCCCAGCAACCTTTCGGCAAGGTCGCCAAACCCGTGTTTGACGAGGACACCGGTGATTACGCCAAACCTTCTAAGTCCTTTAAGTCCGAAGATTCCTCTGGAGGTTTTCATTTAATTTCCTTACCGGGAGTCTTGTCCAGATATTACTCTTCGCCCCATGTTTTCCGGCTCCGTGCGATTTTCTTCTTCACCCCGGCCCAGGTATCGGTCAGCAGAAACGATTTTTCCCATTTCTCAAGGAACAGCAGATACATTTCATAGGGAATCGAAAAGGTCATCTCATCGGTTTTCATGAACTTCCTGTCCGAGGGGTCCCAGCCTCCGATAACGGCCTTCATCCTGCCTTGTTTCAGGTAGTGCAGGGGCCATGTGACAATGTAGCTGCACCCCGCGCCAAACGGTGAGGTAACTACTTCGAAATCCTCGGTGACAAACGTGGCAAGTGTGCATAAGCCTGACATCGTCTCACCTCTGGCAAAGAAAGTGACGACTTCCGGCGACTCATTCTCTTTGAACAGGCTGAGCGGTTTGAATACGCAGAACTTGGCGGGGGCCGGCCGAGGTTGCAGTTCATTGAAAAACCGCTGCGTCACCTCCGGCGAGGGAAGGTAGCGTTCACCATCGAACTGGCCCGGTATCCCGGTTGAGACGTAATGGGCAATGAATTGGAGCTGTGGCTTGTGGAAGCCGAGGTAGAACGAACCACCTACGCATCCGAAGCGCCTGGCTTCAAAATAGGCAGCGGACTTTTTCTTTCGGGCAAGCCATATGTGTCCCATTACGCACGACCAGTTCTGAAAGAGCGCAGGAAAATCGACCTCGCCACGCATCTCCATCTCGTGGGAAAACGCGGCGCCCTCCTTTGGCACAAATCCGCTCTCAGGTTCCGTGTCGGTATAGAACATGCCAAATGGTTCTTCGGAGTATCCAAGGGCTTCCAGAAATGTATTCGGCTGATCGCTCATAAAATCTCCTTGTCAGAAGCAACCTGCTTGAACGCAATTCCACGTCAGTTTACTCTCTCATCTAACACATCTCCGAGATGTTTTGAAAGCACCTTGAGAAAACATGGCTTAGCGCTTCATCTCGATGAGCGGGACTGTGCCGCAATTCGGAAATGCCCGGTCAAGTCCGATTGGGACCAGGCTTTGCTTGCCCCTTTACAATAGGCCGATCTGGCAAACAAGTATTTGCGATGGAGTTTTTCATGCCCCGAAAGGGCTTGATAAGACGGCTCGGGGTCAGTCTCGTGCTTCCAGGGATGTCACCCCGGGTGTAGAGGAAAACGGATCGCGTGTGGAAGATTCTGCAAACTGTGAGTTCAAAACAGCGGGCGAAAGTTTTTTCACTTTAAAGATTTTTCCCCGCACTCCGGCAAGATTTCGGCACACATGCGCAAGCGCGTGTGTGCCGAAGGCCGCCATAGTGAGCAGCGAAGCTGCGAAGGGGGCGTGTGAGGCACGTGTCCCCCCATCCCCCAAGCTCTTCCGCATCACCGGAGCTGGGGACGGGATTTGACCGAGACCTCTAATTTCGTCGATTTCGCCAGTGTCCCGGCACCCACGCCCCATTTTGGGCATAATGGCCACGGACCCATACCCTGTAGCCATATGGCGGGGGAGCGTAATAGACGGGCGCTGGAGGGGGCGGATAGTAGTAGTGAGGTCCACAGTACGGACAAAAGGGCGCAGTTACGATAGCTGCTGCGGTGGTAACAGCGGCCCCCGCCACAACGAACGGAAAGAGAAGCGGGTTGCAGAAATAGCAATCTTGAGCATTCGCGGGCGTGGCCCGGACAACCATAAGAAGAGCCAGCCCCATGGACGCCAAAATTATGATCTTTCTTGCACTCATTTTTGCCTCCTAGTGTATTACGGTCAATAAAGCTTTTCGATTCTTTATGACCGAAAGACGTGCAGGCCTTTTAATTAGTCTACTTTGGAAGCTGGAAAATTAATAATTGGCGCTCGTGCGCCACAGCTTTGAGATCCAACGTGTCCGGTCAGGTTCTTCCGTGGGGTCAATCCAGAAGATTGCTAAAAGCGTGCGGAACTGCGCCTCCCCAACCCTCTCCGCCTGGCGGGGCCTGGAGATCCTGCGGGGCGCGGGGGTATCATTCCCCTGCTGTCCGTCCCTGCACTTTTTTAAGTCTCAAACAGCTTCCCGAGAATTGGGATCGGGAGGCATTTTATCGAGCCGGACGGTAACGAATTTGAACCAGTAGGAGCCGGAAATTCTGATGATTTCGGCGAATGTTTGCAACCATTTTCCCTTGCTGAAAACAGCCGTCACGCCCAACCGGTAACATTCCGACAACTCGGACCAGTCAGTTGAATCGGTGAGCACCACCACGTCGAGGTGACTGAACTCAGGGTCGTTTCTTATGCTCCGGAGTACTTCGCTTCCACTGAGACCGGGCATATACAAATCAAGGAGAATCAAATCGGGGCATTCGGGTTTACTCGATGCGTACTTCCCACGGCCGCGCAGGTAATCCAGCAGTTCCGAACCGGATTGCAGTGTCGTCAGAGTGTGGTTCAGTTCGCTTTCATAGAGGGCATCTTTTATGATGAAGCAATCATCCTCGTTATCGTCAACCATTACAATGGAGACTTGTCGACTCTTTTCCCGCATCGCCACCTCCGTTTTTGGCTCGAACAGTGTTTAAAGCATGTTCTGGAGCGGCATCCGGTGGGCTTCACGGTTCAAGCGACCTAAAAGAGGCTTTCAGTAACTGTTCCCGCGCTCCACACGGCGCCGTGAAAGGCGGAATACCGTTACAACCCACACGGTAAGACCTTTTGCAAAAAAACGAGGATGGAACAAAGTCAAGTCTAAACGAGTTGTTCTGAAAAGTGGAAAATGGACCAGGCAGTTTTTAAATCAATCCGATTACAGCCTGAAGGATCGGAGGCCCGGAAAAAGGATTGATATTTCCGCCCCACGGCTGGTTCTTGCAGGGTAGCTCAAACAGTTTGAGCCACGGTCTCCTAATTTCATTCTAGCGGAATCCGATTGCTAATAAAACAAAAAACTATTGACAGGCAGTATTGTGTTATGAGAAATAGTCCACTAATACGATGGGAATTGTAGATTATCGCAAAGGACTGTAATGAAATTATCAACCAAAGGCCGGTACGGCGTTCGCCTCCTGTTGGATCTCGCCATCCACGCAGGAGACGAACCAGTTACTCTAAAGGATATTGCGGCGCGCCAGGAGATCTCGGAGAAGTACCTCTCCAACCTTATTCCCCTCCTCAAGAGCGCAGGATTGGTTCACTCGGTCCGAGGCTCCCGGGGGGGGTATACATTGGCGAGGACGCCCCGGGACATTACCTTGAAAGACATCCTGCTCGTGCTGGAAGGGTCGATGTGCCTGGTCGAATGCACTGAAAAGCCCATGCTCTGTCAACGTTCCGGGGACTGCCTCGTGCGGGACGTCTGGTCCGAGGTGACCGGGAAAATGTTCGAGGCGCTCGAATCCTTTACGCTGGAGGCGTTGGTGAAGAGGCAGAAGCTCAAAACGAGTGTACACTCTTATAGCATCTGACCGCGGCTGATCTGGAACTTGGCTAGGAACTCGATATGATCTTTGCCTTCTGAGAGGATTCCGATATGGGCGAGAGAAAAATAGTCAATGACTCATTCTCAAAACATTTCTAATCAAGGGAGACAAGAATGGCGCAAGCGGAAAATACCGGATGGGGCGCGGAAACGATAGATGTGCATGGCGGACAGGTCGCCGACCCTACTACCGGTGCCAGGGCGGTTCCGATCTACCAGACTACTTCCTATGTATTCAAGAGTATGGATCATGCCGCAAATCTTTTTGCCCTGAAAGAACTTGGCAATATCTATACACGGATCATGAACCCGACCAACGATGTCCTCGAACAGCGCATCGCCATGATCGAGGGGGGAAGCGGAGCGCTGGCGGTCGCGAGCGGGCAGGCCGCGATAGCTTTGGCTCTTCTTAATATTACGCGGCCTGGAGATGAAATTGTCTCGGCTAACAATCTCTACGGCGGGACCTATGAGCTTTTTCACTACACTTTCCCAAAACTCGGGCGAGAAGTGAAATTCGTTAATTCGACGGACCCCGACAGCTTCAAGAGAGCTTTGACGGAAAGGACACGGGCCATTTATGCCGAAACTGTCGGCAATCCCAAGCTGGACGTGCCCGACTTCGAGGCAATTGCAAAGATAGCTCATGATGCGGGGGTGCCCTTCGTTGTTGACAACACAGTGGGGATAGGCTTGTTCCGTCCGTTTGATTTCGGGGCGGACATCAGTGTACTCTCCGCAACAAAATATGTCGGCGGCCATGGGACCTCCATGGGTGGGCTGATTGTGGACGGCGGGAAATTCAACTGGGGAAACGGCAAGTTTCCCGAATTCACTGAACCGGACCCGAGCTATCACGGGATGAAGTTCTGGGATGTTTTCGGCAACTTTCCCGGCCTGGGCAATGTCGCTTTCATATTCAAGGCGCGTGTTGTGTGGCTTCGCGATCTCGGACCGGCATTGAGTCCCTTCAACGCTTTTCTTTTCATTCAGGGGCTCGAAACGTTGACCCTCAGGCAGGAGAAGCATTCGGAGAATGCCCTGGAGGTGGCAAAGTTTCTCAAGGGGCATCCGTTGGTAAACTGGGTCGTTTACCCTGGTCTTGAAGACAATCCGAATCATCCGCTCGCAAAAAAATATCTTAATGGGAACTATGGATCGATCATCGGTTTCGGAGTAAATGGCGGCCTCGAGGCTGGAAAAAAATTCATCAATTCCGTCAAGTTGCTTTCGCACGTTGCCAATATTGGAGATGCCAAGAGTCTGGTCATCCATCCTGCTTCGACCACACACCAGCAACTCACCAGAGAGGAGCAGGAAGAGACCGGTGTCACTGAGGATTATATACGGCTTTCGATAGGCCTGGAAAACGTTCGGGACATCATAGGCGACATAAGCCAGGCGCTTGAAAAAACGGGCGATGGCAATTAAACTGGTAAGAAAATCGGTGATATACTGAGGATTTCGGCGGGGGACCGCAGGCCCTGCGACGCTATCCCTGATCTGTCCACGACCAGAGGCGGAGGGCGTGTGGGGGGCACGGCTCCCCACGCTTTAGAAAGCTTCTCGATACACTGCTGATGGAGAAGATCGATTGAGTCAAGGAGAGAGTATAGGTATTGTCGAGACCAAATCCATAACGCTTTCTCCACCGGGAGGGTTTTTGGTGGAGTGCGGCCGGAAGCTCGAAGAGGTCACAATCGCCTACGAAACGTATGGAGAACTCAACCGCGAACGCACGAATGCGGTCCTGATCGCTCACGCCCTTTCGGGAGATGCTAACGCAGCGGGTTTTCACCGGGGGGCAAGGAAGCCGGGATGGTGGGACAGCATGATTGGGCCTGGAAAAGGCTTCGATACGAATAAATATTTCGTTATATGTTCAAACGTTCTGGGGGGCTGCAAGGGGACGACGGGGCCTTCGAGCGTCGACCCTTACACGGGAAAACCTTACGGCCTGCGTTTTCCGCTCATATCGATACATGACATGGTAGACTGCCAAAAGCTCCTCGTCGATCATCTCGGCATAGAGAGGCTCCTGAGTGTTGCGGGAGGGTCGATGGGCGGGATGCAGGTGCTCTCCTGGCTGACCCGGTACCCTGACCGTGTGCGCAGCATTATCCCCATCTCGACGGCGATCAGGCACTCGCCTCAACAGATTGCCTTTGATGAGGTCGGGCGGCAGGCAATAATGTCCGACATCGACTGGAAATCGGGGGACTACTATGGCGGGCCGCCTCCGGACAGGGGGCTATCGGTCGCCAGGATGGTCGGCCACATCACCTACATGAGCGATGCCTCGATGCACGAAAAGTTCGGGAGGCAGCGCAAGGATTGTATCGAACCCTTCAAGTTCGACCCCGGCTTCGAGGTGGAAGGATACCTCCATTACCACGGCGAGAATTTCGTGAAAAGGTTTGATGCCAACTCTTACCTCTACATCACCAAGGCAATGGACAACTTCGATGCCGCTGAGGGCGGGTCCCTCCACGAGTTGTTGAGGGGGACCGATGCGAAGGTGCTGGTGATTGCCTTTAAATCCGACTGGCTCTATCCCGCGTATCAGACTAAGGAAATCGTGAGGGCCTGCAAGCTTGCGGGTATCGAGGCGAGCTATTGCGAAGTCGATTCAACGTACGGGCATGATGCCTTTCTCCTCGAAATAGAGGAGGAAACCCATTTGATCACCCACTTCCTGAAGAAGGTCTACAACGGGTACGAGGTAATGAGCGAACATGCCGTCTGAGTCCATCCTGCCGGACCACCGGATTATTGCGGAACTGGTCGTCACCGGCTCCTCGGTCCTCGATCTCGGGTGCGGCAGCGGGGAGTTGCTCTACATGCTGATAAAGGACAGAGGAGCACGCGGCCAGGGTATAGAAATCGACGAACACGCCATATACACTTGCGTGGAGCGAGGCTTGAACGTGTTTCACGGAGATATCGATTCCGGGCTTTCCGAGTATCCGGACCGTTCGTTCGATTATGTAATCCTCAATCAGAGCTTGCAACAGGTCAGGCATGTCGAACCGGTGCTGGCGGATTCCTTGAGGGTTGGAAAGAAGGTAATCGTTGGGTTTCCTAATTTTGCCCATTACAACGCAAGGTTACAGATGTTCTTCAAGGGCCGGGCGCCTGTTAAGGCTTCTCTGCCGTATCAATGGTATGAAACGCCAAATCTTCACTTTTTGAGTATTTCCGATTTTTTCGTGTTCTGCGGGGACAAAGGCATTACAATCGAACGTTGCGAGTACATCGGAGATAGGGGGCGTCTTTCCTGGTTCCCGAATATATTTGCGCAAACCGGCATATTCGTAATTCGCAAATGAGATTTGGACTCTAACTGGATTAGAACTTCGCTTATGGTCAAAGTCATCTTCAGAAATACGGAATGGGAAATCCCCGGCAATATAACCGTCCGGAAATTGATAACAGACTTGGGACTCAACCCCCAAAGCGTTCTGGCTGTCAGAGACGGCAAGCTGGTCAATAATGAAATAAGACTTGGAGATCAGGGCGAGGTCAAGCTGATTTCCGTTATTTCGGGCGGATAGGATAATGGGTGTACATCGTTGCCGCATGTGCGCGGCGGATAGTGTCATCAATATGCGCCAGCACAGACTTGCTCTGTGCGAAGTGCATTTTGTGGAGTGGGTTGAGAAGCTGTCAGCGAGCTTCATAAAAAAGCATCGGATGTTCGAACCTGACGACCGGATACTGGTCGCGGTATCGGGGGGAAAAGACAGTCTGTCCCTGTGGCGTATTCTTTTGAAACTGGGCTTCCAGGCCGATGGGCTGTATATGGATCTCGGAGTGGAAGCAGGATGCAGCTATTCAAAAAGATCGTGCGAGTATGCCGAAAAATTTGCGCAAAGCATCTTCCCCGAAGCGAAACTGCACGTCCTGGATTTGGCCGGTGTCTATGGGAAAACAGTACCGGAAATGGCTGCCCGGAGAAAGGGTGGAAAGAAAAAATTCTGCTCGGTCTGCGGCCTGGTAAAACGGCATGAAATGAATCGCATTGCCCGTGAACTCGGCTACACGGTCATTGCCACAGGCCATAATCTCGATGACGAAGCGGCTGTTCTATTTGGAAATGTTCTCCACTGGGAAGCCGAATATCTTGCCAGGCAATCGCCGGTGCTCCCGGCGGATGGTGTGGGCCTGGTGAAGAGGGCAAAACCTCTTGCCCGGTTTTATGAGCGCGAAACCGCCGCTTATGCGATCATCAACAACATTGAATATATGCAGGAGGAGTGCCCTTTTTCTGTGGGAGCGACAAGCCTTCGCCTCAAAGAGGTCCTCAACTCCATGGAGAACGGTTCTCCAGGGACCAAGCTGAACTTTTACTTCAGCTTTTTGCGGGCCAAAAAAAATAGCCTCCTCCCGGGGTGCGAACGGCCCGAGCTGCGTTCTTGTGAGAAATGCGGGCAGGCAACCGGGGCTCCCGGTTTGTGCGCCTTTTGCCGCCTGCTGGAACCTGCAAGCGTTCACCACAGTTTCTCATGACCAGTGGGAAACCCGACACCACGAAAAGACCCGTAGACCCTTTTGGTAACAGTCCTTATCATCACTAAGAGCACGAAGATTTTTTCGGCACCAAGAGTACGAAGAATAAACGACAAAGTGCCGGTGGACTCATCGCGGAGCGATGCCATATGCGCCCCATCTATCTCGATTACAACGCTACGACCCCAACCGACCCAGCCGTAGCCGAAGAACTTCTTCCTTACCTGACCGAGGTGTTCGGTAATCCTTCCAGCAGCCACCCTTACGGGAAAAAGGCCAGGGAGGCGGTGGATCTGGCGCGAACGAGGGTCGCGGCCCTGCTGGGCTGTGAGCCGGCGCAAGTCATCTTCACCAGCGGCGGTACCGAGTCCAATAATCAGGCCCTCATCGGCGCCGCTTTCGCCAACAGAGACCGTGGGAAGCACATCGTTTCCACGACAATCGAACATCCTGCGGTTGTGAACCCTCTCCTCTGGCTGGAAGGACAGGGCTTCAGGGTTACCTTTCTGCCGGTTGACGGCGCCGGCCGTCTCGATCCCCATGCAGTGCGCCGGGCCGTCACCGGCGAGACCATCCTTATCAGTGTAATGCACGCCAATAACGAAGTGGGGACGATCCAACCCTTGGCAGAAATCGGGGAAATCGCTCGTGAAAAGGGGATCGTATTTCATACCGATGCCGCCCAGTCGGTGGGAAAGATCCCAACGCGGGTCGACGATCTGCGGGTGGACCTTTTGTCGGTCGCCGGCCATAAAGTTTATGCCCCCAAGGGAATCGGCGCTCTTTTCATCCGGAGCGGGATAAAAATCGACACCTATCTGCACGGTGCCGGGCAAGAAGGTGGCCGCCGTGCAGGTACGGAAAATGTTCCTTATATCGCGGCCCTTGGCAAGGCGGCCGAATTGGCCGCAGAGCGCCTGGCCGCCGATGGCGAGCGTATCCTCTCCCTGAGGGAGTATTTCCACAACCGGTTACGCGAGCTGGCGGATGGCGTAATGCTGAACGGACACCCAACGGAGCGGCTCCCGAACACACTCAACGTGAGCTTCCAGGGAGTTGTCGGAGCAGACCTTCTGGCGCAGACACAGCAGATCGCCGCCTCCCTCGGATCGGCCTGCCATGAAGGCAGCGGTGAGCTATCCGGGGTGCTCAAGGCCATGGGAATATCCCGCGAGCAGGGTTTTGGCGCTGTGCGCCTGAGTCTTGGCAGGTTCACCACAATTGAGCAAGTGGAGCGCGCGGCCGAGGTCCTCGCCGCGAAAATCAAGGAACTTCGCGTCATTCGGCACTGACCGATTTATCTTGCACACGATTATGAGAGAAAGCGGGTTGCCTGATCTGAATCAATGCTTATCCACAAACAAAGCGACTCAAACAAGGAGAATCGACATGGGAATGATATTTGAGGACAACAGTTTGAGCATTGGCCGGACGCCGCTCGTCCGCATCAATCGGATCACGGCTGGGTTGCCCGGGATCGTGTTGGCAAAGATCGAAGGGCGCAACCCTTCCTATTCGGTGAAGTGCCGGATCGGGGCGTCGATGATCTGGGCCGCCGAGGCGCAGGGAAAGCTCATACAAGGCAAACGGGATGTAACCGTGATCGAACCGACCAGCGGCAATACCGGGATCGCCCTGGCGTTTGTCTGTGCTGCCAGGCAGTATCCATTGGTTCTCACCATGCCGGAAACCATGTCCCTTGAACGCCGGCGTATGCTCAAAGCATACGGGGCGGAATTGATTTTGACCGAAGGCGCCAAAGGCATGCCCGGGGCCATTGGTAAGGCCGAAGAGATCGTGGCCGGTGACCCGCGAAAATACTTCATGCCTCAGCAATTCAAAAATCCGGCCAATCCGGAAATTCATTTCAAGACCACCGGCCCCGAAATTTGGGACGATACCAACGGTCGAATCGACATTTTAATATCGGGGGTAGGGACCGGCGGAACTATTACCGGGGTAAACCGGTATATTAAGGGAACAAAAGGAAAACCCATCTGGTCGATAGCGGTCGAGCCGATTCATTCGCCGGTGCTGACCGCTATCCGTAACGGGGAACCGCCAAAGCCGGGGCCTCACAAAATCCAGGGCCTTGCAGCCGGATTCAAACCCGACGTATTGGATCTGGATTCGGTGGATGAAATAGCCACTGTGTCAAACGATGAGTCGGTGGAAATGGCGAGGCGTCTGCACAGGGAAGAGGGAATCACGTGTGGGATTTCCAGCGGAGCTGCGATGGCCGTCGCCTTTAGATCGGCATCTTTGCCGGCGAACAAAGATAAGATAATTGTCGTCATCCTGCCCGATTCGGGTGAACGCTATCTATCAAGCGTTTTGTTCGAAGGTTTTATTTGAAAAGTGTCGATGACCTCTTGAGGGAGCTTCCTTGTCACAATTACGGTGGATACTTTTCCACCGATTATTTCTTTGTTGAGTTCATATCCGTCACAGGTAGCTTTGGAATAGCGGGCAATCATTTCGCCGATCAGGCGATCCTCCGCTTCTTCGGGAATTCCCGTCGCCAAGGCTGCCGGGCCTTTGAAGTTTGCAGGAGTGAAGAGTGTGAATCCCGGTTTTGTCAGGCAACTGATCCGCTCATTCTCCGCTTCGTCTCTGCCCAGGATAACCTTGAGGGCCGGTTGAACTCTGAAATGCCTTCCCACCCTGAGAAGGTGGATGTCCGTCATGTCGTAGCCTGGCGTGCAGGCGAATAAGTCCCGCAGCCTGGATGCGATGATGGGGTCGGTTAGCAGACATCCGCCGGCGGGGCAGGGGTAGTCCCTTATCCCGAGGGTTTCCGCCATATCGATCTGTATTTTTCTCGATCTGCCCGTGATGGAGAGAAGCTTTTCACGGTCCACTATTCCCTCCTGCTCAGGCAGGGTCGGCGGGAAAAGATGGGCTGAAAGGGGTCTTAGGATGAGTCCCTTGAGACCGCTTTCTCTTTCGATGAGTTCAATGGCATTCCTGTGCTGAGACATGGGTCTCTGGCCGAGCACCTCTCCGGTGACCACAAAGGAAGCGCCGAGCGAAGCCATCGTCTCCCTGACTTTCCTGAGCATATAGATCCGGCAGTCGATGCACGGGTTCATGCCCCTGCCGTGACCGTGGGGCGGGTCTTTTACGATTTCGAGGTAATCCATGCCCTTGGCCATTACCTTGATATCGACTCCCAGCTCTTCGGCAATGATACGCGCCTGGTTCCTGCACCCAGCCTTTTTGGGCGTGCAGTTGCAGAAGGGACTGGTAAAATGGAAAGCTATTAAATCGATGCCCTGGTCGATCATGAGCTTGACGGCGAGAGAGCTGTCAAGACCTCCGGAAAGTAGCGCAATTGCCTTCATATTCATCCTCGTATAATAAGACTACGGCATTGCCGCACGATACAAGGGGAGGGCTTTATGCCCTCCCGAACTGAGTTGCCTGCTTTTTCTGCTCACTGCTCATTGTTCACTCATTGCGGAGCGATGCGCATGCCCGTAGCCGGTGGCAATCGTCCTGTTAAGCGAGATAATCCTGGATGTGACACAGTCAAAGCACCTGTCGGCATTTTCATCCAGGCATATCTTGTCGGGATAAAGTTCATAAAGCTGCCTGACCTTGGTGGGAGTGATATTGGGCATCATTACATTCGCTCCCGCCTGAAGGGCTTTTTCTCTGCCGAGGGGGTCAAGGGATCCCATCGCAGTTGTCGCCGGGATATGGGCATACGGGAATACCAGCCTCAAAACGGCAACAAGCCGCAAAGCCTGCTCGAGTGTTCCGCCCTTCTCATTTTTCAAAGGGGTCCGGGGATGAGGTATGAAAGGACCTATGCCGACCATCTCCGCTCCGAGTTCGTGCATCCAGATTACGTCTTTGGCCAGGATCAGGGCGTCCTGTCCCGGCAGTCCCGCCATTACACCGCTTCCCAACTGGTAACCGAGTTCTTTTAGCACGAAAAGGCAGCGTTTTCTTTCATCAAGGTTATCATCCGGATGGAGCTTTCTGAATATCTTTCCGTCAGTTGTTTCAATCCTAAGCAGATACCGGTCAGCGCCGGCTTTCTTCCATGCCGAATAGGCGCTCTTCTCACGCTCTCCCAGGCTCAGGGTTATGGCGAGTCCCGTCCTGGATTTTATTTCACGAATGATATCGGCCATTAGTTCCGTGCTAAAATACAAATCCTCGCCCGACTGAAGCAAAACGGTCTTATAGCCGATCTGCCAGGCCCTTATTGCTGCTTCCATGATCTCTTGGCGCGTTAGCCGATATCTTTCAAGTGTGCCGTTATCCCTTCTCAACCCGCAGTACCGGCAGTTTTTTCTGCAGTAGTTCGAAAACTCTATGAGGCCTCTAAGATGAACGGCCTCCCCCATCGTTGCGGCTCTCAGCCTGTCGGCTGCGCGAAGCAGAAGGAGTTGTTGCTCCCCTTCGGATTCAAGCAGCGGAACAAGCCACCCGGCGGCGGATCTTCTGCCTTCCTCTCCTGCCCTCAGGGCCTCGATGAAGTCCATTTTGTCGGCTTCCATTGATAGCAATAGCCCGGACGCCTATATCCCAAGATATCGTGCGTAAAAAGACCTTGCCCTGGCCACGTCTGTCGTATTGGTGACAATGGCCCTGCCATCCGGAAAGATGATCATTTCACCGTCATCGGCTTTAAAGCGAATCAGCAGGCCGCTCGAACTAACGCGGCCAGCCTGTTCGAGCCGTTGGCGAAGAGCCTCAAAGTCAAGCTCGACGGATCGCGCGGGATTTACCTGGACGGCATTGCGGCCGCAAAGAGAGGTTGCCCGGGAGACCTGGCGCGCATCGAGAAACTCAAAATTACCAAGGACGCAGCATGGACACTGCTCATCTCTTTGAAACTTCATAAGCTCGAAGGAACTGTTCCAGACGTCGGCGCAAAGGAGACCCGGGTCGGAAGGGGGCGATCCCAGCAGTATGCGCAGGGCGATTGTCACTTGCAGCGACGCCACAACGGCAACGGCTGAGTTGAGCACGCCGGCGGTATCGCAGGTGGGCGCGGTGCCGGGATCGGGAGGGCTGGGGACAATGCATCGCAGACAGGGACCGCTGCCCGGAAGGATCGGCATAACCATGCCCACCGCGCCGATCACTCCAGCGTACACCCAGGGCTTGCCCTGTTTTATGCAAACGTCGTTGATCAGATAACGGGTCTCGAAGTTGTCAGTGCCGTCGAGAACAAGATCGGCGTCCGCCAGAAGCGATTCTGCGTTTCGCGTTGTTACATCGACAGCCAGCGATTCCACGGCGATGGAGGAATTGATCGCCCGCAGGCGCCGTGCAGCAGCCTCGGCTTTGGAGACATTCGCCGCCGCGTCGCTCTCCTCGAAAAGAACCTGCCGTTGCAGATTGCTCCACTCCACAAGATCACGGTCTGCGATTCTGAGTCTGCCCAGACCGGCCCTTGCCAGCAGGTCGGCCTGAAAGCATCCGAGCGCTCCGCACCCGACGATCAAAACGGTGCTTTCAGCCAGTTTAGCCTGACCGTTTGCGCCTATTTCGGGTAGGATTTGTTGCCGGGCATAACGATTGTTATCAGTTGAATTCATTAACTTCCGATCTCTTACATCTGATCTTTGATCCCCGTCATGCATCGATCTATCCATCCTCCTCCAAGCAGGCGGTCGCCGCTGTAAAAGACTGCGGCCTGTCCAGGCGAGACGGCCATCACGGGATGCTCGAACCGGACCCGCACGGTTCGCGGTTCCTCCGGTTCGACGGTGGCCAAAACTGGCGCCTGGTTGTACCGAACCTGCACGGAACAGCGGAGCCGCTTAAATCTCGGCGTCAAAGCATGCCAACGGACACCAGTGGCGATCAGCCCCTGAGCAGTCAATCCTTCTTTGCTGGTGGTGAGAAAAACAGCGCCACTATTCGGATCGATGGATTTCACCCAGGCGGCGGAACCCAGGGCCACCCCGAGCCCGCGCCGCTGCCCTACGGTGAATCGGTGAATCCCTTCATGCATACCCAGGAATTTGCCTTTTTCATCAAGCAACGGCCCCGGGGTAATGCCCTCACAAAACCGTTGCCGGAGGATTTCCGGGTAGGCAGTCCCTTTGGTGGAGAAACACGCGTCCTGGCTTTCCTGCCGATCCGCGTTGCGCAGTCCAATGCGTCGTGCCATACTACGAACTGCGTCCTTTGTGTGTCGGCCGAGCGGGAATAGCGCCGCAGAAAGCCTCTCGGCGCGTATCGAAAAGAGAAAATAGGACTGGTCTTTTCGAATGTCCGCGCCACGCAAGAGGAAAGCCTCGCCGTTCTTTCGCACACCGATGCGGGCGTAATGGCCGGTGGCTATTTTCTCTGCGCCCAGCGCTTTGGCATAATCGAACAGCATGCCGAATTTTATGTGCTCATTGCAAATGACGCAAGGATTGGGAGTCCGGCCGCGGGAGTATTCCTCCCAGCTCTTGAGCAGGACGGTTTGTTCGAAGACTTGACGGCAGTCCAGCACGTAGTGATGTATACCGAGGTGGCCCGCAGCAGCCCTGGCCTGGGCGATGGAGTCGGTCCCGCAGCACGATCTCCCCGCCGGAGCGGATTCGTGACATGACTGCAGTTGCAGAGTGACTCCTATGACTTCAAATCCCTGCTCCAGGAGCAGAACGGCCGCGACACTTGAGTCAACCCCGCCGCTCATGGCCACTACGATTCGTCTTTTCGGCAAAGTCACTGCCGCAGTCCTTCCACCAATTCCGGGAGAACCCCCAGAACGATGTCCACTTCTTCCGCAGTGTTATCAATGCCGAGCGAGAAACGAATACAGCTCGATGCCTGGTCTACCGTGCATCCCATCGCTAAAAGCACATAGGAAGGTTCCATCGTATCGGACTGACAGGCCGAGCCGGTAGATACGGCAATTCCCATCAGGTCAAGATTCATGGCGAGCATCTGGCCGTCTACCGCCTCGAAACTCACGTTTAAAGTGTTGGGCAGGCGGTGGTCCGGGCACCCGTTGATCTTTACCCCGGGTACTCGCTCAACGATGCCTTTTTCCAGCCGATCCCTCAGGGACCCGGTGGAGCGATTGTTCTCTTGAAGCTTTTGCCCGGCAAGCCGGCATGCCTGCCCAAAACCAGCGATGGCCGCAACGTTTTCGGTTCCGGCCCGCCTCCTTCGCTCATGATGGCCACCGTGGATAAGCACCGGTCCGGGAATGCCCGAGCGCACGAAGAGTGCGCCGCAACCCTTGGGACCGTGAATTTTATGTGCAGATAGGCTCAACAGATCGACCCCCAGGTGGCGTACGTCCAAGGGAATTCTCCCCGCAGCCTGAACGGCATCCGTGTGGAACAGTATTCCTCTTGATTTTGCGATTTCCGCCGCTTCCCGGACTGGTTGTATGACGCCGGCCTCATTATTGGCGAGCATTACCGAAATCAGGATGACATCATCGTCGATTGAATCGGCAAGTGCCTGCAAGTCTATTCGGCCCTGGCTGTCCACGGAAAGACAGGTCACGCGAAATCCGTTTTTCTTCAGGTGATCGGCGGAGTTCAATACGGCCTGGTGTTCGACCGCCGTGGTGATAATCCGGCTGCCCGGTTTTCCAAGGAGGTTGGCAATTCCGAGTATTGCCTGGTTGTCGGCTTCGGTTCCCCCGCTCGTGAAGACGATTTCATCGGCAGATGCGGAGATAAATTCCGCAACGTGTTCGCGGGCCAGGTCTATGGCCCGCCTCGCCTCCTGGCCAAACCAGTGTATGCTGGATGCATTGCCGTAACTGTCACGAAGATACGGGAGCATCCCCTCTAAGACTTCGGGATGAAGCCGCGTAGTGGCATTGTTGTCAAAATAGATTCGTCTCATGCCCGTTCACTATTCGTCGCACAGCGATGTGGCCTCACAAAAAATCGGCCGCGAATTTGAAGCGTTTCACATGCTTACTCAGCGGTAACCGCGAACCCGAAACCTAGTGAGGGTTCACCAGGTGGAATTCTTTTTGTTTTTTACTATTTACTATTCACTACTCACTACTCACTGCTTCATGCATGGCCCCGGTCCGATATCCCTGCAGATCGAGTGTGACAAATGTATAGCCTGCGTCTTTGCACGCGGCGACCACGGCCTCCCGCAGCCCGTTTTCAAACAGCCGGCCCATATCCTCCGGCATGATTTCCACTCTAGCGAGCGTTCCGTGGTCGCGAACCCGCAACTGGCGAAATCCCAAATCGCGCAGAAGCGATTCGCTCCTGTCGATGCGCCCAAGACGTTCAGGGGTTATAAGTTCGCCGTATGGAATCCTCGATGCAAGGCAGGGCGAGGAAGGCTTATCCCAGTTCGGAAGGCCGTAATACTTTGCAATACGGCGAATCATTTCCTTACCGATGCCCAGTTCCAGGTAAGGGGAACGTATCCCGAGTTCACGCGCAGCCGCCATGCCAGGCCTGATATCACTCAGATCATCGGTGTTGCTGCCTTCAACGACAAAAGGCAAGCCCTCTTCGGTTGCCCTTGCAACTAATCGTGTAAATAGGCTCTTCTTGCAGAAATAGCAGCGATTCCGAGGGTTCCCTTTATAGTGTTGATCTTCGAGTTCGCCGCTTTCCAAAGTGATCCAGCGCACGCCCAGCCCTGAGCTGATCGTCCTTGCCCATTCCAGGTCGTGGGCCGGGACGCTCGCCGATGTGCCCGTAACGGCCACGGCTGAGTCTCCCAGGGCTTTATGGGCAGCAGCCAGCAGTACCGAGCTGTCCACGCCCCCCGAAAAGGCGACCAGCACCCCTCCCATCTCTTTTAAGAGCGATTCCAGGTGACGCCATTTCGTTTCCATCGCCTAACCTCCTGCTGCCTGTAAAGTAAGCACAAATTATAACCTAAACTGGGCGATTAGCTAGTGCCCTATTGCTTGCACGTCTCGATTGAATAAATCGTTGAGAGTTGAGGCGACAAGTGCCTCCGGTTTTGCATGGCTGACGCGAGGTGGGTGATGTTCTCTGCAGTTGCCTGAAATGCCGGATTGAGCGCAGGGCGCCTGGAGCGTAGCGCTTTCTCGACCCCTGCAACCGGGGCCGGACTATTTGACCAAGGATATGTGGCTTAAAAGTCCTGGTACGACACAACCTCGATTCCGTGCTCCTCGAGGTCTGCAATGATTGGTTTTACGTCGGTTTTCTTGAGTCGAATGGAATAGGAGAATTCGGGTCCCTCTTCGAGAGGCAGATGGCATAGGCTGATGATTTCGGCCCCATGCAGCCTTACGATTCGGGTTATCTCCGGAAGCGGATTGGGAGAGCCTGAAACTTTTATGTCAAGTCGCGTGGATTCAGTGAAAAGTCCCAGGAAAGTGATGAACGCCGAAAGAATGTCGGTGACGGTTATTACCCCGACCAGCGTGCCATTCTTGACGATGGGCAGACCGCCAACACGCTTGTCCAGCAAAATGCGCGCAGCGTCCTCAAGCGCCATTTCGGGATGGATCGTAAAGGGCTTTCGAATCATCACGTCCTCGAGGGTCAATTCTTCGAGCATCGACGCGATGAGCACTCCCCTCAAGTCCGCGTCCGTAATCCAGCCAAGCAGATTCATCCTCTGATCCACCACCGGTAGGTGCCGGATGGATCGCTGCTTCATGAGGGCCATAGCTTCCTGGATGGAGGCTTCCTTGCTGATCGTCACAAGATCGGTTGACATCCAATGGCTTACTACCACGCGGCCTCTCCTTGCGCGCAAAGAACTTTAAAATCGGAAAAATCCGATTTAATGAGCAATTCCAAGCGGTTTTAAGAAACGAGAAAAAGGCTAAGCCAAATCCCCTTAAAATGCAAGAGCTTTTCTAGAGACTTGAGGTGGCGGGCATCAGTGAAGGCGTATGATAAACGCGCACAATACGCTCATGCCCCGGAGTTCGGATCGGTCCGCAGAGCGTCCGACTACGTTCTTATCCTCACCGGATCGTGATCGCTCTTTACCATAAGGCCGGCTATGCTAACTGTCCGGTCTCCGAGCATGTTTGTGTAGCTCCCCAGTTCGTTATCGTACCAGCCGTAAATCACGACCTGGGTGACCGGCACCTCGATAAACCTTTGCCGTCGCGTTCCAGCAGTCTCGACGCTTCGCGAGACGATTCCCTGGTCCAGCGAAGCCGAATTGTCCGCACCGGTTGACTCCATGTGCTCGACTGCGGAAGCCAGGCGCTCTAAATCGATGCCGATGCGAACTGCCGAAGTGCGAGTGTGGTTCTCGAAACCTTCGATGACTGCAGCGGCCCTGGGCAGTCCGATAATGTCGGAGGACACATTCTGTTCTTCGGAAAACATCAGATAGCCCTCCGGGAAATGGGAAACGGCTCTTTTGTAAATGTCATTTACCAACTCACGATTGACCGGCTTCGTCATGCTCTCGTCCTGAATCATCAATGCCAGGATTATGAGAGAACCGGTCGTCACGGGGATTCTAACGGACTCTGCGATGAATCCGATTCTTTTCATCTCCGGGATCACCAGTCCGAGCGCTTTAGCGGCCCCGGTGCTGGTCAGGATGATATTGTTGAAGGCCGAACGAGACTTTCGCAGGTCGGTCGCTTTGGCTTTCGGCGCGCGGTCCAACACGGATTGCGAACTAGTGGCTGCGTGAACGGTTGTCATTGCCGCCGAAAGGATGCGCTCGGCCCCGAAATAATCCAGCAGGGGTTTCACCATGTAAGCAAGACAGGTAGTCGTGCAGGAGGCGTTTGATACGATCAGGTGCTTCTTAGGATCGTAATCCGCATCGTTTATGCCCATAATGGTCGTAACGGCATCGGGAGGCATCTCGCGGCCCTTGTCCTTTATCTTGAATGGCGCCGATACGATAACCTTCTTTGCACCCAAAACAAAATGGCCGCGTGCGGCCCCCTTCGGATCATCGGCAGACGCGGTAGGATCGAGAAAGGCGCCCGTGGCGTCCACGACGAGGTCAACCCCGTGTTTGCGCCAGTCTATATGGGCCGGATTTCTTGCGGTGCGCAAAAAAGTTGTCTTTATCCCGTTCACCACAAAACTGCTTGAATTTTCGTCGATCTCTTCAATGACCCTGCCGGCTCTGGAGCCATAGAGATAATTGTGCAAAGCCCCATAGGTGGAATCCTTCTCGATGAAATGTGCTATGTCCGCTAGTCTTGTCCCGACCTCCCGGCCGATATTGACTATGATCTCCGAGAAGTACTTTCGTTCCACGTGGTGCCAGATTGAGAGTTTTGCGATTCTCCCAAGGCCATTGATGCCCAGTTTTATCGGAACCATTTTCTCTTCGTCCATTTCACGGCCTCCGTGCGAGAAGAAGATGAAATATAAAATAGACCTGACATAAGAATCAAATATCAACGATGAACGGGCTAATGTCAAAAACTTATTCCAGCAATCCGCGCAGATTTTCCGGCAAGAATCAGGGGACTACCCTTGAATATAAGGTTGAATGGAAAATCCGTTAACGTTTTGCGAAATGAATCGGTTTTTCTTATGCTTATCTTTATTTTATGAGAACCACCGCGTCGAGCGCAGGAATCGTCGTCGCCATATATGGCGGTGCTAGGCTAAGTGAAAGGACCTCAAAATATGGAAAAGAAAAGTTGCGATTTACAGAACAAGATTTTCTCGAATGGCAGCGTAACCTGCCTGGGTGATCAGTGTATACAATGCTTGGATGGGAATTGGAGGCCCGATGACTTTGAGTTTACGGTAAGCAGCGTTCAAGATTAGACTACGGCAAGATGCAGCCCACCGCTTAGCAGGGGGTCGCTGACACCAAAGAAAGCCGGAATATCAACCGAGGTGATTCAACCGGTTGTTGAAGGCGTGGGCAAAGCTTGGGAGATTGGGAGGAGATGCGAGTAATAATTTGAGAGACATAGTCCGGCCCGCCTCGAGCCGGACCGAAGAAGGAGCTGAGATGGAGCAAACCGATTGCGTTTATGACGATAAACAGTATCCAAGCGGTAGCGAGGTGTGCTTTGAGGACCTTTGCATACGCTGTGATAGCGGAGAGTGGGTGACAAGTGAGTCCGATTTGGGCTACGGTTCCTGACAAAGCGGGCTCAAGTCTCTACAAAGATTTTGCTTCCGTCTGCAAAGCCGGTTCTTGCCTGAGCAGGGTTTCGCCGTATGCGCAGCACGATTAACCTGTTCTTTGATATAGGGCTATTCATAATCGGCACTGGCCGATAGGTTTACCTGCTCAACTTCCAGCATTCCCGAGTAAATGGCTCCGCTTCTGCCGTCGATGCTTATTGAGTCGCCCGTTTTAACCGGGTGGCCGTCAATGACGCAAGTCTTTTCAGACTCGCGGACCTTCATACGGCTCACACCAACTACGCACGTTTTGCCAAGGCGATGGGCTACGATGGCTGCATGCGAGGTAGCACCCCCCTTGGCCGTGAGAACTCCATCCGCGACCGAAATCTCGTGTATGTCGTCGGGGACCGTGTCGGAGCGTATCAGGATGACAGGTCTACCGGCGAACTCTTTTTTGATGCGCTGGATGGATTCCAAATCAAAGGCAGCCAAGCCCGAGATCGCTCCGCCGCTAACTCCGATTCCGCTTCCCAGGTACCTTGAGTGGAGATCTTCGCTCTTTTTGAAAACCGGATAGGAGCGCTTTGTTCGGGGAGTCATGTTGCGGGACTGGAGGACATAGACGCCCTCTTCCCCCACCCCCTGAAATGTGAACTCCACTTCCTGGGGCGTCCAATGGTTTTCATAGACCAGCTTTCTGGCTATGTCTGACAATCTCTTATAGACGCCGGGGAAAAGGGCCTGGAGCGAAGTCTCCTTGGGCTCAGCCTCTCCGAGTCGTTGTTGTTCGGAGAGCGGAAGCGTTTTGACCAGACCTCCCACTACGTCTTCTCCCTGGTTTCCCCACGTGAAGTCACCCACCGGATCCACCTTGTCCACAGATGTGCGCGGATTGTGGGTGAACATGACACCAGCCCCGGAATTAATGTCAAGGTTTCCGAATACCATTGCCTGTACGGTAACGGCGGTTCCCCAGTTGTCCGAAAGCATCATGATCTCGCGGTATGTCTTCGCTTTGTCCGATTCCCATGATTCCACGACCTGCCGGATGGCCGTAAAGAGCTGATCGCTGGGGGATTCGGCAAATTCGATGTGATGTGAGTGCAGGACTTCCCTGTAGGCCAGAGCAAGCTCCTTGATTTCAACCGGGGAGAATTCCCGTTTAACCGACCTGCCATAGATTCTCTTGTAATGGTTCATTATGGTGTTGAATTCGTCGCGCGGAATTCCAAAGGACATCCCCCAGGATTGTATAAAACGCCTGTAATTGTCCCAGGCGAACCACGCTTCGCCGGTTTGCGCAATCAGGCCTCCCACTATTTGCTCGTTGATTCCTACGTTGAGAAATGTGTTCATCATTCCCGGCATCGAGACAGCCGAGCCGCTTCGGACTGAAAAAAGAAGGGGGTTGCCGGGATGGCCGAATTTGCGGCCCGTTTCGACCTCCACTTGCGCTACCATTTTCAGCACCCGATCCACGAAATCTTCCCGGGATTGCCAGAAACTCTCTACTACGGGTCTGCACCGGAAATACTCAGTAGTTATGACAAAGCCGGGAGGGATTTTGATCCCCATAGAGTGCAGATTGGCCAGTATGTGCCCCTTTCCCCCCATATATATGGAATCGTGCGTCTCGCTCTTCGGGCGATAAAGGTGGGAAACAGTTCTGCCGGGGTCATAGCTTAGGAGTAAGTCAAGATCGTGTGCGCTCAGTCCTTCGCGCTGTGTGGCCAGGGTGGTAAGGACGCTGGCGATAAAATGGTCGAAATACTGGAGTCCGAAAGTCCTGGCGATTATGTCGCGAAGAAAGCTCTCAGAGACTCTCTGGGTTCTTTCCGCCGCACCATCATCGTCTCTTTGATATCTCTGAACCAGTCTGTCGGTTCCGAGTTGCTTGATTATAAGTTCGAGGTTTTCATCATGAACCGAATCGTAATTGGTCTGAATTATCTGCTTTATGGCTTCGGAAAAACCCCTGAAAATGTCCATGTACTGTGAATGCGAGAACCCCGGGACCTTCGAGGGCTTTGATAAAAAGCTCCTTTTGGCTTTCAAGTTGGTTGGACGTAATCCCGTCAATCTCAAGCGCTTTCATAAAAAGCGGAATGAAACCGGCAATCCGGTGGAAGGTGGCCCTGGTGATGAAACTGAGGTTGACAGAAAGTATGATCTCCTCGAACATCACATTAGCGAGGTTTTCCAGACGGAAAGTCAGCCCGAGGGCATCGAAGCGCGGTTCATTATAAGACCCGTACATCGAGGGAATGTCTACAGCGATATGGCGCTTGTAGTAAATGTTCTCCATTATCTTCAGTTCGCCGGGGGTCAGGATGACTTCCTTCAGCTCACCTAGATAATCCAGAATGGCCGTAAGCAAACGGTATCTGTCACCGTCAATGTTATCGAGTGCCTCAAGCAGTCTCCCGGGATCGGGCAAGCCGATGGTTTTCGCGCTCTGGAGGTTAATACGGATATCCTTAAAGCTCAGGGCGTATTTCTCGTGGAGAAGTTGGTAGAACTGGACCATAAGGAAGGCGCGTGATCGCTCCCTTTCGGAAACTCCGGAAACCTGGCCTATGAGACCTTTGGCCTCATCTTCGCTCAAGTCGAGCAGGTCTTGAACGTGGTTGATCGTCCTGGCGCTGAAAACGTGTTCGAAAATCGTGTGGACATCTTCAATCTGTGGGCCGGATTCACGGATATCGGCGTAGACCTCGCTTGGAATCAGTCCTTCCAGGGGTCTTTTGTCCATTGTCCGCCAGTATTCGATAATTCCCTGTATGAAAGATACGATGATGTTATTGCTTTCTACGTGGCTTTGCTTTCTCAAAAAGTGGATAAGTTTGTCGCTCCTGCCGGTGATTTCGTCAACATCGGTGGAGACTTGCCTGAGCAGTCCCTCGGCCCCGATCTGACTGAAGTAGACAGGGAACAGTTTTGCCAGTTGTTTTACCAAGTTGTAAACAGGCCGGATGGGAGCATTGAGCAACTGAGATACGTCCTTCTGAAAAAGGTCCGTGTCCCTCACGAAAATCCCGCCCAGAGACAGGTTTACTATGAGGGCGGAAAGAAGCGCCCTCGAGCGCAGAGGGTTAGCTTTAATTATATCGAGCCATATTCTCACGTTGGGAAGATGGGCCAGGTTTACGGACATCTGCCAGCGGTTGCTTACCTGGCCAAGCAGGGGTGGTTGAAACCCCAACCGTATGATTCGCCTCGAGAAGAAATCGATCAACGGCCTGCGGTCTGTTGCCATAATTTCCAGGCCCATCGTACGGATGATCTGGAGCGCAGCCTGTGGATAGTTCTGAAGCGAAATCCCCAGGACGCTGAATATGCGGTCGAGCAACGCTTCAAGTTGATCTTTGGATTCCTCCCGTAACCACCTGCCGATCTCGAAGTTTATTTCCCGGAGTACATCCTCCTGGATGGCCTCAAGCCCTTTTACTTCCAAGATCTTGAGCTGTATGAGCATGCTGATGTGACCGGTCTGGGAGAATTTCTCTCCTTTCTCGGCGATCTTTCGGGGCAAATGAACATAGAGTTGAATGAGATCGTGAAAGTCGGTCATTCCGGTCAGCATTTCGACAACTCTGCGCTGATCCGGCTCGGGAACAACTTCGGTCTCCAAGACTTGCAGTCGCTTGCGTAAAAGTTCGTGGCTGAGGGGCATGCAGTCTTCGAGCCAGGACTCGGTCGGGCAGTTTTCCTCTCCCTGTTGAACAAGCCACGTACACGGGTCCTCCCTGCTTAGCCAGAAATCATACGTGTCCCTGAAAAACCTCTCCAGAAACGCTCTTAGTTCAACGAACGAGGAGCCGTTCTGCCAGATCCTGAGCAACTTGGCCGCGATGCGTTTGGGAGGGTAAAAGCTTCGCATGAGAAACTCAAAGGAAGACTCGGGCAGGTCTGCTAGTTCCATGAAAAAGTGCCTCGCAATGCCCTGGTGGCAGGAGGTATCCGTTTGGAAAATCTCCTCTATACCAGTGGCGCTGATCTCACTCAGGGCGGGCTTTGCAAGCTCTTCAGGCATTTCCTCCAATAGCTTCATCCAGTATGCAAGAAGGTGATCGGCTGCCAGGCTTCGGATTTCGAACCGCTCAGAATCTCTTAAGGCATGAAGAAGTATGTTTGAGAGCAGGTATATCACTTTGCCGTTAAGAACGCTGTTTCGATAGATGCGCAGATTGCCGATCGCATACCTTTGGGTCTCTTGCACGACAAAATGCCAGTTCCTGTACTTGTGATGGTATTCCAAAAGAAGATCGCGGGCCTGTTTTTCCTTACCGGCATATCCTTTAACCGCATCCTCCAGGGTCTGAAAAGAATGTGGGATAACCACCGCGATATTTGTCAGGTCCAGATTTCTGGTAAGAGCATCTGATTGAAACTGGTCAAAACTCATGAGGAAAGTTCCCTTCTTCATTCTTTCTAGATAACAAGTTCCATCAGTATAGCTGATTCTTTGTGCACTCCGTAGTAGCCGGGCCGTTCCCCTGTTACTCTGAAACCGAAAGATTCATAGAGTTTCCGGGCTGCAAGATTGCTCTTTCTCACCTCGAGTGTGATCAATCCTGCATGCTGCTCCAATCCCCTTCGAACCGTCAGTTCAATCAGCTTTCTCGCTATCCCCCTTCGCCTTAAGCTCTTGCGTACGGCGATGTTGAGGATTTGAATCTCGCCTGCTACCGACCAGAAGCAAATGTATCCCGCGACCTGTGCAGAAGGTGCGCCGACGGAGCCCCCAGCAGGCAGTCGCGCTACCAGCAGGCCCGAATTGACCCGGTTGATTTCCTCAACGAAGGCCTTTTCTGTCCATGGTTCCGGCTGGCTATCGTATTCTATTTCCAGGATTGATAGTATGTCGGATTCTGCCGGAGAGGAGACAGTAATTTCGAAGTCCAATTTTTATCCACAGAACGTAGGAGAAATTTTACCTTTAAGGCAGAGGAGCCGTTTTCACCGAGCGGGAAAGCACTTCGCTGGCAAGAGATATGTGACGCTGCCCATACTCTTTCACCATTGAAGCGGCTTCGCTCAAGCTACAGCCATTCCTGCACCCGGCGAGCTTGATAAGCATTGGAAGATTCATTCCGCAGACAACCTCCACCCTGTGCCCCTGAAAAGCTAAGCTGATATTTGAGGGCGTGCCGCCAAAAAGATCAGTGAGGATCAAGACCCCCTTTCCCTGATCCACCTCTTTTATGGCATCCCTCATGAGCTTTATCAATTCATCAACCGGCTGAGACGGTTTGAAGCAGATGGCCTTGCAGTTCTGAAGGGGACCAACGATCATCTCGGCGGCCGTAATCATCTCCTCTGCCAGCCTGCAGTGAGATGTAGCTATAACTCCTATGATCTCTGTTTGGGCTTCCCGGTCCAATTCAAATTTCTCCTGAGATAGGCTCTAATGCGGCGGACGGCCTGGTTACCTAATGTGCCAACGGTGGTCGGAGTGCGGAACTTCCGGCCTCTTATTCTAAGTTGCGTTCATTCTAAATGAACGTCTCTATGAAATACTGTTACATGATAATTATTTTGCATCAACCTGTCAGCAATTCCTTCAGCAATGACAACCGAGCGGTGCCTGCCTCCGGTACATCCGAAAGCCATTGTAAGATACCGCTTCCCTTCCTGGATATAGGCGGGCAGAAGCCTCAGAATCAAGGCGCAATAATCGGATATAAACTCCTGCACCGCGCTCCATTGCAGGACCCACGAGCGAACAGCAGGCGAAGTGCCGTCCAGGTTCTTTAAACTTTCAACGAAGTACGGGTTTGGAAGAAATCTTACGTCCATCACCAGATCGGCTTCAAGTGGAACGCCGTACTTGTATCCGAAAGAGAGTACCTGAACGCTGAGCTGTTCATTATCTCCCGTGTAAGAATAGGACCTCGTGATCAGCCGCTTCAGTTCATGGACCGAAAGAGTACCCGTGTCAACGATCCTGGTGGCCCGGCTGCGAAGGGCGTGTAACTGTTCCCGTTCAAAATTGATCGCCTGGAGCAATTGACGCTCGGAAGGCGCCGCTGGGTGGACCCTTCGTGTCTGGCTGTATCTTCGTTGCAAAATTTCATCGTTTGCTTCGAGAAAAATGATTTCGAACCTGTACCCGGCATCTTCCAGGGCTGAAAATATCTGGTTGTAGTTCTCGAGGAACTTGCGTTCCCTGATGTCTATTCCCAGTGCGATCCGCTTCATGTCTGGCATGTCTCGTTCGCACAGGAGCAGAAAACTGCCCAGTAGAGGCACGGGCAGGTTATCGATGCAAAAATAGTCAATATCCTCAAACGCTTTGATCGCAGTACTTTTGCCAGATCCGGAAAGTCCGGTGACTACTATTACATGGGGCTTTTTTGCACTCATTTTCAATTCCTGCAAATCCAAATCCGGCAATACATTAAACTGGGGCAGACTTCTCAACCGGGCGGGAACTAAGGAATGTGCACGTGGCCCTCCTCGAAGGAAAAAAGGCTAGACTAGTATCCTACGCAAAGAGGTAGGGTTAAATTCTCCCACGTTCATCGGGAGTTTAAGGATAGAAGCAAGGCTAGAAATCCTCGTCTTCCTGCTGAATGATTGAAAAGATATCCTCCCGATTGTCGACTTTTGCCAGCCTTTTTCGCACCGTCCCGTTTTTGAGCAGTCTGGCGATCTTTGCCAAAGCTCTTAGATGAATTCCCGCACAGGCCTCGGGTGCGACGAGAAGGAAGAAGAGGTGAACGGGCTTTCCGTCCATGGATTCGAAATCAATGCCTTCGGCTGAACGCCCGAATGAGAGAACCAGATCTTCAATATCTTTTAACTTCCCATGAGGAATGGCAATGCCGTCCCCGATTCCGGTACTACCTAGTCTCTCTCTTTCGAGCAAAACTTTCATAAGCCGATCACTGTCTATATGAGGTTTATGCTGTTTCACGGCATCGATTAACTCTTCCAACACCAGTTTCTTGGTCCTCCCTTTGAGCTCGGGAACAATAGAGTTCACTTCGAGAATGTCGAGAATTTTCATAAGATTTCCTCTACCGGGATTCTGCCTGATGATATCTCAACCCGTTCTACGTAACGATTCAACGACCCAAGCCAGGTTATTCGGAAGATTTTTCTCCCTCGCCAATCGCGAATCAGGCGGGAGACAGTCCCCCGCCCTCAAGAAACTTGTTGAAAAGGCAACGCAAAGGGGCAATCACCCGACCGCTTCAATCAGGCCGAGATTGCCGTCTTTCCTTCTGTACAGAACATTGACCCGGTTTGTACTCCTGTTGGTAAATACCATGAACTCGCCGGTCGAAAGGTTCAACTCCATTACCGCTTCGTCAAGGTGCATCGGCTTTGCGTAAACCTGCTCAGCCCTTATTACTCGAGGTTCCTGCTCGTTTTCCATCGCCTGCCCTGCAGGTTCGGGCAAGCCTGTCGACTCCTTGGATCCTCCGCCCGATCTGCGCCTGCTGACCTTCTCCTTCCCCCTCCTTGCAGCCTGTGCCTCGATTCTGTCCACCAGCAGGTCGATACTTGAATACATGTTGTCTGTTTCTTCGGCGCCGTTTAGTCGAAAGCCGGAAGCATCGATGGAGACTTCCGCAATGTGCCGGAATTTTTCCACTCTGAGCACGACGTGGGCTTCTATGGGTTCTTCCAAGTATTTCTTTACCCTGGCGAGCTTGTCCTCAACATAAAGTTTGAGGGGATCTGAAGACTCGATATTCCGGAAAGATAATTTGAATCGCATCGTCATCCTTCTAAGACAACAGAAATGCAAAAGTTGCTATCAAGAACCCCAGGAAGATTGCCTTCTTCTGTTCGAGGGCAAAATCCCCAGCATTTCACGGTACTTGGCCACTGTACGCCGGGCTATGCTGATATTTTCCCTTTCCAGTATGTCCACTATTTCCTGATCACTGTACGGCTTTGAGGAATTCTCCTCTTTTACAAGCTGCCGTATTCGCTCCTTGACGCTCTCGGAGGCGACCGCTTCGCCCATTACGCTATTTATCGAACTGTTAAAGAAATATTTCAACTCAAAAATCCCATGCGGTGTGTGCATGTACTTACTGGCGGTAACCCTGCTGATGGTTGACTCATGCATTCCAACGTCTTCGGCAATGTCCCTGAGCACCATTGGTCTAAGGTGGGCCACACCCTTGTCAAAGAAGTCTGTCTGAAGCCTCACAATGCTCTGTGACACCTTATAGAGGGTCCGTTGTCTCTGGTGAATGCTCTTGATCAGCCAAGCAGCGGAACGCAATTTTGTCTGAATGTAGTCTCTTGTTTCAGCGGGCAGCGAATCACCCTCTCCAAGGGCGTCCTTGTAATAAGAGCTTACCCTTAGTTTGGGCATTCCGTCTTCATTGAGCAATATCACCCATTCATCGTCAACCTTGAAAACGTAGATATCCGGACTAATATATTCGACGTTCTCTTTGTTGAAGGCGCTTCCTGGCCTGGGATCCAGCCCGAGTATTATTTCGACCGCCGCTTTTACATCTTCGGGACTGCGCTTGAGGGCGCGTACGAGGGCGGCATAATTCTTTGTTTCGAGATAGTTCAGGTGGTCTTCTATGATTCGGACAACAAGGGGGTCCTCAATGTCCATGTTTTTTGCCTGCACCAGCAGACATTCCCTGAGATCTCTGGAGGCAACGCCGGTTGGATCAAAGCTCTGGACCTTGCAGAGGACTTCTTCAACTTTGGAGGGATCTGCCCCGGACATGTCAACGATGTCTTCAATTGTAGCATCCAGGTAACCATCATTGTTGAGGTTACCGATTATGCACGCACCGATTTCCCGCTCCTCATCCGAGAAGTCTGAAAGTCTGAGTTGCCAGACAAGGTGGTCTTCCAGCGTTGTGGCTTCGGTGAGCCTGCTGTCGAAGCTCGGCCATTCCTGGTTTGGGTCGGTCTCGACCAGCACGGGGGTGCTTGTATTGTATTCCTCCAAATAGCCTTCCCAATCAAAGTCTTCCCGCATTTTCTCGGAAAGCTGCACCTCCTGGAAGGGGGTTTCTTCTGTGGTGAGAGTCTCGAGTTCGGCGTCCTGTTCGGTTGGAAGTTCTTCCTGGGTCTCCTCGAGTAGAGGATTTGTTTCGAGCTCCTGATGAATCGTGTCCAGCAGCTCCAATCGAGAAAGTTGCAACAGTTTGATCGCCTGTTGCAACTGAGGGGTCATTATGAGCTGTTGGCTCAGTTTTAATTGTTGTCTTAATTCCAATGCCATCAATTAAATCCATCTACAAACGGAATTGGTCCCCGAGATAGGTGCGCTTGGCAAGCTCGCTTTGAGCGATAGTGATCGGGTCACCCTTTTCCAGTATCCGTCCTTCGTGCATTATATAAGCCCAATCACAAACTTTAAGCGTTTCGCGCACGTTGTGATCGGAAATCATAACGCCTATGCCTTTTGCCTTAAGCGCCGTGATAAGCCCCTGGATTTCTACGACCGCGAGTGGGTCTATTCCTGCAAAGGGTTCATCGAGCAAAATAAAGCTAGGTTGCGTAACAAGTGCCCGGGTGATTTCCACACGCCTACGCTCGCCGCCCGAGAGCCTGTCAGCCTTATTCTTGGCCAGATGTGCTATCCGCAGTTCGCCAAGTAGTTCTTTTAGTCTGGCCTGCCTCTCCTCTCTTCCGATCTCAAGAGTCTCGAGAATAGCCATTATATTTTGTTCCACGGTCAACTTCCGGAAGACAGATGGTTCCTGAGACAGGTAGGTTACCCCTTTTCTTGCCCTTAAGTACATCGGCTGATTGACTATATCTTCTCCGTTCAGATAAACGGCGCCGCTGTCCGGTCGGATTATGCCCACAACGCTGTAAAAGGTGGTCGATTTACCGGCGCCGTTAGGCCCAAGCAGCCCCACTATTTGCGCCTCATGCAATTCGAGGCTGACATTATTGACTACGCACCGTCCCTTATAAGTTTTTACAAGGTCTTTGACGATAAGCTTTTTATTGTCACCCAGCACGGTTATTCCTTTTTGTCCGGAAACAAATCGGCATGCACCTGCGATCCGGCCCCGCTTTCCACAACACTTTTGCCTTCCTTGATATAAATCGTAATGAGATCTCCCTGGACCCTGTCCTGCCCCTTGGTGACCACAGGCCGGCCGTGCAGCATTATCTTTTGTTCCTTTTGGTAAAAGATAGCCTTATTAGCCGTTGCAACGCGGTCTTGCTGAGTGACTTTAACATCTCCTTCAAATTCTATGTAGTCTATTCTTTCTGTCGCAGCGGGGTCGACCGGTGCAGGTTTTTTTGCTTCCGGTTGCGACGCAGGTTTGTTTTCGTCCGGCAGCAAAGTTACTTTGAGCCGATTCGAGGTGATCGTCACATCATCCTGCTGAGCGACGACATGGCTTTCGAAAATTATCGTCCTCGCGTCCTGGTTCGCCTCCATTCTGTCGGCAGTGATATGAATCGGCGATTTGCTGCTGACCATATTTTGATTCAGATCCGATGGCTGCTTGCGGGCAGTTGTATCGCTCGCCGCGCGGGTGAAGGGGCATAAGAGCAAAAATGAAACGAAAACGGCGGGAAAAAAACTGACCAGCGCTCTCAGGGTTATGATTCTCCTCATTATAATTCCTTGATGCTGCGGCATGGGCCCGCGGGGCTATTTTTCGATTCTGAGATTGTTCACAACCAAAGAGGCTGTGACTTTGCCATCTATCTTGGCGACATGGTCGGCGAGTCCGTATTTCCACCTGTTGCCGTCCAGTTCCAGCCCGGGACCCGATATGTGAACGGGATCATCGGACTCAATGATTCTATCGTTGTTGGTGTAATGTGCCGTCTCCGTGGTTAATACATATTCCCGTGGCAGCGCTACGCTGATATTGCCACTAAGATCGATGTCCTTGGTCCCTGCGTGCAACACCCCATCACGACTCTTCATGTGGATTTCTTCGCCGGTTTTGTCCAAATAGAGTGTCACGTGGACCGTCTGAAGAAGGGTCTTCTGCTCGTCCTGAAAATACTTGGCTTCCGAGGCGCAAAGCGTCCAGTACCTCTTCCCCTCCTGCATCTCGGTAAACTCCATGTCCGTAAGCTTCATTTCCGCATCAGTCGGACAAACTTGCTGCGCATCCTGCTGCATCTGGCGCGATTTTCCCTTCCAGATACCGGCGGCAAGAACCAGGCTCAGCGCCACAACAACCAAGATGACGAAAAACTGTGCGAATTTACCTTTAGAAATCATTGCTCAACCTTGCCGGCATTTCCCGGCGTTGTCTTGTTCGGAACAACTTTAACGCATCTTTTGCAACCCAGTGAGAAGATCTCGAATGCTCCAGCAAAATATCTTCAGCACATTGGACCGCCAAGCCTTTCAGAATATCGTTTCGTTTTCCAATTTAACGCAAGGCCCAGTTTACCGCTTTTTTGACAAAATTTCTTTCATCAACAGAGCCTCTTTTAACAAACGGAAAAAACGGCAAAAATCTTAAATCATCCGTTTTTTGTCGTGGACGGCCAAACAGGGCATTAGAGCAAACCCGCTCTTTTGACGAATTCTTCCTCCCGCTGGCTCCACTTAGCAGCCTCACATTCCAAATTCAACATCTACTGATTTCATAATCGAAACGAAAATGAAAAAAGAACAATATGTTGACCTTAAAATCTCAATCAAATTAGAGGATTAGAGTTCAGTAAGTACTTTAGCATGGGTAGTATTGACTGTAAAGGCCAATTAAGTAAGGCTTTGGAAACTTGGAGAAAATCAGGGAAGGCGAAGAAACCGGAAAACAGGTCCCCCGAGATTGCGACCATCCCGGCGAAACTCAAAAATCAACCAAAACTCGAAAGTTACAACTACAGGGATTGTCCAGCACAGGACCTCCAGTCAAAATTGACGTGGAGGCCGACTCTACCGTACAGGCTTCCGTTCGTCGGCCAGATAGCGCTCCATCACGCTTTCCCATAGCCCCTGGACCTGGAGGATCATTTCACAGACCTCTCTTGCTGCCCCTTGTCCACCGCTGGCCCTTGTTATGTAATGAGCGTATGGAAAAATGTGGGGCGCCCCGTTTGGGACCGCCACCGCAAACCCCGCCCGGCGCATCACGGGAATGTCTATCAGGTCGTCTCCCATAAAGCCGGTTTCATATTCTTTGAGGCCCGTTTCCGCCAGGAGCTGTTCGTAAGGCTCAGTTTTGACTTTCGATCCCTGGTACACTCTGGCGATTCCAAGACCAAAGGCGCGGTGCTCGACCGCACGGCAGGCACGACCGGAGATCAGCGCTACTTCGATGCCGGCACGTTGGAGAAGCTTTATGCCGTGTCCGTCCTGAGCGTCGAACTCTTTTATTTCGGAGCCGTCGTCCATGTAGATGACTCGTCCGTCGGTCAGTACCCCATCGACGTCAAAGATCATCATCCTGACGGGAAGTATCCGCTGTTTCAGCTCGCCCTGAGGGGCGCCGATGTTTAGCGACAATGTCATCGGTTTTGAATCAGTCATTTTCACCGCTCACAACGTTAAATATCCGGATAAGGCTCTCGAGCAGCCCCTCTGCTTGTTCCAACCGAAGGGAATTCGGACCGTCACAAAGGGCCTTGTCAGGTTCAGGGTGGGTTTCGATGAATATCCCATGAGCTCCGGCCGCCACTGCCGCCCGAGCCAGGGCCGGGACAAAGCGGCGCTCCCCACCCGATGAGGTCCCTTGAGCACCCGGAAGCTGAACGCTGTGCGTTGCGTCAAAGACGACCGGATAGCCAAAATCCGCCATAATCCCAATGGAGCGCATATCCACCACTAGATTGTTGTAGCCGAACTGGGCGCCGCGCTCAGTCAAAAGAATCCTCTCGTTTCCGGTCTCCCTGATCTTGTTTAGCACCTGTCCCATATCTTGTGGTGAAAGAAATTGGGCTTTTTTGAGATTTACCGGCTTCCCGGTCCGACCGGCGGCCATAACAAGGTCCGTCTGACGCGCGAGAAATGCAGGTATCTGAAGGATATCGGCAACCTGCGAAACCGGTTCGACCTCTGCTAGCGTATGGACATCGGTAAGAACTGGTACGTGGTACTTGTCCCGGACACGGGCGAGAATGCTGAGGCCCTTCTCAAGGCCGGGCCCTCGATAGGATCGAGCGGATGTCCGGTTTGCCTTATCGTAGGAACTCTTGAAGATGAAGGGGATTCTTAATCGAGCGCAGGCATGCTTGAGAAAGGAAGCCACCTCGAAGGCGATTTCCTCGCTCTCGATAACGCACGGTCCGCCGATCAGAAACAGACGGTCCCGCCCGATTCTTTGGCCAAAGACCTCAAAGTCCACGGCGGCCCACCTAACAGCGTTTAGCGAGCGGTTCGGGGTTCTTTCTCAGGGCTTCCTCGAGTGCCTTGCCCGCGAAAGCCTTGAATAGCGGATGAGGCTCCCTTGGACGTGACTTGAACTCCGGATGGAACTGACACCCGAGAAACCACGGATGGTCCGGAAGCTCGATCACCTCGACGAGGTTTTTGTCCGGAGACAACCCCGTAAAAAGCATTCCGTGCCGCGCCAGAATATCTCTGTATTCGTTGTTGAACTCGTAGCGATGCCGGTGCCGCTCGGAAATCTCGACGGTCTGATACGCATCGGCAGCGAAAGTACCTGGTTCGAGAACGCATGGATAGGCGCCCAGGCGCATTGTCCCGCCGTAGTCGAAATCTTCGGTGCGCCGTATAACCGTATTGCTCTTGTGGTCAAACCATTCCCGCATTAGGTATATGACAGGATAAGATGTGTGCTTGTCGAACTCCATGCTGTGCGCCTTTTCAAGCCCCGCAACGTTGCGCGCGAACTCAACCGTGGCAAGCTGCATGCCAAGACAGATGCCCAGAAATGGGATTTTGTTCTCTCGCGCATACCGGATCGCTTTGATCTTGCCCTCGACTCCCCGCTGGCCAAAACCTCCAGGTACCAAAACTCCATCGGCGCCTTCGATCAGAGCCTCTCCACCATCTTTTTCCACGTTCTCCGAATCCACGTAATCAAGTTGGAGCTTCACGCCGTGCGCTGCTGCACCGTGCACGAGCGCTTCATTGAGGCTCTTGTAGGATTCCTTAAGGTCGATATATTTCCCGACAATCGCTATTCGCGCGTTGTACAGCGGATTTTTAATTGCGCCTACCACCTTCTCCCAGTCATCGAGAATGGGAGCCCGCGTCCAGATATTGAGAAGCTTGACGATCTTTTCATCCAGCCCTTCCTGGTGGAAGAGCAGGGGAACCTCGTAGATGCACTCGACGTCTCTGGCCGTTATGACGCCATCTGTATCCACATTGCAGAAGTGTGCGATTTTGCCTTTTATCTCCGCAGAGAGTTGCTTCTCGGTCCTGCATAGCAGGATATCGGGTTGAATACCGATGCTGCGCAGTTCCTTTACGCTGTGTTGAGTGGGTTTGGTCTTAACTTCCCCTGAGGTCTGCAGATACGGCACGAGCGTTACGTGAATGTAAATGGCGTTTTCCCTGCTAACGTCGTTTCGAAACTGTCGGATTGCTTCAAGAAACGGCAGGCCCTCAATATCTCCGACAGTCCCGCCGATTTCAACTATGACCACGTCCACGTGATCGGTGGACTGGCGGATGCATGACTTGATCTCGTCTGTAATGTGCGGGATGACCTGTACGGTACCGCCCAGATACTCTCCGCGCCTCTCCTTCATTATAACCGAATAGTATATGCCGCCCGAAGTATGGTTGTTTTTTCTGCCCAGTTGCGCATGAGTAAACCGCTCATAGTGACCCAGGTCCAGGTCCGTTTCAGCTCCATCATCGGTAACGAAGACTTCCCCGTGCTGAAAGGGATTCATCGTCCCTGGATCCACGTTGATATATGGATCGAGCTTCAGCAGTGAGACGCGAAGGCCTCTGCTCTCCATCAACGCGCCGATAGAGGCGGCTGCGAGACCCTTGCCAAGCGAGGATAAAACTCCACCTGTGATGAATATGAATTTAGTCTGGCGCAAAGGATTCCCCTTTTCAAAAAGTCTTTTCAACGGAAACCAAATGGAAACCGCATGGAAACCGCTTAAGTCCAGTATAGCAAAAGGAAATCTAAAGTCAATCTCGGCTTCTTTTTCCATCCTACTGGAATTTGTAGGTTTTCAGGTTAACGCCGGTTCGCGAAATCAAAATTCGGGATCTTCGGGCATCGCGTGATAAGCACTTGAAGTAGGAATATAATGTTTTAGAACCATACAAATACATGAAACCATGTATTTACCGTAACATGGTTGTGTGCGAGAAAGGGTAGGCTGAGTATGATTGTATGCCTGGGGGGGCAAAAATGGGAGAGGAGGCAAATAATGCCATCAGTTCTTATCGTGGAAAACAACGATTTTTTTAGGCGTTCCTTCAAAGAAATCCTTAAGATGTACATACCCTCGCTCTTGGTTTACGAATCTGTCGACGGGTCCGACGCTCTTGCAAAAATCGACCAAACTTCACCCGACATGGTCTTCATGGACATCCGCTTGCCGGGGAAGAACGGGCTCGAGTTGACACGCGAGATCAAGGGCCATCACCCGGAGGTGGTGATAAGCATCTTCACCAGCTATGATCTTCCAGAATACCGCAAAATCGCTGAAGAATACGGGGCGGACCACTTCGTTCTAAAGGATGCTCTTGCCGGCGCCGAGATTGCGGCAATGGTGAAATGCGTCATTGAGAAGAGAAAAGGGAGCGCCACGGGAGTCAACCCAAAAGACCGAACGTGCGCAAGACAAACTTGGATAAACTAAGTTCCAGCTCGCCAAGATTTATGCCTGCCAAGATATCTTAAGTTATCCGATGTTCCTGCGAGGGGCGGGCGCCCTTACGCAGCGCCTTTGAGGGCTTCGGCCTGGAAATGGTTATTCAGGGGATCTATGAGTTCGTCGAGGATGCCGGTCAGTATTACGTCCAGCTTATAGAGGGTCAGATTTATCCGGTGGTCGGATACCCGGTTTTGGGGAAAGTTGTAGGTGCGGATTCTTTCGCTTCGGTCTCCCGTTCCGACCTGGATCTTACGATCCTGTGCGATTCTGGCTTCCTGTTCTCGCTGCATGGAGTCGAGCAGACGCGCGCGCAGCACCTTTAGCGCCTTGGCTTTGTTTTTGTGTTGCGACTTTTCGTCCTGGCAGATTACGACCAAACCCGTCGGGACGTGAGTTATGCGAACGGCCGAATCGGTGGTATTGACGCTCTGGCCTCCAGGGCCCGAGGAACGAAATACATCCACGCGGAGGTCGTTGGGGTCTATGAAGACGTCGACTTCCTCAGCCTCGGGGAGTACGGCAACGGTGACGGCGGAAGTGTGAATCCTTCCCTGGCTTTCAGTAACGGGTATTCGCTGCACACGGTGGACGCCTCGCTCGAACTTCAGCCTGCTATAAGCGCCCTTGCCGTTCACTGAGGCGATTATTTCCTTGAGCCCTCCAATACCTGTAGGGTTTGAATCCAGGATTTCGACTTTCCACTTCCGGATTTCAGCGTAGCGTGAATACATACGGAAAAGGTCTGCAACGAAAAGAGCCGCCTCCTCGCCTCCTGTCCCCGCCCGGATCTCGAGGATAACATTCCTGTCGTCATTTGGGTCTTTCGGGGCCAGCATGAGTTTGAGTTCGTTTTCTGCCGCGCCGAGCTGATCTTTCAGATCTACGATCTCATCCCGGATCAGTTCGCGCATCTCCTGGTCTTCTTCGCGCTCGAATAGGGCCTGGTTTTCCTGCGCCTGTTCTTTCAACTTTTTATAGTGCGAGTACCTCTCCACTATCGGAGCGAGATCGGAGCGTTCCTTTGCAACCTGTTGGTATTCTTTCTGATTGCCCAGCAGATCGGGGTTACCGAGTTCCTCTTCGAGCTTTTGAAATTTCTCGACTACGCTTTCCAGCCTTTCGAACACTACTCCTTGCCCTCGGGTTTCTGGAATTTTTCATACTTTCGACGGAATCTTTCAATACGCCCGGCCGAATCGACCAGCTTCTGTTTCCCGGTGTAGAACGGGTGACACTTTGAGCATATTTCGACCCGGATTTCCTTTTTAGTGGAACCTGTAGGGATTTCGTTGCCGCAGGCACATTTAATGACTGTCTGAAAATACTGGGGATGAATGTTTTCCTTCATCTATTTTCCTTCCTTGATCTGATAAATGTCAGAACATTGTATTATATATCAATTCCCTGATTTTGCAACCCTTCTGAGCCGATCATCGCCTTTGAACTACAGAGTAAGGAAAAATGATGGCGGAGCCGGAGAGGATGCCAGCGGCCGGCAGCGAGAAGGGATGAGGCGGTAACTTCATGACGGATAACGGGTGACAGCGTGACGCGGCAGCAGCGGCATGCGATAGCTTCATTTAATCTGTCCGCGCCTGACCACGCCTTCCCATTGCGGATTGACCCGTGTCCGCATCTCCAGCCTCCAGCCCTACACTACCTGTTCATCGAGGCCAGGAACTCGGCATTGTTCTTCGTGCCTTGCATTTTATCGAGCAAAAACTCCATAGCGTCTATGGGATTTAGAGGTGATAGGAGCTTTCGTAAAATCCAGATGCGATTCAGGTCCTCGGGCGCAATGAGCAGTTCCTCTTTTCGCGTGCCGGACTTATTTATGTCGATTGCCGGGAAAACTCGCCGGTCGGCCAGCTTGCGGTCGAGGACGATTTCCATGTTGCCGGTGCCCTTGAATTCTTCAAAGATGACTTCATCCATTCGGCTTCCAGTATCGATCAGCGCAGTGGCGATAATGGTGAGGCTTCCACCCTGCTCGACGTTTCGGGCCGCCCCGAAGAATCGCTTCGGGCGATGGAGAGCGTTTGAGTCAAGACCGCCGGAGAGGATCTTGCCGCTGGGCGGGACAACGCTATTGTAGGCTCTGGCCAGCCGGGTGATGCTGTCGAGTAGAATTACGACGTCTTTTTTATGTTCGACGAGGCGCTTGGCTTTCTCGATCACCATTTCTGCAACCTGCACATGCCGCTGGGGAGGCTCGTCGAAGGTCGAACTCACGACTTCGGCACGGACGTTTCGCTGCATGTCCGTGACTTCCTCGGGCCTCTCGTCGATCAGCAGCACTATGAGGTATGCGTCCTTGTGGTTGGCCGCAGTTGCGTTGGCAATGTTCTGGAGAAGCATGGTCTTGCCGGTCCTGGGCTGGGCCACGATCAGCCCGCGCTGCCCGGAGCCGATGGGCGTCAGCAGGTCCATGACCCGTGTGGACAGGTTGTCGGGGTCGGACTCGAGATTGATCCTGCGGTCCGGATAAAGAGGGGTCAAGTTGTCAAAAAGGATTTTGTCCCGCGCTATCTCAGGGTCTTCATAATTGACCGATTCCACCTTGAGCAGGGCAAAGTAGCGTTCGTTGTCCTTGGGGGGCCTGATCTGCCCTGAAATACTGTCTCCGGTGCGCAGGTTGAACCTGCGTATCTGCGAGGGTGAAACATAGATGTCATCAGGTCCGGGCAAGTAGTTATAGTTCTGGCTTCTTAGAAATCCGAAGCCATCGGGGAGGATCTTGAGGACACCTTCACCGTAGATGAGGCCGCTCATTTCCGCTTGTGCCTGCAGGAGCGCGAATATCAACTCCTGCTTTCGCATCGAGCTAGCCCCGTCGATGTTGTAGGCCTTTGAGATGGCCATGAGTTCCCGTATGTTTTTGTTTTTCAGCTCGACCAGGTTCATTTCGTTGCGCCGGTCGCGCGTGGAATCCCTGCCATTCGTTGTATCGGCTGAGTTTACTGATGCGTCAGGCATTGGCTGTTCTCCAGTAAAGGTATTTGCATCTTATTTTTCTTTCTAATTAAAAGACGTCACAGTGATTCCGGAGGACATGGGGTAAAGGTAATCGGGAATGGAAATTACGGTCATCTACTCAAGCCGGTAATTTTTCCGCTCAATCTTCGCCTGTAACGGTCCGGGGGTAAAAAGGCAGGCTCCCAAGCAAACATGTAGGAAAGCAGTCCCATTTGTCAACTAGTTTCACACATACCAGGAATCAATTATAGGCACCGAGCCGAGCCAAAATCAACGCGCCCGCCCAGAATTTTCAAACTAGAATCCATGCCGCGTAAAGAAATCAGGTTTCCTTTCTCCCTTTGCCACTTCCTTGTCACATTTAGCAAGCATCTTTTCGACAGTGGTTCCGTATCCAAGCTCGGCAACCGACTGGGGATAGGTCTGGATCATGGTATCCAGCCGCGTTTTTGCGGCAGCGTAATACTTATTTATATAATAATGCTTGGCCACGCTGAACATATGGGAGATGATGCGCTTTTTGCACTCCACTATCTGCTGTTTGGATTTTTCCGCGTATTCCGATTGTGGGAAGTTCTGGATTACCTTTTCGAAGGCCTGTTCAGCCGTCTTGGTTTCTTCTGGGTCCCGGTCAACGGTAGTGAAAGTGAGAAAATGGCTCATCCCAACCTGATAAAGGACATAGGGGATCACTTCGTTGCGTGGATGAAGACGCACGAATTCCTCGTAGGCCAACGCCGCTTCGTTGTACTTGCGGTCGCCAAAGTTAGCGTCGCCGAGCTTCAATTCGGCAAGGATCGCGTATTTGCTGTAAGGATAGTGTTCCTTGAGCTTCTTAAAGTCCTCTGCCGCTTTGGAGTATTCTTTTTTCTTGAGACTGGCCATGCCCGAGAGTGCGAGCTGTTCGGCAGTCTTGTCGATTGTCGAGGATTTCTTCTTCGAGAAAAGGTCGCCGAAGTAATACTCTTTTAGGTTGACGCCGCACCCGCTGAAGGCCGAAAGGGCAATTAGAACGAGGAGGAGGCCCAACAGGCGGAAGACCAGCTTAGAGCCACCGGCAATACAATTCATAAAAACTCCGTTGATCATTCTTGGGTTTTATTCCGACAAAGACCCCCGCTTCAGACTCGGTATGTCCGAGCCATCAACCCTGAACTTTGTGGTTCTCTTATCTACCACATTACAAAAAATAAATGAAATTTTTTCGATAAGCACCGCATTCAGGCGCGCCCGCACGGTATAAAGACCGGCTGACAATCCAGCCTGCCGCCGATAACGATCTTGTCGTGAACCTGTCTGCCATAAACTCGAGAAAGCATTTTCGGAGGGAATCGGCACTCGCCTACAGGGAGCGAATGGGGGGCATCTAACCCACAGCCTTATTGATTGCCGCAGTAATTTGCGATTTCGCGACAGCCCCGGTGATCTGCTCACTCACATTGCCGCCTTTAAAAATAATAAGAGTTGGGATGGCTCGGATTCCATATTTTCCCGGCACTTTCGGGTTATCGTCAACGTTGCACTTTACCACCTTGAGCTTTGGCCCGTAATCGGACGAAAGTTCTTCAACGACAGGGGCAATAGCACGACAAGGACCGCACCAGGGGGCCCAGAAATCTACCAGAACGGGTAAATCGCACTGAAGTACCTCCTGCTCGAAACTGCTGTCTGTAACTTCAACGATATTGGCGCTCATCAGCTTGCTCCTCTCATCAAAATAGGTCGTTAGCTACTCTTATAAAACATTCCATTCAGCCTTGTCAAATTGTCTCTCACGTCCGGGAGCGGCGGCGAAGGTCGGCCAAGGTTTCCTCATTTCGCTTGTATTCGGCCGGTTGGTCCGCTAGAATTCTTGAGAAAACCCTGATGAGAGTCTGATCTATTGCGGATGAAATCCTACGCTGGCGATGTTGCCCGGTACGTTTGCGGAAATGATGTGAAATCTTGGGTCAACAGGAAATTTTTCTTCCTTTTTCTTCTTGCAGTATCGGCTGCATTCCCTCGCATTTGCGTTTCCGCGCCCAATAAAGCCGAGATTTCCAACATCGAAATTGATAAGAAAGGAAAGGATCTGGAGGCTAGTTTTCTCCTGATCGATTGCTTTAATTCCGACATGAAAGAGGCAATTCTCGACGGGGTCCCCACAACCTTTAAAATCATTGTTTCTGTCGAGAAGCCATCGTTGTTTACAACTTCAAAGATCGCAGATTGCACCCTTCGGCATACAATCACCTACAACCGCCTGAACAATGAATTTCAGGTGGATTTGCCGGAGCATCCGCAAAAAATCCTTGTAACCAGGAGCTTCGAGGAAGCAAAAAAATGGATGAGCACGGTGAATAACCTTCAAGTAATGCCTACGTCCCGGCTCGACAGGGACCAGGAGTATTATCTCAGGGTTAAAGCCGAGCTTTCAAAAGTGGAGCTTCCACTATTTTTCAGATACGTTCTTTTTTGGGTGTCCCTCTGGGATTTCGAGACCGAATGGTACACCGTAGTATTTCTTTATTGAAATAAGCCATGAGCACTTTGGATACTAAATCGGGTGAAAAACGCCGCTTCTGGGAACGAATTCTCGTCTGTGTGGCTTTCGTTCTTATCCTGACGATGGGGTTGCTGCAGGGGTGGTTTTTCAAGCCTTCAACAGAGGCGCCCCTGTTCGGCAACATCCTGCTTGTCGTATTCATAAATCTGAACGTCCTGCTGCTTTTGCTGCTGGCCTATCTAGTTCTGCGCAACTTTGTAAAGCTTATCTTCGAGAGGAAAAGAAACATCCTCGGCTCCAAGCTCAAAACAAGGCTGGTCGCCGCCTCGGTTGCCCTAACGCTCATTCCCACAGTACCTCTTTTCTGGTTTGCCAGCCAGTTTATCTTCTCCAGTCTCGATCACTGGTTTAGCGCAAGCGTTCAGGCATCCCTGGAGAACTCGGTTCTGCTCGCCAGGCAATACGTAGAGCGGGAGAGGACCAATCTTGTCTCCGAATGCCGCGCTCTAGTTCCCGAAGCCGCACGGATAATAACCGAGCAAAAAGAAAAGGCCAGTCTGGAGTCGGGTATAGGGTTCCTTTTCGCCGCCAGAATCGACGCCGCTTATCTGTTCAACTCTTCCGGAGATCTGAAGTGGAGCTTCAGGCAGAATGCCACCCGGGAAATCGACACGGCTCTGCTTACAAGCAGTTTTCAGAAGGAGGGCGGCACAGCTTCGAAAATCATCAGTTTTCCAACGGGCGGGCAGAAGGCCATAGCCGCGCGTATCTCTCTACAGCCCCTGACGGGGGACGAGTCGGCCCTCATAGTCCTGCGCTTCCTTCCGGGAGAGCTTGCCCGGCAACTGGCATCTATAACCGCCGGATATGATAATTATCTGCAGCTCAAGATGCTGCACTCGCCTCTGAAGAAGAGCCATTTCATCACCTTTTCGATCGTTACGATGCTGGCGATATTTGCAGCCGTCTGGTTCGGTTTCTTTCTTGCCAAAAACCTTACAGGGCCTATCCAGAAGCTTCTTACAGCAACCCAGCGGATAGCGGACGGTGACCTGGACGTGCGCCTGGATCCCGACAGGCAAGATGAAATCGGGATGCTTATGGCTTCGTTCAACAATATGATCGAGGACCTGAGCGAGGGGCGACAGAAGCTGGACGGGGCCTACAACGCGCTTCAGAGCACAAATATCGAACTTGAAGACCGCCGGCGCTATATGGAGGTGGTGCTCAAGAATATAGCAGCCGGGGTGGTCAGCGTGGATGCCGAAGGCAAAATCACCACCATAAATAATTCGGTCGAGGTCCTTTTCGGAGTCAAGGCAGAGGAGGCAAAAGGCAAACATTACACTGAGTTTCTCGACCAATCCCAAATGGAGATCGTAAAAGCCTTTATTACCAGCTATAGGGAAGGCAGCCATGCATATCTCGAACGGCCCGCCCAGGTCAAAGTGGCCGGTGTGCCCATGTCGCTTTTTATAAAGGTATCGGTGCTGCGAGACGACCAAGGCCAATTCATGGGTGTAGTCGCAGTACTGGACGATTTCACCGAACTGGAAAAGGCTCAACGCATGGCAGCATGGCGCGAGGTGGCCCGCCGCATAGCGCACGAGATCAAAAATCCTCTGACCCCCATACAGCTATCGGCCCAAAGACTGAGGCGCAAGTACCCTGCGCTGGCCGAGAGGGATGGCTCGGTTTTTGACGAATGCACGAGCACGATAATCCAGCAGGTCGATCACATGAAGACCCTGGTAAACGAGTTCTCCCGATTTGCGAGGCTGCCGCGGGCGAAGCTGGAGCCATGCAGCCTTTGCGAGATCGTCGAGGAGGGGCTTGGTCTGTACAGACACAACTTCAGCAGCATTTCATTTCACCTGGAAAAAGATGACGATATGCCTGCGCTTCGGCTCGACCGCGATCAATTCAGGCAGGTAATCATCAACTTGCTTGAAAATTCCGTGCACGCGATCGGCCGGGAAACAGGAGAAATTTCGATCCGGCTTTCGTACGACTCGGCCCTGAAGATCGCCCGGTTGGAGTGTGCCGATACCGGACACGGGATTTCGCTCGAAAACAGGCAGAGGGTTTTTGAACCATACTATTCGACAAAAGAAAAAGGGGCCGGCCTGGGGCTTGCCATAGTATCGAGCATTATCGCCGACCATAACGGCTTTATTCGTGTGCGTGGAAATGAGCCGCGTGGGACTGTGTTCACGGTGGAATTGCCCGGTTAGCGGAGAAGTGGATGAAACAGAAGATACTGATCGTGGACGATGAGGTAAGCATTCTACAGTCGCTTAGCGGAATTTTGGAGGACGAGGGCTATGAAGTAATCCTGGCCGCCTCCGGCGAGCAGGGGCTGGAGAAGGCTAAGAAAGACCCGCCGGACCTCATAGTCCTTGACGTATGGATGCCCGGGGTTGACGGCATAACTGTGCTCGAGGAGATAAAAAAGCTCTATCCTCTCATTCCCGTAATGATCATTTCAGGCCACGGCACCATAGAAACCGCAGTAAAGGCCACCCGGATGGGCGCTTTCGATTTCATAGAAAAGCCGCTCTCGATCGAGCGAGTGCTGGTTTCGATTCAAAACGCCATCGAGTTTTCCCGCCTGGAAGAAGAAAACCGCCTGCTGCGCAAAAAATCAGACCGCAAAATCATAGGTGAAAGCGCGGCGGTTATAAATCTTCGCGACCAGATTCGGCGCGCCGCTCCCACCAATGCGACCGTTCTCATTACGGGGGAAAACGGCACGGGTAAGGAACTGGCTGCCCGTATGGTGCATCTTCTCAGCCGCCGGAGCACGCGTCCGATGGTAGAGGTAAATTGCGCCGCGATTCCGGATGAGTTGATCGAAAGCGAACTTTTCGGCCATGAAAAAGGCGCTTTCACCGGCGCCTATGAAAAGCACAAGGGGAAATTCGACTCGGCAAACGGAGGAACGCTCTTTCTTGACGAGATCGGCGACATGAGCAACCGGACTCAGGCCAAAATCCTTCGAATCATCCAGGAGCAGGTATTCGAACGGGTGGGAGGCTCTCACCCGGTGGAAGTGGATGTGAGGATCGTCGCTGCAACCAATAAAGACCTGCAGAAGGAGATCGAGCTGGGAAGGTTTCGGCAGGACCTCTATTACCGGCTCAACGTGATTCCGATCTTTGTGCCGCCTCTAAGAGACCGGCTCGATGACATTCCCTTGCTGGTAGAAAATTTCGCCGATGAGATCGCAAGCGAGAGCGCGCTTGGCAAAAAAAAGATCGATTCGCGCATCTATCCCATTCTGGAGGAGTATTCCTGGCCGGGTAACATTCGGGAGCTCAGAAACTTTATCGAAAGACTCATAATCATGACGCCGGGCCATGTAATCGGGCCGGGCGACCTGCCCCCGGACTTCCGAAATGTCCTTCAGAAAGAAGGCGGGGAAACAGCCTACTTCAACTGCCAAACCATAGAAGAGGCGCGCTCATGTTTCGAACGCGACTACCTGCTTAGAAAGCTGGAAGAAAACGGCTGGAATGTCTCTTTGACAGCGGTAAGCGTCGGACTGGAAAGGACCCACCTCCACAGGAAAATGAAAACCCTCGGGATTAAGAAAAATGGGGCGTGAGGGGGGAGCAGGGAGGACTGAGGACTGAGGACTGAGCAAGGAGCGGGAAGCAGGAAGCAGGGAGCGGGAAGCGTGGTCCAAAGCTAAGCTGTCAGTTCATCTCCTTTTGAAATATCTGCGCGCATCTCCGGCATCTGCGGGTTAATCTTTTTCCCGCAGCTTGATGACGTGATACCAATGCAGCAGATTAAAATCCCCCCTGTCCCCTCGGGGGTCGGGGGGGATTCGTGTTTTTTCGAACGGTATAGTCTGTAATGTACGCAATCAATACGCACACGCTTGACTTCCTCTTGTTTTAGATCTACGATGTGAATGTGTACAAAAGTGAAAGGAGAATCGCCATGCCACGTGTAGCCGTCGAAGACAATGAGCGGATATCCCTGCGGGTGCGAACCGAGGACAAGGCGACACTCCTGCGGGCGGTGGCGCTGATGCACAGCGACCTGACCACTTTCGTGCTTCAGCACGCGTTGCCGGCCGCCAGGGCGGTCATCAAGGAAGCCGAGCACGTCCAGCTTTCCGAGCGGGACAGTCTCCGTGTACTCGCCCTGCTGGAAAATCCGCCTGCGCCGAACGCGAAACTGCAGGCCGCTGCAAAAGCGTTGCCCCGGCGGTCATGAGCGTGACGGCATGGCACGAAGAGCCCATCAGCAAGGCGCATGACCGGCAGGCCTTCGACTGTGGCGAAGCGGCGCTGAACGAGTTCTTGCAGCGTCACGCCCGCAAAAGCCACGAACTGGGCGGCGCGAAAACCTTTCTCGCTATCGACGACGACAAGAAAACCATTCCCGGCTTTTACAGCCTGAGCCCCGCTTCCATCGAATACGCCCGGACGCCGGACGTCGTGCGGCGTGGACTGGCCCGTTATGACGTGCCGGCCTTCCGGCTGGCGCGACTGGCCGTAGATCGCAAAATGCAAGGGCAGGGCCTTGGGGGGCAGCTCCTGCTTGCGGCCTGGCCGACGCTGCCTGCTGGCCTCGGCGGAAGTAGGCGGCGTTGCGTTGCTCATCGACGCCAAGAATGACAGGGTCGCTGGATGGTATGCGGGATACGGCGCCGTGCCGCTGGCGGATGCGCTGCTCACGCTGCTGCTGCCGCTTTCAACGATCTCCGCCGCACTGAAGGCAGCCGGCAAACTGGCTATTATTGCCCATCCCCCGAAAAAGTGATGGCGACAGGTCCGCCGGGATCGCGGCGAGGACCTGGAGCTTTTTGTCACCACCTTTTTCTCGAATCGACCCCCCGCCGGCCTGGGCTGATTTACCGTCATAACATCGTAATATACCGTCCCTAAAGTTTTTTTTTTCGTATCGATTTTTGTACTTCTTTGAACGATTCATCCCGAAAGTATCAAGTACGTATTTCCGCCGAATGAACACGCACGGACCCCTTGCTGACCCTGTCGTGAACGTGGGTACCGGAAAGCCCGGGTATGAGAAGGTTATCATGCCCGGGCTTTTTGTTTAGAGGGCGTAAATCGCGTCTTTCCACTTCAAAAAAACACTTCGAACGGGGGGCCTTTTCCGCAAATACGGTCTGGTGTCCATCCGGAAACCCCGGATGAGTCACTGGCAGTTTCCGAATCGGAAAGGAGGCATTTTTCGTACTGGCAAGAAAATCGAGGGGTTGTGCGGAGGCGTACTCACGTACGCCGCACAAGAAACCCCGAAGATTGACGCCGCCAGGGCGGAAAAGGACCCTTTCCGGACGGAAACTATCTGGAAGCCGCTCCGCTCTTTTCATAAAGTCCTGTTGGGATGTAACCTTTGTGTAACCTTTTTCCTGATATAGAAAGTTCGGGGACATCCGTGGCTCTCGTGTTCCAATTGGTCTGACTCTGCTTTCACTTCGACCTTTCGCCGGCTGATGAGGTACGGCATTTCAGAGCCAGTTTCACAGTCAATCCGCCATTTTGCCGTAGGCAAATCTCATAAGGGGCTGTATTGTCTTTATCGATGTGTCAGGCTTGGCACAACGCATGGATGGGAGATGAAGTTGGAAGATTGGCAAGGAATCGAGTGATCGAAGCGCGGGGGCGCAAATCGACTTTCCCGATGTCATTGCCAATGTCCCCTATGCGACTTTCTCCGGGTACAATGCGTTCGGGCAGGTCGGGCAGATCAAATATCTTAACGGGGTGAACACCATCCAGACTTACGATCAGTATAATAGCCGGCTGCACGAGATGACCACCACGACCCCGGGAAGCGGGGAGGTCCAGGATTTCGTCTATGGCTATGACAACAATGGAAATATACTGACGATTACCGATAATGTCACTCCGGCCAACAGCCAGACATTTTCATACGACTGGCTGAACAGGCTGGCGACAGCCCGGGGACCGTACGGCACTATAAACTACAACACGGACCCGGCCGGAAACGTCCAAAATCCCCCCAGCACCGCAAGCGGCGCCTACAGTAGCGGCCAGGCGCTGGTCTACGACTACGATAACCGGGTAACGAGCATCAATTCCACTTCGTTCGTCTATGACGACCAAGGGGCGCGTGTGCAGAAAATAGACGGCCCCAACATCACGACCTACGTTAGCAGGCTCTATGACATCAACACCACCAACGGGGTAACCAAGCACATCTTTGCGGGCGGAAGAAGAATCGCATCGATAAACGGATCGAATATCTCTTACTACCACCCCGACCATCTGGGGAGCCTGAGCATTGCCACCAACGGCAGCGGGAGCATGGTGCAGCAGGTTACCTATTTGCCTTACGGAGAGGTCAACACCAACTGGTATTCGGGAACTGACCTGCCATACAAGTTCACCGGCCACGAACTCGACGCCGAGACGGGCCTATGCTACTGCGGGGCCAGGTACTACGATGCGTCTCAGGGGCGGTTTTTAACCCCCGATACCATCGTCCAGTCACCTGGGGACCCGCAGACGTTGAATAGATATGCTTATGCGAGAAACAACCCGTTGGTAATTACAGACCCGAGCGGGCATTGTGGTTTACAGGATATAATCATCGGCGGCCTTATTTGTTTGGGCCTGTCCGAAGCAGCCGCCACCGCCGTTTTCACTGGGATGCTTCTCGGCGCAGCTCTTGGCGCAACAATATCGGCCTTAACCGGCGGGAACCCCCTGACCGGGGCCATCACTGGAGCCATCGCCGGTGGGCTCTTTGCTGGCGCGGGAAGCCTTGCGGGCGCACTGAACCTTGTCACGGCGGACGGGGCCTATACGAGTACGCAGGCGCTGATTGAGGCGTCGCTTTTACATGCCGGCGCAGGCGCAGCTTCCGGGGCCATCGGCGCGGCTATTGGCTGCGGGAATGTAGGTCTTGGCGCATTGACTGGAGGACTTTCGGGAGGAATTGCAGAAGGCGTAGGGCTCGAAATTCAGGGTACCAATTGGCTCTCCAGCTTGCAGCCTGATGAGAAAATTTTCGCCGGGCTCGCCTCTCGCGTTGGAATTGGAGCCGTAACAGGGGGCGTAACTTCAGAAATTGTGAACGGCCAATTTTTGCATGGTTTCGGTCAGGGAGCTTGGACGGCGGCTTACGGGTTTTTGTTTAACGATTTACTTCACTCTTTCAGCGTTTCGGCTGCGGGTTTTACTGCTCAACTCAGCCAGGGAGACTGGCAGCTCTCGATTTACCTCACTCCTAATGCATTGATAGGTTGGTCCTATGATACGTATTCGGGCGCCCCACCTACTGACGATTCATACGAGGTCGATGGTGCTAGCAGATTTTTTGGCGCTGGAGCTTACTACAATTCGGATAATGGTGGGTCCGGTTTCGCTTATCATGTCGGCCAGGGATTAGCGGTCATACCTTTCTTGCCGCTGAGTATCTCATTGCCTTGTAGAGTTCCGGTTGACTATTTTCCTCAATGACGGGTAAAAGGACCGATAAATGGTGCACTTTCCAGATATATTCATCTTTCATATGACATTTGTATTAGCGGGAATAATAGAGCAAATCTGCTTTACGATATTTACCAAATACCCGTACAGGTATGGAGTGCCCATAGTCAAAGCGCAATTCATGCTGCCTGATTTGAGCAATTTAACTACCATTGAGGAACAATTTCGCTTTATCGCGCAACATTTGAGTGAGTCTGAGGATTATGAGTGCAAGGTCTTATCTCGCTCTGAGGAGATTTATATCCGGGGGAAGCATAAGTATCTTATTACTGATACTGGATTGCGTTTCATCGGCGCCAGCGTGTTCTTCAAAGATGGATGGCACATAACGATTCGGGTGGGGGTGTTGACATGTCTTACCGTGATTTATATCTCTACAGTGTCTTGTGTTCTTGGTACTGCGCCAGCGATAGTTATCGTAATATGCGTTGCATTCTTTCTAATACGTTCTCAAATTTCCGAGTACTATAAATTGCGAAGATTCCTTAGCAACCAACTTGGCGCATTGAAATGAAAGCAGGGGGGCAACCCTTGAAAAGGGAAAAAAGCGGGACGCGAATTTTCCGGCGGCTTCGGGACCTCCGATCACCGCGCCGGGTCAGCGCTTTCCATCAACCATCCGGGGCCAAAGGGGGTCGGGCCGCGATAAGTGACTAGAATTACGTGACAACGATTCAAAATGGCGGCTTATATGAGGCTTAGAAGTGCATTTTTAGGGTCTAAAACGATCGTCTAACGCGAGCCGGAGTTACTTTAGCCATGGCCAGAGCCAAATCAGAGGTCGAATGAGCTGGGCCAAGCTGAGAAGTTAAACTTAACCATCAGGCCGAGGGCCGACATATGACTCGAACTGAGATAGCGGCAACATTGATAATACTGGCAGCCGGGGTTTTAGGCGTGTATTTGACTTCCGCCCGGGCGGTCCAGGCAGATAACTGGATATATTGGGGCAACCAGTTGGTCGAGGTCGATTTCGACGACGGCACCTCGATCCAATACGGCTATGACGAAAACGGCAATCGAATAGCGAAAACCGTCGGAAACGGAAGCCCGTTTTATACTATTGGTATGAGCGCAGGACCAGGAGGGACCATTTCGCCTTGTCCGCTTTCGGGTTCGGTAAGTGTCATCAGAGGCGGCGATTGTACTTTCACCGCTATGCCGAATGCCGGCTACTCAGTTTCTAACCTGGTCGTCGACGGAAACCCCGTGGGGGCGGTAACCGGCTATACTTTTACCAATGTCACCCGATCCCATAGCATCTCTGTTTCATTTACCAATACGCTTCCCATAACATCCTCTGTCAACGGCAGCGGCACGATCTCCCCGGCCTCTGCGGCCGTAACTTACGGCGGGAGCCAGACTTTCACCATCAGTCCGGCTAACGAGTGGTATATTTCAAGTGTGGTAGTCGACGGCAGCGCCGTTGCTGGGACGCCGCCGCCGAGCAGCTATACTTTCACAGATGTCATGGAACCCCATTCAATCGCGGTCAACTTTGCGACCAACTACACATATTCGATAACAACGTCGGTCACCGGCAGCGGGATGATCACGCCCACTTCGGCTACGGTGGACTACGGCTGCAGCCAGACTTTTGCCATTACACCCAACACCGGATATATCATTGCCTCGGTAACGGGTTGTGGAGGAACCTTATCAGGCAATACCTACACGACAGGGCCGGTCACGAACAGTTGCAGCGTGTCGGCTGCGTTTGCAACCAACCCTCAAACTGTCACCCCCTCGGCCGGGCCGGGCGGAAGCATCAGTCCCTCGACCCCTCAGATCGTCAGCTACGATGGGACCACATCGTTTACCGTGACGCCGAACACCGGATACAGCATCTCATCGGTAACGGGTTGCGGAGGGACCTTATCAGGCAATACCTATACGACGGGGCAGGTCACGGGCGGTTGCAGCGTGTCGGCCCTGTTTGCCATCAACACTTACACGGTCACACCCTCGGCCGGGCCGGGCGGAAGCATTAGTCCCTCGACCCCTCAGACGGTCAACTACGATGGGACCACATCGTTTACCGTGACGCCGAACACCGGATACAGCATCTCCTCGGTGACGGGTTGCGGAGGTACGTTATCAGGGCAAGGTATTATGATCCGGCTGTGGGGAGGTTCGTGAGTGAAGACCCGATTGGATTTTCCGGGGGAGACGTAAACCTCTACGCTTACGTTCACAGCAATCCCGTGAGGTGGGTTGACCCGCTTGGACTCTACATAGGGCAGTATCCACCGCCGCCTCCAGGTTACGACCCAAATTCGTGGTCATCCGGACAATGGGACAACGGAAACTGGTTCGTAAAATCTCCTGATAATTCTTATTACACGGCTCATCCTGAGGATCCAGGCCACTGGCGCCATTGGGACGTCCAGAATCCCGGCGGCAAAGGTGGGGGGCAATGTCCTCCTAACTCTGGAAAGCCCTGGCCTAATAGCGACAAATTGAAAGGCAACCAATCATTAACAGATCCAAACGGTGATGCTCCTGAATGGACGCCCCCCTTCATTCCTTTTGTGCCAATTGATCCCATAATGCCGACAGTGCCTATTTTTGAGGGGGTTCCCATTTTTGAGCCTGTACCGATTTTCTAGGGGTAGAGATGGAGATGCGTTCGGCGTTATAGATTAGGCTGCACTCCACGACCATAGAGGGAAAGCATGCGGATTTACTATTCAACAGGGTCAGACCCGGTAATTCTGGACTCGATTCTGGGCTTGAATAAAATACATGATAGCCTAAAAAGATTTATGTCATCTGCTGGGAGGTTTTTTCGCTTGGAAGCCGATGCGTCTGGAAGCCCAATGCCGTACAATGAATTGCTTCGTGGGCTTGAGATAGAGAAGTCTGAGGGTGCAATTTTCGTCTATGTGACCACGGAAAAATACCTAAGAATCACCGGTTCAGTGGAAAGCCTTAGGATATATATTGACTTCTTTCAATTCGCGGAGGGTGAGGAATCTCATCATCACCACCCAGAGTACGTAGATATTCCAGGGTATATAAGGCCAGGTACGTTGTCTCTCATCATCGAGGCAGATGCGGAGGAGTAGGGAAAAAAGCTCACACCGGTGTTCTTCCGGCGGCTTCGGGACCTTCGGGGCTTTCACCGGACGGGGAAGTCGCTGCGCTCGGCACGATCCGATAATGCGCATTATCGTACGTGGCCTTCCGGTCACGGCGTTTGCAGAGTGAAGCAAGCGCCGCGCCCGCAAGCCTTCCCTCGCTACACTAAACATAACTGGTTAGTTATGTTCCCTTCCCGCCCGGCTCCGGTCCCATCAATCCCTTTCGCCGCCTCGGTCGGTTACCGGCAACTAAAGGGGAAATTGAGACAAAGTCCCCGCAATCTTGTTCCAATCTTGAAATAATTTGAAAACAACGTGCAATGAAGTCGCATACAAGACAAAAACAAGTTGCCTGGAAGGATCATACAATCCCCGTTCTTGACGTATGAATCCTGTTTTAGCGGGCAGGATGTGTGAAGTTAGCTAACCGGCCAGGCCGGTCATCCAACTTCACTTTAACCCTTATTCGCGCTTTGGCGCTCAACGGGCATCATGCTCCCGCGAGCCCGGACGGCTGCCGCCTAATCCGGTTTACGCCAAGAGGCGGAAGAAAGGCAAACATGGTCTTCCGGTCTTTGGGCATCTTAGCCTTCGGTGGCGGAAGCGAGCTTCTGGAAGCGGTTCTTTAGAATGAAGGTATCGAGAACGGCCTTGATAGTTGACTTATCCTGTTCGGAAAACTTGTCGAGTTCTTCAAGCTTTTGAAGAAGGTCCCGGTCGGCAATCCGCACCTGGCGGACGTCCTCTCGATTGTCGAAAGCCAGGTAGTCGAGGGAAACGTTGTAGAGTGCGGCTATCCGGATAAGAAGGTCCGTGGAAGGCAGGTGGACGCCCCGCTCATAGCCGGAGATCTGCTTTTGGTGGACCTTTAGTTGCTGGGCGAGCTGGCCCTGAGACCAGCCCCGCTCCTGCCTCAGCCGTTTCATTCTCTCTCCAAAGGTCATCGATGCTCCTTATTCTCGCCTATTTAAGGTCAACTCATTCATAAATATACCATAGTGTGCCCTCATCGAGCATCTCAATCAAGTTTTTTGTGTTGACACAAGGTAACACCTTAGGTATTTCTTATCCCCATAGTGCTCCCAAATTTTTCACCGGAGGTCCGGAGGGAAGGGGAAAGAACGATGATCGAAAAAGCGAGAATCGAAGCCGTAAAGCGGACCGTTGACCTGGCTGCCCTGATCAAGTCGCGCGGCGTCGAGTTGAAGAAGAAGGGCAAGGGCTTTGTCGGCCTGTGTCCCTTCCACGCCGACAAAAGTCCGTCCCTCTCGGTTAATCCCGCCGAAAACCTCTGGCAGTGCTTTGGCTGCAACACCGGTGGCGACGCCATTCGCTTCGTTGAGTTGTTCGACAAGGTGAGCTTCCCGGAAGCCGTCAAAAAACTCGATTCCGGCATGTCGCTCGAAGCGCCGACCTCAGCCCCCGCCGCAAAGCAGCCCGCCCCCGGCCTAACGGTAAAAGAGCAAAAACTCCTGGCCCGCGTGGTCGCCTACTACCAGCATACGCTCACTCAAGACAAACGCGGCGTAAACTACCTCAAGATTGAGCGGGGCATCGCCGACACCCGCAGTTTACAGGACTTCGGCGCGGGCTTTGTTAACGGGACGCTTCCGGAGATCCTCCCGCAAGACGAGGAGATCACGAAAACCCTAGAGAAGATCGGACTTCTAAACAAGAAGGGCCGCGAGACCTTTTATGGCTGCGTGGTCTTCCCGCTCTACGATCAAAACGGCGGAGTGGTCAACTTGTATGGCCGAAGCATCGACCAGGAGGCGGGCATCACCCACCTCTATCTTCCCGGCCCCCGCTCCGGTCTTGTGAACCGCCACGCGGTCAAGCGCTCGCAATCGATCCTGGTTACCGAATCGATCATAGACGCTCTAACCCTGTACGACCAGGGCTTCAAGAACGTCATCCCCCTTTACGGCGTAAACGGCCTGCTTGACGATCACCTCTTTCTCTTTAACCGCGCGGTAAAGGAAGCCTATCTCGTCTTCGACGCGGATGATGCGGGTCGCAACGGCGCGCTTTCCGTTTCTTCGCGGTTAAAGGAAAAAGAGATAACCTGCCACACGGTGGATCTTCCCGCCAAGGACGTAAACCTCTACTTTCAGCGGCACACCCCCGAGGAGTTTGAAAAGCTTCTGAGGAAGACCAACCCCGCGTCCCTTGAGCAGTCGGGCAAGGTGAAAAAGCGGGTGCAAAGCTTATACAAGGAGACCGAGCACGGCTTTGTCGTCGGCTACGCCGAGCGCTTCTACGAGATCAAGGGCATCCAGCGAAGCGACACCCAACTTAAGGCGACGCTCAAGGCGAGTAAGGCGCTGGATGGGACCATGCCCTTTGAGCTTACCACGATCGACCTCTATTCGTCGCGCTCCCGTGCATGGTTTGCCAAGGCGTGCGCGGAGATATTTTCGGCAACAGATGAACTGGTAAAAGAAGACATCGCAAGACTCCTCACCCTGATAGATGCGTGGAAGCCCAGGCAAAAGACACAGGCAAAGGCGGAGCCTTCGAAAGAAGAGCGGGAAGAGGCCCTGCGCTTCCTGAAAAACCCCGCCCTGTTTGATGAAATCCTTGCCGACCTCGAAACCGTGGGGATCACGGGCGAGGAGACCAACAAGCTGACCGGGTATCTCGCGGCTGTTTCGAGGAAACTCGAAGAGCCGCTTTCCGTTCTGATCCAGTCAAGAAGCGCCGCGGGAAAATCCACCCTTCAGGACGCGATACTTTCGCTCGTTCCGGAGGAGGATTTTGTCAAATACACCCGCATCACCGACCAGGCCCTTTTCTACAAGGAGGAAGACGCTCTGGTGCATAAGATCATCGCAATCGAGGAAGACCAGGGGATGGGAGGTGCTGCCTACTCGATTAGAAACATCCAGTCATCCAAGAAGATCACCGTCGCAGCCACAGGAAAAGACCCGGCGACCGGGAAGATGAAAACCGAGGAGTACACCGTAAAGGGGCCGGTCGCGGTCATGGTCACGACCACGGCGGCTGAGCTTGAGGGGGAGACCGCCAGCCGCTTTCTATTTTTAACCATTGACGAGTCATCGAAAATGACCGCCGCTATCCACCGCAAGCAGCGCGAGGCCGACACCCTGGAAGGGTTGATCAACCGCACCAGGGCCGACGCCGTCCAAAGGAAGCACCACACCACGCAAAGGCTGCTCAGGCCCCTTGCCGTGGTCAATCCGTATACAAGGTATCTCTCCTACCCCGACGGGTCTTTAAGGACCCGCAGAGACCACAAGAAGTACCTGGGCCTCATCCGGACAATCGCATATCTTTTCCAGTATCAGCGGGAGACAAAAAAAGCGGCGGTTGAAGGAAAAGAGGTGGAATACATCGAGGTCACGCTCGATGACATCGACAAGGCCAACCACCTGGCCCACCAGGTCCTTGGCCAGTGCCTCGATGAGCTGGCCCCGCCGTCGCGGACGCTTCTAACCCTCATCTACAACATGGTCAAGGCGGAAACGGACAAGACTAACGAGCCGATTGACCAGTACAGCTTCAACCGCCGCCACATCCGCGAGCGGACCGGCTGGACGGACTGGCAGATCAAGGCGCACATAAAGCAGCTCGAAGAGATGGAATACCTGCATGTGCGCGTGGGCGCGCAAGGGAAGCAGTACTCCTACGCCTTGAACTACAAGGGCGAAGGGATTGATGGCGGCAGGTGCTACCTCAACCTCACGCCGGTTTGCGAAATCAAAAGGCTCGCGGACTTGGAGGGCAAAACCGGCGGCTAGTAGGGCAAATCGTGAACTTGTAGGGTGCTTGTAGGGTTTAAGAAAACGGCGTAAAGGCCCGCCGCCGCTGCATTCGCCCAACTAGTTGGAGGCTGGGCGCAGATAAACAGGGGGGAGGGAGAGGGGGCAACATGGACGCAGCCGTAACCATAGCGCGGTACAAAGAGCTGCTTAAAACGCTGAACTACGCCAAGGGGACCATAGAAAATTACCGCTATGGCCTTGAGCGGTTCCGGGAGTGGCTGGAGGGCCGCGAAATCCGCGACCTGCGCGAAGTCACCAAACAAACCATACTCGACTACAAAGCCCTGGTCATGGCGAAAACGACGCACGCCGTCGAGAGCAAGGCGCTCCTGATCAGGCCGGTAAAGCGGCTCTTCGAGCATCTCACCCAAAACAATCTGCTCCTTGTCAACCCCACCGAAGGGGTAATCGAGACGCACCGGCAAGAAAAGAAGATCGGCGCGACCCTGACCCGCGATGAAATGAAAAAGCTCTTCGAGCAGCCCAACATGAGCCTTAATCCCGGCATCCGGGACCGGACCATAATGGAGGTCCTCTACGCCACGGCCATGCGGATCGACGAGTTGCTAACACTTGAGGTCCATGACGTGGATCTCAGGGACGGCGTCATCTTTGTCCGCAAGGCCAAGGGCGGGAGACAACGGGTTGTCCCCCTTGGAAAGAGCGCCGGTGCGTATCTCGGAGAATACCTGGATAAGGTTAGGCCCCGATTGGGCAAAAAGAACCCCAAGGCGCGGCGCCTGTTTCTAAACAACAAGGGGGAGCCGATGACCTACGGCAACGTGCGCCAGAACCTCTACCAGTGCGCGAGGTCCGCGAATCTCGGAAAGCCCGCCTCGCCGCACGTCTTCCGCAGAAGCTGCGCCACCCACATGCTGAAGGCCGGCGCGGACATCCGCCATATCCAGAAGATTTTGGGGCACGCCCGCCTCGCCACCACGCAGCAGTACTGCAAGGTGATCCCCATCGATATCAAAAAGACCCACGAGGAGACCCACCCCAATGGACGTGAAAAACCCGGCTCGAGAATACCTCAAACACCTGCAAGCCCGTAACTGCTCGCCTCACACGGTGAAAAACTCCAAGAGCGTCCTAAAGTTATTTGCCGGGTTCCTTGAAGAAGAAGGAATCGTTGAAATCGACCAGCTAACGCGGGAAGTGCTGGAGGATTACCAGCAGGAGCTTGCCTTTACACTCACCGCGACCGGCAAGCCCCTTGCCGTCCGCACTCAGGGAAAACGGCTTAGCGTGATCAAGGGCTTTAGCCGCTATCTAAAAGAGCACGACTACCTCATTCACGATCCGGGAGCAATCATCAAACTGCCCAGACAGGCAAAGCAGCTCCCCCGCGCAATCCTTGACGAGCCCGAGATAAAAAAGCTCATCGCGGCCCCCGACACCCGCACCAACCGGGGCTATAGAAACCGCGTCATCGTGGAGCTGCTCTACGACACGGCCATAAGACGCTCGGAGATCGCGGACGTAAAGATTACCGACATCGACCTCGACGGAGGCTTTCTTCTGGTCAGGGGCAAGGGTAACAAGGAACGGGTGGTCCCGGTAAGCGGCAGGGTCTCCGGCCTGGTTAGAAACTACATCCTGGCGGTGCGCCCCGCATTTATTAACGGCGACGACCCCGCATATCTCATCCTCAACCGCTGGGGTCGCCGGATGGATGCAAACGGCGTCTGGGCGGTGGTCAAGCGCTGCGGCAAACTGGCGAAGCTCGACAAGGTGACCACCCACACGCTCAGGCACACCTGCGCCACGCATATGCTGAGAAACGGCGCTCCGATCAGGCATATACAGGAGATGCTGGGACACGAGTCCCTTGAAACGACGATGATTTACACCCATGTCACCATCAACGATCTCAAGGAAATCCACGCCAAATATCACCCTTCGGAGAGGATGCAAGACAAGCGATAGCGGCAGTGAATCCAAGACCGATTCTTGAACGATAAAAGGCGGCTAAAGAAAAAGTGAACGTCAGGCAAACTTAACTTTTTCTTTAACCGCAACGGTGGTAGGGTCAAAAATACCCTGTTCTTTGAAAACAGTGCGCCCATGCGCAAAAGTGCTCTCCGGGGCCGGAAAGCCCGTCGGAATACTTAGGCAATACCTACACGACGGGACAGGTCACGGGCGGTTGCAGCGTGACAGCCGTGTTTGCAATCGATACATATTCGATCACGACCTCCGTCAATGGCGGCAGTGGAGGGACAATCAGTCCATCTTCGCCAACTGTAAACTATGGCGGGAGCCAAACCTTTACAATGATACCGAATACATATTTTTATGTTTCCGATGTGGTGGTGGATGGCACCGACCAAGGAGCTATAACATCTTACACCTTCAATAATGTCACCGCCAACCACACATTATTGGCGACCTTCGCAATTTATCCGGTAATAAATACACATGTCAATGCGGGCTATACAAGCCTCCAGGCTGCCTACAACGCCGCGCTCAATGGAGATACGATATTGATCCAGAACATCGGTTTTACGGGGAACTTCACGGCCAACAGCAACATAACGATCACCATATGCGGCGGTTACAACAGCAACTATAGCACCAACTCAGGCACTACTACCATCACTGGGGCGGTTACGATAAGCAGCGGGACGGTCTGGATGGGGAATTTCGAGATTAATTGAGATACGGATGAACACGGATGGACTCGGATAAACTCGAATAGGCATGGGGGGAATAATGAAGAAGACGATCATCATTTTATTGGTCCTTATGTTTGGTGCGGCAGCTTTTCTGTATGCGCAGTCGGGAAGTTTGATCGTATTGGGTTGGCTCGGGGTCGGGGGCGTTACGAGCCCGAATTATTCGACGGATGGGCTGGATGTAGTGGGAGATGTGAACATTACCGGAAAATACAAGATTAACGGTGCGGGAGCGGGGGTATTTCAGAATATAAGCGCTCAAGGAGGGATTAAGAGCGGTAGTATTTACCAGAACACGAGCGCCACGGCCCCGGCTTTTGTAAGTGTGTGGGCTTCCACGTCAGGTACAATATCAGTGAATATCGGGCTCACAAGTCCACCAGAGTACGAATTTATTTATGAATTTATCAGCGGGTCAGTAAGACCATGCGTGACTTTTATCGTACCTCCTAACTACTTTTGGAGCGTTACAGCGGAAGGGACACTGTCATATCTATTGATACAGTAGGAGCCAAATCCACCGCAGAGACGCAACGAGAAGGAATTTTAAATGCGTGCTCTCATGAATATGATTCAGTGCAGTTTTGGCGCCGGCGAAATCGCGCCTGATCTTTACGCTCGTGGGGACTTGGCAAAGTATCACGTTGCGGCAAAGCTTCTGAGGGATATGTTCGTCTGAGTGAATGGCGGGGCGAGCAACCGCGCGGCAACCATGTTTGTCGGGAGGTGTAAAAGCTTGAGTCATGGACCCGGGAATCGAGGGCCGCTGTTACTTTTCGGGCACATATTTTCGAGGACTTCAGGAGGGCATAAAGCCCTTCCCTACGAAAGAACCGCGCTAAAAGGGACAGGGTCTACCCTGGGGTTTACCCATGCCCGCTCTTGAACCAACAATCACTTAATATCCGGTGTTACGGGCGGGAGGGTAGGTTCGACGTCTTCCAAGTCGAGTTCGACGCTTACCGATTTCTTGATTATGTCTACGCTTACGATCAGCCTGCCTTTTTGGGGGTCCACCCTGTTGAGAATACCGATGCATCCTGCAAGAGGTCCGCGCACAACCTGGACCCAGTCGCCCTGTCTCAGATAAGGATGGATTTCGAGAGGTTGGATTGAGTTGATCACGGTCCGAAGGTTCTCGATCTGATAGGAGGGGATCGACAGAGGGCCTTCGGAGTTGTGCAGAAGGCTGAGCGCTCCGGGGGTCTTGACGATAGTGAGATGCGCCGAGCTATCCAGCACTACGTTAACGAACACATAGCCGGGGAACATCGGAAGCTGTATTTTTTTCCTGCGGTCCCGTCTCTTGCTCCATGTTTCCATGAGTGGAAGGAAGCAGCCCAATTCCTTTTGTTCCAGCCTTTTCAGGAGTTCCCTTTCGTGATTTACCTGCACGTAGACAGCGTACCACTCCTTGTCGGGTGGCCTATGATATAAATGCCGGCCAGCCTCATCAGGATCGAGACTATTAGCTTTCAAACGAAATCCTCCCCGGCCCCTGCATCGCTCCGCAATGAGCGCACAGTGATAGAAACAGCTTTTCATGTCCCTTCGGGACACCCCTGAAACCATGAAAAGTGCCATTCCCTTCGCGGCCTTCGCGGCTTCGCGTGGGAACTTTTCGAAACACCAGTTTCATCGCTTTTCACCGTTGGTTCTTCGATTCTCGGCGAAAACCAGATCATCTATTTTCCACGGAGTTCCAATCCGCAGCAATCGGCAACTCTTATCCCTGTATACGAGATATCCCTTCTCCAGGCCATGGTAAAAAAGATCGCGCGTGATGACAACGTCTTCCGTGCAGTAGGTTATGAGATTTTCCCACTCGCCCTGGCGGAACCACCTGACGGCCTGGAGGCCGTCCCCACCTTTCGGGCGGCCGAGAGTTCTTTCTGCGAGATGTCCCAGGCTCAGGCGAAAACCCAGTCCTTTGTGAATCTCACCCAGGATGTCAAACGTGGGCAGCCGATCCAGGTCGAACGGCGTGTAGGCGCGCAGTACCCGGTAATCGAAGCGCGAGATGTTGAATCCGACAACGAGGTCGAGCCCTTTGAGGTCTTCGATGAGTCCCTGGATTTCATGCTCACGGTATACCTTGAATGTATCGGCCTGGGCCTCATAGAGAACGGCGACAGACACGCGCATCAGGTGTGTATTCTGCCATCCGCCCACTTCTTCGGCCAGCTTCTGGGTTTCGAGGTCGAAGAAACCTATCCGGAAGTCCCGGCAGGAGGGTCCCTCCCCGGCGGTAGCACAGCAGACCTCGATCTCCGTTTTTTCAGACTCGATGCTGTCGTCCCCCAGGTTCTTTTCGCCGGAAAGATATCTCAGAAGCTTCGAGCGCGGCCGCTTTGTCCAGCGGTTTGTTTCCCGAGCCGCACTTGGGCGAGTGGATGCACGCCGGGCATCCCTGCGAGCAGTTGCAGGATTCAATAAGCTCTTTGGTCCTCTCGATCAGGGGCAGGATTATGTCATATCCGCGCGCGGCCAGCCCGATCCCGCCCGGATAGCCGTCATAGACGAATATGGCGCCCTTTTCGATCTGCGGGTGCCTCGGAATCGAAATCCCTCCTATGTCATTGCGGTCGCATACGGCAAAAAGAGGAAACATGCTGATCAGCGCATGCTCGATGGCATGAATGCCTCCCATGAAATCGAGGCCTGCTTTCCTGACTTTGGTTTCGAGGATCGGTTCAATTTCGATCCAGAAACCGACCGTCTCAAAAGTCTGCGGTGGGAGGTCGAGCGGGTTTTTCGAAATAAGAGCGTGGGAGAAAAGCCGTCGAACCTCATAGGCGGTTATATTCTCGGTAACCCGCAGACGGCCCATCCGGATGATGAAGTTCCCTGCGGGTTTGGAAGCCAGCCTCTCCAGTATCTCGGTTTCCTTGTTGCCGACAGCTCGGGTAAAAAGGGGAACGTCAGCCCGGGTAACGTGGACCAACTTCTTTTCGAGATCGAGCGATTCGACCGAATAGGTTTCTCCCCGGTGCAGGTAGATCGCCCCGGGATGGCATTCCTTGAGCGCTCGAATGCCTTCGTTTTTCCCAAGCGTCGAGGTCTTGCCGTTGCCGGACGTAGTGATAGTATACGAGGGGCCGACGGAGCGAATATCTATAAGGCGGTGTGGCGCACTGGTGACGCATATCCACTGGCCGCCCTCGTAAGTCTGAAGCAGGCGTCCGCATAAAGTAAGCTCGTTTAGCGCGTCTGCGAACTTTGCTTCTAAAAAATCGTCATCGGATGAAGATATTGGCAGCTCGGCCGCCGCGCACGGAAGATGGGCCTTGAGGATTTCGGAATTGAACGGGTCTATGACCGCGTTCTCATAGTGGCTCTCGAGGAATCGCGCGGGGTGGTTCACAATGTACTGATCGAGTGCATCCTGGTCGGGGATCAGAATTATGGCCGATTCACGCCCGCTCCTTCCAACCCGTCCCCCCCGCTGCCAGGTGGTCATGACGGTCCCCGGATAGCCGACAAGAATACACAGGTCCAGCCCGCCTATGTCGATTCCAAGCTCCAGCGCGCTTGTCGATATGACCGCGCAAAGAGTTCCGCCTGCAAGCTTCTGTTCGATTACCCGCCTCTCCTCGGGCAAAAAGCCGGCCCTGTACGAACTCACCTTGTTCCGGAGCCCGCGGTCCATCTCGATCACGCTCATGTGAACCAGTTCGGTCAACTTCCTGGACTGGGTAAAAGCGATCGTCTTGAGACCCGCCTTAGCCGCCTGGACTATAAGGCGCGCCGCCGTGGCCGCTGAATGGCCAATCCTGTCCTCCGCCGGGCGCAGGAAGACGAAGTGCCGCTTTGCCTGCGGCGCTCCACTCACTCCGCTCACAACCGCTATCTCTTCCCGGGGAACTCCCGTAAGACGCCCCGCGAGTTCGTCGGGGTTGCCGATGGTTGCGGAGAGCAAAATGAACATGGGGCTGCTCCCGTAGTGGCGGCAAATCCTTCGGAGCCTGCGGAAGACCTGGGAGACGTGGCTCCCAAAAATCCCTCGGTAGGTGTGCATTTCGTCAATGACCACATACCGGAGTCTTTTCCAGAATTCCTCCCATTTGTGATGGAAAGCCAGCAGAGCGTAATGGAGCATATCCGGGTTGGTCAAAAGAACATGTGGGTGATGCTGCCGGATCTTGGCCCTCTGGTATGGGGTTGTGTCTCCGTCGTAGATGCACGATGTAAGAGAGCAACCCTCTTCAGAGCCCGGAAGGACGGCAAAGAACTTTTGCAGCGAGTCCAACTGGTCGCGGGCAAGCGCCTTGATCGGAAAAAGATAAAGGGCGCGCCGGCCCGGGTCTTCGATCAGCGCCTCGGCAACGGCCAGGTTGTATATGAGGGATTTTCCGCTCGACGTCGGCGTTGACACAACGGTATGGCGACCCGACCGGATGTGCTCGAGCGCCAGTGTCTGGTGACTGTAAAGAGCTGATATTCCGAGCATGAGCAGGGCGTCTTGAATGGGGGGTGGAAGCGGAGAAGAGAGCTTCCCGAAAATCGGCGGCTGAGCCGGGAATTCGGCATGATGGGCGATTTCGAAATCCCTTAGCCGATCGTTCAAAAGCCTTTTTAAAAAGCGCTGAATCACTGCGAAATCCGACTAAAAAGTTCTGGATGCTGGATGATTGGATTACTGGATACCTCTCGTGCCCACATTAACCTAAAAAGGAAATGGGGTGCAAGCGGCAATCCACGATCTGGATTCCGGGACAAAACTCCTATATTATAGCATAGTCTTTTACTGAATTTTTTTGCCCGGTTCGAATTCCAAAGTTTAGCAACTGACTCCACAAAACAGCAAAAGGAGGAAAACATGGACCTGAAGGAAGCGGTGAAAAAAATACACTGGCTTGGCCATGATGCGATACGGATCGACGGAAGTACGGTGGTGCAAGTCGATCCCTTCCAGCTTTCGGTCACAAAGCCTGCTGACCTTATCCTGATCAGCCACGATCATTTCGATCATAACTCACCAGAAGACGTGGCCAAAATCCAGAAAAAGGATTCCGTCATAGTGACCAATGAGGCTTCGGCCAAGAAGCTAAAGGGCGAAATCAAGGTCGTGGCCCCCGGCGCCACGCTGAGCGTCAAAGGCGTTGAGATCGAAGTAGGGCCGGCCTACAACACCAACAAAGACTTCCATCCCAAAGCGGCAGGCATGCTCTCATTTGTCTTCACGCTGGATGGTGTGCGCTATTATCACGCAGGCGACACCGATGTTATTCCCGAGATGAAGCAGCTTGACGTGGACATTGCGTTTCTGCCCGTTTCAGGAACTTATGTCATGACCGCTGACGAAGCTGTGGAGGCTGCAAAGGCGATCAACCCGAAGATTGCGATCCCGATGCACTATGGCGCAATAGTTGGCTCGGAGGACGATGCCAAGAAATTTAAGAAGGCTCTGGAAGGCCTGATTGAAGTCGTGATCCTTCAAAAAGAGACAGAGTGAGAGAAGAAGGAAGCAAGAAGCAGGAAGCAAGAAGCAGGAAGCAAGAGCACAAAGATTTTGACAGGATTGACAGGTTTAGGGGTTAAGACGAATTGGAGAGGGATTTAGGGATTAATCCCTAAACCCCTAAACCCCTAAACCCCTAAACCCCGGACTTTGATTTTTTAATCTCCATCCCGATTTTAAAGGCAGGTCCAATTTTTTCGCCGATCCTAAAATAGTCTTTATGGGCGCCTGCTATGTACATGAGCGGGTCGATTTTTGCGGGATCGGGCTGGCCGTCTGTCATGCAATCCTCAGATATGTGGACTTCCTCGATCTGAGCGATCACGAGTGTATGCGAGCCAAGGGTAAGAAGATGGACTACCTTGCATTCCAGGTTGACGGGGCACTGTTCGATCAGGGGAGCGTTTTTCAGTTTTCCATAGAATACAGTGAAATTGCATTCTTTCGCCTTGTCCGGCGTTGTGGTCCCGGAGACCATGCCGCAGTAGTCTGTTGCACCGGCCAGTTCCGCGCTTGGCACGTTCACGGAAAATGCGCCATTTTGCCTTATTCCCTTCAGGGTGTACCGGTGATGCTGAAGGGCCACGGTGATCATAGGAGGCGTGCTGGCCGCTATCCCGCTCCAGGCGGCAGTCATGAAGTTGGGTCTTTCGCCGACGTTGGCGCCGACAAGAAATGCGGGCATCGGATAAACAAGGGTCTGAGGACCCAGAGTGATTTTTTTCATCTTGCGCTTCTCCCGAAGATAAAAGTTGACGTCACAGAACCAAGGTCTTTCAAATCACACCGAGACTGACCGACTCTTTATGTTGACATGAAACAAAGAAGAATGCTACTAAGAACGGTCTGATGCAAGGTAAGGGGGCCGTTAACTCAGGAGGTAGAGTATCTGCCTTTTAAGCAGAGAGTCGCCGGTTCGAATCCAGCACGGCCCATTGAAAATTCGGGATGAACCCTCACTTCGCTTGGGTTCGCGCTTTCCGCACCACACGACCGGTTGATGCTTCAAGTTCGCGCCCGATCATTTGTGAGGGCGCAGGGATTTGATTTCTCATTGTTCATGCTCACCGTTCATGTTCGTCGCTCAAAGGAGGTCAAGTCATGGTGTCGTTTCGTCTCGATGGTAAAGTGGCAGCGGTAACCGGTGCAAGTCGCGGGATCGGCCAGGCAATTGCGCAGACTCTGGCTGAATACGGAGCTGAAGTCGTTCTTATCAGCCGCAAAATTGAGGCCCTGAACGTAGTAGCACAGGAGATAACCGCTGCGGGAGGAAAGGCCTTTCCCCTGGCTTCCAACATGGGTGATATCGGCGGTGTCAAGCAGTTATGCAGCAGCATACAAGAAAAATACGGCCGGTTGGACATCCTCGTCAACAATGCAGCAGCCAATCCATATTTCGGGGAAATGGAAGGTATAGACGAGGCAGCCTGGGACAAAACACTAAATGTTAATCTAAAAGGGCCGTTCTTCCTGATCCAGGGAGCAATTCCATTAATGAAAGCGGCAGGCGGAGGAGCCATTGTCAATGTGGCTTCGATAAACGGTATCCGGCCTGCCGATCTCCAAGGAGTCTACTCCATTACCAAAGGCGCGCTGATTACTATGACCAAGGCTTACGCCAAAGAACTGGCGAAGCATAAAATCCGTGTCAATGCGCTCCTGCCCGGTCTTACGGATACCCATTTCGCATCGGCGTTGTTCAAGAACAAGTCGATCCACGATACGGTTGTCGCCAAAATTCCCATGGGTCGCGGTGCAGAGCCATCTGAAATGGCCGGCGCCGTATTGTACATGGTCTCCGATGCGTCTTCTTTTACAACGGGCGCTTGTATCATCTGTGACGGCGGCGTTCTGGCTTAAGAACGGGTGAATGGGTGAGTGCGCTGCGGCTTGACACCAGGCTGCCCGAGTGCTAAAAAAGAAAGTTTGGAGCTTAAGCCCTCATGGAGACTTTGACAGGCTGTGGCTCTTGAATGTCCCCATCGTCTAGTCCGGTCCAGGACACCGGCCTTTCACGCCGGCGACGCCGGTTCAAATCCGGCTGGGGACGCTACTCGCAAAGTCAAGCGGAGTGCCTTTTGGGTACTCCGCTTGACTTTTTTGCGCCATACGAAGAGCAAGAAGCAGGGGGCAGGGGGCAAGAAGCAGGGGGCAAGAAGCAGGGGGCAGGGAGCAGGGGGCAGGGGGCAGGGAGCAGGGAGCAGGAAGCAAAAGCGTCTACCCTTTTCGGGTGGGGATCTCGCTCCGCAATGAGCGAACGGTGGTCAGTGAACCCTCACTATGATCCGCTTCGCGTTAAACATCCGAGCCAGCGTTAAATGCTTCAAGTTCGGCGTCCGATCTTTTGTGAGGACGAACCCTCACTTCGTTCGGATTTGCGTTAAACATCCGAGCCAGCGTTAAACGCTTCAAGTTCGGCGTCCGATCTTTTGTGAGGACGAACCCTCACTTCGTTCGGATTTGCGTTAAACATCCGAGCCAGCGTTAAACGCTTCAAGTTCGGCGTCCGATCTTTTGTGAGGACGCACAGTGAACAGAAAAAGCTTTCAAACGAAAATTGGCAAGCGGGAGGGTTTTATGCTCTCCTGAAGCACCGATTTGAACGCAACTCCCTGTTTAAAATCATTGTTTACTTTTTTTGGGTGTTGCGACGATAATTAATTGAGCGGAATGAAGAACTATCCCCTCTTCATCGCTTAAGGCAGGGCCGGAAACGGCTCTGCCTTTTTTGTGGTGGTGCCCCCGGCAGGGCGTGCGTCTGGAGACGCCAGGGCCCCGATGCGGGCTCAAGCAAGTCAGGCACACCCAAAACTCATCCTGCCGGAAAGTAGAGGTTATGTGTCTTTTGATGCAAGTTGTCGAGAATAGATTGGGAGAGGCAAGATTGGGGCGGGCGGGCCGATATTGGGAGCTTCCCGTCGATTTCTTCCTGGCTTGCGTCTTTCCTTAACACTCTGCTAAACGCGAAGCTTCAAATAGCTGTGAATGGCTTGAATTGAAACGGCTGACATCAATGCCGTATTTTTGAATCAAATGGCGAAAAGCTCTGGGGTCCTTCTTCGCCGCAGCCGCCGCCTTCGTGACATTGCCGCTATAAGCCAGGAGGAGCTTTTCTATATATTCGATTTCAAACTGCCGAACCAAACGTGTTTTAGTTTCCTGGAATGACGCCTCCAACTCTTCGGTCTGAAAACGAGCTAAAACTATGTGCTCATCCTCGATTATTTCTGAATTACAGAAGACCATGGCCCGTTCGACCGCATTTTCCAGCTCCCTCACATTGCCCGGCCAGTCGTGGGCGATAAGTTTGTCAACGGCCGTTCGAGAAAATCGCTTTATCTCTTTTCCCGTGCCACGGGAGAGCTTCTGCAAAAAATGATCAGCCAGCAGCGGTATGTCTTCGACCCGCTCGCGTAAGGCCGGGAGGTTTACCCTGAATACGTTGAGCCTGTAGTAGAGGTCCAAACGCAAGCGGCCTGATTTGACCACCTCATCGGGGTCGACGTTCAGCGCCGCAATGACCCGCACATCAGTGTGCCGCTCTTGAGTGTCGCCCAGCGCCCGGTAGGTTTTCTCCTCCAGGAACCGCAAAAGTTTTACCTGCACGACGGGGGAGAAGCTGTCGATTTCGTCGAGGAATAATGTGCCCCCTTCACTTTCGGCGATGAGTCCGCTTTTAAATGCGATAGCTCCTGTGAAAGCCCCGCCCTTATGACCGAAAAGCTCGTTTTCTGCAAGTTCAGCGGGAATGGCTCCGCAATTGATAGGCACAAACGGAGAGTGCTTTCGTGGACTGAGCTGATGAATCCTCCGCGCTATCACCTCTTTTCCTGTCCCGGTGTCTCCCACTATCAGGACTGAGGAATGAGATTGCGCTATTTGTGGAAGGCTTGCAACAATCTCGAGAAAAGCAGGGCTTTCCCCAATGATGTCCAACTTTTCGGTATCCTTCATCTTCACTTCTCGATTTTCCAGTGCCCAGCGAAAACCAGTGAGGGGAGAAATGGCCGGAACACTTTCCAGGAACCGCCAGCGCCCCCCGGGGAGCGGTCAGTGGTTCCCGCCCCAATTTGACTTACACGCCCGGCTGTTAGTGGAACATCAAATGCAGCGCGAAGCCAGCCATCTGTAATACGTTAAGGTAAAAAAAAAACACAAGCGCTTCGGTATACCCCCTCATCGAACTCTTCTAGTAAGCAGGGAAATTTTATAAATGAGCAAAAAGACGATGATATCTTGCCGACAATATTCGAGGGAAAGCCAAAGCCTCCATTGCCTGACCGCTTTTCCATCAGGTGATGATATATGCAATAGGTTCTGTTCCACATCATAGAAAACCTGGCTCCAGAATAAGCAAGAACCGTGCGAGAATGAGCTTTGTGTCTCAAGTCACTGTTTTAACAGAACAAGTGCCGACTCGCCGCTCAACGCGGAATCCATTATTGTAAACTTTTCCGACAGCGGCAATCGTTGTGAGAGCATTGAAAACATAAGAAATAACTATTTTTTCATCTGCTTAGCTCTTTCGTAAAGTATTGTAAAATAATCTTACACACTGCGGAGTTTGGGGCCCTCGGACCCCTTTTGCTCCGTATCCCTATGCCAGATAAGTTCCAAGCCTTTCCAAATGGTTCTCGTTCGAATCAATAAATGCGGCTCCGATCTTCACGCCGTTATCAATGTTAAACACCCGGCGAAGATCACATCTAAATCGAACCTCCTCTTTGCTCCTGGGCAGTTCGAAACTGAGGCTGAAGTTGGGCATTTCCCCAATCGAGGTGTCCTTGATTTCCGAGCCTCTGGGATAGGCGACCAGGGCGCCTCCCAAAGAAAGGTCCAAGACCACGCAAGAAAAAGGAACATCCGAAATATCTCCGGTCTTATAGTAGGTAACGGCCGGCAACGCCGTGTTGACCCGAGTGTGTTTGCGCCGCTCCTGACTGATGGTCCTACCGACGGTGTATCCCCGTTTTTCGAGGTAATCGGCTATGATCTTGTCCAGAAGAGAGGCCATCGTCCGGTGCTCCAGACTGGCTGCTTTCCTCAAAGCATCGCGCACCTTGCCGGTCATCCTCATACTGTAGATAGTATCTTTTCCCATGGCTCTTATCACCCGGAAGACAGCTCCAATACCCGAACGCCCTTCTTATCGAAAGGAGGCTGCTTCGTCTAAAAGGATAGAATAGTCCTTATCCGGATCAAGGTCCTCATTCCGGACCTGTGACCGCTAACCAAGAGCCGGACCGCCAAAGGATCATCGCCGCCATCTGTGCCCGGAACTGGATGACACGCATTCTCAAAGTACGAGGTATTTATCATGGACGGCCTTTCGTCCAAGCTTGCTTATAAATTTTTGTTTCGCCTCTTGGAGTGATTCCGGAGGGTCATTGCCGCAAGGCATGCAAACGTCAATCTCACGAATGACAGAGCTCCTCGACCGGGAGGCCGCACGCTCGATCGAGTGCTTGAGCTCCCTTATATTTCCGGGCCAGTCATAGAAAGCAAATCGACGCAATACCTCATCTGAAAAGGATGCGGCCCTCGTCCGGAATTTTGCACGGTAACCGTTCAAAAAATACCGGGCCAGCGGGGGTATGTCCTCGCGCCGTTCCCGAAGGGCAGGAAGTTTGATCGAGATGACGCTAACCGCATAATAGAAGTCACGCCGGAGTTTGCCGTTTCTAATGGCGTCCTCGGCGCTGTTTGCCAACGACACAATAAGGCGTACATCCGCCGGTCTTTCGCTCTTGGCCCCCAGCGGCCTAAAAACTCTATTCCGGAGCAGGTGGAGGAGCCTAATCTGCGCGGCTGGAGGGAGCCTGTCGATTTCTTCAAGGAAGAGGGTTCCGCCTTGGGCTTTCTGGATAAGCCCCCTGGTGGAGACCACCACTCCCCGGTTGTCCCTCGTGACCATCCCGAAGAGTTCTTTTTCCGCCAAATCCGGGGGGATTACCCTGCAGTCCACGCGCACCAGGGGTTTTCCAGCGCGGTTGCCAATCAAATGTATTCTACGCGCAAAGGTGTTCCTGCCCGTTCCGGGCTCTCCCTCGATCAGTACGCCCGAATTACACACGGCAGCCCGTGAAACTTTGTCAAGCTGGTTCACAAACAAGGGATTTCTTCCGATCAGAGAAGCCAGCTTCAAATCCTCGCAAGCGCTCGCCTTGAAGGCGGAAAGGGGGTAATTGTCTATCGCGGACCACATAACGGACAGAATGCCCTCTCCATCGGCCGATTCGATGAGTTCCCGTGGCGCGCCGGCTTTCACAACCATCAGGATGCCGAAAAAGCGTGGAATATCGATTGAAAACATAGGGATGTAGCCGGACCTGTTTGATTGTGACAAGCGGAAGCAGGCCTTTTTCAACCGGCCTGCAGGCAAGACAAGTATAATCAGGTCCGGGTCGAAAAATGACGCCAGGTGGGCTAAGGACGTTTCGACACCGCCTGCCTCGAAGGTTTCAAAAGAGCTCTTCAGAACATGAACCCGCATAATGGATGAAGATTGCAGCGCTTCTCTTAAAACGGCGCTGAAAGTCTCCCTCTTGCCCAGGTCAATAAGTAATACATCAGGCAGTTTCACGGCTCATCCCCCGATAGAATGAGCTCGCAAGCCGACGGAATCACTGAAGGCTGCATGCCCGATTGCAGATCGATATCGGGCGCGTTTTGCAAATTTATTGCCTCGGCCCTAACCGGCATTGGTGTTCTTCTCCAATTCCCGCCTGATGATAATGTCGAGCTTTTCAAAAGGGACTGCTCCGCTGACTACCTTGCCGTTGATAACGAAAGTGGGTGTCGCGTTGATGCCGGCACGCCATCCCTCCTTGAAATCCTGTTCGATCGCAGGCCGGTATTTCCCGCTTGCCAGGCAACTCTGGAAGGCTTCCGTATTCAGCCCCAATTCGCTTGCGTATCCAACGAGCAAATCCCGGCCGGGCTCACCGGCGCCTGAGAACAGTGAATCCTGGTAATCCCAGAACTTGCCCTGCTCATCCGCACATCTCGCGGCTTCAGCGGCGCGTATAGAAGATTCGCTCCGATGCAGCGGGAAGTCCTTAAAAACCCAGAGCACTTTGCCGGAGTAAACGGACTGGGCGGCCTTAACGGTTTCACGGCTCTTTCTGCATGCCGGGCATTGATAATCGGAAAACTCGATGATGGTAATCGGCGCGTTATGAGGACCAATGGATACGCCTCCATCGGTACTGGTCCGCAGGTTTGGAAGCGAAGGCTCCTTCAGATAGACAGCCACACCGTAATCAGCGTAGAGGGAAGCGGCATAGTCCATGATTTTCCGGTAGCCTTTTTGCTGCCCCAACGAATTCTCAATTTCTTCCTTCACCTCTTCTTGCGACTTCTTCGACTGAGACCACTTTTGCCGGTTCTCGTCATAATACCGCTGGATTTCCTCCGGGGTTACCTCGACCCCTTTGGATAGAATCTTGTCAGCGATTAGTTGCTGCGCGGTCATTCCGCTCCGCTCCGCTTCCTTTTGCAGGACTATCTTGCTAATCATCTGGTCCAGACGCTGTTTTTTCAGTTGATAAATGCTTTCCTCCAATTCGTGAATCCGCATGGCCAAAGGAGCTTCCAGGTCCTCCACAAGAATGGCCTCTCCAGCCGCCTCCGCAGCGACTCGATCCGGCGCCGGCGGCGGCCCTTCCGCCGTGTTGCCCGGACATTCGCTCAGGATGCGGCTAAAATGAGAGCCGATCCAATCAAAGTGCCGTGAGAGCCCGGACAGCAGGAAAAGCAGAAGCCCCAAGCATCCGAGCACGAAGAGTATCCGTGTCCTCAACCCCCGATGCTCTGGATTCGCGTTAGTTTCCGATTTCGGCATTTCACTTTCCTTCTCAGTTTTTCCCGGACCTTCATGCGACACAATCCCAAACCATGCTTTTCGTTTCGTTTACTGACCCACGAGGCTCATTGGCAAAGCTACAGGCAGAGTGAACGGGATGCTGGTTGCAGGGATTTCAACAGTCGGAAAAACCGGGACCAGTCTCCACGGAGAAATAATTTGCTCGCATGTGTAGTCCACTTCTTCCGATGTCAGTTGTGATCCATATCCCAGCGTTTTGCTTGACCCGCTGCCACAATAATAGTGGCTCACGCCCCCATCGATGAGCTGAAAAACCGTACTGGTATTCCACGAATACATCGGGCCGGTGCAATCATTGTTGTAATAGAGCAGATCATAGAAAGAGGTTGCGACTTGCCCGGATTCCTGAACAATGGGGACAATCTTGTTAAGTCCCGGCACGTAGATATCCCACTTGTAACCCGTTCCGAGAGGCTGGAAGTTCTCGTATTGGGTGTAGGAGGTTATGCTCAAGAGGTAGCCCAGGAACTGGCCATTCGCATCAAAGACCTGCATGGCGCCCGGAGGCCCTTGAGGACCGGTTGCGCCGGTGACACCCTGCACTCCCTGCACTCCCTGAGGACCTGTTGCGCCCGTTGGCCCTATCGGACCCTGCGGTCCGGTTGGGCCGGCCACGCCCTGCACTCCCTGAGAACCGGTTGCGCCTGTCAGCCCTATCGGACCCTGAGAACCGGTTGCGCCTGTAATCCCTATCGGACCCTGAGGACCTGTGGCGCCCTGCGGCCCGGTTGCGCCTGTCAGCCCTGTGGGTCCCTGAGCGCCAACCTGGGCGAGAAGCTGCCAGTCCGCAGTGCTGGCGGTGGGTTCGACGTTCTTGTTGGCGCTGATGCACACATAGCTGGACCCGTCATAGCTAACCGCATCGGTTGGCACATATGAAACAGTGCTGGACCAGGCATTTAACCATGTGAGCCCGACAGGTCCCTGAGGACCGGTGGCGCCGGTGGCGCCCTGCACGCCTTGAGGACCGGTTGTACCTGTTGCACCCGTGGGACCGGCAGGCCCGGTTGAACCTGTCAGCCCTATCGGGCCCTCAAGACCGGTTGCGCCTGTTGCCCCCGTGGGGCCGGCAGGTCCGGTTAGGCCGGCCACGCCCTGTAGTCCCTGAGGGCCAACCTGGGCGAGAAGCTGCCAGCTCGTAGGATTTGTGTCGGGTTCCTTGTTCGTGTTGGCGGCGATGGACACATAGCTGGACCCGCCATAGCTAACCGCATCGGTTGGCACATATGAGGTAGAGCTGGACCATGCATTTAGCCATGTGAGCCCGACAGGTCCCTGAGGACCGGTGGCGCCGGTGGCGCCTGTTGCACCTGTGTCTCCTTTGGGACCGGCTGGACCTGTTGCACCGGTTGCCCCCGTGTCTCCTTTGGGACCGGCTGGACCAGTTGAGCCTGTCAGCCCTATCGTGCCCTGAGGACCGGTGGCGCCTGTCGCGCCTGTTGCACCCGTGGAACCCGCAGGACCGGTTGAACCTGTGGGGCCCGCGGGACCGGTGGTACCCTGAGGACCGGTTGCGCCTGTCAGCCCTGTCGGTCCCTGAGCGCCGGCCTGGGCGAGAAGCTGCCAGCTCGAAGGATTGGTGTCAGGTTCCTTGTTCGTATTGGCGGTGGTGCACACATAGCTTGCCCCGCCGAAGCTTACCGCATCGGTTGGCTGATATGAGGCAGAGCTGGACCATGTATTTTGCCATATGAGCCCGGCTGGCCCCTGCAGAGCTTGCGCCCACGTGGTCGCGGTTTCGGAGGTCGGGTCGCAGGCGGGGTTCGGAGCCTGGTTTACAAACAGGCGCACAGCCCCGGTCTCATTATTGATACACGCGTTATACGTATTTGTATATGCGGGAGCCTGATTCCACTGGACAGCCGTAGAACCGCTGCCGCACGTTATCGGCGTATTTACGGATACCGTCAGGGTGCCGTCGGCGGCCAGGCAGCCATAGTAGACGACGTCCTGGGCGGCCGCATTCCGGATGAATGCAGCGGCAAGCATGATCGATATCAAGACTGAAAATAAAAAGACCTTGCGCATTTGTTGACCCTCCTCTTGACGCCTCCGCCCCGGGCACTGACTCGTTCATAAGCTCGGCCCCGCTTAGAACCAGCGGTTGAGGCCCAATCTGCATATATCCGCCATCGAGGCTCTATCCGCGTCAATCGAGAATATTCGTACTGCCGCTCGATACTTCGCGCGATAGTTTTGTCCGGTTACTCATTTTTTTACGGTCTGGCTGCTCCAAACCTGCATTCTCGGAAGCTGGGCCTCAGGGACGGCCGGAGAGGCAGCAGCAACCGCAGCACTGTGGAACTTGGACTGCTGCGCATCTACAGGCATCTTCTCGTCCCCGGGCACGACACCTCCGGTGGCAGCAATAATATCGGGCAATCCTTTTCCATTCAGATCGACGGCCCTGACGCCCCAGACCACGGATAGCCCCGTGGAGGGAAGCCCGGTTGCTTCATCATATTTAAACCCGCCTTTTCCATCGCCCTTAAGAACATAGAGGCCGTACGCGCTGCCGCGCTCATGTTTCAGCCGGCCGCCAACAATCATATCGAGGTGTCCGTCTTTGTCTAGGTCAGCCAGATCCACCGCAAGGGCGCCCCCCTGCAACTGGGGAAAAACATCGGGTGTGACCTGCCAGGACCCGTCAGGCTTTTGAAGGAAGACTTCGATGCCGTTCGCCTGGCTGGCCGCAACGATATCCGGAAGACCGTCCTCGTTCACATCGGCAACTGCAATGCCCCTGTACAGGCCGTAAATCGTGGGTTCGGGCAAACCGGCCGAAGAGGGTTTCCAGTGTCCTTTTCCGTCTCCCAGCCAGACTCTTGGCCCCTTATAATAAGACGCCACAATGTCGAGATGGCCGTCCTTGTTGATATCGGTCAGGCGGACCTGGTTCACCCACCCCGCCTCGTTGTCATCGTCCGGGGCCGGATTCTTTGCAGTGGGCAGGCCTTCGGCCGGCGACTCTTTCCAGTTCACCCCGGAGCAGTCCCCCAGATAGACTGTCAGCCCGCCCCTGTCGGAGGCGCCGGCGACCAGGTCCGGGCAACCGTCTTCATTGACATCCCCAATCGCGACATCTTCAGCGCCGACAAGAAACTGCGGGTTCTTAACGGAGGCTTCGCCAGGGGCAGGATGGGCCGCTGCCGGGGTCAGCCCTTTCACAACCTGTTTCCAATGACCCTTGCAATCTCCGAGATAAACGTGGACGCCCGAGCAGTGGTCCGCGACGACCAGATCCGCGCAGCCATCGTTGTTGACATCTCCAAAGGCGACACCGCCCCCGCACGAAGCATCCATTTCGAGTCCCTGCGAGGAATTCTCCCATTCGCCCGCGCCATTTTTCAAAAACACCTGGGGTCCTTTGCCGAGACGTGGATGGACAGCCAGGGCCATGAGGCCGTGCTTGTTAATGTCGGCGACCGCTGGAGTAGATTTCCACATGCCTTTATCTGGCAGGCCCGAGGCGGAAAGTCCAAATTTAAGCTGCGCGCCGCCGGTGCTCTGTGAGACGGCCGGCGCTTGTGAAGATGTAGGATGCGCACAGCAGGATGAGGATTGCCGCCAAAAGGGCAAGGCGCGTAAGGATTCGTTTCAACTGGCCCATTATCATTACCCTCCCTGAAAACTGCTCTTCGGTATAGATCGGTACCAGATCCCTTCGACTTTGATCCAGTCTTCGACGCTCGAGTCGTCTTTCGGTTCGATCTTGGTCAGATACGGATCATTGGGTCGAATGAGGGAGGTCACCTTGACCTTTCCCTTGTCACCGGTCACCTCAGCCCAATCCACCGAATGGGCCACATAGACATAGCGCGCCTTTTTCTGCAGAAACTCTTCTTGTGAAACAGCTTTCCGGAACTCAGGATCGCAGTACTCGTAAAGAAGACTCCACTGTTCCTTTTCCTTTGCTTCCCAAAAGCCGTTTGCCCGTTTCGTGAGCGCGGCTTCATCCTCGGCAGGCCTCATGCCGGGAGGAAGCGAGGGCAACTCCGCAAGCTGTTTGGCCGGTACCGGGAACCAGTTGCCTTCTTTCTTCTCCCAGACCTGCCAGATCTCCGTTGTTGTTTTGGGAGGCAGATCGCCATATCCCGCAACCTGGGCCGTGCAGACCACCTTTACCCATCCCAGGTCCCCCGCCGTTTCCGTATGTCCCAGTTCAAAAGAGAGAAAGCGAAAGGGGGCGTTTTTTTTGCTGAAAGCAATGAACTCATCCAATTCTGCCTGGCTTCCAGCGGCGCCCGGCTGGTACCGGTACAAAACGGCCCAGTCCTGCCGCACACGTGCGTCCCAGAACGCTTGCGCGCGCTCCCTCAGACCCTGATCAGCCTGCGCCAAACACGCGGGCACACCATTCAGGCTCATCAGTGTCAGACAAAATGCCGCAAATATCGCAAGCAGCTTCTTCATTTATGTTTCCTCTATTTGGTCCAAACTTTTCGAGAATTTACTGAAAGGGGGAGCAAAGCAGCATCTCCTCACTCCCCCGATGAAAGAGTCATCAATTAGCTGCTGGATTACTTCTTAACAGCTTTAGCTTTCTTATGCGCTTGGACAGGATCCAGGGCAACATCCCATTTGATCACGCCTACCCCTGTAGCAGAGGTGTTGGCAATGCCTGATCCGAAACCGGTCGAGGCGGACTTGACCACCGGCATGGCGAGGGAGTCTGTCTCTAAGAGGCCGAATGAAAAATCCAGGTCTTCCACGATCAGACCGACGAAAGGAGTGTTGATCTGAGGAGTCCCGGGGCATACCGCGTTCGTCTGGCCGTAAGTGCGGAAGCGGGCCGCTGACGTTTCGAGGTAGTTGATGGTGAAATCTTTTGAGATTCCGCTCAAAAGACCTTCAAAAAAGCATTTTACGCACTGGGTGGCGCCTGAGAGCTCGACTTCATTCTCGTTCCAGATGTCGAAAATGGCCTTTGTATAAGTGGGCGTACGTTCCTCGCGCAGATCCTCGATGCAGGGCACCAGGGTAAGCTCGGTGTCCTTGACGAGACCGTCGAACGATCCGCTGGCAAAAAAGTTACCCATAAAATACTGCGGGCATGCTTCATAGGCAACGCCATCCAGGTTAATGATTCCGCCGGTGCCGATGGGTGTGTTGGCCACGGTGGAAACCAGGGACTGGAAGCTCCACGCATTGTACTCGTAAGCGTTGTATGAACGGATATCCACCACCTTGGCGGAGCCGGTGAGATAGTTAAAACTGACCTGAGTATCGCCGGCAGCGTCCGTCGCCCAGCACTTGAGTTCCCCTACCGTCGAGTTGGCGGTGTTAAAAGGAGGAATCGTGATCGGGGCCGGCTGCTCAAAAGTAACACCAGTCTTTGCCGAGAAGTAAATGGGCTGATTCGGTGTAAGAGTGAACATGAAATCGTTCGGGACCTGCGTTGAGTCAACCCAGTAGCACTCGATGTTGACCGGTAGAGTGTTACCGTTACTGATGGTGATCCACGTGTCCACGGCGCCGGTAACGTCGATTTTCGGGAAAATCAGCACACTTCCCTGCTGGGATGTGTTGCCGACGGCGTTCGGCTGCGCAGTCGCAACCGAAACCATACCAATACTCAAAAGCAAAGCTATCGTTAAAAACAATCCCCTCTTCATCTTTAAACCTCTCTTTCCAAATAATGTTGAAAAAATCCTGGCGTCAGGACTAAACGGGCTGACGCCCACAATACCTAATTTCTTGCCTGGACGGCGCCACCTCCTTTCCGATGGGTTTTTCGCGCTTAATCGGACTCGCGGGGCGCCTCTCTTCGCAATGGCCGGGCGCCTTGGAAAAAATGGTTGATTCGAAACACTGAGAATCAAAATAGCTGGTGGGATTACAGAGCAAGCTTCGTGCCAAGAAAAATGGGTGGGCGGGCTGAATTGAAAAAAATAGGTACAATCGAATGGATACAAGCAATCAAGTAGTTGATCTTAAAAACTAATTATTTGTAATAGAAACGTAAGTTATTGTTTTAAGCTGTTTATGGATAATCGCGAATCCCTTCTGTATTTTAAACTTATTCAAGGAATATTGGATAATATTGTCCTACCCGATGGCCGGCAAAGAGGAATAAGTGACCCCAAAAGGACTAGGGAGTAGGGATAAAAATGTCCTATTGAATGTTCACTATACCCGACACTCGTTCCGCAATGAGTGAACAGCGGGCAGAAAAAGAACGGGTTTATTTGAGCGCTAATGGGGTTTGTCTGCGCCCGCTCTTGAACCCAACATAGTATTACAAAGTATTGCAAGGCGGGGTTGGTCCGGAAAACTGAAAAGCAAATCAGGTGTGGGTCCCTGAAGGATTACATTGAAGAACCGTTCACGCTCGGACTGTGATCGGGGGGGTCGCTGTAATGGTGGGTATCGATGCGGTGCTTGCGGATAAGCTGCCAGAATGCGCGCCGATGCTTATTGGAGGCCCTGGCCGCCTCGGAAATATTACCCTGGGCAAGCGAGAGCATCTGCTGAATGTAGCGCTTTTCAAAATCCACAACGAATCTCTCCTTGGCATCCTTAAGAGGCTCGATAGGCGCCACCTCGGGAAGCCCGATATCGCAGGCATCGATCGCCCCCCTTTGCAAATGCGCCACTGCGCGCTCGATCACATGCGCTAACTCCCTCACATTTCCAGGCCAGTCGTAAAAGAGGAGCTTCTGCATAGCTCGCAGCGAAAAGCCCTCGACAGGTTTCCCGGACTCATGCAAATACGCTCTCAGGAAGTGAGCGGCCAGAAGAGGGATGTCTTCGCGCCGTTTCCTCAAGGGAGGTAGCCTTAGTTGGAGGACATTTATGCGATAATAGAGATCGCGGCGGATTCTACCGGAAGCCAGAACCTCTTCAGGCTCCGCGCCGAAGGTTGCAATGATCCTCACATCAGCCTGGTATTCCTTTGTCGAACCCAAAGGACGGTACGTTTTTTCCTGGAGGAAACGAAGCAGCTTGACCTGTGCAGAATAGGGCAGGCTGTCGATTTCATCTAGAAAAAGGGAGCCGCCTTCCGCCTCGCTGATCAGACCCTTCTTGACGGCCTTAGCCCCGGTAAAAGCTCCATGCCTATGCCCGAACAGCTCATTTTCGGCCAGTTCCGGGGGCAGAGCCCCGCAGTTTATGGCTACGAGCGCCTTGACTGCTCTTTCGCCCAGCCGATGGATGAGCCCCGCACAAACTCCTTTCCCCGTGCCGGTTTCCCCTGATATCAGGACACAGGCCCCGCATTTGGCCATTTGTGGAATTTTATGGATTTCTTCCAGGAAGGCGGGGTTTTGACCTACCAGGCGGCGGGATAGAAGTTCGCTCTCCAAAGGTTCCATGCAGGTCTCCTGATGGCGGCCGTCTTCTGATCGTAAATGTGGAACAGCGTTGCTCGGTGAAAAATAAAATTTTTGTCTGGTATCGACGGCCTTGGAAAAACTGCGGCGAAAATTTGAGCCCCGGTTTGTGTCTCGGTTCGGATTTTTCTTAACCTTTTGAATGGTTTTATAAGAGCATTGTAATTCAAATGCAATGACTAAAGAGAGTCTTTTGAGAAGTTTTTTTGCCACATTTGGGCCGGCCGTCATCGAATTTATCCAGGACAACCGGCCCGTGTAGGGCCTGCCCTGGATCCAGTCCAGGGCAGGCTCTGATCCCGTGTGTTTCGCTTCTGTCCAACCTTCCGTCTACTCGGCCGTTACGCTGTTGGAGTCACCTGAGACCGGACCGGGCCCTGCCTTGTTTGTCGCAGTTACCGTGAATGTATAGGCGGTCCCCTTGGTCAGACCCTTCACCGTTACCGGGCTGGATTTGCCGGTTACGCTGATCGAGCTGTCCCCGGGGGATGTCACGGTGTAAGAGGTAATGGCGCTGCCGTTTGTGGCCGCGGCCTTGAAGCTGACCGTTGCATCGGCTTTGCCGGCTTTCGCTGTTACGTTCGAGGGGGCGCCGGGCAGTGTGTAAGGCATTACACTGTTGGAGGGCGCCGACGCCTTTCCGGTCCCATCCGAGTTGGTCGCCGTTACCGTGAATGTGTAGGCAACGCCGTCGGTAAGCCCCGTCACTACTATGGGGCTTCCCCCACCTGTGGCCTCTATGCCGCCGGGCTTCGATGTCACAGTGTAGCCTGTTATGGCGCTGCCGTTTGCCGCAGGGGCATTGAAGCTAATGGTCGCCTCGTTACTGCTGGCCGCACCGTTTAATGCGGTTACCTTTGTCGGCGCACCCGGCACCGTGGCGGGAATAACCGGGTTGGAAGCGGCTGCCTGACCGGTCCCCTTCTTGTTTGTGGCCGTCACCATGAATGTATACTGCGTCCCGTTGGCCAGCCCTCTGACGGTTATCGGGCTTTTGGTTCCTTTGACTTTGGCCCCGGGGCCCTTCGATGACACGGGTGTAACAGTATAGCCCGTTATGGTTTCACCGCCGTCCCAACCCGGGGTGAAGCTGACCATTGCCATGGCGTTGCCTGCAAGCGCCGTTACTTCCGCCGGCGGGTTGGGTACAGAGGGGCCGGAGGAGGAGATTACGGTGTTGGAAGGAGCCGAGGCCGGACCGGGTCCGTTCGCGTTGACTGCGGCTACCGTGAACGTGTAGGCATTGCCGTTGGTCAGGCCGGTCACCGTTATCGGACTCCCTGTCCCTGAGGCTGTTAAGTTGCCAGTGGTAGAAGTCACGGTATAGGAGGTAATGGTGCTTCCGCCGTCGAAAGCCGGGGGCGAGAAGTTAACCGTTGCCTGGGCGTTGCCGGGTATTGCCGTTACATTCAGCGGTGGGCCCGGGATTGTGGAAGGCGTTACGGAGTTGGAGGGGCCCGATGCCGGACCGGTCCCGGTCACGTTAGTGGCCGTTACGGTGAATGTGTAAGCAGTGCCGTTGGCCAGGCCAATCACCGTTACGGGGCTTGCTGCCCCTGAGGCTGTTTGCCCGCCGCTGGATGTCACGGTGTAGGAGGAAATCGAGCTTCCGCCGCTAGAGGCCGGGGGCGAGAAGTTCACCGTTGCCTGGGCGTTGCCGGGACTTGCCGTTACACTCAACGGCGGGCCTGGTTTTACGCCGGGGGTTACGGAGTTGGATGGAACCGAGGCCTGACTCGGCCCAGCCAAGTTGGTCGCTATTACGGTGAATGTGTAGGGAGTGCCGTTGGTAAGGCCGGTCACCGTTATGGGGCTACCCCCACCTGAGGCTGTTATGCCGTTGGGATTCGATGTCACGGTGTAGGAGGTAATGGCGCTGCCGTTTGAGGCCGGGGCCGTGAAGCTGACCGTTGCCAGGGCGTTGTCTGCCGATGCCGCTACCCCTGTCGGCGCTCCGGGGATTGCGTATGGAGTTACGCTGTTGGATGGAGCCGATGCTGAACCGGTCCCAATCGCGTTAGTGGCCGTTACAGTGAATGTATAAGCAGTGCCGTTGGCCAAACCCGTAACCGTTATCGGGCTGGATGACCCTAGGGCTGATGGTCCGCCGCTGGATGTCACGGTGTAGGAGGTGATGGCGCTGCCGTTTGAGGCCGGGGCCGTGAAGGTGACCGTTGCCTGGTTGCTGCCGGGCGTGCCGAGAGTTGCCGTTACGCTTCCCGGCGCGCTGGGGGTTGTGGCGGGCGTTACGCTGTTGGAGGCCGCTGACGCCGGACCAGGCCCAGCCGCGTTGGTGGCAATTACGGTGAATGTGTAGGCTGTGCCGTTAGTCAGGCCAGTTACCGTTATCGGGCTTCCTATCCCTGAGGCAGTTTGTCCGCCGCCGGATACGGTATAGGAGGTAATGGCGCTGCCGTTATCAGCAGCGGCCGTGAAGCTGACCGATGCGCTGGCGTTGCCGGCCGTTGCCGTTACACCTGTCGGCGCGTCGGGGGCTGTGTATGGAATTACGGGGCCGGAGGGATTCGAGGCGGGACCGGTCCCGGTCGCGTTGGTCGCCGTTACCGTGAATGTACAAGGAGCGCCGCCGGTAAGTCCCGTCACCGTTATGGGGCTGGTTGACCCTGAAGCTGTTGGTCCGCTGCTGGATGTCACGGTGTAGGACGTAATGGTGCCGCCGGTTATGGCCGGGGCAGTGAAGCTAACCGATGCGCTGGCGATACCGGCTGTTGCCGTTACTCCTGTCGGCGCGCCGGGAAGTGCGCCGGGCGTTACGCTGTTGGAGGCAGCCGAGGGCGGACCGGTCCCATTCGCGTTGGTCGCGGTTACGGTAAATGTATAGGGAGTGCCGTTGTTCAGGCTCAACACCAATATGGGGCTGGCAGTCCCTGAGACTTGTCCGCCGCTGTATGTCACGGTGTAGGAGGTAATGGCGCTGCCGCCGTTTGAAGCGGGGGGCGTGAAGCTGACCGTTGCCCTGGCGTTGCCGGCAGTTGCCGATACATTTATTGGCGCGCCTGGCAACGAGGTGGAGGTACCCGGAGTAAAGATCTCAGATTCGTTGAGAACGCTGCTTCCGTCAGGGGTCCCCCCGGCTGCGAGCACTTGGCCGTTTTGAAGCAGGGTGGCCGTGTGATAGGCGCGTGCAACAATGAGGTTAAACGTCGAGCTCCAACTTTGGGCAGACGGATCGTAGATCTCAGACGAGTCAAGATAAGCCTCGTCGTAACCCAACCCTCCGGTCACGAGCACCGTGCCGTCATTAAGCAGGGTGGCCGTGTGGACGTAACGCGCGGAGTAGAGGGGGCCCGTCGTGGTCCAGGTTTTGAGGGGCGGATCGTAGATCTCAGTATCGGCATGAGCGAAGTAAGGTGAAATCTCAGACAACCCCCCGGCCACGAGCACCTGTCCGTTTTGAAGCAAGGTGGCCGTGTGATAGAAAACCCCGGTGGCGAGGGGGCCCGTCGTCGTCCAGGCCTGGGTGGAGGGAGTGTAAATTTCACAGACAGTAGTAGCGTTGTCGTTGCTGTCCTGGCCTCCGGCCACGAGGACAGTGCCGTCATTAAGCGGAGTGGCCGTGTGACGGTAACGCGCGGTGTTGAGGCTTCCCGTCGTTGTGGTCCACTGTTGGGTAGAGGGATTGTATATCTCAGAGGTGGAAGTAGGGGTGTCGGTGCCTGTCAGCCCCCCGGTCACGAGCACGGTGCCGTCGGAAAGCAGGGTGGCCGTGTGATCGAAACGCCCTGTGTTGAGGTTTCCCACCAGGGTCCACGACCCCCCGTTTTTGGGATTGTATATTTCACATTCGGTAAGACCGTCGATTCCGTCATCGGTTCCCCCGGTCACTAGCACAGTGCCGTCGGAAAGCAGGGTGGCCGTGTGAGAGTAACGCGGAAAATTAAGGCTTACCGGTTGGGCCCACTTGCCGCTGGAAGGATTGTAGTCCTCACTGGTAGAAATAACATCATTGTTGAAGTCATACCCGCCGGCCACGAGCACAGTGCCGTCGTTAAGGAGGGTGGCCGTATGCTGCGCACGCGCAGTGCCGAGGCTTCCCGTCGCTACCCACGCCGAAGCGGACGAGTCAGGCCGCTGCCCTGGCGCTGGCGGGCGATTTGGCAAGTGACGAGCCTTCAGAAGCCAATGGAACAACATGGAATAGACTGATAACGCAGATGAAAATGAAAAGTTCATACAACTGCTTTGAAAAATTTCGTCTACACATTTCAGGTCCTCCTCCGTAAGGCGCCGATAATCTGTGGTGACAAGAAATCGCCCCTTTTGAGAGTTTTAGGATATGGTGATAAGAAATCGCTTTTTGTCAGTTCTGTCGTATACCCGGGCCATCCCCGGTCAAAATCGCCGAGGAGCGCTTGTTCATGGAATCCAAGTTTTTTTTGCCATATCTCCACGCCCCGCGAGGCGTTTGGCTTCTGCACACCCTTCCGTCTACTGAGGCGTAATGCCGCTGGAGGGAGCCGAGGCCGGACCGGGTCCTGCCTTGTTTGTCGCAGTTACCGTGAATGTATAAGTTTGCATGCTGGCCAGACCCTTCACCGTTATCGGGCTGGATTTGCCAGTTACGCTGATCGAGCTGTCCTCCGGAGATGCCACGTTGTAGGAGGTGATGGCGCTGCCGTTTGAAGCCGCGGCCTTGAAGCTGACCGTTGCATCGGCTTTGCCGGGCGTTACTTTTAAAATTGTCGGTGCCCCTGGCAGTGTGTAAGGCATTACGCTGTTGGAGGGCGCCGACGCCGGACCGGTCCCGACCGAGTTGGCCGCCTTTACGGTGAATGTGTAGGCAACGCCGTCGGTAAGCCCCGTCATGACGTGAGAGGTTGAAGTTGTTCCGGCGTCGTTGTCAGAACCGCCTGCGGGCTTCGATGTCACAGTGTAGCCCGTTATGGCGCTGCCGTTTGCCGCCGGGGCATTGAAGCTGATCGTCGCCTCGTTACTGCTGGCCGCACCGTTTAATGCGGTTACCTTTGTCGGCGCGCCCGGCACCGTGGCGGGAATTACCGGGTTGGAAGCAGTTGGCTGACCGGTCCCCAGCTTGTTTGTCGCAGTCACCATGAATGTATAGGGTGTCCCGTTGGCCAGCCCTCTGATGATCATCGGGCTTTTAATTCCTTTGATTTTGACCCCGGGGCCCTTCGATGACACGGGTGTCACAGTGTAGGCCGTTATGGGCTCGCCGCCGTTATAGCCCGGGGTGAAGCTGACCGTTGCCATGGCGTTGCCTGGCTCTGCCGTTACTATTGCCGGCGGGTCGGGCGCAGAGGGGCCGGAGGAGGAGATTACGGAGTTGGAGGGATCCGAGGCCGGACCGCTCCCGTCCGCGTTGGACGCCGTTACCGTGAATGTATAGGCTGTGCCGTTGGTCAGGCCCGTCACCGTTATGGGGCTTCCGGTCCCTGAGGCTGATTGTCCGCCGTTAGCGTTCACGGTATAGGAGGTAATGGCGAGGCCGCCGTTGGAAGCCGGCGCAGTGAAATTGACAGTTGCCAGGGCATTGCCTGGAGATGCCGTTACACCTGTGGGCGGGCCGGGGACCGTTGAAGGCATTACGGAGTTGGAGAGACCCGAGGCCGGACCGGTCCCGGCCGAGTTGGCAGCCGTTACCGTGAACGTATAGGTAGTGCCGTTGGTCAGACCCGTTACCGTTATGGGGCTACCCGCTCCTGAGGCTGTTGCGTTGCCGGGGGTCGAAGTGACGGTATAGGAGTTAATGGTAAGGCCGCCGTTAGAAGCCGGGGGCGTGAAGCTGACCGTTGCCTGGGCGTTGCCGGCCGTTGCAGTCACCGCTGTTGGCGCGTCGGGGTTTGTGGCAGGCGTTACACTGTTGGACGGACTTGAGGCGGTCCCGGTCCCGGTAGCATTGGTCGCGGTTACGGTGAATGTATAGGCCGTGCCGTTGGCCAAGCCCGTCACCGTTATGGGGCTACCTGCGCCAGAGGTTGTTTGTCCGCCGCTGGATGTCACGGTGTAGGAGGTAATGGCGCTGCCGCCGTTAGGAGTCGGGGGCGTGAAGCTGACCGTTGCCTGGGCGTTGCCGGCCGTTGCCGTTGCACCCGTCGGCGCGCCCGGAAGCGGGCCGGGCGTTATGGAGTTGGAAGGACTCGAGGCGGGACCGGTCCCGGTCGAGTTGGCCGCCGTTACAGTGAATGTATAAGCTGTGCCGTTGGCCAGGGCCGTCACCGTTATGGGGCTTCCTGTCCCTGAGGCTGTTTGGCCGCCGCTGGATGTCACGGTGTAGGAGGTAACGGCGCTGCCGCCGTTAGGAGCCGGGGGCGTGAAGCTGACCGTTGCCTGGGTGTTGCCCGGGGTTGCAGTTACTGCCGTCGGCGCGCCCGGAAGTATGCCGGGCGTCACGCTGTTGGATGCACCCGAGGCGGGACCGGTCCCGGCCGCATTGGTTGCCGTTACCGTGAATGTATATGTAGTCCCGTTGGCCAGGTTCTGCACGATTATAGTGGTGCCTGTCCCCGGGGTTGTTTGTCCGCCTGGGGATGTGGTCACGGTGTAGAGGGTAATGGCGCTGCCGCCGTTAGAAGCCGGGGCCGTGAAGCTCACCGTTGCCTGGCCGTTGCCTGCTGTCGCGGTTACCACTGTGGGCGCACCGGGGGTCGTGGCAGGCGTTACGCTGTTGGATGGACTTGAGGCCGGACCTGTCCCGGTCGAGTTGGCCGCCGTTACCGTGAAGGTATAGGCCGTGCCGTTGGTAAGGCCCGTCACGGTTAGGGGGCTCCCTGTTCCTGAGGCAGTCTGTCCTCCGCTGGAAGTGACGGTGTAGGAGGTAATGGCGGTGCCGCCGTTAGGAGCGGGGGGCGTGAAGATCACTGTTGCCTGGGCGTTGCCCGGGGTTGCAGTTACTGCCGTTGGAGCGCCTGGAAGTATGCCGGGCGTTACGCTGTTGGAGGAACTCGACGCCGGACCTGGCCCAACCGAGTTGACCGCCGTTACCTTGAATGTATAGGCAGTGCCGTTGGTAAGGCCCGTTACGGTTATGGGGCTTGCTGTCCCTGAGGCTGTCTGTCCGCCGCTGGATGTCACGGTGTAGGAGGTAATGGCGCTGCCTCCGTTTGAAGCGGGGGCCGTGAAGCTGACCGTTGCCTGGGTGTTGCCTGCCGCTGCCGCTACTGCTGTCGGTGCGCCGGGGTTTGTGGCGGGCGTTACGGAGTTGGAAGGACTTGAGGGCAGACCTGTCCCAATCGAGTTGGCCGCCGTTACGGTGAATGTATAGGCAGTACCGTTGGGCAGGCCCGTCACCGTTATGGGGCTTGCTGTCCCTGAGGCTGTTTGTCCGCCGCTGGAAGTCACGGTATAGGATGTAATGGGGCTGCCGTTTGCAGCCGGGGGCGTGAAACTGACAACTGCCTGGGCGTTGCCTGCCGTTGCCGTTACTGCTGTCGGCGCGTTCGGAACAGCGGCGGGTGTTACGGAGTTGGAGGGATTCGATGCCGGACCGGTCCCCATCGCATTGGACGCCGTTACGGTGAATGTATAGGCAGTGCCGTTGGTAAGGCCTGACACCGTTATCGGACTTGCCGCTCCTGAGGCTGTTTGTCCTGCGACTGTCCCAATATAAGGTGTCACGGTGTAAGAGGTAATGGCGCTGCCGCCGTTTGAAGCGGGGGGCGTGAAACTGACCGCTGCCTGGCCGTTGCCTGCCGCCGCGGTTACCACTGTGGGCGCGCCGGGGTTTGTGGCAGGCGTTACGCTGTTGGAAGGACTCGAGGGCGGACCGGTCCCAGTCCCGTTGGTGGCCGTTACGGTGAATGTATAGGCAGTGCCGTTGGTAAGGCCTGGCACTGATATGGGGCTTCCCGCACCTGTGGCTTTTATGCCGCCGGGACTCGATGTCACCGTGCAAACCGTTATCGGGTTCCCGGTACTTACGGGCAGCTTAAAGCTCACGGTTGCCTGGGCGTTGCCGGCCGTGGCCGTTACCGATGTCGGGGCGGCCGGAACTGCGCCGGGCGTTACGCTGTTTGATGAACTCGAAGCCGGACCGGTCCCGATCACGTTGGTAGCCGTTACCGTGAATGTATAGGTGGCGCCGCCGGTCAGTCCGGCCACCAATATCGGACTTGCCGCTCCCATGGCTGTTATGCCGCCGGGGCTGGAAGTAACGGTGTAGAAGATAATGGCGCTGCCGCCGGTTGAGGCGGGGGCCGTGAAGCTGACTGACGCCAGGGCGCTGTCGGGCGCTGCGCTCACCCCCGTCGGGGCTCCGGGCACAGCGGCGGTGGGCGCGCTGTAGATCTCACTGGCGGAAACAGCGTCGCCGCTGATGTCTTCGCCCCCGGCCAAGAGCACCTGGCCTCCCGAAAATAGGGTGGCCGTGTGATAGTAGCGCCCGGTGATAAGGCTTCCAGTCTCCGTCCACGTTTGGGTAGCCGGATTGTATATTTCACAGTCGGAAAGAGCGCTGTTGTTGTTGTCCTTCCCTCCGGCCACGAGCACAGTGCCGTCAGTAAGCAGGGTTGCCGTGTGATCTGAACGCGCAGTGGCGAGGCTGAAGGTCGCTGACCACACTTCGCCAACCGGATTGTAAATCTCAGAGCTGAAAAGAACGTTGGCGAAGTTGTCTGTCCCCCCGGTAACAAGCACCTGGCCGCTGGCAAGCAGGGTGGCCGTGTGAGAGTAACGACCCGTGGCGAGGTTTCCCGCTTCTGTCCACACTCCGGCATTCGGATCATAGATCTCAGTGGTTGAAAGAACGGTGCCGCCTTCTCCCCCGGCCGCGAGCACCTGGCCGTTGGTAAGCAGGGTGGCCGTGTGCTCTGAACGCGCAGCATTGAGGCTTCCCGTCGAGGTCCACACCCCGGTAACCGGATTGTAAATTTCACAGACGGCAAGAACATTGCCGTTGATGTCCACCCCCCCGGCCACGAGCACCTGGCCGCTGGAAAGCAGAGTGGCCGTGTGATAGTAACGCCCGGTGGCGAGGCTTCCCGTCTTGCTCCACGCTCCGGATGAGGGATTGTAAAGCTCGCAGACGGGAATAGCGTTGCCGTTTTTGTCCAAACCCCCGGTGACGAGCACTTGGCCGCTCGCAAGCAGGGTAGCCGTGTGATAGTAACGTCCGGTGGCGAGGCTTCCCGACTTGCTCCACGCTCCGGAAGACGGATTGAAGATCTCAGAGCTGGAAAGGGGGCTTCCTTCGATGTTTTCCCCCCGGCCACCAGCACATGGCCGTTCGCAAGCTGGGTGGCCGTATGAGAGTAGCGCCCGGTGACCAGGGTTCCGGACGACGTCCAGGCCGCAACGCCAAGTGACGTTCCTTCAGAGGCCAATTGAAATACAGAGAATAGACAGACAACGCCGATGAAAATGAACAGTCCGTCCAAATGCCTTGAAAGATTTGCTCGGCCCATCTCAGGTCCTCCTCACGCAAGCAGCCAAGATGGCGAGTTGGCGAGGTGAAGTAATAAACGGCGATACAAAAAACCGTTTTTTATGAGTTTTTGGGATGAGAATTCGTTTCATGAGGCTAACTCTATTGTTGTGGGGACTTAAAAAATGCTCCCTCGAAGCTCGTGGCAGTCCCATCCAGTATGTAGCCACGAATGCCAAACCCCTTTTGGAGTGTCCCGATATCCCCCAAAAAGCCAAGATTACCTTCCGCGACTACATGTGTCGCTGAGCCGTTTGAATCTGCCGCCGGTAAGATACCGACGATGTGGAAGGCTTCTTTTTCATCAAGCCCCCTGAGAGCCGAGATTTCCACGGTGGTCAAAACAGTGCCGGGGGGAAGCGTATACGTAAGAGTACCGGTGTAACTGTTATAGGGAGGCGCGCCATTCAACACTTGGGTAAGTGAGATCGTAGCGCCTGGTGCCGTTATTATTGTAGGTATGGCTGCCGTGCCGCTGATGAAACTGAGGGTGCCTGTGCCTTCAAGTGTGATGGCTGCTGTTGCCGGGGGCGCCAATAGAAGAACCGCCGTGAAGATCGTCAGAAAAGTAATCGCGGCGCCGCTAAGCAGTTTCCCCATTGTTGATCTCCCTGGCTCCTAGAGTTGCACGGGTTGATTGCGTGACTTGCCTTTTGCTGCCGACCGCGCAATTATTCAGAGCGTAAAAGGCCCGGCGCACGGGATTAACCGGACTGACGCCCCACAGCGCCTGATTTCTTGGCGAAACGGCGTCACCGCCTTTGTTCCGGGGTTTTCGCTCTTAGTCGGACTCGCGGGGCGCCCCCCTTCAAAATGGCCGGGCGCCTGGAAAAAAATGGTTGATTCGAAACACCAAGAATCTCAGTAGCTGCGGGTTACAGAGCAAGCTTTATGCCAAGTGAAAAGCCCAGTTTGGTGAGATTGAAAGAAGTCTGTAAAATCAAGCTGATAGCAGTAAGCGCATAGTATATATTAAATATCAAGCAATTATCGGTTTTTGTAATACATTGTCATTACTTAAGTTTATGGATAAGGGGAGAATCGTGTTGTGGACTTGTTTTTAGGAGATATCTGATAATATTGTCCTACCCTGCGGCTGGTAAAGAGGAATAAGTGACCACGAAAGGACGGAGGGAGGGGGATAAAAATGTCCTATTGGATGCTCTATCAGATGCAGACATGGAACGGATGATCAAAAGAGGCGGCCTGGCTTTCGGGCGTTCGCAATAGATGCCACTGGAGCGGTGTCCTGACGAACCGGTAAGTTGAGGATCCGGTCTCCTCCATCCGCGTGTTATCGAAGAGATAAGCGTTTTAGAGAGGCCGGGGCATCTTCTGTTGGGCTGAATGCCCGGTCCGGGCTCAGGGTATGAGGACTATTTTCCCGTGGGCGCTTGATTCAATGACGGTTCGGTGAGACTCCGGCGCTCCAGCCAGGGGCAATGTCTTGCCCACCACCGGCCGTAAAGTGCCGTTTTCCAGACCCGCGCCTATCGCCGCGTGTATGCTTTTTAGCTCGCCCTCGGCGGCGTTCAAGACAGTCATTCCCATAATGCATGCCTCAAGGGCCATAGTTGCGCGAGGATCGATTTCGACCGTCCCCCGAGAACCGACCACAATCACTCGGCCCTGGCGGGCAAGAACGCCCAAGTCTTTACCCAGGTTCACGTTTGCAAGCATCTCGAGGATGACGTTTACGCCCTTGGCATTCGTAATGGCGAGGACCTGTTTGAGGTAATCGGTACTATGGTGATCGAGAACGTGGTGTGCTCCCTGCCTCATGACAAGATCACGCCCCTCAGCGGTACCGGCAGTCCCGATGATAGTCATCCCGGAAGCGCGGGCAAACTGTATCGCGGCAATTCCAACCCCGCCGCTGGCGCCGTGAATGAGCAGTACTTCGCCGGGAATGCACTTTGCTCTTTGATAAAGTGCCCGAAATGCTGCTGAGTAAGGGACGCCTAAACCTGCTCCCTGTTCGTAGGAGACTTGAGAGGGAAGAGGGTGGACCTCTGAGTCGTTACAGATTGTTTTTTCACAATAAGTGCCGGCGGCTACCCCCGAAAGGTAGACCCGATCACCAGGTTTGAACCTGGAAACGCCTTCTCCCGCCGCTTCGACAACACCGGCGCCATCTCTGCCCGGTGTATACGGCAGTGAGGGCTTGAGAGCATAAAGCCCCGAACGGATGTATGTATCGATAGGATTCACACCGGCCGCATGGATTCGAACGACAAGTTGACCGTGCCCCGGCGCTGGGTCCGGTACATCCTCAATTCTCATCACCTCGGGGGCTCCGAATTGGTACACGCGAATTGCTTTCACCGTCCATCCCCTTTCAGACTCAAGTTGCAGGCGAATCGGATACTGATACATTTCATGTAATCATTCATTATGTGTTTTGAACACCTCGACAGTTAAAAAAACGTGTATTTAGTTAGGCAAACTACTTATCGTCAATTCATTTAGAATCAACTGTAATCGTATAGGAATCTTTAACATTGAAGTATTAGTGATCAGATTGTTCATGGAATGTGTAGATTCAGTTCCTAATCGATGGAACTTGAACTGAGTTCTCGAAAAATCAATTAAATTGCAAATAGAAAATTGTTTGACAAATCAGCATGGGCAGAATATGGTGTCCCGCTACAAATAATCAATAATACCAGCCCTTTGAAAAAGTTGCCGATAGGCGACAGGCTTATTTCAGACGATCAATTCCGGTTATAGGGAGGTCAACAGTGACCCGGAAAAAAAGGAGAAAAATAAATAAGTCACAGGAAATTGTGCTGGGCGTGGCTTTGCTGAGCCTTGTGGCAACCATGACCGGTTGTGATGATTCGGCTCAGAAGAGGCGGTGTGTAGACAACACCGGTAAGGTAGTTAGTGAACAACAGTGTTTGAACGATGAAACCAGACGATATTATGGCGGAGGTGGTCCCGGTATATTTTTCTGGTACTACGGCGGAGGCGGATACAGTCCGGGAAGTGTTGTCAGTGGCGGCAGTTACGCTCCGCCCCGTGGCTATTCAGGTTCCGGAGGCTATGGGGGCGGCCGGTTTTCGGGTTCCCCCGGAGCCGGCTCGTCAGGCGGAAGTTCTTCCGGCGGCTCAGGTTCGTTAGGCGGCTCAGTAGGCAGAGGTGGTTTTGGCGGCAGTGCCGGCGCTCATGGCGGCGGCGGGATCGGAGGATAAGAAGAAAACTTCCGGCCGAATGCCGGTGAGAGGAATGAACAGATCATATGCAGAGAATAAAGATCCAACCCCGCGAAAACTGGCAAAGCAAGGTGGAAGCATCGGGATTGCTTTATCATCATAATCCTGACGGCGCTTACTGGAACGAAAGCGCCTATTACCTGTTCAACTCTCAACAAATTGATGTTCTCGACGATGCAGCCAACGATCTTCATCAACTGGCCATGAAAGCCGTCCAGTACGTCATCGACAATAATCGTTTCGCCCAACTCGGCATTCCGGAAGATGCCATCCCGCTTATCAAGAAATCCTGGGCGAAAAAGGAACCCACTCTTTATGGCCGGTTCGACCTGGCTTATGATGGGCTAAATCCACCCGTCATGTTGGAATACAACGCCGACACGCCGACGGCCTTGCTCGAAGCAAGTGTCATTCAGTGGTTCTGGCTTCAGGAAGTCTTCGATGCCGGATCAGATCAGTTTAATTCCATCCATGAGAAGCTCATGGAAAGCTGGCCGAAAATATTCCAGCGATGGGAAGAGGGCAGTACACTCTATCTGACATGTGTATCCGACAGCATGGAAGACTTGGTCACTACCACCTATCTCACGGATACGGCCATTGACGCAGGAATCAAGGCAGAGTTGATTTTCATCAGTGATATCGGGCTGGGGCTCGAACCATTCACCCGATTCACCACTTTGGATGACATCACTATTGAAAACATTTTCAAACTCTATCCCTGGGAGTGGCTTCTGGCCGACAAATACGGGCAATACCTCTTACAAACATTCGACAGGATGAACTGGATCGAACCCATATGGAAGCTCATTCTTTCAAGCAAAGGGATTCTTCCTGTGCTCTGGGAACTAAACCCCGGTCATCCTAATCTTCTCGAAGCCTATCTCGATGGACCCAGGGCAATGAAAGAATTTGTGAGAAAACCTCTGCTCTCAAGGGAAGGGGCCAACATTACCGTGTACCACGAAGGCAAAGAAGGGTTTCATACGTCCGGTACTTATGGGGAAGAAGGCTATATGTACCAGGCCCTGGCCCCTATCCCCTGTTTCGACGGAAACTATCCGATACTTGGCTGTTGGGTGATCGGCGGACACAGCGCCGGCATGGGCATCCGGGAATCGCAGACTATTGTTACCAATAACCTGAGCTCATTTGTGCCGCACAGGTTCGAATAGCTGATAATAATGAACGAAAGGAGATCGGGGTGGATTTCTGGTACATAGTGCTTCAACTGGCTGTTTATCCATTATTGGGCATGTTGGTGGTGTGGCTGGTCAAACTGGCCGACGACAAGCGCGCGCCTTTTGATGAGGACAAGGCAATGCTCCTGGAAAGCAACCTGGCTGTCGCGCTTAGAAAGTCAGGGATATGTCTGGGCTTGTTTCTGGCTCTTGCCGGCATTCTTTCCGGCAGATCGCCGAAGATCACGATTGATTTGTGGAATTTTTTTCAAGGCACGGTCATGATCGTGATTCTTCTTTTCATAACTTTTGAAATCAACAAGAGGATAATCCTCCGCAAAATCAATAACGACGAAGCGGCAGCCAAGGGGAATGTGGCCGTGGGGGCCGTGGAATTCTCCACTTTTGTCGGCACCGGCATAATAATGAATGGCGCCTTCACCGGAGAGGGCGGGGGCCTTTTGGCGGCGGGAGTGTTCTTTGCCCTCGGTCAAATAGCCCTGGTAATCACCTTCTATTTGGAAGCGGCAATTTCTGGACGCAATATTCAGGAAGAGATCGAAATCAAAGGCAATCTCGCCGAAGGAATCGATGTTGCCGGGATATTGATCGCCATCTCCATTATCTTGAGGGCGAGCATCATCGGGCCTTTTACCGGATGGATCCCGGGACTTCGGGGATTTGGCATCTATCTTGCCCTGGGCCTCCTGGCGCTCTTCGTTTTCAAGGCTGTGGCCAGAAAGATATTTATGCCAAGGGTTTCTTATGCAGACGAAATGGACAAGCAACATAATGAGGCTGTAGCTATTTTCGCGGCCTGCATAGAAATAAGCGTGGCGGTTTTCATTGCCAACTCCATGTAGCCCGGGATTCAACCAAGAGGAAAAGGAAATGCCTGAAGCGAAGGAAAGGAAATCCATTTTTCTGGAAGAAGCCAGGAAACTCCGAGATCTCGTGGACCGGGTAATAGCCCGGCTGGAACGCGGCGAGCCGGCCGAAAAGCTGAGCAGTGAGGTCGACGAGCTCAGGGAAAAAGTCATCGAACTTCTCCAGGGCATGGAAGACGTTCGGATGGAAGATGTCGTGGAGAACGTGAAACAGCATGCAGCGGATGCCAGGAAGAAATTCCAGGATGTCCTGGGAAACATCGGGATATCGCTCGATGAGCTGTCTCGCAAGGGACAGAGCATCGTCGGCGATTGGTTCAGCAAGGATGCAACCTTCCGGGACGCCTTCAAGGCCATTATTATGTCTCCGGATCTCACTGCAGAGTATTTCGAGACGATGCGCCGGCGAAACTGGAGTGATCAGGGCATACAAGAATCGCTGGACGTCTTGCGGCAAATTCTTCTTTCGAGAAACTGAGCGAGGGAGGCGGGATAATATGGAATCGAAGAAAATTCCAAAAGAGATTTTTATAAAACCTGCAGTTATCATGATAGCGGCAGTGATCATAGCCGTTGTGTTGCGAAGCCCGGCATTAAGCGCAATCGTTTTGATCGCCGGAGCCGCTTTGGCTATCTGGGCCGCACGAACCGATCTTAAAAACAACACGGAAAAAGATGTCAAGGCGGCGGATGAATCCAAAGCAGCAGCCGAAGCGGCTAAAGATGAACCGATCAAAAAGCTCACGGCCGAGACCGGCATGGCCGATGAGCTGACGATGCAGTTGCGTTCCATTTTGGATACCGGCAGCCGTCTTGTCCATTACGATGCCGAAAACAGTCCCGTGGTGGCCGAGATTCTCAAAGCCTACAGCGGATTTGTACGTGATTACCTTGAAGGGGCGGCCGATTTTGCCAAAAAATACCGCCGAGCCAGGATCTTCATTAAAACGAAGGACCCCAATTCGCTGGCACTGGAGGTCCGGACTCTGGAAAAACGCATAGCAGACGGTGAAAAAGGGCTGGACAAAATGCTGACCGAAAAAAAGTCTACCCTGCATCGGCTTGAGGGCATGGTGAACAATCAACCCATCATCCGAAACGGCATAGAGACCATCCAGGCGACGCTCGAATCACTGGATGCTTCCATTGCAGAAGCCGAAGCCGACCCCGGAAGACAGAAGGAAATCATGGATCAAATTCAGCTCACCCTGTCGTCGACGGCGACAGCCATCGAGAAAACACTGGTGGCGGTGAGCAGCATCGACCAGACAATCAAACAGGGTTAAACCTGCTCGAATCAATGGAGGTTTTGACGAATGGAACAGCAAAGCCAATCTGCAGAAAACAAAGCATTGACTCTCGTCCCGCTTTCCATCGGTCAGATGGAAAAGGCCAAAGACATGTCGGTAGACGAAATCAAGTCCGCTTTTCGCCAGGAGACCGCTACCGACGTCGAAGCGCGCAAAACCACGGCCCAGATGACAGAGGCCAGCCAGAGCTATTTGAAAGTATCCGGGGCCTGGGAATCGCCATTCACGAACTGCTGGCGGAAAATGACGATCTCCAGAAGAAATGGTCGCAAGTCCTGGGGGCTCTCGCCACGCGCCAGGAAGGCAGTGGGGCCGACTTCAAGCAAAAATTGGCTTCGGCGCATATTCCTTTTTTCAGCGACAGGGCCAAAAAATCGATCGAGCATGAAATTGAAGTCGACATTCTTGAAATCCTGCCCGATCTTTTGCGCCAGCAGTGGGATGTCACCCAAAAGTCGGCGGACCGGATACAGGTCCAGAAAACCTTGCTGGCAGAGTCCAAAGTGGAAGCCGACCAATATTTCCGGCAGCTTGGAAACGATATCATTCGATATCGGGACGAAGCGCAAAAGACCAGAGAAGACTTCGACGCCTGCCGCAAAGAACTGGCCGAGATCGAACAGAAACTAAAGGAAAACGAAGAGCTTGAAAAACTCATTGAGGACGGCAAACCTCTTCCTGAAGGGAAATCCGCGCTCGGTTCCGAGGAATATTCCAAACTCATGCAGAGGCGGACCGAACTAATGTCCACCGATGACCAAAGAGAAGTAGCCCTGCAGACAACCACTCAGGAATTCCGGGCTTCCAAGGACGGCTATAAGCTGACCGAAGTCCAGATCGGCGAACTGGCCGTAACATATAAAGCTATAAACGCCATCAGCATTATGCTCGACGCGTTTCTCAAAGTTACGCCGCCGATTCAGCAGCGAGCCATCGTTATAATCAACTCCCAGTCCGGCGGCCTCAAGGGCGCGGCGCTTCTCGCCGCTCTCAGCCAGACGATGAATGAAACCATCAGGATGTGCGCCTACGGCATGACGGTTATGACCGAACAAGCCGTGGCGCTCGGCAAGATGGACTTCGTCGATCCGAATATGGTGGAGGAAGTGAAAAAGATTCAGACCTCAAACGATGCGGTTTGGAATGATTTCACCAAAACACAGTACGACCTGGTAATGGAAAAGGCCCGGCTGCTCCTCGAACACAAGGAACTGGGAGAAAGCTAGATCCACCGCAGCATTGCATGTCCCGTTGGGACATCCGGAAAACATGAAAAGGAGCGCCAATAACCCCCCTTTTCTAAAGGGGGGCAGGGGGGATTTGGGTGCTGTCGAGACGCTGAAGCCCATCCGAAATGAACTTTTCGTAACAGCTCTTCACGCCCCTTCTGGGACACCCGGAAACCATGAAAAGTGGCGGGGCTCCCACTTTCGTCATTCCGGCGGCGCTTTTGGGCCGGAATCCAGTATCTTTTCGAGGCAGGGCAGGGAGAGGTTTTAGAGAAGATAAAGCCAAAGCGAGTGAACTGGACCCCTGTGGGTTTATTGATGCCTGGGCAGCGGGCCGCAGAGAAGGCTGAGATCTGGTCATGGGCAGGTCAAAGTGAAAAAACTTTCCCCGCTCTTTTGAGCTTTCGCAATTTGCAGCATTTTGCCCACACGATCTAAAAAAGGAAACAGGCATGGACGATCTTTCCGGCAAAGTTGCGCTGGTCACGGGAGCCAGCCGAGGCATCGGGCGTGCCGTTGCGGCAGCGCTTGCAGGAGCGGGTACATGCGTTGCGATCAATTACTACGCGCGTGAGGAAGAAGCCCGGGAGACCCTGGCCCTGGTTCGAAAGACCGGGCAGAGGGGCATCCTGGTTAAGGCGGACGTATCGAATTCTTCGCAAATCTCGGAGATGATCCGCACAGTCGAGCACGAGCTCGGGCGAGTCCAGATCCTTGTGAACAATGCCGGGATTGCCATCCGGAAAAGTATCGACGAGATCACCGAGCAGGATTGGGACAGGGTGCTCGACGTAAATCTCAAGTCGGCTTTTCTGATCACTCAGGCAGTTTTTCAGGGAATGCGCGAGCTGCATTGGGGAAGGATCATAAATATCTCATCGACTGCAGCCCAGACCGGTGGGATTACCGCTGCACCCTATGTTGCGTCGAAGGCCGGACTGTGGGGCCTTTCACACTACTACGCCTCACAGTTGATAAAGGATGGCGTTACTGTCAATACCGTCACCCCGGCGCTAATTGAGACCGATATGGTCCGGGAGATCGACGCAATACCCGGCCGCATTCCAGTCGGCCGCTTCGGGAAGGTTGAAGAAGTGGCCGACGTGGTCCTCATGTTAGCCCAAAACGGCTACATAACCGGACAGACGATTAATGTGAACGGGGGGTTGTACTTCAGCTAGGGCGGTGGGACCGCCAGCCAGGATTTCTACGCTATCCCTGATCTGTCCCGGGATAAAGCTAGTCGACATACAGGGAAAATGCAGAAATGATCCAAATATTGAGAGGTCCCGGGTATCCCTCCGCATAACGTCATATAGGAGAGATGGTTGATTTTTCAATTTTCAACCTTGCTACCTATCTCTTGCTGCATATCCACCGGATTAATCGGAATCAGCAATGAAGAAAACCTTTTTTAGGGGTGGCACACGACAGGCAGGTTAAGCTGTTACAGTAGCCAATGGAGTTGAAGGAAAGATCTAAGCCATAATCGAAGCGCTATTTAAGGAATGCAACACTACTTATCAAAACCCCATTGTGGGAAATAGGTGTCGTCCCGCAGTGCCGTCACCAGTTCAGCCGCACTTCGGATCGCTTTGTTGAAACACGTGTAAGCGCTGCCCAGCGCCTGTATCCCATGGGCATCCGAACCGCCGATACCGTTGATGCCCAACCGGCGGGCAGCCTCGCAGGCACGCTGGTTTCCTTCCGGCGGTACGCTGCCGTTGAGCGTCTCCAAGGCCACCAGGCCTTTCAATGATAACACCCGATCGCCCGGGGCACGCCTGATCAGGCCGTCCTGATAGGGATGAGCGGCTACGGCCGCGCCGCCCTTCTGGTTGACCCAATCGATGACCCTCTGCATGGGCAAACCCGGCGGAAGATCGCCTTTGCCCGCGCGCACGCCGTAAATCAGCAGATGCCCTTCGGCGGCCCGATACTCCAGGCCCCTGAAAATAGGGAACTTTTCTTTTACTGCGATGCGGTCCATCGGCCTGCTTAAGGCATGGTCGTGATGCTCGGTGATGCACAGCGCGTGCAGTCCCAGCCGACGGGCCTGATCGACCACCTCCTCAGGCTGAATGGTGGAATCCCCGCCGAGGACAGTATGTAGATGCATATCGATTTTAAACATGAGATATAAACTTTTCGCCCAGGCGCCCGATATCGATACAGGTACGGTCCGGTCGATCGTCCCTCAACACCTACCTGCCATCGCGGAGGTGCTTCGAAGGTGATAAGAAATTGCTTTCTGCCGGTTTTTATGTAGCAGGGATGGTGATGTGCGTCAAGCACGTTGTCGTCTCGTTTCTCTGACAAGATTGAGGCAGGCTGATGCAAGAATTGGGCAAGTGGTTCGCGAGGGTGGCTTCTTTGAGTGGAGGGGATGGGAACAGGTCTGCCCTGGCCCGAACCGCCTTAGCCCCATACTGTGATGAGTGGGGTCAGCCCTTGAAAAGGGAAACTGGCGGGGAAATTAATATAACGATTTTCTAGTTTCAAGGGCTGACCGTACCCTTTATTCCTCGTTAGACGGTCACCACGATTTTCCCTTTTTGTTGGTTGGATTCCATGTACTGGTGGGCTTCAACAATGCTTTCCAGCGGGAAAGTGCGGTCGATGATGGGTTTGAGCGCACCGGATTCGATCCCGTTGTAGACGAATCGTTTGCCGCGATCAAGCCTGTCGGGGTCCCTCACAATCTCAAACAGGGTGTAACCTCGCACTGATAAACCCTTGCCTAGCGCTGCGAACAAAGGGAAGGTGGTTGGCGCCGGCGATAACGCACCGTATTCAATGATACACGCACCAGGAGCAGCAGCGTCGGCAAGTTTTTCCAGCAAGGGTCCGGCTACGGGATCAAAGACCAAGCTGACGCCTTTTCCTGAAGTAATGGCCATCGCGTTTTCAGCCAGATCCACTTCCTCAGTAACTATGACGTGATCAGCCCCTGCGCCCATGAGAAAAGACTTCTTTCCGGCGCCGCGAGTCGTGACGATGGAAAACGCCCCGGCAGACTTCGCGATCTGAATGGCGGCCAGCGCCACGCTACTGCTCCCGGCGGTGATCAACACGAATGCATTTTTTTGTAATTGGCCGAATTCAATGAGCGCACCGAAAGCGGTTAGATACTGCATCCAGATCGCAGCGCCTTCGACCGGCGATAGATTACCCGGATACTGGGCCACGGCGTAGGCCGGAACGACCGCGCTCTCACCGTAGACCCCGTAATCCTTCATCGAAAAGGAGGGTATGGTGCTCACCCGGTCGCCGATTTGGATACCGGTGACGCCTGGCCCCACTGCGTCTACGATCCCTGCTGCTTCATAGCCGAGTCGTGAGGGCACCTCCGGGTTTTCAAGGTACTGTCCCTGCCGGAACATGACTTCGGCGCGGTTTAGGCCAATGGCTTCAACCGCCAGTCGAACCTCGCCCTCTCCCGGTTCTACGAGAGGCAATTCCTCGATCTTGAGTACCTCGGCTCCTCCCGTTTCGTAAAAGCGAACAATCTTTGGCATAGTCTTTCTCCTGTTGTTGTTTAGATTTTATGATAAGGCAACCCGGCCACGTTGTCATCATACGGGGTGATCAGGCTCGCTGATCACGAAGGCTTGCCGGAAGGCGGAACCTGCAGTCTGCCGAGATCTTGTGCAAGCACGATCCGAGGGTAGCAAATTTTCAGGACGTCAGAATTTCAATGTACAGAGAGGACAATGCATGCGAGAGAGAAACGGATTGACCGGCAAGAACACGTATCATTATTCCACTAAATAATACCTGTCCAGTGTTTGTTTCAATTCCAAAGGAATTTCAATAGATTTGTCCTCAACGTAATCATAACATACCTGAACAGATTCACCTTTTGCATATATTATCGATTCATCTGACAACTCCGTCAGTTTGTAGCCCAGGGTGAAGCTTTTGCTACCAATGTTGCTTACCCGGATATGCAATAGCAACACGGCATCCAATTTGATTGATCTTAGGTAATCACAACTTATACGGGCCAAAATAAAAGGAAAGATAAAAGGACCCGTAGCAAGATGATCAAGAAAGAAAACCTTCCTTCCTTCTTCAAAATAAGTGAAGACCACCACGTGGTTAACATGGGCATTAGCATCAAGATCTCGAAATCTGACGCCAATTTGAGTCTTAAATATTTCGTTCATCATCTCTTGCCTCATAAAAACCCCGTGTTAATGGATTTTATTATCAGGATTCAACGGCCCGGGCCTTTTTTCCGGCTTGCGGCGGCAGTTTCAGGCTCTTGGAGTGCCGAATGTCCATAAATCATACGATATTCCAATCAGAGATCGCAAGAAAAAGTGCCGATCAGACAATGTGGTCAACCGGCGGCTAGGGAGACCTATAATGCGGCGGCTGGCTTCCCAAAAGCCGCGTGAAAAGATACATTATTGCCGGCATGGATAAAAACCGGGGTTAGAAACCTGCAATGACGCATGGTTCCCGCTCGGCCCGTCCAGGGGGACCGCGAACTCCCGTTTTCCTCCTGCGCAAAGGTTTTCAGGAGGGTGCATTGAAACCGGAAATATCCGACCTGCAGCGTCAGGTCCAGAAAAACTGCGATATATCGGACTCCCGGCACGCCGGGGTGTACTCGCTCTGCGGCCTTCTGCTGAGGATGCGGGACTTGTACAAATGGGAGCACCGGATGCTCCCCTGGCAGGAGCCCGAATCGGCCGATCTTCTAGGGTGGATAGAAGAGAGGGAGCAATACTGGGAGGAAATTATAGAGGGAGAAACCGCGCCGATTGTTTTGGGCGAAGAGCGGTTCGATCCTTACGACATGGCCGGACTAAACGTCCGCCTGCGCCCGCTGGGCCTGGTCTACGGGGCGGGCTACGGCATCGGCATGAAACCCACTTTTTTCCTGGCTGAATGCGCCGAATCGAGATCGGTGGTCGGGCTGAGAATAGACGTGGTAAACCGGGAGCTTGCCCGCGACATCTTCATGACCCCGGCAATGCGGCAGGGAAAGCAGATATTCGCCAGGCGGTCGTGCATGCTCTTTTTCCTGTGGGACCATATTTTTGAGACGCTCCCCTCTGCGCGGGAAGCCGTGGAGTTCGGTCTTGCCCGGTACGGGGTGGGTCTCGATGAGATACGGCGCAACGCGGCGCGCTTCGGGGACCTGCTGGAGCGGATCGCGGGGCGGGAACTTGAAACCTGGGTCTACCACGAAATCGGAGAAGCGTTAGAGACCGGCTTCGACGGCGGCCTGTGGCAGGAAATGGTCTCCGCCTATTCGAACACCCCGGTCGAAATCTTTGCCCGGGTGCTCAAAGACGTTCTTGCGGACACCCACTCGGAAGGCCTGCTCGGCCACATCGTGCAAAACCGCGTCGAATCCTCCCTCGGGTTCTACGTCGCTTTCCAGCGCGCCATCTCGCGGGCGGTTTTCCCGGAAATCCGGGAAGCCTTCTTCCGATTCCGGCAAACCGCCGACTGGAGCCTGATCGAGGCGGCTCGAGAATCCGGGCGGCGCAATATGTACAGGCACGCAGCCGCCCTGACGCGGCTCCACCGGGAAGCGCGGGCCTCGGGGACCGACAGGGCGAGGGCTCGTATCATATCGGAAATCCTCGAACCCCTGGGCATCGCCAGAGGCGGCGGCAAGTAAGACCGGCACGGAAATTTGTTTCTTATCGGTAACTCATAATAAGGCCGTCGGAAATCCGAGCAGATGGCAGCGGCAGCCAATCCGGGATCTTATCTTCGATCCATCAAATCCAGTACTGGGCCACCGAGCGTGCCACACTAAGCAGGAAATCATCTCGGCCATAAGCGGCCACAAGAGACAGTCCAACGGGGACACCTCTGACATTCCCCAGGGGCAACGTGACTTGAGGTAGACGTCCGATACCGGCAATGGAGGTAAGAGATAGGGTGCGAGGGTAATAAGAGCTCAAGGAGTTGGGGCTTCTGGCTTTATCTTCCAGCGCCCCTTTTTCTGGTGCAGGCGTTGGCGTGGTGGGCAGGCACAAAATATTATCGGGTCCAAGGAAGGCATTGAGGCGCCGCTGATAGTCCTCCCTTCGGCGATTGGCAGGCTCAATTTTTCGTCGGTCAAGATTGCGCGCTAACTCGAAATTGTTTTGCGTACGTGGTCCAAAGGCAGGTCTCCTCGCTTCCACCCAACTCCCCAACGAACTCCAAATTTCTGCCCACTGAAGAGTGCAGAAAGTATCAAACCAAGTGGTGAGCCCCGCATCTGAAGCCTCCCTGTCGATTTCTCGAATAGAAGCTCCCTGCACCTTACAGCCTAAAAACTCTTGAATCGACTGCAATGGCCCGGACAAGGCCTGTTGCACCTCAGCATCACAGAGGGTCATTACCTCCTGAAATACATATATGGTCCCTACAGATGCCCGCGTTGGGACCGGAAAGGAGAGCAAAGACTCGGCCACTTTCGTCAAGGCATCAATCGTATAGGCCAGAATTCCGACTGTGTCGAAAGTGGGCGCAAAGGGCATCACACCGGCTACTGAGATAAAACCATGGGATGGACGCATACCATAAATCCCGCAATTGCCGGCTGGGACTCGCACCGAGCCACCAGTGTCCGTGCCCAGGGCAAAATCCGCCAAGCCGCAGGCCACCGCTGACGCTGAGCCGCTGGAGGAGCCTCCCGGGACCCTGTCAGGTGCTCGGGGGTTTAAAGGCGTGCCGTAGAAAAAATTCTCGCCATCCAGACTGAAGGCCAGTTCGTCGCAGACGGCCTTGCCTATACAGGTTGCTCCCGCAGCAAGAAGCCGGTCAAGACAGACAGCGTTGACTGCGGCAGGCGAATGGCTTTTGGCCCAGTCGGGGTTTCCGCACCCGGTGATATAACCCTGGACATCTATCAAGTCCTTGACTACGAAGGAAAGACCATCCAGTGGTCCGGACCCGGTAGGCTCAAGCTTAAGCATGCGGACAAATGCCCCGGATTCCGCCGCGGTGATTTCGTGTGAGTCTGGCATGATAGCTCCCCTCGGTCTATTCGTTGGGAATAATCTATGATGGATAAATATTACCGGTTAAGAAATCAACGGGGCGCGGACACATTCCCCCACTTTATGAAACCCGGATCTTTTCCAACGCCTCGCTGGTTTTTGCCGAGATCATGATTCAAGGGTGCAGATTTCCTCTGGGCTTGCTCAAAACAGGGCGCTGTTCTTGACGGGGATGGGTACCTCCCATAGATTTTAGTTATTGAGAATAAAATAAAGGCCATTTGATTGAAGCGTCGGCAGCCACCGGCATATAGCCTTTCAATCCTATTACCGGCACTTCGCTCCAGAAGGTAATGATGTCTTTCCTTATAGCCTCTCATCCCGTTGTCCTTGCTCCCGGTGAAGGTACGCACCTGGATGTACTCGGTAACGTGATAACGCTTCTGGTTTCACGCGAACAGACCAAGGGTGCCTTCAGCGTGATGATACAGACTACACCACCGGGCGGGGGCACACCTTTGCACACTCACCACAGGGAAGATGAAGCCCTGTACGTTCTTGAGGGTGAATACGAAATCCAGTACGGGGAAAAGACGGTTCGGGCCGGGGCAGGATCGTTTGTTTTTGCACCGAGAGAGATACCACATAGGTTTACCAATGTGAGTGCGGGACAGAGTAGAATGCTGGGATTTATCTCGCCTGCCGGGTTTGAGGGATTCTTTGAGGAACTTAGCAAACTCGCGCCTCCGCCCGGCATGGATAAGATCCTGGCACTTGCAAAGGAGTATGAGGTAGAGATTCACGCAGCGTGAGTCGTTAAGGGGAGAGTATCTGTTGTTGAAGGGCCGTATTTTTAGTGTAAGGGAGAATTGATCTAGGTAATTCGGATTTATTTTATACTAGTACCCCTTCTCAGATAATTGACATCAAGGGGCTGGCTTCGATGGATGCCTTGGTTCAAACGCGTTGTTGCATAGTAGGAGGGGGACCTGCCGGCATGATGCTCGGGTTCCTTCTCGCGCGAGCGGGCGTGGAAGTCCTGGTCCTGGAAAAACACGCCGATTTCTTGCGCGACTTTCGCGGAGATACCATTCATCCTTCAACTCTCGAGCTGATGTTCGAACTCAGCCTGCTCGAAGAGTTCCTCAAGCTCCCGCATCAAGAGGTGCAGGAGCTTGGAGGGCAAGTCGGAGGCGAAGCGTTCATCTTGGCCGATTTCACTCATCTTCCTACGCATAGCCGCTTCATCGCCTTCATGCCGCAATGGGACTTTTTGAATTTCTTGGTGGAGCAGGGGCGCCGTTATCCGAGTTTTCGTGTCGAAATGGAAGCCGAAGCTACCGGCCTTATCGAGGAGAATGGACGCGTAGCCGGCGTGCTAACCAAAACCCCACTAGGCGTAAGGGAGGTTCGAGCCAATCTAACGGTTGGAGCCGATGGGCGCCATTCTGTGATTCGAGCACGCGCAGGGCTTGAAGTCGTCCATTTCGGTGCGCCGATGGACGTGATGTGGATGCGGCTAAGCCGCCGCTCCGGTGATCCTGGACAAACCTTTGGCTATGTCGATAGAGGAAAGATACTTGCCGCGCTCAATCGCGGAGACTATTGGCAATGTGCCTTTGTGATCCCGAAAGGCACAGCCGAAGTGATTCGCCGGCGAGGTATTACGGCTTTCCGCGAGGAGATTGCAAGGCTCGCACCCTTCTTGCGCGACCGCATCGATGAGTTGCGCGGCTGGGAAGACATTAGCCTCTTAACGGTGGCCGTCGACCGGTTGAATCGCTGGTCGAAGCCCGGACTCTTATGCATCGGTGACGCGGCCCACGCCATGTCGCCGGTCGGCGGCGTCGGAATAAATCTTGCCATTCAGGATGCAGTAGCCGCGGCAAATATTCTGGGGCCCTCACTCCTGCGGGGAAGCCCCAGCGAACGTGAGCTTTGTGCAGTCCAGAAACGGAGAATGTTTCCAACCCGGGCGACGCAGCGGCTTCAGATCATTATCCAAAATAACGTCATCAAACGCGTTCTCAGCAGTACGAAACCGCTCGCTCCGGGTGGTCCCTTCAAGCTTCTCAAACGCTGTCCCTACCTTCGCCGAATTCCCGCGCGCCTGATCGGCATCGGCTTCCGTGCAGAGCACGTGAGGTTAGCCAAGACATAGACTGGTGGATCAGGCCCAATTCTCGGTCTGTTGCCCCGGGACTCTCGGCGATTTGGATACGCGCAGTCGGCTTTGGTCGAAGAGTTGAACTTGTCACGTCATATTGACATAAACCCGTTTTACACGAGGAGGACATTATGAGCAGCGCTTCAAGACTTATGGCTGGTCTGATCTTCATCACCGTGCCGACAATCCAATACGGGGGCTATTTTTTGCTGACTTCTCTGATGGATAGGAACTCCGGATATATGGAGAACGCATTGAGGCAGAATTTCTTCCGCGCCGGCCACGCTCATGCCGGTGTAATCGTCATTCTTTCGCTTCTGGCTCAGATCTTTGTAGATGCCGCCGTCCTGCCTGAATCGATCAAATGGATGATTCGTATCGGAGTGCCTGCTTCCGCCATTCTTATCTCAGCCGGTTTCTTTTTCTCGATGCTTTCGGCAGGGGCGCAGACACCGGGATGGGCTGTCTACCTGATATATATGGGCGCCCTTATCCTTGCGGTAAGCGTCATAACGTTAGGGGTTGGCCTCCTTAAGTCGTAAGCACTATCCCCCATGAGGTCATCTGATCGGATTGAGGAAGGACACCCCGCAACGGACGGCGCATAATCGGGCTATATTTTTGGACTTTCGGAGAAAGATGGAGACAACTCTCTCGCCTGCCCGTCCTACAGAATTTTAAATTTCAAGGGGCACTACTGCAATGAGTATGGTTGTGCCTCCCCCTCTTCTCAAGAGTGTATAAGCCCCTCTCTGTTCCTCGCTAATGATGCGAGCAGAGTTGCCGCTTGGAGGGTGTAATTCAAGGTGAGAGGATATAAATTAAAGATAGATCCACTGAGATCGCGCGCGGAAGGGGAGAGTGAATATATGCCGGCAACACCTTGGACTACTTTTTACCAACCCGACGATGACCGGGAATATCTCGCACTTCTTACAGAACTTCCTCTCAAGTCATTCCTGGATATCCCGGGTCTTTTGAGACACATGCTAAAAATTCGATCGCAGCTTAGATCGACCCCGGGTGTAATCGGGTACTCATTGTTCGCAAAGTTGTTCAGAAAAAAGTTCTGGACCCTCTCGGCATGGGAAGACGAGGCTGCCTTGAGGGTCTTCGTGGCTAATGCGCCGCATCTCACAGCAATGAAAGCCATGCGGAGCAGGATGAAGAAGACGCGCTTCGTTCGGTGGAAAATACGCGGTTCCGAGTATCCGCTTGAATGGCGGGAGGCGTTCGGTCGAAGTGATAGTGACACTTCATGAGGGAGCGGCAAGAGTAAAACTAAATAGGGGTTATACCTACCTGGCTCAAATGCTATCACGCAGCAAGGCGCATTCGGGATTCCGTTCCAAGGGCCTCCATGAGCGTGTCGTTCGCCTGAGCGATGGCGGCACGTGCTGCCGGGGTTGAGACAAGAGGGTTCAACATCATGAAATCATGGATTGTGCCTATATATCGGGTAACCGTGACCCGGACACCCGCCTGGATCAGCTTCCGCGCATAGGCTTCGCCCTCATCTCGAAGTACGTCGTTCTCATCGACGATGACAAGGGCTGGAGGAAGCTCCGAGAGTTCTTCGATAGTGGCCCTGAGCGGACAGGCGGTAATCTCTTTTCTTCTCTCGGCGTCTGGAGCATAAGCATTCCAGAACCACTCCATTACTTTGCCGGTAACCCAGGGACCGTTTGCAAACCGATGGTAAGACGCAGTATCAAAATTTGCATCGGTTACCGGGTAGAACATAGCCTGGAACGCTAACTTCGGTCCCTTTCGCTGTTTTGCCAGAATGGTCACCGCCGCCGTCATATTGCCGCCCACACTGTCCCCCGCGATTGCGAGCCTCGAGCCGTCAAGATTCATCCGCGCTCCGTTTTCTGCGATGTATTTGGTGGCCGCATATGCTTCTTCAATCGCAACGGGGTATTTGGCCTCCGGGGAGAGTGTATAATCCACAAACACGACAGCAGCGTTCACTCCATTGGCGATTTCGCGAACCAGGCGATCGTGCGTGTTTTTGCTGCCGAGTATCCAGCCGCCGCCGTGAAAATACATGATCACGGGGAGCTTGCCGGTTGCATTCGCCGGCCGGATGATCCGCGTTGAAATCTTCCCGTTTGGTCCGCCGGTGATAGTGAAATCTTCCTCCTGGACTGGAAGCTTTTCGACAGGTTGTCGTTGGAGCCACTCAAGAACTTCGCGCGCGTCAGCGATTGAGAGTTGGTAGATCGGCTTTCCTCCTTGAGCGGCAAGGGAGTCAATAAACTCTTGGGTCGTTGGTTCAAGGACCGGTGCTTCGAATATTTTTGTGCCCATCTTAGTCTCCTTTTTTTTCATCCATCCGATTCAAATAAGGTACGCAGTACCGAATCAGCCCGTCAAGCGTCCGTAAGAAAAATTGGGCTGAAGCGAGCTGAGAGGAGAGAAGTTTTTTGCCCTTGCCTCCATTATTATTGGAACTCTTGGGCGATAAGCACACCATTGAATCGTTGCGATGGTTGAGATCATCCGGGAGCCATCCGAAGGTGATTTCGATATTAAAGTAGCCCTATGATATGGGCTACTTCAGTTGGCTCACATGCCTGTGTGGCGGCTCTCCAAACAGCCTCTTGTACTCCCTGTTGAACTGAGTCGGGCTTTCATACCCGACCGCCAGTCCTGCGATCACAGCATCTTCATTCTCCACCAGCATCAAGCGCTGGGCTTCGTATAAGCGCAACTTCTTCTGAAACTGCAAAGGGCTGAGGGTCGTTACCTCCCTGAAGTGCCGGTGGAAGGTTGAAGTCGCCATATTCACCTTCCTGGCTAATTCGTCAACCTGCAGAGGCCCTTTGTAATTGTCCCTCAACCACGTGATGGTCCTGGCAATCTGGTTGCTTTGAGTGCCATGCGTGTTGAGCATTCTCAAGCGTTCGCCCTGAGGTCCGATCAGAAGACGGTAATGAATCTCACGGATAATCATCGGCGCGAGAACCGGTATCTGTTCCGGCTTTTCGTGAAGCTCCGCCAAGCGCAGGAATGCATCCAGCACGTCCGGATCAACTTTTGCGATGGATATTCCTTTGTAGGAACCATTTCCAAGCTTGGAGGAAGGCGGAATCTCCGCCGCCAGTTGGGTGATCAGGTATTTATCCAGGTTGAGGGACACCGCCAAAAACGGCTGCTCAGGCGATGCGGCGGTGATGTAGTTTACGCTCGGCACGTCCACCCCGGTAACGAGGCAGTGATTCTCCCCGTAGCGGTACTCCTCAGAGCCTATTATGGAACGTTTGAATCCCTGGATAATCACCCCGGCAAGCGGCTTGTAAAAACAGTTTTCAGGCTGATTTGCCTCATCTCGCCGGAAGATCGTGAAACCTTCAACAGCGGTAGGGTAGTCCCCGGTTCGAGGCATCCATCGCAGCAATTTCTCTTTTAGCAGATTGTTGGTTATGGCAAGGCCTGCACGGCCGCTTTCTGTCATTTTTGAGTAACCTATCGTTTTTATTAACATCAGAACGGCATTTGATTCTCCACATCGGCCCTTTGATATCACAGTTAATTCTACTTGGATAGCCCGGTGATAGAATCAGGCAAGAATTGGGTAGAATCGTATCTATTGTTCGGAGTCGGGCAGCGCTATATTTTGAGCAATGGAAAATCCGAAATCAAGGAGCACAAGAAATGACACAGAAAGATGACCAGGTACGGTTCGTCACGGGAGCAAACAAGGGACTGGGCGCGGCGAGCGCAACGGCGCGCAATCCGGAAAATGCCCATTCCGCCGCAACAGGCGCCGGCAGCACGAAGGTGTTGATCGTATACTATTCTCTTACTGGAAATACGAAAAGCATTGCGGAAATTATTCGGGAGAAAACCGGGGGCGATGTGTTTGAAATCGAGACAGTAAAAAACTATCCAGCCGACTACTCCGAATGTATCGAAGAGGCCAAAAGGGAGTTGCAGACACGCGAATTGCCGGCCTTGAAAAAAAGCCCGCCCGATATGTCATCTTATGACCTGATATTGGTTGGCAGCCCGGTATGGTGGTACACGGTATCAACCCCGGTGATGCATTTCTTAAAACAGACGGGTTTTGGGGGTAAAAACGTTTCCTCCTTTTGTTCCCACGAGGGAGGGGTCGGGAAATTTTTTCCGCATTTCCAGGAGCAGGCCAAAAACGCCGTTGTCCTCGAAGGTCTCGATCTATACAAGCCGCGGGAAGCCGAGGAAAGCGAGGTTTTAAAAGCTCTCGACTTATGGCTCGGCAAATTGCGAGGTGAGAAGAATAGCCGTGGCGCCGGACTACGATAATAGGCGGCGCGTTATGGCGGGCAGCAGGGCAGACGCGCAGTAAGACAGTTCGTATCTTTAACTCAAAGAAGGGGTTCAATAAATGAAGAAGCGCAAACTTGGAAACAGCAACCTGGAAATCTCGGCTGTCGGGCTCGGCTGCATGGGAATGAGCTTTGGTTACGGTCCGGCTGGAGACAAGCAGGAGATGATCTCACTGATTCGGGCAGCCGTGGAACGCGGCGTCACATTCTTCGATACCGCTGAAGTCTACGGTCCGTTCACAAACGAAGAACTCGTGGGCGAAGCTCTCTCTCCCTTCCGTGGGCGAGTGGCAATAGCCACCAAGTTCGGGTTCAAACTCGATCCGAGCGGCGGGCCGAAATGGGTGGGCCTGGATAGTCGTCCGGAGCACATCAAGCAGGTCGCCGAGGACTCGCTCAAACGACTCAGGATCGATGCAATCGATCTTTTCTATCAGCACCGTGTTGACCCGGACGTGCAGATCGAAGAGGTGGCGGGGGCGGTGAAGGACCTGATTCAGGAAGGCAAGGTTAAACACTTCGGCCTCTCTGAACCGGGAGTGCAAACAATCCGTCGCGCGCACGCAGTCCAGCCGGTCACTGCGGTCCAGAGCGAATACTCACTGTGGTGGAGACGGCCTGAAGCGGAACTGCTGCCGGCGCTGGAGGAACTCGGGATAGGCTTCGTTCCCTACAGCCCCCTGGGCAAGGGCTTTCTCACGGGAAAGATCGACGAAAACACTACATTCGACAGTTCCGACTTCCGCAACATCGTTCCTCGTTTTACGCCGGAAGCTCGGAAGGCGAATCTGGCCTTTATTGATGTGCTTCGCAAGATCGCGGAACCGAAGAAGGCGACACCGGCTCAGATAGCGCTCGCCTGGCTGCTTGCCCGGAAACCGTGGATCGTTCCCATCCCAGGCACCACGAAGCTGCATCGCTTAGACGAGAACATCGGAGCAGTTGCAGTCGAACTTACGTCCGGCGATCTCCATGAGATCGATAGCGCCTCATCAAAGATCACGGCGCAGGGGGCACGGTACCCCGAAAACCTGGAGCAAATGACCGGTCTGTGAGCGGCTCTCCGGTTGCATTCCGGTCCGCCGCAGCCGTCGAAAAACGCGAGACAAACGACTGCTGCCATCAAGTGAAGGAATTCAGAAAATGGAAATCAAAAGAAGCGGCTCACAGCCTTCCGGCAAAGGACCGGCCGAGTATTTTACCGGCACGGTGCGTATCGGCCCTTTATTCCAGGCAAACGCTCCGGCGCGGGCGCTCGGAGCCGGTGTCACGTTCGAGCCCGGCGCTCGGACGGCATGGCACACTCACCCGCTGGGTCAGACCCTGATCGTGACGGCCGGCTGTGGTCTTGTGCAGCGCCGGGGAGGTCCGGTCGAGGAAATTCGGCCGGGTGATGTTGTCTGGATACCGCCGGGTGAGAAGCATTGGCACGGCGCCACGGCAACGACGGCCATGACGCATATCGCCATTCAGGAACAACTCGACGGCAAGGCCGTCGAGTGGATGGAAAAGGTCAGCGACGAACAATACCAGGCCTGATTCAGCGCCGAAACGAAACCGATAGGGGACGAGGATAAACCCATGGTCAACGTCAAGGCTTATTCCGCTGCGAGCGCGACAACACCGCAAGTGTGCACCAGATCAAGCGACGGGATCCAACCGAACACGACGTACAGATCGAAATCCAGGGAGTTAGGATTATGAACAATAACATCGAAGGAAAAGTCGTCGTCATCACGGGAGCGAGCAGCGGGCTGGGGGAGGCGACCGCCCGGCTTCTTTACGCCCAAGGCGCAAAAGTTGTGCTGGGTGCACGGCGTGCCGAGCGTATTCAGTCATTAGCAGACGAACTGACCGGCCCTGGCGGCAAGGCTCTCGCCATACCAACGGACGTCACCCGACACGACCAGGTAAAGAAATTAGTCGACGCAGCCGTGCAGACATACGGGCGTATCGACGTCATGATCAACAGCGCGGGGCTGATGCCGCACTCACCCCTCGAACGCCTCAAGATCGACGATTGGAACCGGACAATCGACGTCAACATCAAGGGCGTGCTCTACGGCATTGCCGCAGCGCTCCCGTATATGAAGCTGCAGAAAGCAGGACATATCATCAATGTCTCCTCTGTGGCCGGACATAAGGTCCGCCCCGGTAGCGCGGTCTATGCGGCAACCAAGCATGCCGTGCGTGTCATCTCCGAAGGATTGAGGCAGGAAGTGAAGCCCTACAACATCCGCACGACTGTCATCTCACCGGGCGCGGTAGCCACGGAACTGCCGAACAGCGTGACTGAGCCGGATATCGCCGAGAGCATCCATAAGTTTTATGAGGAGATCGCGATCCCTGCCGATTCGTTTGCGCGGGCGGTTGCCTTTGCCATGAGCCAACCGGAAGATATGGACGTGAACGAAATCCTGTTCCGGCCCACGCGCCAGGAGCTCTAAGCAGCCCTTTCTCCCACGGTTGAACTTACTCTAGCCCGTGTACTAATTCCTGTCACTCGGCCGCAAGCGGGAGCCAATGCCCTTCAAAAAACCCGCGCTCGGGGCTACCGGAGGCCATGCGTCAATCCAAGTATTCCTATTATGATGAGGTAGAGAGCGATCACGTAGTTCAAAAGCCTTGGCATCACGAGAATCAAAATGCCCGCAATCAAAGCGATCAGAGGTTCGTGCGGCAGTTGAGACAGGTTCATTGCGCCTTTCCTTTCCAAAAGTCAACATTATCTCCCATAATTGAAAATACAGACATATCCAACGAGACTATTTCTTACCTTGTGCGGTTTCTTCGCGTAAATACCACGGAGTACTGATCACCACGGTTCGCTGGTCACGTTCCAGAAAGAGCAAGGTCCTGAGCCATGAAGCGTCCCAATCGTGCAGCAAATACTGGTACCAGTGCGGCTCGACCAATTGGGGAATGACCACGGCGATGAGCCGATCCGGTTTCTCTTTTTTGGTCTTTGTTTACGAAATCCAAAATCGGCTGGTGGATCATCCGATAGGGTGACGAGATGATTTCCAGGCGTGGGATTGAGGAATTCGCAGCTTTCGCCGGTTTCTCAACTTTGTCGGCCCAGAGTTCTTGCAGCCCCTGCGCATCGTCGTTCTCAGTGCTGATATGCACAGCAGTGACGTCGTCTGAGAGCAGCAAACCAAACCGCACCGCTTTCTCGGCGACGCGGTTCCAACCATAGATCGGGACGATCACGACAGGCGGTTGCAAATCCGAACAACGTAATTGCAGCGCCGCCCCGGTCTCCCTGGCAATCTTTTTGTAGTGCCGCCTGATTCGCAGAAGCAACAAAACGAGTGGCGGCGCGACAATTATAGTCATCCATGCGCCCTCGATGAATTTCGCGACGATGATGACCACTAGCGCAATGCCGGTGACCACAGCGCCAAGCGCGTTAAAAACTAATGCAATTCGGACTCTGCTGCCTGTTTTGCGCAACCAGTGCATCACCATCCCGACCTGCGAGAAAAGGAACGCGCTAAAGGCTCCAACCGCAAATAAGGGAATCAGCCTGTCGGTCACGCCTCCGAAGGCTATCAGGATCAGGCAGGAAAGGGCGGCCAGGACGATAATGCCTTGCGAATAAACGAGCCGCCGGCCGAGATCGGCGAAGGCGTGCGGCAAGAAACCATCCTCCGCCAGAAGCCGGCACACACGAGGAAAATCTGTAAAGCTGGTTTGCGCCGAATAGGTAAGGACGATGAAGATACTGGCGATAGCGACGTAGTAAAACACGCCCTGTCCCGCCACAGCCGCGACAAGTTGCGAGAGGATCGTTTGATAACCCGGCTGTTGCTCATCCATCGCGCCAATGTGGTAAACAGAACAGAGATATGCAACGCCTAACAGGAACAGGCCGAGGATAGCCACAATCACCGTCAGGGTCCTCTGGGCATTGGGAACCGCCGGCTCCCGAAACAGCGGCACGCCGTTGCTCACGGCCTCGACTCCGGTCATTGCCGTACAGCCATTGGCGAAGGCGCCCAAGAGCAGCCATGCGCTCACAGTTGCAGTCCCCCGGGGGATCGCCGGTAACGGCACGACCGGGTTCGGATGGCCGCTGCTCTGCCAGACACGGAAGAGTCCGATGAGAATGACCGCTGCCATGCACCCAAGAAACACAAAGCACCGGGACGACGAAAGCCAGTCCCGATTCGCGAACGCCGCGCAGGTTAATAATTGTCAGCGTCAAAAGGACGAGGAGACAGATGGGAGAGTGTATGGATGGAGCGCGGGAATGGCCGAGACCACCGCGCCTACCCCTGCGGCAATTCCCACAGCGACATTGAGCAGGTAATCCAGGAGCAAAGCGACCCCTGCACATAAGCCGGCATGAATGCCGAGATTATCCTTCGCGACAATATACGCTCCACCGCCGTCCGGATATGCGGCGATGGTCTGCCGATATGACAGATAGAGGGTGCCGAGGTTCACTACGATCGCGAGGATGATAAAGGGGAAGTAGTTCAGCCCCATCACGCCGAGCGGTAACAAGATCGTGAGGGCGGCCTCGGGACCGTACCCGGTCGATGCGAGCGCATCCAATCCCAGCACCGGCACACCGGTGAGCACGCTGAGTTTTTGCTTTGCAGCTTCCCAAGAGGCCAACCGGCGCCCTAATATCTTGCCGAGCAGTGACATAATGCCCCTCGAAATCAAAATGGCGATTCTACTACACCGCTTGTTACAGCGCTTGGCTATCCGGCGGTGGAGATCATTTTCAACCTGAAGGCCCACAATCGATTGAGGAATTCAGCAAGAGCGCCGCTCCATGTTATTCGGCCGGAATTGTGGGAGTTCCTCAAGGGCTCCTCGTATTCTTATTTCATAAGTCGTGTGAAAGCAAGTTGCCAGTAGCCGGCGGGAAAATATGCGGTGGTCAGTCTAGAAGCTTTCTAAACGCATGGGGAGCTGCGCCCCCCACAACCTCAAGAAAATCAATCCGGAGGACTTGACAACATACCGACCGGTTGGTATTATAAGCACACACGAGCGCACGTGTACGGAGTCGACAATGGCATCAACTAAAACTCGGATTCAAATTTTTAAAAAGGAGAAAGCAGTGAAAGCGATCGTGAGTGTTTGGGTAGTGTTGATCATGGCGTTCGCCCTTCTTGCAATCGGCGAAGTCGGGACCGGTTCTTCCTACAATGACAACCTGGCGGCTGTGGTTGTGACGCACAACGGCGCCGGTGATGCAGACAACCCCGGCTACTTCCCGGAAGGTTCCCCCTATTCTTGTGGTATTGAGTCGCCCGCGTACCTCGACTATACCGACGCCCGCGCGGTTCCTTGCGATCAAGACCGGAGTCAATCAAGATCCATGCGGACGCCTGATCCGATGGGCAGTCCGGGATTCTAACGGTTCAAACATCGTTGCGTAATATGGAGCAGGGGGACGGCTTTTCATCCTCCTGCTCCATCCGCTTTGTCCATAGTTAAATAGAATCCGGAGGGCATTGACAACATACTCTAAGCACGTGATGGAAAACGACCGCTTGGTGCATGGCTGTCCGCTGAACAATCTCGCGCAGGAGATGTCGCCCCTGGATGAAGGTTTTCGCAAGCGCATCGAAAAGATCTATGCCATGTGGCGGGAATCTTTGACGGATGCCTTCGAACGCGGCATCGAGGCCGGACATGTGAGAAAGGATATCACACCTGGCAACGTGGCGGCGTTTATTGTTGCTGCGTTGGCGGGCTTGATCGGGACAGCCAAGAACTCCCAAAGCGAAAAAATGGTGATGCAGGCAGGCGAAGCGTTCTTCGGCTATCTGGATAGTCTGAGATCGTAGGATCTGCGCTGCGGGAATACTTCCAAATGCCCATCGCTGCGTAACCTTTGGACTACCGGGAAATCAACGCCTTCATCGGCGAGAAAATTCATGAGCTTTTACCGCCGGTCGGATAAACCACATCTGCCCGCAAGGCCTCAGCGGCGAATGCCAGAGCTGCTCTGACCGCATCTTCCGTTAGCCTGGGATAAGCTTCAATGATCTGCTCAACGGTCTCTCCCGCTGCCAATTTCTCAAGAATTAATTCGACCGTGATGCGTGTTCCTGTTATGACGGGCTTGCCCATCATTACTGTTGGATCGGATTCAATCAGGTTGGCTCTCATTCCAGATTCCTTCGTTACGTCTTGATTCGCAACTATTTCGCTCTAATAGACGATACTTTCGGAGTCAAAGGCTGTCAATCATAATAGCGCAGTCATAATTGCGCGGCTCTTTGCGTTGTGGAGGCAGCTTGCCGGAGGGTTGGGCCTGTGTCGGCCTCGACTTAATGAATCTACGATTTTAACGTGGTGAGTTTTTGGGGGACGTCGAGGTTTCAAGGTCTAGGAGCTGATAATTAAACCTCAGCAGACCGGGCAGGCCAAGGCATCCGGCCTATGTCAAAGACATAGGCGTGCACCCCCTTTCTCAATCACCCGCCTTTGGGCACTTTAGCTCCCTGAGACGGACCAAACCCGGCACTGGAAAGAACGTGTCAATCTTGCTCAAGTTCGAACAGCCTTGATGATGTGGTCACGGTTGGGTTGACGAATGCTCGCTAACTGTTTCTGATCTCTCCTTTTGATGAGAAGCTCATATTTCAATCGCAAAGCCCTTTATTGATCTCGGAAATGGCTTGTTCAAAAGGGATTGCCTCCCTTTGATCTCCTTTTGCGTCATCATAGGCTCGAATATCGTCGAGTTCTTCAAGCGCATCGACGATCTGCTCCCAGTCCGAAATAGGCACCACAACGGCCTTGCGGTTTCCTTCCTCATCAACCAGATAATGTCCATCGAACCTGATCATCTCTTTCTCCTCATTAAACTTCAATCCTAACAAGGATTATGCACACTAATAGCATACTTGGCAATTTGGAAAAGACGCTCCCTGTCCCCGTAGCCGCATTTTTGAAAAAAATTCCGATACTTTGTACCCCGATTGCTCCGACTGAGGGCGAGACTATAGTCGTATTGGCTACGTGGCTTAATTATGAGCAGCGGGAGCACGTTTGCAAGAGAAATCATTTGAATACGGCTTGAAGCCGAACTCAAAGATCATATCGGCATTGGGTCGGACCCAAGGCAATTATTCGATATTATTGACACACCTCCTAGCTCCATCGCGGTAAGTATTTGAAATTACATGATAAGTATGTCATTTTTGGGGCCGTTTCCGCTCATTATCAGCCCCTCACTCTCCTCATCTCGTTTCTACTCTCACGATTCACCATTCACAGCCTCTTTGCCTCTTCTGGTTGCCTCTCCTGGTTGCCGCTTCTATTGCCGCTTCTGGTTGCCGTTTTGCAGGTCCAAATGACTTAATGCTATAATTTAAGAATTTAGGAATTGAGGAATTGAGGAATTGAGGAATTGAGGGATGGACCCTCACTACGTTCAGGTCCGGGCTTGGCATCGTAACGGCTGGCCGATGCTTCGAGTCCGGGCGCGATCTCTCCTGAGTGCCCACCCTCACTGCATTCGGGTTCGCGCTTTACGATTGAGCCAACGGCAAATGCTGGACCCTCACTTCGTTCTGGTCCGGGCTTAAGATCGTAGCGGCTGGCCAACGCTGGACCCTCACTACGTTCAGGTCCGGGCTTAACATTCTAACCGTCGGCTAATTCTTCAAGTCCGGGCGCGATCTTTCGTGAGTGCCCAGTCCGGGCACGATCTTTTGTGAGTGAACCCTCACTATGTTCGGGTTCGCGGGTAACATCGAGGAAGCGCGTTAGATGCTTCAAGTTCGCGGCTGATCTTTTGTGAGGCCGCACCCTCACTGCGTTCGGGTTCGCGGGTAACATCGAGGAAGCGCGTTAGATGCTTCAAGTTCGCGGCTGATCTTTTGTGAGGCCGCACTCTCACTGCGTTTAGGTCCGGGGCTAACGTTTCTGGCTGTCGGTTCATGCTGGACCCTCACTTCGTTCAGGTCCGGGCTTAACATTCTAACCGCTGGCTGATGCTTCTAGTCCGGGCACGATCTGTAGTGAGTGCCCCAGTTCGTGCCCGAACCCTCACCATGTTCGGGTTCGCGGTTACGTTATACGACCAGGGCACACGCATGGACCCTCACTACGTTCAGGTCCGGGCTTAACATTCTAACCGTCGGCTAATTCTCCAAGTCCGGGCGCGATCTTTCGTGAGTGCCCAGTCCGGGCACGATCTTTTGTGAGTGAACCCTCACTATGTTCGGGTTCGCGGTTAACGTTCTGAACGCGCGTAAAATGCTTCAGGTTCGTGGCCGATCCTTTGCGAGGCCGCTTTTGTGAGGGCGCAGGAATTGAGGAAGTTGATTTTTGGCTGATCGCTGGTCACTGGTCACTTCCCCACAGGAGTAGGGCGGACGTCCGTTTTTCGGGCGAAATAGGGGAACCGAGCGATTCGTTTCACCGCTCGCCTGTATTTTTTACTGTTTTCATTGAAAATAAAACTACAGCTATCAATGAAATCAAGGAGTTGCGCCCTTTCCCATTGTATTTGCCCTGTATTTGCAATGAGAACCTCCATTTGCAGCCTGAAATCAAGGAGTTTGCGCATTAAATCCGCCACAGACGCAGGGTACGCAGAGAAAACCTTGCCCAATGAACAAGAATTTAGCCGATAGTTTATTAGCTTCCATATTTCAATTTTGTCCATTGTTGCAAAACCTCTGCGCCCTCTGCGACTCTGCGGTGAATAGCTTTTTAGTCTCTCCATGACCTGTCTCAGTGGTGAACGTAAATGGAAACAGTCTCCCAAAAAGTTTCCATATGTTTCCATAATGTTTCCATAATGTTTCCATGGTGTTTCCATGTGTTTCCATGCGGAAAAAAGGATCAAGGGCATCGGCAGGGTGAGATGGCAAGCCGCTTTCTTCGGCTTTTACTCAGTCCTCAGTCCCCAGTCCTCAGTCCTGCGTAACGGCCCGCGTCGTCGAGCGGAAAATGTTTGTGGTGCTCATTTTGACACAACCCGGCTATGACGGCGGTCAACAAAAAATTCCCAGGATGTTTCCAGGATGTTTCCATGGCAAAGAAAAAGATTAATGATGACACTCTCTTACAATTGATCCGGGATGGAAACAGTCGGGTTTAAAACTTGTCAAATTGGACCTCGGCCATTTACCACCGCCCGGACGATTATTAGATTGGCATTCGTTGCCGTTTTTTGCCGAGAGGCGAACTATCCCCGAGGAGGTCTCGTGCAACCGATAGCTGAAGGAGCAATGTCGCCCTGGGAACCAGGGGTTTTCAGCCTGGCCGTCTACACGATCCTGGTGTTTGCTTTCATAGCTTCACAGCTTTTCCTCGCAGTCTGGCTGGGAGAAAAGAAAAAAAGCGTTGAAAAATCGCGGCCGTACGAATGCGGCATCATTCCGGCCGGGTCAGCTCGTTTTCGCTATCCGGTACCTTTCTACCTGGTGGCTATCTTCTTTTTGATCTTTGATGTGGAAGGCGCATACATCCTGACCTGGGCCGTTGTTTATGAGAAGGTGGGTCTGGCCGGGTATGTCCAGATGTCGTTTTTTATCATTTTACTGCTTTTCGGGCTGTTTTATATCTGGAAACACGGAGGACTCGATTGGAGAGAGGTTTACAAGGAAAGTCAGCAGACCGGTTCCTGAGTCTATCGGACACTTTGGTCAACTGGTCGCGCAAGTACAGCCTCTGGCCCTTGTTCTTCGGGCTCTCCTGCTGTTTTGTCGAGGAAGCGGCCGTTTTTACCGCCAGGTACGACCTGGCCCGGTTTGGCGCCGAGGTGCTGCGGCCTTCCCCCCGGCAGGCTGACCTTCTTATCGTATCCGGGACAGTGTTTAAAAAAATCGCCCCCGTTGTGCTGCGTCTCTACGAACAGATGCCCGAACCCAAGTGGGTAATCTCCATGGGTTCGTGCTCGAATTCGGGCGGCATGTATGACGTATACAGCGTTGTGCAGGGGGTCGACCAGATCATTCCTGTCGATGTGTACGTTCCGGGGTGTCCTCCGCGTCCCGAAGCTCTTCTCGAAGGACTCGTCATTCTGCAGGAAAAGATCGTCTCCACCGAGAAGCCGAGCCGGAAAATATTTCATTTGGGAGGCGGGACCCAGGGGACGGACAGGCCGGTGCTAATAGGCGGGGCGACCAAGTCCAGGGACTCGCGTGGTCCCGGATATGAGGGCGTATCGATCAGGGGCAGTTCGGTGCTGCCAGGCCCGGTGAACCACTGGGGCAGCAGGTCCGACACGATGTGGGCGCCGCCCGCCCGCCGCATCCAGTTGTCAAATAATGACCAGTCGCTTGCCGCAGAGCTGCGGGAGCGGTTTGGGGACAGTGTGCGCCAGGAACCTCACACATCGGATATGCTTAGCTTCCATGTCGGCCAGGGCAGTGTAAAGGACGTCCTGCGTTTCCTGAAATACGAATCGAAACCCAAATACAAACGGCTCGATGATCTTACCGCAATCGACGAATCCGCCAGAAGAGACCGCATCTGGAACAAAAGTTTCGCGGAGGCGATCAGCGACGCAGGGGCAGCGCAGTTCTACTCACAGAGAGTGAATCAGCCCTGTCCCGATTTCACGGTGGTCTATCAACTGCTCTCCTTCGATACGGCCTGCCGCGTGAGGATAAAATCCGGACTGAGCGGCGCATATCCGGCCGCCGGATCTGTCGCCGATATCTGGCCTTCCGCCAACTGGTACGAGCGCGAAGTATTCGATATGTTCGGCATCCGCTTCAACGGACATCCGAATCTCAGGAGAATCCTGATGCCCGAGTGGTGGGAGGGCCATCCGCTTAGGAAAGACTACCCGGGGCGGGCAACGGAGATGCCTCCGTATACCTTTGCAGACGCTCGAATGCGCCAGCCTATGGACGCCGGCGAAGTTTTGGCCCTTGACAATAAAGCGCCCACCGGAGGACGCGAGTTCCTTCTCAATATCGGGCCGCACCACGTGAGCACTCACGGTCTTTTGCGCTGCATTGCCGCTCTCGAGGGAGAAGAGATAAGGAAACTTGACCTGGAGATCGGCTATCATCACCGGGCGTCTGAAAAACTGGGCGAACGGCAGAGCTGGCATCAATATATCCCATACACGGACCGCAACGACTATCTTGCGGGAAGTTGCAATGAGTTTTCGTACGTAACGACAGTCGAGACGCTTGCAGACGTCGAGGTCCCGGAGCGGGCGCAGGCGATTCGGGTCATGCTGGCGGAGCTGTACCGGCTCAGTAATCATCTCGTCTTCTATGGGACGTTCGCGCAAGATCTGGGGGCAATGACGCCGAATTTTTATACTTTCGCCGAACGGGAGATGGTCCTCGACATAATCGAGCTTATCACCGGTGGAAGGCTGCATCCCGAATACTTAAGGATTGGAGGTGTGGCGGCAGATTTGCCCGAAGGCTGGAAGCAGGCAGTTGACGACCTCGTCGCAATATTTCCCCGCCGCCTCCGTGAGTACGAGAAGCTGATCGAGAAAAACCCCATCTTTTTGGCCAGAACAAAAGGGATCGGGCGCATATCCCTGGATGATGCCATGGACTGGGGGGTCACCGGGCCGAACCTGCGGGCCTGCGGACTTGAGTGGGACCTCCGGAAAAAGTTTCCCTACTCGGGCTATGACAATTATGAATTCGAGGTGCCCACGGCGACTGAGGGCGACTGCTATGCGCGCTACCAGGTGCGGGTCGAGGAAATGCGCCAGAGTTTAAGGATTATCGAGCAGGCCGCCGGGAATATGCCTTCCGGCCGTTATGTCACTGAGGACTACCGGTACGCGATACCAAAGCGAAGCGAGATGCTCAGGGACATCGAAACGCTCATTCACCATTTTATCAATGTGACAAGAGGCATGAAAATCCCCGTGGGGGAGGCCTACGGGGCAACGGAAGTACCACGCGGAGAGCAAGGCTATTATGCGGTCAGCGACGGCCTCGGCTATGCGTACCGTATGCGTGTGCGAGGGCCGGGCTTCGCCAATGTGCAGACACTGCCGATAATGGCGGCCGGAGAGAGCATAGCGGATCTCATCTCGATCATCGGGTCCATAGATATCATTTTGCCGGACATAGATAGATAAACAGTGAATAGTGACTGGTGAATAGTGAAGAGAAAAAATAACTCATTTTGGTTCTCTCGCTACGCGACGAATGGTGAGTGATTAAAGGCGAGTGGTGAGTGGTTTTTCCCGGTCACGATTCACCAGTCACGATTCACTAGTCACCATCCACTATCTGTCCTGGAGGGATTGTGCTGACCTGGATTGCGGGATTTCTTATTCTGATCGTAAAGCTCGCGATCGTACTGTTAGTTGTACTCGTTATCGCCGCCTACCTGGTATGGGTGGAACGCAAATTCCTCGCGCGGATTCAGATTCGTTATGGGCCTAATCGGGCGGGGACCTTCGGCCTGCTGCAGCCCCTGGCCGATATAATCAAACTGATAGCCAAAGAGGATACGGTGCCCGATGGGGCGGACAAGGCGTTTTTTTTGATCGCTCCGGCAATAGTGGCCGCCACCGCCTTTTTAATGTTTTCGGTGGTCCCGTTCGGTAAGGAAATAACCTTGTGGGGGCATAGAGTCCCGCTCGTTGTGACCGACCTGAACATCGGCCTTCTTTTCGTTTTCGCCATGTCGTCTCTTGGCGTCTATGGAGTTGCGCTGGGCGGCTGGGCGTCCAATTCGAAGTACGGTCTTCTCGGGGGCATACGAGGTGCGGCCCAGATGATCAGCTACGAGCTTTCTCTGGGGCTTTCGTTAATCCCTGTGGTCATGATGGCGCATTCATTCAGTATGGTGGATATAGTCCAATCGCAGCAAAGATATCCATTTATCATTTTTCAACCGCTGGCTTTCATCATTTTCGTAATAAGCTCCATGGCGGAGAGCAAGAGAACTCCATTCGACCTGCCGGAGGCCGAAAGCGAACTGGTTGCAGGATACCACACTGAATACAGCGGCATGAGGTTCGGCCTCTTTTTCCTTGGCGAATACGTCAACATGATAGTCTTCGGAGGCATTCTTGCAGTCCTGTTCCTTGGGGGCTGGCGCGGGCCGTTTTTGCCTCCTTTCGTCTGGCTCATCATAAAAATAATCCTGATTGCCTTATTCATGATCTGGGTGCGGGGCACGCTTCCACGGCTCAGATACGATCAGCTCATGGTCTTGGGGTGGAAGGTCCTGATCCCCCTGGCCCTTGTAAATATCCTGATTACAGGCGCGGTGGGGATAGCTTTTGGTTTTTAATAACTAACTAATGAGGTTGTCAGTGCAAGAACTCAAAGCTAAAAACTCAAAACTGGAAATTCACGACGCTTTGGAAGCTACAGGAGCGCTGGTTTCAGGTTTAGCGACAACATTTATTCATCTTTTTAGAAGACCGATAACCGAGCAGTATCCTGAATACAAGCGGCCCCTGCCGGTAAGGGCGCGAGGAAGAATAATCCTGACGCGGGACCCTGATGGCGGGGAGCGTTGTGTCTCGTGCTATCTGTGTTCGGCGGTATGTCCCGTAAACTGCATCTCGATGGAAGGCGCGCAAAGGCCGGATGGACGGCGCTACGCGGCATGGTTTCGAATCAACTTCGCCCGCTGTATCCTTTGCGGGTTCTGCGAGGAGGCCTGCCCGACTTCCGCAATTCAACTTACCACCGATTTCGAATTCTCGAAAACGGACATCCTCTCTTTTGTTTACGAAAAGGAGGACCTGCTGGTCGATCATCAGGGAAAGGACAAGGACTACAACTTCTACAGGTACGCCGGCGTGGCCACCAACTATGGCGATAAGGGCGAACACTTCGGCGAGCGGGAGCCTGTCGATATAAAGAGTAATATGCCTTAGGGGCAGTGAATGGTGATTAGTGAGAAAGCGCCGGTCAAAGCCGGCAAGGAGTAGTGGATGAAAGAGCCATACGGTGAAGGCCCAGCGAGCCACACCGGCCCCGAGTCATGCGCCGATGTCCGTGAGGACATAGGTGAAGCGTTGACAGGGGTACACACAGGCCAGCCATTGAGCTGCGAAATCAACTCTTTCGGAGTGCCGACGGCGTTCACTAGTGCGGAAGGCAATATCGCGCATGGCGCTAGCCGCGAGTCATGGGCGGACCCGGCGCAGTCTAAGACCCTGAGCATGTGTGGAAACTCTTTGCACGGAAACCGGGAGATCCCGAAGGTACCCGTCCAGGATGGTAGGGCGGGTCGGCCGGAAAAGGCTGATTGCCGTACGTCCGGCGTGTACGCCTGCGGGAAGTCAGACGATTGCATAGTACCTGAGAAGCCATCGAACAAGAGCGGCGGCCCGCCTGCGGAGATGGCGGAGGGAAGGCAACCGACCGAGAGGAACTCCCTGCAAACGGCCACGGCCCGAACGCAGAGTCGGGCGGAAGTGTCGATCGGATTGCAGGGTGTGCGTGAAGCAGCGCGCAAACAAGAGCATGTGCAACTTAACGCCCTACTGCACCATGTCACGGTCAACCTCCTGCATGAGAGCTTTTATGCCCTCAAGCGTCAAGCAGTTCCGGGAGTAGACGGGATGACATGGCGAGAGTACGAAGATGGTCTGGGAGATCGCCTGGTCGATCTGCATGAGCGCATCCACCGGGGTACCTACCGCGCACAGCCTTCCAAGCGCGCCTATATTCCTAAAGGAGACGGAAAACTTCGTCCTCTGGGAATAGCAGCCCTGGAAGATAAGATTGCCCAGCAAGCGGTGGTGATGGTCCTCAATGCCATCTACGAGGAAGATTTCCTGGGCTTCTCCTATGGATACCGGCCAGGGCGCAGCCAGCACCATGCGCTGGATGCTCTTTTTGTCGGAATCACGGAGAAAAAGGTCAACTGGGTGCTTGAAGCAGACATTCGGGGGTTCTTTGACACCATCGACCACGGATGGCTCATGAAGTTTATCGAGCACCGGATCGCCGATCCGAGGATTCTTCGCCTGATTAAGAAATGGCTTCGGGCAGGGGTCTCGGAAGAGGGCGTCTGGTCCAAAACAGAAGTCGGTACCCCCCAGGGTGCGGTCATTTCGCCACTGCTCGCCAACATCTACCTGCACTACGTGCTGGATCTGTGGGCGAACCAGTGGCGCAAATGCAAAATCAGGGGAGACATGATCATCGTGCGTTACGCCGACGATTTTGTCTTGGGATTCCAGTACCGGGAGGAAGCCGCGCGGTTTCTGCGGGATGTTGGGGAGCGAATGCGCAAGTATTGTCTCGCGCTGCATCCCGACAAGACACGGCTCATTGAGTTTGGCAGATTTGCTGCGGAACGACGGAGGGAGCAGGGCCTGGGTAAGCCCGATACTTTTGATTTCCTGGGTTTCACCCACATCTGCGCAACGACCCGGAACGGAGAGCGATTCACCATCAAGCGCAAGACCATAGCCAAAAGGCTGCGGAATAAGCTGAAAGAGGTGAAGCAGATTCTTCGCCGTAGACTTCACGATCCCATCGCTATACTGGGCGAGTGGCTCAGGTCGGTTGTGCAGGGCTTCATGAATTACTACGCGGTACCCGGTAACCTTGCCAGCATCAGAGCTTTCCGCACCCAGGTTGCTCGTATCTGGCTTCAGGCGCTTCGGCGCAGAAGTCAAAAACATCGGCTCGCCTGGGACAGATTCCGTCGGCATGTGGACAGATGGCTTCCAAGATGTCGGATTTTGCACATGTATCCCAATGATCGCTTTCACGCCATACACTCGAAGTAGGAGCCGTATGAGGTAATTCCTCACGTACGGATCTGTGCGGGGGGTGCCGGGTAACCGGCATTCCTACCGCGATATAGTGAGTGGTGAATAGTGAACAGAAAAACCTAATCCCTTTTGGCTCTGTCGCAACGCGACGCGCGGTGAGCGAGAGGGGCCTAGGTGACGCGCAAAGAGTTCTTTCAATTCACTATTCACGATTCACTGGAGTCTTTTATGACGCTTTATGGATTTTTCTTTTATCTGATATCTGCGGTGGTGATCGCGGCCACTGCAATCGCGATCACTCGGCGAAACCTGGTGCATGCGGTGGTTTACCTGATAGTCTCGTATTTTGGGACAGCCATGCTTTTTTATCTTTTCGGGGCGCCTCTTCTGGCTGCCCTGGAGATTATCATCTACGCGGGCGCGATAATGGTGCTGTTCCTGTTCGTGCTCATGATGATCAAGGTGGAGTCGCCCGAGGAGGTTATGTTTCCTCTTAGCCAGTGGCTCCCGGCGGCCGTTTTTGGACTGATTTATCTGGGTGCCGCAGTCGCGACGATTGTTGAAACACCGGGTACGGAGGTCACTCTGAACATGCTGACCGCCACGCCGAAACAATTCGCGCTCTTTGTTTTCGCGCACCACTGGTTCTCGATAGAGGTCATCTCGCTCTTGCTTCTGCTCGCACTCGTCGGGGCGCTGCAACTCGGATTTCGCAAAGGCGCCGCCCAAGATTCGAGTTCTCATGATGCAGACGCCCGCCTCGGGGGTGGGCCGGCGGGATCGATCTCGACGCCCCGCGGGGCGGCTTCCGACGCCGTTGAGGAAAAAATATGATCGTGCCTTTTGGTCATGTTCTGCTGGTTGCCGCGATTATATTCGCGCTGGGGGTTTTTTGCGCCGTGGTCCGGCGAAACCTGATCATGATAGTGCTGGGAATCGAGATTATGCTGAACGCGGTGTCCATAGCTTTTGTCGCGGCGGCACTGCGCTGGAATAACCTCGAGGGCCAGACATTCGTGCTTTTCATCCTGGCGGTAGCCGCAACCGAAGTTTCGGTGGGTCTGGCGATAATCGTTTACGCCTTCAGGCGGACGGGTTCATTCGATCCGAGCAGGTTTAACCTTCTGAGGTAGCGGGGGGCAGGGAGCAAAAGCGCAGATGTTTTTCCACTCAGTCCTCAGTCCTCAGTCCTACTGCTGAGCAGGGAGCAAAAGCACAGACGTTTTTCCACTCAGTCCTCAGTCCTCAGTCCTACTGCTGAGCAGGGAGCAAAAGCGCAGATGTTTTTCCACTCAGTCCTCAGTCCTCAGTCCTCAGTCCTATTGCTGATTCCGGCGACGATGCTGCCCCTTGCGGCCTTCCTGGTGACATTTATTTTCACCCGCAGGCGCCCCAGGCTTTGCGCCGGGCTTTCGATCGGGTCGATTACGGTCTCCCTGGTGTGTTCTTTAGCGCTGCTGGCGCTCAATCTTAAGATGACGGGACCGATTCAGTATTCGGTTGGGCTGCTGGCTTCGAGCGGTTTGGATATTCCGTTCGGGTTTTTGCTCGATCGGCTTAACCTTCTGATGATAGTGGTCGTGTCTGCAGTCTGTTTTCTGGTGCAGGTCTATTCTTTGGGGTACATGGCGGGCGATCCCGGTTTTTCACGCTATTACTCGTTCATGTCTCTTTTCGCCTGGGCCATGATTAACCTTACCCTGTCGCCGACCATTCTCCAGCTCTATATCTTCTGGGAGTTAGTCGGGCTTTCGTCCTATCTGCTCATCGGCTTCTGGTACGAAAAGTTCAGCGCCACCCAGGCGGGCAAGAAAGCGTTCGTAATGACCCGCACAGGCGATGCGGCCTTTTTTATCGGGTTCCTGCTCCTCTTTTTGCACACGGGCAACCTCAGCATTACGGACCTGAACAGCCGTGCGGTATCTGCGGCCCTCCCGCCCTCGGTTCTTACCCTCTCGGCTCTACTGATCTTTGGCGGAATAGTTGGCAAGAGCGCTCAGTTTCCACTGCTTACCTGGCTGCCCGATGCAATGGAAGGCCCGACTCCAGTCAGCGCGTTGTTGCATTCCGCGACGATGGTTGCGGCCGGAGTGTATCTTTTCGCACGGCTTTTTCCCTTCTTCAGCATGTCGCCAACGGCGATGGAAGTCTTTCTCGCAATCGGTACAATCAGTATGCTTCTGGCCTCGACCATGGCCATCGTCAGCCGGGACATAAAGAAGGTGTGGGCCTTTTCCACCATAAGCCAGCTTGGGTTCATGATAATGGCGCTCGGCGCGGGAGGCTACTTTGCCGGGGTTTTTCATCTCACTACCCACGCAGGATTCAAGTCGCTTCTGTTTCTTTGCTCCGGGGTTTTCATTCACCGGTACGAGACTAACGACGTCTATGAATTAGGCCGCCTTGGGTCCAGGCGGATGATTGTCCCAACTGTTTCGATAATTATCGGGGCGGCGGCGCTTTCCGGTTTTCCGCCCTTTTCCGGGTACTACAGCAAGGAGGCTATCATGGCATCGCTTGCCGCATTACCCAACCCCGCCTGGCTTGCGGCCGGTCTGGCAGGGGTTTTTCTTACCGCCTATTATTCGTTCCGTTTGATCTTTATACTGGTGCTGCCACGTCCTGCTAAGCGCTCCGGGGAGTTCGGCCCGCCGCCGGAGGCAACGGGCAACCCGGCCGGCGGCCACGCCGCCCATGAATTTCAATACCGGGTTATGGCATGGCCGCTGATTATTTTGTCGGCCGTTACGGTCCTTCTGGGGTATTTTTTGGGAGATCCCCTCAAAGCTTTTCTCGATGCCGGAACCATGGCCGGGGGCACGGCGGGCGGGGAACATTTCGCATTGCCTTCCTGGGTGCCGCTGGGTCTTGCAGTGGCCGGACTGGCCCTTGCGTGGCTGGAATTCGGCTGGAGCCGCGCAAAGCAAATCGGTTTTGTAGAGAGGATCCCGCCTCTTTTCAATTTGTTCGCCGAGCGATGGTACATCGACCGTTTTTATGGGCTGCTCGTGAACCTGGTCGTTGACAGGGGCATATCCTATCTCTGCTATGAGAATGATCAGAAGGTAATTGACGGAAGTATCGAAGGTCTTTGTGACGGAACGGTCGAGGGCGGCCGCATAGCCGCCTTTTTGCAGTCGGGAATGATTCAGTACAGATTGTTGGTGATATTCGCAGTCATGGTCCTGCTTTCGATTTACTTTTTCTTCTAAAACGAATTGAGGAATTCCGGTAAAACAAATTGAAGATTTTCGGATTGAGGCATTCAGGGACTAAAACAAATCAGGGGATTCTGAATTTTGAAAATTCCTCAATTCCTAAATCCCTAAATTTCTCAATGGCTCAATTCCTAACGTAATCTGACAGGAAATTTGCAGATGCACATCGCGCCGGCCAAATTCCCGTTCCTTTCCGCCATCCTGCTGAGCTGCGTCGTCGGCATGCTGACACTTATGCTGATCCCGGAGGAACGAAAGCTCCTTATGAAGCAGGTGAGCGCCTTTTTCTCCGGGGTTACGCTCCTTTTGGCTCTGTTCGTTTTTTTTGCCTATGACAGGGGGCTGGGCGGTCTCCAGTTTGTCGAAAACGTTCAGTGGGTCCCATCTCTTGGGATCAGCTATTTTAATGCAGTAGACGGATTCAGCCTGCCCAATGTGCTGCTGACGGGCATCATCTTCTTTACGGGCGTGCTCACGATGTGGGAACTGGAGACGAGGGTAAAAGAGTACTACGCGCTCTATTTCCTGCTGGTAACCGGAGTGTTCGGGCTTTTCATGAGCATGGACTTATTCTTCATATTCGTCTGGTATGATGTCTCCCTATTTCCCATGTACCTGTTGATAGCGGTCTGGGGAACCACCCGAAAGGAGTACGGGGCCATGAAGCTGACCCTCTATCTTCTGGCGGGGAGCGCCCTGATACTGCCGGCTATCATTTTTCTCTTTGCAAAGTCCGGCCTCAACACGTTTTCGTTTGTTGCGCTCATGCAGCCGGGGTTATTCAGCCCGGAGGCACAGAAATTCGCCTTTCTGCTGCTGTTTTTGGGTTTCGGGATTTTGGCCGGCGTTTGGCCTTTGCACACCTGGTCGCCGGTCGGACATTCGGCTGCTCCGCATGGAGTAAGCATGGTGCACGCGGGTGTTTTGATGAAAATCGGCGCTTTCGGGGTGCTCAGAGTCGCCATTATGCTCTGCCCCCTGGGGTGGATCTACTGGGCAAAGCTAATGGCCGTGCTTGCCGCCACGGGGATAATCTATGGCGCGCTTGTGGGTTTGAGGCAGACCGATCTAAAGTATGTGATCGGATACTCCAGCGTGTCTCACATGGGGGTGGTCGGCCTCGGCTTGTCAACGGTCACCGTAGAAGGTCTGAACGGCGCGGTGTTTCAGATGTTTGCTCACGGCGTTATGACTGCCCTTCTCTTTTCTTCCGTCGGCTACATCTACGACCGGACCCATACGAAGCTGATCCCCGAACTTGGCGGACTAAGCCGGATCATGCCGGTGGCATCGACGTTTTTCATTATTGCGGCCTTCGCGGGTATGGGCGTTCCGGGACTGGCTAATTTCTGGGGGGAACTTGTGGTCTTTTTGGCAGCTCTCGGGACTTACCCTGTACTTGGGGTAATCGCCGTGCTGGCATTGGTTGTCACCGCTCTTTTCATGCTGCGCGTGGTGCAGAAGACCTTTTACGGCCCTACAAACGAGAAATTTGCTCTATTGCCGGATATGTCCCTTTCGCTGGGAATTCCCCGGATAATACTGGCGGCGGTCCTGCTGATCCTTGGATTTTACCCTTCTTTGCTTTTTGACGTGATCCGGACCGCGTCGGTTCCTTTCATGAATGGATTGCCGAGATGAACTGGATAATTGCCGGCCCCGAAATATTCTACTTCGCCGCAGGGTTGTGGTTTCTGCTTGCGACATTTTTTAGAGACGGTTCCGGGCCCCCGGAGGTGCTGCCGGAGGCAGGGCAGGCGGGAGGATTGCCGAATTTGGCTTCTGCGGCTCGCCGCGAGCACCTGACGGCTCTTTTCCTGGCCTCGGTGGGAATATTGGTTTGCCTGGTTTCGGTGGGCTCCGAGGGCTATCTTTTCATCAAAGCGTACAGGGTGGATGTTTTCTCGCAGGTCTTCAAGACGCTGATCTCTCTTGGGCTTTTCCTGATTGTCTGCATATGCGGCGGCATTACCGATATCAGCGAACGCCGCCATCACGAGTTCTATTTCCTGCTTTTTACCTGTACACTCGCGCTGATGCTGCTGGTAAGCGCCGATCATTTGCTCTCCATTTACATATCGCTTGAGGTTTCGAGCTACTCTCTCTACATTTTGGTCGCGCTGAGGAAAAACCAGGGTTTAGGGCTGGAAGCCGGGCTGAAGTATTTCCTCATTGGGACCTTCGCTTCGGCGGTGATGCTTTTTGGAATGGCCCTTCTATATTCGACGACCGGTACAACCTACCTTACCGACATGGCCCGGGTGCTGCCGGGGATAATCAACAAGCCGGGCGTAGTAATCGGCTTGCTATTCACCCTCGGCGGGTTTTTTTTCAAACTGGCCGTTTTCCCTTTTCATTTTTGGGCGCCCGATGTCTACCAGGGGGCTGCGAACCAGGTCGCAGCCTACATTGCTACGACCTCCAAGGTTGCCGCCATTGCCGTTATCCTGAGGGTGACGGCCTTTGCAGGGCAGGGCAGCGTTTACCTCGTTCACATACTGGTGGTCCTCTCCGTTGTCTCCATGACCTTGGGAAACCTCGCAGCCATCGTACAAAAGGACCTCAAGAGGCTGCTTGCCTTCTCGACAATAGCCCATGCCGGTTATGTGCTTCTCGGGATACTGGTTTTAAGTCCGGCCGGGTATTCAGGCGCCATATTCTATGCGCTTGCCCTGTTGGTAATGGAATTCACAGCTTTTATGGTCATTGTGGAAGTTGCTTCCGACGGCCGCAACCTGCAGATAGACGAGCTGGCCGGGTTGCACCGCCGCTCCCCGATCCTGGCCCTGGCCCTTATGGTGTCGCTTTTCAGCCTTGCCGGCATTCCCCCGACAATAGGGTTTGCGGGAAAATTCCTCGTTTTTTTGGCTGCCATTGAAAAGGGCTATGTCGCGCTGGTTATCATCGCAATGATAAACGTGGTCGTATCGCTCTACTATTACCTTCTGGTGATCAAGGCAGCCTACCTGCTCGAACCTGCCCAACCGCTTCCGCCCCTGGCCGTGTCTTTCCCGAAGAAGCTTCTTGCGGGGACGTCCACAGTGCTGATCGTGGTCGCGGGTTTTTTCCCTTACTGGCTGATCCAACTCGCTCAGACCGCCGCCCGGGCGCTGGTCTGGAACCGCTGAAATGGACAGGACTGAGTTATGGGCGGTGTTTTTCTTCTCAGTCCTCAGCACTCAGTCCTATCTATTCGGAACGGGGCCGGTGGAGCAGGATGGGCAGGTGTTGCTGAAAGAGAGTAAAGTCTGCGTCTGTAGTGAAAATGGGCATTTTGTGGTATGTCGCTATGGCGCAGATGAGGAAATCGGTGTTTGAGCCCTGGACTCCCTTACTCCGGCAAAGGTTGTGATACTCCGCTGCGGATTCGTAATCCCGGCTTGTCATCTCGAGGTCGGGGAATGCCCGAAGATGATTGCGAAGGCTGATGAACTGGGAACGGCTTTTGATTCCTGTGAGCAGCTCTTGCCGTATCGGCCCAATGATCTGCACTCGCAGTTCCCTGACCAACTCTATCAGTTCGGATGCCTCCGGACTGTCAACAGCCTCGCCCCTCCGCAGCGACAAGGACCAGACACACGTATCGACCAAGACTTTCACGATCTTTTTCGCAGTTCTTTGTAATCACAGGCGGAATCGTATTCGACGGAATGAAACAGATTGAGGATCTCGATCTGTTTCCGGCGCTGGATATATTCCTGAAGCGCTTCAGTAACCACCCCTTTCTTGGTCGCATGTTTGCCAATGATCCGGGCCTGCTCAATAAGATTGTCGTCAATAGCCAGATTTGTCGCCATAAAGCGCCTCCTTCATTGTTTACACATTTAATTACACCATATCATGTGTGAATGCAACTGAGAATGCCTGACGGCTTGAGGAATGGTATCTGATTATAGTGTCTTTACGGCCTTGGGAAAAAGACACGAGGTAGTTCGCAACGTCTTAAACTTCTTCTATGGCGAGGTGAATATACCTTTCCACAAAAGCCCTGGCTCTGAGGTCAGAGCGATATTTTTCCCAATCAATGTCCTTTGCCCGCCTCAATTCATCCACATACATTCGAAGCTGAGAGAGTTTTCTTGAAAGCAGTTCCTTATCCATCATGGGATTTGTCCTAACCTACTATACGATAAAGGAACAGAGAGTCCAGGTACTCTCTTCGTGCCGTCACTTCCTGCCTGATGCGTTCCCCCGGGTCGGCTTCGTAAACAATACGGCCATATTTGAGTATCTGGTGCTGAAGAAGCGGTGGGGCTGAGCTGAATACCACCAGATCAGTGTCTTTCTCAAGCAGGTTCGAGAGTTCTGTCTCGAGTTGCACTCTTTCAAAGCCGCTCATCGATCCACGAACCATAATGGCGATATCGATGTCGCTCTCACGGCGCTCCTTGCCCGCAACGCTCGATCCGAACACGTAAGCAACTGCGATAACGTTGTTAGACTTGGCGAATTTTGCAATTTTCTCTAAAGCACGGGCTGAGATCACGATTTTTTTGGCGACTCCCTAAAATGATGAACGCGGGCTGAATAATTTATAATGGGATATCAGGGAATGGTCCCATGGCCCCCCTGTGCTTCAATAGACAACATCCTGAATTATACCATGCCACCGACGGCGGTCAAAAATGATACTAAGGGTCGGTCGAATACGTGCAGGAGCGGGGACGTGGAAGCGCTCCCCCTATATCCTCCCGTAAACTTTTGTCAAAGTCGAAATCTTCTTTGAAAGATCGGGAGTCAACTGTGCTGCGGCGACTCTCCATTCCCAGTTTCCAAATGCAACGGAGGGCGTGTTCATGCGGGCCTCGGCCCCAAGCTCGAGAAAGTCTTGTATCGGGACTATCGCGGTTGAGGCAACCGACATCATGGCGGTCCGCACCAGTTGCCCTGCAACAGTCTTTTCGTCGAACTCGCTGCCGAAATATGCGTTGAGGTTTTCCTTCTCCTCTTCAGTCGCGTCGTGCTCAAACCACCCCTTTACCGTGTTGTTGTCGTGCGTACCGGTGTAAATGATGCAGTTCTCCACATGATTGTGGGGAACGTAAGGGTTTGTGGACGGGCTGCCTCCAAAGGCAAACAGCAAGATCTTCATTCCGGGGAATTCGTATTTGCTCATGATTTCTCTGACCTCAGGTGTGATGACACCGAGGTCTTCGGCAATTATGGGAATAGATGGAAAGTGATTCAGCAGCATTTGGAAGAACTCCCCTGCCGGAGCTTGCACCCATTTGCCGTTTATGGCTGTTTTTTCCGTAGCCGGCACTTCCCAGTAGGCCACAAACCCCCGGAAGTGATCGAGCCGAACCATGTCGAAATACTTGAGATTGTGCTCCATTCGGCGGATCCACCATTCATAGGAGGTTTCCTTGAGCCTGTCCCAGGAATAAACAGGGTTGCCCCACAACTGCCCGGTGCTGCTGAAGTAATCTGGGGGCACCCCGGCTACGAAAAGGGGCTTTTTGTCGCTGTCGAGCTTAAAGAACTCAGAATTTGCCCAAACGTCCGAACTGTCGTAACTCACGTAAATGGGGATATCGCCAATTACCTGGATTTTCTTTTGGTTGCAGTAGCTCTTAAGGGCTGACCATTGGCTAAAAAAAAGGAATTGGTTGAATTTTTCCCGATTGATCCCGTCCGCGAGTCTTTTCGTCCATTCATTAAGCGCCGGTTGGCTCCTGTTCCTGATTTCGAGCGGCCATTCGTTCCATGGAGCGCCCGCGAAATGATCCTTGAGGCTCGTGAAAAGGGCGTAGTCTTCCAGCCAGCGTGCGTTTTCATTTACGAAATTCTCATACCGAGGTCCAGCATCCGGCATTTTCCTGAATTTTTCGTAAGCTATTCCCATGATACGGCTTTTGAACGTGGCTGCCTTCTCGTAATCGGCCTTGGCCGGATCGAAAGAAGGGGCCAGGCTAAGGTCGTTCGACGAAATGTATCCATCCTTGACGAGCAGGTCCGGGGCCACCAGGAGCGGGTTTCCCGCGAAGGCCGAAAAACTGCAGTATGGAGAGTTTCCGCACTCGGGAGAAGTGGGATTGAAAGGCAGCACCTGCCATAAGGTCTGGCCGGAATCTGCAAGAAAATCGGCGAAAGTGTAAGCCCCGCTCCCGAGGTCTCCAATGCCGAATTCGGAAGGCAGCGAGGTAACATGCAGCAGAATACCGTTTTTTCTCGATTTCAAATCAGTGCTCCTGTGATGGACACGAGATTGTGTTGGCCGTGGCAATTCAGGGCTTGCCGGCGCAATTCCGAAGAGGCTTATTTACGGACACGCACTTAGTATATCGGAAATTTAAGGCTTCCAGTGAAAGATTAAAGCCCTGTGTTTTCAAGCAGATCGAATCTGCGTTGCTGCTTGAACGTTCCAAAGTTTTCTTTTCGATGATATAAATGGCTCCCAAAGGGGAAGCTTATGATCACAAAAGGTCTACTTGACAGGATCTATGAGGCGGCCAGCATACAGAGGTGGAACGATCACGTTCGCCCGGTGGAGTTCACCGAACTGGACAAACAGGCGCATAAAATGATCCTGGCCTATGTGCTCGGAAAGCTCGAAGAATCCGAAGGACATGCCCAGATCGACTGGCTGAAACTGATCGAGGGCGGGATTTTCGAATTCTTCCCCCGCGTAATCCTGACCGACATCAAGGCCCCGGTTTTTCACAAGCTGATGAGCAAAAAAGGGCAGGAGATCAATACTCTGGTGCTTCAGAAGATAGATGAAGATATCAAGGGCCTGGGGGGAGATTTCGGAGAGAATTTCAGGAAGTATCTTTTTGACGCCAACTACGCCCGGTTCGAAAAAAGGATATTGAAAGCAGCCCATTATCTTGCGACCAACTGGGAATTTCAGATCATCTACAACACAGCGCCATTCGTTTACGGAATCGATAAAACCAAAGAGGAAATCGAGAACCAGATAGAAGACCACTATGACCTTATCGGCGTGCAGAAAATTTCGCTGCGAAAGAAATCCTTCGGCTTCATAGATCTTTGCGCACAGCTTCGATTTCAGCAGAGGTGGGCGCATTCGCCGCGAGTACCTAAAACCTCAGTTCTGGGACACATGCTTATCGTGGCTATGATGTCCTATTTTTGTTCGTTGGAAATGGGCGCGTGCCGTAAACGCACCTACAACAATTTTTTCAGCGGACTTTTCCATGACCTGCCCGAGGTGTTGACCCGCGACATAGTCTCGCCTGTGAAAACTTCGGTCGAGGGTCTGGACGAAATAATAAAAGATTATGAAAAAATGCAGTTTGAGGAGCGCATCCTGCCGCTTCTTCCTTCCTCGATGCGCGACGAGGTGGTCTATTTTATCCAGGACGAATTCTCGAACAAGATAATGGAAAACGATGCCGTCAGGAAGGATATCCCAGGGTCGCAGATGGAGCGCTACAACCAGGACCGCTACTCCCCGGTTGATGGGGAGGTAATCCGAGCCTGCGACAAGCTTGCAGCCTTTATCGAAGCCTCACTTTCGATCGGGCACGGCATCCGTTCCCAGCACCTTATGGACGGCAGGACGAAAATATACAAGGAGCACAGCAGCCGGGAAGCGGGCGGTATCAACTTCGCTGAATTGTTCGATTACTATCGGTGGCCGGCGAGCACTGCGGGAGACGACGCCGATATGGTTCCCGGTCTGTTATTGGAGCGGGAGTAGATGAGAGCGGTAATTCAGCGCGTCCTGGAGGCGAGCGTCAAAACAGGGGGTGTAGAAATTGCGCGGATCGGCAGGGGCGCCCTGGTCCTGCTCGGGGTCAGCAGCTCAGACTCTGAGGAAGATGCCTGCTATCTTGCCGAAAAGACCGTTTATCTTCGAATATTTCCCGACGAAGCGGACAAAATGAATCTCTCAGTCCTGGACATTGAAGGCGAGATCCTCGTCGTGTCGCAGTTCACGTTGTATGGCGACTGCCGCAAAGGCAGGAGACCTTCCTACGTATCGGCTGCCCGGCCCGATATCGCCCTGGCCCTATATGAGTCTTATGTAAAAGAGCTTCTCGAATTTACTCCGAAGGTGAGTACAGGGCGCTTTCAGGAAATGATGGAAGTCTTTCTGGTAAACGACGGACCTGTGACCTTGCTCCTGGACAGCGGGAAGAATTTCTGAGGCGCAGGTCTTCAACTCTGATCCCGCCAAAAGCGGGATCAGAGTTTCGGGATGACTCTGCGAGTGTTCGTCCGGAAACTGGCTAAAGCACGCTGATCTTGTTGGTCTCCTCCCATCTTCCCTCTTTACAGATGATGCAGATTTCGGAAAGGCAGACCATCTCCCCGGAAACAGTTTTTTTGCTGTCGAGATAACAATCGCTGTTATGCGTATCGTTCATGTTTATCCTCCATTGACCGGAAATCGGACCAAGAAACTCTATCCTCAGATAATCATTCTTGTGCGCATCGCAATGTTATAAGAAGTTGTTCACGCTGGTATAATATCAATGCCCGGCCTCACCGTCCGCTCGAACAGGGAGAATGGCGATGTGAGCCGGGGTTGCTTCGATGAAGAGAAGTGATGACGAGATCGATGATCGGACTAAGATCGTACTGATTCGAGAAGGCGAGAATATGTTGTGCGAGATGTGTAAGGGTAGAGGGATAATTTATTGTATTACTTGTAAAAAAGGGAATATATCCCCGCCCTGGCTCTCAGGACTGGCCAAAGAGAAGTGTTCCGTGTGCGAGGGGAAAAAGGAAATGAAGTGCCCGGTCTGTGATGGAAAAGGTGAAGTCTGATACAGTTGAGGCATCCTCTTAAGATTAAGGCTCAACTCCAGTACACTTCTGAGCGCGGCTCGAAGCGAGAGCTGAACGCTCCACGAGCAACGCCTCGATTGACGCGGTACCCGTTCTTTCGCCCAAACCCCGTAAGGTGCCGGAGACGCCCCCGCAGCCGTACAACCATGCGCTGGATGAATTGACGAGAGCATGGTGGAAATCGTTGTGTCCGTGCCATTCAAGCAAATGCTCCGGTACTCCTGCATCTTCGATGAATGCCCTAACCAGTGCCGGCACCCCTCTTGGCAGAACCGCGCCGGGGTATGTCACTCCAAGTCCGAGCGTGTCGGAGAGCCTTATCTTGACGTCTATTCCGCTCTGTTCTCGAAGTTTCATAAGTTCTACGGCAAACGGGATGCTAAAGCCGTATACATCCGACCTGGTTATATCTTCAAATCCGCACCTGGGAACTATCCCTTTGTCGAGGGCAAGGCGCACCACCCGCAGGTATAGCTCGGCTGCCTTTTTACGGGTCGAGCCAAGTTTTAAGTAGATGTGGTAGTCCGAGGCAGAAGTCAGGATTCCGGTTTCTTTAAGCCCCGCATCGATCACCAGCCTAAGATCTTCTTGCGATGCTCGAATCCATCCCGTAGCCTCGGGGAACCGGTAACCTCTGGAACGGTACAAGTCCATCAGTTGCCTGTCCCTGCGGGTGTGAAGAAAAAACTCGGTTTGCCGGATCACTCCCGGAGTGCCGGACAGGCGGTGGAGCCTGTCAAACAGTTCGACAGCCTCATCGGGTTCGAAAGGAAGCCTGGCCTGCCGCCCTTCACGGAAGGTGGAATCCGTGATGAACATATCGCAGGCAGGGGAGGGTGTGAGCGGCAGATGACCAAGCCTGATCCGTGGAGGTTGCGAGTAGGGAAAAATATCGCGGAACAAATTCGGACCGGGTGGATCGCTGATATTTAACCGATGCATATCAGGCCCCTCTCTTGTGGGTTATCAATAGTTTCTTGAGTCCGAATTTTCTCACCCGGTACGAAATCTGCCTGAGTGTAATGCCGAGCTCTTTTGCTGTGCGGGTCTGATTCCATTTGTTGCGCTCCAGCGCCGTCAGAATTTCCTTGCGTTCGATCTCCTCTATTCGCGAAAGAGGTTGCTCTGAGTCCTGGTCTCTGCCCTGTTCGCTCAGGAACGAAGGCAACAGGCTTGCCTCGATCTCATCACCGTCGGCCATGATAACCAGACGCTCGATCAGATTCTCCATCTCCCGTACGTTTCCGGGCCAATCATATCGTGTCAGCATGGCCATAGCCGTTTTCGATATCCCGATATTGCGGCCGTACTCCTGAGATATCTTTCCAACGAAGTGGCGCAGAAGGTCGGGGATGTCTTCCTTTCTCTCCCTCAAGGGAGGAACATGAATGGGAAAAACGTCCAGCCTGTAGTAGAGATCTTCTCGAAATGCGCCTTCCGCCACCGCAGCGTTTAGGTCCCTATTGGTGGCGGCCAGAACCCGTACATCGACTTTCCTGGTGTTGGCGCTGCCCAGTCTCTCGAACTCTTTTTCCTGTAGGAAACGAAGCAGCTTCGCCTGGAGCGGCAAAGTGAGTTCGCCGATTTCATCGAGGAAGATAGTCCCGCCATCGGCCTCCTCAACCCTGCCTGCCTTCGATTTCACCGCTCCAGTAAAGGCCCCTTTTTCATAGCCGAAAAGTTCCGACTCGAGCAGGTTTTCGGGAAGCGAAGCGCAGTTGATTTTAACGAACGGCGATCCGGATCTTGTGCTCAACTCATGCAGGATTTTGGCAACCAGGGTTTTGCCCGTTCCGGACTCTCCAAGTAGAAGAACCGCCGCCTTGCTCGGCGCAACCTTTTCGATCTGATGCTGCACCACCATCATGGACGGGCTCTTTCCGACCATGAAGAAGCGGTTCTGAGCTTCCGAGGAGGTCTTGGCGGAATAAGAACAGTCGAGGAGCAGCTTCATTTCGCGCAGCCTGACCTGTACGTTCAGGCTTACAAATTGCGCTATCAGGGTCGCAATGATTGACAGAAGCCTGATGTCCACATCGAAAGGGATTTCGTCCCCGAACAGCCTGTCCACGTGGAGCACGCCTATGGGTTTGCCGTGCAGAAGAATTGGCACGCCGAGAAAGCTTATGGACTCCTTCTGAATGTGCCTGGATCGTGTCTTGTTCAAAAACAGGGGCTCTTTGCTTATGTCCGGTACTATGTATGCCTCGGCGGTCTGGAAAATCAGGCCGGTTATTCCCTCGTCCTGACGATAGACCCCGCGCTTTCTTTCGGCTTGTGTCAGGCCGTGGGACGCCCGGATTACCAGATAACCGGTTTCTTCATCTTTGAGAGTGACCGTTGCGCGCTTCATCGCAAGAGACGATGAAAGGATCGCAAGAATAGTATCCAGGGCCTGATCGAGTTTGAGCGCCTGCCCGATGACCCGGCATATTTCGAATATAACGTTGAGTTCAGCTTCGCGTATTCTTTTCTGCATAACTAAGTATAACAGAGACAACAATCGTGCCAAGTCAGCGCACAGTGTTAGAAAGCCGCGAGTCGAAAAGACTTTGAGCGGCGCACAGTAGGCAGTGGGCATCGGGCAGAAAAAAATAATTGATCCGGCATGAGGCGGCTAAATTTCAAAAAGCATTAAAAATTAGAACAATTTTGTGCATCTAGTGCTGGCGATGGCCAAAACTCCATCCAGGATTAGACATTTTTGTTCCAAAATAAAGTCAGTTGCAAAAAATATCCTTGCCGCAAAAGCAGCAAAGAACATATTGGGAGCCGGCACGCTCAAATCAGGGCACGTGAAACTTTTCGGTTATTTGCGCTTGCAGCCCTAACGTGTTACATGAGCATCAATAAAGAAAGGAGGCGCTAAATGGACACAGAGTCGGAAAAACGCGGATGCTGCTGCGGCAACGGACAAACAAAGCCCACCTGTTCCTGTACACCACCTCCTGTCGGCACTCTTGAATGGGAACGGGCGGGCGGGCCGCCACTCTCTTTTAGCCAGAGGCTGAGGCTGCTGGGCGGAGCAACTGCCGTCCTAATGAACGACCTGGGGCCGCGCATCTGGTGGGTCCTTCGCCGGAGTGGACTGGTTCCCGCTGGAAAGCTTCCTCAAAAGATAGATCTCGCGGCCTGGTTGCCTCCTGATACCCGTGCGGCACACGAAGCGGAAAACTATCTTCATGAAGTGTCGAGCGTGCCCATGATCAACCACAGCCTGCGTACATATTACTTCTCGGGGGTCATGTACGATTTGAGCGGCGTTAAGCAGTCCATGGACAAGGAAGCGTTGTACGTCGCAGCAATGCTTCACGACGTCGGCCTCTTCCAGGCATCGCCTCCCGCGAATGAGCACTGCTTCTCCGTAGGCAGCGCCAGAGAGGCCAGGCGCATCGCGAAGGATGCAGGTTGGGACGAGGCACGTCAAGATAACATCGCCGTTGCCATCACCATGAACCTCAACCCCTTTGTACCGCTCGATGAGTTCGGACCGGAGGCCCACTTCATGAGTGTCGGCGGATTGTTGGAGGTTATCGCCCAGGAGTGGAAAATCCATCGTGAAAACGCGCGGGAGATCCTCACGCGTTTTCCACGCGACGGATTCGCTGAGGAGACCGTTCGGTGCGTGAGGGGTGAGGCAAAGCGGAACCCCGGCAGCCGTTTTGCGTGTCTCAACCCCATGTTCACGATCAGTGTGCGGCTGATGAATTTTAGCAACGAAGCCCTTGGACTGTAAGGCCCGGCAGAGTATTCGTTTATTACTAATTGAGTTATTGCTTTTGACGTCCAGGAGGAATCAACATGCAGGAATTTCAGATAAATTTCCCGGCCGTGTTCGCGGCTTCATTCGCTAGAGTGATATTGGTCTTTTTGTGGTGGTCACCCCTGCTGTTCTTGAATCCCTGGATGAAGCTCACGGGACACACCCGTGAAACGATGAAGCCGGGCATGGTCAAGGGAACGGTCTTTGCCATTGCGGGAAGCTTTGTTATGGCCGTTGTACTTGATTACGCCTTACAGAAGGCGCATGTGCAATCGGCTGCAGTGGGGGCCGCTGCAGGCTTCCTCATCTGGCTCGGGTTTGTTGCCGTTACAATGCTGTCCCCGGTTATATATGAGAGAAAACCATTCAGGCTTTTTCTGATCAACAGCGGATTCCAGCTTGCAGCGCTCTTGTTCATGGGGGTAATCCTTGCCGCCTGGCGCTAATTCACCACGGTAATGACTGGCCGGCAGGATTTTGCGATTCAGGAGCTGGCCAAAGGCCGGATACCGGCGTCAGGATTTATTTACGGACAATTCCTGAAAAACACCGGACATCAGCGAGATGTGAAGGGCCTTTTACAATTCCTGAGCCATCCCTCTGATTTGTTCGTAGCTGAAAACCGGCCCATCCAGGCACACATACTTGGAGCCCACGTTGCAACGTCCGCAAATGCCTATACCGCACTTCATGCGTTTTTCCAGGGTAGTGAGAATCTGGTGATCTTCGTATCCCAGTTCCTTGAGTCCGAATAAAACGAACTTGATCATGATCGGAGGACCGCAGACGACTGCGATGCGGTTGTGCGGGGATGGCGATTCTTCGCTGAGAACGGTTGGAACGAACCCTACACGCTCTTTCCAACCTGGAAATTCGCTATCGACCGTCAGTACCAGGTTGACGCCACCGGCTTTCCACTCTTGAAATTCATAAGCGTAGCAAAGGTCTTTGGGCGAGCGGGCGCCGTAGAGGACCATGATGTCCCCGTAGTCGCGCCGGTTGTCGATCATGTAGAGAAGGAGGGTGCGAAGAGGCGCCATTCCGATCCCGCCTCCAATGAAGAGTATGTCATGGCCCTTCATATCTTCGTACTGGAAGCCGTTGCCGAGCGGAGCGCGCAGGCCGATTTGATCTCCGGCGTTCAACTGGTGTATACGCTGGGTGACTTCGCCGGTGCTCATGACGCTGAACTGCAGATAATCCTTCCGCGTGGGCGGAGAATTGATGACAAAGGTGGACTCTCCGGTGCCGAATACTGAAAGCTGGCCTACCTGGCCCGGGCGGAAGGTGAACTTGTCCATCTTTTCCTTATCGTCGAGACTGATCCTCAGGGTACGAATGTTGGCGGTTTCCTGGATGATTTCCTGAACGGTCGCCAATTCGGGCAGATAAGGGTTATTTTGAAATTTATTCACTCTCACTGGGGTTCTCCTTAAGGCGGCCCACGATTTGGCGGATGTCAATGGACACCGGGCAGCTTCGAATACATCGACCGCAACCGCAGCATCCGATAAGCCCATCGTATTTTTCCGGGATGTAGCTGAACTTGTGTCCGACGCGGTTGCGGTAACGGTTCAGTTTGGAAGGACGCGGATTGTGACCGCTGGCTTCCAATGTATATTGATAAAACATGCACGAATCCCAGGAGCGCAAGCGCTCCCCTCGCGTGTTCTCAATTTCGTCGGTTATGGTAAAGCAATAGCACGTGGGGCATACATGGGTACAGATAGCGCAACTGAGGCACTGGGCAGCCATTTCCTGCCAGTAGTCATTATCTTCGAAACGTTTGGTGAAAGCCGCCGCGCTTCCCTCGAGGTCAAGGTCGCCGACTCGATTCTTTGATGCTTCCTCAACAAGCTGCGTTGCCTGCGCTTCCTGTTCCTGCGTTGGAGCATCCGCCAGGGACTCAAAGAGGGACTGAGCTTTTTCAGTCAATGGATCCACTACGTAGCCGCCATCAACTGGAATTACCCTGAAATCGCTTCCCTCCGTGTCCGCTGGTCCGCTGCCCACCGAAGAACAAAAGCACGCTTCGTCTGCCTGCCGGCATATCAATGTGGCAAAAAGAGTGTTCTGACGGCGCTCAAGATAATAAGGGTCCACATACGGGCCGGCTGTGAAGACTCGGTCGAGGGCGAGGAAACCTTTGAGGTCGCAGGGGCGAGCGCCGAAGACGAGGGCAGGGCGGACCTCCGTCTCATCATCGAGTCTGACAGAGCCTTGCAACGGATTCTGGGGGTCTTTGCGGCACTCGAAACGTAACAATGTTTCCACTTGCGGAAGGAGAACCTTCTTCGGCGGCAGAGTGCTCTGCCGGTCCAGTATGGGGACCATACCCGCATGATAGGGCACAAACCCCGTCGGCCCGCTTTTGTCAGTTTGTAACGGCGCAGGTATCCACAGATCGATCTTCGCAGAAAGCTTCTCGAGGGTCGACGTCAAACGGTCAATTGCAATGAATATTTTCCCAGCCATGCTCACTCCGTGAGAAGTCCTATTTTTGCCTTTTGCCTCTTTACTCTTGTCTTGTTCCAACTAAACCCCTGTCTCGCCCGGGTTGAAGGTGAGCATTGGAGGGATGGGTTCCGGATCCAGACCTGCAACATAGCCCAACTTCTCCTCCACGAATTTGTTGAGCTTTTCCTTTATCAATGTCACAGGGATTTCCATCGGGCAGACGCGTTCGCATTCGCCGCACTCGGTACATCTGCCGGCCAGATGCATGGCATGAATGAAATGGAACAGGAATTTTTCCGGAATTCCCATTCGCTGCGTCAGCCACTTAGGATCTCGAGCCTCCACGATGCACCGTTCCTGGCAAACGCAGAGTGGACATGCGTTTCGGCAGGCATAGCAGCGCATGCACCGATCGAGCTCCGACTGCCAGAACGTCAACCTTTCTTCCAGAGACCTTTTATCCAATGCTTCAACGTCCCGGTAGATATCCTCCGGCGTTATGCGGGAACCGGCCTGCTCACCGACCAGCACGTCGGAGATGACCGGATTCGGATAGCGGCACTGAAGGCACTTGCGGGCAAGCACGTTTTCCAGGTCGAGTTTATGAGTTTCTCCAGCGTCGTCTACGATCAGATGGTTATCTTCCACCTTGGCCGATCTGACGTGCCGGAGCGGCACTTGCCGCATGACTCGGCGCCAGTCAACCGTTCCACGGCAGGGAATGCCGAAGATGCGAAGACTATCGCGGGTTATGAACTTTTCCTGAATGAGCGCCACCGAGCGATCGGCTGTCACAGCCCTTTACGCAAATGCCGATTTTCTTGTCTTTGTCTGCGGGCTTCAGAGCGGGAGGTTTCACCAGGTAGCCTGTCAGGTTCTGAGCGCAAAATGGGCTCAAGACAAGCCTCGGTATGGATTTAGCGCTGCGGATGAAGACGGGTGTCGTGCGCAGCGGGTCCTCGCCCGCAGCCCAGCCGATCATTGTGTCCAGTTCAGGCAGGGCTTCTTCCACCAACTTGTGTAATTGCATTGTATCGGTTTCAGTCACTGTTTTTTCCAGTCTCTCGGTCTATCAGTCTATCGGCCTAAAGCCGTCCAGCGCTTTTCCGCGCCTTGCGGCAGAGTTACCCGCTTGTGCCGGTTCGGTGGTTTGAGCTTTCGCCTGGTTGCTCCCGGACTCCGGGATTGGGACCCAACCGATGAATCTGCTCGGAAAATTCAGTCACAACCTGCTGCCAGCGCTGGCCTTCGGATGCCGATACCCAGGTATAGTGGAACCTACGAGCATCGATACCCATGAAAGACAGAAAACCCTTCAGCACCTCGAGACGGCGGCGCGCGTACAGATTGCCGACGGCATAGTGACAGTCCTTGGGGTGGCAGCCGGAGACGAGCACCCCGTCCACGCCATAGACTAGTGATTTGGCGACGAACAGAGGGTCCATGCGCCCTGTGCAGGGGATGCGCACGATTCGCAGGTCCGTAGGCTGCTTGAAGCGGCACACGCCTGCCGTGTCAGCCCCCCCGTAAGAGCACCAGTTACACAGGAAGCCTGCTATTTTTATCCCCTGTTGCGCAGCTTCAACGGTAGCTGTGCTGGAATCGGGATTGGAGTCTGTCATCGCTTTTTCCTTTTCTAAGTTTTAGCCTCACGCGGCTCTGCTTTGGGACAAATGCCACCTGCGTCAGGCACAGAGCTCATTTACTTCAGCAAGGATCTGGTTGTCCGTCGAGTGCTGCAACTGGATCGCTTTGGGGGGGCAGGTGGCGTTGCACAGGCCGCAGCCCTGACAGACCGTGGGCAGCACCTCGGCTTTTAGGATATCGCCCCTTAGTTCTTTCCATTTTATCGCCCCGAACGGACAAACCTGAATGCACTTTCCGCAGGCAATACAGGCTCGTTCGTTGACCAAAGCCACTTGTGGGTTGGTCTCGATGGTGTCGCGGGCGAAAAGGGACTGTACCTTGGAGGCCGCAGCGCTCCCCTGTGCTACTGAAGCGGGAATATCTTTGGGCCCCTGGCACGCGCCGGCGAGGTAAACCCCTGCAGTGTTGGTCTCGACGGGGCGCAGTTTGGGATGGCTTTCCATATAGAAGCCGTACTGGTCATAGGAGATGCGAAGTTTTTCGGCCAGATCATTTGCACCTGCGGAAGCCTCGATGCCCGTGGCCAGCACCACCAAGTCGGCCTCCACCTCCACCTGGACCCCGAGCAGAGTATCGGCTCCCTGCACCACCATGCGATTCCCACGCGGATAGATCTTGCCCACACGGCCACGAATGTATTGCACCCCGTATTCTTCCTGGGCCCTTCGCACAAACTCGTCGTAGTTCTTGCCCGGGGCCCGGATATCCATATAGAAGACGTAAGAGTTGGATTCCGGCATGTGATCGCGAGTCAGAATAGCCTGTTTGGCGATGTACATGCAGCAGACTCCCGAACAGTAAGGGCGTCCCACCGAAGGGTCGCGGGAGCCCACACAGGCAACGAAGACGATGTCTTTGGGCTCTCTGCCGTCCGATGGGCGACGGATGTGCCCCCCGAACGGCCCCGAAGCACTCAGGATGCGCTCGTACTGGAGGCCGGAAATTACGTCCGGATAGCGCCCTGCGCCGTACTCTCCATAAATCGAGTGGTCGAAAAGATCGTAGCCCGTCGCCACGACGATGGCCCCCACCTCCTCAGTAACGATTGTATCCTGCATATCGAAGTCGATGGCCTTCACCGGGCATATCTTCGAGCAGACTCCGCACTTGCCCCTTGTGAAATGGCGACAATGCGCCGGATCGATGCTGGCTCTCCTCGGGATGGCCTGAGGAAAAGGGATGTTGATGGCTTTGGTCGTGCCCAGACCCTCATTGAAAGTGTCCGGCGCCTTTGCAGACGGGCATTTCTCCATGCAAAGGCCACAGCCGGTGCAGGCTTCCCAATCCACATAGGTTGCTTTCTTCCTGATCTGGACAGTAAAATTGCCTATGTATCCATTGACGGATTCGATCTCACTGGCGGCGTACAGGGTGATGTTTTCCTTTTGTGAAACGTCCACCATTTTAGGACCGAGGATACAGGACGAGCAGTCGATAGTGGGGAAGGTCTTGTCAAGCTTAGCCATCTTGCCGCCTATGGATGGCCGCCGTTCGACAACAACGACATCCAGACCGCCTTCGGCGCAGTCCAGAGCCGCCTGGATGCCGGCTATTCCGCCTCCGATAACCAGTACCCGCTTGTTGACAGGCACGTTCAATGCCATGAGCGGCTGGTTGAAACGCAGCTTGGCTACGGCCATGCGAACCAGGTCCACGGCTTTGCGAGTGTTGGCCGCGCGGTCGTTTCCGATCCACGATACATGTTCGCGGATATTGGCCATCTCAAACATATACCGGTTCAGTCCCGCCTTTTCTATAGCGCGCCGGAATGTGGGTTCATGCATTCTGGGCGAGCATGCCGCAACGACCACCCCCTGCAGATTGCGTTCGCGAACGGCCCGCTGGATCTCCTGCTGGCCTGGCTCGGAGCACGTGTACATATAACTTGTGGCATAGGCGACATCAGCAAAGGTCAGTGCCTCGCCGGCTACTGCTTCCGTGTCTACCGTTCCAGCAATATTTGTTCCACACTGACACACAAACACGCCAATACGCATATGTCTCCTATCCTCAATCCTTCATCTCCACACCGGCCTGGCAAAATCCGCCGCAAGACGCAGAGAAGCCTTATTCGGCTGACCTTTGTTTTTCTGAGCGCACTCCGCATGATTACGTTCTGAGATTTGCCCGATTTGTTCGGTGGATTTTAAGGCGACAGACTAATGTGGGACTCCTGGTTCTCCGCTCCCCTGAGATCCTGAAGCAGGCAGTCGGGACTAACGAACAGTTTATCCATACCCAGCGCTTTCGGGTCGATCCCCAGCGCAAGCCCGATCACCTGCGAAATGTAGAGGACCGGAAGATGGAATGTGCTCTTACAGTGGCGATTCACCTGGTCCTGACGCAGATCGAGGTTCTGCTGGCACAGGGGACAGGCTACGGCAATGGCCTCGGCGCCCATGCGAGAAGCCATATCCAGAATTCGCCCGCTCAATTTGCCCACTATTTCATTGCGGGTAACTCCATAGGTGGCCCCGCAGCACTCGGTTTTGTATGGAAAGTCCGGTACTGTGGCGTCTGTGGCCTGAATGAGCCGGTCCATGGAGATCGGATTTTCCGGATCATCGAACCGGGCAATCTCTGCGGGCCTTGTGAGCAAGCAGCCATAATAGGGAACAATGACATGTCCGGTCAGTGGGCGTCGAATGCGCTTCTGCAACACTTCAAGGCCAACTTCTTCATAGAGGAGCTGCAGCAGCGAGACTGCCTTTGTGCGCTCGTCCATCTCCATGCCGACCAGTTCCAGAAAAGCCTTGCGCTGTTCCTGATGCGCGCAGATCTCCTGGGCCCCCTTCAGCGATTTGAGGCATCCGGGGCAGGGGGTCATGACCACGTCGCAGCCCTGGCGGGCTGCAATGGCCAGGTTGCGGCCCGCAAGAGCGGCTGAAAGCAGCGGGTCATAAGAATGAGCAGGCGTGGAACCGCAACAGTTCCAGTCGGGTATTTCGACGAGTTCGATGCCCAGCGCCTCGCACACGGCACGGGTCGAACGGTCGTATTCGGCAGCCAGCCCTTCGAGGGAACATCCTTTGTAGTAGGCTATGCGTTTCACTCTGGTTTCTCTTCTCAAATGTCGGTTGGAGTAGTCAACGGAACGTTGCTGTGAGGACAGGCTTTATCAACTTTGCAAGAAGATTCGTCCTTGTGGTGAACTCGAAGGCGTTCAAAAATTTCTGCGATTTTTTTTCGCCCCTTTATCCTGGAGGGTATAAAGGTGATCTTGCGTTTCATAAAAAGCTTTGGAGCCAGATCCATATCAGTGAATGGTTTCCTTGTCTTTAAGTTGTAAACCGGGAGCAGTCCGGTTTCGAAGACACGCCCGAAGGTTTTCACCGATCCAAGAAACTCATCATAGAATGTGCGGATATCGGGCTCTGATACCGTCCCTTCCCGGCGTGACATGACGCGTAGGGTTTCCATGATCCTTGCAACGTCGAGATTGTTCGGGCAGCGGGTGGTGCACGCCTGGCAGTTTGCGCAAAGCCAGATCGAGCTGGACCTGAGGACAATATCCTTCTGACCCAACTGAATCAGGCGCATGATCTGATTCACCGGGTAGTCGTACACGAAGGTGTATGCGCAACTGGCGATGCAGTTGCCGCACTGATAACATTTGCTCACCTTTTGTTCGCTGTCTTCTTCCACTCGCTTTATGAAATCGACATCACAGGATTGCTGAATCGACAGGGTAGTGATTTGTTCCATTTTTCTTATCTCACTCATCTCACTCAAATGGAGGCAAGATCGCCATCGTTGACTAGTTGCTGCTTCCTTCGTAACCGAAGTCGGTGAGCAACTGCTGATATTCATAATGCAGCCGCTGATATATACGGGCGTTTTCGATGGCGAAGGCACACTGTTGCGCTATGGCTACGGCGAGGTTAAGTTCGCTCTCATTGAACGGGGGCCGCTCTCCGGTATAAATTCGAAGCACGCCTATGACCTTGCCGCGGACCATTAACGGAATCGACAGAACCTTACGGACGCCTTCTTCAGCGGTTTCGGCCGGGTATTGGAGACGTGGGTCGGTGAATACGTCATCTACCACGACCACCCGTCCAGCCATGTTTTCCGCAATGCTTTTCTGAGCGTCCACATGTCCCTTGTTAAGGTAGTCCTGACTCAGGCCATGGCTTCGCGCCACGTAAAGGTTTTGGGTTTTAGGATCGAGCAGGCGGACCACACAGCCCTTTACGCCCATAACCTCCGTGATTTTTGTGACCACCAGCTCCAGAACTTTACCGATATTGAGGGTTGCGTTAATAGTGCTGCTGATTTCCTGAAAGCTCCGTAAATACTGTCGTTCATGCTCGATTAGTTCGTCCACGCGGCCTTTCCACACAATGGCCAGAATGCCCTGGGTGGCCAGTGTCCCGGCAAAGCTAAGCTCCTGCTCGGTGAATTCGCGCGGAGCGCCGGCAAAGAGCGCCGCCATGGCAATCACTTCCTGCCCAACTTCGATAGGCAGCACGGCGAAAGCTTGAATGCCTTCCACCATCATGAGTTCTTCTTCGGCAGTGCTCTCCCCGTTTTGAAGCTTCGGGACGCAAATAGTTTTTCCAGGCAGGCGTGAGCATACGCGGTCGGGTGTCTCATCGGACCTGTTGAATAGGAAGCGCTCACTTAGACCGCAGCTTGCGAGTAACTCCATGTGGTCGCCGTGAGGGTGTTTCATTTTGATGAAACACCCTTTAATATTAAGGGTCTTCGTTATCTTTGTGGCAATAAGGTCCATCACGCAATTGCTTTCAGCGCCGTCACAGAGCCCGCGCACTACCTCTACAAACGGCGTGAAATAATCCATTGAGCGCATTCGATTTTCCTCTTTCTTATTCGCGGAAACTTTAGGATGGATACAGACTGAAAAATTCACCTCAGTCCGCAACAGCACTGAATTATATACAAACGTACCACTTAGTCAACTCCTGTATAATTCAGCTATTTGGAGGGTGATATTTTTAAGGGCAGGATAAAGTGGAAAGAAACGATCATCGAAGGCATTGATTGGCCACTTCAAAGGTGAGAACTTCGCAAAAACGATCGCAAGAGTCGGCCCGGCCCCTAGCTTGTGTCCATCCGAAAACCCGGGATGAGTCACTAGCAGTTTTAGATTCGGAAAGGGGGCATTTTTTGTCTTGGCGCGTACAGTTTGGCGCCCCGACATTTCCGGATATCCAGCGCCGCACAGAAAGGTGCAAGGAAATCGAGTTTCCCCCCTTTCTTAAATGGGGGCGCCCTCACAAAAGATCGGGCGCGAACTTGAAGTATTTAACATCGGTCGGAAGCGTTAGCGCGAATCCGAATGAAGTGAGGGTTCAGGGGGGATTTAAGCGCGGAGGAGTACATAATCTGATCTCCACGCTATCCTTGACCTGTCCATGACCAGAGGCGGGTCCCACCGCCCTGTTGGGCGCTATGCTGTGGACGCCAGCGCTTGCGCTCCACGATTTGAGAAACCCAGAACTTTCTCGATGGTTCTAACCAGGTCTTTAAGTCGAAACGGCTTTGTGACATACCCGCTGCTGCCCATTTTCATGGCCTTATCTTCCAGCAGTGACATGCTGGAACCGGTCATCATGATAAAGGGCAATCCCGGATATCGGGATGAAACATGGTCCAGGAGATCGAGCCCCGACTCGCCGGGCATGTTGAAATCCGATAGTATCGCGTCGCATTCCGAGCTCTCCAGGTAACGCCGGGCTTGGGCCGCACTGTATGCAAGCTCCAGTTCAAAACCATAGGCGCTCAAATATTCGCTCATAATTAAGAGCAGATCTTTATCGTCGTCGACTATCAGAAGCCTGGCCATAGCCAATCCCTCCATTCAGAGCAACGAGGGGCCGCTCTTTCGAACAGGGTGGCATTTTCACGAAAAAATTGTCCGCCCAATTTCGCAGAGGGCCTCTGGCGGCTCGTAAGGACCTCTAAGCCGCCAGATAAAGGATAATGGTTATCCTTGGGAAAAAGCAGTAGTAGTTTACAGTATTTTGTTCCGGAATAGAATGTATTTATTACATGCGAATAGTTATTATGTCACTGTCATTCATTGATTCCCGCATGCACCGTACACGGCAGCGCGCAACAAAAGCTTGCGGCCGCCATTATGCTCGGTTTATACTTCGAAACAGCATTTCACGTCCCTGCGGGACACCCTGAAACAATGAAAAGGGCGGGACTCCCGCTTTCGTCATTCCGGCGGCGCTTTTGGGCCGGAATCCAGTGTCTTTTCGAGACAGACAGGACCTGTAGATTATCGAGTATGGTAATAATACCCTTCACATGATACCCTCGCCCGGTTTGATCCCTTCCCGGATTGAGGGGCGCTTGCGAATTCGTTATCTCACAAAAAAAACTGGACATTTGGATATCACTGGCATGGATACCTATTACATTGACGGGAAATTTGTCAGCGATGACAGGTCGCTTATCAGCGTCAAAGACATCGTTGTATTACGAGGATTCGGGGTATTTGACTTTCTGATCACGTACAACAAACGCCCGTTTCATTTGGAAGAACATGTGCAAAGGCTCGAAAATTCGGCAAGGTACATCGGCCTCGAAATAAACCTCACGAATTCTGAAATTTGTGAGATCGTGCAGGAGACGATCAGGAAAAACCCCCATCACATAGAATCCGCCATACGTATCGTATATACCGGCGGAGTAAGTTCTGACGGTCTTAGCCCGGAAGGACGCGGCATTTTGATGGTGATGGTGACGCCGAGGCGTGAACTGCCACGGAGGTGGTACACGGAGGGTGTAAAGATCATCACTGTCGATGCCGAAAGGTTCATACCCGCCGCCAAGAGCACATGTTATTTATCGGCTGTGCACGCGGTACAAGAAGCGAAGAAGCACAAAGCCGTCGAGGCCGTTTACGTGGATCGCAATAACCGCATTCTGGAAGGGACCACCACCAATTTTTTCTTTTTCAAGAAGAACAGGCTGGTCACCGCCCACCGTGCCATTTTGCCCGGCATCACACGCAGCGTCATAATCGAGCTTGCAAAAGATTTCTACGAGATGGAAACCAGGGATATCGACAGGTCTGAATTACACGACATGGAAGAAGCGTTTATTACCGCTTCCAACAAGGAAGTGGTGCCTGTTGTGAGAGCAAACGATTTGCAAATCGGAGATGGCCGTGTTGGTGAGCATACCCGGAAAATCATGCAGCTTTTTCGGGATTATACGAACTCTGGGGCCAGGGAGAAGTAAAGGTTTCAACTCCCGGGTCCGGATTTAAAGAGGGTTGGTCTAATTAGTGTCCATCCGGAAACCCCGGATGAGTCACCAGTGGTTTTCGATTCGGAAAGGAGGCATTTTTCGTCTTGGCAAGGAAATCGAGGGGTTGCGCGGAGGCGTACATGGGGTACCGCCTCGCGGAGCGTCGAGATCCTGCTCGCGCCACCGCCGCAGGCCAATTTCGACGCTCCGCGTGGCGTGGCGGTCCCACCGCCCCAAGGCGGAAAAGGACCCTTTCCGGACGGAAACTAATTAGATGCGGCGCTGCATGCATACCTTGAATATTTTCGCCGATTCGATGGCGAAATAAGTTCCAAAACGAGGTGGACGCATGGGACTCACCCGTTTGTCGGTGAAAGAATATGTGCAAAGGGTAGCCAACGGTTCGCCCACGCCCGGAGGCGGCAGCGTGTGCGCTCTTGCCGGCGGTCTTAGCGCAGCCCTTTGCCTCATGGTGGCGCACCATACTCTTGGCAGGGAGAAGTACCGGAACGTGTGGGCAGAGATGGAGGAACTAAGCCGTTCGGCCGGCGACCTGGTCTCGCGTTCGCTTGAGCTGGCGGAGCGAGACGCTGAAGTCTACGACGGGGTGGTATCCGCTTTAGGCCTGGTTCAGCAGGACGAAGCGCAGAAAAAGGCGCGCAGGGAAAGCATCGAGGCAGCGATGAAGCAGGCGGCCCTCGTCCCTCTGGAGACCCTTCGGGCCGTCGCAAAGCTCTTAGGCCCGGTTGAAGAGGCAATCGAAAAAGGCAACCCAAACTGTTTGTGCGACGCCGCAGTCGGGGTCCAGTTGATCCGGGCGGCGGCAATTGGCGCCGCGTATAACGTTCGGGTAAATCTTTCGAAGATAGCGGACAGGGATTTCTCATCCCGCGTGCAAAGCGAGATGGCTTGTTTGCGAAATAATATCCTTCAAGCCGTTGGCAGCCTGGAAGCCCGGATCGAGCAGCTTCTGCCCTAGCCAGTGTCCATCCCGAAACCCGGATAAACGTAGGAGAATTTTACCTTATCAACGTAGGCGAATTTTACCTTATCAACGCAGGAGAATCTCACCTGCTGAGACACTAGTAGTTTTTCGATTCGGAAAGGAGGCATTTTTCGATTCCGGAGGTTTGTTACGTGCAGTAAGCAATCCTGCACTGTTAGAATTGGTGAACAAAATTCCCTCTGAGGTCCAACCTCAAGTCCATCGACTTTAGTGAATATCTTTCACTTTTTTGTCAGTCTTTTTTCATTGTCACGCTCGCATCCGGAAATGACGATTTAAACACTAACGCATTTTCACTCACAAAAAATGCATCTTGGGGATGTCCTAGAGCACGACATAGTTTTTCTTGGACTCCAGATTTGCAACTGACCTTTTCGGTCCTAGCGATATTAAGCGCAGAAGAGTTTTTTGTTTCAAGATTATGCATGAAAGAAATGAAGCTGGATTATCAGCGGGAACGATGAATCAATGGAATCAGGAAATTTGCTTCAAAAGGCCTCCGTATTTGCCAGTGTCTTTGGTGAATTTGGAAATGGCGCAGCTATGTGGAAAGCGGGTATGGACATACAGTGGGGCAACCGACAACACTCTATGGCGGATTATGATCTGTCTTTAATCTATCAATCGGAAGGAAACTCTAATGAAAACAATTATCGCGCTGGTTTTGTGTTTGGGCATTTTCTCTCTCTGTGCATTCGCCGCAGAAGTTGCAACTAAAGATGATGCGCAGGCTCTGGTAAAGGAAGCTGTCTTATATGCAAAAGAAAACGGTAAAGATAAATTCTTGGATGAAGTCAGAAGCCCCAGCGGGAAATTTCATTTTAAGGAAGGGACTAAAAAAGATCTATACATTTTTGTTTATGACGAACAGGGAGTCGTATTGGCTCATGGAGTAAGGCTTGAACTGACCGGCAAGAACCGCTGGAACGATAAAGACCCGGATGGAAAGCAATGGATCCGTGACTGGACCGACCTTGTTCATCAAAGTGGGAGCGGATGGATCAGTTATAAGGAATATAATCCTGCAATGAACAATATGATTATGAACAAGATGTCTTTCGTAGAACTGGAGGATGGAATGGTTGTTGGCTGTGGAATTTATGTTGACTAATCATTCCTTTATATAAACACGCAAAATAGGCTGACCATCTGAAGAGAGGTGCCATTGTGCAGGTGCGGAGCAATCTAAGTCTTCGTATGAAGATGGTATTGATGACCGTTGTCATATCGTTAATCCTTACCGTATCAATGCTGTTGATTGCACTTGAATCGTTCAAGTCAATGGGTCTGAGCTCTCTTCGCGAGAAAAGTTCTTATCTTGCTGTCTCTACAGCAGGTACAGTGAAGCAGGCTGTCCAATACAATGTTGGTGAAGATATAGAGAAAGCGCTTAAAGAACTGATTGCCGGTGATGCGGATTCAACCGTCGCTTTGGTAGTTGTCCAGGGGCCAAAAGGCGATTACGTGGTGAAAGCCAAGGAAACGTCCAAGGAGTATGGTGCCGCCGACTTCAGCCAGCCTCTCAAAGAGCTTGGAAACCATCCCCCTGCCAAGCCTCGTGATGTTGTCACCCTTGGCGGGGGCAAACTGGAGTTTGTGGCATGCAAGATTGACCTGACATCGAATGCCGCTATCCAAAATGGCTATGTACTTCTGGCGCTGAGCGATTCCCGCATATCCCACAGAATGGTCAATACGGCGTTGATGATGGCAGGAATTGGTTTATTGATCATGCTTTTTGGTGTACTGATAGCCCTATTCATATCACGGACTATCACAAAGCCTGTTCTCAAGGTGATTGCGGGACTATTAGGAGGAGCTGAACAAGTTGCTTCGGCTTCTTCAGAGGTTTCCTCATCATGCCAGTCCCTTGCAGAAGGGGCTTCTGAACAGGCGGCTTCAATCGAGGAGACTTCCTCGTCCCTTGAGGAAATGGCTTCGATGACAAAGCGAAATGCAGACAACTCGAATCAGGCCAACCGTTTAATGAACGATACCAAAGAGACGGTAGCGCTGGCAAGCGTGTCGATGGAGAAGCTGACCCATTCGATGGGAGAAATTTCCCGGGCCAGTGACGATACCTCCAAGATCATCAAAACAATTGATGAAATTGCTTTTCAGACAAATCTTCTTGCACTCAATGCGGCAGTGGAGGCAGCGCGTGCAGGAGAAGCGGGAGCGGGTTTCGCTGTGGTGGCGGACGAGGTGCGAAACCTGGCCATGCGTGCCGCGGAAGCGGCCAGGAACACGGCAGACCTGATCGAGGGTACCGTCAGGCGTGTGAAAGAGGGCGCGGAGCTTCTTGCGGAAACAAACGGGGAGTTCAACAAAGTAGCTGCTGAGGTTGAAAAGTCTGGTGAACTGATAGGCGAAATCTCTGCTGCCTCTCAGGAACAGGCTCAAGGTATAGGTCAGGTTAATAAAGCAGTATGTGAGATAGACAGGGTGGTTCAGCAAAATGCCGCCAACGCGGAGGAGTCCGCTTCGGCATCTGAAGAAATGAACGCTCAGGCTCATCAGATGAAAGACTTTGTTGCACAGCTTAAAACCCTGGTTGAGGGTTCGAGAGCGAGCAAGACTGTTGGCAGCAATAAGGTCGCCGCAGAAGGGAAATCAGCTAAAAATCTAAAAAGCATGATTCCAGAGAAGAAGTTCCGGAGTCACTCTCCGGGGGGAACTGAAAACAATCTGAAATTCTCCAGGAATGGGGAGTCACTGCTGAAGCGGTCGATCCCTTTTGAAAATTCAGATTTCTAAACCAAGGCGTTGCGATCCTGAGGGAGGGGCATTGTCAGCAACATCTACCCCTCTCTCTTGCACGGCAACCTGCATTTATTACCCACATTTCTCCTATACCTCTATTTGAGTGATACCTCTAAAGATGTCTTGTGCCTAAATAATTCAGGACGAGAAGCGTGCAGTCTTTTATTCGGGTCCCTATGCTGCCCCTCGAAAGCAGCCTCTTTTTAACTGAGGGAAACCCCTTGGCCTGAGCAAGCTGGTGCCTTATCTCATCAAGACGCGAATGAGAAGTTGCTTGTTCGTGCCAAATCCTCAACTACCACCATTGCCCCATCAAAATCATATTCGCTCAAACAAATCGAAAGTCGTTTCATATAGTGATTATTACCGTTTCCCGAGAGAATGGTCACAAGTGAATCCAGGGACTTCTGCGTACCGACCGGGTCATGCGCTTTGATATATTTTCTCATCTGATGCAGATGCTCTAACGCCTGGTTCTGGTCTACTGTAAAGACCGGTATATCAGAGGTCGTTGTGCTTTCCGGCAACTGAATGGCTGCAGGAAGGACCGGCTGGGAACTTACCGGGCCCGGGCCTGCCCGAGACTTTCGAGAGCTCAGCAATTTCTGGGCAAAAGTCATGGTAGAGGTTCCACTACTCTCCAGCCTCGCGATGAGATCTTCCAACCCTGATAGAGCACCTCTCCGGATCGACAATTCGAGTTCCCGTGCGGCCTCCTGAAGAGCGTCTGCCGAAACATTGCCGGCGGCGCCTTTTAAAGAATGGACCCGTAGATTTGCCTCAGCAAGATCCCCTTTTCCCAGTGCCGCTCGTATCCCGGGGAATTCATTCTGGTACATTTCCAATAAATCCGCCACCAGTGTAAAGAAAAGGGACTCATTTCCTTCGAGCCTCTCCATGGCGGAGTTGACATCAATGATGGAAAGCGGGCACGATTCGGACCGTTTGATTTCAGATGTGATATCACCGGATATCTGATCTCGGGGTGTGCCGGCTTCAATGACGGATGATTTCGCGTGTCCGAGCCAGCGATCCAAAACTGCTGCCAATTGTTTGCTGTTAAAAGGCTTGCTTAGATAGTCATCCATACCGGCGGAAAGGCACAGCTCGCGATCGCCCCCCATGGCATGAGCGGTAAGAGCAACGATCGGAATGCGGGACCCTCCGTTAGACGCTTCACGCTGTCTTATCCGTCTCGATGCTTCATAGCCATCCACCTTGGGCATCTGGCAGTCCATCAGTATGAGACTGTAGGCCTTCTGTGCCAGCGCATCGAGCACCATTTGTCCGTTGGGAACCACATCCACATCTAATCCGAGACCCTGAAGCAAAAATTTTGCAAGCTTTTGATTTGCCGGGTTGTCCTCGGCAACGAGGACAACTCCTTCAAATTGCATCTTTCCGGCTGGTCGAGAAACTGAACTCGGCACACTGGTTTCTTTTATGCAGGTAGCCAGCAGGGCATTGTAGAGTCGCGACTGGCGAATGGGTTTGGTCAGACACACCAGTATGCCGGCTTTTCTGACCTCTTCGGCGTTCCCATACCCCCCAATCGATGTGAGCATTATCAGCTTCATACCGGCTATAAATGGATCCGATTTGATTCTGCCGGCGAGTTCAAGCCCATTCATCTCCGGCATCATCATGTCAAGAACGGCCACATCGAAAGGCTCCCCCCGAGAGCGGGCCATCCGGAGTATTTCCAAAGCGCGAGGCCCATCCTCTGCGCTCGAAGCCAGCATCCCCCACGATCCCGTTTGTTCGTGCAGGATGCGCCGATTGGTCTCATTGTCGTCTACAATAAGGACTCGGAGCCCCTGCAAACTGGCAGACTGTGCCTCAGGGCTTAGAGCCGATGCTTCCGAATTTTTGAGCCGCACCTGAAATCGGAATTTACTTCCTTCGCCCGGTGAGCTTTCCACCTCGATATTCCCCCCCATCATCTCGCAAAGTTGTTTACAGATAGTGAGCCCCAGTCCGGTACCTCCGTATTTTCGACTCATGGACGCATCTGCCTGTGAGAAGGCGCCGAAAATATTTTTCTGCGCTTCCGGGGAAATTCCCACACCGGTATCTCTTACCTCGAATCCTATGATCGAAGTGTCCCCGAGGTCCTTAAGAGCGCTGATCTCAAGGGTTACTTCCCCTTTATCAGTGAACTTGAGGGCATTGCCAAGAAGGTTTATCAAAATCTGCCGAAGCCGATTAGGATCACCTTCGAGGATGGCCGGAACATCCCTTTGCACATGGCATATGAGTTCTAGACCTTTCGTGTGTGCATGTTCGGCAAATAGTTCGGTAGCTTCCTCAACCGTATCCCGAAGATCGAATTCGACGTTGTCAAGTTCAAGTCTGCCCGCTTCGATTTTCGAGAAATCGAGGATGTCGTTTAGTACCGTAAGCAGAGACTCCCCGGAATTAAGCACTGTCTTTGCCAGTTCGCGCTGATTGATGGTGAGGTCCGTATCCAGCAGCAACTCGGCCATGCCGAGTATCCCGTTCATGGGTGTTCTGATCTCATGGCTCATGTTGGCCAGAAACTGAGACTTTGCCCTGTTTGCTGCCTCAGCCGCTTCTTTTGCCTGCATCAATTGCAATTCATAATTCCTCCGGTCCGTTATATCTCGTATGAACACGAGATCAGCCGCTCTTCCACGAAATGTGGTGAGTCCCGCATTCAACTCTATGCGTATTGTTGAGCCATCTGAAAGTCTCAGGTCGGATTCGTACCTGGAGGGGACATTCTCTCCGCGGATTCTCCGGTTGTAGCGATCTTCGATCGGTGATACCAGGGATGGGTCCAGAAACTTGACGTATTTAGATCCGATTATTTCCTCGACATCGCGTCCTGTGATTTCGGCCAGACTGAGATTCGCATACTGTATGATCCCATCCTGAATCAGGACTATACCGTCATTGGCTCGCTCGACCAACTGGCGGTATTTTTCTTCACTTTCCTCAAGGGCAGACTCCTTGCTGTGTAGTTCGGCAAAGGTTGCAGCCAATTCTTCGTGTCGCGTTGACAGTTCACGGTGTGCTTTGTCCGTCACATACTCGTAGACAAAGGAAAAGATGGTCACAACAATGAACGACAGCACGAAGCGGGCAAGGAAATCGGCAGGATAGACTGTCACCAGTGGAGAGAATTTTCTCAAGCACAGCACGAAAACCAGTGAAACAGTGATGAGAAGAGCGCTGGTTGTCAGACCTTTCTTATAACCAAGCAGAAAGGAGGAGCAAAGAGGGAAGATAAACAGCCAAACGTGCCCCGTTTGGTTCATTGCGCCTGTAACGAAGAGGAAAATAAATAGGACCCCTCCCGATGCAATCGTGATCTCGCATGCGAGATCAAGTTTGCCGCTGAGGCGCACATAGACGATGTTGCCCAGCATAAGCAGACCTACCGATATGTCCGCGACAGCCAGCATATATTTACGTTCGGCGAGGGCCAGAGCCCCGAAAACAAACATATTGACGATACCGGCGATGCTCATCGTATTCAACAATATGAATCTGTAGACGAGCATCCGTGGAGCATCCGCACTCAAATTGCCGGTAAAGATATTCCTGAACGGTCTCATAACTTCTCACTCACGCCTGGTCGAATTGAGGGCACTTCAAGAACTATTTCCATTGAATAATTATCTTCGTTTACAAGTGAATAATCGGGATAGAGGACGACATCCTTTACTCAAAAGTGCAGTCACAAGCAGCTCCCTCTTTTGAGAGAGGGTTAAGTCCCATAAGCGCTTAAATAAAGACGAGCAGCTACAAGGAAAAAGCCCGTCATTCCGGCGAAGGAGACTGCGTCGCAAAGGTAATGTTTTTCGTATTCCCCCCCTTTCCTAAAGGGGGGCAGGGGGGATTTTCATTATCCGATACCACATAACCACTTGCAATCCCCCTCTATCCCCCTTTGCAAAAGGCGGAAAAAGAGGCTGGCGCCATCGGCCTTGTCCGATCATTTCTGAATTGCGACACAGTCTCGAAGGCCGGAATCCAGGATCTTTGATTTATGTTGTAATATCAATGGGTAACGTGATAGGGCGCCGGTTAGTGCTGGGGTGACAATGACATGAGAGTAAGCTTTTAATGAATTCAATGACTTACCCTCTTATTTAAGCGCTTATGGGGTTAAGTCCCCCTCAGGGTCAGACTACCCCTGTCCTGGAAATTGCCACAATGAGCCAGGCTCCAGGAAAACTCCAGGACCGGATCTATTGAGGGGTCGATCATTTTCCTTTATCTTATCGAGCTTCCATTCCGAATATTTCAGTTGAGGGAATGTCCGTTCGGCGACTCGATTTTTGGTTGGGAAAGAGCATGAAAAGCGTACCGAAACCAAATGATAGTAAGACTGGCGCGACGGATTTTGTGCCCTCCCTTAGTGCAGAAAAGATAATTCAATTGATTGGAGACCTCCCGGCAATGCCGCACATTGCCGGTCAGATTATGCAAAGGCTTGCGAGCTCCGATTCAACTCCACGGGAAATCAATGGACTCATCGCTAAGGATCAAAGCCTCGCCGCTCGCGTCCTCAAAGTAGCCAATTCACCTTACTATGGTGCGTCCCGGTCCGTCTCCAGCACCAAAGAGGCTATCATTTTCATGGGATTCGACTCGATCAGCTCGCTCATTATGACAGCAGTCATGAAGGACATGTCGTCGACAGTGAGCGACGCAGGAAGACAGCTTTGGGAACACTCGATCTGCTGTGCAGTTGCAGCGAAGCATATAGGGGGGGCCCTGGGACTTCAGAATTTTGATGAGGCTTTTCTTGCCGGACTGATGCACGACATTGGAAAGTCGGTGCTTTTCCAACAAATTCCCGACAAGATGCGAGACGTTGCTTTATTGGTCAACGGAGGAAGGAGTTTTTGGGATGCTGAGCGCGAACTGCTGGGGTTTACTCATGCTGAAGCCGGACAGTTGCTCACCCGAAAATGGCGGTTTACGTTGACAATGGAAGAGGTCGTAGCGAATCACCACGAACCCGATTGCGCAAAGTCCGCTCGCGAACTTGCTCACATAGTTTCTCTTGCCGATTCCCTATGCCATAAACTTAGTATCGGATTGACAAAAAGACCTTCAATAGATCCCTATGAGCTGGAAAGCGCCAAAGCACTTGGATTGGGGGACTACGTCATTTCCAGCGCGCTCGAATTGTTAGCTGAGACTATCAGTAGCGAGGAGAAGGGCGGGCGATGACGAAAGATTTTAAATATCGATGCCGCAAAGCCAACGTAAATACTCTCGTTGCAGCCCTCGGTTAGGAATACAAATTGCTGAATAATCTTTCAAGCAGCAGAGTTTTAATTGTCGATGACACAAAAGCCAACCTGGATATTCTTGTTGCAGCTCTCGGTCAGAAATATAAATTAAGTGTCGCAATGGACGGAAATGCTGCGCTCGCGCAAGTTAAGGAAAACAGGCCGGACCTTATATTGCTCGATGTCATGATGCCTATGATGGATGGCTACGAGGTATGCTCAAGACTGAAATCTGATCCTGCGACCAGCTCGATACCTGTCATCTTCATTACAGCCCTTCAGGAATCCGAATCAATAACAAAAGGGTTCAACCTCGGCGCAGTCGACTACATCACCAAACCCTTTCATATTCCCGAACTGAATGCAAGAGTAGATACCCATCTCTCACTCAGACATGCGATGCTGGCGCTTGCCGACCAGAATCGCATCTTGGATCTTCGCGTAAAGGAGCGCACAAAAGAACTGCAGGACACCCAGCTTGAAATTATTTACCGCTTGTCGCGTGCAGCGGAGTATCGGGATAATGATACAGGGTTGCATATCAAGAGGCTTAGCCACCTTTGTCGCATCTTGGCAGCAGCCTACGGCTGTGATGAAGAAATTTGCGACCTCATTTTCTACGCAAGTCCGATGCATGATATCGGCAAAATCGGAATACCCGATGCTGTTCTGCTGAAACCTGGACGATTCGATGCGGCAGAGTGGAAGATAATGCAAACGCACACAACACTGGGTGCTGAGATTCTGTCCGGCCATGATTCATTGCTGATCAAAATGGGACAGGTCATAGCTTTGACTCATCATGAAAAATGGGATGGTTCCGGGTATCCGCAGGGACTCTCAGAGTATGCAATTCCCATGGCAGGACGAATAGTTACAATTTGCGACGTCTTTGACGCACTCACTTCTAAACGGCCTTACAAGGAGCCATGGCCTTTAAGCGACGCTCTGGATGAAATTAGAGCCGGCAAGGGTACCGCTTTCGATCCGAAGCTTGTTGAGTGTTTTTTCAAATGTCTAACGGATTTGATTAACATCAAAGAGAGCTTCCAAGATGAAAGCCCCGAGCGTCTTGCGGCCGCTAAGTAGTATCCATCCGGAAACCCGGACGAACGTAGGAGAATCTCACCTTATCAACGTAGGAGAATTTCACCTTATAAGATACTAACAGTTTCCAATTCGGAAAAAAGGCATTTTTCGCCATGGCAAGGAAATCAAGGGTTTGCACGGAGGCGTACATAACCTGATCTCCACGCTCCGCGAGGCGTTTAGCCGGAAGAGGTACGCCGCACAAGAAAACCCGAAGATTGACACAGCTAGGGTGGAAAAGGGCACTTTCCGGATGGGAACTAGCTAGGAGCCTGTCGGAGAAATGGCATCAAGAGCCATTTTATGCTAATATCGCTCCACTATGGAAAAGACATTCAAATCTTGTGACCGCAAACAAATGTTGCTGCTCCCGCCTTCGTTGTTGGACTGGCTCCCGCAGGGACACCTGGCCAATTTCATATTGGATGTGGTAGAGCAGCTCGATCTTTCAACGATGTACTCGTCCTATCGGGGAGACGGCAGGGGGCAACCCCCTTACGAACCTCGGATGATGATAGCCCTCCTTTTCTACGCTTATTGCACAGGTGTTCCCAGCTCCCGTCAAATCGAGAAGAAAACCTACGAAGACGTTGCCTTTCGGGTGATTGCGGCAAACAGGCACCCCGATCATGACTCGATATGTGAGTTCAGAAAGCGCCACCTTAAAGCTCTTGCCGGTCTTTTTGTGCAGATCCTCAGACTTTGCCAGGAAGCGGGGCTTGTTAAGCTTGGCCATGTGGCCCTTGATGGAACCAAGATCAAGGCCAATGCTTCCAAGCACAAAGCGATGAGCTACGGCAGGATGAAAAAGAAAAAAGAGGAGCTTGCAAAAGAGATCGAAGTACTTCTCAAAAATGCCGAGGCTGTAGACAAGCAGGAGGATAGAGAGTACGGCAAGGGCAGGAAGGGTTGGGATCTGCCCGATGAACTCAAAAGGCGTGAGACTCGGCTGGCAAAGATCAAAGAAGCCATGAATGCGCTTGAGGAGGAGGCCAGGCAAGAGGCTTCCGAAAAGCAGAAGGCTGCAGAGACTAAAACCAAGAAAAAACAAGCGCCTGCAAGTCAGCCCCCTCCTATTGAACCCTCCGGCAGTGCACAGAGGAATTTCACAGATCCTGATTCCCGGATCATGAAGGTGACCTCCACCAATTCCTTTGATCAATGTTATAACGGCCAGGCAATGGTTGATGATTCCTTTCAGGTGATTGTGGCTGCCGGACTTTCCCGGAATGCAAACGATGTGGACGAAGTTGAACCAATACTGGATATCTTGGAAGAAAACCTTGGCGGGATTCCCCGCAAAATGGCAATCACAACCGATGCCGGATACTTTAGTGACACCAATGTGATGCTTTTTGAGGACGCACTGCTCGATCCGTTTATCGCCACAATCAAAATGAAACACGGAGAAGTTCTTCCGCCGGTTCGAGGACGGCCTCCAAACGACCTGACGCCCAAGGAGCGAATGATAAGAAAGCTTTGCACCAAACGCGGTCAAAAGATTTACTCCAAGCGAAAGTCAACCGTTGAACCAGTCTTCGGCCAGATTAAACAGGCCAGGGGCTTACGGCAATTTTCACTAAGAGGATACGAAAACGTATCCGCAGAGTGGCTGATGTGGTGTCTGTCTCACAATCTGCTTAAACTCTATCGGCACGGTGGCCCCTTCTAATGGACCCGGGGAAGCTTTTGCCGCCGTTCTGCGTTGCAATCAATACACAACTGAACCGTTCCCGGCGATTGATACCAAACTTTTGCACGCGAATGCCTATTATTGGCTAATCCTTATTGAATCGTGCTTTGCGGGGTGAGAGATTTTCTTCAAAGCGATCACCCCAATTGTAAAAGTTATTTTAAAAGCCGTTATCCCGACAGGCTCCTAGGCCGGGCGTCAGGGAACAGAATCCAGCCGCTCTGCTAACTGAAAGTGCTGCAGTACGAAGCTCCCCCGAATGCGAAAGTCCTTAAATCGCACCTCACTCCGATAAGAAGGAAATCGGGTCCAATATCGGGGCCGGTCTGAAACCAAGCCATTTTGATCGGCGAAAAAGCAGGCTAGCCTGTCCGGCTTAAAACTGGGCCAGTTTGCTTCCCATCTTCTTGACTTCGCGCGTGCGAAGTCCTTTTACTTCCAAGTTCTTCTACTTTTTTTAATTCCCCCCCATAGGTTGCTTCCCTTCAGGGTTTAACCTTCCTTTCTCAGTCTGATCTTCGGGAGTGGCGCCATCCGATTATGGTTTCTTGAGGAGAGAAACCATGAAGAGGGTTCGATGCGCTAATTGCAGATCCTGGTTTGTTCCCAATCCACGAGTAAACAATCAGCGATATTGCAGGAAAATTGAGTGTCAACGTGCAAGAAAGACGTGCTGGCAGCGGCAAAAACTTGCCACCGATCCTGATTATCAGGCCAATAAGCGTGATTGCCAAAAAGCCTGGCGGACACGTAATCCATCGTACTGGACAAACTGGAGAGCCGGGCACCCGAAGTATGTGGAAACAAACCGTACGCTCCAGAAAAAGCGCAGGGACCGGTGCAAGAAAAACGTTGCAAAGATGGACGCGATAGAACCACTTTCCTCAATAAAGACGGGAGATTACTTTCTTGTTCCCCGTCTCGCTGAGACCGTTGCAAAGATGGACGCGTCAGCACAAAAAGTTCGTTTGATTTTGATGACTTAGAAAGAAGTTGCTCCGTTGCAAAGGAGGACTCGATGGACCATTGGGGCGCTCGCCTTGTAATCTGCTGCCGCCAAGGAAAGGAGGTGAATCCGATGATAGAAAAAAGGATTTTATGCCGGGAGCGTGTTCGCAAGATTGGAGGCGGGTTTGCCTTCATCGAGCACCGGTTTGTGAGGGAGGGCTTCCTTGTAAGCCTGGGTCACCATGAACTGCTGCTCTATGTCTTCCTCGTTCTGGCGGGGGACAGGCACGGGATCTCGTTCTACGGATACGACAGGATATGTTCGCTTCTCAGGCTCACCGTGGAAGAATACATCGAGGCTAGAAACCAACTTATTGCAAATGACCTTATCGCTTTCGACGGCGCCTTGTTCCAGGTTCTCTCCCTTCCGGAAAAGCCGGTCTTCCATCAAAGATCTTTGCTCAAGACCTCAGACGATATGGAAAGAAGCGATCCGGCCACCATTGACCAGATATTTTCCCGGTTATACGGAGCGAAGCGATGATAGACCGGCGCCTTGTTTTTGAAATCCACCGGCTAAAAGACCTTGGTCTCCCTGAAAGAGGCATTGCCAGAAGCCTCAAGATCAATCGAGATACAGTAGCCAAATACCTCAATAACCCCAATCCGAGAAGAGATCCAATACAGAGGGCGAGCAAACTCGATTCCTTCAAAGACGAGATCGCAAAGATGCTCGGTGTTGATCCTGAAGCAAGTGGTGAGGTGATTCGCCGGCGCCTTGTTCTTCTCGGGTTTGACGGTGGAAAGACGATCGTAAACGATTACCTGAAAACCGTACGGGGAGAGTACAGGCAAAAGCGGGCCTTCATCCGCTTTGAGTCCCTTCCCGGAGCCCAAATGCAAATAGATTGGGGCCACTTTGATTCTCTTAGCTATGGCAATACCAAGCGCAAACTCTACTGCATGGCCGCTATCGAGTGCCACAGCCGTCTCTTGTATCTGGAGTTCACGCATTCCCAGCGGCAGGAGACCCTGCATTGCTGCCTTCTTAATGCTTTCCGCTTCTTTAGCGGTACGCCACGGGAACTGGTACACGACAATATGTTAACCGCGGTAGTCGAACGCGACGGCCCTCTCGTTCGATACAACGAAGCCTTTCTGACATTTTTGCGTCACTTCCACATCGTGCCTTTTGCGTGCAACCCGGCGCAGCCTCAAGAGAAAGGCAAAATCGAAAAAGGGGCTATCAACTATATCCGTAATAGCTTCTGGCCTCTAAGAACGTTTAAAGACCTCTTTGAAGTGCAGAGCCAGGCTGAGCACTGGAGGGACACCGTAGCCAATGTTCGCCTTCATCGCACAACTGGCGAGCGGCCAATTGAGCGCTTCAAGCCCGATCATTTAAAACCTTTGCCCGATACACTGCCGGACTGCCGCGACACAGCCGAAGCGAAGGTCTATCCAGACTTCTGTTTCCATTTTGACGGAAACACCTACACGGTCGCGCCCTGGCTTATCGGAAAGCATGTCACGGTTAAGGCAGACTCCAGGACAGTATCGGTCTACTTCAAGGAAAAACTCGTTGCCGTCCACCACCGATCTTGGCAAAGACGCGAAAGAATCGAGTTGCCCGAGCACCGTGATGCGGCAAGATCACAGCGCCACAAGCACTGGGTATCGCAGGATACCGCCATTCTCATAAGCCTGGGGGAGGAGTCGAAGACCTACGTGGAACGTCTTGCCACAACCCGGCAGCCATTAAAAAAGAGTGTGCAACGGCTTCTCGCTCTTATGGATGAATACGGTTCCGCCGCGCTGCTCCAGGCCATTAGACGAGCCACCTCTCATAATGCATACGGCGCCGACTACATTGAGAACATCCTATATCAGGAAATGACGCCCAAGCGGGAACACCCTCCGGTAAGACTAAACCAGGAAGCCCTCAATCGCATCCGTCTTCAGGAACCCTGTCTTGCCGAATACGACTCTTTGGCAGTCGAGAGGAGAAAACGAAATGATCGAGACTGATCGTTTAAAGGAAAAGCTCGTGAACCTCCATCTAAAAGCCATGGCCCAGCAACTCGACGGGGTCCTGCAGCAGGCCCGGGAAAAAAACGAAAGCCTTGCCTCATCGCTTAACCGCCTGGTTGATCTGGAGATGGAGAGGCGACACCAGAGCGCCATAAAGCTCAGATGGGAGCAGTCACGGCTCCCCGACATAGCAACCATCGGCCAGTTTGACTTTGACCACCACAAAACAAGAAAGGAGCAGAAGGCCCGCATTGTTAACCTGCTTGATCTGGAGTTTATACGGCAGCGCGCCGATGTCATCCTAATAGGCAATCCCGGCACGGGAAAGACCTTCCTGGCAAAATGCATTGCCCTGGCTGCATGCAACGCCAACATGAAAGTCCTATTTACCAGCGCCATGGATATGATCAATCACCTGATCGCCGCCGAGGCCGACCGGACGCTTCTCAAAAAACTCCACTATTATCAATCACCGACTCTGCTTGTGGTGGACGAGCTTGGTTATCTTTCTCTTGGCCAGCAGGGCTCAGATCTATTCTTCCAGGTTATCAGCTCACGGCATCAGAACAGGTCGACAATCCTTACGACGAATTTACCGTTTGCCGACTGGGGAAAAATCTTTGACTCAACCACTGCTGCCACGGCGATTGCCGACCGCCTCGTTCAGCGCTCGGAGATCCTGGTTTTGGAAGGGACAAGCTATCGAAGGAAGCAAAAGTAAATCAATCTAAACCATTAATCCGGCCAGGTAGAGTTCAGTAGGAACTCCCCGGCTTCGCTTGTCTCCATTCTGGAGACAAGGACGCACACCTATGCCCTAAGCCAATAGCGGCTTGGTTTCAAGCCGGCCATTTTGGCTGGTTTCTTGACCGGCGCCAATAGTCCAAAGCCAAAACATCCAGATCATATCTTAAGATGCCAGGAGTTCGAGGGTATTGGCGAGATGCGTGGACTTTCACTTTCGCTAGGCCTGTGCTCGCGGCTGCTTAAAAAAATTCGTTACGTACAGTGACAGTTAATGATAGGCTTCGAGGTAAGTAGGCATCTGCGGAAATGAGGAGCATGTCGGGCTTCATAATGCAATTCATGAGCTGAATAGGCGGTGAAGTGTGAGCCCACAATACCATAAGACAAGACTCCACCCCGAAAATTATGTTTCTGAGGCTTTATAGACCGAGGTTGATTAAATGTGGATTGAAGAAGTGGGAAAGCGGTATTCCGCATGGAAAGCAGGGTGCACCAAAGCGATTGCGGCTGAACAAGCTCTAGAAGATGCCTGGAAAGAGCTTCCATAGGGAAGATGGTACCCGATATCCCGCAAAGGCGGAGATGCGAGGCATGCCCGCCTCTTTCTATGAGGGCTGCCGTCAGTCGCTTGGGGAATTTTTTGATGTGGTTGAGATTGAATTTTCCGGGTTATATTGAGCTTGGTGCAGTAAACATGTAATCGTACCTTAATGCAGGAGAATATAGGGCCTAATGAGCAACAAACGCAAGAATTCGAAAGCCGCCTCTCACAAGACTCAGGTGGATAGTCTTGCTCAATTCCGCCAGAGGCTATGGGGTGGGAAGAACGTAAATCCAAAGAGGATTTTCCGCGACCTCCATGCTTTTCGAGATTTCCGAGAGATGAGTGCTGTCGCTGAATATGTTAAAAGTCCAAACCACTCGTATCATCGTTTCGTCTTTGGAACTCCTTTTGCTAGATCATACAAGGAGGTCATTTCCTCTCGCGCCTTCGCTTTTACAGACAATCTGCAGAGGGATCTCGATTGGATGTCTCTGTCAGTAGTTCGATATGCCAAGGACATATCATCTTTCATTAAACAAACAGTTTCTTTTCAGAAAGCTTTTCTTTTAGGATCCTACGACTTGGCATATTCTATACTCGACTCGATAATATCTGACTTTGGCATTTCTTTGTGGGCGATAGATAAGCGTTTCCTTCTCGCGGAATACGCATATGGCTTAGAAAGCAACAAGACATTACTGACCCAGATTGTAAGCGACGATCATAATGATGTTATCCTACAATTTCTTGCTGAACATATGAGCATGAGATGCGAGGCTAAACTATCAGATGAGACTTATAGATTACGCGTACTTAGAACGCTAGATGGCTACGACAAATTCTACAAATTAATGAACTACTGCCGATACCGCCTCGGATCTCTTGATATTTACCTCACCCATATTGCGACTCATGTTACTTATTACGAAGGTTTATCCCCTATAATAGATCGCTATCTCACGTTTGTTACTATCTTGCAATCATGTGCGGTAGCTAACTCTGAATGTTATAATATCGCTTCGCACATTATTCGAAGAGTAGACGGTCTGATTCAGGATTTTCGTATGGATGCCCTTGTCCAGTTTTTCATTCCTGAGCGCCAACAGTTATGGACCTCAGTGGCTACCGATATGTTGGCCATCCTTGATAACTATACTGAAGGCGATTATGAGAGCAGTGCTACGGCGAGTAACCAGCTCCTCATCGAGAATCCAGAAATATACGAGTTGTACTATATTTACATTCGATCACTTGATCATTTGGGACAACCATTCACACAAGTGTTCCCTAAAGAGTCGGCAGCGGCGTCCATACTGGAACACAGCAATGTGGTTATTAAGGGGGAGAAGTCTAGCCGTACCAGTTCCGATTGCCTTTCCAAACTGTCACTGTCTCTGTGGAGAGATCCATTGGCGTACGGGCTCTTTGACTTCTATGCTAAGGAATCATTGCCATCTCCCGAAAAGCGATTCCACAGATTAGCTTTGCTCAATGCATCACCTCTTAATCCACGTTTCGCCACAATCTATGGAGATCCTGACAAGGCGCAGAAGTTCCTAGTTCAGCTCTCGCGCAGTGTAGGCGATGGCAGTACAGTGTCCTTAATAAGGGGAATAACAGTAACATCGCACAGTGAACAATATTTTGAATTTCCTCAGTCAATTCCAGAAATACGAAGACAGATTTACAGTGCGGAACTTCACGAAAACGCTGGACGTTCTCAATATGCCATCTCTATCCTGAAGCCGTTGCTAACAAAAATAACTGAAGGCAACCAGCCAGGGAACGTTCATGCACGTGACCGTGTCACGTTGGCACTGTTTAGGTGCTACCTTGATACCAATCAATTGGCTGAATGTACGGACATGGTTGTAAGCTCCTTCCTGCAGAACGAGCTCTCGACGAGGAAACTTTCCTTGAACCTGTTGGTCGAGGCAATTGATGAGACGTCTCATCCAGATGTAATGCGGAAGATTACCTACCCGATCCTGTACTCCATCGTTAACACAAAAGCCCGCGCCGTTTATGTGGCATACGACAATTTTCTCAGTAGTCTTGGGCTACATCGGCCGACGCAGCTCTTTGATATCCAGGATCAGTTTTGTCCAAAGGAGCTTAATGAGTTTCTCTCTAAGGTTTGCACTATTGATGTGCTAGCATGCTCATACCATTTTACGGGAACGAAGGATTTAGATACTGAGAGAATTCGCATCTGCCAATTTTTGTCTGAGAGAGATTCGGCAAACCTGAAGACATACTCTAACGAAATTAGTACCATTACCTCGCGTTCTCTGATCAGGAAAGGCATGCGTCAGATCGACGTTAGTAAGATCTATGTCTACGAGTCGGGCGTGCGAACGGCGGGACGAAAACTTTTTGAAGAAAGTTTTGCGCGCTATCGTGAACTGGCATCAATGAGCAGCATTGAAACTCTCCAGATGTTGGACACTGAAGTCCTGCATTTCTACACAGTGACGGAGGAAGGCGAAATTGTTAAAAAGCCGATGGCAGAAATGGAACTTACTCCTGGAGGGAAAAGGGTTGTTCACACTTCATTACTATTCCTCATCTTCAAAGAGTTATTCATTGACGTGCGAGATCGATTTATATCTAGGAGCCTGTCGGGATAACGGCTTTTAAAATAACTTTTACAATTGGGGTGATCGCTTTGAAGAAAATCTCTCACCCCGCAAAGCACGATTCAATAAGGATTAGCCAATAATAGGCATTCGCGTGCAAAAGTTTGGTATCAATCGCCGGGAACGGTTCAGTTGTGTATTGATTGCAACGCAGAACGGCGGCAAAAGCTTCCCCGGGTCCATTAGAAGGGGCCACCGTGCCGATAGAGTTTAAGCAGATTGTGAGACAGACACCACATCAGCCACTCTGCGGATACGTTTTCGTATCCTCTTAGTGAAAATTGCCGTAAGCCCCTGGCCTGTTTAATCTGGCCGAAGACTGGTTCAACGGTTGACTTTCGCTTGGAGTAAATCTTTTGACCGCGTTTGGTGCAAAGCTTTCTTATCATTCGCTCCTTGGGCGTCAGGTCGTTTGGAGGCCGTCCTCGAACCGGCGGAAGAACTTCTCCGTGTTTCATTTTGATTGTGGCGATAAACGGATCGAGCAGTGCGTCCTCAAAAAGCATCACATTGGTGTCACTAAAGTATCCGGCATCGGTTGTGATTGCCATTTTGCGGGGAATCCCGCCAAGGTTTTCTTCCAAGATATCCAGTATTGGTTCAACTTCGTCCACATCGTTTGCATTCCGGGAAAGTCCGGCAGCCACAATCACCTGAAAGGAATCATCAACCATTGCCTGGCCGTTATAACATTGATCAAAGGAATTGGTGGAGGTCACCTTCATGATCCGGGAATCAGGATCTGTGAAATTCCTCTGTGCACTGCCGGAGGGTTCAATAGGAGGGGGCTGACTTGCAGGCGCTTGTTTTTTCTTGGTTTTAGTCTCTGCAGCCTTCTGCTTTTCGGAAGCCTCTTGCCTGGCCTCCTCCTCAAGCGCATTCATGGCTTCTTTGATCTTTGCCAGCCGAGTCTCACGCCTTTTGAGTTCATCGGGCAGATCCCAACCCTTCCTGCCCTTGCCGTACTCTCTATCCTCCTGCTTGTCTACAGCCTCGGCATTTTTGAGAAGTACTTCGATCTCTTTTGCAAGCTCCTCTTTTTTCTTTTTCATCCTGCCGTAGCTCATCGCTTTGTGCTTGGAAGCATTGGCCTTGATCTTGGTTCCATCAAGGGCCACATGGCCAAGCTTAACAAGCCCCGCTTCCTGGCAAAGTCTGAGGATCTGCACAAAAAGACCGGCAAGAGCTTTAAGGTGGCGCTTTCTGAACTCACATATCGAGTCATGATCGGGGTGCCTGTTTGCCGCAATCACCCGAAAGGCAACGTCTTCGTAGGTTTTCTTCTCGATTTGACGGGAGCTGGGAACACCTGTGCAATAAGCGTAGAAAAGGAGGGCTATCATCATCCGAGGTTCGTAAGGGGGTTGCCCCCTGCCGTCTCCCCGATAGGACGAGTACATCGTTGAAAGATCGAGCTGCTCTACCACATCCAATATGAAATTGGCCAGGTGTCCCTGCGGGAGCCAGTCCAACAACGAAGGCGGGAGCAGCAACATTTGTTTGCGGTCACAAGATTTGAATGTCTTTTCCATAGTGGAGCGATATTAGCATAAAATGGCTCTTGATGCCATTTCTCCGACAGGCTCCTAGTGGGGAACATGGGCTTGATGGATATTTGAGCGTTAGAATCAGGCATGGCGTGCTACAAAACCAGATTCGTAGTCCGTTCGAGGCATTACACCTTATTTCGGAGAAGGATACTACCACTGGGGAATATCTATCAAATCCATATTGGAATACTCGACTCGAAGATATTTCTGATGAGAGTCGCTTATCAATCCAGAAGCTATTGGCTATATTTTCACACGAAGTTGACGAAGTGGCACAAAAATTAAATAAAAAAATTCAGGTGAGGACAGAAAAGAAAAACGCTGATGGACTCTTCGACTACGTATTCAGTACAAATGAGCTCATCGGGATGTTCGAAGACGAGTTTTCTCATATTACAGATTTGGAGCAGTTTCTTGATGGTATATTCCGAGTATTGTGGACACGTACAGGGGAAAATTTGGAAAGGATTCGAAGGGTCATTTTAATAGAACTTAAGAATTCCATCTATTCTAGTATTAGTATACTTGACCGAGAGATTCGTAATATCATTAGACCTACTCAAGCTGCTGAACTCCTTCAAAATATTGCTCGTTGTCAAACTAATTTACAGCGCTCACTTGAGAGCATAGCTGAATGGTTCACGCTTTCACGATCAAGCCTTGTCCCTCAATTTAGTGTTGAGGATTTAGTGAAAATTTGCATTGAGAGCATCAACAATATTTATCCAAATAAGAATATATGTCCTAAAACCACATTTGACGGCGAGGTAATCATAGACGGTGGCTACTTTGCTCCATTCTTCGATATTGTTCGAACTCTTGTGGACAATGTTATAGTACATTCCGGGGTTCCGCCTGAGGAAATGAATATTGACATTGAAACTAAACTCACAGAAGGGCGACTAACAATAATAATCAAAAATAACTTAGGAAACGAAACACGGCAGTGCGATCCGGTTGATAATTTAAAGGCGACACATTCATATATGAACACTTCAGAGATCACTGAAGTTATTGCAAGAGAAGGAGGATCCGGCCTAATAAAAATACGGAAAATTATGGCAATAGATTTACAGCGCAGGGATTCCTCGCTCGACTTTGCATATGATGAGAACGGGATGTTTGTTGTAATGCTTGAAATGGAGATGGAGGGCCTTAGGAAATGAGAATCCTGATAATCGAGGACGACAGTAACAAGATGGGACGTATCGCCAACGAGGTGCGGGAGATCAGGAAGGATGCCCAGATCACTGAGGCACGTTCATACCAGAGTGGTGTTCGTAGTCTGATGTCTGAGCAATTTGACTTCCTGCTTCTTGACATGAGCCTTCCAATTTTCGACATTTCATTCGAGGAAGACGGGTTCCAAGTGGATCCATTTTCGGGGCGCAACATTCTGACGGAGATGATTAGGAAGAACGTGCTGGTACCGACCGCAGTCATCACGATGTTCGAGACTTTCGGAGAGGGCTCTGACCTAATGACTTTGGAGGAACTTGACAAGGATCTCGGGGAGAAATACGCAGCGATTTACAGAGGTGCAATTTATTACAACTCCTCGGAAATCAACTGGAAGGAATCGTTAAAGAAACTTTTTGAGGAGATTTCATGATCCGGATTCTTATCCTTGACGACAACAAGGCAAAGGCAGACAGGGTTCGTGGGATAATCGAAACAATACCCGAAATTTTGTATGATGATGTCTTTGTGGCGCAAGACCTCATTCAGGCACGTGATGCCTGCCGAGAGGTTCTTTATGACCTACTGATTCTTGACCTACGCCTGCCTAATAGAATTGGAGATACACCACAGGACATGGCGGGATGCGAATTTATCAAGGAACTGAACACCAGCACAACCCTGCTCCGACCGTACCATATCATTGGGCTGACTGCCTACGAAAATCTCCTTGAGATAGCGGATCCTCTATTTGAGGATGATTTATGGCGAATCATCAAGTATGACACATGAACAAACAGCTGGCGTCGTCAGCTCACATCAAAACTTCACTATCTCGTGACGTCAAAAAAAGCGCTCCTCAAAGGGGACGCGACGCGGCATATTTACGACCTTGGAATTGTAACAGCCCTTCGTGTGCCCGAGTATCAGAGCATTCTCGATCTACCCGCCGAGTGGGAGGTAGTCAAGCAACCAAACGACCCAACTATCTATCATAAGGGGCTTTTCCAAAACGGGGAGAAGAAGCTCTCTGTCATACTTGCGTTTTTGCGAAATAGGCACATTTGATGTAGGTTCTTGTAGTCGAACCTTGATTCCATGCGGGTTTACGCCTCTCCAGTCTTGCTAAAAGTCAAAAAACGGTAGGCACACGACTGCCATAATATTTCTTGACAATTACGGGTAGTACATGCTAATCACGTGGGCATGTATCTACGAACTACAAAACGAAAAAACAGAGATGGATCGGTAGTCGAGTACTATCAGCTCGCACACAATGTGCGCCATGCCGAGACAGGGAGTTCTGTCGCCGAGATCATCCACAACTTCGGACGGGCAGATGAACTCGACCGGGATGATCTGGTGAGGCTTTGCCGGTCGATTGCCAGGGTCTGCGGTGTTGAGGTTCATGACCCTTTGGACTCTTCTCAAAGCGCTGCAACTCCCTCCTGCGAGCAGTCAACCACACTTCCTGAAGACGTGCGGTTGATCCAGACCTTTGAGTTCGGTGTTCCTCTTGTGGTGGAGACGCTTTGGGAGCGGTTGAAGATCGGACCTACGTTGCGCAAAGTCATGGAAGAGTCGGGCGGGAGCGATCTTCACGAAAGAGCCCTTCTTGCCATGACTGCAAACCGGCTATGCGAGCCTGACTCCAAACTCGGCGTCTGGGACCGCTGGCTTCAAAAGGTCTACATGCCCTCTTGCAGTGCGGTAAAGCTCTATCAGATGTATGAGGCGATGGACCTGCTGCACTGGAACGTAGCTGAAGTCGAAAATGCTGTCTTTTTCCATGTATCCAACCTTTTCAACCTGGTTGTCGATGTCATTTTCTATGACACAACGACCGCCTCCTTCTCCATTGACCAAGCGGACGAGGACACGGAGGCGGGATCGGGTTTTCGAAAGTTCGGCCATTCTAAAAATGGCACGTGGAGTCCGCAAATCGTGGTCGCACTTGCCGTAACAAGGGAAGGCCTACCAGTAAGGAGTTGGGTTTTTCCCGGCAACACCTCCGATGTGGATACAGTTAAGAAGGTTCGGGAAGACCTTAGGGGATGGAAGCTTGGGCGGGCGCTCTTCGTTGCCGACTCCGGAATGAACTCCGGGACAAACCGGGATGAGCTGGCCAGGGCCTGCGGAAAGTACCTTCTGGCTACCCGCATGGCCAGCGTTTCAGAAATTAAGGAAGAGGTACTCACCAAGCCGGGCCGGTTTAGAACGATTGCCGAAAACCTCCAGGCAAAAGAAGTTGTCGTAGGAGATGGAGAACTCCGGCGCCGGTATATCCTGTGCTACAATCCCCGCGAGGCTGAAAGGGAGCGAAAGCATAGGGAGCAAGTTGTCAAAGAACTTGAGGAAGAACTAAAAGGCCATCAGGATCATCAGGCGACTGCCAGATGGGCAATAGATCTTCTCGCCTCCGGCAGGTACAAACGTTACCTGAAGGTCGATAAGCAGAGCCGCATCAGCCTCGACCGTGGGGCCATCCAGCAGGCGTCAAAGTACGACGGCAAATGGGTGCTCCAGACAAACGACGATACTATCACCGTAGAAGATGCAGCCGCCGGTTATAAGGGACTCCTCGTGATCGAGCGCGCATTCAGGGCTCTTAAGAGCACGCGGATCAAGATGGAGCCGATGTACCACTGGCTGCCCAAACGCATCGAAGCTCACGTAAAGCTTTGTGTCTTCGCGCTTCTCATCGAAAGAGTCGCCGAACTCAAATGCAAACAGCCCTGGCCGAATATCCAAAGGACCCTTTCCACGCTCCAGTCGACCGAGTTTCACACCCAAAAAAATCAATTCTTTCAGCGCAACGAGCCGTCATCCGAGCTTGTAAGAACACTAAAATCTCTAGAGATTCCAATGCCTAAGGTCGTCCTAGATATCCAATCGGCATCCTCTCACGCGTAGGCACACGACAAATTTGACCACCTTATGCAAGTCACTAGATTTATAGCCATTTTATGATTGTGTTTGCCTACCCCGCAAAAACCCAAGTCATAGCGGCTTGCGCACAACAGATGGGTATGCCTGCAGCGGCTGTTCTGTCATCCAAACTTATCGCGCAATTTCGTCCACGATACCTTGCGATGACTGGCATCGCCGCTGGTGTCAAAGGTGGTGATGCAAAGTTGGGTGACATCCTTATCGCTGATCAATCATGGGATTACGAAAGTGGCAAGCACAAAATCGTGGCAGGTAAGCAGGTTTTTGAACCCGATCCAAGAAGTATTCCTCGGCGTGTGGACATAAAGGAATGGCTTATGCATCTACAGGCACAGAATTCTTTTCTTGCGGATATACAGAATAGCTGGCGGGGTACGAAACATGAGGGGAGATTAGAAGTCCACATAGGGCCGATTGCGTCTGGCTCAGCTGTTGTGCAAGACGAGAGCATAATTGCCCACATCAAAGCACACAGCCGCAAACTGATCGGGCTTGACATGGAAACCTACGCTGTCTTCTTCGCCGCAGAGAACAGCTCACTACCCCGGCCAATTGGAATGTCAATCAAGTCTGTATGTGACTTTGCTGATATGGATAAATCAAGCGATCAACAAGGGTATGCGGCATTTACAAGCGCACAGTATTTATTTCGTTTTGCTTTGGCATGCTTTAAGTGTTCAAAGAATTGGACAAAGCTCGGACGATAAGGCCTAGATAAATATTTGCATCTTTTTGAGAAATTACAACACTCCCCAATTCTTCAGGAGTTAGAACATTGTTTTTGCATCGAAAAGACCAGTTTAAGGCGGTCTTGATTCTTAAAATCTATTCAAGAGATGCCATAGTGCCTCCACTTTGGCTCGAAAAGTGGCGACTCCACACATCTCTCCTTTGTTGAGAAAAGAAGCCCCAAAATCCTTGCCCCTTCTGAATCTTGAGAGATCGGAAAGTTACGATCGTGGCAAGCTGTAGAAACTTTGCCAATATCCCATCCATACCCACTGCCAACCAAGGAAAGTCCTTCGGATAATGGGTGCTTGTGGAATCCACTTGAGGATGGGAGAATTTACCGAACTGATCTAGAAACCAGGTGCCATTCATGGCAAAAGCCTGCCAGGCAGGCAAAGCTCCACCCTCCACGGCCTAGCAGCCTCATCAAATGTTGAATCACGAACTCGGATCAACATCTGCACGCACTTAACGGATTTGACAATCTCTGTACCGCCACACATCTTAAAGTCTGTACCCAATATTTTCCTAAGGAGAGCTTCAATGAAAAACCAAACCGTGCTCATTACAGGCGCATTGACCGGCATCGGTCGCGCCACTGCGATAGCATTCGCCGGGGAAGGCGCGAAAATTGTCATTTCCGGCCGCCATGAAGATAAGGGTAGGGCACTCGTCGCCGAATTACGTGGTCTCGGGGCAGAAGCGGAATTCATCAAGGCGGATGTACGTCACGAAGAAGACGTCAAAAATCTCATTGATGAAACAGTCAAGCGATTTGGCCGTCTCGATGTTGCAGTCAATAACGCCGGTACGGAAGGCAGATCCGGCCCGATTATAGAGCAAACCGCTGAAACTTATTCGCAGGTTTTCGATACGAATGTTCTGGGTGTTTTGTTGTGCCTGAAACATGAGATGCGTGCAATGCGGGAGCAAAAGGCGGGAAGCATTGTCAACATGAGTTCTATAGTTGGGCATCGAGGTTTTCCGGGTGCCTCCATCTATGTGGCCAGCAAACATGCAGTCGAGGGCTCGACGAAGTCAGCAGCGCTTGAAGGGGTGGAATTTGGTATACGGGTCAACTCGGTTGCTCCTGGTCCGATTGATACCGAAATGGCCACGCGCTTTACCGGGACGCCTGAGAATAAAGCCGCTCTAATTAGCGGGATACCCTTTAACCGTATGGGACAGCCCGAAGAGGTTGCTGCGGCGATAATCTTTCTTGCTTCCCCCAAAGCCGCCTTTATTACAGGCGCGTCTATCGGCGTTGATGGCGGCATGCTGGCCTAGGTTTGAACCACTTTTGTGTGGCATGAGGAAGAAATGAATCCGATTGAATCAAGAAACAAAGCGACAGTTCTGGAAGCGTTCGAAACGCTTTTCAATAAGCGGGATTACAAAGCGGCTGAGAAATTTTGGTCGCCCGATTACATTCAGCATAGCGCGTACATACCTCCGGGCCGCGAGGGCCTATTTGAGTTGGTCAAGGCAGCTCCCGATACGCTTTACTACGAGAACGGCCTCATAGTTGCGGAGGGTGATTATGTCATGCTTCATGGCCGCTACTCGGGTCTCGGACTGCCGGTAAACTGGATTGTAGCGGATATCGTCAGGGTAGAGAACGGTAAGCTGGCTGAGCATTGGGATGTCATTCAAGACGAGGCGTCAAAGGCGTCATCGAAGAGTGGTCTACCGATGTTTGGTCCGGTTTTTCCCCCATGAAAGGACTGATTCAACGATAGAAAGAAAAGAAGGCTATGGCTAAACAATGCTCACACCTTGAAGTGGTAAAAGCACCTCCGCCTGGCCCCAATGGCTGCGAAGAGTGTCTGCAGACCGGAGATTCCTGGGTACACCTGCGTCTCTGCGAAACCTGTGGACACGTGGGGTGCTGCGACAGTTCAAAAAACAAGCATGCTACCAGGCACTATCGTACCACCACTCACCCGGTGATCAGGTCGTTCGAGCCGGGAGAAACCTGGCGATATTGCTATGTCGATGAAAAGATGCAATTAGAATGAATAGGGTTCCGCTTCCACTTACCAGTTCCCGTGCCGAGCAGATATTTCCCATATTAACGCCGGCACAAATTCGCCGCATTGCAGCGCTGGGACGTATGCGCGCAACGCAGCGGGGCGACGTACTCGTAGAGCAGGGAGCCGGCATCGTGCCTTTTTTTGTGGTGGTCTCCGGCCAACTCGAAGTTGTTCGTCCCCTGGGCGCTGCTGAGACCCTCGTCGCCCTCCATGGTCCCGGTCAATTCACTGGCGAGGTCAACATGGTCTCCGGCCGCCGCGCTCCCTTCCGGGCACGTGTTTCTGAACCCGGTGAGGTTATCGAACTTGATCGACAACGCTTTCTTTCTTTGATGCAGACCGATGTCGAATTGGGCGAGATCCTGATGCGTGCATTCATTCTTCGCAGGGTCGAGTTGTTGGCGGCAGGTGTGGGAGACGCCGTGCTCGTGGGCTCGAATCTTTCAGCGGGAACGCTCAGGATAAAAGAGTTCCTCATGCGCAATGGTCACCCCTATTCCTTCATAGACCTCGAAAAGGACCCCGACGTACAGCGCCTGCTGGATGATTTCCATATCGGTGCCGGTGAGATACCAGTGTTGATCTGCCACGGCCAACAGGCACTAAGAAACCCGACCAACCAGCAAGTTGCCGAATGCCTGGGTTTTAACGAGTCCGTCGATCAAACACACCTGCGCGATCTCATCATCATTGGCGCCGGGCCGGCGGGACTGGCGGCAGCCGTCTACGGCGCTTCGGAAGGTCTTGATGTTTTGGTGTTGGAAACGAGTACACCGGGCGGTCAGGCAGGTTCCAGTTCAAGAATTGAAAATTACCTCGGATTCCCAACGGGTATCTCGGGCGTTGAACTTGCCGGCCGGGCATATTCTCAGGCGCAGAAGTTCGGCGCTCAGATACTTATCGCAAAAGGTACGCGATTGGCTCATGACTGCAAACCATATATAATCGAGGTGGAGAACGGGTCTCGAATTCCTGCACGCGCTGTGGTGATCGCGACCGGGGCGGAGTATCGAAAGCCGCCGTTAAAAGACTTGTCTCGCTTCGAAGGGGCCGGTGTCTATTACTGTGCGACATCTTTGGAAGCACAGTTGTGCGGCGGAGAAGAAGTGATTGTGGTTGGCGGAGGAAACTCGGCTGGGCAAGCCGCTGTGTTTCTGGCAGAGAAGGCAAAACGCGTGCACATGCTCGTCAGGTCGACTGGTTTGGCCGAGAGTATGTCGCGCTACCTGATTCGCCGGATCGAAGAGACTCCCTCGATCGTACTGCGTCCCTACACGGAAATCGTGACCCTTGAAGGAGACGATCACCTCGAATCAGTTCGGTGGAGAAACAGTCAAACGGGGCAGAATGAGGAGCGCAGGATCTGCCACGTGTTCGTCATGACCGGCGCCGTACCGAATACTAACTGGCTCGATGGCTGCCTTGCACTCGATTCCAAAGGTTTCATCAAGACGGGGCCCGATCTGTCGCAGGAAGATCTTAATCATGCAAACTGGCCTCTTGTCCGTCCGCCATATCTGCTTGAAACCAGCTTACCTGGGATCTTTGCAGTAGGCGACGTGCGCAGCGGCAGCATCAAGAGGGTTGCATCAGCGGTTGGCGAGGGGTCGATTGCAATTTCATTCGTTCATCTTGTGCTAAAGGAATAAAATACCAAGGAAAGAAATAACGGGCGGCGGAGTTGCAGAAAGAATTGCGCCAACTACTAGCGGCTATAGAGGTATTGGCGTCACACTTGCTATATAGTCTGCACTGGGCCAGGGCAAGAGATCGAATAATCCCTGAAAGGTGCATCTTCATGGTGTCCCCGGTATTAGTTACCGTTAGTCGTGTCGGGTCTCCCCGGAATTAGTGAAAGCCCGGTTGATTATCGAGCCGAAAAGCTCATCGGTTCAACTTCCCAAAGGGAAGATCGCGCAGTTTGTCGGTGCTTGCCTGCGGTTTGGCTGCTTTCTTTTTCGCCACCTCGTCTATCAAGCGATCATAGTTCTCTTTTCCGCTCTTGTCGGGACTGCTCGGCCTGATCGCAGTGTCTTTGCCCGCTTTGGCGGAAATTCGCCCGGCCGGCTCAACCGTGTTGGAGTCCTTACCCTCTGGAGTGAAAATCATCCCAGCCTGCTCGACGGGTTGGGTCTCTTTATTTTCTTCAGTAGGCGCCCCACGCGATTCCTCGACTGGTACCATCTTTTCACCGGCGGCATTCCCTGATCGGATCGGCGCCCGGGCCACCTCACCAGTGCTTTCGGTTGGATGACCCGATGCCGGTCCGGCTGGTGTCGACTCGACACGGTTGGCTTTCGGTTCGGCCCGCTGCAGCGCATGGGCCTCTTGCGCCTTATCGACGGCTGTGCCGTTTGACGGCAGCGAAGCCTGGGTGTCGAGAGGATGCTCCTTCGAGGCCGGGTCCTGAGGCTTTTTTGATGAGAAAAACAATAAGGCCAGGGACAATATGACTGCCAGGAGGACGAAGTAGGCTGTCTTATGCGACGATTTCCGCGCGAGTCTCACGGGAGCGCCGAGAGGCCTGCGGACTGCGGCACAGACCTCTCGATCGTGATCTCCCTGGTTCGCAATCACATTTCGGGTGCCGCAGGCGGAACAAAATACCGCGTACCGGAAGCTGTCTCCTGCTGAACGCTTCCCGCACACAACACAGATTCCGTTTCTGTCGAGAACGCCGGTGCACCGTGGATTATCACAGACCCTGTTGAGCGGCGATGCCCCCGGATCGATTTCTCCCGGCGGCCTGGCTTTTTCTGTCGACCCGAGGAAGCTCAAAAGTGCATCGTGCGCCGCGTCGATCTCGGCCATTTTCTTTTCGGCTATTCGCAGGACATGATCGTCATTCGGGAACCGCTCCGTTCCCCACACCCTGGACAGTTCGCTGTAAGCCTCCTCCACATCTTCGGGCGTTGCGCCGGGGTCGATTCCCAGGACCTGGTAGCACTCATCCAATTTGACCATGGCTATACCTTCCGATATCGAAAACGATCAAAGGCAAAAACAGGGCCTCGGACCTGTAAGCCGGACGCTGAGTTATCGGTGAGCACCCAATGGCAGCCTCCATGCAGTATCGCCGCATGAGGCAGTGCAGATCAGGGCTGCATCCGGATTCTACAAACCCGGAGTCCCGGCACCGGAGCATCGGCGGTTACTCAGGGCAAATAGGTTCATTTCCGGCAGATCAGGGCATAGGAAGCGTGAGGCGTACTACGCGCCCCGTTTTGGCGGATATCTCAACCGGTTTGCCGTCCCACTTGATTCGCACTCCTCCGCCGTTGCCTATCACCACTCGAGCCCTCTCCATCGGTTTCCATTCCCGCGTTTCGCCGGGCTGCAAAAGCTCGCTTTCGGCATTCACCTCATCGACGACCACCTGCACCCAAGTTCTCTGGTCCGCCTGGATTTCGAGATGGTGGTCCGTCTTGACGGGTTCTGCCACGGGCGGCGCAGAGACTTCCGGATTTGCCTGCAAGGCGGCTACCCGGTCCGGCTGAGGCTCGAGCCCTTGCTTGGTATCGGCGGGTCCGGGGAGCTCTGCACGGAATCTGCCGGATTGGCTGGGCTGTGCGGATCGGCAGGGGTGCTTCCCGGCAATGGACTCGAACTTTCGTTCTCAGCCACGGGCTTTTCGGCCGGTAATTGAACCTGCCGAGGTACTTCAGGCTGTTCACCCCCCTCAATCCGAGGCTCGGAAAGGGTCCTGGAGGGTTTAACCGCCTGATCTTCGCCAGACCCGGGCTGCGTCCCCTGGGTCTGAATTCCTGTTTTGAAACCTTTCCATCCGGAGAGCGATAAACCCAGGAAGATGAAGGCCAAGCCGCAGCACGCCAGAAACGCGATCACTGCCGATTTCCTGCCCCCGGCTTTTTCGCCGGACGGTGCCGGCTCGCGATCTGTTTCAGTGCCCGGAACGTCGTCGGCACCCCCTTGCCCGGGAGATTTCGCATCGATCTCCAGCACGGTCGAGTAGTTTCTGAGCAGCCTCTTAACTATATCCGGGGCCCCTATCCTTTCGGATCTCCCCTCTTCCAAGGCCTTTAGAACCGTGATACTAAGGTGGGTCCGGATCGACACGTCGTGCAGCGTCCATCCCCGCCTCAGCCGTTCGGTTCTCAAAAGCTCTGCAAAATCTTGCATGGCCGTTGTCACATTTTCGAGGTCTGTCAAAGGAGGTACTCGTGCACTGCTCATGGCGGCAATACTATTTTTCATTTTTGGTGATTTTACAGCGATTGGAAAACCAGATCAAGTAAATCCTCAATTCGTTGTAGCCTACTGTAAACACTGTATAATATTGTATGGCAAGCGCCTGAATTGCCCAGCCTGTAGACAACATCCGGCTGCGAACTCAACCACATAGACAGTGCCGGGCCGTGAAGGATTATGGGTGGGTACCCCATTTGCAATATCGTCCCGCAATGATATTATTAAATATCTTGTCATAGAATACCTGAGAACTCGATGAGATTTTCGGCAGAGAGGATGTAAAAATGATAGAAGCGACCCCGTTTGAGATCTCAGGCGGAGCGGATCAAAGCGAGTTTATAGACCAAAGGTCCGGCAAAAAAGGGCGTGGAGGCAAACTCGGCGGCCCCGAAATTGTCACCGTAAGATTGGACCCGAAGCTGCACTATCTGGCGCAACTTGCCGCCAGGAAGCAACGGTGCGCTTTGTCCCGCTTCATCGAATGGGCCGTAGAGGATAGCTTGCATCGTCTCACGCTTCACCAAAGCGATAATTTCGAAGACAACAGCACAGTACAGGAAGACGCAAGTCGGCTGTGGGATGTGGATGAAACTCAGCGATTCGCCAGACTGGCTATTTTGTACCCGGATCTCCTAAGTTACCGGGAACAGGAAATTTGGAGGTTGTTGAAGGACAGCTTGCTGTTAAGCCCTGCAAGGAGGCGCAATAGCATGGGGAATCTGGAATGGGATTGGGGAGTACTTGAAGACAAGGTATTTCCAATGCTGCGTAACGTAGTACAAAGCTTGATGATCAGCTATGTCGAAGGAGATGCGTCAGCAAGACGATGGGTGGAATCGATGCGAGAGAAGATTTCCAAAGGCAAAATCTACTCGGGCTGTTACCAGGAAGATAGTGGCGAGTTCGGCGAATGTATTACTGAATAGTCTTTGGCCCTGCACTTCTGGAGGCGCATCAAGCTGAATCTCGATTAGCCCAGGCCCCAAGGGTTGTCTTATACCATTTAGCGTTCAAGATTGAATCAGAAAGCGGGGTTGAGTAACGTAGCATAGCCCCTTGTGGGCGTACAAGATACGGGCGCAGGGCCCTGCGCTAAAGGTCTGCCGCGTGTATCAACTTGAACGCAAGTTAGTATTAGCTGCTTCCGCAGCTTGTCATTTTAGATTGGTGGGCGCTTCCCGTGCGAAATCTTCTCCGAAGACCGCGACCCGGAAGACACAAGCTGTAAACACCAGCAATCAAGCTGTACACTCGGACTCGAATCCATGCCCGGAGGGCGGCACATGAATAGGTGCATCTGTTTTTTAGCATGCTTCACCTTGCTCTTTTGTTTGTCTGCCTCGCATGTATCAGCTCGGGATAGCGTCAAAGTTGGTATCATTCTGTCGCTGACCGGCGCCCAGGCCGCCTTCGGCGAGATCGAGAAGAACTCGTTCGAGATGGCTCTCCAGAAGGTCAATGCCGCGGGGGGGATCGATGGGAAGCCATTGGAGTTTGTCTATGCCGATGACGCCGGTAATTCGGCGGTTGCCAGGTCGGTGACGGAGAAACTCATCAATGATGACAAAGTGGTTATGCTGGGCGGCGGGTATGGAAGTGAAGAGACGGTCCACACCACCGAGGTCGCTCAACAGAACCGCATGCCTTTCCTGGTGAACACCGCTGCCGCAGACAAAATTACCGAACGGCGATGGGAATACATATTTCGCCTCAACCCGCCGGCCAGCGATTATGCCGAAGGCGTCGAGTCCTTCCTTTTCGAGGTGGTGCAGCCCAAAACGGCGGCGATAATTTTTGTGGCAAACCCCTTCGGCGCCGCCAGCGCCAAGAGCTTCGACGTAACCTGCCAGCGCCTGGACATCCAAGTGGTTCTGGCGGAAAGCTATGCGAAAAGTGAAACGGATTTCAAACCCCTTCTCGCAAAAGTCAAGAAAGCCAATCCAGATTTGATTTACATTGTTTCTTACGTCGAGGATGGCGCACTCCTTATGAATCAAGCCATGGGGCTGGGCCTGGCGCCAAAGCTTTTTATCGGCGGAGGGGCAGGCTTCACCTTGCCCGAGTTCCAGAAAAACACAGGCAAAGCCTCGAACATGGTATTCTCGGCCACACTGTGGTATCAAACGCTGCCCTATCCAGGCGCCCGCGAGTACTTCGACGAATACCTGAAGCGGTTCGGGAAAGAGACGGAGTACCACGGAGCAGAGGCTTATGCGGCCGTCTACGTGATCGCGGATGCTCTTAAGCGCGCCAAAAGCTTCTCGGCTGAGGATGTGCGTCAAGCCCTTGCCCAAACAAACATCAACACGGTGTTTGGGCCGGTGAAGTTCGAATCCTTTTGGGGCATGCTCAACCAGAACAGGGTACCTACCTACGTGGTCCAGTGGATCGACGGGAAGCTCGAATTGGTTTGGCCCAAGGAGGTGGCCTCCAAGGATTTCATCTATCCCATCGACTGGGAGAAAGTCCGGAAATAATTCAGCCGTAATGAGAATTATCGAGAAACGAGCAGGGGAACCTGCTTTATACCGCCCTTTACGATATCAGGCTGATTATGATAAAGAAACGAAATACAAGGTTTGGAAAATCAATATCGGCAATACAATCTCCAGGAGTATTTGATGGAGGATCGACAATGAAGAACGTTGTAATACTGCTGATGGTTTGCCTGTTCTGCACCGCTTTCACCTGCGATTCCATTGCCGTCGAGCTGGGGCTCATTACCGGGAAAGAGAAGTGCACCGACTACCAAGTCGGCTTGGACATGCAGCAACTGGTGCGGCAGTTTGATTTTCAGCTCAATGTGTTTCCTTCGGAAGGATCCATTGAGAATGTGTATGCCATATATAAGCGCCCGGGCATTCCCATGGGGATTGTGCAGGCGGATGTGCTTGCCTTTGTGGCCAAGACGCAGACGAATCCGGTGTTGAAGGCCGTGGTGAAAAAGCTCAAGCTGGTTTTCCCGCTCTACAACTGTGAAGTGCATGTCTTGGCGCGCAAAGGGATCTCGAGCTTCGAGGACCTGGAAAACAAAAGGGTGGCGATTGGAGATAAAGAAAGCGGCTCTTTTCTGACATCTAAGCTGCTGTTTGAGGTGGCGCAGGTGAACCCCAAAGAAATGCTGGACATCGGGAACGAAGAGGCCCTGGCCCAACTGAAAAGTGGCGCCATTGATGCCATGATTCATGTTGATGGGGCTCCGGTGAAGCTCTTCCAAGAAAACGTCACCGACGCCGACAATCTGCAGCTCATTCCCATCACCAACAAGAGTATTTTGGAGTTCTATCCCAGCACCACGGTGCCCGCTGACACATACGGCTGGCAGAAAAACGCCGTTCCGACCGTAGAGGTTAAGACCCTGCTCGTCTCATTCGACTTCCGCACCGAGCAATGTGACGACGTCGGTCGTTTTGCTCAGCTGATTTCGCAGAATATCGGCTGGCTCACGCAAAATGGGCATCCGAAATGGAAGCAGGTGGACCTGCAATATACCCTGAAAGGGTGGGACCAATACGATTGCGTCCGGAAATACCTGACAACGGCACGCAAGGCCAAGGACCACACCAGGCTTAACCCGGTGTTGGATGCGATCCGCGAGATGCTCCGTTAGCTCTTCGGGTAAATCAGGCTTCCACCTGGGTCCACAGGGGAATAGCTGATGGGCTGAAAAATTATGACAGGTAACGTTCTAATATTATGACCCCTTGATAGGTAAGACCTCAGCAAACCTCTCCTTCGTTGTTGAGAAATTGAGCGCCGAAATCTTTGCCGTTTTCGAATCACTTGTTTACCAAATCGGAGCAACTTGGACTCTGTTCGAAACAGTACCTCACGTCCCTTTGGGACACCCTGAAACCATGAAAAGTGTGATTCCCTTCGCATCTGGTTTGTTCAATTGCTTTCCTCTCCCTGGCCTGACCATGCCCAGTCTCCGCGTCTCCGCGTGAAATATCTTCGCGGCTTCGCGTCTTCGCGTGAGAACTTTTCGTAACAGTACCTCACGTCCCTCTCGGGACACCCTGAAACAATGAAAAGTGGCGGGATCTCCCACTTTCGTCATTCCGGCAGTGCTTTTGGGCCGGAATCCAGTGTCTTTTCGAGACAGTTGCTCATGTTCCTTCGGGCCACCCTGAAACCATGAAAAGTGTCGCTGCCTTCGTATCTCTGCGCCTCCGCGTCTCCGCGGTGAATAGTCTTTTCGAAGCAGTGGCAAGAAATATGGACTTTCGCTAAACCTTAGTTGGCGGCAGTTTAAAGGATTTGTTGCATACAGCGGCGGGATAAATTAACATCGGCGAGGGCGGTTACCGTCTTAACCCACTCTTCAAACTCAACCGGTTTTGTAATGAAATTGCAGGCTCCGAAGCTGGCGCAGAAATCGACGTCGCGCTGTTCTTTAGATGTGGTGAGAATTGCTACAGGGATGCCTTTCAACCGGGAATCGGATTTGATTATCTTTAATGCCTCACGTCCATCCATTCGCGGCATGTTCAGGTCAAGCAGGATAAGGTCTGGACGGGGTGCTTTTTCCAGGTCAATGTAATCACCTTGACCTCGTAGGTATTCCAAGAGCTTTTTACCATTTTCTACAAAGCGCAGTTCTCCCCTAAGCCCGGCATCTTGAAACGCAGTTAGGGCCAGCAGGCAATCATCCTCATCGTCATCAGCCATAAGAATGATAATTGGGGCGCAATGTTTCTCCACTAATCAGCCTCTCTCTATCTCTGCTTAACCGGTAATTGGACGATAAAAGTTGCTCCCTGCCCAAGCATACTTTTGGCCGTAATGCTGCCTCCGTGATGTTCAACAATTTTTCTGCATATGGCAAGCCCCATGCCCAAACCCTCGTATTCACTTCGGCCATGAAGTTGCTGAAAGGGTCTGAAAATGCGGTCAGCATACTCTTCTTCAAATCCAATTCCGTTGTCCTCGACAAAGATGGTACATATGGTTCCGCTTGAATGACCGTAGACTCTGACCACGGGTTTTTCGCTATCCTTACAGTATTTAATCGAGTTGGCGATAAGATTTTGCAGGAGTTGGCGAATCTGCACAGCATCGGCATCTATGGGAGGGAGATCCCCTATTTCGATAGTTCCGCCGGCTTGATTTATGACCAACCCCAGGTCACTCACGGCCTCCCTGGTCAGTTCTGCCAGACTAACTGGCTCGAATGGACTTGGTCGGGAAGCAATTCGCGAATAGTCAAGCAGGGACCGAAGCAGATCAGACATCCGTTTGGCCGACCGGGTAATACGACACAGGTAATCTTGACCTTGTTCGTCAAGATTCTCCTGGTACTTCTGCGAGAGCATGTGACCGAAGGTTTGGATTTTCCTGAGGGGCTCCTGTAAATCGTGGGAGGCAACAAATGAAAATTCCTGCAACTCCTCGTTTAGCCTTTCAAGCTTCGCGGCGTATTCCATGAGGGCTTTGTTGCTCACCCGAAGTTCAGTTGTCCTCTTCTGAACGCTGGATTCAAGTTCATCTTTGGACTTGCGGAGCAACTCCTCCACCCGCTTGCGCTCGGTTATATCCACGAACGCCGCAATTGCCCCGTATGCCTGCCCTGTAACATCATAGAGCGGCCTGGTATTCCCTAAGGTGATTTTGGACGTACCATCATCAAATACATATTCCAGCTCATAATCTTGCATCCCTTTGCCTTTTGCTGCCTGTTGCATAGGAAGTTCGTCCAGAGGAATTTCCATACCATCTCTCAATGCCTTGAAATGTACTGGGCGCGCAGCTTCAGGTGCCGTCTTTGAAACATTAGCTCCGATAGGCATCCGAAGGAATTCGTAGACAGCACGGTTCCCCGTCATCGAAAGGCATTCAGTATCACGACTAATCCAAATCAAAGCAGGGACAGCATCCATGAGAGATTCAAGCTCTTTAGCGTGCTTTTCAGCTTCTTCCTTTGCCTTGTGAATCGTCTCTTCCATCTGCTTGCGCGCTGTGATATCCGTGAAAACGACGGCAAAGTGGCCGGGCGCGGTACGATACGCAAAAATCTCGTACCAGCGGTCCAAGGTCGCAGAGAAGTTCTCAAAGTGCAAGGATTCGCCGGTGAGGGCAACCTTGCCGTAGCTGTCGATCCAATATGATTCAATGTCCGGCAACACCTCCCGCACACATCGGCCTACCAGGTCGGCGCGTTTCAGTCCGGTCAGTGTCTCGAACGCGGGGTTCACATCCACGAACCGATAGTCGATAGGCCGGTCCTGATCGTCAGTGAGGATCTCGTGCAGAGCGAAGCCTTCTGTCATGCTGTCGAACATTGTCCGGTAGCGGACCTCACTCTCCCGCAGCGTCGCCTCGACGCTCTTGCGTCGCCGGATTTGCCAGACCAGCGCTGCAACGCCAACCAAAGCCACGATCAATGCCACCGAGATGGCCGTAATCAACCACGCCTGTTGGTGCAATTGCTCTCGTGTCTTGAATACGACTTCCTTGGGTTGCCAGGACTGGATAATCCTGTCGTACGTGCCATCTTGTCGGATGTCCGCCAAGGCCGAGTTGATGTCTCCGAGCAGATTCGTATTCCCTTTTTTCACGGCAATCGCCGAATGGCTTCGACCGATGGGTTCCTCGATCAGCTTCACGCCTCCGATGTCGTTTTCCGCCAGCACATAGCTTCCCACCCTCCGATCCGCGACCAGAGCATCCAGGGCGCCCGTTGCCAGCATCCTGAAGCCTTGAACGAAATCCGGGATGATTTTCACGATGATCTGAGGGTCTTCTTGCAGTAAAAGGATCGGCAGCCCCTTTTCCTCGACTCCGACCTTCAAGCCGCGTAGATCGCGAATGGAAGCGATTCCAGGGCGTTGGGCGGAAGTGAATATCGTGAATTCCGAGTTCAGCAAGGGTTCCGAGAAATCATACACTTTCAGGCGTTCCAGATTGGGGTTGATTTGCAGCAGAGCGTCCGCTCGGCCCTGCAGAACGAGTTGTTGTGCTTCGGTCCAGTTCATGAGCCGAATTTCAACGGGGTGACGCATACGTTTCGCCAAAGCCTCTGCAAGGTCAAGCACTATGCCGGTTGGCTTCCCGTTTTTTATGAAGTTCATGGGCGGCAGCGAACCGTTGCCCAGGAACAAAACCGGACGCTCCTCAGCCTCCCCGCGAACTGGTTGCGCTTTCGCCTGATCCACCATCCACCAGGAAAGCAGTGCGCCGACGATCAGCGCCACTGCCGCCACGCCGGCCATCCACATGCCGGCTCCTTCGGTTTGTCCCTTTGGTTGTCTATGGTTCATAGGATCATATATTCCTGTGGGTTTCCCATCAACCTTCGGGTTTAAAGATACTCTACGGTTGCAGTGCCCTGTTACTTAACGCTGTCTGCCGCCCCTCCCTGTGACGCCGCTCGCCTTGCAGGAAGGTCAATGATGAAAAGTGAACCTTCATCCGGAGTGCTCCTGGCCGTAATGCTCCCTCCATGCCGCTCGACTATTTTCTTGCATATTGCGAGTCCTATGCCGGATCCCTCATATTCGCTCCGCCCATGCAGCCTCTGGAAAGGGGCGAAAATCCTTTCGAGATACCGCTCATCGAAGCCGATGCAGTTATCCTCTACAACGATCTGACATCCTGAATCATTATTGGGTACGGAGCGTACCTGGACTATTGGCTTCTCGCCCGGTTTGTGGAATTTCAGCGCATTGCCGATGAGATTTTGGAATAGCTGGCGCATCTGTGTAGGATCGGCTGAAATGACGGGAAGGTCCCCAACATTTACTTCGCCGCCTGTCTTTACGATTCTTACTTCAAGGTCGGAAAGAACTTCACCGATGAGATCTGAAAGATCAACATCCTTCAATGGCTCTGAAGCTGTCGTAACGTCGCGAGTAATCGAGGAGTCCCGTCAGAAGGGACTGCATCCGCTCCGTTGCGTTGAGCATTCTGTTCCAGATAATCGTTCCCGGATCGTCCCAGCGAATCACCACACTTCTGCCTGAGCATATTGCCGAAAGAGATGACTTTGCGAAGGGGTTCTTTCATGTCGTGGGAGGCAATGGAGGCAAAATCCTGGAGAGCCTGGTTGCTTTGCTCAAGCTTCGTCATATAGCTGTTTAGCTCGGCGGTACGTTCACGGACACGCAGTTCAAGTTCATCGCGTGATTTGCGGAGTTCTTCCTTCATTTGTTGCTGTTCGGTGATATCACGAGCCACCACAACCGATCCGATAATCACCTCGTCTTTATCACGAATAGGACTGAAGCTGTAACCTCCGGTCCATTTTTCGCCAGTGTCTTTGCGTTGCAGGGTATAGTGGGTGTTCTTGACCGTCTCGCCTCTAAGTGCCCTTGGAATCGCCCACATTTCCGGTGGCGCAGGATGCCCATCGGCCATATATGCCTCCAGATAAGTTGGACAATCGGCAATGCTCCTTGAGCACTCATCCTTACTCCTAAACCTGTGATAACTGACAAATGCATCGTTGAAATTAACGAGCAGCCCTTCCACATCTGAGATAAAGACAGCATCGGGTATACTGGCCAGTGCAGCCCGCAGCGTTGCCTCGTTTTCCCGTAGCGTCTCCTCTGCCCGCGAATGATTGATCAGATCTGCGGCCTGCCGCACCAGCAGGTCAATCCGCCAAAGATCGCGCTCATCGGGGGTATAAGGAACCCCCCATTGAGTTGTGAGGATGCCAAGCAGCGCACCGTTGCGGCTCATCATGGGCGTGGATTGCGCGGCGCGGACGCCGGCCTCCCGCAAGACCGCCAGAGAGGGCGTTCCGATGAACAGGGAACTCGTTTCAACATCCAAGACGACTATGCGCTCTCCGCGCCTCGTCGCCTCACCACACACAGAAGCCTGACTTTCAGCGGATGCAAAGAAATCGAGAAACGGCTGTTGATGGCCATGAGCGGCAACAATCCGCAGCGAATCGCCTTCAAGGAGTTGCAGTGTACCCTTTTCGGCCCCCACAATGGATACCGCCGCATCCATAATCTCCTGCAGAAGCGGCTGTAGTCCCCCTGTTGCCAGAAGCCTTCCGCTCAGTGCATGCATCCGTGTGAGTGCAGCCAGATCGGCTGTCAGACGCGCCTCGGCCTGCTTACGCTCGGTTATGTCTGTGTTGGTCCCACACCATTGAATGACTTCGCCGGCGGCGTTTTGCACGGGCTGCACCCGAGTCAGAAATTGCCGGTAGTTTCCGTCAACTCCTCGCAGCGGGAAGACCATATCGAAAGGTTCACCTGAAGCAATAGATTCTTTCCAGCGCTCAAGAACACCGGGCAAGGCATCTAGGTCATGAACACTCTGCCAGCCCCATCCCTCCATCTGTTCGGGTGTTGTTCCTGTATATTCATACCAGCGCTGGTTGTACCAATATATGTACCCGTCAGCCCTCGCAATCCAGGCAAGCTGTGGAATAGAGTTAGCCATTACACGGAAGCGCTCCTCGCTCTCGCGCACCGCCGCCTCGACCCGGCGACGCTCGACCAGGGTCCATACCCGGTCGGCGGTGACGCGCATCAACTCGGCTTCCGCCGCCGTCCAGGGGTGCGGCTCATGATGGCTGACCCAGAAATTAGCCACCCATTGGCCCTGGCGAAGCAGCGGAACGGTCAAATGCGCACGCACATGGATAGGCGCGAACCCCGCTTCGTAAAATGCCGCAGTGCGCGGATCGGCGGCGACGTCATCAAACATCACAGTGCGACCGATCAGTCCGTCCTCCAGGTAGTCGGCGTAGCCAACCATTGGATAGCTGCCCGCCAGCGACGACAAATCACTGTGATAGTCGTGGGCGACGGTAACTTGCCCGCCAGCCACATCTACCAGGGAGAGCCCGCAGCGCGACACGCCCAATTCCCCCGCGACGGCCGCACCGATGCCTTCGATCAACTCGGCGTCGCTCGTCGTGCGCGCAGCTAGGTCCCCCATCCGCGCCAGCATCTGCTGCAACCGTTCGCTCTCGCGCAGAACCTCCTCCGCCCGCTTGCCCTCGGTGATGTCGCTGATTGTTACTACGGCCATCAATGGATTGCCCTGGCCGTCATAAGCAAGGTTTCCGCAATAGCTGAAAACACGTTGCCATTCAAGATCGGTGCGTTCCGCCCGAAGTTCCCAATCGACCAGCTTCTCGCCTTTGATGATTCGGGAGAGCGGTAACCAATCAAATTCTATGTTATTGCCGTGCATATCCGAAAAATGAAATTTATCGGCAAGTTCGGACAATGGTCGCAAGCACTCTTCCATTGCCGAGAAACCATGCATTTCAATGGCGGCACGATTCCAGTATAGAAGCCGGCCGTCCGTGTCCGATACAACCACCCCCTCGGTGAGATTCTCAAGGGTTGTACTTAGTTTGGCCTCGCTATCGCGCAGGGCCTCTTCAGCCCGGTATTTCGCGACGGCCACGGCAAGGTGATCGGCAAGCCTTTCCCAAACGGCGATAGTCTCGGCGGAAAACATCCCCGTGCGCCGGTCGTTCAATTGAATAAGACCCAAACGTTCCGTGCCCAGGCGAAGCGGAATCAGTGCAACCGACTCGTATCCTTCCCCATTGCAGCGGTTGCGTGTCCTGGTCTGTCTATCCTCATCACTGGTGGTGGCCAAAAGCCGCGTGGTGTCGTTGGCCCAGAAGCTGCCCCCGGGTGAAAAGAAAGGCTTTGATGGATCGACTCGTCCGAGGATAACATTTCCGCACATGCATTCGATAACCGGACTGCCCAGGCTGTCACGAATGATGTTGCCCATGGCGTCCTTGGCGCAAAGGCTGTTTTCCAGCCGAACAAACTCTTCCGGGAAGCCATGCGCCTCGGAATAAGGGAAATCTTCCCCTTCATTTAACCTTATGCCGACTGCCTCGCAGCCCGACTCGTGCTGGAAGAATGTGGCGGCGGCTTCGACCATGTCGGCGACACCGGAGCTTTGGTTGACAATCTTGAGGATCTCGATAGTGACCTCACGCTCCATGTCCGTGCGCTTACGCTCGGTGATGTCGCGGTTTGTCTCCAGAACTCGTTCCACACCCTCTGCGCTTCGCACAAGCTGAAGACGGGCCGAAACGATGACTTCCCGGCCATCGCGGGTGCGGTGTTTGAGTTCCCCTTCCCAGAATTTCCGCTCGCGCAGCTTGGCCTCGATCTGCGGCCTCGGCTCAGGGTGGACCGTTTTCAGCAGATCGTGTGTAACCTGGCCCTCGGCTTCTTCTTGCGAATATCCATAAAGTTCTTCCGCCCCCTTGTTCCAGCTCTCTATAATGCCTTCGAGCTGCCAAACGATAATGGCGTCATAGGATAGATGCAGCAGTTCGGCTTGGCGTTGCAGCAATGCCTCCGCCTGTTTGCGCTCGGCAGCAACCTTCAACTGTTCCTCTGCTTTGTGTGCCCGTGCCTGGGAGCGGAATGTCATTGCAGCAAGATAAGAGATCAGGGTGCCGCTGGCGAGAAAAACGACTATGCCTATCAGGTCGGCGGAATTCGTTATGCCGAATTGGCCAACCGGCTCCATCCAGAAATAGTCGGCAAGGGCGGCTGAGACGGCTGTGGCCAGCAACCCGGCCTCGAGCCCCCCATATAGCGCTGCAACCGCCACGGCGGGGTAGAAGGTCAGGAATGAGGCACGGAGCTCAAGGACTTCGAGGAACTCCAACCGAATAGCAGCGGCGATGATAGCGAGAATAACACCTATTGTGCAACGGAGCCATAGCGGACGGCTTGTTCGGTCCCATATCATGAGATTTTCCCTGCTTGAACAGGGAGAGCCATCGATCCCTGCAGGTGCTCGCTCTCCCCATGGTCAACCTGTTTTAAAGCACGGTTACTCTTTATGGAGTGAAACGCGTTGTCTCAGAAAACCCTCAGAGTACTCTGCAAGTCTCCCAATGCTATGAGAATCTAAACATGCCAGTATGGAATATTGCGTTCATGAGATTACTGGATCGTTGAACATTATAGGAGAATTAGAGCGAGTAGGCACTACTCATTCTCATGCACATATATAGTGGGTATTTATCTCCTTTGAACAGAGTCAAACGACGGGAAACCATCACTGACAAGCGGGTGGGTTATTTGAGGCTTAAAAGGTGGGTTCTAAGTTTGGTTCCTCCGCCTCGTAATCCCAGTTTTTTCCGGATGTTGTCCCTGTGCCGGCACACGGTTTTCTCCGAGATGCCGAAGAGTGCGGCTATCTGGGTGGTTGATCTGTCATCCCTTATGAGGGCTGCGATCCGAATTTCGGTAGAGGTGAGATTGGCGTATTGAGCGGCAAGTGTTCTGCCAAATGAGGAAGTGATCTCGTTTATGTGTGACTCCAGAATCTTCATCCAGGTCATTTGGGCGCTGTCCAGATTGCTTTGGTTCAATTTCTCCATATAGGGGAGGATAAGATTCTTGACATTTCCCAACACGGACTCCACTAATTCTTTTCTATCCTCCTCTCTTTGTCTCAGCAAGACTCTCAACGCGACATTTACCTCTTCGAGTTCCTTATTTGACCGTCGAAGGGCATCCTCAGTCCGTTTTCTCTCGGTGATGTCCTCGCTGAAGATGATTATGCCGCCCACCGCGTCCGAGGCGATATACCATGGACGGATCTCCCACGCGATCCATTGGGTGCTGCCATCGACCCGCTGGAAGGAATCTTCCTCCGCACGTTCCACCGCGCCGGTCAGGCAGCGGCGGTGAATTTCCTTCCATCGTTCCGGGATCTCGGGGAAGACATCATAGTGGCTGCGTCCGAGGAGTTGCTGCCCAAGGAGGCCGTAGTCAGAAATCCAACGACGGCTGACCGCCACGTATCGCATATCCGAGTCCAACATAGCAATCGCAGCAGGGGCGTGCTCGGCGAACAGCCGCAGTTGCTCCTCGCGCTCGCGCAGCTCAGCTTCGGCACGCTTGGAGTATGAGATATCGCTCATAGACGTCCGAGAGAGGCCCTTACCGCTTGAATCCTCAAGGAATATACTATCCAGCCTGGCGTAAAATTCCCCACCGATTCCCGGCGCCAGCCTCACCTCACAGCTCTGGCGCTCCCCGGTCTTGAAGACCTTCGCCAGGTGCAAATGAAAGGCGTCCCTGTCTTTGTCAAGAACGTACAAGAAAAAAGGCGCATTGAGGATGCGGGCTCTTTCCTTGCCCAACTGCTTTGCGGCGGTGAGATTGGCTTCAACTATGAGGCCTTCTCGATTGAAAGTCAGATAGCCGACTGGGGCAAAGTCGTAGAGATCGGCATAGCGCATGCGGGATTCATCGAGCTGGACCTGGCTCCGGCGAAGCTCGTCGTTTTGCATCTCAAGCTCAATCTGGTGAACCCGTAGTTCATGGATAAGTTCATTCGCATCTTTGGGAGAAATCTCATCCGGCAGGCCAATTCGAGACCCCAGTCTCTCTTCGGATTGGTTTCGCAAAGTGTCGTCACCGCTTCTGTTTTTCATATGAATTCTCTACGCCTGGAATAGTCGTGGTCCCAGCATTCGAGGTGTTTCTGAGAACTCATCCTCCATTCCTTTCCTGCAGGAACAAGGTTCGCTCTGTACAAATAGCCAGAGTATAAGGCGCTCGAAAGCGCTTGATTGTAACATTATGGGGGCGGCATTTACCATAATGGTATTGAGGTCTGGTAAGGAATATTGTGTCTTGGCTCAGCGTGTGGATTTTCCTGCTGGAAAATATGCCCTAAATTTTAAATGTGTCTCTCCTATATGGCGTTATGGATGAGGCCGGTTGGCTGATTGACAGATTGGTATCATTGCCGTTATAAGCCACGGCCTGAACTTGGTTTTCCACGGTGGCAAGATGTCCAACGTTCGCCTGGTAATTGTCAAAAATATACCTGCGGCCAGAGGCTTGGCGGCAGAGGTTTGAGGTTTGGGGGCGGACGACGCTAAAGCCTTACAGCGCAGGGAAAGAGTGTCCTGACTGGCTGTCCTGGAGCCTTAAAGTGCTGTATTCGACCTCAAATTACCGCTGTAAAGAACCAGCAGGTTCGATGAGGCCCAATCTGCCCGTTCCGGAAATCCGGCGGTGCTTCTCGTCTTTCTCAAATTCGCCTTCCATGATCTCAACATAGTTTCTGCTCATTATCAGCCCGTATGCTTAGCGTTTCGTTTCTCACCATTCACTAATCACGATTCACGATTCACGATTCACTGCCTTTTTGGCCTTTTTGCCTTTTCAGGTTGCCGCTTCTATTGCCACATCTATTGCCGTTTCTCGTCACCGTTTTGCACGACTTCTCAGACTGTGCCAAACTATTCGGGACTGTCTACTAAAAAACAGTGCGCTGCATTGTCAACGATGAGTTCCAGCTATTCGAATGCCGGATTTACATCTCTGCGCACTCTGCGCTCTCTGCGGTAAATAGCTTTTTCGTCTCTCCATGACCTGTCTATCACCAGTCTCGGCGGTGAACGTGATGGAAACAGTCTCCCAAAAGTATCCATATGTTTCCATGATGTTTCCAGGAGTTTCCATGTGTTTCCATGCGGAGAAAAGGATCAACGGCATCAGCAGAGTGAGATGGCAAGCCGCTTTCCTCGACTTTTACTCAGTCCACAGTCCCCAGTCCTGCGGCCTCACAAGAAATCGGCCGCGAACTTGAAGCATTTTACGTGCGGTCAGAACGCTCACCGCGAACCCGCAACGCAGCGAGGGTTAGTCCTGCGTAACGCCCCGCGTCGTCGAGTGGAAAATGTTTGTGGTGCTCATTTTGACTCAACCCGGCTGTGACGGCACTAAACAAAAATTCCCATGATGTTTCCAAGATGTTTCCATGACAAAGAAAAAGATTAATGATGACAAACTCTTACAATTGATCCGGGATGGAAACAGCCCGACCGGGGCAGCGCGCGTTTCGTTTCTCACTAATCACTATTCACTAATCACTATTCACTGCCTTTTTTCCGCTTCTGATTGCCGTTTTGCAGGTCCAAATCATCCCGCGGTATAATATCGTCGGATTAAACAGGGTAGCGGGTTGCGAGTTTCTACTCAGTCCTCAGTCCTCAGCACTCAGTCCTGAGTTAGCCGCTTCTCGTTGCCGTTTTGCACGTCCAAACCTCTCCGAAGTAGAATATGGCCTGATTAAAAATAACCGGAGGTTGGTTGGATATGGCTATTCACGATTCACGATTCACGATTCACGATTCACGATGAGTCTTGACCTATTCATGAACTTGCAGTATTTTTTCATGAAAGGAAAACTTTTCAACGGAGAACCCTACATGGCAAACTTGCAAATCAAGGGAATTCGAGAAGAGCTGCATGCGCAGATCAAGGAACTCGCTGCGGCGGAGAACCGTTCCGTGGCCCAGGAGGTCCTTTTCCTGATAAAAGAGCGTCTTGCCGGGAAAGGCCGGTCGCGGACGAAGACATCTGCCGAAGTCCTTTTGGAACTTTCGGGTTCATGGGAAGATGATAGAAATGCCGAGGAGATAATCTCGGAAATCAAAGCCGCCAGGCGGAATTCGGGCAGACCGGCATCGGGTTTCTGATGTATCTTCTCGACACGGACATCGTCATTTACAGCCTGAAAGGTCATGCCGGGGTGAGGAAGAACTTGCGCAAACACCTGCATGATCCTCTGAAAGTGTCTGTTATCACCCTCATGGCGTTGTACTATGGTGCGTATAAGTCACATAGGACCGCAAGCAACCTGGCCAAAATAAAAACTTTGGAAAATGGACTGGAGGTCCTTCACGTGGGTCCGGAAACAGTAGATGTTTACGGTTTCCTCAAGGCCAGCCTGGAGAAGTCGGGAATTCCCCTTGACGACTTCGACCTCATCCTTGCTTCATGCGCACTGGCCCACAATCTGACACTGGTTACCAATAACCTGAAGCACTTTCAAAGGGTCGAGGGGCTCAAACTGGCAAACTGGACCGGCCCTGAACAGTGAGGCGGCAGCTTTTGCCCTGGTGCTTTACTCAAGTAATAAACTGCCCGATGAACCTCGCCACCTCGGCTTTGCCCCGATATACTCCGTAGTGGCCTTCGCAGAGAATATCCGCCCCGATTTCGAGCAGCATTTTGAGGCTTTTGCCGTAATCCTTGCGGTTGGAAAGAAAGCTTGGCTCGATCGGGCCGTGAACGTCCTGGGCGAACAGGACTTTTTGTCCGTCCGATTCAGCTAGATACACAACCGAGCCCGGAGAGTGCCCGGGTGCGTGGAGGACCTCGATTTTCCTGCCGCCGAGCAGGATATCGTCGCCCGAACCGGAAAGCTTTCTGTCCACCCCGAAAGGCTCCAGCTCGGCCCCATACCAGTCTGCCGCCGTCACACGGTTGTCGCCCGCCTCGAGAAAGGGGGCATCCAGTTCATGTGCGACGATATCGAGTCCGATGCGTCGTTTCAATTCGGCCGCTCCGCCAGTGTGATCGTAATGGCAGTGAGTAATCAGCAGGTATTTTATTCGCTGTGGATCGGACCCGCATTTCTTGATGTTTGCAAAAAGCCTATCCGTTGCCCCGCCGCACCCGGCATCCACCAGAGCGGATTCATCCCCGAATTTTATGAGGTATATAGCCGCATCCTCCGGCGAGGTAAGATGTCCGCCGCCCACCTCGAAAATCTCGCTCGTTATTTCCATGGCCAAACTTTCTTCTTGGGGAAAACGCCGTTTGACCTATTTTACACTCTGAGGCCCCGGTCCACTCGATTCGGAAGCCGTCTTTGCCCCGGCCTTCGCTTGCCGTCTTGCCTCGATAAACTTCTGCAGTTCTTCCGGCAGCCCTCTCTTTTTAGCGGCTTTGCTTCTGGCTTTTGTCAATGACTTTGCCGCCAGTGGAGTCCTCATCGAGAATCCGTACTTTTGCTTGTATTGTTTTTGATCCATTCCGTGACTGACAAGATGCTTGGACGTTAGCTGCCGCATCTCAGCACCGCATTCAAGGCACATGATCCTCTCTTCTCGAATTGAATCTTGAGGAGCAGCGGGCTTGAGAGCCTCTTCAGCGATTTGGGTTTCCTCACGCATCATTTGCGCGGTGAGAACGGTTCCCGCTGCTTCCGACTTCCGGATCTCCTGAAGGGTCTGAAAGATCAAGCGGAGAGAAAATACGATCTCCGGAGTGGTCATAGAAGTCGATGCTACTTGGGCTTGGACGATTCCGGCTGCGATTTCAAACAGTTTTTTGAGCAGCGGGCGGCAAGCTGCGTCCTTACTGAATTTATCCGGCGGCCCGGGAATGTCGGAGTAATCCATTGCATCATCCGGCATGGTGTTAAGCGCTTCCGACTCGGAACGCTGTGTCAGTGGTGGTGGGTTGTCCGGGTCAATCGCAAACCTGACGATATTGCTGTCGTTCTTTAACATTAGCTTTCCTTTATCCCAATATAATTATAAGTTTATCATTAGAAACCAGATTGCGCAAGGACCACGGTGGCAGAAGGCCGTCGTAGGCTGCAACATCATTGTCGGCCGTTCTCTCACTCACCGAGCAATGATTCGCCTTTTACAAATCCGCCCATGCAGCGTCCTCTTCCGGTCGATCCCAGTCACGGCGAAGAACCTTTTCCGAAGCAAACATAGTTTGAAACGGGTCGGAGTCGGTTGTGGCCGGGAGTTCTGCTCCGTCCCGATCCTGCAGGCATGAAATAAAATCGTATACCGCTTCAAGTCCGTCCGCAGTCAATCGCCGCAATCGATCTTCAATCCGGCTGATGGTTATCAAAGTCTCCATGTCACTTCCCTTCGTTATGAGATTTGAGGCTGGGTCTCATCTGTTCGTCTCGTGTCAAGGACTTCGCGGATCACCCCGGCTGCAGTGTGCAATTCAAGCGGCTTCGTCAAAAAAGAACGGATGCCAATTTTCCTTGCATTCTCTTCCACAATGCTTTCAATGAGTCCGGTACAAAGGATCACAGGAATATCCGGTCGAGTGCGCATCATCTGCTTAGCAACTTCAATGCCTGTCATTTTCGGCATAGTGTAATCGGTCATCACGAGATCGAAAGCATCCGGCTGAGTCTGGAAGAATTCGAGAGCTTGCAGACCGTTTGTTGCCGTCACAATCTTATAGCCTAGTCGTTTTAAGGACGCCTCCCAGAGCTCAACCAGAGACGCTTCGTCATCAATGAAAAGAATTCGCTCGGTACCCCCTTGAATGGGTAAGTTCGTCTCATCCGATTCAATTAATTCCCTGTCGATCGTGGGGAAATAGACGTCAAATGTTGTGCCCCTGCTTAATTCACTATGCACGGTGATAGCGCCCCCGTATCCTTTTACTATTCCATGCACAATGGCAAGGCCCAGCCCGGTTCCCTTGCCGACCTCTTTCGTGGTGAAATATGGATCGAAAATCCTTGCCAGTGTGGCAGCGTCCATCCCCTTCCCCGAATCTTTCACCGTCAGCCTGATACACGGCCCGGGCTTCATATCTGAATATGGGGGTACCGTGCTGGATGTGAGGTCAACGTCGGTCAGGCTCACTTCCATGGTCCCGAGCTTTTCTTCCATCGCATGAGCTGCATTCGTACATAGATTGGTCAACACCTGGTGGATCTGCGTCGGATGCCCGGAAATCACGCCGCCTTTTGTTGAAATGTGTTGGTTGATCTCGATGGTGGTAGGAAGTGAAGCTCTAAGGAACTTCAACGATTCTTGGATCACCGGAAGGATATCTATAGGACGCCTTTGCAGTCCATCTGCGGAACGGCTGAAGATAAGGATCTGTCTCACGAGGTCCTGGGCCCTGCAGGCTGCCTTCAACACTTCTCCGAGACGCTTTTTCGCCTCGGATTTTTCGGGAAGATCCAAGGCGACGAGCTCTCCGTACCCCATGATAATTCCAAGGATATTGTTAAAATCATGGGCGATGCCGCCGGCCAAGGTGCCGACGGCCTCCAACTTCTGTGTCTGTTGTAGGCGTTCGGTCAGCCGCTGCCTCTCCTCCTCCGTCCGCATCCGTTCGGCGATCTCAATGCGCAACGCCTCATTGACCTGTTGCAGTTGGGCCGTGCGGTCCTCTACCCGCGCCTCCAGCTTCGAATGGGCTAAATACAACGCCTCTTCTGCCTCCCTGCGCGCCGTAATGTCCTGAAGCGTGGCCAGGACGGCGGGTGCTCCACCCCACATAATGTGCGACAACAGGCACTCGATCCATACGAACGTTCCGTCACGACGCGCCCCTATGAATTCGAAGCGTTCCGGCTCCGGCAGGCCCTCCCATAAGGCCGCCACGTAACTCTCTAACCGGTCTCGCTCGTGCGGTGCTACAAACGTCATGTAGTCGTTCAACCCGACAAGAGCGTCCGGGCTCTCATAGCCGAAAATTCCAGCGAGAGCATGGTTGGCCAACTGTATTATGTGCCCTTGACGGATAAATATGCCTTGGATCGATCCTTCGACCAGCGCTCGATAGTCCCTCTCACTGGCCTTCAAAGCACTCGAGTGAGCTTCAAGTTGCCGAATGAGGTCCCTCGAAACACGGATCGCCTCGGTCATACGATGCCGCAGGTGGTCCGAAGCCTTTGCTACGAAAGAGAGATATATATTTGAAGCGTAGATGAAGACAATTATCGTCAGTTCCGCTGGAAGCGAGAGTGCTCGATGCTCGAAATATCCGAGGTACACAAGCAGAAGCACATAGCCGCCGGCAGAAGCATTCGCGAAAATCATCGTCTTGCGCCAGGTGGTCCTTGTCTGGTCAGCCGTCCTGACCATCAATAGGAAAAAGAGCAAGCTCCTCTCTCCGCCGGAATAATAAATGGCCAACAGAAAGATGATAATATCGCACAGCAGAAAGAACGATCCGAGGTTGATCTTGTTGTAACAAGCCAGAAGGATGAGCCAGGACACTGTGCTGTAAAGCACACATATGGCGAGAAGCCGCCAAAAATCCGTCCAGGCCGATGGCGTGGGGATTACATAGAGATTGTGCAGGAGAACATACAGGGTGATCAGGGGCAGTCCGAACGCACGCAGGGCAGGAATCTGGAATACGTGATGACGGTACGATTTTTTTTTCTGCTCGCGCTTGGCTTCGTCAGGATCCAGAAAGATACGCGGCGAAGTCGAAGTTCGAGAGGTGGCGTATACCGCTGTTAATCGCTCCGTTAGTCCCATGACAGCCCCTTCGAGGTTTCTTGAACCCTGATAGTTCTCAATCGGAAAAAAGCGGAAGACTCTTGACGGAAAATCAATATCAAATCGTGTTCCTTCCAAATTCCCTGCACAACGGTTTTTTTGCCGATTATCCCGATGCAATTGCCGATGGCATGCGCCTCGTTTCCGCGTGCAAAGTCGAAAAGGACTTCCAGAAATCTGGAAGCGTAGAGAACGGTAACTTCAGCCCGATCTTGAACGCACTTCCTGGCACTTGAATGTTTGATCGGGAAATTGTAAGGTTTTGCGAGCTTCGGGGTCGTGCCAAAAGTTTTTCAGGGCATAATCCAGTCTCAAAATGCGGTTCAAATGTGTAGCGCACGACTTGATGCATTATTCCAGCGTACGTATGCCATGTTAAGAAACAATCAAATTCCGCTGATTTACCTTCTTCTTGCGGCCGCTGCCTTTATAGCGTTCTGGCAGGTCAATACCTGCGGTTTCGTTGACCTTGACGATCCTCTATACGTAGCGAAGAATATTCATATATGCTGATGCTTATAACGACGGGGTGTTGTCTATGGAAAACTTGGCAACCAGAGGGAGGCTATTTTAGATTATGACAGGGCCATCGAGATCAACCCCGGACGCGCAGGGGTATACTATAACCGCGGTGTCGCTCATAATGAACTTGGTAATCGCATGCAGGCGATTGAGGACATCAAAACAGCGGCAAGATTTGACATTGAAAATGCAAAGAATTTCCTGAAAAACCAAGGGATTAACTGGTAAATGCGCAGCGCACAACTTCATGCATTATTCCAGCGGCCGTACGCCATGTTAAGAAACAAGCAAATTCTGTTGATTTCCTTTTTTCTGACGGCTGCTGCCGTCATGGCATTCTGGCAAGTCAGCGGTTGCGATTTCATTAATTATGACGATCCAGCATACGTAACTGAAAACATCCACATCCGCAATGGTATTACGGCAGAGGCAATTTGGTGGGCATTCACGACCGGTTATGCCGGAAACTGGCATCCCTTGACGTGGATATCCCACATGCTGGATGTTCAACTCTTTGGATTAAAGCCGCTATGGCATCATATGACCAATCTTTTATTCCACATTGCAAATACGCTGTTGCTCTTTTGCGTTTTTAACCGGATGACAAAAGCGCCCTGGAAGAGCGCGTTCGTGGCGGCTTTGTTTGCACTTCACCCTCTCCACGTGGAATCAGTCGCCTGGGTGGCTGAGCGCAAGGATGTGCTTTCCGCTTTCTTCTGGATGCTCACCATGGGAGCGTATATCCATTATGTTGAGCGTCCGCGACTTAAGAGTTACCTGGCCGTTCTTGGTTTTTTCGCTCTTGGCTTGATGGCTAAACCCATGCTGGTAACCCTTCCCTTTGTCCTGCTCCTTCTAGACTACTGGCCTCTGCAGCGACTACAGGGAGCGGGAAGCCAAAACGAAAACACCAGCGGGAAGTTGGAACTGCGGTCTGCGAACAAAAGAAAGAGGAAATCCGATAGAAGGCATAGAGCTCAGGCCGTGCTTCCGTCTCCCGTCTTTGTTCCGGCCTCGGTCCTCCGTCCTCTGCTCGCGGAAAAAATCCCCCTTTTTGCTTTGGCGGCGCTCTCAAGCATCGTAACATTCGTCGCCCAGCAAAGAGGAGGGATGGTGAAATCTATTCAGGCATTTCCACTAGATGCTCGTATAGGGAATACATTCGTTTCGTATATCGCCTACATCGGAAAAATGGTCTGGCCAAATAATCTGGCCGTTTATTATCCCCATCCGGTGTTGTGGCCTCCCTGGCAGGTCTTGGTGGCGGTACTGCTCCTAGGGGCCGTAACCTTCGCGGTTATCCGGGGGGCAAAGAGATTTCCGTACCTGGCAATGGGATGGCTGTGGTTTGCCGGTACACTCGTGCCTGTCATAGGGATTGTGCAGGTAGGCCAGCAGGCCATAGCCGACCGCTATACTTATATCCCCCTCATCGGCTTATTCATCATGGCGGCATGGGGAATTCCGGAACTCTTGAAAAAGTTGCGCAACCACAAAGAGGTCTTTGTCGGGTCGGCGGCATTGATCCTTTCATGCCTTTTCATTGTCACGTGGACACAGGTCGGGTACTGGCGGAATAATATCACATTGTATGATCACACCCTGAAAGTTACCAGTCAGAATTATATTATTTACCATAACCGGGGCTTTGCCTACAGCACGCTTGGCGACTACAGGAGAGCGATCGAAGATTATGACAGGGCGATCGAGATCAATCCTAGATTTGTGGAGGCTTACCATAACCGGGGCGTCGCTTATGCCAACCTTGGCGACTACAGGAAGGCGATTGCAGATTATGACAAGGCCATCGCAATCTACCCTGGATATGGTTTAGCCTATCACAACCGGCTTATTGCAATACAGTCTCTTGGTAAGAAGGGCAATAAACCTTAGGAGGCTTCTATAACCACCATCGCCGCTCCGTACTGCCCGTCGTCGGTGAGGCTGAGGTGCCAGGAGTGGACGCCTTTGTCACTGCAATATTGGAGAGCACGCGGGGTGAGGGAAATCTCCGGTTTGCCGAGCTCGTTATGCCTGATTTCTATATCCTTCCAGAGCACCGGCTTTCTCATCCCCAGTCCGAGGGCTTTTACAAAAGCCTCTTTTGCAGCAAAGCGCAATGCCAGGCAATCGATGCGCTTTCTTCTTTCCGCACAGAATTGCCTTTCGGATTCGGTGAACACCCGCGTCTCAAAACGCTCACCCCAGCGCTCGATCATCTTTTCGAGGCGGTCCACCCGCACCAGGTCTATACCGACACCGTATATCGACATGGTCAGCCAATCAGTTGGAGCATTTCGCGAACGGCCCTATCCATGCCGATCAGGACGGCCCGTGCGATTATCGAATGGCCGATGCTGAACTCCTCTATTTCCGTTATGTTCTTGAGCCAGAGAATATTTTGATAATCGACCCCGTGTCCGGCATGCACTCCTATCTCCAGTTTCTGTGCCAGCCTCGCTGCGGTAATGAGCCTTTCAAACTGCTCCTGGCGGTTCGCAAAAGATTGGGCTTCCGCAAAAGCTCCGGTATGGAGTTCAACGTAATCGGCTTCAAGCCTCTGGGCCGCTTTGATGTGTTTGGCATCCGGTTCTATAAAAAGGCTTACGGCAATACCGCTGCCGTGAAGTGTCTCCATAACGCGCGCCAGGGGGGTTTCGAAAAGGACGACGTCGAGACCCCCTTCGGTCGTCAATTCCTGGCGCTTTTCGGGAACCAGGGTCACCAGGTCGGGCTTTATCTTCTGAGCGATTTCGACCATCTCCTTTGTTGCCGACATTTCCAGGTTCATTTTAGTTTTGATGGTCTTTCGCAGGACGGCGACGTCCCTGTCCTGGATATGACGGCGGTCTTCCCTGAGATGAACCACTATCCCGTGCGCTCCCGCAAGCTCGGCAAACATTGCGGCGGCAACCGGGTCCGGCTCAGGGGCAAGGCGAGCCTGTCGAAGCGTGGCTATATGGTCTACATTGATGGCGAGTCTTGCCAATTCTGCTCCTCATAGAAAAAGATTCACCGCGTAGACCTGTCTATGACCGGTCTACGCGGTGGATTTATCATTAATCCGTATCGAAGAACCACTCAAATTGCTCGCCGCAATGGCCAAGCATCTCGAGGAGCCCTTCGGTTTTCAGTTTCATCTCTTTTGCTTCGTCCGGTCCCACCTCGTGGTCAAGGCCGAGCAGGTGCAAAATGCCATGAACGAGAAGGAGGTCCAGCACCGATTCGAGCGCCGTTCCAGTCTCATCGCTTATGGTTTTGGCGGTCTCAATTGAAATGACGACGTCTCCCAGCATTTCGGGGGCGATGTCGCTGAATTCGCCCTCGAGCATCGGAAAGGAAAGCACGTCGGTAGTATGTCCGATCTGGCGGTATTGCTGGTTAAGTCTGGCCATTTCGCCGTCATCGACGATCAGCACGCTCAGTTCCGATTCAGTGTATCCCAAGGCGTTTAAGATCCGTTTTGCTGCGTTCTCTATTGGCCCCGGATTTATCTTTATCCTGCTTTGGTTCGCGACTTGGATCAGGGCCATCCGTTTTTGCCTTTCCGTTTGTAACCGGATACTCAATCCGCTTGTGATGTATCGTCGCCAGTATCTGGTTGAAGTGCTTGGCTATCTGGTGGATGTCCTTGAGGGTAAGCTCGCATTCGTCAAGCTGCCCATCACTGAATATGCCGTTTATAAGCCTGTTCACAAGACCTTGAATCCTGGCGGGAGTAGGTTCTGTAAGGGAGCGGCAGGCCGCTTCCACTACGTCTGCCAATAATACCAGTCCTGCTTCTTTGGTCTGGGGTTTGGGACCGGGATAGCGGTAGTCGTCAGCGTCGATCTGGGGAAGGGGCGAAGCCTTCGTGCTCTGGGCTTTTTCGCGCGCCTCCACCGCCCTGTTGTAGAAAAAGGAAATGAAGCTCTTTCCGTGGTGCTGGCTTATAATATTTATGATTTCCTTGCCTAGACGGTGCTGTTTGGCAAGTTCTATCCCGTCCTTGACGTGGGAGATCAGAATAAGGCTGCTCATGGACGGGGCCAGCTTCTCATGCCGGTTTTCGCACTCGAACTGGTTCTCGATGAAGTAGAGAGGTTTTTTTATCTTGCCGATGTCATGGTAATAGGCAGCCACTTTGGCCAGAAGGGAATTAGCCCCGATCGACTTTGCCGACGCCTCGACCATATTGCCCACTATGATGCTGTGATGGTAGGTCCCGGGCGCTTCCACCATAAGGCTCTGCAACAGCGGCTGATCCATTGTGGCGAGTTCGAGCAGCTTGATGTCCGTCGTGTAGCCGAAGAGCATCTCGGCAAGCGGGGTAAGACCCGTCGTGAGAATTCCGGCGAAAATACCGCCGCACAGCCCGAAAAATGAGTCACTGAGGACCTTCAGAAATACCCATTGGTCCTGGAGGAAGGCGCTTAGCACGATCAGAATGACGTTTGTAGAGCCCACGAGCAACCCGGTCTTTATGCAGACCATCCGGTTTCTGCACTGCGAAACGCCATGTGCGGCAACGAAGGCCCCGATCATAAAATAAAAGAACATTGCAAACTCTTTGCCGAAAATCATCCCGGAAAAGAGCGTGACCACCAGTGAAAAAATGAGCGAAACCGTAACCCCGAAAAAGATGCAGGCAATCATCGCACCGGCGCTCAAGGGAACAGCGTAGATAAAGGTCTTTGTGGAAATCATTCCGGAGCTGTCGCCTATGCTGTCTCCAACCCAAAGTCCGGACCTGGACAGCAACAGCAGGAAAACCAGGAGTATGCCTAGAAACAGGCAGTCGTGCATGTCCATTCGTATATGGGGAAGGCTCTGTTTTCCAACATGCAGCACGACACCGATGCAGACCATGCTGAATGCGAAAATCGCCAGGAATATAAAAAGCCAAGACTTGTCGGATGAGTTCCTGAGATGGTGCGTGAGCTTGAGCATCTCCTCACGGCCGATGCTTTGCCCTTCGCGCACCAGCATTTCGTTTCGGCCGATTTTAATGAAAACGGGTTTAACCGAAGCGTATGCGTCCGCACGTTTTTTTTCGGTGGCTTCCAGATTGAATGTGAGATTCGGTTGTAGAAGGGAGGATACAACCGAAGATATCAGCATCAGCTCTCTGACGTCCCGTCCCGGCTCCAGCGCCTTCATGACGATCATCTTGCGGGCTTCGTCGATATCCGGATATGGAAACGGTGGAGTGACCAGCACCTCTTCACCCGTCTCCGACTTGTGTATCAGAAGGTTCCCGTTTTGCTCGTCATGACCCCATGCCTTGCTGGCGACAATGCCCATGCCCATTGTGGTCTTTACGAGATTTTGAATCTTTTCCTGAACTTCCAGGCTAAACTGCTGGTCGACCAGGCACTTGAAGATGTCACCGTTCAGCGAGCAGCCAAGAAACTCTTCGAAATCCTTTTTCTTGCCCTGGAGCCGATCCACATCACTGGGGACAACGGACGCAACCTTACCAGGATCTGTCATGGATCTGCCGGGTCTTTGGTCTGTTATTGATTTAGGTGGTTGCTGTCCTGATCCTGCAGGGAGGGATTCCGATTCGATGCTGGCCTGAGCCTCACGCATCGCTTTGAACGATCCTTCCAGTTTGTCGACAAGGTTCCTGGTGATTTTCTCGTCAAAATCATAGACAATAGGCGACAGGCGAATCGCCTCTTCACGTTTCTTTGCTGTCGCTTCCTCATCTTCTATCAAAAAATCATGTCGCGCCTTTATGTTGCGATCCGCAATCTCGCCCAGCCGGTAGCGAGGATTCTCGACTATGAATGAAGGACTCACCAGGGCGGCTATGACAACGCTCAAGCCCGCGAGCAGCAACCACTTCCTGCAATAAAGATTCTCAAGATTACAGGGAATCAGCCTGGCTGGAAGTTTCGGCCACGGTATGCGCTTTCCCTTTTCGGACTCCCGTTTGTCCTTCTCCATGTTCAGCTTCTCTCGGCGTCACTGGAGGTGGTCGGGCTTTTTCTTGTCTCGGCTCTCTCGTAGGCTTCTATTATGTCCTGTACGAGTTTGTGCCTGACCACGTCTCGTTTTGTGAAGTAGACCATTCGAATTCCCCGAACCGCCTGTAGTAGTTCGATTGCTTCAACGAGCCCGGAGGGTTTGTTCTCGGGCAGGTCTATTTGGGTTATATCGCCAGTTATGACCGCCTTGGAACCAAGGCCAAGACGCGTCAGAAACATTTTCATCTGCTCGGCGGTCGTATTCTGCGCTTCGTCCAGAATAACGAAAGAATCGTTTAACGTGCGGCCCCTCATGAAGGCAAGAGGCGCTACTTCGATTGCCCCTCTCTGGATCAAACCGCTTGCGCGCTCGAAGTCCATCATGTCGTGCAGGGCGTCATAGAGCGGCCGCAGGTAAGGGTTCACTTTCTCTGCAAGATCACCGGGAAGAAACCCCAATTTTTCACCGGCTTCAACAGCGGGGCGGACAAGCACTATGCGCCGCACAAAATCCTTTGACATTGCGGCAACCGCCATCGCCATCGCAAGGTATGTCTTTCCAGTTCCGGCCGGACCTACCCCGAACACTATATCATAGCTGCGAATAGCTTCTATGTATTCTTTCTGCTTGATGCTCTTCGGGCTGATAGCCCTTTTATTGGAGGCGATAAATACCTGGTCGAGAAAAATATCTTTTAAACGGCGGTTGATATTATCACTTAGGATCTGAATCGCAAATAGGATATCGCTTTCATAAAGCGGATAACCACCTCGGATCAGGTCGGCCAGTTCATTGAGAAGGCGCGCGCCAACTTCCGCATCGGCTCGATCCCCCGAAACGATAAGCTGATTGCCGCGCAGGTGAACCTGGACATCGAGATGTCTTTCGATTATTTTGAGATTTGCGTTTCGCTCTCCCGCAAGCAACTGGAGCAATCCATTATCGTCAATACTAATCTGTATAGAGGTTCTCTGAGGTTCGTTTCCGGGGTTGTGGACTGCCTGAGCCAAAATTATTTTACCTCTGAAAAGGATATGCGGTTACCGAATTAAACGAAACAGACATTATTATCACGCAATTTTTGCCATGACAACAGCGACTTTATGAAAACCGGCATTTACTCTTGCAACAATGCAAGAATGCTGCCAAGATAAAAGGGGGTCTCGGCGAGCAGGAAGCAAAAGAGCGGAAAGAGGCGATAATGAACAGGAAGCCCATGCTCGATTTTTTTGTTTCCAGCTTATGTGGCGGCTCTTAATCCTTCCCAGTGGTGGCCAACTATGAACATTCTCGACTGGATACTGATCTTCGCCGGAGCTTTCTGGGTGCTCAGAGGCTTTATGCGCGGCGCGATCTCTCAGATAATCGGAGTCGCCGGCATTTTGACAGGTTTCCTCGTAGCTTCTCACCAGTATAAGGTCGTGGGCTCTTATTTATCCAAGCAATTTCCTGCTATTTCCAGTACTGCCGCCGGACCGCTCAGCTTCATCCTGCTGTTTCTGTTAACCTGGTTCAGTATTGGGGTGGCGGGTTACTGGGTTGTCAGGGTCTTGCGTAGCGCCGGTCTGGGATTTCTTGACCGGCTTTGGGGCGCGATGATCGGATTCTGCAAGGCACTCCTTTTTGCGATTGTAGCGATCTCTTGTTTGACATTGTTTTCCTCCGGTGACAGCTCGCCGCTCGTTGCACAGTCAAAGCTTGCGCCCAGAGTCAGGGAGGCCTCGCAGTTCCTCTTTAAATTGGCGCCCGCAAAGGTGCAGGAGGAGCTTTCCGGAAAACAGAAGGAGGTCCAAAAGCTTCTGTCCGACCGAACATCGACTCTGCTGGATTCCTTCTTTGGACACGGCGCCAATTCAAAGGAAAAAGGTGAAAGCGACAAGAACTGACCGTTTGAATGCGATAGAAGAAATCCTTCGGATAATCGAGCGCCTACGAAGTGAAACCGGTTGCCCCTGGGACCGAAAGCAGACCCCTGAAACAGTCCAGACCTACCTTGTTGAAGAATCCCACGAAGCCGCTGCGGCAGTGCGTGCTGGAAAAGTTGAAGAGGTGGCCGAGGAACTTGGGGACGTCCTCTTTATGGTGTTGTTCCTCGTTTATTTATACGAGCAGCGGGGAGATTTCAGCCTGGAAGAAGTTTGCCGCAGGATCAGTGAAAAAATGATCCGCAGGCATCCGCACGTTTTCGGTGAAACGAGCGTCAGTTCGGCAGAAGAAGTTAAAGATAACTGGGAAATAATCAAAGCCGGGGAGAAGCTTGCAAGCGGTAAAACCGCCGAACCCGTCCCGTACTCGCTCCCGTCCCTTATTCGCGCGCATAGAATACTATCGCGCCTGTCGCAAAAAGAAGATGGAAATTGGAGCGATCTACTGAAACAGGGCCGCGAACTCGTCAGGGAAAGCAGCGAGCTGGCAGCCACGATCGAATCCGGCGGTCTGGACTCTCAGGAAGATTTGGGGCGCCTCTTTATCCGGCTGGTCAACATCGCGCGCCTTAAAGGTTATCGTGCCGAGGATATACTCCATGATTTTCTGCGAAAACTCGAATAGGCGGTGAGACCGCAGCTAACTTGGCCACTCAAACCTTGAGCCGCCGCCGCAGGGCCGGAGATGCCACACCTTGGGCGGTGGGACCGGCGGAGCGCGGAGTGTAAGAACGACTTGCTATGAGTTGAGTCGAGAGTTACGAACCGCGACTCCAAGACCCTCCCCGTGACATATGCTCACGCCGCATCCTCCGCCCTTTCCCGTACCCCCTCTTTTCTGCGCCGGCTGGACGCAAGCTGAACGCTCTTCTTCAGAAGCTCCATCATGTCCACAACTTTTCCTGGCTCTTCCTTTCTCTCCACTTCGCCCCGGGGCGGCTGCTGCGCGCTTTCTGCCTGCGCCTTTTTCTCTATCCAATCCAGAATGGCTTCACGGTAATCGTCATGGTATCGGCCGGGCTCCCATTCGCTCGCCATACTTTCTACCAGCATTTCGGCAATCTGGAGTTCCTTGTCAGAAATTTTGTATTGCTCAATTCCTCCGGACGGCAATTTGAATTCGGAGAGATCGCGGATTTCGTCGTGAAAACGCATGATGTCCAGGATCAGCCCGTCGCCTTCGGGTATCAGGGCTGCGAGGTACTCCCGGGACCGTATCACAACTTTGGATATGGCCACCTTACCGGTGCGCTTGAGTACTTCCCGCAGGAGCACATATCCTTTCTCGGCCTTTTTCTCGGGGATGACATGATAGGGCTTTTCGAAAAAGATGTATCCAATGGAGCTCAGGGGAACGAAATCCGTAATCTCTATTGTCTGAGTGGCTTCGACCGCTGCCTTCTTGAAGTCGTCCTCCGTAAGGACGATGTAATCGCCCCCGTGATATTTATATCCTTTGACTATCTGGTCGGAAGGTACTTGCTGACCCGATTCCGCGTTTATCCGCTCGTAGCGGATCTCTGATTTGGTGCGCTTGTCCAGCAACTTGAAATGCATTTCGCTCTTCTCTTCAGCCGAATAGAGCGAAATAGGTATATTTACCAGTCCAAAAGAAATGCTTCCTTTCCATATTGGCCGAGCCATTTACTGTCAGCCTCCGATTTTTTTGAAGTGAGCCTCAACTGCAGACTACAGAGTCTTCATGAGTGTGCAGTTTCATATTTTTCGATGGCACAGGCAACTCTGGCGATAATATAATGCCTGGCCGGGCCTCCCGCCACCAGGTGACGTCGCGGTAAATTTCGCTCTGGAATTTATCTTGACAAAGTGCTCGCAATGAAGTCTATTCTGTGCCGGTCAGGAGAGAATATGTTCGGCAGACTTTATTATTATTATCTTTATTTTTACCCCGGCGAAGGGAACGCTTCAGGTATGCTCGGGTCCTGACAATTAAAATTGTTTGTTTTAAAGCCGTGAGCGCCTGGAGCGCCCACGGCTTTTTTTTTGGCGCGCGATTACTCTAAAGATTCGGGTCTAGATAGTGTCGGTCCGGGGTTTCCGGATGGACACTAGATAGATTTGTCAAAAGCGGGTACAAAGACCCTGCCTATGGATGGTTGGTGAGGAAAATCGCGCTTGATTTTCAAATCCGAAATAGTCAAGGAATAAGGGGGAAATCGTCATGATCATTGTATTGCAGCCGGATCACCAGGAAGAAGACTTGCTTAGAATAGTTCGACGCCTCGAGGACATGGGCCTTCAGGCGCATATCTCCAAAGGCGAGCACAGGACCATTGTGGGTGCGATTGGAGATGAACGGGTTATAGCGGAGCTGCCGATGGAGTCTTTTCCAGGAGTGGAGAAGGTGCTCCCTATCTTGAAACCTTATAAGCTGGTAAGCAGGGAATTCAAGCCTGAAAACACCGTGGTGAACATAGACGGCTTTGAGATCGGCGGCACTCAGATCCAGGTTATCGCAGGGCCCTGTGCGGTCGAGAGCCGTGAAGTTCTCGAGGAAATCGCCGAGGCGATCGGGCCTGCCGGGGTTCATTTTTTGCGTGGCGGCGCTTTCAAACCGCGCACCTCACCCTACGCGTTCCAGGGCTGGGGCGAAAAGGGGTTGAAATTCCTTGCAGGAGTGCGTGAAAAAACGGGTTTGAAGGTAGTTACCGAACTCATGGATCCAAGAGACGCAGTGCTGGTTTGCAAGTATGCGGACATAGTCCAGATCGGCACCCGCAATATGGCAAATTTCAGGCTGCTCACTGAGGTTGGCAACATCGATAAACCAGTCATCCTCAAACGCGGCCTCTGCGCCACTATAAAGGAATTCCTCATGTCGGCCGAATACATCATGGCGCAGGGGAACGAGAAGGTAATTCTGTGCGAAAGGGGAATCCGCACCTTCGAAACCGAAACTCGAAATACCCTCGATATAAGCGCGGTACCGCTTCTAAAGCAACTCACACACCTTCCGGTAATCGTTGATCCCAGCCACGCCGTGGGCAGGGCAGACCTTGTGCCAGCCGTCTCGAGGGCCGCGGTTGCGGCCGGCGCCGACGGGCTACTCGTCGAAGTGCACGTGCGTCCAGAGGAAGCAATGAGCGATGGTCCTCAATCTCTTCGCCCGAAAGATTTTCTTTCCATGATCGAGGAGTGCCGCCGGGTAGCCGAAGCGGTCGGACGGTCTATCTGAAAGAATGAAGGAACAAGGTATGGATGAACCTCAAGTTTGCGGCCCAGCCGGCTCAAGCTATCAGTGGGATAAGCGTTCCGTTATCGCAATAATCGGCGGGAAGGGCGAAATGGGCCGGCTTTTTTCAAAGTTTTTCAGTTCGCATGGATTTCACGTCAATATTGCCGACCTGGATTCGACGCTTACGCCCGAACTGGCTGTAGGTGAATCCGATATAGTCATTTTTGCCGTGCCGCTTCACGAGACCGTGGGGATAATAAGGAGACTTGTTCCGCATACCCGGCCGGAGCAGCTCCTGATGGACCTGACCAGCCTGAAGACAGCCCCAATAACAGAGATGCTGCGGTCTCCCGCTTGCGTAGTCGGACTTCACCCGATGTTTGGCGGTCGAATATCGAGCTTTGCCGGCCAGACTCTTGCCGCATGTCCCGTTCGGATAGGCCGTGAGCAGTGGTTGTGGCTGCGTGGGCTTTTTGCCTTGAGTGGCATCCGGGTTAAGGAATGCAGCCCGGAAGAACACGATAGGATGATGAGCATCATCCAGGTGCTTTTCCACCTTACGACAATGCTCATCGGAAGGACCTTGAGAAAGCTTGATGTAGATATAGACGAAACTATGAATTATACGAGTCCCAGCTACCGCATTGAAATGAACCTCGTCGGAAGGATTTTCGCGCAAAGTCCGGAACTCTATGCTGCCATCTCCCAGATGAATCCCAATACCAAAGAGATTATTGCCGCGTTGAAGGACGGCCTTGAGCTCTATGAAGAATTCTACCGTTCGGGAAACCTTGAGGGGTTTATGGAGGATTTCGAGCGAAGCGCCCGGCACCTCGGGGATTTCTGCTCAAACGCATACCTCGAAAGTTCGGAGATCCTGGACTTTTCGGTTGAGCTGGCCAACCATAAAAGGAATTCCGGCGGCTAAAGGGGGGACTCACAGAAACGGGGATACGGAAAAGAGCTTAGACAGGATTAACAGGATTAACAGAAATGGCCATGGAGTAGGGAATTTAGGGATTTCCGGCCGCATAACAGGCCATCGAGCAATAGCCGCTTGTTTACCACGTTGCATTTGAAAGACACCTCTGCCCAACTCGCCAATAGCCTGAACTCTATCCCCGGCTTGCTCGCGAACTGGTGGATATTCCGGCACTAGAGTCTTACTTTAGGGAAGAGTGAGCAAAATCTTATCTGCACTCAAAAATATCATTCGGTTTCGACGCTCCGCGAGGTGGGCCACGCTAAAAAAACTGTGCCCACCCATGACTAAAACTACTTTAATCGGAGGTTCACATGAAAGTTAGATCAGCATCTTTGGCCGGCATCCTGTTTGTCTTCGTACTCAACTTTTCTCTTATGAGCTATGCCGAGGGTCCTGCCCCCATTCAGCTTCCCAATCCTCAAAAGGAGGGCGGAAAGCCCCTGATGACGGTGTTAAATGAAAGGATGTCGGCTCGCACGTTCAGCAGTGATAAGCTCCCGATGCAAACCCTGTCGAACCTTCTTTGGGCTGCTTTTGGAATAAACCGTCCGGATGGCAGGCGAACCGCCCCCTCGGCAAAAAACTGGCAGGAAACAGACATCTATGTGGCAACCGCTGATGGCGTCTATCTCTGGGATGCGAAGACAAACGCTTTGAATCAAGTCGTGACCAAGGACATCAGGGCGATGACGGGTACACAGGCATATGTAAAAGACGCGCCAGTCGTTCTTATCTATGTGGCGGATTACACAAAGGTGAACGAGCAGGGGGCGAACGGGCAGTTGCTGGTAGCTGCGGACGTCGGGTTGATCAGTGAAAATGTCTACCTGTTCTGCGCATCGGAAGGCTTGGCGACAGTCGTGCGTGCTGCTATAGACAAAGATGCGCTGGCGAAAGAAATGAAGCTGAAGCCCGAGCAAAAGATCATCCTCGACCAGTGCGTGGGATACCCGAAGAAGCAGTGAGCAGGGAAAAACAACTCCTTCTTAGTTCTATCGCAACGCGAGGAACGTTGAACAGTAAGCGATGAGCACAGAACGTTGAACAGTAAGCGATGAGCACAGAACAGTGAGTAGAAAAGAACCAATGCGGCAGGCAGGATCGGCAGCCGGCGAAAGTGGCATCTTACTACTCACTGTTCACAGCTCTTCTGTGCCCTCTACGTCTGGTGAACGCTTACAGAAATAGACGGGCAATCAGACTGGCTCTCGGCGCTCAAAAATCCACCCCGGGCTGCGGTTCTATGCCTTTGCGGTAGGCATGGGTTATCTCCCTGACCTCGCTTACCGTATCGGCCAGCGAGATAATCTCGGGGGCTGCGTCGCGGCCCGTCAGAACGAGGTGCAGAAGAGGGGGCTTGCTGCGAAGCAGGTCGATCGCCTGTTCCAGGTCCACCAGCTTGAGATGGACGGCGTTATTGATCTCATCGAGGACGATCAGGTCATATTTTCCCGAGGTGATTCGTTCCTTTGCCATCAGCAGGGCGCGTTGGGCAGCTTCGCGATGTTGGGCCTGCGAATAAGGGTTTCCCTGGATTCCGCAAAACCCCATGCCCGTAGAGACTAATTCCACGTCGCAATCGATTTTCTTAACCGCTTCCCATTCCCCGGTGAAGAGGTCCCCCTTCATGAACTGGAGCATGCAGACCTTCATGCCGTGGCCGCAGGCGCGGAAGACCATGCCCAGGGCCGAGGAAGTCTTGCCTTTTCCATACCCGGTAAGAACGACTACGAGGCCGACTCTTTTCTGTGGTTCGAGAGTGGTGATTGCGAGCTGTGGATTCAATCGGGTCATTTTTTTCTCGTCATGAGCCATCTGGTTTGCCTTCCTTTCTAATACATTCAAAACTAAAGATATGTTCAACCGGTGACGAAATAAACGTCGGCAGGTTTTAACACGGCGGAAGACGGAAGACGGAAAAGGCAATTCTATCCTCGCCCTCCGCCCTTGCCCCTCTTGAATTTTTGCTCAAGAAAAATAATGGCAATTCCGAATAGCAACATGTAACGCCAAGCATCCGGCTACGAAATTCGTCTGCGAATGTTTCTTCGACCGGATGGAGAGTCGTCTTTGTCGGATTACCCCATAGCAACTGCTGAGCAAGGAGCACCAATGAACGTTTTAAGAAGAGACTTTTTGAAGTACTGCATCGGTTCCGCAGCAGCCCTGGGGCTGGATTTTTCGACTCTCGGTCCACTGGGAAAAAAACTGCTTGCCGGCGGAGGGGCCCCCTCCACTCCGACTTACCCGATCGGCCCGGTTACCACGACACTCCAGCAGACGCTCGTTCCCACGGCCCCGCCTATGCTGCATGGCGGCAGGAGACTCTTGCCGTCTCAGGTCTCTTTATTCTCGACGTACGGCTACGGTAAATGGACTGTGGATCCGAAAGGCTTCCCTTTCAAATGCCCCGACATGCAGAATCCGCCGAACTTCGGGAATCCGAACGAACCATCGCAGTGCACGACGCTTTTGAATTTCTTCGCCATGAGCGACATACATATCAGCGACAAAGAAAGCCCGGTTCGGTGTACTTACTACGGTTACCAATATCCGGCGCCCTACACGACAAAGGAAAAGCCCCCGCAACCTCAAGGTAATTCGTCGGCCTATTCACCAATTATACTCTATACGACCCAGGTCCTGGATGCCGCCGTCCAGACAATCAATTCACTGCACCAAACAGCGCCGTTCGATTTCGGCATCGCTTTAGGCGATATGGCCGACAACACTCAGTACAACGAGCTCAGATGGTTTATCAACGTCCTCGACGGCCAGTGGATCATCCCCAGTTCTGGCGCCAACCTCGGTGTCAGCCCCAATGATCCCAATGGCCCCATTGATTATCAGCAACCATACCAGGCGGCCGGGCTCGACACATCGATCCCATGGTACGCGGTCGTCGGCAACCACGATCAGTTCTGGATGGGCTCTTGCCTCACAAGCATCGCAAACGGTAAACCGCTGGATGCTTATACCGGAACCGGCATCCTCAACATCGGTCAGATAACTTCAGTAAATCCCATTGTTAATTGGTCAAGTGTCATGAGCAGCACCGGTGTCTATATGGGTGTAGTTGACGGCACAACAAAGTATGGGACCGTCATAGATGCAGGGCCGGTCACGAAATTCAAGACCCCCCCGGAGGTTGTAGCTGATCCAGACCGTTACTCGCTCTCTATCAGCAATTGGATGAATGAATTCTTCACCACCACGTCGAGTCCGTCCGGTCACGGGTTCACGGAGGCAATGATCGACGGCTCAACCCCGGCCTCCTGCTATTCCTTCTATCCGAACGAGAATATGCCGATCAAGGTCATCGTCCTCGACGATACCGACAAGGCCGGCAGCGCATTTGGCGCCCTCGACTATACCCGCTACTATTGGCTCTTGAATGAACTCCAGGAAGGTCAGGCCGCCGATGAGCTCATGATAGTCTGTGCGCATATCCCGGTGAACCCTTACGCGGAGGAGCCCGCGCCGCCAAACAACCAACCGTGTTCATATCTGCCAATTTGGGCGCCCTATGCCGAGGTCACCCAAGAGATGTTGCTCGGAACACTCTGGACCTATCCAAACCTCGTCTTGTGGATCTCGGGACATGTGCACCGCAACACCATTACCGCACAACCGTCGTCACCTCATAGCCAGAATCCCGACTACGGCTTCTGGACAGTCGAGACCCCGTCTCTGCGAGACTTCCCTCGGGGGTTCCGCCGCTTCAATATCACCGTCAATCCCCAAGGGAATATTTCGATCTTTGTAACCACTGTCGATCCTGCGGCCAACACCGCCCCTCTCCCGGACGGGTCTCCGTCTCCCGCGTTGACGTCGCTCTCCTATGCGATCTCAGCCCAGTACATATTCGGGAACCCGTGGCAGCAGGGACCTGGTATGGATCCCCATTCCTGTATTTATAATGCGGAGCTTGTCATACAAGCAGGTCAACTGAGCTCTGGACTGCAGACGTGGATCAAGGGCCTTTAAGAAGGGAGCACCAATGGAAATTTCAAGAAGATATTTTTTGAAGTACTGCATCGGTTCCGCAGCGGCCGTCGGATTGGAGCTGCCGGCTCTTGGGACCATCGAGAATGTGCTTGCCGGCGGAGGATCTCCCACCGTGCCAACATACCCGATCGGGCCAGTTGTCACGACACTCCAGCAGACGGTCAATCCCGTCAACTCGCCTCCGGGCTCGTTCCCTCCTGAGCCTCCATACCAGCCAACGATTCCGCCGTATAAAATCTCCGAATACGCGGCAAACAGCTACGGTGAGTGGAATTATGTGGATGCTGACAGCGATGTGCCTGTCGTCCCTTACCTTTGCCCCAGCATACAGAACCCGACGCAGAACCCACCAAACGTTACGGCGTCTACCACCGATCCAAATCAGTGCGCGACGCTTTTGACTTTCTTTTCAATGAGCGACGTACATCTGGCCGACAAAGAAAGCCCGGCCCGGTCTATTTTCTTCGGTTATGATTATAATTTTATACCTAACATACCTTCAGGTTTAGCTACTTCGTCCTGCTATTCGGGGATTATCCTCTATACGACCCAGGTCCTCGATGCCGCCGTCCAGACAATCAACGCTCTGCACAAAAAAGCGCCGTTTGATTTCGGCATCGCTCTGGGCGATGCGGCCGACAACACTCAGTACAATGAGCTCAGATGGTATATCGACGTTATCGACGGCAAGATGATCCACCCCAGTTCCGGCAAACACCTTGGAGTCTTTCCCAATGATCCGAATGGCCCTATTGATTATCAGCAACCGTACCAGGCAGCCGGACTCGACAAGTCGATCAAATGGTATCAGGCCGTCGGCAACCACGACCAATTCTGGATGGGCGCTGCTCTCGTGAACGATTACGTCCGAAAAACCCTCGTCGGACCCAAAGTCCTCGACATAGGAATAGCCGCGCCTGAAAACATCCTGAACAAACGAGGTTTTTATATGGGTGTAGTTGATGGCAGCGATCCGTACGGGGGAATCATAAATGCAGGGCCGGACTCAAATCCCATCCAGCCGGTCGCCGCCGACCCGAACCGGCGTTCGCTCTCGATCAGCCAATGGATGCACGAATTCTTTAACACAACGTCGAAACCGGTCGGTCATGGATTCCAGTTGGTCCCGCCGTCAATAGCTGCGGCCGGAGCCGCATGCTATTCCTTCTATCCGAAGGCTGATGTTCCGATAAAGGTGATCGTTCTAGACGATACCGACAAGAGCGGCGCTAATTGTGCGGATGGCGCTCTCGACAATGTACGCTTCTTTTGGCTCCAAAATGAACTCGAGGAAGGTCAGAACGCGGACGAGCTCATGATCGTCTGTGCCCACGTCCCGTTAAACCCTTATGCACAGAGTATCCCGGCCGAAAGTGAGCCTTATACATATCTATCGAATTGGGACCCGGATTCCCAGATCAGCCAACAGGAGTTGCTCGCCACACTCTGGAGCTATCCAAACCTCGTCTTATGGGTCGCGGGGCATATGCACCGCAACACCATTACTCCACAACCCAACCCTCAAGCCGAGTATCCCGACTACGGCTTCTGGACAGTCGAGACCCCGTCGTTAAGGGACTTCCCTCAGCAGTTCCGCCACATTCAGATCGTTCGCAACCCCGATGGGAATATTTCAACCTTTGTGCTAAGTGTCGATCATGCGGGCGCCCCTCTTGAGAACCTGCAGCCATCGCCCGCGTTGAAATCGCGCACGTGCGCAATCGCAGCCCAGCAGATATTCGCAAATGCAGCGCAGCAGGGACCTAATATGGATCCCAATACCTGTGTTTACAATGCGGAGCTTGTCACGCAATTGGGGCAACTGAGTAAAAACCTGCAGAGCAAGATCACGAACATTACGCCGGTTGTCAGTTCTTTCGAAATCAGCGGCAATGCCGCTTCGAACACAAGCCACGTTGTCACTCTAAACAATACCGTGGTGGGCAGCACACCCACTCAGTACAGGGCCGGTGAAACCCAGCTTAGCGGTAATGACGGCTGGCTGCCCTACTCGCAGGCCCCATCCTTTACCCTGAGTTCAACCCCTGGAGCCAAAACCGTCTACTTCCAGGTTATGGACGGATCGGGAACGCCGTCAGCGGTTGTAAGCGAGAGTATTAGAGGAGGGCTGGCTGCTTAGGGCGGTGGGACCGCCAGCCAGATTCGCCGCTACCTTCGGTGGCGGCATGGGCGGTTGGATTGCGTACGCCTCCGGGCTAAAATCCCCCCTGAACCCTCACTTCGTTCGGATTCGCGCTAACGCTTCCGACCGATGTTAAATACTTCAAGTTCGCGCCCGATCTTTTGTGAGGGCGCCCCCTTTAGGAAAGGGGGGGAGTTCGATTTCCCAGCACCTTTCGGTGCGGCGCCAGGCAATCCGGAAATGGCGGGGCGCCAAACAGTACGCGTCAGTACGAAAAATGCCTTTCTTTTAGGTCAAAAATCCGAGACTTATAAGGTGAAATTGGGCAATCGGGTGTCAGGGGTAAAACTCTGGAGCGGTTGCCCCTTTCTGTTAATCCTGTCAAAAAACCAGGAAGGAGAAAGAACGCGGCGAGCCTCCCGCTGTGGAAGACCCGCCCCTGGGCGGTGGGACCGCCAGCCAGGATCGCCACTGCCTGCGGCGGTGGCACAACCAAGATCTCGACAGCCCACCCGCGAGGCGGTACCCATGGAATCCTCTACGGCCATTCGCCGCTGGTCATGGACAGGTCAGGAATAGTGTTGAGATCCTGGCTGGCGGTCCCACCGCCCCGCCCGATGTTAGAATTTGTAGTTCAACCCCACGCGCACAATGTGCTGGGTCGTGTCGACGTCGGTCGTATAAGTAAATGAAGTGCCAAAACGCGGCTGAGCCGCATAAGTGTAGGAATTGGAGCCGAGGTCGATATAGAGATATTCGAGCTTGACGCTCCAACATTTGGTGAGCGCATATTCGCTGCCGGCGCCGAGCGTCCATCCGGCCTGCATCCCGGAGGAGGAACCGATGTAGTTGTCACCTGAGCTTGTGAATGCGACGTTACTGCTTGACGAGACGTTTCCATAGGCGAGACCGCCGGTTCCGTAAATCAGGAATCGATCTGCAGGCGTGTAGCCAAAGCGCGCCCTCAGGGTGCCGAAATAATCGACCTTCTGCTGTACGGTGTGAATAATATTACCGGAGAGCGGGGAAGCCAGGGGGCGATTGACGTAGCTCGAAGTATCCGTGCTGTTGTAGTTGAAGTCTGTTTCGAGGCCGTAGACGAAACAGCCCACCTGGTAATTGTAGCCGATCTGTGCTCCAATGGTGAAAGCGACGTCGTTCAAATTGCCTGAATCCGTTATCAGCCCATTAGTCGGAGTGTAGAGAGGATTCGTTAAAAAACTACCCGATGGACTCACGGTATATCCAGAGTCGTTTATGGCGAGACCTGTATTGAGTCCCGCGTAAAACCCGGTCCAGTTATAGGGGGCAGAGGCAGGAGCGGCAGCCCATGCGGAGCCGCAGGAAAGAGCCAGTATCAGTAATGTAGCCGCAAAAACGAAATTCCTCATAGCCACCCTCCATGTTGGCAATTACGTAAAGGTTATCGTGTAACACACCATCATCCCCGCAGTGATGGCTCAAAAACTAAGCCTTCCGTAATTTATCGGACTTTAAGTATGTGATCTTGAGGCTAAATTTTAAAAACATCCGGTTGCAGTTTTTGAAAGAATCCGAGTGGGTGAGTTCACGCGGCGCAGGTATTGTTTGGCCACCTGCAAAAGGTGGCCAAACAATAAACTCAGTTTAAGCAGCTTTTTCGAGCTGTGTGGGAAGAGCGCCGAGTTGCGAGAGCAAACCCATCAAGTCCAAGATTGACCGGGCCTCTACGATCTTGCCTTCTACGACCCTATAGATACTGATCCCTGTTATCATCACGCGTTTGTTGGTAGGGGCAACGCCCAGAAAAATCCCTTTATGCGTTGCCTGAGTCGCCCAGCGGGATACAACTTTATCTCCTTCGGCTATCAGGTCTTCAATTGTGCACTCCAAATCCGGGAAAGCGGAGAAGTACATATTGGCGACTTTCTTCCACTCTTCACGGCCTCGGATAGCCTGGTTACCACTGGAATCGTAATTTTGGTATTCAACGAAGTCGCTGGACAGCATCTCATCTATCATTGAAACTTTGTGTTGTTTGCCAAACAGCCCTTCGACGTAACGTCGTACTATAGCCTTGTTATCTAACGCCATCATTGAGCATTTCCTCCGGTTCTTTTTTTGATTTTTTGGTTTGGGGCCGTATTGTCGGCCGATTCTGATTTCAATGTAATTATCAGGATGGTGAGATCCAACAGTTTTTTGGGTAAGCCCATTTCCAGCAGTGAATAGTGAATAGTGAATAGTGAATAGTGAAAAGCCAAATCCAACAAACCTCCGGTTATCTTTAATCAGGCCATATTCTACTTCGGAGAGGTTTGGACGTGCAAAACGGTAACGAAAAGCGGCTAACTCAGGACTGAGTGCTGAGGACTGAGGACTGAGTGGAAACTCGCAACCCGCTACCCTGTTTAATCCGACGATATTATACCGCGGGATGATTTGGACCTGCAAAACGGCAATCAGGAACGGCAATACAAGCGGCAATAGAAACGGCAACCAGAAGCGGAAAAAAGGCAGTGAATGGTCGTTAGTGAATCGTGAATCGTGAGAACGAAACACGCGCTGCCCCGGCCGGGCTGTTCGCAGGACTGAGGACTGAGGACTGAGTAAAAGCCTCGATTCCGCATTTTCTTCCAGGGCGCTAATACGCTTTCCCAACCCGGCCGTGTTGTTTCCATCCCGGATCAATTGTAAGAGTGCGTCATCATTAATCTTTTTCTTTGCATGGATACATCATGGAAACATTATAGAAATTTTTGTTACTGCCGTCCTAGCCCGGTTGAGCCTCAAAATGAGCACTACAAACATTTTCCACTCGACGACGCGGGCCGTTACGCAGGACTAACCCTCGCTGCGTTGCGGGTTCGCGGTGAGCGTTCTGACCGCACGTAAAATGCTTCAAGTTCGCGGCCGATTTCTTGTGAGGCCGCAGGACTGTGGACTGTGGACTGAGCAAAAGCCGAAGAAAGCGGCTTGTCATCTCACTTTGCTGATGCGTTTGATCCCTTTTCCCGCGTGGAAACACATGGAAACACATGGAAACACATGGAAACATCATGGAAACACATGGAAACATCATGGAAACACATGGAAACACATGGAAACATCATGGAAACACATGGAAACATCATGGAAACACATGGAAACATCATGGAAACATCATGGAAAAAATGTGGAAACTTTTGAGAGACTGTTTCCATTTGCGTTCACCACGGAGACGCAAGGGCTATCACCACAGAGACGCAAGGGCCATCACCGCAGAGACGCGGAGAGCGCAGAGAGAACTCAAAATTCAAGAAGATCGACAAGACTCTCATGACTTAGAAATAGCCGTTTCTATTAATTTTGCAAATCTTGTCCAACAAAGCCTTTCTCTGCGCCCTCTGCGCCTCTGCGGTGGATCTGTTGTTTTCCCCCACAGTCTGGCACACTCTGAGAGGCCGTGCAAAAAGGCAACCAGAAACGGCGTCCAGAAGCGGCGATAGAAACGGCAACCAGAAGAGGCAAAAAGATGTGGGGATTGATGCGGCAACGAATAACTATAATGAATTGTTTGGTCACGATAGAGATTTACGCTGTCTCTATCTGCGTAGGGTTCACCGGGGGAAGCCGATACGTATCTCCTCGTTGTCGAGAAAAGAAGCGCCGGAATCCTCGCCATTTCCGAATCATATTTTGAGACCAGGTCCGCTCCACTTGTTGGCAAGATGCTCATACATTCACGAAATCGTGGCAGGCTGCAGGTTCTACCTTTGGTAATTTGAAGATAAGAGCAAAGCGGCGAGCGCTTTTTATAATGAGGGATTTTGAGAGACGCGCCAATGTCGCAAAATCTTCAAGTTCCATTCTAAATTGACCGAGAATAGTAACAACGACGGTGGCCTAGACTTTCACGTTCCCCTTCCGCATGATGGTCCTAGGAGACAATCGGAATATGGGGTATACTACAGTCAATGCCTGCTAAGTTATAAAGGAGATGACATGAAAAATGAAGCAATGCCAAAGGTAAATAAAATAATAAGAAGCTGTATTATCGAGATATTTATTATACTATTATTATCTATAACATTTATACTATGTACGCATAGCTATCTGATAGCTGAGTCTCCTAAAGATGAGCAAGGTGTGACCGATTATTCAAAACCTGAGCATTGGTTGTCCTTACCTTCTGCGACTATAAAGAACGTTGATATTTTTTATATTTATCCAACTGCATGGAAAAATGATCCTACGATTCCAAATGTTACTAATGAACCATACATTTGCAACATTGATAATCCATCTATGCTGGTGGGCGCAAAAACGGCGTTTAAAACTCAAGCTACTGCTTTTGAAACTGTTGGGAATATTTATTCTCCATATTATAGACAAGCTGATGGTGCATATGCCATGACATTGGGATCTTGGGAAAAGCAAGATGAATTTGTGGGAGGCATACCGAAACTCGATATATTCGCAGCATTCGACTATTATATCAAGCACTACAATAATGGCCGCCCATTTATTTTAGCCTCACACTCTCAAGGATCGGTTATAATGCGGTTCTTGTTGGCAGAGTATATGAAACAAAACTCTGCAGTGTATAGCCGAATGATTGCTTCATATGCCATCGGCATTTCGATTACAAGAGACTATCTTACTAAGAATCCACACTTAAAATTTGCCGAAGGTCCCGATGATACCGGTGTCATAATTTCATATAATACTCAGGCTGATGAGATTGAAGGAAACAATCCACTTATATTCCCAGGTGCTATTGCTATAAATCCGATCACTTGGACAAGAGAAGAAACACCCGCAACATCGGAACAAAGTCTTGGGTCTAAATTGGACTACAACGGGACATTAGTGGATAAGTTCAAATATGCTGATGCACGTGTTAATAAGGACAGAGGCATTCTGATTTGTAATGTCGATGCTACAACATTACCCGAGTCGCATTGGCCTAAAGGCATTTACCATTATTACGACTATGGGCTTTATTACTACAATATTAGAGAAAACGCGGCTAATAGAACTGCAAAGTTCTTAAGCAAATAATTAGCCTTTGCCTTGGGATCAGGTTTATATTGCGTCCCGGGATTTTGTTTTTCAGAATGGCTGCAGAGCTTTACCAAAGAGGTGCTCGAGATGATCGTCAAAGAAGTGCTAAAAGCGGCTGCATTTATCACTCTCCTGATTCTTACGGGTTGCGCCGGGATTGGGGCTCAAAGCGTTGCGAGAGATCGGTTCGACTACAACTCTGCGATTTCCCAATCCTGGAAGGCTCAGATGCTAATCAACATGGTCAAGCTCCGCTACGGTGACACACCCACCTTCCTCGAAGTGGCCTCGGTCATCAACCAGTACTCCGTCGAGAGCCAGGTCAACCTGCAGTTCCAATGGGCGGACCCGATAACCGCAGCTCTGACCAACACCCGAGCCGCGGGAGGAACCGCCCGCTATAGTGACCGTCCAACCATCACTTACAGCCCGCTTACGGGAGAGAAGTTCGCCCGGAGCTTCATGGCCCCGATTCCGCCTGCGGCGATCCTTCGCCTGATTCAGGCAAATTATCCTGTCGATCTTGTTTTGAGACTCTGCGTGCACTCGGTGAACGGTATCCGGACCCGCTACGGAGGTTCGACACGTAGCCGCTCACCAGATCCCGAGTTGTATCCCCTGCTCGAAAGGCTGCGAAGACTTCAGGATTCGGGGGCTATCGGCCTGCGCGTTGAGAAAACCAACGAGAAGGAAATCACGCTCTTGGCCTTCCAAGGCAATTTGGATAAAGCAACGGAAGAGGACAGTCTTGCCGTAAGAAAAATGCTTGGCCTTGACCCCTCGGCACAGGAATTTACTGTATCCTATGCCTCCATAGCCAAAAATGACCGCGAAGTAGCAATGCTTAGCCGATCCATCTTCGAGATAATTATCGATCTTGCCTCATATATCGAGGTCCCCGCTCTCCATGTAGAGGAAAAGCGAGTTAACCCCACCAACATCGAGGCAGCTCCCCCGGGCAGCTCTTTGGGTCCGCTGATACGCATTCACAGCTCTCTCGAAAAACCCGCCGACGCATTCGTCTCGGTACCCTATCGTGACTACTGGTTCTGGATCGATGACCGTGACCTGCCGTCAAAACGGATGTTCTCTTTTCTCATGTTCATATTCACCCTCGTAGAACCCGGCGGCAAAGACGGGGCGCCAATCATAACGCTTCCGGCGGGGTAAAAGAATTGAAGCTTTGAGTAGAAGAAGAATCGTCAGCCTTAACGATTACGCTCGATCCAGCACACAAGGACATTCAAATTGAAAAACCTCCACCTGTTAAGCTTGCTTATTGTGCTGTCCGTCAGCGGCTGCGCCGGCATTAGCAATGGTCCGGGCGAAAAGCACGCGGATGCGGCGAAGGAAACGATTCACGGTGTGAGCAAAGAAGCGATGCCCAAACTGGCCGGTTCCTGGAAACTCATTTCCTTCCAGATGCTGGACCCGAACGGACAGACGGCTTACCCCTTTGGAAAGGATGCCCGGGGAAGGATCACATATGAACCGGATGGGCGAATGGCGGTTCAACTCATGGACCCCAGCCGTCCCAGGTTCGCGTCCGATGATCCTCTTGTCACGTCCGAGGCCCAGGTACGCGCCGCCTTCGGCGGATATACCGCCTACTACGGGACCTATTCCGTCAATCCCGACGAGCGGACCATCGTGCACCACATCGAGGCCGCGCTCCTCCCGAACTGGGTGGGAGCGGATCAGCTTCGCAATTTCGAATATGATGGAAAATATCTCACATTGAAGGGCACCCTGCTCCTCGGCGGTGGCGAGCGGATTGTCAGCCTCGTATGGGAACGCTTGCCCTGAGGAGAAAATGGAATCCAAATGCATTGAATTCAAAAGCGACGGGAGATTGGAATGTACAAGAGAGCCTTGGCGGTTGCGGTCATGTTCCTGCTATCTGTTGTCCTGACAAACGGGGGGAAAGGTGTCTCCTGTGCAGCGGGAAAAGAAGATATCCCCCAAACGAAATCGGTTCAAAGCAAGGAAGGCAAGAAAGTCTTCGATGCCCACGATACCAGCTTTCGTTACCATTTTAATGATACGGATATGGATTTCAACTTCGGTACGCTCATTCTTGGTTCCACGGTGAACCACGGCGTCGAGATCGGTGAGGCCTTCTACACTGCCTCAAAAATAAAGGATGGGGACATCGCAAGCTGGCAGGAGGAATGGTTCAAAATGGCGTGTCTTGCCGAGGCGCGTGGCGAGAAATCTCTTGCGGGCGGCCACCAGGTCAGCGCCCGCGACCAGTTGCAGCGCGCTTCTTACTACTATCGCATATCGCTTCTCTCGATATTGCCGAATGATCCACGTCTTAAGGAAAGGGCGCTTAAGAGCCGAAGCCTCATGATAAAGGCAGGAGAGCTCTTTGATCCCCCCATGGAATATTTCGAGATTCCCTTCGAAGGAACGGTCCTTCCGGGATATTTCCGTAAGGCGGCGGCGGGAACAACCCCTACAAAGACCCTGATCATGATCGGCGGGGGCGAGACCTTCGCCGAGGACCTCGTATTCTACATCGCCCCCCAGACCCATGACCGAGGCTATAACTTCATGACCGTCGATTTACCGGGGCAGGGACTCCTCCCGCTTGAGGGGAAGACCTTCCGGCCTGATATGAATGTCCCTATGAAAGCTGTTGCCGACTATGCCCTCAGCCGTCCCGATGTAGATCCAAAGCGGTTGGCGTCATACGGATATAGCGGCGGCGGCGGGTTCGTGCCTCAGGCCGCGATGCACGACCCCCGGATCAAGGCGATTGCCATGAATTCGGCCGTCGTTGACGCCTACCCTCTTTTCTCCACGATGCCGGTAGTGCTGGCAACAAAGAAAGAGATCGCATCCTGGACACTCTTTCATGGCAACATTGTGAAAGCTATTTGCTGGCGCTGGGGCGTGCCGATGGACAAGCCTTCCGGACTCGCCGAAGCCAATAAAGGGTATTCCTTTGACCCGGCCAAGGTCACAGTTCCGGCCCTGATCATAGTTGGTGAGGGAGAGTATAAGAGCGAGGAGGTTAAGCGCCAACAGAAGGTATGCCTTGATAATTTCCCCAACCCCATGAAGAAAATGGTGATCACGCCGACTGTCGAAGGCGCGACAAATCACTGTGTCATGGAGAACCGCAGTCTTGTCAGTCAGGTGCTCTTCGACTGGCTGGATGAGGTGTTAAAGTAAGCGTTTGGCACGTTGGATCGAGGAAATTTAGTCGTCTTTTGCATGCGCAAAATGGAAGAAAAACGAGTTGCATGTTAGCCGGTCAAAGGGTCGAAAAGATTTAAACCACATTTTAAGCCTCTAAAGCAGGCAACCCGGAGCGCTCTTTCCAAGTGTAGTCACACTTTAGCGTGGTCCGACCTAATGCTGCCCAACGGCCCGCAGGCGACACATTGCCAGTGGGCGAAAAAAGTTAAGCGAGATTCGACACTTTGTTGTAAAGTTTTTAACCGGACCATAAAATGCAGTGGAGGGGCCATGCAAGAAGACCTGAAAATCTCCAGGCGCACCTTCCTGGTCGCGGCAGGAGGCACCATAATAAGCATAGGACTACCTGGAGTTTTCATCAAGCTCTCGAACGCTGAGCAATGCGCTCTGGCGGCTGATACCAGACCAGACGGCAGGCCTCGTCTCCCTCCCGGGCAGTTGGCAATCGGGAAGATTGAGGATATGGGCGGTATGCCTGGAACCACTACTGTTGCTAACTGGAGCATGCGCATCTACGGTGAGGTGGAAGAACCGACCATTCTCTCCTATCAAGATCTGCTGAGCTTGGACCAGGTGCATATCACCTGCGACGTTCACTGTGTCACTGGCTGGACTCTTCTGGATTCCGAATGGAGCGGTGTTCGTCTGCCAACAATCATGGATAGAGTCAAGCCTCGCAGGAGTGGGGTGTTTGTCATTTTCGAGGGCGCCGGAGGTTACACGAGCAATGTGCCCATAGGCGAGGCCCAAAAGGAGAACGTAATCCTTGCTCACAGTTTTTTTGGTGAGAGACTGCCGAAAGAGCACGGTGCGCCCGTGCGTGTCGTAATCCCCGATCTGTACTTCTACAAAAGTGCTAAGTGGTTGGAGGCCGTCAGGGTTGCATCTCACGATGAACCCGGATTCTGGGAAAGGCAAGGCTACAGTAATTCCGCCGATCCATGGAAAGAAGAACGCTACCAGCAAAGCCGCTGAAGCGGATTTCTAAATCGGGTCGAGTTCGACATGTTTCGGATATGTGGCCGCTAACAATCGCTCCAGTGGATGCCTCGCACCACTGAGTTCGCCGTTTATTCAGTGAAGTTTTTCACCCAATATGGATATCTGCCTTAAATCCTTGCCCGTGGTATGGTTCTGTAAGGAGCGGATAGCATTTGGATACAGCCAATCATCCATTTCCTCTCTCCCCGTCTTTCAGCGGCCAAGCTCATCTTTCGAAATCAGAACCGACCTCTTCGGAGGAGTTGCCATTTAGGGCACCGGAAACTCAAAACGGCTCTCGTATCTTTGGAAAAACGAATTTCTGAAATACGGAAGTTTTGCAAATCATATCAGGATTTGGGTGTTCTGTTTCGGGGCGGTGGGACCGCCAGCCAGGATCGCCACTGCCTTCGGTGGCGGCATGGGCAGGATCTCGACGCTATCCCTGATCTGTCCATGACCAGAGGCGGCACCTGCACCTCCGCATCGCTCCGCGATGAGTGAACAGTGAACCCTCACTATGATCGGGTTCGCGTTGAACCTCGGAGCCAGCGTGAGATGCTTCTGGTTCGGCGTCCGATCTTTTGTGAGGACGAACCCTCACTTCGTTCGGATTTGCGTTAAACATCCGAGCCAGCGTTAAATGCTTCAAGTTCGCGTCCGATCTTTTGTGAGGACGCACAGTGAGCAGAAAAAGCTTTCAAGCGAAAATCCCCCCTGCCCCCCTTTAGGAAAGGGGGGGAGCTCGATTTCCTTGCACCTTGCGGTGCTGCGCTGGATATCCGGAAATGTCGGGGCGCCAAACTTTCATCTGGGCTTTTAGGGCGAGATTTTCTTGGAGATTTCCTGAATGTTGGGATCATTTAGTAATTGCATGAACTTATCATTAGCCATGAGCGCCTTGATGTCGCCCGAAGTCACCGACTTCATAATTTCCGGATCTTGGACAACACGCATTAACTCGGGGTTATTACTGAGAGACGAGAGTTTCTCCATGACGCTTTGATCGCTCATCAAAGTTTCACGCATAGCATTTATTTGTCCAATGACATTTGGCTCAGCCGTTTGCGTGGCAACTTCCGGCGTTGTCGAAGAGGGGGTGCTTGCGTGCCTGTCGGATGACATGCCAGACCCCATTTTGATGTTGGCGACCCGGGATTGCTCGATAGTGACCGTTCCAAGGCTTTCAGATTTCAGGGTATATACCCCATCTTGCAAGGAGATTACCTCGGCACGGATGACGCTTCCATCACGAAGAATGATCTCAGCGGGTTCTGAGGCGAATCCCTGGCCGGCAAGAATGAACAGTAGAAATATTGCTATAACGGCTATTTTCATGTTGGTTCCATTCTCCAAGGAAACGGTTATTGAGTCAACCAAAGTTCGCCAATGGCTCCATTTCAGGTAGTAACCCTCAAACTAAATTATGACGGAATAATGCCGCGAACATGCAAGTGATATGCCGGCTTGTTTTTTTGTTAATGTCAGAGATCATCCAGTGATTGGTGATTGGTGAATCGTGAATCGTGAATCGTGAATGGTGAGAGCAGAAACGAGATGAGCGGAAACTACGTTGAGATCATGGAAGGCGAATTTGAGAAAGACAAGAAGCACCGCAGAATTTCCGGAACGGGCAAATCGGGCCTCAGCGAACCTGCTGGTTCTTTACGGCGGTGATTTCAGGATGCCGACAAGGGTGCAACAAAGAATCTCTTTGACACGGATGGACACGGCGCAGCATAGCCGCAACCAAAAAAGAAGATCTACCGCAGAGGCGCAGAGAGCGCAGAGGGTTTTGAAATAAGGAATAAAGAAGAAAATACCAAGGCGGCACTTTTGATGCCCGGACGACGACCCGGAATTCAAACGGGCCGCAGAGAGGGCTGAGATCGGAGAGAGACCGGCAACTTGTAGACAAAACGTTGCATAAAAAACAAGAAAATGACGCGTAGTAGTACGGATAAACACGGATGATGAAATAAAATCAACGCAGGACGCTTTTGTATTCCCGGGTAGCGGTGTTAAGAAGAAAACAGACTCTTTCGCTGCCTCCGCTTTGTTGGGTTGGCCGGTCTGTCCTTCCGGCTGCTTTACCACTGCGCGTCACGGGAGAATCCGTTTGAACAAGATAAATACGGATGGACACGGATAAGAGCGTATCGTGCTATTGGACTGTCATGATTCTCGGGATGACGATGTGCGGACGTGTCACTTGTAATTGAGCGCTGAGGCGGGTTTCCAGTTGATCGGTACACAGCTCGCTAGTATTTGTGAAGGATTTCCCGCCGATCTTTAGCCGCCAATCCTGAGGATACCTCGCGGCGGAGAGCAGTCAAGCTCAGACAGCGCGATTGCTTGGGAGCATTTAGACAATGGCGGTCTAAATGCTTCTATCGTCTTGCATCATGCCGGACCCGTGATCAAAGGAGCGGTCGCCGGGGATAGGTGAACGCCCCTGGATACAGTCGCCGTTAAAATGGCCATTCCTGGCCCCAAATCTTGTTCGTTATGCACTCCGGCCACATCGGGATTTCTCATGGTAGCAAGGTGTCTCTCTTCCAACTTGTTTTGCAACTCTTACGGGTACCCCCGTAATTTTCACTCTAAGTACAGCTCTCCTGGATCTTGAGAATTGGAGAGCGAAAATCTTTCACGTTCTCGAATCATAATGCGATAATTCGCTCATGGCTTTAAAAGTCCGTATCTTGGTAAGCTGCGAGACGAGCATATTGCGAAGTGGACAAAGTGCAGAGCTGATAGTAAATTCAACCCGGTTTGAAATCACCTCATACTACTAAAGTTTTGCACACCCCTCTAATTGAGAGTGGATGAATTAACTTTCAAGCACATCAAGCAATAAGAGCTCCAGGTGCGCGACCATTCCCGCCCTGATCTCTACAACCCAACCGAGAGTGTAATATCGATATGGAAGGACTTGTCCGGCAGACGATTGAATATCACGAGGCAAGCAAACATAATTTTGACAGGTATGCACGCGGGCCGGGTTATCTTGACTGGGCATCCCAACCGGACTCTTTTCGGCGCTACCCGGGGGCACCCCTTCACAGGCTTGCCATAGACCCGCCGTTTAACGACCCCGTCTACGATCTTGCTTTTGACTCCGGGCACATCCCCTCGATCCAATTGGACGTGCAAAGCCTCTCACGGCTTCTTTTCGACAGTCTGGCCCTCTCAGCATGGAAGGGCGCCGGCACGCAAAGGTGGGCCCTTCGGGTGAATCCTTCCAGTGGGAATCTGCAGCCGACAGAAGGCTACGTGATCTTTGGACCGATGGCAGGGATGGATGAATCACCGCTTGTCTGCCACTATGCGCCCAAAGAACATGGGCTGGAACTGCGAACACGGTTTCCTCTCGATTTGTGGGACGAACTTATCTGCGGGCTTCCAAAGGAATCGGTCCTGGTGGGGCTTACCTCCGTTCATTGGCGTGAAGCCTGGAAGTATGGAGAGCGCGCATATCGCTATTGCCGGCATGATATCGGGCACGCCATGGCGGCAGTCAGTCTGGCAGCCGCCGGTCTGGGCTGGCAGGCAAGATTGCTGGACGGCCTGAGCACCGAAAGTTTGTCTTATCTGCTCGGGGTCTTCGATCCGCAAGGCGCGGAGGCGGAAGAGCCTGATTGTCTTCTTGCAGTGTATTCTCAAAATGAGCCCCCCCCTTGCCCTTGCTCGCTGAATCCAGACGCATTAGCCACCTTCATGAAGCTCTCATGGAATGGCAGTCCGAACCATCTCAGTATGACCCATGTGGAATGGCCCGCCATTGAAAAAGTTGCGTTGGCCTCTCGAAAGTCTCCCACCCGGGAGGGTGCTTTCGAAGCCGAAGATCCTGTTCCAAATGTCCGGGAACCTCTCAGAGGTCCGGAACTCTCCAGTGTCCCCGGGGCAAATGGCGGACGCATGGTCGGGCTTCGGCAAATCATTCACCAAAGGCGCAGCGCTGTGGCCATGGACGGCATCACTTCCATCCCCCGCTCCTCTTTTTTCGAGATGCTCCTCAAAACCATGCCCGTCCCTCGGCGGATCCCCTTCATGACTCTCCCGTGGGAAGCCCACACCCACCTGGCCCTCTTTGTCCACCGCGTTGACGGATTGGTCCCGGGATTATATTTCCTGCTTCGCAACGTCCGGGAAAAAGATAAACTTCGCTCGGCAATGCGCGGCAGCTTTGTCTGGAAAAAGCCGGATTATTGTCCTGATGCCCTGGAGTTTTATCTTTTGGCCGAAGGCGATGTCCGCAAAGCCGCCATGCAGATCTCCTGTTTCCAGGAAATCGCCGGCGACGGCTGCTTCAGCGCTGCCATGATTGCGGCCTTCGAAGGTCCCCTGAATCGTTATGGACCATGGTTTTATCCCAGGCTCTTCTGGGAGTGCGGGATGATCGGCCAAGTCCTCTATCTCGAAGCGGAAGCCGCCGGGGTGCGGGCAACCGGCATCGGCTGCTTCTTCGACGATCCCACACACGAGGTGCTGGGCTTAAAGGGGCGCTCCTACCAGGACCTCTATCATTTTACGGTCGGAGGACCCATCGAAGACCACCGTCTGACCACGCTGCCTCCTTATCCCCTTGAACGACGTACAGCGGTAGGATGAGAGTTAATCGTTCCACCCTCTTTGGACAGTCGGGGGGGGTTGTCGAAGCGTAATTATAAAAGTCGAACCCTTTCCCGGCGTGCTCTTTGCAGTGATGCACCTTTCAGTACACGGTCCAATAGCGGGATCATACCAGGCGGCGGCGGAACATCCAGACTGCGCTCGACAGGGAAAAGAGGGCGATCAGGGCGAGCGGCCACAGGTCCGAGGTGATCCCCCGCAAAGAGGCGCCTTCGAGGAATACCCGGCGGATAATCGATACGACAAAGCGCAGGGGGTTTATCAGCGTAATAAATTGTATTTGGTGCGGCATGTTGGCGATTGGTGTGTTGAGGCCGGAGAGCATGGCGAAGGGCATGATGGTGAGAAAGCTGCCCATCAGGGCCTGCTGCATGGTGGTAGCCGCAGATGAGACCATTAGTCCGATTCCCACGGCCGCGATGAGGAAAAGAAGGACCCCGAGATAGAGGGTAACCAGCGACCCCTGGAACGGAATTTTAAACCAGAAAAGGGCCAGCGTCAGAACCATTGTCACCTGCACCAGGCCGATGAGAATGCTTGGGACGGATTTGCCGATCATGATCTCGATGGGCCGAAAGGGAGTTACCAGCAGTTGGTCGAATGTCCCCTGTTCGCGTTCACGCGCCACGGACATGGCGGTTATGATGACCATTTGCACCAGTGTCAGCATCCCGATCATGCCCGGGACCATGAACCACCTGGTCTCCAGGTTTGGATTGTACCATGCCCTCGGTACGGCTTGCACGGGCGGCGGCGGACTGCCGTTAGTCTGCCGCCACCTGGCGTTGAAGCTGTCGGCAATAGTGCCGAGATAGTTCAGCGCGGTCCCTGCCGTGTTGGAATTGCGTCCGTCGGCTATGACTTGCACATCAGCCGGTTGACCTAAGAGCAAACGCCGCTCGAAATCCTGTCCGATCTGCACCACGATGAGAACTTTTCTGCTGTCGATCAAATGTGCGATCTCCCGCTGATCCAGCAGGTTTGCGACACGCCTGAAGGTGCCCGAGCCATCGATGTCGGCCAGGAACTGCCGCGAGGCTTCGCTGCGGTCCTGGTCATAAACCGCGTAGCGAACGTGGTTCAGATCGTATGTGGCCGCGTAGCCGAAGATAAAGGCCTGGATCACGGGGGGGCCGAGTACGGTAAACCGGCTTCGCGGGTCCTTCAAAATGGCCAGGAGCTCTTTGCGGACAAGCGCCAGAATCCTTCGTAACGATTCCATCGTCTAATTCAGCCTCTTTTTGGTCTTGCGCAGAGTGAGCGCAAAAAGGATCAGGAACATCACCGTCATGGCGACAGCGTCCGGGATGATAACGCTCCATACGTTGCCGGCCAGAAAGATGGTTTGCAGGAACGACACGTAATATCTTGCCGGGAGCAGGTAGCTGACGAATCGAACCCCCGCGGGAACGCTCGCAAGATCGAAGACAAAGCCGGAGAGGAAAACCGCAGGCAGAAACGTAGCGATTATCGTAATCTGGCCGGCGACGAACTGATTGCGCGTTGCCGAAGATATGAGCAGCCCGAATCCCAGTGTCACCAACAGGTAAAGCGCCGAGACCGCTCCCAAAACGATAGTCGAACCTTTGAGCGGGACATGGAATAAAAAGCGCCCCGCCGATGCCGTCAGGAGCAGACCGGCCATCCCCAGCAGGAAATAGGGCAGGGTCTTGCCTATCAGAATCTCGCCCGTTCGGACCGGTGTCACAAAAAGGGACTCAAGGGTGCCCTGTTCCCATTCGCGCGCCATCACAAGAGCGGTGAGCAGTGCTCCGGTGAGCGTCATAATGAGTACGACCAACCCCGGAACCAGAAAATAATGGCTGTCCACGGCGTCATTGAACCACAACCGGGTTTGGAGCCGGGCCGATCCCACGGATGGTACGGCCTCACTGATTGCTCTTTGATTCGTCCACTGTGTGAGTGCCCCCTGGGCATAGCCCTGGATGAAGCGGGCACGGTTGGCGTCGCCGCCGCGGACGATCAACTGGACGGAGGCGCCGCCGGAAGCCAGTTGCCGGTCGAAGTCCTGCGACAGGCGCACGATGCCGTCCACCTCCTGGTCCCGCATCAGTTTGACGGCTGCCTGCATGGAAGTTACCACCGTTACCTTGAAGTAGTCGGACAGCTTGAACGCTCCGGCCACACTGGCCGAGTCCGGGGTAGGGTTCTCCAGCACCACGGCCACCGGGACATCCCTGGCGTCCAGTGACAAACCATATCCGATGAGCAGGATGAGAAACACGGGCAAGACTAGAGCGATAGCGATGCTGCTGGGATCGCGGGTGATCTGGACGAATTCCTTGTGGATGAGCGAGCGGACCCGGCGAGGGTTTATCCTCTCTTCACTCCTCACTCTTCACTCCTCGCTCTGTATTCTTCGACGATTGCGACAAATGCGTTTTCCATGGTAGGTTCCATAACCTCCGGGGTCGATGCGCGCCCGCGAATATCCGCAGGCGTTCCCGTTGCCAGGACCTGACCGTCGACCATGATCACCATATGGTCACAATACTCAGCCTCCTCCATGAAGTGGGTCGTGACTATGACCGTTACTCCCTGATCGGCTAACGAGCTGATCCTGCGCCAGAACTCACGGCGCGCCAAGGGGTCGACCCCCGAGGTGGGTTCGTCGAGAAACAGGATATCGGGTTGGTGCATCAGAGCGCAGGCCATCGCCAGGCGCTGCTTGTAGCCTTCCGGAAGTCCGCCGCAGGTCAGGCCTGCTTCGGAGCGCAAGTCAAACTGCTCGAGCGCCCAATCTAACCGTTCACTTTTGTTCGAGCCGCGAAGGCCGTAAGCGCCGGCGAAAAATTGGAGGTTTTCCATTACGGTGAGCTGCCTGTAAAGGGAAAACTTCTGGGCAACATAGCCGATCCGCTGCCTTGCGGATGCGCGGGCGTAGCGCAGGTCCATTCCGGCGACGCTAAGGGTCCCGCTGCTTGCCGGGAGCAAACCGCAGAGCATGCGGAACGTGGTGCTTTTCCCCGCCCCGTTTGGGCCGAGCAGCCCGAATATTTCTCCCCTGTGGACCTGGAACGTGACGTTGTTAACCGCTATGAAGCTTCCGAATTTTCTGGTGAGATTATGTACCTCCACAACGAGTTCTTCATTACGGAGACCGTCGGGCAGCCCGGAGGATGCGAATGGCTCAAAGCGCGCTTCAAGGCCTGGCCCTGCGGCTTGGTGAACGAGGATCATGAATCCGTCTTCGAACCGTGGCGTCACCGCACTGATGTTCAGCCCGTCAAAGATCTCGCTTTGCGGCCCCACATCGGTGGATGTGACTACCCTGACGCGCTTGCCCTCCAGGGTGGCGTCAACGATACCGCCCTCACTCGCCAGTGTGGACTGCAACTGGCGGGGTTTTTGGGATTCGGGAGTGTCGATTCGAAAGGACCTGCCACTCGCTATTGAGCTGATTTCAGAAGGGGGACCCGACGCCAGGACCCTGCCCCGCAGGAGCAGTACCGCCATTTCACACCGCTCGGCCTCTTCGAGGTAAGAGGTGCTGAGCAGTACCGTCAGGCCCTGCTCCCTCACGAGGCGATAGACTATTTCCCATAGTTCTCGCCGTGACAGTGGGTCTACCCCCACCGTCGGTTCATCGAGCAGCAGAAGCTCCGGGGTGCTCACCAGGGTGCAGGCAAGGCCAAGCTTCTGCTTCATCCCACCCGAAAGCTTCCCCGCCAGGCGGCCCGTGAAGGGGCCAAGGCCGGTCATCTGCATCAACTGGGGATAGCGCTCGGACCTGGTTTCCGGGGAAATCCCGTGCAGGTCCGCGTAAAGGTTCAGATTTTCTTCGACCGTCAGGTCTTCGTAAAGCCCGAATCTCTGCGGCATGTAGCCGACCCTTGACTGCACCGCCTGTGGATTGGTGGCGACATCGAAGCCCAGCACACGAATGGAGCCCGCTTCGGGAGTGAAAAGACCCGTTGCAATGCGGATCAGGGTCGTCTTGCCTGCGCCATCGGGGCCAATCAAGCCGGTGACTGCCCCGCGGGCAACACGGAGCGTCACGCTGTCAAGAGCCTTGATCTTTTCCTTGGGACCACGCATGAACTCCTTGGTCAAATCCTCGCAGCTCAGTATGTCCGATCCATGCGCATGCTCCACCATCAACCGCCCCTGTTTCCGGTCGCGCCTTCGCCATTTTGAGAATCTCCTCCGGTCAGCGGAATTTGAACCGTTGCGGGCATCCCCAACCGCAGTTCGTCGGCCGGGTCCTTTACGAAAATGCGGACTTCATACACGAGTGACGTGCGCAGATCGGTCGTTTCTACCGTCTTGGGGGTAAAGGATGCAACGGGGGAGATGAACCCCACCCAGCCATCGTATTTCTTGCCGGGGAAACTGTCGGTGGTCACCGTGGCTGTCATTCCCATGCGGATTTTTCCGAGGTCCGGCTCTCCCGCGTAAACCCGGACCCACTTGGGATCTGTAATGGCGATAGTCAGCACAGCTCTTTGCGGCGATGCCATTTCGCCGGGTTCCAGTATCCGGTTCTGGACCACCCCGTTTGTGGGGCTGATAAGAGTGGCGTAAGCAAGGTTCTCTCTCGACACCGCAAGCTCTGCCTCATCAGCGAGAAGCGTTGCACGCGCTTCGGCAATGTCCTCTTTCCTCGGACCGATCACCGCAAGATCCAGCGCTTTCTGGTTTACGCGAAGCTTCGCTTCGGCAACCTCGAAAGCCGCCTTGGCAGTATCGAGGTCCTGCTGGCTTGTGGCGCCGCCCCCGGCAGATTTTTTCAACCTCTCGTAGTTGAGTTGGGCATTCGTGAGGTCGGCCTTTGCGGCGTTCAAATTGGCACGGGCCTGATCGATTTCCTGGGGCCGCGTCCCGTTTTCCAGGCGTTCGAGCACATGCCGCTGGGCCTTGGCCTTGGCTTCGGCCTGCGCAGCGGTTGCCGTGAGCCTCTCCATTTGCAGGGTGCCCACCACCTGCCCCTTTTGCACCTTGTCACCTTCCCATACCAGGACGGTTTCTATCCTTTCGTTTCCGTTGAACGCGAGGTTGACCTGACGGAGGTCCAGGTTCCCATACAATTGGAGTTGGTCAGGCGAGGTCCCGGCAAAGTGATGGACCCACCAGTAGATTGCCGCGCCAGCAATCATCGCTGCAATTACAATGAGTATGGCCTTTTTCATTTTCGATTTCCTCCGGCCAACCAATATAGATGTAAGAGGGGAGGGGTGTCAAACTAAAATTTAAACTTTAAATTTATATTTGACAATGGCCTTCCCCGGGTGCTATATGTCTGCTGACATGAAAGAGAATGACGAAGACCTGACAAGTATTGGTAATTTCAAGACCGAGGACCATCGTACCCGCAGCCGCCTTCTGGAGGCTGCCGGCATCGTATTTGGCCAAAAGGGTTTCGAGCGTGCTACGGCACGGGAGATTTGCGACCTTGCCCGGGTCAATTCCGCCGCAGTCAATTACTACTTCGGCGGAAAGCAACAACTTTATGTGGAAGTGTTGCGTGAGGCACACCGCCGCCTGGCGAACTTCGGCGCGCTCAAGGCCGTGGCCGAAGACATCGATGCCTTAAATGAGAGGTTGGAGGGATTTTTCGTCGCCCTTCTTCATTCCATGCTCGATCCATCGCCGGCCGAATGGGTCGTCAGGGTAATTATGCGCGAGATGGCCTCCCACACTGAAGCGCTTGCAGAACTGGCCGAGCTTCAGATCCGCCCCACCGCGAGGCTGTTTCGCACCGTCATCGGGAGGTTGATGGACCTGCCGGCGGACCACGAGGCCGTAGTTCGCGGGACTCTGAGCACGGTCGGTCAATTCATCTTCATCTTCCAGAACAGGGACGTGATCGAACTGGTCAATCCAGGACTCGATCTGAGAGGTGAAGGCATCGACAGCATGGCGCGGCATATCTGGCGGTTTACCGTTGCGGGGCTTCGGGCCGTGGCGAGCGATATCAATGTATCCCGCTGACGGTCCCGTCTCTGGTCATATCATACGGGGAGGCAACTCTTGAGAGACCCTTTGGCGCGCATTACCGGGTGCGTTTGGCCGCTTATTGCCGCTGCATTGATTCAGGGCTGCATGGTTGGACCGAATTACAGCCGGCCGCCCGTCCCGAAGCAAAACGGCTGGCAGGAAGAAAAAGGCGCCGCGCCGCTGCAGCCGGAGGATGTTCGCTGGTGGCGGAGTCTCAACGACCCGCAGCTCGTAAAGTACATCGAGCTGGCGATATCCGGGAATCAGAACATAAAGGAGGCACAGGCGCGCGTGCGCGAGGCGAGGGCACTGCGCGGGGTTGCCGCTGCCAGCCTGCTGCCGCAGGTTAATGGCAGCGCCCTCTACAACCGGTCGCAGACAAGCAACACCGCCGGCATCATCAGCGAGTTACCCAAGAATTTGATAAGTGAGATAAACTTTGACCAGAATCTTTATCAGGCGGGTTTCGACGCCAGTTGGGAATTGGACGTATTCGGCGGAAGGCGCCGGGAGGTGCAGGCCGCTTCGGCTCGTGCCCAGTCAAGCATAGAGAACTATCGGGATGTAATGGTTTCGGTGATCGCCGAAATTGCTCGAAATTACGTGGAACTGCGCGGCGCCCAACTCCAGTTGAGTATAGCGGAAAAAAACAGCGGCATTCAGGAAAAAACGCTCTCTCTGGTCAAAGTCAGGCAGGACGCCAAAATAGCCTCCGACCTCGAAGTGGAGCAGGCCAAAGCGCAACTCGAGCGTACACAGGGAAGCATTCCGCCTCTTAGGGCCTCGATTCGTGGAAGCGCCTACCTGCTGGCGGTCCTCACGGGGCGACCTCCGAATGCGCTCCTGGAAGATCTCCTGGCGACGTCCCCCATCCCCAATCCCCCCGATATCGTACCCGTGGGGCTGCCTTCGGACCTTTTGCTGCGAAGGCCGGACATCAGGCGGGCGGAAAACGATTTACGCGCCGCCACAGCGGACATCGGCGCATCGACGGCGGACCTCTACCCGCGTTTTTATCTCACCGGATACGCAGACCCACAAAGCTCCAAATTCGTGGATCTTTTCCGCGCCAGCAGTTTTGCCTGGTCTTTTGGGCCGAGCATCTCGTGGCCGGTCTTTCAGGGTGGCAGGATACGCTCAAACATCGCCGCAACTGAAGCCAGGCGGGATGAGGCGTTGGCCCGGTACCGGCAAGCGGTGCTGACGGCCTTGCAAGAAGTTGAGACCTCGCTTGTGGGCTATGCCGAACATCAGGTCGAGAGGGAGAGGCTTGCAATGTCGGTCGAGTCGCAGTCCCGGGCTGCAGAATTGGCCAGGGAGCGGTTCGAAACAGGTATCAAGGATTTCCTGACCGTTCTGGATGCCGAAAGGCAACTGAGGGACGTTGAAAACAGTCTTGCCCTGAGCGAAACCCAAGTGCTCGTAAACCTGATCGGCCTGTACAAGGCTTTAGGCGGGGGCTGGCAACAACAGAAGCAGGACGGAGGACGGAGAACGGAGGACGGAGGACGGAGGACAGATGACAGAGGACAGAGGACAGATGACAGAGGACAGATGACAGATGACAGATGACAGATGACAGATGACGGAGGACTGAGGACTGAGGACTGAGGACGGAGGACAGATGACAGAGGACTGAGTCTGTACAAGGCTTTAGTGGGGGGGTGGCGACAGGCAGAATAAAGGTGTGTAATAATCCTTTGCCTCGGCCCGTGTTTGTGGTCAAAGTTGAAATGATAGTGTAGAATACAAGTTGTTGTTCATTCCGAAATGCAATACCGCCTCGATATTTTTTCCATTCGCTCGCTTCTTCTTCATAATGGGATGATCAAAGAGCATACGCTTTGCTCCGTGTGGATGCGAACCTGTTCGTCGATGTTCGGAGGAGCCGGAGATGCAGGATGAAGCCAAACCCAAGGATCAACTCATAATAGAACTGCGTGCATTGCGTGAACAGATTGCTGAATTGGAGAAGAACAAAGGGGCAATAACTGATCCCGCCGAGTTAAGCCGCAGCGCAGGGGAGCGGCTAAAAGCCGGGCAGACTGAAAGGGACCATCGCCAGACTAACGATACAGAAAGTCTATGCCATGAACTGGAGATCCGCCAGATCGAACTGGAAATGCAGAATGAGGAACTTCGTAATGCCCTGGTTCAAGTTGAGGAGTCCCGAGCAAAGTACTCCGACCTCTACGACTTTGCACCCATTGGCTATCTTACCCTTGATGAAAACGGACTTGTACTGGAAGCCAATTTGACCATTGCGCGGCAGTTAGGCGTCGAAAGGTCCCGTCTCGTTGGCAGCCCGCTCAGTGCTCACATCGTTCCAGCGGACAGGCAGGCATTTCGTTCTCACCTCCATAACGCCCTTAAAAACAAAACACATCAAGCTTGTGAAGTAAGATTTATGAAAGGCTGTGGAGATGACCTCCATACACTGCTCGGCACCATATTCATAATGGATGCAGTTGGTGAAAGGCGGCTCAGAACATCGGCCACGGACATCACCGAACGCAAGCGGGCGGAAAGGTCGCAGGGAGAAAGCGAAAAGCGCTACAAGCGGCTTCTCCAATCGGTCACGGATTATATCTACACGGTACAAGTTCAAGATAACCGTTCGTTCGGCACTGTTCATGGTCCAGGCTGCGCTGCGGTGACAGGCTATAGCTCAGAAGACTACAAGGCCGATCCGTACCTGTGGTATCGAATGGTCTATGAACAAGACCGGGATGCTGTGAGGGACCAGGCAGCCAGGGTACTCTCCGGAGAAGCGGCATCGCCATTAGAGCATCGGATCATTCATCGTGATGGTTCAATTCGTTGGGTGAGAAATACACCCCTGCGGAACTACGACGAGCAGGGGAAATTGATAGCTTACGATGGCATGATCGCGAATATCACCGAACGCAAAATGGCGGAGGAGGCGCTGCGGGAGAGCCGGGTACGGCTAAAGATCGCTATGGATCTCGCCAGGCTGGTACAGTGGGAATACGATATCAAAACCGGAACGTTTAGTTTCGACGACCAGTTCTATGCTCTCTACGGCACCACCTCCCAGCATGAAGGGGGGCAGAAAATGACCGCCGAGGCCTATGCCCGAAAGTTCATCCCCCTGGAGGAATCTCATGTGGTCGCCGAGGAAATCGCCAGAGCGTTGGCAACCACCGATCCCAATTTCACCCATCAACATGAACACCGGATCATCCGTGCTGATGGGGAGGAGCGCAATATTATAGTCCGTTACGGGGTTGTTTGCGACCAGACGGGCAGGGTCGTCAAGATGCGAGGGGCAAATCAGGACATCACGGAGCGCAAACAGGCGGAGGACGACCTGCGAGTTTCCCTGCGCTTTCTTGAGATTGTGCACGGGCATAGGGAGACGGCCCCTCTGCTCAGGGAATATGTTTCCGAGATCAAAAACTATACCGGCTGCGATGCTGTGGGTATCCGGGTGCTGGACGAAAACCTGAACATTCCATATGTGGCCTATCAGGGGTTCAGCCAGAAGTTTTATGAATCGGAAAGCCTTCTTTCTCTGAAAGCGGATGAGTGCATGTGCATTAACGTGATCAGGGGCGATGTCGATCCCGGTCTCCCATTCTATACCGAAGGCGGGGCGTTCTGCGTCAACGCCACCAGCCGTTTTCTGGCCAAGGTTTCCGAAGAGGAGAAGGGACGGACCCGCAACAGATGCAACCAGGAAGGATACGAGACGGTTGCGCTGTTCCCTTTTCGCAGTGGAGGTAAGATAGCCGGTTTAGTCCATGTGGCCGATCATCGTGAGAATATGCTTCCTCCGAATGTGGTCAAGATGCTTGAAAAAGCCGCGCTGCAGCTTGGCACGGCATTCCAAAGGGCGTGGGCAGAAAACAATCTGCGGGAGAGCGAAGCAAGACTGCGGCAGATCATTGACCTGGTGCCGCACATGATCTTTGTGAAGGACTGGGATGGGAAGTATCTCCTGGTAAACAAGGCGGTCGCCGAACGCTACAATACGAGTGTCGGTGCTCTTATGGGAAAATATCAAGCCGACGTCCATCCCGACTCAAGCGGACTGCAGCACATGTTGCAGGATGACCGGGAAGTCATGGCGACAGGAAAACTAAAGTTTATTTTGGAGGAACCCTGTACCGGGGCCCAGGGCAGCCTGCGGTTTTTTCAGACAACCAAGGTACCTTTCCTCATCTCTGGCGATAAGAAGCCGGCGGTGCTTGGCATCGCCATTGATATTACTGATAAAAGGGTGACTGAGGAAGCACTGCGGGAGAGTGAAGAACATTTTCGAACATTGGTTCAGAGTGCGCCGGATGCGATCTTTATACAGGTGGAGGGGCGTTTTGCTTATGTAAACGATGCGGCTATCCGTCTTTATGGGGCGGCATCGGAGAAAGAATTATTGGGCCGGGCTGTCGTGGAACGAATCCATCCCGATTATCGTGCAAGGGTTCTGGAGCGCTTCCGGTTGATAGAGGAGGAATGGAAACCCACCTCGCTGATAGAGCTGAAACACCTGAGACTCGACGGAGCGTACGTTTGCGTTGAGTCCCATGCCGTGCCCTTCAGATACCGGAAGAGTAAAGGCACCCTTGTTTTCGTCCATGATATCACTGAGCGCAAACAAACCGAGGAGTCCCTGCTCCTAAGCGAGGAAAGATACAGCAGACTGTTTGAAGACGCCTCGCTGGGCATCTTCCGGGTTACCCCGGGTGGAAAGCTGATCAATGTAAATCCGGCTTATGCCCGGATGTATGGTTTTGATTCCCCGGAGGAGGCGAAGAGACAAATAAACGATGTTGCCTTTGACCTCTATGTAGATCCTTCACGCCGAAATGAAATCGTGCGCATGATTTTGGATGCCGAGGGGCCTGTCCGTGCAGAGAATTTATACAGGCGGCCGAAGGACGGGAGCGTCTTTGTTGCTGACGTTCACCTCTGGGCGGTGCGTGACAGAGAAGGGAATCTTTTGTATCTGGAAGGATTTGTAGAGGATATCAGCGAACGCAAACGCGCGGAGGAAGAGAGGGGAAAACTCGAAACACAACTCCGCCAATCCCAGAAACTGGAAGCCATCGGGACACTTGCCGGAGGAATAGCACATGACTTCAACAATATCCTGCAGCCCATGATGGGCTATACGGAAATGGCGCTTAGCGAGCTTTCTGCGTCCAGCCCGATGCGAGATGGTTTAGAACAGGTGCTCAGCGCATCTCTAAGAGCCAAGGAACTGATCAGGCAAATCCTTACGATTTCCCGCTCCGCTCAAGAACAGCAAAGAATCCCGACCGATATAAGTTCGATTATCAAAGAGGCCCTGAAGCTTTTGCGGTCTTCGCTCCCCACCTCGGTTGAAATAAGGCAAAATATAGAGAGGGGTGTAGCGCTGGCCGATCCAACTCAAATCCATCAGGTGTTGATGAACCTTTGCACCAACGCTGCCCATGCAATGGATGACAAAGGCATTCTGGAAGTTCGCCTGTCCCATGTCGATTTGAGCGAAAGCGATTTGACCGGTCAATCAATCGTTGATCTCAAACCCGGCCCTTGCCTGAGATTGAGAGTTTCAGATACCGGGTGTGGAATGGATGCAAGCACCATGGAGCATATCTTCGACCCTTACTTCACCACCAAAGAGGTGGGAAAGGGAAGCGGCCTGGGGCTCGCGGTCGTCAGCGGAATCGTCAAACGGCATGAAGGGGCCATTACCGTGCGAAGCGAACCTGGAAAAGGCACAGCGTTCACTATCTACATCCCCCGGGCTGATGCCCGATTTGAAACAACCATGCAAGTTGACGATCTGCTGCCGCGTGGTTCGGAAAGGATATTGTTTGTGGACGACGAGTCGGCCGTGACGGAAATGGGAACCGTACTCCTGAAGAATCTGGGCTACAAGGTCACGTCTCAAACAGACAGCGTGAAAGCGCTGGAGATTTTCCGTTCGAGTCCGGACGAGTTCGACCTCATTATCACCGATTATGCTATGCCTAAACTTACAGGGCTTGATTTTGCAAGGGAAGTGTCGCGGCTTCGTCCCGGTATTGCGATCCTGCTTTGCACGGGGTTTAGTGAAAAAATTACCACTGACAGCGTGAAAGAGCTTGGCATAGGACTTCTGATGAAACCTTATGACATTAGGCAAATATCCGGGATAGTCCGAAAGATTCTCGATACACCAAAGGGGGCCTGATTTGAAAATCGAAATTAAACGGGTCCTGGTCATTGACGATGAACATGATATTTGTGCCATGCTGACTAAATTCTTGAGATCCTCCGGCTATTATTGCGAGGACTTCACCGGTCCGGGTAAAGCACTTGAAGTACTAAAACGAAACGATTTCGATCTTGTTATCTCGGATATTAAAATGCCGGGCATTGATGGCCTGCAACTGCTTAGTAAAATTCTTAAAATCAATCCCGAACTCGATACGATCATGATGACCGGTCATACCAATATTTATACTTATAGCGATATAATCAAGGCCGGGGCGGTTGACTTCATAGCAAAACCGTTCCAGTTATCTGAACTCAAGGCAAAGATAGAAAGGATTGATCGCGAACGGAAGATGCAAAGGCAGCTCAAGGAATTGAATATTGCCATGGGAGTGCTTCTTCAGCGAGCGGAAAAAGACAAGGATACACTCAGTGAAAATGTTGTATACAATGTGAATAAACTGATTCTACCCTATATGGATAAATTGCAAAACGCATATGTTAGGGAAGAATATAAGGTGTATATTGAGATACTTAGGAGAAATCTGTCGGAAATCTGCTCTCCATTTATGAAAAATTTGTCGTTCCAGTATGCGCACATCAGCTCAACGGAGATCCAGGTTGCAAATCTTATCAAGGCCGGAAAAAGAAACAAAGAAATAGCCTCGATACTCGGAGTCTCCTCAAATACTGTTATGACTCACCGATATCGTCTTCGGTCGAAGCTCGGGTTGAAACAGAGCAAGGTCAACCTGAGGTCATTCTTAAACTCCATTGAATTTTAGTGAATGCATGTAACTCTTTTGTCAGTTTTCTTTCAACGTTACGCCTTGTTCAAAATATGACGACTTAAACACTGACTGTATTTGACCCATAGTACGAAACAGGAAGGGGTATATCCCGGGGCGCGGCCGGGATTTGCCTGCACTCCGGAATTGCAGGTTTTCCTTCAGGCCGGATGGATTTTCGATCCTTTTATTACTGCCTGTCTGAGTGGTTTTGACCTTAAGGATAAAAAACAGCACGAAAGGATCAGGCCCAATGGCGTACAATGACTTGGTAGCTTTGGTCGTGGACGATTTTTCTACAATGCGGCGCATAGTACGTAAAATTCTGAAAGATCTGCGATTCAAAGAGGTATTTGAAGCTGAAAACGGCGCCGAGGCGCTCAGGCTATTGGAGTCCACTAAAGTTGACTTGATTGTCTCAGACTGGAACATGCCGACGATGACCGGGCTGGAACTGCTGAAGCGAGTACGGGCGGATGAACGGCTTAAAGGCCTTCCCTTCATGATGGTTACTGCCGAGGCCCAAAAGGAAAATATTATCGAGGCAATCCAGGCCAAGGTCAGCAACTATGTTGTAAAGCCCTTCAGTCCGGAGGTGTTTGCCGAAAAACTCGCCAAGATTATTCCTCAGGGTTAGTATTGGAGATTAGACGATGGATGTAAAAATAATTAATCCCTTTCTTTCTGCTACCATGCATGTGCTGAAAACAATGGCTCAAGTCGATGCCAAACCCGGTAAGCCGTTTCTTAAAAAGGATGACGTTGCTATTGGAGACGTTTCCGCGATCATCGGGATCACAGGCGCGGCCCAAGGGTCTATGGCTCTAATTTTCACTGAGCAATGTATCAAGGACATTGCATCGAACCTTTTGGGAGTTCCATTCACTGAACTGAATCATGAAGTGAGAGATGCCGTAGGAGAACTTACCAACATGATCTGCGGAGATGCCAGAAGGCGGCTTGCCGAGGATGGATTCGTTCTCCAGGCTGGAATACCGACAATAGTCGGAGGAAAGGGCCACACGATAACTCATATTGCAAACGGACCACGCCTTGCGGTTCCATTCGAAACTTCTCAAGGTAGTTTCATGGTCGAAGTGGCGTTCAGCAATTGAAAATTATCTTCGAGGATCATCAGTAATAGAAGAGCCGCTATGAGGGGCGATATTCTTGCCGGATAGGAAAACCGTTATGCTTTTTCAGAGAATCGTAACCTCATGGTCCATTCGGAAAAAATTGCTCCTGATCATACTGACGGTCTTACTGCCCGCAGCAGGGATGATCGTCAAGGACGGCGTGGACCAACAAGCACGAGAATTGGAGCACGCCAAACAAAATGCCCTTCTAGTGGTTGAAAGCCTGTCAGTCCAGCAGGAACAAATTGCCGCCGGGACCGGACAGTTGCTGCGCATCCTTGCGCAGTCGCCCCAGGTTCAAAGCCTGGACGCCGAAGCCTGCAATAAGCTGCTTCGGGAGTTGAAAGATCAGAACCCGATATATTCTGCTATCGGGGTAGTAACACCGGATGGAAACATGTTTGCCAATGCCTTGCATTTCGAGCCTGGCACCGTCAATCTATCCGACCGTAAGCACGTCAAGGATGCCATAAGAACCCTCGATTTTTCAGTTGGAGAATACGTTCGTAGGCAAGATCAGTAATGTCCCCCAAATTACTTATGGTTACCCTGTATTGGATGCGGGTAAAAGGCTCACTGCCGTCGTCTTTGCCGCGTTCAGACTTGCCGGATATGAGGGTTTCATAAAGAAAGCGAACCTGCCGCAGGACTCCGCGGTAGCGATTTTTGATCATCAAGGGCTGCGCTTGTATCGCTATCCTGAAAATGACGCTGCACCTTTAGGGCGGGTCCGTGTCGTGGGATTCCCGCAAACAAATGGTCTGGATGAAGGGACTTGCGAGCGGGAAACCGACGATGGCATAGACCGTATCGTAGCTTTTAAGCAATTACGCCTCACTGAAAGTTCATCTCCATACCTATTAATTATGGCGGGTGTTCCCAAAGATAAGATCCTGCGAAAAGCCAATTCTACGATGGCGTGGGAGTTGTTAATTCTGGGGTTGGCAGCAGCGATTGCAGTATCTTTGGCGTGGTTCCTCGGGAATCTTGCCTTTACCAAGCCAATCAACCGGTTGGTAAGCGCTGCGCAGAGATTCGGCTGTGGCGAGTTGAACGCACGGACCGGTTTACCTCACACCCATGATGAGCTGGGCGAGCTTGCCCAATCTTTGGATAGCATGGCGGAATTGCTGGAACAAAGGAATCTCGAAAGCAAGAAGGCCAAAGAAGAGCTGATCAGCGCCTTGCGCAAGAATGATCTCATCCTGAACGCGGCAGGGGAAGGTATTGTCGGTTTGGATGGGAAAGGAACCGGCACTTTCGTAAATCCAGCGGCTAGAGAGATGCTCGGATACGAGGAAGAGGAACTGATCGGCGGGGATTTGCACCTGATGATTCACCATTCCTTTCCGGATGGCACCCATTACCCGGTGGCGGAATGTCCCATGTGGCAAAGCCTTCGAAACGGCACAAGCTGTCATGTGCGAAATGAAGTCCTCTGGAAAAAAGATGGAACGAGTTTTCCCGCTGCGTATGCGAGTGCTCCCATTGTGGAAGATGGCCAAGTGATTGGTGCGGTAGTCAGCTTTCGTGATATATCCGTGCGCAGGAGAGCAGAGCAGGCCCTGGTCGAGAGCGAAGAACAATTCCGGGCAACCTTCGAGTTGGCGGCAGTCGGCGTTGCCAACCTGGCCCTGGATGGACGATGGCTGCGGGTTAACACCAAGCTTTGCGAAATCCTCGGCTACAGCCATGAGGAAATGATGCAGCGCCGATTTCAGGACGTCACCCACCCGGACGACCTCAAATCCACCATGGAGCTCGGCAAACAGTTGGTCCCGGGCAAGGTCGGCAGTTACTCGGTGGAGAAACGCTACGTCCGAAAAGATGGCGGTATCGTCTGGTGTAACCTCGCTGTTGCCTTAGCGCGAGATGACGAGGGCCGGCCCAAGTTTTTCATCGCGGTCATTGAAGACATCACGGAGAGCAAAAGAGCCCAGGTTGCGGTGCGCGAGAGCGAGGAACACTACCGTTTTCTGTTTGATAACATGCTGAACGGATGTGCTCATTGCAGAATGCTTTTTGAGCAAGATCGGCCGAAGGATTTCATCTACCTTAGCGTCAACGATGCATTTAAAAACTTAACAGGTCTAGAGAATGTAGTTGGGAAAAAGGTATCCGAGGTTATTCCCGGAATACGGGAATCCAATCCGGAGTTGCTTGAAGTCTATGGCAGGGTATCGCTATCAGGTATACCGGAGCGATTGGAGATCTATGTCAAGTCTTTGGAGATGTGGTTTTCAATTTCGGTGTACAGTCCTCGCAAAGAGCACTTTGTGGCCATATTTGACGTGATTACCGAGCGCAAACGTGCAGAAGAATTACTTAAAGAATCCAAGCAACAACTCGAAAATATCATAAACTTCCTACCCGATGCAACCTTTGTGATCAATAACGAAGGGGAAGTAATAGCGTGGAACGAAGCCATAGAGGAGATGACAGGGGTCAATGCCTCGGATATGCTTGGAAAGGGCAATTACGAGTATGCCCTCCCCTTTTACGGGGAACGAAGGCCCATTCTCATAGACCTCGTCCTTGGACCTCACGAAGAGATATTGTCGAAATATACCAGCATAGCAAGAAGAGACACTAAAATTGTTGGTGAAGCAGGTATTCCGGCACTCGGGACCGGCAATAGATATCTTTACGCGACAGCAAGTGTATTGCGTGACTCAACCGGAAATATCGTTGGCGCCGTGGAATCCATTCGCGACATCACCGAGCGCAAGCAGGCAGAGCAGAAGACCGCCCAACTTGCTGCCATAGTCGAGTATTCGAACGATGCCATCATCGGGAAAAACCTGGATGGAAGCATAACAAGCTGGAATAGGGGCGCGGAGAATATCTACGGCTACGCCGCGAGTGAGGTGACCGGCAAACAGATTTCAATGTTGTTTTCGCCCGGGTTCGAAGACGAGGCGCCGCATTTGATTGAAAGGATCAAGTCGGGAGAGTACATCGAACGCTATGAAACGGTGAGGCGAAGAAAAGACGGCCGAGACATTAACATGTCTCTGACGATTTCGCCTGTCCGGGATCCCGAAGGCAGGATTGTGGCGGCATCAACGATTGGACGCGATATTACCGAGCGGAAGCGAGCGGAAGAAGAAAGGGGGAAACTCGAAACACAACTCCGCCAGTCCCAGAAACTGGAAGCCATCGGGACACTTGCCGGAGGCATAGCACACGACTTCAACAATATCCTGCAGCCCATGATGGGCTACACGGAAATGGCGCTTAGTAAGCTTTCTGCGTCCAGTCCGATGCGAGATGGTTTAGAACAGGTGCTCAGCGCATCTCTAAGGGCCAAGGAACTGATCAGGCAAATCCTTACGATTTCCCGCTCCGCTCAAGAACAGCAAAGAATCCCGACCGACATAAGTTCGATTATCAAAGAGGCCCTGAAGCTTTTGCGGTCTTCGCTCCCCACCTCGGTTGAAATAAGGCAAAATATAGAGAGGGGTGTAGCGCTAGGAGCCTGTCGGGATAACGGCTTTTAAAATAACTTTTACAATTGGGGTGATCGCTTTGAAGAAAATCTCTCACCCCGCAAAGCACGATTCAATAAGGATTAGCCAATAATAGGCATTCGCGTGCAAAAGTTTGGTATCAATCGCCGGGAACGGTTCAGTTGTGTATTGATTGCAACGCAGAACGGCGGCAAAAGCTTCCCCGGGTCCATTAGAAGGGGCCACCGTGCCGATAGAGTTTAAGCAGATTGTGAGACAGACACCACATCAGCCACTCTGCGGATACGTTTTCGTATCCTCTTAGTGAAAATTGCCGTAAGCCCCTGGCCTGTTTAATCTGGCCGAAGACTGGTTCAACGGTTGACTTTCGCTTGGAGTAAATCTTTTGACCGCGTTTGGTGCAAAGCTTTCTTATCATTCGCTCCTTGGGCGTCAGGTCGTTTGGAGGCCGTCCTCGAACCGGCGGAAGAACTTCTCCGTGTTTCATTTTGATTGTGGCGATAAACGGATCGAGCAGTGCGTCCTCAAAAAGCATCACATTGGTGTCACTAAAGTATCCGGCATCGGTTGTGATTGCCATTTTGCGGGGAATCCCGCCAAGGTTTTCTTCCAAGATATCCAGTATTGGTTCAACTTCGTCCACATCGTTTGCATTCCGGGAAAGTCCGGCAGCCACAATCACCTGAAAGGAATCATCAACCATTGCCTGGCCGTTATAACATTGATCAAAGGAATTGGTGGAGGTCACCTTCATGATCCGGGAATCAGGATCTGTGAAATTCCTCTGTGCACTGCCGGAGGGTTCAATAGGAGGGGGCTGACTTGCAGGCGCTTGTTTTTTCTTGGTTTTAGTCTCTGCAGCCTTCTGCTTTTCGGAAGCCTCTTGCCTGGCCTCCTCCTCAAGCGCATTCATGGCTTCTTTGATCTTTGCCAGCCGAGTCTCACGCCTTTTGAGTTCATCGGGCAGATCCCAACCCTTCCTGCCCTTGCCGTACTCTCTATCCTCCTGCTTGTCTACAGCCTCGGCATTTTTGAGAAGTACTTCGATCTCTTTTGCAAGCTCCTCTTTTTTCTTTTTCATCCTGCCGTAGCTCATCGCTTTGTGCTTGGAAGCATTGGCCTTGATCTTGGTTCCATCAAGGGCCACATGGCCAAGCTTAACAAGCCCCGCTTCCTGGCAAAGTCTGAGGATCTGCACAAAAAGACCGGCAAGAGCTTTAAGGTGGCGCTTTCTGAACTCACATATCGAGTCATGATCGGGGTGCCTGTTTGCCGCAATCACCCGAAAGGCAACGTCTTCGTAGGTTTTCTTCTCGATTTGACGGGAGCTGGGAACACCTGTGCAATAAGCGTAGAAAAGGAGGGCTATCATCATCCGAGGTTCGTAAGGGGGTTGCCCCCTGCCGTCTCCCCGATAGGACGAGTACATCGTTGAAAGATCGAGCTGCTCTACCACATCCAATATGAAATTGGCCAGGTGTCCCTGCGGGAGCCAGTCCAACAACGAAGGCGGGAGCAGCAACATTTGTTTGCGGTCACAAGATTTGAATGTCTTTTCCATAGTGGAGCGATATTAGCATAAAATGGCTCTTGATGCCATTTCTCCGACAGGCTCCTAGCCGATCCAACTCAAATCCATCAGGTGTTGATGAACCTTTGCACCAACGCTGCCCATGCAATGGATGACAAAGGCATTCTGGAAGTTCGCCTGTCCCATGTCAATTTGAGCGAAAGCGATTTGACCGGTCAGTCAATCGTTGATCTCAAGCCCGGCTCTTGCCTGAGATTGACCGTTTCAGATACCGGGTGTGGAATGGATGCAAGCACCATGGAGCATATCTTCGACCCTTACTTCACCACCAAAGAGGTGGGAAAGGGAAGCGGCCTGGGGCTCGCTGTCGTTAGCGGAATCGTCAAACGGCATGAAGGGGCCATTACCGTGCGAAGCGAACCTGGAAAAGGCACTGCGTTCGCTATCTACATCCCCCGGGCTGATGCCCGATCTGAAACAACCATGCAAGTTGACGATCTGCTGCCGCGTGGTTCGGAAAGGATATTGTTTGTGGACGACGAGTCGGCCGTGACGAAAATGGGGACCGTACTCCTGAAGAATCTGGGCTACAGGGTCACATCTCGAACAGACAGCGTGAAAGCGCTGGAGATTTTCCGTTCGAGTCCGGACGAGTTCGACCTCATTATCACCGATTATGCCATGCCTAAAATGACAGGGCTTGATTTTGCAAGGGAAGTGTCGCTGATTCGTCCCGGTATTGCGATCCTGCTTTGCACGGGGTTTAGTGAAAAAATTACCCCTGACAACATTAAAGAGCTTGGCATAGGACTTCTGATGAAGCCTTATGACTTGAGGCAAATATCCTGGATGGTCCGAAAGATGCTCGATACGCAAACTTAAACTCCAGAGAATTTTAGTGAATGCGTGTAACTGGTTTGTCGCTTTTCTTTCAACGTCGAGCCTTCGTCAAGCAACGCCGATATATTTGTTGGACTGGAGCAACCATCGCCGCCGGGGTACGGTCCGGGACATAACGGGAATGTATTTGGGCCGTTGCATAATATTACCGTGAACTTGGATTCGGTGACCAATGAGAGAAGCGGGCGAAGCCTTGCTCCAAAAGAAAATGGATCAGGCATTCGCATCGATTAAATCGATTAAAAAGATTATTGGCATGATGCGGCTTCACCGCACACTCCACAAGGACGTCACATGCTGAAAGCTTCGCGAATTTCATTCTCGGGAAAAATCGTTGGCTTGGTTCTGTTCACGGTTATTGTTGTCGGCGGCACCACCTTCGCTTCGGCCTATTATTTTTTTTCCAGGTCGTTTGATGAGCAGGCCGAAAAGAGAATTGACCTTACTTCCAAAGCAGTCCAGGGGACTCTGGACGACCTGTTGGACAAAATAAGAAAACATGCCGTCTCTTTCTCCACCCGCCCGGAACTGGCTGAGGCCATCGAGAGAAAGGATACCAAACTGCTGCAGAAACTCGGCAAGGAGTTGATGACGGACAACGGGTTGGAAGTATTAACCATCGCCGACATTGAAGGGAAGGTCGTCGCCCGCGGGCATTCGGAAAAGAAGGGGGATAGCGTCGCAAACCAGCTCAATGTCAAGAAAGCCCTGGCAGGAGAGGTCTCGGTAGGTATTGAAGAAGGGACAGCGGTAAAATTTTCGCTCCGGGCTGGAGCACCAGTCAAGAACGGCGATCGTATTGTGGGGACCATCACTCCGGGGATTGATCTGACCGGGTCGGCAAAATTTGTTGACGATATGAAGAAGCGGTTTAATGTCGAATGTACCATCTTCAATGGCGATAAGCGGGTTTCAACGACATTGGAAATGGATGGAAAGCGACTCATCGGCACAAAAATCGATAACCCAAAGGTTACCGAGACAGTGCTCCGAAATGGCCTGAAATACCTCAACACGAACTCGATTAGAGGACAGGCCTACAATACCGCCTATTGGCCGATTATCGGCGCCGATGGCAAGATCGCAGGAATGTTCTTTGTCGGCAGTGACCGAAAAAACATTGAAAAAACATCTCGTACCGTTTTTATGGCCGTCATGATCACAGTCATGACTGTCGGTCTCCTTACGGGCGCCGCAGGCTATTTTCTCTCCCGTTCACTCGTAGGGCCAGTGTTAAAATTGGTGCTTCTAATCGATCGGGGTGTCAATGAGGTATCTTCTGCCACCGATCAGGTTTCATCATCGAGCCAGGAACTTGCGGAAGGGGCCTCGGAGCAGGCCGCTTCCATTGAGGAAACGTCCTCGTCTCTCGAAGCAAATGTCCTCCATGACCAAGCAGAACGCGGACAACGCACTTCAGGCCGACCAGTTGATGGCAAACACAAAAGAGTCGGTATCTCGTTCTGCTCAGATAATGGATAAACTCACCACCTCGATAGGTGAGATTTCCAAGGCAAGCCAGGAGACCTCCAAGATAATCAAGACAATCGACGAAATCGCTTTCCAAACAAATCTGCTTGCCCTCAATGCGGCGGTCGAAGCAGCACGTGCCGGAGAAGCCGGGGCCGGTTTTGCCGTTGTCGCCGACGAGGTTAGAAACCTCGCCATGAGGGCTGCAGAGGCTGCAAAGAACACTGCCAATCTCATCGAAGGCACAGTAAGGAAAGTCAAAGACGGTTCGGAACTGGTCGGAAAGACTGAAAAGGAATTTAGCGAGGTGACGCTTAATGTTGAACGGTCAAGCGAACTGGTCGGGCAAATCTGTGCGGCCTCTCTCGATCAGGCACGGGGAATCGAGCAGATAAACATTGCCGTCAGCGCGATGGACAAAGTAGTCCAACGAAACGCCGCCAATGCGGAGGAATCAGCCTCAGCAGCCGCTGAAATGAATGCCCAGGCGAACCAAATGAGGGACCATGTTGAGGAATTAGAGAAACTGATCCAGGGGGCCAATTGCAAATCAACCGCAACAACTCAATCTACGGACGTAAAAAGGCCGGTTGCAAAGCCATTGAAGGTTTTCGCAACCTCTGCAAACAGGGCGAACGGACATTCCAAGAAAGGGAACGGAACGGTAAAGACTTTGCCGGAGCAATTGATCCCGCTTGATGACCGTGGGTTCTCGGATTTCTGAATTTCAACGCTGCGGGCAACCGGGTTTAAACCTATTTGGGTTGATAATATATAGGTGGTCCCAGTTCCTCAATAGAAAAGCTGTTCAAAACGTGGTGGCCATCGATGTCCATTACCCGCAAGTCGTCCGTTTGGGACAGATCCCCAAGTATTATCGAAAAACGCGTCCCGTACAGGTTCTTTACCTTATCCACAGACACTTCGTAAGCAATGTACTTGCTGATGCCCCTGGCCCCAAGCTTCTCCGTAAGGGTGGGATGTTCAAGCGAATCGAAGGATGTCAGAATCAATATCGGTCCACTTCCGGTAAAGATCATTGCCGCTTTCATGGCGTCCTCCTTTGAGGTTGGTGGAATTGTCCCGGATTGCTGCTGTGCCTGTACAGCCTTTGTTCCGGTGCCTAGACACAGATCCAGCCACCTTCATCGGCAGGCCTCCATGTGCAAGAAGGTGTAACGGCATCGGCTCGGCCTAGAGCTGGAGACGACCGCCCATGAAGGACGAGTTTACGGCCATTGAGATTCTGAGGTGATCCATCAAAAATGATGCCTTGCTTGTTGATTTTAAAACGGGCTTGCTTTGAGCGGACGCCTGCTTCTATCGGAGCTGCAGGGACTATATGGGACCCCACCATGGGAAGGTACGATGACTCAACCAGACTCCCATACTCGTCAATGTTAGTCCAAAGCCATTCGCTCTCGATCCCCTCTTCAATAGCCGCTTCATGGACCGGCTTCCGTGGGGGCGGAGGGTAAATCGGCCGTCCCAATTCTTCAAAAGAGAAACTATTGAAGACGTGGTGCCCGTCGACGTCCATGACCCGCATGTCATCATTCTGAGACAAATCACCCATAATTACCGAAAAGCGTTTGCCGTAACGTTCCTGGACAAGTTCGATCTGTACCTCGTGGGCAATGAATTTCGAGATACCCCTGGCAGCGAGCCTTTGAATAAAGTCAGGTGATTCAAGAGATTCGAAGCTGGTCAGGACAAGTATAGGCCCACTTCCAGTGAAAATTAACGCTGCTTTCATCGGAGCACCTCATTTCTTGAGTCTGGGGCTTGCTTCCCAAAGGCCTGGAGCAATCAATCACCGAGAGGCCGCAGTCGCGGCCCCCACCCTCTATTTGCCTAACACCCGTCAGTTTATAACTCGAGGCGCTCGGGCCTCGTCTATTGCGTTGGATGCATCCTCCGCAGCGGAGCTGTCCCTTTCGCCTCGAAAAATGGTTGGTTGCACCCTTATAGGGCAATCCTAAACCAGACGGCTTGCACACCAGGATCGGACAATTACTGATAGGAGATTGGGCGCGATAGCGTGATATGAGCGCGAGATATAAATTTTTGAAAAGGATAGGAGCTGAAGGCCACTTCGACAGGTTTTTCCACGGCAATGGATTTTGAAAAGAACCCGCGCCGGAGTCTGCTTTGATCTGTTTGCCTTTTGAGAGTCTGGCCGGCACGAAAGCCGTCTGGAAACAGAGCCAACGCTTTCATATGTGCACCTCAACCATTGCAATCCAAAGTACACACACTTTCCGGTAAATGTCAAGAAAAAACCATGGACACCATCACTAGTTCAGAAACAACAGTTGGCATCATAGTTGTTATTCACCACGTCCTCAGCAGAATGCTCCGTAGTGACAAGATGTTTAGGTTTTTCCCCGTTTCGTTATGGAAAATCGCTTGTCTACGCCTACGTATGTGTTAAAGATAGAGATCTAAGAATAAAATATGAGTTTCTGTTGATGCGGCCATCCATTGCTGCCTGCAAATGCCCCATCCCACTCGATTTTTTTATTCTGGGATCACCAAAAGGTATTCGCTTTGCTCTGCATGCGGACCTTTGCATCGTTTTTCGGAGGAGTCGTATATGCGAGATGAAGTCAAGACCAAAGATCAACTCCCAACCGAAGTTAACGCATTGCGCCAACCGATTGCGGAATCGGATGTTGCTCCCCGGGGGCATGATGCAGAGAGGCTCCTCCACGAACTGCAAGTTCACCAGGTTGAACTGGAGATGAGGAATCAGGAGCTTCGCGATGCTCTGGCTCAACTCGAACGATCCCGCATGAAGTACTCCGATCTCTATGACTTTGCGCCGGTTGGCTATCTTGCCTATGATAAAAATGGACTTGTATTGGAAGCCAACTTGACTATTGCGCGGCAGTTAGGCATAGAAAGGTCCCAACTCGTTGGCAGACCATTTACTGCCTGCATAGTTATGGCGGACATAGGCACATTTTTTTCTCACCTCAGGAATGTGTCTCAAACCCAAACACATCAAGCTTGTGATGTAAGGTTAATAAAAGCCGGCGGTGATCACTTCCATGCGTTGCTCGATACAGTGTGCATAGAACACGCAGGAGGTATCGAGCTATTCAGAACGTCGGTAACGGACATAACCGAGCGCAGGAAGGCGGAGGAGGAGCTAAAGCAGACCAACGCGTACCTGGAAAATGTTTTGGAGAATTCACCAGACGCGATTGGCATCGTGGATCAACACGGGAAGTTTATCAAATGGAACAAAATGGCGGCCGAGCTGTACGGGTACAGTTTTGAAGAGCTTCGAGGAAAATCCAGCTTTGATCTATACCCTGACCGGGAAGAGATGGAAACAATGCTAAGAGATCTTCGACGGCAAGGTTCGGTGAAAAAGCGGGAAGTACTCAGGAAAAGAAAGGACGGCAGCGTTGCCATCTTTGAGGTTTCTATCGGCCTGTTGCAGGACGGTGAAGGCAGAGTCATCGGCAGCGTCAGTATGGGAAGGGATTTAAGTGAAATCAAAAACGCCCTCATCGAACTGAAAGCTTCTAACGAGATGCTGTCCAGGGAAATTAACGTCCGCAAGCGGGCCGAAGAGGAGGTGCAGTCGCTCAGCCGACAAAAGCAACTGATCCTTGACGCGGCGGGAGAGGGCATTGTGGGATTGGACCTGACGGGAAAAGTTACCTTTATAAATCCGGCCGGGGCAGAGCTTGCCGGGTATCAGATTGAAGAATTGATCCAAAAAGACTTCCATCATGTGGTCCATCACTCCAAGCCCGATGGTGCTCCTTATCCGGTACACGAGTGTCCGATGTTTGAAAGCTTGAGTACCGGTGTTGCCCGGCGTGAAAGAGACGAGGTATTCTGGAGGAAGAATGGTACGAATTTCCCGGTTGCATATTCAAGTACTCCTATTCTGGAAGAGGGTCAAATTCTTGGGGCGGTTGTCACTTTCCGTGACATTTCCCTGCGCAAGCGTGTGTTGGAGGAAAATGTCCATTACCGCTCTCGCCTTGAAGAATTAGTGCTGGAGCGCACTGCGGAATTGGCCATGTCAAATGAACAACTCACTCGTGAAATAGAGGAGCGCAAGCGGATAGAAGCTGAATTGCATAAGGCTCAGGATGAACTGGGGTTGCGGGTCAAGGAACGGACAGCCGCGCTGGAAAAGGCCAATGAGGAACTGCGGCAAATACCCTCAAAATTAATAGCGACTCAAGAGGAGGAAAGAAGAAGGCTTGCTTCTGAACTGCACGACAGCATCGGACAGACTCTTGCCGCTGTCAAGTTTTGGATAGAGATGACCTTGGAGCGCTGGAATGCAGGTGATAGCAACGCAGCCTTGGACCGCCTGGAGCAGTTCGTTCCTATTCTGCAGCGCTCAATTGAGGAAACCAGAAATATCTATATGGGGTTGCGTCCGACTATGCTGGACAATGCTGGGCTCTTGGCTACACTTGAGTGGCAGCGTCAAGAATGCATGAAACTCTATCCCCAACGTCACATTGAGCTTGAGTCTGAAATTTCAGAAGAAGAAGTGCCGGAAAGCCTGAAGGTAAACATCTTTAGAATCGCCCAGGAGGCGCTGAACAATATCGCAAAGCACAGCAAGGCAGAGTGGGTTGACATTTCGCTCTCAAAGGATGGGAGTGGTATTGAGCTGGTCGTTTCCGATGATGGTGTGGGAATGGATTTGGATATAATCCTCCGGCCAAGCACTGCAAAAAGTTTTGGCCTTACCAGCATGAGAGAAAGGGCTGAATTGACCGGTGGGAGCTTTTCAATCGAGTCAGTTCTCGGTGAAGGCACGACAATCCGAGCCTCCTGGCCAATTGAAGCTGGCGATCAACTCGAGCAAGGTGAAATCACCCAATGAAGTCTGCCCATGATTGCCAGCCTATCTCTTGCACCTTAGATTGGGATATCCTATAATTTTGTGTAGCTTGTCGTTGTTTGGGAAGTTATTCGGGCAAAAATCCGATCCCCAAATGCGGTTCGGCTTGCATGCGTACAACTTGACGCATTATTGCGGATCATTTATCAAAGGAGAGCGAAGTGAGCGAGGGACATAAGGCGGAGGACTATGATAAGTATTGGGTGGAGCAGGCTGTAGATTTCTACAAGCTGGTTGGCAAAGACATTGCTTTGGCTGAGTTTTCCAATGCCAATGGGATGTTTGTGCAGGGTGATCTGTTCGTTTTCATTTTGAGTCCCGCAGGGATCATGCTCGCCCACGGTCTCAACAAAGATTTCGTGGGACTGGATTTCCTTGGCGTTAAGGATTCCAGCGGCAAGACATTTTACAAGGAGATTGTGGATAATGCCAAAAGCAAAGGAAGTGGGTTGGTGAAATATAATTTGTTCCAACCCAGAAAAAATAAGGTTCTCCCCAAACTGGTCTCTTTTAAGAAAGAAGATGATTTGATCTTTTGCGCTGCGGGTTACAATTACGAGGACTTGACGGCGTAAAGGCGGCCGTCACGCCTTAAGGAATCTCCCCAAATAGCTAAGTTGGGCTTTTTTCACCCTTTTACTAAAGGGTGCCGGCGTTTTATATCCTGGATCCGGTTACGCATCCACCCCGGAAACCAGGAGCCCCTGCCCTTGGCTTTCTCCTATTTTATCCCTCTTTATTACGTCACTGTGTCAATGGCAATCCAGCCAAAAAAATTCTGTTGACGGGACTTTTTTCCCGAGATCGAGTCTGGAAGCTCAGCCAGCCTTCATGAGGTCCAGTTGAGATGTAACCTTTTTGAAACCTTCTTTTGATATATATCCCAGTCACTAATTAGTGACTTCATCGCGTTTGACTCGCACCTCTTTGCACTGCCTCTCGATCAGGACATAGCTTCATGAAAGCGGAACGTCGTTCTTATATAATTTGTGCCAGCTCACGAGAAGATTTGCTTCCAACTTCGTATTATGATCCGAACGGAAAGCTGATTCTTGATAAACATGGCGTAGCGAAGTTTTTGGAGTTGGAGCAGGTGTTTGAATTTGTCGCGAAATACCAAATTAATCTGGGAAACAGTGCTTATATCGATCTAATTGTCGAAGATGATGGAGGGGGTGAAACACCGAATTGTTAAGAGGTCATGGGAGGAAATGACTTGGATAGTACAATCTTTGTGGAGGAAGGGAAATGACGAAAGCTCAATTAGTTGCAGAAATCGCAAGTGAAGTTGGAATTGCCAGATCACTGGCTGTAAAAGCGGTGGATGGATTCGTTTCGGCTGTTTCGGCCGCTTTGTCAGGCGGTGACAAGATTACTCTGGTGGGTTTTGGCACTTTCAGAATTGCGGCAAGGGCTCGACGCGAAGGCCACAATCCCCGGACAGGCGAGAAGATCAAAATTCCCGCCTCAAAAGTCGTCAAGTTCAAAGCAGGCAAGACTCTCAACGAAAAAATCAGATAGAGCGGAATTTAATCCCCCCACATTCAAATAAGATGATCTGAAGGGACTGCTCGCTGGAAGGTATGGGCTGCCAAGTCCTTTTCATTCCAATAAAAGAGTGGTGGATGAAAAGACTGCGCAGTCTCGCTTAAAATCGTCCGGGAAAAGTGGTTGACATGGAGACAATTGGGTGTATATACATGCTTTGTCGCCTCGGCTCCTCTGTTTCACGCGACATTTCCGTGGTACGGAATTGCTCAGACGTGACGCCAAGGGGATGAAGCAACACAGAAAGTTTTGGCCGGGCTTGGACACTATGGTGGAAAACGGAACATGTTAGACAATGCGAGATGTAGGAGAAAATGAATGAATAGACTATTTGAAAGCAGCAGTATCAATTGCATGCAGTTATCGAACCGGTTTGTCAGGTCCGCAACCTGGGAGGGTATGGCCGCCAATGATGGAGCGGTTACGCCGAAACTGATAGAGACGATGAATGCTCTTGCCGGGGGTGGCGTGGGGTTGATTATCAGCAGCCACGCCTACGTGCGGCAGGAGGGGCAGGCAGGCCCGTGGCAGTTGGGCGTCTATAAAGACGAACTCATTCCAGGGCTTCGGGAAATGGCTGCTTCAGTCCATGAGCGGGGTGGCAGGATAGTGATGCAACTTTCACATGCAGGCCACTTTGCGGCTGAGAGCTTAATCGGAAAGCCTCCGCTCGCTGTCTCGGACTTTGAGGGCCTCGCCAAATCGCCGCGCAAAGAAATAACGGCCCGAGATATCCGGGAGATCGTTTCAGCCTTCAGGGACGCGGCCGGGAGAGCCAAGGCGGCGGGTTTTGACGGGGTGCAGATCCACTCCGCACATGGCTACCTCCTCAACCAGTTTCTTTCCCCCGCTTTCAATAAGCGCTCGGATGAATATGGGGGAAACGCATCTAACCGCGCCCGCATTCATCTGGAGGTATACCGCGCCATCCGTGAGGTTGTGGGCAACGACTATCCGATACTGATTAAAATGAACTGCAGGGATTTCGTCGAGAACGGATTGAGCCTGGATGATTCCGTTCTGGCTGCAGGTCTGCTCGCCGAGGCCGGTTTGGATGCAATTGAAGTAAGCGGCGGCCTGCTGACAGGGGGCGCGCTTCGGCCCAGCCGCTCCGGAATTAATTCCGAGGAAAAAGAAGCCTACTTTAAAGAGGAGCTTCGCACCTTTAGAAAGGCTGTATCCATCCCGCTTATCCTGGTAGGTGGTATAAGGTCGTTTGAAGTCGCTGAAAGGCTCGTTGACGACGCAATGGCCGATTACATCTCCATGAGCCGGCCTTTTATCAGAGAGCCGGATTTGATCAATCGCTGGAAAACCGGGGACCATCGTAAGGCGTCGTGCAAATCGGACAACCTCTGTTACGAACCGGGGCGTGAAGGAAAGGGGATCTATTGCGTGAGCATGGAGCGTGAGAGGGCAAAATAGAAAAAACCTAAAGGAGAAAAATCGTGGAAGAAGAACTCTATTTGAAATTGGCCCGAGTCCTGGACACCTTGCCGAATGGATTCCCGGTTACGGAAAGCGGCGTGGAACTCAAGTTACTAAAGAAGATTTTCACTCCGGACCAGGCCGATCTTTTTTGCGATATGAGACTTTCCTTTGAAACGGCAGAGCAGGTGGCGAAGAGAACCGGACGCCCTCTGGATGGCCTGGAAAGCAAGCTGAAAGCCATGGGCAAGGCCGGGCAGCTCTTTGCCCTCAACTTCGGGGGCGCCTGGATCTTTAAGATGATGCCCTGGATTTTTGGTATTTATGAGTTTCAGAATGAACGGCTGGACAAGGATTTCGCCAAACTTAATGAGGAGTTCGCACCGGTCTATGGTAAGCAATTTTATTCCAAGACGCCCCAAATGATGCAAGTGCTGCCTATTGAAAAAGAGATCGTCGTGCAACAGGAGGCCCTATCCTATGAGAGGGTTTCCACCCTTATCGAACAGAATCAATCCTTTTGGGTCAATGATTGCATCTGCAAAAAAGAGCAAGGATTGTTAGGCCACCCCTGCGACCGGCCGATGCAGGTTTGTTTGGCCATTGCGCCGGTGCCCGGGGTTTTTGATAAATACTCCCATGGTCGAGTGCTGAACAAAGAGGAGGCTTATGCCTTGCTGAAGGAAACGGAAGAACAGGGACTGGTGCACCTTACGGCTAATCAACAGAGGGGGAATATCTATATCTGTAACTGTTGCGGCTGTTGTTGCGGGGTATTGGGGGCCATCAATAAATTGGGCGTCCCGGCCTCCAAGGTGATCAATTCCCATTATTACGCCGAGATCGATCCTGAAAAATGTCTCAGTTGCGGAATCTGCGCCGAGGCACGTTGCCAAGTGAAGGCCATCGAAGAAGGGGAAGAGACTTACCAAATCGATCCGGAAAAGTGCATTGGTTGCGGTCTTTGCATCAGCACTTGCTCTGGCGAAGCTATCCGGCTGATTCGCAAAGATCACGAAAAGATCGTTCATCCGCCTATAAATGAAGAGGCCTGGTTTGAAGAGAGGGGCAAGGAAAGGGGCGTGGACTTCTCGGCCTATAAATGATTCGACCTTAGGCACTCTCAGGCAGACAAATCCGAGGACGTATGAACGATATGAAACCATTAAAAGCTGGGAACGGTTGATGCACGAAATGGGGATCGCCCAGAGTATTTTGGAGATTGTGGAACAGGAAATGGTCCGTCACGGGGCGACCAGGGTGAGCGCCATTCGCTTGGTGGTCGGGGAATTTACGGCCGTGGTCCCCCACAGCCTGGCCTTTTGTTTTGAGATCATCACCAAAGACACTGCCTTTGAAGGGGTCAAGCTGGAGATAGAGCATGCGCCCCTGACCGGGCGTTGCATCGATTGCGGGGAGGAATTCATCATCGAGGAGTATCGTTTTATATGCCGCAAGTGCGGCTCTCAGGATATAGAAACAATCGCCGGAAGAGAATTACTTGTCAAAGAAATCGAGACAAAATAAAAACAGCGAACCAAATGAACTGGCCATTTTGTTTTAATTATCGCATTTTCGGAATAAAATACTAAAAAATGCGTCACGAAATTTGGAGAAAACGTAAATGGGAAATCCACCTTCTCGCATGCTCCTATGCAACGCCGAAGAAAGAACCGCACTGATGCGGGTTGCACTTGGCCTCGAATTTGCCGATATAGTGATCCTCAACGCTTCTGTCGTCAATGTGTACACCGGCGAAATTTTAGAAGACTGCCCGGTCAGCATCAAAGGAAAGTGGATTGCCGCTGTGGGATCCAATGCAGCATCGGCTGCCGGTGAATCTACGCTGGTTCTGGATGCTGCCGGAAAGACCCTCGTGCCGGGTCTGATAGACGGCCATACTCATATGTGCTTCCAAACTGTGGAAGCCATTGTGCCCTATCTCGTTAAAGGTGGAACCACCACCATTATTGCAGAGACCATGGAGTTCTTCCCGGCGGCGGGTTACGAGGGGGTCACTGAATTCCTCGATTCCGCGAAAAATCAGCCGATCAAAATCCTGGGGACTGCCCCGGCCACCATATCTATCAGCAAGGCTCTAAACGGCATTTCACGCAGCGTCCTGGATAGGCTGCTGGAAAGAGATGACATTGTCGGGCTGGGAGAGACTTACTGGCATGCGGTGCTTCAGTCACCGGAGGCCATTGTCCCGTCGCTTCAGAGCGCCCTCGATCGCGGGAAGCCCCTGGAAGGACACTCTGCGGGGGCAAAGGGCAAGAAATTGGCGGCCTATGCCGCTGCCGGCATCTCGTCCTGTCATGAACCGATTACCGTAGCGGAGGCCATAGAGTTGTTGCGGCTCGGATTTTACGTGATGTTGCGGGAGGGAAGTATTCGGAAAGACCTTGAACAACTTTCGAAGATCAGACAGGCTGGTGTGGATTTGAGAAGACTTATTCTGGTGACGGACAGTATCGAGCCAAAAGAACTGGTCGAGAAGGGCTATCTTGAAGTTGCCGTGCAAAAGGCCATCGCTTGTGGGTTCGATCCAGTAAGCGCCATTCAGATGAGCACTCTGAACGTAGCTGAACATTTTGGCCTCGACAGCGCCATAGGCGGCATTGCGCCGGGAAGGTGCGCCGATTTACTGGTGCTTCCCGATGTGAGAACCATTGCACCGGAGATAGTCATCAGCAACGGCCGTATCGTTTTCAAGGACGGAGAGCTGCTGGCGCGGCCCAGGAGACACCACTATCCCGATAAATGTCTGCAAAGCATCCGGCTCAAAAAAACCATGAAATCGTCAGATTTTGACATTTATGTCAACGGTGCTCCCGATAGTTCGGTTTCGGTTGCCCCCATTTCCCCGAGGGAGAGGGCTGGGGTGAAGGTCCGGATTATCGAGATGGTGAGCGATCTGGTGACAAAGGAATACCATGCGGATGTTTTTCCCGTCGCAGGAAAGATCACTGCGGATTTGCAACAGGATATCGTGAAAGTGGCGGCGATAGATTGCAGAAACGATCCCGGCCTCTCATTTGTCGGTCTCATAAAGGGCTTCGGAATAAAAGAAGGCGCGATTGCGTCCAGCGACGCCTGGGACACTACGGACATTATCGTAGTGGGAGCCGATGAAAAAGATATGGCGCTGGCCGTCAATCGAATCCGTGAATTGCACGGCGGCGTCACTGTCTGTAAAGATGGGAAGATAATGGCTGAGCTGCCGCTTCCAATTCTTGGAGTACTCTCGGATCTCGACATGGAACAGCTTGCCGAAAGGCTCGAGTCGGTGAGGCAGGCGGCCCGCACCCTCGGCGTTCCCTTTGACGACCCGGTACTTTCACTCAACACCTTGACGGGTGCGGCGATTCCCCACCTTCGAATCTGCGAAGAAGGCCTGGTAAATCTAAAAGACGGTAAAACCCTCACTCTGGAGGTGCATTGACTCGCCGCGCCCGTAGGGCGTGGGGCGAAAAGCGCGAACAAAATGCTTCTTGCAATTTCGACCCCCACGTTCCTTTCCCGCTCAAAGACACTGGATTCCGGCCCAAAAGCGCCGCCGGAATGACGAAAGTGGGAGCCCCGCCCCTTTTCATTGTTTCAGGGTGTCCCAAAGGGACATGAGATACTGTCTCGAAAAGTTGGCGGTGGGACCGCCAGCCGGGGTTGCCAAGCCCACACCACGTCTTTTCATAGTTTCCGGGTGTCCCGAAGAGACGTGACTTACTGTTACGAAAAGTTTTTCACGCGAAGCCGCGAAGCCGCGAAAATGCGAAGGGAACGACACTTTTCATGGTTGCAGAGTGTCCCGAGAGGGACGTGAGCAACTGCTTCGAAAAGTTCATTCAAAATCCTCTGCCCCCCTTTAGAAAAAGGGGGGGGATCGTGCGCCTTTTCATGGTTTCCGGGTGTCCCGAAGGGACGTGAGGTACTGTCTGAAAAAGACCGATGATCGCAGTGAGTAGACCATTCCTGCATAGAGGTGATTTATCTGATGATTAATCTTACGTTATTAATGATAGGGTCATAGAAGGACGGTAGCCGATGGCGAGGTCGCATTTCTATCTTCGATGGATTTTCGATAAAGTCAACCTGGCACCGTCCACCGGTTTTGGGAGGAATGTGATGATCGAGGTTATGATTGAGAGCAAGGAAGATATTCTTGTAGTCAGAGTTTCTCAAAAACTGTCTGATGCCGACTACATACGGATATTTGTCCCGAGGGTGGAGGAAATCATAGAAAAATACGGCAAGGCAAGGGCCCTTGTATATTTGGATGACGGTTACAATGGCATTGAGCTTGGAGCCATATGGGACGATGTGAAGTTTGGCATCAAACACAGAAATGATTTTATCAAAGTTGCTGCCGTGGGCGCCCCACGCTGGATGGATTGGGCGATAAAGGCAAGCAGCGCAATGATGTCCGGTGAGATGAGGACTTTCTCAAGCGGGCAACTGGGTGAGGCTCTTGAATGGGTGAATACATGAAGGCTGCGATCACCATCATCGCCATGGCGTTCCTCGCACTCCTTGTTCCGCATGAGAGCCATGCCGTTTCTGCCGATCTTGACGCCCTCGCGCATGGAACCTCGACATTCACCCTCTCCCTTTTCCAGCAAATTCTTGCCAAGGAAAAGGGCAACATTCTCTTTTCACCTTACAGCATCTCTATGGCTCTTGGCATGGCTGGGGCCGGCGCCAGAGGGAAGACGTCCGAGGAAATGGATCGTACGCTTGGTTATGCCCTGCCCCCCGGCACGCTTTATCCGGCTTTGGCTGACTTATCGCGCCAGCTTACGAAAGCGGGAAATGAAAACGGGCAATCATTGAACGATGCCAACGCAATTTGGCTCCAAAACGGTTTCAAGGTTCAGCCCGATTACCTCAGGCTGCTCAAAGACTATTTCGGCAACGAGGCCCGGCAGCTTGACTTTTGTCATGCGGCTAAGGCATCGAGAACCATCAACGACTGGGTTGCCGGGAAAACACGCGATCACATTCGGGACCTTATCCCGGCAAGTGCGCTGGACTGTAATACGAAGCTGGTCCTCACAAATGCCATTTACTTCTTAGGCAGATGGGCCTCACCGTTCAAGGAAGGCCTAACCCGACACGAACCTTTCATTTTGGCCTCCGGCCAAAGAGAGAAAGCCCTGCTGATGCACCGGCAAGGCGCATGCCCCTATGCGGAGCTTGATGGGTGGCAAGCCCTTGAACTGCCCTATGAGGGAGGGAGATTGACCATGTTGGTATTGCTCCCATCGTCAGGAGGTGCTTTGGCGGACCTCGAGACGCATTTGGATGCCAAAAGCCTCGATAAAATTTCGCAGGCGTTAATGTCCCGCAAGGTTGATGTCAGCTTCCCAAAATTTGAGATCAGGGCCGATTACAGCCTGAATGGGTACCTCAAGGACGCCGGCATCAAAGAGGCGTTTAGCCGTGAAGCCGATTTTTCCGGGATCACAACCGAACGTAAATTGCTTATCAGCGCGGTAATGCATGAGGCTTGGGTCAAGGTTGACGAGAAAGGCACCGAAGCCGCTGCGGCAACCGGGGGAGCAATTGCAACTGCAGCCGCACGGCGTGCCGAATCACCTGTCGTATTCAGGGCCGATCATCCCTTCCTTTTCTTGATCAAGCATAGGGAGACGGGTTTGATACTCTTCTGGGGCCGCCTATCCTCGCCAAAAAGTGCGCATTGACACTCCAATCACGAGGGCAAAGATCAAATTACATTAATTCATAGCCGGTATTGAGTTTAGGTATTCCGGCTATTTTACAAGTGGTTATGGGATCGGGAAATTGAACGTATTCGCACTTCTTGGGTTGATGCACATGAGTACAGACAGCCCGGACTACAGGGACAGAGCCAAATTTTTTATAGTACTCCCGGATAAATCTCAATATGTCGATTTGGTCATTTACTAAGGGACACTCTTTCCCGACTCCCTCTCTTTCGGCCAAGGCACAGGCCACTGTTTCGTCCCAATCCTCAAAGTTTACCAGATAACCTTCCTCATCCACTTGGATTTTCTTTTTCTCGTAATCAAATGTCGGCATGGGTTTTCTCCAAAATCCGCAAAGGTTTTTCTTAATTATCCTGAAGACGGATAGCCTTCAATCTGAAAGAAATTTGTATTAAGAATACGAACTATTTCCCACCCGTCTCATGAACACCACACAAACTAAAATAAGGAGCTTGCGGACCGTCATCAATCGACTGAAAAAGGAAACGTTTGATTTCAGGGACTACCGAGGGTTCAAGTCGCTATCCTTGGATAAATCCACCCTGCCGTAACCACCAGGAGTGCGGTAATCATCGCATTCTCTGCAATTCGGCCCAAAAAAATTTCCGCGAAAAGGATTCTTTTTCGCAAATCAAGTCCTGACGCTCCTCCAGCCTTTGTGAAGTCCGGTTGTGTTGTAACCTCTGTGAAACCTTTCTTCATATAAGATGATGAAGTCATTCCGTATCCGGATAAAATCTCGGGATGGTCCCAAAGATTCTCGATGCGCGAAAGGTTGGTCGATTTGAAAAGGGAAATCAATAAAATCCTGATTATTGATGATGAACAAGATATTTGTAACATGCTGACTAAATTCTTGCGATCCTCGGGTTATTCCTGCGAGAGCTTCCCCGATTCGGCTAAAGCAATGGAAGAATTGAAACGAAACGGTTTCGAACTCGTTATCTCGGATATCAAACTCGCGGGCATCGATGGCCTTCGGCTCCTCAGTGAAATACATAAAATCGACCCGGGACTCGATACGATCATGATGACCGGGTATACAAATATTTATACGTATAGCGACATAATCAAGGCCGGGGCGGTTGACTTCATAGCGAAGCCGTTCCAGTTGCCTGAACTCGAGGCAAAGATAGAAAGGATTGATCGCGAACGGAAGATGAGGAGGCAACTTCATGAAGTCAATAGGGCACTGGGAGTGCTCTTCCAGCGGGCGGAGAAAGACAAGGATACGCTCAGTGAAAATGTTGTATTTAATGTGAAGGAACTGATTCTCCCCTATGTGGATAAGTTACAAAACATTTATTCTAGTGACGAGTGCAAGTCATATATTGAGATATTGAAGGCTAATCTGGCTGAAATCTGTTCTCCATTTATGAAAAATTTGTCGCTTCAACATGTGCACATCAGCTCAACGGAGGTCCAGGTTGCAAATCTTATCAAGGCTGGAAAAAGAAACAAAGAAATAGCATCGATACTCGGGATCTCCTTAAATACTGTCATGACCCACCGCTATCGTCTTCGATCGAAGCTCGGGTTGAAACAAAGCAAAGTCAACCTGAGGTCCTACCTTAAGTCCATCGAATTTTAGTGAATGTATGTAAGTAGTTTGTCGCTCTTCTTTCAACATCATGAATCCCTAGAACAATACCGACCCAAATACATACGCTCAACCGAAGTTACATTCATCACTGGGCGGGGTCCCAGGCATAACTGGAATGTCTTTAGGTCGGAGCATCAAATTGCTGTAAACGGGGGTTTGAGGACCGAAGAAAGGAGGAGGCGAAGCAATGACCAAAAACCTGGTGAGTGATCAAATCGCTAAAAGGAATGCCAACCTGATGGAGGGAAAATATCTTTCCTTCTCTATGGACCAGGAAGAATATGGGATTGGCATTCTCACGGTTAAGGAGATTATCGGGATGATGCGAATCACCCCTGTGCCACAGACTCCGGATTATGTGAAGGGGGTGATCAATCTCAGAGGGAAAGTCATCCCGGTGATAGACCTCCGTCTCAGGTTTGGCATGAACTCTAATGATTACACGGAAAGGACCTGTATTATAGTCGTCGAGATCGAGCATGGTTCAAGGACCCTGCAGATCGGTATCGTGGTCGATTCGGTCTCGGAGGTCCTGAACATCAAGGGCTCGGACATCGAAGAAACCCCGGAGTTCGGGACTACTCTGGACACAGACTACATCCTTGGAATGGCAAAAACAGCCGGGTGTGTAAAAATCCTGCTCGATATTGGTCGAGTGCTGAGCGCGAGTGAAATGGTGCTTATTGGAAAGGCTGCCTGAGGACTTGAGAGAATGAGGGCCGTCCAGGGGACCGTTGTGGGTGCATGAATCTGTTGGGTCCCAAGGTTGATGTTAATTTTGAGTCGCCGAAGGAAGGAAAGCCATGTCGTTGACTAAACTGAAATTGAGGACAAAACTTTTGTTGGGTTTCGGATTGACGATCGTGCTGATGACCATGCTGACATTTATTGGTACAAGCCGCATGGGCGTTCTGAATGATAAGGTGAACGGGATTGCTAATGTAAGAATGCCTCAAATGGTCCTGCTTTATGACATCATGAAAGACTATGATGTCGTTGCCCGATCTGCACGGAATATTGCCCTCACTACCGATGAGAGTGTCAAGCAGAAGCAGAAGGAGAGTTTCGCCAAAGCTAAGGCCGACCTGACGGATACCCTTAACAAACTTGAAAAGACACTGCAGACGGACAAAGGTAAGGAATTGTTTGCAGGGGTAAAGGAAAACATGGCCTCAGTTGTACAACTGTCGGAAAAAGCCGAGGTTCTGGGTGTGGCGAATAAGAATCAGGAGGCGGGCGATGTTGTTGTTCATGAAGTTCTCGCACCTCAAAGTAAGATGCTGCAACTACTGCAATCTTTCTCGGATTACGAACAGCAATTGGCCATGAAGGACGGTGAAGCATCCGCACAGACCGCTTCCGGCGGAAAAGCGCTGTTGCTCTCCCTGGGGGCCGCAGCATCCGTACTGGGGCTCCTGATTGCCTTTTTCATCACTCGAAGCATTACCGGATCCATTGGCCGTGTCGTTGAGGGCTTGACCGAAGGCGCCGATCAGGTGGCTTCAGCTTCCGCCCAGGTTGCATCATCCAGCCAGGAACTTGCCGAAGGAGCATCCGAGCAGGCGGCATCCATTGAGGAAACCTCCTCCTCGTTGGAAGAGATGGCCTCCATGACAAAACAAAATGCCGAAAATGCAAATCAGGCCAATGTCCTGATGGAAAAGACCAGGCAGGTTGTCGAGCAAGCCAACGGATCAATGGCGCACCTGACCGCTTCCATGGAGCAGATTTCAAGAGCCAGTAAAGAGACCTCAAAGATCATCAAGACCATTGACGAAATCGCTTTTCAGACGAACCTGCTGGCACTGAATGCAGCAGTTGAAGCCGCCAGGGCCGGTGAGGCCGGAGCGGGATTTGCGGTTGTCGCGGATGAGGTGAGAAATTTGGCTATGAGGGCTGCCGAGGCGGCAAAAAATACCGCCAATCTGATTGAAGAGACAGTCAGGAAAGTAAAGGAAGGCTCCGAAGTTGTCCAAAAGACCAGCGCCGAATTCTCGGAGGTGCAAAACAGCGCCGCCAGGATGGGAGAATTAATGGGTGAGATCTCAGCGGCATCCGGTGAACAGGCCCAGGGGATTGGACAAGTCTCCAAAGCGGTTAGCGAAATGGAGAATGTTGTGCAGCGCAATTCCGCGAATGCCGAGGAATCTGCCTCCGCCTCTGAGGAAATGAGTGCCCAAGCAGGACAAATGAAAATTTTTGTGGCCGAACTGGTAACCCTGATCGAAGGAGCCAACGGCCATTCGACCGTCGAAGGTGCCACGGCATTAAGGAAAAAGGTCGCATTTAAGAAGGCTCAAAAAGAGCCGAAGCTGATCGCAGCATACGAAAAGAAAGCAAATGGCCATCTCAAGAGAGGGAATGGGATGGCTTCGGTCCCTCTCGATAAACGCGATTTGAGCCCGGAGTATGTTATCCCTTTTGATGATGCAGAAGCCTCAGATTTTTAATCACCGGCGCCGATTATGAGAGAGTGGCCAATTGTATATCGGCCACTTCCAAAGAGGGTCGCAGGGGCTTTGGCCCCTGTGGGCGACCGGTAACATTGCGAACGCCGCTGTCACCCGAGTTTCGAATATGCCGTGAGAATTTGAGGCTGATGTTTGGCCCGAGTAAGAGGTCCTGAAGGCTAAATCTGTGTGAAATCTGTTCTCACCGCAATTCATACGAAATTGCGTTGAAAAAAAGTACTAATAGGGAGCATTGTCAAAGAGATAGAAATTCGGGCCAGGCCAGAGTTGTCTTTTCGACGGCAGCCACCGGTGAAAAAATTACCATTGACAGCGTGAAAAAACCAGGGGTGGAACTCCTGATGAAGCCTTATGGCATGAGGCAAATATCCGAGATGGTCCGAAAGATTCTCGATGCGCGAAAGGTGGGTCGATTTGAAAACGGAAATTAAACAAATCCTGGTCGTTGATGACGAACAAAATATTTGCAGCCCTGCTGACCAAGTTTTTGCGATCCTCCGGTTATTCCTGCGATAGTACTACTGATCCGGCCGAAGCACTGGAAGTGTTAAAACGAGACAGTTTCGAGCTCGTTATCTCGGATATTAAAATGGAAGGCATGGATGGCCTGCGGCTCCTCAGTGAAATTATTAAAATCGACCCTGAAGTCGATACGATCATGATGACCGGCCATAGCGGTATTTATACATACAGCGACATAATCAAGGCTGGAGCGGCTGACTTCATAGCAAAACCATTTCAGTTGCCGGAACTCAAAGCTAAGATGGAAAGGATCGATCGCGAACGGAAGATACAGCGGGAGCTTAAGGAATTGAATATTGCTTTGGGAGTTCTCTTCCAACGGGCAGAGAAAGACAAGGAGACACTCAGTGAAAATGTTGTATTCAATGTGAAGGAACTGATTCTCCCCTACGTGGATAAGTTGAAAAATGGTCATCTTAGTGAAGATTATAAGGCATATATTGAGATCATGAGAACAAATCTGTCAGAAATCTGTTCTCCATTATATGAAAAATTTGTCACTGCAATATGCGAACATCAGCTCAATGGAGGTCCAGGTTGCAAATCTTATCAGGGCCGGAAAAATAAACAAAGAAATAGCCTCGATACTCGGGATCTCCTTAAATACCGTTATGACTCACCGCTATCGTCTTCGATCAAAACTCGGGTTGAACCAGAAGAAGGTCAACCTGAGGTCCTACCTGAGCTCCATCGAATTCTAGTGAATGGCTGTAAGTAGTTTGTCGCTCTTCTTTCAACATCATGAATCCCTTGAATAATACCGACCTTAATGCAAATGCCCAAGCGAAATCACCTTCATCACCGGGGTAGGGGCCCAGGCATTGGCATAACTGGAATTTCTTCAGGTCGGGGCATCAAATTACTGTGAACATGGATTCAGGGACCGAAGGCTTACCAGGCACCGATTCTTCAGACGTGTCCGCAGTGCCGGGCAAAGTACTGAAAAGCTACGGCCATAAGTCTACACAGCGCCGACACGAGAATTTCGAATACAAGTCAACGAGGAAGCTCATGCCCAACTGGAACGTACCGGGATTCATCTTGACGAAGATTCTTAGTTGGCCGGTTGCATTGCTTCACAGGCTGCGGGGAGAAGTAATCTCGGAGAATGGGTGGCGGGATACTCTACTGGAGCTGGGAAGCGCCCTGGAATCATTGGGGAATTCCACAGAAGGGGAGTTTCTTTCCATAGGAGAAAACCTGCAGGGTTTTTATCAGCGTGCCGAAGAGATCTCGAAGATAGCCGCCTCGGTTGCCGGTCTTATGTCCGGGGAAGAACTGGGGGCCGTTATCGAAGGCTTTCGTAATGTTATCGAGAAAATGAAACGGCTTGAAGGCGAGTCCAGGCGCAATACCCGCACTCTTCGAGAAGTATTGGAAAACCTTGCTCATCTTAATCATGAAGTGGAAGGTTTTCACAAAACCATTTTGAATCTGCGGGTCTTATGCGTATCCACAAGGATTGAGAGCGCCCGGCTCGAAGATGGGGACGCCGGGTTCGAGGCGCTGGCCGATGAAGTGGGAAAGCTGTCTTTAGAGATTGCAAACCTGTGTTTTCAACTTCTGGCGAGCTCTGAATCCTTAAGCCGGCTGATCGGGCAGACCCTTTCCAGGGTTTTGGACCTGGAAGCCACTCAGCAAACCCGGGCCGGCATCGTTGTCGACAAAACCATGTCGAGTCTCGAGTCCATAGTGGAAAAACACGGCCTATCCGCCGAGGCCGCAGGACAGGTTTGCGCCCGCTATGAAGCAATCTCCCAACGGATCGGGGAGATCGTCTCGTCAATGCAATTTCATGACATTACCCGCCAGAGGATTGAACACGCACAGCAAGCACTCGCAGGCCTTGGTCCCCATGACCGGTTAACAGGAGAACACATAGGCTTTCCATTTGGCTGGAACAGCAGACGGATGCGCCTCAAGGGCAGGGAGGAACATAGGCTTCTGGCGGCAGACGTCTCCGGTCTGCAAATAGCCCAACTCGATCACGCCAGGGAGGAACTGGTCTCTGCCGTGAATAACATCCTGGATAATCTCTTAGCCCTGGCAAACCTCGTCGAAGAAATGGCGCAGGAGACCTCGAAAATGGCAGGCGCGGCCGATGAAACCGGACAATCGTTTCTCACCGGTGTCGAGGCCGGTTTTTGTTCCGTTACCTCAAATCTTAAGACCTATGGCGAGACCGGCCATGAGTTGTGCCTGGCAATGGGATCTGTGGGCGGGATGCTTGAGGAGATGTCGGCACACGCGGGCAACATGGAAAAAATCGGAGAAAAAATCAAGATGATTGCTCTAAACGCCACCGTCAAAGCCTGCCGCATCGGTGAGCAAGGTGCAACACTGGCCGTTTTGGCCGAAGCGATCCATCAACTCTCGGTTGAAACCCGCCGGCGGACGGAAAATGCGAGTGAAGCTCTGCGTTCCATCACTTTGGCGTCCGAGTCCCTGTGTACTGCTGTTAACGCAGACGGAACAGATCAGGGAGGCGATTTGGCGTTTGTTGGTGAGGAATTGAAAACCCAGTTGCAGACCCTGCAAAATGTCAATCAAAGCATCGTCTCCCTGCTTACGCGAATGAATCTTGACGGCTGCAGCCTTTGCGAAGACATCCGAAAAACGGTTGATGAAGTGGGTGTGCATCGGCGGGTTGACGAGGTGATCGGCCGCGTTGTGTCAGGCCTGGGGGAGATCGTGTCTTTCCTGCAATCGAAGGAGGCGGCTGAGAGCCAGGCAGACAGCGCGGAGCGCATGAAGATCCTGGAATCCGCGTATACCATGCAGGGAGAGCGTGACGTGCACTATCAGGCAAAGCCAAATGGGGTAATAGTAAACCCCCTTACCACCATCGAGGCGGAAAATGAGGCGCCTGAGAGCGGCGCGAACAAGGCAGATGAAGAGGATCTGGGGGACAATGTCGAGCTCTTTTAAGCAAATGCCTGTCCAAATGGGAGAAGAAGGCGATGGATGTTGAGACGATGCGGTCTGATGAAAAGATCGTTCTGAGACTTAAGGGCAGTTGGACCATAGAGCGCGCTAACGAACTGAAGCAGACGTTGGCGGACGCTTTGAACAGCGGCGAGCGTATCGTAATTGATCTCGAAGGGCTAACGGAGCTGGACCTGTCTACCATGCAACTATTCTGCTCGACCCACCGGACATCTTTGAGAGTGGGCAAGCACGTGGCATTTCACGAGAAAAAATCCGAGACCTTCAAACGCATGGCGCTCGATACAGGGTTCGTGCGCACTATCGGCTGCCATAAGGACCCCGGTAAGAGCTGCTTATGGACAGGAGGAGGTTGGAAATCATGAGCAAGATCATTATGGCCGTAGATGATTCCGCCAGTATGCGCCAGATGGTGAGCTTCACGCTCAAACAGGCCGGCTATCAGGTGGTGGAGGCCACGGACGGCAGGGACGCCTTGTCAAAGCTTGACGGGTCTGGCGTTCACATGGTGCTGACCGACCTCAACATGCCCAACATGGATGGGATTGAACTGATTCGAAGCGTACGGGCAAATTCTTCCTGCAAGTTCATCCCCATCGTGATGCTGACCACCGAGTCCCAGGCGGAGAAGAAGCTGGAGGGCAAAGCGGCCGGAGCAACCGGATGGATTGTCAAGCCCTTCAAGCCCGAGCAACTTCTGGCAGTAGTGAGGAAGGTGCTGGGATGATTGAATCTCAAAGAGAAGCCTACAAGGCGGAAGCCTACGAACTACTCGCCGAACTCGAAACGTCCCTGCTGGCTTTGGAGGAAGATCCCTGCGACACGGAGCTGATCGGCCGCGTGTTTCGCGCTCTGCACACGATCAAGGGGTCTGGAGCAATGTTTGGCTTTGATGACATTGCAGCGTTCACACACGACGTCGAGACCGTTTTTGACCTGATCCGCAATCACAAACTGTGCGTGAGCAAAACGCTCGTTGATTTGACCCTGCGGGCTGGAGACCAGATACGCGGCATGCTTGAGGGTTCAGAGGGCGGGGCAATGGCCGCTACATCCGGGGCCGGCGAGATTACGAACGCACTCAGGCAACTCATTCCCCAACCTGACAATCCTGCCGGCCAGGTTTTGCAAACAGCATTGCCGGCAACTGATGATGAACAGGTCGAAAAGACCTACCGGATCTTTTTTCGTCCGGACCGCGAAATCTTTTCAAGAGGCGCCAATCCTGTCCTTCTGCTCTATGAACTGCGGGAGTTGGGGGAGTGCAGTGTGGTTGCCCAGACCGAAGCCGTCCCGGCATTGGAGGTCATCGACCCCGAACAATGCCACATCTCGTGGGACATTATCCTTACCACCCGGCGCGGGGTCGATGCCATAAAAGATGTATTCATCTTCATCGAGGATGAGTGCGAGCTTGCGATTGAAGTAATCGATGAGTCGGGTCCCGAAGACGATGACGCACCTCCGAGAAAGATCGGGGAGATATTGATCGATCGCGGCCTCGTGTCGCAGGAAAACCTGCAGGAAGCGCTTTGCGCTCAAAAGCGGGTTGGAGAGCTGCTGGTCGATAAGGGGCTGGTCGAACCAAGCAGGGTCGAGTCCGCCCTGGCTGAACAGGAACACATGCTGGCCGTTCGCAGCAAGTATCGGAAAGAGGAACAGGCTTCGAGCGTGAGGGTGCCTGCGGAAAGGCTCGATGCTCTGGTCAACCTGGTGGGGGAAATGGTGACGGTACAGGCCCGCCTCAGCCAGACGGTTGGTTCTATGGACCATGCGGGACTGCTCTCGATATCCGAGGAAGTGGAACGGCTCACCGCCGAGCTTCGCGAAAACACCATGAGCATTCGGATGCTGCCCATCGGGACGACGTTCAGCAAATTCAAACGGCTGGTTCGCGATCTGTCCGGTGAACTCGGTAAAGATGTTCAGTTGGTTACCGATGGAGGGGAGACAGAGCTTGATAAGACAGTGATCGAGCGCCTAAACGATCCTCTCGTGCATCTCATAAGAAACTGCATCGATCACGGCATTGAACCGCCGGGGGTTAGAGAGGCTGCCGGTAAAGCGGGGCAGGGGACCGTCCATCTATCGGCAATGCATTCGGGCGCCAACGTGCTGATCCGTGTAACGGATGACGGCGCAGGCCTGGACGCCGATGCGATCAGGTCCAAGGCCGTGGAAAAGGGGTTGATGGCAGCCGAAACCGAACTCTCTGAAAAGGAAATCTTTTCGCTGATTTTCGCCCCGGGTTTTTCCACCGCGCAGCAGATTACCAGCGTCTCGGGCCGCGGTGTCGGAATGGACGTGGTGAAACGCAGTATCGATGCTCTGCGTGGTTCCATAGAGGTCAGCAGCCAAAAGGGCACGGGGACGACCATCACTCTCAAACTGCCTCTAACCCTGGCGATCATCGATGGATTGCTGGTCGAAGTCGGGGATGGGCGATACGTCTTGCCGCTCTCCGTGGTGGAGGAGTGCGTGGAATTGACGCGCGAGGATGTCGCAGGAGCACACGGGCGCCACATTACCCACGTCCGAGGCGAAATCGTCCCCTACATATTGCTGCGCGAGAGTTTTTCGATCGACGGCAAAGCGCCCGAAGTCCAACAGATCGTGATCACCGAATCCCCGAGTGGGAAAGTTGGCTTTGTGGTCGATAAGGTCATCGGGGAGCACCAAACGGTCATCAAGAATATGGGCAGAGTCTACCGCAACGTGGACGTGATCTCAGGGGCGACAATCCTGGGTGACGGGACGGTGGCGCTCATCATGGATGTCCCCAAACTGGTGCAGGGTGTCGAAGCACGGGAATCTTTGATGCATTAGCAGACAGGAGCAGCGAGCATGGCGTTCACCTATTTTCTAAGAGACCTGCAAACCTTGGAACGTGTAGTCGAACACGTGATCCCGTACACATCGGGCCGCAGCCGCGTGCATGTCTGGGATGCCGGATGCGCCATGGGACAGGAGCCCTATTCCCTGGCCATGCTGTTTGCCGAAAACATGGGACGCTTCGGTTTCAACAACCTCCGAATTCGCGCGACGGACCTGGACGATTGCAGCCTGTTCGGGGACATCATACGCACCGGCCTCTACCAGGAAGAAGAAGTGAAAAGAATGCCGAAGGAGCTGTTGGAGAAATACTTCGAGCCGGATGACAAAGCGGGATACTTCAGGATATCCGAGCTTCTGCGAAGCCGAATCCAATTTCAAAAACACGATCTCCTTTCTTTGAGATCCATAGGAGACGGCTTCAGCCTGATCGTGTGCAAAAACGTTCTTCTGCACTTTCAACACGCCGAGCGGGTAGAGGTGATCGGGATGTTCCACAGCTCCCTGGCTCCAGGCGGGTTCTTCGCTACCGAGCAGACACAGAAAATGCCCGCTGAGGCCGCCCATCTGTTCGAAAAGGTAAGCGGCGACGCCCAGTTGTTCAGAAAGATCGAGGGCCGGTGATGAAGGTGATAGCACTGAAACGCAACCCTAAAGCCTATTCGTGCAAGGCATATCTCGTCCTTGGGAGCTGGAACAGGTTGGAGGACGTGAACACTCTCGTGGACGTGGGAATCGACGGGTTCATCATTGATGAAATCGAGCGGATATCAACCGGGTGCGGCAAGAAATCTGTAGATCAGGTCGTTTTGACTCACAGCCATTTTGACCACGCAGGCGGTCTGCCCGAAGTCCTGCGCAGATACAATCCACGGATATACGCATTTAACAGGAACGACTATGGCGGCGAACTCATAAGAGCAGAGCAGATCATCAGGATGGGAGATCGCAATTTTTGTGTGATACATGCGCCAAGCCATTCCAACGACTCCGTATGCCTCTATTGTGCCGAGGAAAAAGTTCTTTTCTCAGGAGATACCTCACTCAGGATTCTTTCCGGGGACGGCTCCTACGATCGTGCGTTTACCACCCTTCTGGGACGGCTGGCGGGTCTGGACATCGAGCTGATTTACTCAGGCCATGACGAACCTGTCACTTCCAATGTGGGCCAAATGATCCGCAGGACCCTGAAAAACGTAAATGGTGCAATGGGACGTTGATAACAGGCAGGAAGGAGGTCTCCGTAGTGTAAGACTTTAATAACGTGCGATTGAGCAGTAGTCGATATGGATCAAAAGAGAGGAACACAACCCCAAGCAAAAGAAAGGAACAATGATGAATTGGTTCTATAACCTCAGAATCGGAACAAAACTGATTGCGGCATTTATCGTCGTGGTCCTGATCGGCGGATTGGCTGGATACATTGGAGCTAATGCTGCAATACAGTCCCAGTTATTTGTCGCCGCAGCCGGGTTGCTGCTCGCAGTTGTCTTAGGGTTCTTGATTTCAAGAGTGATCGGTAGACCAATACGAGAACTTGCTTCGGCCGTAGACAAGTTGGCCCTCGGAGATGTGAATGTCAGCATCGAAGCGAACACCAGGGATGAAGTTGGTATATTGTCGCAATCGTTCAGGAACGTGATCGCAAACATCAAAGATGCATCAATTGCCGCTGAGAAAATTGCCTCGGGGGATATGAAGGTCGAGGTGAAAGTAAAGTCCGAAAACGACCTTCTCGGTAAGGGGTTGAACTCGATGCTGGATACTATCAGGAATATCCTCTCCGAGACGGAGAACCTGACCAAAGCCACCCAGGATGGAAAGCTCGACACGCGCGGCAACGCAGCCATGTACAAGGGGGCATGGAATGAACTGGTACACCGCATAAATGGGCTGATAGATGCTTTCGTTGCCCCGATCAATGTTACGGCCGAATACGTGGACCGGATAGGCAAGGGTGATCTTCCTCCGAAAATCACCGATGAATACAAAGGTGACTTCAATGAAATCAAAAACAACCTCAATTCCTGCATCGATGCTGTGAATGCCCTTGTGGCCGACGCCAACACGCTGGAGCAGGCGGCAGTGGAAGGGAAGCTGGCTACCCGTGCGGACGCAACAAAACACCAGGGGGACTTCCGCAAGATCGTCGAAGGGGTGAACAATACGCTGGATGCGGTGATCGGGCCTCTGAACGTGGCGGCTGAGTACGTCGACCGGATCAGCAAAGGCGATATTCCTCCAACCATAAGCGATACATACAAGGGCGATTTCAATGAAATCAAGAACAACCTGAATGCAACGGTCAAGATGATGAACGAACTGCTGGCGGAGACCGACAAGATCATCCGGGCGGCAGCAAACGGTGAGCTGGACAAAAGGGCGGACGCCAGTCTGTTCGTGGGCGGTTGGAACAAGCTGGTGACGGGTGTAAATGACACGATCACCAACATCGTCGATCCCTTGATGGTAACTGCGGACTATGTGGAAAAGGTCTCGAAGGGAGTCATTCCGCCGGCCATCACGACCGAGTACAAGGGCCAGTACAATGTTATCAAGAACAACTTGAACGCCATGGTCAAGATGATGAACGAACTGCTGGCGGAGACGGACAAGATCGTCCAGGCGGCGGCAAACGGAGAGCTGGACAAAAGGGCGGATGCCAATCTCTTTGCAGGGGGATGGAACAAGTTGGTATCGGGCGTAAATGATACGATCACCAACATCGTCGATCCTTTGATGGTAACTGCGGACTACGTGGAAAAGGTCTCGAAGGGAGTCATCCCGCCAGCCATCACCGCCGAGTACAAGGGCCAGTACAACGTCATCAAGAACAACCTGAACGCCATGGTCAAGATGATGAACGAACTGCTGGCGGAGACAGACAAGATCGTCCAGGCGGCGGCAAACGGTGAACTGGACAAAAGGGCGGATGCCAATCTGTTCGTGGGCGGTTGGAACAAGCTGGTATCGGGCGTAAATGACACGATCACCAACATTGTAGACCCTTTGAACGTTTCAGCGGAATATGTGGATCGGATCAGCAAGGGTGATATGCCTCCGAAAATCACCGATCAGTACAAAGGTGACTTCAACGAAATCAAGAATAACCTCAATGCCTGCATCGATGCTGTCAATGCCCTTGTGGCCGACGCTAACACGCTGGAACAGGCGGCAGTGGAAGGGAAGCTTGCCACCCGTGCGGATGCAACGAAACACCAGGGCGACTATCGCAAGATTGTGGGAGGGGTGAACAATACCCTGGATGCGGTGATCGGACCTCTGAACGTTGCGGCTGAATACGTCGACCGGATCAGCAAAGGCGATATTCCTCCAACCATAACCGATACATACAAGGGCGATTTCAATGAAATCAAGAACAACCTGAATGCAACGGTCAAGATGATGAACGAACTGCTGGCGGAGACCGACAAGATTATCCAGGCGGCGGCAAACGGAGAGCTGGACAAAAGGGCGGATGCCAATCTCTTTGCAGGGGGATGGAACAAGCTTGTATCAGGCGTAAATGATACGATCACCAACATAGTCGATCCTTTGATGGTAACTGCGGACTATGTGGAAAAGGTCTCGAAGGGAGTCATTCCGCCGGCCATCACGACCGAGTACAAGGGGCAGTACAACATTATCAAGAACAATCTGAACGCCATGGTCAAGATGATGAACGATCTGCTGGCGGAGACGGACAAGATCGTCCGGGCGGCGGCAAACGGTGAACTGGACAAAAGGGCGGATGCCAATCTGTTCGTAGGCGGATGGAACAAGCTGGTATCGGGCGTAAATGACACGATCACCAACATTGTAGACCCTTTAAACGTTTCAGCGGAATATGTGGATCGGATCAGCAAGGGTGATATACCTCAGAAAATCACCGATGAGTACAAAGGTGACTTCAACGAAATCAAGAACAACCTCAATGCCTGTATCGATGCTGTCAATGCCCTTGTGGCCGACGCCAACACACTGGAGCAGGCGGCAGTGGAAGGGAAGCTGGCTACCCGTGCGGATGCAACGAAACACCAGGGGGACTATCGCAAGATCGTGGATGGGGTGAACAATACGCTGGATGCGGTGATCGGACCTCTGAACGTAGCGGCTGAGTACGTCGACCGGATCAGTAAAGGCGATATTCCTCCAACCATAACCGATATATACAAGGGCGATTTCAATGAAATTAAGAACAACCTGAATGCAACGGTCAAGATGATGAACGAGCTGCTGAGGGAGACGGACAAGATCATCCAGGCGGCGGCAAACGGTGAACTGGACAAAAGGGCGGATGCCAATCTTTTCGCAGGGGGATGGAACAAACTGGTATCGGGCGTAAATGACACGATCACTAATATCGTCGATCCCTTGATGGTCACTGCGGACTATGTGGAAAAGGTCTCGAAGGGAGTCATTCCACCGGCCATCACGACCGAGTACAAGGGCCAGTACAACGTTATCAAGAACAATCTGAACGCCATGGTCAAGATGATGAACGAACTGCTGAGGGAGACTGACAAGATCGTCCAGGCGGCGGCAAACGGTGAGCTGGACAAAAGGGCGGACGCCGATCTCTTTGCAGGGGGATGGAACAAACTGGTAGCCGGTGTCAACGACACGATCACCAACATCGTCGATCCCTTGATGGTCACGGGGGACTACGTGGAAAAGGTGGCAAAGGGAATCATTCCGCCGAAAATTACCGCCGAGTACAGAGGACAATACAATCTCATCAAAAATAACCTTCATATGCTCATTGACGCCATGGAGGAGGTAACCACAACTGCAGAAGAAATAGCGTCCGGGAACCTCACGGTCAAAGTCAAGGAACGGTCTCCCCAGGATAAGCTGATGCAGGCCATGGCGAATATGGTCGCAGGTCTCACGGAAGTAGCGTCGAACATACAGACAGTGGCGAATCAGGTCATGACGGGAAGCCAGGAAATGAGCGCCAGTTCCGAGGAGTTGTCCCAGGGTGCGACGGAACAATCGGCATCGGTGGAAGAGGTGTCTTCTTCCATGGAGCAAATGGCGGCCAACATCAAGCAGAATTCCGATAATGCCCAGCAGACCGAGAAGATCGCGCTCAAGGCTGCCGAAGACGGAAAAGAGGGGGGCAAGTCGGTCATGGAGACGGTTGCAGCGATGAAGGAAATCGCCGGCAAGATTTCCATCATCGAAGAGATCGCTCGCCAGACCAACCTGTTGGCGCTCAACGCCGCCATTGAGGCGGCGCGCGCAGGTGAACACGGGAAGGGATTTGCCGTGGTGGCTTCGGAGGTGCGCAAGCTCGCTGAACGGAGCCAAACGGCGGCGGCCGAAATCAATAAGCTATCGGCTTCGAGTGTTCAGATCGCGGAAAAAGCCGGAGAGATGTTGGGAAGAATGGTTCCGGATATTCAGAAAAACGCGGACCTGGTGCAGGAGATCACTGCAGCGAGCAACGAGCAGTCTGCGGGAGCGGGCCAGATCAACAAGGCCATTCAGCAACTGGATCAGGTAGTGCAACAGAACGCTTCGGCATCCGAGGAGATGGCTTCCACATCCGCCGAACTGTTGAGCCAAGCCGAGCAACTTCAGACCACGATTGCATTCTTCAAACTCAACGCCGGCCTCGCCGTTGCGAAAACAGGCGTTGCGGCCGCCGGGAAACAGGCTAAAGCTGTGCAGAAGACACATATAGCGCATTTAAAAAACGCCGCGCCCAAGAAGCCCAACGGAGGCACACAACCGAGTGGCGTGTCTTTGAATCTGTCGAGGGAAGCCAAGCCGGACATGGACGACGCGGAGTTTGAGAGATATTAGGGAGGTGTTGAAATGAGTGTATCGTCAGTAACCGAAACAAGTCAGTATCTTACCTTCAAGCTCGAAGACGAGGTGTTTGCATTGGACATCGCAAAAGTTCGCGAAGTCCTGGATTTCACATTGATTGCAAAAGTGCCGCAGACTCCCGAGTTCATGCTGGGAGTTATCAATCTTCGGGGAACCGTGGTGCCGGTGGTGGATATGCGTTTGAAGTTCGCGATGACCCGGACGGAAACGACGGTAAATACCTGCATCATCATCGTCGAGATCGAGATCGACGGGGAGAACACCGTGCTCGGCGCCCTGGTCGATTCGGTGCAGGAAGTCATGGACCTCGATCCCGACCAGATTGAACCGGCCCCGCGTATCGGGACCCGCTTGAATACAAAGTTCATAAAGGGAATGGGTAAACGGGACAATCACTTCATAATCATCCTGGATATCGACAAGGTATTCTCGGTAGATGAACTTGCCGTGGCGCGCGACGTGAGTGAGGAAGCAGCCGCGTAAGCCGGAGTCTAAAACGGAGTTGCGTTCAAGTCCGGTGCTCCGGGAGGGCATAAAGCCCCTCCCCTACGAAAGAATCGCGCGGTAATGAACGTAGGGGCGGGGTTTATCCCGGGTTTATCCCCGCCCGGTCTTGAACGCAACCGGTATAAAGACTAGCAGCGCAGGGCGAGCAAAGAGAAAAAGCATTTATGCTTGCAAGTAGTGCAGTGATGAGGCTCCCCGCATCAGAGCGTTTGAGCGCCGGTCGATTGCGCCACGGTCGGCGAGGATCGAGATTCAGCAACCCCCAAACAAATGGAAGGAATAGAGATGAATTGGTTTTGTAACCTCAAAATCTGCACGAAACAGATCGCGGCGTTTATCGTCGTAGTACTGGCCGGCGGACTGGCTGGATACATTGGAGCTAATGCTGCGATACAGTTCCTTTTATCTGTCGCCGGGGCCGTCTTACTGCTCGCGGTTGTTTTCGGGTTTTACATTTCAAGAGCAATCAGTAGACCAATACGAAATCTTGCTTCGGCCGTGGACAAATTGGCCCTCGGAGATGTGAATGTGAGCATCGAAGCTACCACCAGTGATGAGGTTGGCATGCTGTCGCAGTCGTTCAGGAACGTAATCGAAAACATCAAAGATGCCTCGATGGCCGCTGAAAAAGTTGCCGTAGGGGATATGCAGGTCGAGCTGAAGGTCAGGTCCGAAAACGACCTTCTCGGCAAGGGCTTGAATTCGATGCTGAATACCATCAGGAACCTCCTCTCGGAGACGGGGAAGCTGACCCGGGCTATTCAGGATGGAAAGCTCGATGCGCGCGGTAATGCAGCCACGTACAAAGGAGCATGGAATGAACTTGCGCACGGCATGAACGGGCTGATAGATGCTTTTGTGGCCCCGATCAATGTTACGGCGGAATACGTGGACCGAATATCGAAGGGGGATATTCCTCCGAAAATCACCGATGCCTACAAAGGTGACTTCAATGAAATCAAAAACAACCTCAACAACTGCATCGACAATGTGAACGCTTTGGTAACCGACGTCAATATTCTCGCTGAGGCGGCTGTCCAAGGCAATCTGGCCACACGTGCGGACGCAGCCAAACATAGCGGGGACTACCGCAAGATCGTCGAAGGTGTAAACAATACCATGAGTTCCATTGTTGCACATCTTGATTCGATGCCCGTACCGGCTTTCATTGCCGACCGGGACTTGAGCATTCGATACATGAACGCTGTAGGAGCGAGCCTGACTGGCCTCTCGCAGCAGGCCGTGATAGGGACTAAGTGTTACGAACACTTCAAAACGCCTCATTGCCGTACGGATAACTGCGCCCTGGGCAAATGCATGCTGCGCGGCCACAGTGTGACGGCCGAGACCGACGCCCACCCGCTGGGCAAAGATTTGGATATCTCCTACACCGGTGTTCCCGTTAAAGACACTGAAGGCAGGATAATAGGAGCTCTGGAGGTGGTCACGGACCTCACTGCGGAGAAGAGCGCTGCGCGTCTGGCCAAGAAGCAAGCGGATTATCAAGCGCTCGAGGTGGATAAATTGGTGGTCAATTTGGAGAAAGTTGCCCGAGGAGATCTGAACGTTGCGCCTTCTACTGCAGCCACCGACGAAGATACTCGCGCAATTGGAGAGAACTTCACAAAGATTAATGATGCTATGGAGTGCACGGTTCAGGCTATTGCCAACCTGGTGCAGGATGTCGACGGTCTGGCCAAAGCAGCGGTGGAAGGGAAGCTTGCCACACGTGCGGAGGCAGCCGAACATAGCGGGGACTACCGCAAGATCGTAGAAGGCGTAAACAATACCATGAGTTCCATTGTTGCACATCTTGATTCGATGCCCGTACCCGCTTTCATTGCCGACCGGGACTTGAGCATTCGATACATGAACGCTGTAGGAGCGAGCCTGACCGGCCTCTCGCAGCAGGCTGTCATAGGGACCAAATGCTACGATCACTTCAAGACGTCCCATTGCCGTACGGATAAATGTGCCACGAGCCAATGTATGCAGTGCGGCCACAGTGTGACGGCAGAGACCGACGCCCACCCGCTGGGCAAAGATTTGGATATCTCCTACACCGGTGTCCCCGTTAAAAACACTGAAGGCGGGATAATCGGAGCTCTGGAGGTGGTCACGGACCTCACGGCGGTGAAGAGCGCTGCGCGTCTGGCCAAGAAACAAGCGGACTATCAAGCGGTTGAGGTCGATAAACTGGTGGTCAATTTGGACAAAGTTGCCCGGGGAGATCTGAACGTTGCCCCTTCTGCTGCGGCCACCGACGAAGATACTCGCGCAATTGGAGAGAACTTCACAAAGATCAACGACGCTATGGAGGGCACGGTTCAAGCCATTGCCAACCTGGTGCGGGATGCCGATGGTCTGGTCAAAGCAGCGCTGGAAGGGAAGCTTGCCTCACGTGCGGATGCAGCCAAGCATAACGGGGATTATCGCAAGATAGTCGAAGGGGTTAACAATACTCTGGACGCGGTGATCGGACCTCTAAACGTAGCGGCTGAATACGTGGACCGGATCAGTAAGGGCGATATTCCTCCCAAAATCACTGACACCTATCAGGGTGACTTCAACGAAATCAAGAACAACCTCCATATGCTGATTGACGCAATGGATGAGGTAACAACAACCGCTGAGGAAATAGCGGTGGGAAACCTCACGGTCAAAGTAAAGGAACGGTCCTCCCGGGACAAGTTGATGCAGGCCATGGCGAACATGGTCGGAGGTCTCACTGAAGTCGCGTCGAATATACAGACAGTGGCGAACCAGGTCATGGGGGGGAGCCAGGAGCTGAGTTCCATCGCCGAGCAACTGGCTCAGGGCACTTCCGAGCAGGCGGCATCGGTGGAAGAGGTGTCTTCTTCCATGGAGCAAATGGCGGCCAACATCAGGCAGAATTCCGACAACGCCCAGCAGACCGAGAAGATCGCGCTCAAGGCTGCCGAAGACGGAAAGGAAGGGGGCAAGTCGGTAATGGAGACGGTTGCAGCAATGAAGGAAATCGCCAGTAAGATTTCCATCATCGAAGAGATAGCGCGTCAGACAAACCTGCTCGCGTTGAATGCGGCCATTGAGGCGGCGCGCGCAGGTGAACACGGCAAGGGATTTGCGGTGGTGGCCTCAGAGGTGCGAAAGCTCGCTGAACGGAGCCAAACGGCGGCGGCCGAAATCAATAAGCTATCGGCTTCGAGTGTTCAGGTCGCGGAAAAAGCCGGAGAGATGCTGGGAAGAATCGTTCCGGATATCCAGAGGACAGCGGACCTGGTGCAGGAGATCACTGCCGCGAGCAGCGAGCAGTCTGCTGGAGCAGGTCAGATCAACAAGGCCATTCAACAACTGGATCAGGTAGTGCAACAGAACGCTTCGGCATCCGAGGAGATGGCTTCCACGTCTGTCGAGTTGCTGAGCCAAGCCGAGCAACTTCAAAACACGATTGCATTCTTCAAACTCAACGCCGGCTCTGCCGTAGCGAAAACAAGCATTGCGGCGCCCGGCAAGCAAGCTAAAGCTGTGCAGAAGACACATATAGCACATTTAAAAAACCCCGCGCACAGGAAGTCAAACGGAGGCACACAACCGGGTGGCGTGTCCCTGAATCTGTCGAGGGAAGTCAAGCCGGACATGGACGACGCGGAGTTTGAGAGATATTAGGGAGGTGTTGAAATGAGTGTATCGTCAGTAACCGAAACAAGTCAGTATCTTACCTTCAAGCTTGAAGAGGAGGTGTTTGCGTTGGACATCGCAAAAGTCCGCGAAGTCCTGGATTTCACATTGATTGCAAAAGTGCCGCAGACCCCTGAGTTCATGCTGGGAGTGATCAATCTTCGGGGTACCGTAGTGCCGGTCGTGGATATGCGTTTGAAGTTCGCAATGACCCGGACGGAAACGACGCTAAATACCTGCATCATCATCGTCGAAATTGAGATCGACGGGGAGAACACAGTGCTCGGCGCCCTGGTGGATTCGGTGCAGGAAGTCATGGACCTTGATCCCGACCAGATTGAACCGGCCCCGCGTATCGGGACCCGGTTGAATACAAAATTCATAAAGGGAATGGGTAAACGGGACAATCACTTCATAATCATCCTGGATATCGACAAGGTATTCTCGGTAGATGAACTTGCCGTGGCGCGCGACGTGAGTGAGGAAGCAGCCGCGTAAGCCGGAGTTCAATGACCGACAGCGGAGGGCGCAAGGCGAGCAGAGGGAAAGAAGAGTTTATTTCGTGCCTGTTTTTCTCTGTGCTCCCTGTTAACTCCGCGGCAATTTACGGAAAGATTGGAGGCAATCGCGAATAAAATGCCGGCTGAGACTACGAACACAAAGCACGACACGCAGTTGCCAAAAGCAATACAGAGGGAATCGTCTTCTTTCCAGGTAAACACAGGCGAGATTTCCGATGGCGGAATATTCTCGGTGCGGATGTCGGATAAGGACTTTGCGCGCCTGAGTGAATTTATTCGAAATTCATGCGGCATCAGGTTGCCTCCCGCCAAGAAGACGATGCTCGAAGGACGGCTCCGTAAGCGGTTGCGTGCTCTTTGTATCGAGTCCTTTGAGAGGTACTGCGAGTTTCTCTTCAGCCCCGGCGGGTCACAGTCGGAATTTATCCACATGATCGACGTGGTAACCACCAATAAGACCGATTTCTTTCGGGAGTCCGATCACTTTGATTACCTTTCTGAAAGGGTTCTTCCGGAATTGGTCCTGTCACACGGGATTGGCGTCCGCAAAAAGCTCAACGTTTGGAGCGCGGCATGTTCAACCGGAGAGGAACCCTACACTCTGGCGATGGTCTTGAGTGAGTTCGCGGAAGGCTGTCCGGGATTTTACTTTTCGATCCTTGCAACGGACATCTCTACGGCGGTATTGGAAAAAGCAAGGTCGGGCATATACGACCATGACAGAGTGATCCCGATTCCAATGATGCTCAGGAAAAAGTATCTTCTCAGAAGCAAGGAAAAAGTAAAGGGGCTCGTGCGGGTCGTATCAGCATTACGCAATTCGGTGCGATTCGAAAGGCTTAATTTTCTGGACGAGGAATATGGAATAGACGAACCGATGGCGATCGTGTTTTGCCGAAACGTCCTCATCTATTTTGACCGGTCAACACAAGAAAAACTCGTTAAGCGGCTTTCGCAACAACTGATATCCGGGGGATATCTGTTTGTGGGACATTCGGAAAGCCTTCATGGCATGGATTTGCCCCTGGTCCAAACAGCAACCAGCACTTACAGAAAGCAGTGATGGTTCAGACTGCCCGAGGCCGATGAATTGAAGAAGAGCTACAGCATTCATATCGGTGGATTCCATGCCAGCAGGGAACCGGCCGTCATCGAGACCCTTCTTGGCTCCTGTGTGGCCGTATGCCTGTACGACTCCCTGGAGCGAATCGGAGGCATGAACCACATCCTGCTGCCGGGAAAGGCCGATCTGAAACTTTTTGACAATGTGGCCCGGTACGCCATAAACGCGATGGAGTTGTTGATCAACAGGGTCATGAAGCTCGGCGGCAAAAAGAAACATTTAATCGCAAAAGTTTTTGGCGGGGCGCATGTTCTTCCGGCTGTGTCTGCCGGGAGTGGGATGGGCGCAAAGAACTCAGAGTTTGTCCTCGAGTTCCTTAAGATGGAGACCATCTCCATCGCCAGCCGGGATCTTGGGGGGCATGACACTCGAAAGATCTTCTTCCATACGGATAGCGGTGAAGTCTTTCTGAAACGTATTCCTTTCACCTGCTATCCGAATATCGGTTTTGAAGAAAGAAGGATTCTTGAATTGGCACGAAGGGAATCCGATGAATCGGGAGATGTAGCTTTGTTCGACTGATAATGGATGTATTTACGCTGGAAATCGAAGGGTGGAGTTGCTGAAGGCAATGAAGAGCCGGTGGGGCGAATTTTGCGTAAAGTGAAATGGGATCATAACCTTAGCGAGGACAGCATGAAAAACTTTAAGCTTGGAAAAAAAATAGGAATAGGTTTCGGGGCGCTGATCGCAATTTCCCTTGTTTTGGGCGGCGTTGCTGTCTGGAATATGCGAAGCGTATCAGGGCTTGCCGCCAAACTTAACTTCCAGTTTGTCCCGGAGATGGAGGTTTCCAGTGCCGTGGACAGTAGTTTTCAGGATACTATGTTCGAGATCAGGGGGTACGGCTACACCCTGGACAAAAACTCCCTGGAAGCCGGGATGAAAAGTCTCGAGCAGGTAAAAAAGAATCTTAAGGAGGCCCAAGAGCTCGCTGCCGGGTCTTCGGAACTTGTCAAACTGCGAGAAGAGGTTGAGAAGGCTCATGTGAAGCTCGCCGAGTACGAACGCCTGGTTTTGGAAACGACTGCAAAAAGCGAGGCACTTTTGCATAATCGCGGACAGATCCGTGAAGCGGCCAATCTCTTCGTCAACAATGTCGATGCGTTTACAAACGACCAGAACGAATTTTTCAAAAACGAAATCAATTCCGGCCTTGAGGTGGGCAAGCTGGTTGAACGGCTCTGGAAATGCAGGACTATGGACGAGATAGGCGGGTTGGCCGCTTCGATTCGAATCGTATTATGGAAAGCCCAGACTGATAGGGACCTCAACTCTGTCCAGGAAACCCAAAAGGATTTCGACCTAATCGAAAAGAAGCTGGAGTCTTTGAAGGCTGTAACCAGAAAGGATAGCAATCTCAAGCAGATAGAGAACATAAGAGCTGCTTTGAATGAGTATAGGAAGAATATGCTCGAGCTACTTGCAAACTGGACGGCCGTTGAAGAACTCAATAACAAACGCCGGGTTACCGGAAACGAGTTGCTCGCTATTACCAAGGAAACCGCTGCCGCGGGGATGGCCGACACCAAAAAAATCGCCGGCAGCACCATATCCAAACTCTCCTTCTCTTCGACCGTGATGGTTGCAGGACTCCTCTTAGCGGTTGCGCTCGGCATACTTATTGCTCTTTTCATAACACGCGCCATTACACGTCCTTTGATAAAGGCTTTGGATATTTCAAACCGCCTGAGCGAAGGGGACCTAACCGTAAAGATCGATGTGGACAGCCAGGACGAAACAGGCCAACTGCTTCACGCCATGAAAAATATGGTCGCGAAAATCCGCGAAATCGTTGGTGAGGTCAAAAGGGCCGGCGATAACGTCGCGTCGGGAAGCCGGGAGTTGAGCTCTACGGCCGAGGCAATGGCCCAGGGCTCTACCGAGCAGGCGGCATCCGCCGAAGAGGTCTCTTCGTCGATGGAACAGATGGGTTCCAATATTCAACAGAGCGCAAATAATGCGATGCAGACTGAAAAGATGGCGGTCAAAGCCGCCGGTGACGCCAGTGATGGCGGTCAAGCGGTAACGGAGACCGTTTCTGCCATGAAGGAAATTGCCGGGAAGATTTCCATCATAGAGGAAATAGCCCGGCAAACTAACCTGCTGGCGCTAAATGCGGCAATAGAGGCGGCTCGCGCCGGAGAGCACGGGAAAGGTTTCGCGGTAGTGGCCTCCGAGGTTAGGAAGCTGGCTGAGAGAAGTCAGACAGCGGCTGCTGAGATCAGCAAACTTTCGACAACCAGTGTGGGCGTTGCGGAAAAAGCCGGTGAGATGCTGTTGAGGATCGTCCCCGATATCCGGAAGACAGCGGATCTGGTTCAGGAGATCAGCGCCGCATGCAGCGAACAGAACAGCGGGGCTGAACAGATAAACAAGGCCCTCCAGCAACTCGACGAGGTGATTCAGCAAAATGCGTCGGCCGCAGAGGAAATGGCGTCGACATCCGAAGAGCTTTTAAGCCAGGCTGAACAGCTCCAGAACATGATCTCTTTCTTCAGGATAGAAAACGACGATAGGCGCATTCGGAGTGTTGAGGCCGGGACACAGTCCTCCGCGCCGCCAAAGGTGGCCGGCAAATTCAAATCTGTACAGAGCGGCAAAGGGCTCAACCGGGCCTTATCTAAGCCTGGAAATGGCAGTGGGGTGGAATCTGAGCGGGAAAAAACAGGTGGATTCAGCCTCGATATGGGAAAGCCCGGCCAAAGGGATGCAGAAGACCATGAGTTCGAGAGGTATTGAGAGGCGGGGATAAGATGAGTGCAGCTAAATATCGGAAACGTGATAGTATCCGACTTTCAAGCTGAATAGCGAGGTCTTTGCGTTGGGCATTCCAGAGGTTCGTTAGGGCCTTGACTATGGTGAAGTGACCAACAGGAAACATCCATGAATGTTTACGGCAGTCAGTTCCCTAAAATGTACCTTAAGCCCGGGGAGATATTCATCGGGCGAAAGCCGGCCGAAGTGACGACAATCCTCGGGTCCTGTATCTCGGTGATCTTCTTTAGCCCAAATCACAAAATTGGCGCAATCTGCCACGCGCTTCTGCCCAGCGGAAAATCCGATGGCGACTGGTTCAAGTACGTGGACAGTTCAATTGACCGGATGCTCGAAGAATTCAGAAAATACGGGGTGGATTGCAGGGAAATCCACGTCAAGTTGTTCGGCGGTTCCGATATGTTCGCTGTGTGCAATCCGGATAGCTTGTCAGTAGGCCGGCAGAATATCCAGGCGGCTCTGAAGATAATAGAGGCTCAAGGGCTAAACCTCGTTGCCTCCGATGTCGGGGGGAATGCCTGCCGAAAGCTCGTGTTCTTCCCCCATAGCGGTGAAGTTCTGCTCAAACGTCACAGGGCTAACAATGCAAGCGGCAGCGATGAGCGGGTGCTGGAATGAGCAATAAGATAAGAGTTTTGATAGTTGACGATTCGGCCGTTGTCCGCCAGACACTTGCCGAAATACTTTGCTCCGATCCCCGGATCGAAGTAATGGCTACAGCCTCGGATCCTTTCGTGGCGGCGGCCAGGATGCAACATGAGGTTCCTGATGTGATCTTGCTGGACGTCGAAATGCCGCGTATGGACGGCATCACCTTCCTTGAGAAGCTGATGGCTCAGCATCCCATCCCTGTGGTGATATGTTCGAGTCTGACCGGAAGTGGTTCCGAGACCACGTTGAAGGCACTGGAATATGGGGCGGTGGAGATCATCCAAAAGCCCAGGCTTGGTACTAAACAGTTCCTTGAAGAATCCAGGGTTCGCATCTGCGATGTCGTCAAAGCTGCTGCCCGGGCCAGGGTCAAACGCATCGGCGAACGGAGCAAAATCGAGCCTAAACTTACCGCAGACGCCGTCATTGCCAAGCCGAAGACCCGAGCCATGATTGAAACGACCGAAAAGGTCGTTGTCATAGGAGCGTCCACCGGTGGGACTGAGGCGTTACGGGTCTTATTGGAATCCCTTCCTCCCGACGCCCCCGCGATAGCGATAGTGCAGCACATGCCGGAGCACTTCACTAGCGCTTTTGCAAGGCGCCTCGACGGAATTTGCCGTATTTCCGTCAAGGAGGCGGAGAATAACGATACGCTGATCCGCGCGCGCGCGCTGATAGCTCCGGGCAACCATCACATGCTGCTCAAGCGTAGCGGCGCGCGCTATTTCGTGGAAATTAAAGACGGTCCGCTGGTCTGCCGGCACAGGCCTTCAGTCGACGTTCTGTTTCGTTCGGCCGCACGATACGCCGGTAATAACGCGGTCGGGATCATAATGACCGGCATGGGAGATGACGGAGCCGCTGGAATACTGGAGATGAAAGATGCGGGCGCTTTCACGATAGCCCAGGATGAAAAATCCTGCGTTGTTTTTGGCATGCCTCAGGAGGCAATAAAGCGAGGAGCAATACGGAAAATAATGCCTTTGGAAAGTATCGCGGGCGAAGTACTTAGAATATGCAATGGGGGGTGAGAAAAGCGGGAAGCGGGAAGCAGGAAGCAGGAAGCAGGAAGCAGGAAGCAGGAAGCAGGAAATGACTTTGCCGCAATCCACCGGCGTATTCTTCCCGCTCCCCGCTCCCTTGAATTGCATCTACCCTTTCAATACAACATAGCGGCTGCCATGTGCGTTTTTTACCAGAAGCAGCAAAGCATCGTTGTCGTTGCCTTTGGCGATCTTCTCTTTTAGATCGTTCGCCGATTTCACCGTCTGGCGGTTTACTTCCAGAATCACATCACCCGGTTGGATGGATGCTCGATAGGCCGGGCTTCCAGCCTGAACACCTGCAACCACGACACCATGATCGTCATCGAGGCCAAGTTGCCGAGCTATCTCAGGATTCAAGTCCTGAAGTTGGAGACCCCATTTTCCCTGAGCAGGCAGCTTGCTCTCCGCGAGCCTGGTTCCGCCGGACTCGAGCTTTGCAACGACGGCGTCGATCTTGATCTCTTTCCCGTTGCGGACGAGGGTGATAGGGATCCGGCTTCCAATAGTCGCAGCAGCGACCATGGCCGGCAAATCGTGGCTGTCATGCACGGATTTGCCATCGAACGAGACGATTACGTCACCGGTCTTGATCCCTGCCTTTTCTGCAGGTCCTCCCGGCACAACCTCGGCAACCAGGGCGCCTTTGTTTTGTTCCAGTTTCAGAGCCTTGGACAGATCGGGGTCAATTGACTGAATGTTTACCCCCAGATAGCCGCGTGTAACCTCCCCATTTGCTTCCAACTGAGGAACGATGGATTTTGCCGTGTTAACGGGTATGGCGAATCCTATTCCCTGACCCTGAGGCATGATGGCGGTGTTGATCCCGATTACTTCTCCTTTCATGTTGAAAAGAGGGCCACCCGAGTTGCCGGGATTTATGGAAGCATCGGTCTGAATAAAATCATCATACGGGCCGGCGCCGATCACACGTCCTTTGGCGCTGACAATCCCTGAGGTGACGGTATCGCCCAGTCCGAAAGGATTTCCTATGGCGAGCACCCAATCGCCCACTTTGATTTGATCGGAGTCGCCGATGTTTGCCGCCGGCAGATTTTCCTCTGCGTCAATCTTAATTATCGCGATGTCTGTTTTAGGGTCTGTTCCGACAACCTGCGCCTTGAATTCTTTCTTGTCAGCCAGGGTGACCGTCACTTCTTTTGCGCCTTCCACTACGTGGTTGTTGGTAAGTATATAGCCGTCCCTGGAAATGATTACGCCCGATCCTGCCCCCTGAACGGTTTGATCCTTCGGGAACTGCTGAGACCCGGGTTGATTGAAGAAATCCCGAAACGGGGCTGGTATCTGCATCTCTCCAAAGCCGGTTTTCTCAATTTTAGTTACTTTGACATTGACAACCGAAGGGGTGCACTTCTCAGCCAGAGCAGTAAAAGGGCTGCTAATCACCGGCTGCTCTGAGCCGATCCGGGTTTGAGCAGCGTCGGGCTCGGCTGCAGCCCGGCCAATTCCGTCAAACATTCCGGATACGCAAAGGCCGGCCAAAGCGCATGTCAAGGCCACTCCCATGATTGTTTTTATCCCGAAGCGTTTGTTTAACAAGTTACTGATTCTCTCAAACATTCCTGTTCCTCCTTAATGCTGCACAAAGGCTGTTGGATGACTGGCTCCATCGGAGGAATGGCTTCTCCTCCATACCGGCAATGAATATAAACAGGCAAAGTTAAGGGGAGATTAAAGATAAATTAGAAGATGCTAATGGGAGGGGTTAAAGCGTTAGCGAGTAGCTGGTTTCCGTCCGGAAAGGGCCCTTTTCCGCCCTGGCGGGGCGGTGGGACCGCCAGCCAGGATCGCCACTGCCTGCGGCGGTGGTACAGGCAGGATCTCGACGCTCCGCGAGGCGATACATAGGTACGCCTCCGCGCAACCCCTCGATTTCCTTGCCAGTACGAAAAATACCTCCTTTCCGAATCGGAAACTGCGAGTGTCTCATAGGTGAGATTCTCCTACGATGATAAGGTAAAATTCGCCTACGTTTATCCGGGTTTCCGGATGGACACTAGCTGCAGGCTGGAATGAAAAGCTTCTCATCGCTGATGTTTTGGAACTTGTGACCTAAGAGACGATCGGGATCGAAACCCTGAAACTGCTCCCCTGGCCAGGTGCGCTTTCTACCTGGATAGTTCCGCCGTGAGCGGCAGCAATTGATTGGGCGATTGAAAGCCCCAGGCCTGTTCCCCGTTCTGCCAGGGAGCGGGCTTCCGCAGTGCGGTAGAAGGCTTGAAAAATATTCTTCTGCTCTTCAATGGGAATCCCGCTTCCAGTATCTGAAACAAGAATAGATGCCCATCTGCTGTCGTGCTGCAGCCCGAGTGTCACGCGGCCTTGTGGCCCAGTGTATTTTATGGCATTGTCCACGAGGTTGGATGTCATGCGCTGCAGGCGTTCGCGATCTCCTTGAATGCGGAGCGGTTCTATTTCACCCAGCCGAAGTTCTATCCCATGGGAGTCTGCCAGTGGCTTTAATCGGATGTAAACCTCTTCGATCACCTGTTCGAGGTCTACCTCCTGCCGGTCCATTCTCAGGACCCCGGCTTCGGCGCGGGCCAGGAGCAGGAGTCCTTCCACCAGGTGAGCGATCCTGTCGACCTCTTCGAGAGCGCTCTCCATGGTTGCACGGTATTCCTCCGGCCTTCTTGCCGAACGCAGCGCAACCTCCAGTTCACCTTTCAAAATCGTGAGGGGAGTCTGAAGTTCGTGGGAGGCGTCGGCACTGAACCGGCGGATCTGGGTAAAGGCAGCATCCAAACGTGTGAGCATCTGGTTCAAGGTTTTGGCCAGATTGTCCAATTCATCGCCAGTTCCTGTCTCATCAACTCGTTGGCTAAGGTGTTCGGCGCTTATCCGGCAGGCAGCGGCTGTCATCCGGTCCACGGGCTTCAGTGCCCGATGAGCCAGAAGCCATCCACCCGATGCCGCCAGCACCAAGCCCAAGGGGAGCACCCCAGCCATGATCAAAAGGAACCGAAGATGGGTTTGATCGATACTCTTCAGAGACATTCCAACCTGGATCATGTTGATCATCCGGCCGGATTGCATTACGGGCATGGTGAGCAGCCGCACTCGGTAATCTCCGAGACCTTCCACTGTCTCAAAAGAAGATAGACCCTGCATCGCATTATTGAGAGCCTTTCTGCTCAGAGGCAACTTCCCGGTGGAAGGCAGAGACCGGTGCTCATCACGGTTGCCGGATGGATCGCGCATCTGAAAATAATGATCCCATGGCGAAAAACCGAAAAAACGGCGGAAAGCCTGATCGATTTCAGATGGAACAAAAGTCGTGGATCTGTTTTGATCCCGTTCGACCAATGTTCTGGCAACACTGTCCAGTGCGCTGTCCATCTCGTGGGAGAGGCTGTACGACAAAAGCCCGAACGCCGCTCCTCCCACAATGAGCAGAGTAACGGTCAAAAGGCACGTGTACCAAATTGTGAGCCGTGTCCGGATAGACCTAATAAACAAGAATTACTCCTCTCTTAACACATAGCCGACTCCACGGACGGTACGAATGAGTTTCTGCTCGCGATCTGAGTCGATCTTCCTGCGAAGGTAGTTCACGTAAACGTCGATGATATTGGTCATCGGGTCGAAGTCATAGTCCCAGACATGGTCGGCGATCATGGTCCTTGTGAGTACCCGCCCTGGATTTCGGAGAAAATAATCAAGGAGGGCATACTCCTTTGCGGTCAGATCAATTTTCTTGGCGCCTCGAAGGACTATGCGACTGGAGGGGTCGAGAGTGAGATCGGCAAACCGAAGCACCGGAAGTTTTGCCTCCGTCTGCCGTCTGAGCAGCGCACGAATCCTGGCGACAAGCTCCTTAAATGCGAATGGTTTCGTCAGATAGTCATCAGCGCCTGCATCCAAGCCCAGGACCTTGTCTTCAATATTTGCTCTTACAGTGAGCAGCAGCACCGGAGTTGACACTCTTCCCGTGCGCAGTTCGCGCAGAACGCTCAGGCCATCCATCCCCGGCAGATGAATGTCGAGCACGATCAGATCGTGAACCCGGTCCAAGGCCATTTGAAGGCCGGTTTTGCCGTCGAAGGCCACATCGACCGCGTAGCCTTCTTCTTCCAGGCCCTTCCTGATAAAGCCGGACACCTTTTTTTCATCTTCCACAACCAGAAGCCGCATGGGTTTTTTCGCACCGTACAATATTCTATAGTCAAAGCAATTCAGCTATTTTATATCAGAAAAGCCGGAGGGGAAACATGCCGAAAGCTCCCCGAGGAAGTCGAGGTTAATTCCGTTCCCTCTCGATGGCCCATTTCAACAGGGGAGGAGTAATTAGAACAGTTAGCAACACCACCATGATGATGACCGAAAACAAGGCATCATCCAGTACGCCGAGCGATTTTCCCATGCTGGCGACAATCAGCGCGACCTCAACTCTTGGAAGCATGCCTGCCCCGACGATCAGCCTGTTGGCCCCGCCCCTGACCCCCAGCGAGGACGCCAGCTTGCCTGCCACCGCAACTGCGGTAATTACCAGTCCGCTCAGCATGACCTTTACGTTTGCAAGTGTGGTGAGGTTTACCTGTAAACCGACCATGACGAAGAAGATCGGAGCAAGAATCCCCTCGAAAGGGGCCAGGATCGACTCTACGCTCTTGTCAGGGTCAAGTCCCGGGCCAATACCGGAAAAGGACTCCTCCTTGATAAGCACCCCTGAAGCGAAAGCCCCGATAATCGCAGCCAGACCAATTTTGTCGGCAAGCCACGCAAGGAGCATCAGAAGTACAAAAGGGTACAATAGCTTAATGTTTCCCAAGTCCAATCTCGCGAGGAATTGAACCGTTTTTTCGAGAAACCTGGTCCCGAAAACTACCACTGCTCCGAGAAATAGAGCCGTCTTCAGCAGTATCCAGAAGAGATGCCCGATTTCAACGGCGCCATGAGTGGCAACAGCCGTCACCATCGAGAGCACTATGAGCCCCACGACATCGTCCAAAATGGCCGCACCAAGCACAATCCTGGCTTCCTTTATGTCAATCCGCCTCATATCCCTGAAAATTCTGGCTGCAATCCCGATACTGGAAGCGCAGAGGGCGGCGCCGGCAAATAACGGCGGCAGTAATCCTGCGGTTTTTGGCAGCAGAAGCCAGGTCGTGAGACAAACCAGACTGAAAGTTATGCCTACTCCTGTCAGCGCAACCTCTGCAGCGCTGACTCCAATAGCCCTTAATTCTTTCAGGCTGACTTCCAGCCCTACCATGAACAGGAGCATTGCGACTCCAAAGCTTGCGAAGAGCTGGATCGATCCGGCCAGTAAAAGGTAAGAGGGGAAGTCGCTTCTAAGGAGCACCCGCTCGACTCTTTCGGCAACATCTTTGGGCAGGTCCGCTCGCCCCAGCGTGGACCGAACTGTGGTCTCGCGGTTTTGGCCTTCACTTATGACTCTGTCATTTGTCTTTTGAATCAGCTCTGAATGCCGTATGATAATGACCGTTGGGCTGCCGAGTTGATAGGCAATGGCGCCAACGATGATCCCTACAGCCAATTCGCCCAAAACCTGTGATTGTTTCAGTTTTGTTGCAGCAAAGCGTCCGATGGCTGCACAGCATACGATCAGCGCCAGTACCCCGAAAACCCGGGCTGCCGGGTCACCGTAGGCAATGAAACGAGATGCGTCGGTGTCCATGGCGCTTGCTCCGGCAGGGATTTCCGCGGTGGACTGCGCAAAAGCTTCGCACTCTGTTCCTGGAAGGCAGAAAGAAAAAAGCAGGCCGAAAGCGCAGCAGATAACTGAAAAGGCTATCAGGCGTTTGATAGTCAAATTCGTCACCGCGTCTTCTGCGCAGTATCAAGGAAAGCAATAAAATGCAGTGGCATTAAGAATATACCCCCGGTCAATCGCCCTGCATGAACTGAGATGGACATGGGGCGAGGTGACGTTCGGTTTCAGATTTCGATCGAAAGGATCCGATAATAACGGGCTCCTGAAGGCGTGTGAACCAGAACTTCGTCGTCCTCGCGGCGCCCCATTACGCCCCGGCCAACCGGCGAATCTACGGAAATCTTGCCACCTGCTACGTCGGACTCCCACGGGCCGACCATCTGGTAACGGTTGACCTCACCCGATTCCAGGTTTTTGATGGTTATTACGGTCCCGAAACCAACCTGTTTGAAAAAGAACTTGCGGCCAACCACTATTTCACAGCCGGCAAGCTTTTCTTCCAGATCGTTGATTCTTTTTTGGAGGACGGCATGCCGTTCGCGCGCCGCCAGATATTGCTGGTTCTCAATTTTCACACCATAGCCCCTGGCCTCGTACAATTCATCCAAGACCTCCGGCCGGACGACTCTCCTCAGGTGGGAAAGCTCTCTTATCAGCCTTCGATGGCCGTTTCGTGTTATAGGGACCTTGGGCTTCATCGCAGATCACGCAAAAAAACTATCCGGGATTTCCCCTCGTTCCTTTTTGGCCCGGAAAAGAGAAAGGCCGATGACCGTTTTGCCGTCACGAATCCTGCCTGACATAATCATATCATGAACCTGGTCGAGTTTTAGTATTTCCACCCCGGATATTTCGTCTTCTTCTTGCGCCGAAATCCTCTCCAGGCCCGAAGCTATAAAAATGCGTATCATTTCGTTGGCATACCCGATGGCAGGATAATAGCTAAATATTTCGAGCAGCCGCGATGCCCTTTGCCCGGTCTCCTCCATGAGTTCCCGGCCTGCGCACATTTCCGCAGTCTCGCCGGGGTCCACCTTCCCTGCGGGTATCTCGATAGTTTCACCGGCTATCGCATACCGCCATTGACGGACCATAAGGATGTGGTCCCTGTCGGGGAACGCTAGAATTGCTGCGGCTTCCGGATGGTCTATCATGATTCGTTCCGTTATCTTGCCGGTCCGGAGCCTCACGGAATCGAGCCTTGCGCTGAAATGCCTTGCCTTGAGTATGCCAATCGTTCTGATCGTTTCTTCCATTAAGTTTTAAGCCTCACTTAAAGTGTCGGTTTGTGCAACGGAGGTCGTAATTATACTTCAGATAAGATGGAATCACAAACTTGACAATCTCAGATCTCGTTAAAATACTTTGATATTCAATGCTTAAATTAAACGCGCTTGCTTCAGCGAATGTCCGGGGCCGCAAATCTTGAAAAGGCCGGTTTCCGAGCACTCCGACTAGAGATGCTTTTCCCGCAATTTTCCGCTGAAACCAGACTAAAGTGTCGGTATTTTGACTATGATAACATGGCAGGGTCTGCCCGGGTCGGCCTTGAGAAGGAAATTGTCAGGTCCATAAGATCAGATTTTTTCGTCGACCTGCTTCAAGATTTTGCCCCAGACATCATCAACCTGGCGCAGGGTCTTTTCGATCTCTCCGCTGTTTTCAATTATGTAATCGGAGTGAGCCCTTTTGGAATCAATTGGAAACTGCATGGACGCAGTGCGCTCGGCCTCGGAGCGGGACAATTTGTCCCTTTGCATAAGTCTTTGGACCTGGACCTCGGGAGTTGAGTAAACCAGGATTACGATATCGAAATCTTTATCAAATCCTCCTTCGAATAGAAGAGGAATATCGAATACGATCACAGCCCCGGGATGAAGCTTTTTTTGTCTTTCCCGCTCAGCCTCCATCGCCCCGATTATGTACGGATGAAGGGTAGCGTCAATTCTTTTACGAAGGGACGGTTCTCTAACGATTCTCCGGCGCAGCTCTTGTCTTCTGAGGGTCCCATCGCGATCAAAAAACGGAGCTCCAATGCAATCCCGCAGGGCCGTATAGGAGGGAGTCCCCGGCTCCACGGCTCGCCGCGAGTATTCGTCCGCATCCAGGATTATTGCGCCGAGCTCCCTGAATCCATTTGCCACGGTCGTTTTGCCTGTGGCAATGCTGCCCGTCAGTGCGATTCTCTTATCCAGCATCTGGAAAGCTATTCGCTCTAGAAATCAATGTCCCCAATCGGCCGGCAGAATGTGTACCAGTAGGGCTTCTGAATTAGCTCCCTATCTACTCGATTTTCGGTGTGTGAAGGCCTGGACCACGGATAGGCAACTGCGGCACCTGCAGCACCGACGGCCATCGCGGCGAGTCCCAGCGGTCTGAGAATAAACGCGTCGACAATAATATATTCTCCGGCGTTGTCAGCGGTAAAGCGTCCTGTAAGGGTTGGGTCCGGTGGGAGAGGTTCCTGTGCCAGCACGGGCAATGCCGTCATGGAAAGCAGGGTTATGGTCAGTATCAGGATAATTCTTTTCATGCTGGTCTCCTTCGGGTAAAATTATAAATATTGAATTACGATTTCTTGTACTGCATATCCGCGCCTTGCAAAAGTCAAAAACAAATCCGCGAGGTCTGATCAAATCACGTTGTCTAAAAGCACACTTCGTGCCATATTTCCAATCAACACTTCGGCGCCTCTCTTGGTCAGGTTAAAAAAACAGGCGCTGGACTGCACTCATTTTATGACCGATGCAATCGGAAAGCAAGCACACTTGCAGGGTTGCTCATATAAGTCTAGAGAGGAAAGGGAGGAAGTCGGATGGCAGGGCTTTGAAGCCTATAGACTTCTGATCTCCGTTCTCCTTTAAGGGGGTGGAATGCCGGCAGATATTGTTGAACTCAGGGAAAGAAGGTTCGGAAAGCTAAAGCCTGCTCAGCTTGCGCGGGAACTGATGAGCCTACCTGCAAAGAGGCGGTTGAGGCAGATAGTTGAAAGACCCGATGCACAATCGGTGGTTGCCGCACTTGATGTAAACGACTTTTTCCACACCGTGCAGGAAATCGGCCCTGACGACTCTTTGCCGCTTCTTGCCCTGGCTAGTCTCGATCAAATGAATCATCTCTTCGATATCGAGTGGTGGCGCAAGGAGACTGTGGAACCCGCAAAAGCCCTGACCTGGATCGAGCGGCTCCGCAAAGCCAGCGAGTCCAAACTGCTGGAATGGCTCTCCAATGTGGATTTCGAGCTTCTGGTATGTCTTTTTAAACGATGGATCGCGCTCGACATCGCTCCTGAGGATATCGACCTGGTCGAGGCGGCCGAAGCACTGCCGCCTATGACGATAGATGACGTCTATTTTTGGGAATCGAGATATCCGCAGTACGACGACCTTATAACCCATCTGCTCAACATGCTTTTCGAAACAAACTACGGTTTTTTCAAGGAGTTGATGAACAGCGTCCTTTATACGTCCACCCCTGAAGTGGAGGAAAGCGCCTACCATTTTCATCGCGCGAGGCTGGAGGATCACGCCATTCCCGATTTTTACGATGCGCTGGAGATCTACAGGTCAATTGAGGCTGATGAATTTGCACTGAAGAAGGTGTCTCGAAAAGTAGATCAGGATCAACCTGTTCCTTCTTTTGCTCTGGCCCTTCTTCCCGAGGGTGACCTGTTTGCCCGGGTAGCAAGCCGGATCGAGGATCCGGGTCTAGTTGAAATCCTCCATGTCGAGATGGCCTCTCTTGCAAACAAGGTGATCGTTGCCGACCAACTTTCTCCGGATAATGCCGAAGCCCTTCGGCGGGCAGTCGAAAAAGCTCTGGCCTACGTCAATCTGGGGCTGGAGTTGCGGTCCGGAGCTAATATCGAAAAGGCAACGGAAATTCTAAGTGACAACTTCCTGGAGCATCTTTTCAGATTCGCGCAGGCCGAGGTGGCCAAGATCAGGGGAAGGCTTCAGGCGATAGTTCAAAGTGGCTGGCTGAACCAGCGTGCGGCAGGCATAAAGTGTCTCGATGCTGAATGGTTCGATGCTGCGGAGGAACTTTTGGCGAGGACACCCCGGATACTGAGGAGCAAACCCGGCGGGAGTGGCTCAGGTGCACCCCCTGCATTCGATTTCTTCAGGACCCCTCAGGACCTTGCTAGAGGCGGTCATATCGTGAACACGATAACGTGCGCCGGCGACCTCTATCAGTTACTGAGCGCTCACACAAAGGAGCTGGGGCAAAGACTGTGGACCGAGGGGCTGGTGCAGGCCCCGGAAGATATTACCCTGGGGGTTATGGTGCTGACGGCAGCGGCGAACTCTCTGATTTCCGGCAAATGGAGGGTTGAGCCTCTTTCCCGTGTGGCCTGGCCGGAAGTATTCCCGCTTCTTCAACCTCCCGCAATCGACAGGGCGGTAACGGACTGGATTCAGCGGTCTGTGCCCGACAAAGAAAGAGAATCTTTTGCGCAGGCTTACCTCGCCCCTATTTTGCGGGACTATGATTTTGAAATGCGCTCGTTTTCAGGGCAAAACCCACCTCAAATGCAACTGGTAAAGTTCTTCATGTTCAATGAATAAGGCAAATTCCAGCGTTTCCATACTATCCTGCACGCCGGTTAACCTTGTCATTTGGTTACGGGGCTGGAAGGCATGCCCCTAAATTGTGAAAGTAAAGTTAGAAGGGTGTAATCTTCACTCTTCTCTAAATGTCTCCCCTTCGAGATCTTCGTTCCTGAATCCAGTTGCCTTCACCCAAGTCAGCTTACCCGCGCAACCGCCTTCACTCGCAGGGAACACCACTCTTATATAGTTGTCTGAGAGTCCCTCCCACAAGCCGGGTTGAACCTCGGTTTCGATAAGGACCTCCAGGCGTGTTCCGATGAATTTTTCCCGAAAAGCGAGCTTTTTTCTTTTGCCGAGGGTCTGCAGAACAGTTGCGCGGCGCTTTAATTCCCTGCCCTCGATGCGGCCGGGAAAAGTGGCGGCGGCGGCGCCCGGACGTGGAGAAAACGGAAATACATGAAGGTAGCTCAAGGGCAGACCCTCAATAAACTTGAGCGTGTTTTCAAACTGTTTTTCGCTCTCCCCCGGAAATCCCGTCAGCACATCGGTACCGATTGCGGCATGGGGGAAAGCAGCATGGATTTGGGCGATAAGTTCAGCGTAATTTTGAGGATTATACGTACGACGCATTCGGGCCAGGATTTCGGGATCTCCGCTTTGCAGGGGAATATGAAAGTGACGGCAAATCCAGGGAGCTGACGAGATCACGCTGAGCAGCCCGGAATCGAACTCCTCAGGCTCCAGCGAACTAAGACGAAGGCGCGCCGGATGGTTGTTCGAGTTCATCTTTTCGAGCAAATGCGACAAGCTTAGTTCCTGCTCGAGGTCTTTGCCCCACTTTCCCAGATGGATGCCGGTAAGCACTATTTCCTGGTATCCCGCACCCCGTAATTCCTCCATCTGGGTCTGGACGAGGCCGGCGGGAAGGCTGCGGCTCCTGCCGCGAACGTGCGGCACCACACAGTAAGAGCAAAATGAATCGCACCCGTCCTGGATTTTCAGCATGGCCCTCGTTCGACCGGTATGCATTCGCGATATCGGAAGAATTTCAAATTCTGAGCAGGAACTGGGCGCCCGATCAAGAGCAAGGCATGGCTTTTCAAAGCTGCCGGGACGGTTCAACCAATCTAAGATATTGAATTTCCCAGGATTTCCTAGGATGTGCGTCGCCAGTCTCTCGTCCGCTATCCGATCCCCCTCCAGTTGAGCGTAGCATCCCGCAGCGACGACCATGGCGTCCGGATTGGCACGGCGCGCCCTTCTGAGCAACTGCCGTGTCTGGAACCCCGCTTTGGATGTCACAGCGCAACTGTGGATGATATAAATGTCCGCACGCTCTCGAAAAGGCACGGGCCGGTAACCCGCTTGCTGCAAAACTTCAAGAAAATATGAGCTTTCATACTGGTTTACCTTGCAGCCCAGTGTTTCAAGGGCAATGGTTAGACCATAATTCTTGTTTTGCATCCGATCGCTTTCGTACCTTTGTGTCGGCGTGTTCTGTCTCAGTCCATGTAAAAAGCCATGCTCGCAAAGGTCACAAAGGAGCTTTGCTCATCCACAACCGCATGCGATTGGCGCAGGGTGTTTCCATGGACGCGCCCTTCGAGAGCCTTCGCCATCGTATAAAGAGGCGCGACCCCGCATATCTTTCTGCTGTTTGCGTCGAGGTTGATCTGATTGATGAAATCGTCCGCGCGGCATTCCTCGATCAGTTTCAAAAGGGACGCGTCCGCTGAGAGATTCTCCTCGATCGTTGCCGTACGCGGTTTGTACCTGTCGCCATAGCGTGGGCCGACATGAGCCAGATCGACACTTGCGATAAGTCCGACTGAATATTTCTCTCCGAAAACGAGATCAGCAAGATTTCTGGCGAAATCATCGACGAGATCTTTGCATGATCTCCATTCCTCATGCCCAAAAGAGCACAAAATCGGAACTATGCGCGCTTTGGGTTGCAGGTAAGAAAGAAATACTGCCTGAAATTCTATTGTGTGCTCCGTCCGATGATTATATTCACTGGCGCGTATGTCAAACGGTGTGCGGCGAAGCAGCTCCTCGCAGATTTCGGTATCGCAGGGGACCTTGCCGAGTGGCGTTTCGAAATCCTTAATAGTCAACGCGAAGCAGTTTTCTACATAATCGTGTCCCGTTCCCAACACTATCCAGGTTTCGGGCGCAAGCGCTTCGACGACCGACTTATAGGCGTGGGCAAAACAGGCGCCACCCGCGTTAAGATCGATATGCGGCGCCACAAGGCCAACGATCCTCCCGGCGTCTGGACCTGATGGATTTGGAAAGCACGGTCCACCGTTTTCGGGTCGGAAAAAGGAATAGAGTCTTTCGCGGAGTTCTTCTGCGTTTATCGGGTAGCTTACCCCTGCGTGGCGCATTTTTCGCGTGGGGCTGCCAAGAAATTCGGAAACCTCCTTTGCCGCAAGGCTTTGGGACCTGTCATTGTCCAGGAAGAAGTGTTCATCGAGAGTTTTTATCAGATTCTGCAGATCCTCCGAATATAGCAACTGGCCAGTTTGCCTCATGAAATCAGCCTGCAGGTCCCAGAGAGAATTACTGCCGTTCATGTTGCTTAAAATCGAGACAACGGGAGGAGAAAAAATCAGACCTTCCGGAGCATAGCCGAACCGGTCTCGAAGAAGCAGCATTTTTTTGCCGCAATGTTCTATTGGACGCGCTTCGAGTCCATTGCGGAGTTTGGGATATTCATTCTGCGTCATGCTTGAAAATTCCTGGGCGCCGTGTTTTAACTCTTTGCCCGATTACGAAGGGTAATTCATTGACTGAAAAACCATAATCATGTTAATTCTTAAAAGTTGTACTGACATTCTTACTGTTTTTTCCCGCCCGCTTCAATAGGAGGATTAATCTCTTAAATGATTTATATGCGTTTGCTCTTCTGTCTTTTTCTTTTCATTTCAGGTTGTGCTCAATCGCTTACCCTGCCAGGTCCGTCAGGGCCTGTCCCACCGAGCGCTCAAGACCCAAAGGCACAAGTTTATTATGAGTACCTGGCTGCCCAGGAATATGCTGGCGAAAAGCAGTTCGACAAGGCAATAGAAGCTTACGAAAAGGCTTTGCAGATCGACCCGCAGTCGCCGATATTGCTGACTGAACTCGCCCTGATCTACCTGCGCCAGGGCAAAATAGACTCAGCGCTTAAACTTGCTGAACAGTCGATCCGGTCTGCCCCTGATTACGCACCGTCATACCTGCTGCTGGGTCAGCTCTATGCGAGCAAAGGGCAGATCGAGCCAGCCGTTGAGGCATACAAGCGGGTCATCGAGATCAACCCTTCGGAAGAGGACGCCTATTTGCTGCTGGGCGCCCTGTATGCCCAGGAAAAACGTTTAGATGAGGCCGTTGAGGTTTTCGACCAGCTCAAAGAGATAGTCCCTGACAACCCCATGTCCCTATATTACAAGGCCAAGATTTTCCTGGATATGAAATACTACGGACAGGCGGAGAAGATATACAGGGAACTCCTTGCCGCCGAGCCTCGTTTTGAGAACGGACTGCTCGATCTGGCTTATATTTTCGAAGTAACCGACCGTCCGCGTGAGGCCGAAAAGACCTATACCAGGATTATATTAGGCGATCCGGCAAGTGTGCAAGCCCGGACCAGACTTGGTAACCTTTACATGCGGGAGGGCAGGGCCGACGACGCAATTCAGCAGTTCAACCGGCTTCTCAAGATCAACCGAAAAGACTTGGAGAGTCAGCTCAAAATCGGCATCATCGACCTGCAGCAGAAACATTACGAAGAGGCCATAAATGAATTTACGGGCCTCCTGAAAGAAGACCCTCAATACGATCAGGCCCTCTATTATCTGGCGACCACATACGAAGAAAAGCTGGATTATGAACAGGCGATACGGAACTTTCGGCTCATCTCCCAAACCAGCCCAATGTGGAACGCAGCGCAGTCGCGCTTGGCCATGGTTTTCGCAAAACAGAAAGATTTTGCCAGCGGCGCTAAGGTCCTGAACGAGGCGATCGCCAAGAGCCCGGATGTGAGTGACCTCTATCTTTACCTGGCAATGCTATATGAAGATGCCAACCAGTACGAAGACGCAATGAAAGCCCTCGACCTCGGCCTGGGAAAGCTGCCCAACGATACTGAAATGCTTTTTCGCAAAGGTGTCGTTTTAGACAAAATGGGCAAGAAGGAGGAAGCGGTCGAGACAATGCGCAGAATTCTGGCCATTGATCCAAAGAATGCCAATGCTCTTAACTTCATCGGCTACAGTTACGCTGAAACGGGAACGAACCTTGTCAGCGCCAAGGAAATGATAATTCAAGCCCTCGATACTGCGCCTGATGACGGCTATATCATGGACAGCCTGGGCTGGGTCTATTTCAAGATGGGTAAGCACAAGAAGGCCCTGGACACGCTGCTCGAGGCGGTCAAGCGGGTGCCTGATGATCCGGTCATTCTTGAGCATCTTGGAGACGTCTACCTCGAGCTCGGCAAGAAGGCGAAGGCCACCGAAGCTTACCAGAAAGCGATCCAGGACAATCACTCGGAACCCGAAAAAATAAAGGCAAAGCTTGACTCCATAAAATAGCCGCAAGCTTTCGGTTTGGTTATATCTCTCGAAGCCTTGTGATTGTGCCCTGTATTCTCTGAGTGGTTATAAACAGCCGGTTTTCGACAGCCAACCCATCCAATCCGAGTTCAATCCCATGGAAACTTATCCCAGACCTTCACCGGTACGGCAAGCCGCCGGATTAAACACTCCAGAGTCTTGTCGACGGGAAATGGCGGGCGGATTTTTATTCAACGCGTTCGGGTCTTTTGTTCTTCTTGGCTTTCTGCTCCTCCTGGTGATTTCTCCGGGTTGCGCTCGCTCGTTGGGACAGCTTCCCGAGGTATCGGGAAAGCCTGCCGCCCCATCTTTTGAAATCGCCAATATGAAGGAAAGATCAGCATTCTGGCGCGATTACCAATGCAAATTCCGGTTGAGGGTTGACAGCAAGACCTCGAAATTCAGCTCTCGCGCGATTGTTTTCGCAAACGGCCGGAATTTTGTCAGGTTCGAAACGTTCACCCCGCTCGGCCAGACGGCCGGCCTTTATGTGTTCAACGAAACAGGGCCGGCTCTTCTGATTCCCTCTGAAAAGGTGATCTTCACGGCGCAGCGTCCTGAAACCCTTGCTCGCGAATTCCTGGGGATCAATCTGCCCGTCGATCTATTTCTTTACGCGCTTACCGCTTCGATGCCCGCCGAGCAATTCGAACACCTGGAAAGCCGCTCTGACGCTGGTGGGTGGCGCCTGATTTCAAACAACGGGGGTAATTATTTCGAATGGTATTTCACCGAGGGCGGGCTCGCTCTTGAAGGGGTATTCATTCGCAGCGCTGAGTTCGAGGGGCGTGTTTCCTATGATCCGCCTGTTGGGCTCGCCAAAGAAGCCGTGCCCGATAGAATTAGAATTTCCTCGAGTGAATGGAATATGGAAATTCGCCTGGAAGAGTTAAAGCCCGCTCAACAATTCCAGCCTTCGGTATTTTATATGCCCTCCCTGCCCGATGCACGAAAGGTGGACCTGGACAAGTTAAAATGAGCAAAGTGGAATATCCGGGGAAGCGCTTCGCTGTGGACATAATGCTGGGCAAGCTGGCAAAATGGCTCCGGGTTCTTGGGTTCGACGCTCGTTCGATGCGGCTTGATGACTTGGTCCAGATTGAAGCCCTTCTTTCCGAAGGGGTTATTCCAGTCACCCGAAGAGAGAAATTGCGAGATATTGAGGGCGTTCTCTTCATTCGCTCCGATCGTCAACTCGAGCAGTTGAAAGAATTGATATCCTCGCTGAGCATTGGCATTGACGAGTTGCGGCCGTTTTCAAGATGCAGTCTCTGCAATGCCGATTTACTTCAGATACCTCGGCAGGCGGCCTTCGGCGCTGTTCCGGATTATGTTCTCGAGACAGCCTCGGATTTCCGTAAGTGTCCGGAATGCGCGAGAGTGTATTGGCCTGGAAGCCACAGGCAGAAAATGTTTGACAAACTGGAGTTCGTAACTGGCTTGGACCTGCGCGAAAGGGGGAAAAATGGAGGCAAGTGACATAGTGGAGAAAGCATCCCGCCTAATTCTGAAATGGGCGAGGACCGCGTCGGTATGGGGACTGAAATTTGTGAAAATACTGATTCAAAAATTCAAGCTCCGCAAAGCCCAAACCAACCTCGAGCTGAGAAGATCGCGGCTTGGCGCCGAATTCTATTCGCTTCACAGGCAAGGCGAGACCGAATTTGTCAAATCGCTCGTTGTCCTTCAGCAACTGAAAATCGTCGAAGAAGCCGAATCGCGGGTATTGGCCGTCCACGACCGCATCATGGCCATTGAGAAGGAATATCGCAGCAAAAAAGAGGCAATTGCTTCGGAATCTGCAAAAGAATAAGTCTGGTGGTGTTCTACACAATTTCTTTTCTCCTCATGTCAATCCGCGCCGTGATTTGGGAAGTCCAGGCTGCAAGCTGTACGTGTTTTCCCCCTCTAAAGACTGGCTGTCCAAGGACTCCTTGCCAATTATTGTCTCCTGACTGACAAACTTTGTCATCTAGAAGATTTTTTATTGATCCCCACCACATGATAAGTGTTCTTCCTTAATTAAACACAATCGTGCAAATCTGCGCAGAACAACACTATTCTGTCTTCCACCTGAAAATTTCACCCCCTGCCGAATGTGGCATCGATCTTGCCTAGGCATTACAGGACACTTGCGGCAAATCTGCGTTATGGAAGTTGTAGAGAAAGCTCTCAACACTTTGATTTTATCGGTAATTTGCATTTTCCGAAATAAATTTGAAGTTTGCAAAATAGTTTGCCGATTAGGAGACAGGGAACAGAGATAACGAGTTCGGCCGCGGCCGGGGAAGATGTGATCACAAGAGATCCGGTTCAGGTCGTGCGGCTTTGGCATGTGAGCACCAAAGGGCTTGAAAACTGAAAGAACGCCAGCGTGGTTTAAAGATAGCTGTATCAGATTCTTGAGGAGGGATTCATGAGGATCAGAAAACGACAGTTCACGGTAATGTTGGGGGTTGCTTTTGCTGCCGCCTTATTCCTTGGAGGCGTTGCGAACGCAACGAGCTGGGTTACTCCGGTAATAGGGACGCCGTGGGATTTCACGGTTTCAGGGGCCAAACTGGGCTCTGGAGCTATTACATTCTGGGACGACAACACGATCACGGGTTATGTTCTTGTCATTCCAGCCTCCACAAAGAATGGACAAGCAGGTCAGGCAGTAAGCTATGGTTTTTTCGACTTGGAAGGTGAGTGGGAATTCAATCAGAGTGGTCAGATTGTCGGCTTCATGAATAACGATCCTTCAGAAACTGTGCGACTCGATATCGACAACTTTTCGGGCAGCGTATCAAGTAATGGGCAGTCGCAGTCATTTAAGTTTACCGGGCAAACGGTAGATGGTAGCTTGACATTCAACGGGGCGCCGATTCAGATGCAAACAAATCCCCCGTCTTTGTGGACAATTAATAAGATCATGCAAGGGGCTGTGACGTTTACAGAGATCTACAATACATGGCAAGATGTCGAGTATGGAGGTTATAATAATCTGTATGACTTTTCCGGCGTGGGGGCGGATATCTGCATATGGGGTATGGGTGCGATATCCAGGGGCAATAGCTCGAGCGCTAATTTCGGTATCGAGATCGTGGAATATCCGATGCCTACGTCCGGCGGTTGTGAAAGTATAACTCCAACATTTGCCCTTGCCGGCAGCGGCCGAGTCGCACGAAAGACCGCATTGGCCGTGGCCGGCGGCGCTGGACTCAATCCAAATCCACCACCAGCGACCGGGATTGGCAGCGCAGCGATCGGCAAGATTAAATTCCAGGGAGTCGACGGAGGAGGCAACGCAACTACGTCCACAGCAACTTCGGCTGGATACCAGGAAGGATCGCCGCCGACCAAGGTCACAATCCCGGTATTCTGTCAAGAATAAGAAACTGCTTTTATCGGGCGCTGCTTCCAGAGCGGCGGCCTGAATGAACAGTCCGCAGGTTTAGGAGTTCCACAATTTCATGGCTGGGAGATTATCAGTCCCGGGCGCAGTCAGACGGGTCACCCTGTATTTTGTCCAGCGCGTGAGGCAGGGCCGGAAGGATTGTTTCCAGGTTTTCGATAGCGCCTTTCGGGCTTCCCGGCAGATTGACGATGAGAGTTTTGCCGCGGATGCCTGCTACCGCTCTTGAGATCATCGCATGAGGGGTCTTTTGCAGGCTGGCGGCCCGCATGGCTTCGGCCAATCCGGGAACCGCCTTTTCGATAACCGAAAGAGTAGCCTCGGGGGTAACGTCTCGCGGCGCAACCCCGGTACCCCCGGTCGTAATAACAAGGGCCGCTTTTTCGACGTCGGAGAGATCGGTGAGCACCTTTCGGATCTCTTCGCATTCGTCGGCAATAACGGTCCTAAAACATACTTCATACCCTTCTGCGACAAGCCTGTCCACCAGGATCTGCCCGGACCGGTCCTCACGCTCTCCCCGAGATCCCCGGTCGCTGACCGTCACAACAGCAGTTTTTCGTGAAAACATAACCTTCCTAAGGCCAGGCTTATCCTAGCCATGGTCCTGGTGAAGCATCCTCGGCAGGTGGCTTACTTTTCCTCTTTTTCCTTTTTGGCGAGCTCGATTATTTTCTCCTGAAGCGGTCCCGGGACTTCTTCATAGTGGGAGAATTTCATGGTGAACATACCGCGGCCCGCTGTCATCGAGCGCAGATCGGGAGCGTATTTGAGCACTTCCGAAAGAGGCACCTGGGCCTTTACGATCTGCTTGTTTCCTTTGCTTTCCATCCCGAGCACTCTGCCCCGCCTCGAATTGAGGTCCCCGATGATATCGCCCATTGCATCGTCGGGAACAGTGATTTCCATTTCCGTAATAGGTTCGAGAAGAGTGGGTCTGGCGTCTGCCATGGCCCTTTTGAAAGCCATCGACCCGGCAATCTTGAATGCCATTTCAGATGAATCCACCGTATGATACGAGCCGTCAACGAGGTCAACCTTAAAGTCTACGACCGGGTATCCGGCCAATGTGCCCTCGTGGAGCGCTTCGGCGATTCCCTTTTCCACCGCTGGAATGTACTGCCTCGGGATTACTCCGCCGACGATCTTGTCATAAAACTGGAACCCTTCGCCTCTTGGCAAGGCTTCCATTTCTATTGTGCAGTCGCCGTACTGGCCGCGCCCACCGGACTGTTTCTTGTATTTGTGCTGGATTCGGACCTTGCCTTTGATCGTTTCTTTGTATGCGACCTTGGGCAGCTTCAGGTTCACTTCAACTCCGAACTTGCGTCTGAGCTTATCAACGATGGCCTCTATATGGATTTCGCCCATTCCTGAAAGGATCATCTCGCGGGTTTCGTCGTTCCTGTCGAGCTTGAGGGTCAGATCTTCTTCCATGAGGCGGGAAAGTGAGGAGAAAATCTTTTCCTCGTCCCCTTTGCTCTTGGGCTCGACTGCCAGCGAGTAGATGGCGGGAGGAAGCTCCACAGATGGAAAGATGATCTGGTCGCGCTCCGAGCAGAGTGTATCCTGTGTCACGGTCTCTTTGAGCTTGGCGACGGCGACGATGTCTCCGGGTCCGGCCGTTTGAATTGGTTCCTGGTTTTTCCCCTTGAGCCTGAGAAGCTGGCCGAAGCGCTCTTTTACGCCTTTGTTGGAGTTGAGAACCGTAGAATCGGGGGCAAGGGTCCCGGAAAATATTCGCAAAATGGAGAGCTTGCCGGCATACGGGTCGCTAACGGTCTTGATTACAATGGAGCTGAATGGCGCATCGGTATCCGGCTCTCTTGCCAACTCCGCATCGCCCTTCACGGAGCGGCCTTTGACAGGACCGGGGTCGAGTGGAGAGGGCAGGCACTCAGCGATCAGGTCAAGCAAAGGCTGAACACCAATATTCCCGGCGCCGGCGCCGCAAGCGATCGGAATGAGTTTGCCGCCTATGACGGAAGACCGCAGGGCGCCTTTTATCTCTTCCGGAGAAAGTTCGCCGGTGTCTAGGTATTTTTCCAGAAGCTCATCACTTGCTTCGGCCACATGCTCGACAATGGCTTCCTTGTATCGGGCAGACAACTCTGAAAGCTCGGCCGGCATTTCCTTTGTGTCGAATTTTCCGCTATCGCCCTGCCCGTATACGTAGGCTTTGCCACTCAGGATATCGACAACCCCTTTGAAGCTTTCGGCAGCGCCGATCGGGATCTGAAGCGGGACACAAGCTTTGCCGAAATTGTCTTGAATGGCCTGAACCGTCTTGGCGAAATCGGCCCGCTCGCGGTCCATCTTGCTGATGAAGATCAGCCTTGGCTGGCCGAATTCAGCGGCAAATTCCCAGACTTTCTCAGTCTGAACACGTACGCCGTCAACCGCGTCAGCAAGCACTATAACGGAGTCGCCGCCCCGCATCGAAGTTTTTGTTTCAGCAATGAAGTTGAAGTCGCCCGGCGTATCAATCAGCGTGAACGGTTGCTTTTTCCAGGTAAAAGAATAAACCGAGCTGCTGATGGTAGTCTTGCGCTTGACCTCTTCAGGCTCAAAGTCCAGAATCGAGCTGCTCTCGTCCACTTTGCCCAGCCGGGTCGTGGCGCCAGCATCGAAAAGCATGGCTTCAGCCAGGGAAGTTTTGCCTGCGCCACCGTGAGAGATTATTGCGAAAGTACGAACATTTGCGACGTCTTCTTTCATGTTACATCCTTTCTGCTCAAATTGAACCCGGGGAACGGACGGCTTTCCCATGGATTAATGGGGTTGCTAGATCATCACTTCGGGCATCTCTTAAATAGTTTCCGTCCGGAAAGGGTCCTTTTCCGCCCTGGCGGCGTCAATCTTCGGGCTTGCTTGTGCGGCGTACCCATGTACGCCTCCGCGCAACCCCTCGATTTCCTTGCCAAGACGAAAAATGTCTCCTTTCCGAATCGAAAACTACTAGTGACTCATCCGGGTTTCCGGATGGACACTCAATAAATGGTAACAGGATCCCTTCCAGGTGGAAACGGGAGAGCCGTATGAACAGAGTTTAAAACATTTCTAATTATTTCAATTGTGCTGCAAAGTCAATACACTGAGGAAAACAATCAGCAAGACGGCTCTCGAATCCTCTATGATTTTTTCACAGTCTGTGCTAACTGAGCCATCAATTGAGCGATTCTTTGCTTGGATAAGCTTTGCTGGATTCAGGTGTTGAGAAATTAATCCGTCAATTACCCCAAACTGCTCAATCCGTCTTGATTCTAAAAGGAAAATCCGGGATGGACGGCCTTACCTGGAATCGCGCCCAGACACTTTTCCTCCAATACCTGCGCCACGAGCGAAATCTTAGCGAAGAGACGCTCAGGGCTTACGCAAACGATCTGCGCCAGTTTGCCGGCTATGTGTCCACCCTTGTCGGGTTCTCTGCCGTAGAATTGACGTCGATTGGTCCGGAAATCATCCGGGGATACCTGGCATCGGTTCACAGGTCGCTAGAAAAAACAAGCCGAGCCCGTAAACTGTCCGCCTTGCGCTCCTTTTACGGCTATCTGAACAACGCCGGCATCTTCACTGAGAATCCTGCCGACTTGGTTGCCCATCCCAGGATAAAACAAAAAATGCCTTCCTTCCTCCAGGTGGACGCTGTCTTTCACCTCCTTGATGCCCTCTCCAGCGCATCGCTCCGGCAAGGCAGTTCCTGGAGAAAGGCCCGCAACTGGGCCATGTTCGAATTGCTCTACTCGACGGGTATCCGTGTGAGCGAACTGGTCAAGTTGGATCTTGAAGGGGTGGCTTTTGCCGAGGCCCTTGTGCGCGTGAGCGGCAAAGGCCGCAAAGAGCGTATAACGCCGATCGGGATGAAAGCGCTTGACGCCTTGAAGCATTACCTTGTTGCCCTGGAGTTTCAATTCCCGAAGGCGAGGGCGGCTTCGAAGGCCCTTTTTCTCAACTCGAGGGGAGGAAGGCTCACGGCGCGATCCGTCGACAGAATACTCAAGGCGGAACTAATTGCATGCGGGATGTGGCAACGCTTGAGCCCACATGGGCTAAGACATACTTTCGCCACCCATCTTCTGAATGCGGGCGCCGACCTGAGGGCCATCCAGGAGATGCTGGGGCATGAAAGTTTGTCGACGACCCAGAGATATACCCACGTAAATACGGACCAGCTCATGAAGGTCTACGACGCTTCGCATCCCAGGAGCAGAAAAAAATAATGGCTTGGCAATGTGATTATATTAAGTGTAATTATGTCTAATTATTATGATAATTTTACCGAGCTTGCACACACTGTGCTGAGGCGTTTCTGGAGAAAAAATAAAACTCATGGCTAATCCTATCATTCGCGGCACAACCGTAATCGTCGTACGGAAGGGCGAGCAGGTCGTAATGGCTGGCGACGGGCAGGTAACGATGGGTGATACCATCGTAAAGCAGCAAGCCAAAAAGATCCGCAGGCTTTACCGTGAGAAGATCCTTACCGGTTTTGCGGGCTCGACCGCCGATGCGTTTACGCTGTTCGAGAGGCTGGAAGCCAAGCTCGAGCAGTTCAACGGCAATCTTAAGCGCGCTGCGGTTGAACTTGCGAAGGATTGGCGAATGGATCGGGCGTTGCGCAGGCTGGAAGCGCTGCTTCTTGCTGCCGACGCAAAGGATTCTTTCATCCTGAGCGGGACCGGAGATGTTATCGAACCGGACGACGGGTTTGCGGCGGTTGGTTCCGGAGCGCCCTATGCGCTTGCGGCCGCTCGTGCCCTGGACCGCCATACGGACCTCTCGGCACGCCAAATCGCCGAAGAGGCCATGAAGATCGCCGCGTCTATCTGTGTCTACACTAATACTCAATTCGTGATCGAGGAGCTGTGATTAATGCAACAAACCCTTACGCCGGCTGAAATTGTGAGCGAGCTGGACAAATATATAATCGGCCAGAAAGATGCCAAGCGCATGGTTGCAATAGCTCTGCGCAACAGGTGGAGAAGGCAGCAGGTGCCGGAAAATCTGCGCGATGAAATAGCGCCGAAGAATATTATAATGATCGGACCTACCGGTGTGGGTAAAACCGAGATAGCACGCCGTCTCGCGCGGTTAGCTCAGTCACCCTTTCTCAAGATCGAAGCCAGCAAGTTTACCGAAGTAGGCTACGTTGGCCGCGACGTGGAATCGATGATCCGCGACCTGACTGAACTGGGCGTCAGCATGGTCCGTAATGAAGAGATGGAAGAGGTAAAAATAAAGGCTGAAGAAATTGCGGAGGAAAAACTGCTCGACATTTTGCTTCCTCCCAAAAAAACGCCCCCGGAGGTGCGGGAGCACCCTTTCCCGGTCGAGCCCGATGCGCTGATCGTGGCAAAGGAGGAAGCCGAACAGGCCGATTCGACCAGGGAGAAACTCAGGAAACTACTTCGGGAAGGGGCGCTTGACGACCGCTACGTCGAACTGGACGTGCCGGACCGCAACTTCCCGATGGTCGAAATCTTTGCAGGAGCCGGAATGGAGGAAATGGACTTCAACCTGAGAGAAATGCTCGGGTCCATGCTCCCCAGACGCACCAAACGCAGGAAGGTCAAAATCCCCGAAGCGCGTGAGATTCTGATCACAGAGGAATCCCAGCGCCTGATCGACATGGATCGCGTAATAAAGTCGGCAATCGAGCGCGTCGAACACTCAGGGATCATCTTTTTGGACGAAATCGACAAGATTGCCGGAAGGGAAAGCGGCGGCAGAGGTCCGGATGTGTCTCGCGAGGGCGTTCAGCGCGATCTGCTGCCAATAGTCGAAGGCTCAACCGTCACCACTAAGTACGGGATGGTGAAAACCGACCACATACTATTTATCGCCTCAGGCGCCTTTCACATCGCAAAACCTTCCGACCTCATTCCGGAACTTCAGGGGCGCTTCCCCATCCGGGTGGAGCTTACCTCGCTTTCCAAGGATGATTTCGTACGCATCCTGAAGGAGCCTGAAAACGCATTGATTGCCCAGTACAAGGCCTTGCTCGAGACCGAAGAGGTCAAGCTCATCTTCGATGCGGAGGCGATAGACGAATTGGCGGAAATCGCATATCAGGTGAATTCGCGGACAGAGAACATCGGCGCCAGGAGGCTGCACACTGTAATGGAAAAGCTGCTCTCCGAGGTTTCCTTCAACGCCCCGGACCTCAAGGGGCAGACTGTCGACATAAACCGCGATTACGTGCGCAATGTCTTGAGTGAAATCATAAAGGACGAGGATTTGAGCAGATATATTCTTTAGGGATTGAGGGAATTGAAAAAGTTCAATTGCCAATTTAGGAATTTAGGGATTGAGGAATTAAATTCCAAAATTCCCAAATCCCTGAATTCGCCAATTCTCTCAGACTCCTCTGGCTTCGGGACCCCAGATGATCTTCTGAAGCTGGAGGTTGAGCCGAACGGGAAGGTGGTCTTCGAGAATCCATTGGGCGAGAGACCGGGGAGCAAGTGAGTCAAACACCGGAGAAAAGTTGATCTTGCACCGGGCGGCCGGGAAGGGTTGTCAGAAGGTCCCTCGCGAATACGTAATCTTCGCGGCTTTCGATGACGAACTTCAATTCGTCCTGCACTCGCAGTTTCTTGAGGTTGCGCAAATCATTTTGCCCGGCCATGCCGCTTGACGGACACTTGATATCCATGATCCTGACGCACCTCGGGTCCACTATGCCTATGTCGATGCTTCCGTTCGTTTCGAGCAGGACCGTATGGCCTGCATCCAGCAGCCTCCTGATAAGGGACGGGGTCTCAGCCTGAATGAGGGGTTCGCCTCCGGTTACCTCCACCAGATCGCATCGCAGCCCCCGAACCCGCTCCAGAATTTCGGTAACATCCATAAACTGGCCCTGTTCGTACGCGTAGCTCGTATCGCAGTAAGCGCATCTTAAATTGCATCCAGTGAGCCTTACAAAAACGCAAGGCTGTCCGGACCAGGAAGACTCTCCCTGGATGCTGTGGAAGATTTCGCTTACTTCGATGGCCATTCATTCTTCCCAGTAAAAAGCCCCGGCTCCGGGGGTCTCGCTCACCTTGACCTTTGAAATGTGAATTTTCTGCGTGGCGAGCCTTTTGGACAATTCTTTGTAAAGAAATCTGGCAATGTTTTCAGAGCTCGGATTTTGCTCCGTGAAAAAAGGCAGATCGTTTAAATCGCAGTGGTCGAGCCCAACCAGGACGTTTTCTACGGCCGCCTTGATGTCTCGAAAATCAATGCCTATCCCCAGTTCGTCCAGTTCGGCGCATCTGACGAACACTTCGACCATCCAGTTGTGTCCGTGGACCCTTGCGCAGTCGCCGGGATATCCTCTAAGGCTGTGAGCCGCTGAAAAGTGGCTTTGTACGTAAACTTCAAAAACCCCCGCCATCAGATCTCCTATTTAATCGTTATAATAATCTATCGCCGCAATATAGCCCTACTTTCCCTAAATGAAAACCGCCATGAGGAGGACGGAGGACAGATGACGGAGGACAGATGACGGAGGACTGTGGACGGAGGACAGATGACGGAGGACTGTGGACGGAAGATGGAGGAGAGTAGCCTGGGCCGCCTTGCTTTTTGCCTCAATATGGATAGTACATTCGATAACACGTAAGCGTTGAGGTTTGTCCACGAAATATGTCCAATGTCCTCTCCTATATTTTTTTATAAGGACGGGTGGCCACACTCAGCTCCACCAATGCGTCGGCAGGCGACCGGGATTTTTGTAGATCGACTTGCGGGCTTATGTACCTGTCCTTGATTCTTCGTGCTACTTCTCTCATCAGGCTCGTTTTCCCGATGCGGCGGGGAGCAACAAGGAGGATGTGGGCGCCCTCTTCGAGTAGTTCGGTAAATCTTTCGATTTCCGGCTCTTTGCCTCAGAATTGGTCCTCTCCCACAACCCAGTTCCCATGGCCTAGCTTCAGTTTTTTGTCCATTGCCATTGCTTTCAACAATATTGTTGGCAAAATACCCAATTCCTAATTGGTTCATTATTTAGAAAGGTAATGCTCTTGGGAAAACGAAGCGCTTGCCTGCCACGTTGCGGCATTTCATATTACCCTTATCTTTGAGCAGGCTGGACAGGGCGTCGGATAGGAAAGATTCAAAAAGATTTGAGTAAGATTTAAACAACCCGACATTGATTTCCCTCTTTTAAATATATTCCGCCTCAATAATACTTGCCCAAATCCTCCCTGCTCGTCCGGTTTTTGCCCGAATGACGGAAATCTTTATTTCACAATTATTCATACCGATATGGTTAAACCGGTATGAAAATGAGCCGCCATAAACATGTTTATAAACAATCGGATTAAATGTATATTTCTGAAACAGCCACGGGCGCCGCGTGCTGAGTATGATTCAAAGAGCGAAAACGAGCCTCCATGCACTTGAAATTGTCATTTGGAGTAATAGGTCCCTGGACAGCCATCTCAATGCTGTTCGTCTGTATTGCGGCGGCGTATTCGAGCGCCTCGGCCCTTACCGCAGAGGAAATTACTACTATTAAGGCATACGAGAGGGTCGCGCCATCGGTTGTGAACATTACGACTCATGTGTGCGAGGCCGAGTTTTTCTACTGTGCGACTCCGTCCATAACGGGTTCAGGGTCGGGGGTCGTGCTCAGGGAGGACGGGCTGATCATTACGAACAGCCATGTTGTCTCTGGAGCGCAGGATATAAGGGTTGTGCTGTCTGACGGCAGACGGCTTGAAGCCAGAATTACTGCTTCCGACGCCAACGATGACCTGGCAGTGATAAAAGTGGACGTAGGGGATAAGCCCCTTAAAGCGATCGCTCTCGGAGATTCGGACACCCTTAAAGTCGGACAAAGGGTGCTCGCCGTGGGGAATCCTTTCGGGTTGGGGCAGACCCTTACCTCGGGCGTTGTCAGCATGATCGGCCGCACCATCAGGGATCATGAGACAGTCCTCAGAAACCTGATCCAGACAGATGCGCCTATAAATCCGGGCAATTCAGGAGGGGCGCTCATAAACTTGGATGGAGAACTGGTGGGACTTTGCACAGCGATTCTCAGTCCCACCGGATCGAGTATACGTATCGGATTTGCTCTGCCCGTAAAGCGCATCAAAGCCGTAGCCCCGGAACTTTTGCATCCTTGGCGCAAGATTACAGGCCTGGTTCTTGCTATACTGCTGACCGTCTGGTTGCTCAGACGGATATACAGAAACCGGGGCCGGCAGTACGATATGGAGTAATCTATTTAGTTTATTTATCCATAGTGGCGATGGAGAGATCATGCGTTTCACAATAATACTGAGTTCTGCGCTTTTGGTGCTTTTCCTTGCATATAGGTCCCCGGCAGTCGCTCTGACCGAGGAAGAAAAAAACAATATCGATCTCTACCAGAGCCTTGCGCCGGGAGTAGTTAACATAACCAGCACGGTTATTGAGCACGATTTCTTTTTGAACGTGATTCCCCGCAAGGGAACCGGCTCAGGCTCGATTATCGATGCCCGCGGCTACATCCTCACAAACAATCATGTGATAGGGGACGGGAAGATGGAAGTCACTCTTGCCAACGGCAAAAAGTACACGGCCGGGCTTAAGGGCTCCGATCCGGACACCGATCTAGCCGTTCTCAAGATCGAGGCGCCCAAAGAAAGTCTGAGCGTAATCCCGATGGGCGATTCGGCCGGCCTTAAAGTGGGCCAGAAGGCCATGGCAATCGGGAATCCCTTTGGATTGGGCCAGACCCTTACGGCGGGGGTGATCAGTTCCGTTGGGCGGACGATGAGGGCAGAAAACGGCACCCTGGTCGAGGACATCATCCAGACGGACGCCTCCATCAATCCGGGCAATTCCGGTGGACCGTTGATCGATTCCTCCGGCAAGCTGATCGGCATTACCACGGCTATTTTCAGCCCGACCGGGGCAAGCGTCGGGATCGGCTTCGCCATCCCGGTCAATACGGCAAAAAGGATAGTGAATGAATTAATCGAGAAGGGATATTATAGTTATCCCTTTTTGGGGGCAACGATGATGAACCTGTTTCCAGACATTGCCGAGGCGCTCAGACTCCCGGTCAAGGCCGGCGCGATGGTGGTTGAAACCTCCCCGGGCGGACCTGCGGACAAAGCGGGAGTGAAGGGAGGAAATCGGAAAGCGCAGATCGGGAACAACATTGTAGCAGTGGGTGGAGATGTGATTGTCAGTGTCAACGAAGTTGAGGTGCCGGATGCGGACACCGCCATCCGGGAAATTCGAAAGCTGCGCCCGGGAGATAAGATCCAACTTGGGGTTGTCCGCTGGGATGGTACATCTAAAATCTTAACCGTAACCCTGGGTGAGAAACCCCGCGGGGCAAGAGCGCGACAGCCCTGAACCTTGCTTGGGTTTGAAGGGCAATTAATAACAGCATGTGAGCTCACACTTCTCGACTTGATATCCAATCATGCGAACTTGAAGGTGGAAGGCTTCAAACATTCTGAACGATTCGGAATGGGCGAAGTCATTCATTGACAGAATGGGGAGAACAGGATGAAGGGTATGGTAAGTTTGCTTACACACCGAAGTCCGCGCCCGGTTACCATGGCGATCATGGATGGCATCGGCTACCGCGAGGACCCACTGGGAAACGCGGTTGTAAACGCCTGCACTCCCCACCTGGATTGGCTTCTCGCCAACTGCCCTTACCGGCTGCTCCGGGCGCATGGAAAGGCGGTCGGCCTTCCTTCCGATGATGATATGGGTAACTCCGAAGTGGGGCATAATGCTTTGGGCGCAGGCCGATTGTTCCCCCAGGGAGCAAGACTGGTAGAAGAGGCTGTCGAATCCGGCAGGCTTTTCGAGGGACGCGGCTGGCAGCGTCTTGTCCGGTACTGCTTTGAACACAAGGGGTCGATGCATTTCATAGGCCTGCTCTCGGACGGAAATATTCACAGCCATATAAAGCATTTGGAGGCTATGCTTGATCACCTTGCCTTCGAGGATAAGGCGCCGTTGGTACGCGTGCACATTCTGCTCGATGGGCGGGATGTGGGCGAGACCTCCGCACTCGAATACGTAAGCAGATTGGAGACCATACTCCAAAAGCTGCGTGATCAGGCTCACGTTGACTACCGCATTGCAAGCGGTGGCGGACGCATGAAGATCACCATGGATCGCTACGGGGCCGATTGGGGCATGGTGGCTTTGGGATGGAAGACCCATGTCGCCGGGGAGGCAAGAAAGTTCCCTTCGGCTGAAACGGCCATCAGGACTTACCGGCAGGAAAACCAGGGCGTCATTGACCAGGACCTTCCGCCATTCGTAATTGCGGACGAATCCGGGGCTGCGGTGGGTCCAATCCGTGACGGGGACGCGGTCGCATTCTTCAACTTTCGCGGAGACAGGGCCATAGAGATAACCCGTGCGTTCGAAGATGAGCATTTTCCTTATTTCGAGCGGGTACCACGTCCAATGGTGGCCTATGCCGGGATGATGGAATATGACACGGAGCTTCACATTCCGCAAAATTACCTGGTTGAGCCGCCGCATATCGATCACACTGTCGGTGAGTACCTGTCGGATTATCGCATACGGCAAATGGCTATCAGTGAGACTCAGAAGTACGGGCATGTCACATATTTCTGGAATGGGAACAGGTCCGGCAAGATAGACGAAGAACTCGAAGACTATATCGAGATCCCTTCGGACAGGGTGCCATTCGAGGAGCGACCCTGGATGAAGGCGGCTGAAATTACGGACAAAACAGTAGAGGCAATCCTTTTGAGAAGCTTCGATCTGATCAGGCTCAACTACCCCAACGGAGATATGGTCGGGCATACGGGCGTCTATCAGGCGGCCCGGATTGCGGTCGAAACGGTTGATCTGTGCCTGGGAAGGTTGATGGAGGCCACCAGGAAGGCGGGGGGAATACTGTTGGTCACGGCGGACCATGGGAACGCCGAGGAAATGTTCGAAATCGATAAGAAGACCAAAAAAGCCAAACTTTATCCGGACGGCAAGATCAGGGCAAAAACCGCTCATACCTTGAATCCCGTGTGGTTTATCGTCTATGACCCGACGGGGGACGATTGCATCGTTTTCAACCAGGAAATCAAAGAACCAGGCCTGACAAACGTGGCCTCGACCATCATGCAACTGCTCGGCCTGAGGCCGCCCGAAATCTACGATCCGTCTTTGCTTTTGTTCAAGGAGGAATGCTAGTGCCTTGCGGGCAGGGGCGGTGGGACCGCCAGCCAGATTCGCCGCTACCTTCGGTGGCGGCATGGGCAGGTTCTCGACGCTATCCCTGACCTGTCCAGGTGAGATTATTTGTGGAAAGGACCTCTGTATAAAAGATGCCAAGTTGGGATGCAGAACTCTATTTGAGATTTTCCGGCGAGCGGACCCAGCCCTCTGTTGATTTGACCGCGCGCATAGCGATTCCTGATCCCGGACGGATCATAGACCTGGGCTGCGGACCCGGAAACAGTACGGCCGTTCTTCGGCAGCGCTGGCCCAAAGCCTTTATCACAGGCCTGGACAGCTCATCGGACATGATCGACGCTGCGTCCAAGTCTTACCCGCATCATGAATGGCTCATTGGAGATATTTCAGCCTGGAGCGCCGGGATTCCCTTTGACGTGGTTTTTTCTAATGCCGCCTTGCAGTGGGTGCCGAGCCACGAGGTCCTTTTCCCTCACCTTTTCCCTCACCTTTTCGCTCAAGTGGCGCCCGGTGGCGCCCTGGCGGTCCAGATACCCTCGCACTTCAACTCTCCCCTGCATCAGGAGATTCTCGAAACAGCCGGCCATCCGTCCTGGACTCACCTCATGGGGCCGGCGTTGAACGCGCTAACCAAAAAACCCCCGTCCTTTTACTATAATCTGCTTCAGCCGTTGGCGGCGCGCCTGGAGATCTGGGAGACCGAGTACTACCACGTCGTTGACGGCCCTCAATCCATTATTGAATGGTTTCGTGGGACCGGTCTGCGTCCGTTTCTGGCTGCGCTCGAGAATGAAGAGCAAAAGAAGAGATTTGAAGAGCTGCTTCTGGAGAGATACACGCGGGCCTATACTCTACAAAACGATGGCCGAGTCCTCTTTCCGTTCCGCAGGCTCTTTATGATCGCTTACAGGGCATAAAATTACACTCAGGGACAGCAGGCGGTATTCCCTACCATACATGCGGGATGAAACGATACGTTACCTGCGCCATATAGGCGTCGTAGCCTTTGAGCTCCGCCCGAAGCATGCGTTCCTCGAGCAGCGCCCTAACGGCAATCATACCCACAAATATCGGCTCGAAAAGCACCCCGTACCAGGACCCCAGCAAAAAAGCCGTCCCCAGAAAATAAAGGAAAGCTCCAGTGTACATTGGATGGCGCACATGGCTATATAGCCCGGTCGTAACCACCGTTTGCCCTCGATCTTCCTGGATGCGCACCACTCCCGACAGATATGGGTTTTCACGATAGGTGAGATAAAAGAGATAGAACGAGAATAGGAGGACGATAGCGCCAGCCGCTTGAAGCCATGCCGGCATCCGGGACCAGTGGAATCGAACGGCGTCTAACGGCATCAGGACCAGCCAGACAAGAAAAACGATGTATAAGGCTGCAACAAACACCTTATCCCAGGTTTTTTTGGGTTTGGATCTCATGCGCTCTTCAAGCAAACCGGGGTCGTGCCTGAGAAGCCACAGAGTGACGGCCGCGCCGAAGACGAAGAATAGAATCAGGTAGGCCCATCCGGCAAGCCAAACGCCCGTGCCGGCTGGAACGAACAAAGCCAGAGCCATGATCAGAAACGTGATTGTTTGCCATAAAAAGGCTTTTGCTTTTAAACTCATATGCTTCTTCTTTCCAGTAATTTATATATTGCGGATGTATTATCAATTACCATAAGTCTATCTTGCGAGGGGAGAAGGAAATGGGGAACGGTTTGGTCTATTCTACCGAGCACGGAAGGATGTGTCCTGTTTGCAGCGAGCCTGTCGCAAAGTGCCAATGTTATCAGAACAAAGAGATTCCTCAAAGCGATGGCATTGTGAGAGTCGGAAGAGAAACGAAGGGACGCAAAGGGAAGGGTGTGACGGTAATTACCGGTGTCCCTGTTGATGAAACAAGTCTGAAGGAACTCGCGAAACAACTCAAAGCAAAGTGTGGCGCCGGAGGTACCGTGAGAGACGGTATGATTGAAATCCAGGGGGATCACCGCGATCTAATGCTCGAAGAGCTGCGGAAGCGTGGTTGGAAGGTCAAGAGTATATGATGGATGGACAACAGCGTAGTAATATCAGGCCTGGTATTCGGGTCGAAATTATCCTGAAAAAAGACCAACGAACCGGCAAACGAACCATTGGGATTGTAAAAGATATTCTGACATCCTCCGCCTTCCATTCTCGCGGGATCAAAGTGCGGCTGGAAGACGGCCAGATCGGGCGGGTGCAGGAGGTTCTTCCGGATGAGCGCTAGCAATTAAAAAACCCATAGAAAGGTGCAGAGGATGTTCGGAAAACGTTCGAATCGAAAAGATCTGAAGCCGCCTCCGATTGCAGAGACTGATCCGAAGGCTGTTGAAATTCTGCGGGTTTGGGCTACCCCAGGTGGGCCACAACAACTCACATTGCGTAACATATGGAGCGATGCGGGTGCATGGGGTATGCTCCTGGTTGACAAAGCCCGTCATGCGGCACTGGCTTATGCAAAGGAGGGGAAAGACTCACAGGTTGTCCTGGAAAGAATTCGTGAACTCTTTGAAGTCGAATGGGCAAACCCCACTGACAAGCCTCAGGACATCACGGAAGCTTAGGGATTTTGGCGGGAGGTTCCTTCATGCGAGTGAAAGTAACCCAGCGCTTTCACTCATCCATCACTGAACAATACGTCCTTCCTCGAATGCGAAAAGACCAAAAGTGATGGGTTTACTCCCGTTCCCTTCCTTTTCCTTAATCAGTGTACGCATGGCATTTCGATAATTCCGGTCACCTTTTGGAAAGATTAGCAAAGCTTCCCTGTGCGGGACGCTAAAGCATATGTTTTGGCTACCCAGATTCCTTCTGGCGGACTCGACTAGTTTGGACAATAAGATGCAGCCTGCGGCAGCCCAGTGACCGCCGACGAGTATGAATGGTTTCCCCTCTAGACCACTCGGAAAAAGCCGAGCTTTAATCTCTCCGGATATGAACAGATTCTCAAGGTTTCCAATGGCAAGAGTATCCGCTTCAGCAGGTGTAAGATTCAATCGATTCAATTCCTCAGAAGTCACATTACCAACAAGACCATCCAAATCCTTCACGAGGACCTCATATGTATCTTGACCCAAACTTTTTGCTTCTGGTTTTTCAGCTCGATACCTCAAGTATTCCTTTGCAACGATGTACGGATAGAGAGAGTTTCGTTGCACGGTTACCCCCTGGGACTGGGCATTAAGGCGAACAACAGTTGGACAAGCACGAGGATTGGCGGGAAAGAAAAACAGGCTTTGAAAAGAGGAATTTGTGGATTCTTTGCATCGCTCGTCTGTCTTCCCCCACTAATACGCTGCAAAAATGCCACTATATTCTGACAATATTGTTTGACCGAGGCTCCAGAGCCATTCTATGATTCTTCCATGTATGGCGGTCTAATCCTGATCTTTCGGGTATCCACCGTGACAATAGCTCCTGTGCGCAGTTCTTCACCGTATCTTGCAAGTACCCGCGCCGCTACAAGCCCTTGTTCTCTCGCTGGAAGGTTAACGAGTCTCAAAATCCCTGAATGGGGGAGTCCGTGGACGATTGCAAGTTCTCCAAAATCTTTATCGAGCGTTACGAGCACGCGGCCATCGTTATGTGCTCTGGCAAGGATCTCCTCATCACCGGGGTCTTCCTCCCATTCCCCGGCCCATATGACATCATGCTCAGCGGATCGAAGGTCTCTAACAGCTCCGCCCCAAACGCATGTATCCAAGAGGACTTTCACGTTCCGGTCTCCAGAAAGAGCGGTTCCACCCTCTCATGCCCAACAAGCCTGCGAGCATAGAGAAGGCAAGCCCGAATGTCCTCTGGTTCGAGCCACGGGTAGCCTTCGACGATCGTTTCAGGGCTGTCACCGGCGGCCAGCATCCCAAGGATATGTTCAACCGCAAGCCGCCGTCCTCTTATGATCGGTTTCCCTCCGAAAATCTTCGGGTTCACTGTGATCCGTTCTAATGTCTTTTCCTCATCCATGTTTCACCTGATATTGGAGGTTATGGTCGGCCAGCCACTTCTGGGAGCAGGTAATTCAATAATTCGAGAAGTCCTGACATCCTCCGCTTTCCATTCTCGCGGGATCAAGGTGCGGCTGGAAGACGGCCATATCGGACGGGTGCAGGAGGTTCTTCCGGACGAGTGAAAGCAAAAGGGCCTGCAGCCCACTCAGGGCAGCGGTATCTCCAAATCGCGGCAGATCTTCCGGACAAGATCTTCATCGATTTCCCGATGACGCGGCACCGTGGAAACTTTCTTCATCCCCGGATTTACATACACCGTATGCGTACCCCCTTCCCGCAGCAGCCTGCAGCCCATGAACTTCGACGTGCCGAATCAGGTCTCGCCGTTTCATGCAGCACAAACAAGTAGAGGTTCGCGGATCACTTCTCGCCCTTTTAGAGATTCTTCAGAAAGTGATCTGTTGGCTTCCAGCACCAACTGGACAGCCTCAAGCAAATTCTCGCGGGCTTCTTCCAATGTGGCGCCCTGGGTATTTGCGCCCGGTAATTCCTCTACAAAGCCAATATAGCCCTCGGCAACCTTCTGAAAGACAGCAGTAAGTTTTACTTCCATGATATTTCTCCTGTTCTTTCATGTGAAACAAGGGCCTTGAAAGGGGATACGCAGTTTGCCCTCTGGAACCCCTGCTCCATCTAGTAGGCGAAAATAGTCTCATGGTACCGCAATTGCGCGTTATCATCAAGAAATCTGATGTGATCTTTCTTATGTAGCTGTAATGACTAATGTTCGTGATAGTCGGGCCTGTTCTAAGCCAGAGTAAACTATATCGGAAGCATTCACCTCAATAGTTCGAGAAGTCCTGACATTCTCCGCCTTCCATTCTCGCGGGATCAAAGTTCGGCCGAAAGACGGCCAAATCGGACGGGTGCAGGAGGTCCTTCCGGATAAGCAATAAGGCAAACTGAGCGGCCCGCATTGGTTGCCTTCGGTTTGAGCGCTCCCTGCTGTGGTATTATTGAGAGGGATAGGCGGCAGGTTGTGTGTCGTTAAAAAAGGGAAGGTTGCGTGTTGCCACGCCTATTTCTCAGCGCCGAGGAGAGATGATTTGCGGCGCCACAAATTGTTTAGTTGAACTGCGGCTGCCTTTCGATGTTGACCATAGGCAGTTGTTTATATTATACTGCTAAAAATTATGGCTGATTAAGCTAGCCCATGAGCAGATACTTTCGTTTTTGGAGAACCCGGTTTCAGTGACTTCGGTTCCCCTCAAGAACGATTGCCAGTGTCCTCTATCTTCTCGCCCGTCCGGGTCAGTCCAGGCAACGCATGGAAATCCGCACTGATTGAAGAGGCCCACCTGCTTCATTGTTGATTAATCGCAAAGCGCCGTCATATCCGTCCGCATTCCAGAGATTGTCTGACATTTCTGCCGTCACCGCCGGCAGTCAGGATGCTGGTTGGAATTTTCCATCTTTTCAAGGTTGAGATCCACACTCTCACAACTGGAGTATGTTTTAGAAAGAATTGACAAGCGGGATTTTGGAATGTGCTCCAATTGTGGTGAGCCCACGCGGTGCAAAGATTCACGGTCATATCCAACCGCTGCATTGACTGCTCTAAATATTAGCTGTTTTCCCGGAGAGAGATCAAATGAGCCAACTCAATCACAAAGAAATCAAACGGCGCAGGACCTTTGGGATCATCAGTCATCCCGACGCCGGCAAGACAACATTGACGGAAAAACTGCTCCTCTTTGGCGGAGCCATTCAAATAGCCGGGGCTGTTAAAGCACGGAAGGCCGCCCGTCATGCCGCCAGCGATTGGATGGCGATCGAGAAAGAACGAGGCATCTCCGTCACCACCTCGGTAATGAAATTCTCCCACAGGGAGTTTGAGATGAACCTTCTCGATACACCCGGGCACCAGGATTTCTCGGAAGACACTTACAGAGTTCTCACTGCAGTCGATAGCGCTCTGATGGTCATTGACAGCGTGAAGGGAGTGGAGTCACAGACAGAGAAGCTGATGGAGGTCTGCCGAATGCGCAACACTCCCATAATCACCTTTATCAACAAGCTGGATCGGGAAGGTATGGGGCCGCTCGATATCCTGACCGAGATAGAAGACAAGCTCCAGATCGAGTGTACGCCGCTCACCTGGCCGATAGGCATGGGGAAGAGTTTCAAAGGGGTCTACAATCTCTACCGCAAGGAACTCCATCTTTTTGCACTCAAACAGGAGACCCGAAAGCAGCAGGGAGTTCTGATCAAGAATCTGGCTGACCCAAAGCTTGAAGAATTGCTGGGACGCCAGGCAGACGATCTGCGCGGGGACATTGAATTACTCGAAGGGGCTGCCAATCCATTCGAGATGGACCATTATCTGAGGGGAAACCAGACGCCAGTGTTCTTCGGCAGCGCTCTCAACAATTTTGGGGTCAGGGAATTGCTCGACGCCATCACTGAAATGGCCCCAGCGCCTGGAGCAAGACCCGCAGTGACCAGAGAAGTCTCTCCTTATGAGCAGCCTTTTTCAGGATTTGTTTTCAAGATTCAAGCCAATATGGACCACGCTCACCGGGACCGGATTGCATTCTTGAGGATCTGCTCCGGGAAGTTCACCCGGGGAATGAAAGTAATTCATCATCGGCTTGGGAAAGAAATCACCCTGAACAGTGCCACCACCTTTATGGCCCAGGACAGGACCAATGTCGAAGAGGCATATGCCGGGGACATAATCGGTATGTACAATCATGGAACCATCAAGATAGGGGATACTTTCACAGACAAAGAACCTTTGCGCTTCACCGGAATCCCCAATTTTGCCCCGGAGCATTTCCGGCGAGTGCTCCTCAAGAACCCATTGAAGGTAAAGCAGCTCCAAAAGGGCTTAACTCAGTTAGCTGAGGAAGGGGCCGTACAGTACTTCCGCCCTCTCATGGGCTCGGACTACATACTCGGCGCCATTGGCGCCTTGCAGTTCGATGTGACCGTGGCCAGGCTTAAAGCCGAATACGGCGTAGATGCGGTCTACGAGCCGGCGGGCTTTTCTGCGGCCCGTTGGATTGACTACGATGACAAGAAAAGATTCGAGGATTTCGAGAGGAGAAACCTGGCTAATTTGGCCCATGATTCAGAAGGGCACCTGGCCTATCTTGCTCCCAATACATGGCGCCTTGATTGTCTTATCGAAGATTGGCCTGATATCTCATTTAAAAATACACGGGAGCACAACTGAGCCAAGCCGTTTCTACCTGCAAGTTAGTTGGCTATTGCACCTCGAATGGCCATCTGTCAGTTCTTCACCGGATCAAGCGAGCGCACCACATGCATTCCGGCATTAGCAAAACGCCGGAAAGCCGCATTGGGCATTCGGGCAAGAGTCGAGCCTCTATGGGCACTATCCTTTACGTCAAGAGGTTCTTTTCGGTTGCTTGTCAGCCTTCTTCTTGTCCTTCTGATGTTGTTTGTCGTTATTTTGTTTCTGACCCTTTTCCTTATCCTTCTTGCCCTTATCTCCCATCGTGTTCCTCTTTTCCCGTTATCCCTCATCTTTTGCGGTGAAGGGTGAGGGCATCGTTGCGCCGGAGGTTCAAGTTTTGGCTGGTTTCATACACGCATCAAGCCAACCACTGCGACAGCGGGAGGCCGGTCACGGCTTGGCGCAGTATTTCACCCAGCCCCGCTGTCCGATCATTGAGTATTCGGCCACTGCTAACATAAGCACTCTCCCCGATATTGGGGAAGTTGAGGCCCTTATCAATGTTCATCAAGGATACTCCTATAAACAGCACGGATCAACTCTCCTCTAGAACCTTTACCTCGTTCGAGGTGGTGCGAAGTCTTCTTGATAGCACTTTTGCTATGTTTGTCATCAGTTTTACCGCCACGCCGGGCATATCACGGTTCAACGATTCGAAAGCGTCCAGCGGCAATCTATAGATTTGGCAGTCTTCCTCAGCCCAAACGCTGGCCGAACGGGGCCTTCCGTCCAACAACGCAACCTCTCCGAAAATGCCCCCCGGAGTGTAGGTTGCCACTCGTTTGAAGCGTGTCGAATGAGGAAGTTTCAGCTTGATGCTCACCAGTCCATCGGAGAGCATGAACAGGTCTCTTGCCGTATCGCCTTCCGGGAAAATAGCAGCGCCCTTGCTGTACGATTCCGGAATCAGTCTGGATCTGAGGGCCTCAATTTCCTCCGGCGTCATGCCGTTGGTGATCTCCATCTGTTCCAGTGGAACCGGCATACCCTTTTTCATCGGGTCGCAGCGATTGAGGAGAAGATGGTCTTCGGCCCACTCGAGAGCCGTATCGGTATCCGGCATGAAACGGTTTTCACCCATCGATTTCAGGACGTTCATCATGTCGAGGTAGTCGCGAAGAGAGTCGCTGAAATAGGTTACGAGAAGGAATCTTCCTTCCTTCTCAAGCCTCTTGTAAATCTGAAGAATGATGTTCGCCCCGGTGCTGTCCATTTCATTGACACGTTTCATGTCCAGAATATAATATGTGAATTCTTCCGCTGCGTCTTCAATCCTCTTTGCGAGGCTTTCGGCCGAGCCAAAGAAAAGAGGCCCCTGGAGTTCGATTATTGCGATCCGTTTGCCTTCCAGTTCGAGGATATCGCTATCGCAGGCGGTGCGCATTTTCTTGGAATGAACCTGACTTCCCAGATAGGTTCGCCGTATAATGGACCGGCTCATTTTAGACAGGAAAAGAATTGTTGCAATGACAACGCCGACCCCGACCGCGACCAGCGGGCTGATGCAGACAGTGATTACGGCCACCAGAAGCACTACGAGAAAATCAACCAGGATCGCTCTCTTTTTCGTGATAACTCCAAGACCGTTTTCCCGTAACGAGGCGGACAATTTCCTCATAATCTCGAAAGTCCAGATATCGAACATCAGCACTCCCGAATAGACGATCACTGCGCCCACAACGGTCAGCGGGATTTTTCCAACCAGGGGCCCCAGTGCTGTAATTACCACCAGCAGGGCCAGACTGCACATCACGCCGGAAAGCCTCGTTCTGCCGCCGGACGCAAAATTGGCGACGGCACGGTAGGCCGCGCCACATGAAGATATAGCGCCGAAAAGCGATGATGCGATATTGCCGGCGCCCTGTCCGATCAGTTCTTTGCCGCTGTTGTGCCGAATCCCAGTTAAATTGTCGGAGACAACGGAATCGAGGAGGGTTTCCATCGAACCTATCAGCGCCAGGACCAGAGCGGTGACGAGCAGGTCAGGGATGAGTTTCAGGGCTATTTTGAACCCTCCCTCGGCGGCCAGCCCAATGAAAGCGTCCGGGCGGGGCAGCACGCCTTTTATCGAACCGATGACCGGGCCCAGTCTTCCTGTCGCAAAATGGGCCGTCACATGATAGAGGGCCGCTCCGGCTATCATTGCGGTAAGTGGAGCGGGTATAAACTTGAAGTGCTTTTTTGAAATGGGGATTAAAAGCAACGTGGCAAGTCCAATGACAAGGGTCAGCGGTTCGATTTGACCGGGATGGGCAATGAGTTCTGCATAGGATATATCGCCGTTGACACCGAGAATGTCCCTGATCTGGCTCTGAATGATTATGAAGCCGATTCCGTTCATAAAACCGGATATCACCGGATAGGGAATGTATTTGATGACCTTGCCGATGTCGAATAGGCCGAAGAGGACCTGGAAGCCTCCTCCCAGGAAAACTGCGGCGGAAGCCAGCCCCACAACTATCACCTGCCGCACCTCCGGCGCCTGGGTCGAGATGGCCGGATTGGCTGCAAAGGTGGCAACCGCGGCAGCAAGAATCATCGTCACCGTTGCCCTTGGTCCCGTGATCTGGATGGGATTCCCGCCAAGAATGGCGGCGACGGCGCCGGCGAAAACCGCGCTGAACATGCCGATCGTTGCCGATCTTGAGGCAAATTCAACTCCGAGGGGAGCAAATACGATCAAGCCAAGGCCGAGGTAATGGGGCATGGCAATTGCCGCGGCAGCAAGGCCGCCTTTCAGATCTCCCTTTATATTCGAGAAGATATTCATCTGATGTACTCTCCAATATTTTCAGATTGAACAACAGAAAAGGTAAGACGAGGCGAAAGGGAATTCAAACGTGCCGGTCTAAGCGTTGACAGGCTTCAGCAGGTAAATGAATGAAAGAGGCTGCCGTCAAGGTCGAAAAGAGATTGAACTCCATGAATGACAGACTGAGGGCAGTCGAGCAAAGGCTGGAAAAAAAGCGTCTTGAATCGTTATCGTGGACAGTATTATTATATATCTACGGCAATTCCCGGCAGGATTTGGCGGGAAACGGATCAAGCTGACAAGGATTTATAGATGGCGATAATTATAACCTGGCTGTTCTGCGCGATCGTTTCAGCCTCCATAGCGGCCAACAAAGGCAGGAGTGGATTTGGCTGGTTCTGTCTGGGCCTGTTATTTGGCCCTTTTGCCTTTATTGTCGCTGCGCTTCCATCCAGGAAAATCATAATCTACGCGGACGCACAACGGATATATGATGATGACGTTGCTTTAAAAAAGTGCCCGGCCTGCGCTGAACTAATTAAGGCCGAGGCCGTCAAATGCCGCTACTGCGGCGAGAGATTACCGCTATAAAAATCTCAAAAGAGCCTTCTGTCCAAAGACCGGTATTGAATCGCTTCGAGCAGGTGAACGGAATGAATGTTCTCCGCTGCTTCCAGGTCCGCTATCGTCCTGGCCACTTTTAGTATCCGGTGATATGCGCGGGCGGAAAGGCCCAGTTGCCGGACCGCCCGGTCCAGGATCGACTGCGCGGCGTCGTCGAGCCGGCAGAATTTTTTCAAGTGCTTCGGCTTCATCTGGGAATTTGAGTAGACCCCCTCGCCGGGAAGCCGGTTCAACTGAATCTGCCTTGCCAGCAACACCCTCTCGCGCACAGCCGAAGACTTCTCCGATTCTCCTTCCATGCGCAACTGCTCGTATTTGACCGAAGGGACCTCGATGTGCAGGTCGATCCGGTCGAGGATCGGTCCCGAAATCCTGCTCCGGTATTTCATTACGGCCCGCGGCGGGCACACACACGACCTCACCGGGTCGCCCGAATAGCCGCACGGGCACGGGTTCATCGCACCGACGAGCATGAACCTTGCCGGGTAGGTGAGGGCGATAGCGGCCCTCGCGATTGTAACCCGCCCGTCTTCGAGCGGCTGGCGCAGGAGATCGAGAACGTTTCGCCGGAACTCCGGGAATTCGTCGAGAAAGAGGACCCCGTTGTGCGCGAGGCTGACCTCTCCGGGCTTGGGCATGTGGCCGCCCCCGACCAGCCCGGCGTCGGATATGCTGTGATGAGGGGAGCGGAACTGGCGTTTGACGATGAGCGGATTGCTATCGAGCAATCCTGCTACGCTGAATATCTTGGATGTCTCCAGCGCTTCGTCGAAACTCAACGGCGGAAGGATTCCGGAGAGGCGCTGGGCCAGCATGGTTTTGCCCGAGCCGGGCGGACCGATCATGAGCACGTTGTGCGATCCGGCCGCTGCGACTTCCAGCCCTCGCTTCGCGTGTTCCTGCCCCTTTACGTCTTCAAAATCCAGTTCGTCGGGCGCACCGGCGTTCCATATCGAATCCAGGTCGGTTTTGACAACCGGCAGCTCGGACCCGCCGTTCAGGAATTCAACGGCCTCCGAAAGATGACTTACCGGACGCACGGAAAACGGAGGACGGAGGACGGATGGCGGAGGACAGAGGACAGATGACGGAGGATGGAGAGCAGAACTTCCGTCCTCTGTCTTCCGTCTTCCGACTTCCGTTAGAACAGCGGCCTCCTCGGCGTTTGCAGCCGGAAGGATGATGTCACTATAGCCGGAGTCCCTCGCCTGGATGGCCATTGGCAGGCATCCGGCAACCGGCTTCACCCTGCCGTCGAGCGAAAGCTCTCCGCACAGAATCATCTTGGCGGCTTTATCGGAACTTACGCACCCCGTTGCTGCAAGTATCCCTATCGCAATCGGCAGATCGAACCCCGCGCCTTCTTTTTTGAGCGCAGCGGGTGCGAGATTTACGGTTATCCGCTCGAACGGAAAGGGATACCCGGAGTTCTGGATCGCCGCTTTGACCCTGTCCTTGCTTTCCTTGACGATATTGTCGGGCAGGCCGACCGTCGAAAATCCCGGAAAGCCGGAGGACAGGTCCACCTCGACTTCAACCAGGATGGCGTCGATGCCGAGAAGAGAGCATGTGTAGGTTTTGGCGATCATGAGCTATCGACTCTTTAAGAAATCAGGAAAAGCCAGCCGTACACTTTTGACATAACTATGAGCTGAACGCAACGGTTGACCGCGCCCTGCGCCGCAAAGGAGTTCAATAAACCACAAAATATATCTGAAAGCAGAAAGTCATTTTAGGTTGAGGAAGGCATCGGGGTCTATGCAGGCCTCTCTGAGTATGGCTCGAAGGGTCCCTTCCGGCATATCGCCGGGGTGGTTTGGTACTGTGGTATAGAGGTTGGTCATTTCGCTATACCAAATCTCATGGCTTCCGGCGGCCTGACGGTCAAAGGCAAAGCCAAAGGCCTTGAGCCTCCTTATAATCCTCTCTATATCGAAAGCCCGCCAGCCGCCCCATTTCATGCATTAACGATGAGGGGATAGTCGAATGAATCACCGATGCTTAAGAGATCAAGGTCACCGGATCGTCCTCTTCGTGCCTCGATGAGCTTCCTGGCTACATCTCGTGCGATCTCCAATGCTTCAGTGGCTGTGCGGCCCTGGGCAACCAGACCCGGCACATCCTCGGAAGTTGCCAGATACACTCCCTCCGGCAGTTTCTCAATATGGATATTGATTATTCTTTCCATAGGACCTCACTCAACTGGTGGTAAAGGATTGCGCGAAAGCCATATTCTCTCTCTGGACCTTGGATTCATTGAAACTATAGCACAGGAGTCGGAGCGGAGAAAGAGATCAGGGCGCCTTTGTTGCCGATACGATGCTTTTCATTCGGCATTAATGGTTGGTTGGTGATGTGGTCAAGTCTCCTAATGACCTGTGGATATAGTTTTCATAATGCGTTGGCAACGCACATGCAGTTCCGGGTCTGTTGCAAGACGTTTCCGCATTAAATCAAGCACGGCGCCGACCGAACTGTAACCTCGCAGACCAAACGCCGAACTGATAGCGGCGAAACTATCTTTGCGCATCGTACGAACCAGGTGGATAGCCACAGCACGCGGTTCGTTGAACCATCCCCTCCGGGACTTAACCAACTCCGACTCGTCCGACCGGTAATAGGAACAGACAGCCTGCATTATCTGCCTGACTTCGGGAGCGAGAGCCCGTGAATCGGGTACCTGTGGGTGAGTCTTGTCCTCAAAAAACATCGCCTTCAAACGATCAACCGAGAACTCATCACCAAGAAAAGGCGGCCATTTCTTGCCGCCAAGTATCCGGGTGATATCTTCCCGGTCCTCTATGGCCATGAATCGACGGTATGCCGCTATTCGACCATGCTTCCGAGGCGAGAGAACCGAGAAAAAGAAGTCCTTGTAAAGCCAGTCCCATTCACTTGCTGAGGACAAATAGCCAAGATGACTGCTCCACCGGTAAAGGTCCGGGCGCTCAGCAATGCCTGCCTGCACCGGGTTCCTATGTATGTAGCGGACTACCTGCAGAAGGAAAGAGTCTCCATCGACCAAAATGGCTTTAAAACGGCCTCGAAATAATTGTCCGTCACAACCGTGAGCCCTATTATAGCGTTGCGTATAGACAGCGTTGATGTGGCGCATGCACCGCGATAGATTTCCCAGGGGAGTATGAATCAATAAATGGTAGTGGTTAGGCATCAGGCAATAGGCGCTTATTCTAACCTCCCACAGCCGGACGGCTTCTCGCAGCAGTTCGATAAAGCCTTGATAATCGGCATCATCTCCGTACACCCGCTCGCGACGGCGCCCACGATTCATCACGTGGTGCCAGGCGCCGGGAAACTCTATGCGCAACGGTCTGCTCATGCGTAAAAGTTATTATAGTCAGACCAAAATGTCAAACGGAGACTTGACCCCTTTTCTTTCTTTTACCCGCTCAAACCTACGAAAACACAAAGTGTCGTTTGAGGAAGCCGCAACTGCGCTGAGAGACGCCATGAGTGCAACAGGCCTCGATCCGGATCATTCGATGAGTGAAGAACGATTCGTTACTTTCGGTGTATCAGAAAGGGGCAGGTTGTTAGTAGTTGCTCCCACCGAAAAAGATGATAGTATTCGTATTATCAGCGCGCGCATAGCGAGCAAAGCAGAGAAGAGAATATATGAAGAAGGTTAGCCAAACCGACAAAGATGAATTGCGTGCCGAGTATAAACGGTCAGACTTTCCAGAGGGCCTCGTACGCGGGAAGTACGCAGACCGCATCCGCGAGTCATCGAATATTGTCGTGCTAAAACCAGAGGTGGCCGAGGTATTTCCAAATGAAGAAGCAGTGAATAGCGCTCTTCTCTCGCTCATAAATCTGGCGCGGAAGACAACACGCCCCAAAAGACGCTCAACCAGGCGCACCAAAGAACAACATTCCGGTTAGCAAGTGATAAAAAGTGGAATTCAGACAACTTGGAGCACTATGTTCCCAAGGCGGGGTATGGTCGAGCAAAACGTACCTTAGTTTCCGTCACCACAACAAATTGACCTGGAATGTGGCCTGAGTACGTTGAGAGCAGCCGTTGCAGAACCTCTATTTTAATCGTAGATCGCTCATCGGCAAGACGCAATAGAATCACGCCTCTGTGGGGTCTTCGGTCGCGATGGATCTTTTGTCCGAAATCCTTATCGTTGGTGATGAGAATACGGTTTTCCGTAAAGGCGCGATGAATGACCTCATTATCATCGATCCCTCTTGCCCCTTCGTAGACTGAGAAAACGTCGTGCTGTTGATCCCTGAGCCAGCGGGCGACGGCAGGACCGGTGCATTCATCGACAAGGAAACGCACCTAAATCGTCCCGGAACTTAGAGGCATGAAGTCAGTACTCTCCAAAGACCTCGTTGCGAAAAGCAAACATGCTTTAATATCTTCCAAGGTTAGGCCGTCATATTCCTGGAGAATCTCTTCAAAGGAAGATCCGTGAGCCAGCAGGTTCAAAACGTACTCGACGGTAAGACGCGTACCCTTGATTACCGGTTTGCCCACCATGACTTTGGTGTCGATGGCGATTCTTCCCAGCATTTCGTTTTCACTCATGTCCATCTCCTATTCTCTCAATCATACAATATAAGGAGAAAGTTGAATAGCGGGATGATTCCGTCGCGCCCATTCCGCATGTCCCCCCAGCCCCTATGCTTTTCCGGATTATTTATTTGCAGAACTTTGTGTAGACGGTCAGGCTCAAATTCTTTCGAGGCTTATTCCCTTTGGTTTTGCGCAACTTTCAATTAGATCCCTGCAGTAGGAACAGGTTCGACATTCTCTGGAGCATGAAGTCAGCCGCTGCAGGAAATCGGCGGGGAGTCGATCGTTGGCGGCATATAACCATTCGGCCGTTCCATCCATGGCGTCCATCAGGTCCAGAAGATTGCCTGAATGTTTTTCGTGCAGGTAGGCGTCCACCACCCTTATGAGGAAGGCGGCGCCCAGGGTTCGTCCGCAAAGCTTGAGGACATCGACGTAAGGTTCGTAAGCGCGGACGTCTTCCGGCCGGATAAACGGTGATTTGAAAAGGTGGGAAGGGTCGCGTTGAAGCGTCCGCATACATCCGAGTTCCCGGTTGATGCGGTGGGTATCCAAGGGCTGCTCCATGTTGACCATGGAAATGTGGCAATCGTGGGTCAGTTTGAACGGACAGTGAGAGAGGCACCCTTCATTGGCCAGAAGTTCGAGCTTCACAGCCGGGAGCGACTCCCTGCAACGCGCAGAAACTTCCATAAGGGCATCCAATCGGCGATTGAGAGATCTGTCCAGTATGAGCGTTTCCGGAAGGCGGAATCTAGTTGAGGTGATGAAATCCATCATGCCGGCGATCCGGTCGTAGGTGTTCAACATGCAATTTATGCTGGGGATAGCCTCAAGCTGGGATACTTCGTCTTCTCCCGCATCGGAGATAGCCTGGAGGTAGTAGGCATCGGCGAACACGATTCCGTCGATCACTCCAGCGTTCAGCATCGACCGAAGGGTTTGAATCACCGTCTGCAGGTGACCAGGATCAAAGTATGCCACATGCGCGTGTGCTCGGCTGTTCACAAGCAGATACTTCTTGGAGATTCGCACGGATCTCAGAAATTCTACCAACCGGTCGATTTCCATGAGCCGATGCTTGTGACGGCCGTCATGAACATCGCAGGAATAGAGACTGAAGTGGCAGGAATAGAACGAGCTTGCGTGCCGGTTCAGGGTTGCGGCGAGTCTTTCATCGGGGATCACCGGCACATTGAAGAGCATTTCAAGCCATCCTTTCGCCCAGGTTGCCAAGCGCGAAAATCATTATTCCTCAGACTTTATCACCGATGTACCGGATTTCAGCAGCCGCAATAAAAGTTTGATGAGGCTTTGGCGAGGACAAAGCGCCCAATCTATCGAGAATTCCTATTCTGTGAATAGGGCTTGCGTCCCGCATCATAATTGGGCAAGAGGGGCTTGTCAATGGAACCGGACATCTTTCAACCTGTAAATGCAAGTATTCCGGTGGCTTGCAGGTCTGGAAATAAATTGACAAGCCTTTGAGGTTGGAGTATGGGTGTTGGCTCGTTCTTATAGTGAATAATTGCTCGTAATGGAGACAAAAAATGCCCATGGAACAGTCGCTGCCTCTGCAATCCATCCTCGTCCTGGATCTATCCCGAGTCCTCTCCGGTCCCTTCTGCACCATGATGCTTGGCGACATGGGCGCACAAATCTGGAAGGTCGAGCCACCTGGCGGAGACGATGGCCGCGGCCTCGCGCCTCCCTTCATCGGTGAAGAATCCGCCTACTTCTTGAGCGTTAATAGAAACAAGAAAGACATTTGCCTGGATATAACCCGGCCCGAGGGGCTGGATGTACTCCTGCGAATGGCGGAAAGAGCCGACGTTATTATAGAAAACTTTCGGCCAAACCTCAAAGAACGGCTTGGCATCACTTACGACGAGATAGCCGGGCGCAATCCCTCGGTTATTTATTGTTCCATATCCGGGTTCGGCCAGAACGGGCCGTATAAAGGTCTACCGGGCCTGGACAATATTTTTCAAGGAATGGCGGGATTAATGGAGGTGACCGGTGAAGAAAACGGACCTCCATTGAAAGTGGGCGAGCGAATCGCCGATGTCATCGCGGGGATAAACGCCGCCTACGGCATCATGGTTGCCCTGTTCCATCGGGAGCGGACCGGAGAAGGACAGTACCTGGACCTCGCGCTTGTGGATTGTCTCCTTGCCGCCCAAGCCCCGCTGGTGTCCTATTATTTCGCCACGGGGAAACAACCGCCCAAACTGGGAAACGGTTCCCTGTTCACCGCCCCGACAAGTGCTTTCGAAACCGCAGATCGCCCCATCAACATTTGTACTTTAAATGACAAGCATTGGGCCAAGCTCTGTCAGGTGATTGGCAGAGAAGACCTCGTTGGGAACAACCGGTTTAAGACAACCCGGCTAAGGGTGGAAAACTCGCGCGAAATCAACGGCATCGTGGCGCAGATCCTTAAAGAACGGCCTGCTGCAGAGTGGGTGGCGAGCATGCACGAGGCAGGTGTTCCATGCGGACTGGTCTATACTTACGAAGAAACTTTCGACGATCCACAGATCCGTTACAATGAGATGCTACAGGAAATTCCTCATGCAACGGTAGGGATGCAAAAGACCATTGGCTTGCCGGTTCGCCTTCACAAAACGCCGGGCGCAATTCGCCGGGCTGCTCCGATTCTCGGGCAGCACAGCCGGGAAATATTGCAGGCCGCCGGATGCGGTAACGAGGAAATTGAGTCCCTGATTCAAAAAGGAATCGTTGTGCAACCTTAAAGGGTCTCAAAAGCCCCTTCTCTCCAGTCCAAACATCATCCTTAAAGAGCCTGTGGAAATTTGAACCCAAATTGGTCTTAGACGCAAAGGGGGCAATAGTGAAGCAGGAATTTGAAACGGATTTCTGGAAGGACGCCGAGAGCCGTAAGATCTGGGACGACATCGTTCCGGGTGAACCGCGCAAAACGGTCCCCTATGCCTTGACGCTGGAAGTTATTCAACGCTTCTGCCGGGCGGTAGGTGACCTGCACCCGCTCTACTTTGACGAGGTGTACGCGCGCAAGACTCCATACGGTGGACTGATCGCCCCGCCATCGATTCATGCCCTGCTGATGTTTGCCTGCACCCCGATCGATGACTGGATGCGCAGCCCCGGCACCATCAACGCCGGACAGTCGTGGAGCTACAATAAGCCGGCCCGTCCGGGCGACACCATCACACTGCACGCGCGCGCGCTGGACAAGTTCATAAAAAACCAACGCCTCTTCGTAATCCACGACAACGTCTTTTTCAATCAGAACAGCGGCGTAATCTGTTCCGGCCGAGGCTGGACGATCCGCCCGGCGTGAGGAGAGCGCGATGATGAGTTTTTTTGACAAGCTGATGCAGGGCGACCGCATTGAAGGCCGGGAATTTGCCGTCTCGAGGGACAGTATCCGTGCTTTCTGCGAGGCCTCGCTCGATTACAACCCGCTCCACCTGGACGACAACTACATGCAGGGTGATTTCGGCAAAACGAATTTCGGCGGGATCATCATGCACGGCATGAATAATTTCGCGTTGATAACACGCATGCTGACAGATTGGGCGTTCCCGGTCAACGGTGTGCATCGTCGCCTCGAGACGCGCTGGTTAAAACCGGTCAAACCCGGCGACATTATCAGGCCTAATGGTACCGTTAAGGCCAAACAAGTGACTGCAAAATCCCGCTGGGTTACGATCGATGTCGAAATGAGAAACCAACGTGACGAGAAAGTGGCAACCGGGGAAGCGCTCGTCGAGTTCCCCGATGAGGCGCCGTCGTGATTCTCGGTCGCAGTAAGTGGCTGAGTGGGCTCCTTTTTCCCGAGAGGGGTGGGATTATATCGCGAGACGGGACAACTTTCTCCCAGCGCGTTTTTGCCAGGCTCGTTTGGCGTTTATCGTCCGGACTTGAGCTGCTGGAAGTTCACCGTCGTCTTGGATGGGGTGGGCGCGGCTGCGTGCCGGCGCTTGGCAGTGCTATCCAGTCTCGACCACGAAACTGCCGGTTGCCTATCCGCTATTGGTAACCTGCCTTGACTCCGCATTTAGCTCAGATCGAATCTACCAACTTCAAGTCGCTGAAATACGTCCTGTAGACTCCAAGGTCCCGCGAAAGAATACAGTCTGCATGAATAAGGGCATGGGCCCCGATTAGAAAATCCGCTAAGACATGGAGTCGCTTCTTAAACGTCGCCCTACATTGCGGACAAGCCACTTCAAAGGTATGACCGCATACACCGCATAAAAACTTGTTCTTAACACTCTTTCTCGCATACTCCGCCCATCTCGAACCGGCTAGGAAAAGCGACCTTTCATCTGAATAGACAATCTTCATCCCCGTGTCCGAAAGAAATGATTTAAGTTCCTCCCGGGAAGGGAATGCAGACGCAAGCTCGGCAAAAACGACCTCACAAATGATGAGCTTCCCTTTTGATAAATGATGGTCCAGAAGTATCTTGGACGACTCGCTAAAGGGTTCTCCCGGAATCAGGACATCCAGAATGATGTTTGTGTCAACGGAGGTTATCATGTCCGCGGGACTCCTTTAGCAGGTCGTCGCTTCGTTGCCCTCTGAGATGTTTCAGTGTGCCCACCCATTTATCGAATGGGGATTTGGTGACCACTTTATTGATGACAAGCAGGCTGTCTTTTTCCTCAAAGCCCACATACTCACCAGGACGGACTCCCAGTCTTTCCCGGATCCTTTTTGGCAGGGTGATCTGTCCTTTTGAAGTTACCTTTGCAGTGATCATAGTTCACCTCTATGTAAGGAATATATACCCTTACTATCATAGTAAGGAATTAACAGCCTTTCGTCAACAACTATGAAAGTAATGGAATCGCGTGAGAAAAAAGAGGACAAGCGCACCGGCTTTGCGCAATGTGCTGACCTTATGTGGTATTCAGTCCAAATAAAATCAAGGCATCGCATCGGATATCGCGAAAATTGGTGCAAGCCGAGCCGGATTGGGTTTGCTCAAAAGCTCCGTTGGTTATCATGTGCGAATGACTGGCTGAGGCAGCAGATTTATAACGCAATTGTCACAATGGCGTCATGCAAGCTCCAGGGAAATGGCGTATAAGGGTCAGCATGTGGGTACTTTGCTGACCTTCAGCGAATAGGGTACCAGAAAGCCCAGACATGATTGTATGGTTCATCCGGCGGGTGCACGCTGGATGAATTACCATTCATGTCTGGGCTTTTTACGTGAATGCCGGAGGAAAAATCAGACAGTGCATTCGATTCATCAAAGCACCATATTCGACAAAGCCAAACCCATCGCAAGGTGGGGACGGAAAGCCATGGGTCTCGTATACAGAGATAGCCGGGCTGCCTATATATATAGGCTGAGAGCTTCGGGCTTCTTGGGCGAGGAAACTGCCGTGCGGGGCGGGACCGCGATCGGAAGGCCGCACCTGATCACAATTAGGGAGGTGGAAAAACTAAGAGAACATGTAGAGATCATGCTGTTCTATGAGGAGGATGTATGAAATTACGGACGTTACTTCCGGCGTTTCTCATGGTTTGCGGCATAGCGCTTGGCGCTGCGTCGCATGCCAATGCCGACTATGTACTGTGGACGCCGACAACCAGCAACGACCAAAATGTTTTTTCTTTAAATTTAACGCCGCAGAATTGCACAATGCCGGGTGATCTTTACATCAGTGCTGTGGGAGCCACCCAAGGTATTGGCAATAGCGGAAATGCAGTGCTGCTTGCGAACCTCGAATCTCTACCAGTACAGGCAACGGACTTCACGATCGCACAGACCAATGGTGTTTGGTATGTCTATAGTGGCGACGCTGTTCTCCCTATCAGCAGCGCGTTGCTCACCCTCGGGTCGACTAATAGTTTTGCGCTGTACTACAACTATGGTGGTGTCCTTCAGCCTACGATCGCTGATGTATCCGGCCAGCCCGATGATTGGCAACTGACTAGTGGCATTCCCGGGTGCCCCCTTACCGTGCTGCTCGTCGATGCTGCCCCCAACCCGGAGGTTGGCTCCCCCGCCCCGATTCCAGGGACTTTTCTGCTTTTTGGTCCCGGCCTCGCGGGTGCTTTAGGATTTCTGAGACGCTTCTCGAGCTAGACGCCATAGCCCTGAAGCAAATTGGACAAAGGCAAGGCCGCCGCCACCGGCCTTGCCTTTGCTCCTTTATCGGCGGGCCGGTGTCGGACCCGATGCCGCTGACTTAAGAAAAACATCTGCCCTTTCAAACCCCTTACGAATTTATGGTTGGGTTGGAGCGGGGATACTTAAGGACGAAGTGATGTTTCGTCTTATGGGCAGCCGGCGGATATTTTTTAATCTGCAGGCTGTCCAAGCAATTCGGAAGGTGTCTTTTATTCATTCCTCCATGATTCTGATTTTGCTCTCCCCTTCGGTCGCAATGGATGGTAAATAGAAATACTCGTCTAACTCAAACACCCTTCTAATCCACCGGCCCTTCCTCCTGTTCTGGTCCTCACGAGTGTTTTCGGCGATTGCTGTCCAGGTTTTAGTGGTCGCCCTCGGATGGCAAGTTTGCGCATTTGCCTGGAGCGCTTGCAACCCTCGAATGATCGATACCGGATATGCAATGATTTTGCGTGACTTTTTCGTATAGTATGTAGTAATGCTAACCATCATCACGTCCTTGGCGCCTTTCCGCATAGCGTTTTCCCAACTATAAACAGACTGGAGGCAGCAATCATGGAATCCAGACCCTGGCAGCGGCATTATGACTACAATGTCCCAGTAACAATCAGATACCCTCGTATCCCAATCCACGATTTACTAAACATCCCCGCCAACTCGTATCCCGACAAACCGGCTCTCAATTTCTACGGGACCGAGATTACATTTTGGGATCTGCGCCATTTCGTATGGCGCATGGCCAATGCCCTGGGGAATCTGGGCGTGCGGAAGGGGGATCGGGTCGGCATGAACCTCCCCAACTGCCCCCAGTATCTGATTGCCAACTATGCGGCCCTATCTCTGGGAGCCATCGTGGTGAACTTGAACCCGATGTACACGACCGCTGAACTCAAACACGCCACCGAGAAGACGGGGCTGACTACTCTTTTCACCTTCGATGCGGTCCTTCCTGCTATCCGCGCGCTTTGCCGGGAGGTGGAGATTCCCCGGGTGATCGTCACCAAGCCTGCAGACTATATTACCGGGCTCGGCAAGAGTACTAAGGCGAGCCTGGAACTCGAATCAAAATGGCATCATTTCTCCGAGCTGCTGGAGGGATGCACGGAGACCAAGCGCCCGCGGGTTCAGGTGAACCCGGAAGATCCCTGCATGATTCAGTTCACCGGGGGAACCACGGGCACTCCTAAAGCAGCGGTCCTCACGCACGCGAACCTCGTGGCGGCGACCTTCCAGGCCGTTTTGTGGGGATCGGCCACGATCAGCCTCACTTTACCCGAACGGCGCAGCTATTTGGCGGTGCTCCCGTACTTTCACGTCTACGGGAACATCGTTGTCATGAATGGAGCGATGCTCAACTGCGCCACTCAGATCGTGATCCCCCGGTTCCAGGTCGACGAGATCATTGGGACCCTCGCAAACTTCAAGGAAATCACTTACTTTCCCGCTGTACCCACATTGATTACAGCGCTGATCAACCATCCCAAAGCGGCGGAGCTGGATTTGGGCAAAAAGCTGGGCTTGCTGGGCTCGGGCGCGGCGCCCATGTCCATGGAACTGATCGAGCAGGTCAAAGATATGGGGATCCCTTTCACCGAAGGTTGGGGAATGAGCGAGACAACATCTTTGGGAATTTCCAACCCTCTTATGGGCATGCAGAAGGTTGGCAGCATCGGCGTCCCGTTTCCCGACACCGACATCAGGATAGTGGACGTGGAGCAAGGCACGGAAGATGTAAAGCCGGGTGAGCCCGGTGAGCTTCTCATCAGAAGCCCCCTGATTATGAAAGAGTATTACAGGGACCCCGAGGAGACGGCCGGGCAGATCAGGGACGGGTGGCTGAGTACCGGCGATATCGTGATCCGTGACGAAGACGACTATATATTCATCGTGGATAGAAAAAAGGATATGGTGATCGCCGGCGGATTCAACATTTACCCGCGAGAGATCGACGAAGTGCTCTACCAGCATCCAAAGGTACTGGACGCGGTGTCCTTAGGTATCCCGGACCCATATCGAGGTGAAACGATCAAGGCCTACATAGTCCTTAGACCCGGAGAGGACGCTACCGGTGAGGATATCATCGCTTTCTGCAAGGAGAAGCTCGCCGCTTACAAGGTTCCCAAATCGATCGAGTTCCGGGACGAGCTCCCCAAATCCGCTGTAGGGAAGATACTCCGTAAGATCTTGAGGGCAGAAGAAGAGGCTCATCAAAAGGTTTGACCGGCTGTGCTGATACACTGAAGCAGATTCCCGATGGAAATAACCTGCTCCAACGCTTTTTCTTGCTCACTCGCCATTCTTCCCTGCTCACTCAGTGGGTTATAATGTCTGTCAAGCCAACTAGTGGAAAGGCTCTTGAAGTGGAAACAGTTCTTCTAGCCTGCGACACGATATGATGTAAAAGGAAAGGCTTCTTGCCTACAGTATTCTTCAATGGCCACAAATTGACGATAGAAGCAGCACAGGGAGAAACCCTGCTGTCGTGCATTCGACGAAGCGGATTGAGAGCGGAGTCCACTTGCGACGGGCGAGGAGTCTGTGGCAAATGCCGCGTCGTAGCCCATGGAAAACTGAGCCCGCCTGACGAGGTGGAACGCGAGCACTTGGCAGGCCAATCTGCAGACGTTCGTCTGGCATGCAGAGCAAAAGTGCTCGGAGATGTCTCCGCGACTATCGGCGACGCTTGGACTCAGCTTCAGTCCGTATACGGTCCCAAATGTCGGGAGCTTGCTCTCGACAGTCCCGTCAAACGCATCAGTCTGCCGGATCAGGGCCGAGGCTTCAGCCCATACGCGGAAACTCTTCCCTTTCAAATAGCCGATCCTCGCGTTCTTGACAAAATCGCCACCTGGGATGGAGATAAGAACCAGGCATTCGGGATCGTGTTCGGGAACGAGCTCCTGGACATTCGATTCGACCAAAAGCCGATACTTGGCGCCGCAGTGGACATCGGAACAACAAGCCTTTCGCTTTATTTATTCGACCTGGACAACGGAGAATTCCTGGGCAGTAGTTCGGCGCTGAATCCCCAGACAGCCTACGGCGGTGACGTCATAACCCGTATTAATTACTGCCAAGAGAATCCGGAAGGCGTGTCTGTTCTGCGGTCTGCGTTAATCGGGCAACTCGAGTCGATGCTGGAAGAGGCTTTGGGAAGAGATCGAACCCGAGGTCAAGTCTATCTCATGACAGCGGCAGGCAACACCACGATGCTCCACATCCTGGCAGGAGTTAACCCGTTGCCCCTGGCGCGGGCTCCTTTTCGTCCTGCCTTCTTGAAGCCTCTTGTCCTGGAAGCAGAACCTTCCGGCATCCCTATTGCCCCGCAAGGACGGCTTATCCTTTTGCCTGGAGCTGGCCGCCTACGTTGGCGCCGATATTGTCAGTGGTCTAACAGCAATCGACTATCGGTCCTTCTCCAGGTGCACTCTGTTCGTTGACATTGGCACAAACGGGGAAATAGTGCTGATCGAAAGCCCTGATCGACTGCTCGGCACTTCATGCGCAATGGGACCGGCACTGGAAGGCATGAATATTGTCTGCGGCTGCCGAGCTGTGCCCGGGGCCGTAGATACCGTGGTCCTGGACAATGATATGTTGCCTCAATTCACCACCATTGGCGGTTTGCCGCCTATCGGCATTTGTGGGAGCGGCCTCGTCGATCTTGTCGCTGCACTGCTCGCCTCCGGCGTCATCTCCTCCAGCGGAGCATTCAATCCTAAAGCCGGCAAGGGCCTGACCCATAGGCTGCAAGGGGACCGTTATCATCTAACGGACAATGTTTTTCTGAGCCAGAAGGATATCCGACAGGTGCAGTTGGCTAAGAGCGCGGTCATAACGGGGATTCTAACTCTGTTGAGCGAAGCGGGCCGTTCTGTAGAAGACCTGGGGCAGATAATCGTCGCCGGCTCTTTCGGTTATCACTTGAACCCTGAAAACCTGAAATGCATCGGATTGCTGCCGGCAGAGTACACCGGGCAGATCACCTTTGTAGGGAACTCTTCACTTTCCGGAGCTTCCCTGGCCGTGCTCAACAAGGACATATTAAGGGATATGGAGCATCTGAGGTCTGTAATCCGGGTGCTGGATCTAGGCTCCCATCCCGACTTCAGCATGAAATTCATTTCCCAACTGGGTTTTAAGTTAGCCCGGGGGTCGGCAATCCACCGTTCGGCTGAAGTCAGTTCCTTGTCATGATGATGCGTTTCGAACGCTCTGTTTCTTGCTCTCTCTCATGAGTCTCCGGCAAATATTAATCCCTGGAAAAGCGTCCGCCCCCCGTTGATCCGCGCAGCACATCCGAAAGACCCGTTCCGCACTTCTTGCCCGCCTGAATAAAGGCTTTGAGCGTGTGTTCCCTCGCATTCCCCTTCCGGTACTTCCGTCAGAAATTCGGGCCACTGGTTATAGCCCCCTTCCACAAAGCAGATGGGGACGCACCCATTTTCGGCCAAACCGATGATCACCTTTTTGAGACTTGGCCAATAGAACTTCTTGAACTGCTCGTTGGACATGAAGCCGTCGGCGCCTTTGCGCAAATTGTCTAGTGTCCATCCGGAAACCCGGATGAACGTAGGAGAATTTTACCTTATACGTCACTAGCAGTTTCCAGGTCGGAAAGGAGGCATTTTTCGTCCTGGCAAGGAAATCAAGGGGTTGCGCGGAGGCGTACCTATGTACGCCGCACAAGAAACCCCGCAGATTGACGCAGCAAGGGCGGAAAAGGACCCTTTCCGGACGGAAACTAAGCCCCGGACTTTCTGGCAGGCGCCCACAGATCGCCGTTGCGAAAGGAACCGGCATTGTGCATTCACGTGCATGGGGTTTTTGTTAAGTTTTATCTGGCATCGGCCGATACTATTTCGCGGGGTTTGGAACCTCCGAGCATGGATCGGAGCTTACCGGGACCGGAGAAGGCGCGGAATATAGAACATATTCTTCTTGTCAGCATAATTCAGGAATCAATTTCATTTTTTTGGACAGATGGAGGTTATGATGTCTTACGAGTTTATTTCCAAGTCGAGCAGCATAAGAACCATGATGCTGAAAATGATGATTTTGATCTTTGTTGCCACGACATGTGCTTTAAGTATATTGCTCTATTTCGAGGCGAGATCCTATGCAATACAAGAAGCTGAGAAGAAGATAAAGAACCTGCTGCTTGAACATCAGGCTTTGCATGAATACATTGGAAAACGTCAGAAACCGGAGATTACGAAATTAAAGAAGGAAGGAAAGATCGACAAAGACTATTTTTCTCCAGAGATCCTCTCATCATCGTATTTCTCAAAGTATATGCATCAGTACTACAACGAGCGGCGTCAACAAAATGACCTTTCGCAATTCTATTATAAGCTTGCAGCCAATAATCCTAGAAATCCCGAGAACAAGAGCGATGAGTTCGAGCGGGGCCTCATCAGCAAATTCAATAATAAAGAGATTACGGAATTTAAGCAGGTAATCTCAAAAGACGGCACCAGCTTTCTCTACTACGCTCTTCCATTCGCACCAAATACGAAAGACTGCCTAGCGTGCCACAGTACTCCGGATCTGGCTCCAAAGCAACTCGTCGACAGATACGGCGATAAGAATGGGTTTGGTGAGAAGGAAGGTGATATCCGGGCAATCATTTCTATTCGCGCGCCTCTGGCCCAGGAAATTCAGCAGGCAAATAAAACCTTCCTGAGAACCGGAGGCATGATATTTGGGGTCTTTTTCGTGTTCTTTGTGATCGGTGGCTGGCTTCTGATGCGCTCTGTGACCAAGCCTATCCGAGCCGCAGTGCAGGGCCTTATCCATTCTTCGGAGGTGGTGTCCACGGCATCCGCTCAGGTTGCATCCAGCAGCCAACAATTGGCCGATGGTGCTTCACAACAGGCCGCGGCAATAGAGGAGACTTCCTCATCGCTGGAAGAAATGTCGTCAATGACGAAACAAAATGCCGAAAACGCAGGTCAAGCCAACCAACTTATGAACCAGACCCGGAGTGTGCTCGCGAAAGCCGCCACGTCAATGGAGCAACTGACGGGTTCCATCAAAGAAATCTCAAGATCCAGTGAGGAGACATCCAAGATAATCAAAACGATAGACGAAATCGCCTTCCAAACGAACTTATTGGCGCTCAATGCGGCAGTGGAAGCGGCCAGGGCCGGAGAAGCCGGCGCGGGTTTCGCCGTAGTCGCCGACGAAGTGAGAAATTTGGCAATGAGAGCCGCGGAAGCCGCAAAAAATACTGCCACTTTGATCGAGGGAACCGTCGCGAGAATCAAGGAGGGATCCGAAATGGTCGAAAAGACCAGCGCCGAATTCTCTCAGTTTGAATCCAGCGCAAATAAGATGGGAGAGCTGGTTAGTGAAATATCGGCTGCATCGAGTGAGCAGGCCCAGGGAATTGAGCAAGTCAGCAGAGCAGTGAATGAAATGGACGGTGTTGTCCAACTGAATTCATCAACAGCCGAAGAATCCGCCTCTGCTTCGGAAATAATGAATGCTCAAGCAAAGCACCTCAAAGAATATGTTTCGGGATTAATAGTTTTGGTTGGTGGTGAAAACGGCAGTGACAACGCCGGAAACACCGAACCGGACATGCCTGTTAAAAAATCATCAAGAGTTCTTGCAGTTCATGAGAATAGAAAGCGTTCAATCCCGGATGCTAAAAAGGATCCGATCAGCTCGAGGAAACGTGGACCGGCCCCTGAGAAAGTGATCCCATTTGATGATAGTGATATTTCGGAGTTCTAGTTCACCTGAGGGATCAGCATTTTTATTCGAAAAATCGTCCTTGCCGGAGGCAGGCGCCGGACAGCCGTGTAAAACCGGTTGCCTGCCCCTCACATATACAGTGACCATCCGGAAACCCGGATGAACGTAGGAGAATTTCACCTTATGTGACTGGCAGTTTCCGAGTCGGATTTTTGAGCTAAAAGAAAGGCATTTTTTGTGCTGGCGCGTACAGTTTGGCGCCCCGACATTTCCGGATATCCAGCGCAGCACCGCAAGGTGCAAGGAAATCGAGCTCCCCCCCTTTCCTAAAGGGGGGCAGGGGGGATTTTCGCTTGAAAGCTTTTTCTGCTCACTGTGCGTCCTCACAAAAGATCGGACGCGAACTTGAAGCATTTAACGCTGGCTCGGATGTTTAACGCAAATCCGAACGAAGTGAGGGTTCGTCCTCACAAAAGATCGGACGCCGAACCAGAAGCATCTCACGCTGGCTCCGAGGTTCAACGCGAACCCGATCATAGTGAGGGTTCACAGTTCACTGTTCACTCATCGCGGAGCGATGCGGCCCAGCCGCCTTCAGAAAGTTCATGTACGCGGCTGCCGTTTCCGGCGGTTTTTCCATCATGGGCACATGCCCCGTATCTTTCATGATGACCGTCTGGTGGTTCTTGAGGCCCTTTTCCAAAATCGATGCACCGGACACATCCAAAATTCTGTCCTTATCCCCCCATATAATGCATACCGGCGCCTGGATCATGGGAAGGAAAGGCTCCAAGGCAAATCCTTCCTTGAAGAGGTCCAATCCGATTTTTTCGTTGAACTTCCTGGCGGCCATGGCATCGGCTACTTCCACCTTCTTGATGGGGTCGGGAATCGGCGGGGTCTTGACGAAAAGAAGAGGGAGCATCTTTTCGTAGTCATCGAGGCCGCTGATCAGGAAAGGATTGTCCCCATAATTTTCCATCTTCCACGCGACTTCGGACTTTTTCGCCGTCGTGAGGCCATAAGGGGCGAGGAGGGCCAAGGTCGATATTTTTTGAGGAAACCTTGCGGAATAGACGGCCGCAATCGCTCCCCCCATTGAGTTTCCTGCAAGATGGAACCTTTTGAGTTGCAAGACCTCGGCGAACCGGTCGAGACGCTTCACCTGGCTGTCTATGTTGTAATTTGCGTCCCACCGTTTCGTGCTCTCGCCGAAACCGGCCAGGTCGGGGATGACGACATGGTAATACGGGGTTAACTGTTTCGCGAAATACGTCCAGTGGTTCATGTTGGCGCAGTATCCGTGCAAGAGCAGCACCGTTTCCCCTTGACCGCCTTCCAGGTATACTATCCGGTCACTGTCTACCTGGATCTCCTTTTGTACCAGCCCGGCGGAACGCCATGCATCATGCCTGGCCTCCTCTGCCTGCCTTCTGGCTCCATCCTGAGTTCCCCGCGCTTGCTCTTGTGCCCCGGGCTGTTCAGCAGTGGGCGCACACCCGGTGCAGGTGAATGACATTAGCGCAGCTACCAGAATAATGCAGATCGGAGAACCGGAAGTAAAAATCCTCTTCATTGCCCACATCTCCTAAAAAGGTCTTTTTGAATTTGCACTACATTGTGATGCCCTTGATCTCAAGTTTGGGCCATCTCGCTGAAGTGCCCTAAGCCGAAATAAAGCATCAAGTTGCACCACATACATCCGAACCACATTTTGGGGCTGGATTATACACTGAAAAGCCGGAGATGCCATAGGGGATCAGGTGCAGGCGATTCTGAAGGAATCCATGGAGGAGGCCTTCCGCCCTGCCAACCGGGAGAATTTGACATTTATATGATTACAGGGCGTTGGTAGGGGTTCAAGTCTATCAGGAGTAGACTTGAACCCCCTCTTGAGCTTCTGTCTTTCACGACGCTTTCGCGCTGATCCCCCATGCAGTTCAGAACAAGCCCGAGAATAGACCGTTACGCTCCGCCTCCGGGCCTTCGGCGGTTTGTATCACAGGACCTGCTTGTAGAGCTGAAGGATTTCATCAGGTGCGCCAACCGGGCGCGGATTGTACAGCACGCAGAGGTCGCCGGCGGCGTGCATGCAGCAGGACGTCAGGTTCTCTTCTGAAACACCCAGTTCGCTTAGCCTCGTCGGATGGCCGACATCGCGCATCAATTTTTCGACCGCATCGGCAGCCGCCAGGGCAGCCTGGCGGTTGTCCATACCCGCCGTGTTCACTCCCATCGCCTCGGCGACCATCGCCAATTTGTCCGTAACGTGATCGACATTGAAACGCATCACCGCAGGCAGCATGATGCCGCACGCGGTGCCGTGAGGGATGTTGAGAAGCATGCCCACGGTGTGCGCCATGGCATGGGCCAGGGCCACAGCGGCTATGGCGAAGGAAAACCCGGCCATGGTGGCTGCCACCTGCAGATTTATCCGCGCTTCTTCATTTTTGCCATCGGCCACAGCAACGGGCAGATTCTGCCTGATCAGCCTTATGGCGTGCAGAGCGTTTCCATCGGAGATGGGGTTGGTTGTAACGGTGGTCAGGGCCTCCACGGCGTGGGTCATGGCATCCATAGCCGTGGACGCGGTCAGTGACGGAGGCAGGGTCATGGTGAACCGCGGGTCCAGAATGGCTACCTGAGGCATGATGTACTTGTCGATGATGTAGACCTTGCGTCCGGCCGCCTTGCTTTTGATGACGGCGGCCGAGGTGACCTCGCTGCCGGTTCCCGAGGTCGTGGGAATCACTATGTGGGGTGTTACAGGTCCCAGCAGTCTCCCCATTGCGATGTGGTCATTGGCGCTGCCCCCATTTTTGAGGGTCACGCAGAGCGCTTTGCCTGTGTCGATAACGCTGCCGCCGCCCACGCTCACAATGCAGTCAACACCCAGGTTCCGGGCCATGGCCGCTGCGGCGTCCACGGTCGCCAGGTCGGTGTCCTGGGCAATGTTGCCGAAAACGCCCACGCAGAAATCGGCCAACGCATTGCGGGCCAGGTCAGCCAGGCCTGCCTTGGCCACACCGGGGTCGGTCATCAACAGCGCCCTCTTACAGCCAAGAAGTGTTACTTCCCTGGATATTGAACTCAATACGCCATGACCGGCAATCACCTTGGTGGGGCAGTGATATTCATACGCCTGCAGCTTTTTATTGTCGGAGAGGATGGAACAGACGATGTTCGATTCGTGATGGGCATAGCTTGCAACGTGCATTCGCTTGATCTGCGTGTATTCGGCTAAACCGCTGTGTCCCAACTCACGGCCGACGCCGGACTGCTTGTAACCGCCGAAAGGACAGAAATCGCCGAAAGCGTGGTAGTTGTTTATCCACATAGTGCCGGTGCGCACCTTCCGTGCTATATTTTCAGCACGGGCGGTATTGTTGGAAAAGACGCCGCCGCCCAGGCCGTATATGGAATCATTGGCGATGGCCACCGCTTCTTCGTCACTGTCGAACTTAATGAGCGAAACGACCGGGCCGAAGATCTCCTCTTGAGCTATGCGCATCTTGTTGTCCACGTTAGTAAAAGCCGTGGGCGCATAGTAGCAGCCCTTTTCAAAACCCTCGACCTGGACGCGGTCTCCTCCGCACAGCACCTCTGCTCCCTCTTCACGGCCCAGCTTGACGTAGCCGTCAACAACGGCCAACTGCCTTTCATTTACCAGGGGGCCGACATGAGTGGTGGGCAGGAGTTGGTAACCGACCCGAAGCGCCTCAGTGCGCTTTTTCAGCTTTTCGCAGAATTCGTCATAGATTTTGGTGGAAACCAGGATGCGGGTACCGGACTCGCACACCTGGCCCTGGTGGAAGAAGGTGCCCATAGCCGAACCGTTTACAGCGTGGTCCATATCGGCGTCGTCCAGGATGATGTTAGCGGATTTGCCGCCCAGCTCGAGAGTGACCCGCTTGACCGTGCCGGAGGCCATACGCATGATCTGTCTGCCCACCTCGGTGCTGCCGGTAAAAGAGATTTTGTCCACGTCCGGGTGCGTGCACAAGACCTCACCCAAACCGGCGCCGTCTCCTGGAATGACGTTGATCACGCCTTTGGGAATGCCCGCGGCCCTGGCCGCCTCGGCGATAATCAGCGCGGTGAGCGGAGTGGCCGAAGCAGGCTTCAATACGACGCTGTTGCCCATAATAATTGCCTGGCCTATCTTCCAAAAGGCCATGACCGTGGGGAAATTCCAGGGGATAATGCCTACGCATACTCCCACCGGCTCGCGGCGTATGTAGTCGCGGCCCAGCTCAAAAGGATTGCCCGAATAAGGAATCTCCTCTTCCCACGGGAACTTTGTGGCGGCATAGTAAGCCAGGTTGCGCATCATGGCCGCGGACGTCGCCGGCGTAAGTTTGCAGAAATTAATGATCTGACCTGCGTCCATGGATTCGGCCACGACCAATTGCAGGGTCATCTGACCGACCATGTCGGCAAAGTCATAAATTTTATCGGCGCGGGCCGCAGGCGTCATGGAACTCCACTCGCCCTTATCAAAGGCCCGGCGCGCTGCCCAAATGGCCGCCTCGGCATCGGCCTTACCTGCCATCGCCACTGTTGCGATAGGACCGCCAGTGCCGGGGTCCGATGTCACAAAGGTCTTCCCGTCCTGTGCCTCTACAAATTCTCCGTCAATGAACAGCTTGTAATGATCCATCTTTTTTTCCTTTCTCTTTGACCTTTGAGGCCAACTCGTGGAGAGCTCCATGTTCTTCGATCTCAACCAGGTGAATCGCTTCACCGGATTGAGGCCATTACATACTGCACACAACGTTAAGGTGCCGGGATCACTAGAATATTAGAATTGATATGGCAGCGGACTTAGGGGAAAGATCAGAAATCACTCGCGTCGCAATGAGAGGGCTCTTAGGATCACGTGGCATATTTATCTGCCAATTGTGCCGGTCCGGCCCTCGCTCTGTGAGGTTTTAATATCTAGTGACTTATTTGGACGCGGTGTATAACTCGCGCTGTTCGGATGTCAGACGCAGCAGACGATATCTTTTACCGGAAATCGGGACTGGAACACTAAGAGGCGGAGATGGCGATGATCTTCAGCAACTTAGAACTAATGACCGCGCCCATGTTGTGGAAGCCCGCCGCCCGTTCCGTTCCCGGTGATCGTCAATTTGGCTCTAGCGGGTGTTCCCTAGTGAGCAAGATAGATGCCAGAAAAGAACTTCAATCTACTGTGAGGCGACTATTGAATATTATTAGGAATATTGGATCGGTTAGAGCATTGGCCGGGGGAAAGAATTTATTCCCTCTGCCACCATGGCAGTGACTTTGCCAAATTGGCAGAACGATCAGCGTAATCCGTGCGTAAATCGGGATCAAACTTATTAACAGTCTTTTACTCTTCCTACAGTCCGTCCATATCCATACGTTTGGTTTGACGTATGCCAAATGCCTTCATCTTCCTATAAAAGGTGCGGACCGGCATGCCCACAGAGTTGGCCGCATCTTCCACGTTGCTAGACCTTCTTAGCGATTCGATCATCAGGTTCCTGGTCATGTCGTCTATAGTTTCCCCTATGGAGGTCTTCTGTTCCAAAACAGTAGGAAAACTATCAAATAAATCGTTCAACCGGATCATATCTCCAGTACAGAAATTGAAAGCTCTTTCTATGCAGTTTTTCAATTCACGCACATTACCCGGCCACGAATATTGTAGCATCTTCTTTAATGCTTCAGAATCCACTCCCCGTATTGAACGTCTGAATTTACGATTCATCTCTTCAATATAGGATTCCACAAGAATAAATATATCTTCTTTCCGTTCCCTCAGGCTTGCAATAGAAAGCCTGACAACATTCAGTCTGAAAAAAAGCGGGGCCACAAAGCACCCCTTTGCTACCCGCTCGTCCAGCTTTTCCGAGCTCGCTGCAATAATCCGGACACGCAGTGGGATAGGGTATTTCCCGCCAATTCTGGTGACCTGGCGGTCTTCTAACACCCTCAATATTTTTACTTGGGTTGTCGTGTCCATTGTATGAATCTCATCCAAAAAGATGGTTCCCATATCTGCCAATTCGAATTTGCCAGGGTTACCGTCTCGAAGAGCACCGGTATAAGCCCCTTTTTCGTAACCGAACAACTCGCTTTCAATCAGCTCGCGAGGAATTGCTGAACAGTTCACGGCAACAAAAGGTCCGCTATGATACGGGCTTTCATTATGGAGGGCATGTGCGAACAATTCCTTTCCTGTTCCGGTTTCTCCTTCTATGAGTACATTCGACCCGGTTCTAGCGGCTTTTTTGGCCTTTTTGATAACATCAGTGATTGCCGGGTGGGTTCCAAGGATGTTCGCGAACGTATGCCGGGCGGTATTCGCCGGGCTTTCAGCAACTCTTTTGCAACCTTTTTCCTTTTCTAACTTCAGCAGAAAGGCGACCTCCATTCCCCTGCGATCGGTCAACGGTATCGATTCCACGGAAAGCATTTCGGGGTTTTTGCCGCCAAGCAGTATTCTTCCACCGGAAGGTTTCATAATGGATATAATCTTGTTCCTATCGTGAAATATACTTCCAATATCTTGATTTCTAACCATCTCGGGGCTGATTTTTAAAACCTCTTGAGCTGTTCTGTTAAGGTCAATTATCTCACCTTGACCTCCAACGAGAATGAGCATACTCATAGAATACTCAAAAGTAGACCGGTAATAGGAATAGAAGAGATCGTGCCGTTCCAGCCTATTCTTCAAAGACAGTTCGAACTGGATACTTTTGGCGGTATTTAGTAGGAGTGGTATGAGATACCTCAGTTTTTCACCATCACAAGCATGGACGGTAAAATCCAGGCATCCCAAGAGATTTTGTTCATTTTCAAATATGGGTGTTGCAACACAACTGGCCCAGTGAATATGACGAATGTAATGTTCTTCCGCATGAACTGCCGCAAAACGCTTTTCTTCAAGACAGATGCCTGGAGCGGAGGTGCCCACGGCGAACTCTTTGATGGAGCCGCCGACCATTTCCGCGTGCAGAGGCTCCCCCATCATCTTGATTATCTTATAGTCTCCAGTCGTGGCAAGGACGAACCCATCAGTATCGGCAAACATTATGGCCAGCGGCAAAAAATCAAAGTATTTTTCAATGTTTTTGCTGTGCGCCTGTAGTAACTGGTATAGATCCAGGCGCTCATTGATCCGTTCGTCAAGCGTCTTCTGATCGATTCCGACGAGCGCTGGTTCTCTTCGAGGATCTACACTAGCTTCCCTGCAACGTTGCCAGGATTGTCTGATGTGGACAGGCACGTCCTTAACGTCTCCGTGGCGAACAAACCTATTCCAAACGGCAAAAAAGTCGGTATGCTGCACCGGGTTATTACGCATCATGACGACCTCACATAGTCCAAGAGGCGCTTTGGACAGGAAGAGTTCCCAGGCAAAGGTTCTTTATCGTAAAAAAGGGGGCATTTAATTAATAAACAAAAACACCGACAACGTGGATTGGAATATCAGTAGTGAATGTGGGGAGACCATCTCGGCGTATTTTCGCGAGCATCTGAACTGGATCTTTGAAACCGTTTTTTACACTAAAAAATTCCATGCGTGCTTTAAGACTGCAGAAGCATACGATTTCCTAATCGAACATGCAAGAGATATTTAAATTGAGAAAAGAAAGGGGGGCGGCTTTTTATTCCCTCCTTATTTCACAGGCAGCGAAGCCCTGCCACTCACTCAAGGGCTTCTCCGAAGTAATAATAAATCCCCTCCTTTCAACATCATCGGTGTAGGAAACAGCAACTTCGCCAACAAGTGCATAAACGTCCGGACTCATGACGATTGTCAGGTCGTCCTCGGTTTGAACCAGATCCGCTTTCCCCGGTTTATCGAGCACCAGGCCAAGCGACGGGTCGCAGCAACCGGTGAAGCGAATCTCTACACGAACACAGTGATGGAGTCCCTCTGCCGACAGTGCCGACATGATCTCACGGTATGCTTCCGGCTCCAATTTGATAAACATCGCAATTTGTCCTTTCTTCATCCCTCGCAGACGGTCTCCGGTTTCGCTTTAGTTACCAGATGAACATCTTTAGAAAACGATTTCAACCTGAATAATGCGCCAGCTTGACCCTCAACCGGGCCCGAACCGCATTTTGGGATCGGATTCTGTTGGAAAAACTTCTGTAACAATCGGAAGGCCTCAAAATCATACGATTTGTCAATCGAACCCGCAAGTTATATCTTAACGAGACTGGTTTTTGCAATTTTCAGGACACACAACTTTCTCGCGTGGTAGATCAGCCTGGCCCTAACGTTTACAAGCCGCCTGACGATCGAGTCTATGGATTGGTCCAACGCTCTAAAAACGATATCCAATAACGCTTCGCAAAATGCTTTCAAAATCGCAGAGAAAATCCTGGCGCTCCTTGCCGGATCCTTGCGTCTCACTGGGCCGGGCATAATAAAACATGTGATTCTGGAAGGATGCGTTTTTCGCGCCCTTTTTCTCAATGTTCAGGAGAGCCGTGCTGAGCTTTCATTTTTTGAGCCAAACTGGAGGCCTATGGCGTCTTTGGAGTACCTTTTGGATGCAGTTACTTGTCTTGGCCCGGCCCCAAAAGAAAGATTTCTGTGCCGCACTCCCAAGTCATGAGAAGAGATGCCTCAATTCGGCTGAAACCCTCTGCACAAAGAATAGACAGCATGATTGCCAACGCTGGAGGTGAGGGCCTGACGGCGACAGCGACGGTTCGCTCCACAGGCCTTGCCGGTCAGGACTTTTACGATCTAATTTTTTTTGCTTTTTCAGCAATCCAACAGAACAAAATGGCGGTTGCAAGCGTCAACAAAATCGCTGTCCAAATCATCCATCCGAAGTAGTGACATAAGACGAATGTCCCGCCGACGAGCCATATCAGCACAGCCCAGGCAATGCCAGGCGACATCTCGTACACGGGGCGGCCCGGTGGAGACATCAGACGACCACAGCACTCCACGCCGACAAGGGGGTTTCCAACCTGAGAACGATGTATCCGATTGCCACATCGCCTACACACCCAGAATTCATAATGACCATCATTTACACGATTGGACATAACCGATCTCCACCTAATGTGGCACACTTGATTGAGTTTGCGGGACAGTTTTGGATCGGGCCAAGATAAAATAACCCGGTTTCAAGGAACAAATGTCAAAAACATATGGCTTATTACGGCTTAAAATCTCGTTTTGACTCCAACATAATACCTCCAAGATGCGGCTGAAGCTCGCCAAGCGCATCCGGGCAGAAGGTGGAGTTTGGTCCTGGCCATATCTGACAACTCACTATCTGGTTAAACTGTCATTTTTGATGCGAAAAATGAGGCTCTATGGCTCAAATAAGTTATAATACAGGTCTATTGTCAAGTAAATTTAGTTTGTTAGCTTGGCGACCCCTTTGCGGTTTTTCAAGCGCTTACCCTTTGGTTTATTTTGGCTCCGAGCAGTTGGGGAGGAGATTAAATTCTGCTATTTGACCTTTTAGCTGAAAGTCTTGCCCGCTTTTAATTTGACAACTCTTGAGGCCGCAATCTTGATCTTTTCGCCGGTGCGGGGATTGCGGCCTTCACTTTGAGATCTTACTGCAACGCTGAAAGTCCCGAAACCTAGTAGGGCCTTTGAACGATTTCAATCACGTCATCCTCAGGAGCCCTTATAAAGGCTATCCTCAACCCTTCTCTTATCTCCTTGGGTTCCAAAATAAACTCCGCCCCTTTTGCTTTGAGTTCTCGAGCAGCTTCGTCAAGGTCGTCTACTCGAACGCCAAAATGACCAATCCCGTATCGATTCCAAATACCTTCTCTTGGGCTCTTTGGACACTCAAGGTCTTCTCCCTCTCCCGCCGCAGTAATAATGATAACAGAGCCGGCGAGTTCCAGCGTAGCCGTTGGAACATCTCGAAGCTTTCCTTCGTAAATCGTTTTGGCATTGAACATTTTTTCGTAGAAGTCTCGGGTCGTGTTGATGTCATGGCATTTGACATGTACATGATCCATTGTGAATTTGACCGCAGTACTTTTTCCCATCGAACCCCCTTTCGGATATTGACTGGACCTTATCTTTTTCTGCCCCAAAAAGCTCCTGGAATGCTTAGGCGGCACTGTTCATTATTCCATATCCCAATCAAAGCCACAAATGATTTACAGTGGGTCTATGTTAAGGGTGCAGGTGTGCCCCCTTTGCCTTTGCCACCGCGGGCGCCTTTTCGTAGAGTAGTGTAAAGAGCAGGACCTGGCACATGGCCAGCACCACGCTGGTTGCCAGAAAGAGATAGAAGTACCCGAAATGTTGCGCGATGGCTCCCAGTATGGAAACGGACAGGGCGATGGCGATATCCCCGGCCCCGATCATAATGCCCAGCGACGTCCCGCGGTTGGCTACCTCGACCCGCTGAACGACCAGGATGACGAAGGCGGGGAATGCGACCCCCAATCCTGCTCCATATGAGAGACCGGCAGCGATGAGTACAACCGGAGAGAAAGGAAAAAGCAGGAGCAGCATGCCGGATACCATTGCCGCATAGGAATATACGCAAGCCTTTTCCATGCCAAGGCACTCTATGATCCTTTGCACGAGGAATCGGGAGACGACTACAGACACAGCGAAGGCGATCAAAAAGAACGAGTAGAAGGCGATGCCGCTCCGAATGGCCGCAAGGGGAACGAAGGTAAACGACGCGCCGTAGGCGAACATAGCGCCGAACTGGCCCACGGCGGTGGCAAGGACCGTCTTTTCCTTCAAGACGGCCATGAAGGAGGCATGTCTATCCTTGCTGACCGGCGCAGCGGAAGAGCTGACACGGAATCTCATGACGTAGAACGCGGTGGCAAGCAATGCTGCAGCCGATAAAACAACGACCGGAAATCCGAAGTTGTCAAAATAAATCTGGGCGAGGCTCATGCTTGATCCCAGGCCGATCATGGTGATGAGCGTATACATGGCTATCGCATTGGAATTGGTTTTTCCGGTTCCGATGCTGCTCGCGAAGGTCACGGCCCCGGTACCGTAGAAGGCTATGGCGACACCATAAAGACCCCGCAGGCCGACATAGGAAAGAGTGCTCTTCGCCCAAGGCAACCCGATAATGGATAAGAGCATCAGAACCTCGCCCAAAAGGAGGATAGGCCGGCTCCCGCGCGTATCGACCTGCATGCCGATCCATGGGCGCAGCAGCAGAGCGGCTATGGCGGTCGCTCCCATGATCAGGCCGATTTGCGTTTCCACAAAACCGTTGCCCGCCAAGTAAACGGGCAAAATTATCATGACGAGATTCGTGCTTAACGTCGTATTGAAATGGCAGACCGCAATGTTTTGAAACTGCCTGTTCTTGAAGATACTGAGTAAATCGGACATGCGTATCTTTTTTGATTTCACCCCCGAACGTGGGAAGCCACCCACGAGCTGTGCACTTGTTAATACCGCCTTCCGCCTCGAAGAATGTTCCGCTGCACAATCTACCACGCCCGAATCGATTGTCAAACACCCTTGCCGATTGAGTTCAGTGCGGATTGGAGGGCTTCTCCCGGACACTTTGATGATCACGGTTGACCATCGATTGGAAAATCCGGCGCGGCAGTGTCAGATAATTATTAAAAACGGGTGCTCCGGAGTGGCGACCATGAATTTCTAAAAAGATGGGTATTTTTCTTGAGACTGAATTAATAGCTCAGCCCATTGGTTGCTGGAGAGAGATATAGCGTTGATGGTATCTAATCTGTATCCTTCAGAATTGGCTTGTAATATTCGGCTATAAACCCTTTTTCCATGCCTGATGAGCAATTTCATCCCACTTATCCTGCATCTTCAGGGATGGACCTCAGTAGTCTGTTTTTCCAGCTCAATGTTCCCATTGAGCTATCATCGGCTTTCGATCGATCGCTTTAAGAAATTTCAGCCTGGGATAACCCATAATCACGATACTGTGAACCGTGTTTCCTGCCGGGAGTTCCAGGGCCTCATAGACCTTCGGGGACCTCTCTGCCGCAATTTTCAGAAGCCCGATGTAACAAGTCCCCAATCCTGCGGTCATGGACGCCAAAACGACGGTTTGAGCAGCAATGATACAATCATCTTTAGGGCTGCTGGGGGAAGGGGGCGAATGAAACAGCATCAGTACCGGGGCACTATACAGAATGGGATCGAGACCATTCTGCCGAGCAGTTCCCAAGATTCGGTAGCGTTTCGAAAAGTCACTTAGATCCTGAAGGTCCCGGGGAATATCTTTTTTTTCAGAGATCAGCCTGCTCACCTGATTTTCAACCTGGTCGATCATCTCTACGAAAAAATCAACGGCCAGATAAGAGAGTTTTTTGATCTTTTCGCTGTTGGTAATGACTTTGATCTGCACTTTCTGCAAGTTGCTTCCCGTTGGGGTATAGCGGCACATTTCCACCAGTTTTTCGAGTTGTTCCCGAGGCACTTCCCTGTTTTGAAAAGATCGACAGCTTCTCCGCCGGCGGACAAACCTTATGAATTCATCCAAATCGTACTGTACTGAAGCGTCCACAGCCGGGAAATTATTCATGTCCATCTGGCTGTGGGATATGGCATCGGTGCTGCAAAGGGACACGCAATGCCCGCATAAATTACAGTTCAGTGCATCGGCATGGACCGTTATCGCCCCATCCCGGTTGGTAAAACAGCGCAAGCAGGCTTTGGCGCATATACCGCATCCATTGCATTTATCCTGATCGATAGTCACCCAGGTCACGGTCTTCTCCTTTGAATAGGGATTTCGAGTAAGTGATGTATCTGCCTGGATCGTCTCCTCGGTCTCGTATGCTGAAATAAGCCCGGCCGTGATTTGTCCCCGGGGACCGGCCATCCTCAAGTTTGTGGCAGACCGGACCTGTCCGTTTTTGATGTGGACGGACCGGATCCGCCACGGGGTTTTGGAGCCACGCGGCATCCGGCTCCCCTTTAAACCGAAAACATCCCGCCATTCACGTCCAGCGTCAGCCCGGTAATGTAATCCGCGTCGGACGAACAGAGGAAGAGAGCAGCATTCGTGATGTCCTCGACTGCTGCCAGTCGTCCAAGTGGTATTTTCTTGAGATATGTATTTCGCTCTTCCTCGGTTTTCCTTGAGTCCCACATACCTTGAAGGCGTTCCGTCAAGGTAATTCCGGGGCCTATCGCATTGACATTGATGCCAAAGGATCCCAATTCCAGTGCTACCTGCCGGGTGAATGTCGATATGGCGCCTTTCGAACAGACATACTGAAGGGGGGTGAGTTCGCCTCCGGTGCGCGCGGTGATTGAGCTCAGGCTCAGAATTTTGCCGCTCTTCTGCTTTTTCATGGTGGGAACCACCGCCTTCGTGCAGAGGAACGTGCTCTTCAGGTTTAAATTGACCGTCGTGTCCCAATCCGCCTCGGTGATTTCATCGATGGGGACTTTCGGCACGCCGATACTGCCGCCCGCATTGTTGATTAGGATATCGATCCTGCCGCAGAAGTTGATCATCTCCTGCACCATGCCTTCTATATCCGGCCACTTCGTTGCGTCCACCCTCCGAAACAGGCAGAGGCCGCCAAAGCTCTTGATGTCGGACACCGTTTTCGACATCGCCTCTTCATCGATATCCGTGATCATGACGGTGCAGCCTTTGCGCGCCAGCGCCATCGCGAAAGACCGGCCGAGCCCCTTGGCGCTTCCTGTCACGATTGCTGATTTGCCTGCAAAACTCATTTTCGGCTCCTGTCGATATTGCCTGTCCTTAACCCACCGAGCTATCCCGCAAACATTCCCGTCCCGCCCGTCACTTCCAGGCCGATGCCGGTGATCCAGGACGCCTCGTCGGATGCGAGAAATGCCGCCGCATAGGCCACGTCCTCCGGTGTCCCCGCCCGCGGTAGAACGATCTGCTCCGGGGTTTTGATGGCGTTGCTCAGCTTCGTCGTCAGCGGCGTTTCGATGAACCCCGGCTGCAGCGCGTTCACGGTGATGTTGAATTTCCCCAGTTCGCGAGCGGCGCTTTTCGTCAGGCCAATGATACCGGCTTTAGAGGATGCATAGCTGGCGTTACCGTGGCTCCCGCCTTTGCCTGCACGAGAAGACATGTTGATGATACGGCCACTGCCCTGCGGTTTCATAATCTTTGCGGCAGCCTGGGTACCGAGAAACACTCCTTTCAAATTGACTGCAAGAACTTTATCCCACTGCTCCTCGGACATCTCATCCACCATGGCGCGGCTGCTGATGCCCGCGTTATTCACCCAAATATCAATTCGGGGAAACGATCCCATCGCCTTGGCAACGGCGTCCTCGAAATCCTGCCTTCGGGTCACGTCCATTTTCACGGCCAGGGATTGCCGCCCCATCGCCCGTATCGCCGCCACCACCTGCTCGGCGTTGACAAGATCGACATCGGCAACGATGATGTCGGCTCCCTTTGCCGCAAAGACCATGCATATGGCCTTTCCCAAGCCACTCGCCCCTCCGGTGACCAGACCCACCTTATTTGACAGTTGCATTGCTCATTCCTTCCGTTCTTGAGGTTTTTACCATCGACATCCAGACACCAGGTAGCTGCCGATCAGCGCGCGTATTTTTCCCATCTTGTTCTTGTCAACCGCATAATCCGGTTTTATTGCCGGTGTCGCCATTTCCTCAATCCTCTTGTCCTTTCTGTTTCATTTGCGCGAAAGCATATTTACCCCGAAAATGCATTCGCGATATTTTCCTCGAACAATGCTCGGATCTTGTCATCGGCGACCCCCGCTTTCCTGAGGGCCGGTACGATATTTTCGAAAAGGTGAGTCGGGTGCCAGTTGAGCAGCAGCTTCCGGGCAGCTTCCGACAGTTCCCGCGGCCGGCCGAGCCAGACATTCACCTTGTCGTGTGAGAGCGTGATTCTATTGCCATACCCCATGGCAATCAAGCCGGCCAGGCAGGCGACACGGAGTTCATCCATGGGCGCACCCACCATGCCTTGCAGCCCGAACCGGTCGAAGGCGATACCTACGCCGTAGCTCAGGGTGCGGACGTGGTACGCTATGTCCGTGTTGCCGCACATATGACCGATGATCACCCGTTTTGGGTTTGCGCCTTCCGACACGAGCAGTTCTGCCTGCTCGGGACCCATGGTGCCGACCTGCGTGTGCGTAATGAGGGTGATGCCGGTGTCTTTCTGTGCGCGCGCCGCAGCCCTGAAGAACGCCTTCTCGTAATCCGTGATGGTCCTCTCGCTGGACGCCAACTTGATGACGCCGGGTTTGATACCCGAGGTCCCGATGCCCTCGGTAATTTCTTTCAAAAACATTTGATAAATTTCTTCTTCACCGTTGCCCAGCAGCAGGCGCTTTCTGAAATACGCCGGCGCTCCTTCCCCTTCGAAGTAGTACCCTGTGGCGCAGATGATCTGCAGTCCGGTTTTCTCAGAGATATCACGCAGCAGTTCGGGATTGCGGCCGCATTCGTTCGGGGTCACATCGATCACGGTTTTCAGACCGTGCTTCATGAGCGCGTTGGCCATCTCGCTTCCCTTTTGAAGAGCCGCCTCCCTGTCGAAGGGGCCCAGGGTGACATCTCCGTCGAAGCCGGGATATCCAAAAACGAAGTGCTCGTGCATCAGCGTTTTCCCCAATTGATCCGCCGGGACCGGTCCAGTGACGGTGTTCACTATGGTGTTCATGCTTCCCCCCTGTTCGTGTTTTTGAGTTTGGTTCATTGAACCTGGATTCATCGCAAGCTCCGGTTCGGGTGGGCAGATGGCATCGTTTATCGTTTGGGAATTTGGAGCGGTCGAGCCGGGGCTCCGAAGAACATTAGAACCACGAGCAACAATATGACCGCTAAGAACGTGCGATGATATCATACCTTGCCTGAACGCCAAGCGAAATCCCCATCGGCAACTCCGCCTGCGCGTCTTCTCCAGCTCAATGTCTCTGAGCTGTAGCGGGCGAAAAGTCTTGTGCGCACCGCGTTTTAGTAGATCTCAGCATTACTCCTTGCCTTTCTCCTGGAACCGGGCATATATTCGCTGTAACTGGCAATACCACCAGCCATCACAGGGGAGGGTTCATGAAGGAGATCTTGAAGCCGCTTACATCAGAGAGCCTGGTGGAGGTATTCATCTCGCGGTTCGAAGACCTCATCCTTACCGGCAAGCTCGCCGTCGGCCGGAGGCTCCCCTCGGAGCGGGAGCTGGCGCTGCAGCTCGGGGTGAGCAGGCCGGTGGTGCACGAAGGCCTGGTGGACCTGGCTGCCAAGGGCCTGGTGACCTTGAAGCCCAGGGTTGGAACGGTGGTGAACGATTTTCGCAGGGAAGGGTCGCTGGCCATCCTGAACTCCATCATTAACTACCAGCAGGGCGGGCTCGACGAGAACCTGATGGAGGGCCTGCTGCAGACGAGGCTGCTGGTGGAGACCGAAACCACCAGGCTTGCCGCATCGCATCGGACGGACGAGCATATGAAAGAATTCCACCTGATTGTGGATGCCGAAGAAAAGGCGAACCCCGGGGACCTGAAGACGGTAACCAGGCTCGACTTCGCATTTCACCACCTGATGGGCATAGCGTCGGGAAACCTTATCTACCCGATGCTCATCAATTCGTTCAAGCCGGTATACATGAACTTCACCTCCTTCTTCTTCTCGGACCCGAAGATGGCGCCCGAAACCGTGCAATTCCACCGGAGACTGGTGAAGGCTATAGAAGACAGGGATTCGGACAAGGCGACGTCCATTATGCAGGAAACGCTTGCACACGGCGAGCGTCACCTGCGGACGATCCTCGCCGAAGCACAGAGGAGGTAGGCCATGAGCGTTACGGAAGCATTGCAGGTCAGGCAAAAGATCAAAGAGCCGAAGAACCTCTCTCCGAGGATTGCCTGGCTGCGGGACTACTACTTTCAGGGCGCGAAGCGTGCATGGAACAACGAGTTCACGGCCTGGACCACCGGTGCGGAATGGGACGTCGTGTTCGATGAGACGACCTACTATATCGTGCCCGAGACCTACACGTTCCTCCAGACCTTCGGGTCTTCCTTCAAGCAGGCTGCAAGGCCCGTGACGCTTCACCCCGAATTTTGGGCGTGGAGCCTGCCGGAACGCAAGGCGTGGTTCGTGAAAGAGGTGATGGTGAACTACGTTCCCCGGGAGATCCTGCCGGGCGACCTCATCGCAGGGAGCCGCTTCAATCTGCAGACATCCAAGTGCTGGACGAAGAAGGAGGCGAAGGAACGGAACAGGCTGGTGTGCGGGAAAAAAGGGGCGCGATCCTCCATGAAGTGGTTCCACGACCACGGCTACGGCAACTCCGGCGCCACGTCCGGTCATCTCATCCCCGGGTATGAGCGGGTGCTCAAGGCCGGGTGGAAGGCAATCTACAAGGAGATCGAGGATACATACGCAGCCCTGGGGGCGAGAGACAAAAAGGGGAGGAAAGGAGCACAGCTCAGGGCCATGATGACGGTGGCCACCATGCCCGTCCAACTGGCGGTGCGGTATGCGGACCTGTGCGCACAGCTCGCCCAATCGGCAGCAGGGCCCGAACGCGCAGAAGAGCTCAGGCAGATGGCGAGAAACCTGAAGAGGGTCCCATGGGAACCGGCACGGACCTTCTGGGAGGCGGTACAGTCCCTGTGGCTCACGCACATGCTGGTCATGAGCGACGAGAACTACCCGGGGCCCGGCGTGTCCTTCGGCAGGATCGACCAGTACCTCCTGCCCTACTGGGAGCTGTCGCTGGCCGAGGGCATGGACCGGGAGTTCGGCAAGGAGATCCTCAAGTGCTTCTGGGTGCATGCGAACACCGCCTACGACGCCATGATCCTCGTCGGCAACAACGGCATCACCGCGGGCTACGGCCAGCTTATTACGCTTTCCGGCATGGGTGCGGGCGGGATAGACATGACCAATGACCTGACCTACGCGATATTGGAGGTCATCGACGAGATGACACCCATCCTGGAGCCCAAGCCCAACGTGCGCCTGCACAGGAACAGCCCGGATGCGCTTCTGGACAGGGTCGTGGACATGGTATCGGTGAGCCAGGGCGCGCCCTTCCTCATCAATTTCGACGAACGATCCATGGCCGGCATGCTCCTGGAGGCGGAGAAGGCGGGGATGACGCACGCGATCAACGAGGCCAACGTGCACGAGTACGCGCCCGTGGGCTGCCTCGAGAACACTATGGTGGGCAACGACCGGTCCGGCACGGTGGATAACAACTTGAACCTGCTCAAGGCATTGGAACTGGCCATGAACGACGGCAGGGATTTCTTCGACTTCGTTGACCCCATAACGGCCAAGAAGGAAAAGGTGAAGCAGGCAGGGCCGAAGACGGGCGACCCAAGAACTTTCTGCTCCTGGGACGAATTCTGGAAGGCCTATGCAGAGCAGACAAAGTACATCGTGAAGAAGTGCACGGAACTCTACGAGAAGTCGGAGGCCATCCGCGCCGAATTCTGTCCCACGCCCTACCTCTCATGCCTGGTCAAGGGCTGCGCGCAGAAGGGCGTCGATATCACCGAAGGAGGGGCCGAGCTGAGTTTCACGACGCTGGAGGCCGTCACATTCGCCACCACCGTGGACAGCCTGCTGGCGGTCAAGCACCTGGTGTACGACACGAAGGAGTGCACCATCGACGAGCTTGTCAGTGCCCTAAGGGCCGACTGGAAGGGCTTCGAGGTCCTCCAGGCCAGGGCCCGCTACAAGGCCCCGAAGTACGGGAGGGACGACGACGACGCGGACGCCCTGGCGGCCAAGGTGATGGAGCTGTGGTGCGAAGAGAGCTGGAAGTATAAGACAAAATCCACGAACAGACAGTTTCGGCCGGGCATGCTCAGTTGGAACTACTGGGTGAGCGACGGGTTCATCCTGCCTGCGAGCGCGGACGGAAGGCCCAAAGGAAAGTTCCTGTCCAATGCCATCTGTCCGTCGAACGGCGCGGACATAAACGGGCCGACCGCCAATGCCAACTCCGTGGGCAAGGCCCTTGGAGGAAAGGCTGCGGACGGCAAGGGCGGGTACCAGGGCTATCGCAACCTGCTGCCAAACGGCGCGAGCCATACCATCTCCATCAACCCGTCCATGCTCAGGGACCCTGAGCACAAAGAGAAATTCAAGGCCTTCCTGAAGGGATATGCGGAGAACGGAGGCACCTGCCTGCAGATCAATATGATCGGCGCGGAAACGCTGAAAGAAGCCCAAAGGAGGCCCGAGGACTACCGCTCGCTCCTGGTGAGGATCACCGGTTACAATGCCTATTTTACGAGCGTGGGCAGGGAGCTGCAGGACGAGCTGATCGCGCGCGTTAGCCACGAGGCGCTGTAGGGGTGACAATGAAAGGGACGATTCTCAGGATCCAGCGCATGTCCACCGAGGACGGGCCGGGCATCAGGAGCACGGTCTTCTTCAAGGGCTGCCCCCTCCGCTGCGACTGGTGCCACAACCCCGAGGGCATCCTCATGAAGCCCCAGGTGCATTGGACCGGCGCGCGCTGCATCGGATGCGAGACCTGCATCGGCGCCTGCCCGGAAAAGGCGCTGGCTGGAGGGAAGAACGGAATCGTCATCGACCGGCGAAAGTGCACGGATTGCCTTGCCTGCGTAAGGGCCTGCCCCTCCACGGCCATGGAGGCCTACGGCGAGGAGTATGACACGGAGAGACTGGCGGGCGAGGTGCTCAAGGACAGGATCTACTTCGAGAAGTCCGGGGGCGGGGTGACGCTCTCGGGAGGCGAGCCCGCCATGCAGGCCTCCTTCGCCACGATGCTCCTGAAGGAGATCAAGGAACAAGGCGTCCACACGGCGCTCGATACCTGCGGAGAGTGCACCTGGGACACCCTGGATTCGTTCCTGCCCTTCACCGATCTCGTGCTCTACGACATCAAGCTCATGGTCCGGTCAGCACACAAGGAATATACGGGTTGCGACAACGGCCGCATCCTGGAAAACCTTATGGCCCTGGCCGGCCGAATGGAGCAGCGGGGGACACCCAAGTCGCTCTGGATTCGGACGCCGCTCATCCCGGGATATACGGCCGATGAAGAAAACATCCGCGCCATCGGGTCTTTTCTCAGGGAAAAGCTCGGGGGTGTTGTGGACAGATGGGATCTCTGCTCGTTCAATAACCTGTGCACCGATAAATACGAGGGGCTGGGGCTGGAATGGACGTGCCGGGACCTGAAGCTGATGACGGAAGGGGAATTGGGGTACATCGCACAGGTCGCCCAAGAGGCGGCGGGAGACGTGAAGATCGTCCGGACGAGCGGGGCTGTCCGCCCTCACAAAAGGTCGGGCGTGGACTAGACGCATTTTGTGACGGACCGGCGCATAGCGGGGACACGCAACGAAGTGAGTGTCCGCCCTCACAAGAGGTCGGGCGTGGACTAGGCGCATTTTGTGACGGACCGGCGCACAGCGGGGACACGCAACGAAGTGAGTGTCCGGAAGGCCGAAGACTGCGGCCTGGAAGAGAAACACCGGCTGAAGGTGATCAAGGGCGGGGTATGTTGACGAGGGCATGGGAGGCAATGATGAAAAGGGTCTTCACACACTTTGAGGAAAACGACTTGAAAGAATTCGAGCCCGAGGCCAAGGTGGGGATCGTCGCCACGGTGAATCCGGAAGGACTTCCGCACATCACCCTGATCACGTCGCTGCAGGCGAAATCGGTGGACCGGCTCATCTGGGGCCAGTTCTGCGAAGGGCTCAGCAAGCAGCACGTGAAGACCAACCCCAAGACCGGCTTCCTCATCATGACCATGGACCGGAGCCTGTGGCGCGGAAAGGCCCGGTGGACCCATCAAACGCGGCACGGCGAAGACTATGATATGCTCAATCTGAAGCCCATGTTCCGCTACAACGCCTATACCGGCATCCATACCGTGCACTACATGGATCTCGTGGAGACCTATGGAAGAGAGAGTCTCCCTCTTGTCAGGATAACGTGCGCATCGATCCTGACGAGGATCGCAAAATCCGTTTCGTTGACCGGACGGACGGAGAGGATCTTAAACCCCTGGACGGAGAAGCTGTTCAACAGGCTCGACACCGTCAAGTTCCTCTCCTATGTCGGATCGGACGGCTTCCCCGCGCTCATCCCGCTCATTCCGTGCCAGGCTTCGGACAGCAGGAGGCTCGCCTTTTCCCCCGTTGCCTATTCTTTCGAGCTGAAGGCCTTGGAGAAAGGGATGAACATCGCCATATTCGGGCTCAGCCTCGACATGGAGGATGTGCTGGTGAGAGGCGTCTTCACCGGGTACGACAAATTCATGGGCATAACGCTCGGCTGTGCGGATATCGGATGGGTGTACAACTCCATGCCTCCGAAGCAGGGCCGGATTTATCCGCAGGAAGGCATGAAGCCGGTAACGAGCTTTTGATTGCTGCTCAGTTGAGCCCGGCGATAATCGCCGGTAAAATCCGTCATGAACTTGATATCCAAGTGTCGCGCAGCACAAATTATAAACGTTATTCACTGTGCTGATCACCCGGCGACAGGAGGATTACGTCATCCGATAGGATTTTATTGCGCCTCGCTGCAAAAAAAAGCTAAAGTTATTTTTCCTACTGTCCGATAAGCATCATGAGTAGATTGGTAAGTACTTAATTACAGAATTGTAACTACGTTCTTTGGAAATAGATGCTAACCTGAAGGGCAAACCATCTGAAAAGGTGGGACGCAAAGCTTCCGATCTAAGTCGGCTCGTAGCCGATAAGATAGCGGGGTTGCTAGGGAGAGCTAAGATTCTGCCTCCTGCGTAAACCCGCTATCCTGCCAATGGGATAGCGGGTTTTCCTTTTGCCAAGCATCTTGAACAAACGCACACATACGCAGAAGGTGGCAACTCCATGAAACACACCAACAAATCAATCAATCTTTTCATCGGGTTTTTAATTGTCAGTACGTTGCTTTTTTCATTAACCATGCCCGGAATTTCTCTTGGGCAAAGTATGGACGCAGCCACTCTCAACGGTATCATTCAAGCAAGTGGAGGGCACTGGGTTGCAAAAGACTACAACGGTGAGGAACATGGTCTTGGTTATAACGCTATCCCGCATGAAGGGCCCACTGTAACAAGATCTGAGGCCGCCGCGCCTGCATTATTACCGCCAACCTTCGATTGGAGAACCAATCCCAATGACGGGAAAAATTATGTGACGCCGGTACGAAACCAAGGATTATGTGGTTCGTGTTGGGCTTTTGCTTCAACAGGTGCATTAGAATCACAGGTGCTTATTAACAACAATATGGGCAGCTCCACCCTCTCTCCCAGCGCATACCCCGCAAAAAACTTTTCTGAACAGATGGCGCTTGATTACACAGATATCATTGATAAATTGCCTTCCGGTAGTGATGGTTGTGAAGGTGGTACGGCTGAAAATGTTGCCCAATTATTTCAAGTAGCAGGTTTAGGACTGGCAACATACGATCCATATGCAGGGCAAGGTGAAACTCCCCCGGAGGGTGGCTCTGATTGGGCAGGTGTACCGAAGGTGCTGCCAACACAAGCCTATAAAATAACAGGTTGGACCCAAGTAGCGGGATGGGAGCAAGTAGGTACAGGTCTACCTTGCCAGGCTGGAATGTCGTGTCAATATGTCGCACCGACAGTTACTGCACTAAAAACGGCACTCACGAACGGGCCAATTGCTGTAGCCATGGCTGTGTACAGTGATTTCTACTATCACTATCAGTCAGGCGTCTATTCACAGACTTCAGGCACCACTTGGATTGGAGACCATTTAGTAGAAGTCGTTGGATGGGATGACACAAACCAGTGTTTCATCGTGAAAAATAGCTGGGGCCCGAGTTGGGGTGAAAATGGTTTCTTCCGGATCGCGTATACACAAGTAGGTGGAGACCAGGCTTTGGATGCTGGAGAAGTCGGTTTTGGGTATGACGCACTATCCTATAACTCTACGACCCTCGCAGATGCACCTAAGCCATTGGCAGATTTTTACATCGCATCTCCCGCTGCTAACTCCACGGCAACCAGTTCCGGTTCCATAGCAACTACTGGAGTTGCTCCCTTCACAGTAACTTTTCAGGACACATCAGTTTCGGCAACATCGATAACATCCTGGTTTTGGAACTTTGGTGATGGTACAACCAGCACAGCTCAAAATCCGAGCCATACTTATTCAACAGCGGGCACATACACAGTAACTCTCGAAGTTGGAAATTCGTCCGGTGTCGATACAGTGACTTACAGTAATGTGATCACAGTAACTGCGCCTGCTCCGGCCGCACCCGTTGCAAACTTCACTACATCGGTAACCAGTGGAGTTTTTCCTCTTCCAGTACAATTTACGAATACGTCTACGGGAACAATTACTTCCTACCTCTGGAATTTTGGTGATGGCAGCACAAGTACAAGTGCAAGCCCGAGTCATACATATACAACGGCAGGTACTTATACCGCGTCGCTAAAAGTAACAAATTCAGGAGGATCAAATTCAAAAACGGCAACGATTACCGTCAGCTCCCCGCCGCCTGTGATTAGCCTCACGGCAACGCCAACAAGTGGAAATTATCCATTGACGGTGCAATTTACTGCCAGCGCTACTGGAGGGGCAGTAAAAACCTGGGCGTGGGCTTTCGGAGACGGAGCTACGAGTTCGAGTGCGACTGGGAGCCATACGTATACAACAGCAGGCAGCTTTACTGCAACAGTAACAGCTACTGGAGCGGGCACACCCGTCACAAAGAGCGTCACAATTACGGTCACTGCGCCTCCGCCGCCTGTTACTGCAAAAATTACAGCAACTCCAGTTAGCGGAACAGCGCCTCTGGCAGTCAATTTTTCAGGAACTGGATCAACAGGCACAATTGCCTCATACGCCTGGAACTTTGGAGATGGAAACACAAGTACAGGTTCAACTGTAAGCCATACGTACACAACGGTTGGTGCCTTTACTGCAACATTGACGGTGACAGGATCAGCGGGGAATACCAATTCGACAACGCAGCGAATCACTACCACTGCACCACCTGTATCAGCAAACATTACAGCGACTCCAGTTAGCGGAACAGCGCCCCTGGCGGTCAGTTTTTCAGGTACTAATTCAACGGGCACAATTTCTTCATACGCTTGGAACTTTGGAGATGGAAACACAAGTACAGGTTTAACTGTAAGTCATACGTACACAACGGTTGGCACCTTTACTGCAACATTGAAGGTAACAGGAACATTAGGAGCCACGAGCTCGGCAACGACGACAATCACTACCACTGCACCACCTGTATCTGCAAAAATAACAGCGACTCCGGTTAGCGGAACAGCGCCTCTGGCAGTCAATTTTTCAGGAACTGGATCAACAGGCACAATTGCCTCATACGCATGGAACTTTGGAGATGGAAACGCGGGTTCCGGCTCGACTCCAAGCCATACGTATACAAAAGCCGGAGTCTTTACTGTAACATTGAAGGTAACAGGAACATTAGGAGCCACGAGCTCGACAACGACGACAATCACTACCACTGCACCACCTGTATCTGCAAAAATAACAGCGACTCCGGTTAGCGGAACGGCGCCTCTGGCAGTCAGTTTTTCAGGTACTAATTCAACGGGCACAATATCTTCATACTCATGGAACTTTGGAGACGGAACCGCAGGTACAGGTGCTACTCCATCCCATACGTATACAACAGCCGGAGTCTTTACTGCAACATTGAAGGTAACAGGAACAGCAGGATCCACAAATGCGATAACTACAACTATCAATGTTGCACCATCGGTAATCGCAAAGATCAGTGCATCTGCTACCAACGGATATGCTCCTCTTAACGTTCAGTTTTCAAGTTCCGGTTCAACAGGCACAATTTCTTCATACTCCTGGAACTTCGGGGATGGTAGCACAGTTACAGGTTCAACAGCGAGCCATGCTTATTCATCGGCCGGTACCTATGCTGTGACATTGAAGGTGACAGGAACGTCAGGAGCTACAAGCTCGGCTACGACGCCAATAACTGTCACTGCGCTTCCACCATTAACTGCAAGAATAACGGCTACACCGGTAACCGGGACACTTCCTCTAACAGTCAATTTGTCAGATACTGGTTCAACCGGCATCATTGGGTCGTGTGCCTGGAATTTTGGTGATGGAACAACAGGTACTGGTGCTGCAACTAGCCATACCTATACAAACGTTGGTACCTATACTGCAGAACTCGTATTGACGGGGACATACAACCAATTATCTTCAGCTACAGTCACTATCACAGTCAAGGCAGCGACAAAAGCCAAAGCAAAGGCTCCAGAAAAAGCTAAGGCAATAGCTACAGTTAACCGTTCGATTCTTTAAGGTAGCGCCTACGCTTAAAGTAGCTTAAACAAGATAGAAACAGCCAGGAGAATCAACTCCTGGCTGTTTCTATGAATTTCCAGCAGGACAACTTACAACTCGAGCCTTCTTGTCCCTGGCGATTATGGCCGGGGATGACCCGGAAATGCCCATTTTAACGACGATCATCCCTATGCCATTCTTGACGTTAGCCATAATAATAGCTATTATAGCGTTGTCAAAAGAGAGCTTAAGGCCATAAAGCAAGGAGGGCGCCCCTGTGATTCGTGCCAGTATATCCGAGGCCAAGAACCGCTTGAGCCATTTTATCAGGTTGGTGCGTGGAGGAGAAGACGTGGAAATAATGGACCGAGGAACTCCTGTTGCCAGAATAGTTCATGTCTCCAGATCGGTGGGAGCCGAGAAAGAAGCGGCATGGATAGAAGAGGCCGAACGCCTTGGCTTGATCACCAGGGCGCAGGATAGGGAGGCTTTTCCACCTGATTTCTTTGATAAAGATAAGATGCCTGCCGGCAAGGGAGTCTTGCAAGCCCTTCTCGAAGAAAGAGAAGGTGGGGGATGAAGTTCTGGGATTCCTCGGCAATCGTTCCCCTGCTCATCAATGAAGAAAACACGGAATATTGCATCAATGTGTTAGCCGATGACCCGAGAATGCTGATCTGGTGCTTGAGTCGCGTTGAGGTGGTCAGTGCATTGTGCCGGAGAGTAAGGGATGGGCTTATAGGCGCTGAGGAATTCGAAAAAGCCAAGGAACGCCTTGCAAGCATTGTGAACAGGGCCGACGAGGTCACAGCGGTTGAGAGAGTGCGTGCGAGGGCCGTAAGGCTTCTTGAGGTTCATTCTTTGCGGGCTGCTGACGCGTATCAATTGGGGGCTGCCTTGGTGGGTTCCCGGGAAGATCCCGAAAGATTGACAATCCTCTGCTTTGACGGCGGCTTGAAGTCAGCGGCAACCAAAGAGGGATTTGTCGTCAATCCTAACAGTTCGAGCCGGTAATAAACGGCAGACGCAGGGTTCATCGGGCAAACTATTCCCCTTAAAGGCTACTCCCCGATCTCGATGTCACTGGACATTTAATTGAGTTGGTCAAAGTCTCAGGTTTTTACTCAGATTTTACTTTATCTGTCTGCTAATCGCATTTATAATAGTACTAAGAACAGTCCTGTTAAGGAGGCGATATTAATCAATGATAAGCGCAAACGATCTTAAAATGAAGGGAATTTCGGCTTTGGAAGCTGTACTCGCCGAGCGCTCTGAAGCGATCATCACTGTGCGCGGCAAAGGCCGCTTTGTAGTCATGAGTATGGAGCAATATAACCATTTGAGAGAATGCGAACTGGAGGCGGCTCTCTTGGAAGTCAAGGCTGATTTGGCTGCGGGCCGAGTGATATCCGAGTCGGTGGACGACCATATCCGGCGGGTCACAGATGAAGTTTAGATTGATCTTCCCGGAGAGCTACAACAGGAGGGCTTCAAAATTTTTCAAGAGACATCCTGAACTGATTGACATCTACGCAAAGGTCCTTCGAGTACTTGAGGCAAATCCTTATCATCCATCGCTTCGGTTACACCCTTTATCCGGAAAATTATCCGGTTTGTATGCGGTCTCCATAACCCTCAGTTACCGGATCACCCTGGAGATGATCGTCGAAGAGCATGAAATCATCTTGGTTAGCGTGGGTGATCACGACACCGTCTACAAGAGTTAGAGTAAACCACAGCACCAATGTGAACTGTCGGCACGTCGGCGCATTGAGTTATTGCACCTTAAGCACATTTTGAGACAGTGCGAATATACCATCATGGTAATACTTCTCACAATCTTTAAAAGTCATGGTCCACTCTGATAAAATCCATGCTCGCGGCACCCTGCCTAATGGTCCCACATGGTCTCGAAGTTACTGGACATTTCTTTTTGTTGCTAGGAGCCTGTCGGGATAACGGCTTTTAAAATAACTTTTACAATTGGGGTGATCGCTTTGAAGAAAATCTCTCACCCCGCAAAGCACGATTCAATAAGGATTAGCCAATAATAGGCATTCGCGTGCAAAAGTTTGGTATCAATCGCCGGGAACGGTTCAGTTGTGTATTGATTGCAACGCAGAACGGCGGCAAAAGCTTCCCCGGGTCCATTAGAAGGGGCCACCGTGCCGATAGAGTTTAAGCAGATTGTGAGACAGACACCACATCAGCCACTCTGCGGATACGTTTTCGTATCCTCTTAGTGAAAATTGCCGTAAGCCCCTGGCCTGTTTAATCTGGCCGAAGACTGGTTCAACGGTTGACTTTCGCTTGGAGTAAATCTTTTGACCGCGTTTGGTGCAAAGCTTTCTTATCATTCGCTCCTTGGGCGTCAGGTCGTTTGGAGGCCGTCCTCGAACCGGCGGAAGAACTTCTCCGTGTTTCATTTTGATTGTGGCGATAAACGGATCGAGCAGTGCGTCCTCAAAAAGCATCACATTGGTGTCACTAAAGTATCCGGCATCGGTTGTGATTGCCATTTTGCGGGGAATCCCGCCAAGGTTTTCTTCCAAGATATCCAGTATTGGTTCAACTTCGTCCACATCGTTTGCATTCCGGGAAAGTCCGGCAGCCACAATCACCTGAAAGGAATCATCAACCATTGCCTGGCCGTTATAACATTGATCAAAGGAATTGGTGGAGGTCACCTTCATGATCCGGGAATCAGGATCTGTGAAATTCCTCTGTGCACTGCCGGAGGGTTCAATAGGAGGGGGCTGACTTGCAGGCGCTTGTTTTTTCTTGGTTTTAGTCTCTGCAGCCTTCTGCTTTTCGGAAGCCTCTTGCCTGGCCTCCTCCTCAAGCGCATTCATGGCTTCTTTGATCTTTGCCAGCCGAGTCTCACGCCTTTTGAGTTCATCGGGCAGATCCCAACCCTTCCTGCCCTTGCCGTACTCTCTATCCTCCTGCTTGTCTACAGCCTCGGCATTTTTGAGAAGTACTTCGATCTCTTTTGCAAGCTCCTCTTTTTTCTTTTTCATCCTGCCGTAGCTCATCGCTTTGTGCTTGGAAGCATTGGCCTTGATCTTGGTTCCATCAAGGGCCACATGGCCAAGCTTAACAAGCCCCGCTTCCTGGCAAAGTCTGAGGATCTGCACAAAAAGACCGGCAAGAGCTTTAAGGTGGCGCTTTCTGAACTCACATATCGAGTCATGATCGGGGTGCCTGTTTGCCGCAATCACCCGAAAGGCAACGTCTTCGTAGGTTTTCTTCTCGATTTGACGGGAGCTGGGAACACCTGTGCAATAAGCGTAGAAAAGGAGGGCTATCATCATCCGAGGTTCGTAAGGGGGTTGCCCCCTGCCGTCTCCCCGATAGGACGAGTACATCGTTGAAAGATCGAGCTGCTCTACCACATCCAATATGAAATTGGCCAAGTGTCCCTGCGGGAGCCAGTCCAACAACGAAGGCGGGAGCAGCAACATTTGTTTGCGGTCACAAGATTTGAATGTCTTTTCCATAGTGGAGCGATATTAGCATAAAATGGCTCTTGATGCCATTTCTCCGACAGGCTCCTAGGTAAGGCTTTAGCTAAAATTCAACCCATGATGCTCAGTTGGCATCTGCTGGGTCTTCTAATCATATTCAAGCATGATCGAGGCAACATTCCCTCGGAGATCATAAAAAGGCATTGCAGTTGAAAAGTGGCGCCGACAAGCGCCCGCGGCTGAAGTACTTCGCGACAGGCGACGTTTTCGCCGCCGCTGGGTGAGGCGACCTGTTGCATCTTATTGACGAAATCTCGACCGGATGTTGCTGGTGGAAGTGGCTTGCCCTCTTTGCGATAGAGCTCAATGGCCTCTTCAACGATTCGACACAGGTCCTCGAAAACCGCCTTTTCGTCATTGCCGTGGGTCCCACCATATATCAGACCTGGCGCACTGCCCACATAGCAATGATCTTCCTCCGACCACTCAACGATTTTTGCATATCTGGCGCTATCTTTCATTTCATCGATTCCTCAATAGCCGACTTCACGGCCCGGACCTGATAATTCTTGGCGTCATCGGATGGGTGACCCGCGATGGCGATTGGTCTTAGGACCTTTGGATGGACGAAATTCATGTGACTTCCTTTGCCCCCTCGGTTCATAAAATCCGGCTCGTTCAAGTTCCGCTATTAATTCCCTCACTTTCGGCGGCATTAAGACTTCCTTCTAATTTTTGTTCAAGCCGGTAAGTTCTCCTTGCCCAAGCGATAAAGTCTATCCAATCTAATATAGCACGGTCACTATGAATCAAGAGAAAATTCCGAATTAACCCCTTGAGAGCTCGTATATGTCCTATCAATGTGCGTCAATAATCAAAGGAGACACTATGTTCCATCCACATTTCCCTCGCTCGCTACTATCCTATTCTCTTCGCCTGTGCCTTTCCCTGGCCGCGTGGCGAAACGAGTGCACAACTGCGGGGAGGAGGTGTGTACTGAAATTGCAAAAACCAGTGCCATTGACGTTTCACTTGTATGTTTGATTAGGAAATCGTATGATTTTGCGGTCTATTGGCTTGTCCAAGAATTTCCCGGGCGGAATCCGCCTCAAAATGCGGTTCGGTATCGCAAGTAGTGAAGTTGATGCATTATTCAGGTTTACGGGGTCAGATTCAGTTATCTCTACAACATCAATGTCTCTCCATTAGTACTTTGAGCCAAACCTCTCGTGAAAGGTTTTTAAAGGGGGATGAAAATGTTTTTGAACGCTTGTTCTAAAATGTTTCCCGGCCTACTGCGGATTTTTACGCGATTGACTGTTGGGGGTTATTTTGCGGTGGCTGTGTTGGGACTGGCTAATGCGGCCCAAGCGGGCCCATCCAGTCTGCGGGAGATGCCCGAAGCGCTGCAGGCATCTGTTTCCAGCGAGATTGGGCTTAACGACCCCTCGTACCACGTAGAGCGGGTGGGCGAGAAGTGCCGTGGAGCAAACCCCGGGCAGCAGTTCGTGGCTGCCTGGAGCGAGGACGGCATTGCCGTGCAGGCCGGAAAGCTGAGATGGAGACTGCGGCTGGAGGCCTGGGGCTACGGCGAAGAACTCGCGCCTGCAGGAGGCGCCGTCCCGCAGGCGAATGAGCATCGCGTGGAATACCGCCGGGACGGACTGACCGAATGGTACGTAAACGGTCCCCTGGGGATCGAGCAGGGCTTTACTGTGCCGTCACCGCCCAAGGGGGCCTCTTCCGGCGAAGCGCTCACTTTGCGTTTGGCCTGGTCCGGGGAGGCGCGGGTTCAAGTCGAGCAAAACGAGGCCGTAGTATCCAATTTTGCCGGCGAACCGGTCCTGCGCTATAGCGGCCTTAGCGCCCATGACGCTTCCGGAAGGGACCTTCGCGCCTGGCTGGAGCCGTGCGGGGCCGCCATCTTGCTGCGGGTGGACGACAGTGAAGCAATATATCCTCTGGTTATCGATCCTTTTATCCAACAGCAAAAGCTCATGGCCTCGGATGGCGCCAAAGATGATGAGTTTGGCCTCTCGGCAGCCCTTAGCGCTGACGGCGCCACAGCCCTGATCGGGGCGCCCTTTGCTAACGTTACGGTTGGCTCAAATATCCAGCAGGCCCAGGGCGCTGTCTATGTATTTGTTAATAGCGCAGGGATCTGGAGCCAGCAAAAGCTCACCGTCTCGAATGGCGCCGCAAATGATCACTTTGGCTTTTCGGCAGCGCTTAGCGCTGACGGCAATACCGCCCTGATCGGGGCAGACAACGTTACGGTTGGCAAAAATAGCGAGCAGGGGGCGGCCTATATTTTTGTTAATAACGGCGGGACTTGGAGCCAGTAGGCAGAGCTCACCGCCTCGGATGGCGCCGGAGGTGATAATCTTGGCATGAGAGCAGCCCTTAGCGGTGACGGGAGCACCGCTCTCCTCGGGTTGCCCACGAAGTGGGTTGGTGACAATTCGAACCAGGGCGTCGCCTATGTGTTTGTTAAAAGCGGAGGGACCTGGAGCCAGCAAAAGCTCACCGCTTCGGATGGCGCCGCAGATGATTGGTTTGGCGAATCGGCAGCGCTTAGCTCTGACGGCGCCACCGCCCTGATCGGGGCGCCCAAGACTAACATGACCGCCATTCCGGGTCCCGGGGCCGCCTATTATTTTGTTAAAAGCGGCGGGACTTGGAGCCAGGCAAAGCTGACCCCCACGGATGGCACCCAAGCTGATTCGTTTGGCGACTCGGCAGCGCTTAGCTCTGACGGCGGCACCGCCCTGATCGGGGCGCCCGCTAAAACGGTTGGCTCAAATATCCAGCAAGGGGCCGCCTATTATTTTGTTAAAAGCGGAGGGACCTGGAGCCAGCAAAAGCTCACCGCCTCGGACGGCGCCGCATATGATAATTTTGGCCACTCGGCAGCGCTTAGCTCTGACGGCACCACCGCCCTGATCGGGTGCGAAATGGTTGCCGCAAATAGCCAGCAGGGGGCGGCCTATGTATTTGTTAATAGCGCAGGGACCTGGAGCCAGCAAGAGCTCACCGCCTCGGATGGCATGGCAGGTGATTTTTTTGGCTCCCCGGTAGCGCTTAGCTCTGACGGCGCCACAGCCCTGATCGGGGCGTCCGGCGTCAATCAGTACCAGGGGGCGGCCTATGTGTTCGCTGCTCCGGCCGCGCCGACCTACTCCGTCTCGGGGGCCGTAACGGACAACAGTTCATCGGCGCTTTCCGGAGTCTCCGTGCACATCGCCGGATCGCCTGCTCAGGACACTAGTACCGCTTCAGACGGCACTTACTCATTTTCGGGTATTAAGGACGGCAACTCCTACACCATCACGCCCAGTTATACGCAATACCAGTTTAATCCTGCCTTCTCGGGTTTTACTGTTAACGGAGGAAATCCTCCAGCGCAGAATTTTATAGGAACCAAGACCCAGGCAGTAAACGGCGCCTGCGGGGCCAGCGAGAACGGTATGTTCACCTCCGCCCCAACCACCGGCTTTTGCAGCACAGGCACCTCCGGACCGGTTACCGGCAAGGGGCCGTGGAACTGGACCTGCCAAGGGTCAGGCGGCGGCACGCCGGCGCAGTGTTCGGCCGAATACGGGGTTAACGGCGCCTGCGGTTCGGCCGGAGGAGGAGATTTCATCAAGGCCCCGGCGTTGGACCTTTGCAGTCCAGGCACGGCATCAAAGGTCACATCAGCGAATGGGTCGTGGACCTGGACCTGCAAGGGGTCCCACAGCGGCGCCACAGCGAGTTGCTCGGCAAATGTCGAAGCAAACGGCGCCTGCGGTTCGGCAAACAAAAAGAATTACTTGACGCAGCCCCCAACAGCAAAGCTTTGTGCTGCCGGCACTGCCGAGGGGATTACAATGAATGGGCCGTGGACCTGGACCTGCACAGGGTCAAACGGGGGCGCTCAAGCGAATTGTTCGGCTAAGCTCGAGGTAATCGGCGCCTGCGGTCCGGCAAACAAATCTAGTTACTACGCGCAACCGTCATCATCAGACCTCTGTACCGGGGGAACGGCCTCCAAGGTTACCGGGAAGGGGCCGTGGAACTGGAGCTGCGCGGGATCAAACGGCGGCTCCACAGCGAAATGTTCGGCCAAACTCGAGGCAAACGGCGCCTGCGGTTCAGCAAACGGAGAAGATTTGCTCAAGGCTCCTGCATCAAACCTTTGCAGTACCGGCAAGGCTTCCAAAGTTACAGGGACAGGCCCTTGGAACTGGACTTGCTCCGGTTCGAACGGCGGCAGCACAGCGAGTTGTTCCGCCAATCTTAAGTAGTTTCAAAAAGGGGCAACACTTCGTTTAAGTGAACATTATGAACAAGCATAATCATCCATCTTGACCATCAGCGGGGAGCATTGCTCCCCGCCTTTCTCTCTTCGCCACCATAATTCACCCCGTGAGAGTCCCTCTTGGCAGAAGTTGTTCCGACTTACTGCCACCTCATCACCGTTTACTGTTTCGATGGCCGGGGGCACCCGGATCTCGCGGAGGAGGTCCTGCAATTTCTGCTCCTTGGCTTTTCAATAAGTTCTTTGCATCTTCATTGCCAAGTCTTGCCGCCTTTTGCAAGTCCTCAGCCGCCTGCCTCTGGTTGCCAAGTTTGCCATAGGCGAAGCCACGGTAATAATATGCGACAGCAGAGTCGGGATTAATTCGAATGGTGCGGTCAAAATCTGCAATCGCCTGCCTCTGGTTGTCAGTCTGGCTATAGACGACGCCCCGGTTAATATAGGCTCCGGCATATTCAGGATTGATTTCGACCGCCCTGTCAAAATCCAAAATCGCTTGCTGGTGGTTGCCGAGTTTTCCGTAGGCCATGCCCCGGTAATTATAGGCATCAGCATATCCGGGATTGATCTCGATAGCCCTGTTGTAATCTGAAATCGCCTGCTTCTCGTTGTCCATTTGGCTGTACGCAACACCACGATTAAGATAGGCCAACGCATATCCCGGATTGATTTGGATGGCCCTGCCGTAATCTGAAATCGCCTGCCCATTGTTGTCAAGTTTCACATGGGCAACACCACGATTAAGATAGGCCAACGCATATTCAGGATTTATTTGAATGGCCCTGTCGTAATCTGAAATCGCCTGCCTGTAGTTGCCACGTTTCACATGGGCAATACCACGGTTAAGATAGGCCAACGCATATTCAGGATTTATTTGGATGGCCCTGTCATAATCCTCAATTGCCCGCTCCTGGTTGCCAAGTTTCACATAGGCAATACCACGGTTATAATATTCATCAGCATCTACGGGATTGATTTCGATTGCCCTGTTGTAATCTGAAATCGCCTGCCTCTGGTTGTCGATTTGGCTATAGGCAACACCACGATTAAGATACGCCAACGCATATTCAGAATTGATTTGTATGGCTCTGTCATAATCTGAAATCGCCTGCCTCGGATTGCCAATTTGGTTATAGGCAACACCACGATTAAGATAGGCCAGCGCATATTCAGGATTTATTTGGATGGCCCTGTCATAATCCTCAATCGCCTGTCCCTGGTTTCCAAGTTTCACATAGGCAATACCACGGTTATAATATTGATCAGCATCTTCAGGATTGATTTCGATTGCCCTGTTGTAATCCGAAATCGCCTGCTTCTGGTTGCCGATTTGGCTATAGGCAACACCACGATTAAGATAGGCAAAGGCATATGCAGGATTGATTTGTATGGCCCTGTCGTAATCTGAAATCGCCTGCTTCTGGTTGCTAATTTGGCTATAGGCAACACCACGGTTAAGATAGGCCAACGCGTATTCAGGATTGATTTGAATGGCCCTGTCGTAGTCCTCAATCGCTTGCTTGTAGTTGCCAAGTTTAGCGTACGTAGCACCCCGGCAAGTATGGATAGTATCGTTATTATTGGTGACTTTCAGGGCATGGTCACACAACGCAATGCTATTCCGCCAGTACCCAAGCTGTGTCCATGTAACAACGAAAAGGCATGGCAGAGTTAATACCCACATAGCAAAAAGCACCTCTTTTCGGTAGCGCCAATTCTCAAAAAGTGCCGGAATGCCCCATGCGGCGATAATGAAGAGCCCAATCAGGGGAATATAGGTATAGCGGTCGGCCATTGCCTGGCCGCCAACCTGGACAACGCCAATGACGGGGACGAGCGTACCCGTGAACCACAGCCATCCGACCGGCAGGAAGGGGTATCTCTTTGCCTTCCGGATTGCAATGGAGGTCACAGCGATAATCAGCAGAGCGGCGCCAAAGACTTGCCAGAAAGGCAGCGACCAAAGGTGTGGATAAAAAACTGCAAGATTATCCGGCCAGAACATCTTTTCCATGTAGAGGATATAGGAAACCAAGGCATTCGCAATACGAACACCCGGTGTAAACAGCTCAATAGATTTTACCGCCCCTCCTTTTTGCTGGGCGATGAATGTTACGATACATGAGAGCGCCGCCAAGGCAAAAAGGGGCAATTTTTCCCACAGCAGAGGGCGAATCACTGCCCAATGATATTTATTATCTACCTGTTTTCCCTCTACCGCCATTGCCTGAACGGTGAGCTTCCGGCCCGATTTCCCTTTTCTTTTGTTCGCATATACAGACTTTTTTACCTCGGTGCGGATTTCCTCAGCAGATGTTTTTTGCCCGAAGCGCTGCAGAGGCCAATAGTCCAGAAGGAGCAGGACAAAGGGGAGGGTTACCAGCATGGGTTTAGCCATCAGGCCTAAAGCATAAGATGCAAGAACAACCGAATACCGGAAAACGGAAGTCGGAAAACGGAAAATACCGGCCCGCTTCTTTCCGTCCTCCGTCCTCCGTCTTCCGTCCTCTGTCCCGTCAACGTAGTTGACGTACGCGACCATGGTGAGCATCCAGAAAAAAGCGGAAAGAACATCCTTTCGTTCGGCCACCCATGCGACGGATTCAACGTGAAGAGGGTGAAGGGCAAACAACGCCGCCACGAACGCGCTCTTCCAGGGCGCTTTGGTTATCCGGTGAAAAACGAAAAAGAGCAAAAGCGAATTTGATATGTGGAACAGGAGATTTATCAGATGGTGTCCGTGCGGATTCAATCCGAACAGTTGCACATCGAGCATGTGAGACATCCATGTCAGGGGATGCCAGTTCGAGGCGTAGAAGGTTGTGAATGCCCACCGGACAGCCGGTATCGTTATGCCCTGGCGAAGATGGACGTTCTCCGTTACGTATTTAGGATCGTCGTAACTAATGAAATCGCAATGACTGACTTGCCAGAATGCTATGAGGGTGATAACCGTCAGAAAAAGGTAAATCGCCGGGATTTGCTTCTTTCTTATCAACATAAATCGCATTATAGGGTATTTAGACCTATATGACATCAAAGTTCTTTAAATCGTACCGAAAATTTTTCTTATAACTCTTTATTTTATCTGCGTTATCTTCCTGAAGAAAGAAAATGGTCCGAAATCAAGATGCCCTGAACTCGTATCCGAGCGTGCAGCGCCGCGAGAGAATGACGGCAACTGGAAGATTTTCTCTTGTCCTTTAGACCCGGGCAACAAGACAAGTTACCCGGGTCTCCTGCGACTCATTCGGATTGTGCCCGGAGTTTGTGAACCCCGGCACGTGATCTCATTTACTCTTGGTTTCCCCACCATCCTCAGGCTTGTTTGCATTGGGTTTGCTAAGATCGCGTTTGTTGGCCGGTGGCTGTGCGGTTAGGGATCGGGCAGATGTGAAACCTGAAAGATCATGGCCTCTAAACAGCAAATCCCTGGCCGCCTCTCCGGGGTGGTCTTCGGGAGGAGGCGGTGGAAGCTTTGAGTCGGGGAGATATTTCCGAAGAACAGCTTTCACATCCAAATAACCGGGGATCTTGGAATTCAGGTGATGTCCCGCACCGTCAATATGCGTGACTCCTGGCGGCATGTCTCCACCGAGGGACCGGGAGTTAATGCGTCCCAGGAGATCTAGATTTCCGATAAACTGATACTGGTTTTCCTGTTTGATCAACTTGGATGGCAAATTCACTACAGCGCCGAAAGTAACCACAGCCATGTTCTTCATTGACAGATCTATCTCATGGTATTTCTGATCCCCCATCATGTTCTTAAGTTGGTTATTAATGTGGTTCAATGCGGAGCTGATCAATAAGTTACCCTTGCTATGCCCCACGAGCAGTCTGATATTCATCTTCGGCCGGGTCGGGTTCACATAACGAAGGAGCAGGATCTCTGTTAGAGCGGTTACGTCCAAGGAAGTAGGTACGAAGTCGTCAAAAGGAAAATCGAAGCCCTTAAAGACCTCGGTGTCCTCACTGTGAGCGAATGCCTGGGAGGTGAGCGCATTCAGATCAGCAAGGGAATGTTCCAGTTCATACCGGAGTTGATCAATCTTGTCATAAAAACACCATCCACCGATCGCCTCCATCATGACGTCCGATAAACCGTAACCGGATACAATCCCCGCGACAGTCATGTCGTAAACGTCAGCAACATTGCGGGCAAGGGCGGCTGTGCCAAGGTCGGAACTGCCGACCCCCGCTACTGCGATCGCTTGGACGTGTTCCCTTTCTTTGAGAATAAATTCGAGAGGATGTGTATAGTGCCGAATTGGTTGTTTGTGTTTCCCGGGAGAAACGACGATGATCTCACCTTTCCGGTCTACCGTCGACGTCAGGGACACCCACTCCTTGGCTGTGAGTGATGAGATGTCATAAAAAAATGCGTCGACCAGTTGGTTCCGTCCATTGATGAGAAACATCATAGGGTTGTACTTTTCCAGGATGCTCATGCTCATCGCAACCCCCCTTCTCCTTGTCAGCCCGTATCCCTTTATACGCCGCAACCGGGTAAACAAGGGCAAGCTGAGGAAAATGATTAGTTCGCAGCGCGACGAGGGCTTATACCTCTTCGCGATGCAAACCCGCCGCATAATAGCCGGAAGCGAGAGGTAAGGCATCGCTTGGAGGCTCTACCTCTCGACCGGGTATGACCAAAAGGGGTGTTAAAGGTCGGGTTGATACCCTGGCGGCATGCCTCTTTGCGGAAGGTTGCAGCGGGGCGATCCGAATGCTGGTTGTTCAATTCCCGGGAGCGCACGCGAAATGCTGGGGTGTTCTCGATGTACCCGAACGCCGATTTTTTACGAAAGCTTCCGCTAGTGGTTTGGAGGTGCGCCTGTCGCCATTTTGCCGCTTCCATCAATAAGTGGTGCCACAAGGGATTGATCGACCTACGCCATTGCAATGCAGATTAGTTCTACCGGTCAACAAAAAAAGCTGAATGCAGGGTAAAGGCAAATCGCGCCAAAGTCAATCGGAAATAAAGAAGCTTCGGAAAGACTTTTTCACTTGATTTGTCCCGGGGAATCTCCACCATATACCAAGAGGGATTTCCCCATGGGTCATGCATCGAAAGAGTCAGGAGGAAGCAAGTATTATGATTGCAAAACTGAAGAAGCTTTTCTGTCCTGAATCCGTAGCAGTCGTTGGGGCATCGAACAGTTTCGATAAACTTGGCTATCATATATTGAAAAGCCTTGTTCAGGGCGATTACAAAGGACGAATATTTCCGGTGAGCCGCATGGGTCAGGAGATCTGGGGTATAAGGTCTTATCCGGCTTTGAGCGATATCCGTGAGACGGTTGATCTTGCCGTGGTCGCAGTGCCGGCTCCGTTCGTTCCTGAAATCCTTCATGACTGTGGAAGGAAAATGGTCAAGGGCGTGGTCTTGATCACTGCAGGATTTCGAGAGATCGAGGACGCGTCGGGGGAAGTCCTTGAAAAGGAGATAGGAAGGATTGCCCGGCAGTACGAACTGCCGATCATCGGCCCCAATACCTTCGGCTTTGTCAATCGGACTTTCGGAGTGAACGCCTCTTTTACACCGGAATTTTCCATGCTGGAAAAAGGAGGCGTAGCGCTGATAAGCCAGAGTGGAGGCATTTGCCACCTGTGCGGCTTCCTGGCCATGGAGCAAAGGATGGGCGTGTCCAAATTGATGAGCCTCGGCAACCGCCTCAACATTGGGTTCCCGGAACTGTTGAAGCATATCGTTGAAGAGGATGAGGACACCAGGGTAATAGCCATGTACATCGAGGGATTGGATGATCCCCGGAACATGCTCGATGCGGCGAAATCGATCAGGGGCAGGAAGCATTTAATCGCATATAAGGCAGGCAAAAGTGAAAAAGGCGACAGCGCAAGCCGATTCCATACGGGGTCCCTGGCAGGTGACTATCAGATATGGAAAGGGGCTCTTCGCCAGGCGGGTATCCTCGAGGTTACATCCGCCGAAGAATTGATTGACACGGCAAAGGCACTGGATGCATGCCCGCCCATTAAGGGGCCTCATATTGCCGTGCTTTCCGGCCAGGCAGGTCCTGGAATGATCGCAGCGGATGCCGTCGAGAAGGCCGGACTCAAGCTCGCTCGCTTCTCGGCAGAAACACAGGAGACTATTAATCGCCTGCTTCCTCCGATCGCCATCCGCACGAATCCGGTCGACATGGGCCCTACCTGGTATAATGTGAAGAATATCCTCGATATTCTCAAAGCTGTACTCGAAGATGAAGGCACAGACGGGGTTATCTTTATCGCAATGTTTGCATCGGCAAATGTCCACCTGGCAAAAGCAATGGCAGAATATATGAAGGGCATCGATCCTTTCAAAAAACCCGTCGTCGCTGTCTTCACGGCTCCGCCGGGCATATGGGATGATGAGATCCGGGAGATGGACGGGAAAAAGGGGGTTACGATAGTTCCTACACCCGAGAGGAGCGGAGTGGTCTTGGGGAATCTCTGGAGAGCGAATTTACTTTTTAGCTAGAAAGAGGTGAATATGGAAAGACTGCTACTTGGAGTGGACGCTCTTGCCTTTCTTGATAAGGAAGGCTTGAGAGTTCTCGAGAGCTCACTTGCGAGGGATGAGAATGAGGCTGTAAGTATGGCTTCCAGGATTGGCCTTCCAGTGGCGCTCAAGGTTTCCTCTCCCGACGTTGTTCATAAGACCGAGACAGGAGGTATAAGGGTCTCCCTGAAAAGTGAGGGTGAGGTAAGGCAGGCCTTCAGGGAAATCGTCGCAATCTTTAAATCCGATAGCCCTGGAAAACAGCTTGATGGAGTTATGGTGCAGAAGCTGGGCAAAGGCTTTGAACTGATCGTCGGAGCGCGAAAGGATCAGCAGTTTGGCCCTGTCCTGATGTTCGGATTTGGAGGAATATATGCGGAGTCGATCAAGGATGTTTCCTTCAGGCTGATCCCCGTCACGAAGAGGGATGCAAGGGAAATGATCGAGGAATTACACAGCTATGAAACGCTCAAGAATCCCAGGAGTGGAACCGTTGACCTCCCATGCATTGAGGAATTCCTCCTGCAGGTTTCAAGTCTCATTGAAAAACATGAGGAAATTCAAGAGATGGACCTGAACCCCGTATTCATCTCTTCCAGGGATATCGAGGTCTGTGACGCAAGAATCAGGATAGGTTAGAGCCATGATTGATACGATTATTTTTGACGCCGAAGGCGTCGTGATAGACACTGAAACGATCTGGGACCGGGGGCAGGAGGAATTCCTGGGCAGAAGGAACCTTGTGTACGATCGTGAGAAAATCAAACCCCTGCTCACCGGGAAATCCCTGATCGATGGGGTCCGGGCCATGGTGCATGAATACGGCTTTTCGGGAGATCCCGAAGAACTCGCTCGGGAGCGCAAAGAGATCGTCCGGGGACTCTTCGAGCGCAAAGTGACTTTCATCGACGGTTTTCGCGAGTTCTTCGATCGGGTTTCGAAGACCTGCAAGACCTGCATTGCCTCGGCTATGGCGGAGGATCTGCTCAAGGTGGTCGATGACAGTCTCGGGCTATCGAAGCTTTTTAACGGTCGAATCTTCACTATTGCCGATGCCGGGTATCGATCCAAACCCGACCCCGATCTATTCCTCTACGCAGCACGTCAGCTCAATTCAGAAGTCCGGAACTGCGTGGTGATCGAGGACTCTCCGTTCGGAGTGGAAGCCGCGAAAAGCGCCGGGATGAAGTGCATCGCATTGACGACGACTTACGGCCGGGAAAAACTCCTGCATGCGGACTTCGTTGTGAATTCTTTCCCCGAAATTGACCTGGAAAGCTGTTGACGCTCTCAAAATTTTGGACAGGGCGGCATTGTCAGAGTAATTTGTGTACATCATAAACTTTCCGGGAGGCAGACCAAGTCGCCTGGCCAAAGAAGCATTGCTCGCCAGGCGCTGATTGACTTGTAATCATCGACCCTATGCTTATTTTACGCAAATGGTTTCGCGCCAGGTCAAGGTCTCTTATTTAGGTATCCGATCTCATATCTGCCTGGAAAGCCCTCGATTAACCCAGGGAGTATTCGATGAAAGCGGATGACGTTCCACAAGTTCTGCCAATGGATCAATACAACAGCGTCCTGGTCGCCAACCTGCATCCAGTTGAATGGAAGAACCCGAAACCCTCCGGCCGCTATGATCTCGTAGTCATTGGAGCCGGCACCGCAGGTCTGGTAACGGCGGCAGGCGCAGCCGGGCTGGGGGCCAGGGTTGCTCTCGTTGAAAAACACCTCCTTGGCGGCGATTGCCTTAACGTAGGATGCGTTCCTTCCAAATGCATCATTCGTTCCTCGCGCGCCGCTGCAGATATCCGTGCTGCGGCCGGATTTGGCGTCTACCCGGCCGATACGGTCGAAGTGAATTTCTCAGCCGTGATGGAGCGCATGAGACGGCTGCGGTCGGCAATCAGCCACCACGATTCGGTCCAGCGTTTTAAGGGGCTGGGTGTCGACGTGTTTTTGGGTGAGGCTCAATTCACCGGACCGGATTCAGTAGTCGTGGGAGACAAAGCTCTTCACTTCATCAAGGCTGCAATCGCCACGGGAGCACGAGCGGTTGAACTACCGATCGAAGGCCTTAGAGAGGCGGGATACCTCACCAATGAAACGGTTTTTTCCCTGACGGAGCGGCCCGGACGCCTTGCCGTCATCGGAGGCGGCCCGCTTGGATCCGAACTGGCCCAGGCCTTTCATCGGCTGGGATCGCAAGTCTTCATTTTTCAGGGACCTGACCATCTCCTGAATCGCGAAGATGAAGACGCAGCAGAAATACTCCAGAGGGCCTTTCTCAGGGAAGGGATTGAAGTCATCCTCAAAACCCGGCCTGCAAAAATCACTGCCACCCAGCAAGGAAAGCTGATTACCCACGAGCGAGACGGTAAATTAGAGAGTTTGATTGTGGATGAAATTCTCCTTGGCGTTGGGCGGGCCCCTAATGTCGAGGGACTCAATCTTGAGGCTGCCGGGGTCGCATACGACATTAAAGACGGGGTCAAAGTGGATGATCATCTCCAAACGACAAACCCTCGGATCTACGCTGCGGGAGACATCTGCCTTCAGTATAAATTCACTCACATGGCCGACGCCACCGCTCGCATTGTGATTCAGAATGCACTCTTTAGGGGGCGGAAGAAACTGAGCGCCCTCCACATTCCCTGGTGTACTTACACCGATCCGGAAATCGCTCATGTCGGGATGTATGAAAGAGACGCCAAGGACAAAGGCATTTCTTTGGATACCTTCATGAGACGCATGAAGGATGTGGATCGGGCCATTACCGACGGGGAGGAAGAAGGATTTGTGAAAGTGCACGTGAAACGCGGCACCGACAAGATCCTCGGGGCCACCATTGTGGCCCGTCATGCAGGTGATATGATCAGTGAAATCAGTCTTGCAATGGTGGGAGGAATTGGCCTTAAGACCATCGCCAACGTGATCCATCCTTATCCGACTCAGGCTGAGGCCATCCGGCAGGTGGGCGATGAGTACAACCGCACTCGATTGACTCCATTGGCAAAGTCGATTCTGCGATTGTTGCTTGCCGTAAGGCGGTGGAAACAAATGGGAGCAGTGATAAAGGCGAGCGTGTTGGTTCTCTTCGTAATCACGGCTGTGGTTATCGTTCGCTTTACACCGGTGAAAGAATTCCTTACCGCAGAAAGATTAGGCCATTTTTTGGAGAATGCGGGATTGTTGGCCCCACTGGCATTCATGATTGTGTATGCGGTAGGGGTGTGCCTGTTTGTGCCGGGGACCCTTCTCACCACCTTGGGGGCGGCCATCTTCGGACCCTATTTTGGCTTTCTCTACGTCTGGGTGGGGGCAATGTTCGGATCGATCCTGTCATTTTTTATCGGGAGGTACCTGGGGCGAGACTTTGCCGCATCGCTCATCGGCGACAGGCTCGGGAAATACGATGAGGCTATCGAAAGAAACGGTTTTGCCACAGTACTCTACCTGCGCCTTGTCTACTTCCCGTTTACACCCTTGAATTTCGGCATGGGACTGACACGGGTGCGTTTCAGGGATTATCTTTTCGGGACGGCGCTGGGTATAATCGTCGGCACCTTCATTTTCACTTTTTTTGTAGGGACGGTTAGAGACGTCTGGGCAAGCGGCCAATGGATAGGCTTGCTCAACTGGAAGGTATTCTTCTCACTCGGTCTTTTTGTCTTTTCGTTCTTCATCCCAAAAATCATTGATAAGGTGAAAACGTCAAGGAAATCTACGCAAGGTTGATGACCCGGTGATTAGTGAGAAAGCGCCGGTCAAAGCCGGCAAGGAGTAGTGGATGAAAGAGCCATACGGTGAAGGCCCAGCGAGCCACACCGGCCCCGAGTCATGCGCCGATGTCCGTGAGGACATAGGTGAAGCGTTGACAGGGGTACACACAGGCCAGCCATTGAGCTGCGAAATCAACTCTTTCGGAGTGCCGACGGCGTTCACTAGTGCGGAAGGCAATATCGCGCATGGCGCTAGCCGCGAGTCATGGGCGGACCCGGCGCAGTCTAAGACCCTGAGCATGTGTGGAAACTCTTTGCACGGAAACCGGGAGATCCCGAAGGTACCCGTCCAGGATGGTAGGGCGGGTCGGCCGGAAAAGGCTGATTGCCGTACGTCCGGCGTGTACGCCTGCGGGAAGTCAGACGATTGCATAGTACCTGAGAAGCCATCGAACAAGAGCGGCGGCCCGCCTGCGGAGATGGCGGAGGGAAGGCAACCGACCGAGAGGAACTCCCTGCAAACGGCCACGGCCCGAACGCAGAGTCGGGCGGAAGTGTCGATCGGATTGCAGGGTGTGCGTGAAGCAGCGCGCAAACAAGAGCATGTGCAACTTAACGCCCTACTGCACCATGTCACGGTCAACCTCCTGCATGAGAGCTTTTATGCCCTCAAGCGTCAAGCAGTTCCGGGAGTAGACGGGATGACATGGCGAGAGTACGAAGATGGTCTGGGAGATCGCCTGGTCGATCTGCATGAGCGCATCCACCGGGGTACCTACCGCGCACAGCCTTCCAAGCGCGCCTATATTCCTAAAGGAGACGGAAAACTTCGTCCTCTGGGAATAGCAGCCCTGGAAGATAAGATTGCCCAGCAAGCGGTGGTGATGGTCCTCAATGCCATCTACGAGGAAGATTTCCTGGGCTTCTCCTATGGATACCGGCCAGGGCGCAGCCAGCACCATGCGCTGGATGCTCTTTTTGTCGGAATCACGGAGAAAAAGGTCAACTGGGTGCTTGAAGCAGACATTCGGGGGTTCTTTGACACCATCGACCACGGATGGCTCATGAAGTTTATCGAGCACCGGATCGCCGATCCGAGGATTCTTCGCCTGATTAAGAAATGGCTTCGGGCAGGGGTCTCGGAAGAGGGCGTCTGGTCCAAAACAGAAGTCGGTACCCCCCAGGGTGCGGTCATTTCGCCACTGCTCGCCAACATCTACCTGCACTACGTGCTGGATCTGTGGGCGAACCAGTGGCGCAAATGCAAAATCAGGGGAGACATGATCATCGTGCGTTACGCCGACGATTTTGTCTTGGGATTCCAGTACCGGGAGGAAGCCGCGCGGTTTCTGCGGGATGTTGGGGAGCGAATGCGCAAGTATTGTCTCGCGCTGCATCCCGACAAGACACGGCTCATTGAGTTTGGCAGATTTGCTGCGGAACGACGGAGGGAGCAGGGCCTGGGTAAGCCCGATACTTTTGATTTCCTGGGTTTCACCCACATCTGCGCAACGACCCGGAACGGAGAGCGATTCACCATCAAGCGCAAGACCATAGCCAAAAGGCTGCGGAATAAGCTGAAAGAGGTGAAGCAGATTCTTCGCCGTAGACTTCACGATCCCATCGCTATACTGGGCGAGTGGCTCAGGTCGGTTGTGCAGGGCTTCATGAATTACTACGCGGTACCCGGTAACCTTGCCAGCATCAGAGCTTTCCGCACCCAGGTTGCTCGTATCTGGCTTCAGGCGCTTCGGCGCAGAAGTCAAAAACATCGGCTCGCCTGGGACAGATTCCGTCGGCATGTGGACAGATGGCTTCCAAGATGTCGGATTTTGCACATGTATCCCAATGATCGCTTTCACGCCATACACTCGAAGTAGGAGCCGTATGAGGTAATTCCTCACGTACGGATCTGTGCGGGGGGTGCCGGGTAACCGGCATTCCTACCGCGATACATAGAACTGGAAAAAACGCTTTTCCTGCTCCCTCATCACTGCTCTCTGTTCCGATGGGCAGGGGCGCGCGGAGCAAGGGTGAGGGTCGCCCCCGCTGGTTCGCACAACGCGCTGACGTCATAGGCTGTTTAGACCCAGCAAAATAAGGGTTTGGCATCGAGTTGGCAATCCCAGTTAATGCACCCCTTTGCCCTCACTATTCACGCAGGCACGTGGGTCCGAACCTGGAGGTTCGTACGACGTGTCGGCTTTTTATGGGAATCTCCGATCAAATGTCCTCGATAAAACGAGATAATTATGGTATGCATCCCTTTCAGAAAAACGAAAAATTGAAGGGAGTCTAATCATGAGGGCTTATATCATACTCATGTCTTTTTTGTGCGATCCGGAAGGATTCAACGTTAAAGGCTAGGAGGGACGGGGAGTACTTCCGAAGGCTTAGTTCAATTATCGTTATGCCCGCTTTCTAATAAACATCATGTCTACGAGTTCATAGCTATGGCAGCCTCATACAGATACCTTTTTCAATCAGGAGTGTGCCATGTTAGAAACCGTTGCTATACCCATCCTACTTAAGGCAGTTGATTTCCTTTTTGGCGAGGGCAGCAAAATTCTGGAAGAACGCCGAAAGAGCCGAAAAGCCGAACAAGAAGTTATGGAAGAACAACCCAGAGATTCCCCGTCATTTCCAAGTACAATACAGCCACCAAGTACGATTCGGTCGAAAGAGGACGCGCTGCGTCAACCGGTAGTGGAAAATATCTGGTTAGACTCCGAGGCAAATATCAAGCATCTACTGTCTTTGCTGGAAATCCATACAAGGAATTATCGCCTTGCTAAAGAACAGTTCGCAAAGTGGGGAAGCGCCCTAGTTCCACCAGTAATTGTTAGCAACTTAGCCGAGACCGAAAATGAGATTGCAGAGACAACTAAAGAATTGCAGGCGATTCTAAGCAAAGTCTATGGAAAGAAAGTCACCGCGCCGGAGGTTGAGCAATCATGAACGGACGAACATCGGATTACAAGATAAACAATGCCACTTTTCGAGTAACATACGGGGACATCACTCGGTTGACAGCCGATGCCCTTGTGAGTTCGGATGACAACTACCTCTCAATGGGCGGAGGTGTATCCGAAGCCCTTCTGCGCGCAGGCGGCGACGTAATAGCCAATGAAGCACGCAAGCATACCCCCTTGAAAATCGGTGAGGTAGCCGTAACTTCTGCGGGGAACCTCGCCGCCAAGTACATCTTTCACGCTGTCACCATAGACTACACCAACCTGATAAACGCGTCTGAGGCGGCTATTCAGGCTGCCACCCTAAGATGTATGCAGTTGGCCGACACCCTTGGTGTAAAAGTAATCGCCTTCCCGGCACTTGGCACGGGCGTGGCCAAGTTTCCTTTTCAGATGGCAGCAGAGGTAATGATACGCACTATAGCCGATTATTTGATGGGCGAGACGCGAGTCGAACTCGCAACGGTAACCCTCTTTGCAAGGGAAGGTATAAGAGACAGCGATTTGAATCTCTTCTACGAACGTGCTGTGGCCCTTGCTTCGGTTTCGACCCAATCCAAGCGTCTACATACTTTGTTGGGAGAACTGGCAAGAATCGTAAGCCAGCTCGATTCCCCCTCACTTTCCAAGCGTGTGACAGACCTACAAAGCGATCTCGACCACGCACAAGAGATAATGGCAGAGAGGTCTGACAGCCTTAAAGGGATCGAAGAAATACAAGACCGTAGTCGGATGACAGAAATTAGCAAGCAGGCCGTTATTGTATCGTCAGAGGCTCAAGACGCCGCTGTATGGACGGACAAGCAACTTGAAGCCGAAGTTCTTCGAACCAAATTGAGCGGTCTCTTTACGCAGTTGAATATACAAGTATCGCATCTCAATCGCTTCCAAATCGAGAAGGCTAAGTTCGGCGGTCAATTAGTTCCGCCACGAATAGAAAGCGCAATCGAAGACATGCACAAAGATATCGCTGAGACAGAAGCCCGAGTAAGAGAAGTAAGAATTCAACTGACACAACTCGGGGGCTAACTTCAATATGGTCACATCCGTGAAGGATGTGCAGAGAAGCATACCCTTGCTTCAAGCAACATTTTGAGGAACGAGGCGAAGGCCAACCGAAGGGTGCAGTGCTCCCAAACTAGGCCTGTCGAATATGATGGCAAACCGGCTCGGACCTTTGTGTCTCTTGCATCGAGTTGATTTGTCATGTTGTACTCAGGTAGAATACCTGCATATAGATCCGCACCTTTTGCGATTCGCATGCTATCACTAAACAAATATGTACTACCAACATCCATAGTTGCCCTGTCGTTATAACTCTCACTGTCGCCATAATCGTCACTGTATGCGGGCTTTTGAATCGAGTTGAGCTGGGCAGATTCAAAAAAACCCTGCCTTACCGTATATCCGCCCACCTCGGCACTCCCCTCTGCGCTTCTTGAGGTGACCGTTTACCAAACGTAATTCCTCGATCTCAATCCCCCAAAAAATCCCGCGAACATCGTTCTTTTCCGCAAATGCAGTCCGGGCAAGCATCCAACCTTCATGAAATCCCGTTGGGATGTAACCTTTGTGAAACCTTTTCCTGATATAAGAGACGCATCGTGCACTCACAGGTCTCACGTTCAGGTGGCGCCGACTTTACGGCGTAACCGTTAAGGTCATCACGAGCACTTTCATTTGGAAAATCGCATAGATTTGCAGGCTTTGGAGCTGGTCCGGAAGTTTTCCGGGTAGAATCCGTCGCCCCAAATTCCGTTCAGATGCACAGCGCTCAACTTGGTTCGCTATTCCGGATCGGTGGTAGATCTTTTTATTGAAGGAAACCCGACCATGTCTATCCGCCTGGTTTTGGCCGACGTTCATCCTATAATGCTAAGAGGGCTGGAAAGTCTTCTCACGCAGGAAGAGGGCTTCAAGATTTTGGCATCATGCACGAACGGCGAAGATGCATTAAAAGCAGTTCATGAATACCTTCCCGATATTCTTATCCTCGACATTCACCTTCCCGGGAAAGATGGTTTGGCTGTTTTGAAGGAGATTCACCACCAAAGCCTTCCCGTGAGTGTGGTGTTGTTCACCGCCGAGGTCAATGAAAAGATGGCGATCGATAGCCTCCGATACGGAGTCAAAGGGATTGTACTGAAGGAGATGGCTCCTAAGTTCCTGGTCCAGTGCCTGCGAAAGGTCCATCGCGGCCTACGATGGATGGAGACACACTCGTTGCACCGGGCGATGGAGACTTTGTTGCGCCGCGAAAAGGACCTGCGGGCAATTCAACAATGCCTCACTCAGCGTGAGATAGAAATTGTGAAGATGGTTGCTAAGGGGCTTCGGAATAAGGAAATTGGAGAGAAACTGTTCATAGCCGAGGGGACTGCGAAGCTTCACATTCATAACATCTATAAGAAGCTAAGCTTACGAAGTCGACTGGACCTGCTCCGCTATGCACAGGATACCGGGCTGGCATAATTTCGACGAATAGCTCCCAAACTCTCGCTTAGGATAACGTATATCTAAAGTTACAAAGTCTTACACCTTCTGATATATTTTTTTATACCCATCCGCATATTGAAATACTGGCTCAGCTCATTTAAATTATCGCCTAGCAGTTGCACACAGTTTGTCTTTTTCGTTCCTTAAAATCCTAAAACGGCAAGGTTTTATCAAAAGCATAAATTGGAAAGTCTTTTTTAAACCAAAGAATTAAATGTGTTTGGGTAAACAATAAACAAAAAGAAAGGAGAATCTATGCCCACCACCAACATTACAGCAGTGAAACGTGGTGCTATTCCATCCCCGAGGTCTGAACTTGCGGCTGCCATGCCTCATGTTCCGATTCCAAATCCTCCGGCTTCCTATATCTGGCCATACGGCAAAATTAGCATGTGGGGCAATGATACCCATGGCGATTGCTGCACGGCAGAAGATGCGTTCGCCAAGTCCTGCAATCCGGAAGTTTTTATCAATGATTCGGTAGTGATTGCTTGGGCCACGGCCAACGGCATTTTGAATGGTGCCTCAGTCGTTGGTGTCTTGCAATCAATGCAAAAAGCCGGGTTTGAACAGGATGGTTATAAGTGGGATGATGGCAACCATTCTTCAGTTAATTGGACGAATCCGGCCATCCTGAATAGTGCCATATATCATGGTCCGGTCAAAATTGGGGTTGCGGCAGGCCAGCTTGAAACAACCTGTGGCAATCATGGTTTTGGCAACAGTGGTTGGGTTGCAACAGGATATAAACAGGACAACAGCGAGGATCATTGTGTCTCCCTCTGTGGATATGGAACAATAAACTGGCTGGCGCAACAACTGAAAGCCACGATCCCTGCCGGCGTGGATGGAGCAAAGCCGGGGTATGCCCTGTTCACATGGAGCAGTGTCGGCATTATAGATCAACCGTCAATGCTTGCAATCACTCACGAGGCTTGGCTCAGAACTCCCACGACCGTGATTATAGCTGGCTGATTCAGTAGGCGATAGCTGCCTTTATCATACATTGAGGGGCGCCACATGGTGCCCCTCACCTTTGTGCCCAAAACCATGTCAAAAAATTTTTTAACTTTTTTGCTGAATAGTTGCCAATCTTTTTACAACTCGCTCCCCGCAATGCTTTACGTAACATCGACAGCCAACGCCTTCTGAAAAAATAATAAAGCTTTTCTTCCAATCACCCGATGAAATGAAAAGAAGTCCATGTACGGCGCTTCTCTATGTGCTTTGCCGCCATTTGATTGAGAAAGGAATTGCCGATGGCAATGATTGCGGTAAAGGTCAGGGCAGCCAATGGAAATAAGCGGCTATTGAAGCTTCCCGATGACGCTCCTATCAATCGGATTCTCGCGGTATTGGTTGCCAAGCTTGACCTCCCAAGGATAGGCCCGGACAGACAGCCATTGGCTTACAAGTTTCACCATAAAGCCAGCGGCAAACAACTACACGATGACCAGTGTTTTGCGGATGCCGGGGTCAAGGAAGGAGATGTACTCCGACTTCAGCCTGAAATCACCGCAGGTGCTTCAGGGAGCCGGCATGGAGAACCATCGCCTTTGGAACAGCCCAGACTGCGAGAGAAAGAGAGACAGGTTCCTGGCGCCAGCGGTCATGCTCGCGGCATCATGGAACACAGGCAGGCGGAAAATGCGCAGTGGGAAAGCGAAGAGTTGTATCGCACACTTGTCAACGTTTCTCCGGATGCCATTTCGGTTGCAGACATTAATGGCTCACTCATCTACACTTCACCTAAAGCCAGAGAAATGTTTGGAGATTCGTCTGAAGATAATGAGATCATTGGGCGCAGTATATTATCTTGGATTGCACCAGAAGATCATGAAAGGGCAACTGAGAATATACGGCATCTTCTGAAAGATGGGAAAATTGAAGCTAAAGAATACATATTAGTAAGGAAGGATGGAACTCGATTCACCGGAGAGACTACTGCCGCAGTCATTTATTCTCCTGACGGGCTTCCAACAAGAATCATCATTGTTAATCGTGACATCACTCAACGGAAACGAGATGAGCAAACTTGGCGGGAAAGCGAAGAGTTGTATCGCACCGTTATCAACCTATCCCCTGATCCAATCTTTGTGGCAGACATGCATGGTTCACTCATCTACATTTCACAAAAGTCCGGGCAAATGTTTGGACAATTGTCTGAAGAAGAGATAATTGGGCGTAGTGTATTCTCTTGGATTGTCCAAGAAGAGCGGGAGATTGCATCTACGTATATCAAGAATCTACTGGTAGAAGGTACACTCACAGGTGCTGAACACACATTAATCAAAAATGACGGGACTCATTTTATTGGAGAGGTCAACGCTGCTGTTAGTTATTCTCCTGATGGCGCCCCATTTAGAATTATCTTCACAATTCGTGATATCACTGAGCGAAAGCGGGCTGAGGAAGCTCTAAGGATTAGCGAAATTCGTCTTAGAAGAGCAGAACTAGTGGCTCGCTTAGGTAATTGGGAGTTTACTTTAGAAGATGATAAAGTAAATTCCTCTGAAGGTGCAAAGATCATTTACGGAGTTGAACCTGAACAGAGTGAGAAACCCATTTATGGTCTGGGCCCCAGTGAGAAGAGCTTTTCCAAATTGCAGCAATTTTCTCTTCCGAAGTATCGCAACTTACTCGATAAGGCCCTTAATGATCTTATCAAGGAGGACAAACCGTATGACGTGGAATTTGAGATTAAGAGACCGATCGACGGGAAGATCGTCTCTATTCATTCTATAGCAGAGTATTCTCCAGAGGAGAAAAGGGTATTCGGAGTCATACAAGATATTACTGACCATAAGCGGGAAGAAGAAGAAAGAAAGAAACTGGAGGAACAGCTTTTTCAGGCTCAGAAGATGGAATCGATTGGAAGGTTGGCCGGCGGCGTCGCGCATGATTTCAATAATATACTGGGGGTAATCATCGGCCGTGCGGAAATGGCGTTAGAGACGAACATTCCCGTTGACCAACTCAAGCATAGCCTCCAGGAAATCCTCAAAGCAGGTCTGCGTTCGGCGGACCTTGTTCGGCAACTGCTGGCATTTGCTCGCAAACAGACCGCCATCCCGAAGATACTTAATTTGAACGACACGATCTCGGGCATGCTCAAGATGCTGAGGCGCCTCATCGGCGAGGATATCGATCTGTCGTGGCAGCCGGGATTCGATCTCTGGAAAGTCAAAATTGATCCCTCCCAGGTGGACCAGATCCTGGCCAATCTTGTGGTCAATGCCCGTGATGCCATTCCCGGAGTAGGCACCATCACTATGAGGACCGAGAACGTTGTAATCGATGATTCGGTTAGGGCCGAGACCCCCGAATTCATTCCCGGCAAATACGTCCTCCTGATCACAAGCGATACCGGAACGGGTATGAGTAAGGAAGTTCGCGAGCATATCTTTGAACCTTTTTTTACCACCAAGGAAGTGGGCAAGGGAACCGGGCTGGGATTGTCCACAGTCTACGGCATCGTTAAACAAAACGATGGCTTCGTTTATGCCACCAGCGAACCCGGAATAGGAACCACGTTGAAAATCTACCTGCCTCGGTTCGAGCACGAAGCCGCACAGGTCCCTTATGAGTATGTGAACGTAAAGCCCCCGACAGGCACCGAAACCATCCTGCTGGTCGAGGACGATGAAGCGATCTTGACCCTAAACAAGATTATCCTCGAAGATCTGGGCTACACGGTGGTTGCGGCGCAGTCTCCGGCAGACGCCATACGTTTTGCCGAGGAGCGTCCGGGAAACCTCGACCTGCTTATCACGGACGTTGTGATGCCGGAGATGAACGGCCTGGAAATGGCGGAAAAGCTTACAGTCATTCGCCCGAGCCTCAAGTGCCTGTATATGTCGGGATATACCGCTGACGTGATCGCCCATCGCGGCATTCTTGACGAAGGGATTGGTTTCATTCAGAAGCCTTTCCTCCGCGATGATTTTGCGGGAAGAGTCAGACAGGTGTTGGACCACGGCTAAGAGATCGTGTCAGAATCTTTCCTGTATCCTATCGTACTTAGTTCGTTCGGTAGCGCGAATGGGTGCAACCCTAAATAAAAAAAAGGAGACACTTATTGAGCATATCAATTCGATATTATTCCCGTAATTGCGTAAATAGTGGTGATGCCCTCTTCCACTTTGTTAATCTTCCAGCCGCTCGCATCAGGTGGATCATGACCAAAAAAATGGGCATCCTTTTCCTGGCCGCTTTTCTCGTATGCACCGGGACCCATGCCTCATATGCCCAACAGGGAAAGACTCTAACACAGGTTTCCACGATCGACGCCCTGATGGGCGGAGTGTATGACGGCAAAATGTCCATACGGCAATTGAAACTGTACGGGGACACCGGCCTCGGGACTTTCGACGCGCTTGACGGAGAAATGGTCATGGTGGACGAAACGGCTTACCGGGTTAAGGCCGACGGAACTATTCAGATTGCCGGTCCTGCCGAAACGACACCTTTTGCGGCAGTCACTTTCTTCAGCGCTGACCTGGAGAAAACCTTGCCGGGCAGCATCGGTATAGAGGAATTGACCAGGCAAATCGACGCCATTCTCCCCACCCCGAATCTCATTTATGTGCTGAGAATAGAAGGAACGTTCAAGAAAGTCATAACCCGGAGCGTGCCCAGGCAGGCAAAGCCATACAAACCGCTCACCGAGATCGTCAAGAGCCAACCGACATTCAAATTTGAAAACGTGGAGGGAGTAGTTGTCGGACTTCGATGCCCTGCCTTCATGAAAGGAATCAACGTTCCCGGCTACCACCTGCATTTCCTGACAAGGGACAGGAAGGCCGGAGGGCACGTGTTGGATATTTCCGTCAGCCACGCAGTCGTGAAGGTGGACACGACCAGCAATTTCTACATGGTTCTGCCCGAAGACCAGGATTTCTACAAAGTCGATATGGAGAAGGACTTATCTGGTGATGTGACCGCAGTCGAATCCATGAAGAAGTGAATTGAGATCGGGGCGATGTGGATTTGTGAAACCGAAAAAGGTGTGTTCTGGATACGGTTCGTACCTCGGGGCCGGGGTGTCTTTGTTTTAGGAATAGAGGGCCTGGAGTTGGGATCGTACATGTCGCCGGAAGCAGCGGCCGATGATGTCTATCTTCAAGAGACTGGATTCCCAGCCTGGGATTCTGCTACAGAAGTACGAAAGCCCGCCGACTTCTCCGACTGGAAGCGCCTCGACTGTGCGGATTGGGACTGCCGGATGTGAACGGGCGGCGAAAATTTCCTCACACCTGGCATTTTCAAGCTCCGTTCATCAAAATGGGGCAGCATTAAGTCAATGGGGTCGGGCCGCGTCCGACCCTATTTGTTACTTGCAGTTCCACTCCCCTTTGCTGGATGATGTCGTTTCCGATGCCGCTCAGAGTTTCAACCAGCCAAACGTGGATCAAATTATTGTCTTGCATATTGATATATTTACCGTGAAAATCCTTGCCTTTTGGCAATGAAGAGACAAACCTCTTCTGACCTGAGAGAGACTATGCTGCCGTTCAACGTTAGACTTGCCGTTTTGAAAAGGGATTTGACATGACGACACCGATTCAGCAAAAAATTCGAGACAAAAAAAGGACCCCCGGACAGATCGCGGAAATGGTCAATTCCGGAGACTGGATCAATAATGGAAGCACCGGCGGGGACTCAACGGTATGCACCGAAGCCGTGGCCAAAAGACTGGGACCGGGGCCTTCAGATCTCAAAGATATCGAATTCTGGTTATACGCTCAGTTCTACCCTCATTACGAACTGCAGGAAATAGATCCCGCCGAGCAATATCACTGCGTCCACGAATACTTCTTCTTCCCGTGGAACCGCAAGGCCCGAGATTCCAACAACGTCACGGACTGGGCGCAATGGGGCTGGGCCTATGGAATGTGGGCCCACCATTACAGGTTTATCAATGCCGTTAGGGAAAAGCGCGGCATCGACTGGTGGTTCAATGCTGTGACGATGCCGGACAGCCACGGGTTTTTCAACATGTCCTACGGCACGAACAACTGCAGCATTTTCAGACAAACCGCCAAGAAAATCGTCTTCGAAGTCCGGAGCGATTACCCCTGGGCCGAAGGAGGGCGTTTCAACACCATCCATATCGACGATATAGACTACTGGGTCGAGGTCGACTGCGAAAAGTATCGATGGCCACAGATCGACGAGCGCTCCATAAAGCCGGGGCAAGAAGAAGAAGCAATTGCGAAGAACATAATGGCAATTATGCGCGACCGTGACATTATTCAGCTCGGCATCGGCTCACTTCCCTCCGCCTGTGCCGCCGCAATGGGGAGCGCAGGGTTCAAGGATCTGGGGATCCACACGGAAATGCTGAACTATGGGCTTATAAAGCTGATCGAATCCGGCCAGGTTACCAACGCGTATAAAAACATCGACCGTGGGAAAAGCGTTTGGACGTTTGCGTTCCCGGTGGATGTGAAATGGTACTTCGATACTATCGATCGCAATCAGCACCTGGCAGCTTATGACATCAGCTATACCAATAACCTGCATGTCCTGAACAGGATCGACAACATGATCGCCATCAACAATTGTGTGGCTGTCGATCTGCTCGGGCAGCAGTGTGCCGGGTTCTATGATGGGCGGCCCATTTCCAGCACCGGGGGGTATTTCCAGTTTATGAGTTTCTGTGCCATGTCCAGGGGAGGCAGGGGGGTAGCGTCAATGACCTCGAGGAGCAAACATGGAACTTCAAGGATCGTTCCTTTTCTTCCCCGGGGATCAAGCGTGGACGTGCCTGCCCAGCTTGCAAACTACGTATGCACCGAGTTCGGTATTGTGAACCTCAGAGGTCTGTGCGGTTATGAGAGGGCGAGCGCCTTGATCTCCATTGCTCATCCGGACGATCGGGAATGGCTGGAAAGAGAAGCACACCAGCACGGACTTCTACCACCCAAATTCCCTGTCCCGATGTTCTCTGAGAGGGAAAACGATTGCAGAAGGTATCCTTCATACGAGGAAAGAAGGACCTACAAACTGCCGTTTAACAGCGAGATCTGGGGATGCGACTGGGACCCCTACCAGTCGGGTAAGTAAGAGTGAGCAATCTTGCCCGGCACGGTTCCACCCGGAAGAATTCGCCATATTGCCAGCGGGGCTGGATGGAGGCGGGGCTTTGCAGTGAACAAAGCCGGCCTCAGCTTTATGACGGCGGCGGATATCCCTGCTGCGGCCCAGCCGCCCGCCCCGGGGCGGAAACCAACTTACTTGCCGGTGAGCTCTTCCACCTCCCTTTTCCCATGCTCCAGTGCCTCCACCTGCTCCCGGTCGAGGCGCAGCAACAAGGTCTGGAACTCCCCCACGTGTTCCTTTTCTTCCTTGGCGATGTCCAACAATACCTTGCGGATATCCTCGTTGTCGGTCAATGCTGCCATCTGTTCGTAGAGGTTGATGGCGTCCATTTCGCCCATGATGGCGGCCCTCAGAATCACATTGTCCAGTTCACCCTTCTTAACTTTGTAAATGTCCACGGGAATCTGAGAAAACATCTGATTTCCTCCTCTGTTAAGAATTGACCGATTTGGACCGGGGTCTCCGCCGGCAATGAAAATAATATCCCCTCTGCCAAAACCTGCGGCAAAATTACCCTGGTTCAGATTCCTGGGTAGAATCAGCGAATCGTAATGCTCAGACTCGTTGACAGAGGTGACATTAATCATGAAGCAGCGGATTCGCAATGAACGGGCCATGCCCCATTGCGCTATCGCTTGACGTTGCTGAGGAGAAAGTCTTTCATCAGATTGGTAATGAGTTTGTGACTCTTGTCAATTTCAAAAGAGTCCTTCTTTCCTACGCGGCCTGTGCCACCTCGATCTCCTCCCCCTTCATCGCTACATACGGAAACACCTTGGATGGTTTTGAGGTGACCGACTCTTTGCCGATGCCAAGGCGGATAGGCGTGTTCGACGCGATCGTGAACATGACATCTGGCGCGTTGTCCGTCAGAGAGCGGCCGTTCCACTCAGCGATGCCAAACACGGCCGGAGTGCCGACGGTATAGGGGAGGATGTTGGGGAAAAACCGATGTGCCACTTTTTCCGCATAAGCCCGAGCATTTTCCGCGGTTCCATTGGCCCTTACGGCGCCGGCGACCGCCTTGATGATGGTCTCGCCAAATCTCGCGAAATCGTCTGCCGGACGCCCTGAATTGAGTTGATTTCCGAGTTCTTCGTTGTACTGAGTAAACAGAGGATGGATCATCGGAAGTCCAATGCGGTTGATCGGGCGCCATCCTCCGGCGTCCGTAGCGAGCGAAGCCACGGCCCACACACCGATACGGCCGTTGTGGCCGGCGTCGGGGAGCAGATCTGAGTCAGCGACCTCCAGTACAATCGAATATACGCTGTGACCGGCAAATAAATTTCTTGCCTTGGCTGGATCCCAACCGGATAGATTAACAATGGTGCCGTCCTGGAACGCGTGCCCGACTGCATGCAATACGTCGGGCTCGATCCAGAACGGATCTCCCGCCCTGCCGGCCCAAATACGAAGGCTGGACGCCTTGTTGATGGTTTCATCGGTTGAACCCTGCGCGATGACCATACCGGCCGCATGAGGGTCAGCGGCCGCAGGTCCCGCAATCCGGCGCAGAACAAAGCGCTGCTTGCCGGCTGCGTCGCGCTCGTCGAATATTATGCGGTATGTGAGGTCTTCGACCGCATCACCATCCAAATCGATTTTGAATTCATACTTTCCCTCGGGATGATACCCCGGGACAGGAATGTCGCCGGCGATCGAGTGGCATACGTTAATCACGAACGCTGTGCCGATTTCACCGCGAAAGGCATACAGGTCGGTGATATCGAGGCGAACATCTTGTCGCGCGATTGGCGAATCTAAATGGTGGGACATGTTGTGCTCCTCCGTTCTATTTTTAGTTACTCCGAAACTTCACCTAAGCATTGAAGAAATGCGAGCAGACCCGCGTTGCTCCGTTCCTTGTGGGTCGAGGACAGGCTGTCGCTTCCCCATAAAAAAATGGTAATCATTGCGGTCTTCGCAGCAAGCGATTGATAAATTGCATGGTCGTCTGTTAAGACCCGGGAACGGCTCCCTTAGAGGCATTTGTTCACTTCGTGTGCCACCTGCACATTAGTTGGATACGCATTAAAGCATTATCCAGATTAGTTTTCCTCGAAGTGTTCCCAAGCATTTCATTTATTTTGAACAAGAGGTTTTTCCCTTCGTACTACTACGCGTCATTTTCTTGTTTTTCTGCAACGTTTTGTCTACAAGTTGCCGGTCTCTCTCCGATCTCAGCCCTCTCTGCGGCCCGTTTGAATTCCGGGTCGTCGTCCGGTCATCAAAAGTGCCGCCTTGGTATTTTCTTCTTTATTCCTTATTTCAAAACCCTCTGCGCTCTCTGCGTCTCTGCGGTGGATCTTCTTTTTTGGTTGCGGCTATGCTGCGCAGTGTTCTTCGTGGTGATAGACCTATGCCCCTGCGGTACCCCATAGTCCTTAAGTTAACAGCATTGGGTTCGATTCGTCGACCCTTCTTGAAAGCCTGCGGCCCCTCGCTTCCATCCCTCGAGACAAGATTCCCATTTCCTTAAGCCACCCCGTCTCATATCGTTGCCTTCCATCTTGATTTGTGTAAATAATGACCCCTCGGCGCGATGGGCCATGCAATACGGGTTTGCTCCTGCACACCGGGGAGGTGTCAGACAAAACAAAGTGTAACGAACAAATCAGAAACCTCCGGATGCTGAATGTCGAAATGTTTGACTATTTATTTTCTTGTGACCAATTGAAAAGGAGGAATTCATGATCAAGACAGTCGATCAATATCTCGAAAGCCTTAATGATGGCCGGCAAGTGTGGTGCATGGGGGAGAAAGTATCCGATGTTCGGACTCATCCCACCCTCAGCGGCATTATCAAAACCGCATGCATGGATTACGTTCTCCCCAATCATCCCGATTTCCGCGAACTCTTTGTGACGAAGGATGAAGACGGGGAAGACATCAATTTCCTTCTCACCTCTCCAAAATCGCCTGAAGATCTCCTGAGAAGGAGGGAGTGCTATATCAAAGGCGTCAGGTCGGGGGGAGGGGTAATGGTCCACTGCATGGGTGCGGATGCTTTGGCCGCCTTCACCGTTGCCGCACAGGTCATCGATAAGGAGATGAAAACGAATTATTCGGAACGTGTCGAAAATTACCGGAAAGTCCTGCAAAAAAACGACCTCGCCATAACCGGCGCGATCACGGATGTGAAGGGTGACAGGAGCCTTCACCCTTCGAAGCAGAAACAGCACCCGGATTACTACCTGAGGATCGTGGACAGGCAGAAAGACGGAATCGTAGTGCGGGGGGCAAAGGTACATATCAGCGCTACCCCGTGCGCCAATGAAGCGCTCTGCCTTCCCTGCCGGACCCACGGCGAGGAGGACAAGGACTATGCTCTTGCATTCGCAATTCCGCTGAACACCAAGGGAGTCAAGCTCCTCGCGGTCGAACCGGTATCCCGGACCTACGGCGAGGAAGGGGAATTCGATTATCCGAAAACGAGTGCTACCCAGCCCACAGAATGCCTGATCGTCTTTGACGACGTGTTCGTGCCTTGGGAGCGGGTCTTCATGTGCGGTGAATGGCAATTTACTCGCAACCTGGCCTATGCCTTTGCCAGCTATCACCGCCTCTTCGGGACCTGCAAGATGATTGGAAAACTGGAGATCATTACCGGCGCGGCCGCTTTGGCGGCTGAATACAACGGCGTGGAAAACATGAGCCATGTCCGGAAAAAGCTGGCGTGGATGGCGATGACCACCGAGTCGGTGGCCTTGTTGGGCAAGGCGGCCTGTCTTGAGCCGACCACCGAATTCGGTCATGACGTCGTGATGCCCAACAGAATGGCCATCAACGCTTCGAAGTACACTTTTGCCAGCAACTTCCATCAAATGTGTCAGCATCTCCAGGACATTGCGGGCGGAATGTGCGCGACGGTACCGACCTTCAGGGATTGGAATAATGCAGAGATCCGCCCCTATATTGATAAGTATCTAAGCGCCAAGGACGGTGTACCAACGGAGAACAGGCTGCGCGTCATGCGGCTGGCCAAGGATATGACTTGCAATTTCTATCAGATCGACACGATCCACGGTGAAGGATCGATGGCTGCGCAGGAGATGTTCCTGTACGGGAGCGCCGATTGGAAAAAACTAAAATCTGCGGCCAAGCGGGCGGCCCATATCGACGGCTGGCAGGACGATCCCATTTACGGAAAACTTTTATACGCGAAGGAACAAGTTACGATGCCTCGGATAGATGAGTCGTATCAAAGCATACCGCCTACCGCAAAGAAAAAATAGGCAAAGGAGGCATGGTTGATCGGAACAGCCAAGAATCAGTGACGGCGGGGAGAGGAGCAGGCCCATGCGCACTTACGAAGTAATCGTTTCTCGCGGCAAGTTTAATGTTAGGGATTCGGGTAACCCGGATGGCTTTCCTGTAATTATGCAACACGGATGGCCGGAAAGCTCCTATTCCTGGGAGCCGGTGTGTCCCTTTTTGAGTAGGAAACTAAGGATCATTGCGCCCGATCTTCGTGGTCTGGGTGATAGCGAACGAACGTTAAAGCCTGAATTATATCAAAAAAGCGAACTGGCGAAAGACATCATCGATATTATCGAAGACCTCCGCATAAAAGAGTTTTACCTTGTGGGTCATGACTGGGGCGGCTGCGTTGCTCAGGAAATCGCCTTTGCCATTCCCGACAGGGTCAGGAGGCTGGTGGTGATGAATTTCCCCATTCTGAGCAACAGAGAAGGAAACATGGAGGCCGCGAAGGTCCTGCAAAGTCAGGGCTCTGTTGCTCTTATGTATCAATATTTCCAGCAGCAACAAGGCTTGCCGGAGGCTATGATAAGTGGAAACGAAGAGGTATGGATCCGTTGGTGCTTTGGGAAGACCGGCCGAGAAGGCCTAATCGCTGAAGAGGCGATTCAAGAATATGTCAGGTGCTATAAAATAAAACACACTCCCGCCACCGGGGCCTACTACTATCGCAATCTCAAACTCGATCGAAAGCGCTGGCTGGAATTGAGCGGCCGGAGATTGCATATGCCCACCCTTTATATTTATGGGAATCAGGACAGGGTTATCATCCCGGAGTACCTGAACCATATAGAAGACTGCTTTGATGAGATTGATGTGAAACAAATTGATGCCGGCCACTTTGTCCAGGAGGAAAAGCCTGAGGTGGTCGGCCGCCTGTTGAATGAGTTCTTATTGAGGGCTTAATGCAATCGGAGATTTTATGAAGATTCAGGATAAAGTTGTAGTGGTCACCGGCGGCGCCTTCGGCATTGGCCGAGGGTTGTGTCGACGCTTCGCCGCCGAGGGTGCAAAGGGTGTCGTGGTGTCCGACTATAACGGAGAAGGGGCGGCAGAGGTGGCACGGGAGATCGGTGGTCTTGCCGTGACGGCGGATGTCGGCAAAGAGGCCGACGTTAAAAAACTCGTTGAGATTGCCACCGGTCACTATGGTCCGATTGATTTGTTCTGTTCGAACGCGGGGATCTCTCGACGGGGTGGCGCTGAGGCGCCGGATTCGGATTGGCAGCGCTGCTGGGATGTCCATGTCATGGCCCATGTGTATGCCGCTCGAGCCGTTCTGCCGTCAATGATCGAGCGCGGCGGTGGGTACCTGCTTCAGACGGGTTCAGCCGGGGGGCTGCTCACCACCCTTGGGGCGGCGCCTTACGCGATCAGCAAGCACGCCTCCGTAGCCTTTGCGGAATGGCTTTCGATCACCCATGCCGGCCAGGGCATCAAAGTCAGTTGCCTCTGTCCCATTGGAGTAAAGACCGGCATGCTCTCGGAAGAAACCGAAGGCGTAGGGAAACTTCTCATGCAAACTGCCTTTACTCCCGAGGAAGTCGCGGAATATGTCATCGAAGGATTGGAAAAGGAGGAGTTCCTGATCCTGCCCCATATGGAAGTCATTGAATATTTTCGTAATAAGGCCAACAACTATGAGCGCTGGCTGCGACACATGCGACGGGAACAGGAACAATATGTAACCCCCCGAGAAAAGGAATTATGAGATGAAAGCAGCCGTGATGCACGGAGCCCGGGACATCCGAACGGAAATCGTACCTGATCCGGTTCTTGAACCCCATGGGGTGATTATCAAGGTTAAGGCGTGCGGCGTATGCGGCTCGGATCTGCACGTCTATAAACGCGACGAGAAAGGGACCATCTTTGGTCATGAATTCAGCGGCGATGTGGCCGAAGTCGGGTCCCGGGTCAAGGATATCGCGCCAGGCATGCGCGTGACGGCTGTCGGTTTCAAACCCTGCGGAACTTGCTTCTGGTGTGCGCAGGGGAAGGGACATCGCTGCTCGGATATGGCGCTTCTCGGATATAAATTCCCCGGTGCGATGGCGCAATACGTGCACATTCCCTTCGCCGCCCCGGGGCGGACCGTCTTCCCGCTCCCCGACGAGTTGACATACGAGGACGGGGCTTCGGTAGAACCCCTCTCCATTTCCTATTTTTCCGTCAACAGGGCTCAGCCCAAGGAAAATGAAAGCATCGCCGTCCTGGGCCTTGGGGTGATCGGCCTCTACGCCATCCAGGTCCTGAAGGCCCTGGGTGTAGCGAAGATTGTTGCCAGCGGCCGTAGGCCCGCCCGCCTGGCCGCCGCCGAAATATGCGGCGCCGATATCGTTATTGACGCGGCAAAAGAAGACGCCGTCGGGCTCGCCATGGCAGCAACGGAAAAGATGGGTGTCAATACGGTCATTGAATGCGCCGGCATGCAGGCGACCTTCGATCAATCCATCGCCATGGCCCGCGGGGGTGGGAAGATCATGCTGGTTGGGGTTTACGAACAGCCCCTTACCTGGAATCCCTTGCCCGCGATCTCCAAGAACCTGTCTCTGATCGGCTGCCTGGGCGGCAATTTCCCGGCATGCATCGAACTTCTCAGAAACGGGAAGGTCAGCACCAAACCCATGCTCACTCATAGGTTCCCTCTGGACCAGGCTGCCGAGGCGTTCAGAACGCAACTTGAGGATCCAAGCGCCATCAAGGTATTGATCGTGCCTTGAGAGGGAAGTTAGCGCCGGCATCGCAGCCTTGAATCCAATGGCTCTGCATTTGAGGAGAATAGAACGGGAAGAGACCTTTATGAACACATGCAATGGTCAGGCTGCAGCGCTCGGCACAAATATGGAAAGATGGATTTCAGTCCTGCCTTACGTTTTCATATCCATTGCCGCCCTTTTTTTCCTGATATACCCGATCAGACCCATCGATACCGATTTGTGGTATCACCTGTCTGGTGGCCGTTATTTTTTCGAGAACCTGAGCATCCCGAACTCTGCATATTACTCGTTCGTCGACCCGGGCAAGACATGGTATGATTACTATTGGCTCTTTCAGGTCATAGCCTTTTCATTTTACAAACTTGGAGCCTATTACGGACTCATCTTCCTCCGATTCCTTGTTTTTGCATCCACAGCTTTCCTGATTTGCCGGATCTATGTAGCCAAGCCGGAAGATTCCCGTAAGCTGATTGTACTCGTACTTCTGCCGTTCTGTATTTTCTCGATCATGCCGAGGGAAGTGAACCTTCGTCCCCACTCGTTTTCATATCTCTTTTATGTGCTCTTTCTTTATGTGTTGGATCGGGCGCAGGGAAAGATCCGGATTTTGCCTGTGGTTGCGGTCCTCTGGGCCAACGTGCATGGCATGACCTTTGTCGTGATGTACGCCATTATTTTGGCCTATCTTGCCGAGTATGCATATCAGCGCATTCGGAAACAGGCCCCGCGATTACCCGGTTCAGCAGTGCCCTATCTTGTCCTGTCATTGTATGCGGTGCTTCTCACCCCTCACCCGCTGGAACTTTTTAAAACAGTCTTGATTCCTTATAAATACTGGCAGATGTTTGTAAATGAATTCAGAATGACAGGCATTAAGAGTCTCGCCACGGTTTCTTTTTTCCCTGCTGACGATTTTTTCAGTACAGCACAGCATGCCTTCTTTTTCTTGTCAGCGATTTCATCAGTTTCGTTGACCTTGCAAAGGAAAGCAAGGCTGAGCCACATGATTCTCTTTCTTTTTGGATGCTTTCTATTTGCCCACGGTGACAGGTTCTCGATAGAGTGTACTATCCTTGCGGTTCCGATAACGGCTGAGTTTGCAAGAGAGAACTTCACTCGGGGAGAACTTCGGTGGCTGTCTCAGTTGGTCTGGAGTTCTGTCCTGCTATTGATCCTGCCATTCATGATTCTCGCTGGACTCCTCAGCGAAACGCTCGAATATCCGTTTCACAAACTCGTTCTCCCATACGGAAGCGTGGAGTTCCTCAACCAGGTGAACACGGGCGGCAAAGTGCTGAACGACCCGGACTTCGGGGGTTATCTGCATTGGGCATTGAACACGGACTACAAAATCTACGGAGATATGCAACTTGGGATTATGGACTTTAAAGATATAGCATTTGTGCGCAGCGCATTCAATGATGGCGTTGCACTACAAAATATCATCAATAAGTATGACCCTGATTATATTTTGGTCATGATCAGTAGCCAGGATATATGTAAAGAAATCGATAATAATTTTCCCCAATATAGACTTATATTTTTTGACGATAGAAGTCTGCTATACGTAAACTCCACCCGATTCCCGGATATAGCTGAACGGTTCTCATTGAATGGTTCTATTACGCTTCATATGGCGGAGATTATGGACTACGATCGAAAAAGTCCGGATCAGCTAAGAACTATCCTTGCCGACAGCAAGAAAGTTTTGGAATTGGATACATCCCTGCTAAAGGCAAACCTTATCTCATGTATAGCTTCAAATACACTCGGTGAGCATGAAGAAGCCTTAAAGAGCGCAGGCTTGCTAACAACGCGCTATAAGAATCTTGCCATCGGCTATGCCATTAAGGGCAAAATATTCCTTGACCTCAATCGTCCGGCAGAAGCTGTGCACGAGCTGGAAACTGCTTTGAAAAAGTCAGGGGACAGCAGCTATATGCTACAGGCAAGGAAGTGGCTTTATCTTGCCTACGCAAGGGTCGGGAATAATGAAAAAGCGTATGAAATGCTCCAGACCCTTGTGAATCCGCTTCAACCAACAACCGATTACAGAGACATTTTGAGCATCGGTGCTGCGGCGGCAGCGGCTGGGCAAGATGATGACGCGGAAGTATTCCTGAAACTGGCGGAACAAAAGCTGCCGCCGGGAGACACCGAGACAAAGAAGAAAATCGAGTCGTACTTGATGCGGCGGCATTAGGCCGGGCCGAACCAAGGTCCTCAGTCCTCAGTCCTCAGTCCTTGCTACTCCGTCCTCCGTCTTCTGTCCTCCGTCTTCCGTCCCTCCGTCTTCCGTCTTCCGTCCCCCGTCACTCTAACAGCGCCTTCACACTCCATGCGCCGACCTTGTCGCCGGAGTTATCGCTCAACAGCCCCGCACAGGACGTCGCCTTCGAATTGCAGGTCCCGTATCCTCCAGTCACATCGGCGAATTCGACCCCGAAGTACACGGAACCGGGGGCGGCCCAGGACCCCGAAAACGCGAAGTACCACAATTGGCCGTCCACGTTGCCCTCGGCGGCGCCGAAAAGCGTGCCGCCATCGTCGAAGATGGCGTACACATTGCCGCTGGATGGCGTATACCCCGGCGCGGACCATGTCCCTATTTTAGGGCCGGCCCCGGATGCAGCCGACACTGCTGAAAGTGTAGCTGTGCCCGATTCGCTTCCACCGACTAGTGACCAGTTCGCCGTGATGCCTGAGGCAGTCCCCGTGGCGCCAAACGTAATCGTGCCGCTGATGGAGATTTGGCCTACGCCTGGCGAAGTGAAAGTGGCGGCAACATTGTCGTCTTTAATCGTTCCACTGAATTGAGATGCCGTGCCCTCGACGCCGTCGATGGAAAGCGCCTTGAACGTCGTTGCGGTCGCCACGATCGCTATGGGACTCTGGTCTTCGCCGTCATCGCAGTAGTCGGATGTACACTGGGTTGTCCCGATGAACAAGCCCCCCGTGAAGGGCATCTGAAGCACACTGACAGAGGCCTGGCCAGAGACGCTTGTACCCGTAACCTCCGCCTGCACCAGGTTGGGGTAAGACCCAAGTGGCATGGTCCCGGCTGTTGTTGTAAGCCTGCCGTTTGAGGCAATCGAGCAACCGGCTGCTGCTGAAGTAAGAGACCAGGTGAGTTTGACCCCGCTCATCTTCTTGTTGTTCTGGTCAAAAACCGCAGCCGTGAAACTGACGCTCTTGCCCGCTACGACTGTGGCCGATGGCGGAGAGACAACGACCCTGGTCGGAGTGCTCTTCGCCGCTCGGGCTTCATGAACGAAGCCGGCGCAGACAAAGGCGCAAGCAGCAACAAACGTAACAAAAACTCTGCCTTTTTTCATGGTTGTCTCCCTGTTCCCTTAAAAATGGGGTTTCAATGGTGTTGGAAGGATTCCAAGAACCTGTTGACTCTCGGATATCCTGCTTGCTTTTGCGTCTGTGTTTGTTTTAGATGCCCGGCAAAAGGAAAACCCGCTATCCTGTTCAGCGGGATAGCGGGTTTCAAGGAGGTGTAGAGATTTTAAGCTCTCCCTGGCAACTCCGCTATCCTATCGGCGACGAGCCGAATTAGACCGGAAGCTTTGCGTCCTACCCTTTCGAGTAGTTTGCCCTTCAGGCTTAGCTGAACTTCATTTCAAAGAGCGTAGTTGCAGTTGTGTAATTCAATAAATACGAACTTTTCTCCAAGAGCTTTATCGGTCATCCGGCAAGAGAACTTTAGCCTTATTTCGATTGTGAAAAAATTTGCACCAGCCCGGGCAAGGTGACTACATGGGCTCCCCCTCCCAGCGGGGAATAAACAGGCTCTAACCCGGAAATGAATTGGTTTGCAATCATTACCCGTGGGTCTTAACTAATTATGGAGACTCAGGATATCGGAGGAGCAAATGAGAGCGAAAAAAGCCTTCCTGGTTACTGCCATAGCTCTTTTTATGATGTATTTTACCGCATGGGCCAAACCTTTGCCTCAGCAAATCCAGTCAACTGTGCCGCATTGGGCCGACCTCCCGGCAGATACTTCCGCCAAAGTTAAAGCCGAAGGGATTTCCGCTGGAAAATACGAACGTCTTCTTCAAGGTGAAGTGGTGACGGAACGACGTCCGGTTCCAACTGGAAAGTCAGGGGTGCACGTGGCCGCTTTCGGCGCCATTCCCGGGGACGTCGATAAGTTATGGGGTGTAATCGAGAATTGTGGAAAATCCCCTCCTGTCATGCCTCACCTGCAGTCATGCAGGGTAGTCGAACCCGATCACCCACTCCCGCCTGACAGCAGGTGGGAACTACTGAAAATCGACTTCCACATGGCGTTTTTCAGCATCAAGACGATGCTGGTAAATGAAAAGACAATCGAGCCGCCAAATTCTCTGAGATGGAAGCAGGTCCGTGGGGATGCAAAGGTCAACGAGGGATACTTTCGGATCATCTCCATCACTTCCGGCGCCCAACTCGTCGTATACGATGCACTTGTAGACCCGGGACCTTTCATCCCCGGATTCGTAAAGACATGGGTTGTGGAAAACACTCTGCCGGATGTAATAACGGCCCTGCGCGATCATGTCTAGCCGTAACTTCTTGAAAGCTTCCGGGGCTTGCTAACCGGAATGTAAGGACTTCTTTTTCTCGGTCCTCTCGCCTCGCAAGCATGGTCGAATAGCGGCATACAGGCGGTTCATGGCCATAGATGACCGGGAAGATATCACGCGGATGCTTGGCGGCAAGAAATGGCCGCCTCTTCTAGGTGATGAGGTCTCGGTTAATCGTTTGAAGGCACTGTTCTTTGAGGACAAAATTCACCCTCAGGTACCCGATTCACGGGCTCTCGCTCCCGAAGTCAGGCGGATAATGCAGGCTGTCTGTTCTTATTACCGGTCGGACGAGTCGGAGTTGGTTAAGTCCCGGAGGGGATGGTTCAACGAACCGCGTACTGTGGCTATCCACCTGGTTCGTACGATGCGCAAAGACAGTTTCGCCGCTATCAGTTCGGCGTTTGGTCCGCGAGGTTACAGTTCGGTCGGCGCCGTGCTTGATTTAATGCGGAACGTCTTGCAACTGACCCGGAACTGCATGTGCGTTGCCAACGCATGCATGAGAATAGCAAAGGCATTTGCCTTGTTCTTCTTCACGAAGAAAAGCCGATGCCGCCATCTTTTTGATCTATCTCCATGTTTCTGTTTCGGCGCCTTCACTGGACAAGACCTTCCGTTTCACAGCCAACTCCATACCGGCGCCCTGTAAAGGTGGACGTGGACCATTTCCCCGTTCGTTTATTACCCTTCGATGCTGCCCTCAACGGCCGGGTCCCTATTGGCAGGTGACCCCGGATAACGGCTCGGGCGGAACCTCTTTCGTAGGAGTTTCCACGTATTGCCGGCCAATTGCGGTATTCATAAGCTTTTGAAAAACGGCAAAGTTAACATCCGGATCCGTAGCCGAAGTGCTGCCGCCGGGAACCAGAAGCTGTATTGTCTTCGGCGGGTCATTTAACGTCAAAGGCTTCAGATAACGGAGCTGGTCAAAGCTCTGAGCGGTGTAGAATACACGGACAAGATACCCTCTATTCGACTGTCGCAGTTCAAAAACGAGCGCTCCGCCTGGAGCACAATAATCCGGTTGATATTCGGGCAGTTGCCAATGCATGTTAAGAAGTCCCGCCAATCCGGCCACGTACGTATCAGAGCTGATGACTACGACTATTCGTGATCCGGCGTCACCAAATGCTCCGGGAACTTTAGAGCCGGTTACGGCCTGCTGCATGGTGCGGAGTATGTGCGAGGCGGCGTTGGAGCTCTGCACCTGGCTGAGGTAGGGAGATCGCACTTCAATACTGAAGACAGCGTCTACAATACGTGTTGTCTGGGAAAGTAGATCCGGCCTACAATTTGGCTCAGACGTAGGAAGTCGGCCCCAGGCCACCTGATCCATCGGGAAGCCATCGGCGTATTGCATGATAAATGGATCGTTTGCCCCATCGGTGTCAGCCAGTGCACCGATATCAATGACACTCCCTGTATTAATATTCTGTGTATTGGCGGTAAGAGGAATCGATATAGCGGTCGGGTGAACACAGAATGTCTGTGTCTGGCCTGAAGGACAATACTGCGGCGTAGGGGGCGGCGGCTGGGTTCCTAACGGGTAGTCGAAAAGCACGCTGCGGATTAGAGAAAAATCGCCACTGTAAGCGGATGCCAATGCTTCTCCGCTGTTGAAAATTTCCTGGACCTGGGTGGCGGCGAGATTGGGATCGACCTTCGCCACACCTGCCGCTATTGGGTCGAAAACCGGGTCGGGGACTTGAGGGCTAACGGAGAAGGAGTGTACGGGCGGAGGAAAGCTCGGGATCAACCCGGTCCCAAATGCGTTAGCCGTCATCCATGAGCGTTCTATGGAGTTGGAACGGAAATACGAGGCCAGTGCATCTGTTCGAGGGTTGCCCGTCAGAAGCCCCTCGTAGTTCAGGTACTGGCTGTAATAGGCGCCGAGCAAGGTTTCCGCCGTCACCCCATTTGGGGTCAAACAGCCGGTCGCGACATCGAAAAAAGGGGGATAGACATCGACCGCAAAAGGTTGCAATGTTGCCAGATCCACTGTAGATGAGCGTATGCTGTGGCGGCCGAAGATGATGATCTGCTTAAGAGTTGTGCCGTCATTTGTAGCCGTCTGCGCCGGGGCTTGAACGGGGACGGTGAGCGCAAACACAAGACCGAGCACGATAACCATACGATTGAACATCATGTTGCTTCTCCCGAGTCGATGGATGAAAGGTAAAAAGAATCTTCCCCTCCAACTTTGCAAGTTGGGAACGCCCATCTTGCCCGATCTAAACAAGCCCGTGGACAAAAGCGCGTCGAATCAGATCACACGATTCGTTCGTCTCCGGTTCGTAAGAGCGGGTTGACGATCAGCCCATTTCTTGCCGGACTGCGCGGGCGTGAGATTGCTTCGCGTCGATTCAGGCTTGTTATTTTCAATTCGGAATTACCGTCGTTTTTGATAACGGAATTTAGACAAAGGCGGGCAGTCAGCCTCATCCGAAAGAGTGGACGTTGGGACCCTTTTCCGGGTCCATTCTGTGCCATGGTCGGGATAGTGGGGCCCAAGGCAAATATCGTCAAAAGGAAGCAAGGACCAGGTCAAAGAAGCAATCCAGAACAGAGGGTATCCGCTTTCGATGAAGCGATTGGATAGGGAACACCCCAGACCTTTGGCAATAGTTGCCAGAGCAATTAGTCTTTCCTTGCTGAATGCAAAAATACAAGGCATAAGAAAAAGTTGGACGTGTAAGGTCGCTTGGGTAGACGCCCGGTCACGATTCTTGAACCGCAGTTCCAAATGTGAGTGTAATCCATGAAACAAGCGTATGAACTGATCACACATCTCACTTCCCCATCCCCGCCTTGGGTCGGTCGCGAGAGAATGCTGAATGATTTTGCTTACACATTCGGCTGGCAGCCGAGTGATACTTTAGATGCGCCATTGGTGGCTCCTTTTTCCAATGCGCACTTAATAGTCGAACATGGGCTGGAGAACACCGCTGTCATCTCTTTTTTAAGATCAGATCGTCTTGGAAAGGGGTCGTACCAAGGTAATTGCCCGATATTACTGAGATACCTCCAATGCCCATCACGGTAAGTAGTTGAAATTACAGGACCAGCATGCTATTTTTCGGGCCATTTTCCGCCTTCTAAGGCAGTTCAGTGATCAGAAAACTCAACCCCTACAATGAGTGAAACGAGGGGGCAGGTCTTGAAATAGGATTTTATGAACTTCGAGCCCCGCTCCTGCCTGCACTAGAGCTACACCATCAGTCCCGCTTTTTTCTCCTTTGCCTTCCCCGTGGTTCGTATCCCTCCTTTGAGGGTCTTGATCCTGTTTAGGTGCTCCACTCACCATTCGCATCCCTCTCCCTGACCTGTCTATGACCAGCCTCTTCGGTGAATTTGTAGCATTCTGCCTTTTTTGTTTTTCGCCGTTTCTCGTTGCCGCATCTAATTGCCGTTTGGCAAAGCAAAATCACTGTGCAGTGCAATATTGCTAATCAGATGTCGAAGGGATGGGGGGTTGAAGTTGTTTCTCACTGACCACTGATCACTGGTCACTGTTCACTGCGAAGCTGCAATATTGCTAATCAGATGTCGAAGGGATGGGGGGTTGAAGTTGTTTCTCACTGACCACTGATCACTGATCACTGTTCACTGCGAAGCCGTTGCCGTTTTGCAGGGCAGAATATCTGCTGATAAAATAATTAGAGCGAATTGAGGGATTGAGGAATTTCCCTTATCACTCCTCAACCGCTCCAATCCATACTCGCTAGTCTGCCATGAGCAAACTGTCATAATCGAAGAGCGAATTTTAGCTGATGTTTTGTCTTGAAAATCCCGATAGTGTGCTGGAAGAGGTTTTTTCAATCCGTGCGATTGAGGGTCGGTGAAAAGTTTGCATGCATTCAAGAAGCGATAGGGATGAGGACGGTGGGACCTCTTCAGTGATCCTCTCTATAAACCCTTTGTGAACGGAGTATGCTATGGCGTTGGCTTTAGTCGGTGCGGGATTTGGCCGTACGGGAACGTTGTCATTAAAGATCGCACTGGAGAAGCTGGGCTACGGCGGTTGCTACCATATGACTGAGGTCTTGAAGCACCATCCTGACCATATGGATGGCTGGTTAGCCGCGCGACGTGGAGAACCGGTCGACTGGGACAGATTGTTCGTCAGCTACAAGGCAACGGTGGATTGGCCTTCCTGCAGTTTTTGGCGCGAGCTTTCCCAATACTACCCAGAGCCCAAGGTGATTTTGACAAAGCGTGACCCCGAGCTGTGGCATGAAAGCCTCCTGCGTACAATCTATCCGGCATTTCAGGCAATGCAAATCAGCGACCATCCCGACCGGCGGGCTGCGGGCGAGTGGATCAATTCCAACGATGTATTCACAAAGATAAAGTAGCCCTTTTCCGGATTCGACTTTGTCCGAAAGGAGAGCCCGAACAAGACATTGCTCTCGTTATGGTCACAACAGCAAACCGATCCCGGCGCGCGTTCCGATCTGGCTGCCGAAGGTTCGAAAAACCTCGCCGTTGTGAATCGTGCTGTGAACTATCTGCCTTTATCTAAAACACGGAAACGGATTCAAAATGAAAAGACTCTTCCTTGGTCTGGCTCTATTCGTAGGTGTAGTAACTCTGATGACAGTCGGCAATACCGCCGGCATGGCAGGGGTAGTCGCCAAAAGATTCGATTCCATTCCATCAGGCTTCTCTTCCGAAGAAATAGCCGTCAAGTTCCTTGAAGGGGCCGCGGTTGTAACTCCCGAGAATCTCCTGCCTGCCGACTTGCAGGCAAATGTGGAGAAGATATCGCCTCAATTCAGTATCAAGAAAGATAACCTGAAAAGCCTGAAGTCGCAAGGCGAGTACCTTTCCGGAGAAAAGCTTCCCAACCTGAGCCTGTGGTACAAGATCAAGTTGAAACCGGGCACGGACCCCGTCGAATTTATGAACAGTCTCCTGCAAGCAGGCATTGTCGAGCACGCCGAGCCGGCTCCCCTGCCGGCGCCCCTGCCTGCAACAACTCCGGACTTCACAAGCCAGCAAGGCTATCTGGACCTGGCTAGCGACGGAATTGACGCCGAATATGCGTGGACGTTTCCAGGCGGGGACGGTTCATCGGTGAGAATCTATGACGTGGAGTATAGCTGGGACCAGAATCATGAAGACCTGGCCAGCGCAAGCAGTGTGGTCCCTCTTCTGAATCCCGGCGACTCTGCGGTCGATCCCTTCAAAAGCAAGGAACATGGAACTGCCGTTCTTGGCGAGTTGATCGCCACCGACGATTCCAAGGGCGTCACCGGGATTGCCTACGGCGCGCAAATCGGCCTGGCGCCGGCAGATACTGCCAAATTGGGGTATAATGTGGCCAACGCTATTGTTCTGGCGGCTGCTAACGCGAAACGCGGCGACGTCATTCTAATCGAACAGCAAACGTGCGTATGCAAGCAACCTTGCGCCAAGGACCAGGAAGGCTTTGGGCCCTCCGAGTGGTTTACTCCCGTTTTCGAGGCAATTCAGACGGCAACCGGCAACGGAATAACAGTGGTTGAAGCGGCGGGAAACGGCGCCGTGGACCTGGATCAGCCTTCTTGCGGCAACTACTTCAACCCCAACGTGCAGGACTCCGGTGCTATAATCGTGGGAGCAGGAATGCCTCCTGGCGAGTTGGATCGATACCCGGAAACGTTCACTTCTTACGGCAGCCGGGTGAATGTCCAGAGTTGGGGCAGCAAAGTGGTAACCACCGGTTATGGCGACTTGTATAAAAATCCGGACGACTCGACCAACATTGATTTCTGGTACACACAGGATTTCGGTGGCACATCGGGGGCCTCTCCGATAGTGACGGGCGCCGCCGCCGTCCTGCAGGGGATTGCTGTCTCTTCAGGCACAATGCTCACCCCGGGGCAGATTCGCAGCATATTAATCGAAACCGGAAGCCCCCAGCAGGGAGATACGGTGCAGCAGCACATCGGTCCACGCCCCAGTCTGTGGCTGGCGATCAATCAGCTTACAGCCGGTTCCATCTCGGGGACGGTCACGGACAGCAGCGGCTCGCCTATAGCGGGCATAAACATGGCGCTTAGCGGAGCTAAATCGACCGCAACCGTGACCGGCTTCGATGGCGCCTTCTATTTTTCAGGACTTGCAAACGGCAGCTACACCGTTAAGCCAAGCTCCAGGGAGTGGACTTTTGCGCCCGCCTCCATAAATGTCAATGTCACGCAAGGCAAAGTTACAGGGCAGAATTTCACGGGGAGCTCCGCATCGTCATACTCCTGCCAGATAGCCGCCAGGCGGGTCTCCGGCAATGCGCCCCTCCTAGTGCAATTTACCAGTAAGACCACCGGCATCTCCAGGGTCAAAAGCCGTTTCTGGAACTTCGGAGACGGAGAAACCGGCGCCGGTCAAAATCCAGCGCATATCTACTATGCTCCCGGAACCTATTCGGTATCGCTTACCGTGACGGGTGAATCAGCGGGAGAACAGGCCACAGCTATAAAAAAGGGCTATATTACAGTGAATGCGGTCCCCAAGGCCGGTTTTACCGCTACCCCCCTCAACGGCAAAGCTCCGCTCACGGTCCAGTTCACAGATGGGTCGACCAGTGCCTCCAGTTGGTTGTGGAACTTCGGAGACCGTAATACTAGCACGGTGCAGAGCCCGGCGCATACGTACTACAAAGCCGGAGCTTATACGGTCACTCTTTCCGTTAGAGGGCCGGGCGGCACCAATAAGGTTATCTATCCCAGATACATTAAGGTGACCAAATAAAGGCCGATCTCATGCTCTGAGGAAACGCAAAAACTCTAAGACTACCGTCTTCTTACTGTAATGCTGACATTGTGGGTTTACTCAGCAGATCTATCAGTGCGAAAGGGTCGATAATGGATCCCGGGTCTGAGTCTTGAAAGCTTCCTGGTTATAAGTAGCTGTCATCTCAAAGAAATTTATGAAGATTAGTTGGGCCGTTTACCCAATTTCTACCCCTCAAAATCATCCTTGACACTCGCTGTGATTGTGGCAAGCTACGAAATTGTCGTGGTTTGCCCTTCCCCTTGTGATCTGCCCCCAATGGTCAGGAGTACCAAATGAAAACAAGGCTTTTCCTTACACTGGCTATGCTTGTCTTATTATGCTCTATACTTCTGAGCTTCATTGCCCATGCCGATGCTGCGAAAACCGATGCCTGTGTCAACCAAACCACAGGAGCCATTAGGCTGCTCCTCTCAGGAGCCTGTGTTTCAGGTGAAAATGCTATTTCCTTGAATATCGAGGGAAGCCAAGGACCCACTGGCAAGCAAGGACCGGAAGGGCCAAGGGGATTGCAGGGTGTGCAGGGAATACATGGGCCACAGGGTCCGATGGGGCCTAAAGGACCAATGGGGCCGAAGGGTGATGCAGTGCAAGGTCCAGCGGGGCCGCAGGGTCCGATGGGGCCTGAAGGACCAATGGGGCCGAAGGGTGATGCAGTGCAAGGTCCAGCGGGGCCGCAGGGTCCACAGGGACCACTTAACCCCGACGTTACGATGATTGGCTTCAGTACCGCCGTAGGCGTGGAGGCCCTTAATACCGGTATGGACGGCTTTAACACTGCAACTGGATATCAGGCCCTCTTCTCAAATACAGATGGAGCCTATAATACCGGCATCGGATTCCAGGCACTTTATTCAAACACAACCGGCAACTGGAACACAGCAGTTGGCGATAGTCCGATGAAAGAAAACATCACCGGTAACTATAACGAGGCAATCGGTGTCGGTGCGCTCGGACACAACAGCACCGGTGATTTCAATATCGCCATAGGGGTCGGAGCGGGTGACCTGTCTAATAATATCAACACGCCCACTACTGGCAGCAACAACATATATGTCGGTGCAACTATGGCTACTGCAAATGAAAGCAGCACAATCAGAATCGGCGGTGGCGGCCAGCTTAAAACCTTTATTGCAGGTATATCCGGAACTTCCATAGAAACCAACGACGGAGTCGAAGTGTTTGCTGGCTCCAACGGGCAGCTTGGCACCATCAACTCATCACGCCGATACAAGGAAGACATCGCGGACATGGGCGATACGAGTAGCGGCATTATGAAGCTGAGGCCGGTCACTTTTCATTATAAGTATGATTACGTCAACGGGCCGCGCACACTCCAGTATGGCCTTATTGCCGAAGAGGTGGCCGAGGTCTATCCCGATCTTGTGCAGTACGACCCGAAGACCGGCCGACCGCAGACGGTTTATTATCGTCTCGTCAACGCCATGCTCCTTAACGAGGTACAGAAGCAGGAAAAAGAGTTATCGGCCCTGAAGGATCAAGTAAAGGAACAAGACAAAAAGTTGGCGGCATTGAAGGATCAGAACGAAGAGTTGTCAGCTCTCAAAGAGCAGGTCAGGGAGTTATCCGCCTTGAAGGAGCAAGTAGGAGAATTATCTGCTCTGGTGGAACAAAATAACGAATCATCGCGGTGCCTTTCAAAACTCGAAGCCCAGCTCGACAGGTAAAGCTTTTCTCAAAGGGAGAATTGCAGGCCAACGGGGTCTGATTTTTTTAGAAATCCTGTACGATTAGGTGCCTTTTTCTGACTTAGAAGCCGCTTTTTGGTATCAAAAGGGTCCTTCTAACGCAGCGCGGGTTAGTTGTGGATACCGGGACAGCCCACCAGCATCCGTAACCTGCCCGGCAAGTATCGTTGCTATCCTTCTGTTTTTGTGCCAATAATATCCCCGTTTTGAAACTTCATACGATCTAAAGAGCCATATCCCATGATCGCCAAAACCTACACATGCTCTCTTCTCGGTATAGACGCCATCCTCGTCATAAGGCTTGTCAATAACACTGCCGGTTGCTACGTGAACAGCTCGCACGCGTCCCCCTCAGCGGAGTACCCCGCGTAGCGCGGAAGGCACCCGCGCGATGCGCCTGCAGATGCCGTTGGGCGGTGGCAGGGTGCCTTGTTGAAGTCGAAGTGGACCTGTCCTCCGGCAGTTGTGTGATCAGAAAACTCAACCTCTACAATGAATGAAACCGAGGGGACAGGTCTTGAAATAGGAATTTATGAACTTCGAGCCGCTGCTCCTGCCTGCACTGGAACCACACCAGCAGTCCCGCCTTTTTCTCCTTTGCCTTCCCCGTGGTTCGTATCCCCTCCTTTGAGGCTCTTGATCCTGTTCAGGCGCCCCTCTCACCCATTCGCATCCCTCCGCGCCTCTCCCTGACCTGTCTATGACCAGCCTCTTCGGTGAATTTGTGGCATTCCGCCCTTTTTGTTTTTTGCCGCTTCTGGTTGCCGTTTCTATTGCCGCTTCTGGTTGCCGCATCTAATTGCCGTTTGGCACCATTAAATCCCTTCATGGTATGATATTACCGACTAATCGCAGGTGTCCAGAGGGATTTAAGAATTCGGTTTTTCACCATTCACCATTCACCATTCACCATTCACTATTCACTATTCACTATTCACTATTCACGGTTCGCGATTCACGACTGTCACCGGTCACGATTCACGACTCTCTCCGACCCCGTCCATTGTTTTTCGATTGCATTTTCAATGGTGCTAAAACGGGGCACGGGGTTCGGGTCGAAAGCAACCTGAGACACGTCCACCCGTGAGTGTTGACTCGTCACATTCAGTTTCACAACGGAATGTTGTTCTTTGAAAAATGAATGATTACGACTGCTTCTCACTTGGCGCCTCCCTTCGATACATCCATTTCATGCAGTGCGAACATTGATGTATTCACTCACCTGTGAGGGCATGGGAACAGGGTCAGACGTCCTATTGTTCCACCACCAATCTGGATCAACTCGGCCTTCCCGTGCCCAAAGGTCCGAGTTTCATCAGGGGAGGAAAAATTCTTGTATTCTGCATGTGCCATGGCCCTATCCTTCCTTGTCTTAGTTGTAGGATGCAGCCCGGTGGGGGTACTTTCGTTGAAAGGCGTATTGCCGTTTGGTCTAGGTGCGGGAACTCCTTGTCCTCTAAAGTATTGCCTCTCTGCCTTGGGAGGATTGCCTGAATGCGAATGCAGTTCGGACCACTACACCAGCAGGATAAGAGCATACTGGAATGTCGTCAATCATGAGATGCTCGATCCGTAAATCCTTTTCCGATGATGGTGCGGGTTCCGGAGGTGCTTTCCAGAGCGCGAATAAGCAAACCGGAGACGGGCTGACTCACTGTACGTAACAAACCCTGGAAATCGGATGGCGGCAAAGTTCAATCCGGTGTTTCGGCTTCGGGGTTGATCTTGCTAAGTTCAACGGAGATGATTCATGGACGCTTGCCATGCCGGCCCGTTTCGTGATCGATCACACAGGGATAATTCGTTCCGCTGATGTGAACGCAGATTATACCGTGCGGCCTTAACCGAGCGATGCGATAAAGATTCTCAGGGCCTTGACCGGGACTACCTGACCAACTCACAGCCGGTAATTATTTACGGGCAAATATCGATCCTCGGGTAAAGCCCCTTCATAGCGCCTTCGGGATACGGCTGGATAGTGTTGAACGAGATATGTTGGGTGTTCTGAGCATGACCACGGTTTGAGGTTCCGTCAAAGTAGGCCCCGTTAGCCTCGAGAATATGCTCGATGCGCTGAGTGAAGGCTTCCACCATTTGAAACCCGCTTCCTTCAAAGCACATGCCGCCGAGTTCGAACCTGCTTTTGGTCCTGGCAAGCTGTTCGAGAGGCAGGCTGTGCTGTTCCAGGTCTTTGCGGTTCCTCACATAACCCCAGACAAGCCTGTCTTCAGGGATATCAAGAGTCTCTTCCAGATCAATTATCGTATGCGGCATGACGATGCTGCCAGCCCCGATACTGAGTTTACATTCAGGGGTTCCGCGCAGGAAGGAATTGAAACCGACAAAGACTTTCTCTCCCAGCTTTGCATGGATCACCTTGCCGCCGTGAGCCGTGATATTTAGCCCTTCAAGGCGAGAGTTGATGATATAGGAATTTTCCTGGGCATTGGAGCCCTTGCCGAGCCAGGAGTTTGCAAGGTAGGCCCTTTGCGCCACGAGCACATTTTCTCTGATCTCCGTCTCCCCCCTTACAACTGCATACCGGCTGAGATATGCCCCCGCGGGAACCGGGATCGGGAGAACCGACTGGACGATTTCGAATATCCTCTCGAAGTCGGTTTTGCGCCTTTCGACAAAATCCATGAAGATTCCGGAGGGCCGGTGGCCAGGCTCCACATGGATGTATCTTTCGAGGATTTCTTCAGGGAAGCGATAGATGAAGTTGAAAGAGTCCCCGCCTTGTATCCAGATCTGTCCGGCATCGATGAAGCAATGAGAAAGCTCGCCGGCCTGCACGTAAGCATGGGCGCCGATCACACAATCATGCAGCCTGGTGAGATCGACCGTGGAAAAGGGGCCAAGGAAGCTCCCTTCGATGGGAGATCCGTGAATATTAGCATAGTGCATCGAGGCCGTATTCTGAATGAAAAATTCTTCAGGGCTCTCGGGGTCGTGCGAATGATTATGCACCAGGTTTCTGATAAGAAAGCTGTCCTTTATGCGAATCACTTCGTCATCGTGCAGGGGGATTTCCAAATCTTCATACTTAAAAAAATCGCCTTTGGCTTTTAACTCATCGCCGCGAACGTCACTTTTATACAGGACGGAATGATCGACAATACATTTGCCCAGGAAATAGCTTCCCGCGATGCTGGAATGATTGAATAGGAAACGGATCGGATGGTGCAGAGTCAAGCCATAGAATGCGTAAAAACGGACGAACTGATCGGGCGGGATCAGGTGGCGAACGTAAGGACTCACGTCAAATGCGGGTTTTCTAAGGTTAACGTTTACGCGGTCTATGATGCGATCTATGAGTTTTTCCAATTTGTTCATCTGCGACACCCTCATAACCTTTCCAATGACAGAAATCGCATGGTTGCATGCAGCAAAATTGCCGGACAGTTTACAACACTACTCGGTTAATGAAAAAAGGTATTTGGTTGAGAGCGGTTGCTGAACAGGGCATTCTCGAGGTTTGCCGCCACTGCCTCCGGAGAATAGAGCTTTGTGACGAATTCCTTCCCGTTTATTGAAATCCTGTTCCATAGCTCTTCATTTTGATAGAGCGCGATTGCTGCATCGGCGAAAGCCACCGGATCGTCGGCAACAATGACATTACGGCCGGATTGCAGATCAGTCCCTTCCACGGCTATAGAGCTGGCGACCACGGGTAAGCCGCAAGCCAGCGCTTCACCGACTTTGCCTTTCATTCCTGCACCATAGCGAAGAGGGGCAATTGATACACGGCATTTTTGCAGGTAGGGGGCCGTGTCGGGCACATATCCCGTTACGATTACACGATCGTTTGCCAGTGCGAGGACTCCGGGATGCGGGCTGTCCCCCACTATGTAGAGCCTCGGTTGTGGCAGCTTTGAGCTGATGAGGGGCCACGTTTCATGACAGAAGAAGTTTATTGCGTCGAAATTTGGATGGTGTAGAAAGCTGCCTATGAACAGGAAATCCTGTCTGGAACGAAAAGAAGGGGAATTCTCTTTAGGGATGGGGTGGATATTTGACACCACTCCCACGGAAAGCCCCGGAGCCTCCCGGAGAAGGGTTTCCTTGTCGGCTTCGGACACCGTGATCACCGTATCAGCCCTTCGATAGACCCCCAGTTCGGCCCGTTTCGTCTCGCTAACCTGCTTTATCATTTCCGGATTGCACAATGCCGCCCCTCTCTCTTCTCTCAGGAAATGCAGGTCCACCGAATCGACGACTATATGCGTGCCGGGTGAATGGGTCCTGATTTCATCAATATACTGATCGGCCAGATAGTAAAAATAGAGATAGGCAACATCAAAGGACCCTTCCTGAAGGATCCTGTCCAGGTTGATATCGGGTATGTCCGGTTTTACTCCCCATTTCTCGAAAATTCTCTGCGGGTCAACGGGAAAGACCCGCACGCCCAGCTTTTCCAGTTTTGTGATGTACAAGGCAGGATTTTCCCACGAGCCCGGAGCCCGCGAAATGAAGGTTACTCTGTGACCGGATTGGCGTAAAAGCTTTATGATTTGGAACAGCCGAAAAGATCCTGAAGCCCGGTCATAGGCCGGCAACTCGGGCGCGATGATAAGAATGCTTTTGGAATGATTAACTCGCCGGCTTTCCTGCCCCTGCATTGCGTCATTAATACCTCGGTTTTTCCAGTATTCAAATGAGGCGTATAGGCAACGATAAAGCGGGTCAAGCGAGGGCGATTCGGCACCCGTTTGAGGAAGAGACCAGCCTTTTGAGAGCATTTTCTTAATGACATCGACATTACCCGCTACGTGCTCATAGTTTGCGATCACATCGCGGGTATTTCCTATATTCGTATATTCCTGGATCAGTCGACTTTCGGGATATAGCTGTTTGAGCCTCCAAAGGGATTTGCCCTGTTTGTAGGAGCGATCGCAGAACTCTTCGTAGTCTACGGGCTTGGACACGTAGTTTAGCGCGTAACGGTCAAAATGAACTCTCAAACCATGTTGCCGCATTCTGAATTCCGCTTCGGTATCTTCGTATCCGAACCTGAAATCAGAATTGAACCCGCCGGCTTTTTGAATCAGCTCTTTTTTATAGGACGAGCAGCCCCCCCAGAGGTAACCGAACGGCAGTACCTGCCCTTGCCGGATGTTTTTGTAGCACCACAACCATGGATCGACCTCCGTTACATAATGCATCAAAGGAGTGATCTCCAGCCCCGGCGTCCACTCCATGAAAGCCAGCATCGCATCTTCGACCGATGGATTAATCAAGTGAAAACCATAGTGCCTGGTGAGGCAACCGGGATGAGGGGAATTGTCGTCATCGAAGGGAACGATCACGTTGCCTTTTGCGGCTGCGATGCCGGTGTTGCGCGCGGCTGCAAGACCGGCATTTTGTTGATAAACGTAGTGAATCAGCATGTCATTGCTGTAGCGCTGGACAAGCTCATTGCTTTTTGACTTCGACCCATCGTCTACGATGATGATCTCGAATTTCGAGGGATCCAGCATCTGCCGCTTAAAACCTTCCAAACATTGTTCCAGCATGTCCGGCCGATTGTATGTCGTGATAACAACGGAGAGAAGAACAGGAAGCGGGGAATCGCTTCGATAGGTCCGATCTATGGCTTGATGCTGCGATTGACCCGTAAAAAGATCTGTCACGCTTTTCATCTCATCCTCTGATCGCGATCTGCTCTGTCATCTGCGCTGCACAGGGCGCAAATTCGAACGTTGCTGACAGGTGCACGCTTAGCATGAAGATTGTGTACATAGAGCAAAATCCTGGCCAATCCTGGACGGCCCCCTATCCGGCGGCTCTTTACACCCCTCTGGTGTCAAATAGTTGGCAGATACTCAAGCTGCACCGATGTGGGATGATGAGATCGGCGTGACTGAAGAGCCCATGTAAAGTTCAGCCCGATAAGGCTCGCCTTCCGGAAAGATCGTGATCCTTGCAGTTAAATGGTTTCTCTTAGGCCGTCTCGGTGTGGCACGCCGATTGCATTTTCCACAAGCAAACGCACCTTGTGTCGATCAGCCAAGAGTGGAGATCCTCAATTCTGACTCAAGGTAATAAGGATTCACGTTTCATTCCAAATGTTCAGGGAGTTTTGGATTCGTATGATGGATGGCGCCAGAGACTGGGTGAAAAGAAATACTATTCCAGGCGGAGGAATCATCACTCATTCGCAATCAAGGGTCCCGTATCCTGAAGTGACCGGGTACTTTATCCCTACGTTACTTCATACCGGCGAGCGAACCCTGGCAAGACAGTATGCAGCATGGCTGACAGAGGTGCAGTCCCCCGATGGATCTTTTGGTGAGTGCAGCGGGGCAGGAGGATTTGCATTTGACACGGGACAGGTGGTTCGGGGTTGGCTTGCTATCCTGCCTCAAATGCCGGAACTGGAGCAACCACTTCGCCGAGCATGTGATTGGTTGGTCGCGACTTCAGATTTCGCGACGGGCCGGCTTCGAGTGCCGCCCCCGGGCAGCGCGTGGAATATGGGACCGCGAGGAGAGGTTAGTGAAGGTGTCCATCTGTATGTCCTTGGTCCGCTGCGACAGGCCGGTGAACTTATTTGCGAGAATAGATACATACGATTCGTTGAAAACGCATTGGGTTACTATTTGCGAAACACAGACCTCTTTGCATTTGCCCGCCCAAATCACCTGACACATTTCTATGCCTACATACAAGAGGCATTTATAGAATTAGGTGAGCCTGATTTAGCCCGTAAAGGCATGGCTACCTTGGTTCCGCACCAACAGGAGAACGGTCTTGTACCAGCCTATAGCGACGCTCAATGGATTTGTTCCACAGGACTGGCACAACTTAGTAAAATCTGGTACTCCCTGGGTGAAAGAGACAGAGCGGATAAGGCGCTGAACGCACTGCAACTATTGCAGAACGCAACCGGCGGGTTCTACGGTTCGTATGGTGTCAAGGCAGCGTATTTTCCATGCGCTGAAATATCTTGGGCGGTAAAGTTTTACATGGATGCTGAAAACCTCAGGCGTGAATCGTTTTTTGACGAGAATAACCACCTTTTCCCAGACCGTTTAGATCCCAATGATGGTCGCTTGTTTGCGATCACACGTGCAGTTGGGGACTTGAATGGGAAGCGCGTAGTGGACGCTGGTTGTGGAAAAGGTCGCTTCGCTGCTGAGCTCATGAAACTTTTCCCCAATGCAAAAATTGATGGAGTTGACATATCCAAACAGTTGCTGGAGCATGTTCCAAAAGGCATCGAAATACATCACTCCACACTTCATGACTTACCATTTGAAGATGCCTCAATTGATGTACTTTACTGTGTGGAGACTTTAGAGCATGTTACAGACCCTGAACGTGTAATAACTGAGTTCACCAGAGTTATCAAACCAGACGGAACGATCATTATAATTGACAAAAATGCCGACAAATGGGGGGCTCTTGAGACTACCGAATGGGAGAGGTGGTTTTTCCCTCATGAAGTTGATCAATGGCTGGCCCGAACTTGCCGGGATCATTACTACGAAGAAATTTCCTATGACAGGCAAAAACAGCCGGACGGATTGTTCATTGCCTGGGTAGGTCGAAAAATTAGGATACAGACACCGACCGTGCAGATGGAGTCACCGGGGCCTGAGACCACTGATCAAGAGTTAACCGCACATGAATGGCATAAAGTTATTGTAGGTAATTCCACCGCCGACCATATTGCGCTCGCCGCCCGGAACGGGAATCTGCCACCATGGGCCGAGACTATTCTGGATTTGACTTACCCCGGGGAAAGGGTACTTGAACTAGGAAGCGGTACTGCTGAGATTTCGGCGTTTCTAGGTATCCGCGGTCGTGATATTCTTCTTCTTGATTATAGTGAAGAGAGCCTCGCTTTTGGCCAAGCTGTTTTTGATAAACTCCATATAAATATAACGCAAAGTATACTAGCGGACATTAAGTGTTTATTACCGTTGCCGGAAGATTCGGTTGATGTCGTTTGGAGTAGCGGGGTACTCGAGCACTTTACCGCGACTGAAATTGTTCATGTTCTCAGCGAATCGCGTCGTGTAGCAAGGCGATTGGTCATTTCTCTTGTGCCGAATGCACGTAGTATGGCGTACCGAGTAGGAAAATTTGTGCAGGAGAGAGCCCAACTCTGGCCTTATGGGTTCGAAGATCCGAAATTAACGATGCGACCCTTTTTTGAGCAGGCGGGATTTCGATCTGTATGGGAATTCACAGTGAGCCCTGAGCACAGCGTGAACTTCCTCAATGTTCCGGGGTTCGAGCCAGTGGCGGAGTCGTTGCGCAGTTTCTTTGCATCCTTATCTCAGCGGGAAAAACAGGAACTTGCACAGGGCTACTTGCTTTGCACCGTCGGACAGGTAAAAGAAACACCTTGTCTCGCAGTTATCCCCAGTGATCCACTGGCTGCATATGAACCTTGTTGATTTGCCTTCTAACGTCATAACCAAAGGCGGCCTCCACATGCAGAGTACACCCATGGTTTCAATTGTGCTGCCCACATACAATCACGTCGAGCTCTTACCCGTTTCTGTAGAAAGTATCCTCGGACAGACCGTTTCCAACTTTGAATTAATAATCGTAGATGATGGCTCAACTGATGACACGCGCGAATATCTCGATTCGTTGACCGACCCGCGTCTGGTCATCATCTCACAGCCGAACAAGCACCTGCCGCATGCGCTCAACACAGGTTTTGATCTGGCTCGAGGAAAATATCTGACCTGGACCTCCGACGATAACTACTGCTCGCCCTTGTTCCTCGAGATGCTGGTGGCTGCGTTGGAAACCTGCCCTGAAGCCGGATTTGCTTACTCCTCCTTTGCCTGGATTGATCAAAAAGACCGAATCACGGGCGTCTGCCGCGATCAGGATTTCAGCTATCCCAGCCTATTGCGCTGCAATCCGGGCAACGCCTCTTTTCTATACCGGCGTGAGTGCCAGGAGCGGATCGGCCTGTATGATCCACAATTGGAAGGCGCCGAAGATTGGGACATGTGGCTGCGGATCATGGAACACTTCGAGCCTGTCTATGTGCCTCAGATCCTCTATTACTACAGACTTCACGATAAGAGCATGACTGCGGTGAAGACGGATATGGTTCGTCATGCTTCACACCTAACTTTCGAGAAAGCACTTGATCGGCACAACAACAGGCTGACTGTGGAATCGTTATATCCATCCATCTTGGAATGCGCTGATCAAGGGACTGCCAGGTTCCATGCCTGCCTTGACATCGGGGCAAAAATGTTGACATCTCCTTTGTTCAACGATCGTTACGGCCAGATGGCAGTCTTGTTTCTCGATCAGGCCATGAAGTTATCCAATTCTGCCATCGCGGCAGGAAACCTTGCAGCAGCCTACGCAATGCTTGGCCGTTGGCGAGAAGCACTTGATGTGGTGAAGGTGCTGCACTCGGTAGATAACCCGCTGGTCCAAAATCTGTACTCGGCAATCGTGAATTCTCATAGCACAGGCTCTGCAGCAAACGGCCAATTCCCTTTACTGGAGATGGATAAGTCGAAAAGTGAATTATTCCGTTTAGAATCAGGGCGCAGATTAATAGCCTTTGGCAGCATTGCTCCCGACGCCCCCCGGCCCGCTCCGATATCCCATTTCACTCCCACGAAAGTGAGTTGCGATCATGGCGGCATCTTCGAGCATGGAGCGTTTGAAAGACCTGATAGGCGAAGCTCATAGACAATATAAAAATGGCAATTATTCCGCTGCAACCGAGTTGCTCAAGCAAACACTCGCTTTGGCTCCGGAAAATGCCAAATTGCTCACCCGGCTGGCCACAGTGATATACGGCCTTGGTCAAGTGCCGCTGGCGCGTGAAGCGGCAGGGCGTGCCCTGGCTTTGGATGGAAGCGACAAGGAAACCCTTTCCATGGCCGCTCGGGTCGGTCTTCCGTTGCCATCCTGTCTTGACAATGCAGCAACAAAAGGCGCTATGGAATGCGGTAATAGGAGTCAACAATGAATGCCAGTCGGAAATGGACCGAACCTCTCACATGTAAGATCGTGGATGGTTTGCTGGAAATTAACGGCGTAAAGGGTTATCTCCTGCCTGGAGACGTCGAAATACTGAACCGCTTTGCTTCGCAAATGCCTTTCAATGCGAAAATCGTTGAAATCGGCAGTTTCATGGGCCTCTCGGCTCTGATTATGGCAAAGACTCTTTACGACAACGGGAAATACGGCGCCAGGATCTTTTGCGTAGATACCTGGGAAGGTTCTGATGAACACCAATCGATGGACGTGATAAAAGAAAGGCTCTTATTTGATACCTTCGAGCAGAATATTTTCGAATCCGGGCTGCCAACCTTTTTTGTGCCGATGAGGAAAGACAGTGTTGCTGCATCCTCTGATTTTGAAGATCAGAGTTTTGACATGATATTCATCGATGGCGATCATAGCTACAAGGGGTGTCTCGCGGATCTGCAGGCGTGGTATCCGAAACTGAAGCCAGGGGGGATTTTTTTGGGTCATGACGGAGAACAGGAGGTCAGAAAGGCAGTGGATGTTTTTCTAAACGATAAGCAAGAGCTATCATGCGTGGTTTTCGGTGTCCCTTCTTACTCCAACTATATGTACAGGCTGGTGGAAAGGCGCGTGCTGCTCTGTTAGTGCGGCATGCTTAAAATGCATCGGAATGGGGGCTTGACAAAGTCCGGCAGATTTTCTATTCTTGCTCTGGAATTTCAAAAAGGGTTCTTTATGAATAGAAAACCGTTTCTCGATATTTGCTCTTTTTTCCCTGGCTGGCGCCGACCGGATGGAACTGGTTTTCTGTTCTTTTCCGGCTTCTTTTTTTGCTTCTTTAGGAGTGTCCACCCGGGATATTAGCTTATAGAAAAAGGCCCAGGTGGATAAGGAATCTTCCCCGGGGCCCCCAAGTTCTAAACCCCGAGGAGTTTTCTTCGGGGTTTTTTTATTGCAGTCAACTCAAACATTTGACCGGAGGATTTGCCGTGATTCTCGTACTCGCAAAAGGGATAACAAAGGAAGAAATTGAGAGGCTCAAGGACCTGCTTCGCTCCGAAGGCCATATGGTGAAGGACATAGGAGGGGTGGAAGAACGAGTCCTGGGAATTGTCGGCAAGATGTACAGGGAAAGCGCATATTATGAATCGCTGCCTGGCGTGGAAAAGGCCGTTCCCATATCCAAACCTTACAAGCTGGTGAGCCGCGAACTGCATCCTGCCGCTTCTATCATAAAAGTCGGAGATGTTTCCGTAGGTGGGGACCGCCTGGTAGTGATCGCCGGTCCATGCGGTGTTGAAGACAGGAAGACAACTCTGGACATTGCGCGCACCGTGCGCAAACACGGGGCCGTGCTGTTCCGTGGCGGGGCGTTCAAGCCGAGGACCTCTCCCTATGCTTTCCAGGGACTGGGAGAGGAGGGGTTGAAGATACTCAGTGAGGTAAGGGAAGAGACCGGACTTGGAATTGTCTCGGAGATGACCTCTCCGAGCCAGGCGGATCTGATGATGAAATACGTTGATGTTGTTCAAATCGGGGCTCGAAATATGCAAAATTTCGAACTGCTGAAGTCCGTTGGCCGAATAGGCAAGCCGGTGCTTTTGAAACGGGGATTGTCGGCGACTATCGAGGAATGGCTCATGTCCGCCGAATACATTCTCTCGGAAGGAAACGACCAGGTAATGCTGTGTGAGCGCGGGATACGCACATTCGAGCGCTACACGCGAAATACTCTGGACCTTACCGCCGTTCCCGTCATCAAGAAGCTTACCCACCTGCCGATTATCGTGGACCCGAGCCATGCCACCGGGATCAGAGAAAAAGTCAGTCCCATGGCTCGCGCAGCCATAGCTGCGGGTGCTGACGGTCTCATAGTGGAAGTGCATACAGAACCGGACAAAGCGTTATCCGATGGGCCCCAGAGCCTCTATCCGGAACAGTTCGAGCAGCTCATGAGAGACCTTTATGTTATTGCCCCTGTTGTTGGAAAACAGCTTGATTACGCATACCTCGACAAAGCCGCTGTCATGAGACCGCGCCGGGGGGAGGGGAGGGCGCCTGCAACGGTTGTCTACAGCGGCGTGCCCGGTTCCTTCTCTCACAAGGCGTGCACGCAATTTTTCGGCGATGAGGTCCCTCTCCGGGACTGTTCCTCATTTAGAGAGGTCTTCGCTCTGGTGGACAGCGAGCAGGCGGCCTTCGGCGTCGTTCCGGTCGAAAACAGCCTTACAGGCAGCATTCATGAGAACTATGACCTGCTGCTTGAATATGAGCTCAAAATAGTCGGTGAGTTGACCTTGAGGATCAAACATAATCTACTGGGGCAGCCGGAAGCATCGATCGAAGGGCTGGAAAGAATCTATTCACATCCTCAGGCCTTTCAGCAGTGCAGGGAGTATCTGGAAAAAAATCCCGGCTGGGACTTGATAGCGTGTAAAGATACTGCCTCGGCCGTTGGAAGGGTAAAAGAGGGCGCTGATCCCAAAGAGGCTGCCATCGCAGGCGAAGGAGCGGAAGAGGTTGCCCGGCTGGCGATTCTCAAGGAAGGCATAGAGACCAATCCCCGGAATTTCACCCGATTCGTTGTTATATCCAGGAATGAATCTCTTCCAGGTCCTCAAAATAAATCCTCCCTGATCTATTCGGTAAGCGACAAGCCGGGGGCTTTGTTCGAAACGCTTAGGATTTTTTCACTAAACGATATAAATATTGTCAAAATCGAGTCGAGGCCGATCCACAGCAGGCCCTGGGAGTACCTGTTCTATGTTGATCTGGAAACCGACGTGACCGAGGAGAGCCGGAGGCACATTCTGGCCGAACTGGTGGAAAAGACTGAATTTTTCAAATTCCTCGGAAGCTATGACAAGGGCGCCCGGATGTGAAGAATAGTGAATCGTGAATAGTGAATAGTGAATTGTGAAATTTTCACTCTTTGGCGCGTGGTGATGCGGCCTCACAAAAAATCGGCCGCGAACTTGAAGCGTCTCTCATGCTTACTCAGCGGTAACCGCGAACCCGAAACCTAGTGAGGGTTCACCAAGAGGATTTATTTTTTTCTCAGCACGGCAATCGTTGCACCCCAGCCACCTGATTCGGGGCCGGCCTCGCTAAACGAAACCACAATGGGATGGCTCTTGAGGAGTGCCTGGACCGTCCGGCGCAGTGCCCCTGTGCCCTTTCCGTGAATTATTCGGACCTCCTCGAAGCCCTTCTCTCTCGCCGCTTCGAGGTAGTCGTTCAGAAGGTCTTTCACTTCGTTCGGCCTGAAGGTATGAAGGTCGATCGAGTCTTCGATAGGGTAGTGGATTATTTCGTCTTCTTTCATGGTTAAACACCGAGTTGTCAGCTTTGTCGCGGTGAGGAAGTCTAAGTACAATACATTACTGATTCTTTTATTATTCTATTATAGCTGTTGGCAAGAATGTTCTGGCAATTTGCGCCGAATTCTGTTTTGAATACCCGGCGCAGTCGGCTGGTGTTCGCTTACCGGATAGGAAAAAAGAGGAAAGAATTGCATGCTGACAAACCTGGTATCGAATTTCGCAATATTGTGTCTTCATGGGGCAGGGTATTTTGGCGCGGCTTTCCTGATGGCGCTCGAGAGCATGATCGCTCCGGTTCCAAGTGAGGCGGTGATGCCTTTCGTCGGATTTATGGTTGCCGATGGCCAATGGAATCTCTGGGCCGCCATTGTTGTAACCAGCACGGGTTCGGTAGTTGGGTCCGCAATCTCGTATGCGATGGGCTACTATGGAGGGAGGCCGTTTGTGCTGAAGGTCGGCAGATACCTGCTTCTCAACCCGCACGATCTTGATCGGACGGAGGATTTTTTCAGCCGCCGAAAGGGGACACTCACCCTTTTTATAAGCCGGTTCATACCCGTTGTGAGACATCTCGTCTCGGTTCCGGCAGGGACAGGTAAGATGAAGCTTCTGCCTTTCCTCATGGCGACCCTTGCCGGTGCGACCCTCTGGAATTCTTTTCTCCTTATCTGCGGGATGTACCTCCGTGAAAGATGGGACCTCGTTCTGCGATATTCCCATCAGGTCGATATCGTGGTCGGGGCGGCCCTGCTTGCCGGACTGATCTTTTTCGTGAAGCTCCGGATGACGGATAACGGAAGACGGAGGACAGAGGACGGATAACGTATGGTGGGTGACGTGCATCATCCGTCCTCTGTTCTCCGTCTTCCGTCTTCAGGAACTTGCCGCTCGTCCAAAATGGCGCTGCTTTCAGTTTCGGATAAAACGCGAATAACGCTCTGCGCTACCTCCCGGGGCAGGCCGGCTCTTTCCAGTTCGATGGCTGAGGCTTCCTGAATTCCATCGAGGCTGCCGAAGCGCTGGAGGAGCATCTGTCTTCTGCCGGGGCCTATTCCCGAAATACCGTCGAGCGCCGAGGTGAGGAGCGAGGTCCTGTGCACGTTTTGATAGTGCGATATGGCGAACCGGTGGGCCTCGTCCCGTATTCGCTGGAGCAGGTGAAGAATGTCCGGATTCCGGTGCAGAAAGAGGGGGTTCTTGCGACCGGGCAGATAAATTTTCTCGTATAGCCCTTTTCCCTTCTCCCCTATGTCTGACTCGCGTTCCTTGGCAATGGAGGCGACCGGGAGCGGCTCAGAAGTTCCGATCTGCTCCAGCAGGCGAACGATTGTGTTCAACTGGCCCTTTCCGCCGTCGAGAAGAAGCAGATCGAGGCCTGCGGAAAGTTCGCGGTCGTTTTCAATAAGCCTGCCTATTACCTCGGCCATCATGGCCGGATCGTCGGGCTCGCTCGTCAGTCTTATCCGGTAGCGCCTGTAGGAATTCTTGTCCGGGCGCCCTTGTTCAAAAACAACAACCGCCCCGACAGCGTGCTGCCCCTGAATGTTGGAAATGTCCACGCACGCGATTCGGGCAGGCGTTCTGGGCAGCTTGAGGAGGCGCTGAAGACCGTCTATGAGCGCCGTATCTCTTTTCTGCCACCGCTTTCGGCTGATGAATCCCTCGCGGGCGTTGGCTTGCGCCATATCGAGCAGATGCATTCTGGGGCCTCTTTTTGCCGCCCAGACCCTCACGCGTTTTCCTTTCTTCTCCGATAGCCACTCCGAGAGAACCGTTTCGGAGTCGAGCGAACCGGGGACGAGCACTTCATCGGGAATAAAGGCGCCTTCGTAGTAGTATTGATGAATGAAGGCCGAGATTAGCTCTTGCTGATCCCCCTGGGCCTCCTTGAGGTCGAACGCCCTCTGGCCGGAATGCACTCCCTGCCGGATAAAGAGGGCCACCAGTTCGCTCCGGTCTTCCTCCTGGTAGATGCCCAGCACGTCCTGGTCCAGGAAACGGTCCGATACGACATGCTGTTTTTCGATTGTAGCCGCGATGTTTCGCAGCCGGTCGCGGTAGAAAGCGGCCAGTTCGAACTGCAGCACCTCGGCGGCCTCGTTCATCCTTTTTTGAAGCTGTCTTTGAAGGATGTCGGTTTTGCCTTCCAGGAAAAGCACCACTTCTTCGACCATCTTCATATACTCTTCCCGGGGAACTTTGCCTGCACAGGCGGCCAGACATTGGCCCATCGAAAAATTCAGGCAGGGACGTTCCCGCGGAATAAGCTTTTTGCCCTTGCAAAGTCTGAGCGGGAAAAGCTGCTGCAGGTATTTGAGCGTGTCGCGGGCGGCTCGAGCCGATGGATAGGGACCGAAGTATATCGCTCCGTCTTTTTGGAACCGCCGCACTATGTCCAGCCTGGGGTAAGGATCGCGAGGGTCGATCCGGATCGAAAGGTAGTTTTTGTCATCGCGGAGCACGACATTGTAGCGCGGGCGGTGTTTCTTTATGAGGCTGGCCTCGAGGAGCAGTGCCTCCTTCTCGGATGATGTAATGGCGTATTCGACGTCGGCGGCCTTGGCGAGCATGATCCTGGTTTTGATATCTACCGCGTCGCCACTCCGGAAATAATTGCCGATCCTTTTCCTAAGATCCAGGGCCTTTCCGATGTAAAGGATAACGCCGTCTGCGTCCTTGAACATGTATATGCCGGGCAGGTGCGGAAACGCGGATATCCGGCTCAAAAGGGCGGCGGGGCGGTCGGAGCGCCTACCGACTTCGCCACTGCCTTCGGCGGCAGCTAGGTTCGCAGTCTTCCCGGATTGGGCGAGCTTATCATCGACATCTGGCCCAGCGGGTCCGTCTTTGTTTTCGACTTCAGGTTCAAGCATTTTGGCATCTATTTCTCATTTACTGGAATCCTGATTATCAGATTAAATTATAGCACAGAAGACGTAATCGCTCACCAAAGCGATTCATCTGCAGAGGCCCATACGAAAAAGACTCACCGCAGAGGTTTTAGAGAAGAAAAAGCCAAAGGGAGTGAACTGGACCTTTGTCGGTTTGTCGATAGCCTGACAGCGGGCCGCAGAGAAGGTTGAGACCTGGTCATGGACAGGAAATGGAGAGGAAGCAGTACAGCTTGTAAATAAAAAAGATCCACCTCAGTAGAGGCGCATACAAAAAAGACTTACTGCAGAGATTTGGCACGGGCAGGCCGCTAAGAGGCCGAGCCTCTTAGCCAGAATTTAAAGAAAAACAACAGCTCAAAGGCAAAAGACTTTTGACCGGATTAACAGGATCAACAGAATTTAGAAATTTACGCTTTATAAGTGCCCCTCAGCCCTTCTGCGCATCCGAACAACCCTTCCTGCGCCCGGTTCCGGAGTCGATACGCTCTCCTGCCAGTTGTCAGTAACGGCCGATTCCTGGATCCAGGGCGGTAAAGCCAAGTGAAAATGCTTTGAGAGTGCAAAAAGAAAAGGCTCATACATGCCGCGCAATTCGATTAACTTTCGATCCGCATCATCTCCGGTGCGGGCCTGCAAGCCAGCCGCCATCAACCTGGCTCTCATGTTCGCCAGTTGTGCGGGCGGGAGGCGGTCAGGTTCAGGCCATCGGGGCGTAACTCCGAAAATCAGGGCAAGATCGACGACCGCGTGCCTCGCCATGGCAAAAGTGAGTTGCGCCTGGCGCGCGCAGGCGCCTTCCAGTCCAACCATTACGAATGCGCTTGTATCCAGAATCGACGCCAGCGCAGCGAGCCATGACTGGTTATCGTGTTGAGACCTCCAATAGGCGAGCACTGGATATGACAGGTGGCTTTCGAGCAATTCCGCAGACCATCTCTCCCACTCGTGCAAAAACTCCCGAACCGATTCCATGCCATGGTCGTCGTGGCGCCTGTAAATCATTTCGGCGGCTGTAGGCGGCGAGCCGGCGCGGGCATCTAAGAGCGATATGTTTACCTCACGCTTTGAAAAGGACTGGTTCAAACCCGGCAGATAGCCGATGACAAGCGCCAGAAAACCAAGCCCTGTCCCACCCTCTGCAACTGTCAGGAAGCGCCCGAAAGGCGTGAGAGCCCGCACATCGCCCAATCCGATCGTAAAAAAAGTTGTTCCGCTGTAATAAAGATTTGTTACGAGGCTTTTCTGGTCTTCCGATATGGCCGCGACCCCCCGATACAGGAGCCCGAAACCTATGATCAGCATAAAGGCCCATAAACCCAGGAGCACAATTAATGAGAGCGGTCCGTAGATGCTCAATAAACGCTCTCTCGGGCGCGCGGCCGATATCGGGTGCACGACCGCTTTCCATGCAACCCATGTACCCCGGAAAAAAATGCGGGCCATTCGTAACCGCCGGGTAACCCGGCGCGGGAAGATAACGGTTTCGAACGCCTCCCACAGCACAGCGAATATCAGAAAAGCGCCGATAATGGCGATAACAATTGACATATTCATCTCCCTCCTGGAATCGGGAAGCAAGAAGCGGGGAGCGGGGATAAAAAAGCCTTCCACCCCTCCCGGTCATTGCCCAAGGTTATTCGTGCTTCCTGCCATGTTCATCCTGCTCCTGTCATTCAAGATAATAGTCCCTCGAGCTTCAAGCACGACTTGCATGCTGAATTGCTTCGGTTAGATCGATCTCAGTGTTTTTCTCAATCCAAAAGGATGTGGACAGGGCAGGGGAATTTTGTTAAATATGCGGCACTATTAGATCGGGACGTGGCTCAGCCTGGTAGAGCGCTGCGTTCGGGACGCAGAGGTCGCTGGTTCGAATCCAGTCGTCCCGATCAGAAAAATTGCTTTCTTTTATCCTGTGTGCAATAACCTGCCTTGAGTAAATTGGACTAGCCGTTAGGCCCCTGCTTATAGATTTTTTGAAGTTTTGCTGTGTTATAATCGCTATTAATTGGCGAAGCCTCGTAAGGTGGGGGAACGGAGCACGGTAGCCTCATCGTGCCCACCGTTTTTCTTAATTTGCGCAGTTTTCCTGAAGGTGAAACAGACCAAATGGGAAGGAAACGGCCCGAAAAAGTTGATAGGGTGCTTACTGAAGCAAAAGCGTTGCTGAACGCCCAATACGCCAATCGCCTGAAGGGGATGGTTCTTTTCGGTTCCTATGCACGCGGGGATTTTGCAGAGGGATCGGATATTGACTTATTGGTGTTGCTGAGGCCTCTCCCCGACCCACTTGAGGAACGCGAGCGCATCTTCCCGGCAATTTGCGACCTTTCGCTTAGCCATGATGTTGTTTTATCTCTCGTCCTGATGGATTTTGATGCGTTCCGTTCCCGGAAGACCCCTCTTATTCTAAACGCAGGGAAAGAAGGGGTCTGGATATGACAGAGGGTGTCCGCGAGCTTTTGGAAAAGTCGCTTCAGAGCATCCGTGCGGCTGAACTGCTCCTGAGGGAAGGCTACTTCAGTTTTGCGGTGAGTAGGGCTTATTATTCTATGTTCTACGCGGTAGAAGCGTTGTTGTTGACCCGTGAGCTTTCCTTTTCCAAGCATTCGGGCGTGATCGTTGCCTTTGGCAAAGAGTTTGTCAAGACCGGCGCTTTCGATAGTCGTTTCCACAGGTACCTTCTCAACGCATTCGAACTCAGAAACGCCGGCGATTATGGCGCGGTCCACGCCGTCAGTGAAGAGAATGCGCGTCAAGTTATCGAAGAGAGCCGCGAACTGCTCGCGGCCATAGATAAATTTCTGGAAACTGAGAGGGACATCTGAGAAACGATAAAAGTCTCACAGGCATCTTTAATTCTGCACCCCATATTTCTGGCTCTTTCTGTTGAGGGCAGGCAAACTCGAACAGATCATTGCCTGCCTGTCCATGAAACGACTCGGCTTACACGATTTTGGAGTTAGTTGTCATTTGCCCGCTGTGGACAAGGGTTCTACAACGAAGGCATGAATCGGGCGGCCCAACCGCTGTCCGCTATCCGTAGCGGTACTTTTCGCGCTTCTTTATACTGCATCGGTGGGATCCAGGATCTGAACAGCATGGCCGCCGGATTGCAAAAGCCACTTGAAAAGTATAGGGTACTGCCATACACTGAAAACTATGACATGTCTTGAAACCGTTACCCACGTTCCCGGAGTAAGCGGATGGACGCCATTAACAGGATCGAACTGAATCCGAGAGTATGCAACGGAAGACCAGTCATCAAAGGGACTCGAATTCCGGTATCGGTAATCCTGGAACAGATTGCTGAAGGGCAAGCCTGGGATACTCTTCTGGGAGATTATCCTGAATTAACGAGAGAAGATATCCAGGCCGCTCTTTTCTATGCCAGGTCGTGTCTTGACCATTCGGAGATAAGAGCGGTTGGCGCCTGAACCCTACAGGCTATACCTCGATTAGATGTTTGGAGTCCACTTGGCCCCGGGCGTTGCGGGCTGCGGGGTTCGATGTTATGCGTGCCTCAGAAGCCGGCCAATCGCGAGCCGATGACACCCAGATACTCCGGAAGGCTATCGATGAAAAGAGGGTGCTTGTAACTCTCGATGGGCATTTCGGCGATTGGGTCGTCCTGCCCCTTGGGCGGCATACCGGCGTGATTAGGCTGAAAGTCAATCCAACCACGACACGGAATGTGCTGGACCTTCTTGTTCCCCTCCTCCAATCTCACCCTGCGGAAGAATTCGAGGACCAACTTGTCATCGTTTCGGCGAAACGCACCAAATGGATTCACACGGCATGAAATTACACCGATATGAGGCGCAGAGCAAGCATGGGTGGAGCGAAAGAGAAAACCCTTCGCTTTTCGGATGGGCAACTTTTGCAACTCGACTGAGACGCTACGACCAACTATTGTCCAAGCCGCCTGGATGTGTGATCGACTCTTCATTTTGACTGCGCGGTTAAAGAGGCTATTTGGGCTTTAAAACTACATTCTAAGATTCTAAAATAGCCAATCAGGACCATTCTTTCCGTGAGTAGTCCCGCTTTAGCGTGGTCCGACCTTCCGACCCCAAACGTGTGAAACGTGGTCAAAAATATATGGGTGATGCTCAATAAATAGGGGGCAAAGGCTATGTCAAAAAAGGTTGGTGTGCTGTGTGTATTAATTTTGATGCTGGTCTACGGGTCCCACACGTATGCTGTTGCGTCCTCAGAAATATCGGAGATGCGGAAACTTGCCGAACAGGGCGATCCAGTTGCACAAAATAATCTTGGCTATCGCTATCTCAAAGGCGAAGGTGTTGCGAAAGATACCGCCGAAGCAATGAGGTGGTTTCGCAAGGCTGCCGACCAGGGGTACGCCAATGCGCAATGTAACCTTGGCGTGGGTTATAGTCGTGGAGAAGGCGTTGCGAGGGACGCCACCGAGGCAGTGAAGTGGTATCGGAAAGCTGCCGAACAGGGGGACGCTTGGGCGCAAGATAACCTTGGCCTATGTTATGAGAATGGGCAGGGTGTTGCGAAAGATTCCGCCGAAGCAGTGAAGTGGTTTCGCAATGCCGCCGAGCATCTGGACGCTAGGGCGCAATCTGACCTTGGCGCATGTTATGAACGTGGAAGGGGCGTTGCGAAGAACGCCACCGAGGCAGTGAAGTGGTACCATAAAGCCGCTGACCAGGGTTACGCTGTGGCGCAAGATAACCTTGGCCTATGCTATGAGAATGGGCAAGGTGTTGCGAAAGATTCGGTCGAAGCAGTGAAGTGGTTTCGCAAGGCTGCCGGGCAGGGGTACGCTAAGGCGCAAGGTAACCTTGGCCTATGTTATGAGAATGGGCAGGGTGTTGCGAAAGATTCCGTGGAAGCAGTGAAGTGGTTTCGCAAGGCCGCCGAGCAAGGGGACGCTGTGGCGCAAAATAACCTTGGCGTTCGTTATGAGCACGGAGAGGGCGTTGCGCAGGACGCTGCTGAAGCAGTGAAGTGGTATCATGAAGCCGCCGAGCAAGGGCTCCCTGAGGCGCAGAATAACCTTGGCGGATGCTATTACCACGGCCAAGGAGTTACGAAGGATGCTGCTGAGGCCGTGAAGTGGTTTCGCAAGGCTGCCGAGCAGGGGAACGCTGTGGCGCAATTTAACCTTGGCTTATGCTATGCGAAGGGGCAGGGCATTGCAAAGGATGCTGCCGAGGCAGTGAAGTGGTTGCGCAAGGCTACCGACCAAGGCAACGCCAATGCGCAAAAATTGATTAATGAACTGGGTGCAATATAAGTCCCTAAGGGAGGCAATTGACAGGAAACAAGGACGGTTTTACTTTAGCATAAGTGGTTTTCTGTCAAAATTACAGTGGTTTGCATGCATCACTGAAGGGATGCTTCGGGGAGGTAAAATGAGCAAAAAACTGATTCTCGGATTAGCGTTGGCGACCGTGCTGGCCGGTGGCCCATTTATCGGGGCGAGGGCCGATGACGTAAGCGCCTCGTGTTGGGCTGGATTTTGTCCGGCTCAGCAAGATGATACGAACCAAGCGCCGCAAAGAGATTATGACAGACACGATACAACCAATCAGGGCGGAAACCAGTACGATCCGATACCTCGGGAGCCGATGGGTTCGCCCGGCTACTGAGCGGTCGAAATATGAGCACGCAGGGATTGGGATGCCGAGCCTGAGTTAGTAAAGGGTTGTGCTGCATCCCTACCCTGCAGTCACAATTTAGCGTATTCGGTAGCGATGCGAAGAAGCCGGTCATCCGCAACGAGCATAGGGGACAACTACAAAAACCTGACCATTTTTTCCCATAATTGGCCAAGATGTTGTAAAATATCGTGAAATCACCTCAGAACTGATCGTAATAGTTATCATGCCAAGGGGACGGGCTTTTAGAATGGGGATAAAGGGCGCTGTTAGTGTGCTCCTCATATGTATCCTACTGTGGATAATTACCCCTAACTCATCCCACGGGAAATTGCTATTAGGGATCGGTACGATCATCGTCTACCTTTTAGTCCAGGGGATCAGGAGAATTTTCGTTGGTAGAACAGTCACTACCGAGGGTACAGATAGACAGACATTTTGGCTCGGTATCTCTGGAATTCTATTTATAATTCTGATTCTGGTCGGCTTTTGTACACTTGCCTACATTAACAATAGGTAAGGAAGCGCCTTGCCAAGGCGGAGCTTGCACGCCAGATTCTCAACATAATTACCATGCGTCGCCTCACGCAGGCCCTGGGCTGCCGAACTCCTGTGTATAGACCAACCTAAGGTATCGGCCCTGACCCGGGGAAAACTATCCGGTTTTTCGATGGAACGGCTGTTTCATTTTCCGAATGCCCTCGGCCGGGATGTTCAGATTACCGTCAAGGCCAAACCACGGTCACGGCAACAGGCCCATTTGAAGGTCACCGGCGCTTGATTTTCTCCGGGGTATTCTTGCGGTGCTTCAGAGACGGTGAGCGCAATTTGTCTAGTTATTCTATGTTCTGAAGATTCAGTATTCGTTCGATCCGGTCCTCCGAAGTGGCATCACTGCCTTCTTTCCATTCCAAGATCTGGAGAACAACCCCTGCTGCATCCTTGGGCCGCAATACCACTTCGCTGCGGTTGCTGAAGTCGTCCCGCAGAGGAATTTTGAATCCTTTGCCTTCGACTTCCGTAATGAACTCTTCGAGGTTATCCACCTCCAGGCCCAGATGGTGCAGGCCTTCCCCATGCTTGGCAATGTGCTGATTTATGAATCCGTCCGCATCCATGGATTGGATGAGGGAGATGATGTTTTCCCCGATCTGCATATTGGACACTTTGACGGGGCCGGCTTTTTCCTTGAGGATGATCGTTCGAATCGGGATGGCGTTTAACAACATCGCGAACTGCCGGGTTGCCTCATCCGCATCCTTTACCGCGATCGACACATGATCGATTCTTTTGATATTGGTCATTTCCCTCTCTCCTTATAAAAGGCAAGGCAGAGCAAAAGCGGCTCTGCCTTACCGTATTTCCGCACCTCCGTACTCGGGTCGCGTTGCCCTCTCCTTCAGATGTGCAACATAGGATATAGCACAGGTCCCTGGTACCGAAGCCGGTTTTATTAATGATTACAATTAGATCGGAAATCACCTCAATTCAGCAGAAAGATGGTTTGAACAATGGCGCCAAGTTCAATCCCAGCGCAAAAAAAAGCAATTAATGATCGGCAGTCGTATAGAAAGGCCATTTTTCAAAGAACCATGTACTAAAAAGAAACGGGATGAGCCACCATACGCTCCATACGATGGACTCCCCATGCAACGCTTTTTCAGCCATGTCCCCGGCCATATGATGATTGCCGGCGCCCCAAAGACCCCAGTTGACCACATAATAGAAAAGGTAAGCCAGCAAAGTCAATATGAAGACCCCAATGGTTCTGAACCAGAAAGCCCCCCACGAATCCTTGTCTGCCATGGGCACCATGTCGTCGAAAAAATTAGTCCAGACAATTCCCCACAAGAGGGCGAAGGCGGCGATCTCAGAAGTATGTTGCCAGAGAAAACGCGCTGGATTCCCCGCTTCCGTCGGCGGCAGATGTTTTTTAATCTCCTCCATGTTCAACCATAACGGGGCAATTTTCGTACAAATCACTGCAAGAGCATATGAAATGACAAAGACGCCAATGAAGGAGACGATGCCCTTCCATGGCTGGGGGAGCTTTATAGCCGACCACGGCTTACCTCGCCAGACCTGCACCGTCAGGTATTGGATCACAATCATCCATTGCCAAAACCCGACCACCCAGGAGAGATGGGTGGTTCCGGCTATGCCTCCCCACCAAGGGGTGTTGAGCGCGTAGGACTTTCCGAAAACCACACCGAAGATGAGGCCCCAGAAAGGCACGATCAGAGCGACAAAGAAAAAAAGTGTGATCGTGGTTGACCAGGCCATTTCAAGGATGCCGGCCTCAGGCTGTTGCAGGTTGCTCGGGTACAGCGGCCATTTTTCGAAAAGAACGGCGGCAAGGCCATAGGTCAAAAAGCCGATCAGCACGAAGCAAATGACGGCCCGTTGTGCAAACAGAAATTCCGGGTTTGTCAATGCCTGCAGGGTCAGAGTTGCCCCGGCGCCGGCGGCATCGTGGTTTTCCCGGCAGCGGCAAGAGCTTCAAGATTAGGTTCGCTCAGGAAATTGAATCCTAAACCAAGTATTTTATAGAAGACCACGTTGATAGTGAACCAGCTTATAAAAATATTGAGCGCGGTCATCACAATGCCGCGCACAGGCCGAGACAAACCCATGAACGGCCAGTTTGTGAAAGAAACGTGTTGCCAAAGACCGACAATGATCATCATGCCGATATACATCATAAATGGATAAGGAAAATAATGAAACGGCCCCCGTAGATCACTGAATATGTACCAGATGATCCATGTTATTATGCTGAGTGATAAAAAAGCGATAATTCCTGTTAACGGCTGTCCCCAACGAGGTTTTAATGCTTGTGCATCCATAGTATTTGACTCCATTGTGAAATCCGAACAAACAGTTAAGATTTGACCCCCGATTTTAGAGTTCGACGGACTGTGTTTCACCTCCTTTCGATGTTATTTGCTTTCAAAAAGCCCTGTTCGAGGCCACTTATACGTGGGCATATATGGCAGTCTCAAGCGACTGTTTTTATGCGCGCACGTTTGTTCAATGAGACCAGGCTGACGCCGGCGTTGAAGACCAAAACCGATTCGGCGTCTCATAACCCTGCTTCCGGTCAGGGCTCGGTCGAGGTCTGCCCATTCTCCTCTGTTTGAGATTCGATGGGGGACAAAGCCGTTTGTTCGTGCACTTCGCGGGAGAGCTTCCGATAGAGATGGTAAAAGAAGACGCCCATTATGTCCCTGGCCTGCACCGATCTCCGGGAGCGTTCGACAATAGATAGCTTCGCCAATCCGGACTGCCAGTAGTACCTGTGGGATACCTTCACGATTTCCAGGAACATGTCACGGTAGACCCTCAGCGCCTCGGGGTCGAAGCCGTCCTTAGGTCCCAATCCGATCTTGTCCATGTCCACGACGACCTTTCCTAATGTCAGGTCATCCTGTGAATAAATTTTTTGTCCGTCGCGGATCTCCGGAGTGATGATACGCCATTCCTCCAACTTGGCGAGCCACTGCCGACCCAGGCCGGTGGTCTGTCGAAACTGCTTCTCCCCCACTATCTCCGTAGGGAGAAGCTTATCCACAGGGCGAAAGTAGTCTGTATGAAGTTGGAGGAACCATTCGCGCTCAGGTGAGCCCTTCTCGAACTTAAGAACCCTTTTGATTACCGAGAGGGGAAGAAAGCAATGGTCTTGGAACTCTTTGATGAGGCGAATGCGGTCCACATAGCTCTCGTTATACTCTGCGACATTCTTCCCCAGTTTCCGGGGCCGGGGCAGAAGGCCCTCGCGGACGTAATAATGGATGGTTTCCTTGGACACCTGCGTCTGCTTAACCAGCTCGCCGATCTTCACTAGACGCCTCCCTGTGCGAAGCTCGTTCTCACCTTTCGTCAGGTGGGAGAGGGAGCTTCCTGCCAGGCGATCGAGTCCGTGTTAAATAAGGAAGGTTGAATGGGTGACAAGAGTCTTTTCTATAGAATACCGAGACTGGTCTGTCAATACATAATTTTCTTAAGTGACGGATATGCAAAGAATTATTCTCGACTCTTTCGTAAAGCGTGTAGTAATGCTTATCAATACAGCGGATGCGGCGCCCCTCCGAGTGGCGTTTTCCCGATTGTGCGCTGACCAGAGGCCGGATCATGAAACCGAGGCCCTGGCAGCAGCATTATCACTACAATATCTCCCGGGGAAGGTACTTCGTAAGATCTTGACGTCAAGGAAAGAGGCTAATCCGAAGTCAAAAGCGTGAGGCAAGCGGCGGGGAGTGGAGGAGGGAGGGGCTCCTCCGCGCTCTTCATGGTAAAAATGTGGCGATGTAGGGAAGGGGGCACGGCTTTTTGCAGTGCCCGCCAATTTTTCAGTTGCAGCTTGTTTGTGATCTGTTCCAGTCCCTCAGAAGTCTCAAAAGGTTGTGGGCCAGTTTGCAAGCAGTCTCTGACTGCGGTATCCCCCATCCTTCCCCCTGGCAAGTCTTAGTATCTGGCTCAGAACTCTCCGCGTATCACGCGGATCGATCACGTCTTCCAGCAAGTGTAAGCCCGCTGCTTTCCAAGGCGCGCCGGCGGCTCTGATCTGTCCTACGGCCCGCTCCCGTGCGGTTTGGGCATCATCTGACTCGTCGAATTTTCTGTGATACACAACATTAGCCGCCACTTCCGGCGCCATAAAGCTGATTTCCGCGTTCGGCCATGCAAGGACGAAATCAGCGCCCATGCCTGTGCCGCACATATTCGAATACGCCATCCCATAAGACTTCCGGACGACCAGCGAAATCTTTGGCACAGTAGAAAGCGCCAGCGCCTCAATGAAATTGATGATCTTACCGGGCATGCGTTTAATTTCAGCGGCCTTGCCGACAAGAAAACCAGGGGTGTCGTGAAGAAAAATCAACGGAATATTAAACGAATCACATAGGCAGATGAAGCTGCAACATTTATCGCAACCGTCCGGTCCCATGGCTCCTGCCGTATGCATTGGCTGGTTTGCGATGATTCCTACGCTACGGCCTTCCAGGCGGGCAAGACAGGTTATAACGCTCTTATCGAAATCGGGCTTGAGCACGAATATCTGTTCGTCATCAACGATGGTTTTGATCACTTTGGTCATGTCGTATGCGCGGCGTAACTCCTCCGGAACAATGGAGAGCAGCATTTCTTGTCTCGTTTCCTGATCATCTCCCCTTGGAAGCACCAGCGGAGGCAACTCCTGCGCATTGGACGGCATGTAGGAGAGGAACTCACGTACGATTTGGTAACATTCCTCCTCGTCTTCGGCCACCCGATCCACCTGACCCGTGATTTCCGCATGGAGTTTCCATCCTCCCAGTTCTTCGTTTTCAACCTGTTCTCTGGTGGCCACTTCCAGGACTCTGGGACCCGAAACTGCCATACACGTTCCTTTAACCTGAACAACGAAATCTGAAAGTGCGGCCTTCCAGGTAGGCCCTCCGAAACACTCCCCCATGATTGTCGCTACGGCGGGCACCCTGCGGCATCGCAAGGCAAATTCCTTTCGCATGGTCATGGAGCTTAGCCCGTCCGATCCCATGATATCCGGTATGCGAGCGCCCCCACCCTCGCCCAAATGGATTACAGGATAACCTTTCTCCTCCGCCCAACAGGTTAGGCGGCTGTTCTTTTCGACCCCAATCCGGCCTCCGGTCCCTGCCAGGACCGTGGCATCGTCCGCTGTAACTGCAACGGTCCGCCCGGAGATCGTGCCGAAGCCGCAGATTTTGCCGTCGGCAGGCGTTTTGTCTTCCATTCCCGGTACGTCGGAATGATTAAGCAACCCAAATTCCATGAAGCTCCCGGGGTCAAGCAATTTCTCAACTCGCTCCCGAACGGTCCCTGTGCCCATGGAGCGTTTCCCTGCTACTTTCTCGAGACCTCCCATCTCCAGGGCTCTGGACTTGCGACGTTTCAGTTCCTCAAGCGCATCTTGCATTCCCATTTGCTATCACCTCTTCATGAACCTGCCTATGGTTACATCATACTTTCATGCCCGGTAGGTTGAGTGAAGCCGTATTGCCGCCATCTACCGGAAGAGCTTGACCGGTTATATAGCTTGCCTCATCACTTGCCAGAAAAAGAATCGCAGCGGCTATTTCTTCCGGCCGGCCATAGCGCCGCAATTCGCAGCGGCTGCCCAGTTTATCAGATTTCCCCTTTTCTCGGGCCAGATCGAATACGCGCTTTGTCATGCCTGTTTCTATCAAACCCGGGCAGACTGCATTGACTCGGATAGCGTATCCGCCGAGGTCGCAAGCTGAAGTCTGGGTGAAACTAATAAGAGCTGCCTTGCTTGCGCTGTAGGCATTACCCCCTGCCCCGGAGCGGATCCCGGCCACTGAAGCCGTATTCACTATGGCCCCTGTCTTGCGCTCCTGCATGTGCCCGGCCACGTATTTCGTGGTATATACGGCGCCTAGGACATTCACCCCGTAAATTTTGTTCCACTCTTCTCCGTTTTGCTCTCCCAAGGGCACTGCATATCCTGTGATTCCCGCATTGTTGCAGACAATATCGATGACGGCGTAGTTTCGCAGAGCCGCGTCGATCAGTTTCCGGACCTCTTCTTCAACGGCCACATTCGTTCTCTGTGTGACCGCCTCCCCACCCTCTTTCAGCACAAGATCCAGAGTCTCCAGCAGCCCTTTTTCATCCAAATCAGCCAGAACAAGCTTGGCTCCTTCCCTGGCAAAAAGAATTGCCGTAGCCCGGCCGATGCCGCTGGCGGCCCCTGTGATGACAGCTACTTTCCCCTCGATACGACGGTTATTTTCCACTTTCATGATCCTGCCTCCAACTCCAAAAGCCCCCATCAGCAAGCTTCTCGTCGTCTTTATTTTGGCTTTCGCCATGGACTTGAGGAGCCAACGTCAACAACGAAGCGCCGCTCCCCGTTGAAACAGGAACCGGCACGTGTAACAATACAAGAGTTGCAGCGGTTCGCCTTCAGACAATACGGCGAAAACCGGACAAAGTTGGCAGGGACGCACGATCGCGTGCGCCCCCGCTCTTACGCCGTCTCCCGGGCAGGCCTCTTTTTACAACCCGAGCCCGAGTTGGTATCGGTCTATGCGCGGCCCGGACTTACTTTTTTCTCCTGCTTATCCTTGCACAAAGCCTCTCTATCGCCACCGCTCATGCCGGCGATGTATCTTACCAGCTTCTTGCGTGATTCGATATCGTACTGGGTCGTAATTGCGATCTGTTCCATAATGGGCGAACCGCCGCCGTGGTAGCCGCCGACGTTATGGATGCCGCCCTTTGCCGAACAGAGAACGTCACCCAGATAGCGCCAGAATTGGGTCTGATCCTCGACGGGCATGTTCGGATTGCGTTTCGAGTATTTCATAAGCAGATCGCCGATTTCGGGATTCAGGAAGTCCTTCTCATAGGGGAAGGTGGCCGTAACGCCACCGGAGATGTCGCAGAGAATCTCCGCCTCACGGTAGACATTCTCGCCCGACAGGCACCGGCCCACATTACAGTATATCGAATGAGGAATGAATGAACCGGGACCGTAGGGTACAAGGCCTTTTCCCGGCATATACACCTGGGGGCCGCCTAGATCCGATGCCGTATAGCCGGCTGCGTAACCCAGTTCCGTGACCATGATGAGTTCCGCCAGCTTTTCACGAACGTGGGGCTGCTTGTGAACATTGTTCACCTCGGCTGCCAGGGCCGCTGCACCTATAATGACGTCCCCGATGGCAGGCTTGCAGCCGGAATAGGAATGACGGTGGAACAGGGCGAACAAAAGGGCGTTGATGCCTCCGTGCTGCCATTCACCAGCCATGAAAACCCTCTCCCAGGGTACGAAGCAGTTGTCAAAGATCATGTAGGAATCAGTCGAGGCCGGCATGTGTCCCCGTTTGAAGTGCTCTCGCGGCCTGAACGCATGGATCGTAGTGACCTGTTTCAATCCATCCCAATCTCCGGGAACGGCGAAGGCCACGGCATAGTCCTTGTCCTCTTCACGCAGAGCGCGGGTTGGAACGACAAGGATCTCGTCGGAAACGGACGCTTCGGAAATATGCATCTTGCATCCTTCCACAACGATGCCGTCTTTGAGTGTTTCCTTAATATGCACATAGGCGCCCGGATTGGGCTGGTCGGCGGGCCGGAGCAGCCGGTCCCCCTTCATGTCCGTCTGGGCGCATGCGGCGATCATGTCCTCGGATTGAAAACGCGTCAACCATTTCTTGAAGTTCGCGTGGTACTGGGTGGCGCCTTTGTTCTGCTTGTCCGCTTCGTAGGAGACGTTGTAGATGGCATTGGTGGCGTCACATCCCATACAGCGCTGGATGCAGCCGCCGACCTTCTGGCAGAGCATGCGGGTCATGTCCTGTTTTTTATGAAGGTCTTCCTTGCTCTGATGGACATGGGTAAAGCGATTGATCCTTTCTCCCGTGAGATGGGATACCGCCGTCATCAGATCCTGGTTCTCAGGCTTGGCCGCCTCGTCGTAAGTAGTCCCGATGTTATTGATGCAGTTCATCTGCATCTCGTCGGTACGGTCGATCTTCTCGCCGTTGTAGTAGATGTTCCGCTTCATCTTGGCCAAGCTTTTGATGTAGTCTTCCTTGGTTCTCATTGCTTGTCTCCTTGCAGATCGGGTAATGAAGTTAGAATCAGAGGTTTCATTTAGTGCCGTAAGCTGCCTGCCGGAACCCACGATCGGTTTGATCCCATGTCCTTGACGCCTTACGCTGGATCTTGCCCACCGCGCTCTAACAAATACTTAACAAATTCCATGAACTTGGACAACCCGTACTTGACCTTCTTCTCCAATATGCGGGCCAGAACTCCCACCAGCCGAATACCGGCGGCTCCCGGGGTATGCCCAATGGGCATTCCGCCACCCATCACATTGACCTTATCCGGACCGAGCTCCTGCTCTTTGATGCAGTCAGGGGCTACAATGGAGGACTCGCCATAACGGCTGAGGTGAGAAGCTCGGTTACTTGCTCAATTTCCTCCATCTTATCCACCTCAGCGGATTGATGTAATACCGACCACCGCATAGACATATGGCTAAAGGCCCCGAGAAACATGTTACGGAAAACCCTTGAATTGACCGTGCTGCGAAAAACACCGGCTGCTTTCCCCTCCTCTACGACACCCTCGATTAATCTGCAGTAGCTGCGGAATATCTCAAAGGCCTTGGAAGTGTAAAACCTGTCAATGGTGAGAAGTCGCATAAGAAACACTTTCAGGAACTCCCGGTCGCTCAGGAAACTGGAAAAATGGTACTTGATCAGTCTGCTAAGCTTGCGCTTCGGGCCCTCGATGTCGAATGCGCCGGCGACCTTCCCCAGGTAAGATTCGAGTCGATTTGTGGCTATAGTAAGAAGAATATCTTCCTTGCTTTGGAAGTACTCGTAAATTGTCCCATCGGCTACACCCGCCAGACCGGCAATCTCGGATATGGTGGCCTTGGCAAAATCTTTTTCTGCGAAGACTTTCTTCGCCGCGTCGATTATTGCGTCCAAACGGTTTATTCGCAGGCTTTCCGGCGGACTATTTCTCACGATCATGGAATCCACCAGATTCACCACGTCTTCAAAATCCGATTCGCCCGACTCCACTTCGGCCATCGTCAGGACGGTGATGGTTTCCATGTCCAGGGTCCCTAAAATCACATCACGTATAAGCCGAACGGGGGCTCCAGCGCAAAATCTTCCTTCCTTGACCCCCCTGGCCAATATTGAAGACACTATACGGGCGTATTCGCGCAGGGTCTCATAGGCAGGACTGGAATAAAACGCCTCGAAGGACCGGCATTCCATAAGGAGCAATCGGGCATAACCACTGTGGGCGTCATGGTATCGGAGTTGGAGCCAGATAACCTTTTGCAGTTGGCTCTGCACGTCAGGGATTCCCGCGAGATGCTCTTTCAAAAGGGCCAACTGGTTTTTTAATTTTTCGCCGGGCACCGAGAAGAGAAGATCTTGTTTGCCTTTAAAATACTGGTAAATAACAGAATCTGTCACACTCGCTTTACGAGCGATCTCAGAAATGGACGAGCCGGCATAGCCCTTCAGCGACATAACTTCTTCCGCCGCCGCAAGGATCTTCCATCTTGTCGCCGAGGCAGCGCTACTTCGTTGACTCGGCTCAGCATAGTCGCTTATGTGACCGCTGACTGACTGCATGGAGTTTGAATCCTGTTCAATTACGATAAAGCTTTGAGATAAAGGATTTAACCGGTATTGACAGGGTTAATCTAACCTGATATTAAAACAACCGTAAAGAATTTTCTTTTTCCTAATAAAATTCTTGAAATCTGAATGAGTCGAGAAGGACAGGGGGGCGGGCGGTTAGGTTGGGAGAAAAGGGGGTTCCGAAGTCCACACCGAGTTTTTCACATCGCAGGAAAGAGGATTTCCTGCGATTGGAGGCAATAGTGGTTTCAGGGGGCGTTTCAATCTGGCGAAACACCCCCATGCCGAAAAAACGAAAAGATACAGGAAATCCTTTGTCTATGCCCTCAGAACCGGCGACACTTGATTGTCGCTGATCATCCGGCCCAGAGAGAAGTGAAACTTGAATTCACTTTTCTAAATAACTGAATGATATTCTGAAGACCAATGCAATCCGTATGTGGTTCCGGGTTTGGCGACGCAGGAGCAAAACCGGACTGAACAGACCGTGCGAAGAGAATTGATAGAGGCAAGGAGGCGTGCATGATTGATTTGAACCTGATTGGCAAGAAATGCGGCCCTATCCCGTTCGACTACACGTGGAAAGATGTTGTCCTATATGCGATCGGCATCGGGGCGCAGACAGATGAACTCCAATTTATTTACGAAAATGCCGAGGGCGGGCTAAAGGTCTATCCGAGCTATGCCAGTGTCATGGGCGCCCGTTTGTCTACCGAACTCTTTAAGGATACCGACGTCGACCGTTCGCAATTCATTCACGGGGAGGAAACGGTAAGAATCCACCGCGCGATTCCGCCCGGGGGGAAGGCTCTGGTTGAAGCAGAAATCACAAATATTTACGACAAGATCAAAGGCGCGTTGATTATCTGGCGCCTGAAGGTGATGAGTGAAACGGGCGAGCTTGTAGCCGAGGCCGATCACGGCATCTTTTACAGGGGTGCCGGGGGCTTCGGCGGAGACCCCGGACCAAAGCCCGAGCCGATCGAGATTCCCGAAGGGATCAAGCCGGATTTTGCCGCCTCATATTACATTCCGGAAAACCAGGCGGCCCTGTACCGGCTGAACGGCGACCTAAATCCTCTGCACCTGGACCCAAGCTTTGCCAGGAGGTTAGGTTTTCCTCGCCCAATCCTGCACGGTCTCTGCACTTATGGTCACGCAGCAAGAGCCTTGGTACTCAACGCTTGCGACGGAGATACGACCCGCTTCAAGGAGTTCAGCGCCCGTTTCTCCGGGGTGGTCTTTCCCGGCGACACTCTTGTTACAGAGGGATGGAAAGATAAGGGCAGCCGTTACCTCATTCGTTGCCGCACAGATCGAGGCGTGGTGCTGAGCCATGCTTACGCCGTCGTTCAGTGAAGGAATGTGACTCGACGACGTTTTAAATAAAGGAGCAAGGAGCAGGAAGTTTGTCGCTTCCCGCTCCTTGCTTCACGCTCCTCGCTTCCATGCCGGCCGAGGTCAAAGTGGACCTCGCGTCAGGCTCCCCTGCAATATCCTGAAGGCACCACTACTCCTCGCGTAGCGATAGAACCAAAAGGAATTATTCTTATTCTTCACTATGCCTGTGCCCGCCGCTTTGTAAATTCTGCTCACCAAAAATGATGATAATTCCGAATAGCAAACTGCAGGAGCAGGGAGCGTCTCGCGTGAATCATCCCATAGCAGCCATTGTGAAAGGAGTACAAATGAACGTTTTAAGAAGAGTCTTTTTGAAGTACTGCGCTGGTTTTGCAGCCGCCCTTGGACTGGAGTTATCGGCGCCCGGGACCCTGGATAAGGTGCTTGCCGCCGGGGAGGCTCCCCCCGTGCCATCGTGTCCGATTGCTTCCGATGTTTTCACCACGCTCCGGAGGGCGGTCATGCCTGATCCACCTTCGGGTGCGGAGAAGATTCTTCCTAATGAGGTTTCAAAATACAAGCGAAACGGCTACGGCAACTGGCACTATGCACCGGGTATCGATTCCGCCAAGAGGCTCGACATCGTGCCTGCCGCTTATAACGGTGCATCTACCGTAAATTCTGCAAGACTTTTGAGTTTCTTTACCATAACCGACATCCATATCACCGACAAAGAATCTCCTACCCAGGCGATCTATCTTGGCCTCAAAGACGGTATCTGTTCGGCATATTCTGCGGTTATGCTGTATACGACCCATGTTCTCGACGCAGCCGTACAGACTGTAAACGCCATTCACAAACAAAATCCTATTGATTTCGGTATATCTCTGGGCGACACCTGCAACAACACTCAGTACAACGAACTAAGATGGTACGTCGATGTGCTCGACGGCAAGGTCATCACCCCAAGCTCCGGTGCTCATGCCGGCGCCGGCGCCATCGATTATCAGAAACCTTACAAGGCGGAAGGACTTGATAGGACGATCCCCTGGTATCAGGCTCTGGGCAATCACGACCATTTCTGGATGGGGACAAACCCGGTGAGCGATTACATCCGTCAGGCCTATATCGGCGAGGATATCCTCAAAATGGGAGATATACTCACCGACCCTGACGGCATAAACAAGCGTGATTTCTATATGGGCGTACTCGACTGCCGGACGCCTTACGGTGACATTATAGGCGCAGGGCCTGTCGGCAGCACAAACGCTCCGAAGATTGCAGCCGATCCGGACCGCCGTTCACTTTCGAAAAAGGAGTGGATGCGCGAATTTTTTACAACATCTTCAAATCCGGCCGGTCACGGCTTCAACCTGTCAAACCTCGACAATGACTTTGCATGTTACAGCTTCGAGCCGAAGTCGAATATACCGATCAAGGTTATCGTGCTCGACGATACTCAAAGGGAAGATGATCTCGATTTTCACGGCTACGGGCATGGCTCCCTTGACAACGCGCGTTATGACTGGCTTGTAAGTGAACTTGATAAGGGGCAGACTGAAGGTAAGCTCATGATCATCGCTGCGCACGTGCCGATAGGCGTCGAAGAGCCGGAGTCTTTTCTCGGCTGGTGGTCCAAATCTTCTGTATCCGAGAAGAAGCTGCTTGACACACTACATAAGTATCCGAATCTCATCCTGTGGATTGCGGGGCATCGACATGTAAATGCAATTACCGCTTTTAAGTCACCTGACGGCGCCCGTCCGGAACTCGGCTTCTGGCAGATTGAAACCTCATCATTAAGGGATTTTCCCCAACAGTTTCGTATTTTCAATATTGTTCGCAACAGTGACAATACACTTTCAATCCTCACGACCGATGTTGATCCGGCAGTCAAAGACGGGTCGCTTGCTGCGATATCGCGTTCTTATGGCATCGCGGCTCATCAGCTATACTCGAAGACTCTGTCCTCGAACTCGGCGCTGTCCGGACTGGATACCGGTGCGTACAATGCTGAGCTTGTCATACAATTGAGCCCTGAAATGCAGACGAAGATTCAGAATTGTGGAACGCCGATACGCACGTAAATTAAATGCCTGAGTGGGACAAACCGTTTGGGACGGTTAGTTAGTTTCCGTCCGGAAAGGGTCCTTTTCCGCCCTGGCGGCGTCTATCTTCGGGGTTTTTTGTGCGGCGTACACAGGTACGCCTCCGCTCAACCCCTCGATTTCCTTGCCAGTACGAAAAATGCCTCCTTTCCGACTCGGAAACTGCTATTGTCTCATCCGGGGTTTCCGGACGGACACTAGTGAAGTTTCCATCGGAAGTTTTGCGCGAAAAAAGGCTCAACGAGCAGAGAAATACTGCAAGTTGAGCCTTTTGTACTAAAATCCTGTAAATCCCGTCCAAAACTTGTCTGTTCGCGCTTGCAATGTGGGAAACAAGAGCCGCTGTCAACTGTGCTTCAGGCGGTGTGGTCAAAAATGTCAAGCCGTGGCCGCGTATGGCTATTTATTTGAATAGGAGGCGGCATTATTTTAATCTGCCGGCAAAAGACTATTTGCGGAACGCAAAAGGAGGAGACAATGAGTTTGGAGGCTATACAAACCGTGAAGGCCCCTGCGGCTATCGGGCCATACTCGCAGGCGATCCGTGCCAATGGTTTTGTTTTCGTCAGCGGCCAGATACCGATTGACCCCGCAACGGGGGAAATCGCAGGCGGTGACTTCTCAGGCCAAGCCCGGCAATCGCTGGAGAACCTGAAGCAGATTCTGATCGCTTCGGGGGTTGGACTGGACAAAGTTGTTGCCGTCGATGTTTTTATAACCGATATTAGCCAATTCTTGGCGTTCAATAAGGTATATGAAGAGTATTTTTCGGCTCACAAGCCTGCGAGGGCGGTTGTTGAGGTAAAGGGGCTGCCGAGGGGCGTGATGGTAGAAGTGAAGTGTATAGCGGTCGCTTGAAAAGTTTTTAGTTTGGAGATTTTAGTTTTGAGTAGTGACTAGAAACTCATAACTAACAACTAAGAACTCTTCCATGATGGGGGAATTATTGACGAAGATCTGGACGCGAATTGATGTAACTTGCGGGCCTGAAACAGCCGATATCCTGGCTGCAGAATTTGCTGAGCTTTTCGGAGTGAGCGTGGAATACACTTCGGGAGGCATCCGCATATATCTGGATTCCGTCCGATTTGCCGGTGAGCAGGAGCGCCTGCGGCTGATTGTCGATTCCGTTCCGGCTTTGCCTGACGAAGGTGCGATCGGTCTCTCTTTCTCCGAGATCCCCGACGAAGACTGGTCGAGGACGTGGAAAGAACATTTCAAAGCTTTGCACGTGGGGAGGCGATTTCTCGTTTCGCCTACCTGGGAGGCGGTGCACTGCGACTCGGAGCGATTGATCATTCGAATCGATCCGGGGCGTGCTTTCGGGACCGGCCACCATGAGAGCACTCGGCTCTGTCTGGAATGGCTGGAAAGTTGCCGCCCGGGTTCAGCTCGGATGTCGCTGCTTGACCTCGGAACCGGATCGGGCATACTTGCGATCGGCGCGGCCCTGCTCGGGTTTGAGAAGGTCGTCGGAATAGACAATGATCCCGAAGCCGTCAAAGTGGCCAAAGAAAACATTATACTGAACGGGCTGTCGGAAAAAATCGGTCTTTTGTGTGCGACCCCTGAAGGGGTGGGCGGCTCGTTCGACGTCGTGATTTCCAACATTGAGTCCAAGCCTCTTATCAGGATGTCGGAAACGATCTCCTCTAAAGTGCGTGGTGAAGGGCTGCTCGCACTTAGTGGAATTCTGATCGAACAGGCTGATGAGGTGAGCGCCGAATATGAAAAAAGAGGCCTTAGGCTGACCGGTGTTAAAAAGGACGGAGAGTGGGTGCTTTTGGCTTTCCAAAAGTGAAAGGGAGCGTATGGAGGATACAGAGTTCACTGGCGAATGGATCACCCTGGACGTCCGGGGAAAAATTGATGTTCCATCAGATCCAAACGTCGGTTTTATCGAAGGAGACGGAACCGGACCTGACATCTGGGCGGCTGCCAGGCCGGTGTTCGATGAAGCTGTTCTAAAAGCATATTCCGGGATAAGAAAGATTCACTGGTTTGAACTTCTCGCCGGCGGGAAAGCCGTTGATGAAACGGGCGACCCGTTGCCGGCAAAGACAATCGATCTGATCCGAAAAAGTATAGTTGCCATAAAAGGCCCTCTCACAACGCCGGTTGGGACCGGCATAAGGAGCCTCAACGTAGCGCTCAGGCAGTTACTCGATCTCTATGCCTGCATTCGCCCGGTAAGATATTTCTCCGGCGTTCCCTCACCGGTTCGCCATCCTGAAAAAGTCAACATGATCATCTTCAGGGAAAACACAGAGGACGTTTACGCTGGAATCGAATGGGCATCGGGATCCGAAGAGGCAAACAAGCTTGCGTGCTTTCTTGCGGAAAGTTTTAAGGTCACACTGCCTGACTGCTCCGGCATCGGGATAAAGCCGATCAGTCCGGGGGGAACCAGGAGGCTTGTGCGGCGCGCTATCGTCTATGCAATCGAACGCGGCCTTCCTTCTGTCACCTTGGTCCATAAGGGAAATATCATGAAGTTCACGGAGGGTGCTTTCCGCAATTGGGGTTATCAACTGGCGAAGGAAGAATTCGGGGACCGGACCGTCACCGAAACCGATGTCCAGCTAAAGTTCGGCGGAAAGACCCCCGAAGGCAAAATTGTGATTAAAGAGCGAATTACCGATTCAATGTTTCAACAGGTCCTGCTAAGACCTGAGGAGTTCAGCGTAATTGCAACGTCCAATCTGAACGGAGACTACCTTTCAGACGCGCTTGCGGCGCAGGTCGGCGGTTTGGGGATGGCGCCCGGCGCAAACATCGGAGACCATGCCGCTGTCTTCGAGGCCACCCACGGGACGGCCCCCAAGTATGCCGGTCTGGACAAAGTGAACCCTGGATCGTTGATCCTTTCGGGCGTTATGATGTTTGAGTACATGGGGTGGACCGAAGCGGCCGACCTCATAAGGGAAGGCATCGAGCGGACGATCAAGGATAAGATTGTCACTTATGACCTTTCTCGGCAGATGAGGGGCGCAAAAGAGGTCAGATGCTCCGAGTTCGGACAGGCGATAATAGAGCATATGGGTTAGGAATTAGGAAAAGCAATTAGGAATTAGGAATTAGGAATGAGGAATTGGGAAAAGCAATTAGGAATTAGGAATGAAAGTGGAGAGCCGTTGTGAAAGAGAATGTGGCACAGGAAAAAAGCTACGCATTTGCTCTTCGGATAGTGAAGCTGTATCGCTGGTTATGCGAGGAAAAAAAGGAGTTTGTGTTGTCAAAACAGATCCTCCGTTGCGGAACATCAGTAGGCGCAAATGTAGAAGAAGCGATTGGCGCACAATCTGAAAAATATTTTCATTCTAAAATGTCCATCAGTTATAAGGAATCGCGCGAGAGTCATTATTGGTTGCGCATTCTCCACGATTCGAACTATATTGATGAAAACGCTTTCCAATCGCTCATTACAGATTGCGATGAACTAATAAAAATTCTTAGTTCAATAACGAAGACCATGAAGGCAAAAATCGAGAACAGCAATTAGGAAAAGCAATTAGAAATTATGAATTGTGAAATTTAATTCCTAATTCCTAATCCCTCATTTCTAATTCCCCTCAATTAAACTTAACGCCTGGCCGAGGTCCTCGCGCAGGTCTTCGAAATCCTCGCATCCTGTGGAAAGACGAACAAGCTCGTCGAGAATCCCTGCCTCCTGCCTTTCTTCCCGCGCAATGGAAGCATGCGTCATCGAGGCGGGGTGTTCTATCAGCGATTCGACTCCGCCCAGCGATACCGCGAGTGTAATGAGCCGAACGCTGTTCATTAAGGTTATGCCGCCCTCAAGTCCGTTTTGTACTCCAAATGAAATCATCGAGCCAAAACCGTCCATCTGGCGTTTTGCTATCTCATGCTGTGGGTGGTCCGGAAGACCGGGATAGCTTACCCAGATTACCTTCGGATGAGATTTTAGAAACTCGGCCAGCTTCATTGCGTTTTCCTGGGCCTTCTCGATCCTGAGAGGCAGAGTGCGCATCCCCCGCAGGATGAGCCATGCCTGGTGGGGGTCCATCGTTGCGCCGAAGAGGCTGACGATCTTCTTGACACGGTTGTAATGTTCTTCGGTTTTTGTCACGACCATCCCACCGACCACGTCGGTGTGGCCATTGATGAACTTGGTCAGGCTGTGGATAACGATATCGGCGCCGAATTCAATCGGCCGCTGGAGATATGGGCTTGCGAAAGTATTGTCTACTGCCAGAAGAACCCCGTGTTTTTTCGCAATTGCCGCCGTCCCGGCCAGGTCGGTGATTTTCATGCTTGGATTCATGGGAGATTCCACGAAAATCATTCTGGTCGCCGGGCGCATGGCTTTCTCGATGTTTGGCAGCTCCGAGCTGTCCACAAACGTGGTTTCCACTCCATACCGGGTAAGCTCGCTTTCAAGAATCACCCGGGAGGAACCGTAAAGACAATTGGCGGCAACCACATGATCTCCCCGGCTCAGAAAGGATATGTAAACCGAACTTACAGCCGCCATTCCAGTAGCGGCCGCCACTCCGGCGAAACCGCCCTCCAACGTTGCGACGCCTTCCTCGAGGGCATTCACAGTTGGATTGTTGAGCCTGGTGTATATGTATCCGGACTGCTTTCCGGAAAATCGGTCGGCCCCGTCGGCCGCGCTCGGGAAAGCAAACGTCGAAGTTTGAAATATAGGGACGGATACTTCTCCGTATACGCTGTGATCAAGATTTCCGGCATGAATGGCTTTTGTGAACTTTCGCATCGCCGGGTGTTTCTTTAGATCGTTTTTCATTAAAATCTCCCTTGATGTGAGGGGCGGCGGGACAGCCAGCCAACATCTCGACGCTCCGCGAGGCGGGCGGCATAGGCAGGATCTCGACGCTATCCCTGACCTGTCGATGACCAGAAGCGTAGCGGTTCCCCTGCCCACCTGCGAGGTGGGTGGGCATACAGGATGGATTTAAGGTCTTAAGCACCGAAGTCAATATCGCAGGTTTTTTCGAAACAGAGAAATTCTCTTTTGAAGGCCCGCCGGCTATAATGCACAGGCACTCCCGGCCGAACTCGTAAAGACAGCTATTGCTTAAATGCCTGATACACAAATGGACCAGTGAAGAAAATGATCGTAAGCGTAAGCCGCCGGACTGACATCCCGGCATTTTATTCGGAATGGTTTTTGAACCGGGTACGCCGGGGCTGGTGCCTTGTGCCCAATCCGTTCAATCCGAATCAGGTCTCAAGGGTCCCTCTGTCCACCGGGGAAGTTGATGCTTTTGTTTTCTGGAGCCGCAATCCGCGCCCGCTTATGAGATATCTCGACGAACTCGACGATCTGGGCTGCCGGTACTACTTCCTTTTCACTCTGATCGGCTACCCGGACCGGATAGACCCCGGATCGCCGCCGATGAACCTGTCCATAAGGACTTTTCAGGAGCTCTCAGCGCGAGTTGGACCGCAAAGGGTCATCTGGCGCTACGACCCTATAGTTTTGAGCAGCCTCAGCGGAACCGGGTTTCATGAAAGCAATTTCCGGGTGCTGGCTCAAGAGCTCAAAGAGGCTACCGCCAGGTGCGTAATCAGCTTCGTCAAACCCTATCGAAAAGCGCGCACTCGAATGGAGGCTGCCGCGCAGGGCAGCGCCGAGCCTGTCGATTTTGACAGCTTGCAGATTCGGGGGCTTTTGAGCACAATTTCTGAAGCGGCCCGCGAAAACGGAATGGAAATTTGCTCCTGCGCTTCGGAGCAGGATTTGTCTGCGTTTGGCATAAATCCGTCAAAGTGCATAGACGCGGAACTGATTTCGAAGTTGTTCGCCATCGAAATAAGCCCTCCCAAGGACCCGTGCCAGAGAAAAGAATGCGGGTGTGCCGCCAGCAGGGATATAGGAATGTACGATACCTGTCTTTTCGGGTGCAGCTACTGCTACGCGACGTCGAGCCAGGAGCGCGCCAAAACCAACTATGCCGGCCACGATCCGCGATCTCCAAGCCTGCTGGGCGGGGGAGAGAGCAAGATCTTTGACAGGATTAACAGGATTGTCAGGATTAACAGGATTAAGGGAGGAGAGACAAGAACCTTGCATGAAAGACTATCGATCAGAAAAGGTGGATTTGGATCGTGATATATTGTAATGTGACGGCCTTGATGGAATTCAGGAGGAAGGACTAAAAATTTTGACAGGATTAGCAGGATTAAAAGAAACAGACCAAAACATAGAGGGAGTCTTTTACATCTGATGACAAAAAAAGATCTTTTGACTGAACCAATAGAGCATATCGATATAACAGGGTTCAACGCTGTCGGACTAATCGAATCCATGAGCAGGATGTCTTTTAGCGCCAGAGAGCTTGCTGCCGCCTCCATGATTTTTGATCGTATGATAAGTGAAGAGTCCTGCACGGTAGTGTTGTCCCTTGCCGGCAGCACCAGCGCCGCGGGGTGTATGGCCGTTTACAGTGACATGATTCGTTTTAACATGGTCGATGTCGTTGTGGCGACCGGGGCGAGCATCGTAGATATGGATTTTTTTGAGGCCATTGGCTTCAGGCATTACAGGGGCAGTACGGAAATAGATGATACCGTTCTAAGGGATGCTTATGTCGATCGTATATACGACACATTTATTGATGAAGTCCAGCTCCAGGAGTGTGACAGCGCGGTAAAAGAGATTGCAGACCGGCTTGCTCCGGGCGCTTATTCGTCCCGCGAATTCATTAAAGAAATGGGCAAGCATCTGGTTTCGAATGCAAAAAAGAAAAATTCGCTGGTTCAGTGCGCCTACGAAAATAAAGTGCCGATCTTCTGCCCGGCCTTTTCCGACTCCAGCGCCGGTTTTGGCTTGGTGAAGCACCAGAAGGAAAGGCCTTCAAGTCATGTGTCAATTGACAGCGTCAAAGATTTCAGGGAGTTGACCGAGATAAAGATCAATTCGGCCGACACCGGCCTTTTGATCATAGGCGGCGGTGTGCCGAAGAATTTCATACAGGACGTTGTCATCTGCGCGGAAGTACTGGGAAAGAATGTTCCGATGCACAAGTACGCTGTTCAGGTCACGGTTGCCGATTCAAGAGACGGGGCATGCTCCAGTTCTACACTCAAGGAAGCAAGGTCTTGGGGTAAGGTCGACGCCGGAAATGATCAGATGGTCTTTTGCGAAGGTACAATCGCCGTGCCAATTCTCGCAAGTTACGCCTATCATTGTGGGCACTGGAAAGACAGGCGGCGGAGAAATCTAGCCGATTTGTTTTAGAAGCGGAAGCGAGAAGCAGGAAGCAGGAAACAGGAAACAAAGCCCGTGTTATTCCCCGCTTCACGCTCCTGCAGTATAAGCCGACAGCGTTTCCCTGCCGTACGTAAGCTTTCCCTTGAGTGAAAGCCGCTTTGGTGGAAAATGAGGGCCGTAGATTAAAAGGGTTCCGTCCCAGCCCTCGATGGTCTTCTCAAGGGCATTGATGGGTTTGTCGGGATAGATGTAGAGACAGTCGGCCTCTTGAATGCGCTGAGTTAGGAAATCGGCGCAAATGAACCCGACGCGGTCCTGGACGTTTAGATCGCGTGCGGCGCGAGCGGCGCGCGATACCAGACAAAGATCCGATTCTATTCCGATCGACTTGGTGAACAGGCCTGCGGTACAGGAAGCAACCCCATCTCCGCTTCCGAGATCTATAAAGAGGCGAAACTGAGACAGGTCTACTCTTTTGAAGAAATTGAACAGGTGCTCGGGTCTTGAAGCAGCCCATGCGCCGGAAGCTGTCAAGCGATAGGGCAGGGCCTCGCCATATTCTCCATCCGGGCCATGGAGCCGCTGGAAATATTCAATAATCTCGGCCGCAGTCTTAGGCTTGCCGCTATCCTCTGATGACTGAATCGGGTTCATAGTAGCCGGCGCGCACGGATGTGAGTGGAAAAACCTGGCAGCCTCTGCCCAGAACAGTCCCGGGATTGGTGACAGAGTTACACCCTATCTCCACATGGTCTCCGAGAACCGCTCCGAATTTCCGCAGATTCGTAACGATCCGTGTGCCGTGAGCCATCACACGGACGGTCTGGTCTCTTATCTTGAGGTTGGCCAGCTTCGTTCCGGCCCCGAGGTTGGTCTCATGTCCCAACAGACTGTCCCCTATGTAGGCAAAGTGCCCGGCCTTCGCACCGTCCAGCATGATACTTGTCTTCATTTCGGTGGTGTGGCCTACTATGCATCTGGAGCCGACTATACATTTTCCCCTGACATAAGCGCCCTGCCGCACCTCGGTTTGTGCCCCTATTATAGATGGGCCTTTCACCAGAGCGCCGGGTTCGAGGACGGCCCCCGGAGCGATGAAAATAGCTTCGTCCCACAGCACGCTCCCCTCGTACAGCACAGTCGCTTCGCTCGTTTCCTCGCCGCCTATGCTCACGCGGAATCGGCCTTTGGCGACATTTCCGCCAATGATCTCGAAGCCGCTATCCAGAATCTCTCCCCGCCACATGACGACCGTCTTCGGCAGAGGGCGCCTGAAACACTTCAGTTCCCCAACGTTTGGCTCGAGGTGCTGTTCCAGATAGCCGGAAATCTTGCCCAGAGCATCCCAGACGTACTTGCAGCCGGCAAACACGTCACGGTGAACAAAAGAAGCCATATTGAAAAACGCATCGGGTTTCAGGTAATCCATAGAACTCCTCTTTTAGCGTAGAATTGGTTCGGAAGGCCTGAAAATTGCATATTTTTATGGCCTGATTTCGCTTTCTGTCGATTTACTTATATAGCCTAAAAGCGCTTGGCCGGGAATATATACCTCGCGCCCGAGAGAGTTATGGCCTAGATGGGAAAAAATATTCAATGAGGAGATTTGACAGTGAAAGTTCAATGCAAGGGATGCCGAATTGGATTCAACATACCTGAGGATAAAGTGCCCGAGGGTAAGGCGCTCAAAATTCTCTGTCCAAAGTGCAAAACCCCCACGGAAATCAGTGAAAAAGCCGTGCCCCAAAAACTTAACGATCGGGTTCCGTATCTGTCGGAAAGCCATGAACCCGAAATTGGCGAAGACCCCCTCTTAGATTACGCAAATGCAGTAGACGCAGTCGATGAAGGCGTAAAAACCGCGTTGATCTGCGACACCAACGTTAAGCGTGCTGAAAAGACTGCACAGGCGCTCCAGGAACTCGACTTCTGGGTCGTCCATGCCTTGCGCTCTGCATTCGCACTGGGAAAGCTGCACCACAACAACTATGACCTTATAGTCCTCGATGAGAATTTTAATTCTGACAAGGACTCCGGAAACCTTGTTCTCCACCACATTCAAGTTCTTCCGATGCACCAGAGAAGGCAATTCTACCTCTGCCTTCTCTGCCGGGATAAACCAACTCTGGATGCGAGGCTGGCATTTAGGATGGGAGTAAATCTCATTTTGAATTTTCAGGACATTGAAAAGGCAAAAATTCTTTTTGCCCGCGCAATGAAAGAATACAGGAATTTCTACGGTGTTTTCACTGCAGAGATGAGCAGGAAAAGGTAGCTAAAGGCTAGTGAAGAGTCAAAAGTGAAGAGTGAAGCGAGAGATTTTCACCCTTCACTCTTCTAACTTCCGGGTAAAACTTAGACGGGAAGCGCCGATTGGCATAGGCGCTGTTTCTTAGCGATGACCGCCACCACCATGTCCGCCACCACCACCGCCATGGAAGCCACCGCCACCAAATCCACCGCCTCCACGGTAGCCGCCACCAGAGCTGCGGTAGCCGCCGCTAAAGGAACGCGATGACGGAGCGCTGGCGAAGCTCCGCCCGCTGAAAGACGAGGACCTCGGAGCAGTTCTCTGGCTCATTGTCCGCCCACCGCTGACTGACGCGGACCTGCTCAGATTTTGCGTGGCTGAAACCGGATTTCGCGAACTTCCATTCGTATTTCCCATATTACGCGAGGATCCAGAGGAGGCAAAGTTTCGCGACGTTGTTGATGTACCGGTCGTGTTTCCTGCCCTTGACGCTTGCCGGTTCATTATGGCTCTCGCGCCTGCCTGAGCGTTGGCGGAACTGAGCCGGGACCCCTGCGTCGACCTGCTCGCCCCGGCGAGGGTTTGCGATGACCTGCTTGCGCCGGCAAGGGTTGAAGAACCTCGAGTTCCTGTTCCCGTTGCACGGGTGACCGCATTGACCCTGCTAACCGTGCCGTTCGCATGCGTTACATGGTTGGAAAAGTGGTGGTCATGGTCCCCGTGGCCATGGTCCCCGTGGTGAAAGTGCCCGTCGAAATCGCCCAGGATGAAGAAGCCGCCGAAGCCGAACCCTCCCCACCAGAATGGCCAGGGGACCCAATCATAAAGATAACCGTACGCCCAGGGCGGCGGATAGTAGCTCACGACGGGAGGTCCATACTGGTCATAGTATTGGTCAACATCGGTGGGCTCCACATAGTCGGTATACTCCGGACGAGGAGCGGCGTAGCTTGACTGGTATTCGGAACTTGAACTTGAACTGTAATCGGAACTTGAACCGGAACTGGATTCATAAGTGTAATTTTCACCGGCAACTTTGACCGGAAGATCCATTGCGATGCTGACGCTGTCCACTGTGCGGGTCGCATCCGCCTCTGAGATGTTAAGACTTCCAGATGATGCCGATCTTGCGGCGCTGTCCCTCACCTCGGCAATGATGTCGGGCGTCATAGGATAGTCGGAGATCCATCCGTTTCGCGGCGCAATGTTAATTGAGGCCAAAGAGTTTTCTGCTGCCGCTTCATCGTGCGACGAAGTCAATTTGAGGGCGGTTGCGAGTTCTACGGCAAACTGGCCTTCAGCAACCAGAGGTTGTTCAATGGGGGGACGCCCGGAGCTTGCGCTGTCAGCGTTCACCGAGACGGTAAATGGCGCCAGAACCAGACTTGCGGCAACTAGTATCACGAGCATTCTTTTCATTTAAGTACTCCTTCCCGACGGACTGCCGTCAACGGAATGCCCATCAGAAATATAAACATTCAGAACCGTTTTGTTCTTAATCCTTAGGATGTTCGTGCTATTTTTTTTGTCTACAAAATGTTGAATTATTTAAAATGTATTGATCGAAGCGCTCGTGGAATTTGCTCCGGGGTAGATGAAGTGTCTCGGAATAGGAACCTCCTCCTGGATTTTAACGATCCAGCCCTCGATCCTTTGGATTCGTTCGGTTCCAATACTGTATTCGGAGTCGGGCGCAGTATCGGAGAGCCTGGCGCCCAGCGTGAGCAGATCTTCCTGCACCGCCTGTATCAATTCCAGGATGGCCTCGTCGAGGATAAAGGTCTTGGCGAGTCCGAGGGCGGAGCTAGCCTCGTCCAGCGTTCCATATACGTCGGGCCTCAAACTGGCTTTGGAAATGCGCTCCCCGGTCAAAAGACTGGTTGTCCCCTGGTCCCCTTTTTTCGAAAAGATAAAGGCGTTCATTGGGTCTCCTGAAGGGATTGGAAGCGGCGCACGGACGGGCGCCGCAGAGTCAAAGGAAGAATTTAAATTGTCAGGGGCAATTCCTGCTTACCTTGGAGCTTCTATGCGTTATACTTGGCGCAATCCCGGCTTTGGAATCCAATGCCCGAAACAAGTTAGGCCATTCGGGTTGCTATTAAAAGAAAAACCTTACGAGGGCCAATGATGCATGCGTACCTTATTACCGTACTAGGCCTCATCTGTTTCCTGGAAGGCATCCCCTATCTTGCAACTCCCCAACAGGTCAAAAAATGGCTGAAGTGGGTCCTTTCAGCTTCCAACTATTCCCTGAGAATTCTTGGCGGAGCTTTGATGGTCGTGGGTCTGCTCCTCGTTTACCTGGGCCGCAGGCATGGCGGCTAACCCGCGGATCTCGTTCAGGCTCGAAGACTATGACTACGATCTGCCGCCTGAACTCATCGCACAGCGCCCCGCCCTTGCGCGGGAACACTCACGCCTGCTCGTACTGGATCGCTCCAGCGGTGCCGTCGGGCATTCCCGCTTCGATAGAATCGGCCAGTATTTAATACCGGGCGACCTGCTGGTCGTAAACGATACGCGTGTTGTTCCCGCCCGGCTGATGGGCCGCAAAAAAACCGGAGGCCTGGTCGAGCTTCTGGTGCTCGATCCATACAAGCCGCCCGCGTCCGGGTCCCTTGAGGGCTACTGCTGCCTTGTAAAAGCTTCAAAAGGCATCCGTGCAGGGCAGGTAATCGAGCTTTCCGAAGGTGTTTGCGCAGAGCTGATTGCTGATCCGATGGATGGCAGGGCTCAAGTCCGGTTTGCCGGGGCTTCAGGTATAGTGGATATCCTTGACCGAATAGGCCAGACGCCTTTGCCGCCCTATGTCGGACGTGCATCCGGGAAAGCCGCCCCGGATGATCGTATCTGCTATCAAACAGAGTATGCCAAACACCCCGGCGCGGTGGCTGCGCCTACCGCCGGTCTGCATTTTACTAAATCGCTTTTGAACGGACTCATGGGTTCGGGAGTAGAAGTCGCCGCACTGACACTTCACGTCGGCTACGGTACCTTTGCGCCCATAAGATGTGCGGACATTCGCGAACATCGGATGCACCCCGAATTCATAGAGATTGGCAAAGAGGCCGCAGACGCGGTAAACAGGGCAAGGCACGAACAGAGGCGGGTGGTCGCAGTCGGGACCACAGTCGTTCGAACCTTGGAATGGGTTTATGAAAAGGAAGGCGAAATTGCTCCATTCCGTGGTATGTGCGATCACTACATCTATCCGGGCCGCCGGTTTTCGGTCGTCGATCGCATGGTGACCAACTTTCATCTTCCAAAATCCAGCCTGATACTGCTGGTATCGGCTCTCGCGGGGCGCTCGAGGATATTGTCCGCCTACCGGGAGGCTGTCCGGGAGCGCTACCGCTTCTTCAGCTACGGGGATGCGATGTTGATTTTATGAAATTCGATATTGTTTCAAAAGATCCGGGATGCGACGCCCGTGCCGGACGGATTGAAACCGCCCACGGCGAGGTCGATACTCCCGTATTCATGCCGGTCGGAACGGTCGGGTCCGTCAAAAGCATTTCCCCGGACGAACTGGAGTCGCTCGAAGCGCAAATCATCCTTGCAAATACATATCACCTCTACCTGCGCCCAGGGGACCAAAGGGTGGCGCGCCTGGGCGGGCTTCACAAATTTATGGGCTGGGATCATCCGATTTTGACCGACAGCGGCGGGTTTCAGGTCTTCAGCCTGGCCAGGATCAACAAAATCGAGGAAGAGGGAGTCCGGTTTCAATCTCATATCGACGGCTCGAGCCACCTGCTTACCCCCGAGGCGGCTGTCGGCATCCAGATGAACTTGGGTTCGGACATCATGATGTGCTTTGACGAATGCACGCCGTATCCCGTTTCCTATGAGTATGCCTCCGAGTCCGTAGAGCGCACGATTCGTTGGGCCGAGCGCTCGAAAGAGGCGGCCGCCGGTTGCGGCGCGGCCCTTTTTGGGATAGTGCAGGGGAGTACTTTCAAGGATCTTCGCGACGTCTGCCTGGAGAAACTGGCCGGAATCGGTTTCGACGGGTACGCAATCGGGGGCCTGTCCGTTGGAGAATCGAAAGATGAAATGCTGGAGGTCATAAACCGGCTTGCGCCCAAGCTTCCCGACTCATCTCCCAGATATGTGATGGGGATCGGTACTCCTGAAGACCTGGTCGAAGGAGTTCGCGCCGGGGTAGATATGTTTGACTGTGTAATGCCTACGAGAAACGCCAGAAACGGGTCTCTGTTCACTTCGCGCGGCCCCGTCAACATAAAGAACAACGCATACGCCGAAGACCCCGGGCCTCTTGACCCGGATTGCGGCTGCTATACATGCCGGCGCTTCTCGCGCGCATACCTGCGCCACCTTTACATCTGCCGGGAACTCCTTTCCTATCGGCTGAACACGATACACAACCTCCACTACTATCTCGGCCTTATGGCGCAGATGCGTGAGGCAATAGCCGCAGGCCGATTCGAACAATGGCGGGCCGGCTTCCATGCGCGAGCATGCGATTGAATTTGTACTACAGAATAATGCAGGAAGCAGGAAGCGAGAAGCAGGAAGCTTTTTGCTCCCTGCTCCTTGATCTTGTTGAATTTCGGCTTTCTCTGTACTACTAAGGTGCAAATTCTTGAAATTTTGGCAAGCATACGGGCTAAACGGTTATTGTTTCGATGCGTTTTTTCTCAGCGGTCTCTGCGCCCTCTGCGGTGATAGCTTTTAGTCTTTTGGTTGCAGCCGTAAGGCTGTGTTGTGTCCTCTGCTTGTCTTGACCACACCCCGTCTCTGTAGTGAGATCCTGTCTTCGCTTCACCCCCTGCCAACGTCGGCGCGTGTCCGTCATTGAGCTTGACTGCGACCTGCCTCAGTGTTAGTCTAAAAGTTCGTCGGGACGTGGCGCAGCCTGGTTAGCGCGCTTGCTTGGGGTGCAAGAGGACGGAGGTTCAAATCCTCTCGTCCCGACTCAGTTTAGAATGGGCTGGCTAACAAAATTGGCTGACATGTTTCTGAGCGGGTAGGCGGGGAACTGATCTGGTGAGATTGGTTCCTCTTTTTTTATGATCAAGGGTAGGAAGGATATTGCTCTTTCAAGAGCACCTTTTGGGGTATGGTATACACTTTTTTGCGACAGGATGGTCAATCTTACGGTACGTAACGATTATCCGGGAAAACAATAAAAATGCTAACGGTCATCTAATAAATCATAAGTGCTCAAAAGCAAACCGATATATGGAATATTGGGTATGCCTACCCCCGAGATTACCCCTTGACTCTTTCATGATCCTACGGCGATAATGGTCTATTAATCAAACCTAGCTATTTAAACACTTCCCGCTAGCCTGGCAATTGTTTGCATTAAAATCCTTGGTTTTTTTTACTTTTCGCTTGAGCGGGTTGTGGATATTTAGTCTCCACCCGAAAACACTCGACTGACAATTCCGATTAGAAACATTGAGCGCCCCCACGGCTGCCCGATGTAATCGAGTTGGCGGAGCTTTATCAAAAGCCTTTCACCAACAAGAGCACGAATGGCACGAAGAATGTCGATCATTATCAATAACTTCAGTATAACATCTTGCTCTAAAGACAAGATTTTGCCGGATAGCAGCACGAAGGAAACGAAGGAGTAGACGGGACACAGAGGAAAGCAGGGCTTGAGAAAAATATTACCGGCAAGAGCAGGAAGCAGTTTTGATGAGCTCCCAGATCCTTTCTCTTCGTACTCTTCGTGTTCGTGGTGAAGGCTTACCTCTTTTCAAATCGGAGTGATTAGATGCGGAGTGACACTGGTCAGAAACTCTTCCATGGGATTTGTATTTGCCTGCTGGCCTCTTTGCTTACAGCCTGCCAGTCGTCCCCGCCCCCTTTGCAGCCATTCCCCGAAGCGAAACCGGAGGCGCCCGCCCGCATAACCTTAAAATCGGGTGACGTGCTCGAAATCAAGTTCGCATACGCGGGTCAGTTCAATGAAAACCAGACGGTGCGCCCTGACGGAAAGATCGAAATGCAGCTCATCGGTGAAGTCGTCGCGGAAGGAAAGACCCCGAGTGAACTCCGGGATGAACTGATAAATCTTTATACTCCCCAGTTGAAGCACCCGGAGCTGGCCGTCGTCGTAAGAGGGTTATACGAGCGGCGGGTATATGTAGGCGGGGAAGTAAACAAGCCCGGGCCTGTGGATATTCCCGGCGAAATGACGGTGCTCGAGGCCATCATGCTGGCGGGCGGGTTTAATCTTGAAAGGGCTGAAGTCCAAAGTGTCATTGTCGCTCGAAATAAGGACGGCCGTTGGGTTGGGCAGGCGCTCGATTTCAAGGATGCCCTTGAGGGCAGGGAAGCACAGCCTTTCTACCTGCAACCCCGCGATATTGTCTATGTGCCCCGAACCACCATTGCGGATGTCGATCAATGGATGCAGCAGCACCTGTGGCGGCTGCTTCCCCCCATCGGTGTCGGCTTCACTCCGTAATGTAGATTTCGCAAAGACCAAAGACGGTTCACCGCAGAGTCGCAGAGGACACAGAGGAAGGAAAATAGACATGCAGGGAAACCGGAAGCTAATATGGACTTGGCTTGTAGTTTTGTCTGTTTATTCAACTTGTTTTTCTCTGTGCCTCCGTGGTGAATGCTTTTCGGCTTTAGCCTTCTAAATAAAGACTGATTTTCTCTGCGCTCTCTCTTTGACCGGACTATGTCCAGTCTCTGCGGTGAACGCCTATAAGAGAGGCCACGATATGGCTCACCAAAATTATCCCGAAGCTTCGATGCGCGACTTCTACAACGTCCTGTTTCGAAACAAACGAAAGATACTGGTCTTCTTTTTCTCGGTAATGATAGTCGTCACCCTCGGCACACTGCTCGCCTCGGAGGTCTACCAGTCCGAAGCTGAACTGATGGTGCGCCTCGGCCGCGAGAGCGTAACCCTTGATCCCACGGCGACAATGGGCCAGGTCGTAAATATCGGCTCGGAGCGTGAAAACGAGATCAACTCTGAGACGGTAATCCTGAAAAGCCGCGAACTCGCCGAAAAGGTCGTGGACGCGCTCGGTGTTGAGCTCATTTTGGAAGGGCCGGAGGAAACCCTCGCCCCGGGAGACTCTCTCTACAGGATTATCCGTCACTGGATGAGGCTGGCCGTGAGGCAAACAGCTCGCGACGAACCTGCATTGACAGGGGCGGGATACCAGGGACTCCGCACACTTGCGCAGGTAGGTGTCGCGGCGTTCAACATCCTCATCAACCTGTGGATTATACCAGCCTACGGCTGGCGAGGTGCGGCATGGTCAAGTATCGCCAGTGACGGCCTACTGGCGCTGTCTTTTTGGTTAAGTTAAGCTGTTACCGGCGATCCCATGTATGCTTGTCGCATAAACTGTTAACCCATTGATCGTGATGTAATTTGTGTTGGTTGCCGTAATACCAAACTGCCTGTGCGATACCTCGACTGTATGACTGGATGGATTTGCACTATCTGTCATCCATATATAGATTTCATTCGTGGATGGGTTAACTGAAAAACTTCCAGGAGAAGCTCCTGAGAAAGTCGTGGTGACATTGGTATTCCATGTTTGTAAAGTAAGGGGCGAATCATCTTGCAGAGTAATTCCAGCATTCCAGGAAGGGGTATAGGTGTAAATGCTCCCAGTCGATAATGTCCACCCGGTTACAATATCTGCTCCGTTTATAATCGGAGCCGCCCCATTCCCATACGCTCCAAAGGTAATCGGATTACCTGAATTGCCGCTCGAAGGGACGGTCAACTGCTCCCGCCAAGTGCAGCCGCTATTGAACAGGATGGAATCACCGGGTTCGAATTTTGATGAATTCACTTTTGCAATCGTCAGCCAGGGCGTGGAAGGGCTAGTTCCCTTGTCGCTATCGCTCCCCGCCGGATTCGCATTCGAAACATAGTAGGTCACCCCAGCCCACGCCGAAAGAGGCCAAGCTAGGATGATGAGTATCGCCAGCAGTTTGCTCATTGGTTACCCTTCCTTAAGAAATGCAGTGAGCAGTGAGCAGTGAGCAGGAAAATGACGAATAATACCTCACATCACTACCATCGGATCTCGAGGATCTTTTTATTAGCGATAATTATGCCCGGCAGGTAGAAGGCGCTCATCGCAGAGGACGCGGAGAAAATTTAGGGATTTAGGGCAAAAGCGAATTTAGGAATTCAATCCCTCAATCCCTCAATTGATTAAGCCAATTCTTCAATTCCTCAATCCCCCATCAACACACGGGCGTCGGTTCCATGTCCGAGGCGGCTTGGTCCAATTTACGCTGGCCGTGCTTTGCGGAGATCATTAAAGCTAAAACGAACATCCCGAGCGGTGCTCCCAGAATCAGTCCAACTACCAAACCGGTCCAAAACATGGCAATCTCCTCGTAAGAATAGACTTATATACAACACGAAATAAGAAGATGCGAAATCGCTTGCGGGCGCCCCTCTTGAACGGGGTTAGTTCACCCCAAAGGGAAAATAAGAATTTTCGGCCACTTGTAAACATTAGGATTCAGGGATTTAGGAATTTAGGGATTTAGGAATTCAATTCCTCAATCCCTGAATCCCTCAATTTCCCAATTTCCCATCAACACACAGGCATCGGTTCCATGTCCGAGGCGGCCTGGTCCAATTCATCCCGGCCGCGTTTCCAAATTTATAGACTGGACCACTGAAGCTAAATTGGTGTATTCTCTCAATGCAAAGGGCCTGCATTGGCCCGGTGTCTCCAAAAAAGGTTTAGATAATAACTTGGTGAGACTGTCATATGAAAAGACTCATGGAGCGCATTTCAGTTGATTCACACGTGTGTCATGGCCAGCCGTGCATTAAAGGCACTCGGATTATGGTGTATTTGGTCCTGGAACTTCTGGAGGCAGGGCTTGCGCCGGACAGGATTATTCAGGAATATTACCCTCAGATTGACAGACAAGATATCGAGGCTTGCCTGCACTATGCAGCTGGCTTGATACGTGATTCGGAGTATGTTCCTTTCGAAAGATCGGCAGGATGATAAAATTCCTGCTGGATGAAAATGTGCCTCTTTCTATCGGGGCCTTCTTGCGGGACATGAGCTTTGATGTTCTCCATGCCAAAGAAGTTGAAATGCTTGGCGCCTCCGATGACCATATTATGGAACTGGCCCGGCACGAAGAAAGGGCTCTGATTACTTTCGACAAACACTTCGCTAATCTTGTTCTTTACCCGCCTAATACCCATTGGGGGGTTATTCGAATTCGCATCCATCCGCCCCTGCTTGGTGATGTTACTGAGGCCCTTGCGCATTTTTTGGAGCAATTTGACATGTCGACCATTCGAGGGACTTTGATTGTATTGGAGAATAATGGTTTTAGAATTCGTAGGGTTGCATTGACCTGATATCAATCAGGCATTTGTTACATGATGACACCTCGGTGCTCGGAAAAAATCGTGATTCCCTGCCATTTCAATCCTGTAAATCCTGCGCCAAAAAGCTTTCCTTCGCGTCCTTCGTGTCCTTCGTGGTGAAAGTAGTCCCCGGCCTTCCTCCGCGCTTTCTGCGCAACTAACATCGAGTTTCCGGCAATTTTGTAAAGATTTTTATCTGAGCTGCTGTTTTCTCCGCGTCTCCGCGTGATATGGTTTTCGCCCTCTGCAGTGAAGCCCTTCCCGTATTTGCTAAGTCCTGAAAATTCTGTTAAATTGCGACGATTTGGTTTTGTCTCCATGACCGGACTATGCCCCGGTCGGGTGCTCTTTTTCAGGTGAAAGGCTTTTTTAAATGTACAATTCCTACTTCGGTTTCTCCTGCTCTCCCTTCGAAAATACCCTGGACCAGCGGTTCCTCTTTTTGAGCGAGAGCCATGAAGAGGTAATTGCGGCGCTGCTCTATTTCGTCCAGGAAAAAAAGAGCTTTGCCCTGGTTTGCGGGGATGTTGGAACCGGGAAGACGATGATCGTCCATCATGTTCTCAGCGGGCTGCACCCATCCGTACAGCCGATACTGATTCCCTATCCCGACGTCGAATACATAGAGATATTGCGCTATATCGCGCGGGTCCTCAAGATCAACCCGGAAGGCAAGGGGATCCTCGATTTAACGGATGAAGTGAAAGCGGTGCTCACAAAGCCGAGTCTTGACGGCAAACAGTACATACTGATCATTGATGAGGCCCACCTTCTTCCTGTCAGCAGCCTCGAAAATATTAGGCTCCTCTCCAACATCGAACTCATTGAAAACAAGCTCCTGCAGATACTTTTGATCGGCCAGAATGAACTAAGCTACAAGCTGCGCCGAAGGGATATGCGCCAACTCCGGCAGAGAATAAATGTGAACCGGTTCCTTTCCCCGATGAGCCCTTCCGATACAATCGAATACATAGACCATCGGCTCGGGGTGGCAGGGTCCGGCTTTGACAGATGTTTTGACCCGTCGTGTAAAAAACCGATCTATAAAATGACCGGCGGGGTCCCGCGCAGCATAAATCGATTGTGTGATACGGCCCTTCTCGTATGCATGAGCCAAAAGGCTGATAAGGTAAGCGGGAGGATCATTAAAAAGGCTCATGACGCGTTGCACAGTGACGTAATTCTTGCGCCCAAAGCAAGTAAGCCGGGCAAATCTTTTAGCGTCGAAAAATTTGGCGCTGAAAAATTCAGTGATAATAAACTGAAGCCGGCGCTTGCCGGCGGGGCGCTGGTACTTCTTCTTGCGCTGGGCTTTCTGGGTTATCAGGGAAACGTTGGTGAAAATCTGAAAGGTTGGATTTACGGTCCCGGTTCTCCTGAAGCAGTAAATACACATGTTGTAAAGCCTCTGCCTCCGGTTTCCGGAGTGAAAAACGAGGAGATCCCGCAGCCTCCGGGAGCAGCAGAAAAAAGCGCTTCGAACAGTATGCCCGGCTTGGTGATACCGCAAACTCCCGGTCCTGCGCAGGAATCTCCCGAGATCCTTCCCAAAGAAGGCGAAATGAAGATCGATACGGTTTCTCCTTCTGTCAAAGAACCTTCTGTCAAAGAACCTCCGGTCGAAGAACCTTCTGTCGTAGAATCGGCGAATCCCGCACCAACCGGGGAATCGCCGGCCAACGGCCGGAATTTGAATGCAGACCTGGAATCCACCCAATCTCAGAGTGAAAATGCCGATGAAAAGATTACCGCAAAGGGTGGAAATCCGAACGGGGATGTTCAAGATCTCCGCACCGGTGCAGAGGCATCGGGGCCTTCAGATTTTTTCACCGTGACAGTTAAAAAAGGGGAGTCGTTACGCAAAATCGCCGCACGATGGTTTCCCGAAGACCCGGCGTCCGGTGAGAAATCGATCCTGTCGGCCAATCCCCGGATTCATGATAAAAACCGGATTCTTGCGGGGCAAATTCTACATATCCCGGGGCACAAATTGAGGGATTGAGGGATTGGGGGATTGGGGAATTGGGGAATTGGGGAATTGAAGGATTAAATCCCTAAATTCCTAAAGTTACATTCAATTTTTCGAGTGCTTATATGGCGAGACGAAAACAGGAGCCAATTTTTACCAGGGTGAAAAAGATGGAGGTCGGACTGCCGCCTAAAAAGCAGCAGGTGGAGGATTCGCTCCGGGAGATTGTACCCGTTAATGGCAGAGACTCTTCGCAAAGCGTCGAGAATAACAAAATTCAGCAAGATCAGCGGGAACGTGGAAGTATTTCACCTTATTCTCCGGACTCAGGCCTAACCTTTTCTGCTGGTCCTACAGAGCCTGTCTTAGAAGGCTGCCCTCTCCGCGCCCTGTCGATGACCACTCCTCTCCCTGACCTGTCCACGACCAGTCTCCGCGGTGAACTCTTACCTGAGAGTTCATTTGTCCTCATAGTTCCGGGGATTTTCCTGATGGGAAGCCCTGAGTATGAAACCGGCCGCAGCAGCGATGAAATAATGCACGTGGTGACCCTGACAACAAGTTTCTACATGCAGAAAACCCCGGTGACCCAGGGACAATGGAAAGCTGTAATGGGGGATAATCCTGCATCCTTCCTGGATGGTGGGGACTACTGCCCGATCAAGGGCATATCCTGGGATGAATGCCAGGAATTCATAAGGAGGCTCAACGCGGGAAAAGACGGCATATACCGGCTCCCAACGGAGGCGGAATGGGAGTATGCCTGCCGCGCCGGGAGCCTGACCCCTTTTTGCAACGGGGAGATTTCAGAGCTTTATTGTGCCCCTGACCCACTTTTAAGCGAGGTCGGTTGGTATTGCGGCAACTCGGGCCGGAAAAGCCGGCCTGTGGCTCAAAAGAGTCCCAATGCGTGGGGGCTCCATGACATGCACGGAAATGTTTCCGAGTGGTGTCAAGACTGGTATGGCGAATACGGCTCGGATCCACAAACGGACCCACAGGGACCAAAATCAGGGTCTGCGAAAGTTATCCGAGGAGGCTCCTGGTTCGGTAATGCCAAAAACTGCCGTTCGGCAAGCCGGTTTTACTGGCCGCCGAATTCCGGGAGCGAGCTTATCGGGTTTCGACTTGTTAAGGAGACATCTTGATTCGTCAATTACCTTGGTCCTGTAAATCTTACAGGCCAATTTTAGGTATAAGCCCCGGGTGATAAGCCCCGGGCTTCCCCGTCACGCCTTAGCTTGACCTTGGTGGGCAGGTGTATAAAGTATTCGCATTATGTCTATCGCAGGTTTAAGGTCAACATGGTCTGGGAGGGGGAAGCGACAGAAATGACTGCGCGATCCTCAAAACGGTGGCTCAGGAACTCCATGTCTCGGAGGACGATCTGCTGAAGCAGGGACTACGTACTTACCTGGAGCGGCAACTTCGCGCAATAAAGGCAGAGATATTTGAGATATGTGGTCGACATGGGATACACAATGTTGAGTAGATGGAATCGCGCTACCGCAACGGTACACTGGAAGAGGCGGTTTCCTGGGGTGACTTTCAGCGTCTGGACCATCTTGAATACAAGCGAGACCGCCTGTTGCAGGTTATCGAGGCTCTTTCGTGAGCCTTGTCGATCTGGAACGACTGTGCGAGATCGCCGAGGTGGAATTTTCGGACTTAGTGATCGAAGTTTTGATCCTGGACGCAAATGAATTGCGCATTATTCTTAGGGATCGCAGTTTTGTAGACGTATGGTTTTCTCTGAAACTCCACGGTAGATACAGCTATTCTTTCCATGTTTCGCAAACACTACCCTCACCACGCCTTTTAGTTCGCCCCGCCCTATACCCCGGTAATTGGACGAAATGACAAACGATCGGTTGCCGGTGGTTGCCTTCTTTGGTGCAACTTTGGTGCAGGTTCAAAATGCACCTTGCACCGTCTATGTTGGCGGGCGAAGTCGGAGGTTCAAATCCTCTCGTCCCGACCATTTAGTCCCCAAAAACCCAAACATTACCGCTGCACTCCGCATTCTTTATCCACTGCGGCCTTAAGCTCTTTCATCATGCGAACGAGATCTTTCAACTGGTAGCTCGCGTTCAGGCCGCTCGGGTTGGGCAAAACCCAGGCGGAAGATATTCCGCCGAGCTTTTCCGGCTGAAGTCCGGGCAAGGCTTTCGGGTGCCTGAACGCCATTCGGTAGGCGCCAAATCCCAGGATTGCGGAAAAAAGGGGCCTAAAAGTTCGGACCTTATCCTCGAGTACAGCCCCGCCCCGGGCGAGTTCTTCGGCTGTGAGTTCGTCGGCTCGGGCCGTTGCGTGCTGCACTATGTTTATAATCCCGTATCCGTGGTTCAGGAGTTCTTCTTCCTCAAATGGGGAAAATTGCCTGGGAGTAAAACCGGCCTGATGGAGCGCAGGCCAAAAGCGGTTTCCCGGCCGGGCAAAATGATGCCCGACGGCTGCCGTGTACAGGCCGGGGTTTATTCCGCAAAAAAGCACCTTGAGCCCGGGCGCGATAACGTCGGGGACAGACTTGCCCCTTGCTGCCCGGACCTGTTCCTTCGTTGGCTTAAATGGCTGTTGCATGTGATTTCAGGTGACCCTTTCACCACAGAGACGGGACGTGGTTCGGACAAGAAGAGAACACGGAGAAGCCATGGGCTGTAACCGGAAGACTAAAAGAAATTCACCGCTGAGGTCGCGGATAACGCAGAGAAAACAAAGGCTTGGCCCTCATATGCCAGCCAAAATTTCAAGAATCTGCACGTTAGCAGTTCAGAGAAAGAAGTCCTTCTCAACGGTGAGCGCTTGCCTTTTCCCTCTCCCACCTGGCGGTTACATCGCGTACGAGGGCCGCTGATCCGACGATTCCACCGGTATTCGATTTCAGAATTACAATACTGAATTCAATTGAAATTCGTGCGCCGTCTTTCCGTAGCGCCGGAACGGCCAGCAATTCATGCATATACCTGGAGATCCCTGTATCCATCGCTTTGCGATATCCTTGCCGGTGGCGCTCTTTGAGTTTTTCGGGGATTATGATATCGAGGTCCTGCCCGATTGCCTCACTCGCGCTATACCCGAAAATGGTCTCCGCTCCCGAGTTCCAAAGACGAACGATTCCATCGGCGTCGGCGAAAATGATTGCGTCCTGGGCCCCGTCCACAATATTTCGGCAAATCCATTCATGACTGTATTCGTCCATGTCCTCGTTCTCCAACTTTATTTCCCCTGCATTTAAGTCCTCGCGCCCCGCTTGTCACCTTCTGAATACCTGGTTCACGCGTGAAAAATTTTCCAGGTCCTACGGAAAACTGAAGTGCCGTCCACGTAAACTAAAATCGAATCCCTCTCGTCTATATATCGAGTTCAGGTCCAATCGAAGGGAGTGTGGTTCGGCTGCCCTCATGCGTGTGGCAGCTTCTTCTTTACTTTTTCCCGGTTTTGGGCCATAAACCGAACCGAGGCTTTTTTAATAAAGGGGCGAACAAAGTTTTGGCCAGTAAACTGGATGCACTTTCCCTCACGGGAGACCCTTCCGAAAGGGAAAACGGGGGCGAGCAGGCTGTGAACGTGCATGGCAGCTCTTTACCCCGGTTCCGAGGGTTGCTGCTCTGTAGAAGATGCGATTCCTGCGGAACAAGGATCAGCATTCACGGTGAAGGCGATGACAGCGTATTTATGAGATGTCCCGAATGCCAGCGTGAATATGTATTCTACCAGCGTCCGGAATAAATTCATTTTATATCCCTCCTTTTTAACCTGACAGATATCCTCCAAAAAAGCTGAATTTGCACCACAGAGGCACAGAGACAAGCTTAAATAAGATTAACAAGATCAAGAAATTATTTACGGCGCCCGTTTGCGTCCTGCCTAAAGATTTTACCCCATAGTTTGAAAATGACCAGCCGGTCACTTTATCGGTTTGACAAAACCTGTCGGGCGCATATAATGACCACATGGTCATTTTTCAGGGATGCGAGGATCGAATGTTTGCGAGCGAGACTTTCAATAAGCTTGATGAAGGCAAAAAGAGCAAAATCCTGGATGCTGCCGTGGATGAGTTCTCACGCCACGGGTTCCGGCAGGCGAGTGTCAATCGCATGGTGGAACGGATCGGCATTGCCAAAGGGTCTCTTTTCCAATATTTCGGCAGCAAGGAAGGCCTCTTCCACGTTATCTTCAATTACGCGGTGGAGCTTGTAAGGCAATCGTTGAGGCAGGTGAAAAAAGATACTTCCGGTGCGGATTTTTTCGAGCGAATAAAAGAGAGCACGTTAGCGGGAATCCGCTTTATAGAGCGCCACCCCCGGGTCTATCGAATCTACCTCAAGATGATTTTCCAGGAAGACTTCCCTCTTCGGACGGAGTTTTTGCAACAGGTACACCTTTTTTCGGCCGAGTACCTGCGTCCCGCAGTAGAGGCTGGGATTGCGAGGGGGGAAATCAGGGCCGACACGAACGTCGAGATGGCCGTTTTCATGCTGGACGCTCTGATGGACCGGTTCCTCCAGGCTTACTGCGTTCCCTTTCTCGATGCCGGGGCCGGTATATACGAGGCGCCGAGGGACGAGTTGGAGCGAAAGGTGGATGAGTTTATAAAGCTGCTTCGGATCGGGATGGGCGGAGAATGGAGCCTCAGTCCGGGTGAATCGGCGGGACAGGAATATGTTCGAACCACTGTATTATAAAAAACTCGGCCTTGAAGACATCTGTCATAAAGTCGCGGACGGAGAGAGGCTAACGATTCCAGACGGTGAGAGGCTTTTTGCCTGCCAGGACATGAACGCCATCGGTTCGCTCGCTCATGAGGCCCGGACAAGGCTTCACGGAAATACGGCTTACTACGTCGTAAACCGCCAGATCAATTACTCGAACATTTGTGTAAACGGATGCCGCTTCTGCGCCTTCAGCAGAAAAAAAGGCGATCCGCTTTCGTTCGAACTCTCCGAGAATGAAATACTCGATAAAATCAGCGCGAACGGAACCGGTCTTACCGAGGTACACATCGTGGGTGGCTGTCACCCCGACCTTGGTCTTCCTTTTTTTGAGAACCTTGTCCGGAAGATACGGGACAAGAAGCCGGATGTCTTTATCAAAGCGTTTACAGCCGTGGAAATTGCCCATTTCGCAAAAAACGAGGGGACGTCTGTCAAAGACGTTCTTGTCCGTTTGAAATCGGCCGGTGTTCAGATGCTTCCGGGCGGCGGGGCCGAGGTTTTCAGTGCGCGCGTAAGAGAGCGCCTTTGCCCTGAGAAACTGGACGGGAATGGCTGGCTGGATGTTATGCGCCAGGCTCATGAAATCGGAATCAGGTCAAATGCTACGATGCTCTACGGGCATATCGAGACTGTGAGGGAGCGGCTCGATCACATGGCGGCCCTTCGCGAGCTTCAAGATCGGACGGGTGGTTTCGTCTGCTTTATCCCTCTTACTTTCCAGACAGCGAATAACCCTCTTAGCCATCTTCCGCCGACGACCGGGGTCGACGATCTGAAAACGATCGCCGTGAGCAGGCTGATGCTTGACAATATCGCCCACATCAAAGCCTATTGGGTAATGCTCTCGGTAAAGCTCGCCCAGGCCGCGCTCTACTTCGGCGCGGACGATTTCGATGGAACGGTGGTCGAGGAGAAGATCGGGCACATGGCGGGGGCCGAGTCTCAGCAGGGAATGACCCGCCTGGAGATAGAGAGGACCATCCGGGATGCGGGGTTCGAGCCGGTGGAACGGGACAGCCTGTTCCGCAAAGTGCCCGGAAGCCCGGCTTCCGAACGGAGACTGTCATAAGGTCCAGACATTAGTATGGTTGAGCTATGATTGAAAACGGCAGATTAAATATAAATCAGGCTTTGGAGATTTACACGAGCAGCGGTTTTCATGCGCTGGGCAGGATGGCTCATGAGGTGCGCCTGGAAAAGCATTCCGAACCGGTGGTCACCTATGTTGTTGACCGTAACATCAACTACTCGAATGTCTGTGTGTGCGGGTGCCGTTTTTGCGCGTATTTCCGGCCTCCGGGCCATAGTGAATCCTTTGTGCTGAGCAGGCAGGAACTTTCCGGAAAAATCGAGGAAACACTAAGGTTGGGAGGGACGCAGATCCTGTTGCAGGGAGGGCTCCATCCCGATCTGCCGCTCTCTTTTTACGAAGAGATGCTGAGCTTCATAAAGTTAAAGTATCCAATTCACATTCACGCGTTCTCGCCCCCGGAAATCGTGTTTTTCAGCCGCCTGGAGGGTATCGGCTTCGGCGAGGTGATCTCGAGGCTGAGGCTTGCAGGACTGGACTCGATCCCGGGTGGGGGCGCCGAAATTCTGGTCGACTCGGTGAGGCGGCGCGTGTCTCCGCGCAAATGTTCAACGGCCGAATGGCTGGCCGTCATGGAGCAGGCGCACTCTCAAGGGCTTCGCACAACCGCCACCATGATGTTTGGCCACGAAGAAGCCCCGGAAGACAGACTCAAGCACCTTTTCGCCCTGCGTGATCTTCAGGACCGCACCGGAGGTTTTACCGCTTTCATTCCATGGGCCTTTCAGCCCCAAAACACTGCAATCCCCCGGGAACCTGAAACTGCAGTCTCATATCTGCGGCTCCTTGCAATCTCCAGGCTTGTTCTCGACAACTTTGACAACATTCAAGTCTCCTGGGTGACAATGGGTCCGAAAGTCTCTCAGTTAGCCCTGTTTTTCGGCGCCAACGACTTCGGGTCCACGATGATCGAAGAGAATGTGGTCGCTGCCGCCGGGGTCCATTTCCGCCTCTCTGCAGAAGAGATCCACAGGATAATCCAATCCGCCGGTTTCGAGCCGAGGCGACGCACGATGGCTTATGAGTTCATATGAACGGGCTTTCGCGAGGTACCGAACCCCCTGAGATCCACCGGGCCGCGTGGGTCGTGCCGGTTTCGAGCTCTCCCGTGCGCGATGGCGCCGTATTGACCCATGGGGGACGTGTTATCGCGACGGGACAGTTTACCGCTGTCCGGAGGGACTCTCCTGCGGGCGCCCGGTTGACCGATCACGGCCAAGCTGCTCTTTTCCCTGCGCTGGTTAACGCCCATACGCATCTGGAACTTTCGTCCCTCAGGGGCAAAATACCCTTTCCACAGCCCCGCTTTTGCGAATGGATCCAACTTTTGCTCGCACTTCGGGCCGGTATGGAATCGAACTCTGTTGATGATGGTCTGCGCAGTGGCGAAGCGGAGCTTTTAGGCAGCGGTACGGGGTTTTGCGCAGACATAACGAACGGCGGGGCAGGTGAGTACGAGAGTACTGCTGGACGTAACGTTCAATATTCTTGCAGCGGCGGCGCTGAAGGCATCCTTGCCGCCGGCGCAAAGCTCCGGGGGCCGGCCGGACAACGCCACGGCGATATCAGGGACACCGACCATCCTGGCTGGCGGTCCGGGTTCCCAAGCCTCGAGCGGAGGATTTTCCTCGAGTTGCTGGGATTCAATCTCGACTCGATTGCTGCGGCCATGCCTGCCTCGCGGGTGGGTGGGCGGACTGACGAGATATTGGCTGCAGGCGATGCAATCCCGGTCCCCCACTCGGTCTATTCCGTTTCTCCGGCGATTATCGCAGAATCCAAAGAATGGACGAGGGCGCGAGGGCTTCCTTTTTCGATCCACGTGGCGGAACACCTCGATGAGATCGAATTTTTGCGGAGCGGAAAAGGTTTTTGCCGTGAACTGCTTGAGAGGGTAGGGCGTTGGGACCCGGCGTGGACACCGCCCGGGAAAACCCCGATCGAATACCTCGACCGCTTTGGCGCACTTGATTCCCGCACGCTCCTGGTGCACGCCGTGCATATGACCGAGGCGGATTGGGCGCTCACAGCGAAAAGGGACTGCACCGTGGTTTTCTGTCCCAGGAGCAACCGGAACCTGGGTTCGGGCAGGCCGTGGATCGAGAAGGCGCTTTCTATAGGCATAAGTTGCGCACTGGGAACCGACAGCCTTGCCAGCAACACGGACCTGAACCTTTTTGCCGAAGCAGCCTTTACTCTTGATAACTATCCCTCAATCGATCCTCAAAAAGTGATTGAGATGATTACGGTCAATCCCGCCCGATCGCTCGGCTGCAAAAGCGATTTCGGCAGCATCGAGCCGGGAGTGAAAGCCCATATGCTGGCCATCGAAATCCAATCCGGCATTGGTGAATCGAATCTGGCTGAAGCCCTTATTCAAACCGGGAAAGAAGGAGCCTGGAAATGGGTGAACTGAATGCAAAGCTGAGGCTTGGAAGGATCGATTTTCTGAACGTGCTTCCTGTCTACTATCCGCTTGAAGCCGGCATAATAGCCAATCCCTTCACAATTGTCCCCGGCGTTCCTTCCGAGTTGAACGAGCTTTGTGCTAACGGGGCGCTGGACATAAGTCCGGTTTCTTCAATCGAATACGCCCGAAGAGCCGACCTCTATTACATCGTGCCGGACCTCTCCATCAGCTCAGCCGGGGAAGTGAAGAGCGTACTACTGCTGAGCCGCACGCCCATTGAGCGGCTTTCAGGAAAGAGAGTGCTGGCAAGCTCCAAATCGCATACTTCGGTAGGGTTGCTCAAAGTCCTGTGCAGGCTGCGGTATGGGGTAGATCCCAGGTTCGAAACGGGGGTCTGTTCGGATTATCTTTCAGGATTGGATCTCCCCGACGCGTGCCTTACTATTGGTGATGAAGCGTTGCGGCTTGGCCGTAGCGGAATTTTTCCGCACGTACTCGACCTTGGGACAGCCTGGTTTGAATGGACCGGGCTTCCGTTTGTGTTTGCCGTATGGGTAATACGCAAAGAGACGGTTACTGAAAAGAACGGGCAGTTAGTGGAGGCGATCGAAGCCCTTCTTTCTTCCAAAAGATGGGGCAGGGCCAATATCGGCAGGATTTGCGAGCAGGCCGCCAAGACCGGACTGTTGGAAATTCCGGAACTGGAGGAGTATTATCGTTGCCTCCAATTTGATTTAAATGAAGGGGAGCGCAGAGGACTCAAGCTGTTCTACTCGCGTCTTTTCCAGGCCGGCGAACTGAAAGAGGTTCCCCGGCTGGAGACTTATACTCCCCTTGCCTCAGTTGCCTGAGCGCCGGGACTTCGAAGGCACTTGAGTGCCTGAAAGCGGGACCCTCGATTTGAAAAAACAAAACCTGACAGTTGCCGTCACGGGTGCGAGCGGCGCCGGATACGCGCGCAAACTGCTGCGCTCGATACCTCTGAGCAAGTACGACGTTCACCTCGTTTCATCCGGGGCCGGAAGGCTCGTCTATGAACTGGAAACCGGGGTGGCGCTGAGCGAAGATCTTCCGCCGGAGGTCCATACATACGAGGAAACGGACTTCGCCGCCCCGTTGGCCAGCGGTTCGTTCCCGTGCGCCGGCATGGTGATCGTTCCATGCACCATGGGCACCTTGGGAGCGATTGCCGCCGGGCTGTCTCAAAACCTCATCCACAGGGCAGCCGACGTCTGTCTGAAGGAACGCCGCCCGCTCATTCTGGTTCCCCGCGAAACGCCGCTCAATCGTATTCACCTTGCAAACATGCTGAAAGTTGCCGAAGCCGGAGCGATAATGCTTCCTGCCATGCCCGGCTTTTATCACAAGCCCCGTTGCGTTCAGGATCTCATTGATTTCGTGGTCGCCCGAATCCTCGATCAGCTTGGTGTCGAGCACAATCTGGTGGGGCCATGGATGGGGTTGGAGAGCGGGGCCGGGGCTTGAGGTCCGGCTGATTGAATGCCTGCGTAAAAAAAATCGGCATCATCATCGTTCGTGATCCGCAGTGTATGTTCCTTGCGATCTGTCTTGATCCAATATAACGAATTTGCCAAATGGTCATTTATCATGCTATATGTAGAGGCTCCCATGAAAGTAAAAATGTGAGTGGTCATCCGATCAACCGATGGAGGGCGGGAAACATGATGTGGCGCCGGTACGTCAATACCCTGGTTTTCTTCATTCTGGTTGTAACAACGGGTTGTGCAGTTCATGACGAAGGTAAAGTACCCGGAGGAAGCGCTGTAAGTCCTGGTCCTGCAAACTCGAAATATGCAGATGTCAACCTTGATGTTGGCCATATCAATAACTGTGTTTATGAGGTGATCGTTCCAAAGCCCCTGAATGATCCCATCACCTACGAAAAACCTTTGCCGATGGACCAGCTTCCTTTCCAGGTTCGTAACGATAAGTTTTACTCTATAGGGACCGCATTTGCGTGTAGCGGGACGGAATTCGTCACGGCTGCTCATGTCATGAATCTCATGATCAGGAGCCATTTTAAAGACGTTTTCATACGTGACGTTAAAGGAAACGTATTCGCTATTGACAAAATAGTGAAATTCTCTTCCAGGCGTGATTTTGTAGTGTTTACCGTAAAAGGAAAGCAATCCCCGGAATGTCTGGAAACAAACCTGACACCCCAGATCAACGAGAGGGTTTTTGCAGTAGGGAATGCTCTGGGACAAGGCGTAGCTATCCGGGATGGCCTCTATACATCTAACACACCGGAAGAAATCGATGGCAAGTGGAACTGGATTCGCTTTTCCGCTGCGGCTTCACCCGGAAACAGCGGCGGTCCGCTGCTGGATAAGAATGGAAAAGTTATTGGCATTGTGCTTCTTAAATCTCAAAACGAAAATCTGAATTATGCCTTACCGATTTCTGAAGTTAACAAGGACTACCAAAACAATGCTGAGATATTTCTCAAAGGCATATGTGGCCTCGAAATATTTGATTTTGTAAAATCGGGAGTATTGGATACAAAAATTAAGTTACCGCTCTCGTATAGTGACTTAAAGCAAGCATGCACAACAGCGGCCTATGATTATCGTTCAAGAATGATAAAAGATCTAATGACCGAGAATAAAGCAAATACATTTCCTAATGGCAGTGGTTCTGATAAGATCCTATATACCAGTTCCGCCGAAATATTTCCTCAACTAATCTCAAGACATGAAAACGGCAACTGGGAAGCGGGCCATCCTAAAGATATAAAATATGTCGATCTGGGTAATAATGGTAAGATAGCCATTGGCTTAATGAAGACAACTGTGTATGCTAAACTTGACAGGCCTGATAACATCTCTTTGAAAGATATCTGTTCTGATTCCAAGATTTTTATGGATTTAATGTTGAAAGCGCAAAACTTTACAAGAACGGTAGGTTCAGAAAAAATCCGTATCACATCTTTGGGGAAAGCTGACAGCGAGAATGTACACACAGATACTTATGGCAGGAAATGGTTGATAAAAACCTGGCCGATGGAATATATGGATGACGAAATGGCGGTGTTTATCCTGCCACTTCCTGACGGATGCGCAGTAATGATGAAAGTAGGTAAGATGGGATTTGTAGATGACTATATAGAAGAGATGAAGATATTTGCAGATTTTATCAATGTGTCGTATAGCGGGACATTTAAGCAATGGCGTGAATATCTCCAAATAAAAAGTATTATCCCATCAGCATTTGCGAATATTGATATTAAACTCGATAACGAATTGTTTTCATACAAATCGAAAGATCTCCAGGCTAAATGCGATTGTGGCACCATGAAGATCGCTGACAATAGCATTTTTACGATGTGGTTCAGCTATCGAAGGCTTAAAGAATCGGTTGCTTGGGATGTAAGGACCGTTATGATTAAAGAAGGAAAATTCGAAAATACGGAATTTCGTATAATCAGAAATGTTAAACCTAACGATGACGATGAAAAAAACTCCGATTCGTGGCAGAAAGCTGTCGATGGGAGAAAACCATTTGACAAACAAATATTAATTCAGAACGATGCGACCTCAGTATCCACTGTATGCAAACAGCCTGCAAGCAAAGTGGCAAACGGCGGTCGCCAGGTACTCTACAGCGTCAAGTATACGAAGAGCGGAACCATCAGCCAGGACGAAATGCAATCCGGTCTGGAAAAATTTATGAAAACCGTTCAAGTGTATGAGTGAAGTTCAGGAGAAAGTGGGCGGCAGGCCTACGCATTTAACACACCTGACTTCTGCGTTACAAAGCAAGCCTTGCCAAATGCGACCATGCCGCAGGGAAATCCGGTTATGACCAAGGGTGAAATCTGCGTGCGGGAGCAAGGATCTTAGCCGGGCTGCTTTTTCAGTGCTTCCAAGCACGCCTTTGCATCCGGCGCAAACTCATGAAACTTAATAAGATTCTCACACGGCTGATCGCTGCAAGCTGCGCAATTATCAAGGCCCCTTCCGCTACAGCACTGCCTGATGCCACAAGACCGGCAATACCCGATCTGCCTTCCTCCCTTGGACGTACATCCTTCACAATTGATCTCTTCAGGCTTCAAATCAATTCCATATTTTTTGGAAAACAATGCTGAGGTCTTTGCCCTGGCGACATCATCATCACTTTGAGTTGCCAGAAACGCAGGACAATCGGAACAGACGAGGCCACAATAAGCGATCATTCGAGACATGAGCTATTCCTCCATTTAAAAAATTAGTCTATCCCACTTACTTTGATTACTCCGCTTTCTGCTCGTCGGCCGGAAGGCGCTTGAGCAGCTTTGCGCCGATTTCCCGCAGGTCGGGATCTGGCAGACTTTTTAGCAAAATTTGTTCTTCCGGGGTCAGTTTCCTGGCAGGGGCCTTGAGTTTTCTGCGCGCGGCGGATCGCCTGACCTTAATTTTTTCCAGGTCTTTGTGAGCGGGGTTTAGTACCGGCGCCGATTCGGGCATTTCGGCGACCTTTATGACTATTTGCTCTACAATGCTTTCGGGCCGTGCGGCATTTATTTTCTCCGTCAAGACTTCTTTATACTGCTCAAGATGGTGCTTCCAGACCGAATCGTGGGCGACGATTATCAGCACCTTGTTTTTAAGCGACTTGGGTACGGTGTAGCGGGCTACCTGCTCGCCAACCAGCTCCTTCCAGTCTCCGATAGGGTTGGCTGCAAAGGCGGGATGCTGTTCCAGGAACTTTTTCAACAGCGGCCCCACCTTGATTTTTGATCCTCGGTCCGAACGTTTCATGTCTGTTTTTCAACTTCCGATGGCGAAAGGACCTTGTTCTCCAGCGTCTTGAGTGCGGTTTGAAGCTCTCTAAACTGCTGCTGAAGTGTCTCCAGAATGAGGATGGTGTCATTGCTCCTGAATGGCAGCCTTGAGAGCAGCCGGTCGTAGATGAACGAATCCAGATTTGAAAGATAAAGTTCTTCAAAAAACCTCAGCAGGGTGGCGGCGAGTTGGAAAAAAACGGCCAAGCCTGCTGCCTGGATCAGAGGAAGCAGTAGATTCAAAGTGGGTTTGATGGCGTCGAGTATTTCCTTTTGAGCGCTAAAGTTGGCAAAAGGCTTAGCGGCTTCAAGAGCTTCCTTTTGAGGAACGAAGGCAAAACCTGAAGACGCGACGTTGAATTGGGCAATGAGGAGCAGGGCGGTCTGAGCAAGTCCCAGGAGGGGAAGGACCCAGAAGAGGCATCGATAAGGCCCCCATGAACCGTCAAGAATGCGCCAGTCAGACTCGACCACCCGGCGCTCTTTTTCGAACAGTTCCTCCGATGAAACGTTTTTTTGAAAGCCGGACAGCATCAGCCGAAGCCTAATAAATGGATGCAGGACAAAACTCAGGGGACTCCGCCTGATCTTGGCGGCCAGAACCTGCACGGACAACAGTGATTCCGGTCTGGTCCCGGCAAGTTCAGGATTAAGTGGCCCACGGTCCTCGCTTTCCGACATGAATAGCTGGAGCAGGTATCTCCCGGCATATTGAACCACGAGCCAGAGCAGGCGCAGCTCTAAAAAGATTATTCCCGCCCGGATGATAAAAACAAGCATACCGCTTACCAACGCGACGTTGTGCTGCGAATCGTCTTGTACGGCCGGAGGTCCTGATGGTTGCCTCGTCTTGTCCGGATTGGTGGATTTACCGGTTTGAGGCTTGGCGCCCTTGTCCGTCTGGTCCTGTTTCCCCCCGGAGTGTTCGGGGCCGGCCGATGTCATGCCTATACCTTGTAAACCGGTCCAGAAAGCGGCCTTCCCGACATCCTTAAGCTCCGGACTTTGGCGGGGAACATTAGTGAAACTATCTGAGTACCTGGCGAGAAACAGGCAAAAAAATAAAAATACGAACCACCAGAGTCTGTGGAGTGTCTCATATCGCCTTAATCCGTAAGACATTTAATTCCCTCTTCCGTATCTGAATGCATAGCCTCGCGGGGTGTGGAAAAACTATCTTCGAACTCCACATCGATTTTTGCAGAAAGCACCCCGGAGATTCGATGATTGCCGTTCTTTTATCAGAAACAAAGTGGTTTGAGCAATGAATTAGAGTTCATTCGCATTAGCCTCCTGGTCTTAAACACAGCGGTCCGATGTTCATCCTTTTTTCCACTGCGCAGTCGAGCATTTGACTCAGCCCCCCGCGCTCTTCAGGGGAAAAACCGAAGGACTCCTTCCAGATTGCGTCATCTTCCATGCAAAGGTAGGTGCAAAGGTCCGGGTCAGCTTGCCGGATCCTGTCAACCATGAAGGAATAGAATTCGGCCCTTATGTCTCGAAAGTAGCGCATCTTGCCGTCCAGTCCGCGAATGAACTCCCCGTAAGCAATCCGGCTCGAAGGATGGCGTGTTCTGATGATTCCCTTCAGTGCAGGCATGAAGCGTAAAGCCCCCAGGCTGATCCATACGATTCGAGCCGAGTCGACTTCGGCGAAGAGTCGATCGAGTGTCCGGGCGTAGCCGGATTTCCAGCCTGGATAGTCGATAATCGGGTCGAAATGGAAGGCCAGGAAATACCCATCGCCGGAGCAGGAGCGGGCAGCCTCAAGTCTCTCGGCGATGGTTGCTGCAAAAGGCTCCTCACGCTTCCGGACTTCCCCCGAGTTGAGCGACCAGGCTATGATCGTGTGGCCCCTATGATCGAGGCCACGGAGGTTTTCAATATAATTGGTCTTTGTTTTCAGTTCCAGGATCGCATTGGGAATCTTGGCAAAATAGGGAACAAGCAATCGAGACAGCTCCGTAAACGGGTCAAGCAGCAGAGAATCGGTGAATTCTCCGGTCCCGATCCTGTGTAGGCTCCCCCGGTTTTGCGCAAGGACCTCCGAGAGTTCGCGGAACATTTCATCGAGGTTGCCGAACACTCTCAGATTCGGCTGATTCAAGTAAGCTTGAAGGATGCAATAGGAGCAGTCGAGTGAGCACTGGGTGCCGAAATTAAGAATCCTGTACCCGCAGCAATGATAGTGGTGAGTTCCGGGACAGGATTTCAGGAACTTGCCCCGAAATCCGGCCACCTCAAGAATTTCGGGATCGTGGCAATTCGTATCCGAAATTCTGTCTACGATTTCAAAAGAGGCGCCCGGCAGATTTTTGCGAAGCGAGGCGGCCAGAGCGCCCTCCGCAACGGCTGACTCGACGATAACTCTTTTGGGCGCTTGGATTCTCATCAACTTTGCCCCTGATTGTTCACAGCGAAAATGCCAGGCCGAATGCCCCCGATGCTGATCCGCGATGTACTGTCTCGCGAATGGGTGGGCTGATTGATATCCCGGCGGCTTCAATCCTGGCTGCGGCGCCCCGGTGCTCTGAAAATGGCGTCCGTGCGGTCTGATTCGAGCAGTGACCCGGCTGAGTCGATAACCTTGCGAAGCTCTTCAGGTCCCGTAAAGCTCAGTTCCATTTTCCAATTGTTGCCTTCGAAAGCCGGAGGTGGAATGATCCTTACCGAGGGTGGCAGCCCAAGAGATTCGATCTCCCGCTGGAACCGCTTCTGACTCGCACTGAGCCGAGGGTGGCGCAGTTCGGCGAGAAACTCCCTGAGTGCCTGCGTTTTTTGGCGGTGGTTCAGTTCCTTTGACTCCATGATTTCGCGCGCGCGGGGGGACTCGATGATATCCGCGCCAACCTTTTCATCGCGGATAGCGATTTCGTTTATGTGCTCAACTATTTCCACCTGGATGCTTGCACTGCACCTCAGCGCCTGGAGAACAGGCAAAACGGAATCCCTGCTCCTTTCGTCCCAGCCGGCGACTTCGAGTGCCGCGCGCTCCGCTATTGCGCCGGAAGCCAGCAGTTCTAATGTCTCAGACCCCATGCCTGAAAGCAACGCCCACTGGCGCAGAACCTCCCGGCGGTTCCCAAGGTTCAGATCGGAGAGAAAAAAACCAGGAATTTCCTCACGTTGAAACAGTCCTAGCAACATGGATATTATTTGCGCTTTTTCCACCAGGTTAATTTCCCGCTCGAAGAGTTTCTTTTCGATCCTTCGCGTCCAAAGTTCGTGGGCATCGCAATCCTCAGAGAAAATTCGGCAAACCGCCCCCTGCATCCCGTGTTCTTTTGCCCAGCGAAGCCTTTTGAAGCCGTCAACCACAATGTGCCGGCGGCTTTTTTCCAAAGCCAGGGAGGGTCGAGAATCCCGAGGCGCGCAAGCGATTCTCGTAAGCGAACAGGTCCCGCGAATTTTCGAACCTCGAACGTGCTGTTGTCCAGGTCGATCTCATGCAAGGTGACAAAGCGCAAATCCATCTTCGTCAAATGGCCCTTCCCGAAAGCCGTTTGAGGGCCTCCATGTACCTGGCGCGCGTGTTCAGCACGACCTCCTCGGGTAGTTCGGGCGCAGGATCTGTCTTCTTCCAACCGCTCGATTTCAAGTAGTCACGCAAAAACTGCTTGTCGAAGCTTTCTGGACTGCTGCCGGGGCGGTAGCGGTCGGCCGGCCAAAAACGGCTCGAGTCCGGAGTGAGCACTTCATCGACGAGCATCAGCTTTGTGTCGACAATTCCGAACTCGAATTTCGTATCGGCAAGAATTATTCCACGCCCCCCGGCATATTCTGAAGCTTTCAAGTAAAGTGCCACTGCTGCCTCTTTAACACGGCCGGCAAGTTGCCCCCCAATGGTTGCGCACATCTGCTCAAAAGAAATATTTTCGTCATGCTCCCCTATTTGTGCTTTTGTCGATGGAGTAAATACCGGCTCGGCCAGTTTTTGTGCTTCGATAAGCCCCTCGGGGAGGTTTATTCCGCTCACTTGGCCGCTCCTTTGATAGTCTTCCCAGCCCGATCCTGCCAGATAACCCCTGACGATGCATTCCACGGGCAGCACTTTTGCCTTTTTCACCCACATCGTCCGTCCCTTCAGTAGAGAGGAATAAGGTCGGCAGACTTCGGGGAACCGGTCGATATCGGTGCTTATCAGGTGATTGTCAATGACTTCGTTAAGGTAGCGGAGCCAGAATTCCGAAAGTTGAGTCAGAATTATCCCTTTATCGGGAATCGGGTCAGGCATGACTACATCGAAAGCTGAAATCCGGTCCGTTGCCACGATGAGCAAAGAATCGCCAAGATCGTAGATATCTCTTACCTTCCCTCGCGACACAAGATTCAACCTCGGAAAATTTGTTTCGAAGATGGGTTTCTCGATCATCTTTTCTCCTTTAAAGCGTATCTGAGAATAACGTCTGGTATTATCTTATATACTCTTCAAACTGCCTATGTAACACAAGAGTTGGATGCTGCATTGCTGCATTTTTTCAAAGGAACATCTCGATGCAAACCTTACCGAAGTGTCTGTTGCTCCCGATAGATGGCTCACCCGAATCGCTTCGGCCCGTTGAATTCATCAGCCGCCTCTATCCCCCTTCAGAAGTAAACCTGATCCTGTGCTACTTCTCTGCGCCGCTTCCACCCGCTTATTCCGGGGCGGTTTCTCAGTCCACAGAACTGCTAAGAAAAAAAAGGGAATTCGTACAAGGGCGTCAGCGGGATGTGCGCCGTATCTTCGACCAAGCCAGAGAGGTGCTTTTGAAGGAGGGTTTCTCGGAAGATTTGATACAGGAACAGATTCAGCAAAGAGAGATGAGCGTTGCAAAACAGGCATGCCTCCTAGCCGACATAAGGAAAGTCGATGCCGTTCTTGTCCAAAAGCGGGTTACAAGTTCCCTGGAGGGTTTCATCAGGGGAGATTCCGCATCAGCCCTTCTTGAGCACTGCCTGTCGAGTCCGGTCTGGTTCACCGAAGGCAAAATCGATCCGAAAAGCGCCGCAATATGCATAGTCGATGAGGACGCTTCGCTACGGATAGCAGACCACGCAGGCTACATGCTTGCCGGCACAAGCGCAGAGATTACACTTTTGCACGCAGCAAAAAAACCATCGCACGCGATTTCATGCCGCCCCTCGGAAGCACTGAAAAAGTTAGCAGGCTATGCCGATACTCCTCAAAGACGAGAAAAGCTCTCCTATCTTTTGAAGGCTTCCGAAATTCTGGTGAACTACGGATTCGATGAAAGCAGGATTCAGATAACGCTGATTCCGGACAAGGGCGATACTGCCAGTGAAATCCTTTCCTGGTGCGCCTCTAACGGGATAGGGATAATAGGGCTTGGGCATTCCCAGCCGGAAGGAGTCTGGAGCTTTCTGAAAACTTCGGTTACCAGGAAAATCCTTGCCGATTTCAAGAATATGGCTGTCTGGGTAACACAGTGAAAGGGTCATCAGTGGTCTGACATCGGTCGTCGGAAAAGCTTTTGTCCGGCGACCGGCCACTGTCCACTGTTTACACCTTACCCGCGGCTCTTCTCCACATCTCCCTGCCCGGCAGGTTGTTTTTTCTTAGACTTTTTCTGGTTCCGGGCGGGTTGAGCGTCGCCGGCCTGGACCACCGCGCGTCTGGCGGCCGGTTTGGGCAGATTCCTTTTCTTCAAATCTTCATATGCAATGAGAATCGGGCTTGCCACAAACACTGATGAGTAACTTCCGGTTACCACACCAATCAGCATCGCAAAGCTGAAATCGTGAATTACGCTGCCGCCGAAAAGAAAAAGGCACAAAATTACGAAAAACACTGTCATCGAAGTCAGGACCGTCCGGCTGAGGGTCTGGTTTATCGCCCCGTTTATCATGTCGCTGAATTTGATCTTTTTGTCCTTATTGCGGTTTTCACGGATTCGGTCGTACACTATGATCGTGTCGTTCAGCGAATAGCCGGAGAGGGTCAAAAGGGCCGCAAAGACCTCCAGGCTGAATTCCTTGTTGACAAGCGCGAAGATTCCAACCGTTATCAGAATATCGTGGACCAGCGAGAGCAGCGCGCCCAGCGCATACGGGAGCTTAAGAAACCAGCACATTGCAAGGGTCACTACAAGCGCCCCTCCGATCAGGTACACCGCGCTTAAGCCTATCGCCTCGAGCAGGTAAATCCCCACTATCAGCACGCCTCCCATTAGAAGGCTGCTGGTCCATTTGAATTCGAATCGTCCGGAGATATAGATGGCGATCAGCAGTAAAGCATAAAAGATAGCATAGAGCGCCTTTTGCCGAAGATCATGCCCCACTTTCGGCCCGACCATTTCCACTCGCAATACCTGCTGCCCGGGCCCATAAGCTTTGCTGAGTTTATCTTCGATCTGGTTTGACAGACTTCCCAGTTCCTCGTGAATGGCGTCGGTACGTACCAGGTATTCGTTGTCGTTCTTTGAGCCTATCTGCTGGACGACAGCACGTGAGACGATCCCCTGGAGCGCGTTGCGAATTTCGTCCGGATTGGTCGCCTTGTTGAATTTAACCTGGATCAGAGTGCCTCCGGCAAAATCGACGCCCATCGAGAGTCCGCCGCGCGCGAACAAGGTAAGCAGCCCCAGAAGAATGATCGCCCCGGAAAGCATGAAGGCCTTGTAACGCAATCCGACGAAGTTGATATTGATATCAGGTCTTATAAGTTGCATTCTTTTTCCTTATGGTGGTCCTGTGCTAGATGCTCAGCTCTTTTACACGCCGCTCGGTCAGAAGGTAGTCAAAGATGATCCTGGTTACAAAGATCGCCGTAAACATGTTTGCCGCAAGACCGAAAAAGAGGGTAACCGCAAAACCCCTTACGGGACCTGTACCGAATCCATAGAGAACCAACGCCGCGATCGCACTGGTGACGTTTGCGTCCACGATCGTTATGGTCGCCCGCTGGTAGCCCGTATCGACCGCCGCGCGCGGCGTTTTGCCCAGCCGCATCTCCTCGCGTATTCGTTCGTATATCAGAACGTTTGCATCAACGGCGATCCCTATGGTGAGAGCGATACCGGCGATGCCAGGCAGAGTGAGAGTTGCCCTGATAAGGGCCATCAAGACCAGTATTAATATTATATTCATGGCAAGGGCCAGGTCTGCGATCGCTCCCGAGAACTTGTAGTAAACCACCATGAACAGGATAATGCCCAGTCCGCCGATGGCCGAGGCAAGGATTCCCTTCTTGATTGAGTCAGCTCCCAGCGCGGGTCCAACCGTGCGCTGCTCGAGAATCTTAACAGGCGCGGGCAACCTGCCGGTTCGCAGGGCAATCGCCAGCACCTTGGCTTCTTCGTCGGTGTAGGAACCTTCGATTACGGCAGTACCGTTGGGGATGCGCTCCTTTATAACCGGGTCCGAATAAACGACGCCGTCGAGAACTATCGCGAGCTTGCGGCCAACATTTTCCGCCGTGAGGTGGTCAAATAATTTGGCGCCCTGCGGATCGAAATCGAGAGAGATATGCGCCTCGCCAAACGAGCGCCCGCCTATTCCAACTTTGGCGTCGGTAATATACTGACCCGTAAGCACGGTTTTCTCTTCAAGGGGTACCTTGGTTTCCGACATGTTTCGGTCCGATGGCCTCATCGGATAGAGCTTTACGCCCAGAGGGAGTTTATTATCGTGGATTTCTTGATCCGTAACGTTTTGCGCTACCAGCTTGAACTCGAGGACAGCCGTCTTTCCGATGAGGTTTATGGCTTCCTGCGGGTCCTTTATTCCGGGAAGTTCAACCAGTATCCGGTCGCCGGCCTCAGGCCTGATGTCAGGCTCGCTCACTCCGAACTGGTCGATCCTGTTTCTGATGGTCTCAAGGGCCTGGCCGATCGCCATGGTTCGAAGATCGTTGACTTTCTTCGGATCCATGCTGAGAACCAACCTCGTTCCTTCAGGCGTGGTCTCGGTGGTAGAGGGTTTCAGCCATGAAAAATCCCCTTTTATGGCGTCGTTGAATTCATTCAACTGCTCGCTCGAAGGCAGGATCACCTCAATGTCCCACGCGCCGGTTTTGGCAACCTTGGTAAAGCCGATCTTTTTTGCGCGCAGAGCATCCTTGATCTGCTCAACATAAGTTTCGGCAGCATTTTCCACCGCCTTATCCGCTTCAACTTCGAGCACAAGGTGGATACCGCCCTGCAGATCCAACCCGAGATGGATTTTCTCCGGCAAGATATTCGACAACCCTGGCAAGGGAAAAGAACTGAAAGTCGGTATAAGGCAAAAAATGCCGATAACCAAAATTACCGCGACTATAAGCGCACGAATTCCTATGCTTTTCAATTACGCCTCCAAGGAGTGGACAGTGGCCAGAATACAGTGGTCAGGAAAGTTTCTCTGAAGCCTGACCACCGACCACTGACGACTGTTCAGGATTCTTTGGCCGATTCTTTTTCAGGGGCCGCTTCGCCCTTGGATACAAGCCCGCCGACCGCGCTACGGTTGATTTTTACGCGCACTTTGTCGGAAATCTCCATGGTCACCACGTTCTCGTCAAGACCGGTTATCTTTCCTCGGAGTCCGCCGACAGTGAAAATGGTGTCGCCCTTCTGAAGGTTTGCCAGCATCTGTTTTTGTTCTTTCGCTCGCTTTTGCTGCGGGCGAATCAGCAGGAAATAAAAGATCGCAAGCATTGCGATCATAAGAAACATGGGATTGCCAAGGTTGAACAATCCGGCCAGCTCCGCCAGCAGCGGTGTCCTGCGCGTACGCTTCGGCGGCATATGCCAATCCAGCAAAATTCATCGTTTCCTCCAGGATTTTAATATCTTGAAGCTGTTGCTTCCACTCCATTCAGTCAATGCCGCAAATCTGGCCTGAAACGTAAAGAGGCAGATTTAACGACATTCCCGAATAAATGTCAATCCGTAACCGGAAAAAATGTATCCCGCGAAAGGAAAGGGTGAGGCTTAGAAGCGTTGTGCTAAGTCGGGCTCGATGTCGGTGGCTGGAATGTCTAGACTCCGGCTTTCTCTATCATTTCCTGCGTTATTTCCTGCCGGACCGAGAAATACCCTGCCCAGGGGTCTTCTTCGAGACCGGCTAATCTGCGCCGGATATTTTGGATGTTATAGCTGTCCGGTCTGAGGTCGATCGTGAGTTCATCCCATGCGACGGGTGTCGATATGGGCGCCCCCTGCCTGCTCCTCGTCGAATACGCCGCTATGCTTGTCGCTCCGCGCCCGTTTCTAAGATAATCGATGAAAATCTTACCCTTGCGCTTCTCCTTGGACATGGTGGCGATATATTCTCCGGGGACCTCCCGGACGATGCTCTCCGCAACTGCCTTCGAAAACGACTTGACCGTTGCCCAGCCGGCTTTGAGCGTGAGAGGGACGACTATGTGCAGCCCTTTTCCCCCGGTTGTCTTCACAAAGCTGGCCAGACCCAGGTCTGAGAGCCGTTCGCGCATGAGTCTGGCAGCCTTGATCATGCTCGCCCACCCGACATCAGGGGCGGGGTCAAGGTCGAATATCATCATGTCCGGCTGCTCCAGCTTATCTTCCCGGCTTCCCCAGACATGTATTTCCAAAGCCCCGATCTGCACCAGCTCAATCACTCCGTCGATATTATCAGCCACGCTGTAATAATGCAGTCCGTCCTTTTCCTCTATCGGAATGGACCTTAGGACCACAGAGGCCGCATCCCTGAGGTGTTTTTGGAAAAAACACTCCTTTTGCCATCCTTCAGGGCAGCGCACCAGTGTGAGAGGACGCCTTGCGAGGTGAGGCATGATCCAGTCGGCTATTTCGGTATAGTATTCGGCAAGCGCGCGCTTAGTAACTCCGATTTCCGGGTATAGCACCCGCTCCGGATTCGAGAGGGCCACACTTGATGGATTTCGCTCAGGTTCGGTCGGGTTTTTCTCTACATCGCCACTGGAAGCTTTTTCCTGTGGATGCTCCAGGACAACGTCCCTTGGGTCTTTATCTTCTCTTAACCCTTTGTAAGAGGGGTGACGAAGAATTCCGTCCTCTGTCCAGGCGCTGAATTCCACCTCTGCCACCTCGCCCGGTTCAGTCCAGTGGACCCCTTTCGCCTCATGACCGGCAGGAGGATCGACAAATCGAGACGAGTCGGTTTCGATTCCCCTAAGGCGTTGCGAAAGAGTTACAAGAGCCTTGTCATCGAATCCCGTACCCACTTTGCCGGCATAGACCAGGTCTCCTTGTGGACTATAGTATCCGAGCAGCAGCGCGCCAAAGCCGGTCCGGGCCCCTCCGGGATCAGTGAACCCACCGATTACGAACTCCTGCCTCATGGAGCATTTCACCTTCTGCCAGCTTTTGGACCTATTGTGCTCATAGCGGCTGTCAGCCCGCTTTGACATAATGCCCTCCAGCCCGAGTCGGCACGCGTTCCGGAAAACGGCCTCTCCCTGTCCGAGGATATGATCTGCGTAGAGGAGCCGGGATTCGTAGGCCGAAGGTTTAAGGTACAAAAGCTTTTTCAGTAAAAGCTCCTTGCGCTTTATAAGCGGAGTTTGCGTAACGTCATAGCCGTCGCAGAACGGAATATCAAAAACAAAGTAAACAAGCCTGCCGGTCTTTTGCCCCTGGAGAATATTTTGAAGCGCCTGAAATTCGGTCCTCCCATGCTGATCCACAACAGCGATTTCTCCGTCCAGGAATGCGGTCCCGATCGGAATCCTGGACGCCGCTTCGGCTATTTCCGGAAACCGGTCGGTCCACTCCTTTCCGTTCCTTGAAAAAAGCCGTGCCTGCCCTGCTGCGAGTCTGCACAGGATCCGGTAGCCGTCATATTTGATTTCATGGATCCAGTCTTCGCCCTGCGGGGGGTTGCTGACCGGCGTGGCAAGCTGGAGTTGAATATAATCGGGTTGCTCGGTCTGGCGAGCGCCTGGCAGACCGGCCGGGTCGACCCTGACCGGCTCGACCACGCCATGCCCGCTTTTCGAGCGAACGGATTTGGACTGCAAAACCTCATTTCGGACGCTGCCATGCGAGACCGATTCTCCTTCGATCCAGAATTTCTCCCGCTGAGACGCGATTTCCTGCATGGTCCTCCCGCTCACCGCGCTCCGGTCCATAGTTTCGACCGGCTCGGGCTCCGATCCCGAAATGGCCGCATCGTCTCGTTTCTTTATGAGCAGCCAGTTTTTGCCTTCGTCTCCCCCCGCTTTTCCTTTCATTCTCGCGAGCACCCAGCTCCCTTTCAGCTTCTCGCCGTGGAGTTTGAACTTGAGGTCGCCTTTGGCGTACCCCTTGTGCGGGTCGCCCTCCGGCTCCCAGGTTCCACGGTCCCAGAGCATGACCGTCCCTCCCCCATACTCTCCCTCCGGGATTATTCCCTCAAAAGAACCATATTCTATCGGATGGTCCTCCACGTGGACCGCAAGCCTCTTTTCGGCCGGGTTGAGGCTCGGACCTTTAGGTACTGCCCAGCTCTTGAGAACCCCGTCAAACTCCAGGCGAAGGTCGTAATGAAGGTGGCTTGCTGCGTGTTTCTGGATTATATAAAGATTGCCCGCCGGACTCGCCTCGACCTTTCCCTGTGGCTCCGGAGTGCGTTCGAAGCTGCGTTTTTCATGATAAGTTTCAAGTCCCATGCGCTGGAGGTCTCCAAGTGGATTTCAGGTCATTGCACCGGTGTATTTCTAACTACCTAATAGGCATTACTTGCTCCGGAAGCAAAGACTCCGAGGGAATTATTCTTGCTTTTGCAGGGGAATCCCGCTGTTTCAATTAAACCTTTCTCTGAATCTGGACGAATATATGAATAGGCCCGGTAGCATGTTGAAAATAGAGATCAAAAAGGCGTTGCGGCTGAACGAACGGTTTAGCCTCGCCAGCATGAAGGACCCTGAATCGGGCCGGCTGCTCCGGAATCTTCGGGATTTGATTGGCAAGACCGACTCGGCCATGCTCCAATCAGGGGTCGTGGCGGCTTGCGCCATGTGCGCTGCGAGCGGCAAGGGCAGTTGCTGTTTCAGGGAAATGGGTGAGAGCTACGGCTTTATTGGGCTTTTTGTGAACCTGCTGCTCGGATCGGTCCTTCCCGAAAAAACGGATTTTCCGGGAAGCTGCCATTTCGTGGGAGATAAGGGGTGCAAACTCCAGGCTCGGCAATCTTTCTGCCTGAACTACTTCTGCCCGGAGCTTAAGAACTCCCTTGGGGAAGAGACGGTTCTCAGGATCCAACGGCAGGTAGGAGAACAGCTCCTTGCAGGCTGGGAGCTGGAACGCAGACTCGTGAGGCATACGGCAAAATGCATATAAACAGGAGCAATTTTGACCTCCATCTTGCAGAGGGTAAAGGCGAATCGGATGATGAAGGCTTCTGTTTCCCTATATCGCCTTTCATGATTTTCCCCGAAGCTTACGGGGAATTTGCAATCTATGTGAGGAAAGGAAGAAACCTCATTCTCTTTACCCGCAAGGGAGAACAGTTTACCAGAGCTCACAAAGCCATTTTGCACGAAAACGGCATCCAGGAAGTATATATCCAGTCATCTCAAAAAACGGACTACGACCGGTATCTCGAAGAGCACCTTGGCACCATCATGGTCGATGAGTCCATTCCTTTAACCGTCCGTTCGAGTGTCTTGTATCACCAGGCCACTTCCGTCCTAAGTGAAATCTTCGAAACCAGCCGGCAAGGTCTAAGTCCCGGCTCACTGGAAAAGCTGAAGAACATAGTGCGATCGAGCTTTCAGTTCCTCTCCACCGGCGCCGCGCTCCAGTCCATGGCGCCTATCCTGTCCCACGGATACGGTGTTCATACACACTCGGTAAACGTCTTCATCTATTCCGCAGCCATTCTGGATCGCTGGAAAATGCCCCTCGAAGAAAGACTCAAGACGGCGCTGGGGGCCATCATGCATGATATCGGAAAGGCAACCATCCCAAGAGTGATCCTTTATAAACATGGCAAGCTGAATACTGAAGAGCGGGACCTGATGAAAATGCATCCGGTCCGGGGCGCCGGGATGTGTTCCATGCTCCACATCGGACAAACCGTTATACATTGCATGCTCTTCCATCATGAAAAGCTGGATGGGAGCGGCTATCCCGCCGGACTGGCCGAATCGCGCATCCCGCTGCACGCCCGTATCGTCGCCGTGGTTGACGCTTTCGACACGTTTACCTCAGAGAGATACTTCTATGCGGACCCGCTCTCTGCACATCAGGCGCTCGCATTTTTGGGGGAAGAGATGCGGGGTTGGTACGATCCGGAAGTAATCGCTCAGTTCGGAAAAAAACTACGGGAAGCGGGAATAGACTGAGGACTTGGGCAGGACTGAGGACTGAGTTGAAGAGACAGGACTGGAGTAATGTCGTTCATTTGCTTCCGTCTGCTTTCTGTCTGTGCACAGAGGAGCGCAAGCCGCCCACAATCCTAGCCACTTCCTCAGCTTGCTTGATGAGCAGGTCGAATGATGCCTTGTCCAGGTAACCTGCATCTGGGGCCACATACAGGTGCGAACGCACTTCAGCGCATGAGGCCTTCGCGGTGGAGAGGAACTGATGGAACTCGCCTCGACCACCACGCTCAAACCCCTCGGCTATATTCGACATGATCGAAACAGCAGACCGCTGAATCTGCCTGGTAAGCCCATAGTCGTTGGCAAAGTCCCCATCCCGCGTCACCTCATAGATGTCTCGCGTCAGCCCCCGGGCTTTTTGCCAAGCGATCAGGTCCTCGAATCTCTCGACTTTTGCCATCCCTCAGTCCTCATCATGTTCTCAAGTTTACCAACTCAGTTCTCAGTTCTCAGTCCTCAGTCCTCAGTCCTTTTTTCCCTCTCCATTCCAGCGCGTCCATAACTCCGTGGCAGCGGCAACTGGTTGCGACAAGATATCCGCCCGGTTTTGAAACAACGCCGGCAAGCAGTTGCCGGAGACTCCGACCGGGATAGCCCCCGACTCCCGGCGCAAGTTGCCAGCTTCTCAGCATCGCGGTATCGAATCCGGACGCAAGAACACCGCCGAAAACTTCATACAGGTTCCCGGGCCGCTCCTTCCCGGTGTGAGTGCAAATCTCCTCCGGTTCGTTGCAATAGTCTGGACAAACGAACGTGGCGAAGCTGGCGTAAACGGTTCCAGACGGAACGCGAATCGGGTTGGGCAACTTCGAATCGACCTCTCCCGGGACTGGAAGCCTGCGGACCTGTCCAACCCTGTTCAGCTCATTCATGGCCCACTCGAATCCCACATGCAGCGGCACGGCCGGGATCAGCCATAAATCATCAATCGCTTCGTCGCGGCTTATGCTTTGGATGCACTCCTCCACCTCACCCGGAATTCCCAAATTCCGGGTAATTTCATCGACTCTTGCCGCGTCGCGGTCAGTTATCGACACGAGCGCCTCCGGAAATCGGCGCTTGAGCCTTTCTGGCCGCCAGCCTACCGAACCGGCCGGCGCCGAGAACTCTTATCCTGCGGGGCGGGAAAATGTCCCGGAACAAGTTTGAAACTAAACGGTGTGAAGACATCTTTCGTTTGTGCCGCCTGTGACATATGTTAAAATTACAAACTTGGTAAACGGAAGGCACAACTATGGGTAGTATATTCGAAGCATTCGATAAAATCGCCGAGAAAAAAATCCGTGAAGCAATGGATAACGGCGAATTCGACGATTTGCCCGGCAAGGGAAAGCCCCTCCAGTTGGAGGATGACAGGCATATTCCACAAGACATCCGTTTGGCGCACAAAATTTTAAAGAACGCCGACTGTCTCCCCCCTGAACTCGAGCTCAGGAAAGAGATTTTAACAATCGAGGAATTGCTGGACGGAATCAAGGAGACGAAGGAGAAATACAGGCAGATCAAAAAGTTGAACTATCTCATCATGAAACTCAACATGTCCCGCAGCAGTTCGTTGGACCTGGAAAAAAACCAGGTGTATTACGAAAAGCTTGTGGAAAAAATGGGTAAAAAGGAAAAGGCGGGCTGAGGCGCAAACTTGCCCGGCAAATCAAGATCAGGCTGACAACACCTATTTTGCGTGGCCCGGTAGTTCTATTGAGGTGCACGATTTGCCGGGTCCGCATGAACGAGTCGTTGCGCAGGGACCGGCGGTATCCGACGAACTCGATTGACCCATGGCATAATTCGTGCGGCTCATAACGCGATGAAGCTCTTCCCCGCCGCATGCGCTGCATTTCATCTCGATTTGCCTGCCACCCGTCAAGATGAATTCCTCGACATTGCTGCAACTCGCACATTGAAATTCGTAAATAGGCAATTTTAGCTCCTGCCGGGGCGGGTTTATCCCGCCCATCCGAATTAAATTCTATTGTGCTGCAAATTATAATTGAAGCCTGAAATATTTCAATAAGACCTTAAGGAGAAATCGCATGAGACTATACTGCAAGCACCTGGTCATGGCCCGAGGCGTTGTAAAACCAGCCCGAAGCATGAGGGATATTGAGACTCGATCAGTTAGCCTGTAGAAAAGTCGTCAAACTCGCATCGTCTTCCAGGCTAAACACCTTCACGTTTCGGTCGATTCTGCGCATAAGACCGCGCAATACCTTCTTGGGGCCTACCTCGACGAAATTGGTGAATCCCGCCCCGATCAGTTGCTCCATCGACTGCCTCCACAGAACCGGGCTGCAGATCTGGCGGGCTAGTTTGTCCGGGATTTCCGAACCGGACTTAAGGATTTTAGCATCGACGTTGCTTACCACCGGGATTTGGGGCTCTTTGAAAATACATTCCCTGAGAACCGGATCGAATCTTTCGCGCGCAGATTCCATGCACCTGCTGTGCCATGGTCCGCTGACATTGAGCCTTATGCACTTCTTTGCGCCCGCCTTCTCGCACATCATCGCCGCACTGTTTACCTCGACTTCGGGCCCCGTGATGATGACCTGCTCCACACAGTTGATGTTCGCTATCTCCGCTCCGGCAAGCGTGCAAATCTCGCGGATTCTTTCCTCTTCCAGATCCATTATCGCCGCCATGCCGCCCGGTTGAATAATTGCGGCCTCCTGCATGAATTTTCCCCTGTGCTGGACCAGCTTGAGCGTATCTTGCAGGTTTATCGCTCCCGCAGCATGCAGCGCACTGTATTCTCCAAGGCTGTGGCCGGCGGCGGCGGCGGGATAGATTTCGTGAAGACGGAGAACAATCAGGCACGCCAGATTTATCACAGTTATCGCCGGCTGGACATTCTCGGTCAAAACGAGCACCTCGTCGGGGCCTTCAAAGCACAGCTTCTTGATATCCATTTTCAGAATGTCGTTTGCGTTTTCGAACAGTTCCTGGACTTCGGTGTAGTTGTCGTGGAATTCACGCCCCATTCCAACGTACTGTGATCCCTGCCCCGGAAAAAGAAACGCCCAGTTCTTCATTCAAAATCCTTTTCGATTTTAAAAGGATGAGAAAACCGGAAACTGCCGCAGTTTCACGTTGTGTTTCCGGATGAACACAGATAGGGGACTCTACAAAGAATGGTTCTATTAATCTCTGGGGTGGAAGTCAAGACCTGAATTTGACACCCGGAAGTCAGAAATCCGATGCAGCGGCTATCCCACTCAAGTATCAGATCGTCGATATCGAAATCGCTGCATCAAGTCACAATCTGCATGCCCCGCCGGGCGCTCTGATATTTGTTTTCGTGTCGCTTGGATCTCAGACGCAGCAGCATTCCGATACACACTCGGACGGAGAATCGCTCTGTGTCCCGTCAATCGACGCAACCTCGACTTCAAAAGCCAGGTCCCTGCCTGCTAGGGGATGATTGAAATCGGCCACAATTATCTCGTCATTTACAAACTTTACTACCGCAGGAAATTCCTTGCCATCCCGGGTCACGAATAAAATCACCTCACCTGGAAAAGGTTCGAACCCTAACTGCAGTCCTTCCTTGTCGAATGTCCGCTCTAGTTTCTCGTCCCTGTCGCCATATGCCTCTTCCGGTCGGAGGACAAAGGACTTCCTTTCACTCAGGCCCATTCCGATTAATGCGTTCTCGAAACCTTGCACGATATTGCCGTCTCCTATCCGGACCTTCAGAGGCTTGCACTTATCGGTCTTGTCGAAGACAACTCCATTCTTGAGCGTGCCCTTGTAACACAGTTTGACAAAAGTCCCATAATCGACTTTGTTCATTATATGATCTCCAATCTTTTACGCGCCATGATCCCCTCGCGGGCGGGCTTCGAGTTCCTGGTTGCGCGCTAGGCCAGCCCGGTCCCCTACGCCGGCAGGGTAGGCGGGGATGCGCCAGGTCCGGCGTTCTCCCGGGTTAGCTACTGAACATAAGGGAATCGGGAGACGTCGCTCTTCGCGCCTCCACCGGTTCGAATACCTTGTCTCCGGGTTCCGGGCTAAACAGAATGTTGCGGTATTCGATCTTCGTTGTATCCTTATCGTCGGGAACAATTGAGAGTGGTCCCGCCCCCTGGTCTTCAGGTGCGACAATGTTCGGAGGAAGCGGGTTATTCGATTGCAGGACAAAAAATAATCCGGCGACCAGCACTAGAGCCAGACCAAACAGTCTGGAATTTTTCAGTAAGTTCATCGGAATTCTCCTGCGGAGAAATAATTTTAATATGTCACGGCCATAGCATGTAAATGCCAATCAAAAGCGCCTGATTTACACTCTTTCATTTAAGACCTGGCTGGAACAAATTCAATTTTGGGATGGAATAATCAGATGAAATCTTGATGAAAAAAATTGGAAGTGCCCCCTTTCGAGCGAGCGAATGGGGGCTGGGTTTGAATGCCGCGAAAGGGATTATCTCTGCAAGATTTTTCCTGTTGTTAATCGCTCCCCTACCATCACCCGGGCGTATTATTTGCGTTTTGGGAAATAGTGTTTTCCTTCATTGAGGAATCCCTCCCTTTTTGAGCTTAACCATGAGGACTTGCCTTGTATGAGCCTCCACCTTCACTCTGTCATCCATTCTCATTCCAACTACCCAGCATATTTTTTCGCTGTCGCACAGGATCGGGACCTTTTGCCGCTCATCCTTCGGGACCATGCAATCGGTGAAAAAATCCTGAAGTTTTTTCGAGCCGGTCATGCCAAACGGGCGAAACCGGTCTCCTGCCGTTCGGTACCGCAACTGCAGCGGCCATTTCAGTTTGTCCGCGTCCATCCGGACGCTGTCGGCGTCCGAACCCGGTCCGCAATTTGTTTTAGTTTCGTCGCAAAAGCGGAACTCGTAGCCGAAATTTCCGAAAAGATAATCCCCGGGTTCGTGAACATCCAGGACATCATGCGACGCATCTTCCGGCGCTGAGCATTCCTTTGAGCTGATGAAAAGCTTTGCTCCGTGCCGCGTTGCTTCTATCCCCCCCGGAATCCGAATCGATTTCCCGGTCTTGTCCGAAGAAATAAGCTCGGTAAGTGGTTCCAGGTGCACCAGCCCCACCCCTGAAAGGTCACCTTTGACCCTTTCGATAGCCAAACGCAGCATTCGGCGCACCAGGGCCGGATTAAGTTGCTTCAGTCGCCCAAAATCCAGCACGCACCGGCCTTCCGATAGCTCAAGGCATAGTTCGTCCCACAGTGGTTGGATTTGCGATGCCCACCACGACTCCTCTTCACGCGCCAGGTCGGCGCAACGCGCGATGGTTTGCGCGATTTGCGGGTGAAATGCCTCCCGCAGGAGTGGGAAAACCTTAAGGCGAAGAAAATTTCTCTGGCATGACGGGACCAAGTTCGTAGAATCATCCCTGTATTCAATGCCACGTTCTTGTAAATATTCCAGCACCGCATCGCGGGTGGCAAAAAGGAGCGGTCGGATAATGCCTTCAGCAGTCGAGGGGGACATCGCTTGAATACCCGACGGACCCGTCCCCCTTAAAATCCTCAGAATCACCTCCTCGGCCTGATCGTCTGCGGTATGTCCCAGGGCGATTTTCCCTGCGTTTAGCTCTGCGGCGCTCCCTGTGAAAAAAGAGCGCCTGCACTCCCTGGCGGCCATTTCGACCGATATTTTCCGGCTTCGGGCAAAAGCGCGTACATCATCGGCCCCGCAACGGAAATCAAGCCCGGCCGAACGCGCTAGAGCGCGCACGAACTCCCTGTCCCGATCTGATTCATCCCCACGGAGACGGTGGTCGAAATGAATGACTGTGATCCGCTCTATTCCGAGAATGTCTTTGAGATTGATCAGTATAGACAGAAGCGCGGTTGAATCGGGGCCACCGGAGACTGCTGCCAAAACGTGGTCCCGGTACTTTACCAGGCTATTTTTTCTTATGTACTCGGCTGCCCGCGCCGGAAGGGATTTAAGTGTTCCGCTCATGTCTCCAGATCGGCACGGCGGGGAATCGGCCCACCGCAAGGGTTCTCCGTAGACTCGCCCTCTATTGCTTTGCTTTCACCGGGTCGCTCGGGTAGGAGCTGAAGCTCCTTTCCAAACTTCGTGCCGTTTACGAGGAGCTTGCCCGAGCTGTTCAACACAGTATTGTCTTCGAGAATTACAAGCCCGAACTTTTCGGCCACCTGGGCCTTGTACTGGTATTCCATTGCCGTTTTACGCAGCCGGTAGTTGAGAATGATCAAAATCAACCCGAAGATGGAGGCAAGCAGCAAAATGACGCTCAGCGAGATCAGAAGAATCTTTACCGATTTTTCACCTACGCTGCCGATAAGCGCTACAATGGCGTCCAGTTTGTAGAAAAACGCTGTTACAAGGCCAAGCAGCAACAAGAGCGCCAAAAACGGGAGTCTTTGGATCAAGGCAACCATCCGGCTCAACCGGCGGAATCTGCCGGTTCCTGCGCTTTCAGCACCTTCGGATTCGCTTTCCAGCTCGACTGCGCAGACTTGCTCCGGTTCTGCGAAATACTTGTTGAAACCGACAACCACGGTCCCCATAATGAAAGTAATCGCGATGGGGGCGAGAAATGCAACCAGAAAGTAGAGACGCCATGGAAAGGTGGACTCCCCGTCGCGCCCGCTGTCACCTATCTGGTAGAGCCAACAGGTGAGGAGAATGCCCAGTTCGACCCAGCAGAGGAAATAGAGGTATTTTCGGAAAAGATCCTTGCGCTCCACATCGTCAAACAGAGCGGCTATTCCCCGCAGGCCCTTTGGTTTTTCGCTTGAAGCGTTCATCCTGTTCCCGGCTGTTGTTCAAGTTAAATCCAACACATCACGATATCAAATGGCGAAAACTTGGTCAACCGGCTTTGTCAGAGAGTTCGCCGCCCTGCCAAATAGCCACAGGGAGTTAAAAGGCTGTTGAGACCGGCCCCCGGCACTCTACCGTAGCTGCCCAATTTTGCCGGTTATCTGAAGGTGATCTTGAGTATTGAGAAATCGTCCTCCAGCCCCTCCGGTCCCAATGCGCGGGTTGCAAATTCCCAGAGACGATCGAGGCGGGAGGTTTTTCTTGGACGCGGACTGGCCATCAGTTCAACAAAGGACTCGAAAGTCCACATTGTATTGTCAGGCGGTATTCTGATCTCATAGGCCCCATCGCTGAAAACGTAAAGCCTGCTCGGGCCGTTCACGTCAATCCTGTCCGATTGGTAGTGAGATTCTTCAAAGGCCCCTATAATCATATTGGGCGTCCCCAGTGTTCTCGTTCCGTCTGAATTGACCAGCAGTGCGGGAGGGTGGCCGGCGCTGGCATAGACGAGTGTGCGCAAAGATTTGTTATAGACGCCGTACCAGATGGTGAAATACATTCCGTTATGGTTTTCCATTAGGAATGCTTCATTTAAGCCAGCAAACACTTGGTCCGGTTTTCTAAAATCCGTATTGGGAAGAGTCTGCGACCGGAGAACGTTGATTGCTGAAACCGATAGCAGTGCGGCGCCTATTCCATGGCCGCAAACATCGAGCAGGTAAATTACAAAATGCTCGTCATCCATCCAGTGGTATCCGAAGGAATCACCGCCAAGAGACCTGGAAGGCACGAATCTCCAATCGGTGCTGAGAACCTCTCCTGAAACCGGCTTCGGCAGGAGCGTTTTTACATAATCCGCTGCAGCGGCGAGTTCGGCGGCCAGCCGCTTCGTGACCTCATTTCGTTCGAGTAGATTGATATAGCCTCTGGAGTGGTGGCGAATCCTGGCAATAAGCTCGACCCTGTCGGGAAGCTTCACCAGGTAATCGTTTGCTCCCAGTTCGAAGGCCTTTGCCTTTACAGCCGGCTCTTCCTCTGAGGACAGAACTATAAGAGGGATGTCTCTGGTTTTTTCGCTTGACCTGAATAACTTCACCAACATCAGCCCGTCGATTTTGGGCATGACGAGGTCCTGTAAAATCACAGTGGGATTGATCTCGATCGCCCTCTTTATTGCCTTGGCCGGGTTCTGGCAGAAATGAAACTCGATGTCCGATTCTGCCCTCAACATACTGCCGACCGCCCTTGCAACGGTTGCCTGATCGTCAATCAGTAACACTGTCGTCTTGTGTTCAGCCAACCGGACCGGTGCGTCCATCCCCGGACTCCATTGTTGTCAGAAATTCGATCAGTTTTTGACAATCGTCGGCAACCCAGTCTGCGCCCGCCCTCATCAATTCTTCTTTGCAAGTGTTGCCGCTGAAAACGCCGGCAGTCATTACCCCGGCCGCCTTGCCGGTTTGAATGTCCATAGGATGGTCTCCTATCATGATTGCCGTTCGTAATTCCGCGCCGATCGAATCAAGCGCGTGGATGAGATGAGCCGGGTCGGGTTTGGGAGACAAGACGTGATCACGTGGGAAAAACCCGGAGCAATAGTCGGAGATGTCAGGAAAGACGAGCCGTACTGCCGCCTCACAGTTCCTGGTAATGACTGCGGTTTTCGCGCCTCTTTCCGCCAGTGATTTAAGGAGCGGCCTGGTGAATGGAAAAAGGGCCCCGCTTCGTGCAGCTTGCAACTCCATCTCCGAGATCATTGCCAGAGCCTTCTGCCTGAACCCTGTGGCACGGCCTCCCGATTCTCGAATGCTTCTGTCCAGCCAGTCAAGCCATTCCAGGACTGGAAGAAAAGGCGGAGGAGGCGCTGGAGCAAAATAATTTTCGGCAAGTGCGTTCAGCCGCAGCTTCATTGCTGCGAAATCCAACCGCAACACGGCAAGAGTACCGTCAAAGTCGAAGACGAAAGATTCTATTTTCAATTCGGACTCGATATGATTAATGATCAGGCGAAGGTGCCGAACATCCCTTACTATGATAGCCCGGTGCCCTTCAGAGTTCAACTTCCATGACTGGACACATTGGTTTGGGACATTAAATGATAAGAACACAAGCAGAACAAGATCGCGTCACAAAACACGGGAGATCTGCTGCCTGGAGGTGTGGTTTTTATGCGTAATCTGGTTGAGCAACCGGCTGTCCCTTTTGCTCTGCCGGATATCGAAGCAAAGACTCACCGCCTCAATGATTATCGAGGCTCATGGCTTCTGATGGTTTTTCACCGGCATTTGGGGTGACTGCCCTGCCGGGGGCATCTGCTGCAGTTGCAGCGGTACCAAACCAATCTCGATAGGCGAGATGTAAAGATTGTAGTCGTCACCTTCGAAGTTGGCTTTTTTGCCAGGGCCTATATCGAGGATACGCGTCTTCGCTGGCCTCTTTTAATTGATGAAAACCGTGAGCTTTACGGGGCCTATGACAAGCTGACGGCCGGCTTTTGGGATATATGGGGACCAAGTACGTGGTGGGCTTACTTCAAAGAGTTCGCGCATGGTCGACTGCCCGTGAAGTCAGGAGGGGACTACAGTCAAAGAGGAGGCGATGTTCTCGTAGACCCGGGAGGAATCGTACGGTTCCATCATGTCGGGCAGGGCCCGGGGGACCGCGTTTCTGCGAAATCCCTGCTTGGGGTTCTGGACCGGGAACTACGCCGAAGAGAGCAGGAACTTTAATATGATACCCCTTGGACTTCGCACCAATCTTTCAAAAATTTTCTTGGCGCTTTCGCGGCTTCGCGTGTAAAAAGTCTTCTTCTTTTCGGTTCTAATAATGAAGTCTTCGCGCGATAAATCTTGGGAGGGTAAATATGTCTGTACCCGTATTGAGTTTCGACCAGGTGATCGACAGATTGCTAACCATTAAGCAGCCCTATTTTTCTAAATATCTTGCCGTCTACTCCAGTTGGTATGGCGGCATCGTTACCGATCCCACCCTTATGATGCTGCCCCTTGACGATCATATGGTCCATCGGGGGGATGGAGTATTCGAATCCTTAAAATGCATAGACTGGAATATCTATGCTCTTGCCAGGCATCTCGACAGGTTGAAGAGTTCGATGGCGGCGTCTTTTCTGGAGCCGCCGGTCGATGAGAAGCGCCTCATCGAGATAGTTTTGGCGACTGTGCGGGCCGGGAACAATGGCAACTGCCTGGTGCGGCTTTTCATATCGAGAGGTCCGGGCAGCTTCTCCGCAAATCCCTATGAATCGGTTGGCAGCCAACTCTACGTAATAGCGGCCGCCTTCGAGCCTACCGCGCCCGAAAAATATGAAAAAGGCGTCAAACTTGTAACCACTTGCGTTCCCATTAAAACCAACTATTTTGCAACCATTAAGAACTGCAACTACCTCCCGAATGTGCTGATGAAAAAAGAAGCGGTGGACCGGGGCGCCCATTACGCAGTTTCACTTGATGAAAAAGGGTTTCTTGCCGAGGGATCGACGGAAAACATTGGCGTCGTATCGAAAAAGGGTGAATTGCTCATTCCGCGTTTCTCGCGGATCCTGCGCGGGATTACCGTAACACGGGTAATGGAACTCGCCCGTGGATTGATAGGCGCTGAACTTACCGCGACAACCGAAGCGGACATAACTCCTGAACAGGCCTGCGACGCCTCTGAAATGCTGATTTTTGGAACTTCTCCCAGTATCCTTCCTGTGGTGGAATATGATGGAAAAAGGATCGGAGATGGCCGGCCGGGTCCTGTTTTCAGGCGGCTCTTCGAACTTATGGCGGAAGACCAGGCTCACAACTCTGAGATGTTGACGCGTGTTCAGTTTTGAAAGGGATCTGTCATGGGAATCACTCCCTGAAATTGCCCCGCGTCAATGAAAAGTGAGGTGGCAAATGGCCGATAAGGACAAAATAATAGATCGTGCAGCGGGAGCAGTGGTGGGCGCTCTGATCGGGGATGCCCTCGGCTTGGGTCCGCATTGGTATTATGATCTGGACCGGATGCGGGCGGATTTTGGTCCGTGGATCGAAGGATACACTGAGCCGAAACCTGGTCGCTACCATGACGGATTAAAGGCAGGCGATCTTTCCCAGACAGGTCTTATCACACTGGAGCTGTTGCGGTCTGTTGTGGAAAAAGGTGGATATGACGAAGAGGATTTCACCAGCCGATTGGATGAAAAGTTCCTGAAACAGATGGATGGCGACGCATACTCCGGGCCCGGTGGATACACAAACCAATCCATTCGGGAACTCTACCAGGCAAGGGTTGAACAAGGAAGGCCCTGGGGGAAAACCGGCGATTATGCCGATACTACAGAAGGAGCGGAAAGGGCGGTGGTGATTGCGGCAAGGTATGCTCTGTCGCCGAACGAAGGGGCTCAGATAATTGCGGGAAATATTCGGCTGACCCAGATTGACCCGTTCGTTGCAGCTCTGAGCGCAGCCTATTGCGTGATCGTCAGCGCTCTGATCCGTGGTGAAGCCTTCGACAGGAGGCTTGCGGGCAAACTTTACAGTATGGTGGAAAACGGAGAGCTTCCTTTTGCCCACGCCGTGCTGGCTGAAAAAAAGGGGACGTACATCCATGATCCCACGGCGGCGTCTGCTTCGCTTCCTTTTCCTGATGGGCTCTTGTTTCCGTCACACATCTGGATGGGGGCAAAGGACCCTGGCGTTGTTATCGAGCCCGCCTGGAAGGTGTCACTGGTCTACGGCATGCCGTGTTCCATCGTTTGCGTGCTGCCGGCCGCGTATTATCTGGCGGCAAGGTTTCAAAACGATTTCGAGCAGGCCGTCCTGCACGCCGTCAACGGCGGCGGGCAAAATATGTCCAGGGCCATGCTGGCTGGAGCACTCGTGGGTGCACAGGTTGGGGTGTCGGGTATTCCTCGACGATTTATCGATGGATTATCCGGAGGCGATGAAGCAGTCGATCTTGCGAAACGACTGGGCAAAAGCCTCACGGCACAGATATGACTCACGCCTGTTTTGCGCACCAGGGGGCAAACACATAAGCGGTCAAATAAACCCGTTCCCCCTTTTAGGGGGGATTTTCAGAAAACCGGGCAATTTGGTAATTGCCCGGTATTGAAAAACCGTCCCAACGCTAACTGATAACAGGCCCTTACGCCACGGATCTTATGCTCGGGGGGGACACTGTAATTTCCCGCTCACCCCGAGTGCAGACCTTCCCGTCACTTCGTAACTCGTATACTAAGAGTCTTGGAACCCGTTCCACCCGGCCCGTTTACAGTAAGCATCACCGTGTAGGTTCCGGGCGTGTTGTAGGTGTGAGCCGGGCTCTTATCCGTGCTCGTCGCGCCATCTCCGAAGCGCCACTGCCAACTGGTGACTGCACCGATGGATTCATCTGTAAAATTCACCGGCAGGGGAGCTTTCCCAGTCTTGGGCGTGGCAGAAAAGTTTGACTCGGGGGCAGCGTAGACCGTGATGTAGTCAGGTTGAGTGCAGGTGTTTGTTCCCTTCGCTCCCGTCACGGTAAGCGTCACCTTGTAGGCTCCGGCCTTACTGTAAGTGTGGCTCGGAGTGCGGATGGTGCTCGTCTGGCCGTCTCCAAAGTTCCAGAGCCATTTTGTGATGTTTCCGGCAGAGCTATCGGCAAAATGAACTGGTAAGGGTGTTTTGCCACTGTTAGTGCTTGCAGTAAAAATGGCTGCAACAACAGGTGTATATGTCCCGATCGCCGAAGTGGTCTGTCCGTTCGAAACGTTTGCCGTCTGACCGGAAGGTGTGGTCCATCCGGCGATATCGTTGAAAGCCACCGTGTGCGATCCGACGGTGATTCCTGACAGGGTTGCACCGCTAGATTGCCAGCTTCCCCCGTCCACGTTCCACATTGCGCCAGCGGTCACAGCATCTGCCGGGCTGATCGTGACCGTGAGGGAGCCTGTCTGTTGCGCGTAGGCGCCGCCAAGAGAGGTGGTCTGCCCGTTCGAAACGTTTGCCGTCTGACCGGACGGTGTGGTCCAGCCGGCGATACTATTGAAGGCCACCGCGTGCGATCCGACGGTGATTCCTGAAAGGGTTGCACTGCCGGCTTGCCAGCTTCCCCCGTCTACGTTCCACATTGCGCCAGCGGTCCCAGCGCCGGCCGGGCTGATCGTGACCGTGAGGGAGCCTGTCTGTTGCGCGTAGGTGCCGCTAGAAGAGGTGGCCTGGCCGTTGGTGATGTTTGCCGTCTGACCGGACGGCGTAGTCCAGCCCGTGATATTGTTGAAAGCCACCGTGTGCGGTCCGACGGTGATTCCTGAAAGGGTTGCACCGCCGGCTTGCCAGCTTCCTCCGTCTACGTTCCACATTGCGCCGGCGGTCACAGCATCTGCCGGGCTGATCGTGACCGTGAGGGAGCCGGTCTGTTGAGTGTAGACGCCGCTAAAAGAGGTGGTCTGGCCGTTGGTGATGTTTGCCGTCTGACCGGACGGTGTGGTCCAGCCGGCGATATTATTGAAAGCCACCGCGTGCGATCCGACGGTGATTCCTGAAACGGTTGCACCGCCGGCTTGCCAGCTTCCCCCGTCTACGTTCCACATCGCGCCAGCGGTCACAGCATCTGCCGGGCTGATCGTGACCGTGAGGGAGCCGGTCTGTTGCGCGTAGGCGCCGCTAAGAGAGGTGGTCTGGCCGTTTGAGATATTTGCCGTCTGACCGGACGGTGTGGTCCAGCCGGCGATATTATTGAAAGCAACCGTGTGCGGTCCCACGCTCAGGTTGGATACTGTCGCTCCGCTTGCCTGCCATGCTTCGCCATCGACACTCCACATCGCACCGGCGCTTACCGCGGCATCCGGGCTGATCGTGACGGTCAGGGAGCCGGCGGCGCTTTTCGTGAAGATCTCGATAGTGTCATTGATGCTGCTTTGTGCCGTAGTCACCATGACCGTCTTGTCTGCGGCCATGTCTCCGGATATGATGGACTGTGAAGATCCACTGATTGACGACAAGGGTTATCGCCCCATAGGGTGAAAGTGTAGCGGTCCCGGTAATGTTACTATTTGTTGAACCGTCATTTGCAGTAGAGGACATTGTAAACGTTCCATCCTGGTTGATCGTCAGGGTGTCCCTTTCCCACGTCCACATCGACAAAGAGTTGCCTTGCCACGTGCCGGCCAAATCCTCGGGCAAATAGGAAGCGGCTTGTTTGGCGTAAACACCGAGTACGGCAGGGGAGGTGTAACCTCCGGGGCCGGTGTTCGCTCCGCTTGTTGCTACCATGACCGTCTTGTCTGCGTCCATGACTCCAATGAATGTTGAATCGGAGGGGTTGGTTATCACCCCGGTTGATGAAATCGACCAGGTCCCGGTTCCGCCGGTAGTGGAATCTGTCCATGTTTCCATTCGAGTTGATCGTAAGAGAATCTATTTCCTCCGCTCCGGAATACTGCCCCGAAGATGTTAGAAAATTGCCTTCCCACGCACCGGTCAAATCAGCCAATGAACATGAAGCGGCTTGTTTTGTGAAAATCAGGAGACGGGGAGAGCCATTGGACAAGTTGGATTGCGTGCATGCGATGACGGTATTGCCCGAATCTATCTGGCACAGGATGTTGTTCGGTTGACCGGTGGTCAAAAATAACCCGCCGGGAGAACTCCAGAAAGCACTGGCACCGTTGTTGATAACTTGATCGGGATTGCCGTTGTTGTCCGTTATGGAAACGCCGCTGAATGTTCCGTCCGGGTTGACGGTCACCGTGCCTCTTTCCCACTCGGGTGCGTCGGAGCCTGAAACAATAAAGTTAGCGTTCCAGGTACCGGCAAGGGCGGCAATATATGAGGGCGGAACTGCGTAAGGCGTTACGCTGTTGGAAGGATCTGAGGGCGGACCGGTCCCGATCGTGTTTGACGCCGTTACCGTGAATGTATAGGCAGTGCCGTTGGTCAGGCCCTGCACGATTATCGGGCTTCCCTCGCCTGTGGCTGTTATGCCGCCGGGGTTCGAGGTCACGGTGTAGGAGCTGACGGGGGGGCCGCCGGCCGGGGCCGTGAAGCTGACCGCTGCCTGGGCAATGCCGGCCGCTGCCGTTACCCCTGTCGGCGCGCCGGGAACTGCAGGCGTGTCGCTGACGGAGAAAATCGTGCCTTTGTCGTAGACGCCTCCCGCATAGGCCGTCCCGTAGAGCGTGGACCCCAAGAGCGTGAGGGAGCCGTTAGGACCGCACCCATCGTTTGCAGGACTGCCGAAGTCGTACAGCACCTGATATCCGGTACCGTCCGTGTTTATCTGGAAAATCGTGCCCAGGCCGTAGGCGCCGCCGCTGCCGCCGGTTCTGGTCATCCCGTAGAGCGTGGACCCGGAGAGGGTGAGGGAGCTGAGCGGATAGTACCCATCGTTTGGATATCCTGCGAAGCTGTACATCACCTGGTACCCGGCGCCGCTCGTGTTTATCTGGAAAATTGTGCCCAAGCCGCCGGCGCCTCCCACCTCGGTCATCCCGTAGAGCATGGACCCCGAGAGCGTGAGGGAGCCGTAAGGATTAGTCCCATCGTTTGGAACACTGCCGAAGCTGTACAGCACCTGGTACCCTGTGCCGTCCGTGTTTATCTGGAAAATCGTGCCGTAAGCGCCGTAGGCGCCTCCGTCCGAGGTCATCCCGTAGAGCGTGGTCCCCGAGAGCGTGAGGGAGCCGTAAGGATAGAGCCCATCGTTTGCAGCACTGCCGAAGCTGTAAAGCACCTGGTACCCGGTACCGTCCGTGTTTATCTGGAAAATCACTCCCCTGCCGTTGACGCCTCCACTCGGGGTCATCCCGTAGAGCGTGGACCCAGAGAGCGTGAGGGAGGCGTAAGGATAGTACCCATCGTTTGCAACACTGCCGAAGCTGTGCAGCACCTGGTACCCGGTACCGTCCGTATTTATCTTGAAAATCGTGCCGGAGAGGCAGGCGCCTGCCCCAAGGGTCATCCCGTAGAGAGTAGACCCCGAGACGATGAGGTCGCCCTGAGGATTGGCCCCATCGTATGGAGATCCTGCGAAGCTGTGCAGCACCTGGTACCCGGTGCCGTCCGCGTTTATCCGGAAAATCGTGCCGGAGCCGTCGGCGTAGTCCCCAATCCCGGAAGTCATGCCGTAGAACGTAGACCCCGAGGGCGTGAGGGAGCCCAGAGGATAAGCCCCATCGTTTGCAACACTGCCGAAGCTGTACAGGACGGAAAAGTTGTCTGTAGTGAGCGGGGGATTTGCATGAGCGTGGTCCAGGCGGGAGGCCCGCCATGCAGATGAAGACAGCGATGCCGATAACCAACCCAAGCGCGAATCCCTTTTCTGTTCTCATTTTCTCACCTCTCACCCAGGCTGGAGTAATGCACCCCGAAACCCGGTATGACCGCCTTGCAAAAACCACGGAAGAGTGATTATCGTCTCTATTTTTTATCGATTAGGCAGCGCGTCGTTTTCTCTATGGAGAGCAATGAATATACCAATGACTGTACTCTTATCCGTCAGGGGTCCAACCTGGTGATTTTGCGTCGTTTAGGGGACAACCGGGACAAGGGAATAGAAGAGTTTCTTTGCGGAAGTGACAAAATTTGTCACTGACGTGACTAAATCGGATCTATTTGGATCGTCTGTATGCAACTCAAGGCCACAGAGTCGGGTCAAACTAAGTACATAAATTAAAGGCCAAATGAGTAAAAGAAGAGGCGATTCTTGGTCTTAGAAAGTCAATTTGGAAGGTGAAATGGGCACTCTAAGTGGGGATTCGACAATAGCGCGTTGCGTGGTCTGCCCGGGTGCCTAGCCTTCCATTCGGAACCCGGTTCCATCAAGCAAGTATCGTTGCTATCATTTTCCTTTTATGTCAATAGTATCCCCCGTTTTAGCGGCCCATGGATTTTATGGTGGAACACCAGGCAAATGTTGACGCCTGTTTAGTTTTTAGTTTTCAGTTTTGAGTCAACTAAAAACTGCGAGTTTTTGTTCTCAGTGAACTCAAAACTCAAAACTAATAACTGTAAACTGCTTTTCCGAATCCCGGGGGCTGAATGCGGACCGGAAAACAGGGAAATAGGAGGAAAATCCACGATGAACAAGGCTTTTTGCGCCGTGTTATTAGCACTTGCGACAATGGTGACGATGACGTCCTCCGTGCATGCCGCGCCGGAAGACCTGCTTTGACGCTGTTAAGGAAGGAGACCTTGCTGCAGTCCGCCAGCTCCTGGAACGGGGCGCAAAAGTAAATGCCAGGGACGCTTACCAGGAGACGCCGTTGCATCATGCCGCTTCTCGGGGCAAGACCGAGATCGCGGCCTTGCTCATTCAGAGAGGCGCAAACCCAAATGCCAGGGACGTGAATCAAGAGACGCCGTTGCATCATGCCGCTTCGCGGGGCATGACCGGGGTTGCCGCATTGCTCATTCGGAAAGGCGCAAAAGTAAATGCCGGAGACTTGGACCAGGAGACGCCTTTGCATCATGCCGCTTATTGGGGCAAGACCGAGGTCGCCGCATTGCTCATTGAAAAAGGCGCAAAAGTAAATGCCAGGGACGTGAACCAGGAGACGCCTTTGCATTGGGCCGCTGAGGGCCAGATCGATGTGGCCGCATTGCTCATTCGGAAAGGCGCAAAAGTAAATGCCACGGACGATTACCAGGAGACGCCATTGCATCATGCCGCTTCTCGAGGCATGACCGAGATCGTGGCATTGCTCATTGAGAAAGGCGCAGACGTAAATGCCGTGAACGAAGACCAATGGACGCCGTTGCATCATGCCGCTTTTGCGGGTAACACCGAGGTTGCGGCATTGCTCATTGAGAAAGGCGCAAACGTAAATGCCAGGGGCGTGAACCAAAAGACGCCGTTGCATTGGGCCGCCTTTGCGGGCAACAGCGAAGTTGTGGCATTGCTCATTGAGAAAGGCGCAGACGTAAATGCCGGGGACGTGAACCAAAAGACGCCGTTGGATTGGGCCGTTTCTCAGGGCAACACCGAGGTTGCAGCATTGCTTATTCAGAAAGGCGCAGACGTAAATGCCCTAAATGGGAAACACTGAGCCATGCTTTTGACTGAGGGATCGGCGCTGCTGTTGTACAGAATGCTGGCAAGACCGACAAATATCACCTCTGAGAGGGAGGTTTTCAAATGAGAATCCCCAAAAGAAATTTCTTCTCGCAAAGCCTGATTCTTCTTATTTTTTCCGGCTTTCTTTTTTCTTCGTATACTCTTTCCTTGCCGGCGTCCGGGGCCGGGGCAAATATCATCGCCGGCTGAAGAGCCTCTAAGCCCCCGGGCCTCTTACGCACAATACGCCGCGCTTATTGCGGGCATTCGCACTCCGCAGAGCATCCTGGCGCCTTTTGAAAGCAGACCGGTTTGGACCGAATTCGCCAAGTCCTTCGACCACGACTGGGAGAAATACGACAAGATGCAGTTGGCGCCAATGAGGAAGTGGGCCGCAAGGGAGCTGACCGAATCGATGTCTTCCGGGTTCACCGTGTTTTATCCATTCAGTGGGCCGGATTTTATCAACCCTTACACCATTTTCCCCGGCGCAGGGACCTATATCCTGATGGCGTTGGAACCCATCGGCGAGGATCCCTGATTTCCAGGCCATGAGCCAGAAGGAATTCGATTCTTTTTTTGCGGACATCCGGAAGTCGCTCCATGATCTTCTGAACGTCGACTACTTCATCAGTTCACACATGCACACGGGCATGGAAAGCAAAGAACTCAACGGTGTTCTCCCTTTTCTTCTATTCTTCATGGCGAGGGCAAAGACCCGTATCCTCGATGTCGAGTATTGGTTCATGGAGCCGGACGGAACGATTCAGAAAGTGCCCGGCTTTGAGAGTGGCCGGCTCGGTCCGGCAGGCGCCGTTCCAGGAGTACGGATTCTCTTTGAAAGCGCAGGCTCACCGGGGAATAAGCCCCAGACGCTCTACTACTTTCGGCTGAATCTTTATAATCGCACCTTTCCGGCGGAACAGCCATTTTATTACTTTTTTGCAGAACTTTGGGCCGCTTATTACCTTTATGAAATCGGCCTCTTATGTGATGTTACGATCCGAAGGCATCGATCGCGAGGCAGTTCGTTCTCGATCAAACCCGATATGTTCTTCAGGAAGATTCAGGGATTCCGTTCAGGTACTTTGATCCTTCAGTCTGGGTTTTGCAATTTTACGGCATTTACAGCGAGCCCATATCGATTTTCAAACAATACTACCAGGCCGATCTTGCCAAGATATACGAAACCGGCAGGGACATCAAACCACTGCCCTTCGGAATAGGCTATCACTTCCAGGTGGACACGGCCAACCTGATGTTCGCAATAAGGAAATGATCCCGTATGAAGTCCAGGGCAATAACTGCCAAGACTATTTCAATAAGTGTCTAGCAAATTCAGTACTAAATCATTTATAAAGAGAAATGCAATCGCATTCATGTGGACCGTTCTTAAACCCAACGAATGCCATTCATAATTGGAGCTGGTTATGCCGCCCTATTTTGTGTCCTTTCGGCCTGAATTAACAATGGAGGAAAACCTTCCTCCATTCACCTCGATCGCGGACCCGGGAACAATAGACCTTCTCAGGAAGGCCGTTGGCGTATTGCTGCCTTCTCACGTCTCTCCCTGGACATACCGGAGCATTACTCAGCACGCAAAAAATTGGTTCCCACGCCTGGAAGGCCGATTCAATTTCCAGGGCAAGACCAGCCAGGTTCATCTCTTTGCCAGCATGGGAGTTCGGCATCCTGAAAGCCTTGTCTTTGAGACTCCTCTTTGCCTGCAAGCCTATATCGATGAACAAGAATCCCCTTGGGGATATCCGATCGTGCTCAAGGGAGACCTTGGCGGAGGGGGCGCGACGGTCTTTCCGATATATGGGCGGGAAGATATACCCAAGCATCTTCGGAATCTCCCAAAGGATAAGCCCCTCTTGATCCAAAAGTGGGTGGAACACGGTGGGAAAGACCTTCGTGTGGTGATCTATGGAGAGCATGCCTTGAGCTATTTTCGTGTTGGTGGCGGACAATTCTACAACAATGTCTGTCGAGGCGGGAGAATCGATCACGGGGGCTGGTCGGAGTTACAGCAGAAGGGCGTTTCCGCTGTCCGCACGTTTTGCCGGAGTGCGGGAATCGACATTGCCGGCTTGGATCTCATGTTCCCGGACGAGGGAGAGCCCGTGTTTATTGAAGTGAATTTTCATTTCGGCAGAAAAGGATTGGGGGGACTTAAGGAACACCAGAGGCACGTGCTGGACGCCATTTGGAGGTGGCGTGAGCTTCTGTTATCGACCCACTGAGCCCTTTTGCCCCAAAAAGCCAACGCCCCGGCATTTCACGGTAAGATGAGTAAACATAATCCATTGATGATCCCACACACGATGTGTTACTCTGAAGCCATCCAAAAGCGATTTTTTATCGGCCGTCCAGGATGCTCGAGGCTCAACTTGTGTAATTGCCGAGAGGTATTTTTTTGACGGTGTATTTGCCAGCGGGGCCGGTGTCTTTTGCAGTATGAAAGAACTCCTGGCCCATAGCCAATTGAAATCTCAAGCTCACCACAGCGATTCAAAGGGGGAGGGCGGTTTACTCATGAGTGCTCACTCATCAAAGATCGATCCAAAGGATTTCAGTGACATTGATCCTGGCCACCGGCTTCTCATGGGACCGGGGCCAAGCGACGTCCCCGCAAAGGTGCTGCAGGCGATGGCCGCACCATGCATCGGACACCTGGACCCCTATTTTCTGGAAACCATGAACGAAAATCAGCGCCTGCTGCGCCATCTGTTTCAGACGCAAAACGACCTCACCATTCCGGTTTCGGCCACCGGCAGCGGCGGCATGGAAGCCTGCTTTGTCAACCTGGTGGAGCCCGGCGACGAGGTTTTAGTCGCCGTGAACGGCGTTTTCGGTGTCCGAATGTGCGACGTCGTCAATCGCATCGGTGGCAAATTGGTCAAGGTCGATAGCGAATGGGGCAGGGCCGTCGACTCGGAGGCGGTAGCCAAGGCTGTGAAGGGATGCAATCCCAAGGTTGTGGCCGTGGTGCACGCCGAGACGTCGACCGGCGCTTGCACGCCGCTTGAAGACATCTCGAAGATCGCTCACGATGCCGGGGCGCTATTCCTGGTGGATTGTGTCACCTCCCTTGCCGGGATTGATGTGCCTGTCGACCGGCTGAACATCGATGCGGCTTACAGTGGTACCCAGAAGTGCATCTCCTGCCCGCCGGGGCTTGCTCCGATCACTTTCAGCGCAGACGCTGTCAAGGCGCTGGAGCGGCGCAAGTATCCCGTGGTGAGCTGGTATCTCGATTTCAGCATGATACGAGACTATTGGGGCAACCAGCGCAAGTATCACCACACCGCGCCGGTCAACATGGTCTACGCTATTCGCGAGGCACTGCGAATCATAGCCGAGGAAGGGCTCGAGGCGCGCTTTGCGCGGCATTGGCTGAACCACCGCGCCCTCGTAGCCGGGGTCGAAGCGATGGGGCTTTTGATGCTTGTTCCCGAGAAGGAGCGGCTCCCGATGCTGAACGCCATCCGGATCCCGGACGGTGTAGACGATCTTAAGGTGCGCAAGGTGCTGCTGAGCGACTTTGCCATCGAGATCGGCGGAGGTCTGGGCCAGTTTGCCGGCAAGGTCTGGCGCGTCGGGCTGATGGGTCATTCCAGCCGCCGCAGGAACGTATTCCTATTCCTGGCTGCGCTGGAATCCGTGCTGAAGGCCGAGGGCTTCAAAACCGGGCCGGGCGCCATCGAGGCGGCAACAGCGGTTTATGCGTCGGCATGATACGGTGCAAGAATGCGACGCGGGGGTTTCATTGTACCTCAGGAGCCTTTCAAAGAGTTAAGCCACATCATCGGCGACCGGCACTCGAGTCCCACGCAACGGTAGAACTTTGTTCGTCCGACAGCAGGGGAGTGTGCCGCATGTTGTCCCACGCACCAGGCTGAAGCCCTTCGCTGGACTCAAGCAGGCTTTGCAGCCCTCTCCTTCGGTCTTTCGTTTCCGCTTAGTCTCGGCGGACGTGAAAACCAGGCGGCGTGACCTCCTGCGGAGACTTTCCTATTGCGTGCACCGCCTCTTAGTGATAATTTGCACACAATCCACAGCTCGATAACCCACAAAGTCCAGAACTTAAAGGGGAGGTGCTGTCCATGCCCTGGTATCACAATTACGCAGCCTTGGGCAACAGCCTTGCCCTAACCGCACTTGCCGTATCGATCCCTATATTCTTTTTATTCTGGGCGCTGGCTGTAAAACGCATGAAAGGGCATGTGGCCGGAGTTTTGACCCTGCTGCTGACCCTGGTCATCGTAATCATTACCTACAGCATGCCTGTGGGGATAGCGCTATCGGCGGCAGCCCTTGGTATGGTCACCGGCTTGTTTCCTATCGGGTGGATTATTTTGACGGCGGTCTTCTTTTATAACCTGACGGTAGAAGCCGGGCAGTTCGAAGTCCTGAAGAGCTCGATTTCCTCGCTGTCGACCGACCGGCGGCTGCAGGCATTGCTTATTGCGTTTTGCTTTTCGGCTTTCATGGAAGGGGTATCCGGACAGGGAGCGCCGGTAGCGGTTGCTGCCGCCATGCTGATTGGTTTGGGCTTTCCCGCTTTGCCGGCAGCCGTGATCTGCCTGGTCGCAAACACTCCACCCGTGCCCTTCGGCCCGGTGGGCGTGCCAACCAACATGATGGTTACGGTCACCAAGATTAATGCGTTGGTGATGACCAGGGCCATTGGGATCGACATGACTATCACCGCCCTCATCATTCCGTTTTTCATGCTGGTCGTTATGGTAGGCTGGAAGAAGGCGTGGGAGGTATTGCCCGCTGCCATTGTGGCCGGGATCAGTTATGCGATCACCAATCTGATCGTCACCCACAGCCTGGGCATGGAACTTCCGGCCATCATCTCTTCCTTTGTTTCGATGATGTTCCTGACTGTTTTCCTGAAATTCTGGAAGCCCGATTCCATCTGGCGTTTTCCCGGGGAACCCGAGGTCAGACAGGAACTGGATAAGAAGTACACTACAGCTCAAGTCGTGAAAGCCTGGTCTCCGTTCGTGATTTTGATGGCCATCATGGGGTTATGGGGAATTCCGTCATTTAAGAACTGGATTAACAACGAACTTCACTGGATCGTCATCATTTCTCAGTGGCCCGGCTTGCACGGCCTGGTCTACACCACGGTGCCCGGGGCTAAACCGGCGTTGTATGGGGCCAGCTATCGGTGGGAATTCTTTACCGCTCCGGGAACGGCCATGTTTATTTTGTCTTTGGTCGCCATGGTGATCCTGGGGATCAGCCCGTCCCGCGGCGTGAAGGTATTCGTGGCAACGTGCAAACAACTGCGTTTCGCCCTCATTACTCTTTCTTCGGTTATCGGTATTGGGTTCCTGGCAAATTACTCGGGCATGTCCTATACCCTGGGTCTTACCTGTGCCACCTATACGGGGATGCTGTTCCCGATCTTCTCTCCGATCATCGGATGGGTGGGAGTCTTCCTGACCGGATCGGTTACGTCCTCCGCCGCTTTGTTCGGTAAGCTCCAGCAAGTGACCGCCATGCAAATCCACATCAATCCTGTGTTGACCACTTCGGCCAATCTGTTCGGTGGCGTCATGGGTAAGCTGATTTCACCCCAATCGATCGCGGTCGCATGTGCGGCTACGGGGTTGGTGGGGAGGGAGCCGGACATCTTCCGCAGGACGTTCAGATATTCGGTCATGCTCCTGGGCTTTGCGATCGTCCTGGTATTGCTGCAGGCATACGTGGTTCCGGGCGTTGTGCCTCGGGACCCTATGGCCCTCATGCCGTAGGCAAATGGCGGATCTGTCCGAACCAAACCAGGCAAGCTTCCTTTTGGCGGCATGCCTATTCCCTGCCGCCTAAGTCATCAGCGCAATTCGGATTCTTCGGGGAGGTGATGGGAAATTCCCTGCCCCATGGCCCGATAAAGCCTGAGTTAAGTTCAACCGTCGGACCAGTCGCCGCGCGGAACTAAGTGACAGACCTCACACATTACGCCCATTCGAGAAAGGAGATATGGAATTGGATACGGAGATCAATAGAAAAGTCGATGAAATTGCGTGGGCGCCCCACCCGGTTGCCCCCGGAGTTTCAATAAAGCCCCTTATCTCTTTAAAAGAGCACAATCTGAACGTCACCTGCATGCTGGTTAGAGTGCCGGCGGGCATGGGAGTCCCCGAGCACGTTCATCAGAGTCAGGACGATATTCTTTTTCCCTTGCAGGGGAAAGCCGTCATGTGGGTTGAGGGTGTGGGGGACTTTAGCCTCGAGCCGGGGGTCATTGTCAGGGTTCCGAAAGAGAAGAAACATAAGATAGCTGATGTCACTGAAGACCTGCTTTTCTATGATGTTTTCTGTCCCGCACTCATCTGACCGGATGCCCTATCCGATACTCCACGTCGGATACTTGGTTGGGGCGAGTCTCGCCCGGGGCTTGTCATTCGTCTCAGGCAAGGCCTGCCCCTGCCGCGAAAATTTACAGCGTGCAATTACTTTTCCCTGGCCTGCGGCTACCTCATCGGAATCATTCTCCACATGTGATCTGAAGAATATGTGGATTTCAGAGGTTCGGTTTTCTCAAGGAGAGTTCCCTTGAGTTTCCAGAGCACGTTTCCTTCTTGCGCCAAGCCGACGTCCAGGGATATGAATTCTTCATTTTGGCAGGCCATATTTTTCAAGGCGATAGGCTAATGCCGGCCGGGATAAACCCAGAAGCCTTGCTGCCCTTGATAGATTACCTTTGCTTATTTCAAGCGCACGAATCATGTACCGCTTGTTCATCTCCTCCAAGTCAATGCCCAGTATGGGAATGTCAATCTCAGAGGAATGCATTGCCGAACTCGGGTGTGCCGGGGCCATTAGCTGGAAGAGGTGATCTTCCTTTATTTCTCTTCCCTCTTCCATCAACACGATTCTTTCCATGAAATTTTTCAATTCTCGCACATTACCCGGCCAGTCATACCGGAGAAGAAGCGACTGGGCATCTTTTGAGATGGATTGAAAATTCCTGCCAAACTTGTTATTGAATCGATCCATGAAGAACATGGCCAATGGCAAGACATCAGACTTCCTCTCGCGAAGAGGCGGGATATAAATCGAAGCCACATTCAGCCGGTAAAAAAGGTCTCGCCGGAATGTCCCCTCTGTCACTGCTTCGGAAAGCTTTTTGTTCGTCGCCGCGATCACCTTCACGTCCACATGTATCTTCGTGGTCCCTCCGACTCTATACAACTCCTTCTCTTCGAGGAACCTTAGTAACTTTACCTGTGTTTGTGGAGAAATCTCGCTGATCTCGTCCAGGAGTATCGTTCCTCCGTTTGCAGACTCTATTTTCCCTTCTTTCCCCTCATGCAGCCCGCCGGTAAACGAGCCCTTCTCATAACCAAAAAGCTCACTTTCCACAAGATCCCGGTTTATTGCACCGCAATTGATAGCCATGAAGGATTGGCCAAATCGATCGCTTTGATAATGCATATACCGCGCAATGATTTCCTTCCCTGTTCCGGTTTCACCTTCGATCAATACTGTCGTGTCGTGGCTCTGCGCCACCCTGTCCGCCTTGTGGAACACCTCCCGAATCTCGTCGCTGGCAGTCACTATATTCTCGATACCCAATACTCTGATGCAGGCGCGCCTGAGCGTTTCAATCTCCTTTTTTAGATTCACGTTTTCAAGCGCCCGTTCTACTATGATCTCGATCTCATCCATGTCCAAAGGCTTCACCAGGTAGTCAAAGACTCCAATCTTCATGGAAGCGATGACTGTCTTAACATCCTCAAATGCAGTCATCATGATCACCAAAATATTTTTATCCCTTTCCCGGATGGCTTTGAGTGTTTCAATACCATCTATTCCAGGCAGTCGAATATCTAAAAGCATGAGATCGATGGGCTTTTCCCTAATGATTGCAAGCGCCTCCTCACCACTTCCTGCGGCAGAGACGTCGTATTTGTCGGCAAGAATCTGCTTCAAGGGCTTCTGCAATAATTTGTCGTCATCTACGATTAGAATTCTATGCCGGTACATTCTCTGCCTCGACTGCATTTATGGGAAAAGTTAATGTGAATACTGCGCCGGAGTTCTCGGGACTTTCAACTTCGACGGTAGCCTTGTGTTGCTCAAGGATCTTGTGCACGATAGATAATCCCAAACCTGTACCCTCAGGTTTGGTTGTAAAGAAAGGGTCGAAAATCCTCGGCAGGAGATCCTGTCGGATGCCGCTGCCATTGTCTGAGATCACCATACGGAATAGACTGGCTTTACCCGGCTCGTCATTATCCATGGCCCCGGTTATTTTGATTGTTCCACCTTCGGGCATGGCTCCCATGGCGTTCAACACCAGATTTACGAATACCTGGCGGATCTGATTCTCGTCAAAAGCGATCGCCGGCACTGCTTCCGGCAAGTCCATTGTAACCCTGATCTTCTTCCGTTTAAGCTGTGATTCCATGATACTTACCGTGTCTTTAAGGACGCGCTGGAAGTAGTCGGACTTAAACTTTGGCACGGCTGGACGAGCGAAATTCAGAACGCTCTTGACCAGGTTGTTGATTCGGCCTATTCCCTCGAGCGAATCGCTGATTTTCTCGATCGATTCCGAGTCCTCCTTCATCTTTTTGGATAGCATTTGAAGGTTAAGTTTGATTGCCGATAAAGGGTTCCGAATCTCGTGCGCAATTCCTGCAGACAACTGACCGAGTGATGACAGTCTGTCCATCCGCCGGATGATTTCTTCAGACTTCTTGGCCTCGGTGATGTCGCGAAACGTGATAATGAATTCTGTGCTCACATCTTCGAGCCATTTTACAGAAGACGTAGCTATTTCCAGAATGGAATCCTCACCGCTCATTTTTACGAAGCCAGCCTCGACATCGCTATGCCGGGGTTCCATCCGCAGAGCTATGTTTAGAACCTTTTCGATTCTGTCATCGCCGATTTCGACGATCAACTTTCCCAGCATGCTTTTTCTGTCGATCTCGAGAATCTGCTCGGCTTTCCGGTTGACCGACTGAATGTACCCGCCTCGATTGAGCGTGATGACACCGCTATGAGAACTCTCCAGGATGTTCTCAGCTCTACGCTTTTCCATAGAAAGCTGCTCATAGAGAGCGGCGTTCTGGAAAAGCACCGCCGCATGGCTTGCCATGATGGAAAGAATCTCGAGGTCGGTGTTGCTGAATGCACTGACCCGGTCACTGTAGACGCTAACAACGCCCAGCACTTTCTTCTCCGTCGCGATGGGGACGGCCAGTTGCGATCTCACATCCGAACCGCTCGATTCCGACACCGTCCTTGCATCATGGATAAGCGTCGGCTGCCCCGTTGCAGCAACGCCACCGACGATACCCTCACCAAGCGCAACCAGTTCCTTTTCTGGAACGGGATCACCGCTTCCACCGACATGTTTCAAATGCTTTCCATCTTCCTCGGTGATAAATAAAAGGCTGCTTTTCGCCTTTGTCAGCCGAACAGCGCTAATAGCGATGTTGCTGATCAACTCATCAACATCGAAGGTCAAACTCGACTTTCTGGTCACTTCCTGGAGAAGAAGTAGCTGATGGATTTTCCTTCGATTTCGATCCTGAAGCATGGCATTTTCGATAATGATACTGGCCTGATTTGCGAAGAAGGTAAATAGATCGACCTCATTTTCGGAAAGGTGAAGGGCCCGATTCGTAGCGTCCCCCTGAAGGACGCCTATGATATCTTGCTCGATTCTGAGCGGAGCAGTGATGGTTGAAAAGCGTTTCCAGAAAACATCCATTTTCAAATCGATCGGGGTGATCCGCGGATCGTTGAACCTGTCTACGATGTAGACCGTTTGTCCTGTCTTGGCTACAAGAGTCTCCCTGCAAGGATGTCTATCGAGGTGTAGATGCCTCGTCATGGTTCTTTCCATCTCTTCAGGGTTGAAGCCGGTGGGGGAGAGGTATTTCGTTTGCAGCAGACGCGCCTCTTTGTTCACCATGAAGATCGCCACGCGGGTGAGGTTGAAGATCTTTTGCGTTTCTTCCACGATGGCATTTAGCACTTTATCGGTGGAAACCGGACGCACCAGCAACTGATTGATCATCAGGACCGATGTGATCAGCTTTTCCCGTGTGATGATTTCAGTGGTCTTTTTGCCTGCCGGTGTCATTTTTTATTAGGCCATGCATTGCTTTTGGAAATAATGGTTTGAAGAGAAATATTGCAAGAGTATTAAGAGATCATCAATCCTCCATCGATGACAACAACCGACCCGGTCATAAATGAAGACAGGTCCGAAGCAAGGTAGGCAACCAAAGGACCAATCTCTTCAGGCTCACCGAGTCTTCGCATGGGGATCGATTTCAGATATCGTTCGAGCATTGCTTCATCCTCGAGTAAATGAGTAATGAGATCGGTACGAACCCACCCGGGGGCCACGGCATTCACGTTGATGTTATGCCTTGCCCATTCGATGGCGATGGCTTTGGTGAAGTGCGCCACGGCTGCCTTGCTCGCATGGTAGATGGCCTGGTTGGGACCTGCCACAAACGCGCCGACCGACGCCATATTCACCACCCTTCCGTACTTCTGCGCAATCAAGCGGGGCCCAACCGCTTTGGTGTAAAAGAACATGCTCTTGAGGTTTGCGCCCATCACTCTTTCGTAATCTTCTTCAGTGGTGTCAAGCAGCGGCTTGGGCAGTTCCACCCCCGCGTTGTTCACGAGAATGTGTAAGCCACCGAGTTCTGAAACGCTTCTCCCCACTACTCGGGCCACCGAACTCGCATCTGTTGCGTCTGCCTGAATTGGTAGAGCAGGACATCCCAAGCTGCGAACCAGATCGGCTATCTCCTCAATCTGTGTCAGAGTCCGGGCTGTAAGGCAGACGCCGGCGCCCGCTTCAGCCAAACTGAGGGCTATGGCCCTTCCTATGCCCCGCCCGGCGCCAGTGACAATAGCTACTTTGCCCTCAAGATCGATGTTGATGGCCATTTGCACACTTTCTTTCCCCCGCCCGAATGCCAATCTGGCTAAAACCCGGCGGTATCCCGCAAAGATCGAAGGCAAGAAATGGGGCCTTTTGTCGGGTGTTTCAGCGCACCCGAAGGCGGATTTCCTCCTCAAATACGGGGTGGAGGTTGCCTGCACGCCTGTTCACTTTGAGTTTGCCGCAATTAATGAGGCGCACAGGCATTGATTCTGCGGACGTAAAGTTCCGGAACCCTCTCTTTCCTATTGGCTTACCCTGCTGACCAGCCACCGTCAAGCGGGATGATCGCACCCGTCATGAAGCTCGATGCATCCGAGGCGAGATACACCACTAAGCCAACGATTTCTTCCACCTGCCCCCAACGGTTTAACGGCGTCTTGGACATGATGCGTTCTGTGATGGCTTCATCCTCCTTGACGTGTTTGTTGATATCCGTCGCGAAAAAGCCGGGAGCAATGGCGTTTACTGTAATGCCGCGTGTTGCCCATTCAAGCGCCAGGCATTTAGTCATGGAATTGATGGCGCCTTTTGAAGCGGCGTAGGGTGCCAAAGAGGGTAGAGGGCGACTGGCCGTCGTGGAGGATATGTTTATCACCCGACCGTATTTGGCTTTAGACATGTGTTGGCCGATGATCTGTGTGCAGAGAAAATACCCTTTTAGGTTGACGTTGATGATTTGGTCCCACTGCTCTTCGGACAACTTCCAAAAGGGGATGCTCAATGCCTGGCCCGCGTTGTTGACCAGTATGTCGATTTTGCCAAAGGTCTCCATTGTCCTTGATGTCAGGTTTTCAATGGATGCTCTATCGAGCATATCCGCTGCAACGGCCAATGAATTGCGTCCCCGCGCCTTGATCTCTTCGGCCACAATGTCCAGGTCCGATTGAGTGCGGCTGGCGACGGCCACATCTGCCCCAGCCTCTGCCAGACCAATGGCAATAGCCTTTCCGAATCCTCGGCTCCCCCCGGTCACAACGGCAACTTTCCCGTCCAGTCGAAACATTTCCGTCCCCATATACCCTCCAGAGATTACAAACAAATATTAACCGGAATAATGCCTTTCCTCCAAATATCTTTTCAGACTCTTTTATCGAAGCAACTGGTTCGCGATGATGATCCGCTGTATCTGGTTTGTTCCTTCATAGATCTGGGTGATCTTCGCGTCCCTCATCATCCTCTCGACGGGATATTCTCTCGAGTAGCCATAACCTCCTAAAACCTGCACAGCATCCGTGGTGACCTTCATCGCCACATCCGAGGCATACCATTTCGCCATGGAGGCGATCTTCGGGATATCCGGATGGTTTGGTTCGGTGTCAATCATGGCGCCGGAGCGATAGACGATGGTTCTAGCTGTTTCAATGCCAAGAGCCATTTCAGCAAGCATCCACTGCATGCCCTGGAAGGACGCCAGGCTCTTGCCAAACTGAACGCGTTCCTTCGCGTGCGCGACGGCGGCATCGAAGGCCCCCTGTGCAATGCCGAGGGCCTGGGCAGCTATGTTAGGCCTGGAGAAATTAAAGGTGGTCATGAGGGTCTTAAAGCCACTGCCCTCAGGACCGATCATATGCTCGTCGGGGACGAAGCAGTCCTCGAAAAAAACCGGCCGGGTGTCAGAGCCCCGGATGCCCAACTTGTGCTCCGGCTTGCCGATGCTCATGCCTTGTGCTTCTTTTTCCAGGACGAATATGCTCATCCCCCTGTTACCTTTTGATTTGTCCGTGTAGCAGATCACCAGCATGATTCCCGCTACACCGGCCTGGGTGATGAAAATTTTAGAGCCGTTGAGGAGCCAGCCTCCATTGGTCTTTTTCGCCGTGGTCGTCATACCAGCAACATCGGAGCCGGCATTGGGCTCGGTGATGGCCATGCAGCCGGGGCATTCGCCGGTGGCCAGCCTGTGAAGCCACTTTTTTTTCTGCTCTTCGCTGCCTGCGAGCATGAGGGGTTCGCTAGCGAGGGCTTGATTCGTCAGGATCACCGAAGTGGAGCCACAGGCACGGGCCGTTTCTTCCAACACAAGCAGAAGCGCCAGTTGTCCGGCGCCGGCGCCGCCATACTCCTCGGCAACATTGACACCGAGCAGACCGTTGTTTCTCAGCATCTCGAAGTTTTCCCAGGGGAATGCCTCAGCGGCATCGATCTCCGCCGCCTTTGGCGCAAACCGCTCCACGGCAATCCGCCTGATGGTGTCTCGTAACATGACTTGCTCAGCCGATAATCTGAAATCCATTTTGGATACTCCTAAGAGAGATGATCAGGTGGTTCGGTTTTACTGGTTCTCTAAAGGGTCATATTCTCCACAATTGTAGCGACTCCCTGACCTCCGCCACAGCAGGACGAAAACAATCCGTACCGTCCGCCCGTGCGGATGAGGTGCCGGATTGCGAACCCCGCGATCCGCGCACCCGAGGCGCCATTGGCATGCCCGAAGGCTATGGCGCCTCCCATGGGGTTCCAGCGCTCCATGTCAACCTTTTCCCCTATCTGGTTTTCCAACTCATTGATGACCGCAAGATTCTGCACGGCAAAGGCTTCATTGCACTCGATGACGTCGAGATCTGAAAACTTGAGACCTGCGCGCTTCAGAGCAACGGGGATGGCATAAGCAGGGGCGACACCCATAATAGCGGGATCGACGCCTCGCTCGGCGCCGCAGATCCATCTAGCCATCGGCTGGTAGCCCAACTCCACTGCTTTTTGGGCGCTCATCAGAAGGGCGAAAGCGCCTCCGTCATTGAAGCCCGAGGCATTGGCCGCCGTTACGGTCCCATCCTTTTTGAAAACGGGTTGGAGTCTCCCCAATTTCTCCAAAGGCTCCAAACGGGGGTGCTCGTCCAACTTAAACTCTAGGGGCGGCTTGTTTTTTCCCTGGGAAACCTTGACGGGGATGATCTCTTCATCAAAGTACCCAGCCTCGATGCTCTTCTTGGCAAGAGACTGGCTCCGGAAGGCAAACTCGTCCTGCGCCTCCCTGGAAATATTGTACATGCCTTGGAGGTTTTCGGCGGTGAGCCCCATCTCGAACGGTTCGAAGGTCCGTTTCTCCTTCGAAGGGGGCTCGAGCTGAAAATCGAGAAGCTTCGGCGGATTCAGTTTGTAAGGATCCTGGCTCGTCGAAAACTTCACGGGCAGTTGGCTGAACGATTCCATGCCGCCGGCGATTACGATGTCGGCCTGGTTGCACAGGATTTTCCATGCGGCGTGGTTGATTGAATCGATCGCCGAGCCGCACTGCAATTCCACAAACGACGCAGATGTACTGTAAGGCAGCCCCGCGTAGATAGCGGCCCAACGCGCGCCATTGATGGCGTGGGCCATATGGAATGCGGAGCCTGCGAATACGGAATCTACATGGGCCTTTTCCGTAATTCTGGTCTTTTCCACCAAACCCTTCAGGGCAATTCCTCCCAGTTCCTCCGCCGTAAATTCCTTTAACGAGCCTCCCATCTTTCCGAAGGCCGTCCTCATAACCTCAACTATTACAACCTCTCTTTTGTCCACCTTTGACTCCTCAACCTTTCTTTTCGTAATCGTAGAAACCTCGCCCCGTCTTGCGGCCCAGGAGATTTCCATCGAGCATTTTCTTGAAGAGGGGTGAGGGCTCATATCCATCGTGACCGGTCATCTGATACATCGCATCAATGGCGAAATAGCAGACGTCGATACCGGCAAGATCCATGATCTCGTTAGGGCCCATGGGCCAGTTGCATCCGAGTTTCATAGCCTGGTCGATGGCCTCCGCGGAGGCTGCGCCGTTGTGGATCATGTTGGCCGACTCATTGTAGAGCAGGCACAAGAAACGGTTCACGATGAATCCAGGAATGTCGTTCACAACGATTGGCGTCTTTCCGAACTGCTTGCAAAGGCCGACCGTTTTTTCCGTGACGCCGTCAGTTGTTTTTTCGCCTCGAATCACCTCGACAAGTTTCATGAGGGGTACAGGGCTGAAATAGTGGGTTCCGATGACGCGCCCGGGGGTTTTTGCGACCTTGGCGATCTCGGAGATGCATAGTGTGGACGTATTGCTTGCGAGGATCACTTCAGTTGGGCATAGGCTGTCGAGTTTCGTGAAGATGTCCTTCTTGATCTCCAGGTTCTCGAAAACAGCCTCGACAACCATGACGGCCCCTTCTACTCCGGCCTTCATGTCGGTGGTCCCTTGTAGTCTCGAAAGGGTCTGGGCCATCTGTTCCTTGCTGATGGTCCCCTTGGCGGCCTTGCGCTCGACGAAGTTACCAATGGTGCCGATCCCCCGCACAATGAATTTCTGGTCGGTATCCACGATGGTCACATTAAACCCGGCCTCGGCTGCAATCTGTGCGATTCCGGAGCCCATCGTGCCCGCTCCGATGACTGTGACTTTCTGACACATCTCAATCCCTCCTCTGGTGAGGTGAGCCCGGAACCTGGATCAGAGGCCATGGGGCGTCACAATTTTTCCTTCTGTATTGATTCACTTCTTCTTGTTAACGAAGGCCGCCATTCCCTTTTTCTGTTCCTCGGTGGAGAAGCACAGACCGAAGCAATCAATTTCAAAGAGCGATGCCGACTCCAGATCCATCTCCATCCCCCTGTTGATGGAGGACTTGATCAAGCTCACCGAATGCGGACTCTTCGAAGCGATTTTTTTCGCCAATGCCGCGGCCTCGGTAAGAAGTTTTTCCTGCGGGCAAACGGCATTTAAAATGCCGAGCGTCAGGGCCTGGCCGGCATCGATCATTCCACCGGTTAAGCAGAGTTCCTTCGCCTTGGTCAGGCCGACAAGGCGGGGCAGACGCTGTGTGCCCCCGCTGCCTGGCATGATGCCCAGAGTGATTTCGGGGAGTCCCAGTTTCGCGTTTTCGGAGGCAATCCGTAGATCACAGGCCATCGCGTACTCGAGGCCGCCGCCCAGGCAGAACCCCTGTATCGCCGCAATGACAGGCTTCTTGAGATTCCATATCGTGTCCGGGACCCGCTTGGCTTTGAGGGCGAGTTCACGGGCCTCCATGGCGCTCGCGGACATCATTTCCTTGATGTCAGCCCCGGCGACAAAGGCCTTGTCCCCGGAACCCTTGAGAATGATAACCCTCACTTCCGGATCGGCTTCCGCGCGTTCCAGGCAGTCTATGATGGCACGGTTCATGTCCGCATTCAGGGCGTTCAGGGCTTCGGGCCGGTTGAAGGTTATCCAGGCGATGTTTTCCTCTTTCTGGTAAAGGGCGATTTCTTTCAGATCCGTCATGATCTCTTCTCCTTGCAGCGCGGAAGCAACCCGCCCGAAGCGACTGGCAGGGTGGTTCCTCGATCGGTTAAACACAAAGCTTCTCTTGCAATGTCATTGCCACACGAGTGCAAAGCAAGGGTAATGCCAAGCGTTACTTGTGCCTAACTAGCGGTTTTAATTAATTATATTTTTGTGATGCGTGTGGAGGCATGCCAAGAATTTTAGGAAATGATTAAAAGATAAATCAGAGGGACTTCGAAATGCAGGAAAGGTGAATGTTTGGTTATCCTGCATCAGAATTGATCGGATCATGGAATTTTCTTCATTTCCTGAAAGCGTCATGAAACTCAGGGAGCCCTTTGACCTCTTTCATGTATTTCTCCACGTACTTCCCGATCTCCTGGCACCGAAGATCGTTACCGAACGGGGAGTGTAGTGACGATGCATCATGACATTCCGCAACTGATTATTTTCACCGAAAGGTCAGTTCAGACGTTTCTGAAAGCATATCCTTTTCCTTAGCGGATAAAATTCATTGCATGCTCCCCACTCAGGCATTACACAAAAAAAGGCCACGAACATCCTCCCCATCTTCGGATGGGCTTTAGGCGTTCGTGGCCAATTAATCGATCAGCCGATGAATAAACCAGCCAATTTCTACGTTATTAAGGAGCTACTCCCTCCAATGCCGGGGCAGATCACACCTTCATGGTGCTTATATTCAGCCATAAGATTGGCGCCCTTTCAGCTCAATTCATACTTCACGTCAATATAGAACATGGCATCAAGTGTGCGATTTGTCATTTGACCTCTATCTTGACAAGGATCTCTTCTGTCGAGGGCACAGGCCTACCGCTCAGCCTTGTTTTTCAACCGGCGACAAGATGATCCGGCAATCGGCAACCGTGGCGCCTTTCCCTTTTTCGTGGACAAGCAAGGGATTTACATCCAGTTCTTCGATCTCGGGGTGGTTCGTGACCATGTTAGACAACGAGACAAGGATTCGTTCGAGCGCCTCAATGTCTGCAATGGCCCTTCCACGGAAACCATTGAGAAGGGCATAACCCTTGATCCCGGCGATCATGCGTCTCGCCTCGTTGCGGCCTATGGGCGCAATGCGGAAGATAACGTCTTTGAACAGCTCCACGAAAATACCGCCCAACCCGAACACGAGCAAGTGGCCATATATGTTAAAGCGCGTCGAACCGACTATAACTTCTTCACCGGGAGATGCCATCTTCTGGACGATTACCCCTTTTATCTCGGCGTTCGGATTATACCGCTCTGCCGATTCAATGATTTGATCGAATGCCTGCATAACGGCTTCTCCATCATTGAGGCGGAGCGCTACTCCACCGGCATCCGATTTGTGGATAATTTCCGGGGACACGATCTTCATGGCCACGGGCATTCCGATGTTTTCGGCATGCGTCCTCGCTTCCTCACGTGTTTTGGCCAGCAATGTGGGAAGCACATTGAAACCGTAGCATTTCAGCAGTTCGTTTCCGACAAGTTCCCCCAGACGAAGCTCTCCGTCGGCAATACAGTTAGAAACTATTTCGTCCGCACGCTGTTTATCATACACGAGATCGAAGCCAGCAAAGTGCTGGCGGTTAAGCCAGCTCGAATAGCGATACAGCGCTCCAAAAGACCGTGCGGCATGTTCGGGGAACCGATACGCGGGGATTCCATGCGTTTGCAGGTACTTTACTCCTGCAGAAACATCGATAATGCCCATAAAGCAGCAAAGAATCGGCTTGGTCGTCCCTTTCGCGATTTTCACAATGGCCTCGGCCGTGCCCAATGCGTTGGTCATGGATTGTGGTGTGAGAATGACCAGGGCGCCATCAACTCCCTCGTCCTTGATCACTGCGCTCAGAGCTGCCTCATAGCGGTCCTGCGCGGCGTCTCCGATAATGTCCACGGGATTGTGGAAGTTTGCCGTGACAGGTAGATGGCTTATCAAAGCGTCGACCGTCTCATCTCTGAACTGGGCCAGTTCAAGCCCGGAAGACACCGTCATGTCGGTGGCGACAATTCCCGGCCCACCAGCGTTGGTGACGATGGCGACCTTATTGCCGCGCGGAATCTTCCTATTGGAAAAAGCAGCCGCGTAGTTAAACAAATCTTCACTAGAATCGGCTCGAATGATGCCCGATTGCTCGAAAACGGCATTGTAGACCCCCTCGGTCCCCGCCAGAGAACCGGTATGCGAGGCCGCCGCGCGGGCTCCGGCGGAAGTGCGCCCGGATTTGACCACCAGAACCGGGGTCGGACGGTCTCCGGAAGTAATATTCTTAACGGTTGCTATAAATTCGGCGCCTCTCTTGAGCTCTTCGAGGTAGATCATGATGACTTCCGTATCGGGGTCCTCATGGAGGTAGGGCAAAAGGTCGAGTTCATCCACGTCTGCCTTATTCCCTATAGATATGAACTTAGAAAAGCCAAAATCACGGTCTGCGGCGAAATCGAGCACCGCAGTGCAAAGCGCACCGCTTTGAGAGATGAATGAAATAGGGCCGCAAGCCGGCATGCGGGCGGCAAAGCTCGCATTGAGCCTGACAGACGGATGGGGATTGATAACCCCGAGGCAGTTGGGCCCTACCACACGGATGCCCGCTTCCCGGCAGATGGCGGAGATCTGATCTTCGATCAAGCGGCCTTCCTCTCCAATTTCGCGAAATCCTGCCGAAACGATGACGATTCCTTTGATTCCCTTTTGAACGCAATAGTTCACAGCAGTAAGCGCTGCATTTGGCGGAAGGATGACGATGGCCAGATCGACAGCCTCAGGAAGCTCCAAAATCGAGCCGTAGCTCTTGACGCTGTGAATGGCGTTGGACTTTGGATTTACAGGATAAAGTGTCCCTTGATAGTCGCCTCTAAGAATGTTGACGAATATATCGTGCCCCACCTTTCCCGGGACGTTCGAAGCTCCTACCACCGCAACAGATTTGGGCGAGAAGATTGGGTCAAGGTTATGCATGTAATTTCTCCTTATCCCGAAATCCGTAAGTCTGCCTTTTGGGGTCTTGATTTTGCATCGCTCACCCCGACTTCAGGAATGGGCTTAATAAAGGAAGCAGAAAAGCAAAAAGTATAGATTAGGAGCGACAGGAGAGGCGGGACTTCATATGTTTCCGGTCAAGGGAAGACTTCCTCGCAAGTCATCGTTTTTTCAAATAAAAAGTGAGAACGAAGCTGGATGATCTTTTCGTGCCCACTTTTTTTTCACTGAAACATCAGAAACTACGCTCCAATGGCAGGAGCGACAGCTTTAGGCTTTTCCTTAACTGGCTTCCTGATGAACGCGCAGGCCGTTATGCCCAATACGAGAAATATTCCGGACATGTAGAAAGCATAGTCCATTGAGCCGGTAGCATCCTTTATGAAGGCGGCGATTCCCGGCACAAAAAAGCATATCCCGCTTAAAGAAAAGACAAGGCCGTAATTGAAGCCCAGGTTCTTCTGGCCGAAATAGTCGGCGGTGATGGCCGGCAGCAGGGCCAGGTGGCCGCCGAATTGCCAGCAGGCGATACCGACCGTTAGGAAAAGGATGAGGACATTTCCGGACTTCATGATGAAGGGCAAGAAAAAAAGGCAGGCGGCACATAACACGCAGTTGAAAATATAGGCTCTCATCCTGCCGATCTTATCCGAATAGAATCCTGTCCCGACACGGCCGCACAGGTTCATGACGCTCGCGTATGAAGCTAATATCCAAGCGTTGGCTGCGAAAAAGGCAAGGTTGTGGGCTGTTTTAGCCAGCATAGGGGCGGCGTTGACTATAACCAGCAGGCCGGCCTGGGAGCCGCTAGCGGCCATAATGACCAGGACTATATACTGCCAGGTCTTCAGCATTTCCGATGCGGTCCAGTCCTCTGAAGTTACATGGGCTGCTGCCGCGGCTTTGACTTTGGCTGGAGATGCGGGCGGCACATATCCTTCGGGCGGAGGATAGAGAAGTCTTCCTGCTGTTATTGCCACAATGCAGAAAAATATACCAATGATATAGAAACTGCTGCTGATGCCGTAATTGTTCATCAACCAGGCGGCCACAGGGGAAAGATAGATCGCCGCAGCCCCAAACCCACCTACTACAAGGCCCACGACCAGGCCGCGTTTATGCGGCCCGAACCATTTGACCACCGCCGGGATTGGACCGGAATAGCCTATTCCCATCCCGATACCGCAGAAAAAACCGAAACCGATAACCAAACCCGTGTAACTGCGCATGAACCCCGTTATGAGACATCCCAGCGCTAAAGAAAGCCCGCCCACAGTGACACTCACCCTGGGACCGAGTTTGTCTTGGATGCGCCCGCCGGGAATCATGCTTGCACAGAACACAAAACCGCATATCGCCCAGGCCCATGTGGCTTGAGTATCGTTCATATAAGTCCATCCGGCATTTATTCCCGACATAACGGACCCCGCGATATGGTCCTTGTTTGCCAGCAGCGCGGCTTTCCAGACACTGTATGCGTACAGAACGCCGAGGCAAAGATTGATGGAAATACCTGCAAGGACGGTAATCCGTCCTTTAACGGGCACTTTTTCCCATGGCGCTGCTGATGAACTTGCCTGGCCTTGAGAATTACTCAGCATCGTTTTCTCCTTGCTTGGTTTAGAGTTTTGATAGTCCCACCATTTTCTCAAATGGTTAAGGACTTGCAGACTCAAACCCGCCCAGCTCTATCATTTTTTAAGCGGATGCGGTCCAGCATACACTTCTTGGGTACTAAGGGACTTACGCAGAACCACCTGCGCTTTTGACCTTTGAATCGGAAATATGCATCTTGCATCCTTCTACGACGATGCCGTCTTTGAGTGTTTCCTTAATATGGACATAGGCGCCCGGATTGGGTTGGTCGGCGGGCCGGAGCATCCGGTCCGCCTTCATATCCGTCAGAGCGCATGCGGCGATCATGTCCTCGGCCTAAAAACGCGTCAGCCATTTTTTGAAATTCTCATGGTATCGGGTGGCGCCTTTATTCTGCTTGTCCGCTTCGTAGATGGCATTGGTGGTGTCGCATCCCATACAGCGCTGGATGCAGCCGCCGGCCTTCTGCAGAGCATGCGGGTCATGTCCTGTTTTTTATGAAGGTCTTCCTTGCTCTGATGGACATGGGTAAAGCGATTGATCCTCTCTACCGTGAGATGGGATTCCGCCGTCATCAGATCCTGATTCTCAGGCTTGGCCGCCTCGTCGTAAGTCGTCCCGATGTTATTTGATACAGTTCATCTGCATCTCGTCGGTACGGTCGCTCTTCTCTCCGTTGAAGTAGATGTTCCGCTTCATCTTGGCCAAGCTCTTGGTGTAGTCTTCATAGGTTCTCACTGTTTGTCTCTCAACCTCATTATCGTTCTCTTTTTAGCGCTGGAGATTTTCGATAACCGTGGCTACGCCAAGTCCGCCGCCGCAGCAGGAACTGAAGAAGCCGTATTTTCCGCCTCTTCGGATAAGCTCTTTCATCGTGAAGAGACAAATACGGGCACCTGAAGCGCCATTGGGATGACCGAACGCAATAGCGCCGCCGTTTGGATTCCAGTTTTTTTCCATATTGATCTTCTCGCCCATCTGGTTCTCGAGTTCCTTGATAACAGCGAGATTCTGCACCGCAAAGGCCTCGTTGCATTCCATAACTTCGATATCGGAAAGCTTCAGGCCGGCGCGCTTCATTGCCTGGGGGATCGCGTAGGCAGGTCCGATTCCCATGATCTTGGGATCGACGCCGTAATCGCCACCGCTCAGCCATTTGGCCATCGGCTTGTACCCCAGGTCGAGCGCCTTCTCTTTGAGCATCACGAGCACGAAAGCGCCCCCGTCATTACGTCCGGATGCGTTTCCAGCCGTAACCGTGCCGTCCGGTATGAATGCCGGCGGCAGCTTAGAAAGGGCTTCCATGGAGGTTTCACGAGGATGTTCGTCAACCTTGAATTCGATCGGAGGGGTTTTTTTCCCTGTGGGGACAATGACCGGCACGATCTCATCGACAAAGTAGCCGGCATTGATGGCTTTCTTTGCAAGAACCTGGCTCCTGAGACCGAATTCATCCTGCGCCTGCCTGGAGATGTTGTAGATCTGTTGCAGGGCTTCAGCCGTAAGTCCCATGTTCTCGGTGGCAGGATCCTTCGTGGGAGAAAGGGATCTCTGGATCGACGCGGGAGGGATCATCTTGAACGGCTCGATTGCCATTGAGAATTTGACTGTTGCCTGGCTGTAAGATTCCGAACCGCCCGCTATGACGACGTCCGCTTGATTCGCAATGATCCGCCATGCTGCATGGTTAATACTGTCAATCGCCGATCCGCACTGCATCTCGATATAGGACGCCGCAGTAGTAATCGGCATTCCGGCGGCAAGGCAAATCCAGCGTGCCGGATTCAAGGCAGACGACGCGTGAAGCGCCGACCCCGCAAATACCGTGTCCACGTGTGCCTTCTCCGTAATCCCTGTTTTTTCCAGCAGGCCCTTCAGAGCCAGTGCGCCCAGTTCTTCCATCGTAAAATTGCGCAGTGTACGTCCCAGTGTCCCAATTGCTGTCCGTGCACCGTCAACAATCACCACTTCTCTTGTGCTCATTGAAAAATTCCTCCTTCTTAGTCTGTTCGTTGCTGTATCCGTTTATTCATCTATTGCGCCGCCATACATCCTTTTCCATGGATCGTATCGATCTGACAGAAATTGCAGTTGATATCCCTGGCCAGCAGCATGACCCGGGTGAAATGGCGCTTGACAATCTGAGAAAGGACAAAGCCCATGGAAACCTTTGTTGTGAAAGATAGAACTTTCAATCCATCTTATTCGTTCTCGTCCATATATTCTGCTTTTGGGCTTCCTTTATGAGTTCATCCCTGAAGTCCGGATGAGCTATATTTATCAGCGCTTCCGCACGCCGCCAGTTAGACTTTCCCATTAGATTCGCTTTGCCGTACTCGGTAACGATGAACATGGGTATCGTTCTCTGCAGTGTAACAATGGTCCCGGGGGGTATAGAGGGAACAATCCTTGAAACCGTTCGCCCATCTTTCAACTGGTTGGTGGATGGAATGCAAATAAAGGATTTGCCACCCTTCGATAACCATGTTCCATATGTGAAATCAAACTGGCCGCCTGTTCCTGAGATCATTCGAAAGTCGGCCGATTCGGAGCATACCTGCCCTTCAATGTCGACCATTAATGCATTGTTGATTGCAACCTGCTTATAATTTTGGCCGATTAGTTCAGGGTTGTTGCAAATGTCCACCGGATAAATGGCGCATGCAGGATTATGGTCGATAAAATCATAAAGACGTTGGGAACCCAGGGCAAAGGTATAGGCCATCTTGTATTTGTGCCTCGTCTTGCAGGCTCCGGTGACTTTCCCCTTTTCGTAGAGATCGACGAAGGCGTCCGACATCATTTCGCTATGGACGCCGAAATCTTTGAGATCGGATTCTGCCAGGAGCTTGCCAACGATATTAGGCAGTCCCCCGATTCCCAACTGGAGTGTGCAGCCGTCTTCGAGTTCCTCTACAATGGATGAGGCTATGATTTTGTGAACGTCGGTTACGGGTAAATCACCGGGCAAAACGGGCATGTCATAATTATCCGTTTCCACGACATGGGTGACTTCCGATATGTGGACACATTCCTGCTCTCCTCCCAGGCAGACGGGCGCCTTATTGTTCACTTCCACTACAATATGGTCTGCCATGTCGCACAGAGCCCGGTGAAAGGAAGAGGTGGCGCCGAAGTTAAAGAAGCCATGGTTATCCATGGGGGGGGTCATCAGAAAAACTACCCGGGAACGCGCTGCATGCCCTAAACGAATGGTGGTCGGAACATTCCAGTAAAGCTCGGGCATGTGCATGCACCGGTCACCCAGTTTTCTGTCAAAAGCAGTGAGAAATCCGGTCTGATATATGAAGTGCTCGTATTTGGGGTCTACTCTTGCGACCTCAATTGGTTGGAGCGCGCAGCCCGCCCGTACATTTACGTTGAAAAGCTCGTCTTTTCTTTTCGCAAGCGCCTCGTCCAGGCGCCGGGGAGTCATGGCGAATTGGCCGTATGCCACCCAATCCCCTGAATCGACCACTTTTACTGCTTGTTCAGCAGACACCAGTTTTTGTTTGTACTCACTGACGTAACTTCTTGCCATCGCTACAGCTCCTCTTCAACCAAAGAAAGGGGATCGTTAGAAACCGGAATAATGCATCAACTTCTGCGCTATGCATCCAAACTGCATGTTGAAATCGGATTGGCGGTGGAAATAACCCAGCCCGGATTCAGCGCCGGCACAAACAAAAGACTGCTATGTCATCGCCGCATAAGTGAAGAGCAAGGGTAATGCCATGCCCTTACAGCCTGTTAACTATCTGTTTAAATTACTTATTATGTTTTGTGATGCCGTGCGGAGAATCGCCGGGATTTTATGAAAAGATGCAAAGATAAATCAGCGGTAACCTCGAAATGCAGGAACGGTGAATATTTGTTTTACTCTTAACCTGGGTTGATCGAATCGTGAAATTGTCACCATTTAGTAAAATCATGAAGCATCAAGAAAACGAGTTCCCCGGGGTTCGGCTCACTTTTAATCCCAAACCTGTGGAGATAGAGCGGCTATTAGAGCTGGGGAAGCTCGGTGATCGACCAGATATCATAATGATTTGCTTATAGAATCCCACTGAGAATTTCAACTCGGGAATTCGCAGCTTTTTCCTGTTGCTAAAATGGCGAGAGGGACTTCGGTCGTGAGGAAAGTGGAGATTGTTGTTCAGAAATTAGACAAATTTCATGGCAACTTTCATAGAATGTTCAAGCAGATAGGAACCAATGAAATACCTTGAGGAGTGTCAGGCTGAAAGGGGACAAAGCATGGCGGCATCAACGACTCCGATAAAGAGGAAACTTATGTAGGTACCATCCATGTCACAGGATGGTACCTACACATCGCGTCAGCTTTTCCCTTGCCCGAACAACTCTTGCATGCGCAGAAGCAATGAAAAGTCGCCGGAAGCCATATACTTTTGCTGCATAAACAACTGCTGGCCGTCCGCTTTTCCGGCTATAACGTCCATCCATATCTCGAAGGGCGATTCAACGATTAGATCAGGTTTTGCCGAGGTTCCCTCTTTGGCCCTGATCTCCCCATTCTCGATCTCGAAATGACAACTCCCCTCGACTTCGCCTGAAAAAGTGAACTGCATGACCGCCTTCATCTGTTTTGCATTTTCTGAGTTAAAGCCCATGGACATGATCGTCATGAAGCTCTCGATTGAATCGGGCCGCGGGACCATATTTCGTTCTTGGAACTCCTTTGGCGTTACTCCTTCCCGGATGCAGGTCTTCCAGAAAAGATTTGCCATCTTGGCGGTGAATTCAAAATCTCCTCCAATGGGCTGGGTCAACCGTTCGGTCGTCGCTGCAGAGACGCTTCCGTTTTGCACTAACTCGCGGCCCGCCTGAACCGTGGCTTCCAGAATCTGTTTTGTTGTTTCGGCGAATTCGGGCCTCGTCATAGCTTCGGCCCCGGGCCTGTAGATTTCGGCCCGGAGACTCTTGCCGTATAGGAATTTAACGTATTGGGAGAGTTGATCGAAGACCTTCAGCTCGGGAAACCCTGCTACGGACAGGATAACACTTGCCGGAGTATTGTGGCGCGTAGGGTGAAAGGTCTTCCCGTTACGCCTGATGAGAAAAGGCTCCAAAACCGGTAGCGTGCGTTCAATGAAAGCCTTTAAGGAAGCGTTCACGGTATAGTGGTACAAGGGCGTCGCATAGACTGCAATGTCGGCTTCCAGCCACTTCGGGAATAACTCTGCCGTCATGTCGTCCTTGTGAACGCAGACTCCAGGGGTCTTCGTCCAGCATGTGTAGCAGCCGATGCAGTTGTTGATCTTCTTCTTACGCAGATGGATTGTTTCGACTTCCGCTCCGGCCTGGCGCATGCCTTCCACCAGTGCGTCCAGCATTATGCCGGTTTTACTGATACCCTCACCTCTGGGGCTTGAGTTAAGAGCGATCACTTTCATGGCAGTCTCCTTTCGTGCGAAAAATGGATTTAAGCTTATTCCAGCATTAGAGAATCAAACAATCGGGTCTTAATCCCTGAATTTCTCAATCCCTTCTGAAAAGCTCATTCATGCGCAGCAGCAATGAAAAGTCGCCGGAAGCCGTATACTTTTGCTGCATGAACATCTGTTGCCCATCTGCCTTTCCGGTTATAACGTCCATCCATATCTCAAAGGGCGACTCGATGGTCAAATCCGGTTTTGCGGAGGTTCCCTCTTTGGCCCGGATCTCCCCGTTCTCGATCTCGAAATGACAACTCCCCTCGGCTTCGCCCGAAAAATTGAACTGCATGACGGCCTTCATCTGTGCGGCACTTTCGGGCCTGAAGCCGCTTGACATGATCGTCATGAAGCTCTCGATTGAATCAGGCCGCGGGATCGGATCGATTTGTTCCATGGCTGTCTCCTTTTGATTATTGTTAAGGACCGGCTGGTTATGACGGTCCGGTGCAGGGGCCTGCCCGCCCGGTGGGAGGGTTGCTTGCGCCTCTTCAGCCGTGTTTCCGAGTTCTGCCCGCATCGTGGCAAGCGGAGGCAGGCCGAGACGCCGCAGGTAATGGTCGGGAAATTTGATGTTAAACGGTACACCCACGCCGACAATGATGATGATAGGCACAACAGCGCGGGTAATAACCGACGGATAGAGGCTCAAAATGATGCAGATTCCAAAAATGCCTGCCCAGGTGAAGGTCATGATTCGATTGATCTTCAGAAAGATCGGGTTTTCCCATAAAGTTCGAGGTGTATATTTCCTCGCGTAGTGGAGCGTGAAAGGGGCAAAACCCAGGATCGCCGGCAGAAATGCAGCGGAGAAGAGGCAGAGGTAAATCCCCGTTACGGCATTACGCTGAAGGACTTTACCCATCTGCTCCGGCCAAAGGGAAAGAAAGATTACAACTGTCAGAAAATAGACGCCGATCGTCCAGTCGAAGTAGGTCGGTTTGTCCCACCTCCACGCAAGCGCAAGAACCAGGAGGCTGCAAACGAGCATAGCACAGGCTAAAGTAAGCAGGCTGCCGGTATCTACGGTCATAGAAGCCCGGACCTTGAAAAACACAAGGGGCACAAACGGCGCGGCGTACAGGAAAATCTGCCGATACTTCGTCGGGGCTTGCAAAGTTACCTCCCTGTTGTAACAGTGTAAAGGCACGTTCACACATCGAGCGATGTTACTTGATTTTTCCTCTCACTCGTTCTCATGCTTCAGCGCCTCAATCACCATGGTCAGATCGTTGGCGAGGTTCTCATAAAAGCGGAGGCCGACCTGAAAGCAGAGGTACTGGAACCTGTCCGCTTTGGCTCCAATCTCCGGGCCGGCGACTCAAGCTCTTTGCGCAACTGCGTAACTGTATCGAGCTGCGTGAGCGCGATCGCCTCCCGCTCTTTCGAGGTAAGATGCGCGAAAAAGAAAAGCTTCATACAGAAGGCGCTTTTGGGTTGCTCAGGGACAAACTGAGATCGCAGGGCGTCCAGGAAAGCTTTCTTTCCCGCTTCAGTTATAGTGTAAACTTTGCGGTTTGGCGCCCCGTCCTGAATCTCAACTTGCTTGGAAATCAGCCCCCTGACCTCCATCTTCTTAAGACTCGGGTAAATTGACCCGTAGCTAAGCTCCGAGAAGAATGAGAAGGACATAGAGAAGGCCTTTTTGAGATCGTAGCCTGTCATGCTGGATTTCATGAGAAAGCCCAGCAGTACCGATTGAACGTCCATAGCGCCTCCTTAGTATCGCAAGAATATATAACGAAACGATATATGTCAAGTAAAATATATAGCGCGCCGCTGGAGCCTAAAGCCAACTCCGATCTTGCCTGCGCTGTCCTCTACGCGTTTCTGGCCGGATTTGCGGCCCCAACGATTTCTCAATCCACCGAATGTGGTGTGTCCTGAAACTGCGCAACTCTTCTTACCGGCATTTTATTCTTGCGGGTTTAGACCAATGTTCTATAATTTTTGAAGTTCTCAGCATTTCAGGAGCATTTTCGAGCCGAATCCGACCCGGAAGCACGGTTCGCCTTTGACCGGTCAAGCTACGGCATTATTCAGATCTGTCGCTTTTTTGGAGTTGCTTATGTCAGTTCCTCAAGACGGTGTAGAAAGGGCGGCCTCCACCAGCAGGAGGAATTTTCTGCTGGCCCCCGTCATTTTCGGGGCAGGTGCGATTTTCAGTAAGGTCCTCTCATTCCACGAGGCTTCGGCTCAAACGGCTGAAGCGCCGCAGACGCCCCTCAATGAGGCCTCACCGCCGGTAGCTGCCCCTAAGACCCATTACGGGCCAAGCGGCGTCAGCGAGGCTGTTGCCGAAGTCTATCAGAAAGCTCGGGCCGCTCTCTATCCGATCTGCCGAGTCTGTCCGCAATGCGACGGTGTGGCCTGCGCCGGCGAGTTTCCAGGTATCGGCGGATTGGGGTCCGGACTATCATTTCAGAATAATTACAGTGACCTGCGTCAGGTGAGGCTCAAGATGCGCATTCTAAATGCGGTGGGGCCGATAGACAGAAAACCTGATACATCGACCGTGTTGTTCGGCCACAAGATTTCCCTCCCCGCCATAGCAGCTCCTATCGGCGCTATGGGTAAGCATTTCAGACACAGGATCTCCGACGCTGATTTTTTCGAGGCCATCGTCGGTGGATGCGTTGATGCCGGCACGATGGGCGCTGTAGGCGATGGGGTCGATATGAAAGACACGATGCAATCCTTCGAAAACATCGGCCGCCATCAAGGGCGCGCCATTGCCGGAATTAAACCGCGCCCGCAGGCAGACTTTCTCGAGATGATCAAAATGGCTGAAGCCCAGAATGCGGCCATGATAACCATCGACATCGATTCGGCCGGACGCTACATGAGATCTAATCCTACCTGGGGTACGAAAACCGTAGCTGAATTGAGCCGGCTCATCCATTCGACCAGGATCCCCTTCCTGATAAAGGGCATCATGTCCACCGAAGACGCCGTGCGCGCCGCCGAAGCGGGAGCCGCAGGGATCGTCGTATCCAACCATGGAGGCCGGGTGCTGGATGGTACTCCGGGAGCAGCAGCAGTGCTGCCGGGCATCACAAAGAAGGTTGGGGGTAAGATGATCATACTGGTTGATGGATGCGTCAGCTCCGGTGTCGATGTCCTTAGATACCTGGCGCTCGGGGCCAACGGCGTCCTGGTCGGACGGCACATTCTCCGTGCTGCTTTCGGCGGCGGGAGGAAAGGCGTCCAACTGTTCATGGAAACCATGCGCGACGAATTAGAAACTGCCATGGTAATGGTGGGAGCAGCGAATGTTCGCGCCATAAATCACACCTTCCTGGCTTGATGAGGCCCGCCATGTCCCGATTTCTGACAGGGATCGGAGCGTACTTAACCGTGGCGCTTTTCCTGCTTGGCCTGGCTGCCACGGTGAGCGCCGGCAGTCCTGCGGCGGTGGTGTACCGTGGCGGCGAGCAAGGCCGGGTAATTTTCGATCACCGCATGCATGCGGCCAAAGGCTATGGTTGCCTGGATTGCCACACCAACTATGCCGGAACCGGCAAACAATTGTTCCAGACACGGAAACAAGGCCTGATTGACAGAGCCGTTCATGACCGCGATGAAAGCTGTTTTGCCTGCCACAACGGCTCTGTCGTATCCGCTGATTGCAAGACCTGCCACAGCCAATAGAATGCTGGAAGACAAGAGAAGGAAGGGAAATCGTAATTGTTCTGAGCTAACATGGGAAAGTTTTTTTGACCCTCCATAATCTTCAGAATTACCCCTTTCGCACATCTCCCCCTCCCCAACGGCAATCACGGCCAACCCGAAAAAACCTGAGAGAATGGCTTCTCACTTGGGGCTAAAATATGGTTCGGCCGCCTTTGCGCCATTGTGCAGAAGCACCAGACCTAAGGTGGCGAGTGCCACGGCGGGCTCCTTCTTTGGACTTTAAACGAAATGCCACTTTAGTTATTATCCCGGGAATCATTGGACATGGTTGAAGATAACACGTATCTTCCGCTCCAACATGGCCCTGCGACTTCGCGAATGTTTTAGAAAGCCGAGGGTGCGATTTCAGGGATCTTTTCGAACAAACGTTGGATCCGTATGAATCATTAGACGCCATCGATAAGTGAGGCACATAAATGCAGCCTAAAACCGTCCGGTCTATAATTTTCTCCGCTATGTTGTTCATAGTGGCACTTTTGGTTTTTGGTATCATAATCACGCAAATGGTGAGCAGGCAATTTGATGAACATGTCAAATGGGTTAATCACACACATGAAGTTATTGAGACCCTGAATGAACTGCTTGCCACCCTTGAGGATTTGGAAACCAGGCAGAGAGGTTATCTTTTGACCGGAATCCCCGAGTATCTTGAGCCGTATGAAGCTGCATTGACAAAAATAGATCCACTCACCAACACTCTCATGACATTGACCCAAGACAACGATATTCAACAACAAAGCCTTAGGACAATCTCTCAGTCTATCAAAGAAAAATTGCAGGTGCTTGGGGAAACCATCAATGTTCGCAAGGATAAAGGCCTTGAGCCTGCGCTGGAAATCGTTCGCACGGGCGAGGGCAAAAAGATAATGGAGGGCATCCGGGTCGCTGTTGCCGAAATGAAAGCGCGTGAAGAGAAATTACTCCTTGCCCGTCAAGAGACAGCGACGACGTCTTTTAATAGGTTACGTCAGGCCAATTTTTACTCATCGGCATTGATTGTCTTGCTCCTGTTTGGGTCGGGGTGGGCGTTCTACAGGGAGTCCTCAGCCGAGAGAAGAGATTGGCTTAAAACCGGCATTTCACGAATAAATGATGCGATGCGAGGCAGGCCACAGGTTTCTGATCTCTGCCAGGACGCACTTACTGAATTGGCTTCATACGTTGGGGCGCGTGTAGGAGGCCTTTTTCTGCTCGACCCGTCCGGCGGTGATCCTGTGCTCAGGTTCGAAAGCGGATACGCCTATACGAACCAGGGTAAATCTCCCGAAAAGTTCAGGCTTGGAGAAGGTCTTATAGGCCAGGCCGCGGCAGAAAGGAAACAAATTGTTCTCCGGGATGTGCCCAATGACTATGTCAAGGTATGTTCGGGTCTTGGCGATACTTGCCCCAATTGCATTACGTTGACTCCCCTCATCTTCGGCGAAAATGTCACAGGCGTCCTCGAACTGGGTTTCATTCGTCCTCCCTCCGAGTTGCAGATGAGCTATCTCGAACAGATCATACCCTCAATTTCCATAAACCTCGAAACGGTTAAAGGACGGGAAGATCTTGCCAAAGCACTCGCACACTCGCAAGCCCTGCATGAAGAGCTCCAACAGCAGCAGGAGGAGTTGAGGGTGGCGAACGAGGAACTCGAAGAACAAACCGAAGAGCTTAAAACGTCTCACGATGCGCTTCGCCTGCAGCAGGAAGAAATGGAGGCGATCAACAATGAACTCCAAGAGAAGAACCAGCACCTGGATCAACAGAAAAAAGCAATTGAGCAGACAAACCTGGAACTTGAAAAGTCCCAGCAGGAAATAGCCGAAAAAGCGGAGAAACTGGCCCAGGCAAACAAATACAAATCAGACTTTCTGGCCAACATTTCTCACGAACTCAGGACACCCTTAAATAGCATGCTTCTCCTCTCCCGGATGCTTTCAAGCAACATGGAGGCCAACCTCACCGATGAGCAGGTCCGGTCGGCTGAAATTATTCACAGCAGCGGCAAGGATTTGCTTTCCCTCATAAACGACATCCTTGACCTCTCAAGAATCGAAGCGGGAAGGATGAATATTAGTTTCGAGGATGTTCCGGCGGCAGAACTGGGATCTGCGATCCTCAGCCAGTTCAAGCCGCTTGCCGACGACAAGGGCCTGGAGCTTAGACTAGCCATGGAAGCGGGTTGCCCGAAGGTGATCAGGACCGACAGGAAACGACTCGATCAAATCCTGAGAAACTTGGTTTCAAACGCTATAAAGTTCACCGAAAAAGGGACCATTAACATCACCTTCCGCAATACGCTTCGGGAAGATACTTACGGACGAGAGGAACTCCTTGCGGTTGCCGTTGCCGACACTGGAATTGGAATCGCACCCGACAAGCATGCGCTTGTCTTTGAAGCTTTTCAGCAGCTTGAGGGCGGAGAGACAAGAAAGTACGGCGGCACAGGGCTTGGCCTCTCTATCTCAAGAGAACTGGCCCATCTTCTTGGAGGGCAGATCCACCTGGATAGCGAGCAGGGAATCGGCTCGACCTTCACTCTTATTCTGCCTGTCCAGGCGAAAGCGCCTGCTGTGCCGGTTGTACCGGAAAAAGTTCCGCAAAGGATGGAACACCTCGAAGAAATGCCTGCATATGCCTCCCCCGGGCAGGATATGCACGCCATTGAGGATGATCGGGCTGACATCGGTCCTGACGATAAAACGATCCTGATTGTGGAAGATGATCCCAATTTTGCGGAGTTATTAATAAAACTGTGCAGAAAAAACGGGTTTAAGTGCCTTGCCGCAATGAACGGCGATGAAGGAGTCACCATGGCCGCCCATTACTTGCCAAAGGGAATAATCCTGGATCTCAGGCTTCCCGGCAAGGACGGCTGGACCGTGCTCGGCGATTTGAAGGAAAAACCCGGAACCAGGCACATCCCGGTGCACATAATGTCGATAGATGACGCCAGTATGGAAGCCTTCAGAAAGGGAGCAATCGGATTCCTCACCAAGCCCGCAAACGAAGAAGATATATCCGATGCTCTTCGCAGGCTGGAAGATGTATTCAGCAGACCGGTGAAAAAACTCCTGATCATTGAAGATGATTGGAAACTTAGTGAAAGTATTCGAATACTGATCGGAAACGGCGATGTTCAGGTCGACCAGAAGGCAACCGCCAAAGCAGCCATCGAGGCGATAAGATCCAAGACTTACGATTGTATGATCCTTGATCTCGGGTTGCCCGACATGAACGGCCTCGAAATGTTGGAAAAGCTTTCCGCTGAAACTGAAATTGTGATTCCTCCCGTCATTGTTTACACCGGAAGAGAACTTACTGCAGAGGAGGAAGTGGAGCTGCGCCGCTACTCCGATTCCATAATTATAAAGGGGGTGAAGTCCGAGGAGAGGCTACTTGACGAAGCGTGCCTTTTCCTGCACTGCAAAGTGGAGAAGATGCCTGCCCAAAAACGCCGGATTATAACGGATCTCTACGACTCCGATAATATTTTCAAAGACAAACAAGTCCTCCTTGTGGATGACGACATGCGAAACCTATTTGCCCTCTCTTCGGCGCTGGAGGCAAAAGGGATCAAAACGTTAAAAGCTGAAAACGGCAAGAAAGCACTCGATATCCTGGACGCCAATCCGAAGATTGATTTAATTCTCCTGGATATTATGATGCCGGTTATGGATGGTTATGAGACCATGCAACGCATCAGAGCTCATGAGAATTACGGCAAAGTCCCGATACTCGCGCTCACTGCCAAGGCGATGAAGCAGGACCGCGAGCGCTGCATTGCCTCAGGGGCGAGTGATTACCTCTCGAAGCCGGTCGATTTGGACCGATTGTTTTCCATGATGCGGGTCTGGCTTTACAGGTAGTTGAAAGACCGAGGTTGGGGTGAAGTCTTATGGAGGGTGACAAAGCAGAAGCAATCGAGCTCGACGTCCTCCTCGAAGCAATACACAGGCGCTATGGCCATGACTTCAGAGGGTATTCTCGAAGCCACATCATCAGGAGAGTAAAGAGCTTTCTGGCAAAATCCGGGCAGGACTCAGTTGCGGAACTTATCCCGAAGGTCCTGCGCGATGAGGCATTTTTCGAGAAGCTGGTCTTTGAGTTATCGGTAACGGTTACGCAGATGTTCCGTGATCCGCCGGTCTTTAAGAGTATCCGCACAAAAGTTGTTCCGATACTGCGCACCTATCCTTTCCTGCGGATATGGGTAGCGGGTTGCGCAACTGGTGAGGAGGCATACTCAATAGCCATCCTTCTCAAGGAAGAGGGCCTTTACGATCATTCGACCATCTTCGCCACTGATTTTAATGACACCGCTCTTGAGAAGGCCAGAGACGGGATTTACGATTTAGACCAAATCAGGCAATCTACCGAAAATTACCAACGGTCGGGAGGGCCAAATTCATTTTCCGAGTACTACCATGCCGAATTTGGCGCAGCCAGGCTCGACCAGTCGCTGAAGAACAAGCTGGTATTTGCGAATCACAATCTCTCAACGGATAGCGTGTTCAGCGAAATGCACCTGATTCTCTGCCGCAATGTTATGATATACTTTGACAAGGAACTTCAGGATCGAGTATTCGGGCTATTCAGCGACAGCCTTGTTCGAGGCGGCTTTTTATGCATTGGAACCAGCGAAGAAGTCCAGTTTTCAAATTTTAGAAAAAATTTTTCGAGGACTGATTACGAGTCGAGAATATTCAGAAGGTCGTCCACCTGAAAGGGACGGATGCTGTTCGGCGCAGCAACTAAACACCGTGGATCCTTATATATTCGGAGCAATTGATGGGGCGCCTGCAAAAAATATTGATCGTGGATGACAAAGCGGAAAACCTTTTCGCTCTCAGACAGATTCTAAGCCGGACCGGGGCTGAAATCGTCGAGGCGCCCAACGGCAATGATGCTCTTGTTGCCTCGCTCAACCACGAATTTGCCGTTGCGATTCTTGATGTGCAGATGCCTGAGATGAGCGGTTATGAACTCGCGGAGTGCCTACGAAAAGACAAAAAAACCATACACTTGCCTTTGATTTTCCTCTCGACCGTGTTTTCGGACGACTATCACATTTTCAAAGGCTATGAAGTCGGCGCGGTTGACTTCATAGCCAAGCCGTTCGATCCGAGGATTTTGATCGGCAAGGTAAATGTTTTCCTTGAGCTTGACAGGCAAAGGGCTCTTCTGCGCAACGCCAAGGATGAGCTTGAGCTCAGGGTGCAGGAACGAACGGTCGAGTTGCAGGTCGCCTATTCTGCATTGGAACAGCATTCGGTACAACTGAAAGCAATGAACCTGGAATTGCAGGAATTTGCTTTCATAACCTCTCACGATCTCCAGGAACCTCTGCGCAAGATCCAAACCTTCGGGAACATGCTCGTCAGAAAGCACAAGGAATCCTTCAACCCCGAAGGCCGGGACTATATGGAGCGCATGATCAAAGCGGCCAGCCGCATGTCCGGGTTGCTGCGATCTCTCCTCAATTACTCCAGAACCGGCACACACCTTTTAAACTACAGCCGTGTGTCCCTGACTGAAGTTGCCAGGGACGCCGCAAGCGACCTGGAACTATTGATCAAAGAGGCCAAAGGGAGCGTGGAAATTAGTGACATGCCAACTGTGGACGCCGATGCCGTGCTGCTGCGCCAACTCTTTCAGAACTTGATCGAAAATTCAATAAAGTATGGCAAAGAATCGGAACCACCTATTGTGATGATTTACGGAAGAATCGAAGATGGAACCTGCCGGGTTATGATAGAGGACAACGGCATAGGTTTTGACGAGTGTTATTGCCAAAAGATTTTCAAGCCGTTTGAACGGCTTCACGGCAAAAACACCCCTTACAACGGAACAGGCATGGGTCTTGCCATCTGCAAAAAGATCGTGAACCGGCATGGTGGTGAGATCACGGTAAGAAGTATCCCGGAACGAGGCGCAACTTTCTGTGTGTCCCTTCCGATAGAGCAGGAAAAAGGTGCTTGATGGGAAGGCAAAACCCTTCGTTTTTAGTCCTTATGGCGGATGATGACGAAGATGATTGCCTTTTCGTGGAATCAGCTTTTCAGGAGATGAATATTGCCCATGATTTGCGCTTTGTCGGTGACGGGCGCGAATTATTGGATTACCTGTATAACGATGGAGATTTTGCGGACCCTGAAAAGTACCCCAAGCCCAACCTGATCCTGCTCGATCTTCATATGCCGCGAGTAGATGGCCTTGAAGCGCTGGCAATAATCAAATCCGATCCACAACTGAAGAATATCCCCGTACTCATCCTCACCACATCCAAAGAGGAGCGGGACATAGAATTGAGCGAACAGGCAGGGGCTTCCTCCTTTCTATCCAAACCCGAAGTGTTTGAAGACTTATCTGATATGCTCTCGAAGTTCTGTACAGCAATCCAGCATAATCCGAATGTTCCCTTTGAGGTGATCGGATGCTGACCCGACCTTGGCACCTTGCCTGAAATAAGCTTCCCCTCCTCCTGTCGCTGTATGTAACAAATCCTTAAGACGTCCGCCTACTCAGGCTCAGCGAAAATTACAATCTTGCCAAAGTATTCTTCATTGACAAGGAACGGATGGATTGTAAAATCTGCGACCGTGTGCAATATTTCAGCCCAACTAACTTTTTCCTGTGGAGCGTCGAGGTAGGTTCTCTCCGTCCGGCCTGAGAAGGGATGATGATCAATGAGAAAAACCATTTGGGACGAGTACAGAAATAAATTGAAAAAAGCCGAAGACGCCGTCAAGGTGGTCAAGTCCGGCGACTGGGTCTACTACAGCCATTTCGTGATGTTTCCCGTGGAGCTGGACAGGGCGCTCGCGGGCAGGGTGGGGGAGATGGAGGACGTGAAGGTGAACACCTCCAGCGGCATGTACCCCTGCCAGGTTGCTGCCAAAGATCCCGAGCGGAAGACGTTTACCTATCATAGCAGCTTCTTCAGCGCAAACGATCGAAAGCTGGCGAAGCAGGGCTTGTGTTTTTTCAATCCGTCCAATTTTCACGAGCAGCCGTTCCGGGTCCGCAACGGATATTCCGCCAAGCCCAATGTGGTCATGGTGAAGACCACGGCCATGGACCACAACGGCTTTTTTAATTTCGGGACATCCAACAGCTTCATCGGAGCGGCCATCGAGATGGCCGACAAGGTTATCGTGGAAGTCAACGAAGCGGTGCCCCGGTGCCTAGGCGGCCACACGGAGCATATCCATATCTCCAATGTGGACATTGTGGTGGAAGCCGAAAAAGCCCCGCTCATGACCATCGCAAACCCGGTCCCCTCGGATGAAGACAGAAAGATGGCCGAACTGATCATCTCGGAGATCCCGAACGGCGCCTGCCTGCAACTCGGAATCGGAGGGATTCCAAACACGGTGGGGTCCTTGATCGCCGACTCCGATTTGCTGGACTTCGGGGTCCACAGCGAGATGATGTGCGACGCTTTCATGGATCTATACGACAAGGGTAAGATCAGCAACCGCTATAAGTACTCGGACTGCAACAAGATGGTCTACACCTTCTCCATAGGGTCCAAGGAGCTTTACGAGTTCCTGGACAATAATCCGGCCTGCGCCTCCTACCCGGTGGATTACACGAATACGGCGGAAAACATCGCGTGCAACGACAACATGATCAGCATCAACAACGCCCTGCAGGTTGACCTCTACGGCCAGATCGCCTCGGAAGCCATCGGCACGAAACAAGTTTCCGGCTCGGGCGGACAGGGCGATTTCGTCTACTCCGCATTCAAATCAAAGGGAGGAAAGGCATTCATTTGTCTGCGCTCGACACAGGTCATCGACAATGAAAGGGTCTCCAGGATAGTCCCCGATGTTCAGGGGATCGTTTCGGTCGCTAGATCGAATTCTTTCTACGTGGTGACGGAATATGGAATGGTATGCCTGAAAGGCAAAGCCACCTGGCAGATGGCCGAAGGGCTGATTTCAATTGCGCATCCGGATTTCCGGGATGACCTCATCAAGGCGGCGGAGCGGAAGGGCATCTGGAGACAGAGCAACAAAATCGCCTAACGTTCACCACAGAATGGAAATCACTGGGTAAAATCAATGCCCGCCCGCTGCCCGTTTTGATACCTTGGCGAGCATAAGTTCGATTTTCTTGAGCTACGACCCTGGACCCAACTCGGACGTCGCCCTTCTGCCGTCCGGGTTCGGAGATCACCCTTGCGGCAATTCGCGCAAGAGGAACTGCAGGGCGTTTTCGCCCATGATCGCCCCGATCGTAGCTTCGTCGTGACCAGCCGACAAGAGTGCTTGCGTCAAATATGGCAATTGGTCGGCAGCGATGGGGACAGGAAACGAATCGAAGCCGGATCCAAGTGCCACGCCCTTGGGACCGACGGCCCCCAACAGATGCTCAAGGCTGCGCAGGATATCGTCGACCTTGGTCCCGTTGACGCAGTCTTCGACAAAGCAGAGCCCGATCACTCCCCCCTTGTCCACGACGGCGCGCTGCTTGAAAACGGCAAGTCGGGTACGATTCTCCTCACAACCGAAGTCCTCTCGCCATTTTAGCAACAGGAAAAAGCTGCGAATTCCCGAGGTGAAATTCTCAGTGGGATTCTATAAGCAAATCATATCTTGAGGAATCGGGAAGTTACCATGTTGGAAGAAGTAGCAACTTTCCAATACACAGAGCAGAAGCCGATTTTCAAGGATTGTTACGTGCAGCGGCGAGAACGTCAAACCGTCCTTGGACTCGAACATCAGGCGGTTTGTAAAGGTTGGAGCTAGAGTCGTCTATCAGCCGCTTTCCCTGTTGCTCGTTACCATCGCATTTCTATTGGCCTGAGCCTGTCACACGGCGGCGTGGCGGAGCGGGTTCACCAAATGCAGGGGGAGGTGTGTCGCAAAATCGCAAAAACCGGTCTGATTCACGTTTCACTTGCGCATTTTGTGGGTAGGCTTGTATTCTATCGGGGCTTCACGGGTGCAAAGGAAGTTTTTTCGGGCAAAAATCGGATCTCAACATGCGGTTTGGAGGAATAGCGCAGAGGTTGAGGCATTATTCCGGAACAAATATCACCCGTTTTTGTTTCCCACCATCACCGTTCATCGCGACAGAGGGGGTGCCAGATGCATGATCAAGCCAGGATAAATTCCGAACTGATCGAAGAGCATGCCTTATCAAAACAGAAAATCCAGGATCTGGAGCAATCTGAAATAGAGCGCAAGCAAGCGGAGGAGGCATTCCGAGATAGTAAGGAGCAATACCAGTTTATTGTGGAGAACTTGAAGGAAGTTGTCTTTCGTACTGATGCAGAAGGGCACTGGACATTTCTGAATTCTGCTTGGGCTGAGGTAACGGGCTTTGCTGTGGAAGAGAGTCTTGGCATGGTATTTTTGGAATACGTTTATCCTGAAGACCGACAACTGAACCTTGAGCTCTTCAGACCATTAATCGAGAGGAAGAAGGACTATTGTCGGCACGAGATTCGGTATATGAATAAAAACGGAGAGTTTCGCTGGATTGAGGTATGGGCACGGCTAACGCTTGATGAGAAAGGTAATGCTACAGGGACAGCAGGTACGTTAACCGACATTACTGAGCGCAAGCAAGCGGAGGAGGCATTGCGAGATAGTAAGGAGCAATACCAGTTTGTTGTGGAGAACTTAAAGGAAGTTGTCTTTCGTACTGATGCAGAAGGGCACTGGACATTTCTGAATTCTGCTTGGGCTGAGGTAACAGGCTTTGCTGTGGAAGAGAGTCTTGGCATGGTATTTTTGGAATACGTTTATCCTGAAGACCGGCAACTGAACCTTGAGTTCTTCAGACCATTAATCGAGAGGAAGAAGGACTATTGTCGGCACGAGATTCGGTATACGAATAAAAACGGAGAGTTTCGCTGGATTGAGGTATGGGCACGGCTAACGCTTGATGAGAAAGGTAATGCTACAGGGACAGCAGGTACGTTAACCGACATTACTGAGCGCAAGCGGGTGGAAGAAGAGAGGGAGAAGCTTATCCATGAACTTAGTGATGCCATGTCTAAAATCAAAACTTTGAGTGGAATGCTTCCTATTTGTGCTTCCTGTAAAAAAATCCGCGATGATAAGGGTTACTGGAATCAAATTGAATCTTATATAAAGAGTCATTCAGAGGCTGAATTCACCCACAGTGTTTGCCCGGAATGTGCAAAAAAATTGTATCCGGAGTATTATAAAAAATTGTATCCGGATTAAGATTTCTCTCCTATCCTTGAGAAATGGGGCGGCAAAATCTTTGCCCTTTTGGAATCATTTGTTTACCGGGAGGCCGCAAACTGGATTCTTCCGAAATTGGCAAGTAATTGTCCTCCCCTCCATCACCTGATAATCTCTTAGGTGCAGCTACTGAGTATGGATTTTTTCAACAGGCATTTGAGGGTTGACGGACTCGATGCTCAGCATGTTTTATATGGGAACATAGGCAAACCTGATCCCTTTGCACCTAAGATATCCTTTGGAGTGGGGGCAATCTTCAGGGCCTGAATCCAACCCCCTCGGTGTTCCATTTGGCATCAATCAAGAAAACCGGCACAATACTGCCTGCATTTGCTACAATAGCGCCGTTAATAAGATGCAGGTCTGCATTTGTGGCCTTTGAATCCTATGTCCGCGTTTTCGCACTTTTGCTGAAAGAATCCGATGATCATCAATTCCAGACTTCGGTCGGTGCACTACGGCTGGGTTATAGTCGCTGTTGGTGGTTTTGTACTCTTTTCGTGTCTCGGTCTGGCACGGTTTGCCTACACGATGATTCTGCCGGCGATGCGGACGGGGCTAAGCCTTTCCTACGACCGCATGGGGATAATCGGCACCGCCAATTTCATTGGTTACCTCACTGCGGTGATCCTTTCCCCTTTTCTCATCCGTTCTTTTCTCCCTCACCTCACTATTGCGTCAGCACTCCTGCTGATCTCCCTGTGCATGTTCGGCATCAGCACCGCCAGCAGCTTTTGGGTGGTCGCCGTCCTCTACAGCCTTACAGGCCTGGGGACCGGTTTCGCCAACATCCCGATGATGGCGATGGTAACCTACTGGTTCCGGAGCAAGCAGCGAGGCAAGGCTGCCGGCCTGATGATCGCCGGAAATGGTCTTGCCATCATTTTTTGTGGCCAGCTCATTCCCCTGCTCAATCAGCGCTATGGGTCAAGCGGCTGGCGAGTGGCGTGGATGGCGCTCGCGGCCATTTCCCTGATGATAGCGGCTGCGGCAGCTCTTCTGCTCCGCAGCCGCCCGTCCGATGTCGGTCTGGAGCCGATGGGCCGCCCGGAACCTGTCCAGATCGATGGGCTCAAACCACGGAACAGGCCTGACGCTGGGTCGATCATTGTTCGTTTGGGTATTCTCTACCTGGTCTTCGGCGTCACGTTCATGGTCTATGGGACCTTCATCGTTGCAACAATGATCGGTGATTACGGTCTGAGCGAACAGCAGGCGGGTTTCTATTGGTCGTGGGTCGGTTTTTTCAGCCTATTCTCAGGTGTGGGTTTCGGGGTCCTCTCGGACCGTATTGGGCGCAGCCGCGGGCTCGCTCTGGTCTTTGCCATACAGACTGCAGCCTACCTGCTGGTCGGCCTGAAGCTCGGCAGCACCGGGTTGATGGCCTCCATCGTTCTATACGGCCTGTCAGTCTTTGCCATTCCGGCGATTATGGCTGCAGCGGTGGGCGACTATCTGGGTTTTTCCAGGGCCCCCACCGCCTTCGCAATCATCACGATCTTTTTTGCCATAGGACAGGCCGTCGGTCCTGGCGCCGCAGGGTTCATCGCAGCAGCGACCGGAGGTTTCACCACTGCTTACAGGACTGCCTCACTGTTTACGGCAGGAGCCGCCGTGCTGGCGGTTACGCTCCCCGCCACTGGCGACTCGGGTTGAAAGCCGTCTACGCCGGGCGCCTCCACTAGAAAATTCCGGACCGCCAGGTCAGTTCATCAGATTGAGAGTCCAGTGCGCGAGTTCTTGCCGATTTGCCGATCCATAAACGAAACAAGTGAAGAAAGCGCGTGAGGGCCTCTCTGAACAGCCTGAAACGGCTCCTGCGCCAGTCCGAGCAGGCAATCGGAAGGACCTCGATCCTCAACCCCGCCCGCCGGGCCCTGCACAGCAGGTCCAGGACATAATTCGTGTCCTCGCTCATTCCCGGCAGCAGGGGCCGTACCGAAGACACCCTGTAGGCTTTTGCGCCGATGGAATAATCGTCATAAGGCAGGCGCAGAAGGACCCCGGCGCACAGGATGAAAAGCTTGCTTCCAAGAAGCCTCACAGCAGAGCGGCTTTGAGCGCCTGACTTTTTCGACCCGACCACCACGTCGGCCGTTCGGAGCAAATCCAAAGCACTGGTAATGAATTCGAGATCGACAGAGAGGTCCATATCCATGGAGATCATGAGGGGGGCCGACAGCAAGTCCGGCCGCTATTTTGAAGACCTCCCCCACGGCGCCCCGGCTGTTCAGGTGAAAGAATCCGATACGCCCCGGCAGGATCGATTCGATCATCCTGCCTATCTCGACGGTTGCGTCAGTGGAACCGTTGCTCCCGATGATGATTTCTGCGTCAATTCCCTTGTCCCGCAAAAAGAAGAGCAGTTTGCGAAGGTTCGGAATAAGAGTGTCCTGCTCGTTATAGACCGGTATGACCAGGGAAAGGGCAGGCGGCCCATGACGGTCATGTGAATTTTTCAATGTTGTTTGCGCCACGGCAGCTTGCATCGGAATCTCACGCATGTCCGAAGGAGGTGCAGGTCCTGTCGATTCCGGCGACACTTTGCCGGGCGGAGCAAAAAAAGAGAGCATACCGGACAAAAAGCCGGCAAAGAGGCGAAAGGACGCGGCGGGGTCTGCGCCGCTGCGGAAGGCATCCAGCAGATACGCAGGGCGCAGGTAAAACTTGAGAAACTCCCTGGTCAGGTCTGGACCGCCGCACGCAGCCCCGGTCCAGCCGGAAACCCACCATGGTTCATGTTCAAAGGCTTTCCCCAGGGAAGTCCCCGGATAAGGCGTTACTCTGTGAAAGGATGCATAGGAGAGAGGCAGTCTGCGGGCGAACCGGCCCGTTTCTCTCCGGTCGGATGCAGTCTCCCATGGAAATCCAAACAGAAAGAACCCGGCCGCCGCAATGCCTGCCTGTCGAGTCTCCAGGATAACCCGCTCGATTCGGGTGTTCGAGAGGGGTTTTCCGGCAAGTTCCCTGGTCCTCTCCATGCCGCTTTCGATGCCGTAATGAATCAGAGAGCAGCCCGATTTTCGCATTTGCAGAAGCAAATGAGCGTCCACAGCATCGATGCGGGTCTGGCAGCACCAGCGCAAACCGTACTTGCGGAGGATCTCGCACAGTTCGAGGGTCCTTTCCCGCAGCATCGTAAATTCGAGGTCGATGAAGCAAACGGTTTCGAACCCCAGGGAAAGCACAAGCTCGAGTTCCGAGGCGACCTGAAGGGGGTCTTTCATGCGGACCCCTGACCCGTACATCGTCTTGAGGCAAAACGCACACCGGTTTGGACAGCCGCGGGCGGTTTCGAGAACGGCAAGTTTTTTTCCGAGCAATTCGTATTCATACATTTCGGGGCGGATGAGCGAATAGGCCGGAAAAGGCATGCACGAAGATCTGCAAGAGGGGCAGGGGGGCCGCTTTGTATTTTGCCCCCCTCTGTCCAATGGATGCCGGGTACGCCCGGACAAGGGGCTTTTCCGGTCAAGAGCGCTGAAAAGAGCCGGTCCCGATACTTCAGGTTCTCCGGACATTATTACGCGAGCGCCCGTCAGTTCGGTCATCCTCGATGGAAAGAGGGTCCCGTGAACTCCGCACAAGATGAGCTTTTCTGCCGGTATGGACCTGGTCAAGCGGACGAGATGCGTGAGGTCCAGGTTCGGGCACTGCCATCTGTCAAGCGGCGAGGTATCGACTACCACCCGGTCGGCGTCTGCCGTCAACCTGGAGAGGCGTTCGGGCGAAAGCCCAACAGCCCGCGCGTCGTGCAAAACTACGAAGTGCCCGTGATTTTGCAAAATAGCTGCAAGATTGAGCATATCAAGGGGGGGCCAGCGACGGTTATAACGCTGGGAGCGCATTTTCCCACCCCATGAAGGATTTATGAGCAGAATTTTCAACAAGAGCTCCGAGGTCAGAATTTACCGCTTACACCATGTTGCGTTCAAGCTTCGGGCTGGGATAAACCCCATAAGCGCTTAAATAAGCGGCATAGGAATATTGCCTGTAATTTCAATGCCCCAACGGGGCTGCATATTTTAGCCCAGGGTAAGCGGAAGCGCCACCCTGGGTTTTGGCGCACGAAATTCATCGCCCTGAAAGGGCTGCATAGA